>CAVXHH010000001.1:0-123323 GCA_963761405.1 uncultured Acidobacteriaceae bacterium
TTGATCGTCATCTGCCGATGGGCGCAGCTCTTCGACGAGCCGATCCGCATGATAGATCTTCGCGAGCGCGTGGATGATGGCCTCGCTCGTCACCGCGACCGCGCGGTTGCTGGCCTCGTCGTACCAGAAGTCGCCGGCGAGGCTCTCGATGTTGCCGTCGAAGATCAGGCCGACGATCTCGAGCTTCTGGTTGAACATCGGCGAGCCGGAGTTGCCGCCGATGATGTCGTTCGTGGTCACGACGTCGAACGGGACGCGCGGATCGACCGCGCTCTTCGCATCGAGCCACGTCTTCGGCAGGTCGAACGGTGGCTGGCCGGTCGCGCGATCGAACGCGCCGCCCATGTACGTGAACGGCGCGACCTTGGTGCCGTGCGCGGTCGACGTGTAGCCCTTCACCGCGCCGTACGACAGGCGCAGCGTGAACGTCGCGTCGGGGTAGCTCGACCGGCCCTCGAGCGCGAACCGCGCCTTCGCGATCTTCTCGTGCGCGGCCTTGCGTGACGCCGTCGACCTCGTCGTCGTTGATCTTGCGAACGCGGCGCGCGGCGGCGTCGAACAGCCGCACGCACGCGATCATCGGATCGTGCGACGCCGCGACCGCCGCCTTGCCACCTTTGTAGAGGCGCGTGCGCTCGGCCGGATCGCCGAGCTTCGTGCAGTCGACGAGGCGCGCCGCGACTTGCTCCGGCGAGTCCTTGCCGAGCAGCGCCTTGACCGTCGGATCGTCGGCGCCGAGCTCTTCGCGCAGCTTGCCGAGCCAGAACGCGATCGCGAGCTTCTCGCGCGCGGGATAGATCGGCGCGGTCGAAGCGACCTTCTGCTCGATATCGGGCAGCGCGGAGTCGCGATACTCGTCGAGGCGCTTGCCGTTCGGGCAGCGCGCGCTCGTCGGCGGCGCGCACGAGCGCAATCGCGTCGTTCAAGCAGGTCGCCCTTGGTCCACTTCTCGAGGAGGTAGTAGCGACGGAACAGCGGCTTGAACCTCGCGTGCGCCTTCGCGATCGCATCGAACGCATCGCCGACCTCTTTCGCGAGCTCGGGCTTCGCCTTGATCGCGGCCTGAAGCGCGGCTTCGTCGTCGGCGCGCTTCTTCATCATCGCGTCGTCGCCGAGCGCGGCCTGCCGGCCCTTCCACGCCTTCAGCGAGTTCTCGTTGTAGAACTGCCACTCGGTCGCGATCCGCTTCTGCTCGTCGCTCGCCGCGCATGAACTCGGTGAGCTCGCCGCGCCACTCGGAGCGCAGCTGCGTGATGATCGGCGCGACCACATCGCGATCGAACACGCGCTCGGCGGTCGTGATCTCGCGCTCGGTCGAGCCCGGATCGCCGGCGACGAACGTCAGCTCGTCGTCCTTCGGGCCGCGCCGGCGACCACGCGAAGTGATCGGGCGTCGCCGCCGGCTTGCCGTTCTCGTAGACGCGCACGAACGACATGTCGAGGTCGTAGCGCGGGAACTCGAAGTTGTCGGGGTCGCCGCCGAAGAACGCGATCGCGAGCTCGGGCACGCCGACGACGCGCACGTCGGTGTAGCGCTTGTAGCGGTACAGCATGAACTGACCGCCGTGGTAGAGGTTCGACGACCTCGCAGCGGACGTCGGCGCCGGTCTGGCACGGCTTCTCGATCGCGGCCGAGACCTCGCGCAGCGCCGCGGTGTACGCCGCGCCGGTCTTGCCGGCGGTCGCCTTCAGCACCTGCGCGGTGACGTCGGTGATCTGATCGAGCTGCTGGACCTCGAGGTCGGGGCACTTCTTCTCGTCTTCGAGCTTGGGCGCCCAGAAGCCGTCGTTGACGTAGTCGTGCTCCTTCGTCGACAAGCCCGGCGACGCAATCGTGCGCGCAGTGATGGTTCGTCATCACGAGGCCCGTAGTCGCGAGACGAAGCTCGCCGAGCAGATGCCCGCGAGCCGCGCCGACGACATCCGCGCCTTGTCGAGCCACGGCTGATCCGGCGAGAACCCGTACTTCGCCTTGACCTTCGCCGACGGGAAAGTCGTGGAACGTCCACATGCCTTCGTCGGCGCGCGCGTCGCCGAATGGCGAGCGCAGCGACGAGCGAGCGCCGCGAGTTGCAGATACCGCATGCGCGGCGGTGATACCAGATCTCAGCGCAGCGCTGCGACGATCTGGGCGCCCGTCGCGTTGTCGCCGGGACGCCCCGAGGCATGGTGCCAACGGACCTCGCCCGACGGTGCGACCACGAGCGTACCGCCCTGCTGCCATTGGTCGCCCTGCGTGCGGCCCTGACGCGAGCCGTGGCGCAGCGCCCTCCACGCGTCGTCGAGCGAGCGCGGATCGAGCGTCGAGCCGTACGCTGCGCTTCAGCTGCGCCGCGCGATACACCGCGAGCGACGGATCGGTGTAGACCGGCCCGGTCCAGTCGGGTCTGCTCGCGAAACCCGGCGATGAAGCTCGGCGAGCCGTTGCCGATCACGTAGAGCTCGGCGCCGGCGGCGCGCACCGCTTCGACGTCGGCGAGCAATTGCGCGACGTGCTCGCGGCAATGCAGGCAGCCGAAGTGGCGCAAGAACACCAGCACCGCGGTGCGGTCGCGCCACAGCGAGCCGAGCTCGATCGCGCGATCGTTCGCGTCGAGGATCTTCAGCTTCGCGAGATCGTCGGCGCGGGTCAGCACGGGGCGAGCTTAGTGCTTCGCGGCGAGGACGGCGAGCGCGGCGGCCTCCGGCGTGTCGACGACCTGCAGCAGCTCGAGGTCGGCCTCGGCGATGTTGCTGCCACCGAGCACGGTCTCGCGCAGCCAGTCGATGAGCCCGCCCCAGTACTTCGAGCCGTACAGCACGACGGGGAAGTGCGAGATCTTGCCGGTCTGGATCAGCTCGACGGCCTCGAGCAGCTCGTCGAGCGTGCCGAAGCCGCCGGGGAAGATCAGGAACGCCGACGAGTACTTGATGAACATCGTCTTGCGCACGAAGAAGTAGCGGAAGTTGACGAGCGTATCGACGTACGCGTTCGCCGCCTGCTCGAACGGCAGCTCGATGTTGCAGCCGATCGAACGGCCGCCGCCGTCGCGCGCGCCGCGGTTACCTGCCTCCATGATGCCGGGGCCGCCGCCGGTGATCACCGCGTAGCCCTCCTCGGCCAAGAGCTTCGCGGTGAGGCGCGCGGCTTCGTAGTACGGATCGTCGCGCGTGGTTCGTGCACTGCCGAAGATCGCGACGGCCTTCTGGACATCGCCGAGCGCATCGATGCCCTCGACAAACTCGCTGAAGATGCGCAACACGCGCCACGAATCGGCGCGCCGAAAGTCAGTTTCGTTCGCGTTATCGAGCAGGCGCTGATCCTCGGTGACGGTCTCGGGATTGCGGATCCCGTCGTCGACCTTGACCACCGGACCGACGCTGCGCTTGCCACGCGTCGTGCCTTTGCCGGCGCCCTCTTGCGCGCGCGCCTTTGCCCCGCGCACCGCCTCACCTTGCAAGCGCGACAGATCGGTGCGATCGAGCGCTCGCTCCTGGTTGACGCGACCTCGACCGGCAGCGGATCGTTTCACCGAATGACGACTCATCAGATCGACATGGTGCAGGTCGCACGCCGCGTCTTGCAAGACAACGGCTTCGCTCCCGACATGCCGCCGGACCTCGACGCCACGATCCCGCGCAGCGATCCCGATCGAGAGTCGCGCGCGACCTGCGCGCGCTGCCGTGGTCGTCGATCGACAACGAGGAGTCGCGCGATCTCGATCAGATCGAGGTCGCCGAGCAGCTCGCCGACGGCGCGATCCGCGTGCTCGTCGGCATCGCCGACGTCGACGCGCTCGTGCCCGAAGGGCTCGCCGATCGACCAGCACGCCGACGACGAACACGACGTCGCTCTACACCGGCGTCCACACGTTCCCGATGCTGCCGCGAGGTGCTGTCGACCGATCGCACGTCGCTGCTCGAGGACGGCAGGAGCGGCTCGCGGTCGTCACCGAGTTCGTCGTGCACGCGCGACGGCTACGCTCGACGACGCGCAGACCGACGATCTACGTCGCGCGCGTCACCAACCACGCGAAGCTCGTCTACGAGCGCGTCGGCGCGTGGCTCGAGGGCACCGGCGACGCGCCGCACGGCGGCCGCGCGATCGCCGAGCAGCTGCAAGCTGCAGGACGAGGCCGCGCAGCGGCTGCGCGCGCTGCGCCACGAGCACGGCGCGCTCGAGCTCGAGACGATCGAGGCGCGCGCCGTGACCGAACGACGGCCAGGTCGTCGACCTCGAGGTCGCAGCAGCAAGAACCGCGCGCGCGAGCTCATCGAGGATCTGATGATCGCCGCGAACGGCGCGACCGCGCGCTTCCTCGAGCAGCGCGGCCTGTCGTCGATCCGGCGCGTCGTGCGCGCGCCGAAGCGCTGGGATCGCATCGTCGAGCTCGCGACGACGCTCGGCACGACGCTGCCCGCCGAGCCGGACGCGCAGCGCGCTCGCCGAGTTCCTGACGCGCGCGCCGCGCCGCCGATCCGACGCGCTTCGCCGACCTGTCGCTCGTCGATCGTGAAGCTGCTCGGCCCCGGCGAGTACGTGCTCCAGCGCGCGACCGATCCGGACACGGCCACTTCGGGCTCGCGGTCGACGACTACACGCACTCGACCGCGCCGAACCGCCGCTATCCCGATCTCGATCACGCAGCGCCTGCTCAAGGCCGCCGCGCGCCGGCGCGCCGCCGCCGTACACCGACGACGAGCTCGACGACGATCGCCGCGCACTGCACCGAGCGCGAGAACGCCGCGCGCAAGGTCGAGCGCACGATGCGCAAGGTCGCCGCCGCGCGGCTGCTTGTCGTCGCGGATCGGCGAGACGTTCGACGCGATCGTCACCGGCGCGACCGACAAGGGCACGTTCGTGCGCCTGCTCGCATCCGCCCGCCGAGGGTCGCGTCGTGCGCGGCGAGCAGCGGCCTCGACGTCGGCGATCACGTCCGCGTCAAGCTCGTCGAGACCGAGCCGTCGCGACGGGCTTCATCGACTTCGCGCGCGTGTAGGATTCGCGGATGGAGACCACGCCGGTAATTCTGCCCCAGCCACCTCGTCACGTCGCGCGCGCCGAGCGCGAAGCCTATGGCCGCAGCCTGCGCGATCGCGTGCGCCGCGTCGATCAGGACGTGTGGGTGACCGGCGAGCGCGACGTGCTCGGCCGGCTTGCGCGCGAACGAGGACGGCCGGCTGCCCGACGTGCTGCCGTTTCGCCACGGCCGGATGGCGACGTCGCCGTTCGCGTTCCTGCGCGGCGACGCCGCGATCATGGCGCCCGATCTGATGTCGCTGCCGCACACCGGCTACTCGGTCCAGATCTGCGGCGACGCCCACGTCCGCAACCTCGGCGCGTACTCCGCGCCCGACGGCAAGATCGTGTTCGACATCAACGATTTCGACGAGACCTGCCGCGGCGCCGTGGGAGTGGGACCTGAAGCGCCTCGCGATCAGCCTCGTGCTCGTCGCGCCGCGAAGGCGGGATGTCCGACAAGGTCGCGCGCGAGGCGCGTGATCTCGATGATCCGGATCGTGGCGCGAGACGCATGCACGAGCTCGCCGATCTGCCGGCGGTCGAGCTCGCGCGCTACGTCGTGCATCGCTTCGCGAGCGACGGCCCGGTCGGCCGCGTGCTCGCGAAGGCCGAGCGGATCTCGCCGCTGCACGCGCGCGACGAGCTGTGCGCGCCGGGCCCCGACGGCAAGCACGCGCTTCGTCGACAACAGCGCCGAAGCTCGTCGCGCGTCCCCGAGCGAGGAAGCGGCGAAGGTGCTCGACGTCGCTCGGCGCCGTATCGCGACGACGCGTCGGCCCGAGCCGCCAGCAGGTGCTCGACTGCTACGCGCCGTACGACGTCGCGTTCAAGGTCGCCGGCACCGGCAGCATCGGCGTCCACAACTACGCCGTGATCTGCGCGGGCAACGGCCCCGACGACTCGCTGATCCTGCAGGTCAAGGAGGCGCTGCCGAGCTGCTACGTCGACGCATCGGCTGGCAGCGATCCGACGATCGCCGCGCACCAAGGCCAGCGCGTCGCCGAGGGCGCAGCACCGCATGCAGACCTCGGTCGATCCGTTCGTCGGCTGGACGACGATCGACGGCCGCGCCGTACTACGTGCGCCAGCTCGCCGATCACAAGGCCGCGATCGATCCGGCGGATCTCAAGCGCTCGTCGCTCGTCGAGTACGCGCGCGTGTGCGGCGAGACGTTCGCGAAGGCGCCACGCGCGCACCGCCGACGCCGGCGGTGCTGTACGGCTACGCCGGCGAGGCCGAGAAGCTCGACCGCGCGATCGCGAAGCTCGCGATCATCGCGCGCCGATCAGGTCACGAGCGACTGGCAGATCCTGGTCGACGCGATCAAGCGCGGCGAGATCGTCGCCGCCGACCTCGACTGAAATTCGCGCAACCGGATCCGTGTCGCGGTACGATTAGCGCGTGCCTCGCTCGAGACTCGTGCTCGCAGTGCTGATCACCGGCTGTGGCGGGCACGGCGACGGTGGCACGAATACGGATGCAGAGACTCCGGTCGTGGACGCGCCCGCCCATCCACAGGTCGCTGGCTGCGCGCGCTCGCGACGCTGCCGGTGCGCACGCCGACGTACTTCGTCGACTTCGCCGCCGGCAGCGACGCCGCCGATGGCCGAACTCGCAGGCGACCGCGTGGCAGCACGCGCCCGGCGATGCCAACGCGACGGGATGCCGCCGCGGCGACGCTCGCGGCCGGCGACGTGGTGCTGCTCAAGGGTGGCGTCGAGTACGACGGCACGATCGCGGTCACCACGAGCGGCACGGCAGCGGCGCCGATCGTGCTCGAAGGCGGCGCGCAACAAGGCTGGGGCACCGGCCACGCGATCATCGACGGCGAGACCACGCGCGCGCTCGGCATCTCGGTCACCGGCGCGTCGTACGTCGTCGTCGAGGGCTTCGAGGTGCGCAACTTCGACAAGACGCAGAGCTCGACCGGGCATCAGCGTCGACGGCGGCGATCACGACACCGTCGTCGGCAACCAGCTCCACGACATCTACTACGCGACGAACCCGGGCGGCACGAGCTGGGAGCAGCAGCGCGGCACCGGCATCTCGGTCAACAACTCGCCGCGGCACCGAACGTCGTACGCGAACTTCGTGCGCGACGTCGGCAACGCCGGCATCGCGATCTCCGCCGACGGCGCGGAGCGTGAGCGGCGGCAACACCGCGTGCAACGAGGTGACGAACATGAACTGGGGCATCGTCGTCGGCGCTCGGCGACAGCAAGCCCGGCACGCATCTCGCGGGCCTCACGATCGCGCGCAACTACATCCACGACTTCGACCAGTACTACGTCTCGAGCGCGTGGCACCGCGACGGCATCTTCGTCGTTCTCGCGCCCCGATGACGCGCACGCTGACGATCGACGACCTCGAGATCGCCGACAACTACTTCGAGGACAACACCTCGGCGTTCGGCTCGACCGCGTGGATCTATCTCGAGTTCGTGTGCCGCGGCTTCAACATCCACCACAACATCCTCAACCAGTCGCGCTCGTACTACGCGCATCCGCGTGCTCGGCGACGGCTTCCAGGTCGCGGGCAACCACGTGCATCGCGAACAACGTGATCGCCAACTCGAACGGCAACGGCAGCGCCGGCATCCACATCCAGCAATCGAGCGGCGCGCAGCTCACGAACAACATCTTCTACGACGACGACGTCGGCTACATGATCGCGACCGACTCGATGACCGGCGCGGCGGCGACTACAACCTGCTTCTTCCGTACCGACCCCGGCACCAACGTCGCGATCCTGGATGCCGGTCCCGCCGACGTCCCCGACCAGCGGCGGCGCGATGTCGCTCGATCTCGCCGGCCTGCAGGCGCAGGGCTTCGAGACGCACGGCGCGTACGGCGATCCGCTGTGGTCGGCGCCCTTCGCGATCATCGACGCCGACCCGAGCGGCTTCCGGCCCGCGGCCGGCTCGCCCGCGATCGATCACGGCACTCGCTCGCCTTACCCGATCGACTACGCCGGCACCGCGATCCCCGAGGGCGCGCGGCCCCGACATCGGCGCGTACGAGCAATAAGCTAGTGCAGCTTGACGCCGTACTTGAGTGACATCCACGCCGCGAACAGCAGGCCGAGCGCCACGAACGTCACGCTGCGCCACCGCCTGTGTTCGCGCTTGCGGAGGTCCATCGCGTTCGCGAGCGAGCGTGATTCCTCGCGAGCGACCGTCGCCTCGCGTCCGAGATGAAGCCCGAGCACGTTGTCGGTGCTGCAATAGACGCAACGCACGAGGACCCGCACGTCGCCGGCCGCTGGCAGCGGAGCGAGGCAGTGTTGACAGCGATAGGGATCGCCCGGCTTGGCAGGCTCGACCGCAGCGAACTCGACCGCGAGCAGCCGGAGCGCTTGGCGATCGACGAGGCGCGTCCGGATCAACGCGTAGAACCCGACGATGCACGATGCGACGAACGCCACGAGCAACAGCGCGTGCCCGAACGTCAGCGACGCCGCATTGAATTCGATGACCATCAGCACGATCGCGAGTGGCCACGCCACGAGCATCACCAGGGCCGCGATCACGAACAGCGATGCAGATACCATGAGAGCGGAGACGCCTGTAAGCAACTACCTTCGGACGATATGCTTTTTGATGACAGCGCCCCGAACTACTTCGACGCCATATTAGCGACAGGCAGCATTCTGCGGTCGCTCCATGCATGACCCTTGCAATGCGTCAGGGCTTTTCAACCAGCTCGGGCAGTTGCCATCCTGTCTCCAAAACTGCAGCGATCAGCTTTAGCTCATCGGTTGCCTGGCGGAGCTCCGCAGCATCCGGTTTGGCTGGAATGAAAAGGAGAATCTTCCTGCGATGGAAGGTCTGCCAATACCTGGTGGCGGATGCCAAGGCAACGCTCATGATGGGTTCCTTAACATGGTCGGCGAGAGTGTTGAATTCAGTCCAGAACGCCGCCTCACCCATTGTTTGCGAAGCGGCCCTTCTAAACAAACGGGCCAGAGTATCGCGGTCTTTGGTTTCCATGGTCTTGGTTTCACTACCGGGTGAGTCCCCGTTGATCTGAGGCCTGATCCGTCCGGGTCACCTTGAGATTCATTTTGAGGCTGAGGGAGGGCCGCTCAATTCTCGCCGGATGATTGCCAGAAGCACAGCATTGTCTACCGGTTTTTGCAGGAAAGCCTTCGCGCCGGCGGTGAGGACGCGTTCTTCGTTGGCGGCGAGATCGCGGGCAGAGACGACAATCACTGGAATGTGCGCCAGGGAGGGCGACCTTTTTTAGGCTTTCCATGACCAGGTAACCGTCGCCGGAAGGCAAACCCAAATCGAGAACAATCAAATCGGGAGCATACTTTCGCGCCTCCGCGACACTGGAGGGAGCATCGGCCGCGAAGTAGGTATCGTACTGATTCGCTCTGAGCCGAAGATGCATGCCCAGGGTTACGTCCGGATCGTCATCCACGATGAGAATTTTCTTGTTACCCACTCTTGGCCATCCTCGACAAAACTTCTTCGTACATGATTTCCCGGATCCTGGCGGCTACGCGTTCCAGATGGTGATCCGCCGGCTCAGCCCCACTACGCCCGATCCCTTCCAGTGAGATTGAGGAGATGGCGACGGTCAAGTCGGCGTACTGAATATGTTCGCCTCCGTCCAGTCGTTTTAGAATCCGCTTGGTAATCGCGTCCACTCCACTTTTGTCCGTCATGGCGAGGACGAAGATGAGCTCGAGTGCCGCAGTGAAGTTCATCTTGGGCAGAAGAACATCCTTATCCGAGAACAGGCACTGTTGCACGCCCTCACGAATCCTGTGAGACTGCTCTTCGCGCACCTCGTCAGAGAGCCAGCCGGCACGAGAGCCTGCCTCGATGACAACAAGTGCGACCGGCTCCTGCTCGCCCTCATATCCGCAGAAAGCAGGGGCTATGATGTGAGCCAGAGAAAAAACCGGCAAGGTGACAGAAAAAACAGATCCTTGTCCGGGTGTACTCGTAACCCAAATCTTCCCTCCCTGACGCGTTACCAACTCCTTGCAAATATGCAATCCCAAGCCAAGGCCTTTACGAGCGCTTGCCGATGGATCGGATAGCTGGAACAGACGATCAAAAACCTTTTCTGTCATTTCCGGGCTGATCCCGCATCCCGAATCCGACACTTCCAAAATAATGAATTTAGGATCCTCGGAAAGGCGCGCCCGCACGTGAACCATGCCATCGGGTGGTGTGAATTTAATGGCGTTGTCGACCAGGATGATGAGAATTTGCCGAATGCGCTTTGGGTCAGCCCAGACCGATGGCAGCCGGCTCTCAAAACTGGAAGAGAGAGAAAGTCCCTTGGCGGTTGCGGCGCCGTGGAGCGTGTTGACGACGTAGTCGATGGCATCGGCAGCCGAAGCAGACTGCAGATCGATCGTCATTTTACCTGCCTGCACCCGGGTGACTTCGAGTAAGTCATCAATCATGGATTGAAGCTGCTTGACGTTCTTTAAAATGATTTCCAGGTACTGGCACTGCTCCGGGTTTACTTCGCCGGCTAACTTGTCGAGAATGATAGTCACAAACTGATAGATCGCGAAGAGCGGCGAGCGAAGCTCGTGGGACACATGGGAAAGAAACTCATCCTTATATTGCAATTGGTGTATCTGGATGAGATCGGCTTCCGTCTGCATGCGATGCCGTTCAACAGCATGACGAAGGGCCCGGGGAAGCGCGCGATTTTCAATTTGGCCTTTGATGAGATAGTCCTGCGCACCCTCTTTCATGGCTTCGGCTGCCAGCTCCTCATCGTCCAGGCCGGTGAGGACGATCATGGGGACACTTGGGGCTGCCGCACGAGCCCGGCGCACGGTTTCAATGCCATGGGCGTCCGGCAATCCCATGTCCAGAAGGACGATGTCGACTCCACCTTTGGCAAAGTGAATCTCCGCGTCATGAAGCCGGGAGAACTGTATCAATTTGAAGCTGCCCGGGGGCTCCTTACTGAACATCTCACGGAAAAGGCGAGCATCCGCGGCGTTGTCTTCGACCAAAACCACCTGGAGCGGCTTTTCCTTCATGATCATGCTTCTCTCATCGGTATGAGTGCAACAAGCCAGGCATCTTCGATCGTCTTCACGACCGGAAGGATCCTTTGCGAACTAACTATGGTTATCACGGCCATTGCTCACAGATCTTGAATAAGCGTTGGCCAGAAGTGTTCCATTCCCATTTATGAACGCTTTACAGCGTAAGACTAAGGCGCCGGCCGCGCGGGCGGTCTGTTCCCGGACACGACCACGATGTCGACTCGCCGGTTGGCCCTACGACCTTCCGGCGTGTCGTTGCTGACGGCCGGTTGGTACTGTCCGTAGCCCGCAACCGACATCAGCTTCGGATCGACGCCGGATTGACTAAGAAGCATTTTCGCCACCGCCATGGCGCGCGCAGTCGATAGATCCCAATTGGAATCGAACTCGGCATTGTGGATGGGCACATCGTCTGAGTGGCCTTCCACGCGCATATTGAGGCCATATTGCATCAGCACAGAAGCGATGCGCGTGATTTTCTCCGCGGCACCTGGCTGCAGGGTAGCTTCCCCGCTATTGAAGAATCCCAGCTCATGCAGGCTGATCACAAAACCCTCCGGGCTCATTCGCATGACAACTTCCTGTCGCTGAATCTCTTTGCCCAGCGCCTGGTGGAGCTTTCGTTGCAACTCAACAAGGTCGATGCCGGCGGCTCCATTCTTTGCTGGACTTATGCGGGCTGTGGTCGCCATGTCGGACGGCGAAAGATCGGGCACGCCGTTGCTGCTGGAAAAAGATCCCATCTCCTGAAATCCATTGCGCACAGCGGAAGATACGGTTTCGATAGATTTCTTGTCATGGTGCGAAGAGGCGAACAGGACCACAAAGAGAGCGAAAAGAAGGGTCACAAAATCTGCATACGACACCAACCAGCGCTCGTGAGATGTTTCTTCATGCTGTCGGGGCCGCTTCATACCGCCACGCTTTCGGCTCTCGGCGCAGAAACAGGTTCACTGCGGTAAATAGCGAGTTTGGCTTCAATCACCCGCGGGTTGGTCTTTTCTACGATGGAGATCACACCATCGAGCATCAACTCCCGGAGCACTTGCCGGCGGCGCACGAGAATTTTCATTCGCCCCGCCAAGGGTAGAAATAAGATGTTTGCCGAACCCACTCCATAGATGGTCGCGACAAAGGCAACCGCAATTCCCTTCCCGACTTCATTGATGTTTTCAATTCGCTGCATCACCTGGATGAGGCCAATGACGGCGCCAAGAATGCCGATCGTAGGGGCATAACCACCGGCAGCTTCAAAGACCTTCGGTATTAATTCCTCCCTGTCGGCTTCCTGGTCCATCTCCAGTTCCATTCGTTGACGTAACTCCGGGGGATGGGTGCCGTCTACAGCAAGGGTGAGAACTTTTTTCAGAAAGGGATCTTTGATCGACTCGAGCTCTGAGTCGAGAGACATCACGCCGCCCCGGCGTGCTCCCGCGGCATAGCGTATCAAGTCTTCGATCAGCCGGGAGGCAGGATCGTCGACGCCGAGGAAGACCTTAGCCAACTGCCGGATGGACTGCTTCACTATCGAGAACGGAAACTGAACCATCACCGCGCCGAACGTGCCTCCGAAAACGATGAGGGCCGCCGTGGGTTGCAACAGTTGTCCAACCTTACCGCCATCCAGGTATAAGCCAAGCGAGATTCCCGTCACCGCGAGGGCAATGCCACCCAATGTGCTTTTATCCACGCAGGGCTCCTTTTGCGCTCATCCCCTGCTCCATCCCTTCATCCTCGATCGAAGCGCCGACGCGACTGCGCACGGAGATGATGCAAAACAGACGCCGCGAGTCATCATGGGTACCTCCCAGGTGTTATGCGGAGCAAGCGTGTGCGCGCAACGGTCTAGAGCGCCGTATAAAGGCACTATCGGCAAAGATCGCGGCGCCTATCACAGAGCGCTCTGCATCTTCTTAGGGATGGGCGATGTGGTTTTCGCGGGGTTAGGCCGGGCCGGTGTCCGGTCATGGCACTGACGTGCCGTGGTAAAGATTGTGCCGTCCTCATTCGACAAGCTCAGGGCAGGCTCTGCGGGACTCGCCTCATTTCCTGAGATGTAGAAACGTACCTCAGGGGCTATTGCCGTATGGGACCCTGATATCTAAGTGTTGTCGAAACGCCGATTCAGCCGAACTTTCCGGGAGGTTTCTGCATCTATATATGTGTATACCTCTCGCCAGTCCGCGAGTGTACGAGTACCCAATCGCCTCGCGCCGCTGGAGATTGCAATGGGTCTCCAGAGGTGTCGATTCCAGCGCCGTTCCATCGCGACGGCCCTGCCCGGCTTTGCACCGAACTGCCAGTTCCGTGCCGCCGCAACCGCCTTACAGAAAGAACCAGTGCGGAAGCGATTTAACAATGGGTGAGAACCGGCCTCGCCGCAGCGAGCGGCCTCGCCGCAGCGAGCGACGCAAATGGGTCCTTTGGTGGTTTTCTCTCCAGCAAAACCACTCCTCGCGATCTTTGTAAGGCCACAGGAATGGTTAAACCGCTGTCAGAGCTCCGGCTGCACGCTTTCTCGGCCCTCGTAAGCTGTTGATTGTTAAAGCACAACGGAGTTATCTCGCTTAGTTCGCTTTTCTCGCACATTTGTACATTTTTTTCGCCCGATGAGGGGGCTGCAGGAGAGAGCAGACGGGGTTATCTCGCTTATCTCGCTTTTCTCGCTTTTCTCGCTTATCTCGCTTTTCTCGCTTATCTCGCCCAATGAGGGGCTGCGGGAGAGAGCGGCTCAATTGCGTGAATCACCAGGGGTGCGCCCAGTGCGTATCCTCTTGAGCTTGGCAGTTCTTTGACAACTTAGCGCACCACCATGACCGGACACCCCAGCCGCGGGGGAGACGATCCTTTTCGTTGTCGCAGAAACCATCTCCCCCCATCCAGGGGTATGCCGGGGATTTATCCCCGGCAGCCGGGTGTATTCGAGCTAAGCTGTGATTATCCAATCCGCCAGTCGAGGCCGGCCTGGGTCAGTTTTTCGTCGATCTGGAGAGAGGTGAAGGGCTTCATAAGATAATCATCAGCTCCCGCTATAAGGGCCCCATGCAATTCTCGCGCACCCGGTTCCGTCGCCGCTAACATAATGACCCTGGTGTCGCAGGCAAACTCGTGTCGCAAACGTGTCACAAACTCCAGGCCGTCAATCGCCGGCAGATTCCAATCGACCAGAACAAGATCCACTGTGCCCATACCACGAACCACATCCAGAGCGTCTCGGCCATTGTCTGCCTCAGCCACCTCAAGCCCGCGCATCGAAAGCAGGCGTCGCAGGACTGACCTCATGCTGTTCGACCTATCTACCACCAATGCCTTCATCCATTCCTCAGGCCGATTGCGAAAACGGAACTCTATCGAGCTTTGGCTCCGGTATCGATAGGCCCGGCGCGCTCCTCGTGTGGTCTGGCATTTCTGCGGCGTTACCTACCGTTTGCGGCGGCGGAGTATCCAGCAGCTGCCACGCGCTCCTCACGTGCAGGATCATGTCTACCTGCGTCTCGAGCAGTTTGGCCGACTTGGTTACCGCTGCTTCCATCATCTTCGCTCGTAGATAGGCATAAAACCTGGAAAGTGTTCTTGCCGACTCTCCGCCCTTCTTGAGATCGATCCAGCTTTCCAGCTGGCCGAGCACAAGTGCGGCGTGGTTCAACTCTCTGCAGCGTGTTTCGATGTCGTGGTTGCGCAGCGCGGCGGCCGCGCGCCGCAGATCGCCGACTAATATGTCGAACAGCGCGATCAGCAGACCGATCGGGCTTGCGCCCTCAATGGCTAACCTACGATAAGAACGTTCCGTTTCGCTCAGCTTCATTAGCCGCCCCCGTTTGAATTGTTGCCAAGCTCGGCCTGGATCTGCTTCAACTCTGTGGGCAACTGCTGCAGCGCCTCCTCGGCGGAACTGAACTCAGCGGTAAGCACGGTTTGCTGATTGGCGATGTAGCTGGTTTCAAAATCGTTGATTTGGGTGGTGAGATCCGAATTGGTGGTGCTGATGCCGGTGAGGTCCAGCGTGAAGGCGCCGGAAGTGGGATTGGTATACGTATCCAACGCGGTAGTCACCGCATTGGCAAAGCCGTTTAACGCAGATCCCTGGAAAAAACTTTGCACGGCGCCAGGGTTATTGGTCAGCGCGCTGTCCAGTGTGGATGAGTCGACGCTGAGTGTGCCATCCGAGTTCTGGGTGATGCCCAGGTCGCTGAGGCTAGAGACGGTGGTCGTGGTTCCCGTGGCCGGTGTGCTCACATAATTGAGCGCCTGCTCCAGCGTGCTCTGCAGGTCGACGACTGTGCTGTCGGAGCCAAGCACACCCTCGGTGCCGGAACTGCTGACGGTGAACTGCGTGTTCACCAGTCCTATGGCTGTGTTGTAGTCGGTGACGAACTGGTTGATCGCGGTGGAGACCTGTGATGCGTCCGAGGCCACGGTCAAATCTGCCGGGGCGGCGGAGGCGCCCAACAGGGTCAAGGTGACTCCACTGATTGCCCCGGTGACTGTATTGCTCGCGCTATCGACGGGTATTCCATCGACTGTCAGGTTCGCGTCGGCCCCCACGGTGGCCTGGGTGAAACCAAAGCTAGGCTCGCTGATGGTGAAGGGAGTGGCGCCGTCGCTGCTGGCGATGGTCAGGTTTGTCCCATTCGCATCGCTGCCCGCGGTCGCTGTGACGCCCAGATTCAGGTTGTTGATATCGGACGCCAGCGTGGCGTAACTCTCACCCGCGGTCGTCGTGACGGTTGTGGTGGCGCCCCCGCTGGTCAGGGTAAAGCTGTTGGCGCCAAGGGTGTCGCCGGTGGGAATGTTTGCGGAAGTATAGGACGTGCCAGTGAAGTTCGGGGAAGTTATGGAGAAATCAGCCGCGGCGCCGGAGGACTTGGCAATAATCGCCAACCTGGCCCCGGTCGAGTCAGTAACCACGGAGGCAGTCACCCCGAGACCGGCCGCATTGATGGCGCTGGCGAGATCGGTTAGATTATCGCCGGCGGCGCCGGCGCCGGTGGCAATAGTTGCCGACGCGCCGGCAACGGTTGTAATGGTAAGGGAGGACGTAGGTAGAGTGGCCGACGGACTGCTTGCAAGATCCGAATAATAGGCTCCGGTGCTCGCCAGGCTATTGACCGTAACCGTGTGGTTGCCGGCGACGGTTCCGGCAGCCGCGGTTGCGGTGACGTTGCTGCCGGAGGACGCCACGGTCCGCGCCGCCAGGGGTCCAGTCAGGTTGTTCAGCGCTTGCAAATCGGTATCGACGGCATTGGTTGCTGTCTGAATCGCCGTCAGATCCGTTGTCTCGGTGCTGAGCGTGGTCTGATCGCCCTGCAATGCGCGCTCTGGCGCACGATCGGCAAAAATTGCGGCGGCGACGGCGCCGTTTACATCAATCGCGGCCGTGTTGCCGCTGGTCGCCGACAGGATGGAGCTGATATTTACGCCATCCGTGTTGCTTGTGCTGGTCGTTCCATTCAACAACGAGTTGACTGCGGAAACCGAACTCATTCTTTTACCTGCTTTCCCAGGGAGGCGGCGCTACCGCTCCTGCGCCGGAGCATGGACCCGGTGATTCAACGAAAGCGCGAAACTAGAACTCGAAAACCGCCGAAGAAAACAATCAAAGTTTATGATTGCGGCGGCAGAGGGAAATCAGGCAGAGGTGGAGCCTCGCGGCTCCACCTCGGGTATGGGGTTGATTACCGGGTTAACTTACTGAACCAGTTTCAACACTGCTTGCTGGGCCTGGTTTGACTGCTGCAGTGCTGCGATACCAGTCGAGTCCAGGACGTTGAACTCGGTGAGGTTGGCCACCGTGACACCAATGTCGGCATTCTGCAAACCGTTCACAGCGCTCTGCAGGTTTGTGACCTGGTCGCTGATGACGTTCGATGCCGCGTTGAGCCGGTTGACGGAAGCGCCGATCTGGCCCCGCTGCGCGGAGACAGTAGTGATGGCGGAGTTGATGGCCGTCAATGCCGTCTGAGCAGCGGTCGCGCTGCTCAAGTTGTTGGTGTTCAGATTCAACGTTGTTGCAGAGAGCGCGTTGATCGTGGTGGTAATGTTGGTGTTCGCACCGGCGGCGGTGGTGCCATCCCCGACGTAGACGGTGCTGGTGTCGGAGGCGATTGCAGGGACGAACGGTCCAAGCTCCGTAGCGTTGCTGGTGACCGTGATGCCGGAATCACCGGTATTTTCTGCAATTACTTCCTGCCCGGTTGAGACGTTGCCGGTAACGTTGGCGGAGAGGGTGCCATCCGTGACCGCGCCGGCGATTGCTGTATTGAGTGCGCCAATCGTGCTGCCGGCACCTGTGTTGAAAATAAACGTACCGCCCGTTTTTGCGTCATTGATGGTTACTGTTTCATTAGCGGCCAGAGTGCTCGTACCCGTCAGGGTGGCTTGGGTGGATGTAAAGCTTGTGGGCGCGTTGTTGGCAAATACGTTATTGCCGTTGAAGTTGGTGGAATTGCCGATCTGATTGATCTCCGACAGAATCGCTGTAAATTCCGTATTGAGCGCGGTGTACTGGCTGCTGGTGATGTCGCTGGTGGAGCCTTCGGTCGCGATGGTGACAGCGCGGTTGAGAAGGGTGGTTACCTGCGACAGCGCTCCGTCCGCGGTCTGCAGCAAACCGACGCCGTTGGCGGCATTCTGCTGAGACTGCGTCAGGGCCGCGATGTTTGAGTTAATTCCATTTGCAATCGACAAACCTGCGGCATCGTCGGAACCAGTGTTGATCTTCAAACCGGTCGAGAGCTGGGTCAGGGTCTTTTGCAGCGCGGCTTGCGTGTTGGACAAAGCATTTTCCGCCTTAAGGTCGGAAATATTGTTCAGGACGGTAATTGCCATGGTGTGTTGCTCCTTTTGGTTGCCAATTTGCGCCTGCGCTCGAAGGTTGTTTTTGCGGGTCTCACTTGGAGGCTCCGGTTTCGTCGAGGGAGAAGGTCGTCTTGGACAAGCACTTTATCGACCATCCACAAAAATCATTTCAATTCGCGTTGCTGATTTCACTTGCAAAAGCGCTTTAAAGCAACGCGCAAGAACCGGTGGCCCATGCTATGGGAATATTCGCAGAGGATGACCATGCGGAAATTGTTTGTACTTCTTGCGCAGTATGGGGAATGCCGCCGCAGAGCAGCTTATCCCGGCGGGAGGTAATTGAGCAGACTTTGCGGCAGCACCTTTGCGGCGGCAGCGAGAATCGCGCTGTTCTGCGTCTCTGCCTGCGCGAGATTCGTAGCCGAGGTCGCGAGGTCGGCCCCGACGAGCGAAGTTTGCTGAGTGCTTAAGGTCACCTTTTCCTGGCCGAGGTAACTCTCTTGAGAATTCAACTCGCTAATGGTGTTGTCGAGGGGAACGCGTTGCTGGCTGACACTCGCCACCGCGGTGGAGACGGCGTTGGTCGCGGTCTGGATTTGGGTGGTGGTTCCACTTCGCAGAGCAGTGATCAGGCCGTTGAGGGCGCCGATCACGTTGGCTCCCGAAGTGAATATCTGATTCCCCGGCAGGTTCGCCGCAATCTTCAGGGAATTGCCCACCGCGACGTTGTTGACGGCGCTGTTGCCGACGTAAACGTAGGTATTGGCAATTTGAGTGCCCTGCGTGGCGGTCAGCGAACCGCCGAGGAGTGGATCATTCGTCGTGGCCACGATGCCATTAGAGGCCGAATTCGTGCTGATCTCGAGCAGTCCGGTGGAATCGACGGTCGCGGTCGTACCGGCGGAAAGTGTACCCGCTGCCGCGGCGCCGGCAACGGCCGCAGAAAGGTCAGAGATGGTCTCGCCCGGAGTTACGGTAAAAGTAAACGTCTTGCCGGTGGAGGCGTCGCTAATGGTAGTGACCGAGCCGGCCGTCAACGGTAGAGTGGCGGTGAGCGGAGGCTGGACCGATGCCTCCGTAGACGTGTAAGTGGAAGAGGCGGCCACGACCGGTGGTGTGCTGCTGGCCGATCCACCAAAAAGATAGACGCCCTGATAAGAAGTGTTGGCCTGCGCAACCACGTTGCTCAGAATGCCTTCTACCTGGGTGGCAATGGCTTGCCGGTCAGTCGTGGAAGTGGTCCCGGTGCCGCCTTGAAAGCCTAGCGTCAGCGCGCTGTTGAGCGAAGTGACTACCGAACTGAGGGCCGAATCCGTGGTCTGCAATGCAGAGGTGACGGTGCTGACATTTTGTGTGTACTGGTCGACATTTGCCGAAGCAGCGAGCGAAATGGCCAGCCTTGCCGAAGCTGCCGGGTCGTCGGAGGGCTGGTTCACCCGCAGGCCGGTGGATACCTGCTCGAGCGCGGTCGACAGCGCCTGCTGGCTCTGCTGGATGCTGGACTCTATATCGGGAACCACGTTGGCAACTCGCATCGTAAGCCTCCTTCGCGCGGCCGCCCACCGCGCTTCTTTAATTCGCCGCGGCGGTGCCGGCCGCCAGGATGGTCTGGAAGAGTGCCTGCACCGTCGTGATGACGCGGGCTGCGGCCTCATAGGCCGTTTGAAACGTGATCAGATTACTGGATTCTTCATCGATCGACACTCCGGAAACCGAGCTGAGCTGGTTGTTCAGTTGCTGCAGACTGGCGCCGGTGGCCGTCGATTCAGCCTGGGCGTTCGACGCCAGACTACCTACCTGATAGACCAGCGAGGCGTACGCGTCGGTGGGCGTCTGGCCGGCGGGCAGCGCGGTTGTCTGCAATGCGGTGAACTTGGCCAGGTTCCCGTTGCTGCCGGACGTACCGTCGGAACTGGCGGCGATCTGGGTTGGATCGGTGATCGCTACGCTGATGGCGGCCGCCGACCCTGCCACCGTCGCGGGGATATTGAAAAAGTTCTGCCCAGCCTGACCGTTTTGAGCGAACCCGCTTGCCTGGGCCGCGTTGAAAGCGGTGCCGAACTGATTGGCCAGCGTGTCGAGCGAGGTCAGCAGGCCGGGAATCGTCTGATCGCGGGTTTGAATTGTGCCGCCCAGATCGCCACTAGAGATCGACGCGGTTACATTTGCGCCGTTCGGATCGAACACCTGCAAATTTCCGTCGCTGCCGGTCGACGTCTGTAATGCGTAGCTTTGCGAACCCACAACCAGCGGGGTTCCATTGCCGGTGGTCAGTGTTTCGCCGTCGGGGGTCTGGGTTATGGAGACATTGGTCAATGCGGAGAGGCTCGAGCACCAGCTGGTTCTGTTGGTCCTGAAGGGTTCCGGCGTCCTGCCCGGTCGAGGTCAGCTCGGCAATCTGCGGGTTCAAAGCCGCAATCTGTTGCGCGAGCTGGTTGATCTGGGTTACATCCTGCGTGACCGGAGTGTTGAGCGCGGACTGCCGGCTGCTCAAAACGTTGGAAGCTGTATTGAAGGCGGTGGCCAGATTTTGCCCTGCTGTGAGCACCCCCTGGCCCGAAGCGGAGCTCGACGGATTGGTCGAGAGAGCGGAAAGGCTCGTGAACAGGGCCGACATCTCGGTTCCGATATCGGATGTCGAGGTGGTGAAGGTGGGCTGTATCTGCTGCAAAGAGGTGAGTTGAGCATTTGCACTACTCTGGGACTGGGTTTCCTGCTGGATCTGGTTCGACTACCAGCTCGTCGCGCACACTCTGATAGCCCTCGAGCACGACGCCGTTGCCGGTGGTGACGCCGTCTTCATTGGTCGGCGTTGCCTCCTGAAAAACAGCTAACTTGCCGGGAATAGCCCGGCGTGTTGGCATTGGCGATGTTGTTGTTCGTAATCTGCAGAGCGCCGGTATCGGCAAGCAGGGCTTGTACGGCGGCCGAGAGTGTACTAGTTAGGATGACATACATTACATCTCGCAAGACCAGGTCTGACGCTTCGACCTGGGCCCGCGAGCCTCCTGGAGTTGGCCGGTGTGGGTTCTGCATAACGAAGCGAGAAGGTCGATGGACTTGCCGGAATGCTTCAGGAGCGCGGCATATTGCAGATTGAGTTGACGGATCGCTGCGCTCGTCGCGCGAATCTTCAGGTCAGGACGCGTGAGGGAGGCGTCGCTCGAAACGCCGTTGGGCGACAGCAAAGAAGGTTGCGAGATCGGATTGCGCTGCTGTGGCATGTGCCATGACCGCCAGCATGGCACAGAGCATTTCCTGTTTGCAACACTTTCTCGCAATCTGGTCAATGCATTGGCGGCGATGGCATCCATGGCCACGGAAATCTCGAGCGCCAGTGCCTGCAGATGTTGCAGGTAGCTGGCAGCGAGCTGGTCGTGGGTCTGGACTGCTACGTCGTTCATTGGCACGCCTTCTGGCCGGGACAGATTCGTTTCCGACTGACTGATAGACCGATAAGACCCTGCGTGCGCTTTCCCCCGGCCCTCTATCTGCCCTGAGGTTGCGATAGCGCCGGCAATATTCGTTGCGTCTACCTGATATTGGCCGCTGCTGACCGACTGGCGGAGCGCATCCACGGTGCCCTGGCGGATCTCAGGAGAATTCAACGCCTGGCTGGTCAACAACTGGACGGATGCACTGTCTGAATGGAACGAGGCCAGTCCTCCGCCGCATCCTGAGTACTGGCACGGCGGTGTTGGTGGCCTGTTTGGTCCGGTCAGCGGCAATTCAGTTGTTGCCGGATTGATGCCTTCAATCTTCATCGCAACTTCTCCTGTCTCGACGTACTGCTATCGGCGTTTCGCGATAAAGTTTTCAGTGTTACGCCCAGGCCTGGCAACAATTGCGTTGCAATCACCTGTTTCGTGCCGTCTCGACCGGAAATGTAGAAGCCGGAACACCCACCCCCCTTGCAGTAACTTCGCATGGAAGCACTGCGTTGGAACTGCTATTGCCGTGGATTGGGTGAGACTGGGCTGCCACCCGCGCATCCTCCGTCTTATGGAGTTGCTTCGAAATCATCTTTGCGATGCCTATGCCGCCTGCCGCGGTCATCGAACTTCCCAACGACTGCGTGGCGATGCTCTGATACTGCTCTTTACCGACGTCCGCGTCTTCATCGTCGTCTCCGCCAGGGAGTGAACCAAAGCTTTGCTCCGCCTGCTGCAGCCAGCTGCCCAGAAGGATGGATTCAAAGTCTTTGGCCGACTTCTCGATCTTGGTATTGGTGCCGGCGGTCGAGCCTGAGTGGCGGATGACGCTTGTCGGCCTGCGTGGTCAGCGGGACACCGGGGACAGGCGCGGATAAGCTGCGGAACGTCGAAATATCGGACATTAGATGCACCTCCAGATCTGCCTGCAGTCCGCCAGCCGCCTTGATGGCCTGGAGGATCGCTATGATGTCGTGGGAAGTGGCACCAATGGCATGCAGTCCTTTGATCAACTCATCGACGTTGGCCCCTTCTTGCAGTTGTATCGACTGTGCCGGCGCATCGTTCACCGACAGTCTGGTTTCTGTCACCGTCTTTGTCTCTGCCGTTTGAGAATGGCGGCGGCTGGGAAACCAGGACGCGGTCTGCACATCGATGGTTAAACTGCCGTGGATTACGGAGACAGGCGAGAGCCTCACGTCGCCTCCCATCACGATGGTGCCGGTGCGTTCGTTGACGACGACCTTCGCCGGAGAACGGAAATTGATAGTGAGGTTCTGCACGCGGGAAATGAGGATGGGCACGGAAGACGCGCCACTTTCGGCCACATTGACGTCGACGCGGTTGCTGTCGAGCGCGGTGGCGACGGCTTGCCGAACTCCTGGTTGATGACGTCGGCGATGTCGCGCGCCGCGGTAAAGTCGGAATTGAGCAACAGCAGGGAGACGATGCGAAAGCGACTCAGGTCAACGGCGGCTTCACGCTCGACAATGCCGCCTTCGGCTATTCTGCCGACCGTCGGATGATTGACGCTCCTGATATTGCCGGCCGCGCCCTCGGTGTAGCCTCCGATGACCAGGGGCCCCTGCGCCTCAGCGTAGACCTGTCCATTGGCCGAACGGAGAGCGGTGAGCAGGAGCACGCCACCGAACGATGCTCTTGGCGTCGCCCACGGACGAAACCGACGACGTCGACTTTCATTCCCGGCCGTGCGAACGGCGGCAAGGTCGGCGGTTACAAAAACGGCGGCGACATTTTTCACCACCACGACGCCCGGTGCGATTTGCACTCCCATACGGGTGCAGCGCGTTGGCCAGCGTCTGCACGGTAAAGAATGTTTGCTGCGTGTCGCCGGTACGGCGAGACCAATCACCAGACCATAGCCGACCAGTTGATTGTCGCGCACACCCTCGATCTGGGTAACGTCGCGCAGCAGCACCTTGTGCGTTGTCTCAACGCCAAAGAGAGCGCGCGAAGAAAAGACCCACAGAGTCGAGAACAGGGCGCAGCCAGGACAAGGCTCGTCGCCCGATGACACCGGTGATGCCGCATGCGGGTCAGAAGTTCAACAGCCATAGGATCGCCCTCGTGAGGGATTTGGGGGACGCACGCCGTCGGCGATGATTCCCTTACCCTTCATTTCGATTTCGAGATTGCTAAGAGCTGAGGAGGGCACGGTGTTTGCAGGGCCTATGTCGCCGGGCCGGATCAAGCCACGCACGATGACATTTTCATGCTGATTGTTCATGAAAATCTGCCGCTCTGCCTGAACCACGAGGTTGCCGTTGGGAAGAACAGCAATCACCTGACCGGTAAGGCTGGTGGCGAAGGTGGTATTGGAGGCGGTTGATCCCTGGCCCTTGAGCACCGAGGACGACTGCCCCGACAGCAGAGGATTGGTGGCGCTGGGGGTCCTGCCCAGGATGCCCGTGATGCTGGAGTTGGAACTGAGACTTCGCTCGCTGTCAACAGTGCCAGACTGCGCCGCGGTTGTTTGGACCGCAACCTGAATGGTGATGGTGTCGTTCAGATGGCGGGCCTTGTAGTCGACAGAGAAGTCACCGAGGAGACCTTGCGGCGACCATAGACTCCCGACGGTCGCGTGATCCTCTGCCGGAACATACGCTGCTGCAATCGTGCGATGTACTCCTGCGCGCAACTGCTCGGGAGTTTTGGGATGTGGTTTGAGCGAACCCAGGCCGGAGGCGAAGAGTGAGGGAACGCGCAAGCAACAGCAGAATGGCGGTCGATTTGAGGAGTCTCAGCATGGGCATGGTTAGAAGTTGCCTCGCAGTACATTCGCATTCACTACTTCGCCGAGATAGAACTGCTTGTGGTCTGGGCTGGCGACGCGAATCCATTTGCCGGCAACGCCATTTTCGAGACTTATAACAGCTACCTGGATATGCGATCGCTGATCGTCCATAACCAGAATTGCGTGTGTGCCGGCGCGCATGGTGATCTCATCTCTGGTTTTGACCCGTGGGTTGTTGAACACGAGGTAGTCTTCGGAGCGAATCGCCGGCGCTGTTTCTTGCGGCCACGCGACGATGGCGTAGAAAGGCAAACAGGCGCCAGGCAGATTGCAGGTGAGCTTGACCGTGGAACGAGCCGTCGAGTGAACCACGGAGCGCGCTGCATGTTGGTCAGCCTGTCCATCGCCGAGTGACTCGACGGACAAAATATCCAGCTTTGGATGGGGCTCGCTGGCCACCACTTTGGCCAGCAGAGACACCTGCTCATCGACGGTGGGGGTCCCTGCGGCAGAGAGAGTTTGCGCAACCAATTGCGCGGTGATCGCAAAGTGGTCCTCGGACTGGGATTGACTCCACCCGCGGGAACCCGCCGCCATCAGCAATGAAACCACTATCCAACTCGCCTTCATGTACCCTCTCTGCCCATGGAGAGATGTGCGATTTCTACAATCGTTTGCGGCTGCAACCCTCTAGCCTCGGGCTAGGTGGAAAGCTGGTTCAGTTGTTGCAGCATCTCATCGGCGGCCTTCACGACGCGTGAGTTTGACTCGTAGGATCGCTGGGCCAGAATCATAGCCACGAACTGATTGACGACGCTGACATTGGACTGCTCCAACATGCCTTGCTGCAAAGAGCCCAGGCCTTCCGCACCCCCTGGTGTGCCGACCACCGGTTCGCCGGATGCCGTCGTCTGCAAAGAAATGTTGTCGCCCGTACTGTTCAGGCCGCCTGGGTTGATGAACAAAGCCGTCTGAATGACACCCACCTGGGTGGCCGCGGTTTGGCCTGGCTGGGTCACGCTGACGGTGCCATCGCTGCCGACGGTCACGCTGATGGCGTCTGCCGGAATCGTCAGCGCGGGTTGCAGCGGGTTGCCGTCGGCGGTGACGACCTGGCCCCTGTGCATCGGGATGGAAGGAACCATCGCGGGTGTAGCCTATCTGTCCGCTGGGCAGAAGGATTTGAAAAAAGCCCTGACCCTGAATGGCCAGGTCGAGAGGATTGCCGGTGCTGGCGAGGTCACCCTGGGTTTGGATGAGCTCCGTTTCCGAGGGCCGTGTACCGAGACCGACCTGTAGGCCTGCCGCCACCGTGGTCTGCTGTGTTGCCGCGGCGCCAGGCATGATCTCGCTCTGATAAAGAAGGTCGGTGAAATTTACCTGACGCTGCTGAAAGCCCGTGGTACTGGAGTTGGCCAGGTTGTTGGCGATGTCATCGAGGTTCATCTGCTGGGCGTTCATACCGCTGGCCGCGGTGTAGAGAGCACGAAACATATCTGTGTCCTTTCAACGCCGGATCTACCGGCGCATGGCGGGGCATTAGCTAAGGTGTGGTAAGTCCTCGGCTGCCGTCTTGTCGAGATCGTTACTGAACATCGTAAGCACATGGCGCATGGATTCGACCTCGCGCTGGGCGGAGATCAGTTCGACTACGCTAGTGATGGGATTGACGTTTGAGCTCTCGAGCATTCCCTGGCTCACCTTGGAACTGGTGGCGGGAACCGCGGTGTTGGGGGGTGCGGTGTAGTAGGTACCGCCGGCACTCTGCATCACCACGGTGGGAGGAAACTCGACCAGCTTCAACCGTCCGGAGATGGCGCCGTCAGTGGAGATGGTTCCGTCGGGGCTGATCGAAATGGGCGCTCCGACCAGCGTGATGGGGCGGTTGTTGTCGCCCAGGACCGGGTCACCCTGAGCTGTGGTCAGTTGGCCACTGGGCGACACGCGAAAATTTCCTCCCCGGGTGTAGACCGGACCGGTTGCGGTCTGCACCGCGAAGTAGCCGGGACCTTCCATTGCCAAGTCGAGATTGTTGCCGGTTGCGCGTCAGGGCACCCTGGGTAGTATCCAGCCGTGTGCCGCTCAGTACGCCATAATCATTCGCGTCCTGGTTGACCACGGAGAGTGGAGAGTCGCCGGTGGTCGCCAATAACGAGCTGAAAATATTATGGGACGCGCGAAACCCGACCGTGTTGACGTTGGCGAGGTTGTTGGCAACGGTCTCGAGCGATTGGGTTCGCACCATCAGCCCGGTGCAGGCAGCGTAGTATCCACTTTCCATTGCGTGACCTCGGGCAAGTACTGTGCACGCGGAATGCCATCGTCCATCAGGCTTGGTTTATCTATAGCTTCGGCTGATTGAAGGGCAGAAGGCGCCGGCTGCCCGGGCTGAATGGGTGCGCATGTTAGGAGTTAGTGAGAAACAAGTGAGACCTGATGAGAGCTATCCTCGGGGGCCATGCGTGTGTCATCAAGACGCAAAGGAAGGGGATGCAAAGGAAGGCCGGAGTGGAGGATGATCGACGCATCGAACTCGGTTGTGGCGCCGGCCAGTTCGTGCGCTTCGGTAAGGATGAATCGCCAGGTAGACGAAGGGCAGGAATCATTCACGATGCGCATGGCGGCTAGAACAAAGAGCGGCAGTGATCGCTCCATTAAGCATAAGGCGCCGGGATCGCCGGTGCCCAGGCTTCCCTCG
Organism: uncultured Acidobacteriaceae bacterium; assembly: GCA_963761405.1. Classification (GTDB taxonomy): domain Bacteria; phylum Acidobacteriota; class Terriglobia; order Terriglobales; family Acidobacteriaceae; genus PALSA-350. Next base: position 26,712 of record CAVXHH010000001.1, read on the forward strand.
GGCCAGCCGAGAACGGCGGGGATGGCTTCGGCCTCATGAAGCAGGCCTACCAGGTACGCATCTTCAGGATAGACGCCCTCGAGCGACTCAGCGACGAGTTGTGCGTATTGGGCCACGAGGCGGCAGTGCGTCCAGACTGCGGTGGTTGCTGCATGTTCCCGATCGCAGGGAAAGGTGCGAGCGGCCGAGATTGCGCCATACCAGGTACCCACGTCGAGACTGGCAAGGCAATCGCCCATGCGGCTGAGGCGCTGCGCGGTAAAGTCATACTCTCTGCCGATGAGCAACAGGATCTGGATGGTTGCCCCCACATCACTGAGAATCAGCTCGGCCGCCTTTTGCAGGTCGATACAAGGCTCGTGCAGAAGTATGTCTAAAGCCAGAACCGTCGCCGCCATTACGGGTACATCATCGAGAAAATCGAACTTGTTTTGTCCGATTCGTTTCGACTCCAAAATCGGGTCAAGGAAATGGAGACGCCGCCATGCCGACAGGGGAATCCAGCTATGATCGATCGCCGAGCCAAACGCCTGATTGAGCACTCGTTCCCACCTATTGCGTTCCTATCGGCATGGGTAGACGATCTGTGCAAACAAAAGGCTGTAACTTTCGGAATGGCCAGAAGGCGCCCCCGCCCGGGGAAAAAGAAAAGGCAGGTCTCTCCGCGTCGTCCTCCGATGAGCTACGATGCCGATGCAGGCCAAAGCAGCAAAGGAGATGCACCGCATGGTCCTCATGAGCCGCCGTGGATTTGTCAAAACCGCTGCCGCCTCTTGCATTGCACTGGCGAACATCAAGGCGAGAGGGCTCGACAGCGGAGCCGCCGCCGGCCTGCCAAACCCCATTTATGCCTACGAGTTTGGCGATATTACCCCCGAGCAGCAAGCCGGCTTTGCGCGCGAGTATGGGTTTGCGGGGACCGTCTTCGATCATGCGCTCGAAATCCCTGAACGGTTGCGAGCCCTGGACGAGGCGCATCTGCAATTGTTCTTTCTTTGGTTGACGGTAGACATCAGCAACGGCGCGATCAAATACGAACCAGGTATGGAATCCGCAATCGAGGCGTTGCAAGGGCGTGGAACCGTTGTATGGGTCGCGTTGCAGGGGGAGGGTGCCGGCGCCGGCGCAGAAGAGCGAACGATCCAGGCGGTCGATCGAATCTCCGCTCTCGCCGCTCGATCCAACCTGCGCGTCGCTCTCTATCCACATTATGGCTTTTACCTGGCCCGCTTCCGGGACGTTGTGCGGGTTGCGGAGCGAGTGGGGCGCAGCAATGTGGGCGTCACGTTCAATCTCTGCCATGAACTGCGCTCCGGGTTTGATCCGGAGTTCCATCACTTACTGGATAGCGCCATTCCACGCCTGTACGGGGTCACCATCAACGGAGCGGACGTGCAGGGCCGGGATTGGAACACGCTGATTCAGCCTCTCGGCCGCGGCGACTACGATGTCACAGACTTGGTCCGCACGATCACAAAAGCCGGATACCGGGGGCCGTTCGGCATCCAGTGCTACGGGCTGAAAGGCGACCCGGGAGTCTATCTGAAACAATCGATGGCCGCATGGCGTGTCATTTCCATGCGTGCCGCCCAAGTCAATTCTTGAACCCGCAACCGGCCACCGGGGTGGGGCATGATCTACTTCAGGTCGGGGGTCAGCTTTATATGCTACGAAAGATCACGTTGTGGTGTGTCGCAGGCATTGTTCTCATCCTGGCGATTCTCGGAGCCGTAGGTTGGGTCGGATCTGAGCGGGCTGTCCACCCTGCCTATCGCCCGTATAAATGGTCTCTCGCCACGTTCCCCGACCTGGATCCTGAGCACATCCAGGTTCGCGCTGCAGACAACGTTCTTCTCGATGGGCGCTTTTTCCCGGGAGCGCATCCAGCCCTGGTCATTCTTTTAAGTGGCTACGGCGATACGCAGGATCAAATGCTGTCGATCGCCGAATTTCTCCATCGCGCGGGATTCAGCGTCTTGACCTACAACTCCAGGGCGCGCCTGCCAAGCGGCGGCGAGTACGTGACACTCGGGGCTCTGGAGCAGAACGATGTCGTCTCGGTGGTTAGCTATGCAGCCGGACGAAAAGACGTAGACGCGAACCGAATTGGCATCCTCGGCATATCGATGGGCGGAGCCGCTGCAATCCTGGCGGCAGCGAAGGACCATCGCATCCGCGCGGTCGTAGATGACTCCGGCTTCAGCGATGCTCCACGCGTCATCGCTGCCGGCTTCGAACATTTCATTCATCTGCCGGCCTTCCCATTTGCACCCGTAACGGTCGCCATCGCCGACATGCGCGCGGGGATCGATGTGACGCGCGTCCGGCCTATGGACGTGATCGCCGAGATCAGTCCCCGGCCACTGCTCATCATTCATGAGCAAGGAGATTCCGTGGTACCGCCGGGCAACAGCTTGAGGAACTTTGCCGCGGCAGGGCAGCCAAAACAGCTTTGGCTGGTACCGGGCTCTGGACACGGCGACGCGCAGACCATCGCGCAGCCGGAATACCAGTCCAGGGTCACGAATTTTTTTGAAGCGGCACTTCGCTGAAGTTCCGCGGCCCCAAAAAAGCGGTGGCGGGCGCCCACGGTAGACGCTCGCCGGAGCGCCTTTTCAAAGCCGGTCGCCGCGCTTCGAACCACCAAAGATACAGACGCAGCTGACACCCACCAAAGACTTCGCCTGTTCACGTGTTCTGTCTACTGGCTACGTGGCAAGGCAAAGGTGTCGCCGAGCGCTGAAATCATGCCGAGCGCCGGACGCGGACTTCCCACTTATCGATCAAGGACAGAATGGCTTTTTTCTCTCCACCGGAAATCGTGATGTCTTTCTCGCCCATATTGCATGGCCGCCAACAGCCGTCGTCGGTAGCTCCAGGAGTCTTTACCTTGTAGACCTCCGCTCCTTTGACCCAGCAATCGTGTACCGGGCCATATTCACCCGTTGGCCAGGTCTTGATCCGCCACGCTTGTTCCCAGGGATCATAGATACCGCGTACTCGAAACCCGGCACGCTCCTCGTCTCGCATATTGAACCGCACTACGTTTCGTGCCGGCTTCCTGTTGGCTCCCGCAATTTTCTTCCTGCTGCCGTTCGCAATAGCGGAGCTTATTTCTATCCGTCCGCCAACCGGTCGCGTAACTCGCAACGGTTTACTCACGGCGTGCGGGCTCTTGTGCCGTTTGCAGAGTGTACGCATCGTTACAAGCAGTTGCTCGTGCGTGAAAGCTCCCTTCCTGAAAAAGGCATCGATTGGCTCATCCCAGGCATCAAGGCGTGGATCCGGCTCTGAACTGATCACAACCACCATGACTTTCGGAAATCGTTGCCGGATGATCCCCAGCAACTCAAAGCCTGAGATATTCGGCATTCGCAAATCAGAGATAACGATGTCATAGGGGCTCTCCAATAAGCTCCTTATGGCTTCAAACCCGTCGGATGCAGTTCGACAGGCAAATCCGCCTTCGGTCAGTACTATGCTAAGCACCTCGCGGACCAGGGGATCATCATCCACTACTAATACCCGAGCAGTTAAGCTACTTCTCATCCCTACATACCTGCCTATTTCTCTGGAGAGGAACACCACCGTTCATAACGGGCACTGCATAGCTACATGCACGCATCGAACTCTGAATGCTCGCTCCAGCAAGGCTAAGCCCCCTATGGCCATTCTCTGCAAAAGGCTGCGTTTCTCGTGTGCCATCCCATTCTTACTATCCATCGCTTGATAGGAGTGTGGATAGGAATCCCGGGAACCAGATGCCTAGTTGCCCTCGTTCCGAGTTTCGATTAAACCTTCGCTCGTGACTTGTGCCTTCCAAACAGGGCGAGTCTTACCATCGTTTCTACGTCGTGTCGACAATCTCACCTCCGCGAATCCTGCGTTACACAAGTAGTCCTGTATATCTGCGGAGGAGAAGTAATCCTCTACCACGGCACTGACGCGATCGATATAGAAATGCTCCGCAGGCCAAACCGACAGAAATTCCAGGGATAAGATGTTCGCGTGATCACCAATCAGGTCAACGGAGAGCAGACCTGAGCCAAAGGCTGCATTCATTCGATCGGCCTGCTGCAGCCGGGCCTGCACCGCATCCGCTCGCTGGCTTCGGGGACGCTTCAAGACGAACGAATAGCACAACTGCGCGGGGACCTTCTCATCGAGAAGAACAGAAGGCGACCGCGCAAAACGGGAGGCTTGCTGCCGAGGTTCGGCGAGATCGTCATTGAATTGACCCATACTCTGTGACGCCGACATGGCTGCTTGGATGACTGGCAGCGAACGCTCGCTCTCACGGCAGCCAGCTAACACAAAAAGCAACGCTGGAAGCATTAACAGTTTGGCTGCCATAGGGACCTCTACCCTTCCGCGAGGCCGGTCGCGGAGCGCGAGTGAGCTTCTCGTTCACCTTGCACTACGGCGAGAGAAGATGAAACTCCATCGCCATTTAAAACAGTTTGAGTTGCTTTTTGTTGGAAAAGCAACTCACTCAGAGCACCACTTAAAATCGCTCAGCCTAAGGGCTTAGGCGTGCCCTCGAAAAATGCGGCGATCTCCAGCTCCGTGCAACCCCTCCCCCGAGTAGGACTGCGCGGGTGGGAGGCCGCCGCTACCAACGAGAATGACCAATTCGTGGGCCATTGGGTACCCCCCTTAGGTAATCCAGTACCGAAACGTTGGTAACCCACTCTTTGCCAGGACTGCCCTGCAACTCATTCTCCCTGCTAGGGTTGACTCGTCTTCCAGGTAACCATGGCATGATGTAAGAACGGACCTTGAACGTCCCGGAAAGTCGCAAAATGGCGCTCGCGAGACCCCTTTTTCTACCCTCATTGCCGACCCTATGGAGGTTTCGGGGATAGGAAGTCTTGACGCTTTCAACGGGAGGCAACGGAAATCTCGGATCGGTCCTGGTCTTCACGCAAGTTCCACAGGGAATCCGGGGTAGCGGACTCCGATTTCCTACATCACGGCGCAACAGAGGTCCACGCATGCGCCTTTCCCTCAAGGAAAGGCGCACGGAGTTGGCCAATGCTACTCTACTTAACAGGAATCGGGGGAACGGAGAGCCTGCCCTGAGCGGAGTCGAATCGGGACCCCGTTGTTTTCTGCCCTACTCCGAGCTTCCATCAGTAACGCTTTCTCCGCGACCCTGCACCAGGTAAGCTTCCTTAGACCTGCAAGCTCTTCAGGTAAGGGACGCTTTGCGCCATCAGTGCGGGACCCGGCCCCAGTTCGACAAAGTAATTTTTGATGTGAGCCTTACCGGCCGCGGTAAAGACCCTCTTCCAGTCCACGACGCCCTTGCCGACCGGCACCTCTTTTGCCTTGCCCTCGGCGGTGATCACCCAGTCCTGGCAGTGCATGGAGATATAGCGGTCCGGATAGCGGGCGAAGTAATCCACCGGATCGAACCCGTTCCGCATGGTGGAGACCTGAAACTGCAGCTTCACCGTCTTCGGATCCAGCCGCTCGATCTCCATGTCGTAGACCCGCTTGCCGTCGATGCTGGTTTCCTCAAAGACTTCGTTGTGCAGCACGGCAACGATGCCCGCATCATGCGCCTTGGCCGCAAAGGTGTTGAAGAGATCGGTGACGCGCTTCACGTCATCCACGGTGGGCGGCCTGTCCTTAGGCAGCGTGCCGAAGCCGAGGCTGGCCGTGGCCATCTGGGTCAGGCCAAGCTCCTTGGCCCACGCGATCCGTTCCTCCGCATGGCCGAACAACTCCTCCGTGTCGAAGTGCGAGCTGATGCAGGTAAGACCGTAATCGTGCAGCATCCGGCGCAACTCCTGCGGCTTGTACTTCGCCAGGCTGGAGAATTCCTCATAGCCAAATGGAGAACAAAGCTCAATGGTCTGAAAGCCCGCTGCGGAAAGGCCCTTCATCGTCCCCGCAAAATCCGGATTGATAGAGGCGCGGACAGGATAGGTCTGGCAGCCGATGGGCAAGCCCAGTGGATCGGCCAGCAGGGACGAGGCTGCACTGAGAGCGACAGCAGCGGCCGCCCCCTGCTGAAGGAAGTGACGTCGGGTCATCGGCATACGGTGTTCTCCTGAAAGCGCATGCCAAGAAGATTACGACAGTTCCCTATCAGTTGACGAATGCCATGGCGGATGAGGCTGATCCACGGACCGCCAAGTCACGCTGGAATCAAAACCAAAACCCAAATAGAATGCGTGGCCCAGGCGAAGGCGAACGGTCTCGCGCTTTTGGTATCCCCCGATGAAGAGATCGAGAGGCACTATCCAAGAACGGCCTGGTGACGGCGCCCTGCATCCTGGCCGGGTCCTTTTCGGGAACGGCGAGTCCTCACGCAGCGCAGCTCTCTTCCCTTTCACGGGGAGAGAGCTGCGGTCTTTGCTCTTTGGTATCCGGCGATCGACTTTTCGCACCGCGGAACGGGAGACGGCTTTTAGCGCCCAGCAGGGCGGCCGTTGTTGACGGTGATCTCGGCTCCGGGCAGCAACCCGCCACTCGGAGTATAGATTACTGAGCACTCCACGATGATGGGCGCCAGGGTAATCGTCACTTCCTTATTCTTTTGGGCATCGAGGATTTCCTGCTGGGAAGTCAGACGACGCGGCTTGAAGCCGGAATTCCAGGCTACCGAATTAATTTGCCATATCGGCGTGTAATTGGGATCTGTGTTTTGAGGGCCGGCCGGATTCGGAGCGGAAGCAAGTACATTTCCTTGCGTAAAGTTACTAAACACATAAATATCGTCCACCGCTTTGTTCTGGTCGTTCAGCGTATCGAAAGCGATTGGGACATAATTGGCGTTGAATCCCTGCGCAATGGTCTGCGCCGTCGTCGCGGCAGAGGCGCCCCCGGCGCCGATTCCCACCTCAGGGGTGATGTAGAGCGCGGGCTCACGGTTAAAGTACCCGGCTTGCAAAGGCAGGTTGGCGATGGACGTCACACTGCCGCCCGCGGCAAACGTTGCAGCCGCGAGGTCGACTCTCGACCCCGGCAACTGGCCGGTAGGCGGAATACCGAGAACTACCGAGCACTCAACGATAATGGGCGTGGTGGTGATGGTGACTTGCCCAGCGGTAGCGGCGGCATTTACCGCCGCTGCTGAAGTCAGCACAGTCGCACTTGCCGGATTGTTCCAGGCAACCAGGTGCACCTGCCACAGCGGCGAGTAACCGCTACTTGTGTTATTACCAGGACCTGCCGGGTTCGGGAGGACGCCAAGCACATTGCCTTGCGTAACGTTCGTAAACACAAAGATACTGCGCACTGCGGCGCTGCCAGGTAGAGTCGACCAATTCGCGGGAATGAAATTCGCATTGAATCCCTTTGCAATGCCCTCCGCGGTGGTGACAAACGAGCTGTTAGGATCTACGCCCACTTCCGGCGTGATATAGATCGCTAATCCACCGTTCGCGAAGCCCTGCTGCACAGGCAGATTCGCTCCTGCCTGAATTTTTCCGGAATCGGCAAACTGAGCCAGGACGAAGTCCAGACGGCTGTCGTCTTCCGCCTTCAACGGTTGCACCGAGATAGCGGCCATTCCGCTCAAAACCAACATCCCGGTGAGTATTTTGAGGGTTGACTTTCTTATCACACGTACAACTTCGAAGTGATGACATGCATCGCTCATTTGCGTCTGCTCCCCGATTGGATTTGTGATTACGGACTAGCTTTCTTCAAGCTTCCAGGAAAAAGCCGGGCATCTCCGCGGAAATCCGGAGTTCTCCGTTCACCGGACCACGTCACGTGAGAGCGATACCAACGTGCAAAGGTTACACGCCTTTGAAAACTTTTCTCTCTTCGCTTTGTGATCAGATGGAATTTTTTGAGAGGAGCAAGCTATCGACACACCCCTTGCACGGAACTGTCGCGGCATGCGCCCATTTCGCTAACCGGGGATCCTTTTGCGCGTATGCTTCATGAAAACTGCCACCCCTTCCACGTCGCCGGGAATCACAATAAGATGAACGTGATTGGACATCAGGCACAGCCGACCAGCAATACGTCGTGCAACCTAAGGTTCTCTTGCAATAACTCTAAATAAATCCCGCGGTCCGCTCCACATCCACAGCCAGATCAATGGACTGTAACGGCGCGTCCGCCGCAGTCTGCGTTTGTGGCTGTGGTGAAGGTGTCCAGTGGCCGAATGAAAGGAAGCCAATTGTTTTCATACTGGGGCACGACCTTGTTTGTTTAGTTAGATGAGATTACTTACAGTTACCGACAGAGAGCGAGTAATCAACCTTTCCCCCGCCCGGGGCACCGAAAGCTGTGCGAAGTGTGGAAAGCCGACGGCGCTTCCCACACTTCGCACAGCTTCTACTACGGCGTAGAAGATTCGACAAGGCAGCATTACCTTGAGAGCGGTCGGTCTCGCAAGAGTAACCGCTCTCAAGGGGCGGGTAATCGAGGAAATCGGCGAAAGTGCAGGGCAGATCATGGAACGGAACTTTAGTCGTGCCCCGAATCACGAAAAAATGATGGGCTTTGGCCTCTGAAGTATTCATTGGTTCGACCAATCCGCTGCTTCGAGCCCGAAAACAAAGGATGGGAGACATTTGGCGGGACGCCGGGCGCTGCGTAGAATAGCGGCCATGAACGGAAAACGCGAGTTGCTGCGGCATACAGTGGCGACGCTGGCCTACCGCTTGGGTCGTGCAGTGGAAGACGCGCCGGAGGAATTTGGGGCGTTCGAGCAGGCGGGCCGTGCTCCGGTCAACATTCTGGCGCATATAGGCGATCTGATCGATTGGGCTCTGCGGCTGGCTTCAGGGCAGGGCGGATGGCTACAGTCCGGTCCGCTGGCTTGGAAAGAAGAAGAAAAGCGAGTGTTCGCCGCGATCGCGGCGCTGGATAATTACCTGGCGTCGGAAGACCCGCTGCACACGACCGAGGAAAGGCTGTTTCAGGGACCAGTCGCGGACGCGCTCACCCATGTGGGGCAGCTCGCGATGCTGCGGAGGCTTGCTGGCAATAAGGTCCGTAGGGAGAACTTCTATGTGGCCACGATCACCGTGGGCCAGGTGGGCGTGGAGCGGTCGGAGCCAAAGTAGCTGTTTCACTCGTTGTGTCCGCCAGAGATTTGTGCTTTTCCTCGTGCGCCGCGGTCTTCAGTCGTCGAGCTCTTTCCCGGGATCGGATTTGATTCTGGATTCTGCCTTGAACTTCGTCATCGCCAAAATGTGATTTTCAGATAACAGTCGGGCCGCACTTTGACAACTACGGTAAGGTGAAGGCGACAACCGCATCCCCGAGAGACTCCTCGGGAATTCGCTGGTGCCCGCCCGCCGCAATCACAAGGTATTGTTTGCCGTTCATCTCGTATGTCATCGGGGTAGCGTTTCCAGCAGCAGGCAGCGCCGCAGTCCACAGTTCTCTCCCTGTCTCGACGTTGAATGCCCGGATATGCGAATCTGTCGTGCCGGCTATGAAAATGAGACCGCCTTCTGTGGTGATTGCACCTCCGAAGCTGATCGATCCCGGCGGTACGGAACCATGTGCGCCACCGAAATCCTGCATCGAGCCGAAAGGAATTTGCCAACGGATCGTTCCCTTGGCCATGTCTACAGCGGTCAGTGTGCCCCAGGGAGGTGCTCCACATGGCAAATCGGAGGGTGATTGCAGGAAGCGGCGAAGCATTCCATAAGGAGTCCCACGCTGTCGTCCGTACTCGCCATCTTCGCTATTGGAACTGACCTTGTCACGGGGAATCAATCGTACACGGCCTATCAGATTGTTCGTGTTCACGATCAAGAGATTGCGCTGTGGGTCAAACGCATAGCCACTCCAGGTCATACCGCCGATGTTGCCAGGAACAGCAAGCGTGCCCTGTACGCTGGGAGGGGTAAAGATGCCTTCATTGCGGAGCTTTCCTATAGCTTCCTTACAGGCTTCACGATCAGCCGGCGTTGGCCCCCACGCATCTTCGATCGAAAAGCGCTGTGGCGCGAGCGGAGGGGGAAGAAGAGGAAAGGGTTGCGTAGGCGATGCCTTCTCACCGGGAATGTCGCTCTGGGGCACCGCTCGCTCTTCGACCGGGAAAACTGGTTTGCCTGTATCACGATTAAGCACATACAAGAAACCAGTCTTGTTCCCCTGGATGACAACGGGAACATTTTTCCCCTCGTGTGGCAACGTCGCCAACAGGGGAGGCGAGGCAGTATCGTAATCCCATAGGTCGTGATGGACCAACTGAAAGCCCCATGCAAGCTTTCCGGACCGGGCATGAAGAGCCACAACGGAGTTTGCCCACTTGTCATCTCCAGGGCGGAGCCCGCCGTAATAGTCCGGACTAGCGCTCCCAGTAGGAATGAAAACCAGATCACGCGCTACATCCACGGTCATAATCGACCAGGCATTTGCAGCGCCGGTAATCCAAGATGAGGTAGTGCCCGGTGCGTCTTGAGGAATGGGGTCCCAACTCCATCGCAAGGCTCCCGTGCGCGCATCGAAAGCACGCACCACCCCGGAGGGCATGTCAACCCGGGTATTGTCGTCGATGGCCGATCCGACGATGACCATGTCGTCGATCGTTACCGGGGGCGAGGTCATGTGATACCAGCCCTGCATATGTTCGCCCAAGTTGGAGTATTGATAGCCCGGAACATTACGCAAATCCACCTGTCCCGACGCGCCAAAGTCCGGACAAACCACTCCTGTCGCGCCGTCGAGCGCAATCAACCGGGCATCGAGCGTGGATTCGAAGATGCGGCGCCGGCATACTTGGTCCGCGGTGAGCGATGGATCAAGCCAAGTGGCCGCGCCCCGATTGATAAGACCGTCCCCATAGTCGAGGCTCTGGTCGATCTTCGGATCGTAAGACCAGAGCTGCTTTCCTGTGGCGGGATCAAGCGCGATGACCCGGTTGAAGGGTGTGGTGAGATAAAGCCTTCCATCGACAAGAATCGGTGTGGTCTCAAAGCCGCTCCGCTTTCTTCCGTCAAGTCCGGTGGAGATGTCGCCCGTATGGTAGATCCAGGCGACCCTAAGCTTTGCCACATTCTCCCGATTGATTTGAGAAAGAACTGAATGGCGCATGCCTCCCGGATCGTTGCCGTAAGCCGGCCAGTCAGATTCTGGTCTGACTTGACCATATGCATAGAACACTAGGTTGATCGAAACCAGAGCGAGTGTAGTACCACGAGCCCAGCGCAACCATCTTTGCAATCTCATAAGAAGAGTATTAGGGCGAGAAGGATGATTCGGCAATCGCTCCTCATTGATTCGCATTGATTTCACCAGTGAATTGCAGAAATGGACTCATGGCGAATACCGCATCATCATGCAATCCGGCCACACGCTCATGTGGACCCGCCGCTACCTTGATCGCCACTCCGAACTGCTTCGCAGGGGCTAGCATTTTCGCGATTGACCTAGATCGGGGCCACCAACCTTTGCGTGGTTTTCTCTCAGAGAAAATCACACCTCGCTGCTCTTAACAGACCACAGTAATTGCGAAAATGCTTTAAAGGAGACTGCATTGGACTTCGACAAGGCTGGGCCCGGCGTGTAGCCTGTTTTCGTGAGCGAAGAGGAAGCTGCCGAAGTATTGCCGATCGAAGGGCGCGAGGTTCGCGTAACGCACCCCAGCAAGGCGTATTTTACCCGGCAGACGAAGCTGTCAAAGCTCGATCTCGTGCGCTACTACCTGTCGGTGGCGCCGGGGGCGCTGGGCGGAATCAGGGATCGACCCATTGTTCTAAAGCGCTTCGTCAACGGCGCCGAGGCGGAAGCGTTTTATCAGAAGCGCGCACCGAGCGATCTGCCTGCGTGGCTGCGGACAGTGACGCTGTCTTTTCCTTCCGGCCGCACCGCCCAAGAGGTGGTGGTGGATGATGCCGCCGGTCTGGCCTGGATCGTCAACCTCGGCTGCATCGAATTACATCCGCATCCCGTGCGCTCCGGCGATCTGGATCACCCGGACGAGTTGCGCGTAGACCTCGATCCCGGGCCCGGCGTCCGTTGGGCCGATGTACGCCTGGTAGCGCTCGAAGTGCAGGCGCTGCTCGAAGAGCTGGACCTTCGCGGCTGGCCCAAAACCAGCGGCTCGCGCGGAATGCATGTGAATGTGCGCATTGAACCGCGTTGGAGCTTCAGCGAAGTACGGCGCGCAGCGCTCGCTCTGTCGCGCGCGGTGGAGCGGCGTGTACCCGCGCTGGCGAGCTCGAAATGGTGGAAGGAAGAACGTCACGGCGTCTTTCTCGACTACAACCAAAATGCGAAGGATCGGACGACGTGCTCTGCCTATTCGGTGCGTCCGCTGCCGGACGCCCGGGTATCCGCTCCCTTGTACTGGCATGAAGTTCCCAGTTGCGAGCCGGCGGATTTTACTGTGCTCACCATGCCGGCGCGCTTCAAGGAAATCGGCGACCCATATGCGGGCATCGACGACACGCCAGGGTCGCTCGAGCGCTTGCTTGCGCTCGCGGCCAAAGACGAAGCCGAAGGGCTGGGAGATGCGCCATGGCCGCCGCACTTCCGGAAGATGGAGGGCGAGGCGCCGCGCGTAGCTCCTTCTCGTGCCCAGTCCTCAAGCGCGAAGCCGGCAGCAAAGAAGACGCCGCGCACCAAGATGCCACTGGTCGTGGTGGCGCATTCTGCTGACAAAGAAGCCGCGCTGGCAGGGCTGGAACGCTGGAAGAGCAAGCATCCCGAGTTGGCCGGCTTGCTCGCCGTGGATGATGTGCTGGTCGACTCCATGCGCGGAATGTCTTCCACCTGGACCCGCATTCGCGTCAACCTGCGTCATGTTCCTGACGAGCTGAGGCCGCCGCAGGAGACTCCTGACCCCGATGATGATCCGACCCGGGAGTGGCGTAGGAAGCGGGCTTAGAGTGTGGGGCTTTAGAGCAGCTCAGCGACGGGTGGGAAAAATTTCCATCAGTTCCTGAGGTGGAACTACTTCGAGCTGGGCATAGGTGCAATCCGTAGGCTTTTTGTCGGTGCGCCACCTGCGAAATTGTGCCATGTGGCGAAAGCGGCTGCCTTGCATATGCTCGTAAGCTACTTCGACCACCAGCTCGGGCCGAACGGGCTGCCAGGATAGATCCTTGCCCTGGCTCCAACGACTCTGTCCACCGGGCATGCGCTGCTCAGGGCCGCCGGCTGCATGCTCCGCCCATTCCCGCCAAGGATGTTGGTCGAGCGCGTCTCGCCGGTACGGCGAGAGAAAGTCGACAAGTTCGCGGCGCTTCTCCAGGGTAAAGCTCGCGCACACGCCGACATGCTGCAGCGCGCCCGACTTGGTCGAAGAGGCTGAGCAGGAGTGAGCCGACGAGCGTTCCCTCCCCTGTTTTGTGCCAGCGAAAGCCGGCCACAACGCAGTCGCAATCGCGTTCGTGTTTCACCTTGAGCATCACCCGCTTATCAGGCTCGTAAGCGCCTTCCCTGGGCTTGGCCATGACCCCATCAAGACCAGCGCCTTCGAAGCGAAGAAACCAATCGGAGGCGACATCCGCTTCGTGCGTTGCCGGCGTGATGTGGACCGGCGGCGCAGCCGAGCTGAGCAGCGCTTCCAGTTCCGCGCGGCGCGCTTCGAATGGTTCGCCGCACAGATTGCGATCGCCTGCACAAAGAATGTCGAAGAACACAATCGAGGCCGGCGTCTGCCGGGATAAGAGCGTCACCCTCGACGCGGCCGGATGGATGCGGAGCTGCAGGGTCTCAAAATCAAGGCCGCTCGCGGTCGCGATCACGATTTCGCCATCCAGTACGCAACGCAAAGGCAGCTGGACCCGCAACGTTTCGAGCAGCTCGGGAAAATAGCGATTGAGCGATTTTTGATCACGGCTCTGGATGAGCATCTCGTCGCCGTCACGAAAGACCAGCGCACGGAACCCATCCCACTTGGGTTCGAAGATCCAGCTGTCGCCCGCCGGCAATGCGCCTACTCGCTTGGCGAGCATCGGCAAGACCGGCGGGTTCACGGCGAGTTGCATACAGCTCATGGTATACACCGCTAGCTTCGTAAAAAGCTGATGAGGTCCTCATTCAATCGTTGCGGCGCAGTGGCCAGCAAGCCGTGTGGCTCGCCCTCGTACTCCAGCAATTCAGCATTGGGAATAAGCGCCGCCGAACGCCGCCCGGATATTTCGATAGGCACCGTCGCATCGGCCGTGCCGTGAATCACAAGGGTGGGCACAGTCATGCGCGCGAGATCGCCGCGAAAATCCGTCTCGCTCCAGGCCCGCACCAGGTCACTGGTCGCTTTCGGAGATCCGGTCAGCGCCATCGCCTGCGTGAAGCGCAAAAACGCCTCAGAAACGGTGTGATGCACCAGGGTGCGTCCATAGAACCTGGGAAAGAACTGCTCCAAAAAGGCAGGTCGATCGTTCTTCAGGCTTTCTATGATGCCATCGAAGACCTGCTTGTCGACACCGTCGGGATTATCCGCCGTCTTCAACAGGAATGGCGTGACCGAGCCAATCAAGACTGCCTTCGATACCCGCGCTGCGCCATAGTTAGCCAGGTAGCGGGCGATCTCCCCACCGCCCATCGAGAAGCCAACTAACCCGGCGTTCTTTAGATCGAGGGTCTCCATCAACGCGTTCAAATCGGCGGCCAGCGTGTCGTAGTTGTAGCCGCCGAAGGGCCATCCGCTGCGGCCAAACCCGCGACGATCATAGGCGATCACACGAAAGCCACTCTGGGCGAGCACGCTCGCCTGGTGCTCCCAACTGGCCGAATTGACCGGCCAGCCGTGGATCAAAACCGCAGGGGCTCCCGTGCCCCAATCGTAGTAATAAATTTCCGTTCCATCCTGCGCCTTTACATAAGGCATTGCACATTTCCTCCATCACCCTTTCGCTTGGATGCAAATGCCGATTCGAGAGACCGCATACGGGTCATCCTTTCAAGGGCATCTATCCATTGCGAGTGTAGAACAATCTGCTTTTCTAACAAGCCTGTCTGCTAGACTTCTGTCACTTACGAGGCAGAACCATGCAGGTGAACTTCGTTATGAAAAGCAGCGTTGTCTACAAAAACGAAAAAGGAAAATAGGGAGGCGTATGGCGGTGGACGCGCGCAGAACTATCTCTGACCTGGAAGAGCTTCGTGCCTTGACCGCGGACGATCATGGAGCGCAACGCGTTGCGTGGAGCCCCATGTGGCTCAAGGCGCGCGCCTGGTTTCAGGCCAAACTGGCGAAACTGCCGGTGGAGCACCACCTCGACGCTGCAGGCAATTCCTGGACTACGCTGCACGGCGCGTCGGAGCGCACGCTCATTCTGGGCAGCCATCTTGACTCCGTTCCCAACGGGGGCTGGCTCGACGGCTGCCTGGGCGTGCTGGCGGCTTTCGAGGTGGTGCGTGGTTTAGCAGAAGAGGGCAAGCCGCCGGTCACCGTCCGGCTGGTCGATTGGGCCGATGAGGAGGGCGCACGCTTCGGCCGCAGCTTGTTTGGCTCTTCCGCCTTTGCCGGCACGCACACCATCCAGGCTGACCGGGGCCGGACAGACCGCGATGGTATACGCCTCGAGGACGCTCTGCGGCAATGCCAGGTCGATGTCGAACGCATCGGCGACGCCGGCACGGAACGCGGCCAGGCCGGCGCTTACCTGGAATTACACATCGAGCAGGGACCGGTGCTGGAGGCGAAGCAATTGCCGCTGGGCGTGGTGCTGGGCACCAAGGGGGTCGAGCGCCACGCGATCACCTTTCATGGCCAGGAGGCCCACTCCGGCTCGACACCGATGGCGGTGCGACGCGATGCGCTCGCGGCCGCGGCCAAACTGGCATTGGAGATCCGGCCTATCGCGCGCAAGCATCCGGACGCGGTGGCGACGATGGGCAGCGTGAAGACTTTCCCAGGAATTGTAACCGCCGTAGTCGGCCGCTGCGAAACCACCCTCGACATGCGCGATCTGAATGCGCACGTGCTGGCGTTGATGCTGCGGGAAGCCCGCGCGGCGAGCGAACGCTTTGCCGCCGAAGAAGGGTGCACGGTGGAGTGGTCGAGGATTTGGAGCATAGAGCCGATCCCCTTCGACGCTCATCTCATCGAGCTTTGCGACCAGGCGGTGCGCGAGGTTACGGGCGCTTCGCACAGGTTGCCTTCCGGGCCGCTGCACGATGCCGCGGAGGTCGCGCGGGCGGGTATTCCTGCGGTGATGATGTTCACCCAATCGCTTGCCGGCCTCAGCCATAACCCGGCGGAAAATACGAAGACCGAACATTTGGAACTGGCAGTGCAGGCTTTCGACCGCTTGGCTCGAAAGACGATGCAGCGGCTTCTTTAGCCTCATCCGATCCTGAACAGGAGGTCAACCGCTGTTGGATCGCGCTTGACGCGCGCCCACAGGTAGTCCCTGCATTTGCCAAGCACGGCTTCGTCCGCCTCCGTCTCAAGGCAGAACTTGCAGAGTATGGCGGCCATCTCAGCCGGCGGCTGCACCTGATCGAACTTCACCTCCTTGGGGCGGCCTTCTTCATTCTTACTTCGCGCTTGCTGTTTTCGCTGCGTTTCGACTTGCAGCTCGAAATCGCTACGGGTAATGAAGCAGGCTTGCGTCTTGCATCCCGCGATTCGTTCGATGGCATACAGCAGCGCGTAGTCGACGCCGTGCACGAAACCTACCAATAATAGATTCGTAGCCACCACGTAATGGAGCGGGGCCATGCAGTAGAGCTGGACCAGAGCCGGCGGGATATGAATGGCGGAGCTCACACCCTGCTTTGGCACCGCGAATACAGGGCAGCCCCACTGCTCGGCGCGGCTCGCGGTTACCTGCTTTTCTGTGACTGCCCCCTGCCTCACCAGCAGGTCTCCGATATCTCCCGGCGTTTCTTTTTGCTGGTTGGCCGCTTCTCTCAATTGCTCACTGGTCAAGAAGCCACGGCTGACCAGGAACAGTCCTAGCGGCATGCGTTCCGCATGGTTTGCATGGTCTACCCGGGATGCGAGCAGCTGTGACATCTCCTCTTCCGCAGCCGCGGCGAAACAACGCGCGCCGCAATACCATAACCCGTCCATCCGGATGCCGGCGCCGTGAGCAGAGAAATGGCGCAACATCAACGATCGACCGCACTGTTCACATCTGGACGTGATGACCTTGAAACCCGCAGCCCACGCGGGCAACGGTATCGAACGAAGCAGCTTCACTCTTTCCCTCCCCCTCTCACCGAAGCACCGCGGAGGAGATCGGCCGCGGCACTTCCGTCACCCGGAGCCCATAGTTGCCGTCTATCACGACCGCTTCGCCTCTGGCGATCACCTTGCCTTCGAGAAGAAGCTCAACCGGTTCCTCCACCTGGCGATCGAGTTCAATGACAGATCCACTGGTGAGTTCCAGCACCTCGCGCAACGTGAGCTGTCGCTGCCCGAAACGCAAGGTGACGTTGAGTTCCACATCCATCACCAGGTCGAGGTTTACCTGCTCCGGAATCGCCTTTGTTTCTTTCGCCGCAGGAGGGTCGGCCGAATTCGCGGTTTCTGCGCCGCTGTTCGCAGGGGCTACATGCAGGGATAACGCCTCGGCCAAGGCGAGGTTGAGATACATGCGCATGGATACGCGGTTGGAATCACCGTCAGCAGCGGCGATCTCGGCTACGGCCGCCTGGTCAGACAAGGGATCAGAGGTCAAAGCCAGGTCGATCGTAAAGGAACCGTAGTCCGGCGCCTGGGTGGAGCGGAACGCCTCTATTGCTGCTTCGATCACTTTCAACAAAGCCTGCGACTGCTGCTCGCCGAATGCGGCCACCGGTTTCTGCAGGCACTTCGCCGCGAGCATCGCAGCATCGGCGCCGTTGAATTCCAACAAGAATGCTCCCGGCAAGCTACCGGCCAGCGTCAGATGGATCCGAACCGGCCCGGCTTCGTCTTCGAACGCATCTCGGGCTTCACCTGGGGACTTATCTGGAGATTCATCAGGGGATCCATCTGGAGCCGCTGGAGCATCTGGCAACGTGGCGGCGAGCCAGGGCGATCCGGTGGCTGCAGTCATGGCCCCAACCAAAGCATGCAAGAAGGCGCGCGAGAAAGACTGCTGCGCTTTGTCCTCGGTCTCGTTGTTCACCTGACTACTCCTTGGTCGGGCCCGGTTCCTGCGACCGGGATGAGAGTTGTGCTGCCTTCAACGTGCCGTTGCGCACCGGGAGAGCCTCAAAGATTTCCACGCCTTCTACCGTCAGGCGCCCGGGATTCTTGACCGGCGCTTTCATTTTCAAGATCGTTCCTGGCTTGAGATTGATCAGATCTTTTACCAGTACGCGCATATGGGTTATGTCGACTGCCACTGTAAAATCGCAGTCGAGCATTCGTTCCCGGAGACTGGGATTGGGAAGATGACGCAGACTCGATATTTTTTTTGACTGCGCCGCTTTCAGGTGCCGCAGCAGAAACCCTACGAACGATGTGGGCAGCACCATGTTGAAGGCGCCGGTCGTGGCCCCAACCGACATCTCGAACATCAACAACACAAGTTTCTCATTGGCCGGGAACACTTGCTGCAGCGTGTTCGGCTTGATGCAATGGCCCGGCGTTAGAGAAAGATTCAGGGTGCGCCAGGTGCGTTCCACCTGGCTTACAATCAGGGCAGTCACACTTTGCATGATCTCTTCATCGATCTCGGTGAGCTCGCGCACCTCGTCCGATGCGGTGGTGCCCGCGCCCCCGAGCAGCAGGTCAATGATGGGGAAGATCAAGCGGATGTCCATTTCGATGAGAAAATTGCTCTCCATCACATTCAGGGGGCACGGCAGCAGATAACTGTTTACGGGGATTCTGCTGATGTAATCCTGGCTCGCGAGTTGTTCCAGTGACAGCAGTTTGAGCCGCAGCGCTGCCCCCAGATAGAGTTCCAAAGCGTTGGTGACGTTGAGGGCAAACTTTTCATGCAGGGCAGTCAAGGCCCGCGCATTTTCATTCGACAAGCGCCCGGCGTAACGAAAGTTACAGGACTGAATCGTGCGCGGCCGCGGCTGCGGCGAGCGGCTCTTCGCCGGCTTGATCGTCTTGCTCGATATGTCGGTCGCTGCGGGGGATTCGGTCATGGCTGCAACCTGGACTGCTGGCGTTCTGCGCCCCGGTTATTTGCTCCCTGGTTATTTGCGCCCTGGTTATTTGCGCCCTGGTTATCGGGTGCGCCGCCCGTTGAGGGCGCCGGCGTTGCGCGCAGGTGGCCCATGGTTGCGCGCAACTTCAACATGGCGGCCGCGTGGATTTGCGAGACCCTTGACACCGCGTTGCCCACTACCTCCGCGACCTCTTTCATGGTCAACTCTTCGTAGTAGTACAGCGATAGAATCAACTGCTCTTTCTCTGACAACCGCGAGACGGCCTGGGCAAGATGGACTTGCATCTCGCCTTCCAGGCAAAGCTCAAAAGGATTATCGCCGCCCTTGCTGGGGGCCGATTCGATCAGGTCATAGGAATCGGAACGCTCGTGGGAGAACTGCGCGTGCTGCCCCACCAGGTGCAATCCGTCCAGCTGGGTCATGGCGGTTTGCAACTCCTCAAGGCGCATTTGCAGGTCGGACGCAATCTCTTCTTCGGTGGGATGCCTGCCCAGCGACGATTCGAGCTTGGCAATCGATGATGTAATCTCACGTCCCTGGCGCCGCAAGCTGCGTGATCCCCAATCCAGTTTGCGAAGACTGTCGAGGATCGCTCCGCGGATGCGAAACTTTGCGAAGGTATGGAATTGCGCATCCTTCGTCTTATCGTAACTACGGCAAGCTTCCAGTAGACCAATCACTCCAGCCTGCACCAGATCTTCTATGGCCACGTGCTTAGGTAACCGCTCGCGAATTCTTGCCGCCACGTAGTACACCTGGGGGAGTTCCTGCATTGCGAGTTCGTTCCGCTCCTCAACGCTATCGCCGCTTGCGCGGTAAGCCACTTCTGGTCGTGTCATTCCATCACTTCCTTTGTCAAGCCCCAAACCACTTTGTTGCTCTTAACAGGATTGCTCAGCAGCGGCTTCCGCAGTTCAATGCAGAACTCCAACGGAGAGCACCGGCGTCAAGGGCGGAATCTCTCCGGGCGAGATCACCACAACTTTAGGGATGAACGGCTCCAGAACGCGACGAAGGTAGTACCGCCCCGGAGAAGAACAGAGCAGGATAGGCGGCGACGCGCTGATCTCCTTGCCGAAATTTGTGCGCAGTCCGTCGAGCACGCGGCGCGCCAGGGTGGCCTGTTGCGAGCTTGTTATTCCCTGGTTCGGTTGCAGGTTCGACCCGCGCATGCATTCTTCTTCGATCGCCGAGCCTAGCGTCACCACCTTCAGTTCACCTTGTTCATTCAGTAAGGGGCGGATCAACGCACGCCCTAACGTGTGACGCACCGCTTCTACCAGCGCAATCGGGTTCTTGTTGAACGACGCCGTGTCCACCAGTGTTTCCAGAATGGTTCCCAGGTCACGGATCGATACCTGCTCCCGGAGCAGTTGCTGCAGAACCTTCTGTACTTCACCCAGGCTCATAAGCTTGGGGATCAGTTCATCGATCAACTTGGGGTACGACTCACTGAGCCGATCGATCAATCGTTTGGTTTCGTGCCGCGATAACAGCTCGTTGGCATTTTGCTTGATCACTTCGGCAAGATGCGCAGCCAGCACCGAGGTGGGGTCGACGACGGCATATCCAGCGGCAATGGCCTGCCCCTGGGTTTGCGGCACGATCCACTTGGCAGCCACATCAAAGGCCGGCTCGCGCGTATCGTGACCGGGGATGTCGGATGCGTCGGCGCTGGAGCTTATCGCGAGCAAAGAGTCCCGGCGCAGCTCCCAACGAGCGATCTCAACCCCACGCAGGTAGACGACATACTCCCGATCGCGCAGCGAGAGATTGTCGGTAATGTGGATGGAAGGAACCAGAAAACCAAGCTGCTGGGCGAGATTCTTGCGCATCGCCTTGACCCGCAACAGCAGTTGGCCGCCCTGCTTTACATCCACCAGCGGCACCAGGCCGATGCCCACCTCAAGCATCAACTCATCCAGCTTGAGCACGGCGTCCATGGGATCGACCGCGGGAGCCGCGGGGCCACCGGCAAAGGCGGTCTTCCCAAGCTGTTCCAGCTCGTCTGCTTCATCCCTGAGGACTTGTGGCTTCATCTTCCACGCTGCGAACATCAGGATGGCGGCGAGGCTGAAGAACGCTACTTTGGGTAGGCCGGGAATCAGGCCCAGCGCCGTGAGCGCACCGCCGGCAATCCACAGCAGGCGTGGGCTGTTGAAGAGTTGCCTGCCCACGTTCACGCCCAACGACTCCTTCGAGGCGGCGCGGGTTACGACGATGCCGCCGGCGACGGAAACCAGCAACGAAGGGAGGATGGTAACCAATCCGTCGCCCACAGTGAGGATGGTGTAGGTCTTAAGTGCCTCCTGGAAGGGCACACCTTGTTGAAATACCCCGATCAGAAAGCCGGCAATGATATTGATGGCCATGATGAGAATCGTGGCTAGGGAATCGCGTTGGCTGAAGCGCGCGGCGCCGTCCATCGCACCGCAAAACTCCGCTTCGCGCTGCACCCTCTCCCGACGCGCACGAGCTTGCTGCTCATTCACGACGCCGGCGTTCAGATCGGCGTCGATCGCCAACTGCTTGCCCGGCATGGCGTCAAGCGTAAAGCGGGCCGTCACCTCCGCGGTGCGCACCGCACCATGGCTAATTACGAGAAACTGAATGGCGATCAGCGCGAGAAAAAGAACGAAGCCAACGATGTAGTTACCGCCCACCACAAATTGACCGAAAGCCTCAATCACCTTGCCCGCCGCCGCTGTGCCTTCGTTGCCGTGGAGCAGAATGCGCCGCGTACTGGCCAGGTCGAGCGACAGGCGGAGCAAGGTAAGCAATAGCAGAAGGCTGGGAAAGACGGAGAATTGGACCGGACGAAGGATCTGGATGGCGGTGAGCAGTACCAGGATCGATGCGGTAATGCTGATGGTCAACAGCAAGTCGAGAACAAAACTGGGCAACGGCACCAGCATCACAAAGACCATGGAGACCGCGGCGATGGGTGCGATCCAGTCGCCGGACTTGCGAAGTAACGCCACTATGCGCGCCATCATCGCGGAGCTCCCGGCGAGGCGGCCGGCCCTGCTGCACTGTTGGACGCACGGTTAGAGGAACGGTCCGTTTTTTGACCAGAGGCATTTCTGGAGTTCCGCGCCGCCTCCGCTTTACGGACTTCCGCCTGCGCGCGGAACACCAGAGCAAGAATCTCGGCAACCGCCTGGTAGAGCTTTGCCGGGATCGACTCGCCCACCTCCACGCTTTTGTAAAGCGCCTGTGCCAGGGGTTTGTTTTCGACCAACATGATCCCGTGGTCGCGAGCCAGCTGCTTTATCTTCTCCGCCAGCAGGTTGGTTCCTTTGGCCACAACCGTCGGGGCGGGCATCTCGGTTTCATAGCGGAGCGCGACGGCGTAGTGGGTTGGGTTCGTCACGACTACGGTGGCTGTTGCGGCCGCCTGCAGGGCCTTTCTACGCATGGCTCTTTGCAATCGACGGATGTGCGACTTAATGGCCGGATTGCCGTCCGTTTCCTTGTGCTCCTCGCGGACCTCCTGCTTGGTCATCTTGAGGTCGCTCTCCATCTTTCTTAGAGTCAGCACATAATCGACCGCGGACCAGCAGAGCAGGACAAGCCCGGCTTTCCAGGTCAACTCAAACACCATCGACCCCACAAACCCGGCAAAGACCCTCAAGCCCAGGTTCGAGGCACGCACGATCCTCTCCCAATTCGTGCGCAACACGGTGATGGCGATCCACAGAATGGCGCCGAACGGAAGCAAGGACTTAAGCAGGTTACTGAGACCAATGGGAGAGAAGATCTGTCCCAGTTTGTTGGCCGGGCTCAATCGTTCCACTTTGAAGGCGAGCGCCTCGGGGGCAAAGTTGACTCCGCCCTGCGCCAACCCGGACAAGGCAGAAAGGCTCATCGCTGCGAGCAGGATGGGAACAAGCCAGCGCATCACCTCAACCGCGCTCCAGAACAACACCGGCCCATTGCTGTCAAGGTTTCCCGAGCCTGCCACATAGAGTGTGTCGCGGTACAAGGTCGTCCAGTGAGTGATGCTGGTGCCCGCAATCAGGGCGCCAACCGCAACTACGGCAGCAATCGCAAAAACTCCCGGCAACTCGCGAGATCGGGCAACCTGCCCCTGTTCTCTGGCTTTATTTCGCCGCTTCTGCGAAGCCTGTTCTGTCTTGCTGCTATCTGCCATGTATTCCTTATTACGCCAGTTGCTATCGAATCAGTTGCTATCGAGCCAGGTGGAGAAAATGATCGGCCCTGACCATCGAGTCGAGAAACAGGTTTTGAAATAAATCGGGCCAGTACTTGACCGTGGAGATCAGAATCAATAGCCCGAGAACGCTCTTCACCACCGGCCCCAACAGGAGAAGAGGCAGTTGGGGCGACGCCTTCCCCAGCAGACCGAGAGCGATGTCGGCGAACAGTGTGGCAGAGAGCACCGGCGCGGCGATTTGGATACCGATGGCGAAGACACTTCCACCCGCCTGCAATACCGCTGCGGTGAATGTTGCCCCTAAGTGACCCGAAGCAGGAGGCAGATAATCGAAGCTGCGCGCCAGCGCACGCAAGATCCACAAGTGGACGTTCAGACGCAGAAAGATCAGTAGAGCGATCATCTGATGGAAGGTGGCTACTACCGTGGATTCCACCTGCGTTTGCGGGTCGAGGATATTGATCAGCGAGTAGCCGATCTGCACGCTAAGTACTTGCCCAGCCATTTGCACACCGTCGAAGACGATGTTGGTCGCCACCCCGAGGGCAACCCCAATCAGCAACTCGCTCCAGACCATAAAGGGCCATTGGCTAATGCTCATCGGCGGAATACTGGCTGACACTACGGGGTACAGGAACGCGGTCAGCGCCAGCACCAGCACCGCCTTGATTCGGGCTGGAATCGCCGCGCTGCCAAAAAACGGCGCAAACAGCATGATGCCGGTGAGCCGGATACCGATCGTCAGCAATGCGCCTAACACCTGGACCAGGGATATATTCACTACTGCAGGACCTTATGAAAATCGGTTAAGAGGTTGATGGTGTAGCGCCCAAGATGCCGCCACATCCATGGCATCAGCAGGAAGATGGTTCCTCCCGTGACCAGAAGGCGCGGCACGTGTGCCAAAGTCTGGTCTTGCAGAGAGGTCAGCACCTGCAGAACGTTGACCGTCAGGCTGACAACCAGCGCCGCAGCCAGGATGGGCACGATCAAAATCACCACCTCCTGCAGCATCAGCCGCGCCAGCAAGACGATCTCATCTACCCCCATTAGTTGAAACTCCGCATCAAGGCGCCGATAAGAATGTGCCAGCCGTCGACCATGAGAAAAAGCAATAGCTTAAGCGGTGTCGAAATCACAACCGGGGGCAACTGCACCATGCCGACCGATGTGGTAATAGACGCGACCACCATATCCACCACGAGAAAAGGCAGGAACAGTACCGCTCCAATTTGAAAGCCCGCCTTTAGCTCCGACAAAATGTACGCGGGGAGCAGGACCCGGAACGGCACATCATCGATGCCCTCGGGACGGGGCGCCTTGGCGATTTCGAGAAACAGAGTCACATCCTGCTCACGAACATAGTGGGACATGAATTGGCGCATGGGGACTCCGCCGCGAACCAGCGCATCGATCGCCGTGATGCTTCCCTCGCGAAAGGGCACGACTGAGTCGCGATAGATAGCCTCGCCCGTCGGTTGCATGAGGAAGAAAGTCATGATTACCGATAAACCCACCAGGGTCTGGTTCGATGGCGTTGTCTGCAGGCCCAGCGCCTGGCGGAGAAAGTGAAAGACAATCAGCAAGCGTGCAAACGGCGTGGTGCAGATAAGGATGGAAGGCAGAAGCGTCAGGAACGTCAGTAGGATGAAGATGGTCCATTGTGGAGAACCACTGCCTATCCCGGTAATTCGCAATTCGTTCGGGTCCTGCGGGGCTTTGCTTAGCCGCAGGGGCGCATAGGCTAAAAGCGATGACACCGTTGGCGAGAGCATTACTCCAGGCACGGCTCTGGTGGTTGCTCCATTTGTCCAGGGTGCCCCCTGTGCTGACGGCGCAAGGCAAAGCAAGATGCAAAGCGTCGCTCCGGCCGCCGCGGAATGGCTCACGCGAATTCCTCCACGGTTGCGTTGGCGGACTTGCTTCACCGGCTTCTTCTCCGGGCTGCCCGTCGTCTTCAGCAGCCAGTTGTCCAGAGTTGGGGTTCCATTCGCCGGCGTGTAGCGGGAGACGTCTGCAAGGTCTTTTTCCAACCCGGGCGGGTTGGCTGCAGGCTTCGTCGCCCGCATATCTGCCCCCGTCGCTGTTCTCTTTAACCACTGGTCGAATGTCAAGCCCGCTTTCTGCGTGTTGAGTGGGGAAACGTCCGCTGGATCTCCGGGGAAAGCGGGCCGCGTGGTACTTTTCGCCGTACCCTGCCTGCTGCCCTGCTTTGTACCCTGCTTCGCGGTGCGTTTCGGGGAGACAGTCACCGTTTCTGCAAGCAACGTATCGACGGTCTTTGCATTCTTCTGGGGCACGGCGTTCTCCAACGTCGCAGCGGAAGCGGGAGACTTTGCAATCTTCTTCGCCGGCTGCTTCTTCGATCCGGTCTTCGATGTGGTCGGGCTTCCCTTCAACACGCCGGCAAAGGCTTCTCTGGGATTCGACGCGGCCGGCGCGCCGACTTTTTTCAACGCTTTTTCTAATCGAATCTCCTTCTTTTTCCTTTTTCGTTGCGCGATCTGCTTCGGGGGAACAGTCATGGTCTTTTTGAGCACGTCTTCGAAGGGTTCCGTTTCATTCAACTGGGCCAGAAGTGCGATATTTGCGGGGCCGCCCGCTAACAGAAAATGGCGCCCGTCCACCTGGACGACAGCGACAAATCGCTTTTCTCCGAGCGACACTGTCTCCGCTACCTGCAGCCTTCGGCTACTGGATCGTGCCAACTGGCGGGTGCGAAGCCACCTCCATGCGCGCGACAACATCCCTGCGGAGGTCTCGAACGTTTGCAAGGACTCTTTTTCCGCGGGCACGGAGGGTTGCACTGCGGCTCCTGCGCCGGAAATTGGTTGGCTCAAGGTGGTCCTCTTCATGACAAGTCCGTTAGCCGCACGGCGAGACGCTCGCCAACGACCTCAAATTCTGTCCATCCGACTAACTGCCCATTCACGCGCAGCGGCAGGTCGCTGCTTTGGTGATATGCCGTTTCAACAATGGACCCATTCACCAGGCCCAACAGATCGCCCACGGTAAACTTCACCACGGGCAAATCCAATGCCAGCGTGCATGGGAGCCAAGGCAACAGTTCAGAAGGATCCCGCTCCTGAGATCGTTCCACTAAGAGCGAACTCTTTGCAGATTTCGCTTCCATCGGTAGGGCGGCGGCCTTGGTCGAGGTGTTCATTCATCTCTCTTTCTCTGCTGTCCCGTTTCCATACGTCTGCTGTACGCCCGGCTGGCATGCTTGTGGGTCATGCATCTGGATTGCCGATCGCACGCAGGCGCGCCGGTCTTTGGATAACAGTGATAGCAATTGAAAGACCGTTGCGAAAGATGGGCCGATGGAGGGTGGCGAAGCACGGACGGAAACTTGTTAAGCCGGAGTGCCATTAACGAAAGCGGGCATCCAGGGCAGGCATTCAAGGACCAGTTTCGTAATGACTGTGGCCTGATAAGGTCGCGAGGTGTGGTTTTTCTGCTCACATAACTTGCGGGCAGCAACGCAACAGGTTGGGAGCACGGGAACTTCGCAGCAGATATGAGAAACGTTCACACAATCCGGAGTCGGCCGCTCGACAGAGACACCAAACGGCCGGCTCCTAATGTAGCGCTAAGAAATCAAGCGTGCGGTTGTTTACTGGATGATTGCAAGGGTCGCCTGAGAGACCGTATTGAACGTGGTAATCGACTTGGCATTTGCCGAGTAGGCCTGCTGCGCCACGATCAAGTTGGCAAACTCAGTGGCGATATCCACATTCGATGCTTCGACGGAACCACCGACGATGGTGCCTCGGCCTCCTGTGCCTGCTATTCCGACAACCGCGGCGCCAGAGGCCTCGGTCGGCTGATAGTTGTTATTACCGATGTCGGCGAGGCCCTGCGTGTTGGCGAAGGAGGCGACCGCCACCTGTCCTAGCGCCAGCGTCTGGCCGCTGGAGAACGTGCCCTCGATGGTGCCGTCGGGCTGTACGGAGTAGCTCGAGAGCGTGCCGCTGGCGAAGCCGTTCGTGGTGGTGGCGCTGGTCGCGCTTGCTGACGACGTCTGGGTAATGGTGGAAGCGCCCCCGCTCAGCAGAGTCCAATTGAGCGGCAAGGAAGCGGCGCCATCAGCAAAGGTGGCTTGTGGAGCCGGGGCCACAGCGACGGGCGGCAGAGTCAGCGCGATGCCGGCCGACGGGGCCACAGTCGCAGCACCGCCGGTGGGTTCGGTAGAGACCAACGTACCAGTGCCATCAAAGTTCAAAGTGCCCGACGCGACTGTGGTAGCGCCGGTTCCGCTGGGAGTTAGATCGGCGGAAGGTATGGTGACCTGGTAGCTCCAGGTATCGGCCGCCGTTTTGGTATACGTAACCGACAAAGTATGCGAGTTACCCAGGGAGTCGTAAACGGGGAGCGAACTGCTCGCCGTATCACCCACCGCCGCGGAGGCATTCAGGTTGGCCGAAATTTGCAACGTGGTGCTGGCCACAGCGGGGCTCGTGACCCCGGTGCCCACCTGCAATGGTCCTAACGCCGCCGCGGTGTTCACCACTCCGTTGGCAGCGGGGTAGCCCAGCACCAATTCCCCACCGGGCGTGGTGAGTTGTCCAGCCTTGTTGGTGGTAAAGTTGCCGGCGCGCGTGTAGTCCGGTAGGCCGCTTGAACTCTGGGTGACAAAGAATCCGTTTCCAGTCAGGGCCAGATTCGACGCAGTACCCGTCGCATTCACGCTACCCTCGCTGAAGTTGGAGTCGGTGGAGGAAACGGTGACGCCCGTTCCCGTCTGCAGCGGATCGCCGCTGCCATTGGTGATGCCCGTCTGTGAAAACACGTCGCCGAAGGTTAAGGTCTGGTCTTTGTACCCATCGGTATCGATGTTGGCCAGGTTATTGGAAATGGACTGCAGTTGCTGTTGCGCTGCCGTGAGGCCTGACAGTGGAGTCGAGAAGGATCCCATTACTTATCTCCTGAGGTATTGGTTTTGGTGCCGGAAAGGCCCACCGTTGCTGCGTTGAGGGAAGAGTTGATAGTGGCCGCGACCGCACCGGAGTTAGCGGAGGGGAGAGGCAACAACGTGTTGGGGTCGAAGGGCAGCTGGTTGGCTGCGGCGCCGGCCACGGAAGGTGAAAGCGAGCCGGCGACGCCGTTCGCCGGATCGAGAACGGAAGCACCGGCCGCCCCCGGCTGCGACAGGCCCACCGTCGTAGTTGATGCGGAAGAGCCGGCAACGGCCTGGTTGATGCTGATGAGCTGATCCAACTGGTTCAGCGAGATCAGCTGGCCGACCAACGCTGTCGAATCCACAGGAGCCGTCGGATCCTGATTTTGTAGTTCCTGCGACAGAAGACTGAGAAAGGTGGTGCCCAAGTTGCCACCCGACGCGCTGGATGCGGAAGTGCCGGCGGTACCGGCGGTTCCAGTCGTGCCGGTGGCGCCGGTAGCGCTGGTGGAGTCTTTCGCGCTGGCCGCCCTTGCCGCTCCGTTCTTGGCAGCCGGCTTGAGTGTCCTCAAGAGCGCCGGCAAAGCATAGTTTGCAGAAACCTTGTGCATAGTCGTTCCTCCTGAGTGCCCTTTCTGAATCCTTGCTTACGCTCTTAGGTCGAGGCGGGCGCTCACCCGTTCCTCTAACCCGGTGGAAGGTAGCTGTCGCTCGACTAACCCGACCGATTGGGTGGTAGCCGTGCTACCTCTCTGCTGTCTGTCGCCGTGCGATCCGTCCCCGGTCGTCGAGCCGTTTGTCGTGCCGTTTGACGTGCCCGCAAATCCTCCCTGCCCCTGTCCTGCTCCGTGCCCCGCTCCCTGTCCTGTTCCGGATCCGCTCGTATCGATGCGCACATCCAGTGCCTGATTGCCACCTAACCTTGCCTGTATCTCCGGCAAATGCGCCGCTAGTGCCCTGGCCAGCTCGCCATGATCGAGCAAAATCTGCGCGGAGAGCGTCTCCCTGGTCGAAGAGGTACGAATGGAGATGTTGCCGAACTCATCGGACCGTATACCGACGCGTAACTCAGATTGACCCGCGCTCTGAATCAGCTTCGCGGTGTTGACGACAGGTGGAGGCTGCGGCACAACCGTGGAAGCGGACGTAGCGGCATCCGGCGCGTTTCCAGTGTGTCCAGCGTTGCCGGCGAGTATTGGCGCGGTCTGCAACGGACTGAGGATAGGCGCGCTCTGCGTGGGGTCGATGGCAAAGCCGGGGTGGCTCGCAAAGTTAATCTGCGCCGGCGCCGCATTTTGCCCCTGCGCGGAGTTCCCCGCCTGGCCCTGCTCGCCGGATTGAGATGTCCCTTGAGAGCCGCCCTGCGCTGATGCGGACGATGCCGCGGAATTAAGTCCGGTGGCCAGGTTGGTCCCGCCCTTGGTCGCATCTTTGATCGCATCTTTCGTATTGCCGGCATCCGTGGCTAACAGCTTCCCTGTCGCGGCTGCACTCGGGCTCAATACACCGGCCGCAAGAATTACGCGCGATGCGAGGCCGGGCTGAAGCAGAGCGACAAGCTGGTTGGCGGGGGCGCCTGGACCATTGAGGACGGTAATCAATGCGCTCTGATTGGGCGCGGATTCCGGTGAGATCGCCGGGCCGTTCGAGACCGGGATGGCCGCCGGAGCAGCATTTTGCTTCGCGGATGCGCTCGCGGCGGTATGCGCTATTGGGACGGGTCCCGCGCCGTTGGCTATTTCGTTCGACACGGCATTGGGGAGTGAATTCGGAACCGCTTTTACAACCGTCGCGTGGGCTGCCGCAGGAAATGCATTTGGCACAGTGTTGGCGGCATAACCGATGGATACGCCGGAAACGATGTTCGAGGATGGGCTCGTGGGAGCATGCGGAACTGTGGCCGGGCCCGCGTTTAGAAGCGTGGTCGCGATTCCGTTGCGAGCAGCATTTTCGGTTGAGTTCTGGACTGCATCTGCGTCTGAACTGCGGCCTGCACTCCCGTCCGCGCCGGCAGAAACATCAGCGCTTCCGTTCGGAATCGCACTCGAAGAAGAGTCTGCGACGACATTCGTGACGAGATTCGCAATTGGGCTCTGCACACCCTGCGCGTTCTGTAGCCCGGATGCAATCGCATCGGCAGGGGAAGCAGGGGCCGCGCTCGCAATTCCGCTTGCGATTCCATGAGAAGGAGTATTCGCCGCCTGTGACACCGTTACCGACGATGCCTCCGTGCCTCGTTGTTTGGAGGTGGACACTGTCGACGCCTGCAACGCGCCGATCACGGAGGGGTCGGCACCTAGCTCAGCGCTCGCGGACTCGATTCCCGAAAATGGCCCCGCTGCGCCATCGTCGCTCGTTCCTCCGTCTGCTACGGCCGGAACATGCAGAGGGGGAAGCGGAACTCCGGCCGGCAACTGCGACGGAGCAAGGATCGAATGGATGATCGCATTGATTCCGGAAGGCTGCTGCTGCAGGAGTTCCTTCGGCGGGTGTTGCTTGGGCGAGAGAACAGCCGTATTCACGTCTGTTGGGTTAGATTTCTGGGGTCGCGTGGCTTGACTGCTTCCCTCTTCGGCGGAGTTGGCGTCCGAAAATAGTTTTGTCGCCGCGCGCAGTGATTCCCCGAACGTCTGCGTAGGTTGACCGGAACTTTGCTCGACAGCCGTGGAATCAGAGGCCGTCGGCGGCCGCGTGAGCTTTTCGACAATCGATGCGACGATCACGCCGGTATAACAGCAGTTGCTGGGCCAAACCAGACTCTTACAGATCGAGGTCGCTTTCTTGCATCGAATCAATGACCTGGGCAACTCTCTCAGCCGCGTACGGCTCTGCGAAACGGAAACCGGGCAATATTTGCCGGATTACGCATAGGCAAAGGCTGCCGGGTTTGCCGTGCAGCATTGCACGCACGACTCTTTCCGAATCATGAATAGGGCTTCAGTTTTAAAGGTGTGGTGACGCGGAGTTGCTGCCATGTATGGCAAACCGATCGTTCAGCTACGTACCCGGCGGGCAATGTAATTGTCATCCAAAGTTCTCTGCTCGCGTCGCGCCCTATCGGAGTCGTACTCGCCGCGTTGCTCCTGGCGCATATCGGTGAGCATTTCGCGATTTCGTCGCGCTGCCTCGTAGACGATGACCTGCTTGTCTCGCGGCAATTCGAGTTTCTGAATGTTGCTCTTCGTGGTCTTTTCTGCGTTGCTTAAGCTCCATCACCTCGCCGTAGGAGGCATGAAGCTCAAGCCCGATGAGAGGTTTCTCGCTCTTTGCCACTCGCGAAGCCTCTGCTTCCAGAATTTGGACGTCGATGTGTTCCAGGTCTTGCCGCGCTTGCGAGATGTCGAACAGGATTTTTTGCAGTAAGCGTTCTTCGCGTTCTTCAACGATTCCGCGAACCCGAAGTACCGTGGCGAGCGAAAATTCAAAGGCCATATCAGCTCGGGAGCTCAAGGAGAGATTGTACGACCCTGGGAAAGGGGATAATCTGATCCGGACGCTGGTGCAGGAATGCGTTCAACCGCGGCAGTATTTCGACTGCTCTGTCGAGCGTCGGATCAGCGTCCTTCTGATAGGCGCCGATGCGAATCAAGTCTTCAGAACGAACGTAGGACGCCATCAACAGACGAAGAGCCTTGGCTTTTTGCATGTGCTCTTCAGAAGTGATACTCGGCATCAGGCGGCTAAGGCTTTCGAGCATGGAGATGGGTGGATAGTGATTTCTCATGGCCAGGTTTCTATCCAGAATCACGTGTCCGTCGAGCAATGAGCGCACGGTATCGGCGACCGGATCCTGCTGATCGTCGCCTTCCATCAGCACCGTGTAAAACGCCGTGATGCTGCCATCTTTGAAGCAGCCCGCCCGCTCGACCAGTCGAGCCAGCATGTTCAGCACAGAAGGGGTGTACCCCTTGGCGGTGGGTGGCTCGCCGGCCGACAAACCGATTTCGCGTTGCGCCATGGCAAACCGGGTCAACGAGTCGACCACCAGAAGCACGTTCTTGCCGGTGCCGGCAAAGTATTCCGCGATGGCCGTGGCCGACAAGGCAGCACGCAAGCGCAGAAGCGGCGATTGGTCGGAAGTGGAAACGATCACGACGCATCGTTTTCGCCCCTCCTCACCGATCACTTCGAGGAACTCTCCCACTTCACGTCCGCGTTCGCCGACCAGTGCCAAGACCGTCATGTCGGCGCCGGTTCCGCGGACCATCATGCCCAGCAGCGTGCTTTTGCCCACACCGCTGCCGCCGAAGATACCGATGCGCTGGCCGCGTCCGCAGGTCACAAAGGCGTCGAGAGCTCGAATGCCGCAACCGAGCGGCTCGCGGATCGGTACACGATCGAGCGGCAGCGGCGCCGATCCATCCACCCACACGGACCGTTGCGCTCGATACTCGCCTTTCGAATCAAGCGCGCCGCCAGTGGCGTCGATCACCCGGCCCAGCATGTCGCTGCCCACGCGGATCGATGACCGGGTTCCCCAGGCGACAATCCGGTCACCGAAGCGTATGCCCTGCGGATTCTCAACCGCCATGGAAAGCATGGTCGATCCGCGGAAACCAATCACTTCGCCGGAATACTTTTTGCCGATCGCGCTGGTAATCTCACACGACTCCCCGATGGAACAGAACGGCCCTTCCGACTCGATCAGGTTGCCCACCACCTGCAGCACCCGCCCTCGCCAACGAAGGGTCGACTCCTCGATCCAGGCGGTCGAAATAAGGAGCGAGCGAGCCGCAGAGGACTCACTTGACCACGGGCCTCTGCGCCAGCAGATCGAAGAAACCCTGCTCAACTTCTTTCATCTGCGCTTCGATGCTGAAATTGGCCGATCCAAGATCGGTTTCCAGAATGCACTCCGCGGGGCCCAGATGAGCATCCTCCACGATTTCGATGGTCGAACCATTGAGAGGATGGGCCAGGATACTCGCGCCACTTCCCTGCTTCCGCCGGAGCAACGCGTACCGATACGCTTGAGCCGTCGTGCAGCTTATCGATCGCGACGCGCACCAGCGCGGCCACCAACATCGGGATCAACCTGTGCTTCGCGATGCAGGATCTTGGCCGCGATGGCCAGGGCGAGTTGCACCACGTCGGACTCTACGCGGGAAAAATATTCTTTCCGTTCCCCCTGGAAATCGTTCGAGCGCCTGCTGAATCTTTATCCGCCTCCGCTGTCTGCCTCGACTTCGAATGCCCTCTTGAGGCGTGCTTCGGTCTCCGCCACGGCCTCCAGGCGCGTACGATTCACCAGGTCCTTCACCTCCTCCGGTGACAAACCCCGCGGCTCCTCGGTGCGCTTCTATTTCTCCCGGCTCTCCCGTCGTGCTTTGTTCCCCGTCAGTAGAAAACGGACCCGCACCCATATCCCGGTAGGAAAACGATTTAACCGGAACGGTGGCCGCACCTGGCTGTCAATTTCGCTAGACGACATACTCATCATTTGCCTCGCCCTTCAACACAATTTTGCCATCGGTCTCCAGTTGGCGCGCAATCGTAACAATCTCTGACTGTGCTTTGATCACGTCCTTACTGCGAACCGGCCCAAGAGACTTCGATATCTTCCTTGAGCATTTCGATCGCGCGCGATGACATGGTGCGGAAGAAATGGTTTTTCAATTCTTCGTTTGTCCCCTTGAGCGCGGTTGCCAACACTTTCTTATCGATTGCGCCCGTCAGTTCACGAACCTGCGATTCGCCAACCTGAAGCAGATCTTCAAAGGTGAACATCAGATCGCGGATGCTGATAGCCAGCGTTGGTTCCTCGTTTTCAATATTCGACCAGAATTTCCTGCGCTACCGTGGTATCGATGCAGTTCATGATGTCGGCCACGCTTTGGAATCCGGAATAGGCCCGCTTACCCTGCTCACCCACCGCCTTGAGCCTCTGGCGAGTACGATCGAGACGCTCTCCGCCATCTCGGGCGAAAAGCGTCTCAGGTTAGCCAGCCTCTTCACCGCTTCGGCTCGAGTCTCGCTGGGTAGACTCATCAGCAACGCCGAGGCCTGACGATCGCCCAGCTGGCCGAGTATCAGCGCGATGGTCTGCGGATGCTCGCCTCGAGAAACCTCGCCAGTTTTTGCGGATCGGAGCGCTGCAACGACTCCAGCGGGTTGAGCTCGCGGGCTTTGGACAGCTTGACCAAGATGCCCTCTGCATCGGCTTCGCCGAAGGCCTTCACCAGCAGGCGCCGGGCGAGATCGTGGCCGCCCTGGATCAGGTAATCCTGCGCCTGCGTCATCCGCTGGTACTCTTCAAAAATCTGCAGCGATAACTCCACTGGTATGGTTCCGAGCCCTACCACTTCGTCGGCGACGCGCTGCAGGTCTTCCTCGCTCAGATTGCGGAATACGGTCGCAGCCGAGTCTTCACCCAGGGTGGTCAACAGAATTGCCGCCTTGCGCACGCCGCTGAGGCTGGAGTTTCTCGAATGAAGGGTCATTGGGCATCTTCCTGCAGCCACGCGCGCACTGCAGTGGTGCTGCTTTCAGGCTCGGCACTGGACGAAATCGGCGAGCTGCTTCTTCGAGTTCCTGCGAACGAAGGGCCAGATGTTTGGCAGTCTCCGCCAGGGCGGCAGCTTCCGGCTCCTCTTTCACCGGAGCGCGAGGTGCGGCCAACTGGGGAGCCGGAGCGGCCAGGGCGCGCTTCTGAATGGGGCAGATCGCCAGCATGTAGACCAGGAGAAAGAGGACCACGAGGCCCGCATAACGAAACACTGCCGCGTAGTCCTCCGTGCCCTTGCGCGCCCTGTCGATGAACGTGGCGGGTCGGAGTTCTACCGGCGCGGCTCGCTCAAAGGTCAGGTTCTGTACGCTCATCACATCGCCACGAGCGCTGTTAAATCCAATGGCCGCCTGCAGCGAGATCGCTGATCACCTTCAGCTCCTCGGGGGACCTCTTATGATGAGTCTCCACCCACTTGCCTTTCTCCAGCTTGCGATCGATCGCGTCGTCCAGTAGAACCGCGGCAGTCAACCGTCGAATACCGCCTGCCGGCTCGATAGAGTGGCGCGTCGTTTTGTTCACGCCATAGGTGGCGCTACTGGTCTTTGACGATTCGCCCAGCTCCCGGATGGCGGTTGCAGGCGCGTTCGCCTTCGCGCTGGGCACATTGCTCGAGGTTCCGGGCACGCCGCCTGCCCCAGCGCCGGGGCTTGTCATTTCTTCCGAGTTCTGCATATTCAGCGTAGCGCTGACGGCAGGGTCATACTTCTCCTGACTCTCCTCACTGCTGCCGGTTTCATATTCCACGTTCACCGACGCGCGGATACTGTCGGGCCCAACGACCGGGGCGAGCGTCGCGATCAACCGCTGTGTCATTTCCCGCTCCACACCTTGATTTCCATCCGGGGAATCGCTGCTCAGCCCGATCGACTGATTCGAGTCCGCATCCACAATCACCACATCCGCCGGCTTAAGCTCATCGACCGCTCCTGCGACCAGCCGCGAGATTTCTGAGATCTCATCGCGCGATAAGGTGCCACGTCGCAGATGCAGTGTGACCGAAGCTTTTGCGCCGCGCTCCCGGTCCATGAAGACCGAGTCCGTCGCCATCACCAGGTGTACCCGGGCGCTCTTGACATTGCTGATGGTCTGAATGGTTCGCTCCAGTTCGCCTTCGAGCGCGCGCTGATAGTTCACCTTTTCGTCGAACTCAGTTTGGCCCCACGAGACTTTATCGAAAATCTCGAAACCGATGCGTCCACTCCGAGGCGGCTCATGCGACGATACTTCGAGGCGCGCCGCGTCGACCTGATTTGCCGGAACGCTGATGGAGGCGCCGTCAGGGCTGATGAGATAGGGGATCTTTTTGGCTGCCAGTTCGGTCGCCACCGCTTGTGCATCGCCCGGTTCAAGCCCCGACATCAGTGGCTTGTAGACGGGGTTTGCCGCCAGGTTGCCCAGAAACCAGAGAGCCGCGAACGAGATGGCGAGACCCGCGCCGAGATAGACACGCTGTTGCGAGCCAAGGCCTTGCCAGAACGACTTCACCCGTTCCAACGCAGGGACTGTGTTGACTGCGGGTTTCGCAACCGCTAATTTATTGTTGGCCGCCATGGGTCCTTATTTGCCAGTTGGGAGTCGGACTGCCGCAGGTGCAACTCTGGACGCGGGTTTTCTTCTAGAGAAGAGCCACGCTTCGTTAATCTGTCCTGCACCGGGGGAAGTAGACATGCTCTAGAACTGCATCTTCTCAATGTCTTGGTACGCGCTCACAATCTTGTTACGCACCTGCATCATCAGTTGAAACGCTACGTCTGCTTTTTCCACTGCGATCATTACCGAACTCATATCTACGCTGCCCCCCTTCAGCAGGGTGCCAATCTGCTGTTCGGCGCCGCCTCCCAGTTGGTTTACCTGTTGCAGTGCATCGGATAGAACGCCGCTGAAACCTCCCCCTGTCTCCGCAGGCTCCAGGGGCGACAGCTTGGGAAGTGGACTGAGGCTGCCAAGGGCGCCAAGACCGGGAACATTGCTCATGGTTTGACCTCCTGGCTAACTTTTTAGGATGTCGATGGTTTGCTGGATCATTTGCTTGGTCGCAGCCACTGCCGATGCATTCAGTTGATAGGCTCTCACCGAGCCCATCAGATCGACCATTTCCAACACCGGATTCACGGCCGGATACGCTACGTATCCGTTACTGTCCGCATCGGGATGGCCGGGCTCGTAGCGCATGATGGCGGGCGATGGGTCGTCAACCACATCCGACACCTCCACGCTGCCGGGAGTTGGCCCCGCATAATCTCCGCCTGTCCGCGCGAGGGCCAGGCGGAAGGCGGAAGGGCTCCGCTGCTCGAAAACGACTTCCCTGCGCTTATACGGGCCTCCCGCTTCGGTGTGGGTGGTCTCGGCATTCGCCATGTTGGTGGCGATCACCTCCGAACGCTGGCGTTCGGCGAGCAAAGCCGATCCGCTGATAGCGAGTGCGTCGAAGAGCTTCACGTTAGCTTCCTCCGTTAATAACACTCAGTAGCTGGTGAAAGGTGCCTTTGATTAGCTGAATGCCGAGCTGATACTGCAGCTGGGTTTCGGCCAAAAGCAGGCCCTCACGATCGAGACTCACGTTGTTGCCGTCCGGGCGTTCCATCAGACCCCGCACCTGGCGCACCACAGGGCTCAGTTGCAGCGTTTCGCTGCCATCCTCTGATTGCATTGAGCTCACGGTGATGGCCTTGTTCAGCTCGCTGCCGAAATCAATATCCTTAGTCTGGTAGCCGGGGGTGTCGACATTGGCCATGTTGGCCGCGATCGCGTGTTCCCGGGTGGTGGTCAGATTCAGGTAGCTTTCCAGGGTCGAAATCATCGATGGATTCGGCATCACGCATATCTCCTTGGAGGCAAGCCGTATTCCTTGATCTTGTTCCGCACCGTACGCAGACTGATCCCCAGCATCTCCGCTGCGCGGGTCCGATTGCCGTCGGCGAGGGCGAGTGTATTCTCCAGATGCATTTTTTCCAACACGGCAATCCGTGTTCCCGGCGCCGGCATGGCTGAGCGAACAGCCGGCGCTTTTGCCAAAGGCTGAAACTCCCGGTCGAAACAAGCCGCGTCGATCAACGCACCCTGGTGCAGGGAGAGAACACGGCGCATGAAGTTGGCGAGTTCGCGTACATTGCCGGGCCAGCTATGCGCCTGCAAGCGCGCAACAAAGCCCGGATCCAGCGACGGCGCGACACTGGCTGTTTCCATTGCGAACCTTTGGGCAAAGTAGGCCGGCCAACGCTGGAATATCTTCGAGCCGTTCGCGAAGACCGGGGAGCGTCAGCGGGATGACGTTCAGCCGGTAGTACAAATCACTACGGAAGCGCCCCTGCTCGACCATCGAGGCCAGCGATGCGTTGGTGGTGGCAATGATGCGAATGTTTACGTGGATGGAGCGGGTTTCGCCTAGCCGTTCGAACTCGCGCTCCTGCAGTACTCGCAGCAGCTTGGGTTGCAGATTCAACGGCATCTCGCCGATTTCGTCCAGTAGCAGCGTGCCCCCGTCGGCCAATTCGAACTTTCCGGCCTTGGCGGCGCTGGCCCCGGTGAAGGCGCCGCGCGCGTGCCCGAAGAGTTCACTTTCCAGCAGAGTCTCCGGAAGCGCTGCGCAGTTCACGGCGACGAAAGGTTTGCGGCTGCGGTCACTGCTTTCATGAATGTACTTGGCCAGCGATTCCTTACCGGTTCCACTCTCGGCCTCAACCAGAACATCGGCATCGGTGCTGGCCGCGGCCCGCGCGCGCTGCAGTGCCTGCAGCAACAAGGGCGAGCGGCCCACAATGCCCGAACCGACGATGCGCACATCGGCGATTTCCGCATTTGGCGATTCGCCCCCAGACTTCCCCGACGGCGGCCTCTCGGATGGCGTCTCGCCCGACTCCGTTTTTCCCGCGACAGGTTGAATGACACGCTGCATGACGCGTGCGGCAGCAGCCTGCAGCTGCTCGAACGAAATTGGTTTGGTTAAATAATCGAAAGCGCCGCTGCGCATCGACTCGACCGCCTCAGGAACGCTGCCGAACGCGGTGAGCAAAATCACCGCCGTCTCGGGAGAGTGCTTGCGCACCGCACACAGTACTTCAAATCCATCCCCGTCGCGCATGCGAATATCGCTCACTACCAGATCGAAGCTTGTGCGCTCCAAGGCGCGTGCTGCGGCTTCCACCCCGTTTGCAGCCTCCACCCGCCAACCGTGACGCAGAAAGTTCGCTTGCAACGCGGTGCGCATCCCCGGCTCGTCGTCCACTACCAGTACGGAGGAATTTGCGTTATCGGCAGACATGTCGCTCATGCTATGGCCACATCCACTGGGAGTTCGGGAAAATGAAGCGCGAAGCGAGCGCCGGTCTGCATACCCCTGGCAACACGAATGCCGCCCCCATGCTGTTTCATGATCCGGTCGCACACCGCGAGACCCAGCCCGCTGGTGTCGCCACTGCCGCTGAAGCCAGGCTCGAAGACGTGATCTATCTGATCAGGCCGAATGCCACAGCCGGTGTCGGTGAATTCGACAATGACCTGCTCCCTGCTGTCGCTCCATTCGGATCGAATGCAAACGATGACAACGCCTCCTGCCGGCGTGTGCCGGATGGCATTCGAGACCAGGTTTAGAACCACTTGCTGCAGGGCACTTTCATTACCCATTACGCGGCTTTGCCCTTCATCGTCCTCCAAACATTTGAGCGCCACGGCCGCCTGGGCCGCAAGCGGGCCCACGAACTGGATTACATTGCGAATCAACGCAGAGAGGGCAACCGGGGCAAGTTTCAAAGAGCCCGAGCCATGGAAGCTAAGAACGTTGTTCACCGTTGCGGAGAGCGAACGTATGCCCGCTCGCAAATGAGAAATCCATTCCTCACGACGATCTGAGTCATTCTCGATCAATTCCCCAAACAGCTCGAGACTGGCCAACGGATTTCTAATTTCGTGAGCAAGGATGGTTGTAATCTCCGCCAGAGCCATGGCCTTTCGGCCGGCTTCCCGCTCCTGCTCCGCGCGTCGTCGCGCGCTTACATCGCGCAAAATGAGAATCGTCTGCTCCGGCTGCCCTGACCGGCCTGAATCATCAAAAAGCCGCCGATTGCGCACCTCAAGCCAACGTTTGCCAGAGATGTCTTGAACACAGAACTCCTGGCCGTTGTTGCTCCGCGTAGCACTTTCATACAGAGGCTTCCAGATTGACGCCGCTGGCCGCGGAGATTTGGCGCAGAGTCTTCGGCGAGCCTTCGCGAAAATGCGCCGGTTCGAGTCCGAGTAACCGTCCGCTCTCCGGATTGATCATCGATATCCCACCTTCAGGGCCCACAACCAGTACGCCGCAAGGCATGGAGTCCACAATCTGTTGCAGATCGAGACGCATACGCTCGTTAACGGCGAGACTGGTGTTCAACGCTGCATTCCGGGCCGATAACTCGATGCGAAGATCGGAGACTTCCTGCTGAAGTTCGCGGTACGACGTCTCCAGCCGCGAGGATGCCAGGATGAACTCGGAGAATGCGGCCGCGAGATGCACGGTGCCGCTCGCTTGCGTCTCTAATTCATCATTTGACTCTCTGAGCACGGAGCGGCTTACATGGCTCCGCACATTTTCCGTCGAGTCATAGTCTGTCGAGTCATAGTCCATCGGGCCGTTGTCCGCCGAGCGAAGCATTGGTCCGTCGCTGCGATCTTCGACCAGCGAGGCGTTCATTGGTACAAGGTGAGAACCAGGCTGCATCTGCTCATTCCACATGCACGGCAAGGGCCGAAGTGCCGTCCGCTCCGGGTACCAGGGGTCGATGGCGTCGCGCAGCACTCCATTACACGAGAATGTGGCGCGGCAGGATCTCCCGCTCGCCGCCTGCAAAGATGCTGGCGCGCTCGACAACGTTGCGCAGCTCGCGCACGTTTCCCGGCCAGTCGTGACGGCGCAAGGCCTCCAGCGCTCCCGCGCTCACGGTGGCCCCAGGACAAAACTTTGCAAGAAAGGTTTCCGCAAGTTTTTCGACGTCCCCAAGACGTTCCCTTAACGGCGGTAACTTGATGGGAAAAATCGCCAGGCGATAGTACAAGTCTTCACGAAACAGATGCTGTTTCACGAGACATTGCAAGTCCGCGTTGGTCGCCACCACTACCCGCACATCCACCTTCAAATTATCGTTGCCGCCGATCCGTTGCACTTCGCCTTGCTCCAGAAAACGCAATATTTTGCTTTGCAGAGAGAGCGGCATGTCGCCAATCTCATCGAGAAACAAGGTACCGCCATGCGCCGCGTGGATGCGGCCAATACGTGATTGCACCGCTCCCGTAAATGAGCCCTTCACGTAGCCGAACAACTCAGCTTCGAGCAGCGGCTCAGGAATCGCCGCGCAGTTAATCACGACCAATGGCTGCTTTTGTCGCGGACTGATGAGATGAATCGCCTGCGCAATCAGGTCCTTGCCGGTTCCGCTCTCCCCGGTTACCAGTACCGTGGTATCTCGCCGCGCCACCATGTGGGTCAATTCATAAACACGCTGCATCGATTCTGTATCGCCGACCATGCCACGAATGCCTGGCCGGCCATCCCTGCCCACCCGCGCGCGGTGCAGTTGCACCGGCGAAATCGAGTTGGACTGCAAGTTACCTACGCAATAAAGAACCTCTGTCAGCTGGGCAGACAGCGCGGTCGGGGACGATGTCCCGAGCACCAGCTGCCCGGTATGCGAGTTCACCGTGAGGATCTGCACACTGGGAAAGTGTTCACGCACCATGGCGCTGAATTCGCTCGACTCAAGGTCGGGGAGGAGCGGATCGAGCAGGAGAATCTCGCTGATCGTCTCATGTAGACACTCGAATGCTTCAGCGCCACTTCCGGCTTCGGTAAAGTTCCAACGGGGCTGACGAAGTTTCTCGCGCATCTGAAAGCGCAGCCGGCTGCTGGGGCTCACCAGCAACACGCCGATGGTGCCGTTTTCGTCGCCGCGCGGCTTGGGGAGAGGAGATGTACTCATAAAGACCACTTTTCGCTCTCTCGTATCAATGGGGAAACGGCGCCTTTCGCAGCTCTACCTGCACGTGGAATGGGTGCAGGCTCCAGGACAAGCTACCACGCTGGCTACGGATGTTCGCCTCGGCAAGAGCCATGCTGAGGCTCACCTCGGTATCCATGCGATCGACAAACAAATCCGCGTTACGCACGATGATCCGTACCGTATCCACCGTAGAGGCGGCAAGCAACTCAATCGTATTCTTCGTTCTGGATAAAAGATGGGCGATCAGGAGAACACTCATCAGAGCTTGCTGGGTTCTCCCATGGTTCATCAGCACGGGCCGGCACTTATCGGGCAGGAAAGTGCTAAAGGTCATGCTGTCTTTTTCAAACATCCGGTTGACTCCGTCGGCCACGAGTGTGAGCAGGGGCAGAATCGGCGTTGATGACAGTTGCGGTGTGACGCTCTCGGCGATGACCAATTGCTGCATACAGTGGAAGAGAGAACAGACTCGCTGCACCTGGATCGTGGAGCTTGCTGTAAGCTCCCGTAGTTCGGCCCTACTCATCGGGTCGGTGTGCCCGCTGCCCAGGCTGGCGAGAAGAATGGTAAGCGGCTGTGCGGCGGCATGCAGCCCCTGCGCCAGGTGCGCGCAAAACATCGCCGGCACCACGATCGACACCGGCGATTCCTCGGAACTAGGTGTACTAATCATTTCTTAAGACGTACCCGACGCCCCTGACAGTGTGTATCAATTTCACTTCACCCTCCATATCCACCTTGTCGCGCAGATACTTCATGTACACGTCGACAATATTGGTGGTTGGGTCCAAAGCAACGTTCCACACCTCGCGCATGAGTGTTGTGCGCGAGACAGTCTTGCCCGCGTTATCCATCAGGTACTCGAGAATCGCAAACTCCCGTGGTGTTAATTCGATTCGCCGCGACCCGCGCAGTACCCGGCGTTCTTCCCGGTTGACGACCAGATCGCCAACCTTCGAGGAACCCGGAGCGGAAGAGGCATCGCGGCGTAACAGACCGCGGACTCTGGCCAGCAATTCCAGAAACGAAAAAGGTTTGAGCAGGCAATCATCGGCGCCCCCCTCAAGTGCCGAAACCAGATCTTCCGTACGGTTTCTTGCCGTCAACACCAGCATGCGTTGCGCCGGACGGCTTTCGCGAACCCGCTTCAACAAGGCCATTCCGTCCATTCTGGGTAGGTTGAGATCAAGAATTGCAAGGTCGTAGACTGATTTCTGAAATGCCTCCCATGCGG
Source organism: uncultured Acidobacteriaceae bacterium (assembly GCA_963761405.1). GTDB lineage: Bacteria > Acidobacteriota > Terriglobia > Terriglobales > Acidobacteriaceae > PALSA-350. The sequence goes on from CAVXHH010000001.1 coordinate 69,498, forward strand.
TTTCCCCATCAAGAGCCACCTCGACAGCAAAATGCTTGAGGTTGAGCGCCCGGCTGAGAAACTTGCCCAGAGGAATATCATCCTCAACAATCAGGATCTTGGGCTCCGCCGATACTCGTGATCGATCGGGCAAAGAGTCCTCTGTCACCGGCGAGGGAGAAGTGTTTTCAACCGCCATATCCGTTATCGCTAATTTCGATGGTACGGGCCCTGAAGTCATTGCTACCTGCTAACCCAGTGTCTGGTGATGGTTACCGTAAGTGACTCCGGCCGGTTCACGCAAAACTCGTTGAAACCCGGAGCTGCTTCGGTCGATAGAGCTAACGGATAGACCGGCCCACCCTGTTTGTCGTGCATTCTGAACCCAACGGGGCCTGACTGGAATGGAAGATTTGGACAGCATTCGCAACTTTGCATATCGACAGCCGCGCATGAGCACGGGGTTCGATGTTGAGTTCGTGGCGGGAGGGGAGATGGTCCGCGGGTTTTGCAGGGATGTCAGCGACGCGGGTATTCGCGCCGACTTCGATGGACCCGTGATCACCGGCAGTTCTGGATTACTCATACTTCGCCATCCGCTCGGCGTACTCAAGCTCGACGCTCGGGTCGCTTACATCGAGAAACACCAGGTTGGGCTCATGTTCCATTTTCACTCACTCTGGGAACGCACGATAACCGTTGAATTCATTGCTTCCATCGCCCACCATGCGGGTCCTTCGCCGGTTGATCAACTTTCCGAGTAAAGCGCGCATAGATGCAGAGCGCGAGCAGCCGGGCGCAGCTTGCTACGAGCCGGCCTTCTTCGCAGCCGTTGCTCGTGCCTGAGCTGCTGCCGCCGGCGCAGGAACCGGAACAAAATTTTTCGCTGCCGCACCTGACGTCACACCGGGCGCCCCACCCTCGAGCACCTTAGTTACCGGTAGATTCCCATCACTCACAACAGCAAACTGATCCGGCCCGTGGAGATATTGAATGATGACCGTGATTCTACGGTTCGAGGCATCCTCCGGTTTCAGAGGATTGCGCAGGTTGCGATCGGCGTAGCCGCGCACTTGCACCACCTGGCCCGGCCGTAATCCATTGCTCTCCATCAGGCGTCTGGCCGTGTTTGCGCGATCGGTCGATAACTCCCAGTTACCATAGACCTGCGAATCAGAGAAGGGCTTGGAATCGGTGTGCCCCTCAATCGAAATCGGGTTCGGCTCTTTGCCCGCTTCGGACGATAACACCTTCAGCAGGTTCTGTAGCTGCGGGGTTGGCTGCGCCTTGCCATTCTCAAAAAACGTTCCCTGCGGATCTTCCAACAGCTCGATGCGCAAACCCTCCGGGGTGACGGTCATGGAGACCTGATTCTTGATCTTCTCGAAGCTCGGCAGTTGTTCCAGGGCGCTCATCAGCTTTTCCTTCAACTTAGCCAGATCTTCCTTTTTTTGGCCGGCGGCATAGCCGGCGCCGTCCACGGCAGAGCCCTTCTTCAGGGCGATGCCATTCGGGTCGCGAAAATATCCACCGACTGCCTCCGCCACGGGCTTGCTGCTGTTCATCAGCCACAGAACAATAAAGAGTGCCATCATGGCAGTCACAAAGTCGGCGTAGGCAACTTTCCATGCTCCGCCGTGGTGGCCGCCATGACCGCCCTTCTTCTTCTTGACGATGATGATTTCTTCGTCTGCCATGGTTGGGGCGACTTACGCAGCGCTGGTTACTGCTGCAGGGTCCGCAGCTTTCTCTCGGCATTTCTTCTCCACTTCGGCAAAGGTCGGGCGACAGTGGCCAGGGATGGCGCGCCGGCCCAGTTCCACCGCCATAATGGGAGACACGCCTTTGACAAATGCCAGCATCGACACCCGCAGAACTCCGTAGTAACTGTGTTCTTCGTCTACAATCTTCGACATATTTGACGCCAGTGGCCCTACCATCCCATAGCACAGCAAGATTCCGAGGAAGGTGCCAACCAAGGCGGCAGCCACCTTGTGTCCGATCTCCTCTGGCGGGCCGCCGAGCGAACCCATCGTCACCACCACACCCAGCACCGCGGCCACAATGCCCAGCCCGGGCAACGCGTCCGCCATGCTGGTTAATGCCTGGCCCGGCATAGTCGCCGAATGGTGATGAACCTCCATATCGAGCTCCATCATCTGGTCCGTGTCAAACGCGGTCACCCCACCGGTGATAAACATCCGCATGGTGTCACATACAAAGTCCCGAACGTGATGATCCTTAAGAAATTTTGGGTATCTCGAGAAGATCGGGCTCTTGTCCGGCTCTTCCACATCGCCTTCGATAGCAATCGCACCCTCTTTGCGCGATTTGGCGAAGAGATCAAACATCATCTTGAGCGTATCCACGTAACGCTCCTTTGAATACGGGGACCCTTTGATCACAGCCGTGATCCCGGAAACGATTTTCTTCAGGATATGCATCGGGTTCGCGGTCAACACGGTGCCGATCGCAGCGCCCCCGATGATCACCAGTTCCGACGGCTGGATAAGAACAGCGAGTTTTCCCTTCTCCATGAGGAAGCCGGCGATGACGCAGGCGAAGACAAGAAGAATTCCAATCATCGAAAACATTCTCTAATCCTTCCGGTCCGAACTGTACTTTTCCGCCAACGTGACGAGGAGCAACGGAGCAGCCTGGAATGAGCAGCACATTCCCTTCTCTTGTATCGGCAAAACAAAACAGCTACTCCAGCAGGCTCTCGCCCCTGAGGGAATACCGGCTGGTTGCCTTCACCCTTTGCGGGGTGCTGAAAATGGACTCAATCAGTGAGATACCGCTCTAGCCGCATAGAGGGCGCGTCGAAGCCGGCACAAACGCGGAGCCCGGAGGAATACGTATAGGTGAATCCAGAAGATCTCGTACTTTCTGCAGCAAATCTTCTCGCGTGAAGGGCTTTTCAAGAAACGCATAGTGCTGTCCGCCCATCCCTAAATGACTCGCCGAGTCGTCGTTGTACCCCGACATAAACAGCACCCTGGTCTCCGGTCGGAACGCAGCCAGCCGTTGCGCAAGATCGAAACCGCCGAACCCCGGCATGACCACGTCCGTAACCATCAAAGGCAGCGGTCCGGGCCGCTGTTCTGCCAGGCGAAGCGCTTCGACCGGATCGCCGGAATCGAGCACTCGATATCCGCGGTCTTCGAGAATCCGTCGCGTTAGCGCGCGCAGAGGCACGGCATCCTCCACCAGGAGGATTGTCTCGGTTCCAACAGGTAATGGCATTGCCCTGTTCCGCTGCACAATGACCGGCAACCGCTCGCACCGCGGGAAATGGATCTTGAACGTCGTTCCGCTGCCCGGCACACTGTGAACCGCGATCGCACCTCCGCTCCCCCGGACAATGTCAAAGACCGTCGACAAGCCCAGCCCGGTACCCCGGCCAGAAGCCTTGGTGCTGAAAAAAGGTTCGAACATGCGAGACTGAGTTTCCGCATCGATTCCGATTCCCCCATCACTTACGGTCAGCATCACGTAGAGACCAGGCGCGGTTCCAGGGTATTGCCCGGCATAGGCGTCGTCGATCTCTATATTCGCCGTCTCGATCCTGATGATTCCCCCCTGCGGCATAGCGTCTCGAGCATTGATTGCCAGGTTCATCAATACCTGCTCCAGTTGACCGGGATCGGCCTCGATCGCGCCCAAAGCCTCCCCCGGAACGTGGCGCAGTTCGACATGGTCACCGATCATTCGATCCAATAGGCTCCCCATGCGGGTAATGGTTTCGTTCAAATTCAACGCCACTGGCTGCAACACCTGGCGGCGGCTGAAGGCAAGCAGACCCTGCGTGAGTTTTCTGGCGCAGATACCTGCTCTTTGAATCTCCGCAATCATCGTGCGCGCAGGTTCGGGCAACGCCTCCTGCTCTTCTAACACCTCGCAGTAACCCAGAATCACCCCAAGAAGGTTGTTGAAGTCGTGCGCCACACCACCCGCTAGCTGGCCCACCGCCTCCATTTTCCGGGCCTGCCGCATTCGATCCTCCGCATCGCCGGCATCGCTTCCCTGGCTGCGGTCACGCAGGTTGCACCGGCCTCGGTTTCCATTACTCACAGCAATCGACACTGCACACTACCTCCACGCTCATCGGTCACTCTACTTTGGCTCGGTGGGGCAGATTCCTGTGGTGGGCGTAGCGGCCGCCGTGAGCTGCTCTCCATACTCTTTGCAACCGCACGCCACCCTCATCCTCGGCCATCTCACACGAATGGCTGCCGGTGCCCGTCGCTAAGTTAGATCGTTGACACTAAAGCATTTTCGCAATTGGTTTATACCGAACCCGTATTTCCTGTGGATATTGGTGGAGCCACCGATCTGTATGTGACTTTCTTCGAGGAAAGTCGCACATAAGTGTTCCCGGCCAGTGCTGCGTGGCAGGAAATACGGGGAAGCCGCGAACCTTTACGTGGTTTTCTCTCAATAGAAACCACACCTCGTTGCTCTTACCAAACCACAGTCATTGCGAAAATGCTCTAGCTAAGCCGGTAAATAGTAAAAGGCGGTGTACTCCCGGCATCGCGATACGGTGAGAAGCTACGTTGCATAAAGTCTGACACCCAGTGTTGGCCATCGTAAATCTCGATGTGTCCATTTGGATGTTGCTCTGTTTTATCGAATACGGCCGTGTCGCCCACTTGCGGGGTGTACGCCTCGAGCGGCACTGCCTGTGCCCCGTGCCGAACTAAGAAGGGCCCGTAATCTCCGGCATCGCCCGATTGCGGACGGTCGCCGGTCGTCAGGCCGGCAGCCTCCATTCCCTTGCGGCAATACATTGCGCAATGATGACTGGAGCGAATGAGTGCGTGGTCATCCATCCAACGAGCCAGCCGGCTCTTCAGCGAGGGCGGGTTCGACGCCACCGGTAGATTGGTTTCGGCATCGATCGCGCTCAGTGAATGGTCTGCTGGAGGGCGTGCCTCGCTTTTCAGCTCGGCTTGAGTTGTCTCTTCCCGGGACATGCACCGGCCCATGGCGCTGCCATCCTCGCGCGCTCCATAACCAACGACGATTGATTCGCGATCGCAAGAGTTACCATGCAGTGCGCTCGCGGCGCTTGCCGGCGGCATGAGGCCGTAACCGAGGCGGCGATCCTGCCATGTCTCTTCGACAGTTGCAATGGAACTGCGTTCCCGGTAACCGCCGGAGGCTGCGTTGAGTGCGCGTGGGACACCTGAACCGCTTAATGGATCGCTAAACCCCGCGGATTCCAGAGCATCCTCGTCTTCGATCGCGGGTTCAAGCCAGCCGCGGGATGCCGCAGCCTCACAACGTTCCTGGTAAAGATCCAATGCCGTCTCGTAGGCAAGGGCAAAGCGCTCTTCCAGGGCAGCCCCGCCCGGGATGTCGGCCGGCGTGTTCCCCGGTACGACCCTTTGCAGGGAAGCGTCTGCTAAGTCAGCCGCATTCCATTGCGCTGTAAACATCGTTACCTTTCGTTCTGCATTCTGTAAGTCGTTCTTATTGACCTTAATCAGCGAGTAATCAACTCGTGTATCGGCAGGGATTGTCTGTCTATTTAGGTGCGGTTACTTTAGATCGTCCGCTAGAGCCACGGCCTGTCAGTCGTGGTGTTTGCGGAATTCCTCAGGGGTTGAAGCGTGTGTATGAGGGCTTTATGGCGCGACTTTAGCCGGGCCGCACAAAGGGCCTCAAACGCGCCTTCAGGGTAGGCCGGGCATTTTGGCCCGGCGAGCCACGGACTAAATGCCGGGGCTACACCGGGGTACACCGCGAACCAGAGTTTTTTCCGCAGCCGGTGAAGCCCGTAGCTGTCCAGGAGGAGGATGGGGGGAGCTGCCTTTCTGCAACGATGGAAGGATAGTCTCCCCCGCGGCCGGGGTGTCCAGTCATGGTGGTGCGCTAAGTTGTCAAAGAACTGCCAAGCTCAAGAGGACACGCACTGGGCGCACCCCTGCTGATTCGCGCAATGGATCTGCTCTCTCCCGCAGCCCCCTCACTGAGCATTTTCACTTCTACTCTGCACAGGAGGGTGCGGCGAAGTGCGGCTTTTCTTCCACCCCAGCCAGCACGCTTGCCGGGGACCCCGAGTTCTTGAGGAAAAGCCGCCATGGGAGTCGTTACTCTGTAAGCACCAGAAGTGAAAATGCTGTAGGCGAAAAAAGAATGCACTTTGTGAGAGAAAAGAGAGATAAGCGAGATAACCCCCCTGTGTTTTCACAATCGACAGCTTACGACGGCCGAAAAAGATGCAGCCGGGAGCTCTGAAAGCGCTCGGAAAGCGGTTTTAACCATTCCTGTGGCCTGACAAAGATCCGGAGGAGTGGTTTTCCTGGAGAGAAAGCCAGGAAAGAACCCTTTGCTTCGCTCGCTGCGGCGAGGCCGCTCGCTGCGGCGAGGCCGCTCGCTGCGGCGAGGCCGGTTCACACCCATTGTTAAATCGCTTCCGCACTGGTGCTTTCTGTAAGCAGGTTGCGGCGGCACGGAACTGGCAGTTCGGTGCAAAGCCGGGCAGGGCCGTCGCGATACAACGGCGCTGGAATCGACACCTCTGGAGACACACTACAATCTCCAGCGGTGGGAGGCGATTGGATACACGTGAACTCGCGGACTGGCGAGAGGTTCACCTATATAGATGCAGAAACCTCCCAAAGGTTCGGCTGCACTGGCGTTTCGACAATACTTAGATAATCAGGGCCCCGCCGAGCAGGTAAACCCCTGAAGTCACTTGGCAGCAAGCGAGCGCAGGGATTGGGGAAACCTGCGGACTTTCACCACGTTTCCGGACTGTTGCGGATACCGTTGGAAATTCTAGAAAGCGCACACCTCGTCTCTGAAAATGAGATCTGTATGAGAAAGGGGCGACGGGCGGCATCCACTACGGTCTTCCAACGGGCCGTTGTGAGAATGCGATCCGCCTGGGCAAGCTGCCGGACCTGATTGCCCCGGCAACGGCGGCGTTTCCTCATGCGTTGCTGGCCGGGCAGAATGGACCCGCGGCCCTTGCCGGCCATGGGTTCACCTTCCCGCTGCTTCTGCGCGCGCCGGGCTTCCACATGGGGCAGCATTTTGTCCGCGTGGAATCGCCTGGGGCGCTCGCGGCCGCGGTAGCCGCGCTGCCCGGTTGCGGAAGACCCGAGGCCAGGGTGTTGGCGATGGAATATCTCGATGCCCGCGGCGCCGGCGGCGACACCCGCAAATACCGCGTCATGATGGTGGGTGGGCGGCTTTATCCGCTGCACCTGGCCATCGCGCAAACGTGGAAGGTTCACTACTTCAGCGCCGAAACGCGAGACCGCGCCGAACACCGTGCCGAAGAAGCGAACTTTCTGGCGGACATGCCCAACTTCCTGGGGAGTAGGGCCATGGCGGCGCTGGAACGATTGCAGGCTGTGGTCGGCCTGGACTACGGCGGCATCGACTTCGGTCTCAGTCCGCGGGGCGAGGTTCTGCTCTTTGAAGCCAATGCAACCATGGTCGTCGGACAACCGGAAGCGGACCCGCGCTGGGATTATCGCCGGGCGGCTGTAGACCGTATCCATCGAGCTGTACACGATCTGTTGATGACCAGTCTTGATTTCGATCCTGGTTCCAATCTTCGTTCCGATCTTGATTCCCACACCGGAGCAGCACCTCTCTCGAACGCGCTAACGGCGACCAAAACAATCAGAATGCTAAACGGTCGTATTCACCAGGCATGATGTGTACTGCAGAAGCACGGAAGGAGTAGAAGAGGAAATGAAATCCGTGTTGTAAGTCCGCGTAAGAGATCATTGGCCATGAACGAAAGTGACTGCGGAACGACCTACGCCAGCCGAGTGATACCAGGGAAGGAGTCGAACCCCGCATCGAAACTCAGAATTCGTGCAATGCCGTGCTTTTCCATAATCGCAAGATGCACGGCATCGCGCGCCGAAAGCCGTCGATACTCCAGAACAATTTGTTTTGCACGCCCGACCGCTTCGTCATCCACAGGTAAAACCTCATCCACGATTCCCAGCAACGCATCGAAAGCCGGTTGAATGGCATCCCGGCGATCAATCGCGACATAGCGATGAAGTATCTCCTGCAACACCTCGGCGTCCGTTATCAATCTCTGGCGATCCCGAATCAGTTTTTCCAGCAATCGCTGCGCCTCCACTTTATGCGGATGAGACGCACCGACAAGATACATGGGGATGTTCGAGTCAACGAGAATCACGAGCGCATGGCCGCTCCATAGCCTGATTCGATTTCGGCAAGGATGTCCTCAAGCTCCCCGCTCGGATATTCGTGCCGCACTGCGATTTCTATTGAGTCAAGCTTCTTGCCGATACTGCCTACCGGCTCGTGACGGCGTGCGGACTCAAGCGCTTGGCGAACCCACTCCGCAACGGACATGTGCCGTGACCGCGCAACTCGTTGGATTTCCCGGTAATCCGGATCTTTGAGAAGAACCTGCAGCCGTTTAGCCATGGCATGAGTATAGTTGACTCATACCTATGAGTCAACTATACTCGTGCCACACTGTATCGTTGGAGCGACCGCCATCTTTCTCGCGCTCGAATGAAGTAACCGCGGTCTCCTCACGGGTCTGGCTACGCGACGAATGCGGCACAGTCGCCTGGATGATGTGCAGGATGGGAGGCCGCCGGCGCCTCTTAGTTCGTTCTATAAGAGTAAGCAGAGAATGTGCGATTTTGGTTCGGGCTGAATGTAAGTCGTTACTGTCACTGAACGCTACGAGGCGTCAGGATCTCGGTCAAATAATCATGGGTTCCGGGGATCCGTTCCAGGTGGGGATACCGTAGCCCTCCGGCGTATTGGATTTCGCGCGTTTCGACCGTGTCGAAGTTGCGAACAACCAACGAGATCTTGCCCGCTCGAGGGTGGGCGATAGAGGCGGAGAGCACTTCGGGCGAGTACGCTGTTCCATCGACGGCCACCACCTTCATGCTCGGTCCCAGCCCCGCATCGTATGCCGGGCTGCCCGGATAAACGTCGTAAATCGTGCCGTCCTTCTCCAGGTCGATGCCGATCGACGCGTTTGAAAAATACGTGGGAGCATGGGGGAGAGCGCCATAAAAAGTTTCATTGTTCGGGGTTGCGTTATAGACCACGCGCCAACCCGCGGCCTCAAGCCCCTCCGTCGGGGGTGAACTGTTTACCTGGTAGATATACTTCTCGAAGAAGCTGTGCCAGTCATAGGGGCAAATCGCCGATAGCGATGCCTCCACGTCGGCGCGGGTGTAGGGGACGACGATCGGACCGGTGTCGCGCTGACCGAGGAAGCTGCGCAGAAAATCATCCAGCGTAAGGCGGTCGTGCGTTTGCTCGCGTATCAATGTATCCGCGCGCAACCATATCAGCGCACCCTCGTCGTAGTAGTCCTGGCTTCGGCGCAGCGCGTACCATCCGCCCGGGACCGAGCGTAATACCCAATCCTGCGCCGCCGTATCGACCAGCGGTGTGGTCGCCCGCCCCGTCTCGTAGGTGTAGTTGGAAGCGATACGCCCAAGGTAATCGCGCATGTAGGCAGAGTCGTTGAAGCCGGCGCGCGTGGCCAACAGCATGCCTATGTATTCATTCAACCCCTCATACACCCACAACAACGTCGTTCGTTCAGGACCCTGATAGTCGGGTTTGGAATACAACTCTCCCGGCCTGCGGTACTTGCCATCCCAGGAGTGGGACTGCTCATGCGCGAGGAGTGGAAAGCCGAATTTTTCCAATTGCTCTTTTTTCGACAGATCCGCATCGCCGATTGCATCCCACGGAGAATCCTCGTGCTCCAGTCCGTCAAAGGGAAGCGCCGCACTCTGCGACACCAGCAAGTGCATGGTTTGCCAGTGGCGGAAGCCGAACATTGCCTGGTCCTCATCGATCAGCTTGCCGAAAATTGCGAAGGCGTGGGCGTTGTCCGCCGTATCGATGGCCGCTTGGCTATCGCCGGTAAAGTCGAGCTCCGCAGGCCACTTTGACGCCAGGGGCACGGCTCGGAAAAACTCGCCGGCCAGTACCGGGGAATCGATCAGGCGTTCGAGCGACGTGGGCGCAAAGGTCACCCGGTTCCCAGCCTGGCTGGTGACGGGCATGGAACTGCCTTGCTTCCAGTTGGGCGGAAGAAGAATAGATGGCTCAATGAGCAACTCGCGCTTATCGATACCTCGCGGGTAGAGAACGGAAGTATTCCAGGCAAGCAGGATTTGGTGATCGGAGATCGTATTTTCCAACAACGTATCGAAATCGACGGTGAGCTTGCTGGTGTTGGGCGGGACATCGATCTTGATGGTGTTGATGTCGTCCGGGTCGCGTGTCCAGGGTAGGGTCACTTCCCCGGAATGGATCCGGATCGCGGCCAGGTTTTGAATCGGGCCAGTGGGTCCGTGCTCGCCTGGAATCCAGCGTGGATACGCGAGCGCCAGCGGCCCTGGTTGCACGCGAATTTCCTCATGGACCAGAGCAATTCGCCGGAAGGCTTGCGTCTCATCGACTGAGAGCGTCATGGCGGGGGTTGAGGTGGTTTGCGCCATCGCATCACCCTTGGTGATGGCGGCCAGAATCAGTAGACCTATGGCAGACACTTTCCAGCGAGTTGGCATAGACCTCCGAAGACAGGTTACAGGAACGGGCGGCGAGCCGAAAAGCGGAGCGCATCATAGGCAATCAGCCGCTGAAAAGATGAGTCGGGGAAGATGCGGGGACATGGTACCTTATCTCCCTTTGTCTCCCGCCAGTGGCGGGTTTCAATGCAGGAATTGACACGGGGTAACGTTCGGCTGTCCCGAAACTCCTCATCCTGTTCAAGGATGAAGCGTCGGCCATTTGCGTTGGGTTATGTGATGGGGAATGCCTGGAGCAACCACACGAGCAAATCGGACCATTGCTCACCTGAACTACCTGCGTAAAAGGCTGCAGGCGACGCTTCCGCGTTCATCTCATTACCGCAAATGCCAAGCAGGGCTCAGCAAATGCTCTTAAGTCCCGGTCTCTCGAGATGAGCGAGACCCTGGCGGCTCCCACGCGACTCACCCGTGTTAACCTTCCGCGGATTCGTGTATTGCGTCATCCCGCTGTTTGAAGCGTCCAACAACAAGAGCGTATGATGCTCATTCCTATATGTCCTCCGACTTGTACCGCAAAGCCGCGGAACTTGCCTCCCAAGGGCAATCCTTCGCCGTCGCCACGGTGGTACGAGTGGACGGTTCTTCGTCGGCGCGGCGCGGCTCCAAGGCCATCATTGATGCACGGGGCAAGGTCTTGTTGGGATGGGTGGGAGGAGGGTGTGCGGAGAGCGCCGTTCGAAGCGAGGCGCTGAAGTCCATCGAGACCGAGAAGCCGCGGATGATCACCGTCGACATGAGCGATGAGCAACTGGGCGTGGGGATGCCGTGCGGAGGGACCATGGAGATCTTTATCGAACCCGTTCTGCCTCAACCGGAACTGCTCATTGTGGGCCACGGCCGCATCGCCGAAACACTTTCCGTGCTGGGGAACCTGATGGGCTTTACCATCATCGTCAACGATCCCGCTGCTGACCAAACTGCCTTTCCCCACGCGGAGAAGATCGTTACGGAAGACTTCGATCTCACCGAAACTCCCGTCGGGCCCAAGAGCTTTGTCGTGATTGCCACCCAGCACAAGAGGGACCATCTTTGGCTTCAAAAGGCACTTGAAGGCAATGCGGCCTACGTTGGCCTAATCGCCAGCCGTCATCGCGCCAGGTTAGTGCTCGAGTATCTTCGCGAGGGCGGAATTGCAGAAGAAAAAATCTCGACCGTGTGGACGCCTGCCGGCCTCGATCTAGGGGCTTCCAATCCCGCGGAGATTGCTCTGAGCGTCATGAGCCAGATGGTTGTTCTTCGGCGCGGCGGCAGCGACAGACCACTGCATTGGAAGGACGCCGGTCTATCTAACCACAACTCGACCGCAGACGCCGTGATTCGCCAGTGCGAGTCCGATGACATTTCCTGATTTTGCCGACATGGCCCCCATCCACATCGCGATATGTCGTTCTTGGTTCAACGAACGAAGATTTTACAAGGCTTGCTCCAAGCTCGGTAGCAGGCCGGCATGACTCACCTCGCAGAGAGCGAGCAGACGACGCGTCATTAGGTAGTAGGACGCGGTCGCACGCTGAATGTAAACTGGAACACGCGGCTCCGATCGCCCTTTCTTCAACGATTTTTTGAGCAGCCGCAGTTGCTGACGAATCTCGATAGCGTCAAGGCGAAGTTGTTCCGCCATCATCACCCCGCCGGCGTTCCACCGTTGCACGTAATACGCCATGTCAACAAGAACCCGCGCATTCCGCTCCATCACTTCAATTCCCTCGACGCCGCCAGCCAGATCCCAAATGTCTTGCGGTTGCAGCGCGAGATCGTTGCGAGGGTCAATATGCCGGCTGTCGGGAACCAGAAAGTCAGATGCTACCTCTGTCACGCCCACACGGCCCACACGGGTCAACCGTGCCAGTAGTTCTTCCCAAGTTGTGGAGCTCCGTTTACGGTGGTTAGCGAGAGACCGAATCATAACCACCGAGAGAGAGAGAAAGACAACGAACAGCACTACAGGGAAAAGCGGCGTTTGATTCACATTTTGTCCCGGGAAGAGTTTAGCGTCGTTTGCCTACGTGCGAGTTGACTACGTAAGGCAAACAGACTAGCACACATCCCTTGAATTACAGGTCGTTGTTTAGGTTCATTCAACCATATCATTATCATTTTGGTCCAATAGCGAAGCACACCCAAATAAACGGCCACCCTGACTCGTGACAAGACCTTGCAAATTGCCTCGTGGCCGGTAACACCGAGGTAACCATGCACCCCTTCCACGATGAAGGTACTCATGGAGTACACACCAAAGTCCGAGCACGACTTGCCAAACATGGTTTCGCCATGAAAGCCCTACCTGAGAAGACGTGGCGAGCATGGCCGCAAACAACATGCTCAGCAGCACGGCAATAAAAAGGTCACCTCGAATGACAGAGGACGCCAGAAACGTCTTGGCTAGTGGACTCGCCCACCAAGCGAGGCCGAGGGCGGCAACGACAGAAGCGCGTGCCAGAAGGTGATCTGAAATCGTACGTCCCGCCCAGACGCGCACTGGACGGTAGACCGTCTCCGCGACTTTATAAAGGACAGCAAAGCTAGAGCCCTGCCTCGAAAACAACGAAGATCCAATAAGCATACGAGTAGACCGCCATCGCGCCGCTGCGGAAAATACAGAAGAGCGCAATCGTTTCTACGATGTTCGAAACAACAAAAGCCGAAAAGACGGCATCTGGCGGAACTGGCCGCGGGTCAACAGACGGCGAAAAGCGTGGCGCGCCCCAGAAGGCCTGCGGCCCAAAAGGAGAGTGTTCATTCGCATGCTTGCCCCCTCGCTCCCTCTTAAACCGCGCCAGCAATCTAAGTAACTGCTTCTTGCCGCTACCTAACCACAGCTATTATGTACAGTCAGTAGCACAATGCCGTACTTACAGATTAAGTTACCACTCCAATGACGGATAATAACCAGATCATAACAAGCGTGATGGGACGTTGATACCTGCGCATGAACTCCATCCGAGCCCACGGAATTCTTTTCAGCGCACAGTAGGGCTAACCGGACGGGCGCGGGTTCCTGATAGTCCGTCCCAATGTCTCTCGGAATGGCGCACCTTATCCAGGTGCTTCTGCACGGTTATACAGCTTCCTGGCACGGAGATCGAAACTTCAACCCGAGCCATTGTGCCCAATCACAACCGCACGTCTGCTTCGATGAGGCCGGCCCGGGAAGACCAGCCGGTATGTCAGTCTTGGGGATCTCATCGGCAACTTCAATCCTTTCAAGTACGTGCGGCCCCGAGGCCCCTTCCGCGAGCCACGTCCGCAACGAACCGCACAACCGTTAGTAATCTCGCCAGGGTCGGGAGAATTCCCAAGCGGGTAACCACAAACCGGGACGAGAGGTGACTAAACAGTGATGTCGTTACCGCCCCAGGTTGCTATTCTGCAGTTGGAATTATTCAAACAATCAAGGAGACAAAATGAAAAACGCCGCCAAAGCTATCATTCTTGTTCTAATTTCTTCTGCCCTGGGGTTCTCACAGACGTCGAAACAGCTCGGTGGATGGTCCGTTTACCCTGCCAATGGTAACTCCGCCAGTAACCATGCAGTTTTGTTGCAATCGGTGTCTGAGCAGCAATATAAAGATGCGAACGGCGATCAGGTTCAGGCCAAGCTGGACGTTATTTGCAACAAAGGTAAGCTTGTCGCAATTGCTTTAGAGCCCCGTGTGGCTATCAAGAAGAGTGCAATGTCCTTCTCCGGAGTAGTTGCCACGACCCGAGTCAGCTTTTCAGTCAACGGGCAGAGCAATCAATCGGAGAATTGGGCCGTGTTAGATGGCGGCCGTACCCTGTCTCCCAATTCGGAGCTTTTCCAAGGCAAGCTCATGCGGACTTGGGTTGAGCGCATTGCAAAAACGCAGAAGATGGCTTTCGAACTGAATGGCGAGTCTGACGTTCAGCCCTCCTTTGCCACCGGTGAACTTTCCGAAGCCCTGTCGTCGGTTGGATGCAGTTATTAATGAGCCCGGCGGTGATACGGAAAGAGGTCGCGCAAATCTTGCGAGAATCGACCTCTTGTGCACCGCCAGTGGTACCCTCAACGAGCTTTGAGGGTATCGACAACCGGAACGAGTGGCGAGGCTTTTCTGCCCTCGCCAGCCCTTTTTGTACTGCTGCGGCCAGCCTGCATTCCCTCTCTCGATAGCCGCAAAAGCCCTCTAAAATTACGCATCGTTATTCTCCCGGAGCCACGCAGAGGGATCTGAGACGCGCCTTTCAGGCTGTCAAATGCGGAACTCTGAAGCACGAACCGGCCCCGATGCAACGGGAACAACGTAAAAGCATGTAATACCCCTCCGCCAATCGCGTAAAAAAATGATTTTAATGTTCCAAGGCATTCATCAGTCACCGTGGCGGGCGGAGATAAGCATGTCCGAGGTTCGCGGGAAAACCATCTGCGCCGCGGCATCCAACGATCGTTGGCCCGCCGACACCGCACTTCTAAAGCATTTTCGCAATTACTGTGGTCTGGTAAAAGCCGCGAGGTGTGGTTTTCTTTGAGAGAAAACCACATAAAGGTTGGCTGCCTCCCCATATTTCCTGCCACGCAGCACTGGCCGGGAGCAATGATGTGCGACTTTCCTCAAAGAAAGTCGCATGCAGTTCGAGGGCTCCACCAACAGCCACAGGAAATACGGGTTCGGTCTACACCAATTGCGAAAATGCTCGAATCGACAACTATAGGCGCAGCGCCGTTCAGGTTCCCGGGGAAAATCATCTGTAGACATTCCAGAAGTGCTTCCGATTTTGCCAGAAACCTTACCGGGACATGACCAGCAACGTAGACAGACAAATAAATCCTTCGCGCTTGCCGCAAATAACATGAGCGGGTGGCGGCTTCACCAAGAGCATCCGCCGAACGTAAGATAACCGTGAATACCTTCGCAGTTATCACAATAAAGTTAGATGGTTCCTCCGCGTATAACATGGCCGATCCATAACAGCTATGCCTCCAAGCTGTCTGTAATCGTTACAGTGCCTATTTATATGACTATAAGTCGCCCCCTTACTTTTGTACTACGTAAGTGTTATAGGTGAAAGGTAATGATTGCGTATAAAACTCGGTGTGTAGAAGAGGTAGCACCGAAGTGCCCGCTACAGTAACCACCAAGACATCGGTAGCTCACTGCCTAGGCCTTGTGTACTATCTGCCCTTCCGACTGAGCCGCGTGCATTGCTTGCGGTGATTGCCAGGTGTTCGGGCGTAAGGCGGGCAGCAAGAGTTCGGTACTGCTGCACTAAACTGAATGACGACATTCCAGGTCGGAACATTAAGGAGAAACACTTGCTAAGCGAGAATGGCGAAGCTGTGCGCAGACCAGATTCCAGCGGGGACATCATCGCTTATGCCGGAGAATCCCAGCCCGAATGGTATGCGATCTATACAATGTCCCGACATGAAAAGCGGGTCGCCGCACACTGCGACCACATGGCGATCGAGCACTTTCTTCCCCTGTATACGTGGCGTCGGTCTTGGAAGAACCGTACGACCGTCGACCTTCAAATGCCGCTTTTTCCCAACTACCTCTTCGCGCGATTGCTGCCGGAGGATCACGGTCCCCTGATGAGGTTACCTGGTGTCCTAAGCACGGTAGGCAATGCCGCAGGGCCAGTGGCAATCCGGGACAGCGAGATGGAGGTGCTCCGGCGCGTGATAGATTGCAAAACAATTGAGCCCCATCCATATATAGCGACGGGAGACAGGGTCCGAGTCAAGACGGGACCCATGGAAGGGATTGTGGGAGTTGTGCTGAGAAAAGCGAATGGTCTTCGCTTTGTCGTCACGCTCGATCTGATTGGGAAGAGCGTCGCCTTGGATATCGAACAAAGCGCACTCGAGCTTATTGCCCCAACGAATACTGACTTATCCGCCAACCGATCTGCCGGCGCCGCCGCCTGATTGAACTCGGCCGAATCAGGCGCTTTCGACAACGCCCTATCGGATCGGCCGCTGAACCGCACAACTGGATCACCGGCGTGCCCATGCCGGTCCCCAGGCTTTAGCGGGCGGATGGCTACTTTTTCTACAAACGGTTGTATGCAAGATGCTCTGCGCCTCCCCGACTGATGATTCAGAGGCCACCAAACGATTCACAGCGGATAGCTTCCATGGAGAATTTCTAATGTCCTTGTTCTCTCTACCAGCGGGCAAGCCAGAGCGTTTTCCAGGCTGGCTTCTCGCATCTGTCATGGATTTGGCGGCGTTTACCATATGTGGGCTCCTTGCCTTTCAACTGCGCTTCGATGGTTCCGTGCCTGCTGTCTATGTGCATGCGATGCGTCAGGCCATTTATATCTGGGCAATAGCCAAGTCGGCTGCGTTCCTTTTTGGCGCGGTAAACCGGGGCTACTGGCGATACACCTCCCTCGATGAAGTCGTGCGGATCGGCTTAGCGAATTCCGCGGGCTCAATCGTTGGCGGGGTAATCATCATTCTTTTGGAGCACCCGGGGATCCCGCGCTCGATATACATCTTGGAATGGTTGATCTCCTGCTCCTTCACCGTAGGCACGCGATTTGCCGTCCGGTTGGCCGCAACTGCCAAGAGCGGCAATCAAAAGCGTTACGGTGGCCGCACAAAGACTCTTATCTATGGCGCAGGAGCGGCAGGATTGGCGCTTGCCCGTGAACTTCGGGAAAACCAGTCGCTGAAGACCTATGTCATTGGCCTGATTGATGACGACCCACGCAAAGTCGGCTTAACCTTCCATGGAAAGAGAGTGTTGGGCACTGGAGAAGCTCTCGGAGCGCTGGCCAGAAAGTACGAAGTCGAGCGATTGCTGATCGCCGTACCTTCCGCAACCGGCTCGCAACTCGTCCGCATATTGCAATTCGCCATCGATGCGGAGATTGATTACAAGATGGTCCCCGGCTTGGAGGAGATCATCCACGGCACAGAACTGGGCAAGCAAATCCGCGATGTCGCCGTCGAAGATCTGTTGGGAAGAAAGCCTGTGCATCTAGACCAGCAGAAAATTCGTGAGCGTATCCAGGGAAAGGTAGTCATGGTAACCGGCGCGGCGGGTTCGATCGGTTCGGAAATCTGCCGGCAGATTGCGCGATTCGATCCAGAGGCTCTCGTCGGCTTTGACGAAGCGGAAACTCCGCTCTTTCAGCTCGACCGAGAATTGCACAACAAATTTCCCGAGCTGACGTTTTACCCGGAGATTGGCAACATTACCCGCCCTGAGAACGTGCAGCGGGCCATGGAGAGGTATAAGCCTGCGATTGTTTACCACGCTGCCGCATACAAACACGTACCCATGATGGAAAGACACGTGTTTGCCGCGGTAGAGAACAACATCTTTGGAACATGGAATGTAGCCCGGGCTGCGATTGACTATGCGGTCGAGGACTTCGTCATGATTTCCTCCGACAAAGCGGTTCGGCCCACCAGCATGATGGGCGCAACCAAACGCGTCTCCGAGTTGGTGATTCGCGCGCTTCAGAAGCAAAGCCGCACACGGTTTGTCGCCGTGCGCTTCGGGAATGTTTTGGGAAGCAATGGGAGCGTTGTTCCCATATTTAAAGAGCAGATTGCCGCAGGCGGCCCCGTTACCATTACTCACCCTGAAATGCGTCGATTTTTCATGACCATTCCCGAGGCAACTCAGCTCGTATTGCAAGCTTTCTCCATCGGAAAGGGCGGAGAGATCTTTGTGCTGGATATGGGCGAACCGGTAAAGATTGTGGACCTTGCCCGCAACCTGGTTTTGCTCTCAGGATTGCAGCCCGATCGAGATATCAAGCTTGAATTCACCGGCCTACGTCCGGGCGAGAAGCTTTTTGAGGAGCTAAACCTGCATGATGAATATCTAGTGCCCACTTCGCATCCTAAGATTCGCAGTTATCTTTCTCCCTTCTCGGCAGACGCCAAAGTGATGGATGTCGCTTTGGAGGAACTCCGCCTGATCTTCGAACGGAAAGATGTTGCGCGCCTGGTTTTGTACTTGAAAGAGCTTATTCCAGACTACAATCCGGGCGCTCAGCTTCTGAAGAGCGCCATAGCCGCTACCGCAACTCCGGTCTTACCTGTAAAGGCGAATCATCTTGCAGTAGTTAAGACCGATGGACACCAGGTCCCCCTTAGGCCGGCGACACTCATGCAGTAAGGTGTTCCGAGATAGAACTCGGAAGCCGGCGGTTTCCTAGTCCCTCCCTTGTATGAATCCTGCACTCCCGACTGCACGCTGGTTCATCCCAGCGCGCTGCAAAACCGCGAACCGCTATCCCCTCTTTAATCAGATAGACAGCTTCATAAACGAGTAGGCTCCTGCTTCAGGATGCCAAGTGAGTGATCTGCAATGTCCAACGCAAGAAGCGAGACACCTTTGATTTCTACGATGCCGGCTGTCCATCCTGGATCCGGCAATACCCACGCGCTCCAGAGTCTCACGCGGCTGTGGACGGTGCGTCGAAAATGGCTCATTGGCTCGATCGTGATCTGTGAGCTGCTGGCCCTTGTCATCATACTAATGATGAGGCCCACCTATGGGGCGACCTCAACGATCGAGTTGAACAAGGGGGGCGCCGGCGCCCTAGGTCTAGGGGTTGGTGACGACGC
The DNA here is from genome assembly GCA_963761405.1 of uncultured Acidobacteriaceae bacterium. Classification (GTDB taxonomy): domain Bacteria; phylum Acidobacteriota; class Terriglobia; order Terriglobales; family Acidobacteriaceae; genus PALSA-350. Next base: position 88,611 of record CAVXHH010000001.1, read on the forward strand.
TTTGGCTCAGCAGTTGACCTCGGGCGCGGACACCCTTAAGACCGATCTGCAGACGGAAATCTCGATCCTCCAAGGTGATTCACTGGCCCTGGCAGTGATTCAACGTCTTGGGCTGGCCTCGCAGTCTCCGTTCGCCGCCGAAGGGCGCGAGGCCCGCATACTCCGTTCCGAGCAGGGGTTGCCGCTCGAACAAGCGCCACAGACGCGGACGCGGTTGTTGAGGATCTTTGGGGAACATTTAACAGTTCAGGTGGTCCGCGGAACCCGATTGATTCAAGTGACCTACGAGAGTCACGATCCGGAGCACGCAGCACAGATTGCGAATGCGTTAATCGAGAGCTACAAGAATCAATACCTCCAGTCCCACTACAACGCGACCACCGAGACCTCGGCATGGCTGACAAAGCAGCTGGCAGACCTTAAAGCCAACGTCGAAGATTCGGAGAAGAAGCTTACCGACTTCGAAAAAGAGACCGGGATCCTCAGTTTGAACATGATGATGCCTACTGGTTCCGGGCACGGCTCCATGGGAAGCGATGCACAAATCCATAGTGTCGTGATTGAAAAGCTCGACGCGCTGAATGCCGAGTTGACCGTGGCTGAGGCGAATCGCATTGAGAAGGAAGCGATCTACCGGCTTGCGAACACTGGAAGTGCGGATGTGATTCTTGGCCTTGGCAACGACCCCTTGGCGGCGCAAAGCAACTCGATGGTCCTGACGCAGGGAGGGGGCCTCTCTAACCTCCAGCAGTTACGGCAGCAGCAAAGTCAACTGAAGATCAGTCTTGCGGATGCGGCGACAACATACGGACCGAATAACCGTCATCTCAAGGAGATACAAACCCAGATTCGTGCCCTGGATGACCAAATCCAAGAGGAGTTGCAGCAGATCGTCAAGCGCGCCCAAGTCGATTTCCAGTTGGCTCACCAGACCGAAGGTGAGATTCGCCGGCAATTCGGCCAGCAGAAGGCGGCGGCAAGTAAGCTGAATGAGAAGACCATTCAATTCGCAGTGTTGAGCCAGGAGGCTTTCTCGCGCAAGAATCTGTATGAAGACCTCTACACCAAGCTGCAGGAAGCAAATGTTTCTGCGGGCATCAAGGCTACCAATATCACCATCGTGGATCCAGCGCGCTCGCAATCCGTTCCAATTCGTCCAAAATCCCTCAGTTACATGGCGATGGGGCTGCTGTTCGGGATCTTCGTTGGACTCTCCACTGCGTTTACGGCTGATAACCTCGACCGGACTGTGACAACCCCCCAGGAGGTGGAGGAAATCACTGGAAAACCCGTGATCGGTATCATCCCGACTTTTGGGGTTCCTGTCAGGACATATGGGGCGCAACTGCTGACTGACAGCAGCAAGGCGGCGACAAAGAGGTTGCCGGTTTCAAACCCGGTCTGGATGCTGAGTGATCCTAACTCTGGCGCCGCGGAGGCTTGCCGCGCGCTACGCACCTCCATCATGCTCTCCCGCACTGGCGGTGGCCCCAGAATCATTCTGGTTACAAGCTGCATTCCCGGGGAGGGCAAGACCACTTTGACGATGGACCTGGCCGTTGCCTTCGCACAGCACAATAGGAAGGTGATCGTCATAGAGGCCGACATGCGTCGGCCCCGTATAAAGCACGTGGTGGATGTTCCTAGCAAAGCTGGCCTCAGCAATGTATTGGCCGGCTCACTTACAAGTGATGAGGCTATTCTTCACGGCGTGCATGTGCCTATGCTGGACGTCCTGCCGGCGGGTCCGCGCCCACCAATGCCGTCCGAGATACTGGGATCGGCAGCCTTCGACGAGTTGCTTGAAGAACTTCGCTTGCAGTATGACATTGTCCTGATCGATAGTCCTCCGGCGCTGCTGGTGACGGATGCCGTCGCGATGTCTGCGAAGACCGATGCCGTCCTCTGGGTGGCTCAAGCAGGCGTCATCACCAGGCCGCAGCTTGCTCGCGCGGCTGAACTGATCGAGCGCAATCGAATACCGGTGATCGGATTTGTGGTGAATCGGATGGACAGTAGATCAGCTGGTTACGGGTACGAATACTATGGCCGCTACTATGGTGAAAAGAATCAATATGAAAACGCATAAACACTTTCCCGCGTGGTTCCTTGCGGCCGCGGTTCTGATCTCGCTCGCTGAGGCAGGCTTCGCCCAGGTTGGCATGCAGCAGACGCCTGGCGCGACCGGGGGCTCCTCTTCCGGAGCAACCGGAGCTACGAGCCACAACAGGCCGGGTGCCGCTACCGCAATGCAAACCCCCGGGTTGACAGTGGTGCCAGAAGATTTTGCAAAGCTAACCCTGGCTCCCGGATTCCTGTTGAACTTAAACGTTCTCGACGATCCTGATCTGGTAGGAGCTTTCCGCATAGACCAGAGGGGCGATATCACTCCGCCTATTCTTGGAACCATACACGTTGCTGGCGAGACCGCCTCGGAGGCCAGACTCCAGATTCGGAAGAAACTCCTGGACGATCAGATTTTGAAGGACCCCCAGGTCAATCTGACGGTGCTTGAATATACATCTCCTGAAGTGACAATTGTCGGAGAGGTGACCGCTCCGGGGCGGTATCCGTTGCTTGTTCCGCGCGCACTGGTAGACGTTTTGGCACTCGCGGGCGGAACCACGCTGGCTGCGGGCAATGAAATCCAGATCACAAGAGGCAGCGCGAACTCGGAACCGATCCTCAAATCGATTCTGGTCCATTATTCCCGCACAACCGATCCAGACGCAGTCAAACAAGCAATTGTGAACCCCGGAGACATTGTGCTGGTGAAGAGGGCCGGTATCGTGTACGTGCTAGGCGCAGTAACTCGGCCGGGCGGGTACGTGATGCAAGAAGAAGGTACGCTCAACGTACTGCAAGCCGTCACGCTTGCGAATGGGACAGCGCCAACAGCCGACACCAGTACGATTCATGTTTTGCGTCGGAGTGATCAGGGCCCGGTGGTGGACATTCCTCTATCTTACAAGAAAATCGTCCGCGGGCAAAGCGCTGAGGTGCAACTGCATGCCATGGATGTGGTGTATGTGCCGACGAGCAAGGTCAAAGCAATCTTCACCAATAGCTCAGCTATCCTGGCATCGGCATCCTCGGCCTCGATCTATGCCGTTGCGGTTCATTAGTACCTACCTTGCGACTAGGCTTTGACTGACATTCTGCTCCGACAAGCGGGAGCGAGATCCTACCAGGGACGCTGCTATCGGGACCGAGGCGACGTGGAGTATTCTATCTATTTTGATGGCTGCGATTTTAGACTTTGGAGAACCGAATGTTGAGGCTTACTCGCACGCTTCGTCATATCCTGGGTCATCCCTTGAATCACTCTGCAAAATCGGCCGCGATTAAGCGGTATGTCCGGTGGCAGATTGGCAGCCGACTCACGTTGGGTCCCACCGTGGTGCCATTCGTCAATGGCACTCATCTAATCGTATCCCCCGGGATGACGGGCTCCACCGGAAATATTTATACCGGCTTGCATGAATTCCCTGATTGCGCCTTGCTACTGCATCTGCTCCGCCCTTCAGACCTCTTCATAGACGCCGGCGCAAATGTGGGTGTCTACACGGTTCTTGCTTCGGGTGCAGTTGGCGGACACACGATATCGATCGAACCTATTCCAGTTACCTATGCACGGCTCGCCGCCAACATACGCATCAATGACATCGCGGATCGTGTGAAGAGCTATAACATTGGCCTAGGCCGCGCCAATGGCAGACTTCGTTTCACAGCCGATCTGGACACATGCAATCACGTTGTTACTGAGTCTAATCGGGGCGGTCAGACCATTGAGGTCCCCGTGCGGACACTCGATGAGGTTCTCGAAGGCAGGACTCCAACGTTGATCAAGATTGATGTCGAGGGATGGGAATCTGAGGTCTTGATCGGTGCTCAGGCTACGCTTCAGCAGCGGTCTCTCTTGGCACTAATTATTGAAATGAACAGCAAAGGGAAACAACTGAGTCCGAATGAACAGTCTGTCAACGACTGCTTGACACATCACGGCTTCCAGCCCTATGCGTATGCCCCGTTCACACGGCGGCTATCGCCGCTAACCTCGAACAATCCAAATGAATCAAATACGATCTACCTTAGGAACATAGAAGCCGTTCAAGAGCGTGTGGTGACTGCGCCGCCAATATGGGTGAACGGCTGCAAAATTTAGCACCCTCGACCTCCTCGGCAGGCCTTCATCTCTTCCCGGCCTTATTCCGAGCCTTCAGGGATCGGCACACGGCGGATAGGGGAAATGGCCTATCACCGTCATTGGGTCGTATGGGTTCGCAATTTGGAAGGGTGGTCTTCGCCATGCGTTACTCATATAAGTGTCTCGTGAAAGAGCACGATTATGCCCTAGTCATAGCTTGACCGATGTCTAGATGCAAGCTACCTAGGCCATGTACCTAAAGGATTTCTTCTGTGTTGTGCAACCGCGGCTCTGATGGAACGCCGAAGGATGGAAAGAGCACTTGATGCCCGCATTACCACCAGCAAAGCGCTTGTTACTATTATTTCGTCTGCGTCCTTTTGATACGTCGACGGCGGGGGGCCGTTCGATAGAGCGATACCGTCGTGTTGTTCTGACGACGCTGTCCGCCTGTTTAGCAAAAGTAATTGTGGCGCTAACTTTGCTGGTTTCAGTGCCTCTGACACTTTCTTATCTGGGTCCGGAGCGTTACGGTCTTTGGATGACTGTCGGTTCGGTCGTTGCGATTCTCAGCTTTTCTGACTTCGGCATAGGTAATGGATTGGTGAACGCGGTTTCGGAAGCAAATGGCAAAGATGATCGGGAGCTAGCCAGACGGTATGTGTCTAGTGCGTTCTTCATGCTGTCTGGCGTTTCCCTCTTGCTCTTGGTCATTTTCGGAATTGTCTACCCCTGGGTTCCGTGGTACCGGTTGTTCAACGTACATTCCGCGATTGCGATCGCTGAATCGGGACCGGCTATGGCGGTCTTTTTCGGCTGCTTTCTGGTGAGTATACCTCTGGGCATCGTAAACCGCATACAGTCGGGCTACCAGCAGGGATTCGTAAACAACTCTATGGACGGCTCTGGGAAGCCTGTTGGGGCTGGGAGCGATCGTTCTGGCATGCAAGCTGCGGGCCGGGCTTCCATGGCTTGTGCTCGCCATGACCGGCGCGCCGGCGCTCGCAACGTTGCTCAATGCCTGCGTGGTATTCGGTGTACAGCGACCATGGCTCCTTCCGTCACGTCGGCACGGCGACTTCGAAGCAGGAAGGAAGTTATTCCGGCTCGGTATGATGTTTTTTGTTTTGCAAATTACGAATGCACTTGCATTTTCGTCCGACAATATTGTGGTGGCCCAAATATTGGGCCCTAGCGCCGTGACGCAATATTCCGTACCCGCGAGGATGTTCGGTATTATCACGATGCTGATCTACCCAGCTCTGGCCTCGCTGTGGCCAGCATACGGCGAAGCCCTGGCACGACAGGAGTTCGACTGGATCAGAAGAACGTTGCAACGTTCGATCGCGCTAGGTCTTGCAATTGCTATTCCCGCCAATCTTTTCCTTGTTCTGTTTGCGAGCAGACTTCTCCATTTCTGGGTGGGCAATAAGGTTGCACCCGACGTTCTTGCTGCTAACGGGTTTCGCATTGTGGGGCATCGTCAACGCGATCAGCAATCCCTTGACTACGTTTTTCAATGGAACGGGTGAAGTTAGGTTCCTAGTCGTCTTGGCATTGCTTGCGGCCCCCACGAACCTGGTGCTTTCCGTTTTCCTCACGCGCCATCTTGGCGTTCCGGGGCCGGTCTGGGGATCAGTTATCTCGAATACCGTAGTAGTGCTCGTGCCATGTGCGATTTTCGTTCCGAGACTATTGCGTTCAAGGACTTTGTCTGTGACCGAGACGTTTCGGAATCTCTATCGTGTGAAGGTGTAAGGCGTAGACGGAGAACCATTCCTGTTCCGAACGGGATAGCCCTACCGGGTATCCGGATAAATAACCGTGCATCCGGGGTCAGATTCATCGGGCGTCACCAGTTGCAGATCATCAATAGGGCTCGTGGCTCCTTTACTGTCGGAAACGGATTGCCAAGGCCCTCTCAAATTTAGGGGAAAGATTCAGGGGCGCTGATTCACAGCGAGACGTGCCGCCTCCTCCACTGTGATTTGATCTCGAAAGGTCCCACAGCCTGACGTGCGGCTCTGCAGTGATTCAGCTGAGGCTGCTCCATTCATTGAGTCATTGCCAGTTTAACCATCACGTACAATCGGGGTTCTGCTGCACTTTCTTGGATACATGTCATGACTAAAAGGTGCAGACCGTCACTTCTATGGCTAACCAGACTGATCCTTGGAGTCCTTCCTTCGACTCGTTTCTTCCCATTGAAATGCAAACTACTGTCGATTAGCGGTGTGGATATTCACCAGACCGCGCGGTTATGCTCGTCGCTCAGGATCGTAACGTCGGGGCGTTTGGCGATAGGTGCTGACACATTCATCGGACATGAGGTCCTAATTGCGGGTGGGGATTCTTCAATTACCGTTGGCAGCTTTTGCGATATTGCACCGCGCGTGACCATCGTCTCCGGCGGCCATGAGATCGCGGGTACAGGGCCAAGAGCTGCGGGGCCAGGCAATTCAAAGCCGATCGTTATTGAAGACGGGGTTTGGATCGGAGCTGGGTCGATCATTCTAGGTGGCGTTCGAATTGGACAGCACTCGGTGATCGGCGCGGGCAGCGTGGTTGTTCGAGACATTCCACCATACTCTGTAGCAGTTGGCTCTCCGTGCCAAGTCAGGCGGCACATTCCCACTGAGGCAGAGGCTTGATCGATCAGGTCTTCAATGTGCTTTGAGAGGGCCTAGTCCGTAGGCGCCTCTATGTGCCATAAATTCAGCTATCCTTAATTCCGATTCCAACGGCGCTCCTATTCCGTGCACGTCTTCGTGCTTTCACTGTCGGTCCATTACTCCCAAGTGGGCACGATGCCGGACCGGCTTGCATGAGCGATAACCGCCACAAGTATCCAACCGATCCATTGAGGTGAAATGCAAACGACGGCCCTAACTCTGCCCACAATGGTGAGGCAAACTGGAGCGTTGGTTCTGCTTATCGGAATCGCGTGTATACCGGGATACGGACAGGAAGTCGCGCTCGGTATACTCATCGTGACGGCGTGCGGCGATCCCGCTTGGACGCTCAGGAGCCTCGCCGCGGGGACGATGGTAACCTTCATCAGTTCACCACTTGTCTCAGCAAGTGGCGAACTAAGCGTCCTCGTAAGTGTTCTTAAGTGGATCCTGCTGTTTGTAGCCTGCGGGCGCAGTCTACTGTCACGTGTCGAGTCAACTGAGTCCTATGCTCGCCTGATCGGGTACTGGGCTGTTATAACGGCGGTACTCCTGGCTAATTCCGTCTTTGTAAGCTCGCTCCCCTCGATTTCCGTCTTCAAAACCGTCGGCTTCTCTCTGGGTCTCCTGTGCGTTATTCGATTGGCGATGCTGACTAGGGATCAAAACGACGAAATGCTGCTCTTTTTTGCCGAGTTGGGAATTGCTGTCTTTATCACTTCCGTTCCACTTTTCGGGTCCGCTGCCGGTTACTCCAAAAATGGTAGTGGGTTTAACGGAATCTTGAATCATCCTCAAACTCTGGGTGTCTTTGTTGTGATGACGGGCGCCGCGGCGTTTGCCACGGCTTGTAAGGCGCCTCGCTTGAGCCGTGTGTTGATTGCTTTCGGGCTAGCCCTATGGTCATTGATTTTTTTTACCGAGGCAAGAACCGCGCTGGTTGCGATTGCTTTAGGCGGCACTGTTTATCTCTTCGAAACCGCTGTACGGGGAGTTAAGTATAGCCGGCTTAAGTATCTTCCAGCTCCGGTTGTAGCGATAGCAATCACCGGGCTTATATTAGTTGTGAGCGTTTCTCCCGGTATAAGAGAAGGATTCGCCGCGTTTTTAGAAAAGGGCGGTGAGCAATCGCTCGTTTCTGTCGATAACCCGGGGGTTGCCTTGGATGAGTCGTCCCGCGGGGGGCAGATATTCGACGCGCTCAAGCTAGCGGCGGAACACCCAATGTTGGGATACGGTTTCGGCGTCGATCCAGATTCTCAAGCAAACATGGATGCTAATGGTTCTCAGTTGGGGGGGATTCCGCTTTCGGCTCCGGTCGAACAGGGCTTTCTGCCACTGGCGACCATAGCCCAGATCGGTCTAATTGGGTCACTCTTTATCTTCGCCTTTCTGTTTTCAGTCTTTACACTCGCTCGAGTGGACTCTGGAGAAACCTCCGCGTTGTTCGCCGCGGTGCTCGGGGTTAATCTGGGAGAGATGATCTTCTATTCGGTTGGCGGACTGGGAATTCTGATGTGGGCTCTACTCTCGCTCTTTGCAGTCAGCGGCACCTTTCCCAAGCAGTGTTTTAGGACTCCAAGCAGATGAACTGGACGCTTTGGCAGAACATATTGAGCCCTCATCTGTCTGCAGTCGCGCGTGCTCTCGCGTCTATACCGGATCAGACTGTCACCGTAGTCGCAGAGAATGAGATGTCTGATCACCGCAGAGCGATTGGATGGCACACGCCGGACTGCGCACCTGCGCATTCTCTGATCAGACCGACAGATGCAGATGTCGAGCGGCTCATAAGAGGAAACAATAGCGCATTGTCGATTCACCTGCTCAACGGGCTGCCAGGCGTCCCGCTAAATCGGCGGGTTCTCCCTCGTTTGGCTAAGACCGGGGCGATGGTCGGACTCATATCGGAAACTGCAGACAATCGGGGCGTCATGGGATTGGCTCGCCAGGCTAAGTACCGTCTCGATCGATATCTTGTCGGCCAGAATCTCGACTTCGTTCTCGCTATGGGACACCTGGGGGTTAGGTGGTTTGAGCGCGCCGGGTACGACCCTGCAAAGATTTTTCCGTTCGCCTATGTGACGGAAAAGCCAGTCATAACATCGGAGAACAGGCACAAAGGGAATGAGCGGGGCACTTTTCGCATTCTGTATCTTGGGCGAATACTCCGCCTGAAGGATGGTGTAACGGCAATCCGTGGATTGGAAAGGCTTTCAGCCAGTAACTGGCAATTTGACGTCGTCGGGGATGGTCCGGACCTGCGGCGCTGGATGAAGGTAGCCGGCGAGAGCGGCGTCGCCGACAGGATTTCCTTTCACCCGAAGGTCGACAGCGCGATGGTGGGCCACCTGTTCCAGGACACAGACCTGCTGCTGCTTCCTAGCAGGAAAGACGGTTGGGGAGCCGTAGTAAACGAAGCCCTAATGTGTGGCGTTCCAGTCGTTTGCAGCGACAATTGTGGCGCCGCCGACTTGCTGCGCGAGCCATGGCGGGGAGCTATCTTCAAAGCCGGCTCGGTGGAAGGCTTGCGAGGCATATTGCAGGGGTGGATCGAACACGGAAGGCGCACCGAGAAATCTAGCGCGCGCATCAGAGAGTGGTCGTGCGTTTTGGAAGGGCCGCGCGTCGCCCGGTACCTCGTTGATATTGTTGAGTACCTTCGAGGCGGGGGGCGGCGACCGTTGCCGCCCTGGTATTAATGTGTACGGCTTATAAGTTTGATGGAGATTGGACGGATATGAAATCGCTGATAGTTCTATTGATGGTCACGCGGCTGCTGGTCGCTGATGCACAGGTTCAAAGAACTGCCCTGGCGTCTGGATTTGTCGTCTATGACGGTACACTGTATGTGCAGAAACCTGATTTGACGCCTTTCGGGCTTAGCCCGATCACGGTTATTTATTCGGCAGCGATGTGGAATAACACAGAAGATCGCCTCAGTATTCCAGATGCGAAGGTGATCCGCGCACTTGCTCTGCAGGCCAGCAGATCGACGGGCATCGCAGTAATCGACATCGAGAATTGGTCGAACGTCGGCTTTCCGGCCAAAGTGGCTGATAGCGTCCGGAAGTATCAGGCCACGATCCAATTATTCAAGCAATCAGCGCCATCACTAAGGCTCGGATACTACGGGGTAGTCCCTATTTTTAATTACAGGGACGCAATTAGTGGGAGCAATTCGGCTGGGTACCGCGCGTGGCAGGTCACGAATAATCGCGTCGCCCCAGCTGCTCAAGAGGCCGATGTGCTCTTTCCTGCCATCTACACGTTCCAAAAGGATCAGGACGGGTGGCGGAAAGTTGCCATGGCACAGATTGAGGAGGCCCGCCGCCTTGCACATGGAAAACCAGTCTATGTTTTTCTATGGCCCCAATTGGATGAAGCTGGCAAGGGGGGCGATTATTTGCCGCGCGATTACTGGAGAATGGAGCTGGAAACGGCACGGCAGCATGCAGATGGTGTAGTGATCTGGGGTGGGTGGAAAGAAACTTGGGATAACAATGCGCCATGGTGGCTGGAAACTCGGAGCTTTCTGAAGGAGATCGGGAGCCAGAAATGACCTGATCCGTATATGACCCGTCTCACGATCTGATTCACCGCGATTACGGTCGCGAGCGGGTACTGGGCGAGTTCATCAGGGCGACGGTTGGGAGGAATGAGCGTATATGACGGTGTCGGTTGAGCAGATCGAAGAGATGGCAGCACCGGTAGGCAGTTGCAGGGAACGTAAACGCGTGCTGGTTTGCACGGCGAGCTATCTGCCGGGGTACAAGTCTGGTGGCCCAATCCGTTCCATCGCGAATATGGTCGCCCACCTTAGCTCTTATTTTGATTTCTACGTGGTGACGAAAGACAGAGACGCTACAGATACGGAAAGCTATCCCGGAGTGACACCAAACAAGTGGTATCGCGTTGGCAATGCGCAGGTGCTGTATTGTTCCTCGGTCGGGCCAGGGATTCTTCTTCGCGCTGCTCGAGAGGTACGGCCAGATATCATTTCTCTCAACTCGTTTCAGGACGTGTTCACCAGGATCATGGTGCTGCTCCGCCGTGGGGGGGCACTTGGGAACACGCCCATGCTGCTGGCAGCGCGGGGCGAGTTCTCTCCTGGGGCTATGGAGATCAAACGGAAGAAAAAAGCCCTCTACCGCCATTCAACCAAACTTTTGGGTTTCCACGAAAACTTGCTATGGCAGGTTTCTACTCCTCGCGAAAGATCGGAGTTGCTAGCGGCAGCGCCAGCGCGGCGACTGAATCCGGATTCCGTCCATATTGCCTGCAACATCAGCGATACCATCGTTGCGACGGCCCCACGTGTGGCAAAGGAATCTGGTTCGGTAAAGCTGGCATTCATCACGAGGATCAGCGAGAAGAAGAATCTGCATTTCCTGCTCGAGTTGCTAAGAGAACTCCGTGGGCAAGTGCAGCTTAATCTCTTTGGCCCGGTGGCGGAAACGGACAGTGCTTACTGGGAAAGGTGCAGAGCGCTGCTGGCACAACTTCCAGCTAACATCATGGTCGAATATCACGGCTCACTCGACCATTCCGCCGTGCCACAGGTACTACACGACCACCATTTCTTCGTCCTGCCGACAAGGGGTGAGAATTTTTGTCACGCGGCGGTGGAATCGTTCGTGAACGGTACGCCGGTCATCCTCAGTGATGAGACTCCATGGATAAATTTAAGCGAGGTACACGCCGGTTTCGACATCTCCTTGAACGACCGGGAGAGGTGGGTTGCAGTGCTGCAGGAGTGTGTGGATATGGATCCGCAGACCTACGCGGCCTATTCGAATGGCGCCCGAGGATACGGACGGCGGTTCTCTGTTGAAGAGGCAGTAAGTCAGCATCTTGCGATGTTCGAGGCCGCGCTTAATCTACGCCCCAGGGCGGAAAGGGTGAGCGTGCCGTAAACGCTCCCTGAAATTTGGGCCTAGCCCTGAGGGATGCTCTACAGCCATCGACAGTGGCGTTTGAAATCTGAAATTTGAGCGGAGCAATACCGCCGGGAAATTGCTCGCCGCAAATGGTTTTTTACCCCGGAGAAAGTGGGCCAACGAGAATGGACTCAAGCATATTTGCAGGAAAGACTCTTCTGATTACCGGCGGCACGGGCACTTTTGGCAACGCCGTCGTCGACATGGCCACTAAGGTCGGCTTTGGCGAGATTCGGATTTTCAGCCGGGACGAGAAGAAGCAGGATGACATGCGGGGGCGGCTCAAAAACGCCGCGGTGAAATTTTACCTCGGAGACGTGCGGAGCTACGACAGCGTTTTGCAGACGATGCGCGGCGTGGACTTCGTCTTCCATGCGGCGGCGCTGAAGCAGGTTCCGTCCTGTGAATTCTTCCCCATTGAAGCGCTCCAAACGAACACGCTGGGCGCTGAGAATGTGATGAAAGCTGCCCATGCTTCCGAGGTCAGCAAGGTGATCGTGCTGAGCACGGACAAGGCGGTATATCCCGTGAACGCAATGGGGATGTCAAAGGCGCTGATGGAGAAGTGCATGGTGGCCAAGGCGCGGATGTACGGGGAGAGTCCCACTGTGTTCTGCGGGACCCGTTATGGGAACGTGATGGCATCCCGGGGTTCGGTGATCCCGCTGCTACTGAATCAGATCCAGGCTGGAGAGGCGCTGACCGTAACTGATCCGTATATGACCCGCTTCATGATGACCATTGAGGGAGCGGTGGACCTGGTGCTTTATGCTTTTGCACATGGCGTACCGGGAGATATTTTTGTGCAGAAGGCTCCGTCGGCGACCATCGGCACCCTGGCGGAAGCGCTGCTGAGGCTTCTGGAGGCGGAAAATGAGATTCGGGTCATCGGTACGCGGCACGGCGAGAAACTCTATGAAACACTCTTGAACCGCGAAGAGATGGCCCACGCCGAGGACCTGGGCGATTATTATCGGGTGCCGGCCGATGCGCGGGATCTGAATTATTCGAGCTTCTTCAGCAAAGGAAAAACCGAGGTGTCCGAAGCCAACGACTACAATTCCCACAACACAGAACTATTGGACGTGGATGCGATGATGAACTTGCTGCTGCAGCTGCAATGTGTACAGGATGCCCTGAACGGAAAGGCGGTGCTGGCGTGACGCGGATTCTTATCACCGGCGGACGGGGGTTCCTGGGCCGCAATCTGGCGGCCCACTTGCTTGAGCGCAAGGATTGCGTGACGATGATTCTTGGTCGGGAGGATTCGACCGAAGACCTAAGGAACTGGCTGCTTGAGGCCGATGTAGTCTTCCATCTGGCCGGCGTTAACCGACCGCAGAATCCCATCGACTTCGAGTGCGGGAATGCAGGGTTGACGGAGCAGCTTTGCCAATTCCTGCGGGAAGGCAGGCGTTCTCCGAAAATTGTTTTCAGTTCTTCGGTTCAGGCCGAACTGGACAATCCCTACGGAGCAAGCAAGGTGAAGGCCGAGAAGGCGCTGCAGGAATTTGCCTCAGAGACTGGAGCCTGTGTCCGAATCTACCGCTTGAAGAACTTGTTCGGGAAGTGGTGCCGCCCCAACTACAACTCGGTCACGGCAACCTTTTGCCACAACATCGCAAACGATCTGCCAATTGCCGTTTCCGATCCGGCCCGCAAAGTGGAGTTGAGCTACGTGGACGATGTGGTGGCGGCGTTTCTAGCCGAAATCGATGGGCCGCAGGCTGGGGGCGAGGCAGGCAAAGACATTCCAAGCTATCGTATTGAGCTCGGCGACCTGGCAGGCAGAATCCAGGCATTTCATGAGACGAGGACTACGCTCACGATGCCGGACTTTTCGGACTGCTTCAACCGCGCGCTCTATGCGACCTATTTATCCTATGTTGCCCCGGCGGCTCGAGGTTACAACCTCGAGATCAGATCTGACCCGCGCGGTAGCCTGGCGGAATTCATCAAGCAACAGCACTTTGGGCAGATCTTCGTCTCCAGAACCAGGCCTGGGGTGACGCGGGGGAACCACTATCACCACACTAAGACAGAGAAATTCCTGGTCGTGGAGGGGGACGGACTGATCCGGATGAGAGCCGTGGAAGGTGGTCCGGTCGAAGCGTATTTTGTGACCGGCAGCGCGTATCGGGTGATCGACATTCCGCCCGGATTCACGCATTCGATTGCAAATGTGGGCACGGGAGAAATGGTAACTCTGTTCTGGTCGAGTGAGATGTTCGATCCGAATCGGCCGGATACCTACTATCTCCCCGTCGATTTTGAGGAGCGGACCACGTCTCTGCAACTGGAGAAGGCATGAAGGTAGCCACCATTCTGGGCACCCGGCCGGAGATCATTCGGCTGTCGCGGGTGATCGCGGCACTCGACCGCGATACAGAACACGTGCTGATACACACCGGTCAGAACTATGACTATGAACTGAACCAGGTCTTCTTCGACGATCTCGAAATCCGGCGCCCCGATTACTTTCTACAAGCGGCCGGGAAAAATGCCGCCGAAACGATTGGTTTGGTAATTGCTAAATCGGACGAAGCGCTCGCCGAAGTGCGGCCGGATGCGGTGCTGATCCTGGGTGACACAAACAGTTGCCTGGCGGCGCTGGCGGCCAAACGAAGAAAAATTCCGGTCTTCCACATGGAAGCCGGAAACCGCTGCTTCGATGAACGGGTTCCGGAGGAGATCAATCGGAAGATTGTCGACCATATCAGCGATATCAACATGCCCTATAGCGACATCTCTCGCGAATATCTGCTGCGTGAGGGGATTGCGCCGGATCGAGTTATCAAGACCGGCAGCCCCATGTACGAGGTGCTAACGCACTACCGGCAGAAGATTGATGACTCCGACGTCTTGGCGCGCCTTGGCTTGACCGAAGATGCCTACTTCGTGGTGAGTGCGCATCGCGAAGAGAACATCGACTCTGCGAGACAGTTTCGCAACCTGGTGAGGGTCTTGGAAAGCGTAGCTTCGAAATATCAACTGCCCGTGATTGTCTCTGTGCATCCGCGGACGCGGAAGCGGATTGAGGCAGAAGGCGTGAGCTTTTCAGAGAAGATCCGGTTGGTGAAGGCTATGGGGTTCTCCGACTACGTCCATCTGATGATGAAGGCTCGGGCGACGCTCTCCGACAGCGGAACGATCACAGAAGAATCTTCGATTCTCAATTTCCGGGCGCTAAACATCCGCGAGGCGCACGAGCGTCCCGAGGGCATGGAAGAAGCGGCGGTGATGATGACCGGCCTGGACCCGGAGAATGTTCTGGATGCGTTGAAGGTGCTGGAGGCACAGCCAACCGGCGGACAACGGGCCCTGCGCATTGTCCAGGATTACAGCATTCCCAATGTGTCTGAAAAGGTTCTGCGAATCATCCTGAGCTATACCAGCTACGTTCGCCGTGTTGTGTGGCGGGAACGTCCAAGCGAGTGAAGCGTCTTTTGTAGCCAAAAGCGGCGGTTGTGGGACTGACGGCCAGACCATGCACAGTGCCCTTTTGTAAATTCGATTCTTAAACAGAGCGTCGTCCCTTCCGACTCTGCAGCATTTTCACTTCTGGCGTATACAGGGCAACCGCTCCCGAGGCGGCTTTTCCCAAGAAAAGCCGCTCTTCGCTGATCTCCCCTGTGCAGAGTAGAAGTGAAAATGCGTAACGCCGACTCCTGAACCCGCGAGTAAGAACATGAAGGTTTTGATCGTGAGTGCTGTGTTCCCGCCTGAAACTGCAGTAACGGCGCAGACCAGCTTCCAAATTGCCGATGAGTTGTTTCGCCAAGGCCATCAAGTGACCGTTTTAGCTCCGTTTCCGAGCCGGCCTGACGGAAACCTCTTCAAGGGTTACAGGAGATCGCTCTATCGCACAGAGAATATGGGCTTTTCTGTGATCCGCTGTTTTTCATTTCTGTCCAGAAAGTCAACCATGGGGAGTCGCTTCCTGGAAAATGCCGGATTCGCGATTACCTCTTCGGTCCGCGTTATGTTCGCCCCCCGCCCCGACGTCATTTATATGAACTCATGGGTGATTTTCGCTTCCGGCATGGCGTCGGCTGCCGCATGGCTGCGAGGCGTTCCCGTGGCAATGAGCATCCAGGACGCTTACCCGGAATCCCTGGCGCTGCAGAAGAAGCTTGCCGCGCAATCGCTACTTTTCAAAATTCTGCGAGCGCTGGATGCCAGGATTGCGCATTCCGCAAAGGCGCTCATCGTGATGTCGGACCGGTTCCGCGAAACATATACATTGGACCGCGGAGTGCCCGCAGATCGCATCCATGTACTGCCGAACTGGACCGACGCGAGTTCGGTCAATGTGGATGCCCGTGGAGCCTATGCTTTGCGCCAGAAGTACGGGATAACCGATCACACGATCTTCGCGGTTTATGCAGGCAACGTCGGCGCGGCGGCTGGGGTAGAAACGGTCATCGAAGCATTCGAGTTTCTCTGGAATGACGAGAACATCTGCATGCTCATCGCCGGAGCGGGCTCTCGTTTGCAGGCGTGCCAAAAATTGGTAGAGGAGAAGGGGCTGCAGGATCGCGTCTTCTTTTACACGTCTTGCTCCAGGAAAGACACCGGAATCATCTTAGGCGCGGCGGACGTTTTATTGCTCCCAACGCACGGAGAGCAGTCCCTAGTCTCAGTTCCTTCGAAGCTCATCCTATATATGTTGTCTGGCCGTCCGATCCTCGCCATGGTCCTTGGGACTTCCCAGACCGCAGAATTGATAACGGCCGCGAAAGCAGGGTGGGTGATTCCTCCAGGAGATCCCGTCGGCGCGGCCTCTGCGTTGCAGGTCATAACAGCCACCCCTCGCGAAGATCTCCGAGCCGCCGGAGTTCGCGGTTTGGATTATGCCTTGCGCCATCTGGCGCGTGAGGCAAACCTTCCTAAGATGATTCAGTTGCTTCAACAGCTTGCAAACCCGGGCCCACGGCCTACAGCACTTAGTCAATCCGTGGAACGCATAGGATGAGGGTTGCTGTGTCGATCGAAGGTTTCCTAAACGCATGAAGATTCTTATTTTGACCCAGTGGTTTGAGCCGGAGCCAACGTTCAAGGGACTCTTGTTCGCGCGTGAGTTGGTCACACGTGGCCATGAAGTTGAGGTGTTGACCGGTTTTCCTAACTATCCCGGTGGCACACTCTATCCTGGCTATCGAATGCGCCCATGGGTACGTGAACAAATCGACGGCATCAGTGTTTTGCGAGTAATGCTTTATCCGAGCCATAGCAACTCCGGCGTTCACAGAGCTCTCAATTACATAAGTTTTGCACTCTCGGCAGCAGTGATTGGCACGGCCTTAATCAGGACACCAGATGTAGTGTATGTCTACCATCCACCAATCACCATCGGCTTCGCCGCGATGGTGATCGGTTTCCTTCGGAATGCGCCTTTCGTTTATGACATTCAAGATCTTTGGCCCGACACGGTCGCCGCTTCGGGTATGATGTCGAATCCGACGGCACTCGCTCTGTTGGGCCGATTGTGCAAATTCGTCTATCGCCGCGCCAAGCACATCACCGTGCTTTCTCGTGGCTTTAGAACACAGCTGATCCGCCGTGGACTCCCATCCAACAAGATCGATGTAGTCTACAACTGGTGTGACGAAACGGCGGTTAAGCCCAATTGCGGACCGGTAAAACGGCTGGGCGACGCGAATCGCTTTTGCATTCTCTTTGCCGGCACGATGGGGCATGTCCAGGGTCTCGACAGCGTGCTCCATGCTGCGCAAATCTGTCGGACTACCGTGCCGTCCGCGGAATTTCTCTTCATGGGCGGCGGCGTGGATCGCGACCGGCTAGAACATATGGCTCGGGAAATGGAACTCGACAATGTCAGATTCCTGCCCCGACAACCGATGAATGCCATGGGAGGTATCCTCGCGGGCGCGGACGCATTACTGGTGCACCTTAAGGATGATCCCCTGTTTCGCATTACGATTCCATCGAAAACCCAGGCTTATCTCGCCGCCGGCAAGCCAATCCTGATGGCGGTTCGCGGCGATGCCGCAGACTTAGTAACACAGGCTCGCTGCGGCATCCTCTGCGAACCAGGCAACCCGCATAGCATTGCAGAGGCGGTGAAGGAACTCGTCACCACCGGAAATGAGCAACTCGCCGACATGGGACGCGCCGGTAGAGCTTTTTATGACAGCCAACTCTCCGTTTCCACCGGGGTAGACAAGTTCGAACGTGTTTTCAAGATGGTAGCTCGAAATGGTGGAGTCGCTTGGAAAACTGACCGCACGTTCGGAGCGTAGTCGATTGCGATTTAGCGCGGGATACCTTGTGTCCTCAGATCTACCTCACATAGGATAACGATTCGCTGCGCTGAACCACACACCCTACATAAGCTCAGAGGCTCGGGCAAGCCAAACACGCCTCCTCCATCCATCCCACCGGCCGAAGACACGTCAATCACTACTAGTTTGGGTTACCTTGAATGTATCGTCGAGCTAAATTCGCGTTCGATCTTGCCGTCATACTGGCAGGCAGTATCGTGGCTTTGCCGCTCTCAGCCCTGATCGCCCTATTGCTATGGTTTAAACAGGGTAAGGTCCTGTTCCGACAGCGGCGCCCGGGCCTTCATGGAAGACCGTTCACCTTGTATAAGTTCTGCACCATGAGGGACACTCGGGACAAAGACGGAAACTTGCTACCCGACGAACAGCGAATCACCGGGATAGGCGCCTTCATTCGCCATCTCAGCCTGGATGAATTACCTCAGTTCTGGAATGTAATGAAAGGAGAGATGAGTCTCGTCGGCCCCCGGCCCTTGCTGATGGAATACCTCCCTCGCTACACGGCAGAGGAGGCGCGGCGTCATACCGTCAAGCCAGGAATTACCGGATGGGCGCAAGTGAATGGACGGAATGCTATTAGCTGGGAGAGTAAGTTTGCATTAGACGTCTGGTACGTCGACCACGCACACTTTTTCCTCGATCTTCGCATTCTGTGGATGACCTGCCTGCGAGTCATTCGCAGATCGGGCATCTCGAATCACGGACACGCCACAATGCCACAGTTCATGGGTACAAACGTTGAGAATTGACAAGAAGTTGATTGTCTTTGGTGCAGGCGGACACGGTAAGGTAGTCGCTACGGTTGCGGCGAAGGCCGGATTTGTGTTGGCTGGCTTCGCCGACGATGACGACGCTCTCCACGGATCGACTACCCTGGGACTGCCCGTTCTTGGAGGTCTGCGATGGCTGCATGACATGCCTCCTGACACCTACGCGATCGCACTAGCCGTCGGTAACAACTTTACTCGCATGGCCATTGCTCGTTCGCTCATTTCTCGCAATATCGACGTGGCAACGATCTGCAGTCCCTCGGCGATCATCGCACCTTCCGCTCGCATCGGCCGAGGCGCCGTGATCATGCCACGCGTAGTGGTAAATGCAGACGCCGTGATCGGGGAGGGCGCAATTCTCAACACCGGGGCGATTGTGGAACATGATGTCATTATCGGCCATTACGCCCACATATCGCCTAATGCTGCACTTGGAGGCGGAGCCAGAGTGGGCGATCTGGCCCACATAGCAATAAGCGCCACCGTGCTTCCGTTGGTTCAGGTCGGCTCTCGAAGCGTTTTGGGCGCAGGTTCGGTTGCGGTCCGAAATATTCCGGAGGATGTCGTCGCCTTTGGATCCCCTGCTCGCGTACAGCGCTACAATCTCGCTGGCCTGTCGAGGACGCATGGGCAACTCACTTTGAAAGGATTGAGCAATTGAGCCCATCGCTGATAGGAACTTCTACTCCGCGGATCGCGGACCTCCAAAGCCCCTTACCAGGCCGGACCGATTCTTCTTCCTGGCCGTACTTCGATCAGGATGAGATTGAGGCGGCCACTCGATTGCTCGCGTCAGGAAAGGTCAATTATTGGACTGGAAACGAGGGCAAGGAGTTCGAAAAGGAATATGCGAGGTATCTCGGGAGGCGGCATGCCGTAGCCGTTGCCAATGGCACGCTCGCTCTGGAGCTCGCACTGAGGGTCCTCGGGATTGGTCCGGGCGACGAAGTCGTCACTTCCTCGCGAACATTTATAGCTTCCGCAAGCTGTGTCGTATCCGTCGGAGCGCGTCCGGTCATCGCGGAAGTGGACCCCGAAAGTCAGAATATTACCGCAGACTCGATTCGCAGGGTACTAAGCCCTGCGACAAAGGCGATTGTGGCGGTCCATCTGGCGGGGTGGCCCTGCGAGATGGAGCAGATCATGGAATTGGCCCGTGAACATGGGCTCAAAGTCATTGAAGACTGCGCGCAAGCGCACGGAGCGACGTACAAAGGACGCCCTGTCGGCTCGCTTGGCGACATTGGTGCATTTTCCTTCTGTCAGGACAAAATCATTTCCACCGCCGGCGAAGGCGGCATCATTGCATTGAATTCCGACGCGATGTATGAGCGGGCTTGGGCATATAAGGATCATGGCAAGAGTTACGACGCCGTGTACCGCCGGGAGTATGGGCCGGGATTCCGCTGGCTGCACGACTCGTTCGGAAGCAATTGGCGGCTCACAGAAATCCAGTCGGCAATCGGACGGTTACAGTTGCAAAAACTTCCTCGCTGGGTGGAAAAACGGCGAGAGCACGCCACTATGCTGACCGAGGCATTCTCCACACTCCCGGGGTTGCGATTGACGCTCCCTCCTGCACATATCGGCCATGCCTATTACAAGTATTATGCGTTTGTCCGTCCCAGTTCCCTTCGCCCAGACTGGAACCGGGATCGTATTCTCGCAGAAATCGTCGCGAGAGGAGTTCCCTGCTTTGTCGGTAGCTGTAGCGAAATCTACCTTGAAAATGCATTTCCATTCGAATGGAGACCAAAGAACCGGCTGCCGATTGCGCGTAAACTCGGCGAAACAAGTCTCATGTTCCCAGTGCATCCAACTCTCACACCTGAGCATCTGGCGGGCACCTGTGAGGTAGTAAAGCAGGTGATGTACGAGGCAACGTAGGTACCTTCTTCGGCCCCCACGGGCCGGGTTTCGCAACACAGATGGATCATCAGCGGACCGATACGAAGGGTTAGGCTGCTTCAGCGAAAAGACGATATGGCGTAGAGCTCAGCTCACGAAACCGTCGAACCGGCAGATAACTTCGCTCTACAACACGGCAAATAAATGTGGCCCCATCGACTGACTCGATGGGGCCACATTTATTTAGCGCGTATGACCTCACGGAACACGTGCATGCTGCATTAGGCTGACTCAACCAACAGAGATGAAAGCCGGCTCTTCTCCCGGCAACCCCTGGGGAGCGCCGCACACCCGGCATCGGTCTTCTCCGCGGGAAATCGACGCCCAGACTGTCAGTATCCGACTATAAAGCCGGGGCGCGGTGCAGTTTGTTCCTATATCTGTCGATGCGGGCCCACATTACCTTCCGCCTCGTGGCCAATTGACTCGATAGACGATACCCACACTCGCCGATAGCGGTGTTATCGTCTGTTCCTTCCGGTATACCTGCGAATAAGAGATCTCGCCTATCCGCAGCGAGAGGCGTTGCTTCAGGTGAACGTCCAGGCCCCCGAGAATTGACCATTGAGGACTGATTTCTTCGATATCCACGGGTTTGGGCAGCCCCGGCTTAGGCGGGTTGCTAAACTGCCAGGTGTTTCCATAGCCACCAAGCAGGGCTACATAGGGGGCAAAATGGCCGAAATGCAATGACGCCCGAGGGCCGGCAAGGGCCGACTCTTCATGCTCCCTACCACCCCATCTCGTTATAGAACCTCTTATCTCTGCCCCCAGGATGTGGCGCGTCTGCAGATAACCTCCCGCGGAGACTCCATAGACCGCGAAATCGGCAAAATTCACGTAATTGGGTTTGACATCGGTGAAGGTTCCAAATATTGCGAAGTGCGGAGGGGCTTTGAGCGCTGGAATCAGTATCTGGGCCCGGGCACTGTAAGCCGTAGCCAAGAGAAAGAGAACCAAGGCAGTCCGCAGAAGAGAATGCACATTACAAAGCCTGTGTTTGGTCATGGTGAACTTGTCGACTCGAGTTGTCCTGCCGCAACATTGGTGCACGATCGGTTCCCCTCTTCCCGCTTTGAGACCCGTTATTCTAATTGGCAGCCTTCAGCATGCTGTCATCCTGAACGGGCCGGTGCCCGAGTGCAGTCAACTGCTGACTTACGTGATTTGGGCAATTTGTGACCTCATTGGCTGCCGGCGTCTCGTGTTCTGCAAACGACGATCGAGATAGCTGGCGCACCGATAGGAGATAGTCTTGCCCTCTATTGTTTGTAACTAATTATGGTTACCTATGGAACTACACTTCTGTGGTAGATACTAAGCTGCCGGGTTACCGTTGCACCCTATGTGCCCCCACATATCTGCTAAGTGGGCGTGCGTATTACTAAGACGCATAATACGTAACGTAGAAGCGCCCGAAATACCGTTGCCGGCTATCACATAAATTTCCGGATGGCCCCAGAAGTTGAAATAAAGCGATAGCATGGGAGCCCGGCTCAACCGTTAATCTTTGCTGTGCGGCTGAACGTAGAACACAAGAAAACTCCTTCGAGTTCCTAAGTATCAAAATGGTGACGCGCCAAGTAATAGCTTACTGCCGGAAGTAGTTTGCAGCCTGCCTGTAGAAGGTGTGTTTACTCTCCGGTTGTAACTGCAACGTAGCCTAGTCCTGGCCGGTGTGGCGTGCATTTTAGCGAGTCTTCATCAGGGAGTCCTCAGTGGCCGTATTCCCTGAACCGGGAAGAGCCCGGTTGGGCCGATCTCCTCGCCCTTCGGTTGCGGGCGAGTCACATAGCGAAAGAAGAAGCCAACCTTGTCGCTGGCGTAGTCCCTGGAGTTATTGAAGCTCACGTACCCTCCGGCGTACCAGTGATCCGCAATGGCGTAGGAGCCTTCAGCATCGAGGTTGTAATTGCCACCGACGCTCGTTCGCTCGGGATAGATCGGGTTGCCCTGCGCGGCCTGGTAAGCAGCATCCAGCGGAAAGTAAGGCGACGCGCTCTCCTGAAACGCCTGCACCCCGAGGCTTCCGGTAGTGCGATAGTGAAATTTTGCTCCGTAGTGCCCATTGAAGGTAAGGGGAACAGCAGCGAGCAAATAAGCACCGGGACTGAAATAGCCGCCCTGGCCGTAGGTGAAATACCGCAGATTGTGCTCATAATGCGTGCCGAAGAAGTTCATGCCGACGACCAGGTTGCCATAGTCGGGGGAGCGCCAGGCCGTCCAGTAGGCCCCGCCGTCTCCATCGATGCGCTCATTGTTGGCTACGTGAACGCCGGTAAGATATTGTCCGCCGCCCTGGAAGTACCAACCCGAAAACTGATCGCCGGAATTGATATGTATCTCGCCCGAATTGCTGATTACGCCTCCCCAGGTGTTGCCAACCGAGTTAGCGGTCGCACTGCCTTGATCGCGCAAACCCGCGAAGGAGAGTTGGGTATCCAGAACCGGGTCTCGCGTGAACTCCAGCGAGAAATGAGCGGACGCGGGATGGATGTACAGCCCACCCGTGTAATTTCGGACGAGAAACCCGCGTGGCGTTGTACCGATGCGCGCTCCAAAATTGGAAGTCTGCAATTGGAACTCGCCTGCCGTGCCGGCAGCGGATTGGACGTTAGGCACCGTGCTGGCAGATAGTGTTCCCTGGCGAAGCGTCTCAGCGCTGGTTGCTTGTCCAGAATCGAGCAGCACGGGCTCGACGATGAAGGTGGTGCGCACCCCTGGCCCGAGCACACCCGAGGCTTCGGCCTGGCCGGAAAATATCGCCAGCCGTTCAAATCCTGGCGCACCACTACGATAGTCGAGACTGGAAGTCCCGCCGTTCCAACCGCTGGACGCGCCTTCAAGCACAGCTAATTGCTGCTGGATCTGCTCTCGTGGAGTCAGCGGAGCCTGGCTTGCGACCACCGCTCCGGTGAGCGGCGGCAGCACAGCCGAAGCGATCACGCTGGGTCCAGTTTCCGAAGAAAGAGGCGGGTCGGCAAACTGGGATGCCAAACCTTGCCGGCTGCCGGGGCTGTCGTTCTCCAGCGACCGGCCATTGGCCGGCCGCTCCCTGCCAATCGACGGCAATTGTCTTTCGGCGCGCGGCGTGTCTTCCAGGTTTCGAACTGCGTCCTGCAATTTCTCAGCATTCGACTCACCCGGAATGCCAGCCAACCGCGGATCGTCCGGTGAATTTGTCTTCCGCACGGAAGGTGGCCGTCCGCCGCTCTCCTCATCCTGGACCTGGATATATGCTCTTCTGGATGGCAGCTCCAAATTTGCGCGAACAATGGGCGCCGACGCGAGAACTGGCGCATCCTGTCGCTCCTCGACAGCAGTCAAGTCTCCCAGAGACGCCGTCCCATGGCCGGCATTTTCCGCATCCGTAAGTCTTTGCCCAGAAGGGGGGATTTCCCGTTGCGGATAATCCTTGAACTGGCGCGAGGGTGCGGTGCGCGAGCTATGGGAGCGGACAACGGTCACCGCTCCATCGCTTCCGGAATAACGGGGACCTTGAGGGGGAGCATCGTCGTGGGAAAAGCTCAGTGTCTGATCGTGATTGTCTACTGCATCAAAATCGCCTAGCGTGGGGGCTACGGCTCGCGGCCCGTCACGCCATGAGACCGCGGCCTCCCTCCTCACACTTCCACGATCCGGTTCGTCTGTCGTTTGTGAGGTTGAGCCCGTGGGCGCGAGAAGTTTCATCAGCTCTCGAGCGGGGGCGTTGTCGCGCCCCGTATCGTCGGGCGATCTGCCAGGGCTTGCGGTATGAGAGAAAATTTCCGCTGGAGATGTCGGTCCGATCGCTTCCAGAGCGGCACGATAATATGCGGCGGCACGTCCGGCATCGCCGCGAGCCTGTTCGTACTGCGCCGCCATTTTCAAGATGTCGGGGTCGCCCTTATAAAGCCCCAGGGCCAATTGCAACCATGACTCTGCCTGTTTTAGATCGTGGGCGGCCAGTGCGGCGCCGATCGCTCCGTGGTACTGGGCCAGGCTGCCGTGGCGCAGATCAAGCGACGCATAGATTGCGATGGCTCGCTTGGCTTGCCCCGCCTTCAGGTAGGCGCCCGCAAGGGCGTTGTATATATCCACATTGCCGGGGAATGCCTGGGCCGCCGTTTCCAGAATGACAATCGCCTTTTCGAGATCGCCGCGGGCGAGCGCGCTGTCTGCGCGGCGCGCACTCCAGGAAGCCCAGAGTTTGTGAAAAGCCGCCTGCTGTTCTTGCGTCAGGCCCGGCGCCTCAGCGAGCTGCGACACCACGGAGTACAGGCGGCGGTCGTCTCCCGCTTTCAACAGCAGCCAGCCATACTGAATCTGCGTGTCCGCCGGCTCCTCAAGCCGCTGATCGAGATACACCTGCGACAGCTGATCGAAGGTTTCGAGAGCGGCTCGATCCTGCCCGGTTGCATCCTGAATGGATGCCAGCGTCTGCAGATACGAGGTGTCCTGTTCCAGTGCGAGCCGCACAGAGTCAGGCATTTGGTCAAGCTCATGCATGGCTTCACGATCGCGATTCGCTTGGTGGAGTGTGGTCAGCATTCCGCGCCAAGCGTCAGGGCTGCGCGGATTTCGATCGAGCTCCCGGCGGTAAAGGGAATATGCCTTTTCCGGCTGTCCCTGAGCAAGGTATACGTTGGCCAATTGGAGTTCTAAGCCAGGTTCTGGAGAAGCTGCAATCGAGAGCGCCTTCTCCAGGTACTTTTGGGCACTGTTCAATTGATTCCGCGACTGATACATACTTCCCAACAGCGCCAGGAAGCCCGGGTCATTCTGACTTTGATCATAGGCAGAGCGCGGCATGCTTCGGAGATCTGCAAAGGCATCCTCATCGCGGTCAAGCTGATGCTCCGCTGCGATCAGGGCGCGCCACGCGCCGGCATTTTCAGCATCGGCAACCACCACTTGCCGATAGAGGCGAAGAGCCGGCTCGACCCGGCGAACGGTCATGAGCAATCCGGCATATTGCAGTTGCTTGTCCAGTGGCAAGTCGCGGCCGTGATTAGGAAACGGCAGCGCAAGCGCCTTTTCGGTCGCGCGGTCCACATCCAGTTTCCGGCCGGTCGCTTGATAGGCCTGGATAAGAAAACGCAGATAATCCGGATTGTTCTCTAAGCGAGTTTCGACGTTTTTGGGTATACGCTCGCTACTAGTCAGCGCCTCGCGCCAATCTCCCTCTTGCGCTTGAGCCAGGAACAGCTCGCGCCAGGCGGCTTCGTTTTCCGGACTCGCCGCCACTTCGCGCTTGAGGACGGCTACGGCATCAGCCTGATTTCCCGCCTGCAACAGTGCACCTGCCAGGGCTTCTTCAGCATCCGGGCTGGTAGGCTTGAGAGAGAGAGCGTCGCGATAATCCCTGGCGGCGGTTTGAGCATCTCCGGATTTCTGCTCGGCGCCGGCCTGGGCCATTCGGCTCCAAAAACGCGCGGTGGAGATCGTACCCTCTAACTTTGCGGCGCCAGCGGCGCGGGCCTTTTCCAGGTAGTCGAGTGCCTGAGCAAAGTCACCTCGCTTCATCGACACATAGCCCATGCCGCTCAGAGCCCGTGCATTATGAGGGTTCTTTGCCAGCAACGCCTGGAATTGCTGCTCGGCCTCATCGAGCTGGCCGCTATTGAGCGCGCGATAGGCTAAGCCTTCGACGGGATCCGCGGTAGGCTCACGGGTAGTGGACGCATTCGCCGCTGCGATTGCCCCAGCGGCAGCAGCCTTTCTCGCATCGCCCTCCCACGACGATGCCTGCTTCAACGCCTGCTGCGCCTCGGGCGCAGCATCATAATGGCCCAGCATGGCAATGCCTTCGGCGCGGGTCTTTGGATCGTAAGTCAGGATGCGTCCCAGAGTAATGGCGTATCGCGAATCGGCTGAAAAGTGCGCGGCCAGCTCGCGCAGACGATCCACAGCCTGGTGCTTCAGCTCCGGTACTGCAGCTTGGGTTTCGTAAAACTCCAGTGCCATATCGCCGTCCGGAGGCCCGTCGGGATAAAGCTCGCGGTAGACCTTCATCGCATCGACATACTTGCCCTGCTGGGCCAAGCTCCTGGCTTGCTTAAGGCGAACCGATGGCGGCTGCACATGCGGCATGGCCTCTATCTGCCCCAGATCCGCGGAACTGGCCCCAAGGTCGCGCAGCCGCTGGGCAAATTTCTGGGCCTCTTCCGTCTTACCCAACTGTATGTCGGCTTTGGCAATGCCGAGAAGCGCCTCGCGCTCGGCGGGGTCGGACAGCAGAACCTGCTGCCAGGTCTGGACGGCTAACTCCAGGTGGCCATGGGCCACGAGCGATTGTGCCTTGGCGAGCAATACTTTCTCCGCGGGCGATTCGGCGGAGAGACGGTTGCAAAGGCCCATCCCCAACGCACAGGACGCCATGAGAAGGAGCCTGAGATATGCTTTGCCGCTCATTCTAACCATCGGAGCTTCACCTCTCGATCCGGAGAGAGCTCGAACGGAGAAGTTCGAGGCGGGCTCTTAGTAACAGTATAGGTATCATATCGGGCGTCCTTCCAGGCGAGCTTGTGTACGGTGATCGAGCCTGGCGCGCGTCCACGGTACGACGATGAGACCGAGAACAAAGGTCAACAAGACTACCAGCCAGGGAAATTCTCTGACCCGGTACCCCACCTGAGACCACCAGGGCAGGTGACCCACCTGGTAGAACGCGTCGCCTAGACGGTAGGAAGTGAAGTCGTTTCCCTGCAGCACGCTGACCGAATCGCTGATGTTGGCCGATCCGGCCCTCTTGAGAAAGGCAGACGTGAACGCTTTCGCCGCATCGTCGTTCTTGATGGTGATGGTGACTACGGACCGGCCTCTGCTCCAGGGCGACTCGATTCCCTGCATGACAGCATCCGGAGATTCGCCCAGGCTGGCAATCAAGCCAGCCTTCGGATTGGCTCCGGTCAGGTTCCACAACCCTTGGGGACGCAACTCCGCCACTTGCCACCAGGCAGATTGAACAGCGGCAAAGAGTCCGTTCGTGTCTTTTATCGACAAGCCGTCCTGAGCCACGGCAACGGGCAAACGGTGGTTGAGTTGTTCGAATGCGGGCTGATCCTCCGGCGTTCCGAGAATCAGGTAGTCGGCGTCCTTGCCCACGTCGGCGGGCTCGTCAATGTGAAGACGAAGCGCGGGGTAACCGGTCTGCTCCGCGAAATAGGAGAGCAACATCAGGTACAACCCTATTTCTCCAGAAGAGGCCCGGGAAGGCATAGCGATATTGGTCTGGGAGAGGTCGGCAAAGCGGGTGAAGGGAAAGCCCGCATTGGCAAACAGTTCGAGGTTGGGCATCGCGGCAAAATGATCCAGCCCGCGCAGGTCGAGGTAAGAACTACGTAAGAGAGCCCCCTGCAAATTGATGGGAGGGTTGTTCCTGCACTGGCCCATCTTGGGGATCTGGAAGAAGAAGTTGAACAGGAAGGTGTTTGCAAATGGCCGCATGCTCACCAGCGGCACAGCTACGGTTTCATTTAACGTCTGCTTGGGATTGTCCCGTTGCGGGAGGGGCAGCTCGTTCACCAGAGAACCATTGGCGCTCACCCGCATGGTGGATCCACCGGCAAGAGGGACGGCGTTATAGCGATAGTCCAGATGGAGTGGCAATGTGGTTGCGTTGCCCAAATAAAGGTCCGGAGGAATGCGGAGGTAAACCGGCAAGGTACCGGAGCCGTCGCTCTGTAACGCTTGATCGACAGAGTAATTCCACAAAGGTGAAACGCGATCCGTCCGGAGCCAGAGGGGCGCGTCATCGGCCTGACGCGCGGCCGGGAGCTGAAAATCGGAGACCTGGACGGTGGGGCCCTGAAGCAGGTTGTTTTCGAGCGCCAGAGATCGCGCTGCGGTGACCAGCTGCATGCCATCGTCGCCGGCGACAATGAGCAGCTTGCCAAATGGGTCGCTGGGATTGACGCGCATCGCGATCATCGGGCCGCCGCCATGGAAATCAAGCCCGGCAGGCATGGCAGAGGACCCTTCCACAATGAGAACGACGTTGCCTTTGGGGAGTTCGCTCCCTAGTGTCACGGGAAACATCAACGCTCTCGATTTGGCACGCACTCCAAACCAGGAGGCGACGATACCCGCGGCCTCCAGCGCCTGATGGTCTGGCTGAGCGACAAAAGCGAACGGGATGGAAGCGGTTGTGCTGCCGACCGACTCGTCATAGAAGGGCAGCGGAAGCAGGTTCAGATTATCCGAGAGCGGTAGCAATGAGCCTGACACTTCCATACTGGAGTTTGACTCGACGCGGCCCCAGAGAACCGTGTTGGCGGGGTCTTCGCAAGTGAGGGTATAGTGGCCGATGAACTGGAATCCCAATTCGTTGTTGCGGGCCAGCAGCTCCGCGGGAAGAGTCAAGCTGGTGCTGAGGGCCGCCTGAACATCAGCGCTCTTCGCCGGGACTGCCAGGCTGGCGATCAGAGCGCCATTGAGCAGTACGTTGAGATGGCTGAACTGCGTTAGCAGACTGGGGGAAAAAGAGTAGCGGAGATTGAGCTTCGCCTGTTGCGCAACCTGTGTCTGTGACAAAGCGAAGGGAATGCTTCTGGTGGCATCGACGCCGCGAAATGTGATTGCGTCCGCGACACCCAGGTCTTTGAGCGTGAAGGTGGAGTGGAAGGAGCCCTGGCTGGCATTCGCCACTGCGGCAGTAGCGGGCCCAGGCCGGGTAGTTTCGCCGTGGAGCACTCCGGATGCCGCGGCAAAAAACAGCGCCAGCATTGCCACTGCGGATCCCGCCGCTCTGACCGTTGCCGGCGCGGGGAGCTTTCTTTTTGGAACCAGCGTGCCTAAGGCATAGCCAACCCCCTTTACCGAAAGCAGCATCAGATGCCCGAAGCTGCGCAATGGCCGATCCACCTCACGTTTTTCGCTTTGGGTCAGCCAGGTATCGGCGCGGGAATAAAGGATCAGTGTCATCAATTCTTCCTCTTCAACGGAAAAGCTCTCATACTTTATGCGCAAATCCTGTCCAACGGCGCTGACCACGGTTGCCCGAAAACTTATTTGCCGCTCACGCAGGGGGTAAATCACTTCGACCAGCGAACCCCGGGGCAGCGGGCACGGCGCTTCCAGGGTGAGCGAAGCGCCCCCAAGCGATATGTCGCTGGATTGGCCAAAGATCGTTTGTCCCTCGGGTAGCCGCACTTGCGTTGGTATACGCCGATCGATGCGCACATCTGCGCGAAGCTGCCGAGATTCAAAGGCGACTGCGTTGGCGCTGCCAATGATCACCATATTGAACAGCACCCACACAACATTCATGACCACAGTTCCCGGATGTTCCGCGTTCCAGAAAAAGAATCGAATCGGGGCGATTAGGAGCGCCAGAACATTCACCAGGATGAGGGCAACGTAGGGTCGCGCAATGCGGGCGTCAAAGTAGCTTTTGTTGACAATCCCTCCTTTTGCGGTCACATTGAACTTCCCTAGCTTCGGGTTTACCAGCGCCAGAATCGTCGGGCCCAGGATGTACGGCGCCAGGACCGTTTCGTATACCTCGTTCCAGAATGAGTGGCGGTGCTTTCCCTGAACCCGGAAGTTGGTGATATTCGATAAGAAGAGATGGGGGAGCGCATACGCCATAATCGCGATCCAGTTGCCGGGAATATTGGTGCGCCCAAGCAACAGGTACACGAGCGGCGCCGTGAGAAACAAGAGACGGGGAACGGCATACAGAAAGTGCACCATGGCGTTGAAATAGCAAAGACGCTGCGGCCATTTGAGTCCCTGGGCGAAGAGCGGATTGTCTGTCCGGAGCACCTGGATCATGCCGCGGGCCCAACGGATTCTCTGGCCGACATGACCGGAGAGGCTCTCCGTGGCCAGGCCTGCTGCCTGGGGAATATTGATGTAAGCGGTATTCCATCCGTGCATTTGCATACGCAGCGAAGTGTGCGCGTCTTCCGTAACCGTCTCGGTCGCAATACCGCCTATCTGGCTGAGAGCCGTGCGCCGCAATACGGCGCATGAGCCGCAAAAGAAGGTCGCATTCCACAGGTCGCTGCAATCCTGAATGATGCCATAAAACAGCTCGCCTTCATTCGGTATTGCTTTGAACTGATGCAGGTTCCGCTCGAACGGGTCGGGAGAATAAAAGAAGTGGGGAGTTTGCAGCATCGCCAGCTTGGGGTCTTTTTGAAACCACCCCAATGTAATTTGCAGAAAACTGCGGGTGGGCACGTGGTCGCAGTCAAAAATTGCAACGTAGGGCGAGGTGAGGTTTTCGAGCGCGCGATTGATATTTCCAGCCTTGGCGTGTTTGTTATCGGTGCGCGTTACATAGCCAACCTCCGTCTCTTCACAAAACTTGCGAAAGTCTTCCCGCCGGCCATCGTCGAGCACGTACACATGAAGTTTGTCCGGTGGATAATCGATATTTCTGGCCGCAAATGCTGTACTCCGCACCACCATGAGAGGCTCGTTGTAAGTGGGAATCAGAATGTCCACATGAGGCCACTGCTCCACCTCCGCGGGCAGCGAAACAGGAGGCCGCCGGAGCGGGCGGATGGTTTGAATGTAGCCCAGGTACAAGATGGCGAACGCATACACCTCAGCCGACAACAGGATCAACATGAATGCGAGATCGACCTTGCCGACTTGTTGGCCGGGATTTACGGCCGCGTCGAAGACCGAAGAACAACGCCAATAGGCGTACCTTGCAGTAGCCAGCATGGAAGCAAACATGAGCGACAGGGTAACGACCTCGGAGTCCGATATACCGTGAATCACAAATCCCAGGGCAATCGTGACAATCCCGAGGGCGGCCTGCTCAGGCCACTCAAAGTCCACCATGATGCAGTTGAGGGCGAAAAAGAGCAAAAGAGCGTAGGTGAGCAGCCGAGCAAAACCCGCCCACACACCAGAACCGGTTCCCACACGAGTCCACCGCCCGACCAGTCCGTTCATTGCTCACTCCACTTGCCCGGCAGAAGGGCGGCAGAGCTGAGTGGTGCAACCCTTCGAACCCACAAGGCCAATTCGAGGTAATCATGGCTCAGTTGAGGTCCGGGCTCAGGATGAGCCGCGGGAATTCCATCACGAAGAGTCTCTGCAAGCTCCGGGCTGTGGCGTAGCGCAATCGGCAACAGACGATGCCCGCACTGCCGGGCGACGTAATCGCGGGCTTGTTGGTCATTGCTGCTGAACTCATCGAACCGATTGAACAAGTAGAAGACAGCAGTTGTCTGCGAATCCTGGGACTGCGCACTGAGCGCACGCTCGATCCGTGAGACAGCGAAAATAGAGTTCAGGTCAGGCAAGAGTGGAACAAGAACCAACGTACACATACCGAAGATCGTAGCCAGCAAACTTTCGCAGGAGGGCCCAAGGTCGAAAATAGTGCGCTGCGAACTGGACATTACCTGCTTCACGTCGCCGTCAAGCCATTGACTAGTGACTTTGTCGGCGGCAATCACCTGGATGGACGGCGCATTCACCCTCGGTGCTACGAACTTCCTGAGGCCCGGTCGCAGGTCTGTAGCTCCGAAATAGTAGGGCAAGAGACCACGGCCAGAGGCATCCACAAGCAACAAGTGTTCTCCCAGAGAGCAAAGCGTTTTCCCCAGGTTTGCGCATAGCGTAGTCTTGCCGACGCCGCCGGCAATGGAATATACGGCAAGCACAGGGGCGGTCTTGTTCGCGGGCTTGGCTTCCTCAAGGCCAGTCTGGATTCCCGTTGTCGCAATCCCCGAGAAGGCTTGGGGAAACCAATCCTGGTTACCAGGTTGCTGTGGTGAAGGAGCCCGGTGTGTTTCGGGCATCGCTCTTTCTGGACTCAAGCCATCGAGTAATAGCGGACTGGAAACATCCACGGATGCATAAGCCGGGGCCGGAGAAGCGAGAACTGTAGAAGAGGGAGCCACGCCCTGACTGCCACTGCCGTTGCTCTCGACCCTCTCCCCGGTAGCTTCGTGTGGCCGCTCTGCGCTAGGAACCGGGGGCTGGATGGGCCTTTTCGGTTGCCGGGAAAAATCGCGATAATGCGCGTTTTCAATCTTGGCCCACGAGTACAACAGGGCCACGTCATTGGCTAACTCATTTTGAGAAACGGACTGCCTTACGTGCTGGTTTTCCATAGGCTGCTGCGCTGTATGTGGGCTCACTATAGGATTTTTATGACTTAGATTATTGGCCCTGTTGAACACTAACAAAAAAGACAAGCATATTACTCACACCATTTAGACAAATAGTAATATGCACAGTACATACTGCCGGCGTTTCCGCACGCGAAAGAATCTAGACAACAGCCCGGACACAAGGCAGATATTATTTCCCCGGCTTCACGAACAACCTCGGCATCAGCATAACCGCCACAAGCTTATCAATCACCTGGCTAACTTAAGGACAGCCAGCCCTGAACTGCGGGTTCGGCTTGACACTCCGCCGAACCCATTGTCGTTATATGTTGCGATGAAGCGATAACGACGCGGTTACGGCCCTCCTTCTTGGCGCGATACAGCGCCGCGTCGGCTTGACTCAAGATGAATTCAGGGCTTTGGCCGAGGGCCCATTCGTCAACTACCATGGCACCTATGCTGATGGTAATGGAGAGACCTTGCAAGGTTCCAGGGAACGAGCAGGACGCTACTAACTGCCGCAGTTGATCTGCACGGCCGTGAAGGCCCTCCGGCCCGCAGTCGTCCAGTATCACGAGAAACTCCTCGCCACCATATCGTCCCACCGCGTCCCCTGGTCTTACTCCGCCGAGGAGCTGTTGCGCAAACCCGCGCAAAACTACA
Source organism: uncultured Acidobacteriaceae bacterium (assembly GCA_963761405.1). Lineage (GTDB taxonomy): Bacteria > Acidobacteriota > Terriglobia > Terriglobales > Acidobacteriaceae > PALSA-350. The sequence goes on from CAVXHH010000001.1 coordinate 122,078, forward strand.
TCTCCCGAGAGGTGTCCATGCACATCGTTAATCTTCTTGAAGTGGTCTATGTCGCAAAGCAGCAGAGCGAGCGTGGTATGCTCCCGCTGCGCCCGCTGCATTTCATGGTTCAGGTGAGCTAAGATCGTGCCTCGATTCCATAGCGACGTTAAAGCATCGTGAGTCGCCCTAAAGCGCATCTCCTCGCGAGCGTGCACCAGGGTATCTTCGAGCTGCAACACGCGTTCGCCAGTGCGCAGGCGGGCTCTTAGCTCCTCGGGATAACATGGTTTGGTGAGATAGTCGTCGGCGCCGGCTTCCAGGCCGGCGACAAGATCCTCTTTGGCGCCTTTTGAAGTGAGCAGCGTAATATAACTGTACGGTCGTTCGCGGTGACTGCGCACCTCCAGGCAAACCGACGGCCCATCCAGGCCGGGCATCATCCAATCGAGTAAGGCAAGGCGCGGTGCCTCCGGACTCAGCATAATTTCCAGAGCCTGGCGGCCATCTTCCACCGAAACCACTTCGTACCCCCCTCGCTGCAAAAGTCTCTCCATCAAGCGAGAAGAGACGGCATCGTCGTCCGCCACGAGGATCTTCACTGGATAGCCTCCTGGCAGAGAAGGTCCAGGGACTCGACGGTCCTGATTATTTCTTTTTCCAGATCGCCGAGAGCGATTTTCGCCGGCGCCAGGTTGCCCGATGCTCCAAAGCGCTCCAGGTTCGCCGCCATCCCGCTCGCTTGGGAGGCGGCAAGATTAGAGAGCGCCCCTTTGAGAGCGTGGCTTGCCCGCTTGACTCCCAGTGCATCGTTTTGCTCAATACCCTCACGGATAGCCCGGATTTGGTGTGGGTAATCCGTGCGGAATAAGTCGGTGAGCTCGGCCAGAAAGACGCGATCGCCGTCAAGGCGCTCCAGAAGTTCCCCCGCGTTGACTGCGCCCTCGCCTGAATCGATGGGAGAGATCGGTTTGGGCGAATGGCTTCGTTTTCCCATGCACCTCTCCAAGGCTTCGTCCAGCTCCTGTTGCCGAATCGGCTTTGTAAAGATAGCCTTCCATTCCCGCTGCCAAACAACGCTCCCGGTCATTCTTCATCACCAGGGCGGTCATGGCGACGATGAGCTGATGCCCTCCAGTTAGCTTCTCTTGCTCACGCAGCATGATTGTTGCTTCAATACCGCCCTAGTTCAGGCATCTGTACGTCCATAAAAACCAGGTCGTAGGCCCGATGGGCAAGAGCAGCCAGGGCCTCTCGTCCGTTACCG
>CAVXHH010000002.1:0-931530 GCA_963761405.1 uncultured Acidobacteriaceae bacterium
CTTAGAGCAGTTGGCAATTACCTTCCGTCGGCGATTCGTTCGAAGGAAAACAATAATCGGATTGGAAGACTCGTGCCTCTGCAAAGGAATTGGTCCGAGCAGTCTGAAGGTACCCATTAAAGCCAATAGAATGAAGCAGATGAGATGGTCCGAAGATGGTGCCCGGAGGGAGACTTGAACTCCCACAGCCATTGAAGGCCTACGGATTTTAAGTCCGCTGCGTCTGCCGATTTCGCCATCCGGGCATTTGCACGCATCTCGCTCTTGCAGGAACCTGGGCTCCCGACTACGCGCAACGCCTCCATCGTATCAGCTCCCGCGTGGCAGGAAATCTGGTTTTGCGATCTCCGCGGGATCGAAACCGTTGCCCCAAACAAGAAGCAGCCGTCCGCGATGCGCGGGCGGCTGCTTCTTTGCCGACTTCCTCCAAGATCTAGTGCGGTTTGCGGTATTCGATTCCTTCGTCGTTCAGGTAATACTCCGAGGAGCAGTTGTCCGAACCGCAGATCATCGATTCCAAACCGACATATTGCATCTTCGTAATCAAACCTAATGCGCCGCATTGAGGACATGCCAGCACGGCAACATATGGGTTATTCGCTTCCCCCATCGATCCCGCGTTCTCCAGCACAAACAAGGTTCCAGGTTCCATCTGCTCTGGAATCCACTCTCCAAGCAATTCAAGATCCGTCAACATGCCATTCCTCCTGTGCGATCCTGTTACTTGTGGTGCACCATAGTTATGTGGCGTGCAGAAATGCTCCGCCTTTCTCTCGCTCGTTTGCGCTATCGACTGCCTCCCTCCTGCGGCGCTACCTCGTCATCGCTATTCCAACCGACACTGCCATTCGCCTTCTTGCCGTCGAAACACTCGTGCTCCACCGGCCGACGGAAGCCCGGCGCCTGCCCAGCGTTTCGACGAAAAGATAAAACGGCAGCACGACGCCGTGGCTCCGTTCCGTGTACAAAATAACTACGCAAAAAATTCCAAATCCGGACGAGCGCCTCAAGCGTCAACCCACGGGAGGACGCCGGCATGACCGCCATGCGGCTGGTATGTTTTGTCTGGGTTGTTTGCTTCGCGTCATTCAAGTTCGTCAGACTCGTCAGGCTCATCAGGCTCAGCAAGCCCGCACGCCGCGGACCCCACCACCGAGGCGCAGCCGGCTGCTGACGTGTCTTTCCAGCCGTCGTGCCCACAATCGCAAGCCGGGGTAATCTATCCTGCGCATGCTTACTCATGGGCCGAATCACCACCGAGGTGAAGTATTGTTACCAACATTCCGCAGTTTCCCGGCGGAACATGGCCTAATTCTTTCTGCGAGTCTTGCTTTCGTCAATCCACGTTTCGTTCGCCTGTATCAATTCCCATCACCGATGCACCAAACATGCATACACTACGGCTGCGCGGCTGCCGTCTTCGGCTGGGCCATGGCGCTTGACTGCGTAGCCGGCGGGCCGGCACTCCCCGCGTGCGTCTTGTTCAATTCACGATAAATCGACTCGTTGCGCAGAATCGCCTGTACGTACTCACGCGTCTCGGTAAAAGGAATCGATTCTACAAACTCATCCATGCCGTGATACTTGCCAATCGCTTCCCAATCGGTTACCCGGCTGCCGCCGGCGTTGTACGCAGCGAAGGCATACGGCGCCTGGCCGTCAAACTTGTCCAGGGTCTGCTTCAGGTAGCGGGTGCCGAGCCGGATATTGGTCTCGGGATTGAGCAATTCGCTGTCGTTAAAGTGGCGAATGCCCTCTTCCTTCGCCATGGACCGGCCAACCGAGGGCAGCAACTGCATCAACCCCCAGGCGTTGGCATTGCTGATTGCGCCCGGGTTGAACTCCGACTCCTGACGGATGAGCGAAGCCACCATGTACGGATCGAGGCCGTTCCTGGCTGCGTCCTGTTCAATCGCATCCCAATAGGGCTGGGGAAAGAGAATCTTCCAGCAGCCCATGGGGATGGTGTCAATCGGGGCCGAGGCATAGAAAGGAAGAGCGCGCTTCAGCACCCGCATCGCGCGGAAGGTTTCACCGTCTGAAGCGTAAATCTCTGCCTCGGCAAATGCTCCCCATTGCTCGCTGCCGTCTGCCGCGTGAATCTCTTCCGGGATGAATTCATTCAATCCTGCGTTCGCCAACAGGCGCGCTTTGATAACGTGTTCGTCGTCTTCTGGAACATCATCGGTAAGCGCCGGAATTTCTTCGCGATGTATGTTGTTGAGCATGGCGACGTCAGCCGGATCTACCGGGCCCAGCTCCGCCAATCGTTGGCGCGCCATCTCGGCATAGTAAAAGTGTTCGAAGGCTCGGGAAACGGCCTGGTAGTAAGCCGCAGCCATCGCCGGCTGATGCTCCTGATCGGCATACAGGCGGCCACGCCAGTAGAGTGCCGCGGGAATCTCCTTACCACCTGCGAAGAGCGCAATCTGCTTATCGAAAAGCAGTGCGGCGGCGGAGTAATTTCCCAGCCGATAATTCAGCCATGCCGCTTTCCAATGGCTGCTGGGCGCATAGCGATGCGTGGGAAAGCGGGAGGCGAGCTCACCGAAATAGACAATCGCCTGAGGAAAGTCTTTGCGCAACAGATACATGTTGCCTGACGTATAGAGAGCTTCCGCTAACCACGGGCTCGCCGGGAACCGCTGTTCCATCTGGTTCACCAGGGACTGCTGTGTGTCGCCATCATCCCGGTTGCGGGCCAGTTCCACGGCCAGGTACATGCGCCGCGCGCCGCTCTCATCCTGCGTGTCGGGCAACGCATCGAGTTCTTCCTTGCTCAACCGTTTGCTCTTCAGGTCGCACGCCGCCGCAGCCACCAGAAGCATGTGCTTCTCCTGCGATTCGGAGAGCGCGGAGTCATTGGCCAAAGCGCGATACTCGTCACCGGCCTCAGCAAAGCGGCCTCCGGCGTAGAGCGCATCCGCATGGGACCTTCGTTCCGTTAACGTAAGCGGCGCCGATGCGCCCACGATGGCGAGCTGCGTCTTGGCTTGTTGGCCTTCATTGCTCAAGGGAAAGCTGAGGAAGATGTGGCGATAAATGCGCGCCGCCTCGTCCAGGCTTCCCGTGCCTTGTTTGGCGCGCGCCAGCGCCAGCTGGAAATCGGCGTGCGGTGCATTCGCGTCCTCGGCGTGTTCTTCCAGCACGCGCAACGCGGTATGCGGATCGTTTTGCTGCAAAGATAGATTCGCAATCATGACCGGCAGACGGCTGACGAAAATGCTTTCTGGATACTTTGCGGCGAAGCCATTCAACAGCGTCTCGGCATCTGCGAGCCTGCCCGCTTCCAGCAATGCCTGTGCGGCCAGAAAGTCGGCGTAGTCGTCGAGAGTCTTGCCGGCCACATTCGCTTGATGAAAGTTCGCGGCCGCCTCGGGATAGCGATGATCGATCAGGTAGGCGTGGCCCAGGGCCAGATAGGCCGCGGATGCCGCCTCACCGGTGTGCGCATGGGCATAGGCGGTGACCCCGGTATAGGCCGCGGGTGTGCGTATCGCGGTCAGCTCCTGGGCCATGGGCCGCAGTTGCGATGAAGCGACAAAAGCCCTCTGCAGCTTGCGGCTGCGGGCGATGCTGCGGGCGCTCCGCGGCTTGCGCCTGGTTTTGATGTGGCGAACATGGGATCCGCCTCGCGCGGCCCTGGTTCTCGTGGTCTTGGTTTTCGTGGTCTTGCCATGCGAGCTTTTACTCGCCGGCGCAGCATGATGCGTCGCCGCATGTTTGGGCGCAGCCGGAGTGGTCTGCGAGGTAGCCGCCGTCCCACTGACTGCAAGCAAGGTCACCCAGGGCAGAACGGTTCGCAGATAAGTACTCACGATTCGATGAAGCGTTTCCGCCAATTGTTTCTCTTCCCTGCCCGCACTCGTGGGAGCGGGCATCTTATAAGACTCTAAGCGGAAAATTTGGTTGCGCGTACGCCTTACCGTTGCCGTAACCTCAACGGGAACCCAATCGAATACCGCTGCCCGACTCGCCTGGGGAATAGTCATGCAGGCGGATGAATCTGGGGCACCAGGGCCACGTGGCACCCCATTGCCGGGCCACGATTACCGGGCTGGACTCATTGGGCCTGAATGACTAAGCCTGAATCACGGGGCCTCAATGACTGAAGCAGAATTTTCCCCTTCATCCCGTCGTGGCCTACTTCGCAGGTTTACCCATTTTGCTGTTCGCCGCCATGCCCATTTAGTATGAGGATGACGCGCAGCGCCTGCCGGCGGCTCAACCCATGCGATCAAGTATCGAGGCCCCTCTCCGTCTCGCGCATCCGGATAGCGCACCCACTGGAGAATGGTCTGGAAAGGCCGAATTTCTGAACCCGACTGAAATGCCTATCATCCAAGCAGCAGGGACCGAAGAAGTTCACCCTGATATTTTACTGGTCAACCGGGCGCGCGAAGGCGATGTGCAGGCGTTCGAGCAACTGGTAAAGCAGTACGATCGCCAGGTTTTTCGCATCGCGCAGCACATCACCCAGAACCGGGAAGATGCGGAGGACGTGGTTCAGGATGCGTTTCTAAAGGCCTACGAGAAGCTCGAGCAGTTCCAGGGAAACTCAAAGTTTTACACCTGGCTGGTGCGGATCGCGGTCAATGAGTCGCTGATGCGGTTGCGGAAGCGCCGCACGGGACGCATGGTGTCTATTGACGAGGACGTTGAGACCGAAGAGGGCTCAATGCCCCGCGATCTGGCCGAATGGAGGCCCGACCCCGAGACGCAGTACGGGCAGTCGGAGTTGGCGGAGATACTTCGAAAGACGATCCAGGGGCTTCCTCCCGGGTTCCGCGTAGTTTTCGTGTTGCGCGACGTGGAAGGTCTTTCGACGGAAGAAACCGCGGAAACGCTCGGGTTGAGTGTGCCCGCGGTCAAGTCGCGGCTACTGCGGGCACGGCTGCAGTTGCGGGAACGGTTGAGCCGCTACTTCCGCAAGAATGAGGATGGAACGAAATGAACTGCTCAGAGTTTCTAGCGCAACTCGGTGATTTTCTTGATAATCAGGTGCCTACCGGCCTGGTGGCCGATCTGCAGACGCATCTTGAGGGCTGCGAGCACTGCGTAATCACCATGCAGACGACCCGGAAGACTATCGAGATCTACCGCAACCACGAGGTTTACGAGCTGCCTGCGGGGCTGCGTGACCGGCTGCAGGCGGCCATCCTGGCAAAGTGTAAGAAAGGCTGCTGAACCGGACTTTATAGGGAAAGGCCACCCGATCGGGTGGCCTTTTTGGTCTGCAATCCACTACCGTACTGATGGTTAGTTAGTTGTCGTCCCGACGCTGTAGGGTGGGCCGGTCGTTCCCGGGCTGGGTCGAATCCGGTGAGGCGTTGGGGTCGCTGTTGGTAGAGCTGGCGCGACGCAATGTCGGCTGATTGCCCTTGCCGCCGTCGTTCAGTTTCCGCTTGTTCTCGATGCGCGCCAAACGCGCCTTCACGTCGTCAAATTCAGACGTAGTGACCACATACTCTGACTTGGGCGGCAGCAGGGTGGCAATCTCTTTCTGCGTTGCCTCAATGCGGTCGGGGGTCTGCGGATGACTCGAGAACGCCTTAGCAATCAAGTGCGGCTTGGTTTTTTCAAGATTTTCGAGCTTTTCGAAGATGGTTACGAAGGCCTGGGGATCATAGCCTGCGCGGTACATGTACTGAACCCCGAGAAAATCAGCCTGGGCCTCAAAACCACGCGAGAATTGCAGAAAAGTCAGCGGAATGCCGATTTGGGCCGCCTCGTAAATGCCGTACCCGGTCCAGCCACCGATAAATATCAGCGGAATCGTCCCCAACTGCGCATAGTTCAACCGGGTCTGTTCGCGCACCGCGTGGTGGGCAGCGACGTGCGATATCTCATGGGCGATCACGCCCGCCATCTCCGCTTCATCATCCGCGGTCAGAATCAGCCCGCTATTCACGTACATAAAGCCGCCGGGCAATGCCATCGCGTTGACTTCATCGGAATCGATGACCTTGATGGTGAAAGGAACCTTGGCGTCTGAATTCTTGACCAGATTCTGCGCGATCCGGTTTACGTACTCAACCACCACCGGATCATCGATGAACTTAACGCTTTTCTGCAACTCCGTAGCGTACTGCTTGCCCTCGCGAATTTCTGTTTCCACGGAGTACCAATTGCCTATGCCGCGGCCGCCAATGTCGCGCGTGCCCACAGCGTTCACGTCATCAATGCTGCCCGGTTTTACCCCCGGCATCGTCGCCGGAGACGAGGCCTGAGGCGAACCGATGGCGGGCGATGAATCGGGGGTGGAAGTCGAGTCGGCAGGCGGAGTGGAGGCAGCAGCAGGCGGAGTGGAAGTGCTAGCCGGGGGAGTCGCCGGAGCGGTTGCAGGCGTGCTGGTTTGGGGGCTGCTCGGCGCATTGGTTTGGGCGTACCCCGTCAAGGCGAAGCCAGGCGTCAGAAGCAAACTACTCGCGACCATGAACTCCGCCGATATCAGCTTTTTGTGCGTTTTGCTCATCATTATCTCCCGCGGTCCAGCCCAGGCCGACCACACCCTGGCTATTAGACACAGTATGCGCGCTTTGGCTAGCCTACGCCCGGGAATTTCAGCAAAAGGTGAAAAGTGTTTGCGTGTCGTGGTTCCAGGCCGGCGCCGACAGCAATATCGGCCTGGATCGTATCGGCCTGGATCGTATCGGCCTGGATCGCCGTTGCGGCGAGACCCACAGACATTGTCAGCCTGAAATATCTTCCTGGATCGCCGGGAGTTGCCGCGAGACCGGCGGACTTTGTCAGCCTGCCTGGGCCTGGTTTCGTACCAGCACAGGGCCGGTCTCGCGCGGGCCGCGCAGAGAGGCCAGGAAGGAACTGACGATCCGGGTAAGAATCTCCGGGCATTCTTCAAACGGCAAATGGCCTATTCCGGGGAGGACCTCGAAGTCCGCTCGATCAAAGTAGCGGCCCAATTCCCGTACAGACTCGAGCGAAATCGCCCGGTCCCGATCGCCCCACACCAGCAGCGCCGGGATGTGGCAAACGCGCTTCAGTTCCGACTCCAGCCTGCTCATGTCGCTGGACCAGGTTTTCAGCATGCTGAGGATATAGGCCACAGTTCCGGGAACGCGCAGGCAACCGATGTATTTCTCCAGGGAACCATCGCGTAATTTTGTAGGGTCGCCATACATGCGGCCCAACGCCAGAGCCTGCATGGGCTCGGGCAGGCTGGTGATGCGATGCGCGAACCACGTTCCCAATCCCGACAGGTAGAAATTGATGAGCGGATCGCCCAAATGGGAGAAAGGATTGGCCGGCGCGTGCAGCATCAGGCTGCGCACCCGGGAGGGGTATTTTGCGGCCAGTTGCAGTGCCACTGCTCCGCCGTGAGAGGTGGCCAGGAAGTCGGCCGAACGGATCTCTGAATGATCCATGAACTCCACCACGCGGTCAGCCTGAGCCTCAAGCCGGGCGTCGATCCCGGGCACGCGTTCTGACTCGCCGATGCCTAGAGCATCGACCGCATAGATTGTGGATTGCTCGGCCAGCGAGGGGATAGCGAACTCCCAGGTGGAAGCGGTGCCCAAAAGGCCGTGCAGCAGAATGAGCTGCGGCCCCGTCCCTGCCTTCAGACAATGCATCTGGTGCCCGTCTACCTGGACCCAGTGCCTTTGGATCTGGATGCGCCCGAAAGGGTCTAAGATCCAGCGCGACAATGCCATCGTAACCCCTTGTGTCGGCTCAAACCTGCAGGCTCCAAGGAGCGGGTGTTCAAAAGCCGGAATTAACATTCTATTCAAAATTCACGGGAACACAAGAACGCACGAAAAGTATCTCCAATAAGCATCTTCGGTAGAGCCGAATCTCCGCGGAATTCTGGACCCTATCTGGTTCAATATAGAAGCTTTGTGACCGCCAGCGCACGCGAAACAAGGAAGGTTGCCGCACCAACGGAGGGTTACTGCCGATTACTGAAAACAGGATTAATGGATATGTCTCTTCATATCCTTGTGCCGGAAAATCGCAGGTTGGGCAAAAGGAGGGAATCGGGAAAGCCGATACCCGAGCAGGAAGTCCATATATCTCTTCTTGAATCAAGGGTATACTGTGGCTGCAATGGGACAGTTCTATTGCAGACGCCCCGGCCAGCGCGCTCCGTTGATGGTCCACAGCGTGCTTTAGCTCCAAGGGGAATCTCTTTTTCTTTCGCACGGACGCAATGCTTAAGCCGTTTCAAATTCGGGTGGCAGTCGTTCTTCTCGCCGGGTTCACGTTGGCGGCAGCGATTCTTGCCTCGCTGAATTTTTCCAAGGAAGGCTCGTTCTCCGAGCCCACCGACCTGGTGCTATGGCAGGAAGCCTCTGGCGGTCTTGAGGCACAGCGGGTGCTGAAGGGCGGCCCCGGTGAGCAGGCAGGAATCAAGACCGGGGATCTGCTGGTTGAGGCCAACCGGGTTCCGACCCCCCGCATTTCGTTCCTTACCCGGCAGTGGGCTGCCGTGGGCACCTGGCGGAATATCGATTACCGGCTTATCCGTTCCGGCGTTTCCATCCGCGCCTCGGTGTTGCTCCAGCCCACCGACCGCAGCCAGGACCAAGGCCTACGCCTCATCGCCCTGGTTTATCTCTCCATTGGCCTTTATGTGCTTTTCCGCCGGTGGACGGCTCCCCGCGCTACCCATTTCTACCTCTTCTGCCTGGTCTCGTTTGTCCTGTACTCGTTCGATTACACGGGCAAGTTCAACAACTTCGATTGGACGATTTATTGGGGCAAGATTCTGGCTGGGGCGTTGCAGCCTGCGCTCTTTCTGCATTTTGCGCTGGCGTTTCCTGAGGAACGGCCGGCCTCCCGGCGGCATTGGATCTATTCCCTCATCTATCTGCCTGGCGTGACCGTGGTGCTGCTGCAGGTGGTGGCCATGCGGCAATGGGAAGCAACGGGACGGCTGGAAACACGGCTTAACCAACTCGCGCTGGGGTACCTGGCGATCTACTTTATCCTGGCGTCCCTGGTTTTCTTCCGCAACTACCGGCGGCAGAAGAACCCGCTTCGCCGCCAGCAGTTAAAGTGGCTGACCAGGGGAACCCTGCTCACCGTCATTCCTTTTACGCTGCTGGACGTTATTCCTTATCTCACCGGGATACCCATTCCCAGTGTTTTGGTCAGGCTAGGGGGTATTTGCCTGGTCTTTTTACCCCTGACATTTAGCTGGGCCATCGTCCGTTACCGTTTGATGGACGTCGATCTGATCTTCAAACGCGGGGTCACGTACACCCTGGCGACGGCTTCCCTGGTCGGGCTTTATTTTGGGGCGGTCGCCTTCGCCGCTGAGGTGGTACACACACGCTTCGCCGGCGCGGGAGCCTGGGGCCTGGTTGCCGCAATCATCATTACCGCCCAATTGTTTGAACCGCTCAAGCGCGCCATTCAGGATCGAGTGGACCGGATCTTCGACCGCAAGCGCTATGACTATCGTCAAACGCTGATCACCTTTGGGCGCGGCTTGAGCTCGCAGACCGATCTGGACAGGTTGCTCCGTTCGATTGTCGACCGGCTGTCGGAAACACTCCTGGTAGCGCGCGTCGCCATCTTCTTTCCGGATTTTGAGAACGGCTACCGGTTGATGGCAGCCCACGGACTACCTGCACAATTGCTGACTCCGGAAAACCGCCTGCAGCTCAGCTTTCTCGATTTCGATCAACCCGACGCGGACACCCATCTCTTTCTGGAGAACCCGCAACAAGTGCTGCATTTTGACGGGGAGGAGCGGCACGCAGCGGCGGCGCTCGATATCAATTACTACCTCCCCTGCCGCCTGCAGCGGAAAACCATCGCCGTGATCGGATTAGGCCGTACCACCCATGGAGACTTTCTCTCCTCCGAGGACGTGGAACTGTTGGAGTCGATGGCCAGCTATATCGGGATCGCCATCCAGAATGCGCGCCTGTATGCCAGCCTGGAGCAAAAGATATCCGAGTACGAGCGACTGAAGGAGTTCAACGAAAACATCGTTGAATCGATCAATGTCGGGGTCTTCGCCGTCGATCTGGAAGAGCGCGTGGAGAGCTGGAACGCGCAAATGGAAGTGATGTACGCCATGTCTCGCCAGGAGGCAGTGGGACAATCTTTGCGCGACATTCTGCCGGCCGAGTTTGTGGCCGAGTTTCTGCGCCTGAAAGATGAGCCCGGGGTACACAATCTCTATCGCTTCCGGCTCAAGGCCCGCAGCGGGGAGAATCGTTGCGTCAATGCGGCCATCGCTCCCCTGGTTTCGCGCAACTTTGAGGTAGTGGGCCGCATCATTATCGTGGATGACATTACAGAGCGCATGGAGCTCGAAGCGCAGTTGGCGCAGGCCGACAAGCTCTCCTCCATCGGGCTGCTGGCGGCCGGTGTGGCCCATGAAGTCAACACGCCGCTGGCGGTGATTTCGTCCTACACGCAGATGCTGGCCAAACAAGTTCGAGGAGATGCGCGGGTGGCGCCTTTGTTGGACAAGATTACCCAACAGACTTTCCGCGCCTCCGAAATTGTCAACGGGCTGCTTAACTTTTCACGCACCGGCGCGGCGGAGTTTACCGCTCTGGATTTGAATCACGTCATTGAGGAAACGCTCAAGCTGCTGGAGCACCAGTTCCGCGCATCCCAGGTGCACCTGCAAATGTCGCTTGAACATGATTTGCCGCTGATTTTGGGTAACTCGGGCAAACTGCAGCAGGTATTTCTGAACCTGTTTCTCAACGCCAAGGATGCCATGGCCGCCGGGGGGACGCTGCGCGTCGCCACCCAGGCGAATGGGCACGTGGCCGTGGATGTTTCGGACACTGGCTCGGGCATCGCGTTAGAACATATGCAGCGTATTTACGATCCTTTCTTTACCACCAAAGCGGTGGTGGTCGAAGGACAGCGCAGGGGCACGGGCCTGGGCCTCGCGGTGAGCTATGGCATTATCCAGGAGCACGCGGGCAAGATTCAGGTGGAAAGCCAGCTTGGCAGTGGAACCACCTTCCATCTGGAATTCCCTATGGCAAGGAAGCCTGCTCATGTCTGAGGCCGGCATTCTCGTTCCTCCAACGAAAGCACAGACTGCAACCGAACCGGGACACCGGATCCTGATTATCGATGATGAAGCGGCGATTCGTGAGTCGCTCGAAACGCTTCTGGTGCTCGAAGGCTACATCGTAGAGTCGGCGCCCGAAGGGCAAGCAGGACTCAGATTAATCGATACCAGAACCTACGACCTGGTGCTGCTGGACCTGGCTCTGCCTGGTCAAAATGGGCTGGAGATCCTGGCCCGCATCCGGGAGCGCCAAACCAATCTGCCGGTGATCATGATCACCGCCTACGGAACGGTAGGCAATGTGGTCGACGCCATGAATGGCGGGGCACAGAACTTCGTCCAGAAACCCTGGGATAACGAAAAGCTTCTGGCGGATATTCGCGCGGCGACGGCGCGGCAACGCGCGGAAGAGGAAAATGTCCAGCTCAAAAGGGCGCTGAAACAGCGCTACAACTTTGAAAACATTGTTGGCAAGAGCGAGCCGATGTTGCGCATATTCGACCTCGTCGCACAGGTAGCACCGACGCGCTCCACGATTCTGATTCAAGGGGAGAGTGGCACCGGCAAAGAACTGATCGCCAAAGCGCTCCATGCCAATTCCCCGCGCCGCGACAAGCCATTTGTGCCCGTGAATACGGGGGCCATGCCCAGCGATTTGCTCGAGTCCACGCTTTTTGGCCACGTAAAAGGTGCGTTTACCTCGGCGGTTTCGGCAAAAAAAGGACTGTTTGAAGTAGCTAACTTCGGCACCCTGTTTCTGGACGAGATCGGCACCATGGCCATGGATACACAGGCCAAGGTGCTGCGCGTGCTGCAGGATCGCCGCTTTATGCATTTGGGCGGAGTGCATGAGATCCAGGTGGATGTGCGCATTCTTGCCGCCACCAACGTGGATCTGCGACAGGCTGTGCGGGAGGGCAAGTTCCGCGAGGATCTCTATTATCGCCTCAACGTCATCACCATCGATCTGCCGCCGCTGCGCACCCGTCGGGAAGACATTCCCCTTTTGGCGGCGAGCTTTCTCAAACGCTACGCCGAGGAAAACGGAATGGCCCCGCGCACGCTCGCGCCGGAAGCGATGCGCGTGCTCATGGATTACGATTGGCCAGGGAATGTGCGCGAGTTGGAAAATGTAATCGAGCGCGGCGTGGTGCTCTCTTCCACCTCGAGCATTGGGTTCGACCTTCTCCCCGGCCACCTCACGGGCCGCAGCTACTCATCCAGCCTGCTTGAGCACAATCCTGACGCTTCCCTGTTCGACATTCTTGAAGACATTGAGCGGCGCATCATTATCGATAAACTGGAGCGCTGCAAGTGGAACCAGACGGATGCGGCAGAGCAATTCCGCATACCGCTTTCCACACTCAACCAGAAGATCAAGCGGCTCTCGATTGAGATCAAGAAGCGCCTCAAAGACTAGGACCACGGTGTCGCCCGGATTTCCTGTTGGGCTCGTTGGGGGCAACGACCTCAATGCGGCTTTCCTTACAGAAGGCCGCATTGAGCGACGGTGGATGGCGCCGCGTACAGGAAGATCTGAGTCGTTGTGGTACCCTCGGCTTTTATCTGTAGTTTTGCAGGGCGGCGTTCAAAACGATCTGAGATATGCCAATCGACTCCATTGAAAGCATTGCAAAACGGGGCGTCACGTCGGTACAGAACTATGCCAACCTCGCCGGCCGGGCGATCGGCAACATCTTTCAGAAGCCCCGCTACTTCGCCGATCTGATCGTCCAGGCCGATTCCATCGGTATCGGATCGGTGCCCATTGTGCTCCTCACCGGCTTTTTCACCGGCGGGGTACTCGCGCTGCAATCCGCGTCTTCGCTGGCCCAGTTTGGCGCCACCGCCCTTACCGGCGAGCTGGTCAGCCTTTCGATGATCAAAGAACTGGGTCCGGTGCTCACCAGCCTCATGGTCTCTGGCCGCAACGCCTCGGGAATGGCCAGCGAACTCGGCTCGATGATGGTGACGGAGCAGATCGACGCCATGCGCGCGCTGGGCACCGATCCGCTGAAGAAGCTGGTAACCCCGCGTCTTTACGCCACAGTGATCATGCTTTTTTTTCTTACCATCCTGTCGGACACCGTGGGCACGCTCGGGGGTGCTTTCGTGTCGGTGGTCATGCTCGGCCAGGACGGCTCCCAGTATTTTCATACTGCCTACCAGACGCTGCGTTATCCCGATATTCTTCAGGGTCTGTTCAAACCCATCGTGTTCGGGTTCATCATTGCCAGCATCGGCTGCTTCTACGGCATGAACACCAGCGGCGGCACCCAGGGTGTTGGCCGCTCCACCACTCAGGCAGTCGTGATCTCGTCGGTGCTGATCATCTTTGTCGACTTCCTGATCAGCCAGTTCTGGATCAACGCTTTCGGATTCTGAGCTCATGGTCACTGCGCCCCAGCCCACAACCAAACCGGCCCAAGAAGATCCGTCCCGGCCTGTCGTTGTCTTCGATGAAGTCTCGATTGGGTTTGAGGGCAAGCAAGTCCTCAACAACGTTTCTCTGACCGTTTCTCCAGGAGACACGCGCATTTTGCTGGGACCCGCCGGCAGCGGCAAGAGCGTCCTGCTCAAGCTTGCGAATGGGCTCATGCGGCCCGACTCCGGAACCGTCACCGTCTTCGGCGAAGAGGTCAGCCACATGCCGGAGGAGCAGCTCTTTCAGTTGCGGGGACGCATCGGCATGGTTTTTCAGGAAGGCGCTCTCTTCGATTCGCTCACGGTCCGCGACAATGTGGCCTACCGGTTGATGGAGCAGAAGGTACCAGAGGCAGAAGTAACCCAGCGTGTGATCGAGGCGCTTCGCTTCGTGGAACTGGAGCAGACGCTGGAGAAGTATCCCTCGCAACTCTCGGGCGGTATGCGTCGCCGGGTGGCGATTGCCCGGGCGGTGGTAAACCGGCCCGACCTTCTGCTGTACGACTCGCCTACCGGCGGCCTGGACCCGATTACCTCCACTACCATCATCGAGCTGGTCATGAAGCAGCGCGATGTGTACCACACCAGTTCTTTGCTGGTTACCCACCGGCTGCAGGACGCTTTCACCCTGGCCACCCACACCTTCGACAGCGCAGCGAACCATATGGTTCCCATTCCCGACGGAAAGCTGGACCCCAAAACCGACTTCCTCGTCTTGCACGACGGTCACATCGTCTTCGACGGATCCACGCACGACCTGGTGCACAATGACGATCCCTTTTTGAAGGAATACCTGTCGTAATAAGAAACTGCTGTTGTTTTATTTACTGTCACGGTGAACCCGGGCTTATGATCGCAAAGCCCAGCCCGCGGGCAGCTTCGCATAAGCGGAGGTCGCTTGAGACAAACCGGCGCCGGGCGGCCCGCTGCTGACACCAAATCATGGCAGAGGCCGGCCCTCGTCCCTCTCATCCAGAACCGCTTGCGTGGCAGCGGTTCCACGAACGGTCGCCCGCGGCATTTTCCACAGCAGGTCAAGGTCCAATGCCTTTTCAGGCAGGCGCATGGCTCCGGCGGCAACCAAGGCCAATTCGTCTTCGCTCGCATCCTCGACAGTAAAAGGGATCAGTTTTGCCACCGGCAGATTTCGATCCCGGATGACAATGACCTCGCCGCTCTTGGCATAGGCCAGGTAGGTGCTGAGCCGATTCTTGAGTTCCCCTACGTTGACGGTGCGCATGGCCAACCTCTTCACGGCTATTTTAGTCATGCGCCATAGAGTGTGCCCATCGGGCGTAGCAAGCGACGGCGACATTCGCTCCCCACCTGAGCTTCCCGCGGACCGGTAGCGAACATTGATCTCTGCTAGTCTTAAGAGTTTGCTATCAGCTTTTTGAGGTACCTATTACATGGCGTTCAAATTCAAAGGCGTCGACTTTATCCAGTTTGACGGGTTGCTCTCTGGTGACGAGTTGCTGGCGCGTGACACCACGCGCCAGTTCGTCGAAGACAATGTGATCCCCATCATCGAACAGTGCAATCGCGATGGACGATTTCCGCGGGAGCTGATCCAGCCCATGGGCCATCTTGGTTTCTTTGGCGCCAACCTCGAGGGCTACGGATGCGCGGGCATGTCCAACGTGGAGTATGGGCTGGTGATGCAGGAGATGGAGCGCGGCGACTCCGGCCTGCGCAGCTTTGTCAGCGTGCAATCGGCGCTGGTCATGTATCCCATCTACACCTTCGGCAGCGAAGAGCAAAAGAATGAATGGCTGCCAAAGCTGGCTACGGGAGAAAAGCTGGGCTGCTTCGGCCTGACGGAACCCGATTACGGCTCCAACCCCGGCGGTATGCGGACCCGCGCCCGTAAAGAAGGCGACGAATACATTCTCAACGGCGAGAAGATGTGGATTACCTCGGGCTCCATCGCCGATGTCGCAGTGATCTGGGCCAAAGTGGAGGATGAAGACGGCAAGGTGCGCGGCTTTCTGGTTGAAACCGATCGTCCTGGCTTCTCTGCCTACGATGTGCACGGCAAATGGTCTCTGCGCGCCTCGGTCACCTCTGGTCTTTCGCTGCAGGAGGTACGCGTCCCTGCCTGCAACCTGCTGCCCGGTTCGGGAGGGCTCAAGTCGCCGCTCATGTGCCTCAACCAGGCGCGGTACGGCATCAGCTGGGGAGCGCTGGGCGCCGCGATGTCCTGTTACGACACCGCGCTGCAGTACTCCCTGGTGCGCAAGCAGTTTCGCGAAAAGCCGATTGCCAGCCATCAACTGGTGCAGGAAAAACTGACCTGGATGATCTCAGAGATTACCAAGGGCCAGTTGCTTGCGCTGCAGGTGGGGCGGCTGAAAGATAGCGGCAAGGTCGGCTTCGAGCACATCTCCATGGCCAAGCGGAACAACGTCTGGATGGCGCTGGAGTGTGCGCGCATGGCACGCGACATCCTCGGCGGTAACGGCATAACCGACGATTATCCAGTCATGCGGCACATGATGAATTTGGAATCGGTGAAAACCTACGAAGGCACACACGACATCCATACGCTGATCATTGGACAGAGCGTCACGGGCATTCCGGCGTATTAGAGTCTATCCCGCAACCTCTGGCTCTGAACTGCGTCTTAAACAGGTAGCAGTGGGCTAGAACAGGTGCGTGTCCATGGATGTGAAGTCGGCGTCAAGAACAGTTTTCCACCTGGGCAAGATCCAGCGCCGTCCAGAGCTGGACGCCCTGCGGGGACTTTTTTTGGTTTGGATGACGCTGACCCATCTGCCCACGCGTGTCAGCGATCTCGTGAATCAGCCCTTTGGCTTTGTTTCTTCGGCCGAGGGTTTCGTATTTCTGTCTGCCATGCTGGTGGCCACTCTCTACATCCACCAGGCTGCGGAAGACGGCCCGGGCGTGCGCAGTAAGCTGTGGAAACGAGCGCTCAGGATTTATGGCTACCACCTGATCATGCTGGCGATGGTGTTTACTGTGGTCGCGGCTTTCGCCGCCCATACCCATCGCGTGGCGATTTATAACCTGCTCAATTTCTATCTAGCCCACCCCGCGACAGCGATCATCGGTTCCCTGCTGCTGATTTACTGTCCACCGTTGTTGGACATCCTGCCCATGTACGTCACATTCCTGCTGCTGACGCCCTATCTCCTGAGCGTAGCGGTGCGCCAGGGGTGGAACCGCATCCTGATCGTGAGCGGCTTCGTTTGGCTGCTGGCCCAGTTTGGTTTGCGCACCTGGGCGCATACCGCGGTGGTCCATGCTACCGGCCTCAACATCCCACTGCAGGAAACGGGAGCCTTCAACCTGTTTGCCTGGCAGGCGATCTGGATATTGGCTTTGTGGCTGGGAGCTAAGTCCACGCAAGGGGTTAACCCGCTGAGTAAGCTGCCGGGCTTTGTCTTCCCTTTGAGTGGAGCCATTTGCCTCTTCTTCCTGGGTGTGCGCCACGACTGGCTGGGGGCTCGCCTCACCCAGGAGTCACTTGGCCTCGCGTTGGACAAATGGCAGATCGGTCCGCTGCGCATGCTGAATCTCTTCGCCTTTTCCTGCATGATCTACTGGTCGCGAAAGTTTCTCACCCGGCTGGTGTTGGTCGAGCCTTTCCTCACCCTGGGCAAGGCTTCTCTCGAAGTCTTTTGTGCCCATGTATTTTTCGTCTTTGTAGGTCTGGCGCTGCTTTACGGAGAAGTAACGGAACTGCATGGCCGCTACGCGTTCATTCTCTTGGCGATTACGTTTTCCGCGCTGATCCTGGTGGCTGCGCGCGAGGTGCGTAATAAACGAAAGGCGCGTCCTTCTTCTCCGGCCGCGGGCGCTCAGCCTCACTCGCGGCAGGAGGTTTCTGAATCCTTCCGTCCAGGGTCCGGATTGAATCCGCCGCCGGCTGAAAGCCGCGCCAAAGGATAAGGCCCGCCCTAAACAGCAACTGTGAATGTATCTTCGTGGCGAACTACGTTGCGGTAAAGCGTGTCACGCTCCACCGGCTCGCGGCCTGCTTCACGAATCAAGCGAATGAGATCCGAACGACGCATTCCCTGGGGAGTGGTTGCCCCGGCATCGTGGTAAATCTTCTCTTCGACTACCGTCCCATCGATATCGTCCGCGCCGAAGCGTAAAGAGATCTGCGCGATCTTGGCCGTCATCATCTGCCAATAGGCTTTGATATGGGAAAAGTTATCGAGCAATAAACGGCTCACTGCGATCTGCCGGATATCCGTAAGGCCGGTGGTGGTGGGCAGATGATCGAGCGCAGTGTTGGCGGGATGGAAGGCCAGAGGAATAAACGTCTGGAAGCCCGCAGTATCGTCCTGCACGGCGCGCAGGCGGAGCATGTGATCGACGCGATCCTCATCGTTCTCAACGTGCCCGTAAAGCATGGTTGCGTTCGAGCGCAAGCCCAGCTTGTGCGCGGTGCGCGCCGTCTCCAGCCACTCGTCGCCGTCGATTTTGTGGTCGCAGATGATGTGCCGTACGCGGTCGGAAAAAATCTCAGCACCGCCGCCAGGCATCGAATCGACGCCGGCGTCCTTCATCTTCACCAGGGTCTCGGCAATCGTCAGCTTGGCGCGGCGGGCCAGATAGGCCACCTCCACCATGGTGAAGGCCTTGATGTGGACCTGAGGAAAGCGCTGCTTCAAGCCCTCTACCAAATCGAGGAAATACTGGAACGGGAGATCCGGATGCAAACCGCCAACGATGTGAAACTCCGTCACCGCCTCGCTGTAGCCGGAGGCCGCGGTCTGCCACGCTTCTTCAAGGGCCATGGTGTAGGCCCCTTCGCTGTCTTTCTTGCGGCCGAAGGCACACAGGCGGCAGGCGGCCACACACACATTGGTTGGATTGATGTGCCGGTTGACATTGAAGTAGGCAATGTTGCCGTGCAACTGCTCGCGCACGTGGTTGGCCAGCCAGCCCACAGCCAGAACGTCCCCCGACCGGTAAAGAGCAACGCCGTCGTTAAAATCGAGACGCTCGCCCGCCAAAACCTTGTCGGCGATCGGCCGCAAGCGACGGTCATCGGTTTGAAAACTGTGCCGCTCAGGCGCAAACGCTATCTGGCTGCTCACTGCTCCCACCTGCTCCCCTGACTACTTTATGATACGCGAGCACCCCTCCGGCTTCAGCTTTTCGTCCCACGGCGCCAAAAATGGATGGCTATCATTTCCCAGGGAGCGCCCTGGAACAGCCTGAGTTAAGATCGGGGAGAGACCGCGATCCAACAGAATGCGACTGCTTCGAACCCTGGCCTTCTCTCTGCTCGCAGTTCCCTGTGTTCCGGCGACCCCGCAGAATTCCCCGGTCCCGTTGTCGGTACCGTCGCCGGTCCCCTCCCAGGTTCCCTCCGCAGTTCTACCGCCGGTTACGGCGTATGCGCTGGATAAGGCCAAGGTCACGCTTCCCGCGGATTTTGCGACTCCCTTCAATCTGCTCATCCTTTCTTTTCAGCGGGACCAGGAATCCGTTGTAAACGGCTGGCTTCCGGTAGTGACCTCCGAGACTCGCGCGCGGGTCCAGACGTGGCTGCTGCCGATCTCGCAGCGTGAAAACGGTGTGTACCGATGGTGGCTCAATGCATCCTTACGCGGCAGCCAGGCAGCCTCGCAGCCACGGCGCTATACGGTTCCCTTGTATGTGGATAAGCCGAAATTTCTTCACGCCTTGCAAGTTTTTTCCGAACGGGATGTCGTCGTATTGCTGACGGACCGGGCTGGCCACGTGGTATGGCGTTCGTCAGGACCAGTGACCGATGGCAAAAAGGCAGACTTCAACAACTTTCTGACGAAGTTGCCGACACCCCAGCATTAAGCCTTGGCAATGCGGGCGCCGAGCAGATTCACGGCGCGGTGGGCTGAAAGGGCTGCCCCCTCCTGCCAACCGACGATATGGCTGGTATGGTCCCCCGCCATGTAGATGCGGCCCTGCGGCTGAATCCACACCTCATATCCAGAAGGCCCCGCGATTTCGCCGCCGCTAACCCAGGAGCCCAGGTTGTACGGGATTTGTCCCCAGCTCATGTAGACAGGGTTCTTCAGCTCCTGCGAACGGCCGGGATGGAGCAATTCAATGGCGTGCCGGGAGGCGGCCAGTTTGGCCTCCGCATCGGGCAACTCACCGAACTTCGTATCGTTTTCAATTCCGTAGCCGCCCAGAATCACACCCGTCTCGGAAAAAAGCGACGCGCTTGGATACCAGATCGTATCCACGGTTTGGCGGAGAAACGAGAGGCCGCCGTAGATATTGTTCTCCTGCTCCCAAAAGCGGCGAGACTCCCAAGCAATTTTGTAAGCGGAGTCATAAGAACAGCCGTCAATGGCGGCCTTCATCTGCGGGGAGAAGTCGGTATCCATCGTCTTGAGGATGGTGAGGGGCAGAGCGCAAATGCAATAGTCGGCATTTACAGTTTCATTTTTGCCGCTGGCGAGGTCGCGGTAAACGATTTTCACGCCGGATTCGTTCTGGCGAATCTGGACCACCTCGGCGCGCGACCGGATCACGCTCCCCAGTTTCTTCTTGAAGGCCAGGGGAATCTGGTCCATTCCGCCAATCGGCTGAAACATCGTCGCCTGCCAGTCAATCTCGTCCTCTTCCATCAACTGCCTCCAGAGATGCGCCGACAACAAAGCACGCATATCCAGCGGATCGTTCGCTACGCCCGGTGCGTCTCCCGCTCCCGGGTTAACTTTGTACCCGGAGCGCGCCGATCCCTTGTAAAAAAGATCGGGCGATAGACTTCCATACTGCTGCAAGAAGGCCAGCATTTTCTCTTTGTCGTCAGAACTCAATTCCTGATCGAGCGAGCCCCGATTTATGCTCTTTGCCAGCAGCTCCGAGACATAGCCGCGGGTATCGTATTCCACTTGACGGTTTTGGACACTCTTGCCGCCGTTGAGCTGGTCTGCCTGCAGTAAGGCGCTGCGCGTAGCATTCACCTCGACTTCCAGCGGAACGTCTAACTCCTTGCAATAGCCGAGCATCGTCTGATGTACAGACGGCAGGCGGGCCGGCCCTATGTTCTGGTAAAGGCCGTCGGCGAACGCGCAGTTCTGCGTGAAGCCGTTGGTGAACTCGACTTTGGTCCCTTGGCGGACGGTCCAGTTTCTACCACCGATGCGCTCCCGGGCTTCGAGCAAGGTGCAGGTGTAGCCCAGCTTGCTCAGTTCATAGGCCGATGCCAGGCCGGCGATACCGCCGCCAAGAATCACCACGCTGACGCCTTTGCCGGAGCCGGCAGGTAACTCAACCGTGGCCGCAGCCGAGGTTGTGATGGGCAGCAAGCCCAGAGATTGCATCATGGTAAAGGCGGCGCCGTATCCGCCGGCCTGCCCCACCCGCAGGAGAAAATTGCGTCTGCTCAAACCCATCTCGAATCCTCTCACTTTCACCCGTCTTAACTTTCAACAGAGAACAGCCAACCGGGCCCGGTTTATGCTCAATACGCTGGCAATTTTCGATCGCCAGGCAGGCCCGGGAAAAAAGCTTTGCTGCACATACCGGTCCATAGCAAAGTGAGCAAAGTGCGTTGGGGCCGTGGGTCTGCGTGCTGGCCGGCATGGGACCTAGTGGTAGAATTGCAGATTCCAGGATTGCTCTTTGATTGGCCACGACGCCGCTCCCTGCGCCAAAAATTCTGTTGCGCCGGCATCTTCTGGCGAGGCACCGGCCACGTCAGCCGGGCAGAGAGGAAGGGTCCAAATGCGTTCATACGGAAATGACATAACCGGCGCCCTCGCGACATTGCCTCGAAACACATTCTTCCCCTGGAAAATCCGGAGTGAAGGAAACGAGGGAGTACTCAGTCTTCAACTTGGAAGCTGCCAGAAAATAAAGTGCGACAAGGAAGGCGCAACAGAGGTGAAGACTTACGTTTCGACGGGGAGAACGTTCACCACAGGTAACATTGCAGCATTCTGCGCAGGCACGGCGATGAAGACGAGGTTAACCGCAGGACGACACGAAAGCAACTGCAAAATGAACTGTTGGGATGTGGGTGAATGACCGACGAAAGCTCAAGGACCGATGAAGTACTGGATATCGAGTTCCTGCATGAGATCGGCAGCCGCATGGCAGCTGCCGATCCGTTTCATGCTGTGCTCGAGCGGGTAGTTGAATTTGTGTCGACGATTGCGATGTGCGATTCCTGTTTCATTTACGTGTTGGAGCAGGAAAAGCTGGTACTCCGCGCCTCAAAAAATCCGCATGCCGACCTGGTAGGCGAACTCGACCTGCAACTGGGTCAAGGGATTACTGGCTGGGTTGCCATGCACGAGCAGCCGGTGGTGATTGCGGCGCAGGCATGGAACGATCCTCGGTTCAAAATGTTCAACGACTTGCCGGAAGATCATTTCGAGGCGTTTCTCTCTGTGCCGATACTGTGCCGGGGCAAGCTGGTGGGCGTGATCAACGTGCAGCACCGCAAACCGCACCATCACAGCCGGCGCCAGGTGCGGCTGATCTCGACGATCGGCTTCCTGGTGGGTGCCGAGTTAGAGATGGCGCGGCTCGAAAGTGAACGCCTGCTGCTCGCCGATCGCCTCGAGGTGAGAAAACTGATGGATCGTGCCAAGGGCATCCTGCAGCGCGAATTGCATCTGGATGAAGAGGGAGCTTACCTCGCCCTGCAAAAACAGAGCCGGCAAAAGCGCAAAGCCATTCGGGAGATTGCCGAAGCCATCATTCTGACGGATGAGATCCGGCGATCGCGTAAGTGAAAATGCTCTAGTCTGTGGCTACCTCGATTGCCCGGCGAGAATCTTGTCGCCGTCGAAGTGTTCTAACCGGATCACGTCGGCGAGAGGAACCCGCTGTTCCCACCCCACCCGCTCCAGTTCGGGTTTGGGTTGGAAACCGTCGACATAACCTAAACAGAGGTACGCGACCAGGACCATGTGGGCGGGAATGCCCAGCAGAGCCTTCAATGCCTCTGGATCCAGAATGCTTACCCAGCCCACACCAATGCCTTCTGCGCGTGCGGCAAGCCAAAGATTCTGCACCGCGCACACAGCGGAGTAGATTGCTGTCTCGGGCATGGAATGGCGGCCCAGACGGTGCCCTCGCTCGCTTACCGGGTCGCAGGCAATACATAGGTTTTGCGGCGCCTCTAAAATTCCCTCGAGTTTCAGCCCGCGATAGAGTTCGCCGCGTTCGCCTTCGTAGGAGTCCGCGGCCACCTGTTGCGCCTGGGAAAAGATACCGCGCACCGCCTCCCGCATAGGCAAGCCGCGGATGACGATGAAGCGCCAGGGCTGCATGAGACCGACGGAAGGCGCGTTGTGCGCGGCTCCCAGCAGACGCAGCAGGACTTCGTCGGAGAGCGCTTCGGGCAGGAAGCCGGAGCGAACATCGCGCCGCTCCCGAATCGCGCGATAAACCCCTTCGCGTTCGACGTCGCAGAATCCTTCCGCCTTTGTCCTGATCATGTGGGTTGGGCCTTCCATACTTTACTTTCTTTCCCTTAACTTCTTTCCCCGAGCTTTCTTTACCTTGTTAGGCTACTCCCTTTTCCCGGCGCGCCGGGGTGGGCGCCAGAGACGGCACACGTTCCGGGCGGAAACGTTATAGCATCCTGGTAGCCCTGAGAGCCTATGAACCCTAGCAAACCGACTCGCCGACCTTCGCGCGAAGAACAGGAAGCCATAGAGGCACAGCGGAAGCCCAAAAGGGCTCTCGGCCTTTTCGACTCTACTATGGTCGTGATCGGGGTCATGATCGGGTCGGGAATCTTCCTTGTTCCAGCCGACATGGCGCGCCTGCTCGGAGGGCCGGGATGGCTTCTCGCGGCGTGGGTCTTCGCTGCGGTATTAACCATCGCCGCAGCCTTTTCATTTGGAGAATTGGCATCGATGATGCCGGGCGGGGGCGGCATGTACCTCTACCTGCGCGAGGCGTACTCACCCCTCTGGGGCTTCTTGTATGGATGGACTCTCTTTACCGTGATCCAGACGGGAACAATTGCCGCCGTTGCGGTTGCGTTTGCCCGCTTTCTGGGCGTTCTGGCGCCATCGATTTCTGAGTCCCGCTACCTGGTCGCACCCGTACATCTGTCTGCTCATTACGCGATCACGCTATCGACAGCCCAGTTGGTCGCCCTGCTGGTGATCCTTCTGTTAACGGCAACCAATACGCTCGGCATCGAGTACGGCAAGATCATCCAAAACTCCTTTACGGTCGCGAAGCTCGGGGCCATGGGGGCGCTGATTCTGCTGGGCCTCACCATAGGTTGGAATGCCACGACGGTACATGCAAACCTGGCCGCCTTCTGGCAGCGGCCGGCAGCGGTAACGGCGCATTCAGCCTCTTCTTTCGCCGGCCTGCTGAGCTTGCTGATGCTTTTCTGCGTTTCCCAATCGGGTTCACTCTTCGCTGCGGATTCGTGGCATGACATTACCTTTGCGGCCGAAGAAGTGAAAGATCCCAGGACCACGCTGCCTCGTGCCCTGGCCATTGGTGTGGTGATCGTGATGCTGATTTATCTCGCTGCGAATGTCGCCTACATGGCGGTACTGAATTTCTCAGAAATCCAGCATGCGCCTTATGACCGCGTGGCCACGGCGATGCTGCAGCACATCTTTCCCGCATGGGGAGCAAAGGCATTGGCGGTGCTCATCATGGTGTCGACCTTCGGTTGCATCAACAGCCTGGTGCTGGCAGGGCCGCGCGCGTACTACGCCATGGCGCGCGACCGGCTTTTCGTTCCTGCGGCAGGCAGGTTAAACCGGGCCCGGGTGCCGGGGTGGTCTCTGGCCATGCAGGGCATTTGGGCCGGTGTACTGGTTCTACTCACCACCTACTCGCCGGTTACAGGGTATGGAAATCTTTACAGCGATCTGCTCGACTACATCATCTCGGCGGCGCTTTTGTTCTACATTCTCACCATTGCCGCCGTGATGGTGCTGCGATCGAAGAGGCCAGATGCCGAGCGCTTGTATCGCACGCCCGGCTATCCGGTGGTTCAGGCGGTGTATATCCTTGGCGCCAGCGCGGTCGTGCTCTGTCTTTTCATCGACCGGCCGGCCACGACATGGCCTGGGCTGGTCCTCGTGATCTCCGGACTGCCGGTGTACTGGCTCATTCGCCGCGCCGCGCCCGGTAAGCCCGACAATTTTTAGAGCAGTTTCGGAATTACTGTGGCCTGATAAAGCTCGCGAGGTGTGGTTTTCCTTGAGAGAAAACCACGTAAACGGAGATGGCTCCGGTCTACACCCATTCCGAAACTGCTTTAGAACCCCGCTGAGCGCCCCGGGGTTCAGGCGGAAGGCTTGCGGGTTCTTTCTCCGTCGACCATGCGGAGGATTCCCAGAGGGTTGCCGCTCTTCAACGCATCGGGCAAGGCGGCGTCGGGAAAGGATTGGTAACAAACCAGCCGGGTGAAGCGAAAGATGGCCTGCGAGCCGACGGAAGTGGAACGGCCATCGCTGGTTGCCGGAAAAGGACCTCCATGCACCATGGAGTGGCAGACCTCGACGCCCGTGGGATAAGCATTCAGGATCAGACGGCCGGCTTTGCGGGAAAGAATCTCGATCAGGTCGGCGTAATCCGCCAGATCGCTCTCGTCGCCTTGCAGGGTTGCGGTGAGGTGCCCTTCCAATTGCTCGGCAACGGCCAACAGCTGCTTCCGATCCTGGTAACCGACGACCACAGTGGTTGGGCCGAATATCTCCTGCGCCAACTCCTCATGGGCGACCAGGTCTTTCCAGTCCGCCACAAAAAGCGACGCCTGTACGGTGGCAGCCGCGGTGCTCTCCACAACGGCCCCCTGGGCCTGTATCGCGGCGTCCTTGACGCGACCCTTGACCGCCGCAGTGTAACGATCGGCGATGGCTTTGGTAAGCAGTGTTTGCGCCGGGGTACTGCTCACGCGCTCGCCCAACTCACTTATAAAGCCTGGCGTTCCATCTTCCTGGGGTATAAATACGAGGCCGGGCTTGGTACACATCTGGCCGCCGCCGAGGGTAAAGGACGCTTGCAGTCCGGTAGCCATCGCGCTTCCGCGTTTGTTCAAGGCGCCGGGAAGAACAAAAATCGGGTTGACGCTGCCCATCTCGGAGTAGCAAGGGATGGGCTCGGGGCGCTCCGCCGCCAGCTTCATCAAGGCCTTACCGCCGGCGAAAGAGCCGGTGAACCCCACCGCCTTGATGACCGGGTGTTTTACGAGCTGAACGCCAATGTCGATGCCGGCATCGAACAGGAGTGAAAACACGCCCTCGGGCAGGCCGCACGCCTTTACGCTTTCGCGGACGGCATGGCCAACCAGCGCGCTGGTGCCCGGATGCGCCGGATGCGCCTTAACTATCACCGGATTGCCCGCGGCGAGCGCGGAAGCCGTGTCCCCACCGGCCACCGAAAAGGCCAGCGGGAAATTACTGGCGCCGAAAACGGCAACCGGGCCAAGCGCTCTGTGCATGGAACGGATGGAAGGCTTGGGCTGCGGCTTACGATTCGGATCCGCGTTGTCGATACGGGCGTCGAGCCATGAACCTTCTTCCACCAGTTCGGCAAACATGCGCAACTGATTGCAGGTTCGGCCCAGCTCCCCCTGCAGGCGAGGCTCGGGCAACGCTGTTTCCAGGTTGGCGCGCTTGATAATCGCCGGCGCCGCTGCCTCGATGGCCGCGGCAATCTGGCGCAGAAACGCGCCCTTTGCCTTACCGGAAAGATTGCTGTAAACAGGCATTGCGGCCTGGGCCAGAGAGGCCGCCCGCTCCAGGTCATCCGCACTGGCGGAGAAGAATTGCGGTTCAAGCGGCAAGCCGGTCGCCGGGTTTACCCCGGCAAATGCAGCGGCTTCTGCGCCATCGCCAAAGCCAATCAGCGATACGGGTTTCAATTCCAATGCTAACTCCATGGTGTGCTCCAGTAGTGTCGTCGCAAGATGCCGCTTGGTCCAGTCTATCCAATGGAAAGGTTTTAAGCATATTCGGGGGTAGAGCCGAGAGACTGACCGTCTTGCCGTCACCGGCCAGAGGGCATGGCGGGAACAAGCCGGCGACCAGTTGGATACGGTATCTGTGGTTGTGACATAAGCGCTCTTGTGTGGCGCCATGATACGGTTTGAGCAACGAATATGCCTGGTCGATGGAGAAAGTTGAGGTTTGATCGAGTGGATCGCGGACGCGCGTTGCGCAGCTTCGTAATTTGGGCTCTGGCACGCTCTGGCTGCACTCTGGCAGCGGCGCTTTGCATTCTGCCGACGGGGGCGGGTTACGCCCAGGAGGCTTCGTCTGGTTCGGTCTCGGTGGTGCAACCGGGTGCTCCGGGGACCGCAAGCAAAAGGCTCCCGCCGGCTACATCCGCCGTGGCACCGCAACGATCGCAGGCGGAGATGCGTTCATGCAAGGCATGATCATGCATCATGCGCAGGCGGTGGAGATGACTGCGCTGATTGCGTCCCACACCAAGGACAAGGAGATTCGTTCTCTGGGCGCGCGCATCAGCCTTTCCCAGACGGATGAGATCAAGTTCATGAAGCGGTGGCTGGTGGCGCGTGACGCACCGCTATCGATGGCTATGCACGACGGAGACAACAAGAACCAACCTACCCACGCTATGCCAGACATGGACAGTGGCGATCCATCGATGCCGGCTATGCCCGGAATGCTCACGCTCGCGCAGATGGCTGCATTGAGAGAGGCGGACGGCGCGGAGTTCGACCGGCGATTTTTGACCGGCATGATGCAGCACCACAGGGGCGCGTTGGTGATGGTAGAACAGTTGTTCGATACGCCGGGCGCAGGTCAGGATGCCGACCTGTTCGACTTTGCCACGGATGCGGACAACACGCAGCGGGCCGAGATCAGAATCATGGAAGATATGTTGAAGGAGAAACGAATGAAGCGAAGGCAGTCTCTCGCCTTTCGTTTGGCTGGTGCGGTTTTTACTGTGGTCCTGATTGGCTACGGTGTCGGCGCCTTACACGCACAAGCACCCACCGGACAAGCACCCACCGCTCCGGCTGCTCCGGCTGCAAAAGCTCCAGAGCCCGAGGAAGAAGAACCGTTCGCACGCGCAACCGGTTACGCCGCTGCCCCCCGGGATGACAGGTTCGACTACCAACGATCCGCGCGTCGGACTAAAGCCTGGACTCTATGACGCGGGCGAGGCGGCGATGGGCATCGAGCACCTCGCATTCCTGAAGAAAGCAACCGCCTTTCAGCTGTCCTCCACGCAGGCGGACGATCCGGCGGTTCAGAAGACGCTCGATCACGCTGGGCGTGAACAAGGCCAGGATTTCGAAACCCATGCAACCGGTGATCGCGCAGCTCGCCTTTGCAAACTCGGATTTTGCATTCCAGGGAACACACCTGTTCCAGGGCAATTTCTATGGTGTGAACTTCTACGATATTTCGAATCCGGCAAAGATCTCGCTGTCTACGTCTCTGGTGTGTCCAGGCGGGCAGGGCGATCTCTCGGTGTATGGAAACCTGCTCTTCATGTCGGTCGAGATGCCGAATGGACGCCTTGATTGCGGGACCCAGGGTTTCCCACCGTTGCCTCCGCCGGAACCCGGCCATGAAAAGGACAAGCGCGATCCAGTCGCCAGCCCGGACCGCTTTCGCGGGGTGAGGATTTTCGATATCTCGGACATCAGGAACCCGAAGCAGGTGGCTGCGGTGCAGACCTGTCGTGGTTCCCACACGCACACACTGGTGGTCGATCCCAACGACAAAGAGAATGTTTACGTCTATGTCTCCGGAACGTCGTTCGTACGGAAACGGAAGAGCTTGCGGGATGTTCGGGCGAGGCTCCGGATAAAGATCCGAACACTTCTTTGTTCCGCATCGATGTGATCAAGGTGCCGCTCGCCGCACCGGAGCAGGCGAAGGTGGTTTCGAGCCCGCGGGTATTTATCGACCCGCGCACGGGTGCACTGAACGGACTCAACAATGGCGGAAGCCACGATAAGAAGGCGGAGAAGCCGGCAGATACCAACCAATGCCATGACATCACCGTGTATTCGGCGATCGGCCTGGCGGCGGGCGCGTGTTCTGGAAACGGCATTCTGCTCGACATCAAAGACCCGGTGCATCCCAAGCGGGTAGATGCAGTCAATGACCCAAACTACTCCTACTGGCACTCAGCGTCGTTTTCAAACGACGGAACCAAGGTGGTATTCACCGATGAGTGGGGCGGCGGGATACAACCACGGTGTCGTCTGACGGACCCCAACAAATGGGGGGCGGACGCGATCTTCAATCTGAAGGACGACAAGCTTTCGCTGGCCAGCTACTACAAGATGCCCGCTGCCCAGACGGAGACGGAAAACTGCGTGGCGCATAACGGGTCGCTGGTACCGGTACCCGGACGTGATATCGAAGTGCAGGCCTGGTATCAAGGCGGCATATCGGTGATGGACTTCACCGATGCGGCGCATCCGTTCGAGATTGGCTATTTCGATCGCGGGCCGATCGACGCCACAGACGCTCGTACTGGGCGGAGAGTGGTCTGCTTATTGGTACAACGGCTATATCTATGGGTCGGAGATCGCCCGCGGGCTCGACGTGTTCAAGCTGACGCCGAGCAAATTCCTGACGCAGAATGAGATCGATGCGGCGAACCTCGTACAGTTCGGTGAGCTCAACGTACAGAACCAGCCGAGGGTTACCTGGCCCTCGCAACTGATTGTTGCCCGAGCCTACCTGGATCAGCTAGGGCGTTCGCAGGCGCTGCCTGCAAAGCGGATCGCCGCTCTCAACAATGCCGTGGCCCGTGCGCAGACCTCGCACCTGGGCCAGAAAGACGTGGCAAAACTTCATGAGATGGCGGCATCGGTGGAGACAGATGCGTCCGCTGCCACCAACACCACGGATGCGAAACGGCTGCACGCGCTGGCGCTGATCCTGCGGAGTCCAACAGCCTGATGCTGCATCCAATAGGCAGTTATTTCAGTAAGTAGAGGTCATCGTGCCAGTCATCCGAACCTGCTCTCAGTGCAACCAAAAGAACCGTGTATTCGCCGACCATCTAGCCGCCACAGGTCGATGCGGCGCATGCAAGAGCACGCTCGCGCCGATAGCGGAACCGCTGGCGGCTGACCCGGCTCTGTTCGACGAGATCATGGCCAAAGCAACGGTACCGGTCCTGGTGGACTTCTGGGCCGAATGGTGCGGGCCTTGCCGCTCGGCTGCGCCGGAGGTCGCGCGCACCGCAATGGATATGGCCGGAAAAGCGCTGGTGCTCAAAGTCGACACCGAGGCGCATCCCGCGCTCGCAGCGCGATTCGATGTGCGCGGCATCCCGAACTTCATCGTTCTTTTAGCGGGACGGCCGGTGTTTCAACAAGCCGGCCTGGTCGGTCATGAACAGATGGAGCAATGGCTCCGGTCCGCCACCGCGTAAGCCTTAAGCCCGAAGGTAGAGTGGAAACTCGCGCACCGCGGGAGGCAGCTCACGATGGTTCCGATTACTCTGAAGGGATGAGCAACCTCTCTCCCTCTGATTACGCCGATCTGCAGGCGGCAGTTGCAAAGCTCGAGACCCAGAGTTTCGCTATGAAGCTCGCATCGAAAGCGGAGATGCCGGTCGAAGCGCTGCTTCACAGGCTCTCGGTCCCCGCACAGTCCGCCATCCATGCGGCCGCGGATAAAGCGCTCGAGCAGTGTTTGCGTATCGCGCTCAAGGCGCGCAGGGGGCAGCCGTCCGCGGCGATTTACAAGCGGTCGCATACGGCGGCGGCTGCGGTCACGGGCGCCGTAGGCGGCTTTTTTGGACTGCCCGGTCTGCTGGTCGAGCTTCCCGTCACCACGACGGTGATGCTGCACTCCATCGTTGAAATTGCGCGCAGCCAGGGTGAGGATCTTTCGAGCCCGGAGGCTTCGTTGGCTTGCCTTGAGGTGTTTGCCCTTGGCCCGCAAAGCAGTCATCGCCGGACAAAGGAGAGCGCCTACTACGCGACGCGGACAGCGTTGGCGCAGGTCACGCGGGAAGCGGTGTCCTACGTCACGCAAAAAGGAATGGCGAAGGAAAGCGCGCCGGCCCTGATTTCCTTCATCGCCAAGATTGCTTCGAGATTTGGGATTGAAGTCAGCGAGAAGGTGGCCGCGCAATTGGTGCCAATCGCGGGCGCAGTCGGGGGTGTCACGCTGAACGTGCTATTCACCCGGTACTTCCAAAGCCTCGCAGAAGGGCACTTTACTCTTCGCCGTCTGGAGCGCAAATACGGCAGCGAAGCCGTGCGCCAGGACTACGAACTGGCACGTTCTCTCCCCGGCAAGGCAACTGTCTAGAGGAAGTAAGTCGATCATTCGTGCTCGGCTTCGGCTGCTGCTTCTCTTTCCTCTTGGATCATTTCTATCCAGAGCTTCATGGTGAGATCCGCGCGCGCTTGATTGGGTAAAAAGAGGCGCAGTTCGTCTATATAGCGCCGCTCAAGCAATTCAAGGTCGAACGGAACCGTGCGCGCCAGGAATGCGACATCGCTTCTGTCGCGTCCGATATTCCGCTCAAGCTTAGCCAGGGCAAGGTCGTAAGGATCAAGCGCTATCAAGCGCAAGTGCTTAAACTGGCCGGAAAACATTTCGACAAGCCGGCTTTCATACTCTTCGGGAACTTGGGCCACGGTCACCGGATCGAGGTATATTCCATACTTCCTGTATAACTCTCCGCCTAGGCCGGTCAAGCTGGATATAGCCTGGAGAGCCGAATGCCCTATAACTTGAAGGAAATCGATATCTCCCGTAGCGCGCTCCAGACCGTAGCCCATTGTGATCACAAAGCCGCCGAGACATTGCAGGGAGACGGGTTCCGCGAGCAAATCATCGATCTCTCTCAAGAAAGAGCACCAGGGTTCAGGAAGAGGATCAGGCGACATAGGATAAATTGTCCAACTGCAAATCAGTCAGCAAGTTCCAGTGCGTTGCTGATTCGGGACGGTTTTGCCGCAGCCATCTCCGCTCCGCATTGGTCATGGATTCATGACAAAGCGTGTCTTCACGGACCAGGCGACCGCGCTCCAACTCTTCCTGGGTCTCGGCCAGCTTGTCAGCCCGCAAGTCGTCTTGCCGCTTGGTGGCCAACTCTTTCGCGAGCTCCACCAAGAATCCAAGCCTGTTTTGGCGATCGTGCTTTTTTGCTTGTGGGACGAGCCATTTCCAATCAAGTTCGTAGTTTGCCGCCAGCCATGGGAGTGCCTCTACTACGCGAGCGTCAAGATCGCTCTGGCCTAGAGCCTCAAAAACTAGTTGCGCGGGGTTCTTGGCGGGTTTGCCGACAAGATACCTGAATCCCGGGTAGCCGAGTGCTCCAAGCTCCGCCTTAAATTCGTTACTGTCCACCTGGGTTGCAGGCTCGGCCTCTAATGGCAGACTTGTGGGCCGCAACTCCATCAATTGCCTGGCTCGCATAAGCAGTCCGGCAGATACCTCGCGGCGCCCGCGCTCAAGCATGGATAAATATGCCTGCGTCACACCGAGCGCATCGGCCGCTTGCGCTTGCGTCAAGCCTGTCTTCAGACGAGCTTCCTTGAGATCACGACCTGTCACGTCTTCTACCATCCTCTACTTTTGTCTACTTGAATATAACATAATTTGTTATATCTCATGCAAATCATTTATCATGAATGGTTTACGGATGATGTTCCCCGAAAAGGCAGCCACCCGGAGCGACGGGGTTCAGCAGAGCGAAAAAAAAGCCGGGGCTTATGCCCCGGCCTTTTTAAACGCCACTCAGTTAGTTGCTGAAGAGCAGAATACCAGTCGACTTATCCTCGCCTACTTCGCTTACCGGCCGGTAGAAGAGCTGGTTGTTCTCCAGGTAGACCTCGAGGAAGGCGGGCCGTTGCGAAATGCCGCCGGCGATCAATGCTTCCGACAGCGGATCTTCGACATAGCGCTGCAGCGCGCGACGCAGTGGACGCGCCCCATACGTACGGTCGACCAACGTCTTTTCGAGAATCCACTTCTTGGCATCTTCGGTCACCGACAACGTGATCGCCTTCTGAATCAGATTGGCGTTCAACTGCTGTACCAGCAACTCCAGAATCTGGATCAGATCCGCATCCGAAAGCGACAGGAAGATGATGACTTCATCCAGCCGGTTCAGGAACTCCGGATTGAAGGTCCGCTTGACCTCGTTCTTAACCAGTTCCTCCATCTTGTCCATCAGCAGGTCTTCTCTGTCTGACTGGAAGCCAAGCCCCTGCTTACGCTGCAGGTGCCGTGCGCCGATGTTCGAGGTCATGATGATGATCGAGTTCTTGAAGTCGACCGTGTTGCCCAGACCGTCCGTAAGCTGACCGTCTTCGAAGACCTGCAACAGGATATTGAACACATCCGGATGCGCCTTCTCGATTTCATCCAGCAGCACGACCGAATAGGGCGAGCGCTTGACCCGTTCGGTAAGCTGGCCGCCTTCCTCATAGCCCACATAGCCCGGAGGCGAACCGATGAGCTTCGAGACCGAGTGCTTCTCCATAAACTCCGACATATCGAAGCGGATCAGAGCCTTCTCACTGCCAAAGAGGAATTGGGCCAGGGTACGCGCCATCTCCGTCTTGCCCACGCCGGTCGGTCCCAGGAACAGGAACGAGCCGATGGGGCGATTGGGCGATTTGAGACCGGCACGAGAACGGCGAATCGCGCGAGAGAGGGCAGAGATCGCCTTATCCTGCGAGATCACACGCTTGTGCAGCTCTTCTTCTACCCGGAGCAGCTTCTGCGTTTCTTCTTCCTTGATGGAAGTGATCGGAACCCCGGTCCAGCGGCTGACCACGTCCTCAATATCCTCGCGGCCGACGATGCCGGCAGTGGAATCGTCGAGGTGATACTTGTCGCGCAGGGCGCGCAGGTTCTCGCGCTCTTTGCGTTCTTCATCGGAGTAGAAACGCGCCTTTTCAAATTCATGGTTGGCAATCGCATTTTCCATGCGATGGACGATGAACTTGATGCGCTTCTGCACCTCAGTGATCTCTTCCGGCAGTGAGGTCTGGCGCAGCTTGACGCGGGCGCCCGCCTCATCGATCAGGTCGATTGCCTTATCGGGCAGAAACCGATCGGGAATGTAGCGGTTGGAATGCGAGACCGCAAAATAAATGGAATCGTCGGTGTAGCTGACCGCGTGGAACTTCTCGTACCGGTCCTTGATGCCCATGATGATCTTGATGGCATCTTCTTCGTTCGGAGGCGGCACCTTGACAGCCTGGAAACGCCGCTCCAGAGACCGGTCTTTCTCAATCGATTTGCGATATTCCGCCGGCGTGGTGGCGCCGATGCACTGGATTTCGCCTCGGGAAAGAGCAGGCTTGAGGATGTTTGCCGCGTCAAGCGAGCCCTCCGCGGACCCGGCGCCGACCAGGGTATGCAGCTCATCGATAAAGATGATTGAGTTCTGGTTCTCCATCAATTCCTTCATGATGGTTTTGAGCCGCTCTTCAAACTGGCCGCGGTACTTGGTGCCGGCGACGATGAGCGAAAGATCCAGAGCCAGCACCCGCTTATCGGCCAGGAAGCTGGGCACTTCGCCGTCAGAGATGCGCTGCGCAAGCCCTTCGACAATGGCCGTCTTGCCCACCCCGGGCTCGCCGATCAGCACCGGGTTGTTCTTGGTGCGGCGGCACAGAATCTGCACCACACGCTCCAGCTCCTGGTCTCGGCCCACGAGCGGATCGAGCTGGTTATCCATCGCCGCCTGGGTCAGGTCGCGGGAGAACTCCACCAGCAGGCTGGATTCACGATTGCGCTGCGAAGGCGGCGCCTTCTCTTGTGTGGCCCGTGCCAGTTCTTCGCGGATCGCGAGCAGGCGAAGCCCCCGCTCGTGCAGTATCTCCGCAGCGAAGCATTTCTCTTCGCGCAAGAGCCCCAGCAGAAGATGTTCCGTGCCAA
The DNA here is from genome assembly GCA_963761405.1 of uncultured Acidobacteriaceae bacterium. GTDB lineage: Bacteria > Acidobacteriota > Terriglobia > Terriglobales > Acidobacteriaceae > PALSA-350. The sequence continues at coordinate 34,252 of CAVXHH010000002.1, forward strand.
TATGTTTGTGCGATAAGCGCTCTGCCTCTTCCGCCGCATAGGCCAACACACGCTTGCATTCGTTCGACAAGGGCAGAGTCGACGGAAGTAGAAACCTTCTCCCGAATCGTAGTATGACCTTCAATTTGTTTGCGGATGGACTCAACCGAAGCATGGGAGCGGAGAAAGCGATTGGTTAGCGCTTTATCCTCTCGCAGAAGTCCAAGCAACAAGTGCTCTGTCTCAATATAAGGGGAACCAAACTGGCTGGCCTCATACCGTGCAAAGAAGATGACGCGCCGCGCCTTTTCTGTATACCGTTCGAACATGTTCCCCCTTGGCAAGCTTGCCCCCGTTGCGCCCTTTCGACCCGTTTCAGGTAGTCAGGCGCCAACAGCAGACTTTCGTCCTGTTCCATCTTCCCGGAGCCATGGGCGCCGGGAAAACCACTCGGCTGGGCGCGGATATAAGCTCTTTATCAATCTTATATCGGTTCAGCCATTGTCAACGACTCACCCGTTTGGGGTAATCCGTTGTCGTATCGCGTCTTGCCTGGTTATCTAGCTTGGTTATCTAGCCTGGTTATCTTGCCGGGTTACAAAGTTGGCGGTCACGCCTCCACTCAAACCTCCAGTGGAGACACCTCATCGAGCCTTCCATGGGCTAACCGCAACACCCGTTCACAACGCCTCGCAAGAGGCAGATTGTGCGTAACCAGGATTGAGGTAAGACCATAGCTTGCGTGCAGGCGTTCCAGCAGGGCGAACAGGGCATCCGCAGTCTGGTTATCCAGATCTCCTGTAGGCTCATCCGCCAGCAAAAGTTTGGGCCTGGTGACCAGCGCCCGGGCAATGGAAACCCGCTGCTGCTCCCCGCCGGAAAGCTCACCTGCGCGATGAGTCGACCGGTCTGCCAGGCCAACCTCGCCCAGCCAGTGAACAGCTTCCAGCATTGCCTCTTTTTTTGACTTACCACGCGCCAGAAGGGGGAGTGCGACGTTTTCAGCGGCTGTAAACTCCGGCAGCAGGTAGTGGAACTGCCAGACGTAGCCGATCTCGCGATTGCGAAAATCCGCTGCCTCGTTGGGGGACAAGGATCGCAGGAGTGTTTGGCCGAAGTATACGTCACCCCCGGAGGACGTATCAAGCGCCCCAAGGATGTGCAGGAGCGTGCTTTTGCCGGCCCCCGACTGGCCCACAATGGCCAGCATCTGCTGCTGCCTTACCTGGAAATGGATGTTCTCAAAAAGAATCAGCCGGCCCCGCCCGGTGGCATACTCCTTGCGCAAATCCCGGACGTCGACCAACACAGGCCGGTCCATCCCCTGCAGGCGCGGCCCGACAGCGCGCTGCCCTTGGCGGCCTGCAGCCGATTCGTCTGCGGCGGCGCCCAGTTCCATCATCTACCCCCAGGGTGCGTATTCATTTTGATCTACTGTTCATGTATCACTAATGTGCCCCTTGACGGAAGACCCTTTGTGGATGGGTTACTTCAAACTACATCAGGGCCCCAGTCTGTTTTGGTCTGGCCGTCGTGTCCTTTTGATGCCACGCGCGACCTCCCGGATTCCGCCGGCATGGGCTGCCGGAGAACAGGGGGGAGGCTCCCTTATTCGTAGCGGAGAGCTTCGGCAGGCAGGATCCGGGCGGCGGACCGGGAGGGATAGAGAGTAGCCAGCAGAGAGACCAGCAGCGAGACGCCGGCCACAATCAGCCCGTCTGTCCATCGCGCTGCGAAGGGCAGATAGTCGATCGAATATACCTGGGCCGAGAGCGGAAAACGGTAATGGCCGCCAAGCCAGGAAAGCCCGTAGCCGCCAATCAGGCCCAACAGGGTGCCGGTAAATCCGATGAGCAGCCCCTGGAGCAGAAAGATCATCCGCACCTGGCCCGGTTTTACCCCAAATGACATCATGACCGCGATGTCTCGCGTCTTCTCCATCACCATCATGGTCAGGGCGGTGAGGATGTTGAGCGCGGCGACACACACGATCAGCCCGATCACGATGAAGGTAACGATTTGTTCCAATCTGAGCGCGTGGAAAAGCTCCCGGTTCGACTCCATCCAATTGGTGGTTAGAAAGCCCGGCCCGGCAGCCTGCTCGATGGACCGCCCGATCTGGTCGGCGTGGTACAGGTCATCCACTTTGAAGGAGATGATGGAAACCACGTCCGGCTCGCCAAAGAGGCGTTGCGCGTCGGCCAGGCTGGTAAACGCCATGCTGGAGTCGTATTGGTAGAAACCGGAATGGAAGATACCGGCCACTTGAAAGTATTGATACTTGGGAATCAGGCCGATTGGGGTCAGCTCCCCCTGCGGACTGGTGACCAGGACGGAACTGCCCACCTTGGCATCGATTTCCTCGGCAAGATCGTGCCCGATCACAATCGGCGGGAGGGCGTGATCCGGACCACTCGAGGCACTCTGGGCTTCCAGTGCGGCAGCGCTCCCGACGGTTACGCTGGAAAGCAGGTCGCTGACCCGCCGTTCCTCAGACGGGATGACGCCCTCGATCAGCGCGCCGCTGGAACGGGCTCCGTTGGAGATGAGTACCTGCTCGTAGAGCCCCGGAGAGGCTGCCTTCACGTGGGGGAGCTTTTCCAGCTCTGCTGTAAGCGGGCGCCAGCCGCGGATTCCGTCGCTGGCCACACGCATCAACTGCACATGCGCGGTCGAGCCCAGCAGCCTTTGCTGCAGATCGCGGCGCATGCCGTTGGTGATGGCCAAGGCAATGATCAACGACGCGACACCCGCGGCCACGCCGGCAATCGAGATTATGGTGATCACGCCCACTACCGCCTGGCGGCGCTTGGCCCGAAGATACCGCACGGCGACAAAAAACTCTAAACGCATGGGGTTAGCGAACTACGGTCTTAACCGCACTCACGTTCTCATACCGGTCATACACACGCACGGTAAGAACATGTTCCTGCGGGTCGGTGGGGGGCGCCTGGACGCTCGAAGGTTCTTCCGATAAAGGCCGCGCGATCGCCGCTATAGGGACGGTGAAGTCGTAGTGCTCCGTCAATGAATCGGAGAGCTTGCCGACCGGTTCGAGATACTGCCACACACCGGCGTCGAGCGAGTACTCGGCATGGGCGATGGGCGAGGTTGCATCGGTTGCTACCAAGGCCGCATGCAATACACCACCCTGGAGACTCCCCTGCAGCCCGGTGAGCACGGGAGGCGTGGTGTCGATGATGAAATGGTCGCTCTCGCGATCAGCCGACAAGGCATCGCCCAACGGATGCGCCGGCGCATCGCTGGCAACCACCCGCATGCGGTAACCGCCGTCTGGAATCCTGATGGCATCGAAAGAATAGAAATGATCGGTTAAGCGGGACTTGAGCAGGCGCCAGTTCTTTTCTCCGTCGCCCCGAACATACACATCGAAGATAAGTTCATCGCCATTGTCATCATGCGCGGACCAGCGCACAGTCACGGCGCTGCGGTCTTTGACGGCAGAGAGAGGTGCGGTGGAGGAATCCTGGGTATAACTCAATCCTGACTGCGCTGAGGGAAGGTTGATGGTGATCTGTTGCGGTTGGCCGGCCTGCGGCGTCGACTGGGTCGCCCGGGCGCCGGGCTCGACTGCAATCTCATCCACCACCGGCGCGATGTTTACCGGCAGGTAATTGATGCCTACAGAACCGACACGCGCGCCCGGCTCGATTACCGCTTTCCATTGAATAAAACGTGCGGCGGGTACATCGGCGTTGCCGCTGTTCGGCGTCACTTTCTTCCAGTCGCTCCAGTTCCGCTCCGGATTCTCGACGTTGCCGGAGCGGGTGAAGACCTCGAAAGCACCAGACCCGGCGTCTTCGCGGGCGTTGACTTCTACGCGGCCAAACTGCGAAAAGACACCCGAATCAAAAACATCGCTTAGGTAGGTTCCGTGGGCGGCCGGCTGATTGGCTAGCTTGTACAGCCTTCCCGTGTTGCTGCTGGCGACGTAGATCCCGTCCGGCGCGGTAGCAAAGGCGGTTGCCTGTCCAGTGGTCGCGTGGGCTACATCGACCCAGGATCCATCTTCGTGGATACGATAGATCCTGCCCCGGTTTCCGGTGGCGGCCAGAAGCCCCTGCGGCGTTGCCCGCAGCGCATACACCACGTCGTCGCGGGTCGTCCAAAGTTTGCGTGGAGCTCCCTGGGTGCTTAGCTCATCGACTTCGGAGCCCTCGGGAATGAGCCCGTTGTTGCTCGAAGCCTGCACAGAGCCCGGAGTGACGATAGTGATGGTCGCGGTGGTTACGGCCACGCCCTGCACCGGCAGCGGCGGCAGACTGCTCTTGGTTTTTTCACCCACGGCGGCCACGTACAACTTGCCCTCCGGGGACTCGGCCAGCGCGGTTACCTCCCGCTTAGGGGCGTCGAAGATTACCTGGCCTTTGCGATCTTTGCCAATGCGATAGACCAGGCCCCCGCCATCGCTGCCCGCAATCAGATTGCCGTTGGGCTCGAAAAGCAGACAGCGGATATGCTGCTCGTCACTCTGGAAAAAGACTTCTGCATGCGGTTTGTCGCTGGAGACATCGACTTTGTAAATTGCCGCCGGACCACCGGTCGCGATGTACAGCGCACCCTGAGCATCGAACGCCAGGTCCCAGATGTATCGCGCCTGATCGGCCGGTTTGCCCGCATTGCGCTCGGCCGCAGCGTCGAAGACCACCGAAGCGGTGCTCTCGTCGAGGCCAGACTGGCCTGGTTTGATGCGGTAAACCTTGCCTCCCGGTACGGTCGCGGCATAAACCGAGCCGTCCGGGCCCACGCTTACCGTTTGCACGGTGAGCTCTTTGGTCGAGAAGAGCTTGGTGGAAGCGCCTGCAGGAGAGACCTTCAACACAGTCGCCGGCGAGCCGGTGGCGACGTAAGCGTTTCCCTGGCTATCCGATGCCACAGCCCAGATGTAGGTAGATGGCGTGAGCAGCACCGAACGCAACGCCGGGCCGGCTTCCAGGTAGCCGCGGTTAGCTATGGAGGTATCCTCCGGCTGACCTTTCTCGAACTCTTCATAGCGGGATTGAACCCAAAGGCGAGTTCCCTGGGCCGGAAGAAGGTGGGGATAAACCAGGAGAGCCAATAGACTTGCTGTTACGACGCGAGGGATCATGCTGAACCGAGTCTACTATTCGACCGAGACTCTGTGCTGACCGCGGCGGAACAGGGGGCTTTAGTTGGCCAGCACAGCGCGATAGCGTACCCGGTTCTTCTTCACCTTGGTCACTGCGTCGTTGGCCTTGGACATCGCGAAGCGCTCCGTAATGGCCTGTACTTTGTGGCGCTCGGCCACACGCAGCATTTCACGAATCATACGTGGGCTTCCGTTCGGGCTGCCGGTCACCACCTTGTGGCCAGAGACCAAGGGAAAGACCGGTAGGCCCAGTACACCAGGCGGTACACCCACGAAACACAGTGTGCCATGAGGACGCAGAGCCGCGATGTAGGCGTTCCAGTCCTGGTCAGCTTCGATAGTGGACAAGATAAAGTCGAAATGGCCGGCGAGTTTCTTGAGCGTCTTGGTTTCCCGGGTATTGACGAAGTTGTCAGCGCCCAGCGAACGGGCGTCGGGCTCCTTGGCCGGCGAGGTGGAGAAGGCCGTCACCTCGGCGCCAAAAGCATGAGCGAACTGGACCGCCAGGTGACCGAGACCACCGACGCCGACAATGCCCACCCGGGAGGCTGGGTTAATGCCAGAGCTGCGGATCGGGTTGTAAACGGTGATGCCGCCGCACAGCAACGGAGCGGCCCGCTCGCTCTCCAGCCCGTCGGGAAGGGGAAACACAAAACGAGCGTTGACCCGCACCCGGTCGGCGTACCCGCCGTTGCGGTTGACGCAGGTACCTTGACTATCAGGGCACAAATTTTCCGCACCCTGCAGGCACCACTCGCAGAATCCGCAGGAGTTGGCCTGCCAGCCGACACCCACACGGTCGCCATTATTCAGACCCAACACCGCGGCCCCGGTCCCCACGACTTTGCCGACAATCTCATGGCCCGGAATCAGAGGATATTGGCTGATACCCCAGTCGTTGTCGACCATATGGATATCGCTGCGGCAGATGCCGCAATGAGAGATGGCAATTTCCACCTCGTTTTGCTTGAGATCCCCAGGATCGTACTTGTACGGCAAAAGTTCTGCGCCCGCGGCGTGCGTGGCGAATCCTTGAAAGAGCGGCATTGAGCGTTGCCCTTGGCAGTGGAATGAAGAACACGATTTTCCAGGGGATTGATGTACACGGGCCCGCGTAAGAGCGGTTTCACAGCGGGTTTAGTTTGAAGCAAAAGCCAGCGTCGGGGTTCTTTGAAAACGAAACCACTCCCCGTGGTCTTTGCTGAAGCCGCATTTACTGTGAAACCGATCCAGTCTACCTCATTCGATTTCGAGCGATACCACTTGCATGCCGCTGAGCATGGCGTCGACGGGAATAGACGTTACTGGAACCACCGACTCGCCGTTGAGCGCGATGCCGCGATTGGTTCGCAGCGGTTCGAGCACGTTGGCCATGGAGATGGGAATAGAAGCCAGGGTTCGCCCGTCGACCACCGCCTGCGCATTGGGCAGCAAGAGCGAAACGTAGAGCTGATCGTCTTCATGGGCAGAGTTCATCTCGTGAATGACGCTACTCAACTCCAGCGGCGCCTGGCTTGCGGCCGATGCCGTGGTCAACCGATCGAGTGTGGCGCCATCGCTTAGCAGGATGCGCAATGGGCCGGGACTCAGGGTCAGCGGAATCGGAATGGCGATGCGGATGTTCTTGGGGTCTCCGCGGAACGGCCGCAACGTCGCTTCGACCATCACGGTATCGCCCGGATGGGCAGCCGGCTGCGTCGACTGCGCCCGCTCCAACTGGATGCTGCGCCGCCCGGGCAGCGAATCGACTTCAATATCGATGCGCTCAATATTGCGCACGCGCGCTGAATTGCCGTAGACGGCCTCGAAGCGCTGCCCCAGGGTAAGCGCCGCTCGCAATGCGGACGGCAACTGCTCTGTGGGTGCGATGAGCGATTTGAGATGGAGCACAGGATACCCATCGATCGCGACCGTGCCCCGCAACTCATACGACAGTTCCACGCTATAGTTGTTGGTCTCGAGCAGAGCCTCATACAGCGATACCATCAGCGCTCCCGGAGTGACATCGGGATTGTCAATCACTTCCACATGCAGAGTATGGTCGCGCGGACCGTCGTGGGTGTGAATCGTGACTGGGATCATGTGAGCCGACTCACCCAATACGCCGCGAATGGCCGCTGAACGATCTTCAGTAAAGGCGCCGATGGTCTGCGTGGTGTTCACAATTTTGAAGGCGTTGAGCGGAGAGGCGAGGGTGGCCACGACGTCGGCCTTGGTCATCGGCATGGAAACACTGCCGTAGCGGGTGATCGGGTGTCCGCAGGCCAGCACTTGCTGCGGATCGACGTAGGTCACGGTACAGGTGGCCGCAATCTCCAGGTCCCCGCGCACCATCAAGGCGCTCACGGCGGATCCGGGAACCAGCGAAGGGGCAGCCAGCGCGGAGGTCAGCGCGGGATGCGCGCTGTCGGAAGAGCTGCCGCCGAGCCCGGCAACCGGCATCAGGCCGGTGGCCGACACGTGCTCCTGAAAGAACCTCACGGCCTCCGGACTGAAGCCGGAAAGAACGAGCGGGGTCTCGATGGGATGAATGTCGGTAGCGTCCGATGTTGCAGAGACAAGGTTCCGCTCCGGCAACAGATCGCGGCGGATTTGGCGGTCAGGCGCCGACGCCGCAATATTCGGGCGGAGGTCGCCCTTGCCGTTGACTGCCAGCATCTCGGCAATGGGGGTAATGCCGGCGATGGGTTCTTTGCTGAATTGGCCAATTCGGTACGACAACGCGCCCAGCAATTTGCCGTCAATGTAGACGGGGCTGCCGCTCATGCCTGCGACCACGCCGGTGTACTCTGGTTTGGAGCCCTTGAGCCGGGCCAGGATCATATCCTGGCCGGGACCGAGTACATTGTTGAGGATGCCGAGAATTTCCACGTCCATAGCTTCCGGCTGTGTGCCTTCAAAGACCGTGTAGGCTACACCATGGAGACCGCGATGCACTTCAGACAAGGGATAGATTCCGGCCGTCGCGGAGGGTGGCGGAGTGGCCGGGCTCACCTGGGCAACCAGGCTACCCGCAACAACAAAAACTGCGGTCAAGACAGAAAAACGGGATGATTTAGTTGCGCCGGGCACGTCTACAGATTAGACGTTCCAATCGTCTGAGCATAGGCCCTGCACGCCGGAGTTTTTGGAATTCGTAAGCCAACGAGGTATTTGATGAAGTTCGATTGTTCCCGCATCGTCCCCGGTCTCCGCCGCCGACCGAGTCTGTCGATGGCATCCCTGACGTTATTGGTGGTGGCTGGTACCTGGGTTTGGACCCGGCCTGCGGGGGGCCAACAGCCGTCTACGACTACGCCCGCGGCGACTGCTCAGCAGCAACAGCAGCCGGACCAGTCGACGCCCGATTCGGGTGGCCCTGGCGGCGACAATGGCGCGATTGCTATCCCCAAGAAGCCAGAAAAACCGGACGTGCCCCCGCCGCCGCCCGAGCCGAAGGTGAAAAACCCCGCCGGCCTGACGAACTTCTCGCTGCGCGTGGATGTGCCCGAGGTGACCCTCGATGTAGGTGTCATCTTGCAGAAAACACATGAGTTCGTGCCTAATCTCCAGGAAGCGAATTTTCGCGTCTATGAAGACGGCATACCGCAGAAATTGGTCAACTTTAGGCGCACGCGGGCGCCCATCACCGCGGTTCTGCTGTGCGAGTTCGCATCGACCAACTACTATTTTGTGCACGACATGCGCGAAGCCGCGTATGCCTTTGCCCAGCAATTGCAGCCCGACGACTACGTTGCAGTCGTGACCTACGACTTGAAAACCACGATCCTCACCGACTTCACCCAGGACAAGCGGCAGGTCTACGAATCGTTGAATGCGTTGACGATCCCCGGCTTCCAGGAGACGGACATGTTCGACGCGGTCTACTCGACCCTCGACCGGCTTAGCCGAATTGAAGGCCGCAAATATATAGTGCTGATCGCTTCCGGGATCGACACTTTCAGCAAAACCAACCTGGATAAGGTGTTGGCCAAGATCAAAGCGACACCGAACGTCACCATCTTCAGCGTCGGAACAGGACAGTTCGCCAGAATCACGGGCAACGCTCGCAGCGGTCCGTTCGGTCCCAAAGGAATTGATTACCTTCAGGCCGACAACCAGATGTCTACGTTCGCGCGTATGACCGGCGGGCAGTCATTTTTTCCCCGCTTCCAGGGGGAGATGCCGGATATCTTCCATTCCATCAATGACGCGATTCGCAACAAGTACGTTCTGACCTACACTCCGACCAACGCCAAGCAGGACGGTTCTTACCGCAAGATTCGGGTAGAACTGGTGGATAACGAAGGCCAGCCGTTAAAGATGCAGGACGAGAAGCACCATCCCCTGAAATACGACGTGGTTGCGCGCGACGGCTATAAGGCCAAGCAGCAGGTGGACTAAGGGGATCCTCCCAGGACGCGGCATAGCAAACCTTCGTACAATCAGGGAAAATGCTTTCCAGATTTCAGCTTTCTCCGGATACACGTTGGTCACAGCCACACTAGCTCCGCAGTCTAAGCCCGTTGCCAAACGGGTTCACCTCTCTTCGGTGGAAGGTTGGCACCCCAGGCACAATCCTTGGTTGATCGCGCTTACGGTGACGCTCGCGACCTTCATGGAAGTGCTGGATACATCGATTGCCAACGTCGCCTTGCCGCATATGGCGGGGACCCTCGGGGCCAGCCAGGATGAAGCCACCTGGGTGCTGACCAGCTACCTGGTTTCAAGCGCCATCGTTCTACCCATATCCGGGTGGCTTTCTACGCGTTTCGGCCGCAAGCGTTTTTATATGACGTGCGTGGCGCTTTTCACGGTCTGTTCCCTGCTCTGCGGCCTGGCACCCACCTTGCCTTTTCTGATCCTGGCCCGCATTCTGCAGGGCATCGGGGGCGGGGGTCTGGCGCCCAGCGAGCAAGCCATCCTGGCGGATACCTTTCCGGTGGAAAAGAGAGGACAGGCGTTCGCGCTTTACGGTATGGCCGTGGTGGCTGCGCCTGCGATCGGGCCTACCCTGGGCGGCTGGATCACCGACAACTTTAACTGGCACTGGATCTTCTTCATCAACCTTCCCATCGGCCTGATCTCTCTGTTTCTCAGCAACCGGATGGTGGAGGATCCACCCTACCTGGTGAAGCACCGAACCGATGCCAATCCAATCGACAAAGTGGGCCTCGGCCTGGTGGCGATCGGGGTCGGCTGCCTGGAATTTGTTCTTGACAAGGGGCAGGAGAAAGACTGGTTCGGCGACAGTACGATCACTTTTACGTTCCTGCTGTCGATGGCCGCGCTGGCGTTCTTTGTGTGGTGGGAGTGGCGGCACCCCGACCCGATTGTCGACCTGAAGCTATTGAAAAACCGTAATTTTGGCACCGCCGTAGGTTTCCAATACATCCTGGGCATGGTGCTTTTCAGCACCACCGTGCTGATCCCGCAATTTCTTCAGGGACTGATCGGCTACACCGCGGAGCGTGCCGGCATGGCTCTTTCCGCGGGAGCTCTGGTGCTGATGGTGATGATGCCGGTGGCGGGGCGCCTGGTGTCGATCCTGGATGCGCGCCTGATGGTATCGATCGGCTTCCTGGCAACCTCCCTCGGGCTGTACAACATGACCCGGCTGGACTTGAACGTAAGCTTCGGAACCATCGTGCTGTGGCGGGTGTTGCAGATACTTGGGTTGGCGTTCATCTTTATCCCCATCAGCACCCTCAACTATGTGGGTGTTCCGATGAACAAGAACAACCAGATTTCCAGCTTCTCAAACTTCGCCCGGAACTTCGGCGGCAGCATGGGCACGGCATTACTAACCACCTTCCTGACGCGCACGCAGCAGACCCACCAGTCGTCGCTGGTGGCACGCATCATCCCCGGCAGCCCGGCTTATGAAAACTTTCTGGCCCAGACCAGGAACGCCCTAATCGCCGCGGGGCAGTCGACTGCGCAGGCCAAGGTTGGGGCCACCGGGTACGCCTACCAGCAACTCCTGCGACAGTCGTCGATGCTGAGCTACCAGAATGCCTTTTGGGTTCTCAGTATCTTGGCGGCTGTGCTCGTTCCCTTGCCATTCGTCATGCGCCGGCCGCCCAAACGCAAAAAAGCCCCGGCCGAAGCGATGGGACACTAACTAGCTCACGTTACAATGATCGGGCTCACATCTTCCTTTGAGTCGAACCGCAGCCGGGCAGCAGCGATCGCCTCCTGCAGCTTTCGCTGCAGCACCTCGCGCGGGGGAAAGACGGTAAGGTACTCCGCGACGAGTATCCCAGCCGCGTCCAGCTCCAAACCTTCCACTCGGGACATCTCCGCATAGAACTCACGTTGTAGGGGATGCTCAAGCGGCAGAAGTTCCCGGAAGTGGGACCAGCTCAATTGTTGCGACAGTGACGCAACAATCTTCTCGTCTGGGAAAGCCTCCGCAAACTTCATCATTCGTGTGAGATTCGTCACGTCGAAGCCGCGGCCGAACTCGCCCACCAATTCCTGCGACAGCGTGGCAAGAATCCGCTCCCCCTACCCGGCACGCTCACTGCCAAGAATGCTGCGCCGGATTCGGCCGCCCACTCGCCAGTAAAGCAGGGTCAGAGCCACGTTGACGGTCGCGGCCGCCTGGCGTCTTGCCTCGGAGATCAGCTGGCGCAGTTAGGCGACGAGGTTCTCAGGACTTTCCAGGGGTGCAAGCTGAGACATCGGCCATTCTCTAACAGTGGCCATCTATCTGCCACAGCCTTCGTCAATCGTCACCGGCCGCAATGTACGGGCCCTGGCGATGAAAGCGCGGATCGGTGAGCTGCAGAAGCATAAAGTCGGCCACATCGGCGCGGTTGATCCTCAGTGCGCCAGGGGGAAGCGCGTCGGGCAGCACGCGATATTTACCTGTGAACGGACCATCCATCAGGCGAGGCGTGCGCACGATGGTGTAATCGACGTCACTGGCGGTAAGCAACCGTTCCTGCTCGGTCTGGTCCACAAAAGGATGCCTGAGCATGGTTTTTTTGACCGCCCAAAAGGCCATCCTGGTGAGAGCATTCTGATACTTGCCGTAGTCCTTGTGGACCCCAGCCGCCCCCAGCACCACCAGACGGGTTACGTACTCCTGGCGCATGCCTTCCAGGATGTTGGGGATAGCCTGCGCCAGCACGTCTGCTTTTTTGCGTGTTCTTGCGCCCAGCGCGGAGAGCACGGCCCGGTGCCCGCGAACGGCGTCTACCACCGCCGCAAAGTCGAACACATCTCCTTGGATGACACGGAGATGCGGGTCCTGCGGAAGGCCCTCGGGATTGCGTACAAAGACGGTGACCGAGTGCCCCTTCGCCAGCGCCTGGGAAACAATGAGCTTGCCCGTGCCTCCCGTGGCGCCGAAGACGATAATCTTCATTTTGAGCCCTGTTTTCCTTCCAACCAGTTTGCAACCACCACACTATACAAGGTCGACCCGCGGTTACTAGCCGGTTTCCAACCACGGTTTCCGCCCAGGTTTCCCCTCTCCGCACAACCCTTCTCCGACCGGGACATCTGACTGGAAAGAGGGAAAAGCAAATGTCAGAAACGATACAGAAGACGGAGAAGAACCTGCGCGACCTTATTGAAACCTTACGCGATGGGCACCAGGGATTTATCGAGCTCGAAAAGAATTTGAAAGACCCGGAAGCTCGCAAGCTATTTCGCGAAGAGACACTGGCACGCGCGGGCTTCGCCGCCGAGTTGGAGAATGAGCTGCATCGCCTTGGCGTGAGCGATGTCAAGGTATCCAGTTCCACCGCAGCCAAGGTCCATCGCGCGTGGGGCGAGCTGAAGAATCGGCTAGGCGGCGGAGACCACGCACTGCTGGCGACTGCCGAGAAGGGTGAGGATGAAGCAAAGCACGCTTATGAAGAGGCTCTCGCCAGCGAGGATTTCCCGCTGCCGCTGCGGGAGGTATTGCTGCGGCAACAGGAGCACATCCTCATAGCGCATGACCGCGTGAAGGCATTGCGGGACCGGCTGGCGGCCTAGCGTGCGAAGTGCGGCTTTTCCTCAAGAACCGGGGTCCCCAGCAGGCGAGCCTGCTGGGGTGGAAGAAAAGCCGCACTTCGCCGAACTTTCCCCCGCGGAGCAAGAGTGAAAGCGCTTTAGCGCAGAACACCGTCGGCGATGAACTTGCAAATCAGAAAGCCGGCAACACCCAGGAAAAACACCAGCGCCATACGGATGCCCGGTTCGCGATTCACCTCTGGAACCAAGTCCGTGGCCGAAACATAGATGGCCACGCCCGCGGCAATCGGCAAACCCACACGCACCCAACCGGGAAAGACGTTGATCACCAGGACTCCGGCCAAGGTAGCCGCGGCGACGATCGCGGCCGAGCTCAAGGCTGCGCGACCGCTGTGGCCGCTGGCCAGCATGACCGACGCGACCGTGAAGCCCTCGGGTAATTTATGCAGCAGGATGGCTACGAAAATGATCCATCCAAGCCAGGTGGAGAGCACGAAGCCGGATGCGATCGCCACGCCGTCGAAGAGAGAGTGCGCCGCCAGCCCCACTACTACCGAATTGCTGGTGTGCGCCGAGATAAAGTCGTGGTGGTGGGTCTCTCCGCCAAATTGAAAGTGCGGCGTCACCGTGTGTTCCAGCAGGTGAAGCAAGCAGTACCCGCCCAAAACCAGTAACGGCGTCCAGCGGAACGAAAGCCGAAAGCTTTCCGGAACCATCTCCAGCAAAACAGCCGAGAGCATAAAGCCCGCGCCCAGGGCCACGAAGTAGCGCAGGTAGCGCTTCTCCCAGCTGGTGCGCACCAGGATCAAAGCCCCGAGAACATCGGCTAAGGCAGCCACCAGACCCAGGACCAGCGAGAGTGCAAAGTTGGTCATGGATGCAGCTCTATCCGCTATGCCGGATGTGCATCACATCCCCGTCCTCGACCCGGTATTCTTTGCCTTCGAGCCGCAGGGTACCCTGCGATCGAGCTGCGGCTTCGGAACCTGCGCTCAGCAGCGTATCCCAGTGGATGGTTTCGGCTCGGATGAAGTGCTTTTCCAGGTCGGAATGGATCGCTCCCGCAGCCTCTTGCGCGCGGGAGTTGAAAGGGATGGTCCAGGCACGGCATTCGTCCTCACCTACCGTAAAGAAGGCGACCAGACCTAGAAGTTCGTAGCTCTTGCGGATGAGGCGGCGCAGCCCGCTTTCCACCAGCCCGTAGGAGGATAGAAACTCGGCTGCTTCTTCATCGCTCATCTCGGCGAGTTCCGCTTCCACCTTGCCACAAATTGCGGTCGCGCCCGCGTTAGGCCGTGAGGCAACCTCTTCGAGCTTGTAGCGCGACACCGCCGATTCGAGGTCTGCGCCGAGCGTGGTGCTCTCCGCGATATTCAACACGAAGAGCATGGGCTTTTGCGAGAGAAACATGAACCCGCGAATCAGCTTCTTCTCTTCCGCTGACATTTCCATCTCGCGTAGTGGCTTCTCCTGCTCCAGTTGCTGCTTGCAGCGCAGCAGCAGCGCGTTCTCTTTTTCCAGGTCCGGCGTGCGCATCTTCTTCAAATCCTTTTGCAGGCGCTCGAGACGTTTTTCTACCTGCGTGAGGTCTGAGAAGATGAGGTCGAAGTCTACATTCTTGATGTCACGCAGGGGGTCGACACCACCGATGCGGGGGATGGATTCGTCTTCAAACGCGCACAGCACGTGGATCAGCGCGTCGTTGTCGCGCAGGTGTGTGAGGAACGCACTCTCCTTGAGAGCCTCCTGCCCGACCGCAGCGACGTCGGCATACTCCACTGTGGCATAGACGGTTTTCTTCGGGTTGTACAAGGCGGCGAGCTTGTCGAGCCGCTCATCGGGAACCTTGGCCACCCCGAGATGCGCTTCGCGCGGATTCGAGTAGGCCGGCGTTTCGACCTTCGAACGGGTAAGGATTTTGAAGAGGGACGTCTTACCGACTTGCGGCAGACCAATAATGCCAGTTTTCATGGGGAACTCGCCGTCCAGGCAAACGGCGCTTGCGCGCCAGAAATTTTTGTTACATGCCGGCCTTGCGGCGCACTGTTGCCAGTATATCGCCGGAGTGCGGAAATGCCCTAGATCTCGCGCCGTGACCAATGCGCAGTCGCCACCAACGCGCCCAGCCCGCAAAGCAGGATCAGACCCTCGACCTGTACCGATTGCCGATGCAGATGATCGAAGATCTGGCGGCCGGGGTTGTTGGCTGCCACCGCATCCACGTTGCCGCCGACCGAGTCGCGGGCCGTGTCCATGCGCGGGATGATAGAGAACTGCGAATAGGCCGTGAGCACCAACATCACCAGCACCAGAACCGCCTGGGGAAGGATGGTGCGGTAGTGCGTTCTGGCGATGACCATGACCACCAGGAAGATCAATCCGCAAAGCAAGCCGATCCAATGCAGCCTCACCAGGGACCCGCCGACGATCAGACCGGCGGCGTGAATGCCGGCAGCCGGGGTGGCAAAGAGTGGCGGCAGTTGGCTAAAGGCGATGGGGGCAAGCACGGCGCCAAAGAATACCAAGGCGCCTAGCCAGACGCTGAGCGCGAAGTACACCAGAGAGTGAAAGAGGGTTCGCATAGAAATCGTCGTCCGATGGCAGCTACACCGGGGGGAGGCCGGTGAGCCTCTCAATGCGGCGAACTAAGGTAAGAGCCGTCAGCAGAAATGCAGTCTTTAAGGTATTCATAGCGCCGCACCTCCCGCGCTTCATTCTCCGTACCCATATTGTGTCACGTTGCGACCGCTGCGTCTGCGGCACACCACGTTTGGGAAACCAATCCCACCGCGGCTCTACGCGATTGACAAACCCCAGGCAAGCATTTTCAATTCTCGCCTATGAGAACCCTTGCATTTCTGCTGATTCCGTTCCTGACGGCTTGCTGCGCACTGGCGCATGCGAGCTCCACTCATCCCGATTGGGAGATCTCAAACGGCCTGCTCAAGGTAAAACTCTACCTGCCGGATGCCGTGAACGGGTTCTACCGCGGCACCCGCTTCGATTGGTCGGGTGTAATCGCCGATCTGGAATACAAGGGACATAGCTACTACGGCCCGTGGTTTACAGGAACGGATCCCAACGTCTCCGACTTTATCTATAAGGGCTCGGAGATCATCGCCGGCCCGTGCAGCGCAATCACTGGTCCAGTCGAAGAGTTTAACCCCGCGCTCGGGTACGAGGACGCAAAAGCCGGCGGCACTTTCCTCAAGATTGGCGTGGGGATCCTGAGAAAAACGGACGACCAACCTTACAGCCCTTATCATTTATTTCCAATCGTCAACGGAGGTAAGTGGACTGTCAGCAAGGGCGCCGATTTCGTAGAGTTCACGCAGGAACTGCATGACCCCGCTTCGGGGTATGGATACATATACCGGAAAAAGTTGAGCCTGGTAAAAGGCAAACCGGAAATGACGATCGAGCACAGCCTGAAGAACGTTGGGACGCAGGCGATCCATACCAACGTGTACGATCACAATTTCCTGGTGTTGGACAAACAGCAAACCAACGCCGCCTTCTCCATCAGCTTTCCCTTTGACGTTACGGCGACTCCACCACCCGATAAGGAAATGGCCGAGATTCGGAAGAACCAGATTCTGTATCGCAAGACATTGAAGGGAGAGGAGCGCGTGTATTTCTCGATCGACGGCTTCGGCAAGAGCGCCGCGGACTACAAGGTGCACATCGAGAATACAAAGGCGAGCGTAGGCATGACGATTACCGGGGATCATCCCCTGCTCAAGGCGTCGCTCTGGTCGATTCGCTCCGTGATCGCGGTCGAACCTTTCATCGACCTATCGATTGAGCCAGGCGCCGAGTCGCAGTGGAAATACGACTACGAGTACTACACGCTTCCGCGCACGGGCAAATGAGCCCGCCGGGCAGGACAACGACAGATGGTTGTGCCGGGATTCACCTCTAAGCACATTGCGAGGTTGCGCCCGGCACGGCAATTTTCCAATCCACCATGTGCGCGGATCGTTCCGCAGCGCTCCGCCGTCGAGATTCTGCCTCCTGGTGCTGCGCCTTGTGCAAGGCATGATCGGCGCTCAGTAGCAGAATCTCGGGCATCCTCATGGTGCCGCCCGATCGGGCAATCACCGCCGCGTGGCCGATGCTGACGGTGCCCCAGCCCAGACCTGTTACGTTGCCGGGAGAACGGAGGGGCTCGAGCGCGGCTCGCACCTTGTTTACCGCCTTGGCCGCGCCACTCGGGCCCGTAAGCGGGAGAATGATAGCAATGTCTTCCGCACCATAGCGGGCAGCCAGATCCGTAGCCCGCAGAACGCTCATGACCGCGGCGGCCGCTCGGGCGAGACAACCATCCCCTTTCACATGGCTCTCAGCACCGTGGAATTGCCAAAAGTCATTGAAGTCAAGACGCAGCAGAGAGATGGGTGAGCCTTCCCGGAGGGCGCGGTTCCACTCGCGTTCCAGGGCTTTGAGAAAGGCGTGATGCGTAGAGAGGCCGGTCAGCGAATCGGTAAGTGCTAATGCGGAAAGTCTCTCTTCCAGCGGTTTGCGATCCGCGACGTCGCGCAGGACGATGACAGTTTCCCTCGGATTGCCGCTCGCGGAATCGCACAGCGCGTGGTGTCTGATTTCCATCCACGCCAGTGTCCCGTCTTTCTTTGTCATGCGAACGGTTACAGAGGGACTGCTAAAGCCGGGAGAAGAGGTGACGGCATAAGCGGCCGCAAGCGCAGAAGCATCTTCCTTAATGACAAAGCCATCGAGCTTGGCGCCTGTCATCTCTTCGGGGCGCCAGCCCAGGACTCTAAAGCTCGAGGGTGAAACGTAGTGCAAGGCCAGGTTTACCCCCGCCCGGCAAACCACATCTGTACTGTTCTCGGCCAGAAACTGAAAGCCGATTTCATATTCTCCTGACATGCTCTCCTTCACAACCGCCAATATTCATTTATGCCTTGGAGGTTTGTACTAGAACATTTAAGCGGGCTGTTCCCACGATGGCCTATCGGCAGATATTGGGAAAGGGTTCAACAGGAGAAAATTGCTTTTTCAGTAAGCGACGGAAGGGATCAGCCGTGAGCTACTGTGCAGAGCGCGGAGGCGCGGGCTGGACTTGAACCAACCAACAATGGCTTTGCAGACCCTTCCCTGACCGCTTGGGTTCCTCGCCGTTGCAAGAGCAGCCGACGGATGACTGCATATTACGTAACAACTTACTCGCTTCATTCCCCAACCGTCGTGTGGCGGGTTGACGCACACGGGATGGTTGGGGAACAGTCACTTGAGTTCTGCCGGCAAGCAGCCTACCGCATCATTGCAGACCAGAATAGATACTTGACCTTGTATCCCTTTTTCATGACCGGGGGATTCGCATTCCCCCAAGTCTCGTGGTTCCAGCTAATTGCCTGTAATTGGTTGTGGCCGGTCTGGAAAACCATCGGAGTTTCCGCGGGCGCGCCTTCCTCCGCATTGAAGGTGACCTTGATCTGCAGCCCGTCGTTCTGCCAGGACCCGAACGACGTAACCGCCCCATTGCCCAGATCGCCGGTAACAGTGGCGGTGCCATCTTCGCCCAGACTTACCGTCATCGACGGAGCCGTCTTGGCTACGCGGGCAACATAGATGCCGGCCAAGCCGGAAGTAACGGATGTGTTGCCGGCGAGTGCGGCCAGTGGCGCAAACAGGACCAGTGCGCCCGCTATCAGAACGCGCAATGCAGACTTAGCCGGCTTTTCGGGTAATACGCTGTTGTCATAAGGCATAATGCACTCTCCATAACTGCAGGTTGTTACAAGCAATGTAGCGTGCCTACACCTTTGGTGGAATAGACTCCTCGGAAAGTCGCAGTCGGGGGTAACTCGGTCTGGATGACCATTGATTTCGGCAACGACAGGTGCGCGAAAACCAAAAACGGCTGCCCTCCCCTAAATGCAAGATTCGCACCCACTTGTGGGCGTAAAGGCGATGCCGCCGGTTTTCTCGGCGTTGGATCGCGAACGCCGTGCTATATTCTGCGCAAGACCGAGAATCAACGCGACAGGGGGCTGGCGCGCGCTATCGGGACCAAGGGTCGCCACCCTGGGCACCGCTGTTCTTTACGGAGTCGGCAGGGCCGCTGCGTGGCAATTGGCGCGATGCGTTATCACACCGGCCGGAGCGCCGCTGAACTTTTGCTGGCTGGGAGTTGCCATGGCCGTCGCCGCGACCACGATGCTGGTTTTCATTTGCGCTGGCATCGCGCGCAGAAATCCTGGGCTTGCTGGCCGTCATCGGCATCAGTGGAACCATTTACCTGGTGCAATCTCGCACCGTGCTCCCGCGCGAAAATGCTCCAAGCGCTTCGCGTCGGCAACGAAGATGCATGGAGCAAAAACGGACAATACCACTCCAGCAAATTCACACTCCTCTAACGTCAAACGGATGCCCTCCCATTAAGATCCACACCAAGGACATCCACACTTTTGTTTTTTTGCTGATTCTGGGAACTGCTTCAGAATCACAGCGGTGTGATAGTATGCTGAAGCCGCTCTACCAGTAAGTCTCTTTGTTTGGGCCCCATCCACAACCCATCGATTCATGCAAAGCTGCGTCGACTTGCTCTACTTTCAGGAGGTGGTTTCTTATGTATCCGTCTAATTCCTTTCGTATCCATTACGGCAGCATTCTCAGCGCCTTCGCCGTGGCCCTACTGTGCCTTTCCGGAGGCCGAGCAAGTCTGGCCCAATCCATCCAGGGAACGATTAGCGGCACCGTGCAGGATAAAGCAGGCGCGGTGGTTCCGGGCGCGACGCTGACGCTGGAAAATCTCGATGAAGGCTCCACTCGTACGACCACGTCGAACGGAAGCGGTGACTACCAGTTTCTCGATACCAAGGCGGGACATTATTCCCTGGTAGCGACGGGCGCGGGATTCGAAAAATGGTCAACCACGGGGGTTTCTTTAGCCGCGCGCCAACAGTTGCGCATCGACGTGGCGCTGGTGGTGGGCAGTGTGCAACAGGAAGTCGATGTCTCAGCGGACACGATCAGCGCGATTAACACCGAGAGTCCCGCGATCAGTGCCGTGTACTCGGCCGCCGAGGCGGCAAACCTGCCGGTGAACACCCGGGCCAGCGCAAGCGGCACCAGCGCGCTGGGCATCTTTGCTACTCTTCCCGGCGTTCAGGCAGACCACGGGTCTTTTTCTCTGCAGGGCGGTTTACCTTCGCAGACGGAGGTTTCGGTTGATGGCATTACCGTGCAGAGCGCGACCGGCAATTCTCCCATTGCCGATGCTTTTCCTTCGACCGAGTCCATCTCAGAACTGCGAGCGGACGGCGCACAGAATAACGCCGAGTTTGGACAGCCTGGCGAGATTACGGTGATCACCAAAGGGGGAGGCAATACGATTCATGGATCCGGCTTCTGGTATCACCAGAACGCGGCCTTTAATGCCATTCCCTATACCTTTCCCATCACTACAACCAAGCCGAAGCTTATCGGCAATACCTATGGCGGCAGTTTTGGCGGCCCGGTCGTTCTTCCTCACTTGTATAACGGCCGTGGTAAGACCTTCATTTTCGGTGCCTATGAGGGGTGGCGGCATCCTTCTCAGTCCACCGAACTCTATAAGGTCCCAAGCACGCTCTTGAAGAAGGGCGATTTTTCAAAGTACGTCTCCCCGGGATTCACCGGGCTTACCAATCCCTTTACCGGTGGCAGCTACGGTACAACATTGCCTTCGCTCAACCCTGCCGCAGTGAAGCTGTTGCAGTTCTTTCCCGACCCAAACGTCGGCGATCCCACGGCTTACACCGACGATGGAACGCCTAATTACGTAGTCAATAAAGACACCAGCGGTCACTCGGATCAATTCGATATTCGCGGCGACCAGTATTTAGGCGCCAACCAGAAGTTTCTGTTGTGGGGCCGTTTCAGCTGGAAGAACTTTCCCATCAACTCGTTCGAACCGTTAGCCGTGCCTTCGGCGCAGAACACAAACCAAACCCGGGTGTTGAAGATCAGCGCAAATTACACGCTGACGCCCCATCTGATCGACGAATTCGGATTTGGTTTCACGCTCAGCACCGTCGGGGTCTCGAACAGCTTCGATGGAAAGACCTTTACCCAGGGCCTGGGCCTCACCGGGCTGCAAAATCTTTTTTACAATGGCATACCCGAACTCGATTTCAACAACTTGAGCCCTTTGAATGCCGACCGGCTAAGTTCGCTCACCAAGTCCCATACCTACGTCTACACCAACGCCCTGAGCTGGTCCAAAGGCGCGCATGAATTCAAGTTCGGCCTCGACATTCGTACACTCGAAGCCGTTACACCGCTGGGCTTCAACGGCTCTGACAACTACGGCACGTTTCAGTACAACACGCAAAACAGCGGCGGACTTTTTACCGGGGTCGATTTTGCTGACTTTTTGCTCGGACTGCCCTACCAGACGTTCTACGACGTGGTGCAGGAAGATAACGACGGAAAGTCCACGAACTATGCGTTCTTTGCCCAGGATCAGTGGAAGGTGAGCCCGAATCTATCGATCACGTATGGCGTTCGCTATGAGCTTCATCCTGGCTACTACGACACCCACGGCGACATCGGCAATTTTGTTCCGATCCCGGGAACAGGGGAAGTCATTTACCCCAATGGAGCCGCAAATTTGCTGGCCACGACCTTTCTCGCCAGCGCCAATGCCTGCACTCCCTATGGATCGACGACAGGCGGAAAGACGATCAACGGAGTAGGCTGCCTGCCCGTGCTCAGCAACAGCCAGGCAGGCTACCCGCGGGGCTTGAAGAAGTACCCGCATCTGCGGTTCGAGCCACGGTTCGGCTTTGCCTACCGTCCGCTCAACAATGACAAGACTGTGATCCGCGGCGGTTATGGCATGTACAACATCACCTTGCTGGGGTCGATCTTTTATTCGTTGACCGGCACCTTGCAGGCACAGACCACGCAGTACACCAACACGCTGGACACGACAACCCACTCGATCGGCTACCAGTGGCCGCAGATATATGCGGGCGCGGGCAGCGCGGGCAGTTCCACCAATTACGGGCAGGATTATTTCGGAACGGCGAATAGCGCGAACTGGAAGGATCCATATACCGAGCAATGGTCGCTCAGTGTGGATCGCTCGATCGGTTCGGGATACTCGGCGCGCCTCTCGTACATCGGTTCCGAGACGCATCAACTGGTCTGGGCCCCCGACGAAAACTCTCTTCCCTTTTCGAACACAGTGTCAGCGACAAACCAGCCGCTGAGCGCGCGTTTGTTTCCCAATTGGGGTCGTATCAACACGCGCGCTACCGGCGCAAATGCGAGCTACCATTCGGCGCAGGCTGAGTTCGGCCATCGTTTCCAGAGGGGTCTGCAATTTGACTCCTCCTATACCTATGCCAGAGCACTGGCCGACAACCAGGGCCCTGCCAACAACAGCGGGTTCGCCGGGGAAAACGGTGGATCGCGCGCTTCCTCAGTTCTGGCGCGCTCGGTGGACTTCGGCAACGTGTACGGCACGCGCCGCCATCGTTGGAACTCGACCATGGTCTATGACCTGCCCGTCGGCCGTGGAAGGCAGTTTGGTTCCTCAATGTCGCGCATCGCAGATCTGGCGGTGGGCGGCTGGCGTCTCTCCAACATCTTCCTATGGCAATCGGGCCCATTTGAATCACCGTATTTCCCCGACGGCCAGGGAGATCCCTCCGGTACTGGCTCGGGGCTGGACGGCACGATTTCCGGCTTTGACGGCGGCCATCGCAATCAATATCCAGACAAGGTCCCCGGAGTAGGCCAAAAGCCTCAGGCACGCACCCGCTATAACTGGGTCAACGCGGCAGCGTTTACCTGCCCGGGCAACCCAGGATGGACACCGGGAACGGCATGCACGACCGGCAGCGGCTCTGGCCCGGCGCCTCTCCCCATTGGCCGCTTTGGCAATGCGGGCGCCGGATCGATCGTCGGTGCGGGAACGGTGAATTTATCCTCCGGCCTGAGCAAGGTTTTCCCGATTACCGAACGCCTGTCATTTCGCCTGGAGGGCACGTTTACCAACGTGCTGAATCACACCAACCTGGGGGATCCTAACGTCAACATTGCTTCTCCGAATTTCGGCTTGATCAACAACACGATCGGGTCCGACTTCGGCGGAGCCCGGTCGGGCCAAGTCTCAGCTCGGCTGGATTTTTAACTCAACTCGAACCGCCGGACAAGCGTGGGCGAGTGTTCCGATTCGTGGCGATTCCACGAATCGGAACAACATCTTTCCTGCAAGAGCGGGAATGGTGAAAGGCTTCACGCTGCTCGTGCGCCAGGGGAATAAAACGAAGGACACCGGCTGCGCTACTGTTTGGGCGCCGGGGCTCCGCCCGGGGTCGCACGCACCTGATTTTTTCTAGCTATCCTTAACTGCTTTTCGCGCTCCCGTTGCTGCAGTTCGCTCAATGAGATACCGAGTTTGTCGGCCTGAGCACGCAGTCCAGCCCAGTCCGTCGTGGGTGTTTCGGTTTCTGTCTTCTCGGGCGCTGGTACGGTTTCATCTTGCATACTGGTACAGTTTACGCCGAAGCTGCTTGCCAGGTCTTGGTTTAGAGCGGGGTCAACGCTGCTAACTGAAGAGCTTGCTTGCCAGGCCAGCCAGACCGCCCGACTGTGCCGTTTGCGTGTTCCCGGAGAGGTGTGAAACGACCAGGGGAAGGACGACGGAAATAATCCCGGTAACAACCGCCGGAGAAATGCCCGCGCGCTGTGCGATATCTTGCACCATTTCCTGGCCGAAGCCTTGCTGAACCTGATCGGGAGTAATGCTCTTATTCTCCCCCGGGCTGACCCAGGATTGAACCTGTTCAGCCAAGCCATTTTGCTTGAGCTGACCAAGAATCCCGTCCATGCCGGCTGGATGCTCCTGCATCACCTGGCTGAGGGCATCGGCTACACCTGCGTGTTCGGGTGAGGCTCCGCCGGCAATCGAAGTCAAGGCATCGAGTAAGCCCATAGTTCCTCCTTTATATGGCTTCAGGTCGAGGTATGCCGTGCGACGGTTCGACTCAGCCGTCGCCATCAGTTTGCGGTTAGAGTACGCCGTTTGGCAGGCCAGCGCGGCGGCGGAACGTTTGATGAGGGCCCAGAAGGCGTTCTCTCGCGAGCCAGGCGTCACTTCGCGAACAGTTTGAAGGACTCCAGATAGCCTTTTTCTCGCCACTTGGCGCAGGAGTACACACTGCCTTCGTCAATCAGTACATCGATGGAATGAAACCAGGCGATATCGCTCCGGATTTTGTCGCGATGTGCGCGCATCATTTCATTGAGTTCGCTGACGGTGATGCCGTCG
Organism: uncultured Acidobacteriaceae bacterium; assembly: GCA_963761405.1. GTDB lineage: Bacteria > Acidobacteriota > Terriglobia > Terriglobales > Acidobacteriaceae > PALSA-350. The sequence continues at coordinate 58,599 of CAVXHH010000002.1, forward strand.
GGATGAAGACGGATCAGATTCAGAACCGCTTCGATGGCGCGGTCCTGCTCTGGAAATTTACGACTATACGGCACAATTTCACCTCTTGGCTTCCAGCTTTCGTCAAGCTGGAAGGGGGAATCCTTGGGGTGTCGAGCTATTTTCCGGACACGATTTTCGGGTTTCGCCGTGAAACGGCTACCCCGCGTCCGGGTCGAATACGCTCAGGTAGGAACAATAGCAAAACCACAGGCAGAAGCAAAGAGTGCATCCATCACAGTTCCTCGGGAGCAGCATAGCACCAGACTTCTTGTCACTCCCCGGCAAAAATAAGCAGTTTGAGGGATTTGCGTGGAAGAAGAGCGCTGCCACCCCTATTGGAACCGCGTCCGGAACGGGGCTTCTTAAGAACTCGGCGAGCGTTTTCTTGCTTGAAAAACAACGGCGGAGCGCTTATTGGTCCATCGCGTGGGACGCCTCAGAAAGCGCAGAGCCGCCGCCAAGAGCCCACAAAAAAGATTGGACAAGCCGATGCCCGGTCGCTCGAAGGCAGGAATGCGCACTCAACATGCAGGCTGATTCTCGGCCACTTTCCGTTTCTTGCGCTCTAATGGCACAATTACGAGTACAAATACCGTCGCGAAGAACATGCCTCCTATCGCGCGCAAACGTTCGTGCGCCGGCTGCCGTAAGCTGTAGAAACACCGAACCGCTGTTTACTATTCGTCAAACACCCTGGATCGTCCCACATCTACTTCGAATTGGGCTTATCCTTGGTTCATGCCACGCCACGAGAGTGTCACAGACGAGTACGCTGCTGAGTTGCGAGCCGGCTTTTTGGCAGCAGAAGAACGGGTCAAAGCGTCGCATGGTTGGCCCGAAACGCAGAAACTGATGGTGACCTTTACCTATCCCTATTCGGTCGCAATCGATCGCATCGGTCAAGGCTGGACCCGAGATGAAATCGAACGAGAGCTTAAGGTAAGAATAACCACCGCAAGACTGACGGGGACCATCAATGTGATCGGGGATGAGAAGCGAGAGGGGACTTAAGGGGTGCGGATCCAGACTTTTCTAGATCGCCAGGTAGCCCGGAAGCCAGTCGTCGGGGACATTCTTTTCTCCAACGACAACCTTGCCCGAGTTTAGGGCTGCTTCGAATTCGCCGCTCCACTCGATATCCAATTTTCTACGTAGCTCACGCTTTAAGCCAAGGAGACTCGGGGCTGTTATGCATCGCACGAAGCTACCTCCCGCGCTCTTAGGGGGAAAAACCGTGATGACCGCCGTGGGGGGAACAGGGTGTATTTCGAGTTTCGCATCCATACGAAAATGCTATCGGATTCCCGAGTTTCCGCAAGCGCCAAATCAGGCAAGACTATAATCGCGCAATGCTTTGGTTGCGCTGGGCGCCTTGTCGAAATGAACTACGTGTTTTGTTTTCCGAAAAGCAACACCCGGAGTCGTTTCTCGCTGTGCGCCTCGCTCAGGAAGTACTTTGAACACCATCTACTCCTCGCATTCCATGCACACACGCCCAGTCAATGAGTCAAGCTTCACGACCGCCACGGTTACGGCATAGCCCAACTCTTTGATCCACGTATTCTGAAATGCCCCCTGGAGAATTTCGGGCATCAAGGTGGAGTGCCCGATCCACACGGTGAAATCACCCGCGACTTTTGGCCGAAAACCTTGGCCACCCATGAACTCAGACATTTCTTGAGGATGCACCTTGAGTACATCCTCATCGTCAGGCAGGTCGCTAATTGTCACTTCATATAAAGGCATGACGCGATTGTTCCCCTGCAAAGGGTTGGGCACAAGAGCAAAGATGAGGCGAAGCTAAAAGGCGGGTGGCTTGCCGGGCATGTAAGCGTCAATGGTATCGACGTGACCATCAATGGATTGTAGGCGGATCGAAATGGTCCTTAGCTGCTGACATGCAAAACACAAGAGCGCCACAATGGCGAACAGCAAATAGTGCGTCAATGAAAGTTTTCTCATTGCATTGGTTCCTTGCATTGAAGTGAAAGCGCGATCCACATGCTACAAGGCACCTCTACTCCTCTACTCACAATCTCACAACACAATGCCCACAGATTGCGAGAACTACTCGATTGTGAGAAACGTGTGAGAAATGATCTTTTGTGGGTTTGGGTGTTTGGCCTGTAGCTTTTTTGTTTTCTATATCTTGCGTTGGTAGCGTCATCGGGGATCGAACCCGAACTCTCCGCCTTGAGAGGGCGGCGTGTTAACCAATTACACCATGACGCCACATTGGATTGAGGCAGGGGATGAGGCAACTTCGCTCAACGAACATCAGTATACCAAAGCAGGCATGCACGGGCTCTGCGCGCCGAGACTGAGACCGCCAGATTAAGCCCCAGAACTACAGGCCCAGCTTCCTGACCTCATCGTTGTAATACTTGCGGTACAGAATGTCCCATTCCTGGCTGCCTTCGACAATGATCTTGCGTTGCGAGGCGATCTTGAGCCGCGCGGACTGGTCAATCTTCATCTCGTCCGTCAATACCTTCTCCAGCGCCTTGCGGGCCTCCTGGCGGATGGTATTGCGGTCATCCAGGAACTCACATTCGTCGGTCTCAGCAAGTGTATCGGCCACCACGTGCGCCAGTTTATTGAGCTTGTCGCGAGAGAGTCTCACAGGACCGCCTTGTACTTCTTGGCCAGCTCCAGCTTAACTTTCTTGAACATTTCGGCATAGCTGGCGCCGGTGCGGCGCATGTCTTCCTGGTAGGCGTCAAGAATCACGCGCACTTCTTCGTTGATGCGGTCCTCGAGCGACAGCTCTTCCAGAATGGCCGCATTCACCCGCTCCGCCACAACAGCAACTTTCCCCGCCCGGATCATCTTGGCCTCGATCAATTGGTTGACCGTTTGGCGAGCCAGATAATTCACGTACTCCCGTGAAAAAATCATGTGATATGACTCGGACTATAGCATATTCGCACTCGGCCACCGGGTACCGGGGAGAGCGGCCGATGCACTGAATCTGGTGCCATCGTGACCAATTCTCAAGGCGCTTATCCTATTTCCCCCTGCAGAGCCGGACGGGAAACCCGGAAACATCTGCGACAATAGACCCTTCATATGCAAGTTGACGATCTGCTCTCTCTCAAAGACGACATGGTGGCCTTTATTGAAGGCCATGCCATGCGCCGCCTGCCCGCATTCATCACCGAAGATCTGCCCTCCGTTTTGTGGGAAGACGAAAACAATCCGGATAGCTGGAAAGACTTCGTAGAGATGGCCAAGAGCGCCTCCGCTCCCTTCGTCACCATGAGTGACGTGATGCTGGAAAAGGAAGATATCGCCATGCTGCTGGAGCAGATACGTGACGATAATTTTCCCGACGAAGCAGCCGCGGAAGTGCACGAGGCGCAATACCTGGTGAACTACGTGGGGAAGATCGGCTATATCCAGCTCGGCTTCGCCCATCAGGGCATCGTGTTTATCCACGAGAATGCGACCCCCTGGTACGAGCGCTACCAGCAATTGCTGGAGTTCGTAGAAGACTTTGGGGAAGTCGTTTTCGAAGACGACGAGGACGAAGAAGAAGCTTGAATGCTGCCGGCTCCCCCGCGTTAAGCTCGCCGGCGCCAGGCCCTGAGGAGGCGGCACGGGGTGGGCCGGCGACGGCGCCCGCCCGCTGGATTCTTCCCCCGGCGCACTCCGCCGCCGCCACTATCCTGGCCAAGAGCGCCGGCCTGCCGCTCATCGTGGCCGAACTGCTGTCGGAACGGGGAGTCGCCACCGCAGCCGAGGCCGACTTTTTTCTTCATCCCCGCCTGGAACATCTGCTCGACCCGTACAGCATGCTGGGCATGGCAGCGGCGGTTGCCCGGGTACAGGCGGCCATCGCGCACCAGGAGCCCATCCTCATCTACGGGGATTACGACGTGGATGGCACCACGGCCATCGTCCTGCTCAAAACGGCGCTCGAGATGCTTGGCGCGCAAGTCGATTTCCATGTGCCCCACCGCCTGCGCGAAGGCTACGGCATGCAGGCGGAGGTGCTGACCGCAGCCGCGGCGCGCGGTGTCCGCCTGGTGATCAGCGTCGACACCGGGATGCGCGACTTCGTAGCCGCGGAGGCTGCCGCCGCGATGGGCCTCGATCTCATCGTGACCGATCACCATCTGCCGCAGGAGTTGGCCCACCTTCCCAGCCTGCCAAAAGCGCTCACCATCCTAAACCCCAACCAGGCCGGCTGCGGCTACGCCTGTAAGCACTTGTGCGGCGCCGGAGTCGCTTTCAAGCTCGCCCAGGCGCTGCTGGAGGCGTGGGATCGGGAGCGAACCCGCGATAAGATTCTGCCCTCGTTCCTGAAGATGCTGGCGATCGCCACCGTCGCCGATGCCGTTCCCCTGCGGGGAGAAAATCGGGTCTTCGCGAGCGTGGGCCTGGAGCAGTTGCGACGCCCGGCCAGTGCCGGCCTGCGCTCCCTGATGCAGGTGGCTCGGCTGGACCCTGCGGTGCGGGCGCCCACCGCAACCGACCTGGCGTTCCGCCTGGCGCCGCGCATCAACGCCGCCGGCCGCATGGATGTCGCCTCCGATGTGGTGGAACTCTTTACCACGCGCGATGCCGTCAGAGCGGGCGAATTAGCCGCCAAACTCGATCGCTTGAATAGCGAGCGGCAACAGGCTGAAGCCGCCATGCTGGAAGAAATCGAGCGCCGCCTGAAAGAGGATGCCGGCCTGCAGGCAAGCCGCTGCATCGTGGTCGAAGCAGATGGATGGCATCGCGGCATCATTGGCATACTTGCGTCGCGCATCGTCGATCGCATGCGGCGGCCCGCGATCGTGATTGCGCTCGAGAACGGTCAGGCCTACGGTTCCGGACGATCGGTTCCCGGCTTTCATCTTCTGCGCGCGATCGAGAGCTGCAAAGAGCTGTTCACGCGCTACGGTGGCCACGCGCACGCGGTTGGTTTCTCTTTGCCGGCGGCGCGCGTGCCGGAGCTAAAAAGCCACCTCGAAAGCTGGGCCGGGCTCAACGTTGAGGAAACCGAGCCAACGCTGCGCTGCCATGCGGTGTTGCCTCTGGATCAAATCACAACAGCACTCTTCAGCTGGTTGCGGCGTTTGGAGCCGCTCGGCAACGGCAACGAAGAACCAATTTTCGTGGCTTACAATGTGCGCCTGGCAGCCCCAATACGCGCCATCAAAGAACGCCACATATGCCTGCAACTAGCCCAGGGGGCACGGGGCGCCGGCTTTTCGGCCTTGGGCTGGGACTGGGGCGTCCGCGCCCAGGCAATGCGCCTGGAACCAGGCTCTGTCGTCCATCTCGCCTACAAACTGCGAGAGAACCTGCACCCGGAATATGGCGGCCTGGAATTAGAGATCGCGGATCTTGTTCTGGCCGGGTAAGCACTGCAAGTCTGAAGTCACTACACCGTTTCAAGTAAACTCCGTTCATGCCACAAGGCTTTTTTGTTACCTTCGAGGGCCTGGATGGTTCCGGTAAGAGCACGCAGCTTCGCCGCCTGAAAGAGTGGCTTGAAGCCAACGGGCTCGATGTCACGCCAACGCGTCAGCCTGGAGGCACGCGCGTCGGGGACCGCATCCGCGCTTTGCTGCTTGACTCGCGCGCCGACCAAATTGCCGCGCTCGCCGAGTTAGGCCTGATGTTCTCCGATCGTGCGCAATCGATTGCCGAGGTCATTGAGCCGGCACTCCGAGCAGGGCACATTGTGCTGTGCGACCGCTTTACCGATTCCAGTGAAGCTTACCAGGGCGGAGGGCGGCAACTTGGCAGCCGGGTTGTACATGCCCTTCACGAGGCATTGTGCGGCGGCCTGCAGCCGGATCTGACCCTGCTGCTGCTGCCGGACTTCAATGTCTCCCTGGCGCGGGCGCGCCAGCGCAATCAGCGTTCGGCCGCGGCCACCGGGACCGACGAAAACCGTTTCGAAAAGGAGAATACCGCGTTCTACCGCCGTGTCTTCGACACCTATCGGGAGATTGCCCGCCGGGATCCTTTGCGTGTGGTCGCAATCGATAGCGATGGCTCCATTGAAGAAGTCCATCAGCGCATCGTACAAGCCGTGCAGGGGCGTTTGTTGGCGGCCGGCGCCCTGGGCTGAGGTTACGGCGGCGGTATGGCTGCGCGACTGCGTTACCAGACCATAGCCATTGCGAAAATGCTTTAGTCTCATGTACGTGGGCTTTCATCAATTTGTAGGAAATGCTTCTACGGTTCGCCACCTGCGTGAAGCAATTGCGGCGGAACGGATGCCTCCGGCGCTGATTCTTGCCGGACCGCGGGGCGCGGGCAAATATACCCTGGCGATCATGCTGGCGCAGACTATGGCGTGTCTGCAGCGCCCGCTCACGGAGGGACTCCCTGATTTCTGTGGGGTTCTGCAGCAATTGCGTGCGCATCGGGCAGGCCCAGCCACTGGCCGAGCGAGTAAGCGAGGCTATCGCCGCCCGGGAAGAACTGCGCGAGGTGGATAAGAAAGAAACCCGCGTCCTCATCCAGACGCATCCCGATGTGGTGGTCATTCCTCCAGACCCACCACAACTGTTGATCAAAATTGGCCAGGTGCGGAGCGTGATGCAACACGTTTACCGGCTGCCGGCCGACGCACCGCGCGCTGTCTATATCTTCACCAGCACGGCCTTCATGAAGGAGGCGGCCAATTCCCTGCTCAAGATTCTCGAGGAGCCGCCGGCCTACGCTCACATCTTCCTGTTGGCAGAAAACACCGGAGAGCTGCTGCCCACCATCCGTTCCCGCGCCGGCATTTTTCGCTTGGGCGCGTTGCCGCCGGAGCAGATCGAAGCACTGCTAGCGGAGCACCGCGCCGATTGGAAGCCGAAACAGCGTTCGTTAGTGGCGCGACTGGCAGAGGGCGCCGTCGGCCAGGCAATCGGTTTCGATCTCGAAGGCTATCTTGCCAGCCGCCAGGATGCGCTGGCGATTCTCTACAGCGCCTCCGGCGAAGGCACGCGAGAGACAGATTACGGCGCTTTATTCCGGGTGACTGAAACCTACCGCGCAGGACCCGAGGGCCAGCAAAAGACCAGCGCCCTGCTGCATGCGTTCGCCATCCTGCTCGAAGATCTTCTGCTGCTGCATTCGGGAACGGGTCACCTGGTGCGCAACATCGATCTGATGACCGAACTGAAACGGGTATCAGAAACCATCCATGTGGCATGGATCGAGGCAGCCGTCCGCGGCCTGGACCAGGTGGAACAAGGCATGCGGCGCAATCTGCTGCGTTCTCTGTCACTGGATTCTTTCGCCGTTGGACTATCCCGGCTGTAGTAACCACGGTAATCGGCGAAACCGCCCTATACGCCATTTTTCGCCATTGTTTTCCATTCAACCTTACGGCCCTATCCTGCATCCTATTTTCAGATTCCACATCTGAGCGATGCAAGATTCTTCCGCCATCCCGGTTCCTCGCGTCCGTCACGTCGACGGCGGCCCGCAGGCTAAGGAGAAGGCCAAGGTCGACAACGCCGATTTGTCCACTTTGCCCTCCATAAGCCCCGCGGGACCTCGCAAGCTCGTTCGACCGCGCATGCCGGAGGGTGCATTGCCAAAGCGCTACCCTGCTCGGGTCTCCCCAATTTCTTTTTTGCAGCTCGATCGCACATCAGGCAGCGCCACCAGACGTGGGGAGGACTCCCACGCAGAGGCCTTTTATTTTCAAAAACAAATCCAGAGCCAGACTCCGATGGTTTTCGTGCTCGAGGATGGCGAGCAAATTGAGGGCCATATCGAGTGGTATGACCGGGATGCGATCAAGGTGCGCCATGGCGGTCTGCGCACACTGGTCTATAAATCCAGCATCAAGTACCTGTTCAAAGCTGCAGAGAGCCCGGGGAAGTAACCAGAGCACTTTCGCAATGACTGTAGCCCGGGAAGGATCGTGAGGTGTGGTTTTTCTTGCGAGCAAACCACGAAGAGGCGTATCACTCAGGCCTATACCCATTGCGAAACCGCCTTCGCCATTCATCGCGCCGCTTTTAACAGCCGATCGCGGATGGCTGCCCCAAGACCCGCGCCTTGGGGCAGCGGGCAAACAATAATGGTGGCCCCGGCTGCGTCCAGTTCCCTCAATCCCGCAAAGAGACGCTGCGCCAGTTGATCCTGGTCGGCGAAATCACCCCATCGAAAAATCAGCAATGGCGGTTCGCCGTCCACCAGTTCGCAACCGCTGTTGAGGCCGGTGGGCAGCATGATGCCCACCACCTCGCCCTGGGCTTGAAGCGGTCTTGCGGCCTTCACCAGAGATTCGGCGAGCGATTCGGCGCCGGCTGGATCCGTCGCCCTCAGCCACTCCGTCAGAATGAGCCGCGCCCGGGGCGAATAGTGCTTCAGCCCGACGCCGGGGGAAGGTAGCGCGCGCGGCTCAGAGGGAGAATCCTGCGGTTCACGATAAGCAACCACTGTTGGACAAATAGACTGCAGCTGCTTCAGGGTCACCATGCCCGGACGATAGAGAACAGGCGGCTCCTCACACACATCGACCACGGTGGATTCGAGCCCCAGCGCGGTTTCGCCCGAGTCGATCACTGCGTCGATACGCCCATCCAGATCCTCGAAAACAAACTCCGCGCGCGTCGGGCTGGTTTTTCCAAAGGTATTTGCGCTGGGCGCGGCTACGGGCACGCCGGCGAGCTCGATCAGTCTGCGCGCAACCGGGTGACGCGGCATCCTCACCCCAACGCGGGCGCGCCCCGCGGTCACAATCGCCGGGATGCTCAGGCTCTTCGGCAGCAACAGGGTCAACGGACCAGGCCAAAAGGCGTTCATCAACAGCACGCCATTGACCGGAATGTCACCGGTTACCTGCTGCAGCTGCTCTTTGCTGACCACGTGCACGATCAATGGATCCCAGGCGGGCCGCTGTTTGGCCACGAAAATGGCTTCGACTGCAGCCTGGTCGAGGGCGTTCGCGCCTAAGCCGTACACCGTCTCGGTGGGAAAGGCCACAGTGCCGCCGGCACGCAGGATTTCTGCGGCCCGCGTCAATGACGCCGTCGAGGCTGCCGAATCGATGGCATCGGGGTCGACGGGCAGGCGCAGTGTTTTTTTGGTGCTCACCTATGCCATTTTCCCATGGCCCGCCGGGTGGTATAGACTCCGGCCTATGCAGGCCATGGAAACGGAAGTGAAGATCCGCGTGACGGATCGCGCGGCCTTCGAGCAGAAGCTGCCGCCGCTGGGCTTCACGTGCGTCACCGCCCGCACCCTGGAGCGCAACACCCTCTATGACACACCTGAGCGAAAACTACGCGGCATACGGCAGATCCTGCGGATTCGTCAGTATGGCAGCAAGTGGGTGGTGACGCACAAGAGCGTCCCCAGCGGTCTCACCGAAGAAGGCCGGCACAAACAGCGTGTCGAGACTGAGACCATGATCGACGATGGGCCGGTGCTGGCGAAGATTTTCGAGGCGCTTGGTTTTGGCCCGGTATTTGTGTACGAGAAGTGGCGCACAGAATGGGCCGACGCGCACGGTCATTGCGTGCTCGATGAAACGCCTTTGGGGGTGTATGCCGAGCTTGAAGGTCCAAGCGAATGGATCGACGCGACCGCGCGCCGGCTCGGCATCTGCGAGGGCGAGTTTATTACGCTCAGTTACGGTCGCATTTTCGAGAGCTGGCGCGACCAGGTAAAGTCCACTGCAAATAATTTTACTTTCGAAGAAATTCCGGAAAGTTTTCGCCTCTAAAGCAGTTTCGGAATTGGTGTAGACCGAAGCGATCGACGTTTACGTGGTTTTCTCTCAAGGAAAACCACACCTCGCGGTCTTTATCAGGCCACAGTAATTCCGAAACTGCTCTCTAGCCTTCGGCGCCGTGGCACTTCTTGAATTTCTTGCCTGAGCCGCAAGGGCAAAGGTCATTGCGCCCCACTTTTTCACCGGTGCGGCGTTGCGCGGTGGCTTCGGAACTTCCGTTTGCCCCGGCCATCCTGGCCTGTTCGAGCTCGCGCTTCTTCTTACGCTGAAACTCCTGCTCCAACGCATCGATAGTCGTCGAGGGCGCCCGTACCGGGACCGGCACCGGCGCCGCCGGTGGCCGCGAGGGTGCAGCACCGGCACTCCCGTTGCTGTGTACTGCTGCCGGGGCAGGCTGCGCCAGCATGCGGGGCGCCTCGGGAACAGCCTCACTAGAGATTTCCGGCGCTTTCCTCGCCGGCAACGCGGTAATCGGCTGACCATCCGGTCCGACAATCTGCATCAGGAACAGGAACCGAACCGTGTCCTCCTGGAAGCGTCCCATCATCGCTTCAAATATGTCGAAGGATTCTTTCTTATAGGCGACCAGAGGATCCTGTTGACCGTATCCGCGAAGGCCAATGCCTTCCTTCAGGTGGTCCATGCTCAACAGGTGGTCTTTCCACAGGCCATCGAGCACGCTGAGCATGACCATGCGCTCGTGATAGCGCATGGTAGGGCTCCCCAGAATCGCTTCCTTCAATTCGTACTTCTCTTTCAAGCGCTCAAAAAGCGTCTCGCCCAACTCGTGCCGGTTCAGCTCATCGATGTGGATGCCCTCTTTCTCCAGATCGATGCCGAACTGCGAAGCCAGCTGCCCCTTGAGCCCATTTACATCCCACTGATCGGGATGCATTGCTTCGGGCGCGTGCGCTTCCATCGCCGCACTCAGCAGATTGGCGACATAGTCTTCCAGGATGAGTTCCTTTTGATCAAGGCCCTCGAGCAACTGCTGGCGCAGCCCATAGACCGCCGTACGCTGCTTGTTCATGACGTCGTCGTACTCAAGCAAGTGTTTGCGGGCCTCGAAGTTTTGCCCTTCCACTGCCTTCTGCGCTGCCTCGATGCGGCTGCTGATCATCCGCGATTCAATCGGCACTCCTTCTTCCATGCCCAGCCGTTGCAGCAGGTTCGATACCCACTCCTTGGCGAAGATGCGCATCAGATCGTCTTCAAGCGAGAGATAGAAACGGGAAGCGCCGGGATCACCCTGGCGGCCTGCACGTCCGCGAAGCTGGTTGTCGATACGCCGCGATTCATGCCTTTCTGTGCCCACGATGTGCAGACCGCCGGCGTCGATTACCTGGTCATGCTCGTGACCTGCGGCAGCAGCATACTGCGCAAATGCTTTATCCCAGGTCTCCTGTTTGGTTTCAAATTCCTGTCCCTGGTAGTAAAAGCGCATCATGCCCGGGCCGGCCATGGGATTGATCGCTCCCTCGGCCGTGTTTACGGCCTGGGCGGCGCCGCGCTTCAGCAGCTCCTGTTTGGCGGCGAACTCCGCGTTGCCTCCGAGTACGATATCGGTGCCGCGGCCAGCCATATTGGTCGCGATGGTCACCATGCCCAGCCGGCCTGCCTGGGCTACGATCTCGGCTTCACGCTCGTGAAACTTGGCGTTGAGCACCACGTGCTTTACGCCCTTACGCTGCAAAATGGACGAGAGCAGCTCCGACTTCTCAATCGAAGTGGTGCCCACCAGCACCGGCTGCTTTTCCGCGTTGAGCCGCGCAATTTCGTCAGCGACCGCAAGATATTTCTCTTTGGCGGTGCGAAACACCACGTCCGAATTCTCTTCGCGGCGCATCGGCCTGTTCGTGGGGATCACCACGATGTCGAGCTTGTAGATGTTTTCGAATTCCGTGGCCTCTGTTTCCGCCGTGCCGGTCATGCCAGAGAGCTTTTGGTAGAGGCGAAAATAGTTCTGAAAGGTGATCGTAGCCAGCGTCTGATCTTCGCGGCGAATGTTCACCCCTTCCTTGGCCTCGACCGCCTGGTGCAATCCGTCGCTCCAGCGGCGGCCGGGCATGAGGCGGCCGGTAAATTCATCGACGATGATGACCTCGCCATCCTTCACCACATACGCCACGTCGCGCCGGTACAACGAATGCGCCTTGATCGCGACCTCTACGTGGTGCTTCAGGTCCCAATTTTCCGGGTCCGCGATATTGCCAATCCCCAGCAACTGCTCAATCTTTTCCCAGCCCTCATCCGTCACGCTGATGGTCTTGTGCTTTTCATCCACCACGTAATCGCCGGTCAGGGTTTTGGTTTCGCCCTCCTCGATCTCTTCCCCTAGTTCGAGCGAAGGGAGGATGCGGTTCACCCGGGCATATTTATCCGTGGTTTGGTCCGTGGGCCCGCTGATGATGAGCGGGGTGCGGGCTTCATCCACCAGGATCGAGTCGACCTCATCGACAATGGCAAAGTACTGCCCACGCCGCACGCAGTCGGCAATATCGAACTTCATGTTGTCGCGCAGGTAATCGAAGCCGAATTCATTGTTCGTGCCGTAGGTGATGTCGGACCCATACGCGGCACGGCGTTGTATGTCGGAGAGATCGTGCACGATGACGCCGACGGTCAACCCGAGGAACTCGTAGATTTTGCCCATCCACTCGGCGTCGCGTTTCGCGAGGTAGTCATTCACCGTCACTACATGTACGCCATGGCCGGCCAGTGCATTCAGATAGCAGGGCAGCGTTGCGACCAGCGTCTTGCCTTCGCCGGTCTTCATTTCGGCGATCTTGCCCTGGTGCAGCACCATTCCGCCGATCAACTGGACGTCAAAATGCCGCATCTGCAGCACGCGCCGGCCCGCTTCGCGCACCACGGCAAAAGCCTCGGGCAGAAGCTCGTCGAGCGCCGCTTTTTCTTCCGTTTTGCGCTCTTCCGGGTCTTCGATACCTTCCAGACGAGCGGCGATCCGGGCGCGGAATTCCAGAGTCTTGGCGCGAAGCCCCTCGTCGGACAAAACCTTCATGGCAGGCTCAAGCGAGCCGGTCTGTTCGACCATGGGCATCATCCGCTTGACGGCCCGTTCATTGCTGGTTCCGAAAATCTTAGTTAAAGTGCTAGTGATCAATGGATAATTCCTTTGCTGCCCCAGAGGCCGGCGCCTGGCGCCCTAACCCGCCTCTTCACTACCTTAGTTTAGTTCACCCAGGGTATTTGGTGCAGAATACCCCGGCGCGGGGAGCCGAAAAAGACATGCACAAAGACCCTATGACTCAGACCTTGGCCCGAACCCCCTGTTTCATCTCCCCGTGGGTCGGCATAGGGAAAAAGGAGCAGCCCCGGAGGGGCGGCTGAAAGTCAGACCTGTCCAAATTAGCTTTTCTGAAGAAGTTTGCTGGCGGTGTTTTTGGGTGGAAGCCCCCTGCTTTAGCTGGGGGAGGCAACGCTTTAGCGTTGCCGGAAGAAATCCGACCTCTCTATCCTGCGCTTTAGCGCTGGACTTTGTATCGGGGCACGGCTGCCTCGCCGCAGCGAGCAGCCTCGCCGCAGCGAGCGTTAGCCGTGCCGCAAAATCGAAAAATGCTGGGCTTTAAGCCCCTGCTGGATCCTCTTGACCGCAACGCTCAATTACCCAACCACAACCTGTTTTCCAAATGCCGCTCGCTTTGTTCTTGCGCCCAATGGAATCAACCTCGTCCATCCCAGCTCCAAGCTGTCGGGTCGGAGGTGGCGCATCGGGTTGCCCAGATGCTAGCCACCGTCCGCCGCTCAAACCGTGCATGCGGTTTTCCCGCACACGGCTTTCACGAAGGCTCACTCTTCCGGGAAGCAGGAGAAGAAAGGAATGGTCCTTCGCTTGCCCCCGTTGGGTCGATCCGTCCAACAGTTTCCTCGGGCGAAGCGTACGGGTATTTCACTTAAGGAACTGATCCACCTCTCCACCCTTACTCACTGTCTTCCTCTCTCTTCCCAACCGCCTTCGTCGGTTGCCTTCCCCAACCCATTCGGTCGCCGGTTGCCCGGTCACGCGGCTTTCACCGCGCTTAAGGTACTACTCAACCGTCCGACTACTGACAAGGCTTCGCTCACCCTTTCGCTTTCGCTTATAGGCTTGCTTACTCCGAAACCATCCAGAGACCTTGTCAGTTCTCCTGAGGTCACGCATTGTTCTTCCGTACCGTGCCGTCCGCAAACACCTTGGTGCGGTGGGTGAATGAGAACGCCTTCGCCTCCAAATTGCAGCCTCGACCTTGCCCCACCTTTGGCCGACCGGTTCATCGTCGGGGCTGCCCCCTCGATTACGGCCCGGTACTTCTCCTCATGCCCTTCGGATTCCATCTCACAATGGACACCCTGCCCTCCGCAGAACCATCTCGCCTCTGCGGCCAGCGAGGCATTACCCCCGCTTTCGGATATGGCCCTCCTCATCTGAGAACCAGAGGGACTTCAACCCTCCTGAACAACGCGCTGCTCAGCGCACAATTTGGACAGCTCTGATTTTCAGCCGCCCCTCCGGGGCTGGATCGGCGAACGTTGATTGGACAAGGAGAGGGACACCCGTCTAGTCCCGGAGTTATTCAGCACCACTCCGGGCGCCCGCATCTGTGGCAGAGAAAAGTCGTTCCTACGTAAGATAGTCTGGCAGTTTGCGGGAGGCTTTTTGTGGACGACCCTATAGCGACGCCGGACAGTTTCCCCTCCCTGGCCACGCAGCCCCCCGAGCGCAACATGCACTGGGTCTTTGTGGGCGCCGATGGGCTTCGGGCGGGGTGGGGCGTGGCGCTGTTTGTTCTTTTCTTTATCGGCTTTTCCTTTGTCAGCGCCTTGGTGTTGAAGCGCTGGCTTCCGCCCGGGCACCATTCGAACATCCTCTCGGTAGGACGAGGACTGACGATCGAGCTGGCGCAATTGCTGCCCGTGATTTTGGCTACAGCATGCCTGGCGCTCATCGAACGCCGCTCTCCGTTGGCGTATGGCTATCAGGGCACGGCGCGAGCGGCACGATTCGTCTCTGGCTTGGTGTGCGGCTTCGTCGCGCTCTCGGCATTGGTGCTGGTTTTGTGGAGAGCCGGGTTGCTGGCCTTTGACGGCCAACTGCTGCACGGCGCCGGGATATGGAAGTACGCCCTCGAATGGGGGGGCGTTTTTCTGTTGGTTGGCTTCTTCGAAGAATCGACGCTGCGGGGCTATCTGCAATACACCCTCTCCCGCGGAATTGGATTCTGGTGGGGCGCATTGCTGCTTTCGTTTCTCTTTGGGTTTTCCCATGGCACTAACCCGGGTGAGACGCCGGTAGGGCTTTTTTCCGCTGGGGCCATCGGCCTGGTTTTCTGCCTGAGCCTTTGGTACACCGGATCGCTGTGGTGGGCCGTAGGTTGCCATGCCAGCTGGGATTGGGCGGAATCGTATTTCTACGGCACGTCAGACAGCGGCCTGGTAGCCCAGGGGCACCTGTTCGGGGAACACCCGACCGGAGCGCGACTGTGGAGCGGCGGTGCAACCGGCCCCGAGGGCAGCCTGCTGGTGTTTGCTCTGCTCGCCATCATGGCGCTGCTGATGTGGCTTTGGTGGGGCCGAAGAGTGCAATCGCCCTTTCGAGATAGTGGTTGGCGGGCCGCCTGGAGCCGACGGCCCGCGATCCATCCTGCACCGGTGTCGATCGAGAAACTGATTTAAAGGTGGGCCGGATCGTCCGTTTCCGGGTTCAATCCCAGCTCAGCAAACGCCGCCTCGGCTCGCGCCACATCGAACTTTCCTTCGCGGGCCAGACGGGAGAGCGTTGCCGCGACAATCGACTCCGCGTTGACCTCGAAGTGACGGCGCAGATGCTCGCGGTTATCGCTGCGGCCAAAGCCGTCCGTGCCCAGAGACACCAGCCGGCTGGAGAGCCACGGCGAGAGCTGATCCGCCATGACCTTCATGTAATCGCTGGCCGCGATAATGGGGCCCTCGGCGTCCTTCAACACGCTAAGCAGGTAAGGGACTTTTTCCGGCTGCGACGGGTGCAAACGATTCCAGCGTTCCACGCCCAGCGCTTCCCGTCGTAACTCGTTGTAGCTGGTCACACTCCAAACGTCGGTAGGCACTCCGTACTTTTCTGCCAGAATGGCCTGGGCGCGGACCACTTCGTTGAGAATGGGCCCGCTGCCAAACAACTGCGCAGTAGCCTTGCCGGAGGCCGCCGCCTGCAGGCGGTAGATCCCGCGAACGATGCCCTCGCGAACGCCTTCCGGCTTCGCCGGCATCGCGTAGTCCTCGTTGTACATGGTGATGTAATAAAAAACATTCTCGCCGTCCTGGTACATGCGGCGGATACCGTCCTGCAGAATCACCGCAAGCTCATACACGTACGCGGGGTCATAGCTCAGGCAAGTAGGAACGGTACTCGCCAGAACGTGACTATGCCCATCCTGATGCTGCAAACCTTCTCCCAGCATGGTCGTACGGCCGGCGGTGCCGCCCATCAGGAAGCCCTTGCCGCGCGAGTCCGCAAAGGCCCAGATCATGTCGCCGACACGCTGGAAACCGAACATCGAGTAGTACATGTAGAACGGAATCGTCGGTACACGGTAGTTCGAGTACGCGGTACCAGCCGCGGTGAAAGAAGCCATCGCGCCCGCTTCGGTGATGCCTTCTTCGAGAATCTGGCCATCCTGCTCTTCCCGGTAATAGAGCAGCATGTCATTGTCGTGCGGCTTGTATTTCTGACCTTCGCTGGCGTAAATGGCGACCTGGCGAATCGCCGACTCCAAGCCAAACGTCCGCGCTTCGTCGGGCACGATAGGGACAATCAGCTTGCCGATCGCCGGATCTTTCAGCAGATGGCGAAGAATGCTGACGAACCCCATGGTGGTCGAAACCTCACGCCCCTTGGAGCCACCGGTCCACTCACCCAATGAGCTAAGCCGGGGAGCCTTGAACTCCAGCTTCGGCACCTCACGCGTCGGCAGATATCCACCGAGCGCCCGGCGCCGCTCCTGCAGGTAGACAATCTCGGGACTATCCTGCGGCGGCCGGTAGGGCTTACCCATCTTGGCCTGCTGCTCAGGAACGGGGATCTTGAAACGCTTCACGAACTGAGCCAGGCCAGTATCGGTGAGTTTCTTCTCCTGGTGAGAAGCATTGCGTGCCTGGTTGCTGCCCAACCCAAAGCCTTTCACCGTCTTGGCCAGGATGACGGTGGGGGAACCGTGATGTTCAATGGCTTTGCGGTAGGCGTTGTAGATTTTCTTCGGATCATGGCCGCCGCGCAGCAAATTCTCCAATTGCTCGTCGGTCTTGTCCCTCACCAGCTCGAGCAACTCGGGGTATCTGCCAAAAAACTCCTGCCGCAGATAAGCACCACCCTTGGCCTTGTACGCCTGGTAATCGCCGTCGACGGCTTCTTCCATGCGCCGAAGGAGGAGCCCGGATTGGTCGCGCTCAAACAATTCGTCCCAATCGCCGCCCCAGATGACCTTCAGAACATGCCAGCCGGCTCCGCGGAAAGTGCCTTCCAGCTCGTCGATGATTCGCTTGTTACCCCGGACCGGTCCATCCAGGCGCTGCAGGTTGCAATTGACGACAAAGATCAGGTTGTCGAGCTTTTCGCGGGAGGCAACGGAGAGAGCGCCCAGCGTGTCCACCTCATCTGTTTCGCCGTCGCCGACGAACGCCCAGATCTTGCGTTCGGTTTTCTGGATGAGGCTCCGGTTTTCCAGGTAGCGCATGAAACGCGCCTGGTAGATCGCGTTGAGCGGGCCAATGCCCATGGAGACCGTGGGAAAGCGCCAGAAATCCGGCATCAACCACGGGTGGGGATAGGACGAAAGCCCCGGCTTGCCGCGCAACTCGTGGCGGAAGTGCAGCAGACGCTCATCGTCAAACCGGCCTTCCAGATAGGCCCGGGCATAGACCCCAGGCGAGGCATGGCCCTGGAAGTAGATAAAGTCGCCCGGCTGGTCTCCGTAGGTGGCGTGAAAGAAATGATGGTAGCCCACTTCGAGCAGGGTCGCGAGAGAGGAATACGTGGAGAGGTGGCCGCCGATGCCGGCATCCTTCTTGTTCTGGCCATGCACCATCGCCATGGCATTCCAGCGAATAAGGCTTTCCAGCCGCTCTTCGAGCTTGCGATCGCCCGGGTAGGGCACTTCCTCATGTTTGGGAATGGTGTTCCGGTAGGGGGTTGTCAATGCCGAGGGGGTCGAGACGCCCGCCTCGCGCGCTCGCTGCCGCAACGCCGCGATCAGCTCCGCGCCTTGCTCGGGACCTTCGCCCACAATCAGGTCGTCGAACGCCTCAATCCATTCGGCTACCTCTTCAGAAAACTTCGATTGGGCGGGAACAGCGAATTTCGTTTCCATAATTATCTCGTAGTAGGACTAGGACGTAACAGATCAGTATATCCGGCCCTGCAGTCGATTGGCCGCGCGTACCTCAGGGGCTAGGCAAGCTTCCCTATTTGGCCCTGGGGTGCGTCCGGTCATAGACGTGGGTGACTTGGCCGACCGTCAACTGGGTGTAGCGCTGGGTGGTCGAGAGGCGTTCGTGCCCGAGCAACTCCTGGATCGCCCGCAAATCGGCGCCTTCTTCCAGCATGTGCGTACCGAAGGCATGGCGCAGCGTATGCGGGTGGATGTCCGCCGGCAATCCCTTGGCCAGAGAAATCTGCTTCACGATGCGCCCCACACTTCGGGTGGTCAGGCGCCCGGTTCCCTTCATCTGCAAATTCAAAATCAAGGCATCCGTTGTCTTAACGGCGCTCGAAGCCGCGAGCTTAAGCTGGCGCGAGGGAAGATAGGCGCGAATCGCCTCTGCCGCCGCATCTCCCAGCGGGACATATCTCTGCTTGCGCCCTTTGCCCCGAACCAGGATCACTTCCCGCGCCCAATGCACATCCGCTACATTCAACCCCACCAGCTCAGCGTTGCGGATACCGCAGCCATACAGCAGCTCGAAGATTACGCGATCACGCTCCGGCCACGCGGCGGCCGTTTCCGTTGCCGCCGTTTCCACCAGGTTGTTCATCTGCTCGATCGAGGGCACACGGGGTAAGTGCTTGGGCAGTTTGGGAGTCGCCACCAGCCCAGCCGGATTGCTGGTCACGTGCCCTGACTTGGCCATCCATTGGAACCACGACCGGACGGCCGACAAAGAACGGGCGACCGACGCCTTGGCTAACCCCCGGCCATACAGTTCACCGAGATATCCGCGCACCAGCAGGTGATCCACGTTGCGCACGGCGACCCGCTGTTCTACCAGGTAATCGGCGAAGTTGCCGATTTCGCGCTGGTAGGCCCGAAGGGTGTGCGGCGAAGCTGTGCGCTCATGCGCGAGCATGGCAAGGAATTCTGCCGCTAACCGCGCCGGCTCCGGCTTCATGGGGCGCCCCTTCTGGTAGCCCGAGGGTGGTGAGCGCGGTGGACCGCCTTGAGCCGGCCCAGCGCGAGGTGGGTATATACCTGGGTGGTCGAGATATCGGAGTGGCCGAGCAGGGTTTGCACGGTTCGGAGATCGGCTCCGTTTTCTACCATGTGCGTGGCGCAACTGTGGCGCATCATGTGCGGACTCGCCCGGGCATCCAACCGCTTCACCAGCCGCCAAATCCATTGCCGGGTGAGTCCTTCGCCGCGCACGGAGAGAAAAAGCCGCCGCTCCCCGGAGCGAATCGCCAGCCCCGGCCGTCCCCGAGTCAAATAGGACTCCAGCGCTTCGATCGCCAACCGTCCCAACGGGATAATCCGCTCCTTATCCCCTTTGCCGCGCACCAGCATGCGGCCCTCGGCCAGCGACAAATCTTCGACGCCCAGGCCGGTGAGTTCGGAAACACGTACGCCGCCCGCATAGAGCATCTCCACAATCGCGCGATCGCGCAGCGCCACTGCATCGGCCTGCGGATGATTGGCCGCAGTGCCGGCCTGCTCCATCATGCGCTCTACTTCCGATTGCGCCAGCGCCTTAGGCAAGATCTTCCAGGATGCAGGGGATTCGAGGTTCACCGTCGGGTCATGCCGAATCTGCTTGTCGAGCAGCAGCCACTTGTAGAAACCGCGCAGGCAGGAGAGCTTGCGCGCCACCGAGCGCGATTGCACGCCATGCTTTTGCAGGTGCTCGAGGAACCCAGCCACCTGCGCCTGTCGCGCAGTCAACAGCAACCCATTCGCCCCGTCGAGGTATTCGGCGAAGAGGGACAGGTCCCGTTGGTAGGCCTCGCAGGTGAGCGGCCGCAGGCCCTTTTCCACCTGCAGGTAAGCAAGGTACTGCCGCAGGAGCGTGCTCCCGCCTTTCATCGGGACGGCAGGATGTTTGCTGGGCTGCACAAGCTCGATTATCTGCTCCAGTGCCCCGCGCCGGCGCCGGCGGCCAGGCTCAGGAATCAAGAGAGACAGCCGTGGACAGCATTCACAGAACATTCATGGCCCGGGGCATCACACAGGGCATGACACAAGAGATGACACTGGGCACGGCACAAGTGCAAAATTGCCTTAGATCACCGACAATAGATCGGGGCTTTCATGCCCAGCCAGGAGCGACCTCGCGTTTTGACCAGCAGCAAGTCCGGCAACGGCATCGTTCTTTCCCGCAAAGATTTTCTCGACTCCGTTCTCTCCCGCGAGCCCACCGTCGCCGTCTTCGACTGTGATGGGACCCTATGGGAAGGAGACTCCGGATATGACTTCATGATCTGGTCAATCGAAGAAGGCATCGTCTCCCGTAATGTGAGTGACTGGATCGACTCCCGCTACCGCCTCTATCGCGCGGGTCAGGTTTCGGAAGTGGCTATGTGCGGGGAGATGGTTCAGATCTACGACGGCCTGAGCGAGGCCGAAGTCCGGAGAGCAGCGGCCGCGTTTTTTGAGTTGCGCTTCCTGGACAAGAATTTTCCTGAAATGGAATCGCTCGTCGCCTCTTTGACCAGCCGCGGCACAGACATCTGGGTAGTCAGTTCCACCAACCACTGGGTCATCGAAGAAGGCATTCGCAGCTTTGGAATTCCGGCCTCGCGCGTCATTTCCGCGCGAGCCAAGGTGGTGGGCGGCGTCATTACCAGCACCCTACTCGATGTTCCCTCGGGCGAAGGAAAGGCCCAATCGCTGGTCGCGGCCGGAATTTCCGCTCCCGACGTGGTATTTGGAAACTCCATTCACGACGCTGCGATGCTCGATATCGCGCTCCGGGCCTTTCCGGTAAACCCCACGCCCGCATTGCTGCAGATAGCAGCCCAGCGTGGGTGGCCCGTCTTCTATCCGGAAGGGACTTTACCTGCACTGGCTTAAGACTTCTTAGGTGCTCGACGGGAGTAGCCGCACTGGTCCAGACGGACTTGCTCCCAGAGCGTCTAAAATGATATGAGCGTGCAAAAAGACATCCAACCCAGCCAACCAAAGGCCGACGTTAAAGTGGTCCGGCTGGTCGTGGCGGCGCTGATCCTGAAGGAGCAGAAGGTTCTGATTTGCCAGCGGCGCGCCGACCAGCCCATGGCGCTGAAATGGGAATTTCCCGGGGGCAAAGTCGAGATTGGGGAGAGCGCGGAAGAAGCGCTGCGCCGCGAACTGGACGAAGAATTGGGTATCGCTGCCGATATCGGCAACCGGGTAGCGCATACCCGCCACACCTATCGCAGTGGAACCGCGATCGACCTGCAGTTTTTCGCCGTCCACCAGTTTGCCGGTGAAATGACGAACCGGATCTTTAACGACCTGCGCTGGTGCCCGCTGCGTGAGTTGACCCGCTATGACTTTCTCGCCGCCGATCGCATCCTGATCCGCCAACTGGCCGCGGGTAAGCTGCTCTAGAAGGAGCAGCCCCAGAGGGGCGGCTGAAAGTAGCCCATGGATGAAAATCCTGGGTACACAACAAATGCCGGAGAGAAGTCCCGAAGGGACGGCAGAATCTGTAGCCCGGCACGGGAGTGCCGGGTAGGATTAGACAACTTAGGGAGTCCCGCAGGGACGGCACAATCTTTACTACGGCACGTCAGTGCCGTGGCCCGGAGTTTCTACATTTCGGAGTTGCGAAATGGCGGCAGACGGCGTTTTGTCGCGTTGGATAAATGCTCAGCCAGATCTGTGCCGGCCCCGGACTTTCAGTCCGGGGGAGCGGGTTTTTAAACCCGCGGAACCGCCCCGGAATAAAGATTCAGGGCAACCTCGCCGCAGCGAGCATTAGCCCTGGTGGCGAGGCGTCCAATTCGACTCCCTGCGCTTGCTCGCAGCCAAGTGACTTCAGGGGTTTACCTACCGCAGGGGAACCCTGATTATCTAATTACTGTCGACCAGCCGATTCAGTTGAACTTCCGGGAGCTTTCTGCATCTATATTGGTGAACCTCTCTCCAGTCCGCGAGTTCACGCCTCGCGCCGCTGGAGATTGCAATGTGTCTCCAGAAGTGTCGATTCCAGTGCCGTTTCATCGCGACGGCCCTGCCCGGCTTTGCACCGAACTGCCAGTTCCGTGCCGCCGCAACCGGCTTACAGAAAGAACCAGAGCGGAAGTGGTTTAACCAGTGCTCTCTCGCTTTTCTCTCACAAAGTGCATTCTTTTTTCGCCCGGTGGGGGCTGGGGGAGAGAGCAGACGGGCTTATCCCGCTTTTCTCGCTTATCTCGCTTATCTCGCATTTCCCGCTTCTCTCGCATTTCTCGCACATACCCCTGTTTTTTCGCCCGGTGAGGGGGCTGCAGGAGAGCGTGAATCACCAGGGGTGCGCCCAGTGCGTGTCCTCTTGAGCTTGGCAGATCTTTGACAACTTAGCGCACCACCATGACCGGACACCCAGGCCGTGGGGGAGACTATCCTTTTCGTTGTCGTAGAAAAGCATCTCCCTCCATCCAGGTTTATGCCGGGGATTGATCCCCGGCATAAACCTCGTCATCCTTGTGGCTTTATATGTACGGCCTGAAGGCCGTACCCTTCAAGGAGTGCGGGGGGAAACTGTGCGCCTTAAGTCCTTTCGCGCAATGAGGAGCCGGTTTTTGCAACCCCTTGTTCCCTCAAAACTGGAAATAGATAAAGTCCCGATGGCCGAAATAGCCGAAGAACACGATGGCGTAGATACAGGCGTTGTACGCCAGGGCACGAAACACCGGGCGGCTCCAAAGTTGAGGGACCTGCGCGGGGTGGGCGATCCACCAATCGACCACAAACATGGCAACAATCGCCAACAGTAGAAACGGAGCCGTGGCGCGGCTGAAGCCGCCAACCTTGAGCAATAGAAGGTCGAGCTTCCCCAGGGGAAGAAGGTGGCCGGCAATGAACCAGGCGTCGCTTAGAGTGTTGGCGCGAAAAAATATCCACGCGAGGGTCACCAGGCTGAAAGTGAAAACGGTCTTGCAGCAATTTACCAGCCGCGGCACACGATCCAGACCGAGCATCCGCCCCAGCCGCGCAGCAAACGGAGCGGACGTCTCGGCGGCAATGAGGTACATGCCGTGCAGAAATCCCCAGGCGACAAAGGTCCAGTTGGCGCCATGCCAAAGCCCGCTGACCACAAAGGTGATCATCAGGTTGGCATAGTGCCGGGGCAGCTTTACCCGGTTGCCGCCCAGGGGAATGTAGACGTAGTCGCGGAACCAGGTGGACAAGGAGATATGCCATCGGCGCCAGAACTCACCGACGGAACGGCTGAAGTAAGGCTGCATGAAATTGACGCGCAACTCGTAGCCCATCATCCGCGCCAGGCCCAACGCAATATCCGTATACCCTGAAAAGTCGCAGTAAATCTGAATAGAAAACAAGAGCGTCGCCACAAGCAGCGCAGCCCCGTTGAAATGCCGGGGCGTGTCGTAAATGAGCTTGACGAAGTCGGCGACATTGTCAGCCAGCACCATCTTCTTGAACAGCCCCCAAAGCGCCTGCACCATGCCTGAACGAACACCCTCCCAACTGACCCTGGGCTCGCGATGAAACTGTGGCAGCAGCTCGTAAGGACGCTCGATCGGTCCGGCAACCATTTGCGGGAAGAAGGCGACATACAGGGCATATTCCAGCAAACGCTTTTCCGCCGGCACCCTTCGCCGGTAAACCTCGATGGTGTAGCTCATCGCCTGAAAGGTATGGAATGAAAGGCCAACCGGCAGAAGGATGGCCAGCAAAGGCGGGTCGTAGCGCAACCCAAACAGATGCGATGCGGCGCGGAACGAGCCGGTGAGGAAGTTGAAATACTTGAACAGGACCAGCAACCCCAGGTTGCAAAACAGGCTTATTCCCAGGTAGAGCCGGCGCCGCGCAGGCTGCTCTGCTTTTTCTATCTGCAGGCCGGCCACGTAGTCGATGAGGGTAATGCCCCAGATCACCCAGATATACCGCGTACTCCAACACATGTAGAAGTAGTAGCTGGCGACAAGCAGGATAATCTTGCGGGCCGTGCCTCGGGTGACTAGAAAAAGCAGCCACACCAGGACGAAAAAGAATAGGAACTGGAAGCTATTGAAGAGCATGGTGGTTGTCCTTCAGCAGCGGAAACAGCCCTCCGTCAGCCAGATATTTGGAGCAGATGCGACATTCGAAAGCCGCTTCGCAATGTTTGCGAACTTGCCCAGCCTTGATCTTGATCGTATTACATCCGTCAGCCTGCGCCGCCGGTAAACATCAGGACCAGTGACAACACGATTACTACCGCGGCGGTGAGCCAGGCAATGGCGTTAAACCAGCGGGAGTTTACGTATTCCCCCATCAGGTCCTTGCGATTGATCAGCAGCAGCATGAAGATGATCACCAAGGGCAGCAGAACGCCGTTCAACACCTGGGACAGGATGACCATGCTGATCAGCCGGGTGTTGGGCACAAAGAGCACCGCAATCGCTCCGCCCGCCACCAGAAGGGTATACAGCCAGTAGAAGACCGGCGCATCCTTGAATCCTCCATCGAGGCCAGACTGCAAACCCAGGCCCTCGCACACCGTGTAAGCCGTGGAGAGCGGCAGGATGGAAGCGGCGAACAAGGATGCATTGAACAGCCCGACGGCGAACAGCAGAAAAGCATAGCGTCCAGCCAGCGGCTTCATCGCCTCGGCTGCATCCGCTGCTTCCCCAATCGCTCCCATGCCGTGGGCAAACAGCGTTGCAGCGCATGCCACCACGATGAACCAGGCCACGATGTTGGTAAAGAACGATCCGATCACGACGTCGAGACGCGAAGCCGGGTAGCTTTTTGCCGTCACCCCTTTCTCCACGATCGAAGACTGCAGATAGAACTGCATCCAGGGAGAAATCGTGGTGCCGATGACGCCGACGATCATGTAAATGTAACTTTTAGAGTGCCATATGGAACCCCGCGGCAAGGTGACTGTGGCCACCGTTGCCGCACGCCAGCTGGGCTGGGAAAGCACGCCGGTGACGATATAGGCGATATAGAAAACCGATGCCGCGAGAAAGACTTTTTCGACTCCTTTGTAGTCTCCCTTCACCACCAGCAACCAGATCAACAAGGCGCTGAGCGGCACAGAAACGTACTTGCCGATGTGGAAGAGCTGCATGCTGCCGGCAATGCCGGCAAACTCCGCCATTACGTTACCGAAATTGACGATCACCAGCAGCAGCATCAGGAGGAATGTCATGCGCAGCCCAAACTCTTCGCGGATGAGGTCGCTCAGGCCTTTACCGGTGACGGCTCCCATGCGCGCACACATTTCCTGCACCACCAACAAGGCGACCGTGATCGGGATCATGGTCCACAGCAGGGTGTAGCCGAACTGAGCCCCAGCGTTGGAGTAGGTGAGGATGCCGCCCGAATCGTTATCGATGTTGGCGGTAATAAAGCCTGGGCCGAGCGCGGCGAGGAAGAGCAGTATGCGGATTCGCCAGCGCTTGAGCATGCGGTCGGGGTACAGGTTTCAATTTGAATGCAGCGCGGCAAATGCCCCGTAGTTCATTGTCTGGCCCGCAAAAACGCAATGACATCGTCGGCCTGCACCACGCCCACGAGCCGGTTTGCGTTGTCCACTACCGGCAGGGAGTGCAGGTTGTATTTGTCGAACAATTCGGCAACTTCATCCTGATGGGCTTCCGCATGGCAGGAGATCACGCGCGGTTCGGCCAGAACCGCAACCCGCGTCTCGCCCAACGCCAGGATCAGCCGTGACAGCGGAACGACCCCTTCCAATACGTCGTCGTGGCCGGTGAGGAAAATCGCGGTCACGGCCTCCGCATCCCCATCAAACTCCCGTAGCGCCCGCACTGCATCGCCTACGAAGGCGGTGGACGAGACCTGAACAAAGTCGGTGGTCATTCTGCCGGCGGCGGAATCCTCGCGGAATTCGAGCAACTCCTCAACATCCTGCCGCTCTTCCGGGTTCATTTCCTCGAGAATTGCTTCCGAGCGTTCATCGGAAAGCTCGGCGAGCAGATCGGCGGCAGCGCCGGGATCCATCTCTTCCACAATGTCGGCAACGCGGCCGGAGTCGAGCGATTCGAGCAGAGATTTCTGCAGGCGCGGATCCGCTTCCTCGAGCGCCTCCGCGGCTACTTCCTCGTCAAGCGACTCAAAGATCGCATCCCGCTCCTGCTGCGGCAGGTCTTCAAGAATGTCCGCGAGATCGGAGGGATGCATATGAGCGAGCCGCGCGTGTTCAATCTTCAGCTTGACCCGCCGCGCCGGATCTACTTCAATCAGGTCCACAAATTCCCATGGGATGATGCTGGCCTTGAAGTGCATGGCAAAGCTCTCCAGCGCATGCCTCGGCATCACGCCCTTCAGCAGCCTGCGCACGGCTCCGCGCAACCCGATCGCCACCTCGGAGACGCGCAGCTCTTCATGGCCATTCTGCGCAAACCACTGCAAGTCGACGTCGTTGACGCGGACGACTTTTCTTCCATGCACGTCGATGATCTGCCGGTCCATGACGTCCTGCTGCAGAAGCAGAAAGTTCTCATCGCCGCGGAGAGGTTGCAGCACGGCATCCTCCCGCAGCTCAAGGGTTCCGGCCGGCGTTTGCAGCACATGCTTCACCGCCACCAGGCGAGCGCCTTCCTGTGTCTTAAGCAGCAAGCCGGCTACTTTGCCCGCGGCCGGTCCGGTGGCCACCGCAACGTCTTTCAACCGCCCCTGCACGCGCCCCTGCTGATTCGTGATCAGGGTGCCGAGCAGCAGCGTAAGACTGGCGTGGGTGGAGTGCTTTTCGCGCATAAAGGCCGGTTGCAGTCTAACAGCCGTCGGGGGCGACGGTTAAGCCGGTGAGTGAAGTGGGCCACGGCACTGACGTGCCCCGGTAAAGATTGTGCCGTCCCCATTCGACAAGCTCAGGGCAGGCTTTGCGGGACTCCCTGAGTTGTCTCAACCTGCCCGGCACTTCCGTGCCGGGCTACGGATTCTGCCGTCCCTTCGGGACTTGATCCTTGGATGGGATGGGGATCCCCAGGATTTCTTCCGGCAACGCTAAGGCGTTGCCTCCCCCTTGCTAAAGCAGGGGCTTCCACCCAAAAACTGAGGCGTTTTAGTTCGGGCGTTCGGGGCGGCTCTTCTGGAAGCGCTCGTCGAGAGGCTGCCTGCCCTGGAAGCCAGCCTCGACCGTATGCCAAAAATCAATCTTCGTTTCCCCTAACATCCAGCAGAGCAGAACGATCTGCTCGCCAACCTGGCAGGGAAAATCGAGCAGCCCTTTATCGAGATCCTTAACCTGGACGCCAATCGAATCGATCTCCTGTATGGCATCCTGGGCCTGTTGGACCGCGGCGCGCTGGGCCAGCCGCTTGCGCGCAACCGAAACGGTGTCGACCAGCATGCCGCCGGAGAGAAAGATCTTCTGGCTGAGCATCTGCAACTCCGCTTCGACCTGGCCGGCACTCGCCTTGGCATCGATCGCCCGCCGCAGCAGGGATTCCAGAATCGGCAGGAGGGATTGCGCCTCGTCCAGCGAGAATGTCTTCATACAAACAACCTTGTTTTCCATCCTAAACCACGTTCGAACATCCTTAAGACCCGTTGGGACGTTGGTCTTGTGAAGGATCGCATGAGGGGGAAAGCTGCCCGCCGGGCGATTTGTGGCCCCTTGGGATGGCAGGTATCATGACAAAGCGATGAGTTTGCCCGATACCATCTTTATTTTCGGATTAGCGCTGGTAATTTTTGGTCCTAAGAAGCTTCCGGAAATCGGGCGCCAACTGGGCAAGCTCATGCTCGAGTTCCGCCGCGCCAGCAATGAGTTCAAGATGCAAATTGAGGAAGAGTTACGCGCCGCCGATCAAGCAGATCAGCAGAAGCAGATCGCGGCCACGCCCGTGACGGCGCCCGTCCCGGCGCTTGAAACAACGTCAGAGACGCCGACCATACGGCCGCCCAGTCAAGGAACTACGGTGAGCACAGAGAGCCCGTCCTCCCGCGTCATCCCCGTGCAGGAAGAGGTCGAAACACTGGAAGCCGCGGCTGCGGGGCACCCGGACCTGACGCGCGATGCACTCGAACGCTTACCGGAGCAGGCGACCCTTCATCATGACTGACCTCATGGGCCGGGCTCGCACGGCAGTGACGGAACGAGCGGAATTGCCGGGCATGAGCCTGCTGGAACACCTGGAGGAGCTGCGCAAACGCATCATCCATTCGGGCGTCTACCTGATCGCCGGGTTCTTTGCCGCTTATGCCATTCGCGAAAAGCTTTCCGCGTTCATGGTGAAGCCCATCACCGCGGCGCTCAAGGCGCATAATCTTGACTCCCACCTCGTCTATTTGAACCCGGTGGACCCATTCAACTTCTACATCAAAATCAGCCTGGTGTGCGGGGCGATCATCGCGTCGCCGTTCATCCTTTTTCAGGTCTGGTTATTCATTGCACCCGGACTCTACCGGCAGGAAAAACGCTACATTTTGCCCTTTATGACGGCCACGGTTGGGCTGTTTTTGACCGGGGCCTTTTTCGGCTATCACTACGTCTACCCCGGCGCTTTGACCTTTCTGATTGGCTACGGCTCTCAGTTCAGGCCGATGGTCACGTTAAGCGAATATACCGAACTGTTCATGACCGTGATCCTGGGCCTGGGGGTCACCTTCGAATTGCCCATCCTGGTGTTTTTTCTGGCGCTCTTCGGGATCGTTACCCCGGGCTGGCTGTGGAGGAATATCCGCTACGCCATCCTGATCATCTTCATCATCGCCGGCATCATTACGCCTACACCCGAAGTACTGACCATGTGTGTCTTTGCCGCGCCCATGCTGTTGCTTTACCTGCTAAGTATTGGGGTCGCTTATATGGTGCATCCGACGCGGAGAAACCGGAAAAAACAGGCTGTATGAAGCGCTTTTGTTGCCTTTCACGGCTGCTGCTGGTCGTGCTCGTTGCGAGGGTGGCAGGCGGATCAGCCCGGGCGCAGGCGACCGCGCCGCTCCCCCATTTTGACGGCGAGCGCGCCCTCGTTTACACCCGGGAGTTTGTCGCTACCGGACCGCGTTGGCTCGGGAGCAAGGGACATGCCAAAGCGGAAGCCTTTCTGGAACGGCAGTTCGCCAAGGACGACCTGGTGAAGGATAGCTTCACCGCATCCACACCTGCCGGGACACTGGCCATGACGAATTACATCGTCAAATTTCCCGGCACAAAAGACGGCATCCTCCTGCTGGGCAGCCACTACGATACGAATTATCCGCTCAGAGATACCGCCTACGTCGGCGCGAACGATGGCGGCTCGAGCACCGGTTTGCTGCTCCAGTTGGCCAACAGCTTCCGCGGCAAGAAGCTGGATGGATACAGCGTGTGGCTGGTGTTCTTCGACGGAGAAGAGGCGATCAAAGGCTGGACGGATACAGACTCGGCTTACGGCAGCCGCCACCTGGCAGAGAAATGGCAAGCGGACGGGACGCTGAAACGCATCCGGGGGTTTCTATTGGCGGATATGATCGGCGATAGCGACCTCGATGTGGTCCGGGACCAAAGCTCGACGCCATGGCTGCTTGACCTGGTGGGCCGGGCGGCGGCAAAGTTTGGCGATCAGTCGTATTTCTTCCAGACACAGAACTCAGTGGGCGATGATCACACCGCGTTTATGCAACGGGGGGTGCCCTGCGCCGACATCATCGACTTCAACTACGGATATCAAAACGCCTTCTGGCACACGCCGCAGGACACGATGGATAAGCTGAGCGCGAAAAGCCTCACCATCGTGGGCGACGTCTTTCTGGAGACGGTGCAGTTGCTGAACCGGCGGTAGGGCTCCGTAGCTGTGAAATCGTCTTAAGCTAGCATTGGATCATGCTTGAGGGCGCGCCGGTCACATACTGGATAGGCTTCCACATCGTGGTGCTGCTCCTGATCGTGGTCGACCTGGCTGTTCTGGGGCGCGGTAAAGCCCAGGCCCGTCACGATTTTCTTTTCGTCTTGCTGCTGTTTCTCCTCGCCACATGTTTTGGTTTGTGGGTTGGCCACGTTGACGGCCGCCAGACCGCGCTCGAATTTGCCTCGGGCTATCTGATCGAGCTCTCCCTGAGCATCGATAATCTTTTCGTCTTTCTACTGATGTTCCGTTCCTTTGGCCTGGGTGTCGAGGCGCAAAGAAAAGCGCTCCTGTTCGGCATTCTGGGCGCCATCCTCATGCGTGGGGTGTTCATTTTTGCCGGCATCGCCCTGCTCGAGCGCTTCACCTGGATTACGTACGTCTTCGGTGGGGTGCTGGTAGTCGCCGCGATACGGCTATTAGGAGGAAAGAAACCCGGACACGCGCCTGCCCCGGCAACGCTCTTCGCACAATGGACGAAGCGATGGAACAGCACCCCCAAAGGAAAGTTCCTGCTGGCGGTGATCGCCATTGAATTGGTCGATGTGGTGTTTGCGCTCGATTCGGTGCCCGCCGTGCTCGCCATTTCTCACCATCCGTTCGTGGTGTATACCTCAAACATTTGCGCCATACTCGGCCTGCGGGCTCTCTACTTCCTGCTGGCCGGCCTGCTGGACCGCCTGCGATTTCTGCATCTCGGCCTGGCGGCGATTCTGGGGTTCGTCGGCGCCAAGATGCTGCTGGCGAAATGGATCGAGGTACCCGTCGCCCTTTCGCTCGGGTTCATCCTGCTGGTGGTGCTGGCGGCGACGGGCGCTTCGCTGCTCTCCACGCGCCACCAGAGCACAAGCAATGTGCTTTGAACTCTGCGATACGATGAAGTAACTGTGCGTAAGATCCCCGTTGCCACCAAGTCAGGACCCTACACCGTTTCCGTCGGAAGCGGCATTCTTGATTCCTTGTCGAAGCAAGTCACGGCGCTGGCCGGAAACCCCCGCAAACTCATCTTTGTTTTGACCGCGCCGGAAATATGGGCGCTTTGGGGACAGCGCTTGCAGGCGGCACTGGCGCCGCGAGAGTCACTGGTTTTGTTTCTACCCGCGGGGGAACGCCATAAGCGCATGAGCCAGGTAGAACGGCTGGCCACCGAGATGACAAAAGCCGGCGCGGACCGCTCTTCCCTGCTCATTGCCTTCGGCGGAGGCGTAACCGGCGACGTAGGCGGATTTCTCAGCGCCATCTACATGCGCGGCATCGACTATATTCAGGTACCCACGACGCTGCTCTCCCAGGTTGACTCGTCTGTGGGCGGCAAGACCGGGGTCAATCTGCAAACAGGCAAGAATCTCGTGGGCTGCTTTTACCCTCCACAGGCAGTGATTGCAGATATTGAACTGCTGCGCACCCTTTCCCGGCGGGAGCTGCGCGCCGGCGTGTACGAAAGCATCAAGGCTGGGCTGATTCGCGATGCGGCGCTCTTCCGCTTCATAGAGAGCCACTGCGAGCAGATCGATAAGGGCGATCCCGCTTCCCTGGAGAAGATGGTCGCGGCCTCCATACGCATCAAGGCCGAAGTGGTGGGGCTGGACGAGCGAGAGCAGGGTGTGCGCATGATTCTCAATTTTGGCCATACCATCGGCCACGCGATTGAGGCAGCCACCGGCTATCGAGCGTTGCTGCACGGCGAAGCCATCGCCTGGGGCATGATTGCGGCGCTTGCCATCAGCCGCGAGCGCGGGCTGGTGACCCCGGAAGCCGCGCGCCGCATGGAGAGCCTCATCCGCTTCTTTGCGCCTCCCGCAATGCCCTCTGTCAGCGCCAAACGCTTGTTGCAGGCATCGTCCGGCGACAAGAAAAACCGTGCGGGAGTACGCCGCTTCGTTCTTCTGCGGGGCCTGGGCAAGGCGATGGTGGTCGAGGACGTGACCGACGCCGAAGTGCTGGCGGGCATCCAGGCAATCCGCCGGAGCTCCAAATAGCGATGGCGTCTGGAGCTCAACCCGAAGGAACCGGAGACGAGGACAGCGCGGCCGCGGCCGTCCGCTCCATGTTCGATCAGATCGCTCCGCGGTATGACCTGCTGAATCATGTGCTCTCGTGCAATATCGACCGGATATGGTGGCGACGGGCGGCATGGAGATTTCGCCAGGTGCTCGCCCGGCCCGAGGCCCAGATTCTGGACTTGTGCTGCGGCACCGGGGATATGACGCTGGCCCTGCTGCGCCGCCGGCCGAAGCAGGGCCGGCCGGTGCTGGCCGCGGACTTCGCCCACCAGATGCTGCTGCGCGGGGCGGCCAAGTTCGCCCCTCGGGGAGCGATTGCGTTTGAGGCGGATGCACTCCGTCTTCCTCTTACCGCCGGCTCCCTTGACCTGCTCACCACTGCTTTCGGTTTTCGCAACCTGGCCAATTACCGTGCCGGCCTGGAGGAGTTTTACCGCACTTTGAAGCCTGGCGGAGAGCTGGGCATCCTCGACTTCAGCGAGCCGGGCGGCCTCATGGGCAAGATGTACGCCTTTTACTTCCGCCGCGTGCTTCCCGCCGTGGGTGGATTGATTTCGGGCGTCTCCGGGCCCTACCGATACCTTCCCAGCTCGGTGCGGCAGTTCCCCGCCCCGGCGCAATTGCTCGAGACCATGCGGTCGGTCGGCTTCGAACAGGTCTCCTGGACACCGTACAACTTTGGTATTGCGGGCTTGTATCGGGGGGTTAAACCCTTCTGAATGCGGCTCCGGCGAGGTTAACCAGGAGAGATCGCGCTGCCATCCCAGACAGCGGGCCGCGGCTTAAATCGATAAAATTAAGACATGCGCGCGATCGCACGATGGCAACACGATCAACAGTACGACGGCGAGTCCCATAGCGGCCACCATGTGTTGATGGATGCAGACGCCGCACACCTTGGCGGCCCCGGTCCCATGGAGTTGGTGTT
Organism: uncultured Acidobacteriaceae bacterium; assembly: GCA_963761405.1. Classification (GTDB taxonomy): domain Bacteria; phylum Acidobacteriota; class Terriglobia; order Terriglobales; family Acidobacteriaceae; genus PALSA-350. Next base: position 91,406 of record CAVXHH010000002.1, read on the forward strand.
GATGGCCCTGTGCGGCTGCACGTCGGTGGACGTGATCTCGATCTTGCGCAAGAAGCGCGAACCTTTCACCTCGCTGACAGTGTCGGCGGAGGCCGAGCAAGCGGGGGAAGCTCCCAAAGTATTTACCCGCATACGTCTCAACTATCACGTGGGCGGCACGGTCTCTCCTAAAGCGATGGAGGATGCAGTCGCGCTGTCGAAGAACAAGTACTGCTCCGTTTCGAAGATGCTGGAAAAAACAGCGGCGATCGAATACCAGATCACCTACGAGGCGGAATCGAATCTCGCGGGGAACGCCTCATGATCAACTTCTTCCGCCTCGTGCTGGCCGGGTTGGCGATCGCCATGGCAGGGCTCGTCTCGGCGGTCATGACGATGCATTTCGCCATCCATGGCGCGGAAGTCAAGGTTCCGGATCTGGCAGGGCTGACTGTGACCGAAGCGGTTCACAAGACGGCCAATATGGGACTGAACCTCGGCATCGACAACAAGTACTACAGCGTAGATGTACCGGCGGGCCGTGTGCTGGCGCAATCGCCTCCACCGGGAGCCATCGTCCGGCGCGAGTGGCGCATGCGCGTGACGGAGAGCCTGGGGCCGCAGCGGGTAGCCATTCCCAAGGTCGTGGGCCAGCAGGAGCGAGTGGCGGCGATCGAAGTGCGCCGGCTGGGGTTGGACCTGGAAGAGACGGCGCAGATGCCGTATAGCGGTGCTCCGCCGGGCACGGTGATCGCACAGAATCCACAGCAGGGCGCCGCGGGCGTGGAACGTCCCAGCGTGAGCCTGCTGGTGAGCAGCCCGGTGTCCACGCCGGGCACTGCGTTTGTGATGCCGCAATTCATCGGCATGCCTTTGGCGGCGGCGACGGGATTGATTGTGCACGCGGGGCTAAAAGTCGGGCCGGTGCAGAACAACTACGACACTGCTCCGCCTGTGAGCGATGCGCCGGGAGCCGAGATGGCGCCGGCAGATACCGTCGATCCCGCAGGGACCGTGCTGAGCCAGAGTCCCGTTGCCGGTTATCGCGTTGAACCGGGTATGACGGTTACGTTGCGGGTGGCTCAGTAAAGCATTTTCGCAATTACTGTGGTCTGGTAAGAGCAGCGAGGTGTGGTTTTCTTTGAGAGAAAACCACGTTAACGTTCGAGGCTTCGGTCTACACCAATTGCGAAAATGCAGTAAACAATCATTCGCGAATAAAACAGGCGGCAAAGAAACCGTCACCTGGGTAGGCGCCAGGCAGCGTGCGCACGAAGTCGTCTGGCGAGCCGCCGGGAAATAAACGGTCAGCGGTGCCGGCATGCAGCCTGCCCTCTTGCTCCAGCGCGCTGATGTGTTCCCGCCAGGGCTTGAGCCGGAAACCTCTCTCCCGATTGAGAGCCTCAGCCACCACGCTTTCGTTTTCTTCGGCTTCGAGCGAGCAGGTGGAATAGATAAGCCTGCCGCCGCCGCGCAGGGAGCGCATCGCAGAGCATAGAAGGCGTACCTGCCGTTCGTGCTGACGAGCGAAATCGTCCGCGGTGACCCGGTGCCGGATTTCCGGGTTGCGCGCCATCGTTCCCGTTCCGCTGCAAGGCGCGTCGCAGAGCACCAGATCGAATTGCTCGCGAAAGGGCATCTCGGTGGCGTCGAGGACGCGGTAACGAACCTGCTTACTGCCGAGAATTGACTGCATTGCCTGCAAGCGGCGAGGACTGATGTCACACGCGGTAATCGTCGCGCCGGGGTTGCGCTCGGCGAGGATAGCGGTCTTGCCGCCCGGAGCGGCGCAGCAATCTAAAATGGCGTTCCCGCTGCCCGCCAGCTCTGCGATCAGCTGGGACCCTTCATCCTGCTGGCGTACCAGCCCCTGGGACAACACCCTGCTTCCTGTTACGTCGCCGGCAGAGACCCGTCTGGCGTCCGTGACGAAGCTGCCCGGCTGTAGTTCGAAACCTTCTTCCTGCAGGGCGGAGGGCGCTTGCGGGAGGATGAGCCGGAGGGTGGCGGGAGGAGGAAGCTGGTCGTAGCGGCAGATCGCGCCCGCGGCTTCGCGGCCATAGGCCGCAACCCATCGTTGCACCAGCCACTGCGGATGCGCGGAGAAGGCGTTCTGCGCGTCGTCGACCACGATTCTGGGGGCCTGCGACAGTTTGCGCAGCACCGCGTTGACCAGCCCCACCGCGTAGATATTTCCAGACTGCCGGGCGAGTTCGACGCTCTCAAAGATGGCGGCGTGGGCCGGGATACGATCGAGCAGCAGGAGTTGCAGAGCCCCCAGCTCAAGCCCGACCTGCACCGGATCCGCCAGGTGCCCCTTGCCCCTGGTAAGGGCCTCGCGAATGCGCTGCTGCAATACAAGCTGCCAGCGCAAAACGCCCATCACCAGGGTGGTCGCCAGATTTCTGTCGAGAGCGGAGAGCGCTTCGACTCTGGAGCGCAGCAGGACGTCACTGTGCGACTCCGGCTTGCGCCTCAGTTCCAGCAACACATCGGAGGCAGCACGCCGGGCGGGTGCAATGGGGCCGGTCATGATTGCGAGCTATGTTTCATGGATGTTGGGAGCCGTCGCCGAGCAGCTCCTTAGGATGAGCTGAGGCGCCCGGATGGAGTGCGACGCCGCGTAGAAAGTCCGCTACGGGCATCCTTTTTTTGCCTTCGAGCTGGACCTCCAACAGCTCGAGCCGTGTGGCGTTCCCCGCGGCTACGAACATTCGATCTTGCTCGACGGATACTTCTCCGGGAGAACCATGCGTCGCGCCGGCCGGGACCAGCCGATGCAACGTCAGCTTTTTGCCGCGGAAGAAGGTGTACGCTCCAGGCCAAGGCTGAAAACCGCGCCAGCGGTTGTAGATCTCAGCAGCCGATCGGGTGAAATCCACCAGGGCGTCCTCGCGCTCCAGAATCGGCGCCAGGGACGCGCGGCCGTTGTCCTGCGGGACGGGCTGGATTGTGCCCGCCTCCAGGCCGGCGAGGGTCTCGAGCATGAGCGCGGCACCGCCGGCGGCGAGCAGCGGAAAAAGTTGCTCCGCCGTCTGGTCAGGGTCGATGGGCAGTGCGCGCTGCAGCAGCATGTCTCCCGTGTCCAGACCCTGGTCGATGCGCATCGTGGTCGCGCCGGTCACGGTTTCTCCCTGGGCCACGGCCCACTGGATGGGAGCCGCGCCGCGGTATTTGGGGAGCAGCGAGGCGTGCAGGTTGAGGTTGCCCCATCGCGGCAGGTTCAGCATCCACTCTGGAATGATGCGGCCATAGGCGACGACGATGATGGCGTCCGGTTTGATCGACTCCAGCTGGGCACGAAGCTCTGGATTGTTTTTGATTTTTTCCGGCTGCACCACCGGCAAGCCCGCTTCGGTGGCCAACACTTTGACCGGCGGCGGTGAGGGCGGCTGGTCGCGGCCGCGCACGCGATCAGGCTGGGTGACCACCAGTTCGATGGTATGGCCGGCCTGCAGCAGCGCCTGAAGCGTGGGCATAGCGAACTGCGGGGTGCCACAAAAGACAAGCCTCATGATTCGCCATCGCCTACCATTCCCCTGCTCGCTGCAATTTGCGGATCTTGCGCAACACAAAATCACGCTTGAGGGCGCTGATGCGGAAGATGAACAGAATCCCATCCAGGTGGTCGATCTCGTGCTGCATGACGCGCGCCAGCAGGTCATCCGCATCGCGTTCAAACCATTTGCCCCATGCATCCTGGGCACGGATTGTGACTCGCGCGGCGCGATTCACTTTCTCCCGGATGTCGGGAAGACTGAGACAGCCTTCTTCCTCGTAGGTCTTTCCCTCGGTGGTTACCAACTCAGGATTGATGAGGGTAATTTTGTCCTCGGGGGTTTTCTGAAAGCTGAGATCGATTACGGTAATACGCTGGGGGATACCAATCTGCGGGGCCGCCAGGCCGATGCCATGGGCAACATACATAGCCTCGAACATATCGTCTACCAGCGTGCGCAACTTCGGGTCGAAGGTGGTGACGGGCTCTGCCGGCCGCTGCAGGATGGGGTCGGGAAACTTGACAATTGAATAAGCCATGCGATGGAGCGTCTTTCCCTAAAATCTGCGAATCTGCTCCAGGTATCCCTGGTAGTTTCTGCTGAGTTCTCCGGCCGAGTCGCCGCCAAATTTCTCCAACGCGAGCTTCGCCATAATGAATGCGACCATGGCTTCGGCCGCCACGCCGGCGGCCGGCACAACGCAGACATCGGAGCGCTCGTAAGCAGCCTTGGTCGACTCCCGGGTAGCGTAGGAGACGGAACCCAAAGGCCTGCGCAGGGTCGAGATCGGCTTGAGATACCCGCGCACGATAATGTCTTCTCCGTTGGAGATGCCGCCCTCGATGCCGCCGGCATTGTTGCGTTCGCGAGTGAATCGGGTGGGTGCGCCGTTATCTTCCGCGCTGTAGCCGATGGCATCGTGCACCGCGGAGCCGAAAGACTCGGCGGCTGTGACCCCCTGCCCAATTTCCACGGCCTTGACCGCCTGCAGCGACATGACCGCCCACGACAGGAGCCCATCGAGCCGCTCATCCCAGTTGGCATAGGTTCCGATGCCGGGGGGCGCGCCGTGCACCACCACCTCGAAGACCCCACCGATGGAGTCGCCCGTGCGCAGAACGTGATCCACTTCTGCCTTCATTTGTTCTTCGGTCGCAGGGTCGACACAGTTCAGTAAAATTTCGCTGCGGTCGTCGAGCGCGGCAATCTCTTCCCAGGAAGCAATGCGCGGAAGCTCTACATGGCCGACTCGAACCACGTGACTGCGGACCTGGATACCCAGCGATTTCAAGAGCAATTTGGCCAGGGCGCCGGCGGCCACCCGTGCAGTCGACTCCCGCGCCGATGCCCGTTCCAGCACATAGCGCGCGTCGGGGAAGTCATACTTCAGCGAGCCGGCCAAGTCGGCATGACCGGGCCGCGGCGACGCCACGGCCTTGTGTTTTGCCGGATCGCCTGCGCCCACCGGCAGCACTTCGGTCCAGTTCTTCCAGTCGCGATTTTCAATTTGCATGGAAACCGGCGAGCCAATGGTTTTGCCATGGCGAACGCCGGAAAGGATGTGGGCCCGATCCTGCTCGATGTGCATGCGGCCGCCCCGGCCGAAGCCCTGCTGGCGGCGCCACAACTCGTGGTCGATAAATGCAAGGTCGACTTCGAGGCCGGCAGGCAGTCCGGAAATGAGGGCGATCAGACACTCGCCGTGAGATTCGCCAGCCGTTGAGAAACGTAGCATGTGTTTTGGTGAATAGGCCTAAAGGTTGATTGTAGACGATTTCGCGGGCTTGGTTGCCGCGGGGGAGTGGTTATCCGTGCAGGATCCAGTCATATTGGGCCTCATCGAGAGGCACGACCGAAAGCCTTGACTGCCGAACCAGCGGAGAGGTTTGAAAGAGTGCGTGCTGCTTGATTTCAGCCAGGGTTTTCGGCCGCTTGATCGCCGCACCGGCCGCGATGTGGACTAGCGGAACCTTGGCATCCGAGGTGTCGACCGATTTGACCTGAGCCAGGCCAACCGCGGTCTTCTCGTCGCCGGTGTGGTAGATGATGAGCTTGTCACCCTTCTTCATGCCCTTCAGGTTCTTCACCGCCTGCGGGTTGGCAACGCCGGTCCAGTCGGTTTCCTTTTCCTTGATCAGATCCGCATACGAATAAGCTGTGGGTTCCGTTTTGAGCAAATAGTGCATCGTCTACTCCTCCGACCGGGACTTGAGGAAGGTTGTGGTGTTGAGCAGCGGCCTGTCCATGGCGCGCACCCAATCCGTCATTTCGCCCGGCTCGCCTCCCTGGGCCTCGTGCCGCTCCAGCTCGCTGCGCATGATATGCATCTTGGCATCGAGATCGTCGAGGAAGTTGAGCAACACCGCTTCTGGAATCATGGGCAGCTTGGGCGAACCGAACTCCAGTTTGCCATGATGGCTCAAAACCATGTGCTCGACCAGAAGACGCAGCGCGGGAGGAAAGCCCTCGATCGTCGCCAGCTTCTTTTCGATCATCGCAATGCCCAGGGTGATATGGCCGACGAGCTGTCCCTGCAAGGTGTAATCGAAGCTGGTGCCCCAGCGCAACTCCTCCAGCTTGCCAATGTCATGCAGAATAGCGCCGGTGAGCAGCAGGTCACGGTTGATCTCAGGGTAATGATTGGCGGCCAGCTCGCAAATACCGATGAGGGAGACAACATGCTCGAGCAGTCCTCCCAGCCACGCATGGTGGAGAGACTTGGCGGCTGGAGCCTCGCGGAATGCCGCCGCAAAGATCGGGTCGTCGAGAAAAGAACGTACCAGCGCCTGCAGAGACAGATCGGAAAAGCTATCCACCGAGCGAACCAGCGCCGACCACAATTCCTCAACGTCTTTCTGCGTACGAGGAACGTAGTCGGCGAGCTCAATCTCCTCCGCACCGGCACGGCGGATCTTGTCTAGAACGAACTGAAGTTTGCCGTTGTAACGGGACACTTCGGCCCGGATCTTCACCACGTCATCCTGTTCGAAGCCTGCGACCGAATCGGCAAAGTTGTCCCACATGCGGGACTCGATTTGGCCGGTGCGGTCCCCAAGGATCAACGCCAAATACTGGCCGCCATCTTTTCGGCTGCGCACTTGTTTCGACGTAACGGCGAAGAAAGAGACGATGGCCTGGTTTTCGAATTTAGCTACATCCGCGACGTAAATTTCTTTCATTTCGCCTGCGTCCAGTCAGCCTGGCGCCAAGTCCCCAAACTACTGCTGTTGCGCCGGTGGTGTGGATCCCGGCGGTGTCGATCCCGAGGACGCAGGCGGGTTGGCGCCGGGCGCCGGCTGCTGGCCGGTGGAGGGCGCAGGCGCACTGCCTGCGGGCGTGGCGGGTTTGCCAAGATAAGGCTGGGGCTGGTCTTCCTGCGGCGGCTTGTCGGAGAGGCGCGTCTTTTCGCCTTTTTTAGGCTTCTTTTGGGCAGACGGGTCGGCCAAACCAAGCGGCGCATTCTGAACCTTTTGCGTGGCCAGTTCCTCCGCGGTCGCGGGCGGCGGAGCGTCCGCGGATTTGTCCTGTTTCGCTTTTTTCACCGCAGGCCGACTGCTCAGGCGGGTCTTTTTCACGTTGACCGGAGCGCTGGCGCCGCTAATGGTGCCATCAGGATTTACGATCCGCGACTCAGGCGTGGTGACCCCCGGTGTGTTATCGGGTGTGGCCGCTGAGGCCACCTGGGCGGGAGGCAGCGACTCGCGCGGGGCTTGGCCAAAGCGGATCTTCTCTCGCTTGCCGGGCTTTTGTATGCCGGCGTCGGTATTACTTGCCTGCTGTGTGGCGGCAGCAGTTTTCGCCGTGCCCGATGCGGTTGATGGCGCCGTTGACGATGCCGTTGTTGGCGCGGCTGAAGTCGCTGTCGCAGCAGGCGCGGTGGGCGTCGCGGCCGATGCGGCAGGAGGGGCGGCGGCGGCGCCGGCGGCAGCCACGGCCGCCGCGTCCACATGGCGAGACCGATCCCGGCCACGGAAGCGGGTGCGCACAAACTTCTTTTTCTTCTTTTCCGTAGGGGGAACGTAGGCGCTGTAGCTCAGGCGCAGCTCATTACCGCTGGCCCCTGTATCCACCGCTCCCGGCTTGAGCTCAATGTATGCCTGGTCTCGCAGCTGGGTGAGGTATTGCCTGAGAGCCGGCTGCATCCGCTCCACGAAGAGGGTTTCTTCCACCTGCGGTTGCACTTTCTTGAAGTCAGCGTCACCAGTACGCGTACGGTCTGCGACCTGCAGAATGATGAACCCCTGTTTGGTGCGAATCGGTTGTGTGTACTGGCCGGCATTCAGGGCGAAGGCTTTATCTTCGATGGACTTGTCTAACCCTCCGCGGTGAAATTCACCCAGCGCCACGGCCTTTGGGTCGTTCGGGTCGGCCGGCGCGGGTTTCGCCAGGTCTTCAAATTTTGCGCCCGCCTTTAGCTTGGCCTCTATCGCGTCGGCTTTCGCCTGCGCTGCCGCAATCTCGTCAGCATCCGGCGCTTCTGTCGCCGTCTTTCCCGGGGTTGGGATAAGGATCTCGTTGAGCGTTACCGATTCAGGCTGGGCAAACTCGCCGGCGTGTTCTTTGAAGTACTTCTGCACCTCCCCCGGCGGCACGGTGATGTGGCGCGCGACTTCGTCGCGCACCACCTGCTGGGTCACGATGCTGTTGCGAATGCTGGCCTTGAAATCTTCAAACGAAGTGCCCTGCGCCTGGGCCGCATAGGCCTTTTCGAGATCTTCCAACGAATCCAGGTGATTTTGTTTTCTAAGGTCGTCGAGGTGCTTGATCAACTCGGTTTCGCCGGTAATGCCGAGTTCCTTGGCCTTGGAGAGCAGGAGCTGTTGATCGATCAGATCGCGCAGCAGGTCAGCTTGTTTCTCTGCCAGTTGTTGGGCAGGAACCGCCTGCTGCCTGGCCTCGGCTTCCTGCTGTTGCGCGGCACGATCGTAATCCGACTGGGTTACGATCTGGTCGTTCACGCGGGCAACAATGTCTTCGACCACTTTTCCATTCACCGGCGCCGCGTCGGCAGCGGTTTTGGCACTCGGATTGGTCGCCTGCGCCAGCGACGGAACAGCGCTCAGGCTCGCGCTTACGATCAAAACCACGGTGGATTGCCGAAAGTCAAAAAACGTCATGTGTCTCAGATCTCATATCGCTGCTGTGTGATAGCTCGAAAGCCTTCCGCTTCTATTGTCGGCGGCCAGCAGGCGCGGCTTCCTTGAGGAAAGGCCCACAACCTGATGTGCATCGCTCCCCATACACCAGAAGTAAACGACTCTAGCTCGAACGTGGTAGTTTGCCTGAGCTGGCGCCAGCAGCATTGCGCAGCTAGCAAACCAGGCCGGATTTCTGTGCTGTATTGCCTCGCCGGCCGGTGTCAAACCAGCCTACACGCAATGATATACTTCGAGTCAAGAAGATCCCGGGCCGGGCGGCGGGGCAAGCCTCTCCCTGAGCCTCCGGACTCTGAGGAAACCCGCAATATGGCCTCCCGCACACGACGGCTCTTGTTTTCCATTCTCCTCTTCTTTGTGGTTTGCGGCTTTCTTGGCACGGTCGTAAGCCAAAGGCTGGGCGCGCAATCAAGCACCGATGAATCGGCGTTGCGCGACGATCTGCGCTCCTTCACCAATGTCTACGACCTGGTGGAGCAAAATTACGCCGAACCTTTGACTGGCGACAAAGCCGAGAAGGCCGTCTATGACGGGGCCATTCCCGGCATGCTGCGCGTGCTCGACCCGCATTCGAGTTTTTACGACCCCAAAGCCTATGCCAAGATGCGCGAAGACCAGCATGGCAAGTATTACGGCGTGGGCATGCTGATTCAACCGCAAAACAACAAGATTGTCGTGGTAAGTCCGTTTGAAGGAACGCCTTCGTACAAGGCCGGGATCCGGCCCGGCGATGTGATTGCCGCCGTCGACGGCAAGTCCACCGAGAGCATGAATTCCGAAGATGTTGCCAATGTGCTCAAAGGCCCCAAAGGGACACACGTGCAGATCACGATCGCGCGCGAGGGTACGCCCAAGCCGTTGGTGTTCGACCTGATCCGCGACGAGATTCCGCACAATAGCATCGACCTCACCTACATGGTCCGGCCGAATATCGGCTACGTGCACATCACGAACTTCCAGGAAACGACTGGCCGGGAACTCTCGGATGCGCTCGATCACTTCGGCAATATCGACGGATTGGTACTCGATCTGCGGGGAAATCCCGGGGGCTTGTTGAGTGAAGCAGTGGCGGTGTGCGACAAGTTCCTGGAAAAAGGCCAGGTGATTGTCTCCCAGCGCGGCCGTGCATTTCCTGAGCAGACCTATCGGGCGACGCACGGAAACGGCGGCCACGAATATCCCATCGTGGTGTTGGTAAATCACGGCACAGCCTCCGCGGCGGAGATTGTTTCCGGCGCGCTGCAGGATCACGATCGAGCGATCATCGCCGGCGAAACCACCTTCGGCAAGGGACTGGTGCAAACCGTTTACCCCTTATCGGAAAACACCGGTCTGGCGCTCACGACGTACCACTACTACACTCCGAGCGGCCGGCTGATTCAGCGCAATTACAACGGCGTTTCTCTGTACGACTACTACTACAACCACGATCAGCCGCAGGATACGAAAACCCGTGAGGTGAAGGCGACCGATTCAGGGCGCACAGTCTTTGGCGGGGGCGGCATCACGCCGGACGACAAGGTCGACACCCCGAAGTCGGTTCCGGTACAGGATGAACTGCTGGAGCACTACGCGTTCTTCAACTTCGCCAAGCACTACATGGCGAACCGGACCGTGGGCAAGGATTTCCAGGTAGACGACCAGGTGATGGACACATTCAAACAGTTCCTCACCAGCCAGCAGATTACGTACACCGATGCGGACCTGGCGCCGGTGTTGGATTGGGTCAAGGCCAACATCAAGGCTGAGATCTTCACCACCCAGTTCGGCCAGGAAGAAGGATTGAAGATCCGCGCGAACTGGGATCCGATGATCAACAAAGCGCTCGATTACCTGCCCCAGGCAAAGGCGCTCGAGTCCGCGGCCAAGCATGCGGAAACCCAGCGCGCGAGCGTACGAAGCCAGCAGTAGTCAGGTGTGGATCCCGCCTCGGTCGAGGCGGGATCCAAATAAGATTCTTCCTGCCCCTTGTGAAATCCTGCGTAGTCCTGCGTGGTTTGGGCTGAGGCATGGCTTCACAGGCGGCGTGAGAACTCGATGCAATGGGGGCGAGGAGATGGAAGGATAAGCCCCGAGCAGAAGCGAAAATGCTCTAGGACGAACGAGTGGATGCGGAAGGGATGCACTCACTGCTGGTGGCAACACCCGCGCCGAGCGCGGTTGCCAACTCCACGCCGGCGGGAGGCGTGCTCTTGCGAGAGTCCGGAAGGCTGCTGCCGTAACGCATCATGAGCGAATACAGTTTGCGCGCATCCCAGTAGCGGGGCATATAGCGCAAGGGATTCGAGAGACAGCGAAACAGCCAGCCCAGATACATCCGGTCGGCCCATTTCGGAATCAACACCTGATCGCCGCTCAGAAAGGCAATCGCGGCGCCAATACAATGAATGGATGGCTTGCAATTGAGCTCGCTTCGCAAATAAAGGCCTAGGCGCTCCTGTGTGCCCCCCCCGATGCAGACAACGATATGCCGCGGCCGCCGCTCTTCGATGCGCCGCAAGAGTTGAGGGTCTTCGATGGTCTCGCCGTAGAGGGGTGCGACATATCGATCGGTAGGGGCTAACTCGATCCCCTGACGACGCAGCCAGGCGCAATTTCTCTGCACGCTCTCTTCGCTGGCCATGATCCAGAAACTGCCGCCAGGGCGGTAAAAATCAGGCTGCTTTAACAACGAAGAAAGATATTTCAAGCCGGAAACGCGGCGAATGGAGTCGCGCGTGAGCCGGTTCCAGATCATCACCATGAAGGCGCTGTCGGTAATCACCAGGTCGGCTCCCTGGAGGGCCTCACGATAGGCTGGGTCGTTGGCCAGATTCTTGAGCGCGGGCGCAGCCGGCACTACCAGCAACCCGCCGCCGCTCATACGGGCGATGGCTTCCTCCGCGTTTCCGATAAAGAATCGGATTCCCAGAATCTGCCGGAACTGAGCCGTTGCCGTCACCGCCGTTGATCCCACAGGTCCCGTAGCCTCGATCTAAAACACACCCAGAGTTGCTAAAGCAGTTTCGCAATTGGTGTAGGCCGAAGCGACAGGCCGTTTCGTGGTTTTCTCTCAAAGAAAACCACACCTCGCGGTCTTTATCAGTCCACAGTCATTGCGAAACTGCTCTACTCAAAGACGGATACTGCCAATACGCACAACTTCGATTACATTCTGCGCCGAAAGCGATTTCCGGATTACGTTCTTCGATTAACTTCTCGATACCGCCATCATCTCGCTCTCGATCCACGCGTAGGTCTTTGCCAAGCCGGCCTTAAGACGGATCGAAGGCTCCCAACCCAGGTACTGCTGGATTTTGGTGTTATCGCTGTTGCGCCCGTTCACGCCCTTGGGCGCGCCCAGGTTGTACTTGCGTTCCAGCTTGACCCCGGCAATGCCTTCAGCGATATCCACCAGCTGATTGATGGTCACCAGTTCACTGCTGCCGAGATTGATGGGCTCGTGGATTTCGCTTTCCAGAATGGCTTGCGTGCCCCGAGTGCAGTCGTCGATATACATGAAGCTGCGGGTCTGCTTGCCGTCGCCCCAGATCTCGATCTCATGCTTGCCCGACGCTTTCGCTTCAATGACTTTGCGGCAGATGGCGGCGGGCGCTTTTTCCCGTCCACCCGTCCAAGTACCCAGCGGGCCGTACACATTGTGATAACGGGCGACGCGGCACTGCAGGCCGAAGTCCTCTTCAAAATGGCGGCACATGCGTTCGCTGAAGAGTTTTTCCCAGCCATAACCATCTTCAGGCAACGCTGGATAGGCGTCTTCTTCCTTCAGGGCAACTACGTCCGGAGTGGTTTGCTTGTCGCCGTTGTATACGCAGGCAGAAGAGGCGTAAAAAAATCGCCCGACGCCTTTTTCTCGCGCAGCCATGAGCATGTGCGTATTGGTCAGCACGCTCAACATGCAAAGCGCTTTGTTGTTTTCAATGAAACCCATGCCGCCCATATCCGCAGCGAGTTGGAAAACCACCTCGGCGCCCTGGGCCGTCTTCATGCAGCTTTCTTTGTCTTTGAGGTCCAGAGAAAGACTCTCAACGCCTGGCGACGTCTGATACCACTCGTCCAGCGGCTTTACATCAACCGCGCGGATGACATCTGCTCCACTATCCAGCAGACTCTTTACCAAATGTCCGCCGATGAAACCGCCGGCGCCACACACCACCACCTTGGCGTTTTTCAGCTTCATGTACCAGGCCCCCAATGCAATTTGCTGCCGCCCAGCCTAGAGCAACCGAAAGACCGTAATTTCCATGCCGTGGCAACGGTTAGTCTCTCACACCCAGAGGCGATTTTTTCCGCTTGGAACATCATCGGTAACCAATACGCGACAACCTTTTAGCAAAGCGCGCCTTGCGCTTCCTCATCCAGTTCCCGGAGGAATGTCTCGAGCAGCTTGACTCTTGGCTGTGCAAGGATCTTTGCTGTATCCAGGTAGAGCTGGTCCGGCAATTCCGCGAGCGCCTTGCGTAAGGTCATTGCGGCCGCAGTGAAGGTTGGATAACGCGTGTCCCTGCCTATCTTTGCCGTCACACGCACGATGCCGATGGCTCCCAGTTGTTCGAGAATATCCGCATCGCGCAGAATCATTCCCTCTAAGGATAGCGGACGGAGGTGTGGTTGATGGGTACGAATCGCTTCGACCACGTCTGCAACTTTGGTTGCAGGAAAGCCGCTCTCGAGGAGAACCGCCGGCGCTTGTTTCATGGCGTAGCTGACGTTGTCCCAACCGGCCAGTGCAAGCGGGTCCTGGGGCCGGTGACCGATAAATACGCCCAGGTCATGGAGCCACGCCGCGGCGTACACAACGTCGTCATCGTAGGCCAGACCCTGGCCGATCAGCCGGGTTAACGCATAGAGCCGCGGTTGATGTCCCAGTTTGTCTACCGGGAGCGCCTGGGTGCGCACATACTCGGCCAAGGGGAGACGATAGCCGTACGGAGCTTCCTCGGTCTGGCCGGACTGGATTTTCATCCTCGCATCGCCCATCTGTGTTCTTGACCACATTTGATTATATGGTTTCCTCGAAAAAGTCCGGCAATGGAAAGCGCGCGCGAAGGTAGATGATTTCAGTGGTTTCGTGTCACACTTTGATTACCCATGACCAAACTGGATGCTCATGAAAGACTGCGGCGGGCAGCCGCGCTGCTTACCCACGAAGAAGCGAGGACGGGTGACCGAACACTCCTTCTGCAGGCGTGGGAGGTTTTGCGCGGACTGCGTAGCGACGACTTCCCGGTAGAGATGCGGCCGGCGTTCGAATTTTTGCAACACGAGATCGCTCGCGCCGAATCCGAGGATGTGAGTGCCCGGGACGTCGCGTTCCTGGCCAACAAGCTTCGGCAACTGGAGTTGATGTGGGTGTAGTTTAGGGCGGGCCTCATCGACGGTTACGATAGCCGGACTTTGCAACACTGTCACAGTCTCCATTTAGATGGGGGACGCGCTGCATCGTTCCGCGAACCAACGGAGTGGATCTCTACGTGAATGCGCCGCTCGATTGGCCTGCCGGCACACTTCGTGAAACGCTGGACCCTGACGAGGTTCACGTGTGGGCGTGGTCTCTCGAAGCAACCGGGGCCGACTTGCGGGCGCATGAAGTCCTGCTCGACTCCGTAGAACTGCAGCGGATGCATGCCTTTTATTTCGCTCCGGATCGCGCGCGCTATGCCCTGGCGCACGCAAACCTGCGCAGGATTCTGGGTGCTTACCTGAAGTTGCCCGCGGAGAGCCTCCGTTTCCATGCGAATCGGTTCGGCAAACCCGAACTGGCGGAAAATGGCCCATCCCCCGCGCTCACCTTCAACCTGAGCCACAGCAAAAGTATCGCGTTGCTGGCCGTGAGCCGTGGAGGACCGGTGGGCGCGGATGTGGAAGATGTGAGACCGATCGAGCCTGAAGTGGCGGCGGCACATTTTTCCGCTTCGGAGCTCGCCGACCTGGGTGCATTGCACGGCGATGCGTGGCTTGCCGGCTTTTATCGCTGCTGGACGCGCAAGGAAGCAGTCCTCAAGGCCGAGGGAGTCGGGCTGAATCTCGCACTCGATGGGTTCGACGTGTCGCTATCACCCGATGCGCCGCCGGAATTGCTACGGTCACGGGTACATTTTAGCTATCCGTGGAGACTTTACGATGTTTCGCCGGCCGAAGGCACAATCGGGGCTCTCGCCGTCGCGCAAAGCGAAGCCAGGCTAGAACGATTTTGCTTTGCTGACGCCGTGGCCGGCGGGTTGTAGCGCGCATTGCGGCCCGGCTTAACGCTCGCTGCGGCGAGGCAGCCGTGCCCTGGAAACAAAATCTCCCCGCTTCATCCGTGCAATGGTTATTTGCCGTTGTCGCGCAAGGCCAGGCTGATCAGCGTTTTCTGTTCGAGGTCATGGGCTTTGGCCGAACCGGTTGCCGGGCTGGCCGCGGCCGAACGCTTGATGCTGAGCACTTTGTGCTCCGGGAAGAGCCTGCGGAGCCGCGGCACTACAAAAGAGAGCGCACCCATGTTGGCTGGTTCTTCCTGAACCCAAACCAGCTCGCGGGCCTCGGGATGGCGGCCGATTTCCGCTGCCAATTCCGTCTCCGGCCAGGGATAGAGTTGCTCCAGAAAGACGATGCCGGTGGTACTTTCGTTGCGCTTCGCGCGCTCGATGCGCAGCTCATGGCCGATTTTTCCGGTGCAGAGCAGCAGGCGCTTCGCTTGAGCTATCCCGGTTTCCGGAAGGACGTTTTGGAACCGCGGGGAGAGGAAGCTCGCGACCGGCGAACTCGCGTCAGGATTCCGCAGCATGCTCTTGGGGGTGAATACGACCAGCGGTTTGCGCCACGAGCGCATCACCTGGCGGCGCAACAGGTGAAAATATTGGGCCGCGGTCGAAGGTTGGCAGATTTGTATATTGTCGTGCGCCGCCAGTTGCAGATAGCGTTCCAACCGGGCGCTGGAATGCTCCGGCCCCTGCCCCTCATAGCCGTGAGGCAACAAGAGAACGACTCCGCTCAGAAGCCCCCACTTGTCTTCCCCGGAGGCGATGAATTGGTCAATGATGATCTGCGCGCCGTTGGCGAAGTCGCCAAACTGCGCTTCCCACAACACCAGGGTTTCCGGATAGTCGCGGCTAAAACCGTACTCGAACCCCAGGACGCCTGCCTCGGAAAGAATGGAGTTGTAAACCTCGAATCGAGCCTGCCGCGGTCCCAGATGTTGGAGGGGCACGTAGTGCTGTTCGTTCTCGATATCCACCATCACGCTGTGGCGTTGGTTGAAGGTGCCACGCTGGCTGTCTTGCCCGCAGAGGCGCACCGGAGTGCCATCCAGCAAGAGCGAACCGAATGCCAGCGCTTCGGCCATTCCGTAGTCGAACAACCGCTGGCCGCGGCCCATTTCCCTGCGCTGCTCGAGCAACTTCCTGATCTTGGCATGGATGTGGAACTGTTGCGGATACGTGGTGAGACCGTCGCTGATCGCCTCGACGGTGGCGGCGCTCACCGCGGTGTCTACCTCGTACTCTGGCTTGTATGGGCCGCCTATGTAATTGGACCAATACGACCGGAAGCTTGCGCCAGCACCGCACTCTTGGTCATCCTGCTCGCTTGCTTCTGCGCTTCGGCCAGCTCAGCCTGAATCTCCTTGACGCGGGCAGCGGGATCGGCCCCGATTTGCCGGGCATAGATCTCGTAAAGCGGAGGATGATTCTTGATTTTCGCGTAGCGCAAGGGCTGGGTGACGGTGGGGTCGTCCACCTCGCTGTGGCCATGACGGCGATAACCGACGAGCTCGATGATCACGTCGCGTGTGGAAGGTGTACCGGTATTCGACCGCCAGCGAGGCGACACGGACGGCGGCATCGGCATCTTCTGCGTTGACATGGAAGATGGGGATGGGCAGTCGCTTCGCCAATGTCCGAGGCAGAAGCGCGACGGGTAGCACTCCTCCGGGATCGGCGGTGAAACCAATCAGGTTGTTCACGACGATCTGAATGGTGCCGCCCACGGTGAAGCCCGGCATGGACGCCGAGACTCAGCGTTTCCGCCCAGATGCCCTGGCCGGCAAACGCCGCGTCTCCGTGAATGAGTACCGGCAGCACCTTGGCCTGCCCGGTCTCTCCCAGGCGCGTCTGCCGTGCGCGGGCACGGCCCATGGCCACCGGATCCACCGCTTCCAGGTGACTGGGATTCGATACCAGATGCAGGCTTATCGTTTCCGCCGTTCCGGCTAAGAAATTGGCCGGTGGCGCCGACGTGGTACTTCACGTCTCCCCCGCCGAGAATACTGCGGGGATTGACGTCTTCGAACCGGGAAAAGATGTCGGCGGCAGACTTACCGAACGTGTTCACCATCACGTTCAAGCGTCCGCGATGGCTCATGCCCATCACGGCCGTTCTCCGCGCCATGCTCGGCGGCGCGATTGAGGATCTCGTCGAGGAACGGGATGAGCACGGTAACGCCTTCGAGCGAGAAGCGCTTGGTGCCGAGATAGCGCGACTGAATCACCTGCTCGACGAGATCGGCCTGGGTCAACCGCTCGAGAATCTGCCGCTGGTCCGGCACGGGAGCGGCCTTCTCCAGTTGCTCCATGCGGGACTGGACCCACTCCCGCCTGGCTGCGTCGGGAATGTGCATGAACTCGATCGCCGATTGTGCCGCAGTAGTACCCACGAGCCTCTTCCGCAGCCTCACCGTCGTAGTCCAATTCAGGGACGGGTTTTGGGCAGAAGGTACTGCTCCAGAGGATCGAGTTTCGCCTGCAGGTGGCCCCAGCGACGAAAGGCGTCGAAGACCTGATCGCGTTGCGAAATCAATAAGTTGCCGGAGCGGCTTCGCAGGGGGAGATTTTCGGTGACCATGGTCGTGTGTCTATCGCTTATTATAACTTCGAGCTGGAGTTGGGCTTGGGAGGTGAGAGAACTGCAGATCCCCATTTCGACTCGCTCAGGGCAGCTCTCGGCTTGCTCGGGGTGACAATTCATGTCTGCTAGGCGCGAGTGCTCAAGAGGGTTTTGCGCCTACTCGCGCAGAACAGCTTTGGTCAGGTTGCGCGGGTTGTCCACATCGATGCCGTTCTGGATCGCCAGCTGATAGGCCAGCAACTGCAAAGGCACCACCTCCAACATGGCCGCTAACAAATCTTCGGTCTTGGGAACCTCGATGCAATGGTTGGCGAGCTGGCCGCGTCGGCGTCGCCCTCTGTTGCGATGGCCAGGATGGTCGCGCCCTGGGCACGCATGTCTTTCATCAACTGCAGCACCTTGCTGTAGCGCAACATGGCGTCCGGATCGGATAAATCGCGGGTGGCCATCACCACCAGCGGCGCATCCGGGCTCACCAGCGCATTCGGGCCGTGCTTCAACTCGCCGGCCGGATAGCCTTCGGCCTGCAAATAAGCCGATTCCTTAAGCTTGAGCGCGCCCTCCCGGGCAATCGCATAGTGGACGCCCCGCCCTAGATACAGAAACGCCCGCGCTCCTTTCAGAGACGGCGCAAGGCCGGCGATCTGCTGCTGCCACTTTTCGAGGGCCGGCTCAAGCAATGCGGGAAGCCGGCGTAAGCCCTCCGTGTGGCTTTCGACCGTCGGCGACGTCATTCGTCCTCGAATGCGCGCCAGGTAAAGAGCCAGCGAGTAAAGGACGGCCAGTTGGGTGGTAAAGCTCTTGGTCGCGGGCACGGCCTTCTCCGGCCCCGCGCAGGTGGGCAGAAACGCATCCGCCTCGACCGCCATACTGGAGCGGGCATGGTTGGTGATGGCGAGCGTAGGCAAGCCGCGCGATTTGGCTTCACGCAGGCCGGCCAGCGTATCCGCCGTCTCACCCGATTGGGAAATGACCAGAACTCCCGGATCCTGAATGGTGTGGGTAGAGCGGTACACGTACTCGCTGGCGTACTCCACATCGACGATCAAGCCGGCCAGATCTTCCAGCATGATCTCGGCGGCAAGCCCGGCGTGGCGGCTGGAACCGCTGGCGGCGATTACCAGGCGCGAACGGCCGCGCAGGGCGTCGGCCACGGGCTGAAACACTTCCATCGCCAGCTTGCCGTTTGGAGCATAATGCTCAATGGTGTCGGCGAGCGCGCGGGGCTGCTCATAGATCTCACGCAACATGGCGTGTTCAAAAACTGCGGTCGGCATCGTTAGCACTCCATCCCATCCTATCGGTTCTCTATTATCGCTGCTGGGCCGGCATTTGGCTCATGTTTCGGCTCTCGATACAGATAGAATCGATGAGCGCGGTTTACAGTTTTTCTCTTGAGGTGCCCTTGCTCCGGATTGTACGCATGACTCTCTTGCTCAGCTCTCTCATCGCTCTTGGCCAAACCGCGCCCGCGCCGCTGCCCCAGCCAGCGCCCCTGCCCTTGATGCCTCTGCCCGCACACGTCGAGCTGGGTACGGGCGAGCTCCTTATCGAGAACGGGTTCGGCGTTACGCTCGAAGGTTTCGAGGAGCCTCGGCTGGAGCGCGCCAAACAGCGCTTCCTGAACCTTCTTTCGCGACAGACCGGCATCCCGCTGTCGCTCGAGGCCCGGTCCAACAAGCCGAAATTCGTCATCCGGACCAAGGGGGCGAGCGCGCCCGTCCAGCAGGTGGATGAAGATGAGTCGTACCATCTGGAGATTGCGGCCGATGGAGCCCATCTCGAAGCGGCCAATCCGCTGGGAGTGCTCCATGGACTGCAAACCTTTCTGCAGCTGGTCCGCATCACGCCGCGGGGCTTCGCCGTGCCGGCAATGACCATTGACGATCAGCCCCGCTTTCCATGGCGAGGATTCATGCTGGACGTGAGCCGGCATTTTATGCCGCTCGATGAGGTGTATCGGACGCTCGACGGCATGGAAGCCGTCAAGCTGAACGTCTTTCACTGGCATCTCTCCGACGATCAAGGTTTCCGGGTCGAGAGCAAGAAGTATCCCTTGCTGCAGGAGAAGGGCTCGGACGGCCTTTTCTACACCCAGGAAGAGATCCACAGTGTGCTCGAGTACGCGCGCGACCGGGGCATTCGCGTGGTGCCGGAATTCGACATGCCGGCGCACACGACGTCGTGGTTTGTGGGCTATCCAGAACTAGCCAGCGGAAAAGGCCCCTATCAAATCGAGCGCATGTGGGGCATCCTCGACGCCGCCATGGATCCTACACGCGACAGCACCTACAAATTTCTCGACACGTTTATCGGCGAGATGGCCGGCCTGTTCCCCGACGCGTACTTTCACGTTGGAGGAGACGAGTGCAATGGCAAGGAATGGGACGCGAACCCGCGTATACAGGAGTTCATGAAGTCCCATGGGTTCAAGGATGACGCGGCTCTGCAAGCGCACTTCAGCGGCAAGGTGCAGAAGCTAGTCGCGGCGCACGGGAAGATCATGGTCGGCTGGGATGAAGTGCTGCAACCCAGCACGCCGAAAGACGTGGTGATCCAGTCCTGGCGTGGTCCTGAGTTCGTCGGCAAGGCGGTCCGCGGTGGCAATCGCGCGCTGTTGTCGGCCCCCTATTATCTCGATTTAGGTCACGCCGCGTCGGAACACTACCTGGCGGATCCCGAAGGCGAAGGACCCTCGAAGCTGAGCAGCGAACAACGCAAAGGAATTCTGGGCGGAGAGGCGGCCATGTGGTCGGAATATGTCACGGCTCAGAGTGTCGATAGTCGCGTCTGGCCGCGTCTGGCTGCCATCGCCGAGCGCCTCTGGTCACCGCGCGACACCCGTGACGTGGCGTCTATGTATGCCCGCCTGACGATCGTCTCGCAGAAGCTGAACGACTATGGGCTGCAACACAATGCCAACTATCCCGCTATGCTGAGCCGCATGACAGGGGAACCTGATCCTTTGCCGTTGCGCGTTTTGGGCGATGTGATGCAGCCGCCTCGCGACTACACGCGCGAATCGCTGGGTCACTACGACGCCTTCACCCCGCTGAATCACCTGGTCGACGCCGTTCCACCGGAAAGCAACACGGCGCGCCAATTTTCCAACATGGTCAACCGCATCGTGGCCGGCGGAGCCAGCCAAGAGGATTGGGAACAGGCGCAGGAGTGGCTCGTGCTGTGGCGCGACAACGACGCGCAGCTTCAGCTCATCCTGCCCAGATCCGACTTGACGAGTGAGCTCGCTCCGGTCTCCACCAATCTGCAGCAGGTCGCGCAAACCGGCCTGGACGCGATCGGCTACCTGCGCGAGCACAAGAGCGCGCCGGCAGACTGGCGAAATCGGCAACTGGCCTTTCTGAAGACCTCGGAAAAGCCGCAGGCGGTGCTGCTGAACATGATTGCCCCATCGGTCGAGAAGCTGGTGCAGGCAACCACAGGCTCATCGCTTGCCTCGCGATGAGGCGAGCCAATCACCCGGCGCGCACCAATCGACGGTTTACAGCATTTTCGCAATTACTGTGGACCGATAAAGACCGTGAGGTGTGGTTTTCTTGGAGAGAAAACCACGTAAAGAGAAATCGCTTCGATCTTCGGTTTACACCCATTGCGAAACTGCTATACAGAGGAAGGGGCCCAGGCCAATTTGAAACATGCACGTAACAAGATTCGTCGAGACTCAAAGCCATGAGTGATGGACGTTGGGTACTGTTAATTGCCAGTGAGCTGGGTGGGACCGAACTCGGTGTCGGACCGGGCGATGGAACGGCTGTGTAATGCGATCGGAGAGGAAGGCTACGAGGTGGTCAGGACATCGACACCGGAGGATGGACTGTCGCTGGTGAAGTCGGATCCGTCGCATAGCGCCATCCTGCTCGATTGGGATCTTGAAGAAGAACATCAGTTTGATGAACGCGCGGCGCTGAAGATCATTCGCGCCGTGCGGCGCAGAAATAAGAAGGTTCCGATCTTCCTGATCGCCGACCGCACGCTGGTCAGCGAGTTGCCGTTGGAAGTGGTGAAGCAGGTACACGAGTACATTCACCTGTTCGGTGATACACCTGCCTTCATCGCCAATCGCGTAGACTTCGCTGTCGAGCGCTACAACGAGCAGCTGCTGCCTCCCTATTTTCGCGAGCTGAAGAAATATACCGACCAGGGCGCGTATTCCTGGGACGCTCCGGGGCATATGGGCGGAGTGGCCTTCCTGAAACATCCGGTGGGCATGCAGTTTCACCGCTTCTTTGGCGAGAACCTGCTGCGCGCGGATCTCGGCATCTCCACTTCATCGCTTGGTTCGTGGCTTGACCACATCGGCCCCCCGGCAGAATCGGAGCGAAATGCAGCCCGCATTTTCGGAGCGGACTGGACCTTCTACGTGTTGAGCGGTTCTTCCACTTCGAACCAGATCGTCGGCCACGGCGTGATCGGCCATAACGACATCGTGCTGGTGGATGCGAATTGCCACAAATCGATTTGCCACTCGCTTACGGTGACGGAAGCACGCCCGGTGTACTTCAAGCCCACGCGCAACGGCTACGGGATGATCGGCCTGGTGCCGCTGCGGCGGTTCTCGCCGGAGCATATTCAGGAGCTGATCAGGAACAGCCCGTTCAGCGCCGACGCATCGTCGCAGCAACCCAGCTATGCGGTGGTCACCAATTCCACCTACGACGGTTTTTGTTATGACGTACAGCGCGTTACCCGGGAGCTGGCACGGACGGTGCCGCGTATTCACTTCGACGAAGCGTGGTACGCCTACGCGAAATTTCACTCGATTTATCGCGGACGTTTCGCCATGGATGTGCCGGAAGACATGCCTAACCGGCCGCTTCTGTTCGCCGTGCAGTCGACGCACAAGATGCTGGCCGCCTTCTCGATGGCATCGATGATCCACGTAAAGCTGAGCGACCGCGCGCCTCTGGACTTCGACCAGTTCAACGAATCGTTCATGATGCATGGCACCACCTCGCCCTTCTACCCCATGATCGCGTCGCTCGATGTGGCGACGTCGATGATGGACGAGCCGGCCGGTCCGACGTTGATGTACGAGACGATTCAGGACGCGATCAGCTTCCGGAAAGCGATGTCTTCAATTGCGCATCGTCTGCGCTCGGCCAATGGCGACGAATGGTTCTTCAGAATTTATCAGCCCGATACCGTCATCGATCCGACGACCGGAGAGACTTCTCTTTTTGAGGAGACGGCCGATTCGCTGCTCATCCAGTCGTCTGCCTGCTGGACGCTGAATGGCGGGCGAAGACTGGCATGGGTTTAAAGATGAGGACATCGCCGAAGGCTATTGCATGCTCGACCCCACGAAGGTCACGATTCTGATGCCGGGCATCAATCCGCGTGGAGAAATAGCGGATTGGGGCATTCCGGCGGCGATCCTGACCGAGTTTCTCGACGCGCGCCTGGTAGAGATTGCCCGCACCGGCGACTACACCGCGTTGATTCTCTTTTCCGTGGGAACCAGCAAAGGCAAATGGGGCAGCCTGCTGGAGACGCTGTTCGAGTTCAAGCGGCTCTACGACAACGAGGGCACGTTATACGAAGCGTTGCCCGACCTGGTTGTGGAACACCCGCTCCGCTATCGTGACATGACGTTGCGAGAGCTGAGCGACGAGATGCACCAGGCCATGCGAGAACTGAATCTGACCAACCTGCTGCACCAGGCGTGCGATGTAGATCCCGACCCGGTGCTGACTCCCGCGGAAACCTATCAGCGGCTGATACGCAATGGCACGGAGAAGGTGCGCATCTCGGAAATGGCAGGAAGGCTCGCGGGCGTGATGCTGGTTCCCTACCCTCCGGGCATCCCGGTGCGCATGCCGGGAGAACGCCTCGGCGAGCGCGACAGCCCCACCATCAGCCTGCTGCTGGCGCTCGAGAAGTTCGGCAAACAATTTCCCGGGTTTGAGCGCGAGGTTCACGGGGTTGAGGTGGATGCCGAGGGCGATTACTGGATGCGGAGTGTTCTGGAATCGCCGCCCAAGCCCAACGGAAAGCACGCGGCCTCGCCCGGACGCAATACCAAGCGCAAGCCGAGGAAGCCGGCTGCGGGTAGTTAATTTGGTTTTGGGGGCATGGGTTAGTCTTATCTGTGCCTTCGATTGCCTCTGACTTCGAGATTCCCAGGCGCCGATGGCGCATTGCTTTTCTGCTAGGCATCGGCGTACTCGTTAACTACTTCGACCGGGTGAACCTATCGGTCGCGCATGCCGCGCTGATCACGACGTTTGCCATCTCGAACGTCACCTTCGGTTACCTTTCCGCCGCCTACAACTGGACGTACATGCTGTGCCAGTTGCCGATGGGCGTGGTGCTGGATAAGTTTGGCGTGCGCCGCGTGGGACGGATCAGCAGCTTTCTCTGGAGTGTGGCTTCTTTTGCCGCGGCCGTTGCCCCCAACCTCGGCGGCTTCTTCGCTGCGCGGCTTCTGCTGGGTATAGGCGAAGCTCCCACATTTCCGTCCAACGCGAAAGCCATCGGCTACTGGTTCCCCGCAAAGGAACGCAGTTCCGCTACTTCGATTTTCGACGGCGCAGCCAAATTCGCTTCGGCGATCGGCGTCCCAATCATTGGCGTCCTGCTGTTGAAGGTGGGCTGGCGCTGGAGTTTCGCTGCCACCGGCCTGATAAGCCTTCTCTATTTCTTGCTCTTCGTCCGCGTGTATCGCGATCCCGCCGATGATCCGAAACTCACCAGCCAGGAGCGGGATTACATCCTGGATTACAGCCCGGATTACATTCTCGACGAAACCGCTGCCGCGCGGAATGCGCAGACCGAGACCGCGTCGTTGGGCTACCTGATTCGACAGCCAAAAGTGCTCGGGGTCGCCATCGGGTTCGGCGCCTATAACTACGTTTTCTACCTGCTCCTCACCTGGCTGCCCAGCTATCTTTCCCAGGCCCTGCACATTGACCTGCTGCACTCGTTTCTCTATACCGGCGTTCCCTGGTTGATTGGTTGGTTGTGTGAACTGGCAGTGGGAGGGTGGCTGGTGGACCACCTTATCGATCGAGGCTGGAATGCCAGTACCGTGCAGCGTGTCGTGCTGATCGGGGGCACCACCATGGGGCTTGGCATTCTCGGCGCCGCCTACGCCCAGACGGCTACCAGCGCGCTACTTTGGATCAGCCTTTCGCTGGGAGGCCTGTCTTCAGCATCGGCCGTCGGCTGGTCGATACCCTCCCTGATCGGGCCGCGCGGAAGCGTTGGCACACTAGGCGGTATACAAAATTTCTCCAGCCAGTCTTCCGGAATCCTGGCGCCGATCGTGACCGGCTACCTGGTCACCGCCCGGCACTCCTTCGGGTGGGCCTTTGGCGTGTCGGCTATCTATCTGTTAATCGGGATATGCGCCTACATCTTCCTGCTGGGCCGCATCGAGAAGATTCCCAGCGAACATCGTAACGATCGCTCTATCGAGCACCGTAGCTGATATCAATGCGCGGCGTACTCTTTCGTTGCCCCGGTACGCGAGTTGAGAACAGAGAAACTGCCGCTGGGGCTCGCCGTCAGCTTGAGGTAATTCGCAGCGTCGGGTCCGGCAGGGTTGGCAATGTACTCTGCCGGCGCGTTGTGGCCGCCGGCCTCATTCGAGAAATGTAACTGCCATAGTGCCTCAAGGCCGGGCGCCTTGGCCAGCGTTTCGAACGTTGGCGTAGAGCCGCCCTTGGTCGCCCCGTTATCCATGATGGCTACTCGTGCCTGTATCGCATCGACCAGCGCCGGACTCGAACTCTGAGCGAGCCCGTGATGCGAAACGACATACACATTCACCGTGCCGATCTTGTTGACGGGGCACATGATCGGCCTCTCCTTGTCCCAGGTGAGATCGCCAAGATCAAGAATCTTGAACTTGCCAAACGTAATGAGAACCCCCAGGGAGCGTGGATTTTCGCTTTGGTCCCCGGGCCGCTCCTCTGAAGTTTTGCAGTACGGATTCGGCTGACCCGCTCCGGGCAGCGCATGCGCGATTGACTCGCCGTCGGCGCTGATCGCGAGTACCTTCATACCGGGAATCGGCAACACGTCGCCCGGCTTGGCCACGATATGGCGGTAGTGCCCGTCGGCAAGGACCTTCTGGTAGGCCTCGTACACTTCCTCGGTAGGTCCCTTGCCGGTCTCACGGTTTGGTCCGTGGTCGATGAAGGCGCCTACCGGAATTCGCTTCACCAACTCCGGCACGCCCCCCGTATGGTCAACGTGATAGTGGGTCAGCAGCACGTAGTCGATCTTGCTTATGCCGGCGTCTTTGGCCGCGGCGGCAATGCGGCCGGCATCCAGCCCATCCTGACTCGGCCAGCCCGTGTCAATCAGCAAAGACTTGCCGGCCGGGGTTACGAACAGCGTCGACTGGCCACCGTCGACGTCGATGAAATAGACCTGCAATGCATTGCCGGCGGCGGATGCGGTCCCTGTTGCGAGGGCCAGGAAACAGCCTAAAACGGCGGCCACCACACACCAAGTCTGGGCTGCCGATCGAAACACCCTATTCCATTTCATTGCTTGTCCTTTTGTTGGCGGGGGGTCATTCCCCCTGGGAACTCAGTCTGCCACGCGCCGGGGTCGAGCACAACTTTCATCAAGTTTGGCTCGCCCGCGTGGAGCCGTTCGAACCATCGCGGACCGTCGCTGAGAGGAGCGACCGCGGTGATCAAGGGCTTTACTTGTATCTTTCCGCTGGCCATCCACTCCATTGCCTGGGGATATTCGCCAGACGAAGCGCAGGAGCCCTGGAGCCGAATCTGCCGCGAAACCACTGCCTGCAAGGGGATGTTTACCTGGGGAGAGATGTTGCCGATCAGTGTGATCGTTCCCCCTTTGCGCACGCTGGCGATGGAGGCGGCAATGGTTTCGTCGCGGCCCACGGCTTCGAGCACGAGGTCGACCCCTCTGCCGTCGGTGCGGCGGTAGATTTCTTTCCCTAGTTCGGCGCCGGAGAGCAAGAGCGTAGCGTCGGCGCCGAGCTTCTCGGCCCTCTGCAGCCGGGACTGATCGATATCCGCTACCAGCACGCGGGAAGCCCCTGCCGCCTTCGCCGCCTGCAGGGTGAGCAAACCAATCATGCCCGCGCCGATCACCAGCGCCGTCTCGCCCCCCTTCATCTCCGAAACACGCACGGCGTGCAGAGCCACTGAGACGGCTTCCAGCATCGCCGCCTCCTGGAACTCCAGGGCTTGCGGAAGGTGATACGCGATGCGCTGGGGCACAACGACATACTCGGCAAACGCGCCCGCGCGGCGGAAGTCGGTGCAAGAAACCCCAATGACCTGCCGGTCGTTGCACAGGTTGATGTCTCCCTTGCGGCAAAACTCGCATTGGCCGCAGTAGACCGTGGAGTCGAACGTCACCCGATCCCCGGACTTGAACTCGCTTACCCCTGAGCCGACCGCAGCGACGACCCCGGCCGCTTCATGACCCATAACGATGGGAGGAATGCGCCTGCCGGAAGTGCCGTCAAAGCCGTGTACGTCACTGCCACAGATGCCGCAGGCAGCAACGCGTACCAGGATTTCGTCCACACCGGGGACAGGTGCAGGAAGGTCTGCAATCTCGAGCTGGTTGTATTGAGAAAGAAGCAAGGCTTTCATGGTGAACCTAAGGGTACATCCTGAGGCCTTTTGACTTCTACTCTGTAACGCCGGGTTCCGCCATGCGCAGATGTTTATCGAGCGAAAAGCCGCGGCGGAGGAGGCAGTTGCTTCCTGTGCACCAGAGGCCAAAATGCGCTCACCGGCCACCCGTATCCGCCACCCGGGGCACCGCGATCCATGTACCATGATCTTGCTGCCGATTCATGCCAAAACCACGCTTCCCATGAGCACTCGCAGTCTTAAACGCAGACTGATTGCAGGATTTGGCGCCAACACGTTCAGCCGGCTCTCCACCACCCTGACGCAGATCTTCTCCGTACCGGTGTTCCTCAGCCACTGGGGCGTGCACTTGTACGGAGAGTGGATTCTGCTGAATACGATTCCCAGCTATCTCGGCCTGAGCGACGTAGGTTTCGGCAGCGTTGCCGGCAATGAAATGACCATGCTCGCGGCGACCGGGGATTTTGACCAGGCCCTGGCGGTTTTTCAGAGTGTCTGGGTGCTGACTACCGTCATAACCAGCGTCTTGGCGCTGCTGCTGATCGGCGCCGTCTGGTTGCTCCCGATCGCCACCTGGCTGCACATGCACGCCATCAACTCTGGCGACGCCAAGCTGATCGTATTGCTGCTAGGCCTGGCGGTGCTGTTGGGCATGCAGGAAACCTTGTTCCAGGCCGCATTTCGCTGCGTGGGCAAATATCCGCTGGGGACCATGGCGAAGAGCCTGGTGGTCCTGACCGCCTTTTTGAGCACCATGATCGGCGTTTCGATGCACCTGTCTCCGGTCCCGGTCGCCGGGTTGTATGTCGCGGTCAACGTGGTGGGTGTATTCGCCCTGTGGTTTTTGCTCAGGCGCGAAGTGCGGTGGATTCGTTTTGGCATCCGGCACGCCCAGTGGGCGGTCATTCGCCGTCTTACGGGCCCGGCCCTTTCGTTTATGAGCTTCCCGCTGGTCAACGCCCTGAACCTGCAAGGCATTCTGGTGCTCATCGGCTATGTGCTGGGCCCGATCGCGGTGGTCACTTTCAACACGGCGCGCACCATCTCGCGCAGCGCGGTTCAGGGCATGAACCTGATCAACAACGCGATCTGGCCGGAAATGTCGACCGCCTTTGGCGCCGGCGCCATGGATGTTGCCCGGATGCTCCATCGGCGGGCGTGCCAGATTTCGCTGTTCCTGTGCCTCAGTATCACCCTCGGGGTTGCGATTCTGGGCGATTGGATCTGGAGAGTCTGGACCGTAGGCCGGGTTCCGACCGATCCCGTGCTGCTCAACGTCATGCTGCTGCAAATGGTGGTTTCGGCCTTCTGGTTCACCAGCTCCGTGGTGCCGATGGCCACCAATCAACACCAGAGAATGGCGCGGGCGATGCTCACCGCAACCTGCCTGGCATTGGGGCTTGCCTGGGTGTTGATGCATGTGAGCTCGCTTGGCCTGCGTGGCGCGGCAATCGCCCTGGTGGCCGGCGACGCCGTCACCGCTGCTTACGTGCTGCGCGAGAGCCTGCAGTTACTGGGTGACAATCTGGGTAGCTTTGCCCGCAGCATGCTGGATTTGTCTGTGCTGCAGACGGTGTGGAGACGGCCGAAACTGCCGCTGCCCAACGAGGAGTAGGGCGGTGGCCGGTTGTGGAGGCTCTCGATTCTCCAGATCGACAGCCTCGCAGGCGGGGGTCCGTGCCCACAGGATCAAGAAGATATGGAGGAAAAAGGAAATAGCGCCAAGGCGGCTATTTGGCCCCTGTGGCGCTATTTCCCTCTCACGTTCGCCTTCAGCCGTGTCCCCATGAGCCGCTGATCTGGCTAGACCTTTTCAGCAGACTCCGGAACCACACGTGCCGCAGCTTGAAAGCCTATTTTGGAGTGCGTTCCGTCGCAAAACGGCTTGTTGGTCGAGGCTCCGCAGCGACAAAGAGAGACCGCGGGTTTGCCGGCTAAATCGATGAGTGTGCCGTCGGCGTCCACCAACTTGATGGGACCTTCGACGCGAAATGGTCCGTTCGGCCGGACCGTAATGGTTACTTCACCTTCAGCCATGCAAGGAAACTCCAGTTTTGGGGGTAAGTTCCAGTTGAGTCTAGCAGCAGTGCGGCAATCGCTGTCGATTGGCAGAAGCCATGAAAAAGGCCTGGCCGCTTCGATCCATACCCGTTGCGAAACTACGTTAGAGCATTTAGTCGCTATCGAGGTTTTGCGTGGCTTTGGGTTCGTCCTGCGCCGGTTTGGGCTGTGGGTCTTGAATATTCCCCGCGGTGCCCGTGGTGGAACCGGGTACCGGTCCATTCGCGGCGTTTGAGCTCTTGCCAACCTTTTGACCCTTCCAACCGGTCGTACTGACATTCTGCGCGGTGCTCCCGGTATCGCAGCCCGACACCAACGCACACGAGGCAAGCAGCAAAAGGACAGAGGCTCTGAACATGATTTCTCCTTGAGAGCGATCTTAAAGCAAGGTTAGAGCATTTTCGCAATTACTGTGGTCTGGTAAGAGCAGCAAGGTGTGGTTTTCTTTGAGAGAAAACCACGTAAAGAAATGCGGCTTCGGTATAAACCGATTGCGAAAATGCTTTAGCCGGGAAAGAAGTCGGAGGCAGGGAAAAACAAGACGCAAAAAGAATTGCGGAGCAGGCCATCAAAATCATTGGCCAATGTTCACCGTGAAGAGACAGGAAGAGACTGGCAAGGCGCCATCTCTTCCCGCCAAAGATGCTGACTACAGACTACAGAACCTGAACGTTCTCGGCCTGCCAACCCTTAGGGCCCTTGGTGACGTTGAACTGAACTGCTTGGCCTTCTTGAAGAGTGCGGAAGCCATTCGCCTGAATTGCTGTGTGGTGCACGAAAACATCCTCACCATTTGCACGGCTCAAAAAGCCGAACCCCTTGGCATCGTTGAACCACTTAACTGTACCTTGTTCCATTGTGTTTCTTCCTTAGTAACGAGATGACGCTGAATTCAATCGGGGTATCTTCAGGCGGTGCGGACTCCTAAAGCAGAACGAACTGAGAACCAAAATCGTATTCGACGCTCTTTTAGGATATACCGCAGATTCAACAAGTGCAATGAAAAAAATTCTCGCAGGCCCCAAAAATGCACCCTTCGCTACTCGTACTTCAAAGATTCTACCGGATCCATCCGCGCCGCACGGACCGCCGGCACCGTGCCAAACGCCACCCCGACGGCACAGGACACCAGAACCGCAACCACGGCCGACAGCCAGGAAACCTGTAACCGGTAATCGGTAAAAAAGGCCACCATGAGCGGCAGCAGCATGGCCAGAACCGCCCCCGCCAGACCGCCACTCAGCGAAATCAGCACCGCCTCGGCCAGAAACTGCAGTTGTATCTCGCGAAAGGTCGCTCCCAACGCCTTGCGAATGCCAATCTCCCGGATCCTCGATCGCACCGTAGCCAGCATGATGTTCATGATACCTACGCCACTCACCAGGAGCGTCACCAGCGAAAACAAGAGCAGGATAATGCTGAAAGCGGTCGCCGTCTTTCCCGCCAGGGAAAGCACTTCGGACAGATTGCCCACGTCGTACACCGACTCTGACCGGTGCCGGGCCTTGATGGCTTGCAAGATAGCCGCCGTCGCCCAGGGCACACTGGCCGAGTCGTTCATGGAGAAATAGATCTGGTTGACGGCATCGCTGCCCTTGAAATACCGGGCCACGGTGAACGGGATAAGCACCGTCTCGTCAACAATTTCCGACTGTCCAAAGGTATCGGTTCGCTCGCGAAAGACACCAATAATCACGAAGGGAACGCTGGAGATGGCCATCGTCCGGCCCACGGCTTCCTGCGCGCTGCCAAACTGGGTCAAGGCAAATTTCTCCGTGACCAGAGCCGCCTTGCTGTGGGCTAGCGAATCCTGCTGATCGAAAAAGCGCCCGGCGATGAGATAGAGCCGCCGAATGTCGGCGTACTCCGGGCTGACTCCCAGGATCAGCACATCGCGTTCTTTTCCTCCGCCGGTGGTGAAGAACTGGTGCAGGTTCACCACCGGAGACGCCGCCATAATGCCCGGTACCTGCTGCTCGACAGCGTTCATGTCATCCGCTGTCAGGAAATCGCGCACCGAGACGATGCTTGCGTCCGAGAGCCCGGCGTACTCCGCCCAGATGAGGTTGGTGCCGATGTTTTGAATGGACGTGAGTACATACCGCCTGCCGGAGAGCCCAATGGTCACCACCAGGATCAGGGATGCGGTCCCGATGACCATGCCCAGAGCGGTGAGGGCAAAGCGGATCTGGTTGAGACGGAACGAATCGATCGCCAGCAGCACAATCTCACGGAATGCGATGCTCTGCGTGCCGCGGATTGAGGTGGAAGTACTCATCGATTCCCCAGGAACACCAGGGTGACCCCCAACGAGACCAGGAAAACACCCAACCAGCGCCGCGAGCTGACCCGCTCACGGAGAAAGAATACCGCTCCCAGCGCTCCGGCTACGTAACTCAGCGCGGTCACCGGTACAACGAAGCTTACGTTCAGAAAAGATAGCGCGCCCAGCAAAGAGAAGAACGCCAGCGCCATCAAACTTACGCCTGCCCACATCCACCCTATCCGCAAGGCGCGTAGAATCACGCGGGCGATGGCGTGAGGGCGAAAGTCCTTAACCTCGCCCACGGCTTTCATGGCCCGAGAAACGCACAATTCTCCCCCGGTACCGGCCACTACGATGAGCAGAAAAAGAATCACCTCGACCACGCTAGCTGCGCTCCATTCCTGTCGGGCTACGCTCAAGGTTGGTTGAGCTGAGCTCCATTCCTGTTGAGCTTCGCTCAGGGCTGCGCGGGCTGGTTTGCCCAACCACGAAGACGCCGAGGCAGATGATGCCAATCCCCAGCCAGCGCAAAGGCGAAACGGGCTCGCCCAGCATCAGGTAACCCAGCAGCGCGGCGACGCCATAGCCTACTGAAGATGCCGGCTGTACGTAGCTGTAATCGGCCCATGAGAGCACCAGCACATTGGCCAGGAAAAAGGTAAGCAAAGAGGCAATCCCCAGCCAGATTGCCCCAGTGCCGAGGACGCGAACGGCGGTGTGGAGAGCTTCTGGAGGCGGCCATAGCGAAAGCCTGCCCGCCTGCTTCATGCCTTTGCTAAGCAAAACGTTCCCCAGCGGGCCGGCGATGACCATGACCGAAATGAGCGAAAACGTTTTAAGATGCAGTGGTTTATGAGACGTCATTCCATCCGGCCAGCACAATTTTCATTGTACTAGCGGCAGAAAACCATGCACCGTCAGCGTACCGCGCCGCAAAGTTTGCTTTTCTCCCGGCGCGGGGCAAAAAGCTTCGTTATAACTATAGTTTGGACATGAATGCAGCTTTTGCATTCTGCGAGGTGTTCCCACTTTGTGTGGCATTGCTGGCTTTACCCAGAAAGGCTGGACGTCGGATCCTGATCGCATTCGGGCGGCTACGGCGACTCTGACCCATCGCGGACCCGACCAGCAGGGGGTCTTTTCTTCCCGTTTGTGCTCCCTGGGCGCAACCCGGCTCAAGATTCTCGACCTGGCTGCCGGCGATCAGCCGATGACCTCGAAGGACGGCGACACCGTCATCGTATTCAACGGGGAAATCTATAACCACCTGGAACTAAGGCCGGAGCTGGAAGCGCTCGGCTACCAGTTCCATACCCACTGCGATACTGAGACCGTGCTTTGCGCGTTCCTTGCCTGGGACACCGGGTGCTTCGCGCGCATGCGCGGCATGTTCGCCGTCGCCCTCTGGCGCAAATCCGCCAGGCGCCTCATCCTGGCCCGCGACCGCATGGGCATCAAGCCTCTGTACCTGGCGAAGTATGGCGAGGACCTGCTGTTTGGTTCCGAACTCAAGACCATCCTCATCCACCCCGAAGTGGAGCGCCGCCTCAGCATGGAAGGGCTCGACTGCTATCTGTCGTTGAACTATGTTCCCTGCCCCTGGACGCTGGTGAACGGAGTAGAAAAGCTGCCCCCGGGATGTTGGTATGAATGGCACGATGGCCAGGTGCGTAGCGAATCCTATTGGCGTTTGCCTGATGCGACACCGCAGGTACGTGATCTCGAGAGCGCCAAAGAAGAGCTGGATTTTCTGCTGCAGCAATCGGTCCGTGAGCACCTGCTCGCCGACGTTCCCCTCGGTGTCTGGCTGAGCGGAGGCATCGATTCTTCCACGATTCTGCACTACGCGGCCGGCACCAACCATGCGCGCCTGAAGACCTTTTCCATCTCATTCAAGGGCCGTAGCTTTGACGAGACAGAGCACATTCAGAGCACGGTCGCGCATTACGGAACCGACCATGAACAACTCGATCTGAACCCGCAGGAAGATTTGCAGGGCGCTATTGAACAGTTCGCCTACTACTCGGACGAACCAAGCGCTGATGCAGGCGCGTTGCCGGTGTGGTTTCTCTCTCGCCTTTGCAAAACCCACGCGACCGTTGCCTTGAGCGGTGAAGGCGCGGATGAAATTTTCGCCGGCTACCTTACCTATCGCGCGAACCAGCTGGCGCGCACGGCCCGGGCTTTGCCTGCACCTGCAATCAAGTTGGCCTTGCAAGGCTTGCGTTACTGGCCCGTCTCCGACGAGAAGATCAGCCTGGAATACAAGCTGAAACGCTTTCTCGAGGGCGCATTGCTTTCTCCGGAACGGGCGCATGTCCACTGGAATGGAACTTTCTCTGAGCCGGCCAAAGCCGCCTTGTTAAAGCGTCCACTGCCTCAGGCGATGGACACTGTTCTCGAAAGCCTGGCGAGTGGACTGGCAGTAAAGAATTCGCTGTACCCGTATCTTGCGTTCGACCAGCAGTATTATCTGGCCGATGACATCCTGGTGAAGTCTGATCGCATGAGCATGGCCCACTCCGTTGAGGTGCGTCCACCGTTTCTCGACCATCGCATCCTCGAGTTCGCCGCCACCCTGCCCGACACGCTGAAAATGCGCGGCTCAAGGCAAAAACTACTGCTGAAAGAATTGATGAAGGACAAATTGCCCCCATCGATTCTCAATCGCAAGAAAGTGGGCTTTGATATTCCCGCGCATGAGTGGCTCCGCGGATCACTGCGTCCACTTCTGCTTGACACTTTGAAAGAAGGCCTCTCTGAGCACGCTGATCTTTTCCGCGCCGATACCATCGAAAACTATTTACGGCTTCACCTCGAAAGGCGAGCCAACCTGGGATACCACCTATGGGGTTTAATGATCCTGTTTCTGTGGATGAAGCAATGGCGCATTCAGTCGACACCGGCGTCGACACGAAAACTACCAGTCCTGGTGGCCGCAGGGGCTGGAACACCTATCTAATCGTTCTGCTGTTGTTCGCCGCGGCCGTCTATCTGGCCTGCATTGTTTCCCCACCCTCGCTGATGGACGATGTCGATGCGGTGCAGGGGCAGATTGCGCGCAATATGCTCGACTCCGGTGATTGGGTCACGGCGCGACTGGACGGCATTATCTACCTGGAGAAGTCGCCACTGATTTATTGGTTGATGGCGATCTGCTACAAGGTTTTCGGTACCTATGACTGGGCGGCGCGCATTCCCATGGCGCTTTCGTCGATGGGGCTGGTATGGCTCACGGCTGCTTTCGGCAAATGGGCCTTCGGCAAAATGGCCGGCTTCTATGCCGGCCTGTGCATGGCCACATGCATTGGCCTCTGGCTTTTTACCCGCATCCTGATTCCCGACGTCATGTTGACGTTCACCATCGCCCTGACGATGTGGGCCTTCTTGCGGGTTCTCGATGAGGAGGAAAAACATCCCCGCGCCTGGGCCTACACACTGGCCGCGAGCCTTGGTTTGGGATTGTTGCTCAAGAGCCTCATCGCCATTGTCTTTCCCCTGGGCGCAGTGATTCTCTACCTTCTGTTCACCCGCCAGCTTTTTCCCCTGGCCACCCTGCGCGCAACCTGGAAGCGCTTCTACCCCTGGTCCAGCCTGGGGATTATGCTGCTTGTCGCCCTACCCTGGCACATCCTGGCGACGCTCGCCAATCCGCCCTATTTTGCTTTTACCCTGCATAGCGGCGGTGGCTTGTATCACGGCTTTCTCTGGTTTTATTTCATCAACGAGCAGCTGCTGCGCTTTCTCAACCTCCGCTACCCTCGTGATTACGCCACGGTACCGCGCCTCTACTTCTGGCTATTTCATTTGATCTGGCTTTTTCCCTGGAGTGTTTACTTCCCTGCTGTTCTCAAGCTTTCGTATCGGCCAGTCGACCGGGCCGGACGCACCCGGTTGCTGGCGCTTTGCTGGACCGGGTTCCTGATGTTTTTTTTCACCTTCTCCACCACGCAGGAGTATTACTCCATGCCCTGCTACCCTGCGCTCGCACTGCTGCTGGGGTCGGCAATGGCCATGGGCGGAAGCCGCATTCGCTGGGGTTCGCGAGCGCTCACCATCCTGACTGGCATCGCCGCGGTAGCCGCGATTTCTATTCTCATCGCCGTTCGCCATGTGCCCACTCCGGGGGACATCACGACCGCCCTCAGCAAACATCCTACGGCCTACAAGCTTTCTCTGGGCCACATGGAAGATCTCACCATAAGCTCATTCGCCTACCTGCGCTTTCCACTTGGATTAGCGGCCGCCGCCTTTCTTATTGGCGCTGTGGGCACGCTTCGCTCCAGCAGCCGGCGCGCTTTTCTGGCGCTTGGCGTGATGATGGTCTTGTTCTTTCAGGCAGCGCGCCTGGCCATGGTCACCTTCGATCCTTTTCTTTCTTCGCGGCCCCTGGCGCAAGCCATCCTGAACGGACCACCGGGCACCATCATTGTCGACAGCCAGTACTACATTTACTCTTCCATCGCTTATTACACTGACCGCACCGAACTGCTGCTGAATGGGCGCTGGAATAATCTCGAATACGGCTCATACGCTCCGGGCGCTCCCAACGTCTTTATCAACGATGCAGACTTCAAGCAGCGCTGGCTTACCCCTGCCCGCTACTACGTGGTGACCAAACTCACTGCTGTTCCCCGGCTTACGCAGTTGGTGGGCGGCGACCGGCTGCACGTGGTTGCCAGCGGTGGAGGCAAGATTGTTTACACCAATTACCCCTTCGATTACCCCCTCAATTACCCTTTGCACACCTCGGCCGGCGCGCAACCCAGGGATACCCCTGTTAAACTTGGCTTTGGGATGACCCATTCCCGCACGCCCAGCAAAGCCGATTGGCATATCACTTCAGCAGGCGAATAAAAGAAACTACTTCCGGGAGGAACTATGAAAATTGCCATACTTGGAGGCGATGGCTATTGTGGCTGGGCTACCGCACTCTATCTATCGAACCGGGGACATTCCGTTGCCATTATCGACAACTTCGTGCGCCGTCTTTGGGACCACGAACTCGGCGTGCAGACGCTCACGCCGATTCGATCGCTCGCCGATCGTTTGCGGGTGTGGCAGGAGCTCACCGGCAAGACGATTGAGCTGTTTGTCGGCGATGTGACGGACTACGAATTTCTGGCTTCGACCATCAGGAGTTTTGAACCGGAAGCGGTGATTCATTTTGCCGAACAACGTTCCGCGCCCTATTCCATGATCGACCGCAACCATGCCGTGGGCACGCAGGTGAACAATGTAGTCGGCACACTGAACTTGTTGTTCGCGCTGCGCGAGTTCCAGCCTGACTGCCACCTGGTGAAGCTCGGCACCATGGGCGAATACGGCACACCGAATATCGACATCGAAGAAGGCTACATCACCATCGAGCACAACGGGCGTAAAGATGTGCTGCCTTATCCCAAGCAGCCGGGATCGTTCTATCACCTCTCCAAGGTGCACGACAGCCACAACATGATGTTTGCCTGCAAGATCTGGGGAACCCGCGCCACCGACCTGAACCAGGGCGTCGTGTATGGAACCATGACGGATGAAGTTGCTTTGGATGAAGCACTGATCAACCGCTTTGACTATGACGAGGTTTTCGGTACAGTGCTCAATCGCTTCTGCGCCCAGGCAGCCATTGGCCACCCACTCACGGTCTACGGCAAGGGCGGCCAGACGCGCGGCTTCCTGGATATTCGCGACACCGTGCGCTGTGTGGAACTCGCCTGTTTGAACCCTGCAGGCAAGGGGGAATTCCGCGTCTTTAATCAATTCACCGAGCAGTTTTCTGTGTTGGATCTAGCCAATCTGGTGCAGAAGGCCGGCAAGCAAGCTGGATTGAAAGTGGAGATCGATCATTTGCCCGATCCTCGCGTGGAATCTGAGCAGCACTACTTTAATGCCAAACATTCCAAGCTGATCGATCTCGGCCTCGAGCCCCACTTTCTCTCCGATTCGCTGTTGGATTCGCTGATCGATATTGCCGTTCGCTACCGCGATCGAATCGACACAGCACTGTTTCTGCCGCGGGTGAACTGGCGTAACACCAAGAATGACCGGCGTGTGGAAAAGCCTTTGTTGGCCAAGACCGCCCTTTAGGGTTCCATCTCTCTTTCTTGCAAAAAGTGCCCCTCGTCTGACAAATCTTTTTGTGTCTGACGCGGGGTCACGCCGTAATTCTCGCTATGCCGTGTGACTCCTGCGATAGAAGCGGAGTCTAACGGAGCACCATTATACGTTATTAAAGTTTTTCCTATTTTTCCACAAAGAACCGTAAATTGTGCATAAGGAAGTCTTGAGTCCTATACTACGGGTATGAGCGGCAAAGAGAAACAGGGGATGGGAACAGTGAGTGTTCGCTCCAAGAAGCCCAAGAAAACATCTTCCGAAATCGCTGCGGTAGCGATATTTGTTAGATTTTGGGAAGAGGATGGAATTTGGAACGCGAGCGCGGTAGATTTGCCTGTAGTGGCATTCGGCAAAAATTTAAAAGAGGCCAAGAACAACTTCGGTGACGCGATATTGACTCACTTTGATACTTTGCACGAGTTGGGAAAGCTTGAGGAAGTTGTTCAACAGCTTCGCATGAAACCCGATGACTGCAAGGCCTTCGCGGACAATATTACGAGCGATGAGTTTGTCTCCAAAGTTACTGCTCGCGTTTGCGATCATGAGTTTGCTCTTGCGTAAAGAGATTGAGCAAGTTTCCAACCCAGCTAAAGTGGTCCGAATTCGTCAGAATCCTTAAAGCTCTAGGCTATCGTCAGATGCCCAATGGAAGAGGCTCCGCCAGGAGCTTCTTCTGCAAGGATCGTGACCCGCAAGTATTCACCTGCCATGAACCTCACGGTAAAGACCCCTTAAGCAAGGGAACACTCCGAGAGTACGTAGAGGTGAAGCTTAAGCTAACACGCAAAGAGTTCCTGGACTTGTACGAACGCTCTTAATGGTCGCAGTCGTGCTTAGTCCCCCTGTGGATTCAAAATAGCCCACTAAGCATCTTAGGACCGCTCCACAGCGTCTCCAGTCGCTCTAATTATCGCCGCAGCAGCAGGATCGACCGGGACCAATTCGCCGTTGCCGCGAATGTAGTAGTAGCCATCTCGCCAGCGAATGCTGTTGCGGGTAAAGCTGGTCAACCAGATGCACGTGGCCAGCAGATCCCATACCGGCAGCAGCCACAACTTCTTATAAATTCCGGGCTGCTTCAAACCCCAGCGTCCAATCACTTCCATCATCGCGATACGGAAAGCGAAATATGCGCTCAAGTAGGCAAACGTAACCTCTGGCGTGGGCTGCATGAAGATGGCCGCCAGTGCCCAAGGTAAGCCAAGCGTAAAGATAAGGCCAAAATGTCCCCACGGCCGCATGGTGCGCATCACGACCGTCCAGCGCAGACGCTTGAGAAAAAGATCGCGCAGCGACTGAAAGTCAGACACCGTTTGAATGGAATAATTCAGCAGCTTAACTTCATAGCCTTGTTCCGCAATCAATCGCCCTACCAATAAATCGTCTGCCGGACGATTCTCGATGGCCGCATAGCCACCAAAGCCTGCAAGACGCGTACGCGTCGTGGCAATGGTAGGCCCCAGGGCAAACTTGACTCCATCGAGTTGCCAGGCAACCAGAATGCCGGCATAGAAGTCTGAGAGCATGCCCACGGATTGAACGCGCTGTACGAAGGTTTTTTCTTCGCTGGGAACCGGCACGTAAAAGCACGTAACCGCTCCCACCTTTGGGTCTGACAGACCGGCAACGATGGTGCGCAGATAATCCGGTTCTACGCGGACATCGCTGTCGCTCATCACCACCGTTTCGTACTTTGCTTCGGCGCTCATGCGCGCCAGCTTCGCAACTTTATCGTTGGTGGCAACCCGGCCGGAACCGATCAGAACCCGGATCTGACACTCGGGGAAGTCGCGGATAAGCCTCTGAATCGTGGGCAAAGCAGGCTCAGACGCATCGCCTACGCAAAAGATAATTTCGTATTCCGGGTAATCCTGGCGGCAGAAACTGGCCAGGTTTTCGTAGGCATCCGGATCCAGCCCACGAATGGGCTTGAGATTACTCACCGGGGGGGTATAGCTGGAAGAGGCCAGAGGCCCGTTTTTGTGCGTACTACGGAAGTACTGCCATGCGCTGAACAGGGCGAGGGAGTAGTAGATCAATGGGATGGCCGCCATCCCCAACGTCATGAAATGCAAAAGACTCAAGATCATTCAGCCCCTAATTCCCATATGGATTTGATTATCTCCCAAGCCTGGGACGCACTCCTTCAATGGGCCAAAGTGTGTCAACGACTTTCTCTCGAATGGGCAAAGATTCCGTATTGGAGACGGACGCTGGGGTCCTGCTGTTTCATCTTCACTTTGCCCGCCCCCCGAAAGTAGGACTTTCTTCGCCATGGCGGATCGGACATGGCAGCCCTCCTTCGCAGGCCACCAGGATTTAATCTGCCGGCCTATAAGCTTTTATCTTTCAGCCGCTTGACTCCCTTGACACGGATTTTTCCCACAAACCGCGGTTGACATGCATAACCGGCAATAGGCGAAAATAAAGCGAAGATAAAGCATGCCAACCGCCCAACATCTTCGCGCCCAGATAGAAGCTACCCTGGCAAAACGAATCCCTTCAGCGCTCACGCCTCAGGCTAGAGTTGCCTACCCGGTTGCTCCTACCGGGGTTCCTGAGATCGATCTACTGCTGCGCGGTGGATTTCCTGTAGGCGCTATCAGCGAAATTGTAGGACCGGAATGCTCTGGACGCACTTCGCTGGCGCTCAAATTTGTCGCCGGTCTCACGCAGGCGGGCAAGATATGTGCCTGGGTCGATGTTTCCGATGCCTTGCATCCCGAATCGGCTGCGGCGAGCGGGGTGGATCTCTCCCGGCTGCTGTGGATACGCTGTGGTACATCCCAGAGTGGTTCGTCTGTACCTGAGCCCGCAGGGCACGGTCTTCACCGGCCGGAAAAAACTCTCCAGGTAACGGGAGGACTGAAACCTGGATTGAAATCTGGATTGCCGCAGGGGGGCGGCGGTCATCCCCGCAAGGAGGCCCAGGGGCTTTCGGCGGCAGTTACCGATCTGCTGGGTTCCGCACAGACCGCGGCTCGCTGCGCGGAGCCGCTACACAAACCGCGACCGCATCGCCCGGCCTATGCAGCGAAGGATCCAGCGCTCCCCACAGCCGCAGGCGCGAAAAAGCCTCTTGCCAGCAAGCCGCAGTCCCGAAGCAAGTCGTGGTCCCGCCTCGAGCAAGCACTGCGGGTTACCGACCTATTGCTCCAGGCAGGCGGCTTTAGTTGCGTGGTGCTGGATATGGGCAGCCTGCACGCGGAGTATGCCTTGCGTGTGCCCCTTGCGACCTGGTTTCGTTTTCGCGCAGCCGCAGAGCGATGGCAATCGAATGTTTTGCTGCTGACGCAACACGCCTGCTCGCGAAACAGCGCCGGGCTGGTGCTTCGTCTTGAGCCGGGCCGCGTGCTTACCCGGGGCTCAACCATCTTTACCGCCCTGGAACATCGCGCTGAGCTGGAACGGCAGCGCTTTGCTCAGTCACCCGGAAATGTCTATCCGCTGCGCAAGCCTCCGCAAAGCGTGCAAACCACAGGCTGGCAGAGCAGCGCTGTTTGGGCAGGCCGCAAATGACCGCGCCTATGACAGAACGTTACGCATGCCTGGCCGCGCAGAACTTCCCGCTCCAGGCACTGTTACGTTTACGGCCGGAGCTGCAAAGCAAGCCGGTAGCCGTGCTCGATGGCGAGCCGCCATTCGAGCAGGTGTGCTCACTGAATGGTCCTGCGCTCACGCTGGGTGTGGCCCCGGGCATGACCCGGCAGGAAATGGAGATGTTTCTTACCGCGCTTGTGTTGCCACGTTCCCCTGCCCAGGAGGCAGCAGCCCGCATTGCTTTGCTGCAGTGTGCAGGAGCCTTCTCGCCACGGGTGGAAGATCGCAGCAACGACGGTTGCTTTATCTGCGTGATCGACATTGCCGGCATGGAAACGCTCTTTGGTTCCCCCGATGCTTTGGGCGAACGCCTGCTGCAACGAACCAGGGAGCTCTGCGTACGCGCTTCGGTCGCGATCAGCAGCAACTTCCACGCATCCAGGTGCCTGGCGCTGGCTTTGGCTTCTGGCATAGGCAAGCATACCGAGGTACGGGTGGTGCCGAAGGGAATGGAATGCGCAGCCCTTGCCCCCCTGCCACTCGCGGTGCTCGATCTTTCTCCGGAACATGAGGAGACATTCTCCATGTGGGGCATCAGCACACTGGGAGCCCTGGCAAATCTCAAGGAAACCGAATTGATTGCGCGGCTGGGACAGACAGGAAAAGACCTGCGCTTGCTGGCGCGGGGAGAATCACCGCATTTGTTCACTGCGATGGAGAGCGGCTTCGTGCTCGAAGAGCACATGGAGCTCGATGCGCCGGTCGAACTACTCGATTCCCTGCTTTTTATCATCGGCGTGATGCTCGAGCAGCTCATGGTGCGCGCTCAATCGCGCATACTCGCGCTGGCCTCGATCACGCTCGATCTGGTCCTGGAAGATGGCACATCCTATACCCGCACAGTGCGGCCCGCACTGCCCAACCATGACCGCGAACTCTGGCTGAAGCTCATCCACCTCGATCTGCAGGCGCATCCACCCCAGGCGGCAATCCTTGGGCTCACTTTGCATGCACAGCCCGGCAGCACCAGCAAAGTGCAACTTGGGCTGTTTTCTCCCCAGACGCCGGAATCTATGCGGCTGGATGTTACGCTGGCCCGGATTCGCAGTATTGTCGGCGACGGGTGCCTGGGCCATGCCGTGCTTAAAGACACACATCGTCCGGATGCATTTCGCGTTGAGCCCTTTAGCGTATCCGCTTCGACTGTGCCCGAAGCAATACCAGGAAGGCCGCGCGTCGCGATGCGGCAATTACGCCCAGCTGAGGTGGTGACCATAACTGTCCGTGATCGACAACCCGCATCCTTTATCTTTCGCGAGAAACGATACCAGGTCGAGCATGCTTACGGACCCTGGTCTTCCGCAGGAGACTGGCCTACCCTGTGGTCGCTGGAGCAATGGGATCTGGTAGCCAGGGCTCAGGAGGATGCCCATCCTGCAGGCTGGCTTTGCTGTTGCCTGACCCGTGATCTGACACAAGAACGGTGGCAGGTAGAAGCGCTGTATGACTGAGCGCTATATCGAACTCCATGCCGCCAGCGCATTCAGCTTTCTGGAAGGTGCATCGCTGCCGGAAGACCTGGTCCAGCGCGCTGCCGAACTCAACATGCCGGCGATGGCGCTGCTCGATCGCAATGGAGTGTATGGCTCGGCGCGTTTCCACACACTGGCCAAAAAGCATGGCATACGCGCCCATGTCGGGGCGGAGATTGC
The DNA here is from genome assembly GCA_963761405.1 of uncultured Acidobacteriaceae bacterium. GTDB lineage: Bacteria > Acidobacteriota > Terriglobia > Terriglobales > Acidobacteriaceae > PALSA-350. The sequence continues at coordinate 134,168 of CAVXHH010000002.1, forward strand.
TGTATCGAGCTTAGGCAACCGGCTCATGCCTCCGGACTGGCTGCCGCATCGCCATGCTCCCGAGGCTGCGCGCCTGCCTCTGCTTTGTACCTCGCGCGCCGGCTACCAGAATCTGTGTCAACTGATTACCCGGTTCAAGATGCGCGAGACTACTAAGTGCGAAGGCGCAGCGACATGGGAAGATCTTGAACAGTATTCCGCTGGGCTGGTCTGCCTGACCGGCGGGGAGGAAGGCCCAATGGCCGCGGCCTTGATGCATGGAGGTGAATCCGCAGCAGTGAAGGTTACCGAACGCCTGGTCGCCCTCTTCGGGCAGAAAAATGTCTATGTCGAGGTGCAGCGGCATGACGACAGGGAGGAGGAATGGCGCAACCAGGCCGCCCTACGGATTGCGCGCCGCCTGGGCTTGCCGCTGCTGGCTACCAATGGGGTTCGTTATGCCACCGCGTATGACCGGGAAATTCTCGATGTGTTTACGGCGGCACGCCACCATACCGACCTGGAACATGCCGGCCGGCTGCTCGCCATCAATGGACACCGCCACCTGCGCACGGCGCAGGAGATGACAGCCAGGTTCAAGGATCTTCCCCAGGCTGCGGCTAACACGGTGGATTTGTCTGCGCGGCTGGAATTTGAGCTCAACGATCTCGGCTATGAATTCCCTCGCTATCCAGTTCCCGAGGGAGAAACCATGGATAGCTTTTTGCGCCAGCGCACCCTGGAAGGCGTATCGAAACGATACGGTTCCCGGCACAGTCGTCACTTATTGCAGAAAGCGAAAAAGCAGGTTGAGCATGAACTGGCTTTGATTCAGAAGCTGGGCTTTGCCGGCTACTTTCTCATCGTGTGGGACCTGGTCATTTTCTGCAAGAAAAATGACATCCTGATACAAGGCCGGGGCAGTGCGGCGAATTCTTCTGTCTGTTACGCGCTGGAAATTACCGCGGTCGATCCGGTGGGTATGGAACTGCTCTTTGAACGCTTTCTGAACGAAAACCGCGGCGAATGGCCTGACATCGACCTGGATCTTCCCTCGGGAGATAAGCGCGAGCAGGCGATCCAGTACATCTATCGCCGTTACGGAGAACTAGGCGCCGCCATCACTGCCAACGTGATTACCTATCGCGGCAAGTCGGCTGCCCGGGAAGTGGGCAAGGCAATGGGCTTTGACCCCGAGACCCTGGGTCGCCTTTCGAGCCTCGTGTCGCAGTGGGAATGGAAGGGCAAAAACGACACCCTGGAACATTCGTTTCTTCATGCCGGTTTCGATATCAAGCATGCGCGTATTCACAAATATCTCGAGCTTTGCATGCGCATTCAGGATCTACCGCGGCATCTGGGCCAGCACTCGGGAGGGATGGTGATATGCCAAGGCCAGTTGGATCAGGTGGTGCCGCTGGAACGTTCTTCCATGCCCGGGCGAACCGTGGTGCAGTGGGATAAAGAGGACTGTGCCGATCTGGGCATCATCAAAGTGGACCTGCTGGGCCTGGGCATGATGGCGGTCATTCAGGATTCCCTTAGCCTGGTCTCGCAGCATTACGACCAACCGGTGGACCTGGCGCACTTGCCCCAGGATCCGCTGGTGTATGAAACCCTGCAGCGCGCCGATACCGTGGGCATGTTTCAAGTGGAAAGCCGCGCGCAAATGGCCTCGCTGCCGCGCAATCGTCCGGATAAATTTTATGACCTGGTGGTACAGGTAGCCATCATCCGTCCCGGGCCCATCGTGGGCAAGATGATGCATCCCTACATGCGGCGGCGGCAGAAAAAAGAAGCGGTTACGTATCCCCATCCCTCCCTGGTGCCGGTACTCAAACGAACCTTAGGCGTGCCTTTATTTCAGGAACAGCTGCTGCGCATGGCAATGACAGTGGCTAATTTTTCTGGTGCAGAAGCAGAGGAATTGCGCCGTGCCGTCGGTATGCGCCGGTCATGGCAGCGCATGGAGCAACTGGAAGTAAAGCTGCGGGGTGGTATGACGGCGAATGGCCTTGATACCGCCACGCAGGAAGCCATTATTCAAAACATCACTTCCTTTGCGCTCTATGGCTTTCCTGAATCCCATGCTGCCAGCTTTGCCTTGATTGCCTATGCTTCTGCGTATTTCAAGGTGCGTTACCTGGCAGCGTTCACTTGCGCCATTCTCAATAATCAGCCGATGGGGTTTTACTCGCCCGCCGTGCTGGTGAAAGACGCGCAACGTCATGGACTGCGCATACGCCCTATCGATGTGCAGGTATCGGAATGGCTATGCACGATTGAGCATGAAAGCAATGGTGAGCGCTCCCTGCGCATGGGGCTGATGTATGCCAAAGGGCTGCGGCAGGAACTGGGGGAAGCGCTGGCCGCATCCCGCAGGCGATCCGGACAGTTTCGGTCAGCGGAAGACCTCACGCTGCGGGTACCGGTGCTCCATCGCAAAGAACTTACGCTGTTGGCTCGTATCAGCGCTCTGAACAGCCTGGATGGCATCGATCATCGCCGCGATGCGGTTTGGGCAGTAGAAGAAACAGTCAGACCAGTGGGACCCTTGCTGAAATCCGCGCATGGTGTCTCCAGCTCTTCCCCATTGCGCCAGATGAATATAGAGGAAAGGCTGAGTGCAGACTACTCCGGAACTGGATTGACCGTGGGGCAGCACCCGCTCCATTATCGCCGGCAAGAGCTGACAGCTAAAAAGATTCTCACCGCGATTGAATTGCGGAATCGTCAGGACGGCGATTATGTACGCACGGCTGGTTGTGTCATCGCGCGCCAGCGCCCTGGTACCGCGAAGGGGTTTATCTTTCTCTCTATGGAAGATGAGACCGGCATCGCCAATGTGATTATCACTCCCGATCTTTACGAGCGGGAACGTGTGGTGGTCACACGCAGCAAGTTTGTTCTGGTCGAGGGCCGGTTACAGAATCAAGACGAAGTGGTCCACGTCAAGGCCACGCATATTGAACCGCTGGCCTTCACCAACCTGGAAGTAAGTTCCCATGATTTCCATTAAAAATTGGCTCCGTAATCTCTTGTATTCTGCTGTATTCTGTACATATGCCATTAAAGACCATAACTTTTCGTCTACCTGAGGAGAAGCTTCACGCGCTTGACTCAGTTGCCGAGGTACAGCAGCGAGACAGAAGCTTTGTCATTAATGAGGCAGTCACTCAATATCTTTCACTTCATAACTATCACCGTGGCTTGATCGAAGAAGGCCTTCGCCAGGACGATGCAGGCGAAGTGATGGAACATCAAACACTCATGAACAAGGCAGCTGGTTGGGCACGAAAGCCCAGAGCACGTTAACCCTTGCGGATACTGTGGAGCAATCAAGCTTCTATCCAGCTCGAGGCCGCATTTGACTTTGTCGCAGAAGAGAATACAACCGCAGCCGCAAAACAGCTGGAGATTATTAGGCGAGCAGTCGAACAGCTTGCCAATTTTCCGCATATGGGCCGCCTTGGTCGAGTTGATGGCACGCGAGAGTTAGTCATACAAGGCACGCCATATATTGTCGCGTATCGATCGAAGGGTAAGACCCTGCGCGTGCTAGCCCTACTTCATGGCGCTCGCCGTTGGCCTACTCATCTATAGCCGGAAATGCCGGAAGGTTTTGAGAAATTTGTGCTTCTCCTCGTGCGGCGTAGTTTTCATTCGTCTAGAAGGGAAAATGCCTTAATCCTGCTGGAACATCTGCTTGATCCCACGCAGAGCCTGCCGGGTTCGTTCTTCATTCTCGATCAGCGAAAAGCGCACGTGCTCATCGCCGTGTTCACCGAAACCGACGCCCGGGCTGACCGCTACCTTGGCATCCGTCAGCAGCTTCTTGGAAAACTCGAGCGAGCCCATCTTCCTATATTGCTCAGGAATCGACGCCCAGACAAACATCGTGGCCTTGGGCATCGCTACTTGCCACGTGAGTTGATTGAGCCCCTTTACCAACACATCACGCCGCTTGCGGTAGTTGTCGCAGATTTCCTGAACACACTCCTGCGGGCCCTCCAATGCCAGGATCGCAGCCACCTGGATGGGAGTAAACGTTCCGTAGTCGAAGTAGCTCTTGAGTCTGCCCAACGCCGCGACTAATGCAGGGTTGCCCACCATGAAGCCTACTCGCCACCCTGGCATGTTATAGCTCTTGGACAAGGTGAAGAACTCGACGGCGATGTCTTTCGCTCCCTTTACCTGCAGGATCGATGGCGCACGATAGCCATCGAACACCAAATCCGCATAAGCAAGATCATGCACAAGATAGATTTGGAATTCCTTGCACAGGGCGACCACGCGCTCGAAAAAGGCGAGGTCCACGCATTGGGTAGTAGGATTCGCGGGAAAATTCAGGATCAGCATTTTCGGACGCGGGTACATCAGCGGAACGGTCTGCTCCAGCTCTGCCAGAAAATCATCGGTGCTGTGCACCGCGATGCCGCGCACATTGGCGCCGGCAATCACAGGACCATAAATGTGGATCGGATAGCTGGGGCTGGGGACAGCCACGACGTCGCCACGATCGAGCGTGGCCAGGCATAGATGAGCAATACCTTCCTTGGAGCCGATGGTGACAATCGCTTCCGTCTGTGGATCGAGCTCTACGTCATAGCGTTTGCTATACCAGTTGCAAATCGCTTTGCGCAGCCGCGGGATCCCTTTGGACAGAGAGTAGCGATGCGTGGCCGTCTTGCCCACAGCTTCGACCATCTTATCGACGATGTGTTTGGGCGTGGCGCCGTCAGGGTTGCCCATGCCGAAATCGATAATGTCTTCTCCGCGCGCCCGGGCGGCAGCCTTCATTTCGCCGGTGATGTTGAAGACGTACGGCGGCAGGCGCTTTAAGCGAAAGAACTCTTGCATTGGACTTATTCCTATCGTTTTATTGAATACGCTCGAATCGATAACCCTCGACGGAAAGAGCGTCGGCGATCTGGGTAATATGCGCGGCGCCTCGCGTTTCCAGCGTGATGTCAATCACCGTGTCACCCAGATTAACGCCATAATAGGCACGATTGTGTATCGTCTCCACAATGTTTGCCCGTTGATCGGCAAGTATTTTCGTCAGCTGATGCAGGGCTCCGGGGCGATCGGCCAGGTGCACGCGAATGCGAATACGGCGGCCATCCTTAACCAGGCCGCGTTCGATGATCCTGGCCAGCAGACTTACATCGATATTGCCTCCGCAGACCAGAACGGCGGTTCGTTCCGCCTGGAGCGAAGTCTTTTTTTGCAGAAGAGCGGCCAGGGCTACGGCTCCCGCTCCTTCGGCGAGGGTTTTTTCCATCTCCAGCAGGACCATGATGGCATTGGCGATCTCATCTTCATCGACGGTAACGATCTCGTCGACAAAACGCTCTACCTGAGGCAAGGTGAGCTCCCCGGCGCGGCGCACCGCGATACCATCCGCGATGGTGGCTTCGGCCGGCAGAGTCACCGGACCGCCGTTCTCAATAGCGCGCAGCATGGAGGGCAAACGCTCCGTCTGCACCCCAACCACGCGAATGCCCGGGTTGCTCTCTTTCAAGGCACAGGCGACGCCGCTGATCAGTCCCCCGCCACCGATCGGCACCACCACCGCTTGCAGTCCTTGCACCTGCTCCAGCAGTTCCAGACCGATGGTCCCTTGACCGTTGATGACGGCGTGGTCATCGAACGGGTGCAGAAACGTCATCCCGTCTGCCGTGCAGATGCGGAGCGCTTCGTCGCACGCCTCGTCGTAGTTGGCGCCGTGCAGAATCACGTCGGCGCCAAAGCCGCGCGTGGCTGAGATCTTCACCAGCGGGGTCATCAGCGGCATGACGATGCGCGCCGGAATGCCGCGCTGGGTGGCATGATAGGCCACGGCCTGAGCATGATTGCCCGCGCTGGCTGCGATCACCCCGCGCCGCCTCTCCTCGTCGCTCAGCAAGAGAATCCGGTTGAGCGCTCCGCGCTCTTTAAAGGCTCCGGTGCGCTGCAGATTATCAAGCTTGAGAAAGACCTGTTGACCGGTCATCTCGGAGAGCGCGGCCGAGCGTTGGCAAGGGGAAAAATAGATGAAATCGCGGATTCTTTGTTCTGCTTGCTTTATTTCAACCAGGGAAACGTCCACAGATGGTATTAAAGCATCTCTGCTGGTGGGCTAAAAGTGGAACAGGAGATGCTCTCCCTGTCCTGGTCCCGTTTGAAACATTGGCTTCGAGCGTTGGCCCCACGGCACGGGCGAAACCAGCCCCTTGCTCGACTTCGAAAGGTGCTCGGAAGGGCAACCATGCTCCCTTCAGGATCGCGATAGACTGAGAATCAAGATGAAGGCAAGCGAATCCGGTACCGTCGCGGTTCTGGCGGAAAAGCCTTCGGTTGCGCGTGACATTGCCCGAGTACTCGGCGCCGAGACCAAGGGCAAGGGCTACCTGCAGGGCAATGGCTATGTGGTCACCTGGGCCATCGGACACCTGGTTTCCCTGGCGGAGCCGCACCAAATCAATCCTCAGTGGAAACAATGGCGGCTCGAGGCACTGCCCATCCTGCCTGAGCAGTGGCCCCTGGTGGTGTACGAGCGAAGCAAAGAGCAGTTCGAAGTAGTGCAGCAGATACTCCAGTCTGCGCGGGTGTCGAGCATAGTGTGCGCGACCGATGCCGGGCGCGAAGGAGAGCTGATTTTCCGCTACATCTACCAGGCGGCGAAAAGCAAAAAACCGTTCAGCAGGCTATGGATTTCGTCGCTGACGCCGGATGCCATCCGCAAAGGATTCTCGAGCCTTCGTCCGGGCAGTGACTATGACCGCCTGGCGGATGCCGCCAGCGGGAGAAGCCGGGCCGATTGGCTGGTGGGTATGAACCTGTCTCGTGCCTACTCCATCGTTTACAACGAAGAGCTTTCTGTGGGCCGCGTGCAAACACCGACCCTGGCCATGATCGTCGATCGCGAACTTACCCTGAGGAACTTCGTGCCCGAAGACTACCTCCAGGTGGTCGCGACCTTTCAGGCCAGGGAAGCTCAGGAAAGTTACGAAGGCACCTGGTTCCGGCCCCACGTCAAGTCCGAGAGTAAAGACGGGCCCGCGAGCAATACCAGGCTGGCCGCCGATGGCCTCGAAGCCAACCAGATCGTGGCCCGGGCGCGCGCGGGCAAAGCAGCGATCGAGAGCCTCACATCAGAAACCGTGCGCATGCAACCGCCGCTGCTTTATGACCTGACGGAGTTGCAACGGCACGCCAATCGTCTCTACGGCTTCAGCGCGCAAAAAACACTCGACCTGGCCCAGGCGCTCTACGAGCAGCACAAGCTCATCAGCTATCCGCGCACAGACAGCCGCCATCTCTCGACCGATATCGCCGAGACGGTTCCTCGCATTGCGGCCGTCATTTCCAGCGCGTATAAGGATCAACTGGCCGCAGGAACCGGGGAGCGTCCCCTGGGGAAACGTTATGTCGACGACAGCAAGGTAACCGACCATCACGCAATTATTCCCACCACGGTTGCCCGGCAGCCGAACAGGCTTAGCGATGAGGAAGGCAAACTCTACGACCTGATTTGCCGGCGCCTGCTCATGTTGTGGCACGACGATCACCTGCAGGAAGTGACTACGGTGATCACGGCGATCCGAGTGCCGACAGAACCTATTGTGGACAGGTACCGCACGACCGGGACCGTGGTGCGGCAAGTAGGTTGGAAAATTCTCGATATCGGCGGAGACCCGCGAACCCGCGATCCCAAAAAGGATTCGGAAGCAAAGAGCCAGGCGCTGCCGGCAACCCTCGCGAAGGGACAGGCACAGACGGTAACCAAGGTGGAAGCGGTAAAAAAGAAGACCCGGCCGCCGCAACGATTTACCGATGCCACGATCCTGACCGCCATGCAGACGGCCGGCAGAACCCTGGACGAAAAAGAGCTTTCCGATGCCATGAAGGAGACCGGGCTGGGTACACCGGCCACCCGGGCCGCCATCCTGGAGGTGCTCTTGAAGCGCGGCTATATCATCCGGACGGGCAAGAGCCTCGAGGCCACCGATAAAGGGATACACCTGATCGAGGTGGTGCATCCGGAAGTGAAGAGCCCGGCGATGACTGGCCAATGGGAAGCCTTTCTCAACCGCATCCAGCAGGGCGAGGCGCAACTGGATCCTTTCCTGGAACGCATCAGCGAATACGTGCGCTCGGTCGTTGGCCGGGTGAGTCAAACTGCGCCGGTTGTGCGCCCTGGGGCGCGCGTGGCGAAACTCCGCGATGCCTCGGGGATGGAGACGGTGAACCAAGCTTCGCTTGTAAACCAAACTTCGGATGTAAACCAAACTTCGGATGTAAACCGAACTGGGGTTGTAAACCAAACCGTGGCTACTGGCGAAGCTCCTGCGAGGAAGGCGATTGCGAGTGATGCAACCCTCGATCAGCTATTGCAAAGCGTATTTGGTTTTTCGAGCTTCCGGCCGAACCAGGAGGCGGTGTGCAAGGCGGTGACCGCGGGAGACGATGCGTTGCTGGTGATGCCGACCGGGTCGGGCAAGTCGCTCTGCTATCAATTGCCGGGGTTGGCGCGCGGTGGAACCACGCTGGTGATCAGCCCCTTGATCGCCTTGATGGACGACCAGGTACACAAGCTCAAACAACTCGGCCTGGTGGCTGAATGCATCCACTCCGGCCGTGATCGCGAGGCCTCGCGGCAGGTATGCATTGACTACCTGAAGGGCGACCTGCAATTCCTGTTTATCGCTCCGGAACGGCTTCGCGTGCCGGGCTTTCCAGAACTGCTGGCAAAACGAAAGCCCGCGCTCATTGCTATTGATGAAGCGCATTGCATCTCGCAATGGGGCCACGACTTTCGCCCGGATTATCGTATGTTGGGGCAATACCTGCCCAGTCTTCGCCCTGCTCCCGTGCTGGCGCTCACGGCGACCGCAACACCGCTGGTACAGAAGGACATCGCCGCCCAGTTGGGACTGAACACCATGAAGCACTTCATCCACGGCTTCCGGCGGGAGAATATCGGCATTGAGATTGTCGAGGCCCTGCGATCCCAACGGCCCATGCTTGCGCGGGCCATCCTGCTCGAGGCGCGGAATCGTCCGGCGATCGTCTACACACCGACGCGCAAGCAAGCGGAAAGCCTGGCAAGCGACTGGGCGGGCGATTTTCGCGTCGCCGGCTACCACGCGGGGCTCGATGCGCAACGGCGGCGACGGGTGCAGCAAGAGTTCATGGGCGGAAAATTGGAGGTAATGGTCGCCACCACGGCGTTCGGGATGGGCATCGATAAAGCGGATGTGCGTACGGTGATTCATACCGCGTTCCCGGGCAGCCTCGAAGGGTACTACCAGGAGATTGGCCGCGCCGGGCGTGACGGAAAACCCAGCCGCGCGATTCTGATGTATTCCTATGCTGACCGCCATGCGCACGACTTCTTTTTCGGCCGCGATTATCCGCCGGTCGCCTTGCTGGATCGTATTTTTGCCGTATTGGGTGATCAACAGCAAAGCAAAGATAGTGTTCGTAAACGAGCCAAGATGGAAGAGGACATTTTCGACAAAGCTCTGGAGAAACTCTGGATTCATAAAGGCGCCATTGTGGACTTTGCGGAGAATGTAAGCCGTGGCGCGGAGGGTTGGCGCGTGTCCTACACGCTGCAGGCCGAGCAGAAGCAGGATCAACTCGAAGAGATCATCCGCTTTGCCGAAGGTCATAGTTGCCGAATGGCCTCGCTGGTTCGCCACTTCGGGGACACATCCGACAGCGGAGCCGGCTGTGGCATATGCGATTTCTGCGCGCCTGCCGATTGTGTGGCGCAAAAATTTCGCGGCCCTTTGCATGCTGAGCGAACCGCTTGCGAAAAGGTGCTGCAGAAGCTGCGTGCCTTACCGTCGCGATCCACTGGAAAGCTGCATAGCGATCTCTACCCGGAAAACGAAATGAGCCGCGACGAGTTTGAAGAAGTTCTGGGGGCGATGGCCCGTGCGGACCTGATCGCATTTGCCGATGCGGTCTTCGAGAAACAAGGCAAGAAGATTCCTTACCGGACGGTGAGCATTTTGCCCGCCGGATTAAACTTCAACGAAACGCAGGCAGCCTCATTCGTCATGCGAGATGCCGCAACGCCCGCCCCCCCCTCGAAGCGAGGCAAAACCAGCACCAAGGCCTCGGGGAAGGGCAAGTTGATAAGGTCTGCTGCGGAGAGTGCTCCTCCTCAGCAGCAGGCTCGTTTGGAGCAGGCTTTGCGTGCGTGGCGGTTGACAGAGGCGAAACGCAGAAAGGTTCCAGCCTTCCGCATCTTCGGTGATCGAACCCTGCGGAATATTGCCAACAGTTGCCCGAAAACTGACTCTGCATTGCTGGCCGTGCCGGGAATCGGCATGGGCACCGTGGAAAAATATGGAGCCCAGCTGTACCACCTGATCGCAAGCGTCGACTGAATTTCCGCTCGCCGAAGGCCATGCCTTCCTCGATTGCCCACGGGGGCCGAGTGCGGCATAGGAAAAAGGAGCGGCCCCGGAGTGGCGGCTGAAACGAACCGTCCTGGCGCGAAGGCAGACGTCCTGGCAAGCAGCAAGCAGACGTACAATGGGCCTGATAAGCGTCGCCCGACGGCGGAACATTAGGAAGGAAGTCAATGACACCAGAACAAGCTTGGCAGGAATTGTTAGACCTTGCGGAGCAGTGCGTGCCGGACAGCCAAGAACCAGGACAGCCAAGACTCCAATGGTTTAAACCGAATCGTCTGGTGCTGTTAGGTAGCCGGCATGTGCAAGCTCGCTTCACCTCTAAAGAGGGGGAATACGTGGTCCACTTCGAGCGCTTCGGGACGGAGTTTGGAGAACAGAATTTTGAACTGCCGCCTGGGCCGCAATTTCCGACAGATACGAAATGGACGATGCAGCTTGAAATAAGCACCAATAAGGCGTTTTGGAGCCGGGATCATGTCCAGGTTCAAGACTCTCCGGAACTCGCTCGAAGGGTCCACCGGCGGCTTCGAGAATTTCATGACGATTCCGGAACATCAGACATTGCTCAGGACTACGACTAAACTCGGCCCCGGCCTCCCGACTCACTTCCATAGTGCAAGGACTCATGAAGCCAAGCGGCAGAGAGTGAGGCAAAATGATAGGTTTCATTTACGTTCGAGACATCCCGAAGATCATTGTGAGTTTGGTCGTTGCTGTGCTTCTTTTGTGGGGAGTCGTTGGAGGCGCCCTAAGCATTCCTGGCTTTCCGGAATTGGTCAGACGCGCCCCCGAGTGGGTCGATCTCGCCATAGTGTTGCTGCTCTTCTGGGCGAGTATGGTGGCGGGGAATTACATTTGGGAATTGATCGACTATCACTTGCCCGATTCACCTAGACGGAGCAGGCACGTGAGCGAGGTGATGGAGCTTTACAAGCACTCCATAGCGGCGGACGTCGCTGCGCGAAGTCAACACCAAGAATCCGCCCAGCGTCTTCCGGAAAGCAATAGCGCGGAAGAAAAGTAGTGGCGCCTCAGCGCCGGCCCCATACGCGGCTGCCGGCTTCCAATCTGGTCATAACATTGCTGAATGTCTATGGATGAGCCTTCATTCGATGCAAAGCAATACACACCCGAAGCGACCCTTGCACGAATTAGGGAAATTCGTGGTCACATTAAGAGCGACCTAATGCCTGAAGCTGCCCAGTTCAACGACGCGCAGTTCGTCGCTCGATTTGTTTCGTATATCGATACACTGGCAGCCCACTTTGAGGAATACGTTAACGCACCACTCGACCTTCTAGCATTCGTCGCTCGTAACCTTCTTGAGTTCTCTGTGTTGCTACCTGTTGTCTTTGAAAGCAGGGACAGGAAAGCACTCTTTTTGAATGAAGCCTTCCGCATCGATCTTCAGGATCTTCAAACAAGACTTGATGTGGCCTTTTCTGAAATTGGCGCTCAGCCGTTCTGCGAGAACGAGGAGCTAAGAGAGAATTTGGATTGGCTTCCACACTCGAAACATCGGCTAGTTGGGACACGGAGCGCGGTTGATTCGTGGTTTCACAAGTTCTGTTCGAAGCTGATGCACCCAACAGCAATCATGATACTGCTCAGCGAAGGATTCGCCGTTCCAGAGAAACGTCTAACGCTTTGTTGTGCAGGACTTAATTACTTGGGCAGGTCCTACAATTTCTTGTCCAAAATCGTATTTCCTGAGACTGCGCCTTCTGAAAACTTAGGGCCAATTGGCCTGGAGTCATAAGAGGGACGGACCCGAAATGGGGCTTGGTTCACGCCCGAGTGTTTCATGGAGGCTTAAAGACCTGGTCACGGGCTCTCCCTGCACACCATGCCCGAACGTGAATCTTTTGGAGACCGGGGGCACCAAATTTACTTGGTCGCCAGGGCCCCGCCGATTGGAGTCGCCAGGACTTCGCATGCGGGTCACAGGCTCATCTTATCTGGTGCCGGGGCAACGGCCGGCAACGGATCGCCCAATTCATTAACCAGGCAAAGCACTCGTTGTGGTTACAAAATGAGCGCTACCAGGACCAGATGATGATCGAATGCCTGGTGCGCGCAAAAGAGCGGGGAGTCAAGGTGCACGTGAGGGCGCGCCCCTCACATACGCTCAAGATAGATAAGTTGATCGAGGGCGTCGGGGGGCTCCGCATTTTGAGCGACGTGGGCATCAAAGTGCGCAAGCTGAAGGGCCTGAAGCTGCACGCAAAAATGCTGCTCGCTGACGGAGAACGCGCCATCATTGGTTCGATCAACCTGGCGCCGGGCAGTTTTGACAGCAGGCGCGAACTAGCGATCGAGGTAGACGACGAGCATATCGTCGATCGACTGCACGAGATCCTGCATCACGACTGAAAGAACGCTCATCCGCTCGACCTCACGGATGAGGGGCTGTTGGCGGACCTTGAAGAGCACGGGAACAAAGGCGTCGAAGAACCCGGGCTCAAGCAAGAGCCCGGCGCTCCCGAAACGGCGTCCGGCCCTATATCTGAGAAAACGACGCCGGCTTGAGAACCAGGTTGGAAACGTCGCTCACTATCGGTTCGAAGCTGTACCTGGGCAAACCCGACAGTTTTTTCCATTGCGGATCGTTGCTAAATGCGTTCCACTTCGAATCCATTTCCGAGAGATCAGGAAAACTCAGCATGTACGTCAGCTGTGGCAGGCGCGGACCAATCAGCGTGTCCCCATAGAACACCTGCCAGAAGCCAGAGCGTTGAAAGACTTCGAATTCCCCTTGGTGAAACATCTCCACCTTGCGCACGTGGTCCTGGTTACTGGGGCTTTCATACGTGCGCAGCTGAAACACTCGCTTGCCGTGCTGCGCGGTGACGGGCGGAACGACGAGCCGGGGCCAGCCTTCAAACGCGATCATGAGCGAGCTCTCGATCCGTGTGAATGGCGGAGAAGCCGCGGGCGCATTCCAGAACGGCGCGGCGGCTTTCATGAATTCTTCATCCTTCGCCAGTTGCAGGTCGACGGTGACCAGTGACTCCACGCTGGGCGACGGGATAAGCAGGTACATGGCCGGCGTCTCGGGACCGATGTCGAGGTTGAAAGCGCCGATGGGCGAGAACCCGAGCCGGTTGAGCGCAGGAATCAAGGCGTCGGCCAGGTAACTCTGCAGCAGCTTGCTCTGAGGGCTTTGCATCTGGTACTTGCGCAGCTCATAGTACTCGCGGGCTTTGCCTGCGGGTGCTTGCGCACGGGAGTCCCGCGGGGTCAAAGCAACGGCTGCGGCGGCCAGGGAAGAAGTCAGAAAATCGCGTCTTTGCAAAGCTCCTCCGGACAAAAGAGAATTTTAAAGCATTTCGTCTGCTACCGCGGCGGGACGGGAAGAGTAAGGACCCGCCGAGAGCCCTGCAAACATAGGCACGATCGAAGAAAAATGGTATAAACCGCCTATATGCACATGCCTTCTTCCCTTCCTGATACCCTCAGCCGCCGCCGGTTTCTGCGGCAAAGTTTTGCGTTCAGTGCGCTCGCCGGTGTTGCATCGGGCCTTGGCTCTTTAGCAAGCCTCGCGGCTTCTGACCCCTCCGAGGCAGCGGGTGCGCAGTTGCTGGTGCTGGGGGACTGGGGATATGACGACCCGACGGCGCAAGCCCAGGTGGCTGGCGGTTTGCGCGCATACGTCCACCAGCATGCAGTCCACCCTGAGGCGCTGCTTCTACTGGGAGATAACTGGTATGGAGAATTGGCTGGAGGAGCCAACTCTCCCCGGTGGCAAGCACAATTCGAACAGATGTACCCGGTGAGCGATTTTCCCTGTCCTGCGTATGCGGTGCTGGGGAACCACGATTACCAGCGATGGCCGGAAAGCAAAGTCGATGCGGAGCTGCAGTATGCCGCCAGCGGACGGAACGGCGGGGCCGCCACCCGCTGGACGATGCCGGCGCGCTGGTATCGCTTTGAGTTTCCAGCGAAAGACCCGATGATCACGTTTATCGCGCTTGACAGCAATATGCCGCGAGCGGACGGCAAAGAGAAAGGGCGGAACTTCACTCTGACCGCGCAACAACAAGGCGAACAACTAGCATGGCTCGAAGTTGAGCTGAAGCGGCCTCGAACCACTCCGTTTCTCGCCGTGATCGCCCATCATCCGGTGTATTCCGATGGACCCCACGGAGACCACCCTATATTGATTCGCGATTGGGATCCCCTGTTTCGCAAATATCACGTAGACCTCTTTATGGCCGGCCACGATCACGACCTGCAACACCTGGAGTTTGCAGGCCATCCGACGAGTTTCTTCCTGTCCGGCGGAGGCGGGGCCGATTTGTACACGCTGAAAGTAGACCCGGCGCAGCGCGGCCCCTATGCGCAAAAGGTTTATGGCTTCAGCCATATTTCGGTAACTGCCCGGCAGATGACCTTACGTCATTTGGACGAGCAGGGCCGGTCCCTGCATGCATTTACCAGGACGCCGGAGGGGAAGGTCGCTATCTTAAATGGACTTTAATCGCTGATTCAGACCCATCAAGACGAGCGGCTTTTCTTCCACCCCGGCAGGCGAGCCTGCCGGGGAACCCGGATTTTGGGGAAAAGCCGCCTCGGGAGCGGTTGCCCTGTATACGCCAGAAGTGAAAATGCTGTAGCCGGTGGCGGCTATTTTTCGCTGGTGGGGGGAGCGATTCCCTTCAAGCGCAGATACAACGACAGCGTCGCGTACTGCTCATTGTCATGGGCGACATTTCCCCACAGCAAGCTCAGCCGCGTCCGCTTGTTGGCTCCAAGTGAGAGCAGTTCCGCCATGTTGGCATCGGTCAGGCCGGCATACGCTTTGTCACACTCGGCAAACGAGGCATTGAGCGCTTCCAGAATGGCTGCCTTATCCGCCGTCTCCGCAGGCACTTTCGGCGTGTCGGCGTTGCTGTTGGAGGCGCCGCAGCTGTGGAACTGCGCTTCCGTCACGTGGTTCACTACCCGCGCGTAGGTGCGAATATCGGGCGTTGGCTTGTAGCTGTAATTCTCCGGCGGCATCTTCTCTGCCGCTTTGATTATGTTCGCTTTGAGGCGCGCGTAGTTCCCCTGTATTTCGCTCGCGAATGGACTACCGGCTGCCTGCCCCAGCGCCACCCCCGCAATCATCAACCCCGTCACTGCACACATCGTCCTCAGCCGCAACATTCTCCCTACCTCCCGCTGCCAACCAGCCTACCTAGCCCGGGAGCACTGCACAAGTGCGAAACTTGTAACGGTGTTTCCGGCCGTGGTAGCGTGGTTGCGCTTTCTTGCGAGGGACGCGTGGCATTCCTACAACGACGCGGTGCCCACGACACAATAACCCGAAACAAACCTGAAACCATAACCGCAATCCATCCAGCGAAAGTTACGTATGGATTCATTGACCGGTGTGCGTCAGCGGCCGTGGTTGCGTGTCGCCCTGGGGCAGGGTCCAGGCGAAAAGCACGCCGCCGCTGCCGGTCAAAACATACTGGCGGCCGGCTAGTTCATAACTGACGGGTGAGGTGCCAATGCTGCCGCCAGAGGCAGCATGCCAGAGAGTCTTGCCGGTGCTGGTCTCGAGCGCAAGAAAATTACCTTTGATGTCCCCAGTAAAAACGAGCCCGGAAGCCGTAGTCAGGATACCGGCGCCCGGCGATCCCTCACCCAGTTCATGCGTCCAGCGGATCTTCCCGGTTTGGTAATCGATCGCCTCGATCACGCCCTTGCTCCACAAGTCATAGTCGGCGCCCGCCCAGCCGTACGTGCCATCGGCGGGCTTGGTGAAATAGAGGCTGTAGCTGGGGTGGGAAGACACGATGAACAATCCGGTCTTGGGGTCGAAACTGGGCGAACGAAAATTCGTCATCCCGCCCTCATCCGGAGCAATGAAACGGCCGTCGGCCGCCGGCTCCTTCGCCGGATTGGGAATGGGCCGCCCCTGCTTGTCCACGCCAAGTGTCCAGTTCACCGGGCCGAATGGGACCGTGAGCAAGCTCTTGCCATCGGTTCTGTCAATCACGAAGAAATAGCCGTTTCGCGAAGCCTGCATCAGCATTTTGCGCGGCTTTCCGTGAAACATTCCATCCACCAGCATCGGCGTTTCGGCCGCATCCCAGTCATGGGTATCGTGGGGCGAAGGCTGAAAGGCCCAGACCAGCTTTCCCGTGTCGGGGTTCAGGGCCACGATGCTGCAGGTGTAGAGACCGTCTCCCGGGCGGGTGGAAGCGGTCAGCACCGGCGTCGGGTTTCCCGTTCCCCAGTACACCAGGTTGAGGTCCGGATCGTAGGTACCGGTCATCCAGGTATTGCCGCCTGTCGCCGCACCCGGCGTGCCCAGGGGCGGAGTGGCATTCCACTGCCACTGCGTCTTCCCGGTCTCCGGGTCGACAGACCGGATGTAGCCCACCAGGTTATCGAAATCGCCCGAGGTCCCCACCAGCAAGTGATTCCCTACCAGCAGCGGGCTCAGGCTGGTCCAATATCCCTTGGTAACGTCGGCTACTTCGACTATCCAGCGCACAGTCCCATCTTTGGCGTTGAGCGACACCAGGTGCCCATCGGGGGCCAGGAAGAACACCCAGTCCTTGTAGACCCCCACGCCGCGGCTGCCTATATGCAATCCGCGATTTGGCGGGTACGTGTAGTGCCACAACTCTTGACCCGAGAGCGCATCCACCGCCCAAACGTTGTCGGGAACACTAAAGTACAGCACGCCGTCCACCAACAGCGGGGTGGATTTGATTTCTTCGGCCTGGCCAATCTGAAAAGCCCACGCAAGGCCCAGACGCTCCACGTTCTGCGGCGTGATTTGTTCCAGCTCGCTGTGGCGCTCCCCGTCGTACGTACCGTGGTAGAGAGGCCAACTGTTTGCCGGGGGATGCAGCAGCATCGAGTTGTCTACCCCTTGCGCCTGGAGCGGAACGGAGGCGGCGAGCCATACCGTTGCGCCCGCGGCCAACCGAAGGACGATTGTCAGAAACTTCATTCGCATGCAAACCTCTCGCAGTTCCCGTTCAGGCCATCCTGACTTTAAAGGTGATGGCAATGTCAGACATGTGCGCCGGGGGTATCTTGATCTTCAAGCCCTGGTGGTCTTGCTTCCAACGCAGCTTATCCCGGTAGCCAAGCAATTGCACGTCGAGTATTTTTCCCGGCTTTTGCGGGCTGTTTGTTCCCAGTGGCTTGATCAGGAATTCCTTCACCGGTATGCCCATAACGAAGGCATACAGAACTTTCCCCTTGATGGTAAAGCGTACATCCTGTGCTGTGAGATCGGGCTGGTTATTCTCATTGAAGCCGGTTTGGTCAACCGTCGTTTCCGTCGAGGGTCCAACGCCGTAGATCTTCCATGGGCGCGAGCCGTGGATGCCTTCACTATTGACATCCATCCAACGGGTGATGCCCGTAAGCACCGTCATTTCGTCAGCATCCAATTCCCCGCTGTTGGGCAGCGGAAAATTCAGTAACAGGTTGCCGTTCTTGCTGACGATGTCGACCAGCAAATCGATCACCTTTTTCGGCGTCTTGTATTCCTGCCCCCGCTTGTAATGCCAATCGCCGATGCAGGTGTCGGTTTGCCACGGAGTCTCGGAGATGGCGTCGGAAACGCCGCGCTCATGGTCAACCAGGCAAGTGCCTATTTCGCAGTCGCTGGCTACCTTGCTGGTATACACCGCATCCACCTTGCCCTGGTGTTGGCCGGCGCTCACGTTGTAGACCTCGGCCACGATGCTCAGTCCGTACTCATCGAACGGAATGCCGCCATCGGTGTAAAGCAGATCGGGCTGATGCTGGTCAATCAGGTCCTTGATGCGGTTGAAGTATTGCTGCTTCCATGTGTCGGGTGCGACGCGCCCCATGGCCTTCGCGGTCTTGGCAAAGTCCTGCGGCATCTCCAGGTAGTTGTGATACAGGTCGGCGAATCTCGGGTCTACCCCATCGTAGGACATGCCGGACAGAGGGCCAGAGGTGTCGCTTGTGTGTGCCGGGGCAAGCCAGTCAAAGCTATTCGAGAGGTGTTCGCTGACGCCAAAGCGCATATCCCGCTCCCGCGCGGCTTCTTTATAAAGACCGACAATGTCGCGCATGGGACCGGTCGCGGTAGCGTTCCAGCGAGGCTGATACTTTGAGTTCCACATATCGAAGTTGTCGTGGTGCACGCCCATGCTGACGAAATACCGGGCGCCGGCCTTCGAATACAGTGTCATCAGATGCTCCGGATCCCACTTGCTGCCCTTGAACAGGGGAATCAGGTCTTTGAAGCCCACCTTGGACGGATGTCCATAGGTTTTGACGTGGTACTCGTACTGCGGGCTCCCCTGGATATACATATTCCGCGCGTACCAGTCACCATCTTCCACGCCGGACTGCGGCCCCCAATGAGACCAGATACCGAACTTTGCATCGCGAAACCAATCGGGAACGCGGTAGGCGTCGAGCGAGCCGCGGCTCCCCTTGAATGGCCCCGGGGTGATACTGAGATCAGGAGTCTGGCCAAATGCGCTTCTTGACCCTGCCCAAGCTGCCGAATAGCCCAGCAGTTTCAATGTGTCGCGCCGTGTAAATCGCATGAAGAGTCGCCGCCTTTTTCCTTACTGTTTGTCCTGATGATCTACAGGATAATTTGCATCCATGGGCGCCGCCCATGGTTATATCGACCCGAAGCCCCTTTATCAACCCTGGCAAGGTGGAAAGTTTGATGCCGAAGGCCCGCTCCGGGGCCGCGGTTCCGCGGGGTGTAGTATTTTGTGGGTCGAGGGTGCCCGCGTAGAGGTGCCATGACGGGGTGGGGACGGCGGATATGTATCAAGATACGATCAAGGTGCTCATCACTGGAGGAGGCGGATTCCTGGGAACCAGGCTGGCGCGCGCGCTCCTGGCCCGTGAAAACGTTTGCGGCCGCCCGCTGGGCGAATTGGCGTTAGCCGATCTGGCGCCGCCCGCGACAGACGTGGCGCGCGACCCGCGCGTGCGTGCCTATACAGGCCCACTGACCGAGCAGCTCGATACGTTGCGCCGGCAAGACTTCGATCTGGTCTTCCATCTTGCCTCCGCGGTGTCCGCGGAGTGCGAAGCGGACTTCGATCTCGGTCTTCGCGCAAACCTCGATACCACCCGCGCCCTGCTCGACGCCTTGCGAGACACCGGCAGACCGCGCTTTGTCTTCTCCAGTTCCATGGCTGTCTTCGGCGGCGATGAGGACCTGCCAATGCCGCGGGTCATTCATGATGAGACCCTGCCCGTGCCGCAAACCTCATACGGCATTCAGAAATTTATTTGCGAACAATTGGTGGCCGACTACACGCGGAGGGGATTCATCGATGGCCGCAGCGCCCGCTTGGTGACGGTCACGGTGCGTCCCGGAAAACCCAATGCCGCGGCATCCGGCTTTCTCTCCTCGATCGTCCGTGAGCCGCTCAACGGACAGACGGCCGTTTGCCCGGTGCCCCCTGAGATGATGGTCGCCGTCACCTCGCCCCAACGCACCATCGCCGGTCTGCTCGTAGCCGCCGAGGCTGCGCCCGAGGTTTGGGGCGGCCGAACCGCACTGAACATGCCCGCGCTTACGGTTCGGGTAAGTGAAATTCTGGACGCGCTCGAAAGCGTCGCCGGCCGCGCCGCGCGCGAGAGAGTGCAGTTGCAACCAGACGCCGTGATCTCCAGGATCATGGGCGGATGGCCCGCGATCTTCGAAAGCGCGCGGGCACGCCGCCTGGGCCTCTCCGCCGATCCGGATTTTCTTTCCATCATCCGTCAGTTCCAGAAAGACCAGCCCGCGCTGAGCAAGTCTTGATCGAACCCGTGGCTGCACTGGAAAAGCCCCCGCTCGAGAAACTGGTTCTGGGCTGCATCGCCGACGACTTCACCGGTGCGTCCGACCTGGCGAACAATCTCGTGCGCGCTGGGATGCGTGTGGTGCTCACCGTGGATGTTCCCTCACCGCCTGCCTCGATCGAAGTTGAACCGATGGAAGTTGAACCGATCGAGGCGGATGCAGTAGTCATCGCGCTCAAATCGCGCACCGTAGCCGCTTCCGCGGCGGTGGAGCAATCGCTGCGCGCCTGCCGGTGGCTGCGCACTCAGGGCGCCCGTCAGATCTATTTCAAAATTTGCTCGACCTTTGACTCCACGCCAGCAGGCAACATCGGCCCTGTGATCGAAGCATTGATGGAGGAATTGGATTGTGGGTTCAGCATCGCGACGCCCGCATTTCCTGAAAATGGGCGAACGGTCGTCCATGGTCACCTGTTTGTCGGCGACACGCTTCTATCCGACAGCGGCATGCGCCATCATCCGCTCACACCCATGACCGATGCCAATTTGGTGCGCGTGTTGCAGGCCCAGCTGAATCCGGTAAAAGGACGCAGGGTTGGCTTGATCGATTACCAAACCGTCGCGCACTCCACGCCGGCCATTCGCAAGCGCATGGATGAGCTCGCAGCGGAAGGTTTCAGCATCGCCATCGTCGATGCCCTCAACAACGCAGATCTGGCCAGGCTGGGAGAGGCGCTGCACAACACCACCTTTCTCACCGCCGGCTCCGGTCTCGGCGAGAGCCTGCCGCGCAATTGGGGATTTACTCCATCGCATCGAGTGAACCTACCCCCGGCGCAGGGCCAAAAAGCCATCCTGGCCGGCAGTTGCTCGGTGGCAACGAATACACAAGTGCAGCGCTTTATCCGCGATGGAGGCGAGGCCTTTGCACTGGACCCCTTACGCCTCGCCGCGGACATCGATCTCGAAATCGCTCGGGCGCTCGCCTGGGCCGATGCTTGCTGGCGCAGTGATGCCGCGCAACCACTGCTCGTTTACTCCACCGCCGAGCCGGCCCAAGTGAGCGTGGCGCATGCACAATTAGGTGTCGCCCGGTCGGGCGCAGTCGTGGAACAAGCCATGGCTGCCCTGGCCAACGCGTTCATAACCCGCGGCGTTGGCAGTTTGGTGGTCGCCGGCGGAGAAACAGCGGGCATATGCGTAAAGGCTCTGAACATCCGGCAAATGCAGATTGGACCGCAGATCGATCCTGGCGTGCCGTGGTGTTACGCTCGAACTTCCTTATCCCCGCATGGCGGCCTGCATCTCGCCTTGAAATCGGGTAACTTTGGATCGCCGGACTTTTTCAGCAAGGCCTTTACCCTGGTCGTATGACTCATGAACGAAACAGAATTGCGGCAAGAGATCTGTCGGGTTGGCCGCTCACTGTTTGAACGCGGCTACGTTCATTCCACAGCCGGCAACATCAGTGTTCGGTTAGCAGACGGTTTTCTCATCACCCCCTCTGAGGCGTGCCTGGGTTTTCTCAAGCCGGAGGCTCTCTCCCGCGTCGGAACCGATGGCGTGCAGTTGAGCGGCGAGCGCGCCAGCAAGACGCTGACACTGCATCGGCGCATCTATGCAGCCGATACGGACGCTGCGTGCGTCATTCATACCCACTCCACCCACCTGGTTGCGCTCACCCTCGCCGGAGTATGGAAGCAGGAGGATATTCTGCCCCCCATCACACCGTATTACGTGATGAAGGTTGGCCATGTGCCGCTGATCAAGTACCACCGTCCCGGCGACCCAACCGTGGGAGACCTGGTAGCGGAGACGATCGCGCGCATGCGGGCCAAGCGTACGCCTATCCGCGCGGTCATGCTCGATCGCCTCGGCCCCAATGTCTGGCACGGCACACTCGGCTCCGCAATGGCCGCGCTCGAAGAACTGGAAGAGACCGCGCGGCTGTGGTTGCTCGCCGCGCGTAAGCCGGAGCCGCTTGCGAACGAGCACATCGAACAGCTGCGTCAGCAGTTCGGCGCCTCGTGGTAGACAGGACAGAAAGTTATGTTGCGATTCGCCGCAAACCTTACCATGATGTACGGGGAGCACACCTTCCCCGATCGCTTTGCCGCCGCCGCACACGACGGCTTCACGGCGGTAGAGTATCTATTCCCCTATGAATATCCGGCGCAGGATCTGGCTGCGTGGCTCAAAGCGCATGGCCTGACCCAGGCGCTCTTCAATGCCCCACCCGGCGATTGGGCAGCAGGCGAACGCGGCCTGGCGTGCGTGCCCGGCAAAGAAACAGAGTTTCGCGCCGGCATCCACACGGCTGTCGCGTACGCGCAAACATTAGGCTGCCCGCGGGTGCACGTGATGTCTGGGATACAGCCGAACGGAGTGGACCGCGCCGTACTGCGTCGCACATTGGTGGCCAACCTGGCATGGGCAGCCGGGATCGCCGCGGCCGCGAGCATCGAGTTGCTGATCGAACCCATCAACACCCGCGATATGCCCGGCTATTTTCTCAACCGGCAAGACGAAGCCCACGCCATCGTCGCGGAGGTCGGCAGTCCCGCGCTCAAGGTGCAGATGGATCTCTATCACTGCCAGATTGTGGAAGGCGATGTGAGCATGAAGCTGCGCAAATATCTGGCGGACGATCCACGGAACAACGTGGGCCACATCCAGATCGCGAGCGTGCCCGCACGCAACGAGCCCGACCGCGGTGAACTTAACTACGACTACCTGCTCGACCTGATCGAAGACCTCGGTTACCCCGGCTGGATCGGCTGCGAATACCGCCCCAAGGCCGGCACCTCGGAAGGCTTGGCCTGGCTACGCAAGCGTAGAGGGACTTAAACCCCTGGAACCGGAGGACACCCTGGAAACTCCGCCAGGTATCCATTTCCGATATACCCCAAATACTGGATTCCAATCTTGCTGGTGAAAAATCCATCCGCAGTCAAATTCCGCAGAAGCGAAAAGAACGCAACCCCCTGGCTCAGGCTCGGATCCTGCGCAATCGTCTTGCGATACGCGATCAGGTCGAGCATCTCGGTCTTTTGCCCAGGCGTGCAGTCCAGATAACCCTTACCGTAGCGATCCAGGCACACAGAATCAAGCCACACAAGGCCGCCGCCGAGAGTCAATTGGTAGTGAGGATTCTCGCTGGTAAGCAGATCGATAAACTCCGGAGCGCCCGCTTCGATCGCGCCCCCGCAGTCCGCGTCCGCGGGAAAAATCGACTCACACAGCGCCTGCACCGTCTTGTACTGCGCCGGCGCAAAATACTTGGGCGTATAGGCGCCTGCCTTGCTGGACGACTTTTCCGCCGCAATCATGTGGTGGGCATACTCCGCTGCCTGCAGCGGGATAACGCGCAGCACTGAAGTTGCGGCTGCGCCGAGGCTCAGTGACTTCAACAGATCACGCCGGGATACGGGTTCGACAGACATGCTAGATCTCTCCTTTTCGCGCCTGGTCGATCAGGTACTCAGAAGTTCTCCACGACAATGCCGTGATCGTCAACGTCGGGTTCTTGTCAGGGCCGGTCACGAAGCACGCGCCATCGCCCACGAACAGGTTCTTGACGTCATGCGCCTGGCAATTTTTATTCAGGACCGACGTCTTGGGATCGTTGCCCATACGCACCGTGCCCAGCTCATGGATGATCTCTCCGCCTTCGGAAATGCCATAGGGCCGGCCGCCCTTTATGCTCGCATCCTCCAGGGCTGCGCTTTGGCGGCTGGCCCCGCCAACCACCGTTCCCCCCGCCGCCTCAACAATCGAACGGAAGGTCTCCTGCATATCCTTCGCCATTTTGAATTCGTGATCGCTCCACGCGAAGTGAAAGCGCAACACCGGAATGCCCCATTTGTCGACAACGTTGGGATCAATCTCGCAGAAGGTATCGGGATTGGGGATCATCTCACCCCGCCCGGAAAACCCTATGTAGTTCCCATACTTGCTGCGGACGCTCTGCTTTAACGAAACTCCGTAGCCCTCGTGATCCTGGCAAGCCCCATCGAATCCTCCCACGCCAGGCATGTGGCGGCCGCCACCGAATTCAATATGGTAGCCACGCGGAAAGTCATTCTTGCGGTCGCCCCTCCACCACGGCATGTACATATGCATGCCGCCGACGCCGTCATGATTGTGCGGCGCCACCCCGGCCAATTGCGGAAAATATCCGGTTACGCTGCTGCCCACCGAATCCGTCAAATAGCGTCCCACCACCCCGGAAGAATTCGCAATGCCATCGGGAAAGAGGGAGGACTTCGAGTTGAGGAACAGGCGGGCCGTTTCGCAAGCGCTTGCGGCCACCACGAACGCCTTGGCATGGACACGCATTTCACTGAGCGTCGCTTTGTCGATGTAGGAGACGGCTTGCGCTTTGCCGTCTTTGCCAACCACAATCTCCCGCGCCATGGCGTTCGGAATCATCGTGAAGCGTCCGGTGGCATGCGCTGGTGGAATCATCACCTGGCTGGAGCTGAAGTTGGAGGCACTGACGCAGCCTCGTCCGCATTGCGCGCAATAGTGGCACGGAGGGCGTCCGTTCAGCGGCTTGGTGAGGATGGCCATGCGCGAAGGGATGCAGGTGATATTCAGCTGATCGCAAGCCTTCTTAACCAGGGTCTCCGTACAGCGAGGTTTGGGGGGCGGCTGAAATACGCCGTCGGGAGCGTCGGCAAGATTTTCCTTGGAACCAAACACACCAATAAACGCTTCGGCCTTATCGTAATAGGGCGCAATATCTTCATATGAAATCGGCCAGTCGTCTCCCAGGCCATCGCGGGAACGCGCCTTCAGGTCATTCGGCGAAACCCGCAGGGTGATGCGTCCGTAGTGGTTGGTTCGGCCGCCTTCGATGCGCGAGCGAAACCAGCGAAACGTCGAGCCTGGGGCGGTCGTGTACGGCTCCCCCTCGATCTCCCAGAACCCGTTAGGCGCCAGAAATTCACCATTGAGTTCGTGACGCGCCCGCCCTCCAATACCCGCTCCCCGATGGGGCAGCGCATAGGGCCAAACATGCTCTTTGTAATCCTTCGGTGGGTTCAGCAGCGGCCCCGCCTCGAGCATCACTACATTCAATCCGCCCTCGGTAAGGACCTTGGCGGCGGTACCCCCTCCCGCACCAGAGCCAATAATGCAGACGTCGTACATCTTCGGGGACCGGACCACTTCAGGCATGCAGAATCTCCAATAAAAATTTGGGTCGCGAGACGGAATTATGTCCTTGGCAAATATAGCCCAAACAAGTTTCGCCTGCACGTGGCCAGGGCCTTAGCGAGGGGCCTCCGTGAGGGTCCTCCGTGCGAGTCTTTAATGACCCGCGGCCTCTGCCACACTTTTCTTGAGGAACTTCACTCCTTCAAAGGCGATTGATTCCGGCGTGCGTTCGATATCGCGCCAGATCGATGCGGCAGCGCACAGCTCCTTGATCGCAAAACCGAAACTCTCAATCGTCAGCCAGCCGTCGTAGTTGAGGGCGTGCAGAGCCTGGAATACCTCTTTCCATGCCACATGACCGGATCCGGGGATGCCGCGATCGTTTTCGCAGGTATGAACGTGTTTGAGGTGGGGGCCCACGGTGCGGTAGCCGGCGGCAATATTCTTTTCTTCAATGTTGGCGTGGAAGGTATCGAAGAGAATGCCGATATGCGGGTGCCCGATCGCCTCGGCGAGGGCCGCGGCATCCGCGGCGGTATTGAGAAAATAGGTTTCAAACCGGTTCAACGGTTCGATGGCGAACGTCATCCCATGTGCGGCCAGCGTATCGCCCACAGATTGAAAGCCTTCCACCGCCCACTGCCACTCATCGCTCGTCCGTCGCCTGCCTGGCAGGTAGCCGACCGGGCTATAGAGAGGCCCGGCGACAACGCAGATGCCCGCCTCGGCCGCGGCCTTCGCTATATCTTCCAGGTGCCGGCGCGTCCGGCGCCGGATATCCGCGCTCTCGCTGATCAGGCTGAGGCCGTCCACCAGAACGGTGCAGCCGTTGCACTCCAATCCGTACGCCGCAACGGCCTTTCGGATCTCGGCCGCTTGGAACCCCTCCGTCCGCAAAAGTGGAATTTCGACCCCATCGAATCCAGCTTCTTTGATAGCAGGCAGCAAACCAAAATGGCTTGCGTCAAACGTCCCCGACCAGATAAATGTGTTGACCCCAAATTTCATATTTCGCCTCATCTTCTTCGCAGCCATTATGCCAAACACCCTGCGATACACTACCGACGATCTACCGCATCCTCTCGCACAAGGATCCCAACGTGATCAACCGACGCACCTTCGTGAAGGCCGGGGCAGCGCTACCGGCGGCCTATTTTGGGATACAAGGAGCGCAAGCTGCGCCCAGCGTGGCCCCCATACCACCCGACATGCCATGGCAGCGCAACCTGCGCCGCATCGCCCAGGTAAATCAGACGGAGCATGACCCTGCGGTCTTGAACGTTGAAGAATGGGCAGACTACATGGCGCGCCTCCGGGTCGGCGCCACCTTCATAAGCGTAACCGGCATTATTGCCTTCTATCCAACCAAAGTCCCTTACCATCGCAAAGCCAAATACCTGGGCAACCGTGACTTCTTCGGCGAGTTGAACGCAGCCGCCAAAAAGCGCGGCATCCGCACCATTGCCCGCATGAGCCCCGATCTCAATTGGGCCGACGCGCTGCAGGCCCACCCCGAATGGTTCCAGCGCGATGCCCAGGGCAATCCACGGGCAACCGCCGATGACCCAGACCTCTACCAGACCTGCATGTTCACCAGCTACATGACCGACTACATGCCGGCCATCATCCGCGAGATCAACAGCCTATACGATGTAGACGCTCATTATATGAACGGCTGGCCCCCGCTCGGCAGCGTGCCCTCTTGCAACTGCACGCAATGCACCCAACTACCCGCTCCAGGAACACCCGCCTACTGGGATAAATTCAACGAACGCTTGCTCTATCTGTGGAATCTCTACGACGGCCTTGCGAAGTCTAAAAAGACCAGCAGCTTCTTCTTCGCGAACCTCGGCGGTGGCGTCCGCGGCGGTCCGAACCTATCCACCCTGGGGGAAGTGTGCCATTGGTTCCAGGCGGACAACCAGGGTCGCGGCGGCCAGGACGAGCCAATCTGGGGTTGCACTCTGCAAGGCCGCGTGTGTAACGCCGTGCTCGATGGCAAGATGGCGGCCAACGTGGTCGGGCTCTGGTCCACCGGACCGATCCGGTGGCGCGAGAGCACCAAGTCTCCCGCGGAAGCACAAATATGGCTTGCCGAAACATCCGCCAGCGGCATGACGCCCTACGTGCACTCCATCGGCGGCGAGAACGGGTTGGGCGAAGATCTCCGCTTTAAAAAAATCGCTTACGACTATTTCGATTGGACCGCGAAGCACGATGCCCATTTCGCGAACCGGCAGACGATTGCCAATCTTGGTGTCGTCATCGGCCAGCGCACGCAGCTGTTCTATAAGGCTCCCCACGATGTGCCCATGTCGCAGTACATGAACGGTATGTACTACGCGCTGCTCGAGGGCCGTTTTCTTTTCGACTTTGTGCACGAAGACAGATTGCAGCCGGAGCGCCTCAAGAAATATGCCGCTCTCATTCTGCCCAACACCGCGTTGCTGAGCGATGAGCAGTGCCGGCAGTTGCGCGCCTACGTCGAGCAGGGTGGATCGTTGCTGGCCACGTTTGAAACCAGCATGTATACCGATCGCAATGAGCGCCGGGCAGATTTCGGCCTTGCCGACGTCTTCGGCATCCACGCCGCGGGAGCCGTCATCGGCAGGCAAGGCGATGGCAATCCCTATTATGCCCGCATCGAGCAGCAGCATCCCTGCCTGGACGGCTTCACCGGCACCAGCATTTTGCCCGGCGCGGAGTACCGCGTGCCCCTCGCGCCGGTCGAAAACCCCGTGCTCACCGTCATACCGGGCTTTCCAGCATACCCGCCGGAGCTTTCCTATCCCCCGCGCCCGCACACAAACGAACCGGCGGTCGTATTGCGGCAGACAGAAAAGGGACGCCTCGCCTACTTTCCCGGAGATATCGAGCGCACCATGTGGCTTTCAGGAAACAGCGATCTCAGCCGCCTCTTGCAAAACTCGATCCGCTGGGTAGCAGGTTCTGGCGCGCCCGTATCGATCACCGGGCGAGGGCTGATCGAAGCATTCGCCTGGGAAACGGAAGCCGGTTTTGCCGTGCACGTTTTGAACTACACCAACCCCAACGTGCACCGCGGCTGGGTGCGGGAGTTTTACCCCATCGGCGAGCAGAAGGTATCGATGCGGCTACCGGAGGGCCGCCATGTTACCCGGGTGGAGTTGCTGCGCGCCGGCAGGGACGTTCCCTTTCAAGCCGCGGCCGGCCTGATCGAGTTCTCGATTCCTTCCGTAGACGACTACGAAGTGGCGGCCCTTTATGCATGACTCGACGCGATGATAGATCATCCTGTAATCTTGCTCTGCCGGGGAGCCAAACCATGCAGATCAATCCGGATAAGTGCGTGGCCTGTGGAAACTGCACTTACGTTTGCCCCATGGGCGCCATCTACATTGATCCCGTCCTCAAGCGGGCGACCATTAAGCGCGACGAGTGCGTCGAATGCTACGCCTGCTTCCATGGGCTGAGCCAGGAGCACCTGAACCCCACCTTGGTGCGCGCCGTTCGGCGTGTGTTTGCCGCGCTCCGGATTCGCTTTGAACCGGAACCCGATGTTTGCCCCACCGCGGCATTTGAACCCGACCAGCTCGTCTGGCCGCGCGTCGTGCGCCGGGCCTTCTCAGACCCCAGCGTGCCCCACGAGTCGACAGGCGTCGAAGGCCGAGGCACGGAAGAAGTGAAGACCAACGACGTAACCGGCAGGGTGAAGGTAGGCGATGTTGGCTTCACCATCGAATTTGGCCGGCCCGGTGTCGGTGTCCGGTTCCGCGAGATACAAGTGATGTGCTGGGCCCTGGCGGAGGCAAACGTCAGCTTCGAAAAGAAGAACCCAATTACCTCTCTCATGACCGATGTGAGCACCGGCACGCTGCGTGACGATATTCTCGACGAAAAGGTGATGTCGGCGATTGTCGAAATTAAAGTGCCGGTAGCGCGCACTGAAGAGATTATTCACGTCGTCTGGGACGTCGAAAAGAGGCTCGATACGGTGGTCGCGATGGGGGTTGCAACCCGCTGCGGCGAGCACGGAGAAGAAGTCATCGTCGCCCCCATCCTGCAACGGATGGGCTATACACTCGAGCGCGCCAAAACCAACATAGGTTTGGGTCAGATCGTTTTGCCATCCACCGAGCCTTCCCGGGAGACTGCCAGCGTATGACCAATACACTTCATCGTCTAGGGGCCGCCGAGAGCTTCCAAGACGACTACATCGTCTTCGCGATCCCCAGCAAGAGCAACAAAGATCCGAATGCGTTGCCGAAGCTGCATCGCTTTCTTGAGATTGCGTTGGAGTACAAGCCGGTGAACCTGGGCGATGCCCGGCACGGAGGCGCGTTGCGGTCGCAAAAGAATCTCAGCCCGCTGGCACATTGGAAGCGGGATAGGCAGCCCGATTTTCAGGCGGTGATCAAAGGCCTGACCGTACCCACTACCTGTGCGGCGGTGTTCGACAACCTCTCCGCCGCGGAGCAGTTCGTCAAGCGCATCAAGGAAGAGAACCTGGGGATGAGCGTCAACATTTCCACTTCCATCGAAGGCGCCGAGCGCTGCTGCAACTACGCCTGCATCGATCGCCACAGTGTTGGTTACTCCCTCGGCTTTGAGGGCAAGACGGAAAAGATTCCCAACGCCCAGGTCGCGATGCTCTCGACCATGTGCGGTCATGGAATGATCGCTCACTCCCTGGCCAAAAAGATGATCGACTTCGTAAAAGAAGACCGCCGCACCCCCGAGGAGGCGGCCGCCTGCCTCTCCCGGTTTTGCTCGTGCGGTATCTTCAATCCGGCCCGCGCCAAAAGGATTCTGGAAGATGCCCGCACGAAATAGCCTCCTACCGGAAACCGCATGCACCGCAAAGCACAGTAACGGTTACCGCAGCCGGTTACACCGCTAACAACCTTCGCTTCGCATCGATCTGGAGATGCAGCACCATCGCCAGGATCGAAAGACCCGCCATAACCAGAAACGGCGCCTTCCATCCCCAATACACGACCAGATAACCCGACAGCGCGGAGCCAATCGCTCCGCCAAGGTTGCCGCAGGTATTCATCACTGCGGAAACCGACCCTGCGGAATCGCCGCCGATGTCGAGAGTAATCGCCCAGGAGACACCCACGGTTAACTCCAGGAAGAAAAGCGCCAAACAGGAGAACCACACGCACGTCATGGAGTTCGACGTGAGACTCGCCGGTACCATGCACACACCGGCGGCAAGAAATCCCACGGCGCCCACCATGCGGCGAGCCATCTTCAGATCGCCTGATTTTCTTGCCCAGCGATCCGAGATCCATCCTCCAAGAATGTCGCCGACCGTCCCCGCCAGCAAAAGCAGGCTCGCGTAAAAGCCCATCTGCCGAAGATTGAATCCGCGATGGGCATTGAGATATTTGGGAAACCAGACCAGGTAAACAGAGATGTCATAGGCGTAGCAAAAATACATCGACGAAAGCAGCCACATTTGCGGACTGCGCACGATGCGCTTCCAGGGAACGCTCTGGGTGCTCTTACTGCCGCGGGCCACCTCCAATGAGGAACGTATGAGTGCGCGCTCCTCGGCGTTGACAGAAGGGTGCTCATCCGGAGTGTCGCGATAGTACCCATACCACACGGCCGACCAGATCAATCCGAGCGAACCGCAACAAACAAAGGCAGTGCGCCATCCGTAGTGGGCGATGATCAGCACCACCAGGGCCGGGGTAAGCGCGCCTCCGAGCCGGGAACCGGCATGCGTTGCGCCCTGTGCAAAACCGCGTTCCGTAGGCAGCATCCAGCGAGAGAGAGAACGCGTGGCGATAGGAAAGGCGCCGGCTTCGCCCATTCCAAAGAGGATGCGAATCAACGCCATCGACCCCGCGCTCCAGGCCAGTACCGTCGCGCAGGTAAACACAGACCACCAACTCACGATGATGGTCAGCGCGCGCCGGGGGCCCACCCGATCGCCGAACCACCCGCCCGGTATCTGAAACAGAGCGTAGGCCCACTGAAAGGAGCTCAGGATCCATCCCATCGTCACCAGGGAGAACCCAAATTCCTTTTGAATGGACGGAACGGCGGAGGAAATGACCACCCGGTCGATATACGTGATCATGTACGCGGCGATCGTCATCGCCAGCACGATATAGCGCACCCGGGTAGGCCCGGTCATGCCGCCGCGAGGTCCGGGAAGCACGCCTGCCGATGCTTCTGAAACCGTCCCGAGATCATCACCGTGCGGTGTCGGCATGAGGCTGCATCCTGGCATGTCGTACGACAGCCCGATCCTTGATCTATCACTGGCGCGAAAGGAGAAGTCTACACACGAGCGCCTGCCGATGGCTAGGTTGGGCGCTGCGAAGAGAGCAACACGCAGAGCGTTTTGCGTTGCACCTGCCGACGACTGAAATCGTGCCCTTGTCAGGGCACGACCTTTACAGGCTGCGGAGGAAGTCCACAAAAGAACGCTGCGAGCACGATGGGAGAAACAAATTTCTCAGGCAGGGCACGGCTAAAGCCGTGCCACAAATATCCTGTGCGCCCTACGGCTTTAGAAGCCGCTGAGGTCCGGGCTTTTCCTCAAGCGTCCCAGGCTCTGTATCAGGGCACGGCTGCCTCGCCGCAGCGAGCGTTAGCCGTGCCGCAATGCGCCGAAAATGATCTGGGCTTTAGCCCCTGAGACTGCGATGATAAATCAACGAGCACCAACGCTGCCTTGAGGGTTTTCTATGCCCACCTTCGCTGAAATTGAACCGCTTTCACTGAGCGATCGAGTCATCAACGCCCTCAAAGACGCTTTCTTTGCCGGCGAGCTCAAGCCTGGCGACGCCATTGTGGAGCGAGAGCTGGCGCGGCAAATGAAAGTTGGAACCCCCGTCGTGCGGGAGGCGCTGATTTCTCTCGAGGGCCAGGGATTCGTGCGGCGTGTGACCAACACCGGCACCTACGTGACGCAATTCACGGCGGATGAGGTTCGTCAGCTCTACACTCTCCGCGTAGAACTCGAGTTGCTGGCGCTGCAGTGGGCGAAGCCGCGCGTAACCGAAAACGACATTCGAGAACTCAGCGGTCAGATCGCAAAAGTTGTCGACGCAGGCGAACGAGCCGACCGTCGCCAATTCCTGGAGCTTGATTATGCGTTCCACCGCCAATGCTGGGCGTTGTCAGGCAATGCTTATTTAGCCGAGACTCTGGATCGGCTCATGGCGCCTCTTTTCACGTTCGTCGTGCTGGCCAGCGGGGCTCCGCTGACCGGCTCCATGGGCAAAGAGCATTATGAGCTGGTGCATGCGTTGCAGAATATCTCGGAGCCGGAGTTTACCGCGGTGGTGCGCAAGAGACTCACTGGCATTGCTTCCCGTTGGCTCGCCGCTTTCGCCAACAACGAGGGACTCGACGGTTGATCAATCAGCTAGCGGTTAAGTGGGCCTTGGGCGCGGCGATGTGTGTAAGCACTGCGACCGCCATCGCACAACGCGCGGATGTGCCTGACAAGGTGACGAACCCCTTTGCCGGGGACCCCGCCGCAGCGAACGCCGGCAAAGCACTGTACGCGCAAACCTGCCAGGTGTGTCATGGAGGAGAGGCCCGAGGCGACCGTGGTCCGGCGCTGGCTGGCGGAAACTTCAAGCACGGCAGCGAAGACAACGACGTGTTCCAGACCATACGGACCGGCGTGCCGGGCACGCAAATGCCCGCCTTCTCTGCCCTGCCGACCGACACGATCTGGCGCATCATTACCTACCTGCGCAGCCTCAACACCAATAGCGCTGCCATGGATGAAATCGTGGCCGGCGACGTGACTGCAGGCGAACGGACTTTCTGGGGCAAGGGCGGTTGTGGTGCGTGTCACGAGGTGAACGGCCGTGGCGGACTTGTCGGGCCGGATCTCTCCGCCGCCGGCGCAAACTCCGCGGCCTACCTGCGCAGCGTGATCCTGGATCCGAACGACCCGGCCCGCGCGAGACGCCGCTTTTTCGCGCCCAGTCCCGTAAGCGTGAAAACGAAGAGCGGTCAAAGCATACGCGGCATCATACGAGCTGAAGACAGTTACAATTTGCTGCTTACCGATCTAAACGGCGAACTGCAGCGATTCGATAAGCGCGCCCTGCTCGATGAGCACATGGAGTCTCGGTCCCTGATGCCGGCCAACTACGCGCAGAGGCTCTCCGCATCGGAAATTGAGGACACGGTCGCCTATTTGAAGAGTCTGAAAGCTCGCGACCTGAGCAAAACCATCCAGGTGGCATTGTCCGGCGGCTTGAGCTTCGACCGGCTGCGCAACGCTCAGGCCGAACCGCAAAACTGGATGACCTACTGGGGCAACTACCAGGGCCATCACTTCTCTGCTCTGGACCAAATCACTCCCGCGAATGTGCAGCAATTGCAGGCGCGATGGTCGGTGCAGATGCCAGGGCCTTCCGTCCTGGAGTCCACGCCCCTGGTAATCGATGGCACGATGTACACCTCCGGGCCGCCGGGACAGGTGTTTGCCATCGATGCGCGGACTGGATTGCAGATCTGGAAATACGAGCGGCGGCAAAAGGTGGTGAGCCCGTACCAGATAAATCCGTTCAATCGCGGAGTGGCCGTACTCGGCAATCGGGTATTCTTCGGCACGCTCGATGCGACGCTGGTTGCGCTTGACGCCCGCACCGGACGGCTGCTCTGGGAAACGCAGATGGCCGATACACTCAAGGGCTATACGCTCACCGGCGCGCCCCTGGCGATCAAAGACAAGATCATCGTCGGGATTGCCGGAGGGGAATTCGGCATTCGCGGCTTTATCGACGCCTACGATGCGGCGACCGGCAAGCGCCTGTGGCGCTTCTACACGATCCCGGGCCCGGGGGAGTTCGGCAACAGCACATGGAGCAGCGACAGTTGGAAACATGGCAGTGGGGGCGCGTGGTTGACGGGCAGCTACGACCCCGATGCCGACACACTCTACTGGGCCGTGGGGAATCCGGGACCTGGTTTGAACGGAGCGGTCCGCGCAGGCGACAACCTCTTCACCTGTTCTGTGGTTGCGCTCGATCCAACCACGGGGAAGCGCAAGTGGCACTACCAGTTCACGCCCGGCGACACCCATGATTGGGATGCCAATGAAGACCTGGTGCTGGCGAATCGTACGGTCAAAGGCGAAACGCAAAAGGTCCTGATGCAGGCCGACCGCAATGGGATGTTCTATGTTCTTGATCGAACCGATGGAAAGTTCATGTTCGCTGAGCCGTACGTAAAGCAGACATGGAACCTGGGGTTCCACGCGGATGGCAGCCCAATCCTTGCGCCTGACTGGAAGTCATCGCCGGAGGGCAACACGGTTTACCCCAGCCTGGTGGGTGGTTCGAATTGGCAGAATCCTTCCTATGATGCAGCACGCTCTTTGCTCTTCGTGGCCGCCCGCGATAGTGCCATGGGTTATCGCAGTGGACCGGTAACCTATGAGGCCGGACGGCAATACATGGGTGGCGCCCCGATCTTCATCGGTGGAGAAGACAAGAACAGCGTCATGGCCATCGATACCAATACCGGCGCAGTCCAATGGAAATTTCCACTGACACATCTGTCTTTTTCGGCTGGCGTGTTGGCCACGGCCAGTGGAGTCCTCTTTGCCTGCACCTCGGAAGGCAATCTGATTGCGCTCGACAGTCAATCGGGAAAATCGCTTTGGCATTTCCAAACCGGGGCCGCCATTGCCTCGTCTCCCATGAGCTATTCGGTCGCCGGAAAACAATTCATCGCCGTCTCCGCCGGCAATGTGCTCTACAGTTTCGCCCTGCCCGACTGACCCAGGACAGATCTTGTTTTAAAGGCCGGGGCTGCATTGCATCATGCCGCCGTCGGTGATGATCGTAGTCGCCGTAATGTAGCTGGCGGCGTCGCTCGCCAAAAACGCAACCACGTTGGCAATTTCTTCCGGCTTCGCCATACGGCCCAACGGAATCGCGGCATTCAATTTCTGCATAAGCGCCGGATCGGTCATGGTGGAAAGATTGATCGGCGTCGCGACTGCCCCCGGCGCCACGCCCACAACCAGAATATTATGGGCCGCAAGTTCCACCGCGGCGGTACGCGTCAACATGCGCATACCGCCCTTGGAAAGGCAATACGCCGTGTTCCCCGGCATCGGCCAGTCTTCGTGGATCGAAGTCATGTTGATAATCCGGCCCCCGCCGCCCTGCTTGATCATCTGTTTAGCCGCAAATTGCGTGCCGAAAAACGCGCTCTTCAGGTTGATCTCCAGCACCTTCTCGTATTGCGCTTCCGTTGTATCGAGAATCGAGGTGCGCGTTTCGACGCCGGCGTTGTTCACCATAACGTCGACGCGCCCAAATTTCGCCACGGCAGAATCCACCAGGCGTTGCAGGTCGTCCAGCTTGCTCACGTCCGCTTGCACACCGATCACGCTTTGGCCCAAAGCGGCCATTTGTTTTTCCATCGCATCCGTCGCTTCAGGATGAGAAACATAGTCGATTACGACACTTGCACCCTGTCGCGCCAGCTCCCGCACAACCGCGGCGCCGATACCACTGTTCCCCCCGGTGACAATGGCAACTTTGTTCGCGAGTGACATGTCATCCCTTTCGAAAAGCTCTCGTTGTCTTACTGTCGCTGTTGCTTAATCTAGTTCCGCGCCAGTCTCTCTGAAGCGGAGGCCCGAAGCATCGGAACTCGGTGTCTTACTGTCGCCGTTGCTTAGTTCCGCGCCAGTCTCTCTGAAGCGGAGGCCCGAAGCATCGGAACTCGTTGTCTTACTGTCGCCGTTGCTTAATTCCGCGCCAGTCTCTCTGCAGCGGAGGCCCGAAGCATCGGAAGGTAGTAAGCGGCGCCGGGAACTTGCAGGCCGGGGACCTTGGCCTCATCGTCCCATTGGCGTAGCGCAATCGCCGCGCCGGCATAAGGATTGCGCAAAAACGCCGCCGCCTGCTCGTCGTTCATCGGGCCCCCCTGCAAGGCGAGGCTTTGTATCGATGCGGGCGAGAGCTGCTCCAGGTACCCGGGTTCGCGCCAGCAAAGGAATCGCTTGGCGGGCACGTGCAAACGAATCGGCGTGGTCACGTCTTCACCGAACCACCGCGAGAGGTAGTCGGCCGCAATCTCTTCGTGCATGCCGTCCTGGCCGCGGCCGGCGATTTCCTCATCGAGACCGTGCAGCATGTGGCCAATGTCATGCAGCAGCGCAGCGGTTATGGCTGCAGCGCCGGCCCCAGCCAGTTCGGCGGAGTGGGCAGCCTGCAAACTGTGTTCAAGAACAGAAACCGGTTCGCCAAAATAAGCCGCTCCACCCTTTGCATTCAGCAGATCGACCAGATCGACCAGACATTCCACTTCCGAGGTTGTCATGGGTGCACACTCCTTCTACGAGAAAGTACTGCAAGCGAGCTATAGAGTCCATCCGCATCGACATAGCAACCCTGCAGATGACGGACGGCGCTGTGTCCGCCGGCAGCCTCCATAGAGAAAGCCGTGCGGCCGTGCAGAACGCGTGTGTTATCGAACAGGACCAGATCGCCTGGCTGCAGCCGGTAGGTTACGCGCCGGTCTGTATCGTCTATCAACTCGGCAAGTTGACGGTAGGCTGCGTAATAGTTCCTGAGTACTGTGCCCCTGAAGGGAAGCGGTGCAATCGCGCGATCGTTGTAATAAATGGCGCGGAATTGTTCGCGCGCATCCACCTCGATCATGGCCCGGTCCGCGGCGAGGTCGACCGTAGCGTCCTGAAAACGATAGCGGACAGGCATTTGACAGAGTGTCGAAAAGGCGTTGGGGTCATGGGCGCGCAGGCGCTCGGCAACCGCCATTCCATCTACAAAAATGCTGTCTCCGCCCTGACCCGCGGCGGTGAGGCAGTGAAGCAGCTGGAAATCTGGCACCGGCTCCCGATAGGGATTCTCCGTGTGAACGCGAAGACCGGGACTTGTGTAAGCGAGATTGTTCGGTTCGGCGACACTGCGTACATCGAAGATGCGGCCGTAATTGGTTTCACGAACGAAGCCGAAGGAACCAGCAACCACCTGCACGGCCGCGTCTTCGATCGGTACATTGCGAAGAAACGCCAATCCATCGCGCGCGGCGTAATAAAGCCAGTCTTCACGAGCGGCCGGCTCCCGGCTCCAGTCGGCGTAGTCACACCAGGCAAACTTTTCTGCGGACTGGCCCATCCAGGGTAGGCGCATCGGGCGTGCAGTGGCCCGCAGATCCCGGTCGACCGCGCGGAACCACGCAAGAGTGAAGACGCTGTTCTTGCCATCCTCCCAACGCACAGTGACACTGCCAGGCGGCCAGAGCTCAGCGGCCTGCAGCTTTGGCTCCTGGGGAAGATCGGTGAGGCTTATCAAACGCTGGCCGCTGCAGGCGTCACGGTGCGCGGGATCGTTGTCGCGCAGCCATAACGCACTGTACACACTACTGGTCCCACTCTGCCAGGAAAGCACCAGCTCCCGCGGCGTGCACTTTATTGCGGCGATATCGATAGTTTCCGCTCGTGTGGTCATTGTCTCTCCACAGTACGCAGCAGGCCCACCTCGAGGGCGCGCCGGTGTTGTTGCCAGAGAGCGAGGGCTGCCACAACGCTGGTAAGGCCTGCAACCCCGGCCAACACCGCAAACATGGTTTGCCATCCGTACGCGACTGCCAGATGCGCCATACTGTTGCCCGAGAGAACGCCCGCGAGATAGCCGAAACCGTCAATGAGGCCGGAGGCGGTTGCGCTGCCTTCGCGCCCGCCAAAATCAAGAGACATCGCACCGGCGAGATACGAATAAGGCCCCAGCAGGCAGAAGGCCACGGCAGCGACCAGCGCGAGCGGTACCAGCCGCGGAGCATGCATAGGCACGCCGGCCAGGCCCATCAGCGCCAGAACAGAAACACAAAGGCCGCCAAAAAGGATACGGCTGCGGCCCTCAGGGCCAAGATAATCGCTAAGAAAGCCAACCAGCAGTACAGAGATTCCACCAAAGAAGGGAAACAGTGCGCTCCCGCTCGCGGCCTGTGCACTCGTCATGCCCACCATCTGCGTGAAATAGGTGGGCGTCCAGAGGTTGAAGGTTTCGCGCAGCAGCGTCGTCCCGAGCGAGAGGCCACAAACCAGCCAGAATGCGTAGGAGCTCAGCAGTGTGCGGAAGATCGCAGTACTGCTCTGCCGGCCGGCGGCTTCGCTGATGCCGGAGAAAAGGTTGAGGGGATTTTCTTCCGGGGGTGGCAAGCGATAAGACGCAGGAGATTCCCGCAACAAAATGAGGTTGCCTAGAAAAAGCACTCCCAACAGAACCGCGCCCGCGGCAAAGAGGCCTCGCCACCCGAAGCCGTGCACCAGCAGCAGCGACATGATGCCGCGCGAAGCTGCATCGCCGAAAAGGTAACTGAGACTGAGCACTCCCATGACGCTGCCGTACGTGGAGTACGAAAACCAGCGAGAAGTGACCTTAACCAACCCGGGCCACCCCAGCGACTGTACCAGGCGGTTGCCCAGCCAGGCGAGGGTGAATATCGGGAACCCGCCCCCCAGCATAAAGAGCAGCGTGAACACGATGGAACCGAACATGCCGCCGAGAAAGTTGCGCCGCCCGCCAAAGCGATCGGCCAGGCCGCCGCTGGGAAACTTGCCAATGGCATAGGCCAGCACTCCAAGCGAGGCGATCGAACCCAGCCGGATCTGGGCGATGTTTTGAGGTGTGCCTTTGCGCACCTGCTCGGCCAGAATCAACGGTAAAGCGACGGAATAGTCTGAGCGGCAAAAGTAGTAGCCAAAATAGCCGAGGAACAACAAGCAGACGGTAAGCAAATGCCAGCCAGTGAGCTGCCGGAGGGGCGCCGCGTTCGGGCTCTTATTGGTCACGCGTTCCACGTTCGTCCTTTTCATTTCGGACGCTCGCCGGCGGCGATCCTGAGCGCAATCTCCTCGAGTATCGGCAGCGTGTGGGCAATGGTTTCCGCCGTGTAGTGGGCTCCCGCCGAGCAGAGTTCCTGCTCCGCGTGGGCCAGCAGTTGTTTTTGTTCTCCGGTATCGAGCTTCCACCAATCGGCCTCCGGCAGGCCGACGGTGTTTCCGCTGCGAGTCACACCGATGGTCCACATACCGGCATTTAGGCCTTCCGAGATATCTGCCTCGGTATCGCCAATCTTCACGCAGGCGAAAAGCGGGTAGATGCGCAGATCCATGGCCAGCCGGTAGCACATCCAGGGAAAGGGCCGTCCGCCGCCGGCATCTTCCGGAGCCAGCGACCGATCGGTGCGATAGCCCTGATTCGCTGCGAGCGTCTCAAGGCGGTCGAGCATCGCCCTGGTATAGCCTGTGGTGCCTGCGATCTTCATGCCCTGTGCGCGCATCGCTTCCACGGTCTCTGCCACACCCGGAATAACGGTCGCGTAGCCGGCCAGCACCTCCATCATTTGCGGCTCGAAGTTGGCATACATTTGCTCCACATCGCGCTCATGCGGCGGCGTTGGGTGCAGCGCTATCCATTGATCGTTGACTTCCGGCTCCTGTAGCAGTTTGCGGATATGGTCCTTTTTTGCCAGCCCCATATACCTGCGTATCAAGAGCGCTGGAACGGCAATGCCAAAATCGTGAAAGATATTTTCGAGCGCACGGACAGGCGCGATGCTGCCATGATCGACGGCGGTCCCTGCCCAGTCGAGAAAAACAGCCGGGATGGTTGGGCTAGGCATGGAGCAACCCCAAGGCTTTGATCGATTGCTCCGCCACCCCAAACGATAACGTCATGCCCGAACCTCCCGGCGAGGCGACAATCCTGACTCCGTCTTCCGGCTGCATCACGACCAGCGGCTTTTCAGGATGCTTCGCATACACACCGTACCAGCGCTCGGCAACCGTCAGATCCGGAGCCCGCAAGAACTGCTTTGTGTAACGAAGAATGATCTCATCGATTTCTTCCTTGTTGAAAATATCGACGGCCAGCCCGTATTCATGCGAATCACCGAGAGTGAGCGCTCCATCCACAGTCTGCGACACCAGGGCATGAATTCCCCAGCGATCATACTCAGGCGTCTCCTCTGCGATGCGCCGGCTGAGCGCTGGGAGCGCCTGACAAACCTGGAAGGCGGGATAAAAGCGCAGAGTCAGGCCTGCCGCAAGTGAGGGGCCGAGTTGCCATCCGTTTGGCTGCCGGGCCGTGCGCATCATCTGCAGCTTGCAGCGAGTGAGGCCGCTGGCTGCATAGTGCTGCGGATAGAGGGTCTCAAAGTCATCGCCGCTACAAACGATCACCGTCTCCGCTTGCCACTGTCCCCCACCGGTATGCAACACCGGGTGCTTGATCGCGGTCACCGCTGTTCCAAAAACAAACTGGACGTTGTATTGCTCTGCCAAAAAAGCCGGCAACGACTGGATGATCTGACGGGGATCGACGGTAAATTCCGTGCTGCTCCATAAGGCGCCCGCAAGTCCTTCAGGCTGAACGGCTTGCGAGCGTTCCAGAACCTCGCGCGGTGGCAGCCAGCCGCATTGATAGCCCAACCTGGGACCGAGCTCGCAGAACTCCTGCGCCACGGCTGCCTCGTCCGCTCGATACGTCAGATGGAGCGATCCAGTTTCGCGGCGCGGCAGGTTTGCCCGGGAAAGAATCTCCAGCCACAACTCGCGGCTGCGCAAAGCCACCGCCAGCATTGCGCCGGCCGGCTGGCCGATGGGCCACACCATGCCGAAATTACGCACCGAGGCGCCGGCCGCGCGCGGACTTTTCTCCAGAACCACGACCGATTTACCGGCTTTCGCAGCCAGGTAGGCGTGCGCCAACCCCAGGATGCCCGCGCCGACGATCGCAACCTCGGCCTTACGTGACGACATTGAGAATCGCACTCCTGCGCGTGAGCGCCGCTGCATTGCGCGGATGCCGGCAACCGACAACCGCGGCCTGCCATCCAGTTTTGCCGCTAGAGCATTTAAATCCAGGGCCGCCGTCCATAAGGATAAACGTAGGGACACCCGGTTCGTTCGTGGTCCAGCCTCATCGACCCGTTGGAGCGCAGAGACCAGGCCAAAGAAACAGCCGCTGCCCTTCTTTCCGGGTCAGCCGGATTCATGTGTTCAGGCTGGCCATGAAATGTATCGACGCCTGAATGACTTTGGCATCCGGAGCCTACGCGGCGCCTGTTAACACGACATAAAGTTATGACGCAAGCCTCGAACGCAGGCAGCGGCCTCGAATGAGAAGGGTTCGCCCCTCGATGATTCTTCAAAAGCCCAACAACTGATGCATTTTTGCTATTCGCATGCGTTTCGCTTTAACATGGCATACAGATATGAACTATCTATCACTGCCGGTTACACAGGAAATGCAGGATTGGTGTTCACTTCTGGGCAAAGAGATGTTGCACTGGCCCGGCGTGACAATGTGCCACGTTTTTGGCACCTGCGCGTTCTATCATCGCAAAGTTTTATTTGCGATCCTCCCCGATAGGCGCACTCTTAACAGTTCCACTGCTATCTCGTTCCGAAACGGTTACAAACCCCAGGCAGATCAAGACGAGGATTGGCAGACCTTTGAGCTCACGAGTGGCGATCTCGTCGACTCCGTGCTGGCTACGCTGGAGAAGGCATACAAGAACAGCGGATTTCCCCGATTTTCCAAACGGCCGGTGCTCGCGTCTGCTCGCCCCTCTTCCGTGGGTTCCGCCGGCTCCGCGCACGAGGCACTCTCGTCGCTCGACACTCCAAAAGTTCTGGCGATCTGATCCCATACTGGTTACACTTCCGGTTACATTCAACGACACATTGCCTGCGTCCTTTTCTGCCATCGTCGGCTCCCCCGTCGACGCCTTTTTAAAGTCACCGCAACTGATCTATATAGTGCGGCCTCGATCGCTTCAAGGTCAGCCAATCGGGTGAAACCTGTCGAGCT
The DNA here is from genome assembly GCA_963761405.1 of uncultured Acidobacteriaceae bacterium. Classification (GTDB taxonomy): domain Bacteria; phylum Acidobacteriota; class Terriglobia; order Terriglobales; family Acidobacteriaceae; genus PALSA-350. Next base: position 176,286 of record CAVXHH010000002.1, read on the forward strand.
GCAACCCTGGAGCCGGAACCTGGAGCCGGAAGGCGGCGGGAACAAGGTTCCAGGATTTGCCCGGCCGCAATTGCTCTGCCTATAACGCCTTCTTAGGCTCTGACGCGGCCGACGAAGATCCGTTGCCTGAAATTGCCGTAAACTGGTTATGCAGCAGTTTTGGCAGGGAGAGTGCGCTATGGCGGAACTAATGAGGACATCGAATCCCGTACTGAACGACAAACGTTTTGAGGGATTCTCTACCTTCGACAGAGGAATGACCCTGCAGGGTACGGTCAACAAGACCGGCCTGCTTTTACTTTGCTCGATTGCGACCGCGGCATGGACCTGGAATCAGTTTATGCAATCGCATTCGGCCGCGGCGGTCATGCCCTATTTGTTGATCGGCGGTATCGGCGGTTTTGTCTGCGCCTTGGTAACCACCTTCAAGAAAGAGTGGGCTGCCGTGACCGCGCCCGCATACGCGCTTCTCGAAGGTCTGGTGCTGGGCAGCATCTCGTCGATTCTGGAGTTGCGCTTCCCCGGCATCGCGATCGAATCCGTCAGCCTGACCTTCGGTACGTTGCTCGTTCTTCTGCTCGCCTACCGCTCCGGCCTGATTCCGGTGACGCAGAAATTCCGCCTGGGAATTGTGGCGGCAACCGGCGCAGTGATGCTGTTTTATCTACTGCAATTTGTCCTGGGTTTCTTTGGCGTGCACTTTTCCTCGATCAATGGTTCCGGCACAATCGGCATTGGGTTCAGCCTGATTGTCGTGGGCATCGCGGCGCTCAACCTGGTGCTCGATTTCGATTTCATCGAGAACGGCGTGCGCATGGGCGCCCCCAAATATATGGAGTGGTACGGCGCCTTCGGGATTATGGTCACGCTGGTGTGGCTCTACCTCGAAATCGTCAGGCTGCTGACCAAGATTCGTGGACGGGACTAGATTTAAGTCCGGTCCAGGTTGGTGTAGATTTCGCCGATATTCACGTTCACGCCCTCTTGCAGCGGAGTCCGTTTTTCGAAACGCGCGTGGCTCTGTTCATCCATGCGCGCAAGATATTCTCGATAGCCGTTGGAATGCAGTGACTTGAGGGATGCGACCGTAATACGCTGTTGCATCTCGGCCACCGAGAGGCCGGCCTTCTTGCCGTCCGCAACCTTCCCCGTCAATTCCTCGATGTAATTGCGCAAGCTGGTCATCGCGGTGCGTCCCGTTTGCAGGGCTGCGTGGCCCGGCAGGATGGTGTTGAAGTCGGCCTGGCCAACGGCGTCGATCGTGCCCGGCCAAACCCGCGGAAAGCCATCTGCGATGAAGGGTAGAAAGCCGTGAATTACATCCCCGGTGGCGACCACCCGCGCTTGCGGGCAATGGACAAACACATCTCCGGCAGTGTGGGCGTGGCCATGAAACTCAAGATGCAGATCATGGGCAGGATCCTGTAGTAAGTACGTTTTGTCGAAGGTGATGGTCGGCAGCTCGGGCGTGTAGTTTTTGAGCTCTTCCTGGTAAGCCTGCAACTGCCGAATCTGGTCTGCGCAAAAGGCTTTTTCCGCAGCCGAGGTTGCCTTTGCGGCCTGCTCCCGCAGAGCGTCGATTTGTTTCGGCGCCGCCCCTACAGAAGCTTTCATCCTGGCAACCGACAGTTTCTCCATCAGGTCTTTGGTGGTTGCGCTGGCGATGAAATCGACTTTTCCCTCGCCGGCGCGATAGGCATGACTGCCCTGCGTGTGGTCCCAATGAAAGTGCGTATTCACAACGTAGCGCACCGGTTTGGTGGTAACCTCCCGCTTCATCTGGCTGATCAAAGCAGCGGCAGCGGAAGGCTTGGAATGCGTGTCGACCACCACCACGTCTTTCGACCGGACAAAGATCGCCGCGTTGCAGTTGATCATGGCCTGCGGACGAGCCTGCGCGAAATAAACGCCTTCCGCAACCTTTTGAATGTTGAATAAGGCGGCATTGGAAGGAGCGGCTGCGCGCGCCCACGCCGCGCGATGGTACGCAAGCTCGAGCAAGGACGCTCCAGCAAGGGCGCCGCCCATCAACACCTTGAGAAAATCACGGCGGGAGGTTTCTCCACCGCCCTCGGCGACGTGGTTGTGAGAGTGCGCATGCTGATGGGGATGCGCATGATCATGCACGTGGCCGTGGGAGTGGGAGTGGCTGTGACCCTGTCTTGGCATGCCTGGATGATCCTTTCCATTGCGAACGGAATAGCTGAACTTTTCTCGTATCCAAGTTACATCGGTTATCGTTTTCAGGCTCGCCTGCTGTCGAAAGACCCGCCCCTAGAGGGGCCACAAGTCGCAGATTGACAATGCCGGAATCGTTGTGAAACTATCCCGGACGTCACATAGTCGCGTCGGTGGCGGGCCTGTAACTTCGGTCGCGAGGAGATCGATTCCATGAAGAAACTAGCGATAGGCGTAGGTTGTTTGTTGGCGTCGCTGAGCATTTTCGCCCAGGGTCCGCAGACGTTTAAAGGCGAGATCATCGATAGCCAGTGCGCCGCTTTGGGCGGGCACCAGATCATGGCGCTAAAGGGCGAGAGCCCGAAGGATTGCACCAACCGCTGCGTAAAGATGGGCGGCAAGTACACGCTCTTTGACCCCGCCACCAAGACTGCCTATCAACTCGACGATCAGACAAAGCCAGCCTCATTCGCCGGAGCGAAGGTTGCCGTAACCGGGACCCTCAACACGACCACCAAAACAATCCATGTGGCGAGCATCAAGGCGGCGTCGTAACCGATAGCAGCGGTCGCTTTTAGCCCCTTTCGAGTCCCATCAAGTCCTCGAAGATTGCTTCACTGCGGAGGCGCCTGCTTGCCGCAGGCGGTTTTCCAGTTCCGGCTGCAAGCCATCTTGTGGATCCACCACCCCTACCAGTATCTTTCCCGTCGCGATTTCAGGGTCGGTAATCACTCCTTTGAAACTGGGCAGCCCCGCTCCGGCCAGCAGAACTACCAGAGTGGTCAGGATAGCGCCCAGCATGATCATCTCGTAGACGATGATCCCGTTTGTCCAGGCAGGTGTAAGCGACATGCCGCCGGTCAGGATGGGATAGGACTTCTGCGAAAGAGTGGTTAGAAGAAAACCACTGGCGCCGCCGACCGCGGCGCCCAGTACGGCCCAGCGATAAGGGCTGCCGGTCACGTGCTCGTCGGCAAATTCGTAGCCCTCGTGGGGCTCTCCCGAGACAACGACAATTTGCTTCGGATCAAACTTCAGCTCGGCGCTGGCGGCGCGCAGGGCGTCGACGGCGCGCTGCGCGGCCTCTGGTTCCACATAGAGACCGTAGAGGGCCTTCATTCGGCCGCATCCGTGGGCAGGGGCCCGGGCAAAGTTACACCCTTATGCCTGCGATCGGCCATAGGTGACGTACGAAGCCTGAAGTGGGGTTGCAACCCAACCTTCAACTCCCAGATGGAAATCATGGGCACGATTTTTGAAAACAAAAGGTAGAGCAACAACATGAAGCCAAAACTCGACACCATCAGGGTGACCTCTACCCAGGTCGGCTTGTAGGTCCCCCAGGAGTAAGGCAGGAATTTGTGCTCGAGCGAAGGCACCACAATGAGAAAGCGCTCCAGCCACATACCCACCACCACGGTCGAGGACGCGATCGCAGTTCCCGTGATGGTGCGCAGGCGCTTGATCGCCAGGATGGGCACGGGGATGATGAAGTTACAGAACACCATGATCCAGAACAACGGCGCGAACTGCTTGCGAATGCTATCCCAGAACACCGCCATTTCCGGTGGGGAGTTGCCATACCAGGCAGTGAGGCGTTCGGCAAACGTGAAGTAAAACCACAGCAGGCTCATGGTCAGCAGCAGTTTGCCCAGGTTCTCGAAGTGAATCGGCTCCAGATATTCCTCTAAGTGCAGCAGCTTGCGCAGCAGCGCCATGGCCAGGATCAGAGCGGCGATGCCGCTGAAGATGGCGCCGGCGACAAAGTACGGACCGAAGATCGAGGAGTGCCACATAGGCACCGGCGTCATGGCGAAATCCCAGGAGACGATGGTGTGCACCGAGACAGCGACCGGGATGATGACGATGGCCATGATATGCATGGCGATTTCGAGACGCTGCCATTGGCGCTGCGTTCCCTGCCAACCCAGAGCCAACACGCCATAGATTTTTTTGCGTAAGCCGGTGGAGACGTCGCGGACGGCGGCAAAATCTGGAATCGTCGGCAGATAAAGAAATGTGGTGCTGCCGGTGAGATAGGTAGAAATGGCGAAGAAGTCCCAGGCCAGGGGCGAACGAAAGTTAGGCCAGATATGACGCTCGTTGGGGTAAGGAATCATCCAGAAGCCCAGCCATGGGCGCCCAATGTGACAGAGCGGGATAATCGCGCCAATCAAAACAGAGAAAACGGTGATGGCCTCGGCGCAGCGAGTGACCGGCCGGCGCCAGGTGGCATTGGTGAGGCGCAGAATTGCGGAGATCAGTGTGCCCGCGTGGCTGATGCCGATCCAGAAGACGAAATTGGTGATGTCGAACGCCCAGAACACCGGGGAGTTGAGTCCCCACACGCCGATACCGGCATAGAGCTGATAACCGAAGGCAGCCACGCCGGCCAGCAGCAGGCTCGTGGCGAACGCCACGGCGATCCAATACTTACCGCTACTGTGAAAGAGCGGCCAAAGCAGATCGTGCTCGATTTGTTCAGCCGTTCTTTGCATCTTGCCAGTTGCCTCGTTCGAGGTAGGTCACGTTGGGCTTGGTGCCCAGTTCGCCCAGCAGCTTGGTGCCGCGATTGGAACTCGAAAGCATCGAGACCTCACTGGTGGGATCGTTCAAATCACCGAAGACCAGGGCCTTCGATGCGCACGATTGCGCGCAGGCAGTGGTGAATTCGCCATCCTTGAGCTCGCGCTTCTCTGCTTCCGCCTGTATCTCCGCAGCCTTGATACGCTGCACGCAGAAGGTGCACTTTTCCATGATGCCGACACTGCGCACCGAGACGTCGGGATTGAGTTGCAGCTGCAACGGCATATCCCACGTGGGATTGTAGAAGTTGAAGAAGCGCACGTTGTAAGGGCAAGCATTGGCGCAAAAGCGGGTACCGATGCAACGGTTGTAGACCTGGGCATTCAGCCCTTCGGGCGTGTGATAGCTGGCATAGGTGGGGCAAACCGGCTCGCAGGGCGCTTCGTCGCACTGCTGGCACAGCACCGGTTGAAAACGAATCTTCGGGTTGGGAAAATCGCCTTCCCAATAGCGCTCAACACGAATCCAATGCTTGGCGCGGCCTCGTGCGGCCTGGTCTTCACCCGCTGTGGGGATATTGTTTTCCGCGTGACAGGCGACGACGCACGCCTCGCAGCCTGTACAGCGATCGAGATCCACTACCATTCCCCACTTATGCGACATAGGCTACCCTTCGAACCGTCTTAACGGACTGCACAGCTTTCACACTCGCTACAGCATTTTCACTTCTGGTGTTTACAGAGTAACGACTCCCATGGCGGCTTTTCCTCAAGAACCGGGGTCCCCGGCAAGCGAGTTTGCTGGGGTGGAAGAAAAGCCGCACTTCGCCGCACCCTCCTGTGCAGAGTAGAAGTGAAAATGCTCTAGCGTCGATCCTCTTCGTGAGGAAAGCCGCTCATGCCCCCTGCGAACAACACCAGCTTTGCCTGCTCAGGTCCACCAGCGCGGGCGATCTTTACCCGTGTGGCCGCCCACGCGAGCGACCCGGTTTCTCGCTCCGCGAGCGGCGCGAGAATTGAGAACGGATTGCTGCCCCGGCCGCTGGCGTACCTGCTGAAGTTTTCATGTCCCTGGCCGACGGGCATCGCTACCATGTCAGGGGCGATTCCGGGGGAAAGCACCGCGGGCGCACGCACGCTTCCCTGCTGCGAGGCGATCTCCACCAGGTCTCCCGGTTGGATCCCGAGGCGCTCCGCAGTCTTGGGGTTGATCTCAACCCAGCTCGACCACATGGCCGAGGTGAGCACGTCCGGCAGTTCCTGCAGCCAGGGCAAATGGGCCGTCGAACCATCGCCAAACGCCTGCGAGACGTAAGGCAGAAAATAGAACGGATAGTCCGCGGGCGCACCGGCAAATTCCGCCGCGGCCATGGCCATGGGGGCGTGCTTGGCAGCCGCCGGGCCTGGTGACCCAGGGGCCGTCCGCGAACTAGCGGAGTGCGTTGGCGTGGGTGAGCTCCACCAACCACCTTGCGTCTGCGCCGCGTCCCAGAAGTCGTCGTCCGTCTTAGCATCGATCGAACCGCCGCGCGTGCGCAGAGGCACAAATGCGGCCCGCAGCATCGCATCGTAGGTCGCGAACGGAAGAGCTTTGGCGACGTCACCGCCAAGCTGACGAGCGAGACCGAGCATCACGTCAGGCATGGAACGCGTGTCGTGCAAGGGGAGCACAGCGGGCGCCGCAAGGCTGGCCACAGATTGCAGTGAACCCGATTCCGGTATGCTGTCGAGCCAGGATTCCAGTGGCGCGTGATCGGGCAGGATCAGGTCGGCCTGAGCGCTGGTCTCATCAATAAAGCTACCGAAGCTGACGATATAGGGAATTTTTCCCAGGGCCTCACGGACACGCAGGGCCGGCGGCGCGGAAAAAATCGGGTTGGCCTCATACAGCAACAACATTTGCGGCGTATGCGGCTGGCCCGACAATGCGGATTGCGCAAACGCACTGAGACTAGCCAGGCTTGCCTGCATCGGGGCCGCCGCTTCGCCCGGCAGCGCCTCAGGCGTAAATCCCGAAGCCGAAGGCGTGAAGCTAACGACCGGTTCCGCATCGCGAGCGCTATCCACCAGCGACTCCAGAGCATTGACGGCGAGCGCGTTGAACAACCCGTTGGTGTGGGCCAGCGGCGCGCCGCCGATGATGGCAGCGGCCGATCCACTCCGGGTAATCTCATGCGCGATACGCTTGATCACAGCAGCAGGCACGCCGGTTTGCTTCTCGACTGCCTCTGGTGCAAAGTCCGGCAGCCCCGCGGACCAGCCCGCGATCTGTAACCCGGCGAGGGAACCCGCGTGCGAGCCCGCGCCCGGCAGCGCGGGCTTCTCCCTCAGGATGACGTGCGCAATCCCCAGGGCCAGCGCGCCTTCCGTTCCCGGACGGCAGGCAATCCACTCGTCGGTGTTGGCGCCGGTCTGCGACATACGCGACTCAACCTGGACGAACTTCGCCCGGCGTCCAGGGCGGCCCTGGCGCATCTCACCGTAGCCTACCGATTGCGCCACGGGCGAGTTCCAGGTGCCGAGAAAATCGGCGCCAAAGGAGATTACATAATCGGCGCGGGCAAGATCAAAGGTCGGCAGCGCGGCGTGACCGAAGCTCAGCAGATTCGCCTGGCGCAATACCGCCTCGTCGAAAGGTTGGTACCAGACGGCGGGTGGAGCGCCGAACGCTTTTAGAAATCGCGCAATCAATTCACTGCGCCGGCTATGCGAGGGGCGGCCCAAGAAGGCCAACGCGTCTGTCGACTTGGACGCTTGCAGCGTGCTCAGATGGCCAGCCACTTCTTTCAACGCATCGTCCCAGGTTATTTGCTGAAACTCACCCGAGCCGCGAGCGCCCGTGCGCTTGATGGGGTGCGTGATGCGGTCAGGATGGTAGAGCACCTGTAGCCCTGCGTTGCCGCGCGCGCAGAGCTTGCCCTGGTTCACCGGATGTTGCGGATTGCCTTCGAGCTTCTTCGCCAGGCCCATTTTGATGATTCCCTGCTGGCCGCCGCGAACCACATCCGCCTCGCCTTGCATCACGCGCACCTGAAGTCCACAGCCTGCGGAGCACAGCGTGCAAACGCTCGGCTTAAAGGTAGCAATGCCGGGAATCAACTCCTCTTCGGGAACAAAGCGGATGAGCTGCTTCTCTGGAGCGCGACAGGCTTCGAGCGTCGCCATGACGCCAGAGAGAGCCGAGATCTTGATGAAGTCACGCCGTTCCATAAGAGTTGCCTACATTCGATATTTCAGTAGTGACAGGTCTCGCAATCGATCGAGACCTTTTTCCGCGTATGGCAGTTGAGACAAAAGCCCATGTTCAAATTCACCTTGCGTTCGGCCGTTGTCTGTTTCGTCAGGTCGCTGTGGCATGTGGCGCAGTCCACCCCAGCGCGTATGTGCGGAGCGTGATTAAACCGCACGTGCGCAGAGTCGCTGTAGTTGTACACGCGCACCCAGGGAATCTCTTCGCCGCGCGCCTTATAGGCGGCAATCTTCTTGATCTCAGGGCGGTCCGTGGCAATCGACGAGTGACAGCTCATACAGACAGTCACACCAGGGATGCGCGCCTCCGGCCCCTGATCCACACCGACGTGGCAAAACGTACAAGGCAAGCCTTTGGCCAGGTGCACGATGTGGGTGTAGGCGATTGGCTGCACCGGATGTTCCGGATGAACGTCGAGAAAGTCTTTCACGGCCAGGTATGCCGTGGGATGGGCCGCCGTGAACACACCATTGGTCACATAGCCGGGCGGCTCCGATGCGTGCGTGGAACGTAACGGTAACAGAACATCGATGAGCGCCCAAGCCGAGGCGCCACACACGACGATCCACAACCATTTTCGCCAACCCATCAGAATGCGCATAGAGGGGTAAGTCTCAAAGCATCTTCACTTTTACTCTGCACAGGCAAGTGTGGCGAAGTGCGTCTCCCGAAGAAAGCCGCACCGGTATTCGTTCCTCTGTATTCATCCCAAGTGAAAAATGCGGCGCCTAAAGCAGTTTCGGAATTGGTGTAGACCGAAGCCACCGGCGTTTACGTGGTTTTCTCTCAAGGAAAACCACACCTCGCGGTTTTTATCAGACCACAGTAATTCCGAAACTGCTCTAAAACTGTCGATCGACCGTGAAACTCGAAATCGTACACGACCGTTCAGCAGTTGTAAATAATGAAGCGGCCGCGCGACAGCCGACAGCTATCGGCCCAGAAGCTTGTGCGGAGGAAGCGATGGAAATCTGCTCGCGTTCACAAGCGCACGGTGGTTCCGGGAGTAGAATGGCCGGCAACCGTTTTACCTGGACGCGGCCCCGCCACGCCCACAGTCTAAGCAGGGACGACCCCCTGTTGGGGCCGGACTACACCTAAACCAGACCTTAAGGTTGCGAAGCGGGCGCCGAGGCGGGTGGAGCAGGCGGAGCGGCGTCTGGCGCGGCACTCAGCCCGCCTTGCCGAGCGAGCTTCTCGGCCTTTTTCCGGTTATGGTGGCGCACGAGGTCGGGCCAGAATTCGATAACTTCGCTGCCGATAATCGCTTCCGCGGTTACGGTCACTCCCCGTTCGACGGTGCCGCCGGCAGTACGATCGGCTTGCGGATAGTAAAAGTTGGAAACGGCGGCCCCAAGGAGATTGCCCAGGACGTTCGCGTAATTCGGCCCCCAGGACCCGTTATCGCGCTTGCACCAGACCGTGCTACTGGCCGCCCATAGCGCCCGGCCCGTAAAGCTGCCCGTGCTTTTCTGAAAATAGCGCGGATCTTCTTTCAGAAGACCTGCCAGGACAGCGTTGCCGAGAAGATTGCCGGTGAAGTAGTCGGTGTAGGAGGCGCCAATCCGCTTGCCGTACCCCTGCGCACCCTGTCCGTATTCTGGAAAGCTGTTCTCGGCTTGATCGGCGCCGGCAGTAAACGCCGCAAGCACAAATGGCCACGGATCGGTCGCGCTCCTGAAAAACAACTTATATTTCTGGCCGGCACTGAGAGGAAGCGCGTCACTGTTGTTGGTGGTATTGAATGCTGCCATTACCCCGAACACGCGCTGCTTTTCCTGCTTCTTCAGTTGGTCTTCCGCCGAGATTGGGGTCGCCGATCCTGAAGTCCCGGCAGCTGGAGCGGACTGAGTCTGAGACGCCGACAAGCCAGTTATCTGCGCTGGGGAACTATCTGACGCTGCTTGCGCGCTTGCGGGATCATCCGGCAGGTCGAGCGCGGCATATGTCGATTGCGACCTTGCGATGGGCCCTGCAACGAAAACCAACACTATGAAGATTGCAGTAAACCATCGCGTTAGAGCCAATCAGCTGCCTCAATCCTGGGCGTACACACTTACAGCAATTACTGCAACTTCGATCCGCGGGCCGATCTAACGGACCTCAATCCAAGACAGACGAGACGAAATGGCAAAAAGCCTACATCTACGCAGCAAATCGCCTGCGTACGATGGAGCGTCCGTACAAAGCTTGGAGCCCGACTTCACGGAATTTCCCCGATAGTTGCCCAGTACCGCCCAATACACGATGCGCCTCAAGAGGCTAACCGTTTGATTCAATTGGCTCGTCGGGGAGGATTTCTACCTACGCCCCCACCATGCAAGGATGCCTGCGGAGTTCTATCCTTGCACAAACAGTTCGGGGGGATATCGCCACTTGCCGCTTCCTGAAGTTTACAGGAACCATGGGCTTTGGCTAACCGCCAATATCACTTTCCCTGTCAGCTCATGAAAGTCCAATGCGACGGAAGTGCTTTCGTCCCGGTCCAGAAGTCAAAGAGAACGGCTGCCTTCGATCATTTCCAAGGTGGTACGCTGTGGAGCATTCCCAGGTTGGCGTGGATGGCGATTCCTGACCGAATGTTGCGGTTGTTTCTTTCTGTGATGCTCGTATTCCCCCCAGCCATCTGCCTTGGCCAAGTCTCAGTTGATTCCAATCAGGGTGGCCCAAGCCAACAGACCGAATCCAAACCACGTACTTTCAGCGGACAGGTAGTCAACAGCGTTACCGGCCAACCCATCGCGCGCGCATTAGTGCAATTGGGCGGCCAGCGCGCTATGTTGACCGATCACGATGGGCATTTCGAGTTCGACAACGTAGGCGGAGACGCCGCTACAGCCTTTGTCACCAAACCAGGATTCTTTGCCCAGGACAATGAAGGGATCTCGCCAGGCGAGTCAATCATGCTGCAACTTATTCCGGAAGCCATTCTTTTCGGAACCATTACCGATCAGACGGGCCAACCGATTCAGGACCTGACTGTCGACCTAAAGGAGCTGCGGGTGACCCGTGGGTTGAGGCACTGGCAGCAATCGCAATCAACCAGGACCAACGCAGAGGGCGAGTTCCGCTTTGCCGAACTGCAGGCAGGCAAATACTCTCTTGCCACCGGCTTCAAAATCGAGGGCTTACCGGAGGCAGCGTCCTCTGTTGCCTTCTTGCCAGTCGCCTATCCACCGTTGGGAGGCGACGGAGTGAATGGCGCGGTTACGCTTGCGCCCGGCGATCGCGTCGAAGCCAACGTAAACCCCACGGCGGGCAAACTCTATCCGATCACCGGGCAGGTAGGCGGCCGCTTTAGACAGGGCGTAGGTTTCGAGCTCGAAACGAATGAAGGCGATTCGGTTTCCCCGCCCGTCCGCTTCTATCCCACGGGGGCATTCCGGATGATGTTGCCCAGCGGCACATATCGCATCAAGGCGCGTTCCGTTGTCGAGGGCGAGCAGTACCTGGGAACAGGCCAGATTACCGTTGGCCAGGCTCCGCTCGACGGTGTTTCGATCAACCTGGGGCCGGAAGTCAAAGTTCCTGTGGAAGTCGAGTACCAGGCCGTTAGCACCGATACGCAAAAGGCTCCCTCCACCCCGCTCCCTAGTCCGAACCTGCTCTTGCAAGAAGACGATCCTGCAGGACCGCCGCGCGTATTTTCCGCGCAGAATCCGCCGTCTTCGGGCAAAGGGCCGCCGGAACCCGGTGGCCCGCTGGTCTTCGAAAACATCGAACCCGGCCACTACGCGATCCAGGCGCAACTGCCACCGCCATGGTACCTGGCATCCGCTTCGTGCGGGAACGTGGACCTGAGCCGCGATCCCCTGGAGATCGCACATGGTAGTGCAGCCTGCGTGCTGCGCGTGGTGCTCCGCGACGACTGCGGCTCACTGAAGTATTCCGTCACTGTGGGCGATGCCAATCGTCCAACGAGTCATGGGTTTGTTGTCGCGATTCCGCTGGGGAATCGAGCCGAGGAGGTCGCGACGAATTTCTTCGCGAACCAGAGATTCAGGGCGACCGCACCGGCGGAAGGATCGTTTGCATGCCTCGCGCCCGGCCGCTACCTGGTGATCGCGATGCAGCAACAGCGGGAGCTGCCTTACCGCGACCCCGAGACACTGCAAAAGTACTCGTCGCTTGGCCAGGAAGTGACCATCGCGCGGAATGGCAAGTCAGAGGTTCAACTACAGATGGTAGCGGGGGAACCGTAGATGTTCTATTCCCGAAACAATGCCGGAGCGCAATGGCGACGATACAAGAAAGGCGCACACGATGGAGCGGGCAATTGCCTTCGTGGACCCCTGCTTTTGTGCGCCCTCCCATTCCTGCTTGCGTTCGTTGCCGGCGTGGCGCAGCAGCCGGATCAGCCCGCTCCCGCCGCAGCCCGCACGTGGCGCATCAGCGGCAAAGTTGTCGACGGACGCAGCGGCCAGGCCCTGGCACGGTGCGTGGTCGAGATTAATCCGACAACGGCTCGCAACCGCTCCCTCTCCACAGAAACCGGCGACGACGGGCAGTTTGTGTTTGACGGGCTGGCGTTGGGCAAATATCAACTCAGCGCCGCCAGGCGGGGCTATCTCACCCAGTCTTACCAGGAACACGAAACCTTCTCCACCGCCGTCGCCGTGGGCCCGGAACTGAAATCCGAAGGTCTGCTATTCCACCTGATGCCGCAGGCTATTTTCTACGGCGTGGTGAGCGATGAAGCGGGCGAGCCGGTACGCGGGGCGCAGGTAAAACTCTTTGAAGACCGGGACCGTGAAGGTGTTCGATCCACGCAGCAGCGGCAGACCGTTGTGACGGACGATCGAGGCATGTACGAAATTCCCAACATCGCGCCAGCCAATTATTTCCTCGCTGTCTCGGCGCAGCCCTGGTATGCGCGCGGAGCGGGGCCGCATATCAATAACCCGCCAGGCGGGGCGGAGGAGAGCGAGACCGCTTCTCAACTCGATGTAGCGTACCCGACTACCTTTTATCCCAATGCGACTGACTCCGACGATGCGACACCTATCCCGATCAAGGGCGGCGAGCGAATCCAAATCGACGTCACCCTTATTGCTCAGCACGCCGTGCGGCTACGTTTGCCTGTCGCTCGCGATCAACAAGGCGGCTTTGGGGTTTCGCTCACGCAGTCTGTCTTTGGCCAAGTGGAACAAGTGGCAACGGGTGCGCAGACAACCCAGAACGGTGTGTTGGAAGTCGACGGCGTGCTTCCCGGGCGCTACGATGTCGCGCTTACAACCTATGCCGGGAATCGTCCGCAGGTGACTCAATTCACGGCAGAAGTCGCCGCCGGCGCGACGCAGTTGAATGAAGAAGGCGCCACGGAGGAAGTCTCCGTTGTCGGCAAGGTGATCTCGATCGACGGCAAGATCCCCTCCGGCAGCATCTCGCTCTTGGGCACGCATCCGCGCCGGGACTACGGCGAGCAAATCGATCGGGCGGGCGAGTTCTCAATCAAGGTTCCCCCCGGCGACTATGAGGTCGTCGGCCGGATTCCGCAAAAGTACCTGGCAAGCATTGCGTCGCCCAACGCACCGGTGAAGGGCCGCATGTTGGAGGTGAAACCCGGCGACGCTCCGAAACTCGAGATCATCGCGGGTTCCGGGTGGGGCCAGATCGACGGTGTGGCCGAATTGTCTGGCCATGCGACGGGCGGCGTCATGGTGGTACTGGCGCCCGAGGATGCGCAGGACAATCACATTCTCTTTCGCCGTGACCAGAGCGACTCTGACGGGACGTTTTCTCTGTTCGACATCATTCCCGGGCGCTACCGGCTGCTGGCCATCGATGGAGGCTGGGATTTGGCATGGGCCGACCCGAACGTGCTCGATGCCTTTTTGAAGAAGAGCATGCCGATCCAAATCCGGGCAAACGAGAAGCTGAAGCAGACGATCGAAGTCCAGTCGCGTTAACCCCAGGGGCTATAGCAGTTTCGGAATTGGTGTAGACCGGTCCTTTACGTGGTTTTCTCTCAAGGAAAACCACACCTCGCGAGCTTTGTTAGGCCACAGTAATTCCGAAACTGCTTTAACAAAAAAACAGAATCAGGAAGCGCCCGCAATTCCCTCTCAAGGTCCGCATTCCTCTTCTTCAGTTGCCACCACTTCATCTCAGCTCTCCTCGACCGCGGGCCACATTACGCGCGCTACGGCTTCGGCCATCTGCTTCCACTGCGACTCTTCGACCACAAGCTGCTTTTTGCCTTTGTCCGTCAAGCGGTAGTATTTAAATTCCCGGTTGCGGTCAGGAGCCGTCTCCCATTTGGCAGTAACCCAGCCTCTCTTCTCCAGACGATGCAACGCAGGATAGAGTGACCCGTGCTGCATCTGCAGAAATTCGTTTGTGGTTCGCTGAATGTGCTTCCCAATCTGATGACCATGCGCGGGGCCATAGAGAAGCGTCCGCAAGATGAGCATGTCAAGCGTGCCCTGAAGAATGCCAGTTCGTTGCTGTGTTTGTTTTGCTGCAGAAGACATTCGACCCTCGACTTGGAGATGATGGTAGGAACTCGACCATCGATTGTCAAGGGGGCGGTAGCGACACCGGGTGGGACCGCCGTCGGACTGAAACCAGCAACGTATACGCGGGGCCGCGGCCTCGATCGTTACTTGCCAGGGTCCTTCGTTGGGGTGGCGGTAAAGTCGCCGGTGACTGCGTAGGGCTCGACCTCAACGGTGCCCGCGATCTTGCCGGAGTCGTCGAGTTTGGCTGTATAGGTGAGAGTCAATGGGCCGCCGTTGTATTCCGAATCATACTTCCAGGTAAGTTTCTTGCCATCGAGGCTGCCGGTGATGTCCACCCACTTGTCGTTAGACGTGCAACTGCCGGTGAGCTTGTCGTCCGTCAAGACAAACTTGCATTGCTCATCGCTTTCGTTTCCCTCGACGTTGTTATGGATAGACCATTGACCCGTAAGGTTCGGCGCTTCTGCCGCGAAAGCAGGTGCGGCAAAGAGGAGGGCGGTCGCTACGACTATCTTCATGCTGATTCACCTTTCGAAGTGAGTGGACATGTGCCACCGATTCTTTCGGGTTTAATCCTCGAAAGCAACTTTGAAACGGAAGTTCTTTCGGAAAAGGGGCTATGCCGAATTGTGGGCCGCCTGTTCGACGCTATGTTTCCAACCAATCGCTACAGCATTTTCACTCCTGGTGCTTACAGAGTAACGACTCTCATGGCGGCTTTTCCTCAAGAACCGGGGTCCCCGGCAGGCGAGCCTGCTGGGGTGCTGGAGAGCCTTGCCGCAAGAAAAGGGGGTAGGTATGTTGGGCGCCTTGCCGCCACTACATTTTGCCGCTCATTTTGTTGCATACTGCAGAAGGGCGAAAGGGGCGGGGAATCATGAATGCTGCCGCTATGCAGATCGGCGATTGGCTGGGGGTAAAGGACGCGACGACAGATTCAGACTTTCTTCGCCTCGTAGAAGGCCGCCTTGCCACATCCGTCATCAAGCGGCTGACGGTTCTCGGCTTTGAACGTTCTGAGATCAACGACGCTATCATTCCGGCGCGGACGCTCCAGCATCGCCGCTCACGGCGCGAAAAACTGACGATCGAAGAGTCCGACGGGGTTCTCCGTGTCGTTCGCCTGGTGTCTACGGCAGTGGTAATTTACGGCAGCCGGGAACGGGCATTGTCCTGGATGCGCAAGCCACAACCGCGGCTAGGCGGCCGAACTCCTCTCTCCCTTCTCACCACCAACACCGGCAGCCGCATCGTTGAAGAACTCCTCATTCAAATCGATGAGGGCATGTACGTCTAAATGGTGCTGTGGCGAATCAGCCGCCACCTGCTCTAGTAGGGCGGCTGCTCGGGAACCGCCTGTCCATCGGCACGGGGATCGGACGCTCCGAAATTTACCCCTGACTTGTCGTCATGCATGACGGCGTTGCCGCGGCCCATCACCTGCGAGTAGCGCGGAACCAGGTTGATCTGGTGCCCTTGCGCGGCCAGTTGTTCCATCACCTCGCGTGGGTATCCGTCCTCAAGGTTGACCCTGCAGCCGGAATTGTCTTTGTTGAACCGTGCCGCATCCATCGCGGCTTGGAGGTTCATGTCGAAGTCCACCACGTTGGCCACGAACTGGGCATGCGCCTGCGCCTGGTTAAAACCAGACATGATGCCGAACCCGATCGTCTGCCCATCCTTCTGCATCATGGCCGGGATGATCGTGTGCAACGGCCGCTTGTGGCCGGCCAACGAGTTAGGCTGTCCCGGTTCCATATAGAAGCCAGTCCCGCGATTTTGCAGCGCAAAGCCGGTATGCTCTGCGACCAACCCAGAGCCAAAATTCCCGGCATTCGATTGAATAAAGGAGACAACCATCCCATCGCGGTCCACCGTGGCCAGATACGTGGTATCCGACTGCAACTTGTCCAGCTGCTGCTTACGATCCGAAGGCAAGACCTTACAGTTGGCCCGGTCGGTGATGCCCTTGGCTCGGTCTTTCGCCAGCTCCTTAGAGATCAGCTTCGCCGTAGGAATTTCTTCCGTGCGCGGATCTCCCACGTAGTGCAGCATGTCCGCGTACGCGAGCGCCTTGGCCTCCATCTCAATATGCAATGTCCTGGCCGAGTCATGTCCCCAGGCCCGCAACGGATAAAGCTCCATGACATTCAGCATCGAGAGCGCCGCAATGCCCTGCGTATTCGGAGGAGTCTCCCACACCCGCCACCCATGATAAGTAGTGGAAACGGGCTCAACCCACTCCGGCCGGTAATCGGCGAAATCCGCCTTGGTAAGAAAGCCATTCTGCTCATCGGAAAGCTTCACGATGGCATCCGCGATCGGTCCGCGGTAGAAAGCGTCTGCGCCGTCTCTGGCGATCAGGCCGAGGCTATTGGCGAGGTCGGGATTGCGGAACATCTGTCCCACGCGGGGGTAAGTCCCCCCAGGCAGAAAAACCCTGGCAAACGCAGGCCGCTCTTTGAAGTTCATGCCGTACTCGACCCAATTTGCCGAGTCGGTCTCCGTGACCGGAAAGCCATTTTCCGCCAGCGCGATCGCAGGGGCAAGGTCGGCAGCGAGGGTCAACTTACCGAACTTTGCGTGCAGCGCTTCCCAGCCGGCAACGGCTCCGGGAACGGTAACCGAATCAATGCTGCTCCCGCCCATTTTGGTCCGCCCCTTGGCCTTCATAGCCTCGATGGTCTGCGCCTTCGCGGACCAGCCGCTGGCGTTGAGGGCATACATCTTCTTCTCTTTGGGATCCCATACGATCGCGAACAGGTCGCCCCCGATGCCGTTCATCATCGGCTCGATCACGCCGACGGCCGCATTCGCGGCGATGGCCGCATCCACGGCGTTGCCGCCTTTGGCCAGGATCGTTGCGCTGGCCTGGGAAGCGAGCGTCTGCAGGGTAGCCGCGATGCCATAACGGTTGATCGTCATCGAAAAGGCATTGTCCCGTGAGGGCTCCCGCGGATGCCGGCGATCGTCGTGAATATATCCGCCGCCGGCAGGGTTCGAAGTGGTAGCCGTCTGCGCCTGCGCGCAGTGAGTGAACAGCATTGAGGACAGAATGCCAACCAGCAGATGACGAAGCAGCATCAAGGTAAGGCCTCGGAAGAGAATTTGCTATTGCCATGTCAGCAACGGCGCTCTCTCAATGTATGGGGATTGGGACCGCGGAGCAACAGTGCTTTGTGGAACCGGTTGCAAGATTCATGGAGTGCGACAATCGTACTCCATGAACACCTTTCCCGAGTTCATGAAACATCCCGCAAACAGGATCGTCCAAGCCGGCCAGGCGACGCCCGGAGTCGAAGGCTTCGTCTTCGATGGAATGGATGGGAGCCAGATGGCTTTTTGGACTTGCACCCTAACGGCGCAGTCCGCGGCTCACGTTCACGACTACGACGAGTATATGGTTGTCATCGAGGGCTGCTACACACTCATCCTCGAGGGGCGGCGCATTGCTTTATGCCGCGGAGATGAATATTTCATCGCGCGGGGTGTGGAACACGGTGGTGAAGTTGCGGCCGGAACCAGAACAATTCACGCTTTCGGCGGTCACCGCGCCGACAGGGTGGGCTCTTGAAATGTCTCGGCCATGTCAAATATATTTGACATGCGTTGGCAAAGAGGGCTATGGTCGACCATGTTAAACATTCTTTACATGGGAGTGATTCGAGATGGCGACAAGCCTTTCGTACCGGGAAAAGTCCCTTTACGCTTCACTCGCGGCGGAGCTGTTGGTGTACGGCCCCTACTTCTTTCTGCACCAACAGAACTCCGTTAACAAGGTCGCCGGCATGATCATCGCAATTATCGTGCTGCAGATCATCCTGCAGTCGGTCATTGCCGCCTTGACGCGCAACCGGATAACAGACGAGCGGGACCGTTTGATCGAGTTGCGAGGCTATCGTGCAGGGTATCTAACGCTCGCCTCGCTGATGGTCCTCGGCCTGGGCATGTTATGGTTTCACGCGACGGTCGGCCATCTTCAATTAGACAGCCGGATGGTAGGGCTTCATTTTCTGAGCGTTTTCTTTGGCATGTTGGTAATCGCCGATATCACGAAGACCGCTACGCAGATTGTGGCTTACCGGAAAGCGCTTTGATGCCCGCCATACGCAACCAGATTCGAGAACTCCGGGCCATGCGGGAGATGACGCAGCAGGAACTGGCCGATCGAGTGGGTGTCACTCGCCAAACAGTCATCGCGATCGAGCAAGACAAGTACTCGCCTTCGCTTGAGACCGCGTTCAAAGTCGCGCTCGTGCTCGGTGTGCCGCTTGAGCGGTGCTTCCAGTACGCCCCTCACGGCAAGCGTTAAAGAGCTCTTTGGGAGGTTGAAGCTAGAATTGTTCGACCACAGTCAGGAGCCCGCTTCATGCCCGTCATGCATCGCTCGACCGCTCTCGTTGTTCTCACGATCTCCACTGCGCTCGCTGCCCAATCCACCTCGCAGCCCACCACCGCGTCCACAGCAGCTACGCGCGACACCAGCTACATCGACGCGCAAGGGACTGCCTACGTGACGCGCGTTATCCCGGTGCCGCCGGATCTCAGCCCGGAAGCGCAAAAATCTCTCATCCGAAAGACACCCGATCAAGGTCCTCCGGAGCCGCTCGAACAGCGCAGAGCCCAAATGGACGCGCGGGCCGCAGTCGTGAACGCGGCCTGGAGTAAGCTGTGCCCGAATACCATCGCCGATTCAACCATTGCCGGTGTCCCCGTGCGGGTTGTAACTCCAGCGAGCTTTTCCAGCACTCACCGCGACGAGGTCCTCCTCAACCTGCACGGAGGCAGTTTTAACGCTGACTCCGGCTCCTATTCCGAAACCATCGCTATCGCCGGCTACACGGGAATCAAAGTCATCGCAGTGCTCTACCGCCTCGCCCCGGAACATCCGTTTCCCGCCGCAGTCGACGACGCCGTCGCCGTCTACCGGGAACTGCTCAAGACCTACAGTCCGAAACACATCGTTCTGTATGGAACATCAGCGGGGGCGATGCTCACCGCGGAGGTGGCGGTGAAGCTTAAATTACTTGGACTGCCCATGCCCGCTGGCCTTGGCATCTTCAGCACGCTTGACGGCTTCAACCAGTTGGCCGACTCTCAGGCGATGTACACGCTTCAAGGATTTGCAGGGCATCTTGATCCGCCCGACGGCGGCATTCACGATCCGTACTATGTTGGGTCCACCGATCCGAAAGATCCGGTTCTATCGCCCATCTACGCGGATTTGCACGGCCTGCCGCCCACTCTCTTCATCACCAGCGGCCGGGACGCTCTGCTCAGCGGAACCGCAAACCTGCACCGCGCTTATCTGCGAGCGGGCGTCGATGCGCGGCTGGTGCTGTTTGACGCGCTTCCCCACGCGTTCTGGTACGACGCTTCCCTACCCGAGTCGATCGAGGCCAACCACATCATGGCGAACTTCATGCTGAAGCAATTGGGAAATTAGAGTTTAGCGAAGGGTGCTTTCAGGGATGCCTTGCTCGCTCGGCACATGGCCTGGACGGTATCCCAGGCGCGCTCATCGGAACCTTTGTCGAAAAGGTCTTCCGTCTGCCCGATTGCATTCGTCACATGGGCGACAATGCCAACGTTTGCATGGCGAGCACTTGCGAACGCAAACAGAGATGCGGCTTGCATCTCAACCGCCAGCACCCCTGCGTTGGAATTCTCTTCCAATTGCTCAGCGGTCTCGCGGTAGGGTGCATCCGTGGTCCAGACAAGGCCCCGGGAAACAGGAAGGCTCAAACCTTGCAGGCCGCAATACAGCGCATCTGCCAGCTCCGAGGGAGCGGCAACAACATCGGCGGCAGCGAGGTAGTGATACGAGGTGCCCTCGTCTCTAAGAGCGCTGTCTGCAATGACGAGGCTGGGAAGAGGCAGCGTAGGACTGACGCGGCCTGCCGACGTAAGCCCGAGGATCACTTGTGCGCCGGAGACCGAGAGCTGCTCGGCGACCAACACCGCGTAGGGACCGCCAATCGTTCGCGCAACGAGACCACATTCCATGCCGTCCACCTGGAACGCAAGCATCGTGGTGTGGAAGCAAGCCCAGCCCGGATGCGGCCGAGCTAAGCCTGACTTGATGAGCCAATCCGCAAGGTCGCCATCGAAATCGAGGACACATATAGGAGGAACGGCGATGGCGTCCATGGTTCGCCCATTGCGGACCGCGGTCACCAACGCTTCAGGCGTGAATGCACTGGGGGAAGACAGGCGATGGCGAAATAATGAGAGCTGCTCTGGGTTGGCTTTTATTGCGTCAGTCTTTTTCAGGAAACCACTGCTCCGTAATTGCAATCTTAGTCGTTACATCTGCAATCCCGTCAGCTAGCGGACGATTGCGGTGAATCCATGAAGCCGGCATCAAGGGCAACAAGGTCATCGTGCCTGTCTTCCGCTGAATCGTCATGCTCTGCCTTGGGTACTGGCTAATCATAATCGATTACTCAGCGAGGCCGTTGTGGAGTCGGCCCCAGGGTGACTAGAACTTGTGAAACATGAAGAATGCCCCCGCAATGAGACAGTCAAAGGCTAAGAAGTGGTTCCAGTGCAGGCGATCCCCAAAGTAGAAGACACTGAACACCCCAAAACTGTAAGGGTAATGACCTCCTGGATCACCTTTAGCTGGTCGGGCGAGAAGGTCCTGGCACCGATTCGGTTGGCGGGCACATGGCCCGACGCTGTCGGGACTTCGGTTGCCGTGCAGCAGAAGATGATGCGCCACGCGGATCGTTCGCCACCTTACCGCCCGCTCAAGCTCCCGCCACACTCCGGTGTAAGAATAGGGAAGCTTGCCGAGTTTCATCGAAAATTGGGATTTTTTCATTTCAACCACCAAAGCAAAAGGATTTGACATCCGGCTTCCAGCTTCCTAACCTCAAGATATGGTGACTCTTCCCAGCAGTATCAGAAGCCTTTCCGTAGCCGAGAAATTTGAGTTGCTGGACGCGCTTTGGGTAGACCTCGAAGGGCATGCGCCATCGATTACCCCTGAGCAGGCCGAAGAACTCGACCGGCGCGTGGCCGCCTACGAGCAGAACCCTTCTGCTGTCATTCCCTGCGAACAGGTGAAGGCCGGGCAGCCAAAAGAGTGAGTTTGCCTGTTGTCTGGCTTGAAGTAGCAAGCACTGAATACTACGCGCCGAGCGCGGCGAGCTGAAACCCGCTGCTCAAGTGTTTGACGAGATGCGGGCCAGGTATGGCTTACCGCGTTAGTCTCGTGGCTCCTGCCGAAACGGACGCATATACGGCGTTTGAACGCATCCGTGAAGCGGCCCCCCTGCATGCGGAGAAGTGGCTTACAGGTTTGTTTGAGGCTATTTTCAGCCTGGAGGAGATTCCCGCTCGTTGCCCCGTCATTTCCGAAGCAAAAGAGCTTGGTTACACTGTCCGATTTCCCATTAATGAGTGCTTTGATAGCCGGCGAACTGGCTCGTGTTCAACCATTGGGTTGGCGCATCTCCCGGTAAGCGGGTGAGCGGGTCGAGATTGGCGCCGTCGACAGCCATCGTGAGAGACAGGCTGCGCACCGGGCAAAGGAACTGGTTCTCGCCGATTTGAACCGGCCCATACTCAACCACCATCGCAGCCTTCTTGAACTGGCTGCTGCCTTTCGCGTCGACCTCCATGGTGGTGCGTAGAATGAAGCCGGTTACCGGGTCCGCCCAAAGCGAACCGTGATAGCCAGGCCTGGTGACGAAGGTCGATGTGTTGGGGCCGTTGTTCGATGTTATTTCGATGCCTGTACCCGATTTTGAGCCGGCTCTGGCATCTGACGTGGCCTGAATGCCCTGAAGCGCCGCCTGCCGCTGAATCGAGTTGATGACCTCGAAATGCGAGGCGGAACTCGGAACAGAATAATGGAAAACTGCGACCGGCCCCGTGGCGCCCTGTTCCCAGTGACTCCAGGTCACTTTGCCCTTAACGGTGTCAGTCAGGATTATTTTCAGCGTGGACCCGGCTTCCCCTCCGGAAATCAGACCAGACTGTTCCCGCCCGCGGGTGGGAACAGTGGCGGCCTCATTGCTTCGCTCGTCAAAAACGGAGACTTCCTCGCTGGAAGTGTTCACCAGGTGCAGGCCCGCGCGAACCGGCCAGCCGCCTTTCTTGGTCTCCTGTGGCCGGTCGTCGTAGCGGTTCGTCGTTCGGATGGCAGAGATGTTGGGCAACTGCGGTCCTGTTTTGGCCACATAGGTTCGCGCTGCCTCGAGCATCTGCTGCTGCGCAGCGTCGGCGGGAGCTGCCGTGGACGGTAACTCGCTCGCCGGCGGGTCCAGAAAAGCCGACTGATCAGCGAGCAATTGCAGAGCCAGCGCCGCTTGGGAGCCCGCATCCAGAGATGTGCTGAGCCGCTTGAGGGTAGCCTCGGTTAGCCATTCGGAAAGCTCAAAGCCGCCAATTTGGCGCGCTATGTCCGCGTCCGGCTTGTGCGCGGATTGGGCGGTAGTCAACGCCTGCTCCAGTTGCACCACATTGACGCGCTTTGCCGCCCCCGCATAAGGCGATAACGATACCAAAAACACCAGCAGTATCAACCGTCCCATAGGCAATCGTCCTCGTTTCGCATGCCGCTCGTGTTCCGTCTTAACGAAATGCCGTGAGTGAACGGAGGTTACACGCTCCTGGCATTCGGTGGCAAACCCGTCAGGAGCCTTTATCAGGCATCAATGGCGTATCTACCCTGGAAGCAAGTGTTAGGCAGTTACTTGCAGTTAACCTCCCCTGCATCCTCATCTTTTTTAATTGAGCCCCATGGACCAAAGGAGTGAGCGGGGATAGCGTCATATTAGTTCCCCCACCCGGCGTTGGGCTTTACAGGCTGCGGAAAAACTCTGGTCGGTGTAGACCGGACTTTAGTCCGGGGACTGGAGTTTCATTTCAGGAAATGAGGCGAGTCCCGCAGGGACGGCACAATCTCTACCACGGCACGTCAGTGCCGTGACGTGGCACGGACTTTAGTCCGTTAAACGGGTTTTCAAACCCCGTTTAACGTTCGGCAATAAAATCGAGGCCTTTTAGTCCTGAGGTACGGCGTTCCTCAGATTGTCACTCAATGCAACGCCGCGAGCGCCAGTGACGAATGCGTAACCGGCTTTTTCTAACTCAGAACCGTGGGAGTTTCATATCATGGCAAATCGACAAAACCCCTTCAACCCGTCCTTCTCGCTGCCAACACTCGCCGACATAAACCGCCGGAGTGGAGAGTTGCTTGCTTACCAGGCCCGCCAAAAGGCGGCGCAACAAAAAACCGAACAAGGCGAGCCTCTCGCCGAGGAACGCAACCAACACTCGTACCCGGATGAGGATTCCCTGCCATCGGTCCCGCCCCCGCCACCCGCACTAGCCGTCCCGGCTCTCTACGGTATCGCGGGTCGCATCGTTGGTAGCCTCGCCCCACACACTGAAGCCGATCCGGCCGCCGTCCTCCTGCAGTTCCTGGCCGCCTTCGGCAACCTCGTCGGCCCAGCCCCGCACTGCCGTGTGGGTGCCACGCGCCACGGTCTCAATCTCTTCGTTGTCCTCGTTGGCGAATCGAGCAAGGCCCGCAAAGGCACCAGCTGGCGCCAGATCTCCACCCTCTTGGCCGAAGCAGACCCGCTTTGGTCTGCGCGCCGCGTCACCACCGCGCGCCCTACACCGAATACCATCCTGCATGCGTTGCGCGATCAACAACCCGCCACCGATCGCCGGCTCTTCCTGCTCTCTGAGGAGTTCGCGTCCGTGCTCCATGTCCTCGGCCGCGAAACCGGCCAGCTCTCTCCTCTGCTCCGCTGCGCCTGGGATGGCGGCGACCTTTGCGCCCACGACGGCCACCACCCCGTCCAGGCCACTGCGGCTCATATCAGCCTCGTGGGCCACGTCACGCAAAGCCGAGCTCGCTCACCATCTCAGCCGCACCGAATCAGCCAACGGTTTTGCCAACCGCTGTCTGTGGACCAGCGTGCACCGCAGCAAATCTTTGCCTGATGGCGGCAGCCTTCCCCCCGAACAGCAGTCCGCCCTGGCCGCTGAGCTGCGTCGTACCCTCGACTGGGTCCACGGCCAAAATGACATCGTTTTCTCCCGCACCGCAGCCGCGCGAGAGCTGTGGAACGATCGCTATGCTGCTTTAAGTCAAGGGCGCGAGGATGCATTCGGCGCCGCCACCAGCCGCGCCGAAGCCCAGGTCCTCCGCCTCAGCGCCATCTATGCCGCACTCGATAGCACTCCGCTCATCGATGCTTGCCATCTCCAGGCCGCCTTCGCCGTGTGGGACTACTGTTGTGCCAGCGCCCGCCTCCTCTTCGATACCGAGCCCATCGATCCCACCGCCCAGCGCATCAGCCAGGCCCTCGACGTCACCCCGGAAGGCCTATCCAGGGTCCAGATCCGCGCCCTCTTCAATCGCCACGTAAGCAAAGACCGCATCGACCTCGCTCTCGAACAACTGATGACCCTCGGCCTCATCACCAGGGAAACCTCAGCCGGACGGGGACGGCCCGCAACCCTCTGGGCCAAAGTCGAAGACCCGAAACTCGTCGGGCCGGAGACTTATGGCGCATAGGGCGCTTAAGGCGCACACTTCCCCCGGACTTATGGCGCATAGGGCGACGAAGGAACCAAAGCCTTCGCCAGCGTGGGAACCGACGCGCCATTCACAAAGATATTCATCCGCCGTCCTGCCGATGGCTCTCGGGGCATCCTGACGCGACCGCGGACGTTCCTGGAAGCAAACTGTAGTAGTTCACTCGACTCGGGCGGAGGAGCTAGCCATTGAAACCCTGAAGTGTCCCGCCGATAGCTGTTGAACCGCCGCTGAAATTACCACAGAAATAGCCCCCGGAAATCCCCGTCCGGGACTGCTGGGAAATCGTTGTCCAGGAATGTAGTGGGTGTACCGGGAGACGGAGCAAAAACAGAGGTTTCGGGGGGTATTTTGCCCTTCGGATCACCACTGGAAATCCGGGTCTAACCTACTGAAAACAGTTTGTTTTTTTGGCTCCTCAGGTAGGACTCGAACCTACAACCCTTCGGTTAACAGCCGAATGCTCTGCCATTGAGCTACTGAGGAGTGTCCAGGCGGGCACTTTTGCAACTGACCCGATTTTACCCCAAACACAATACCCTACGTCAAAAGCCTCTCATTTGAAGCCAGCCGACGCTGCTTCGGCATCAGCCTGTTGATTCTGGCTTCGATCTCTGAGGATCGCCTCCGTGCGCGCCTCCCAGAGGCGAATACGCCCTGAATAGCGTCCTGGATCGGCGTTTCGCTCCCAGAACTGAATTCTCGGGCACCCTGAGGCCCAGGATCAATACGCTGCCCCGGACGCGTCTCTGGGCTTGGCATTGGACGCCCCGCCACCAGGGCTAAAGCCCTGACTTTATAAACCGGAACCTTCTCGCGGGTTTTAAAACCCCGGCCTAAAGTCCGCACCTCGGCGCGACTACAGTCGTGCCTCGATACAAAGCGTTTTTTTGAAATCGGCTCGAAACAGAATGACTCGGCATTCGCTTTGCAGGCATCCTTTAGCTAATCAACGTGGCTACGTCAAAACGGATTGTGATTGCAACGATCGGATCTTTGGGTGATCTGCACCCATGCCTTGCTTTGGGCCTCGAACTCGGCCGGCGCGGCCATCGTGTGACGATCGCGTCCACGGAGTATTACCGCGCCAAGGTCGAAGAGCTGGGGCTCACGTTCCATTCGATCCGTCCCAATTGGGATCCGACCGACCAGGAACTCATCCGCCAATGCCAGGACCTGAAGCGAGGGCTGGAGATTCTCTACCGAAAGCTGATACTGCCGCAGCTAAGAGCGACCTACGACGATCTGCTTTCCGTTGCCGCCAATACCGATCTGATGATTGCCGGTGAACTCGTTTACGCGGCGCCATTGGTTGCTGAGAAGATTTCGTTGCGCTGGGTATCCGCGATTCTATCCCCTTTGTCGTTCTTCTCCGCCCACGATCCCTCGATGCTCGTGAATGTGCCGAACCTTATCCACTTGCGCAAGGCCGGTTGGAGGACGTATCGAGCAGGTCTCAACCTTGGCCGCCTCGCGACCCGGCATTGGTCCAATCCGGTGCGCCATTTGCGCCGGGAACTGGGACTGCGCACGGACTGCGATCCTGTTTTTCGAGACAAGTATTCACCGGATCTGGTCCTCGCTCTTTTCTCTCGCCAGCTGGCGCAACCACAGCCGGATTGGCCTGGACAAACCTTCCAGCCTGGCTTTGTATATTTTGATCGGGAGAGAGCAGAAGCCGCTCCTGCCCCGGAGCTGCTTGCTTTTCTGGCCGGCGGTGACGCGCCCATCGTATTTACGCAGGGATCCACCGCGGTTCACAATGCGGGCGATTTCTACGAGATGAGCGCGGAAGCAGCAAAGCAATTAGGACGACGGGCCGTGCTCGTGGGCGCAAAAACGATTCCTGCAGCGCGTTCCACACAAGTTCTAACGCTGCCTTACGTCCCCTACTCGCAGATATTTCCCCACGGCGCGGTAAACGTGCATCAAGGAGGGTCCGGAACAACGGGCCAGGCATTGAGGGCCGGAAGACCGATGTTGGTGGTCCCATATGGATGGGATCAACCTGACAATGCCGCCCGTATCGAGAGACTGGGAACCGGCCTGCATGTATCGCGAAACAGCTATGCACTCAACACTGCGACAAATGCTCTGCACAGTCTGCTGTATGAACCCCATTTCTCGATGCGAGCAGCGGCGATTCGAACAGAAATGGAGAAGGAGGACGGACAAACCTCAGCCTGCAACGCGATTGAGGCTCTGCTCAAAACTTCTGCACTTGCGACCCGCTAAAAGCATTTTCGCAATTACTGTGGTCTGGTAAGAGCAGCGAGGTGTGGTTTTCTTTGAGAGAAAACCACGTAAAGGTTCGAGGCTTCGGTCTACACCAATTGCGAAAATGCTAAAGCGCGCAGCGAAACGTGCCTTCCTCTGCGGATGCCGATCAGACTCGATCGGTTGGATATGTAACTCTTTAGTTGTAGAAGCGTTTATCAGAGAGGCACGGGGGGAGCCACCCTTGGGGCTTCTGCCCACTGAGACCATTTTTTCCTTTAATATTTTCTTTACGAACACAGTTCCCTTCGCGAAACTAGTTCCGCAAGCCGAACGTTTACATCTCGAGTGTTTGAGTGCGTACTCGTTCTCGCAGAGCGACAGTCATTCCATCTCTGAATCACTGTCGAAACGCAGATCGACTCAGGCCATCGCTGGTTCAGGAGAGATCATGAAAAAAAGTGAGCAGCGCAACGCGGCCGCGAGCGCTAACGGCAGTCCCTCCAAAAGCGTCAGGAGCAACGGAAACAATGGCCACGGGAGTGCCGTTGCGGAACCACCCGAGGCTCACCTCGACGTAATCCTTGCGCAACTTCAAGCTGTTCGCGATGGCAACTTCTCCGTGCGGCTTCCCGGTTCGTGGACCGGATTGCCGGGAAAGATCGCAGATACGTTTAATGAAATTGTCGCTGCCAACCAGCAGATGGCTAAGGAACTGAGGCGCGTCGGCCAGGTGGTAGGCAAGGAGGGCAGGACAAGGGAACGCACGCGGTTCTACGAGTCGAGGGGCGCGTGGGGAGAAATGGAAGTTTCGGTAAATACGTTGGTGGAAGATCTGCTTAGGCCAACCACCGAGGTCACACGCGCGATCGCGGCGGTGGCCCAAGGCAACCTGGCACAAACGGTCCGATTAGACGTGGACGGGCGGCCGCTCGAAGGAGAATTTTTTCGTTCGGCAGAGATCGTGAACACCATGATCCAGCAGCTCAGTGTGTTCACCTCCGAAGTGACGCGTGTGGCGCGCGAAGTGGGCACCGACGGAAAACTTGGCGGGCAGGCACAGGTGCCGGGAGTTGCGGGAACGTGGAAAGACCTTACCGACTCCGTCAATTCCATGGCCAGCAACCTGACCGGACAAGTACGCAACATTGCCGAGGTGGCGACCGCGGTCGCCAGCGGCGATCTGTCGCGCAAGATTACAGTCGATGTCCGCGGCGAAATTCTGCAGCTCAAAGAAGCGATCAACACCATGGTGGACCAGCTGCGCTCGTTTGCGTCGGAGGTGACGCGTGTAGCGCGCGAAGTGGGAACAGACGGCAAACTCGGCGGCCAGGCCGTGGTGCCCGGCGTGGCAGGCACATGGAAAGATCTCACCGACTCAGTGAACGCTATGGCCGGCAACCTGACAGCCCAGGTGCGCAATATCGCCGAAGTGACGACCGCCGTCGCACGCGGCGACTTGTCGCGCAAAATCACGGTCGATGTGAAGGGAGAGATTCTCGAACTCAAAGACACCATCAACACGATGGTCGATCAGTTGAACGCCTTTGCAGGGGAAGTGACCCGCGTGGCGCGCGAGGTCGGTACAGAAGGAAAGTTAGGCGGGCAGGCACAGGTACCGGGGGTGGGGGGCACCTGGAAAGATCTCACCGACAACGTAAATTTCATGGCCAGTAATCTGACCGGGCAGGTGCGCAACATTTCGGAAGTAGCTACTGCGATCGCCAGCGGAGACCTTTCGAGCAAGATCACGGTCGACGTGCGGGGCGAGATCCTGCAGCTCAAAGAAACGCTCAACACCATGGTCGATCAGCTCAACCGGTTCGCGGGCGAGGTTACGCGCGTAGCGCGCGAAGTGGGCAGCGAAGGCCGGTTGGGCGGGCAGGCGAACGTGCCGGGCGTGGCCGGCACCTGGAAAGACCTTACCGACTCTGTCAATTCCATGGCCGGCAACCTGACCGGGCAAGTGCGCAATATTGCCGAAGTGACCACTGCCGTGGCGCGCGGAGATTTGTCGCGCAAAATTACCGTAGACGTCAAAGGCGAGATCCTCGAGCTCAAGAACACCATCAACACCATGGTCGATCAGCTCAACGGGTTTGCGGGCGAGGTTACGCGCGTGGCGCGCGAAGTGGGCACGGAAGGCAAGCTGGGCGGGCAAGCGCAGGTGCCCGGCGTCGCCGGCACCTGGAAAGATCTCACCGACAACGTGAACTTCATGGCCAGTAACCTCACCGGCCAGGTCCGCAACATCGCGGAAGTGGCCACCGCCGTGGCCCGCGGCGATCTATCCCGCAAGATCACGGTCGATGTGAAGGGCGAAATCCTAGAACTCAAAGACACCATCAACACCATGGTGGACCAGTTGCGTGCATTCGCTTCAGAAGTTACGCGCGTAGCGCGCGAAGTCGGCAACGACGGAAAGCTCGGAGGCCAGGCGCAGGTACCCGGTGTGGGCGGCACCTGGAAAGACCTTACGGATTCCGTCAACTCCATGGCGAGCAACCTGACGGGCCAGGTCCGCAATATCGCAGAAGTCTCCACTGCCATCGCCAGCGGCGATCTTTCGAAGAAGATCACGGTGAACGTGAGCGGAGAAATTCTGCTGCTAAAAGAGACCATCAACACCATGGTCGATCAGCTGAACGCGTTCGCAGGAGAAGTGACCCGCGTGGCCCGCGAAGTCGGCAGCGAAGGGCGCCTCGGTGGCCAGGCCAACGTTCCCGGTGTTGCCGGCACCTGGAAGGATTTAACGGATTCGGTAAATTCCATGGCCGGCAATTTGACCGGCCAGGTGCGCAACATTGCGGAAGTGACCACTGCCGTGGCGCGCGGCGATCTATCGCGCAAGATCACGGTCGATGTACGCGGTGAAATTCTGGAGCTGAAGAACACCATCAACACCATGGTCGATCAGCTGAACGCCTTCGCCGGGGAAGTGACCCGTGTGGCCCGCGAAGTCGGCACGGAAGGCAAGTTGGGCGGCCAGGCGCAAGTACCGGGCGTGGGCGGCACCTGGAAAGATCTAACCGACAATGTAAACTTCATGGCCAGCAACCTCACTGGCCAGGTGCGCAACATCGCCGAAGTGGCCACCGCCATCGCCAACGGCGACTTGTCAAAAAAGATCACCGTAGATGTGCGCGGCGAGATTCTCCAACTGAAAGAAACACTCAACACCATGGTGGAGCAACTGCGCTCGTTCGCCGCGGAAGTGACACGCGTAGCGCGCGAGGTTGGCAGCGAGGGCAAGCTGGGCGGTCAAGCCAATGTACAGGGCGTTGCCGGAACATGGAAGGATCTTACGGATTCAGTAAACGCGATGGCCGGCAATCTGACCGGGCAGGTGCGCAACATCGCGGAAGTAACCACCGCCGTGGCCCGCGGAGATTTGTCGCGCAAGATCACGGTAGACGTGAAAGGCGAAATTCTTGAGCTGAAGAACACCATCAATACCATGGTGGACCAGCTGAATGCATTCGCTGCGGAAGTAACGCGCGTGGCCCGCGAGGTTGGTACCGACGGCAAGCTGGGTGGCCAGGCGGAAGTGCCCGGGGTGGCTGGAACGTGGAAGGATCTGACCGACAACGTGAATGTAATGGCCGCCAACCTTACAGAACAGGTGCGCGGCATCGTTAAGGTAGTTACCGCGGTTGCGAATGGAGTGCTGACGCAGAAGTTGACGGTAAACGCCAAAGGCGAAGTTGCCGCATTGGCGGAGACCATCAACAATATGACCGACACGCTGGCTACCTTCGCCGACCAGGTAACGACAGTCGCCCGTGAAGTGGGCGTAGAGGGGCGGCTTGGAGGCCAGGCGAATGTGCCGGGCGCCGCAGGCACGTGGAAAGATCTGACCGGCAATGTGAATCTGCTCGCAGACAATCTCACCAACCAGGTTCGGGCCATCGCCGAAGTGGCGACGGCGGTGACCAAAGGCGACCTGACCCGCTCTATCCAGGTAGAGGCGCGCGGCGAGGTCGCGGAGTTGAAAGACAACATCAACACCATGATCAACAATCTCCGTCTCACCACGGAGCGCAACACCGAGCAGGACTGGCTCAAGACCAATCTCGCGCGTTTCACCGGCATGTTGCAAGGCCAGCGCGATCTGTCCACGGTCGGCCGTACGCTGCTGTCGGAGCTGGCCCTGTTGGTCAATGCACAACAAGGCGTTATCTACCAAATGCACAGCGAAGAAGAGGTGGCCATGGTGCCGCTTTCGGCCTTTGCCGATGACGGACATGACGTACACCTGCGGAGGTTGAGGGTAGGCGAGGGACTCGTGGGGCAGTGCGCCGCTGAAAAACGGCGCATGGTGATCACCGATGTGCCGCCCAACACCATCGCCATCCGATCGGGCTTGT
Organism: uncultured Acidobacteriaceae bacterium; assembly: GCA_963761405.1. Lineage (GTDB taxonomy): Bacteria > Acidobacteriota > Terriglobia > Terriglobales > Acidobacteriaceae > PALSA-350. The sequence continues at coordinate 207,848 of CAVXHH010000002.1, forward strand.
TCGAAGCCACCCCGCGCAATGTCATTGTGCTTCCCGTGCTCTTCGAAGACCGGGTGAAGGCGGTCATCGAGTTGGCCTCGCTGAGCACGTTCACCGCTTTGCAACTCGCGTTTCTTGAGCAGTTGACCACCAGTATCGGCATCGTGCTCAACAGTATCGAGGCCACCATGCAGACCGAAGGGCTGCTGAAGCAATCGCAGCAATTGGCGACGGAGTTGCAGACCCAACAGAAAGAGCTGCAGCAAACCAACGAACAGCTGGCGCAGAAAGCGCAGCAGTTGGCCGAGCAAAATGTGGAGGTAGAACGCAAGAACCAGGAAATTGAGCAGGCCCGCGGCGCACTGGAGGGCAAGGCGAAGGAGTTGGCTTTGACCTCCAAATACAAATCGGAGTTCCTGGCCAACATGTCGCATGAACTGCGCACGCCCCTCAACAGCATTCTGGTTTTGGGCCAACAGCTCAGCGACAATCCGGGAGGCAATCTCACATCGAAGCAGGTGGAATTTGCCCGCACCATCCACGGGGCGGGAACCGATCTGCTGAATCTCATCAGCGATATCCTCGACCTTTCCAAGATCGAATCCGGCACGGTTTCGGTGGAGGCGGAGGAGGTCACATTCGCAAGCTTGCTGGAGATGATCGCACGGCCTTTCCGCCACGAAGCGGAGAACCGGCGGCTCGGTTTTGAGGTAAACACCGGCGCCCATCTGCCGCGCAGTTTTGTGACCGACTCCAAGCGACTGCAACAGGTGCTCAAGAATTTGCTGTCGAACGCCTTTAAGTTCACCGAGCACGGCGGTGTGAGTCTTTCGGTATCGATCATCGAAAAAGGATGGAGCGAGGACCACCCCATCCTCAGCCGGGCCGCTTCAATTGTCTCCTTCGAGGTTGCCGATACGGGCATTGGTATTCCATTCGAGAAACAGCGAATGATCTTCGAGGCATTTCAGCAGGCGGATGCGGGGACGAGCCGCAAGTACGGCGGCACGGGTCTAGGGCTAGCCATCAGCCGTGAGCTGGCCAGCTTGTTAGGGGGCGAGATTCGGCTCCGCAGCGCACCAGGAAGCGGGAGCGTGTTCACGCTCTTCTTGCCGCAAACCTACATGGGCCCCTCGGCGTCGAGTGTTGCCACGTTAGAGGCCAAAGCCTCGCCCTCCGGCTCGAGCACACAACTGTTGAGCGCGAGCGTTCTGGAGCTACCGGCGGAACGGATCGGCGACGATCGCGAAAGTCTGCAACCAGGGGATGCGGTTCTGCTGGTTATTGAAGATGACCCGCACTACGCGCGGCTGTTGCGCGACCTGTCGCGCGACAGCGGCTTTAAAGTACTGCTGGCGATGCGGGGCACGGAGGGCCTTGCCTTGGCCCGCGAATTTCGGCCCACCGCCATATCGTTAGACGTCTTTCTGCCGGACATGCTGGGCTGGACGGTGCTCAATCACCTGAAGCAGGATCCGCAGACACGTCATATTCCAGTACAGATACTCACGGTGGATGAGGATCGCCGGCACGGGTTGGCGCGTGGCGCCTTCGCCTCGGTGGTGAAGCCCGCCACTGCTGGGGAAATAAGCGCGGCCTTTATCAGGATGAAGGAATACGCGGTGCTCGAACGCAAGCGATTGTTGATCGTCGAGGACAACCCGGCAGAGCAACTGAGCATTCGCGAGTTGCTCGGCTATGACGATATCGATGTCACTGTGGTCACCAGCGGGGGTGAGGCACTCGATCAACTCCGCGACCAGTTGTTCGACTGCGTTGTGCTTGACCTTCGTCTCCCGGATATGTCGGGCTTTGAGGTATTGGAGCGGCTTCGCGAAACCCCATCGCTCGGCGACGTGCCCGTCGTAGTATTTACGGGCAAAGAATTGTCGCCCGCGGAAGATGCCCGTCTGCGCACCCTGGCCCGCAGCGTTGTGGTAAAAGGAGTCGAGTCGCCCGAACGTCTGTTGGACGAAACGGCGTTGTTCCTGCATCGGGTCATCGCGAACCTGCCATCTGAAAAGCAGAATATGCTCGACAGGCTGCATCGCTCCGATGATGCGCTCATTGGCAAGAAGGTGCTGGCGGTGGACGATGACGTGCGCAACATCTTTGCCCTCAGTAGCGTTCTCGAACGTCGTGGGATGACGGTATTGACCGCCGGTACCGGCCGGGAAGCAATCGCCATCCTGGAATCGACGCCCGACATGGCGATTGTGTTGATGGACATCATGATGCCGGAGATGGATGGATACGAAACCATGCAGGTGATGCGGCAAAACGAGTTGTTTCGACGACTGCCGATTATCGCGCTGACCGCCAAAGCCATGAAGGGCGACCGCGAAAAGTGTCTTGAAGCCGGCGCCTCAGAGTATCTGGCAAAGCCTGTGAACACGGAGCAGCTGCTGTCGGCGTTGCGCATTTGGCTGCACAGGTGAACACCGGCGTGGATGCCGAGAGAGTTGTTTGGATAGAGGTTTGTCGAAGGGGCCACGATGGAACAGAAAGTGAACATCCTGATGGTGGACGATCAACCGGGAAAGCTGTTGACGTACGAGGCGATCCTGGGCGAACTCGGGGAGAACCTGGTCAAGGCATCCTCCGGAAAGGAAGCACTGGAACTCCTGCTGAAGATGGACATCGCGGTCGTGTTGATGGACGTGAGCATGCCGGAACTGGATGGCTTTCAGCTTGCGGATATGATCCGGCAACATCCTCGTTTTCAGAAGATCGCCATTATCTTCATCTCCGCCGTCCACCTCACCGACCTGGACAGGGTCACGGGATATCAGCGCGGGGCCATGGATTATATTTCCGTTCCCGTGGTTCCCGAATTGTTGCGAGCGAAGGTCAGCGTGTTCGCCGAACTGCATCGAAAAGCGCGTGAATTGGAGCTGTTGAACAGCGAATTAGAACAAGGTGTTCTGGTAAGAACGGCGGAATTGAGAGAGAGCGAGCATCAAGTGCGGCAGCGCGCCGATTTGCTTGATCTTGCGACCGAGGCCATCATGGTGCGCGACCAGGACGGCATTCTTCGACTCTGGAACTCGGGCGCAGAAACATTTTACGGTTGGGATCGGAGCGAGGTGCTAGGGAAAAACGTTCATCAGATATTGCGCACCAAATTGCCCAGCCCGGCGGAAGAAATACAGTCTCTGATCCTGAGTGAGGGACGATGGGAGGGTAACCTGGTCCAGTTCACGAAAGACGGCCGCGAAGTGGTGGTCGCCAGCCGCCAGGTGCTGCAAAGGGATGGGAGCGGCGGCGGCCATGCCATTCTGGAGATCAGCCGGGACATCACGGCGCAATTACAAGCTGAGGAAGCGCTGCGCAAGGCTGAAAAATTCGCCGCGATGGGCAGGGTCGCGGGCATCATTGCGCATGAAATCAACAATCCCCTGGAGGCGATCCGGAATGTTTTTTACTTGTTGCAACACCATCCCTCGTTGAACGACGAGGCCCGGATGTACACCAGGATTGCCGACGAGGAGCTGTCGAGGGTTGCACATATCACGCGGCAGACATTGAGCTTTTATCGTGAATCCAAAGAGGCGGTTCCCGTTCTGATCTCAGAGATCCTCAACGACATTCTCTCGCTTCAGGCACGTCTTTTCGAACGCAACGCGATTGTTCTCGAGAAAGAGTACAGCAGCGACGGTCCAATCCTTGGTTTTCCCGGCGAATTAAAGCAGGTGTTTCTCAATCTTGTCGGCAACGCAATCCAGGCTATGCCTGAAGGGGGCCGGCTTCGCATTCGAGTGAGCGAAGCGGTCGATAAGGAGCAGCGGCATGGCGTGCGGGTGTTGATTTGCGACACCGGTTCGGGGATCCGCCCCGAAGACTCGAAGCAGCTGTTTGAGCCGTTTTTTACCACCAAGTCCACCAAGGGCACCGGATTGGGTCTTTGGATCAGCAAGGGTATCGTGCAGAAACACCAGGGCATCATTCGCTTCCGGAGTATGCGACTGTTTCGCGGGAACATTACGGCCTTTTCCGTTTTCATTCCCAAATCCGCATCCTCACCGTTACAGGAATCGAGCCTGGTATCGAGTTCGTCACTGATGTAGTTACCGTTTTGGGCCCAAGGAGCGCGGATGTCCAATAGAGATCACATCTTGTGCGTCGACGACGAAGAGAATCAGCTGGCGGTTCGCAAGCTCGTGCTTGAATGCGAGGGCTACGTAGTGTTGACCGCTAGTTCAGGGCGGCAGGCCCTCAATCTCCTCGCCCTTCACCGGGTCGACCTTGTCTTGTCTGACCACCTGATGCCGGGGATGGTGGGGACGGAGCTCGCCCGCCAGATTAAACTCCATAAGCCTGATCTGCCGGTCATCCTGATCTCCGCGGTCAATGAGATACCCGCCGACGCCGTCAATGCAGATCTCTTCATGAGCAAGCTCGATGGCCCTGTCGCTATGTGCCAGAACATTTCAGCGATGCTGATGCAATCCAGAAGCGGATGGACTGCGCTCGGGATGACAAAGGGGAGCGGGTCGGCAGAGCCGTTGGACGACTGATGCAACGCCACGAAAAACGTGCGGGTTGATTGAGGAGCTCGCAGCATTCTCACCGGGGCTAATGCTCGCTGCGGCGAGGTAGCCCGGTCATTGCAAGATAAAGCGTTCTCGCGGGTTTGAAAACCCGCTTCCCTGGACTGAAGTCCGGGGCTGGCACGGGTCCGCCCCCTGATCCCATGGCTCTAAAAATGTAGAAACCGCTCTACCAAATTACCTGCTACCGCCCACTAATACAGCAGCACCGCCAGCTTGTAGGTGGTAAAGCCCTGGCCCGGGTTGCCGGAGTCGCAGGCGCCCACTGCTGCCTTGTGATATTTACCGGTTGCAATTCTCTGTTCCAGCACCTCAGGCAAACGGCCCAGATCCGTTCCCTCCCAACGCATGATGAACCTGGGTACAGAACCGCCTGCCGCGCCATGATCCATTTCGCAGGTCTGACGCGCATCCTGGGTCAGCCCCGCCGGCTGAAGACCTCGTTGCTGCAGCAATTGCCCAATCTTCTGCTCAACCTGGTTCGGTCCCAGCTCGGCTACCACGGCGGCAAAGTCCTGCACCGCGTAGTAGTTCCCTCCCCGCCGGACCACGCCCACGCCAATCGTGGTCATCGATGGGTTGAGGATATTCGCCCGATGCGGCGGGGAATGCATCCACTCCTGTTCGAGGGCAACGGGGTTTGGCGCTACGGCGACGTTCTCGGCGATCGCGCGGAAATGAGCGCCGGCTGCGCCCGCGCGCGCGGCCAGGTCAGGCTCACCCGGAAACTGGTGAGAGAGAGCAGCCTGCTGCGCCATCAGCTGGGCATGCTCCGCGGCTGCCTGAGCCAGCACCGGATCCCACTTGAGCGGACCCAGACCATTTTTGGCCCGGTCGGCATTGGCCAGCTGCATCACTTGCTGTTCCGGCGATTGCTGAGCTTGCGATTGCTGCGTGAAGAAAGGTAGGGCGGCCAAGATCGCCATGGCTGCCGCGGCCGTCACCGTCGAACGCGAATATCGTTTGCGCATAATTTCTCTCTTTCATATCAACCCGCAAGCGGCGAATAGTATGTGCAACGAATGGGCCATGGTCATTCGCCCGCCGGGTCGATATGCGATCATGATCTCGATGGCACTTGCTCGCACCCTTCGCCACCAGCCGCTCGGTGTCATTGGCATTCTGCTGCTGATCCTGTTTGTGACCATCGCGGTGCTTGCGCCCGCTATTACGCCCTACGATCCCGCGGCCATCGACTTGGCCCACCGCCTCATTCCGCCTTCCCACGCCCACTGGTTCGGCACCGACGAGCTCGGCCGCGACATTTTCTCCCGCATTCTCTCAGGTGCGCGCCTCTCACTGATGGTTGCCGTGAGTGTCGTCGGTCTCTCGCTCTCGGTGGGCCTGGTGCTGGGCGGCCTGGCGGGTTTCTATGGTGGCCGGGTCGATACGCTGCTCAATATCTTTGTGATGAATGCCTTTCTTTCGTTTCCGGGCATTCTGCTGGCCATTGCCTTTGTGGCGTTTCTCGGTCCCGGCCTGCTCAACCTGGTGTTAGCCCTGGCGATTGGCGGATGGGTGGGCTATGCCCGTCTGGTGCGGGCCCAGGTGCTGGCGGTGAAGGAACGGGAATTCGTGGAAGCCGCACGCGCTCTCGGAGCCTCGGATCTACGCATTTTTACCCGCCACATCCTGCCCAATATTCTGCAGCCCATCATCGTGCAGTCGGCCATCGGCATGGCAGGAGCGGTTCTGGCCGAGGCCACGCTCAGCTTTCTTGGTCTGGGGCTGCCGCCCCCGACAGCCAGCTGGGGCGGCATGCTCAACGACGCACGCTCCCACCTGTTCGACTCTCCCCACATGGTCGTGTTCCCGGCCATCGCCGTGATGCTCTGCGTACTCTCGTTCAACTTTATCGGCGACGCGCTGCGCGACTATCTTGACCCACGCACCCGCCTCTTAATCGGGTTATGAAGCAGCCGCTGATCGGCGTTATTTCCGACACCCACGGCTTGCTGCGGCCGGAGGCCATCGAAGCTTTGCGCGGCGTCGAGCATATTCTGCACGCGGGCGACGTGGGCGACCGGTCGATACTGGATTCGCTGCGCGCGCTGGCGCCGGTCACCGCCGTGAGCGGCAACATCGATGCGCATGGGCCGTGCGGCGATTTGCCCGCGACGGAAGTGGTAACGCTGCACGGCCAGACCTTCTACATGCTGCATGACCGCCAGACGCTGGATCTGGATCCCGCAGCCGCGGGATTTGCGGCCGTGATTAGCGGGCACAGCCACCGGCCGCTGATCGAGTGGCGGCAGGGAGTGCTCTACCTGAACCCCGGGAGCGCCGGACCGCGGCGTCTTACCCTGCCTATTTCGCTTGGTCTGGTGACAATTCGTGCCGATGCCCGGGAACCGCGGCTGGAACCGCGGCTGGTGACCCTGTTATAACGCCCGCGTTCAGCATAGGCAAAACAAGATCCAGCAACTGGGGCACGAACGCCCTCGCAGGCGGACGATCGGGCGTCGACAGCCACAGCTTAACCCCGCTACAGATGGCGGCACTCGCCGTCGCGGCCAGCAGCTCTGGAGATACCGCCGGCGGATGGGCCGTGCGCCCGAGGCCTTCGATCAGCAAGCGTCGAATGGCTGTCACGATGGCGGCGTCCATCAACGGTTCAAACGCCGTCTGGCGATCGCATTGCCCCCCCGCGTGAACCTGGGTGAGGAAGTCGCACGTGGCGCGAACGATGGCGCCGAGCGCGGCAGGGCAACCGGTTTCGTAGCGCAAATTTCGCTCGTCGAGAAACTCATGAAAGCCACCCGCGACCATCGCCTCCAGTAAGCCAAATTTGTCGGTGTAGTGGTCGTAAAAGGTTGCACGGTTCACGGTTGCGGCATCCGTAATGTCCTGCACCGAGATCTCGTCGAAGTTCTTGGTTTGCATGAGCTTCCCGAGAGCTCCCTGGAGGAGCTTTCGGGTACGGCGGATCCGCGGATCGCGAACCTGGCAATCGGAAATCGGCATGGTCACTTCATTAGATCTTATTTTGCATCAAAAAAGAATCGCCAAAACGACAACCGTCGTCTATAGATCAACGACAAGCGAAGCATACACAACGCATGTCGTTATGGAGAGATCTATATGGCGACACTTTTACAACTGGATTCAAGTCCACTGGCCAGCTCGGTGAGCCGCGAATTGACTCGTGAGTTCGTCACTAACTGGAAAATCGCGCACCCGGCAGGCAAAGTGATCCATCGCGACCTGGCCGCCAATCCACCGAAGCCGGTCGATCAGGCTTTTATCTACGCAGGGTTCACTCCAGAAGACGCGCTGCAACCGGAGCAGAGGGCGTTGCTCTCCTACTCAAACGAGTGCATCGCCGAGTTGGAGTCGGCGGATGAGTATGTCTTGGGTGTAGCCATGCACAATTTCAGCATCCCTTCTGTCCTCAAGCTTTGGATCGACCAGGCCGTGCGTCGAGGAAAGACTTTCTCTTATGGGGCGAACGGACCTGCAGGTTTGCTGGTTGGCAAGAAGGCGACCGTTCTGATCGCGACTGGGGGAGTGTATGACGCCGGCACACCTATGGCCACGCTCAACTTCGTCGAACCTTACCTGCGCACCATACTCGGATTCATGGGCATTACAAACACGACTTTTGTAACGGCCGGCGGTACGGCCCAGCTTATGTCGGGCACTGTGGATCGCGGCCAGTTCCTGGCGCCTCATCTGGAAACGGTGAGAAGCATCTCTGTCTAAATACGGCCCACGCCGTTTTCGCTGCTTCGCGGCCTTTCCCGGGCTTCTCCCTGGAGGGAGAGGCCGCGTTCTCAGTCGCACCACGTAGTCCATGGAAAGAGGAAGATTTATGAAAATAGCGGTTCTCGTCGCACGCATACTGCTGGGCCTGATGTTCCTGGTCTTTGGACTCAACGGATTTCTCAACTTTTTACACATGCCTATGCCTACCGGCGTTGCCGGCCAGTATATGGGGGCCCTTTTTGTCTCGCACTATCTGTCGGTCGTGCTTCTGGTGGAGGTCGTGGGCGCCGTGCTGCTGCTCTCAGGCCAATTCGTCCCTCTGGCGCTGGTTCTTCTTGGTCCGGTGATCGTGAATATTCTTCTGTTCCACTCGACGATGGCGCCATCGGGTTTGCCTCCCGCATTGTTCGCGGCGGTTCTGTGGTTCGTTATCTTCGCGGGACATCGCCAGGCGTTCGCCGGGATTTTTTCTCAGAAAGATTAGGAGTCAGGCTAGCCTCGGATTCTGGGATTGGCGACCGTGTAGAGCAAGTCGGTGAGCAGGTTGACCAGGACGTAGGTGATGCCAACCGCAAGGATGCAGCCTTGCACCAGCGCGTAATCGCGGTTGGAGATCGCCGACACGGTGAGGCGGCCGATGCCGGGCCAGGAGAAGATGGTTTCGGTGACAATCGCACCTGCCAGCAGCGCGCCAAATTGCAAGCCCACCAGCGTCATCACGGGGATGATGGCATTGCGCAGCGCGTGCCGGTAGACGACCGCGTGCTCCGATAAGCCCTTGGCGCGCGCAGTGCGAATGTAGTCCTGGCTCAACTCCTCCAGCATCGCGGTGCGCACCATCCGGGTAAGAATGGCGGCCAGGCTGCCGCCCATGGTGACGGCGGGCAGCACGAGGTGGGCAAACGAACCCGCACCGGAGACGGGCAGCCATCCCAGCCGGATGGAAAACAGCAAAATGAGGATTGGCCCGAGCGCAAAACTGGGAAAGGAAAGCCCCAGCAGGCTCACCACACCGACCGCGCTGTCTTGCCATCGGGCCCGGCGCAGCGCGCCCAGCACGCCCGCCGGGATTGCCAGTAACAGCGCCAGCACGAGGGCAGCCACTGTCAGTTCCAGCGTGTAGGGGTAGCGGCTCAATACCAGGTGCGATACCGAATCGTTCAGGCGCAGCGACCTGCCGAGGTCTCCGTGCAGCACGCCGCGCCAGTAATGGATATATTGCGCACTCAACGGCGCATCGAGCCCATATTGATGACGTAGCGCCGAGAGATCTGAAGCGGTCGCGCCTTCACCCAACATCTGCTGCACGGGGTCGCCCGGCACCAAGTGGATGAGCAAAAATACCATCGACACAACCAGCCAGATGACCGGCAAAATATAAAACAACTTTTTGAACAACGCTACCAATGCACCCGCCTAACCTTCGCTCTTGCCGGGGTCACGCGGCCCTCGCGCGGCCACACCCGTGTTGACTGCGCTTGTGTTCCCCGCACCCGTCTTCTCTGACTGCTTCACCTTGTCCGTCTGGGGGCCCGTCTGGGGATCCGTCTGGGGATCCAGGCGTTCCACGCGCACCTGGCTGATGCGATGATTGCTCATTTCCAATACCGTAAACCTTCTTCCTTCAAAGTCCACGGTCTCTTCACCGGTCGGGATCTTGCCCAGCCGGCTCAACAGAAAGCCTGCGAGCGTTTCCACCCCGCCGCTGCGGGGCAGGTGCCAGTTCATCTGCGTCTCCAGATCGCGCAGGTTCACACCACCATCCATCACCACGGCGCCCGAAGTTGTTTGCAGAGCAGCGCGGGGGCCAATGTCAAACTCGTCCTCAACCTCGCCGATGATCTGCTCCAGAGCGTCTTCTACGGTCACCAGGCCCACAGTGGACCCATACTCGTCGACCACAATCGCGATATGCCGTCTTCGCCGCTGAAACTCGCTCAGCAAATCGAGCACCGGTTTCGTTTCCGGCACGACAAGCACATCGTGCATCACCTGGCCCAGCCGCAGTTCGGTAAAGGGAGCGCGGGCAAAGCGGGTTTGCGCGGTCATACGGAAGTGCATCAGCCGGGAAAGGTCTTTGGCATAGGCTACGCCGACGATATGCTCCGGGCCGCGCGCAGGGTCATACACCGGGATACGCGAGTGCTGCTCCTCAACCACGCGCGCATTTGCGTCTTCGAGCAGCATGTCTTGCGGCAGGGAAAAGATGCGCTGCCGGGTAGTCATGATCTCGCGGGTAGGCACGTTGTTGAGTTCTACGGCGCGGTGGATCAACGACTCCTGGAACGCGGGCAGCATGCCCATTCTGCGCGCCGCGGTCGCAATCAGTTTCAGCTCCTCAGGGGAATGGACTTCGCCTCCCTGCATCATTTCCATGCCAAAAAGGCGCATCACGACGCGGGCCGACCATTTCATCAAACGCACCACCGGCCGGGTGACCAGGATGAAGGCATCCATCGGTCCAGCAACGGCAACGGCCAGAATTTCTGCCTTGCGCAGCGCCAGGGATTTGGGCACCAGCTCGCCCAGCAGCACGTGCAGGTAAGTAATCAACGCAAAGGCAATGGGCACCGCCATCAGGTGCGCGTAGACCCTGGCGTGCGGCATGCCCTCGAACCAGTGCTCGAAAAGGGCGGCCACCGCGGGCTCACCGATCCAACCCAGGGCCAGGCTGCACAGGGTCACACCCAACTGCACGGCGGGCAGAAAGTCTTCCATGTTGTCTTGCAGGCGGCGGACTGCCCGCGCGCCGGGGCGCCCCAGGGCAATCAAGCGCTCGATGCGCGTCTCGCGCACACTCACCAGGGCAAACTCCGCCGCCACAAAAAAGCCGTTCGCCAAAATGAGCAAGGCGACGGAAACCATCCGGAAGAGCATCAGCTCAATCATTGGGGGCAGGAACCAGGCAGGTTGGAGTGCGTTTCTGTAGGAAACGGACAGCCCTGGCCGCACCAAGCTGGACGAACGCGTGACCCATGCGTTCATGATACCGGGTGAGCCCTCACGTCGAATGTGGAACTGGAGGCTGCCGCCAGGGGCCTCCGCGGGCCAGATGGAACCTTCCCCGGCCCGGCTGCGTATCAGATAATGCATCTCAGATAATGCATCTCGGTGGTACCAGGGTGGGGACTTGTGGCGGCGCAGCAAAAGAGAAGGCGAATTTGGATGTGGGGATGTTTGCTCGTCGTGGCTCTGATGGCGATGGTTGCGGGCTTGGCCATGCGGCGAGGCGGGACGCACTTCGATCCCAGCCGCCTGGATAAAGTGACCCGGGGAGAAATCGATCAGAGCGTGGTTGCTACCGGAAAAGTGCAGCCCATTACCAAGATCGAATTAAAATCGAAGGCCAGCGGGATCGTGCAAAACCTGTACGTAGATATTAACCAACACGTGCATAAAGGCCAGTTGCTGGCCCAGTTGGACCGGCAGGAGATTACCGCCGAGGTCGACGCGCAGCGGGCAACGCTGCAGGCAGCGCAGGCCAACGTCACCAGCGCCGCAGCCAGTATCGAGCACGACAAAGTGGATGCCGCCGCTCCCGACCTGCCCCTGTACTACGCGACCCTGCAACGCAACCAGGAGATGATCAAAGAGGGCATCGTCTCGCAGCAGGCCCTGGACAACGCCAACCGCGACTATCTCTCCGCGTTGAACAAGAAAAATGTCGCAGTGGCGCAAATCGACGTGGACCGCGCCAAGCTGCACCAGGCACAGGCGCAGGTGGGGCAGAACGAGGCCAGCCTCAAGTCGCTCGAAGAGCAGCTCAGCTACACCACCCTCACCGCTCCCATCGATGGCGAGGTGCTCTCTCGTGATGTGGAGGTGGGCGATGCGGTCAGCTCGATCCTGGTTCTGGGGTCCACCGCCACACTGGTCATGACCATTGGGGATACGCGCCAGGTGTATGTCAACGGCAAAGTGGACGAGGCGGATATTGCCTCGGTGTACCTGGGGCAGCCGGCGCGCATCCGCATTGAATCGTTCAAGAACAAAACGTTTGCCGGAAAGGTGACGCGCATCGCCCCGCTGGGCGTGGAGAAAGACAACGTCACGACCTTTGAGGTGCGGGTCTCGATCGACAACCCAAACCATGAGATCAAAGCGAATATGACGGCGAACGCGGAGATTCTGAACCAGGAACACAAAGCTGCCCTTTCTGTACCAGAACAGGCCCTGGTGTACGACAGCCAGAAAAATGCGTTCGTCGATGTACCCGACAGCAAAGCCCGCAATGGACTGCGGCGCATCGCGGTGAAGGCAGGGATCGCGAACGGCAGCCGTACCGAAATTCTCTCTGGCCTCCGCGAAGGCGAGACTGTTTATCTGCAACCGTAGTAGCCGCGCTGCCGGCCAGATCTATGCCCAAAGGAGGGCAACGATGATGCACACCCAATGGAACCTGAATCGCAAAGCCGCAGCCGGCATCCTGGTTGCCATGGCTATCTCTCTGCCGGCGGCTGCCTTTGCCGCGGAGAAGTCTTTTGACCGCACACTTACCGTGAACGGGCCTGTGACCTTGCACATTGCCACCGGCTCCGGCTACATACACGTGTCGCCCGGCTCCGACGGCCAGGTGCATATTGTTGGCCACGTCAAGGGCAACAACAACTGGTGGGGCGGTTCGTCCGATGAGGCAATTGCGCACGTTGCCGACAACCCTCCCATCAACCAGGCAGGCAACATCATTACCGTGGGTGGGCAGCACAACGATGATTACGGCCGTCATGTCTCGATCGATTATGAGGTGACAACCCCGGCCGCTACGATGCTGGTCGCGGAGAGCGGCTCCGGCGACCTGCGGCTCGCCAATCTGAACGGAACGGTGCGGGCCCATACCGGCTCGGGCTCGATTAACGCTGACAGGCTGGGCGCTGGTTCCCGGCTCGACACCGGATCGGGAACCATCGAGGCGACCAATCTGATGGGCTCAACGACGCTCGAAACAGGATCGGGGGACTTGCACGCACAACTCGCGTCGGCCGGCGACGTAGTAGCGACCACCGGTTCCGGTTCCATCAAGCTTGAAAACGTACAAGGGTCGGTCAAGGCAGAGACCGGGTCGGGCTCGCTCGAGATCGGCGGCCAACCCACTTCGCCGTGGAAGCTGGAGACCGGGTCGGGGGATATCACGATGCGCGTGGGCAATGCGCATTTCAACCTGGACGCCGAAACCGGGTCAGGATCGGTTAAGTCCGATCCCCCACTGACGACGCATGTCGCCGATAAGCACCACGTCACCGGAACGATCAATGGCGGCGGCCCCACGGTCAAGGCCCAGACCGGGTCAGGCGATATTCGGATTGAGTAGGTTAGGTTAAAGCAGGTTGTAGTAGCTGCGGATGCCGTATTCCAGGAGGCTGTTAGGCGCCAGGCGCTTGAGCCACACGGCGGCACGCTGGGGAATAGGGCCAATCGTATAGCGGAGCCGGGGATTGCGCTGGTTGACGATCCGGTAGAGCAGATGGGCGATTTTCTCCGGGCCAGGGCCGCTCTGCTCGTCGTGCGCCGTCTTGGCCAAGGCTGACTCGAAGGATGGACGGTAAACTTCGGCGCTGCCTGTTATTCCCGTGAGCGTGCGATTCTGCGTAATCGCCGTCTTGTGGTCGCCTGGTTCGATGATGACCACACGAATACCAAACGGTTTTACTTCCATCCTTAGGGCTTCGCTCATGCCTTCAAGGGCAAACTTGGACGCGCTGTACATTGCCTGATAAGGAATCGCAATGAGGCCGCCGATCGACCCGATGTTGACGATGTAGCCGCTGCGCTGGCTGCGCATGGCCGGCAGCACGGCGCGGCAAACGCGCAACGTGCCAAAGAAGTTCACCTCGAATTGGCTCTTCGCCTGCTCCGTTGTAGTGGTTTCGAGCGGCCCGGCAATCCCCATGCCGGCGTTATTCACCAGCACATGCAGATGGCCCTCGCGCTCGAGCACGGTGGCGACCGCCTGCTCGACCGAAGAGTCGTCGGTAACATCCGCGGTCAACATCACTACGCCGCCCGGGGTTAAACCCGCTGCCGGCCGCCGCGACGTACCATACACCCGAAAGCCACGCGCAGCCAGATGCGCGGCGCAAGCCTGTCCAATGCCGGAAGATGCGCCCGTGACCAGGGCAACCCGCTGATTTTCTCTGTCCATATCGACTTTCAACGTATCACCTGTGCCTGATCCGGCCATAGGCGACGGAAATACTCCCGTTCGCATCCGAAAAGCATTAATCTTTTCATTCGTAAGCGGCGAGGGCACAACTTTGGCATACGAACGACGGATTTACGGCACGGCGGCGGCCTCTCTCACGCTCGTGCTGCTATTGGCGGGGTGCAATGGCCTCAAGGAACCCAATGCGAAGAACTTCACCCACGCCTTGAATTACCACTACAGTAACAACGACGATTGCCTGTTTCCGAGCGCGATTCGCTTTCCCTACGAGGCAAGCACCTCCAGCACCGAGCCGGACTCTCACAAACAAGGCCTCGACGCGCTGGCCGGCGCCGGGTTGCTCAAGTCGCTTGAAGACAGAGACATTCACGTCAAGCGATACGAGATGACCCCGTATGGGAGCCACATACCACCGCGCTTTTGCTACGGACATCGGGTGGTCACCAGCATCGACGGTTTTGCGCCGCCCGCCGTTGTCAACGGCCAGCAAAGCACCCAGGTGGACTACCACTACAAAATGATGGACGTTCCCGGGTGGGCCGACTCCGACGCGATCAGGAAGGCATTTCCTGCTTATGCGAAGGAAACAACGGGAAATCCTCAGGACCGCACCACGCTGGTGTTAACCGTGAATGGTTGGCAGGTGCCGGAGTAGGACCGGGAACAGCCGCGAGCATCGACTAAAGTAGAAAGATGTATAGAACCTTTCGCCCGATCCCCGCCGGCTCCCTCCGGTTGTTGGTGTTTGACCTGGATGGCACGCTGATTGATTCCGGAGCTGACCTCTGTGCCTCGGTCAATGCGATGCTGCGCCACTTTGGGCGCCCGGCTTTACCCGAAAAAGTAATTGCCACGTACATCGGAGATGGTGTGGTCCGGCTCGTAGGCCGTGCCCTGGGCGAACCCGGGGACACTGCTCTTCTGGAGTCGGCCGTCACTTACTTTCTCGACTACTATCGCGAACACAAGCTGGACCAGACTTATGTCTATCCGGGTGTCTTTGCATCACTCGACAGCCTGCGTTTCGAGCCGGGCGGCAGTGCACGATCGATGGCAGTGCTGACCAACAAACCAATTGGTCCCTCGCAGGCGATCTGCGATGCTCTCGGGCTCACCCCTTATTTCTTTCGCATCTACGGCGGCAACAGCTTTGCCACCAAGAAACCAGATCCCGAGGGTCTGCGGGCCCTCATGCACGAAGCGGGCGTGACTCCCGAAGAGACACTCATGATTGGAGACTCAGACGTCGACGTGCTGACGGCCCGCAATGCCGGGGCCTGGAGCCTAGGTTGTTCGTTTGGCCTGGCTCCTCATACCTTGCTGTCTACCCCGCCCGATTGCCTGGTAGACGCGCCGGCGGACTGGCCTCTGGCGCTGGCAGGCGAGGACGAAAACGTCGTTTGCCGCGGCTGACCGACGGCTCCAAAAACCTCTACTAAAAGATTAGTTGACAGCGATGCCCTATCGCGTATTAAGCTACTAATCGTTTAGGAGATCGGATACAGGATGCAAGCGAAGAAAAACCAGACCCTCACGCCGCTGGAACTGGAAATCATGCAGGTGCTGTGGCAGGCAGGCCCCTGCACGGTGGCCGAGGTACAGCCGAAACTGCCGGCTGAGCTTGCGTACACGACGGTGCAGACCATGCTCAACGTGCTGCTGCGCAAGGGCAAAGTGAAGCGGGTGCAGGAGGGGCGGGCGTTTCGCTATCGGCCGGCGGTCAGCCGGGAGCGCGCCAGCGGCAGCGCGGTCAGCGACCTGGTAAAGCGAATGTTTGGCGGCTCAAGCGAGGCGTTGCTCATGGCGATGGTGGATACACGGCAGATCAGCGCGGAAGAACTGGCACGGGTTGCAGAGAGACTGGCAGCGGCCGAAAGCCGCACCACGGAGGAGGAGGAATGATGCAACGAGCCCTTATTGAGTACATCGTCAACGCCCTGTGGCAGATTCCCCTGCTTGCCGGGGCAGCATGGCTGCTGCTCCGGGTGGTCAAACCGGGTCCGCGGACACAGCATTGCGTCTGGCTGGCCGTTCTGGGGCTGGCGGTGCTTCTGCCGATCAACGGCATGAGCCGGAGGAGTGAACCCACGATGTCAATCCAATTCGCCAGGGCTGGCACGCAAGTGAATGCAGCCCACTTGCAGCTCCCCGCCGGTGCTCTTCCTTACAGCACGCTTTCCATGATCGGAAGAAAGCGCACTCCCTGGTTCGCTCTCGCCCCGCGGTTAGTGTTTCGCAGGCACACGGTGCGTCTGTCGGGGATCTACGCACAGTGGTTGGTGAGGTTTTATCTGGTTGCGGTCTCGCTGGCCATGCTTCGCATTGCGCACGCCTGGCATGGGGCTCGGACGCTGGTCGCGGGCTCGCAAGAGACGACCCGGCATCGAGCAGCCCTAACGAATTTGAGCCTTCGGTTCAGGGTAAAAGTACCGCAAATGCGTGAGTCGGCCGAGGTATCAAGCCCCATGATCGTGGGCGTGATCAGGCCCGTCCTCTTGTTCCCTGAAGGTTTTGAACGGTTCACGGAAGAAGAAATTGGAGCAGCTCTGTGCCACGAGCTGGCGCACATCAAGCGGCGTGACTACCTGGTGAACGCGGTATGCCAGCTGGCCGCCGTGCCAGTGGCGTGGCATCCCGTTCTGCTTGCGGTACAGGAGCGTATTCGCATGACTCGCGAGATGGTGTGCGACGCCATGGCGGCGGAGGAGATGGAGTCCGAGATCGGCTACGCGAAGTGTTTGTTGGCTCTGGCGCAAAGCATGCTGGGCCGCCGCACCAAAGTGGCGCATCCACATTCCCTGGGGTTATTTCACCACAACACACTGGAGGAACGAGTGAAGGAGCTGATGGAAACGGCAACGCTGGATATGCGCGCAAAAGTGGCTCGAATCACGGCCGGAGCCGCAGTAATGGTCGCGTCCTTCTTCGTCGCGGCCACGTTTCATCTCACGCCGACGATGGCAGAGGCGAGAGCGGGCGACGCGCCGCAAGTTGCGCAGGATGCACCAGCCCAGCAAACACAGCCTGCCGTACCAGGGCCTGAGCCTTCTGCAACCGCTCCAGCTACGAAATCTGATGAGGCGCCCGTTGCTCCTGAACCGCCGGCCAATACCCGTCGGGATAGCGCTGCCGGGGAACGAACAGAACCTGCTCCGGCGGAGCAGCCCCCTGCCGTAAACGAGGTGCAAGAGCAAACCGAAGACGCCGAACAGCAATCTGCTGGGGCGACGGACATAGTCAACAGCGCAGAGCTCAAAAAGCAGATCAAAGAGGCCCAACGCCAGGCTTTGAGCGCGAAGGATATGCTCAACAGCCAAGAGTTCAAGAAGCAGATGGAGCAGGCTCGACAACAAGCTTTGGCTGCGAAGGACATGCTCAACAATCCTGAGTTCAAAAAACAGATGGAAGATTCCCAACGCTGGGCGGCCAAGGCGAAGGACATGCTCAATAGGCCAGAGTTCAGGAAACAGATGGAGCAGGCTCGACAACAAGCTTTGGCTGCGAAGGACATGCTCAACAATCCCGAATTTAAAAAGCAGATGGAAGATTCCCAACGCTGGGCTGCCAAGGCGAAAGATATGCTCAACAATCCCGAATTTAAAAAGCAAATGGAGGAGGCTCAACGCCAGGCTTTGAACGCAAAGGACATGCTCAACAGCCCCGAGTTCAAGGAACAGATGGAGCAGGCTCGGCAACAAGCTTTGGCTGCAAAGGACATGCTCAACAATCCCGAATTTAAAAAGCAGATGGAAGATTCCCAACGCTGGGCTGCCAAGGCGAAAGATATGCTCGACAGTCCTGAATTCAAAAAGCAGATGGAAGATCTGCAGCAGAGGCTCAAGGACGGCATGTTCCCGAACACCCCGGACCAGTTACCCCCTCCAGTTGTGTTATCGCCCAACCAATAAACGAAGCGGAGGGTCTGGAACCAGCAGACGAAGCGTTGGAATTAGATTCTTACCTTTAAGAAAAAGCTACCGGCGTGATCTTAAGCCGCTAAAATATCCGTGTATTTAGGCTCTCGCGCCGAGATCTATCGAGGTCTAACCTGGATGCGCAAGCTGGTTTTCGTTGCCCTTCTCACAGTACTGGCCTGCCTTTCCTCTCTGGCGCAAGAAGACCCAACGGTGCTTTCTCCTTCCGAAGCATATAAGGCCGCCCTGGCGCCCCTGGAGGCGGCGCGGGCGCAGCCGAATGATCTTACGGATGCTGACCGGTTCGCCCTGGCGATTGGGATCGCTCAGGCTTCCCGGGACTGCAACACGCTCACATCGAAGGCCGTCGATGCGGATCAGAAAGAGCTTCTCGCCCTGGGCGAGTTATGTATCTTCGGCCAGGCCTTCGAGCCGGCCCGCGCCACACTGGTAAAGTACCTCAGCCTACCGCAACCCCCAGAGAAAAAGCTGGCGATGGTCCTGCTCGTTCGGGCGTCCCTTGGACTCAAGGAGCCGGCGCCCGCGGAGCGGGTGGCGCGCTCCCTGCTACAAGAATTCCCTTACGATGCGCAAATCCATTTCACGATCGATCAGGTGATCGATGCGGCAGAGGGGCTCAATGATTGGTTCGATAATTTGGCGTTCCAGCTTTGCACGACCCAAAACGCGGTCACGCTGCCGCTGTTGGCCAGCGGCAAAGCGCTCGAGGGAGGCGAAGTAGCCGCGTCTGCCGGCGTTTTGTTCAACGATGCCCTACGCTGTGTTCCCCTTGCGGAAGCAAGTGATGCACCATCCGGGCAAGCCGCAATGCATACATTAACCGAGATTGCCCAGATGCCGAATTGGCAGGGCACGGCAGATTACTTGCCGATGCAGGCTGGGTTAGAGCGCGAGAAAATGCTGGGAGAGCAAGTGCCGCTGCGATCCCTGCACGGTCTCACCTTAACGAGCACGCATCTCTTGCCGCACGTGCTGTCCTTGAACCACGGCACCGTGGTGTTGCTCCCCTTTACCGTTTGGTCCCCGAGCGCCGCGGACGTAGCGAGCCAACTGGCGAAACTCGCACCACAACAATCCATCTATGCCATCACGAGTTGGAGTGCCAATACGGGGCGGGACGATGCACCGTCAAGCCAGATCCTCGCCGCATTGCGTCTGTGGCAGCAGAGCCTGCCGCCACACGTGCATATGCTGGTGGTACCGAACGCCGAACTGAGCAGGTTCCATGTGGACTCGTTTCCCGCCGGCATTTTGATTCGCGACAGAAAGGTGCGTTCCAACAGTGTGCTATCAAGCGCGGGCGCAGAACGGATGCTTTTTCACCCTCTCGCGGATCATGCGTCGAAGCATACGGAATAAGCGGGACAGGCGATGAGAAACTTCCGGCGGCCAGGCACGGATCGCGGCTTGAATCATCACTTTTTCGTCCGCGCTGGTTTATGGATCGCATTGCTCTTTTAAGTAACATTCACTGCGACGAGTAAGACTCCGGCGCAAGCTACACCGCCCATGCCGGGCACCCTGGTCGACGTGGGCGGATACAGAGTGCATCTCTACTGCACTGGCCAGGGGAGTCCGGCGGTCCTGATCGTGGGTGGTTTTTCTTTCGACTGGGCATTGGTTCAGCCGGAGGCCGCTAAGTTCACCCGCGTTTGCACCTTTGATCCGTCAGGAACAACCTGGAGCGATCCCTTCAAGCCCGGAACACCAAGCTGTAAAGACCGCGTGCATGAGATACATCAAATCATTACGAACGCTCCTATCGACGGCCCTTATGTTCTCGTTGGGTACTCCGTGGGAGCGCTCTGGGCACGGATCTACGCGGCCGAACGCCCGGCCAATCTAGCCGGCATGGTGATCGTGGACCATGCGTTTACTCCGCAAAAAGCAACTCCGCGGCAAGAAGCACAAGCTAAAACCTTGAAAGGGTACCATCCGCCGGTGTTGGTTACAGAAGCCCCGATCGTTACCGAATGGCAAGACGATTCCAACTTCAGCCGGTTGCCCAAGCAGGATCAGGAACTGCACGCCTGGGCGCTCGCCCAGAATCCTGTTCGGCCTAATTACGAAATGGCTGTTGATTGTTTCTCCGATCTTGGAGCGATGGATGGCAACCGCCCATTTGCGCTCGGAGATATGCGTTTGGTCGTCATCAGCACCGACAACGAATCAGCAGGTTACTCGAATTTGCAAAAAGAGTTGTTGGGTCTTTCCCGTAGAAGCGAACACGCCATCGCCTGGAATAGTACTCACATGGTTCCCATTGACGCGCCTGAAGTCATCATCGAGTCGATCCACAAGGTCGTGAGCAGCGACCGATAACCGGGTGCGCAGGCGCCTGGACTACTTTCGCGGTCCGTCTTGACTTGTCTACCACACATGCAGTAGACAAGAGAACACCTGTAGGAGGAGGGGTGACTGCCTGAATGATCGAGCACGGAATGCGACCGTCAGATAGAAACACAAAGCTCTCAGGCAGGGCGTGGCTGCCTCGCCGCAGCGAGCTTCAGCCGTGTGCCGCAACCGTGCTGAAATGATCGGGGCTTCACCGGCTGCGGAAAAACCCGGTTTTGTATCAGGGCACGACTTTAGTCGGGTCGCAAAAAAGTTACCTGGATGAGTCTTCGCTTGGGTAACCAGATAGTTACGCCTGTTAAGATGCTGGTTTAGTGACCGACCGACGTATATAGGCTAGCCTATTCCTGAGTCTATGCTCAGGGGGCGCCATGAACGATGACATCAAGGGCACCATTTCTGTCCGCATTTGAAGCCTCGTTGGAAGCACAACTACGTGCCATTCGTCGGCTTCGTCAGGATCAGCCAGGCACGCCCGAAGAGAGGCCGGTCACAGGTTGATATGGCATACGACATACTCAAGAAGACGCGTTACCGCGCTGCGAGTCCTCCATGGCCAGTTTTCGAGATTTGGTATCGCCGCATTACAATATAGCTCGTCCTGGCAGGGATCTTGGAGGGATGATGATACGCTCGCGTTTGGCATTGCGCCAGAAGAGCTACTGGTTCCCGATTGCCTTGTCTATGGTTCTCGCCCAATCTGACGTGCTGAGTCAGTCAAATGATGTAGGTAAACCGCCCGAATTTGAAGTTTCGTCGGTCAGGCCGGCAGATCCTAGAGGCACAGGTGGGATTGGGCTGTACACATATCCCGGCGGCAGGATTGTAGCCAGTCAGTGCACTGTAGTGATTCTGCTGATGGAGGCATTGAAGATTCAGGCATTTCAGATAATCGGGGGCCCTCGCTGGATCAAAGACGCACGTTTTGATATCGAGGCCAAACCACCAGTTTCATCGGCTTCGAGCCAATCCAACCCGAGTTCATTCAAATCTCCGCCTAATGAGGAGCAACGACAAATGCTGCAGGCACTCTTGCTTGATCGCTTCGAATTGCGGTTCCACAGGGTGGCAAGTCTAGGGCGAGTCTACCTGCTGGAGAGAACGGACAAACACCTTAAGTTGCAACCTCCAAAGGATAAGAACGCATTCTCGTGGGCCGGAGCCCCCGAAGGCGGAGCCGTTGGGCACGGTACTGGTTTGGCTGGCAAGAACATTTCGATGCCACAACTCGCGGCACGTCTGAGCGACGTTGTTGGATGTCCCGTATTGGACCGCACAGGACTACCGGGAACGTTTGATTTCGAGTACAGCACCGGCGATAACGATCGAGAAGTCGACGCAACTGCCACCGTCATAAGCTCACTCAGGTATCTCGGACTACGGCTGAAAGCGGCGCGGGGACCCGTAGAAGGCATTGTGATCGACCACGTCGAAAAGCCTTCAGCCAACTAACCGACGATGAACTTCTGTTTCTGCGGCTCGTTGGCATTTGGACATTTGCAGATTAACTCCCCATCGAACATTGAACAACTTTCGGTCGCGACTAATTCGGCGTGTAGCAATTCTGCCTATGCATGTGATCTCACCGTGAATTCACAATTATCGGGATAACATAGCCTTTCTTGCGCGCCGTGCCTGAGGAGAGACTGAGCTACTGCAGCATGCCCGCCGAGCACTGGCAATGCCTGCGCACCGACAACCCTCTGGAACGGCTGATGCGGGAGATCCGCCGGCGAACCCGAGTTGTCGGCGCGTTTCCGGATGGCAAGAGCGGCCCCGCGTTAGGGGTATACCGATTCGGTCGGCCCATTTCGTGTCCAGCACGACATGAAGGAGTGTGCCGCTGGTGCGCCACCAGTGGCGGGCGGAGCCCGCGATCTCGGTCGCAACCTCCGGTGAAGCTCCCAGTTTCAGCAGTTCGGGGTAAGCAGTTGTGCCGCGCTTCCATTGTTTGAGTTGGATGGCCCGTAGCCGGTGCCGCATTCATTGGTCCAGTTCGCGCCAGACCTTGGGTGTGTCGGCCATCCTAAAATACGCCTTCCATCCCAGCACGTAGCTGCGCGGTTGTTTGACGACTTGTTCGAGACTGCGCCCGCCGGAAGTTTCGTGTTTCCATCGACTCGGACCCCTTCTTCCATCGAGTTTTTCCGCAGACTGTTCGACTGTTCAGCCCCTGTGGCTCTACCAACTGTCTGTTATAGCCCGTCGAGGGCTTGGCCGAAATAAGAACGATGAATCGGAGTGTGCGGCAAATATAATTGGCGGCGGTTGAACAAAAGTGTGGACCACGAACGTCTTATATTCATCCTCGTTTGTTGGTTTTGCAGGAAGTAGAGCATTTTCACTTCTACTCTGCACAGGTGAGTGCGGCGAGGCGCGGCTTTTCTTCCACCCCAGCAGGCTCGCCTGCCGGGGACCCCGGTTCTTCCACCCCAGCAGGCTCGCCTGCCGGGGACCCCGGTTCTTCCACCCCAGCAGGCTCGCCTGCCGGGGACCCGGTTCTTGAGGAAAAGCCGCGTAGGGATCGGTTGCTCTGTATGCACCAGAAGTGAAAATTGCTTTACCGGGCCCACTCTCAAGAAGGGATAACCCGATCATGACCGTCCGCTCCGCATGCCTACAGAATTTCGCAAAGAAGCTCCTGCTAACCTTAACCGCGTTCTTAACCATGGCCGCACCAGCGTTGCTGCCCACCCTCCCCATGACCCACGTTTACGCGCAAGCCAAGGCCGAAGCGCCAACCCTTGCCGACACCTGGCAGGGTACGCTGCACGCCGGACGCGACCTGCGCATCGTGGTCAAGATCTCCAAGGGAGACGACGGCGGTTACAAGGCCGTCTTCTACAGCATCGATCAAGGTGGCGATGGGCTTCCAGTGACCAAAATCACCGTGGATGGCTCTACGGTAAAGATGTCGCTGACCCAGATCGGGGGTACCTATGAAGGCAAGATCGGTGCGGATGGCAAAACGATCACCGGCGACTGGACCCAGGGGCCGAACCCGCTCCCTCTTGCGCTGACGCGGGCCACGCCGGAGACGGAATGGACGATTCCCCCGCCAGAACCCAAACTGCCGCCGATGGACGCCAATGCGAATCCCGGCTTTGAGGTCGCCACCATCAAGCCGAGCACCCCCAACAAGCCCGGCAAGCTATTTGGCTTCAGAGGCGGTCACTTTATCACGGTCAATACAAATGTAAACGATCTGGTCGCGTTTGCTTATGGACTCCATGCCAAGCAGATCGTCGATGCGCCGGCATGGTTCGGCACCGATCTCTTCGACATCGAGGGCAAGCCGGATGCGGAGGGCCGGCCTAACCAGAAGCAGATGTCGACGATGGTGCAAAAACTGTTGACGGAACGCTTCAAACTGACCTTTCATCACGATAAGCGCGAGCTTTCGGTGTACGTGATCACTGTCGCCGGCGGCGGACCGAAGATGACCAAGAGCACATCTGCTCCGAATGAGCCCTCAGCCTTCTTCTTCAGAGGACTGGGGGATCTGGTGGTTAGAAACCAGACCATGACGGATTTTGCCACCTGGATGCAGTCGGGGGTGATGGATAAGCCTGTGGTCGATCAAACCGAGCTCAGCGGCAGATACGATTTCACGTTGAAATGGACACCGGATGATTCCCAGTTTGCGCAATTTCGAGGAACGGGAGTGACTCCGCCCGCGCCCAAGGATGACCCGAATGCCCCGCCGGGACTTTACACCGCTATTCAGGAGCAGATCGGGCTGAAGATGGGGCCGGCGAAGTTTGCTGACGACGTGATCGTTATCGATCATGTCGAGAAACCTTCTGAGAACTGAAGACCGCACACCCAGCAGGGGATGATGACTTCCATGGCATGTTGGCGAGCGCAGCGAATCCTCTGCATGGTTTGCGTACTGGGGGCGCTCGCCTTCCCCCGCCTGGCCGCGGCTTCCGCGTACCACGGCCAGGTGACTTTTAACGGCATGCCGCTACCGGGAGCAACCGTCACGGTGACACAAGGAACGACCCGGCTCACCACCACCTCTGACCAGGGAGGCCTCTACTTCTTTCCAGATCTGGCAGACGGAGCCTGGAAGGTCGATATTGAAATGCTGTGTTTCTCGACCATCCACCAGGATGTGACCGTCTCCGCAAACACGCCGGGAGCAAAGTGGGAGCTTACTTTGCTTCCCCTCAAGCAGATCGCGGAGCTGACCACAAAGCTGACGGTGCTGCCGCAGGCGCCCGCCATCACAGCGCCGGCTACAAAGTCCGCAGCCGCAGGCGCGGCCAACGACAGCGCGGTCGAAATACCCAAGCCCGCTGAAGATGCAACCCAGCAATCGTCCGATGGCTTCCTGGTGAATGGCAGCGTCAACAACGCCGCCACTTCACGGTTCTCGCTCGACCGCGCCATCGGCAACCGAAGAACCAACAGCAGGAGCCTTTACACCGGCGGCCTCACCGCGATTCTTAACAATTCCGCGCTCGATGCGCGCCCCTACTCGATCAGCGGAATCGACACGCCTAAGGCTTCATACAATCGCATCACCGGCGCGGCTACGCTCGGCGGCCCGCTCAGGATCCCTCATGTGCTGCCGCGTGGGCCAACCTTCTTTCTCGCGTACGTATGGACGCGCAACCGGACCGCGGAAACAATACCGGGCCTGGTTCCCACCGAGGCAGAGCGGGCAGGTGACCTTTCTGGTCTGCTCAATCCGCTGGGCCAACCCGTTGTGGTGTACAATCCGGCGACCGGCCTACCGTTTGCAGGCAACATTGTTCCCGTCAGCGCGCAGGCCGCGGCGCTCTTGCAGCTCTACCCTGCTGCTGACGTAACCGGCAACGCGCTTTATAACTACCAAGTGCCCATTCTGAACAGCACCCATCAGGATGCGCTGCAGTCGCGGCTGGACAAGACCATCGGCCACAGGGACGAGGTCTATGGGAGCTTTAATTTTCAGAGCACGCGAGCCAGCGGCAGCGACCTATTCGCCTTTACCGACACCACGGATACCCTTGGCATCAACACCAACATCCACTGGTCGCACCGCTTCAACCAGCGGCTCTTCGTCTATACGGGCTATCAGTTCAGCCGGCTCAGAACCAGCATCGTTCCCTATTTTGAAAACCGCCGCAACGTCTCCGGGGAAGCCGGCATCTCGGGCAACAACCAGGATCCAGCGAATTGGGGCCCGCCGGCGCTCACGTTTTCAAACGGCATTGCCGCCCTTAGCGATCAGCAGAGCTCCTTCGATCGTAACCGTACCGATGGCTTTTCAGCATCCGTTGCCATTTATCGCGGCCGCCACAACTTCACCGTGGGCGGCGATTTGCGCAAACAGGAATTCAACTATTTCTCGCAACAGGACCCTCGCGGCACGTTTACCTTCACTGGTGCAGCAACACAAGGCACATCTGCCGGCGCCACCACCGGCGGCTCCGATCTCGCCGACTTTCTGCTCGGCATCCCCGATACCAGTTCCATCGCCTTCGGCAACGCGGATAAATATCTGCGCGCGCCGGCGTACGATCTTTACGGCACAGACGATTGGCGCATCCTGCCCAACCTCACCATCAACGCCGGCTTGCGCTGGGAATATGGAGCGCCGTTCACCGAATTGAAAGGGCGCCTGGTAAATCTTGACGTGGCTTCGGGCTTTACCGCCGTCCGGCCCGTGCCGGCAAGCGATCCGGTAGGCCCGCTCACCGGCAGCCATTATCCCAGCTCGCTCATCCGCCCAGACAAGCGGGGTTTCGAGCCACGCATCGGTATCTCCTGGCGGCCTATACCCGCGTCCACTGTGGTGGTGCGCGGCGGCTACGGCATTTATGACGACACGTCGGTTTACCAGACCTCCGCGCTCGCGCTGGCCCAGCAATCGCCGCTCTCGAAAAGCCTGAGCGTGCTCAATAGCACCCAGTGCCCTCTTACTCTGGCCAACGGCTTCCTTCCCTGTTCCTCCATTACGGCCAACACGTTTGCGGTCGATCCTAATTTCCGCGTCGGCTACGCACAGACGTGGCAGTTATCAGTGCAACGCGATCTGCCGTTCGCGTTGCAGATGACGGCGACCTATCTTGGCGTCAAGGGCACGCGCGGGGTGCAGCAGTTTTTACCCAACACCTATCCCATCGGCGCAGCCAATCCTTGTCTTGACTGTCAATCCGGCTTTGTTTATGAGACGTCGGGCGGCGACTCCACCCGGCAGTCGGGCCAGGTGCAACTACGCCGCAGGTTGAGCAGCGGCTTCACGGCATCGCTGCTCTATACCTACTCGAAGTCGATCGATGATGACGCGATGCTCGGTGGACAGGGCCATGTGGTTGCCGGCGCGCAGGGCAGCCAGGGCTCGGGCTCATCCTCTGGCGGGCAGGGTCAAGGGTCGGGCCAGGGGTCGGGACAGGGCGGCGGACAAAGCTCCTCAGGAGCGACAACCACCGGCACACAAAGCACCGCTACACCCACAGCGGCGATCGCGCAAAACTGGCTTAACCTGCGCGGTGAACGTTCCCTCTCCCCTTTTGACCAGCGCCACCTGCTGAACCTGCAAGCGCAATACACCAGCGGTGAAGGCCTGGGTGGTGGAACACTCATCCGCGGCTGGCCAGGCAGGCTACTCAAGGAGTGGACGGTGCTGGGCCAGGTCACCGTTGGCACAGGTCTTCCCGAGACACCGGTCTACCTGGCGGCGGTTCCCGGCACAGGATTCACCGGCAGCATCCGTCCCAACCCTACCGGGGCGCCGATATACCTCAGCAGCGCAGGGCCACACCTCAACACCGGCGCATATACCCCGCCCTTGTCAGGCCAATGGGGAACGGCGGGCAGGTACTCGATCACCGGTCCCAGCCAGTTCAGCCTCGACACGTCGCTGGCCCGCACGTTCCGGCCGAGCGGGCGCTTTTACCTGGACGCCCGGATCGAAGCGACAAACCTGTTGAATCACCCGGTGTTTACCGGGTGGAACACCACTGTGAACAGCACCCAGTTCGGGCTGCCGCTCGCCGCTAACCCGCAGCGCAGCCTCGAAACGACGCTGCGCCTGAGGTTCTGAAGATGAGAACTTCCTTCGCCTTGCTTCTCGTAACCGCCACGGTGCTTGCGGCAGCGCAGCAAATCGGGCAGAACAAACCCGCCGACGGTTCTCAACCCTACACCGTCTCGGTAAAGTCGCAGTTGGTGGTGGAAACGGTGGTCGCCAAGGATAAACAGGGAAACTTTATCCAGGGACTTTCGGCCAAGGACTTTACCCTCACCGAAGATGGCGTGCCGCAGACGATCCGATTCTGCGAGCACCAGGCGCTTACGGAAAAAGCGTCGCCGGTGCCGGTTGCCGCGCCCGGCTCAGAGCAGATAAAACTTTACCGGCAACTTACCCGAACGCAGGTGAAGCCTGAAGCGCCGGAGAGTACTCGCTATCGAGATCGCCGCTTGCTGGCCCTTTACTTCGACATGACGGCCATGCGCCCGGCAGACCAGTTACGCGCGCTCTCGGCGGCTGAGCAATTTATTCGTACCCAACTTACCACTGTCGACCTGGTCTCTATCCTGCGCTACCAGGGTGGTTCGGTCGACATTCTGCAAGACTTTACCGCCGATCGCAACAAACTGCTCAGTATTCTCGAAACCATGATTGTTGGCGAAGGCCAGGGTTCCGCGGAGACGATCGACGATGCCAGCAGCGCCGACACCGGCGCCGCCTTTGGCCAGGACGACAGCGAATTTAACGTCTTCAACACCGATCGCCAGCTCTCGGCGCTGCAGACCGCCTCCAAATTGCTGGGCCAGTTGAACGAAAAGAAATCGCTCATCTACTTTGCCAGCGGTCTCAGGTTGAATGGCATCGACAACCAGGCCCAGTTGCACGCCACCGTCGATGCCGCCATTCGCGCAGGTGTTTCCTTCTGGCCCATCGATGCGCGGGGCCTGGTGGCGGAGGCCCCGCTGGGCGATGCGACCCAAGGCTCGCCGGGGAATGTGGGGGTGTACTCCGGCACGGCTGCCCAGGCAACCACCAGCAACTTTCAGCAGTCGCAGGACACTCTTTTCGCGCTTGCCGGCGATACCGGGGGCAAGGCCCTGTTCGATAGCAACGACCTCACCCGCGGCATCGTCCAGGCCCAGCAAGCCATCGCGGATTACTACGTCGTTGGCTACTACACCAGCAACACCGCGAAGAATGGGCACTTCCGGCGGGTGAAGCTCTCCCTTACGCAAGACGCGACAGCACATCTTGATTACCGTCAGGGTTACTACGCCGAGAAGGAGTTCAGCCGCTTCAACTCGGTCGACAAAGAGCGCCAGCTGGAAGACGCGTTGCTGCTTGAGGATCCCATCACCGAGCTTTCTGTTGCCATGGAGATCGATCACTTCCAACTCAATCGCGCCGAATATTACGTGCCTATCATCGTAAAGATCCCCGGCCGCGAGCTTGCCCTGGCCAAGCGCGGCGGGGCAGAGCACACCCTCATCGACTTTGTCGGCGAAGTAAAAGACCTGATCGGCGGCAGCACCGTCACCAATGTTCGCGACAATGTCAACATCAAGCTCTCTGACGCAACCGCCGCCGAGCTCGCGCGGCGGCCCATCGAGTACGACACCGGCTTCACGCTTCTGCCGGGCAAGTACATGATCAAGTTTCTCGCCCGCGACGATGAGACCGGCAGAATCGGCACCTATCAAACGAATTTCGTCATCCCCAATTTAAATAAGGAGCTCACGCGTGTTCCCATCAGCTCCGTTGTGTTGAGCAGCCAGCGGGTGGATCTGAAAGATGCTCTCTACAATGCGGAAAAGGTGAAAGACAGGAGTAAAGAAGAGGCAGTCAACCCGCTGGTGCAGGGTGGACAGAAGCTGATTCCGAGCGTGACCCGGGTCTTCCGCCAGAGCCAGGATATGTATGTGTATTTGCAGGCATATCAGCAAGGTACTACCGGAACGCAACCGTTAGTGGCCTTTGTGAGTTTTTACCGTGACCAAACCAAGGCGTTTGAAACGCAGCCCATTGAGATGACGCAAGGCATGAACAATCGGTTGCAGACCATGCCCTTCAACTTCAACATCCCGCTCAGCGGGCTTGCGCCCGGCGAATACGACTGCCAGGTAAGTGTGCTCGATCCAACAGGAAACAAGGCGGCCTTCTGGCAAGCTGCGTTCAAGGTTGTGCCCTGACGATGGGCGCCTCTGTCGGTAGCCGGCGAGTCAGTAGGTCGTCCCGTGATCATTCGGACTGAAATCGGCTCAGAGGAAGTAACTCTGGAAGAGTGCGTTACAGCATTTTCACTTCGGGTGCTTACAGAGTGAAAATGCTGTAAATGCAGGTTGAGGCAGCCGGTAAAACCGATGCCCTCGAAAACTGGGTTCACAGTACCACAGTCTTCTCCGCCGTCGCTTCCTCCCAGGTTACCTGCCGGCGCCCGAGAATCCCGAATGCCGCGAGACCCGGCTTCGCAGGTCGATCTCTCCTAGAATAAAGGCGGAAAGATCCTTCTTGTTTCTGCCTGGCCGCAGTGAGCAAAGATGCTCTTCGGCGTGATGCTCCGGATCACTCATAGGCTGTATGAAGTGGCAGGAAGACGCGGACGGTCGTGCCGTGCCTCTCCGATTCGTTATCGCTCTCGATGCTGATGCGTCCCCCGTGTCCCTCGACAAATTGCTTTGCCACGAATAGCCCGATTCCTGTACCCACCGTAGTCCGCGTCGTGAAGAAGGCATCAAAAACCCTCGGCAAATCCTTCTGTCCGATTCCCACTCCGTCGTCTTCAACCGTCAGGACAACACCATCGTCCGCACCTAAGGCATCGCAGACGGAGACTGAGAGAGTGCCACCGCGGCGCATAGCGTAGATTGAGTTCGCGATCAGATTAGAGATAATTTGCATCATTTCGCCTCGGCGAAGCACGATCTTTGTCGAAGGGCCGATTGATCTCCTCACAGTGATGCCGGCAGCAGTACAACGCGGTTCGTAGATGGTGAGCGCATGTTCTGCAATCTCACTGACAGATGCCAGACTCGCGGCAGTATGCTCGCGATAGTACCCAAGTGTTTGTTTGGCGATATGCGACACGCGTCCTAGCTCGTCTTCTGCCGTCGCTAAAAATTTGTGCCCGTCGTCATCGGTGATCTTTGCCCGCAGCAGATAGAGCAGATTCATCACCGCTTCGAGCGGATTATTGATCTCATGCGCAATCGTCGCAGCCATGCGCCCCGTCGCCGCGATCTTCTCAGCCTGCAGCAGAGACTGCTCGATTCGCTTGCGGCTTGAGACATCACGAAGAATCTTGGATGCTCCAATCACCCGGCCCTTTTCATCCTTAATCGGAGAAACTGTAAGCGACACGTCGATGAGCCTTCCGTCCTTCGTGAGCCGCACCGTCTCGAAGTGCTCAACTCGTCGACCAGCGCGGATGTTTTCGATGATCGTCTTTTCGTCCGAGTGAAGGTGCTCCGGAATCAGCTTAAGAATTGAAGTGCCGATCATCTCCTCTGCGGAGTAGCCGAAGACCCGTGTAGCAGCATCGTTCCAGCTCATGATGATGCCGTTCAGGTCTTTGCTGACAATCACATCTTCCGAGGATGCAACGATTGCCGCGAGTTCGCCCAGACGT
Source organism: uncultured Acidobacteriaceae bacterium (assembly GCA_963761405.1). Classification (GTDB taxonomy): domain Bacteria; phylum Acidobacteriota; class Terriglobia; order Terriglobales; family Acidobacteriaceae; genus PALSA-350. Next base: position 239,121 of record CAVXHH010000002.1, read on the forward strand.
TTCGCAGTCTCTCGCAGCTCCGCTTCGGTCTTCCGAAGCTGCGTAACATCGCGGACCGTGCCCAGGATTCTGCCTCGTGAGCCATCCGTCTCCGGTTGAAGATCTCCGTTGATCTCGATACATCGAGTGGTGCCGTCGGGGCAATACATCAGACCTTCAAAGCGAAACGGCTCGCCCTTTTCAAGCGTGTCTTGCATCGCCTGCCGGAACGCGTCTCGGTAATCTGGATGCACAACCTCATTCATGAAAGCCGCGCCATTGACTGGCCCTTCTTCGCGCGTGCGCCCAAAGATCTCGTACATGTGGTCGTTTTCCCAGTTTCCGGTGTCCCGCACGATATCCCAGACAAACACTCCCAGCTTCGCAACCTCGGTCGCCATCTTCAGCCGTGTCTCACTCTCGCGCAGTCTGCGAGCTCCCATCACGGTCTCGGTCATGTTCCGGAAAGCGTCGTAAATGCCTGCGATTCTTCCGTTCTCATACACGGGAATTAAGAAATAGCTGAAATACTGGTCCACCAATACACCGTCGAGGAGGATCGGGAATGAACATGTTGTCCCGCACCGCTGTCTCTCCCCGGTACAGACAAGCTTCGAGATCGGCGCTCACTAAATCCCACGCCTCAGGAAAGACGTCATGGTAGAGGCTACCGAGAGCCTGTGGGTGCTTCGCCGTAAGTGTCGAAATCGCTGCGTCGTTGTAAAGAAACACCATCTCCGACCCCCACGACAAAATTGTCGGAAAGGGTGAGTGCAACATCAGATTGACGGTCGCTAGCAGAGTCTCAGACCAGCCTTCAAGAGGACCCAAGGAGGTCCGTGACCAGTTGTAAGCGCGAATTCGCGCAGCCATCTCACTATGCCCGGCGATCAGGTGGTTTACTCGGGCTGTAGGGACTTCTTCATGCATAGTTTATCGGATCGACAGCATGGGTTCTCAAGGCGTTACCATCCTAAAGCAAACCCCGGCACATTTCCTTTCAGCAATTTACAGGAACATGCAGTATATGTCCGAGGGAGGTGTTGGCGTGGATACAGGAACCACAGGCGAAAACTCAGCGATCATGGGAAGCAAACCACTTCGCCACGTGGCCGAATAGTCGGCTTTCCGGGCGGGTGCACCCTCGTTCTACGGTTGCTATCACGCCAACGCATTGAGCTTCTACTTCCCTGCCGGGAGGTTTATTTCTTTGAGGAATTGCGCCGCGAGCGTGCCCTTGCTGGTGGCAATGGGGAGTAGCGTCGCGTGAAATTCGCAAAAAACGTCGTGACACCCTGGTTAGGACACTCTGGACTGCCCCCCTACTGATCTGAAAACCTGAGTTGTTTCCAGGATCGCGTCTCATTCTTGAATCGGTCAGGGATACTTCCCATAGAACTCCGAGTGGTGTAGAGTTATCTCCCATAGAATGTCGAGTGGAGGACGTACACCTCGAATGATACGCAACCAGCAGCTCTCCAGCGACATGCTCAAAGGCACGCTCGACATGATGATCCTGCGCACGCTTGCCACCGGAGACGCTCACGGCCATACCATCGCGAAGGTCATCGAGCGCACCTCCGAAGACGTACTCGAAGTCGAGCAAGGCTCGCTTTATCCCGCGCTGCACCGCCTGGAAGATCGCGGATGGCTCACGTCCTACTGGGGCGCGAGTGAAAACAACCGCAAGGCCAAGTACTACCGCCTCATCCCCGCCGGCCGTCGCCGCCTCACACTAGAAGCCGGCCGCTGGCGCAGAATGGCGCGCGCCATCGCGCTTGTCATGGGGGAAAACGCTCATGAGGGAGGCACAGAATGAACCTGCTCCGATTCTTCCGCCGCCGTCGTAACGATACCGACCTTGCCCGCGAAATTGCCGCACACATGGAAGCCGAGCGCGCGGAGAACCTTGCACGCGGCCTTAGTCCTGACGAAGCCGCGCGTCTCGCACGCGTCAAGTTCGGTCCCGAACGCCGCGTCCATGAAGATGTTTGGCGCCAGAACTCATTCAGCTTCCTCGAAAGCATCCTCCGCGATTTCAAATATGCGCTGCGCACGCTCGCCCGCACACCTGGTTTCGCGCTCGTTGCCATTCTCGTTATGGCTCTTGGGATCGGCGCTACGGCTGCGCTTTTTACCGTCGTTCGGTTCGTTCTGCTCAACCCGCTTCCATACCCCGGCTCCTCGCGTCTGGTCGAGCTCTATGAAGATCAAGGGAAGGAAGGCCAATACCACTACATACCAGTCACCGCGGGCAGCTTTACGGAATGGCAGCGGGCGGCGCACAACGCAGCGGATATGGCGCTGATCGGGCCGTGGAGGTCCTACGACGTTTCGGGCCGCGGCACTCAGCTACCGGAGTCCGTTCGCGCTGGGTGGGTCTCCTGGAACTGCTTCCGCGTCTTGGGCATCGCTCCTGCTCTCGGTCGCGATTTCCTCGCTTCGGACGATCGGCCTTCTTCGCAGGCAACGGTGATTCTTGCCAATACCTTCTGGAAACGCCGCTTCGGCTCCGATCCAGCCATCGTCGGCAAGGCAATCCTGCTCGATGCAAAACCCTACACCGTCATCGGCATCATGCCGCCTTCCTTTGCATTTCCTAATCCCAAGGTCCAGCTCTGGACTGCTGCGAGCCACGAAGCTTCCCACGCATTGATGACCACGTTTGAGAACCATCCGTGGTGGGCCATCGCGCGCCTCCGGCCCGGCGCTACGCTTGCAAGCCTGCTGAGTCAACTCGACGTTGTGCAGAAGCAGATCAAGCTGAGCTACCCCGCTCCCTCCGTGGGAAGTATCGTGGTTGGCCACACATTGCTCGATTCCACCGTCGCAGACTTCAAAACACCTCTCTACGCTCTCCTTGCGGCGACTCTCTGCGTGTTGCTCATCGCCTGCCTCAACGTCGCCAATCTCCTCGTTGCCCGTTCCGCCGCCCGCCAGCGTGACTTGGCCATCCGTGCCGCGCTCGGCGGTAGCCGCTGGCGACTCATCCGTGAGCACCTTACCGAATCGCTGGTTCTTTCCATCGCCGGCGGCGCACTTGGACTGCTTCTCGCCCGGCTCTCGCTCGCCTGGCTTCAGCACTCGCAGATCGAAATCGCCCGCATGCAGGAGATTCACCTCGACTTGTGGGCTCTGGCCTTCGTCATCGCGATCTCCACTGCGACCGGTCTCACCTCCGGCCTCATCCCCTCATTCAGTTTGCACACCGGCCAGCTTCTCGAAACGCTGCAAAGCTCTTCGCGTTCTCAATCCGGAAACCGCAACCGCTCCCGGCTGCGCAAAGCCCTGCTCACCGCGGAAGTCTCGCTCACCGTCGTACTGCTTGTTGGTGCCGGCCTTCTGCTCAAGAGCTACCAGCAACTCCGGACCCGCGACCTCGGCTGCGCCGTCGACAACGTCCTTACGATGAGTTTCAGCTTGCCCGATGCGCGTTACAAAGAGCCCGTCCAGCAGATAGCATTCTTCGATAAGCTCCTCTCGCGTGTTCGCGCCCTGCCGGGTGTTGCAGCCGCCGGACTCACCACCGCACTGCCCGGATCGGGCTGGGAGAGCGACAATGACCTCTCAATCGCGGAGCATCCGCCGCTCCCTAAGGGACGCGGCCTCGATACATTGCGGCGTTCCGTCGATCCCGGCTACTTCGCTGCGATGCGGTTACCGCTTTTGCGCGGTCGCTATTTCCGCGAAGATGAGCGCCTTGATCGCACTCACGTTGCCATCATCGATCAGTCTGCGGCCGAGCAATACTTTCCCGGTGAAGATCCCATCGGGCGTCATCTCAAACCCATCGAGGACAATGACTCAAAACTCTACGAAATCGTTGGGGTTGTCGGCAAAACTCGCTGGATGGCCTCCGAGCCGCCAATGCCGACCTTCTACCTCCCATTACTCAACGGCGAAAGCTCCGGCGTGCTCGCCGCGCGCGGTAGCAGCAATATCGATGTCGAATCGCTCGCCCTGCCCATCCAGAAGATCTTCGGTCAGCTCGATCCCGATCTCCCCCTATCAGACGTTCTCACCATGCGGCAACAGATCGGCGTTGCCACCCAGCAGGACCAGTTCAATTCCTTCCTCGTTCTTGGCTTTGCCATCATCGCACTCGTGCTCGCTGTCGTGGGCCTCTATGGTGTGCTCTCCTATCTCGTCACCCAGCGCACCACCGAACTCGGCATTCGCATGGCGCTCGGCGCACAACGGGCCGAACTCGCGCGTCTCACCCTCACCGAGGGACTCCTGCCCGTCCTAATCGGTCTCGTCGCCGGGCTTGCCGGCGGCGCAGCCGTTGTCCGGTTTGTTCGCTCCATGCTCTACGGCATGAGCCCATTCGACTGGAGCGTCTTCACCACGGTCGTAATCGTTCTCGGTCTCACCGCCGCCGGAGCCTGCATCCTTCCCGCATGGCGAGCCACCCGCCTCGATCCAGCCCACGCCCTGCGCTCCGAATAGGAGACACATGCATCTCTTCCGTTCACTTCCATAGCAACCGGCGACCGCAGCCACCCGAGGACAGTGGCTAGAGGAATTCACGTTAATTCATAGGAACCCCAGCAAAGGAGAATCGATTTTTTGTTCGCCAATCGGCGTTTTTTGCGGAAACGAGCCGCGGCTATCTGAGATTTCTGTTTCTGCAAAGCAGGTATCACTTGCTGACTACAGTCGCGACCTCTTTCGCGAGGATGATCATGAAGTTTATGGTTTCGCCGATTGCTGCATCGCCAGGGTTGAGTAGCGAATAGAACTTCAATATTGCGTCATCCTTGGCATGAATATTGAAGTCGTCGTTGATGTCGAACCGCAAATACCAGTCGATGAAGCCAGTCCGTGGGTGGAAAATGGCTGGATACGGGCTCGCGAAGCTCTTCAACCTTTTGGTTAATGCCAGTTCTTCCTTCGGGCTCAGGCCCGTTGAATTGGCCCATTCGCCTTTTACTTCTTCAAACCGGCCGGTCATGCGTATGCCAATGTTCGCGCCATAGACGCGGGCAGTTGTCGACTCATCGAACCCAACTTCCAGGAGGACTGCGACCTTCTCTTTAAAAGTGACTGTTACGTACTTCCAGTCGTGGTTTGCAAAGGGGTCATTGAACTCGCCTAGATGTGAACACTTTTCGGGCTTTTGCCGGATGTTCCAGAGTTCGGTGTGTCTGGCAAGTTTCCATCCAGAGTCCAAACCAGATTTTAGGAGGCGTTTTTCAAGGCCAGAATAAACGGTCTCCAAGAGGCTGTTTAGGACCGAAAAGATTGTGGCCTCGAAATTCTCCCGGATCGCAATCGCCGACTGGAGCGCGTCGGATGACGAAAGGATTTGGTCAACTACTGACTTCTGGACCTCTGGCGAACTCATAAAAGTATCCTCCTTCTGGGAGCTTACGTATTTTGAGAAGTGTCCTAGAAAAGTGTGGACCGTGGGCGCTTTACAGACTTCCGGTCGCTGGCATGCTGTTAGCCAAATCCCCAGAAAACGTTTTGCCGGCTCGAGGCGTATGTTTTCCCTGAAACGTTCGAGATCTGCGGGGGTGATGGACTTGCAGTTGAGCGCATCGTCGGTCAGAAACAGAAGGAAAAACTTGCCCCTGCGGCTCGCCAGCTCATTTACGTATCCTGAGATTTGATTTTCTTGCTCGGCTGCCCCAAAGACCTTGTTTTCGATGCCGATGTTAAAACCGTTGACGAATGCGATAACGATATCTATTCGCTTCCGGTCCTCGGTTCTGTCCTCGACCGTGACTGACCGAACGGGTACCCTGGCGTCTGCCAACTCCGTCAGTCCGATCATTTGAAGGAAAACGTCGAGGAAAGCGCGACCCTGACCATGGGAGCCTTCTGGGTTCAGAAGGGCTGCAATCATCTTCGAAACGGCGGTCTCACGTGCGCTGAAGAATGAGAAGCTCTTGAACCTTGGGGCTTCTTCAAGCTGCCGTTTGTCCCAGGCAGCCTTATGAATTCGCATTTCCTTAGCGAGGTAGGAGAGGAGAGCTGAAATGCCTTTCGATGTCTCGATCTTCCCAGTGTTTGGTTGAGGCCGGCTTTTTGCCATCCGGTCATTTTAACCCTCACGATCAACAAAAATTGGGAGACCCGATACGTATTTTCCAATTAGTGCAAGGAACGAGCGAGGCTTCGTCGGCACAGACGGGGCGTACCCTTTCAAATTCCCGAACAGCGAAGTGAACGCGTCCAATCTATCCGACTGCCGCTCTAAATCGCCGGTCACATTTCACCTGGCCGTGTAGTCGCCCTTTCCGGACAGGTGCATTCTCGTTCAACCGTTGCTATCACGCCAACGCATCGGCCTTCTACTTCCCTGCCGGGAGGTTTATTTCTTTGAGGAATTGCGCCGCGAGTGTGCCCTTGCTGGTGGCAATGGGCAGTAGCGTCGGATAGAACCGGACAAAGGTTGTGTCTAGCGCCGCGTGCGCCGCATGGCAACTGTAACAGTCCGCCGACAGGGGAATCATCTTGCCGCTCTTGCTGTTATCGAAGCCAAAAAAACGCCCACTTGTGGGGAAAGCGCGCCTCATCTCGCACGTGCACCTCGAGCCCCATGACGCCGCCCTGGTAGTTGCCCTTTTGGTTGATGGAACCCTTCCCCTGCGCCCCGCGCTCTTCGAGAACCAACACGGTTTTGTAATGACAGCCAATCATCTGCGGCGTTGAGCTCGCGCGCTCTGAAAGCTGTTGAGTACTGCCTCGGCGGACAAGAGAAGCGGAACCTCCTTCGAAGTTCCATACACCATTCGAGTGGAGAGGGCGCCATCGATGACGCCAAGTATCTCCGCCGCCGCAGCATTTTTATCCACCGGGTAAGGCGTTAACAACTCGGCAAGATAGTCGTGCAATTTGTCTTTGTGTTCGATCACCCGGCAATGGAACGGATGGGCAGTGTCCGGGTATTCAGATGCGACACGAAGGAACGGGCAGCCGGTGACTTCGGGCAGGTTCACCATGCGCTCTATTCTGACCAGGGCTTCATGGATACCTTCCGGGGGGTTAGGGCTGTCGAGATACTCCCAGAATGATCGGTCGCGATGGTCGAGGTATGCGAGCACAAGGGCATCTTTGCTTTCGAAATGCCGATAGAAGGTCGCCTTTGCGACCTCGGCGATGGACATGATCTTCTCGGTGCCGGTCGCGCGAATACCCTCCGCGTAGAAGAGCCGGTTGGCAACCTCCAGAATTCTCTCCCGCGGATCGGACTTTTTCTGTGTATCCATCCAAAACATCTTGACATAAGACAGACTTGTCTGTCTTATACTTAATTAGGAAGACAGACGGGTCTGTCTGAGCATGACAGTCGAAAAGTTCAAAGTGGAGAAAGAAAGTGTCTCGTCGCCTAAGCAAGACTTTATCGCTGTTGCTGGGAGTTCTGATGTTCATGTTTGGATTCCTCAAATTCTTCCAACCCTTCCGTGGAATGTTTGATATCCAGATTCAACAGAGTCATCTGCCCCACGAGGCGATTCTCGCGGGCAAACTGGGGGAAATGGTTACCGGCTTCCTCTTCTTTCTGCCATGGTTTCGAAAATCGTTGACCGCAAAAAGCAGAGATCAACTCCTGCTGATCGCGTGCCTGATCCTCACTGTTCAGATGGGCGTGGCAATCTATGTCCACCTGCAGCCTCAGGTGCCTGCTAACGTTCTTCCTCTCGGTATCAAGCCACCTGTGATTCCCGTTGTCGTTCTCCTCCTCGGATTGCTCGCAGCATATGCCGTTTGGAAGGAGCGGCGAGCAGAGAAGGCTGGCGATACGCCGACTCAATAACAGAGTTCGAACCCAACCATATTCGGCCAGAGTGCGGAGCAGGCGTGTCGAACCTGATATGAGTTTTTCACCGCCGGCTTGTCACCAGCAGCCCACCACGTCGTAGAACAACAGGAGCACAAAATTGGCGAATCTCTTCGAATCTGTTCAGCTTGGGTCTTTGGTCCTGGCAAATCGCGTCTTCATGGCGCCCATGACGCGCATCCGCGCACACGCAGATGGCGTACCGGGCGAACTCGCGGCGACTTACTACGCGCAGCGCGCTTCGGCTGGACTCATTGTGACCGAGGCGACGCAAATCTCGCCCATGGGCAAAGGGTACATCAATACTCCAGGCATTCATTCCCCCGAACAGGTGCGAGCGTGGCGCCGAATCGTGGAATCCGTTCATAAGAGTGGAGGCCGAATCTTCCTTCAGTTGTGGCATGTTGGCCGAATCTCTCATTCGTCCTTGTTGCCAAACAACGCGCAACCCGTTGCTCCATCCGCCATCCGTGCCCATAGCCGGACGTTCATTGCCACGGGTTCGGTAGAGGTTTCGGAGCCGGTTGCGTTGACGGCTAGCGGGATCAAAGAGACCTTGGACGATTATCGGCGAGCAGCCGGCAACGCGAAAGAAGCCGGATTTGACGGGGTCGAGATTCATGGGGCGAATGGCTACTTGATCGATCAATTTCTCCGAACAGGATCGAATCAGAGAACCGATGAATACGGAGGTGTTGCGGCGAATCGAGTCCGCTTTCTCTCTGAAGCAGTCGAACAGGTCCTCGAAGCCTGGGACAGCAAGCAGGTCGGTGTGCGCATCTCTCCGACGGTTGATTTTAACGATATGACGGACGACGATCCACTCGAAACCTTCTCCGTGACGGTTGCAAAACTCAACGGCTATGGGCTCGGGTACCTCCACGTGGTTGAAAGGGCGCAGGACAGCAAAGGGAGCAGCGAGGAGGATCTCGCCTTGTCGGCCCATCTGAGAACGCTTTGGAAAGGTCTCTACGTCGTGAACGGCGGATATGACGGGCTCAGGGGAGAGGAAGCATTGCGGACCGGGCATGCCGACGCTGTCGCATACGCCCGCGCCTTTCTAGCCAACCCAGATCTACCAAGGCGGCTGCAACTCGGAGCCGCTCTGAATGAACCGGACCCAACGACTTTCTACGGAGGAGACGCTGCCGGCTACACGAGCTATCCCGCGCTCTGCTGAGCCGTGCAGCATCATCGTCCTGGAAACGTGCATCAGCGGCAATGAGTGAATCCGGAACGTTCGCTGGCGACATGCGGCGTTTTCTGTTACATATGTTTGGATCGCTTCTGCATTGCCCTCGTTCGCGAGTTATCGATTGAAAGTGGCGTGCACCTTACCCCTCAGCCTATTTTGTTTTACCTTTTGGCCTCGCGATGCGGCCAAAGCCGGTACGGCAGAAGATAGGTAAAGCCGGCAAAAACTTCCCAGTGAGTGGATGTTGCGGTAAGGCCGCGGTCAAAGCCGCCGTCCCAAACCAGATTCTTGCGTTGTGTGTATCCCAACGCCCAAAGATTACCGACCGCCTCCTCGTGCAGGAACGGTTGTGTAAAGTGCCAGATCTCGCCAGACACAGCAAGGCGCCGGGTGACTGGATGGGAGATAGAAAGGGTCTGGCCGAACTGAGGCCGGTGGACCGCATCCTGAGACATCCGATTGAAGATGAAGTTCGTGTCGTAATGGAATCCCAATACATCGGCGCTGGCAAGAAACAGCACCGAATCGATCGGGCTGCCATAGTCAAGTTCGGGTGAGGGACCGTCATACACCCGTCGCAGATAGCTGGCGGCGACGGTCGGGTTCGCATCGTGGCCTGCATGGAGTACAGCTTGTCCCCCCAGAAAATAGTCCGCTAATCCAGTTCCAAGCCGCTCATTGGCTTTGTAGCGGGCGGCGGGATCGGTGACAGCCAGAAGCTGAAGACGGTCGGAGATCGCCAGCTTTATCGTTTCGTTCAGACCGAACCGGGTGGTGAACTCGGGCGATCGCCAGCCACCGATCACCCCGCTTTCAAACTGCAGAAACCCAACCGGCGTCAGCGTCGCTGGAGTTGTAACGGTTGGCCTACCTGGATTCGCAGCTTCATCTTCACTGCCGATCTGTGTGGTCTGCGGCGTCGCAATCGGTGCGACGATTGCAAGCCAGATCAGCAAGAGGAGTATTTTGTGCCGGGGACTCAATCGTCCGCCAGCGCTTCAAGCACGCCACACTCTCGGACGTTTCCGGCTCCGGTGCAGTTCTGGGCCATCCGGCCTAAGGCCCTTTGGATCGATTCAGCGCGTGCGGCGCGGATGAGTACCGTGACAAGCCGGCTAGGGTTCGCCGATCGGCTTGCGCATGATTCTCGATTGACGGTAACAGGCCAATGCATTGAGCTTCTACTTCCCTGCCGGGAGGTTTATTTCTTTGAGGAATTGCGCCGCGAGTGTGCCCTTACTGGTGGCAATGGGCAGTAGCGTCGGGTAGAACTGGACAAAGGTTGTGTCTACCGCCGCGTGCGCCGCATGGCAACTGTAACAGTCCGCCGATCAGGGGAATCATCTTGCCACTCTTACTGTTATCGAAGCCAAAAAATGCCCACTTGCCGGGAAAGCGAGCCTCATCTCGCACGTGCACCTCGAGCCCCATGACGCCGCCCTGGTAGTTGCCTTTTTGGTTGATGGAACCCTTCCCCTGCGCCCCGCGCTCTTCGAGCACCAACACGGTTTTGTCTGGCCAGGTCCCCGTCTTGACAAACGCCGCGTACGCCGCGGGGTTTACGAAGACATTGTCAAAGATATGGTGATCGCCCATCTGCATGGCCGGGCTGTAACTCATATCGAACCCCGAGGTCAAATATATCCACTCCCGGTAGTTCTCAGGAAACTTGAGTTGCGCATCGCTGGTATATTCCGGCACGTCGTTCGGCTGGGCCCTGCTTTGTTCAAAAGCAGCGGCCCCCGAAAATAGAACCATGGTCACGAACGTCAGGGTTTTGAGTGTGCTAAGCATGTAAGCAGCCCTTCTACGAAAATGCCTAGAGCATTTTCGCAATTGGTGTAGACCGAAGCCGCATTTCTTTACGTGGTTTTCTCTCAAAGAAAACCACACCTCGCTGCTCTTACCACACCACGGTAATTGCGAAAATGCTTTTAAGCGGCTCCCTCGCGAGCATCCTTCCAAAGATCGATCTCCCCCTCCTCGGCATGGCTATCAATCGCTTCTAACTCCGCATCCGTGAAGTGGAGCTTGTTGACCGCATCGAGTGAATCGTCGAGTTGCGCGACGTTGCGCGCTCCAATCAGCGCCGAGGTCACCCGCTGATCTCGAAGCACCCACGCAATCGCCATTTGCGCCAGCGTCTGCCCACGCCCGGCCGCAATTTCGTTCAATGCGCGCACGCGCCGCAGATTTTCTTCGCTCAAAAATCCCTTCGGGAACGAACCTTCTCCCTGAGCGCGAGAGTTTGCAGGCACGCCCTTAAGATATTTGTTGGTCAGCAGTCCCTGAGCCAGTGGAGAGAACCCGATGCAGCCGACTCCCAACTCATCGAGAGTGTTCAGCAATCCCGCCTCGACCCAGCGGTTCAGCATGGAGTACGACGGTTGATGAATCAGCAGCGCCACACCCTCGCTCTTTAGAATCTGCGCCGCCTGGCGCGTCCGTTCCGGGCTGTAAGACGAGATGCCTACATACAGCGCCTTCCCCTGGCGAACGGCCTGAACAAGAGCGCCCATGGTCTCCTCCAACGGAACATCCATGGTCGGCCGATGGGAATAGAAAATGTCGACATACTCGAGGCCCATGCGGCGCAGGCTTTCATCCAAAGACGCCAGCATATACTTGCGCGAGCCGCCCAGGCCGTAGGGGCCGGGCCACATATCCCAGCCCGCCTTCGACGAGATAAGCAGCTCGTTGCGCAAACCACGGAAGTCCTTGCGCAGAATTTCGCCAAAATTTTCTTCTGCTGAACCGTATGGCGGCCCGTAGTTGTTCGCCAGGTCAAAGTGCGTCACTCCCCGGTCAAACGCTCGCCGAACAATCGCCCGGCCGGTCTCAAAAACATCGGCGCCGCCGAAATTTTGCCACAAGCCCAGTGAAACCGGGGGCAGTACGATTCCCGATCGCCCACACCGCCGAAACTGCGCCCCGTCATACCGTTTCACATTCGGTACATAACTCATCCGTGTTGATCTCCCTCTGGTTCTCGTGCCCCCGTTCGCACTTTGGCGTCGCGGCGGCCTGCGAGAAGTATGTCACAGGGAATCGCTTGACGCTTCATGCATCCGATAGCCATCGATTGAGGGAACGCAAATGAAAGGTGGCCACCACCCGGCGTCACACTCTATCCGTAACACCGGGCAGTGGGCGGGCCAACGGCTAACCCTTGAGCGAGTACACGATGTTTATGGTTGTCTCCACCTCGATTGGATCTCCATTGAGAAGGTACGGTTTGTAAGTCCATTGCCGCACCGCATCGAGCGCTGATTGCTGCAACTCCGCTGGGCCTGAGAGGACTCGCAGGTTTTCGATTGCTCCATCTTTGCCTATCGAGGCGTGCAGCTTGACGGTGCCCTGGATCTTCGCTTTTTTTGCCGCGTCCGGATAGTGCGGGACGGCTTTCGTCAAGATGTTCTCTTGCATCTCATCCGGGGAAACGCTCAGCGATTTGGGTGGCTTCGACGCGCTGCTGTGATCTTCTGCCGCGGCCGGATCGACATGCATGGCCAGCGCCAAAGCCGCTCCGCAGGTTCCCAAAGCCAGGAGCGCGCATGCGGCCACCGCTGCCGCCCGCCGCACACCTCGTATCTGTTTGTGTTTCTCTGTGAGTTTCATGAGTCTCCTTTCAAATGCGTTGGCATCGAAAATTCCGATGGTGTGTGGGGTTCTGGCAAACGTCCCTTTTACCAGCAGGGACGCAAGCCGCAACAGCGATCGTGCGTATTCGTTTCGTCCAGCCACTGCGGCCGCCATCTGGTCGCAAATCATTTCGCGGGTTTCCATGACGCGCTCACGCGTGAGCCGGAGCAGGGGATGGTAAGCCGCCGGCAACGAGACCCACTCGTAAAGCAGGTTCTTCATAAAGTCGTTGCGGCGCATATGTGCGTACTCATGGGCGATGATGGTAAGCAGGTCCACTTCGGGTAGCGTGTCAGCCATGCTTACCGGCAACAAGACCAGTTTTCGGCGAAATCCCATGGTCACGGGCCCGAAGATTCGCGACGAAGCCGCAATCGATACATGGTTCAGGTGAAACCTTTGCGCGCACTGCGCCCAATAAGAAGCAGCCTCGCCGGTAAGGTTCACGGCTACGGATTCACGGCGTAACCGGGAGAGCGTGGCGGCTCTCCACAAAAATCTGGCAATGAAATAGGCGCTCACCGCGGCGTACGCTATGGCGATTGTGGTCAGCAGAAAGCGCGGCAACGGCAGCACAGCAAGCCCGGTGCCCGCGCCCATCACTACCGACACATGCGGTTGGCCTGTGTTGCCGGCGTGCCCGATCCAGAGGGGGAGCGTACGTAGCCAGTCCCACGGAAGGTTGGAGCATGCGGGAAGCACGCTCTGCAGCAGCAAGGTAATGACCCACACACGATGCTCGACCGCCGCGCCGGCGGAGCTCAGTGCGCGGGCCGCGAGCCAGCCCGCGGCCAACAGCAGCGGCACCTGCCACAAGGAATTTAAAAGATAAGACAGAATCCACAACTCGAGGCTTCTCATGACTTACCCGCTTCCTTATTGAACCGTGCGGTAAGATCCGCCAACCGCTTGGCATCGATCTGCCGGTTCTTGAGCAAGCTCATCACCAGCTCTTCACTGGAGCCGCCAAACATGCGATCGATCAGGTCGCGAAGACCCTGCCCCAACGCCCTGGCTTCCGTGACGGTTGCGTTGTACACATAAGCGCGGCCGCATAACTCGCGGCTGAGCTTTCCTTTGCGCTCCAGGATGTTCAACATGGTTTGCACCGTGTTGTAGGCCAGCGGTGGCGCAAGTTCTTTTTGCACCGCACTCACCGTGCAGCCGCCACGCTTCCAAATCACTTGCATGATGCGCAGCTCGAGCCTGGTCAAGCCGGCCTTTTTCGGCGTTTTCGTCATCCCGCCTCCTAAACACTTAGGACACTATGCCGATGGAGTTGGGCTTGTCAACTAAGATTTTAGGAGTCGGCGCCGGGGGATCTCGATCATTCAGTCAAATGCGCTACTTACCGCGATGCAGGCTTTCCGGCGGCCGGCGGGACTATCCGGATCTCAAACACCGTTGGCCATTGCTTACCGGTGACGAAGAGGCGGTTATGCTGCGCGTCGTAGGCGATCCCATTCAGCACCGATTCCTCGTTGATCATTTGATCGGCGGGGAGCAAGCCGGCCATGTTGATCCAGGCAATCACATGACCGTCTTTAGGGCTGATGCGCGCAATCACGTCCTGGTGCCAGACGTTGGCGTAGATTTCGCCGTGGATGAACTCCAGTTCGTTCAACTCGTCGATGACCTTGGCCCCGTCCTTGACGACGATGTGGCGAGTCTCCTTGAAAGTTTCAGGATCGCGAAAACGAAGCGTCGCCGTGCCGTCGCTGGTGATCAGTTCCTTTGCGGTGCGGGTCATCCCCCAGCCCTCGCCGGTGTAGGTGAATTGTTTCAGCGGCCGAAGGCTGAAGCGGTCGTAGACAAAGCAGATATGGGATTTCCACGTCCACTGGTACACGTTCGCTCCCCAATCGACGATTCCCTCCCCGAAGTACTCCGGCGCCAGCTCGTGCTTCTGCACAGTGTTCCCGGTTTCGGGCTGGATGGCGAGAAGCGCTGAGTGGCCGGCGATCCCTGTGCCTTCGTAAAAGAGCCCATCCAGGTAGAAAAATCCCTCGGTATAACTCTCGGTCGAGTGAGGGTACTTCGCCACCACCTTGTAGCCGAAGGTGGGGGCTGTTGCCGCGTGAGCGACCTGGAATACCGATGCGGCGAGAGCGAGACAGGCGGCGAAACGCTTTGCGGGAAAAAGAACGGAAGACATTTACTTCACATTACCGCATCCGGGTTTGCCGCGATCAGTGTGGCAGTCGGCACCCGCCCAAGTAAGACCTACCCTTGCACTTCGACAGCAGGTGCTGTTAGGCTTCTCGTGTAGAAGCATTAGGGAAAGAAGAGAATGACTGAAAAACGGCTTGAGTTGCCGCAGGGCACGCTTGACTTACTGATTCTCAAGGCGATCGCGCTTGAACCGCTCCATGGATGGGCGATCTCAGAGCGGTTACAGCAGATCTCCCATGACGCCGTGCAGGTAATGCAGGGTTCGCTCTATCCGGCGCTGCACCGGTTGGAACGCCGTGGATGGGTCAAGGCAAAGTGGGCAATCAGCGAAAATAACCGGCGCGCCAAGTACTACGAATTAACTTCCGCAGGGCGAAAGCAGTTAGAAGCCGAGACAGCCGCGTGGCGGAAGCTTACCAGCACCGTCGATCATATTCTTGATATGGCCTGAGGCGCCCGTATGGTTTGCTGGCCTATTCCGTAAAACAACGCACGACGGAGATTGGCTTGCGCATCGCTCTTGGCGCATCGCGAGGGCGTGTGGTGGGGATGATTCTGCGTCAGGGGGTCCAACTCACCCTCATCGGCCTTCTGGTCGGACTGGCGGCAGCGCTGGCTCTTACGCGCATCCTGATTTCATCGCTGCATGGAATGAGTGCTCTCGACCCGGTTACCTTCCTCACGGTGCCGGCGTTGTTGCTGCTGGTCACGCTGGCGGCTTGTTTGGTCCCCGCGAGAAAAGCCGCCAGGGTGGACCCGATGTGTACTCTGCGCTACGAGTGATGGGTATTAAGTGCCTTGCTGCGCTACACTCATCAGCAACATGATTGCCGGCGCACACGTCATCGTGTATAGCAAGGATGCTGAGACCGCGTCTTCTTCCCCATCCCACAGCGGTCAAGAGCCCGCCAGGTTGAGTGGTGCAAGCCAGCCACCGTGCGGCGGAAACCGTCTTGTCACTTCTCCTGCTCACAGCATTGATGATCGAATGGCACTAGCTCCCCTGAGGAAACCGCACGCATGCTTCCACGGCGTTTCGTACTTTGCGCCCTGCTTCTAGCGCCATCACTTCCGGTTCCCGTGCAATCCCCGCACGACATAGTCCGCTTCGGCCGGAACATTGTCCTGGCGCCGCAGCAGTCATTCCACAATGCGAGCTGCTTTCTGTGTTCGGTTTCGATTGAGGGCCGCGGTACCGGCGCCGTGCGGGTGTTCGCGGGGAACGTCTTTCTCGACGGTTCTGTGGCTGGTAACGTTCTCGTCTTCGGCGGCAACGTTACGCTCACCAGCAAGGCAGCGGTCGAAGGCCGCGTGGTCATCTTCGGAGGACGCCTGAATCAGGACTCAGCCGCGGCCAGCCATGCGCAAACGGTGCTTCCACCCATTATCTTTCTGCCCCTGATCCTGCTCATCTGCGCGGTCACCGGTGTCCTGGTCGTGCTCACACGCCGCATGGTGCGCGGCCCTATAGCCTACCCGCCCCTGCCCCGGCTCTAACTCTCCAGCCCGTCTATAATTGAAACCAGACTTGCCAAATTACATTTTGGTCCAAGCCCCGTGTTCTTGCTTTGTATCAGGGCACGACTGCCTCGCCGCAGCGAGCGTTAGTCGGGCCGTAATGGGGGCTAAGAAATATCGGGCTTTAGCCCCTGCGCTTTTTCGGCTAGGCAACCGCTGCCCAGGGGCTAAAGCAGGCTGCGGAAAAACTCAATGCTGGAGGCAGGAGAGGGTAGGTACGGGCTTCAGCCCGTACATAATCGGGCAAGATTCTTTGGCCTTTAGGCCCTGAGGTATGCTCTTGCCATGTGATCCTGCGAAAAACCGTACCTCAGGGCCTAAAGGCCACAAGGATGACGACGTTTAGGCCGGGGATAAATCCCCGGCCTACCCTGAAGTTTTTCCGCAGCCTGTAAAGCCCAGATCAGTTTGGGCTATGTATCAGGGCGCGACTAACGCTCGCTGCGGCGAGGCAGTCGTGCCCTGATACGGCAAAAAACATTGCCAAGCCTAATGGAGTGGCCTTCTGCTGTTTCCTGAGCCGCTCCAGTATTTTGGCCAATAAAAATCAACGGGACGGGTTGCCGCGTGTCACTTACCCGTACACAGGTATTTATGGATTTCCAGCTAGTCAGCGATTACCGTCCCCGTGGCGACCAGGGAAACGCAATTAAGGAACTCATCTCCGGCCTGACCGCCGGCGAACAGCACCAGACCCTGCTCGGGGTGACCGGCTCAGGCAAGACGTTCACCATGGCCAAGATCATTGAGCAATCGAATCGCCCGGCGCTGATCCTGGCCCACAACAAGACGTTGGCGGCGCAGCTCTTCCACGAATTCAAGCAGTTCTTTCCCGACAACGCGGTGGAATACTTCGTCTCCTACTACGACTATTACCAGCCCGAGGCCTACATCCCTTCCGGTGACCTGTATATCGAGAAGGAAGCCACCATCAATGAAGAGCTTGACAAGCTGCGCCTGTCTGCAACCCGTTCCCTGTTCGAGCGCCGGGACGCCATCATCGTCTCCTCGGTAAGCTGCATCTACGGCCTGGGATCGCCAGAGGCCTATTACGGCATGCTCCTCTTGCTGGAAAAGGGCCAGAAGATTCGCCGCGAAGACATTACCCGGCGGTTAGTGGAGATTCTGTACGAGCGCAATGATGCGGACTTTCGCCGCGGCACCTTCCGCGTCCGTGGAGACGTCATCGAGGTTTACCCCACTTACGACGAGATGGCGTATCGCATTGAGCTGTTCGGCAACGAGATCGAAGAACTGTCGCAAATCGATCCGCTCTTCGGCACGGTGCGGCAAAAGTATGCCCGGTTGCCGATCTATCCCAAGTCGCACTACGTGGTGCAGCCGGAGCGCAAAAAGACGGCGGTCGCCTCCATCCTGGAAGAATTGGAAGTGTGGGAAAAGCAGCTGGAATCCGAAGGGCGGCTGGTCGAGTCACAGCGTATCCACCAGCGCACCCGCTTCGATCTGGAGATGATCAAGTCCATGGGGTACTGCCACGGAATTGAAAACTACTCGCGCCACTTTTCTGGCCGGCTGCCGGGTGAACCGCCGCCCACACTTCTGGACTATTTCCCCCGCGATTACCTGGTATTTATTGACGAGTCGCACGTCACCGTTCCGCAACTGCATGGCATGTGGCACGGCGATCGCTCGCGCAAGCAGAACCTGGTGGATTACGGCTTCCGCCTGCCCTCGGCGATGGACAATCGACCGCTCAAGTTTGAGGAGTTTGAGAGCCGGGCCCACCAGACGATTTATGTTTCCGCGACGCCCGGCCCTTACGAACTGACCAAGTCCGCCGGGGTGGTGGTGGAGCAGATCATCCGGCCTACCGGGCTGGTCGATCCGCAAGTGGAGATTCGTCCCATCCGCGGTCAGATTGACGATCTGCTGGCAGAGATCCGTCTGCGGGTGGAGCGCGATCAACGGGTGCTGGTCACGGTGCTGACCAAGCGCATGGCTGAAGATCTATCCGGCTACTACTCCGAAGTAGGCGTAAAGTGCCGCTACATGCACTCCGAAATTGAAACCCTGGAGCGAGTGCGCCTGCTGCGCGATCTGCGCCGCGGAGAATACGACGTGCTGATCGGGATCAACCTGCTGCGAGAGGGGCTCGATCTGCCGGAGGTCTCGTTGGTTGCGATTCTCGATGCCGACAAGGAAGGCTTTTTGCGCTCCGCCGGCTCGCTGATCCAGACCATCGGACGCGCCGCCCGTCACTTGAGCGGACGCGCCATTCTGTACGCCGACGTCATCACCGATTCCATCCGGCGCGCCCTGGATGAAACCGACCGCCGCCGCACCGTGCAGCAGGCGCATAACGAAGAGCATGGCATCACGCCTACGTCGATCATTCGCTCGCTCGATATGTCTCTGGTGCATATTCTCAAGGCCGAGTATGCCGACCTCACGAGCCCAGAAGATTCCTTGCCGGAATTCAATACGCAGCAGGAACTCGACACCTACATCGGCAAGATGGAATCGGATATGCGCGAAGCGGCCAAGAAGTTTGAGTTTGAGAAAGGCTGCCAAGTTGCGCGACACCATCAAGGAATTGCGGACCAAGGAGTTTCTCTTTTCCTGAGCCTGGTTTCCCTACAGCTTTTAGGAGTTACGGATTTGTCAGGTGAATGGATCCTGCTGGTGTTCGTCGTTGCGGTAACGGCCATCATGCTGTTGCTGTTGCATCTCACTACGCTTGGCATCATCCTCCACCAGTCCCTCCCAGATCGCCCGCACCGGCGGATGTTTCTAGCCTCGATCAGCTTCTTCGTTACGTTTCTCGCCGTCCGCCTGCTGGTCGCTTCGATCCAGCATCACATCGGACCGTTTCAATACGTCACCATGGGAGGACGCCACATACACCACCTGGTGTGGGGCATCCTGATCCTGCTCGTGGTGGGCTATGCCTACATGAACGAAGCCGGGTCGCTCTCCACACCCACGTCGCTCTTCATCAGCCGGCTCATGGCCATCCTGTATGGCGTGGGCGCCGCGCTCACGCTGGATGAGTTCGCGCTCTGGCTCAACCTGGCCAATGTGTATTGGTCGCCCCAGGGACGAGAGAGCATTGACGCTGTGGTTCTCTTTGGCGCGTTGCTCGCAATCGGCACGTGGGGCGCTCCTGTCTTCGGAGCCATCCTGCGAAAAAAATAACAGGCCGTTACCTCTGCGGTTCCGGGTGCTCAATCCGCTTGCATCCATCCTCGTGGTTCTAGTATGCCAAAGGTAGTGTAGAGTTCGGCGGTTCGCGAGACCGCTCTGCAATGGATTTTCAATTACTAGAAGGAAGTGTTAATGGCATCCCACATCCCAGTCCCCGCACCTGAAAAGTATTTCGTAGCCTTCGTCATCCAGGGCGATGATGTTTTCAAAATTACTTCCGACAGCATTCTTCACACCTGCGGAAATTCCGGCGAGGCCGCTTTCCAGGGAATAGCCAAGTTACGCGCCGCCGCCGCTCTGGAGCAACTCACTGCCATTCACAACGAGCGCCCTGACGAATTGCGCAAGATGGCGCGCGAGATGGCCCGTGAAGGCATGGCGATGTTGGCGCGCACCAGCCACAATACCAAGCCCAATATTGAGAGAATTGCCTAAGCCGGCTGAATCAAGCCTCGGCCCTCTCTTTGCCCTCTGGCCGTAAAGACCATTGGCCGTCCGTGGTGGCCACTGCCGGTGGCCATTAACGGTCTCGTTCTCGGTGGTGAGCAAGCGTTCGATGCCGTGGATTTCGCTGTCCAAACGACCCGCCCGGCCAGCGGGTACTGCCCCAACGGCCCGAGACCCACGGCCTGCATCCGGAACGGCGATCCTGTGGAATGGCTCGCGGCATCAGGAAAACCAAGGTAATACCCTGGCCGCAATGAATTCACGTGCTCTGGGCGCTATGCAGCCGCACGCATGGCCAGCGCCGCCCGGGCCGGGCAGACCTCACAACCCGCAATCATTTAAGGTAGATCAGTAGCAGGTTGGCGGGCCGCTAGGCGGTCGCAACCGTCGCCGGCGCGTTGTCTTCTCCGGGAGCGTCGCATGACACACATGTTGTGCTCGGTTACCCTCATGCCTTACTTTTGCGGAGACCAAGGACACTATGCAGTTCTGGAATGAGTTGGAAGGCCAAATAATTGATGGGGTTTACCCCCTGCGGCGCCTGGTGCGTTCCGAAGGCCGCAGCGCATGGTTCGAGACCGAAATCGGCACGCCGCCAAACACCCCCGCAACCATCAGCCTCACCGAGGCCGTGACCGACGCGGATGAGGTCGCCGAGCGCCTGGAGGCCGCGCAAAACGTGAGGCACCCGAACCTGGTGAGCATCTCTAAAGTTGGCCAGGTAAGTATCGACAACACGTTCGTGGTCTATGCGGTCATGGAGCACATTGAGCAGAACCTCGCCGATGTGCTGCAGAGCCAGGCCCTTTCCACAGAAGAAGGGCGGGAGGTGGCCGAAGCCCTGGTGGGGGCGCTCACTGCGATCCATGCCCAGGGGATGTCGCACGGGCACGTGGAAGCAGCCAGCGTCCTGGCAACCGAGGAGACGGTCAAGCTGCGCAGCGATTGCCTGCAGACAAGCCCAGCCAGCCAGGGAGAGGACGTGGCCGGCGTCGGCGCGACGCTGTTTCATGTCTTCACCCAGCGAAAAGCATTGACGGCGACCGACGCGCAAGTCAACAGGATCCCCGCGCCCTTCGCTGAGATCGTGCGCAATGCGTTCGCCCGGCGCTGGACGTTAGCCCAGATCGCCAATGCGTTGAAGCCAGGCTTACCGCCGGCCCGTGCGGTACCACCTGCCCCCGCACCCCAGCCTGCTGCCGGCCGCCCGGCCGCTCCCACGCCCGCTCCCCGTCCTGCTCCTGCCCGGCTGCCGGCTGCTCCAGAACGCCCGCCGGTTCCTGCAGCGCCTCGAGTCGAACCCAGTACGGTTAAGGCGCCGGAGAGGCCGGTTCCTCCTCCCGCCACGGCCCCGCCGGCTCCCGCGTCGAATCCAATACCGCTGGCGACGGAACGGAGCGTACAACGGAGCGTACCGGGACAGAGTCAACCCGGCGGCAAGCGGCGCCCGCTTGGGCTTTACGCCGCTGTGGCGGTCGCTGTGCTGGCGATTCTTGCATGGTTCCTTACGCGGCCCCATGCCGTGAATGGTCCCGCGACGGCTCCACCAACGGTTAGCCAAGCGCCCGTGGCTTCGCCTCCCCCAGTGGTCGCGCCGCCACCCGCTTCTAAACCGGCGGCAGCGGAACCCGGGTCTCATCCACGCAAACCTGCTACGGCTGCTGCTTCTCCTGCTGCTGCCCCGACGGCTGCTTCTTCGGGACGGAATGTCTGGCGAGTTGTGGTTTATACCTACCGGGGTCAGACCAAGGCTGCGGACTCAGTCGCCAGAATCGTTGCGCAACATCCAGATCTTGCGGCCGCGGTTTTTAATCCTGCCGGGAGCGATGTCTATATGGTCACCCTGGGCGGCGCAATGGACCATAATCAGGCAAACGCCATGCTCGACAAAGCACGCAAGGAAGGGCTTCCCGCCGATACATACGTGCGAAATTTTACCGAGTAGATGCCGCAGGCAGGCAGCCCAGGAGAGAAAGACCTTGGCTGAGGTGAAGCGATGAGCTGGAAAGTGGCGCATGCCTGTATCCGTGGCAGCTCGCATCGGCGCTCAGGTCTACCCAACCAGGATGCGGCGCAGTGTACGGTAACGCCCGGTACACAAGCAACTGTCGCGGTGGCAGTCGTCTCCGATGGGCATGGCAGCCCGCGCCACTTCCGCAGCCAGGTAGGCTCTTCGCTGGCCGTCAGTACCGGCGCGGCCATCCTGCAGGGGTTCCTGCACGACTCCGTGGCCGGCAATGGCCAGGCGCCTTTTGTTCCCGAACAGGTACACGAGTTGGAACGCAAACTTGTGAATGGGTGGCTGACAGCGGTTCTATCCGACCTGGAGAACAACCCGTTCACTGAAGCTGAGTTGGCCACTCTGCAAAAAGAAGACGGAGCCGCGGGCCGGGCTGAGGTCGAAAGCACTCCCCAGCTGGCTTACGGCGCAACCCTGTTAGCGGCTGTGGCCACCGATAAAGTCGTGCTCTATTTGCAGTTGGGCGACGGCGAGATCCTGAGTGTCACAGCCAAGGGAACAACCACCCGTCCGCTGCCGCCGGACGACCGCCTGATCGGCAACCAGACCACCTCCCTGTGCCAGCCGGAAGCATGGAAAGATTTTCGCTCCGCGTGGGTCACCGAGGAGGCGATTCCTTCCCTGGTTCTGCTATCGACGGACGGTTATTCCAACTCTTTCCGCTCCGACGAAGATTTTCTGAAAATCGGCCAGGACTACCTGGAGATCATCCGCCAGCAGGGCATCGATTCCCTGGCGGAAGAACTGCCCGCGATTCTGACCGAGGCGACGCAACAGGGGAGCGGCGACGACATCACCCTGGCCATCATGCAGCAGGATCTTGCCGTCCCCGGAGAATCCAAAGTCCCGCGGCCGCTGATGACTGCGGCCTCAAAGTCGGCACTGATTGAGCAACTAAAGGTGCGGCACAGCCGCAAGCAGCAGAAGCTGCAGGAACTTGCGGTGCGCGTCGAAGAAACGCGCAACGATAAACGGCGCCTCCTGCGCAATACCCTTCTGCTGGTCGTGGCGGCGGCGATCGCAATCCTGGTGGGTGTCTTTCGCAATCGAATTTTTCCTCCCGGCCCCGCGGAAACTCCGGCGGCTCCCACGTTGGGCGCAGCGCCCAGCGGCGAGAAGCCTGTTCCTGCCCCCGCCCCGCCTCACAAACACCCGGTCACCGAGTGGACTTTGCGAGTGAGCGGGCGCGATATTTTGTTGGGCAAGGGATCGAAAATCCCCACGCCCTTTATTCATCCGGGCGCAAAACCTGACAAAGATCCCGATGCCTATGCCAAGGTGGCCAACGAAACGGAAAACGGCCCGCTGTTCCTGATCAACTATTCCAAGAACGACAAATGGACGGCGAGCACCGGCCAGAGGATCGGCTACAGTAGTGGGATGAGGCTTGGCGACAAGCCGGTCGCCATCACGTTTGCCAAGGGGATCACGGGGAACCTGACCCCCGTTGCCGAAGCAGCCCCCCCAGCGAATCCGCAGCGATGAGTCTTAGGTTCCATATGCGTCAATTTACGCCATATTTCATATACAAAGGTGGGGTTTGGGCATAGTCTTAGCACGTTGCCAAACGTGATCTCTTCTGCTCCTTCCTGGAAGCTCTAGCGACCCTTGACATCACAACTTGCTTTTTATGTGCGAGATGCCATCGTTCGCCGTGCATGCAAGTCTGCGCTTCCGTCTCGGAAAGGACGTGTACGTATGGCTGTTTTCCTCATAAATCCCAGTGACCATTCTTTTGGCACCGCGGTGATTACTCCGCGCTGGCTGTATGTGCTCGCAGGCGCGACCCCCTCCTCGTTTGGCGATCCAGTCATCATTGATGAGACGTTGGAGACACTCGACACCGAGGCAATCAAGGCCGGAGATCTGGTTGGCATCGGGATACACACCGGGAACGCCTTGCGTGGCTACGAGGTCGGCCGCCTCGCCCGCGAACGCGGCGCATGGGTGATTTATGGCGGTATCCACGCCACGCTTTATCCAGAGGAGGCCCTGGAGCGGGGCCAGGCCCACTCTGTGGTGAAGGGTGATGGGGACGTAGTCTGGGGCAAGGTATTGCGCGCCTGCCTGCAGGGAGCCCAGGAAAAAATTTACGAGGGCGGCAGGATTGACGCAGAGCAGTTTGTGCCCGCTCGCTGGGATCTGTTGCCGCCGGACAAGTACATGTGGGCGTCGGTGCAAACAGTGCGCGGTTGCCCTAAGCATTGCTCCTTCTGTTCCGTGTGGCGTACGGACGGTCAAAAACCGAGGCAGAGAAGTTTTTCCAGCGTCATCGAGGAAATTGTCACGTTGCGCCGCAAGGGCTTTCGCTTTATCGCCTTGGCGGACGACAACTTCTATCCCGTCACCCTCACCGATCTGCGGCTTGCCCGGGAGCAGAACAACCTCCCCAAGCTGGCCGAACTGGAGCAGATTCGCAGCGACAAGTTTGCCCTGATGGCGGAGTTGGCCAAGCTGCCCAAGAACATGGTTTTCTTCACCCAGATCACCATGGAATCAGCGGAAGATCCTGAGTATCTCGATGCCATGCGCAAAGCGAACATCAAGGGAGCCTTAGTCGGCATCGAGGCCGTGACACCCGAGGGCTTGAAGTCGGTCTTTAAGGAATTCAACTTGTCGGGCGAGGGCCTGGTGAAGCAACTGCAGACTTTCCGCACGCATGGGTTGCATATGTTGGGTTCGTTCATTTTTGGCCTCCCATCGGATAAGCCCGACACCTTTAAAGCGACAGCCGACCTGGCCGGCAGGGCGGGACTTGCCTTTGCCCAGTTTGTGATGTTGACACCCTTTCCGGGAACGGTGGATTTTCTCCGCTGGGAGAAGGAGCAGGAAAAGGATCCGGTCTATGTCGACGGAATCCCGGTGACTCGTTATTGGTTGATTCCGGCCGCGAAGCGGCCCAAGATGTTCATGCCTCATCCACTCATGAGTTCGCAGGAAATCAGC
This sequence comes from uncultured Acidobacteriaceae bacterium, assembly GCA_963761405.1. Lineage (GTDB taxonomy): Bacteria > Acidobacteriota > Terriglobia > Terriglobales > Acidobacteriaceae > PALSA-350. The sequence goes on from CAVXHH010000002.1 coordinate 263,994, forward strand.
GACCGGACCCAGGGGGTATGGGATCGCTTTTATAGCTTTGCCAATGTCTGGAAGCGATCGGATTGCACGCCGACTTTGCGCTCGCGCGTGGCCTTTGTTTTTCTCTCCAAGCTTTACCGCAAGATGTACGCGGGCACCGGTATCAGCACCGACAGCGCGCGGCGCAGGAAAGCAAACACCGGCGCCCGCTGGCTTTCGCGGCACACGCGCAAGTTCTTCATCTCCAAACCCATGCCGGAGCTTGCCATGCCGGTCTGGGCAAGGGGGCCAGGCCTGTCCGCGCCGGCCGAGTTGAATCCCTTCCCCGTGCTGGAAACGTAAGACGCGGTCACGGATGACGGAGCAGAGGGCGGCGATTCCATGAAAAACAGTGACCGAAGGTAACCCCTCGAAGGCGCGCAATAGGTCTAGAATCAGTCTGGGATCAGTCTAGGGTCAAGGCATGCGGCGCAGGACATTCTGTTTCGTTAAAGGCGCGTTCGGTCTTCTGGCAACCAGCATGTTGCTCCAGCCAGGGTTGTTTGCTCAGCGTGGCAGACCCGCCTCCGCGCCGTCTACACACTCGGGTGGCGCGATTCGCTCCGCCCCTTCTTTCGCCCCTTCTTTCTCTGGAACCTCGCGCAGTTTTGCGCCCCCGCCGGTACCCGTGTTTACAAACCGCTCCGGACAGCCACGGCATTGGCCTTCCGCGGGTTTCGATCGCCGGCGTGACCGTGACAATGACCGGCGCGGAGTCGGCTATCGTTCCCCCTATGCCTATGGTTTCTATCCGGGGTTAGTTCCCTTCGGCTATGGCCTTCCTTTTGGCTACGGGATCGCGGACTCGGGGAATGAGGACGATACCGGTGCTCCGCAGCAGGGTGCCTACGGCGCCCCGCCGATCTATCCAGACCAGTATTCCCCGGACCAGTATTCCGATCTGCCGGGGCCGGGGCCGGCTCCAGGGCCGGATTTGGGGCCGGAGTTGGCCGGAAATGCCCCACCGGTCTTCCGGCCGCTGTACCAGGGACCAGGCACCTTCGCAACAGTGGCGGTCCAACCTGCCACTACCCTGATCTATAAGGACGGTCGGGCGCCCATGCAGGTGCATAACTACGCCCTTACGGCCAGCACGCTGTACGCTCTGGATGGCGAAACGCGCCAGGAGATACCGCTCTCGCTGCTGAACGTGCCGGCCACGGTGGAAGCGAACCGCGCCGCCGGTGTGGACTTCGCCTTGCCTGTCAGCCGCTAAAGCATTTTCGCAATGGGCGCTCTTACCACACCACAGTCATTGCGAAAATGCTAGCTAACTCCAATCAAATGTAGCTGTTGTTGTTGCTTTAGGGGACGAATCCAGTACCCGGCTACAACTTTTGTAAGCTTACGCACGGCCCGCAAGTGACTAAATCTGACACCTTTGTGCGATAAATTACGTTACTGCGAGATGCTAGCCTTGCTCTGCCATGAAGTACCAAACTCACATCCTCGCATGCTCGCTGCTCTTCATCAGCCCGGCCGTCTGCCTCGCTGGTAAAAAGTCCGTCCCCCACCCGCAGCAAAGCCCGACGGCCATTTCGTCGGATGCCGCGGCCTTTCTGGACAATGCCATCGACATCATGCGGCAACACGACCTGCATGCTCAGGGTGTTGACTTCGCCGCGCTGCGTACGGAGGCTTTCAAGCGTGCGGGCGGCGCCTTTAACCCCATCGACACCTACCCGGCGATCTATTGGGTCCTGGTCCAACTAGGCGATTCAGGAAGCCACCTTCGCTTGCCCCCAGGTCTCTATCCCGACCAGATCGCGCTGATGGAACAGGCCGAGAAGGAAGCTCAGAATAACGCCCCCGCCACGACCCGGACGGAGACGGCGCCGCCCACGGGCTTCGCCACCAGGCGTCTGCCCGAAGGCCACATCGTCACCCTGCAGGGGAAGAACATCGGCTATGTTGTGCTCCCTCGTTGCTCCGCGAAGGACAACGATGCACTGCTCCTCTATGCCGCAGACGTACGCCGCATTTTGATCGATCTCTCGAGCCAAAGTCCGAAAGGTTGGATCGTTGACCTGCGCGGCAACACCGGCGGCAACATGTGGCCGATGTTGACCGGCATTGGGCCGATTCTGGGCGATGGCGCGGTCGGTTCCTTCGTAGCCGCCGACGGCAACATTACCTGGTTCTATCAGGACGGCAAGACCGGAACCCGCAACACAGCCGGCCTGGAGACAGTTTCGCTGACCCTGGACGAAGCGCCGGCGCTGAATGCCATGTCGCCCACGACACCAGTCGCCATTCTGGTCGACAGCAGCACGGCAAGCTCCGCCGAAGCCATCACCATCGCTTTCCATGGGCGGCCCAACACCCGCTTCTTTGGGTCGAAGACAGCCGGCAAATCGACCGCGGTCCAACCCTTCAAACTGGATGACGGAGCAGAGCTCTACCTCACCACCGCGATTGACGCCGACCGTTCCGGCAAGCCTTATCCCGACGGTTTCACCCCCGACGAGATATTTCCTTCCGTCGCCGTCATGCCGCAGCCGGGCAACGACCCGGTGGTGCATGCCGCGCAAACCTGGTTGGTGGCTAGCACTTCGCCTGCCGCGCCGCCCACGCCCACAACCCTGAAGAAACCGAAGGTCAGGCACAAGAAGGTCATAGTGATTCATCAGGGCAGCTAGCTAGCTGGAAAGACGTTCTCCCCTCTGGGGAAAGGTGCTGGAAAGTGCACCTAAGACAGACCGGATTTCCTGCTTTGCTGCAACAGACAAGGGCCAGTGTGCGGCTCTCCTTCGAAGAAGGCCGCACGCAGACGATCAAAGCCCCGAGCTCAACAGGAAATCCGGTGAAGGCGCACCCACTGTGGTGCGCCTTCTTGTTTATAGTCAAAGGGCCGGCATCCCCACGCAGAGGAGATGGTCATGGACCGATGGCCCTCCGCATTTCTCCAACTCTTCAACTCCAAACACGGCGCGACGGACCGGCTGATCCCGCGCTGGATTTTTCTCCGTGCGCTGGGGTTGATTTACGCTTCCGCCTTTGTCTCGCTGTTGTTTCAGATCCGCGGGCTCATCGGCCCTGCCGGCATCTTGCCCGCAGGCTCCTATCTCGCGGCGGTCGCGCGCTCGTTCGGGCCGGCAACACGTCTGTGGTTCGCACCGACGCTGCTTTGGCTGGGCAGTGGATCGCACATGCTGATGGGGATGTGCATCGCCGGCTTGGCCGCCTCGCTGCTGCTTTTCGTCAATATCTGGCCTCGCGGCATGCTGCTGACCTGTCTGGTTTGCTTTCTTTCCTTCGTGAGCGCGGCGCAGGATTTTTCCGGTTATCAATCCGACGGCATGCTGCTCGAAGCAGGGTTTCTGGTGCTGTTCTTCGCGCCGTCCGGGTGGCGTCCAGGGTTGGGCGCGCGTCATCCACCTTCCCGCGCCGGCTTGTTTCTTCTGCAATGGGAATGGTTTCGTATTTACTTCGAATCAGGGCTGGTGAAGCTGCTCAGCGGCGATCAGGAATGGCGCCATCTCACCGCCATGGACGAGTATTACCAGAACGGTCCTCTGCCCACGTGGATCGGATGGTATGTGCAGCACCTGCCGCACTGGTTCCATGTGGCAACCGCCTTTTCCACGCTGGCACTGGAACTGGGCATCGTCTGGATGATATTTCTTCCCCGTCGTGGACGCATCGTCTGTTTCCTGATCGTCACCCCGTGGGAGCTGGGCGTAATCTTCACCGCGAACTACACCTTTCTCAATTACCTTGTTTTGGCCCTGGGATTTCTGCTGCTCAATGATCGCTGTTTCGCCCGCTGGAGGCGGGCAAGCGGTGTGCCGACGCAAGATAGCACATCGCAGATGCCGGCCAGGCGGGTGCTCGCCGGGGCTGGTTTGGCGGGGAGCGCTGTGCTGCTCACCTTGGTTGCCTACGTGACGGCGGCGCAGCTTTTCACCATGGTTCTGGGCCCTTTACTGTTACCGATGCAACCGGTCACCATGCTGGAGCCGTTTCGCATTGCCAACCAATATGGCCTGTTCGCTGTGATGACCCGAGGCCGCTATGAGATCGAGTTCCAGGGCTCTCGTGACGGGCAGGTCTGGGTTCCCTATCCGTTTCTCTTTAAACCGCAAGCGCTCGACCGGGCGCCCGGAATCTATGCACCGTACCAGCCTCGTTTTGACTGGAACTTATGGTTTGCTTCACTCGGCTCGTGGCAACAAAACCCGCTCGTTCCTCGCACCGAGGAGCGTTTGCTGACCAACGACCCGGATGTGCTCGCCCTGTTTGCCGGCAATCCCTTCCCGGATAGCCCTCCGCGGCAGGTGCGCGCTGTATTGTGGCAATACTGGTTCACTTCCATGGAGCAGAAGCGCCGGACGGGTGATTGGTGGCGCCGCCGTCTGCTCGGGGTGTATGCGCCGGTGCTTGAGCGCGATCCGGCCGGAGCAGTGAGTGTTGTCGCCATGCCGGATGAGCTGCCTCCTCACGATTGAGGGGGCCCGGCCGAAAGACAAACCGCGAAGGCAGGGCACGGCTGAAGCCGCGCCATAGAGTTCCAAGCCCGCACCGCGACGAATGAGGATTTGCGCCGCACGATGGAAAGACAAATTTCTCAGTCAGGGCACGGCTTACGGATCAGACTTGCGAATGGGGAACCAGCTTGTAAATTTGATTCACTTCATAGAGTGAATTTCGAGGGCGACAAATTAAAATGGAGTAGCAGACCATGTTTTCTCAGCCGCCAAACCGGCGCCGCTTCCTTGGGTCGACGTCACTTTCCCTGGCCATGCACGCTCTGGTTGCTGCAGGCGTGCTGTTCAGCATGCGATTGCGTCCGGTTCACGTTTTCACCCTGCCGGGCACGCCCTCGGGCACGCACATGCAGCTCGTCTACTTGCCCGGCCAGGCGCCCGCACCGGCGGTTCAGCCGCAGGCCAAGGCAAAGCCGAAGGCGGTGGCTCCGCCGCAAACGGCCCCCAAGCTTGTAGCTTCGACGCCGTTGCCTGAGGCCATCCATTTGCCCGCGTTGCCGCACCTTACGGTGACCGAAACCGCACCCTCCCCGAATGCTTCGGCGCCCGCCTCGGCGACTCCGGATGCGACCAGCGGGTCCGACTCCTGGGGCTCCGGGTCGATCCAGATAGCGCTCACCACGTTCTCTCCCAGCCCCAAGCCCGACCTCTCCGCGCTTCCCCGTGGTATGCAGGGCGATGTGGTCGTCGATGTGACCATCGACCCCAGCGGCAAGGTCGCTGACCTCGCCGTGCTGCACACTATAGGCTATGGGATAGAATCCAGCGTGATTGGGACTCTCAAAACCTGGACGTTTCGCCCCGCAACCAAGGACGGTACCCCCATCGCCAGCGTGCAGGAACTTCACTTTCACTATGGGCCGGTGTAAGGCGCGCCCGTTCTAAGTTTTGCGACCCTACCCAAAAGAGGTATGCCGGGAGCAATATCTACCAGGCAAAAGCCTGTTACCCGGGCAACCGTTTTCATAACCTGTTCATCAACTCGTCCGTGAGGTGATTTGGGCCAGTGGGACAAGCAACAAGCATATTACTAGTGGATGACAACCACATTCAGGCAGCGACGCGGCGGGCGATTCTCGAGGGTAACGGACGAAACGTTTTTATAGCTACCCAAGGCCAGAAAGCTCTTGAATTTCTCGATCAACCCGAAACAACCAATCCGGTCGGCTTAGTTATCACCGACCATCTAATGCCGGTCATGAGCGGCCCCCAGTTCGTCGCTGAGATACGCAAGCGTGGATTCACGCTTCCGGTCATCGTGCTCAGCGGCCTGCCCGAGGCAGAAACCGCCTATGAAGGCCTCGACGTGGTGTTTCGGCTCAAGCCCTGTGGTCCAGAAAGCCTGATCCTGCTGGTTCAGGAACTGCTGGGCGAATGTATGCGCCGCTCCGCATAACGCCCGCGCAAGGATCTTCCACGATTCCTGCCTGGCAGTCCTGTTTCTATTGGACGCGCTGCGATGTGATTTAGAGCAGTTTTTCCAGCCGCTCTTCGGCTGGCATTGCGATTCCCTATCTGCCTCTGCGACAATCTGAGGGGGCTTGTGATCTTCTCATGCCGGAATTTGGAAGTTTTTCCCTCCTCCTCGCTCTTGTTCTAAGCGCCTACACGCTGTTGGCCGGCGGGGTCGCCTTGCGTCAACTGGCCACCGGATCGCGCGGCCGGTTGGCCCCCGACCGCTTGGCGGAAACCGCACGGCGTGCCGGTATCGGCAGTTTTTTTGCCGTCACCTGCGCGGCTGTCGCCCTGGTCTATGCCTCCTTCAGCAACGATTTTTCCGTCTCCTACATCCTTCATCACTCAAACCGTGCCCTCCCCGGACCTTACAAATTCGCCGCGTTATGGTCCGGCCAGGAAGGCTCCCTGCTGCTTTGGGCCTGGCTTCTCACCGCATATGGGTTTGTGCTCCGCGCGCGGCACAAGGTCGACGTCACCCTCACTGCCTACGCCTCGACCATCCTGGCCGGTATCCAGATCTTCTTCCTGCTTCTGCTCAATTTTGCCGCGCCGCCGTTTGCGCTGGTACAGGGCCAGACGCCCGCGGATGGGTTCGGACTCAACCCTCTGCTGCAATATCCGGAGATGGTGATCCATCCCCCCATGCTGTACCTCGGTTACGTCGGCTTCAGCGTGCCGTTTGCCTTCGCTCTAGGCGCACTGATAATGCGCTACCCGGGCGAAAAGTGGATTCACATCACCCGCCGCTGGACGATGGTCACCTGGCTGTTCCTGACCTGCGGTATCTTCCTCGGCGCGCACTGGGCTTACTCTGTGCTGGGGTGGGGCGGCTACTGGGGCTGGGACCCGGTCGAAAATGCTTCCCTCATGCCATGGCTTACCGGTACCGCCTTCCTGCACTCGGTCATGATGCAGGAAAAACGCGGCATGATGAAGAACTGGAACGTCTGGCTCATCTTCAGCACGTTCATGCTTTGCATTCTGGGCACCGATCTCACACGCTCCGGCCTGGTAAGTTCCGTGCATGCCTTTGCCCAGTCCTCCATTGGCACCTGGTTCACCGGCTTTCTAATAGTGGTGTTGTCAATCTGCCTTTTCACCTTCCTGCTGCAACGAGACCATCTCAAGTCTGAGCACAAACTGGAATCGCTGGTGTCTCGGGAGTCGAGCTTCCTCTTCAATAATCTGGTCCTGCTCGCTGCCTGCTTCACCATCCTCTGGGGCACACTCTTCCCCATCATTTCGGAGTACGTGCAAGGCAACAAGGTCACGGTCGGCGCTCCGTTCTTTAACCGGGTCGCTTTGCCGATCGGTCTTTTCCTTCTCTTTCTCACCGGCATTGGCCCATTGCTGGCTTGGCGCAGTGCTTCGTTCAAGAGCGTCCGGCGTAACTTTATCCTGCCGGGCGCGGTCATCTTCACCACCGCAATTGTTCTCATGGCCGTGGGCCTGCGCCCGTGGAACGACCAGGCGACCTTCTATTCGCTGGTCGCATTCTCGCTCGGCGCGGGCGTCATCACCGCCATCTCTTCGGAGTTTCTGCGCGGCGCCAACGTCATTCGCAAACACACCGGCAAGAATCTTTTCGCCTCGATGGTCCAGCTCACACGCCGCAACACCCGCCGTTACGGCGGCTACCTGGTGCATTTCGGAGTGGTCATCATCATCATCGGCATTGCCGGCGGCGCCTTCAAGCAAAGCAAAGAGCAGGAGATGAACACCGGCCAAAGCATGACGATTGGCCCCTACAAGATTGTCGAGGACAGTTTTACCCAGGATTCGAATCTGAATTACGATACCGAGTTCGCGCTGCTCGACGTCTATCGCGGCGGCAAGAAAATTACCCAGCTCGCGCCGGAAAAGCGTTTCTACGCCGCGTCGCAACAGCCGGAGACCAGGGTTGCGAACCATTCCACGCTGGCCTGGGATCTGTATGTGATCTACGCCGGCAAGGATCCTGACAGCGGTTTGCCGATTATCAAGGTCTTCCTCAACCCGCTGATGAACTGGATCTGGATCGGGGTCATGATCGTCGCTCTGGGCACGCTGGTTGCTCTGGCGCCGAACCTCAGTGCTGCCCTGGCTACAGGCCGCACGCGCGTTGCAGCAGCCGAGGACACAAGGCGCCCTGCGCCGGAACTGGTGGATGAGCGAGAGATCGCCGTCGCCGGCAGAGGTCACGATTGATGTTTCCGCGGCTGTCTTCTCGTAATGCATTCCTTCGCGCCTCTCAGTTCGCCCTGCTTTGCGTCGTGATCGCTGTAACCGCCGGCGCAGCCGATCCCTCCGCCCGCTTCCAGAAAGACAGCCATCAGTTGATGTGCGCCTGCGGCTGCAATCAACTGCTGGGGGAGTGTAACCATGTCGGTTGTCCTACTTCGCCCGGGCAGCTCAAGGAGCTGTCGGCGAGTATCGCCCGAGGCGATAGCGACAACGTGATCTTTCACCAGTTCCAGGATGAATACGGGCCGGTGGTTCTCGCCTCGCCCATGTTCACACGCTTTAATAAGGTGGCCTGGATCATGCCGCCGCTGGTGCTCTTTCTAGGCATCGGGTCTGTTTTGCTGATCGTGCGCAACTGGAAGCTGCGCACCGTGCCCATGCCCGCTCCCCTCAATACTCCCGGCTTTGCCGCCGCCCGCGATCGCATTCGACGGGAGACCCAAATATGAGCACCATCGCCTGCGGTCTTCTCCTGCTGGGGATCTTCACTTTCGTCTTCTATCCTCAGCGCCATACCGCGCGGCAGATTCCCAAGACTCGCCTTGACTTTCTGCGCGAACAGAAAGACGTGTTGTACGAGAATCTGCGTGACCTCAACTTCGAGTACAGCGCGGGCAAGTACACGGCGGAGGACTACACTGCCCAGCGCGCCGGCCTGGAGAATGAGACAGCCGCCGTGCTGGCCGAAATCGAGCAGCTGGAGCTGCATGCCGCCCTACATTCCTGAAGCGATTCCCTGTACTGCTGCAGAAAGATGAGTATGAAACCGAACGTTATGCCGCGCAGAATGATTGCGCAATGCTTTGCTGCCGCCCTCTGCGCGGTGCTCGCGATTTCTGCTTCCGCGGCGCCCATCACCGGCTCCGTCACCAACGGCACCAACCATACGCCCGCCGCGGGAGACACGGTGGTGCTGATCGCACTCGACCAGCGCATGCAGGAAATCGCGCGTAGCAAGACCGACCAGCAGGGGCACTACTCGATCGAGGCTCCCGATCCGGGGATGCACCTCATCCGTGTGGATCACCAGGGCGCCGCCTATTTCCAGCCCGCTCCCCCCAATACACCCAATGTGAATGTGCAGGTCTATGATGTCGCTGCCACGGTTGCCGGTGTGAGCACCGTGGCCAACGTGATGCGCGTCGAGACGGATCCGCAGGGGCTGCGTGTGACCCAGAGTTTCTTCATCAAGAATGACTCCAACCCGCCACGCACCCAGTTCAGCAGTCATTCCTATGATTTTTATTTGCCCCCCGATGCGCAGATTCAAGGCTCGGCGGCCATGGCTCCCGGCGGCATGCCGGTGCAGTCTTCTCCTGTGCCTGTTGGCGAAAAGGGCCACTACGCTTTTCTCTTTCCCCTGCGCCCGGGGGTAACCCAGTTCCAGCTTAGCTATCATCTGCCCTACTCCGGCAGCCTCGCGTTCGACCAGCGATTCGCCACCACGACGGAGAGCTTTGTGGTGATGATGCCGAAAAGCATGAGTTTCCAACCGGCCGCGGGTGAATCTTTCCAGTCGCTGAACGAAACCCCGGGCGCGCTCACATTCCTGGCCCGCAACGGCACCTCGGCGCATCCATTCTCTTTTACCGTTTCCGGCTCGGGCGCCATGCCCCGCGATACGCAGGCAGCCGATAGCGGTGGGAACGACAACGCAGCAGGGGCGGGCGCCACAGGGAGCGCCGCTGCCAACGACACGCGCCCCGGCGGCGGTCTCGGGGTGCCGATCGACACCCCTGACCCGCTCGACAAATACAAGTGGTGGATACTGGGCGTAATCGCGTTGGTGTTCGCAGTGGGCGCGGGCCTTCTGTTCAAGCGCCCGGGGGACAACGCCCCGGTCGATACCGTTGCCGCGCCGGCCTCCGCGGTTTCTGGCTCTGCAGTTTCTGGCTCTGCCGTTTCTGGAACGGTGCGGAGCGGAGGCAACAACCTGTTGTCAGCGCTGAAGGATGAGCTGTTCTCGCTGGAGACAGACCGTCTTGAAGGCAAGCTCTCCGAAGGCGAGTACGAACAGCAGAAGCAAGCGCTCGAACTCGTTTTGCGGCGCGCCCTGGCGCGCAAGTCTGCCTGAGGGATTCTTCTGGCGGCCAGGGCTAAAGATGCTGCAGTAAGCTCTACCCACGCTGGAAAGACAAATTTCTCAGGCAGGGCACGGCTGCCTCGCCGCAGCGAGCGTTAGCCGTGCCGCGATGCGCTGAAAATGATCTGGGCTTTAGCCCCTGGCAACGTGTGGCACGGCTGAAGCCGTGCCCTGATACAAAAGCGAGTTCTCAGCAAACTGTAAAGCCGTGCCCCATTCGAAATTCGTCTTTCCATTGCGCGACCCTCCACGCAGTCGCTAAGCTTCAGGCGCGGAGGACAAAGCGGAAGCGCATGTCCTCGCCAAACCACATGATGTAGTTGGTTCCCCAGGCGTTGTTGAACAGGTTGCAATGGATGCCGGCGGAGAGATCAGGCTGGGTATCGGCAAAGGGCAAGGGAGACTTTGTGCCGATGGTAACGACGGGTGCGTCCAGAGTCTCAACAGAGAAAGCTCCGCTTCCGTCCTTATACCCGAAGCCCTTCGTGACCGCATGCATGTGACGATTGCCTGATGGGACTACATCCAGCGGAGATACCTGCTCGCCTGACTTATCCAGCGTCCACCCGTTAGGATCGGCGGCAATCGGATGGAAACTCAGCCAGAGGGCCTCCGGCATCCGGGTTGCGGACTTTTGGAACCAGGAAAAATTCAACTCAATCACCGGTTCTGCATGGGGCAGCCGCAGTTCCATATACATTCTTTGCGGAAAGGCTGCCCGCCCGGATTGCAAAGCCTGAGGATCGTGGATGGCAAGCTGGGCCAGCACTCGATGGCCGTCCTGATCTTCCTCCACTTGCAAATCCGTCAGGGCCGGCAGCCATACCCGGCTTTCCGCGCCGAAGCGTTCGATGTTGGGCTTGCCGAAATCCTTTGTCGCCCAATCTGCCTGGCTGATGACATAGCTATCGAAAAAGCGCGCATAGTCGCTCTGCGACAGTGTCTGATACGAAAACAGGGCCAGCGGATGATCGCTGGAGGCCCACTCCCGGGAAGACTGTTTGTTGCGCAGCCGGCGAATCGCCCCGCTGCCGGCATCGATCCCCAAAATAAAATGTCGCGTCTCAACATCGCTCCCGGCGGGATGTGGGCTGGAATGCGCCGGCTGCGGCAGCTTCGCGGCAAGATGGTCCACCGCGGTCTGCGCCTGTGCGCGCAGCGGAGCGGGCAGCGCGGCGATACCGGCGAAAAGATCCTGGCGCTTTTCCTGCCAGCTGAACTGAACGACCTTGTAATTTTTCGTGTCCAGCATCGGGGCCAGGTCGCTCGGTACGTAGTGGTCGAAATCCAGCCAGGTTTTGGTATCGGTCCCCCAGGTGTGCTCGATCTCCAACAGCAGGTTGCGCAGCAAAGCGACGTCGGTGGCATCGCCCACTGTGAACACCCCCTGGGCCAACCAGGCCTGCCGCAGCCGGCTGACCTCGCGATAACGCGCGACCTTGAGCGGGTCGCTGGCAACGCCGTGGATCCAGGTGTCGCCGATCTCGGCAGTGAGCACAGGCAGCGAGCCGCGATACGCATCGACCGCATTGGCAATCTCGGTCAGGTTGGTGGGGATAATCTCCGCTCCGGGAAAACGCGCGCCCAGGGTGGAGTAGGTGTTGTGAATCTCTTCCACGGTATGCGGTCCCTGGTTGTCGTCGCGCACCACGATGGCAACCGCCAGGCCGGAGCCCGGTACTTTCAACACGCCACCGTAGCTGTGGTGATACATCACCACCAGCGTCGCCCCGCCGGGAGCTTTCCAGACAAACAAGGGAGGAACCTGCGCCGGCCGGCTGGCATCGTTTACCCCAATATCCAGAAACTTGACGCCCTGCGCAGCGATGGGGGCGATCAAGCCGCGGGTGTGTCCGGGCACGTCGGTCATCTTGGCGCCCGTCGTGGTTCTGCCGAAACGCCGGTCCAGCGTCTGCGACAGGCCAATACTGCCGGCGATCATCGACCTGTCCATCATTTCGGTCTGCCAGCTAAAGGGCAGCGCGTGCCATGCGATATCGCCGGCAGCGATCGCTTTCTCCATGCGCGTGCGCTCTTCAGGCGAGGCTTGCTCCAGGTATTCGTACAGCAGCCAGGATCCCGTAGTCCACACGTAACGCTCGCTGCCAGACTGCTTGAGCTGGCCGGCGAGGTCGATGGCCCGGGGGAAAAATACCTTGAAATAGCGCTGCACCACGGCGGCTTGCGTGTCGATGAAGCCGGCGTCGAAATGACACTTGAACATCACCAGCACACGCTTGACCGAGGGGTCGGGCGTGGGCGCCACGGCTGGAGCCTGGAACCCCATCAGTCCCGCCGGCTTCGACAGCAGAGCGCTGCCCAAAAGGGACTTCATGAATGTGCGACGCTGCATGGTTGTCAGCCCGATTCCAAAATGAGGTTTGCGTAGGGTACGGTATCGGCGGTGCGGATCAGTCCGATCGCCAGGGGCACGCGCTTTTTGAAAATCACATGCGGTTCGTAGACAGTGGGCACGCCCTGCAACGCCGCCGCAAACGCGGCCTGCGTAAGCTGCGGGTTTTCTGACAGAAACTCCTCCGCCATGAAAGCGTGCGCCGGAACCCAATTTCTCCTGATCGCCTGCAATACATCGAGCACCCGAGGTATGTCGTCGATCAGGGAAAGATCGATGGTTTCCATCTGCGGCCAAAAAGGAAACCCGCGATCTGCGATGACCAAGGTATTCGTGTGCCGGATGCGGCAGAGAAGAGAGTTGATCGCGGGATTCAGGATGCCGGTCTGGAGCACGCAACTCCTTTTCTCGATGGCAAAGATGCCATCAGGGTACCTCATCGACTACAGCGACACGCCGCGCTTCCATGGGATGAAATCGTTCTGCAGCAGTTGCTCCGCCTTGCTGTGTGTTTGGCCGCTGGCCACTTGGATGACCAGTTCCAGAATCGACTCACCCACTTTCTCGATGGTGGTCTCGCCGCGAATCACAGCTCCGGTATCGATATCGATGATGTCGGCCATTTTCTCCGCCAGGGCGGTGTTGGTAGAAACCTTGACCACGGGCGCGATAGGATTGCCCGTGGGCGTTCCCAACCCGGTGGTAAACAGAACCACACTGGCGCCCGCGCCCACCTGCGCGGTGACACACTCCACGTCATTGCCCGGGGTGCACAGCAGCGCCAGGCCCGGCGTCTCGTCGTACTCCGGATAATCGAGCACTGCGCAGACGGGAGAGGTGCCGCCTTTTCTGGCCGCCCCAGCGGACTTCATCGCATCGGTGATCAATCCGTCCTTGATATTGCCGGGGGAGGGATTCATCTCGAAGCCGGAGTGGACCGCTTTGGCACTGGCGGCATAGTCCCGCATCAACTGAATGAAGCGGTCGGCCTGGCTGTCGTCCACGCAGCGGTTGATGAGGGTTTGCTCCATGCCGCAGAGCTCGGGGAACTCCGACAAAATCGACTTCGCACCTAATGCTGCCAGCATGTCGGAAACGTGGCCCAGGGCAGGATTGGCCGAGATGCCGGAAAATCCGTCGGACCCCCCGCACTTGAGAGCCACCGTGAGTTTGCTCAGGGGAGCCGGCTTCCGGGTGAGCCGATTGGCCTCGACCAGGCCCTCGAACGTAGCCCGAATCGCCTGCGAAAGCATGGCCGATTCCAGACCGGATTGCTGTTGTTCGAACATCAGCACCGGTTTGTGCATCTGCGGGTCCCGTTGACGAAGCGCATCCATCAGGATGGCCGGCTGGGCGTTCTGGCATCCGAGACTCAGTACCGTGGCGCCGGCAACGTTGGGATGATGGATGTACCCGGCAAGCAGCCCGCAGAGCGCCTTGGCGTCCTGCCGGGTGCCCCCGCAACCCCCCTCGTGCACCAGGAAGCGGACCCCATCGACATTGGGAAAAACCTGCCCCGGCCGATCCAAAGCCAGATCGTCGCGCTCCGTGGGCGGCGCCCCCGGATTCAACTGGGCGATCAGTTGCCGCACCTGCCGGCGATAGACTTTTGGCCGGCCGTACCCCAGTTCTTCCTCGAAAGCATCGCGCAGGGCCTCGACATTGCGGTTCTCGCAAAAGACCAGCGGAATCACCAGCCAGTAATTGCGCGTGCCCACCTGGCCGTCGGCGCGGTGGTAACCGTCGAAGGTACGCGAAGACCAATCCGAAACCGAGGGCGGCGACCAGACATAGTTGCCCACCTTGGGGCCGAAGCCGGAGGCGTCATGCTGCACGTTTCGTGTGCTCAGCAGCCCCCCGCGCGGGATCGGCTGGCGCACCAGTCCCACCACTCCGCCATACATGATGACTTCGTCCCCGACAGCGAGATCACGCAGGGCAAACTTGTGCTTGGCGGGTATTTCGACCGGCGGCACATAGTGCTCGCCCGAGAAAGTGATGGCCTCCCCCGCGGGTAAGGAGGTCAGAGCTACCACTACATTGTCTTTGGGGTCGATCCTGAGTATTTTTTCGGGGGCCATGTCTTCTCGCTGCACTCTGCCGTACTCTACAACACAGTGCCAACCCCGGCCACCCCGGCCTAAGCCGAGCCGGGGCACAAGGAGCAGGCCTCTGTGCTATAGACTCAAATGTAGCGTTGACTTTATCGATGGTCAAACCAGCGGCCGCCCATTTTACTGAAGCGAGACTGCCCTTTCATGAGTGCTTCCCTATTTGATTTGCAAGGCAAGACCGCGGTGGTGATCGGGGGTACCACCGGCATTGGACATGCTCTTTCCCTGGGACTGGCGGATGCCGGCGCCAATGTGGTCGCCTCCTCCAGAAGGCCGGAACAGGTGGCGCACACAGCCGCCGAGATCGAAGCCAGGGGCCGCAGGACACTGCGTTGCCCTTCCGACGTCGGCGACCGGGCCACTTTGGAAGCCCTGCGCGACCAGGTTCTTAAGGAATTCGGCACAGTAGAGATCCTGGTCAACTGCGCGGGTATCACCAAGCGCGCGCCTACCATCGACTTTCCCCAGGAGGACTGGGACCGGATTATCGACACCAATCTTACGGGCACGCTGCGCGGTTGCCAGGTGTTCGGCGAACCCATGCTCAGCCAGGGCTATGGACGCATCATCAACATCGCCTCGCTCTCCACGTATGTGGGCCTCTTTGAAGTCGCCGCGTACTGCGCCAGCAAGGCGGCCGTCGGCGCGCTGACCAAGGTGCTGGCCGTGGAATGGTCCCGGCACGGCGTGCTGGTCAACGCGATTGCCCCTGGCGTCTTCCGCACGGATCTCAACGCCAAACTGCTGGACACCACGGAGCGTGGACAGGAATTCAAGACCCGCACGCCGATGGGCCGGTTCGGCAAGACAGAGGAGTTGGTGGGCGCAGCCGTATACCTCGCTTCGGATGCGGCCTCGTTTGTTTCCGGCGAAATTCTTGTTGTCGACGGCGGTTTTCTGGCCAGCGGCGTAAACCAATAGAACCATGCGTCCAACAGATACCGGGAACGATACGATGGAATATAGAAAGCTTGGACAGACCGACCTCAACCTCTCAGTGGTTGGCTTTGGGACCGCCGCGATGGGCGGCGTCTTCGGCGACTGCGATGCCGACGAAAGCATGCGGGCCGTGCACCTCGCGGTGGACAGCGGCATCAACTTTTTCGATACATCGCCCTACTATGGCATTACGGTAGCGGAAACCAGGCTCGGCGCGGCCTTGGCCGGGCGCCGCGATCGCGTGATTCTGGCCACCAAATGCGGACGCTACGGGATGGCCGAGTTCGACTTTTCGGCCAAACGAGTACTGACCAGCATGGATGAGTCGCTGCGACGGTTGCAGACTGACTATATCGACCTGTTCCAGGTACACGATGTCGAGTTTGGCGACGCGCAACAGATTATCGATGAGACAATCCCAGCCTTGCGGCAACTGCAGCAGCAGGGCAAGGCGCGCTACATCGGCATCACCGGCTATCCGCCCAAGCTCTTGCGGCGCATTGCCGAGGCTACGCCGGTCGATAGCATTCTTACCTATTGCCACTACAACCTCATGAACACAGATATGGATGAGGTTTTGAGCGCCTTTACCCGGGAGCGCGGTATCGGGCTGATCAATGCCGCTGGCTTGGCCATGGGTATCCTGACGGAACAGGGCCCGGCGCCATGGCACCCGGCGCCGCCCCAAGTGCGCGCTGCCGGCAAGCAAGCGGCCGAGTATTGCCGCCTGCACGGAGAGAATATATCGCAGGTGGCGCTGCGCTTCTGCCTGGCCCATCCGTTTGTCTCCAGCACATTGGTCGGCATGGTGGATAGACACCAGGTGGAAGCCGGCCTGAATCTGCTCCGAACTTCGACCGATGGAGAGTTGTTGCGCCAGGTGGAAGCCATTATGGCGCCCGTCTTCAATTATGTCTGGCCTTCGGGCCGTTCTGAGAATCAAGTCTGACGCAGTATTTTCGGTGCCTCCAATGAAAGCACTCGTAATGAGAGAACCCGGCGATGTCGCAATTGAAACAGTTGCGGATGCTGTCGCCACCAACGACGATGTGTTGCTGAAGGTTCGTATGATCGGCCTCTGCGGCACAGACCTGAGTTCTTATCGGGGAAAAAATCCCCTGGTAAGCTTTCCTCGCATCCCGGGCCACGAAATCGCAGCGACTATTGCCGAACCCAGCAAAGCACATCCTGAGCTCGCCGCCGGCATGGATGTAACCCTGTCGCCTTACTTCGGCTGCGGAGGCTGCCCGGCCTGTCTGCGCGGGCGCCCGAATGCCTGTCAGTTCAACGAAACACTCGGCGTACAGCGAAACGGCGCCATGACGGAATACATCGCCGTGCCGGCCGAGAAGCTCTATGCGGCCCGTCTGACTATCAAGGAACTGTGCCTGGTGGAGCCGTTAGCGATTGGCCAGCACGCTGCAGGCCGGGGCCGCGTCACCGCGCGGGATACAGTGGCCATCTTTGGTTGCGGCGGCGTAGGTCTGGGCGCGGTCGCCGCATCGGGCTTCCGCGGGGCCAACACCATCGCTGTCGATCTCGATGACGCAAAGCTGGCGATTGCCTCGCGCGCCGGCGCGGCGCACACCATCAACACCTCCCGGGAATCCCTGCACGAACGGCTGCTCGAGTTGACCGGGGGTCGAGGGCCAGACGTGATTATTGAGGCCATCGGGCTGCCGCAAACCTTTCGCAGCGCCGTCGACGAGGTGGCCTTTACCGGACGCGTAGTGTACATCGGTTACGCCAAGGAGCCGGTAGCTTACGAAACCAGGCTCTTCGTACAAAAGGAAATCGACATTCTGGGCTCGCGCAACGCTCTGCCTGGGGATTTTCGTGAAGTGATCCGCATGCTCGAAGAGCATCGTTTCCCCGTCGACGAAGCCGTGAGTGCGATTGTCCCGCTCGAGCAGGCCCCGGCAATGCTCAAGGCCTGGAGCGATAACCCAAGCACTTTTTCAAAAATCATGGTGCGTCTCGACGGATAGGGCATCCAGCGCAGCGAACTTTGTAGCGCGGCTGAACACGCTCTAGCAACTACCTGAGAACTGGGCTCTGTATCAGGGCGCAGAGCGTTAGCCGTACCCCGGAGTTTCTACGTTTCAGGAAATGAGGCGAGTCCCGAAGGGACGCCACAATCTGGAGCCCGGCACGGAAGTGCCGGGTAGGATGGAGACAACCCAGGGAGTCCCGCAGGGACGGCACAATCTTTACCACTGCACACCAGTGCCGGGGTTGGCACGGCCAACGCTCGCTGCGGCGAGGGATGAAACAGGGAGAGTTTGTTTCTTGTTGGGCCTGGGCTTCACAGTTTACTGAAAACTCCGGGACTGGACGGGTGCCGGCGTTCGCCAATCCAGTCCCGAAGGGACGGCTGAAAATAGCCCAGGATGAATCCTGGGTACACATCCAATCGCCGGAGAGAAGTCCCGAAGGGACGGCTGATGAACTGTTTCACCGCACGTACGTTGACCGGGTCCACGGGGTGTTTGCGACCCGTATTTCCTATGGATGTTGGTGGAGCCACCGAACTGCATGCGACTTTCCCTGAAGAAAGTCGCACATAACTGTTCCCGGCCAGTGCTGCGTGGCAGGAAATACGGGGACGACAGAGCGGCGATGCATGATTCACCAGGAAATTTCTAGCCTTGCACGGCGGGACGGTTCGTTTCAGTCGTCCCTGATTTTCAGCCATCCCTTCGGGACTGGATAGAGCCCTCATCCGCTCAATTCTTGTACGACACCCGCTTCCTCCCCCAGTAACCTCCGAAAGGAAACTACTGGAATACAGTTCCAGCACTTGTATCTGCTCCCGCAACGGTATATCCTGCAGGCAGCCGATTTAGGTAGGGAGCAGATTCTCGCGTAGCCGCTCCCTGGCCTGCAGTTGCCGGTAGTTTCGGCCTACACGCGAGCGAAGGATGGTGTTATCACTATCCGGTGTCACACCCGATCCCTGTCACAAATCAGGCAACACAATCCTCCCGCCCCGGCGGGATTTTTTATGTGCCTGTGCAAGCAAGCACTCTCGCAATCGGCAGAAACCGAAGCGATGGATCTTATCGAGAAAACCGCACCAAGCCGAACCCGTATCTTCTCTTTCCAAACTCA
This sequence comes from uncultured Acidobacteriaceae bacterium, assembly GCA_963761405.1. Classification (GTDB taxonomy): domain Bacteria; phylum Acidobacteriota; class Terriglobia; order Terriglobales; family Acidobacteriaceae; genus PALSA-350. The sequence continues at coordinate 282,780 of CAVXHH010000002.1, forward strand.
AGGAGACATCTATGCCAAAAAATAAAGTCAGCGACCTCATCACCGATCAGGAAATGGTCTTCGCCCGCCTGGTCCTTTTTGGAACCATGACCGACCGGGATGCCGCCCAGGCCGCAGGCCTCAGCCCCGACACCGCCGCCTACACCAAATCCAAACCCCGTGTCAGCGCCTACATGCTCGAGCACCGCGCCGCCCTGCAGCAGCAGCTCCTCGCTCAGCAAGCCGAAGAACTGCGTCAGCTGAACCTGAACCGCGAACGAGTCCTGACTCGCCTCTGGGAAATCGCCGCCCTCAGCCACGAAATAACCCGAGGCAGCATGACCGCCCAGATGAAGGCCCTTTCCATGATCGTGGCCATCCAGGGCCTCATCCCAGACCGTCGCGCCGGCGCCTCCCAGAAAAAATCCGCCCCTCCGTCTCCCGAACCGAACTTCTATCAAGCCGCCTGGCGTCGCGAGAAAGAGGGAGAAAACATCGACTCCGAGCCACCCTCTTCACGCGCCCAGGAAGAAGATGAGCCGAACCTCACCGGACCGGAATCCATTCCCGAATCCACTCTTGGTTCGGCCGGCGCCTCCGCCCCCCAACCCTATCCCCAGCCCAATGTTTGACTCCAGCGACTCCGCCTTAGCCAACGGCTCCAGTTCCTCGGAAGCCACGCCATCGCCGTCTCAGGCCCCGGGGTTCTTTGCTGTTCCAGACACCAGAGTCCCTTTCTATATCGGTTTAGAAAGGAACCGCTTCGGCCGCCGCCGCTGAGCAAAACAAAACCCAAGCCCTTGCAACTTCGCCGCAGCGAGCAGCATTGCCAACGCTCCAAAACAACCAAAACGATCGAATTTTATCGAATTTTACAAAACCGGCGCCAATCCAGTCCCGAAGAACCTGCCCTGAGCTTGTCGAATGGGGACGGCTGAAAATTAGACCTGTCCAAATTAGCTTTTCTGAAGAAGTTTGCTGGCGGTGTTTTTTGGGTGAAACAGGCTGCGGAAAAACTAACTGTTGAGAAGGGTACGGCCTTTAGGCCGTACATCTAGTTAAAACAACCAAGCGGCCTTTAGGCCCTGAGGTCAGGTTTCTGGGCCGAAACGCTGCCCTCAGTGGCTAAAAGCCCCCTGCTTTAGCAGGGGGAGGCAACGCTTCAGCGTTGCCGGAAGAAATCTGACCTCTCTATCCCGCGCTTTAGCGCTGGGCTTTGTATCCGGGCACGACTGCCTCGCCGCAGCGAACGCTTCAGTCCGTCGAGTTTTTCCGCAGCCTGTACACGCGCACCCGGAAAGAGGCTTGCCAACACTCCAAAACAACCCAAAACGATCGAATTTTATCGAATTTTACAAAAAACCGCCGCCAATCCAGTCCCGAAGGGACGCCACACCGCCGAGCCCGGCATCGGAAATGCCGGAAACGAGAACGAGTCCCGAAGGGACGGCTGAAGAGGGGCCTCACCGTCACGTCTGTTTGCCTGGTCCACGAGGTATTTGCGACGGCAGCTTTGTGCGGCTGGGGTAGCTCACCTCCACCAAAGTGCCGACGAAAGCAGGACCGGTCCATGCCGCCCGGAGATACCCTGACGGCCACGCGCACCCGGAAAGAGGATTGCCAACGCGCGAAAACAACCAAAACGATCGAATTTTATCGAATTTTACAAAAAACCGCCGCCAATCCAGTCCCGAAACCGCGTGTCTGCGCTTCCCGAAGATCACTCTTGAAAGACTGTCTGACCTGCAAGAAGGCAGCGGGAACATCCCCATGCCCGGAGAGCAAAATGAGATAAACTACTAGCGACGCTGGAGGATATATGGCGGACACCCGAAAAGGCATCGCGAGTTCTGTGTGCAAGGTCGTCGCGCAAAATAGCGATTTGGCGAAGACGCTCAATACATTGAGAACCGTGCCGGGTGCCACAAATCCGTTTGTCGTGTCGAGCAGAAATTCCAGTTCCTCAAGCAGTGTATCTCGTCCGAACACTGCTTCCTCTGGAAGCGGAGGCTCAAACCAGTAAGAGATAAGATGCCTGGAGTAACGGTTAAAGATAGACTTCTCGACCATAATTTTGGTCATCATCGCCGTCATTCCTGGTCTATTCGCCTTACGTAGTCGTAATCTCGTAGCTCCGCGTTCATTCGCTCCGCAGGGGACGAGTGCGGAACTGGCCGAGTTGGTTGCACTTGGTATCGCAACCCATGGCACCCTGATTATCTTCGCAGCCATAGTCCTTTCTATCCTTGGCTGGCGTAGTCATCACGCTCTCTTTTACTTCTTCAGCAAAATAGATGCGACCCATATCGATAGCTGGTGTCTTCAGCACATCTCCGAAGTTTCCTTCATAGCGACGATATACATTTTCGTCTCGTTTCTCATTAGTCATTGGCTTGGCTTCGTCTATGGCATATTCCGGCTTCAAAGCCCAGCTACCACTAGACTTTTGGGTAAGGCAAATTGGCTGCGTCGTTTTGGTGTAACCGGATTGTTAGGGGAGCGGCCAATCGTATACGAAGTACTAAATCCAACAATCGATCATAGCGTTACAAATTCCATGTTTGTTGAGGTGGAGATGCGAGAGGGGCTGGGTCTTTATTCGGGCCAACTCAGCCAGTTCGCCATCGTCCAAGATGAGGAGCCCCACAAACCAATCTATTTGATTGATGTCTGGTATCGAAAAGATCGCTCGATGCCGTATGAGCAAGTGGAAGCAGACGGCTTGATGATAGATTTGGCAGACGCCGTAACATTGTCAGTCAGGCAAGTTGACCTCTCATCTGCTGCTGTAATTCAGAACGATCCCCCAACCGCAGAGATTGCAAGCAGCAAAGGCAGCCCAACCAAAGATGAGATTACGGAGCTTGCCTACAACTATTGGATACAACAAGGCTGTCAGGATGGACATGCGGAAGAGGATTGGCTGCGTGCAGAACGGGAATTAACAAACTCTCAAGAATCTAGCCCCTCCCTCGCCGAAATAACGCAATAAATTGCGAATTGGGCCCACTTCACCCAAAACGCTTGAGGTACGCCACACAAAGCCCAACCGTTTGGTCGGTGTAAGAGCCTCCCAGCGAACGGGCAAAATCGGCTTCCGCGTGGGAGCCGATCCACGCTACCAGCAACAGCCGCCGGAGCATCACGAAGGTGGGAATTTCTTCTTCTTCGGCCTTGCTTAAGGCGCTCACGCTGCGATAACCATCCAGCAAACTCTCCATCAGGCCGGGGACTTCGGGGCGATGCTCGTAGAACGACACCGGTGTCGCAAGATCGGACATATACCAACTGAAACCGCAATCATCGAAATCAATGACCTTAACCGCGCCTTCGTGCACCAGCAAATTGGCCAGACGCAGATCGCCATGCACCAGCCCAAAGCGGTCAGGACCGGCGCCGTACGTTTCCAGGCGCTCGCGGATCAACTCCACCGTCTTGCCAAACAGATCGATCTTCGCGGCATCCATCCCGAGCCCATCACGCCAGCGGCCCCACCGCGGAGACTCCCCCAGCGTAGTTTCAAAGTTCCAGGTGAAGCGCTCAAACCCCGCCGGCCGCTGCCAGGCGCGGCTGTGGGCATGCATGCCGGCGATGATCGCGCCCAGGCTCCTGAAACAAGGCTGCAAATCTATCGAGGACGAGGGCGAGGGCGTAGGCGAGAACGCCGGCTCGCAACCGTCTTCCCAGATAAAAAGAACCACGTTGCGCGGCTCCGCGGTGACGGGATCGAGTGCCCTCTGGACCCACTCGCCATCCAACCCGGGCACGGGAATCGGGGTCGCAGCCACCCCATCGCGGCGCAATGCGGCCAGCCAGGCAATCTCGGATGCGAGTGTATTTCTCGACTGATAACCGGGCCGCTGGACACGTAAAACCCATCGCCGGCCGCACGGACCTTCTACCTGGTAAATTTCATTTTCGGAAAGGCTGATGAGTCGAATGCTTGCGTTTTGGGGGAGATCATAGAGACGCAATGCCTGCCCGGCTACCTGGATACCCACCTTTTCACTCTATACCGTTCATAAAATGTTTTGACTTCCGCTTGGCGTTCCCAGCAAACTGGGACAACGCCCGGCCTCTCCCTTCTTCGTCGCTCTTAAATTTCAGGCACTTTGAACCAGTTTTCTGGAGACGCACACCTGCCCCCTGAAACCACACCTCTATCGACTCCGGACACTGCTGCAAGTGAGACGGAATATGGCCTGCGCCACAACATTCTGACCCCCTGGGAAACGCTGGCGCAATCCGTTGCCGCCATCGCACCCGTCACCTCGCCGATTCTGACCATCCCGCTGGTCTTTGCGCTGGCCGGCAATGGAACCTGGGCAGCGTATGCCTTGGGGACCGTACAGATCACGTTGATCGCGCTGCTGATCGGCGCTCTGGGGCGTCGTTCCGCCTCCCCCGGGTCGCTTTACAGCTATGCGACCGATTCCCTGCCGCCCATGCTTGCCGCCATCGCCGCGTGGGCGCTCCTGCTGGGTTACGTAGCCACCGGCACGTCCATCATCGGGGGGTTCGTGCAGTATGCCAACATCCTGCTGAAATCGTTCGATGGCCGCACCCTTTCGCCCAGCTTGCTGATTCTTATCTCGGTGATCGGCGCCGCAACCATGGCGTACCGTGATGTGAAACTTTCCGCGCGCGCCATGCTGTGGCTGCAGGGAGCATCCGTCGCCTGCATCGTGGTGGTGCTGGCCCTGGTTTTATGGAAGAACGGCCTGCACCTCGATTGGCCGCAACTGCGGCTGCAGGGGAGTTCGCTCTCGAGCATCCGCCTGGGGTTGGTGCTCGCGATCTTCAGCTTTGTAGGCTTTGAGAGCGCGACCGCGCTCGGCCACGAGGCCCAAGAGCCGCTACGCACCATACCGCGCGCCGTTCTGCAGTGTGCCCTGGGAGCGGGCGCATTTTTCATTCTTGCCGCCTATACCCAGGTGCTTGGCTTTCGCAAGGCGGGCCTCGCTATCGATAAAAGCGACGCCCCCATGCACGTACTCGCAAACCAGGTGGCCCTGCCGGTTCTTGGCATCCTGATTGACGCCGGCGCGATGGTCAGCATGTTTGCCTGCCTGCTGGCCTGCATCACGGCGGCGGCCCGCATTCTGCTGTTGATGGCCCATAACGGGCTGGTCCCCACTCACTTGTCCAGAACGCATCGCCATAACGAGACTCCGCACCTGGGCGTGGTGATCACTTCCGTCACTGTGGGTGTTCCAGCCTTGATCCTCATGCTCAGCGGGTTCTCCGGCACGGATATCTACGGTTGGCTGGGGTCGTTCGCGGTCTACGGCTTCATCACCATTTATGGGCTCACCTGCATTGCCCTGCCCCTTAAACTGAAGAAACAGGGCGCTCTGTCGAAGCCGCTGCTGGCCGTGGCTATCCTGGGGGGCGCGTCCATGGTGATGGCGTTGGCTGGGACGCTCTATCCGGTGCCCGATGCTCCCTATTCCTGGCTGCCTTATCTCTATTTCGTCTACTTGCTTATCGCGCTTGCGTTCTTTTTCCGAACCCGGCAGAAAAGCAACCCCGTGCCGGCGGCAATCGAAGACTTGTCATAAGGGCGCGACACGCCCTGACCCAATATGGGTACGGGGGGAGCTCATTTGACACAAAAGTAGAGCGGCCACGTCCCACCATTGTTGCTATTATCTTGAACATGAAAAAGGCTCTGCTGTTCACCATGGTTCTGCTCTTCGCGTCGTCTGCATTCGCACAAACCCATCATCGCCACCACCGTCACCACCATCATCACCACGCATAAACCCTGGCCGTCTGGGCCGCTCAACGCGGCCCAGACGGGATTAAGGTTGCAAGCCATCTTAAAATCGCGGCCGAAAGAGCACCTCGCTGATCGGAGTAGACGTGATCCGCAGCCAGGTGCAAAGTTGACACCCTTGTATTGCCCGCCTGGCGCAACGCCGCGGCAAACCTTGCGCCTCCGCCGGCATAGGCATCGTTCGAGGTGACGATGAGCGCCGGCCGGCCGCGCAGCAAATCAACCTTGGCTAGAAAGCTCCACTGCGCTCGATTCGCCAGCGTTTCATGGGCCAACCCTTCGGCCGTGCAGCCACTGAGCGGCTCCATCCCCTCACGCTCATACGCGGCGCTCAGACCCTCGATCACCGACCGTTCGCGCGCGCCGGGCAAGGACTCGGGAATGCGTCCTCCGAGATCGGCGGCGGAGATAAGGGCCATCCCCAGGATACCCTGGTCGGCGGCCGCGGCCTGCACGGCCATGAAGCCACCCATGCTATGTCCGATGACAACAATGCGCGATGGATCGAGGCGCAATATCTGAGCCATGGCAGGCGAACGCAGATAATCGATCGCCGCCGCTGTGTCTTCAATGCCATGAGAGAACGAGAAGTCTCCAGGTGAGCCCCAGGAACCCCGGTAATCGAAATAAAGAACATCCCATCCGGCACGACGAATATCCTGCGCCAGATCCAGATTGCGCTCATTCCCAGGAAACCCGTGCAGCAGCACCACGGCGGGGTGAGGACCGGCGCCCGCGGCGACGTACACGAACGCATTGATGAGCGAACCGTGACTCGGAATTTGAAAGCTCCGCATGGAAGCGGGGTATGGCCGATTCCCCGCGGCTTCCACTCGTTCATTTTTTACCGGCAGCAAGGGGACCAGCGTAAACAGCGTACAGAGCGTGGCGGCCCTCACCCAGCGCGGAAGCTTGCCCAGCGGAAATTTCTCTTTGGCCCACGGAGCGGAAACCAGCAAGCGGTTGCGCAGAGACACCTCCAGCGATCGTATGCTTTTTGTAACTATAACGTTTCTAATTGTACCGGACATGATAGCCGGAGGCTGACTGACAAACGCTGCGCCTGTTACGTAATGGACAGTCGCTATTCTACCGGAACAGACTGACCTTTCCCCGGCGTTCGGTTCGATCGACGCCGGGAATCCCTACGGCCTTTCCTGCTATTCGACCCGCGAGGGAATCAAAGAATGCAACAGGACATGAAACAGCGAATGTAACGAAGCATGTAACGAGGAATGAAACAAACAACGAAATCGGGAACGCAACAGAGACTTCGCCTCAGTCGCCGGTTGGTTGAAACTTTCGTGTGATTGAACGAAGGTAATACCCCCTTTACTGTGAAATAAAGCCGGGATCGGTAGTAATGGAAGGTCTTGCCACCGGGCGATGGATTCACAGCGATGTTTGATTCCAGGCACGGCGCTGCTCAGGCCTTGCCATTTTTAACATCGAAGACCGGGAACTGCATGAAGCGGGAGAACCTATCGATAAGCTCGGGCATAAGTGCCGCCCGGGCCGATTTGTCTAAATCATGGTGCGGCACTCTCCACGAATTAGTGCGCCTGGGCGCGGGCGGAGCCTGATGCCCAGGTTACTGCCTAGGTTACGCAACTTCCCTACATTTTCTGCTGCCGGCGACAGTCTCATCGCGCTCGGGCTCGTGGTCGCCGCCGTGGCCTGGGTAAACGAGCCGCACATGGCGCAAGGCGGCCTGGCGGCGTTTCTGAGAATTCGCATTACGGTGATGAACGCATCGTTTGCGGTCGTATTCCTCATCCTATGGAAGCAATGCCTGACTTACCTCGGCCTCTATGACCGCGACCTGGGGGGACTACGCCGCCTGGTAATGCGGACGGCTGCTGCCGGCGCGATCATGACCGCGCTTCTGGGCTTTTATTTGCAAGCGCGCCATGCTCGAGGCCCCGTTGGCGAAATCCTCGTATGCTTCTTTATCGCTGCGTTCCTCTATGAGATCTGCCGCGTGCTGCTTTCGAGCCGCCACTGGAATTGGCAGGTGGGCGAGCCGGAACGGGTCATCATTGTCGGCAGCGGCCGCCGCGCCGGCAAAGCATGGCGCGAATTGCGCTTGCACCACCATCGCACAAAACGCCTGCTGGGCTTCGTCGACGATCGGCATCCCGATTCTATGCCGCCGGATATTGCCAGCCGCTTTATCGGCAGGGTCGACGAGCTGCCTGGCTACCTGCTGCGCAACGTCGTCGACGAAGTGATCGTGGCGGCCCCGCTTCGCTCCTGCTACGACCTTGGCCAGCAGGCCGCTTCGATCGCCGAAGCTGCGGGCGTGCGCGTGGTTTGCTTGAACGATATATTCACCCTGACCCAGGAAAAACGTCTGCGCGGGCGAGCCAGCCTCTTTGTTGAGCTGGCGCCGAAGGACCACAGCCGTGAAACGGCCGAAGCAGCGAAACGTATTCTCGACGTTATCGGCGCCGCGGTGGGCCTCGTGCTGCTCGCGCCCGTCTTCGTCATGATTGGGCTGGCGATCAAGCTCACCAGCCCGGGATCGATCTTCCTGGTGCAGGAGCAGCATGGGTATGGGCGCCGCCGCTTCCGTATGTACAAATTTCGCAGCGTCGCGCGCAACGCCTCTGAGCGCAGCGCCTCTGATATGGACGCGCCCACCGAGGGGACCGCTTTCAAGATCGAAAATGATGTCCGCATCACTTCTCTGGGACGATTTCTGCGCCGTACCTGGCTTGACGAACTCCCGGAACTCTGGAATGTGCTCCTGGGCGATATGTCGCTGGTGGGCCCCAAACCAATGAGCACAGTCGATGTTTCGCTTTTTGGCGAGGCCCGGTTCATGCGGCGCTTCAATGTTCGCCCGGGCATCACCGGCAATTGGCAGGGACTGCTTCCGCTCAGCTTCGAACAGCGGCTGGCGCTCGATTTCTCGTATATAGACGAATGGTCGATGGCCTTGGACTTGAAGATTCTCGCCCGTACAGTGCCGGCCGTGCTGAAGCGGGCCGCTGTTTTGTAAGCCTTTGGGGGATGGATGCGAATCGCCGTTGTACACGATTACTTTACGCAGATGGGCGGTGCCGAGAAGGTCGCCGAGGAACTGATCCGCATGCTGCCCGGCGCATCTCTGCAGACCACCGTCGCGCTGCCTGACTTTATGCCTCCGGGCCTGGCAGGCGCCCGGTTGCAAACTTCATGGATGCAGCATCTGCCGCGGATGAAGGAGTACTATCGCCTCTACTTCCTGCTCTATCCCCTGGCTGTGCGTTCGCTCGATTTGTCAGACTACGACCTCGTGATCTCCAGCTCTTCTGGCTATGCCAAGGGCGTGCGCACCCACCGCGATGCGATTCACGTCTGCTACTGTCACACACCCATGCGCTGGGCCTGGAGATTTGACAGCTACTCTACTCCCGAAACCGAAAGTGTTGCGAAACGCTTTCTGATGGCGCCGCTTCTCTTCCCTATGATCGGCGCGCTACGGCGATGGGATAAGCGCGCTTCGCGTTTTCCTGATCATTTTGTCGCCAACTCGAAGACCGTGGCCGCCCGCATCCAACGAGCCTATGGCCGCTCCGCCGAAGTGATCCACCCGCCTGTGGATGTCGACCGGTTCCATCCCTGCGCGGAACAGGAGGACTACTATCTGGTGCTGGCGCGCCTGGTATCGTACAAGCGCATCGATCTGGCGATAGAAGCCTGCTCCGTTCTGGGACGGCGGCTGGTAGTGATTGGCGATGGGCCAGACCGCGCCCGGCTGATGGCCAAGGCCGGCCCCACCGTTCAATTTTTGAGTTATGTTTCCGACGCGGAGGTCGAGCACTATGTGGCTCGCTGCCGGGCGCTCCTCTTCCCCGGTGAAGAGGACTTTGGCATGGCGCCGTTAGAGGTCGCTGCCGCCGGGCGCCCAACCATTGCGTATCGCGCTGGGGGAGCCGCGGAGACGATCGTGGACGGCGTTACCGGCGTCTTCTTCGACCGCCAGGAACCGGCCTGCCTGGCCAGAGCCATCGAGCGCTGCGAGCGATTGGAGTGGTCGGCACAAACGCTACGCCGCTACGCCGAGGGATTCGGCATCGACGTCTTTCGATCACGCTTTCGGCAGTTTCTGGCCCGCGTGGGAGCGCCGCTGCAAGAAGACACTTCACAGCCCGCGGCTACGCCCAGCGCCCCGCATACGTTTGAGCCTCGCCTTCAGGCGCTGCCAGACAGGGTTCCCGCTTAGAGCAGTTTTGCACTTACAACGGTTACTCATCCCAGCGCACCCGGGCGAATGCTTCCTTTAGCCTGGCGTCTTCTGTATGCATTCTCCCGGAGAGCTCGCGGCTCCCTCGATTATTTTTCCAATCGGTGCCGATCTGGCGAAAGTGCCGATAGCTCATGTCTACGGGCTTCGACCGCGGGGCGCGCATGCCGACGATTTCGTGGACGCTCCACTGAGCTGCCTGCGGACAGCGGCTGGGGACAACCGCCCATTTTGCCGGACACACATTTACGTCTTTCAGGCGAAAGGTTTGCCAGCGCCACTGCGGCAGCAACTGCAACGTGCTGTCTCGGTGGCGCGGTGTCTTCTGCTCTGCCTCTTTGCTGCTGTTCAGCGGCGGAGCCGGAGCAACTGCCCATCGGCCTGAAAACTTCACATGTCCTTCTGCCGTAGCCGCGGCCCGGTCGAACACGCTTTCCGCACCCGGCAGCACTAACTCGTCTATATCGCAGCTCAGAACGGCATACGCATCGGCAAGAAAGCGCCAACGCGCGTCCTCAAGTGCTCCATCCTGACAGAAAGCGGAGTCCCACGTTCCTCGTCCTATCCCCTGCGGGCCATATTTGTACGGCCACTCGACAACCGAGATCGCCTTGAAACCGGAGACCTGGCTCATGGCCTCAAGCAGCGAGGCAGCAGTGTACGTTGTGGAACCATTGTCGTAAAGAAGAACAGCGTCGGCATGGTGCAGATCGCGATGAAACCGCATCCAGTCGCAGATCCACCTCAGATCATTGTTCTTGCTCAGGGTGAGGAGCACGCGTCGCCCGCGAAACGCTGCGCCCGCATCGGGTTTGATCTCGAAGACAGTGCCGCCGGCGCGGCATTTCACCCTGAGGGAAACGTCGGTATCGGGTGCCTCGACAACGATCCGGCACATGGTTTGGGTTCGCCGGCCGGCGAAACCGGTGGCGAACTTGTGATCCACGCGGTAGGGGCATGGACTCTCCGTCGGCAGCGAAGTGATGGAAAGCGAATCAAGCACTCCGGCAAACCTGTTCAACGGAGGGGCAATGAGCATCACCTGCGACGCCGCGACTCGAAAGCAATCGTAGAAAACAGTGCGAGCATCGAACCGGGCTTCGAAATCACCAGGGCGCCGATCGACAGGGCGAGCAGGCTCGCGGCGGTATTCCGCATCCTCGGGAAGCACCCACGGGCTCGCGCTCTCGATCACTCGTACGTTTTATCACGGATGCTCGACGCATTGTCCGTATCCGGATGCTCGACGCATTGTCCGTATCCGGATGCTCGACGCATTGTCCGTATCGAGATGCTCGACGCATTGTCCGTATCGAGATGCTCGACACCTTCTCCGCAGCGACAGCGGAGCGAGCATCTGGTCAAAGAAACCGCCGGCGCCTCCTATTACTTTCGTGTGATTGAAGAATGACCCGGCCGCACATAGCGTGAAATCACCCGGGGACTGTTTTACCCTCGCAGCCCATCGATTGCCCATGCACAAAGAACGTATCCTGTTCATCGATCTCGGCTCGGACTATGGTGGCGTCGAAACCTACTTGAAGGGATTAGGCGGCATCCTTAGCCCCTACGCCGAGGGTTATGCCCTGCTATCGCTGCCTAAGCTTGCCGCGCAGATGCGTGCCCAGGGAACAACCGTGATCTGCCTGCCGATTCTGGGTTCGAAGTGGCTTAAAGCGCTGCGGCTCTTGCTTGCCTGCTTCCTCGTCCCCTACATGCTGTTGCGCTACCGGATCCGCATCGTACAGCTCAACGGATTTTTTGAGTCGCTGCTGCTGGGGCCTCTGCGCCTGGTTGGCTGCAAGACCATCTACACCATGCATAACCCCTTCCAGACGGATATCTATTCATGGTTTCGCAATCCCGCGCGCTGGGTTCCCAGGTTTCTCTCCAAGCACTCCTTGCGCTTCGCCTCCCAGGTGATCTGCGTGTCCGAAGCAGTGGGTGACGTGGCGCGAAGCGTTCTTCCCCGGGAAAAAGTGAAGGTCATCGCAAACTGGGTGGAAACGCCTTCGACCTTCCGACGCGGCTTCTCGACTAGCAAACGTCCGCAGCTTCTGTTTGTAGGCCGCCTGGAGGAGTACAAGGGCGTTCAATTCATACTGCGGGCCATGCGGCAGATTCCCGATGTATCGCTGTTGGTGGTCGGGGACGGCTCCTATCGGCCTCAACTAGAGGCAGCGGCCAATCAGCTGGACGTTCAATTTGCCGGCTTCCAGGCCGACCCATCGTGCTTCTATAAGGAGTCGACCGTCTTCATCAATCCATCGTTGGGTCCCGAAGGATTGCCGCTGGTTTCACTTGAGGCGATGGCTTATGGCCTTCCCTGCATCTTCAGCGATCTGCCGGTGCATCTTGAAATCACTGCCGGCGGCAAGGCGGCCGCCCTCTTCAAGCGCGGTGATAGCGACAGCCTCACCCAGCAGCTGAAACGGCTTCTCGACAGCGAAGCCGGACGTCAACAATACGGCCTTGCTGCCCGGGAGGCGATCGAGCAGCACTACAGCCTCACTGGTGCAACGCAACAGTACATTCAGGCTTTCGGTCTGTAGACTCGCGGCTCTCTCGCTGCACCGAGCGTGCGGCATAGGCCCGGGCAAGTCTTCTTCCGTAGGCAACAGCAGGTCTTTCCAAAACAACATAGACGACGGACGCTACAGCGAGACTCACACCATAGCCCAGCAACACGACCCCGAAATACCTCGTGACTGTGGTCGGGTGAATCACCCTCTCTTCGATTGCAGTCAGGCACAAGGCGTGAACCAGGTACATGGAGTAGGTACGCTTGCCTATCCACACGCACAACCGCGATCCAAGGATCCGCGACAACAGCGTTTCTCGCAACAGCAGGATAGGCAGTAGAGCCGCGGTGCTGAGAAGGAAGCTCACGCGGAATGTTCCCTGGAGCGATGCGAAGTAAGACAGAACCCAGACAGAGACGGCGATGACCACCGGAACTCGATGGGCCCAGGCGAGCGCTTCGCTCTGCTTGCCCCGCAACGCGTGCAGTGCAATGGCTACGCAACAGCCGAGTAGAAGCGAAAAATAGGCCACAGGAAGCGATTGCGTGCGCGAGATGACCAGCGGGATGAGCGTAACGGGTACGATGGCCCACCGGGCCTTAAGTTTGCGCAGCACAAGGAAGAACAGGAGCGGCCAGGCAAAATAAAACTTCTCTTCTACCGACAGCGACCAGGAGTGAGTAAAGGCAACCTCTAAACCCTTGGGTACATATTCGTTGCGCAGGCTTAGAAAATAGGGCAGGCCAGCGAGAAATTTTGTTCTGAGCGCGTGCTGTGAGGGTAGCAACCCGATAAGCAAGTACGCGCCAACGGTGAGGAAATACGGAGGGAGAATGCGGAAGGCTCTGCGGATATAAAAGCCGCCAAGCGAAACGGAACCCCGCGCCAGTTCTTCTCGAAGCAGGAGGATGGTGATCAGAAATCCGCTCAGCACAAAAAAAATGCCGACGCCGAGGCCCCCGCTGAAGTCGTTTCTGATGGGCAACTCCGTGCGCGTATGCCCTGCAACCACAAGCAACAATGACAGTGCTCTTAAGCCGTCCAGAGGCGCAAAGTACGGCGTCTCCCAGAAACTCTTCGCCGGCTGCTGGTGCTCGCCGGGAACTGCGGGTTTGCCGGTCTTTATCATGTCAGACCCATCCAGCCTGCGCCGCTTTAGCGCTTGCCGTTGGCCGCCAGAAGAACCTTCGCACCCGGTACAGCAGGGTCATCTGTTTTCTCCGCGAGAGCACCTTGCCTACCCACGGATAAACACAAACGTAAAGGAAGCAGAGTCCCACAAGCTTGGCAGTCGGTTTCCCGAAGCGGCGGGCCTCATCCACGATCGGCTTCAATTCCCGCCATGCTGCGCCTTGTTGCGCGGCTGGGTTGATGCAGTAGATGACGAGGAAGAAGCCAAACGCCTTTTGCGTAAAGAGGTGCCGATTCTCCAGGGCCCATTGGCGACAGTACTGCCAGTCAATCCGCTTGGTCACTCGCTGCCGGCTCTGCTCATTATGAAAAATCGTCAACGGCTCAGCGAGAAACAGCGCCCGCATGCGCGGATGCCGGTATCCCCGCAAGAGCCAGTCAAGATCCTGCAAGACCTTCAACCCTTTGGTGAAAGGAACTTCGAGCAAAAACTCCCGCCGCAGGAGCCAGGTGGAAGTCTGGGGGAAGCCGACAATCCCTCCCAGCCACGAAACCTGGCACCACAAAAAGTCGCTGATCGGTTGTCCTTCCGCGGGAAAGAAATGAGGACGAACCAGATCGTCACCGGCGCCCCCTCTATCCAGAAAGCGGCTTGCGACGAGCGTCACCGGCAGCGTCACCGGCGCGGTAGATGCGGCAGCCGCCGCGAGTTGCTTCTCCAGCCTGAGCGGCAGCCATTCATCATCATCGTCGAGCAATGCCACCCATTCCCCGCGCGCCGCCCGCGCCCCGAGGTTGCGGGCCTCGCAGCCGCCAACGCTCTCCGCCGGCGCTATCATCCGCAGCCGTGAGTCTTGGATGTCGCTTAGCGCGTGAACCGTCGCGGCATCGGACCCATCGATCACGACGATGCATTCGAGCTCTCGAACGGTTTGCGAGAGAACACTGCGTACGGCCCGGGTCACCAACTCCGGCCGATTGCGGGTTGGGATTACGGCACTGACGAGAATCGGCCGATGGTTCATGAGCACCCTTAAAGTGTGACCGTCTTACCCATTCGCCCCAGCAGCCCATCGCGGAATCCAAGCAGGATCATCTTGACCTTGCTCCATCGATAGTCTTCTGCAATGGCTAGTTTTAAAAAATCGATCACCGAGGACCGCAGCGCGCCGCGAACATATCGGGGGTAGCGGGCCCCGTACATAAGTGTCATCCAAACCCGGTTTCTGCTGATGTAGTAGCGCACACCCGGCCGGTAATTCGTAGTCTGGAACAACGGTTTGCCGAAAAGCCTGTAGTAAGACGGAACGCCCGATGTGTGCAGCAAAACAGCATGAGGACTCACCGCGATCGAATAACCGCTCGAACGAAGCCGCAGGCTGTATTCATCGTCGACCGTGTAGATAAAAAGCTCTTCCTTGAAGTAACCACATTGGTTGAACGCCCTCACCGGCAGAAAACTACCGGAGGTGATGGTGACGAAAGGACCTCCATCCTCATCCATGGGGCAAACGCGTTCCACGCCGGTTAGCGGATCTTTGTACCTGGGAACCAGCAACAGGATATTGCGCTGACCGGCAAAATGCTGGTAGTCGGCGAGCATCTGCTCCACGAAGCCTTCGGTCACGGCGCTGTCCTGATCGAACAGCGCAACCCACGCGGAGCCGTTTGACTCTGCCCACTTGACGCCGATGTTTAAGGCCGCGGCAATGCCCAGATTCTGCCCGTTCTCGATCAGCGCGAAGTTCAGCACCCGGCTGGCGGCGCGCAGCGACAGAAGTTCCTCGCCTGACGAACCATTATCCACCACCACCAGGTCTTCTACCTGTGGGCGCGCCAGGGCCAGGTTGCCAAGATCCTGCGCGCGGGGACGGAACGTAACAATCACTGCGCAAACGCCGTTGTTGGGTCTCTGCTCGGACATCAGAGCTCGACCACCTTTCCCATCCGTCCGCGCAGGGCGTCATAAATGCCTCGGGCAGTATGCCTCGTCTTGTTCCACGGCTCCTCTTCTACCAACACCACTTTGATTGCGTCCTGAACGATATCCTGCAGTGCCCGGCAGCACCACGCGGGCTCCTGGCTCCAAAACCGCAGGACCATCACCAGGCGATTGCGGGTCATGTAGTATCGGCGCCTGGCGCTGTAATGCCGCGCGCTGATGATCAAACCAAAAGCCCGATGCCGAACAGCCGATCCCACCGCCACCTCGAGTACGGCCCGACGGCATTCCGTGAGCGTGTATCCCTGAGAACGGGCCCGCAAACAAAACTCGTGATCGACGCAGTCGATGATAAGTTCTTCCTGGAACCAACCGCACTGATCGAATACTTCCATCGGGATCAAGCTGCCGGAGGTAATCGCGACCAGGGGACCTCCGTCTTTCGCCCACCTTTGCACTCGCATGAGGCCGGTGCTTCTTTCTACCTGGCTCGGCGTCACCACCGCGAGCCTGTCACGCTGCGGATGCGACTCAAACTCGGCCAGCATCGCGGCGCTAAAACCGTCGGCAACCGTACTGTCCTGATCGAACAGCAGCACGTATGCAAAGCCTTGCGCCTTTGCCCAACGGACACCGGTATTCAACGCCGCCGCAATGCCCATATTGACTTCGTTCTCGATCACCGTAAAATCCCACCGCCGCGCTGCCGCCTGCAAGGGGCTAAGCAATTCCGCCGCGGATCCGTTATCCACCACCACCAGGCCGTCCACCTGCGTGCGTACCTTCGCCACGTTCTCCAGAACGGACGCCTGGGGGCGGAAAGTGATGATCACCGCACAGAGACCCCGGGGGTTCAAGAGTAACCCTCGCTCTCGGCCAGCGCATTGGCCTCCAGGCGCAACCCGCGCTTCCAACCCCAAAGCAGCAACAGAGCACTTAACAGCGCCAGAAGTCCATCGGACGCGAGGCTCGACCAGGCTGCCCCGATCCACCCATACACCGGAATCCACCAGAGATTCAACAGCAGATTCACCGCGGCCACGATGACCTGCGCTGCCGTGCGCAAGTTCTGGCGGCCCGAGCCCGTGAGCGCGCTGCCGGTTGCCCGGTGAATGCCGCGAAGAAAGGGGATCCAGCACAGCCAACGGAGTGCAACCAGGGCCCCGGAGTAATCTCGACCTACCAGGCGCGGAATAATCGGAGCCAGCAACAGGATGCTGCCGGCAATCGCCGCCCCCAACAACAAAGATGCCCCGGCCGACTTGAGGGCGAGCCGGATGACTTTATGCGTCCCCGCATGACCAAGCCGGAAAAGACGCGGCAGGGCAGCGGCATCGAGCGCGGCAATCGGGGTCGTAGCAACATCGATCACGCGATAGGCGAGGGTGTAAAAACCATTCTCTCGATTCAAGCCATAATGACTCAGCATCACCTTGTCGACGTCGTTGTATGCAGCCTGCGTGGTTCCGGCAAAAGAAAACCCCAGGCCCTCCCTCACCCTGCGCAGCATCAGTTTCCGCTCAAACGTTGCCGGGCCTATCTCCGCTCTTACCAGGGCCATGGAGAGGCCCGCGGCACAACCGGACGCGATCAGCACACCGATGGACCATTGAAACGCAGTCGCGTGATGGAGCGTAAAACGCATAACCAGAAGCACCAGCAATCGAGCCAGGCTCGATACCGAACTCAACATCGCCGTCCAACGCATCTTCTCGAAGGTCTGAAATACCATGCTTCCCAGGTTGGCGACCTGGCTGCAGAGACAGTTCGCCATCGCCAGCACGACGAATATCAAATGATCGTCTAACTTGGTGACTACGGGCCCGACGAAAAAGAGCGCGCACGCAATCACCGTAGCCGCTACCGCGGTGATGACCAGCGAGTTTCCCCAGTAGGTAGCTGCCTTCATGCGGTCCGCAGTCACGTAGCGCATAAAGAGCATGCCCCCGCCCAACGCGCTGTAGGGCATAACCAGGTTTACGACGGCGAAGGCCCCGGCAAAGATGCCATACTCCCTGACCCCCAGCAGACGGGCGAGCAGGACAAAGTATCCAGCCTGCAAGAGGGTGTTTGCTACTTGCCCGAGAAAGACCCACGACGCGTTGCGCGAGATGCGGTGATCGCGCAGCCCGCGAAGCCGTTCAAAGATGCCTGGCATTTAGAACAGGCCTCGATCGAGGCTGGCCGCCGGCTCCAGAAATGCCGCTACAGGCGTGGGAGCACTGCCCTCGTGCCACTGCGTCCCATGCAGAAATACCTTGTCGTAGATATGCAGCACGACGGCAAACTCACAATATTGAATGAAATTGGTTCGGAAAATGAAGTTGCCGCCGCACCACATGAGAATGGAAAAACTGATCCATGGGTAGAGGACGAGGCCCACGGTTCGGCAAGCGCAAAATTTGCCCCACAGCCAGCCCGCGAGCACCCCAACCAGGCACCAGTAGAGAGGGGTGAACCACCCGAGGTCGGAATACACATAGCCGAATGCTCCGGCCCAGATGAATGCGGGATTGAGACCGGCCGCGGAGGTTGACAGGAATTCCGTTTGAAAGAGATCGAGACTGGATGGCCAACCAAAGTGGTCGGCAAGTCGAAATACGGCATTGACCTTTTCGTCGCTGAGGAAGGCCGGAACGAGATATACAGCATGCCCCTCGTAGGCGTAGTGCATGACCCCAGCCAGCAGCGCTGCCATTCGATTGTACGAGACGATCGTATATCCGAGCAGGCTCGTGATTAGCAGGCTCACGCCGAACGCCCCGCGCAGGAAGGAAAGAAACAGAAAGGTGGCTACCGCCGCGACCGAGCCAGCAGCTGCCATAAGCGCGAGCCGGACAACCCTTGTATTCACCGAACGAGTCTTGGGAAAGATGTATACCACGAGCGTGCCCAGAATGACGGGCATCAGGTTCGCTCGATTTACCGTCGCCACACCCAGAAAAATAGCTACCGCGAGGCATGGCAGGAAGGTGAGATAGAAAATGGTCTTGATAGCACCCTTCAAGCGGAGTTGTGTGGCGCGAAAAAGACTCCACCATAGCACGACTGTAAGCAAGGGGATAGATTCGTCCCACCGGCCTTCGCTCATCTGACCGGAGCCGTTGGCTGCCTTGAGCACACTCCCCTGCGCGGTCGCCAGCAGCGCAATGAAATTTATTCTGGCCCCCACTTTAATCAAGTAAATGGCCCCAGCCGCGGTGGCAGCCAGGAGTGGTAGCAGGAGATATAAAAGCGGACTCCGCGCAGAAACGCGCCTCTCGCTGTTGCGCGCTCCGGAAGCTCCCAGGTAGCGGCTGGCGCGTACACCCGCCAGAAACGCCAGAAGGCACGTTGTGTAGAACAGAAACGTAACCGGATCGAGAAACATCAGGTCTGGTTCACGAATATAGCTTGTGTATAAGCCTGGCGGAAAGATCCACGCGAAGAGAAACACAAGGTAAGAAACCATCGCCAGCCCAAAGGGCGAAACAATGTTACGAATGGTGAGCCGTTTCAGGTATCCGATCATCTTCGATTCACCTTCCGCAGCACCGTGCTGCGATTTCGGTCACGGGGCTCACTGCGCCGGAGTCTCCCTCTCCTGTCTGGCTAGAACTTGTAGATTGCGGCCGACGAGGTAGCGCCCACCAGGCTGCCCGCGCCTACCGCGATATTTCGTGTGTAGCTGAAGGGAACATAGAGAATGTCATCTGCCTGCAGCGGCATATCCGGCTGCTTACCCTTTTCCATGGCGCTGAGTTGCAGCGGAATCTCCACACGGGTTCCGTCGGCTTGCTTGCGCAGCAGCCGGGAGCGGGAAGGAACGGCATTGGGCGGTGTTCCTCCCGCAAGAGAGATCGCCTGCACCACGGATAATTTGGAGTCATTCGTAACCATGGCAATTCCACCTGGCCGGTTCACGTCGCCCAGGATGTACACCACATCGGCTTTAGGAACGAGAATCGTATCTCCAGGAAAGACCAGGACGCTATCCTCAAGCGCGCTCTTGGCGGAGTTGGAGTCAACAAATTCAACCCGCTCCTTCGTGGCGCGTCGTTGGATGGTCACCCTGCGATCAGCCAGATCGGTCAATCCGCCCGCCAATGCGAGCACATCCAGAACGGGGCGGGGGGTATTGATCGAATAATTTCCCGGGGCGCGCACCTGACCCATGATGGTGACGTTCTGCGTGGCTGCCTGCTCCAGCGTTACGCTGACGTGAGGGGTCAATACGTAGTGGCCCTGTACCAGAACCCGCTCCACGGCGAGCGCTGCCTCAGGCGGGGTGAGCCCCGCGATTTGCACACTGCCCCCGAGAATCAGGGTGAGTGTGCCGGCGTCGGTTACGCGCGCGCTTTGTTCGAGTTCCGGCGCTTCCAAGACTTTTACGTGCAACAGATCTCCCGGGCCGACGGTAACGCTTTCGGTTTGAGCGCAGCAACATGCCGCGCACGAGAACAGTATCAATAATGCTTTAGCGGCTCTCATCATGCCCTCATGCCTGCTGGTAATCATATTTCTTGCTGCCGTAGTAGCCGTAATAGCCATAGTAAGCCGAGGAACGGCGGGAAACGAAGTTGAGTAGAACCCCAATCGCCGGCCTCGCCGGATCTTTTCGATGCATGAACAAGAGCTTGTAGGCACGCTCCAGGGCAGGCTTGGTGGTGAAGCCGACACGCGCCAACAGGACGACAGCGTCCGCCAGCTCGGCCAGCAGCTGCGAATCGGTTACCGGCAGAACCGGCGGAGAGTCCAACACGATGAAATCGAACTCTGCTCTCCATTCGTCCATGAGCGTGAGCATGCGTTGCGAGCCTAGCAGTTCGGCCGGGTAGGGGGGCACATGCCCACCGGAAAGAAAATAGAGATTCGGATTATTCGGCACGGGAACGATTTGCGGAGCCGCGTCGCGATCCGACAGCGCTCCACTTAAGCCATGGGTTCCGTCCATGCCCAGGCGCTGGCGCAGCACGGGACGCCGCATGTCCGCCTCGACCAGCAAAACCTTCTTGTCGTACTGCGAGAGCGAAGCCGCCAGATTGAGCGCAACCGTCGACTTGCCTTCCCCCGGACTGCCGCTCGACACCAGGAGAACCTGAGGAGGGCGGCCGCTGCAGGAGATCAACAAGCCCGAACGAAGCCTGCGCACCGACTCTCCAAACGCGCTGTCAGCGTGCCGCGGGTCAAGCATAATGGCGCGAGAGCCGCTCTTTGCGTCGATCTGCGGCGCGATGCCCAACAGTGGAATCTGCAGTGCCTCGATTTCATCAGCGCCCTGGATCTTGTTATCTACGGCGTCGATCAGCAGAGCCGCGCAGCAGCCCAGAAAGATTCCCAACACTAATCCCAGCAGCAGGTAAAGGGGAACCTGGGGTTTACTGGGCCTGGCCGGCGCGCTTGCCGGATCAACCACGGTGACATTTGAAGAGTGGAGTCCCTCCAGGATACCTGCTTCTTTCAACCGCTTGAGCAAGTCCTGATACAACTCCTGGCTCTGATCTGCTTCTTTGGACAGGATGGCGTACTCTATGCTCTTGTCGTTCAGCTTTTCAGCAGCAGTGCGGTCCCCGTCATAGGCTGCGCGGGCGCCTCGCTCGGCCTTCGAGGCAACATCAAGATCGTTCTGCGCCCGTGCCCCGACCCGTTTGATTTCGTCCTGCAAGGATTGCTGCACGCCGTGCAACGAGGCGCGCTCCTGGATCAGCTTGGGATACGCAGGGCCGAACTGAGACGCGTCCTGATCAATCTGCGATTGCAGCGTGGCTTCCTGCAGCCTCAGGTTCTGGATCAAGGTTAGAGAGTTCGTGACCCCTTGACCGCTGGAGCCTGCGATCGTGGTGCCGCTCAATTGCGAGATCAACTCCGCATTTCCTGTTTTGACAACCTCGGCCACCGATGCTTTGAGGACACGGTTCATTTGTGCCTGAGAGAGCTGGGCCGTGGACTGCTGCAAACGATCGAGAATTGGACTATAGATGACTGGTTTGCCCTGCAGATCGGTTCCACCGATGCCAAAGATCCCACTGCCCTGCTGCAAGGCGACGACTCGCGCTTGAAGCTGCTCGCTCTGCTTGCGCAGGTCCCCCAGCTGACCTTCCAGCCATTGAGACACCTGGTTGGTCGCGGTGAACTTGGTCTGGAAGGTGTAATCGATGAGGGCCTGCTCCAGATGGTTGACGACTGCGGCCGCGACCTTCGGATCGCGATTGGTGTAGTCCACCTCGAGCAGGCGCGTACCCGCTGTGACCTTTACCTTCAAATTGTTAGCGAAGACCTTGAGTACGCGTCCCCGCCGCACCGGCGAATCTTCAAGGCTAGCGTGCGCCGGATCGGCGGGCCCTCGTGGGCTCACCAGCCCCAAGAACCAGCCAACCGGGCTGAAATGCGGCTTGAAATCGTCATTCTGTTCAAGGTTGAGTTCTTTGATCACCTTGAGCGCGAGCGCTTCCGACTGCAGGATATTTGCCTGCGTCTGCAGATCGACATTTACGGAAAGAGAATCGGAGGCCCCACCCGACGCTGCGCCGATCAGGCTATCCAGACCCAGGCTATCTGAAGAAGACTTCTCCAGTTGAATGATACTGTTCGCGGTGTAGCGTCGTGTCATAAAGACGCAGGCGCACACCGCTAACATAAAAATTATCACCGCGGTTACAAATACGGCGCTTCTTCGGCGATTGAAGATCCTCAGCAGGTCGCGCAACGTAGGATCTTTGTCGGGTAAAGTGTTCAAGTTCGTCTCTACTCCCAAATCTGAAATGCGTGTCGCGTGGCCCGGATGCTGCTTGATCTCAAAGGTCACCGCGGAAGACTATCGGTTGCCGCCGGATAATGCCGTTCACCCCGGTCACAAGCTTGCGGGAGAGCCTCCGGAGTTTTGTTACTTGCATGGCCAGGAGTACGATCTGACCGGTATAGCAGCTTCGCAATGGGTGCAGACCGAAGGTTTAAGCGTTTTCGTGCTTTTCTCTCAAAGAGAACCACGCCTCGCGGTCTTTATCGGACCACAGTCATTGCGAAACTGCTCTAGTTCCCTCGGTGCCCCTCTTAACCGGCGACGCACTACCCGCGTATTTGGGAGCAATCCATGACTTGCCAGCATTTGCTATGATGCTCACTCCGCGTGTTTTGCCGACCGGGTCCTCAATCCGGCAAACCCAAGGTAACATTACTGTTGCATTATGGAGCTACAACTTCGGTGTTGTCCTGGACGTCACGGATGCGCTATTGAAGGGGCTTCCGCTCGCCGCGAAAGCTTACGCCTGCGGGCGAGTTGATTTCGCTGTGCAGCCGCTCGTGATGCTGATTGCTGGGTCGGGAAGAGCGCCGGAGGCGGCGACGGGGCAATGTGCGTGGCGGTACCTAGAGGGTGTCCGGCACACAGATGATCCTCTATCCGTCTTTGAAAGCAGTGGCTTTATAGGCTGCGGCAAAACTTGACGCACGAAAACTGCGACGCACAATGTAAAGACAAAGCTCTCAGGTAGGGCGACTGTGCCGGCCGAGGATTTACCCCCAGCATAAACGTCGTCATCTTTGTGACCTTTAGGCCCTGAGGTACGGTTTCTCGCAGGATCACGTGGGAAGAGCATACCTCAGGGCCTAAAGGCCGAAGAATTTTGCCAGATTATGTACGGGCTGAAGCCCGTACCTACCCTCTCCTGCCTTCAGCATTGAGTTCTTCCGCAGCCTTTAAATCCGCGCCTTAAATTCGATAGTGAACGCGGCTTTAGAAGCCGCTGAAGTACGGCTCCGTTGGACGCTGCTAGTTGATTCGGAAGACGATGCCGGCGGTAAAGTTGACGGGGCTCAGAGTCCACTCCTTCAGGTACAGCTTCGAGTAGGAAACTTCTCCGACGCGCGCGGAAAAGCGATGATTCAGCTTGAAGTCGGCGCCACCCAGAATCGTCCATTGCGTGCCTATGTTTTGAATGGGCTGTGGCTGCTTTGCCCCAAGGATAGGGGTCTCCCTGTACCGCCACCCCTGCCCTGCGCCTACAAGAAAGGAAGCGTAGGGAGTCAGACGGCCAAAGCGGATCGCAACTCGAGGCCCGATAAGGGCGGCTTCCTGATGCTCTGCATTTTGCCGCCGCTGAACCTGACCTCTTATTTCCGCACCAATCACATACGGGGTCTGCAGATAGCCTCCGAACGAGTACCCAAACAAGACGGGGGCGTAGTAGCCAAAGTCAGGCGTCACGTCGACAGGGAGGGTTCCATAGATCGAAAGATTATTTCTCGACTGCAGCCCCTGAATGATTTGTGCGGGTGCGCTGTGGGACAAGGCCGCAAACACGAGCGCTAGAGCGGCCCGACAGATTGTGCGCTTGCAAAATGAGCTGGCGGTCATTATGCCCCGATCCAACGCGTTTCGCCCGGTCGCAAACTCCGGTCAGGAGTAATCGCTGGGTCGCTGGCTGGCCAAGCTGCCATGAGCAGCGAACGGCAATCCTGGCCCGGCCGGTGGCGGCCGAGTCTGTCGGACTGAAACCTCGCGCGAAACGAAATTGTTCTAAGGTCCATGGGAGATTTGGGCCAACAAAAGTGACCTGTATTGCTTGTATTGCATTACCTTCGGTACGTGATACTCCACGAACGTGGTAGTAACGAGATTGGCGCGCAAACTCCGCACTATTGGCCAGAAAATGGAATATAGTTTGTAACTGTGATGATTCGTGGCCAGATTGCCTCCTCGCAGGCTCCCTTCGTGGAAGGCGAGCATGCGGCAGGTGCGGGAAGAATTCTCCCATTTTTGGAAGGTAGCGGCGCGCCAAGCGAGTGCCGGCGCTCCGGCCGCTGAATTCCTGCGCCCTGTGCCCGCCTTTTGGGTCGAGCGAGACGCCCTTTTCCCTTGTAACTTACTTCTTCTTTCGCCGCGCAGCTGGAACTGAAGCGTGGCGTCGTTTCTGCCGATCAGTTTCTTGAGGGATGGGGATAGCGTTGCAGCCCTGCCCGTCAGCAGTTGGTTCGTCGACCGCTAGCTCGTCGAGGTCGCCCTGAATGATGGTTACTCCCGCTCGTTCTTCCGCGCGGCAAACGCCAGGCGACCATGCGGTACCTGCAGGGCCAGCCGAACGACTGACGGAAAATACTTCCACTTCGATCGAACGCAGGTCTTTAGTACGAAGCCGCTCTCGGGGCAACAAATATAGATTTTCGTCGCCCGTGATCATGAACATCGTCCAGGCGTCGGATCTGCTTCTTTTGCTCTGCAGCGGGGTTGCGGCCAGGAGCATTCTGTCGTACGTTCATGGACCGCTTTTCGATAGTTCCCTGTTGCTGGCCACCATAGCAGGCAGCGTGGTGACCGCGGTCTTCCTTAGGCGTGCCGATGCGTATCCACCCCACTGCCTCCGTTCGCTGGGCAAGCAACTCCAGCTTCTGCCGTTGCCGTTGCTGCTGGGTACCGGCAGCACGATGGTCTGCCTGTTTCTGATGCGCGATGAGGATAAGGTCTTTCGGCAATGGCCTTTCGTTTGGCTATTGCTGAGCGTGGCTGTGCTGACTGCGGCGCGATGCTACGTGTCGAGATTGCTGCGCGCATGGAGTGCTTCGGGCCGGCTGGCGCGGAGAGTCGCCGTGATCGGCGCGGGTCAATTCAGTCACGAGTTTATCGGCCGCCTGCGCTCTGAGCCACATGCCTACACCGTGGTGGGCCTATACGACGACCGCCTCTCCCGTATTCCTGCTGTACAAGACGGGGTACGGGTGCGGGGTACGGTGCGCGACCTGCTGGCGCGCAGCCGTGAAGAACAAATTGATCTGATTGTCATTGCCTTGCCACTCAGCGCGGTGTCCCGGATTGCCATGATCCTCGAACAGATCGGCAGCGTGGTAGCCGATGTCTGCCTGACCACGGATTTCGCCGGTTTCCGCTATAAAAGCAGCCAGATTTCCTCCGTCGGCTCCAATCCCGTCGTGCTGATCGAAGAACGGCCGCTCAAGGATTGGCTGGCTGCGAAAAAGAAGCTATTCGACCTGGTGCTGGGTTCCCTGCTGTTCCTGGTCTTTTTGCCCTTATTGACGCTCATCGCCCTGGCCATTCGCCTTGATAGCCCGGGCCCGGTGTTGTTTCGGCAGCCGCGCCTTGGCTTCAACAATCGGCTGTTCACCTGCTACAAGTTTCGTACCATGCACCATGGTATGGGGGATCTACTTGGCGATCGGCAGGCAACGCGCGGCGATCCCCGGGTTACCAGGCTTGGTAAGTGGCTCCGCGCCCTAAGCCTCGATGAGTTGCCGCAATTGTTCAATGTGTTGCAGGGCAACATGTCAATCGTCGGCCCGAGGCCGCATCCGCCCAACACCAAGGCGGAAGACAAGCTGTTTAGCGATGTGGTCGCAAAGTACGCCTTTCGCCACCGCGTCAAGCCGGGCATCACAGGATGGGCTCAAGTGAATGGATGGCGGGGCGAAACCAAGACCATCGATCAAATCGAGAATCGGGTTTCTTGCGACCTGGCCTACATCGAGAACTGGTCGATCTGGTTTGATCTGCGGATTCTGGTCCTTACCCTAACCCGCGAAATCCTGAGCCCTAAGGCGTTCTGATCGAAATTTCAACAGACGCGGACTGCGAGCCGAAGCCTTCCCCCTCCGGAAGGCATTTCCACCCGCCTTTTTATTACCAAAGTATTGACCAACGGTACTTGGCCTTCGACATCCTTGCATCGATTTTCATCTAATGGTGTAGGAGATTGAAGAATGCCTATAGAAAAATGCAGACAATGCGGCGAGATGATGACCGAGCAACCGGCTGCTTATGAAACTGTCGACCTGGCGGGCGTTCCCAAGCATTCCGCACGCTTCTACGAACAGTGGTTCGTTTGCCGGAATGGCCATCGCAAGGGATACATCTCAGGACACGGGACTGCCCCAGGGGCGGTCATGGTCGTGAGCGAAACGAACGTCGTCAGCGTTCGCACCTAGACAGACCACAGAGGGCATCAGGTTGCCGCGGCGGTGCTCAGGCATGGAATGAAGCCTGAGCAAACCGGACCGCGGACCGCTGCATGCTTGCGTGTCGAACACTCTCTTCACACGAGCATCGATTTATATCTCTGAAGGCCCGTCTGCAAGGGTTATTGCGCGACTGGATGTGCAACTGCCTCAAGTGCGGCGACCACCGCATCAGGTTCCACGCGACCCATCATGTAGTCCACATCGACATGTGCGAAACGGACAATACCCGTTGTATCGATGACAAATGTTGCTGGAACGGGAAGCTGGTAAGAATCTTCCCCATTGCGAAGCGCGAGATCGTTCTTGAACACGTTCTTTGAGAAGTCCTGCAACTCCTGACCGACCTGGAAGACGATCCCGAACTGCTGCGCCACCTTGTTCCCGAAATCGCTCAGCACCGGGAATGTCAGCTCGTTCTTTTGGGCTGCAACCATTCCATGGTCCGGCTTTTCGGGCGAGATCGCGATCAGGGTCGCTCCCAGCTCCTGAATCTTCGGCAGCGCCTGCTGGAGGCCACGCAATTGGATGTTGCAGAACGGGCACCATTCGCCGCGATAGAAGTTGATAACCACCGGCCCCTTGGCCAATAGCGTCTTTAGCACGACCTCATTGCCGAATGCGTCCGGCAGCGCAAACGCCGGTGCGCTCTGGCCTACCTTGAGCGCACGATCGATGGCGCCGGATGCGCGAACCCGGTCCATATCGTCCGTAAGGACACGAAAGTTGTCCCCGAGCATTCCCTGAACCTTTGCCTTAAACTCTTCCGCCTGCTTGCTATACATGTCTTCTCCCGATACAGAATCCTGCGTTTAGTTGGTCTTCAGCTGGCCGAGAACATCCTGTGCCGAGGTACGGTCGCCGTGTTCGTGGCTGATCTTTTCAAACAGGATCTTGCCGCCCCTGTCGAGAATGAAGGTGGAGGGATAGGAGGTTTCGTCTGGTCCGTTCCAGCGCAGATGGTACAGGTTCGTCATCTTGTAATCGGGATCGACTACCATCGTCATGTTTGACGGAAGATTGGCCTGCTTGGCAAGAAATTCCTTGGCGTGCTGGTCCAAGGCTGCGGGAGGTCCAGGATAAACGAAGAGGACGTTGGCTTTCTTGGCGGCAAAGTCCGCGCCGTGTTCGATAAAATCGTGCACTTGCTTGGTACAGAATGGGCACTGATATCCGGGGTAACCTCTGAGCAGAACCAGCACAAGCGTGCCCTTGGCACGCATCTGGGCCAGGCTTACGGAATGGCCCGTCGTTGTTTGGAGCGTGAAGTCCGGTGCTTTGGACCCGACTGCAGGGGTTGTTTGCGCGGAGGCTGAACTGGCCGCCAGGAGGACACAGGCAAACGCGACGAGACTTGCCAGAGTGTTATGCTTCCACTCTCTTTTGAGAATTTTCATTAGGTTCTTACCTTTCGAATGCAGAGCGCGCACATGAGACTCATTCGCGCGCGGAAAAGTTACAAGGAAACTCACGGCTAGTGGGAATGAGAATGGCTGTGCTTTCCGTGCGCCAACTCGCCTGGCGCAGACGCCGTACCGAGCTTGCGCCGATCGGCCATCTCTATGCGTGTACTTAACCATGCGAGCACTTTATCGAGCCCTACATTGTGCCTCAGGTCGGTGAAGAGGAAGGGATTTTGACCCCGCATCTTTCTGGAGTCGCGATCCATGACCTCGAGAGAGGAACCCACTTGCTCCGCGAGGTCGATTTTGTTGATCACCAGCAGTGAAGATCGTGTAACGCCAGGACCGCCCTTTCTGGGGATCTTGTCGCCACCGGCCACGTCAATGACGTAGATCCAATCATCCACGAGCTCAGGGCTGAAGGCCGCGGAAAGATTGTCGCCGCCGCTCTCGACAAGAATCAGCTCCAAGCCGGGATGTGCTGTCTCCAGGTCGTCAATCGCTTCCAGATTCATGGAAGCATCTTCGCGAATCGCTGCATGCGGACATCCCCCCGTTTCGACGCCGCGAATGCGTGTGGCATCGAGCGAGCCCTGGCGAACGAGAAAATCAGCATCTTCTGTAGTGTAGATATCGTTGGTGACGACGGCAAGGCTCAGCCTGGGGGAGAGTGCGCGGCACAAACTGTCCACCAAAGCGGTTTTGCCGGAGCCCACCGGTCCAGCGATGCCAATGCGAAATGCACGCGTCTGTTGTGTCGACAAGTCTATCCTCCACACTTAAAACAAGAAATATCGCTGCGCCAGCGGCAAGGTGGCCGCAGGCTCGCAGGTGAGTAACTCACCATCGGCCCGTACTTCGTAGGTTTCCGGATCCACTGCAATTTGCGGCGTGGCGCTGTTGTGGATCATGTTGCTTTTGGCGATCGAACGGCAGTTTTCGACGGCAACGGCGGGCGTGCGCAGATGGAGCCCGCTGAGGCTTTCGTTCTCCAGGGCGGACTGCGAAGTGAAAAGAAGACTGGTGGCAGAAGGAACGTCCCCAAAGCTGCCGAACATGCCGCGGTACAAGACGGGTTGCGGCGTGGGGATGGAGGCGTTGGCATCGCCCATCACGCTCCAGGCGATAAAGCCGCCTTTCACGATCATCTCCGGCTTAGCCCCGAAAAAGGCAGGCTTCCATAACACCAGATCGGCCAGTTTGCCCGGTTCAATGGAACCCACATGGGCGCTGATGCCGTGGGTGATCGCGGGATTGATGGTGTATTTGGCAATGTATCGTTTGATGCGTAGATTGTCGTTGCGGCTGGAGTCCTGGGGCAATGGGCCACGCTGCACCTTCATCTTGTGAGCGGTCTGCCAGGTGCGCATGACCACTTCTCCCACGCGGCCCATAGCCTGGCTGTCGCTCGAGATCATGCTGAAGACACCCAGGTCATGCAGGATATCTTCGGCGGCGATGGTTTCGGGCCGGATGCGGCTCTCGGCAAAAGCCACATCCTCAGGTACGAGGGGATTGAGATGATGGCAGACCATCAACATGTCGAGGTGTTCGGCAATGGTATTTCGGGTGTATGGCCGGGTGGGGTTCGTGGAGGAGGGTAAGACATTGGGCAGGGAAGCGATGCGAATGATGTCGGGCGCGTGACCGCCGCCGGCGCCCTCGGTGTGGTAGGTGTGAATGGTTCGGCCGCGGATGGCGCTGATGGTATCTTCAACGAAGCCGGCTTCATTCAAGGTATCGGTATGAATCGCTACCTGCACGTCGAAGGCGTCCGCAACACGCAGGCAGCAGTCGATCGCCGCGGGGGTTGTTCCCCAATCTTCATGCAGCTTCAGCCCGCAGGCGCCGGCGCGCACTTGCTCCTCCAGCGGACCAGGTGTTGCTGCATTGCCCTTGCCTAGAAATCCAAAGTTGATGGGCCAGGCTTCTGCTGCCTGAAACATGCGTGCCAGGTTCCAGGCGCCGGGAGTGCAGGTGGTTGCGCAGGTGCCGGTGGCGGGCCCCGTACCACCACCAATCATGGTCGTGGTGCCCCCGCACATGGCCTCGTAGATCTGCTGCGGAGCAATAAAGTGGATATGGCTATCGATGGCTCCAGCGGTAACGATGAGGTTCTCGCCGGCGATAACCTCGGTGGATGCACCAACCACCAACTCAGGATCGACCCCCTGCATGGTGTCTGGATTGCCGGCCTTGCCTACCTTGACGATGCGGCCGTTGCGGACGCCGATGTCCCCTTTGACAATGCCCCAGTGGTCTACGATGAGCGCATTGGTAATCACCAGATCGAGAGCGCCGGGCGCGGATTCGCGGAGGGCGCGGGCGCTTTGCCCCATTCCATCGCGGATGGTCTTGCCGCCGCCGAATGTGATTTCGTCGCCATAGGCGGTAAAGTCACGCTCCACCTCCAGCACCAGTTCTGTATCCGCCAGGCGAACCCTGTCGCCTGTGGTCGGCCCATACAGATCTGCGTAAACCTTGCGCGAGATGTTGTGGCTCATAGTTTCTCCTGCAGCACTCCATTGACAGCGGCGCGGTGGCCCCACATGTTGCGGGAACCATGGAAAGCGACGAGCGAGACTGCCTTCTCGTCACCAGGTTCGAAGCGGGCCGCGGTTCCAGACGGAATATCGAGACGCATTCCGTAAGCTGCCGCTCGATCGAACTCCAGCGCAGGATTCACTTCGTAGAAGTGATAATGGCTGCCGATTTGTACCGGGCGATCGCCGGTGTGGCGCACAACCAGCCGCACAACGGCGCGGCCGGTGTTAAGAACAATGTCGTCTTGCGCGAGCAGATACTCTCCCGGTTGCATGTGGCTTCTCCCTCTTATTGAATCGGGTCGTGTACGGTGACGAGTTTTGTTCCATCTGGGAAAGTGGCTTCGGCCTGCACTTCATGAATCATGCCGGCAACGCCCTCCATCACTTCAGTTTGGCTCAGGATTCTGCTCCCTAAAGTCATGATCTCGGCTACTGACTTACCATCGCGCGCCCACTCAAGGATCTCAGACGTAATCAAGGCGACGGCTTCGGGATAATTTAATTTGAGTCCTCGCTGCTTACGTTTGCGGGCTACATCGGCGGCCACATGGATCAGCAACCGTTCCTGTTCTCGTGGAGTTAAATGCACTTGCGGTCCTCCCTTAATACGTTCTGCGGGGTGGTGAAGCGGCACGGCCGCACAGGTAGTTTTTCGCCGACGCCCAAAAGCAGAAGAGATCTTCCATGATGGAGAGGGCCGAAGCAGAAAGGCCGCGCACCAGCAGGCCATCTGCCGTAAGTGCCGAAGCACCCCAATGCGTGTCCCCATGACTACGGTGTTGCGAGATCTCCCGCAGCCTTCGCTCCAGGGCGACCCAGGTGTTCGCGTCCTCACTGCTACGACAGATCATAAACGATGTGAGATAGCGATACTTGCCGAAGCGCGCGGCCGATGACAGCTGTGTTTCCCTGGGGCTGAGACGCATGCGGTCGATATAAATGGGGCGCCCCTGGCTCCATATGCTGGTGTTGACGCGCAGCGATTGATAGGCAAACAGTTCCCCGCCGGCCAGTCTGCCGGGAGCGATAATTTCCCACCAGAACAAAGTAGCGCCTGGCTCAAGGTACACGTCGGTGCGCTGTTCGAACCGGGCATCACGGAAGGGGATCACGGAGTCCGGCAGGTACTCGAGCAATGCATCTTTGCCGAGATGGATTTCGGTTGCCAGCAACGCATCGGCCGCCTGGTCACGCGGGCGGTAGACACGTGTGGAACCGGTACTGGTGATTTGCGCCTGGGTATCGGCCGCCAAATCTATGTGCAAACTCAAATGGTCGCCGCCGAAGACTCCACCGGAGACATTGTTCAGATGCACCAGGCTTTCGCCGGACGGATTGGGAAAAGCGCGTACGACCTTCCAGGGCGGATCCTGCTGCAGACAATGGAGCTGGGTTCCGCCGGCTACGGCGGAGAATGCAAGGTGGAGACGCGCATGCATCATCAGCTGATGAATAACCTGGTATGCAGGTCAGGGTGGCGACTCGACGCGAGGTCGAGCAGGGGCTGGGACAGCCAAACATCCTCCACGGCGATTTGCTGTGCGGCCGCCACCGTCTGAAGCATCACAGGTTTTAGCTTCCACAGAAGCGAGGCTGCGTCCGACTGGCCGAGCGGCAGCAGCCGCTGGCATGCCGAGATGAGCCCTGATAAAGATTGGTGCAGATAGGCGGCTACGACCTCGTCGCGAGCGGAACCGAGGCAAGAGCCGACGTGGCCAAAAACCAGCGGCACATGGGCGGGACTGGCGGGGTACCGGCAGGGGACGGCCAAAGCGTGAATAGCCAGCGCACCAAGCCGTTTCCCCAGGCGAAGGCTGGCTTCGCGCGTTTCGCGCGACGGCTTCATGGCGCTCAGTTGCTCATTGAGACGTTGCCATTCTGCGGCGGATGCGGCGTCGTACCCGGCGTAGACAAATACCGCTTCCAGCCTCCCCGCTTCTTCCAGGTAACCCTGAAAGAAGGAAAGCAAGCCGGCTGCCTCCAGATCATTCTCAACCACTAATCCTTCCAAGCCGAAGCTATGCGCAGCCGCGCCTACGGGCAGAGCACTATCGGCAAGATGGAGCAGTTGTAGAAAGCCCAGTGTGCTCATGGATCGATCCTGTAAGAGGTTCGTCTAGTGTAGTGCGCCGGAAGGTTGAGGGCTGGGGGAAACCAATTTCTTTTGCAGGGTACGGTCTTTAGGCCGTACAGGCACGGCTAAACAGGCTGCTGAAAAAATCGACAACCGCGAGAAAATCGTCCCTCAGGGGCTAAAGCCGTCTTCCATTTCGGTTGTGCGGTACGACTGACGCTCGCTGCGGCGAGGACGCTCGCTGCGGCGAGGACGCTCGCTGCGGCGAGGACGCTCGCTGCGGCGAGGACGCTCGCTGCGGCGAGGCAGTCGCTGCGGCGAGGCAGTCGCTGCGGCGAGGCAGTCGCTGCGGCGAGGCAGTCGTTGCGGCGAGGCAGTCGCTGCGGCGAGGCAGTCGTGCCCCGATACAAAGCCCAGCGCTAAAGCGCAGGATAGAGAGGTCGGATTTCTTCCGGCAACGCTAAAGCGTTGCCTCCCCCTGCTAAAGCAGGGGGCTTCCACCCAATCCAGTCCCGGAGTTTTCAGCAAACTGTGAAGCCCAGGCCCTTCAGGAACACCCAAGTCAATCAGGGGCGAAGAAACCTTTCGCGCGCGCCTCGCTGAGCCGTGGAGCAAGATAGGCCCATAACTCCGGACACCCCGCGCTGATCTGGGGTTCGATTCGGTTTACTACGCGGACGTAGGTAATTCCGTGTTCGAGCCAGCTTCCACCGCCGTTTTGGAGGTTCAACAGGACCGGCATTGCGCGATCGACCGCCTGCGCAAAGCGCGCTTCGGCGGTGGCACCGAGCTCGAACTCCTGCCATAGCGAAACCAATTCGTTGCCACGTTCCTCCGGCAGCAGGGAGAAAATGCGCTTCACCGCCTGCAACTCGTCTGCCTTGCGCTGCTCCCAGCCGCCTTCTACAAAGACCATGGTGTCGCCGATGTCGATTTCACCCACATCGTGCACCAGCAACATACGGACTACACGATTCACATCGATCGACGGCGCGATGCAGGGCGCCAGGGTAAGCGCAAACAGCGTGAGCTGCCAACTATGCTCGGCGGAGTTTTCATAGCGCGCCAAGCTCGTAGGCCGCACCTTACGCTCAACTGCTTTTAACTTATCCAACTCCAAAACGAAGTCGATGACCTGCTGCATCATTGCCGTTCACTCCGATTGATTTGCATCGCCATCGATCGCATTTTAGATCTCTGCCAGCGGCAGCCGCGGCAGCCGGGTAAATACGGGATGCGATTGTACAAAGTGCGACAGTTCCCGATCCCGCCCGTGAGCGGCTGCAAGCTGTAGACCGATGCCGCCTCCGTCAGAGGTCAGCTTCAGCGGCACGGTCACAGCGGGAACGCCGGCCACGTTCATCCAAGCCGTAAACACCGCGTGACCGCGGGGTCCCACAGGCTTACCGTCAATCTCGGGCGGAAAGACCTCGGCCGCGGGCCACGCCAGCGCCGCCGCCGCGGGAGACAGCAGCAAGTCGTAGCGGCTGAAAAACTCGCCTGCCTCCATCCGTACCTGAGCAGCCTTCGACAGCGCATCCAGCAATTGCTGTGTGCTCTTCTTCGCGCCCTCGGCCGCTGCGGCCTGCGCGTTGGAGTTTACGTTTTCCCGCCACTGCGGAAACCTGCTTAAGTACCACGCGAGCCCGCAGGTCATCACGGTACCCCACGCCGCAGTCACCTGCTCGTAATCAAACGGCGCCGCAACGGTCTCGACCTCAGCGCCAGAGTCACGCAGTGCGTCGGCCACGCTTCTGACCTCGGCCGCGATCGCGGGATCCACAGGATGGTCCGCAATGGCGGGCATGTAGGCCACGCGCGGCTTCGCCGGAATTGCCGGCATCGTCGCGGATGCCGCCAGTGTTCGCGGATCCAGCGGGTCGGGGGCCACGAGCACGCCGCGTAGCGCCTCCAGATCTGCCGCAGTGCGCGCTATGAGGCCGATCACCTCGAAGTCACTCAGTATTTGCGGAAACCCGCCATAGCGGGCGATATGGCCTATCGTCGGCTTCAACGCAAATAACCCGCAGTGGGCGGCCGGCCGGCGTATCGAGCCGCCGCCATCTGTCCCCAGCGCAAGCGGGCCGATCCCCGCGGCCACCGCTGCTGCCCCGCCTCCAGTCGAACCACCGGGAGTTTTTCCGAGTGCATGAGGGTTGAACGTAGTACCGAAGATGGCGTTGCTGGTGTAGCCCTGGAT
Source organism: uncultured Acidobacteriaceae bacterium (assembly GCA_963761405.1). GTDB lineage: Bacteria > Acidobacteriota > Terriglobia > Terriglobales > Acidobacteriaceae > PALSA-350. The sequence continues at coordinate 317,528 of CAVXHH010000002.1, forward strand.
GGTGAACTCCGGCACATTCGTTTTACCCAGCAGCACCAAGCCGGCATTCCGCAGACGGGCTACCGCGGGCTCATCCTCATCGGGGACAAACTCAGCGAGCAGTTTGCTGCCCCATGTTGCCCGCAGCCCTTTCATATACAGGTTGTCCTTGACGCTGATGGGAACACCATCGAGAGGCGAGCGCGGAATCTGCTGCTTCCATCGTTCAGCCGACTCCGCTGCGCTGCGCAGAACCGCATCCGCATCCCATGCGATCACAGCATTGATCTTTCCGTTCACTGCGTGCAGACGGTCGAGCACCGCGTGACTTGCGTCGAGAGGCGTGAAGGTTCCGCGGCGGTATCCCTCTACCAGCTCGAGGGCAGTCAAAGACCAAAGCAACGTGGGCATTCTATGATCTCTCCCAAAAAATCAGCGACGACAGGGACGCCGCGATACAGTCTCAATCACTTTTCGAGGAACGGCGGAACGTGGTGCCGGCGGCATCGCGAGGAAAAATGAAATGACGGACTTAATCTATGGAAGCCTGCGTCCGCATGCCTCGTATCGTGTATACCATAAGCACAGCGAGCGTTTCGCTTGCGCCATGCCTCTGCGTCACCGGAACTTACACACTGCAACAAGATTCCCTCCTCAGGAGAGCACGATGAGCAAACAGTTTGACAACAAGGTCGCAATCGTTACCGGCGCCGGCAGCGGCATAGGCCGTGCTACCGCCGAGCAGTTGGCTGCGGGTGGGGCTACCGTTTTCTGTCTCGACGTAACCGGCGCCGACGCGGCGGCCGAAGCTATATGCAGTGCGGGGCATCAGGCTTTCCCGCTAACGCACGACGTCCGCGACTTCGCCGGCTGGATGACTCTGGTTGCAGATATCATGAAGCGCTTTGGCAGGATCGATATCCTGGTCAACAACGCAGGGATTGCCATCGGCGGGGACACCGCGGCGGTAATTAGTGAAGAAGTTTGGGACCGCATCATGGACATCAATGCCAAGGGCGTGTGGCTAGGCATGCGCGCCGTGCTGCCGGTGATGATCGCGCAAAAGGCGGGCAAGATCTGCAACGTCGCCTCGACCGCGGCGCACATCGGCCTGCGCGACGCGGCCGCATATTGTGCTTCAAAGGGCGCCGTGCTTTCGCTCACACGGCAGGCCGGGGTACAGTATGCGCCGCTCAACATCCAGATCAACTCCGTCTCCCCCGGTACTACCATGACCGGCATCCAGCGCGACGTCACGGATGCGCAGCGTGCCGCCTTCCTGCCCTTGACCCCGATCGGGCGGTTCGCCGAATCGCCTGAAATCGCCGCGGTCATCGTCTTTCTCTGTTCGGAGGGTTCCTCTTTCGTAACAGCCGCCGACGTCAGCGTCGACGGTGGCATGATTGCGCTTTAATAGGCCCGTGGGGGCTCGGTAGCGTGGGCCCTCCATGCAAAAAAGCGTGCCTCAGGGGCTAAAGCCCAAATCATTTGCGGCTTTTTTCGGCACGGCTAACGCTCGCTGCGGCGAGGCAGCCGTGCCCTGATACAAAGCTGATACAAAACTGCATTCTTCAGTAGCCACCTAAGATGGAGGCAGCTCTGTCAGCGCCTTCTGCGCCAACGGATGGCCGGGATGTAGCTTAAGCAATTGTTGAAGAATATCGCGAGCTTTCGCGGGTTCGCTCTCGACCGCATACACTCTGGCGAGATTCAGATACGACTGGTCAAAATCAGGGGCGACGCGGATGCATTCCTTGAAACTGGTGATGCCCTCGTCCAGCCGCCGGGTTCGCACGTACAAAATACCGAGATTGTTCAGCGCTTCAGGGTAGTCAGGGCGATCGACCAGGGCTTTCTGGAGATATTCGTAGGCGCTCTGCACTTCATCGAGCCGGGCAAACACCATCCCCATACCGTAGTTGGCTTCGGCATCGTCGGGGTTAAGCTGCAGCGCACGGCCGAGCGCCTCGCGGGCCTCAGGCCATTGCCCCTGCTGACGATATGCGTTGCCAAGATTGTTCAGGGCAAGCAGATTCTTAGGGTCCTGCCGCACCGCTGCCTGAAAGTTCTTAATCGCATCTTCGGGCCGGCCCGTCTGCGTGGCAATCACGCCGAGATTGTTCCAGGCATTGGTCCAGGTATCGGGATAGCGCGGCGGGATCTTAAGTGCTTGCTCAAAACTTTGGCGTGCTTCGTCAGACCGCTGCGTTCTGAGGTGGACGCTTCCCAGTCCATAGTAGGCTTCCGCACTTTGAGGGTCATCACGCAGGGCGAGGCCAAACGCTTCTTCTGCCTGCACGAGATAGCCCCGGTGAAAATATACGAAGCCGTAAGTGAGATAATTCCGGCGAAATTCGTTGACATCCGTGATCCCCGGAAAAGGCAGCCCCACTTTCAAGCGCTCATCGGCGTTGCGGGGAATCGCACGGAAATCTTTTTCGACTTGTTGGGGATCGATCGGCCCCTGATAAACCTTGACGATGAGACCCTGCTCATCCAGCAGAAAAGAACTGGGGATTCCAAGATCTCTATGTCGATCGAACAGATACCGGTAGATCAAGTTGTAAACGCCGGCCATGTCTTCAGAACCCAGGACGATAGGAAACGATAGCCCAAGCTGCTGTGCGAACGAGCGGACGGTAGCGGTCTCGCTCTCGTCGTTGAGATTCAACGAGACCAGTTCGAGTCCCTGGGCGGCCCATTTCGAGTGCACACGGTTGAACACGGCCAAGTCGGCTTTACACGAAGGGGCAGAAGTAGTCCAGAAATTGAGCAAGACCTGCCGGCCGCGAAAGCCGCTCAAAGATTGTTTTTTGCCGGAAAGGTCGGGGAGAGAAAAATCAGGCGCTGCGACGGGAGCCAACAACCAGGTTCCAAATATCGACGGGAGAGGCTTCGGCCGGGACGACGGCTGCCGTGGCGGACCATCCGTTGCGGCGGTTCTCGTCCTGAACGGTTCTGAACCGAAGTCAGCCGAGCCCTCCTGAACCAGAATGCGGTGGCCTGGGGGTAGATCATGCAACACCTGCACCTGGCCGTTTGGCCAGCGGATCGTAGCGCGCAGAGTACCGGGAGCCTCGCCCAGCCCAAAGAAAACATCCTTAGAGTGCTGAGAAAGATATCCTGAACCCGCCTGGAGCGATTTGGTCTGGCGGCTGTTGCCGGTCTCCAAAATGATGACCGCACCAATACCGTCGCGATTGCTTTCACGGCCGCGGAGACGGAAGGAGATGGACGGGCCTATGCCGGAGATTTCGTTGCGCAAGATCCGCAGTTGCGGTGCGCTCCTGCTCTTGAGAAAAACCTCCAGACGGCCGTCCTGATCAAAGTCCGCAAGGGCGAACGCCCGGCCGTCCTCGATAAAATCCAGACCTACGGTTCCGGACACATCGGAGAAGGTGCCGTCCCGGTTGTTGGCATAAAAAACGTTGCGCTCGAATCCATTCAAGGTCGCGTCAGAACGAATGAGTTCGTTGACCGCGCTCCAGCCCAGTTCATAGTCCTGGGCAGCTTTGGTTTTGAGCGGCGTCTGCGATACCACTTGCCGCCAAAAGAAGCTGGACAGGTCGTGTGTCGATGGGCCGCTGATCATGCCGTTGGTGACGTAAAGATCTGCGAAGCCATCGTGGTCAAAGTCCCAACTGTCGGTGGACCACGCCCAGCGGCCCATGGCTACTCCGGCTGTTTCCGTCGTATCACGAAAGCGGCCGTCACCTTGATTGATAAACAGAGAGTTGCCGCCGGCGTGCTTGCGATACATCGCAAGCACCTCCTCAGACATGCCGGGCATGAAAACGTTCTGGGTGGTGACACGCTGGCCGGCCGAGGACCACATGTTGGCGACGTAAATATCTTCACGGCCGTCATTGTCGACGTCGAGCCAGGAGACCCCCATGCCGGCGCCGACGTCATCGACGCCGACATCCTCGGCGACGTCTGTGAAGGTGCCATCTCCGTTATTGCGATAGAGATTTTTTCTGCCGAAATCGTTCACAACGTAGAGGTCCGGCAACCCGTCCTGGTTGTAGTCGTTCCAGGCGCAACAAAAACTGTAGCGATTATTGTTCTGCTTAATACCTTCGCTGGCGTCGGTAAATGTACCGTCGCCGTTGTTGTGCATCAGGAAATTGGGAGGGCCATTGCGCGCATCATGATAGGGCAATGGATATTGATACTGATCGAGGCCCTGGTGGAAGAGGTATAAGCAGAAATAAATGTCCAGCTTTCCATCCCGGTCGTAGTCGGCCACAGCAGCGCCGGTGAAGGTGCCTTGAGGCTCCTGGGCAAACTGGAAGGCATTTGTTTTCCGGCGAAACGTTCCGTCGCCCTGGTTGAGAAATAACCAGGGCCCACTGGAGCGAACCACCAGCAGATCCTGCCGCCCATCGTTATCGAAGTCAGCGAACAAGGCACATGAGGTGTTCTCCAGGATCCCGAGGCCGGAGGCTTCTGTAACATCCTCGAAGGTTCCATCGCCGCGGTTACGATAGAGCCTGTTGGGCAGGCCGGCCGGCTGGCAAACGTAAACGTCATCAAAACCGTCGTTGTTGAAATCACCTACGGCGATTCCATTGTGACCGTAGACATCGATGCCACAAGCCCCATCGAGAACGGTGCGCCAGTAGTCGCTGCCGTGAAGCAACTGCGACTCGTAAGACGCGTTGCCCGCCATTGCCGACGCGGTGATGTCTACAAAGACCGGATGGGCGGCCCGGCTTCGTGTTTCTTCAAGTGCCCGCCACCGATACAGCCGGGGCTCCCCCGCGCCAGTCAGTTCCCAATCAAGATCCCAGTACCCTACGCGTTGTTCGCGAAAGAAATCAGAACCTGAACCGACCAGGTCGTACCGAACGCGCGTCTTGATCATTCGAGGTGCGGGGGGAGTGGCCGAAGCCTCGCCGTTAACCTCTATCTCTGTCACCAGAAATTCAGCTGTCAGAATTTCCGACAAGGGGCTGATAAGGGCCGCGAAATCCCGGATAAATTGTTCCTTGCCGGTGGAAGGAGAGGTGGAAAATCGACTACGAAAAATCTCGATTCCGGGGCCGGAGCGCACGCAATGGACCTCCGCGGCTGGAAGCGGCGAGGCAAGGAACGCCGAGGCGAGGGTGCCTTCAAAAGCTTGCAACTTGCTGGAGGACTGCTTCAAACCGAGGGTCCACTTCGCCAACACCGCTTCGATCTGATCCTGATATTTTTCGCTGACAAACGGGTCATTGCCCGCCGCGGTCTTGGCTAACACGGCATCGAGCGGAGCGTGCACTTTGTAGTGGGGGATCAGACGGTAATCGACAGGCAGTAAATTCTCATCCGCATTCCGGATCATGAATTGCGGAAGGAGCGTGGCGCTCCATGATGGCCGCGTCAGCAACGCACCGGGCGTCAACAGGCAGCAACTGCGTAAGAAGTCACGGCGGCGAATGTTAATCGACGGGCGCCTCATCCTGTATCTGGCTCGGGAGAAATTGTCTTCAACTTCAATCAGAAGGCAGCAGCTTCAGCAGCCCTTCAGCGCAGTCAAAAAATACTAATGCAGTGTATAGTCTATAGTGCGAAGGTTGCAAACTATTTATATTTGCGTGTAGCTTCCGTGCGATCTTCTCTTGATTTTTCTCTTGGGGTTTTTCTCTTGGGGTTTTCTCTGGGGTTTTCTTTTCCTGGGATTTTCTTTTTTGGAGAAGAGGGTTGGAAAGCGCGCCTGAAACTACGCTTGCATTTCGCTACGCCGCTCACCTCCTGAAGGAAGTGACGCAGCTGGCGGCCAGAGTGATTCGGCAACGAAACAGCCGGTCTCTGTGCGTGTTCGCGGTTTTGACGGCAGCCCTCATACCGGCGGCTCCGTCGTTCGGATTAACCCAGTTAGCCCAAGATGCAGGCAAACCGCAGGCGGCGGGGAGCGCGGTTGCGCACGATAGCACCGAGCAGCACCTGGGGCGCGGCTACGCGGCGCTGAAAAGCGACCGCTTCGAAGAGGCGGCGGTCGAGTTCCGCGCCGCTCTGGCACTTGACCCGAGCCTGGTCTTGCGAGCGCGATTCCCATTGGCAATGACACTGTTTGAGCTTCATCAGCCGCAAGAGGCGCGCCGCGAGTTTGAGGCCGTGCGTAAGGAAGTTGGAGACCATCCGAATGTCATGTACTACCTGGGAAGGCTCGACTTTACCGATGGAAAGCTCGATGAAGCTATCAAGGAACTAACCGTGGCGGCAGCCACGCCTCCCTTCCCTGACACCGACTACTATCTCGCGTATGCCTATCTGAAACGCGGCGACAAGGCGTCTGCGGAAAAGTGGTTTCGTAAAGCGGCAGAACTGGATCCACAAGATTCGAGCGTGCAGTATCAACTCGGCCGTTTATACAAGGACCTGGGGCGCCGGGAGGAATCGCAAAAGGCCTTCGCGCTCTCTGAGGAGCTGCGCCGCCATGAGGAAGAGAAGGGCCAATTAGGCTTCGACTGCAATCGCAAGGTCGCAGAAGGCTCCGTGCAGGCCGCGCGCTCGGAATGTGAACCGCTTTTCGACCCCAACGATCCTGAAAAACTGGCAATGCTCGGCACAATTTATGGGCAACATGGATTCTATGAGGAAGCAGCCCCGCCTCTGCTTCGCGCCGCTGAGCTCATGCCGAATTCTCCGCAGATGCAGTACAACCTCGCATTGAACTACTTTCGGCTGAAACAGTATCGAGACGCTCGCATTCCGTTGGCCAAAGCAGTCATACGATGGCCCGACCTTTTCGAGCTGAATGCTCTTTACGGCGCGGTCTTGTTTAACCTGGACGACCAGCAAACAGCCTACGCTGTACTGAGACACGCGCATGAGCTCAACCCACAGGACGCGGGCTCGAGAGGCCTGTTATATCGCGTATCTCTGCTTTTGGCGCAAAGAAGCTCAACCGCCAAGCAGTTTGCAGTCTCTCTTCGGTACCTGGAAGAGGCCGCCCAACTTCGTCCGGCGGATACCGAGCCTCATCGCCTGATGGTTGCACTGTTCGACGCCACGGGCGAGAAGGCGCGAGCGGCGGAAGAGCGCAAGGAAGTAGAACGGCTGAGCGTTGTGGCGCAGAGCCACGCCAACGCTCAATAAGTGCAGTTCGAGCATTTTAGGAAGGTAAGAAAGACAGGTGGCAAGAATGAGCTCTGACAAGAACATCGATCGACGTACCGTTCTGGCAACGCTGGGGACGGCGGGACTGGGACTCATGGCCGCGAGTGCGACCCCTGTTTACGGCTGGGGGAAAGATGGTGATGCGTTAAAGACCACGCTGCCTGACTTCAGTGAGAAATCGCGAGCGATACTTTCAACCATCCTCAACGCTCCCGGGTACAGCGGAAAAATTCCCGCAGCCAACGTGCAAGAGCTAATGGAATCGGAAGGAAAAAACAGTAACGAACTGATGCTCGGTTTGCTGCCCTTGGCGCGTACCTATGCGCGTCCGCCGATTTCAGGGTATTTTGTCGGCGGTGTGACGAAGGGTTTCAGCGGCAACTTGTATTTCGGAGGAAACGTAGAGTTTGCCGGCCTCTCACTTGGCTACACGGTTCATTCGGAACAAGCTACGCTCTCGAATGCGTATATGCACGCAGATACCGGAATTTCTGCGATTGCGGTGTCGAAGGTGCCTTGCGGCCATTGCCGGCAAGTTATGAGCGACCTTTCTTACGACGCGGAAATGGAGATATTGCTGGAGGGAGAGGCACCCGCCAAACTCTCTTACCTCTTGCCGCAGAGGTTCGGTCCCAAAGACATGGGGTTCAAGGACGGCGCGTTTCCGGTGAAAGAGGCCGACTTAGTCATGGCCAAAGAGTCGTCTGATCCGCTGTTGCAAGCTTCGCTGGAAGCTGCCCGGAAATCGTATGCCCGCTACTCGGGAGCCCCTTCAGGAATTGGGATCGCCACCAAGGCCGGTCATATCTATAAGGGCTCGTACATTGAAATTGCGGCCTTCAACCCAAGCCTTTCGCCTCTTCAGGTAGCTCTTGTGGGTTTGATCGTCAGCGGCGAGAACTATCCGGCGATATCGCGCGTTGTTCTCACCGAGGTTCACGGCGCCAAGATAAGCCAAAGAGGCGTTACTGAAGCTCTGCTGGCCGTGGTGGCCCCTGGTGTTCCGCTAGAGATCTCAATGGCAGCACCGAAGGTATGATGAGGAGTTTTAGAGCTAACGACTAGTGGTGTCCATTAGAAATAACGTCCTGTATTTCCGGGCTCGAAGCGGCAGATTGGTCTAACCCCAGAATGCCTCAGGAGCTAAAGCCCAAGATCATTTTCGGCGCATTGTGGCACGGCTAAAGCCGTGCCCTGATACAAAACCGAATTTTTCGGTGACCTGTAAAGCCCATCGTTTTTTCGTAATTTACGGTCCGACTAACGCTCGCTGCGGCGAGGCAGCCGTGCCCTGATACAAAACCGAGTTTTTCCGCAGACTGTAAAGCTGTTGCCTTCGAGACGGATAAATGATCATCTGTGTGGCGGACACCACTAGACCGATGGTTCACTCCAGGAAACGACTCCGGATTCCTTGAAGTCCTGAATCTTCTCCGTCGAATATCCGAGCCACGTCAGAATGTCCTTCGTGTGCTGGCCCAGCGTTGGCGGAGGAAGACGGAACCCCACAGGAGTTGTTGAAAGCTTGATGGGCGAGCCGACCTGCTCGATGGTTCCCGCCGTTGGATGTTCAAAAGTAAAATGCATTTGCCGCGCCTTTACGTGGGGATCGTCATACACGTCGGCAAGGTTATGGACGGGGCTTGCAGGAACGCCGGCCTTGTGGAATTTTTCCAGCCACAACCGCGCGCATTTTTGCTTGAGAATTGCTGACAACTCTTCCGCGAGAGGGGCCTGATTGATGGTTCGCAATGCGTTGGTTGCGAACCTTTCATCGGTCAGCAAATCTTCTCGTTCAAGAGCTTCGCAGAGCTTGATCCAGATTCTCTGATTGCCGGCGCCAATGACGATCGTCTTGTCGGCCGTGGGAAACGCCTGGTACGGCGCGAGGAGTCGATGAGCGGAACCGGTGGGCTGCGAAATCTGCCTGGTGGCGAAAAAGATCGCGGATTCCCATACTGTCAAACTGATCGCGGAATCCAGAAGCGAAATATCGATCTGTTGGCCTTCGCCCGTCCGCATTGCATGAATGTAAGCGGCCAGGATGGCTTGTGCGCTATAGAGCCCCGCCGTAAGATCGGAAATGGGGACCCCTACCTTCGTGGGCGGGCTGTCGGGATAGCCGGTCACACTGATTAGCCCGCTCGCTGCCTGGGCGATAAGGTCGAAACCACCGCGCTCGCGATAATCTCCGGTTTGGCCGAAACCGGAAATCGAGCAATAGATCAGCTTCGGATTAAGCTGGCGGAGGTCTTCATAGGCCAAGCCCAGCTTGGCCATGGTCGACGGCTTAAAATTCTCAATCACTACGTCGGCTCTGGTGGCCAGCTCGCGGACCAGTGCCCTTCCCTCATCGGTCTTCAGATCAACACATATGTCGCGCTTATTACGATTCAACCCCATAAAGGCTACGGACTCGCCATTGATGAACGGCGGCCCGAAACGACGTGAATCTTCGCCCGTGGGTTTCTCAACTTTAATTACATCGGCGCCGAGGTCGCCGAGCAACATCGCGCAGAAGGGCCCTGCCATTACATGGCTCAAATCCAGTACAAGCAAACCTTCGAGCGCTCTTTTCGTAGCCATCCTTGCACCTTCTCCGGATCGGAGCTTGCCTCTGATCCAAGAGCTCTTAGTCCTTTACCGTTGATTTTTCCTGATGGTTCAGGCAACAAACGCTTTATCAGTGGCGACCCTCGGAGCGCGTCAAGCGGGGGGAGAAATCACCTCTTTCGCCTAAGTCAACATGGATGGCAACCACGGCGATTCGCAGCTTCCATCCGCTGCCGGCGGCAGATCGCGCTTGTCCTGAAAAGAAGGACCGCCGGGCTAAGGGGATTATGAGGAAAGAAGGCATGCGCGGCCACAAGACCGTTGACATATTTCATATAGACTATAGTCTATTATATGCGATCCGGGTTCCAGGCGACAATTCGTCACCGTCAAACATCTCAAGAAAATTAAGCAAACCGCCAACGAGTTGGTTGGTTTTGCGCAGGAGAAAACGTTGAGCAAAGCCCGGAAACGCGTGGTGGTGGTCGGGGCAGGCATCGCCGGCAGCCTGATCGCCCACGGCCTGGCGCATGAGGAAGGTGTGGACGTGATTTGCCTGGAGCAGGTGGGCGAACACGACCAATCTCAGGCGGGCACCGGTCTCAACGTCGGGCCTAACGCCCTGAAATGCCTAAAGGCCCAATTGCCGGCCGTGGCTGCTTCCATCATCGAAAACAGCATCCCCTGGCGGAATTGGACCACATACCTGGCCGATGGTGAGGTTCTCATAAATCTGGACATGATGAAAGTCGCAGACAATTTTGGGATTCGCATCCGCTGGGGAGAACTCTATAAGCTGTTGCGCTCGGGCATCAAGGATCGTGTGCTTTACGATTCGAAAGTGGTGGCCTGCGCCACCCAGAGCGACGGCCGCACCAGCATTACCTTCACCAACGGCAGACAGAGCGAGCCCCAGGTGCTGGATGATATCGATCTGCTGATCGCCGGCGATGGACGATATTCCCTTATTCGGGAGAAGTTCTTTGGCCCGAACGAGCCCACTCTTCTGGGTGTTTGTCTTTATAGGGTTCTTTACCCAGTGGGCGCAGATTGCCCCATTGACGACTATGGACAGTGGTTCAATGGCCCAAATCGACTGTTAGCGTTCCGCGTACCGGGAGACTTTCTCTATTACGCCGGCTCATTTCCTATCGAAGTGAATGGCGGTATACCGGAGTCCATGAAAAATCCCGCAATGCTCCGCAAAGCCTACACACCGGAAAACGGCGAGCCTTCCCGCGCGGTGGCCTTCATGATTGCAAAAATAGAAGAGCACTTCGAACGCATTCATTGGGCCCGGATTCAAGAAAATGAGATTCAATTCGCGAATAACACGGACCCGGTGCTGCTGGTTGGAGACGCGGCGCATCCGATGGTCCCAACGCTGGGGCAAGGTGCAACGCAGGCGGTTGAGGACGCATGCGTGACCATCGACGTGATACGCCAAACTCTGGAGGCTGGGGAACCACTATCGAACGTGCCAGGCAGCGTTGACAAGCGGCGGCGTGAACGGGTGAAGTTCGTCATGGATTTTTCACGCGAGGCTACGGACACGATGCTCGCAGGCGCGGACCCAAGAGCTGGAACTATGCTTAAAGCCGAAAAGCCGTTCGTGGAGAAGCTGATACGTCTTTATCGGGACGTTCCAGTGACGAGTGCGTTGCAGGTGTCGTCTCACAGGAGTGCCTTATGAACATACTCGTCACCGGCGGATCGGGCCTTATTGGAATGGCGCTTCGCGAACGGCTATCGGGCGGCTCCGACAGAGTGCTCGCGACCGATGCAACGAACTACGGACGTGACGATGCGAGCTTGACGGTGGCTCGGCTCGAAGACCGCGGCGCAATGGAGAAGCTTATACGCGAAGGAGCCATTTCGCACATCGCACATTGCGGCGCCATTTCCGGTCCGATGATGGCGCGCGACAATCCGATGGCCATCGTAGAAAGCAACGTTGTCGGCACCGCGAATCTGCTGGATATCGCCCGCCGGGCTGGTGTGAAGCGGTTCGTGTTCTGCTCCTCGATCAGCGTGTATGGCGACGTCGGACCCGGTGTGATTACCGAGGATACTCCGCTCCGACCGACATCCATCTACGCGGCCACCAAAGTTGCGGGCGAGCAGCTGGTACGGGGCTTCACCACCGAGGCCGGTTTCGAAGGCGTCAGCCTTAGGCTGGCGCGCATCTACGGCCCTTATCGACGAGGGGATTGCTACCTGGGCAGTATGATCCGCGATGCGCGCGCGGGCAGGCGAACCGTCATCCCGTCCGACGAAAACTTCCTCTATCACTACATCTATGCGGACGATGTTGTGGACGCTATTATGCTGGCGCTCACCGCAGCCAGGCTCCCACAGCTTGAATACAACGTCGCACCGGAAGAAGTGTTGACGATGCCTGAGGTCGTGAAACGAGCACAAAGCGCGATTCCGGAAGTTTCTGTATCGCTGGTGCCCGGAGCCGACGAAATCAGCGATCGGCAGGAACGTTTTGCAATTTCAAGAATTGCAGCCGATCTGCAATGGAAGCCGCGCCGAAATCTAGTCGCAGGCATTACCGATTATTCCAAGCGGATGCCCGCTGCGCTTACGCAGGGGGCCTGAAAATAGCTTGGAGCTGAGATGGACCAGGTTGATTCCATCGTGCGCAAGAAAAGAACGCTGCGGTGAGGCAGTCGTGCCCCGATACAAAGTCCAGCGCTAAAGCGCAGGATGGAGAGGTCGGATTTCTTCCGGCAACGCTAAAGCGTTGCCTCCCCCTGCTAAAGCAGGGGGCTTCCACCCAAAAACACCGCCAGCAGACTTCTTCAGAAAAGCTAATTTGGACAGGCCTGATTTTCAGCCGTCCCCATTCGACAAGCTCAGGGCAGGCTCTTCGGGACTGCTCCTTGTTCCCTATGCCGACCCGCGAGGGACGAAACGGGGAGCTTGGGGAACCGTACGCTTCGACTCCACAATGACCGCACAGACGTCATTGGCTTAACGTTCGGACCCGTTGGACCGCGCCCATGAAGGACGCGATTTTGCCACGATCAAACTTACCGAAGGCGTCTGACGAGGTCTTGAGCGCAGAGCTGACGATGACACCATCGGCGGTCTTTGCAACCTCCGCAAAGTTCGCATCGTTCACACCGCCGCCAACCAGGATAGGAACCTGGGGGGACGCTTTGCGCGCGACGGCCAGGTAGTCAAGCGTCTGCTGGTAGGACTTACCGGTAAGGACAAGCCCGTCAGCACCGCCCAGGCGCGTCGCAAAGACAAGGTCTTCTTCAAATCCACTGGAAGCGATCGGAGTGCCGGTGCGGTCGTGGACATCGGCAAAGATGGCGATGTTTTCGGCGTCAGCCGCCTTGCGCGCGCGAATGGCCGCGTGGCACTGCGCGGTCTCCATGCCGAAGGGGGTCATCATGGCGCCGATGAAAACCTTGATGCGTACAAAATCGGCGGAAGCCGCGGATGCGACCGCGAACATAGCCTCAGCATCATTTTCGAGAAGATTGAGTCCAACGGGGCGCCCGAAGTGTTGGCGGATTTCGCTGGTCACGCGGGTCATCCAGGCGACCTGAGCTGCGGCGGCGTGGTTGGCCACGGGCAAATCTCCGAGGTTCTGAACCATAAGCGCGTCGATCTGATAGGCGCTAAGGGCCTCAGCTTCTTCGAACGCCGCTTCCAGGACGGACTCTATACGGCCGCCGCCGTAACGGCAACTTCCGGCCAATGGACGGAGCTGCACCATGCCGATGACCGGCTTATGGCCTGCTTTGATAAGTGAGAGGAGCTCGCTCATTTAAATTCTCCCGTGAACGATTGGGTTTTCCGTTGAGGTCTGAGAGGTGGCGCCATGCTGCAGCCTTGCCGCGCTTTCCAGGGCGAGCGTTTGCGCCGCGTTCACCCACGCGGCGCTGCTACGAGTCCACAGTCGAACTTCTATTTCGTCTCAGCGACGATTGCGATCAGGCCGCCACCATCCGGGCCCTGGTGCTCGGCCCCACCGGAGATAAAGATGCGGCCGTCGCCCAAAACGGCGGCGCTCATGCCACCAATGGCAGCGCGAATGTGCCGCTGGGCGTTGATGTCCGTATCATCCAACATGGTGTGCCGATAACCGTGTACCTGGCCCCTGCGGTCCGGCTCGCCTTTGATCAACACCGATCGAATGCGTCCGCGATCGGCATCCGCGACTCTGGAAGTGGAGCGAATGCCGAGATCGTGCAGAGCGCCGTGAATCGCGTCGACATCGAGCGCGTCGGCCATTTCGCGGTGCGCGATGCGGAGGTTACCCGCCCATTTCTTGCTGTTGCCGAGTACGATGACCTCGGTTCGCGAAATTTCTACTCCCGATGAGGCGCTGACACGGGAAGAATAAATAGACATATCCTGAGCCAGTACTGCGTCGGATATCGCATCGCGGGCGACATCACCAAGCGCCAGAGCCCCGCCCAGCGCGCCGGCAGCGCGGGCGAACGCCATGGCTCGATTAGGATCCGAAGCCACGGTGGTCTTACCGCGGCGCCGGGCCTCTTCAATTTTCGCCGAAGTGAGGCACGGCGATTTGACCTGCACGAAGTGAACTTCGTCAGCCGCTAATCCTGCGTCTGCCATAGCGGCCCGGACGGCGTCAGCGGTTCCCTCAACCTGCGCCATTCGGCCCAAAAGTTCCGAGGGCACAGCCTCGGCGAAAGCAATCCCCACGGCCAGCGCCGGCTCCCCAGTCGAAGCAGTAGACGGCATGCGCGCGAAAACAGAGTAGTGGGGACTCATCACCCCTTCGGTCCCACCCGAAAGCACGCACGGAACGCGTTCCGCTGCGGCGGCCGGCGAAATCTTTAGCCGTTCGCCCAAAAGCAGCATCAGCGATTGGGTGAAATAGCCGCGGGTGAAGTCGTTGACCCCACCGTTGCCCTCGGTCTTGCCGATGATCGCGGCTACATGGTGGGGGTCCAACGTGCCGGCATCGAACAACGCAGCCAGCTCAGACAAGTCTCCAGGGTTCGCCATACTGAGCCGGAAAACCCTGGCTTCTCGAATTTCAGTAGCGTTCATTGCGGAGTTCCTCCCTCCGGGAAACGGCTGATTCGCCAACCCGGGATTACACGGTGGTCGTTTGCGTCTGCTTGGAATTAAAGATTTGCCGGAAATTGACCTTCTGACGAATGGGGTCGTCGAATCCGAGGAATCTGACCTTGCGGTGAATCGCCATGTAACAGGTGAGGTATTCGAAAGGCACCTTGTAAACAAAAGGTGTCAGCGATTCGCTCATCCCACTGGGCATGGGGAAATAGACATCAGCAGCCTCCCTGGCAGCCTTGTCGTCTTCGGGTCCGATGATGAAGACACGGGAACCGACGTCGCGCGCCGCCCTCGCCTGCTCAAGACCACGCTCGCGGCCCTCGCCTGCCGGGAGAATGACGAAGGTGTCTGTCTCCTTATCGGTAATGAAATACTCCTCGTGCGCCCATTCTTCGAGCTGCGCACAATGACATGGTTGGCGGAGAGCTTCGAAGAATTTGGCCATACCAAAGTAGGCAGTGGCGTAATTGGGGCCTCCGCCGAGCACAACCACCTTGCGGTCAGGCGTTAACTGCGGAGCCAAGTCTTCGCAAAGCTTCTTTACCGCTTCGTCCGCCTGCGCCATGTGGCCGGCAGTCGCATGGAGTTCCGCAACGAGATCTTTTACCTGCGAAGCAGACAACACGCCCAGCTTCTCACCGAACGCAATGGAGGCAACATAGAGAGCCAACATGCTCGCCGTATAGCTGATGGTGCCGGGCGTGATCACGCTGCTGCCGTCCATCGACTCCTTGATGTTCTGCGGAGAGTGCGCTCTCATCAAGGTTTCCGCTGTACGCGCCAAATTGCTCTCATCGCTTACTGTAACTGCGAATGTCCAGGCGCCACGCTCGCGGGCCAGCCGCACGCCCTCGATGGTCCGCGATACCGTGCCGGAATTGGATACGCCAAACACGAACGAATTGGCGGGTAGATCGCCAACCAGGTAACGCGAAAACTCGAGCGACTCAACCGGCTCCATCCAACGGCCGGTTGCCTTCATCATGTAGTAACGGACCGCCAAAGCGGCGCAATAACTGTCTCCGCAACCGATGGCGAATCCACTTTGAATGGTTCCGGGTTGCCGGTCCCGCAGCACGCTGCGCATAGATTCCAACATCTCGTCGATGTGCGTGCGGACAAATTCGGGCTGCATAGCGATTTCCTGCAGCATTACTGTTTTTTCGCGATCCATAGAACACTCCCTTTCATTCGTCGAGCTAGAGCGGATAGATTTCTGCGCGGCCACGCAGAGCGGCCAAACGCGATTGTGCTTCAGAGGTATCGGGGTTCACGAGGGTGGAAGGTCCGATTCCGGCGACACAGAAGGAGGCAGACACCGAGCCCTGCAACGCTGCTTCGAGCGCGCTGCCGGTTTCAGCGTAACCGGCCAGGAACCCACCGCAGAAGGAGTCGCCTGCGCCCGTGGCATCCACCACCTCAGAGGCGATGGCCGGCAGGCTAAGGTAGTCGCGATCTCCGGCGGAGTGAATGATTACACCATCGGCGCCGCATTTTATGGCGATGACCTTGGTGCCGGAATCTAAATCGCGCATCCGCCGCAAGCCGTCCAGGTCAGATATGCCGGGATACAGCGCGCCTACGTCCTGGCGGCTGGGCAGAAAAAAATCGATCTGATGCAACATCTGTGCGAGTGCGGCCTGGTCTACCTCAGCAATTCTGCGGTCGTCTACATCGACGGAGATAAGCTTGGCTCCGTGCCGGCGCAAAAAGGCCACGAAATCGGACTGCAGATGCCAGGGCAGCGGACCCAGATGGCAATAGGGATACGGACCCTGGTCCAGATCGGAAACACTGGGAGAGAACTCAAGCCAGTTACGAGTGGCATCGCGAAAGATGAAGTGGCGTGAACCGTCTTCCTCGTAGAGGCCCCAATTTCTGAGGGTCAGGTCGCCTTTGCGGGCCAGCGACAAGTCAACCCGATTTACGCCGAGCGCGGCGACCGGAAAGTCGTTGCCATAGCGCGCTACGATGGATGGGTGCGCACCCCAAACGGCCATTCCCAGGGCGGCGTACATGCAGTTCCCCCCCGGCGTGCACCACCGCGTAGTTCCATCGGCAAAAACGAGATCATCGATGGTCAAGTTGCCGAAGGCAAAGAAAGAACGCTCGCTCACAATTTTGGCCCCGGCCGCATCACGGCAAAATCAACCAGTTCGGTATTGTAATAGTTTGCTAGATACAGAAGCGGCAGCCCGTCTGCATCGTAGTGAGTTTCACGAATCAGCAGCAGCGGGTGGCCGCGGCGCAGGTGTAAGCAGCCGGCGATTTTGGTTGTGGCCGAAACCGCTGTCAGCACCAGTTTGTTGTACGTTATCTTGCAGCGTAGGGTCTTGATCAGGAATTCAAACAGCGAACCGCCATCGAACCTTTGGATAGAGGCGAACTCCGCCTCACTGCTGAACCTGACATATTCATTTGCCCAGGCGAGAGGCTCCCCGTCAATGAGGCGTGTGCGCTCAATCAGTGCTACCTGCGATCCTGAAGCGATATCAAGCGCCTCTGCCACCTCGTCCACGGCGTTGACCTTAGTGATGTTGCAACTCTCCGAACCGGGCTCTCTGCCGACCCGACGGATGAGAGCCGTCATCGACATGCCCATATCCAGTTGACCGTGAACTAACTGGGGAGCTCGCTTACTTACGAAGGTGCCTACGCCGCGCCGGCTAACCAGAATGCCGTTATGAATGAGCATGCGCGTTGCTTCTCGCAGCGTCGGGCGACTAATTTCCAAAGCCTGGGCCAGCTCAATTTCGTTATCGAGCCTCTCACCGCCGGTCAAGGCGCCGGAGACAATCTGTTGTCGAATGGCGTCGGCCACGGCACCGGCAAGGTCGGTGCGCTCTCCACGGGATCTAAAGATGTGGCCGGTCATTTCGGCGATGGCTTGTGCGTCCATGAAGAATCGGAATCCTTGACCGCATGCGCTGCTCTTTTGCTGTCGGCTCGCGCCGGGGCGGTCAGCGTTGCATGATGTCTGACATCATACCTGAAGACGAAGGTCCTTTCGTTAAAATCAATTACCGGCCACGCCAGCGTGGCTGTTCCCTGGACAGAAACGCGCTCACGCCTCGCTTGAAGTCGTCACTCCCGTAGGCCAGTCGAATCAAGTCATCGCCCTCCGGTAGCCCCGCCGAACCCACTCGCCGAATCGATTCCTTGGCCACGCGCATGCTGATAGGCGCATGGGACAGCAATCGTTGACAAAGCGCAATCACGGTTTCCTCAATGGCCTCGGGCGCGACGACCTGAGTCACAAAGCCGCATGCGAGCGCCTCTTCCGCGGAAATAGAATCGGCGAGGAGCAGGAGGCGCTTGGTTCGCTCAGCGCCGAAGGCCTTCATCAGCCGCGCCGTATTAGCCACAGACAGACAGTTGCCGACCGTACGCGCAATCGGCGCTCCGAAACGGGCGTCCCCGCCGGCAACCCGCAGGTCGCACGCGGTTGCGATGATAAGGCCACCGCCCATCGCCGCCCCTTCCACAACGGCGATGGTTGGAACCGGTAACTTCTCAATGGCGACGATCACGCTTTCCACGCGCCGCTCATAAGCAATACCGTCTTCGGCCGAGGCAAACGTTTGAAACTGCCGAATGTCGGTACCTGCAACGAACGCGCCTCCCACGCCGCGAAACGTCGCAACACGAACCTCCGCATCGGCCGCAATCCGGGAGCAGGCTGAAACCAGCTGATCGTACATCGCCCAGGTCATGGCATTGCGCGCGAGCGGTCGATCGAAGACTATCTTCGCGATGCCGTCCGCAACTGCCAAATGCACTTGACCATCGCTCAAAGTGTCATCCCTTTTCGCCGACATCCCTTGCCGTCTATGGAACACCAGAACCTCAAAGATATCCTTTGACAATCACACCGACACCGAGAATGCGCAGCACCAGCCCCGCAAGAGCGGCCAGGATGCACAATACGATGATCGTCCAGTCCCACGGTGTCATGTGAATGTCCGACATGGTGGTAGTTCCCTCTCGCGCGCCAAATCCGCGGGCATCCATGGCGGTGGCGAGCATCTCCGCCAAATCCACGGAGCGCAGCACCATCGGACCGATGATGGCAACGTATTTTTTGAGGCGAGAAAGAAGACTTCCCTTACCCGCATTCAATCCCCGAGCCCGCTGGGCCTCCATAATTTTGGAGCGCTCGGCATTGATCAAGGGAATAAAACGAATGGCGGTGGACATAGTGAGCCCGGCCTTATAGGGCAGGCCCATTTTCAACAGGCCGAGGGTCATCTTCTGTGGTGAAGTGACCATCATCCATACGCCGGCAGCGGCCAGCAAAAGGCCGACGCGCAGGCCCATGGCTACCCCAAAAAGGACACCGTCGGTGGTGATCGCATGACCAAACGGCATGACCAGCACCCGGCCCTGGTGAATGTATAGCGGCCAAATTCCCACGCCAAGAATCAGGAACCACATTGCGCCGACGAGGACGGGCAAAAAGCGCTTAAATGACAAACGTGCAGCTATACCCACCAGAATGACCATGACCATGAGCGAGCCCAGTATCAACGGATATTGAAACTCCATGGCTAACGCGAACACGGCGAACATCACCACCAACTTGGTGCGCGGATCGATCTTCTGATGGATGACGGAGGGCTCGTCAACATAAATGCTGTAGCCAACTGGCATGTTAGTTCTCTTTACTCGCGTCGAGCGCTTTCTTGAACTCCTGGTAAAACTCCTTGATGGTCAAAATATTTTTAGGGAAGGGGACGCGCCGGCTTAGCTCATGGGCCACCCGGGTGATCTGCGGAGCTTCCACGTAAGCCTGCTTGAGTACGTCGAGATCCGTCAAAACCTCGCGCGTCGGACCATCGGCCAACACCCGGCTTTCCGACATCACCACTGTTCGCCTGGCGTACTCCGCCACAATATTCATGTCGTGCGTGATGATCAGGATGGAGCGTCCTTCCTGGTTCCACTGGCTGAGGAGATTCATGATGCTTCTTGTACCTTTAAGGTCCAGTCCCGTTGTCGGCTCGTCGACCACCAAAATGGAAGTGCCCATAGCGATAACCGCCGCCACCGATAGTTTTTGACGCTGTCCTCGTCCCAGCAAAAAAGGGTACGTTCCCGCATCCTTTTCCATCTCCACCAACTGCAACGCGTGGCTAACTCTCTTTTCCACTTCCGCCGCGTCCAATCCGAGACATCGAGGCCCAAAAGCAACTTCGTCGCGCACAGTCTTTGAGAAGATCTGCTGGTCCGGATTCTGGTATACAAACCCCACCAGGCGAGAAAGTACGTCGAGCCCGGCTTCGCGGGTATTGTGGCTTCCCACCATCACATCGCCCGAGGTGGGAATCAACGTTCCATTCAACATCTTGGCCAAAGTAGTTTTCCCGGCTCCATTCTGGCCAATGAACGCCACGAATTCGCCAGGGGTTATGCGCAAATTGATGTGGTTAAGGGCGGGAGCTCTCGATGGCCCGTAGCTATGGCTTACATCCTGCACGGAGATAACTGGAGATTCAGAGGTATACATTGGATTTTTGCAGGAGCCGCGAAAGAACCTCAACGGCTTCGCCTTCATGGGCGGTGAACTGCTCTGGAGAAATAAGCCCATCCTCCATCAAGAGAAATAGCAACTCCGCGACATGCGGCAGCCGCTCCCCTTCGGTTCGATGAAACAGGTCTACGTTTCGGAACAGGTCGCGCGGCGTCTCGTCTGCCACGATGCGGCCTTGATCCATGAGAAGGATTCTGTCTGCGAACTCAGCCAACTGCTCGACTGCATGCTCGATCATAATGATGGTCACATCCAGCCGGTTGCACAGCTCGCGCACCACGGCAAACACTTCTTCTTTTCCCGCCGGATCGAGCTCCGAAGTGGGTTCGTCCAAAATGATCAACCGGGGTGACATCATCAGCGCGCCGGCCAGCGCCACCCTCTGCTTTTGGCCGCCGGAGAGTCCGAAGGTCTCACGCTGTTCTGTGCCATGCATCCGCACTGAATCCAGAAGGGCTGACAGGTTGGCGAGAATCTTTTCCCGAGGCCATTCATAGTTGGCCGGACCGAAAGCCATGTCCTCCTCGACAGTCAGGCCGATGATCTGCGCTTCAGGGTCCTGAAATACCAAACCAACCACTTCCCCCAGCAAGGCAGGTTTTACCTGCCGGGTATTCAACCCGCAAACAGTTACGTTTCCTGCGAGCGACCCGCTGGTAACATGCGGGATGAGCCCGCGCAGGCATAGCGCGAGCGTGGATTTGCCGGCGCCCGAGGGGCCGGTTATCCCCACGAATTCACCCCTCTTTATCTTAAAAGAGACTCCATTGAGAGAATTCTGCTGCGCGGTTGGATATTTGAACTGGAGATCTTCAACCACCACCTCGAACTCAGTAGCAGGCGACGTTTCGATGAGGCCGCTGCCTGGATGACTCTCGAGACCGACGGAAATGGCGGTCGTGTTCGCCTGAAATCGGTCCCGCCAGTAAAGGCCTCGCGCCTTCATGAAGGGATACAGAACCTGGATCAAGATGGGGGCGACGAAGCAGGGGACGATCGCGTGATTGAGTAGAACAATCCAAACCATCGCACTCCACGCTAACGCGGTGGGAAGCAGGTGAGTAAAATCCAGCCAGCCGGCCACCACAATCGTGTGCAACAGCGGACCAACCAGGATGGCCCAGAGGTAGTAAGAGAAGACCGCTCGTGGGTACTTGAAGTTCGGCTCACGAACCAATTTGTAGGGGAGCCAGGTAAGGAAGGTATGTCCGAGGAATCCGGCAACCGAGCCCACGGTCAATGCCCCGGACAGCGCATCCCCAATAGGCATCGAAAATGTGACGCCGATGGCGCCCGGCAGGCCGAACAATACAGCCAGCACAGGCGCCAGGCACAGCGTTGGATTCAAACCGCCGACACCGGGGATCAGTTGAAACTGAATCGAGCGCCCAGCGATATAGATGGCCGCAGAGACCGAAATCAGAGCGACCGTCGTCGCGTCCCAGGAAATATTGTTGCGGACGAACCCGCGGCGGCTGATCGTCCACCCGCTGAATTCCATGGCCCAGATCAATACCGAGATCAGCATCGCCGATAGGGCGATTCCAATTAAGACCGAATGCACTGGCCCCGAAGTGAGCGAGATGCTAAATGGCCCGTGGATCATGCGCACTCCTCAGCGCACGACCCGGTGCGGCTGAACATACGATGGTGGATAAGAATACCGTAACCTATGCTTGTCCAATTGCGCCTGGGGCATTTCCACTTCCGGTGCATACAGGGAGACTGCACCCAACGCGGCTTTTCCTCAAGAACCCCAGGGTCCTCGGCGAGCGAACTTGGTGGAGTGGAAGAAAGACGCACATCGCTACCCTGTCTTATACAGGGTAGCGATGTGAAAAATACTCTAGAAGATCAATTTCAGCGCAAACTGGATCAGGCGTGGATTGCCGACGGTCGCCGTAATCTGCCCAAAACCCGGTGACTGCAGGAAGGTTCCCGGCTCCGCAAACTGTGGATGGTTCAGAATATTGAAAAACTCGCTGCGAAACTGAACCTTCATCCCTTCGCGGGGCAAGGGAAATTCCTTAAATGCGGAGAAATCGACGTTGGTGAAGTCTGGTCCATTGAGTGTCGACCGTGCGGCATTGCCCAGCAGCCCCGGAGCGGCCTCCACAAAGCAGCTGGTCTTAAAGAAATTGTTGAGCGACTGGCCGCTGCTCAGCTTGCCGCTGCAGACCTGGTCTGGACGGTTCGACGCCGGATCATTCCCTCCCAATGCCGTCCCCGTCTCATTCACGGTGGAGAAGAACAGGGGGAAGCCGGAAAAGACATGCACAATGGCATTGACCTGCCAATTCCCCAACACGGCATCCTCCACGCTATTAAATCCTTTGCCGAACGCCTGCCCCTTCCCCACCGGCACCTGGGCGACCGTGCTGAAGCTGAAGTCGTTCGTGGGCGTGATCTCGGAATGTGCCCTATCCAAGATGGCTGGAACCTGCAACGGATAGTAGACTACCCCACCCGGCGTAGCCGCGGTGTCAGCCAATCCATTGTCATAGGCGCTCGCCAAGGTGTACGCCGCCAGGAAGAACAATCCGTGTTGGATCCTTTTTTCCGCCTTGACTTGCAACGAGTCATACCTCGTCAGCCCGTGGTCGACGAAGTAATCAAACGAGTTGTAGCCCGGGAAAGGCCGCAATTGCACCGGGTTATTTCCCAATGTATTCGGCGGGGCGGTGTTCAGGTTGAAATTGCTGGCCAGGATGTGCGCGCCGCGTGACGCCACATAGGCCCCGGTAGCCACGATACCCCACGGCAGTTCGTGCTCCACCGTGGCGTTCCACTGCTGGATTCTCCCCAGCTTGAAATTCTGCGGCTGAAGGCCCACGTCTCCTGTAAACGACGTCGGGTCGCGATTTTCGACAAGCCTCTTGAAGCCATCGGAGACGGTGCTTGCCGTATTCACATAGAGGTCGTCGTTGAAGAAGCTATAGCTGCCGAACGACGGCAGATTGTCTTGTAGTCCCTGGGCGCCCTGATTCCATCCGCCCTCATGAAAGATCGCATAGCCGCTGCGAAACGACCACTTCCGGCTCCCAAACGGTGTCCACGCAAAGCCAACCCGAGGCTCCCACTGCGTCGGGTCAAATTTGACACCAACGTTACTGCCAGAATTTTGCCCTGCAACGAGGAAAAACGCTGCCGGATTGATCGCCGGAGTGAGTCCCGTCGCCCCCTGCTTCACGGCCGCAGCGTAATTGAAGTTTGTAAAGCGGTTCGCAACCTCGGTGAACGGCGTCTGGGCATTCCACGCCAATCCCAGGTTCACGGTCAGATTAGGGGTTACTCGCCAGTCGTCCTGAATCCAGGGCCGGAAGACCTTCCAGCGCCGTCCGGTTTCGTCGCCCTGGAACGTTTCATTTTTCGTTCCACCCGACGGTAGCCCTAGTAGCAAGCTCGCGATGGGATTGCCGGTGGACGCGTCCCGCGCACCATTCGTAAAGCCCGCCGTGTACAGATTGTCAAAATTGAATTCACCGGCCTGCTCGTTGGCCGTGAGCAAGTTGAACTGATAGAGACGGACGCCGAAGCCGGTTCTGATATTGTGCTTGCCGCGGGTCATGTCCAGTTCACCAAGGTAATTGAAAACGTTCGTGAAAGACCGGAACGGTGCAAAACCGCGGTCTCCAACGCTCCAATATCCCCCGCTAAACGACGTCTGCGACAGGCCGGTGCTCGCACCGCCCGTGTCTGCGCCGGGTATCCCAATTTGCGTCGAGATGTCGGTGCCCGTGCCAAAGGACGTAATGTAGTCCCCGATCCTGTTAAATCCCGCTGTCGCCGTGAATGCGGTCGTGGGCGAAATCACATGGGTTTCAGTAAGCGCCACATTGCGGCCATGGGCATTGAAAAATTGATTGCTGGCGAAACCTCCCGGTTGCGCTCCGTAACCCGGCAGCCCTGACGGCTGGTATTTTTGCCCTTGATCGTAGCTAAAGCGCGCAAAAACAGTGTCCTTATCGCTAACCTGATAGTCCACGCGACCCGTCAATTGTATGTCGGAGAATTCCTCAGTAGGCTCGGAGGCATAATTCGTCGAGAGGTTTCCGGGGTTGTTCGGCTCTGGGTAAAAGTTCGCCAGGGCCTGCCCAGGCGCGCTGATCAGGCTCGGGGGGAGGATATTGCAAGCCGTTCCGCCCGGCTGCGTGCCATCAGGGTTCGGCACAACCGGGTTGCCGGAAGGGTCGCATTTGAAAGGCTGCCGAGTTGTTACCCCGCCGGCCGTAACCGTACTGTAGGGGTTGTAAATTTGCACCGCGGGAGCATCGGCAAAGGACTCCGAGAAATTCCCCTGGCGCTGCAGGGCCGAGGGAACCTGTGCCAGGAACGTCAAACCGGTGCGTTGGCGCTTTTCTTCCCAATTGAAAAAGTAGAAGATCTTGTCTTTCTTAATCGGTCCCCCGAGGGACACGCCGTACTGGTTTTGGATGAATTTACCTTTCGCACCGGGATCATAAAAGTTCTTCGCGTCCAGCACCGTGTTGCGGAGGAATTCGTACGCCGTTCCGTGAAACTGGTTCGTACCCGACTTGGTCGTCAGCAGCACCGTCGGGCCGCTTCGATATCCGTATTCCGCCGAATAGTTTGACGTGATGACCTTAAATTCCTGGATGGCGTCGATGGACGGCAAGATGGCAATCCCGCCTGCGGACACTTCATTGTTGTCCACATTGTCGAGCCGCCAATCTGTTTGATTCTCACGGGATCCGTTGGCCGAAAGCGAAAAGCCACCGCGAATCGAAACTTCGCTAGCGGCAGATCCGTTAAAAAAACTGTTCGGGTCCGTGGTGCTTACAGTGCCCGGCCCGAGCGTGGCGAGCTGGACGAAATTGCGACCGTTCAGCGGCAGATCCGCCACCTGTTCGGCCGTGATTACCTGACCCACGGTTGCGTCTGTCGTATTGACCGCCACAGGGTTTGCCGACACCTGAACCTGCTCATTTGTCTGGCCTGGAGAAAGATTGAAATCAACTTGGCGGTTTTCATTCACCTGCAACGTTATGCCGCCTGTCTGCTGCGTCTTAAATGACGCTTTTTCGACGGTAAGCGAGTAAGTGCCTACCGGCAAAAGCGGGACAAGATAATCTCCGGAAGCGCCTGTTTCCGCTGAGCGCGCAACCCCAGTGCCCTGGGAAGTGATGGTCACTTTGGCGCCGGGAACGGCTGCTCCTGACGCATCGAACACGGTTCCGCCTATGCGGCCTGTCTCTTGTCCCCACGCGGTTGCCGCGCTCAGGGTTGCGATGAATGCAAATACAGCCGCCAGCAGATAGCGCTTTGTGAGCATTTCAGTTTCCTTCAACGAAGATTTTTCTTGGCCCGAAGAAATTGAAAATTCTGTTCATCGGTCGAGCGAACTACAAAAAAGAAGGCCCAATCGCAACACGTCTGGAGTCATTCACAGAAAGGGGGCCCGATTTGCGCCAAGGCGGGAGGGTGTACGATCTTCTACGCTTCCGAGTCGTCGCGCTATTTCCTATAGACTATATCGCTGGTAAGCGGAACTTTATTCACATGAATTTCAAATGTCAAGTCTTTTTTGGAGACCCATGAGGCATCATGGTTTTCGGCCGGTTAAAGCGGCGGAGCTTAGGTCAGGAAATTAGTTCGCGTGCTGCGCAACAAGGCGATGACCGCAGCCGGCGTGGGATGCCGGCGGAATTAAATGCGCGTGAGCCCAACACGCCCTAGAGTGCGGATCCCGGCGTACTCGGCATATCGGCCTCGTCGCCTACCTCCGGCGATCGCTTCGAGGCTTCCTTGAGTTCACGAAGCATATGTTTACAATCGGCAAGCATGTGTTTGCGCAGGGCCAGGGTGGCTCGCCGAACATCACGTTTTTCGATCCATTTCAAGATGGTTCTGTGATCCCCGAGGATACGGGTCACTTCTCTCTGATTCACCGTTATTTGCATGCGGACGAGGCCAAGAGGCCGCGTCACAAAGCCGACCACCGACCGCAACCAACCATTTTGTGACGCCTCAATAAGGCTGTCGTGAAACTCGGTGTTTTTCCGCACCAGCAGCACAAAGTCGCCCTTTGCGGCGGCCCGTTCGGCTTCTTTGAGAATCAAGTCCAATTTGTGCAATTCCTGGCTGTCAAGATTCTCGATCGCCAAGGGCAACCCGATCATTTCGAGTGCCAGGCGGCAGGAGTACAGCTGTTCAACGTCCCGTTCTGAGAGTTTCGTGATCCTCACAGCATTGCCTGAAGACTGCAATAAGCCTTCATGCTCGAGCTTTCGCATTGCTTCTCGAACCGGGGTGGGACTCACCGTAAGCAATTCCGCCAGAAATGCTTCCGTTACTCTTTGCCCGGCCTTCAAGTTTCCGTCAAGGATCATTTGAAGAACGGTCTTGTAGGCACGTTCGTACAGAGGTTCGCGCGTTAATTTAAAGGATTCCTGCATAAAGGTAATGTTCGATTTGCCTCGTCCCGAAGAACTGTGTGCGACTGTGGAAGTATGGCATGCGGACCGCAGTGCGCCAAAGTTCTACACAATCCGTGCGAAGTACGCTTAAGAGGGAAAAATCCCGAAATTCGTAGCCCAGTGGACTGTACATCGTTCCAACAGTGAATTACCAGTTTGATCGAGAGTATTTCGATTGTCTTTGCATCTCGCGTGGTAGCTGCATGCGGCATGCGCTTATTCCTTTGCTTGGTAACCACTTAAGAAAACAAAGACCTTGCTTGCTATGGGCGCGTCAACAGCCCACCTTCTTACCGCCGCTCGGGGCCCCACTACTGCTCCCCCTCCAATAGGAAAATCCTCGCGTAAACCCGTTCGTAGGCCTCAACCATGGTTGCGATGGAAAACCGTTCCTGAACCCTCTTTCTGCAGGCTTTGTCTTCAATCCCAGACACCTCTTCGAGTGCTCTCACCGCCCCGGACACATCGGCCACTAGAAACCCAGTCACGCCCTGCTCAATCACCTCTCTGCAGGAGCCGCGATCCATCGCGATCACCGGAACACCTGCCGCATTGGCCTCTGCCAGCACCAGGCCAAATCGCTCTGGAATGGTGTTCAGGTGGAGCAGAGCGAAGGCGGTCGCGAACAAACCGTTCTTCTGCTTCACATCCACTGCTCCTACATAGCAGATCTGCTGGTTATCGACGTGTGGTTGCACTTCGTCGCGGAAGTAGCACGTATCCTGCACGATGCCGGCAATCAGCAGTCGCCGTCCGATCTGCTTCGCCACCTGGATCGCAAGATGAACGCCTTTGTCCGGATGGATGCGGCCAATGAAGATAAGATCCTCTCCGCGCCGCGTTCGTTGGGGGTAGAGATCCAGATCGATTCCGTTGTAGACGGTTGCCAGGTAATTCAGCGCGGGCGAGCGATCCGCATCGCTGATAGAAACGAAATATCCGGCACGATACTTCTCAAAGACCGGCATGATCTGAGGCGAGGAGAAGCCGTGGATCGTGGTCAATACCGGCGTCTTCACCAACCTTGTGTAGCCCAGCGCCATAAAGTCGTAGTGGCTGTGGATCAGGTCGAACTCCCCGGCATGCTCAAAGGCTTCTGCGATGTGCAGGTATTCGGCTACTTTGGGATCGATGGAACGATCCTCCTCGTAACCCTTATCGACCACGGAATGCAGCCGGGCGCGGGTGATGGAGTCACCAGTGGCGAACAGCGTCACGTCCCACCCTCGACTCACCAGACCCTCGGTGATGTTGCTCGCCACTGTCTCCCAGGCGCCATACTGACGCGGCGGGGTACGCCATGCAACGGGAGACAGGATGGCGATTCTTTTGTTCGAGCTCATCAGCCGGACCACAGTCATTGCGAAAATGCCCTAGGACATTGCCGCCAACACATCGTCCAGGGCGACGGTGGCGAAGCCGGTGGCTAGATCGGCGAGTCCGTAAGGAATGATCAGCTGGCCCTGGTGCAACAAGGCGCCGCAGGAATAAACCACATTGGGCACGTAGCCTTCGCGCTCGCTCGGCTCCGGCGTCATGATCGGTTCACGCAGCCGGCCGAGGACTTTCCATGGTTGTTCGAGATCGAGCAGGAAGGCTCCAATGCAGTACTGACGCATCGGCCCCACTCCGTGGCTCAACACCAGCCAACCAGCCTTGGTCTCAATGGGCGATCCACAGTTGCCAATCTGTATCAGCTCCCAGGGAAACTCCGGCTTGAGCAGCAGCTGGCGCTCATTCCAGAAGTGGACATTGTCCGAACGCATGAGGAAGATGTTCTCGTTGTCCTGGCGCGAAATCATTGCGTACGCCCCATTCACCTTCCGCGGAAAGAGCGCCATACCCTTGTTCTCCGCTTCCGGGCCGTTTAGAGAAATGAACCGGAAGCGAAGAAAGTCAGAGGTCTCGAGTAGTTCCGGCATGATGACCCTGCCGTCGTAGGCAGTAAAGGTCGCAAAATAAACGTACTCGCCATTGTCCTGTTGGAAGCGCACAAACCGGGCGTCCTCAATGCCGTTTCGTTGCGAGGGAGTGGCGGGAAAGATGATCCGCTCAGAAAGGTCCTGCTCCGGCTCAAATTGCACTTCGTAGTTGGAGCGGGCAAGCATCCAGATGCTTCGCGCCAGGATCTGATCGTCTCCCGCTTCCCCGTGGGTTTGATCGGAGTTCTCGAGCTCTGCGGCCAGAGCGTCTCGCAAGGCGGCCTGACTAAACGAACTCCCCAGCCTTTCGAGAACCCGGCCGGCAAACCCACTTTCCAGTCCCAGTTCCCTGAGTTTTCGATGGAACAGGGGTCCTTCATAAAGTGTGTTGGCGATCTGCCGTGGCTCGGTAAGCAAATTGCCGGCCGGATCCACCTCAATGCGAAGATCGCGATGAATGATTCCGCTGCGAAAGGTGATCGAGGAGATGTGACCCTCCCCGGTAGCGCGCAGACTGATGATGAAGCGCACAGCGCCCGCCGGCACCCCGGCCTGGTCAGGGTGCTCGACCATCGAGGGGCTGAACAGGGCCGCCGATTCGAGCGAGTATTCCGATAAAAAGTAGGAGCCGATCAGAAGCCGCCGTTGCTCGGAGATGATTGCGCTTGCCGGCATGAGTTCCCGTAGCTGTTCGAAGCGATTCAGGAACCGCAGCCACAGGTGCAGGTGGCGCTGAGAAAAGTCTGCCGTAACTTGCTCCAGCAGCAGGCCAACCGTCGGATCCGGAATGGCCATGATGCGGTCGATGATCCCCCTCATGCGTTGCGGATTCCCAGGGTCAAATCGGCGCAGAAGAACGCGTGACGGATCTGGTCTCAGAACAGTCTTTGAGCGCTTCAGAGGAATTGCCAGTGCAGTCCCGTTACCCATCGGTGGGTCCATTTCTCCTGCTGCTCATGCAACAGCTGGTCTTAGTGGATCACAGGCATGTGGCGTTTCTGCGTATTCGGCGTCTCTAAATAGAGCAAGCCGCGTAGGCGTGCTGTTCCGGTACACACCGGTGAGGATCGCTTGAACGCATTCTTGCTAGCGCATCGAAATAGGCAAAGAAGGGTAATCCTCGGTCGTGATTGGCTGCCTGAAGCTGGTCAGCATGTTCTGTGCCTGACGCATCCCCACCAGCGAAAGCAGAAACGCCAGGGTGGACTCCGCTCCCTGGTTCCCATTCACCCTGTCCACATGCAATCCATCGCGGCAGCCGCCGGTCTCGGGGACGTAGAGCTCGAGGCGGAGATCGTTGCCCCCAATGAACCAGTCAAAGGCGTGTTCGGCCTGTTCGTACCAGCGCAGATCCCCGGTGGCCTGATGGGCCTCGAGACACGCGGCGACGGTTGCCTGGGCCTCAATCGGCTGCTGGTCGAAGTTGGCCCGGGCGCCGCCACGGCGATAGAAGCCGTTGCTGCCGATCGGCCGCAGATGACCCTGGGCGGTGGTTTGCTGCTCGGTCAGCCAACGCAGGGTTTCCAGGCCGCGGTTCAACACTGCTTGCTGCCCCGTGGCTCTGCCACTCACAATCAACGCGTGGGACAATCTTGCGTTGTCATAGGAAAGTTCTTCTTCAAACCATTGCCAGTCGGCATGCGCGTGCCGGTCGTACAGCTCCATCAACCGTGCTGTCAAGACTTCGCGCGCCTGGTTCACCTGGCTGTCACCACTTAGCCGGCGCAAATACTCATGAATACCCAGCAGCCCAAACGCCCACGCTCGCGGCGAGCTGAACTCGGTCAACGCCGGCAACGCCCTGGCGAAGAGCTGGCCGGCCATCATCTGGAAGGTTCGCAGCTGTGAGCGTCCCACGCCGACCCCAAGCGCCCACAATGCGCGGCCGTGGCTATCCTCCGACCCCTGCTCGTCCAGCCAGTGGCGATCGAAGCTCATGTGGTTATGAAAGCGCCCGCTGGCCGGGTCGAAAGCATGGTGCAGAAAGGCTGCACTGGTGCTGGCCAGGCTCCGTTCCAGCTCCGCATCGTCGCTCAACTCCCCCATCAGCACGGCAAGAATAAAGGCTCGTGCATTATCGTCGGTGCAGTAGCCTTCGCTGAAATTGGGCACGCTGAAGATGGCGTGCTGAAATACGCCCGTGGAATCGGTCATTCGTGAAAGATGCGTCAGCTTCAACTCCGGCAACTCACGATGCTTCTGATCAAGTGTCTTCAGGGCTAGTGATTTTCGCGTCAACGGCCCACCTTCCAGGCGAGCCAGTTCGAAACTGTGCATGTAGAGCTGGGCTACATTGGACCAAATCATCTCCCGCCCCAACCGATAGGCGTTTTTGCGCATGTTGTTCCGTCGCGTGTCGTCGCGCAGCAAGGCAAGAATCTCATCTGCCATCGCGGAGGAATCGGCAAACGGCACCAGTACGCCCTGGCCGTCCGCCAGCAAATCTGCCGCGTGCCAGTAAGGTGTAGAAACCACCGCCTTGCCGGACCCGAAGGCGAATGAGAGTGTCCCGGAAGTGATCTGCGTCGCATTAAGATAGGGCGTAATGTACAGATCCGCGGCCCCCATAAACTCCTTCAGGTTTTCCGGGTCCACAAATTGATTACAGAAAATCACATACTTTTCCAGCTTGTTCTGCGTGGCGAGGATCTCCAGGCTCAGGCGATAGGCCTCGCCGTGATGGCGCAATTCATTCGGGTGGGTCGCACCCAACACGATATACACCACATCAGGAAACTCGGCCAGAACCGCCGGTAGTGCATTGAGCACGTACTCGATGCCCTTATTGGGTGAGAGCAGTCCAAAGGTAAGCAGAACGGTGCGGCCTTCGACCTGGAACTGATCCTTGA
This sequence comes from uncultured Acidobacteriaceae bacterium, assembly GCA_963761405.1. Classification (GTDB taxonomy): domain Bacteria; phylum Acidobacteriota; class Terriglobia; order Terriglobales; family Acidobacteriaceae; genus PALSA-350. The sequence goes on from CAVXHH010000002.1 coordinate 348,972, forward strand.
AATAGGTAGGATCGACGAAGCCCACATCCGCGATGCCGTGCGGAATCAGATCAATTTTGCTCAGTGGCGCCCCGTAAGTTTCATGCAGCATCTTTCGACCGCGGTCGGCCATCACCACCAGCCGCGTGGAGAGTGCTATCAGTTCCTGGGTAACGCGCCGCTGGTCGATCCTCGGTTCCCGCAGAACGGTATGAAACGTGGTCACCACCGGCATCTTCAACTCACGCAGCATGGCCAGGATGTGGCCTCCAGCGGGACCACCAAAAATGCCAAACTCATGTTGCAGGCACACGATGTCGACATCGCTGATGTTCAGAAAATCCGCAGCACGCAGGTAGGAGGGCAGATCCTGTTCTTCAATCTCGAAGCGAACCACTTCTGGATAATCGTATCCGGCCTCGATGTCATTGACGGAAACGCACAAGCACTGACTCTCCGGATACACGCTCTGTACCGCCGATAGCAAATCGGTGGTGAAGGTCGCAATGCCGCACTTGCGCGGCAGGTGGTCGCCCACAAACGCAATCTTGCGGATCTTCGCAGTCTCTCTTAAGTGGAATCCATTACCCATACGCGGGACCCCTTCCGTCGTTCGATAATTGTCAACTAGGCTCGTACTTTGGCAAAACAGTAGTACCGGCGAAAGCAGTTGGCACACCGAACCGGATGAAACGCCAGCAGCGTCAGCAGCCGGTCAAGAGGGCGATGCTCTGCCTTGTTGAACAGAATGGATGTACATAGAGGGCACCGGTGACCAACCCAGAGCAGTCCCGAAAACCTGCCGAGCCAACGGACACTTGCAACGTCCATAAGAGCGATTCCTCAACAATCCCGTAGCGATGACAGCATATAAATCGTGAAGGCCCGGCTCACGATCGAACACGTTTGCCAGGCTTCTTGAGGGTCGGCTGAACCGGTCGCATGGTCATAATGAGGGGTTTCTTTGCGTTCTGATTAGGTAGTTTGTCATGCAGGATCACATGGAGCAGGGACTTGTGCACCCGGATGCGTCCATCGTATTCGATGAACCCCATTTTGCGGAATCGGTTCATGAAGAAGCTGACGCGCGATCGCGTGGTGCCGATCATTTCCGCCAAGGTCTCCTGCGTAATCTGCGGGATCAGCGTTTCCGGTTCACCCGGCTCGCCGAACTCTGCCATCAACAAAAGGATCCGGGCAAGGCGTTTTTCGCTGGAGTTGAAAAGCTGATCGACGAGATCAGCCTGAGTTCGCATGCTACGGGCGAGCAGAAACTTCAAGAACAGATCGGAAAAGGCATGCTCCTCATGCATAACACGAACCATCTCTGCCCGCTCGATCTTGAGCGCCCAACAGGCAGTAATGGCCGTGGCCGTGGCCAGTCGAAGCCCAACGGCTCCGGCAATTGATTCCTCACCGATGAAGTCACCGGCGGAGAGCAGCGTGATGGTAGCTTCTTTCCCTCTTTCCGATACCACGGTGATCCTTACGCGGCCCTTTTGAAGATAGAAAACAGAGTCAGCGGGACTTCCCTGCGCAAAAAAGAGTTGCCTTGCTTTCACCGCGATGATCCGCCGTCCAAGACCGGCCTTGGCGAGAAAGGTGGCAGCATCAAATTTGGTTGGTTCTGATTCAGTCACCTGGAGAACCTCTCCGGTATCGATCTCAATGGACGGAGGGACGCCTGACCATCCGATTCGTGGGCCATCACTGAGTCGATGCCAAAAAGATAGTTTTCACAGCGCTCACTCACAGTATCGGGCCGCACGAAGGCAAAAAGATGTGCAGTTTTGCTCAGAAATAACCAGAGAGCCTCTTTATAAGGCGAGCGGCGCGGAGCCGGATCTCTACTTTTTTCACGAAATTGATACTATTAAGGAGAATTCTCCTTGGCTGCTTCAGCTTGTATGTGGTCGCATCCCCCGCGGATGACCGCGTCTGGGAAAGGGCGGTTCACATGGCCGAGGCAAAGAACACTTCGTTTGACCCGGCCACGTTTCTGGCGAATGCCGGACTTGGACGGCGGATCGTCCAATTGCGGGCGAAGCAGGCGTTCTTTTCACAGGGAAGTCCCGCTGACTCCATCTTCTATCTTCAGTCGGGGCGCGCGAAACTCACGGTCATTTCGAGAAACGGCAGAGAGGCTACGATCACGCTGCTTTCGGCCGGCGATTTTGTCGGAGAGGAGTCAATCGCCGGAGCGGTTGGCCTTCGATTGACGACGGCCACTGCGATTTCCGGCTGCACAGCGCTAAAGATCGAGCGTGCGGAGATGATCCGCGTGCTGCACGAGGAGCATGCCTTCTCCGATCTGTTCCTGAAGTTTTTGCTTGCCCGCAGCATGCGAACTCAGGCTGATCTCGTCGATCAGCTTTTCAACTCGAGCGAGAAGCGCCTGGCACGGGTTCTGCTGTTGATGGCGGAATTTGGTAAACCGGGTCAAGTGCAAACACTCATCCCGAAGATCACGCAGGAATCTCTGGCGGAGATGATCGGCACCACGCGATCCCGCGTCAGTTTCTTCATGAATCGGTTTCGCGATCTCGGCTTTATTGAATACAACGGTCGCATCCTGGTTCACAAATCGCTGCTCAATGTCATTCTGCATGACTAGTCAGTCATCTCAATAACTTTGTAAACCGGCTGAAAGCATACTTGGGGGAGCTGCCAGGTCTCGGGCTCTGAACTCTGCCTTGGTTCCCGTCAGCCCCCCTTATTCGTTCAATCAGTCATCGCTTTGCTCAGATCAGCTCGGTCCTTCGCCTACATACCACTGGCTGTGCTTGGGTGGGTACGAAGGACGTGCATAAGATTTCTCGCAGAAGCCGGAATTCGCACTTCGCCATCCAAGATCCCGTGCGTGTCCACATTGTCCCCATACAATGCCTGGTCGCCGCTTTTGTCTACTTGGACCAGGGCCCCGTCGAGGCTGACTCCAGCAAAGATGCCTTTGGTGCGCGAATAGGAGAGAATCTCCGCATTCAGCTTTAGATCTGTGCTGGCTGCGGCATCCCGGCCGACTGGTCCAGCAGCGACAGAAGCGTCCGCTCCCAGTTTGAACTTGTCGCTCAGAAGGCTATGCAAGGCGTGATCATTCATAAAGAGTAGGATTATGTCGGTTGACGACCCCCCAATCTGGTAGCCCACGCTGCCTCCGTCGATGGCAATGAACATCGGAGCGCTCCATCCGTGGCCAGTGCGGCAGGTGGCGACACCGCGACCGTAGCTACCGCCGAATATGAAGGCAAACTTTTTATCCCCCGGAACGATGGCGATGCACTTAGCCCTTTCCAGCAGATCATGCGGTATACCTTTGTCGGGCGCGTCCATAACTTCCCTTAAGACCTGGGCGGCCTTTTCGGTACGCGCGGCATCGCTCGCACGGTCGGAGGCGGCCGCAATTTGAGCGGCAGCTAGAAGAAGTACCGGGTAGATCAAAAATCGCTTTACCATGTGATTTATCCTCTTTTGTTTGTAGAGACGTTTGCTAAAGACTGCTGCACTCGTGCCGTATCTGTTTTGTTGCGCTTGTCTTTTGCCCGGTTCCTTTGTGCTCACGTACCAACGCGGATCCGCGCCAAGGAATGAAAGAGTCCAAAAATATTCAGTAACCATAGAACGACAGCAATGACCACTACGCCGTTCAGTATCGACTTGATAGAAGCCTGCATAGGAATGAAGCGATTGACGAGCCACAGAACAACACCTATTACGACGAGAACTTCCAAAACTTGAATCAGGGGCATGACCTTCCTCCTTTTCTCTTTACGCGAGTTAATCTCTGGCCCATCCCAACTCTGTAGCAGAGAGTTTGCGATCTTTTCGGCTGAACTCTTATCTACAAAATGGCTTTGCGGAACACACGGATAGGATTGTCAATCGACTTTGGCCGCCTGCTGTGACTAGGTGGAGTCTCAGCCACCGCAACATAAGAACAGCCGCTACAGCATTTTTGCAATTGGTGTAGACCGGCCTCGCCGCAGCAAGCTTAGCCACGGGACTTTAGTGGTTTTCTCGCAAAACACTCCGCAAAACAGAGAATGACAGATACAGGTTCCCATTTCTGAGCAAGATAGCTCATGTGCGAAGAATTATGTTTTGGGATGCCTGGACGGAATCGCTGGACTCACATCGACCGCTTCGGGGGTACTCGATTTGTTCCATATTGCTCAACTACTTGCAGATCTCGATCAAAACGGAACACTGGCTCTGGTGTAAGTTACTTGCTTTTCCCCTTATCACGGAGCGCTGGCACAAGACTTAGCTGGTGTGAGTGCATACCTCTGCCCAGCCTACGCGGGACGCGCCTAAGACTGCGCGGGCAGCGGCCAAACTCTAACCTGGTGATTCGCCTGCTCTGAGCGGTTTTGACCAGTATTCGGATCTGAGCGAAGCGCACACTATCTCTACTGACCCAAAGTATTAAAGCATTTTCGCAATTACTGTAGTTCGGTAAGAGCGGCTTACGTGGTTTTCTGTGAGAGAAAACCACGTAAAGGAGCCTGTGGCTAAGCTCGCTGCGGCGAGGAAGCCCGCTGCGGCGAGGCCGGTCTACACCCATTGCGAAAATGCTATAGCGTCTCACTAAAGATACTCGAAATGCCAGCTTGAACTTTTCGTCTAGCTGGCGCTTCTACCATTCATGAAAAGGGTACTCGAAAGAGGTAGCATGTGCCTTCCACCTCAGATCCATATCTTTGTCGTTGACGACGAACCCGTCATCGCCTCCACTCTCGCCACCATATTGCAAATGAACGGGTTCTCGGCAAAGTTCTTCACCTGCCCGAAGGAGGCATTGAAGGCAGCCCAGTTGAAAGCTCCTGAGCTGATCATATCTGACGTCGCGATGCCAGGCATTTCCGGAATTGATCTTGCGATCCAAATGAGAGCGCAATACCCGGCGTGCAAAATACTGCTCTTTTCGGGACAGGCAGCCAGCATGGATTTACTGGAAGATGCCCGCGCCCAAGGTCATGACTTCGATTTGCTTCTAAAACCTGTTCCTCCGACTGAGTTGCTATTCAAGATTGGGAAAATGGTCAACGACGCCGTCACGGCCCAAGCAATTTAAGGAGCTGCTAAATCCTCTTGCGCGCAGCAATACTAATCGAAGGGCGAAATGAATCGATGACAAAGGGTCTGCAGGGCGGGCCCCCTTTCCCGCCGTCATAAATTAGGCCGCGAACAGTGGCGCAACAGGTTTTCGTTTCGCTCTGGATGCTTGCCACAAATCAAAGTGGATCTGCATGTTCAGCCAGAAATCAGGCGACGTTCCGAACGCCTCGGAGAGCTTCAGGGCCATCTCAGCAGAGACACCGGCGCCCGTTGAGCAGTCGGGAAAGGGTCACTCGGGTAACTCCGAGGTGAGCGGCAAGACCGGTGACGCTCATATCGCCCATGTACTCGCGCAGAATTTCTCCAGGGTGGGCGGGATTGTGCATACGCATAGTCGTTTCCTTTCTTCAGTGGTAGTCAAGGTAATCGAGCAAAATCACATCCGCGCCTTCAAAGGCAAAAGTCAACCGCCAGTTCCCCTTAACTTCAATAGACCAGTGACCCTCGCTCTGCCCTTTCAACGGATGAAGCCGCCAACCAGGTGGTTCGGTCGGGCTTCATAGACTCATTCCAGTAGGTCAGCCCTAACCTGCTGTATGGCTGAGCGGCGCGGGCCTGATGAGGAGCGTCTTAAACGAAGAGCTTTTCGATGGTCTTCATGGGATAAGACAGGCGGTCCGGGCGACTCACTGTAGGGATGAACCCGTGTTTAATATAGAAATCGCGGGCTCCCTGCTTGGCATCCACCGTAACCGCAAATGAAGTAATTTGCTTTGACCCGTCCCACGCCCTCTTTAGGGCGTCTGTGAGGAGAAATTCTCCCAAGCGCTGACCGTGAAGTGTTTGCTGCACAGCCATCCTGCCGAGCAGCGTAACTGGGAGCGGAAACCGGGGAAGTTTCTTAGCCTGGCCGGCAGGGAGATCTTCCGCAAGAATGCTACTGGCAGACAGAGAGTAGAAGCCGGCAATGTTCTTTCCGTCTGCCGTAAGCACAAAGATGGCCGCCAATCGTCGCTCTAAGTCCTGGCCGGCCTGTTTCTGGATATACGTGTCGAGAGCCGCGATCCCACAGGAAAAAGCCGTTCGCTCGTGGTGCGATGCGAACGGCTCAATCCTGTATTCCCGTGTGTGCTGCTCGGGCACTATTCCTGCGAGCGCTGCTTGTAGCGCTGCACGGCCACCCGCATCCGCTCATTGGGCTCGGGCGGATTAAGCAGTGCCTTTACGAAAAGATCACGATCAGCAATGTTCATCTCCCAAGTCGCAAATTCCTGGATGGTTTTCATGGCTGCTGCATCGGCATTTTGAATGATGAACTCGGACACAGAGGTGCCGCGCAGACTGGCCGCGTATTCAATGCGGCTCTTTTGCTCAGGCTGAACCCGCGCCTCGATGCGCTCCGCTTTTCCAAATCGAGATGCTGCCACTGTAGCCTCCCGTGTGATTCCCATACTGTACGGTGTTTGTCCGTACACATCAAGTATACGATTAATCGGAGGAAAAAGTTATTGTTTACTCATTCCCGAGCTACGCATTCTGCACGCCGCGCGGAGCTGATCGCCCCGGAAAACCTCTATGTGCAAGAAAGCCGGAGTTGTGGGTTGGGCTGTGGGATGGGAAAAACGTGCGGTCATCCGGAACGTTGTATTTGTGGACTAACGGCCTACAATTGCATACATGGTCTCCCGCCGCCTCACTCCCCATCTGAGATGAACTGCTTCGCCATTCACCAGCGGTGGTCCTGGCAGGTTCTTGAGGCCATGCGGATGCACACTACTTTGGTGCGGTAGCTGTGGGCTGGAATGTGGGTTGTATTTTTTGGCTGTTAAGGCCGTAAATTATAGATTCTATGGTGGGCGCTGCAGGATTCGAACCTGCGACTTCCACCGTGTGAAGGTGGCACTCTACCGCTGAGTTAAGCGCCCTCGAAGTAACCCGTAGTTTACACGAAGTGCACCCCCTGCGACCGCCGCCCCGAAGACCGGCCCCGGCAGGTCGAAAATCCCACAAAACTGGGCAAGACCGGGGTTCGCGGCGACAGTTACAATCCATTCACGTTATGGCTTTTCCTCCCCCAAAGCAGCCTGGCTCCCCTGACCCGGGGGGGCCTCGGCCAGGGTTTGAAACCGAGGAGGAACTCCCGGAAAACTCTCCCGGTTTCGCGCAACCTAGTCAGGACCGTGGGGTTACAAGGGATATGGGTACCGTAGCCATTGCGCAGAACGGGTTCCAGGGCACGCAGCAGGGTATGCCGCTGCCAGCAGCCGGAGTCGATTGGTCGCAACTCTCCGACGCGGAGATCATGCTACGCGTTCGGGAAGGCGACGATTCGGGCTTCAGCATCCTGATCGAGAAGTACCGCAAGCAGATGGTCCACTTTATGTTTCGCATGTCGCGGAACCAGGCAGTAGCCGAAGAGCTGGCCCAGGAAGTGTTTCTGCGCGTGTATCGCTCGCGGCAGACCTATCGCGCCGAGGCAAAGTTCAGCACCTGGCTGTATCGTATTGCGACCAACCTGGGCGTAAACCATGCCCGCGATACCAAGCATGAGCGAACCGCGCAGAATGTGTATCTGGATCAGCCCGACCCGGAAACGGGCACCACGCCGGACGTGGCCGATAGTACGCTCAGCGTGGAGCAGGACCTGGTGCGCGAAGAGCGGATGAAGGCGATTCGCCAGCATGTGATGGCCCTGCCCGAACGGCAGCGCAGTGCTGTGCTGATGCACAAATACCAGGATATGGATTACAAAGAAATCGGCGCGATTCTCAAACTGAGCGAGTCGGCTACCAAGTCTCTACTGTTTCGGGCCTACCAGACTCTGCGTGAAAACCTGAAGGCTTTTGCTTAAATCGGAATTGAGGAACATGATGACCTGCCCTGAGATGAATAAGAAGATGGCCGAACTGCTCTTCGAGCGGCCGCTGCCCGAGGATGCCCGCCGGCACATCGAAGAATGTGCCGGATGTGCGGGCGAACTGGCCGCGATGGAGAAGACCTGGAAGCTGCTTGACGAATGGCAGGCTCCGGAACCAAGCGCCTTTTTCGATGGCAGGCTCTATGCCCGGTTGCGAACCGAACAATCGACCGCTCCTGCCACCTGGCTGGAACGTGCCAAGGCGTGGCTGCTCTTCAGCAGCAACCTGCAGGTGCGTCAGCTCGCAGCAGCTAGCCTGGCTGCGGTATTGGCGGTTGGCGGCGGCGCCTTTGCCTTGCTCGACTACCAGGGTGTGCCGGTAGCCCAGGCCTCGGCCACGGTGCGCGACCTGCAATCGTATGATGGCAACGCCCAGCTCTTTCAGCAGTTGAATGCGCTGGACGGGGACGAAGATACCGGAATAGGCGCCTCAAACTGATTTACGGCCTAAGCAGTTTCGCAATTGGCACCACCATGGCAAGCCGCCACCAGCTCGAGTTGACATCCCTTCGCGGAAAGCTCGCTGGTCGTGTCTTTACGGCACTGTTGGTGGTCATGCCCGCGGTAGCAGTACCCACTTTTTGTTTCGCTCGCCCGGCGCTGCAGCAGGGCGGGCATCCCCGGTTTGAAAACAACCAGCAGGCCCATCTGGGGCAGTGGTTGCAGCGGCATAGCAACATGCCTCCCCAGCAACAGGAGCGGGCGCTGCAGAACGAACCCGGCTTCAACCGCCTGAACCCGGAAATGCAGCAAAAACTGATGAACCGCCTGCGGCAGATCAACCGCATGCCGCCCAACCAGCGTCAGCGTACCCTCGATCACATCGAGGCAATGGAGCGCCTGACCCCGCAGATGCGGCAGGAAGTGCGCACCTCGGTGCAAGACTTCCATGCGCTCCCGGAAGATCGGCAGCGGCTGGTGAGAAAGGCCTTTCGCGATCTGCGGGAGTACCCTCCTGAACAGCGCTCAGCGTTGATGAACTCGGGTCAGTTCCAGGCTCAGTTCACACCGCACGAACGCACGATTCTGGGCAACATTCTGGCCGTCGAGCCTTACCAGCCGGTGCGCGGGTCATCGCTGGACAATGGCGTCCAATACGGCCACTAAAAGCTTCGTTCGCACTCAGACAACGATTTTCTCGATGAGCGGGGCCGGTTCGGGTGGCTTCGCGCCGAGCGTGAAACACCGGCTCAGCATTTCCGCGACCGGCTCCAGACGCGCTTCCTGCTCGGCATACACGGTAAACAGGGTTTCGCCGGCCGCGACCGGGTCGCCTATCTTTTTATGGGTTTCGACGCCTGCGTGGGCCGCTACGGCTTCCCCGGGTGCGGTTCTGCCGGCGCCGGAGCGTTGTACCGCCCATCCCACTTCGCCGCAATCGATAGCGCAGAGAAAGCCTGCCGAGGCGGACTTCACCTTGTATTGATAGCCCGGCCGATGCAGCCGCGACGGCTGGGTAAACCACGCCAGGTCGCCTCCCTGGGCAGCCAGCATGCAGCGAAGCTTTTCGAGCGGCAGGCCACTCTGCAATAGCTCTTCGGCAAGCTGCACCCCGTCTTCCGGGTTCGGCGCTTTCCCTCCCAGGTAAACCATCCATCCCGCAAGCTGCAGGGAGAGCTGGCGCAGATCTTCGGTAAGCGGGTGGCGCTCATTGCGCAACACCTCTACCGCTTCCACAATTTCGACCGCGTTACCCGCCATCCGTCCGAGCGGTTGACTCATATTGGTGATGAGCGCGGCGGTCCGGGTGCCGGCCCGATTTCCGGTAGCCACCATCAGCTCCGCCAGGTAGATTGCATCGGCCTTCTGCTTGAGGAAAGCGCCCGAACCCGTTTTCACATCCAGCACCAGCGCATCCAGGCCGGCGGCGAGCTTCTTGCTCATGATGGAAGCGCAAATCAGAAATGGGCTCTCCACCGTTCCCGACCGGTCGCGCAATGAGTAAAGTGTGCGGTCAGCCGGCACCAGCCATTCGGTCTGGCCCACGATCGAGAGGCCGCAGGCGCTGAGCACCGCGAACATCTCGTCCTCTTCCAGGCTCGTTCGATAGCCAGGGATGCTCTCCAGCTTATCGAGGGTGCCGCCGGTATGGCCCAGGGCGCGGCCGGAAATCATCGGAACGGAGAGCCCGGCCGCGGCCGCGATCGGCGCTACCAGAAACGAGGTCTTGTCCCCTACTCCGCCGGTAGAGTGCTTATCCACCTTGGCGCCCGGAAGGCGAAAGTTCAGCACCCGGCCGGAATCGCGCATGTGCGTGGTGAGGCTGTGCAGTTCGGCGAGGTTCAGGCCGCGCCAGAAAACAGCCATGAGCCATGCCGTCAGTTGATATTCAGGAATGGAATTGGTCGCTGCGCCGGCAACGAGCGCGGCTATTTCCGCGTCCGTGTGAACGCCGCCGTCGCGCTTCTTCCGAATCAGATCTACCACGTGCATGGATGAGCCTCTCTGCCATTACAGCATTTTTCGCTGGTTTTCATGCAAAATGACCACCGCCGCCGCCGCTGCGGGTTTTTTTAGTGCGCTAAAAGCGGTATAAGCGGTAAAAGGCCCCCCTCACGGGCCCGCACAGTCCCTAAGTAACAACATCCAGTAATAGCACCCGGGCCGCACGCCCCGCCCATCAGAAACCATCGCGCGCACATTAGAAAGGAGATGCGGGCGGTACAAAGCGTCATTACCAAGTGCTATTACTACAATTCGCCCTTCTATTACCCAAGACTCATAGCGAATTTCCTGAGACCCGGTATGCTCTTTTCAAGCGGCGATTCTCTTAAACACTTACATCGATTCTTTCGGGGGAGGGATTCGATGAAAGGAAATACAGAGAATCGCCGTTAGTCATTTTCCCCGTCTGCTTTACCTCATCTGCCATCCAGAATCAATAGCAAAGCCTTCTAGTTTTCGCTCGAAGGTCTTGCCATTTAGATCGTCATATCCTTCCAATATTCAGGTGTTCTTGTTAGCCGATAAGCTTGAACTGGTCAAAGCCCAGGCGTTTCTGCATTTTCATCTGACCGAGAATGCGTTCCGCGCGCGGGTCAAGACTCATTTTGCTGACAGCGAGTGCTAAGTCAGACAGGCGAAGCCTTGTCTAAATAGCTCTTAGCTGCGCTGTACGGGGCCAAAGATTCATGTCTCTCACGACCAGCCGCTCTCCCAGGCAATCGCTAGCCCCGGCGCAAGATCCCCGCAGGTGGTTCGCTGTGGTGACCGTGCCGCAACACGAAAAGGCTGCATCGCGGTACCTTGACTCGGCCGGTGTGGAGACATTCCTCCCCACCTACGAATCTTCCCGTGTGTGGAAGAACCGGCAAAAGGTCAAAGTGGAACTGCCGCTGTTCCCTACCTATTTATTTGTCCGCATCGACCAGGTGGAGCGCGCCCGGGTCTTGCGCGCTCCGGGGGTACGGCAACTGGTCGGTAACAGCCGTGAGCCGCTCAGCCTGCCGGACCGGGAAATCGAGTTTCTCCGCACCAGCCTCGCGGAGCAAAAGGCGGAGCCCTACGCGGACCTTCTCGAAGGCCAGCGCGTACGTATCAAAAGCGGTGCGATGCAGGGCATCGAAGGCTGGTTGGTGCGAAAAAGCAGCGAATGGCGTTTCGTGCTCACCGTGCAGCTCATCCATCACCACGTAGCGCTTGAGGTGGATGCCTCGACGCTGGAGGCGATCCTCAACTGATGGTCTTTTTGAAGAGTCTCCCCAGGCTCTGACCACCATTCCCCTTCCACTCTGGTTTCATACCGTGCCATTTCGAATGCACACAATACAACCAGAGCACCGGAGCGCACTCGGACTATTGAGAGCAGAAACATGAATGTCAACCCACAATGGTTTGCTGCCGCTGCTTCGTCCCGCACCCCACTGCGCGGGCCCGATGTAGTGCGTATCGGCGTTGGTCATGCATTGATCGACAACTGCTCTTCGCAAGAGGTGTGTGCGTCGATTGTTGCCCATGCACGCAGCGCCGGCCAACCCGCATTCGTCCTTACTCCCAATGCGCAGCACATCGTTCTGCTGGAGAAGGATCGGCGCTTGCAGGAAGTGTATGCGCACGCGGACCTGGTAATTCCCGACGGTATCTCCCTGCTCATTGCAGCGCGCCTGTATGGGCGCTCGCTGCAGCAGCGCATCGCCGGCGTCGATATCTTTAAAGAGTTGTGCGCGCGCGCCGCCAAGACCGGCCTGCACGTCTTTCTGCTGGGCGGCCGGCCAGGTTCGGCGGAGCTCGCCGCAAGCGTGTTACAGGCGGGCAACCCAGGCTTGAGGTGTACCACCTACTGCCCTCCGCTCGGCTTCGAGCAGAGTGAGCTGGGTTTGAGGCAGACAGCGCATGCCATTACCGCTGCGCGGCCCGACATCTTGTTCGTCGCCTTCGGCGCGCCCAAGCAGGAGTATTGGATTTACGAGCACGGCCTGCAGCTTTCGGTGCCGGTCTGTATCGGTGTCGGTGGCTCATTCGAGATCGTAGGGGGAGTGGTTCCGCGCGCGCCGCAATGGACCCAGAATATCGGCTGCGAATGGCTCTATCGGCTGTGCCGCGAGCCGCGCCGCATGTGGCGCCGCTATCTCATCGGCAACGCGGAGTTTGCTACCATCGTGCTCCGCCAGCGCATCCGCCGCGCCATCCTCGATACGTTTGTGCACTTCGTCAATGAAGACCGCTTCGCCGCCGAGCTGAGCGAGTTGGCCTTGCTGCAGCAGAACAAATCTCTCGATATGCATCTGGATAGCCGGCTCGATGCCCGGTCTATCATCACCGCTCGTGATGTAGAGGGTCTTACGACCCCCACCCTATGAAAATTGGCCGGCACTCGCTCGCATCGCCAACCTTTCCTGCGCAGGAACCGAAGTTCCGAGGTGAACCAATGCCCGTGAAGAATGACTTTGCCATGACCCCGACCGTGATTGCCGGTACGCCGGCAACGATGATCCCGCGGAAGGAAATGACCATCCAGGATCTTTGGGGAGTCTTGTCCCGGCGACGGGGCATCGTTGTGAGTGTTCTGTTGCTCACCATTGCCGCGGCAGGCGCGCGGTTCGCCACCGCCACCCGGCTTTACAAGTCCACGGCCCAGATCCAGGTGCTCAAGGAATCGGCGGACACCTTGAGCATGAACACCATTGTGGGGCCCGAATCCGCATCGGATGCGGTCGAATCGAACGTCACGCTGCAGACCCAGGCCCAGATTCTGCAATCCGATTCGCTCGCGCTGCAGGTGGTGCGGGAATTGAACCTGGAGAAGAGCCCCGACTTTCACTCCAGCTTCAGCCCGATCGGTTGGGTTCTGGGGTTGGTTGCCCCCGCCGGTGTGCCAGACCCGGTCAACGTCCCGCTGGAGCAAGCGCCGGGACGCCGCGCCTCCGTTGTTCACGCGTTTCAAGCCCACCTCAAGGTAACGCCCGTTTCCGGCACGCGTCTGATCAACGTTGAGTATCTCAGCACCAGTCCGGCGACGGCCGCCGCGGTAGTCAATCAACTGGTGCATGACCTGGTGGAATACAACTTCCAGACCCGTCACAACGCGACTCGCGAGGCCAGTGACTGGCTGGCAAGCCAGCTCCGCGACTTGCGCCGGCAGAGCGATGACTTGCAGGCCAAGGTCGTCGACCTGCAGCGCGACTCGGGTGTGTTTGCCTTTGGCCAAACCGACACCCAGGGACATGAGCAGGTCTTCACCCCCGCGCTCGACCGGCTGCAACAGGCAACCAGCCAATTGGAACAGGCACAGTCCTCGCGCATCATAAAAGGCGCCCTGTACCAGGTGGTAAAGAATGGTGATCCGGAGCTCATCTCCGGGCTTGCCGGCAACGGCATGCTCAGCGGAGCTTCGTCGGGCGTGACCGGCTCGCTCACGCTGCTGCAGAGCCTGCGCGGCGAAGAAGCGCAGACGCAGGCACGATTGAACGAGCTCTCCGCCAAATTCGGCTCGGGCTATCCCAAGCTAGCTGAGCTGCAATCCAGCCTCGCGAGCACGCGGAAATCCATCCACGACGAAGCGGCGCGCGTCGCCTCGCGGGTACAAAACGATTACGACGTGGCGCAACAGATTGAGGACAAGGATCGCGCCGTGTACCTTGACGAAAAGAGCCAAGCCGAAGGCCAGAACGATAAGGCGGTGCAGTACCAGATCGCCAAGCAGGAAGCGACCCAGAGCCGGACCCTGTATGAAAACCTGGTGGGCCGCATGAAAGAAGCGGACCTGGTGGCCGGCATGCGGTCCAGCAACATCACCCTGGTAGACCCAGCCCAGGTGCCCGCCCGGCCTGCGAAGCCGAGTGCCCTTCTCTACGCAGCCGGTTCCATTGCCGGCGGCCTGCTCTTCGGTGTTTGCGGCGCGCTCTTCCGCGACGCTACCGACACCCGCATCCAGGAGCTGGGCGAAATGGAGCTGCTGCTTGCCGAAGCCGCCATGGGCCTGCTTCCTTTTCATGATGCAAAATCCGAACGGAAGCGCCTGGCCAGCTCCAAGGCGCCTTCGTACGCTTCCGCGGGTACCGTGCACTCCCCCGCGGCCAGCTTGATGTCGGCGAACTCCGTGGTAGCCGCTGCTGAGCCGCGCGCGGCGTACACCGAAGCCTTGCGCGCGCTGTGCACCTCGCTGATGCAGGGCAACAATGGAGCGCCTTGCGGCCAGGTGGTGCTGGTCACCAGTTCGGTATCGGGAGAGGGCAAGAGCATGCTCAGCGCCAATCTCGCCATCCTCTACGCGCAGCGGGGAAAGAAGGTATTGCTGGTGGACGGCGATCTGCGCACACCCGCACTTCACCACTGCTTGAATCTGGATGCGGATCACGGTCTCAGTTCGCTGCTCTCCGATGGGAACGTGGAAGACAAGACGTTCACCGCGCAGATTCCCTTCCCCGCCATTCCGGGACTCAACGTATTGGCTGCCGGCCCCGTGCCCGCCTATCCTGCCGAGCTGCTGGCCTCCGAGCACATGGCGGAGCTGGTGCGTATGTGGCGCGGAGAGTATGACTACGTGCTCATTGACGGCGCGCCCATCCTCCCGGTCACCGACTCCGCGCTGCTCAGCCGCTATGCGGACTTCACCCTGGTGGTCGCCCGCCACAACGTGACCGATCGCCGATCGCTGGAGCGCGCCTGCCAGATCCTGCGCGCGCAAGGTGTACGGCAGATCGGCATGGTCCTCAACGGCGTAAGAGCCTCCGGCGCAGCCCAGTTCCGCTATTACGGTTACAAACAGCTTTCTTATTCCGGGAGCGATCAGCATGCATAGATACAAGTTCCTTCCTGCTTTCCTGCTCTTTGGCGCCCTTACTGCCCCGTGCTTTGCGCAGCAGGAAAGCCTATTGATCGGACCGGGCGACCTCATCCAGGTGGACGTGATCGATACGCCTGAAATGCAGCAGCAAGTGCGCGTTA
Source organism: uncultured Acidobacteriaceae bacterium (assembly GCA_963761405.1). Classification (GTDB taxonomy): domain Bacteria; phylum Acidobacteriota; class Terriglobia; order Terriglobales; family Acidobacteriaceae; genus PALSA-350. The sequence goes on from CAVXHH010000002.1 coordinate 364,309, forward strand.
CCGACGACGGATCGGTGCCTCTTGCCTACATTGGTAGCGTCCATGTAGCCGGCGACACGCCGGCCGCAGCAGCGGCGAGCATTCAGAAGTTGCTGATTGAAAAGCACATCATGAATCAGCCCCAGGTCGCTGTCAAAATGGAGGAGTTGGCAACACAAGATGTATCCGTGTTGGGCCAGGTACGAACCCCGGGTACTTACTCGATTACGACACCGCAGTCGATCCTGAAAGTTCTCTCGCTCGCCGGGGGTCTTACCGACTCGGCAGACCGTCACGTGACCGTGAAACGTCACAAATCATCCGAGCAACTTACGTATTATGTCGCCAACGATGCTCAGCAGGCACTAACGGATCTAGTGACGGTCTACCCTGGTGACACCGTCCTGGTAGGGAGAGCACCGATGGTATACGTGATGGGCGATGTCAATCGGCCTGGCGGCTATGTAATCGCCAGTAACGATGCGCGCTTGAGCGTGCTGCAGCTGATTGCCATGGCGGGGTCGCCCAATAAGACCGCTGTGCAGTCACAGGTTCGTCTGATCCGTACTACAGCTCAGGGTCAGGTGGAGCTGCCCGTGCGGCTCGATCGCATGGAAAAGGGCAAGCAGCCACCCATCATGCTCGAGCCCAACGACATCGTCTATGTCCCGTTTAGCTGGCTGAAGAATGTTGCGATGAGCAGCTCATCCATTGGGGCTTCGACCGCCGGAGCTGCTGTATACCTGGTTCATTGATGGCACACGATACGCGGGAAACAATCGCAGCGACTCTGCGCATAAAGGCTGCGGCAGCGATTCGACGAAATCGTAACTGGCTGACCGGAGCCAGCCTGGCATTCCTGCTCCTTCCGGCCCATGCATCGCCATCTCCGCTGAGGCACTCCGCGGGCCGCGACTATTTTCAGGAAAGTGGCGCAGGCGCCCCTTTAGGCAAGCTCAACGTACCCGCCAAAATGATGACGGGGAAGTGCATCACCATGGTGAGCCCTAACTATCCGCAAGCTGCGGGCGCGTCCGCGAAACCTTCCGCGGTGATTGTGCGAGTAGTCATATGGAAATCCGGCACCGTCACGCCCATGCGAGTCATTTCCGGTGAACAGCCACTACAGGACGAGGCAATGAACGTTGTGCGCCTATGGCGATATAAGCCGTTCATACAAGACCAAATCGCCGTCGACGTAAGTACTGAAATTCGAGTCGACTTCGACCCGTCAAAACCTGGCGGAGTTGTCACTCACCCGAGCCACTAGGTTTTCAGAAACACTTTCAACGCAAATCGGACGCGAGTCTGGCTTCTGACCACCCGCCCCCTCCTGGCTTGTTCCCGCTTACCAAACTGCGAGCCGACAGTAGCAACCTCAAATCCTTAGCAACGCAAGGTCATCGCCGATGCTCCGATTCAGCCTGATTGTGCCAACCCTTGGCCGAACCACCGAAGTTGGTGAGCTGCTAGCGTCCATTGTTCTCCAGAATCGGGACGACCTGGAACTGATTGTTGTTGATCAAAATGAGGATGAACGCATCTCGCCTTTGCTTAACCGGCTCCCGAAGACTCTGCGGGTGCTTCACCTGCGAGCGACGGAGAAAAATGTTTCCGCTGCGCGCAACGCGGGAATGGCGGCCTCCTCGGGTGAGATCATTGCTTTTCCAGACGACGATTGCTGGTACCCGCCTTCCCTGCTGAACCGGGTGGACTCCTGGTTCAGGGAAAACGCCGAGTATTCTGTGCTGGCGGTAGGCGCACTGGACGCCGGCGGCGTGCCGAGCGGCAATCGCTGGATTCAGGATGCATGCGACATAGGCCCACTGAATGTGTTGCGGACAACGTTCTGCTCGAGTCTTTTTGTCTCCGGCTTGGCGCGCACCCGCGCAGTCCATTTCGATCCCAACCTCAATCGCGGCGAAGAAACGGATTTTATTTTGCGTCTTCTCGCTACCGGGCTCCGTGGCCGGTTTGATCGCGAGTTGCATATTCACCACCCGCGGCGCGACATGCTGAGCGGTACCGTTTCTCGCGCTCGCGCTGTGAGTTACGGTGCCGGTATGGGTCGCTTGGTGCGTCGTCATTCGCTCGTTCTCCTTTGGGTTGGGCTTCTCACCTACGATCTCACTCGTGCGCTGCTGGTTTCAGCGCGGGGCCAATTTGTCAACGCGGGCTTCTGCTTCGCCCACGCCGAAGGCCTGTTGCGGGGCTTTATTCTTCCCGAGTCAAACTATGAGTGAAGGTCTCACAGCTTCTTCGACACAGGGCATAAGCAGACGTTCGTTTCTTTGCGGCTCGGCCGCCTTGCTGGCCGGCAGTGCTGGCTTCGCTACCTCGCAAACTCTATCGGCCCAAGTCCCGGACACTTCTGCGCTCAAGCACGCCGCACAGCAGAGCGGAAGGTTATTGGGTGTATTCACAGGCCAGCACGAGTTGTTGTTCGACCCTGTGGCATCGGCGACAATTGCGGACACCTTTTCCATGATCGCCGTCGGCAACGACCTTAAATTCTCCAACCGTCTACGTCCCACACCGGACACTTACGATTTCTCTTTCGGGGACACAGATGTTTCATGGGCCGAACGTCATGGTCTGCTCTTCCGCGGCCACTGCTTGCTCTGGTGGAATGCGCTGCCCAATTGGTTTCATTCCTACGTAACGCCCACTAACGCAAAGCAGGTCATGACAGACCACATCTCAACTGTGGTCAAGCACTTCGCAGGCCGCGTTTACTCGTGGGACGTGGTAAACGAGGCGATCTACCATGACAATCGCCCGGACGGGTTGCGTCGCAAGCCATGGCTGGACTTCATCGGACCCGAGTATATCGACATTGCATTTCAGACCGCTCACGCCGCGGATCCAAAAGCACGCTTGGTGTTGAACGAGTGCTACATAGAGCACGATACGCCGGGGGAGCAAGTACGGCGTGCCGCCTTTCTCGCTTTAGCTGCTCGGCTTAAGAAAGCACACGTTCCGATATCCACCATAGGCATCCAAGGTCATCTCCGGGGCAACACCCCGCTAGACAAGCCTGGCATGACCAGCTTTCTGAAGCAGGTACAAGACCTTGGCTTGGAAATCATGATTACAGAGTTTGATGTGGATGACGTTGACGTACCCGCACCGCTCATTGATCAGACGGTGGCCACCAAGTACGGCGAGTTCATCGAACTCGTTGGACCGTTCGTCAAAGACATCACGTTCGAGGAATTGAGAGATGACCCCAACATTCCGAGGAGATCAGACGGTCTTTTGCATCGGCCCAATCTATTCGACGTCCAGTATCAACCGACGCCGGCCTACACCGCGGTAATGAAGGCTCTCATGGCGTCACCCAAGGCATGAGCATGATCCACCCGATTTGGCGACGACAGATCTGCATGAATATTCCTCAGTCAAAATGGCAACTGGCCACGGCAGATAGTGCAGGCGTCTACAGTCCTGCTGCGCATCGGCTCAGGATGAATAGCCAGGCAGACCTCCCGGTTTCGCAGCAGGTCCTCTCCTGGTTGCTCTTCTGGCCGGTTCTGACGCTAATCGCCAGGCAGGCCGTCTATTTTGCCGGTCCATCCAAAACAGCGCAAGCACACCAGAACGGCGCGGCCATTGAGGGGGCCCGTGGCTCGCATTACTACCTGTATGTGTATCTGCTCTTTCTACTCGGGTTTGTCCTTGCCGGGCATCGTCAGATCTGGGCCGTTCTCAAAGAGAACCTCATCGTTCCTGCGATGTTGGCCCTCGCAGTATGCTCGGCGGCCTGGTCAGTATCCCCAATGATCACGGTGCAGATGTGCATACAAGTGGGTCTGTGCACCCTATTTGCCTGCTACCTGAGTGCCCGGTACTCGTCAGAACGCCTCATGCAGTTCCTGATTTTCATGGGTGTGGTCTCTGCGCTTTTGAGCATTCTCTTCGTATTTGCGCTTCCAGCCTATGGAACGTTTCAAGGCTATGGCAAAGGCGCCTGGCAAGGCATCACCAATCACAAGAATTCCCTCGGCATTAGTATGGCGTTTCTGCTTACCCCGGTGTTCTTCACCAACGCCTATGGCCGTGGGCGGAGAATCTTGTATGCCTTACTCCTCCTCTTTCTCATCTACAAAAGTCAATCGCGTGGCGCGTGGTTTGACACCGTCGGTGTGCTTTTGTTCGTGGTCTGGCTGAACCTGGTAAAGCGGCTGCGAGGGCTGGAGCTCATCGTCATGGTGATACTGACGGTCACTGCCGGCATTGCCACCGTGGCGCTCGGAATTCATTTCTGGCCCCTGTTGGCAGCATCGATGGGAAAAGATGCTTCCATGACCGGCAGGACCGGAATCTATACCGAGGTCTGGCGATCCATCGTGAAGCACCCGGTCCTGGGGTATGGCTTCGGGTCGTTTTGGACTTCCGGCAACCCCGAATCCCAGCGCATTAGTGTTACCATCGGCTGGCCCAATATCGGCTACGCCGAAAATGGCGTCTTGGACTTGGCCCTGCAGATTGGTTTCCTTGGGGTCGGCTTGGTCGTGGCAATGATCGGCAGGGCAGCGATCCAGGGAGTACGTCTCTTGCGTTCTCCTCAGTATTCGCCCAAGATCGGTTGGTTCCTCACCATCCTCTTCCTCGCCGCGCTGACCAACCTGGACGCTGGATGGTTCATGACTTCGGACGCGCTGGACTGGGTGCTCATCCTGGTCTCCTGCATCGGTTTGAACGGAGCCGTGCAACCGATCCCATTGGAAACATGACCGCCGGCAAACAGCAGCAATCACCAACGCCGCTCGCACCAAGCTCCGCAAACGGGAGGAAACATTTGCAGCGGAAACATATCCCACAGCTTGATGGCCTGAGAGGTTTGGCTGTCTTGCTGGTACTTCTTGCCCACTCGGCGATCGAATTCATCCACGTTCCCTACTTCCGTTTGGTAGACAACTACGGCTCGCTGGGAGTGCAGCTCTTTTTTGTGCTTTCAGGCTTCCTGATTACGCGCATTCTCCTCGATTCGAAAGACCGTCCTCATTTTTTCCGCAATTTTTTTGCCCGCCGGGCCCTGCGCATATACCCCCTTTACTACGCCTTGCTGGCCTTCGTCGTTTTCTCCGGAACCGTGCATCAGCATGGGGTGCACTGGTGGGCGTATGTGCTCTATGTTTCTAACCTCGTCTACGGAAACACCACTCAGCCGGCACCGCTTGGACCTGTCTGGTCTCTCGCGGTCGAAGAGCAGTTCTATCTCCTGTGGCCATTGATCGTCTACGCTCTTTCCCGTCGCAGCCTGGAACGGCTGTGTTTTGCCATGATCATCGGCACGATCGGCTTACGTTTCACCGGCCTGTTGCAACTGCACAACACACTCCTGCAACTCGATGCTCTGGCCGCCGGAGCCTTGGTCGCGTGCCGTTTGGAACAGATCGCCGGCTGGCGTCCCTCAGCCCGTTTTGTGGCCTGTCTTCTCCCCCTTGGCCTCAGCCTTCCAGCCGGCTTCTGGAACAACCTTTCGCAAACGGTGCAGGCATTGAGTGGCATGGCCCTGCTGGTCTTGCTGTTGGATGACGGGGCCGTCATTTCGAGGCGGTTTCGTGCACCGGCTCTCCGCTACTTGGGCAAAATCAGCTATGGAGTCTATCTGCTTCACTCGCTGGTATTTGCCGCCTTCCTGCGCTCTGGCTTCGGCCAATCGGTCATTCGAAGCGGCTCTGCGATCGGAGCGCTCCTCTGCTTAGCAGGCGAGTTCTGTATCGTTCTGGCGATTGCCAGCGTCTCCTTTTACCTCTTCGAGAGCCCGTTCCTGCGTCTCAAGCGGTACTACGAACCGGATCGGCGTAAGCCGGTGGTCCCATCAGGGGAAAGCGCAAAGGTAAAGACCCTCGCTCCAAGCGAGACGGTACAGGTCTAGACGCAACCAGTTCCGGATCTCGATAGAAGTAAGCACCTCAGCACTTGCAAGTCGACCATCCCGACCATCAGGAGATGCAGAAAGTGGCGGATCGTTCCATGGGAAGTAGCTTTGGCGTAAGCAGTTCGGCCCACCGGATACCGGGAACACACACGCACCGCGCGGATCGATTTTGGCCGCTTTTATAAGAAACGTGCTTTGCGCATTCTGCCTGCAGCGCTGTTCTACATCGCTATCGTATTGGTGTTCGCCAGGATATCAATGCTCCAGACGGTCTATGCTCTGACCTTTACCACCTCTTATTTCTTTATTCACGCTGCAAAGCCGTTGCAGCAAATGTGGCCGCTGCCTCGCGACACCGTTAGCTCTGTGCACCTCAACGCAATACGTGGCGCGGCAGCACTCGTGGTGCTGTTGGGCCATACTCGTAGCCTTTTCTTTTCCTCCTTAAACGCCGCTGATCACCCCCTGGCGACAGCGCAAAGATTCAGCCAGAACGCCGGGTCTGCTCGCGGCCCCGTCACGATGGGCAACGAGGCAGTGATCATTTTTTTGTTCTCAGCGGCCTGTTGGCGGTAGCGCGAGCAGGTTGATCGAGACTACGGACCGCGTTCGTTCAATATTGCGGTCAGCTTTTATAAACCGTAGGCAAGGGCCCAGCGCTTGGTTGCTAAGGCTTAATAGCCACCTTGCGCGCACCCTTAGGGCACCCGAATTCCCCGGTGTCGAACACCGCTACAATAGTAGCCAGAGGCGTGTATGCCGCAAGGGAATGCTCCGCGTCGTTGCAACAATCGCAAAGGAAAACGGTTATGTTGAGAATCGGGTATGACGCTCAAGCATTCTTATCCCCCAACGGCGGTCTAGGCAAAGGGCTGCAGTTACGGAACCTGCTTGGGCGTCATATCGAAAATTTTGCCGGCTTCGCATCCACGGCTCCAAACCGCTCTGGTATGAAGCTGATCCAGGAAGGCGCTTACCGGCACCGCATTTGGCAACAGGTGTCACTCCCTAACAGTCTGCGTCGTCACAAGATCGACCTGTTCCTGGCGCCGGAAAATACCGCGCCCTTCTTCCTGCCATCGTCGGTGCGGCTCATCCTCGTCCTTCACGACATGATTATGCTACAAGGCTTCCAGCAGCGCGGCCTCAAACCCAGGTTAATGGACTCGTATCTGCGGAGGCAGATCGGTCCCTCGGTTTCGCGAGCCGAATTGATATTGACGGTCTCAGAACATTCGCGCTCAGAAATTCTCCATGCTTTTCCAGAAGCAAACGTCCGCGTCATCCCATGCACTATTCCAGAGAGTTGGTTTGACCCCGCGCCGATCGAGGCGCGCGAAAATTTCCTGCTGATGGTGACCTCTTCCGCTCCGCATAAGAACGCTGCAGGGGCAATTGCCGGTTACGCCGAATATGCTCGCGTTACCGGAGACTCGGCGGCGCCCATAAAGATCGTAGGCCTTTCACGGGAAGTCGATTCGTTTAGGTCGCTGCTGGACCAGTTCGGGATCACCCGTCTCGTTTCCTTTATGCCCTTTCTCACTGAGGAAGAACTTCGCAACCTCTATCGCAGCGCCGGCGCCGCACTCATCCCGTCCTTTTCTGAGGGCTTTGGTATCCCGCTGCTCGAAGCCATGGCCACCGGAACGCCAGTGTTGACTTCGAACGCAACCTCGCTGCCCGAAGTAGGTGGCTCGGCACCGTTTTACTTCGACCCCCACAAGCCGGCCGATATCGCATCAGCTATTGCTGCCGTGATGGCTGACGCCGAACGGCGGAAATGTATGGCCACACTTGGACTGCAGCGCGCTCAGGCCTTCCATCCCTCGGTTGTCTCCCGGATCGTGGATGACTTCTGGCGCGAGGTTGCGAATGTTTAGCCAGGCTTGACGCCCAAGGGAGACCGCGGCGATAACGGCTGTTACTTACGAAAGTCGTATGTTGATGGGCGGCGACGGCGAGGATCGACTCTAAGGAAAGCCGCATACGGATTCACGTCAATCCGCAGTCAGCAGCACGGGCGCCGGCCGCCTGCTGAGCAGTATCAAGGCTATCCAGTTCATCACGCCAAGCGCTCCATCGGTCGCCAAGGACGCCCACGCGGCGCCATGCCACGAATACCGCGGCACCAGATAGATGTTGAGCAGAAGATTGCCCCCCGCCGCGATCGATTGAGAAACCAGGCGAAACTTCTGATGTCCCGCCCCGGCAATAGCATCCCCCGCGCTCAGGTGAAAGCAGCGGAAAAACGGAATCAGGCAAAGCCAACGCAGCGCACTGATCGACTCCACATAGGACTTCCCCACCAGGTGAGGAATCAGCGGAGCGCACACAAACATCCCCACCGATATCAAAATGCCCAGAACCGCGGTGCGCTTCAGCAGCGATCGCGCCATGGGAACAGTCGCGGAAATACCCTTGACGCCCGCCCGGAAAAAGCTGGGGAATGCAGCGGCAACGATAGACATGATCGGCATGGTTCCGATATTGACCACACGATAGGCCATCGAATAGATCCCGTTGGCTCGGTCCATCCCATAGTGGGAGAGTACGACCTTATCGATATCGTTGTAGACCGCCGTGGTCGATCCCGAAATGGCAAAGACGAAGCCCTCTGCCGAACGCTTCACCAACAAAGACGGTGAGAAGGAAGGCAGCCCGAAGAATCGGGTCACAATCCCCAAAGCAATGCACGCAGTCAGAAATGACACCGCCAGGGATCCTAGTACCCACTGCCAGGCCGACACTTTGCCCAGCACCAGAAGCATGCCAACCGCGAGAAGACAACGTGCAATGTTACTGAGCAGCGTAAGCGCTGCACTGTACTTCATCTTCTCGAAGGTCTGGAAGACTTGCCCGGCGCAGGCGCTCAGTTGCTGAAACAGGCAGTCGCTGATCGCAATTGGGAGTAGAAGCGGAACGCTCGCCTCGCCCACCAGCCAGCGGCCTGCGAATCTAAGTCCAACTGCCAGCAAAACGCCGAGCAGACACACTGACATCAAAACATTGCCCCAGTACTCACGGAAGCGACTGTGATCGGGGCTGACGTAGCGCAGGAACAGGAGTCCGGATCCGAGCGAGCTGTACTGGCTCACCACCGCGACCAGGGCGACAGCGCCCGCCAGCAACCCGTACTGCCTGGTGCCAAGCAGGCGGGCGAGCACAATAAAGTACAACGCCTGGGCAACGAACGAGAGGCCCTGGCCGGCAAACAGCCACCCGGCATTCCTCACCAGGGCACTCTCGCGCGCGCGCATTAGGAACGGCCCGATCACGATCGAAGTATTCTCCCGTACACAGTATCCAACGATTCCGGCCCCGGCTTAACAAGCTTTGCGGTCGCGTGTTGACCCAGACTGAGGTGCGAGAACGCTTGTGTAGATATTCTCCAACAGCGCCGTCTGCGTCCGTAGATCGAAATGCTGTTCCGTACGCTGAAGAGCTGCAAAATGGAATTGCTGCCACCGGTCTTCATCCCCAAGCAGAACAGACAATGCCTTCGCTAGAGCCTCGTAGTCGCGCTCCGGGGCAAGCAGCCCGTTTGCCCCATGGACTACGATCTCGGGAATGCCCCCGTGGCTCGTGCTGACGACAGGCACGCCCATCGCCTGCGCCTCTGCGAAAACAGTAGGCAAACCTTCACTGTCACCGTTGCCTGCCGTAACGCTCGGCACGCAAAATATCTTTGTGTTCCTCAAAGCCTCGCGAACCAAATCGGAAGACTGCGTTCCGCGAAACTCGCACCGGATCTTCAGTTGCTGAGCCAACGCTTCGAGCGAGGAACGCAACGGCCCGTCGCCGATCACCGTCAGTTCGCTTAGCGGGTGCGCCCTCTGCACCACTTGCATGGCGCGCAACAGATACTCGCAGCCTTTCTTTTCTACCAGTCTCCCCACAAAAAGCACACCCTGCCTCGGGGCAGTTGAGTCCGCGGGGAAGAAAACCGCGCGATCGATCCCGATGTAATGCACGAGCAGCTTTTGCGCAGGGAAACCAGCTTCGAGAGCCCGTTCCCGAATGAATGCCGACACACAAATGAACCTGGCCGCAGCTTCGCTGAGCCGCCGATAAAGCTCCGGGTCCTTGCTCCGAACGGTGACGTCGGAGCCATGGAGCGTAACGACCAACGGCACACCCAGCGCGCGGGCCAGCGGAAGCGCCGTGCGGCCGCCACTCCCGAAATGGGCGTGCACCAGGTCGGGCCATGTGTGCTTTGCGCGCTTGTGGAAGAGCGGAGCAGCACCCGTTCTTCGATAGAGCTTGGCTCGTGCATCCGAGATCGAGCCGCCACCGCGGGATAACAGCAGTGGCTCGTGGGGCAGCGGAAGGCTTGGGCGGGCGCGCTCCAGCCCGGCAAGAATCGGTGCATACGCGCGGAGCGCATTCATCTGCGCAAGGATAAATGTCTCGGAAGGCGGTAGGAGGGTTTCTTTAAAAATCAGGACCTTACGCATGCACTTCGGCCGGGGCGGCCTGCGCTTGCGCCGCAGGCTGGAACTGGCGGATCACGCCGTCGTAGAGATCTTCAAGCTTTGCCGTTTGCACGTGCACGTCAAACTGCTCGCGGACCCAGCGCATGCCTTCTTCCCGGGACTGGGACCAGAAGCCTTCGTCTTCGAGATAACGTCCCAGGTGAGCAGCGAGCTGCTCTACGTCTCGCTCCGGAGCAAGCAGGCCTGTGATGCCTTCTCGCATGGTCTCAGGGATCCCACCGTGACGGAAGCTGACGACGGGTACACCCATGGATTGGGCTTCGGAAAATACGTTGCCGAAAGCCTCTCTCATTCCATCTTCGTGGGTAACACTGGGACCACAAAACACACGCGCCTTTTCAAGCCACGGGCGGATCGCCGGTTGCGGAAGCTCGCCCAGGAAGGTCGCGCCCACGCCGAGTTCCCCATTCAACTGCTGCAATGCGATGCGGAACGCGCCATCGCCAATAACGACGAGCTTTGCCTGCGGGCGATGCTTCTGCACCAGCTGCATCGCCCGCAGCAGATAGTCACAACCCTTGTACGGGACCAGCCTGCCGACATAGATAACCAAATTCGGATCCTTCTCTGACACAGGCAAAGTCGGAGTGAAGGCGCTGGTGTTCATACCGGTGTACTGTACCTTGACCTTTTCCTCGGGAAAGCCGGCGCGAATGGCCTTCTCTCGAAGGTAATTCGAGGAGCAGAGGAAGAGAGAAGCCCGGCTCCATAGGCGACGGCGATAGGCGAGGAACGGCAGTTGGAAGAGATGCCGCCGCAGTTCGGAGTCCGGCATCATCTCCGCGCCGCCTCTCAAGTGCAGAACGAGCGGAAGATCGAGCCGGTTGCTCATAAAGAGAGCAGGCGAACCGCCCTCGGCGAAATGAGCGTGGATCAGCTTTGATCCAACCTGTTGTAATGAGGCGTGAAATCGCGGCGCCACACCCAACCAACGGTAGGCCTCACGCCTGCAGCGAGCGGAGCGCGTTCGCTTTTCCGAGAGCAGAATGGGCTCGTGCGGCAGCTCGATGTTTCGATCCGCCGGAAGCAGACCCACGTACTGGGCGTTGTAGCGGCGAAGCTCATTGACCTGGAGGGGTATGAACGTTTGGGTCGACGGCAGCATTCTTTCGGCGAAAACCAACACTGTGTTCATAGGATGTCACCCTGCGAGTACGCGAAGATAGGCGTCGCGCACATTCCCTTCCGAGTAGCGGGCCGCGACAATCCTGTGGGCTTCGGCGGCGAATTTCCGCCGCCGCTCCGGGGAGGCCAGCAGATCGGTCAGACCGGCCAGCAAGCTCGCTGCTTCACCTGAACGGAAAAGATAAGCGCCCTTGCCATCATCGGTGATCTCGCGATGCACGAGCAGATCGCTGAAGATACAGGGAATACCTTTGGCCATCGCTTCCAGGCTGGTGATGGGAAGACCTTCGGGCCCCATCGAGGGCATCACGAAGACGTCCGCACGGTCATAATAATCTTGGGTGTTGCGTTGAAATCCAGCGAAAACCACGTTTGGTAAATCGGCCGCCATTTGTTCGAGCGCGGCGCGATCACTTCCATCGCCAAGGATGGTGACATCCACGTGCGGGAGCCGCCCAGCTGCCTCGATTAGCAAGTGAACGCCTTTATAGTGCTCCAACCGGGAAACACAGAGTACACGCGCACGCGGTGAGAACTCAGGCAACAAGGGTCGAAATGGCTTTTGACCCGAAACCCAGTTGGCAATGACCGAGTAACGTGTCTCTGGCAACAGCGGCCGAATGCCTTCGGCTACGGCTTGAGAAACGCACACGACATGGGTGGTGAGATAGACGCTCCAGCGGGCGATCTTTCGAGCCAAGAGCTTGAGCGGGCCCCGCCTCCAGCTGTACAACTCAATTTCAAAAGGACCGTGTCGCGTGTAGACGGCTGAGCGCCCCAGCAGCCGAGCCGGCACGATCAAAGCGCTTTCGAGAAAACCGTTGAGCTGCACAGTCCGGATCCGGTATCTCACAAGCACCAGCGGAAGAATGATCAGGGCGGCCAAAAAACGGAGCGGCTTGAAAATTCCACGGCACACCGGCAGACGAATGACTTTGACACCGCAAGCGGATAAGCGCGCGCTCAGCTCCGGAAGCACGCAGAGCGTATAGAGGTCCAGGTCGCCTGCCAGAAGGTCGGCCAGGCTCACAAGATAGGATTCAACCCCGCCAAAATTCGCCCCTAGATCTATCAGGAGCACTCTGGGTCTACTTCCCGTCGCATCAGGCCGCATCATTGGCATTTCCCGACCCTTTGTGTAATCTCCCGCAAGCCTACGACGCTTTCAGTGACGAGATATCGTTCTGGTGAGCGTAGAGCAGAAGCTCCGTGCGGTCCGCGAGACCCAACTTGCGATAGATGGATGTTAAGTGATGGGCGACGGTGGCGTCGCTGATGTAGAGCTTGCTGGCGATTTCCTTGTTGCGCATTCCCTCGCAGATCTGTCTCATCACCTGGCTTTCTCTTCCGGTGAGCGTCGCGAGCTTGGGCGTTTCCGGTGGGGGTTCGGTCCGCTTGCGGCGCACAAACGTGCTCAGCATGCGATGTGTTAACGCACGGTCGAAACAAAGATCCCCGCGAGACACCCTTCTCACCGTTTCGGCAATCGACTGCGGTGCGCATTGCTTTAACAAAACGCCTCTCGCTCCATTGCGCAGCGCGACTTCGTGAAAGTCGAGGCTTGCATTGCCCGTAAACACAATCAGCTTCACGTCCGCAAGACGCTCGGTAAAACTATGCAAGTGCTGCGCGAGACTCTCCATATCCATCTCGCATCCCAGGAGAATAATCTCGGGCTTCTTCAAAATAACCTGGGCGAGCAAATCGGCGATCCGCGCGGACTCAGCCACGACGACGATGTCGCCACAAGGCGCGAGCGCTTGCCGCAACCCGGCCAGCAGGACCGGATAGTCGTCCGCTATGGCAATGTGGATGTTTGTCTCATGCGCATGCATGTCGAAAGATTTGGAATCGTGGGTGGTAGAGTTCATCAGCTGGCCCCCCTCGGCACATCAATGTGTCCGGCTGCATCAGACGATAGATCCATTCAAAGTCCCTACGAACACCGCCGGGGCGATCGAACGAATCTGCTTGGCAATACGAAAAACACTTGCACGCTGGGCGGCGTGGCATCGACCCCGCTCTCCACGAACAATGCTGACTTGATGGTTTCGTTATGGCCCAATGGTTAAATTTTACGCCCCGTTGCATCGCCATCGGGTGGCGCGCTCGCTAGTTAATTCCCTAGCAACAATCATGATTGTGGAGGCGTAAATACCAATCGAACAGGCCGCAGTAAAATCGAACTGACTGCGGCTGAGATTACGGAGCTGTTTCACTTGCAATTCGACTTAAAATTGCGGTGTTTAACCAAACTCAGAGTAGCGCAGAGGGTATTGTCGATCAAACGAAAATACCCATTTTGTAAACACTTTTGTAACAGGTATCGATTTTGGCAACAGGGGAACTAGTAACAGTCATCAGTCACCCTGCCAACACGCGAAGATAAGCCTCGCGCACATTGTTCTCATTATACCGCGCGGCGACGATGCGGTGCGCCTCGGCGGCATATCTGCGGCGCCTCTCCGGCGACGCGAGCAGCTCACGCAACGCTGTCAGCAGGTTCTCCCAGTCACCGGAGCGAAACAAATAGGCTCCCCTGCCATGGTCTGTGATTTCGTAGTGAACAGGAAGATCGCTGAAGATGCATGGCAGCCCGTGCGCCATCGCCTCAAGGCTCGCGATGGGCAGACCTTCCGGACCCAGCGAAGGCATCACAAAGATGTCGGCCTGTTCATAGAATTCCTGCAGATTGCTTTGAAACCCGGCGAAGCGGACGTTTGGCAAACCCTGCGCGGATTCTTCCAGGGAGATTCGATCGGTTCCGTCGCCGACGATCGTCACCTCCACATGCGGGAGCCGGCGCGCCGCCTCAATGAGCAAATGAACACCTTTATAGTGCTCGAGGCGAGAGGCGCAGAGCACACGCGCGCGCGGGGGCAACTCCGCTACCGGCGGTCGAAAAGGCTTTTGCCCCGAGATCCAATTCGCGATCACTGAATAGCGGGCAGCGGGCAACACGGGTTGCACGCTCTCTGCAACCACTTCTGAAACACACACCACATGGGTGGTGAACTGGACGCTCCAGCGTGCGATCTTGCGCGCCAGAAATTTGTGCGGCTGCCGCAACCAGCCGTACGGCTCAATCTCAAACCCGCCGTGACGCGTGTACACCGCGGAACGGCCGAGCAGCCTGGCAGGGAGAATGAGAAGGCTGTCAAGAAACCCGTTGAGCTGCACCGTCTGAATGTTGTACCGCAGCAGCAGTGTAGGCACCACCAGCAGGGTCGCCAGAAAACGGAGCGCCTTGAACCGGCCGCAGAATACAGGCAGGCGAACAACCTTGACGCCGCGGCTCCGCAGGCGGCTGCTCAACTCAGGCAGGACACACAAAACATAGAGGTCAATCTCGGCCGCCAGAAGATCCGCGAGGTTCACCAGATAGGTCTCGATGCCGCCGAACTGCGGCCCGAGATCGATCAGCAGAACTTTGCGCCTGCTGCGCTGTATTGGATGTAATGTCATAGACCTCTCGGAATGTGGCTGCCGGGCGTTCTGGCAGGCGGGTGATTGCTTGCGTTCCCTGCGTACCGGGCGCCGTCACTCATGGGCGCCGAGGGTAGATTCCTGGCCGATCGGAATAGGAGGCGCCGGGTGCGCCTGCGCGAACGTATCAGTATTTGATACTTTTGCTTTGATGCATTTCGTTCATGGGCGGAATCACGCTCAGACAGATTTTTCCGGCGAAGCGACCGCGGCTGACCTTCTCACGGCAAGAGTAGCGTGCTGTTCGCCACAAAGCAATCGCCGCCAAATTCAGCTTAGCCGAATGCCCTGCGCGCGCAAACCAAAATACCCAATTTGTGTATTCTTTCGTAACCATGATCCATACCAGTAACGGGCAGCCGCGACGGGTTATCCATCACTGCTTGCGCGCGGTATTTCCCGGTTCGTCCGGCGGATCGAATGCCCGGACGAGGCGGAGACAGGAGATTCGAAAAGAATCACGCGATCAGCTTCAGATAATCCGGCTCATCGGCGATGGTGCGGTAACGAAAGGCGCGGACGATGGCACGATCGCGGAGAAAAAAGATCCCCGGCATCTGGTCTGCGTCTTCGCGGATGAGGCCGATGCCCTGCTTGCGGCCGGCGCCCAGCAACCAGCCTCTCCAGACCGCGGGAACCAGAAAGTGGAAGAAGGCATTCTTGCGGCCCAGTTGAAAGACCGGTCCCGTATAGAGAGAGGCGTCCAGATTGCTCACCCGCTCGATATCCGAGAGATGGTAGTAGTCAAAGTAGGGCCGGGCACGCTCTGGGGTTCCGAGATGGACAAAGACGGGCCGGATACCGCGCGCCTCGATCTCGGCCCGGAGCCGGGACACGTCGTCCAGAGTCTGGCGGCAGAAGGAACAGCCGAAATGGCGCAGAAATATCAGCAGGAGCGGAGACTCGTCCAAAAGCTCCAGCAAGGTCCGGCCACTTTCCACCCGGTATTCGCGGAGCACGGTGGTCAACGGTGTTTCTGTCTGTTGCGGATTTGTGCCCACCAGCATCATGCAGCCCTCGGAGCACTGCTACCGTTTTCTCCGCCACGAGGTACTCATCTCCCTCGCCCGCTGCGCAGGTTTGGCGAAAGCTCTGCCCGGAGGATTCTACTCGCCCGGCAGAACTCGGTGGAGCCGGGTACCGGGAATCAACGAGATGCGGACCAACGTCGGCCTCGATTCCCGGCTCGATCCATCTGGAAGCTAACAGAAACTGGGGATCTTTGACGCTCAGCGGCGAGGTTTTCATGCGACTTCCAGGCGCCTTCCGGCCAATTCGGAGGTGCTTCCAGGTAGGGGGTTACCTTCTGGCTACCTCCCTCCACGTTACTCCATGGGAGCGACCCGGCCGGCCTTTGGTTCGACCGTATGCTACTCAAGACGCGGTGTTTTTTTTGCCATCGATATCATCGCTTTCTTCGGGGGAGGGATTCGATGAACAGGGGCGGAAAACCATCGCGTCTTTTTTGTTTTTGAGAGCGTGGCAGGGTATCTCGAGTGCAGGCTGCTTATTCACCTCCCCCTTGCTCGAGCATCAGCTCATGGAACTCGGGCGTCGAGCGGAGCGCGGCAAACTCCTTATCCTCCATTAACTGTTTTTGATCGTGAAAGCCCGCTTCCAGCGCTTTGCGCAGGTAGCCGATGGATTCCTTCAGCTTGCCGTCAGCGGCGTAGGTTCTGGCAAGATAGTAGTTGACGGCTACCAGCTGCCGCCGAGTGGTCATTTCCTGCACAATCTGGATCTGGCCGGGGTTGAAAATGTTGGGGTTGAGAGCCAGCGCCTTGCCATAGGCTTCCATGCCCGGCTTGTATTTCTCCTGGGCAAAATAGGCGGTGCCCAGGTTGCAATAGAAGATGGCGGAGTTGGGCGCGAGCTTGAGAGCTCGTTTGTAGGTGCGTTCCGCGTTCCCGTAGTCGTGTTGGCCGTGGTAGACGGCAGCCAGATTGTTGAGCGCCTCGGCATAGCTCGGGTTTGCCGCCAGCGCCCGCTGATAATACTTCCGTGCCTGATCGAGGGCAAACATGTGGTGGTAAGCGACACCGATCTTGTTCCAAAGCACGGCCGATGGATGGGTTTCGCGTTGATAGGCATCGATCGCAGCGGCATAGCTGCGATGCACCATGAGCAGGTCGCCCTGAATCTCTGGGGAGAGCGTGGCGGCGGGAGTTGCAGTGGCCACTTGGGATGCATCATCGGATGGGTTGAGCGTAGCGGCAACGATGGTGTGAGTACACACCACCAAGGCAGAAGCTAACAGTAATACATAGAGGCCGGATGACCTGCGACGATGAAGGTCACTCATAGTTGCCTCCTTTCCTGACGACAGGGTCAGATGGATGCGGAACTGATAGTACTCCCGGAAATTTGTGAGAAAGGATTGCACTTTCGCGTCAGAACCTGTGAAGCTATCCCTTCGTTGATCGTCTGAAAATGCGACGGCATACGAGACGTTTTTTTCAGGCGCATGTGTCTGGATACGGATGGCTCCCGTTATGGGAAATGTTGTTGCCGAAAAAGCTTTCGCCGGCGGTGCGCGGAGGGTGAAGGCGCGAAGGCGCGCGCTGGTTTGCCGACCCTGCCATTTGCCAGCCGATGCCTGTTGGGTTTAGTACTAGAACTGGTCTTACGCCAGGGTTATGACTTCGGTCGAGTGCCTGAGACCCGCTTTGGAGCGGGCCTCATCCGAGGGTTCCCCGGCATTTCGGGCTTATGAGACCAGTTATGTGAATAATGACTTTTTGCTTCCCCAACCCGGCCGCTCGTCGATGCTGTTGCTGTATGCGCATCTATGCGGGCATTCGGGGAGACCGGCCCGGCGGCTGAACGCCACCAGATCCAGTTCTCCAAAAGGCCCGCAGTCAACCAAGACTGCGGGCCTTTCGTTTGCAGCGAGTTCCCATTTCGAAGAACCCAAGGAGAAGACCGATGTCCGAGAATAAGCAGCATCTCGCAACCCTCGCCGTGCATGCCGGGCAAGAGGTGGATCCCACCACCGGCTCGCGCGCCGTGCCCATTTACCAGACCACCTCGTACGTTTTCCAGGACGCCGATCACGCCGCCCGGCTGTTTGCGCTGCAGGAATTCGGCAACATCTATACCCGCATCATGAACCCGACGACCGACGTCTTCGAGAAGCGGGTCGCGGCGCTCGAAGGGGGAGCCGCCGCGCTGGCGACCGCCTCCGGCCAGGCCGCCGAGACCCTTGGCGATTACGACGCTCGCCGGCGCGGGAGACGAGATCGTCTCCACCACCTCGCTCTACGGCGGCACCTATAACCTGTTCCACTACACGCTGCCCCGGCTTGGAATCAACGTCCGTTTTGTCGATGCCGACGACCTCGACGGCCTGCGCGCCGCGATCAACGAGAAGACCAGGGCCGTTTACACCGAGACGCTGGGCAATCCCAAACTCGACATTGCCGATATCGAGAAGCCTGGCCGGCATCGCCCACCAGCACAGGGTGCCCCTCATGATCGACAACACGTCCGCATCCCCGATTCTGTCGCCGGCCGATCGAGTGGGGAGCCGACATTGTGGTCGAGTCGGCCACGAAGTACATCGGTGGCCACGGAACATCGATCGGCGGCGTGATTGTCGACGCGGGCAAGTTCGACTGGAAGGCTTCAGGACGCTTCCGCGATTTCGTCGACCCTGACCCGTCGTACCATGGGCTGTCGTATGTCGAGGCCTTCGGCCCCCTGGCTTTCATTCTCAAAGCCCGGGTGCAGGGGTTGCGGGATATCGGCGCGGCGCTCATCGCCCTTTAATGCTTTTCTGTTTTTGCAGGGGCTGGAGACGCTGCACCTGCGCATGGAAAGGCACTCGCAAAACGCCCTGGCGGTGGCCAAGTATCTGGCCGGCCATCCCGGCGTCGACTGGGTCAACTATCCCGGCCTGCTCCTCCAGCAAGTACTACGCCCGGGCCAAGAAATATATGCCCGACGGCCAAAGCTCGCTGGTGACGTTCGGCATCAAGGGCGGCTTCGAAGCGGGCAAGAAGCTCATCAATTCGCTGAAGCTGTTTTCACTGCTGGCCAACATCGGCGATGCCAAGTCGCTGGTCATTCACCCTGCTTCGACCACCCACGCCCAGCTCACCGGCGAGGAGCAGCACGACACCGGCGTAACCCCCGAGTTGGTGCGTTTGTCGGTCGGGATTGAAGACGTTCGCGACATGCTCGCCGACCTCAACGACGCCATTCAGATCGCCAACGGGCATTCAGCCAAGCCGGTGGAGGCACTAAGCGCACGATGAGCACCGGCCCCAGCGCGGCCCTGATCGCACCCGGTTTCGAGGGAGACTTCTCTCCAGCAGAAGCGTTCTCCCTTGAGGCCGGCGGGGTGCTTGCAGTCGCCGACGCTGCACTATGCGATGTATGGCGAGCCCAATGCGGCGGGCGACAACGTCATCCTGGTGGCGCACGCGCTCTCGGGTTCTGCCCGGGTGGCGGATTGGTGGCCGCGGCTGTTCTCTGACGGAGGGTTGCTGCAGGCGGGCGACCACTGCATTCTCGGCATCAATATTCTGGGCTCGTGTTACGGCTCGACCGGACCGGGTTCGATCGATCCACTCACCGGCCGCCGCTATGGACCGCGCTTCCCCCTGGTGACGGTCGCGCGATATTGTCACCCTGCAGATGCGCCTGCTCGATCACCTCAAGATCGATCGGCTCAAGCTGGTGATGGGTGCGTCCATCGGCGGTATGCAGGCGCTGGAGCTGGCGATCCGGTTTCCGCAGCGGGTTGGGCGAGTGATTTCGATTGGAGCCGCGCCGCTGGGAGCCATGGGGCTGGGATTGAATCACCTGCAGCGGCGGATGATCGAACTCGATCCCGCCTGGAAGGGTGGGCACTATCCAGCCGGATCAGCCGCCGCGCGCAAGGGCTGGGCCTGGCCCGCGCCCTCGCGGTGATGCACCTACAAGTCGGCGGAACTGTTCGACCATCGGTTTGCGCGCAAGCCGGATCGGGGCGGGGGAGATCCCTGGGCCTCCTCGCATGAGCAAGGCCAGGGTCTTATCGGGCAAAGATTCGATGTGGCCGGATACCTCGACTACCAGGGCGAGAAGTTCGTAGAGCGATTCGACGCCAACTCCTACCTGGCTATTACGCGGACCATGGATACCTTCGATCCCACACGCGGATACCCCTCGGCCGAAGCGGCGTTTCGCCGCATCGAGGCGGAGGTGATGCTGGTGGGCATCTCTTCAGACTGGCTATTTCCACCCGGCGAAATAGCCGTGCTCGCTGCCTGCCTGCGGAAAGCCGGCGTTCGCTGCCAGTACCGGGAACTGATTTCGTCACATGGCCACGATGCTTTTCTGGCGGAGCCGGACGGGCTGGCACGGCTGCTGCGGCCCTTTGTATCCGGATGAACTGCGGTAGCTCGGCGACAGTCGACTAGGAGAAGAGCTGGGTAAGGTTGCTGAGGCGAAGCAGTTCTTTTACCCGCGGAGACAGGTTGACCAGCTCCAACTTGCAATACCCTTCCTTGATCGCGGACACCTTGAGGCCCACCAGAGTTCCAAGGCCGGAACTATCCAGGAAGCTGACGTCGGTAAGGTCGAGCACGATACGACCGCCTTTGGGGATGAGCGGCTTAACCAATTCCTTGATTTGACCCGCGGTTTCGTTCACCACCCTGCCGTGACAAATGACGGTGGTCAGCGGACCGGCGCTTCCATTCTCTGAGGCCTCAACTTCGTAGTGGAAGACAGCGTCTGGTGTCGTCGTCATAACCCCTCTTCTCTCAGCAAACCTTGCGCCATCTTAATCGCGGGTCCACAGAGGCCACATTAAAATCTGATTACTCGTGGACTTTCGGGTAGAAAAGGAATCGCTCTTCTTTTAGACGATCGGAGGCTGGCTTGAGGTCGCGGAATATTCAGTTTTCCGAGGTCGCAGACGTGGGAAGAAATACAGAGAAGACCGTTCCTGACCGGCGGGGAACAATGCTGGAGCGCACGCTCAAACGGCCTCCGTGCTTTTCAATCAGTTCCCGCGAGACCCACAAGCCCAACCCGGTACCGGTGTCCTTTTTCGTGGTGAAGAAAGGCTCGAAGACACTTTTAAGATTTTCAGGGCTTATGCCGCAGCCAGTATCGGCTACCACAATGCGCACTCCCGGGAGGGCCTCCTCCCGCAGGTTCACGGAGGCGCGCACGCGCACGCAGATTGCGTCGCCCTCGTTGCAGGCATCCAGGCTATTGGCCAGCAGGTTTGAAATCACCTGCCTGAGTTCTCCCGCGTTTCCGAAGGCCTTCTGCTCCGTTTGTATATTCACGTGCAGCCTGATGCGCGAGTTGGCTGCGCGGAAAGAGTAGAACTCGAAAACTTCGCGGATGACGACGTCTGGACGAAACAGGTCGGCTGACGCCTTCTCGCGATAAAAGCCCAGCGATTGCCGGGTAATATGAGCGATTCTCTGGAGTTCCCGGTCTGCCTCTGTGAGGTGCTGGCGAATATTCTCTACGTTCTCTTCACGACGGGCGAGGTAAATCAGGTTGACTAAGCCTTCGAGAGGATTGTTGACCTCATGGGCGATGGCCGCGGCAAGGCGCCCGGCAGACGCCAATTTTTCTGTCCGCATCAATGCCAGTTCCGCGGCGTATTTTTCGCTGATGTCGCGAAAGACGAGAACGATGCCGATCATGCGCCCGCGCACATCGAGGATAGGAGCGGCGCTATCGTCGATGTGGAATTCTCTCCGGTCTTTATGGACGAGGATGGTGTGGTTGGCAAGCCCCACCACCTTGCCCGAACGACGCACGACTTCCACGGGGTTTTCGACCACAGCGCGCGTGCGCTGGTTGCAAATTACAAAGACTTGCGAGAGTGGAAGGCCGTGCGACTCGACCTCCTTCCATCCCGTGAGCTGCTCCGCGACACGGTTCATGAACACGACTTTGCCTGCCGGATCGCAGGCGATCACTGCATCGCCGATACTGCGCAGAGTGGTGTTCAGCCATTGCTCGCGAGCGAAGCTCTCATCCCCCCGACGGGTTACTTCCTTGAGTTGTTGATCGTAGGTCCGGGCGAGTTTCCGCAAGAGCCGGTAGATCTCCCAGGCAAGCAAGATACCCACCAGAGCGGCAAGACAGATCAGGCCGGCGAGGCTGACCTTATCGACTTCCAGTGAGGTAATGGAGCGACTGGCTCGTATACCTGCTTCGGCAGAAAGGAAATCTTCCGCGGAAGCGCGCAGCGCGTCCATTTGGCGTTTGCGATCGAGCATCCGAGGAACCAGGTCCGACGTCGGCGTAGGCGAGGAAATATTTTGCCGTGCCATCTGTTGCCACGCCTGATACGACGCTTGCAGTCCCTTTAGACGAGCGGTCTGTTGCGGGTCTAGCCTTATCAGAGTGAATAGCGTTTCGAACTCTGAGCCTAAACTTTGGTTGGCCTCGGTATACGGCTGAAGAAAGGCTCGGTCGCGGGTGAGCAAAAAACCCCGCACTCCGGTTTCCTGATCGACCATCAGCTTAAGCAGGTTGTTCGCGTGGGCTATGACCTGGTCAGAACGATCAACCTGGCGAGCACTTCGTTGCACCCGGCGAAAACCGTACACCACGCACGACCCGAGCAAAGCAAGGGCAATGATCGGCACGGCGATTAACCGGAGAAGAAGACGTCGATACGCAGCGGCTTCCACAATGTTCTCCCGAGGGCGGCCTGTTCGCGGTCTGCGGCGAATCCAAAAGACGGCAAGAGCTGCGAACCTTTCAATTCTGCCTGATCGTTACTGTTCAGGCAACGGGGAGGTTCGCTAGTAAGTCGGCACCTTATGTTTGGATCAGCCTTTTGGCTGTCTTCGTCAGATACTACGAAACATAGGAGCGGCGAGAGGTAAGCGGTGCGTTCGGCGCGCGACTTAGCGAACAGCTTATCCACGAGACAGCGGATTCTTCCGCTAAGACCTGCGTCACGCCGCAATCGGCGCAGGCCTCAGGCTGAGTATTGGGATCTGTGACGAGGAACTAGTTCTGCGATGTGGCAGAGCATGGCGCGTGGATGCACTGGCTTGGTAAGCGCGGGGAAATCGTGGCCGGCTGCGCGAGCCGCGGAGAGCAAATCGAGTGTGGCAGCCTGACCAGAGAATAGCAACACCTTGCAGTCGGGAACGCTTTGCGACAAAGCCATGGCCAATTCGACTCCGCTCATGCCCGGCATAACGACGTCGCTGATCAGCAAGTCCGGCGGAATAACCTCGGCAATCTCCAGCGCACTCGGCCCATCGTAGGCAACCATTGCAGCGTACCCGCTGATTTCAAGGATTGCTGCAAGCGTGTCCGCGATCACACGTTCGTCGTCCACAACGAGGACAACGGGCTGCAAAGGGCCCTTGAGGACCTCCAGGGTCTTGACATCCACTTCGAGCAGCGGAACGAACTCGACGAAGTCTTCCTGCATGGCGGCCTACCTCTATAAAGACGCTAGCAGGCTTTCCAGGATACGGGTTAAATCTTTAGTATCAGCCATTTACACGTTTTCTACAGGACATCGCAACATTTTCCCCGCACCCCGTGTCTATCTTGTTATGATAGCCTCACTTTTACGTGAGGTTAGCAATACGTTAACGGAGACGTACCATGTCTACGAAGAGCACGCCGGAAAGTGGGCCCTCGGATTTCAAGTCGGTTGGGCAGGCAGATGTGCCCAAAGGGCGGGATGGCAAACACAAGCAGATCATTCTGCAACTGCTCAGCAATATCGCTCAGCTAAAGCCTGGAACGGCTCTGAAGATTCCTTTGTCAGAACTTCCGAGCACGAAGGAAAACATTCGCTCTGCCCTCAATCGCGCCACCAATCAGCGCGGCATCACTGTGGCGACGGCCAGTGACGAGGAACACCTCTACATCTGGAAGCCGGAGAAGAAGGATCTGACGTAAACCGCTGATAGCTGCTTGCCACAGTTACTGTGGCGTGCCTCGCTCATTCGGGCCCCTCGGATTTCCTGTCCTGCGCGATAAGGTCCCGACCGACCTTCCTTCCCACGGTTCCTCCACGGGCCGGCGTGACGTTGGCACTGTATGCTTATCAGCGCAGAGCGCGAAGCTCATTTCCCGAGAAAAACGAGGTAAGCATGAAGAACGGTCCGCTGCGAGTAGGCGTCATCGGCTCGCAACCTACGGAACAGCTTCCGGTGTTTGAATGGTTGAACCGGAGGAACGGATGACCTCCATTCCGATGTTGGAGAACATTCAGGCGCAGCCCGAATCTCACCGGGGCATTCTGGATCTGCACCAGGGCAAACAACAGACGACGCTGAAAGCGTGCGCGGGAAAGATCCGCAGCGCGAAGGGAAATGTGATCTTCAGTGGTATGGGCGGTTCCCTGTTTGCGACTTTGCCCGCGGTCAGCCGCCTTTCGCAGCGAGGATACGCGACGCAGTCGATGGAGAGCGCGGAGTTGTTGCACTACGGCAAAGCTGCTCTGCGCGCCGGAGATGTGGGGGTGGTGGTCTCGCGCTCAGGCGGATCGATCGAGCCGGTGCTGCTCGCCGAAGCCATGCGGCAAGCGGGCATGACCGTCATCGGGGTCACGAATGTATCCCCATCGAAGCTGGAACAGATCGCCGATATCACCCTGATGATCGGCTCGCAGGCTGACAATCTTATCGCCGTACAGACCTACACAGGCACCGTGCTCACGCTGCTTCTGCTGGCCGAGGAAATACTGGCTGGGGAGAGCCAACCGCTGAGCGACGTTTCGAGTGCAGCGTTGCCGCTACTGTCGGCGCATATCGACGAATGTCTGCGCCAAAGCGACCACTGGCGGGACTTGCTCATGGGCGGACCTTTGTATCTGCTGGGACGCGGACCGGCACTCGGGGCGGTCTACGGAGGAGCACTTTTGCTGCATGAAACGGCGAAGACGGCCGCGGTCGGCATGTCCTCCGGCCAGTTTCGTCACGGGCCGGCCGAGATTCTATCCGCCGATTTCCGCGCCGTGGTTTTTGGCACGCCACTGCCGACACACGCTCTCGATCGAATGCTGGCCAACGACCTATTTTCCGCTGGAGCGAACGTTCGTTGGATCGGCCCCGCGCCCGAGTCGGGAGGCGCCCACGAGGTCGCACCGTCGATGACGGCATGGCCTCCGATTGAACCTGTCCTGGCCCCGCTGTTCGAAATTGTTCCCATCCAGGTAGCGGCGTATCGGCTGGCACTGTGGCGGGGCATCACTCCCGGCGATTTCCGTTTTGTTTCCGAGGTCACCACTACTGAGTCCGGCTTCCTACCGGCGGGCTCGCACGCGTAAAGGCACCCACTCCCGAAAGGCACCTATTCATGAATGATGAACGATGGAAGAACTTCACCCGGCGCAGCTTCGTCAAGGGCGCTCTGGCTTGCGGAGCGAGTGCCGCTTTCGCAGCACCGGGCAACCAGCCACATGCAGTTTTCCCCGCGAAAGCGCGCGCGCGCATCGCAGTTGCAAGCTACCCGTTCCGGGCCATGATCGACGTACCCGGCAATAAGCATCGCGACCCCAACAAACCCGGCATGGATCTAGCTGCGTTTGCCCGCTTTATCCGGGCGAAGTATGACGTGCGCGGGATTGAACCGCTGAGCACCCATTTCCCCTCAATAGAGCCCAGCGAAATTGCCAAGCTGCGCGCTGCCTTCGACGCTGCCGGCGTGCACGTGGTAAATATCCCGGTGGACGACCGAGTGGAACTGTGCAGCGAAGACGAAGAGAAGCGGAACGCCGGCAACGCACGCTACCGCCGTTGGATCGACATTGCGGTTACGCTCGGGTCTCCCAGCGTCCGGATGTGGATTCCCAAGTGCGCCGATCATTCCGATCTGCCAAGAGCTGTACATGCGCTGAAGCCGACCGTGGATTATGCGGCCACACGCAACATCGTCGTCAATCTGGAGAATGACGATCCAGTCACAGCCTCGGCGGAACGAACGCTTGCCGCCCTACAGCTGGCGAATACTCCTTTCTTGCGCGCGCTGCCTGATTTTGGCAACGGTCTCGCGGATGGCGACCAGCAGCTCAACGCGCAGAGAGTGCGCAACATGTTTGCCCACGCCTGGAATATCTCTCACGTCAAAGACGCCGAATCCTTCAATGGCGTGCGCAAGACGGCGTCCTTGCCCGAGCTCTTCGGCATTGCCAAGGCTTCAGGATATCGGGGCTACTTCTCGATGGAGTCCGACTCCGACGTCGACCCGGTGATCGACACCAAGCACCTGGTGGAGCAAAGCGTTCTACTTATGTGAGGGCGGGCCGGGTCTACACCAATTGCGAAAATGCTTTAGCTTTGTATCAGGGCATGGCTTTAGCCATGCCGCACATTGCCGAAAGGAACTGGGGCTTTCAGCCCCTGGGGATGGCGATACCTAAGCGCAATGCGAGGAAGGATCAAATCCTGAGTCCGTCGCGCACCTTTTTTGTCACCACCAAGACAAGTATGGGGCGGGCGTTGTTACAGTCGGAACGCAACGCGACGCTATTAATCGATGTCCCCATCTAAGGATGGGACCTGTGCGGCACGGCTAAAGCCGTGCCCTGATACAAAGCATGGGAGATCATCTGCGCAAGTGGCTCCGCACATCTGTGCTCGACGGCGGCTTTACATGTTGCTGAAAAACTCGGTTTGTATCAAGACACGAATTTAAAGCGGGCGTGTGTGAACATCCGCTCCTTGCCCGGGATCATCGTCAATAGATTTTGGCACTGCATTTACCAATTGGTGATCGAGCCGTCTGGGCGGAAGTAGGTTTGCGCGCGGGCAGTGACTGGTTCGGTAATTTCCGCGATCTGGGTGAGTTGCTGGTAGTCCAGTTCCACACCCAGCCCGGGCCGCTGATTGGGATACAGTTTTCCATCCTTAAAGTCGAGACACTGCGGCAAGTGAGGCAGCGTGCGGCCCTGGTAGTTGTACTCCATCAGGAGGGGCCCGGAGAAGGTTCCCAGACTGTTGACCAAAGCAGCGGTCGCGATGGGTCCTGTGAAATGGGGAACGATGCCGACAAAGTGGGTTTCGCAAATGGCGGCAATCTTCATCATTTCTGTAATACCGCCGACGTTGGGCAGCGTAGCACGCACAAAATCGATGGAGTGTTCTTCGACCAGGCGATTAAAGTCCCAGCGGTTGCCCCATTCCTCGCCGGCGGCAAGGGGAACATTCACCTTGCCGCGCAGGATGGGAAGGTCCTGCTGAAACGCCTCGGTGCGCACGGGGTCTTCTACGAAGAAGGGCGCAAGGTCTTCGATGGAATTGCACCCACGAATCGCGTCGGGCAAATCAAAGCGCTGATGGAAATCAATGCACCAGTCTCCATCCTTACCGACGCCCTCGCGTACCTGGGCGCATTCTTCGCGCATGTGGGTGATGCGCTCGCGGGTATTGTAGGTGCCGTTGGCCGGAGCCTCAGAGGCGCCGAAGCGGAACGCGCGATAGCCGGCTTCGATGGTAAGCCGGGCGCGATCTTTGAGGCCCATGCCGGGGGTGACGCCGGGGATGATACCCGCGGTGTTGTAACACTCAACATGGTCGCGCACCATGCCACCCAGTAATTGATGGACGGGCAGACCCTGCACCTTGCCTTTGATGTCCCACAGCGCCAGGTCGAGAGCGCCAATGGCATCGGTCTTCTCGCGGCCGGCGGGGTAGAAGAAGGCGCGATTCATGTCCTGCCACAGGCGCTCAATGTATTGCGGGTCGCGGCCGATGAGCCTGCCGGCGGATTGCGACAACGTATCCTTCGCGCCGCCTTCGCCGATGCCGGTGATGCCCGCGTCGGTTTCAATGGTGACCACCACATCACTCTGGTTGAACAGCGGATTGGGATGCGGAGGCAAATAAGCGCGTACCCGCGTGATCTTCATTTTCGGGATCGGCGTAGCGTAGGCCGGTAACGCGCGCACGCCGCCGGCAATTGCGGTGGCTGCCAGGGAACGGAGAAATGCTCTTCTCTTCATGACTCGACTCCTCCTCCAAACTTCCGGGATATCGGACACCCGTTTTCGAGGCGCATTTATTTCGTCAAAGACGACTCGCCACCGCGATAGACGCGTACGGCTTCCAGCAGAGCGTGCGCCTTCGCTTCCACGATCCTGGCATCGTCCCCGGGCTTGTAGATCGACGTGCCGACACCCAGGCCAAGCGCTCCCGCAGCCATCCAGGGTCCCACCTGATTTGCGTCCACTCCGCCCACCGGAATCACGATGGCCGACTTGGGGAGCACTGCTCGCAACGCCTTAAGCATGGGTGGCCCTAGAACCTCCGCCGGAAAAAGCTTGAGCGCATCGGCCCCGGCTTCGAGCAAGGCGAAGGCTTCGGTGGGGTTGAAGAATCCCGGAAAGACGAAGAGACCAGCGTCCTTGGCTGCATGCACAATCGCAAGGTCGGCATGTGGAGTCACAATCAAGCGGCCGCCGGCCGCCGCTACTTCCGCAACCTGCGATGGCTTCGTCAGGGTGCCCGCGCCAATCAGAATCCGGCCGCCAAATGTTCGCGACAAGATGGCGATGCTCTCGAAAGGGCTGGGTGAGTTGAGCGGCACTTCCATGATGGTGATGCCCGCCCGTTCCAGGGCGAAGCCAATGGACGCCGCCTCGGCGGGCTGGATGCCGCGCAAGATCGCGACCAGGGGGCAACGGTCGAGCCATGTTCTTACGTCCAATGCAGCCCCCTGCCAATCGCTGCCAGGCCCAGCGCTGCCGCATCCTCGTCTGCCACAGTGGCAGCGGAACCGCAGGCCTCGATGGCCTGGGCATAGAGCTCACACAGGGCAGCGGTCCCAACCAGGTGAACGCGGCTCGCCGCAGGCATCGCAGCCCGCACGTCGTGGCCAATCAACAAACCTGACAGATACGAAGCGGATGCTTCTTCTCGAAGTTGACCCATGAGCGCCCGGGTCCGCACGCCAAACAGATGGTGCAGCAGCCCACCGGAATCCGCAGAGCGAACCACGCCATCGCGAAAGGCTTGCTTGTCGATGGGAGCGTTGGCGGTCATCATGCGGCCCAGAATCGTGTAGTTCCGCAGGGCGCTATAAATCTCGCCGGTCATGCTGGTTACGAAACTCGCAATCTTGCGGTCGCTCAGTTGCACCCACTTGGAATGCGTTCCGGGAAAACAAACCAGGCCGGCTCCGGCGCAAGCATCCAGCACACCCATCGCTGCTGTCTCTTCTCCGCGCATTAACTCGGGCACACCGGCTGCGTCCGTTCCGCTCACTCCCGGCGCCAGCCACACCTCAGCCGGGGCAAAGGGTACTCGCACAAGAGCCTGCACAAGATCGGAGATCCCCGCCGGACAAGGAATATATTCAGCCTCTACCCACCCCTGCCGGCTGCCGATCATGCCGCATAACAGGATTCGTTGTTCACCCTCCGCGATCCAGCCGCCCACTTCCGCGAGTAAGGCCTCGGCGAAGCCTCCGTGGTCGACACGAAGGATGCCTTGCGCTGAGGAATGTCTCGCCAAAACCTTGCCCTCTGGATTGAGCCGAAACGCGCGAAAGTTGGTGGTACCCCAATCCACTGCAATCAAAGGCTCATGCTCCTGGAGACTTCTCTCCTCGCCGGACACACCATTGTGTCAGGTTCGATACGGCATCGGCCGATATTCCTTGGCGGCTCAGGATATCCCCTGCCTGACAACCATGCGAGGAAACGATATGATGCGACGGGTGCGTCCGCTGCCAAAAACCACCGAGAGGATGAATGACCAAACGAATCGATACCCATGCCCACCTGGGCGAATGTTGTGTTTTCGGCCTGCTCAGCACCGAAGAAGATATGCTGCGCCGGATGGAGGAATGCAATGTTGACGCGACCATCGTGCAGCCGTACCCAGGGGCGACGACAGCGTCAAGAACCCATGACCGCATCGCAGATCTGTGCGCGAAGCACCCGGGCCGCTTCTTCGGAATCGCCAGCGTCTCGCCGCACGGGGACCGGGACGACTATGAACGCGAAATGGAGCGATGCATCCGGGACTTGAAGTTCGTCGGGATCAAGCTGCATACGATCGGGCATGGAGTGAACCCACTCTCGGACGATGGGGACCGTGTATTTGCGACCGCCCACTCGCTCGGTGTGCCGGCCATGGTGCATACCGGCCCCGGAGTGCCCTTCGCCTTGCCGGCACTGTGTATTCCCGCAGCCCGCAAATACCCCAATTTGAAGATTGTTCTGGCCCACGCCGGTTTTGCCGTGTTCACCGCGGAGGCGCAGGTCGCTGCTTCGGTGTGCGACAACCTCTACCTGGAAACCTCCTGGTGTATCGGAGAAGACATTCGCTGGATGATCGACACCATCGGGGCCGACCGGGTAATGCTGGGGGCAGACTTACCCAGCAATGTTCCCGTAGAATTCGCCAAGTACAAAGCACTTGAGTTGAAAGCCGACGTCTATGACAAGGTTCTGGGCGGCACCGCGATCGATGTATTCAAGTTGACATGGTGAGGTGACGATGTTCGTCCTGTTTGTGGATATGCGCGTGAAGCCGGGATCTCCGCAGGCCCTGGAGAAGACCTACGTTGAGGTCTTTCGGCCTGCCATCTCTCGCCAGGAAGGTTTTCGTGGTGTGGAGTTGCTGCGTCCAAACAAGGATGGCGGCGACTATCGGCTCAGCATCGCTTTCGAAGCCCATGCTTTGCAGAAGAAGTGGGTAGCGGCCGACCTGCACCAGGAAGTGTGGCCGCAGATGGAATACCATTGTGCGGACTATTCTGTAAGCGACTACACCTCAATCTAGATCGTATCTACCAAGGAGCCCCATGGAGCGTAACGTTCCCGAATATGTAAGCCGTTCCATTCCCGTCCCGCTAAGCGGGCGGGCGCCGTGGTACAAGAGCACCTTTCCCAGCTACTTCGGCATTTTTCTGTTTGTCGGCTATTACCTCAAGCTCGCGGGGCCGACACTTGGTTTTGCCAGTGTCACCGTCTCCCTGTGGGGCTTGCTGGCAGCAGGATTGCTGTGCTTTGGGCTCTATTACTACGTGCCGGCGATGCTGGGCATGCAGACCGGCCGCAATCTTTACGTGGTGGGCACTTCGACCTTCGGCACCACCGGCGGATTCCTCATCCCGGGTTTGCTGATGGGCTTTTTGCAGGTTGGCTGGGTAGCCGTGGATGCGGCGGTGGCGACCCATTTCATCTTGAACGGGCTTAACCAAACTTCGAGAACGCTGTACAGCATCATCGTGCTCATCTGGCTTTACAGTCTGGGATGGGTCGCGATCAAAGGGATCAATTACGTCGCCCAGGTGGCGAAGATTCTGAACTGGGTTCCGTTTGTCATGATCCTGGCGGTGCTCTGGGCCAACCGGAGCGGTATTTCCCACTACCAACCTCCACAACACGATTCGTTGACCGGATTTCTAAATGCGCTGCTGGTCACGATCGGCTTCTTCGCGACCGCGGGCGCTGCCGGCACCGATTTCGGTATGAACAACGGCAGCCGCAAGGATGTCGTTCTGGGCGGAGTGACCGGTATTGTTGCCGGGGCAGTGATCTGCGGGGGCATTCCGGTTCTTTCGGTGGCCGGGTACCTGGGGCGCAATGCGGGCCCGCGAAGCTACGACTACACCGCTTCAATTGCCAGCGTGGGCGGGTTGGCTCCGGTGATGTTCTTTCTGTTTGCGGCCGCCTGCATGGTGCCGACATGCTTTTCCGCATTTATCGGGGCCAACAGTTTCAGCACCATGTTGCCGAAGATCTCCCGTCCTGTTTCCACGCTGGCTGCTGTGACCCTCAGCGCGATTCTTGCGCTCACCGGGGTGGCTGACAACCTGGTGGGCTTCTTCAGCATTGTGGCCGCATCGTTCGGCCCCATCTGCGGCGCTATGGTGGCAGATTACCTGCTGGCAGGCAGACGCTGGTCGGGGCCGCGGCTGGGCATCAACTGGGCCGGTTGCATCGCCTGGGTGATCGGCTTCATGATCGGGATTCCGGAGCATATTCCCGGACTTCCGGCGTCCTGGGTCAAGGCTGACAACCCCTCTGAGCTTTATGCGTTTGCCGCTGGTTTTCTGATCTACGTCCTTCTGGCTCGCCTGGGATTGCGGCCGCCGGTGGTCGAGCTGGAGGCGACCCGAGCTTAGTGCCGCAGCGGCAGGTTACTCTATTGGTTTGGAGTTCAATCCATTTCGCTTGGTCGCCTCGATGCCAGCCTCTGCCGATCTGAGTCAAAAACAAACGTATAACCGTCTCCTTCTGCTTGTTGCCGGCCTGGGCGGGTTGCTCTACGGAGTGGATGTCGGCATCATCGGCGGCGCATTGCCTTACCTGGAGGCGACCTCCGGGCTGAATGCCAGCCAGCTCTCCATCATTGTCGCGGCGGTGCTGCTGGGCAGCGTCATCTCAACGCTGTTTGCCGGCCTGCTGGCTGACTGGCTGGGCCGCAAGCCGTTGATGGTGATCAGCGGAGTGATCTTTGTTCTGAGCATTCCCGTGATGGCCCTGTCGCACGGGTTCACACCGTTATTCGTGGGCCGGCTGGTGCAAGGCATCAGCGGAGGACTCGTCGGCATTGTAGTTCCTCTCTACCTCGCAGAGTGCCTGCCGGCGCAGGATCGCGGGAAAGGCACAGGAGCCTTCCAGTGGCTCCTGACCCTGGGTATTTTCTCCGCGGCGGTCATCGGCATCTATTACAGCTATCGCGTGGCGGGCCTGGCCAGTTCGACCTCAGCGGCTGACCTGTTTGCCGTCAAAGATCAGGCATGGCGACGGATCTTCTGGGTGTCGATGCCTCCCGGCATCCTGTTCGTAGCCGGCAGTCTTTTCGTGGCGGAGTCACCGCGGTGGCTCTTCCGGCGCGGACGGAAGGATTTGGCTCTGAGCGCGCTGCTTCGCTCACGCACCAGCGAACAGGCGAAAGTCGAGCTGGAAGAAATGGAGCAAACCTCCGCTTCGACGCAACACGCCTCGCTGGCAAGGGGAGCCAAGGACTCACTCCTGCGGCGGAAGTATGTTCTCCCTTTCCTGATTGCCTGCGTCATTCTCTTCTGCAACACGGCAACGGGCATCAACTCCATTGTTGGATTCAACACGGACATCCTCTTGCAGAGCGGTCTCTCGGATCTGGCCGCGCATTGGGGCTATGTGCTGTTCACCCTTACAAATTTCCTGATGACCATCATCGGCATGACCCTGGTGGACCGCAAGGGGCGCAAATTCCTGCTGACTCTGGGCACGTCGGGCATTATTGTGTGCCTGCTCTTTGTGGGCGCGATGTTTCTACGCACAGAAAGGAACCGAATCGACGTCGCCAGCGCGATCCAATCGACGGTAGGACCGGAGCAGAATCTGGCGCTTCGCTTCGATCACGGCGATGCACAGCGGCTATTGCCGCCGCAAGCTCTGGCGGGCGGCGACTTCCCTCTCGATCGGCTCTCGATGACGGTGATTTATTCCTACGGCGGATTTACCGCCACGACCCGCGCCATACGCCCCGGGGATAGCGGCGGCACAGCGATTCCCATCGATCGAAAAAGCACTATTCCCGCGAACAAGGTCGAGGCATTTTTCCGCAATCCCTTCACCGGCCTGGATGCAGCGCGCACAGCCCCGTTGAAGATTGAGCATGCCTACATCGGCGTGGTTCCGGATGCGGCGCATGGCTGGCTGGTGGCACTCGGCCTCTATGGTTTCGTCGCATTCTATGCTCTGGGCCCGGGGGTTTGCGTTTGGCTTGCCCTGTCGGAACTGATGCCCACGCGCATACGTTCCAACGGCATGAGCATCGCCCTGGTGATCAACCAGATGGTCTCGACCACGCTGGCCGGGATCTTTCTGCCGGTGGTGGGCAAGTATGGATATTCCATGATGTTTTTTCTATTCTGTGGATTCACCCTCATTTACCTGATCACCGCGGTATTCTTTCTTCCCGAGACCAAGGGCAAGACGCTCGAAGAGATTGAGGCCCACTTTGAAGCTGCGTAAATTGGCGTGCTCCCAGGCCGGATTGTGCGATGCGGAGGTTGACCGACCACCACGGACGCGGTCTCGGCCAGCCTGAACCAAAGGAAGTGAACCATGCAACCGAGTTTGCAAGAAAGTCTGACGGCCCGGAGCGCATGACCCGATGAGTTTTTTCCTGGCCCTGGATGCGGGCGGCACCAAGACCGACTACGTGCTCGCGGATGAGACCAAAGAGCTGGCGCGCGTGCGCACGGGCACGATCAAGCGCATGCGTGTAGATGCTGCCACCGCAAGCGAAAACCTGGAAACCGCGCTCGCCGAACTCTCGTCAAGAACGGGGGTGTCGATGGCGGCAGTGACGCGCACCTGCGTGGGGACCGCGGGGGAAAGCGTGTCGTTGGTGACCGATTGGCTGCGCGCGTCGATTACCGCAAGAGTCGGTGGTGCGCTGCTGATTCTGGGTGACGTGGAGATCGCATTGGATGCGGCGTTTCCAGGCCAAAGTGGAGTGCTGGTGATGGCGGGCACCGGTTCCAATGTTGTCGGCCGTACGAGCGGCGGGGTTCTCGTTCCCGCGGGCGGCTATGGACCCGTGCTTGCAGACCAGGGATCAGGCCACAGAATCGGCCTGGAAAGCCTGCGCGCTCTCTTTCTGGCCAGGGATGAAGGCAGGCCGACGAAGTTGTTGGATGCGGTGCTCGACTTCTGGCAGTTGTCTTCTTTGGACCGCCTGGTGGAGCACGCAAATCGTATTCCGGCGCCGGATTTTTCGACCCTGACTGGGGTCGTCTGTGAGTGCGCGGAACGCGGGGATGAGATAGCGCTTGCGGTGTTACGGCAGCAGGGGGAAGAGCTGGGGTACCTGGTCCGCCTGGTGATCCGGCGGCTTCGACTCGCTTCCAAGGACCCATGCTGGACCCCTCCCATCGCGTATACCGGCAGCATCCTGGAAAATGTTCCTCCGGTGCGGATGGCTCTGATCGCGTCGGTTCAGCAGGAGTTTCCCGGCATCCATGCGCCGGAGGGGGTGGTCGATCCCATCGAGGGCGCCTTGTGGCGCGCCCGGACCGGCAGTTTTTCCTGAGCTGAAATTTTCGCTACAAAGTTCTCCGGTTGAACCGTTCGATCGGTTGTTTGCGACGGCAGATGTGTGCGGCATTTTCCGGGGTAGCGCACCTCCACCGAGTGCCCCTGAAAGCGGGACATGTCCATGCCGCCCGGCGATAACCCGACGGCTACACCCGTGGACCGGGCAACCTACGTGATGGTGAAGCATCCCTTGAGCCGTCCGCATTCGACAAGCTCAGGGCAGGTGGATTGCAAGGCGGGGCAAAATTCTCTGAGCGTTCCATGCGCCAGAAAAGCCGTAAGATTCGGCGCGGATCATTAGGGCTGGTCCAAAAAGATCGCCTCGATTGAAGTCCCAAAGAGCTTCGCCAATTTAAAGGCCAATGGAAGGCTTGGGTCGTACTTCCCGGTCTCGATTGCGTTCACGGATTGACGTGAAACCTCCAGCCGCTCTGCAAGATCGCCCTGCGACCAATCGCGTTCAGCGCGAAGAACACGCAATCGGTTTTTCATCTGTACCTCAACTTGAGAAGCCACCCGGAGATACCCATTAAGGACATGAACAGAATGAATATCAAGTTGGGGTTGAAATGCGGAGTCAGGCCGAGAAACTCAAGAAACCCCAAGAATGTGGTCACAGTGAATGTCGCTCCGATGCTCCAGAGCATCGATTGAATCTGAATATTGCGCAGAAACTCGTCTTGCTCATCTCGAAGGTACAAGCCAAAAGCGACGATGAGTCCGACTAGAGGGAGTGAGAGCAGAACAGCTAGACCGTAGGCCAAGATGCCAGTCAAGTGCCCTTTCCACACAAGCAGGGCAGCAAAGACTCCCCAGAAGGAAAAGATTTTGATGACACGGCCCTCATAGCGATATCTTGCGGGGTTATCAATTTTTCGCGACATGATTGGTTTCCTTTACGATTTGATAATGATACTTTACATGTTTCGCTTAGAGATGTGTCAAGTTACATTGACATTTATTTCGGCAAGAAGTAGGCGAAACGGAATCACGATGGTTCAAATGCGGTTTCGGTTCGGGGTCAGGCGCTGCCCGTGGACCAGGCAACATACGTGACCGGGAAGCATCTCTTCAGCCGTCCCTTCGGGACTGGATTGGCGCCGGTTTTTTCTAAAATTAGATAAAATTCGATCATTTTGGTTCTTTTGGAGCGTTGGCAATCTCTTTCCTGGTGCGTGTACAGGCTGCGGAAAAACTCGACAGACTGAAGCGTTCGCTGCGGCGAGGCAGTCTTGCCCGGATACAAAGCCCAGCGCTAAAGCGCGGGATAGAGAGGTCAGATTTCTTCCGGCAACGCTGAAGCGTTGCCTCCCCCTGCTAAAGCAGGGGGCTTTCACCCAAAAAAACACCGCCAGCAAACTTCTTCAGAAAAGCTAATTTGGACAGGTCTAATTTTCAGCCGGCCCCATTCGACAAGCTCAGGGCAGGTTCTTCGGGACTGGATTGGCGCCGGTTTTGTAAAATTCGATAAAACTCGATCGTTTTGGTTGTTTTGGAGCGTTGGCAATCTCTTTCCTGGTGCGTGTATACAGGCTGCGGAAAAACTCGACGGGACTGAAGCGTTCGCTGCGGCGAGGCAGTCGTGCCCGGATACAAGCCCAGCGCTAAAGCGCGGGATAGAGAGGTCAGATTTCTTCCGGCAACGCTGAAGCGTTGCCTCCCCCTGCTAAAGCAGGGGGCTTCCACCCCAAAAAACACCGCCAGCGAACTTCTTCAGAAAAGCTAATTTGGACAGGTCTAATTTTCAGCCGTCCCCTTCGACAAGCTCAGGGCAGGTTCTTCGGGACTGGATTGGCGCCGGTTTTGTAAAATTAGATAAAATTCGATCGTTTTGGTTGTTTTGGAGCGTTGGCAATGCTGCTCGCTGCGGCGATGCTGCTCGCTGCGGCGAAGTATTGCTCGCTGCGGCGAAGTATTGCTCGCTGCGGCGAAGTATTGCTCGCTGCGGCGAAATTGCTCGCTGCGGCGAGGTGTGCAAGGGCTTGGGTTTTGTTTTGCTCAGCGGCGGCGGCCGAAGCGGTTCCTTTCTAAACCGATATAGAAAGGGACTCTGGTGTCTGGAACAGCAAAGAACTCCGGGGCCTGAGACGGCGATGGCGTGGCTTCCGAGGAGCTGGAGCCGTTGGCGAAAGCGGAGTCGCTGGGGTCAAACATTGGGCTGGGGATAGGGTTGGGGGGCGGAGGCGCATCCGCAGCCGAACCTTGAGTGGGTTCCGGAGTGGGTTCGGGCCCGGTTAGGCGAGGCTCATCTTCTTCCTGGGTAAGGGAGGGGGTTGGCTCGGGGTCGATGTTTTCTTCCTCCTGCTGGCGACGCCAGGCGGCTTGATAGAAGTTCGGTTCGGGAGGCGGAGGGGCGGATTTGCTCTTCGAGGCGCCGGCGCGACGGTCTGGGATGAGGCCCTGGATGGCCACGATCATGGAGAGGGCCTTCATCTGGGCGGTCATGCTGCCGCGGGTGATTTCGTGGCTGAGGGCGGCGATTTCCCAGAGGCGGGTCAGGACTCGTTCGCGGGCAAGGTTCAGCTGACGCAGTTCTTCGGCTTGCTGAGCGAGGAGCTGCTGCTGCAGGGCGGCGCGGTGCTCGAGCATGTAGGCGCTGACACGGGGCTTGGATTTGGTGTAGGCGGCGGTGTCGGGGCTGAGGCCGGCGGCCTGGGCGGCCTCGCGGTCGGTCATGGTTCCAGAAAGGACCAGGCGGGCGAAGACCATTTCCCGATCGGTGATGAGGTCGTTGACTATATTTTTTGGCATAGATGTCTCCTTGAGTTTTGAAAGCGAAGATACGGGTTCGGCTTGGTGTGGTTTCTCGATAAGATCCATCGCTTCGGTTTCTGCCGATTGCGAGAGTGCTTGCTTGCACAGGCACGTAAAAAATCCCGCCGGGGCGGGAGGATTGCGTTGCCTGATTTGTGACAGGGATCGGGTGTGACACCGGATAGTGATTACACCATCCTTCGCTCGCGTGTAGGCCGAAACTACCGGCAACTGCAAGCATGGGAACGGCTACGCGAGAATCAGCTCCCTGCCTAAATCGTCTACTGATATATAGATGCAGTTACGGGAAAAGAGTTAAGTGCTGGAACCGCTTTTTCCAGATCCAGTAGTTTCCTTTCGGAGGTTACTTTTGGGGTATTCGGGAGGAAGCGAGTGTCTTACAAGCATGGAGCGGATGAGGGCTCTTTTGAATGTTTAGAGCATTTTCACTTCTACTCTGCACAGGAGGGTACGGCGAAATGCGGCTTTTCTTGAGGAAAAGCCGCCATGGGAGTCGTTACTCTGTAAGCACCAGAAGCGAAAATGCTGCCAGTCACGCCATGGGGGGTTCGCACCGGGTGCATCTGCTCCATCAGTTGTTGAAACTCCGGCATACCGCGCAAACCTGCAAAGTCCTTGTCCTCTATCAGGCGACGGCGATCGCTAAATCCTTCGACTAGAGCTTTGCGCAAAAAGAGGAGCGCCTGCTCGTTGTTTCCAACCGTGGCATATGTCTTAGCCATGTAATAGCTCACGTCCGCACGCTGCGCGCGGGAAGCGGAATCTTCAATGGGATGGACCTGGCCGGTTTCGAAAACATTGGGGTCGAGCGTAAGCGCTTTCTGGTAAGCCTGCGCCCCCAGCTTGTATTTCTCGTCGCTCAGATAGGCGGTACCAAGATTCTTATAAGTCAGCGCCGAATCCGGCGCGTATTTCAGTGACTGCTTATAGGTTTTTTCCGCCTGCTTGTAATTACCCTGGCCGTGATAAACGGCGGCGAGGTTGTTGAGCGCCTCGGCATAATGGGGATTCAAGTGGATCGCCATCAGGTAATGTTTCCGCGCTTCTTCCAGCGCAAACAGGTGGTGATAAGCGACGCCTATTTTGTTGCAAATCGCTGCGGACTGCAGTGACCCAAGCTGGTAGGCCCGGAGAGCAGCCGCATAGTTCCCGCGAACCATCAGCACGTCGCCCTGCGTTTCTGGCGAAAGGACCGGTGTGGCGGATGCCCGAACAGGTGCGGGTGGAACCGCGGGGAGCGGATCCATTGCCTGGGCAAGCAGCAGGTGGGTGGAGCAAAGGATGGCGCCGGCGAAACAGGCAAGGAGGGTTAAGTCCGAACGAGAACAATGGGCCCACATACATTGCCTCCCTTCCGACGACATGGTCCGAAGGATGAGCCATCTTACGCCGAAGGGGACAAGGCTGGCAGGGTTCCAGAGGTTAAAATTTCAGGAGCGGAAACCGTTACAATGCGGGTCCTGGCGTCACCAGATTTTCTGGCACGCAGGTTATTGGACGGATCGGGCTGGCCGGGGTTTCACCTGGAGGATTGCTCTGAAGATACGAACTCGCTGCGGGTACCTGCTCCTGGTGCTCACCTTCCCGGCATTCGGCACGTGCGGGGCACGTGCGGCTACTCCAACTGCTCCTCGACAAGAGGCGATGGATCGCGACCTGCTCGAGGTCACCATCCCGCAGCTTGAAGCCATGTATGCAAGCCATAAATACACGGTTACCGAGGTTGTGCAGTGGTACATGGCGCGGATTGCGAAATACAACGGGATATACCGCGCGGTACAGAATGTAGATGCATCGGGGGCCCTGGCAACGGCAGCGCGGGAGGATGCGGAGGCTGCCGCGGCCGGCAGCCACTACCAGCGCGGGCCCATGTGGGGCGTCCCCATCGTCACCAAAGCAAACACCTCCCTCAAGGGCCTGGTGACCACGGACGGGTGGAAAGGCTACATGATTCCCGGGCATGAACTCGTCGCCCCTAAAGATGCGGCGATCGTGGTGAAACTGCGGGCTGCAGGGGCGGTTATTCTGGGGCAAACGAACATGCCGGACTTCGCCGCCAGCGACACCAATCGCAGCACCGCGTATGGCCGCACTGGGAATGCGTACGATGTCCGCTTCAGCCCGGGAGGTTCTTCCGGAGGGACAGTGACCGCCGTCACTGCGAACTTCGCACTGCTGGGCAATGGAACCGACACCGGCAATTCAATCAGGATGCCGGCCTCAACCAGTTCCGTGGTCGGCGTCTTCCCTACGCGCGGCCTGGTGAGCATCACCGGCATCGCCCCGCTGGACTGGCTGCTGGACAACACCGGGCCCATTGCGCGCGACGTGACGGACGCTGCCATCGCGCTCGATGTGATGGCAGGGGATGATCCGTTGGACTCCAGGACGAGCGGGTCGGCAGCGCTCGCGGAGCGCGGTCCGTACACCCACTACCTGAAGGCGGATGCACTCAAGGGCAAGCGTTTCGGCGTACCCGCTTTTATTCTGCAGGGAGCAGGCATTCCCTTCCAGGGCATACCGGGAGAGTCGCCGAGCATGACGGCAGCGGATCGAGCGGCGGCGCTCATTCCTCTGAGGCCGGAAACGCGGGAAGCGTTTATGAAGGCTCTGGAAGGCCTGCGGGCGGCGGGGGCAACGGTGGTGTTCGACGATTCGATTCTGCCCGATAGTTTTGCCGAGACGGTGTCTCGGGTGTGCACACTGCCCTACGTTCGCGAAGGAACGGAGAAGTTTCTCGCAGCGTACGGGCCGCCCCAGTTCCATTCCGCCGAGGAATACGAAAAGCTGATCGGCTCGCCTTTGCCGCCCGCAATTATCAGCGGGGATGAGGAGACCCAAAAGGGGCGGCGCAAGATGCAGCAGACAACGATCGAGAGCGATCCACAATTCGAGGCGAACTTTACGGTTCCACGCCGGAAGACGATGGACGCCTATAACGAGACGCTGGATCGGTTGCACCTGGATGGCTTTGTCTATCCGGCGGCGCAGATGCCGCCGCCGGACGAGACCATGCCGCAGGATGGGCAAATCAGCGGCGGCCCACACAGCGATACCGGTTGGGTCAACATGATTGGCGTTCCCGCCATAGTGGTTCCCGGCGGCTTTTACCCCGATGGCCTACCCTTCGGTTTAGAGATCTCAACCAGGCTGTGGAGAGACGGCGACTTGCTCGGTTGGGCATACGCCTACGAGCAGGCGACCCGGCACCGCAGGCCCCCCGTGCTGGTGGAGAAGGGCCTGCTGCCGGACGCCCGATGACGCAAGGGCCAGATCAGGCGCCTTTGGGCGGCCATGTGATCTGACCGGTGTGCCTATACGCCAGGTTGGCGATGTGCCCGGCGCGGGCGGCGGCGATGCCGGTTTCCACCGGTGCATTCGGCTGCTGGCGCGTCTTGACACAGGTAAAGAAATTTTCCATATGGG
Organism: uncultured Acidobacteriaceae bacterium; assembly: GCA_963761405.1. Classification (GTDB taxonomy): domain Bacteria; phylum Acidobacteriota; class Terriglobia; order Terriglobales; family Acidobacteriaceae; genus PALSA-350. The sequence continues at coordinate 405,455 of CAVXHH010000002.1, forward strand.
TGGTGGTTCCGTCGATGAAGCTGTCTTCGCTGAGGACTGGATTCTGGCCGCTCTTCAAACCCTCACGAAATATGGAGAAGCCGGCCCGATCGATCTTGAGCGTTGCCTCGGTGCCGCGGAATTCAAGGCCGCCGTCGTCGATGGACGAACTCATGTTGCCCTCGTACACAACATCGAACCCGGGATAGCGGAGGGCCGCCTGAATGGTGTCGGGACAGTCCCATTCCTCAAAAACATATTTGTCCGCGAGCATCTGGGCGGCGCGCGGTTCGTCAGACTTCATCGCCCATTGCGCCACGTCGATCCAGTGGGCAAACAGATCGGTCATAGCGCCGCCGCCGAAGTTCCAGAACCACCGCCAGCGATAAAACTTCTCCAAACTAAATTCCTGCTCGGGTGCGCCTCCGAGCCACATCTTCCAATCGAGTAACTGGGTGTCAATCGGCTTGGGGACCCAACTTCCTCTGGAGTAGTTCTGCCACCAATAGGTTCTTACCTGGGTTACGCGTCCCAGGCTGCCCCCCTGGATCAAATCGACCGCATTGCGGAAATGCGTCCAGCTGCGCTGCTGCATGCCGCACTGCAGAATCTGTTTGCTGCTGTGAACTGCGTGGGATAACGTGGCCCCTTCTTCGATGGTGTGGGTGACGGGCTTTTCAAGGTAGACGTCTTTTCCGGCAGCCACGGCGTCGACGGCCATGCGGACGTGCCAGTGGTCCGGGGCGGCGATGAGGACCGCGTCGATCTCCTTCGCCAGCACCTCGTGATAGTCGAGGTGGGTGGTCGCGAGACCTTTCGACCGCTCCTTCACCTCGTCACGGCGGGGCCCATACACGTCGCTCACGGCCACGATCTCATACGGAGTGCCTGACTCATCGGCAGCGTCGAGCAGATTTCTCATGCGGCCGCCGGCTCCGATGACCCCAATGCGAATTGTGTCGTTGGCGCCAAAGGCTCTGGATGAGGCCAGGGCAGTGAGTCCACTGGCAATGAGGAAGCTGCGGCGATTTGGCCTAAAAGACATTGTGTACTGCACCCCCATGAATTTGTTCCCGACGATAGTAACAGTGAAACCCCGATTTGGCTTGCCAAGCCCGGGGGAAGGGTGCCGGCCGTTTTCTCCGTCCACACCCGGCAAGGCCCCTGGATGGGGCGCTTACCGCGCTCTGGACGCGTTCTGGATGCGTTCTGGATGCGCACGTTCGGTCTTGATTTAGATCGGCAGCCAGGACTATAACAACGCTGGCAGAGTCCCGGCGGGTTGGCATCTCCAACCGCTGGACGGGGGTTCCATGGCGGCAACAACGAATGCAGGCAGGCGTACGTTCCTACAGGCGATCCCGATGCTGTTGGCGGCTTCATCTACCTTTGCTTCCGAGACCCCGGCCCCGACCCCGGCTTTGGGCTCGTTCATCAAGCCCTATGGCGAGTTGCCGGTCAAGCAGAATGGACAAAACCAGTCCAGGCCGATCCTCGACGGACTGACCCACTCCGGGGATCACCTGGAAGCGCACGAGACGACGCTCGCCGCCGGAGGCTCGCCGCACCCACCCCACCGGCACGAGCACGAAGAGCTTCTTATGATGGTGAGCGGTATGCTGGCCGTCACCATTGAAGGCAAGACGGCGGTCATCGGGCCCGGCGGCGCGGCGTTCTTCCACTCGAATGATTTGCATGGGGTACGCAATCCCGGACCAGAGATTGCACAGTACTTCGTGGTAGCCACAGGAGCTTGATGATCCCCTGAGGGTTTTCAGGCGCGGTGAAAAAGTAGGAGACGATGCGATGCAAGGAACGCCACCCTGGTTTGAGTGGCGTCTCGTGCGTGAACGATGGCGCTGAGCGTTACGGCTCACTCTTGCGAAGTCATCGGCAGTTGCCGATGAAAGTCCATCGCTTTGTGCCGATCTGTGTTGTCTCTTAGGCTTCGTTGTCTACAACTCTCGGATGTTTCGAGTTTAGTCGCCGTTCACGGTCTTGGCGCCTGAGGCCGATACATTCATCGTGAGTATGACTTCGAAGAAAATTCTCATCGTGGAAGACGACCCGGACGTTCTGCAGGGCATACAACTCCGTCTGCGCGCCCACCACTTTGAAACGTTCGTTGCCGCTGATGCCATTTCATGCATGGCTGAGGCACGCAAGAACGAGCCGGATTTGATCATTCTTGACCTTGGCCTGCCCGGGGGCGACGGTTTCGTGTTGATGGACCGATTTAAAAACGTACCCACCCTCGCCGCAGTCCCGGTGATTGTGGTCTCGGGCCGAGACATTCGAGAAAACCAAAGGCGCATCGTTCAGTCGGGCGCGAAGGCCTTTTTGCAAAAGCCGGTGAACAACACCCTGCTGCTGGCGGTGATCCGGCAAGCGCTGGGAACACAGCCGAAAAAGGAAGGTGTGTACGATCTGGGAGACTGATACCCCAGTCATAGTTTGACCGTGATCGACCGCAACTTGCATCTGGAAAGATGCGTCTTTATTGATACGCGGGGGAATCGCGATGCACCAGCTTACCAGGATTCGCCAGATCGGCATGAATGGCTGGACGATTGCGGGCCTTTCTCTGGGGATCGGGTTGGCTGGGGTCTTAGCGCACGCCTGTGGTCAGCATGCCGGACAACAGGGCATGGCGGGACATATGTATATGACGGCGCTCACGCAGCCGAAACCGGGAGATCAACAGGAGGCCGACGCAGTTGTGGCGGCTGCAAGGACTGCGATGGCGCCCTATGAGGACTATCACAAGGCACTCGCAGATGGTTACGAGATATTTCTCCCCAATGTGCCACAGCCTCAATATCATTTTACGAACCGCCATAACGGCCTTGCGGCGCGATTACAGTTCGATCCCCTTAAGCCCACTTCCCTGCTCTATAAGAAGACGCCGGACGGCGGATACAAGCTTGTCGGCGTGATGTACACGGACCGCGTGGATGCCACGGAGACCGAGTTGAACCAGCGCATTCCGCTAAGCATTGCGCGCTGGCACCAGCATATTAATTTCTGCAAGGCGCCCGTGGGGCAGAAAGCAGCCTATTTCGGCCCGGATGCGAAGTTCGGACTGCTTGGCTCCATCAGCACGCAAGAGGCTTGTGATGCGGCGGGGGGCGAGTTTCATCCGCATATCTTCGGCTGGATGGTCCACGTCTATGCCATGGAGACGGACCCTAAAAAAGTGTGGGCAACCGATGACGACAAACAGGGTCACGACAACATGGACCACTCGGCTATGCCCGGGATGAAGATGAATTGAGGCTGCGTGCTGTGGCACACGGGGCAGCCACGCGTGATTCAAATGGTCATCTAAATCATCTCGTAGGCCGTGAAATGGCTGCCCGCCGATGCCGACAAAGGGCACGGCGTGTCGCCGTGCCCTTTGTGCAGTGGCTACTGTTTCCTTACTTAGCCGCTGGAGGCGGGGGTGGACCGCCAGGCCCGGTGCGGGGGGGACCCGGCGCCTGGTCGACCAGCTCTACATCCAATTGGATCGCAACCTGATCGCCGACCATGCCGGCATCCGCAGTCATCCCGAAGTCTGACCGGTTGATCTCGGTTGTGGCGGATAGGCCACGATGAGACTTACCCTTCGGGTCTTTGAAGGGGGCAGAGGGGCCGTCGACATCGAGCACCACTTGCTTGGTGACCCCATGAATCATGAGATCGCCGGTAACCTTCAACTTGCCCGAACCCGCCGGCTCCACTTTTGTCGATTGGAAAGTAATCGTCGGATACTTGGCGACGTCGAAGAAGTTATCGGACCGAAGGTCCTTATCGCGGAACTCTACGCGGCTATCGACCGAGGCGGCATCGATGGTGACATTCACCGAGGCTTTGCTCGGATCGGGGGAATCCTGCACCACGCCATTGACTTTGGTGAAGGTACCGCGGACGGTCGAGATCCCCATGTGGCGAACAGAAAACTGCGCCGCCGAGTGCGGCGGGTCGAGGTACCAGGTTTGCGTTTGTGCCACGGCGCAAAGACCGGATAGGCCGGTAAGCCCTACAAGGGCAATCGTTCGAATCGCAATACGTTGCTTTCTAATCACGACAGTTCTCGCCTCATTCGTTTCAGATTATTTCCCACGGGCCTAAAGCATTTTCGCAATTACTGTGGTTCGTTAAGAGCAGCGTGGTGTGGTTTTCTTTGAGGGAAAACCACGTAAAGGAAATACGGGTTCGGTCTACACCAATCGCGAAAATGCCGTTGGCGATGATCCTGACTCTGTCTTGTCTGCAATCAGGGGCGCCTTGCGTGAACTACAAGTGTCGCTTTTCTCTTGAGCTGCCAGTGTATGTCCGCAATCCGTGGAAATCAATGCCGAAACTGCTATCGACAAATAAACAAACTGGGGAGGGCGCCGCCGGCGCTTCCATGGAGGAAATAATCGGGGGGCAAACCAAGGGGGCGCCGGCGGCAATCAGTTCAGGTTTTCCTGGTCGAGCAGATGTTGAAACTCGGGGGTGGTGCGCAGGGTGGCAAAATCCTTGTCCTCATCGAGGCGCTTACGATCCCTGAAGCCTTCATCCATGGCCTTGCGAAGCGAAATGAGCGCCTGCTCATGCTGGCCCACCCGAGCGTAGGTAGCGGCGACAAAATAGTTCATCTCAATCCGCTGTTCGCGGGAGGCACCCGCTTCCACCATCGCATTCTGTTTGGGAGCGAAGACCTCCTGGTCGATGGAGAACGCCTTGCGATAGGCTTTAACGCCCTTCGAGTACCTGGCCTCGGCAAAGTAAACCGTACCAAGATTGCAGTAAATGACGGCGCTCTCCGAGGTGTGCTTCAAGGCCTTTTTGTACCAGTGTTCGGCGCTGCTGTAGTCATGCTGGCCGTAATAGACCGCGGCAAGATTATTGGCGGCCGGCGCAAAGCGCGGGTTGAGCGCCAGAGCCTGCTGGTAAGCCTTGCGCGCCTCATCAAGGGCGAACAGATGGTGATAGCCCATGCCGATGTTATTCCAAACGAGGGCTGACTTTAGGTTGGCCTGGCGGTAGGCAGCGATGGCTGCCGCATATTCTCCCCGGGCCATGAAGATGTCGGCCTGCTTTTCAGCTGGAAGCTTCTCGATAGCCAGAGATTTGCGCACCGTCGCAGGCGGCTGTTGCGTGGGGTTCACCGCGGTTTGGGAAGAGGCTGCCTGGGGCATCCGTCCGAAGAGAGGAACGGTTACTGTGATAAAAGCCGCGGCCGCAAGGCAGAGTCGTAGTCTGAAGAACGGAATTCTGGGAATCTCACCCATACCTCGCCTCCCTCGTATGCCACTCGGGTTGCGGCGATGCAATCAGTCATTGCTGGCCCGTGGCATACCGTGACGAAATTGTGAGTACCATTCTGCCCCTATAGGCGGCCGGGGGCAATATCCACTTGCCGGAAAATGCCGATAGCCAGTGCGATTCGGCCTGAAAACGCCCGAAACAGGGATGGCAGGGAGCCTGCAAAGGCTAAAGCATTTTCGCAATTACGGTGGAAGACGACCAAACTGCGGGTTTTTCAAAAAGTGTCTCGCGAAAGGCGTGGAGAAGAGTAGACTGGGCGTCTTTGCAAAACTCCATTACCACTGGCGATTACTACAATCCAGCCCGGGATTACGCAAGAACTCTAGCAAATTCTGTTGGAACCGCTATGCTCTTGAACAGGCGGCGATTCTCCAGACTCTGTGATCGATTCTTTCGGGGGAGGGACTCGATAGTGGAAGATGGAGAATTGCCGTTTTTTCTGCCGGGCTCGGTCAACACCCGTCGCGAAATTACTTAATGTGAACTTTCACCTTACGAAGAGCTAACTAATCGATGGTCAAGTCAAACAAGAAATCCTGCAAGATTTTGCAGTTCGCTGTGCCCGAGGAGCCGCTCGAAGGCAAGCTGGAAAAGTGGTTTCGCGGCGTCATGCAGAGCAACCAGGATCTGATGATCGCGCTGGAGAGGTTGCGCGATTCGTACCGGGGGCTTCTGGCGGAAAAAACACTTAGCGAAGCCGATCAGGCTGTCTTATTGGCGGTCCAGATTACTCTGACCAATGCCAGGAACGCACAAATTCTGTAATTTCTCGTGGCCGTGGCCGCAGTCGTTCGTCGCAGCCGTTCATGGAGAGAGGCACGTGGTGGTTAACGAGACGGAAATTTATTGCTCTACCTGCTTCGCATTGCCTGGTGAGCCGTGCCGCACCAAATTTCTTGTATACGGCCTCTGCGAAGTGATGCCGGTCGTCTGCCGTACACACCAGGCCCGTTTACTCGATAGCCACAGAGAGGCGCTCCGTTCCTTATTTGCCCGGCAACTTCTGGCGGTCGCCCTCTTGACCTTTCGCGGCCGGTAGGCCGCTGTTCCCGCGCCACGCCGTTCTGCCTGACTTTGAAAGCCCTGCCAACCCGTGGATCAGGAAAGAGCTAACGCGAGCAACTGTTTAAGATCCATGGGGGACTTTGACTCGGTTCCGCGAGGCATGGATGGTCCAATGACGACGGCCTGGCCATGATCTTCAAACCACGCCAGGAACGCGGCTTGCTCCGCTCCGGGCAGGCGCTGCTGGTTGAGCCAGTGGTACCAGGCGCCCATGTCCGCATCCACCAGGGACCCCATCGGGTCGAGTTCGGCATTGCCCTGGCTCCTGGACAGCAATTCATTCATCGGCTTTTGGCGCTGGCGCGGGGCGAAGCGCACTAACAGGGTCAGCGACTGGGCGCGCCGCAGGGCTTCGCGCGCTGCCCATTGGGCAAACGTGGTGCTGAAGATCTGGGTGCCGGAACCCTCGGTCATCAGCTTGAGTTGGAAGCGTTCGAGGGTTGCGTCGCCTGCCTTGCTCATGCCAAGGTCGGAGGGAACCAGGCGGGCGAGATGCGTGCGTAGTTCCTCCGGCCCCATACCTGGGCGGTTGATCTCGGTCTGGAGGTCGTGGAGAAGCGCGTCGCGGGCGGGCTCAAGTGCGTGATACGAGACGCAGGTAATCGACGGGCTGTGCTCCGACTCCTGGCCGCCGTCGATGTACCAATGGCCATAAGGCGCCGGATTTGCCTGGGCCCGGCCGGCAACTGCGTTCAGTAACAGCGACAGTCCGTTGTCCGGCTTGACTTGTGAGAAATAGACCCCGTGGGGACGCAGGTTGCGAAACAGTGGCGCATCATACGACGCGACGCCCTGCCCAATCACGGCGATCCCCAGGCGGCGCACTGGCGGTGGTTCCGGGGGCGCCGCCGATCGCAGCCGATCGCCATAGCTGGTCGCCGCATTGCGGTAGGCATCGAGCTGGTGCGTGGTCCAGAGGTACGCCGATAGCTGTTCCACGAACAGGGCGGGCTGATTGACCCAATCGATGTGCTCCATCTGGGGGGAGAGGGAACACTGCGCGAAGCCGGCGAACCAGTCGTTCCGCTGGGCCGCTGATAACGAGCTCAAGACGGCGAGCTCTTTGTCGATGGCCGAACGCTCGGCAGGAAACTTGAAGTCGTAGTCGATGGCCTCCCGCAGCAGGCCGGGCACGAAGCTTAGCGGGAGCGTCTGCAGGGTGGCGAGATGGGCGACGACGAGCGCCTTTGCCTGGGGCAGATACTGCGCGAACTGATCGGCTTTAAGATCGCTGGGAAGCATGAGACTTAACCAATTTTCAAAATCCGTTGCCTACAGCAGCCCACTAAATCAACTCTTTGATCGGGCTGCCTTGCGCGAGCGACGGAGAGAAGCCCATCATCGCGCCTAGAGTGGGCACAAGGTCAATCGACTGCATCGGGTGGTCGTAGACCACACCCTGGCGCACTCCGCTGCCCAAGGCCATCATCCAGGTGGTTCGGGAAGCGGCGTCACCGGTACGGTGATGCTGAAATCCATTGCCGCCGGCATCCTCGTCAGCATCCCGCCCGAAATCTGGCAGGATAAACAGGGTGGTGTTGCCGGCGTACTCGGGCTCGCTCTGCACCGCCTTCCAAAGCTCGGCGCACAGCCGATCGGTGCGGCGAATGGCATCCACATAGAGCGAGTAGGCCCCGGCATGGGCGACATCGATGTCGTGCATCGTGATCCAAAGCAGACTGGGAGATTCCTGCTGCATGAGCCGCCGCGCAATGTACATCGAGAGCTCGTCGGGGCTGGAGATGGTGAGTGCATGCGCTTTGAAGTCGTCGACCGACAGCTTGAGGATATTTTCCAGCTGCTGCAGTTCGAACTCACCGCCGGCCAGTTGCGGGGTATAGAGAGGGGTCTCGTAGTTATCCCGCAGCAAGTGTTCGTAATCGGTGGCGCCACCTGAAATGGCCGCAGCCAGCAGATGCTTGGGCAGGACTACCCTGGCGCCGAGGCCGCCACCGAAGGACCGGTAGTCGCTTTCGCCAATCCGGTTGAATCCGTTGCTGGGAGCAACAACCCATGCATCCGAGGGCGGCCGGTGGAGCTCCTTGCGGAAATACTCGAAGACGGTTGGATGTTGGGGAGGGACGGCGGAGAAGTTATTGAGCGTCTCGTAGACGCCGGTGGCCAGGCTCGCGGTGGCGACATAGTGGCCGAGGATGCCTTGATTCATCACCTGGGTGAAGAAGCTCGATTGCGGCGCGAGCTCCTGCAGCAGGTGGGGGATGTTCTCCTGGCCATCAGGAGCAAAGGTCTCCTGGTCGCGCGCGCCGCCACCGAAGGTGATGACGATGACCTTACGCTTTTTGGCGGCGACTGCTCCGCGGGCCAACGGGCTTGCGCTCATCAACGAAGTTCCCAGGGCCACGCCTGCCGCGCTGCGCAAGAAATCGCGGCGGCTGCGGCCGAGATGCCGGGCGAGCTCCCGCGGCGTCAAGCCCGTAGAGGGGAATGAGGTACGCACGGTCACTTGTGTCCTCTCATGGCTTATTCCCGGGGGCGGCTTTCGCCGAATACACGAACTGCCGCACCTCTGCCCTTTCCTTGTCGACATCGGCCATGTGCTGCGCGCGCAATTTCTGATAGACGTCGAATTCCTGCTGCGCGCGATCCTTTTGCCCGAGGTGTACATAGTCCTGGCCGAGGCGGTAATGGGCGTCGGGAAGATTCGGGTTTAATTCGAGGGCACGGGTGTACTGCGGAACCGATTTCGCATACTCGCGCTGGTCGGCGTACAGGTTGCCTAACTGCATATGCGCTTCCGGGAGCGCGGGATCGAGCGTGGTCGACTTTTGCAGTAACGACTCCACTTCGCGCAGGTTGAAGCCGGGATCTTCCGCGCGCTTTCCCTTCCACACACTCATGGCGTAATAGTAAAGGGCCAGCGCATTGTTCGGCTGCAGTTGCGAGAAGCGGCGGAACCTTTGGATCACTTCCTCCGCCTGGGTCGGAGAGCTGTCGTAGGCCCGGGAGAGAAAGAGATAGCAGCGAGGATCTGCAGGATTTAGATCAGCGGCTGTGAGCAGGGTCTTGACCGCTTCGTCATATTTGCCCCGCGAGTAAAGCGCCATGCCCAGGCCAATCAGCAAGCGGGGTGAGTCCGGATAACGCTGGGTCGCCTTCTCAAACACTTCAATGGCTGGATCGTAGGTCTCGTGAACAAGCAACTCGCTTCCCCAGTCAAAGAGGTTGCCCTCGCTCGGATCCATGTGTGCGGCGGTCTTGATATTCGTTCACCGCCGACACAAACTCGCCGCTGCTTTCGTCGATTTGAGCCAGCAGGTTATGCAACTCTCCGGCGTTTTTGATCTGTTCCAGATTTTGCACGAGCTGTTGAGCCTGGCTAACCTTTCCAGTTTGGAAATACGCTAGCGCGAGATCGTATCCATTGTCGTAAGAAGGGTGAATCTCCTGCGCTTTTTCGAGCAGCGGCACTGCCTCCGCGATCCTTTTGGACTGGATGTAGAGTTCCCCTAAATTGTGGTTTGCATCGTAGTTTCGAGGTTCCAGCTGGAGAGCCTTACGAAACTGGGCCTCTGCCGGCTCCGATTTGCCGGAATGGAAAAGGCTAGCTGCCAGATTTGTCCGGGCGGCTGCCGAATCCGGCTTTAATCGAACCGCGAGCTGGAGTTGCTCTACGGCCTTAGCGTCCTGTGACTCTCCAGCGTAGACCAGCCCCAGAAGCTCATGAACCTCGAAGGCTTTCGGCGCATACGGTAACAGGGCCTCCAATTGCGCCGCAGCCTGAGGAAACCGTCCGGCGTCGTATGCAGCCACTGCCGATTGGAACTGACGATCTAGTATCTGAGTCGGGGGCGTCTGAGTCGGCGGTGCTTGGCTGGTCTGGTTCTGACGGTCCTGGCCGGTGGCAAGCATCGCCCAAAACACAAGAGAATTAAGAACCACTCCCCGGGACCAATACTTTTTGCTCACAGCCCACCTTTGTCGATACCGCGTGAGCGAAGCGCTACGCAGAAACACCCCGGAAGGCCGCGGAAAGCGGCCTTCCGGGGTGTTGTCATCTTAGCCTAGTAATACAACTTCAGAGAAAACTGAATTTGCCTCGGAGCGTTGGGAGCGTCGCGGGTCGATCCGACGGCGCCGAAGTTAGTGTTGTTGAAGTTGGTTGAGTTCGCGATCGCGTTAACACCGTTGCCGCCGAATCCCGGAGCATTGAAATTCGGATGGTTGACGATGTTGAAGAACTCCGCCCGGAACTGCGCACTGAAGCGCTCATTGATCGGAATGTTTTTGAATGTGGAAAAGTCGAAGCGCTTGTAGCCCGGCCCGGTTGTCGTACCCGGACGGTCACCCAGAACAGCAAAACCCGTCGATGGGACGCATCCGGCCGGTGAGTCCGGTATTGGAGCATAGGTACCGCCCACTGTGCCGCCCAACTCGCAAGGCTGCTGGAAGGCCGCCGGGTTATTCAGCCAATAAGGAGTCAATTTACCGTTTGCATCTGGCCTGACCTTGATTCCGAGCTTCGGGTTCTGCCCGGCTACTTTCACATCGAAGCAGCCTGTGCCGGCCGTGGTACCAGTTGGGCAATTGAGCGAGAGAGGCTGGCCGCCCTGGAAGGTCGTGATCCAGTTCACCTGCCACCCTCCGACAACCGCATTCCCGAGCTTACCCGTGTTGGCAAGAAAATGCTTGTCTTTGCCGACCGGCAGTTCGTACCCGCCGCTGAAATGGAAGACGTTGGTGACGTTGAAAGAGGCCAGTGAATTATCTCCAGCGAGGCCAAAGCCCGGCACGTCGATTGCGCGTTGCCCATTCAGACTACCGCCGTTCAGCAAGTCGCCGGCGTCAGTAAAGGTTCGCGAAAATGTGTACGTGAAGAGGAAATTCAATCCGTTCGAGAACTGATTTTCGAGCTTGGTTTGCAAGCCGTTATAGTTACTGTCTCCAATCAGTCGCCCAGTCGATCCGCCTCCGAAATCCGGAAAAGGCTCCTGGCCCACACCCCCGCCACCGACCAGACCGGTGGTGCTGGCGTCGTGCGGCAACAGTGCGGTTACGTTATTCGCGCCGGCATTCACCTGAAGATTGGCAGCTTTGGTATAGACATAACCAACCTGCGCCGACAAGGAGCGAGTGAGGGCGTATTGGAAAAAGAGGTTCGCGGCCACGGTGTTGGGGGTTACGAACTTGAACTGCAGTCCCTGCAGTCCAACCCCGGATCCCTGCACGCTAAGAGGGGTGAATGAATGGCAAGAGAAGCCGGACTCAAAGCTCGCTGTTTGACCCGGACCTGCTGTCGGACAGTTAGCGTACACCGTGTTGTAACTAACAGGTGCAACTGGAGCTTGAGTGGAGCCGTTAGGAACTCTGGGGTTGTACTCGAAGTTATATACAAAGGGATAATTCTCCCCAATATTCGGTCCGTAACCCTGATTCTCGAAGGCGTTATAAAAGAGACCTGCCCCGCCACGCACTACCAGCTTTGGGGAAATCTGATAGGCAATGCCGAAGCGTGGGGCAAAATTGTTGTATTGCGGCTTGAGCAACCCCTGGCCGAATTTGTTGGTCGACAAAAGGCGCAATTCCATCCTTGGCCAGCAGATCGAGGAAGCCGTTGCCGCCCAGGGACGGATTGTTAGCCGTGGAAGACAGTTGCCTATTGTCCTTCCCGGACGCCGGGATGATGAACGTTGGAACTCCATTGTAATCGGGGACGAAGTTGGCTTGTCCACCATTCCGCTCGTTAATGGGCCCGAAGAGTCCCAACGCAAGCCGAGATTGATGGTCAGCGTAGGAGTGATCTTCCAGTCGTCCTGGAAGTAAGCCGCGAAATAGGCTCTTTCGTCATAGGTTTTGTTGATGTTGGAGGAGCGGACATCGTCAGAGCCACCGGAAAAATCGACTCCGTTCGGAACTGTCGCGGCGGTCGGGGGCAGAATAAATTGCGCGATGCCCGTGGTGTTGTTGTTATTGTTCGGAATATCTGTGAGTGTGCTCGTTGTAGTCGAATTGGCCGTGCGACCATCCGGGCTGGAGCGTATTGAACACTACATGTCAGTATTCAATGCCCATCTTGAAGCCGTGAGCGCCGTAAACCTTCGAAAAATCGTCGACTATCTGAGTTGTTTGGGTGGTTTCGTCCGAAGGCAGGAAGGAATTGGCGCCCAGAGTCGACAGCCCACCGAATCCGAAAGCGGGCAGACCGCCGTTGTTAGATATCTGTGGGATACCCTGGATTCCGTATTGCGCTGGAATGCCGTACGTAGAGCCTTCTGGCCCGAATCGCGAGGTGTGCAAGTGGTCCCATCCAATCCTCGCCACATTGACCGTAGTCGGCGAGAACAGAGACCCGGGCATAGGCCGCCACACCCTGAAAAGACTTTGCCGTCTGGACGCCCTGCTGGAAGCCGCCGCCGTCCGCTACGCCCCCAAAGGGCCCGGGAATAAATTGAGGGTTATCCCAATAGCTGACCCGGACAAATACCTGGTCTTTGTCGGAGATATCGTAGTCGCCCCTGGACGTCAAACTGGTTGTTGTTCTGGACGAGGTTCGGGCTAACGGCAAAATTGTTACTGACGCCACCGCCGGCGTTTGGCAGCGGGAAAAGATTTCAACAGCTTGACTGCGTTGGCATCGATACGGCCGGCAGGAATTTGATTCAGGCCCGGGCAGGCTGCGAGCGAAATGGTTCCGCCTGCACACGTGCCAAGGCCGAACGGGTCGCGAACATAGACGACGCCGTTGGTGCCATTCGTGAGCCCGCTGACCGGGTCCACCGAGTTTGCAGCAACCGACCGGGTGGTTGCCGGGTCAAGGACGGTGCCGACGGGGATTAAACGTCCCAGGGCATCGAGTCGCGCCGCGCTGGAGGCATTCGCCGAGACCAACTCGGAGAGATTGGAGTAGCCACTGTTGCGCTGCAACACCGTAGGTACTGCGAGGCCGGATTGGGTGTTGCCCTGTACGTGCCGGAAACCTTGATAGTCACCAAAGAAGAAGACCTTGTTCTTGATGATGGGACCGCCGATGGAACCGCCGAACTGGTTCCATCGCAGCTCGCCCTTTTTAATTCCGCTGTTATTTTCAAACCAATCCGCTGCGTCGAGTTTATCGTTGCGGAAAAATTCCCAGGCTGCGCCGTGAAATTGGTTGGTGCCGGACTTGACCGTTGCGTTGAGCACGGCTCCCGCTGCACGGCCCAACTCGGCGCTGAAGTCCGACGTCTGGACCTTGAATTCCGCGATGGCGTCGGGTGGAGGAAGAACAACAAAGTTCGTTCCGTTCAGGAAGTCCACGTTGTCGGAATTGTTATCAATTCCGTCCAGCAGGTAGTTATTCTGCGCGGGCCGCAGGCCATTGGCAGAGAAGGCTCCGTTGGCCGCATTGCCGCGAGTGTCCGCCTGCGGAGTGTTCACGCCGGCTGCCAATTGGGCCAGGAAAGTAAAGTTACGACCATTCAAAGGCAGGTCGTTTACGCTTTTCTCGTTGACCACCTGGCCGACCGAAGCATCCTCGGTCTGCAACTCGGGCGGGGCGCTGGTCACTTCAACCGTTTCCGTCGCCGCGCCGGTCTTGAGCGCAATATTGACACGCACATTCTGACTTACGGCCACGGTCACATTTTGCTGGGTGGTCACAGAGAAGCCAGGGGCAGTGGCGGACACGGAGTAGTTCCCGATCCTGACCGGCGAGAAGGTGTATACGCCGGAGGCATCCGAAGTCGTCACCGTCGACAGACCTTGGTCCGTATTCAAGAGGGTCACCTTTGCGCTGGGAACGACCGCGCCGGTGGCGTCCTGAACCACTCCGGTTACTGACCCTTCGTCTACCTGGCCGAATGCTGAGGGCATTAGAAGCAGGCTAACGGCTGTGAGGGTTATACATGCAAACGATTTGAACCAGCGAGAGAGATTGCGATCATAGCCCATCCAAAAAACCTCCAAGTCTTTCAAATCACGGTCATTTGCGCTGTGCAGGCGCTGACTCGACTGCGTAATCGTTTTCCTGGGCGGCCCAAAAAGCTGCCAGCGGCCCAGTAACCGGTTACATTGATTGCCGAAACAGAAGCTATTCCAGACGAATAACATTTGTCAATCAAAAGGTTGAGGTCGTCTCCACCAAAAGGTGGAAATCGTATCCGGGCGAGTTGGGATTGTCCCCTTCTGGGCGATGACGTCATTGACGCAAGCCGTTTGCAGCTCAAGTCTGCAGTGATTCGGGCTTGACCCGGCCTTGTTGCCGCCTTGCAGCGGCTTGCCGGCAAGAGCATCTTTACTGTTACTGTGATGGGATGGGACCGGCGAAGTGCGGTGCCCTCTGTTTTCACCTCACCGCGTGAAGATTGCACGCGTCGGGGACCCCGGATTTTTCACCCCACCACGCTAAAAGCCGCGTGTTGGGGACCCCGGATTTCGCGGAATGGCTGTATTTCATCCAGCTCTTTCGTCTACACCAACCGCATTCATGTTCCAACGGACCCCTTCAGGATGCCGCGTCACAAGAATGAGAACCAATTCCCTTCCCGGCGGGCAGTCCTAAAGAGCATGGGGTTGGCGCCCCTTCTCCTCCGTTCAGCTCCCTTCGAGGGATATTCATTTCTCTTCGGTCCCTCGACCGGCGTCCCTAACCGGAACGCCGGTCTCGCTTTCTCAGATGTTCGCCTGAGTCCCCACTATCCGGTCGCGTCGCCGTTGGAAGATGTGCTCCGTCTTGTCGCTCCGGGATCCGATGAATACATTACGGAGAAATATGCCTGGGAGATCGAATCGCTTCTGAAACAGTGGGGCCAAGCCCTGAAGGTATCGGTCCGCGACCTTGCCGTCCTGGCGAAGTCACTGGACCCGTCCATCGAAGCCTCCTCACTCGTCCCGACCAACGAAATCAAGCTGCGTACCGGGACGGTGATCAGTACCACCAGGAGATTGTTCGACGGCAAAGTTGTTTCCGGGCGGGAGCGGTTCCTGCAACAGATCCGGGAGTGGCTGGGGCCGGTTTCAGCGATCGAGACTGCGGAATTCCAAATTACCAACATCGAGGAGATTGCCGACGCCGCGGCGAAGGTTCGCCTGAATGTTGATATCCGCTATAACATCGTTGCCCTGCGAAGTGACGATCAGCGTGAAGAGCGGGTTGGATCATGGCAGACCGAGTGGTCACGCGATGAATCAGAGGGGTGGAAAGCTCAACGATGGCAGGCCCGCGAAGAAACACTTGCCGTAACCCAGGGACCGATGTTTATCGACATAACCTCGCAAACTCTGGGCCGGGCGGGATCGTACAAGGACCAGATGCTTCGTGGTTCCGACTATTGGCGTACCGTTCTGGACGGTGCATGCGGCATCGATGTTTACGGCAACAATGGTGTGGCCGCGGGTGACTTCGACAATGACGGTTTCGACGATCTGTATGTTTGCCAGCCGTCGGGCCTGCCAAACCGGCTTTACCGCAACCGGGGCGACGGAACGCTGGAAGACGTCACCGAAAAATCGGGGGTCGGCGTGCTCGACAATACTGCGTGCGCCCTGTTTGCAGACTTTGAAAACAAGGGCAGGCAGGACCTTCTTGTCGTTTGCGGTAGCGGGCCGCTGCTTTTTCTGAATCAAGGGGATGGGACCTTCTCGATCAAGCGCGACGCCTTCAAGTTCGAGCGCCCTCCGCAGGGAACGTTCACCCATGCGGCTGTTGCCGACTACGATCGCGACGGACGTCTCGACGTTTATTTCTGCCTCTACAGCTATTACCTGGGCCTGGATCAATATCACTATCCGGCGCCCTACTTCGACGCGCGGAATGGTCCCTCGAATTTTCTGTTGCACAACGAAGGGAACGCAACCTTTGTAGACAGGACGGAAGCGGCAGGCTTGAATGCCGAGAACAATCGCTACAGTTTCGCTTGCGCGTGGGGCGACTACTCTGCCAATGGCTTGCCCGATCTTTATGTGGCCAACGATTTCGGGCGCAGCAACCTGTATCGCAACAACGGTGACGGAACGTTCACCGCTGTCTCAGGTGAAGCCGGCATCGACGATCCAGGGGCCGGAATGAGCGCGTGCTGGTCTGACTTCGATAACGACGGCAAACAGGATGTCTACGTTGCCGACATGTGGTCGTCCGCGGGGCAAAGGGTTTCCGGGCAAAAACGCTTTCACGAAAACGCGCCGGAAGAAATCCGAGCACACTACCGGCGGCACGCGCGAGGCAATGCGCTCTATCGCAACCAGGGCAATGGAAAGTTTCAAGACATCACTCGGCAGGCCGGCGTTGCGATGGGCCGTTGGGCATGGAGTTCAGATTTCTGGGACTTCGATCACGATGGCTTTGCTGACCTTTACGTTGCGAATGGATACATCTCGGCGCCGGAACAGAACGACCTGGCAAGTTTTTTCTGGCGGCAAGTGGTGGCTAAATCGCCCGAGGATGCAACCCCCTCGTTGGCTTACGAACATGGATGGAATGCAATCAATGAATTGATTCGGTCAGATCGCTCCTGGAACGGCTATGAACGAAACGTGATGTTCGCGAACAACCGCGATGGCACGTTCACCGAGGTTTCAGGCGCGGTAGGATTGGACTTTCCTGAGGATAGCCGCTCCTTTGTTCTCGCCGATATAGATCATGACGGACGGTTAGAGGTCATCCTCAAAAACCGAAATGCCCCGCAGTTGCGGATCTTGCATAACGCGATGAAGGAGCTTGGTCAATCGGTCGCGTTCTGCCTGAAAGGTACGACCAGCAACCGCGATGCGATCGGAACCTCGGTCACCATCGAGGTGGGCGCCCTGCGCCAGACGAAGTACTTACAGGCAGGATCAGGGTTCATTGCCCAGCACTCTAAAGAGATATTCTTTGGCGTTGGAAAGCCGGAAGGCACAATTCGAGCCACGGTCCGGTGGCCGGGTGGGCTTTCTCAGGAATTCGAAAATATCCCCGTCAATCATCGGATCGCAATCGAGGAGGGTTCCGCCGAATTTGTAGCCAAGCCATTCGCCGCAACGCCTCAGTCCTACACGCAAGCTGGGCCACCGCCAACGTTAGAAACGCTGCCCTCACAAATAGACACGTGGCTGATTGAACCGTTGAAAGCGCCGGATCTTTCGCTGCCCGACCTCGCGGGCAACATGCGAGAACTGCGAAGTCTGCGGGGTGGGTGGGTGCTTCTCCACTTCTGGGCGGCTCACTCGCCGCTCTGCGCCGGGCAGCTGAGGCTTCTCGATCGGAACCAGCCGGCGCTGGCCAAAAGCCAACTGGAGATTTTAGCTGTAAACGTTGATGACGCGGGCGATACAGAAACAGCACGATCGTTTGCGACCGGCCAGAGGTTCTCCTTTCCAGTGCTTTTCGCGACGCAAGAGGCCGCGGGTGTTTATAACATCATCTACCGTTACCTTTTCGACCGGCGCAGGGATCTCGCAATTCCGACCTCCTTCCTGCTGGACACAGACGGCATGATCGTCAAGGTATACCAAGGGCCGATCGATCCTCAGCGATTGTTGGCAGACGTGAAGGCCGTGCCAACCGCCACAGCGGATCGCGTGCGAAAAGCGCTCCCGTTTGGCGGCGTGCTTTATCTCGATGCGTTCCAGCGCAATGCCTTCACCTACGGAGTAGCGCTCTTCCAGCATGGCTACCTCGATGCGGCGGCCGCAGCCTTCGAGCAGGTCATCGCTCAGAAACCAGACAATCCGGAAGCCTACTACAACCTTGGCACGCTCCACTTAAGACAAAACAATCTTCCGCAGGCGCGTCAATATATAGAACAAACATTGAAGCTACGCCCGAATTATCCTGAGGCATGGAACAATCTCGGTATGATCGCCGCCCAACAAGGACAAGCAGAGGAAGCCGTGCGGGACTTTCAGCAGTCCATCAGCCTGAGACCGAGTTACGCGACCGGCCTGCTCAATCTAGGAAATCTTTATCGCCGGCAGGGCAAATTTGGTGAGGCGCAAACGCCCTTGCACCGCGCAATCGAGATTCAACCCGATGATCCTGAGACCAATTACAGCCTCGGGATGTTTTACGCTCAGCAAGGGCAAGTGCAATCGGCGGCGGACTATCTGCAGAAAGCAATCGATTTGCGTCCCGGTTATCCGGAGGCATTGAACAACCTCGGCGTTCTCTTTATGCAAGTCAAGAATTACGCAGGTGCGGAAACCAAATTCAAGGCGTGCATCCAGGCCGCTGCAAAGTTCGATCAGGCGTATCTCAATCTTGCCCGTCTCTACGTGATTCAGAACGATAAGGAGAAGGCAAGAGAAGTGCTGCTGGAATTGCAGCGGGTGCAGCCTGAACATCGGGGGGCGCAACAGGCTCTCGAAATGCTAAAATCGCTGCCTTAAAGCACTCGGCAAGGTGTAGATGGTTAGTCGCATATTGATGCAGCAGACAAACAGAATCACGATTGCATGGTCCACCGCGCCGAGCCTATGCCGGACCGGAAGTCTCTTATTGTTTCTTCTTGGCAGCCTGACGCTCGCTGCCCAGCAACCTCATCATTCCGCGACCGTCGGGGATGCGGAACGGTCTTCTAAAGTATCCGCAAATCTCCAGCAGGCCGAAGAGCTACGCAGGAAGGGTCTCTTCGATGAGGCTAAGGGCAAGGTGCTGGAGGAACTGAAGAGGAATCCTGCCAGTGTGGAAGCCTACAATTTGATGGGCTTTATTTACATCGACGAAAAGGACGCGAGCAACGCTATCGAAGCATTCCAGCAGGCATTGAAACTCGCTCCTGGCTCAGGAAAGACGCGCAACAACCTGGGAAACGTCTATATGTCTGAGCGGCGGCCTGATTTAGCCGAGAATGAATTTCGAACCGTTCTGCGGACGGATCCGGGCAATCGCGATGCGAACTACAACCTTGGCCTCTTGCTGATGGGCAAGGGATTGCCGGGCGAAGCGATCCCGCACTTTGAACGCGTACGTCCCGCGAATGTCGCAACGCAGTTCAATTTGATTCATGCCTATCTCGCCAGCAACCGCACCGCGGAGGGCTTGCGGCTGGCAACCGACCTTTCAGCCCGAAACAAGGATGACATCCAGCTTCATTTCTCACTCGGAATCATGCTGGCCTCGGAAAAACAGTACAAGCCCGCTCAGTCAGAACTGGAAAAGGCCGATGCACTGCGGCCGGGCACCTTTGAGATCCTCTACAACCTGGGACAAACCTATCTTCGCGCGGGGGCAAACTCCAAGGCGGAAGCCGTACTGAACCGCGCACTCAAGTTGCAGCCCGACTCGGCTGACACGCTCGACCTGCTGGCGCAGGTCTATTCGAATGAGTCGCGCCCGCTCGACGCCCTGGAACTGTTGGTACGCGCTCACAAAATTGCGCCGGAAAATACGGAGGTTATTCTTCTGCTGGCCCGGGTCAGCATGTCTCAGAATTATTACGAAGACGCGATACCGCTTCTGGAATCGGGCGTCACGATCGCCCCGCAGCGTTCCGATCTGTTGGCCGCTCTGGGCGAAAGCTATTTCATGGCGGGCAAGGTAGACAAGGCCATCGAAAAATTCCAGAAGCTGATCGAACTCGAGCCTTCAGCACGGTCATACCTTTACCTCGGCATCTCGTACCGGCAGCTCGGCCGATTCGACGAAGCAAAACAATATTTTCAGGACGGCCTCAAACTCGATCCCCACAACAACGTATGCCTGTTCAATCTCGGTTTTATTGCCGAGCGGCAGGGAGACTACGCACAAGCCGAAGTGATGTTTCAGCAGGCGCTCCACTCCAACCCGGACTTTGCCCCCACATTGCTGGAGCTAGCTAACCTGCGCACCGTAAGCAAGAAATATGCAGAAGCCGCCGACCTGCTCAGGAAATACGTAGGGGTCAGCCGTGACCCGGTGACTGGATATTACAAGCTCTCGCAAGTGGAACGAAGTCTGCACCAGACCGATGCCGCCGATCGCGATCTAAAGGTATTTCAGACGCTCTCCAAAAACGCTCCAACCGGCCCATATCCGTATGAGCACCTTTTCGACTATCTCGATAATCGCTCAAAGCTCGCGCCTCAGGCCCGGACTCAATTGGATATTACGCAACTACACGACGAGATCAGCAAGCATCCGGATCAACCGGAGGATCTCTACTTGCTGGCCGAGGCTTATCTCAAATCCGGAAAGACGGGGGAAGCAAGAGACACCATCGCGCAGCTCGACAAGTTAAGCGCGGGTGACTACCGCACACAAAATGGAGTGGGCGTGCTGCTCGCTCGTTATCATCTGTATGACGATGCCATCCAGCACTTCGGCTATGCGCTGCAGGCGAACCCAGGCTCAGACGAAGTAAAATTCAACCTCGCCGACGCTTACTTCCGAAAAGGTCAGTATGCTGAAGCACTCGATGCCGCCGGACAGGTTTCCGAGCAGGGCCGCAAAGACGATCCCTATCTGGCTCTGCTGGGAGATATCTACGCACACCTGGGTGACGCCGCCCGCGCTGAGGGAATTTACCGCGATGCCATCGCACGCAATCCGGACAACGATCAGGACTATCTCTCGCTCGCGCTGCTGCAGTTGAGGGAGCATAACACCGCCGGCGCAAAGCAGACACTGCTGCAAGGACAGGCCCGCATTCCAGGTTCGGGAAAGATTCTCTGGGGCCTGGGTCTTGCTTCGGCCCTGGAAGGAAGCACCGCAGAAGCCGGCCGGCATTTCGAACGGGCGGTGGACTTGCTTCCCGAATGGCCCGGCAGCTATTCAACCCTGGGCGTTTTCTATTTTCAAACCGGACAGATCGATAAAGCCAAAGAGGTCCTGAACCGTTTTAAGAACAGCAGCGAACACGGCGCCCTGGACATCAACCGGATTGAGCAACTACTGGCAACGGCGCCGGCGGCCTCCCCGGCTGCCAATGAGCCCATGACAATGGCCAATCGGCAGCAGCTGCTTCAACTCGCGCTGTCGCTTGCCGATAGGACGCTCTGAGACGTGGGCCACCGATTCTGCCTTGGCATCCTGATAACCCTGGCCGGAGCAGCCACCGCGGGTGGTGCTCCGCAAGCCGGGAAAGCAACGGACGCTGCGGTCATCGCTCCGGTCACCATTCCGATTACGGTTCGCTACACGGACGTGCGCAAGGCCGCTGGAATCACTTTTGTTCAGGACTCCACCCAAACAGATGAGAAGTATTACCTCGAAACCATGGGCACCGGTGTCGGATGGATTGACTACGACCAGGACGGATTGATGGACCTCTACTTCGTCCAGTCCGCGGCCACCGACATCTACAAGCCGCCTCATCCGCTGCGCTCAGCGCTTTATCACAACAATGGTGACGGCACCTTCACCGACGTCACCGAAAAGGCGGGCGTCGGGGGCTCAGGGCACTATGGCCAGGGGGTCGCGGTAGGAGACTTTGACAATGACGGCTGGCCTGATCTCTACGTGACCGGCTATGGACGCGCCATTCTCTACCACAACAATCACAATGGCACATTCACCGACGTCACAGCCAAGGCGAGTGTTGCCGACGAAGGTGGATGGTCAACCAGCGCAGGATGGTTTGATTACGATAAAGATGGATGGCTCGACCTGGTGGTCACCAATTACATTGAGTGGAGTCCGAAGAACAACCTGTGGTGCGGAGAAAGCACTCCCGGTTATCGTTCCTACTGCAATCCCGGCAACTACAAGGGACAGAAAACCAAGCTCTACCACAACAACCACAATGGCACATTTACCGACGTCAGCGAGAAGTCCGGGGTGGGAGTGCCCGAATCAAAAGGAATGGGAGTGGTGTTGGCAGACTTTGACAACGACGGCTGGCCGGACATTGCGATTGCGAACGATACCTGGCCGAATTTCCTGTTTCTGAATAACCACGACGGCACCTTCAAAGATGTCTCGCTAGTCTCTGGACTGGCGGCAAGCGACGATGGGAAATACGAAGCAGGAATGGGGATAGATGCCGCGGACGTAGATGGCGACGGTTTGCTCGACGTATACATCACCCACCTTGATTTTGAATTGAACCGGCTGTACCTCAACAACGGAGACCAGACCTTCACGGACGGCACTTACAGCTCTGGAATCGGGACCAAAGCGAGGCTGCTGAGCGGGGTGGCGGCCAAGTTCCTGGACTACGACAACGACGGATGGGTTGACATTCTGCAGTTGAACGGTGCGATGTTGGACAATGTGAATCTTTACCACAGCGAGATCTCCTACAAAGAGCCGCTGGTGATGTTCCGCAACGCAGGCCATGGGCATTTCGAACTGACGTCCGCGTCTCTGGGTCCTGATTTTGTTCGCCCGGTCGCGGGGCGCGGTCTCGCCACCGCGGATTTCGATAACGATGGCGACATCGACATCGCGGTCAACAACCGCGGTGATTCCCCTGAGCTGCTGCGCAATGATGGCGGCAATTCGAACCACTGGCTGGAGGTTTTGTTGATGGGCACAAAATCCAACCGCGATGGAACCGGGGCCGTATTGAAATTGACCTCGGAAGGCTTTGCGCACGTCGAGCAGGCCCAGGGCGGCACGAGCTATCTGTCGGCCAGTGATCCGCGGATCCATTTTGGCCTGGGCCGACGATCCAAGATCGAATCGCTGGTGATCACATGGCCCAGCGGCCAGGTGGACAAGCTGGCGAATGTGCCGATCGATAGCATCATCGCAGTCAAAGAGGGCACGGGAATTGTCCCCCACCCGTTCCCGAAGGTGCCGGCCCGATGAGTCTCTATAATCATCGCAAGCTATGATTTTTCCCCGAAGGCGCTTTCTCGGCTCATCTCTGTTCATGCTCGGCAGCCCGCTGCTAGAGGCTCTTGCGACCCCCCTGTGGAGCTGGAGAAACCCCAGCCTGGTGGAAGCCGCAGTCTCAACTCCCACTGCGCAATCTCCGGTCCAGTTTGTAGATGTGGCTCAGCAAGCCGGGCTGACCATCCCGAACGTGTGGGGCGGCGTAGATCATAAGCGATCCATCATCGAGGCCAAAGGAAGCGGACTGGCCTTCTTCGACTACGACCAAGACGGATGGCTGGACATCTATCTCACAAATGGCGATCGGCTGGACGCGCATTGGCCTTCGGGAAAAGCGCCGACCTCTCAGCTGTACAAGAACAACCGCAATGGCACGTTTACCGATGTCACGGAAAAGTCCGGATTGGGTCTCACGGGTTGGCAGACGGGCGTGTGCGTTGGCGACTACGACAACGACGGATGGGATGACTTGTTCTGCTGCTTCTGGGGACACAACGTTCTCTTCCATAACAACGGCAATGGCACGTTTAGCGACGTAACGAAGAAGGCCGGCCTTACCCAGGAGGGAGTTCGGTGGGGCGCGGGTTGCACGTTTCTCGATTACGACCGCGACAGCCATCTCGATCTGTTCGTGTGCAACTACATCAAGCTGGATCCGGCGACCATTCCTGCGCCGGGAAAAGACAGCGTCTGCCAGTGGAAGGGCGTGCCTATCATGTGCGGTCCGCGGGGACTTCCGGGCGATACAAACATCCTTTATCACAACAATGGAGACGGCACGTTTACCGATGTTTCGGAGAAGTCGGGGATTCTGAAGCCGGGTCCGCGATACTCTATCACCGCGGTCTCCTACGATTTCGATAATGACGGGTGGCCGGATATTTATGTTGCGGTCGACTCCGCGCCGAGCATCCTATTTAAGAACAATCACGATGGCACATTCACGGATATCGGGGTGCAGGCCGGCTGCGCCTACAGCGAAAACGGGCACGAGCAGGCGGGGATGGGCGTTGGAGTGGCGGACTACGATTGCGACGGCTGGTTCGATATCTTCAAGACCAACTTTGCGGACGATACCTGCAACTTGTACCACAACAACGGCGATGGAACCTTCAGCGACGTTACGTTTGCCTCCGGTGTCGGGGTCAACAACCGTTATGTCGCCTGGGGCTGCGCCTTTGTCGACTACGACAATGATGGCTGGGCAGACATTATCCAGATCAACGGGCACGTCTACCCGGAGATCGATCATTACAATTTTGGACAGACGTTCAAGAATCCGCGGCTGGTTTACAGGAATTTGGGCGACGGCCGGTTCAAAGATGTGTCAGCGGAAATGGGGCCAGGGATCAGCGAGCAATTTTCGAGCCGCGGCGCCGCTTTTGGAGATTACAACAATGACGGTGACATAGATGTATTGGTCCTGAATATGAACGACCCGCCCTCGCTGCTTCGTAACGAGGGCGGCAACAAGCAGAACTGGATCAAGATCAAGCTGCTGGGGACCAAGTGTAATCGAACGGCGATTGGCGCACGCGTGCGGGTGATTACCGGTAAGCATGCACAAATGGATGAGGTCCACAGCGGCACGAGCGTCATGTCGCAGTCGGATTTGCGGCTGCATTTCGGCCTGGGGAAGGCGGAGACGGTGGACCTGATCGAAGTGAAATGGCCGACGACGCAGAAGATCGAGCGTTTTATGCATGTCAAGGCGAATCAGATTCTCACGATTCGCGAGGGAGAAGGTATTGTTGCGGCGCCTTGAGCGGGGGTGAGTCCGGGAGAGGCTTCCTATTCCAGCGGAACAGCGGCGGTGGATTGACGAATGACCAGCTCCGCGCGCACGATGTGGGTCACGCCCTGGCTTTCTCCGCCCTGGCTCGCGGCGTAGAGCGAGTTGAAGGCGAATTCTGCGATCTCTACCCGAGATAGGCGGATCGTCGTCAGAGGTGGGGGCACGTAGCTGCTGAGCGCAATGTCATCGAAGCCAACCACCGAAATGTCTTGTGGAACCCGCAAGCCGGCCGCATACACGGCCCCCATGATGCCGATAGCCATTAGATCGTTCGAGGCCAGAACGGCGGTGGGCCGCACTGGCATTTTCAAAATTTCTAACATCGCCGCATAGCCACCATCGAAGCGATGATTCCCCGGACGGATGAACTCGTCGGGGCATTCGAGGTTCTTGCGCCGCAGCGACGCCAAAAAGGCCGCTTGCCTGGTTCTGGCAGAAGCAAGATTCACGGGTCCGCTCACGAAGGCAATCTTCCTGTGTCCGAGCGAGGTCAAGTGGTCGATTGCCTGGTCGACGCCGCTGTCATAATCCAGCGAGATATCGCTGATTCCCGGACCAACGGCCCCTGTATCCAAAAAAACGATGGGAATGCCCCGGCCGTTCAACATCTGGATGAGTTCGGGATCCATTTCAGAAGTCATGATCGCGACCCCATCGACTTTGCGTTCCAGCATGCGGCGAACGGCAACCTCCATGCGCTGGGCCTGGTAGTCGGTATTGGCAATCAACACTTCGTAGCCGCGCTCGACGGCGAAGCGCTCAAAACACTTGACCAGTTCGGGAAAGAATGGATTTTCGATGTCGGAGATGATGAGGCCGTAGATATGGCTTTTTCCGGTGCCTAAGGTGCGCGCATGCGTATTGGGGTAGTAGCCGGTTCGCTGAATCGCTGCGCGGACACGTTTTTCCGTACGCGCGTCCACAGGCGCCGTGCCGTTCACCACGCGGGAAACCGTGGCTGTGGAAACCCCGGCTCTCTTTGCTACTTCCCTGATGTTCATGCGTTATAGGTCATGAAGCGTACCGGCGCGAAAAGATGCCAGAGGAAGCGATTGCAATGGAGAACATTTTTGTCGCTTGCATTGCGATCTCGTTTTGCCGCAATGATACACCGCGCAATTTACGGTGCGCACGCCACAACGAGGGAGACACCCGCGGACCTTCCAACCAATGCCCGGAGCTGACCCAGCGTAAAGGCATGAATTCAGGGGACTAACACGCAATCTTCGGGCGTAGCCTCAAGCGTAATCCGGGGGGGCCAAAAGCACACAAAGCGCGTTTGCTTCTATCTCTTCAAGAGCGCGTCGATGCCGGCCTGGGCAATTTCTTCATCAATCTCGGATTTAGCGCCACTCGCCGCGATGCCCCCGAGAAGCTGGCCCTCCACCTTAATCGGCAAGCCTCCCTGGTTGGGGAAGAAGTCAGGAAAAGCAAGCACGTCAAGGTTGCCCTTCTTGAGGGATTCGGCTCCCTCTCTTGAGGGGCTGCCATAGGCGGCCGCATGCCGGGCTTTTTTCTGGGCAAACTGTAGCGTGTTGAGCGGGGCGGCGTCTTCTTTTTCCAGAAAGAGCAGGTTGCCGCTTTCATCCACGATGCAAATGGTCACTTCTACATTCAGCTCCTTCGCTTTCGCTTCAGAAGCAGCAACCATGGCTTTGATGGCGGCCAGATTCAAATACTTCCTGCTCGGTAGATCGCTCGCCTGGGTGGACATAGCCGGAATCATCATGATGGCTAATAGCGCCGATAGTTTGAACATTTTGAAGTCTCCTGGGAGAGCATGAAATGGAACGCGGCGGTTTTGGCCAACTAGAGCATTTTCACTTCTACTCTGCACAGGTGAGTGCGGCGAGGTGCGGCTTTTCTTGAGGAAAAGCCGCGTCGGGATCGGTTGCTCTGTATGCACCAGAAGTGAAAATGCTTTAATGGGCTGAAGGCGGCTTCTGCTGAAGAACGACGAGGAATTGCTTAACCTCGCGCCGCTGGCGTTCGACCTGAGCTGCGCGTAGGGCTTCGATTTCGTCATGCTGCTGAAATTCCTGACGGGCCTTCTCGGGCGCGCCCATCCGATCATAGGCTACGCCCAGACGGTAATGTGCCTCGCCCAGTTGCGGGTCTGCGGCAATGGCCTGTTTGTAATAGCGGATGGCCGCTTCAGGATGATGCTGTACAGAAGAGAGGATCCCAAGTTGCAAGTAGGCGCCGGCGCTGCCGGCGTCGAGCCCGACAGCCTTGGTAAGCAGGGTTTCCACCTGGCGCAAGGCTTGCGGATCGGGCGTCGGCGGCTGACGTTTCCAGATGGCCATCGCGTAAAGGTAGTTGGCCGTGGAGCTGCCGGGCTGCTGCTGCAGGAAGCGTGCCAGTCTTGGCTCGATGCACGCCAACGGCGTGGGCGACGCCATCTCAACCCTGCCCATGAACGTGTATGGCTCGGGATCGGCCGGCTTTAAATCGGAAGCAGCGCAAAGATTGGTGGCCGCATCCTCAAAGAGGTCACCGGCGAAGAGGGCAGCGCCGAGGGCAGCGAGCATTCTGGAAGATCCCGGATAGGCTTTTGCGCCATTCTTGAAGACCTCTGCCGCCTGCCACACAGCGCGATGCAGTAAGAGCTCCGAACCCCATTCGAAATAATTCTGCTCGTTGGGGTCGAGGCGGACGGCCTGCTCTTGCTCGTGCACGGCGGCGAGCGGATCACCCATTTGCTCGTCGAGTTCCCCCAGACGCGCATGGAGATCTGCTTCGTCCCTGGCTGTGCGGTCCCTCGCGGCGAGGAGTTTTTGAACATGCTCCCGTGCCTGCGGGTAATTCCCGGTTTCCTGGTAAGCGCGAGCCAGGTCGTATTCATTACCGCGATTCGAGGGGTCGATCTGATACGCGGCCAGCAGCAGCGCAATCGACTCCCGTTGCCTACCGGCGTGAAGATAAAAATCACCGAGTTGATGATTTGCCACAAAACTTCCAGGAGAGGCGGCAAGTGCGCCGCGCAGCTTGCTTTCCAATTCGTCCGATTCCCTTGTGGACGCGAAAGTCCCGGATGCATTGTGTGCGTCCCCTTGTAGCTTGAGCGCACGGGTCTCACGCGCGAGATCTTCGCTTGTGCGCAAGGTGGAGTCTGATCCGTGACCGCCGACGGCAGTCCAGTCGGTCACGCCCGCAACGGTGAAATTCGGGTTGTCGGCAAACTCCATGGCCTGGGTCGAGGATGGCGGCGAGGCTGGAGATGCGGTATCGAGCACCAGGGCGACCGGTTGCAGGTTACCTGAGGAAGCGGCGAGGATGGGAGCGGGCCGGCTGCGGAGCCCAGACTTTTCTGAAGTGATTCGATAGTTGCCGGGAGGCAAAGCCAGGAACGAAAACAAACCGGCCGCGTCTGTTTTCGCCTCCGCCCCCCCTGGGGCATCTGTCCGCTCCAGCTTTACCAGGGCACCCTCCACGGGGCGGCCGGCCGCGGTGCGAACAGAGCCGCGGAGGGTGATGGACGCAGGTTGCTGTGCGCGCAAGGCCGGAGTGGCCCAGCTGATCAAGATGGCAAGTGCGACCGCAACTGCCATGAGAACGAGCCGCAGACGCGGGCGCTTCCTGGTACCTGACGATGACCTCGACTTGTTGCAAACGTTCACGATGGAATCCCGGACGGTACTCACCGGGAATTCTACTGAGTCAGCGCAAAGATGCCAAACAGTTCAAGCGCGGTGGGAACTGAACCCATCTGCCCGGCGTTTGCAATCAAGCCTTCCACTTAGTCAGAAAGGCGGTAATTTCCTGCGGGGTCACATGCTCAAACTCTTTTTCGTGCTCCGTGTAAAGCAACTTTCCATGATCATCGAGCAATGCGATAGCCGGTACACCTTTGGTAATGGGCACGTTATATTTCTTGGCGATGTCGACGTTGTGATCCATGTGGCCAATGTCGATGCGGACAACAACATAGTATTTGGCGATTAGATCGGCATTGGGAGGCTGCTGGTAATAGTAGTTAAGCACCTGGCAGTCCCCACACCAGTTCCCTCCGAATTCAAGCAGGATCCGCTTATGGCTTCGACGGGCGGTGAGTTCGGCCGCGGATATGTCAGCCGCGGGATCGGCCGTCTCTGAGTAGAGATGCTTGTCGACTTGGAACGGAGTTTGAGCGACAGCCGGATGAGCAATCCCGAGCGACCATGCAGCAACGATCGCAACTACGAGTTTATTCGAAATACTCCTGAAGAACGGGACCATGGAGACCTCTCTGATTTAAGCATAATCTCTTGGACGAAAAAGCGCACGCTCGGGAGAGTGCCACTCAGGGCAGTTAGAACTTGCCCGTTATATCCATTATGTTATCGTCTCCGTTCCGATCGATGAGCTTGTTGTAGGGATCGATACCGGCACGCGTGGGTCGTTCCTTCACCGTGAACTCAAAGGTCTGGCGATCGCCGGTGATCCACTCCCTGCGCACAGCGAGCGGTTTTTCTTCGTTCTTCTTGCCGCTGAAGACGCCGACGTCGATCAGATCATGGAGCGGCGCCGGCGTCTCGGCACCGTTGCCGTCGGCATAGAGCTTACCGCCCTGCACGGTGAGGGCGACCTTGTAGCTGCCGTCAGGCATCTTCTGCGCACTCGCTTCGATCGCCTTGTTGTCATAGAGGGTGATTTTTTCGAAGCTGTCATCAATAAAGTACTGAAGATTCGCCGGGGTTTGCGCGCGCACAGCCGCTTCCAGCAGCCGCGTGTCAGGGTAGGGTCCGGACTGCGCATCGTTGGCATTGGCGTAACGGTATTGCATCAGGAAGTTATGCAGGGCGAGGTTAAGCGTGTCTTCACCTATGTAATCGGAAAGGGCGTATAGCACGAGGCTCCCTTTTTGGTACCAGACATACGCTTCGCGCTGTACCTGGCCAAGGGGCGGTTCTTTGCGGGTTTCGGTGGAGCGGCCGCGCAGGTAGCCATCGAGCTCGTGGGCCAGGAATTTATGCATCTGGGCCTGGCCGTACTTTTTCTGTGCAACCCGCAGGGCTGAGTACTCGGCGAGCGACTCAGACATCATGTTGGAACCGGCTACATCGGCTCCAATCAACTGATGGCCCCACCATTGGTGGGCAAATTCATGCGCAGTGACAAAGTAAGTGAAGTCGATATCCTTTTTCGGATCGAGGACACGCGAGATCCAGAAGGTCTCGGTGAAAGGGCTGGTGTTCGGGAAAGATTGCGCGAACTGGCGGTAACGAGGAAATTCGAGGATACGAAACTGATTGAACTGGAAGGGGCTGTAGTTCGCCTGGTAATAGTCCAGGCCGCTTTTGACCGCCTCGATCATGCGGTCGACATCGTAGCCATGCTGCGGCGCTTGGTAGATCTCGATATTGACGCCTTTATAGTTCTCGCGCTTCACGTCGTACCGTCCTGAGACGTAGGCGTAGAAGTCAGCGATCTTTACATCGCGCATATCGTAGGCATAGTAGTGCCGGCCGTTTTGATGCCAGTCCCGCTGCAGGTATCCGGGGGCGAAGGCCACCTGGCCGTCGGGCGTGCTGACTGTGGTGTGGTAGCTGATCCAGTCGGAGTCCTGGGTAAACAGGTTGTTGACGCTGCCCCAGGGATCGCCGCGGCGCAGCATTTCCGAGACTGGGCCAAGTTTTTCCTCGCGCCGGCGACGCGGGTCGTCGAGTTCGATACTGTCGTTGTAACCGATGTAGGGAAAGTAGCTGGAATCGAAAAACATTCCGTTGTAGGCCAGCTCCGGCCGCTCATTGCCGTCACGGAAGCCGTGGGTCTGGTAACCGACCTGGAAGGTCAGATTCAGCTTATCGCCGGGAGCCAGCTGTGTTTCCAGCTGGTAAATCGAGTAGAGATCACGCGGCGCCCGGCTCACCAGGTGGAATGGGCGGTCGAATTGCACGTTGGAGAGGGACTGCATCTGGTCCGTGACATGTATCTGCTGAATCGGTTGGGATGTCTTGTTCTGGAGTACATAGTGGCCGGTGCCTGAGAAAGCCCGATGATCGGGGTCGAGATCGATGTTGGCGTCGACGGCGATCACTTTGGGTTGGGCAAAGCGCTGGTAACGTTTGAAGCTGTGTTCGTAATCTGCCTGGATGCCGCGCTGCTGCTTGGTGGTGAGGAATTCGTTGAAGACGTGAGCGTTCCAATAAAACCATGCGCCGCTGCCGACGGCGGTGAGCGCGAACAGAACAAGTGCCGGGGCGAGCCGGGGTAACCGCACACGTGCCTGTAACAACCGCGTACGCCAGCCGTCTTCTGCGCCGCGCCGGGTGAACGCGACGGAGAAGGCAGCCAGCACAGCGAAGATCGCCGTCCAATAGACAATCGACCACGCGAGCGCGGGCACAAAGTGGCCGTAGCCATTCATGTCGGAGTAGAAATAGGGGGTGTTCTGGCCGGGCAACAGGAGAGTGTTCTCGATGCCAAAGCGGAAGAGGATGGGACCCAGCACAAAGATACCGATCACGATCGCATGGCCCATGAACTTGTTGGAAACCAGGGTTTGCACAAAAAAGGCCAACAAGGTAAAGCCGATGATAATGGGGAACGTGATGAGGTAGAGCTCTTTGCAGTACTGCAGCAGTTCGTAGTGGTAATAGCTGCCGACGGTCTGCATGATCACGCCGCTCAACAAGACGACGGTAAGCAGGATTGCTTCAACGATCAGCAGGGTTGCGAACTTCGAAAGCCAGTCGGTGGCTTCGCTCATGGGGAGCGCGTCGTGGATGCCTGAAAAGCTGGTGTCGCGCTCGCGCCAGATCAACTCACCGGCGTAAAGGGTCGCAATGATGTAGAGGAACAGCGCTGCGTTGCCCTCCACCGCCTGCACCATGAGAAAGGTAACCGGGTAAACATTGCCGTCATTCACTTTGCCGGCGAAATAACCGTTGATGAGCGCGAAGACGGCCAGCAGAACGGTAATTCCCCAGAAGGGCAGTTCGCGCGTGGTATTGGAAATGCGCACCCGCGTCAAGGAGAGGAACTGATCGAAGCCGGTACGGCCTGCGAAGCGCTGGCGCACGCTGGGCAACTGCACGGCAACCAGCGAGCGGCGTGGTTTGGACTCGGCTTCCTCTTGCCGCTTGGCCTTGGCGGCAAGGCGGCCCTGGGCGCCGGCGGTAAGAGATTCCACCGACATGGGGAAGAATCGATACGCGATGATGAGCGAGACGACGCCGACAGCCGACCATAAAAGGCGGTTATAGAGAAACACGCCCTGGCTGACATGGGGCGACCAGGAAAACAGCAATGTGTTTTTCTCCGCTACGGTCCAATAGCGAGCAAGCACGTCGACCAGTTGCAGACCAACCGGATCGAGGATGCCAGACCAAAAATGATCGAGCGAACGGGTCGCGCTGAACACCGCGGAAACGATGAGATACACCATGAAGACCGCGACGCCCTGCAGGTACACAACGAAGATCTTGCGTGAGAGCGCCGCGACCATGAAGAACAACGAACCCAAAAAGAAGATCTGGATCACTACGATGCAGAGAAAGGGCTGCCAGTACCACCAGGCGTGGCCGCCGGCGATGCGGGTATGATCCGCCCACGGGGCCAGCGTGCCAGCCGCTTCTCCGACGACCATGCCTGCAAAGGCAAACACACAAGTCACGAAGGAGCCTGCCCAGCGGCCGCCGAGATAGGCAAACTTGGTAATAGGCTTGGTAAAGATGAGCTGCAAAGTATCGCGCTGAAAGTCGCGCAGCGCCGACGTGCCGAAGATAGCTGCGATGACGATGGTTCCGAACAGGGTGAAGAAGGTGTAAAGAATGGTGGTCGAGAATGGTCCGTTCAGCAGCTGTTTGCCGTTGCCGGTCGAGATAAAGTCTTCCGCTGCGATGGCGAGAAAGCCGAGAAAAAACCACATCGCGAAGTAAACCCAGGTCGATAGGGACTTGAGGCGAAACTTGAGTTCGAAGACAAAAAACTCCCAAAAGAGCACCATGCGTAAATCTCCTTGGGATCAGTGAACCAGCTGCTGCGCAGCCGGGTTTGATAGGTTGAAAAAGTAGACGTCTTCCAGGCCGGCGTCGACGGGGCGAAAACCATCGCCGGGAGAGGTGTCAGCGTACACGCGAATCTCGTGCTGGCCAGAGATGAGGTGGCTGGAGATGACGCGCAGCTGCGATTCCAACGCGCGCAACTCGTCATCGGTGAGGACGACTTTTGACCACATCTTACCCTGCAGAAGTTCGAGCGCTTCGTGGGGCGAGCCTTCCAACAGCAGTTCCCCGGCAGCAATGATGGCCATCCGCGGACACAACTCGCGCACGTCTTCGACGATATGGGTGGAGAGAATAACGGTGATATCGCTACCGATGGAGGAAAGCAGATTCAGAAAGCGATTGCGCTCAGCCGGGTCGAGGCCGGCGGTAGGTTCGTCGACGATGATGAGGCGTGGCTTGCCCAGCAACGCCTGCGCGATGCCGAAGCGCTGTTTCATGCCGCCCGAATAGGTGCTGAGAGCCTTCTTGCGGAAGTCCCAGAGATTGGTCTGGTGCAGCAGCGCTTCGACACTGTCTTTACGCTCGCCGGCGTTGGTGATGCCCTTCATGACGGCAAGGTGCGAGAGCAGGTCGGTGGCAGAAATCTTTGGATATACACCGAACTCCTGCGGCAAGTATCCGAGTGTCTGGCGAACCGCATTCTTATCTTTGAGAACGTCGATGCCGTCGAGAAAAATAGTTCCGCTGTCGGGCTCCTGAAGGGTGGCAATGGTACGCATCAGCGTGCTCTTACCTGCACCGTTGGGTCCTAACAGGCCAAACATGTTGTTACCGATGGCAAGTGAGATGTTCTTGAGGGCCTGGACCCCGTTGGGGTAGGTCTTGGAAAGACCGGTTATCGTAAGCGCCATGCAGGAAAGTCCTCTTAGCCGCAGGTGGTTTGCGCGTCGGCGGTTACCAGCCAATATACTTCACTTGATCGTCAACGCTTATGCAGGGTAGCCGGCATTCATCCACAATTGGAAAAGTGAAATGCGGTCGGGCTCCCACGGTTTATCGGGGGGCGACGGTCGCGCTCGCTTAAGGAACTTGTTATGCGATTATGGCAGTGTGCCCTCGAATGGGGTTATGCGTCGCCAGAGATCGGGAACGATTGCAAGGCAATTCGAACGGCAGCGGACGAGCGAAGGACGAAAGCGGGCCCAGGCGCCGTGAGTGCCGGGTTCCAGGAGAGAGACTGTGGCGCCTACGGAGGGACCTTCATGCCAATCGAGAATATAAGCCGGCGTACGTTACTTGGATCCGCAACGGCAGCAGTGTGCCTGGCGGCACTGTCGAAAGCGGGCGCACGCCCGACGGAATGGAAGCCGCGACTTGGCATCCTGGGGCGGTATACCGAAGCGAACGTGGATTTCGCAGTTCAGGAAGAATTCAATAACATGATCCTCTCTGCCGGAGCACGCGTTCCAGGATTGGATACGACGAAGATCACGGACGAGGAAATCGCCGGAGTCAAGAATTATTTGTCATCGAAGGGGATGCACGTTTCGGCTCTCCAGGTAAATGGAAATCACATCGCAACCGATCCGGCAGCGCGCGAGCAGGAAAACAGCAACTTTGTGAGAGCGATCGAGCTAGCGGGTAAACTCGGCGTTCCGTATATAGGCACGCAGTCGGGTAAAGATGTCTCCAAGTCCTTTGGGGCACAAGTGGACGAGATTGTGCGGGTTTACAACGAAAAGTATTTCGCCGCGTGCGAACAGCACAACGTGCGCATCTTGTGGGAGCCCTGGCAGGGGGGGCCGAACATTGCTACCAGTCCGGTGGGCTTCGACGCGCTCTTCACCGCCTTCAAGGATTCACCCTATGTCGGCCTGCAATACGATCCCTCTCATCTGTTGTGGCAGATGATGGATCCGATTCAAACGGCAAAAGACTTTGTGGACAAAATCTATGACGTCCATCTGAAAGATACGCAGATTCATTGGGACATTGTGCGGCGAGGGGGCATTGTGCCGGCTAACCAGGCCAGGTGGTGGCAGTTCCGCATTCCAGGGATGGGGAGTATCCCGTGGCCTGAGTTCTTCAGTGTTCTGCAAAGCGTAGGGTATCAGGGCGCGATGAGCATTGAGCACGAGGACAGTCTTTACGGTGCAGCCGACAACCCGGGCCCGGATTTCAGCGAACCTTACAAGGTCGGATTCCGCATGGCCAGGCGCTACCTGCGGCAGTATGTGCCGGTGTAGGCAGGGAGATGGCAGCCATCGTCATGCTCACAGAGCGTCGGAAGGGAGTGGGGCCAAAACTTGATTTGGACAAAGCCTGAATGCATACCGAGCCGAACGGATCGTACTTCATTAGAGCATTTTCACTTCTACTCTGCACAGTCAAGCGCCGCGAAGTGCGGCTTTTCTTGAGGAAAAGCCACGTCGGGAGTGGATGCCCTGTATACACCAGAAGTGAAAATGCTTTAGCGGTGAGTGCGTTTTTGCCAAGCTCTAGATGTAGCGCCAGCGGGCGATCGTAGCTTCGGGCAGAACACTGACGTTGAAGAAACGGCCATAGAGCCAATCGCCGTTGGCTCGTTTTCCGTTGGCAAAGATCACCTGCACAGAAGAAATGTCATTCGGGTAGGTGTCGTGATCTTCGGGATTAAACGAATGCCAAGCCTCGTCGGTGTTCATGGATCTCAGTCTAGGCCAAAGTGCGAAGGCATCGGTCGTGGAAAACGGAGCGGAAATGTGCAAAAGCGAACGGCGCCAGGCAAAGACGGGCTTGCATGCATTCACCGTCACGAATGCTTTTTGTAGACCCTCGTTGCCACCACGCTGGCTTGCGGCGCATCCGACCCGAAGCTTCTGGTCTCGATCAGAATCTCGAACGGGTTCAGCAAGCCATCCGCATTTTTGAATTGGGCGAGAAGCGGTCGCATCACTCCCTGGTTGAAGAGAGTGTCGACCGCCGCCTGAGTTCCGGCCATGGTGAGCCCTTCGACCAGTAGAACCCATCCCGTGCTGTTAAGGTTGGGAACGAATCCGATCACCGCATAGGTGCGATGCGAGGGGCCCGCGGCGTCATTGGCGTACACCGCGAGCTCCCCATCCCGGGGGCTCCGGTTAACGATGAGCGACGCATTGGGATGGGGCTGATAGCTTAACTCGAAGTTGAGCGATTTCTCGAAGAGCTCGGCCCAGGGATTCGAGAAGCTCGATCCCAAAAGAATCACGTTCGCATCTTTGAGATCTTCCATGTGCAGTTCACGTGCGTAGCGCACAGCCAACCGGCCGGCATCGGCCTCAGGCAGACGCGAGAA
This sequence comes from uncultured Acidobacteriaceae bacterium, assembly GCA_963761405.1. GTDB lineage: Bacteria > Acidobacteriota > Terriglobia > Terriglobales > Acidobacteriaceae > PALSA-350. The sequence continues at coordinate 441,502 of CAVXHH010000002.1, forward strand.
CCTCATCACGGCATTCAAATCTGTAACATTTGTGTAACGTTGAGTGTCCAGGTCATGCATGTTCTGGGAATCAATATTGTAGGGGCTCTTGAGAGATAGGTAATCTCGATTGATATATTCCGACAAAGGAACCAAGTGGCCGGTCAGATTCTGGATCATTACGATTCCATCGTCGGATGGAACGATGAGCGTCTGGCGACTCTGCTCTAAAAGCTCGGCCCACAACGGATTCAACGAGGCCGCAGAATACGCGGGAACACGGTGAGTCCGTGCGATGAAGAGACAAGCGAGCACGGTCAACGTTGCCAGGGAAAGGACAAGCCAGCGGCGTTGGCGCGCTAGCCGCGGAGGACCAATGACGGGAAGCACGGACGCCGACGGCGTTTCCAAAACTCCGCTGTTGTCCGGATCCTGCTCCGGCAACAGCAGTAATGGTAAGGCCTGAAAATGATTCGGAGAATAGGCCGGCACATATTTGCCGCGAGGAATGGTCACTCGCAGCTCTTCTGCCCTGCCCTCCTCCAGAAAGTATTGGTCAAGACGATGGCGCAGCTGACGGGCGTAGTTCCTTACGATATTGTCTTCGCCCGGGTTGTAGCCTGGACGCCGGCCAAACACCTGCACCCCGATCTGATGTTCGCTGATCTCGGTAGTCTTTCCGGTGATCTCGCGCTCGCACACATAGAGCAGAAAACGAGAGAGCAAAGCAGACTTGGCAAAGCTCCGGCTGGCAGCGATGCGTTGCGCCAACTGCCAGCGGGGCTCTTCTGCCAGATTCAATCCGGAGTTCCACGCGGAGTGGAGGGGTCCGCCGGAGCGAACGCTTGCGCCATTCGGGGCTGATTCAAGGTCGGGAACTGCGGCGTCGTTTTGGCTCATAGCTTCCACGCACGGAAGGGTAACAGATCAAGGAATAACAGAGATTAAAAGTCGCTAACCTATTCTTGGGACGTGGTTTGGCAACGGCTACAGAATTTTCCATCGGCACTACAGTTTCCAGGAGACCTGAAGAGACACAATTGGAACGCTGAGCCCCCCGGTGTAAACACAGGGTAGACCCCTTCCAAATTGCGTCGCCGACCGCGAACATGGCCCCACTGAAGACTTTTCGAAGAGGCCCCGCCATGTCGACGCAAATTCCTGTAGCTCGAATCCCTTCACGCTTAAGCTCTTCCACTCCGGACTCTCTATCCTCGATGGGTGCGCGCGGCGCAGCCTGCGTGCATTCGGCCTTCTCGAAGGCCGGCCGGCGGTCTGCCGCGAGAACCGGAGCCCCCGCTGGAAAGGCCGCCGGTATCGCGCTGGCGTTTTTTCTCGCGACGCTCTTTTCCGTGGCCGCTTTTGCCCAGTCGGACGTCGGCACAATCGTCGGATTTGTAAAAGATCAGTCCGGAGCCGTGGTGCCCACCGCGACGGTGACCATCCGAAACGAGGGAACGGGCGAGGTGCACACCGTGACCACCGATGCGGCGGGACACTACACCGCTCCCAGTCTGCAGCCTGCCTACTACAGTATGACGGCCGAGGCAAAAGGTTTCGAGAAATTTACAAGCACGCACAACAAACTGGACTGCCAACAGCACCATCGATATCGACGCCAGCTTCTCGGTCGGCGCGGAGACGCAAACCGTCGAGGTGACCGGTACCGCCTCTGTGCTGCAGACTCAATCGGGCGCGGTGCAGAGTGAGATAACCGGGCAGCAGATTCAAAAGCAGGAGCTGAACGGCCGCAATCCTCTGTATCATGGCGCAGCTTGCTTCCCGGGACCCGTAGCGGCGCCACGCATGGGTGACTTCAACTTCGCGGTCGGCGGCGGCCAGCCTTTCCAGATCAACGGAGCGCGCACGCAGGACACCCTGGTTACGTTTGACAGCGCGCCCGCAGTTCGCACCCGGGCCAATGGCGCCATTATCGGAGTGGCCAGCGTCGATGCTACCCAGGAGTTACAGGTGCTTACGGCGGATTACGCGCCGGAATACGGCAGTGCTGCGGGCGGCCAGATCCGAGTCGTAACCAAGAGCGGAACCGCGCAATTCCACGGTTCGGCTGTACGAATACCTCCGCAATTCCGCCATGAACGCCAATACCTGGACGCGCAACCTGACCCCTTCGACCAGGTTTGCCGCCCCCTTTGTCTACAACAATTTCGGCTTTGCCGTGGGTGGGCCGGTGTGGATTCCCAAGCTCGGCGTTCACCGAGCCGCTAAGACGGAAGGTTCTTCTGGTTCGTGAACGAGGACTGGATCCGGTACCGTTTCACTGACACCCAGCAACAGATCGTACCGACGGCTTTGATGCGCCAAGGCGACTTCAGCGAACTGTTGGGGACCAATCCCTGGTATAAACCCACCGTAATCTACGATCCGAGGACCTGCCCCGCCGCTGGGCGACGCTAGCTGCGTGGCTTACCCGAACAACGTGATTCCGCAGAGCCAACTGAGCCCGAATGGCCTGGCCATCCTAAACGCGTATCCCACACCCACCATCCCGGGGGTCACGAGCAACGCCAACAATTGGATTGCCCAGGCGCGTCACCCGATCAACCAGCGGAAAGAAGTCATCAATGTCGACTTATCTCCCAGCGAGAAACACCACATCGGGTTCCGGCGTTCCGATGCGACCTATTTCGAGTATCAACCGTTCGATCAAGGATCGGGGTTGACCGGCAAGTATTTCAATCGCCCCAACCAGACCAACGCCCTGGGCTGGACCTGGACCATCAATCAATCCGTCATCAACGAGGCGCGAGCGACGATCAGCATCGACGACGTTTATATTCCGGTAAATACGGCCCTTCCTGGCTTCAATCGCCAGACGCTGGGGATTGATTTCCCCTTCATCTTTCCCAGCGGCAAAGCCGCGCCCAACAAGATCCCCACGGTCAACGTTCCAGAGTTCTACGGTCTGGCCGGCGGTCCTTACCCGTCGCAGTCGTCGGGCTTGATTTATACCGCCTCGGACAGCCTGACCAAGGTGTGGAGAAATCACACCATCAAGGACGGGTTTCTTCTTTGAGTACTCCGGCGAAAACGATAACGACCAGATCAACGTCGCCACCGTTCCCGGCGGCGCCAGCAACCAGAACGGCACCTTCACCTTTACCGACCCGCGAAGCGGGTTGGGAGCCACCTCGGGCGTGGGCCTGGCCAATCTCGCGCTCGGCCTGGCCGACAGCTACACCGAGATCGGTCCGAAATCGTACACCGCGTGGCGCGGCCAGATGCTACGAGGAATTCGTGCAGGATGCATGGCAAGTGACCCCGAAGCTGCACCTGGATTATGGTTTCCGCATCACCTCCACGGTTCCGTATTCCCCGCTGTGGGGCAACTCCGACTACTTCGATCCCGCCTCCTACAATCCCGGGCAGGCTCCACAGGTCAATCCAACCACCGGCAACGTGACCCTGGGGACAGGAAACCCCTACAACGGCATGGTGATTCCCGGCATCAGCAAATTTCCCAGTTTCGCCAAACGGCCGTGTTCCCGCTGCCGCGCCTAACTCAACGGCATGCGCAGGCCAACCATGTACCGGCCTGTTTGCACCGCAATTGCCGAAATCGTACGTAAATACGACCCACCAGTTTCAGCCGCGTGTCGGCCTCGCGTATCAGTTGGACCCGAGAACCGTCGTCCGGGCGGCGGGCGGCGAGTTCGTAACCCGCATGGGGCTGCTGGACAATATCTTTCCCGGCGGCAATTCGCCCTTCCAACCTTTCGTCACAGTGAGCAACGTGTCGGTCGACAATCCGGGAGCCGCGCTAAAACCCGAACGTCAATGCCGCGCTCACGGTCACCACCCTCGCCAAGAACCTGTCGCCACCGACGAGGTGGAATTGGAACTTCACCATCGAGCGGGAGCTTCCGCTGAACTCGGTACTGTCGATCGCCTACGTGGGCGCGCGCGGTCTGCGCAATTTCAGAGTCTTTGACATCAACCAGCCGACCGCCGGCGCTCTGCAGGCGAACCCCGGTAAGAACGTGAACTATCTGCGCCCCTATCAAGGCTACGCCGCCATCCAGCAGGAGCAGAGCAATGGCAGCTCCGTGTACAGTTCACTGCAGGTCTCGTGGAACAGGCGCTTTACGGCGGGCTCGTTGTTCGGTGTCAGCTACACGTTCTCCAAGAGTCTCGACAACAGTTCGAATTATCGCGACATCATGCCTGACACTTACTACACCAACAATCTCTGGGGACCTTCGGAGTACGATACCAAGCACATTCTGCTGGTGAACTATCTGTACGATCTGCCGTTTTTCAAATCGCAGGCAACGCTCGCCGGCAAGCTGCTTGGCGGCTGGGAACTTAGCGGAACAGCTCAGTTCCAAACCGGCCAACCCTGCGGTGTCGGAGCCAACAACGACTACGCCGGAGTAGGAGAAGTCGGCAGCTTCGGCTGCGGAACGAATACCTCGGAAGGGCAGTTCTGGGTGAGGAGACGGGACGCCGGCGGTGCTCAAGCACTTCAACCCCAACGGCACAGGATCGGCCAAGTATATTTCCACCACCAACGGCGATGGATCACCGATCTTTAGCCAACCTGCCGCCGGCACGTTCAATCTGCAATCTGGAATACGCGATGAGATCTATGGGCCCGGATTCCAGAATTGGAATCTGTCGATGGTAAAGAGGTTCGCAATTACGGGAAGTACCGGGTTCGAGTTTCGCGCCGAAGCCTACAACTTTATCAATCATCCCAACTGGGCCCAGATCGGTCAGGCAGGGGGCCTGAACCTTAACCCGACGTCCTCACAGTTCGGCGAAGTGACGCAGAAGTCGACCACCAATCCGCGGACGCTGCAGGTTTCGCTACGGTATATCTTCTAAACTCGGTTTGCGGAGTTCCAGCCTGCATGCAAATACAAGAGAGGCTTTATCGTGTCCTGTTCCAGTTCGGCCCTGAAACTGCGCGCTTCGGCACTGCTTTGCGCCGCCACAATCGTCGCTTTCGCTGCATCCTCGGGATGGGCTGTCGCTCAGAGCAACGGCGACGCGCGCATCAATCAAATACAGGTCATCGGCACCCACAATAGCTATCACTCCGGTTTTGCGCCCAGCGCCGCCAAGTTGTGGCAGCAAAAAAACCCGAAGGTGTTTGCGGGGCTCGACTATCGCCACCCCTCATTGACTGCGCAGCTCGACGGGGGCGTGCGCCAGATTGAACTCGACATCTTTGCCGATACACAAGGGGGACTCTACGCGCATCCATACGGCGAGACTCTGATTGCACAAGCCGGTTTGCCGGCTGATCCTCCATTCGATCCGCAACACCTGATGGAAAAGCCAGGCTTTAAGGTGATGCACGTGCAGGATGTGGATTACCGTAGCGTTTGCCAGCCATTTACAGCATGCCTGGCGGAGGTGCGCGCCTGGTCTAAGGCGCATCCGCAACATCTTCCGATCTTTATTCTGGTCGAGACAAAGCAGAAAGCGCTCCCCGTAAACTTCCCCACCGTTACACCCGAGACATTCACACCGGCGATCTTCGATGCCCTAGACCGTGAAATCACTTCTGTCTTTCCCGCCAGCGAGACGATCACGCCCGACGACGTTCGCGGCAGCTATCCGACGCTGAACCAGGCGGTGCGCGCGGATCAATGGCCAACGCTGCGCCAGGCGCGCGGCAAGGTCATCTTTCTGATGGACCAAAAAGATATGGGACCGGTTTATCTGGAGGGGCATCCGTCGCTCAAGGGACGCATCCTGTTCACGAACGCCGATCCTGGGACCCCGGATGCCGCTTTCATCGAACAGAATGATGCTCCGGCGGACTCGATCAACACACTGGCGCGGCAAGGCTATCTGATCCGCACCCGTTCCGACTCAGATACCAAAGAGGCGCGCGCCAACGACACGGCTCGACGAGACGCGGTGCTGGCGAGCGGAGCGCAAATCATCAGCACAGACTATCCGTCATCCGAGCCAGCCACGACAGGCTATCAAGTGGAGTTGTCAGGCAACGCGGTGGCACGCTGCAATCCGCTGATTAAGCCTCCCTCATGCGTAGATTCCGGATTTACCAACGACAAGTGAGCGGATCGTCGGCGCACAATGCGAGCCGGCACTAGGTGAGAAGCCGCTCCCCTGATTCCAGGTCTTTCCGCAGACGAGCGCTTGCGCAGCCTGTTAAGCCGTCTTTACTGGCGGCTGACCCACATCTACTTCAAGACATTGACGACCGTCTGAGCGGTGAGTCTTACACGCCTGCGAACCCGATGGGCCAATATGAACGCCGCCATCCGGCCTTTTACTTTGGGCGACCTGATGAGATTGACCAGGTCGCTGTGCAAGGCTTTCCACTGCACCGAGTAGTTGGTAAACTCCGCATTCTGGCGCACTTTCTCATTCACTGCCTGGGTGCCGGCCCCAACCTCACTCGCGTCCGTGATCTCGTTATAAAAGATCCGTTCCCCGGACTCGGAGTGAATATCGGTGACCGAGGCAGAATCGATATATCTGGGCGGGATTCCGTTTTCGACGGCCTCCCATATATATTTGGCCTATTTGTAACAATGTTTGACTGGCATGCACGATGCCATGTTTATTGGTGAACCAGCCTACTTTGTGCTGAAGAGAGCCATGAGGAGATACATAAACGGCGATAGCATGAGCCCACACACGTTGGCGTCAAAGACGGAGAGCCCAATGTGTCGCTTCGGGCAGGTAGCCGCAAGTCACCGGACGAGCCGAGCGGCCTCGAAGATCTCCATATGGCCTCGCAGAGCAGCGACCATGGTCGGAGCGCTCACGGGCCCCATCCCGGTGATGTGTCCTCCAGGCAAATCGACTACTTCGATTCCACCTTCAACCAAGCCGGACCAGCCCATCATCGGATCCGGGCCAAACTCCCAGGCTTCATCGTGAAAACGGATCAGCAGTGCCGATCCTGAATACGGTTTGGCTGCATAGGCTCGCTCCGCCATCAACAGAGCCTGCTCTACGGTGACATCGCCTTGCATAGCCGCGTTCTCCAACAGTCGAACGCGGAGTTGCAGCCAGAGGTGCTTCAGACGCTTGGCCACAAACTGCTTTGGACCATCGGCGACTTCGTCTCGCATCTTGAACACGACCTTGCAGAGCTTGCGGATCGCCATCTTCGCATACCTGACAGTCGCCGATATGCGGGGGCCTCCCCCCTGGAGGTCGCCATCAATGAGGGCGAGCAGGCCGACCTCAAATCCCAGGTTCTTAAGCTGTCGGGCCATTTCGAAAGCGATGACGCTCCCACTGGAGAAGCCGGCGAGATGGACGACGCCCCCAGTCTGGCGCTTTAGAATCTCACCTACGTAATCGGAGGCGAGGTCCTGGAGGCTGTAGGGCTGAGGACGTTTAATCAGATCGAGGGGCGGTTGGATGCCGAATACGGGGCGGTGAGGCGCGAAGAGATTGGCGACATGCCGGTAAATAAGAATGTCTCCCAGCAAATGATGGACCAGGTAAACCGCCGGCAGCGTTCCTTCCGGCTGCATTGTCACCAGATACTTCGCGGGAGCATCCTTCGTCTGGCTGACCAGTTCCGCAAATTTCCGCGGCGATGGTGCTTCCACGAGAAGGCTAATGGGGAGTTTGCATCCCAATTTTTCGTTCATCTGCGCAAACATCCGCATCACCAGGAGCGAATGGCCTCCAGCAGCAAAGAAATCATGATCCAGGCCGAGATCGGGTTTGCCTAGCACTGTCCGCCAGCAGCGAAGCACGGTCCGCTCCACGCTGTCTTCTGTCGTGTCGGACGATTCCTCGATTTCGAGTAGCTGCGGAAATGGAAAAGCAGGGAGTGCCTTGCGATCCACCTTCCCATTTGGAGTCAACAGGAACGAGTCCATTACCAGGAACGATGTAGGCACCATGTAGGCGGGCAAGCTGCGGAGAGCATGCCGGCGCCAATCTGCCTCGTCCACCTGGTTCTTATCCCGAGGTACAACATAGGCCACCAGGCATTGATCACCCACACCCAGGTCTGTGACCCGGGCAACAGACTTGGCGATGCCAGGGTGCGTATCGAGTAAAGCTTCTATCTCCTCCAGCTCAATGCGATAACCACGCAATTTGACCTGGTTGTCGGCCCGGCCGAGTACGTCGATTTCCCCATTTGGCAGAACCCGGGCAAGATCTCCTGTGCGATAGAGGCGCGCTTCGGGCGTGTTGCTAAAAGGATCGGAAACGAATTTCTCCGCAGTGAGCTCGGGCCGGTTCAGATACCCGGCTCCGACACCGATCCCCCCCACGAAGAGTTCTCCAACCGCTCCGACCGGAAGGCGCCGATGGTACTGATCGAGCACGTAGGCTGTGTAGTTTGCCAAGGCGCGGCCGACGGTGATCTTTTCGTCGTCTTTAAATATCCGGCGTCCGGTCGCGTACACCGTAGCTTCGGTGGGACCGTACAGGTTCCAGAGTTCCGCGCCGCGCTGGAGCAGACGCTGGGCGAGAATCCAGGTGAGCGGCTCGCCCGCGGTAAGCATTTTCAGCCCCGCCTGCCCTTCCCATCCTGCCTCAAGAAGAACCTGCCAGCCTGCCGGGGTTGCCTGCAGCAACGTGGCGCCACTCTCGCTGATGGCTTTCGCCAACAGCTCCCCATTCACAGCGACGTTACGCGGGGCAACAATCAGATGAGCTCCGGCAATAAGCGGAGCAAAGAGCTCAAAAGTAGATATGTCGAAGGAGATCGTCGTAGTCGCCAAAACGACCTCTGAACGATCCAGTGAAAGATCGTTGGAGACGGCAACCAGCAGATTTGTAAGAGCGCGGTGGGTGATCTGCACGCCCTTGGGCTTACCCGTGGATCCTGAGGTGTAGAGAACGTAAGCAATATCGTCCAGACTCGAAGTTTGCGACGGCATATACTCCGTGCAGGAGACCTCAGGTTGAGGTACCGGCAGGTCGATCGAGAGCACATGCGCGGCGTGCGCCGAGCATTTTTCGCGGAGATGGGCTTGCGTGATGACAACCAGGGGACGCGCATCTTCCTGCATGAAATCGAGGCGGTCCTGGGGGAAAGACGGATCGAGCGGGAGATAGCCCGCACCCGCTCTGAAAACAGCCAACAGAGCGGTCACCATCTCCAGGCAGCGATCCATGCAGATTCCGACGAGGGTTCCCGGCTGCACGCCGAGGCTCTGCAATCGAGCAGCAAGCTGTTTTGTTTCTTCGGACAGCGCAGCATACGAAATATTGCGGCCGAGAAAGGTGACCGCGGTATCGTCTGGCCGTTCCGCAACACGCAGATCGAATAGCTCATCTACGCGAGCGCGGGGATAAAAGTCTCCGGTAGCATTCCACGTATCGAAGGTCTTGAGGTCCGCGTCGCTAAGAATATCGAGATGTCCGATAGGAGAATCCAGATCGGCCAGCGTGGCGGCCAAGAGATTTCGATAGCTGGATACAAAGCACTTCACGACAGCACGGTCCCAGAGGTTGCGCTGGAACTCAATGAAGCCGGTCAGACCTTCCGCGAAGCTTTCGAGCGAGCAATGCAGGCCGGAGGTATTCGCGAACGGAAGGCTGCCATCGGAAGAATCGCGCGCACATTGAAACGAGAAGTGCCCATGGATAACAAGGCCCGGCAACTCGGTATTACCCGGGTCACCAGCAGGCTCCTGGGATTGCCCCAGCAGGGTCCGCATAGACTGGTTACCTTCGAGCGTAATAGTCCTCGGAGCGTCGCCATTCTGCGCAAAGCTCACGGTCACACTTTTCTGACCGGCATAGCGTCGCAAAACTTCCTGGAAAACGGCAAAGAGGAGCAGAGGCTCCTGGAGACCCTGAGCTCCCACGGTCGTGGCAGCGAGGCGACTGAGATAGCCCGGCAGAACAAAGTACAAGATATCGCTGTCTGCCCCGACTTTTGTCGGGTGTTCCGTTCCGACGGCAGATAAACCCTGTTGCGCGGGTACAACCAACGAACTCGTCATGCGCCCCCTGGTCTTGGGTCCGAAGGAATCGGATTGCTTTTCTACTTCGCGCCATCAAAATAAACGATGGCTAGGGGAGATCGTTGCGTAAGTATAACCATGGCCAGGCGCGCTGGGAAGGCATTTTTTACCATCCAATGGACACTAAAATGTAAACATTTCGTTACGTTCGTGTTCTGCGATATGGACAATAGAATCAATAACATATATTTAAATCAGAAGGGATTGACAGGCGTTCACCCAGCCTTGACTAGATATTTTCTACTACACGAAAGGCATGCCGCCGCGCGATAACGGGCCGGCGAAGGCTTGAGCGTGACAGATCATCCTTGTCCCAGGGGGGAGAGGCCACGCCCCATCTGGCTGGAGTACCGGTTACCTCGGTTGCGAGGTAACTCAGGCATCCTTGGGTTTGTCTTCCGGGGGTTTGTCTTCTGGCGGGTTTGGCTGCGGTTGCTGTTTGGCCTTGGGGACCCAGGTCTTGCGCTCCGGTGGCGTTGGCTGCTTTCCCTGCGGTACGGCAGAGGGAGTATTGGGGATGACGACGGTGGCGGATGGAGCCTCCATATTTTCTGCAGCGTCAAGCGGCATCGGAACCACCTGTGGTGCCGGCGGCGCATCGCTGGCGGCGGGACTCTTTGGTACCCATTTTTTGCGCTCAACTATTGGTGGAGTCGCCGGAGACGGAGGTATCACCGCATCTGGAACGGGGAGAAGTTCAGGCTGGGCTGCCTCTATCGTTCGATGAGAGTCCGGTGGCGCGACTTCTGCGGGCGTGCTCTCCACCAACACGGGAGTCGATACAGACGTTGGTTCAGGAAGGCTTGCCGGCGCCACAGCGGCACCCTTGCCCAGCTTCGCCGTAACCCTTTCGAGCAGCAATTCCGCGACATCTTTAATGGCAATGGCGTCTGCTTCGACTCTGCCCGGAGTGCTCTGGAGCATGCTCTTGCAAAAAGGACAGCCGACGGCGAGCACCTTGTTCTCAGCCCCAGCAAGCGCCTGCTGAGCTTCTCGATAGCGATTGTCGGAGATTCTGCCTGTCCCCGTCTCCTCTTCCTTCCAGAACTGCGCGCCGCCGGCTCCGCAACAGAATGAGTTCTCACGGTTGCGGCCCAACTCGACCACGTCGTTACTGAGTATCCGGAGCACGTTGCGCGGGGCATCATAGACATCGTTGTGCCGGCCCAGGTAGCAAGGGTCGTGAAAAGCAACCGTGGCTGACGCTGCATCGACCGGCAGCTTGCCCTGGGCAACCAGCGTCTCAAGATACTCGGTGTGATGCATCACCTTGTATTCGCCGCCAAGTTGGCGATATTCCTTGCCAACGGCATTCATGCAGTGAGGGCAGGTAGCGACGATCAGTTTTGGTTTGACCTCGTTGAGTGTGGATATGTTCTGCCGGGCAAGCTGTTCATATAGAAACTCATTTCCTGCACGCCTTGCGCTATCGCCGGTACAGCATTCCTTCTTGCCAAGAACGGCGAAATCCACTCCCGCATGATCAAGCAATTGAACGAAGGCGCGGGCCGTCTTCTGCGACTGTGGGTCGTAGCTGGCGGCACACCCCACCCAGTAGAGGACGTCCGGGGTCGGATTTTCTTCAATGGTTTTTACCCTGAGCCCTTCTGCCCACTCCATCCGCTTCTCGTGATTGATGCCCCATGGATTCCTGGCTCGCTCCATGCCGCGAAATGCGGTCTGTAACTGGCTAGGAAATACGCCCTCGATCATTACCTGCTGGCGGCGAATGTCGATGATGTCGAGCATTGGCTCATCCTGAACGGGACAGACTTCGATGCACGCGCCACAGGTGGTGCAGGCCCATAGTGCCTCCGGCGATAGGGCAAACGTGAGCAGCGGGCGTGGGCTAACTTCGCCAGTCTCAAAGCCAGGCTGGCGCCTGGCGAGCACGTTGAGCTCCATGCGCTTGTTGATTTCGATCGCCGACGGGCTGAGCGCTTTGCCGGTCGCAGTCGCGGGACAAACATCCTGGCAGCGATTGCACTGGATGCAGGCGTAGGCATCGAGCAGACGCGGCCACGCCAAATCCTCCAGTTTGTTGGCGCCCACCTGCAGATTTTCTGATTCCAGATCGATACCGGCTACCGGCAAGACGCCGGATGACGATCTCCGCGCAAGAAAATATTTGACCGGAGCCATGAAGATATGAATGTGCTTGGAAAACGGGAAATACATCAGAAAGGCCAGGACGCTGCCGAGTGCGCCCCAATAGCCGAAAACGCGGAACCCCTGCACGTAGGCGGGCGGTACGGCATGCGAAAGCAGCGTTGCAAAGGGTTGAAACGGGTCTGGTCCTTCCATGACGAGCTTCGCGCCCGCGCCCAGGGCGCGGCTGCCCACGTGAAAGAGAATAAAGACAGAGACGATGAGCGAGTCGACAGGAATATAGCGCTGCTTCACATCCGGGTGAATGAGGGTGCGCTGGTTGAAGGTGAAGTCGGCACGACTGGGGAGAAGAAAGCGGCGCGCCACAAGTGCGATTACGCCGGCCAGGACCAGCGCGCTGAGCAAGTCGGCGAGCAGGTTGTAAATAAGGCCGGCTGCATTGGTCGATCGAATGCTGAAAGGGATGAATCCCTCCACCCCGTCCACAAGATTCACCAGGATGTAAAAGGCAAAACCGTAGAAGATGAAGGCATGAAAAAAGCTGATGACGGGGCGCTTGCGGAAGGTGCGGCTCTGGGTCAAAGTTGTGGTCAATGCATGCCATAGCCTTTGCAGCAGATGATCGGTGTGGGAGTCTGAGTCCTCACGGCCGGCGCGAATGCGACGGTAGACGCGATAGAAACCGCGTGCTCCAAGCGCGCCGGTCAGCAACGCGAATAGCAGGAAGGCCATTTTGTGCGCGAATGGAAGCATCTTTCACTACTTGCGCAGCTCGGTGATGATTGCGGGAACGATTTCGGAGACGTCGCCGACGATGCCGTAATCCGCGATCTTGAAAATGGGGGCGTCCGCGTCTTTGTTGATAGCCACGATGAACTTGCTCTTGTTCATTCCGGAAAGATGCTGCACGGCTCCCGAAATACCGACGGCAATATAGGCCTTGGGCTGTACGGTTTTGCCGGTTTGCCCCACCTGCTCAGAGTATGGGCGCCATCCTGCGTCCACGATAGCGCGTGTCGCCCCAACCGCGGCGCCGAGTTGATCGGCCAAGGCCTCGACGAGGTGTGTGAACCCCTCAGGGCTGCCCACGCCCCGGCCACCGGCGACGACAAGATCCGCATCGGTCAGCGATACGCGTTCACTCTTTTCCTCCGTGCGGCCGGTAACGGTCAGGCGAGGCTGGGGCAAGCGGAGATCGACGTCAAACTGTTCCGCGGCTGCGCTTCCCAACGGAGCCACCGCAAACGCACCCGGCTTCACCGTTACCACCACGACCGGACCTTGTGCTTCCACCTTTTCTGTCACCCTGGCGAGAAAGGTGTAATGGGCAGCGGCGAGCACACCGCTGCGATCCTCGAGGGCAATAGCGTCTTCGATCAATGGAGCATCCAGCTTGACGGCGACGCGGGGGCTGTACTCGCGTCCGCTGCGGCTGCCTGCGATGAGGATGGTATGCGCTTCACCTTCTCTTGCGATTTGGGCCACGGCGCCGGCCCAGATTTCCGGGTCGTAGTGGGCGAGCTCGGGTTTGTCACCTACCAATACCTGATCCGCAAGCAGCGCAGCTTGTTCCGCGACTGAGCTGACGCCACTGCCCAGAACAACCATTGTGACAGGACCCTCTCGACCGATCTGGCGAGCCGCTGTCGCCATTTCATAAGTGCTCTTGCTCAGTTTGCCCAGGGCGTGTTCCACGATCACTAAAATCATTCGATCACCCGGGCGTCGTTGCGCAGAAGATCGACCAATTGGGCCGCGGCAGTGCCGGCATTCTTGCCATCGAGAATCTTTTTGCGGCGTTCCTTCATCTGCACCTCGACGCCTGTCACCTTGAGTCTTGCACTGACCCCGAAACCCTCCAGAGGCAGACGGCGCAACTCTTTTTTCTTTGCCTTCATGATGTTGGGCAAAGTTGGATAACGTGGCTCATTGAGACCCTGTTGCGTGGTGACGACCGCAGGCAGCGATAGCGTAAAGGTTTCGCTACCCGCCTCCACATCGTGGTTCCCGGTTAGTTTTTTATCCTGAAGGGTCAACGCGTTGGTCCAGGTCGCCTGTACCCAGTCGAGCCGTTCGGCGATGGCTGCGCCCAGAGCATGACTGTCCCAGTCTGCCTGCTGACCACCGCAGAATATGAGGTCAATCTGCTCGGTGCGGGCTACCTGAGCGACCACGCTACTCACGGCGATGACGTCGAGAAAGGTTTCGGTCTCCACCAGAATGCCGCGATCCGCGCCCATCGCAAGCGCGGAGCGAACCGCCTCCTCGCAGCGCGCAGGGCCGATTGCAAGCGCAACCACTTCCATCTCCGCCCCCGATTCGCGCAGGCGCAAAGCTTCTTCGACACCATACTCGTCCATGGTGTCCATCACCAGCTTGCGCCCCTGCAACGAGACAGCTCCGTCCTGGAAGACGACGCTCTCTTCCGCATCGAGAACCTGGCGAATGACGGCCAGCATGCGCATTGCCCTGCTCCCCCTGCACTGCTTCCCCTGTAATCCCCCCGGTTGACCACCGGCCCTACAGCCTGTAGCGGCCTGCCTCGACCATGGCCGCGGAAATCTCGCGTCCTAAGGCTACAGTATTGACGGGCTCGTGCTTTGCCAGCCGGCGGAAAATTGTCATCTGTGTGCGCAGCATGTCACCGTCTGCAACCGCTCCGAGCACACGCTCCGCGGCGGATTCGACGATGCGGAAGGATCGCGCAGCGTAGTACTTGGTCAGCTTGACTGCGATGGAATTGGGTTTGCCCATCTTCTCGGTGCGCAAGACAGCCGATTCGAGCGCGAGCACTTCGCTGAGGATGTCGGCCAGCGCGCCCATGACCTCCTGCTGCTCTCCAAGATCATTGCCAAACTTCTGCGAGGCAGCGCCGGAGCAGAACAAGGAGATCTTTTTGGCACTGGCAAGCAGCGCGCGCTCTTCGGCTAGCGGGCCCTCGTAGCTAACCCGCGCAGCCGGTCCGGCCATGACTTCATCCATCACCTTTTGAATAGCCGGAAGCAATGGCAGGGTTCCCTGGAGGGCGCGCTTGATCATCCAGCCGGTGGTGATCAGCCGATTGATCTCGTTGGTGCCCTCAAAGATCTTGTTGATGCGTGAATCACGATAGCTTCGCTCCACGGGATACTCTTCGACGTACCCGTAGCCGCCGTGTATCTGCAAGGTGTGGTCTACGACGCGCTCCACCATCTCCGAGCCGGAAAATTTCAGGATGGAGCATTCGACAGCAAACTCTTCGATCCGCTTCTGCACCTCCTGGGTGAAGGTGGGAGATTTCTTATCAAGCTCGGAAAGGGCCACATCGATTGCGCCCACGACACGATAGAGTACGGCCTCGATAGCGTAAATGCCTGCCGCGCTTTCGGCGAGCTTCTCCTGCACCAGGCCGAAAGCGGTAATGGGCTTGCCAAAGGCAACCCGTTCCCGGGCATAACGAATGGCGTCGCGAAGCGAGTTGCGGGCCCCGCCAATGGCGCTGGCAGCAAGCTTGTAGCGCCCGACGTTGAGAATATTGAAGGCAATGTGATGGCCCTTGCCGGCTTCCCCCAGCAGGTTTTCCACGGGCACCTTGCAGTCGCTAAGGACGAGGGGGCAGGTGGAAGAACCACGAATACCAAGCTTGTGCTCCTCCGCGCCGACAGTGAGGCCGGGCGTGCCCGCTTCTACCAGGAAGGCGGAGAATTTCTCGCCATCGATTTTGGCGAAGACGGTAAAAAGGCCGGCAATGCCGGCGTTCGAGATCCACATCTTTTCGCCATTCAGGAGGTAGTGCTTTCCGTCAGGCGACAGCGTAGCGCGAGCACGAATGTTCATTGCGTCGGAGCCGGCGGAGGCCTCAGACAATGCGTAGGCAGCGATCCACTCGCCGCTCGCCAGCCGGGGAAGGTACTTCTCCTTTTGCTGCGGAGTGCCATACCAGACCAGGGGCAGAGTTCCGATGGTGACATGGGCGCTGAAGGTTACGGAAAAACTGCCCATCACGCTCAGATTTTGCGCGACGAGCGCGGAGGTCACCTTATCCATATCGAGGCCACCGTACTCCTCGGGCACATCCACGCCGAGAAGTCCCAGTTGGCCCAAGTCCCGCATGAGCTTACGGCTAACCTCAAAGTTCTTGGCTTCGATCTGCTGCACTTGCGGCAGAATCTTCTCTTCGGCAAAGTCGGCGGTCATGTCAGCGATCTGTTTTTGTTCGGCAGACACATCTTCGAGGGTGAAGATATCCTGGGGAAGCAGATCCTCGATCAGGAAGCTGCCCCCCGTCACTCGTTTTGCCGGCTTGGCTACAGTCTCTGTGATCATTGCCTCTCTCCTGACTGGCTTGGTATCGCGATCGTCGCGCAGATTAACTTTGCAGGTTCTCGAAGATGCCTGCGGCTCCCTGGCCACCGCCGACGCACATCGTCACCAGCCCATATTTGGCTTTGCGCCGTTTCATCTCGCCTATCAGGCTGGCCAGGAGCTTGGCGCCGGTGCAGCCCAGGGGATGACCAAGCGCGATCGCGCCGCCATTGACGTTCACTCGGGCCGGATCCATGCCCAGCGTCTTGATCACCGCCAGTGACTGCGCGGCGAAAGCCTCATTGAGCTCGATCAAGTCCATCTGATCGAGCGTAAGGCCGGCCATCTTCAGGGCTTTGGGAATCGCATAAATAGGACCGATGCCCATCTCCTCGGGCGGGCATCCGGCGTAAGCGAAGGAAACAAAGCGAGCCAGCGGTGTGGCGCCGATCTCACGCGCGCGCGTGTCAGACATCACGACTGCGGCGGCCGCACCATCCGAGGTCTGCGAGCTGTTGCCGGCGGTGACGACCCCGTTGGCATGGAAGACAGCGCGCAACTTTGCCAGCGCCTCGATCGAAGTATCCGCGCGAGGTCCCTCGTCGACGTTGAAGATCTTCTCCTGCTTCTCCGGTTTTCCGCTGGTGCTCATGACAGTGGTCACCACGGGAACGGGCACAATCTCATCTGCGAAGCGACCGCCCTCGATGGCTGCCAGGGCGTTCTTGTGGCTGACGAGCGCGAACTGATCCGACTCTTCGCGGGATATGCCGTAGTGCTTCGCGACCCGCTCCGCGGTAAGGCCCATGGACATATAAGCGGCTGGATGATTGTCCATAAGCCATGGATTGACAGCGATTTTATTGCCGCCCATGGGTAGAAACGACATGGACTCCGCGCCGCCCGCAACCATCACATCGGCGCCCCCACCACGAATTCGTTCTGCTGCGAGCGCGACGGTCTGCAAGCCGGAGGCGCAATAGCGATTCACGGTCATCGCGGCGGCTTCGATGGGCAGCCCGGCGCGGAGAGAGATGAGCCGGGCCATATTCATTCCCTGCTCTCCCTCGGGCATCGCGCAACCGATGATGACGTCCTCAATCTCTTTGCGATCGAGCATGGGGAGCCGATCTACCGCACCCTTCACGGCAATTGCGCCGAGATCGTCCGGACGGGTAAAGCGGAGTGTCCCTTTTGGCGCCTTCCCGACCGCGGTGCGCACTGCACTCACGATGACTGCTTCCTTCATAAGCTGCCTTCCCATCCCGAATGCCTCTCGGGGACCACACATTAGTTCCGGAGCGGCTTGCCCGTCTTGAGCGTGAACTGGATGCGCTCGACGGTCTTGGATTCACCGCAGAGAGAGAGGAAAGCCTCGCGCTCCAGGTCGAGCAAGTTCTGTTCGCTGAGCAGGGTTCCCTGAGTAACGCTGCCGCCGGTGAGCACACGCGCCACGTGCGTCGCAACCTTGGCATCATGCTCGCTGATGTACGCGCCTTCGCGCAGCAGGTAGACACCCAGCTTGAGCGTCGCCTGCATTGTCTCCCCGGGCGCGGGGATGTTGGTCCTGACGACCGGCGCAGTATATCCGGAGTGTGCAAGGCGAAGGGCCTGCGCCTTGGCGTCGTTCACCAGGCGGCTGCGATTCATGGAGATGGAATCGATATCTTCGATGATGCGCATGGAGCGCGCGTCGACGGCCGATGCGGATACCTTGGCCATGGCGATGGTTTCGAAGACATTCTTAAGCGTCTCAACCACCTCGACCGACTCGCCCCTGGCGTCGCTGCGCACGGCATCGGCAGCAGCCAGGGCGCGCAGCAGCATCTCCTTGCATCCACCGCCGCCCGGGATGAGCCCGACGCCTGTTTCCACCAGCCCGGCATAGAGCTCAAGATGCGGCTGGCGCAGTACTGCGTGCATCATGACTTCGGTTCCGCCGCCCAGGCACAAGCCGAACGGTGCGGCGACCACCGGACGCGGGCAAAACTTGATCGCCTGCGTCATCCCCTGGAACTGGCGAACGCTGTGGTCGATCTCGTCCCACTCATCGTCTTGTATCGCCAGCAAGAGCTGCATCAGGTTGGCGCCGACAGTGAAGCTTTCTGCGTCGTTGGTGATAATGAAACCGTCGAAGTTGCGGACGGCATCGCTGCCTGGCTGGAGCTTTTGCAGCAGAAAGGAAACGATCTCGAAGCCCAGCGAATTCATCTTTGAATGGAACTCGAAACAGCCTACGCCATCGCCAATATCCACCAGGGAGATACTGGAATTTTCGGCAAAGACGCCCTTGGTTTGCTTGTGCCCGGGACGCTTGTAGCTGGCTACCAAATCTAACTCCGGATTTTGCTGCACGGGGAGATATGCGCCGGTCTTCACATCGAAGTATTCCGTGCCATCCGCGCGATACCAGGAGGCGCCGCCGGCGGCCAGCAGCTTTTCGACCGCCGGCGGAATGGTGGCTCCGGCGGCGCGCATCTTCTCTAATGTTTTGGCAACCCCGGCAGCGTCCCACAGCGCAAATGGCCCCAGCTCCCAGTTAAAGCCGGCGGTCATCGCGCGGTCTATATCGACAAGGCTCTCGGTGACTTCGCCGATGCGATTGGCCGCGTATGCCCAGAGCTCGGGAAGCACACGCCAATAAAACTTCGCAGCTCGATCCTTTGCGGGATCCGCATCGAGCAGCGCCCTTAATCTGCCGGCAATCGATTCGTTGCTCTTCGCCAACTCGACCCCAGGGAAATTTGGCTTGGCAGCAGGCCGGTATGTAAAGGTTTCCAAATCCAAAACCGAGCGCACTTCCTTGCCATCGGCGCCGCGTTCTTTTTTGTAAAAACCCTGCTTTGTCTTGTCGCCGAGCCACTTGCGCTCAATAAGCTGCTCGATCACCCGGGGAAGCTTCACATCCGATCGTTCATCGGCCGCGGCTTTCAAAAAATTTTGCGCGACGCTCCCCAACACATCCAGGCCTACCATGTCCGCAAGGCGAAAGGTGCCAGTCTTGGGCCAGCCGATCGCAGGACCGGTGAGGACATCGATTTCCTCGATGCTCAGGCCTTGCTCCTGCATGATCTTGACGGTGTTCAGCATGACGAATGTGCCTATGCGATTGGCGATGAAATTGGGCACATCGTTGGCAGGCACAACGGTCTTGCCCAGTTGACGATCGGCAAACTCTGTAATGGCGGCAATGGCGGCGGGATCCGTTTCAGGTGTCGCGATCACTTCAAGAAGACGCATATAACGGGGCGGATTGAAGAAGTGGGTCCCAAACCAGCGCCGCCGCAGAGCGTCCGGTAGCTGCGCGCCAATCTGAGCTACTGGAAGACCACTGGTATTGGTGGTTAAGATGGCTTCCGCATGGAGATGCGGAGCAACCTTGCCGAGCAAGTTACGCTTGATGTCGAGATTCTCGGCAACCGCCTCAATAATCCAATCGCAGTCTTTCAGCCGGGGCAGATCATCTTCAAAATTACCGACGCTGATGTTCGATGCTATGGAGCCGGCGGCGAAGGGTGCGGGCTTTGCGCTCTTGAGGGTAGCCAGCGCTGCCGAGGCCAGGGCGTTGCGGTCGCCCGTTTCTGGAATGATATCGAGTAGCAGTACAGGCAGGCCGGCATTGGCGATGTGAGCGGCAATGCGCGCGCCCATCGTGCCTGCGCCCAGCACCGCCGCGCGCCGGATGTTGAACTTTCGATTGGGGCGATTTTCCTGCTCGATGCCCGGCGCGTTCTGGGCCACGGAATCGGAAACCAGCGGCATGAGCTCACTCCTCTACTGCCAGTCGAACATACTTCGGACGGGCGTCGCAATGCCCCGATCGAGTACCCCTTCAAGATTACTGAACGACGGGTCAGAAAGTCAATGGACGCAGGACACGATCCGGCCACGTTGCATCTAACAAGGAAATCTGGGATTGGGCGTTAATCCTTATGTTTTTTCGGACCGAGACCACCGGTCAGAATGCGGGCAAACTCGGCGGCAATCTCGCCAGGACGCAGGTCGCCGTCGGGGCGGTACCAGGTGCCGATCCAGTTAATCGCGCCGGCTATGGCAAAGGAGACCAGTTTTGGATTGCAGGGCCCAATGGAGCCGTCGGCAATGCCCTCCTCGACGTAACCGCGCAGCGTCATATCCATGCGGCGCTTCATGGTGCGCACCTCGCGTCGCGTTGCTGGAGAAAGTTCAGACTCGTCGAGCGTGGCCACGCATCGCCCAAAGTCGTACGACACGAGCTCCACGGCGTAGGTCTCCACATACATGGCGAGCTTACGCAAGCCTGTTCCCTGGTTTTCGCTTGTTTCCTTCAGGAGGTTCTCGATATGAGCGATGCCGGCGCGGTAACACTCGACGAGAATCTCTTCCTTGTTGCGAAAATAATAATAGAGGGCAGGCTTGGTGATCTTGAGTTGGTTGGCCAGCAGGCTCATGGAGGATTTCTGATACCCGTGCTCGAGGAACAAGTGGGCCGCGGTCCTGAGCACAGCATCGCGCTTAACGTCCATGCTCCTCTGCCGCGCCTGAAAGGCTTTCCAGGGCTCACGACGGCTGGCGGGTGGATCTTTTTTCTCCGCGGCTTTGGATGCAATGAGACGCTTTGGCATACGAGTCAGCGAAAGTTTCTCCTGGGCGTATTTCATTGTACGGTGACACCCGACAGCGAGCCAGATGCGTTTCGGCGTGCAGCCTGTTAAGCCGCCGGGTCGCCCCAGCTATGTGGACAAACGCAGGTGACATTCGTTATCTTACCCTTCGGTAAGTATTTATGGCATCTCCGATGACGGAGGCACCGTGAGCACGGATCTACGATCCAGGATCGAGTTTGTACCCTTGCTCGGTCGATCGACCGAGGTTGCCCTACACCAGTATCCTTCCGCTGCAGACACGATACTTCTGTTGCATGAGGCGCTCGGCTCGGTCTCCTACTGGAAAGATTTTCCAGAGGAGCTGGCGCTGGCCACCGGAACGAACGTGCTGTTGTATTCGCGCGCGGGCCAAGGTAACTCGGAAGGGCCGCTGGCGCCGCGTAACCGGGAGTCTTATCTTCGCGAGGCGCACGAAGTGATCCCCGCCCTGCTCAAGTACTTCCAGGTGGACAGGCCCATCGTGTATGGACACAGCGAAGGCGCGGGGCTGGCGATGTTGTATGCCGGCGATTCCCAATGCGCAAAGATGCTCATTCTCGAGAGCCCCTTTGTCATTTCGCTGGAAAGCTCGCATCGCCTTATTCGAAACATGGCGGCAACCTATCACGGCAGCCATCTGCAACAGCGACTGGCGCTTTACCATCGGGCCCCGGACGCAGTCTTCGCCTCCTGGATTGCTGGAATCGACACACTCCACGAGAACGAATCTCCCTTCGAAGATTTTCTTCCCCGCATCTCCTGTCCAGTCCTGGTGCTGCAAGGCGCAAACGATGAATTCGGCACCGCACGACACCTGAACGCGCTACTCCACGTGTTGCCGCACGTGGAGCACGAGTTGTTCGCGGACACCGGGCATCTTCCTCACCGTCAACAAACGGAAGCTGTGCTCGATCGGGTGAGGCGGTTTATTGCGGAGAAAGCTTCCCTATAATCGATTACGGCCCAAAAAAACATGGTTGACATCCAGGGGCTCCAGGATGGAAACTTTTGCTCTATTGCAACCATTCACCCATTGCCCCCGACAAATTGCCGCGCTTGGCGAGGAGCCAAGCAAACGCATTGTCAGTGGAAGAGTGGCAGGGTGGATTGTCCGCTAGGCGAAATTTGGTTTCGCAGACAGGTGACTATGGCAGGGGATATGGAAGGCGCCATCTGGGAGGCGCTCGATCGATTCAGGATTGAATTGCCTTCCTGGGGCTTCGCGAATACCGGCTCCAGGTTTGGAAAGTTCATGCAAGCCGCGGCCGCGACCAATCTCGCGGAGAAGTTCAGCGACGCCGGCATGGTGAACCAGTTAACCGGGGCATGTCCCAGCGTCGCCTTGCATGCGATATGGGATCTGCCAAACGGGCTTAAGGATGTACCCCACGTCGAAGAGCTGGCGAAAAAATGCGGTGTGGCCGCCGGGTCGATCAACCCCAACGTTTTCCAGGGCCAGGAGTATAAATTCGGGGCTGCGGGGAATCCGGATCCGGCGATCCGCAAGTTGGCGCTCGATCACCTGCTGGACTGTGTGGCCATCGCCGGCAAATTGAATTCACGGGATGTAGCCCCGTGGTTTCCCGATGGATCAAGCTATCCGGGAACACAAAGCATACGGCGCCGCATTGACTGGTTTGAGCAGACCCTGCAGGTGATGCACGCCGCACTGAGCCCAACCCAACGACTGCTCATCGAATACAAGCCGTTCGAGCCCTTCTTTTACCACACCGATATTGCAGACTGGGGCATGGCGCTGCTACTGGCCAAAACTGCCGGCCCGCAGGCATTCGTTCTGGTCGATACCGGGCATCACTACCAGGCACAGAACATCGAGCAGATTGTTGCCTGGCTGCTGCGCACAAAGATGCTGGGCGGCTTCCACTTCAATGACCGGCGCTACGCCGACGATGATCTGACCCTGGGATCGATTGATCCTTACCAGGTGTTCCGCATCTTCCACGAGATTCGCAATTATGAGTGGGAGACGGGCGCGCCGGCCGATGTGGCCTTCATGATCGACCAGAGTCATAATCTGAAAGGCAAGATGGAAGCCATGGTGCAAACGGTGTGCACGGCGCAGGAAATCTACGCCAAGTCTGCGCTCGTTGATCACGCACGGCTATCGGTCTTGCAGAACGAATGCAAACTGGTGGAAGCGGAGGAGATATTCCGCGGGGCATTTTGGCAGGACGTGCGGCCGATCCTCAAAGGGTGGCGGAAATCGAAAGGGCTGCCGGAAGATCCACTCGCTGCACTCCGCGAGAGCGGTTACGTGGAGCAGATCGGCAAGGAACGAGCGGCCGCGAACCGGAATGCCGTTACATCCTACGCCTGAGAAGCGAGCACGAAAGACTTTCCCATCAGACCTGTCCAAATTAGCTTTTCTGAAGAAGTTTGCTGGCGGTGTTTTTGGGTGGAAGCCCCTTGCTTTAGCAGGGGGAGGCAACGCTTCAGCGTTGCCGGAAGAAATCTGACCTCTCTATCCTGCGCTTTAGCGCTGGGCTTTGTATCGGGGCACGATTTGCTCGCCGCAGCGAGCGTCCTCGTGGCAACGAGCGTTAGCCGTGCCCTGCCTGAGAGCTTTGTTTTTCCTAGGTTGTGAAATACTTGATCTATTGAATTCCCAGCCACGCCTGGAATTCGTCGCGCCTCCCATCGTTTCGACGACAAGAATCATCGCGGCAGCATAAAATTTGGGCGGTCGGAAACGTTTGCGCTCTCGGCTATAGCATTTTCGCAATTGGTGTAGACCGAAGCCGCCAACGTTTACGTGGTTTTCTCTCAAAGAAAACCACACCTCGCTGCTCTTAAAAGGCCACAGTAATTGCGAAAATGCTTTAACGACGCCGAATCGGCGGATGACGGGGCGATCAGGAGAACCGGTATGTCTTTGCAGTATCTTGCCGATCTGTGGGATGAGAATCACGCCAAAACGCTCGATCCTGCAGCACTGTTGCAGTACCGTTCCAATTTGCTGGGGTCGGATCTGCGTATCACCAACTTCGGGGGCGGCAACACCAGCTCGAAGCTCGAAGAAACCGATCCATTGGACGGGCACAAAAAGACCGTGCTGTGGGTAAAGGGCAGTGGCGGCGACCTGGGAAGCATCAAGGTGGCAGGGTTTGCCACGCTCTACCTGGATAAGGTGCTTGCCTTGACCAGGCTTTACCGGGGTGTGGAACTCGAAGACGAGATGGTCGGCATGTATCCGCTCTGCACCTTCGGTAACAACCCCGTCGCCGCCTCGATCGATACGCCGTTGCATGCCTTTCTCCCCTTCCCGCATGTGGATCATCTCCATCCCGATTGGGGAATCGCACTTGCCGCCTCGGCCAACGGCAAGGAGAAGATGGACCAATTCAATCAGCAGTTCGGCCACAAGCTGGTGTGGATCCCATGGCAGCGGCCCGGCTTTGAACTGGCCATGATGCTCGAGCGCGCGGTCAAGGCCGTCCCCGGGTGCGATGGCGTAGTGCTGGGCGGCCACGGCCTCTTTACCTGGGGGGGCACGCAGCGCGAATCGTACCTGAATACAATCACCATCATCGACCAGATCGGCCAGTTCATCGAGAGCCATCGCGCAAAGAGAAAGAGCCCATCGTTTGGCGGCCCTAAGTACGCTCCTCACCAGCAACGGCAGAAGCTGGCGGTGAAGCTGATGCCGTTTCTGCGGGGAAGTGTCTCGAGCCAGCAGCGCATGATCGGCAGCTTCACAGATATTCCTGAAGTACTCAATTTCATTGATTCACAATCAGCGGCAACGCTCGCCTATCTCGGCACCAGTTGTCCCGACCACTTCATCCGCACCAAGATTCGGCCCTTGCTGGTGGAGTGGGATCCCTCAGGAGATGCCTCGCAGATTCAGGCTGTCGCCAAAACGGCGCTGGAGAAATATCGCGTTGAGTATGCCGGCTATTACCAACAGCACGCTTTGCAAGACTCGCCGGCGATGCGCCACGCCAACCCTACCGTTGTGCTGGTGCCGGGGATCGGTATGTTCAGCTTCGGCAAGAACAAGGCAGAGGCCCGCGTCACGGGTGAGTTTTATGTCAATGCCATCCACGTGATGGAGGGCGCTGGACATCTCGATGAAGACAAGTGCCCGCCGATTTTGCCACAGTCGGGCCCCGCGGCGGATACGAGCGCCTTCAAAGTCCACTCCAACTACGTCGCGTTGCCGGCTTCAGAGGCGTTTCGCATTGAGTACTGGGCGCTTGAAGAAGCAAAGATACGCAGGCAGCCGGCGGCGAAGGAGCTGAGCGGCCGCGTGGTTCTGGTGATCGGCGGGGCTAGTGGCATTGGCCGTGAAGTAGCCATCATGGCTGCCGAGCGGGGGGCGCACGTTGTGGTCGCAGACCGCGAGCTCGCGGCCGCCGATAAAGTTGCGGCCGAAGCCCAGGCGATCGCGGGCCGCGAAGCCGCAATCGCGGCAAAGATCGATATTCGCGACCGCGGCGCCATTCAATCCGCGCTCGATGCAACGATTGCGGCTTATGGAGGTATCGATATCCTGGTGAATACCGCCGCGCTCTTTCCCTCCTCACCGGACGGCATCATTAGCGATACGCAATGGGCATCGACACTCGAGGTTAATGTCACCGCCAACTATCTGCTCGCGGATGAGGCCGCCAAGGTCTTGGACGTGCAGGGCATCGAGACCAGCATCGTGCTGACCAGCTCAGCAAATGCCGTGGTGGCCAAGCGCGGCAGCGAAGCCTATGACGTAAGCAAGGCGGCTGTCAGCCACCTGGTTCGGGAGCTGGCCGTCACACTGTCTCCCAAAATACGGGTCAACGGCATCAGCCCGGCGACTGTGGTGAAGGGTTCGACCATGTTTCCCCGCGACCGCGTGAAAGCATCCCTGGCAAAGTACAAGATCCCGTTTGAAGAGTCTTCTTCCGACGATGAGTTGCGCACATCCCTGGCGCAGTTCTATGCCCAGAGAACTTTGACCCATCAGCCGATCGATCCGAAAGACTGTGCGGCGGCGATTCTCTTTCTGGGGGGCCCGCAGGCACGCTGCACAACCGGCCACCTCATCCCCATCGACGGAGGACTGACCGAGGCATTCTTGCGATGAGCGTCCCCCCCGGGTCGGCTTGTCCACCAGTTTGTCCAAATGACCGGCGCGCGCTGATCGCCATTGATCTTGGCGCAGAAAGCTGTCGTGTTTCCCTGCTGCGCTGGGTCGATGGCGTTGCGCACATTGAGCTGGTTCACCGCCATGCCAACGCACCGGTGAGTTTGCATGGGGAGCTGCGCTGGAATTTGCAACAGATTACGCAACAGGTCGACATCGGCCTGCGAAAAAGCGCAGAGATTGCAACTGAGGGAGTGCGGTCGATCGCTGTCGATGGTTGGGCCGTGGACTATGTGCGCTTGCATCAGAATGGCGACGCCATCGCCGACCCTTTCTGCTACCGGGACGAGCGAAATATTCATTCCCAGGCAGAGGTGTTCCAGCGCATTTCGCCGCAGCGGCTTCGCGCTATCACTGGCATCGGCATGAGCCGGATCAATACGCTTTACCAGCTCTTTGCAGATAGAGCCGAGTTACACGACAAGCGGTGGCTCCTTCTGCCGGAGTACATGTTGTATCGGCTGGGCGGCCGCGCGGTGGCGGAGTATACCAATGCGACCCACACCCAGCTTGTCGATGCGGATAAGCGTGCATGGTCGGCGGAGATTTTCGATGCTACAGGACTTCTACAGGCGGCTGCTCCTCCACTGGTGGCGCCGGGCACCATCGTCGGCAGCGTGACGAAAGACCATCTCAACATGCGGGCTCTGGAGGGCGTTGCACTGATTGCCCCTGCCTGCCACGACACCGCATCGGCCGTCGCAAGCATTCCCGACGACGGAGATGACTGGGCCTATATCAGTTCTGGCACCTGGTCGTTAGTAGGAACCGTATTGAACGAACCCAATCAAAAGGCGGACGCGGAGGCGTCGGACTTTAACAACATGGGCGCTGCCGGCGGTCGCATTTGTTTCCATAAGGGCGTCAACGCGATGTGGCTGTTGCGCCAATGTATGACGGTGTGGTCGACGGAGATCGACTGGACGATCTCCGAGCTTATTGAGGCCGCTGAGCATCTGCCGCCCCCTGCGTGCCTGCTGGATGTCGATGATCCAGATTTGCTGTTGCCGGGAGAGATGCCCTCGCGGATCAATCGACAGTTCGCGCAGCGCGGATTGCCGGCCTTTGGGGAAGGAGCGGAAGCCGCTCCTCGCATGGTGAATCTTATTCTTCATAGCCTGGCCGGCAAATATGGCGAGATCCTGCGCGACCTGGCACACATTACGGGAAAGGACTTCAAGCGAATTTATATCGTCGGCGGTGGGAGCCGCAATGGCCTTCTAAACCGGCTGACGGCCAACGCAACCAAGCTCGAAGTAAGATGCGGTGCGGTGGAAAGTTCGACCATCGGCAACTTTGCCGTACAACTGGCCGCGCTTGAAACAGAGCGCGCGGATGCTGCCGCGGTGGCGCATTGGGCAAAACAACTGTCTTCTGTTGCTCTCTGACTGTATCTCTTAATGCTTTCGCTGTTTCCCTAGTGTTGTCCGCCAGAAATAACGTCCTGTATTTCCGGGCTCGGAGCGGCCGATTGGTCGAACCAAGAATACCTCAGGGGCTGACTAAACAGGCTGCGGAAAAACGCGTCTTTAGGGTAGGCCGGGGATTTATCCCCGGCATAAACGTCGCCATCCTTGTGGCCTTTAGGCCCTGAGGTACGGGGCGATTACGGCATGTAAAAAACTTCGCGCATCATAGGAAAGCGTTCACCGGGTTGCAATGGCTCGAGCGGTGCGAAGTATGGCGCCATCGCCTGTTGCCAGCGAGTATTGACCGGGTCTGCTTCGATGCGAGCCCACGTTTCATCAAAGTCTTCTACATTCATCGTTAGAAAAAGAAGCTGTTCCCGGCGGAAGATAGAGTACCCGGAGATGCCGGCGCGCTTAAGCAAGGCCAGCATCTCCGGCCATACCTCGGCGTGAGCCTTGTCATAAGCCTCTTCGGTGCCCGGACGCAACCGCAGGAGGAAGGCGATTCTTTGCATAAGTGTCTCTCCATGTACCCGTAGACCGAATCGGTAAGTTACTTCAAGCTGGCAGGCGTCACGAGTTTGTGGTGGACAAAGTTATAAGGTGGAACGGCGCTTCCCCTCAGGATCGCAAGCCCCAACTGGATGAGCCGCGGGCCATAGGTGTGAGCTTCATGGGAAACAGAGCCGATAAGACAATCTCCGCCCGAACGCATCTCTTCTAAAGCTTCGGGAATACAATCCTGGCCAACCGTGGCAACCATTTTCTCGGCCCCCGCCTCGCGCACCGCCTGCAAAGCGCCGAGCACACTGGTATCCGTCGCTGCGGCGATGAGAATGCGCTGCTTCTTATGGTTGCGCAGAAAGCTCGCGGTGACCTGGTAGCTTCGCTGCCTCAATCCCCCGCCTTCCAGGCGGATAAAACGATCTGGCGAAAGGTTCGGCAAACGGGAGCGCACCCCTTGAAAGGCCCCGGTGGTCCTGCTCTGCACGAAGGAGCCGGCTTCGGCAATATCCAGCCCCACGATCCAGTCCGGTTTGCCCTTCCATTGATCGATGGCATGTTGCGCCAGAAGTTCGCCGGCTTCGAAGCCAACCTGAAAGTTATCGACTCCGAAATAGGTAGCATGGGGATGCGGAATGTCGATGGCGATTACTGGAATGCCTGCACTCGAAAACGTGTGTCCGATTAACGGCGCGACCTGTTCGTCGATCTGAAACTCGATGACCAGGTCTACCCCTTTGCCTACGAATTCCTCAGCATTCCGTAAAGCGACCTCAGGATCATACTTATTGTCGATCACCACCAACTCGATGCCTGAGTTGGTCGCGGCGCTGCGCAGGCTGGCAGTAACCGCTTCTGAAAACGGCATCGTGACGCTTTGGCTAGCGAAGCCGAAACGAACCTTCTTAGGACGCGCGGCGGCGCGATAGCGCCCGTCCTGCGACTGGGCGAGATAGCCACGATGGACGAAAGTTTTGAGAATGCGATAGACGCTGGTTTTAGAGATATTCACCCGCTGGAAAATGTCTTCCAGCGTCAGAGCCTTCTTCTCCGTTTCGAGCAACTCGAGAATGTCCATCGCCTTGGACAAAATCGGGATGAGATAGAGCCGGCTGATCTTCGCTTTCGTCAAGTGTATATACCCCTATTGAAATGTACACATAGAGGGTTGCCATCATCAAGGCGATGTTCGCTTCGTATCTGAAGTGGAAAAGGAGGCCGGCCTCCGGGCAGATGGAGTTATCCGCCCGTTGCTCGATCTCGAACCGATGGCGCCGGCGACCTTCAACCGATCGGTGTCGCTATAGATCTTGGCGGGCATTGGCGAGCCGCAGAAACGGTTGCTCTGCGACTCGCCACGCGTCAACGCGATCGGAGGCAGTTACGTTCCGATAGGGCATCCACTCCGCTTGGCCCATAACCCGCGCGTGAAGTCAGGAAATTTGACCGGAGCACTGCCTTGGGCCACAGACATTTTGCTCAACGGCCCCGGAGCCGACCAGGCTGCGCCGTCGTACACATCCATATCCGGCGCCAGTCCTTCGCGGAAGCACTGCAATAAGCGGTAAATCATGATGAAGTCCATGCCGCCGTGGCCGCCTGAAGTACGCGCCATCGCGCCCTTCTCGGCCCACAAGGGGCTTTCGTAGTCCTTCTTATACTGGTCGAGGGTTCCCCACGCTTCCCCACCCGCCTGGCCGTCAAGATAAATCCTCGGCGGATAATCGACAAAGACGCCTTTGGTGCCGCTGATCATGTTGATACGGTCATAGGGCCGAGGATTGGAAGTATCGTACTTAAGCGTAATCGTCAGGCCAGACGCGGTCTTAATCAGGGAGACGTTCACATCCCCGGTCACATACTTCTCTTTCCATTTGGGATCACCCTGCGGTGTGTGCGCCTCACGATAGGCGGCCAGGCCGCGAGGGGGGGTGCTCATCGACACCATGTGGTCGAAACGGTCGCCCCGGTTGATGTTCATGTAGTTGGCTACGGGGCCCAGGCCGTGCGTGGGATAAAGATTGCCATCGCTCTGGGTATGGAATGCGCGGCGCCATAAGCCTTCCCCTTTCCCAGAAAACATCTCCCCGCGCAGATCGTGCAGATAAGCCGCCTCGCCGTTGAGCAAAGAGCCCAGCATTCCGTGGCGCACCATATTCAGCACCAGGGTTTCGGTATACCCATAGCAGCACTCTTCGAGCATGATGCAGTGGCGGCGTTTGGCTTCTGACGTCTCGACCAGCTTCCACAGGTCTTCGAGCGTGTAGGCCAGCGGGACCTCAACAGCCGCGTGTTTGCCATTCTCCATGGCGGAAAGCGCCATAGGGGTGTGCCAATCCCATGGGGTCGCAATCACCACGAGGTCAAGATCGCTTCTTGCCGTAAGCGCCTCGTAGTCGTGAGGTCCCTTGGTGTAAAGCTGTGGCGCCTTCTGTCCCGCCTTCACCGTGAGCTGCCCCGCATGCTCAGCCTTCTCCGGCACGACATCGCAAATAGCAACCACCTGCGCGTTCTGGGCCAGGAACCAACCGAGCAAGCCTGTGCCTCTGCCGCCAACGCCGATGAAACCAATACGCGGATCCTTGGTTGCGGCAAACGGGGTGTTGAGCATGGAATGCGCAGGAGACGGATGCACAGCGTCAGCAAAGGCCTGCTTATCAAGCTTGAGTGCGGCTGTAGCCATTGCGCCAAGCTGCAGAAACTGGCGCCGATTGGGGGCGAGCGAATGCTCGGATGAATCGTCGGTCACGCGGAGTCCTTTAGTGAGTGATTTGCTCAAATGCGGAGGAAAATTTTTCGCCGGTACATCCAGAAAAGAAACAGCCAGAAAATCAACAGAACCGTAGCCCCCAGTAACAAGGGCTGCAAGCCTGGACCAAGCAGGAGAAACGGCCCGGTACCCAGGTTCGTGATGAGATTCTGCTTGATAAAGCTCTCCCACATGTGGGCGATCAGGTATGCGGCGATCGAATTCGTGCCCACGACGATGAGAGGAAAAGCCCAGCCTCGCCGCTGTTTCACGTCGATGATCCAACTAAACGCGGCCAGGACCAGGAAGCAAATGCCGCCACTGAACAATGTCCAACTCGGGGTCCAGATGCGCTTCACGATCGGGCAAATTCCCGTGAAGTGAAAAACGACCCCAATCGCGAACAAAACGACGCCCGCCGTGACGAACTTGCGAATGGGCTGCCTGGGCTCCGAAGCTACAAACCACTGGCCTGCGAAGAGCCCAAGGATCATGGTGCCCAGAGTCGGAATAAAACTCAGAGTGAGATAACCGCCGTCGTTAAATACGAAGGTGTGTGCGCGGGGGAAGAGGTTCAGGAACCATACATCGAAGGCCTGACCGAGATTGCTGTTCTTATTCCAGTGGGCGCGAAAGCCCGTGTATAGATGATGCCAATCCGCTGGAACGCCCACTGCCGCGTAGTTAAAATTCGCACCGGGAACAGGATAAAGCGCCCAGGCCAGCCAGTATCCAAACAGGATGGCGCCCAACGCAATCCACTGATCGCGCCGGGGCCGAAAGGCGAGCAGAAAGAGCAGGGTATAACCCAGACCGATTTGCGTGAGCGTGTCTTCAAAGGTGAAATTTGTCTGCGTGCTCTCGAGCGAACGAAGAAAGATGCCGAGTGCTATCAGCAGGAAAGATCGCCAGACCGTGTGCGCCAGCATCTTCGAAAACTGGGTGCCTTTTCGTTGCCGGCTTCTGATGGAGTAGGGCAGGGCCACGCCTACGAGGAACGAAAAGGAAGGCTGGATCATGTCATGCAGGGAGCAGCCGGACCATTCAGTGTGGCTTTGGTTGAACGCCAGAATCTTCCAGAAGATGCTGTGATTGAAGTACGCAGAGACCCTGGAAAACTGCAGCACTTCTCCCATCATCAGCAGCATCACCAGGCCACGGTAGGCATCCACGGCCAGATTGCGGACAAGAGCGGCGCTCCCGGGAGGGCGGACCTTCGTTGTGGTAACGACGGTTTCTTCACTTGCTCCTGTGGCCTCTTGTGGGTGCAACACCTGGTGCATCGTGGGCTCCTGGTAATATGCCTGATTTAGGTTTCTTACACCCATACGCCGATGCAGGCAGACGGCGGGATGGCGGCGCAGGCCGGGGAGAGGAAGATTCGAGCAGAGGCGCGTCGAATGTCGCCCTCGATATTGAGCTACGATCCTATCGTTTAATTACGAATTGTCAACTATTTCTTTCATTTAGGATACCCTTGCGCTGCGTTTATGGTGTGTCGTTGAAACTCCTATGCAGGGGATCTGACTCCGTAGGGACTAAAATTCCTGTGGGTGACCCATTCAGGCCCGCTTTTAGCTTGAGTGGGTGTCGCGAACATTAAAGTCCACCCTTTATTACAATTCTTCTGGTCTACTACGGCTCTGCGAACAGTCTGCTTGTTGGACGGTTAAGGTAGACTGTTTGGGAATCGCAAGATAGCGAAAGCATGGCCAAGGTCTCGCTCATTATCGAATGGGTTGAGCAACCTTCCCCACGGTGGCCTAGCGCCGGAGGACTCGACGCCGCCACGCCCCCAGGATGGGATGATGGCAGAGGAGCGGCGGACGCAGATCCTGCAGATTGTGCGCAGCGAGGGTCGTGCCCGGGTCAACGAACTCGCGAGCCGATTCAGCAGCTCGGCGGTCACCATCCGCAACGACCTTAACGAGTTGCACCAGCGCGGGCTGGTATTGCGCTCCCACGGCGGCGCGGTGCTTCCGGACACGTTCTGCGCGAATCACCGGTCCACGAGCGGCTAAAGACCCACTCGGAAGAGAAACGGCGTATCGGCGCGATCGCGGCGACTCTCATCCACGATGGCGAAACCATCATTCTCGATTCAGGCACCACCACTCTCGAGATCGCCCGCCAGATCAAAAATAAGCAGGGCCTGCAGATCATTACGAACGGAGTCAATATCGCAGCAGAGCTGCTGGATGCGCGCGACGTCCAAACATTTATCGTGGGCGGCAGACTGCGCGCGATTCAGCGTCCATCGTGGGGCGATCGACGGAGGAGATGTTCGCCCAATTCGCGGCCGACAAGCTTTTTCTCAGTGGCGCAGGCTGCGATCCGGACTTTGGCGTGAGCGGCGCGAACCTCGACGAGACTATGGTGAATCGCGCCATGATGCGCATCGCGCGGGAAATCATCCTGGTCGCGGACGCCAGCAAGTTCTCCAAACGCAGCATGGTGCGTATCGCGCCGTTTTCTGAGATCGATACCGTTATCAGCGACAGCGGTCTGCGCGAAGAGATGCAGGAGAAGATACGCGGGCTGGGCTGCCACCTGATTCTGGCCTAGCGGGCGCGGCAGGCTCCCCGGCGGTCCCCGCCGCGGCTTTCTATTCTCCCGCGTAAATCGTTACTCCCTGAACCACGCGCGTAATCACGCCATCCGGGCTTGGGTTATCGGGGTTCAGCCCTAAACCGAGACTCATGTGGTATCCCAGAAGCTGAGGGATCAGAATTTCAAAGGGTGTGCGCCTCTCGTCTGGCTCCTCCGGCAGCACCGCGGGGATGATGTCGTCAAATAACCCGCCGTGCTCGACCGGATCGGCAATGCCCACCGAATACCCAAGCTTCTTGGAGCGAAGCTCCTGAATGAGGTCCATCTCATAGAGCCGCCGCACGGGGTCGCTCGAAAGCAGGCACAAAACAAGCGTGTCGGGCCGGATGAAAGACATGGGACCATGCCGAAGACCCAGATAGGTCTCCGTAAGCACAGGGAAATGCCCTCCGGTCATTTCCAATATCTTGAGCCCTGCCTCGCGCGCCCACCCAAGCAATGGGGACGAAGATAGAACAACGATGCGGTCGCAGACACGCGCGGCGATGCGATGGCATTCCTTATCGATCGCGGGCAACAGCGACTCGGCGCGCTTACTCGCCAAATCGGCTGTGGGCCCGGCGCTCTGGGGCTGCGCCAGGCAGAATCCGGCCAGAACGAGATTGGAAAAGGAACCGGTCATCACCAGGCTGCGGTCGTTGGTGCGCGGATCCAGAACGATAAGGCCATCCAGCCCGGACTGCACCAATAAACTCTCTTCATTGCAGGTGACCGCCAGCTGGAAGATTGCCGGACGAAGGGCGCGAACCCGCTCCACGACTGCGGCGCTTTCCGGGCTATTCCCTGAGCGAGCGAGAGACACCACAGCGTCCACATCGACGAGGTATCGCTCCGGATCGACGAGAAGATCGGTGGTGGGAACCGCAACAGCCCGCGGCCAAGCTGAAGCTGCGCCCGCAGCCGCATAGGCCGAGCTCCCAGCGCCGGTCAACAATACACGAGCGTTCGTCAACTGGAAGGCTAGATTCAGCTGCTCAGAAGCAGAGCGAACCAGGGCCACAGTCGTGGGCCACAAAAGCGGCTGCTGAAAGATTTCCTGCAATGTATGTTCGGGCTCGTCGCGGCGACTCACTGCTACGGCCACGGGTTGAGATTCTTCCATTCCTAAGTGGCTCCATTTACTTTCTGGTAAGAAGGGTCTCAAGATTGAGGTTTTTTTCGCCAGGCACTACCCATAATCAATCAAGCCTGAGTTGTTGCGGAAGTATATCGTAAGCTTCCGTAAACGCCAAGCCCACCGATTGACAACTATCGAAGATCGTGTCGAGTGGTCCCCGTACCCCGCGCCATCCGGCGCAAAGCAACCTAAACAATGAGACTGCGGGCCATCTGTTGCTAAGCAACCCTGCGAGCGCGCAGGCTCCATTCGCTATTCTATAGAAAATCTATTTCGATTGCTTGCCTCTGCTTGTGGTCTAAAATCTTCTTGACTTCCGTTTAGCAATCGATCAATACTTCAACCCTACGAAACGATATATTTCGTAATCCGAGCCTTGGGGTGGGATATTCTCCATCTCGAGGACTGTGTGGATATGCGCGCCAGCACCCCCTCTACCACCAAACCCAATCCACTTATGAATCCTATGGACATCTCAATCGCAGGGGAACTGAATCTTGACCTCATCATGTATGGGTTGCCTGCGATCATGCCGATGGAGCGAGAGCTCCTGGGTACGGACTTCCAGCTCACACTGGGCAGCTCCTCGGCCATCCTCGCGCACAATCTCGCCGTCCTGGGCGCTCAGGTGGGCTTCGTCACCCTGGTGGGGCGGGATGCAATCGGGCAGATCGCGATGGAGCGCCTTCGCGCCAGCGGCGTCGATGTCAGCCGGGTCCGCGAGAGCGAAGACGGTACCGCTACCGGAGTCACCCTGCTGCTCCCGCACGGCAGGGAGCGCCATATTCTCACCTACCCGGGAACCATGTCTGCATTGCGCATAGGCGATCTGGACATCGAATATCTCAAGACCGCGAAACACTTTCACCTGTCCTCTCTCTTCCTGCTGCGATCGCTTGAGCCCGATCTGCCGGCACTCTTCAAGGAACTGAAAGCCGCCGGCTTGACCATCTCGCTCGATACCAACGATGACCCCAGCGGCGAGTGGGGCGGCGTCTTCCCCGCCTTGCTGGCATCTGTCGACATCCTGTTTGCCAACGAGAGGGAAGCCTGCCGCATCGCGAAGAAGGAGACTGTAAACGAGGCACTGGACGTACTTGCAAGCCGGGCGCCTTGCGTGGCCGTAAAACGCGGGGCGCGCGGTTCCATCGTTCGTACCGCGGGAAAGACCTTTTTGGCGAATGGGGTTTCTGTAACACCTGTAGATACGATCGGCGCGGGAGACAGTTTCAATGCCGGGTTCCTGTTCGGCTGGCTTAAAGGCTGGTCTCCGGATCAATGTGCATACGCCGGAAATGTCATCGGGGCGCTCTCAACCCTGGGTGTCGGCGGCACGGAAGCATTTCGAGATTCGGACCTGGTACAAAACTTCCTGCGCCAACACTCGTTCCCGGGGCACTCTTTCCCGGAGCACAGATAAGCGGCGGCTCGCCTGCAGGCATGTAGCGCGTTTTTTTGAAAAGAAGCAAAGGAGTATGGAGTGACTGATCCCGACCGGAGTATCAATGACGACTTCATGGCCATGGTCACGGCAAAGGCCCAGGTAACCTTGCCTCTGGGCGAGTTTCAACCTCGATCGACTCTGGTCACCGCCGAACATCATCTGCAACACGCGCGGTTCCCTGTTATCGACTACCACAATCATCTGGATGCTCTCGATCCGGTCGACGTGCTGCGCATCATGGACGCCTGTGGTATTGAACGCATCGTCAACATCACGATGAAGACGGGCGATGAGGCCATCGCCATCTTCAAGAAATTCCATTCCGCCGGCGCCGAGCGCTTTGCCGCCATCGGGTGGATGGACTGGTCTGGAGTGGAACGCGACGACTTCATCGACGTTACCTTAGACCGGCTGGAGAGGCTGGTGGAGCATGGCGCCAGGGGTATCAAGTTTTGGAAAGATCTTGGATTAAGCGTGCGCGACGGAAAAGGAAATCTGCTCCGGGTCGATGACGAACGCCTCGCACCGGTCTTCGATAAAGCGGCGGAATTGAGTATACCCGTCATGTTCCATATCGCGGACCCCGATGCCTTCTTCTTACCGGTGGACGGAAACAATGAGCGGTATGAGGAGTTGGCGGCGCACCCCGACTGGAGTTTTTATGGAGTTCATTTTTCTAAAAAAGAGCTCCTCGATCAGCGCGACCGAGTCATCGCTCGCCATCCAAAGACTACCTTTGTCGCTGCGCATGTAGCGGAATGCGGAGAAAACCTGGCGCGCGCCCGGCAGCTCTTGCTGCAGCACTCGAACGTCGTGTTCGACATCAGCGCGCGCGTCTCGGAACTTGGGCGGCAGCCCTATTCCGCGCGCGCTCTCTTGCTCGAGTTCCCTGACCGCATTCTCTTTGGCTCTGACCTCGTGCCCGAAGAATCGATGTATCGTCTTTACTTCCGGTTTCTGGAAACGGCAGACGAGTACTTCGACTATCCCTCGCATGCGTCGCGCCAGGGGCGATGGCAGATCCATGGAATTCACCTTCCAGAAGACGTTTTACGCAAAATATACCGCGAAAATGCACTGCGGCTCTTGCGGTAAATCGGAGGTTCCGGCATGTCTTGCGCAACGTTTCGCGGTGTGTGGAACCGCTGCCATTTATAATCCCCACCATGAAGGCGCATGTCTATGTCACACTCAAGCGTACCGTCCTCGACCCGCAAGGACAGACCATCCACGGTGCGTTGAAACGAATGCAATACACTGGCGTCGAAGACGTGCGGCAAGGAAAGTACTTCCAACTTACGTTGCACACGATGGCGGCGGCCGTTGCCCGATCGGAAGTGGAACGCATCGCTCGCGAGGTGCTGACCAACCCGGTGATCGAGGAGTTTACCTATCGCCTGGAAGAATGAGCGGGCAGCCCTACCAAGGGCCGTTTCTCCCCTGCCGATCATTTGCTTGACGGTGGTTGACAGTCCGGCAGCCGAGCCCTACACGACCTACAATTAAACTCTATGTGCGGAATCGTTGGATATGTCGGTCCGAAAGACGTAGTCTCGGTCATCATTGAAGGCTTGCGACGGCTGGAGTACCGGGGATACGACTCGGCCGGCATCGCTGTAGGCAGTGCGGGAAAAGGCCTCGAGTTGCGGCGCGCGCCCGGCAAGCTGCGTAACCTCGAAGAAGTGATCCGGCAGTACCCGCTGCAGGGCGCCTATGGCATTGGCCACACCCGTTGGGCGACGCATGGCAGACCGACCGAAGAAAACGCCCATCCGCATCGGGACTGCACCGGCAGCATCGTGGTGGTACACAACGGCATCGTCGAAAACTACCTGGAACTGAAGCGTGAGCTGACGGAGGAAGGCCACACCTTCGTTACCGAGACCGATACCGAGGTCATCGCCCACCTTATCGAGCAGGAGCAGCGCTCCGCGAAAGATTCCGGCAAGACCATGTTGCTGGAGGAGTCGGTACGCCGGGCGGCGCGGCGATTAACCGGCGCATACGCCATCAGCGTGATCTCTGCCGACGAGCCCGACACCATCGTGAGCGCGCGCAATGGGCCGCCGGTGGTGATCGGCGAGGGTGAGGGCGAAGCTTTCGTTGCCTCCGATGTACCCGGAATCCTGCACCACACCCGCATGATGTACTTTCTCGCCGACGGCGATGTAGCCATCCTCAAGCCCAGCGGAGTGAGGTTCACCAACCTCGCCGGCGATCTCGTCGAGCGCAAGGTGGAGAAAATTCTGTGGGATCCCATCCAGGCGGAAAAGGGCGGCTACAAGCATTTCATGCTGAAGGAGATTTTCGAGCAGCCGCGCGCGGTTCGCGACACCACGCTGGGCCGCATCTCCATGGAAACGGGCGAAGTCTTTCTCGGCGAAATGAAAATCACCGATGAGCACTTTCGCGCGGCGACCCAGGTAAACATCGCGGCCTGCGGAACCAGTTGGCACTCTGCCCTCGCCGGCAAGTACATGATCGAGCGGCTGGCGCGCATTCCCGTCGAAGTGGACTATGCCAGCGAATACCGGTATCGCGACCCGATTGCCGATCCGCACGCGCTGGGCATGCTGATTACTCAATCCGGCGAGACCGCCGATACCCTGGCGGCGCAGCGCGAAATGATTGCCAAAGGATCCATGACCGTTGCCATCTGTAACGTGGTGGGCTCGATGGTGGCGCGGGAAGCGCATGGCACGATCTACACCCACGCCGGACCGGAGATCGGCGTGGCTTCGACCAAGGCCTTCACCGCCCAATTAACGGCGCTGTTCCTGTTCGCGCTTTTCCTGGCGCAGAAGCGGGGCACCATCACGGGCGCCGAAAGCGTTGCGCTGGTCGATGCGCTCAGCAGGGTTCCAGGAAGAATTGAAGAGGTGCTGAGGCAGCGCGACGGGGAGTGCCGGCAACTCGCAAAGACCTTGGCGTCGGCTTCCAATTTCCTTTACCTCGGCCGCGGCATTCACTTTCCCATGGCGCTCGAAGGAGCCTTGAAACTCAAAGAGATTTCCTACATTCACGCAGAAGGCTATCCGGCAGGCGAGATGAAGCACGGACCGAATGCGCTGATCGATGAATCCTTGCCGGTGGTGGTCCTGGCGACGTGTGATAGGCGCAGCGCCGAGTCCGTGCTGCGCTATGACAAAACGCTCTCCAACATCCAGGAGGTAACGGCTCGCTCCGGCCGTGTGATCGCGGTGGCGACAGAGGGCAACAAACAGATTCGTGAACTCGTCGAACACGTCATCTACGTGCCCGATGCCCCCGAACTGCTGGCGCCGCTGATCGAGATCATTCCCCTGCAATTGCTGGCGTATTACATTGCTGTGCGTCGCGGCTGCGACGTAGACCAGCCGCGGAACCTGGCCAAATCCGTCACCGTCGAATGAGCTTCAACCTGGCCTGTAATAATGAGATTCAAGACAACGTTGTGAGTCATCCGAGGTGACGGGTATTGGTGCGGCCACTTTATACGGCGCGGCTTACGCGCAGACTTGTTCTTTCTGAACCCGCTGCATGTTTCCATCTTGAGTTCACGATAGAAGAACTGGAAAAGTTCGATTTCCAGCCGGGGCAGTTTGTCTCTTTTGTGGCTGTCGACCCCGCGGGAAAGCAGCAGACTCGAGCCTATTCCCTTGCATCGGCCCCCCGTGACAACCAATTCGACGTGTGCGTCAACCGGGTGGAAGAAGGATTCTTCTCCAATTTGCTGTGCGATCTCGAGGTGGGACAAAGCGTCCAGTTTCACGGCGCGCATGGATTGTTCCTGTTACGCGCACCGCTCACCGACAGTATTTTTATCGCCACCGGGACCGGCATCGCGCCCATGCGGAGCTTTGTAGAATATCTGTTTCCGCAGAGCGGCGAAGACCGCAGCCAGGGACGAAAGATCTGGCTGGTATATGGAACGCGGTACCAGTCCGAGCTCTATTACGAGGATTATTTTGAAAGGGTCGCTGCCGCCCGGCCAAATTTCTTCTACCGCAAGACGCTAAGCAGATCCCACGAATCGTGGGAAGGCTCACGCGGCTACGTGCAGGAACTGGTGGAGCAGATCGCTCGCGAGCATGCGGGGCAGAGCGTGCCGGCCGCCGTACCTGCCATCAGCGGAGCCGCGTACAACATCCACGCTTACATTTGCGGGCTGAACGAAATGGTCTCCGCCAATCGAGACTCCCTGAAAGCCCTGGGTTGGGAGAGAAAACAGATCATCTTCGAACGATACGATTGACGCGGAAGCACCTGCATCCCTTCACGGCAGCGCGTACGCCACATAAACCCCGCCCGAAGGTTTTCTGCTGGATTGCCCACCGCCGGCCGGAACCACAACATATTGTTTCCCGTTCACCATATAGGTTGAAGGCGTGGCCAGGCCCGAGAAAGGCAAATCGGTCTCCCACAGCAGCTTGCCGGTGTGGGTGTCATAGGCGTGGAACTTCCGATCGAACACCGTCGCTGCTATAAATAACAGCCCTCCCGCCGTAACCACCGGGCCGCCATAGTTGTCTGATCCGGTAGCAGCCAATCCCTTCGCAACCAACTCCGGATAGGTTCCAAATGGAATCTTCCACAAGTACTTCCCGGTATTCAAATCGATCGCGCTCAGCGTTCCCCACGGCGGCGCAGTGGCTGGGTACCCCTCCGGATCGGTGAAGCGGCGAAAGGCGATGGTCTTGTAGGGCGCGTCGTTCGCAGGCCCGCCGGCAGCGCCGGGTCAGCGCCCGGCGCTGCTGCCTTGGAAGCCGGCTTCGACGGTGGACTCTGCTGTTGCTGGGGCGCCCTGGTCAGATAACGAACCACCGCTTGCACCTGTTCGTCGCGCAAGCTGTTGAAGGGCGGCATGCGCCCTTTTCCCTGACGAATCGTGCCCGCGATCTCCTGGTCGGTAAGAATCCCCTCGATACCCCACAACGCGGGAATCGCCGGGGGCGAACCGCGTCGATCGATCCCATGGCAACCGCTGCACTGGTTCTGATAAACGCGCTCCCCTAAACTCCCCGCCGGGGGCGGAACCGTCAAGCCAACCAGCCATGCGGTGTCATTGGCATTGACATAAAGTATCCCTGCGTCCGGGTCGACGGCGACACCACCCCACTCGCCGCCGCCGGCAAATCCCGGCATATCGATCGTGAGTTTGTCCACGCTGGGAGGAACGAA
The DNA here is from genome assembly GCA_963761405.1 of uncultured Acidobacteriaceae bacterium. Classification (GTDB taxonomy): domain Bacteria; phylum Acidobacteriota; class Terriglobia; order Terriglobales; family Acidobacteriaceae; genus PALSA-350. The sequence goes on from CAVXHH010000002.1 coordinate 482,585, forward strand.
CTGCCCACCGCCGATCATTGTCTTGAACTGCTTCTCGGCCCACGCATGCGCTTCTGCAGTACGGTTGGTCAGCGTATCGGCCGCAGTGCTCTGCTGCGTGTACGGCGCGGGTAATGTGGGCACCGGTTGGGTGGGTGATGCTACCTCCCCGGGGACGTTACTGGCTGGAGAGGGCAATTCCTGGATCGGGAAAAGCGGCGCGCCCGTCGAACGATCGAAGACAAAGAGGAAGCCGGACTTGGTAGTCTGCGCGATTGCGTCCACCCGCTTACCGTCACGCGTAACAGTCAGCATCGCGGGAGGCGCGGGAAAATCGCGATCCCAAAGATCGTGGTGCACGCCCTGAAAGTGCCAGATACGTTTGCCCGTTTCGGCGTCAAGCGCGATCAGGCAATCGGCAAACAGATCGTTGCCAATGCGATCACCCCCGTAAAAGTCATAAACCGCTGATCCGGTGGGGACATAAACAATGCCGCGCTTCGTATCGACGGTCATCCCGGCCCAGTTGTTGGCAGCCCCGGCATCTTTCCAGGCGTCCCTGGGCCAGGTGTCATAGCCAAATTCTCCGGGACGCGGGATCGTGTGAAAGGTCCAGCGCAAGGCGCCAGTGTGTACATCGAAGGCGCGAACGTCTCCCGGGGGCGCCGGATGCGTCTCCGGGTTGGCTCCGCCGACGATGATCAGATCCTTGTAAATGCTGCCCGGGGTCGTGAGCTCCACCGACTGATCCGCGTAGGGTTCGCGCAGCCCTTTACGCAAGTCGATTCTGCCGTTCTCACCGAAACTCGGTATCGGTTTGCCGGTAGCCGCGTCCAGGGCGTAGAGATAAAAGCGAGCGCCCGCGAAGATGCGGCTCTGGTGGCCATCGCTCCAGTACGAAACACCGCGCGTAAGCACCTGCCCGGGAAGATCCGATGCGAATCGCCAAAGTAATTTGCCGGAGGCTGCATTGAGCGCAAGGACGCTGCGACGCGGTGTGGTGATATACAGAACCTTGCCGACCATGATCGGGTTCGACTCGAGTCCGCCCTTTTCTCCCGTGTCATACGTCCACGCGACTTTCAGAGTTTTGACATTGTCACGATTGATCTGCGACAGGCTCGAGTAATGCGTGCCGTTCGGGCCGCCGTAGCCTGGCCACTCCTGCGGATCGAGCGAGCCCACCGGGGAGCCCCCGGCCTGCCCTGCTCCGTATGCTGCGAACGAACCGGCGGCCAGACTCAACGCCAATGCTAGCTTCCCCGTCGTGCACTTCCCCATTTGCAATGCTTCAAAACTCCTTCCACTCCGTACCTCGCTCCAGCATGATAGAGGCCTGGAACATCGCCCGCGCATAAGCCATATCAAACACCATCCCGGTATATCCCCCACCGCCCGGATATTGATTGTGAATACCGACCGCCCGGTCGTAATCGAGCGCGCGCTCGTGCTCGGGATAAATCAAGCGGGTGTACTTCACCTTGATCAGCTCCCGCATCACCGCCAGCATGTTGTTTTCGCCCTGGTCGATAAAGGTCTCGGTGTAGTCGTTATGCGGTGTTCGCACCACCGGGTTGCGGTAGTGACAATGATTGATACGATCGCGCGTTCCAAAATATCTGCAAACCTCCACCGGATCGACTTCCATTTCTCGCGAAACTCCGCATTCATACGTGATGCCGTTCGCAGGACTGTTTACAACCGTAATCAACTTCTTCCAGCCCTCGAGGGAGGCCATAATTTGCCCCGATCCGCGGGTTACCGCGATCGGAGGATCGTTCGGGTGAAGCGCCAGGCGTACATTCGCTTGCTCGCAGGTAGGAATCACCGCCTGCAGAAAGTAGGTAATGTTCTTCCACAGTTCCTCGTTCGAGTGCACGCCTTCATCGGGAACAGTGGGCAGGTTTTCCACTTTGCTGATGTTGAACCCGGTTAAGCCGGCTCCGCCGCGTCCCTCTTCCAGGTAGTAGCCCTCGACCGCCCGGTGCGCATACCAGTTGTACTCGACAACGGGTAAACCCACCTTGCCTGCTGCACGAACGGAACTCTTGAAATCTTCGATTTCCTGATCGCGGGCGGCGCCGGCGCGGCCGTAGATGCAGTTGTTAAATCCGTAGATCATCATGTTGCCCACAGCCAGGCCGCCCGTCTTGAGCTGGTCGACGGTCGCCTGCAGATCCGCCTCCTGCCACGGCATCTTCGGACCGCCCATCAGCACATGGTTCACTCCCAGCTGCTTGACTTGCCGCATGGCTTCGCCGGTGATCTCGCGGCCGCCGATTGGCGCGCAGAGCTTAGGCGTGCCAGGCCCCTCCTGAGGCATTCCCGGACCGTGGGGCCCCTTGTACTTGCTTCCGTCGGCAGTGGGCAACACCGCGGCAGCCGGTAAAGCCGCAGAGAGGGCAGCAGTCGAACAAGCTCCCTTTATCAAAGTCCTTCTCGAGAATTCAGCGCTCATATAAATTCTCCTCTTGGCCCGGACGCTCCATCCGCTGCTCTTTGATCGCCCGCCGGGCCTTTTTCCCTTAGGGTTCTGGTGCGCCGGCCGGCGCCGCCCGCCGATGGCGCGGCTTGACCTCGTCGGCCAGGAGCGCGTCGAACTCAGAACGCGGCATCTTCAATTTCTCCGGATGGGCATCGATCCATTTGGCAAGCCCCTGAAACTTGGCCGGCGTCCACCCGCCTTCAAACTCTGCACCATTCTTCCCTTCACGATTGAGTTCGAAGTTGTAGTCATCCATAAGATTGGTAAACTCCGCGTGACTTACCGCACCCTCGGCCATGATGGCCGGGATAAAGATAACCCCGTCCGTCTTGGCCAGAACCAGGTCACCCGGCAGCACCACCGCGCGCCCCACGCGAATCGGCGCGTTGATCGCGGTCAGAGTCATTTGCAGCAGAAAAGACGGATCGTAACCCTTGTAGAACCCATTAAAGTTGGGGATCTCGCGATTCTCCTCCTGGTCCCGTATCCCGCCGTAAAAGACAAAGCCAGTGTGGGTGTGGGCTGCAACGCCGTTGCCAAGATTGGAACCGATCAACGTGCCATCGACGATTTTGCCCATACCATCGGCAACATAGACATCGCCGATCTGCAGTTCGTTGATGGGCCAGCTGTTGTTGTTGCTGATGCGTCCCTCGGCCTTCCCTTCCGCGGCAATTGCCTTCGCCATATCCGCCCGAAGGGGCATGTATTGCGCCGTAAGCGCGCGCCCGGCGAACGGCTTATCAATATGCAAGCGCCTGCCAATCACCTTCGAACTGATTCCGATAGCCTTGCTCGCCCAGATAATCCCACACATCTTCAATCGACACGTCCAGGGCGCGCTTCAACAGATCGTCGGGCACCTTGGGCCGTCCGTCGGGGAAGCGGTCGCCTTTCCAGTCTGAGGTGTAGAACATCATCTGGTCCCTGGTCATCTTTACTTGAGCAAAGGCGGTCGAAGCCCCCAACAGAGTCGAGACCATCACAGCAGCCACAATCATTCTTTTCACGGCAGTCCCTCGCACCGAACACCATATCACTCACGGAAGTTTGCTCCAAAAACCCCTGGTGATGAACAAACGTAGGATCGATAGCCTGTGTGAGCACGGTAGAAAAGGAAACGGCAGATCCCTCACGGCCCCGATAGGCTGTGGGGCCACACCGGGCGAAAAAAAATAGAGATATGTGCGAGATATGCGAGAAATGCGAGATAAGGGAAATGCGAGATAAGCGAGAAATGCCCGTCTGCTCTCTCCCGCTGCCCCCCACCGGGCGAAAAAAGAATGCACTTTGTGAGAAAAAAGCGAAATAAGCCCCCCTGCTTCGCTCGCTGCGGCGAGGTCGTGGGGCGAGGTCGCTCGCTGCGGCGAGGTCGCTCGCTGCGGCGAGGTCGCTCGCTGCGGCGAGGTCGCTCGCTGCGGCGAGGTCGCTCGCTGCGGCGAGGCCGGTTCACACCAATTGTTTAGCACTGGTGCTTTCTGTAAGCCGGTTGCGGCGGCACGGAACTGGCAGTTCGGTGCAAAGCCGGGCAGGGCCGTCGCGATGAAACGGCGCTGGACTCGACACCCTCTGGAGACACATTGCAAAGCTCCAGCGGCGCGAAGCAATTGGACCCAAGTGCACTCTCGGACTGGCGAGAGGTACACACATATAGATGCAAAACCTCCCGGAAAGTTCGGCGGAAAGCAATCAAACGCAGGGCGCCCGTCAAGATCCTGGACGGCCAATGGAATAGCTACTCCATCATCTAGCCTGATGCCGACCCGCGAAAGATGAAACGCGGAGAGTTTATTTCTTGTTGAGCTTGGGCTTCACAGTTTGCTGAAAAACTCGACGAAAAGAACCGTTCGAGCAAATGGAAAGCCAAATTTCTCAGGCAGGGCACGGCTTTAGCCGTGCCGCAATGCGCCGAAAAGGGTGTGGGCTTTAGCCCCTGGGGTTCGTTTTTTCTCTGTTCCCTGACTGCACAAATCGCTCTTTAAAAACCGTACCCCAGCGGCTAAAGCCGGGGTGCACAGCTAACTTTGCGGCACGGCTGAAGCCGTGCCCTGCCTGAGAAATTTGTCTTTCGCTCGTGGGCGTTCTTTTCGTCGACCTTTTCCGCAGCCTGTTTAAGCCCCTGGCACTGACGTGCCGTGGTAAAGATTGTGCCGTCCCTGCGGGACTCCCTAAGTTGTCTAATCCTACCCGGCACTTCCGTGCCGGGCTACAGATTCTGCCGTCCCTTCGGGACTCGCCTCATTTCCTGAAATGTAGAAGCTCTTTCCATCTGCTTGAACGCTTCAGTCTGTCGAGTTCTCCGGCAGCGCTGGACGCGCCACAACGAAGGAGACCAGTCGATCCTCTTGAGATACGAGCTATTGCATCCGCCCTGTATCCGGCGTGATCGAACCAACAATTTTCTTCAGCAGCCTTGCCGCCGCCTTCTGGTCGGTCTCCCGTCCACCGGTTCTGGAGATATCCATGTTGGCGATATCGTTCAGCATTTGAATGGCTGGCGGGTACCCATATTCGTGCAGCATCTTACACGCCTCAATCTGGCCCTTGAGTCTACCCCGGGTCTTCTCAGGGGGCGTGGAGGCAAGCTGCCAAATTCTTAAAATGATTTTTTCCCTGGTGTCAGTGGTCCGCTTCATGCGAAGACAACCCCGCAACAGCGTATCACTTTAGAAATGCGCGGCCAGGATGTGGAACCTCGGCGACTACCTCGCCACCCACAACGGAGGCCAGAGGTGGCGGCAACGAATCCAGCGCAGAAAGGCAAGACCCTGCCGCTCAAATCGCCGAACATTCCAATGGATTACATTATCGTAAGACAAATCCTACGGAGAGGTGCGAAATGAGAACGCATTCCATCATCAGTTCCAAGGGGCAGATTGTGATTCCCGCCAATCCTACAAAACCGCGAGATCGCCGCCCGCCTGAGAAATTTGTCTTTCCATCACACCTCGCCGCTCTTACCGGAGCAAAGTAATTGCAAAAATGCTTTAAGAACTCGTTTGCTGGAACGGGCTGTTTGTTTCAAAGGCTCTTCGCTTGCAGCGAGAGCCGCAAACTGGTCAATCTTTACAGTGCCGTCCGGGAAGATCGCTCGTATCTCCAATTCGCCGCCCATCGCCTGCACAAACGAGCGAAGCGTACTGACATACATATCGGTACGCTTTTCCATCTTGGAAACCGATGCTTGCGTGATCTGCAGAAGTGAAGCCAGGTGTGTCTGCGTAATATTCCGCGCCGATCTCAACTCCTCCAACGGCATTTCTGCCATCGTCTGTTGCGCTGCCAACCGATTCGCCTCCCTGCGTTCAGGCGACATCGTTGCCCGTAGGGTCTCCCATTTCTTAGCCATGATCCCTCTGCGTAAGGTGCGGTTCCGAAGAGCCACTATTTACCGATCTTCTTCGGCTGCATTTCCACTTCTGGTGCCTACAGAGCGACCGATCCCGAGGAAGCCCCTTGATGCCGGGGAGTACAGCACAGAAGGGCGCTATCTCCTTAATCCCCAACCAGCACACCTGCCAGCGGAAGTGCCTTCTGAGCGTTCTCAATTTCCGCTCTGATTCGGTCGCTCGTTACTCGAGCCTCGAGAATGAGAGGCACGTGCTCAGGAATCAGGTCAGCCACTTCAGCAAAGGCACGTATAGCAGCAAAAGACAGTGGATCATGGTGGCTAGCAGTGTTGACCTCGCTCACATGTATCTGGCACAGACGACCTGAGTACGCACGGAGTATGCGATAAGCCTCTGTCATCGTCGTGTCGCATTGCCGCGCATGCCCAATATCGAAGCAAAGCATCGCGTCGGGAAGTTTTTCGAAAATGAGATTAAGCTCTTCCAACGTCCGGCCAATCGGCTTTCTACGGTCCATATTCTCAATGGCGAGCTGTTTCCCGAAGCCCCGCCAAGCCGAAAAGTCTTGAATCGTATCAGGATGAAGAATGATGGGCCATTCCTTCGGCACATGACGTCGCAGGAGGTCGACGATCTCCACTTCCTGGTGGGCATCAAAGCTGCTAGGCGCATGGATGGACTTGTACTTGTACGAGGCCAGAGGGAGCGTTTCGAGGGCATCCAGCAAAGGCCGTAACTCCGGGTAGCGTAGGGCAGACAACTCGATCGAATCGACAGGTTGCCCCTCTAGTTCCTCAAGCGCCAGTCGAAAATCGGATAGGGCCAGGGCACCCGTGGAAAACCCAATAGGTCGCATCAAAAAACTCCATATCGAATTGTAGCGCTGTAGAGTTCAGACTTCGGGTCGAGGAATATCTCCGTCAATGCTCTCCCAAATGCCCGCCGGATTTCCCGCGCTTCCGCGTAAACAGGGTCGGTCTCCAAATCTGCAACGTCAAGTCCCTCGAGGTACTCCCTGGAAGATCTGCCATCGAAAACTGGGGCTTCATCCGCCATCAAGCCAATAAACCGATCATAAGTATCGAAAAGCCGCTTTACCGGTTCGAGTAAAGCGTCGTACCTGATCAGCATCGTGGCAAGTACCTCCAAAGGTGTCTTGCGGAAAATAGTCCGCAGGTGCTCGATCAAGAGTTGCGGATTCCCAGAAGTGGAAAGTGTCCCCCAGTGCTCGTCAGGAAAGTCGAAATGACAGCTAAGGCAGGCTAGCAAGCCAGACGCATAGATCAGTTTCCTGGAGAGCCCCAGTTTAATGCTGCGAAGCGCATACCCTTTATTGGCTCGTGTTCGTTGTTTGTAGGCAAAATCAACGACCATCGTTCGCCAAAAACGAGCAATATCGTTCAGCAGAAAAAGAGGTACGCCTCGGTCCTTCGTTTTCTGCCAAAGGCCGCGATCTTCGGTCAGATAACGACTCAGCACATTGTTCAAGACCCGATCCCAGGCCTCAGTTCTGCCAATGGGCTTCGACTCGAGCAGCAGGAGGATTCGTCGAGTCGTATTGGCATTCGAGTCGTCTTCGCCCCCGATCAGGTGGAGTATTTGATGGCTAAAGGCCAAATTCCCAAAGGTCCCTTCCCGTCCCGGTAGTGCAGCCTTAATTGCAATGAGACGGCTTAGGATTTCATGCGCCACGTTTGAGTGCTGCGGATCGGCCATGCCGTCAACGAGGAGGGTCCAGTCAACGTCGCTCTTCGACGTGGCCTCATCACGCGCTAACGAGCCGAACACCACAATACTGGTGTCCTCGGTATCCAGCCCCGCAAATGTTTCTGCCAACTCGATCCGATAGTTTTGGGTGAAGGCTCGCGCCTTGGCCAGATTCTGCCACTCGACCCCTACCTTGTCGGCAAGTAGATCGATCGGATTCTTCACGCTTCCTGCGAGCTCTTTATCTTCAGCCATTCCTAGTCAGAGAAGACCTTCCGGGTCACTGAAGGGTATCAAAAGTCTGTGGTGCATGGAGTCGAAACAGCCAACCGGACCCAACCGATGCCGAGCTGAGGCGGAAATGTTACCCTCCCGGTCTCGATCGACGTGCCCGCCCGGGGCGCGACCCTGGAGTGAGCTGCAGGACGCCGTAATCGACAATGTTTCAATCCACGCCCCCCGCACGGGGGGCGACGCCCCTTGTATAAGCGCGTTTCAGGGAGATGATGGAGTTTCAATCCACGCCCCCCGCACGGGGGGCGACGATTGAATTGTGGCGGTGTGGTACAGCTACCTGTCGTTTCAATCCACGCCCCCCGCACGGGGGGCGACGCGTACTCGTGCCTACCGTCCAAAGCACGACCGTGTTTCAATCCACGCCCCCCGCACGGGGGGCGACTCTTCATAAGCCGCTGGGGGCTGGTTTTGTAGCCGTTTCAATCCACGCCCCCCGCACGGGGGGCGACTCTTCATAAGCCGCTGGGGGCTGGTTTTGTAGCCGTTTCAATCCACGCCCCCCGCACGGGGGGCGACGTTAACACCTTGGTGACGTTTGAAATCAATCAATGTGTTTCAATCCACGCCCCCCGCACGGGGGGCGACGATACACCAGAGCAAACGCTCCGAAGCAGACAGTGTTTCAATCCACGCCCCCGCACGGGGGGCGACGACTACGACAAACGACCTTCCGCTTGACCTGACCGTTTCAATCCACGCCCCCGCACGGGGGGCGACGTTAACACCTTGGTGACGTTTGAAATCAATCAATGTGTTTCAATCCACGCCCCCGCACGGGGGGCGACGATCGACAGCAGTCTCGACCAAGTCTTCCGGCGCGTTTCAATCCACGCCCCCGCACGGGGGGCGACACATCTGTATTTCGCCGCTACCGTAGCCTTTGAGCTGTTTCAATCCACGCCCCCCGCACGGGGGGCGACTGTGCTATGACAAGCGGCACTTATCTCAACGACCCGGTTTCAATCCACGCCCCCCGCACGGGGGGCGACCTCGATGCCGACGGCCAGAGTATGCTCATGCCTACAGATGTTTCAATCCACGCCCCCGCACGGGGGGCGACTCGCACGAACGAGACGCTGGTCGCCGGACTAGTGTTTCAATCCACGCCCCCGCACGGGGGGCGACGATGCGCAACCGCATCGTAGTTGCATACGTCGGAGAGTTTCAATCCACGCCCCCGCACGGGGGGCGACTGAGCGCAATGTCGAGTACGCCGGAAATCAAGGACGTTTCAATCCACGCCCCCGCACGGGGGGCGACTCAGATGCAGGGCAACGCGCAATGCCTGGATCAAGTTTCAATCCACGCCCCCGCACGGGGGGCGACTTTCGCAGTCCCGTGCGGATCGATTGCGGCAACCGTTTCAATCCACGCCCCCGCACGGGGGGCGACTCGGCATCCGCTGCTCCACCTTGCAATTGATCTGCGTTTCAATCCACGCCCCCCGCACGGGGGGCGACGCGCTCAGGCAGGCGCAAATTGATCAAATCGCCATGTTTCAATCCACGCCCCCGCACGGGGGGCGACGATGGCGATTGCTCTCAGTACGACTGCGTCGACGTTTCAATCCACGCCCCCGCACGGGGGGCGACGCCGGACGATATGATCACCGTCTGGCGCGTTACCCGTTTCAATCCACGCCCCCGCACGGGGGGCGACCCCTGACTCGGCCACTGACTTCCGTATCGCTCTATCCGTTTCAATCCACGCCCCCGCACGGGGGGCGACATGCTTTCGATTTACCTGGCAACCAATTCGATCATTCAGTTTCAATCCACGCCCCCCGCACGGGGGGCGACGCTGTAACGCGTCATGGGCGAATCCTGATTCAGCAAGTTTCAATCCACGCCCCCGCACGGGGGGCGACGCATCGGTGACGGCAGACTGCTGGGCTAGCGCGAGTTTCAATCCACGCCCCCCGCACGGGGGGCGACATCGATTGGCACGCGGTTACGACTCGGTTCAAGGTGTTTCAATCCACGCCCCCCGCACGGGGGGCGACACAGCAGGCCCGGCTCCTGTGAACTCGATCTACATCGTTTCAATCCACGCCCCCCGCACGGGGGGCGACGGCACATGTCGCAAACAGCTCCATGCGCTAAAGATAGCTTGCCACAAATGCGATCCTGAATCGATTCGCTGACATAGCAACCATCCTTTCAAGAGCACTCAAGAGTATCTCCGTGCCATCAAGGCACTTAGCTAATCTGCGGACGTTTCAGAGAATCTGTGTCTACTTAGGGTTCGCGCGAATGAAATTTGGCTTGTCCAAAAGCGGCTAGAGGATGAGCGGCGCTTCCGGGTCATAGGAAACCTTTGCGCCAACGTGTTCTACACGTCTTCTCCATTCGGTTCCGAGAAAATAGAACCGGAGGCTGTCCTGAGCGGGGTCGGCTTGCGACACAAGGCTGGCTCGAAGCGCCACCCATTGTGCGGAGTCTACGACACACTCGAAGACGGAATTCTGCACCCGCTGTCCATGATCTTCGCATAACCGGGCCACGCGGCGCAGCCTGCGTCGCCCCGCGTCGTCACGGGTGCTTACGTCGTAGCTAACAAGAACCATCATGATCGAATCACCTCCAGAAGAACGCGGGATAGGCGTCAAGGCCCCCACGTACGTGACGCGCGAGGAGCAGCGCCTGCACATACGGCACAAGGCCGAGCGGAATCCGCTCCTTCAGATAGGGGTGCTCAATCTCGTCCTGCTTTCGAAGCTGCCACGCGGAGACGACTTGTTTCCGAGTCTCGTCGTCCATCTCAATGCCTCCCCCGTCCTGCTCCGTAAAACCCGACCCCTGTACCTGGCGCCGGTTGATGAGCGTCAGTACCAGACGGTCAGCCAGTGCAGCGCGGAGTTCCTCCATCAAATCGAGAGCAAGACTCGGACGCCCTGGACGGTCGGTATGGAGGAAACCAACTGCCGGGTCAAGGCCGACGCTTTCCAGAGCCGATTCGATGTCATGGCGTAAGAGCGCATATACAAAGGAAAGCAGCGCATTCACCCGATCCAATGGAGGCCGGCGCGAGCGGCCTCCAAAATGAAATGCCTCTCGGTCGCCGCCAATCATCTGATCGAAGGCCGCGAAGTAAACCTGTCCTCCCATACCTTCATGTCCCCGCGCTTCGTCGATGGATGCTGCCTTAGCCACCTCCAGGCCTGCCCAAGAGAGACGGTTCGCCGCGTCTCGCAGATCCTTCTCGCGTGCTTCATCGACGATCTCGCGAGCTGCGCGCAGCAGCACAACGCGGCTGTTTGCAATCTTGGTCGCCACGATCGTTCGCACGATGGGCAGCGCGCTGCTCCCGTCATCGGCTATGCGGTATTGCTGCCTCCGCAGCAGCACATTGCCGGAGACAGGCCCGTTCACGCGGGCAATAAACCTTCCCTGTTCGGAGAGAAACGAAATGCCCACGCCCCGTTCACAACACAGCCCCAGTACCGGCGGACTGCACAATACCCGGCCCCAGCACACCAGCCCTTCAAGCGTATGCACAGGAACACGTAGCTTCAGTTCGTCACCAACCTTGATCGCGACCGTCTCGCCGTCTCGGTGCAGGTATGCACCTTGCGTCATGACATGCAGCGTGTTGAGAAGTTTTCTCATGAGGCGTAACTAGACCTCATGCTGTAGAGAACGCAGTTGTATCGCCACCCAACGCGCGGCATCCGTATCAGAGGTAGCCGCTGGAAGACATACATCGACCAGCGAGCAGTTGCGGCAGTAAGGCCCCGGAGTCGCAGCGGGCGTCATGCGACCTCGATACAGGCGATGCATGGTTGCCGCGAGCTCTTCCGTTCGGGAGCGTAACTCCGGTGTGAAGTCAACCTCTAACCGCCGTCGTGGATTGCCGTAGAAGATGGCGCCGCGCTCTATCGCCGTGTTTAGCATCTCCTCAAGACAAAGCGCCTGGGCACAAAGCTGCACGGTATCGCAGTCGTTGGGCTTGCTCTTGCCACGCTTGTACTCCACTGGATAGGGCGCAGGGCGAAACTCCACGATATCGGCCCGTCCGGTCAGGTGCAGCCTCTCAGACCGCAGCCACATGCCGCGCACGGTGCGCACACTGGCGCGACGGCTCTCTCCGGGCAGGTCGGCACGCTCATGCAACAAACGGCCTTCGGCGGTCCGACCGTTCTCCACCCATACCTGCTCCAAATGAATCAACGCCCACTGACGCGGACAGAAGGCGAGATGCTGTAGTCCACTGATAGGCAGCGCATCATCGTCGGCTTCGGAGGTGGGACTGGCCATGTGGTACCCCTGTCACAATCACCTTAGAGAGGCAGAACCCACTCTTCCTGCGTTATACCCTCGGGCAGTTCACCGCTACACTCGATAGCATAGTCAGTACGTGAACGTGGTGGACGGCATTGCTCCTTGACCTCCGGCACCAACTTTGCGGTTACCCGCGAAAATAACTGGTCCGCACGCGCATTGCCGCATGGATCTTTGTGACGGAAAGCGACGCAGCGAACCGGGGCCATGAGGCCACGGGCGGCGGAGCGATCGGTCTCGAACATCTGGTTGAGGGCTTCTTTGAGGAGCTTGAGGTCGTCTTCGGTAAAGCCTGTCTTCTCCGCCAATTTGGCGTTGATGAAGCCGTGGCAGCGGTAGAGGCCGTAGGGTACGTTAAACTTGCGACCGATGGTGCGCTCCTTATCCACGTCTTTTTCATTTGTGACCGCGCAGCGCGTGATGGCAAACTCCGCAGACACAACGGGGTCGATACTGCGTGAGAAGGTCAGTTGCAGCGGGCCGCGCACCTGGCCTGCCCTCATTCTCAACTTGCTATCTCCAGCTTCCGAATCTTTATCATCTCCGGTAGACATGACTGCACCAAAAGTGCGGATGTCATAGAAGTTATGGCACATCCAGTCTTGCGCAAGATCTTCATAGTGCCTTTTGGGCTTTGGATGCTTCTTTTTGTCTTTCTTCCAGAGCTGCCACGCTGCCAGCCCGGCTTTTACTTCCTCACTCATTTCGTAGGCACGTTCGATCTGTTGATTGAGGACTGCCTTTTCTTTCACAAATATTTCGTAGCGGGCAGCTGGTCCCTTCTTTTCGACAACGAAGTTCCTGATCTTGCGCTTCAGGCAGACATCGGTGACAAGGCCCTGGTTGGTCTCCGGGTCGATGCGCGGCAGGTTGCCGGCGTCGGGGTCGCCGTTTGGATTGCCGTCGGTGACATCAAAGAAGTAGACAAAGTCGTAGCGGTTCTGGATGGGTGTGCTCATTGACGGGCTCCTTCTTCCTTGTCTTTCTTGCTGGTGTAGATGTCCTTGGTCTGGTGGAAGTAGCCGAGGACAAACTTGCCCTGATCTTCCAATGAAAGCAGTCGCGGGAATCCCCGCGCAGAGTTGCGAATTGCTCCCGGCTGTACCCCCGAGATAGTGAGTTTGCCCAGAATCTCACCAAGCTGATTCTCGCGGTTGATTCTCGCTCCAGTCTCCAGCTTCGCCAAATGGTGCTGGCTAAGCCGGAATAGCCGCGGAAAGACTAGTGAGGGTGTAACACAGGCAGATGAGAAGTAACTATCTTTGATAGTCCTATTTAGCCCTCCCTCTGCATCTTTGCCCTTTTCCTTCTTGGTGTCGTCCTCAGTAACGCCGTCTCTCTTCTTCTTGGCACTATCTCTCTGAATGATCTCAAGCAGGGCGAAGGCGCGACCGCAGCAGTAAGCCGGGTCGGTGCTGTTTGGGTCGAGCATGGTCGAGACCTCCAACGGATTGCCGCGCAAGCGGGAGTTTCTGAGAAGACATGCCTTGATGGCGGCGACACGAGCATAAGCCACCTCGCCGTCGCTGTGGATACGGCGAAGCATAGTGGCTAGCAGGGACTGCGGGTAGGCCGCACCGGTCAGGACGGAGCGGGCGAGGTCGCCAGCGAGTTTCGGCAAGACTTTATCGTCTTTGAAGAACTTCTCTTTCTTCTTGTCCCAACGTTTTGTGGCGCTGCATATGCGCCACAACGTTAGAATCTCATCATCCCGATCTCTGACCAGCGCGATATCGCGCAGATGTTGGCCCAATCGTTGCTGCAACTCCGCGGCATCGGCTTCGACCCAGAGGCGAACGGAGATGCGTGATGCGTTGGGCGAGAGCCCGAGCAGAAAGAATTTCGTCGGCTTGTCATCGCGGGTGTTGAGGACTTCCTGCCCTGTGCCGTCGCGCAGTTGCGTGAGCAAAATCTTTGCTTGTCGTAGCCGCTCCTTGTCTTCTTCGACCGCCGCGCCCTCCTGTGGCTGCAAGTCTAGGAAGAATGAGCTGAGACAATCTTCCAGCGCACTCGCATGATCGGCCCAGAAAACGACTGTGCTGTCGCCTAACGTAATACTTCTCTCTTCATCTTCGAGCAAATAGTTCAACGTGCTGGCATATCGAAACGTTACGTCTGCGTCAACTGGGGAGTTGTAACTCTGATCCTTGCCGTAAGAGCAATATGCGGAATCATCAAATGCTACAACTTTATTTCCAAAGGGCTTCCCGTCTCTGAGACCCATAATGGCAGGCTCGTGGATTCGACTGAGATTGCCTTGCGTACCCGTGATTAGACATTGCCCGCTTCGGGTCTCGATTACCCTCTCGGGAGGTGCGAATAACTCATGCAGGAATACCCGCGTATCTGATAGTCGGAAAACACCATTGTTTGTGGCGATCTCCGACAGTAACGCCTCATGCTTCAAGGCTTCTTCACGATTCCAGGACTTGAGGAATAGGCAGACCGCATCAAAAGACGGATGTGATATCCCAGCCCGTAACGACAAGTGTTTATCACGGAATGACTCGAACTGCTTGCTCGTAGTGAGCGGCTTTTGATCCTTCGCCTTGTACCCGAGCATATATGCGGCGTTATCCCATAAGAAGCATGGATTTTGAGCTGAACCCGAGGACTTAGTGAAGCCCGGAACAGTCATTCGTGTCGCTATCGGCTTCTTCCCCTTTAGCTCAAACATCGGCTGAAAGGAATTTAGACTGCCATCTGGTTCAAGCACGATGCAAAAGCTGACTTTCTGTCTCGAAAATCCAGAAAGAGGTAGCCGTTTATCCTCGTTTCCTGAAGCGGTGATGCGGTCGTAGTGCTCAACGAGCCGTTGGAGGATCAAGAGACAACCCCCGCCGTCCTACAAGCCGACACATCGATCACGCCGTCGCGCATGATGGCATGAAAGAACTGCGCCTGCTTGGCATTGGAGAAGTCAATGTCGTGGAGCATCCAACCCAGGTCGCGCTCACCGGAAAGGCTGGTATCCACGATCGGCATCGGGCTGTCGGCCTCCAGCAACTCGAAGTCCGCAGCAAACTCCCGGCAGCCAAAGTATGGCCGTGTAAAGCAACTGCCCTTGCGGGCGCGACGGTTGAACTGGTCCAGATGTTTGGCGATGTTGTCCGGCCCGCTCAAAATCTCAATGCGGGCTTCGACAATGTATCCGACATCGCGCAGCATCAACGTGGCTCGTTGCTGCCGATTGTCGCCTTCGTCCACATAGAAAGCGAGATTGCCCACTCCATCCTTCATGGCTTTTGCCGCGCCGGCGCCAATCTTGTCCTTCACTTCATTACGGCGAACCGACGTGAACCGTATCGGCTTGAGCACGGTGATACGGTTGATGTGCCAGCGAATCTCCGGCTTCCAGTAGATGGCTTCCACGATGCCACGCGCCGCGGAGGGTGTCATCACGTCATAGCTGACGCGCTCTACCTTCATTTCTGGTCGCGTAAAGCACGCCCACTCACCCCAACAATGCAGCCTGATGCCGAACGACACGGACGCCTCCTAGACAGACCAGTACGACGCATCCAAGGTCGTCGCTTCCGGGTTCAATCCTTTTTCTCTGGTGTACAGCGAACGATTGAGAAGAAACCACAGGCCCGACTCATGTTCCCTCACAAATCCATGTCGTTGCATCTGCTGCACCGCTTCTTTTCTTACTGAAACCAGATAAGGTTGCAATTCACGATGCGGCAGGAACGGAACTTTGCTCGCGGCGAGTTTATCCCAGACTGGATTATCAATGTTTGGGTCTTTGCTATAAGGAACCAGAACTGGCAACTGCTCTTCGCGGATGATCTGGAACGCGGTAGCCATCTCACGAAACTGGAACAGCAGACGCTTGCTCTGCTGGTCTACAGACATTGTCTGCATCACCCCGTGTTTGTCCCATCGAGCCTTCTGTTTCCAATAGAAGAGCCTGAAATAGGCTTCGACTGCGAGGGGGTCAAGCGGATCGGGGTAGTGCGACTCCAATTCCTTAGCTGTGTCAGCGGCGGAACGCAGGAGTCCCAAAGGTGGCCTTTCTTCGGCTTCAAATAAATAAGTGAATCCTATGGGCAGCCTACCCTCACGGTTGCACCGGCCGGCAGCCTGAGCGATGGAATCGAAGCCAGCTTCCGCACGGTACACAGCCGGAAAGTCGAGATCGACGCCCGCCTCAACAAGTTGTGTGCTGACAACGCGACAAGGCTTCTCGGCTTTAAGCCGTTCGCGGATTACTTGCAGCACATTTCGCCGGTGCTCTCCGCACATCCATGTACTTAGGTGGAAACAATCCGCAGATTCTGAACCTTCGACCATCTTGTCATACAGTCGGGAGGCGTGTCTTCGCGTATTTACGATACATAAGGCGCTCCGTTCCCGCACCAGAAGCGAAGACAGTTCATCATCTGTTTGTTTGTAGAGCTTGCGCACTTCCACGCGCCGTAACGCTTTGAACAGCGGGGCTGCATCTGGGATGATGGGGCGCACACCTTGAAGACCAAGATCAAAATCGCTTCTTCGCTCCAGTGCGGGCTGTGTCGCAGTACAGAGCACGATAGAACAGCCGTAGTTCAGCACCAACTCCTGCAACGCAGCCAGAGTCGGCTTCAACAATTCGACGGGGATCGTCTGCGCTTCGTCGAGTACGATGACGCTACGCGCTAAATTATGCAGCTTGCGGCACGGAGTTGTCCGGTACGCAAACAGGCTTTCCAGTAACTGCACATTGGTCGTGACGATCAGGGGCGCGTCCCAGTTTTCGACGCCTAACTGATTGGAGCGTGTATCGTGCCTGGGTTGCAGATTCGTATGGTGCTCGACTAAAGCCGTTTTCGCTAGGGGTCCAAGCGCCTTACGATAGACATCCGCGGTCTGTTCGATGATGCTGGTGTATGGGATAGCCATCACGACGCGCCTAAGGTTAGGGTCATTCTGGATTGCGTGCTCCAGAGCGAAGGCCAGCGACGACAAGGTCTTTCCGCCCCCCGTAGGAACATTGAGAGAAAAGAAACCGGGAGGCAGGTTGGCTGCCCCCCGGCAGTGGTCGAGAACAATCGCCCGCTGCCGATTGACCTCGTTGCGGTTCACCTTTTCTTGCATCTCACGCAGACTGCGGTCCAACTCGGTCTTGAGCGCGGCTAGTGTGGGTCTCCCCGAGTCTCCGCCCAATCCTCTTCGCTCTTCGGCTCGGTCACGATCGCAGAACTCCTCAGTACAGGTGCGATCAGCATCTACGAGGCAGGAGAAAAGCATTCGGGTAAAGAATCCGAGCTGAAAGGCTGCGTCCCCACTACTTCTCTTCAAGGGCGGTGTCAGCTTCGGTAGTTGAATTCCGGGCGCTTCTGCGTGGGGAATGGGATACCGTGTGGAATCCAACTTGTAACGCAACGTGCTACGTCCTCCCAAGTCGTCGGTAGAGGTCTCGTCGGGAAGCCCCGTGTGATGGCCCGCGATGCAGAATGCAAGTAACTGACCGGCGCTTCCTCCCACATACTGCTCAACAAATCTTGCCCCAAACGTGGAATGGTCCACTCGCTTGCCGGGTGTGTGGGTGTCGGCGTCGTCTTCAGCGCCCGCATCCACCGACTTCATTCCGGCATCGTGAAGATAGCTTTGAAAATCATTGGAGAGCTTGCCTAAGTCATGGCACCGCCCCAAGACATCCCCCCATAGGCGTGCTCCAAAGGCATAGGCGAAATTCGCAGCTAATCGCGAGACCTTGCCCAGATGATCAGAGAGAGGTTCCCATGAGGAGGGAGGTGAACCTTCACGAGTGTGTGCGTAAGGTGTCATAGACGATCTGGCCGAGTTCCAACATTGAGCCTCTGCTTCCAACTGTGTGATGGCCGCGATCGCCTCGTCGACGGTAGGGATTGGGCTGGATACCATGGCCGATGTGCTTGAGTACGCATAAGCATCCTAACCCACCTCGAAAAAGCGAGATGCAGGGCACCAGATTCCCGGAAGGATGAGATGCGGTCGACCCGGCCTAGAGTATAAAAAATAGTTAATGATTCGCGTCTGCGAGGTGTAGCAGAGCCGAACACGCCGAGTGACAAGCGCGCGAAGGGCTTGGCATTTCGGGGCATTGCGGGGACAGACGAAATAACCCCTTTCCGAAATATACGAAATAACCACAGCTACACTCTGGCTCGGGCGGATCCGGGGACAGCATTCTAGTCCCCGGGCACAGGGCCGGATCCAACGGCGGCGTCTCAATTGCGTTCATTTTTCGGTCCGCGCTTATCGTTGTCCGCCCCTTCCCCGGGCAGATCATCGAAGAGCGGGGTCTTGCTGGCGGGAATGGGCAGATCCCAGGTACAAACCACTTTGAGTCCGACGCTCCTGGCGAAGCGCCCCAGATCCTGATCGTCGGAATAGATGGTACGCGCCTCATTGACCCTTGGCGGTTCGAGCCAGGTTGATCTCAACCCTTTCCGTCCCGATGTAGATGAGAACCGCCTCAAAGCCCCGGTCGATGCGGCCCGCGACTCGCATCATTTGCAGATGGGCGGGGCGGGACAGCAATCCCGCTGGACAACTGAGCTGAAGCGACGCACGTGGGCATTGAAGTGTAATTTAACTGCTTTTTAGAGGTAAAATGGTGTATATTTAGATTTGCAGGAGGTTCCAATGGCAACAGTTCCCGCATCTCGCCCTGATCTTGCAGCGCATCGTGAAGCGCTTCGCCTCCCCATCCCGGAGATCGTCAAGCAACTTGTCAGCCTTATTGGGCGCAAGCTCACCGCCTACGTCGGCGGTGTCCGGGACGTGCGAGCCGTTGATCGGTGGATGAACGGAAGCGAGCTTTATGGTGATGCGGAACAGCGTCTGAGGTTTGCCTTCCAACTGGTCCGGATGCTCGCTGAAAGAGAAGATCCCACTGTGATCCAATCCTGGCTAACCGGCCTGAACCCTGAACTCGGTGACCGCGTTCCACTTCGGCTCATGAGGGAAAACGATCTGGAGACCGTGGCGCCGGAGATCATGGGAGCCGCACGAGCTTTCCTCGTCGGCGGTTAGGAGCGAATTGAATGAACCTTGAATCGAAGCGGCCCCCAAGCCCGCTTTTCCGCGTCGGGAGGGGTGACGACGCTTGGGCGGTTCCTGATTGGGCTTATGCCAAGGAAGACGGAACCTTCGGCAATCGCTTTGACGACCCGATGCGTGTCTATAGGGTTCTGTATGCGTCTTCGCAACGGCTGGGATGCTTCATCGAAACCCTGGCGCGCTTCCGCGTAGACGTCTCTTTCGTCGCAGACTTGGCGCTCATGGAAAACGGCGAGGATGACTTTACGGCTTTCGGCGCGGTCCGCGGAGCATGGATCAAAGGACGCTGCATTGGCACCGCAAATGTCGAAGGCGATTATGCGGACATTTATGCCCTCGGATGGGTCAGTCATCTCAGATCGGCCCTGGCCGGGATTGCGGTGAAACTTGGGATGAAGGAAATCGACCTGAGTTCGCTTGAACGGGCCGAACCCCGCCTATTGACACAGCAGGCCGGCCGGATTGCATCAATCCTTCGGGCATTTCAGGGACGGACTGGACTAACCCCTTCCGGTGTAAACCCGGGGACGTTCACGCAGCCAATAGGGATCGTGTCATTCATTCGACCCTCCTACGCCAGCAGCAGAGGTGAATCAATCAACCCTCGGGACAGCAGCTGTCGGTTCTCCATGTGGTGAAGTACCACTCGTTCCGACACATTGTATTCTCTTGAGATTTCGTCGACCACTTGACCGATCGAACGTTGCTCGATCCCGTCAGGATATCGTTCCTGGATCATCTCCGAAGGGCAAAGGAACTCTGCCGCAAAGGCACGCTGAAATTTTTGTCGCGAAGTCATAGTATTCGTGACCGGGATCATACGGCCATGGGGGTCCGCCGACAAATAATCCCCAAGCAAACGCGCGATATCAAAGCGCCGGCCATGATCATGCACACGGTTCACGGCGAAACCAAGTTTTCCCTCGCCCACACCGCGATAGCCAAACGAGAAAGGCGCCTCCGGCTTCGCTTCCTTCAGCTTTGCAACGGGCAGGCTCAGGCGGTCTGCTAACACGCCATCGGTGACAGGGGAAGACTCGAGCTTCCACTTTTTTCTCAATGCATAGGCCAGAGACTGCCCTTGCTGCCAGGGAGCGGGTTCAGGGGTGTGACTCAAACTACCCGTCAAAGGGGATAGATCGTCAACCCGGGGCACCTCAGCAAATGTTTTGATCTCTTGCGCGACTTTCCTGGCTTGTGAAAGGTCCCCTTCAATTTCAGTGCTCTTGGAGGCGGCGGCTATCTCTTCAATCGCAGGCTGCCCAAGCTGTCTACTCCATCGCAACAAGGATGAGATAAGCGGGTCGTTCGTGTCCGGATCGAGGCCCAAATACGCTTCCAGTTTCCTGTACGAGGCCAACTTTGGGTTACCTAGTTCCTTGGTTAGATCGCGCCATAATTCTTGCAGTTCGCTCTTTTTCACGTCCGCCGAGCTTAACCTGGCGAGTACCGTCTCAACGAAGGCCTTAACGCTACTTTCAAAGTCGGTCGCTGAGACCGTAGATGCAAAACTGTTCAAATAACTAACCGGTACGATATTTTCCTTGGAACCGTATATCTGTCGCTTACAAACGACCGATATCCTGGCTCCGTCCGATCCTGTAAAGACGAGGTCGGGCCAGACATATCCGCCTCCAATCGCTGCTACAGAATGCGCCATTGACCAATCGAGATTCTCTGTTGCCAATACCGGTTCCGGCTCCCAGCGCAACCGCCACCAATTGGCCACTAGCCACTTGGCCATTGGCTCCGCGGAGACCCTGATGGTTGAGCGTACCGTTCGAGATTCCAGGTCTTCGACCAGAGTGACGCAGTTCTCTCCGAAGTTGATACCCAGTTCTGCATGCGTCATCCTCTCCGCAGGATCCCCAACGCTCGGACCGAGCCACTCACTGATGGAGAAAATCTCACTCATGGCTTGGTTGTTCCTTCCAGCGCCTCAAGACCTCTTTCGCCAGGGGGTCTACGGCAAGCATGGGATAACCGTGGTACGTCGCAGGTTCCACATTATCGAGTTGGGCTTCGAGCGCGATATCCCCGGGCGCCACAGCCCAGATATTTTGGGGGAACTCACCCCGGCGCTGCACCGAGATCAGGCTTCGCGTGACTCCGTCCTGCAATAATCGCTGGGCGGTGTCACGCTTGTAAATGTGGACTGCGTCGCAGAGGGTTTTGTTTGGACGAGGTTGAGGGGGGATCACCAATCCAAAATCCCCAGGACTGCGCTTATGGAAGCCGCTGCCGATGTAGACGACTTTCGCAGAAAGGCGAGCCAGACTCGCGGAGTCCGCTGCATCGTCGATTCTTCTCTTCGGATTGTGCTTCCGCTTGCGCACGCCGGACTTCATTCCCCGCCCCTGGAAAAGATTACGCTATCTACCGCCGCGTCTTCTGCTGCAACCACCCGCGGACAACGGAGGAAGCCAGTTTTCGGGGGCTGCTTTGCCAAGCGGAACTGGTCTGATGGCAGGTTACCTGTTAACTCTACCGAAAACAGCTACCTTGCGGGTGATCTCAAAGGGCAAAATATGCCAATCTCCCTCCCTGACTTGATCGCGAAGCTACCTTCGGACACCGCTGATAGGGTCAAGAAAGCCAAAGAAAAGCACAATGCGAGGGCTGCGCAAGGCTCTGAGGTACGGTTCTGGTGGCTCACCGACCCGAAGCAGACGCTTCGACGCCACCGCGCGCGTCGGCCTTTTGTGCCTGCAGCTCTTCAAGCCGGCGACGGTCCTCTGCGACCTTCGCCCGTACACCTGCAGCTAGCCTTTGCATCACTTCCAGCCAATCGACGGGCATGACGGTAGTTTACTAACTTCTGCTCCAGATTCCTCAGGATGGACGCGGGACAAGATGGACTGCGTCGGAAATCGCGGATATGGATGGTCAAAATCTGCCCGACGCCATGGACATACATGCGACGGAGACGGAGTGGACACATACAGCGGCGCGCCGCTGCAAGCGGACACCACGAACGGCGGGAGCACCACCCCATCGCAACGCATAAGTCGCTGCCCTCCCCGGCTGGCATTTTTATTGCAAGAAAATTGTCCCATTCCTCCCGAAATTGGATCTATATAAGTGAACATAGCTAGCGTTCGAAGAAAATACCTCAGGAGGAAAGGGCCGTCGTGTATCCAGGCCAAGGTACCGTCTCGCCGCCCCGGAGACCAAAGAGCGCCCGCATTCCACTGGAAAGAACCAATGGCAGAATCAAAGAATGCCGAAAATCGCATCTATACCGGTGACCCAATGAATAATGCCTTTCACTACAAAACCAGACGCCGCTGGCGGACTCCGATGGGGTACGGTGACCCGTCGCAGTGACTTATGGCGCATAGGGCGCTTATGGCGCACGTTTCCCCCGGCAAGGTCTCGCCCGGGCACGAGCGGCCGTAACGCAAGTCGCGGCTTTGCGTTTCACATCTGGGTGCAAGAAAGCGCGTGATCGTGCAACGGGTTATCTCGCTTTTCTCGCACAAAGTGCATTCTTTTTCGCCCGGTGAGGGGGCTGCGGGAGAGAGCAGATCAATTGCGCGAATGAACAGGGGCGCGCCCAGTGCGTGTCCTCTTGAGCCTGGCAGTTCTTTGACAACTTGACGCACCACCATGACCGGACACCGGCCCGGCCGCGGGGGGGGAGATGGGTGTCTCTGGTTCGCTGATCCAGCCCCGAAGGGACGGTAGAATCTGTAGCCCGGCACGGAAGTGCCGGGTAGATTAGCAACTCAGGGAGTCCCGAAGGGACGGCACAATCTTTACGGCACGGCTAACGCTCGCTGCGGCGAGCGCTCGCTGCGGCGAGCCTTGCCGCCTGAGAAATTTGCACCTCCATCGTGCTCCGAACTTTTCATTTCGTCGAGTTTTTCCGCACCCTGTTCAGCCCCTGAGGTATGCTTGGTTCGACCAATCTGCCGCTTCGAGCCCGGAAATACAGGACGTTATTTCTGGCGGACACGACGAATCTTTTCGAGTGATTCGAGTGGTTCGAGTGAAAGGATACGAGGGTTCTGAGATGTCGATAAAACGTCGTGAATTGTTGAAGTCCATTGGAAGCGCGGGCTTGCTCGGGCTTGCTTCGCCTCTCTTGCAATCGCAGGAGCAGGTCGCGCGCGCGACGCGCGGCACCGCAACGCCCCGCATCAAGGATATTAGCGTCATCGAGTGCGAGCCGGCCGGCACTCGCCTCACCGTCGTAAAAATCACCACCGACCAGGACGGACTCTACGGTTACGGCTGCGCTACGTTTACGCAACGCGCCGACCTGGTGAAACCGGCAGTCGAAAACTACTTGAAACCCTTTTTGCTCGGCAAGACCACCGATCGAATCGAAGACATCTGGCAGTCCTGCTATGACAGCTCATATTGGAAAAACGGTCCGGTGCTGAACAACGCCCTCAGCGGTATCGATCAGGCATTGTGGGACATCAAGGGACGCCAGGCGGGAATGCCCGTTTATCAGCTTGCCGGCGGCAAATGCCGCGAAGCCGTCGACGCCTACACGCACGCCGACGGCGCTGACTTTCAGGCCGTGGTCGAAAGCGCGAAAGGTTTCATGGCCCAGGGTTTCCGCAACGTTCGGGTACAGGTCAGCCTTCCTGGAATGGCGGGTTATGGATCGAGACAAGCCGGCGACACCAGGCTGAAGGCGCTGCACGATAAGCCACTGTTTGAGCCGGCCTATCAGTTTCGACGCGCCCTGAAGCTGCTCGAAATCTGCCGCCAGGAGCTGGGCGAAGAGGTAGAGCTACTGCACGATATGCATGAACGGTTGACCCCCAATCTAGCGGTGCAGTTCTGCAAAGAAGCGGAAAAGTTTCACATGTTTTTTCTGGAGGATCCGCTCTCCCCCGAAGACCTGGGCTACTTCCAGCAGATTCGCCAAAACTGCTCCACGCCCATCGCGATGGGCGAGCTCTTCAACAGCCCGCACGAATGGCAGCCTCTGATCGAAGGACGTCTTATCGATTACATCCGGGTGCATGTGTCGCAAGCGGGGGGCTTCACCCCGGCTCGCAAAATCGCCATCCTCGGGGAGCAGTATGGAGTAAGAACGGCATGGCATGGTCCCGGCGATGTTTCGCCGGTCGGCCATATGGCGAACGCGACCCTCGATATTGTGAGTTATAACTTCGGCATTCAGGAGTATTCGCCCTTCAACGAGCAGACCCGGGAGATCTTTCACGGCTGTCCGGAATTGAAAGAGGGATACATCTACGTAAACGAAACCCCGGGCTGGGGCATCGAGATCGATGAAAAAGCAGCAGCCAAGGCGCCGTTTACCCCGGGCCGCAATAACCTGAACGGCGGATGGGGAGAAATACGGAAACGCGACGGTACCGTCATCAAGCAGTGATGGCGAAACGGCTCTACAGCTTGAAGAGCTCGCGCAGGCGGCGGGTTTGCGCGCGGCTCACCGGAATCTCCGTCTGTTTGCGATCGTCCATGCGTAGCTGATAGCTGCTCTTGAACCACGGCACAACTTCCTTGATGTGGTTGATATTGACCACAAAGGAGCGGTGGGCTCTCCAGAAAACGGAGGGATCCAGCAACTCGAGCAGCTCTTCGATCGTCCGGCACTTGGACTGCCCTTCGAGCGTGGGCGTCACCACGGAGATAACGCCTTCCTCAATGGCGGCAAAGCAAATGTCTTTCTGATCGGCCAGCAATAGCCGGTTGTGCGCCTGCAAAATAATTTTTCCGCTGCGCGGCCGCGCGGCCGCTTGTTGCTGTTCGATCAGACGGAGCAGCGCATCGAGACGCGCCTCCGACGGGTTCATGTCGACAGGGTTCTCCGGCGCCGGCTCCTGCTCGAGTTGGTGCGCCTCCTGCAGACGCTGGCGCGCGCGCTCCAGGGCCTGCAAAACCCGGGCCCGGTCGAACGGTTTCAGCAGGTAGTCGATGGCGTTGACGTCAAAAGCCCGCACCGCATACTGATCGAAGGCGGTCGCAAAAATGATTTGCGGCATCCGGTCAGCGTCTTCTCGCTCCAGCAACTTCTTCAGTACGGCAAAGCCGTCCAGGCCGGGCATCTGTACATCCAGAAACACCACATCGGGATGGTGGGTGCGAATCAGGTGGACCGCTTCGATGCCGTTCTGGCCTTGCGCGACCACCTCGACTCCCCCTGCGGAATCCAGAAGGTATTTGAGCTCCTCGCGCGCGAGCCGTTCATCGTCGACGATCAGCGCAGTGATGGCCATGGATTATATGGATTATTACGAACCACTCTGAGTATAGCTGTGTCGGCCGGGGAAACCACCGGGGAAGCGGCCCGCTTCAGGATTGGAAGGCGCGCAGGCGGGAAGGCATGTTGTCTTCGGCGAGGCCGTGACCGCAGTAAACGCAATAGACGTCTGTAATGCGCACACCGCGGTAGCAATTGCCGCAGGAAGCGGAGACCTGGTAGGCACACTGGGGGCAAAAGTGGAACTCGGAGTGAATGCTGGTGCCGCACGACGGGCACACCGCCACCACCGGCTGGCGAAGCAGAAAATAAAGCACGGATCCTATGCCGCCCGGCATCGCCAGGCAGATCGCGACCCACACGCGGGTACTCATGCTGCGGCGCGGCGCGTCCCGGCTCACGTAACCAACCATCAGCACATATAACGCCGCCAGGGTGCTCCAGGAGAGCGCGAAGTACAACCGAAGACCAAAGGGCGCAGTGGACGGTTTTAACCGGTGCGCGGGCAGAATTACCCACGACAGGTACTGCATAAAAACGAACGTCAGCGCAGCCGCCGCGATCGACCAGCGCGGAAGGAGCTTCATCTCTTCCGTGAAGGAAGAAGTAGTTTGCGGGTTAGACGACGGGCTGATCATTTCTGTATTGGACGAAAGGTCTCAAAACCGCCGCGATCATGCTCCACGGCTTGCCGGCTTCTCCATACTGCGATCAAGGCAGCAAAGATCGCGGTGAAGAGCATCAGGATAAGACACGTCACCAGGGCCGGTAAATCGAAGAGATGCTCGCCGGCCAGAAGATCTTCCAGTCCACTCCACATGGCGGGCGCCAGCAACAGCAGCAGGAAACCAAAACCCATCAGTACCCAGCCCAGGTTATGACGCTGGCGGATGCGCCGTTCCTGCGTGGAAATCACTTCGTCGCGCACGGCTCGCCGGGTCTTCTGCGCCAATACCAGCTCGGCATTGCAATCCGGCCAGGCAATCGAGCGTGACTCCTCTGCGCGGCGCGGCCCCGCGCCCGCGGTTTGGCCGACATTCATCGTATCTCTCCCTCCACGGCAGCCACAGCCTCGGCTGCGCAAATGCGAGGTTTCAGCGCGGAGAGGCCGCGATACAGGCGGGACTTTACCGTGGAAAGCGGAGAGTGCGTGACCTGTGCAATCTCTTCCAGAGAAAGTTCTTCATGGAAGCGTAGAACCAGCACTTCGCGATGAAGCGGTTCGAGCGTCAATAACGCCTCCGCCACGCGCTGCCCATTCTCGCTTGTCTGGTACATCTCGAAAGGGGAGGGCCCGTCGGCGGGCACATCGAACGAACGCCCATCTTCTCCTGCTTCGCGCATCGCTTCCAAACTGCTCATGGTTCGCTTGCGCCGCACATCGATCACCAGGTTGCGTGCGATCGTAAACAGCCAGGTATCGAAGCGAGACTTGCCATTAAACTGGTCGCCGCGCTTCAGCACGCGCATCCAGGTCTCCTGAAAAATATCTTCCGCGGTCTCGCGGTTTCCGGTGAGGTAAAGCAGGTACCGCAACAGGCGATGTTGATACTGCACGATCAACTGATCGAGCAATTCCGGATCGTGGCGCTTGAGGCCCTGGGCAACGATGGCGTTCTCGTTGCACGTTTGTTCTGCGAGGGTCAGCGAGGCTGCGCGCATATTGTCTTCAGAGACGTGGGCAACTTGCCCAAAGACGCCCTTGGCGACCACATTTTTGAGCTTGGTAGCAAGCACCACGCAGAGTCTCCTACTTTCCCCACCATCGCGGGGCAACCCAAGTAAGCTCAAGCATATAGCAATCAGCTACCTGGGGCCACCCGGGATGCCCCGGAAGCCGTATTGGAAGGTTGATTCCCCAGCCTTCCCGGTAATGGGATGCAATAAACGTCTAGACTTGCAGATATGGAGATTTTGTTTGGCCTGCATCCTGTAGAGGAGGCTTTGCGCTCCGGAACGCGGAAATTCGATCACGTTTGCTTCGCCCGGGAGCGGCAGGATGTGCGTCTGGAAAAGCTGATCCAGGCGTGCCGTGACGCCGGCATCAAGATGCGCCTCGATACCCGCGACCAACTGACCAAGCTGGCCCGAACCGAAGCCCACCAGGGGGTTGTGGCCATGGTGCGGGCGCGCCAGTTCCTGGACGTGGACGACCTGCTGCAGGGGCCCAAGCAAAACCGCTTGTTGCTGGCCTTGGATGGTGTCGAAGACCCGCAGAATCTTGGCGCTTTGCTGCGTACCGCCGAGGGCGCGGGGGTAGACGGGGTGGTGGTCACCGAGAGACGCTCGGCGCCGCTCAGCGCGGTTGCCGTCAAGGCTTCCGCAGGCGCCGCGGAGCACGTGAAAATCGCCCGGGTCGTGAACCTGGTGCGCGCCTTGGAAGACCTGAAACAACGCGACCTTTGGTGCATCGGCCTGGATGAGCGCGGCACCATGGATTATGACCAGTTTGATTTCTCCGTAGGGTGCGTGCTGGTGCTGGGCCGTGAGGGCGCAGGAATGCATGATCTGGTGAAGCGTACCTGCGATCACCTGTTGCGGATCCCCATGGCTGGCCGGGTGCACTCCCTGAACGTGAATGCCGCAGGCGCGGTGGTCCTTTATGAAGCTGCGCGGCAACGCCGCAATGCCCTCAACCCGGAGCACGCCGCGCCGGTGCGGATAAAGAAGCAGAAGGGTTTGGGTTCATGAAGGTGTTGCGCTTTGCCGCCATTGCCGTTGTACTCACTCTTTGCGCCCGGGCCCAACAAGCATCTCCCCCAGCATCTTCGCCGGCATCTCCCCCGGCCGGCGTTGTTCCCGACGAAACTACGCAGCACCCCGGTACCGTGATTTTCTCGCGCTCGATCGATGACAGCGGGAGTGCTCCGGCAGCGGAGACTTCCCCGGCGAAAGCAGCTACGCAGCCCGCAGCCGCGACCGACGCGGAGCGCCAGGCGATCACGTTTCTTTCCTACGACCTCGATATTCACCTGCGGCCCAGGGAGCACGTGATGGCTGTGCGCGCCCGGGTCGTGGTGCGCAACGACTCGGGCGACCCGCTGCACCGCTTGCCCTTGCAAATCTCCTCTACGTTGCAATGGACCCATGTCCGAGTGGCCGACACAGCCGCGGCGTTCACCCAGAAATCGATCTATAGCCACATGGACCATACCGGGGTGCTGGGCGAAGCGCTCATCACCCTGGCAAAGCCTCTCGCGCCGCAGCAGAGCATCACGGTAGATCTCACCTACGAAGGAACCGCGGCGCTCTCGGCGGAACGGCTGCAGCAGATCGGTACCCCAGACGATGTGGCGCAAGCGTCTGATTGGGACCGGGTCTCTGACGAGTTTGTTGGGCTAAGAGGCTTTGGCAACGTCGCCTGGTACCCGGTGGCGTCGATCCCGGTCGCCCTGGGAGACGGAGCCAGGTTCTTCACCGAAGCGGCCGCGGACCGGCAACGTCAGAGTCAAGCCACGGTGACCATGCGGGTGACCGAGGAGTTCTTTGGGGACGCCCCCAACCTCGCCGTGTTGGACGGACAGACGGTCACCGTCACTCCCTCTTCCCTCCCGACGGCCGGATCGGTACCCGGAATCGTGACCTGTTCCTTGCCGCCGACGCGGTTGGGTTTGTCTTCGCCCAGCCTGTTTCTGCTCACACGCACCGCTCGCGAAGGCAGTGGCGTCACCGTCTTCGCGAAGCCGGAAAATGTCGCGAACGCCGAGGCCTACATGACCGCAGCCGCGACCGTCGCCCCGCTCATCCATCGCTGGCTGGGCGAAAAACCCAGAGGTCCGCTGAGCATCGTCGACCTGCCGGATGAAACCGACGCTCCCTTTGAAGATGGCAACGTGCTTTTCACCAACATACGAAGCACAGAGCCAAACCAGCTGGCTGGCACGCTCATCCACTCGCTGGCGCATCTTTACTTCCGGTCGCCCTATGCCTGGCTGCAGGAAGGTGTTCCTTCTTTCATGTCGTCGCTTTGGGTGGAGCAGACTAACGGGCGAGACGTTGCCATCCAGCAGTTGGACAATACCCGCCCGGCGTTATCGCTCGCCGAACCAGGAATTGCTGAACCAGGAAATAACGAGCCGGGAGATGCCGAACCGGGCGACGCCAAACCAGGTGACGCGGCTGCGGCTGCTGCAACCAATGCCGTTGCGCCCACTGAGCGGCAGCCTTTGCTGCTCGCCAGAGACCCGGTGTACTACCGCGCCAAGGCAACTTATGTTTTCTGGATGTTGCGGGACCTGGCCGGGAATGACGCTCTGGGCCAGGCTCTGCGCACCTATCAATCCGGATCCGATACGACTGGAATCGGTTTTGAGCAGGTGCTCGAACGGGCGAGCGGCAAAGATCTAAAGTGGTTCTTCGAAGACTGGGTATACCATGATCGCGGTCTGCCTGATCTTTCGATTGCAGGCGTCTTTCCCAGCAAAGCCAGCGTGCCCGGTTCTTTTATCGTCGCCGTGGATGTAGCGAATGCCGGAACCGCCGAGGCGGAGGTTCCGGTATCTGTTTCCTCCGGAACCACCACGGTTACGGAAAGGCTGAGGATTCCGGCAAAATCCAGGATCAGCCATCGCTTCCTGCTTCAGGGGCGGCCGGCGGAGGTGGCGGTGAACGATGGTACAGTCCCCGAAGTGGAAGCGAGTGTCCATCGGGAGACGCTGGTCGTCCCGCCGGCCTCGGAATAAAGCAGAACCACTCAGTTCGCAACTTCCTCGGTGATCGCCTTCACCTCCGGGTGCTGCAATGTCCCGGTAACCGCGAACGGCTGCGCCGGGGACCCGCCCTTGATGTCTATCTCACGATCAAACGAAATCGATCCGGACAACGGAATGGCGGCCTGGCCACGAGCCAGCAGGCTATGCACTATCTTGACGCTTTTATCCGCAATGGTGGCATCGCCGCTCCATCGATCGAAATGGAGGAATGGCTGCGCGTCGACCGGCAGCGGCTCTTCCGCGGCGAAGCCTCCTTTGTTCCAGTCCCAGTGCAAGGTACCCGTGGCCGACCCGGCTAGATCCCGGGCGCTAAACCCTGACATCCGCAGTTGGGCCGAAAGATTGGCCACACCGTTGCCCCATCGCTCCTCGAAGATATTGGCCAGCGCTTCGGGCGCGGCGTTGGTCACCTGCACGTTCAGCTGATACTCCGGCTGCTCGCCCGATGCGTCGACGGCTCCGGTCAGATGCATCGTTCCGTTCGCGACACGGCCGTTCAACGATCGGATCTTGATCGCATTTCCGCTGATGTCGACCGCGCCCACTGCATCGCGCACCACGAGCTTCCCGGTCGAGAGCGCGCCGACCTGGATGGTACCGGACAGATCGGGCCAGTGGACGGAATGGCGGTCGATGCGATCAAGAAATTGCCGTAGAAACTCACCCCCGCCGCTGCCCCCCAGCAAGGCGGATTGGAGCGCAGCCAAGTCCAGCGCAGGTAACACAAGCGAGTAGTGCGCAGCGCACGGCGCGTTCGATCGGCACATCGCCGGATATTCCAGGGTTCCCTGTGCGTCCAGTTTCCCGTAGCGAATGGACGCGTTCGTCCACGCAATCTGCGCCGGACTCAGGATCGCCTGCGCCGAAACAATTGTGAGCGGCTGCGACAAATAGGGCGTGGTGAGCTCGGCGTTCCTGATACCGATGCTCCCTTCCGCTGTCGAAGAGGCGACGGGATTATCGGAGTCCGGCACCGGCAACAACCACTTACCGCGGACAGAGAGGTCCAACGTTGCACTCCCCGCGCCGCCCAGCGTACCTCCCAGCGCGACGGGGGAGTCGCCGGCGGCAACGGGCTGCGGGCCACGCGCGCCGAACCAACCGAGCCAGCCAAAAGACTTGAACGCCTCCAGCCGAGCCAGACTCGTGGCGCCGGCCAGATGCAGATCAAACCCGGCGGAGTCGAAACGGCCGTCTACCGACACCGGAACGGGCGCGCCCATCGCCAGCCGCACCGGCTGGAGCAGCAACGCGGGACCGCCGGTCGAAACGTCCCCAGCCGGGCTCTCGCACCGCAGTCGCACCGGCCCCAGAAGAAACGGCGTATTGCTATCGGGAGGCGTTAAGCTCAGCGAATCGAGCGCCACTTCCCCCGAAATCACGGGCGGGCGGCCATCTTGCGATATGTAGGAGAAGCGCCCATCCAGTGCTCCGGCTGCCTCCACACCGGCTCCCAGGCCACTGCGCGCTTCCTGCAACCCGGTCAACACTGCCGCTGCGGGCATGTGATGAATTGCCAGCGTGAGCTCAGCCCGGGGCACAGTTTGCGCTTCGTCTATCGAGCCGGTAAGCAGCAACCCTCCATCACCCGCAGGCGAGGCGCAGGCTATGTCTTCGAGCGATCTCGATTGCCTGCGAAACGTTGCTTTGCAAGAAGTCTCCACGTCCAGCGGTCGCGCTGCTGTAAACTCCGATCGATGCAGTCCGGCAACCTTGAGCCTGGTGCTGATCTGTGCCAGATCGAGGGTTCCCCCCACCTCACCTTCCACATCGAGACCGCCGCGCCAGCCTATATCGGTGCCCAGCACCAGCCGGCTCAATTGGCCAAGTGGCACTCCGCTCCATTGCACATTAAGCTTCAGCGGCATCTCACCCAGCATCGCTGCCCGGCGCAGTGTGCCATCGATGCGCAGCACGCCCGTGTCGGCTAAATAGAGATCGAGATCGGTGCGAGCCGGCTGCGCGCGGAAGTGCAACTCCCATGCATCGCCGGGAGCCAACGAGATCGAAAGGTCGGAATTCAAAAACGAGAGCGGCTTCTTCTCGTTGCCCTGTTTGAAGTTGATGCGCGTGTTTTCTGCTTCGATATACGGAAAACGCGGCACGCTGCCGGCATGGAGCTGGCCTGTAGGGGCATTCGGGATATGCGCTGCCTGCACCAGAACCGACGCGAAGTTCCAGGTTCCGTTGGGATCGCGGACCAGGTTCAAACTCGCATCGTCAAAATGAATACGCGAGACTTCAAGCCTGCCTCGCCACAACGACAGCAGCCGCGGGTAAGCAACCACACTGTCGGAGTGCAGGATCGGCTCGGAGCCAAACTCCGGGTCCTCGTCTACGGAAAAATCGGAGAACTCAAAGCCGGGAAGCGGCAACAATCGCAGCTTGACGGAGGAGATATGGACTTGCCGGCCGATGCTGCGGCTAATGCTGGCAGCAATTCTGTGCTGATACCGGTTGATGTTTACCAGGGGAGGCAGTACAAAGGCCACCACTGCCAATACCACCGCTGCCAGCACAATCCAGCGCCTGGGCGAGGAGCGTTGGGCTTCGCCACCCATGCTAACGAACCAGATGGAACGTCCGGCGCCAGCGGGTCTGATCGAAGAAATGAACGATCACGTGCGTGTAGAACGAGATCTTGTCGCCCACTCCATCTTTTTCATATTGATTGTCCGGCTCGATGAAGGACCAGTAGACAAAGAGCGGGCGGCCGACGATGTTGGCGCGGGGCACAAAGCCCCAATAGCGTCCGTCGAGACTGACGGTGCGGTTATCGCCCATCGCGAAATAGCGGCCCGGCGGAACCACGAGGTCCTGCCCCTGAATGTAATTGGGAAGCTCCAGGGCCCAGGTTGGCGTCACGTCTCCACTTTGCGACGGTGGAACAGCTGGGAAATCATCGCGGTAAGGAAAATAGTTGCCATAGTCGGGCATGGCCGCCAGCGGTTCAGATTGCGGTTGCCCGTTGAGAAAGACCACGCCGTTGCGCAGGTGGATCCGGTCACCCGGTATGCCAACCACGCGCTTTACCAGGTACAGGTCGGGCTCACCTGGCTTGAAAAACACGATAATGTCGCCGCGCCGGATATTGCGATAGTAGACAAAAGGAGCCCACTTCGTGGGCGGCGCCAGCGTCATCCGGTCGACCAGTACATGGTCGCCTACCAACAGCGTCTTCTCCATCGAAGACGACGGAATCTCGAAATTCTGGAAGATGAAGGTCAACGCAAACAGCCCGATGACGAGCACAGTACAGATGGAAGCAAAGGCTTCCAGAGGCGTCTCTTCCCTCGCCTGCTGGTTCTTGATCTCAGTTTCCGTGGCTTCCATGGTTGTGGCCGATCTCATAATCCCTGTGAAAGAAACTGCTCTAGTGGATGACCCGGAACATGCGGCTCCATCGTGCGAAGTCCATAACGGTGTCGAGCGGATTCTTCTCGTGTCCGAGTTTATCATCCGGCAGCGCGCCCGCATCCGTGGCCGAAGGCTCTTGCAGGGAGAAGTAAATAAGGAAGGGCAAACCCACCACGTTAGCACGGGGCACGAAACCCCAGTAGCGGCTGTCACGGCTGTGATTGCGATTGTCGCCAAGAACGAAATACATGCCTGGGGGCACCATCAGTTCACCGTTTTTCACTTCCTGGCGCATGAGCAACCACCAGTGCGTGTCTACTCCCGGGTCGGTGTAGAGCCGGGCGGGAAACTGATCGCGAAAGTTGTCCTGGTACGCGCCCTCAAAGATTGCGAACGGCTCGTTCTGCTTCTGACCGTTGACGTAGACCACGCCATCATGAAGACGGATTCTATCGCCGGGCACGCCTACCACCCGTTTCACTACGTGATCCGACGGATCGAGCGGAAAGCGAAAAACAATCACCTCGCCACGCTCGACCGGCTCGTAAGGCAGCACCCAGCGCCAGAAGCCAGGCGGCCCGTAAACCTGTTTGTCGACCAGCAAAAAGTCGCCCACCAACAGGGTCCGCTCCATCGATTCCGAGGGAATACGAAAGGGCTGCACCACGAAGGTCAGCACAAACAGCGATATCACGATGATCGAAAGCAGGGAGCGAAGCGTGTCGAGCAGATTAGGAAAAATAAGATGGGCGTGGCTGTGATGGCCAGTCCGCAGCCCCATCGCAGGCGCAGCCACAACGGCGGCGACCACGACCTCCTCTTCCGTCGTCACGCGGAAAAACTCCACTGGTGGTTGTTGGCTCAAGAACCGCCACCTTCCGCCAATGACTCGCGGGCAGGTGACTGTTTTCGCAGCTTTTCGAAAGCGCGCCGAGCGGCCTCTTGCTCGGCCCGCTTCTTGGTGGTGCCAACACCGCGCGCAAGTGCCTTCGCCAAACCGCTCCCCGCCGCCACACGCACCTCCACCAGGAAGCGCTTGCGGTGATCTGGTCCGCTCTCCGCCTTCAACACATAGTCCGGCGGACCCGTCTTCTGCGCTTGCAGCAACTCTTGCAACGCGGTCTTGTGGTCGCCAAGCGAAACGCCGCGATCGAGCGCCTGGCGTAGGTCGTTTACATACGGAGCAACCACGTACTGATTGACGAAGGCCGCAACCGGCGCCAAACCGCCGTCGAGATACAACGCTCCGATGATGGCCTCGACACAGTTCGCCAGCAGCGTCGACTTCTTCCGGCCCCCGCCCCGATCTTCCCCTCGCCCCAGTCGCAGATAGCTCCCCAGGTCGAGTGCAGAGGCGACCTGGGCTAAATGGCGGCGGCTCACCAGGCTGGCGCGCAGGCGGGTCCACTCGCCTTCATGCAGATCAGGAAAACGATGAAAGAGGAGCTCTGCCACTACCAATCCCAGAACCGCATCTCCCAGGAACTCCAACTGCTCATTATCTTCTTCGCGTAAGAGAGTCGTTCCCTCTCCCTGCCGGCCTTCGAGGCCTTGCTCATAGGCAAGTGAGCTGTGAGTCAGCGCCCTCACCAGCAGTTGCTGGTCGAGAAAGGTGTGACCCAGCGCCGCCTGAAGCGTGTTCGGAGCCGGTTGTGCCATCAAATGTGCCGCCACCCTTTCTCCTACTGTATTGCATAGCGAGAGAGATCGCGGGCCGATAACACAATCGAGGGATACAGGGTAATCGGTGGGTCCAAGGGTGCTCATCCTTCTACCAGGGGCCGATTACCGAGGGCTCGACGCAGGGGGTTCTGGGCTGGCCTGGGCCTGAGGGCTCTCCTTTTGCTGAGCATCGGGTGCGGCATCGTCATCACCCGCCGGTTCAACGTGCTCCTGACGGGGAACCGCATATGGCTGTTTCAAACCTTTTTCCGCGGCCTGCTTGGTATCCGGCTGCCCGTCGCGAACCGTGAGTGCCGCCTGGTACTCGGCGACCGCCTGGTCGCGCTCATCCTGAATATCGTGGATTCGTCCTAAATAGATGTGCGACCAGGCCAGCATACGAGGATCCTTCGAGAGCCGGATGGTCTCGGCGAAGTCGTGCTCCGCGCCCGGTACGTCCCGCTGCATAATCGCCACGCGAGCCAGGATGAAGTTCGCCCGCGCCGGATCGCCAGACTTGTCGGCCACCGACTGTTGTGCCAGCACTGCCGCACCGGCTGTATCGCCTTTGACTAGTTTCAACTCTGCCAGATCGAGGCCGCGCGGCTCTCGAGGCGACCGATGCACCACATCCGAGGAGCTTTCCTCGTTGAACGCAACGTGCTTGGTGCGATTCAATTCCGCGCTCACGTCCATGCCGTAAACCATCTCGCCAATACTTTCCTTGAAGCTCTGCGGCGCTCTTTCAAAGGTGGCGAAAGCGTTGTAGAAGTACTCCGTGAGCACGTAGCCGTCTGCCATGGATTGCTGTACAGCGTGGCGGCGCACGGCCTCCGCCGCCTCGACTGAGGCGTTGTGCTGGTGGGTAGCCGATTCCAGATCGCTGCGTCGCACATCGGCAGCAATCTTGTAAATGGCGACGCCCGTATCCATGGTGCGGGCTTCGATCGCCCGAATCATGGACTCCACAACCAGGGCCACGATATCGCTGCGATACGTGTAGTCCAGAGGTGCGTCACGAACCGTTTTCAGAAAAGGCAGGAGCCTGTCCAGTGTCGTGGCGCGCGAGTACAGCAACGGCTCGATCTGGTAGTGAAGGTAAGCATGGCGAACCTCGCGCATGTGAATCGCTCCGTGAACGGGCGACACCACCACGACATAGTCGGCTCCATAAACCCGGGCATTGGTCTGCGCGGGATCAAGCAACGGCTCCGCCACCACCAAAAATCGCTGTCCACCCGACGTGCCGGCAGCCGTCTTGAGGTAGATGCCGGTATCCGCAATCATCTTGGTCAGCGAGTCGTGGAGTTCGGCCAGTTGGCTGTCGTATTGCGGACGAACGTGCAGAAACACCACATGCAGGTTAGCGAGTTCGGCAAAGCGCCGCAGCAGAGGCAGAATGTTTTCCACCTGGCTTGCGTCCGGAGGCAGGTCGGCGCCTTCGGCACTGGGGGCGAGATCCGGCGGAGGTGTGATGTAGAGGGCGAGCGAAATGTATTGCGCCAGGTCGGAACCGGTACTGGCGAGCCGGTGCTGATCGATGAAAGTACAAATCTGGTCGTGGGCATCGCGTGCATCCGCTGAACGTTGGAGCGCCTGGTTGACCTGTTCGCGCACTTCCTGGCGCAGCGGGTTCTGAGACGTCCAGACCCTGGTCGTAGCCGCATGCATTCAGAGCAACCGCAACGTCGAAAAGCGCCTCACTGTTCTGCAAGCTCACGTCGGGACCAGCCGCGTTCACCAAAGCCAAGGACTTAGATGGAGAAGCAGCGCCGGCCGAAACCTGGGAATCGGAAGAGGCCTGTGCCCGCGCACCGGGTGTAGGCAGAAAGAACAGCGCCATCAGCGAAGCTGCCGCCAGGCGCGTAACTAGATGCACGACTAGATGTTTGTCGAGGGCGGCAAGAGTTCTCGGCGGGGTAGCGGACTGGCTGGCATGGCGCTGCATAGATACGGCGATGGACCCACCCCAAGTCTATGCATTTACGTGGAAACCGGTCAAACCAAACCCCACCGAAAAAGAGCTTGGTTCTAGCCGTGGACCGGCACTTCGGCAAAGGAAAGGATCACGGTACCCCGTACCGGTTGCCCGAAGACTTGCGCCGGGGCAAAGACGCTGTAAAGCAGCATGTCTTCCACCTGCCCACGGGTTTTCAGATCCGCGTTTCCGGAGACAATGGCGTAGTCGTAAACCCGCCCTTCTCCATTGACAAAAGCCTCGACCACTACGGGATTGTCGCGGTCCCCAACCGGCCCTGCAGGCTCAAGCGACGTATATAGAAAGCGGGGGTTGGTGGCCATCCCAAGCGGTTCATCGCGTGCCAGCAGCGGCTCGGGAGACGCGAACATGCCAATCAACAGTGCTACCCCACCCAGTAGTGCAACGGTGCTGGCCAAACCAGCCGTAAACTGCCACAGCAGGGGCCGAAACGTATTTTCCCAGCGAAGCCGGCCACGGGAAATCCTCTCCTGGGCGGTATTGGCGGTTTGCTGAGATAAGGCCACGCGCAGACGAAGAGCCAGGTTTGGCGGAGCTTTCGCCGGACCGAGGAAACTCACCAGGGATTGGGCATTGCGCCATTTCGCAAAGTCAGCCGCGCAGCCGGAGCACGCTTCAAGATGTGCGGCGATCTCGTGCATGACCGCGCCGGTCACGGCGCCATCAAGGTATGCGGAAAACTCTTTGCGGCAATATGCGCACTGGTTCACTTGGCCCCCTTGACGCCTATATTGAGCACTTCTGTCGGCTGAAATGCGGAACTCGGCCGTTTTGCCGCCGCCTGGGCGAATCCTGCCAGGCGCTCCTTCAAATACGCGCGCCCGCGCATCAGGCGAGATTTCACCGTGCCTAGATGGATCCCCAGAATCTCGGCAACCTCTTCATACGAAAAACCTTCGATATCCCGCAGGATGACGACCGCATGAAACGGCTCGGGGATATGGCGCAATTCTTCTTCGACCCGCGCCCGCACTTCTTCCTGGGCGGCTAGGTCAAAGGGTGATTCGTGGCTATCGACCAACGTGTCTTTCAGGCAGAGGGGTTGACCATCGATGGTTTCACCGAACTCGGTTTCGATGGTGACTTCCTGCCGCTTGTGGCGCCCCCACCAACGCCTCTGATTGCTGGCTTCGCGTAGTGCGATGCGATAGATCCACGTGCGCAGGCTGGCGTCGCCATGGAAGCCGCCTATGCCACGGTAGATCTTGATGAATATTTCCTGGGTAAGATCGGCCGCGTCGGCAGGGTCGGGAATCGTCCGTGCGACCAGGCTGAAGACGGGCTGGTGATATTTGGCGATCAACCAGGCAAACGCCTCTTCTGAACCAGCTTTTAGTTCAGACACAATTCCGGCTTCTTCCGTTCGTACGTCGAGGACGCTTGCGATATTTCCCAAAGCTAAGCCTGCCTGCATGCCAAAGTTCTCCATAACATAACAGGAAGCATCCGCCGGCGTCTGCAAATAGCCCGGGCTAACGGCGCAGGCGAGGTGGCCGCGTCGTTATTGAGCCTTCTCTTTACCTTAGACACCGGCAAGGGGAGAAGTGGTTCCAGAAACCAGATTACTGAGGTGCCTGGGGGGGGGCCGGTTTCTTCTTGCGCGGCTTTGGCGTTTCAGGGCCATCGTCGACCACAATTTTGGTGGGCGCGGCGGGCGCAGCCGCCGGGTGGGGGACTGGCGCCGCGGCACGGGCGACCTGCGCGTCCTGGGCGCCGATGGCCTGAAGCAGCCACGCACCGAGTTTCGCCCGGCCATCCTCGAGTCCGGCACGTGCGTCTTCCAGGCTGCTTGCATCGGATGCCGGCCCGGTGAGGGCAGCTGTCTCCGTCACCCGCAACAGCACGTCGTACAGGGCATCAAGATTGCGGAACACGGCAAACGCCGGTGAGAGCGCCGCCGGACCGCTGGCTCCCGCAGCCTCTGCCTGCGTCAGGAGTCCCGGCAGCGTTGCCGTGAGGTCCCGCTGCATGGACACGACATCCTGCAGAGCGTTCGTGCGCACTTCGCTCGAGGCCTTCCAGTGCCCGATGCTAAGGCTGCCGACGGCCGCCTGCACGTTCGCCAGAGCCGGGCGCAGGCTTCCAACCGCAAACGCGGGCGCGGCTGGTGGTGGGGCCGCGGGCGCCTGGGCCAGCGCCCTGGGAGCCAAGCCGCCCCCGTGCGCCAGTAGCAGGGTGAAAAGCGCGAGTTCGGCGGTGCCAGGAAGACGAAACATTCCTTGCACCGAAGAAAACGGGGAAGGGGTGGTTGCCACACACGGGGCGTTTGACGGATTAGGCATGCTCCAGCAGAATAAAGGAAGTCCCTCCCTTTGTGGGCCTGTGGCGCAGCTGGGAGCGCGCTTCCATGGCATGGAAGAGGTCACCGGTTCGATCCCGGTCAGGTCCACCAAATAACTCCTTCAAAATCAAGCGTATGGCGGAAGCTGAGCGCTCCCTCCTCGCAGCGGCTTGCTGTCATTTGGTGTCACGCGCGCGGAAGGCTTACGCCAACTGCTGACAACTGTTCCGGCTGCAGCCGACTCTTTCGAGTTTTTCCGGCTCTGCTTGTCCGATTTTCTCAGCTCCGAATTGATGGTCGATTGGAATCCTGCGACGGGCTGAGATCGACAACTGCTGGCGCCATCGGCGTTTTTCGGTATTTATCTCGGAAGTGGGCGGCGGTCTCCGTCTTAAGTGTTTGCTCTTGAGTTATTTCCGGTGTGTCAATGTCGGGTGAGCCACCATTCGAACGGAAGTCTGAACATATGCCTGTCTGCAGATCTGTTGGCAGCGAAATAAAATACCTGTCCCGCTAAAAGCGCGTAAGCTGAAGGCCATCCGTCAACCGGCCTAAACCACCGTCAGCACTTTCTATCGAAGAGAAGGATGGGCGGCACCCGAATGTGTCACACCTCGGGACTGGTTCCAAAAAGCCTCAAAACTGTCGTGGGAAAGAATGAGTGAAATCGCATGGATGCACAAGCCGCAATCGCAGTTCACCCCTCCTATCGAAAAGCAGGCTGGGCGGCAACACAAGCGGGGGGGAAACGTCGTCATGTCGCATAAAGCCGTTGCTGTGGCCGCTTTGATTGCTGTCTTCAGTGTTGCTGCCGGAGCTCTTGCCGCCGCACCCACCG
Source organism: uncultured Acidobacteriaceae bacterium (assembly GCA_963761405.1). Lineage (GTDB taxonomy): Bacteria > Acidobacteriota > Terriglobia > Terriglobales > Acidobacteriaceae > PALSA-350. Next base: position 522,748 of record CAVXHH010000002.1, read on the forward strand.
TCAAGATCGACAGCGGAAAGCTCGCGGGAAATGAAAAGGACGGCATGATGTCGTTTCTGGGTATTCCCTATGCTGCCCCGCCCACGGGCGACCTGCGATGGCGGGCGCCACAGCCGGTGAAAACCTGGCAAGGCACACACCAGGCGATCGAATTCGGACCGGTCTGCCGCCAGACCGCCGATTGGGTGAAGGCGCCGCAGAGCGAGGACTGCCTGACGCTCAATATTTGGGCGCCCGTCAACAAAGAAAGGAAGCCCTACCCCGTCCTGTTCTATATTCACGGCGGCGGGTTGGTCAGCGGCTCCGGCACCGACTGGGGGCCGGAAGGCGGCAAGAGCATCGTGCAAAACGGCATGATCTTCGTCACGATCAATTACCGTGTCGGCGTGTTCGGCTTCTTCGCCCACCCCGAGCTTTCCGCGGAGGCATCCGACCGCGCCTCCGGGAACCAGGGCTTTCGGGACCAGATCGCCGCGCTGCAATGGATCAAACACAACATCGCTGCGTTTGGCGGCGATCCGGATCGTATCACCATTGCGGGCGAATCGTCCGGCGGAGACTCGGTAGCCGCGTTGACGGTTTCACCTTTGGCCAAGGGACTTTTCCAACGTGGCATCGCCGAAAGCGGCGTGCTCGACCCGCTGACTGCCAAAGCGCCAGCGGAAAGATTTGGAACGGAGCTGGGTGAAGCTCTCAAGGCGCCGCATCTTGGCGACTTGCGCAAGCTCAGTGCCGAAGACCTGCTCAAACAGAACTGGCAGGCGACGCCCAATCTGGATGGTGTGGTTTTCACCGAACAGCCGCAGCAAAGTTTCGCAGCAGGACATCAGAATAAGGTGCCCTTGCTGCTCGGCTGGAATGCCGACGAAGGGGTCGATCTCGGCCCCCCCGCGGTCACCGCAGCCAATTACGAAAGTGCGCTTCAGGGAGGCTTCGGGCCGCAATTTCTGCCCTTTCTGCTGGCGCAATATCCGGGAAAGACGGACGCACAAGCCATAGCGTCGTCGCAACGCCTGACGAATGACCTGATAGGAGAACAGCATTTCAGCTGGGCGACCATGCAACAGAAGACAAACACTCAGCCGGCCTACCTCTATTTCTACGTTCACTCGCCCGCGGAGCCGCCGGCAGAACATCCATGCACCTATGGCTGCAAGGCCGGACACGGCGCGGAAATCCGCTTCGCCTATGGCCAGTTGTGGCGCGACCCCCGCGCGTGGAACAAAGATGACCTCGCCATGCAGAAACAGATGCTCGGCTATTGGACCAATTTCGCCAAAACCGGCGATCCGAATGGCGAAGGATGGCCGAAATGGCCGGTGTTCGACGGCACGCCCGATACGGTGCAAAGAATGGGTAGCGCGGCGGAGATCAAGGAACGCGGAAACTTCCCGGATTTTCGGCAGCCCCAATTGCACGAGGCGTGGGAACAAACACAGAAAGCCCGTATCAGGCAGTAGCGCTAAAGATAAGCATTCACGTTGGTCAATGTATTTCAACTAAAACTCGTCGTGGGGCGTCGAGACGACTTTGGCGGCAAGCCTCACCTCGTCCGCAGACAGGCTGGCTCCGATTTCAGGGCAAAGGCTTCGGGGGCGGTCAGGTCAGATGAACGGCCATAGCCGCGCGTGTCTGGCGCGATACAGTGCCAGCCTTCGGATGCAGCAGCCTCAACCTGTGCGCGCCACACCAATCCAACCCGAGGCCACCCATTGAAAATCAGTAAACATTACGGCGTTTTTCGGGAGCAATCCTGAGAGACCTCTCGGAGGTGCCTGGAGTGCACCTCTGATCAATCGACCAATCAGTCATGCCGGGACTTCATGACGCAAAACACGCGGACGCATTCTTCACTCATTCAAAGATCTTGGTCCTTTCGCGGAGGACTTTGAGCTCAGTTTTACTTCTACGATGATGCGTGGGAATTCGATGCATATCCAAGGTTTTTCACCTCAAATGTCGGCAACGCAGAACCGCGAACTGAAAACCGAAGGGTGCTAATAAAAGTGCTCGACGAGCATGATGTCGCTGTTTACCTCATCCACCTGGGCATAGAGGATCCAACGGCCATTAGGAGAGATAGAAAGACCCCCATCGAAGTCCTTGTCTAATTCAAACACCGTACGGATCTGTTTCGTCGCGAAATCAAAGTAGCGCATAGACCTGGGAGCCGCGGCCGGAACGAAGTAGATGCCGCCGGGAACCAGGGTCCAGGTCGAATAGGCTTTGACAACAGCGCCTTGGACTGATTGAGTTGCCACGCCTGGTGGCGCATCCAAGGATACTTCCCGCAACTGCGAATTCCGTCCCGCAGGCGTAGCGAAATAGGCCTTCCGCCCGTCGAATGACTCCAGAACCTTTTGCCCTTCATCGATGTTGCTCGATAGTGCAATAGCATCCCCCCCGCGATCCGAGCATCGATAAGGTCCAGAGCGTGCGCCTTCATTGGAAAGAAAGTAGATCCACTTTCCGTCGCGGGACCAACTCGGCCTTTTAGCACTCGACACGTTGGTGGCCAGCTTGCGAGGGATTCCATCGGAGATATCAGCGACATAGACCTCCCAGCGATCTTTCGGCTTGGCGTCGAAGGCAATTCGCTCCCCATCTGGTGACCATTGTGGACTTCCGCTCTGAACAGATGGGGATGAAATCTCCACCAGGTCGCTGCCATCCTCACGACTGACCCACACTCCCTGTACTCCGGAGCGATCCGATGAAAATGCGATGTGCTTTCCGTAGATCAAACCAACCTCCCGTCGAGATCGGTATCGCGATAGTCGGCATCTCGCCTGCAGTTTAGGAAGAAGGACAGATTTTGCAGACGGCGTCTGCAAAATCTTCAAGGCCGGCAACGCCAGGAAGAACGCCCGCATTTGAGTAAGGTGCGCCACCCAAAGCCCAGCCAATACGTGGCTCCAGATCTTCGGCGAGTTGCTTAATAAGGGCCCCTCCGTATTCCGGCTGCTGTCCCTGTTGTTCGGATCCCACGATACGGCATCCGATCTAGGTGGCAGTCATAAGCGCGTTCACGCTTCGAGTGGAAGCCCTTCTGGCAGCCTGAAAGCAGCGCGACAATATCGTTACCAATTTCGCGGTATTTGGTATTTGGATGGTAGCCGTATTCTAATCCGCACCCGATCAGGCAGGCATCCCGTAGCGAGCAAGCTCCACCGATCCGTCAGGCGAAAGCGTGACTTGCAGAACCTGATTTGTGAGAGCTCCTCCTTCTTCGAGATGGGACAGAACAAGATCAAAGAGGCGCTTCTGACTTTCCAGGTTCATGCCTCCCGGAGCATCGACACAGACGAGGCCCGCGTGAAGGGGAACATCTGCATAGACTCCTTGGCTACCAGCCTTCTTCGCCGATCTCCGAAAGTCAACACCGTTATTCGTGATGAACGTCCAATCGCCATCGAGAATTGTGGTCTTCAGCTGCCACTCCTTCTGCCCAGTAAGACCGAGATGATTGACGTGCGAGCACACAAATCCCTTGTTAGTAGCCAGCCCGACCAAACTCGGGCTGAGATTTTCATCGATCAGCAATTTTTGCACGCTTAGGTCCTCCCACGGAGGCCTCTCGAAGATGCTTCTTCGAGACGGAAATTCTGCTCGATTCGGGCAGAGCTTTCCGCTTTGGCCGGCCCCGGAGAGGCCGAGCCTTCGCGTACAAAGAAGCGAGACGAAACTGCTCCTCAGACAGGCGCGGATACAGTTCCTTTAGCTCATCCATTGGAGTCTTCTCGTCTACGAGACTGGCAACGTCGTAAACCGGAATTCTGGTGCCCTGGATGACTGGCGTTCCCGAAAGTATTTCGGGATCTTCAATCACCATCTGCTGTGCGTTCTGTAATTCCTTGAGGCGGGCGTTGACCTCATCCCAAATTTCTTGAATACCGACTTTGATCGTTCGCGATTCCTGCAGCTTGCAGGTTCGTAGCGCAGCCCAAGAAGGGCATCGGTTCGATCCTTCCGAAATCATTCGTTGCCGAGCATCAGCAGTGAGCCATTCCGAGGTTTCAAACCAAAACGCAATCCAGAGACAAGCATCCCGCTTGAGTGTCCGGACGGTGGCGGTCCAATAAAGATTCTCGGGCAGTATTTTTCGATCGATCGCCCGATTCACATCGTCGACAGAAACCCCGGCGACGACGGCCGCCTCAGTGGTTGTGAGAGTCTCAAAATTCAGCTCCATGGTGCCGCACCTCGTAAATCATTATAATCCTTCCCGCATATGGGAATAATTTATCTTCGAGTAGAAGTTCCCCATCAAGAAATCGACAGATGCCCCTCATATCGATGTCGCGGATTTGCAGGCTCGAACAGCACCTCTTCACGATCGAGAAGCCGCTCGCGACCAGGACATTGATAGCCGTGACCAGCGAAGCCAGCCGAATAGCCTTTATCGTTGTCATTGATTCCCTCTCTGAGTAAGCTCGCCCGAGCGTAGTTGGGTTCATTTGACACAGCTGCTGTTCGCACTACGCCTGCGCCTGGTGCGAACTCTTCGCCAATTGTTGAGTGAAACACTTGTTATGTTTTCCCCCACAGTTGCCGTCAGACTGTAAGAACGACCCTCCCGAAGGGGCGGCCTTCAACGAGATAACGGAGAGCCTCAGCCGCTTCTGCCAGAGGAAACGTCTTAGCTATGATCGGTTTGATCGCGCCGGATTTAAGGAGAGAGGCAGTAGATTTCCACGCGTCGGCAACGGTCGCCTGTGGCTGAGAGAACATATTGAAACCCCGTATGCCGGTCTGCGACACGATGAGACTTGTCACGTCAATCGTTGTCTTCCGGCTTGCGGAATACCCCAACGTTATAAGGCTTCCTCCTGGCGCGAGCGTTTTGACCGCTTCGCTCAACACCTCACCGCCGATCCCGTCGATGATGATGTCTGCGCCGTAGCCGCCTGTGATTCGACGAACGCCCTCCGTTAGCTTTTCGACGGAAGTATCGATGACCTCATGGAACCCGAGTGCCTTCGCTTGCTCGGCTTTGGCAGGATTGGTCGTGCTCGATAGAGCGTGCTTTGCTCCCAGAGCACGGGCCAATTGCGTTACAGCGTTGCCGACCGACCCTCCGATCGCCGGCGCCAGAACGGTCTTGCCAGGAAGGAAACCCGCCAGGGTAAGAGCCACTTGCGCTGTGAGATATGCGACCGGAATGCCGGCTGCACTCACATCATCGACATTGTCGGGAATCAAACACAGGTCTTCCTTTCGTAGAGCGATCCACTCGCAATAGGTCCCATCTTCAAAAGCTCCATACGTGCCCCAGAACATCACACGCGAGCCAGCGGGAAAATCCGCTCCGCCTCCCTCCTCAACTACGCCCGCTCCTTCGTTGCCCAGGATGAGCGGCTTTTCCGGGATGTGAAAATCGCCGATGAGAATCGTATGATCGAGCGGCGTAACACCGGCTGCGGTCATTCGCACCAGGACTCTCCCGTCGGTAACCGTTGGTTTCGGAAGCTCAACGAGCTTCAACCCGTTGTAACCGCTAAATTGCTCCGCTCTCATTGCACGCATTATGGTTCTCCTTTTTTCCCTTATCGCTTCTGGTCTGCGCCGTTAGGCCGCCACCCGGAAATTGTTGAGGTTGATCGAGACACTTATGAGGGGAATGTGTCACCAAACATGGGAAGACCGCTGACGGATTCTTTCCGTGTGGCTTCGTCCTGCAATACATCCCAGTGCTCAGCGAGCAGACCGTCTTCGAATCGGACAACGTCGGCCGCAATCCAGGCTGCCGGCCTTCCCATGCCGGTGAAACGGCCATGCGCAACGACGTAATCGCCTTCTGCGACGATGAGTTGGTTTTCATATCGCAAGGTATCTGGCGTCGCTCGAACCAGAGCGAACAGCCCTTCGCGTCCTGGAGCGATGTGCGCGCTGTGCTGGATGTACTTCGGCGACCAGAAGCGTTCCGCCGCCGCGTAGTCGCGCTTGTTGAAGAGGGTGTCGAAGGCTTCCAGAACGATGGCCTTGTTCTGTTCGGGTGTTGTCTTTGGCATGCTCAGCTCCCTTGAATCCATCAGAATGGATTTTGAACCGTTCAGTTCTATACGATGACGAGTGCGCGGCGAGGATTCACGGATATTGAACTATTTAGTTCTTTATCGGAGAATGGCGGTATGGGGCGCCCGAAGAGCTTTAGCCGAGACGACGTACTGGAGAAGGCGCTGCCTGTTTTCTGGAAGCAGGGGTTTGCGGGGACGAGCCTCCAGGACCTCGAACGGGCCACAGGTGTCAACAAATCAGGCCTTTATAGTGAATTCCGGGATAAAGAAGATCTCTTCCTGGAGTGTCTTCGGCACTATCTTGAGAGCTTAGGCAGGAGGGACCTTCTTACGAAGGAGCCCCTTGGCTGGAAGAACGTCGAAACATTTCTCAAGGATGGCCCCCTAAACAAGGGAGACCGGCAGGGATGTTTCGCCGTCAACTCCATGCGGGAGCTCGCTATCCTCCCGGAAGGTGCTTATGGCGCCATCACAGAGAGCCGAACCTTGATCCAGCACGTGATTGCGATGAACATCGCGGCCGAAAAACCCAAAATGTCTCCTTCTGCGATTGCGGAAATGGTGCTCTCCTTCTTCTCTGGCCTGTGCATGGAACGCAACCTGAAATCCGGTAAAGCGACGTCGACCCGCAAGATCGAGAACTTTATGACAGCCCTTCGCAACCTCTGATCGAACGATGAGTTTTCTGACTCGGTCTCACGCTGCAGATCGTCTCAACACATCTTCGACTTTAGTGTCCAAATCGCGAGCTATGCTCAACGCATCGCGATCCCCATAAGGAGCCAGGAGGCTGGCCATCCGGTCGTATGAAATATGCACGCCCTCGGCGCGCTCATCCACAAGGACGGTAACGGGAGCATATGAGCCTGCGTCCGGAACACGCTTCGCCATTTCTTTCATGATGAGAGGATTTCCAATGACCAGACGCATGATTCTAGATGTGTGGTTGCCGGTCCCCTTGCGGACAATCATCCCGTGATCGAACTCTGCAAATTGCATCAGACCGCTCTCGCCCAGAGCGGGTTGTATGGCGGCCTCCAATTCGGCGGCCGTTGTCGCTCGCTGCGTTGCTTGCCAGAGATTTGCCATATTTGGGTGGCCGATCGATGCCTTGATGGCTGCAACGACAGCGTCGAATGGCTTCGAGGAGGTCGCTGAAAACCATTCCATCTCAACTTTTCTGATCATTCTGACTCCTTAGCCCTCGTTTGCAATGCTGGGCGACGGCACTTTGGCTAAAAATAACTGAGCTATCTGCGATCGACCGGGTAGTTTCCCTAACGACGTTCGGCAGTCATCGCAATTGCCTATTCAGGAATTCGCTCGTCCGACCGTTGGCAAGGTGAGCCGCGGCGGCGTTGTAGTGTTTTCCATTATGCCGAGAAAAGGCATGACTCTGCCCAGGGTAGCTATACACCGTCGCGCTTGGTTTCGTAGCAAGTGCCGCTCTAATCGCCGCTTGTGCGGCCTTGGAGATGAACTCATCCTCTTCGGCCAGATGCATGAGAATGGGCGCATGAAGCCCCTCGACCTCTCCCAGATATTTGTCAGTATCGGCGCCGTGATACCAGACCGCGGCGTCGATGCCGTCTTTGCGCACAGCTGCCATGAAGACCATCAGCGCGCCGAGGCAATAGCCGAGCAAGGCAACCTTGCCGTTGCATTCCGGAAGATTGTGTACTGCATCGATGGTGTTTTTAATGTCCGTGACGCCGGCATCTCTGTCATAAGCCTGATAGAGGCGAAGGCCGTGGTCCCAGTCGGCTTGGGAGGTGACGTTCAGATCGACGCCCGGCTCCTGCCGCCAGTACAGGTCTGGAGCGGCCGCGAGGTAGCCTTGCTCTGCCAATTCATCGCAGTGCTTGCGAATGTCGGCGTTCACACCGAACAATTCCTGCAGAACGATCACACCCGGAGCCGGCACGGTCTTCGGTCTTGCGATATAGGCGTCGAATGTGCCGCCCTGTCCTTGTACGGTGATGTGATCTATCATTTTTCCCTCCTTACGTCGGCTATCTCCATACTGAATCTCCGCCGACCCTGACCGGATCGGCAGAGATCATTTTGTCCCAAAGCATATGGCTACTCACTGACGGTAGTGGCGGCCTCTTCAATGAGCTTGGCCGCCTCCCTTGCGTGAGACATGTATGCCACATGGCTCGACTTCACTTCGACCGTCTTGGCCTTGGCGCGCTTGGCCATCATTCGCTCCTGGTCCGGATTGATCGATCGGTCTTCGGTCGCGACCATGTAAAAGGTCGGCTTGTGCTTCCAGGCAGGATTTTTGACTTGATGGGTGAACGCGTCGGTGGAGATCGGCACCTGCGCTATCGCCATGAACTCCGCCTCATCGCGGGGAATGTCCGCGGCAAAGTCAGCCACAAAATGCGCCTCGTCTATCCACCAGAGGCCATTGCTGTCCGATTTAAACGCCGTGGACGCTTGCGGCAGAGCCTGTTCGATCGACGCGCAGCTCTCACCTTCGTCGAGAGCAAAAGCAGCGATATAGACAAGCGCCGCAGCGTTTGGATGATTGCCGGCTTCGGTGATGATGGACCCGCCGTAGCTGTGGCCGACCAGAACCACAGGACCGCCCATGGCGTCGATTGCAGCTTTCGTGTACTTTTGGTCGTCGGCGTACGAAGTCTCAGGAGGCTGCGCCACCGAAACCTTGTAGCCATCATTCTTGAGGATGTCAGCAACCCTCTTCCAGCCGGAGCCATCGGCGAAGGCCCCATGCACCAGGACCACGTTCTTAATATGCTGTTTCATGATTATTTCTCCTCTGTCAGTTTGAGCTTCAGCGATTCGTGTGTATCGAGTCCCGCCCTTGCGACCAACCATAGTCAGGAGGGAGTTCGGTGCTATTGAACACATGAATCACTTTTGTCGATTCCTGCTCAAAGGCAGAGTGAGGGCGGACAAAAAGACTACTCTCGGCTCACGTACAACGTGAGGCCTCTAACCGAATCTCAATTTCGCGACGATATTGCGTCCAGAGACGATTCCGAGCAAACCGCTCCAGACCGCTGAACTTGAGGACGGGATCTATTCGTGTGGTTGAGGAAATTGGAGTTTGGGCACTTCGAAGAAACTCCCGCGACGTGAGGTCTCACGCCTCCACTTTGCCGGAGGCGCACCGACCACATCTGCAAACGCCCTGGTAAACGCAGCTTGATCGGAAAATCCAGTCTGCGCGGCAATTTCCACCAGCGAGTTATTCGTTTCAGACAACAGGGCCTTGGCGATCTCAACGCGCTTCAGAATCAGGTAGCGATGTGCGGAGGTACCAAACGATCTCCTGAATGATCGCGCAAAATGACTGACGGAAATCCCACATGCATCGGCAAGTGTTTCCAGTTTTAGCTCGCCGTCCAAATGCTCATCGAACAAATCCACAACGCGGCGTCTTTGCCATGGCGCCAGACCGCCTCTGAATCGCGGGAAGGCTTCCTGAGTTTGAGCGTATCGTCCGACAAGGTGCGAACAAATCATCAAGGTTAAAGAATCCATGAACAGCTGAGAGAACATCTCCGGCTTATTCAGGCACGGCAATATCAGTTGCGTCAGGTGATGCAGTGTCGGGTCGGGGGTTCCATAAACGCAGTAGAGACGCTTAGCTCTAGGCACTCCGGCATCGTCTGAGAGGGAATCCAAGGTTGCACGCGGAACATGGTAGTGAATCCAATCGATCGAGCCCGGATTCCGAATACTCGAATTTGACTCCAAGTCGCACATTGCCACTCCGCCTACCGGCCATGCCCCCGTCTTTGTGTACTTCTCATCGGTCCAAAGTTCCCATTCCCCGGAATTCGCATGATTAAGATGAAGCGAGACAACGTAGGCCTTTTCAGAAGGGATGGACGCAGTTCGTTCCGGAATGCCACTCCGCGCAATGAGCCGGGTAACTGCCAGTTGCGGCCGGACGACGGAAACCACGGAATCGATGGCAACATGGGGCGGTTGGTTCATGGTGAAGTACTTCGCCATCTGCCCGCCATAAGCGTTTGCCGCGTTAGATGATGTCGTCATGGATAGCTCTGTTGCGGCAAGCTGTTTTGGGCTGAGGGTTCTCAGATCCAGACTCACAAAGGGAGCAACGCGGACATCGGATTGCCTGGTCCGATTGCCTGGAGTGTAGCGCCAAAAAGAACGGGCATTCTTGTACAAAATGACCGCGATTGCATGGGATAGCTCCCAGCGATGCTGGTGCTGAGCAGGATTCATGGTCCTCTCACCGAGGCTCTCACAAATGAATGCGCTTCGTTTGGACTAGAAAACTGAGTTCGAATCGACAAATAGGAGGCATATCGGCAATCCTCCCAGATGGTGTACCGCGTACCATACCTCTCGGAGTCACCTGGCGGCATAGCTTACTTCGCCGGGAAATGAGAAGAGCTTTTAGTGGACAAGTAGGCCGATCAGTGTCTGGTCAAGTAACTAGAACCCGCATCCTTCGGGTAGGGCTTGATTTGGCAAGCGCGGAGGGGCTCTGCAGGATCACCTTTGGTTCGGTTGCCGAACGCGCAAGCCTGTCAAAGGGTGGCGTTGTCGCCCATTTTCCGCATTTGGGCGACCTGAAGCGATCCATTCTTGACGTTGCATTGGATCGTTGGAGCCGTACCTGCCTCGGAATCGACACTGGCGTTGGAGGCGGGTTGCCGTCGCTGATTCGCTACCTAAATGTATGGATTGGATGGACGAGGAGGGCAGGACTGCCGGGCAGCTGTCCCATCGCTCAAGCCATTGTTGAGTTGAGTTTCTTGCCGGGATCTGTTCGAGAGGCTGCCGCTGCGGCGGAATCTGTTTGGCGGCAGACCCTCATTATGTTGATCCGTGACGCCATCGATAAACGACACTTATTGCCGGATACCGACGTCGCCCAGCTGGCGTGGGACTTGCTTGGGGTCTATCTGAGTCACCACGTCTCCAGCCATTCTCTTCGGGACCCGGACGCGGACAGAAAAGCACAGTTCTCGGTGAAGCGGATCGTTGCTTCGGTAGAAGCGATTAGAGCGGGACCGGTTCACCAGGAACAAGAGGGTGGGTAGCACACGCGCCACGTCCGTTCAGTTTGCGCCATCGAAACGGCGTCGTCCCTTCAAGCGTGGTAAACGCGCGTGTGAAGGCAGCCTGATCGCAGAATCCCGACCGAAATCCCACCTCTGCCAGACTCAGTTTGGATTCGCGAAGCAGATTCTTCGCCGTGTCGATTCGAAGCTTGATGAGCCATTGATGAACTGACGTGCCAAAGCTCTGGCGAAAGCAACGAGAGAAGTGACTCGGGGAAATCTGACAGGCGGTTGCAAGATCAGCAATGCTGATCCCGCCTTCAAGATGCGCGCGCAACATCTCCTCGGCGCGAATCCTTTGCCAAACCTCCAGGCTTGGCTGCGCCCGCGGAATTCCCTTGCCGTTTCCATAGTGCTGCAGAAGATGTGTGCTCACAAGAAGTGAGACATCTTCCAATGCAAGCATGTTGAGGGGTTCACGGTTGCGCACCTGACTGAGGATGGTCTTGGTCAATTGAGCAACGACGAGGTCCCTTTCAAAGAAGACCATCCGGAACGAATCGACTGGTGCAATCCTGTTATCGGCGGCAACTCTGTCCAGCAGATCGCGCGACACATAGTAGTGTAGATAGTCGAACGGACCTGCCGCCCACATCTCCATCGGCTTCATAAGATCGATGACCGTTGTTGCGAATGCGATCGAATGAGAGACGCTGACTTCTTGTCCGGCGATTCGTGCGCGCCACCGGTCAACCGGAGTCGGAGCTAACGCCACGCAGATGAGCATGGCCCGGTCCTCAGGATAGTCCGGCGCCCGCTGCATTTCCATCGATCCACCCTTGAGCCTGGTGAGGGCGAAGTGGGGCACGCCAGACACATTCTTGAGGGAGCAATCATAGAGCGGCGTCCGGAAGACCTCGGCCAGGTTGGCGCCGTAGAACTTCCGGTCGTGATCCGGGCCCGTCGACAACGGCTTCTTCTGAAGACTTTGCTTACGAGCCATGCCCATCTCCGTTCGAGCAACAGGCTCAATATAAAGCACCCTGGAAAGAGGCGTCCATGCTCTTCCAAAGCGAGTCATTCAACTCCGAGGGTTATCTCACATAGATCGCTATCGCCAATGCACTCACCGACACCGGATTACTACCGGGAAGTCGTCTTCACTTCGAGCGCCGATCAAAAGTGGCGCGCATCCTGGAACCGGCGGACACTCTTCGCAACCCAGAGCCACAGGGGAGCCACATTGTTGAGCATCTCGGTGCCGAGCGGCGTAATCGCATACTCGACGCGGGAGGTACTTCGGCGAAAATCGCGCGTGTGATGAGACCGTCGCGTTCGAGGCCGCGAAGTGTTTTGGTCAGAGACTTCTGGCTAACGCCTGCAACGTTCTCCATGATGCGAGAAAAACGCATAGGGCCGCGGCGTTCAGCGATGACGCTCATCGTCCAGAGGGACCACTTGTCTGAAATGCACGAGACCATCTCACGCGTTTCCTTCTCATTGAAGGCACGAGTCTCCGGATTCTTCACAGAGAGTAGACGCACATATGCGGACCAAGGCAGAGGGAACTTGGAAGCAATCTCGAGCAAGGCGGGCGATTTTTCAGACGGCGTCTGAAAAAGTCTTCTGTGCCGGCCACTCCAAATAGAACCGTCTCATCTGGCTGAGGTTTACAGCGCCGAAGCCCCTCCCGAATTGGCGGGTCAGATCCTCGGCCAGTTGTTTGATAAGCGCTCCCCCGTACTCTGCTCTCTCCTGGCCTTGCTGTTCAAATTCCACGATACGATGACCGATCTCCCAATAGGTGGCAGTCATCAGAGCATTCACACTCCGAGCCGAAGCGGCACGGGCAGCCTGTAGGAACCCTACGATGTCGTTACGAATTTTTCCGTACAGTAGGTGGTCCATGTCTCTCTCAAGATTAGTTGGTACACAGAGAATCCCCTCTGCAAACCAAACTACCGGGGAGCAGTCGAAAATGCCGGCTCAACCGCACGCGAACGCGTCCGCCGCCGCAGCAACGTCGCTCAAGTCGTCTTCTCGTCATCTATGCACTTCTCACTGTGCGGCCCGCTTTCGATTCCGTGAGTACAGGGGTCAGGTAGCGGAGAACGGCATTGCGCATTGCCTGCTGCAGGCGCGGACGGGCGTGAGGCGAGGCGACGGTCAGCTCGTCGAGGATTCCGCGGAAGATCATAAGGGCTACCTGCCCATGGTGGGCCGCTTCGGAGCGAGAGAGAGTGGGTAGCTCGCGCCGGAGGCGGGCCTCGATGAAGTCGACGAAAACCTGCCCAAGAACCTGTTTGTCTTCGCGGGCGGAAGGTGAGAGTGGTGCGTCGACTACCAGGGTATGAAACTCGGGACGCTTCCGGTTGAAACTCATGCACACATCGATCAGTTCACCGACGGCTTCTGTGAAGCTCAACACACCTTCGGAGTCGATTGCGCGTTCTGCCTCGGCCATTTCGCGCGCGTACTTCGAGGCGAGTGCGCTGGCGATGGCTTCTTTATTGGGGAAAAACTGGTAAAGAGTAGCCGGAGATACGCCCGCTTCCGTTGCGATCGCGTTTGTGGTGGTCTGGTGGTAACCAAGACGACCGAAGACTGCGGCGGCGGCGTGGAGCAGATCCTGCCGGCGCTGCTCGCCACGCGCGTTGCGCTTGCGGTTTGGATCAAAGACGGTCACTGGAGCATTCTCGCAGAAAGGAATCATATAAGTAAAAACTTGCATCCTTCTTTAAATACAAGTATCTACTTGCATAGGAGGTGAACGACATGTTCACAGTGATGGGAATCACGGGCAAAGTTGGCGGGGCAGTGGCGGAGAATCTGCTTGCTGCGGGTAAAACAGTGCGGGGCGTGGTGCGCGATTCGGGGAAGGCGAAAGCCTGGGCTGATCGCGGTGTCGAACTGGTGCAATCTGCGTATGACGACGCGGTGGCACTCGCAAAGGCGTTCTCGGGGGCAGAGGGTGTGTTCGCGATGATTCCGCCAGACTTTGCGCCTGCTCCCGGGCTGCCGGACCAGAAGCGTACGATTGCGGCGATCCGTGAGGCGCTTAAGCAGGCGAATCCTGGCAAGGCTGTGTTTCTTTCGTCTATCGGTTCGGAGCAACGGAGCGGGCTAGGGCTGATCACGTCGACACACCTGATGGAAGAGGCGATGCGCACGCTGCCGATTCCTGTGGCGTATCTGCGCGCGGGTAGTTTCATGGAGAACTGGCTGGGAGCGTTGGACCACATCCGCGCGACGGGTGAGATGCCTTTCTTCTATAAACCGCTTGATCGCAAATTCCCGCTGGTCGCCACGCGAGACATCGGCCTGGCGGGCGCCAAGGTGTTGCAGGAGACCTGGACGGGGGAGCGTGTGCTAGAGGTAGACGGGCCGAAGGGTGGAACCGATTTGCACGCAACGGCCGCTGCATTCGGCAGGGCGCTGGGCCGTGAGGTGAAGGCCGTGCAATTACCTGAGGCTGCCTGGCAGAATGTTTTGGAAGCGATGGATACGCCCGCTGATCGGACGGGACTCTATATCGAAATGGTGAAGAGCTTCAATTCGGGCTGGATCCACTTCGGCAATTCAGGAACAGAGAAGTTCCATGGACCGACGACGATCGATGCGTTCGCGCAGGAGCTGGTTAAGTAAGGAGATCGGGAACCCACGACCAAAGCTTGGGCTTGTTTGACTGCGCCCGAAGACTGGCGTGACATGCACCCAACGGCTCTGGCCATACTCAATCTCTAACAAACAAGGAGAACACGAGGCACAGATTTTGCAGACGGCGTCTGCAAAATCTCGAGGTGGAATCAATTCAGGACAATGCCGCGTCAAGCTCTTGAAGCATGGCTTGATATTTTTCTGGACTTTCGGTTTGCAATCGTTCCAGATTCATCAGCTTCCATCGAATCGCCGGAAGATTACGACCGGTCGGTGAGCTTATGAGATCCCAGTCCGGTCTGAACGCGTGAAAAGACTTCAGGAAGAGCTTAGAGGTTTCATCTAAGCGGGAGCGAATCTCCGCAACCAACTGCTCTCGGGTTGCGAGGAGTATGTCCAATGAAGTTTCGCTAACCGTCATTCCTACAAATTCTCTCTCGTAGGCTTGCCGAATGTCCTTCAAGCGGGGTCGCAGGAGTTCGTGCGCTGGGCGATTGTGGCTCAGTATGTATGCGAGAAATGTCTGGTAGAGGGTTCTGTCGATCCCTTCATTGGCAAGCAGGTGTTGAACGTCGAACAGATCCCGAGGATGCTGTCGGTCCAGTGCAGCAACCAGTTTTCCTGCATAGAGGTCGGCAAACGAAACGACCTGGATTTCAGCAAAACCGAATTGTCCCTCTATGATGGGCCGGACCGTCCTCAACTCCACGGGATGCACGGTGCCTCGAAGTACGGGAGTGATTTGAATCTTGATCTGGGCGTTTCTTTGACGAACAAGGACGAGGGTTCCGTCCGCGTTGGCGTTGTCGGTGATGATGCTGTCTGGGATCGCCTTACGAATCTTCCGGGCAATACGATTCAGCGCAGATCGTATCCCATTAAGCGATGCCCCTCGATCCACTATCGGCAGATAAACCAGATCGATGTCCACCGAGAGGCGGGGCAGGTCCCGAACGAAAAGATTGATTGCTGATCCGCCCTTGAGAGCAAAGCACGTCTCTGTCGCTACATGGGGCAATACGCGGACGAGTAGAGCGACCTGTGTCTCAAAAACTTCACTGGCCATCGTCGCTACCTCCAGCGCTGAATAGTTCCGTTGGAAGCGTGATCTGATAGCGCGCGTCGAAGTGACCTTGGGGAACCAGTTGACGCTTTCCTTTCCCGAGATCAACGGAAGACTGATCCAGATGTTTGAACCAGGCGTGTCCATGCCTGTCCGCATACCAGAGGAAGAGCCGCTTTACCTTCACACTCTTGCATTCCCGCAGGAGCCTTCCCAGCAGCTGAGGCCGGAGATTGGCTAAGCCTTCCATGACGACATCGACTTGATGAAAGCTCTCGTGATGCGGAAGTTCATCCATCATCTCCAGGATCGCTCGTTCAGGAGCAGACATGGTCAGCGACCACTCCCAGGGGCTCGTCGGTTCCGCATCCTTTGACGATCCTGATGCTTCCCTGGAACGCAGATCGTAACGCCTCGCTTCAACGCCGGTATTGGAGTTTGCGAACAGTCCCAAAGAGCGGGTTTCGAACTGAGCGGATATTGGCAACTTTGCAAGCCAGGATGGGAGGCCCAATCCATATAGGTAAACCTGCGAAGTGTCGCCGGTTTCAACGTAGTGAGCATACCCAGACAGTTCGACCCCCGTTCGTCCACCGACGTGGAGTGGCTTATGCATGATCTGCTGGAGGGAGAGCACGACAACATCCCACCGCAGCGAGGCTTCGGTGAGTTGGCTGGGCCGCCGGTAGACGCGGGGCGCTACTCTTTCGAGCCATCCCCGGTCGACATAGTCCCGTATCGACGAACGAGTGAGCCCCTGGGCTTGGAGCCAGGTGCTATCCGCCAAGAAGCCTTCCGGCAAGCTTAGAAGCAAGCGGTTTAGCCGAGATGATCTTTGTGCGTCCATGACGCACATATTCAAATAAATTTAAACCTGATGTCAAGTTCATAAAATCTTATCTTTGTGCGTCTTGAACGCACATAAAGGCGACACCACAAACTTCATCCGTAAGGCAATCTCGCGGAAGATGCACATCAATCGGGCTTGCCCGCCCACGGATCAGCCCGATTACCCGTTGATCAATTTGGCAGCAAATGCTGCCAAGTATGCCGGTTTTTCCGTCTCATAACCACTGTATTGTCATCCTTTCGCTTTCTTTGAAAAAGATCAGAGCGCCTGTTACGAATTGGCCCGAATTCCCTGGGACATACAAAGGGAGGCCATCGCGAAGGAGTCACTGTCCCTGGATTTCCAGGCCAGGCCGAATTCGAGCGACGCAATCCGAGATTTGGAGAAAGCCTAGTTGCCCAGGCTTGAACAAACCGTAGGCAAAGAAGGGCAGATTTACATTCTCAGGTCGATCCATGGATTTCACTCTATGAATGTTCTTTGCAGATAGGACACGTAAAACCTGGCTGCCCTGCGCGTCCTTCCGCTCCAACCCGGGCAGCGCTGAGGGGTAGACGGTCACATCTAAAGGTGCCTCCATGCCCTGCGGTACAAGCCGTTGAGTGGTGCGGATTAGGTCCCGTCCGTCACCTGGTTCTTGGCACCTGGTTCTTATCCATGATCAGTCAGAATGGTGCCGGCGACCAGGATAGAAAGCATATAGAATGGCCGCTGGCTGCGGGCCGCCCCGCGGCGGAAAAACTGTGCCGAGGAGATAAGCATTGGGGCAAGTGAAGCGATCGCGCAGCACCATTGTCACGTTTTATTGCTGGCTGTTCTGCATACTTTGCGGGGTTATGTTGCCCGCCGGTGCATTGGCTCAGCAAAGCCGCTACGTGATCATCGACCAGGACGCCATCGGGCCGGCGGGCACAGATATGGACTCCATTCTGGTTTTGCTGCAGGCCGCCCATGTGCAAGTGCTGGGGATTACCGTTGTGACAGGCGACGGATGGCGCGATGAAGAAGTCACCCACACCCTGCGCCTCTTAGAGTTGATGGGCCGCACGGACATTCCCGTCGTGCCCGGGGCCGTATTCCCTCTGGTGCGTACACAACAATGGACCCATTCCTGGGAGCAACTGTACGGCAAAGTCCACTATCAGGGGGCCTGGAGTAGCTTCCGCCCCCACCACGGCCCCTACGAGATTCCCTCTCTGCCCGAAGGTAAGCCCTCCCTGCGGGAAGCCTCCGAGGATGCTCCCCATTTTCTGACTCGGATGGTGCATAAGTTTCCCCACCAGGTCACCATCTATGCGGCTGGACCGATGACCAACATCGCGCAAGCCATCACGCTTGATCCGCAGTTTGCGGAACTGGCCAACCAGCTGGTCATTATGGGCGGCTCGCTCAACCCGCACACCGACGATAAGGAATTCATCGATACCCCGCGCCACGAGTTCAACCTCTGGTTCGATCCGGAAGCGTCGAGTATTACGCTCCACGGTCACTGGCCGAAAATCACCGTGACCCCGGTCGACGTATCCATTGAAACCCACCTCACCAAAGAAATGCTCGCGCAGCTGAGCCGTACCAACAGCGCTGCCGCTCAGTACATCGCGCGGTATACGCGGCGCCCCGGCGATTACCTGTGGGATGAGCTGGCCGCGGCCGCATGGCTCGACCCTAGCCTCATCACCCGTGAGCGCAACGTCTATATCGATGTGAGTACTGAAAAAGGCATCTCTTATGGAGACACGATCACGTGGTCGGAGGAAAGCCGGCCCAATCTCGATCTGCAAAAAGCTCACGTTCAAATGGATGTCGACTGGCCTAAATTCCAGAACTTTTTTCTGCGCCTGATGTCGTCTCCCACTCCCAATGCGAAGAATCCGCAAATGCCTCAATCTGCCGTTCAGGGAAAACCATGAGCACCCAGATGAAACCCATAACCGTGATGGGAATTTTCGTGGTCGATCTCGCCTTCCGGACCAAGGACCTGCCCGTCTGGGGTGAAACCGTAATGGGCGTAAACTTCCGCCTCGGGCCCGGCGGCAAAGGGTCCAATCAATCCGTCGCCGCCGCCCGTTTGGGAGCCAAGGTGTACTTCATCAGCAAGGTGGGGGATGACAGTTTTGCCGATATGGCGCACAGAACCTACCAGGAAGAAGGTGTGGACACGCGGTTTCTTATTCGCTCCCCGCACCATGCAACCGGAGCGGCGGCCATCATAGTGCAGGATGCAAGTGGCGAGAACGCCATCATCGTCACCCCTGGCGCCGCGAACGCGTTAACGTTGGCCGAAATCGATCAGGCTCGCGATCAGATCCGGGACTCTGCCGTATTCATGACCCAGCTGGAGCTCCCCGTTCCGGTAGTCGAGTATGGCCTTAAGACAGCGCGTGCGCTCGGCGTGCCCACCATCCTGAATCCGGCCCCGGCATGCGCGTTGGAAGACTCCTTACTTGCGTTGTGCGATTACATAACGCCCAATGAGGCCGAAGCCGCGACCTTGACCGGCCTTCCGGTCGTAACCCTCGCGGATGCGGAAGAAGCCGCCGGGCGATTGCTTTCCCGCGGGGTGGGCAGCGTTATCCTGACTCGCGGAGCCCAGGGAGCACTGGTCAAGACCCGATCCATCACGGAAAACATCCCGGCCTTCGATGCGGGGCCGGTGGTCGATACCACTGGGGCTGGAGACGCTTTCAACGGTGGATTCGCAGTCGCGCTCTCCGAGGGCCTGAGTGTCGTAGAAGCCGCGCGTTTCGGCTGTGCCGTAGCCGGAATCTCCGTCACCCGGCACGGGACAGCTCCTTCTATGCCGCGGCGACCGGAAGTAGACGACCTGATGGCCCGCTAGAGCAGTTTCGGATTAGTCAAGAAGAGGCGGTACCATAGGGCAATAGATGTACCTCTAATGGCTTATGGAACCATTACGGCAAATGGTACAAAATAAGGTACATGAGAACACGGACCAATCTTCACATCGACAATGACGCCTTAAAGATTGCATCGCTCTACGCAAACGCTAAAGGCATCTCGCTCGGTGTGGCCGTGAGCGAGCTTATCCGGCGCGCAGAAGAGACGCCGGAGCCTCCAATCAGCGTGTCGTCCAAGCTGAAAACAGACAAGTACGGCTACCTCGTGGCCGGAGCAGTTGGCGAGCCTGTCTCACCGGAGATGGTCAAGGAAGCCCTTGAGGATGAGCTTGACTAAACTCGGCTATTTGCCCGACGCAAATGTGCTGATTGCTCGCGCTTTTGAATTCCACACCCACCACCACGTGGCACGCGAATGGTTCAACACTCCGGGGCTTCAATGGGCGCTCTGTCCGTTGACAGAGGCGGGATTTATCCGCTACGCAACCGACACCGGAAAGGGCAGAGGCAATCTCAGCATGGGCGAAGCCGCCGCCATCCTGGAGAAGCTGGCGCAGCATCCGGGCTTTCAATTCCATCCCCTTACGCATGATTGGCGCACGCTGACGAAGCCCTTCGTCAAGCGTCTGCACGGCCACAAACAGGTCACAGATGCTTATTTGCTCGGTCACGCCGTGCTCGATGGGTTGGTTCTCGCTACCTTTGATAGCGGCATCGTCCATCTGGCGGGAGAGCACCGCAAACACGTTCACGTTTTGCAGGCGTAACCAGTTTCCGGGAGGAACGAGGCGGATCAGGCTACGGGCTGAGAGGAATGGAGCTTCAGCACCTGTTCGATGAGATCCGCAGCGCGGTCTGGTCCGTCCAACTGCTGGATAGCCCTCTGCAAGACCTGCGCCGCTTCACGGTATCTGGCATCTTGCAGCACAAGCATGACTGCTTTGCGAAGCCGGGCCGGGGTGAGCCTGTGCCGCGAAACCACCACGCCTACTCCGCGCGCCTTGAGCCTCGCCGCCACCCCGGGTTGGTCGTTGCCGAGGGGCACGGCCACCAGCGGTACCCCTTCGAACAGCGACTCGAGTACCGTGTTCAGGCCGGCATGTGTGATCACCAGCGCGGCCCGCTTCAGAATCTCCAGTTGGGGAGCATAACGCACCACCAGCGGATCGCCGGCCAGCTTTCCCAGTCTCGACGGATCGAGTCCGCCACCCAGCGAAATCAATAACTGTGCGCCGAGTCCGGCACAGGCATCCGCGATGGTTCTGAAGATGGTTTCCGAACCGTTCTGGAGAGTGCCCAGCGACGCGTAAATGAGTGGGCGTCCGTCGAGCCGGTCCCAGGGAAAATCGACGTCAGGACGCTGTAAAGCGTGTAAGAACGGCCCGGCATAGTGAAGCCCGGCCGGCGGTTTGCCGCGGATCTCGAACTCAAGTGCTTCCGGCAACTGAGTAATTTGCGCCAGAGGCGATAGCCCATCCTCGGGACGCTTTAAGGGCTTCAGTCCCCAAGCACTACGCTGCTGGTTCACTTCTCTGAAGATGGGGGCTGCGATCCGCAAAAGCAAGTGGATGGCAAGGCGGTTGCGCAAACGGCTGAGCCGATCCTGTCCCGCCGCCCAGCCAAGCCAGAAGGGCGGAAACCGGTCATCGGGGAGCAGGGGAGGAATCAACGCGATGGATATCCAGGGCAGGCCTAAATGGTCTGCCACGTTTCCAGCGAACTCCGCCTCGTCGACCAGCAGTGCTTCTACGTTGGCTGTCCAGACCGCCTCCGGCCCGTCGCGCAGGATCATCCGGGTCGAATTCCTCACCAGCTCCAACGTGAATCGAAAGGCCGCGATGCCCTTTAACCGCGCCAATTGCTCGTCTAGCCTCTTGAGGGTGCCGGGCGGATAGTCTTCGTCGCCGATCCGGTGAAACTCGATACCCGCGGCACGCACTCCTGCTTCGGTGTCTGCGATGCCAAAGATCACTACCTCATGACCCCTGAGCTGCAAGGAATGCGCCAGCGCAGTCATGGGATTGAGATGACCGGTTCCCGGAAAACAAAATGCACCAAATCTTGCCATTTCCCTCTTCGCTCTAATCGTGTCTAAGGGCATCCACGGGGGAGAGTTGCCCTGCGCGCCACGCCGGAAGCGCTCCCGCAATCAGCCCGGCGAACACCGCGATTCCCACCGCCTCGGCAAGAAGCTGCCAGTGAAGTGCCGCCGAAACCAGACTCCCGGTCCGCGGCAAAGCCGCCAGCACCCGCAGAGCACACCATCCCAAAACGATACCGAGAACTCCTCCGCAAAGGCCAAGAATAACTGCTTCCATCTCAATGTGCGCCAGCACCAGCCATCGGTTCCAACCCAGAGCGCGCATGATGCCGATCTCCCGTGTGCGCTCGAAAACCGACATTGCCATGGTGTTGGCGATTCCCAGTATGCCGATGAGGAGCGCGAGCGAAGAGGTGCCCCAGGCGGAAGCATGGGCGAGCTTCACAAACTGATTGTCGCTGGCGCGCTCCGCCGCGGGAACAGCGCGCATTCCCGGCAGAGTAGCTTCGATTTCAGCCTGCGCCTGCTTCACGTATTGTTCCGACGTTTCTCCGCGAGACGCCGGACGCAGCCGAACATCAATGGTCGAAACTTTACCTTGCAAGCTGCTTAGCTGTTGCAACTGGTCCAGCGGCATGACAACCGCAGCCGCCTCAAGCGTGGAAGCGCCGTGATAAATGGCGGTTACCGTGAATGGCGTGCCCTGGATTTCAAGAATGTCGCCGGGGGCTTTCTTCAGATCCTGAGCGAGCATATCGCCGAGCATGACTTCGGCGTGGCCGTCGCGAAATCGCCGCCCTGCAAGAATCTGCAGAGAATTAAGCTGAAATGCATCGTCCTTCCAGCCGTATACCAGTGCATTTACGTCCGGCGTCAGGTCCATCAGATTAAAGATCGTGGGCGAGGCCTGCGCCACATCGGGCAAACCCCTGAGCTTTGCCGTCGTCGATTCGTCCATCGAGGTGTTAAGGAAAGTCCCCTGAATCACGGCAATGTCCGTGCCGCTGCTGGAGTAAATACGCAACCACTGCTGTTCAAACGCGCTCGAAAAGCCCACCAGGCCTACAAACGCGCCCACCGCCGTTCCGATTCCGGCCAGCGTAAGCAGAGTCCTCAGCCGCCGGCGCCGCAGGTTCTTCAAAACGAACCCCGTGAACGACAATGATTTGGCCATGAAGTTGGAATGCGTCCTTTTATCTTCGCGGTGAGAAAGCTGAGCTGCGAGTTTGTCCGGCGGTATTCGACGTTCCCATTCAGAATAAGAGGTCCAGGGTGTTATTTCCAATTTTCTACCCCGATGACCGCCGAATGCCCCTCCGCTATCGCGCTTTCTGACTCCATGGCGCGTGTGGCCATTGCGCGTACTTCGAGCAAAGTTATCCTCTTGCCGCCCCGAGGAGACAATGAAGTGACAATGAGCTCCACACTGCTCGCAGGCTATAATGAGCGGTAGCGCAGCCCGTCGCACAGGCACCCAGCGGTCATGATTCGCCGGCCTCCTTATTGTTCGCGGACTAAGGGCCGGTTTTGACATGGACAACGAAGAGCTCATTCTAGTTACGGGCGCAACTGGCTTCCTCGGAGTGCAGCTGGTGCGCGAACTTCTGGAGCGGAAGCCGAACGCCACCCTGGCGCTGCTCATCCGCGACCGGGCCGGGCAATCGGGTCAGCAGCGCGCCGATGCATTCATTCCTTTGGCGGAGCGGTCGCGGGTTCAGGTTTTTTCTGGAGACGTCAGCCACGCTCACTGTGGGCTCGATCCAGTCGCCTACCAACGCTTGTTGGCGGAAACAACCCGAGTGATTCACTCCGCAGCCACCGTGCGGTTCGATCATTCGCTCGACGAAGCTCGCCGCATTAACGTCGAGGGCACCCGGCATATTCTCGATTTTGCGGGCGGCGCGCGCCAGCTTCGAAGCTTCGCCTACGTTGGTACAGCCTATGTGGCCGGAGAGCGCTCAGGACCTGGTGCGCGAAAACGAGCTTGCCCTGGGCCAGAGCTATCGCAACACCTACGAACAGACCAAGGCTGAGGCTGAGGCCCTTGTGCAATCGCGTCTCGGTTCGCTTCCCGGCGTGATCCTGCGTCCCAGCATCATCGTGGGAGACTCCAGAACCGGCGTCACCTCCAGCTTCAAGATGATGTACTGGCCGCTGAAGATCTACGCGCGACGCCTTTGGCGCACCGTCCCTGGCTATCCTGACGCGGTACTCGACATTGTGCCGGTGGATTTTGTCGCCAGTTCCGTCGCGCAACTCCTCTTTGATGAAGCCGCCCAGGGCTCGACAGTCCACCTCTGCGCCGGGCCGCGCGCCAGCGCAACTATCCAGCAGGTTGCCCATCGCGCAATGGAATACTTCAACGGTCCCGAGCCGCGTTTCGTTGATCCGGGATTCTTCTTCGCCGTGGTGCGGCCGCTTCTGTTTCTCTCTCTGTGGGGCCGCAAACGCCGTGTGCTGCGCGACGGCCGCGCCTACCGCGATTACTTCACCATGCGCATGCAGTTTGACACCAGCAATGCCGAACGTCTTCTGCAGCCTGCCGGGGTGAGTCCGCCACCGGTACTCGATTATCTCGACCGCCTTTTCCATTATTGTGTGGCCAGCGACTGGGGCCGTAATCCGGTCTCGGCGCAATGAGCATTCTGCAACGCTATCTACTCGCGCGCGACAGCGGAGTCACGGTCGCTAATCTTGTGGACGAGTTGGTTCGCCGGAAAGGGGATTGCGCAGTCGCAGTCTATGAAAGCGGCGTCTTTCATCTTTCCGATCTGCACGCGGAAATTTGCTCCATGGATGCTTTTCTACGCCGGGTCATCGCGCTTCGCCCGGGCCAGCCTGTTGCCATCTATCGCAGCAACAGTCGCGAATGCTTCCATTGGTTTCTTGCCATTATCCGCGCGGGAGGCATTGCGGTTCCGCTGAATCCGCAGCTCTCCCTCGCCGAAGTGCGCCGGATTCTCGCCGATAGCGGAGCGGAGATTCTGGTTACCGACCGAGTGGTATTCGAACGCACGATCGGCGATCGCCAGGCCCTTGCAGATGCAGTGCGCACCTGGATACAGGCAGATGATGAGCAGGAGACGCTCGACGGATTCCTCCGCGTGTCTGATACGGTTGCTGGTACGGTTGCCAGGGCGAATGTGCCGTCGCCACCGGTCACCATCGATCCGGCCGCAACGGTTGCCATCTTTCATACTTCCGGCACCAGTGGTTTTCCCAAGGGCGCAGCCTTGTCGAGCAACGCATTGCTTGGGGCGCGCGCGTCCACGGTACTCTCTGCGATATTTTTGGGCCCGCGGGACCTTGCGCTCATAGCGTTGCCCTGGTCACACATCATGGCTGTGAGCATTGCTCTGTACGGCCTCATGGCGGGTATCCGCGGATGTTTTCTCGATCGCTTCGATGTCGATGCCGCGCTGGACCTGGTTGAGCGCTTCGGCATCACCGCCTTTGTTGGCGTGCCCACCATGTTTGCCCGCCTGGTCAACAGCAACCCCGCACCTGCGCGCTTGGGCAGTGTGCGTGTCTGGCTCTCCGCCAGCGACCACCTTCCCTCCGAAGTTCGACAGCGTTTGCGTCAGTTCGGAGCCCTGTTCCGGCTGCCCGGCGGCTGGCGTATCCCACCCATTCTGCTGAACGGCTACGGCATGGTGGAGTTGGGCGGCCTCGCCATGATGGGGATTGAGTTGCCCTTGCTGCACGGGAGCGGCGACCTGTGTCTCCCCGTGCCGCCGTTTCGCATCCGCCTGGTCGATGAGCATGGCCAGACCGTGCCGGCGGGGGTAGCGGGCGAATGCCAGATTCGTCGTCGCGGTCTGGCTCCGCATTATTGGAACGACAAGGGCGATGCTCAGGGCCTTCTTACCGGCGACGGCTGGTTGCGTACCGGTGACCTGGCCACGCGGAATCGCCTTGGACTTATCCGGCTGGTGGGGCGCACAAAGGACGTAATCAAGTCGGGCGGCTACTCGGTGTACGTTCGCGAACTGGAAGAAGCAATGCTGGCCCATCCTGCTGTAGCCCGCGCAGTCGCGTTCGGCCTGCGTCATCAGGAGAAGGGCGAGATCCCCGTGGCTGCGGTTGAATTGCAACCAGGTTCCTCTTCCGAAGAAGTTGATTTGCTGAATTGGTGCCGCGGCAATCTCGCGGCTTATAAGGCGCCGCGGCGCATCTGGATTCTCGCTCCCGGCGACCTGCCGCAGAATCACAGCGGCAAGTTTCTTCGACGGGTTCTGCAGGAGCGATTTTCAGAGCTGACGGACTAAAGTCGCCGTTGCCGGCAGGAGTCAAATCGTTACCAGGATCTCCGCGGGGGTTGCGGCGGTCACCATGTCGCGAATCGAATCGACCACGAGTCCGGGCTCGTCGAGATGGATCCAGTGCGCGCTGGCCGATGCAATCACCTGCCGCACATTGTCCCCGATCTGGTCGAGACACAGATCTGAGAGAGGGGTCGACTTTCCGGGAGTCAGCAACAGTACTGGAATCTCGCGAATGGGATCGGCGTCCTCCATCTCACGAACTGTATCCGGGACTGCTTCCACATGGCGTTGCATTCCGGCGTAGTAGCTGGGCCGCGACCAATGTGCGGCGACAATAGGCCACACCTCCCTGGGCATCTTGCCCACTTCTTCCGTGACCCGTTTCAGAACATGCTGGCCCCCGACCCCTGCAACGCCAGCCAGATGCCCCGCGATTCGCCCAGAACGGCAAAGCAGAGACGTTACGGCGAGCCGGGCCAGTCCAAAACGCGCAATCGGGATCGCGTAGCTAGCGAGTTTCTTGCCTCGATCGATCATGGATTGCTTGGCTGGATCGAGCGGCGGCCACTCCTCGCAGCGCATCGGATCGATCAGCACAACACCTGCGACATCTTCCGGATAGTCGACCGCGTACCGGCGCACCACCAAACCGCCGAAGGAATGTCCCACGAGGATGTAGGGCGGCTTGATGCCGGCGGATTGCAGCATGATGCGCAGTTCAGCCGCGATGTTTCCGGGCGTGCGCACAGTAGAGGATGGGCTGCTCCAGCCGAGGCCGCTGCGATCATAAGACGCTGTGGCAGTGAAGAGAGAAACAGTTTCCTGTATGTGATGCCAGTTCAAGTTGGTGGCCGCGATGCCGGCCTCGAAGAGCACGGCAGGTCCACCCGATCCCTTCTCGACCACGTAAAGCCTTCGCCCTCGCTCAATTTCCACCCAGCGGCCCGGACCGGTATACCGCTTTCGGTCAAGACTGCCGCCGATGCATTGATAGAGGAATCCCGTGACGAGCAATGCCGCAACGGCGACCGAAAATACGAAGAGAAGGGTCATGGACGATCCTCGAATTGGCTGATCTGCTCGGGACTGAAGTCCCTGATGCCAAGGTTTGCTTTAGTGCTTCCGCGTTCAATAATCAGGAGGGTCGATCCGGGGTGGCCATGTGTCTTTACTTCCACCTGTCTGGCTGACCAGACTCCGCCCGATTGGGTCAAACCGAAGTATGTAAATTCCTTCATGATCCCCCCATCTTTCAGCGTCTTTTCCACATAGACGGGGTAGCCGATGGTGTGGTCGAGCCAGGTTTGGATCTCGACATAGTGGGAACGATCCGATGGGCCCGGTGTACTCATCAGTACATCGCAATCGCGAGCGCCAAATCTGGCACGTTTGAGAATCGTCTGGCCCTGCCAGTAATATTCCGGCTGCAGAAAGTCCTCGTAGTTGAAGCCGCTGCCGGATACACCCTCACTCCACTTATCAAAAGGCAACGAGGCCGGCGCGGACTCGTGTGGACGGAAAATCCGGATCGTATTCTGGCCGTTGGGCCGCATTTCAAGCAAGATACTGACCCGCCCCGCATTTTGACCCTCATCCTGGCGCGCATTCCCCGCCGGCGTTCGAGGTGAGACGATCTCGACGAGCTCGCGAAGAACGCCTGGAAACCAGTGCGCCTTGATGGTAATGGCCTTGCTGACTCGATTCCCGCTTGCATCCACCCGCACCAGGCGTCCGGTGGCGCGAAAATCGGCAGTCTCAATGCGCTGCCGCGCGACCGCAAGCACCGCTCGCGCATCCGCCGCGTGCGCAGTGGCCGCAATGAGCAGCATTGCGGCAGCCACAACCGAGGCGCGCCTCATTGCACATCTCATGGCGCGCCTCATTGCACGATCCTTCCGTCATGGATGCGGATGTGACGTGGCGCGGAGTTCGCAATCTCGTCCTCGTGCGTGATGACAATCAGCGTCATGCCGCGGGTTTTCTGAATGCCGGCGAGGATCTCCATAATGCGTGCGGAGTTGGTGCTGTCGAGATTCCCAGTGGGCTCATCTGCCAGCAGGATTGAAGGGTTATTGGCCAGCGCCCGAGCAATCGCCACGCGTTGCCGTTCTCCCCCAGAGAGTTCATTCGAATGCTGGCGCATGCGGTGCTCCAGGCCCACTTCACGCAGCAGTGCCTCGGCACGTTCCCCTCGATCGACGGCGCCATTGCTCGTAGCGAGCATGGGGGCCTGCACGTTTTCGAGAGCATTCAAGGTGGGCAGCAGGTAGAAAGACTGGAAGATGAATCCGACATGATGGCAGCGATACATGTCGAGGCTAATAGACGACCCGAGAGGCGCGCCGCGGAACAGGACATCGCCGCTGGTGGGGGTATCGAGGCCGCCGAGCAGGTGGAGCAGGGTCGATTTACCACTACCGCTGTGCCCGCTAATGGCAACGAACCCGCCGGCGTCGATGGAGAGATCGACGCCCCGAAGGGCCTCGATTCGTCCTTCGTCGTAGTCCTTGCGCAGGTTGCGTACTTCCAGAATGGGATCTGTCATGGCGCGGCGCTTAAACCGGGGAAAGGCGTGCGCCGCGCCAGGCCCGAAACGCTCCGGCAGTCGGCCCGGCCAGCATGGCAATACCCGGCAATTTGTGTTCAAACGCCAGAGAAAAGCTCACCAGACCGACAAAAGCGCCGATCGCCATACTTACCCCGCGGAATTTCATGAGTGTCCGGAGCAGTAGGCGCCCAAAACCCTTCCAGGCAGATCCTGCAAACGACAATTGGGCGGCCATGCGGTTGGGGTGGGTCCTATCGTGTTCGATTTCGGGAGAATCGAGTGCCAAGTTTATCCTGCAGCTGTGTTTATTGCTAAATTTGACTTCCAGACGTCACTACACCTTGATTGCGCAACTGGCTCCTGGGGCAAGATGCCTGGCCAATTTAGTTCCAAGTGTCATTTCAATCTAACCCAGTTTACCTCAAACCGACTGCCACAAAATTCGCGGGGCAGGCCACCCAACGCAGGGCGATGGTCTTAATCCACGACGATCAAGAGCTTTGAGATGAGCGGTATGGGAACTACTTGAGCCTTGAAGCCCGCAATTGAGTCAGGTGGAACACCGAACCTGGACTTGCCGAACCTGGACTTGCCGAACCTGGACTTGCCAAACCTGGACTTGCCAAACCTGGACTTGCGAGCGTGGACTTGTGAGCCTGGACTTGTGAGCCTGGACTTGTGAGCCTGGACAGCCCCCGCGGCAGCAGGTCAGCTAGTGGTGTCCGCCACACAAATGATCATTTATCCGTCTCGAAGGCAAGCGCTTTACAGTCTGCGGAAAATCCGGTTTTGGATCAGGGCACGACTTTAGTCGGGCCGTAAAACAAGCCCAGCGCTAAAGCGCAGGATAGAGAGGTCGGGTTTCTTCCGGCAACGCTAAAGCGTTGCCTCCCCCTGCTAAAGCAAGGGGCTTCCACCCAAACATCCGCCAGCAAACTTCTTCAGAAAAGCTAATTTGGACAGGTCTTACTTCGACTCGCACCTTGGCAGGCGTCAGACCTTGCAATCATGGACGAGGAACGCGGCATGAACAACGTCCGGCGCGGGAAAATCTGAAGGAACCGCGCCCTCCAGGAGAGGCATGGCGAAGCTCTTCCCGCAAGCGGTGCATCCGTACAAGACAACCCTTCCGAACAACATGGTCTGGGCCACTAATCTTGGCTTTTCAAGCATTGCTTCCAACGAAGGCTTGCCCCGGCTGTTGTCGCGGCCGCCGGAAACCGCAACGACCGCCAAAAACTCGTGCGGAACGACACCAAACTCCAATCGTGACTCACAAAGTCTTAATGCTTCAAGATTAAATGTCAAGACGTGTGGCCCTCTGCAAAGCTCAACTGGACCGATGCAAATTTCTGCTGCTTAGGACTAAACTTCTGGTCTTGATTCCCTTTGATCCTTTGATCATGGCGGCCCGTCTCGGCGGCCCCCGGGTCCACCGGCAGCAATTAGAATGAGGTCATGGAAATCAACCGCATTGGCTCGCGGCCTTCGGGCAAGGGGCCGGCAGAGTGGTTCACTGGCGCTGTCCGTATCGACCCGCTCTTTCAAGCCCCTGACCCAGCATTGGTTGCCGGCGCCAGCGTCACATTCGAGGCCGGAGCGCGTACCGCCTGGCATACACATCCCCTCGGACAGACCCTGATCATCACGGCGGGATGCGGGTGGGTTCAGCGGGAAGGGGGCGCGATCGAGGAAGTTCACCCTGGGGATGTGGTCTGGTTCGCGCCGGCAGAGAAACATTGGCACGGCGCCACACCGGCCACGGCCATGACGCACATCGCAATCCAGGAACGAGTAGACGGCAAAGCCGTAGATTGGCTGGAGCACGTCAGCGACCAACAATACCAACGCTGAATCGAGCGGCAAAGCTGACGCAACTACCGGCTCTCTCTCCCGATCTTTTTGTCTTCTGTTGCCCCGCTTGCGGGATGGCTTTCCGCAAGCAACTCACTCCGTCTTACCCCTCCGCAGCCTGCTTTCCGCCAGCTTCTCTGCAATCGTGAGCCCATCGGCCGCCTTTACTTTCAGGTCCGGTTCCACCCCAGTGCCCTCCCAATCGTTCTTTGCGTATGGGTTGACCACTCTCACTTCAGGAATACCCATACCGAAGTGATCGTCAATCCGATGCCACACTCCCGCGTGGGCTCCGCCACCCGTCGTTTCTCCGACCAGCGTCGCCCGTTTCATCATCTTCAGGTCGTAACTGAATTGCTCCCCCGCGGACCACGTGGAGGCCGAAGTCAGCAAATACACCGGCTTATCCGCGAGGCGATTTCCTGGAACCGGTGACTGCGTCCAGGACTTCGGCGTCGGGCCAGATCGCGGGCTATACCAGTACTGAGGATGGTCGAAGAGGTAGGCGGCCATCAACGCACCCATAGCTCCGTCACCACCGCGGTTGTCGCGCAAATCGAAAATAACCGCCTTCGCGCTATTCAAAGAAGCCATCGCCTCCACAGCCGCCGAACGGCAAATCGATACGTCGGCAAACCCATCAAGCTTCAAATAGCCGATGGCATGCGGCAGAATCTCAACCTTGTTGAAAAAGCATTTGTTCTGTTCCAGGAATTTTTTGTAGCGCGCAAGATCTTCAGTAGTTTGCGCCGGCGGGTGATCCGGTAGACGGGCAACGCTGTACTCCATCGTCAGGTCCACGTCCTGGCCTGCTTCCCTCATCTGCCGGGTCAGCAGGCCGGCAAACACCGGCCCCTCCGTGATGGAGTTGTAATCGCCGTTTCGTTCGTGAACCATCAGGGCGTTGGCGATCTTCTGCGCCCCGTCAGAATCGAAATAATGCTTCTTCAGGTTGGCGACCGCTGCATCAATCACACGCTGACGCTCCGCGGTGTCCAGCGTGAGGTCAGGGGAAGCTACCCGTGGGCTGGCTGCATCCGCAGGCGCCACGGCCTGTTGAGCAGCCGGTTGGGAAACCGCGGCCGCTGCGCCGCTCGCATTCTTGCTCAACCGCGCGGACGATCCCGGCGATGGAGCCCAGCGAGTATGCGGCGCGCGCCCCCCCTGCATAACCGCATCGGAAGACCGCCGATGATCTCCCAGGTGCTTCATCATGATCGACAAGGTACCCAGCGCGACCAGAAAAAAAAGAACCGCCGCAAGCAGCGTTCCAATCCCCAGTGGCTGGTCTTCAAGTACCTGGAAGGAAGGCACTCCGTCCAAACCACGCGGCAGGGAAGACTTTGCGAAAACGGGTTGGGCATAGCGGTACTCGCGCGGTAGAGACATCGCAAAATCAGCCACCAGGTCCAACCAGAGCCGCAACCGGCGGATGAGTCCTCTTTCATCGCGCAACCGGTCGCGGACCAGCTGCACGGCTTCGCCCCCATAAGCCTTGCGAAAACCTGAAGGATAGAGGCGCAACAGAAAGGCATATATCTTCTCAGACATAATCCCCCCGCAAAATCTTCTTGGCCCGTGCTACCCGGAGCAGGCCGGCAAGTCTCTCCGCCTCGGAGCGTGCCAGTTTCAGTCCGGCAGACGTTAACCGATAGCATCGCCGCCGCTGGTCGCTGGGGCTCGCGTCCTCATGCGAGCCCACTTCTTTGATGAAGCTTTCTTCCAGTAACGATTGAATCGAGCTGTAGAGGGTTCCCGGGCCCAACCGCATGCGGCCGTCCGTCTGCGCCTCTACTTGCCGCATGATGGCGTATCCGTGCAAATCCTGATCGGCCAGCGATAACAGGATCTGGAAAGCAGCCGAAGGGAGGGGATCGAGTTTTCGTTTTGGCATAGAAGCTCGTTTATCGATATATCGATAAACGACTGTACGCCGGTCGTGGACCGCTGCGCAAGGCCCTTATTCCTTTTTTTTGCCGAGGCTTTCTGTCTTTGAATCGGGCTTGCACCGGCGATTTGCGGGGTTCCAGCAGGGCTAACGAGGATCACGGCAAATGCGAACTCCTAAACTGGAGCTTACTTCATCTAACCAAATGCACCAGCAGCATCCCAGGGTGGATGATTGGACGAAAGGACAGATATGACAACCGATATGGATCGTAGTGGCAACTTCACGCTACCGGGCACCTCGATGACTATGAAACGGATGGGCTATGGCGCCATGCAACTCGCCGGGCCGCATGTTTGGGGGCCGCCCAAAGATATGCAGGCGGCGCTCGCTGTTTTGCGCGAGGCCATCGCCCGCGGCGTCAATCACATCGACACCAGCGACTTCTATGGCCCACACGTTACCAACCAGATCATCAAGCAGGCGCTGCATCCATATCCGGATGGCCTCGTGATCGTCACCAAGGTGGGTGCCCGCCGCGGCTCGGATGCATCGTGGCTGCCGGCTCTGGCCCCCGAAGAACTAACCCAGGCGGTTCACGACAACCTTCGCAATCTGGGGCTCGATGTGCTCGATGTTGTCAATCTCCGAGTCGGAGGATTTCTTTCCCCAACCGAAGCATCGGTAGAGGAACCGATAACGGTTCTCGCCGATCTTCAGCAAAAGGGCCTGATTCGCAGTCTCGGTCTTAGCAACATCTCGCCGGGGCAATTCGCCGAGGCGGAGAAAATCGCACCGATCGTCTGCGTGCAGAACTTCTACAACGTGGCCAACCGGACCGACGATGACTTTATCGACGACCTGGCGAAAAGAGGGGTAGCCTATGTCCCTTTCTTCCCTCTTGGGGGCTTCACTCCCTTGCAATGTTCGGAACTCGACGAAGCCGCAGCCTCTTTGCAGGCCACCCCGATGCAGGTCGCGATTGCCTGGCTCCTTCACCGCTCGCCCAATATCCTTATGATTCCGGGAACCTCCTCACTCGAGCATCTTCACCAGAATCTGGACGCGGTGGACCTGCGGCTTCCGCCCGAAGTCCTGGCTGAGCTGGACTCGATTTCCGCATCGACAGCGAGTGACCCGGCGCACGCTTGATCGGTCAGCTGGTTCAGGAGGCAGTCTGTTTAGCCCTGAATTTATGCACCGGAACCTTCTCGCGGGTTTGACGAGCGTTCAAGCCACCGGGAGGCTGAGGGTTGCTGTGAAAAACCCTCAGCCACCCAGTGCAGATAGCGATAGCCACGCGCCACCGGCTGTTGATTCGAAGGAGGCTTTCAAGCGGATGGCGTATTCAGTTGTCAAAGAGCAGTGGCTGCGAGCACCTGGGCACTCACTTTCAGTTAAGCCCAGGACGGGACGCTGTTTTTATCCCTGTCTGGCTGCGGTAGATAGGTTTGCTACTTATTTAGATGCTATTTCCTTTCCATGTCTCTGAAATTTTTCCAGACGAATCCGCTTTTTCTTTACGATGTTCCCACTCAAGCGATGCTTGCGTGGGCGCCACGGTACTGACGTGCCGTGGTAAAGATTGTGCCGTCCCTGCGGGACTGGATCGGTGCCGGTTTTGGGTAAAGTTTGATAAAAGTACCCAGGATTTCGTCCGAGCTATTTTCAGCCGTCCCCATTCGGCAAGCTCAGGGCAGCCTCTTTGAGTTTACGTTCCAGATTCTCCGCCAGCGGAAGGTTGGATTGGGGCCGGGTTTGGGTAAAGTTTGATAAAAGTCGATGTTTTTGGTTGTTTTGGCGCGTTGGCAACGCTGCTCGCTGCGGCGAAGTAGTGCCAACGCACACCAGCAAAGCTTGCGTGGGCCACCCAACGAGGTTGCATAAAGTTCGATAAAGTTTGCCCCTTCTTGCGAACTTCAACGGCCATAAGCAAAGCGTCCCTTTCCAGGGACGAGGGGTAGTCTGCGTGGGCTGGTTGTGTTGACGAGAGCATCGAAGTTGAGAGCAATCGCGTCGGAAGCCCAACGAAGGTCCTTGGGGTCGGTGAAGGGATTGTCCTGGCTGGTGTGGCGGTGCCCCTTGTTGACAGAAGGTGCGTCGTTGGATGGCTTTGGAGGAGTCTGGTGCGCCGGAGGGTCGGTGGGTTGTGCTTCCACGGCGGTTACGGAGTTGGCCGGTTCCAGCCCGGTAACCGGTTGCGGACGCATCGCCCCAGAGACGTACGATTGTGGCTTGAGGGCCGAGGACGCGGGTTGCCCAGAAGCGTGGGAAACGTGACGGCCATTGATACGGTTCGGGAGCAGACCTTGGATAGCGGCAATCATGGCCATGGATTTGACCTGGCCGGCTATGCTGCCTTTGGTCGTTTCAGGACTCAGGTTGGCCAGTTCCCAGAGGCGGACCAGGATCTGGCCGCGGTCAAGATAGAGCTTGCGCCGTTCTTCCACTTCCTGGTCTATGAGTTTCTCGCTGACGGCGGCGCGGTGCTGTTCCATATACTCGCGGACGCGTGGCTTGGATTTGGTGTAGGCAGCTGTGGTGGGATTGAGCCCGGCGGCTTCCGCAGCTTCGCGGTCGTTGAGGTTTCCGGAAAGTATCAGGTGCGCGAAGGCGATTTCCTGATCGGTAATTGGATCGGTTACAGGATTTTTGGGCATGGTGAATCGCATCCTCGTTCTCAGGAGATTGGGGGAGCGGCATTTCATACTCAGCCGAATGCAGGGGGAGGATATGGTGCGCGCACTTTTTGTGAGGGGAAAGCGTCGGGAACTTGGTTCGACGTTTTCCACCCTGCTTCCATCCTGGGACAGCTTTTCGTTGCCGGCAAGTGGACTCAAGAAAAAAGTTGAGGAAACAGGGGTAGTTAACTGGAAGTCAACACCGCTCGCAAAACCGTACCTCAGCGGCTAGAGCATTTTCACTTCTAACGCTCGCTGCGGCGAGGCAGCCGTGCCCTGCCTGAGAACTCTGTTTTTCCAGCGTGCCGCAGCCTGTTTAGCCCTGCGGGTATTACACAATTAGGCCGAGGGTTTGAGCCGCCCGCTGTAAATGCTCAGGTTCACGAACGCTGCCTTAAGCAGCGGCGTAGACACATTGCGCTGCTGCCCTCTGCGCAATAGATCACCGATAATCTCGTCCACTTCCACGTGACCGCCCTTCATAAGGTCCCGGTACATCGAAGAGGTCAGCGTGGAGGCTTTCGTGGTGAAGGTCTTCTGTGTTTTGAGCGTCCTCGCTTCGTTCGGCGCAAAGCCGCATGCTGTCGATATTTCGCTGCATTCGCGCAAAACCCCAAGCGCAATCTCCGTACCCCCGGGTACGGCTTCGATCTCGCCGATATTGCCACGCATCAGGCAGGTTAAGGCTCCGAGGCTCGCCAGCAGAACCCATTTCTCCCACATGTCAGGCATGATGTGTTCAGATAGCTGCGCCTGGAAATTTGCACCCTGCATCGCCTCGTCCACCGCGCGCACACGTTCAGAAACGCCGCCGCCAGGTTCGCCATAAACGAGCTTCTGGGTCTCCGTGAGTTGCACAACCTCGCCATCCGCGACCGAGATCCGTCGAGACGAAGCAAACGCCGCCAAGCACAGCGTGCGCTCCAAACCTCTGCCCCGAGATACTCCAAGTGGCGCATTCCATTCAGTACCGGCAAGATCATCGTGGCTGGGCCCACCGCGGGAGCAAAATCCTCCATCGCAGCCGCCAGTCCGTAGGCCTTTACACTCAGCAAAATCAGGTCGTAGGGGGCATCTACTTCATGGGCAGCGATGACCCGCGGATGAACGATCGCGTCGCCATGTGGACTCACGATCCTGAGTCCCTGCTTGTGTATTTGCTCTGCACGCGCGGCGCGCACCAGAAACGTGACCTCTCGCCCCGCCTCAGCCAGGCGGCCGCCGAAGTACCCTCCGACCGCGCCGGCGCCAATTACCAGGATTCTCATCGTCACACCACTCTCACAAACTTCTCGCAAACTTTGTCACATCACCCAGGAACTCACGTGGTTGTTTGCGTCTCTACCGACGCGGCAATCACCAAAGCCGCGGCGACGCATTCCACCAGGACGCGCACTCCCAGGGCCCCGCCGGATACGCCGAAGGTCCAGACGGTTCCACCGATCATCGCTCCCGCCGCCGCGGCCCCAAAAAAGCGCATCGGCAGCCGCCGGGGAACACCAGCGAGGGCAAAGATCCCGAGTGAGAAGAGACCGCTGCATACCATCTCCGCGCCAACCAGCTCAATTTCATGAATCGGTATGGATTCCGGCAGCAGTGACAAAATCCGCCTCGGCAAGTGAGGCCTTTTTGCCCCAAGATTTGCTTGCGCAGCCAATATGCCGTCGACGTACAAGCTGGAAATACGCCCGTCATAGACCGCGGCCACAAACGACGTCCGCGCCAAAGAAAGTACAGGCCCTGAGTACAAGGCCGGGCCCGTGCCGTTCGCGCCCGAGTTTGGCGTACGCAGGCGGAATGTCAGGGTGTTGTGAATTTGGCCCAACGTGAAATTTCGTTCGGACGTATCTTTCGAATACGTGATTACCCGTGCGGGGCCGAGTTGCTCGAGGTTCCCTGGACGCATCGCAACCAGAAGTGTGAGCTGGTTCCCGCTCACGAGCGCGTTGTATAAGCCAAGCTCTTGCTGCTGCGAAAGAACCGGCCGGCCGTGGGCTGTCGTCAAATCCACGGCCGGCAGTAGTCCACCCTCCGGCAATGCAGATAGTTTAGAAGGCTGGCCGGCTCCATCAGAAGCCGCCGCCCGCACCGCAAGATCGCTGATTTGCGAGGGAGCCAGCGCAAACGGGTAAATCTGTAACGCCGAGATCGTTCCCTCCCACGGCCGGTCTCCCGTCACCTCGTTCCCGATGGCCAGGTGAAACGCTGGATTCCAATTCGAGAAATCTGATCTCGTCCGGTGGTAAACAAGCGCTACGGTGCCGGATACCGCGATCACAATCGCCACAACCGCTGCCAGTCGACCCACCCTCAGTGACTTCAGATCGCGGCCGGTGCTCCGAAAATAAACCGTCGCGGCCAGGTACCCAATCACGGCCCCGCAGGTATTGCACGCAATATCACTGAACGAAGGGATACGGTCAACGTAGCCGAGTTGCAACACCTCAGCACCTGTGGACAAACAAAGGCCGAAGAGGGACGCACGCAGCAGTGACGAGCCGCCCAAGGCAATGCCCAAAGGCATATAGAGCAGCAGGTTATTAACAAAATCGGGGACGTCGAAGTCGTCGTGGATGTAATTGAGCGATGGGTGGCGGAGCCGGATCGGGATCATCGTGGCTGCGACAATCAGCGCAATCGCGGGAGCGAGCAGTCGAAGGCGCAGTCGCGGTGACACAAATGAGTAACGGCGATTCTCCACGTCACAGTTCATCGAATCCCTCCCCCGAAAGAATCGACGAATTGTTTCGCGGAGAACCGCCGCTTGAAGATGAGCATAGCGTTTTCTGCGAAATAAGCTACGGTCCTTGAGTAACAGAATGCAAGATTGTAGTAACAGCAGATAGTAACGGCACAACCCTCATCGCTTGGCCGCGCATAAAACAAGCCGGTTAGAGCATTTAGAGCATTTTCACTTCTACTCTGCACAGGTGAGTGCGGCGAGGTGCGGCTTTTCTTCCACCCCAGCAGGCTCGCCTGCCGGGGACCCCGGGTCTTGGGGAAAAGCCGCGTCGGGATCGGTTGCTCTGCATGCACCAGAAGTGAAAATGCTTTAATGCGTCATCGCGTAGACGACGTAATTGACGCCCAGGCGTATACCCAGGTCAGAAAACTTCAACGGATATTGCGGAGTGTCGGACCATTCCCATGAATCGCCGATATCCGAGTTGAGAGAGATGGCCACCATCACACGGCCCTTATCGTCGTAGATGCCCTCCCACCGGGCCACCCTTCCATCTTTCTTGTGCCCGGTGGCCAGGTGCTCCGCGCCCGGGATCTGATAACGATCGTCCAGGTCGAAGACCGTGTGGAAGATCGGATCGTTGTTCGGAATATCGACGATAGAGCGATCTGGAAACACCATCCTCATCGTCTGCTCAAAGTAGGCCTGCTCCTCAGATCCGTGAAAATCGTCGGCCATGAAAAAGCCTCCACGGAGCAGATAGTCGCGAAGCTTGCGGACCTGGGCCTCGGTCAGGCCCCACTCTCCCACCTGCACAGCGTAAAGCCAGGGCCAGTTGTACACCTCGTCGCCATCGTCGAGATTGACTGCCTGCTCCACCGATCGAGCGTCGACGCGGGTCAAACGCTTCACTGCCTGCGCGAAAGAACGGTCAGCGCGCGGATAGTCCTGAGTCCAGAGAGAGAGTCCGGCTCGCCAGTCACCCTCAAACCTGCCTCGATAGCCGTCGAGGGGGCCTGGGGGATACATCAACCGGGCAAATGCCCACTCCCCCTGCCGATGCCAGTCTCCCGGCAGCGGCAACGATTCGCCATACTCCACCGAAGGGTATTCACGGAAGGGGCGCTGAGCATAGAGAACGCTCAGCAACGTTCCGGCGACGGCAACTACGCAGCCAGCTCGCCAGAAGAATTGCCTCATTTTAGTCTTAGTCCGCCGATAACAGCTCCGAAGAAAAAGACCGAAGCGGTTATGAGTGCGAACATCCCCCACCAGCCGACACGGACGATTCCCTCAACCCACGGGGGCGAATTCTCCAATGCAGGCGTCCCGAGGGTGGTCGTCACCACTCGTTTGCCCAGGCGCCACGCCAGCGCTACCTCGGCCGAGGGCGCCGGCCGGCGTGGAAACCTTCTTTCGTACTCGTCGATGGCCGATTGAATCTCCAGCATATCCGTAGGCTTGAGAGTCATCACGCACCTTCCTTTCCCGGGGCATCGGCGTGAACCGGCAAAACGCCCCTGCAACTATCGTAACGTTACGGCCGCGTTGAGGCGAGCCTCATTACGCCCTTCACCATCGTTGGTTGGATGCCGAACAGGCCCATATCGCTTGGGCTGTTGTGCACATCTGTTGTATCTGCATCAGAACGGGGGCAGATCGTGCAAATTTGGGAGGTCGCCGCAGAAACCTCACGCGGTCAAGTTCCCGATTTATTAACCAATGAGAACGGTGATACCACCACCGGGCAACTCCCGGGGGCAAACCAGCATCGTCGCGCCGGATGGAAATTTATTTCGTGGAAGCGTTAACCTTGTCGGTTTTCCGCGGCTCGAAGAGCTTCTGCAATCATGCTTGTATCCGCACCAGCTTCGATACGCGACCTGTTTGATTCCAATCGGAAACGTAGATGTTGCCATCCTTATCGATGTGGCACCCATGGGCTGCGCTGAAGTTTACCGGTGCAATATCACCTGGCTGCAATTTGTAATTTGCCCACTGATCCTTATGCGGGTTGTCGCCCAGAAAGGCCACCGGCGTATTGTCTTTGTCGAGAATGGTGACGCGCCCTTCCAGTTCTGAAATGACGGCGTAGTCGCCCCAGAAACTCACCTGGCACGGCCGGCGCAGGTGCAGCGTGACGTTGCGAACGAACTTGCCGTCGAAGTCGTAATGGCTGAGCCGCCGGTTTTCCCGGTCACACACCAATAGGAGCGGCTGATCGTAACGCATGTCCACGGCCAGACCATGACTGCAGTTGCACATGCCGTCCGCCGTGCCTTTCCCTGAATAGGCTGCCTGGTAATTGCCCGCCTTATCGAATTTAAAGATGCGTGAATCTCCGTATCCATTGGCGATATAGATGGACCCGTCCGGTCCCGGCACAGCCGCGGTCAAACGCCACTCATTGGGCGCATGGAAGCCTGCCTCGCCGGGCGCAGTGATCTTTTGCACCACCGTTCCATCCGTTTTCATCTTGAGGAACAGCCAGTTCTCCTTCTCCGTTCCCTTCTGTACCGTGGCGTAAAAATACTCCTCATTGTTCTCGTTGGCGTACGTCAGCGAATGGACTTCCGGATAGTCGTTGGCAATCGTTTTGAGCAGCTTGCCCTCGCGGTCATACACCAGCACGCCTGTCTTGCTCTGTGTGCTCACGTAGAGAAGTCCGGCTTTGTCGGTTGCGATGCCGCCGTGGGTTCCGCCGAATGTTTCTCCCGCCGGCAGCTGTCCCCAGTTGGAAACGACGCGATAGGTCCATTCCCCGTTGCCGGTCTGCCGTTGTAATGAACTCAAAGTTGGCTCCTCTGACCTGTCATCCGCATGTGCGGCCGGGCGCAGCAGGCTCGCCACCGCGGCGATTCCGGTGATCGCGCAAAATTCACGACGCTTCATGGTTCTTTCCTCGCTGTCGACTGTCCATCGGGCGCCGCCGGTACAGGCCGCGCCGGAGTGTTGTAAAGATAAAGATGCCCTTTGAAGGAGGTGAGCGGGGCTACCGCCGCCGCTGTCACCCGGGTTCCGCTCAGGTTGAGATACCGTAACTGTTGTAATTTGGCCAGCTGAGCCAAACCATTCCCGGTAATGGCCGTTCCTTCCAGGTGGATCGCGCGCAGATGACTGAACTTCGCCAGCGTACCCAGGCTCGCGTCAGTCACCGACGTACGTCCCAGCCCGGCCTCAACAATATAGGGCGCAAAGGGTTCCAGGCTTACCAGTTGGGCATCGCCAAACTTCGCTCCGGCATCGAGGGTATTCAAAATGAGACCATCGCCCAGGTTTCTTGACACCGGCACAAGTGTAACTCCTGCGGCCTTCGCTGCCTGCTCGATCACAGCCATTTTTCCGCTGTAGTCCGCCACCTGCGGCAGCGGCTCGTCTTCATGCGGCAGCGAGATTCCGGCCAGAGTCTTTAGTTCAGGCGACGCGCCCTGCGCAATCCAGGCTTGGATCCACGCAATCTCCTCCGGTTTCACCGCCGGCCTCCCTTCCGAGGGCATAAAGTGCTTATCATCCGCCGGCAATGTGATGCGCTTGAGCAACGTACTTCTCTCCGGGTGACCCGGGATCACGACAGCGCCATCCGCTCCGCCCCTCATCAACGCGTCGTAGGAGTCCAGGCGAAGATGTCCTTTGACCTTTCGCTCGCCGTGGCAGACGATGCAATTGGCGTCGAATACCGGGGAGAGGCGCCGGGCATAAAACGAGTCGGGATAGGCAAACGTCTTCGCCTGCACTGTTCCCATGCCGGTCAAATGCTTCAGCGGTTGAGGAAGATACTCGGTCAGGTAGCGATCGCCATGGGTCAGCGAGCCGCCCTGGTGCGCCGTCCATACCAAGAGGATCAGCACCGAAGCCAGCAACCACGGATAAACGCGGCGCAGCCCGCCGGAAGCGCCGCGGACCAGCGCGCAACCGCCCACACACAGGGTGAGCGCGATGCCGCCCCACATATGGCGTGTGACGCTCGCGCCCGCCTCTCCACTGCCGTACGCGAGCAGGTACCCCAGGGTCAGTGCCACCACACAGCTAAAAACACTCAACGACAGGACGAACGTCGCCGCTTCCAGCAGTACCGGGCGAAATTTTCCTGCTATCTCCAATAGCGGCAGAAGCAGGATCAAGCCGATAGGCAGATGCACCACGAGCGGATGGAATCGCCCCAGGAACTGCTGCCAATCGGCATGCGTGTTGCCGTCCAGCCGGAACACCGCAGGGAGCAGCAACAACATCACCATTGCCAGGAACGATGCCATCCAGACCAGCCTGATCGGGCGGCCATTGGAGGGAGGTTTACTAAGTGCCAATGCCAAGGCCTTTGCCGGGAATCATTATGCGAACAGACCGTTCACCACGCTGGCGGGGGTAGTGCCGGTCAACTTCTGATCCAATCCCTGAAATTTATACGTAAGCTTGTTGTGGTCTATTCCCAGGCAGTGCAGCAGGGTCGCATTGAAGTCCCTGACCGGCACCGGGTCTTTGACCACGTTGTAGCTGTATTCGTCGGTCTCACCGTAGGTGATTCCCGGTCTCACGCCCCCGCCCGCCATCCAGGTAGTAAAGCAGCGAGGATGGTGATCACGGCCATAGTTGTCTGC
Organism: uncultured Acidobacteriaceae bacterium; assembly: GCA_963761405.1. Classification (GTDB taxonomy): domain Bacteria; phylum Acidobacteriota; class Terriglobia; order Terriglobales; family Acidobacteriaceae; genus PALSA-350. Next base: position 564,760 of record CAVXHH010000002.1, read on the forward strand.
TGACAAGCCTCCCTGGCTATACACCGTTCGCCCGAATTCGCCTCCCCAGATCACCAGGGTGTCGTCGAGCAAGCCGCGTTGCTTGAGATCGGTAATCAATGCATACGCCGGCCTGTCTGTTTCCTGGCAGAGAATCGGCAACATACCCGTCACGTCCGCATGTACATCCCATCCCCGCTTGTATACCTGCGTAAAGCGCACCCCGCGCTCGGCCATGCGGCGCGCCATGAGGCAATTGTAGGCAAACGTTCCCGGCTCTTTGGCATCCGGACCGTAGAGGTCCCATGTGGACTGCGGCTCACGGCTCATGTCCGTCAGCTCCGGCACCGAGGCTTGCATGCGATACGCCATTTCGTATTGCCAGATACGAGAGTTCGTCTCCGGATCTCCCAACTCCTGGTAGGTCTGCCGGTTGATCTCGTTGACTGCGTCGAGCATCTTGCGCCGCACATCGCGATCGACTCCCCTGGGGTCGCTCAGATACAGAACCGGATCGCCTGCCGAACGCAGACCGACGCCCGAATACTGAGAGGAAAGATAACCACTGCTCCACAAACGCGAAGACACCGGCTGATTATTCTCCTTGGGGTTCAGCTTGCTGAGCAGCACCATAAAGGTCGGCAGATTATCGTTCATGCTGCCCAAGCCATAGGATAGCCAGGATCCGAGACACGGCTTGCCGGCGTTCATGTTGCCCGTGTTGAGCAGCATGATGGCCGGCTCGTGATTGATTGCGTCCGTGTTGGTTGATTTGATGATCGTGAGATCATCGACCATGCGCCCGGTATACGGCATAAGGTCGCTCACCCACGCGCCTGACTGGCCGTACTGCTTAAAGGCCCAGTGCGACGGCGCGATGGGGAAACGCGCCTGCCCCGCGGTCATGCCGGTAAGTGCCTGCGCTCCACGTACTGAGTCGGGGATGTCTTTGTCGTACAGCTGGGCAAGGTTCGGTTTGTAATCGAGCAGGTCCATCTGCGGTGGCCCACCCGACATAAACAGGTAGATCGCCCGCTTTGCCTTGGGCGCAAAGTTAGGCAGTCGAAGACTCTGTGGCGTAGGGGGAACCGCTACATTGGCCGCCCGCGCGTCGCCGGTGAGCACTTTATCCCCGGCCAGCGTGGCCAGCGCGGCCCAACCGAGCACCTTTCCGGCTCTACCTAAAAAGTGCCGACGGGTTTCCAACTCGGCCCATTCCGCTTTCATGCCTTCCGCAATGGGAAGGTCCATGACGGTGGGACCGGAGTCAGGGTCGGTACAAAGCGGATGTTGCTTCACGGCGGTTCTCCTCGAAACCTATTTGTTCAACGTCTCATCCAGATTCAGCACTTCGCTCACCACCATCGTCCACGCTGCAAGTTCGGGCGCCGGAATGGCGGGGTCGCGCGGCTTCTCGCCGACCGCGATCAAATCGCGCGCTGCAGCGGGATCGGCCGCGTAGTGCTTTTGCATTTCGTCCAGCGACTGCTGCAACACCGTTTCCATCTGTGGCGACGGATCACGAGAGAGCACCAGGTCACTCAGATATTTGATCCTCTCCGCAGGCTGCTTTCCGCCATGCTCGATCAGGCGCTGGGCAAGAGCACGCGACGCTTCCACCCATTGAGGATCATTCATGGTTACCAATGCCTGCAGCGGCGTATCGGTCCGCTGGCGCCGCGTACAAGCCGTGTCCCGCGTGGGTGCGTCGAAGGCATCCATATCCGGCGGCATCGCCATCCGCTTCCAATAGGTGTACATGCTGCGCCGGTAAAGCGCGTCCCCGTGATCCTGTTTGTAATGCGTGGTGTCGCTGGTGGGGTACCCGACTGACTCCCACACATTGTCCGGCTGGTAGGTCTTCACACTCGGACCGCCAATCTTATTCACCAGTAAACCGCTCGTCTGGAGCGCGACGTCACGCAGCATCTCGGCGTCCATGCGGAACCGAGGGCCATGCGCCAGTAGAAGATTTTTGGGGTCGCGGGTGAGCTGCTCCGGGGTGGATCGGGAGCTCTGGCGGTAGGTAGCCGACATCGCCATGAGCTTGTACATATGCTTCATGTCCCAGCCGCTCTCCCGGAATTCCACCGCCAGCCAATCCAGCAGCTGGGGATGAGAGGGGCGCTGGCCCATGATTCCAAAGTCCTCCGTCGTCTCCACCAGTCCGGCGCCAAACAGCTCGTTCCACATGCGATTGATGGTGACCCGCGCCGTCAGAGGATTTTCCGGACTCACCGTCCAGTTTGCGAGCGCCAGGCGATTGTGCGGCTGTCCCGCGGGCAGCGGCGGAAGAAAATGCGGCGTGTTCGCCTCCACCCTCTCCTTACGCGCGGTGTAGATTCCGCGCGTCAGAACGTCCGCATAGGCCAACGAGGGGCGTTCCGACGCCACCAGCGAAACATCGCCGCCAGCGGAAAGCTTGTCCAGCTCGGCATCCATTTTTTGCACCTGGCTGCGGATCGCCTTCGAGGACGGATTGACGTTGGCGAAATAAAACTCGCTCACCGCGTGCCATTGATCCTCGTCCCACTGGCTTGTGGGCTTGCGGGTAATTTCGGCAACGTAGTCTTCAAAAGGAAGCCGCTGCGCTTCTTCCGCGGTCAATGCGCGCCCGTACACACGGAAATCCTGGTAGCGCGTGTCGCGAGCCGGTTGATCATCGGGAAACTTCCGCCCCAGTTGCAGCGGTGCGGTGGTGCGGATTGTGTTATGGCCGAGTTTGTCAGCGATGACTTTTGTTGGAACGAGTGCGCCGTTCACGTAGATTTTGACGCCGGCGGCCTTCCCCGATCCGTCATACGTAAAAAAGACGTGATCCCAGTGCCCGTTCGTGGGCAGAGGCGTGACCGTCTCCACCCGGATGGCCCGCATCGGCGTCAGATCCTTCGGTGTCACCAGCTTATGCGCTTCGACCTTCGCCTCGATCTTCGCTTTGGCTTTCGATTGGACGTTTGCTTCGACCTTCGCTGCCGGCTTTTTCAGCTCTGGCTTTTTCGTTCCTGCTTTCCTGGGTTTATCCGGCGCCGGTTGCTCCTTTGGAGCCTCGTAGGCGAGCTCGACGCTGATGATGCCGTTCTCTGCCGCCAGATCCCAGCCTCGGTCATGCTGGTTCGCATCCATCTTTGACACCAGCGCGCCCGACACACTCGACGAGGTGAAATTTGGAGCGGAACGCAACATGAACCAGCCGCCGCTCGAGAACGGCTGGTTCCATTCAAAATTCCTGGCCTGTCCCAGCTCGACGCGAGTGCTGGTGTCCATGCGAAAGTCCGGCCACAGCCACGTCGTCTCTCCCCATTGCGGCTTGAACTTTCCGATCGGATAGCTCTTTTGCGTGGCCTCGGGCGCACTGTTCTTCAACACCTCGCCGCCGCCTTCGTCGAGCCGCAGGCGAACCTGCATCGTATTGGCCGGGACCGATTGCGCCGGATTCTGTTTTGAATCCACCCACCGCTGCAGCAACACGCGCTGCTGCCCGCGCAACGCATTCAGCTGTCGCTGAAGGTCCGCACGCTGCGCCAGAATCCGGTTGTACGCTTCCACATTCCGCGCCTTGGGAATCCGCACCACGGGAGCCCAATCCGGCTTATCTCCGTTGAATGGCTCCTCGTCAATATTGTTGAAGAATGCGGTCAGCTGGTAGAAATCCTTTTGCGTGGTGGGATCGTACTTGTGGTCATGGCAAACCGCGCAACCCACGGTCAGGCCCATGAACGTTGCCCCAAAGGCTTCTGCCCGCTCCCTCGCGATGTTGAAGCGCAGCTCTTCAGGAATCGCTCCTCCTTCGTTGCTGCTCACTCCCGAGCGGACGTACCCGCTGGCGATAATCTGATCGATGTTCGCCGGCGGCAGCAGATCGCCCGCGATTTGTTCTTTGGCAAACTGATCAAATGGCTTGTTGGTGTTGAATGCCTTGATCAGGTAATCGCGATAGGCCCAAATGTAACGGCTGTTGTCGTAATGGATTCCATAGGTATCGGCATAGCGTGCATAGTCAAGCCAGTAGCGCGCCCGCTGTTCGCCGAATGCCGGGCTGGCCAGGAGCCGATCCACGACATGTTCATAGGCCTGCGGCGACCGGTCCTGGACAAACGCGTCCACCTCTTCAGGAGTGGGCAGCAGACCGGTCAAATCGAGCGTGACGCGCCGAATCAGGGTATGCCTGTCAGCCTCTGGCGAGGGATGCAAACCCTCCTTGCTCAGCCGCGCAAGAATAAATCCGTCGATGGGCGTATTTGGGGGCGTATTTGGGCGGGGCGTATTTGCGGGTGTCTTTGCCCAGCCCGCCGCCGGGGCTTGCGGCACTGCCGCGCGCTCCGGCTTTTCAAAGGCCCAGTGGGGCCGGTAGCGTGCGCCTTCCGCCACCCATTGCTTGAGGATGGCAATTTCCTGCGGCTTCATCGGCTTGGCTTCGCCTTGCGCCGACTGCGGCATCAGGTAATGTGGGTCCTTGGATTCAATCCGCCGGATCAATTCACTCTTTTCGGGATAGCCCGGCACGATCGCATCCGGCTTTCCCGGACGCTTCTTAAAGGCCGATTCTTCCAAGTCGAGCCGCAGGTTTGCCTTGCGCATTTCCGGATCGGGCCCATGGCAACTGAAGCAGTTGCCGGCCAGAATCGGCTGCACATCCTGATTAAAGTCGAGATGCTGCCGGCCCCGGGAGGAGGCCTGATCGGAATGCGTGCGCCTGCAGCCCGCTACCGCCACCAAGGCAATGGCCAGCGGGGCCATCCAACCCAAACCCATCGGCTTACGCAGGATCAATTTCGGCGTCGGGCAGCATGGAGTCATGTGTCAGTCACGCAGCCTACCCACGCAGTCTACCGTCGACGGCCACGTCAAGAGGTCGGACTTATAACGCTAGTCTTCTCAGATAACGCCTGTCAACGCGGGCTCTTATGGGCATCGAACCCCATCCCGGCAATTGGGCGGGACGGAAAGCCCCCCTTAAGCTGCACGAAGGAAGGATGCGGCCAGAACTGCGCTACGAACGTCTCTGCTAGGGGCGAATTGGGGCGAGCGTGGGCGCGCGGGTATAGTGATGCAGACGCCGATTCCGGGAAACCCCAATCGGCTCCATCCGTTACGAGGCTAAACAATGGTCAATCGTCGTGAATTTATCGATACGCTAGCAGTGGGCGCCGCGGGCTTGGCAATCCGAGCCAATGCTCGGAGCTATGGCCAGATTCTCGGCTCCAACACCCGGCTGAATTTCGCCGTGATCGGGCTCAACAGCCGCGGCTACGCCCACTTGTCGGGGCTGCAGGCCAACAAGCAGAGCGTCTCGATCACGCACGTGTGCGACGTAGACAGCACCATTCTTGAAAAATTCGCGGCGGCCACGACGCAGGCGATGGGCTCCGCGCCGGCGACGGAGAAGGACTTTCGCAAAATTCTGGAAAAGAAAGACGTCGATGCCATCAGCATCGCCAGCCCCGACCATTGGCACACGCCGATGGCCATCGCCGGCCTGCAGGCGGGTAAGCATGTGTACGTAGAAAAGCCCTGCAGCCACAACCCTGCCGAAGGGGCCTTGCTGGTCGAAGCACAAAAAAAGTACGGCAAGCTGGTGCAAATGGGCACCCAACAGCGCTCCGCGCCGCACAGCATCGAGGCGGTTGAAAAGATTCATGGCGGCCTCATTGGCCGTGCCTACTACGCCAAAGCCTGGTACTCCAATACGCGCAAATCGATTGGCACCGGCAAGCCCGCTCCCGTACCCGCCCAGTTGGATTGGGACTTGTGGCAAGGGCCGGCCCCGCGGAGGCCCTATACCGATAACGTGCAGCCATACAACTGGCACTGGTTCCGAATCTATGGCACCGGCGAAGCCCTCAACAATGGAACCCATGAAGTCGATGTGTGCCGCTGGGCGCTTGACGTCGACTACCCGCGGAGCGTTACTGCCACCGGAGGCAGGTACCAGTTCAAAGACGATTGGCAGTTCTATGACACCATGGTGACCAGCTTCGACTACGGCGACAAGATGATCTCGTGGGAAGGTAAGAGCTGCCAGGGAATGAAGCTTTACCATCGCGACCGCGGCGCGGTGATCATGGGGACCACCGGCACCGTGATCGTCGATCGGGATGGCTACGAAATTTACGACCTCGACGGAAAGAAGACCAGCGAAGTTACAACCGGAAATTTGACTTCGTCCTCCGATCTGCGAGGTGCGGACTCGATGACCGACGCCCATTTCCGAAACTTTATCGCCGGTATATCCAAGGGCGAAAAGTTGCATGCGCCCATTTCCATCGGCAACGTTTCTGTAACCATTCTTCAGCTTTCGAACATTGCCTGGGAAGTAAACCGTGAATTGCAGATCGACGCCAAAGACGGAAAAATACAAAACGACCCACAGGCGATGAAGATGTGGGGCCGCGAATACGAGAAAGGCTGGGCGCCGCACGTCTAAGCTTGAAGCGAGTGGATGAATCTTAGACGTGACCGCACAGCACTCCCAGAAAGGCAACTGACTTCATGATAAGCACTTTCTCTCGTCGCAATTTCGTCCGCTCCGGAGCGCTGGCTGCCGCCGCCTATGCCGCGTCGAGTGCGCCTACAGCAGCCGCGCAGGCGGCGCCCGATGACCAGCCGCTCCCACTCCATTTGGGCCTTGCCAGCTATACCTTCCGCAATTTCGATCGTGCCCAGTTGATCGGCTTTATGAAGCAGCTCAACGTGCTCGCACTCAACGCCAAGGACGTCAAAGATCATTTGCCGATCGATCCGGCAGAAGAAGCAAAGGCGCTCGACGACTACCATGCAGCAGGCATTCAGCTCCATGCCGCCGGCGCCATCTATTTTCCAAAGGATGAGGATGCCGACATACGCAGCAAGTTCGAGTACTGCAAGCGAGCGGGTATCTCCGTGATTGTTGCAGGAGACCCGACGCTCGCGACTCTGCCCCGCATCGAAAAGTTCGTCAAAGAGTACGACATACGTTTCGCGATCCACAATCACGGGCCCGAAGACAAGTTGTGGCATTCGCCGCTCGATGTTCTCAAGGCGGTCGAATCCATGGATCCGCGGATGGGCTGCTGTATCGATGTGGGGCATACGGCGCGGGCTGGCGTCGATGTCGTGGACGCGATCAAGCAAGTGGGTCCGCGACTGTTCAACATGCACATGAAGGACCTTACCGATTTTCAATCGAAGGAAAGCCAGGTCGCCGTGGGCGACGGCAAAATGCCGGTCCGGCAAATCTTCGCAACGCTGATAGCGATGCAATACAAAGGTTTCCTGGACCTGGAATATGAAGTACACGGCGACGATCCGATGCCCGGTGTCATCACCAGCTTCGCCTATATGCGCGGTGTCCTGGCGGGCATGGGTTATGCGACGCACGGCTGAAGCTGCGAGCGGATCGGCCTACCCGGCCACTGCATGCCACGTTGGCCGATCCAGTGCCGAAGGGCCTCCTGCCCTGAGCTTGTCGAATGGGGACGGGACACTCTTTACCACGGCACGGCTTTAGCCCCTGCGGTATGGCTTTTCTCTGTTCCCTGGCTCCACAAATCGCTCTCAAAAACCCGTACCTCAGCGGCTGAAGCCGTCTTGGCTCGGTGATTTTATGGCACGGCTTGATGCCGTGCCCTGCCTGAAAAATTTGTCTTTCCATCGCGCTCCGAGCTCGCGCGGCCCTCTGCCCCTGCACGCCGTAACCTTTGGCCGGAAAACGAATCAGATACTCGCGTACCATCCGCATGATTGTGCGCACTGTTCGCTCTGCGAATCATAGGAGTCGCGTTGTCTCTGAGAATCGTTTCCGTTCTTCTCTTCTGTATTTCCTTGTGCGCGATGCCCGAAGGACTGCGTGCCGAAAACACGACCAGGAACGAAGTCGGGCTCGTAATCGGCGCCACGATCACGCCAGACGTTACGTTGGCTGCCGGCGGCAGCCTTCAGTACAACCCTAGTCTTGCCCTGGGCGTTGAGTATGACCGCCGGCTGTTTTCCTATCACCACGCCACGCTCCTGGCGGGAGTGGATTTTCTGGCTTCCCCTTTGGATGTGAAGCTCAGTGCTCCGCCGGCCAATGTGACCCCGAACTACGCCTATATTTTTCTGGCGCCTCACGTGCGTGTCAACTTCAACGCGGAGGGTACGTTGCAGCCATGGCTGCTCTTCGGTGGCGGCTATACGGACTTTACCGCGGCTCGTCCGAGCACGGCCACCTCCTACTCCGGCGGCACAACTACCGGCACCCTGGAGTTTGGGGGCGGTGTCGATACCAAGCCTCTCGTCCATCTCGTGGGCATTCCCATCGGCGCGAGACTCGAAGTACGGGATTTCTATTCCGGTCAACCGAATTACAACCAGCTCGTCCCCTCCGGTCTGCAAAACAACGTCGTCTTCACCGGAGGTCTGCTGATCCGCTTTTGACCGCGCGCACTTACTGCGCCGAGGGCATCATGTGTAATTCCGGTATGGCGGCGCGCGGCGGTAGTTTCGCGATATATAGAATAGCTTCCGCTACGTCCTCCGGCTGCAAAGCCTGGGCCAGTACCTCTGCCGACGGCTTTACCGGTCTCTTCTCCAGAAGCTCTGTATCGACAAGGCCGGGGCAGACGACACTCGTTCGGATGCCGTTCTGTTTCTCCTCCATGCGAATCGCATGCGCCATGCCCATAAGTCCCCGCTTGGATGCCTGGTAGGCCGCGCCAGACACGTCCGTGATGACCCCGCTGATCGAGGAAACGTAGATCAAATGGCCGGCGCGCGCGGCGCGCATCGAGGGCAGAACGGCATGGGTTGCATAGAAGGCGCCGTTCAGATTCACGTCGATCAACCCGCTCCAGATCCCTGGGTTGAGCCGCTCCATGGAACGATCGGGAGTATTGGTGCCGGTTGCAAACACCAGCACATCAATCTTTCCCAGCTGTGCAATCGTCTCCTGTGCAAGTTGCTGCATATCTTCGGGGCGAGCGGCGTCCACAGATCGAACCGTGATGTCGCGTTGCTCTTTCGCCAGTTCCGCCTTGAGTGACTGCAGGCGGTCTTCGCGCCGCGCCGCTGCCACAACCTTGGCGCCCTCTCGTGCGAAGAGCGCTGCGGCCGCCCGGCCGATGCCGCTGGAAGCACCAAGAATCACAACTACCTGGCCGCCTATCGAAACACCCATGTTCAATCGCTCCTTATGCCACGCTCTGTGACTGATGATAATCGAACGCCCTACCCGGCGAGCTCTTTCGCCAACTGCTCAATCCATGCGGCCTCATCCTGCAGCGCTTGCGAGACCAGCATGACCTGCGCCTCGGCCTCCGCGTAGCGTCCTTGCTCAATGGCTTCTCTCACCCCGGGCATCGTCTTGGCGCTGTACCCCGTGTACCAACCGGGAGCGTAAAGCAAATGCCGCATCCATGGCCGGCGCGGCAAGCCTTGCGCGCTGCGTAACTTGCGAATAGTTCTATTTGAGACTATGCTAGGTCTCAAATGAGATAATGGGAGCGATCATGCAGGCAACCGTGGATCAGGTCTTTCGACAGCTCGGCGGCCAGCAGGCAGTCGGAGCGCAGATTCGCTCAGAAAGCGAGATGGAGCGGCTTCTTCGCGACGGGCTTCCCATCTCTGTCCTGGGAAACTTTCGCGAAAACTGGGGTTTCACCGTCATGGAATTAGCCGGAAGTCTCGCCATCCCCAAGAGCACTCTTATGCGGATGTTGGAACGTCGCCAGCGCATGGCCTCTGCAGACTCCGATCGAGTCTATCGTTTGGCCTCGGTCCTGGCCCTGGCGGAGCAAGCGATCGGCGACCGCAAGAAAGCACAGCGTTGGCTTCGACAAACCAATCAGGCTCTAGGCAGCCAGACTCCACTCCATGCGCTCGATACCGAAATTGGCGTGCACCGCGTGGAACAACTCTTAGGCCGCATCGCCTACGGCGGTGTGAGTTAGGTGGAGATCCACCGGCTGACTCGCAGAAAATTCGCCGGCAGGAATCCTTTTGACGGGCAAGGCTCTTTCCTCTTTGGCGGCCGCTGGTCGAGCATCGGCACCAGGGTTTGCTACGCGGCAACTCATCGCTCTCTTGCCATCCTTGAATATCGTGTACACATCGAGCTTTCCCTGCTGCCCGAAGACCTCGTGATCGCAACCCTTGAAATTCCTGAGGATATCGCCATCGCGCCCGCTCCCACACTCCCGGAAAACTGGAAAGAGTACCCTGCGCCGGCTTCGCTCCGCAGAATCGGCGATCGCTTTATTTCCGAAGCCCGGTCGGCGCTGATGTTTGTCCCTTCGGTGTTGGTGCCGCAAGAGAACAACGTTATGCTGAATCCGCTACATCCCGATGCACGCAGGATGACTCGCCGGCGAAGGCTGGTCCCGTTCCTCTACGATCCCAGACTTTTCTAGATCCACCCTGGCCCTTTACAGCACATACAGATCCACATACGCCTGCACGGGCATGCGCTCGAGGATCTCCTGGTCAAGCGAAGCCTCCAGAATTGCCTGCTGCTGTTGCGGCGCATAGCGGCGCCCCAGGTTCTTGCGGAACTTCTCCTCCAGCAACGGAATGCCCTCTGCTCTCCGGCGTCGATGCCCGAGTGGATACTCCACGGTCTCAGTGAACGTGCTGCCATCCGCAAGCGTGATCGTGAGTGCATTGGCAATGGAGCGCTTCTGCGGATCGTGATAGTCGGCCGTAAACGCGGGTTCTTCACAGCACTGCATCTTCTCCCGCAGCGCGTCGATCCGCGTATCCGCGGCGAAAGCGTCCTCGTAGTCTGAAGCGGTTAGGTGGCCAAAGATCAGCGGCACAGCAACCATGTATTGAACGCAGTGATCGCGGTCTGCAGGATTGTTGAGCGGACCCTTCTTATCGATAATGCGCAGACACGCTTCGTGGGTGCGCAGTTCGATCGCACGAATATCCCCAGCAGTCTTGCCCGCGGCAACCAGCTTCGCACGCAGCGCCATCGCGCACTCAGCGGCAGTCTGCGCATGGAACTCAGCCGGGTAGCTGATCTTGAACAGAACATTCTCCATTACATAAGAGCCGTAGGGCCGCTGGAAGCTGAAGGGCCTGCTGCGGAACAACACATCGTAAAATCCCCAAACCTTTGCGGTAAGCACGGAAGGATAGCCCATCTCTCCAGCTCGGACCATCAGAGCGAGACGAACCGCGCGGCTCGTAGCATCGCCCGCGGCCCAGCTCTTGCGCGACCCGGTGTTGGGCGCATGCCGGTAAGTCCGCAAGCTCTGGCCGTCAAGCCACGCCAGCGAAAGCGCATCGAGGATCTGGCCGCGGCTCAGTCCTAGCATCTGCGCCACCACGGCCGTCGAGGCTACCTTCACCAGCACAACGTGGTCGAGGCCAACCTTGTTGAATGAGTTCTCAAGCGCCAGGCAACCCTGGATCTCGTGCGCCTTGATCATCGCCGTCAGCACCGCGCGCATGGTCAGCGGCGCCTGGCCGGCGGCGATGGCAGTACGAGAGAGCCAGTCGGCGGTCATGAGAATGCCGCCCAGGTTGTCAGAGGGATGGCCCCACTCCGCGGCCAGCCAGGTGTCGTTGAAGTCGAGCCAGCGAATCATCGCGCCGAGGTTGAAGGCAGCCTGAACCGGGTCCAGTTGAAACGCAGTGCCCGGCACCTTCGCGCCGTTGGGCACGATGGTGCCCGGAGCCAACGGGCCAAGCAGCTTGGTGCAGGCCGGATACTCCAGCGCCTCCAGACCGCAACCCAGCGTATCGATCAGGCAATTGCGCGCGGTGGTATACGCCAGTTCATTCTCGATGGTGTAACCGCAAACATAATCGGCAATGTCGAGAAGAACCTGGTCGTACGGGGGACGTTCCCCGCCGGTATGAGAAGACATTCGTATCTCCGTGACAGTTCTAGGTTCGTTGGGCAAGAGGCACGAAGGCAAGATCGTCAGGCCCGGTGTAGTTAGCCGCGGGGCGGATGATTTTGCCATCGGCTCGCTGTTCTAAAATATGCGCGCTCCACCCCGAAGTACGAGCCAGCACAAACAGCGGAGTGAACATCGCTGTCGGAATTCCCATCAGGTGATACGCCACCGCGCTGAACCAATCCAGATTGGGGAACATTTTCTTCGCCTCCCACAGCACCGCCTCCAGCCGCTCGGCGATCGCGTAGATCGCAAAATCGCCGGAAGATTCAGCCAGCTCGCGCGCAACCTTCTTGATGATTGCATTGCGCGGATCGCTGACCGTGTACACCGGATGCCCAAAGCCGATAACGACTTCCTTCTTCTCCAGGCGCGCGCGAATGTCTCGCTCCGCCTCATCGGGGGAGGCGTAGCGTTGCTGAATTTCGAGCGCCACCTCATTGGCTCCGCCATGTTTGTGGCCCACGCAGAGCGCCGATCGCCCCGGTGATGCAGGAGTGGATGTCTGAGCCTGTCCCCGCAATCACGCGCGCCGTAAACGTAGACGCGTTGAACTCATGCTCCGCGTAAAGCACAAGCGACGCCTGCATGGCGCGAACCCATTGCTTGCTGGGCGGCTCTCCATGCAGCAGCGCGAGAAAGTGCCCCGCGAGCGTATCTTCTCCCGAATCAAGGTCAATGCTTTGTCCGTTGCGGCTGTAGTGATGCCAGTAAAGCAGCATCGAGCCGATCGTCGCGAGCAACACATCGGCACACTCAATCGCTCCCGCCGGGTTGTGGTCATCTTTTTCCGGCAGCGTGCAGCCCAGGGCCGAGACGCCGGTGCGCAGCACGTCCATCGGGTGCGTGGCGGCGGGCAACTGTTCCAGCACCGTGAACACGTTGGCCGGCAAGCCGCGCAGGCGCGTCAACTTCTGCTTGTAAGCCGCAAGCTCCGTCGCGTTGGGCAGCTTGCCGCGCAGCAGCAGGTAGGCCACTTCTTCAAACTCGCAGTGCGCGGCCAGATCGGCAATATCATAGCCGCGGTAGTGCAGGTCGTTTCCGGTGCGCCCCACCGTGCACAGGGCCGTATTACCCGCCGGCGTGCCGGAGAGCGCAACCGATTTTTTCGGTTTAGGCACTGCTGCCTGCGAATCAGTCGTAGTAGCCATATCGATCGCCTCCGTTCCGATAGTAAGCTCACTCACTACGCTTGGTAGACTCAAAAAGCTGGTCCAGCTTTTGTTCATAGGCATAGTAGCCAAGAAATTCGTATAGCTCGGCGCGGGTTTGCATCAGGCTGACGACATTGCTCTGCGTACCCTCCGTCCGAATGGTTTGGTATACCTTCAGCGCCGCGGCGTTCATCGCCCGGTAGGCCGCACAGCAATAAAGAACAATGTCCACCCCGGCCGCGGCGAGGTCCTGCGCGGTATAAAGCGGTGTCTGTCCAAACTCCGTTATGTTGGCCAGGATCGGCACATTTACCGCCGCTTTAAACCGGGCATACATGGTTAGATCTGTAACCGCCTCGGCAAAGATCATGTCCGCGCCGGCCGCAACATAGGCGGCGCTGCGATCGAGTGCCGCCATCAGTCCCTCACCCGCCAGCGCATCGGTGCGGGCCATAATCACGAAGTCGGGGTCGGTCCGGGCATCCACCGCGGCCTTGATACGGTCGACCATCTCGGCCGCGGCAACCACTTCTTTCCCGGGACGGTGCCCACACCGTTTGGTGCCCACCTGGTCTTCGATGTGCACCGCGGCCGCTCCCGCACGCTGCATGGAGCGGATCGTGCGCGCGATATTGAACGCACCACCCCACCCCGTGTCGATATCAACCAGCAGAGGCAGAGTCGTGACGTCGGTAATGCGGCGAACGTCGACCAGTACGTCTTCCATGCTGCTGATTCCGAGATCGGGCATGCCCAGCGAGTTCGCCGCCACGCCCCCTCCGGAAACGTAAAGCGCGCGAAACCCCGTCGCCTGGGCCATGCGCGCCGTATAGGCATTGATGGCGCCGATCACCTGCAAAGGATTTTCCTGCTCGACGGCGGCCCGAAAGAGTGTTCCCGGGGAGGGTTGCGATTCAGTGCCCACGTGGTTCCCTTCTCCCTGCGCCTGCAAGGAATGAAGCAAACATAAATCCTAAAGCAGTTTCGGAATCGGTGTACGGGGAACCCGTATTTCCTGTGGATGTTGGTGGAGCCACCGATCTGCAAGCGACTTTCTTCGAGGAAAGTCGCACATAATTGCTCCCGGTCAGTGATTCGTGGCAGGAAATACGGGGACACCCGATTTTCCTGCCAGCGCATTTTTGCGGTGGAACGAGTAAACTCGTCTCCGCAAGGCACGATCCTATGAATAAGGTATTCTCTACCCCCGATGCGGCCGTTGACGATATTCCCTCGGGCGCAACCGTGATGGTGGGGGGATTTGGGCTGTGCGGCATTCCCGAGAGCGCCATTGCCGCCCTGGTGCGGCGCCGGGTGACTGGCCTGCACACCATCTCCAACAACATGGGCATCGATGGCTTCGCCCTCGGGCTTCTGCTGGAGGCAGGCATGGTTGCTTCCCACATCGGCAGCTACGTTGGCGAAAACATGCTGCTCGAGAAGCAGCTCCTTGCCGGCGCGCTCAAAGTTACGCTCGTCCCGCAAGGCACCCTGGCCGAGCGAATCCGCGCCGGCGGCGCGGGCATTCCAGCCTTCTACACCCCCACCGGCGTGGGTACGCTGGTGGCCGAGGGCAAAGAGCAACGCACATTCGACGGCCGCCACTATCTGCTTGAAACCGCGCTCACCGCGGACTTCGCACTGGTCAAGGCATGGAAAGGCGACCGGCAAGGGAACCTCATCTATCGCCGCACCGCCCGCAATTTCAATCCCATGATGGCCACTGCGGCGCGCATTACCATCGCCGAGGTGGAAGAGCTGGTAGACCCCGGACAACTCGATCCCGACGCCATCGTCACTCCTGGCATCTACGTTCAACGCATTTTCAAGAGCACCTCCAGTCAGAAGCGCATCGAACGCCGCACCGTGAGGAAACAGCCATGAGCCAGCAAGAGAAAGCCATGAGCGATCGTCTGCAAGAAACGGACAAGCGCAATCGCATCGTCAAGCGGGTGGCGAAAGAATTGCTCGACGGCTACTACGTCAACCTCGGCATCGGTATGCCAACACTGGTAGCCAACCATGTCCCACCCGGTATCGAGGTGGTGCTCCAATCGGAAAACGGCATGCTCGGCATCGGTCCTTATCCTTTGGAAGAAGACGTTGACCCCGACCTGATCAATGCCGGCAAAGAGACCGTCTCCATCTTGCCCGGCACCTCTTTTTTTTCGAGCGCCGACGCCTTCGCCATGATCCGCGGAGGCCACATCGATCTCAGCGTCCTCGGAGCCATGGAGGTCGACGCCAAAGGCAGCCTCGCGAACTGGATTATCCCCGGCAAAATGATCAAGGGCATGGGTGGCGCGATGGACCTGGTAGCGAGCGCCCGGCGCGTCATCGTGGCCATGGAGCACACCACTCGCGATGGCCGCCCGAAAATTCTCAACGCCTGCAGGTTGCCGCTCACCGGGGTAGAAGTGGTCGATGTGATCGCGACAGAATTGGCCTGGATTAACGTGACCTCGGACGGCCTGGTCCTCGAAGAGATTGCTCCGGGCCTTTCCTTCGCCGAGGTGCAGGCGCTCACCGAGGCTCCCCTCATCGCGAGCCCCACCCTCCACACGATGAGCTGAGGCCGACGCCCACCGCACGCAGGGAAAAGATTTCTCCCTGCTGCGGTTCAACAACTTCGTCTGGAGCAACGGCAACGTGCCGATCGCCTTGCAGCGGTGGGAGCTGCTTCAGGACGCGTCCGAGGTTCCTGCTACGCCCGGACCCTGACCGAGCCGGCCAAGCACTCCGCGGATCCGCCACAACGTCGCCGCCAGCGCGGCCAGCGAGGCGCCCCAAACAACGAACGCAATCTCCACCGCCCAGGCGGGCGCCACGCCTACGCGCCGTAGCAAAAACGGCAGAAAATTCCACGTAGTGATATGCACGTAGTCCCAGGGGTCTTCGGTCATCGCGTGCGTGTTCAAGCTCCACGCGCCCATCTTTCCCAATGCAAACGCAACGATGTTCTTCATCCGCAACCCAATCAAAAAAGTCGGGTGGCCGAACGTCTCGATCTGATAAATCTCCAGCGGCAACCAGAACGCCAGCGATGCGAGCTGGATCACAATGCTCACAGCCAACAGCGCCAACCCCACACCCCATACCGCCGCCGGCAACTGCCGGCGGTGGCGCAGCAGCAGAGGAATTGCCAGGATGACAGCCAGCTCAACGGCCGTCGAAACATAGCGATCGCCCCACGCGAAGTCCCCGCTCCATACCGTATAGCGTGCGTAAAAACTGATATACGCCAACAGCAGCGGAAAACTCACTGCAACATAGGCTTTGACTACCGGACTGAACCGCTTCCACCCCACCACGCACAGCAGAATCATCAGAATCAGCAACGGGTCAAAAAGAAACATCGACTTCTCCGGTGCAAACAGCGCCCCGAAGAATCCCGTATGAAACGGCGTCTCAAAAGGATAGTTAAGCGGCAGCGCTGGATTACGCTGCCGGTATTCGCGCCCAGTCACCGTGATGTAGGTATTGAAGAACGAGCCAAAGCGATAGAACTGATAAACACGGTCGAGCAAACCAAAAAACAAATATACCGGCAGTGCTGTTGCGATGTAAGTTCGGCACCGTTCCCAGAGAGCCCGGTTCCCGCACCCCTTCGAACCACAGCAACAGCAGCAAAAAACCCGCGCCCGCCAGAAGATCTAACCCTGAAGGAAGGCGTGTCAGCAGATTCAGACCAAACGCACCTGAGCCAATCAGCAATGCCCGGGCCCGGCCGCTGCGCAACCACTCGTACTGAAACGAGAATCCGGTCAGCGTCAGCAGAAAGATGTAGTTGTTCTCCATCATGTTCTGCGTGTAGTGCAGATGCGTCGTCGCCACCAGCAGAGCCAGAACCCCCACCACCGCTTGCCTGACCCCAAACTGCAACTGTCGCAGAAACCGAAACAAAATCAGTGCCGTTAGCACAGTCACCAGAATATTTATGCTGTAGCTGACGATAATGTCGCGCACGCTGGGATCGGTGTCGTCATACTCCGCGAAGATCGGCAAGCGCGCGACGTACGTCCCAACGATGTCCGCCGGCAACAGCAATAGCGACTGGCCGATACCATACCAGCTCTGCAACTTGCCCTCACGGCCATGCACGCCGAACTCCGGGTACTCCTGGGGAAATACCGGCGGCTCCGAAGTCCAAAACGCATGCGCCGATTGCAGCCGATGCATGGTGTCAGCGCTTCCCAGCTCGCCCGATTGCACAACAAAGGCAATCAGGCCGGCAGCAATGGCCAAAAGGATAAGCGGATCGCGCAACCAGCGGCTTAGTGTAGGACGGTCATTGAAAACAGAGCGAGTCGAAGGCATCTTCGCTCTAGTTTAGTGGAATGCCCCTGCCTTCCACCGCGGCCGCTGACTAGCACTCCATCGAAGCCGCATTAGGACCGGAGCGGAGGGACCCGCTTGTTCCTTCTTGTTCCTTCAGCCACCATCCGATGTCCCCTGAAAGCTCAAACCCCCAACTTTGTCATCCCGACTGGAGCGAAGCGCAGTGGAGGGACCTGCGGATCCCCCCACCTCCTACCCAAACCTCAGCCACTCCGCCACCCCTACTGCCGCTCGAAAACCTCGGTAGTAGGAGGATCCGTCGTCCCCGCCGTCCGAGACACAACCGTCATCGACTTCCCATCCGGAGCTACCGTCCACGTAGACATATCAAGGGCCTTACCGTTCTGTGTCCGCGTCATCTTGAAGCTGCGCGCACTCACCTTGGTCAGCACAAACGAAGCCCCAGGGGGAATCGTCGGGCCTTCCACTGTTCCCGGCTTGCCGTCGAACTTAGCGGTCGCCTTCAACTTGAAATCCGGCTCCTCCACGCTGAGGCCATTGTCCTCATCGCGCATCATAAGCAGGCTGGGCGCGCTTCCCTTGAACTCCTTGTCCTTCCACGTGCCTGCCAGGCCCTTGGTTCCTGCAATGCGCACGAAGGTCGAGGTATCATCGAAACTTCCGCCACTTGGCTTATCTCCGGTGGCACGCGCGGTAAGCGTCTTTCCATCCTCCGACAGCGTCCAGGTGATCTTCGCATCCAGTCGTCCATTCACGACGTCCGTCTCTTCCCAGCTCTTGTCATTGAGCGTCTTCCACGAAGCGGTGCCAAACCGTGTCTTGTTTTCGCTCCCATCCGGCTTGAACGCGTACGATTCGCCGCTGCCCGAAAAGCGCATCGTGTCGCCCACGGGCGTAAACTTCACCGTATCGCCCACCAACTTGCTCTTATCGAGGTTTAGTTTCCACGTACCCGCAAAGGGTGTGTCAACCGCGAACGCGAGGTTCGCAGCGCTGATGACCGCCATACAACAAATTGCATGCCGTAACACCTTCATAAAGCTCTCCTGGTCAAAAAGACTTGCATTCACCTGGCCCCTACCCTGCACAACCAATTGGTATCTCATCCCTCTGTTCGATCAATTGCTTCCTCTTGGGCAACGCAATAATACTCCCACTGGATTTGATCGGTGCTACGCCGAACCATCCGAGCACAGTGTTGATTACATTTGCAACGACCCTCGGCATGCTGTAGCCGATACCGGCGCCGAGGGTCATTTCAAAGGTTCCCTGGGTGCAGATCGGCGCGCGGCTTAACAACGTTGTGGCAATGGATGACCCCTTGAGCGACGTAATAGAAGAGATAAGATCAACGTAGGGCCCGGTCGCAAAGCTGAAGGCGCCTACACCCACCATGAGCCGCTGGTTCACAGCGAACACCATGGAGTTGATACCTACGGAAACCCCCGAGACCAAGCCGGCCAGGTTCTTCTGTACCGTGCCGTGGGGTGGGTCGATATTCCAACCGTTTCTGTATTCGGCGGTGATCTCACCCGTCAGTCCGATCCCTCCTTCGCCGTGCAGAGTCGACGTCTTTGCGCTGAACGCGCTCTCGATATCAATGGATTGATTCAGGCTGACCTCAAGAGGCAGGAACAAGCCACCGATCGGGACCGTGATATCCAGGGGGATCAGGCCAATCTGTTTAATGTTGCCCTGGAATTGCGGGCTGGACGCCGCGTCCAGCGTTACCGTTACTCCGGCTCCCCCAACCAGTTGCAGATTGGCCATGATCCCGCCATTCTGAATCGCTGCATAGAACAAAACATGCGGATGAATGAGGTGGAAGACGACTGAAATCCAGACCCTGAGGCCATCTTTTTCCTCGTACATCTTGATGCCGAGGCCGCCGCAATTCCCGCACGCGGTTGCCTGCATGCCATTCAACGGAATCATGGGCAAGCTGGGGTACGGGTACGGAATAGGCGCAGGAATAAAGTTGCCCAGATTCCCGGGAGAAAGAGCCGATGGTGGGGGAAGCGTTGGACCTGCCCCAGCCTGAAAGGCCCGCGGCATCCGTGTAGACCGGGTGGAGAGATGAAAATTGGTGCGCAATAAAGCTGGTTTGCCGAAGCGCCCTCGGGAACCCGTCACCGTCTGCACCGGCGTCCATTTCCCGCTGTCGGAAACAACGTAGTACTGCGCGACGTGCCACCCGCCGGAATCTCTGCCGCTTCGGATGGAAGCCTGCGCTTTTGCAGCGGAAGCCTGCATGAGTGGGGAGTTCGGCGCGCCCGGGTAATCCGGCGCCACGTACGCGATCGCCGAGCTTAGATCCAAAGGCTGGTCGTACGCGAACTTGCCGCTCTTCACCAGGTCGGTGAGCTGCACTGGTCCTAAAATCGCGGAGACCTGGTCCCCATGCCGTTCCAGGGCCAGCACCCTGCCCACGGCGCGCCCAGTGGCAAACACAATCTTGCCCGGCTGGATTTCGTTCACCTGCGGGGCATTCGCATCAAAAGTCCACGACAAGCCATTCGAAGAGAAGGAGCGGATCGCCTGATCGCCGTGCTCCATCAGGATAATGTCGTCTTTATACTCGATACCCGGGCCCCGCTTGGGTGCAATGCCAAATCGCCTTTCGCTTTCGGTCATGTCAGCGAGCTTGATGGGGCGGCCAACCATAATCGGCCCTGCGCTCGATCCGAAACCAGGCCACGCACTCGGATTTGCCGGTCTGGACGTTTCGTTTCCGGGGCGCTTTTCCTGGCAACCGCTGGCCAGCAGAAACCCAGCCGCAATCACTGCCACCCGCGGTACTAAATGCTTATGCATTCCGCCACCTCGCATGAAGCGCCACCGACGAACTCTTTCCTAAGCTGTCATGGAGTGCCCCACCCCCCCGGATATGGGGCACCCTATGACTTGCGCCAGACAGCGCCACAATCCCCTACTTGCCCATGGGCGAAGCGACGGCTTTGTAACCCGCCGGTATTTGAAAGTTGCTTGAATCCACGGCGGCTTCGGAGAAGCCGGAGGTCTGTGTCTGGTTCTCCAGCAGTACTCCCGCAGTCGCCGCGTCCGTACCGCCCGCTGCCTGGTTGGGCGCTGTTTTGGCCGATGGGGTATGGTGAATCAGCGCGCCCATGCTGGAGCTCGAAAGCGCGCGGCCAAATGTGCCCAGGCGGCCGATTTGGCTGCCTGCCGTTTGTTCGGCAGTCCCCGTCGCAATCTCCTGGCTCACCGCACCCGCGGACGAGCCGGTCGATCCCTGGCTTTGCGGCAAAGGCGTCGTCGATGGTGCCGGCAGCGGTTGGCCATCCGCCGTCATACCCAACCGTGTAACCTGCAGGACCGGCAAGCCGCTCATCTTGGCAGACTCCTTCCTGAGCTCAGCCAGGGCTTGCGCACCCCCAGGCTGCGCAGCTAACAGAGAAGACATGGCGGAACCTTCCGCATCGAACGACAGTTCCTTCGCCAGGCGTTCATTAAAACGACGCATCTCGGCCAGGCCGGGTTCGTCCGCAACCAGCCACATCTCGCTCGTTGCCGCCATGCCTGCTTTTGTGTTGCTGTTATCCCCTGTGTTCGCCACCATGGTGAGCGTGATCAATGCTTCTTTGGCAGTTTTGCCATCGATTTCACGCGTGGCGCCGTTGCTTGAAATGTGAGCGGTAAAACTCATCTGGGAACCGTTCGAACTGGATGGCTGTGCCCCCTTTTGCTTCGCTGCTTTCGCCATCTGGTCTTGTATCTCTTGGAACGTGACCACGGAGTAGGTGCGCTTGTCGTGATCGATCGAAGTCATCGTCTGCTGATCGAGATCGATAATCTCTGTCGCATGGGGGTTTGAGTGCACCATGCGCCCGCCATGAATCATCACGGTGGAAGTGACCGGCGCGCCGGCCTGCTTTGCCTGCGAACTGAAGCTGCCGGCCATCTTGAGCATCCCCATAAGCGAGCCGCCGGTAACCTGCGAGGTTTCCTGGTAGCTGACATCGGCGAAAGCGAGGCAGTGCATCAGCACGCCCCCTGCGAGAAGCGTGATCCACCTGGTCTTCATTGTCATCTCCTTATGTAACTATTTATGTATCCATTTGCGTGTGCTCCGGGCTATACCCCAGCCTGCTTTGCCGCCAGCACGCCAATCAGCGGCAGTTTCGTCATCTTGCCCTGGTAGGCGCTGTACATAAGAAAGGCCCACAAGGCAAACCCGCCCACCATCAGCAACAAATCAATCGGCAACTGAATGAAGAGGAACAAACCCTTGGTGATCGCGCTCAGCACCAGGCCCGCGATCATCCAGACAATCCAGAGCACCGTCCAACCAGCACTGAAAAGGATCGACTGGAAGGCATGGAAACGAACGAAACGATCGCTCTTATACGGATCGATGAGCAGAAAGATAATGCCGGTGATGATGCCGGCAAGATAAGCCAGTGCGCCGGCTGCGTTGGCTTGCAGACCAGAATTGGCAACGGGTGGCGCAGCCATCGCCTGTGGCCTGCCGGAACAGTTGGGGCAAAAGGTTGCGCCGTCTGCAAAGGCGGCTCCGCACGACTGACAGAAACTCATAACTTGGTCCTTTCTGTAATTGCAATGAAGTAGCTGCTTAGAGCCGGCTCGCAACCAGCTTGGCAAGCGGCTTGATGTTGTCGGTATTGCACGGACAGCTGATGTATGTGAAGTGAGCTGCCGTATTGCCTTTGCGGAAGATGAGCATGCTCCCACCAGCCAGGTACGCCTCATCGCCGATACCGTCCAGGTCGCCACTTCCGCTGCTCGAGGCCGTTCCTGCTCCGCCCGTAACGTAAGTGAATGCTCCGCGGTTCATCTTCATTTCCGCCTCCGCGTTGCCGGTTGTGTACCGGACAGCAAGCACTGGGATCTCACCCGTTTTAGCCTCTGCTGACAAGGATTTGTCCGTTGCTTCCTGCTGCGCAAAGAAACCACCCGCCAATTTCTGGATCTGCTTCTGCGCTTTGGGATCGGCGCCCAGACCGCCGAGCATCGAAGACATATGCTTGGCAGTCACATCGGCAGGGTCACCGTGTGCGATATAAGTGCAGCCATCGTCTTGCACTTCCGTGCGGATGATCTGTATTCCGACCGCACGTGTCACTTCCTCCTTGCTCAAGAAGCGGCATGGATCCCCTTGAAAGCCGCTGTCACTGCCGCCTCCTTTGAGTGCGGCAACACCGCTGAGCATCTGTCCCAACCCATTGCTCGCGGCCGGGTTGCCGCCGAGCGCCTGGGCTGCAACGGCATGGGCCTTTTCCTTGATTCTTTGCGCCGCATACCACAGGGCGCCCAGGGTTACCGCCCCGCCAACAAAAATGATCACCACGAACGCGACAATTACTTTAAGCAGGGTGTTAGATTGTTTCGCGCCGGCTACCGGGTAGGCAGTGCCTGGCTCCGCTGCTGGCGGCGCCGGCATGGGAGGAACTTGCGCTCCACACCCTCCGCAAAAAGCCGCTGTACTATTCAGAGCCGAACCGCAGTTGCCACAGAATTTAGCCATCGCTTTCCCCTCCCCGTACTGCAACTATGTTTGTTCCTGATTTCTATCCCGCATGGTCATTGCGTTCCTCCGCCACGTTTTACTCACGGCTGAGCTCCACGCGCCGGTTGCGCGCCCGTCCTTCGAGCGTGTCATTGGTGTCAATCGGATGCGAGGCGCCGAAACCATCGGTCGAAAGGCGATCCGCCACGATGTGGTACTCGGTCACGAGCGTTTGTTTTACTGCCGCGGCGCGGCGCTTCGAGAGGTCGAGATTGTAGGTGTCCCCACCTATGTTGTCTGTGTTCCCTTCCACCGTCAGCTTCCAGTCCGGGTTGTCCGTCATCGCCTGCACGATCTGTTTGAGCACTGGCGTAGATTCCGGCTTGATGGTGGCTTTGTTGAAGTCGAAGTAGATGCCCCAGGTAATGGCGCGTTTGGTTTCGGCAAGCTGCTTCTCGACCAGGTTTACCGGGTGGGGCACGGTGTAGTCGATCTTGGTGACTTCGATCCTGAACTTACCGTTATGCGCATTGGGATCTTTAAGCCGGAACATCAGAACCAAGGGGTCGAGCGGATCGTCGATCACATACAGATCGACTGCGGAGTGGAAGGTACGATCCTTTTTCGGTGTGGGGTCTTTTCCCACTGGGTCCATAATGCCCGCGATGTGGATCGCGGGAAGATCGACGCGCTGGTCATTCACAATCATGGGATAGGGAAGGTCTGCCGGCTCGACTCGTGCTAGCCCGCCCCCCTCGCGGGTAGGTTTCACCGAATCACCGTTCGGCCAAACGTCCCAGTAAACGAGATTGGTCTTGCCGGTGGACCTGACTTCCTGGAATGCCTTGTCCGACAACCTGAGCCGGGTTACGCCATGGATAATTTCCGGCATGTTCGCGCCGGTAACTGTCGCAAAACTGTCGGCGGTCGCGTAATCCTCGTTGCAGACTGCATGTGGTGTGGCAGAAGATTTCCAGTCATGCCCCAGATCGTCTTTGTATGCATCGGCGCTCGCTGACAGCACAAGAGACGTCGGGCCCGTGGATGAGATTCTCGCGCGGGTTTCTACATCGCCATTCTTGATCCCCCACGCGGTCGTCACCACCGTGGACGCCTGCAAGGGAATCCGGGCCGCACCCTGCGCCGGAAAGGGAGCTACACCACACGGCGTCACCGGGTCTTTCGCGGAGATACTTTCGACCGGATCGCCGTCATCGTTCCCGCCCCCGAGCATGCCCCCCAGCTTGCCAAGGATCGCTGACACATCCGGGTCGCCGTCGCCGTGGTTGGTCTGATCAGGCGACGCATCCTGCCCCTTGCTCGGCTCATTGGCCTGATGAATAACGGACTGTGCGACGCTCGTAACCTTTTGCTTAACCTTGTAGCCGACATACACCACCCCGCCTATACCAGCCGCGAGCATCAGGCCCAGAACGCCAAGAACGATAAGCAGCAGCGCCAGCCCGTTGCGCTTCTTAACCGGCGCGAAGGTTTGCGTTTGGACGACGGGGCCAGGCTGCCATACGGATGCGGCCGGCGGCTGCACGCCTACCGGCGCTGTCGGCTGGGTCACTCCCGACGCGCGCGCTCCGCAATGGGTGCAGAACTGAACGCCCGCTTCCTTCTTCTGCCCGCACTCTGTGCAAAAAATCATGGCTCGTTCACCCAACGACATAACCTGGCCGGCTTTGCTCGAGATACCCTGTCCTTTGTCGCGCCCCGGCGCCCCACTCTTCGGGCACTGGCCGCAACCCAACTTTTTCTTTGCGTTGAGGCTGCATTTCTCCGCGACTTTGCAGCACTGGGGTGCATTCGTCAACGGAACTCGCGCTTAAGTCTGCATTAACCCCAAACTCATTGCCCTGGAGTCACTTGCAACATTCCATTAACTGGCTACAATGGCCTTGGGCTGTGGCATGTTCATTTCCGCTGTACGCTGAGGGGAATCGAATTTCGGCTCTTCCCCCAGAAAAGACCGGCTCCCGGCCATCCAAATGTCTAGAGTGCAACTGAGAACGATCTAAGGGATTTCAGGGTGCCTATGACGGAGACTGCGCCACCAGTGGCTCGCTTTCGTTTCGGTCCGTTCGTGCTCGATCCGGAGCAGGGCACCCTTACGCGCAACGGCGTACCGGTAAAGCTCCAGGACCTGCCCTACCGGCTCCTCCACATGCTGGTAGAAAGGCCGGGAGAAATCGTCACCCGGGAGGAAGTCCGGCAGCACTTGTGGCCCGAGAATACTTTCGTCGAGTTCGACAACAGCCTCGGTGTGGCCATCCGCAAAGTGCGCGAGTCGCTCCACGACAATGCAGAAGCACCCAACTACGTCGCCACCATACCCCGCCGTGGCTATCGCTTTGTGGCGCCGGTCACGGTGCAAGGTCCGGAAAAACCTGCGGAGATCAGGCCATCCCCCGCGCCATCCGCGCCTCAGGTCGAGCCCGCGGAAAGCGCTGTGCCGGACAAGAGAATCTTTCAGCCGCACTGGGCTTATTGGCTGACCGCCGGCGCAGCATTGCTGGCGGGCGTCCTATTCGTCTCCTTCCGCTTTCATTTCCATCCACCTTATGTATCCCCTAACGCAGATACCGATGTGACCGCACAGATACGGGTGCGCCGATCCGTGGCTGTGCTTGGATTCCGCAATCTGCCCGGCCACCATGAAGACGATTGGCTCTCTCCCGTCTTTGCCGAGATGTTGGACACGGAGTTAGGCACCCACGGCGACCTGCGTATGGTTTCCGAAGAAGACATTGCCCGGGCCAAACATGAGTTACCGCCAACCGAAGGCGACACCCTCGCCAAGGCGACCCTGGATCGTCTGCGCAAGAACCCGGGTGCGGATATGGTGGTGCTCGGTTCCTATACTCCTATGCCGGGTAAGGACGAGAAACGCATACGACTCGACATCCGTGTGCAAGACACAGCCGATGGAGAAACGATCGCTGAGGAAGCCATTACAGGCGATCGCGATAACCTGTTTGACCTGGCTGCCCGGGCGGGCGCCCGGCTTCGGCAGAGAATGGGACTCAGCCCTAACTCGTCGGGTGAAGCGAGCGCGGCCAGGGTCGCCCTGCCTTCCAACGAACGCGGCGCCCGCCTATATGTCGATGGGCGTGCCAAACTCTGGGCATTCGACTTTCTCGGTGCTCGTGATCTGCTCATCGATGCGGTGGCCTCCGACGACAAATTCCCGTTGGCGCACTCCGCTCTCTCCGAGGCTTGGTGGCACCTGGGCTATCAGAAAAAAGCGCGGGTCGAGGCACAGCGCGCGCGTGAACTTTCCCAGGAACTTTCGCAGGAAGATCGCTTGCTGATCGAAGGCCAGTATTGGCGCTCGATGCCCGATTGGCCTAAGACGGTGCAGACCTATCGCACGCTCTTCCATCTATATCCCGACAGCCTGGACTACGGCCTCTTGTTGGCCACCGCCCAGATCAACATACAACCTGCGGCCGCCTTGCAAACGCTCGCCACCCTTCGTCGCTTGCCGGCGCCGGCGGGTGACGACGCACGCATCGATATGACCGAAGCCTCCGCCTGGATTGGTCAGGATTTGGTCAAAGCGCGAGCCGCCGCCACCAGCGCGATCGCGAAAGGGCAGGCCCAGGGAAACCGGGTCCTGGTGGCACGGACCTACGGCTTTCTCTGCCAACAGGCGCCAGGCGGCGGCCAATCCGTGCAGCAAGCGCTCAACGATTGTGAAAGCGCCCGCCGGGGTGCTGTCGACACGGCAGACCGTAACAGCGAGGCCATCGTCTTGACGAATCTCGCCGACCTTTACTTCGAACAAGGCGATATGGCCCGTTCCAAAGCAATGTTCCTGACTGCGATCAGCCTATTTCGTGAGGTCGGCAACCTGGACGGTATCGCGACCGCCATGAGCAATTTGGGCAGTACGCACCTGGAACAAGGCGACTTGATCCAGGCCAAAACATTTCTCGAAGGGTCCATTACCAGCTACGAAGCGATCGAAGATAAGGAAGGCATCGCACTGGCGCTGAACGATTTGGCCGATCTTTCCCGCCGCAACGGCAAGCTAAGCGTCGCCGAAGCTGACTACCAAAGAGCCAGAGCGACCGCGGAAGAGATCGACAACAAGAGCGCTGTGGCGTACGTGCTCACCGGACTGGGAGACGTCTTCGCTGATCGCGGAGACCTTGCGGCGGCGCGCCGCTCCTACGAGCAATCGCTTGCTCTGCGCAACCAGATTGGTGAGAAGCAGATGGCCGGCGAAACCGAAATCGGTATGGCGCGCATCTCGATTGAAGAGGGACGAGCCGCCGAGATTGAACAACCCATGCGACACATGAAGGACCAGTTCCATCAGGAGCGGCAAGCTGACGACGAACTGGATGCCAGTATCGTGCTCACCGAGGCCTTGCTTGCGCAAGGCAAGCAGGGGGAAGCGCGCACAGAAATGCAACAGTCACAGGATCTTGCGGCGAAAAGCCAGAACCTGTCATCTCATCTGCGGTATGACCTGGCCTCTTCGCATGTGCTGATCGCCTCCGATCATCCTGAGTTAGCGAAACCGCGTTTGCAAAAGATTCTGCAAGAGGCTCGCGCGCACGGGCTCGTAGACATCGAGCTGGAAGCGTTGCTGGCAGCAGCCGAACTGGAGAAGCGCTCCGGACACGCGGCCGCTGCTCAAGCGCAGCTGGCTTCGCTCGAGCGTTCGGCTCGCGAAAAGGGCTTTGGGCTCGTCGCCCACAAGGCAGCCGCGGCGCGAGCCTGAAACCAGCTCTAGCGCATGCCGCCCGCAACCTGCAGCAACGATCCGGTAACCCAACGCGCATCGTCGGATGCCAGGAACGCGACCACCGTGGCAATGTCATTCGGCGTGCCTACCCGGCCCAGCGGCGTAGCCTGCACCATCTGCTTTTCGAAGTCGCTGCCTTCCACGCCGGCCGACTTGAAGCCCTCCGTCGCTACCGGCCCAGGGTTCACCGCGTTGACGCGGATCTTCTTCGGCCCCAGTTCCTTCGCGAGCACGCGAGTGATGGCATCGACCGCGCTCTTGGTGCCGCTGTAGACGACCGACATCGGAGGCGTCTGATCGCTTGCCACCGAACCAAGGTTAATCACGCTGCCACCCTCAGCAGGGAATAGCGCCACACCGGCCTTGGTAGCCAGCAGCAGACCCTTCACGTTGGTGCCATACATCCACTCAATGTCCTCTTCGGAAATGAGTTCCAGCGGCTTGAACCCATACACACCGGCATTGTTCACCAGGATGTCGATCTTGCCGAAGGCCTTCTTGGTTTCCGCGAAGAGCTTGTCGATCTCTTCGGCCTTGGCAACGCTGCCGCCGACCGCGATCGCCTTGCCGCCGGCTTTCGTAATCTGGGCAACAACCTTCTCCGCACCTTCTTTGCTCGAAGCGTAGTTCACCACAACCGAGGCGCCCTGCGCCGCCAGTTCCAGTGCAATCCCTGCGCCGATTCCTTTCGACGCACCCGTCACCACCGCTACCTTACCGCTAAGCTTTCCCATCTCGCTACCTCGCTATCATTCCTGTCGAATAGTTCGACATGTATCGAATAGATGTTGATGCCCCGGGTTGGATTCATGGCTTTTTTATTAAATTCGAAGCATTTTCGCAAAATGCTCTAAAGCGCTGCAAGACGCTTCAGATAGGCTTCGAACACCCGGCGGCACAAAAAGAGGTTGGAGTTCCGTCCCTCTCGCTTGATTTCGATCAACCCGGCTTCGTTCAGTTCTTTCATATGATGCGAGATCGTCGCCGGACTGATGACCTCGTGCTCCTGCAGTGCGCTACAGGCCAACCCATCCGTGGCGGCCACCTGTTTAAGGATGGCGAAACGGCGCGGATCAGCAAGCGCGCGACAAATTGCGTGAAACTGGTCTTCCGGAAGAACCACCTTGTTGCTGGCGCGCTTCATTCCCGTTCAGATGCGCGGGCTCGCTGTTTCGATGCAGCTCGCGGCGGCAATCTATTCCCACTCGAGTGCGATGACTAAACTCCGGCTCGATTATTATCCCCGGCGGCGCTCCGCGCTCCAGGGGGCCATCGGCGTTGTAAAGTGGCGCAAGATAGATTCCATGCCGTGCAGCAATGCTCTCTATCTCCGCCACCCGCTTTGGAGTGATGAATCCCCTGCCCTGGGAGAAGGGCTCGTAGCGGCGCTCAAGCGCCAGGGCCATGCCTTCGAGCAAACATCCGTGCACAACATCAGGGAATGGATGCCGGTTCAGAATTCCGTGGAAATCGGGAGTGAACCTCAGCCCGCCCGTGATTTGTCCCAGACCGCCGTAGAAGACCTGGACGCCGGGCATCTGGGCGTTTGGACAGAGGTTCTTGGGGTAGCCCGCATCGCAGACGATTGCGTCCGGCGCGATGCTGCCCAACAGCAACGAGGGAGACGCCAGGCTTGCGGCGCAAATAACAATATCGGCCTCGGCGGAGAACGGTTCTCCGTCGGTCGCGATCTCCACTTCAACCCCCGCCGCATGCAACTCGGCAGCGAGCCTGCGCAGCCGCTCCGCGTTGCGTGCACACAGAAGCACGCGCTTCACCATGGGCGCCAGGCATCGCGCGCAGCCGGAACCTACATCGCCTGTGGCTCCCACGATCAGCAGCGTCGATCTGCCCGGATCCCGGCCTTCCCGTGCGCACATTTGCTGTACGCCCTGCACGATGAATCCCACCGTCAACGTATTGCCGGTAGTAAAGACCGTATCGTGTCGTTCAGGAAGCTGATCGAAATTGCCCTCGATCAGGATGGAACTGAATCCGCCGAGACTTACAATCTTCGCTCCTGCCTGGATCGCGCAGGCTGCAGCCCCGCGCACGCGGAGAAGATTCTCGTGCATATAGGCAGCGTCCAGATGGCCGGGAGGAATGAAGCAGTCGATGTAGACGCCCCGCGCGGTTTCTGCCCGGCCCGCGATCGAGCCGGCCTCCACGTGACACACCGCCCGGGGTGGGATCCAGGGAAGAATGTCCCTGATCTCGTCGTCGGGTAGAGGGGGATACTTTGGGCCGCGCAACACGGCGAGTACGTCTGCGGCTGCTCGCCAACTCTCCTGGTGGCCGATCAGGGCGAACTCGACCTGGGTGCGCGGGTCCCGATTCGCTAGACCGGCAATTGGGCGACCCATGTGAGGGTTTCCTCTCCAGGGAGACCGAGCAGATCCAGCGTTTTTAGATACTGGCGCAGCGATGCCCCGCGAAGCTCTGCTGTAGACAGGCTGATGTCCGGCAACGCCGGTTTGACACAGCTACCGTGGCACACTTCGCAATGGCCGGTCGTACATTCCTTGGCCAGCATCTGCGCCAGAATGGTCATTACCTCAAGATGCAGCCCGTGCACTTTGTCGTCGAAGCGCTGAACATTCCAGGCTCGTTCGGCGCGCAGAATCTCCATGGCGTGCTCGATGTGCCCCTCTTCCTCGGCAGCAATGGCGGCAAACGTTTTGCCCAGACTCCCCGGTCCCACTTTGCCGACGCGGGCATAGCTGGCGACGGCGAAAGATTCCAGCATGATCTCCTGCACGATCAGGCAGCCGATAAAGTCTCGCTCGGCGATGCGTCTCATGAATGCTTCACGCAGCCGTTTCCAATGCTTTCCGTCGACGTTGTTAGGAACAGGCACACCGATTCTGCGGCCCTCGAGGGCAAAGGCGGCAGCATGCCCCTGTTCGCCCTCTGCGTGCTCCAGGGCATCGGCTATCTCTTCCGGGTCATCGCATATCCCGGAGAGCGCGGTATAGTTCATCGCGGCGACCAGTTCGCCGGTCATCGCCTGCGACAGCACGTCCTGCCAGATCGCGGCGCTGGGTGAGAGGGGAGTCGATTCCATCGCTGAGTTGAGAGCAATCACCGCTTGCATACGTCCTCCTGAACTTCGAATTAGGCCTTTGGTGCGTACCGTCGAATCAGATGGGTTCCCGGTATCGGCGCAGCCGGATCGCCGCGGCGAGGAATGCAGCCGCGAGCACCACCCCGATCCACAAACCCGGGCTGGCCAGGAATCGTCCCGGCGAAAGTTGGGCCACAGGAATGAAATGCGGATCGACCGGGCGGCCATCCGGCATGATCAACACGTAAGCGTCCGGAGCGAATCCGTACAAGCGGTTCAACAGCAGTGAACCGAAATGCGAAGTGCGAAACGCGATCCACTCCACGGCGCTGATCGCGAGCGGCGGTAACACCGCCCAAAGCAATGGTGCGCGCCGTGCCCAGCTTGAGACCAGCAGGAACCATCCGTAGATGGGCGCATACCAGAGCGTAGTCACGGCCAGGCTATAGAACAGCACACATTGCAACTGAAACAGCGGCAATTGCGTCCATAGCGCCGCGACACTTCCGCCGCCGATCAGCAAAGCTGCGATGCTCAGCAGCAGCATGACAAGCTGCATGACAACGGTGATCACGAAGACGAACAGGGGCAGAACCAGCAGTGGAATAGCCGCTTTGGTGATCACAGTCATAGAGTCGGAAACCGGCAGCGACTTCCAGAACAGGATGCTGCGATCGCGGCGTTCGCTGTGCAGCGCATCCAGACTGTAGAAGATGCCAACGATGAGCCCGGTAATCATGAGCAGCATCGCAGCATGGCTGTACGGCATCGCGAGCGCAACGGTGTGATAAGAGGGGTCGATACCCATGAGCCCCGTCTCGTGCTTCGGAGGCCAGATCAGGCTAACCACGAAGCCGCACAGGCCCAGGAAGGCGACCGCCAACGGCGCTATATAGACAGAGTGGTGCTCCCACAATTCGCGTCGCACCGACCAGTAGAAAGGACGAGTTGCGGGCAGCACGGGCGCTGCCTGCAAAGTGGGAAGAGTCTCCGGTATGGCATTTGAAGGAGTACTCACAGCGCGGCTCCCTTCTGTCCTGCACCGCCTGCCGGCGCCTCGCCGTCGTGGCCCATCACCGCAACGAACAGGTCCGCGATGCTGGGTGTGCGCACTTCACCCAGCGCGGCGAGCTGCTGGCGATCGACGCGGTCGAATATCAGGATGCCGCGACCAAACAATTGCCGCTCGTGGATAGGCTTCAGCGCTCGCGCTGCGGCGAGGTGCTCGGGTTGCACCATCACTTCCTGGTAACGCGTTTCGAATTGATCCATGCTGCAGTCGAGAACGATGCGCCCACGATCGATAAACATCACGTCGGTGAGCACATGCTGCACTTCTTCCACCTGGTGGGTGGTCACCACGATCGTGCGGCCGCGATCGAAGTATTCATTCAGCAGTGAATCGTAAAACTGCTTTCGATAGAGCAGGTCCAATCCCAGTGTGGGCTCGTCCAGCACCAGCAATTTCGCATCGATGGCCATCACCAGGGCCAGGTGGAGCTGGGTTACCATGCCTTTCGATAATTCTCTTACCTTGCTGGCGCGCTTGATAGAGGTCTTGGCAAGCAGACCTTCCGCCTTGGCGCGATCGAATCGCGGATGCACGCCGGCGACGTAGTCGAGCGCCTGTGAAACCCGCAGCCAGCGCGGCAACACGGCGACGTCGGCGATGAAGCAGACATCGCGCATGAGCTGGTCGCGCTCGCTCCAGGGGTCGCGGCCGAGCACTTTGAGTTCTCCCTCGTACGAGGTGAGGCCGAGAATCGCGTTGAGCGCGGTGCTCTTGCCGGCGCCGTTGGGGCCGATCAACCCCAGGATGCGGCCTTCTCCAATGCGCAATTCCACGCTGTCGAGCGCGACGGTTTTGCCGAAGGCCTTACGGAGACTGTGTGCCTCGATGACGTTCATGGCTTCGACTTGTCCCGCACAACCGGCGGCTGTTGGGTGGCTGCAGGAGCCAGCAGGTCTTCTGCCCGCAAGCCGAGCCGCTGAATGGTTGCGTAGACCCTCGGCCATTGTTCTGTGAGAAACCTCTGCCGTTCGCCCTGCATGAGAAGATTGCGCGCCCCCACATTGATGAACATGCCGCGACCTCGCTTACTCTCGACCAGCTGCTCGTCGACCAGCTCCTGATAACCCTTGAGAACCGTGAGCGGATTGACCCGATATTCCGTCGCCACATTGCGCACCGAGGGGAGCGGATCGCCTTCTTTAAGCACGCCGTCGAGAATCATGTCGGCGACGCGGTCGCGAAGCTGGCGGTAAATCGGCTGATTGTCGTTCCACTCGAGATCCATCCTGTTTTCCAGATTGCCCTTACGGGAGATGTCCTCCCGTCGATTGCTGCGTTAAGCGGTGCCCGTTCGCGTACCCCGCTCAAGCCAAAACCGGGCTTGAATGAGCCACCCACCCCGATGAGCAAATTTGTTCAATTTGCCATCTGGTTATGTAGTTAACTACACCACCAGCTCACATGCAAGCTTTTTTTCGATTTCTTTTGCGCTTCAACCCTTTACGAGATTTGGAGGCCCTATGGAAAGGCGCCGCCCGAGATTAAAATCAACAGGATAGTTGTTTCTGAGTGAGGACACCATGCCTGAGACTGCTCCCCTGACCGAAGTCAAGATCGCGAAAACTCCGGAGCCGCCATCCTTCGCAACCGCGGCGGAGGAACGCCTGCACCGCAAGCAGCGCCTTGCCTCTGCTTTTCGGCTCTTCGCGAAGTTCGGCTTCATCGAGGGCGTGGCCGGGCACATCACTGCGCGGGACCCCGAACTGCAGGACCATTTCTGGGTCAATCCCTTTGGCATGCACTTTGCGCACATTCGCGTTTCTGACCTCGTGCTGGTCAATGAAGAGGGCGTCGTGGTGGAAGGCGAGCGCCCCATCAACGAGGCGGCGTTCGCGATACATTCACGGTTACACATGGCAAGGCCGGACGTAGTCGCTGCGGCGCACGCTCATTCGCTCTACGGCAAGACCTGGTCCACGCTGGGACGACTGCTCGATCCGTTGACGCAGGACGCCTGCGCCTTCTATGAAGATCACAGCCTCTTTGATGACTACACCGGCGTCGTGTATGACAATTCAGAGGGCGACCGAATTGCCCAGACTCTGGGACACCGCAAGGCAGTGATCCTGCAAAACCACGGGATTCTGACGGTGGGAAGTACCGTGGATGAAGCGGCGTGGTACTTCATCACCATGGAGCGCAGCTGCCAGGCACAGTTGATGGCGGAGGCTGCCGGCACGCCGCGTCGCATCTCGCATGAGAGCGCCCTGGTGGCACAAAAGCAGGTGGGTAATCCCCGCGTGGGCTGGTTCCAATATCAGCCGTTGTGGGACCTGATTGTCCGCGAGCAGCCCGATCTGCTGGACTGATCATTCAACATACCCGTTGCGGGTTCAACATACCCATTGCAGGTTCAACACACCCGTTGTGGGTTCAACCCAACCATTGCGGGTTGTTAACGGTGCCGTCGTAAATATGTGACGACTTGTATGCTTCGAACTTGCCTTGCGCGGCGGCCGGCGCGGTTTTCTCGAGCAGCGCAAGTTTCTCCTGAACAGTCATCGGCTTGAAATTTCGCGCTACGCTGAGCGCCTGCTCCAGGTTGGCCATGGACTCACAGCCGGTAATCGTCACGGTTACAGGCACACTCATGGCATAGTGCAATGCTTCCGGGGCGGTGACGGCGCCGGCTTTTAGAATGGCGCCATTGCTCAGCGGCTTCATGCCCAGCACCGCCATGCCGCGCTTCTGCGCTTCCGGTATGACGCTCTGGCCAAAGCTGTCGTAATGTTCATCGAGTGCGTTCACCGGCATCTGCACAGTATCGAAGGTGAAGCCATGCTTGTCTGCTGTCTCGATCATGTGCAGGTGCATGCGCGGGCTCTTGTGACCGGTGAAACCGATAAAGCTGATCTTGCCCTCTTTTCTGGCCTGCTGCAGCACGTCCACGACGTTGCCCGGCTGAAAGGCCTGCTCCGGATCGGTCATCCGGATCACTTCGTGAATCTGCACCAGGTCGATGTGCTCGGTCTTGAGGCGGGTCAAGGATTGCTCCAACTGCTGGCGGGCCGCGGCGCCTGTGCGGCCATCGAGTTTGGTCATGAGAAAGGCCTTCTGCCGGTAGCCGCCGGCGAGGGCTTTCCCCATGCGCTCCTCACTGGCGCCGTCGTTGTAGTCCCAGCAGTTGTCGAGAAAATTAATTCCCCGGTCCAGTGCCGAGCGGACGATGCGCAGCGCTTCCTCTTCGGTAACCCCGGGCAGTGCGAGATGGTAGCCGCCGATGCCCAGGATGGAGACCTCCGCATCCGCGCGGCCTAATTTGCGGCGGCCGATACCCTCGGATGTGGCCACCACAGGTAACGGGTTGAGCGCGGCCGCACCCGTCAAGCCTGCATTCGGGCCCTGACCCTCTGCTGTTTTCCATCCTGACAACGCGGCTGCCGCTGCTGCTTGCTTCATGAATTCCCGCCGTTCCATAAGGAGATCCCTCACTTATAAGTTTACTCGCGAAAGAAGAATGCCTTTTAATGCCTGCCGTCCAGTTCACCTGAACCAAATATATGCCCGGGGTGGAATGAGATTTCAATGGGCGGCAAAGAATATACTGAACGCGCCCTTGTAAGACTTGTAGTGAGGAGTATTCGTGAACCGGGATGCAGGCGTTCGCCGGCGTTGGTTGAACCTCAATAAGATTGCGGCGCGGGGACTAAGTTTCTGCGCTGTTTGTCTGCTGTGCGGCGCTTCCGGCTATGCGCAACAGACGGCGCCACCGCCGCCGCCGGCTCCGGCCCACCCGCAGTATTCCGAACTGCCGCCGGGCCCGGGAAGGGACACGCTGATTCGCGTCTGCGGCAAATGCCACTCCCCGGACAACGTGATTGCCAACGGCCAGGACCGCACAGGCTGGGAGAATACCATCACCAAAATGGCGGGCTTCGGCGCCGTCGCTTCCGACGACGAATTCAGCGACATTCTCGATTACCTGGTAAAGAATTTTCCCGCGGACTCGGGCGTGATCAACGTGAACAAGGCGACAGCCATGCAGCTTGAAACCGGCCTGGGGCTTTCTACCGCCGAGGCCGAGGCGGTCATTCAGTACCGGAAAACCAACGGGGACTTCAAGTCGATCGATGACCTCAAGAAGGTTCCGGATGTGGACGCGAAGAAACTGGACGCCAAAAAGGCTCGGTTGGCCTTTTAGCGGTCCGTCATTCCGGCCATCCGATCGATTCCGGAATAGACTCCGCGGTTTGCGCCACGACCCAGTACTCCGCATCCAACCGTCCTTTGGCTTGAAGCCAGCGGTATCCCTGGACACCGAACAGTGCTCCGCGATCCACCATGGCCCGGCGCGATTCCGGCATGGGAGAGACTCCGAATTCCAGGCCGAGTGTGGTGGTGCGGCCGCCCCAGGGTGGATTCATGCGGCTGCGGTCCTCGCGCCACATGCCTAACCAGGGAAAATCCGCGCGTTTCCAGATGTATCCGAACGCCAGGCGCGATGTGGGAGCAAAGGCGACAAAGTAGAGGTGCTCGCGGCGTGTGTCCCCAAGATGCGCGGTGTATTCGCTCGAAGCGGGGCCGGCACTCATCGTGCGGAGATCGAAGACTCCCCCCGCCGACAGAGGAGCCATGGGCCAATCGAAGTCAGCCGCGCACTTGAGGTGCATATCCGCGCCAAAATCGGTTTCAGAGACCCTGGACCGGGTAACGGAAGCACGCAGCTGCGTGCCCTGGTCGAGAAATGGCGGACCCAGGGTGACATGCTGCGTCCAGGCAATCGGCCGATCCCAGGATGCAAGATTCTCCACGCGCTCCTGGATTCTCAACGACCGATCGCGGAGCTCGATGGATCGCTGGAAACGAAGTTGGGCCAGCGGCAAGTGGGCTGTCGCAGTCAGGACTCCGTTGCTTTCCGCCATCTCATAGGGAGCCACCGAGCCCTCGCCATGCACGGTTACTCCGGCTGCGCATTCTTCGGCGGATGGGCCGCCGAAAATATCGAGGCACAGGTTGTGACCCATGATGCCGGCCAGCAGCTTCGCTTCCGCATCCGATCCATACTCCGGATGCTTGCTGGCGTCGTAGGCGGAGGGTTCCATCGAATGCCACGGAGGGACCCAGAGAGGACTGACGCCGGTTGCCTTGTCAAAAATTTCGGCAATGTGGCCGCCTTCCTTGGTGACGGTGACGCGCAGGTGCTCATTTTCAAGTACCGAACTGCGGCGGTTTCTAAAGAGGGTTGCAGGCATGATCGATACCATGAATGATCTAATCTGAACTCGTAAAGTTGTCGCGCGGATCCCAGCTTTGCCACGAGTCAGCGAGATCGCAACTGACGAATGAAGACTTGCGCCGCACGATGGAAAGACACATTTCTCAGGTAGGGCACGGCTTTAGCCGTGCCGCAAATATTCCCATGCGCCCTACGGCTTTAGCCGCTGAGGTACGGCTTTGCTTAATAAGCAGCGACGTACCTCAGGGGCTGAAGCCCGTACCTACCCAGGACGGAGAATCCTGAACGGCACAGTCGAAAACCACCTCACTATTGCTCCAGTGCCGCAGCAACCTCGGCCCACGGAAGCTTGGTACTAAAATAACTCGCTCCATGGTTTTCATCACCTTGGGTGAGCCGCAGGCTCATGGGGACACGGCTGAAGCCGTGCCCTGCCTGCGAAATTTGTCCTCCCATCGTGCGGCGCAAGTCTTCATCCGTCGAGTTTTTCCGCAGCCTGTAAAACCGTGCCTTTCCGGAGAGATTTGTGGTGTTCCTCGTGCGTCGCGGTTGTCATTTGGTCGAGCGCTCACACACCCTCTGCGGCCTTATGGTAGTGTTTTTAGCCAGACGTTACGGTGCGATATTTTCAAGACGCCTCCGCCTTCAATTTCGAAGGCAATCAGCCCTTTTGACTGACTGAAGGTTGGATCGTTGTCTACCAGGACGGCCATCACGTGTCCGTTGATGATGTGGATGAGCGTGTTTCCGTCCGCGATCACTTCGTACTGATTCCAATCGTCCATTTTGATGTAAGACTTGAGCTCGTCGGAACTTCCCAGAGTCGCCAGCAGCCGGTGCGGTTGGCCCGGATCGGTTTCGACCATCTGGCCTCGCCAGGCGACAATGCCGCGCGGGCTGCTTTGCTCATAAAGCTGGCCAGTGTACTTATTGCCGTAATCGAAATCGGCCTGATAGCCGCGCATGTTCCACTTGGCGTACTTCTGTGCCAGCGGCTGTTTCTCTTGCGCCGGCGAGAGCGGAACAGTAAGGCTGCGATATTGAATGCCGCCGTTGGCGCCTGCGCCCTCGAGCTTCATCTCCGCTTTCAACTCGAAGTTGGCGGGCTCTCCGCCTCGCCAGATAATGTTGGTCGTGCCTGAAGGATGCTCAGGGCTCGATTCGCCAACCAGGCTGCCGTCTTCCACGTGCCACACTTCCGGGGAGCCGTCCCAGCCGTTCAAGGTCTTGCCATCAAATATCTGCGTCCATCCTGCGTGGTCGTTAAAGTCGATCGGGTCGGGTTGGGTGAAGCCCCCACCGGCGCGATGAGCCGGAGGGGCAGGCGCCTGCTGCGCGCCTACACCGGCAAATGGATACACGAGGAGCAAATAGACCAACACGATCGCGAACGGTCTCACGGATCTGCTTACCATGGTTCTTCCCCTCCGGGGCTTTCTACCCACTGACTTTTTCCCACTGCCTGGTTTTGGCGGATTGCAACACCGCGTCGGTTACATACTCGGTTGCCATGCCATCGGCAAAGGTGGGTGGTGCTTTTTTGCCGCTGCCGGCCGCCTGCAGAAAGTCGGCCACCTGGTGAATGAAGGTGTGCTCGTAGCCGATCTGTAATCCCGGTACCCACCAGTTCTTCATATACGGATGGTCCCCATCGGTAATGTGTACGCTCTTCCAGCCGCGGAGCCGGGATTCGTCGCGGTGATCGAAGTACTGCAGGCGGTGCAGGTCATGCAGATCCCATTGGGCGGAGGCCTGCTCGCCGTTCACCTCGAGGGTGAACAGCGCCTTGTGGCCGCGGGCGTAGCGCGTGGCTTCAAAGGTGGCCATAGACCCGTTGGCAAAGCGGCACAGGAACGCGGACGCGTCATCGATCCCCACCGGTTCCATCTTGCCGGTGAGATTGTGTTTGCGTTCTTTGATGAATGTCTCGGTCATGGCGGTTACTTCCACGATGGGTCCGTTCAGCCATAAAGCCATGTCGATGTTGTGCGCCAGCAGGTCGCCGGTAACGCCGCTGCCCGCGATCGAAGCGTCCAAACGCCACAACCCTTCTCCGCCCTGGGGCAGGTCGCGGGAGATGGTCCAGTCCTGGAGAAAATTCGAGCGGTAGTGGAAGATGCGGCCGAACCTTCCCTCGTCGAGCAACTGCTTCAACAGGACGACCGCCGGCACGCGACGGTAGTTGTACCAAACCATGTTGGGCACGCCGGCGGACTCTACGGCGTCCACCATGGTTTTTGCTTCGGCTCCGGTGCGGCCCAGCGGCTTCTCACACAGCACCATCTTGCCTGCCCTGGCGGCGGCTATCGCGATCTCCGCGTGGGTATCGTTGGGGCTGGCGATATCGATCAGGTCGATATCTTTTCGCTGCACCAGGACGCGCCAGTCGGTTTCAATGGACTGATAGCCCCAGTTCTCGGCGAATCCTTTTACGCGATCCGCATTGCGTGCGCACACGGCTTTCAGGACGGGCTGGTAGGGGACGTCGAAAAAGCGCGGCGCCTGCAGGAAGGCATTGGAGTGAGTGCGGCCCATGAAGCCGTATCCCACCAGGCCGATATTCAGGTTCTGCGTTGCCATAAAGAGTTGGTTAGTCCCAGCCGTGGGCGTTGCGCACGGAAATCAGGGTTCCTAGTACGTCGTTCCAGGTCTTTGGCGCAAGCATGGTTGCGTTGGGGAACATGCAGCCGTCCCAGCAGATGTGTTCGTAGGCTCGGGTCGAGGCGCCGTCTTCGTTGCGCATCCCTTCGTTGCGCATCCACAGACCGGCGACGGCGACGATGTCCATTTTGCCGTTTGCATCGCCGGCTACGCAGTGGCGTCCAGTCTTATCGTGAGAGCCTGAGCCGCTGACCGTACCGTCGTTCTGGGCAACATGAAAATCGATTGTCCAGGGCCGCAGAGCATGGGTCAGCTTACGCAGGGATTCCATCAGGACGCCTTGCTGCGACCAATCGAAATCTTCCGGCAAGAGGCGGTCTTCGGGCGCGTTGTAGCCGAGGGTGTACAAAAGGGAGTGAGCCATGTCGGCCTGGAAGCCCATGGTCCCGGGCCGGTTCACCATCTCCAGAAGTTCGACCATGCGCTTCCAACTATGCATGCCTCCCCAGCAGATTTCTCCCTCGGCGGCGAGGCGTTCCCCATACCCTTCGGCGATGATGCTGGCCTCGCAAA
This sequence comes from uncultured Acidobacteriaceae bacterium, assembly GCA_963761405.1. Classification (GTDB taxonomy): domain Bacteria; phylum Acidobacteriota; class Terriglobia; order Terriglobales; family Acidobacteriaceae; genus PALSA-350. Next base: position 604,786 of record CAVXHH010000002.1, read on the forward strand.
ATGTCTGAGCGATGCGTTTGGTGTTGCCAGCCGGATCCTTCGCCCACTCAGCCGGTGATGCCGCTGAGTCGATGCGAATCACGCCGTAGCGGCGTATGCCAAGATCGCGCAGCTTTTTACCAATGGCGCAGGCTTTTTCCACCTGGGTAAGGAACTTTTTCCGGTCCTGTTCGGAACCCATGGCGGAGCCACCGCCGGTCGGCGCCCACACCGGAGCAACGAGCGAGCCTACGGCCAGATTGCGTTTGGCGACGCTCTCGGCAAGATGCTTCAGCTCGTCATCGGTAGAGTCAATGCTGGTGTGAGGCAAGGACAAAAACAAGTCGACGCCATCGAAGCGGATGCCGTTGACCTCAGCTTGCGCGGTGAGATCCAGCATGGTTTCGAGTTCGATGAAGGGCTCGGAGCCTGGTCCCTTGCCTACCAGCCCGGGCCACATGGCGTTATGGATTGCCGGATATTTATGCTGACTGGCTGCGCTCACAGATTCATGTCCTCGGGCCCATGTCTCGGGCCGCTGTCCCTGGCCCTATTGCCCAATCCCTATTATTTGATCAGCGGCTTTGCATCCGGATTGCCAGGCCCGAAATGCTTGAGCAGAACGAGCGGATCGGAAGCGCTGGGATTGTCGATACGCACGCCTTCTTTGGCAACGTCCGCGGTGACGAATACTTCATCTTCTGTCATCTCGCCGAAGCGGATCATAGAGGGAGTCGATACGGCCTGCTTGCCTAACCTCCCGTAGCCCTGGGTAACGATCACACCGTAGGCGGCGCTGTCTTTGATGGTTACAGTCCGCTTGGGGAGCACCGTCAGCTCCTTGGCTGAGTAGTACGGCGTGCCATAGGTGATCCACTTTTCGACGTACCCCTCCGCAGACATCGACTCCACTGGATTCACCGCCCTGGGGAAGGTTTTGTTGCTCTCTCCGAAGCGCGGGTTCACATTGGCTTCCCAATCGAGCATGCTGATGAGGAAATCGAGGTCTTTTTTGTGCGCCTCGGGTACGTCTTTGGTCAGAAGGTCCCAACCGACGATGCGCCCTTCCACTTCGGACTGGAACATGGCAAACACATCGCTGTTCACTTGCGGCTCGTAGGTCACGAGCGATCCTGGAGCGTGAAGGATGCCGGGATTGACCTGCCATCCCGCGCCCGGCTCAAGGCGATAGGCGCGCGCATGAAAGAGGATGCCGTTGTCGCCCTGATTCCACTTTTCCAGGCAGCGGCGGATATCTTCTTTGGTGGTGCCGGGCTCGAGGCCCATGTAGGTGTGGGGAAAGTTGTTCTCGATCTGGTTGTACTGGGGCGGAAAATAGTAGGCTTCCGGCTTGCCCTTGTGGCCCACGAGCTTGGCAAACTCGTCGCTCTGGTGCAGGTGGTGCGGAATGGGACCCATGTTGTCAAAAAACTTGCACAGCAGGTTCCATCCACCCTCGCGCTCCATCACCTCGGCGCCGAGCAAAAGGTCGCCTGCGGTTTCGATTGCATCCTTCAGCAGGACCTTACCACCGCTCATGGGCCGCACATAACTCAGGCCCTCATCGGGCAGAGTGTCTGGCCCATTGGAGGCATTGGTGGTGGAAGAGAACCAGCGCTCGTTAATGCCACCGCGGTGGGCGCCGAACGCATACAGATCGTCGGGGTGGAGTTTCAACCGGCGCCCCGGAATCATGAAGGAGCGCGGAACCCAACACGGTTCTAAACGGAGGATGCCGCCTGCGGCTTCGACGATTTCTTTTATCTGGGATCTGGTGCTCATTGCCTGCATAGCCTCCGCTGGATTTGCTTACCCTTCGACCAATTTCGCAACTACTTTCGCGACCACGGTGCTTTAGTGCTCCAGCGGAATGCCGAAGGAGTAGAGCGTGTTGTCGTGAGTGGTGAAGAACACGTGACCGTCGCCGAGGGACATACCAGCAAGGTGGCAGTAGGTGTGGATGGCGTCACCGCTGGAGAACAATTGCTTGCCGGTGGCGGCGTCGAGAGCATAGAGGGTGGCGTGCGTGGAGGCATCGCCTCCATCGAGGGCGAACACAACCCCGTTGGCGATGGCCGGGGGCGCCGGGTTTAGCAGATCACGCGAGATCCAGCCGGGTGTCAAGACCGTATGCCCATCTTTCTCTTCCACCTTGAAGGCGACGATGCTGCCATGCGATGCGGCGCCGTTGGCGCCGGGAAACTTGTCCGCGGCTTCGATCGGGCCGGAGACCGAAGCCAACACCCAGGTAACACCCGCTTTGTCCTGCCAGGCGGAGAGGCTTTCCCATTCGCCTCGTCTGGCGGCTTTGGAAATTTTTTCCGACTGCGCCAGAGGCGTGTGATGATCGGGTCCACCTAAGGAAGCGGCATCCAGCAAGACGAGACTGCCGCCCGGTCCGGGGGCGGCGACCAGCTGCTTCTCTTTGTAAGGAAACACCACGGGGCCGGCATTGAGCTCTTTACCGCCTGTCGAGGGGGTGTACCAGTCCTTCGCCTTCAACCCATTCGCGGTAAGTGCGACGACGCTGTTGGGATAGACGCCTGCCGCCTCATTGGCCGGCCCGGCGCCGGTAACAATATAGGCCGTTCCGTCGGGCCCGATGGCGGGCCCGGTTGTACCGGCGAGGCTGATCTTCTCCGTCTTATAGCTGCTTACGCCGTAGTCGGGAGTGTTGAGATCGATGGCCCAGAGTGCATTGGCATTGCTTTTGCAGCCGGAGGACGCGGCCGCGTATACAATCTTGTCGTTCATGTTCAGGCCGGAAGAGATAACCTCCTGCGACGGAAAGAATTTGACCGGCGAAGCATAGTCCAGTCCAGTGGCCATGATTTGCTCATGAAGGTAACCGTCACTGGTCAATGCATAGACGCCCTTCAAGCCGAAATAGCCACCTCCCGCCGCGGCTCCCACACGACGCTGCCCAGCAGGCACCGGAGCGTCCGAAGGTGGGGGTGCGGCTGGGCGGGCCGTGGCGGGCTTGCGGGCGCCGAAATGGATGACCTGCGGGGCCTCGGTCACAACCTGTATGTTGACGCCGCCGCATGCCGGGGACTCTATCTTGAAGTCCCTTTGCCACACCAGGGTGCCCAGTTCGGAATCGACCGCATACAAAGTATTCGCATCACCCCAGAAGGCAAAGTCTTTAAACCCCCGGCCGGTAATCATGCCGGGAACCAGGAGCGGTTCGCTGAAGGAAGCGGTTTTGGCAGCGCCGTTGCCGAGCTTGATCTTCCAAAGAAGCTGGAACTCTTTGGCAACTGTGCCGGTGTTGATTTCTGTTTCTGCCTTCTGCCAATTGTTATGCGCCGCGTCGCCGTCAGCTACAGGCCAAAAACCGCGAGGGGCGCCTTGCGCGCTCGCGATGCCGGAGCACAGCATGACGGCACAAGACAGCGTGAGCTGCCGGCGCAGAGACCTATTCGGCAATTTCGTTCTTCCCGTCAGTGAGTTTGCAAATTTCAAGCGTTCGTCCAGGTTCTCCCGGAGTGTTTAGTCCAGGCCAAAGCAATAGATGGTTCCATCGAAGGTGCCGAAGATGACCCGGCCATCCGCAACCGCGATGCCGGCCTGGTGGAGGAACGAGCGGACCTGGTCTCCACTCGAGTAGAGTTCTTTGCCGGTAAGCGCATCGAGTGCGTAGAGCTTAGCCGGAATCGAATGTTTGATGCGGTCTTCCGCACTGTACAGGCCGCCTTCCTCATCATTTGCCTGCAGGGTGAATTCGCCCGCGGCGAGCACAAAGACAATGCCATTGGCGATCACCGGCGGCTCTGCGGTCATCATGTCGCGTGACAGCCAGGCGGGCGTCAGTTCCATTTTTCCGCCGGCGTCTTTCAGTTTGAGCGCAATCATTCCACCATTCGGCGTTGGACCATAGGTGACGGGAAATGGGACCGCGACCGGGCCACCAATCGGCGCGTATATCCATCGTGCGCCTTCGTGATCTTGCCAACTGGCGAAACTACCCCACGTGCCCTCGGTCTGGAAGTTCACGTTGGTATTGGAGACCAGGGGACTACGATAGAGAGGCATCTCATGGTTCGATCCACCAAGAGACTTGCTGTCCATCAGGAAATAGCGGCCTTCTTTGCCCGAGCCAACGAGGAGATCTCGCCCCTGGTAAGGAAAGACGACGGGGGTGGTGTTCATGTCGAGGTCCCGCTTGGTGAGCCATTCGTGGTTGCTCGGAGTGTAATAATCCTTAAGCGCTAAGGTATCGTTTGAAGTGGTATACGCCTGCACGGTGGTCGACAACTTTCCTGTCGCGACATCGTAGGCGCCGTCGCCGGTCTCAAAGTACATGGTTCCATCGGCGCCGGCGGCAGGACCGGCAGTGCCGAAGATTCCTCCCTGCGGCGGAGTCGAAGAAAACACTTTGCCGTTGGCCAGATCGACACCGTAGAGCTCATTGGGGACGCCATGGCAGCTTTGCCCAGTGACGGTGTAGACCACATTGTCGACGAGGTTCAGGCCGTAGGCTTTGCCGTAGGCTGCCGGCAGCATTTTTACGGGCGGATTTTTCTCTTCGCCAGTGGCCACATCGAGCGTGTGCAGGTAACCGTCATTGGCGAGCACATAAACGAAGCGCTGCGCGGCGCCGGCGGGGGTGACCACCGGGGTCGCAGTGAGGGCATTGGTGCAGATAAAGCCGCTGCCTTCTCCGGGTTCCTGGGGTTGGGCCGAAGACCACTTCAATTGCTTGTGCCAAACCAGGGAGCCGTCCTGGGCATCGACGGCGTAGATATCATTCGAGCTGCCCGCAAGAATGGCCAGAGTCTTCATCCCATTGGCCGTGGACAAACCCGCAACAATGAGGGGCTCGCGAAACGACTGCAGGCCCAGCGTCTTGTTGTCGGTTTTCAGTTTCCAGAGCAGCTTGAGGTTCTTGACGTTATCGACGGTTAACTTCGATTCGTTTCGCTGCCAGCCGTCCCGCTGCTGATCGAAACTGCCAGTTGGCCACTCCGCGGGAGTTGACTGGCCAACTGCCTGCGATGTAGCTACGCCTGGCGCCGAGGCTGCGAGAACGAGGCAAAGGTACGTCAAAAACGATGAAAACTTCACGATGGAAACACTACCAATAAGGAAACTTTGTGTCAAAGCCGCTATCCCACGCAAGCTGAAACAGCCGCAGGGGCTAAACAGGCTGCGGAAAACTCATTGTTGTGAATCGGGTACGGCCTCCAGGCCGTACATATAGCCAAACAGCCAGGCGGCTTTTAGGCCCTGAGGGCAGGCTTTCCCGACCGAAAACGCCGCCCTCAGGGGCTAAAGCCCACTGTTCTTGTTTCCTTAATGTACGGGCTGAAGCCCGTACCCTTCATTCATCGAATTTTTCCGCAGCCTGTAAAGCCCAATCGTTTTGGTTTCGTATCGGCACGACTAAAGTCGTGCGCTACCAGAAACAAAATCTTCCCGTTTCATCCGTCGCGGGTTGGCGAAGCCAGTGGACGACGGATACAAAGCAGCGGCCACCACTCAGTCTGCTTGCCAAGGCATAGCCCATCGTATGATCAGGGGGAGGTACCTCCCCTGGAGGAAGCATGTCCACAGCCGCTCATCGTCCGGCCGTTTTCACCTCCTCTGCGATTCCCTGGTACATCTGGGCCGGAGTGCTGGCCATTACTTCGTCTTCGATTGGGGGCGCCTGGGATGTCTCGTGGCACCGGTCGATTGGGCGGGACACGTTCTGGACGCCGGCGCATATGGCCATCCAGGCCTGTGGTGTGGTCGCCGCCGTGATTTGCGCGTGGCTGGTTGTGAAGTGCACGTTTTTTCGCGACTCCCCGTCGACACCGGCCTCGGTGAGTGTTTTTGGACTGCGCGCCCCGCTGGGCGTCTTCCTCGCCGGCTGGGGTGGGGTCGCCATGCTCACCTCCGCTCCGTTCGATAACTGGTGGCATAACGCATACGGCCTGGACGTAAAGATTGTCAGCCCTCCGCACGCCTTGCTCATCCTCGGGCTGCGCGGCATTTCGACGGGCGTGATGTTCCTCGTCCTCGCGGCGATGAATCGCGCCGCCCAGGCGAAGGAGGAGGGCACCTCCAAGCAACTGCAGCGGCTTTTTCTCTACGTGGGCGGCCTGGCGATCCTTGGCCAAATGTTCTTTTTGCAGGAGTACACCTGGGACGTGAAGTTGCACCAGGCGGTTCCTTACCTGGCGATGGGTATTGGCTTGCCTTTCTTTTTCGCTTTCTTGTCGCAGGCCTCGCGCTCGCGCTGGGCGGCGACTTCGACGGCCGCTATATACATGGTTTTCGTTATTTGCGAGATCCTCATTCTTCCGCTCTTCCCTGCACAGCCCAAGCTCGGCCCGGTGTTTTTCCCCGTAACCCATCTTGTTCCGGCGAAGTTTCCGATCCTGATCGTGGTTCCTGCGCTGGCCCTCGATCTGTTGTGGCAGCGGGTGAAGCATTGGAAACCGTGGCAGATCGCCCTGGTCTCCGGCATCCTGTTTATCACGGTTCTGACAGCGGTCGAATGGCCCTTTGCCGACTTTCTGCTTTCTGATGCGAGCAAGAACCGGTTCTTCGGCACGATTTACTTCCAATACAACTCGAGGGCCGAGGGGTTCGATCGGATGCGGCAGTGGTTTCACCCCGATCACGGCGCGGCCCTATACGCGGGGCTGTTGCGGGCCTCGTTGTATGCCACGATCTCTACCTGGCTAGGACTCTTGTTCGGGCGCTGGATGCGGGGTGTGCAGCGATGAGCTGGGCGCGCTTGCTGGCGAGCCTTTTTGCCTGTCTGATGCTCGGCGGCCCCGCTTACGCGCATATCGGCAGCAAGGACATTTACGAGCAGGTGAACGCGGGGCCGTACAAGCTGTTTGTCACCATCCGGCCGCCGAACGTCATTCCAGGCGTGGCCAGCATCGAAGTGCGAAGCTCGGCTGCGCCGATCACGTCGATACGGATTACGCCAACACCGCTGACAGGCGAAGCATCGAAACACCCGCCGAGCTCGGATGCGATGCACGCCTCGACTGCTGACCCGGCCTTCTTCACCGGTTCGCTTTGGCTGATGGCTTCGGGCTCGTGGGAGGTGCACTTCGATCTCGATGGAACGGGGGGGAAGGTCAACACGAGCATTCCCGTGCCGGCGATCCCGCTTTCCATTCTCCCTATGCAGCGTTCGCTGGGTGTGACGCTGGCACTGCTGGGCGTTTTGCTGGTGTTGGGCATCACCGGCATCGTGGCAGCGGCGGTGGGCCAATCGCGACTGGAGCCGGAGCAGTCTCCCAACCCGAGCCAGCGGCGACGGGCGCTCCTGGCCGGCGTGGCCACATTCGCGGTTACCTCGCTGGTGGTCTATGGAGGTTACAAATGGTGGAATGGCGAGGCGGCGGATTATGCCGCGGACATTTACCATCCGCTTGACCTGGCCCCAAAGCTCACGGGCAACACGCTCGATTTGAGACTCGGCAGGTACGACACAGGCACGCACACTTTCGAAGTGCGCTCCAATAGCGATCTGTTGCCCGATCATGGCCATCTGATGCACCTCTATGCCATTCGTCAACCGGGAATGGACGCGGTGTTCCATTTGCACCCAGCGCGGGTGTCGGATAAAGATCTGCGGATGACGCTGCCCTCCATGCCGGCCGGCACGTATCGGCTCTACGCGGACATTGTGCATGGTAACGGCTTCCCGGAGACGCTGACCACGGAGCTGACGATTCCGCCGGGGATGCCGGCGGCTCCGCTGGCGCCAGAAGATGCATCGGGTGCGCCGCCTGCGCTCTCCCAGGTTGAGCTCGGGACCACATACAAGCTGCCCGACGGCTACACGATGCAGTGGGACCGACCGGCCGAGCTGAGCGCCAACACGGCGTATGCGTTTCGCTTCCGGTTGGTCGATGCCTCCGGGCAGCCGGCATCCGATGCACACCCTTACCTGGGGATGGCCGGCCACGCGGCCTTTGTTAAAACAGACGGCACGGTGTTTGCCCATACCCACCCAGAGGGCTCGGCGTCCATGCAAGCGATGATGCTGGCCAACGGCGGCGAGATGGGTGGCATGGAAATGGCTGGTGCCGTGCACTCCTCGGCGGGCGACGCGCCGATCTCACCCACGGTGGAATTTCCCTATGGTTTTCCCTCTCCGGGGCGTTATCGGATCTTCATCCAGATGAAGCATGGGAACACGGTGGAGACGGGCGTTTTTGACGCCGAGGTCCACTAGAGCAGTTTCGGAATTGGTATAGACCGAAAATGCCTTAGGGCTTTTTGGGCTTCAGGGTGAAGAGCTTGAGGTCGATCGCGTCGCCCATCAATTTGTAACCGGCATCGTTTGGATGCAGATGATCGCCGGGATCGACGGAGGGAAGAAAAGTGTCAGGGTGATTCGGGTCCCGAACCGCAGCCTCGAGGTCGATGAAGCCATCGAAAGCGCCGCTGGTACGAATCCAATCATTTACAGCCTTGCGGATCGCTTCCCCATTTTCAGTGTAGTAGTCGGCGCCGTGATAAGGCGTCAGGGTGCAGCCGATAACGGCAATGCCGTGGGCATGCGCGCGCTGAATCATCTGGTCGAAGGCGAAAATCAGGTCGGCGGCCGTAAGGCCGGCATTGGGAGCGCCATGCAGGCGGCCGATGTCATTGATCCCCTCAAGGATGAGGAGATATTTCGCTCCGCTCTGGGCAATCACATCGCGATCGAAACGGGCCAGGGCGTTGACGCCGGCTCCATCCAATAAAACTTTGTTCCCACTGATGCCTTCGTTCAATACCGAAAGGTTGCGATATTTCGGATCGGCCTGCAAGCGGCGCGCCAGCTCGTCGGGCCAACGCCGGTTGGTATTGTTGGTGGATCGGGCGCCGTCGGTGATGGAATCGCCGAGGGTGATGACTGCGCCCGCATCGGCGGCGGCGAGCGTGTCGATGCCGTTCAAGTAATACCAACTCGTTGAGGTAGAGGGCGCGTCGAGCGTGGAGTTGGCTACCAGGTTCCCAGGTATCCGATAGCTGGTGGCAACGCCAAGCTCGTGTTCGGTGATGGCGCCGGCCGGGGCAGGGAGATAGAAGCTGACGGTTGCGTCAGAGAGCGGAGCCAGCTTGAAGGGAGCCGGATCGCTGATGACCAGCGCGCCCGCGGGGATCGAGACCGAGGGTTGCCCGTTAAAAGTGAGCGGTTTGCTGGAGCCCTCGACAATCGCCGCACCGTTGAGGGTCTGCGCAATCGCGGCCGCGCTTATCACCAGCGGGCCCGAGCCGTACACATTGGAGAAGCGCACACGGACCGTCTCTCCGCCCATGCTGACGTGAACCACTTCGCGAAGCGTGACACCCTGCTGTTCGCCAGGGGTCGCCAGCTGTTCCGCGTTGCCGGCATGCGCATCCACAAGCGGAGAGGATGCCCAGGTACCCACCCAACGCTGCTGGGTTGCCTTGGGCTTGGCCAGCGATAGCTGCGTAGATAGAACGATCGCCAGGAGTGGGGTCAGAACTACGAGACTGCGCTTGCTGCTCATGATCGTTCTCCTCCAGAAAAACAGGCCGGGAAACGGGAACTCGGGAAAACGAAACTCAGAAGCGGAAGTAGGCGCCCGCGCTTGGTTCGGAGACCTGCCGCCTGGCGTTGGTGGTCAACAGGGGCGCGCCGAAATCGGGCACCTTGTAAGACAGTCCGCGGTATTGCAGCCGAAACCCGAGGTGCGACGTGAGGATGGGGAAGTTGGCGCCGAACTCATAGAGGAGCGGTACGCGGGTTTGCTGGCTGTATCTTTGGCCGCCCGTGGTTGTGGGCAGAAAGATGAGGGCGGCCACGCCGACTGCGGCAAAGGGCTGAACGCCAAGAATCGGAATGGTGGGACCCTGCACCAGATAGGCTCCGGAAACCTCGTGCTGATTGTTCTGGACCTGTATGCCGTAAGTAGGCGTTTTGTACCGCTCAGCGAAGCGGGTGTAGCCGTAGCTAAATTCGTAACCTAGCCAGGGATGGAACGACTGGCGGACGCTGGCGAGTGCGCCGGCGGAGTAGGTTGGCTTGTCTTCGATGCCGTTGCCCGTCACCGTGCCGGGGAAGCTCCCGAAGACATTGACCGAGCCTTCAAAGTTTTTGAGTGTCTGGGCGTTCGCCCGGTTGCCAAGCCATACGAATGAGGTCGAAACGAAAAGAAGCAGGAAAAACGAGAGGGACCGGGATGGAATGAACATCAGTTTGCAGACGCTCCTGCGCAGGATAAGGAATAGAAAAGCCGGGCATCATCTTTCAACCCAAAGAGATAGCATACGCCAGCGAGGGCCGGGATGCTCACTGCTGGAGGGTCGCGGGGGTCGGCTCGCCATGGTGCTCATTGAGGTATTTCTAAAGAACGGCTGGATGGCCGAGCGTAGGTCGAGCATCCACGCTCTGCTTGATTCCCGATACAACTTTCGTTTTCTCTCTGCATCTTGCCATCGACTCAGGGTAGCGCAATGATGAGAAAGTTATGAGACCTACCAAACATTTTCAGCTATATCTCGCATTCGCCGGCGCCGCATTCATGATGACGCTGGCCGCAATCCCTGTTTTCGCTTCCTCCCCCTTCTCGAAATATGCCGGTATCTATAGTTCCGAATCGCCGGATTCGGTCGATGCGACCGGTCCCGCCGGTCCCGCATTCAGCGTTAGCCTGGGTCCGGATGGCACCGCTACGGTCACTCAAGACACAGGCAAAGGGGCGGTAACCACCTTTGGCCACTGGGCGGATGCGGGCAGCCAGATCACGGTCAAGTTTGACGACGTTGACGGCAAACCAACCGACGCACCAATGGTGCTCCAACCCAGCCACGATGGTCTTCAGGCGGTTAGCTGGAACCACACGTTTTGGGGAAAGACGACGCCTCCGGCGCTGAAGAAGGAAGAATCCAACTGGCACACGAGCAAGAAACATAGCCACATCTAAGATGTGGCTATGGCAGGAGAGTTCGCCTGGACTCTCCTCGCTCGGTGCTGCGGGGCTTGCCGCACCTAAAGAGTAACTACCCTCCGTAGCGATCGTGTGGGTGCTTGACTACTTCCTGCGGCGCTGGTTTGTCTGTGTGCAGCAAGCGTACCTCCGGGACTAAACAGGCCGCGGAGAAACTCTGGTCCGCAGTGTCGTTCTCGGTGTAGCCCCGGACTTTAGTCTGGGGAAGCGGGTTTTCAAACCCGCTTAACGTACGGCAACAAAATCGGGGCTTTAGCCCTGGTGTTTGTAATCCCCTAGCTTTTCCTCGTGCGCCGCAGTTTTTATTCGTCGAGTTTTTCCGCAGCCTAAAATGGGGTATGTCCTCCCTTCAGTCCAGCCTGCTTGACGTTGAAACGGTTGATGCGCTGGCTTGGGCTCATCCCGTGGTGCGGGAGTGGTTCGTGGGGAAGTTCGGAACACCGACCTCTCCCCAAGAGCTTGGATGGCCGCTGATCCATGCCGGCAGACCGACGCTGATCTCTGCTCCCACCGGTTCGGGTAAGACACTGGCTGCGTTCCTCATATGCATTGACCAGTTGATCCGCAGGGCCATTGATGGGTCGCTCGCAGCAACGACCGCGGTGGTCTACGTTTCGCCGCTTAAGGCCCTGAGCAACGACGTACAGAAGAACCTGGAGCAGCCGCTCGGGGAGATTCAACAGCTGGCCCTGGAACGCGGCTACTTGTGCTCGCCGATCCGCACGGCGGTGCGCACGGGCGATACGCTGCCGGCCGAGCGCCGGGCCATGCTCAAACGGCCGCCGCACATTCTCGTTACGACGCCCGAGTCACTGTACATTCTGCTGACGGCGGAGAAGAGCCGCAACAATCTGTGCGCGGTGGAGACGGTGATCGTCGATGAAATCCATGCCGTTGCCGATGACAAACGCGGCTCTCACCTGGCGCTGACACTGGAACGGCTCGACGCATTGGTTTGCGGAGAAAACCGGCTGAGCCCGGGAGCGCTGATCCGCGGACGATCGCAGCCACCCTTGCGCATCGGGCTCTCTGCAACGCAGAACCCGATCGAGCTGGTCGCCCGTTTTCTGGGAGGACGCCGCGGGCCTGAGGTGGCCATCGTGCAGGTGGGCCAACATCGCACGCTCGACCTGGGTATCGAGGTACCGGCAGAAGAGCTGGGATCGGTCGCCACCAACGCGATCTGGGACGACATCTACGAGCGCATGGCGGAGCTGGCCCTGGAACACCGGTCCACGCTGGTTTTTGTGAACACGCGGACCATGGTGGAGCGGCTGGCCTTCTGCATGGGCGAGCGGCTGGGTGCAGAAAATGTGGCCGCGCACCACGGGAGCCTCTCGAGAAAGCTGCGGCTGGAAGCGGAGCGCAAACTCAAGAATGGTGAGATCCGGCTGCTGGTGGCGACCGCGTCGCTCGAGTTGGGCATCGATATCGGCAGCATCGACCTGGTGTGCCAGGTGAACTCTCCCCGAGCCATTGCTGCAGCCATGCAGCGAGTAGGCCGCGCCGGGCATTGGCGGGGCGCTATTCCTAAAGGGCGCTTCTTCGCGACCACACGCGATGACCTGATGGAGACAGCGGCCCTCGTTCGCGCCATGCGCGCAGGCGTGCTTGACCGGCTGGAGATTCCTGTGTGCCCGATCGATGTGCTGATGCAGCAGATTGTCGCGGCGTGCGCGGCGGAACCCTGGGAAGAGGACGCGCTGTACGAAGTATTGCGCCGCGCATACCCCTACCAACAGTTGACGCGGCAAGAGTACGACGAGATTCTTTGCCTGCTGGCGGAGGGGATCGAAGCCAGCCGCGGACGTTACGGGTCGTACCTGCTGCGCGACCGGGTGCATGGCCGCATGCAATCGCGCCGCGGGGCACGGACCATCGCGGTGTCGAATGGCGGCACGATTCCCGATACCGCGCTCTACGCGGTGATTGTGCAGCCGGAAGGGGTACAGATCGCCACCCTCGATGAGGACTTCGCCATCGATTCTTCGGCGGGCGACGTGATCCTGCTGGGGAACGCGAGCTGGCGGGTTCAGCGGGTGGAGAGCGCGGGCCGGGTCCTGGTGGAAGACGCGCATGGCCAACCACCGAATGTGCCCTTTTGGCGGGGAGAGGCTCCGCAACGAACGTTCGAGCTGTCGCGCTTCGTCTCGACTTTGCGGCAGGAGATCAGCGCGCGGACCAGCGATGTGCTGCCGGGATACGTAAGCCGATCGCATGTGCAGGTGGCAGAGACGGTGGCGTGGCTGAAGCAGGAATGCTGCGTGGACGATGCCGGCGCAGAGCAGATGATTGGCTATATCGCCGCCGGCCGGGCGGTGCTGGGAGCGGTGCCGGCGCTCGACACCATCGTAGCGGAGCGTTTTTTTGATGAAGGCGGCGGTATGCAACTGATACTGCACGCGCCGTTTGGGGGCCGCATCAACAAGGCGTGGGGCCTGGCGCTGAGAAAGCGCTTTTGCCGAGGCTTTAATTTTGAGCTGCAGGCGGCGGCTACCGATAACGGGCTGAACATTTCGCTGGCCGAGCAGCACAGTTTTCCGCTGAGCGACGTGTTTGATTTTATTACCGAACAGACAGTCACCGGCTTGCTGGAACAGGCCTCCCTGGACTCGCCCATCTTTCGCGCGCGCTGGCGCTGGGATGCTGGACGCAGTTTGCAACTGTTGCGGTCTTATAACGGCAAGCGCATCGCGCCGCAGGTGCAGCGTACGCGGTCCGATGACCTGCTGGCGAGTGTATTCCCCCAGGTCGCGGCCTGCCAGGAAAACATCGAAGGCGATATCCAGATACCCGATCATCCGTTGATTCGAGAGGTCATGAAGGATGTGCTGACCGAGGCGATGGATTTGCAAGGGTTGATCACGCTGCTGGCGGGCATCCGGAGCGGTGCGATCCGCTGTCTTGCAGTGGACAGCGCGACGCCCTCTGCCTTCGCGCACGAATTGCTGAACGCCAACCCGTATGCGTTTCTCGACGATGCGCCGCTGGAAGAACGGCGCGCACGCGCAGTCAGCATGCGCGGCATGGTTCCGGAGAAACTGCTGGGCGAAGCGGGGCGGCTCGATCCCGCCGCGATTGCCGAGCTGCGCCAGGAGTGCTGGCCCGACGTGCGCGATGAGCACGAGCTGCACGATCTGCTGTGCGCGCTGGTGGTGGTGCCCGAGGAGATCTATTCCGTCCAAGGAGCGCGCGACTGGCCGCAGTTTTTCGAGCGGCTTGCAGTGCAGGGCCGGGCCACGATGGCGGAGCACGGGGGACAGCGGTACCTGGCGGCGGCGGAGCGAGTGCAACACCTGCAGCTGCTGTGGCCGGCGGTGGTGATGGAGCGAGCGGTGTGCTGCCCGGGAGAAACCAAAGAGCTGGTCCGCGGTGACGTGGTGCGCAAGTGCGTGCAGGGATGGATGGCGCTGCTGGGCCCCGTGACTTCGCAAACACTGGGCGCGCGGCTGGGCCTGGAGCCGGCAGCGATCTGGGCAGCGATGCTGGTGCTGGAAATGCAAGGCACGATCTTGCGGGGGAAGTTCGAGGGAACGGGCGAGGCCGCCGGCGACGGAGATATCGAGTGGTGCGAGCGAAGGCTGCTGCAACGCATCCATAAGCGGACGCTCGCGGGCCTGCGCAAACAGATCGAGCCCATCAGCTCCGCGGTGTACATGGAATGGCTGTTGCGCTGGCAGCACGTTGCGCCCCGCTCGCAGTTGAGCGGCGAGTCGGGCGTTTTGGAGGCGCTGCGCTTGCTCGAAGGTTTCGAGGCGCCGGCGATCGAATGGGAGAGGACGCTGCTGCCGCAGAGGGTTGCGGGATACGATCCGCGGTGGCTGGATGCGCTGTGCCTGGAAGGCGTGGTGGGTTGGGGACGCATTTCTCCTCACCCGGCGTTCTCCACGCATGGGGGCGAGTTCGCTGCACCTAAGCGGGTGGTGCCGACCAGCATGGCGCCCATTACCTTCTTTCTGCGCGAAGAGGCCCAGTGGATGGACCGGTGCCTGGCGGACCGGGCGATTCCTGAAGCGGCGTTGCAAGCCTGCCTGAGCGAGTTGGCGTGGCAGGCGCGCGCCTACCTGGTAGCCAACGGAGCAGTTTTTGCGGGAGACCTGGTGCGCGGGCTGGCGGCGCCGGCAGAGCAGGTGGGGCGAGCGTTGTGGGAGTTGGTGGCTGCCGGCCTGGTGACGGCGGATGGCTTTGACAGCTTGCGGGTACTGATTGATCCGCGACGCAAGGCGGTGTTTCAGGGAGCGTTGCCAGGCGGAATGCAAAGCGTGAAGCGGCCGCGCAACGCGGTGGGCCGGTGGAGCCTGCTCAACCCCGCGGCAGGCGCGGTCGAGACCGCGGGCGCCCTGGCAGAGCGACGGGAAGTGGAGCTTGCCTCTGCTTGCTGGATGCTGCTGCGGCGCTATGGGGTGGTGTTTCGCGACGTGCTGGAACGAGAGACCACGGTCCCTCGCTGGCGCGAGTTGCTGGGGATGTTCCGCCGCCTCGAGGCCCAGGGCAGTGTGCGGGGAGGCAGGTTTCTCAGCGGTTTCGGCGGAGAGCAGTTTGCCGTGCCGGAAGCGGTGGCTTCGATGCGCGAGACGCGGGCCGCAGCCAGTCACCCGGGGCGCATCGGGGAGGCGGTCACCGTGGCGGCGGCGGATCCTCTGAACCTGGCCGGCATCGTGGTTCCTGGAGAGCGGCCGGCTGCTGTACCCGGCAAGACGGTTACTTTTGTGGGCGGCATTCTGCGGGTGGAGGAGGCGAGCTTGGCGGCTACGGTCTAAAGCATTTTCGCAATTACTGTGGCCCGGTAAGAGCAGCGAGGAGTGGTTTTCTTTGAGAGAAAACCACGTAAGGGCCGGCGGCTTCGGTCTAAACCAATTGCGAAAATGCTCTAGATTCATTAAACAAGGCATATTTGGTCAAGTCTGCGGCGTGGTGAATTGACGAACAGTCTCGAATCATTTTGCAGGGCTTGCTAATCTAACTTGCAACGAACAGGCTAAACGCCTATCGAAGGAGGCCAAAGATGAACTTGGCGCTCACGATCATCGCCATCGCCATCTGGGGTTGGTTAGCTGTTATTTGGGTAAAACGGATTCAACAGCGGCGCGCTTTCGAGCGGCTCAGCATTACGCCCGAAGCGCTTCATGACCTTATTGTGGCAAAGCACAACGTAGCCATCCTGGATGTTCGCCAGCCGCTCGACTTATTAACCGACTCAGAGATTATCGAAGGCGCAATCAGGCTTTCTCCGCAGGATGCAACGGAGAACCCGGCCCTGATTCCGTCGGATAAAGAGCTGGTGGTGTATTGCACCTGCCCCAGCGACAAAACCAGCCGCTCGATCGCTATGAAGGCGCAGAGTCTGGCCCCAAACATCGATGTTTCCCGGGTGAGGTTCCTCAAGGGCGGGCTTTCGGCCTGGAAGGCAAAGGGGTATCCGGTGGTGCCTTACGACAAGACGTTTCATTTGGATACGGGGACGTAGGAGCATCTATTCCTTGGGTTTCCAGCAGTGGGCAAACTCTTTTCGGGTATGGCTGATGCCCATGACGTTGAACGAGCGGGTCTGTTTCGAATAGATGATCTGCTGAATGCCGCCGTGAATAGAATTCGAGTTGTTGTAGTGCCCAGTGCCCGTCCCCACGTACTCGCGGCTCATCCTTATATAGCTATGCCATTCCGGGTTTCCGGTTGCCTGAAAGCCCGATGCTTCGAGCAAGCCGTCCTTAGGCTGCCATGCGAGGTCGACCGAGCCGCCGATCGGCTCATGGGTTCCGTCGTCCCTGATGCTGAAAGTCGCATATTTTCCGTTGAGGGCGCCGTACTCTCTCGTGAGCGCGCGCAGTTCAGACCACTTTCGAAACCTGGAGCCAATCTGCCAATCGGCTACCACGCCCAGAATTAGGCCCAATGCGGACCCGATCGCAAGATTCGGCAAACTAATGGTCATTTCACGTCCCTACAAGGCGTTGAGGTAACTCTTCGATCAGGTACGCTTATACTCCCTTTCCGGTTCCCTCTTCGTTGGTCCGGGCCGGCATAGGGAAAAAGGAGCAGCCCCGGAGGGCGGCTGAAAGTCAGAGCTGTCCAAATTAGCTTGGAGCTGGGATGGACCAGGTTGATTCCATTGGGCGCAAGAACAAAGCGAGCGGCATTTGGAAAACAGGTTCTGGTTGGGTAACTGAGCGTTGAGGTCAAGAGAATCCAGCAGGGTCTAAAGCCCACCATTTTTCGATTTTGCGGCACGGCTGACGCTCGCTGCGGCGAGGCCGCTCGCTGCGGCGAGGCCGCTCGCTGCGGCGAGGCCGCCGTGCCCTGATACAAAGCCCAGCGCTAAAGCGCAGGATAGAGAGGTCGGATTTCTTCCGGCAACGCTGAAGCGTTGCCTCCCCCTGCTAAAGCAGGGGGCTTCCACCCAAAAACACCGCCAGCAAACTTCTTCAGAAGAGCTAGTTTGGACAGGTCTGATTTTCAGCCGTCCCTTCGGGACTGGATCGACGAACGTGGCACCCGTCCAGTCTCGGAGTTTTTTCGCAGCCTATAGCCGTGCCCTGAACAAGAAACGAAATCTTCCCATTTCATGCCTCACGGGTTGGCAGAGCCCGTGGAGGACTGATACTAAGCATGAGAGCCGCGCAGTTTGCAGATCTGGTTCTACTTCTGAATTCAACTGTTACAGTCCACTTGGGGATATCAGGCATGACGGAGCGGAAACCACTCGACTCGGCGCTACGACGCTTTTTAGACGAGCAAGCAGCAACTGCCGGGCAGCCCGGGGAGATGACGGACGAGGAGCGCTTAGTCACGGCGCGGGCGCGCCTTGTGCGCGCGCTCGAGAGTCGCGCGTCTATCCCCGGCCTTCCTAACGACGTGGAGACTCGCGATCTTGCGCTCACCAGCTCTCTTACAGGGCGCCTGTACATACCTCAGCACGCCATGGGGCCACTGCCGGTGCTGGTCTATCTGCACGGCGGCGGCTGGGCAGCGGGCTCAGTGGCGACCCATGATCCGTTTTGCCGTCTGCTGAGCAACGCGGCGGCGGTGATCATTCTCTCGGTGGAGTACCGGCTCGCGCCGGAGCATCCCCATCCCGCAGCGTTAGAAGACACGCTCACTGCCGTGCGCTGGGCCACCGATCATGCAGCACAGTGGGGTGGAGACCCAGCTCGTGTCGCTCTTGGCGGAGACAGCGCAGGCGCACACCTGGCTGCCGTCGCCGCCAACCGGCTCTCTGCCGGAGCGCAGCCACACGGATTGCGTGCCCTGCTGTTGCTTTTTCCCGTGACGGACCATCCCAGCGCAAATCATCGCTCTTATGCCGAAAATGCAACTGGCTACGGACTTGAAGCCAACCTGATGCGCTGGTTCTGGGAGCAGTATGCGCCCGCGGTCTCCGGCGACGACCCCAATATGTCACCGTTGCGGTTGCACACAGTGTCCGCTCTACCGCCAACCCTCGTGGCGACGGCAGAGTACGACGTGTTGCGCGATGAAGGCCTCCAGTACGCAGAGAAGCTTCGAGCGGCGGACGTTGTGGTGACGCATCTGCACGCACCAGACATGCACCACAACTTCGCGGTACATCCTGGGACTGTGGCGCGGTTCCCACAATCGGACGCCGCGCTCATGCAGTTCGCGGGCTGGCTGCGGGCGACGCTGGTTGCTTGACTGCAGGATGAATTTCACATGGAGCGGGCGCAAACCCGGCGCGACCATCACTCACCTCCCCGGCGGGAGGCCGCGTTATTGTTGACGGCTGCCGGTACGCCGCCAAATCGGCGCTCTCTGCGGCCGAATTCCGCGACCGCTGCATCCAGATCCGGGATGTCAAAGTCCGGCCACATCCGGTCCATAAATAAGAGTTCCGCGTAGGCCGACTCCCACAAGAGGAAGTCCGAGAGACGGGGGATTTATCCCCGGCTTGAAACGTCGTCATCCTTGTCGCCTTTAGGCCCCCAGGTGCGGCTTTTCGCAGGATTACATGGGAAGAGCCTACCTCAGGGCCTAAAGGCCGAAGAATCTTGCCCGATTATGTACGGGCTTTAGGCCGTACATGTAGTTAGGCAACCAAATGGCCCTTAGGCCCTGAGGGCAGGTTTCTCGGCCGAAAACGCTGCCCTCAGGGGCTAAAGCCCACTGTTTTTGTTTCCGTAATGTACGGGCTGAAGCCCGTACCCTTCATTCGCAGAGTTTTTCCGCAGCCTGTAAAGCCCGTACCTACCCAAGACTAAAGTCCTGACAACCCAGGATTTTCATCCTGCCAGCGAACGGAATTGTTGGTTTCGGCGCAGGTTGTGCGCCGGCGCTAGCTATAATCGAAGCTTGACCGAAGGGAGCTGTTGTCGATGCCTATCCAGCCAACCGCCAAGATTTGGCATAACGGAAATCTCGTGCCCTGGGATAAGGCCCAGATCCATGTGATGAGCCACGTGGTGCATTATGGCTCGTCTGTTTTTGAGGGAATTCGCTGCTACACACAACCAGAGGGCGCGGCAATCTTTCGCCTGCCGGAGCATATGCAACGGCTGCTGGATTCGGCAAAGATCTATCGCATGCCCCTGCCCTACTCGCTGGAACAACTGACGAATGCAGTGGTAAGCCTGGTCGAGAGCAATGGCATCGCGCCTTGCTACATCCGGCCGATCGCGCTGCGTGGTTACGGGGAGATGGGCGTCAGCCCCAAGGGCACCCCCATTGAAGTGTTCATCGCGAACTACTCGTGGGGTAAGTACGTGGCCGGCGAAGACGGCGCGGATGTGTGCATCTCGTCGTGGAATCGGATGGCTCCCAATACGCTTCCCGCACTGGCAAAGGCGGGCGGCAATTATTTGAACTCGCAGTTGATCCGCATGGAGGCCGATAGCAATGGCTACTCCGAAGGGATTGCTCTCGATGTGTTCGGCAACCTGTCGGAAGGATCGGGGGAGAATTTGTTTGTCGTGCGGAATGGTGTGATCTACACCACACCGCTGGCGAATTCTGTGCTCTCGGGCATTACACGCGACTCGGTGCTGACCATGGCGCGGCATCTTGGGATTCCCGTTGTGGAACAGGCAATGCCGCGTGAATTGCTGTATATCGCGGATGAAGCTTTTTTCAGCGGCACCGCGGCGGAAGTGGCGCCGATTCGCTCGGTGGATCGGATTCCGATTGGCGATGGGACGATCGGACCGATCAGCAAGATGCTCTCCGAAGAGTATTTGGGGATCGCTCACGGGCTGCGGCCGGATCGCTTTGGCTGGCTGACACAGGTGAACGTCCAAACAGGTCAACCGGTGACGGCCTAGCGGCGACAAACGGGTGCAACTTTAGCTGCTTGGGGACGGCTTTCGAAAGTGATTTGTGCGGTTAAGTAACCAAGAAAAGCCGTACCCCAGGGACTAAAGGCCGAAACACCTTGCCCGTACCTGCCCAGGATTTCATCCGGGGCTATTTTCAGCCGTCCCCCTTCGACAAGCTCAGGGCAGGCTCTTCGGGACTGGATTGGCGCCGGGTTTTTGTAAAATTCCATAAAATTCGATCATTTTGGTTGGTTTTGCCGCGTTGGCCATCCTCTTTCCGGGTTCGTGTAGCCGTCGGGGGATCGCCGGGCGGCATGGACCGGTCCGGTTTTTCATGGGCCCTCGGTGGAGGTGCGCACCCCGGCCGGACCAAGCTGCCGTTACGAACACCCCGCGGACCAGGCAACCTACGTGACGGTGAAGCAGCTCTTCGGCCGTCCCCATTCGACAAGCTCAGGGCAGGCTCTTCGGGACTCAGTTGGGTTGGATTTTCCGATTCCCCGGCATTTCCGATGCCGGGCTCGGCGGTGTGGCGTCCCTTCGGGACTGGATTGGCGCCGGTTTTTGTAAAATTCGATAAAATTCGATCGTTTTGGGTTGTTTTGGCGCGTTGGTGATCCTGCTCGCTGCCGGCAATCCTGCTCGCTGCGGCGAAATTCCCGGCGAAATTGCTCGCTGCCGGCGAAATTGCCCGCTGCCGGCGAAATTGCTCGCTGCGGCGAGGTGTGCAATGGCTTTTGGTTTTGTTTTGCTCAGCGGCGGCGGCCGAAGCGCTTCCTTTCTAAACCGATATAGAAAGGGACTCTGGTGTCTGGAACAGCAAAGAACCCCGGGGCCTGAGACGGCGAGGGCTTGGCTTCCGAGGAGCTCGAGCCGTTGGCGAAGGCGGAGTCGCTGGGGTCAAGATTAGGGCTGAGGGGCGGAGGCGCATCCGCGGCCGAACCTTGAGTGGGTTCTGGAGTGGGTTCGGGCCCGGTTAGGCCAGGCTCATCTTCTTCCTGGGCAAATGAAGGGGTTGACTCGGGGTCGATATTTTCCCCCTCCTGCCGGCGACGCCAGGCGGCTTGATAGAAGTTCGGTTGGGGGGGCGGCGCGGATTTGCTCTTCGAGGCGCCGGCGCGACGGTCAGGGATGAGGCCCTGGATGGCCACGATCATGGAGAGGGCCTTCATCTGGGCGGTCATGCTGCCGCGGGTGATTTCGTGGCCGAGGGCGGCGATTTCCCAGAGGCGGGTCAGGACTCGTTCGCGGTTCAGGTTCAGCTGACGCTGTTCTTCGGCTTGCTGAGCGAGGAGCTGCTGCTGCAGGGCGGCGCGGTGCTCGAGCATGTAGGCGCTGACACGGGGTTTGGATTTGGTGTAGGCGGCGTTGTCGGGGCTGAGGCCGGCGGCTTGGGCGGCATCCCGGTCGGTCATGGTTTCAGAAAGGACCAGGCGGGCAAAGACTATTTCCTGATCGGTGATGAGGTCGTTGACTTTATTTTTTGGCATGCATGTCTCCTTGAAGTTTTGAAAGAGAAGATACGGGTTCGGCTTGGTGTGGTTTTGTCGATAGGATCAACCGCTTCGGTTTGCATCGATTGCGAGAGTGCTTGCTTGCACAGGGAAGCACGTAAAAAATCCCGCCGGGGCGGGAGGATTGTGTTGCCTGGTTTGTGACAGGGATCGGGTGAGATACCGGACAGTGATAACACCATCCTTCGCTCGCGTGTAGGCCGAAACTACCGGCAACCGCAGGCCAGGGAGCGGCTACGCGAGAATCTGCTCCCTGCCTAAATCGTCGTCTGCTTGCAGGATATACCGTTGCGGGAGCAGATATAAGTGCTGGAACCGCTTTTTCCAGATCCAGTAGTTTCCTTTTGGAGGTTACTTTGGGGTATTCGGGAGGAAGCGGTGTCGTACAAGCATTGAGCGGATGAGGGCTCTATCCGGGAACAATAAAAACCCGCCACTCGGTGGTTTGCGTGGCGGGCTACGAAATCATCGCATGGCCGTTCTTTACCGAAGGCGACCGGGGATCAGGGAAGCTCCCTGATCCAGATGTTTCGAAAACTGATTGGCTCGCTCTTGTCGCCATGGGCCTGCAGCTTGATCGGGGCTTCGGTGTAGCTCTTGTAAAACGGCTTGCCGATGTACAACGTCTCGCCCTTCAACTCAAAGTGATTCTCCACGAGCACGCCGTTGAACAGGACAGTGGCATAAGCCGGAGTCTTCACAGAACCATCCGCATTAAACGTGGGAGCCGTCCAGGCCACATCGTAGGCTTGCCACTCTCCTGGTTTGCGGCCCGGATTCGCCAGCGGGATGGCTTGCTTGTAAAGGCTGCCTGCCATGCCGTTCACGTAGGTCTTGTTGTTGTAAGAATCGAGAACCTGCAACTCGTAGCCGGAATCGCCTGGCCCGGTGGAGGCTAAAAATACGCCGCTGTTGCCACGGGCCTGTCCCGAGCCAGTGATGTTCGTGGGAACCTTCCACTCGATGTGCAGCTGGTAGTTCTTGAAGCTTCGCTTGGTTTCGATGCTTCCCTCTCCCTTGCTGACGGTCATCACGCCGTCGCCAACGGTCCATTTGGCGGGCGATTTGTCTTTGACGGAAAGCCATTCGTCCTGATTCTTCCCGTCAAACAGCACGATCGCATCGGAAGGAGGCGGCGCCATACAACTCGGCCCCGGAGTCACCACCGGGGGGACGGGCTCCCATATTTCCGTATCCTCTGGTTTCCCTTTAGCGGGCGTTTGTGCGAACACAGGAACAGCGGCGGCCAACAAAGCCGCGGACAAGAACCAGCGCGAACATGCCATTTGCATCATCCCAAGAAAATACACCAAAGTATGCCCATCTGGGAAAAGGCAAACGCCGCGGGGGCTGAAGCCCCTGAAGTACGGCTGTTCTCTGTTCCCTGGCTACACAAATCGCTCTTAAAAACCCGTACCTCAGCGGCTTCTAAAGCCGTCCGGGCTTGGTGATTTTACGGCACGGCTAACGCTCGCTGCGGCGAGGCAGCCGTGCCCTGCCTGAGAAATTTGTCTTTCCATCGTGCTCCGAACTTGTCATTTCGTCGAGTTTTTCCGCAACCTCTGAAGCCCAATTGCTCTCTAGGACCGCCTGTCGCAATACCGGAGTGGATGGGGTGAGATGGTCGTCAAACCGTGCGACCGTAGCGCAGAGCACTCTCACTCATCGTGCATAGGAGAAGACGCCGCATAGATCGGTTGTGTTGGCGATCGCTTCGGGCGTAAAGACGGGAATTTTTTCTCCGGAAAAGAATGCCAGATGCAAGAGACGGCCGGAGACAAAAGCGGCCATCCACTGCGTATCTTCAGACCCGCAGAGGGTGTTGTGGTGCAGAAATTTTTTGGCTGCCGGTACGCTCAGCCGATAGAGGTTGCCACGCCCACCGATGTTGCTGTCCACATCGAACACCGAGCTTACTTCCCCTGGCGCAAGTTCCCGTATGCGAGCGATGGTGAAGCTGGAGAAATTGATTGCGATTCTTGTATCAGAGAGTGCTACATCGCCGGTAATGGACTGGGCCGTCGAGCTTGTTGCACGCCATGGTCCTTGTTCCTGCGCTGCCAATGACAGAAAGGAGGCGAGCACCATTCCTATCATTGCCCAAAGAAGTCTTTTTCGGTTCATCTCTTGAGGATACATTCATGGAATATTTGAGCAGCATATCTGGTCAATAAACGATGCTCTGCGTGAGACACTCGCGGCTCGGGAGGAGCCACCCGGCTTTTCTTCCACCCCGGTTCT
Organism: uncultured Acidobacteriaceae bacterium; assembly: GCA_963761405.1. GTDB lineage: Bacteria > Acidobacteriota > Terriglobia > Terriglobales > Acidobacteriaceae > PALSA-350. Next base: position 628,699 of record CAVXHH010000002.1, read on the forward strand.
TGAGGAAAAGCCGCGTCGGGATCGGTTGCTCTGTACGCACCAGAAGTGAAAATGCTTTAACGCCAGCGCTTGGTGGCCTCCATGATCGCGGAACTGCCATCGGTAAAGCTGACCTGAAAGGCGATGACGCCGAAGTCATTCATCACCGGATCGCTGAACGAACTGACGGTGCGGCCGTTCAGGGTATCGCCCGGCGATAGCAGAACATGGCCGCCGACGAACATGCTTGGGATCCCCAGGCCCGTGTTCGCAACAAAGGCAACCTCTCCCCTGCTGTTAATCGCCGGCACGCCAACGAATGGCGAAGCATGGGTGATGAGGGTCTTGCCGTCGATCGTCACGCCGTCGCGCGCGATGGCATGGCCGCGGGTAAACAAGCCGTACGATGGCGCCTGAGGGGCCCCCACGTTACCCAGAAAGACAAATTGACCATCGGCCGCCACCTGCGTCTCGATAATGGTTGTGGCGTCCACACCGTCAATGGTCGCGGGGACGGTGAGGAGCGTGTAGCGATGGGTAAAGATGGCGTTGCTCACGCCCGGAAACGTGGAACCGATGACGCCGTTGAATACGAGTTCCGGGGCCGCGTCATTGGTAACCGCGGTGATCGTGCGTCCGTCTCCCTGGTTTGGGTTGATTTTGCTTATGCCTTTGCGGGGAACATAGCGGTAGCTGCCACCCGTGTCGTTAAAAGCTACCCTTCCCTCGTTATTGAAGGCAAAGTTATTGCCGTTTTCCGTGCCGCAAAAATTTCCGAGCAACGTTACACCGTCGACGACAGCGCCGGCCGGCACCAGCGTTTGCACCGGCGCACCGGCGTAGTTGGTTCCATAAACGGCAGAGACTTCAGGCTCGGTAGGGCTCAATTTGTTGTTCATGACAAAAGCAATCTGGTCTTTGTCATTGATGGCGTAGGGACCGAGGCAGGGGCTATCGGTGGGGGCGGTATAGGCGGAGATGCGCTTTTGCGGCGAAAACAGACCGGCAAAGAAGGTATTGTTGGGGAGATTGGGAAGTGCAGCGGTGGCCCCGAAGATAACGCGGTCGAGATTGTTGATGGCGGGCGGAGTGAACGCGGCAAGCTGATAGCCATCGACGGTCTGGCCGGATTGCACAACAACCTTGAAATGGTAGTCCGGATTTTCGAAACCGAAGGCGGCAGTGGACGCAAGCGCGCATGCGATCGCGATCGTAAGACGTTTCATACGGTTGTTCCTTTCTTCTTGTTTTGATCCGGGGGCCTAGTTCGCCCGAATCCTACAATAGAGAGGTGCCGCAGGCAAGGTGTTTTCCGTTGCTCTGTCGCTGCCGTGGACCACATCGGGAGAGCCGAAAAGGTTTGCGAAATTGCTTTAATCGGCGCGCAGCGCTTGCATAGGATCGACGGAGGCGGCGCGGCGTGCGGGGATGAAGGCCGCGATCAGACCAGTGATCGCCGCGACTGCAGATACAAGTATCATCGGCGATGTTGTCTTCGGTTCGCATTTCCATGTGTGCGCGGAGCTCAGCACAGAATTAAGTAGGAGCCACAATGGGAAAACTGGATGGAAAAGTAGCTGTCATTACGGCGGCAACCTCGGGCATGGCACTTGCCACGGCCAAGCTGTTTGTGGAAGAAGGCGCGTATGTCTTTATCACTGGCCGGCGGAAGGACAAGTTGGATGAAGCGGTGAAAGCGATCGGCCGCAATGTGACCGGCGTGCAGGGCGACGCCTCGAACCTTGATGATCTGGACCGGCTTTACGAAGCGGTCAAGAAGGTAAAGGGCAAGATCGATGTACTGTTCGCCAGCGCGGGAATGGGCGAGCTTGCAAAGCTAGGCGATATTACCGCGGAACAGTTCGACAGTACCTTCCATTTGAACGTACGGGGCACCCTATTTACAGTGCAGAAGGCGCTGCCGCTTTTCAACGATGGCGGTTCTATCTTTATGAACGGGTCGATCGCGACCATCAAGGGCTTTCCGGCGTTTAGTGTCTATAGCGCGAGCAAAGCCGCGGTTCGGTCGTTCGCACGGACCTGGCTGGTCGACTTGAAGGAGCGGAAGATTCGGGTGAATGTGCTAAGCCCGGGAACCATAGACACGGCGATTCTGGATCCGCTCGGGCCGGACGCGAAGAAGTACTTCGCGTCGCTGATTCCGCGGGGCGAGATCGGACGGCCAGAGGAGATTGCTACGGCGGCCCTCTTTTTGGCCTCGAGCGACTCTAATTTTGTGAACGGCATCGAGTTGTTCGTGGATGGCGGGGTCTCGCAGATCTGACCGGCTTTTTGTTGCCCCCGGGTTCCGCGCGAGCTTCCCTCTATACTTGTCAGGAAGCAAGGAGCGGGTCTGCGTTCGGGTTGGATGCCGGGCCTGCATTTGAGGAGATTATGGCTGCACTGATTGACGCGATCAACGTCAAGCGCAAATCTGTATTTGAGTTTGAAAACACACCTTACAGCTGCCTGGACGCCGAGGTGCATTCCCCGACCGCCCGCGGCGGTCAGACCCTGGTGCGGCTCAAGATGCGCAACCTGCTCACGAGCGCAGTGTTTGAAAAGACTTTCAAGGCGAGCGACAAGTTCAAGGAACCGGATCTGGTGCTGGTTCCCGCCTCCTACCTTTATAGCGATAACCAGGGTTCACACTTCCTCGACCAGGACAGCTACGAGACACTCACGCTGACCGAGGGGTTGATCGGGACTGCGTTGGACTTTCTGATCGAAGGCGAGTTGATCCAGCTGCACAAGTTCAACGGCGAGCCCATCGGGTTGCAACTGCCCATGTTCGTTGAGCTGAGTGTCGCTCAAACAGAACCAGGAGTGCGGGGCAATTCATCGGGCGGCAGCGTAACGAAAATTGCCAGGCTCGAGACTGGCCTCGAGATCCAAGTGCCCCTGTTTATTAAAGAGGGGGAAAAGGTAAGAGTTTCGACAGAGAGCCGTGAGTTTGCGGGCCGGGCCTAGTGTAGTGTCCGCCAGAAATAACGTCTTGTATTTCCGGGCTCGAAGCGGCAGATTGGTCGAACCAAGAATACCTCAGGGGCTAAAGCCCTTGTCATTTGCGGCTTTTTGCGGCACGACTAACGCTCGCTGCGGCGAGGCAGTCGTGCTCTGCCTGAGAGATTTGTCTTTCCCTCGTGCGTCGCAGCGTTCTTTTCGTCGACTTTTTCCGCAGCCTGTTAAAGCCCCATTGATTTTGCGAAGCTTACGTACGGGCTAGAAGGCCGTACCCTTCAAAGCTCTGGCCATCAGCGCGCACTTTCCGCAGCCCTCTCTTAGTACATGATCCAACCGCCATCGACATTGAGTGTCTGGCCGGTCATTGCGCCGCTCAACTCCGACGATAAGAACAGGCAAACGCGCGCTATGTCGAGCGGGACAATACGCCGCTTGAGGCTTTGCAGCTTGATCGCCTCATCGGCTACCTGTTTGGACATGAGCTTTCGTTCTCCCTCGGTCTCGATGGCGCCGGGAGTAATGCAGTTGATGCGAACGTTGTGCTCGCCCACCTCCCTTGCCAGGGAGCGTGAAAACCCGATGATTGCGCCCTTCGATGCGATGTAATGGGTCAAGTTCTGCAAGCCGGTAAAGAAGGTAACCGAAGAGATGTTCACGATGGCCCCGGCCTGCTGCTTCACCATGTGGGGCATAACAAGCTTGGTGCAGTGAAAGACGCTCTTGAGGTTGACCTCCTGCATTTCGTCCCACTGGGCTTCGGTCATTTCGAGAAATGTCTGCCGGGGATAAATCCCGGCGTTATTGATCAGGACGTCGATACGCCCAAAGCGTGCGATGGCATCGTCGACCACTTTCGCCATAGCATCGCGGTCGCGGACATTGGCCCCAAAGCCGAAGGCTGAGCCGCCCTCCGCTTGAATGTTTGCGGCGACCGCATTCACCTGCGGACCATCCAGATCGACGAGAAAGAGGCGGGCTCCCTGTGTGGCGAATAGCTGGGCCACGCCGGCGCCGATCCCCGCGGCGGCCCCGGTTACGATGACGACTTTGTCCTTGATCAGATCCATCCGCGGCTCCTGCTCACAAGGGGTGATCTTATCAAAAGGTTGCCGGGTTGCTGGGGATCGTGGAACTGTGGAGCCCTCCGCTTCGGCTTCACTCCGGTCCCCATGAACAAATTTGCGAGCGAAGGGCTGAACCCGTTAGGCTGGTGTCATCCATGGCTATCAAGATTACCCGCACCGATCCGCGGTATGCGATGCTGCACCGCAGCCGCAACCTTCGCTGGGACGCCAATGCAGCGGAAGGGGTCGCGGAGATAGAAGTTTGCGCGACCGCCGAACAGGCGGCGGAAGCATTGCAGCGCGTGGTGAGCGCTGGTATGCGCCCGACCGTTCGCAGCGGAGGGCATTGCTACGAAGACTTTGTGGTCAATAACCCGGGTGGTGTGATTTTGGATCTGAGCCTGCTCAATACGGTTGGCTCGGCGGGCGACGGAACACGGTACCGCATTAGCCCCGGGCAGCAACTGGGCGAGGTATATACAGACCTGTACAAGCGGCACGGGGTCACAATTCCCGGCGGGAGCTGCTACGCCGTTGGCGCCGGCGGTCACATCAGCGGGGGCGGCTACGGCTTGCTCTCGCGCCTGCACGGTCTGACCGTCGATTGGTTGTCGGCAGTCGAGATTCTTACCGTGGATGGCAAGGGGCATGTGGTGATGCGGCGCGTCGATAAGGAGCATGAGCCCGATCTCTTTCGTGCTTGTTGCGGAGGAGGCGGAGGAAATTTCGGCGTGATTACGGGATTTCTTTTCGACCGATTGCCTCCGGCGCCCGTGGAGGTAGTAAACGCGCATCTCTCCTGGGACTGGTCGACGATGACGGAGGATAATTTCGCCGCCATCCTGATGGCCTTCGGGGATTATTTCGCCAAGCGCGGGACTGAGCCGGATACGTGGGGCATGTTTGCCGCGCTCGGCCTTAGCCACGCCTCTTCTCGCCGGTTGAACGTCTCGCTGCAGTTCTGCAACCCGGATGGACACTGCGACGACCTGAAGCCCGTGGATGAGTTTCTGGATCGGTTTAAGGGTTTTGCTCCCATCGAGGGCAGGTCGGCCGTGCCGGGCGACCGGCGCTTTGCACCGCGCACGCCTGCCGCTCGTCAGAATACAGGGCGATATGCCATCGATCGGTCCCTGTGGCTGGATGCGACGATCGGCGACAGCGGAAGCGGCCACAGTGGACGCGCTGCCTACAAGTCCTCATACATGAAACAAAGCTTTACCCGTGCGGAGGCCAATTGCATTTTTAAGCATCTGACGCGTACGGTTCCGGGGGTGGACCTGCGGGGCGCGATCATGGCGGTGGACTCGTACGGGGGAGCGGTGAATCAAATAAAGAAGGCGGAGACGACATCGGTCGGGCAGCGATCGTCGATCATGAAAGTGCAGTTCCAGCACTATTGGGATAACCCGCAAGAAGATGCAGGCCGCTTGCAGTGGATGCACGAGTTCTACACCGAGCTTTACTCGTTGCACGTGGACCCGCAGTACGCGGGGACTCCCTACCCGAACGAATATTATGAGGGCTGCTACATCAACTATCCGGATAGCGACATGCTGCGGTATGCCTTCTGGCCGCAGGTTTATTACGGAACCCAGGGTCTATACCCCTTTCTGCAGCAGGTAAAGCGGCGGTACGACTCGAACAACATCTTTCATCACAAGATGTCGATCCGGGCTTGAAGCTTATGCGATTTGAAGGTGGACGACTACCGGAGAGCTGGACGCGGCGGGAGTTTTTGCGCGGGGCCGCGGGTGTGGTTGCTGTTCCCCTGTTGCCATTCCAGAATGCGCGATCGCCGCGGTTTGCCTATGTGTCGTCTGGCCTGGGGTCGCTGCATGTTTTCTCTGTGCAGAGCGACTCCTGGAAGGAGATACAGCGTGTGCCGAGCCACGCGCCTGGGTGCGTTCTGCTTTCGCCGGCGCAGCGGACCCTGTATGTAGCCAACGACGTAGACGTATACGATGGTTCGCCGCGAGGCACCGTTGAAGCTTACGACATAGGCAGGGATGGCCGCGTGGCGCTATTGGGGCGGAGATTACTTTCCCTTTCCGCAACGCATCCGCGGGGCATGGCCGTCTCCCCGGATGGAAAGCTGCTGGCGGTTGCGGCTTACGGCGGCGGAGTGTACAACCTGTTTCCGATTGCGGCAGACGGCAGCCCTGGCCAGCGATGCAGCATTTTTAAAGACACAGGATGCGGACCGCATTCTGACTTACAGGCTTCGCCGCATCCCCATACGCTGCTCTTCGACGCTACCGGGCGCCATCTGCTTGCGTCCGATTTTGGCAGCGACCGTTTGAGCGTTTTCGCAGTGGAAGACGGCCGGCTGCAGCGGCGTATGGCTGTTTCGACTGGCGAGGGGAGTGGCCCCGGCGCGTGTGCCCTTCATCCCTCCGGCGCCTACTTCTACCTGTGGCATGAGTTGGAGAGCACACTGGCCTGCTATGCCTACGATGGAGCGTCGGGAGTTGTGGGTAAACCGGTCCAGCGGCAACCACGGCCAGGGTCTCACGGCAGCAAGACCCTGGCGTTGCATCCGTCGGGCCGTGCGCTTTACACCGCGCACGAAAATCGAAACGTGGTACAGGTGTGGCAGATGGATGCCGAGGGAGACAGGCTCTTAGCCGCGCAAGATATGTCGCTTGGAGAGGGGAGACCCACGCAGATGATCGCCGCGCCGGATGGGAAGAGCCTTTACCTGCTTAGCGCCGCAGGAGGATTGATCTACGAAGCGATGGCGGACCGGGCCACGGGGGAACTGAGCAGGCCAAGGAGCGTCGCCGTGGTGAACGAGGCGAGAAGTATGGCGCTCAAGACGATTTGATTCTGCTCGCTCGTGGTGTGGACAAGCGGAACACCTTGGCTTTTGGGAGAATCAGATTCGCGCCAAGAGGCTCCGAGCCCGATGGACGTACACTGACATGGGTTATCAAGCTTGGGTTATCAAAGGGCCCCGATCACGAATTCCAACGGAAAACAGGAGCAAGTCGATGGAAACGCAGTCCAGAAGAGGTTTACTCAAGAGTGCGGCCAAAGCGGCCGCGGTCGCAACCGGCGGCGCTATGCTTGCAGGTACATCTGAAGCGAAGACGGTGCCGTCCGCGATGGAAAAGAAGGCCCATTCGTGCGAGCCGAATGCGGACAACGCTTCCGGCGCTGCGCCACTGTTTTCGAGTGCCGTCTCTTATGGCAACCTTTTATTTCTCGCCGGGGTCGGCGCGCATTTCGAGGGGACGATTGAGGAACATACCAAGCATGTTCTGGACGAGTTGGAGAAGAACCTCAAATGTGCGGGGTCCTCGATGGACAAGGTTCTGAAGGTGAACGTCTATCTCAACGACATCAAGGACTGGGGCAGAATGAACACGGCTTATGCCGGGCGCTTCGGCGGGGTACCACCCGTCCGCACCACGGTCGCGCCCGCGGGTGGTATTCCTGGAAACTCGCTGGTAGAAATTGACCTTATCGCCTACATCTAGAGGGCTATAACCGGTAAATTGATAGAGCCGCAGGGGCTGAAGCCTAATTTCCCTTTAGCCCTTTGCGGCCCGACTAACGCTCGCTGCGGTCGATATGTTTTAGAATTCGTGTTCAGGAATCCATAATGCAGACAGTTTTGCGCGGCAAGCTCTTCTGTTCGAGTGTTGCGCTCGCGGTTTTCGCGGGCATCCTTGCTTTTGCCCAGCCGGCTTCGCCGGTGTATGACCTTCTGCTACATGGCGGACACGTGCTCGATGACAAGAACCACATCGACGCCTTGATGGACGTAGCCATCAAGGATGGCAAGATTGCCAAGGTGGCGGCGCACATTCCGTCCAGCGCCGCGCTCAAGACGATTGACGTCAGGGGCCTCTACGTGACCCCTGGATTGATCGACCTCCACGTACACGTGTATGCCGGTACGGGGGAGCGCAACTCCTATGCGGGTGACAACAGCGTTCCTCCCGATGGGTTTACGTTTCGGGTTGGGGTGACCACCGTCGTCGACGCGGGCTGCTCCGGCTGGAGGAATTTTGAGGACTTCAAGGACAAGATTATCGATCGCTCGAAGACGCGGGTGTTCGCCATGCTCAATATCGTCGGGGCCGGCATGCGCGGCGACCACTACGAGCAAAATACGGGCGACATGGATGGCGCAGCTACGGCTGCCATGGCGCTCAAGTATCCCCATACGATTGTGGGTATCAAGACTGCGCACTTTGCAGGGCCGGAGTGGATACCGGTCGAGCAGGCAGTCATCGCCGGAACCAAGGCCAACATTCCTGTCATGGTCGACTTTGGCGTCGACCGCCCCACGCGGCCTATCTACGACCTGATGACCAAGAAGCTGCGGCCCGGTGATATTTATACCCACATGTATTCCGGACTTCGTCACGAGCAGGATCCGGTTACGCTGGGGCCGAGCAAGGGGCTGATCGAGGGCCGCAAGCGGGGCATCTACTTCGACGTGGGCCAAGGTGGAGGCAGTTTTAAATGGTCCCTCGCGGTGCCCATGATCAAAGCGGGCTTTATTCCCGATTCCATTTCAACCGACCTCCACGTGACCAGTATGAATTCGGCCATGAAAGACGAGCTCAACGTCGCCGACAAGATCATGGCAATCGGTGTGCCTCTGAAGCAAGTAGTGGCGGAGATGACTTCGCACCCGGCGCATGAGATCAAACACGAGGAACTGGGCAATCTTTCTGAAGGCGCCATCGCAGACGTCGCGGTACTCCGTTTGGAAAATGGCAACTTTGGCTTTACAGATATGATCAACAAGCGGCTGGACGGTAAGCAGAAGCTGCTCTGCGAACTCACCATCAAAGATGGAAAGATCGTGTACGACCTGAACGGAATGGGTACCGATCTGTGGAACGCGCCGGCAAGCCCCCATGATGCGGAGGCTTACCGATGGACTACCTTTGCGCCGCACGGGCCCGCTTCCACGGCGAAACCGAAGGAGATGCCGCACTAAGGTAAGCCCATCCTTTCCGTTCAGGGCGTTTCAAGAGCACTAGGAAATGATGGGCTTTAGCCCTGGGCTTTTGCTGGCCAAGTAACAAGTTGCCAGGGGCTAAAGCCCATCATTTTTTCATAATTTACGGCCCGGCTAAAGCCGCGCCCTGATACAAAACCCGTAACCGGCGTATGCCAGCGGATGTGTTGCTTTTGACGGGACTCAATTAAGATGGTTTTAAGCATTTTCGCAATTACTGTGGTCGGGTAAGAGCAGCGAGGTGTGGTTTTCTTTGAGAGAAAACCACGTAAACGTTGGCGGCTTAGCTCGCTGCGGCGAGGCCGGTCTAGACCAATTGTGAAAATGCTCGCGCGCACTCGTTGAAAGTGCCCTGGTCGTTGCCCTTGAGCAAGCGAAAACCTGACAAGAATAAGAGTGTCACTCTACGCACTCTGGCAAGCCACCTTGGGCTGTCGCTCACAACCGTCTCCGTCGTCGTGAGCGACTCGCCGGCAGCACAAGCGATCCCCCTGGCCACACGAGAGCGCATACTCGCTGCCGCCAGCGAGTTCGACTATCGGCCAAATTACTTTGCGCGGTCTCTGCGCCGGCAGCGCAGCATGTCGGTCGGCGTGCTGGTTTCTGAAATGGCCGAGGGCTACTTCACGCTGGTGATGAATGGCGTGGAAGAGTATCTGCTGGCGGCGAAATATTTCTATTTGCTGGCATCCCACTACTGGCAGCCATCATTGATCGAAGAGTACCCGAAGATGCTGCGGGAACGCTCGGTCGACGGTCTGCTTCTGGTGAACACACCCACGCCATCGCCGGTGCAAATGCCGATGGTCTCAATCTCAGGACACCAGGTCGTGGAAGGCGTAACGAATATTCAACTGGACCACAAGGTGGCAGCCCGGCTGGCGCTAAAACACCTCGCCGAGCTTGGACACCGGAGAGTTGTGTTCATGAGGGGCCAGCAGGAGACGGTCGACACCGATTTTCGTTGGCGGGAGATCATGGAAACGGCCAGCGCCTGCGGCATGGAGCTTCACCCGGAGCTGCTCATAAGGCTGACGGAGAATAGCTGGTCGCCGGCGTTAGGCTACGGCCCAGTGAAGGCTCTGCTGCAACGTACTCGAGATTTTACTGCGCTCTTTGCGTTCAACGATATAGCCGCGTTCGGGGCCATACGAGCACTGCACGAAGCAGGGCTACGGGTACCGGACGACGTGTCTGTGATCGGCTTTGACGATGTGCTCAGCGCACCCTTCAGCATTCCCAGCCTGACTACCATTCGCCAACCACTGCGCGAAATGGGTAAGGCCGGCGCGGAGTGTCTGCTCAGCCGGATCAACCACCCGAAAGCGTCGCACCCGCAGCAGGTAATCATGCAGCCGGAACTGGTGGTACGGGAGTCCACAGGAAGAGCGCGAGGCTGCTCCGCAACACCCAAGCCAGGCAAACGTTCTGAGTGAAGGAAGTTTTGGAGATAGCGCATGGCCGGTAAATTTCGCATAGGGCGCCGGGATTTCTTCAAGCAGGCCGCGGGTGCAATCGGCGCCGCCACGCAGCTGGCCCACTGGTCTCCTTTCGCGGACGCGGAGACAGAAGACGCGAAGCAGCACGGCCGCCAGGCAGCCGAGAAGATTTCGTTTCCGCGGGTGTTCGCCGGCGATCAGCTGAAGATGCTGGCCTTCCCGCTGGGTGGCGTCGCGGCCGGAAGCCTGGCGCTCGGAGGGCGAGGGCAGCTGCGCGATTGGGAGATTTTCAATCGACCGAACAAGGGATTTTCTCCGCAATATGCGTTTCCCGTCCATCTGGATCAAGGTCAGGGAATGCCAAGCCAATCACGCGCGTGCTCGAAGCACGGATATTGCCGCCGTATCGAAGGTCAGGACGGCCTGGGCTCGAACAATTCGCCTGGATTGAGCCGCATCGCGACGGCCGAGTTTACCGCGCAGTATCCTTTGGCGCATCTTCGTTCAAAGATCCGAGTCTTCCGGTCAGGATCGAGCTGGATGCGTTTTCGCCTTTCATCCCGCATGATCCGGACGCCTCGGGATTACCGGTGGCGATCCTGCGCTATCGCGTGAGCAATCCAGCGGCTGCAAGCGCCAAGGTCGCAATTTCCTTTTCCATCGACAACCCGGTGAAGGCCCCGAGTCAACAACGGACGAGGCACGTGGTCCGCGAAGATCCCCGCGTGAATGAGTACCAGACGGGCGAACGAGCTCGAAGGCCTCTTGATGACCAACCCCAGCGGTGAACAGCCGTTGACCCGATGCAGGGCAGCTTTGCGCTTGCGGCGCGTTTCCGGCCAGGGGCGCAGACGACGCACTTGGCGGGGCTGGCCGCGCGGGCGGTGGTGGAATTCACCGATGTTGTTTTGGGACGCCTTCTCGCAGGATGGCGCGCTGCTGAACGAGCCGGCATCACGCAGTGCGGTGGGCGCGCTTTGCCAACAGACGATCGATTGCCGGCGGTGGCTCGGCCGAGTTCACGTTTCTGCTGGCCTGGCATTTTCCCAACCGCACGCCGGAGTGGTGTGGCTGGGACTTTCCCCCGGGCGAGGGCCAGACCATCATTGGAAATTACTATGCCACGCGGTTCAAAGACGCGTGGGAAGTGGCCGTATACACGGCGACGAACTTGCCATCGCTGGAAAAGCGCACCCGCACCTTCGCGCGATGCCTTCGCTGCCAGCACGCTTCCGGCGGCGGTGAAAGAAGCGGCGAGCGCCAATCTCTCGACCCTGGCGACGACCACCTGCTTCCGCACCGCGGACGGGGAATTTCACGGCTTCGAAGGCTCCGATGACCATCGCGGCTGCTGCTTCGGCAACTGTACCCATGTGTGGAATTACGAAACAGCCACCGCGTTTCTGTTTCCCTCGTTTGCGCGATCGCTGCGCGAGGCGGCCTTCGGATACAGCATGGACGAGCAGGGCGGGATGCGTTTTCGCCAGCTGCTGCCCGACGGCAAGGAGACGATACCACATCGCGGCTGCCGATGGACAGATGGGGCAGATCATCCACGCGTACCTGGATTGGAAGCTTTGCGGAGACGAGGCATGGCTCAAGACGATGTGGCCGCGGGTGAAGAAGGGGGTGGAGTTTGCCTGGATTCCCGGAGGCTGGGACGCGAACCGTGACGGTGTCATGGACGGAGTGCAGCACAACACCTACGACGTGGAGTTCTACGGCCCGAATCCACTGTGCGGAATCTACTACCTCGGCGCTTTGCGCGCGGCGGAGGAGATGGGGCGCGCCGCCGGCGACGATGCTTCCGCCAATGAGTATCGCAGGCTGTTCGACCAGGGCAGCCGGTGGATCGACGCCAACCTCTTTCGGGGCGAGTTTTATATCCAACAGATTCGCGGCTTCCGTCCAGACCAGATTGCACCTCAGCTGCGCAGCGGTATGGGGAGCGAGAATACGGAACAGCCAGAGTATCAAGTTGGCGCGCGGCTGCCTGATCGATCAGTTGCTGGGACAATATCTGGCGGACATCGCCGGACTGGGACCTTTGGTTTCCCCAGCAGCATGTGCGTACCACATTGGACTCAATCTACCGCTACAACTACAAACGGAGCCTGGTGGACCATGACACCGTGCAGCGCACCTACGCTCTGAATGATGAAGCGGCTGTGGTGGTATGCGATTACGGCAAGGCGGCTCGCCCTCATATTCCTTTCCCTTATTACGCAGAGGCATGGACTGGCCTGGAACATTCGACCGCGGCGCTGATGTTCTCCTCGGGTATGATTGCGCAAGGGGTGGAGTACGTTGAAAATCTTCGCGCACGTTATGACGGCGTCAAGCGCAACCCCTGGGATGAGGCGGAGTGCGGGCATCACTATGCCCGGGCCATGTCCTCCTGGTCGAGTGTGGTAGCGCTGAGCGGATTCCACTATGAAGGCGATCGTGGGCATGTGATTGCCCTGCCGCCGGCTGCCGCATGAGAGATTTCCAGTGCTTCTGGGCGACGGGTACAGGCTGGGGAACTTATTCTCTGAAGCGCACGCAGTCTGGAACGGAGTGCAGTTCACCATCAAGATGCTTGCGGGCACTCTGCCGTGCAAGTCGTGCACGCTGGCTGCGCCAGGCTCCCGCGTAACAGCGCGGTGGCGGGAAAGAAAATACGGCACACGTTTCGAGAAGAACAAGGAACAGACGACGGTGTTTCTGGCAGAGCCGATTCAGCTGCGGGAAGGCGAGCAGTTGAGTGATTGCCGTTGCAGGATAACGCTGCGGGAAGAACTCAGGACGCCATGCCCAGGCCGACAATATTGGCGGCGACAATGATGACCAGCATACCGGCCCAGAGCAGGCGAACCGGCTTGGAACCTACGCCCGCCCATTCGCCAAGTGCAAGCCCCACAATTCCGCCAAACAGAACATAGCCGCTCATGTGCAGCATCCAGTTCACGTAGGCGAAGCTGGCAGGGATGCTGGCCGCTCCCCAGGCATAGAAGAAGAACTGCAGATACCACATGATGCCACCAGTGGCGGCGAGCGCTCCGTTGCTTGAACAGAGATGGCCCCGGGTAGCGCGAGATCGGCCTTCAGCGAAAGGTCTTTCTTGAAAACGAGGCGGACGAAGCAGTAGGTAAAATTGACCAGCCCTCCGCCGCCCATGATGATCACGTAGCTGGGCAGCGCGCGTAGAGCGGGCTTAACCCCGAGAGATGAGCGCTGACGCCTGGATGGGCTTGGCTGCGTCGATCGCAAACGACATGCCGGAGGAGAAGATGCCGCACATGATGGCGAGCATCAAGCCCTTCTTTACATCGAATTCGCGAACTTCCGACCCCAGCGAATTTCTTTCTGGTGCCCGGCAAAGGACACGATGACAATGCCGCACAGCGCAACGACAATGCCGAGCAAGAGTGAGCAGACCGCCGCGGGTGTTCAGGAGTTCGCGCCGCCTGACCGTGGACGAGCGGCGGAATCAGCGTTCCCACCACCAGGGTGACGCCGATGGCCACTCCGATGCCGAGCGACATGCCGAGGTAGCGCATGGTGAGACCGTAGCTCACATTGCCGACACCCCACATGCAGCCAAAGAGGAACGTCTTGAGCACCACCGACGGTATCAAGCGATCCGTAGAAGGCTCGCATGTCGGGCAGCAGGATGGCGCTCACGCAGAATGGGCAGCAAGACCCAGGAGAAGATGCCGGCTACCGCCCAGGTCGATTCCCAGGTCCACCGCTTTACTTTGCTGATGGGTGCGTAGAATGAGGCGGCCGATGCGGCGCCCACCATGTGCCATCCGATTCCGGTGATGATTCCGGTCACTGCTTCTCCTGTTTGCCTGAAAATAGCCCTAACCGGCCCGCCTTGCTTCTGACCTGATGAAGGATCGCCGCGTGCCAGGGCCGGCGAGGAAGGATTGTCCGTACTTCACCACCCAACCCCCATCGACTATATACGCGCAAGCCTGCATGGGTACCTGTTCCGTCAAATAAGAAGGAATGATCATGAAAAAAGTTTTTGCGTTTTCGCCGCTTCTTCTTACCTTGTTGTTCGCGCCTGCATTTGCCCGTGCGCAAGCCGGCGGCGGAACGCCGAGCAGCAGCGCGAACCGGGATGTGAATCCTCTTAGCTTCTCAGGGAGCGACCTGGGAGCGCAGATCAACAATGCCTATGCGAGTTGCACAAGCAGTGCGGGCACCGGGTGTCGCATTGCGGTGCCGCCTGGGAACTACACAGTCAGCACGCCAGTGGTCATTGCGGCAAAGGGCAAGAACGCGTCTATCGAATGTTCAGGCACTTCTACCACACTGACGTGGAAGCCGACCTCTGGCACCATGTTTCAGTTTGCGGCGAATGGGTCCGGCAGCGGGAACGGTTGGGGCGAAGGCATCAGGCATTGCAACCTCGTGAACGCTACGAGCGGCACGACTGCCGTTGCAGTCCAATTCGGCGTCTCAGCCTCAGACACAACAGGACGCACGGCAGAGGGCGCATATCTTGACGACGTACAGATCACGGGGTTTGGAACTCAATACGATCTTGAATCGCAAGCATGGAACATTACTGTGACCCACAGTGAATTTCTCAACCCAGTCACCTATGCGATTTACGCGAACCCATCTGCATCCAATTCGGGTGAGAATCTCGTGTTTGCCGGAGACACGGTTGCCGACACCTTGGGCCGATGGATTCCCCAGGCAGTCAACTTGTCGCTGGGCTCAGTAATCGCTCAGTTCGTCGGATGCAACTTCGACGATGTCGAGGTGGAGATGGGAGCGGGTACCATCAACCTTATCGGTCCGTACTTTGAGAACCCAGGTCCAGTGCTTCGCACCACACCGTGGATTCACGTATTGCACGCCGTCTCCACTGTTACAGGTCTGACGGCAGCAGACGATGACACGGGGACGCCCGCAACCCAGCCCGACATCACCGTCGAAGGTACGCTTACCTGGATTGGCGGCACGATCTTCGGCGCAAACCCTGCCACTGCTACCGTTGTGACGAGTGCTCACGGCCACGTGTGGATGGGAGGAGACCTCAACGTAAGCGCAGCGGTGCCTGAGATTGTAAACAACAGCGGATTGCCCTACACGAATTGGAGCCGAGGACTGAACACGGTGAGCGCCCAGGCAATCAGGGAAGTGAATCCTGTCACAGCGGGCGCGGGGCACTGGTACGACCTGGAACAGTCTGACGGCCGTGTCGCCTACGGTACGTTGCTGGAGCAGATGGCTAGTGATGACGCGACGAACCCGAGTGGTTTCGAGATTTGTAACAAACTCTCGTCAACAGTTTCTTGCGCAGTGCAGATTCACAAGAGCGGACATTTCCTCGGGTTGCATGGCCCACCAAGCTCATCGTGGAACCAATGGCTCTACGGAACAACGCGAATCGATTCTCTATCGATTGCAGGCGGTGCCTCCATAACAAATGCCAATGCCATTCCCACGGTTGGAACGCCAACGGCGGGACAGGCTGCATGCATTAAAGCCGCAGGCCCCCCTGTTGTCATCGGCTACTGTTCGAGTGCTGTCAGCGCATCGGGCGCTTGTACTTGCAACTAAAGCGTTTTCGCACATCAGGGCGAATGCGAAGCCGTGACAAGAAATAGAAATGCTGAGCGTGCGATTTTTGACGTTTGGTGTAGCGATCCCATTAAGAAACCACAAGAACTGGGCGGGCTCGAACTTTCTTGGGCCCGCCCAGTTGTACCATTTGTCTTGCGCTTACTGGACGTTGAGGGTGACGGTGGAGGTTTGCTGCAGGGCTCCGCTGGCTGCCGTGACGGTCAGGGTATAGCTTTTTAGGGCGGGCGTACTATTGCCACCGCATCCGGTCAGCATAGCCGTGGTTGCCAAGCCACTCAGCAATAGGAGGCAAAGAAGACGGCCGATGTTTCGTCCGTTGCGACGCATTCTGCCTGCTCCGAACAGGGGCAGGAACAAGAACGCCAGAACCACCGGCGCGATCCTGCGTCCGATTGACGGGGCCAGGTTCGAGGCTGTGCCCGCGGCCGTCTGGACGGTCATGGTAAACGTTTGTGCGCCGGCGCCTGCGGCGAGGGTGGCGGGAGAGAAGGTTGCAGTTGCCCCCGTCGGCAGGCCGCTGACGGCGAAGGTTACGTTGCCGGGATATGCCCCGCCGGAGGGCGGCGAGATAGCGAAGCTAAAGACTGCAGTGCCGCCCGCTGTGACGGTCTGGGTCTGGCTCGGTCCGCCGGAGGGATTCAACGAGAAGCCCGACGCGGCGACCACCACTGAGGTTGCGGCGGCTGTGCTGCTCGTGGTGAAGTTGACATCGCCACTGTAGGTTGCGGTCAACGAGTGGGTAGATCCTGCTGAGAGCGTGGCCGCGTAGCTGGCTGCGCCGCTGCTCAGGTTTACGGTGCTCAACAGCGTGGTGCCGTCGTAGAAGCTGACGGTTCCAGTTGGCGTGCCCGTGGTTGTCGAGGTCACCTGCGAGCTCAGCGCGACGCTCGCTCCCGCTGCGATGGACCCACTGCTCGCGCTAAGCGCCGTGGCCGTGCCCGCCTGACCGATCGTCAGCGTTCCATTGGTGATCGATTGCGCGTAGTCGGACAGGTTCGTTCCAGTCACCGAGGGGACGATACTGTAGCTGCCTACCGTAGAAGCGATTGCAGAAGAAGACGTAAAGCTTTCGCTAAAGGTGTCGCCACTCTGCGCTCCCGTTATCGTTCCGGTGAACGTGGGATTGGCCGTGCCATACGCTCTGGTGGCATTATTGGCCGTGATCGCAAGTTGCGCCTTGGTCACTGTGATCGAAACCGTACTGGTTTCGGAGGCGAAGTCAGTCGCATCGGTCGGCGTAAAGCTCACGCTGAGCGTATGAACACCTGCCTGCAAGACCGCGCCCACCGCTGGAGTGTATGTGAATGTCCCCGGGATAGAGGAGGTAGCATTCAACTGAGCCCCACTCAATGCCGTGCCATAGCCAACGGCTGCAGGAGCTGCCCACGTCACCGTCGCCGGCGCTCGATTCACAGTCAGGCTATACGCGGTGCTTCCTGTAAGGCTGTTGTTGTCGGTCGCCGTAATGGTGAAGCTGAAGGAACCAGTTGATGCCGGGGGCCCGCCAAGGACACCGTTGCTGCTCAAAGTCAACCCCGCGGGCAGCGTACCGCTAGTAACGGAGAAGGTGTAAGGAGTCGCGCCGCCCGTCGCAGTCAGGGTTTGGTTATACGCTGTCCCTAGCGCTCCCGCAGGCAGGATCTCGGGCGATAGCGTGATCGCCGCCACCGCCGTGCCCGTGAGCGAAATCGTCTGCGTCGTGCTGGGATTGGCGTTCAGGTTGGTGTCGGTCAGCACAAGTGAGCCGCTGATTGAGCCGCCTGTCGTAGGTGCGAAGTTGATCGGCAGAGTGCAGGTTGCACCCGCCGCCAGCGCCCCCGAGGTGCTGCTGGTGCTTGCCGTCAGCGGACAGGTTCCGTCGCTGGCACTGTTCAGGGTAAAGTTCGGCGAGATACTCGGATTGTTGCCACTCTCTGGAATCGGGAAGCCCAACGACGCGTTTCCGCTGTTGGCCAACGTTACCGTCAGAACACCATCCGCGCTGTCTGTAGTACCTACGCTTGTGGGTGTCGTAAAGTTCAGCGAAGGTGGATCGCTTAGGTCGATCTCTTTCACCGTACCGTTGCCTTCGTCTACGACGAAGAGGTTCCCGTTCCCGCCCACCGCCACTCCAAAGAGTGTACTGAAGCCGCTGCCGATGCTATTCACCGCAGAGCTGGACGAGACCACGCCGCCCACCGCCACGATCTCTTTCACCTCACTATAGTCTTCGTCTGCGACGAAGACGTTCCCGCCCCCGTCCACCGCCACGCCATGCGGAGAACTGAAGCCGCTGCCGATGCTATTCACCAAGGAGCTGGTCGAGACCGCGCCGCCCACCGCCACGATCTCCTTCACCTCACCACTGCCATAGTCTGCGACGAAGACGTTCCCGCTCCCGTCCACCGCCACTCCAGTGGGAAGACTAAAGCCGCTGCCGATGGTATTCACCGCAGAGCTGGACGAGACCGCGCCGCCTACCGCCACGATCTTCTTCACCGTATGATTGCCTTGGTCTGCGACGAAGACGTTCCCGCTCCCATCCACCGCCACTCCAACGGGAAGACTGAAGTCGCTGCCGATGGTATTCACCGCAGAGCTGGACGAGACCACGCCGCCCACCGCCACGATCTCCTTCACCGTATGATTGCCTTCGTTTGCGACGAAGACGTTCCCGCTCCCATCCACCGCCGCGCCAGCGGGAAGACTGAAGCCGCTACCGATGGTATTCACCGCAGAGCTGGACGAGACCACGCCGCCCACCGCCACGATCTTCTTCAAACCACTGTCAGCGTCTGCGACGAAAACGTTCCCGCTCCCGTCCACCGCCACACCAAAGGGTTGACTGAAGCCGCTGCCTATGGAATTCACCGTCGAGCTGGACGGAAAAGTTACCAGCGGGCCTGTGCCTGTGCCATAGATGTGCGCTGTCGCGATCACCGCGCCGCCCGCGGTGGCGAGCTGAACGGCGCCCAGCCGCTGCCCAGGATACTTCGGCGTAAACGTCACATCCACGGTGCAGGTGTCGCCGGTGTTATAGGTGTAGCTTGTGCCGTTGGTGGTGCAGGTGCCAGTACCTGCATCGGCAAAGTCCAGAGCGGTCGCGCCCTGCGGTAGGACTACGGGTGCACCGATGCTGCCGCCGCTATCGAAGGTGAAGGGAACCGAGAGAGGAGAGCTCGCGCTGCCCACGGCGGTGGCCGGCAGTTTTTGCGGAGCCACCACGATCTCCTTCACCGCATTATTGTTCGTGTCTGCGACGAAGACGTTCCCGATCCCGTCCACCGCCACGCCAGCGGGATAGCGGAAGCCGCCGCCGATGGTATTCACCGTCGAGCTGGACGAGGCCACGCCGCCCACCGCCACAATCTCCTTCACCGCACCACGGTACGTATCTGCGACGAAGACGTTCCCGATCCCGTCCACCGCCACGCCAGCGGGATAGCGGAAGCCGCTGCCGATGGTATTCACCGTCGAGCTGGACGAGACCACGCCGCCCACCGCCACGATCTCCTTCACCGCATTATTGTTCGTGTCTGCGACGAAGACGTTCCCACTCCCGTCCACCGCCACGCCAGCGGGAGAGCTGAAGCCACTGCCGATGATATTCACCGTCGAGCTGGACGAGACCACGCCGCCCACCGCCACAATCTCCTTCACCGCACTATTGCCATTGTCTGCGACGAAGACGTTCCCGCTCCCGTCCACCGCCACGGCAACGGGAAAGGCGAAGCCGCTGCCGATGGTATTTACCGTCGAGCTGGACGAGACCATGCCGCCCACCGCCACAATCTCCTTCACCGCATTATTGCCAGAGTCTGCGACGAAGACGTTCCCGCTCCCGTCCACCGCCACGCCATACGGATAGCCGAAGCCGCTGCCGATGGTATTCACCGTCGAGCTGGACGAGACCACGCCGCCCACCGCCACAATCTCCTTCACCGCACTATTGCCAGCGTCTGCGACAAAGATGTTCCCGCTCCCGTCCACCACCACGCCAGCGGGAGAGCTGAAGCCGCTGCCGAAGGCGATAGGACCTCCGGCGTGGGCTGTCTGCGCTTGAGCGCCCTCACCCCCCAGCAGGAACACCGCTATGGCCGTCCAGCAGGCCAGCGCTGTTCCCAGCCGCAGAGACCGAATCGCGACCATCGGCCTCCATCGCACGAAGGCCCTCCGGCAGAAAGGCTCCCGCACCTGAAGAGACTGGGAGAGAGAGAGATTGCAGCCGGGCATAGGCTGCGCTGCCGCAGAGGCAGCGGCACACGGGGGGAGGGCAGAAAAATGAAACATCGTAGGACGGCTCCTAAAATCTAAGCGCAGTAAAAGGGAAAATCTTAAGTCGAGACAATGCATCGAGCATGAGTATGTTCAAAGACTCGCCATGTCGATGACCGTTGTAACGGCTTCCTGGTTACTTTTTCCGATTATCGAACTCGAAGGCACTTCGGATAAGTAACAGTCAATGAACCTGGTATGGCTAGAAAGTGCTATTTACCCCGATTCAGGACTTGCGCAACGGGCTTCGAGACGGAGCCACAACTCGGCAGCCACGCGAAAAGAATTTCGTGGTTGCTGGCGGGGTCGTCCCTTTACCTGGCCGATCGCAACGTCCTGATCCATCTCGTTAAAGTCGATCATCCGGAATTCCCGTTGGTGCACGGAGCGATCCGTGCCCTCAGACAGAAGGGCATGACGCCATGCCTATACGTTGCAGAACATGACTGCGTTCTGGAATGCTTCCACGCGCCCGAAAGAACGAAACGGTTTCAGCCTTACGGTGGAAGAGACGGACAGAAACGCCCACGACATCGAACGCAGCTTTACATTTCTTGTTGATACCGAAGCGGTCTACCGTCTACCGCGAGTGGCGAAGGATTGTTGTGCAATATGGCGTGTGTGGCGTTCAGGTTCACGACGCACGGCTCGCTGCTGCCATGTACGCCCACGGGATCAGTGAGATTCTTACGTTCAACGGGTTTGATTTCACCCGCTTCGCGGGTATCACGGCCATCGACCCCACCATAGTTAAAGACTGGATGAGCCTGTCCCAAGCTGGCGCTTAGTCAAATTTGGAATAACCAACTTCCTAAAAACTATTAGACACTGTTGTCACCCTCTCTATGGTGACGCATATCGCAACCGATTCCACAGTTGATCGTTGCATAAAATATACTTAGCTTTAAAGCTTCGTTGAACGGCCCCGCCAATCCGCAAATTAAAGGGTTTGAGAAACGATGAAGCCGGTGACCCGCGCCGGAAATGCGCGTACCCACTGCGATAGGAAGGGATCTTCAAACCTCATTCTTACGCCGCCCTCATGTTGCTCTTCTCGAAGGATTTCCTTATCGGTGAGGGCTTCAAGAGCGCGCTGCACCGTTGAGGCTCCTTTACCCACGGATAGAGCCACCTTCTGAGATTGAAGACGAGCCCCGGCCTCTTGAATCACTGCAAGCAACGTCTTCTGCTGAACCGCAGTCAGAGAAGACCATATTCGCGTGTAGAACGGGTCGTATTGTCTCACGATGAGGCCCAGTGCCTCACTTACGAGACGCGAAGTGAGAATGGCTGTTTGTTTGGGCCGGGTGCGCAATTGGTCCCAGCAGGCGTGCGCCAACATCTGCACGTTGTAAGGTACCTGTTCAGATAGGTCGAGAATGAGTTGAAGCGCAGCGTCGTCTTCGATTCGATAACCGCTCCCTTCGAACTTGGAGCGGAGAAATGCCACAAAATCGGCTTTGGGCACTGGACCGATGAATCGAACAGCACCCAGCCGATAGAAGGGTCTCGCTGCGTCCATCGTCATTGCGGTGAGCATCTGTGTCTTCGAGCCCGCGAATACATACCCGACCCGCTTGTGTCGCTGAATGGCCGCGCGAATTTGCGACTCAGCCTGAATGCCGCCCAATTCGATGATTTTCTGAAATTCATCGATAATGAGACCAATCGGTCGACGTTTTGGCTGCGCCGCCGCAAGCGCTTCCAGCCAATTCAGCGCTTCGACCAGCAGGGTTAGATGAGCCTCCTGGGTTGATGCGACACTCATCCCCAACCCGGCGCTCCACGCATCCTGTGTGATGTTAAAACTCAGTTCAGGACGGAGACGGGAAAAGAATTTGCGTACTTCCGCTCCAACCCGTTCGACAGGCCCCTTTAGGGCTTTTGCGGCAGTTGAGATGAGGCTTGTGACGAATATGTCCAACGCAGGGTAACTCTCGGCGTCGAACCTCAGCACGACGGCATCCGTGGTGCTCAGACGATCCTCCGATGTCTTGAGGATTGAGGTCTTCCCGAAACGTCTTGGCCCAACGAGGAACAGTTTGGAACCTTGGCGGATAGTTTGAACGACCGCGGCGACTTCGTCGGCGCGATCTACGAGCGCTTTGGTCCCGAGTTCGCGTCCAAATTCAAAAGGGTTATTCATCACGCACTTTTGTATCACGCAAATGTGCGTAACGCAAATCATGCTAATTTGACCGAGAGCAGGAGGACATGCCACCGTGCATTAGCCGCACCGAACTGCACTCAAAAGAGACTCTTATTCCCAGGATGAATACGAGACCCTCTTGCATTTATTGGACTCCGCGAACTGGGTGAATCTTCTCTTTGCTTTAGGGGGCTTCTCTTCCGAGCTTCAGCAACTTGCTGAAGACCCTGCTGAACGGCTCTTTCTGTCTAAAGACACAGACTTGCTCAACCCGTGAGTCACTGACACGGGGGCAATGTACCTGGTCCCCCAAGAAGAAATTACCAGCGAGTACCTTCTGCTTGGAGTATGCGTAGCTAACGGGTCAATCGGCCCCAAAAAGGGGGCCGCGCAAGTTCTTTCGAAAGCAATTCGCTGAAACGTTCGGATTCTTGCGCTCCATATAGTGGAATCCTGCCAGCGTCTGCCGAAAGGTTATGCTCTCATCAATCATGAAGCGAACAGTAGCATTGCCCCAGGGGTCGTCCTCTCTCGGAAAGCCCGTTCGATAGAAGTCCGCAAAGTCTTCTAGCTCGCTCCTCGCCCAGTCGAAGGCGTTTGAACAAAACAGCAACCATACATCGCCTTTCATTGCCGCAGGGACGAGGGCTGCGCGCGCCTCGACTTCTGCCGTGCGTTGAATGAAGCTCCACCGCGTCTTAATCGCTTGCCCGGCAATCGCACTGCCGAGGTGCTGGCGATCTGTAAGAAATGAAGCACTTTGAGTGAACTCCCCGGCGATCGCCAGGTAACGTCGCCAACCGGTGTCATCGTCGATGAACTGCGGTGCTACCGTCTTCACCTCTACCCATTCATACAGTCTTGTCTCGCGTTCGATCAGAAAATCAATCCGCTTCTTCGTGCCAGCCATCGGTGGCTCATAGCTCAAACGATCCCGTTCACCGATTGAGCAGAGCAAGGATTCCGCCGCCGCCAGTTCATTGGCCGTCTCAACTATTGACTTGAACTCACCTCCGCTACGCCACGCGTCAATCCCAGCCAAGAATTTCGCATTAAGCTCCTGTCCGCCTACGAATCTTTGATCCGCGAACAGCTTCGGGAAAAGTTCGTCGCGGATTCGCAATATCCACTCTTCTTGTGCCTGCTGGTCCTGAGGTACCATGCCTAAGCTGACTCCCTCTTCGGGGCTGGTAGTTTGGGCAAGGGCCGCGTGCATTTGTTGCTCACTAAATGACCTCGGGTGGCCGGAGTCTTGCTATCGCTTGCTTTTCATTGCGCCGCAACCATACTGATTTCCCAACATGCAACTCTTACTGAAGTACTCCTTGACCTTTGCTTTGTCCTTGTGGACTCCAATGCCATCGCGATAGCAGCCTGCAAGGTTTTTACATCCCGTTGCGCTGCCTTCTTGGCACGCCTTTGAGTAGAGTGCAACCGCGTGGGAACGATCCTGCACCGTGCCGTCTCCATCGTAAAATAATGTCCCAAGATTATTGCAGCTCGACGCATACCCACTATCGCAAGCTTTGGAATAAAGTGGGAACGCGCGAAAATAGTCCCTGTCAACGCCAAGGCCCTCTTGGTACATTCCACCCAAAAGGTCGCAACCTGCGGCATCGCCTGCTTTGCAGGACTTGGAGTAAAGGATCAGGGCCGTTGAGTAGTCTTGGGCGACGCCTTGTCCCTGTTGGTACATGGCCCCTAGGTTGCGGCATGCTTCTTTTTCACCACCTGTGCATCCTTCCCCGAAAAGGGCGGCTGCATCAGCATAGCTTCCGCCCGCATAGAGACCCTCCGCTTGTCGCTCAATATCCGGAAGGCTTGGCGTCGGCATTCCACCCGCGTTAATCCCATGGACTATTGACTGATCCATTTTGGCATGGTCCCCTTGTTCCCCAAGAGGTGTGACTCTCACTTGCGTGACCGATGAGGCCAGTAGTTTCGAGAGATAGACACTAGGAACCGCGAGGTTAAGATTCTGGCCCTCGGTGAAGGTTGCTTCAGCTATACCGATGACAGCGCCGCCAGAGTCCATGACAGGACCGCCGCTACTTCCAGGAGAAATTGGCGCCGTCATTTGCAGAATAGTGTCCGTGCCTACGGCCCGAACTCCGCTAATAATCCCTTCGGAGAAAGTGCCCTCAAGTCCCAGCGGATTTCCGACGGCGTACACTTTATCGCCGACTGCTGGGCCCACATCGGGGCCAAAATGGAGTGGCGGCGCTGTCCCATCTACCTTAATTAGCGCCAGATCATAATGTCGGTCTATCCCAATGGTTCCTGTTATCCGCATCTTTAGCGGGTTGCCAATAATTTTGGCCGTTCCACTGTATGCGCCCTCAATTACGTGCGCGTTGGTGGCGATTACGCCGTCAGATACGAAAAAGCCCGTACCTAGGCCGAGCGGAGTCCCATCGGAATCGTTCGTCTCTAAAAGAACCACTGATTTGAACGCAGTCTTTGCGATCTCACGGGCTGATTGGCCGTGGCAGACATGTGGCAGCAAAAGACCAAGAATTGCGATTTGGGCGACTTTCATCTGCATCTCAGATCGGTTCAGAGTAAGCGTCCGAAGTTCCCCTCTTGAGGAGTTTTGAAGGGTGTGCCGCAAGTGTCCACTTATTTTTAGTGGACACTTGCGGCGTGCATTTTAGGCAGCTTTGGAAGGGTGGTTCTGAAGTGAGGGAGCTAAATTCCAGGGCAACAGTTCTTGAATTTGGTTGATGGGGTGGTCGGGGAGTTGAGCCAGGACAGTGCGAAGATAAAGCGCAGGGTCGAGTCCATTGAGTTTGGCCGTGCCGAGGAGGCTGTACAAGGCAGCGGCGCGTTGTCCACCGGAATCAGATCCCATGAACAAGTAGTTTTTCCGGCCCAGTACTACCGCGCGTAGCGACCGTTCCGCCGCGCTGTTATCAATCTCCAGCAGTCCATCATCGACGTAGCGGGTGAGAGCACGCCAGTGGGAAAGCGCGTAGCGGATCGCTGCTGCCGTTTCGCTCTTGTTCGACAGCGAGCCCAGTGCCTTCTCCATCCAGTGCTTGAGACTGTCCAGCATAGGCCGGGCGCGAGCCTGGCGTACCGAGCAGCGCAACTCGGCGGGCTTGCCGCGGATCTCTTCCTCTATTCCATACAGCGCTCCGATGCGCGCTATCGCCTCGGTCGTGGTGGGCGAAGCATGAGCCAAGTGGATGTCATGGAACTTACGCCTGGCGTGAGCCCAACAGGCGACTTCGTAGATGGCGCCGTCGCCATAGAGGTGATGAAATCCTGAGTAGGCATCCGCTTGCAATGCGCCGCAGAAGTCTTTCAGATGCTGCCGCGGATGTTCTCCCTTACGATCCTGGGAGTAGGCGAACCACACTGCAGGTGCGGTCTGGTAGCCGGCAGGCCGATCATCCCGCACATAGGTCCATAGCCTGGCCGTCTTGGTCTTGCCCTTGCCTGGAGCCAGCACCGGAACGGGCGTATCGTCGGCGTGGATCTTCGATGCTGCCAGTACGTGCTTTCTGATCTGATCGACCAGTGGGGAGAGTAACTCACTGGCCGCGCCCACCCAATCGGCCAGAGTCGAGCGGCCAAGGTTGACTCCTTCCCGAGCATAAATCTCAGACTGTCGGTACAGAGGCAAGTGGTCTGCGAACTTCGACACCAGCACATGCGCCAGCAGGTCAGGACCCGGCAAGCCCTGATCGATCGGTCGCGCCGGAGCGAGCGCTTGGACCACCTGTTCGCAGGCCCCGCAGGCGAACTTGGGCCGCACATGTTCAATGACCTTAAAGCTGGCCGGAATGCGTTCCAGTTGCTCGGATTTATCCTCGCCGAACTGACGCAGGGCGCCACCACAGTCTGGACAGCAAGTGTTGGCAGGAGGATGGATGATGACTTCGCGCGGAAGATCCTCGGGCAATGGTCTGCGCGGAGCACGCGTGCGGGACTTACTCCTACCCTGAGGAGAAGGTGGCTCCTGCGCTTGGCTTGCTGCCTGCTCGGTCTCCAGTTCTTCCAGCTGAAACTCAAGCTGTTCCAACTCACCCTTCAGCTTCTCGCTCTTGGGGCCGAAGATCATCCGCTTGTACTTCTCGATGACCAGCTTCAGGTGTTCAATCTGCTGGCTGGCCGATTCCATCTGCTGGCTGGCCAGTTCTTGCTGTTCGAGCAACTGGTTGTGCTGCCAGAGCACCATCTTCTTTAATGCTTCACTATCGAGCGTATCGAGATTCGGTAATGGAGCAGAAATCACGAGTGCAGTATGGCATAACAGCGGAGTCAATTAACTTACAAAACCTGCATCAATACAGGAGAATCTCTCTTGTCACTCACACCGCAAGCTCAGGCGTCCAGGTTCTCTTCGGTGACCGCCAGTCGATGCCTTCCAGCAGCATCGAAAGCTGCGCACGGGTCAATGAAACCTTCCCTTCCGTAGCTTGTGGCCAGATAAAGCGGCCCTTCTCCAGGCGCTTAGCGAATAGGCACAGGCCGTCTCCGTCGAACCAGAGAAGCTTTACGATGTCCCCTCGGCGGCCACGAAAAAGAAACACGTGACCGGAGAACGGCTGTTGCTCCAATACCGTCTGCACCTGTGCGCTAAGACCATCAAAGCCGCGACGCATGTCCGTTACGCCGGCAGCAAGCCATATCTTCGTTCCCGTACGAAGTTCGATCACTTGCGCAAGCTCTCCAGGATCACACGTAACAGTGTTGGATCAGCGCCACTCTCGATCGTAAGCAGTGCTCGGCCCGAGAACTCCAAGTGGATCGAACCCGCTGCGCCTTGATAAACGCTCGATGGCTGCACTGTCTCTCGCTCAGCAGATACCGTCACCGGAAGCAAACCGCCAGCTACTATACTCGGCTCGGCGAGTTCGCCTCGCTCCAAGGCCCGCCGCCACGCGAACACCTGGTTAGCGTTCACCCCCTGCGCTCTGGCCACCAACGCGACGCTCGCCCCAGGTTGTAACGTCAGCTCTACGATCCGCCGCTTCTCGGCAACTGACCGCCTCTTGCGAACTCGACGCTCCGTCAACACTCCTCTTGCTTGGTCCATGGCACAAGCCTCGGACCTAAACCCAAACTCTGCTAGAGGGGAACTTCGGACGCTTACGGTTCAGATGTTGTTGCGGCGCTGTATTAGCTTATACGGCAATCCGCGCGGGTCGGAAGCAGTTGATTTTGGATAAACGGGGAGTCAATGGGTCGAAAGTCCGTAGGGTCAGGTCCATCATCTGCTCCCCGGGAGCGGTTACCGGAATATATACTGAGGTCGTCCTTGGCACATGCCGGGAACGAGCCAGGGGAATTGGGAAACATGATGAAGGACGCCGCACCGGAAAAAGACAGCCCGGAGATTCAGAAAGAACGGATTGAGCGGATTGTCTCAGGTATGAGCCCTGTTTTTCGGATCGAATTCTACCGTAACCGCGTAAATCCGAAAACGACAAACATCCGATTCAAGATTTACGAGATTTCCACGAACAAAATAGTCTGCTCAATAAAACAGGACCGGGAGTGGGCGTCGAGCGAAGTAGCGGATATGAGCGATTCAGAACTGCGCCGGCAAATTGTTAAGTTGACAAATGCCTCATCTGATGGGCATTGCAATCAATAAAATCGTTAGTGGTCGTGCTATCCAGAAGCCCCTTCTTTGTGTCTGCCGCTCTCCTCTTTCGTGACTCTACGCACTACACGCAATCGAACGGCTCTCGATCCTACTCGAACATCGTCTGACATCAAACGGATTCTGTTCGATTTATGGACGGGCCATGACGGAAACTAAACGCCGCGCAAACAGTCAGGTTGTAGGACTGGTGTTCGGCCCAAACTCGCAGGATTTGCCGGCAGATGCGGGCACTGCGACGCTCCAGTAAATAGCAGTCTGTTCCTATTGGGGGATAACGGGGACTTGCCGGAAGCGACCAATTTTGGTAAGTGTTTGAACGATTTGGTTGCGGGGGCTGGATTTGAACCAGCGACCTTTGGGTTATGAGCCCAACGAGCTACCGGACTGCTCCACCCCGCAACTTGATAGTAACAATCGCGACGCGCAGGGTCAAACCGCGGCGCGCAGGGGCAAACGACGACACGGCCGGTTCCACCGCCATCGATTGAGTCCGTTTTCTCGAATCGAGATCTGCCCCATGCAGGCGTAAAGTGAATAGTCGGTGCCCCCGACGGCACTCGACCCATGCCTCTGACCCACGCAAATCACCGTGCGACCAAGACCGTTCGGCTTCGGCTGCTGGAACCCCTGCTCCACGGCGGGTTCGCCCTCACTGCGGTTGGCACAGTGCTGCTGGGCTGTATTCTGCCGCAGGTCTCCACGCAATGGCATCTTCGCGATAAAGACGCGGGTTTGCTGCTTGCTGGTGCAGTTTGCCGCATCCGCTTCAGGATCGCTCTTCGTCCGAGCCGACCTGTGGAGGACGCTGGGCTGGGGTTACGGGCTGATTTGGCGCTGGAGCGCTCGAGCATTTTTCTGCTGCAACACAATGCCTTTCCAGTGTTTGTGCTCGCTTTTGCAGGATATGGATTGGGACTCGGCATGGCGATGACGTCGACGAATATGCTCTTCGGCCGACGCTACCCGAAGCGCAGAGCCGCCGCGCTTGCCCTTCTGAATTTCTCATGGAGCGCTGGGGCAGTGGCTTGCCCGCTTATCGTTGCGCAGTTCCTACACCACGTCAGCAGCGGATCAGCTTTTGGCTTGCTCGGGGTTGTCGTTGCGCCCTTCGTTTTGTTGCCGATGTTCGCCGATCCGCTGCCCCACGCTGCCGAGACCAGTTTGCGGCCTGCACGTACCGGCAGCAGAGAGGCGGCGACCATTGGATATTTTGCCTTGCTCGCCTTTCTGTATGTGGGGATCGAGTCAGCGGTCGGAAACTGGATGAGCACCTATGCAACCCGCGCAACCTCCTGGAACTTTGTCGGCAGCAACGTGGCAGTAGCCTTTTTTTGGGCGGCTTTGTTGCTGGGCCGTGGGATGACGCCGGCAGTCTTGCGGTGGGTGTCTGAACGCCAGCTTTATCGAGCGTCGGTGTTCGTTACAATCGGCGGTATTTCGTTGCTCTAGCGGCACACAGCCCGCGCAGCCTTCTTGCGGGTTCCCTGGTCACCGGCCTGGCGCTGGCGCCCGTGTTCCCGTTGATCCTATCGCTCTTTCTGGCAGAAATAGGAGAGTCGCGCAACGCCGGATGGGTCTTTGCGGTCGCGGGTTTCGGAGGAGCCGTGTTGTCGTGGTTCACGGGGTTGTTTCTACTGATAGCGGATCTCTGCGTATCGCCCTGCTGGTGCCTGGCGCCGCCGCGCTGTGGATGCTGGGGATGATCTAGTTGGCGTCGAACGAATCGTAACCGCGAGCCAATGCCGGATGCGCAGCAAGCCACCCTTGAAAACACACTGGAGCCGACAGTCACAGGAAAGTCTTAACCATGCAAGTCTTAACCATGCAAGACGCGGTATTCCAAACGGTTGTTCCAAACGGGGGTTTAAAGCAGTTTCGGAATTACTGTGGTCTGATAAAAGCCGCGAGGAGTGGTTTTCCTCGGGAGAAAACCACGTAAATGCCGATCGCTTCGGTCTACACCAATTCCGAAACTGCTCGAGGGCAAACAATGACCAAGCATCTATGTACATCGGCATTCTGCCTGCTCGCAATGGTCCTGGTAAATCCGCTGTACGCGCCGGCGCAAGCAGCCGAGCCGACAGTCGATGCATCGTTGGGAATTTCGACTATGCAGTTGTGGCCGAGCGGCGCTGCCGAGTTGGCGGGTACCGCTCCGGCGGACTTGCCCACGCTCACCGTCTTTCTTCCCCAGAAAGGCCAAGGCACGGGATCGGCGGTCATTGTTGCCCCTGGCGGAGCATACATTGGCTTGGCCAGCAATCTTGAAGGACGGCAGGTCGCCGACTGGTTCACCGCCCGTGGCGTGACCGCTTTCGTCCTCAAATACCGGCTGGGCGCAAAGTATCTCTACCCGATCCCACTAGAGGATGCGCAGCGCGCCGTCCGGCTTAGTGCGTTCTCTCGCCAGCGACTATGGGTTTCTCCCCGATCGAATCGGATTGATTGGCTTCTCCGCCGGCGGTCACCTGGCAGCGGCCGCCGGCACACTCTACGATGCGGGCAAACCGGATGCCAGTGACCCAGTCGAGCGGCTGAGCAGCCGGCCCGATTTTCTTGTACTCGGTTACCCCTGGTTAAACGCCATGCAGCCGAGCGGGCATTACATCACCTACTGCTCGATGATCAAGACCATTCCGCCTGAAACCTGCAAGGCCGATGAACAAAAGTACACGCCCAGCCTGCACGTTACCCCGCAGACGCCCTCAACCTTTATCTACAGCACGACGGACGATCGCACGGTCCCCATCAGTGCCAGCGTCGATTTCTACAATGCGCTGATTGCCGCGGGGGTGCCGGCTGAGTTGCACATCTTTCGCCATGGGAGCCACGGCAGCGGCATGGGAGCCGGGATCGCCGCGCTCGATCTATGGCCCGTCCTGCTGGAACAATGGATGCGCGATCAGGGCTGCTCACGCGGTTCCCAACCCAACCAGCTAGAGATTACGAATCCGCATGCTACATGAAGCTTTGCATCTGGAGCGTTAAACCGCTGATTTCCAATCGCATCTATGGGAGCCTGCCGTTTTTGCTGCAAGGATATCAAGAAAGAGACAGGACTCTCATCATGCCTCAATGACGATGACGAACCGCGCAGCGCCCCGATCCGAGAAGGCCTGCCTCATCCCAGAGGTGCAACCTGGGATGGGAAGGGCACAAACTTCGCCATATTTTCTGCCCACGCCACCAAGGTGGAAGTCTGCCTTTTCGACGAAAACGGCGAGAAGGAACTGGAGCGGATCGAGCTGCCTGAATACACCAATCAGATCTGGCATGGTTATCTGCCCGATGTGCGCCCGCGCACGGTCTACGGGTATCGGGTTCACGGACCATACGAGCCAGACGCCGGCCATCGTTTTAATCCCAACAAGTTGCTGCTCGATCCCTATGCGGTCGCTCATCATAGGCGAAGCTCAAGTGGGACCCCGCGGTCTTCGGCTACACGATGGAGTCGGCGGACGACACGACCTTCGACGAGCGAGATAGCGCTCCGTTCATGCCCAAGTGCGTCGTGGTCGATCCTGACTTTCGATTGGCATGGTCAAAGTGTGCTGAGCGAGGTCCGCGTGCCGTTCGACGACACGATTATTGTATGAGCTGCACGTCAAGGGCTTCACCAAGCTCTTCCCCGGATTGCCAGAGCACCTGCGCGGCACTTATGCCGGCCTGGGCGCAGAGGCGGTGGTCAAGTACATCAAGGCATCTAGGCGTTACCTCGGTCGAGTTGCTGCCGGTTCATTTCTTCATTCAATGACAGCCACCTGCTGGAGCAAGGGCCTGACCAACTACTGGGGCTACAACACGATCGGTTTCTTTGCGCCCGATACCCGCTACGCGGCCGACCGCAGGCACCGTTGCGCGAGTTCAAGGAAATGGTAGCGCGCTTTCACGATGCGGGCATCGAAGTCATTATGGATGTGGTCTACAACCACACCGCGGAAGGAAATGAACGCGGGCCCACGCTGTCGTTCAAGGGAATTGACAACGCAAGTTACTACCGTCTACTGCCGGATAATCCGCGCTATTACATCAACGATACCGGTACCGGCAATACGCTGAACCTTAGCCACGCGCGAGTGATTCAGATGGTCACCGATAGCCTGCGATTTTGGGCGGAGCAGACCCGTGTGGACGGCTTTCGCTTTGATCTCGGGACCATTCTGGCGCGGGAACCCAACGGATTCGACAATCAGAGCGGATTTCTCAAGGCATGTAGCCAGGATCCATGCCTGTCCAGGATCAAGCTCATCGCTGAGCCCTGGGATTGTCGGGCCGGGCGGCTATCAGGTGGGGGCTTTTCCTCCCGGCTGGGCAGAGTGGAATGACAAATTTCGCGACACGACGCGCAAGTTCTGGATCAGGAAATGCGCCGGCCGGCGCTTTGACGGAGAGCCTGTGTGCCTCGGCCGTCCATCTTCAATCATCAGGGACGCAGACCGTGGGCGTCGATCAACTTCGTCACCGCCCACGACGGCTTCACCTTGAACGATCTCTTCACCTACAACGAGAAGCACAACGAAGCCAACGGAGAAGATAACAAGGACGGTAGCTCGAATAACAACTCCTGGAACTGCGGCGTCGAAGGTCCTACGGACGACCCCGAGATCAACGCGCTGCGCAACGGCAGATACGCAATGTTCTGGCGACTTTGCTGCTGGCCCAGGGAACACCGATGGTGCTTGGCCGGCGACGAGTTCGGCGCGCACGCAGAAACGGCAACAACAATGCCTACTGCCAGGATAACGAGATCAGCTGGGTCAATTGGGAGCTGCTGGAGAAGAACGAGCACCTGGCTGACGTTTACCCGGCGGCTCACGCGGATGCGGCACAAGTATCCGATCCTGCGCCGCAATCTTTTTCTCACCGGCCAATACAACGAGGAGTTGGGGGTCAAAGATCTGACCTGGATCAACGCCAACGGATCAGAAATGGAGCAGGAGCACTGGGGTGATACCAACATGCGCTGCTTCGGCATGCTGCTCGACGGGCGTGCCCAGGTAACCGGAATCCGGCAGAGAGGAAAGCAAGCGACACTGCTGATCGTGATCAATGACTATCACGATCTGGTTGAATTTACTCTGCCGGAATGCCCCGGAGGCGATACTGGTCGTTGTTGATCGACACCAATATTGCGGACAACAGCGAGAACGGGACGCTTCAAGGTCGGTGAATTTTATGGAGTCACTGCGCGCTCTTTGCTTGTGCTTGCCCTGGAAGCGGCCGCGCAATAAGCGGTAGCGTTCCCATCCTTGAACTCAAACCGGTTCAAGGATGGGGCAGCCTCTGTTTACTTTGTCACTTGCCAGTTGCTGCCGTTCATCACCAGCGAATCCTGTCCCGGCTGGCTATGCTGCGAGTGCCGCTCCTACCGATGAGAACGCTGTTTGTACCTCCTGGGACTTAGCCCAGGCCGGAACATCGGCAAAGCTGTAGTGGTAGTTTACCTGCGCCGTCTTCAAACCGGAGCCGTTGACGCCGGTGGTAAAGCTATCGATGGCAGTCGACAGCCCGATGGCCGAAACAGAAGTTACCGTATCCTGGCTGGGTCGTATCCGGCGTCCAGGCGGAACGCCCTTGAGTCTGACAGATCGTAGTTGTTCACCTGCTTTGAGGCGATGATGAAGACCTTCTTCTCCGCGGTCGTGCGGGTGAGCAGGCCGGTATCCGTCAGGGCGTCGAATCCTTCTGTCTTGGCATCGTCAGAGGTCGCGGCCTGTACCGGAAATTTCTTGGTGTCCTGCCAGATGCAGGCGGGATGAGCCTTGTAGTAGTCGTTGATCGCAGTCTGGTAATTTATCTTGGAGTCGTCTTTCTTGTTACATCCTGCGAAGAGAAGAGTGACAGCGCAAAGTAGCGACTGCTCCTGTATTGGTTGTATCTGGTCATTAAAAAATCCTTTCGTATGCTCGTGTGCGGTTCCAACGGAGCAGGCGATAGGATGCGTTCCGCAGGCTCTGCTGTTGCTAGGCGACGGCCTCGCGAGGCGCACTTCATCTCGACACGCTGAAGGCAACGTCCGTATGCTGGCTCTTGTGGCGACTCAAAGCGTGAGGAATGAACGTGGAACAGGATTGGGCTTCGATGTTAGCGGTCGCGATCCGCGAAGCCCGGACCGGCCTGGCCGAAGGTGGCCTTCCGATTGGCGCAGCAATGTTCAATAGCGCAGGGGCAGTTGCTCAGTTCCGGACACAATCGACGGGTACAGCAAGGTGATCCGTCGGTGCACGCGGAGACCGATGCTTTTCGCCGCGCGGGCCGATTGCGTTCGTACCGCGATGTGGTCATGGTGACCACGCTGGCGCCCTGCTGGTACTGCAGCGGGCTGGTGCGCCAGTTCGGCATCCGCACGCTGGTCGTAGGCGAGAGCAGGACCTTTGGCGGCGGCCTCGAATGGCTACGCGAAGCCGGGGTAGAGGATTTTCGATCTGGACTCTGAAGAATGCGTGACACATGATGGAAAGCTTTCATTCGCGACATTCCGCAGATCTGGCACGAAGATATTGGGGAAGACGGGTGACTAAGGCAGACTGCGAACTGCTTTCAACGAGGATATAGGTCGATGACAGTTACGATTACTTTACTTTCGTCAACTGGGACACATAAGACCCCCGGCACCCGCGGACTTTGTGGTCTTCTGCCAGAGCGAGACAGATGAAGTAAGCTCCGGTGGCTGTTCCAAACCAGGTCGGCGAAGGTGTTTGGTGACGAGTAGGCAGATCCCGCGTTCACGCTAAAAGCCATGATGTTGGTCTGGCATGGAATTGGACTGACCATCCCGTTGGTCACAATGCCATAGGAAGCGATGAAGTTGAGATAACCCGCGGCGAGCATGGCCGAGGGCGGCCAGCCCATGATCAGTTCCAACCGGGGCGCCTCGGTAGCCGCAGTAAAACCCACAGGGCCGGCAGCCACCACCCGGTTGTCGTGCCCGGCGACTTCTCCCCTGGACATTGATCGTTCCGGTAGGGCCTGGTCTGGCCATTCGAAAAGACGAAGCCACCGCTGCCGCTGTACTTGATGAGCTTGCTACCCTCAGACCACGCTGTTCTTCGAAGTGAACGCCGGAATAAAGCTGAAGCCCAGCGATATTCTCAGATCGAATGGCACTGCTCCCACCAGGATGGGCACGTGATAGGCCGCTTTGGAGAGCGGGGCACTCTTCAAAAGCTCAGCCGGCCAGGAAGTTATTTTGGCCATGGATCCCGGTTTCAACGCATCGGTGGCGACGGCAAACCACTTCAGCTCGACCTGGCCGCCAAGGTCGGAATTGGTAAAGCTCAGGTTGGTGAGTTCACCATCTTTAATCTGCATCTTGATGGTAGAAACAAAGTTGCTGAGGTAACCGACTGCCTTCATACGCCAGCGTTCCCTGGCTGCCTCCAAATTTAATGGTCGCCTGCACCTCGATGCGATCCTGCGTCGGCGTGAATTTGACGTGGTAATTGTAACCGCCAAAGTCCACATCAAAGTCAGCCAGCCTTCCTGGCTGGACGAAGGTTTTCCCGCTTGCATCCTGCTGAAATCGATCCTGTACGTGCCCTCCAGCCGGCCGTTCTTGATGGCGTCGGTGATTTTCGCCGGTCCTGTCTTGAGCAGGTAACCGTCGCCGGTGTCTTTCACCTCGACCACTGTGCACAGCGCCAGTCCGGAAAGCAGGAGCACGCTTCCGGGCTGGAGGTTGGCGATCTGGATGGCCGAGGAGTCAAACACGTAGCTTCCATCCCGCCGGATGGCGACCAGATGGCGCATGGTATCGCCTCTGCTGATCACCGTGACGCCATCCTGATAGGTCACGTTGTACGCGGTGGTGCCCTCTTCCATGGGAGAAGAACGGGGAATGTAAACCGGACCGGAGAAATGATTACCGTGATATCCGGCCGCGCTCACGCTCAGGTCGGGATCGTGGGGGCCAGAGGGGGTGAGTTCAGTGGTTTCGCCCGGGGTAGCCTGTTTCCTGCACGATGACACCAGCAGCAGTGTGACGATCGCCCGGTTCCCAAGCAGGCTCTTGACCCTCGACGAGTGCGACCCTGGCAAGGCGTTTATTCCTTCGTCTTGAGCAAATGGGCGTTGTCTTGAGGAATTTTCTATTTCATCCTTCATGCCCAGGACTTTGGCCCACTGTTCCTTGTAGAGCGTCACCGGGAACCGGCCGACTCCGTACAGCGATACTGCTCCCTTTTCACTCACCTTTAAGCTCAGTCCACGCACACTCTTGTTTTTCAGCTGATCGTTTTCTGCACGCAGTCTCTCAAGCTCTGCTTTTAGATCTTCGTCGGACATGGAGCAACCTCCTGAATCTTAAATACGTCAGAACAGTCTAGAGCATTTTGCAATTACTGTTGCCTGATAAAGATCGCGAGGTGTGCTTTTCACTTGGGGGGAAAGCGCGGACAGGCTGGTGGCTTCGGCCTTTTGCCTGGAAGCAGGATTCCGGGGGTCACCCCCGTGGCCGGTGCATTGCCGACGAAAGAGTGTTTACGATGCCCTATGCCTCTTGTGACACGCTTATCCGGAACGTTCGGGTCGCTCGACGGTAGCGGCGCCGAAGCCAGAGACAGCGGATGTCGCCATCGATGCCGGGTCGATTTGCGCGGTCGGGCAACTCTCCCATTACGTTGCCCGGCAGGTTACGGACGGAGAAGGGACGGGTTCTCTCTCCCGGCTTTATCGATGTTCACACCCACGACGATACCAGCGTCATACGCGATCCGCAGATGATGGCAAAGCTGTCGCAGGGGGTCACGACGGTGATCGTCGGCAACTGCGGCATCAGCGCAGCGCCGGTGCAATTGGCGGGCCCCCCACCCGATCCGATGAATCTGCTGGGGGACGCCGATGCGTTCCGCTACCCCACCTTCGCGGCCTATGTCGCGGCCGTCGACGCGGCGCAGCCGGCGGTCAATGTGGCTGCCCTGGCCGGGCCATACGGCTCTGCGCAACAACCATATGGATCGGCTCGACCGCGCCGCCACAGCAGCCGAGATCGAGGCCATGCGCGCGCAATTGATCGAGGCCCTGGACCACGGTGCGCTTGGGTTGAGCTCCGGCCTGGCCTATGGTGTCGGCCCGCTCCGCCCCGCCGGAGGAAATTTTGTCGCTGGCCGAACCCCTTGCTGCCGCCGGCGCCATCTACGCCACGCACATGCGCACCGAAGCGGAGGAGATCCTCGCAGCCATGAGCGAAGCTTTTCCGTACCGGCCGTCAGCTGCCATGTGCCGGTCGTCATCTCCCATCTGAAGTGCGCAGGCATCGCAAACTGGGGCAGGAGCGGAGAGATCCTCAGCGCATTGGAGACGGCTCGGGCGAACAACCGGTGCAGTGCGACTGCTATCCCTACGCGGCATCGTCCAGCACCCTCGATCTGCGCCAGGTCGATGAGCGCATCCGCATCGTGATCACCTGGTCTACGCCTCATCCCGAAATGGCCGGCCAGACACTGGAGCAGATTGCCCTTGCCTGGGGCGTGAAACAGGGAGAAGCGGCGCGCGCTTGCAACCTGCCGGAGCGATCTACCACAACATGTCTGAAGAGGATGTGCGCCGCATTCTGCGGCATCCGGCAACCATGATCGGCTCCGACGGGCTGCCCAACGACCCGCGGCCGCACCCGCGCTTATGGGGAACCTTTCCTCGCGTGCTGGGCTACTACTGCCGGGAACAAGGTATCTTCCCGCTGACGCAAGCGGTGCATAAGATGACGGGCATGCCTGCGCAGCGATTCGGGCTTGGCCGGGCGCGGAAAATCCGCGAAGGATGCCATGCCGACCTGGTGCTCTTCGATCCGGAGACAATCAGGGATACGGCTACCTTCAGCAACCCAATCTGCGCCGCCGAAGGCATCGCCGCTGTATGGGTCAATGGGGTGCTGTCCTACAAGGATGGGGATGCCACCGGCCAACGAGCCGGACGATTTCTTACCCCGTCCCTCATTGGGTACCACTTGAACCCGGCCGCCATTGCTCGACAGTCATGGCGTTTTTCTACTGCTCGCCGCTGCCAGCTGCGGTGATTGGGCTGGTTCTGCTCATCGCGGTGGTCAAGCTGAACGCCTTTCTCTCTCTGATGATGGTTTCGCTGGCGCTGGCGGTCGTGACCGGGATGCCGCTCGGAAGCATCGTTTCCTCCTTCGAGACGGGAGCGGGCAATACCCTCGGGCACATCGCGATCGTGGTTGGCCTGGGCACCATGCTGGGCAAAATGATGGCGGAATCCGGAGCCTCGGAGCGTATCGCGGAGACCTTGATTGAGCTTTTCGGGCGACGGCACGTGCACCTGGTCCATGATGTGCGCGGCGCTGATCGTCGGCTTGCCGGTCTTTTTTGAGGTGGGATTCGTTCTGCTCATTCCGATTGCGTTCACGGTGGCCCGGCGCACCCGCACATCCCTGATCCTGGTCGGGCTGCCCCTGTTGGCCGGGCTTTCGGTGGTGCACGCGCTGGTGCCGCCGCATCCTGCGGCCATGCTGGCGGTTACGATTTTTCATGCCGACGTGGGACGGACCATTCTGTACGGCCTGCTGGTTGGCATTCCCAGCGCGGTGATTGCCGGGCCGCTTTATGCGCGATTCATCGCCCCCAGGATTGTGCTCGATGCCCACAACCCCATGGCGGAACAGTTTGCCGAGCATGAAGCGCATCGCGCGCTGCCCGGCTTTGGCATCTCGATGGCCACTATCTTGCTGCCGGTGGTTTGCTGATGCTGCTTGGCAGCTGGGCGGAGTGCTGGCAGCGCCGGGCAGCACGACCAACCGCGTTCTGCATTTGCTGGGGACTGCTGACATCGCCTTGCTGGTCGCGGTGCTGGTCAGCTTTATCACCCTGGGCAAAATGCGCGGTTTCAACCGGGAGACCATTCTCAAGTTTTCCAATGAGTGCCTGGCGCCCACGGCTCACATCACGCTGGTGATTGGAGCGGGCGGCGGGTTTGGGCGCATCCTGCAGGATAGCGGCGTCTCGCAGGCGATTGTCGCGGTGGCGCTGCACGCCCATGTATCGCTGTTGCTGCTGGGATGGCTGGTTGCCGCACTCATTCGCCTGGCTACCGGATCCGCTACCGTCGCCTTGACTACGGCTGCAGGCATTCTCGCTCCCATCCTTGCGCATAGCCCGGGAGTGCGGCCGGAATTGCTGACCATCGCCACAGGCGCAGGATCGGCTATCTTTTCCCATGTCAACGATGGCGGTTTCTGGCTGGTGAAGGAGTACTTCAACATGAGCGTAGCCGATACCATGAAGACCTGGTCCATCAGCGAAACCTTGATCTCGATCATCGCCCTGCTGTTGACCTAGGATTGTCGTCGTCCTCTGATATGCCACATCTTCTGTGGCAAACAGCGAACCAAAGAAAGTAGCTTTCGCGCGGGCTGGAGCTTTTCGCAATTGGTGCAGACCGACGCGATCGGTATTTACGTGGTTTTCTCTCAAGGAAAACCACACCTCGCTGCTCTTACCACACCACAGTAATTGCGAAAATGCTAGAGCAGATCAGAGCTCTCAGCGGCGCACGCCGGCGGGGCCGTGCTTCCGGGACCACCCACCTGCTCCAGAGTGGGCAGTCTCTTCTCCACCGGCGGCAACGGAGGGA
This sequence comes from uncultured Acidobacteriaceae bacterium, assembly GCA_963761405.1. Lineage (GTDB taxonomy): Bacteria > Acidobacteriota > Terriglobia > Terriglobales > Acidobacteriaceae > PALSA-350. Next base: position 668,321 of record CAVXHH010000002.1, read on the forward strand.
AAGGAGCGTGTGGCTCCGTCTGATACCAATAGGCCACAGAGTAGTAGTTATCTGAGCGATGGTTCGCATTGCCGTGTTCGATGGTCGCCTTGAACGACGTGCTGAAGACAATGGGCGAATCAAGATGAAAGCGGTACACGCTCGATCGGGCTCCCGCCCTTCCTTTTCCTACGATGGGCGCACCGTACAACTGGTAGGAGAAAGGATGGTCCTTGAAACCCCAGGCACCAAGGAAGTAATCCTCCGCCCCGGTGCCGGCGATCGATGGCCTCTTCGCGCCGTCGACGAAGAACATGTCGTCGCCCTCGCCCCACCAATCGTCCTGGTTCTGCAAGATGGACATGGTCACACCTGCATACTGGCCGGTGCCCTTGGCGTCAAGCCATACATAGTTATCTTGGCCGGTAAGGTTGGCTTTCTTGTTCACCAGCGGTTGTCCGTTTGACGTCCACCTGCTTGTCCAGCCGCGGTTGGGTTGCGCCTGACGATATTGCGCATGGAAATACAACGTGCCCGGCGCGAGCGGCATGGTCTCGGTGCGGTATTCGATGTTGTAGTACAGCGCTTGGATGATCCGCCGTCCTTCGTTGGTTACGGTGATGCGTGCATGCCGCTGAAAGGGCATGGGGAAAAAGCAGTTCAAATTTTTTACGCTTCCGACCGAAAGCATTTCAGACTGCCAGGGGTGGTAGTAGCCGAGACCCAGTCCAAAGAAGTCGCCGATCGGCGCTTCCACACTTGGGGTTTCTTCGCCATCCCAGTAGATGCGCAGCACGATCCGTTTCAGGTGGTAGGGCTCCGAGCTGGCAATGGTGAACCACAGGTGCGAGACCATGCCGGGGCCGTCGGTGTCCAAGCAGCGTGAGTGTTTCCCCGGGCGCGACTTTGCGGCGGTCGGCATTGGCTCCGGTCGGATCTGCGCTCGACGCCCGATGCAAAGTGTAGGTTTGCTGCTGGATCAGATTCGGTTGCCAGGCGGCGCTCTGACCCAGCGCCGTGAGCGATATGCTCGCAGCCAGGTATACGAGCAAAATGCATCGGTTCACAGGCAACTTCCTCAGCTGGCTAAGATTATTGCATTTTCACTGGGTCTCAGCACCGCCGCTTCCGCTTGTCTTTGCTCAGTGAGGAAGGACCACCGATACGATCGCTACGCTGTCGGATCCCAACCTGATAATCGGGCCGTTGAGGCCCACCGAGTCATCGGAGGCGAGTATGAGTTGTGCCCCTTCGCCTACTTGTAAATCCACGGGCGTACTGCCCAGGTTGCAGGCGATGTGGAGATGTCCGCGCTCCAGTACCAACCACTTTGCCTCCTCGTCGAACTTCACCTCAACGAGGTTGAGATTTCCATCCGAGAGTTCAGTTTGGCTCCGGCGCAAGTGGATCAGGTCTTTGTGCCATTGCAGCAGCGAAGCGTGAGGTTCCTCGGTCAGTTCAGACCAGTTCAACTTCGATTGGGTGAAGGTCCGTTCGTCCTGAGGATCTGGAATCTGATCCGGGCTCCAGCCGAACGCGACAAATTCTTTCTTGCGTCCCTCGGAGATGATCCGCCCCAATTCGAGATCGTCGTAGTCAGTGAAATAGAGGAACGGAGAAGAGGTGCCAAATTCCTCGCCTTGAAACAGCATGGGCACGAAGGGTGAAGTGAGGACGAGCGCGGCGGCTATCTTTGCCCGCCCAACACCCGCTTCATGGCTGACGCGCTCACCCTGGGCACGATTGCCCACCTGGTCATGGTTCTGCACAAACCCGATGAAACGATGTCCGGACAGGCCTACCACCTGGCGACCGTGGTTTCGTCCTCGATATTCCGAATAGTTGCCATCGTAGACAAAGACGCAGCGCAGCGACTTGGCCAGGTCGGCAAGCGACCCAAAGTCCGCATAGTACCCCTCGCGCTCACCGGAGATCACGGAGAACAATGCGTGATGAAAATCGTCGCTCCACTGAGCATCGAGACCATAGCCACCCGCCTCTTCGGCTTTGACAATCCGCGGATCGTTCAGATCACTCTCGGCGATCAGCACGAAATGCTTTCCCATGGCTGCTTCGATCCTTCGTACTTCGCGGGTGATCTGTTCCAGAAAATGAATCGCTGAGCGATCATTGAAGGCGTGCACCGCGTCCAGGCGCAATCCGTCGAAGTGGTAGTCCGCCAGCCACATCAGTGCATTGTCGATCAGGAAACTGCGCACTTCGGCAGCGCCGGCGTCTTCAAAATTGACGGCGTCGCCCCAGGGCGTGGAGTGGTTGTGAGTGAAATACGGGCCGAAATTTGCCAGGTAGTTGCCCACCGGACCGAAGTGGTTATAGACGACGTCCAGCAGCACGGCAAGCCCTTTGCCGTGGCAACCATTCACAAAATACTTTAAGTCGTCGGGATCTCCATAGGCGTTGAACGTCGCATACATGTCTACGCCGTCATATCCCCATCCGCGCTTGCCCGGGAAGTTTGCGATCGGCATCAGCTCCACGTGGGTGACTCCCAGGTCTTTGAGGTAGTCGAGACGGGACTCTGCGGCCTTCAGCGTTCCTTCGGGGGTAAACGTACCGATATGCAGCTCGTAAATGAGCGCGCTTGACAGAGGCGGCGCCTGCCAACCGGCGTCGCTCCAGACGAAGGCAGCGTGATCGACCACTCGCGACGCACCATGCACACCATTCGGTTGCCAGTGCGTGCGCGGATCGGGGAGCGCGGGTTCCATGCCATCGATCACGAACCCGTAGTCCGTGCCGGGGCCCGCGGCCTCCACCTCGGCCGACCACCAGCCCCTTTCCTTCCGGGTCATGCGAATCTCTTGTTTCCGATCTTGACTTCCATGGTGCTGGCCTGAGGAGCCCAGACCTCAAATACGTGCATTCCATTCCTCCCGGAGTAGTTACTAGTGCAGTTCTATCTCTGTTTGTGCAGAAGTGAAAACACTGCGTTTCCCTTGACCGGGGTTTGACTCCCCACGGAAGGGAGAACTTCCAACAGCTACCTGCGTGAGCGGAATTTGCCAACCCCAGTGTCGCTCAGGTTGACGGCAGCATTCACCAAAGCAATATGCGAGAGTGCCTGGGGAAAATTTCCCACCAGGCGCCGGGCGCTTGTGTCGTATTCCTCGGCCAGCAATCCGACGTCGTTGGCCAGCGCCAATACGCGCTTGAAAAGCGTGTGCGCATCGGCGTCGCGGCCTTGCAGTTTGAGCGCACTTACCATCCAGAAACTGCAGGCGAGAAACACGCCTTCGCCCGGGGGAAGGCCATCGGAAGACTTTTCGGTGTTGTAGCGCAGCACCAGTCCTCCCGACATCAGCGTCTTTTCGATGGCCTTCAGCGTGCCCAAGACGCGGGGATCTTCCGGTGGCAGAAAACCCATCAGGGGCATCAGCAGCAAAGATGCATCGAGATGATCGGAGCCATAACTCTGCACAAAGCTGCCCAGCTCTTCGTTGTAGCCCCGGCTGCAGATCTCATCGTGAATTTGTGTCCGTACCTTCTGCCATCTCTCCACCGGAGCATTCGCATGCAACATGCCGGCAGCCTTGATCGCGCGGTCGAAAGCAACCCAGGCCATCATCTTGGAATAGGTAAAGTTCTTTCGTCCTCCGCGCGTTTCCCAAATACCCTCGTCGGGCTCTTGCCAGACGGTTTCCAGGTGCTCGACCATGCCGCGCAGCATGGCGAAGGACAGTTCTCCGTCCTTCCCCATACTGCTCAGCGCATGGTGAAAGGCGGCCATCACTTCTCCGTAGATATCGAGCTGAAGCTGTTCTGAGGCTGCATTTCCAATGCGCACGGGTTTGGAGTTTTCATAGCCGGTAAGCCAGGTCAATTCGCGTTCGGGCAGATAGCGCTGACCGCTCATACCGTACATGATCTGAACCTGGTCAGGGCTGCCGGCAATCGCGCGCAGCAGCCATCTCTGCCAGGCTTTTGCTTCCTGGTAATATCCGCCGTACATGAAGGCCAGCAAGGTGAAAGTGGCGTCGCGCAGCCAGCAATAGCGATAGTCCCAATTGCGTGGGCCGCCCAACTGTTCCGGGAACGAGGTGGTGACCGCGGCGACGATTCCGCCTGTCGGCGCATAGGTGAGCGCCTTCAGCGTGATCAGGGAACGCTCCACTGCATCGCGATAGGGTCCCTTATATTTACAGGCAGAGGTCCATTTTTCCCAGAAGGTCTGGGTCTTCTCAAGCGCTTTTGTTACATCGATGGTGCGCGGTGTGGCCAGGTGCGACAGGCCATAGGTCATCACGAAATCGACGCTCTCGCCCTCGTTCACTGTGAATTCGCTGACGGTCGTGAGATCTTCGCCGGAGAGCGGCGCGGTGGTCTGCAGCACCACTAGGTCAGGCCCGGCGATGGCGCGAATACCCTCCGCTCGTGTAACCCAGGGTACGGTCGCTCCGTAGTCGAAGCGTAAAGACATTTCCATCTTCATCGGTGCGCTTCCACGAATTCCTTTTACGATGCGCACGATGTTGGAGTTGAGGCCGCGAATCGGCATGAAGTCGATCAGCATGACCGCGAAATCAGGGGTCTCGAACGTCGTTTCCAGAATGAGCGTCTGATCGCGATACTTGCGCGTCGTCTTTTCCACCTCGACCGCTGGCGCGATTCGCCAACGTCCGTTGTCTTCGGTGCCCAGCAGGCGAGCAAAACATGCGTCGGAAGAAAAGTCCGGCCAGCACAGCCAATCGATCGAACCATCCAGGCAGACCAGCGCAGCCGTCTCGCAGTCGCCGATGATGGCGTAGCTTTCAATCGGAGCAAATGTCTTCTTCTTGTCTGCCATTTCCCTTGCGTTCCCCGTTGCGAGTCTAACGTCGCTATGATGCGGATCTGCTCGGAAGCGCCGTATGACGATGGGCCGGGACGAATGGCTTTGCACGTCATGGAGTGACAGGCAGGGTTATCGGGAACTCGAAAGAAACGGGCAAGGCGCAATTCGAGGCAGTGACGGATTTAGCTTTCCGATGCGCCTTTCTTCCGCGGTCACGAACCCTATCCCTACACGAAAGGTGTAGTGGGAAACGGAATTGTTTGCGTCAAACCAGTCGATAATCTCCTGAAACGGAAAGAGGTTTGCATGTCCCCCAAGCCTGTCACACTGCATGGCCAGACCCCAATCGCGCAGTCTTCCCATGCAGGCGAATCGGGGGCATCCGATGCGAGAATAAGCGGCCACCACCTCCGCAATCTCGGTTTTCAGGTGATGGCAGCGCTTCTGGGTATCGCGCTGGCCTTCATGTAGTCCATGCGACGGCCCGGAACCCCGGCGAGGTTTCCCGCCCAGGCCGACGAAGGTTTTGAGCAATTTTGGGAGATCCTGGGATGCGCCGAAGGTATTGCAGGCCAAGCTCACCGGTGTCCCTGCCGCGATGTCAACCGCCGTAAAGCCGTGGAAACAGCTTCTCCAGGCAATCCTGCGGAAACTCAAGGTGCAACTTTCCCTTCGGCGTCTCTGAAGCGAGCAAGCCGCGATCAATGAGTTGCTGGACGATCCGCCGACCTGTTCTCTCCGACACCATCATGACCTGATTCACATCACCGCGTTCGACCTCGCCCTCACGTAGCACTGTCTGAAGAAGCGGCACTGATCGAGTTGGCAACTCCCCCTCACTCTGCTCAACCAGTAAGCGCAGCCGATCGGAGAGCGATCGGAACTCCAATTGACCGCTCATGAATTCGAACTGATCGACGCAGACACGGAAGAACCAAGCGGTGAACTCGCGGAGTGCCCGCGTCGAAAGATTCCCCCGACCATCGAGATCGCTCTGGCGTGGTGTGTCCGCGTTGTTCATCATCGCCTTGTACTGGGTGCGGCCGTTAAGGCCGCGCGCCAGGCCGCGAGAAATCGACCAAAGGCCATGAGCACCGAGACCGGCGCGCAGCATCATGGCATGAGACATCAGCCGCGACACACGGCCATTGCCGTCGCGGAAAGGGTGGATGTAATTCAGCCGGTGATGGGCCGCCGGGATGGCTAAGACACGCACCGCTTCAAGGTTCCTGATCGAGCCGTACTGGCTTTCGAAGTAGGCCATGAATTCCGGCACCCGGGGCCACGATGGCGGTTGATGTTGGCCGACTGCGACCTCGGGTAGCTCCGCTCTCCAATGCCCGGGTACGATAGTGACTCCTTCCGGATGAAGGAACTTATCCGGCATGTCCTTGAAGAACTCCCGGTGGATCCATTGAATGAAGGCGGAAGATGTCGGATCGGGCAGGCTCCCTTCCGCATAGAGCCTGTCAATCTCCTGCTGCACCCGTACGTGAGCGATCGCTTCGACCAGAAGATTTCTGCGCTCCTGATCCCCGGGTAGCTCGCCCTTCAATGCCTGCTCGATCTCGCGAGGGCGGGTGTGGTGGCCTTCGATCATGTTCGAGTAGTAGCAGTTCATGATCCGGACCGCCCCGGCAAGGTGGGCCGCGGTCTTGGGATGGAGTGATTTCTCGAGCACAGCAGCACCAGCGGCCATTTTCATCATGAGCGCGGCCAGCTCGTCCGAAGCGGCCCGTAAGGTGAACGGCTCGATCCGCGATACGGATTCGAGTCGATCTTGGCCGATCTTTATCGCCGTCAAGCCTTTACCGTTCATTCGCTTATAGCAATGATAACGCTACTTTGGCCGATCTTTTGGCCGATCTCTGAGAAAGTTCAAAATGGCTCGCAAGGAAGAGAAGAACGTGGTAAAGCATGGTGGCTCATGGTAGAGCGTGGTCGCGATGAGGGGTGAACCGGGACTTATGATGTAACCCGGTCGATGACCGAGTACCCGTTCCGCAAATTGTCGATGCTTTTGGTGGAGCTAAGCGGGATCGAACCGCTGACCTCCTCGTTGCGAACGAGGCGCTCTCCCAGCTGAGCTATAGCCCCACAAGGCGGGAACAACCAGTTCAGTTTAGCAGTCGACAGATACGGAGAAGCTAGCAGGCATCTGCTCCCGGGCAAGCGCCTCAGGGCCGTTGAGAAACCGGCCTTCAAGGCCGTTGAAGAGGTCGTCCAGATGGACTTTGGAAATTTGACCCTGCGCCATCCCGGACGATCCCCCGCCACGCAAACCATAGGCCGCCAGCGCCTCGCGCAGCAGAGACTCCGCAGTCGATCTTCAGATCAGCAGTGGCCGCCACCACCACCCGCGCTGGTTCCTCCTGCGTGGTGGCCAGCAGACGCGCAGGTCTGCGGAGCGGACGCAATCAGACGCGACGCCAGCAGTTTGATGATAGGCCAGCATCCTGGTCGGTGAAGGTTAACCGCACCACCCTGCGGTCGCCCTGCACAGGATGCTGCTGCAGCAGGCTCGCGGCGTGATATCCGGCCAGCTCCTCGGTGAGCTTCTGACGCGCTTTGTGCGCCGCCTTGGTCTCAGCTAGCAGCCGGTCCACCGCTTCTGCTACGTCCAGACGACCCACCGAGAGCGCTGTCGCCGCGTGGGTGAGCGTGGCCAGATCGTGCCGGGCGGTCACCGCTGCCCGCAGGCCGCAGACAAACTCCACTCGAATCCCCTGCCGCATGCGTTCTGTCCCGCGGATCAGCAGGCCGCCAATTTGCCCCGTTGCCTCGACGTGTGTGCCACCGCAGGCGTTGAGATCGATGTCGTCGATCTCGATGAGGCGGATATCTCCTTCCCGATCCGGCAGCTTATGCAGGGTGCCGGCTGCGAGCAGCATCTCCGCTTCCTCCCGCGGGATGGTGCGCATGGTGACTGCGCGATTTTCGGCGATGATCTCGTTGACCGCGTCTTCGACGCGCTCCAGCTCCTCTGTGCGAAATCGCTTCACGGGCAAGATCGATGGTCGAGGTCATCTCCCCCAGGTGAAAAGAAACGGTTGCCGCACCCAGCTGGCGATAGACCACGGCGGAAAGCAGGTGCTGGCCGGAGTGCTGCTGCATGTGGTCGCGGCGGCGGCTCCAGTCGACGTACCCGCGCACCGCGGTTCCCGCCAAAAGCGGCTTCGGCGTGGTGTGCCAAACCTCTCCGTGCTCGTCCTCTTCCACCGCGAGAATAGGAGCCTCGAGCAGAGCGCCGCCCGAAGAGGTGGCCGTGAGCATGCCGGTATCGTGCGGTTGGCCGCCGCTGGTGGGATAAAAGGCGCTTCGGTCCAGGGCGATTTGCCACAACGACCGGCCCTGGGTCCGGGAGACCTCGCGGATGTCGGAAACATGCGCGTCGAAGGAGGCCAGTGATGGGTCAGCGTAGTAAAGCCGGTCAGACATCCTGCAGGTTATTCTATCCGGGGAGATCTGAGGTTGCCACTTTTCACGAGGTCGAACCGTGCTCGGCGGGATCGCCTTTTTGTTGACGCGTTCAGGAAGCCGCATGGGGGCAGGGCGGCAGCCCGACGTGCTGCCCAGTTGCTGCAGGCACAGGATGCAAAGAGCAGTTACGGTTTGCAAGGCGGAACTCGATGAGGCCGAAAATGCCCCCGCCAGCGAACGCATGGCGCGCATCGTGGCCAATGATGAATATGGCGTGGCTCTGCTGGGAGTGGCCCACAAGCCGAGACAGTCGCTCGAGGCTTTTGATCGCGCTATTGCCCTGCTGCCGGCACAGCACGGTTAAGCCCTGACAGCCTGCAGTGGGCAGTGATTTTCTGGCACCGGGCCACGGCCTATCAGCAGTTGCAAGAGTGGGACGCGCGCCGCCGCCGATCTGAAGACGGCAGAGAATACGTTCACCGCCGCCATCGCCGCTGCCGGCGGCGATGCAACCCTGGCACGAGCATTTTCGGCAACTTGCGCCAGCGGGTGCGCAAGCAGCACGCCGATGTGCTGGAGCATCAGGGCAAGACACAGCGAAGCGCAACGGCTATTAGCTACACAATAGTGCTATAACCGAGGCCATGTGGCCGGCCACACCTGGCTGTTCCTCCGGCATAATCAATCTGTAGAGAGGGGTGCTATGCGACTATTTGTCTGCTGCTGCGTGGCCGTGCTCATGATGAGCCGCCAGGCGACTCCTTGCGGGCGCAGGCGGCGGCCAAGAGCGCGGAGATGCGCCATCGCCCCCGGCAAGTCCTCTGCCCCACAACTGCCTCCCGTGTCCGACGAGGATAAAGCCAACCAACTGAGCGAACAGGTGGGCAAATTGATGGTGAAGTGCGTGAATCTGCTCACCGCACAGGACCCGCTTTCGCTGGATTTCTGCAAGCAGCAGCGCGATCTGGCCGATCAGTATCCTCCGCATCAGCGCCTGGTCGACAAGATGCTGGCCTACGATGAATACGGGATCGCGCTGGCGGCCTTCGACCATAAGCAGGAGGCGCTGGAGGAGTTCGATCGCGAGGTGGCGCTGGTGCCCAAAGCGGTCAAGCCAGGGTCGCCGGAGTGGAGTACCGCCTACTGGCATCGGGCGATGATCTACACCCAGATGGGTCAGAACGATAAGGCCGACCGCGATTATCGAGCGGCGGAAGAGAATTTCCGCAAAGCGTCGAATGCTACCGACACCGCCGCGGCCCAGAAGAAACGGCGGACCATTCTGCGCCAGCATGCTGCGCTGCTGCAAAAGGAAGGCAAGACCGAGGCAGCGGCTCAATTGCTGCAAGAGGCGCAGAAATGACGGAAGAGACACACGCCAAAAGAAAAGCCGCGGACGAAGGATATTCCTCGTAACGTCGAGCCCTACTACATCGCTTTTCTTATTCAAGGGCGAACGGTGGAACGATACCCAGGGCGCGGACGTGGCCGACCTGGTACCTCGTCAGCTGGCGTTCATACGGGAACAGGTGCAGGCCGGGCGCTACTTGCTGGCGGGGCCGATTACCGATGACGGTCCACTGGTGGGGATTTCGATCATCGCCGCGGCAACCGCCGCCGAGGCTTTGGCGATCGCCTCCGCCGATCCTGGGGTCCAGGCGGGACGATTGAAGGTGGAGGTGCATTCCGCATTTCTGCCCTCGTTGAAGGAATTAAAAATCAACTATTCTTAGCTTCGCTTGTTCTTCCTTGCCGCTCGCGCGCGCCTTATCGCTGCTGCCATCTCCTCGAGGTATCGTTTCGGCTTTTGCTGCAGCAGCGAGTGCTCAACCGCCTTTCTGTAGCCACCGGAATAGATGGCGTAGAAGACGGCAAGCGCGCAGCCCACCCCGAGCGCGAAGCCAAAGAAGTATCCCAGCATGATGTTGTAGGACAGCTCATCCCATGGGTCAGAGAGCCGCCTTGCGCGAACGCTCGGGCAAACGGTGAAGGACGGGTGGTCCGGCACGTCCCCACTCGTTCGGATCCCAGTGGACCGGGCTGAGTTCGTGGTCGCGATGACGAAAGGTGATGGGCCGGGGAGGTCCGTTTGGCCCAATGGAGTCAAAGGTAAGAACGATTTGGCTGCCGCTTTGCGTCCAACGGCCATGCTGGTGACGTCGTCTTTGCCGATGTACTGGGTGGTGAGCATCGCTGTGCCGTCAGAAGCCAGGTTAAGGGTAAAGACACGTTTCGCCGCATCGGCCGCAGGCGCATGGCCCTGGTATATACCGGAAAGATCAGCTTCCGGCGCCCCGCAAGCCCGTCGTGTACATGCCGGTCGAGGGCCGAGGCGACGGCTGAGCGCCGGCACAGAAGGCAGCAAGGAGCCAGAACGCCGGCAGCAGGGAAACGGAAACCGCGGGCGGACGTCTTTCGAAGCAGGTACGCGCATGACGAATGATGATAGATGCCGCTTGCACCGCCCGGTCACAGGAATTCAGAACCGGACGGTAAACACAAGCCCTGCCGCTCGATAGTCGAGCGGAAAGGGCGTATGATGCGTCTCTATATGCGACAGTTCTCTGTTCAGTTGCGTATGGGAACAGTTGAAGGACAATTCGTCGGATGGCTGGAGGCCGAGCCTGTGGCCGTACCAGAGCAGGATACGCACGCCCGGGTGACCGCGCTGGTGCGAAGAGTATTCGACCACGCTCTACCGCGTGGCCTATTCGGTTACGCGCAATACGGCCGACGCGGAAGATGTGGTGCAGGAGACCTTTCTGCGCGTTCTTCGCCACCGCAACAAGCTGGCGGAGGTGCGCGACTATCGCGTCTGGCTGGTGCGCATCGCGTGGAACCTGGTGCTTGATCGCAAGCGGCGCGCCAAAACGCGGCCGCAGGTCGATGATTTTGAAGACCTGGCGACGGGTTCTGCCGACCGGGCGAGCTGAGCGCGGAAAAGATGGTGATCACCGCCCAGCGCCATGCCCGGATTCTTGGTCTCATCGACACCCTGCCGGCGCAGGGAGCGCGAAGTTTTGCTGCTTTCCGCGGTGAAGGAGCTGTCGACCGTGGAGATCGCCCTGGTGCTCGAGACCACCGAATCGACCATCCGCTCGCGGCTGTACCGGGCCCGGCACGCGCTCGCAGCCTTGCTGGAGCAGGAAGGGAGTTTGCAATGACGTACATTCGGAAATCGACGATACCCTGCGCCGGCTGGGCAGTGTCGAGCCGCCCTCCGGGTTGGAGCGGCGGATCAACCACCGCCTTCAGATACTCGCGCAAGCGTTTTTCCGTGTCATGGTGCACGCGATAGCTACCTGCGCGTTGGCGGCCAGCGTTGCTTTGTCCGCCGTGGTCTTGAATCCTGCTCTGCGCAACCGGGTGTTTCACCGCCACCCCGGCGGCCAAAGCGTCCGTGTGCTCGCAACTCCACGCGTCGTTGCTCCGGCACAAGGCGGGTTCGGCACGGCTTCGGCGGTCCACGTGCCCGTAGAGCCGGTCCCGGTGCAGCCCACGCCGGTTAACCAGGGAAGAGGCCGATCCAGATCGGGACGGGCGGTGCTTCCAAATGGAACCTCAACGCCCTTGCCGCGCGGCGTTGCGTCCCGCGCTCCCCTTCCTTCCCAGAGCTCTCCTGCTGCGGACGACTCGACCCAGCGATAGGGCCTGCTGTGCTACGGGCGAGGTTTTTCCCGAGAAGCCTCGCGCGTAGCACTCAGAGATTCCGCCTCCGCTACAGCATTTTCACTTCTGATGCTTACAGAGCAACGACTCCCATGGCGGCTTTTCCTCAAGAACCGGGGTCCCCAGCAGGCGAGCCTGCTGGGGTGGAAGAACCGGGGTCCCCGGCAAGCGAGCTTGCTGGGGTGGAAGAAAAGCCGCTCTTCGCCGCACCCTCCTGTGCAGAGTAGAAGTGAAAATGCTCTAGAGCACCGCTTCGATGATGACGTGAACCACTGCCAGCACCACAGCTCCAATGAATGCGGCGCCAAAACTTGCTATGTGCAGTCCCGGAGCGATCTTGCTTGCCAACATGAGCATGAGCGCGTTAATCACCAGGAACAATAATCCCAGGGTCAGAATCGCAAAGGGAAACGTAACGATTTTCAACAGCAAACCCAGCGTCATGTTCAGAAAGCCAATCACCAGGACTGCTACCAGCGCTGAGGGAAGACTCACCACCCGAAATCCGGGCACTATGTATGTCACCGCTAGAAGTGCCAAGGCGCCCAGAATCCACTTCAAGAGCAGGTTCAACATCGTTTTAATTTCCTTTCGGAGAAGAAAGCCGCATTTCCCAAGCCGCATTTTCTTCGACTCGCAGCAAAGGATTTTGCGCGGCAATTCAGTGGTAACAGCCTACGCTAAGATGGCTTTTAGAGCATTTTCGCAATTACTGTGGTCTGGTAAGAGCGGCTAGGTGTGGTTTTCTTTGAGAGAAAACCACGTAAAGGTTCGCGGCTGCCCGTATTTCCTGCCACGCTGCACTGGCCAGGAACAGTTATGTGCGACTTTCCTCAAAGAAAGTCGCATGCAGCGCGGTGGCTCCACCAACATCCACAGGAAATACGGGTTCGGTCTACACCAATTGCGAAAATGCTCAGGGGGCAAGATGTCTCTTTTCCCGCCGCCACCGCCCATGCAGAACCTTGCGCGTCCCCCGATACCGTTGGAGATATCGTTTGCACAGGGGAAGCGGCGAGTCGCGACCGCAGCATCGCTGTTTGCGCTGTGCTTCTACCTGGTAGCGCCGTCCACGCACGCAGCCACCGAACCGGGCCCTTTACCGGATGCCGCAACCATGCTGCGTGAGGTTGAGGCACACCAGAAGCAGTTGGACAAAGTGCGCGAGAACTATACCTTCCGCGCCACACAGACCACCCGCCAACTGGATAGCCGGGGGAACACGAAAAAGGTGGAGACGGAAGAGCATGAGGTCTTCTTCGTGAACGGCCACCAGGTGCAAAAGCTGGTGCGCAAGGATGGCAAGGATCTGACCCCGGATCAGGCGCGCAAGGAACAGGATCGCGTCAATAAAGAGGTCCTCAAGATTTCGCAACCGGGTTACACGAATCCGGACAAGGATGAAATCACGGTCGCACGGCTGCTGCAGATTGTTACGTTTTCCAGGCCGCGGCGAGTTGGCCTGAATGGGCGCGATACGATCGCCTTCGACTTCATCGGCGATGAACACGCCAAGACACAAGGCCGGGACGAAGAGGCGCTCAAGAAGGTGAGCGGCACAATCTGGATCGATGAGGCGGATCGCGAGGTCTCGCGCATGAGCGCGACCCTTGATGAGAATTACCACGTAGGCTTCGGCCTGCTGGCCTCGGTCGCCAAAGGCAGCAATGTGGTATTCGATCAAGCGCTGATTCGTAACGAGGCGTGGCTACCTACGGCGATCGCGTTGCATCTGCAGGCACGAGCATTTCTGGTTGCGGGCATCCGTGCCGAGATCGACATTCGCTTCGACGAATACCGCAAATTCCAGACCGACGCGGTACAGCAGCCGGGAGCAACGGCCACTACCCCTGCGACGCATTAAGCTTTAGCCGCCGATTGGATCGTCTTCGCCTACTTTTGCTGCAGCTTTTGGGCAGCGATCTGGCCGGCAGCAGTCTTCGAACTCTTTAGCTGGGCGTAGATTTTGTTGGCTTCCGCGGGATTCGTCTTTTCGTAGATCGACGCCAGCTGCAACCGGGCCGCGTCGGCCGGCACCGTGTCGGTTGGCTTGGCGATCAGCTGATTGTAAAGCACGACCGCCTCGCTACTGCGGTTGGTCTGTTGATACAGGTTCGCTAAGGCCAGCTTGGCTAGCGACCCCAACGCGGCATCGTGGCCGTCCGAGACTTTTGTCAGATATGTTTCGGCAGGGCCGGTCTGGCCCAAATCGATCGCAGTCAGCCCGGCGAAGTAGCGGGCGGTCTTGCCCGCCTCGAAAAGACCATACTGTTCAGCGAGCTTCACAAATTGCTGGTTGGCCAGCGTGGCCCGCGCGGCGGCCGTTGGAAAGGTTTTTTCCCCGGGCGTCGGCGGTTGGCCCGGCTGAGCCAGGGGGGCGTTGTAGGTGTCCATCGCTTCGCCGAAAGCCATCGCAGCGGCGGCCGAACGCTTGTTGTAAACCACGACCCCGGCGATCAAAAGCGCGAGGCATAGCACTGCAGCGATGCCGGCACGAATCACTGTCGACCGATGGTCCTGGAACCAGTCGACACTGGTCCTGGTCGCATCGACCAAGCGGTCCTGTTTGAGCGCGTGACGTGTCTGGGTGTCCACTAATTTCCTTCAGAAGCCAGTCAGGAGGGGTCGCAGTCCAGCCGCTACGGCTTTGCCGTCTGCGTAGGCTTCTAAAGTTTAGCAGCGCCGAAGTTTGCGGGTCAAACGAACGATCTTCGGTGCCTTGCGGAAACGCGGCCGTCCAACTCAGGCCGCGACGACCGGATCTTCGATCTCGCCGTTTTCGATCTTCTCCTGGCAGTCGATGCAGTACGGGGTCCAGGGAAGGGCCTCCAGCCGCTTCAGACCGATGGTCTTGCCGCAATGCATGCACTCTCCGTATGTACCCTCATCCAGCCTTTTCAAGGCCAGACGGACCAGCGCGAGTTGCTCATGCCCGCTGGTGCCCTGGCTGAAGAGCATCTCTTTCTGGTAAGACTGCACGGCCTGGTCGGCAGCATCCAGGGCGCTATCTGCGGCAACTTCGCGGCCCTGCTCGACGGCCGAGATCATGGACTGCTCCAACTGCTTTTCCTGCCGGCGAAGGGTCTGTTCGAATCTCTTTATTGTTTCGGGATTATGCACCACTTTTCGTTGCTCCTCAACGCGGTCAAAAGTTCGCTAGAGTATTGCACAGTTGGCGGGTGTTGGTGGCTGCACTTTATGCAAGCGTTCCGCCCTAAGCATCACCGCACTGCGAAATGGCTTCTAGTGTCGCCTAATTGGACGCAGATTTCCGGTGAAGTTATCTTTCTTTTTAAATTTTTTCAAAATAATTTGCAGCCCCTATCCGGGATCGCTGCGCCGGTACCTCCGTCTCATGCCGGTCTTTTCGGCAGCGGTGGAATTTTCTTAAGAAAACACCCCCATTTGACCCCTTAAAGGCAACCGCGGTGGCAAAAATGCTCTAGGCTGGTAGCTATGTACGAAGACTTCCATGTCATCGATCACTGGACGAAGGAGGACCTGCACTGCCGTTGGACGGCAAATGTAGTCGCGATCGCCACCCGCCACGCGGATGCGGTCGACATCCGGTTTGAGGTCAATGGCCGGCCGGTGTGGATCGCCATGCCGGCCGAGGCCTGGGTGGAGCAGAAAGAGCGGTCCGGCCACGTCATCACCGATCGGCTGGCCGCCCAGGTAGCAGGCCGCTACCTGAAACAGGCTGCGGAAAGCGGGTACGACAACGGGCGCGAGATGTACACCATGAGCGTGGCCGAGGTTCTGGAACAGGTGGAGGCGGTGATGGAAGAAGCGCGGCATTCCTCTCTGCTCCCGGAATTGCCGATGATGCCCACATCCTAGTGAGATCGTTGCTGTCTAGAGCTTGGCCGCGCCTGTCAAGCCCACCGTCGTGGCATGACCCGGACGGCAACGGATGCCCTTAAATCGTTGCCCGCATGAGGACGCTTGGGTAAACTCATCTTTCTGAGCGGTCGTGGGCTGAGCGGTTTTGGCTCAGCGGTCGCCCGGGAGGAGCCTGTGGATTCAGCAAAAGCAACCATGACAGGAAAGCTGGTGGAAGGCGCCCATGTCCACCGGAATCTCTCCACTCCCCAACTGGTGGAAGCGGCGATTGCCCGGGGTGAAGCCAGCCTGGCTGACAACGGCGCCCTGGTGGCACTCACCGGCGCGCGCACGGGACGTTCTCCGCGGGACAAATTCATCGTGCGGGATGCCGTTACCAGCGACACGGTGGACTGGGGCAAGGTGAACCAGCCCTTCGACCCGGCTCAATTTGAAGCGCTGTTGGCACGGGTCGTCGCCCACATGCGGGAGCGCGACCTTTATGTACTCGATCTTTATGCCGGGGCAGATGAGCACTACCGGCTTCCGGTTCAGATCATCGCCGAGTATGCCTGGCATGCTCTTTTCGTGAAGCAGTTGTTCGTTCGCGTGCCGGCCGAGAAACTGGCCAACCATAAACCGGAATTTACGGTGATTGCCGCACCCGAGTTCGAGGCTGTGCCGGAACGCGACGGCACCCACTCCGGCACTTTCATCATCACGGATTTCACTCGCCGCATCATCCTCATCGGGGGCACGAAGTATGCCGGCGAGATGAAGAAGTCGATCTTCGGGGTGATGAATTTTCTACTGCCCGCTCGTGATGTGTTTCCCATGCACTGCTCAGCCAACCTGGGCAAAGCGGAGATACTGCGCTTTTCTTCGGACTCTCCGGCACGGGCAAAACCACGCTTTCCGCCGATCCGCAGCGACGGCTTATCGGCGACGATGAACACGGCTGGAGCGAAAGCGGCATCTTCAACATTGAAGGTGGCTGCTACGCCAAGTGCGTCGATCTATCGGCGGAGAAGGAACCCCAGATCTACCATGCCATCCGCTTCGGCGCCGTGCTCGAGAACGTGGTGATCGACAGCAGGACCGGAGCGCCGGATTACAGTGACATCCGCTACACGGAAAATACCCGGGCTGCCTATCCGGTGGAGTACATCGCCAAGGCAGTGATTCCCGGGGTTGGGGGGCATCCGAGCCATGTGCTGTTTCTGACTGCGGATGCGTTTGGGGTGCTGCCGCCGATCGCGAGGCTGAACCCGGCGCAGGCGATGTACCACTTTCTCTCCGGATACACGGCCAAACTGGCGGGAACCGAAGCGGGACTGGGCAGCGAACCGGTGCCGGAGTTCTCCACCTGTTTTGCCTCACCCTTCATTCCGCTGGCTCCGGCGGTCTACGCCAAGATGCTGGGCGAACGGCTGCAGCAGCACAACGCGCAGTGCTGGCTGGTAAATACCGGCTGGACCGGCGGCGCCTTTGGCGCCGGTGAGCGAATGAGCCTGAAGCACACGCGCGCCATGGTCAATGCGGCACTGGATGGCCGACTTAAACCGTTGAGTTCGTCACTGAGCCGGCGTTTGGCTTCAGCATCCCGATCAGTTGCCCGGATGTGCCATCGGCAGTTGTTGAATCCGCGCAATGCCTGGAAGGATCCTCGGGCTTACGATGAACAGGCGGTGATGCTGGCGGAGAAATTCGAGAAGAATTTTGCCAAGTTCGATGCGCCCGCTGGGGTGCGCGAAGCTGGCCCGGTCGCCAGAAAACCCTGAAGCGGAATGGCTCCCGAGCAAGGCTCGGTTACTTCGCCATCACTACTGGAACACGCGGCGCAACGGTGCGTCCGTCGTGGAAGATGGTCACGATCGAGCGGGTGTTGGTGATGTCGTCCAGAGGATTGGCAGCCAGCACGATCAGGTCGGCGCGCTTGCCTGGCCGCAGGGTTCCCCTTCTGCTTCGATGCCCAGCAGCTCTGCGTTGCTTCCGGTGGCGCATACGATGGCCTGCATCGGCGTGAGCCCTGCCTGCACCATGTCTTCCAATTCCCGGTGCTCTGAGAATCCTGGAATACGGGTCGGCATAGCACCTGAGTCGGTTCCAAAACCCACCCGAACGCCGGCGTCGTAGAGCGTCTTCAGGTTTTTCTGGTCCATGGCAAAGTCCGCTTTGTGCTGCGCGGTCTTCGGGTCCTGATTTACCTTCTGGATATAGGCCTCGCTGGTCAACATGGTCAGCACCGCCGGCGGCAGGGCCTCCTTGAAGAAATTAATCTGCATGAACCCGGGATGCTCAGCGTAGATGTAGAAGGACTCGTCGACGGTGAAGGTGGGAATGTACCAGACCCCGCGGCGCTTCATGGCGGAAATCAATTCCTGGTCGACGGGTTTGTCGCGGACGCTGTGGGCCAGTACATCCACTCCGTCATTGACCAGCGACTTGGCGTCAGCCAGGTAGTAGACGTGCGCGGCCACGCGCAGATGATGTTTGTGCGCTTCTTCGATCACCGCCCGGTAGATCTCGGGCGACATGGCCGGCTTGGTCCCCCCGGAGCTGTCGACCCAGATCTTGACCATGTCGGCGTGCCGTTTGGCCATCGCGTCGACGGCCAGGCGCGCTTCTGCGCCGAGTGCCGGCCGGTACAGTTGGTCGGGCGCGGCCGGCAAGGCCGGTGCGGCGTCCGGAACACCGATGCCGCGGTCTGCCGTTAAGCACCGTAGCGCCATCGAGTTTGCCCTGATGTTGCTGCTCGCGAATCGGGTACAGAAGATCGCGGTTGAGGCCCAGGGATAACATCGCGGTCACACCGTAGCTCTCGTACTGCCGCAGTTCCGCGAGCACATTCTCCGCGGTATAGGCAGTGGCCGAGTTCTGGCCGTCTGCGATCAGACGCCAGATGCCCGTGGGCATTGATCAAGCCGGGCATGACCGTATCGCCATGCAAATCGAGTACCCGCGCACCGGCAGGAACGGCGCTCAGCCGCAGATTGAACAGCCATTATGTGATTGCCCTCGATCACCACGGTCGCATCTTCGAGCGGAGGGCCGCCGGTGCCATCGATCACCCGCACATGGGTCAGAGCGGTGATCCCGCCGTGATTCTGGCGGTTGGCCATGGGCTGCGACGAGCGAGAGTGGCGCCCACCAAACAACATAGCGAGCGATGTGCGCAGAAGCATGGTTTCGCTCCTCTAGGTTCGATGTCCCGAAGGGAGATGCTTCAGCCTATGCGAAGCGCGGGGAGGATGAGATACTCTCCGCGAGGTGCACGGGACATGTGGCTGGCGCTTGCGATCATTCTTATTCTGCTCTGGGTTGGCGGCTTTCTGCTGTTTCACATCGCCGCATTTGCCCTGCACATTCTGCTCATCATCGCGGCAATGGCGTTGGTCATCCACCTGTTATCCGGCGGCCGCAGAGCCATGTAGCCCTTGTAGCAATGCGACCCGACGCCTACTCGCTGTAATGCAACAGGCTGAACACGTCGTATTCCTTGAACCGGTCACGGCCATGGAGAAAGTCGAGTTCGATGGCGAAGGCAAGGCCGACAATCCTCGCTCCCAACTGACGAACCAGTTTCACGGTTGCTTCCATCGTTCCACCGGTAGCCAGCAGGTCATCGACGATGAGCACGTTCTGGCCGGGCTCGATGGCGTCGAGATGGATTTCGAGCGCATCGGTTCCATATTCCAGGTCGTAGGTCACGCGCGCGGTCGGCGCGGGCAGCTTGTCCGGCTTGCGTACGGGTACGAAACCGGCGTTCAGGCGATAGGCGAGGGCAGGCCCGAAGATAAATCCGCGCGCCTCGATGCCCAGAACCAGATCCACATTCTCCATCCCGATGTAGTGCGCAGCCAGCGCGTCCACCAGGGTTGCGTAGCCCTTCTTGTCCTTGAGCAGGGTGGTGATGTCGTAGAACAGAATGCCCGGCTTGGGAAAATTCGGAATGGTCCGGATAAGAGATTTCAGAGGCTCACAGTTAATCGGAGGGTGAGTCATGCGTAGCTACCAGGCTCCTTCAATCTGAAATGATTCGAGGCCGTTGGCCGTGGCTTCGTCCATGTCGCGCTCGTGCACCGCATCCACACGGCTGCCGCGCGATCCGCGTTCCAGCGCGACTCGAAGTTCGGCCAGACTTTTCCTCGCTGCCCGCGACCATGACCTCGACTTCGCCACCGTCGGTGTTGCGAACCCAGCCCTTCAACCCCAAGCTCCCCTGCTTCGCGATGAACAAACCAACGGAAGCCGACCCCTTGCACACGACCTTTAACGATGTAGTGGCGCACCATGATTCTATGCCTATAACGGGTGAGTAAAGAGACAGGTCAGTTTCGCATGCGAGCAGTGGCAAGCCGAAGCAGCGCTTCGACTCTTATGCTCGCGACAGATATGCGCCTTCGGCGGTATCGACGCGAATCTTTTCCCCTTCGTTGATGAACGAGGGCACCTGCACCACGAGTCCGGTCTCGAGCTTGGCCGGCTTGGTGACGGAAGAGGCAGTCGCCGATTTCAGGCCCGGTTCGGTTTCCACTACTGTCATCTCCACGGTGTGCGGCAACTCGATGCCCACCGGCACACCATCGAAGAACGAAACCTTGATCTGAAGATTGGGGATGAGGTACTCGATGGCATCGCCCAGGGTGCTGCCCTTCAGGTGCGTCTGTTCGTAGTTCTCGGTGTTCATGAAGTAGTAGTCGTCGCCGTCGGCGTAGAGAAAATCCATCGAAATTTCATCGACGATGACGCGTTCGATGGGGTCAGGCGAGCGGAAACGATGCTCGAACATGGCGCCGGTGCGCAGGTTGCGGAGCTTGGCCTGGATGAACGCGCGCAGATTTCCAGGGGTCCGATGCTCAACGCTGAAAGACCGTGTGCAGCTCGTTATTGTGCTTGATGATCATGCCCGGACGCATCTGTGTGGCAGGAATCGCCATAAAAGAAAAACTCCTTCATTTCTCACTGGATTGAAGCAGCTTCGGAATTACTTGGCCTGATAAAGCTCGCGAGGTGTGGTTTTCCTTGAGAGAAAACCACGTAAGCTCCGATGGCTTCCCCGTATTTCCTGCCACGCAGCACCGGCCGAGAACAATTATGTGCGACTTTCTTCGCGGAAAGTCGCATGTAGATCGGTGGCTCCACCAACATCAACAGGAAATACGGGTTCGGTCTACACCCAATTCCGAAACTGCTTTAGGCGCGATTGCCTCAAAAGTCGATTGTACAGGCTGCGGAAAAACCCGGTTTTGTATCAGGGCACGGCTTTAGCCGGGCCGTAAATCGCCGAAAATGATCTGGGCTTTTAGTCAAGGTGGTATTCCGGGTTCGAACAATCTGCCGCTTCGAGCCCGGAAATACAGGACGTTATTTCTGGCGGACACCACTAACCGCCGAAGATTCTGGAAAAGAAGTGACCGATTCGATGCATCAGGCCACCCCCGCCGGCGGGTCGGCCTGCCGGCGGGGTGACTGGCGGCTCGGTGGCATGTGGCGGGGTAGCCGATGGCGATGCAGGCGCTGAAGCCACCTCGGACTGCGATGGCGGCGCAGCCTGGGCAACGTCGGCGCTGGCAGGCGGCGCTGGCACGGCAGGAACGGGGGCGACGGGGGCGGTGGCCGGCCCGGCCGTCGGGGTTGCATCGGCTGGAGTAGGAGAACCCGCCGGCGCCGGAGGAACTCTCCCCGTTGTAGGTAAGAGGAACCGTCACCTGCGCATGCGTTTCCCCGGTGGGAACCACCGGGGTGTGGGCAACGGGCGGAGGCGCCAGTCCTTCGCTCTCGCGCTATCGGGAAAGCCGTATC
Organism: uncultured Acidobacteriaceae bacterium; assembly: GCA_963761405.1. GTDB lineage: Bacteria > Acidobacteriota > Terriglobia > Terriglobales > Acidobacteriaceae > PALSA-350. The sequence continues at coordinate 689,808 of CAVXHH010000002.1, forward strand.
CGCGGCTGTAGACGAGGGACCACCCACCGGCTTTCCCGGGCTTGCCGCGGTGCTCCCGGTACTCCCGGTACTGGCCACCGAAGTGACCGGCATCGTTGGGCAGCCGCAGGGCTCCGGTTCATGATCCACGACTTCCCGCAGGCTGCCATGCTCGAAATTGACGCGCTGATCGGGCATCACCCGATAGGCCCCGCCCTCCAGTTGGCTGCTCACGGTGACGTAGGGCGCCTCTGCGCCGTGATTGTCGACACAGGTGTCTCCGTGGGGATTTACGCGAATGCTCAGGTCTGCTTGCCCCGGGCCGGAGATGAGGATCCGCAGGTCGGGGGTCAGCAGAACATCCGAATACTTGCCCACCGTGTAGTTGACCTCGATGCGCACCGCGATCGAGCGCCATCATGAGCGCGCTGCTCGCCGGATCGTCAATGGAGCGGTCCTTTGCCAGGTGAACACTGCTGGTTGAGCACAGGTGCAGCGAGCCGCCGCGCTGCGAGCGCGATCTTGACGGCCTGTTCGCCCGCCGTAATCTGGCTGCCGTTGCCCAGCAGCGTCTCTCCATGAGAAATGTTCGACTGCGCCCGAAACCTGGACTTCGGTCGCGGAGGTTCGTCCGATGGGTTGCTGGGCCGCCAGCATCGGAGCAACCAATGCCAGTGAGCCGATCAGGACAAATCGCATGTTCACAACTATTCTCAAAGAGAAAGGAAATTCCGGATCAGGTTCTTGCCGTCGACGGTGAGCACGCTCTCGGGGTGAAACTGGACCCCCTCGATGGGAAAGCGGCGATGGCGCAAGCCCATGATGGTCCCATTGCCGTCGCCGCTTTGTACCCGGGCGGTGACTTCAAGTTCGTCCGGCAAACCCTCTTCGGCAACGATCAGGGAGTGATAGCGGGTACAGGTCATCGGGCTGGCAAGGCCGGCGAAAAGGTTGCGTCCGTCGTGCTCGACCTGGCTGGTCTTGCCATGCATCAACTGCGGTGCGCGTACGACATTCGCGCCGAACGCGGCCCCGATTGCCTGATGGCCAAGGCAAACCCCTAGTATGGGCACTTTGCCGGCGAAATGACGAATGAGCGGAATGCTAACGCCGGCTTCCTGAGGGGTGCACGGTCCGGGAGAGAGCACGATCCGCTCCGGCTTCAGATCCTCGATTTGCTCGACGGTCAGCTGATCGTTGCGGCGGATGATCATCTCGGCCCCCAGCTCACCCATGTATTGCACCAGGTTGTAGGTGAAGGAGTCGTAGTTGTCGAGGACGAAGACCATGTGCGCCACTTCTTTCAGTGTAGCGCTAAAGCATTTTCTACTGACCAGACCGAGCTACCGCACGTGCCCTTTCCACTGCCCGGACAACCGCTTTGGCCTTGTTTACCGACTCTTCATATTCTTCCTCTGGCACGGAATCGGCCACGATGCCGCCTCCTGCCTGGATGTAGCCTTGCTCACCCTTGAGGAGCATGCTGCGGATGGCAATGCAGGAGTCGAAATTGCCGGAGAAGTCGGCGTAGAAAACGCTGCCGCCGTAAATGCCCCGGCGCGTTGGCTCCAGCTCTTCGATGATCTCCATCGCGCGTATTTTGGGCGCTCCGCTCAGGGTGCCGGCCGGAAAGCAGGAACAGAAGGCATCCACCGCTGAGAGTCCTTCCTTGAGTTGACCTTCCAGGGAGCTGACCAGATGCATCACGTGGGAGTAGCGTTCCACATGCATCAGGCTCTTTACCTTCACGGTGCCAAATTCACACACCCTGCCGATGTCGTTGCGGCCCAGGTCGACCAGCATCACGTGCTCGGCCCGCTCCTTCTCGTTGCTCAGCAACTCCTGCTCGATGCGGAGATCTTCTGCTTCGTCGGCGCGCGCGGACGGGTTCCCGCGATGGGACGGTACTCGACATGGCGCTGTTGCACGCGCACCAACAATTCGGGAGACGAGCCCACCAGGCAGGTGGACGCCTTCTCCAGATCGAAGCGCAGGAAATACAAATATGGAGACGGATTGACGATGCGCAGAGCGCGGTAGACGGAGAAAGGATCGACTCCGGGCTTCACTTCAAAGCGCTGGGACAGCACGGCCTGGAAAATGTCGCCGGCGGCGATGTACTCCTTGATCCTGGCGACAGAGGCCAGAAAATCCTTCTTCAGGGTGTGACTGGTCACGGACAGCTTTCCCCGGGGTCGAGCATGCTTCGGTTTAGGAATCGGCCTGGCCAGGCGCTTTTCGAGCTGACCCAGTCGCTTCTTCGCGTCCGCGTAGGCGGCGGCAGGTTTCTGGCGGCCGAAGATCGGCAGTCACCATGAGCAGGATCTGCTTGCGCACGTGATCGAAGGCCAGCACTTCGTCGAAGAACATCAGGCAGGCGTCCGGGAATGCCCAGATCATCCTCGGCCAGTTCGGGCAGACGCTCCAGTTGCCGCACCACGTCATAGGCAAAAAAGCCGACCGCACCACTGAAGTAAACGGCGGCAGCCCCGCGATATGCGCCGGCGTTTGCCCGGCCAGCAGCTCCTTGAGAAGAGCAAAGACGTCCCCCTGCAGGGACCGGCTCTTGCCTCGCTCGTCGATGACGATCGAGCTGCCACGCGACAGGATGGTGCGATACGGCCGGATGCCGATAAAGGTATAGCGGCCCACCTTTCTCGCCACCCTCTACGGATTCCAGCAGAAAGGATTGTGGTTCGTCGGCGGCCAGGCGCAGAAAGGCGGACACGGGGGTTTCCAGGTCGGCGGTGAGCGTGCGATAGACCGGAACCAGGCTGTGCGTCGCCGCCAGCCGGAGGAATTCGTCACGCGGAGGGCGAAATGGTCGTATCTGCCGGCATTCCTGCTCATACTAAATGGCCATGGCTGGATGTGCTGAAACGGTAGAGGATTCTTCGCAGTGCAGCATTCTGGTCCGCGGGAGGCAAACGCCACGCAATCTACGCATGCCGTACCCTTCCGCTCTTGATTTGTTAGGCTTCCTCCGTGGGTGCGGCTCACCGAAAGGATGAGGCCATGGCCGGTGCGGCGCTTGCCCGGGCTTATTCCGGACGCCTATACTCGATCGGTTTGGGGTAGTGCCGAGAAACAGGTCCCGGCCAAGTGGGCGCACGCGAGCGCAGGGCTCGCCGGGAGCGGAAATCGCGTAGAAATCCTTCGCTCGATTTCGCCCCGCCGAAGTGCCTGCGCCGTCCCGCCCGGGCGCGCTCGGCTCAACCGCGGTGGGACTTGGCGGACTGCCAACGCAGTCCTTGTCTGGAGAATGTATGCAAACCGTATCCCTCGAGCAGGAGATTAATCCCTGGGAAGCCCAGGCTGCTCGATTTGACTTTGCCGCACAAAAACTCAACCTGGATGAAGGGCTTGTGGAAGGTTTTACGCTACCCGGCACGCGAATTGATCGTGCACATTCCAGTGATGATGGACAACGGAAAGATAGACGTATTCACTGGCTTCCGGGTCCAGCATTCCATCGCCCGTGGTCCGGGCAAGGGCGGTATCCGCTATGCGCCCGATGTGACCCTCGATGAGGTGCGCGCGTTGGCCAGCTGGATGACGTGGAAATGCGCCGTGGTCAACATTCCATTTGGCGGCGCCAAGGGCGGCGTTATCTGCGACCCCAAAAAGATGTCGATTGGCGAACTGGAGCGCATGACCCGGCGCTACACTTCGGAGCTCATCGAGTTCATCGGACCGGAAAAAGACGTTCCGGCGCCGGACGTCAACACCAATGAGCAGACGATGGCCTGGATCATGGACACGTACTCCATGCATATGCGGCAGACCGTGACCGCGGTGGTTACGGGAAAGCCGCTCAACATCGGCGGGTCGCGCGGACGGCGGGAAGCAACCGGCCGCGGCATCGGCGTGGTGTGCGACGAGGCCCTGCGCTACCTGAACATGCAGCGCGAAGGCTGCCGGGTGATTATTCAGGGCTTTGGCAACGTGGGCTCGAACGCCGCCAAGCTGATGATGGAAAAGGGTTACAAGATCATCGGCATCGCTGAATACGACGGCGGACTGTACAACAGCAACGGGATCGATATCCACCTGCTGCTCGAATACCGCCAGCGGAATGGCACGGTGTTGGGCTTCAAGGGTGCGGAAGCCGTCACATCTTCAGATTTGCTGGTTTCCGATTGCGAGATCCTCATCCCAGCGGCGACGGAAAACGTGATTACCAGCCGCAATGCCGACCGTATTAAGGCACGCATCGTCTGCGAAGGCGCCAACGGCCCAACCACCGCGGTTGCCGACGAAATTCTGGCTGACAAAAAGATTTTCATCATTCCCGACATACTGGCGAATGCCGGTGGGGTTACGGCCTCCTATTTCGAATGGGTGCAGGATCGACAGGGCTATTTTTGGAAGGAAGCCGTGGTCAACGAGCAGCTGGAAAGCATCCTGACGGAGAGCTTCGGAGACGTGATTCGCTACGCCGAAGCCCATGCGGTGAACAATCGCATTGCCGCCTACATGCTGGCCATCGATCGAGTCGCCTTCACCATTAAGCAACGCGGAATTTACGCCTGAGTTCCCTATGCCGCGGGGCCCCTACCCAGCCCCGCGGTACACAAGTAATGCGCGGCATTGTGAACTCTGACCGGGCTACGGCAGCCCCCTGGTGCATCTGGTGCATAATGATCACAAGGGTGAACGCGGGCCTTTTCTGAACCAGCCGAGTCGATCGTGAATCTGCCAAACTCCATCACGATGAGCCGCATCTGCTGCATTCCCCTGCTTATCTGGATGCTCTCCAGTTTCTATCCCTTTCGTGGCGTGCACGGGCAGCAGGAGATCGCCGCTTCCTTGTTATTCATCCTGGCTTCCATCACCGACGGTGTGGACGGCTATCTGGCGCGCAAACGCGGTCAAATCACGACCATGGGCATGCTGCTCGATCCTTTGGCCGATAAATTGATGATCACGGCGGCATACATTTGCCTGGTTCAATTCAACCCTCATCTTATGAAGGCCTGGATCGCTGTGCTGGTGATTGGCCGTGAGTTTTTGGTCAGTGGCCTGCGCTCGATTGCGAGTTCGGAAGGCTTCACCATTGAAGCCAGCGATCTGGCCAAGCTGAAAACCGTGATCCAGATTGTTTCCGTGGTCGCGGTCATTCTGGCCCACGGCTGGTACGCGTGGCACTTTGGCTGGTTCATTCTGCCGGTGGAGTGGATTGCGATCGCTGCCATCTACTTCATGGTGCTGGTCTCAATCATCTCGGCAGTGGATTACTTCGTAGCCTTCTGGCGCAAAATCGACCACGCCGCAGCCGACCGTCGCTCTGCCGCCAGTTTTGTCTTGAGCCGAAGAAAGAATATGCCGGCCGCGAACAAGGTTACGTAGCCGTTTCGAACCCTTTCGCAATGACGGTGGCCTGATATCGGCATAGGGGGAGCGGTGACCCGCTCTCCCCTGCCACACCACCCGGCATGCGGGTCCGCACCGGGCGGTTCGAGAAATTGAGGTCATGAGAGACGAGGTATTCCCAGCTTGTCCGCCCAGCTTAGGTCGAGCACGCTGTTCAGAAGCATTCCACTGTTGCGCCACCAGCGACGGGTGTTACCCGCCACCTGTCGTGCCGTTTCTTTGGAAGCTCCTCGCGTGATCAGTTCCCGATAGGTGGTAGTGCCGCGTTTCCATTGTTTGAGCTGGATCGCCCGCATTCGGTGGCGTATCCACATGTCCAGCTCTCGCCAGACCTTGGGAGTTTGCGCCAGACGGAAATAGGCTTTCCAACCCAGAACATAGCTTCGCAGCTTTTCCACCACTGCAGGAACACTGTACCCGCCACTGCGGCGGGTGAGTTCCCGAACCCTTTGCTTGAACGTACGCTTTGCTTTATCCGCAACCCGGCGATGGATCCTGCCGCCGGACGCGACCCAGAAGCTGTAACCCAGGAACTTCCGCTGCAACACGCTGGCCACCGTGCTCTTGGCCGGATTGACCGTGAGCCGCAGACGTCCATAGAGTTTCAGCAACAGAGCCATCACCCGCTCGCCCGACCGTTGAGAACGAACATAAACGTTCGCATCATCGGCGTAGCGCACGAAGCAATGACCCCTCCGTTCCAGTTCCTTGTCCACCTCGTCGAGAAGCACATTGGCCAGTAGCGGTGATAGCGGCCCGCCTTGCGGCGTCCCCATCACTCGCTCTTTTACCACCCCGTCCATCATGATGCCGCTATTCAGATACGCGCGGATCAGCCGAATCGCTCCGGCGTCTCCGATCCGTTTCTGCATCCGGTCGATCAGGATGTCGTGATTGACTCGATCGAAGGAAGTTACGACACACTACCCATCGTCAGGATCTTCCCGAGCGAGTCACGATCATTCGTCCTCGTCATCCGTTTGAGGGAAGGCAGCTTGAGCTTCTTCGGACGATGCATCGCAAGGGGCGAGCGTATCTCATCCTGATCCTGCCCGATGGCAGTAAATCTCTGATCCCTGCGGACTGGACAGATTTTGTCTCTGTGACTGGGCCTCGAAAGAGCCCCGCCGACACGTTGGGTTCCGTAGAGGACTTGCTTCACGCTCGCGCCATCACAGACGCTCTTCTCAACCGTCTTGCGGCCACGAAAAGGGAGGCGGCTAAGAAGGAGAGTCCCCTTGCGAGAAAACCATCCGAGTCTGTTCGATCTGCTTCTCGATGAAAACTGTCCGTGGGAAGCCGTTCAGTCTGAGCAGCAGCTTCTAGCCATCGACATCCTGGCAAGGATGATCGCCAACGCCATTCTGCCCCACTACGAGGAGAAGAACGATGAATGAATCCGGAAAGGTAAAGCTCAGTCATACGCGGCGCGCAGCGTTTGTTTATATACGCCAGTCCAGCCCTTCGCAGGTGGAATACAACCGGGAGTCGACGGCACGGCAGTATGCTTTGGTGGAAAAGGCCTGCGCGCTGGGTTGGGCCAAAGAACAGGTGACCGTCGTTGACGAAGACCTTGGTCTTTCCGGCTCCGGATCGGTGAAGCGCTCCGGGTTTGCCCGCATGACCGCGGAAGTGGCTCTGGGCCACGTGGGCATCGTACTGGGACTGGAAGTATCCCGGCTGGCGCGCAACAACGCCGACTGGTATCGCCTGCTCGACCTGTGCGGCATGACGGATACGCTGATCGGAGACAGCGACGGAATCTATCATCCGGCTCTTTTCAACGATCGCCTGATCCTCGGTTTGAAAGGCACGATGTCGGAAGCGGAACTGCATATCCTGCGCGCTCGGCTTGATGGCGGAATCCGCAACAAAGCTGCGCGAGGCGAACTGCGCCGTGGTCTACCCGTAGGTTTTGTGTGGGGCGAGGAGGATGGTGAAGTTCGCTTCCAACCCGACGAAGCCGTGATCGGCGCCATTCGCACGGTGTTCTCGAAGTTTACGGAACTGGGATCGGCCCGCAAGGTATGGCTCTGGTTTCGTTCCGAACGACTCTCCTTCCCGTTGCGCGCCACCATGAGCAGTCCGATCCGCTGGGTTGCTGCGACCTATACCGCCATCCATCATGTGCTCACCAACCCGGTGTATGCTGGCGCATATGCTTACGGAAAGTGCCGCCATGAGCGTTACGTCGATGAACAGGGCAGGTTGCGCAGACGAACGCGTCATCTGCCCCAGGCCGAGTGGGCGGTGCTTCTTCCCGATCATCATCCCGGCTTCATCGACTGGGCAACCTACCAGGCCAACCAGACTCGCATCGACGCCAACGTTCATCCCCAACCTCACCAGGCAGGCGGTGCAGTGAGAGAAGGCGCCGCACTGCTGCAGGGTCTGGCCATTTGCGGCAAGTGCGGCCGCCATCTACATACACACTACCGGGGCAGAAACGCTTCGCCCGGCTATCACTGCTCAGGCAAGGACATCGTCCAGGGACGCGGCGTTTACTGTCTCAACATCGGCGGCATCCAGATCGATCAGGCGGTGGCGAATGCGTTTCTGAAAGCGTTGACGCCCGCTGCGGTGGAAGCCACCGAACAGGCTATGCGGCAACTCGAAACGGATCACGATGCGGCACTCGGTCAGTGGCGCCTGGCGGTAGAACGTGCCCGCTATGAGGCCGAACGCGCCGAGCGCCAGTATCGCGCTGTAGAACCGGAAAACAGGCTGGTGGCGCGCGGCTTGGAGACGGAGTGGGAAAAACGATTGCGTGATCTCACGGCGGCGGAGGCAGAGCTCGAGCGTCGCCAGCAACAGCGCCCGCACACGCTCAGCCCGAAAGAGAGAGCCAGGGTCCGTGCTCTCGGTTCTGATCTGCGCAAAGTTTGGGACTGGCCCACCACCACGTATCGCGATCGCAAGGAGCTATTGCGTACCCTGCTCGAAGACGTCATCGTAGCTGTTGATCGCCCCGAACATAAGGCCCACCTCACGCTGCGCTGGCGAGGCGGGGAGCTTACGGAGATCGATCTTCCTCTGCCCCGCTCCCTGCCACGCGGTCTGCGCACCAGCGAAGACACGCTCTCGTTGTTACCTCGTCTGGCGGCTCTCTATCCCGACGAAGTCATCGCCGGCATCCTGAATCGTCAGGGACGCAAGACAGCGACCGGGGAACGCTTCACCGCCAATCAGGTCGGCAGTCTGCGACGTTATCGCGGCATCCCGCGTTACCAGCCGCCAGCGCAGCCTCCGCAGGGGGATGTCGTCCCGATCCGTAAGGCCGCGCAGATCCTGGGCATGAACACTTCCACTATCCATCGTTGGCTGGCCGAGGGCTTCATCGCCGGTGAACAGGCTACTCCTGGCGCCCCGTGGCAAATCCGCATCACCGAAGAACTGCGCGCGCGAATCGTCGAGCAGGCCCCGCCGGACTATCTGCCCATGCTGGAAGCAACCATGAAACTCGGCGTCTCGCGTCAGACGGTGTTGCAGCGTGTAAAGCGCGGCGACCTCGAAGCCATGCTTGTTACAAGCGGGCGACGTAAGGGCTTGCGAATCAAAATCGTAGAAGATCATCCCACGCTATTTGCAACTACTTCATGAGTCTGGGGGCAGTATGAAGATGGATCGAAGAATTTCTCCAGGTCCACATCCACCACCACCCGCCGGCCCGATTGCACATACGCTTGCGCCGCTTGAACGGCCTGATGTGCGCTCCGACCCGGCCGGAAGCCGTAGCTATGGGGGCTGAACGTTGGATCAACGATGGGCTGCAACACCTGAAGCAGCGCCTGCTGGATGAGCCGATCCGTCACCGTCGGGATGCCAAGCTCGCGCTCGCCTCCATCCGGCTTCCGAATCGCTACCCGACGCACCGGTTCAGGCCGGTACGTGCCAGACAACAGTTGTTCCCGAATCTCGGGCCATTGGCTGCGCAGCCGTACCGCGGTCTGGTCGATGTCCAAACCGTCGATACCGGCTGCGCCCTTGTTGGACCGCACCCGTTTCCATGCCTGCTGCATGTTCTCTCTTGCCAGGGCCGCATACAGCAGCCCCGGCCCTGTGCTCGTCGCTTCAAGACGCGGGCGCTTGGCTTCGTCGCTGACTGGGTCAGACAGGGTTTCACCCTGCACTACTCCAGTCCGCTCCGCCGAGGCGGACATCTGACGCATTGCCCTACGCATCGTCATGCCGTCGAACACTCCTTCCCGTTCGGTCCTTCAGTCGCCTCAGCGACCTACTTCGACCTCTGCTGACTTCTCGCTCCGGCTCAACACCGTCGCCCTTTCGGGCACAACGCGAGATCTCCCCAGGTAAGAACGCACTCCTTCACTGCACGACCGCCGGATCTACGCCACCACCCTTTGGTCACAAGAGCTTCGCGGCGGTTTGCCCGCTCGCCCTGGTCCGCAGCGCCTTCTATCCGGTTCTTGTTCATCGGCCCGCAGCTTCGCTCCACGCTTCCTCCCCACACTCGGTCGCCCTCATGCAGTTGCGCTTCGCTTCGCTCGCTGTGACCTGCTTACGACGGGACTCGCACCCGCAAGAGTGCGCCCATGCTGGGCGCACAAACGACAAAACCCCCAGCCAAAGCCGGGGGTTTTGTCATTTCATCTGAAACTCCAGCATTTTCCCAATTGGTGTAGACCGAAGCGGACAACGTTTACGCGGTTTTCTCTCAAAGAAAACCACACCTCGCTGCTCTCACCAGACCACAGTCATTGCGAAAATGCTTTAAGCAGGTACAGCATGGGTATGCGCGTGCGCGGAACGAGTCAGCCGTTGCACGAAGTGATAGGGCGGCCAGGGTCCGGATAGCTGCATATGGCAATCCTTCAACTGCTGGCTGGCGCTTGAATACTTGTTCTGGTAGCGCTCGATGCCCTTGTGATCAATCAGATGCGCGATGTCGAGGAGCATCTTGCCGGAATCCATCCTGCGGCAGCTGATCTCTTCATCGAGCGGGCTGAACATCCGGTGCATTTGCACGGAAACAGCCCGGGCCTTGGTTTGCCGTTCCCGCTGACGAGTCGCACTCTCCCGCAGGCTCGACAAATATTCTTTGCCTACCCTGTCCATCACAACTGGAGAGCCCTGTTCCCGACAGCAGTCGTCTAGAAGCACTTTCAAATGCATCTCGGCCTTGCCGCGCAGGCGATCCACGTTGGCAAGAAACTGCCGCTGATTGGAGCGAATCGACTTCCTTAGAGCTTCGTCATCTGCAAAAACGGTGCCGAAGCGAAAAGGAAGAACGGTGGACATTTTGAAACAGTCGCTGATCACACGTGCGTGTTCGACGGCTGCTTTCTGGTCTAAATTTTCTGAGGGATGATGTTCGCTGACGATAACGGCTAAGTCACTGGCTGGATAGAGGAAGATCTGATTTCCTGAGATTCCCATCACCGATTCCAGTGGAATCGGTTTTCGATGCCGGCTGAGCTCAGGAAACGCCTGCTTTTCACTAATGCAATAGGCATACCATGCCATGAGAGTCACTCCACACACGCTGACGCATGAAGTCGTCAGCGATTCTTTGCTTTCATTAGGCCTGGAACGACTTCGTAGGGGAGATCTGGCACGTCCAGAAAGGACTGCACCGAACTGTTGGGTATCCTAGTCCCGCGTTAGAACAACTGGCAACAGAAAGGCACTTGGGATTGGTTACAAACAGATATGCCCTACAAATCACATTTGTAGCATTAAAGACAATTTAAACCTCATCAACATCCAGGAGCCCTCCGTATCGAAATCAAGCAACGGCAAAGTGCTCCCAAGACGGGAGTCGAGGGCTTTTCTCGCTTTTCGCGCTTATAGCGCATTAAGAAATCGCCTTAGCCGTTGATCACGATGAAGGCCAGCATCCCGGCCGAAGCGCCGAGCAGCACTACCATGACGATGGTCGTGATGATCATCCACCGGCGGAACAATCGCATATCCGCAAAAAACCTGCGGTTCTCCTCGACACTTTCCTCATGAAACGCTCGCAAACGAGCTAGTTGCTGCTCGATTCGCTCTAATTGGATCGTCTGGTTCCGTGTCAGAATCTCTAAATCGCGAGTACTGGTCTCAATCCCGGTGATTCCCCTGGTGAGCTCGTTGGCGTATGGGGATGGCTTGGCCAGATTTCGATCGAGGAGCGGCAACAGATGAGACAAGTAGGGCAGCAGACCACGCAACTGAAGTAGAAGTTCCCACATAGAGCCGTGCGAGCCTTTCTCTGCTTTTTCCAGGGCGAGTGAAGGTTTTGACGATTCAACGGCAGGGCCCGAAGGGACGTCAGGAGGTCTATTTTTCGCCATCGGTCAGTGATGCTCCCTTCGCCCATGGTAATAGCGAAACCAGGTCAGAGTTTGTAAGTTGCAGGGAAACAGGATAGTTAGGCGCGCATCGCGCCGAATATTCCATTTTCGGGAACCAATCGAGTAATTTATATGAAAAAAAGTGTTGACCCTCAGTTTCGATCGCGTTAAGTTCTACATGGCCTATCGAGAACCAACCTTGCCGGGCAGAAATCAAAGCCATCTGGCACTTTTCCGTGATTATTCAGCTTCAGGCAAGGGAATCAGCGTCCGAAAGTCGGAACTTATTGAGGCAGCAGCGCGACATGCATGGTGGAGCATGCACAAACCTAAAGACAGAAGCATGCAGTGATCGATGCCTCTTCATGAGGGTTCCGCGCTAAAGAACTCCACCGGAAGCGCCGTTTTGCGGCGCAGGGAATCACTCCAGTCACCGGTTGGACAACCAAGAACCTTAGACGAAAAAAATTGTTCCCGCAAGCGAACATGCGCGTCTAACCAAGAGAGAAAATCGACCGACAACGCGCAAGGCGGGTACGCTGCCCTTTCCAACAGCGCGCCAGGACGGTCAAAGGATGAAGGAGAATAGAAATGCGGTCTGATATTGTTTTTGGGGCACTTGCCCAAGTCACGAATCGCTATACACTGTGTCAGCTGGCCTCGAAGGCCACGCGCAAGCTGCACAAGCCCACTACCCGTATTGAGGATACGACGAACGAGGTTTTCGTCCGCTTCCACCACGAGAGCCCGGCGGCATCCACCGTCGCTACCCCAGAAGCGTCTCAGATCCAGGAGCAGCGCCGCGCGGCATAGCGCGGCCTGTTCTGGGCCTTTTCGACCCCTTCCCTAGACCATCGAACCTGCTTACACCAGCAAGATTCCTTCCCGGTAAACCCCTCCACAACTTCCTCCCGTAGGTGAAAATGACCATTTCCGAGTTAAAAGAAAAAAATATAACGGAGCTCAGCCGCATTGCGCGCACCCTGGAAATCCCCGGTGCCAGCGGCCTCCGTAAGCAGGATCTCATCTTCAAGATCCTTCAGGCCCAGAGCGAAAAAGAGGGCCATATCTTTGCCGAAGGGGTGCTGGAAATTCTGCCCGACGGATACGGCTTTCTCCGTTCCCCCGACTACAACTATCTCCCCGGCCCTGACGACATTTATGTCTCGCCGTCACAGATCCGCAAGTTCGACCTCAAGACCGGCGACACCATCAGTGGTAATGTGCGGCCACCCCACGAGGGGGAGAAATATTTTGCCCTGGTCAAGATCGAGGCGATCAATTTCGAGTCTCCCGAGGAGACCCGCAACAAGATCCTTTTCGACAATCTGACCCCTCTCTATCCGCAGGAACGCGTCAAGATGGAGACAGTCCACGAAAACACGAGCGGGCGGGTTATGGACTTGCTCACCCCCGTGGGCAAAGGCCAGCGTGGACTCATCGTTGCCCCGCCGCGTACCGGCAAGACCATGTTGCTGCAGTCGATTGCCAACTCCGTCACCACCAATCATCCAGAAGTCGCCCTGATCGTTCTGCTGATCGACGAGCGTCCGGAAGAAGTAACGGATATGCAGCGATCGGTCAAAGGTGAGGTCATCAGCTCAACCTTTGATGAGCCGGCAGCGCGCCACGTACAGGTGGCCGAGATGGTCATCGAAAAGGCCAAACGGCTGGTGGAACACAAGCGCGATGTGGTCATCCTTCTGGACTCCATCACACGTTTGGCGCGCGCCTACAACACGATCGTTCCGCCGTCAGGCAAGGTGCTCTCGGGCGGCGTCGACTCCAATGCCCTGCAACGTCCAAAGCGCTTCTTTGGCGCCGCCCGCAACATTGAAGAAGGTGGCTCACTCACCATCATCGCCACCGCCCTGGTCGACACGGGCTCGCGCATGGATGAGGTCATCTTTGAAGAGTTCAAAGGTACGGGCAACATGGAAGTCATTCTGGACCGCAAGCTGGTCGACAAACGGGTCTTTCCTGCTATCGATATTCAGCGATCCGGCACCCGTAAGGAAGAGTTGCTGATTCCCAAGGAAGACCTGCAGCGCATTTGGGTTCTACGCAAGGTCCTCAACCCGCTTTCTCCAGTGGAAGCCATGGAATTGTTGGTCGACCGCCTGGGCAAAACCCGCAACAACGCCGAGTTCCTGCTCAAGATGAATTCCCTTTAGCCTATCCCTGACCTTATCCGTTAATCTGTTTAGACACACGGGGTTAATTGCATGGGAACAGAGTCCCGGCACCGCAGGAGTGTGGTCTTAGCGCTCGGGCTAGGCATGCTCCTGCTGCTGCTGGCACTGGCCGCTCTCAATGCGTTCAACCTGTCCTTTCTGGTACCCCACGGTACAGGGCAGATCTTCCTCTTCACCGCGCTCTCGGTGGTGGCGTTCCTGCTGCTGCTCACCTTGCTTGTCCTGCTCTTCCGTAACATCGTGAAGCTGTTGGCCGACCAGCGCAGCCGGGTGCTCGGTTCCAGAATTCGCAGCCGGATGTTAGTGGGCGCTCTGCTGTTTTCGTTCGCGCCGGCCGTGTTCATGTTCCTGTTCAGTTTCGGCCTGCTCAATCGCTCGATGGAACGCTGGTTTTCGCAGCCGGCCTCGCAACTGCGCCAGGACTCGACGCGTGTGGCTCTGGAGCTTTCGCAGTACGCTGCGGCCAACGCCAGGGCTGAGGCCGAATCGCTGGCCAGTTCCCCCAGCTTGAGCCGCTCCCTCGAATCCGGCAATACGGAAGGCCTGCTGCGGGAGATGGGCACCCACCGCATCACCCTCGAGGGCGGTTTCGCGGTGGTCTTTCGCAACGGCGCTTCTGTCGGCCAATATCAGCTGCCCCAGGATAATGGCCGCGCAATCATTCGTTCCTGGATGGACGAGACAGAAAGCGATGTCCCCCAAGGCCACGATCCATTGACGGCCACGGTTTTACACGCCGCGCAACGGAGTGACGTGCCCACTGCTTGTAATTGGAAACAACGAATACGTATTGGGTGCGGCGAGCACGGGGGACGGGGCCATGGTGGTCGCCGGCCTGCCGCTCCCGGCGGGCTTAAGCGCCACCGTGGCAGGACATTCGGTCCGGCGCCAGGGACTACGAGACCCTTTATCGGGCGCGCAAGACGATTCGCAGCACTTACCTGCTCTTGCTGTTTCTGTTGACCACCCTGGTCTTCTTTGCCAGCAGCTGGCTGGCGCTCTTTCTCTCCAAACAGGTCACTCGGCCGGTGGAGGCCTTGGCGGACGCCATGGATGCCGTGGCAGCCGGACATTACGCGCATCGGGTCAAGGTGGCGGCATCGGAAGAACTGGGGGAGCTGGTGCAGTCGTTCAATCGCATGGCAGAGGACCTGGAAGAGAGCCGCGCCTTGGCGGAAACCTCTACCACCCAGCTGTCCGCCGCGAACCGGGCACTGGAGGAACGGCGCAGCGAACTGGAAACGGTGCTGGAGACGATTCCCAGCGGGGTGGTCACACTCGATCCGCAAATGTGCGTCCTGCAGGCGAATCGCGCTTCGCGCAACCTGCTTAGCCCACGCGACCACCACGACCTCTCAGGCATGCCGCTGGAGTCGATCTTGCCGCGCGAGATCGCCGACGAACTGATCGTGCTCTTGCGCCGCAGCAAGCGCATGGGCGTCGCGGCCACGGAAATCGAGCTACCCGGTCCACGTGGGCCGCTGAATGTGACCGCGACCATCGCCCGGCTGGAGCTGGGCAAGGATCGCGAGGGATGCATCCTGGTGCTGGAGGACGTCACCGATTTCCTGCACGCCCAGCGTCAGATGGCGTGGAAGGAAGTAGCCCAGCGGGTGGCCCACGAAATAAAAAATCCGTTGACGCCGATTGCGCTTTCCGCTGAGCGAATCCGTAGACATGTGGATCGCCCCACACCGGACTCGGACTCCGTCATTCGCAAATGCAGCGAGGTGATCCTGGGTTCCGTGCAAACCATGCGCAGGCTGGTGGACCAGTTTGCCTCGCTGGCCCAGTTCCCTACTTCGCGGCCCAAGGTCTGCGATCTGAATTCCATTGTGGAGAGCGCCCTGGCCTTGTTCGCGGGAAGACTGCAGCATATTCGCATCGTAAAGCGTCTGGGCAGCGGCATTCCCCCGGTGTTGGCCGATCCGGAGGCGTTGAAGCGCGCGCTCGCCAATCTCATCGACAATGCGGCCGAAGCGATGCAGAGCAGCCTGCTGCGGGAATTGACCATCGAAAGCGGTCTGATCGAGGGGCACACCACGGCGGAGATCGTGGTCGCGGATACCGGTCACGGCTTGAATGACGAAATGCGCGAGCGCCTCTTCCTGCCCTACTTCTCGACCAAACATCGCGGCACCGGCCTGGGGCTGGCCATTGCCTCGAAGATTATCCAGGAACACAGCGGGGCCATTCGCGCGGAACAAAACAGTCCCACGGGAGCGCGATTCATCATCGAACTGCCGCTGGCCGATGCCAAGAGCACGCATGAGGCGGCTCTGGCTGGGGCTAACGGCAGGGCGACGTCATGAACCACATTCTCATCGTCGATGACGAGGCGGAGATCCGCGAGTCCCTGGGCGAAATTCTCAAGGAAGACGGATATGCCGTGACCAGCACGGCTACCGCTTCCGAGGCCCTGGTGCTGTTGCGCGACGCTTCCTATGACGTGATGCTGCTCGATATCTGGCTGCCCGACCGGGATGGCCTGGATGTGCTGACAGAGATTCGTTCGCTGGCCATCGAGAGCACACCGGAAGTGATCATCATTTCCGGTCACGGCACGATCGAGACGGCGGTGCGCGCCACCAAGCTCGGCGCCTTCGATTTTCTGGAGAAGCCGCTCTCGATCGATCGCACCCTGATCCTGCTTAAAAATGCCGTGGAAGCACGGCGGCTGCGCAGCGAGAACCAGGAGTTCAAGCGCCAGCTGCTGATGCACGTGCCGATTACTGGCGAGAGCGTCTCCATCAAGGCGTTGCGGCAACAGATCAAACTGATGGCGCCTACCAATGGACGAGTGCTGATCTATGGCGAATCCGGTTCCGGCAAGGAGCTGATCGCGCGCGCTATCCACAGCGAGAGCTTGCGCAGCGACCGGGTGTTTGTGGAGTTGAATTGTGCCGCCATTCCCGAGGATTACATCGAAAGCGAGATTTTCGGCTATCGCCATAGCGCGATTCCGAACGGCCCAGTCGAAAAGCTTGGGACTTTCGAACGAGCCGACGAGGGCACGCTGTTCCTGGATGAA
The DNA here is from genome assembly GCA_963761405.1 of uncultured Acidobacteriaceae bacterium. GTDB lineage: Bacteria > Acidobacteriota > Terriglobia > Terriglobales > Acidobacteriaceae > PALSA-350. The sequence continues at coordinate 706,682 of CAVXHH010000002.1, forward strand.
GTGGGGGACATGAGCCTCAAGATGCAGGCCAAGGTCTTGCGCGCGCTGGACGAGCAGCGCTTCACCCCGGTGGGCGCTACGCAGACCATCCAGGTCGATGTCCGCGTGATTGCCGCAACCAACAAAGACCTGGAAGAAGAGATTGCCAAGGGAAACTTCCGCGAGGATTTTTTCTACCGCTTGAATGTCATTCCGTTCTACGTGCCGCCTTTGCGCGACAGGAAGGAAGATATTCCGCTGCTGGTGCGCGAATTTCTGCAGGAGTTTGGCCGCCAGTATGGCCGTCCTCGTATCGAGATGAGCGATGAGGCAATCGCCGTGCTCAAGCAATACCATTGGCCGGGAAATGTGCGCGAGTTAAGAAACGTGATCGAGCGGGTGATGATCCTGAACCCGCAGACGATCCGCATCGAACGCAAGCATCTGCCCATGCTGGTATTTCGCGGCAGTGGCCGCAAGGGAGAAGAATTCAGCACCCTGCACCAGGCGCGGGAAGCTTACGAACGGGATTACATTCTGAAGAAAATCGATGAGTGCCACGGCAATGTAAGCCGTGCGGCCGAAGCACTGGGACTGGAACGCAGTCATCTGTATCGCAAGATGAAGAGCCTGGGCATCAGCGTGCGCGAGTAGACTCTTCCTTACCCCACCGGCTGCATCGTGGGTCGATACAGCATTTTCACTTCTGGTGCTTACAGAGTAACGACTCCCATCGCGGCTTTTCCTCAAGAACTCGGGGTCCCCGGCAAGCGTGCTTGCTGGGGTCGAAGAAAAGCCGCACTTCGCCGCACCCTCCTGTGCAGAGTAGAAGTGAAAATGCTCTAGCTAGTAGTCAGGGCAGAGCCTTGGTTTTGCTGCGCGTTGACGCGGCGCTCGCTTTCTCTTCAGGCTTGACAGTGGCAAGGTCTTCCAGTTGTTTGCGCCAATCGAGGGAGTCGACAAATACCTTGATTCACGCCAGTTCTCTTCGACGATCACGTGCAGCTCAAGATAGACCCTGGTGCCCAGCAGCGACTCGATCTCCTTGCGGGCCGCCGCACCTATGCTCTTGAGTTTGCTCCCGCCTTTGCCGATCAAGATTGCCTTTTGCCCCGAACGCTCGCAGTAGATCACGGCCGAAATGCGCGTCAGGGGTAATTTGGCTGCACCGCCTTCGCGCGCGCGCGACCACGGGCTCCGGCTCCTCGAACCGCTCCACGACCACCGCGGAAGCATAAGGAACTTCCTCCCCGGTCTCCAGCAGAATCCGCTCTCGGATGAGTTCTGCCACCAGGAAGCGCTCGGGCTGATCGGTGAATTGCTCCTTGGGAAAGTATCGCTGTCCTTCGGGCAGATACTCGACCAACTTCGTCAGCAAGGTGTCCAGACCATCCTTCTTGCTGGCGGAGATGGGGATCACTTCGGCAAAGGGATGCAGGGCGCTGAATCGTTCGATGAGAGGCAAAAGCTTCGACCGTAGAACGAGGTCGATCTTGTTGATCACCAGGAACACGGGACAGTCGAGCTTCTGGATCAGCTGCATGACAAACGCGTCTTCACCGGCTTCACGTTCGGCGCGGGCCGATTGCTTTTTCCTGGCCGGCGCCGGCGTCGGTTGCCCCAGCTTCTTCTGAAACAATCGCTTCCGGCAACAACTCGCTATAGCGGGCAGCGTCCACCATCAGGATGACGATGTCCCGGCTCTCCAGGGCCTCATACACTTCCTGCATCATGCGCCGGTCGAGCTGAGAGCCAGGCCGGTGGACGCCCGGGGTATCGACAAAAACAATTTGCGCGGCGTGCTTGCCCTTGCGCGCCGGCACCTCGACGATTCCCTGAATTCGGTTGCGTGTGGTCTGCGGTTTGTTGCTGACGATCGCGATCTTCTCGCCGATGAGCGCATTCAGCAGCGTCGACTTGCCCGCATTCGGACGGCCGAGGATGGAGACGAAACCGGAGCGCACGCAGACTCCCTTTCTGAAATGGAAAGCTGCCCTAGTGTAGCGCCTGGCCCGTTTGTCGATCGCTCTCGATGGCCGATACACGCACTCGTTCAATCCGGCGGTCGGTGGAGGCGACCACTTCGAAGCGCAAGGAGTCGGCGACAATCACTTCGCCCGGCAGCGGGATGCGTCCAGCGATCTCGCTGACCAGTCCACCGACGGTCGCGGCCTGGTACTCCTGCTCCACCTGGTAGGCGCCGCTCAAGAGGTCTTCGAGCCGGGATACTTCGAGGTTTCCCGAAACCAGCCAGGTGCCGCCGGCCTCGTGTACCGGCGCATCCTGGTCGCTGTCATATTCGTGCTCGTCGCTGATGCGACCGACGATTTCCTCCAGCAGATCTTCGATCGTCACCAGGCCGGCTACGCCTCCGTACTCGTCGATCACAATGCGCATGTGCTGCTTCTCGCGCTGCATCTCGCGCAACAGTTCATTGACCCGCTTGGTTTCCGGGACCAGGGCGGCGAGCCGCTGGATGCTGGCCACTGTCTGTGTGCTGGCAGCGGCGTCGGCTATGTGCAGCAGGTCGTGGGCGAAGGCAATGCCGGTCACGTGATCGAGCGATCCCTGAAACACCGGTACGCGCGAGTACGGATGCTTCTTCAACCCGGAGATAAACGTTTCCAGCGTCATGTCGGCCGGAACAGCAAAGACGTGCGGCCGCGGGGTCATCACGTCGCGCACCACCTTGTCGCCAAACTCAACCGCGGAGCGGACCAGATCGCGGTCGCTCTCTTCGATGATCCCCTCTTCCTCTCCCGCCTCGATGAGGGCCTCGACCGCGGCCTCACTGGGATCTTCCTGAAGGTCGCCCGGCCGCGGTTCCGCCAGCGCGGCGATCGAAAGCAGAAATGCCAGCAATATCGTGACCGGCAGGACGAGGTAGAAGAGCACCCGGATGACCACCGTCAGACGCACGACCCAAAGCCCGGTGGTGCGGGTGAAAAAGACGAAGGGCAGGAATTGATTGAAGAGAACGATGACCAGGACGGCGCCGAGCACCGCCTGCGCCACCTCTGCCGCGTTGGGAGCCCTGCCGGCGTTTCCCGCAAAGAGCAGCACGCCAAAGTAGAGGGCCAGCGACGCCAGAGAGAACTGGCTCAGGACGGCGGCAGAGAGCGCGATCCGTTCCCGGCTGAGCCCCAGCCGCGGCTCGACCTTCGCCTCCCAGACGTCGATGTTTTCCTGAAATTCACCGGAGAGGAACTTGCCCATCTCCGCGTACAGCCGGGCAATGTAGGACGAGAGCGTCAGGATGACCAGCAGAAGGGCGATGACGAATGCGGAGACGAGGCTCATGGTTTCCGGCCCCGCGGTGAACGAGAGCGTTCAGTGCTGCGCTTGGGCCTCACAGGTGGCTGCTTGCGAGTCGGCTGACTCCGGGTCAGCGGCGGGCGCGGGCCAAAGTACGTTCGACCAGCCCGGCGGGCAGAGCGAACTGCTTGCGTAACCGGTTCTCCCGCCGTCGCATCTGTCCTTGATCGCGTTCGTGGTCGTAGCCGGCGAGATGCAGCAGACCGTGCAGGATCAGTACCTTCACTTCAATCTGCAAGGTGTGGCCGTGCTCCGCGGCCTGTGCAGCAGCGGTTTCGAGAGAAATGGCCAGGTCGCCCCCCAGGCCACCGTTTGCGGCGTCAGGGAGTGCCGGGAACGAGAGTACATCGGTGGGCTTGTCCTGGCCCCGAAATTGAAGATTCAATGCGCGTAGTCTTTCATCTCCCGTCAGAAGGACGGAGAATTCGCCGGTCAGACCAAGCGCTTCCGTAGCACAGGCCAGAAACCTGTTCAGGTCACGCTTACCGAGAGCACGAGCGGCCGGTAGGGTCTTCTCTCGGGCGGCTTCGATAACGATCATCTTGCCCTGAAAAAAAACATGTCTTGCTTAGTATGACGTGGATTCAACGTCGCGCACAAACAGGTGCGAGAAGTTGCCCACGTGCGGTCTTTTTCGCCGGGCTTCCCCTGGCTACTGCGGTTTCGCGCGCCGACTTTGCCGGGAGCACCTTCACGCAGGTTGAGCGGCAGCTCCCTCTGCGCACGGCCGAAGCTGTCGTACGCACGGATGACCCGCTGTACGAGGTGATGGCGAACCACATCGCCGTCTTCGAAATGACAGAAACGGATGCCATCCACGCCGCGCAGAATCTCAATCGCCTCCACCAGCCCGCTCTTTTTGGGATTCGGCAGGTCGATCTGGGTGACGTCGCCAGTGATCACAGCCTTGGAATTGCTGCCCAGACGGGTCAGGAACATCTTCATCTGTTCGCTGGTGGTGTTCTGCGCCTCGTCCATGATGATGAAAGCGTCGTTGAGCGTGCGGCCGCGCATAAACGCCAGCGGAGCGACCTCGATCACGTTCCGCTCCAGCATCTTATCGACGCGGTCCTGCTCCAGCAGATCGTAGAGGGCGTCGTAGAGCGGACGGAGATAGGGATCTACCTTTTCCTGCAAGGTTCCGGGTAGGAAACCCAGACGCTCACCTGCTTCGACCGCGGGCCGCACCAGGATGATCCGGCTCACTTTCTTTGCCAGCAGCGCAGACGCGGCCATGGCGACGGCCAGGTAGGTCTTGCCGGTGCCCGCCGGGCCGACGCCGAAGACCATATCGCATTCCTCAATGGCCTCGAAATAGCGCCTCTGATTGATGGAACGGGGCTGCACCATACGCTTGATGCCGGCGGAGCGTTGCTTTCCGCTCTCCACCAGTCCACGCAAAGTGACCGCTGGATCAGCGGTCACCAGCTTGAGCATGCCGTGCAACTCGCCGTTGCAGAGCAGGGTACCGTTGCGCCGTAAATGCTCATAGTCGGCAAATACCCTTTCAAAACGGGCAATTGCCTCCGGGGAGCCTTCCACATGCAGTGCATCGGAACGTAAGTCGATGCGGAGGTGCAGATTTTGCTCGAGCAGCCTGAGATTCTCATCGCGAGTCCCGAACAGGGGCTCGAGGTTGGGCGTGATTTCCAGGGCTTTTTTCATCAAGCGGAGAAATGACCTCCTATCAGATCCATAAGGACTGACATGATTGTTGGGTTGGTTGCAGAACACGATCTGTGGGAGGGCTGCGACGCAGGAAAGTGCGCATGCATCGGATGCTAGCCGGGTTGGCGATGATCACCAGATATTTCCCGAGGATGCGCACAGAGTAGCGTTTGCCGATCATGACGTCAACGCCTATTCGGTGAATTCTTGCCTACTTGGATGCACCTTGTGTGCCGGAGGGGTTCCCCGCGAAGGCACGGGAACCCGCGGGAACCTTAGATGAGTCGCGAGGATTGACCGGCGCCGGTCAAAGCCCGTAAACTTAAGGTTTGCGGGCGATCCGGTATTCTTCCCGCCTGCTCCCAGTTTCAAGAAAGCTAAGGGTTTACGATGGCAAATCATGTGTCGGCGCTGAAGCGCGCCCGTCAGACAGTAAAGCGTACCGCGGTCAACCGCTCCAACAAAAGTCACGTCCGCAAGTCACTTCGCGCGCTGCGCGAGGCTATTACCAAGGGCGACACCTCCGGCGGTTGCCGAGCAGTACAGCAAGACCGTTTCGGCGCTCGACAAGAGCGTGCAAAAGGGTGTGCTCCACAAAAATACGGCTTCCCGCTACAAGAGCCGGTTGCATGCCCGGGTGAAGGCTCTGACAAGAAGGCCGCCTAGCAAACCGCGGACGGCTACCTGGCAGTTTCATGACGAAAGTAACCTGTACCAGGTAGCCAGTACCACAAGCCTTACTTCTTTTCGCCACCGCGAGGGCCGGGATTTTCGGCAGCCGGAGGCGCATGGCACCTTGTAGATCTCGATCGCCCCCTCACGCAGGACCGCCAGGCGCTCTCCATCCTCGGAGAGCGCGAAGTTCTGCCCTGCGGTCAGGATGGGTGAGGCGGTGGTCGCCATCAAGAGCGCACCGGTTGCTGAATCGAAGACCTGCACCACCTGCTCGCGTACATCTTCGTCGTTGAGCGAGTCGACCAGATCAATGAAGTGGTTGACGTGGAGCAGGCTTACGGCAAAGCGACCGCCGGTTCGCGAGTAGGCGAAGGTAGGCCACACCAAGTGGCCCTCGCGCTGCCCGTTCCAGAGTTTCTTTCCTTCCGTGGTCCAGGCATCGAGATAAACGTCCGGCGACTTGGGGCCGCAGCTCTCGATCATGAGCGCCTTCGGGTTCGAGGAAATTCCTCGTGCGGCGTGCAGGTGGACGCCACCCTACCCAACACCAACGACTGGCCTTCAAAGGGAATGAAGCGAATCAGGAATTGGTCTGCCCCCTTGTCTTTTGCCACGCCCACATAGCCGTTCGAGGTGATGGGCACGTGAATCGGGCAATTCCGTTTGCAGCGCCGCCAGCACCTCTCTGGAAGCTATGTTCCAGCACCGTAATCTGCGTGTCTTCGGCAGGGGGCGGTTCTCCGTACTGTCTCCGCCTGAGCTTCCAGCTTGCTGTGCTGCTTCGGGAGTATGCCGTTCAAACTGATGCTCGACCACCAGGATGCGGCCATCGGGAGAGACTTCCGTTTCCAGCACCGGAGTGGCCACGTCGATGTAGGGGTGCAGTTTCAACGATGCGTCGGTAAGCGAGATAGGTGTTCCGCTGGCGCACAAGAAACTTGCCGTCGCCCACGGGCCACAGATATCTGGAGCGGTCATGCATCCGCCATTCCGCCGACGCCTGCACGTCCCTCCGGGCAGGTCGAGGGTGAGCGCCTGAATTACCTGGTCTTGTCGAACCGCCCGGGGTTTTGCTCGCGCCGCATCAGGCGCGGCTGATGGAAGGTGAAGAGTAGGTGATGGGCGTCGATGAAATCGAGGGAAGTGAAGGTTCTTCCCGACAACATGTAGAGCGGACCGGGCGGCCGATAGCCCAAAGGGCCCACCAGAATGCGTCTCCTCGGGCTCAGGACCGGGCGGCGGGTTGTTTTTTGACAACCCCAAAAGCGGTGAGACGCTCAGCCACAAGAACATCATGGCGGCCGAAAAAGGGCCTTTCGGAATCATCCTGCTGTCCCCGCGAGCGAACTCACGCACTTTGAGTGTAGAAGATAAATCGGGCATGCTGCCTGGAGTCGCGACATAGCCGCTTACGGCGGGCTGCGATGATATTTCGTCCCGGCAACGGGTCTCGCTTACAGATCCATCGCGTACTGGGCCCCGGTCAGGGCGGAAGCGCGGGGACGGGGTTCACTGGCCAGTTCCATCACCAGGCGCTCCAGCACCAGGCGCTTATCCGGTGGCGAGGACCGCAACTCAAGGTCGGCGTGAGCAATCAGGCGAAGCTTTTGAGTGAGCTCTCGCCGCGAGCCGTAGCGGCGGGCCTGACGAATGAGATCCTCGGCGGCGAACGGTGGCATGCGGAAGCCTTGCCACAGCGCCTGCCAGATGGCGCGCGAGTCGCGCACGTTTTTCTCCAGGATGACGACCATCTGGCGAAAGGTCCGCGCCAGCATATAGAGGTGGCCGATGGCTGAGTCCTCTCCGCCGTCGGAGGCGTTGAGCAGGCCGTGCAGCAGGGCCAGGGCGCGGGGTTTGTCGCGGGCGGAAATGGCGTCCGTGAGCTCGTACAGCGAGCGCTGCTTGGCCGCCAGCACCATGGTCTCGACGTCGCCCAGAGTGATTCGCCGCCGGTCGGAAGCGTAGAGCATCAGCTTCTCCAGTTCGCTGGCGATGAGCATCATGTCCGCGCCCAGGGCATCGGCGAGTTCACTTGCCGCGTCGGCATCGAATTTCATCCCTCGGCTCTCCGCGGTCGCGAGCAGCCAGCGCACGGCATCCGCTTCGTCCACCCGGGCCAGCTCGACCAGGCCGCAATCATCGCCCAGCGTCTCTCGGATTCGGTCGTAGCGTTCCTTATCCTGCAGGTCCATCCGCCGCAGATCGGCGGGAAGGCGCAGGTGGTCGGCGACAAAGATGAGCACCGCCTGGGGATTGGGAGAACGGAAGTAGTCCTTCAGCGCCGCGAACTCTTCCTTCTTGGCGCCGCGGGTGTAGAGATTCTTCAGGTTTCTGACGAAGATGACTTGAAACGGCGCCATCAGAGAGGGTGTGCGGGCAAGGTCGAGCACGTGAAAGATGCTGGTCTCGGCCAGGTCGAGGTCGCTGAGCGAAAACTCGCGCAGCGTGGGATCGATCAACAAATCGACCACGGCGCGACGGCAGCGTTCGTAGAGGAAGATCTCGTCCCCGGCGAGAACGTAGCCGGGCCGCAAGGGGCCGTTCGAATGCCGCCGCGGCTTTGACTTCGGCAACGAAGCGATCCGAGGAGGAGAAACTGCGGAGCTTGGTTACGTCGTCCGGCGCCATCTCGCCTTTTCGCGATCAACGCTGCCGGTCAACCCCGGAAATCTTCCACGGCTACGTCATTTAGAAGGATTCCAGAATATCGCTCACCAGGGCTTGCGCAAAGTCCCGTCGAGAGCCGTTGGACGGCAGGCGAATCTTCTTCGATAAAGCTGGTCAAATCGGCGGTGGTTTCAAATTGTTCATGAAAAACATAGTTGTTGTGCTGGTAGAGGACCCGTTGGTCACGGTCGGTCACCAGCACGTTCACGTTGATGGTGACCAGGAAGCTGGAGGTGACGCTGGTTTGCTGACCCGCCTGGACGTCGGTGGTCTCGGTTCTATAGGTCAACGGTTGTACCGATTCGGAGAGGATGGTCCCGGTCACGGTGGCATCGGCGCCATCGCCGGCGTCTCGAACGTGACGCTTGAGCCGTGTACGATCTGTAAACTCACGCACCACCGCCTGGGTCATGGGGACTTCGATGTGGTAGAACTGCGTCTTGTTTTTGAAGATCGGTACGGCGAGGGTGTGGACGGTGTCCGGTAGATGAGCGGCGGAGCCGACGGTGTGGTATCCGCAACCGGATGATGGCAAGAAAAGCCAGAGCAATCAGCGAACGACGGGACCGCGCATGCTTTGGTTATTGTCGCATCAGGCGATCCGTCTGCCCCTGCGGGTGTTGCCTTCGGTCCTGCCGTAAAAGCTGCGAAAGAGGAAGACTTGAAAGGCTAGGGAAACTTCCGGGACTGGACAGATGCCCCATCTTCACTAATTCAGTCCTGCTTCCCTATCCAGCTTTGCGAGGCATTGTCGAGTTTTTCCGCAGACTAACAAGAACCAAAAACGTAAGCCTAACAAAATGAACATGAATTGCGGGGCACCCGTTTCATCCTTCGCGGGTCGGCGAAGCGGGTGGACGACTGATACAACTCACGCAAAGCGAAAGGCCCATTTCCGAAGAAATGGGCCTTTCTGTTTGGGTGGTTGCAGCTTAGGCGGGTGACGGCTGGCTTTCACCGCCAAACCCGGGTGCTCGTCCGGGCTCTGGTTTGATCACGTGCTGAACGTCACCCGACGGATTGCCCGGCGGCGGTCCAAGAGGAGGCAGCGGAGGCAGTTGCTCGCCGGCAATGATCAGCTTGATATCATTCGCGTCCAGGGTTTCACGATCCAGCAAGGCCTGCGCCATGCGGTGCATCGTGTCTTTGTTGTCGCCAAGGATGGAGTAGGCCGACTTATAGGCCTCGTCCACCAGGCTGCGCACTTCGGCGTCGATCTGACGCGCCGTTTCCTCAGAGAAGTCACGGTGCTGTGCGATCTCGCGGCCTAAGAAGATCTGCTCTTCCTTCTTGCCGAAGGTCAGCGGACCCATGCGGCTCATGCCGTACTCGCAGACCATCTTGCGTGCCAGGTCGGTCGCGCGCTCAATGTCGTTGCCGGCACCGGTGGTCTTGCGGTTCATGAAGATCTCCTCGGCGCAGCGGCCACCCATCAGAATGGCCAGCTGGGTTTCGAGGTAGTCCTTGGTGACGGTGTGCTTGTCCTCTTCGGGCAACTGCATGGTCACACCCAAAGCCATCCCGCGCGGGATGATGGTGACCTTGTGCAGCGGGTCCGCATGATCGCGCATGGCGGCCACCAGAACGTGGCCGGCTTCGTGATATGCGGTATCGCGCTTGTCATCCTCGGAGAGGAGCATGGACTTGCGCTCCGCCCCCATCATGACCTTGTCCTTGGCGAGCTCGAAGTCGAACTGATGCACTGCTTTGCGGTTGGCGCGCGCTGCATTCAGAGCTGCCTCGTTCACCATGTTGGCCAGATCGGCTCCCGAGAATCCAGGGGTGCCGCGGGCCAGGATGCGGAGATCGACATCTTCGGCCAGAGGAACCTTCTTGGCGTGCACGCGGAGCACTTCTTCGCGTCCACGCACGTCCGGTCTGCCGACAACCACTCGGCGGTCGAAGCGGCCCGGCCGGAGCAGAGCAGGATCGAGCACGTCGGGACGGTTCGTGGCCGCGATCAGAATGACGCCATCGTTGGACTCGAAGCCATCCATCTCGACCAGCAACTGATTGAGTGTCTGCTCCCGCTCATCGTGCCCACCACCAAGACCGGCGCCACGGTGACGTCCAACGGCGTCGATTTCGTCGATGAAAATGATGCACGGAGCATTTTTCTTGCCCTGTTCGAATAGATCACGAACGCGGCTGGCGCCGACGCCGACAAACATCTCGACAAAGTCGGAACCGGAAATGGAAAAGAACGGCACGTTGGCTTCGCCGGCAACCGCACGGGCCAGCAAGGTTTTACCAGTACCTGGAGGTCCAACCAGCAGCACGCCTTTGGGGATGCGGCCACCCAGCTTCTGGAACTTCTGCGCTTCGCGCAGAAACTCGATGATCTCCTTCAGTTCTTCCTTGGCCTCATCCACGCCGGCCACGTCTTTGAAGGTGATCTTTTTCTGCTGCATCGAGAGCAGCCGGGCGCGACTCTTACCGAAGGACAGCGCCTTGTTGCCACCACTCTGCATCTGCCGCAGCATGAAGAACCACAGGGCCGCGATCACGATGATGGGCGCGAAGTTGAGCAGGATGGGGAGCCAGGAATTGCCCTGCCCGTCCTTCACCGTGATGCTGACATGGTTGTCTTGAAGGATCTTGAACATGTCAGGGTAGTTGGCGGGCACGGTGGTGTGGAAAGCTTCGCGGTCGCGTGGCGTAGTGACCGCGTACTTCACTGTTCGTGACGGTCACATCGCTGATCTTGCCGGTCTGGCCGTCCTGCATGAATTGAGAAAAGGAGATTTCACGGTCATGACTCATGCCCGTGCTCTTCTGGACGATCTGCCATAGAAGCACCAGGCAAGCCAGGATGAATACCCAGAAAATAATTGTCTTGACCGTCGAATTCACGAATAACCCTCTTTCTACTGCGCCTCAATAAAGAGAAAGGACCATTCGAGGCGAACCCGTCGGTTCACCGGGAACGCTCTTGCAGCCTTTATAACTATTAGACGACAGTAACCTGTCGGATGATTCCGAAAGACTGCGATTTGGTGTTGGATACGGCCAAATATCTGTGCATGCCGCCACACCTGATTCTACCAACATTTATTCTACTCCGTGCGGCTGGAAACGTCTGCGAAACCAGCGGAAAGCGTGTCCGAAGTTATACGCGAGGGGCACTGCTAGACGGTTAGTTACTCCCGGGTCAGGCGTTCCAGTTAGGGGCTGGACGGTAAATACGAATCCCGGGGCCTCAATTTCAGCCCCCCGCATCCACACGATGTTCCCTCCGACTCGACCACCGGCCAGTTCTTTCGCGCTTCGCCCACCACGTGGAGCCGGTCCAGCACTTCTGCAACTTTTTTCGGACCCCGGCTGTGCCGCAGTGTCACCCGGTCCCCGGCTTTCCAAGCACGCAAGGTTGCCGGCTGCGGCACTGCACCTTGCGTGGATCCAGCAGCTAATCCCTTCTCGTTCTGCGCCCCGAAGTGCTCGCCACGCAAATGTACGCCGTATTCCGGCGCCCGAATTTCGCCCGGGATCACAAACGCATAAGCCGGCAGGGGAGCACGTATGGCTTCGGTCGAACCTCGGGTCAAGCGAATCTCGCGCAGGCTGCGCTCGACCGAGATTCCTCCGGGAAGATCGAATTTGCCAGCGCGTGAGGGTTCTCGTTTCTCTGCCGGCCAGGCCAGCCATCGCCAGAAGATGTTCGGTGTGTTCGAAGCTGAGCCGAGCGCCCAGGCGGCGCGCTGCCGGCGCGGAGTAACCCTCCGGGCCACGGCCCGGGAAGTTCGCGCAGCCGCGTAAGCTCAATCGCCACTGTTTCTTCTTCCGGATGCGTGCTGGAGGAACGGCCGCCACCTCGGGTGGGCCGCCCGGGTAGCAGCAGAGGCCGGGCAGTAGGCGGTCGCAGTTCCGCTTGCCCAGTAGGCTTCTTCATCCGCCGAGATGGAGGCTAAACGCGCCAGTTGCGCCGGCGATCTGAGGATTAAAGCGTGCGCAGCAAGGGCAACAACTGGTAGCGGATGCGGTTGCGGGTGTGGGCCAGGTCCTGGTTGCTCTCGTCTTCGCGCCAGGGCTGCTGGAGATCGACGAGCCAGGCTTCAATCGTGGCCCGTGTGTTGTCGAGAAAGGGACGCAGGATGCTTCCGAGCTCGACAGGGAGGACGGGATGGATGCCACTCAGGCCCTCGGTCCAGGCGCCGCGCAGGAGTTTGTGCAGCACCGTTTCCGCCTGGTCGTCCAGGGTGTGAGCCGTAGCGACCGCGTCCGCCTGGCCGTTCGCCATCAGCTGACGGAAAAAGGCATAGCGAAGATTACGGGCAGCCTCTTCCAGGGTTTCATGGAGCTTGGCGGCAGCGGCCGGCGCATCGGTGCGATGCAGGTGAAAGAGCAGGCCGTGGGACGCCGCCAGTCTGCCTACGAAAGCCGCGTCCTCGTCGGCGGCAGCGCCGCGAATCCCGTGATGCACGTGGACGACAGACAGCACAATCGCCAGCTTTTGGCGTTCCTCGAGCATGCGGCGCAGCAGGGCCACGGAGTCGGCGCCTCCGGAAACCGCTACGGCGATCCGTTGACCGGGACGAAAGAGACCACTTCGAAGTATGGGCGGCTGCATCGCTGCGGCTATGTTAGAGCAATCGACACCAGCTTGGCTGGTGAGCGATGGGCCCCGAGGCTATACTGCGGGCATGTACCAGATACGAGCAGCGACGCCCGCAGACGCGGCCGTAATCACCCATCACCGACGACGAATGTTTGTGGACGCGGGCCGTCAGGACAACCGGGTTCTGGATGTGATGGCGGAGTACTTCAAACCGTGGGTCGAGACCAGGCTGGCAGACGGACGATACCTGGGCTGGCTTACCAGCGAAAACGGCAAGGTCGTCGCAGGCGCCGGCTTGATCGTGCTGGACTGGCCGCCGCACCCGCTGGATCCGCGGCAGGATAAGCGCGGGTACCTTTTAAATGTTTACGTCGAACCCGAGCATCGGCGGAAAAAACTGGCCAGCCATCTGATCGACCAGGCACTGGCCGAGGCCCGGAAGCAAAAGATTCGGTGGTGGCTCTGCATTCAACCGACGCGGGAAAACCGCTGTACGAGAGCAATGGCTTCCGCCGAACCAACGAAATGTTCTACGTGGAGCCGGTAGAGGGCTGAGCCGCAACGGGGGTCGCCAAGAACAGCGGTGGTGGGCTTATGCGCGCCGCGGATTGGGTAGACGGCTGGTCATCGGGCGCGGTCATGGGGCCGCGGCCACGGGCGCGGCCAGCCTTCCTGCTATACTCCGATCTTTATGCGGGTTTTCGTGATTCTACCGGCCGCCGGCATGGGCACACGGATGGCGCCGGGCCATGCCACTCCCAATGCTCCCAAGCAGTTTCTTGCTTTGCAGGGTTTGCCGATTCTGGTCCACAGCTTGCGTGCCTTCGCGGCTGTGCCGCGTGTAAGCTGCATTTATGTTGCGGTGCGTAAACCGGAAATGGGCCGCATGGAAGCGCTGATCGCAGAACATTCCCTGGCTTCGCGGGTACGGGTGGTGGAGGGTGGAGACACGCGGCAGGCGTCGGTGAGCCAGGCGCTTAAGGCTCTCTCCGCGGCCGACGATGACATCATCCTGGTGCACGATGCGGTGCGGCCGTTGATCGACCCCGCAACCATCGAACGAACCATCGAAGCGGTAGAAAGTTCCGGCGCGGCGATCGTCGGGCTGCCGGCCGTGGATACTATCAAACAGGTGGAGCGCACCGCCCGGGGTGCCATTGTTACCGCTACCATTCCCCGGGAATACATCGTGCAGGCGCAGACCCCGCAGGGTTTTCGCTGGAGCGTTCTGCGTCAAGCCTTTGCGGACGCGGAAGCGGATGGATTTATTGGAACCGATGAAGCCAGCATCGTCGAGCGGTCGGGGGTACAGGTCGCGGTGGTGCTGGGTTCGCCGGCGAATTTGAAAATCACCCATCCTGGCGATCTGCAGCTGGCGGAGTTTTATTTGCAACACCGGTCCTGACGAGCTGAGAAACGAATGAGCATGAGAATAGGCTGCGGCTGGGACTCGCACGCATTTCAGCCTGGCGTGCCGTTGAAAATTGGTGGCATCGCAATCGATCACCCCGAGGGCCTGGCCGGCCACTCAGACGGCGACGTGTTGTTGCACGCCATCACCGATGCCCTGCTGGGCGCGCTGGCGGTGGGCGATATCGGCAGCTTCTTTCCGCCCGGCGATCCACGCTGGAAGAATGCCGATTCTGCGATTTTCCTCAACCTGGCGCTGGAAGAAGTGCGCACCGCCGGCTATCGCATCGTCAACGTCGACACCACGCTGGTGCTGGCCGCGCCCAAGATCGGCCCGATCTCCGGTGATATGCGGCAACGGGTGGCGGAGTTGCTGGAGATTCAACCCAATGCGGTGGGAATCAAGGCCAAAACGCCGGAGGGACTGAACTGGATCATGTGGCCCAGGCGCAGGCCGTGGTTTTGCTGGAGATCGGCAGACGACCAAGTGCGGGATCGGCTTGCTCGAAGCCGAGGTCGATGACCCGGCTAAAGTGGACGAGGTCCTGACCCATATCGGCGCGAGCGAGGGGCTAGGGACCAGCAAGAGCCGGCGCATGGTGCCGCTGCCGGCCTTCGATACCGAAGACATTACCTAAACGAGTGATCGGGTGAGACACCCTGCAATGAAACTCGGCCGCACGGTTGTACGGGGCACGCGATTTCCTTGTTGCCCGGCTCCGGCGTGCGCGGTAAGCTTGCCAGCACCTCATCGCGGAGACTTAAGCCATGTACCCACACTATGGATTCGGGCCTGAGCATTCGCTCATTTTCCTGATGTTCTTTGGGTTCTTCGGAGCTACTGTTTTCGATCCTTGTGCTGATTCCGTACTGGTTCATTTTCAAGAAGGCCGGGTTCAGCCCATTTCTCGCCCTGCTGATGTTCGTTCCTCTGATCAACCTTGTCATGTTGTACTTTCTGGCCTTTTCGCGCTGGAATGTGGTTCCCGCGGCGATGGTTTATCCTGCGCCGCCGCCGGTTCCGTATCAGCCGCGAGCGCTAGAGCATCATCTGCATGCGAATGATCTAGCATCGTCGAAAGCGATGCTAGATTCCCCTTTGACTCCTCGTGTTCGATTTGCACCCTCACCCACCGGCTACCTGCATGTAGGTGGTGCGCGCACTGCTCTTTTCAACTGGCTCTTTGCCCGGCACACCGGCGGCGTATTCATTCTGCGCATTGAAGATACGGACTTCGAGCGCTCCTCCGAGGATATGGTGCAGGGCATCCTCGATGGCATGCGCTGGCTCGGCATGGAGTGGGACGAAGGACCGTTTTTTCAGTCGCAGCGGCTGCCGCTGTATCAAGCCACTGCCGAGAGGTTGCGCCAGAGCGGGCACGCGTATTACTGCTTCTGCACCAAGGAAGAACTGGAGCAACGGCGGACGGCGGCTGTGGCCGCCGGCAAGCCGCCGATGTACGACCGGCGTTGCCGTGCGATCGATCCGTGCGGTGGCCCACGAACGGGTACAGGCGGGCGAGCCTGGCGCTTTGCGATTTGCGGTGCCGGAGGGTGGAGTCACCGCGGTTTGAGGATGCGGTCTTCGGCCGGGTGGAGTTCGCCAACGCGGAGCTGGAAGACTTTGTGCTGTTGCGCTCGGACGGCGTGCCCACCTATCACCTGAGCGTGGTGGCCGACGATCTGGATATGCGGCTCACCCATGTCATTCGCGGGGCCGACCACATCTCGAATACGCCCAAGCAGGTGTTGCAGTACCAGGCCCTGGGGGAAAAGCTGCCTGTCTTTGCTCACCTGCCGCTGATCCTTGGACCGGACAAGAGCCGGCTTTCCAAGCGTCACGGCGCCACCAGTGTGCTGGCTTACCAGGACATGGGCATCGTGCCGGAAGCTTTCCGGAATTTTCTGGGGCTGCTGGGATGGACGCCGGGGGTCGCGGGGAAGGAGATACTTAGCTCCGGACGAGTTGATCGAGCTGTTCTCGCTGGGTGGCATATCGAAGTCCAATGCGGTCTTCGATAACGACAAGCTGGCCTGGTTCAACACCGAATGGATCCGCCGTTATTCGCCCGCAGCAGTTGCTGCCGCTGATTGAAGAGGAGTGGGCGAGGGCTGGATTTCATTCCGATCGGACCGGGGAGGAAATTTTGGCAACGATTGCTTTGTTGCAACCGCGGGCGCGCAGTCTCAAGGATTTTGCTGGGGCTTTTCGCGGTTACTTCAGCGATGCTTACGAGTACGATACAGCCGCGGTGGCTAAATTTCTTGCGGACGAGCAGAGCCGCGCGTTGTTGGTGGAATTAGGCGAACGGTATGAACTGGTGGACGAGTTTACCGAGGCGAGCGCGGAGGAATTGCTGCGCGCTTTCGCCGCGGAGAAGGGCGTGAAGGCCGGTGCGCTGATCAATGGTTCACGGGTGGCGCTCACCGGGCAGGGCGTGGCTCCTAGTCTGTTTGCGGTGATGGCGGCGTTGGGGAAAGAGCGTGTGATCAAGCGGCTTAAGGCGGCTGGGTCGATACCGTCTGCTCAGGAGGAATCGCGGGTAATTGGGCGTCCGAGGAGATGTCCAGGCATGGTCCGCGGAAATCTTTCACGGATTCGTCTTACTGGGCGACAACCGTAACCGTGACGGGAATGGTATGCGGCGGCATGCAGGAGTTGGAGTCGCAGGCCTGGTAGTGCAGGCCTCCTTCGCAGAACATGCTCTCCCGGCTGGGCTGTCAGGTGCGCATGCAGAACGAACTCACCCGTGTAGACGCTCAGTTTTTCTTTGGGAGCAAACTGAAAAGGCGTAGTCGGTACCCGGGGGAAAATCGACCGCGCTCACGTGAAGACCCGGGGGTTCCACCACCGCCAGCCTCGCAGGTATCAGCGACTTCTCCGTAGGCGAGTGAGAATTGATATGCAGACCGTTGGCCACCCGGAAGTGGAGATCGATCTGGGCAGGACGCTTTGCGGGAACAGTTACCTGGGCGGGGTAAAGAAATTGAACCGCGTTATCGGCGGGCAGGGCAACGGTTGATCCTTGATCACCTGCAGCCACGCCGCAAGCCCGGCAAAGATCAGCAAGGCGCAGCGGAACACGTTAGTTGGCCTCCCGCCGCCAGCGCCTTCTTGATGCTGGCCTCTACCTCGTTCTTTGAGACCAGGCCGGCGGTCTCCGCGACAATCTTGCCATCGCGGCCGACGAAATAGGAGGTGGGCAGGAACTCGACTCCGCCATATTTGCGCGACATGGCATCATCGCCTACCAGCAGCGGGTAGTTGAGACCCTGCTCCTCGCCGAATTTGGCCAGCTTGGATCGCGGAGTGCCAGGATCGTCCGCATTGACCCCGAGGATTTCGAAACCCTGGGGGGCGTACTGGCTGCGCAGAGCGACAAGCCAGGGCATCTCAATCTTGCAGGGCGCACACCACGTCGCCCAGAAGTTGATCAGCACCGCCTTGCCTTTGTAGTCGGCGAGCGAGACCTTTTTGCCCTCGACGGTCCGCAGGCTGAAGTCCGGCGCCCGCTTGCCGCGCAGGTCGGGCAGGCCCTCGTCGGCGGCCACGTCTTGCTGGACAGACTGGTTATTGGCAGTTTCCGGAACCAGGGTACCCTGCGCCTGGCGCTGGGCATATTGCTTCCGGCGCTTGTAGTTGGCGTATCCCGACCACACCATGAGGGCGAATGCGGCGAGAACCAGCACGATGACCCATTGATTGCGCTTCACATCTTCCATTCTAATGGACGCCTGCTACGATCAATTGTTTTCGCCCTGGATGATTGATGAACACGCCCACTCCCGCGCAACTGATTCGCATTGAAGCCGAAGCGCTGCTTAGACTTGCGGAACGTCTCGAGGACGGGATGTCGGCCCGCTTTGCCCGCGCGGTGGAGCTGGTGATGGAGTGCGGCAGCCGCCGCGGGACGCGTGGTGGTGACCGGCATCGGCAAGAGCGGCATTATCGCGCAGAAGCTGGTGGCTACGTTCAACTCCACCGGAACGCCGGCTTTATTCCTACATCCGGCCGAGGCGATTCATGGCGATTTGGGCATGCTGGCCAAGGGAGACCTGGTGCTGGCACTGTCTTCCAGCGGGGAGACGGAGGAGATTCTGCGTTTGCTGCCGACGCTCAAGAGGATGGGCGATGGCCTTGATCAGTTTCTGCTGCGCGATGAATTCCACGCTGGCGCTGGCCAGCGATGTGGCCCTGGATCTGAGCGTGGAGCAGGAAGCCTGCGGGATGGGATTGGCGCCTGACCGCGTCGACCACGGTGATGCTGGCGCTGGGCGATGCACTGGCGATTGCGGTGTCGCAGCGAAAAGGGTTTCCGGGCGGAAGATTTTGCGGATCTGCATCCGGGGGGCAAGCTGGGCAGGAAATTGGCCCGGGTCCGGGAGTTGATGCATGTGGGTGATGCGGTGCCTCGGGTTGGCGCGGCTACTCCGATGCCGGCGGTGATTTACGAGATGAGCCGCAAGGGTTTGGGCATGACCACGGTTACGGATGGCCAGATTCTGGTCGGCATCATGAGCGACGGCGACCTGCGCCGGCTGTTGGAGGCGAAGGGACCGGACGCGTTGGGTATGACGGCGGGGGACGCTATGAATGCGGACGCCGAAGACGATTGGCCCGGATGAGTTTGCCGCGCGCGCGCTGAGCATGATGGAGGAGAAGAAGATTACTTCGCTGGTGGTGGTTGAGGGCGGCGGGGTTGTTGCCGGCGTGCTCCATCTGCATGATTTGTGGGGACTTGAGTTGATTTAGCCGAAGGGTGGAGAGATCTGCGGTCTTCTACGAGGTGGCGGCTTCCGCGGCTTCGATGGTGTCGTAGCTTTTGATCAGGGTTTGGGAGCTGGTCAGTTTTAGCAGTTCGGCTACGCGGTAGTTGACCGCTACCAGGCGAAGAGTGCGGCCGTGGCGTTTGCCGGAGACGTAGTAGTTGAGCAGGACTCCCAGCCCCGCCGAGTCCATGTATTCGCGATTCCGTGAAGTCGATGATGGTGAGTTTCTCGGTGCCGGCGTTCAGAACCTTCTGAAAGTCGAACAGATTGGCGAGGGTAATCGGTCCGTGCAAGCGAAAGATGCGAGTGTCCGCCGTTTTGCCGGGAACTACGTCGAAGGTCAAAGGTTCGTTATACATAGCATCCGTGATTGTAAAAAGCGTCGGGCCCGGTTTGATGACAGTCCGGTGAATACCGGCGGCCGATCTCCGGACCATTTAGAATTGAAAGACGTTTGCCGGAGAAAGTACCCCCTGAATGCACCGTTGGTCGAAGCTGTTCATCCCTACCTTGCGTGAAGCCCCGGCCGATGCCGAGGTCGCCAGTCACAAATTTCTATTGCGCGCCGGATATATCCGTCAACTGGGCGCCGGAATCTATTCCTACCTTTTCCTGGGCCAGCGCTCGATTAACAAGATTCAGGCCATCGTCCGGGAGGAGATGGACCGCATCGGGCAGGAGTTTCTGCTGCCGGCGCTGCATCCTCGTGAGTTGTGGGAAGAGAGCGGGCGATGGACGATCATGGGCCAGAACCTGTTCAAGCTGCAGGACCGCAAAGGCGCGTGGCTGGTGCTGGGCATGACCGAAGAAGAAGTCATGACCGATATTGCCCGCAAAGAACTGCGCAGCTATAAGCAGTTGCCCCAGATCTGGTACCAGATTCAGACCAAGTTCCGGGATGAGCCGAGACCGCGAGCGGGCCTGCTGCGGGTGCGTCAGTTCATCATGAAGGACAGCTATTCCTTCGATCTGGACGACGCCGGCCTGGATGTCAGCTACAAGAAGCACGATGCGGCCTATCGCGCGATCCTCAGCTCGCAGCGGTCTGAACTTTGTCGCGGTGCAGGCCGACTCCGGCGCCATGGGCGGTTCCCAATCGCAGGAGTTTATGGTGTACGCCGAAGCCGGCGAAGACCTGATCGCCAGCTGCTCCGCCTGCAACTATGCAGCCAACATGGATAAGGCGACCTCGCAGCTCCCCCGGTCGAAGATCTGCCCGGGAGATGGCGCGCCGGAACTGGTCCATACACCGGGACGGCGCACCATCGAAGACGTGGGCGCGTTGCTTCAACTGGAACCGGTTCACCAGATCAAGACCATGGCCTTCATGGCTTTGACCGCAGGCGGACAAGGCGGGTGCGGCGGAAATCGCCAGCCCGGTCGTGGTCTTTCTGCGCGGCGACCACACGCGTCAACCTGGCCAAGCTCACCGGGCTGTTTCCGGGCGCCCGCGAACTGCGGCCGATGGCTGCCGAGGAGATTCTGAATACCTTCCACGCCCCGGCCGGTTACTTAGGTCCCATCGGGCTTGACGCCTTGGCTCCGGGTGAACAGGCGGAGGCCGGGAAGGCGACGGTTATTCTGGATAGCGCTCTCGACGGACGCCGCAACCTGGTCGCCGGGGCCAACCGGGAGGAATATCATTTGCGCAATGTGACCCCGGGGCGCGATTTTGTTCCTACCCTGACTGCGGACGTCCGCAACGTCACCGAGGGGGAAAGTTGCCCGCAGTGCCCGGCGGTGCCCGGGAATGCGCTGAAGGTGGCCAAGGCCATCGAAGTAGGGCACATTTTCAAGCTCGGCTACCGGTATTCGGACGGCATGGGCATCCGGGTACTGGACCCCAATGGCAAGGAAGTGACCCCCATCATGGGCTGTTACGGGATCGGGATAGAACGCATCCTAACCGCAGCCATCGAACAGAACCATGATGCCAACGGTTTCTGGCTGGGACGCTCGATTGCGCCTTTCGACGTGGTCGTGACCGTTACCAATACGGGCGACGCGCATGCTGGCAGCCACTGGCGAACAGGTGGCGACGAAGCTCGAGGAGGCCGGATTTGAGGTTTTGCTGGATGACAGAGACGAGCGGGCAGGTGTCAAATTCAAAGATGCGGACCTGATCGGCATACCCTTCAGGATTAATGTAGGCAAGAAAGCGGCAGAGGAGGGGCGGCTGGAGCTGGTGACGCGGATCTTCACAGTCGACCAGCCAGGATGTTCGCTGGATCGCCGGAGATCAGTACAAGACGGGTATGCAAGGACGAGTCGGTTGTAGACTCGCAGGAAGGCCGGTGCTCACTCGAAGTCCCGCAGCGGAGTTACTAATTTGGCAGTCAAAATCAAGGTTGTCCGTGCGAGCTTGCTGGCAACACCCGGTGCGCAACATCATCCTGCTGGTGGTGGGTGGCACGGTCCTGCTCGGCCTGGTGGTGGGCGAATCGATCTTCGGCTACTACTACTTCAAATACCGGCACATCGTGGATGAGCAAGCTGCAGAAGCCACTCTTCGAGCAAACGGCAAAGATCTATGCCGCGCCGAAGGAAGTACGCATCGGGCAGAAGTTAACTCCGCAAACGGTGGCTCAGGAGTTACGCAGACGCGGGCTACAGCGGCGATGGCGATCGCGACCGGTCGCGCATGGGAACCTATGCGCTCAACGATGGCAGCATCACGATCCAGCCGGGTCCGCAGTCCTACCACTCGGAGCAGGGGGCCACGGTCACGTTCGACAAGGGCCTGGTCAGCCGGATCTCCGGCGATGGCGGCCAGCAGCTGGACGCGTATGAGCTGGAACCGCAGCTCATCACCGGGCTTTCTGAAGGACCAGTACCGCACCAAGCGCCGCCTGGTGACCTTTAACGAGCTGCCGCCGAACCTGGTGAACGCCGTCACTTCGATCGAAGACCGGCGCTTCTTTGACCATGGCGGCGTCGACTATTTCCGCTTGCTGGGCAGCTCTGCGCACGATCTGCGGGTGGCCGGCGACGGGAGGGCGGTTCCACGCTCACCATGCAGCTTGCGCGCGGATTCTTCCTTTCGCCGGAGAAGACGGATCAAGCGCAAGATCATCGAAATTGCCATCACCTTCCAGCTCGAGAATCGCTTCAACAAGCAACAGATCTTCCAGCTCTATGCCAACCAGATCCCGCTGGGACAGCAGGGAAGCTTTGCTATCAACGGCTTTGGCCAGGCAGCCCAGACCTACTTCGGCAAAGACGTCCGGCAGCTGAACCTGGCTCAATGCGCGATGCTCGCCGGGCATGATTCAGCACCCGAGTTATCTCAATCCCTACCGCCATCCGGATCGGGCGATCCAACGCCGCAATACTGGTTCTGGATGCGATGGTGGAAACGGGCAAGATCACCAAGCAAGAGTCCGATAGAAGCCAAGGCCGAGCCGCTCAAGCTGGCGCCGATCAATATCGATGCGGGTGAGGCGCCGTATTTCGTCGACTTGGTGCGCGACCGGTTGGTGCAGCACCTGGGAGACACCGACTTCAACCGGCAAGGTCTGCGCATATACACCTCGCTCGACCCGGATCTGCAGCGCGAGGCGACGGAAGCAGTGACGGAAGGCATGAAGGCGGTCGACGTGCAGGTAGAGAAACTGCATGCGCGACGCGTCAAGGCGGGCGACGACTCGCCCATTGTTTATCCCCAGGTGGCACTGGTGGCGCTGAATCCTCACACCGGGCAGGTATTGGCTTTGGTTGGGGGACGGAATTACGGCGCCAGCCAGTTCGATCATGCGGTTTCTAACCGGCCGACGGGATCCGATCTTCAAGCCCTTTGTCTACGCCGCGGCGTTCAACACCAGCCTGGCCGGAACGATACTCACCCAGCCGCCTGCCCACAGGCGCCTGCCCAGCGAGCAACTGGTTTCCGCGGATCCTGCTCCGCCCGATCCGGGGAGGCCGAGCGGGGTCTTTACCGCCATCACCATGCTCAACAACAATCTGACGACCTTTGAAGGTGGCTATGCTCCGGGCAATTACCACAACGACACGCGTTACACCGGCGACATCACCGCTCGCACCGCGCTCCAGTTTTCGCAAAACAACGCGACTGTGTCGCTGGCCCAGATGGTGGGTTACAACAACGTCGCTGCTTTGGCCCGCGATGCCGGGATGAAATCAGCTCGCGGAACGCCCTCGGTGGCGTTGGGTTCCTACGACGCCACACCTCTCGATATGGCCGGCGCCTACACGACGTTCGCCAACGGCGGGGTGAGGATCGATCCCTGGTTAGTGGCTTCTGTCCGTTCCGCTTCTGGCGACGTGCTCAACGACTATCCGCCAAACTCCAAACCGATCCTTGATCCGCGGGTTGCGTATCTGACTTTGGCGCTGATGGAGAACGTGGTCAACGCCGGCACTGGCGCGACGATTCGTGCCATAGGCTTTACCGCCCCTGCAGCGGGCAAGACCGGCACGTCTCACGATGCATGGTTCGCCGGCTTTACCAGCAACCTGCTCTGCGTGGTGTGGATCGGCAATGACGACTACACGGATCTGAAGCTGGAAGGCGGCAAAACGGCGGCTCCGATCTGGGCTGATTTCATGAAGCACGCTGTGCAGTTGCCGCAGTATTCCGATACGCGCCAGTTCCCTACTCCCACCGGAGTCTCGACGGTGCGGCTGGATAAAGTGACGAACCTGCTCTGCGGACGCCAGTTGCCCGCAAGGATTATGATGCGGTGTTTCTCGACGGGACCGCACCGACGCAAACCTGCGACCAGAGCGCCGGCGATCAGCGGAATGTTTTCCAGAAGCTTTTTGGTATTGGCAAAGAGGCCACTGTGGCTCCTGGAACGCCGGCGAACGGAATGCCTGCGTTGCCCGCGCAGCCGACGGGCTCGCAGGCAGCAGCCGCTACGGCCCAGCCGGGACCTGCACCGCCTCCTCCCGACCAGCAGCAGAAGAAGAAAAAGGGCTTCTTCGGAAGATTGTTTGGGGAAGGGCGACAACGATAACAAGCAGCAACAGGTACAGCCAAGCTCTCCGCAACCTCAGTTGCCGAAAAAACTCTCCTATTGCACTTTGGGACGGCTGTCTTCGTTTGGGCGAGAGGCCGCCGGCAGCAGGGCGGGCAGCCGCCGGAAATTGAGGCCAAGCGGCGCCACATGGAAACCGGCTTCCTGGAGGAAGGACGCGAGGAAATGCTGCGCCGCCGGCTGACCGTTGATGGTCGAGATCAGCATGCCGCCCCGCTGGTCTTCGCGGCGCTCCATATCCTGTTGCGCCAGGGTGGCAAGGAATTGGCTCAGGTCGCGGGCGGTGATGGAGCGGTCCGGCTCTTCCGCGGGCAGAAAGATCTGCAGGCTCGGGTTCCTGCGCCGCAGGTAGGCCACCAGTTCGCCGTTGCGCAGGATCACGCTGGCGCCGACACTACGGGTGAGCATCGCGGGGCCATCCTCTTCTTCGCCCGCCGGCCAGCGCAGCACGGAGCCATATAAGATTCGCAGGATCGGTAGCCGCGAGTGTTACCATTTCCGGCTTTTTCGAGCGGCGGCCCTGTGCGCAGCGAGCGCAGCAGATCGACGGCCGCGGGCAAGGCAAACTGGGTCGCTCCCAGGCCGGCGACGAAATAGCCGCGGCGTATGCGGCCGCTTTCTTCGAGCGCCTTGAGCACGTCGTAGATGGCGCTGAATCCTCCGGGGAGGTTTTCGCGTGGCAGCCGACTCCCGGGTAAGCACGCCATAGCGATTGAGCAACTGGTTGGCGAACGCGTGACTCCATTCCGTCGGCGAAGCCAGCGATGAGGGAACCAGGCTCCAGCGGCCCTGGGCGCTGGGCGGAGTGGTGCGCCGGGAGCGGAAGGAGGGCAGGTTGTGCTGCCGCTTCGGTTGACGCGAGGAAGCGGGCCGGGCGACGTACGCGCGCAAGGCGTGAAAGGTGTCATTGGTCACCAGGCCGCGCCACACCAGGCTCCATAGCGCATCCAGGGTTTCGCCCGGGTATCCTCCGCCGACCGCTTCGTGCAGTTGAGTAAAGAAGGCGGCGCCGGTGCGAGCCAGTTGCTCCATGAGGGCGAGCTCTCGCGGGCTCAACGGATTTTCTGCCGGCGGGTCGGCACGCGGGGGCAGCAGGAGTCCTGAGTCTGTCGGACAAGAACAGGGCGATGCGGCCATCGTGCTCGCCCAGTGAATCGAGGCCGCAACCCAGACTACTTCGCCGGCGGCAATCAAGGTGTCCAGGCTTGCCGGGTGAATAATTCGCCAGACGCGCGGGCAGGATCGAAGTCTCGAGCAGGGAGGCGGCGAGTGGCGCACCCTGCAGATGCTCGATGGTGTCCAGCAACGCATCGAGACCACGCCTGCGCTGCAGCACACCCTGCCAGTGAGTCGACAGCCGCTCCAGTGCCTGCTGCTCGATGGGCTCCACTTCGCGGCGAAGACGGGCGAGCGATTTGCGGCGGATCTGGCGCAACACTTCGGCATCGCACCACTCGCGGTAGACGCCGCCGGGACGGAATCCTCCTTCCACGATGCGGCCATCCAGCAGCAACGTATTCAATACGCTTTCGACCTGGTGGGTATCCAGCGGAAAGCGCTCGGTCACTTCGCGCAGGGTGAAGGGCCCGTGGGTCCGGGCGAAGCGGCGAAGCAGTTCGAGTACCGGCGCCTCGACCGGCTGCAGCAACGATGCCGCGATTCCCGGAGGAAGCGGAATGCCCAGCGCGTCGCGATAGCGAGCCGCATCTTCGACGGCGATGAGGCGCTTTTCTCCGGCTATCTTGATCTCGAGCAGGCGCGCGGCCGCGGAGCAGCCGATCCAGTTGATGGATGAGCCCGGGATCGGCGAGGCGGCGCTGAGCAATTCCTCGCGCGAAAGATCACCGATGCGCAGCAGCAGATCGTGAATGCCATCCGCCGTGCGAATGCGCTGGGTTTCGAGCAGGCCCTGAAGCTGCTCTTCCACCTCGTGGATGGCATCGGCATCGAGCAACTCGCGCAGATCGGCATCGCCCAACAGGTCGCGTAACTGCTCCTGATCGATGGAGAGGGCCTGGGCGCGGCGCTCGGCCAGCGGCGCATCGCCGTCGTAGATGTAGTTGGCTACGTAGCTGAAGAGCAGCGAGGAAGCAAAGGGCGAAGGAGTGCGGGTGTCGGCGACGTGCACGCGCACGTTACGCTGGCGAATGGCACGGAGCGTCTCGAGCAAGGCCGGCATGTCGAAAACGTCGCGCATGCACTCGCGATAGGCCTCCAGCAGAATGGGAAATGAGGGATAGCGGGAGGCGACGGAGAGCAGATCATAGGCGCGCTTGCGTTGCTGCCACAAGGGCGCGCGTCCCTGCGCACGCCTGCGGGGCAACAGCAGAGCCCGGGCAGCACTCTCGCGGAATTTTGCCGCGAACAACGCGGTGCCGCTGAGCTGACGCAGCACCAGGTCGGTGGCTTCTTCGGCGTCGATCAGAACCAGTTCGGAATCGGGGGCTGCATCGCTGTCGGGGAAGCGCAAGCACGAAACCATCATCGCCCCACATGGCTTCCACATCGGCACCGCCACTGGCACGTATCCGGCCGGTGATCGCCATGGCCCAGGGCGCGTGAATGCGGCTGCCGAACGGGGTCAGCACGCAGACCCGCCAGTCCCCCATTTCGTCGCGGGTGCGTTCGATGACAATGTTGCGGTCATCTGGCACTACCGTGGTAGCAATTTCCTGGTCAGCCAGAAAACGGATGAGGTTTTCCGCCGCCATGGTGTCGAGGTCGTGCTCGCGGATCAAGCGGCTCAGGGCGGCATTGCGCGGCATGTCGCGCAGTTCGCGGACCAGTTGGCCGATGCGGCGGCCAAACTCGAGCGGGCGGCCGGCGTTGTCTCCATGCCAGAACGGCATCTTGCCCGGCTGACCCGGCGCCGGAGATACGAGCACGCGGTCGTGGGTGATCTCATCGATGCGCCAGGTCGACGCGCCCAGGACAAAGGTGTCGCCGGTCCGGCTTTCAAATACCATCTCCTCGTCCAGCTCGCCCACGCGGACCGCCTTGCCTTCCGCTCCGGAGAGAAATACACCGTAGAGCCCTCGGTCGGGAATGGTGCCGCCGTTCAGGATGGCCAGCATCTTGACTCCCTCACGCGGCGTCAGGGTGTCGCGCGTGCGGTCCCAGGTGATGCGCGGCCGCAGATCGGCGAATTCGTCAGAGGGATAGCGACCGGCCAGCAGATCGAGCACGCCGGTGAAGGCGGTGCGGGTCAGGCTGCTGAAGGGAGCGGCGCCGCGAATCAGCCGGAAGACCTCTTCGACGGCAATCTCGCTCGGCAGACGCGGCTTGTCCCGCAGCCGTCCGGCGACGGGAGGCTGCGCCACGATGGCGACGATCTGCTGCGCCAGCACGTCCAGCGGGTTGCGCAGAAAGCGGGTGGATTCCACCAGGTCTTCATGCATGGCGCGCGTGACCGCGGCGCAGGCTACGAGGTCGGCACGATACTTGGGAAAAATCACTCCTTCGCTGGCCGCGCCCACGTGGTGCCCGGCCCGGCCAATGCGCTGCATGGCGCTGGCTACCGAAGGCGGAGCTTCGATCTGGATCACCAGGTCGACCGCGCCCATATCGATGCCGAGTTCCAGCGAAGAGGTGGCGACCAGCGCGCGCAGACGTCCGGCCTTCAACTGTTCTTCGATCTCGGAGCGCTGCGCGGCGGCGAGTGAGCCGTGGTGGGCGCGCGCCAGTTGCTCACCTGCCAGTTCATTGATCGCGCCGGCCAGCCTCTCGGCAATGCGCCGGCTGTTGACGAAAATGATGGTGGAGTGGCGCTCGCGAATGATGTCGACCAGGCGGGGATGGATGGCGGTCCAGATAGAAGTCCGCTTGGGACCCTGGGAGGCCGCACCGCTGGGCAGTTCTTCCTTTTGGCCCAGCGGGCCATGTCCTCGACTGGCACTTCAATGCGCAGATCGAGCCTCTTCGGTTCGCTGGCATCGACAATGGTGACGGGCCGATACGCGACCAGGGGAGAGTCCTGTGCGGCATCCCGGCAGCGGGTTCGCTATCGTCGCCCGCGGCAGGCGTGGCCCACGGCAGATCGACGAGCCGCCAAGGAAATGCGCTACCTCTTCCAATGGGCGTTGAGTGGCGGAGAGACCGATGCGTTGCACCCGGCCTTCGGTGATGGCCTCGAGCCGTTCCAGCGAGAGTGCCAGATGCGCACCGCGCTTGGTCGGCACCACGGCGTGAATTTCGTCAATGATCACCGTATCGACGCTGCGCAGGCTGGCGGCGGCGTCTGAGGTCAGCAGTAGGTACAGTGACTCCGGGGTGGTGATGAGGATCTCGGCCGGGTGGCGGCGGAACTTGCTTCGTTCCTTTTGCGATGTGTCACCGGTGCGGATACTTATTTCCGGCTGATGGAATGGAACTCCGGCTTGGCGAGCCATGTTCGCGATGCCGGCGAGGGGGGAGCGCAGATTGCGTTCTACGTCGACGGCCAGGGCTTTCAGGGGGCTGAGGTAAATGACCCGGCAGCCTTCGGTTTCGGCGGCCTCGCGGTGCAACATGAGGCGGTTGAGGCACCAAAGAAAGGCGGTCAGGGTCTTGCCGGTACCGGTGGGGGCGAGGATCAGGGTACTTTCGCCGCGGGCGATGGCCGGCCAGCCCAGCCGCTGCGGGGCGGTGGGCTGTTCGAAGACAGCTCGAAACCAGTCTGCCGTCACCGGATGAAATAGCTCCAGAACATCTGGGGTATCCGTAGACGGAACGGTTGGGGCCGGACGGGCTCTCTTTTTGATCGCCATAGGGATCAACCGTAAGGATAGCGGGTCGGCTGCCGCAGGTCGCGCCGTCATTTCCATCAGCCGGAACGAGCCGCAAGATGAGGCGCAAGCTGCTCCTTCTCTATACGACCTCCTAAATCGCAAAAAGAACCATATTGCGTCACTGCCCGGCTGCCATTACGCTCAGGGTGTTGTAAGGAGAATCGCTTGGGACGATGGACGGGGCTGCTGGGGCTGCTGGCAATCTTATTGTTGGCGTGGCTGCTTTCGACGAACCGCAAGGCGATTCGCTGGCAGACGGCTGCGTGGGGACTTGGATTGCAGTGGATTTTCGCCTTGCTGGTGCTCCGCTTTGACGCCGGAGAACGAGCCCTGGCCGCAGCCGGGGACGCGGTAAACCGGATGCTCGCCTATGCTTTTGTCGGCTCCGGGTTCGTCTTTGGGGAGTTGGGCAAACAGCACTCCTCCTATGGGTTCATCATCGCCTTCCAGGTGCTTCCCACCATCATCTTCATCTCCGCCTTCTTCGCCGTGCTGTACCACCTGGGGATCATGCAGATCGTCATCAAGGCCATGGCCCGGTTAATGCAGCTCACCATGCGCATCAGCGGAGCCGAATCTCTGAACGTAGCGGCCAGCATCTTCATGGGCCAGACCGAAGCCCCGCTCAGCATCCGGCCGTTCCTGCCCGGAGCCACACAGTCGGAGCTGATGACCATCATGACCAGCGGCATGGCGCATGTCTCGGGTGGCATCATGGCGGCTTATATCCTTTACGGGATCGAGGCCAAGCATCTGCTTGCGGCAGTGATCATGACCGCGCCGGGCACCGTCCTGATCGCCAAAATGCTGGTGCCTGAGACCCAGGTTCCCGCCACCCTCGGCCAGGTAACGATGCCGGTTGAGGAAGCGCACCGGGAAGAGAATCTACTGGGTGCAATTGCCCGGGGAACCATTGACGGCGGCCGCCTGGCCTTCAACGTGGGCATCATGCTCATCTCTTTCCTGGCCCTGATCGGGCTGCTGAATGGGATGCTCGGGGGCCTGAGTTACTGGCTGGGCGGTCACCATATTCCCTTTCCCTCCAGCTTGAACGTGATCCTCGGGTTCGTCTTTGCGCCGGTCGCGTGGCTGATTGGCGTTCCGTGGCACAGCGCGCACCAGGTGGGCAATCTTCTGGGCACGCGTACGGTGACGAACGAATTGGTCGCGTACTCCCTGTTGGGAGCCCAGAAGGCCTCGCTCGACTTCCGCTCCTTTACCATCGCGACGTTCGCCCTATGCGGATTTGCCAACCTCAGCTCTATCGGGATGCAGATTGGCGGCATCGGGGCGCTGGCGCCTGGCCGGCGCAACGACCTGGCGAAGTTGGGACTGCGCGCCATGCTCGCCGGCACCATGGCCAATTTGATGTCGGCGTCGATCGTAAGCGTGCTGTTGCGGTGATAGACCCCTCGGGGTGGAAATGCATCTCGCCGCACTTGCTGGCTTGGACTTGCCACGAAGGAGCAGCACTTGGCTAACGGCATTTTTGAGAAAGCAGAAGAGGCGGCTGCTGCGATCCGCGCAAGCATTCCGGTCGTGCCGCGCGTCGCAATCGTGCTCGGCTCGGGCCTGGGCTCCTTCGCCGACCGCATCGAGCACCCTGTCGCGATTGCTTATGCCGGCATTCCTCATTTCCCGCGCCCAACGGTGGAAGGCCACAACGGCCGCCTCGTAGTGGGCACCTTAGCCGGAACGCCGGTCGCGGTGATGCAAGGCCGGGTCCACGCCTACGAGGGATACACGCCCGAGGAAGTCACTTTTCCGGTGCGCGTCCTGGGACGACTCGGAATCACCACCATGGTGGTCACGAATGCCGCCGGCGGCGTTCGCCTGGATCTAAAACAGGGCCAATTAGTCCTGCTCTCCGATCACATCAACCTCACCGGTCGCAATCCGGTCGTTGGCCCCAATGACGATCGCCTCGGACAACGCTTCTTCGACATGACCGATGCTTACTCAAAACGGCTGCGGCTACTCGCCCGCGCCGCCGCCGCCCGCCAGGGAATTCCCCTTCCAGAGGGGGTCTACCTCAGCGTCTCCGGCCCCAGCTTTGAAACGCCGGCAGAAATTCGGGCCTTCCGCAACTGGGGAGCCGATCTTGTCGGTATGTCGACCGTCCATGAGGTGATTGTTGCCCGGCATATGGGCATCGAGGTCCTCGGCATCTCCTGCGTCACCAATATGGCGGCCGGCATTCTCGATCAACCGATCCACCACGAAGAAGTGATGGAGACGGGAGCCCGAGCACAGGCGCACCTGACGACCCTGCTGGTGGAACTGCTGCCGGAGCTCGCCGGCAAACGCGGAATTTAACAACCTCTGCGCCCTCGAATAACCGGGCGCTTTGTTATCCTTGAGGTGATATGCCTACGAAAAAAGAGCTTCTGATCTCCCCCATTCAGCACATCGACATCAAGCAGCACAATGTCGTTCCCTTGGTCGATGCGATGCAGTCCATGGCCTATAGCTCCCGTGATCTTGCCCGGGCGGCGGCCATCTATGAACGCATGCTGCGTGACCAGGAGTGCGGCGTGATTCTCTGCCTGGCCGGGTCACTCATCAGCGCCGGGCTGAAGCAGATTTTTGTGGATTTGATCCGCAACAACATGGTGGACGCCATCGTCTCCACCGGCGCGAACATGGTTGACCAGGATTTCTTCGAGGCGCTGGGGTACAAGCACTGGATCGCTGACGACCTGTACCGACAGGGAACGGAAGACGCCACCTTGCGCGAATTGATGATCGATCGCATTTACGACACGCTCATCGACGAAGAAGAGCTGCGTCTGTGCGACGACACCTGTAAGGTGATCGCCGACTCGCTGGCTCCTCGCCCCTACAGTTCCCGCGAATTTGTCCGCGAGATGGGCGCCTGGCTGGAGAAGAACGGCAAAACCCCGGCGAAGGGTGGGGTCGACAGCATCATCCTGGCCGCCTATGAGATGGATGTGCCGATCTTCGTACCCGCGTTCAGCGACTGTTCGGCTGGCTTTGGGCTGGTGGCCCACCAGCATGAGCGGGGCGACAAGCCCAAAGTCTCCATCGACTCGGTGAAGGATTTCTACGAGTTGACCCAGTTGAAGATCGCCAATCCTACCACCGGCCTGCTGATGATTGGCGGGGGGGTACCCAAGAATTTCGCCCAGGACATAGTGGTTTCGGCAGAGATCCTCGGAGTCGATGCCCCGATGCACAAATACGCGATCCAGATCACGGTCGCCGACGTGCGCGACGGTGCTCTTTCCTCGAGCACCCTCAAGGAGGCCAGTTCCTGGGGCAAAGTGGACACCACATTCGAGCAGATGGTCTACAGCGAGGCCACCCTCGCGCTGCCCTTGATCACGGGCTATGCCTATCATAAGAAAGCACATGCCCAACGCAAAGAGCGGCACTGGGCGCGTCTGCTGGAACCCGTCACCGCCTAGAGCATGGTCACACATGCTGTGCTGTTTTAAGAGCCGCTGCTTCACTTACCCCCTTTCCGAACACGCCTGCGCCGGAAGGGACGGCGCGGGGGGGATTCCAGACCTGGTACTAAAGTGGCAGCGGAATGTGCTGTTTTTCTAAAGTTGACCCCGCAAAGCCGGTATACTTCGAGGCATCCCCCAGGACGTAGTCCATTGACTTTCTGGGGGTTTGCCTTGTCTCTGCTTCTTGGTGCAGTCGGTTTGCTTATCACCTATACCGGTCTTTTACTGGGTTTCTGGTCTCTTGGCCGCATGTCGGCGTTATCAGACAGGTTCGTTGAGAGCCGTGCCAACGTAATTCCGTTCCATCGCGGTTAGCATCTACGAAGAAAAGCCAGTGCGTCCGCGACGGTCCATTATGGAACGCACTGCTTAATCCATTGCCGTTTTCCCCCGATCCGACCCGTTGGATGTGCGTGAGTTCTTCCCGCATGCTTGCGTGGACTACGTTTAGTCACTGTGTAGGCGGAAATCGATCGCCGTATACTCCGCACAGTGACAGTGAACGTTGAGCATGGGTCAGCATCGTCTCTTCTGCCTCCTTGGGGTTCTTGGGCCGGGCTGACTTGGTAAAACTCGTCATTAGACCCGCACACATCGAGTAAGAGTGAACTGGCTTCGGGATAGGCTGCCGTCAACCATATTTTTCGCGGTTGCTTTGTTGCTCTCGGCCTATGGCGGCTTGGTACTGCTGCTGGGCCGCGGGGGCACGTTTTCTGCTGCCGTCATCGCCTGGGCCTTCGCCCAGGTCCTGCTGATCGCTCTTTGCGTCCATCGGTTTCTCGATGCCTCCCGCCAGGACGAAGCGGAATGGCAAGTGCAGCAGGTAGCCCAACTGCAGCGCAGCATCCTCGACTCCGCCGGACCCATGATTCTGGCCACCGATCTGCAAGGCAACCTGCTCATCTTCAATCCGGCCGCGGAGCGAATGCTCGGCTACCGCTTCCATGAGGTCCTCGGCCACCTCACCGCCCAGGATCTTTTCCCTGAAGGCGAGTTGGAACGTGTCGGACAGTTGCTGGTTTCGCGACTCGATCGCTCGCCGGCCATCGACCTCGACAGCGTCTCCAACGCGCTGAAGCACTACGTACAGTACGTCACCAGCTTCCCGGTCAGCCGGGTCCGGGGCTTTGAAATTCTTTGCCGCCGCAAGGACTTGACCACCTTTCCCGCCATGATTTATCTCTCCGCGGTGAGGAATGCGGAGGGCGCGCTGACCGGTTTGCTGGCCATCGCCACCGACCTGACCGCGACCAAGCGGGCCGAGCATGCGTTACGCGAGAGTGAGGAGCGCTACCGCGACCTGTTCGACAACTCGCAGGAAATGATTGCCACTCTGAGCCCCCGCGCCAAATATCTGTACGTCAACCCGGCGTGGCAAACCTGCTTTGGCAAGAGCGCGGCCGCGTTTGAAAGCCTGATCAGCTTCGAGGCTGCCTTCCCCCCGGAGATGCAAACCAGTGCCGCCAGCCTGTTCGACCGCGCCATCCGTGGGGAGCGCATCGATCGAGCCAATTTGCGGGTACAGGACGCCAGCGGGATGTATCGCGAGCTGGAAGCCAGCATGAGCTGCCGACAGGACCGCGGTGAACCCGTGTCGGTGCGCTGTATTTTCCGCGACGTCACCGCGCAATACCAGCGCGAACGCCGATTGGCCATGCAGCTCGCGGTCAGCCAGGTGGTTGGTGAGTCCACTACCTCCGACGAGGCGCTCCCAGCCATGCTCGAATCGTTGGGAACCAACCTGGGCTTCGATATGGCGGGACTTTGGTTCGTCAGCAGCGATCATCACACCCGGTATCTGGCGGGTTGGTTCGCTCCTGACCGAGCGTGTGTCGAGTTTCATCGCGACAGCATCGGACGCGTGCTGGAAAAGGGCAAAGATCTACCTGGCCAGATTTGGGCGGCGGAGAGTCCCTGCTGGATTGAAGATCTGCAGCGGGACGGCAACTTCCTGCGCGCGACGTCCGCCTCGGCGGACGGTCTGGTCACCGGCTGGGGCGTTCCCGTCCGCGTAGGCAACCAGGTCATTGCCGTAGTTGAGTTCTTCAGCCGCCAGAAGCAGCGGGAAGACAGCGAGATGATGGCCACGGTTGAGACCGTTTGCGCCTCCATCGGCCAGTTTATGGCGCGCTCGGCCCAGGAAAGCCGCCTGGAAGAGCTGAACCGGCAAAAGGAGTCCATCCTCAACTCGGTGGCAGACGGCATATTCGGCACCGACTCCTCGGGCAGGATCGTATTTGTCAATCCGGCTGCTGCCAGCATGCTGGGCGCCCACGCATTCGATCTCATCGGCCGCACCGTGCACTCGGTCGTGCATGAGGAACGCAAAGGGCGGGAAAAGTGCTCCGATCAATGCCGCACCGGGCGGGCCTTTCTGGTGCGTGAGGGCAGCAGCGGGCAAGACGTGTTCTACCGCAGAAACGGTGCGTCCTTCCCGGTCGAGTTCTCCGTTACACCCATGGTCGAGCACAACGTAGCCGTAGGCAGCGTGCTCAGCTTCCGCGATATCAGCCAGCGCTACGCACTCGACCGGATGAAAGACGAATTCGTCTCCACCGTGAGCCATGAACTGCGCACCCCCCTCACCTCGATTCGTGGAGCCCTGGGACTGCTTTCGACCGGACTCTTAGGCGAGATGGGCGACAAGGCGAGCAACCTGCTGCGCATCGCGGTCAGTAACTCCGACCGGCTGGTCCGCCTGATCAACGACATCCTCGATCTGGAGCGTATGCAATCGGGCCGCGCACCCCTTACCTACCGCAGCTGTGACCTGGAGGAATTGGCGCGGCAGGCCATCGATGCCATGACACCGATGGCAGAAACCGCCAAGGTCCAGCTGCTGCTGGATTCCGGGCCGGTGCACGTTGAGGTCGATCCCGATCGGCTGCAGCAGGTGATGACCAACCTGCTTAGCAATGCCATCAAGTTCTCCCCGCCGCAATCGCAGGTAACCGTCTCCCTCGAACGGCTGCTGGATGGCGTTTCCGTCAGCGTCAGCGATAATGGCCGCGGCATTCCCAAAGACAAGCTGGAATCAATCTTTGACCGTTTCCAGCAAGTCGACGCCTCCGATGCCCGGCAAAAGGGCGGAACCGGACTCGGGCTGGCCATCTGCCGTACCATCGTCATGCAGCATGGCGGACGCATCTGGGCCGAGCGTAATAGCGATCGGGGCTCGACTTTCCGGATGTTCCTGCCCCTGGTAACTCGGGAGTCTGAACTGGCTCAGGCCGGCGGCAGCCCAGCCTCTGCGGCAGTGAATCCGGTCTCCGTGCTGGTCTGCGATGAGAACCCGGAGACACGTGCGGTGCTGGTAGAGAGTCTGCGGGCCAATGGCTACTCCGTGCTCGAAGCCGCCACCGGCGATGAAGCCGTCGTGATCGCCCGGCAAACGCCGATCCAGGCTATCTTGCTCGACATGAGCCTGCCCAGCCTGCATGGCTGGGAGACCCTGCATTTGCTGCGCGATGATCTGCGCACGGCCGCAATTCCCGTCGTGGTGCTGAGCGCCTTTGGCGCCGTGAATGATGCCGAAGTAGAAAAGGCCGCCGATGCCTGGCTGGAACAGCCCCTGGAAACCAGCTCCATGTTGGCCGCCCTCTCCCGCGTGCTGCAAGTCGAACGGCAGCCCTCCCGGGTTCTCCTGGTCGAGGACGATGCCGACCTGGCTAAGGTCATCCTGGCTACTTTCGAGCGCGCCGGTATCCAGATCCATCATGCCTCGACCCAACGTAAAGCCATGGAGCTCTGTGTCTCCTCGCGGCCCGACCTGTTGATTCTCGATATTGCACTGCCGGACGGCGACGGCTTCGGACTCGTCGACTGGCTGCGTCAACAACACGATATGAAGCAACTGCCACTGGTTGTTTATTCCGCCCAGGACCTAACCGAGAGCGAACGAAAGAAACTGCGGCTGGGGCCGACAGAGTTCCTCACCAAAGCCCGCGTCCAGTTGCAGGATGTGGAGACCCTGGTGCTCTCTATGTTGCGCCAGCCTCATGAGGGCTCTGAGGTACAGCTGAGATTGGATGAGAGTGCGTCTCCCAGTGCGTAAAACCCTCTGCCAAATGGTGCAACTCTGGTTCTCAAACCGCGAATTTCTTCACTTATGACACGCCGCATTTTAATCATCGACGACGAAGATGACATCCGCCTGGTAGCCGCCATGAGCCTGGAGACGGTCGCCGGCTGGGATGTTTTGCTCGCCAGTTCCGGCAAGCAGGGCATTGAACGCGCCGGTACCGAACAGCCCGATGCCATCCTCCTCGATGTCATGATGCCGGAGATGGACGGGCCCACGACCCTGCTCAAACTCAAGGCAAGTGGTACCACGTCTCACATCCCCGTTTTGCTGCTGACGGCAAAGGTGCAGGGCCCTGACCAGATCCGATTCGCCGAAATGGGAGTGGCTGCGATCCTGTTCAAGCCTTTTGATCCTCTGACCCTGGCGCGACAGATTTCTACCGCACTCGGCTGGAAAGAAGGCGGTTGATCCGTTGAACAAAAACGACCACATTCCGCCCCACGCGTCCGATGACGGTCCGTCTCCCGCGCCGGAAGCGCAGAGTCACGAGCAAAAGCTGCAGGCGATGCTCTCGGCGCTTTGGGATCGCAGTAGGCACACCGTCGCGGAACGGGCCGCCCTTCTGCAAGCCGCTGTGGAGCAACTGGCCCAAAATCGTTTGGATGAGGCCACTCAGTTGAGCGCGGTGGATTCGGCCCACAAGTTGGCGGGCGTACTCGGCACCTTTGGTCTGCCTCGGGGTACCGACCTGGCCCGGGAGGCGGAAATTCTCTTTGGCCAGTCAACCCCACCCGGCAAGGTGGAGATCGAACGCTTGCAGCTGCTGCTGGCCGAGTTAACCAGCCTGATCGAACGCGGACCAGTTAGCCCTCGCTAAACGACCACTAGAATAGAACCATGAACGACTTAGGGCGGTTGCTCATCGGCTTGGGATTGGTGTTGCTCATCGCCGGAGGCCTGCTGTTGCTGCTCGGCCGGACTGGTATCCCGTTGGGTAAACTTCCAGGAGACATTTCCTACCGGGGCAAGAACCTTTCTGTGTACTTCCCGCTCGGAACCTCAGTTTTGCTGAGCGTCCTGCTCTCTCTGGTTTTCTATTTGCTCTCCCGCTTTCGCCGCTAAAGCATTTTCACTTCTGCCGCATACAGAGCAACCGATCCCGACGCGGCTTTTCCCCAAGAACCGGGGTCCCCGGCAGGCGAGCCTGCTGGGGTGGAAGAACCGGGGTCCCCGGCAGGCGAGCCTGCTGGGGTGGAAGAACCGGGGTCCCCGGCAGGCGAGCCTGCTGGGGTGGAAGAAAAGCCGCACCTCGCCGCACTCACCTGTGCAGAGTAGAAGTGAAAATGCTCTCTAGCTTCTTGCCGTCTGGCTCCACCCCCTGCCCCCGTGTAGACTCGACGTTTGGTGGAGGCTTCTGTGCCCAATCCGGAGGATCTGCACCAGCTTGGCCTGGTTTTCCCAGAGGCTCCGGCCAACCCCAGGCGGGTGTGGCGGGTCGGTCAGCTGGTCGGCGAAGTAAGAAACCACATCGAGCGGGCATATGCGGACGTGTGGGTAGAAGGCGAGGTCTCCAACTATCGGCCCGCTCCTTCCGGGCATGTGTACTTCACCCTGAAAGACGGCGATGCCCAACTGCCGGTGGTGCTTTTTCGCCGCCAGGCGCTGCTGCTGCGCTTCCGTCTTGAAGATGGACAGCAGATCCTGATACGGGGACGCGTCTCGGTCTACGAGCAGCGGGGGCAGATGCAACTGGTGGCGGAGTTCGTGGAGCCGGTTGGCGCGGGCTCCCTGCAAATCGCCTTCGAACAATTGAAAGCCAAGCTGCAGCAAGAAGGCCTTTTCGGGGCAGATCGCAAACAGCCCCTCCCCGCCTTCCCCCACTGTATCGGCATCATTACGTCCCCGGCCGGCGCGGTGATTCGCGATTTTCTGAACGTGGCCGGGCGCAGACACCTGGCACTGAATGTGCAAATTTACCCTTCGACAGTGCAGGGCGAAACGGCTGCTCTGGAGATTGCCGCAGGCATTGCATTCTTTAACCAATCGCGCACGGTGGACGTGATTGTGATCGCCCGTGGCGGCGGATCGCTGGAAGATCTCGCTCCCTTCAATAGCGAGGCTTTGGCCAGGGCCATCGCCAAATCTGCATTGCCGGTGGTTTCGGCCATTGGCCACGAAACCGACTTCACCATCGCCGATTTTGTTGCCGACCTGCGCGCACCCACGCCCTCTGCGGCAGCCGAGCTGCTGACCGAAGCGCAACACAAGGTGGAGGAGCGCCTGGAACTACTGCACCGGCGGCTGACTCACGCGTGCCGCTACCAGCTGATGCGCGCTCATGAGCGCTTCAACCGCCTGTCTGCTCCGGCAGCCTTTGCCCGCATGCGGAATGCCTTGACGCGCCGGCAGCAGCGCGTGGATGAGTTGCAGTACCAGCTGGATGCGGCTTGGCGCCGCCATAGCCGCACGATGGCGGAAAGGTTGCAGAAGCTTGAGGCCCGGCTGCTGCGTCAGGATGTTAGCCACCGCATGCACATGGTCCGGGAACGGCTTGCCGCGCTCGATGGGCGGATCGGCCGCGCGCAGAAGGAACTCTTGCAGCGCTGCGGCGCGCGGCACGCCAAGGCTGAGGGTCTACTGCAATCTCTCTCCCCCCTGGCGGTATTGAATCGAGGGTATGCCCTGGTTTTCGACGAAGCAGGAGTCCTGGTCCGCGAAGCATCCGCCACGAAAGACGGCGCCCTGCTCACCACACAGTTCGCCCACAGCACACTCGTCAGCCGAGTGCTCGAAAGGAAAACGCCCCAAACCAACTCATGAGAAAACTCTTTGGAACCGACGGTATTCGCGCAGTCGCAGGAGAGTCCCCTCTGGATTCGCCGACTATTTTCGCCATCGGCCTTGCGCTGGCAGCTTCGCTCAAGCATCTTTCTCCCACCCCTCATGTGCTTTTGGGCGCCGATACGCGCGAGTCAAGCCCCTGGATTTCGGCCGTCCTTGCCGCCGGTCTGCGCAATGGGGGAGCAGAGGTGCTCAATGCCGGGGTCATCACCACACCCGGCGTGGCGTACCTCACCCGCAAGCACAGGTTTGCCGCGGGTGTGGTGATTTCCGCCTCGCATAATCCATGGCAAGACAACGGGATCAAAGTCTTCGGCGGCGACGGCTACAAATTGCCCGACGCTACCGAGATGGCTATCGAGGCGGAGATCTTTCAGCACCTCAAGGGCGCACCGGTACCCGATACCGGCAAGCTGACGGCGCCACCCGTCGACAACGCTTTCCGCCAGGAATATGAGGCGTTTCTGCACGGCGTTGTCCCCGGGCTGAGCCTTGCCGGCAAAAAGATCGTGGTGGATTGCGCCAACGGCGCAGCGGCTGTCATTGCATCGGAGCTCTTCGCCTCTTTGGGAGGCGAAATTACCCTGACCCATGTGAGCCCCAACGGGCGCAACATCAACGAAGATTGCGGCGCCCTGCATCCTGAGGTTGTGGCGCAAGAGACTAAATCGCTGGGAGCCGACCTGGGTATTACGTTCGATGGGGACGCCGACCGCGCTCTCTTCGCCGATGCGCACGGCCGGGTGGTGAATGGGGATGGCGTCATGCTGGTCGCGGCCCGCGATATGCAGGCCAGGGCGGAGCTCGCCGGCGATGTGGTGGTGGCGACGACCATGTCCAATATGGGTCTCGAAGCTGCCTTGCGCACCAGCGGTATCCGCATGCTTCGCGCGCCGGTAGGCGACAAGTATGTGCTGGAGATGATGCAGAAGCATCATGCCAGCCTGGGCGGGGAACAATCGGGGCATATCCTCTTTCCCCGCCGCAGTACTACCGGCGACGGCTTGCTCACTGCGTTGGTACTGCTTGATACCTTGGCGCGCTCTGGTAAGCCGCTGCATGCATTGCTGAGCGATCTCCGGGTCTTCCCCCAGGTGATCGTCAATGTGCGGGTGCGGGAAAAGCGGCCGCTCGACCAGATTCCGGCTGTCGTCGAGAGCATTCAGCAGGCGGAGACCGATCTGCATGGCAATGGCCGCGTCGTGGTGCGCTATTCCGGTACCGAGGCCCTGGCGCGAGTGATGATCGAAGCCGAATCGGAGCAGCAGATGCGCGAGCATGCCGAGCGTATCGCCCAGGCTATTCGGGTCGAAATCGGGGTTTAAACTTGGAGACAGGAGACTGACATGATCACCGCCATCCTTTTTCTCGCCCTCATGCAGCCGCAAGGTCCTGCTCTGGCAACTTCTGGTCTGGCAACTTCGAGTCCGGCGGACCCAGCTATACCTCCAGTGCGAACCGAGAAGCTCACACCCGCTGAAGTAAAGGCCATGGCAGACGCCAACCAGGCCGTTGCCGATGCCCAGGACAAGCTGATCCATGCCAAAGCCGCCCTGCAAGGTACAACCGAAGGGATCGAGCAGGCCCACCATGCAAATACAGACTGTGGCTGTTACGTTGCGAGCACCGGTCGCGACTACGACAAGGTCGAGTTCAAGGGCGACACCATCATCATTCACCACATACACGAAGCCCCAGGGAGCCTTAGCAACAAGTCCACGCCCTGAGCCTCCGCGGCCATGCCTTCGCGGCAGGCAAATGACAAATGTCAGCTATTCCTTTTGACAAAAGACACTACTCATCGTGACGCAAAAGCCGGATGATGTCTCCAGTAAAGCCGACGGAGGGATCATGGCCGCAAGCGTCATTCTTGAGCCGTACCACAACGCAACGGCCAGGGCTCTTGATAGTCCCGTAATCGCGTCCCTGCGGGAAGTGACCAAGAAGTTTGGGCAGCAGGCGGCGCTCGATCGCTTTTCCCTCGATCTTCGGCGGGGAGAAGTCGTTGCTCTGCTGGGACCGAACGGCGCCGGGAAAACCACCGCGGTGCGCTTGCTTTTGGGACTGAGCCAGGAGACCTCCGGCAAGGTGAGCCTCTTCGGCGGCAACCCCAGAGACCGCGCCAGCCGCATACGTCTGGGGGCCATGCTACAGGTCGGCCGCATGCCTGAGATGCTCCGCGTACGTGAGCATCTGCAACTATTCAGCAGCTATTATCCTCAGCCGCGTCCGCTGGCTGAGTTGTTGTCGGTCGCCGGGCTTGAGGGCCTGGAGAATCGACTCTTTGGCAAGCTCTCCGGAGGCCAGAAACAACGCGTACTCTTCGCTCTTGCCCTCTGCGGCGACCCTGACCTGATCTGTCTCGATGAACCAACCCTCGGCATGGATGTGGAGGCGCGGCGGTCCATGTGGGAGCAGGTACGCAAACTCGCCGCTAGGGGAAAGACCATTCTGCTCACAACGCACTACCTCGAAGAGGCCGATGCCCTGGCCAGCAGAATCGTTGTTATCCAAAAAGGCAAGGTGGTTGCGCAGGGCTCTCCAGAAGAACTCAAGGCCGCCAACGGCTCGCGCACCATCCGCTGCACAACCTCGCTCGAGCCTGGGTTGCTTTCCGCAATACCCGGGGTAACCAGCGTGGAGCACGATGGCATCGGCGTTCTGGTGCGCACGCACACGCCCGAGGCCGTACTGCGCACCATGCTCGCCCGTGACCCTACTTTGACCGGTCTGGAAGTGCGCGCCGCAGCTCTGGAAGATGCCTTCCTCGCTCTTACGAACCAGACCCACAATCCAGGTACAGTCTAGTGGTGTCCGCCACACAAATGATCATTTATCCGTCTCGAAGGCAAGAGCTTCACGGGCTGCGGAACAACTCTGGTCCGCGGTGTAGTTCTCGGTGTAGTTCTCGGTGTAGGGGAAGCGGGTTTTCAAACCCGCTTAACGTTCGGCAATAAAATCGGGGCTTTTAGCCCTGGTGTTTGTAGTCCCTAAAAAGCAAATGTGCTCTAGCTAGCGTCTGCATGAGAACTGGGCTTTTGTATCAGGGCACGGCTGCCTCGCCGCAGCGAGCGTTAGCCGTGCCACAAGGTTACGAAAAATTGATGGGCCCCTGAGATATTCTTGGCTCGACCAATCTGCCGCTTCGAGCCCGGAAATACAAGACGTTATTTCTGGCGGACACCGCTAGGAGGTTCCATGGCCACGACCGCAGCAGTCCTCGAGCTACCGCGCATGCAACCATCCCTGCCGCGCATCTACTTCAATGAAATTCGTTTCGAGTTGCTCAAGCTATCGCGTAATCGAAGCTACCTTTTCTCAATGATTGGGTTTCCGGTCGTCTTCTACCTCTTGTTCGGAGTTACGAATAAGGATGCTATGTTTCATGGCCACACCATCGCCCGCTATCTTCTGGCCGGGTACTCATGCTTTGGCGCGATGGGCTCTTCCCTGTTCGGTATCGGCGCTGGTTTGGCGTTCGAGCGTGGCCACGGCTGGCTGGAAATGAAGCGCGCGAGTCCCATGCCCGCGGCGGCCTACCTACTGGCAAAACTGTGCGTCAGCATTACCTTCGCCATCGGGATCACGATTCTGTTGATGGTTCTGGGCACTGCCCTGGCCGGTGTCCACATCACGACCGTAGAGGCTCTGCGGCTCCTGGCGACGATCGCGGCCGGTGTTTTGCCGTTCGCCAGCCTGGGTTTGCTTGATCGGCCTGCTGATGCCATCCAACGCGGCGCCCGGAGTGATCAATCTGATCTATTTGCCTCTGTCATTCTGTGGAGGACTGTGGATGCCGATCCAGGCCTTGCCGCACTGGTTACAGGTAGTTGCTCACGGTTTGCCATCCTTCTGGTTTGCCCGCCTCGCGCTGCGGACGCTCGGCTATGGCCAAGGTTCCGCAATCGTAGCCTGGGCCCTGTTAGCGTTCTATACAGTAGTATTTCTGCTAGCCGCGGCGTTCGTCTTCCGCAGGCAGGAGGCTCAGGCCTAACCGTGACGTCGCCCTCCACTCATCGCGGGAAAGGAAGTACCTGGCTTCGCAGTTGGTATCAGGGCGAATGCCAGACTCTTTCGGGAGAAAGCCTTCCCATGCGAAACTGGAGGCATTGGGTCGACCTTGATAACACGGTCTATCTGGTGTATCTCGGTTTCTGGTTTATGCAGCCCTACCTGGATCACGCTCCGATCAGGGAGTGGCTCTGGTTGTTTCTCGCGCTCGCTCTTTTTCTTCCATTATTTCTCATCGCGCATCGCGCGCCCCCCAGGCTTCGCTGGGTTGGATCGCTCGGCCTCTTCCTTCTCGGCGTTGTCTATGTACCCGTGAACCAAGGCGCCTGTGGAATCTTTATTTATGTAGCAGTCTCGATTGCAGAAGTATCGGAATCGGCAAACACCGTGGTCACTCTTTTGCTCCTGGAATGTGGAGTGATTATGGCGGAATGCTTATGGTTCCATCTCACTGTATGGGTCTGGAGTATCGGCGTCGGCTTCAGTCTGCTCTTCGGTATGAACCAATTCCGGATGAAGCAAAAGAGGCGAGGCGATTCCAAGCTACGCATGGCCCATGAAGAAATTGAACAACTGGCAAAGACTGCGGAACGCGAGCGTATTGCGCGCGACATGCACGACGTGCTGGGTCACTCTCTCTCGCTCATTGTGCTCAAAAGCGAGCTGGCCGGCCGCTTGCTCAGCGTGCAACCGGCACGCGCTGCGCTCGAGATTGCTGAAGTTGAGGCCGCTGCCAGGCAGGCTTTGGCTGAAGTGCGCAAGACCATTACCGGCTATCGCTGCGAGGGGTTTGCCAGCGAACTCACGCGCGCGGCCCAGGTGCTGCAGACGGCAGGCGTTCGATTGCACAAGCCGGCCAAAGCGCCCTATCTCCCTCCCCGGCATGAAGCCACTCTATCCCTCGTGCTGCGGGAAGCAGTCACCAACATCGTGCGCCATGCCGGCGCCAGCGAATGCTCGATTGAGCTTTCCACACAAAGGGACAGCACACAGCTGGTGATTGCCGACGACGGCCGGGGCGATATCCGCCAGGAAGGGAATGGATTGCGGGGCATGCGGGAGCGCGTGGCGGAGCTCGGTGGCAGTCTCTCGTTGGAATCCACGCGCGGCACTCGCCTGCAGATCGAGCTGCCCCAGTTCGCTGGAGAGGCAACCGGAGTGGAGCAGTGAGCAAACAGATTCGCGTTGTCCTGGCGGAAGATCAGGCGATGGTATTGGGCGCACTCGCCGCCTTGCTGGAGATCGAGAAAGATATCGCGGTGGTAGCGAGGGCGCGCAATGGACGTGAGGCCCTGACCCTGGTGCGGACAGCACCAGCCCGACGTTCTGGTAACCGACATCGAAATGCCCGAGATGACCGGACTCACACTGGCGAGCGAAGTGCACCAACGCTATCCTCGCGTGCACATTGTGATTCTCACCACCTTCGCCCGTGCCGGCTACTTGCGCCGCGCGATGGACGCCGGCGCTCAAGGCTACATGCTCAAGGACCGTCCCGCGGCGGAACTGGCCGAATGTGTACGGCGAGTATGCAAGGGCCTGCGCGTCGTCGATCCTGAATTAGCCGCCGAA
Source organism: uncultured Acidobacteriaceae bacterium (assembly GCA_963761405.1). Classification (GTDB taxonomy): domain Bacteria; phylum Acidobacteriota; class Terriglobia; order Terriglobales; family Acidobacteriaceae; genus PALSA-350. The sequence goes on from CAVXHH010000002.1 coordinate 751,405, forward strand.
GCCTGGACGCAGGAGCCCGACCCGCTGAGTGAACGAGAGCGGCAAATCCTGTGGCGCGCTGGAGAAGGCAAATCCGGCGCCGAGATTGCTGTGGAGCTTCATCTGTCCGAGGGCACTGTGCGTAATTACCTCTCCGAAGCCATCAACAAGCTCGGCGCCGCCAATCGCATCGAGGCCGCCCGCGTGGCCCGCGGCAAAGGCTGGCTGTAACATCCTGTTTGTAACGTCCTGGTTGTAACGTCCTGGTTGTAACGTCCTGGTTGTAACTCCCTTTACTTAACATCAATGACACTTGTCATCCGATTCCGATGACAACCTGCACTGTTTCCTCCACCAGACAACTGCGATTCTCAGATGGAAGTTGAGGTCGAGGTTGATCCATGAATCTTCAGAATCTCTTATTCCTCTGCGCAGCGTTGAGCATTGGCGGAAACCTGCACGCGCAAACCTGCACGGACGCGAAGACTGTCACCGGCACGGTGCTCGATCCCTCTGGAGCTGCCGTCGCGGGCACAGAGTCCAACTCGAAGCAGCGACCCCCGAGGAAACAACTACCGGCCCGCACGGTGCTTTCGCCTTGCATTGCGTCGCGAGTGACCACTACCAGATAACCGTCCATGCCAACGGCTTCGCAGAGAGCGAAGTAACCGGCCACGGCTTTGCGAACATCACCGTTCATCTGCGCATCGCGGATGTCCGCACCGTCGTGGAGGTAGGAGACAACAACGGAGTTTCCGTCGATGCCGATCATGGCGCCGGCACCCACACGCTGACCGCCGAAGACCTGAAAGGCATGGCCGATGATCCGGATGACTTCAAACGCCAGCTGCAGGTGCTTGCCGCGAGCAGCGGTGGGGCTCCAGGCCAGGCGATCATCACCGTCGATGGATTCCAGAACAGCAGCGCGTTGCCGCCCAAGTCCTCGATCGCTTCGATCCGCGTGAACCCAGACATGTTCTCGTCGGAATATGACACGCCGCCGTACCGGGAGGCCGGGTCGAGATCTTCACCAAGCCTGGCCGGGACTCGTTGCACGGAGCACTCTTCTTCACCGACAGCGACTCCTCTGTCAACGCGACCGATCCCTTCGCGTTAAGTAGCAACACCGGCAGGCAAGCGGCGATATGGATTCGAATTCGGCGGTCCGATTCGCAAACAGAAAAGCGATTTCTTTCTCGCTCTCGAAAGACGCGATATTCACGAGTTCAACGTGGTCAACGCCGTCGTGCTCGATAGCCAGAATCAAGAGACGCCGCTCGAGCGAGAACGTCTCGGCCCCGCAGCGTTTGTGGATCGGCAGCGTGCGCACCGACTGGCAGTTGAGCGCCGAAAAATATGCTGGCCACAACGTATTCCGCCAATCTGAATGATTCCGACAACGTAGGCAGCGGCGGCCTTATCCTGGCGGAAGCGGGCTACAACAGCACGGTGAGCGAGCAGAACCTGCGGCTGACCGATATCTTCACGCTGAGCCCTACGCCTTCTGCACGAGACCCACATCGGATTTACCTGGAAGAACACCGCCGATGTTCCACTCTCGAGCGCAGCCAGCCTGCAGGTTGCAGGCGCTTTTACTGGCGGCGGCGCAACGGCGGGGCGTCTGCAAAATCGTGAGCGTGATCTTGAGGTGGACGACGACGTGCTTGTGGAGCCATCACAAGCACTCGGTAAAGATTGGCGTCGCTTCGCTGGGCATTCTGGTGCACGACTACGATCCCGACACTTTCAACGGAGCGTTCGTCTTCGGGGGCGGACTGGCTCCCGCCCTCAACAACGGTGCTGCAACACACCGCGATCTCCGGATTGGAACAGTACCGGCGAACTCTGCTCGGCCTGCCCGGGGGAGTTCCCACCACCTACAACGTCACCCAGGGAACACCGCTGGTGCCCTTCGCGCAGTGGCGCGTGGCCTTGTTCGCGCAGGATCAATGGAGCGTTAAACCGAACCTGTCGCTCTCACTGGGACTGCGCTACGCTCTGCAAACTTCGCCCGCCAGCTTCGGAAACCTGGTTCCCAGGATTGGCATTGCATGGTCGCCCGACCACAAGCAGCGCTGGGTCGTCCATGCGCGGGGCGGATTATTCTCTTCTGCCAGTCACGCCGGATATCACCACCGAAGCCTATCGGCTTAAATGGCCAGCGTCAAACGCAAACGCTGCTCTACTCGCCATCCTTTACACCGAACCACTCGTCCCAACACCTTCTACCATCGCCGTTGCGACCACCCGTCAATTTGCTGCCAACCTGGGACAGACCGTGGTCGTTCCAGTCGCAGCTGGGCGTGGAACACGAATTGCCACAGCACTGGCATGTCCAGGCAAATCTCTTCGACGCGCAAGCGTGGGATACGCTTCGTTCGCGCAACATCAACGCGCCCCTGGTCAGCTAACAGCACGGCTCAATCCACTTGCTCGCTCCCCGGCCCATCGCGCCGGGCAAGAACATCTTTCAGTTCGAACAGTCTGGCCACCTCCATGGCCAGGTCGTCTTTCTGGGCGTCGATCAGCACAGCTACAAGCGCTTTGGCATCTTTGTCGGTTACTTATATTTCAACCTGAAGACCGATGCGGACTCGGCCACCCTGTTTCCCCAGTCCAGCTATTCCGATCGTGGGGAAACGGCTCGCGCCTCGTGGGAATCGACGCATCGGCTGTTCGCAATCGGGCAGCTGAATCTTCCGCAGAAGCTCTCGCTCACCAGCCAGTTCGATGCATCCTCTGGAACCCCGTATAACGTGCGACACCGGCATGGATAACAACGGAGACGGCGTCTTCAACGACCGGCCCTCCATCTCACCGCAGAGCAGGGCACGGGCATCTACCAAACGCCGTTCGGCCTGCTCAATACCACGGGCGTCAATGGATCGCTGGGTACGGAATGCAGGAACCATGCCCACGCTCATTCATCTGGATACCAACCTGAGCCGCACCTTCGAGCTTCACTCCCACGGGCTCGCTGCAGACCGGCACCAGAGCGTCACCCTGAACGCGCGTTCCGCCAACCTTCTCAACCACACCAATGTGACGACTCGTGGGCAGCGTGGTCGGCTCGCCCACGTTTACCCAGCCACTCGCCGCGGAAGCTGCTCGGCGTGTGGAGTTCGGTATTCGCTACACCTTCTGAACGGAAATTACGTCAAGGAGACATCATGCCCAAAGCTCGTGACCGCTTCATTTCTTCTTCTTTGCAGTGCCGTCTCGGTCTGTTCGCGCAGACCTCGCCGAGTCACTCATTCCGCCGCCGATCGCTCCGGAACAAATCATCTACCGTCACTGGCCGGAGCAGTTCGTCCAGTGGATTGGCTCCGAGCTGCCCTACACGATGATCGAACTTTATGTAGACCCGGGCGTCGGCGCGACGCCTCTCTATGAGGCGGTGCTCACGGAGCGTGCTACCGGCAAGCGCATGCATTACGCAAATCAGCAGCAGATGGTAGACATCGACAAGCGCTCGGGCGGGGAAGCTTACCTTACCAACGATGCAGCTCGACCGTCCGGCGAATGCGGGTAAGGGCGCCACTTATTTGCTGCGCTTCGTCGATCACGCGGGCGAGCCGGTGTCGTGGCAGTGGATTCAGGGTTCCGACATCAGTGAGCGCGGGGGAGGAAGCTCGCCCGCCGGCCTCGAACCGCCCGTGCTGGTGTATCGCGAGCGTTCGGCTGTTGCCGGTGAAGGCACGGCGCTCAAGATCGGAAACAGCTGTCAGCGTCGCCGATGTATGGACGGAGATCAGCCAACCGCCTTACTTCGTCGCCTACCATGGCGCGTGTCACAGAACGTCGAGATCGCCGTCTTTGCCGGCGCCCCCGAGCAATGGACGATCAGCAGTGCTCCGCACCGCTCTGATGACCGGCGCAGAATGGAAACTGAAGGCGCAGGATGGTTTGGGGTCCACCTTGCACGTGCAGGCACTCACCGGCGACCATGCGACCATCCTCGACAGGATGATCATCTTCCGGGTAGAACCATCACCCTCGAGGCCACCTGGAGCGAACGGCGCCTGGTCGATCGAGAAGATGCACTACGACTCCGCGAAGGAGACCGCGGATCAGGGTTTGACCATATCGTTTGCTCCGGGGACGAGATGCCACCGGGGCACAGTCAAAATTCGAGGTGATCGCCGGACACAAGACGCGCATTGCCGGCGGCACGGTACATGCCGACCCGGAGCAGACACGCGCGGGGTGGGCGTTCAAGGATCCCGAATGGCTGCGCGGCAAGACCGCGTGGGTCGACAGCGCGTTAACGGCTCCCATGTCGGCATCCGCCCAGACAGCTTCCAGATAAACCGCTGCGCTCCCTGCAAGGTCTCTGAACTCTGTCGGAATCGCGGGAGGGTGTGAGAAAACCCTCCCGCGGAACATTTTGCCTTCCACGCAATCTCTTCCCGCCATGCGCAGCGTAGTAGCATCTCCAGAGAGATGCAGATCGCCAGCTGGAATGTAAATTCGATTCGTGCCCGGCTTGACCACGTCACCACGTGGCTCAAGGATCGTAAACCGGATGTGCTCCTGTTGCAGGAGTTGAAGGGGACAGACTTCCCCTCCGAAGTATTCAAAGAACTGGGCTACGAGAGTGTCGCGGTCACCCAGAAAGCTTACAACGGGGTTGCGATCCTATCCCGCCATCCGATCGCGACTGTCGAAACGACGCTGGCCGGCGACGCAACGGACAGCCATGCGCGCTACCTCGAGGCGACCATCGAGGGTCTCCGGATCGTGAACATCTACCTTCCCAACGGCAACCCTGTGGGCACGGATAAATTCGTCTACAAGCTGGCCTGGATGGACAGGTTCCTGCTCCAGGTCACTGCCTGGCGGGACCAGGGTTTGCCGGTGGTGATCGGTGGCGACTTCAACGTAATACCCGAGGATATCGATTGCCACAAACCGGCCTCATGGATTCGTGACGCGCTCTTCCAGCCGGAGCCACGCGCACGCTACCGGGCCTTGCTGAGTCTCGGCTTTACCGATGCGTTCCGCGCGCTGCATCCGGAGGAGACCGGCCAATTTACGTTTTGGGATTATTTCCGGCAAGCTTTCGAAAACAATCGCGGCATTCGTATCGACCATTTCCTTCTGTCGCCCAACCTGGCCGATCGCTTGCAAAGCTGCATCATTGATCGGGGACCCAGGGCGCTTCCCAGACCGTCAGACCATACACCGATCATCGTGGAACTGCGCTAGCGGATTCCGCCTCATCCAGGAGCAACTCAACACGAATGGACATTCTGTCTAAACCGGTACTGCCGCCGGATCACCGCATTCACTATGGTGCCGGGCCTAACCAATTCGGGGACCTTTGGCTCCCACAAACGCCGGCATCTTCCCTGGTCCCGCTGATCGTCTTCTTTCACGGCGGATGGTGGATGTCGGAATACGACCTTAGCTACGCCGGTTATCTCTGCGACGCTTTGAAGAAGGAAGGGGTCGCCGTCTGGTCGGTCGAGTACCGCAGAGTCGGCAAAACGGGCGGAGGGTGGCCGACCACCTTCCAGGATGCGGCTGCGGGTTTCGACTACGCGGTCACACTCGCAAAAAGTTATCCGCTGGACTTGTCGCGGGTCATCACCATGGGCCACTCGGCCGGCGGTCACCTCGCCTTCTGGGTGGCGGGCAGGCATCATGTCGATGTGCACAGCGAGATCTACCAGCCGCGGCCGCAGGTTCCGTTGCTGGGTGCGATTTCGCTCGCCGGTGCGGTCGACCTGCGGTTGACCCTGGATCTGGCGGGACACTCTACCTTTGCCCACGACAGGCAGATCATCTACAACCTGATGGGAGGCCGCCCGCAAGATCTGCCCCAGCGATACAACGCGGGCAACCCAGGAGATTTGCTGCCCTTCCATGTGCCGCAGGTTGTGATTCAGGGCACGGCAGACGATGAAATTCCGCCCGAGCTGCCGTCGCGATGGGCGGAAATGTCGCGCAAACTCGGCGATACCGTGACCGTGAAGATACTCCCTTCGGTGAGTCATCCCGACCTCGTCGACCCGGAAAGCAAGGCGTGGGTAGTCATTCGCGACGCCGTGCGGAAGATGGTTTTCGCTTGATTCCATTTACCCGTTGCGATCACCGAGTGCGCATCCGCAAACGACTCGTTCTTGCTCTACCCTTTCTGTCTGTCTGCGCATTGGCGCAAACGCTCACGCTTCTCCACGTAACCGTTATCGATACGGTTAGCGGCAGAACACGACCCAACACCACCGTTGTGATCCGCGGAGACCGCATCGTCGGCGTAGGTCGATCGCTCCGTCCTCAAGAGCCAGGAAGAACCGTGGACGCCCACGGCGAGTACCTCATTCCTGGCCTTTGGGATATGCACACCCACGTTTATTTCGATAGCACGGCGGCCGACGGCACCGACCTGGTCTTGCCGCTCTTCCTCGCCAACGGCATCACCGGCGTCCGCGATATGGGTAGCCGCCTTGACTCGGTGCTGCAGGCCCGCGGCCAGATCGCCGCTCACCATCTCTTCGGTCCCCGTATGGTCGTCTCCGGACCCATGCTTGACGGGCCAAAGTCTCAGTACAAGGCCGCTATCCCCATCACCACTCCTGAGGACGGGCGCAAAGCAGTCGACATGCTCAAGAGCCGGGGAGTCGATTTCATCAAGGTCCAGTCAGGTGTTCCCCACGACGCCTACTTCGCGATCGCGGATGAATCGAAAAAGCTGGGTATCCCCTTCGAAGGTCACGTCCCCGACGCGATCCGCGCTTCTGAAGCGGTAGCCGCGGGCCAGATAACCTTCGAGCATCTCATCGGGATCTTCGAAGCCAGTTCTCCCGACGAAGACCAATACCTCATCGGCAAGAAGACAGTAGGCATGTTTCTGGAGAGCTACGATCCGGTCCGCGAGGCCGCGATCATTCAGCTTCTGGCTGCCCATCACGTCTGGCAATGCCCAACTCTCTACTGGGAGCGCGGCCAGTGGCTGGTGGACGCGATCGACTACACCAAGGACCCCGACCTCGCCTATGCAGCTCATAGCTGGGTCGCCACACAGTGGCCGGCTTCGCAGGCTTCCATTCTAAAATCTCTCGACACCGACCCGCTTGCCGTCCGGCAGAAGTTTGTCGAACACGAGCTCGACATCGTGCGCAAGCTCCACGCCGCGAACGTGCCTTTTTTGGCCGGCACAGATACTCCGGCCGGGGTGGATGTGATTCCCGGCATCAGTCTTCATCTCGAACTGCAGCGCTTTGTGGCGGCGGGCTTTACTCCACTCCAAGCCCTCCAGACCGCGACCCTCAATCCGGCAATCTTCTATCACCGCAGAGCCGACTTTGGCACAGTCGAGACTGGCCGAATCGCCGATCTCCTCCTGCTCCAGGCGAACCCCTTGGAAAACATCGCTAATACCCGCAAGATCGCAGCAGTGATTGCCGATGGACACTACCTTTCCAAACAAGACCTCGACCAACTCCGTGCTCGACTGAAGCAGCTTGCTGCTGCGAAGTAGATGCCCTGCCCAGCTCTTTTTCCCGTTCTTCTCCTCTGTTTCAATCCGTGTCGCTCTCAACCAGTGTCTTTAACCTCGCGAGCGCTCCGTCCCATTCTTTCGAGACGAGCTCCAGGTATTGCTTCATCTCAATCACTGGTTGCGGGTCAAACCTGAAGAGGCTCTCCCGCCCTTCACGGGCCCGGTGCACGATCCGCACCCGCTCGAGCACGCGTAGATGCTTGATTGCTGCCAGGTGACTTCAGGGGTTACTGCCGGAGGGGATCACTATTACCTAAGTGCTGTCAACGCGCCAGTGCAGGTGAGAACTTTCCGGGAGGTTTCTGCATCTATATCGGTGTACCACTCGCCCGTCCGCGAGCGCACGTGGGTCCAATCGCCTCGCGCCGCTGGAGATGGCAATGAGTCTCCTTAGGTGTCGATTCCAGCGCCGTTTCATCGCGACGGCCCTGCCCGGCTTTGCACCGAACTGCCAGTTCCGTGCCGCCGCAACCGGCTTACAGAAAGCATCAGTGCTGAACAATGGGTGTAAACCGGCCTCGCCGCAGCGAGCGGCCTCGCCGCAGCGAGCGAAGCAAAAGGGTCCTTTCCTGGCTTTCTCTCCAGGAAAACCACTCCTCGCGATCTTTGTAAGGCCACAGGAACGGTTAACCCCTTTCAGAGCTCCCGGCTGCATCCTTTCTCGGACCTCGTAAGCTGTTGATTGTGAAACATAGGGGGCTTTTCTCGCTTTTCTCGCTTTTCTCGCTTATCTCGCTTTTCGCGCTTATCTCGCGCAAAGTGCATTCTTTTTTCATCCGGTAAGGGGGCTGCGGGAGAGAGCAGACGGACTTATCTCGCTTTTGTCGCGCAAAGTGCATTCTTTTTTCGCCCGGTGAGGGGGCTGCGGGAGAGAGCAGATCAATTGCGTGACTCACCAGGGGTGCGCCTAGTGCGTGTCCTCTTGAGCTTGGCAGTTCTTTGACAACTTGACGCTCCACCATGGCCGGGCGCCGCCCCGGCCGCGGGGGGAGACTATCCTTCAGTCATGCAGAAACGCATAACGCTGCGTTATTCGTCGCGCAGTGGGGTTTCGTCAAAAAGCAGGATGTGCGTCGCATCGGGACCCGGTACCGGAACAAAGCCCATTCTTTCGTAAAGCCTCGCAGCGTCTGCGTTTTCTGCGCGCAGTCGTACGCTGTGGAAGCTCCTCCGTGCTTCGCCCACCAGGGCGCTCACCAACGCTCGACCAACGCCTGCATTTCGCCAGGCTCGCCTGACATAAACGCGCCGGATTCGCCCCATGTCTGGGCGGCCGGCAAACGGATCAAGATTAAGTCCACCCACGGCTACCAGCACGCCGTCGTCGAACGAACCGCAGAGCAGCTCGCCCGGCCCATCAAAACGGTTTTCTTTGCTCCCCCAGTCGTCCACCAGGGTTTGAACAAAGTCGACGCCCTCCGCTAGCGCCTCAGCGAGCAAACGCTCTATGCCTGGAGTGGGCAACTCGATTTTGGTGATCGCAATCATCTGCTCCCTCAAGTTAACCATCATGTCATGCTGGCCGGGGGTGAAGCTGAGTCGCTTTTGGGGGTCGGTCATCTAAGCACCATGGGGAAGCAACTGGCAGTTTCAATTCTGGATCTGGTGGGCATGCGGCCCGGCGAGCCTGCGGGCAGTGCGATTGCGCGTTCGGTGGATTTGGCGCAGCACGCCGAGGGACTGGGGTACCAGCGCTATTGGCTGGCGGAACACCACTCCATCGCCGGACTTGCCTGCTCGGCCACCTCGGTCCTGATTGGGCATGTGGCGGCGGCGACGAAGACAATTCGTGTGGGCAGCGGTGGAGTGATGCTGCCCAACCACGCACCACTGGTAATCGCAGAACAATTTGGAACGCTGGAGGCGCTGTACCCCGGGCGCATTGACCTGGGCCTGGGGCGCGCTCCAGGCGGCGACTTCGCCACGATGCGAGCGCTGCGGCGCGATTTGCAACAGAGCGGAGATGACTTTCCGGCGCTGCTGGAGGAACTGCGAACCTACCTCGGGCCGGAGAAACCGGGCCAGGCCGTGAAAGCATTTCCCGGCCAGGGAAGCAATGTGCCGATCACGCTGCTGGGGTCGAGTGGGTTCAGCGCTCAATTGGCGGCGATGTTGGGCCTGCCATTTGCTTTTGCCGCACACTTCGCACCCGAGTATCTATATACAGCGGCACAGATGTACCGTGATCGATTCCAGCCGAGCGCGGTTCTACGTCAGCCGCACCTCACGGTGGGCGTGCAGGTCATCGCTGCCGAAACCGATGCCGCGGCGCGGCGACTGTTCACCACCCCGCAGCAGCGGTTCCTGCGGTTGATTCGCAACCGGCCGGTGGAATTGTTGCCGCCCGTGGATTCCATGGAGCCGTTGTGGCAGGACTGGGAGCGCGCCGCGGTCGAGAGCAAACTCGGCGCGGCCATCGTGGGATCGGATGCAACGGTGAACGCAGGAATCCGGAAATTGGTGGAGGACACAGGCGCCGACGAATTGATTATCGTCACAGACACCTACGAGCACGCCGATCGGCTGGAGTCTTACCGGCGTCTGGCAGGTCTGGCAAAGGTGATGGGGACAGAGCGCGCTTCCCTTTCAGTCTGTCCTTGAACAATACCTAGTGCTATCCGCCACACAAATGATCATTTATCCGTCTCGAAGGCAAGAGCTTCACAGGCTGCGAAAAAACTCTGGTCCGCGGTGTAGCCCCGGACTTTAGTCCGGGGCTACGGGTTTTCAAACCCGCTTAACGTTCGGCAATAAAATCGGGGCTTTAGCCCTGGTGTTTGTAATCCCCTAAACGGCAAATGGGCCCTAGCGTCTGCATGAGAACTGGGCTTTTGTATCAGGGCACGGCTGCCTCGCCGCAGCGAGCTTTAGCCGGGCCGTAAGACGTCGAAAATGATCTGGGCTTTAGCCCTGAGGTATTCTTGGTTCGACCAATCTGCCGCTTCGAGCCCGGAAATATAGGACGTTATTTCTGGCCGACACCACTAGCGGCGGCCCAAGCCAAATCGTGAAACAACACCTTCTCCCTCTTTGACTTTGTAGTAGTGATCCGCGGGCAAGTCGGTGAGCGTTTCGGTTTTCCCGTTTGACCAAACAATCTCGAGTTTATCCACCTTGCCGGCGGCGCCGAGGCCGAAGTGGAGCCGGAGATCATTTTGCGATAAATAGCTTCCGCCACTTAGGACTTCTCCTCGCTGGACCAAGTCACCGGCGGTAACCTTGACCCGCGCATTCAGCGCCAGCCGATTCGTCGTTTTGCCTTCCAATGCAAGACTGAACCAATGATTGCGCGATTCACTTTCGACGCGAAGAATCATCGGCTGGCCCTCGAGATTCTCGATCACAACCTCCAGGTGGCCATCGTTGAAAAGATCGCCGACAGCGAGTCCGCGGCTTACCTGCGGAACCTGGATGGCAGCACCCGCAAGTTTGCTGATGTCTTGAAACGTGCCGTCATGCCGGTTGAGAAACACCAGCTTGGGCTCGCGGTATCGCGTGCCGATGTCGCGCGTGTCCACCTGGGGATAGACATGGCCGTTGACAATGACTAGGTCCGCCCAGCCGTCGTTATCCAGATCGAGAAAGGCATCTCCCCAACCGACATAGGGCGTACTGCTGCGGGCGATGCGCGATTCGTGGGAAACGTCGGTAAAGCTCAACCCGCCGTCGTTGCGATATAAGGCGGCATACTCCTGGCTGAAGTGAGAGATCACGAGCGACTGTCTCCCCTGGTGAAGATAGTCTCCCAGCGCCAGGCCCATGTTGGCCTGCTCTTTTCCGTCAAGATCAGCAGCCACACCGGCCTGGTAGGCAATGTCGGTGAAATGGCCATGGCCGTCGTTTTGATAAAGGTAGTTGGGCTGGCCATCGTTGGCGACAAAAAGATCGAGCAGCCCGTCGTCGTTGAAGTCAGACCATAGCGCGGTGAGCCCGAAGAAGTTTTTCGGATCGTCCACTCCGGCCTGCTTGGAAACATCGCTGAAGGTGCCGTCGCGGTTGTTGTGATAAAGATTGTCCGGCGACCCCTTCAAGCCGCGGGGGCCACACTGCACTTCGATGCCGAAATACCTGCAGGTCTCCTTGGAACCGAATGCCGGCAGATCCTTAAGGCTGAAGTCGACATAGTGCGACACGAAGAGATCGGCCCAACCGTCGCCGTCATAGTCGCCAAAGGCCGCTCCTGTGGCCCAGGCAGCATCGTCGGCAAGGCCCGCCTGCCGGGTCACGTTGCTGAAGGTTCCGTCGCCATTGTTGCGGTAGAGAACGATCCCGCCGAAACAGGTGACCAGCAGGTCAGGGAGCCCGTCGTTGTTATAGTCGCCGGTCACCGCGCCCATGGCCCAGCAGGGATCGCCCACGCCCGCCTTCACGGTTACATCGGTAAAAGTGCCATCGTGATTGTTGCGATAGAGGGCGCTGTGAGCGTGTTTGCCCGCCAGAGCCATGTCGACGCTGGGGGCGTTGGTGAAATAGATATCCGGCCAGCCGTCGCCATCAAAGTCGAGAATGGCCACGCCGCCGCTCATCGATTCGACAATGTATTTGTTCTCGGGCGAAGAGAGATGGTCGAAATGAATGCCCGTGGATTTGGTTATGTCGACCAGTTGGGGAACGGCCCCGGCGGAAACGGAAGGCGCGGGAGTCTTCTGCGCACCGTGGGGAGCAGCCGGTAAACCTCGATCCCGCTGGCACCAGCCGGGCGTTGTTTGCCAGCATGCGGCAACACCACTGAGCAGCAAGAGAGCTATACCGCGGCGACCGCCTGAGGCCTTGCGGCTGTTTGTCCCGGCCCCCACTTTCAACGCTCGCTCGCCGGCCCGGCGCCCTGCTCTTCTTCATGGAGCCCGGCCGGATGGACGCGCATCTCCTTAAAGATTGCCGCGAGTTTCTCTTTGATCGCCTTGTACTTTTTGTATTCCTCCACGGCCTGAGCAGATTTGGCGGTTTGCCCCTGCTGCCGGTAAAGCGTGCTGAGGCGGAACAGGGCGGCGGTGTTGGTCGGGTCGAGTTCGACCGCATGCTCGAGGATAGGCAGCGCCTTGGCCTGCTGGTTCGAGGCGATCAGCATTTTGGCGACGTCAAAGGCGGCTTCCGCATTGCCAGGCTGCAAGCGCAAGGCTGTGGAGTAACGTTCCAGCGCCTGCGCGGCGTCTCCATTGCGGGCAGCGATGTCGCCCAGCCGGCACTGGGCTTTGTCATCAAAGGGGTTCTCAACCACGGCGGCTTTGTATTCCGGTTCTGCTTCCTGCCGGGTCTTCAGGTCGTCAGCGCTGTTCAACAACTCAGCCATCTCAAAATGGATACCAGGAAGCCGGGGATCGGCTTGGAGCGCCTTTTGATACTGGGCTCGCGCTCCCGCGGTGTTGCCTTGCCGGGCCTCTTCGTGGGCTATGAGTTGATGCATTTGGGCCGAATCGGGCGCTGCCAGGGCCAGGCTGAGCATCGCTTCACCCGCAAGGTCGGAGTGAATGCGGTAAGCGGCGTAGAGGACCTTTGGGTTGGTTGGATCCGTCTGCTTCAACGTGTTGGCCACGGTGGACGCCTTATCCAGTTCCTGGGTCGCGGTATAGAGCTCGATCAACTCCAGACCGATTTGCGTCTTCAGCTTTTGCTCGGAGACCACCGGAAACACCGTCTCAAGATGCTTGCCGGCGTCAGCAACGTTTCCTTCGCGCTTTTGCGCCATGCCAAGCAGGGCCTCGATCTTGGTCAAATTCGGCTGCTTGTCTAACGCCGCCTGCAAGTGAGGGGAAGCTTTGGCATAAAGTCCGCGGAAGAACAACAACACTCCGAGGTTTGCCTGCGCGTCGACGTTGCCGGGATCCAGAGCGACCACTGCTTCCAATTGAGGAATGGCAAGTTCGGGCTTATGCTCGCTGAGATATTGCTGGGCCAGCCGGGAGTGGGCCGCGATTTGATCTTGAGCGCTTGCTCCTGTTTGAGCCCACGATGGCACCGCCGCATGCAAGATCGGGAGCAGGATCAGGAGCGGAAAGCGGAGTTTTTTTTTCGACGCATAACGCTCGCATCATACAGGGCGCGCGAGCCCACGACAAAGTGCGGGATTTGTAGCGAGACAGAGCGGCCGGCACGGTTGGATCGATTCGGCGCGTCTCCTTGGACGCCGCTTCCTGCATAATCAAGGCAATGACCTTGCTTTGGAAACCAGAGAACTGGTCCCTTCGGCTGGCTGAACTCGAAGCCCGTACCGACGACATCAAAGAGGCGCCTCTGCGGCGCGACGTTCGATCGCTGGGCATGCTGCTCGGCCAGGTCCTGCGCGAGCAAGCCGGCGAACCACTGTTCGCCGAGGTGGAAGAGCTGCGGCAGATCGCCATCCGCCGCCGCGAAACACAGAACGCCTCCCCGATCACCAATGGGGGCCAAATCGAAACCGTCCAAAGAAGCAAACAGGTAAGCAGCCAGACAACCATCCAGGCAAGGCAGCCGTTTGCCACCGGCTTGGATAGCGTGCATTCCCTGGACCTGGTGCAGGCTTACCGCCTGGCGCGAGCCTTCGCCTTCTATTTCGAGCTCATCAATCTGGCCGAAACCAACCATCGCAAGCGCCGCCGTCTCTCGCTCCAGCTTTCGGGTGAAGCACAGCGTGGTTCTCTGCGCGGAACCCTCCGCGCCATGCGCGCAGCCGGCATATCCAGCGACGAGGCTCTGGATTGGCTTCGCTCCATCTCCATTATTCCCGTTTTTACCGCGCATCCCACCGAGGTGGCGCGCCGCGTGGTGATGTTTAAACGGCGCCGCATTGCCGATCTGCTGGAACAGCTGGATCGCATACCGCTGTCGGACGAACAACTGGAAAGCTTCGAAGAAAGCCTTACCGCCGAGATTACTGCTCTGTGGGAAACCGACGAGGTGAGAACCCGCCGGCCAACGGTCGGCGACGAGGTCAAGATGGGCCTCGACTACTACGACGCCTCTATCTATGCCACGTTGCCGGGTCTCTATGCCGAGGTCGCAGCCGCTTTCGAGGCAGAATACGGTGTCTCCCTGAGTCTGTCTGAGATGCCGGTGTTGCTTTCCTTCGGTTCATGGATTGGGGGCGACCGCGACGGCAACCCTTACGTCACCCCGCAGGTCACGCGCGAGGCTCTGCAGATGGCTCGCGATCATCTGCTGACGCACTATCAGCAACAGCTGCAGTTGGTTCTCGATCTGCTCACCAGTTCGGCCCAGCAAGCACCCGTAAGCGAAGCACTTGAGCAAGGACTGCAGAAGTACCTCGATGAACTCAACAGCACCGGTGTCCAGGCCTTCGGAGAACGCTATGAGCACGAATCGTATCGCCGATTCCTGAGCTGCATCCGGGTGCGCCTCGCCGGGGTTGGTAGTTCCCAGTCACCCGGAAAAACGCCGCTTGTTCTGGATGCAACGCTGGCCGGCCTGCCGCCTTACAAGTCGGCACAGGAATTCCAGGGGGACCTGGAGATCTTGCACGCGAGTCTGGTCGAGAACCGCGGCCCGCGACTGGCCCATGCCCTCATTGATCCGTTGATCCTCGAGGTGCGTACCTACGGCCTTCATCTGCAGACGCTGGACATCCGCCAGCATGCGCGGCTGCATGCCGCTGCACTGGAAGAAGCCTCGGCCTGGAAGTGTGATCCTGCGCGCACCTCGTCGGTACCGCCACCGCTGACTGCCGCTTCGGCTGACGTGATCGAGACCTTCCGCACCATCGCCGAGTTGAAGAAGTCCTCCGCACCGGAAGCGATTCGTCATTACGTAATCAGCGGCGCCGCCGGCACAGAAGACATATTGAACGTGATCTGGCTGGCCCGCCTGGGCGGCGTGCGCGTCGAGGGTAGCGGCGCGCAGGCGGGAGATCCCGGCCTGATGCCGGTGCCTCTATTTGAATCCATTGAAGATTTGCGCAACGCGCCGGCCATCTGCCGTGAGCTCTGGCAGTCCTCCAGCTATCGCCAATTACTGGAATCCTGGAACAACACCCAGGAGGTCATGTTGGGATACTCCGATTCCAACAAAGATGGCGGGATGCTTACCAGCACATGGGAGATCTTTCGCGCCCACCGCGCTCTGCACCAGGTAGCCCAGGAGTGCGGTGTGCGCCTGCGCTTATTCCACGGCCGGGGCGGCACGGTTGGCCGCGGGGGCGGCCCAACGCACCGCGCCATCTATGCCCAGCCCACCGGCGCTTTTTCCGGCCAGATCCGCATTACTGAGCAAGGCGAAGTGTTGAACTGGAAGTACTCCGACGTGATCCTGGCCGAGCGCAACCTCGAGCTCATGATCGCGGCGTCTCTCGATGCCCTTGCGCGGCCTAACGCGCGCAATCCCAGGGGCCACTTCACCGGGGTGCTCGCTCCGGAGTGGGAAGCTGCCTTCGCTGAGATGTCGAGCGTCGCCTTCGCCTTTTATCGCGAACACATTCTCGACGATCCGGAAACGGCACAGTATTACGAGGAGGCCACGCCGTTCGCCGAACTGGAGCATGCCAAAATCGGCTCTCGCCCATCGCGCCGGGGGGGCCGCCGCAGCTTGGCTGACCTGCGTGCGATTCCCTGGGTCTTTGGCTGGACGCAGAGCCGGCAGCTTGTTCCCGCGTGGTTTGCCGTCGGACACGCTCTTGAGTCCTACGGTCAGAAACCCGGCGGGGCCGCCGTGCTCGCCACCATGGCGCGCGAGTTCCCTCTTTTCATCGACCTCATCCGCAATGTAGAGATGGCGCTCGCCAAATCCGATTTCGGAATTGCCGAGCTATACGCCTCGCTGGTGAGCGATGCCGGGGTCCGCGATCGGGTATTCACCAAGCTGGAAGCGGAGTTCCATCGCACCCGGCGCAGCATCCTGACGATTACTGGCCAGTCGGAACTGCTCGAGAACAATCAGGTGCTCGCCCGCTCCATTCGCCTGCGCAATCCCTACGTGGATCCCATGAGTCTGATCCAGGTTGACCTGCTGCGGCGCAAGCGCGCCGGTGACAATTCAGACGCCATCAATCGCGCGATTTCCGCCACCATCAATGGCATCTCCGCCGGCCTGCGCAACACCGGATGAGGCAACTATTATCTTCTTACCCGAGCATAAGCTTGGCGATCGTCGCCAACTGCATGTTCGAGGTGCCTTCGTAGATCTTGCCGATCTTGGCATCGCGGTAATACTTCTCCACGGGATAATCCTTCACAAAACCGTAGCCGCCAAAAACCTCCACGGCGTGGCTCGCCACCCGTTCGGCTACCTGGGAGGAGAAGTACTTGCACATCGCCGCTTCCTTAAGAAAAGGCAGGCCGTTGTCTTTGAGCCGGGCACAGTTGTAGACCATCAGCCGCGTCGCTTCGATTTCTGTCGCCAAGGCGGCTAGATCAAACTGCACCGCCTGGAACTCTCCGATCGCCTTGCCGAATTGTTTGCGTTCGAACGCGTAGCGGGCGGCGTGCGACCATGCGCCCTGAGCAAGACCGAGCATCTGCGCGCCGATGCCGATACGCCCTTCGTTCAGGGTTTCAATTGCGATCTTGTAGCCTTTTCCCGGCTCGCCCAATACGTTGGCCGCCGACACTTTGCAATCTTCGAGGATGATTTCGCAGGTAGAGGAAGCGCGAATGCCAAGCTTGTCTTCTTTTTTGCCCAGGGAAAATCCGGGCACGCGCTTGTCGACCAGGAAAGCCGTGATTCCCTTGTATCCGGCGCCCGGATCGAGCGTGGCGAAGACAATAAACAGGCCGGCTTCGCGCGCGTTGGTGATCCACAGCTTTTGCCCGTTCAACAGATAGGAGTCGCCTCGCTTTTCTGCCCGCATCTGCAGCGCGAAGGCATCGGAACCCGAACCGGCTTCGCTCAGCGCGTAGGCACCCACCGTGTCGGTCGCGAGGCGCGGAAGATAGATCTTCTTTTGCTCCGGCGTGCCCCAACGCAACAGGGCGTTGATGCAAAGGGTATTCTGCACGTCGATCAACACACCCACCGATGGGTCGACCGCGGACACTTCTTCCACCGCGAGAATGGCCTCGAAAAAGGTTCCCCCGGAGCCGCCGTATTCCATCGGGATCTCGATGCCCATGAGGCCGAGATTAAAGAGTTGCGGTATGAGCTCAGAGTGAAAGTGCTGCTGCTCGTCCATCGCCCGGACCAGCGGAGCAATATTTTCCTGGGCAAACTGGCGGACGGTTGTCCGAAAAAGCTGTTCGTCTTCCGAAAGCAGGGTCAGGGGCGGGGCGGGTTGCGACGCAAGAACGAAATCTGCCACGGGGATTAAGCTATCCGGTGCAACGCACGCCTGTCCAGCGAGTGGAAGCCCGGTGCGAGGCCCGGTGGCTCCAGTTTTGTCACCTTGGGGAACGGCTACCTGCCTTTTCTGGTCGTCTCGTCATCCCATTCCGAAGAACGCGATGGCCGCTCCAGATTCCATATCGTTCTCCACGACCGCGTGCCCTTGCGCATCGAAGCTGATTTTCGTCCCCGGCGTTGCCCAAAAACGCTGGTTCGGCGTGTGCTCGGTGACGTAGACGATCCTGCCTTTGGTCGCAGAAAAAAGAACGACCGCACCTCGATGGCTGCTATTGGAGATCTTCTCGTGAACTTCGTAGACCCCGGCAACTTGGCCGGTTCGAATGGGATCGCTTTCCGCTATGTCTTCCCGTACTTGCTTGTAACGTTCCATCACCTGTCCGATCCACTGGACGCCCGCCTCTGAGATCTTGGGAAGGTCGCCCCAGATTCCGTTTTGGCCGAGTATCAGGCTCGCCATGTTGACCAACTGCGACGAAGCAGGGTCATCGGGCAAGTAGTGGGTAAGGAAAAGGTTCGAGGGAATCCATTCGTCGAATGTGAGCGGCCCGCGGCAGATCCATGTACGCGCAGTTCCCGGATAGAAGAAGATGTTGTCGCTCTCGGTGTCTGAGAAGTGGGGCAAATCGTAGTCCGCCAGGTAGGGACCGTTGTTGATGAGAAAGAATCTGCCGGCAGACAGGAAGCTCAGGCCCATGGCACGTCCCGTCTCTGTGATATCAAAGTCGAAGATAACCTCGGGGTAGGCGAGCTTGACCTTTTCTACGATGCGAATCAATTGCAACGGAAGTTGAAAGCCATAGGAATTCGAGCGCTCTTCTTCGCTGTTGGCGGAAGTTCCATGCCAGTGATCCGGCGAATCACAACCGTACTGCGCAACCCCATCCCACACGAAGTAGCGGGCGCCGGTCTCGCGCGCGACGCGAATCACCGTATCGGCATAGGCATCGGCATACTCACTGACCAGGCACATGGGATAACTGACTTCACTGCCCCACACGTCTCCCGCTTCAGCGAGCTTACCCTTCCAGGAGGAAATACAAGACCGATGCGCTGCCAGTACCTTGCTGGAAACTGCCGCCATGGTGGGGTTGAACCAGAGCCCCAGCTTCATTCCGTGCTGATCGAGGCGCGCTTTTATCGTTTTCAGGTCATCCGGAAAGCGTTCCCGATTTACCTCCCAGTCACCGCTCTTTCCATGCCACCCGGTCACCATAACGAAGATCTCAAGGCCCAGCCGATGTGCGATATCGATCTCTTGCAGCATCCTTTCCTGGGTGTACGAGGTGAGGTAACCTTTCCCATTCCACCACTTATTGCGCTCTTGAAAACTCCAGGTGTTGTACAGCAAATACGGACGTCTGCTTTCTCCTTCCACCTCCATATACTTGCGGACGAAGGCGCGAAACTGGCTGGCAACGCCATCGGCCGGGCAGACGGCGACTTCCATCCATACGCTATCGAAGACCTTGAGCGCCTGGCCTAATACGTAATTGCCTTTGACCGCGACCAGCTTGACCGCGCGATCCGGCGCGAGATCGAAGCGCAAAAAAGTGTCGGGTACTTGCGATCCATGTTCATAGGCAAGCAGAAGAGCCTCATGGCCTTCGCCTTCACCGATCAGGATCGGTCCGGCAAGGTTCAGTTGGCCGGCGAACCAACGCGGTGGAACGTTAAACTCACTGACCGTATCGCTGTGAAGCGTCGAATTGAAGTCTGATAGCCGAACCTCCCTGACTCGGCTCATGTCTGTGAACGACGTACTGAGATAGGTGAGGGGACCGTCTGCCTGCTCGAATACCATGGCTTCCGCGCCGTGGTTCGCGAGCGAATATCGGAATCGGACCACGGGATTGTCCGGCGCTATGCGAAATGTCATTCGTAACAGCAACGACGGTCTTGCCGTAAGTGGTCCTTCGAAGGAGTATTCGGTTACGCCATTCTTCAGCCTTTCAGGCGTGCCGCCGGGTCGCACTTCCTGGAGAGTCGCCGGAACAGTCTGTCCTCCCAGCGGAAAGACCGGGCATCCAAAACGATAAATCTGGCCGCTTGCACGGTTCTCCAGCGACCAGAAATCCGAGCTCGATCCGGAAATACGGATACGCGCGAGTGCATTACCGCACTCCATTTCCGGGTGACCCGCCGGGGTACCGTTGGGCTGCTGCAGCGGCGGTTCGGACGGCGCCTTAGCGGATATGGCTTCCGCCTCGATCCCGGGTCGAACCAGATCAGAAACCAGGTCAGAAACGGAAAAGACGGAAACTCCCTGGAGAAAACCCCTTCTGCTTACCATATTTTCGTCACCAACTCGGGATCGGGCGTGGAAATGTCTTCAAAACTGTCACGTATGTGGGCGAATTGCTGCTCCAGCCGACAGCAGTTCGACTGAAACCTGGAACCTGCAGGTGGGGCTCAGATTGGGTAACGTGCTTCCCCGACACTATATCGAGACAAATGGTTTGTCTCAACCTATACGCCCAAATATTCCTGCTTGACAACAGCCTTTGGCGGGTGATGTAATCCTCGTCGATTACAGAAAGATTACCCTTCGTTTCGAAGACAATCGCTTGTCTTCGAAAGCGCTGGGGAGAGCGTAGAGGACGCATGCCTCCCGCGCAGGCGGGTTAAGGCATGAACGTCTTCGCTGTTGGGCGATATATCCCCCTTTCCTAAGGACCCTCGACGCTTCCAGCAGGAGGCCGACCGGGGAAAGATCTTGTCGTACTTTGGAGGCTTATGAAAAACGCAATCCGCTGGATGCTCTGCGTCCTGTTGTCCACAACCTGTGTGGCCATCGCACAGAATACAAACTCAGGTGACATTCGAGGCACAGTCTCAGACTCATCCGGGGCCCTGCTTCCAGGGGCCACGATCACGGTGCTTAACGTCGAGACGGGAGTGTCGAAGAACTACACCAGCGACAGCGCCGGTCTGTATGACACCTCCTCAATTGTAGCCGGGAGCTACAAGATCACTTTTCAGAAGGATGGTTTCGACCGGCTCGTACGCGGTCCCATCACCGTCCAGGTCGGGGTTACCGCCGTGAACGGCCAGCTGAAAGTTGGCTCCGTCTCGCAAGAGGTGGTCGTAACCACCGACGTACCCTTGCTCAAGACCGAAGCAGGCGATCAGTCGGCCACCCTGGACGCACAAACCTTGTCGCAATTGCCTGAGACCGGCCAGGACTGGGAAAACTTCACCATTTCGATCGCCGGCGCCGCGGGCAATAGCTCCTTTGGCAACGGAACGAATCCTGGTCAGGTCGCCGCAGTCAATGGGAACCTTCCTTATAATGCTGTGCTTGCGGATGGTGTTTCCAGCACCTTGCCATCGAGCGCTAACGCCGATGTTTCTATCCTCGAGACGGTCCAGGAGCTTCAGGTCAGTACCTCTTCCTTCTCTGCCCAGTATGGAATTGGGGGCGTCATCTTCAACCAGATCAGCAAGGGTGGCACCAACAACTACCACGGCTCCCTTTATGAGTATTTCCAGAACGACGCCTTGAACGCCTCCAATTATGGGTTTGGCTCTAAAGTGGTGGTTCCGTTTCTGCGTTACAACAACTACGGCGGATCGATCGGCGGCCCAATCCTGCGGAGGAAGATGTTTTTCTTCTTCAATTACGACAAGATCGACCAGAACAGCGGATCGAACAACGGATTTACCACCCTTCCCACCACCGCCGAGCAGGCCGGCGACTTCACCGGCTTCCCCACGATTTACGATCCCACCACCCAGGCCGTGCAGCCGTCGGGTACAGAGATTATCAATGGGGTTACCCAGACTTGCCCCTGCGTCACCCGCAAATCCTTCGCGGAGGAGTATGGCAACGGCAACAAGATTCCCGCCGGGCTGATCGATCCCGTCGCCGCGAAGCTTCAGGCTTACTATCCCAACCAGACGACCCACCCCCCCACCGGGAAATTTGTCCCGGGAACGCTGGTTGCCGGCGTCGACACAAACAATTACTACTACAGCATTCCCGCTCCCAACCCATACCAGAAGTTCTTTGGGCGGTTCGACTACGACATCACACCCAACAACCGGCTCACCTTGTCCGACACCCAGCGGGACAATCCGGCTCAGTACCCAGGCATCTTTACCTGTCCTATCAATTGCCAATCCGGCGACGTTGATAGCAATAACTCGTCGGTTACCGACGTGTGGAACATCAGCCCCCGCACCATCAACGAAGCGAGATTTGGATACACAAGCCAGTTGAACTTCTTTGGCGCCAAGAGCACAGGTCAGGGCTACCCCGCCAAGGTAGGTTTGCAGTTTTCCAAGGCCGATATCTTCCCCACCGTGAACATCAACGGGGCAAACTGCTGCAATGGCCTTGGGCCCGGAACGAACGCAGTTTATAAGGAGGGAGCATTCGATCCCTCCGACGTGGTTACGATGATCCGCGGCAAGCAC
The DNA here is from genome assembly GCA_963761405.1 of uncultured Acidobacteriaceae bacterium. Lineage (GTDB taxonomy): Bacteria > Acidobacteriota > Terriglobia > Terriglobales > Acidobacteriaceae > PALSA-350. The sequence goes on from CAVXHH010000002.1 coordinate 773,570, forward strand.
GTTCTCCACTTCGGCGGCGAGTTGCTGTTCTATCGCGACGACACAACGTCTTGGGGCAATATCAATGGAGCAACGGTAAACTTCTCCGGCGCGTATACCCAGTCGACGGTAGGCGATAGCAGCAGCGGCGTCGCCTATGCGGATTTTCTTCTGGGGCAAACGCAGGGCTGGAGCGCCGGTGTCAGTCCTGAGTATGGAGCTCGGCTAAAGAGCCCCCAGGTGTTCGTTCAAGACGACATCAAGCTGAGACCAAATTTAACCGTGAATCTGGGCCTGCGCTATCAGATCCAGCACGGCTGGAACGAAGTGAAGAACAATATCAGCATCTTCGACCCGACGGTGAGGAACCCTGCGGACAATTCGCTGGGCGCGTTGTGGTACGCGTCCACGCACGCCAACGGCCGCACCTCGCTGCAGGCCAACATCTATGATACGTTTCTGCCGCGTGTGGGATTTTCCCTCGTGGCCAACCCAAAAACCACCATTCGTGGCGGAATCGGTCTCTATGCCTACAACTACAGCCTGGACCAAACCGGTAGTGGGCTGGGATCTGCACTCAGTTCCCAGGGAAGCCTGACCGATCAGACCAACGGCATCTCACCTGTGGTACTCCTCTCTGGGAGTGGCTCCAATCTGCCCTACGTTCTGCCGACCACGAACCCGGCTGCGCTCAACGGACAGGGCGTGACCTACAACAGGTACCACACGCCGCTGGGCAAGAGCCTGCAGTGGAACTTCGCTGTGCAGCGCGAGCTAGGTACCAACATGGTGGCCCAGGTTGCCTACGTTGCCAGCCACGGCTACAATCTGGCCTTCCCTATAAATCTGAACCAGATCCCGGAAGGCGATCTCGGTCCCAACGACTCTCCCGCCAAACTGCCGTATCCCAACTTTCAGGGCATCGGCGGAAGCAACGGCAACCTCAACGCCATTTCCAACTATGACTCCCTGCAACTCTCCATCGACAAGCGGTTCTCCCAGGGAGTCAGTTTCAACTTCAACTACGTATGGTCGCACTTCCTGGATGATCAGGATTCTTCAGGATGGGGAGGCCGCGGCGGGACACAGGTATGGCAGCGTTCTTCTAATCCCTCGGCGAACTACGGCGCTTCCAACTTCGACATCCGTGACGCCCTCAAGGGGACTGTGTTCTATCAGCTTCCCTTCGGCAAAGGAAGGGAGTTCCTGAACCGCAACACACTGCTTGACACAGCGGTAGGCGGGTGGCAGGTGTCGAGCGTCATCCTTTTCTCAACCGGCAACCCCTTCACCCCCACGGTGAGCGGAACCGACAATTCCTATTCTCAGGGCGGTCAGTCGGGCAACGGTTTCGCTTGGTTTCCCAACCAGATTGGGAATCCGACGTTATCGCATCGGACGCTCGGCGAATGGTTCAATCCGGCGGCCTTCACCATCGCGCCGGCTGGGACCTTCGGCAATTTGAGAAGGAACAACATCTATGGTCCAGGAATAGAGCTGGTCAACCTATCGGCGTCGAAGACCTTCACGGTCTCGGAAAGCATCAAGTTCCAGATTCGGGGCGACGCAACCAATGCCTTCAACCATCCAAGCTTCGCCTTGCCCAACTCGAGTCTGGTTTGCACTACCCCAGGGACTCCTTGCACCTCGAATGCGAACGTCACCGGGGTCTCCCAAGGAGGACGCAACATGCAGTTGGGCGCTCACTTCTCCTTCTAACCAAACAAACTTGCGGCTCAGCGGAAAGGGGCGGTCTGTCATCTGTTTTGACAGATCGCCCCTTTCCGTCTGTCCAGGATCGTGCGCCAGGGGTAGCATTTTTTCTTGTGCCGATGCTGCCCGTCACACAGATGATCCTTTATCCATCTTGCAGGCAAGGCCTTTAAAGGCTACGGAAAAACCCAGAAATACAGGACGTTACGGACACCACTCGGAGGACAAATGAAATTGCGTTTCATGCCTGGCTTTCTTCTTGCGTGCGTTGCTGTATCCGCGCTCCCGTCTTATGCTCAACCCGGAAAGAGCGCCACTGTTTGGCTTTCGACGGAGGACCGCTCCTCTCTTCTTGCCCCGCAGCCCGCGCCTCTGCACTTCAAGAAAAGCAATCGGCCGGCTCCTGCGATCGATGTCGACGACCAGAAGAGGTTTCAGTCGATGGATGGGTTTGGATTCGCCTTGACCGGCGGCAGCGCGCAACTGCTCATGCGCATGGACGCTCAGCGCAGGAAGATGCTGCTGCAGGAGCTGTTTGGGACAGGTACCAGAGATATCGGCGTGAGCTACCTGCGTATCAGCATTGGCTCATCCGATATGAACGATCACGCGTTCACCTATGACGACTTGAAGCCGGGTGAAACCGACCCAAGCCTGTCCAAATTCGATTTTGGACCAGACAAGACCTCCGTAATTCCAGTCCTGAAGGAGATTCTTGCCATCAATCCCGGGATCAAAATTCTGGGGTCGCCATGGTCGGCGCCGGCGTGGATGAAGACCAACGACAATCTGAAGGGCGGAAGCCTCAAGCCGGAATACTACGATACCTACGCGCGATACTTCGTCAAATTTATCGCGGGGATGAAGACCGCGGGGATCAGGATCGACGCGGTCACGCCGCAGAATGAGCCGTTAAATCCCGGTAACACGCCCAGCATGGTGGAGGAACCCGCTGACGAGTCCGCATTTGTCGGGAAGTCTCTCGTACCGGCATTCCGTAAGGCCGGAATCGAGACCACGATTATTGTCTTCGATCATAATTGCGACCGGCCGGACTATCCGTTGACCATCCTGAACGACCCCGCGGCAGGGCGGAATGTAGTGGGCTCGGGATTCCACCTGTATGAGGGCGAGATTACGGCGTTGACCAAGGTGCATGACGCCTATCCGCGGAAGAATCTCTACTTCACCGAGCAAATGGTGGTGGATGAACCCGGCGATCCGCGCCTGCACATCGCCGCGCCGGTGGCGAATTTGATCGTCGGCGCCCCGCGCAACTGGAGCCGCAATGTGCTGCTGTGGAATCTTGCCGCCGACCCGGAGTTTAAGCCACACACCGATAACGGCGGCTGCCCTGTGTGCGAGGGCGCGATTACACTCGACGGAAACAAGGTGACCCGGAACCTGGCCTATTACACGGTTGCGCACGCGGCTAAGTTTGTGCGCCCCGGTTCGGTGCGCATCCAGTCAAACACGCTGGATAAGCTGCCGAATGTAGCCTACGAGACTCCCGGCGGCAAACATGTCGTGATCGTGGCCAACACCGGCGATACGGTGCAGACGTTTCAAATTCGCTTTCAGGGCGAGAGCATTACGCCTACATTGAGCGGTGGCGCGGTTGGAACCTACGTGTGGTAGACGGCAGAGGAAGGTGTGGGATGGGCCAAGGCGGCCTTTACATGGGTAGCAGCGGCTTGGAAACAGCGAGCAGCCTGGGTACGCTTCTTACCCGCCTCGCATAGGGGTCGTGACGGCCGGATGAACCGCGATGAACGATGGATAGTTTTTCCCGCTCGAGTATCTTGCGTGCCTGCACCCGGGCGTGGTTCGACCAGGGGCCGATCGGATCGAGTTTGATGTAGGTGGTCCAGTGCCGCAGCGCCGCGCGCCGGTCGCCGCTTCGTTCATAGGCCAAAGCGACGTTGTAGTGCGCATCGCCGTAATGGGGCACCAGCCGAATGGCGGTGCAATAAGCCTCTACGGCCTCCGGAAGCCGCTGCAACTCATCGAGTACATTTCCAAGATCGAAGAAGGCCAAGGCATAGTTTGGGTCCGCTTCGGTGGCCCGGCGGTACAGGCTCTCCGCTTCAATAAACTCCCGCTGATTGTATTGAATCGTGCCCAGATTGATGCAGGCGGGCGCATGCCGGGCATCGAGCGTGAGTATGCTCTCATAGTGGGCGACGGCCTCTTGTGTCTTGCCCCGCTCTTCCATTCTCACTGCTTCGAAGAAGAGGGCCTGTACGCGGGCTTCGCGCGCGGCTTGGTGGCTGGCCGCTGAACTCACTTCGGCGAGCTCGCTCTGGCGCGGGGAGTCAAAGTCGAATAAGAACTGGCGCGCGATCGGCTCCATCATCGCGCCGCTCAATCGAAAGGCCAGCCGTGCTCCATTGCGGACGGCGCCTGCCTCGAGTAATGGGTTCGCGATGCCGCATACCTGTCGCATGGCATGGATGGAAGCTCTTATGTTGGCGACCGATAACCGCGTGGCGCGCAGGTCCCGCAGTTTGCGCAGCTGGACCAAATCCTGGAAGGAATATGTTTCGCTCTGGTTGATCAGACCGGAGCGCTCCCACGAAGCAAGCTGCTTGAGGCGAATACGCAAAATGCGGAGTACATCTTGCCGGCTGTAATGGGTAACAGTGATTTGTTCTTCGGAGGCTGTCACCCTGGCACCTCAGCTTCTGTGGCGATTATGCAGATGCGCAGACAGCGCCGCAAGCGCTTGCACAAAAAAATCAGTGGATAAGCGGTACCAAACCCACCACAGGAACAAGGAAAGGAAATACTGGCGGTATTTCGTTTCGATACGGGTGCCTCCGCACCTCTTCGCAGCGCAGCTAGACCTGCTGACGGAGGTTGGGACGAAGTGTGAGCGAGCCGTCATCGTTCAGCTTCTGGTGACAAGCCCAGGGCACGGGATAACGCATTCCCTTTACCTCAATCTCAGCTCTCAGCTTCAAACCTTTCCAATCCGAGACATCCGGAAGCACGAACTGTGCCTGCCGAATCTTGCCCGGCAATGGATAGCCGGCGTCCAGGCAACCGCTCTTGAGTACCTTCCCGTCCTGGCTCTCCACGGTCACCCTCAGGACACCTGGCACACCCGCGATGCCGTCATTTACGAAGCCGATGATCAGCCCTTGCGAGCTGCCGTCCCGGTAGCTCCAGATGAAAGACGGCCTCACCCGATAGCCGATGCGGCGACTGATCCGGTCGAATGCCGCTGGATAAGCCTGGTAATAGCTCATGAGATGCTTGGCGCTGATTTGGTGAAAGTTCCAGAGCGAAAAGTAATTCGCCCCGACATCGATCACATGATCGATCATGTTCTCTGCCGGGGATATCCCTTCCTCTGCAGCACCCGGATCAGGAAGTTTTCCAGGGAGCCCTTGCTCGAGCAATGCTGCGATCCAGGGCGGCCGGTTGCTGAGCGCTTCAATCTGCTCGTTCTCGATAAAGATGGTGTCGCTGCGAATCCAATTGTTGCTGCGAACCGTGCGGTCCACCAGCTCCGAATTACCAACCCGGCTAAAATCCGGTTGCGTATTGGTGAGCAGAGGAGTCTTCGCAAAAGCCGCGAGCTGGACCTCGAGCATATTCATCCAGGTCCGCTCTGCTGTCTGGTAGTCAGGGAAAGGATTATTGGCGAATGGCCAGGTGTGCCCTTCACCCCAAAAACCGTACATGAAGGTGTCGATATATTCGACAAGCGGATTGCCATCGAATTCCGCTGCCAGGAGCCCGACCAGTTCTTTAAAGGACTGCTGAAAAAAAGGATGGTCATACCGGGGCTGATAACGCGAGTGCGGATTCTCCAAAAACCGCTTTGCCGAGGCGGCGCTTTCCTGATCGCTCAGCACGAGGTCGACTTTCGGCACTTTCTCGACGACAAAATCCGGCAGCGCTGCTTCATGTGTATAGTCAGGAGCGCACATCTGCACGCGCAGTCCGACTCGCTTGTTATTTAGCTTTGCCAAGTGCAAAAACCTGCTTCACGTAGCCGGGCAATTCCAGACGTCCGGGCCTCGGCTGCACTTCTCTCCACGTGGGGCGGATGTAAAGCTGCTGGCCTAATGGAAAACGAGCCAGGTCCTCGATCGCTTGCGAAATATTGTCTGACTTGATTTCCTCGGTGCCACTGTCTGCTGTGACATAAGTGACCAGCCCCTTGCCATAGCTCGGCACCGCGCCTTCTGAGGGAGTGGTCGTCATCACCACATCGTCGGTGGGGATCACCGCATCGGGTGGATATTGGGGGAACGGCCCCTGATTGAGCCGATCGGTCACCTGAGGACCGGAGCCGTAGTCAAAATTTCCCCAATTGTGAGCGGGGACTTTGGCCCGCGCTTTCCCTAGTCCAAGTTCTGCACCCACGGCAGCAGCTACGGTGCTTTTTAGAAAGTCTCTACGCCGCATTCGGAGTTATCTCCTCGCTTAAGGTTCGATGGCCTTCGGCCGCATTGCGTGGAAGACGGAATTTCCACGGAAATCCGGCATCTTCAGAAGCTATCGGAAAATTATCATTTATATCGTTCTTTGTATTACGATTGTTTGCGATTTATTTCAATTAAATTCTCATCCACGCTATTGTTGCGGTCGAAGGACATCCCGTGTTTTCAACGCAGAGAGATATTTTGCTATCTGACAACGACCTGTTCCGCGGGCGGAAAGCTGCCGCCGCAGCCATTATTTGTATTGTTTTCACCGCTGCCATGGCGGCATGCTCCTTGGCTCGAGGCGCGGAGGTTCCCGGCAGCAACCCTCGGATCCAAGGCGGCAAGATCCGCATTGAGTTTGATAACCACCTGCGTAGCCGGGTGATTGCCTTGTTCGACAAGAAGGAGACGGTGTTGGGGCCCTTCACTGCCTCTGAGACGGTGGCCACCGCCGGCAAGGTCTGGACCGGATTTCTGCTGACTTCGCAGAAGCACGAGCGCACCAAAGACAATTTCGGTGAGGGTGAGCGGCTCGTCGTTGAAGGAAAGGCGGAGGGACAGGCGGGAACGCTCATAAAGAGGGTCACGGTCACGGTATACGACGACTTTCCCGCGATGGCGTTCTTTGATGTCGAGTACACCAATACGGGAACGTCCAGGCTCGCTATCAAAAGTTGGACCAACAACGCTTACACGCTGAACGCCCAAAAAGGAGTGGGCTCGCCGGCTTTCTGGTCTTACCAGAGTGGCTCCTACGAGAAACGTCCCAACTGGGTCTTACCGTTGCACATCAATTTTCAGCAGGAGAATTATCAAGGCATGAACGCCAGCGATTATGGCGGCGGCACGCCGATTGTCGATGTGTGGCGGCGTGACGTTGGCATGGCCGTGGGACACGTCGAGCCGCGGCCGAAGCTTGTTTCCCTGCCTGTATCCATGCCCGACGCTGCGGATGCCACGATCGCGGTACGTTTTGCCAAAGCCGACTCATTGAGCCCCGGTGAAAGCTTTCATACCTTTCGCACCTTCGTCGCCGTGCACCAAGGAGACTACTTCCGCGCGCTCGTCGATTACCGGCGCTTCATGACGAAGCAAGGTTTCCAAATGGCCAAGGCTCCCGACGCCGCTTTCGGGGCGATTTGGTGCGCATGGGGATATGGCCGATCGGTGCAGCCCAAGCAGGTATATGACACGCTTCCGACGGTAAAGCGATTGGGGTTCAAGTGGGTCACACTCGACGACGGTTGGCAGAACAACGTGGGCGATTGGGCGCTCGATCCCAAGAAATTCCCCCGCGGAGACGCCGACATGAAGGCCCTGGTGGACCGCATTCACCAGGAAGGATTCAAGGCCCAGCTCTGGTGGTCACCCATCAGCGCCGTGCCCGACTCGGCGCTCTTACGGGATCATCCCGATTACGCGCTACTGAACCATGATGGCTCCAAGAGAAAAGTTTCCTGGTGGAACTCCTACTATCTGTGCCCAGCGGACCGCAACGTGGTGGAGTATCACAAGGCGTTGGTGCGCAAGATTTTGGTCGATTGGGGATTTGACGGGTTGAAGCTCGATGGCCAGGACATGAATGGAGTGCCGGCCTGCTACAACCCTGCCCACCATCACGCGCAACCGGAAGATTCGGTCGAAGCTCTGCCGGATTTCTTCCGTGCGATTTACGACACCGCACAGAAAGTAAAGCCCGGGGCACTGGTGGAGTTCTGCCCTTGCGGCACGGGGTATTCCTTCTACACCATGCCGCACTTCAATATGTCGGTGGCGTCCGATCCGGAAAATTCCTTTCAAGTTCGCTCCAAGGCGAAAACACTCAAGGCCCTGATGGGAGACGACGTTCCATTCTTCGGCGATCATGTCGAGCTGAGCGATGGCGGCAATGATTTTGCGTCCACAGTGGGAGTGGGAGGCGTGGTGGGAACACAGTTTGTTCTTCCGTCTTTGATGGAGAAGAGAAGTAAATCCGACCTGACTCCGGAGCGAGAGAAGGACTTCGAGAAGTGGCTTCGCATCTATCGCGAGAAGATGTTGTCGAGAGGCCAATATCTGGGGCAGCTCTATGACATCGGTTTCGATGCGCCGGAGACCCACGTAATCCGCAAGGATCGCACCCTGTACTACGGCTTCTTTGCAAAGCAATGGAAGGGCTCAGTCGAACTGCGCGGCCTCGAAGACCGCAACTACCGTGTCGTGGACTATGTCACGGGAAAAAGCCTGGGGACGGTTCCAGGACACAATGCGCATCTGCCGATTGCATTCTCCGGAAATCTGCTCATCGAAGCGCAGCCACAGTGAACGGTGTTACCAGCCAGCGTTGCATTTTTTCGGAAGGACAAACGTGAAAGTTCAGTCGATTCTCCTGTTGTTGGTCTGCGTCTCCTTATTGGTCTGCGGGGCCTTTGGTCAGTCCAACTCCTCCTTCTACGTGTCGAAGACCGGCGATGATGCACATGCCGGCACCCAAACAGCACCCTGGCGCACCGTGCAACATGCGGCAGATACCGCGCGGGCGGGTAGCACCGTCCATGTGCGGGGTGGAATCTATGAAGAGCGCGTAAGCATCCACACATCCGGCAACGCGACCGATGGATACATCACCTTTCGCAGCTACCCCGGCGAGACGGCCGTCCTCGACGCCGAGCATCTTGTTCCAGATGGCAGAAGCGCCATACTCACGATTCATAACCAGAGTTACGTCAGGATCGAAGGCTTCGAAATTCGTAACTACCGCACCGCGGACCGCCGGCTCACTCCATTGGGCATCAGCGTTATCGGCGCCGGGTCCCATATAGAACTGCTGAAGAACAACGTCCATCATATTGAGCAAACGTTCGACGGTCGGGATGCTCCGGGTGTTGGCGCCAACGCGTTTGGCATTGCGGTATACGGTACCGACGCCAGAACTCCGATCAGCGAACTGGTGATTGACGGCAATCAAGTGCATCATCTCAAGACCGGTTCCAGTGAATCACTGGTAGTGAACGGGAACGTTACAAACTTCCGCATTACGCACAATGTCGTCCACGACAATAACAATATTGGAATCGACGTCATCGGATTCGAGCGCACCGCTCCCGATCCTGCCGTTGACCAAGCGCGCGACGGAGTGGTGAGCGGCAACCTGGTGTACAACATTACATCGCGCGGCAATCCGGCATATGGCAACGATCAATCTTCTGATGGCATTTACGTAGACGGCGGCACCAGGATTCTGATCGAACAGAACGTCATGCATGACGTGGATTTTGGAATCGAGCTGGCCAGCGAGCACAAGGACCGCGCCACCAGCTACATCATTGCTCGAAACAACCTTGTCTATCACTGCCATACCGCGGGTGTTTCCATCGGGGGCTATGACCCTGAGCGGGGGCACACCGAGCACTCCACCGTGGTCAACAACACGCTCTACGACAACGATACGTCGGGCACAGGGTCGGGTGAGTTTCAGATGCAATGGAACCTGACGGACAATATTTTTGCGAACAACATCGTCTACGCGGGGCCCCGCTGCCTCGTCACGCGGAACAGATCGCAGGCTAAACAGAGCCGGCCGCCGGTAGTTATCGACCACAACCTTTATTACTGTGCCTCTGAAGCAAAGGGGAGCACCTGGGGAACGCCTTCTACCCCTATGACAGGATTCGACAACTACGTTCAGTCAACGGGGAATGACCGTCATTCTCGTTTTATGGACCCGCATTTTGTGGACGCCCCCAAGGACTTTCATCTGCGATCGGATTCTCCCGCGATTGCCGCCGGCACGACGGACGGAGTGGCGGTGGGAAAGGTGGATCTAAAAGGCTCACCACGCGTCAATGCCGGAAAGATAGACATCGGCTGCTACCAAACGAAATAGGAAGCGGCCGGTGATGCAAACAGACCTGAGTGGCCGGCAAAATCCTTCGTGGAACGATGCCCCTAACCGCGCTGGTCCGTGACCCGCTACAGCATTTTCACTTCTGGTGCTTACAGAGTAACGACTCCCATGGCGGCTTTTCCTCAAGAAAAGCCGCATTTCGCCGTACCCTCCTGTGCAGAGTAGAAGTGAAATGCTCTAGTATGAGGGCGTTCAAAAGAACCCACGTGATACGCTGGAGGCGATTCAGAGCCATTTCTGACGTCAGTGACTGGGGCCTCCTCCCTTTGTTCGAGACTATTCTGCAGGATCTTCGTTTCGCGCTGCGCCAGCTGCGTAAGAGCCCGGGCTTTACGTTCACCGCGGTCATTGTGTTCGCCCTAGGTGTTGCTGCCAGTACGGCCATTTTCGCGTTTGTCGATGCGGCCTTAGTCAGGCCTTTGCCTTATCGCGATCCTTCCCGGCTCGTTGCCCTCTTTGAAAGTCTTCCTATTGGTGACCGTTACCATATCTCGTATGGCGACTATCTCGATTGGAAGCGGTTCAATCGAGCGTTTAGCTCGCTCGATGTGTATCGGCCCGATCTCTTTGCACTCAAGACGGCTTCGGGTGCTGAAGAGGTATCGGGTGCTCAGGTAAGCGACGGGTTTTTTCGCACGCTTGGGGTCGCTCCTTTTCTGGGCCGCGATTTTGCGCCTGGGGAAGATCAACCCGATGCCCGGCAGGCGGTCATCCTGAGTTACGAAACCTGGCAGAATCGGTTTGGCGCGAACCCAGCTGTTCTGGGCGAAAAGGCCACGCTGGATGGTGCTCCCTACCTGATTATTGGTGTCTTGCCGCGTGGCTTCCATTTTGCCCCGGTGGCTTCCGCTGGCTTCTGGGCACCCCTGGATTGGCCCCACGAGTTGGATCCCCACCTGGGTCATCCTTACTATGGTGTTGCGCGGCTGAAGCCAGGGTTTTCACCGGCGACGGCCTATGCGGACCTGACACCGATCGCGCAGCAAGTCGCCACGGCCTATCCGCACTCCAACCGGGACCGGGGTGTAACCGTCATTGGGCTTGCAGACTTGATTGTCGGGGATATCCGCCCAACCCTGGTGGCGCTGCTCTGTGGCGCAGGCCTTCTTTCGCTGATCGGGTTCGTCAATGTTTCCAGTCTGCTGCTGGTCAGGGCTGAGAGCCGAAGGCGAGAGATCGCCGTGCGCGGCGCGCTCGGGGCTTCCCGCGCCAGGCTTGTGCGTCAGTTTGCGGTCGAGGGCTTTTTGCTGGCCACTTCGGGCTGTGCGCTAGGCCTGATCCTGACGACCGGTGTCATTGGGTTATTGGCTGGGCAGATTCCACAAGCGTTGCTGGAGAACATGCCGTATCTCGTTGGACTCCACGTCAACGGGCATCTGGTGTTGTTTGCGGCCGGCCTTTCACTGACTGGGGGTGTGCTCTTTTCGGCAGGCCCGGTGTTGCAATTGTTCCTCTCCCACTTACAGGAAGGGTTGATGGAGGGAGGGAGGACCGCTGCGGGCCGCACCTGGTGCCGCGCGGGCGCAAGCCTGGTGGTGGTCGAGCTGGCGATCACCGTGGTGCTGCTGATGAGCGCCGGTCTGCTGGCAAAGAGCTTCTATCGCTTGTTACATGAAGACGTCGGTATGTCTACCGATCATCTGGCGGTGTTGCATGTCCTGGATCAGGATGATTCGTCGGAGGCGCATGAGATCGTTACGGAACGAAACGTCAGACACGCCATGGCAGCTTTGCCGGGCGTTATTTCGGCCGGCGACTCCCGGGAGCCGGCCTTCGCCAGTGACGAAGGCTATAAAGAGTCGAAAGAGCATTTTCGCGTGATTGGCAGATCCTACCTGGGCGAGGGCGATGAGGTGAACGCGCCCTACGTAAGCGCCAGTTATTTTGAAACGGTGCGCGCGAGGCTGCTGCAGGGACGCTACTTTACCGATGCCGATGATCTCTCCAAGCCTCGCGTTGCGTTGATCAATCGCACGATGGCCAGGCAGATTTTTGGGAACGAACAGCCTTTGGGAAAGACCATCGTGGGGGAATGGGATAAGGACCACCCCGTTCTGATCATCGGGATCGTCGACGACATCAAAGACGGCCCTCTGGACACGGCGCCGACGGGGTTTGTTTACCGGTCGTCAAATCAAAATCCGCTGAGTGACTTCTATGTGACTGTGCGGACGGCTCCGTCTATCGGGGAGCAGACGATGCTGTCTTCCATGGTCCGTGCGGTGCATCAGGTAAGTCCCGGTTTGATTGTGGATGGAGAAGAAACCATGGCTGACCGGATCAACAATTCCCAGACCGCTTACCTTCATCGTTCGGCTGCATGGTTGGTTGCAGGTTTTGCCGCGCTTGCGCTGCTGCTCGGCACTGTGGGGCTTTACGGCGTTGTTTCCTATACGGTGGGCCAGCGCACGCGGGAGATTGGGGTGCGCATGGCGCTCGGTGCGCAGCGCTCCTCTGTCTATCGGCTCATCATGCAGGAGGCCTGTTGGCTCGCCCTGCTGGGCATCGGGGGTGGGATTCTGGGCTCGTTCGCAGCGACGAGTCTTCTCCGCAGCATGCTCTTCGCTACCAGCCGCTGGGATAAAGCAACCATGCTCTTCGTGGCGCTGGTGCTGGCTGCGGCGGCCTTGCTTGCGACCTACCTGCCGGCACGCCGCGCCGCTTCCATCAATCCCAACGAGGCTCTTCGAGCAGAGTAGATCACTTCATCTCATTCAAGCCCGAGCAGTCGGGCCGGGTTGTCCTTCGCCATGCGGCTTATCTCGGCATCGGTGATGCCTTCCTTTTTCAAGCCATCGAATAGCGCTACCAGGCCGTCCGGGTGCAAGGGATTCCCAGGCTGTCCCATGTCGCTCGACAGAATGCAATGTTCCACTCCTACATAGCGAATCGCCCGCGCATAGTCTTTGAAGGTGAACTCCTTCGCGGTCCCGATCAGTCCGTTGTAGACAAACTCGATATAAGCACCCATGTTCGCGGCTTCCAGCATCTGCGCATTCGACATATGAATAGGCGCAATCATGGCATGGGTTACCACCATGTGCAGCACGCCCTGCAAGCGTGCTTCGCGGATCATCATCAATGCTTCTTCCGCGGTTGGGTGGCCGGTCGCCATCACCAGGTTGTGCTTCGCGATCACCGCGATCACCTGCTTCACCTCGGGCACCAACTGACTGTCGCGCGAGATACGTACAAAGGGCCGGTCTTCTTTCAAATACCTCACCTGTGCTTCAGAGTCGAACGTACTCATCCAAACAAAACGGCCGTAGCCACCCGTTGTTGCCGCCATGTGTTCCACTGCCGAGGGGTTCATGCCGCCGACGGAAAGATTGAGATCCACGCCGCCAAACACCTCGATCCCGGGAACCTCCTTGTGCACCACGTAAGCCAGCGAAGCAGTCGGCTCGTAGTGGTTCTTGAACACCAGGCCGCGCATCCCCCGGCTTTTCGCAAGGCGGGCAAGGTCGATCGCGTCGATCGAGCGGGGCGTGCTATCGGGGGCGCAATGCACGTGGATATCAATCACGCCGGCCAAGGGGTTCTGCTGCGCGATAGAAACCGTCGCCGTCCCAGGCACACACAGAAGAGCGAGCAAGGCTATCAGTTTCATCGGCAGGGTCCAGAGCATTTTCGGAATTGGTGTAGACCGAAGCCACCGGTCCTTACGTGGTTTTCTCTCAAGGAAAACCACTCCTCGCTGCTCCTACCGGACCACAGTAATTCCGAAAATGCTTTAAGGGGTAAGAATGCGAAGCAGATCGAGGGCCGGCGGCTTGACGTTTGTTTGACTCAACATCACATGCACCTGGCCGCGATGATGGGTCTGATGGTTGAAGAAATGCAGAACCGCGAATGGCGCCGAGTACGTGGAATCTTTACCCAGGCTATTCGTGTATCGAAGCGGTCTGCGAAGGAAATCGTCATCGGTCTTCTCGAAAAATGCTTCGATCTCCTCGTCCTCTTTCAATCTGGCAGGGTGCAGCTCGGCGAAGGAATCGAAGAGCACGGTGTTGAGCGGCGGTGTCGTCTTGCCTCCTCCGGCAAACCTCGACATCCAGATTCGATCTCCCAGCAACATATGATTCAGCAACGCATGAATGCTGCCGAACGAACCGCGGCGCTCCAAACGATACTCAACCGGGTCAAGCTGAGCGCAGCAATCATAGAGGCGCGCGTTCGCCTCCCGGTTATATCGCGCCAGCGTCCGGAATGAATCAAGCATTTCCATGGCTTCTAATCAATTGAGTCGTAAGCAACCGACGTAAGAAATTCCGGCAGCTGTTTGGCCTCGATCATCTGCTCGAACAGTTTCGCCGCGGCCCTAAACTTACTGGCTGCAAACCGTTCGGCTCCAAGTTCTTTCTCGATGCGATCCAGAACCGCAGGCATCGTCGATAACACCACGGGAACGTCGAGCGTGACGCCATCGGTCATACGGCCGCCATGGTGTGCCCATTGCCATAGTTGCGCACGCGAGATTTCCGCGGTTGCCGCATCCTCCATCAGGTCGTAAATCGGCACGCATCCCAGCCCATCGAGCCACGCCGCGAGATAACGCAGACCGATGTCGATATTCATCTCCAGTCCCTTGCGCGTGATATCGCCATCGGGAATGGCCATCAAGTCTGAAGCTTGTATATGGATACCGGGATTGCGGCGCTCGATCTGGTTGGCGGAAGGCATGTGCTCGTCGAAGATCTCCCTGGCCACTGGTACCAAACCGGGATGCGCCACCCAGGTTCCGTCGTGCCCGGCTTTTACCTCGCGCAGTTTGTCCTGCCGTACCCGCGCCATCGCGGCGTCGTTGGCGGCGGCATCCCGCTTGATGGGAATTTGCGCAGCCATCCCGCCCATCGCGTGAATGCCGCGCCGGTGGCAGGTTTCGATCAGCATCTCGACATAAGACTTGAGAAAGTGACGGTCCATGGTGATGGTGGAGCGGTCGGGAAGCGCTAAATCGTCACGATAGCTGAACTTTTTAATGAAGCTGAAAATGTAGTCCCAACGGCCGCAGTTCAAACCCGCGGAGTGCTCCTTCAGCTCAAACAAAATCTCATCCATTTCAAAGGCCGCAGGCAACGTCTCAATCAGTACGGTGGCGCGGATTGTGCCCCGCGGAATGCCCAGGGCATCTTGCGCGAAATTGAAGACGCTGTTCCACAAGCGGGCTTCCAGATGGCTTTCCATCTTCGGCAAATAAAAGTATGGCCCCGTGCCGCGTGCTCTGAGAGCAGCGGCATTGTGGAAGAAATACAAACCGAAATCGAACAGCGAGCCGGAAATGGGCTGACCTTGCACCAGGAGATGTTTCTCCGGCAAGTGCCAGCCGCGCGGACGCACGAAAAGCGTAGCCGTTTTTTCGTTCAGCTTGTATTGCTTGCCTTCGGGGCCGGCGAAGCTGATCTCGCGGCGCACGGCATCGCGCAGGTTCAACTGGCCTTCGACTACATTGCGCCAGGTGGGTGAGGTCGAATCCTCAAAATCTGCCATGAACACATTTGCGCCCGAATTCAGCGCGTTGATCACCATCTTGCGATCGACCGGGCCCGTGATTTCGACGCGGCGATCCTGTAAATCCGCGGGGATGGGTGCGACGCGCCATTCACTCTGGCGTACGGAGGCCGTTTCCGACAGAAAATCGTAGAGCTTGCCGTTGCGCAGTGCTTCTGCCCTAGCAAGACGCGCGGCCAGCAATTGCTGCCGCTCTCGCTCGAAGTTGGTAGCCAGCGCCCCTAGAAATTCGAGTGCTTCTGGAGTGAGAATCTCTGCTGCCGCCGCGCTTTGCGCGCCTAAGACGGTGGGAGCCGTTACCGTAGAGTTTGTCATGGATATCCCCGCAGCCGGTATTTTACGGTATCCAGTTCAAGACTGCTCGCGCTTAGGCGCCACGCCGGTAAGGGGAACATTGCGAATCGACGCGTCCAGCAATTCCACCATGTGGAATGTCGGCATCGCCGCGAGCCCACGACGCCGGAGCGAGCTCATCAGTTGCAGCAGACACCCGGGATTCGCGGAGATGACAGCCTCGGCTTTAGTGGCAAGCAGGTTCTCCACCTTGCGGTCGCCCAACACATTTGCCGGCTCGGGGTGGAGCAGGTTGTAGACGCCGGCCGAGCCGCAGCAAAGCGAGGCCTCATCGATTTCTGCCACGTCGAGGCCGGGAATGGCCGCCAGCAGTTGACGCGGCTCAGCATGGATCGCCTGCGCGTGGCGCAGATGACACGCGTCATGGTAAGCGACGCGCATGGGCAGCGGGTGGCGCGGCGCGCGAGCGGGCAGTTCACACAAAATTTCGGCAATGTCTTTGCACTTGGCGCTGAAGGCAGCCGCGCGTGCGGCCCAGGCGGGGTCGTCACGCAGCAGGTGGCCATATTCCTTCATAGTCGATCCGCATCCTGCGGCGTTGATGACGATCGTGTCTACGTTCGCCGCCTCGAAGGCTGCGATCATGGTACGTGCCAGCGCGGAGGCGTCCTCGTCCAGACCGGAGTGCAGCATCAGCGCACCGCAACACTGCTGCGCCTGGGGAATGATCACTTCGCATCCCTCGGCTGCGAGCACGCGTGCAGTGGCCTGGTTGACGTGCTGAAAGAAGACCTGTTGCACGCAACCGGAGAGCATGCCCACCCGGCGACGGGTTTTCGAGACGGGAGAGACTTTGCTGGGAAGACCCTGCAGAAATCCCGTGGGTACGCGTGGAAGCAACGCCTCCATCTGTGCCAGCCGTGGCGGTAGCAGCCGCAGCAAGCCTGTCGCGCGCAGCAGCTTCTGCAGTCCGGAGCGCTGGTAGACGAGCATGGGACCCGCCAGCAAGCGCAGCCGGTTTGCGTACGGGAAGGTGGCGAAGAGCAGTTTGCGGAACAGGCCGTCCGCGATGGTGCGGGGGATATTCCGCTCCACCTGGGCACGGGTATCTTCGATCAGTTTGTTGTATTGCACTCCAGAGGGACAGGCCGTCATGCAGGCCATGCAACCGAGGCAATTGTCCATGTGCAGGCCGAAATGCCGGTCGAGCGGAGCATCGCCCTGGGCGGACTTCTTCATCATGTAGATGCGGCCGCGGGGCGAGTCCATCTCCTCGCCCCAGAGCACATAGGTAGGGCAAGCCGGGAGGCAAAAGCCGCAATGCACGCAATCATCGATCAGCGCCGTTTCCGGCGGCTTGTGCGCATCGAAGTTCGAGGGTTTCGCTGGTCCCAGTTGAGTAAGTTGAGCCATGGATTTGTCTTGGGTAGATTACACGGGCGCGGCTTTAGAAGTGGCAGCCACGCCACTGACGTGCCGTGGTAAGGATTGTGGCGTCCCTTCGGGACTCCCTGAGTTGTCTAATCCTACCCGGCACTTCCGTGCCGGGCTCCAGATCTGCCGTCCCTTCGGGACTCGCCTCATTTCCTGAAATGGTAGAGAAAATGCTGGGCTTTTGCTGGCCAACTGACAAGTTGCCAGGGGCTAAAAAGCCCATCATCTTTTCACAATTTACGGCTCGGCTAAAGCCGTGCCCTGATACAAAAGCGAGTTTTTTGGCAGCCTGTAAGGCTCTTGCCTTCGAGACGGATAAATGATCATCTTTGTGGCGGACACCGCTAGATACCGCCCAGAAACCGGCCTGGGTTAAGAACACCTTCGGCATCAAACCGGCGCTTGACCTCGCGCATCAAGGGCAGGCTATCCGGGGGGGTACCCCAACAAGCCAGATTCGCCTCTGCCGGTTGCTTAAGCACCATCAGCGACCCCCTTGCTGCTTCCAGCTCAGCGCGCAATTGCGGCAAGGCGGCAGAAGCGGAAAACCCCGCCGTCATGATGCCCATTGCCTGCGTCACCGACTCGCCCCCGGCAACGCGAACCCGTTCAGCAAAACGCATTATCTCCGCGGGAAGCATCGTGCCTTTACAGGCGAAATCCCGGGCCAGCAGCCGCTCTCGCGCAAGCCAAACATCCTCCTCAGCGGGCAACGCACGAAGGCCTTCTTTCTGCGCAAGCTCTGCCAGCGAAGAAGCCTGTGTGCGCACAACCTCAGCCAGCGACGCGAGCCGAATATCGAGCGCAAAACCCGCGCCACTGCTACGCAGCTGCATGGCCAGTGTGCAGAGCTGCCCATGCAGCAGTGCGAGCATGAGTTTCCCCAGCGGTTCCGCAGTTGCCGCAAAGACTGTGAAGCTCTGCGTGCACTGCGGGATAGAGTGCAAGCGAAAATTTACTGAGGTAACAACGCCAAGCGTGCCGAAGGCCCCGATCATCAATTTGTGCAAGTCGTAGCCGGCGACATTTTTCACCACCTTGCCGCCGGTTTTGGCAACCGTCCCATCGGCGAGGACAATGGTCATCCCGATGATCAGGTCGCGGAGACCGCCATACCGCAGCCGCAGCGCGCCCGAGTCGTTGGTGGCGACGATGCCGCCGACGGTCGCGCGGTCCGGCCACAGGGGATCCAGCCCCACGAACTGCCCATGTTGCGCCAGGGCAGCCTGCATCGACGCCCAGGTGCAGCCGGCTTCGACCGTGCAGGTCATATCCTGCCAGGTATGTTCCTGAACCTTGTTCAGGCGATGTGTTTCGAGCACTATTGCCGGAGTCACCCGATGGCCCCAGCCTTGCTTCGTACCCCCGCCCCACGGAACCACGGTGTGATGGTTCTTATGCGCAAAGAGAAGAACGGCTGCAAGCTCGTCGCTGGTGGCCGGAGCGACGGCGACGGCGTCATGCAACACCCGAACAGAGTCAATGCCGGTTAGGGCAACCAGAGAGGCGGCGAGGTCTTGCATATTGGAGGAAGCACCAGTCATTACTAGAGCACGCGCCAGCGCACGCGGCCGGAGTACGCGCGATGAATACGAAACTGTGCCGGAGCTGAATTAGAAGAACTCTGCAACGCCTGCCGTCTCCAATGGATGAGGGGTATACTTGCCCGTCTTTTCGCCGCACAGCCGCGGGCGCGGAAACACCTTGTCAGGGTTGGCAATATTTTCAGGGTCGAAGCTGCATCGCACCCGTTGCATGGTATCGAGATCAGGCTCGGAGTACATATAACCCATGGCCTGCTGCTTGTCCCGGCCTACTCCATGTTCCCCGGTAATGGAGCCTCCGTGATCGACGCAGAGATGCAGGATGCGCGTCGAGAGGTCGATGGCGATCTCCTCCTGGCCTGCGATCGAACGGTCATAAAGCACCAGGGGGTGCAGATTGCCGTCTCCAGCGTGGAAGACGTTTGAAACCCGCAGCCCCGTCGCCGCCGCCATGGCGGCAATCTCTTCCAGCACAACGGGCAGTTTGGTACGCGGGATCACTCCGTCCTGCACGATGTAGTCGGGGGAAAGGCGTCCAGCGGCGGCAAATGCCGCCTTGCGGCCTTTCCAAACCAGCAGCCGTTCCTGCTCGCTCTGGGCCAGCCGATCCTCCCATGCGCCGTTGCCTTTGCACAGTGCGCGCACCTGCTCCATGTGCAGATTCACTTCTGCCGAGGGACCATCCAATTCCACCAGCAACAACGCTTCGCACTCGGGGTAATGGGGGTGTACGGCCGCTTCGGCGGCCTGGATGGCGAGGCGATCCATAATCTCCATGGCCGCCGGTAGAATCGCGGCGGCGATGATGTCCGAGACTGTCTGTCCCGCGGCTGCGATCGAGTTGAAGGCGGCCAGCAACACCTGAACCGTCTCCGGACGCGGCACGATGCGCAGCGTCATGGAACTGGCAACACCCAGTGTTCCCTCAGAACCGACGAACACGCCGGCCAGGTCGTAGCCGGGAGCATCCAGCGTCGGCGAGCCGAGATGCACCAGATTGCCGGTAGGTAATACCACCTCAAGCTCCAGCACGTGGGTGGTGGTGAAGCCATATTTGAGGCAGTGGGCGCCGCCCGAGTTTTCCGCGACATTGCCTCCGATCGTGCAGACCGTCTGCGACGAGGGGTCCGGCGCATAAAAATGCCCGGTCGCCGCAACCCGTTGGGTCACATGCGCGTTGATCACACCGGCTTCGACCGTGATGCGTTGGTTGGGATAGTCGGTGCCCAGAATCCTGGTCATGCGGGCAAAGCTGATCACGATGCCACGATCATCGGGCAGCGCGCCTCCCGAGAGGCCGGTGCCCGCGCCGCGGCCTACGAACGGTATGCCATGCCGGGCGCAGATGCCCACCACAGCTTGCAGTTGCGCACTGGAGCGAGGCAAAACCACCGCAGCGGGAAGGCTTCGCAACGCCGCCAGCCCATCGCATTCATAGGTCTGCAACTGATTGCGCTCGATGATGAGCCCATCGACGCCCACGGCATCACGCAACTCTGCAAGAATGGCGACTGAGAGCATGTTGACATCCATCCTAGAGCATTTTCACTTCTACTCTGCACAGGAGGGTGCGGCGAAGTGCGGCTTTTCTTCCACCCCAGCAAGCTCGCTTGCCGGGGACCCCGGTTCTTCCACCCCAGCAAGCTCGCTTGCCGGGGACCCCGGTTCTTCCACCCCAGCAAGCTCGCTTGCCGGGGACCCCGGTTCTTGAGGAAAAGCCGCCATGGGAGTCGTTACTCTGTAAGCACCAGAAGTGAAAATGCTGTAATCCAACCATGGACCGCGGTTTGCGATGACATAGCCTGTCGCTCCCCGGGATTTCCCGCGGCGCAGTGGCGTAACCGCTGTCCTCGGTTAGACTGACTCTGGCTGCCGTCGTAAAATTCGTACTTTCATCGCAAGAGAGAGCCCCACGGATGAGCCCAGTCTGGTCCCAAAGCTACGCCCTCTTTGGCCGTGGCCTCGCATTTTCCGCGCTCGTCGCCTCTCTTCCTATTCTTACCTTGCTCTTTCTATTGGGTGTTCTGCGCAAGCCGGCATGGTTGGCTGCTCTCTCCGCATTGCTTGTGGCCTTCGTGGTAGCGCTCTTTGCCTACGGCTTCCCGCCCGTTCTTACGTTTAGCTCCGCTGCGAACGGCGCCGCCTTTGGGTTATTTCCGATCTCCTGGATCGTGTTCTGGGCGATCACCCTTTATCGCATCACGGTGGAGACCGGGAAATTCGAGATCATCAAGTCCTCCATGGGTAACCTGACCAGCGACGCACGTCTGCAGGCGCTGCTGATCGCGTTTGCGTTTGGAGCATTCGTTGAGGGTGCGGCGGGCTTCGGAACCCCCGTTGCCGTCGCGGCCGCCATGTTGGTCGGCCTCGGCTTCTCCCCTTTTTATGCATCCGCCCTTTGCCTGGTCGCCAACACCGCCCCCGTTGCTTTCGGTTCCATCGGCATTCCCGTGGTCACGCTCGCCGGAATTACCGGCTTGCCGCTGGAGCAACTGAGCGGAGCGGTTGGGCGTCTCTGTGCTCCCTTGTCGTTGTTCGTCCCCGCTTATCTTGTCTGCATCATGGTTGGCTGGCGCGGCATGTTGGAGGTGTGGCCGGCGGTGGTCGTGGTGGGTGGCGTATTCGCCTCGGTACAGTTCCTGATGTCGAATTTCGTCGGTCCGCAACTTACTGACATTGTGAGCTCGCTCACAGCCCTTACCGCATTGCTACTGCTGTTGCGTGTGTGGCGCCCCGCCACGCTGTGGGACCGGGAACTGGAGCCTGTGGCCCCGAAGGGAGCGGCGCGCGCGGAAAAGAAATTCTCGCCGCTAGCCGGGCCGGGCGGTCAGAAACATACGGCCGGGCAAATTTTCAGCGCCTGGATGCCCTACGGTCTGCTGGTTGTTCTGGTTCTGCTGTGGGGCTTAAAGCCATTTCAGGCGGTGCTGAATCATGCCACCATCAGCTTCGGCTGGCCGCTGCTGCACAATCAGGTGCGGATGATGCCGCCAGTGGTCGCCAAGCCTACTCTCTATAAGGCGATCTACCAGCTCAACTTCCTCTCCGCCGCCGGCACCTCGTGCATGTTCGCGACGCTGCTCTCGGCTCTGCTGCTGGGTATGTCCCCGCTGGCTTTTGCGCGCCTCCTGCTCTCGGTTTGCCGGCAACTCTTCTTACCCACCGTGACCGTCACGGCTGTGCTCGCCATGGCGTTTGTGATGAACTATTGCGGTGCCACCGCCACGCTGGGTCTCGCGTTTGCCGCGTCCGGCAGGCTCTTTCCTTTCTTCAGTCCGCTGTTGGGCTGGATGGGCGTCTTCCTGACCGGCTCTGACACTTCGGCCAATGCGCTCTTTGGCAACCTGCAAGTGGTGACCGCCGGCCGGCTGGGCTTTTCGCCCACGCTCATGGCAGCGGCCAACTCCGCCGGCGGGGTTGTGGGCAAAATGATCAGCGTGCAGAACATTGCCGTCGCCGCGGCGGCGACCGCGATGTCTGTCGCCGACCAGGCAAAACTCTTTCGCTTCACTCTGCGGCACAGCATCGTGATGGCCACCGCCATCGGCGTAGAAGTCATGCTGTATGCCTACCTCTTCCATGCTCGTTAGCCAATTCATCAGGAGCGATATCCCATGGCAAAGCTAGGATTCTTAGGACTCGGCATTATGGGTGGTCCCATGGCCCGTCACCTGGTTATGGGCGGCCACAACGTGGCCGTTTGGTCTCACAACCAGAAAAAAGCAAAGGAGTTCGCGGCGTCTGCCGGCGCTTTGTTCTGCAGCACGCCCGCGGAGGTTGCGCAAAACAGCGAGTGCGCCTTTCTCTGTGTCGGCGATACCGCCATGTCTCGCGAAGTGATTCAGGGCGAGAACGGACTCGTCAAAGGCGCAAACAAAGGTTTCGTGATCGCCGATTGCAGCACGGTTTCACCACTCGAAAGCAGCCGCATGGCGGCCGAACTCGAGGCGCTGGGCATGGAGTTTCTCGATGCTCCCTGCACCGGCTCCAAAGGTGGCGCCGAAGGCGGAACGCTTACCTTCATGGTCGGGGGCAAGCCGGCGATCTTTGCCCACGTTAAGCCATTCTTCGAGGCGATGGGCAAAACTCTCTATTACTGTGGCAAAAGCGGCATGGGCCTGCGCGCCAAGCTGACCCAGAACCTGATTCTGGGTAACCTGCTGCAGGCTTTCAATGAGGGTCTGGTGTTGAGCACGAAGGCAGGCGTCGATCCCGAGCTGATGCTCGACATCCTGAATAACAGCGCGGCGCGCTCCGGGTTGATTGCCATCAAGGCGCCGGCCGTCTTCAAGCGCGACTTCTCCACCAATTTCTCCGTGAAGTGGCTGGAGAAGGATATCGGCCTGGCTGTCGACCTGGGCGCGGAGCTTGGGGTCCCGCTGATGCTGACCGGTCTGACGCAACAGCTCTTTCAGGCTGCTATGGCCAAGGGCTACGCCGAGGAAGATATCTGCGGCTCGATCCGGGTGCTGGAAGAACTGGCGGGGTGCGAAGTGACCACCGCAAAAGCTCCTACCGTCGCCGGCTTTGCCCAGAATGGCTAAAGCAGTTTCGCTCTGCCGACGGGAAATGGCTAAAAAGTACGCACTAACGCACTAAGCCCCCCTCCGGGAGGGGAAAACGGGCTTTTCCGCAGAGTGTAAAAGCCCCATCATTAGTTTTCACAAGTCGTGGCCTGATAAAAGAAACAAGATCTTCAGGGTCGTACGGTACGACTGACGCTCGCTGCGGCGAGGCAGCCGTGCCCTGATACAAAGCCCAGCGCTAAAGCGCAGGATAGAGAGGTCATATTTCTTCCGGCAACGCTGAAGCGTTGCCTCCCCCCTGCTAAAGCAGGGGGCTTCCACCCAAAAACACCGCCAGATGGGAGATTTTCAGACAACCTATTGCACCCATCTGCGGCCGGAAAGGCAGGCAAGGTGCTCAAACTTGTAGCTGAAAGTGTTGCTACGTCCTTTAGAAGGGCAAGGTGCTCAAAATTTGCAAACGAAAACACCCGGGGCCGCGATCGCTTGCGCAAGGAGCCGATCGCGGTCGAGCTTGCCGGAGCTGTTCGGCGGCCCGGCGCGAACGACTTTTCTGACAGCCGACGACAGGGAGAACACCGGCGCCGGCGTGAGAGTGTTCCAAGTTGTCAAAACTGCTCCATCAAGAGGACGCACTGAGCGTACCCTGCTCGCACGGTGATTTCCGCTCTCCGCAGGCGCCCATTCGGGGCGTGGGGCGGGCGCGGAATGCCGCGGACAGACGTAATCTGTCACTTCGAAGGTCACACTACTGTTTGCGAAACACCGGGGCATCCTGCCTGCAGAGGCTGATGCGTTCCCGGAGACTGGGGGCGGATGCACGGGCGAGCGATCGGTGCAAGGCCAAGCAGGGCCGTGGTGAGACGGCGCTGACGTACAACTTCCTAGAGCATTTTCACTTCTACTCTGCACAGGAGGGTGCGGCGAAGTGCGGCTTTTCTTGAGGAAAAGCCGCCATGGGAGTCGTTACGCTGCAAGCACCAAAAGTGAAAATGCTGTAATTTCACGGTGGTACGGATTTGAGGCGGGTGCAAGAGGTCTCTTTAGTAACCCAGGTGATCCTGCGAAAAACCGTACCTCAGGGCCTAAAGGCCACAAGGATGACGACGTTTATGCCGGGGATAAATCCCCGGCCTACCCTAAAGACGGGTTTTTGCGCAGCATGTGAAGCTCTTGCCTTCGAGATGGAGAAATGATCATCTGTGTGGCGGCATCACTCGTGTTGCCCGTCGGCAGGTTCAGCTAACGGCTTGCACTTCGGCAAAATCTTCCTTTAGGGCAGTGCGGGCGTTTTGTTCAACCAGTTCGGCCTCGGACTGGAGGTGATCGATTACCTCCTTGGAGTAGAGGACGAAGTGATGTGCGGAAAGCAACATGGTGAAGCCCAGCCAGAGCTTTGCCGGCGAGCGCCAGAACGAAGAAACCATCCTATAGAGGAACTTCCAGTAGCTGTGGCGGTAGCTGGAGCGGATACCCTGGGTCCACATGGAAGCAAAAAGGCAACGCAGGTTGTACGTCATGCCCAGGTTCGGCGGCTTTTGCGTCGGTTTAGGGTTCCAGACTTTCAAGGAGTTGTACGAGCGCTCAAAAAAAGCATCCGGCTGGTACAAGCCTTCGAGCAAGGTGCCTAGGCCGCGCAGCAGGATGGGCAACGGCAAAACAGTGCGGAAATTCGGCAGGCCAAACTGCATGATGGATTGGCTGTCCTCAATCAGGCGCCCTTCCCGTTTCATGCGGTCATAGAGGGCGGTCGTCGGCGGAGCCATGAGGATACCGGCCATAGCCCAGGGGATCGCTGTCAGTTCGATAAACGCCTGTTGCCGGGCAAAGATGGTTTCGTCGTCAGAGTCGAAGCCAACGATGAATCCAGCCAGCACCCACAGACCTTTTTCCTGAATGATGCGCACCTGGTCGACATTATTCTTGCGCAGATTCTGAAACTTGTGCGACTCCTTGAGGGCCTCGGCAGAGGGGGTCTCGATGCCGATAAACACATACATGAAGTTGGCTTCGACCATCGCATCCAACAACTCCGTTCGGGATGCCAGATCGATCGACGCTTCAGTATAGAAAGAGAACGGCTGATGATGCCGCTTTTGCCACTCGATCAGCTCGCGCGTAAGCTGAAACGCCTGGGCGTGATTGCCAATGAAATTGTCATCGACAATGAATACTTCATTACGCCAGCCCAAGCCGCGTAACACATCGAGCTCACGAATGACCTGCGTCGGAGTTTTTGCCCGGGGCCGGCGGCCATAAATGGTGATGATGTCGCAGAATTCACATTGGAATGGGCATCCGCGCGAGAACTGAATCGGCATCGATGTGTATTCGTGGCGCTGCAGCAGGTCGAAGCGAGGCACCGGGCTCCGCGTCATGTCTGGCTTGTCAATAATGCGATACAGCGCGTGTGCCGTTCCGTTCTCGAGCGCGGCGGCGATTCCCGGAAAGGCCTCTTCCGCCTCTCCGACCATTACGTGATCGGCCGCGCGAAGCACAGCGTCGGGATCTGTACTCGCCCAGGGCCCGCCCACGAAGGTGCGCCGGCCGAAGGCGCGAGCGCGGGAAAGGGTGGCCAGTGCGTCGGTGCGCTGCGCGTGCATGGCGCTCACCATGACCAGGTCGGCCCAACGCAGATCCTCATCCCGCAACTCCTGGAAGGCGTGATCGACCAGCCTGATCTGCCAGGTTGCCGGGCAAAGCGCCGCCACGGTGATCAGGCCCAATGGAGGCGTCATCGCGCGCTCCGGAATCATCTGTAACACGCCTTCAAAGCCCCAAAACGACGGGGGAAAACTCGGCCACACCATCAAAACTTTCAGATTCGGTCCCAGTGGTGGAAAGGAACCGTACGTTAATTCTTCAGATTGCGCGGGTTCAATGGTGGGCAGGAGTACCGGAAGAGGCGATGTCGATGGCGGTGCGCCGGGCAGGATGTTCAATCGAGGATCTTGTACTGAGGGCATGGCGTCCCTTTCTAAAGTGTCACAGACACGGCGCTACGATCAGAGTAAACCTTACTACTCCGCCTTCAAGCCGACTATTAAAGAGGGCCCCTTGGTAAAGGTGGACGCATCACCAGTCCGGGGGTAGCCGCGATGCCCGGCGCATCGACGAGAACCCTTAGTCTCGCGGCCCGGCCTGAAGGGGATCGGGAAAGAACCGCATTGTCTAGGGGACAGTGCGATTGAGTCTACGCCAAACCCTAAGCCGTGTCATCTGCGATCACTTAGCGGGACTCCAGCTAAACTCAAATTCATCCCCGTGCGAAGCAAATCGCTTTACGTTGGAAAGGAACCCGTCGTCTTGCTGAAATCCCGATCCCTCCTCACCCTCGCTGGCTCTTGCCTCGTTCTTCTGTATGCCGTGTCGCTGCCGGTGTTTGCGCAGCAAGCCGGCAAAGATGCCGCCTCTAAAGAAGACAGTAAGGATGCGCCCACGCCCATTATCCCCAAAGACTCCACCACGCAGGGCTCCGTCACCGTCGCAGCCCACTCCATCGACTATCAGGCTGTCGCAGGAACCATCCTGGTCGCTTCTACCAACGATGCCGATGCAGCCCTGGGACTGAGTACGCCGCCAGCCAAAGAGGATTCCGACGCGTCGCCCACAGCGCGCATGTTCTACGTGGCCTACTTTAAGAAGGACGCGCGGCCTGATTCACGTCCGGTGACGTTTATCTACAACGGTGGTCCCGGTAGCTCCACCATCTGGCTCCACATGGGCGCCTTGGGTCCCCGGCGAATCGTCACCGCCGATGACCAGCACACCAGCCCCGCGCCCTACGAACTTGTCGATAATGCCTATAGCCTGCTGGATGCCAGCGACCTGGTCTTTATCGATGCGCCGGGCACGGGCTTTGGCCGTCTTTCGGGCAAGGATAGTGAAGACGCTTTCTGGGGTGTCGATTCGGATGCCCACGCGTTCGCCCGCTTCATCGCGCGCTTCCTCTCCAAATACCAACGCTGGAATTCGCCTAAATATCTGTTCGGCGAGAGCTACGGCACAACACGCTCAGCGGTCGTGGCCCGCATGCTCGAGACGGAAAACCACATCGATCTCAACGGGGTCATTCTGCTTTCGCAAATCCTCAACTATGACGATAGCGCCGACACACCGCAATTCAATCCCGGCATCGATGTGCCGTATGAACTGGCGCTGCCCACCTACGCCGCCACAGCCTATTACCACAAGCGGTTGCCGGCCCAGCCCGCGGCGATTAAGCCTTTCCTTGCCGAGGTTGAGCATTTTGCCTTGTCTGACTACGCTTCAGCTTTGGCCCAAGGTTCGCAACTGCCCGAGGCAACCCGCCAGGCCATCGCCGAAAAGCTGCACCAATACACCGGCTTATCGGTGGCCTACATCCTCAAGGCCGACCTGCGTATCAACGTCGGTCAGTTCAACCTCACCCTGCAAGGCAATGAAGACCTCACCATCGGCCGCCTGGACGGCCGTTTCGCCGGCCCAACAATTGACCCGCTGGCGGAGGAGGCTGCTTATGATCCGCAGGCCACCTCCATCGCCTCCGCGTATATCGCCGCTTTCAATGACTATGTGCGGCGCCAGCTTAAATTTGGCGAAGGCCTCACCTACCTGCCGGAAAACGACGCCATCGCGAACGCCTGGGAGATGAAGCACAGGGCTCCGGGCTCTCCCGATGAAGCGTTCGGGGTCAACGTCATGCCCGACCTGGCCACGGCGATGAAGTACAACCCGCACTTGAAGGTCATGTTGAACGGCGGATATTTCGATCTCGCCACGCCCTATTTCGCAGCCAAATATGAGATGTATCACCTGCCGATCCAAGCCAATCTGAGGCAGAATATTGAATACTCGTGGTATGAGTCGGGACACATGGTTTATGTCCGGGAGGGTTCTCTCAAAGAGATGCATGATAAGGTCTCTGCCTTTATCACCAGTACCTACAAGCCCGTGAAGTGAAATTTTGCACTACATGCACGGGCGGCGCTTAGGATAACGAAGCGAGGAATTTTTATGCCAACGATGCGTGCAGTACAAGTCCCCTATGCGGGCGGGCCACTGGAAATCGTCGAGCGGGAGATTCCGCAACCCGAGCCAGGCACGGTGCGGATCAAGGTGCAGGCCTGCGGCATTTGTCACAGCGACACCGTGACCAAGGATGGATTATTTCCAGGAATCCAGTACCCGCGTGTTCCCGGGCATGAAGTGATCGGGCTGATCGATGCCGTCGGCCCGAATGTTCCCCGATGGACGGTTGGCCAGCGAGTCGGCGTCGGTTGGAACGGTGGCTACTGCGGTTATTGCGACAGTTGCCGGAAGGGAAGTTTTTTTGCCTGCGAGACCAGCACCCTGGTCACCGGTGTTACCCGGGATGGCGGCTATGCCGAGTACATGATTGCGCCCTCGTCGGCTCTTGCCTCGGCGCCGGAAGAGCTGTCCGCTGAGGAGGCCGCGCCTCTCATGTGCGCTGGGGTCACCACCTTCAATTGTCTGCGCAACAGCGGCGCGCGGCCGGGCGACGTGGTCGCGGTGATCGGCCTGGGTGGGCTTGGCCATCTCGGCATTCAGTACGCAGCCAGGAGCGGTTTCAAGACGGTCGCCATTGGACGCGGAAAAGATAAGGAAGCGTTGGCGAAAAAGTTGGGAGCGTCGCACTATATCGACACCGCCGCCCAGGATCCGGCAGCGGAATTGCTGAAGCTCGGCGGTGCCAAGGTAATTCTCGCCACAGTGACCAGTGCGGATGCGATGAAGGCGGTGATCGGCGGCCTTACACCGAATGGGACGCTGATGATCGTGGGCGCTGTGCCCTCTTTGGAAGTACCGGCGATGCAGCTGCTCTTGAAATCGCAGCAGGTCAAAGGCTGGTATTCGGGGACTTCGTTCGATTCGCAGGAAACTCTCGCCTTTAGCGTGCTCTCTGGCGTGCGATCGATGAACGAAAGCTACCCGCTGGAAAAAGTCGTTGAGGCCTATGAGCGCATGGAGCAGGGGAAGGCAAGATTTCGCGTGGTGTTAAGGATGGAGAAGTAGGCTGCGAAACAGCTCTCGCTAGAGAAGGCCCGCCCCGCGCGAACCGGCCAGGCCCATGCGGGCTTTCTTTCTTTTTGTTTTCTAGAAAGAAAGCCCGATGAGGGGACGATAACAACTATGGAGTACTCCCCGGCTGGGCCGGCTGGCTCTTGGGCGCAATCGAGAGCAGCTCCACCTCAAAAACGAGAGTGGCATCGGGTCCGATTGGACCCTGGCCGCGCTCGCCGTAAGCGAGACTCGCAGGAATAAAGAGTTGCCACTTCGATCCGACCGGCATCAGCTGCAAAGCCTCTGTCCATCCCTTGATGACGCCGCTCACACCGAAGGTTGCCGGCTGGCCACGTTTGTAGGAACTGTCGAATTCCGTTTTGTCGAGCAGGGTGCCCCGGTAGTTGCAAACCACAGAGTCGCTAGCCGTGGGTTTGGGACCTGTTCCAGCAACCAGGATCTTGTACTGCAGACCACTCGGCAATGTAACCACGCCCGGTTTGGTTGCGTTGGCGGCCAGAAACGCTGCACTGTCTTTCTTGTTGCTATCGGTCAACGCCAACCGCTTTGCTTCCTGCTTTTGCCGCACCTGGGTCTGGAGAGCGGTCATCACCGTCTTGATTTGATCATCCGTTAACTGAACCTTGCCGTCGGCCAGGGCGTCTTTCAGACCCTGCAATACAAACGTGGGCTCAACATCAATTTCGTCCCGGTGCAGACCTTTGCCCACGCTCAATCCGATGGCGTAGCTTTGCTTATCTTTTTCTGTCACCGGCACCAGGGATTTAGGCTTGGCGGCCACCGCGCTCTTGCTCCGGGTGGTGGTTGCGGTGGTTGTGCTGTGCTGCGTCTTCGCGGGGGGAGTGGGCGTCGCCGGTGTCTGTTGGGCCGCTGCCGTACCTAACAGAACCATAACGGAGGCCAGCAGGCTTACCTTGGTTGGGCATGATCTTTGCATGAAGCCATTCTCGCATTGTCACTTGAGGCTGGGCAAAGTTCTCCCTTGCAACAACTGCAAATCGATCAACGATGCAGCCTGGGTCCACACGCGTGGATCATTCTCGATTTCAATATGCGGTCTGGTGAAAACGCGGGCATACCATGCAAACGCATCGCAATTAACACGGTAGTCGTCATACTTCATGTGAAAATTGCCGATGATTTTTGTACGCTCCGGATCGAGCGCGAGAATTTCTGGGCGTCCGTGAAGTATTCCCTTGGACTGATAAAAATTCACCGCATTTTCAACATTCGCAGGGATGGTGAAATTTTCCTGGCCGGGTTTTGCAATGCTGTCCACCTGGATGGTGAGCAGCACGGGGATATGACGCCGATCCAACTCCCGCGCCAACAGGACCGTTTGCGAACCACCCCAGCTGTGTCCAAAGAGGATGATTCTCGCTTGCGCTCTCTCTGCGGCGGTGAGGATGCCGTCCCTGTCGACGTCAAGCAGGTTCAGGATGTGGTGCAGAGCCTCTCGTCCAGAATGATTTCCAAATACTTTGACATCGATAGCAGACGCATATCGTGCACGCAGTTGTGCGGCAAACTGCACTTCTGCATGTTTCGCGTCGTCATGCCTGACGAAGCCTCCTACAAATCCGACGACGATTGCTTTGTGCGGGACGAGCGACGAAGCGGCTGTGACTTCTCCACCGCCAGGTGGAACGAGGTTGTTCCCGCGAGGACCGGCATCGACTTTAGCAACCGCCATACTCTGCCCCAGCACCGACATGATCGGCACAAAACAGATCCCGGTCAGAATCAGGCAGGCAATCACCTTCCAGTGTCGCCGTTTTCTCGTCGAGATGCCGCTCATCGGTCTAGATATCAGACGCATGCCATACGCCGCCCCCTGCGGTTGAGGGATGAACCAAGCATGAGCGCCTGGCTTTGCCTGTGTCAATGTGGGCCCATGGTAACCAGCCGAGCGCAGATACACGCAGTGCGAAATAATGAAAAAGAATGAAGCACGCGCAAGATCAGGTCCCCGCTATCGGAATTGACTTCGGCACCACCAACAGCACGGTTGGCCATGCGTTGGGCGACGCGCAGGTCGAACTTGTCGCGTTTCCTACTCTTGCCGGGGAAACATTTTCGTCTCGCTCCGTCCTCTACCTCCAGCAGGTCCGCCATGCCGGGCGGGCGCAGACGCACTCCTGGACAGGCCCCACTGCGATCGAGCACTACCTCGCGGCCGAGAATAAAGGGCGGCTCATCCAGTCGCTCAAATCTTACTTGTCTGATCGCTCACTCACAGGAACAGCGGTGTTTGGCCGCCACTGGACGCTGGAAGATCTCATCTCCAGAATCCTCACAGATCTTCGCCATCAGGCCGAACGCCAGTTCCACGTCCCGGTTGCGTATGCGATGGTGGGGCGCCCCGTCCGGTTCGTCGGCGCCGAGAGTGAAGAGGACGAGACCTTTGCTCTCTCTCGTCTGCGACAGGCTTTTGCGGCAGCCGGCTTTGACCGGGTTGAGTTTGAATTGGAACCAGTCGCAGCGGCGTATGCCTACGAGTCAACCCTCGATCACGACGAGCTTATTCTCATCGGCGATTTCGGCGGGGGCACCAGCGACTTCTCCTTGCTGCATGTCGGCCCCGGAGTGCGCAGGCGCGGGCGCACGCCGCAAGACCTGCTGGGCAACAGCGGTATCGGTCTTGCCGGCGACGCCTTCGACGCCAGGATCGTACGCAAGCTCGTCTCACCTGCCCTGGGCTCGGAATCGTTTGCTCGTTCGCTGCACAAGATTCTGCCCGCGGTACCGGCCTGGATCTATGCCAATCTCGAGCGTTGGCACTATTTGTCTTTCTTGCGTACTGCGAATGTCGTGGAGATTTTGAAGAGCGCTCGCCTGCGTGCGTTGGAACCGGAAAAGATCGAAGCCCTTATCACCCTGATTGATGAAGACCTCGGCTACCATCTCCACCAGGCGGTGCAGCGCGTCAAGTTTCAGCTTTCCCATTCTGAGGTTGCAGAGTTTCATTTCCGCGACGGCAGCATGGATCTCCGTATCGCTGTAACCCGTGAAGCTTTTGAAGGTTGGATCGCAGAGGAGCTGGGTGCGATCGAGCAGTGCATCGATGCGCTGCTCGAAACCTCAGGCATCCTGCGCAGTCAGGTCGATCGGGTCTTTCTTACCGGCGGTACCTCGCTCGTGCCCGCGGTGCGGCGCATTTTCAGGGAGAGGTTTGGAGAAGACCGCATTCGGACCGGCGACGAATTTATTTCTGTCGCTCGTGGCCTGGCGATGCGCGCGCAAGAGGCCCTGGCCGTGCCCCGTTAACTGAAGGTGCAGTAGGAGAGCGAAGCAAGCTCCGCTCTCCCGCTGCATCTTCAGTTAAAAGTGGAAGCCGAGTTCCGCCGACAAGGACCGCGGCGTGACGTAGTGCGTGCCGCTAAAGGTTGACAGAAAGTTATACAGCGCGGTCTTGTTCGCGATGTTCACGCCCGTCAACTGCAGACTCCACTTGTATCGGTCCCCTTTGAAGAGGTTGTCTTCTCCGATCGAGGCATCAAAGAGATTCCGCTGTTGAATCCGGGCCGGATTATGGTCGTTACTACCTGTGCCCGGGGCTGGAATCTTGAGCAGCGTTGAAGAATATTCAGATGCGGGACACGGTGTAGGCAGTGCCGTGGTCGGCGTTGCTTTGACACCTTCGCAGGAGAGTCCTGCTTCGAATTCCTCATCGGCGGTCAGCCCGCTCAGATCGACCGCCGGCTGGCCGTTGAGTGTCGTCGAGGTATCGGCGCACGCACTGTTGGGATCGTTCGAGATTGGGTTGTAGCACGGCGTTGATCCGGCGACCAAACCACTATCGAAGCGCCAGTTAAATCCGATGTACGGGCTCCAGTGGAAGGGAAGTTGATACTGCACGTGCGTCGTCTGATTGAACCGCTCGTCATGGTCGATACGAAACGGCAATCCGGGCTGGCCGACTGTGGCACCCGCACCCGCAACCTGCGGTGGAAAGAAACGAGCCGCGACTGAGGACAGGACGGCAAATGCCGTGAAGTGGTGGTAGTTCGGCACGTCGACCCGCAGTGCCAGGCCGGGGACTTTCGAATTGTGCCAGTCGATGGGGAAGGTAATGGGAGTATTGCCCAGCACGCTGAAATCGAAGGCGTTATGGGTGTACTTCCAGATGTAATCTCCGCTGAAGACCAGGTTCTTGCCGAACGCCTGCTGCAGGCCTGCATGAAACTCATTGCGGAAGCCGGGCTGCAGGGTGCCCGCCACGCCGGGCGAGCAAAGCAGCAGCGGCGACAGCACGGCGCTGGAGCAACCCTGGCTCGAGAGCACTAGATTCTCGTTAAACGGCGACTCTAATGTGCGGGCATAGGATACGCGGAGCACCGTGCTGGTCGGCTTGAAGGTATAGGAGACACCCAGCCGCGGTTCCGCCTGCCGCGCACTGGTCAGACCGTTGTATAGGTCGCCGCGAATGCCCAAGTTGAACAGCCAGGAGCCGGCCTTGATCGAATCCTCGATATAGAGAGCCAGTTCCTTGATATCCGCATGGCCAAAGTAGTTGTAATTCTCGCCTCCACGCGTGAGGTCATACGGCAGCAGCACCGGGTTAAACGCGGTATTGGGTAAGTAGTCCGCCGGGGCGCATTGTGCCTGGTTGGAGAACCCGTTCACCGGCTCTCCCGCCAGGTTCAGGCACGGCGCATTGAACCCCGCAGCCACGATACCGAGGCTGTCACGCTCGCG
Organism: uncultured Acidobacteriaceae bacterium; assembly: GCA_963761405.1. GTDB lineage: Bacteria > Acidobacteriota > Terriglobia > Terriglobales > Acidobacteriaceae > PALSA-350. The sequence goes on from CAVXHH010000002.1 coordinate 807,618, forward strand.
CAGAAAAGTATTGGAATAGAGCACGCCGCCCTTGATGACCTGTCTGCCCTTGCTATACGACAGATCCGAATGCACGCCCGCATTGGTGAGCGTTCGGTATTGCGCAATCGACTGGTTCTGGAGATTGGCCGGCCCACGGTCGGCCAGCGGATTCTCGCTGGGGAAATACTGGTAGGAGTCTTTGCGGATGAACGGGCCAAAGTTGAAGACCGACGTGCTGCCCAGAATCCGGGTATAGGTGGGCGCTATGTCGAAGGTCTCGATTTTGGAGTGCTGGTCGGCGTCGCCCACATTGTTCCCGAACTGATCCAGAACATTCAGGGTGTCGTAGCTGTTCGGAGTTTGAAACCATGATCGGCTGTAGTTCAGGTTCAGGTGCAGAGCGTCCACGGGCGTGAATTGGTAGTCCAGCCGATCGAAGGCGTTCTGCTCATTCCCCTTGTCGTGAAAGACCTTGAATTCCGGCGGATCTAGAAAGCGGCCGGTATTCAGGCCGTCGACTTCGACAAAGTTGCCCCAGGTACTGGAACCATAGCCAAGATCGATGCCTCCCGTCGCCGATCCAAACGATCCGAAAGAGGAGGTAATGCTCCCGGTCGGTGTTGTCACGCCCTGGCCAGACCGCGTCGTTACCTGGATCACCAGGCTTGTCTTTCCCCCGAACTCCGCGGGCGGCGCGCCCGCGATCACCTCAATCGACTGAATTGAATTGGAAGGGATCTGGTTGGAGAAGACCTTGCTTTGTTGGTCGGTGATCGGCTGACCATCCACGGAAAACGAGTTGGAGGCGTGGTCGCCAAGCCCATGGAAAAGTCCGTTGGAATCGGCAGCTACACCGGGGGACGACAACGTGACCAGGGAGCTCACAGAAGAGGAAGAACTCTCGAGCGGGAGTTTCTCGATCAGATTGCGGTCTAGATCCGTGTGCAAAGAGGAGTCGTTCTCCACCAGGTCGCCGCCGGTCACCGTTACGGTCGTCGAGGATCCTCCCACCTGCAGGGCAATCACCGGGGTGACCGCGACCGAAGAGCGCACGGAAACATCGACGGCAAACATGGCGAAGCCCGCCGCCTTCACTGCCAGGTGATAGGGATTCATGGGCAGATTATTGAATTGATAATGGCCCGCGGCGTCGGTCGTAGCTGACCGCGAGAGTCCGCTGACCGGGTTCTCAATCGTCACCGTAGCGCCTGGCACCACTGCGCCCGACGCGTCGGTCACGATGCCGGCAATGGTGCCGGCGGCAGACTGGGCGCGCATATCCGGCGCTGCCAATAGCAGGAGAATTGGAAAGAAAAGGACGACGAATCGTCTGCGAAAAGAACGCATACACGGACCCCCCGGGGCATTTTTATGATTTGGCTATTGGGAATTGCTTTAGGCGAAAGCAATCACAGCCGGCGGGGGTCGCGTACGGAGGGAGAAATCCAGGAAGCGTCGCGCGAAAGAAGAGTCTACGTCGACGACTGGCGTCGACGACCGTCTGGTGGCGAGAGGCACCGCTATCGGCGCTGTTGGCGAAACGACTACATGCGCAGCTGCACACAGGGAGCAGCCGGAGTGCGAGACATCTGCGGCAGAATGTACGTGCGCAACCTGTACCGTAGCTCCGAAAATCAGCAGCAGGGCACAACAAAGAGCAAGAACGAGCCGCCCGGGTTGCCGGTGGGGTTGCTGCACGTGACCCTTGGCTTGCTTTTCGTGCATCTCTTTAACTATAACGTAACCCCGCTACAGAGCGGTCCGCATCGCGTGTATGCGGTCACGAAGGAAGCCCTCCAAAGTCAGGCCAGCGCCTTGGGGATTGCCTCCTCCCAACGTCCCTGGGCTTTGAGGATAAGTTCCACGATTTCACGAGCGGTACCCTCGCCAGCCCGGCGGCTGGTTATGTAGTGGGCGATCGCCTTTAGTTCCGGCGCCGCGTCGGCAACGGCGACTGCCAGACCCGCCCGTTTGGCCACCGGCATATCGGGCAGGTCGTCACCCATGTACGCCACCTCGTCCTCCGCGACGCCGGCCTTCTGCAGGCACTCGTTGAACGCGGCTATCTTCGTCGCCTGCCCCAGGTAGACGAATTCTACGTTCAGCTCACGGGCGCGCTGGGAAACGGCTGGAGACTTTCTTCCCGTAATAAAGCCGGTGCGAATGCCCATGGTATGCGCCAGTTTCAAACCCATGCCGTCCTGCGAATTAAAAGCCTTCATTTCTGCTACGCCGCCACCATCCGCGAGGGAGATCAAGTTAACGCTGCCGTCGGTGATTGTGCCGTCGACGTCCATGAGGAACAGCTTGATCTTCCTGGCGCGGTCGAGAATTTCGGGGGCGACGTCTATAGTCGGTGCCATGCGATCCATCATAGCTGCGCAAGCCGGCGGCTGAAGCGCATGTAATCTATAGGGACTCCGCCTTATGGCAATTCACATTGCGCTGAATCATAAGACGCTCTATCGCTATGACCGCCCTGTGATGCTGGGGCCGCAAACCATCCGGCTGCGCCCTGCTCCGCACTGCCGTACCCCGATCCTCTCCTACTCGCTGAAAGTGCTCCCGGCGAAGCACTTCATCAACTGGCAACAGGATCCGCAGGCTAACTACCTGGCGCGGCTGGTTTTCCCGGAGAGAACAACGGAGTTTTCCGTCGAAGTCGATCTTGTTGCTGAGATGGCAATCTTCAATCCCTTCGATTTCTTCCTTGAACCGTACGCGGAGCAAATCCCATTCACCTATGAGAGCGCCCTCGCGCGCGAACTGCGTCCCTATCTCGAAGCCGAAGCGGCGGGCCCCAAACTAAGCGGTTTTCTGGCGCAAGTGCCAAGGGTCAGCACGCGGTCGCTGGATTTTCTGGTCAACCTCAATCAGCGGGTGCAACGCGAGATCGGCTACGTCATCCGCCTGGAGCAGGGGGTGCAGAGCTGCCAGGACACGCTCACGCTGGGCACCGGTTCGTGCCGCGACTCAGCCTGGCTGCTGGTACAGATTCTGCGCAACCTTGGGCTCGCGGCCCGTTTCGTTTCCGGATACCTGATCCAACTCACCGCCGACGTGAAGCCGCTCGAAGGGCCGGCCGGCGCCTCCAGGGATTTCACCGACCTGCATGCCTGGACTGAGGTCTATCTGCCCGGCGCAGGCTGGGTTGGTTTCGATCCTACCTCGGGGCTGCTGGCCGGCGAGGGGCATATTCCTCTTGCCTGTACTCCCGGCGCCGGCAGTGCGGCTCCTATCTCTGGTCCGCTTGAATTTTGTCGGACGGATTTCAGTTACTCCATGACCGTGCGGCGGTTCTACGAATCCCCTCGCGTCACCAAGCCCTATTCGGAAGAGCAGTGGACGGCGATTGACGCGCTCGGCCACCAGGTGGATGTGGATTTGAAAACGGGAGACGTGCGGCTCACGATGGGCGGCGAGCCTACCTTCATTTCTCTCGATGACCGTAACGGCAGCGAATGGTCGACCACCGCCATGAGCCCAGCCAAGCGCAGGCTCGCCGTAGAACTACTGGGGAGAATGCGCGACCGCTTCTCCATTGGCGCGCTCTTGCATATCGGGCAGGGCAAGTGGTACCCCGGAGAAGAACTCCCTCGCTGGGCCCTGGGCTGCTATTGGCGTAAAGATGGGGTGCCCATTTGGGAGAACCAAAGCCTCTTCGCCGAAGACGGCAAAGATTATGGCTACGGAGCGCCCCAGGCGCATACGTTTCTTGAGGCCCTCAGCCGCCGGCTGCAAGTAAGTTTTTCGTTCACCATCACCGCCTACGAAGACATCCTCTTTCACCTGTGGAAAGAACGCCGGTTACCCGAAATCATCGATCCGCTCGACCCCAGGTTGAAGCAGTCGCCCGAGCGCGCCCGCCTGGCCCAAATCTTTGAGCAGGGCGCGGAGAATCCTGTCGGCTTCGTTCTTCCCTTACGCCGCATTCCAACCCGGTCTGGTATTCCGCGATGGACGAGCCAACCGTGGTTTCCGCTTTCGAAACGCATATTTCTTACTCCCGGCGACTCGCCCATGGGCTATCGCCTGCCGCTCGAATCGCTTCCCTGGACCACTGCGGAAGATGTCACCTATGGGTTCGACACTGACCCATTCCGCCGCCGGGATAAACTGCCTCCACGTCCGGAGCGCCATATCGGTTTGTTTTCAAGCCCGCCTGCCGTGGACGAACCTCTGCCCGCGGCCGACAGAGCGAAACCCAAACCGGATGACAATCAGGCGGTAACGCTCACTCGGCCCGCGCTCTGTGTGCAGGCTCGCGCGGGCAAGCTCTTTGTGTTTATGCCCCCGGTCGACTACCTCGCGGATTATCTTGACCTGGCGGCCGCCATCGAAGACACGGCCGCGCACCTGTCTATGCCGGTCGTGTTCGAGGGCTACACGCCACCCAACGACACCCGCATCGCGGTCTTCAAGGTCACTCCCGATCCCGGTGTGATCGAGGTGAATATCCAACCCGCCGCCGGCTGGGACGAAATGGTCGAGAATATTACCGCGGTCTATGAGTTGGCACGGCAGAGCCGCCTGGGAACCGAGAAATTCCTGATCGACGGACAGACCACCGGTACCGGCGGCGGCAACCATCTGGTCATGGGCGCCCCCACTGCGGACGACAGCCCTTTTCTGCGACGGCCCGACTTGTTGCGCAGCATGGTCAATTACTGGAACAACCATCCTGCGCTTTCCTATTTGCTGTCCGGTTTGTTTATCGGTCCCACCAGCCAGCATCCCCGGGTCGATGAGGGGCGTGTTGATTCGCTCTATGAGCTGGAAATTGCTTTCGACCAGATTCCTGACCGCGGCGGAACGCCGGTGTCTTCGCGGATGGCGGATCGGCTCTTTCGCCATTTGCTCACCGACGTCACGGGGAGCTCCCATCGGGCGGAGTTCTGCATTGACAAGCTGGATCCGCCGGAGGGGACCGGATCGCGCCTTGGCCTGCTCGAGTTACGCGCTTTTGAAATGCCGCCCCACGCGCGCATGAGTCTTACCCAGCAACTGCTGGTGCGGGCACTCATCGCGCACTTCTGGCGCAAACCTTACCGGCAGAAATTAGTCGCCTGGGGAACCAGCCTGCACGACCGCTTCATGCTGCCTTACTTTGTGCAGCTCGATTGGGAAGACGTCGTGAGTGACCTCGCCCGCGCGGGATACCCCTTTCAAAGCGAATGGTTTGCTCCGCACTTCGAGTTTCGCTTCCCTATCATCGGCTCCGTGGCCGTGCGTGGTATCCACCTGGAGCTACGGCATGCACTGGAACCCTGGAATGTGCTGGGCGAAGAAGCGTCGAGCGGTGGCACGGCACGCAGCGTGGATTCCTCGGTGGAACGCTTGCAGATCAAGGTATCGGGAATGATCCTTCCCCGCTACGTCGTGCTGTGCAACGGCCGGCCCGTGCCGCTGCACCCCACCGGGGAAGAAGGAGAGTCGGTAGCCGGTATTCGCTACCGGGCCTGGCAGCCCCCTTCCTGCCTTCATCCCGACATTCCCGTGCATAGCCCGCTTGTGTTTGACATCGTGGATACCTGGTCAGGTCACGCGATTGGGGGGTGTACCTATCACGTAGTGCATCCTGGTGGACGAGCCAACGAGCAGTTCCCCGTTAATGCCTATGAAGCCGAGAGCCGCCGACTGGCCAGGTTCAGCAGTCTTGGGCACACGCCCGGGCCCATCGCAGTTCCGAAGGAAGAGCGCAACACAGAGTTTCCGTTAACCCTGGATCTACGACGGAAACCCTAGGTGCAGAGGGAAATGGCCGAAATACTGGACGACCCGCTATGGACCGCCGACTATCGCCAGGCTCCTGGCGTGTACGACGAGATGTGCGCGGAGTCCGGGGTTTTGCGTCCCCACTGGGACCGGTATATCGCTTCGTTGTCGTCGCTCAGCAGCAAGGATCTCGCCCATCGCTGGCAGATTGCAAGGCAGCGCATCCGTGAAAACGGCGTCAGCTACAACGTCTACGGCGATCCGCTCGGTACCGACCGCCCGTGGAGTCTGGACGCGATCCCGCTGCTGATCCCGCCTGCGGAATGGAGCCATCTGGAAGCCGGCCTCATTCAGCGCGCCCGCCTGCTCAACACCATTCTCGCTGACCTTTATGGCCCGCAGAAGCTACTGCTGAACGGAGATCTGCCCAGCGCGTTAGTGTTCGGGAACCCGGCCTTTTGGCGCGCCTGCCATGGCGTTCCGGTTCCCGGCGCCACCTATCTTCACCTGCTCGCCGTCGATCTGGCGCGTTCGCCCGATGGGCAGTGGTGGGTCATCAGTGACCGTACCCAGGCTCCGTCGGGAGCCGGCTATGCCCTGGAAAACCGCATCGTGATGGCGGAGACGTTCCCCGACCTCTTTCGCGAGTCTCAGGTTTGCCGCCTGGCGTCGTTCTTCCGCGATTTCCGTGAAAGCCTGCTCCGCCTTGCGCCCTCGGGGCACTCCCAGCCCCGTGTGGTCCTGCTGACCCCCGGCCCCCTGAACGAGACCTACTTTGAGCACTCCTACCTGGCCCGTTACCTTGGCTTCACCCTGGTGCAGGGCGGCGACCTGACGGTGCGCGAGAACCGCGTCTTTCTCAAATCCCTTGAAGGGCTCCTCCGGGTGGATGTTGTGTTAAGGCGCATGGACGACGGCTTCGCCGATCCCCTGGAGTTGCGATCCGACTCGTATCTCGGAGTGCCCGGTCTGGTCGAAGCGGTTCGCGCTGGAAACGTAGCGGTAGCCAACGCCCTGGGGAGTGGGCTGCTCGAAACCTCAGCGTTCATTCCTTTTCTTCCTGGCCTTAGCCGGAGCTTGCTCGGCGAGCGCCTGGCGCTGCCCTCGGTCGCTACCTGGTGGTGCGGTCAGCCGGCAGCTCTGCGCTACGTACGTCAGAACCTGGATTTCCTGGTCATCAAGCCCGCCTTTCCTGCGCGGGGCATGGAGCCGGTGTTCGGGGGAAGGCTTGCGCCTAACGAACGGGCCCGTCTGCTGGAGCAATTGGAAGACCAACCGAATCACTTCGTCGGACAAGACCTGCTCAACCTATCGAGCGTTCCCGTATGGTCTGAAAACGGCCTCGTGCCACGCCGGGTGGTTTTGCGCGTCTATATCGCCGCCACCGCCGATAGCTGGATCGTCATGCCCGGAGGCCTCACGCGAGTCTCTCCCTCGGCTGATACTCCGGTCGTCTCCATGCAGCACGGCGGGGGCAGCAAAGACACCTGGGTTCTCTCCAGCAAGCCCGTCGACAGTTTTACCCTGCGCCGGCCGCGCGGCCTGCCCGTCGAGCTGCATCGCGGCGTCAGCACCGACCTGCCCAGCCGCGCCGCCGAACATCTCTTCTGGTTGGGCCGCCACGCCGAGCGCTGTGAGCATCTCGCCCGCGTTTTGCGCTGTATCCTGGCCCGCATCACGGGCGAATCCTGGGCTCCGGAGACCGCCGGCTGGCAATCGTTGATGAAGTTGTACGAGTGTCTGGAGTCGCCCTACTCGCGTCTGGCCAAGGATGATCCCCAGGGCCACCTTGACCAGCAGGCAGACCTGGAAAAGGAGATGCTCTCGCTCATCTTCGAGGAGCAGCGCAGCGATAGCCTCAACTCCAACCTCAGCCGGGCTACGCGCGCCGCGGCCCAGGTGCGGGATCGTCTTTCGAGCGACTTGCTGCGCGTCGTGAGCCAACTGAGCACGCTCGCCCGACCCTCGGACCGCGTTGCCTGGGGCTATGTTTCCGCAGCCGACGCGCTGGTGGTTCTGAACAGTTGTATCCTCTCGCTGGCCGCGTTGCGGGGCATTGAAGCCGGCAACATCACCCGCGGCCCTGGATGGCGCTTTCTGAACGTTGGCAGGCGGATCGAGCGTTCCCTACAGATCATCGAGCTTTTGCGTTCGATCGTGGTCCCAATCGATCCTGAAGACTGGCCCTCGTTGGAAATGCTGCTTGAGGTGGCGGACAGTTCCATCACTTACCGGTCCCGCTACTTCACCGTCCTGCAACCGGCGCCGGTGGTCGATCTGCTGATGAACGACGAAGCCAATCCGCGGTCGCTTGCCTTCCAGCTCAAAGATCTGGCCAGGCATTGTGCCGGGCTCTCCAGCTTGCCTACCGCGACTGGTTGGCCCCTCTTGCAGCAACGGCAGATGGAGGCAGCCGCTGCGCAGCTATTGGAGACGGATGTCGAATTACTCTGCGAGGAACGTCTAGGCAGCAGGCGGGCGCGGCTCGACGGTCTTCTTGAAGATCTGGCAACGGCTTTGCCCGCATTCTCTCAAGCCATTGCCATCACCTATTTCAGCCACGCGGAAATGGAGCGCGCGCTCTGATCTACCGCATCCGGCACCAGACCATTTATGACTATGTAGAGCCGGTGTCGGTGTCTCACCACGTCGTTCGGCTTACGCCTAGGGATCTATGCGGGCAGAGACGCCTGACCAGTGCGTTGACCGTTTGGCCCGTTCCCCCTTTTGCTGCCGCGACCCATACCGACTACTTTGGCAACACCGTCACCTCGTTCACTCTGCCGGAGTCGCACAGCCGCATGAGCGTTGAGGCAAGCAGTGAGTTGGAAGTGCATGCTCTGCCCAGCCCGTCACTTTCTGATTCGCCGCCATGGGAAATCGTGCGTGACACGGTACCCGGCGACCACACGCAGCAGGGGCTGGAGGCATACCAGTTCGTCTTTGATTCGACCCGCATCTTCGCCCGGCCCGACCTGGCTGCCTACGCTCGGGAATCTTTTCCTCCACGCCGTCCGCTGCTGGAAGCGGTTTTCGATCTCACGGCACGCATTCATCACGATTTTCGCTTCGACGCCAAGGCCACGGAAGTGACCACGCCGGTCGAGACCTTCTTTGAAAAGCGTCGCGGTGTTTGTCAGGATTTTTCTCATCTCCAGATTGCCTGCCTGCGCTCACTCGGGCTGCCGGCGCGGTATGTCAGTGGTTACCTGCGCACACTTCCTCCCCCGGGCCGGCCACGGCTGGCGGGAGCCGATGCTTCCCACGCCTGGTGTTCAGCCTGGTGCCCGGGAGTTGGGTGGGTTGACTTCGACCCCACCAACAACTGCATGCCAACGGACGGGCACATCACCCTCGCCTGGGGCCGGGACTATAGCGACGTCAGTCCCATGCGTGGGGTTCTGCTTGGTGGAGCCAAGCACACTCTGAAGGTCGGCGTGGATGTTATGCCGGTCGAGTGAGCAGCGGAGCCGCGGTCACGCCCGGTCATCCTTGCGGTCCGGTGGCCGCGGGTGGCCCCGGCGTGCCAAACTGAAGCTGGTAGGTCTAAAGAAATGCGCCACCGGGAGAAATCGAATTGAAGTTTAAAGCTCTGCTGCTCCTCTTCACCGTCTCCGCGCTCTCTTGCTATGCCGCGGACCCAGGTAATGTCACCCGCGCCACCCTGGCCAATGGTTTGCAGGTAGTGATTGTGCGCAATGCACTGGCGCCGGTGGTCACGGTTGAGCTGAATTTCAAGGTCGGCGGAGACGAGACACCGCCCGGCTTCCCTGGGTCGGCTCACGCCGAGGAGCACATGGCGTTTCGCGGCTGCACCGGCATGACCGCCGATCAGACGGCAGCGATCTATGCCCAGTTGGGGGGCCGCGACAATGCCGATACACAGCAGAACATCACCCAATACTTCACCACCGTACCTGCCGCCGATCTTGACGTGGCTCTCCAGGCGCAGGCCGCCTGCCTGCGTGGCGTGGACGATTCTGAGGCGGAGTGGGCCCACGAACGGGGCGCCATCGAACAGGAGGTCTCACGCGACCTCTCCAATCCCACTTTCAAATTCATCGATCGCCTGAATGCGGACATGTTTGCCGGTACCCCGTATGCGCACGATTCCCTGGGTACCCGGGCTTCTTTCGATGCCACTACCGGCGCCATGCTGCATGACTTTTACAAGCAGTGGTATACCCCCGGCAATGCCATCCTGGTGATCGTGGGCGACGTGGAACCTGCCGCCACCCTGGCTAAGATCAAGCAACTGTATGAGGACATTCCCGACCACCCGATACCGCAGCACCCGGCGATCAACCTGAGTCCGGTAAAGCCGGAGACCTTCACCCTGGACAGCAATCTGCCCTATGTGATCGGCTTTATCGCCTACCGCATGCCGGGCACGGATTCGCCCGATTACGCGGCAGCCCAGGTTCTGGGTGACGTGCTGGCCAGCCAACGCGGCGATGTCTACGCCATGGTGCCCGCCGGCAAAGCTCTGTACGCTTCCTTCGGTATTGCGGAGAGCTACCCCAAGGCCAGCGTAGGTTTTGGCGAGATGGCTTTGCCCGCCGGCGCCGACGCGACCGGCCCCATCAACGAGATGCGTCAGATCATCGAAAATTATGCGCAGAAGGGACTACCTCAGGATCTTTTCGATGCTGCCAAGCGCAGCGAAATTGCCTCCGCGGAGTTTCAACGCAACTCCATCCCCGGCCTGGCTTCGCTCTGGTCGGAAGCGCTGGCTGCCGAGGGCCGCAATTCTCCTGATGAAGATATTCAGGCGATCCGGGGGGTCACGCTGGCGGACGTAAACCGGGTGGCCAAACAATATCTGGTCGGCGCGAACTCCATCACCGCGACCCTCAAACCCTCGCCCTCCGGAGAGGCTGTTGCGGCCCAGGGTTTCGGCGGCGGAGAGAAGGTGACCTCCGATCCCACCAAGCCCGTGGTGTTGCCCGCTTGGGCGGCAGCGTCGCTCTCGCAGCTTAAGGTCCCTGCCGACTTCGTAGTCGCCTCCGACACCACGCTGCCCAACGGTCTTCGCCTGATCGTGAAGTCTGATTCCACCAGTCCAACCGTCACCGTGGTGGGTACAGTTAAGAATAATGCCGACCTGCAGACACCGAAGGGGCAAGAGGGAGTCTCCGATCTTCTCGACGAGCTCTACTCCTACGGAACCCAGACGCTCGATCGGCTTGCTTTTCAGAAGGCGCTGGACGATATCGCCGCCAATGAGTCAGCGGGCTATGGCTTTTCCCTACAGGTGATGAAGGAACACTTCTCCCGCGGCGTGGAATTGCTGGCCGATAACGAACTCCATCCGGCGCTTCCAGCGGAAGCCTTTACCGTAGTCAAGGGCCAGACCGCCCAATTTGTCGCCGGCAATCTCAAGAGTCCTGGTTATCGCACCTCTCGGGCCCTTGACCTGGGATTGTTGCCGGCGGGTGATCCGGTGCTGCGTGAGGTTACGCCGGCGTCCCTCGAACCAATCACATTGGAGAATGTGAAGCAATATCATGCCGCCACCGTGCGCCCGGACTTAACCACGATCGTGGTCATCGGCGACGTGACCGCAGACGAAGCGAAGGCTGTGATCACCAAGTGGTTTGGCGCGTGGAAGGCCGAAGGCCCCAAGCCCGACACGACGCTCCCCGCAATCCCCGTGAACAAGGCTTCGGCGGCGAACGTCCCCGATCCGCAGGCAGTGCAGGACTCTGTCACCCTGACGCAGCAGTTAAAGCTGAACCGTTTCGATCCGGATTACTATCCCCTCCAACTGGGCAATCACGTACTTGGCGGCGGCTTCTATGCCACCCGGCTTTACCATGATCTCCGCCAGGTCGCGGGTTATGTTTATAACGTCGACGTCGGCATGGAGGCATCGAAGACGCGGGCCAGTTATACGGTCAGTTATGGTTGCGATCCGCAGAACGTTTCCAAAGCCAGGGCGTTGATCCAGCGGGATCTCGATCAGATGCGCACCCGGGATGTTTCGCCGGACGAACTCCACCTGGCCAAGGCCCTGCTTCTGCGAGCCATTCCGTTGGGCGAGTCGAGTGAAGAGGGTGTCGCGCATGGTCTGCTGGGGCGCGCGGTTGTCGGTCTGCCTTTGGATGAACCGATCCTGGCCGCGAAAAAGTATTACGATCTCAGTGCCGATCAGGTGAAGGCCGCTTTCGCCCGGCAGGTTGGGCTGGACAACTTCGTCCAGGTGGTACGGGGGCCCGCACCCCAGTAGGGGCCGCCACGGCGTGTTTGAAGAAGGCTCATGGGGACACGGCTAGACAGGCAGCCTGTTTAGCCGTGCCATAAGAGTTTTCAGCACGGCCGGCCCGTGCCGCATATCCATTTAAGCCCCATCCTGGGGCAGGCTGGTAGACTGGTATAGGGCATTGCCCGGTTGTCCTGCCTGTCAGTTCCAGCCAGCACGTCAACGCAAGGCTAGCCAATTTCAACCAATGTCTCTCCGCGACCCGGAAGAACAGGAATTCCTCGCCCGTGAGCACGCCTATTCGCAATATCGCCATCATCGCCCACGTCGACCATGGCAAGACGACTCTCGTGGATGCAATGCTGCGCCAGGCCGGCACGTTCCGCGCCAACGAAGCGCTGACGGAACGCGTCATGGATTCGAACGAGCTCGAGCGCGAGCGCGGCATCACCATTCTTGCCAAAAACACCGCCATCCAGTTCCACGACACCAAGATCAATATTGTGGATACACCGGGCCACGCCGACTTCGGCGGCGAGGTGGAACGCGCCCTCAAGATGGTGGACGGCGTTATGCTTCTGGTCGACGCCTCCGAAGGCCCCCTGCCGCAGACCCGTTACGTACTCTCCAAGGCCCTCGAAGCCAAATTGCTGCCCATCCTGGTGATCAACAAGATCGATCGTCCGGACGCGCGCGCCAAAGAGGTTCTCGACGAGGTGTACGACCTTTTCATTGACCTGGACGCAGCCGAAGACCAGTTGGATTTTCCCGTGCTCTATACCAACGCCAAGTTGGGCACAGCCAGCACTTCGCTCACCGAGCCGGGAGAGAACCTGCAGCCGCTCTTTGAAACCATTATCTCCACCATTCCTTCTGCAAAAGGAGACGCCGACGGGCCGCTGCAGATCCTGGTCACCAACCTCGACTACTCCGACTATCTGGGTCGCCTGGCCATTGCGCGCGTGTTCAACGGAACCCTGCGCAATGGGGAAGAAGTGAACATCTCCCGGCGTGACGGATCCCTGTTCAAGACCAAGATCACCAAGCTGTTCACCTTCAATGGGTTGAAGCGCACCGACACCGAGGTGACCGAGGTCGGCGACATTGTCGCCATCGCCGGAGTGGCCGGCATCACGATTGGCGAAACCATCACTGGGATTGAGAATCCAGCGCCGCTGCCGCTGATTGTGATCGACGAGCCGACCATCGCCATGCAGTTCTCGGTGAACAATTCCCCCATGGCCGGACGGGAAGGGCAATTTGTCACCTCCCGCAATCTGCGCGAGCGCCTGGACAAAGAGTTGCTCACCAACGTGTCGATTCGTGTCGAAGATACGGGCAGTCCCGACAGCTTCAAGGTGCTTGGCCGTGGAGAACTGCAGCTCGCCATACTGATCGAGATGATGCGCCGCGAAGGCTTTGAGCTGATGGTAGGCCGGCCGGAAATTGTCACCAAGACCGTGGATGGAAAAATCATGGAGCCGGTCGAGCACCTCACCATCGATGTCCCGGACGCGTTTGTCGGTACGGTGATTGAGCGCCTCGGGCCCCGGCGTGGCGAGATGTTGAAGATGCACAATCACGGCTACGGCCGGGTTCGTCTGGAATTCCGTGTTCCCAGCCGCGGCCTCATCGGCCTGCGCAGCGAGTTGCTGACTGAGACCCGGGGAACCATCGTGATGAATGCGCTCTTTGACGGTTACATGCCCTACCAGGGCGAGATACCGCAGCGGCCCAGCGGAGCGCTCATCTCCGACCGCAATGGCGCCACCACGGCGTATGCGCTCAATGGACTGCAGGACCGTGGGGTTCTGTTCCTTACCGCCGGCGTCGAAGTTTACGAGGGCATGGTGATCGGAGAGCACTCGCGCGACAACGACCTGGACGTCAATGTGGTGCGCGAGAAGAAGCTCACCAACATGCGCGCCTCGAGTGCCGACGACGCGATCCGCCTGGTGCCGTTTAAGCCGATGAACCTGGAGCAGGCGATTGAGTTCATTGCGGAAGACGAGCTTGTAGAGGTTACGCCCAAGTCCCTGCGTCTGCGCAAGAAGATATTGCAGGCGAATCGCCGTCCAAAGCGAAACAACGGGTCCGGGAGCTAGTCAGCGGACTGCAAAAGCTGGTTCTGCATATAGACGAACGTTCGCCAATCCAGTCCCGAAGGGACTGGATTGGCAATAGCCCAGGACGCGGGCTAGAGCTTCTCTGCGACCGATTTGGCCTGCGTGAAAAGGAAAAGATAATCCGGGCCGCCGGCCTTGGAGTCGGTGCCGGACATGTTGAAGCCCCCAAAGGGATGTGCTCCTACCATGGCGCCGGTGCATTTGCGGTTCAGATACAAGTTGCCTACATGGAACTTAAGCCGCGCGTGCTCCAGCTTTTCGTGTGAGCTCGAGTACAGCGCGCCCGTCAACCCATACTCGGTATTGTTCGCAATCTCCAGCGCATGGTCGAAATCACGCGCGCGCATCACCGCCAACACCGGACCAAAAATCTCCTCCTGCGCTAAACGCGCTGTAGGCGCAACATCCGCGATCACGGTTGGCTCCACATAATACCCACCTTCGGGTGTTTCCACCGCGCGGCCACCCGTCAGCAGCCGTCCCTCACCCTTGCCGATCTCGATGTAGGAAAGAATCGTATCCATGGCTGAACGGTTTACCACCGGCCCCATGTTCGCGTTTCCTGCCGGATCGCCGACGCGCAAGGTTTGCACCCGCTCCCGCACGCGCTCCAGAAAAACATCGTAGATGGCGTCTTCGACAATCGCACGGGAACAAGCCGAGCATTTTTGCCCGCTGAAGCCAAAGGCTGCCGAAACAACGCCTTCGACGGCAGCGTCGAGATCGCAATCCGTGCTCACGATAATCGAATCCTTGCCTCCCATCTCCAGAATGGTGCGCTTGATCCAGATTTGTCCGGGTTTTGTATGGGCGGCGCGTGCATGGATATCGAGGCCCACCGTCTTCGAGCCGGTGAAGGCAATCAGACGCGTTTTCGGGTGTTCGACGATCGCGTTGCCGAAGGTTCCACCCGAGCCGGGGCAGAAATTGACAACCCCGGGAGGCATGCCTGCCTCTTCGAGCACATCGAGAAAGCGCGCCGCGATCGTCGGCGAATCGCTCGAAGGCTTCAGAATGACCGTATTCCCGGTCACAATCGCCGCGGCAGTCATGCCGGCCATGATGGCAAAGGGGAAATTCCACGGCGGAATGACCGCGCAAACGCCCATGGGAATGTAGATCAGTTGATTCCGCTCCCCGGGCATCTGGATGGGCGTCGTCGCCCCGGCCAGCCGCAAGGCCTCGCGCGCGTAGAACTCCAGGAAGTCGATGGTCTCGGCGACGTCGGCATCGGCTTCGACCCAGTTCTTGCCTACTTCGTAGGTCAGCCACGCGCAGAACTCAAACTTGCGTTTGCGGATCAGCTCGGCCGCATGCAGCAACAACGCCGCGCGTTCTTCTACCGCCACATATTGCCAGCCGGCAAAGGCCTCCAGCGCTGCCTTCATCGCTCGCTCGGCGTGTTCCAGGCCGGCTTTCTGGTGTATACCCACCACTTGCGAAGGACGCGCCGGATTCAACGATTCGATCTTTTCGCTGGTACGCGAACGCTGGCCGCCGATGATGAGCTCATACTCGTGCCCGAGCATATCGCCCACACGGGTCAGTGCCGCTTGCATCGCATGCACATTTGCCGAGTCACGGAAATCGAGAAAGGGTTCGTTGCGGAACAGCCCCTGGGGGGCAACAGGCTGAATTACGGTGCTGATTTGAGCAGTTGGCATAACACCTCGATTTACCAAAAAAATTACCGGGTGACGGTGAGCCGCTCGGTTTGCGCCGACAACTTCGCGGTGCGTTCCAGCTTGTCCCAGTTGAAGGGCCGTCCATCGATTGCCCGCTTCACCGTCTTGAAGAGCACCAACGAAAAGAGTTGGCGGTAGGCAAAGCGCTGCAGCCAGATGTGGAAGAGCAGCCATCCATCCCCTTTCGTGCCGGCGTGCCGCCGTTCCAAACTGAAGGCCAGAGCCGACGTGATGAAGTCGATGACCAAAAAGGCGAGAAAGAAAGTCAGCAGCTTCTCAAAGTCGGCGGCGCTGGCCGCCTCGGGATGAAAGTGGCGATCGAGCAGATAATGTACGACGCTGCCGATAAACATCAGGTCGATAAAGGGGGATACCAGCGGCAGCAGGATCTGGAAGACCAGGATATTGGGCAGCGCAAACAACCCCATGGCCCGGTTCTTGAGAAAGGCTCCCTGGTGCTTGTAGATCGCTTGCAAGGTGCCGAAGGACCAGCGGAAGCGCTGCCGCATCAAGCCACCCGGTGTGGCCGGGGCCTCGGTGAAAGCCAGGGCGCGATCCTCGTAAATTACTTTGTAGCCCTGCTCCAGCAGGTTCATGGTCAGATCGGCATCTTCGGCGACCGTATTGGCCGGATAGCAACCACCCTGACGTACAGCTTCGGTCCGCCAGGCGCCAATCGCACCAGGGACAACCGTCACCACATTAAACAGATCGAGTGCACGCCGCTCGAAGTTCTGGCTGGTGATGTACTCCAGGGCCTGCCAACGGGTCCATAGATTGATGCGGTTCCCCACTTTGGCATTCCCCGCCACCGCGCCAATCAGGGGGTCGGCGAAATGGCAGACCAGCTTGGACACCGCATCTGCCGCAATCACCGTGTCGGCGTCGATACCGACATAGAAATCCTCTTCGAGGCCGGCGACGGCAAAGTTGAGCGCTTCCGCTTTGCCGCCGTTCACGGTGCGCACCACGGTCAGCATGCCGGCCGCGATCTCTTGAGGGTACGCAGCGCGCGCAACCTCAGAGGTTCGATCGGTGGATCCGTCGTCGATCACGACGATGCGCATATGGGGATAATCCGAGTTCAGCACCGACCGGATGGTGCGTACGATCACCTTCTCTTCGTTGTAGGCGGGGATCAGCACGGCGACCTGCGGCAGGAAGCCGCCCGCGATCTCGGGAACATGGCGTTTGCGCAGGCGGTCGATGAGCGCGAGAATCCCCACCAAAAGCAGGCGAGCACTCATCAGAATATCGCCCACGAAAAACAGCATCACCGCAAAGTGATTGAAGAACGCCCAGACAAAAAAAGCGATTGAGTCCACCCGTGCCTGCCATCGTTCCCGGGCGTTCAGCGGCGGCATCACTTCCGCCCGCGTTTTGCCCATCAGGTCAGAGACCTGCTCGATGGCATAGCCATGCGCGCGCAGCCCGTCGATCAGCACCGGCAGCGCAGCCACGGTCACGCTGCGGTTGCCGCCTCCATCGTGCAGCAGAATAATGCTGCCGCGGAACTGTGGCTTCGTCTTCATGGTCTGCAACTGCTCGAGCACGTCGTCGAGTATGCTTTGCGGGCTCTTACGCTGGCGCTCGTCCCAGTCGCCGGTATCGATTCTGTTGCCGACGATGGTGTAACCCATCTTCTGGATGAGATAGGCGGGCGCTGCCTGGTCGTTGGTATCCGGCTCCTGGTCGATGGAGTAGGGCGGCCTGAAAAACAACGGCTTGACGCCCAGCTTGCTGCCAAACAGCCGTTCTGTGAGGTTCAGCTGCAACTTCACCGCATCCTTGGATATCTCACTGATGTCAGGATGGGTCCAGGTGTGATTGCCGATTTCATGTCCCTCGGCCATCACTCGCTTCATCAGGCTCACGTTGTCCTGGGCCTGCTCACCGATCATCATAAAAGTCGCCTGGACACCCTTCTCCTTGAGGATGTCCAAAATCTTCGGCGTCCACGTCGGATCCGGTCCGTCATCGAAACTCAGCGCCACAACACCGGGCTTGTACCCGTAGTACTCGATGTTGTAGGGCGAGGGATAGGTCAGCATGTGCTCGTCGGTCACGGTCCAGTTGAAGGAGTCCATGTCGATGGTTCGCGAGCCCGGATGTGGTTCTCCGGTAATGCGCAGGATGTCGCCATCCCCGTCATAGTCGACATCGTCGCCCGGTGGCACCTGCTTCAGCAATTGCGGCGCCCCCACGTTGCTGGGGTGATCCCAGATCGCCCACAGCGAGGGATCCTCCTCACCGAGGGCCCACAGGGCAAAGGTTTGCAATCCCAACTGGCGCGCCGCGCGCAACTCATTCAACGCGGTGACCGCATCCAGCATCCACACCTGGTGACGCACATGTGCATCTTCGTCGTCGTAGGTAAAGTGCGGATTCAGCTCGTCGCCGGCCAGTCGTAGATCTGCATTTGCATCCGAGGCTGCCTGCCAACCCGTCTGCACGGAGAGGTCTTCCGTGTCCAGAACCCTGGGCTCACCATGCTTGCCCTTGTGCTCCAGAGACATGGTCCAGTTGTACCCATAGTTGCCGATAGCGCAGATCACCTTCTCTTTGGGCACCAGCTTGAGCACACGCTTCAGATTGTTTTCAAACCAGTCCTGGGCCGCAATGGGCCCCGGCCAGCCGGTTTCCTCATGCTGGTCGTAGTTCATCAGCAGGATGTAGTCGGTTTGCTGCGCCAATTGGGTGAATTCCGCGTCGTCCGCGTCCACGCCCTCGTTCACGAAGAGGCGTAGATTCCTGGGGTGCATCTGGTGATACAGCTCGCCGATCAGCAGGTGATAGCCGGGCAGTGCGTCGTCGGGCAGATCTTCCAGATCGAGGCTCAGGCCACGGTAGCTCGGGTTCGCAGCCAGAAAGATTCCCAACTGGCGCTCCAGGTTGTTCCGCGCCACCGGATCCTTTAACATCGCGACCACACTCTGATCCCACTGCTGTGTCAGCACGTTGAAATTCTTGATCAGAGGAAAGATTTCCGTATCCTCATGGGCGGCCGCAATGAGATCGTGAACCTTGTTCTGCGGGTCGACACTGTGGACGCCATGTGCGTCCACCACGTTGTAGACGCGCAGCGGCGCCTCCGCCGTTTGTGCGCCCTGCAGAGTGCCGTCAGCCGTTGTCACATACAGCCACACCGGAAAGAGTATGTCGATCTGGTGGATGTGGTTCTTCAACGAGGCGAAGCTGGCCGCATCATCGTCCACGTAGTAGGCGGCGCGCAGGCCTTCTCCCGAATTGAAAGGTATTTCGGTAGGCTTGCGCCCGGTCTTGCGCCGCCCCGGTTTGAGGTACTTAGCCTTAATCGCAGCGGCCTGTTCCCGGATGGCGCGGTAGTTCCGCTTGGGCGTGGGCAGAAGAAGCTCCGGTAATTGCTGTTGCCTCACCACGTTGAGGAAAAACAGCACCAGGATGATGGTGGAGAACACAGCTACGGCATCCAGAATGCGCCGAAGGCGTTTCCAGCGTTTTCGCTGCGGATCGAAAAAGATCTGGCGATTCATCCTCTAAAAGCTTACAGGAGCGACTTGGGATGCCTAAAGCTGTGTCCCAATGGGAACCAAGACTACCATTGAACTATGATGCTTCTCGACGAGAGCACGACCGGCGATCCCCTCGAGATGTTCGGCCAGTGGCTCAAGGAGGCGGAGGCGAGTGAGCCAAATGATGCCAATGCCGCGGCCCTCGCGACCTCGACCCCGGGTGGCAACCCCAGCGTTCGGATGGTCCTGATTAAGCGCGTGGATGACCGCGGCTTCTGCTTCTTTACCAATGCCGAGAGTCAGAAAGGGGAACAGCTCAAAGCGAATCGCCGGGCAGCGATTTGTTTCCACTGGAAGTCGCTGCGGCGGCAGGTAAGGGTGGAGGGGCGGGTAACGGAGATGGAAGCGGCCGACGTGAACGCCTACTTCCACAGCCGGTCGCGCACGAGCCAGATCGGTGCGGCGGTGTCGGAGCAGAGCCGGCCGCTGGCCAGCCGGCAGGTGCTGGAAGAGAAACTTCGGAGCTTCGCAGAAGAGCATCCGGAAGAAGTGCCGCGGCCGCCCTATTGGTGCGGTTTCTGTGTGTATGCGGAGCGCATTGAGTTCTGGATGGACGGACCGGATCGGCTCCACGACCGGCTCTTGTTTACCCGCGAGCACGGTGGATGGAGCAGGATCCGGCTATATCCGTAAGGAGCCACCGATCTGCACGCGACTTTCTTTGAGGAAAGTCGCGGCTCTTACCAAACCACAGTCATTGCGAAACTGCGGTTAGTTAGAAAGGAATATCGTCGTCCGTGATCTCGGTACCGGCAAACTCCTCGTGCTGCACCGGCGCCCGTTGATCGAACGAAGTGCGTATTCGAGCGCGATCCGCCGCCGCCACCGTCGCCCTCGCCGCGGCCCGACAACAGGACAATGTCGTTGACGATAATTTCGGTGCGGTACTTCTTCTGCCCCGACGCCTGGTCGTCCCACGACCGGGTCTGGATGCGGCCTTCCACGTAGAGCTTGGCGCCCTTCTTCACGTAGTCGCGAATAATTTCCGCCACTCGTTGATAGGCGGTCAGGTTGTGCCACTCGGTGCGATCCTGCCACTCGCCGGCCTTGTCCTTGAACCGATCGGAAGTGGCCAGGGTGAGATTCGCGACCGGCAAACCGCTGGGTAAAAATTTGACTTCCGGGTCTTTGCCGACGTTGCCCAGGAGGATGACTTTGTTAACGCTCTTTGGCATGATGTTCCTTCTCTTTTAGGTAAGGCAGAAGCATAGCAGAACTTTCTGCCGCGTTGTTCTCACCGCTAACGGACGTCCTATGTTCCGTCGTATCGGGAAATCTGCGGTTAACTTTTCTTCATATCGCGGGCACGCGCCAGGCGGCGATTGCGCAGCCACTTGGCCGCTCCCAGCAGCGTCAGCATGCTGCCAAACGGCAGGCACATCATCGCCAGCAGCAGCGCAAGCCAGCCGGAGTTGGTATGCGGACCGTGTATCCCAATGCCGCCGAAGACCGTTGCCGTCAACAGCGCCGCCAGGCCGCCAACCACCAATATCCAGATGCCGGCGCGCAGCAGTTGGACCGTGCCGTCGTCCGGCATCTTCTGGGCCTTGACCAGCCGCGGCCTCGCCTCTCTGCATCACCAGGGGTGCTGCGTTCAACGCCACGCAGCCAGCATGGCGTACACCACCACCCCGGTGACGGAGACGTAGAGCCAAATGGGAAGCGTGAAGCGCGCAATCTTGCGATGCTGCCGGAAGCGGCCGCTGAGACGAGAAGAAAAAGGTGGTCAGCACCATCGGCAATGCCACTACCGACAGCATCACGTGGCTGACCAGGATGCTCAGGTATACCGTCCTCACCGTCCCGAATCCGGGAAAATGCGTCTCTCCATGCAGCGCATGATTGGTGATGTAGCTGACCAGAAAGAGAGACGAGAAAACAAACGCGATCACCATCGACACGCGATGGGCCGGAATATTCCTCCGGCGAATAAAGTAAAACCCGGCCAGCAGCGCGACCGTGCACAGCCCGTTGAGCAGCGCATTGAGTGCCGGCAAAAAGCGCAGCCGGGAGACCGAAGCATCCAGCGGATGATGCAGATAAAGCAGCCAAAGCAGAAAGCAAACCGCAGCCGCACTCACGGCGACGATCAGTGCGACCGGGAGCGCAACCGAAGGCCGCTGGTTGGTTTCCGCTACTAACATCTTCCTCTTCCTTTCGGCTACGCGGCCGGCCGGTTGGTGCGCCGGTTCACAATCGCCCACGATGCGGCAAACGTCAGCAGGCAAACAACCGCCGTGACCGCCAGGTTGACGGGCAAAGAAAACGCCGTGGGCGCATCGGGAAACAGAGCCCCGCGCAGCGCTTCCACTCCGTAGGTCAAAGGGTTCAGCATCATGCAGAAGCGCATCCACCCTGCGGCCCCGCTCAGCGGGAACAGCGCGCCCGAAAGCAGCCACAGCGGAATCAACAGCATGTTCACGATGGCGTGAAAGGCCTGCGTCGAATCCATCGGCCAGGCAATGGCAAAGCCCAGCGCCGTCAGCTCAAAGCTGATCATCACGACCGCCAGGATGCTCAAGCCGATCGCCGCCGGCGTCAGGTGCACCCCAACCAGGGGCGCGAACACCAGGAAGATGATTCCCTGAACGGCCGCCAGCGTAGCGCCGCCCAGCACCTTGCCCAGAACAACCGACGACCGGCTCACCGGAGCCGCCAGCACCGAAAGCAAAAAGCCCTCGTTGCGATCCTGAATCAGCGACATCATGCTGAAGATCGCGGTAAAGAGCACAATCATGGCTACCGATCCGGGAAAGAAATACCCCAGGTAGTGGGCGGACGATCCCGATCCCGTGCTGAAACTATGCGCGAAGCCCGCGCCCAGCACCACCCAGAAGATCAGCGGCGATGCAATCACCCCGGCCACCCGGGCCTTCTGGCGGTAGAAACGGACAATCTCGCGCTGCCACAAGCTGTAAGCCGGCAGCCAGATCCCCGGCGATGCGGCCTGGCGCGTGCGCGGAGCGGTTGCGGCTATGGTTGCCATGATGTCTACTTCTCCTCGGCATCGGTCCAGAAGCGATGCCCGGTGCGTTGAATGAATACGTCCTCGAGCGATGGACGAGCCACGGAGATGCCGTCCACTTCGCCGGGAAAAGCCTCGACCACCGCCGTCACCAGGCGATGCCCCTCCGGGCGCTCCAGGCGGACCGTGCTGCCCATCACGTTCGGCTGTACTCCAAAACGGGCGCCCATACGTTCCGCCAGCGAGCGCGCAGCCTCCGGACTCGCAGTCTCAAACAGCACCACGTCGCCGCCGATCGCCGACTTCAACTGCGCCGGCGAACCCAGCGCCACCAGGCTTGCCCTGGTTCAGAATGGCCAGCCGATCGCAATGCTCGGCCTCCTCCATCAGGTGAGTGGTCACCAGGATGGAGACACCCTCCTGGTCGCGCAGTGTCTGCAGGTACTGCCACATGTCACGCCGCGCCCCGGGATCGAGGCCGGTGGATGGTTCGTCCAGCAGCAGCACCGCCGGCGAGTGGATCAGGCCCTTGGCCAGCTCGACCCGCCGCTGCATGCCGCCGGAAAGCGTTTCCACGTAATCTTTCGCGCGGTCGCTCAGGCCCACCCGGCGCAGCACTTCTTCGCTGCGCGTCTTGAGCATCTCGCCGCGCAGACCGTACAGGTGGCCCTGGTGCTTCAGGTTCTCGGCCACCGTCAACTTGAGGTCCAGGCTCCTGGCCTGAAAGACGATGCCGGTCTGCTGCCGCGCCCGGTTCGGTTCCCGGGCGACATCGAACCCCTGGATCCGGGCCATTCCGCCACTGGGCACCATCAGCGTCGAAAGGATGCGGAAGAGCGTTGTCTTGCCGCTGCCGTTGGGGCCCAGCAGTCCGAAGATCTCCGCCGGCTGCACCGCAAAGCTCAGGTTGTCGAGCGCCAGGCGATCGCCGTAGTTATGGGAGAGCCGATCCAGTTCAATCGGCATCGCTCCGGGATAGCGCCGTGGCCGGATGTTCGCCGCCGGATGTTCGCTCAGGGTCGCCATGCGCTTATCTCCTTCCGGTTGCGTTCAGCATCATCACCGTGAGCAGCAGCGGCAGATGGATCACGCTGGCCCGCAGCAGGTCGCGCGCGTACCTCCGCGATTCAGCCGTGGTGAGCGCCCGGGTGATGCGGGCAAAGCGAATCGTGTAGGCCAGGTATACCAGCCCCAGCAGCACCGCCGTGACCAGGTAAACCGGCCCGGCGAGGTGCAGGTAAAACGGAACGACGCTGACCGGGATCATCAGCACGGCATAAATCAGCGCCTCGGCACGCCGTCGACCAGCCATCCGGCTGCACCACCGGCAGCATGCGGATACCACGCCTTTGCGTAGTCTTCGCGGTAGAGCCACGCGATGGCCATGAAGTGGGGAAACTGCCAGACGAACAGAATGGCGAACAGGGCGACGGCAGGCCATTCGATGACCCCGCGCGCGGCGGTCCAGCCCAGCAGCGGCGGCATCGCGCCAGGAAATGCGCCGATGAACGTAGCCAGCGTGGTGTAACGCTTGAGCGGTGTGTAGACCGCGACATAGGTAAATCCCGTCAACAGGGTCAGCATCGACCGTGACCGGGTTGGTGAACCACGACAACACCACCGCGCCGGCGGCGAAGCAGGCCAGGCCCAGGGCAATTCCCTGCAGCAGTCCGAAGCGGCCGGCGGCCAGGGGGCGTTGCGCTGTCCGCATCATTTTCGCGTCAATCCTGCGTTCCATTACCTGGTTCAGCACGCTGGCCCCGCAGGACACCAGCGCGATCCCTAAAAGCGACTCCAGCAGGCCCCAATGCATGCTGGTGATGCCCGAACGTATCGAACCCAGATAAAAACCGGCCCAGGCCGTAACCACCACCATGGAGGTTACGCGGACCTTGAAGAGTTCCTGGTAGTCTGCCACGCGCGAATGCCGTACCGTCTCGTCGACCGCCAACTGAGGCGCCTGGCCGACATCAGAGCCACCCAGGCCAGAACCAGCCAAGTCAGACCCAGCCAAGCCGGTTGCAGCATGGGCAATGGGGGTCACCGGAGCACTGTCCTGGCCGGAAGAGCTGGATTTTTTCTAGGAGTCATAGGGCAGCTACTACCTCCATGATAGCAAGGATGGCAAGCAAGCGCGGCCGCAACCTGCACCCCGTCTCGGATCATGATTCACGCCGCGGGGTGATTTTCAACGGTTCCCGATGGCATTCTCCGTCTGATCCCGCTTGGACCAGGTACTCCTGAATCAGCACCGAGACCAGCACCGCGGTCGGCACCGCGATCATGGCCCCGATCACACCGGCGAGTTTGGAACCCATCAGCAGGGCGATCAGAACTCCCAGGGCAGAAAGATCTACGCTGCTCTTCATGATGCGCGGTGTCAGGTAAGAGGTCTCTACCTGGGCGTAGATGGCATAGAAGATCGCCACTCCGGCGACCTTTTCCCAGGAGTCGGTGGCCGCCGCCAGCAGCACCAGGGCCATCGATACCATGGCGCCGACCACGGGGATGATGTTCAGGACGCCCATCAGCACCGCCAACGCATAGGCATAACGGATCTTGAGCAGAGCAAAGACGATGAGGCTGCAGAGTCCCAGGATGAGCATGAGTCCGCCCTGCCCAAGCAGCCATTTGCCCATACGCACGTCGGCACGCAGCAGCGTTTTATCCAGACGATCCCGCGCCGGCTGGGGAAAGAAGGAGAGCAGCCAGTGATAGGCCTCGTCGCCCTCCAGCATGAAATAGATGGTGAGAAAGACGACTGCGCCTAGATCCGCCAGCTTGCCGGCCCAGCCGCTAATGGAGAGAAATATGTATTCGGCGAAGTTGGACGCAAACCCCTGCAGCTTCGCGTTCAAGCCCGCAAAGTTAAGGTGCGAGACAAGTGGAACCCTATGCAGCCGATCGAGCAATTCGGGTCCGCGCTTCGGCAGTTCCGCGATCAACGATTGAACATCGCGCAACACCGGCGGCATAGCGAAGGCGAAGAACAAGGTCGCGGCGGCCCCAACGCTCAGCAAGAGGATAAAGATGGCCAGCCCGCGGCCGGGATGCCAGCTCCCGATGTGGAGCCGCGTAATACCGCCGATCACCGGTGACAGGACGACGGCGAAGAGAGCGCTTACGTAAAGCAGCATCAGAATCTCGCGCATCAGGTACGCGAGCATCAGTACCAAAGCGATGGCGAAGGCGAAGATAATATAGCCCCGCACCGAGCGGGCCCGCGCGCCCTGTGTATGAGGGCGCCTTCCACGGCCGCTTCAGACTGGCCATGCATTACTACCTCTTCTTTCTTCAATCAGCCACTGTTTGCCAACCTGCTCTAAGACTTGATTGGCCACGGTCCGCGGTGCGAGGCCGGTGGTGACCACGGTGACGTGGGCCGCCTGGTAGTGCGGCAGGCGCTGCGTATGACGCGCTGCCAAGGCCTCTGGAGCGGCGAGCAAGGGACGAACCTTCCCTTCCCCAGCACCGGGTTTGCCTGCCTCCCTGCAGCGCGCCAGCAGTTCAGGCAGTTCGGCCTCGAGAAAAACCAGGCAGTTTCCCGGCGAGTCGACTAACAGGCTTCGGGTGGATTCGTCCTCGACCGTGCCCCCACCCAGCGCCAACACAATCTTCTCTTCGTGGCTTAGCCGCTTGACCGCCTGCCGCTCTCGCTGGCGAAAGCTCGCTTCGCCATGATCGCGAAAGATTTCGGCGACTGTGAGTTGACTGCAGGCCTCGATGACCTGGTCCAGGTCGAAGAATCTCCAGCCCAGGTCTCGCGCCAGAATGGCTCCGACGGTGGACTTGCCGGCGCCCATGAAACCGGTCAGGATCAGGCGGGAGAGCTTCTGTCGCACCTCCGGTTGTTCTTCCATCCCTTGCTGCGCCACCTTTTCCATGCCAGATGCAAATTAAAGCGGATTATAGACGGCTGGAGCAATAACCAATCTGAGGCGGGAGCCCAGTGACGCACGCTGGAAAAGACAAAGTTCTCAGGCAGGGCACGGCTGCCTCGCCGCAGGGCACGGCTGCCGCGCCGCAGCGAGCGGCCTCGCCGCAGCGAGCGTTAGCCGTACCGCAAATATCCTATGCGCCCTAGAGCTAGCCGCTGAGGTGCGGCTTTTCCTTGGGCAAGTCTGGCAGCCCGTGTGCCAGGGGAGCGCGCTACTTGGCGCGCGAAGGCTCTTTCTTGAGGGCGGTCTGGATGTTTTCCCAGACTTCGGGGCTGGGATCGTGAATAGGCAACAGCAGTTTGGCTTGTTGCGCAATGTACTCCAGATCACGCACCAGTGCGCTACAGTTTTCGCAGGTCTTCAGATGCTGTTGCGCACTCAGATCTTCGGCCGACTCAAACAGGCTGGGAAGCTGGTCCTGAAAAACGGCGCAATCGACGTTAGTCCCGTTTGCTGCTTTCCGCCCATCGTTCATAGAACAGCCTCTTTCCGTTGGCCCGACTTCAAAAGGTCGCGAAGCTTCATGCGTGCCTTGTGCAACTGCGATTTACTGTTGCCGATCGAGCACTCCAGCATGCTGGCAATCTCATTGTGTTCATAACCTTCGACATCGTGCAAAACGAATACGAGCCGGTAGCCCGGAGGCAGATTCTCAATCGCTCGTTCCAGTGTGACACGGTCCACCGAGCCGGAGAGCGTCAGATCGCGGGCGCCAATGTCTTTACGTGGCCCGTCTTCTTGGGATGGCTCAAGGGTTTCTTCGAGCGAAACTTGGGGTAGCCCTTTCTTGCGCAAATGCATAAGCACAACGTTGACCGCCAGACGATGCAGCCAGGTCGAAAATGCCGAGTCCCCACGAAAGGTACCAATCTTCCGATAGAGCTGAAGAAAGGCTTCCTGCGTCAGATCCTCGGCTTCGGCCACGTTGCCCAACATGCGTAGGCATAGGGAATATACCCGCCGCTTGTGCAGCGCGTACAGCATTTCGAAGGATGGCCCATCGCCGGCCTGGGCCTTCTGGATGGCCTCGGCTTCGCCGGCAATCGGTGGATTGCGGCGCAGATGCTGATTGGACGCCTTGGCCGGCGCCGTTGGCCCAGGCGTCGTCGCCAAGTCCTTGCTGGGATATAGACATCGCTACCTCGAGAAGAGAAGTTCCACCACCGCTGTTCACGATCTGCCGGCGGATGTTCGCATTCATCATCGCAAATCACTCATATTAAAAAGGAAACCTGCAGTGGGAAGCAGAATGTGGGGCAGAAGTTGCTTGCCGCCCAAAATCAGGCTGCTCGGCTGGGAATTGCGCCCGTCCTGCAACGTAACCTGTTGCTAGAGCATTTTCGCAATTACTGTGGTCTGGTAAGAGCAGCGAGGAGTGGTTTTCTTTGAGAGAAAACCACGTAAAGGCCGGCGGCTTCGGTCTACACCAATTGCGAAACTGCTTTAGCTGCCAATAAAGCGCGCATAGAGACTGCGAGCGACGCGTCACGTCGGTCGTGCCCTGCACCAGCGCCCGGCCGTCGGCGAATAGCGTGACCGTGTACTTGCCTCGCTCGAAACGCAGCAGAAGCCGGTTGAAGTTCACCTTGCCGTGCGGTTCCAGCCGCCGTTGCATCTCGGCAAAATCCACCGGGCGATGGTGTTCATGGATCTGCACCGAGTTTCGCCCGCACAGCGTGATCTGGGGACGGTCTTCTCCCGCGCAGATGGGCAAAATCCCGCTGCTGGCAAACCGGGCAGCGCGCCCTGGGCGTGGCGGCGCTGATTTCGGCCTGGTCATTGGTCCACAGATCGCGGCCCAGCAGGGTGCGCCGCATTTTGTCCTTTGCGCCCACCAGAAACTTGAGCGCCTCAGTCACCTCCACCGAAGCCGCAAAATTGACCGCCGTGTTCAGAATGCCCGACGGTATCGCAGGTTTCCACCATGCCGGCCGGCGGCCGGGGAAAGAGGCACGCCAGGCACGCCGTCTCTCCGGGCAGAATATTCATGGTGGCCGCGTAAGCTCCCACGGCCGCGGCGTAAATCCAGGGGCGGCCCTGTTCCACGGCGTAATCGTTCAGCAGGTAGCGAGTTTCGAAGTTGTCGGTGGCGTCGAGCAGAATGGCGGCCTCGCCGAGCAGGGCGTGAATGTTGGAAGGCACCAGATCGGCCACGTGGGCCTGCACCTCGGTCCGGCTGTTGAACTGCGCGATCTTGCGCCGGGCGGCTTCAGCCTTGGGCAGTGCTTCGCGGGCATCGGCCTCGTCGAAAAGCACTTGCCGCTGCAGGTTGCTCTCCTCCACAAAGTCGCGATCGACCAGGGTCAACGTGCCCACCCCGGCCCGCGCCAGCAGCGCCGCGGCCGCAGCCCCGGTCGCGCCGCAACCCACCACCGCGACATGGCCCTGGGCCAGTCCGTCTCTGGCCCTGCCGCACCAATCCCCGGAATAAAGCACCTGGCGCGAGTACCGTTCCTCTATCTCTTCCACTGCACGCTCCCGTAACATCCGGATTGGCGATCACGTCTTAGTATAGAGATTGCGGATGCAGAGAGAGCCGCGGGCGGCGGTCTTGGTCGGGGATTTCCGCTCAAGATCGCGCTCCGACAGTTCAGTGTCGATACCCAGGTGCGATGCCTCTGAGAGGGTCTTGTTGCTTTTGACACCATTGCTTCCATCGGCGCGCCGACAGCAGAAATTCGTATGGCCCTTTGAGCTAAGGCCGCTGGCCGTCCTCTCTCGAAGAAGCGCATCATTCCTGTTTTTGCCCTCGCGCTGTACGGTTCGCTGATGCTCAGCCTGGCTTCCTCCACCCGTCGCGAGCGCTCAGGCGTCGCGCCAACGTCGCCGCCGCTCGCGCCCCAGGACAATCCGGGAAAAGCGGATTCCACTAGCTGCGACTGGGCCGGCCTGCAAGTGGTGAGTATCACTTTCGATGGCGTAAGCGCAGAATTGCTGAAACCCCTGCCCGGCCAGCTGGCGCAGCAGCCGGGCACTCCCCTGGACCCGCGGAAGATTCGCGAAAGCCTGCGCAGCCTGTACGCCACCGGCCTTTACCAAACCATTGAAGTGGCCGGCGTGCGGGCAGGCGACAGTGTCACCATCGTCTTTACCGGGGTTCCACGCCTCTTTGTCGGCCGGGTCAACGTGGAAGGGGTGAAAGATGATCGCCTCGACGCGGCGCTTGATAGCGCCACCCAACTGCAGGCGGGAACACCCTACTCCGACACCAAGACAGCCCAGGCAGAGCCTTCGATCAAAACCACTCTCGAGAATAATGGCTACTACCGTGGCCAGATCGCGTCCACCAAGGTCATCGATCAGCGCAAAACTCGTTGGTCGACGTCAACTTCGAGGTCACGACGGGCGCACCAGGCCCGGATCGGCGACGTCGAGCTTGACCGGCGACAGCGGCCTGACCGAAGCCCAGTTCCGCAAGCAGGCCAAACTCAAGCGCAACTCCAAGGTCAACCGCAACACGGTGAGCCGTGCCCTCAAGAATCTGCGCAAGCACTACAACAAGCGGGGACATCTCGCCGCCACCATCAGCCTTACCTCGAAAGAATACCTGCCTCCCACGAACCGGCTGAACTATACCTTTCTCGCCCACCAGGGGCCGATCGTTCTGGTCAAGGTGGAAGGGGCGAAGATCAGCCGCAGCCAGTTGCAGAAACTGGTGCCGGTTTATGAAGAGGGTACGGTTGACCAGGACCTGCTCAACGAAGGGCGCACAGAATCTGCGCAACTACTATCGAGGGCCACGGCTACTTCGATGTAAAGGTTTCGCACCAGCCAGTGCAGACCGATGCCCAGCATGTGACCGCGCTCTACACGATCGAACTGGGCAAGCGGCACGTGGTCGACTCAGTCACGGTTACCGGCAACAAGTATTTCAGCACCGAGCTGATTACCGAGCGCCTGAGCGTGCGGCCGAATAGCTTTCTGGATCGGTACGGTGCCTTCAGCCAGCAACTGGTTGCTCAGGATATCGCCAGCATCAAAGCGCTCTACATGAGCAACGGGTTCAGCGCCGTCAAAGTGACGACCAAATTCACTGATAGCGATACAGGCGCGGCAAGCCCGAGCAAGATTTCCCACTTCAAAATCGAACTATGTCATCGACGAAGGTGACCCAGCGGCGCATCGGCAAATACGACATCGAGGGAGCCACGGCCGAGCAGCTCAACGACTTTCGCCCTCTGCTGAATACCCAGGTAGGGCAGCCCTACTCCGCCATTAACATCAATCAGGACCGTGATCTGGTCCAGACCTACTACTTCAGCAAGGGCTATCGACAATGCCCAGGTTAGCCTGTTCCAGCAAACCGAGCCGGATCATCCGGATGCAGTGGACTTCACCATGAAGATCGTGGCCGGTAAGCAGTTCTTCGTGCGCAAGGTGATTGTCTCCGGCGTGGAACCTGAACCAAACCATCGATCGTGCAGCAGCGGATCACGCTGCATCCCGGCGACCCTCTCAATCAAACCGCCCTGCTGCAGACGCAGCGCAGGCTCTATGACCTGGCCCTGTTCAACGAAGTCAATACGGCGATTCAGAATCCAAACGGCGACGAAAGTTACAAGAACGTTCTGCTGAATCTGACCGAAGCCAAACGCTGGGATGTCAGCTACGGTTTCGGCTTCGAAGTGCAGACGGGCACGCCCGCGTCAGGCTGTCTCTCCCCGGCGGAACAGGCTACTGTTGGGCATCACCAACAGCTACAACTGCAATCCCAACGGCCATACCGGCGCCAGCCCACGGATTCTATTCAACGTAAGCCGCACCAATCTGCGCGGTACCGACCAGTCGATTACCCTGCGCACCAACTACGGAACCCTGGAGCAGATCGCCATGCTCAGCTACCAGGATCCGCACTTTCTGAATAAGCCCTCGTTCAACCTGACCTCTCCGGCGGTTATAACAACAGCGCCGTGATCACTACCTACCGGGCGGTCGATTCTTTCCGGGGCGCTTCGCGTCTCGCAGCGTGTGACCAAACCAATCACCTTGATCTATTCCTTGTCGTATCGCCGGGTTGTCGGTGAATGCCAATACCCTGCAGGTCAGCCTGTCGCAAATTCCCTTGCTGGCGCAGCCGGTGCGCGTCGGCGGGCCGGGAATCACTTATATCCGCGATACCCGCGATGTGCCGCTCGATGCGCATCATGGCACCTTCAACTACCGGGGAAGATTTTTCTGGCGGATGGCAAATTCGGCTCCCAGGCCAACTTCGACCGCATCGACCTCAGCAATGCTACCTATTACGACTTTCGGCCGGAATCACTGGGTCTTTGCGCGGCAGACGCGCTACGGACAGGAGCGCTCCTTCGGCAATGGCGATGAGCAGCTGATCCCCCTGCCTGAGCGGCTCTATGCCGGCGGCGCCACCTCGCATCGCGGTTTCCCTATCAATTCGGCCGGACCACGCGATCCCCAGACCGGTTATCCGGTTGGCGGGGCGGGCGTGTTCGTCAACACGCTCGAGCTCGGCCCGCCGCCTCCCACCTTGCGCTGGGTAGGCACCGATCTCAGCTTTGTCCTGTTCCATGACATGGGCAATGCGTTTCAGAAGTCTTCCCAGATATGGCCGAGCGCGCTGCGCACCAAGCAGCCACACAGCTACACCTGCCGCAACGTCACCACGCCCTACACCACCTACAACACGCCGGATACCTGCGACTTCAACGACTTCTCCCATGCCGCTGGGGCTGGGCCTGCGCTACCACACACCCATTGGCCCGATACGCGGAGACTTCAGCTATAACCTCAATCCGCCGATCTATCCCGGTCTATTTACGACTACACCACTTCTTCCCAGGCTACCAATCCGCACGTGGGGCAGGCCGGCCACTTCAACTTTTTCTTCAGTATCGGACAGAGCTTTTAATGTTGAGACGGACTGAGACCAAAGTCGTGGCGTCCGGCATCTCGGCAGCAGATACAGGCTCAACCACGGTTGGCGCGCCGCGTATACAAGTTTGGGGTCTACTGATTTTGGTCTCATGATTGCCGACCACGCGTCGTGGGGACAGCCAAAGCGCCGCGCGGCTGCCGCCGGGAGCCCGTGGTGCTCGATCACGTGGTCGCGGTCATCAATGGCAGCGTGATCCTGGAGAGCGATGTGCAGGAAGAGATTCGTTACGGCGTCTTGCAGCCATTCAGTGTCAATCCCGCGCGCAACACCCCGCAGCGTGCCCTGCAGCGCCTGATCGATCGCGCGCTCATCTGTGCAACAGATGCAGGCGACGCAGTCCGCCACGTCCCCGACGCCGGAGGAAGTACAACAGACGCCTCAAGGAGTTGCGCGCGGTGATTCCCGAATGTGCGCAATATCATTGCCAGACCGAAGCCGGTTGGCAAGCCTTTCTGCAGGCGCATGGCCTGACGGAGCAGGAAGTGGAGAAGCACTGGACACAACGCATGATCATCCTTTCCTTTATCCAGTCGCGCTTTGGCTCCGGGGTTCGCATTACGCCCCAGGAGATCGCGGATTACTACAACAAGACCCTGGTTCCCCAGATCCACGGGCAGGGAAGCCGCCCACCCTGGCATGCGGTCTCCGCCGCATCCAGGAGATCCTGCTGCAGCAGCGGGTGAGCTCCCTGCTGCTCGAATGGTTACAGAGCCTCAAGAGTGAGGGCAGCGTCAGCATTCTCGATCCCGGCCTACGGGCAAGGTGGGCACCACAGGTTCCGGCGACGAGTCCGGGGGGCCATCATGAGCAGCCTGCCTCCGGAAACTCCCCCAACCGCACGCAGGCTGAGCATCTGGGGATGGATCTGGCGGGTGAGGCGGCGGCCTGGTGCTGCTGCTTGTTCTGGTGGTCGCCGGACTGCTGTTCTATGCTTCGACCGCCGCACTTTGCCAACATTGTCCGGCAGAAGGTCGTCAACGTCCTCGAAGACGCCACCGGCGGCCGGGTGGAGATCCAGTCCTTGCGCTGGAACCTGCGCCACCTCGCCGTGGAGGTGGATGGCCTGACGATTCATGGTCTGGAGAGGCCGCGGAGAATTGCCCTATGCCCATGTCGACCGCCTTTATGCCCGGGCCAGGATTCTCTCCTTTGTCGATGCCCGGCTCGGCCTCGACTTCCTGGAGGTAGACCGCCCGTCGATTCATCTCATCATTTATCCCGATGGCCACACCAACCAGCCGACGCCGAAAGCTAAAGACAAAGCAGCAACGGGCCAGCCATCCAGACGATCTTCGATCTCCAGGCCCGCCGGGTAGAAGTTCATAACGGCGTGGCGCTGATCAATCGAGCGCTCGATTCCTTTCCAGCTGGCCGCCAATGATCTGGGCGTCGTCATCACCTACGCGCCGGCCACGAAGCGCTATCTGGGCGAAATTTCCTGCTCCGATATCACCGCGCAGAAGGGCAAGTCCGCAGTCGTCCGCAGCAAGCTGGATCTGAGCGTGGAAGCAGCCCCCGATGCGGTGGATCTCAAGGCCCTGCACTTCACCAGCCGGCAAAGACCAGCCTCGAGGCCTCAGGCAGTCTGACCCATTTCGCGCGCCGCAGTGGAAGCTTTCCGCGAGTGGCACCGTGGAGCTGGCCGAGCTGACTGGGCTCGGAGTGGTCGACGGCTTCCGGCGCGGCAGCGTGAACCTGGCGATTACGGGCCAGGGAAGCCGGCCAGCCATGAATACGTGGTGGACGGCAAGGCCAAGGTGATCAACACCAGCTATGCCATTGAATACTTCTGGTTGACGGAGTGAACGCGACCACCCACCTGCACATCACTCCGGACGAGATCACTCTTTCCGATCTTGTTGGCCGCCCGCGCCAGGGCGGGATCGTCAACGCCACCCTTCGCTTTCTGAACTGGATGGCCCCGGCGCTGCCGACACCCGCGGATAAGCCGAAATTATCCTCCCGCTCGTCCCGGCCTGCTGCGGGGCCCGAACACGGCGGAGCCGCTGGACCGGCGGTTCGGATTCCAACCATGAGCATTCGCGCCCGGGTGCGCGGCGTCCGCCTGACGCACGGTTCTCGATAGCGTGGTCGCACCGCACTATCAGGATCTGGGCTTCGATACGCCGGCGAGGGAAACGTGAGCGTCGATTGGACGGGGGACGCGATGACCTTACCGTCGCCGCCGTCCTCGCCATGAGCGTTCCCGACAATCCTCTGCCCCCGGCCTGCTTCCGCTCAGCGGAACGGTGGACGCCAAGTACTTCCAGCGTGGAGGCAAGGTACAGATCAATCAGCTGGAGGCGCATAGTCCCGCGACCACCCTCAAGGTCTCCGGTTTGCTCGGTGTGTATCCGGTCGAGAGCCCTCGAATCTCTCCGTCCATCTGGTCAACCACAATCTGGGCGAGTTCGATCATGTGCTCAAGGCGCTGGATTTGGGCATTAACGGGAAGCCAGGGATTTCCGGTCTTCCCATTCAGCTTCACGGCGATGCCACCTTCGATGGTGCGGGGACTGGCTCGCTGGTCGATCCTGCATTCAAAGGCCATCTCAACGCCAACCAGTTCTCTACCGTATTCGTCCTTCCTGCCCCGGTCCGCGCGCGTCGCCGCGGCAGAACGCAACCGCAGCACCGGCGCGACCGGCGGACGGGTCCGCTCCATCGCCTCCATCGCCGCCGGCACCCACGACCATCTTCTGGGACGAGCTCGACACGACTGCGAGCTACTCCTCCAGTCTTCATCTCGGTCGATCACGCGACGCTCACCCGGGGCAAGACGGTGATTCACGCCTCCGGTCGACTGGAGGCGCATCGCATCAACCGGCGGCAAGTGGCGTTCGATGACCATGCCACCATCAACGCCACCGCCCAGATGCAGAACGCCTCGTTCACCGATCTGTTGGCCCTCGTCGGGCAGGACCTCCCGATCACCGGCACTCTGAACTTGCGAAGTCCATGCCGGGGGAATGCTGGGTAATTTGAACGGCGGGGGCAATCTCACCCTTCAGGGCGGCGCCATCGAAGGGCAGCCGTACCACAGCCTGACCGCCACCGTCAGCCTGTCTGGACAGGACATTCAATGTGACGAAACTCACCTTTCTTCAGGATGGCGGCACGGTCAACGGCAACGGGACCTACAACCTGAAGACGCAAAGTTTCCTGGGCAATCTGGACGGAACCAACTTTGAACTGGCTCATTTTCCGCAACCCAAGGATGCCAGACTCTCCATGGGAGGAGCGGTGAAGTTTGACGCCCATGCCTCGGGCACATTCGATTCCCTTTCCGTGCTGGCGGGCATTCATATGCGCAACCTGGTGCTGGCGGGGCAGCCGGCGGGCGCGTTGGAAGTTGTCGCCCATACGCAGGGGAGCACTGCGTATTTCACCGCGCAGAGCAGCGAGGCCACGGCGCAGCTTCAGATCAAAGGTCAGACCGAGCTGCATGACGACTTCCAGACCAGGGCCAATGTGGTGCTGACCAAGCTCAATATCGCTCCGTTTCTGCGCGCTTTTCACGTGGAGACCGTTACCGGCAATTCTTCGATTGGGGGAACGATCGATGTAGCCGGTTCGTTGCGCAGACCAAAGCAGTTCAGCGGGGATGCCGAGTTCAACCAGTTCTCGGTCACTCTGCAGGGCATCGCGCTTCAGGCCGTGGGCCCATTGCGCCTATCGCTGCATGACGGAATGTTACGTGTCACGCAGGCCCATATCACCGGACCGGAGACCGATCTTGCCGTGACCGGCACCGCTTCGCTGATCGACGGTCTGCAACTCGCAATTACCGGCCACGGCGGCATCAACATGAAGCTGGCCCAGACCTTCGATCCGGACCTTACTTCCTCCGGCCACATTGACTTCAACGTCGACGCGAACGGAACGCTCACGCAGCCATTGCTATCCGGCAGTCTGCACCTCACCAACGTTGCCCTCGCGCTCAAAGACCTTCCCAACGGCATCAGCAAATTGAACGGGAACCTGGTCTTCGATCAGAACCGCCTTGAGGTGAAGGATCTGGTGGGTACTACGGGGGGCGGCGAGCTCAAGTTCGGCGGATTCCTGACCTACCAACAGGGTATCTATGGAGACTTTACGGCGACTGGGAAGGATATTCGCGTTCGCTATTCGGGCATAAGCGCCACTGCCGACACCAGCCTCCACCTGCAAGGCTCGCCGAACAACATGCTGCTTGCCGGCAGCGTGCAGATTACCCGCTTCATCATCGGTCCCAACGTGGATTTTGCCAGCTTTGCTACGGGCCCGGGGGCTTCCGTGCCTCCCAACCCCAATGCGGCCTCCAGTCATGTGCGGCTCGATGTGCACATCTTCTCCGCGCCGCAGCTCGATTTTCAGAATTCCTACGCGCAACTGGCCGGCAGCGTCGATCTACGCATTCGCGGAACCGTCGCCCAACCGGCGATTCTTGGCCGCATCAGCATCACCGATGGCACAGCAAACTTTGCCGGCACCACCTACCGTTTGCAACACGGGGAGATCTACTTCACCAACCCGGTCACGATCCAGCCCATTGTCGATATCGACGCCACGACCCGGGTTGAGGAATACGACGTGACTATCGGCCTGCACGGCAATGCCAACCAGCTCACCCCCACCTTTCGCTCCGAGCCTCCGTTGCCCCAGGCGGATGTCATTTCCCTCCTGGCGCTGGGGCGAACGCAGGAGGAACAGCAACTGTATTCGCAGCAGGAGCAGTCAGTGGGCGTGGATTCCACCACCAATGCGTTGCTCGGCGGCGCGCTCAACGCGGCGGTCGGCAGCCGGGTACAAAAGCTTTTCGGCGTCGGCAGCGTCAAGATTGATCCCACGTACGTGGGCAGCATCGGTAGCTCGAGTGCCCGCATCACCGTGCAGCAAAACATTTCACGCAATGTTCAAGTGACCTACGCCACCAACGTCAATGCAACCGCGCAGCAGCTTATTCAGGCCCAGGTGGATGTGACCAGTAGCGTTTCTCTGCTTGCGGTGCGTGATGAATCGGGCGTCTTCAGCCTCGTGGTCAAGGTGCATAAGCGTTACCGTTGATCGGCCCAACGGCGGCTCGGGCAACAGCAGAGGTTCGCGGGGCTTGAAGCTCATAAGCGTTATCGTTGATTGGCCACCACAGCTCGGGGAATCGCAGAGGTTCGCGGGTGCTTGAAGCTTATAAGCGATATCGTTGATCGGCCCAACGGCGGCTCAGGCAACAGCAGAGGTTCGCGGGTGCTTGAAGCTTATAAGCGTTGTCGTTGACGGCGTCGTGCAGTCGTAGTAAACAGAAGTGGACAATCCTGGGCCAGAATGTGTGTTCATACATAAATGTGGGCAACTCGCGAAAACCGCAATCCGTCCAACCTGATAACTGGGTTCGGCGATGAGCGGCGCGAACTGACAGGAGATAGAGATGAGAAGAGGACTGCGTGGTCTGACTTTAGCGTTGGTAGCTGTTCTGGTTCCAGGTTCTCCGGTTCTGACTCCCCCGGCGTTGTACGCCATGGGGCAGAGCGCGCAAACAGATAACAATATTCAGGCTGAACTGACAAACTCCTTTAAGAAATTCAAAGGGGTACAGGTATCGGTTAAGAATGGAGTCGTCGATCTGGAAGGTTCGGTCAACGATTTCGCAACCAAGGAAGAGCTCGATAAGAAAGCGCATCGAGCGAAGAACGTGGTCGCCGTTCGCAACAAACTGCAGATTGCCGGCGCCGGTGACTTGTCGGATGCGCAGCTTCAGCAGCAAATCGTGAAGAAGTTGCAATACGATCGCGTTGGCTATGGCAATGCGTTCAACGCCATCAGCGTGAATGTTCAGGATGGCGTGGTGACCCTGGCCGGCAATGCGCTGGGGCCGGTGGCGGCGGACTCTGCCGTTTCTCTGGCGAGCCACTTTCGCGGCGTGCAGGACGTGATCAACAACATCCAGGTCGACCCGCTGTCACCCTTGGATGAGCGCTCGCGCCTACAGGTCTATCGGGCTGTCTACGGATTTCCCAGCCTGAACAAGTATGCGATTGATCCTGCGCAACCCATCCGCATTACCGTGGTAAACGGCAACGTCACCCTGAACGGCGTGGTCGACAGCCAGGCGGACAAGAATACTGCCGGCATTCGCGCCAATGGCGTACCCGGAATCTTCAAGGTGACCAACAACCTTCAGGTAGCCAACGCGTCCGACGAGAAGTAGGCATCGCGTTTCCATGGACACGGCCCACGCCGAGCAAATGCGCAGCGTGGGCCGTGTTCGTTTGCAGACGCTCTTCTCCTGACGCTCTTCTCCAATGGCATGGCCCGACTCAAGCTGTTGCCTGGCCGAAAAAAGCCCGGCTAAAACCCTACCTTGATGAAAGACAAATTTCTCAGGCAGGGCACGGTCTTACAGGTTGCGAGAACCCGGTTCTGTATCAGGACACGGCTGCCTCGCCGCAGCGAGCGTTCTCGCCGCAGCGAGCGTTAGCCGTACCCAGGAGTTTGTACATTTCAGGAAATGAGGCGAGTCCCGCCGGGACGGCAGAATCTTTACTACGGCACGTCAGTGCCGTGGCCCGGAGTTTCTACTTCCAGCGCTATCCCGGCAATGGTATCCGCAACAGTCCAGAAACGTGGTGAACATCCCCGGTTTCCCCGATCCTGCGTTTGCTTGCAGCCAGGTGACTTCGCGGGTTTACCTGCCGCAGGGGCCCCTGATTATCTAATTACTGTCGACGCGCCCGATTCAGCCGAACTTCCGGGAGGTTTCTGCATCTATATTGGTGAACCTCTCGCCAGTCCGCGAGTTCACGCCTCGCGCCGCTGGAGATCGTAGTACGTCTCCAGAGGTGTCGATTCCAGCGCCGTTTCATCCCGACGGCCCTGCCCGGCTTTGCACCGAACTGCCAGTTCCGTGCCGCCGCAACCGGCTTACAGAAAGAACCAGTGCGGAAGTAGGGGGGGTATCTCGCTTTTCTCGCACATACCGCTGTTTTTTTTCGCCCGGTGAGGGGGCTGGGGGAGAGAGCAGAAGGGTTTATCTCGCTTATCTCGCTTATCTCGCATTTCTCGCATTTCTCGCATTTCCCGCATTTCTCGCCCATACCCCCATTTTTTCGCTCGGTGGGGGGCTGCGGGAGAGAGCAGATCAATAGCGCGAATCAGCAGGGGTGCGCCCAGTGCGTGTCCTCTTGAGCTTGGCAGTTCTTTGACAACTTAGCGCACCACCATGACCGGACACCCCGGCCGCGGGGGAGACTATCCTTTTCGTTGTCGCAAAAAAGCATCTCCCCCATCCTCCTCCTGGATAGCTACGGGCTTTACGGGCTGCGGAAAACTCTACGCACGCTGGAAAGACAAATTTCTCAGGTAGGGCACGGCTGCCTCGCCGCAGCGAGCGTTAGCCGTGCCGTAGTAAAGATTGTGCCGTCCCTTCGGGACTCGCCCCATTTCCTGAAATGTAGAAAATTCGCAACAGGTAAGTTCCGGGCGTCGCTGAAGACATGATCGCGAGTATGCATTGGTAGCAGATCCCGTTGTCCATCGCTGTAGCGGCTTGGGCACTTTATCTCTACTCCACTCCGAGCGCTAGGGTATCCGAGCATCTGTCAAAGATCCGCCAGTGACTAAGATCGCGAAGGAGTGAATCAGAGGCACCGGGACGACGGAATTTCAAGCGTCGGGGATGGACTTTGTCATTGGCGCAGTTTGCTTCCTTTCTTGTCGCGTGGATCGTCTTAATAAGTTACCCTTGGGGCGCTTCAATGCCGATCAATTTGGCCTCGTTTCAGCAAGGACGTTCCCTTCTCTTCGTAGGAACCTCGGAGGACACGACGGTGACGCTGTTTAAGGCGCAGGTTCGCCCCTGACGCACAAGGGGAAAACGCGACTTCAGGGGGGAAAATCACCTGATGCGGAAACTAGGCACGCTATCCTTTTCTGATGACGAAGTTGAGAACCTTAGCGTTCATAGTCTCGGGTCTTCTTCTTGTCCCGTGCGAAGCAGGAGCGCAGTCTCACACAGTTGCGATGACGGTGGATGATCTTCCGTTCGTGTCTGGCAATCCGCAGCCCCTTAGTTCCAGCGATGCGAAGAGCGCCGTACAGGTAAACGAGAAGATGCTTCGAGCCTTCGCGGGTCAACATATACCGGCGACCGGGTTTGTGATCGAACAACATGTTCAAGAACTCGGCATTCAGCGGAGCAGAAAGATTCTCAGAGGCTGGATAAGTCCGGGATTCGATCTCGGAAACCACATGTATTCCCATCCTGATGTGAACTCCCTATCGGCAGAACAGGTGGAACAAGAGATCACGAAAGGCGAGGCTACGATCAGACCTCTTTTAGAGAGCGCTTCCCGTAAACCCGAGTTCCTTCGCTTTCCTTATAACCACACAGGAGATAACGAAGAGAAGCACGATACCATCGCCGCGTTCATGTCCGCTCACGGCTACCGCCTGGCTCCGTGCACAATCGACAACAGCGATTACAAATTCAATGAAACCTATGTACTCGCTCTGGCGCGCCATGATGGGCAAGTGGCGGCAAAAGTCCGGGCCGAATATCTGGCTTACACCGGAGCAGAGATTGACTGGTATACAGCGCTGGACAAGCAGGTACTCGGTTATGATCCGCCACACGTCATGTTGCTACACGACAACCGGCTAAACGGAGACACGATTGAACAGGTCATCTTGCTTTTCAAGCAGCGTGGCTACCGGTTTGTAAGTTTGACGGAGGCCTTGCAGGATCACGCATACTCGGTTCCGGAAACATTTATAACCAAGTACGGACCCATGTGGGGATACCGCTGGGCGCAGGTACTCCATGTAAAAGTGAGCGGGCGAGATGAACCGGATCCCCCGGCATGGCTTGATCAATATGCTAAGGACCACCATGTCAATTAGTAATCCTCTTACGAGTTCGTGAGCCGCGACCGTTGCCCAGCTTCGGTGTTTGAAAAACGGCGTTATAGGTAAGCGGGACAAAACCTAACCCATTAGGAAGGGCCGTACTGCTATGCAGCACGGCCCATTGATTGGGTACTTTTCGT
Organism: uncultured Acidobacteriaceae bacterium; assembly: GCA_963761405.1. GTDB lineage: Bacteria > Acidobacteriota > Terriglobia > Terriglobales > Acidobacteriaceae > PALSA-350. The sequence continues at coordinate 848,695 of CAVXHH010000002.1, forward strand.
CCCCCGGTTTCTGTGCGTTATCTCAGAGCGATCTCCACTTCCTTGCGGGAGGGCGAAGGCTGGCTCGCGATCTCAAGCTTTGACTCCGGTTTGGGGGCTTGGAGCCTCCAGCCCCAGCTACCCTGCTCTCCCCAAATCTGGGTCAGGAAGTACCGGTTCCCAAGACGCTGAAACACGAGTTTCCTGCTTTTGCCGCCAGGACGCTCTTGTAGGCCAATCGAGAGCACGGTGGCAAAGGTCGTGGAGTTGCTGATCGTGACCAGGCCACTGCCGCCGTCTTCGACCGTGATTCTGTAGCTACCGGCCGGCAGTTGCGAGGTTCCTACGTTGAAGGCGAACGGTACATTTGCATTCACTGCAGATTGAGCGTAGGCGCCGTTGACGTTAAGCAGAAGCGACATTGCCACCAGCGATAAGATCCCGATAAGGTTGCGTTTCATAACATCCTCCTTGGGGCTCCTTTGCAGCGGAACCCAGACTGAATTTGTTTCGTGTGTTCTTGCTGGCGCGTCCCCAGCAATCTGTAGCAACACTAGCCTTTACGCGGAGCCGGTCCAATGCATGGCAGGTCGTTAGAAAATCAAAATAAAGTCAATGGCTCAGCGCTCTGGCCGGTGAAACTTTCTCGGCCTTTCGTCCCCGGCATTAGACTGTCTCCATGCCGGCTAAGCCCGGAGTGAGGGCGCGAACTGTGAACGATAATTCCCATGCTCCCCACCGGGTCCGCTTTGGGACTTTCGAAGTGGATCTTGCTACGGGAGAGCTCTGGAAGTCGGGGCGAAAGCTGAAACTGACCGGTCAGCCGTTTTCCGTTTTGGCCATTCTGCTGGAGCGGCCGGGTGAACTAATCAGCCGAGAACAATTCCAGCGGCGGCTTTGGCCGGACACGTTCGTCGATGTCGATCACAACCTGAACACTGCGATCAACAAGATCCGTGAGACATTAGCCGATTCCAAAGAGAGCCCGCGCTTTGTTGAAACGCTACCCCGTCGCGGGTACCGATTCATCGCTTCCGTAGAGAGTGCTGACCCGCGAACGAGAACACAATTCGCTGATGCCGTAGCGCACCCAGCGAGCCGAATGAAGAACTCTGCGCGCGCTCTCGCCGAGGATGGCTTCTGGATTGCCGTGCTGCCCTTCAAACTGAGCGATGCCGATGCTGACCTCGCCGATTGCGGCATGGCACTGATCGAGGAAATTGCTACCGGCCTATCTCGTTTTTCCTATCTCCGGGTCATTTCTCTCAGCTCCACCTCGCAATACGCCGGCAAGTCGGTCGATGTGCGAGCGGCTGGCAGGGAGCTTGGAGCCCGTTACGTAATCGAGGGTAGCCTTCGTCACGCTGGCCCCAGAGTACGTGTCGGAGCCCAGCTAGTGGATTGCAGTTCAGGAGCTCATCTCTGGGCTGAAACGTATGATCGGCCCTTTTCCTCTCAGGCTGTGTTTGATTTGTGTGATGACGTCGTTCCGCGGATTGTGTCAACTATCGCGGACACTCATGGCGTTCTGCCGCGCAGCATGAGTGAGGTGCTCCGTACCAGGAGACCCGTCCAGCTTGAGCCCATACGAAGCGGTGCTTCGCAGCTTCGCGCATTTTCAGCGCGTCAGTGCCGAGGAACACGCGCCGGCAAGGGCGGCACTGGAACGCGCGGTCCAGCAAGCGCCCCACTATCCCGATGCCTGGGCTATGCTGTCGCTCATTTACAAGGAAGAATTCACGCACCGATTCAACCTTCTTCCGGACCCCCTGGGCCGGGCCCTTGCGGCTGCGCAGCGTGCGCTGGAGGGAGCACCTTCGAATCACCTCGCTTGTCATGCGCTGGCGTCCGTCGAGTTCTTTCGCAAGCAGCTAGATGCCTTCCAAATCGCGACCGCGCGGGCTGTCGCTCTTAATCCGATGGATGGATTCACGCTTGCATACTTGGGGTTCCTGACCGCTTATGGAGGCGATTGGGAACGCGGGGGAGCGCTGTCAGCCAAGGCACGAAGCTTGAATCCTCACCACCCTGGTTGGTATTGGTTCGTACCGTGCTTTGACGCATATCGTAAAGGCGAATATAAAACGTCACTGGAATTTGCCCACAAAGTAAGGATGCCTGGCTTCTGGCGCACTCAACTTGCAATTGCCGCGAGCTGCGGGCAACTCGGCCAACAGCCGGCAGCGAACGAGGCACTCGACGCTCTTCTGACGCAGAGGCCTGACATTGCCAGACTTCCTCACGAGGAGTTAGCGATCTGGTGGCAACCGGATATGGTCGAACACCTGATCGCCGGCCTCCGGAAAGCTGGCCTTTGAGGTATAGCGATCTATTCGGGGACGGCGGATTGATGACTGCACCGTCCCGCATGTGCAACTTGAAAACTTCGCTCCTCCTCGCCTTGCGTCATCACGGTTGCCCGGGTCCCCGTCTTGTGAGTTCCGGCATCTGCTCCTCGAATCGCGCCTCCAGCCAGTTCAGCAACAGGGCTTCCAGATAGATCCGCTTCCCCGCCCACAGATGGTCCGTTGCCGCATGCAGCAGTTCCACCTTCTTATCCCCAGCCGCTTGCAATGCGCGCATGAACCGCTCTGACCCTGCTTCGCTGCCATCATCGGCCGTCAGCAGTAACACAGGCCGCGGCGCAATCTTTCCCGCCAGATTATCCAGATCCAAAGCCTCGCGATGATCCACAATCTCCGTCGCCAGTTCCGCGCGACTGTATCCGTGCAGTGGCAGAAAATCCGCCGGTTCCGTCCCGTCATCTTTCTCAGCCCGCGCCAGTAGTTCATCGCGGGAAGCCGCAGCACCGCGCACCGGTTCTGTGATGTCCCACATCCCGATCAACACCGCGCCGAGCACTGCAGACTCGTGCGCCGCCGCCCAAGCCGCCATGTACCCACCCATGCTGTGGCCCACTACCACGATCCGATCAGGATCGATGTGGTACTTCCGCGCTGGCTCCGGCGAATGCGCGAAAGCCACCATCGCATCCGCATCTTCGGTCGCATGCGCTAGCGAGAAATCTCCGCCCACACCCCAGGATCCTCGATAGTGCATCGCCAGAACATTCCATCCGGCTCGCCGCATCGCCTGCGCCAGATCTAGATTTTGCTCGTATCCAGGGAACCCATGCAGCAGCACCACTGTCGGATGTTTTCCAGGTCCCGCCGCCTCATAGAGGATGCCAAGCAGCATCTCTCCATGCGAAGGAATGGTCATCTTGACCGAGGACGCGCCCGGGGTCAAATCCGGAGCCGTATCCGTAGAGATCGCGGAAGGCACCTTTTGCGCGCCAGTGGTCCCCACCACCAGCAAAACCAAACACAAAGCCTTTAGAAACATGAGGACCAGTTTAGCAGCGGAAGCGCGACCAACTCGGGCTATGCAGTTGCCGGCGAGCCTACCGAGGTCGAGACCAAGGTTCAGTTCCAGAACCAGTGATCTGAACGAAATTCCTTGAGAACAGGGTTATAGGTAACTTGCCCGTGCCTCCCCGGGCCGGGTTAGTTTTCCGTTGAGGTCAGGTTCACGTGCTCAATTATCAGAGTCGGTACCGGAACCCGTGCAGGCTTAAGTTCCAGGCCTAGCTGCTCCTTCACCGCCGTAAAGATCGAGGGCCGCGTGGATTCAGCATCGGCCGCGGGTGCGAACTGCACCTTTATCGTGTACTTGCCTTGCAGTCCCGTCTGATCCTGCACCGGCCGCCCGGCCGGTGAAGCCAGCATGGAAGCCAACGCACCCATATCTAAATTCGTGCCGCTCAATTCATTGGGCATGATGTACCCGGAGCCGCGCTCGCCCGGCGTATTGACCGGCGTCACCTTGGCCCCACCCTTCGCAATCACCAGTGCATACCCGGCGACCTCTTTGGTGCCTGTATCCGCCTTTAAGCAGAATCGTTGTTCCATCATCTGCTGCATCCTGGGCTTGAGCGCCTCGTAAGTCAGGGATGTTCCGTCCGCAGACTTCACTTGAACATCGAACACCGCGTTATCCAGCCCATGAGGAGCGTCGATGAAGTTTGCCGGCTGGACCTCGAAACTAAAGCTCAGCAGGAAGCTCAACGATACGCCCAGCAGGCTAAAGTGCGGCAACCCATACTGCCCGATGTTGGTTGCACCGCGGTCCTTCTCGGCCACGGGCGTGATGGCTGCCACCTCAAAGGCCGGGAGTCGCGGATCGGTGGCGCAATCAGCCGCCGCCGAGGCGCCCACGGTACTCTGTGCCCGACAGGGCTTCAATCCTAGCAGCGCAATTAGCACAAAGACGCTTACTAGAACCTCACCACGTCGTCCTCGCCGAAGTGGAACAGGATTCTGCATCCGCGACCCCCTAACAAACACCGCGTCCAAATCATGACTCAATCTAATCTAGACGCGCAAAAAACATCGGGAGACGCGGCGGGTAAACCGGCGTCGTTGCTGGTCAGTTTGCCGGCTTCCCGCTAACGGGAATTTCGGTAAGTTGCCGTGCTGGGACCTGAGGGGCACTGAGGGACGACTTTCTCGCAGTCTTCGAATCTTTCGGCAGCCTGTGTACAGGCAGGAGGCCCCGCGACGACGGAAGGCCGCGCCCGGTACAGGGAATCATGGCCGCGCTGCGCGATGCAGGCACTACGTTGCCGAATCCTGCCTCAGGGTGTAGCCTGTCTACACCTTATGCCGCAACCGAAGACGGGTTATCAAAATCGGATTGAACTTCTGCAGGGCATGCTGATCATGAAAACGCTGCAATGGGGTGAGCAGCACGGCTACGCAATCAGCCAAGCGATTCGGGCCATGTCCATCGAAGGCATCATGAGCGCGACGGAGAACAAAGGATGAATCTGCGATGGATCATCGGAGGCTCAGCATGGGAGCGCTCAGGCGTAAGGCCGACCTGACTGAGGAACTGGAAAGCCATCTTCGCATGGCTGTCACAGACTCGGTCGCTCGTGGAGAGTCGCCGGCGGAGGCGCGCAGAGCAGCAATACGTGACTTTGGCAATGTAGCGCTCGTGCAAGATGTGACGCGCCAGGTCTCGGGCCTCCTTTGGCTGGAGTGGCTAGGACGGGATTTCCTTTATGCGCTGCGGCAGATCCGGCGGTCACCTGCGTTCGCGGCGACGGTGATTGGCACGCTTGCTTTGGGAATCGGAGCCGCGGCGGCGATGTTCACGATAGTGGATCACGTGCTTCTGCGGCCGGTGCCATATAGGGATCCGAGTCGGCTGGTGGTGATCAGCGAAAGCAATGGAAAGGGGGCGGTAGCTTATCTCGCGCCGTGGCAGGACATCGAACAGTGGAGGAAGCAGAGCCGGTCGTTCGAGCAAATTGCCTTCTCAACGGGAATGTTTGGGCAGAATTTTTTAGAGGGCAAAACGGCCGCGCTGAAAATACAGGGTGAACAGATCAGCTCCAATCTCTTCGGGGTGCTGGGTGTACAACCGGCGCTTGGGCGCGGCTTCATCCAGGAGACTCCGGGTTTCATCGCGGGCAAAAATGCCGGGACAATCGTACTCAGCGATGCGGTATGGAAAGAGGCGTTTGGCGGCGATCCCAGGATTTTGGGTCGGGGAGTAAAGATCAACGATGCCTCGTACACGGTTGTCGGCGTAATGCCCGCTGGCTTCCGGTATCCGGAGGGCTCTGCTATGGCCGGGGAGGTGTGGACTCCGATGCAGTTGGGGGAGAACGATAAAGACTCGCGATCGACGAATTACCAAGTGATAGGTCGCCTGCGGCAAGGCGTAAGCGCGAAGACCGCGAGCGAAGAGATGTCACTTATACAGAAGCGGGTCGCCGCGGGGTACACCGATCCCAATGTTCGGCAGAGTCGCAGTGCGATATCGATCGAGAAATATGGGAATTGGCTGGTGAACGCCGATCTACGGAAGGCGCTGCTGGCATTGTTGGCGGCGGCGGGCGTGCTGTGGTTGATTGCCAGTGTGAATGTGACGAATCTGTTGCTGGCGCGGAGCATGGCCCGGCAGCGGGAGATCGCCATGCGGGGCGCGCTGGGCGCGAGCCGCTGGCGCGTTGTGCAGCAGATGATGGTGGAGGGCCTGGTGCTCAGTGGAGCGGCGGCACTTCTAGGGTTAGCGGGAGCGCTCGGCTCACTCAAGCTGCTGGCGCTCGAACTCGGCCAGCATCTGCCGGTAGCGGCTTCGGCGAGACCGAACACAACGATCTTGCTCGTGCTGTTGGGCCTGACGGTCGTCTCGACGGCACTGTCAACGGCTTGGCCAACGCTGCTGGCGGTACACGCTCCCATTGAGCCGGCGTTGAAGCAGGGAGGGACGCATACCGGAATGGGACGGCGGCATCATCGGCTGCGCAGCGCACTGGTAGCGGCCGAAGTGGCGATGTCACTGATGCTGCTGGTGGCGTGCGGCCTGCTTCTGAAAACCATCTACACTCTGCGTCGTGTCCCGCTGGGCTACCGCACAGATCACATCCTTGTTGCCGATTTGAATATTCCTGCGTTTAGATTTGCCGGCAGGAACATGACACAAGCCCTGTACGAGCCCATGCTGGAGCAAGTGCAGCATTTGCACGGAGTCGAGAGCGCCGGGCTGGTAAGTGAAGTTCCGCTCAGCCAAACGCGCGCGATCAGGTTGGAATACCGGGTTAACGGGCTTCCAATCGTCGCGTTGATCAAGGCCGTGAGCCCCGGGCTGCAACAGGTTTTCGGCTTCCGGATGGCTGCGGGACGTTTTTTCGGGCCTGAGGATACCGCTACTTCCCAGCCAGTGGTAGTGGTGAACCAGACGTTTGCACGGTTGTACGCGCCAGACAAGCATGATCCGGCAGCGATCTTGGGAACAAAGTTGCTCGACCTGAAACAGAATGCACCCATGCAGATTGTGGGCATTCTCGATGACGAGCGACAGGGCAGGGTGACCGATGTGGCGCAACCGGAGATGGAGGTTGCGATTCCCCAGCTCACGCCGGAGGCATTTTTCTACATGCCGATGGATGGCACCACAATGGATGTTGCGATACGGACGGAGAGCCCGACGGTGGAGATGATCCCGGAGCTGCGGGACATTCTGCGACGGGCAAGTCCGGAGTTCCAGAACGCGACGATCACAACGATGGACCAGATCGTAGAGGATTCCTATGGAAGCCAGCGGCTGGCGGCGCACCTGCTGGAGATCTTCGGTGGATCGGCATTGCTACTATGCGTGGCAGGACTATATGGGTTGCTGGCATATGCTGTGACCCAGCGGACGCGCGAGTTGGGTGTGCGCATCGCGCTAGGCGCACGCCGTGGTAATTTGCAGTGGCTGGTGATGCGACAGGCGGGCGCAATGTTGCTGACGGGTGTGGTCGCGGGAGCCGCTCTGGCGCTAGCCTCGGGGAGAGTTGTCCGTGGATTTTTATACGGCGTAACCGCGCATGACGGTTGGACACTCGCAGGAGCCGCGGCTTTGCTGTCGGCGAGCGGTCTGGTAGCGGCATACCTTCCGGCCCGGCGGGCGGCTCACGTGAATCCGGTGGAAGCCCTTCGGGCAGAGTGAGAAGGATTTTCCTTTAGGTACTTGTAGGGGTAAGCAGTCGTTTTTGCATTAGCGCACACCGGGGCGCAAACACTCACTGAGAGATGTGCAGCCGGGCTTACCGATGGTTAACGTGGGAAGTTACGGGAAACGCGACTTTGCGGGGCACAGTGATTGATTCGCGGATAGAGCGAGAGCTGGTCTCTACCCCTGGTCGGGAGATGGTTCTCTAATATATCGAGCTATGGACGAAGCCCTTTTTGCATTGCTCTCTGCCGCCGCCGAACTTCTATTCGAAGTGTTCTTTCAGGTTGTCGTGGAAGCAATAGTTGCTCTCATCGTGCGATCAATTGGAAATCTCTTTGAGGAATCAAACGCCATCCATCCGACCCTAGCCGCCACAGGCCATTTGTTGCTGGGCATCGCTTTTGGGATCGGGAGCCTACGTCTTTTTCCACACCCACTATTCCGTCCATCAAAGTTTCACGGCATCAGCCTGGTGATCAGTCCTGTCATTACCGGCTTGGTGATGTCGCAGGTGGGCATCGTGCTTCGCCGGAAGGGTAAACAGGCGGTTCAGATTGAGAGCTTCGGCTATGGATTTACGTTCGCCTTGGGCCTCGCTATCATTCGCTTCATCTTCGTAAGATAGGTTGGTCCGTACAATCGAAGTGGGATGGAAAAGCGACCGCTCGTAAATCGGGGTTATAGGTAACTTGCTCTTGCGTGGCCGTCCGACTGGGGAAGTTACCGAAATGCGTGAAGGCACGTCACACTAGGGCATGTTTTGCTCATGTCGGGCGTCTCAAACAGGCGTTGGTCAGGCTGATTTAGATATCTGGGCTAAAGATCATGCGCATTAGAAATGACAAGAAGCCGTAGTGGGCGATGTAGTACGCACTCGCGGAGATTGCAATGGCTAAAAAAATCACCCGTATCCAGGTGGGTAGTTTATCTATGGCTTTTGAGACCACTCCCATGCCAGCTATGCTCTCATGCCTCTAATCGGTCAATCGAGTAAAAACGCCTCAATGGGGGCCAGATTGCGGATCGGGATTGAAGATAGGAAGCGCCCGCTGGTGGCATGAAAGTCAATTTGCACCGAGCCGCGCCTTGAAAACGGGATTTCCGGTTAACTTGCCGGTCCTTCATCCCCGCTGCTGGCGAAGTTACGGAAAACCCGACTTTTCAGGAAGTTAGATCAATCGGGTGCAGTGTCGGGTTCAGAGGCGAGTGATTGGTTCTCTGGGGAAATCTGACGGAAGGTTTTCGCTGCAGTGATGCCTGAGTTCAATTAAAAGGCGCGGCCGGTCTGGCAAAACACGGCTGTGGACGATCTTCGTTCCATCCGAACCCGTGATCGTCACCGTGCGACTCTTTCCGCCTGTGTTGATTTCGACGATATCTTCCCAGCGAATGCGCTTGGTTTTCCAAAGCCAGGAGACCTGTCGAAGTCCGTCGTTCGCCACGACTATCTTTGCTGGGATGAGACGGCAATCATCACTGTGAGGGTTCCAATAAGCACCGCAAACATGAGGTTCAACGGGCGTCCCTGGATGTGCATCACCTGGCCGATGGTAGCGTAGACCATATAGACCACGAGAATGGGCCATGCAAAAAAGGAACGTCTGTTTGGGGTGAATTCAACACTTCCATCGATTGTTAGTCCAGCCTTTCTCTGCTTGTCGGCCTTCCCCCAAAAAGATAGAAGCACGACTGCGGTCAGAATGAAGACCGACAGTTCTCGGATCATCCAAGTTGAGTGCTGATGGACCATCCGCCTGATAATGAGCGAGGGGGGACCGCAGGATTCGAAGTTCCTGAAAAACGGTGAATTTCGTTAAGTTGCCGTGCTGAAGCCCCTGAGGGGCACTGAGGGACGATTTTCTCGCAGTCTTCGAGTTTTCGGCAGCCTGTGTAACAGGCTGCCAAGGGGACGACGGAAGGCCGCGCCCGGTACACTGAATCATGGCCTTGCTGCGCAACGTAAGCACGACGCTGGAGATGATCAAATGGGAGCACTCCATCTTCGCTCTCCCATTTGCGCTTTCTGGTGCAATGCTGGCGGCCGCCGGGTGGCCGGAATGGCGGAAGGTGTTCTGGATTGTCGTCTGCATGGTGACCGCACGCTCGGCTGCCATGGCGTTCAATCGCTGGGCCGATGCCCGCCTCGACGCGGCCAATCCCCGAACTGCGGCGCGCGCGATTCCGGCCGGCATGCTCAGCCGCGGATTTGTTGCCGGCTTCACTGTATGTATGGCGGTGGCGTTTATTCTGGCCGCCGCGCAGCTGAACCGGGAGACGCTCTTGCTCTCCCCCGTGGTCCTCGCGATACTCCTGTTGTACTCCTACACCAAGCGGTTCACCCGGTGGTCGCACCTGGTGCTGGGCCTGGCGCTCGGCATCGCTCCCGCTGCGGCCTGGATTGCTATCCGCGGCACACTGGACCCACGCATTGTCGTGCTCACCGCGGCGGTGCTTTTTTGGGTGGGTGGCTTTGATGTGCTTTACGCCTGCCAGGATATGGCGCACGACCGGACGGCCGGCTTGAACAGTATTCCCGAAGCCTGGGGCATCCACGCCGCCTTTTGGATCGCGCGCTCGATGCACCTGGTCATGCTCGGCTTACTATTCTGGCTGCTGCAACTGTTCGCACTCAACGCGATCGCCTGGGTCGGTATCGCAGCCGTCGCCTGCCTGCTGCTCTACGAACATCTCATCATCTCGCCCACCGATCTGCGCCGAATGAACGCCGCATTCTTTACCTTGAACGGCATTATCTCGGTGGTGTTCTTTTGCTTTGTCGCTGCTGCCGTGCTGGTCGGGCATCGGATTGCGCACTAGATAGTGGCGAGAAAACATTAGAGCGGTACAACAAATGAATCGTCATCTCGGCCGGAGCCGAGGCACCTGCTGTTTCCTTCCCCGACTGCTTTAAATAGCAACGCACCCGTAAGCCGTACCGGGTGCGTTCGCTCTCACTCCAATTATTCAGTCAAAGTGTCTGATTACGCCGTCCTGGCTTTCTCTCGTTCTTTTGCCTTGTGGGCGTCTATCTTCTCGTTGACGCTTTCACGGACTTCGTCGACTTTTTCACGGAGCCCCGCACGAGCGTGGTCGGCTTTATGCTGCGCTTCCGCCTGGTGGCGATCCGACGTCACGTCGGCAGCATCCTTGGCATTGCCCCATGTTTCTTTGGCGGCGCCCTTTACCTGGTCGGCTATGCCCTGATTCGCCAGTTTCTGATTGCCCAAAGTCTCGCCGATACCTTGCTTGACCCGGCCCGCCACCCGCTCCGCTTTGCCTGTTACTTGATCTTTATTCATGGTTAGTGTCTCCTCAGCCTGCCATCTCGCAGGCGTTTGGAACTACGATGCGGAACGGCCTGTCCCGGCATACCTGCCGGGACAAAAAGAAGCCGGACCAAAAAGAAGCCAGACCGGGAAGCCGGCCCAAGAAGGTCAAATGGCTCGCCGGCCGCCAATCAGCTGGATTAGCAAAACCACCAGGGCAATAATCAGCAGGATATGAATGTAAGCCCCCAATACGTGGAATCCGACAAAGCCAAGCAACCAAAGTACCAGCAGAACCAGGAAAATTGTCCAAAGCATCGTGTGTTCCTCCTTACCATAAAGTCTTGCTACGCTGTACTTTGGTGCACTTCGGCTGAGTGAGGTTGCCGTATCATCAAATAAGTTTTCGGGGCACAGATGCGCATTGCCATCCAGGGAGAGCTCGGGTCTTTTAGCCACCAAGCGGCACTAACGATGGAACCGCAGGCAACCATTGTTCCCTGTGCCTACTCCGCAGAGGTCTTCAAACTGCTGGAGCAAGATGGGGTCGGCGCCGCCGTCATTCCCATCGAGAACTCGCTTGCCGGCTCCGTGGTGGAGCACTTTGACCTGCTGTTCCAGTCCAATGTTCAAATCGAGCGCGAAGCGCTGCTGCGCATCCACCACAATCTCATCGGTGTCCCCGGCAGCACCATCGATGGCATTCGCCAGGTCCTCTCCCACCCGGTTGCACTGGCGCAGTGCCGCCATTTCCTCGGTCGATACCCGGCAATGATGCCGGTCGCTTTCTACGACACCGCGGGCAGCGTCAAACATGTAGTCGGCTTGGGAGATAAAACGGCCGGCGCCATCGCCAGTGAGCAGGCCGCTCTTACCTATGGTGGAGAGATTTTGGCTTCCGGCATCGAAGACAACGCGGCCAATTACACCCGGTTTTTTCTGATTCGCCATGGCGCCCGCGTCCGCCCGCTTCCCAATCCCGATAAGGTCAGCATTGCGTTTACGGTCGCGAACCGCCCCGGAACCCTGGTCTCGGCGTTGCAGGTATTTGCCGAGCACAACACGAACCTCTGCAAAGTGGAGTCGCGTCCGGTCCATGGTCAGCCCTGGCAATATGTCTTCTATGTCGACTACCAGGTGTCCGACCCCGCGGCTACCAGCGCCGCTCTCGATCAACTTCGCCGGCAGTGCCTGCTGGTTAAGGAGCTGGGACATTACCCGGCGGCGCTGCCGCCTTCCTGATGTGGGCAAAAATGAGCCCCCCAAAAGGGAGCATCCCGCAAAATGGCACAGAAAACGGGCGTTTTGCGACTTTACGAGATCTGCGGCATCTTATAGTCGATAATCTGATAGAAGGATACTCATGGCGAGCGATTTTTTAAGCATCATTAGTCCAACCGACCCCAGCCGGCGTGAGTCGGGCAGTTCTGAGGGAAGGGTTTTGCCCATTCTGCCGGTTCGCAGCACGGTGCTGTTTCCACACGCCGTGTTGCCGCTGACCGTGGGCCGGGAGAGTTCGATTCAACTGATTCAGTCCCTGGGAGAGCTGAAAACCATCGTCGTCGTCGCCCAGCGCGACGAACGCATGGATAGTCCCCAGCCGAGCGACCTATATTCCGTCGGCACCCTGGCGACCGTGCACAAAGTCGTAAAGATGCCCAACCAGAGCCTGTTTGTCTTTACCGAGGGTACAGAGCGGGTCAAGTTGGGCGAATTTTCTCAACTCGAGCCGTTCATGATGGCCTCGGTGGATCATTTGCCCGAGGTCGATCCCGGCAAGAGTGCGGAATTGGAGGCCCTGCAGAGGAATGTGATTGCTCAATTCCAGCAAATCGTCACCACCTCGCCCACCCTCTCCGACGAGCTCCAGACCATCGCCCTCAATATTGAGGATCCGGGCCGCCTGGTCGATTTCATTGCCTCCTCTTTGCCCTTCCTGGCTACCACCGATAAGCAGGAACTGCTGGAGACTCCAGATGTTCTGTTGCGCATGGAGCGCATCAACAAACATCTGGCTAAGGAAGCCGAAGTCCAGCAACTGCGCAACAAGATCCAGACCGAAGTGCAGGATCAGGTGCAGCAGTCGCAGCGCGACTACTACTTGCGCGAACAGCTCAAAGCCATCCAGAAGGAGATTGGCGAGCAGGACGAGGGCCAGAAAGACATCGAGGAACTGCGGCAGAAGATTGAAGCCGCAGGCATGCCGGAAGATGTGAAAAAAGAGGCTACCAAGGAGCTCGGCCGCTTGTCGCGGATGTCTCCCATGGCCGCCGACTACTCGCTCACCCGCAACTACGTGGAGTGGCTGGCTGTTCTGCCGTGGGCCAAGTCGACTGGCGGGGAAGTGGATATTGCCAAGGCGAAGGACATTCTCGACCAGGATCATTACGATCTGAAACGGGTCAAGGACCGAATCCTCGACTACTTGAGCGTGCGCCGTCTTAAACCGGACATGAAGGGGCCCATTCTTTGCTTCGTCGGGCCTCCGGGCGTAGGCAAAACCTCGCTGGGACGAAGTATTGCGCGTGCTTTGGGACGCAAATTCCAGCGCATCTCGCTCGGCGGTATGCACGACGAGGCTGAGATTCGCGGCCATCGCCGGACCTACATTGGAGCTCTGCCGGGGCAGATCATGCAGGCACTGCGCCGCGCGGAGACCAATGATCCGGTCTTTATGCTCGACGAGATCGACAAGCTGGGCCGCGATTTTCGCGGCGACCCGGCCTCGGCCTTGCTGGAGACTCTCGATCCGGAGCAAAACAACACTTTCCGGGACAACTACCTGGATGTTCCGTTCGATCTCTCCAAGGTGCTCTTTATTTGCACCGCGAACATGCTCGACCCCATCCCGGAGCCGTTGCGTGACCGCATGGAGATCATTGACCTCTCCGGCTATACCGAGGAAGAGAAAACGCATATTGCGTTTCGCTACCTCATCCCCCGGCAGATCAAGGAGAACGGCATCGAGCCCAAAGAGGGTGGGCTGCCCGAGATCGAGTTCCCTGAGGAGGGCGTTCGCTACATTGTTCGCCACTACACCCGCGAGGCGGGCGTACGCAAACTGGAGCAGCTCATCGGTACCGTGTGCCGCAAGCAGGCGCGGCGCATTGCCGAAGGCAAGACGGGCACGCTCGTCGTCGATAGGGCGGTGATCCAGGAGTTCCTGGGCGGCATCAAGGTGCGTGTCGATACCGAGCTGGCAGAGCGTACCAAGCGTGCCGGCGTAGCGGTCGGCCTCGCCTGGACACCCGCCGGCGGCGATGTCCTGTTTATTGAGGCCAACCGTATGAAAGGCAAGGGCGGCTTCAAGATGACCGGGCAAATCGGCGAGGTCATGCAGGAATCCATGCAGGCTGCGCTTACCTGGGTGCGCTCGAACGCTGCCTCTCTGGGCCTCGAGGAGGACTTCACCAAGGACCTGGACCTTCACATCCACGTTCCTGCCGGAGCTATTCCCAAGGATGGGCCGTCGGCCGGTGTCACCATGGCAACCACCCTGGTTTCGCTGATGACGGATACCCCCGTCCATCCGCTCACCGCAATGACCGGCGAGATCACGCTCAGCGGCAACGTTCTACCCATTGGCGGCGTAAAAGAGAAGTTTCTGGCTGCCAAGCGTGCCGGTGTGCTGGATGTGATCTTTCCCGCGGAGAATCGGCAAAACGTCGAAGAGGACCTGACCGCGGACCAGATCGAAGGCGTGCGCATTCACTACGCCAGCCGTATTGAAGATGTGCTGGCCGTGGCGCTGCCCAAGTCGGTCACTGAAGAGAAGAAGGATGAGGCAATCCGGGAGACCATCATCGAGCACGCGCAGGTCTAACGCTTCTACCCTCGGTACGCTCCAGAAAGGCCCGCCAACCAGCGGGCCTTTTCTCTTGTGCTCCGGTTGCTGGCCCTGCGCCTTGCTTCGCCGCCACCTGAGCTAGAATCTTCATGGGAACAGAGGAGTTAAAGCAGTTCCGCCATGACTGTGGCCTGATAATGACCGCGAGGAGTGCGAAATTGCTTGCGCAAGAAAGTGAACCCGTGCCCGCGCCGCCCAAATCTCAAGGACATAAATGATCATCGATTTTGCCGAGCGGGCGCATAACCACAATTGGGATCTCGACCCGGTCGTGCGCTCCCTGTTGGATACCGATTTTTACAAGCTGCTGATGCTCCAATTCATCTGGAAGCATTTCCCGACGACGCACGTATCGTTTTCCGTGAGTAATCGCTCGTCGACGCTGCACCTCGCGGATGTGATTGCTCGCGAAGAGGTATTGCAACAGCTGGAGCATGTGCGCAGTTTGCGGTTTTTGAAATCGGAGCTGATCTGGCTGGCCGGCAATACCTTCTTCGGCCGCCGCGGCATCTTCGAGCCGGACTTCATCGAATGGCTCGGGCATGGCTTTCGCCTCTCCAGTTACCGGCTCACCGTAAGAGACGGTGAATTTCACCTGCAGTTCGACGGCCTTTGGACCGAGGCGACCATGTGGGAAATCTATGGCCTCTCCATCATCAACGAGCTCAAGTCCCGCGCTGCCTTTCGGGGCATGAGTGAGTTCGAGCTGGACATTCTCTATGCGCAAGCCAAGGCCAAGCTTTGGGGAAAGATTGAGCGGCTCTCTGGCCTTCCGGAGCTGAGGGTGGCCGATTTTGGTACCAGGCGCCGGCACAGCTTCCTCTGGCAGGAATACGTGGTGATGGCCATGAACACGGCGCTTTCCCACGAATTTTCCGGTACTTCCAACACCTACCTGGCCTACAAACATAACCTCGAAGCGGTGGGAACCAATGCCCACGAACTGCCCATGGCGCTGGCTGCCCTGGCCACCGGCGACGCCGAATTGAAGAGTTCGCAGTATCGCATTCTCGAGCTGTGGCAAAGCACCTATGGACAGGACATTCGCGTCATGCTGCCCGACACCTACGGCACGACACAGTTCCTGGCCGATGCTCCCGACTGGGTAGCGGACTGGACCGGGCAGCGCATCGACAGCAAAGACCCGTATGTGGCGGGGGACGAATACATCGCCTGGCTCAAGCAGAGGGGCCGCGATCCGAAGCAGAAGTTGATCATCGCCTCCGATGCGATGGATGTGGAAGACATCCTCGGCCTCCATGCCTATTTCATGGGAACGATGGCGCCCGGCCTCACCCCCGCGGATTTTCGCACTGCGGCTGACCTCAACGACCCGGCAAAGTGGACCCCAGGTCGGCGCATTCGTTTCAGTGCCGGCTGGGGTACGCTGCTGACCAACGATTTTCGCGGTTGCCATCCGAACGGCAACCACGGATTCCATCCCGCCAGCCTCATCTGCAAGCTGACCGAAGCCGACGGCCGGCCGGCGGTAAAGCTTTCTGATAATTTCTCCAAGGCGACCGGGCATCGCTCCGAAATAGCCCGCTATCGCCGTGTCTTCGGCACCGCTGGGGTTGCCAATATACCCGTGCTGGTCTGACGAGCTTGCGGGAAAGCACATTTTCTGAAGGGCACGGCTTCGACACGCTGCGGAGAACAATGGTTGTTGAAGGGTACGGGCTTGAGCCCGTACATTACGGAAACAAGAACAGTGGGCTTTAGCCACGGAGGGCAGCGTTTTCGGCCGAGAGAAACCTGCCCTCAGGGCCTAAAGGCCGTTTGGTTGCCTAACTACATGTACGGCCTAAAGGCCGTACCCTTCATTAAACAGGCTCTTTCATTAAGCAGGCTTTTTCCGCAGCCCCTGAGGGTAGGTGGCCCATTCAAGCCGTATTTTGGCTTGAGTGGGGAAATATCCTCATGCGTCCCTAATCCGCCACCCCCAGCCTTAACCGGCCCCAGGAATGCCATTTCACGCACCGTCGAGTCTAACTTCTTGTCAGATGGGGATTTGCTGCAACAGGATATTCTTTTCCCATGCGCATTCGGGTCCTGTTCTTTGGAGTGCTGAAAGAGATGGTGGCCAGCCAGAGCGAGACGCTCGACCTTCCCGTCGGCGCTACCGTCGATACAGTGCTCGAGCATTATCAGCAGCTTTTGCCCCAACAGCCAAAGCTGTGGTCCACCTTGGCGATCGCCGTAAATCAGAACTACGCCGCCCGTGTTTCCCAGTTGCGCGACGGGGATGAGGTGGCGCTCCTCCCTCCCGTGAGCGGCGGTTCTGCCTCCCCGGTCGTGACCCTGGTAAGGGAGCCGATCGATAGTCCCTCTCTCGTGGCTGCCGTCAAGCAAGGGGAGGATGGCGCGGTGGTCGTCTTCGACGGCATCGTGCGCAATAACACGCGTGGCCGGCGCACACTCTGCCTGGTCTACGAGGCCTACGAGGAGATGGCGCTCCGTTTAATGCAGGACCTCGCGAACGAAGCCATTGCCGCGCATGGCGTACGCGCCGTGACCATCGTCCACCGCCTGGGCCGCCTGGAGGTAGGCGAGACCAGCGTCCTGGTTGTGGTGGCTTCGGCTCATCGCGCCCAGGCTTTCGAAGCCTGCCGCTGGATCATTGATACCCTCAAGAAAACGATCCCCATCTGGAAGAAGGAACACTTCGAAGATGGAGCGGTGTGGGCGGATGGAGAACCCTTTCCCTCCGCCTTGGTAGAACAGGAAACGGGCAGTCATTGAACGTCGTTGGCAAAACCCTTTGTGCCTTGGCTGGCTGCATGCTTGCTCTCTGCGGCGACGCCGGCCGCGCGCAGGCGCCCACGATTAGCGTCAATGTCCGGCTGGTGAATGTCTTCGTCAATGTTACCGATGCCCAGGGAGCGCCCGTACCCGGTCTCACCCGGGACGATTTTTTGCTCTCCGAAGATGGTCATCCGCAGAAGATCGCCGTCTTTGAGCGCCAGTCCGAGCTCCCGCTGGAGATTGTTCTCGCCATCGATACCAGCGGCAGTGTCCACAAGGACCTCAGCGTGGAGCAGGATGCTGCCCGGCGTTTTGTTCATTCGCTGCTGCGCCCGGTCGATCACCTCGACCTGATGGAGTTCGCCGACGATGTGCGCGAGATAGTCTTCTTCACCAACAACCCGGGCCGCGTCGACCGTGGGCTGAACGGCATGGGGCGAGGCGCTGCCACCGCCCTCTACAGTGGCGTCTATCTCGCTGCGCAGAGCCTGTCGCAGCGTTCCGGCCGCAAGGTGCTGGTCATCATCTCCGATGGAGGCAATACCGTCAAAGGCACCACCTACGATCAGGCGCTTGAACAAGCCCTGCGCGGAGAAGTGATGGTCTACCCCATCATCGATGTCCCCATCGCTGCCAGCGCCGGGCGCGACCTCGCCGGCGAGCACGCCCTGATCACGCTGGCCCAGGAAACCGGGGGCAAATACTACTACGCTGACTCCTCCTCCCTGGACCGTACCTTCGCCCAACTGTCTGAGGACCTGCGCACGCAATACTTGCTTGGCTACTATCCAAGCAACCACTCAGGCACCAGCTTTCGCAGCATCTCCGTCAAGCTGCGCCCTTCGGTCCCGGGCGCCGGTTACCTCCTTCGCAACCGTCCCGGGTACTATCCCGCGCCCACACCTTAAGTCGATTTCTCCACCAAAAGGTCGAGGACAATCGACAGGCCGGAACGTAGCATTCGCCTACAGCCTAAATAATCGGAAGCTGCCCTGTCGTGCGAGGGTGCGCTGGAAGCGAGAAACCACTCGCTGGAGGACACGGCCGGATGATGCCCGAGACAACCACCCCGCAAGCAGCGAATGAGAGTTCCCTCCGCTACGCCGGGTGGAGCGTAGCGGCTGCCGCCTTTGCCGGCGTGATGGTGAGCTTTGCTCCTGTCGTCCCCTACACCTTCAGCCTCTTCCTGAATCCCCTGCAGGCGGCTTTCGGATGGAAGCGGGAAGCTGTCGGTGGCGGGTTCGCACTGGCGGCGATCACGGTCGCTCTGGTTTCTCCGGGCATCGGGATTCTGCTCGACCGCTTCCCACCCCGGCGCATCATCCTGCCGTCGATCGCGATCTTCGCGATTGCGCTGGCTTCGCTCAGCAGGCTCGGACCAAACATCCGGCAGTTCTATGTCACATTCTTTGTGTTGGGACTGGTCGGCAACGGGACCGCACAGTTTGCGTACGCGCGTACCGTGCTTTCGTGGTTTCACAAGCACAGAGGGCTCGCGCTCGCGTTGGTGCTCACCGGGAGCGGAGTTGGCTCGATTCTCTTGCCGCCGCTTACCCAATGGACCATCGCGCATCATGGATGGCGTAGCGCCTATCTCCTGTTGGGCGGCATCGCACTACTGGGCTTGCCCCTCACTGCGCTGCTGGTGCGTAACCGGCCTGACACGGTTGTCGTCCATGAAGATCACGCAGTTGCCGGCGGAGTGACTGTCGCCGCCGCGCTGCGTAGCTGGCCTTTTTGGATTTTGGCCTGCATCATTATGCTCTCGGCATTCAGCGAAAATGGCCTGGTGACGAACCTGGCGGCGATTCTCACCGAGCACACGGTCTCGGCACAGAGCGCTGCGCTCGCCCTTTCGGTACGCGGTGGCGGCGTCATCCTGGGCCGCCTCTGCATCGGGTTTCTCATCGACCGCTTCTCACCGCAGCGCGTTCAGACCTGCGTCCTTCTGTTTGCGGCAGCAGGTGCTCTCATACTCGCGTTCGCAACCACATCTCCCATTGCGCTGGTGGGCGCCGCGGTGCTGGGTGTAGGCGTGGGCAGCGAAGCGGATGTTGCGCCGTACCTGATCGCCCACTACTTCGGCCGCCGGCATTTCTCGGTTCTATACGGATTGACCTGGACAGCGTACGCCATCGGCGGCGCTACCGGGCCGATGGCCATCGGACGCTGGTACGATCGCGCGGGCTTCTATCAACCTCGCTTCATCGTTTACCTGGCGATCGTGGCCTTCGCGGCCGCGGCGATGAGCCTGCTGCTGCGCCGGGCTGGAAGGTCGATCTCGCACGATGCCGGCGGAATGATTCCGGTAGTTGCGATTTCCCTCGAAGACTAAGCATTTTCGCAATGGGTTTAGACCGCCTTCCCGGTCGGCGTCCGGCCGCGTCAATCCTCGACAGACCGCAAGAATTCAAGGCTCCGTGATATTTGTTACGGTCCTGTCAATTACCCTCATCGGAGTTGCCCATTTCCTCGCGGAGTTCGAATGCGTCTTTGGCCGTTGCTTTCAGCGGTGCTTCTATGCCTTCCGACGGCAGCAAGCACGCTGCCCGATGCTCCTCAAGCCCAGGATTCGACCCAGCAGAGCCCGCCGGCGGCGGCAAAGCCCGTCCGTGCCAGCCGGGAATCGCTGCCCCAGATCAACCAGCGTGAGGCGGATCAATCCGACGATCAGGAGAATCCAGCCGTCTTCTCGCGCCATCTCATCGCCAATCGCCTATGGATCTCAGGCCAGGCCAACTTTATCTTCCAGGCGCATGGGCCGTTCCACTCGCCCTACACCGGTCTCAATAGCTTCCAGAGCCGTTTGGAGACGACGGCGCTCTCCCGCGTGCTTACCCTTTACACCGGCATCAAGCTCACCCGCTGGACCGAATTCATCTTCGATGCCGAGGAGACGGGAGGCAAAGGCCTGAGCGAGGCTCTCGGCATCGCGGCCTTCACCAATCTCGATGTGGTGCGCAATCCATCGCTGGGCCAGGACGTCTACGCCGCTCGCTATTTCATCCACGAGACCTTTCCCTTGACCGCGGATCGGGTGGAAGAACAACCCAATCCCTTCTATCTGCAGAAATCGCTTCCCCGCAAGCGCATCGAATTCATCATGGGCAAGTTGGGGCTGGTCGACTTCTTCGATAACAACGCAGTGGGCAGTGACCCCCACCTCCAGTTCACGAATTGGGCCATTGATAACAATGGCGCTTACGATTATGCCGCAAACACGCGTGGCTATACCGTCGCCGCGATTCTGAGTTACGCAGGACCCAAACTGGAAGCACGCTTCGGCGAAGCACTCCTGCCTACCGTAGCCAACGGCATTAATCTCGATGCCGATCTGCGCCGCGCCCGCTCCGAAAATCTGGAGCTGGAATGGAAACCGCAATGGTTTCAGGGCCTCGACACCCACATCCGCCCTTTGGCTTATCTGAACCACGGCAATATGGGCGATTACGGTCAGGCGATCGCCGCGTTTGAGAGCGGCGTCGACCGCGTGCCCGACATTACCCTCCACCGCCGCCAGGGAACCTTGAAACAGGGTTTCGGTCTCAACCTCGAACAGGAGTTGCCCGCCAACTTCCGCGTCTTTCTGCGCACTGGGTGGAATGAAGGACATCACGAATCCTTCGCCTATACTGAGATCAACAACACCCTGGCGTTCGGCGCGGAACTCACCGGGGACGCGTGGGGCAGAAAAGAAGATCAGATCGGAACCGCTTTTGAGACCGGGGGCATCAGCAGCAAGCACCGGGAGTATCTGGCGCTGGGCGGACTGGGATTCATCCTCGGCGATGGCCGCCTGAATTACGGCCGCGAAGACGTGAGCGAGACCTATTACAACCTCCATGTGGTGAGCGGCCTTTACATGGCGGTGCAACTCTCGTTTGTCGGCAACCCAGGCTACAACCGGGACCGGGGCCCGGCCGTCGTCCCCGGGGTACGAGCGCACATGGATTTTTGAGTGCATCCACCGGGCCCGGCTTCCGCATCAGACTCTGCATCTCTGTATCATTCAGGCTATGGCAAACCAGAATCCACCCCGGCGGAGTAAGAAGGCGCCCCCTCTTGGGGAAACGGGCCAGGAGTCGCTCTATCTGCGCTTTCTCAGCGAGAAGCAGGTGAGAGTCACGGTCAAACTCCGCGACGGAGAGACCGTTTCCGGGTGGATCGAATATTTTGACGACACCATGATCCGCCTCACCCGTGAAGGGCGGCCGAATCTCTTTATCTACAAACACCAGATTCGGACCATCAGCGATCGCGGCCGCCGCGAAACAGCAACCGCGGAACGGCCTTGTGAGAAGCGCGCCTTGAGCAACTTTCCACCACAGCTTGATCTCGGATTTGCGGCCGGCGCGGCGCCCATTGCACTCGAAGCCGGCGATCTGCTGCGCGGCTACTTCGAGCGTG
Source organism: uncultured Acidobacteriaceae bacterium (assembly GCA_963761405.1). Classification (GTDB taxonomy): domain Bacteria; phylum Acidobacteriota; class Terriglobia; order Terriglobales; family Acidobacteriaceae; genus PALSA-350. The sequence goes on from CAVXHH010000002.1 coordinate 870,448, forward strand.
GCGTTACCGCGGAATATAAGGGCGATGTTGACCTGGTGACCGAAGCCGACCGTGCTTCAGAAAAGCTCATCGTCAGCCGGCTCAACGAGCAGTTTCCCGGCCACGGGATCTTCGGCGAAGAGGGCACCCGCTCCGGTCTTGACGCGCGCCTATCGCTGGTATGTCGATCCGCTCGACGGCACCACTAATTTTGCCCACGGCTTTCCCTTCTTCAATGTCTCGCTGGGCCTCGAACATCGGCCCCCCGGACTGTTGCCGGATCAGGACGGGGAATTGGTGGCGGGGGTCGTCTACGATCCGGTCCATGATGAGCTGTTTGCTGCGGAAAAGGGGAAAGGTGCATGGCTCCAGCAAGCTGCCGGGGCAAGCCGCCGGCTGCACGTCTCGCCTATCCAACAGTTGCAGGAAAGTTTGCTCTCCACAGGTTTCCCCAGCCACAAGCGCCACGCCAATCCGAACATCCAGTTTTATCAACAACTCACGCTTCGCTCCCACGGCGTGCGCCGGGCCGGCGCGGCGGCGCTCGATCTAGCCTATTGCGCCGCCGGCCGCGTCGAAGGCTTTTGGGAATTCAACCTGAACCCGTGGGATACCGCTGCCGGCGCCTTGCTGGTGCTGGAGGCGGGCGGAGCCATGGTCCGCTTCGATGGCACGCCTTTCCGTCTCGATAGCCAGGAGGTTCTGGCCACCAACGGTCTGGTGACCGGCGAGATTCTTGGCTTCTTCGCCGATATGTTCGCCGGACGTGGAGTTGAGCCCGTGCCCACCGCCGCTGAATTCGCAGCTCGCCGTCTGGCGCGCGGGTAGCAGCTCGCTATGAGGGCGGTTCGCTATGACTTGTGGCGCGATAGAGATCGCGAGATGTGGTTTTCGCGAAACTGCTTTCGGCCAGCCTTGCGCTCTTCAAGTCTGCTGCTACAATTTGCTTTGACTTAACCGCCTTCGGGAGATGGGTACTTATGACTTACGTGATCGCAGAACCTTGCATCGGCACAAAAGACACAGCCTGCGTCGATGCCTGCCCGGTAGATTGCATTCATCCCAAGAAAGATGAATCGAAGTATGGCGAGGTCGAGCAACTCTTCATCGATCCCGTGGAGTGTATCGACTGTGGCGCCTGCGTTCCCGTATGCCCGGTGTCCGCCATATTTGCTGGGGACGACCTGCCCGAAAAGTGGTCGAGCTTTGCCGACAAGAACTCCAGCCACTTTGGCCGTTAACGTCTGTTGCCCGGGGAGCTGTCCGGCTCGGGTCCACGGCCGGTAAGGTCTGCCTGTTGGTTGCACGTCGTCAAGCAGTTTCGCAAATGAGTGCTAGCCGTAACGGGAGGCCATTTCGTGCTTTTCCCTCAAGGAAAAGCACACCTCACGGTCTTGATCGGGCCACAGTCATTGCGGAACTGCTCTAGCCATGATCGCTCACCAGGTCGAAGCCGTTGTCTTACGTACCTGGCCTATCCACGAGGCCGACCAGATCGTTTCGCTTTTCACCCGCGATTTTGGCAAGGTGAAGGGTGTCGCCAAGTCGGCGGCGAGGTCGCGGCGGCGCTTCGGCGGAGCGCTCGAACCAATGACCCACGTCCGCGCTCATTACGCGGAAAAGCCCAGCCAGGAGCTGGTGCGCCTCGACTCGTTCGACATTCTCCATTCGCCGCTGGCCGAGCCGGTCGATTATGCGCGGGCCACGGCCCTCGCCTTTTTTTCCGAGGTATTGGAGCAGACGCTTCCTGACCACGATCCGCACGATGTGGTCTTTCGCCTGCTCCTTTCTGTGCTGGAGCAGACCCGTGTCGATCACATCTGGATGCCCATCACTTACTTTGCCCTTTGGACCACGCGGCTCATGGGTTGGCTCCCCGATCTAAGCCGGTGTCTCTTCTGCGGCGCCTCGCTTGCCGGGCAGCCGGCATACTTTCATTTTTTCTCCGATGGCCTGGTTTGCGCGGAGCATCAGCAAACGGGAGAGAAAGGCGCGCACGGAGCCGCGCTGACCCCGGATTCGCAGATGCTGGCGATTCGTATTTTCCGCTCGCCCGCGTCTGCCTTTGCCGCGGAACCGTGGCCCCGAAGCCGCGGCGCCGATCTGCGCCGCTTTGCTATTCAAAGCCTGGAGCGCCACCTGGAGCGGAAGCTCACCACCGCCGCCGCGTTGTCGCGGCTGGCTGGTTCCTAGAATCAAACACTAGGTTCTCAATGCATCAAACTCTCAAGCTCTGCCAATTTGGAGAGCTCTGGGCGGCCGGCGCTGCTTTCGTCGATGGAGAATTCCTCATCCTCGACGGGATCGTCCTCCAACCGAAAACAAGCCAGCATCTCCTGCAGTTGTGCCGCCTGGCTGGCCAATAACTGAGCCGTGGCGGTAAGCTTCTTGGCCTCCGCCGAATTGCTGTGGGTCACGCGATCCATCTTGGTGACCGCTGAGGTGACCTGCCCCACTCCTGTACTCTGCTCCCTGGAAGCACTTGCTATATCGCCGACAAATCTGGTGACCTGCTGTACCGATCCAACCAGACCCTGCAAGGTTTCACCCGAGCGATTCACCAGCTCAGAGCCTTTCTTCACTTTCCCCACGGAATCGTCGATCAGACTCTTGATCTCCCTTGCTGAGGAAGCGCTGCTTAACGCCAGATTGCGGATCTCGGATGCGACCACGGCAAAACCGCGCCCTTCCTCCCCTGCGCGTGCTGCCTCGATGGCAGCGTTCACCCCGAGAAGGTTGGTTTGGAAAGCAAGTTGATCGATGGCGGAAACGATCTCCCCGATTTTCGCCGAGGATGCAATGATCTCGTCCATCGCTGCCACGGCGGCTGCAACCACCCCGCCGCCGCTTACCGCCGCCTCGCAGGAATCGCGCGCCAGTTGGTCGGCTTGCATTGCGTGGTCGGCATTATTCTTCGCGGCTGCTGTAATCTCTTCCAGGCTTGCGGAAGTCTCCTCCAGCCCTGCGGCCTGTTCCTCAGAACCGCGTTCGAGCGCCTGGGATGCAACGATCAATTCCCGCGAAACAAAAGTAAGCTGGCCGGTGGTCTCGTTCACACCCAACAACGCAGATCGCGTCGATTCCCACGACTGATTCAAGGCCGTCGCCATTTCTCCAAGCTCATCTTTGCTGTCTATTTCCAATTGCCCGGTGAGGTCCCCTTGAGCCGCCCTTGTCAGCAGTTTCATCATCCGGCCGAGTGGGCGAGAAATCATCCTGGTCATAAACAGGCTAAAAAGCACTCCCAGTACCGCCGCGCCTGTGGCCAGTGACAACGTGGTGTCACGCGCCATCTTGTACATGTCCTGGCTTTTCAGTCGCGATTTGCCCGCGTCATCTTCCCGCAGACGGCATATCTCGGCAATGGTCAGGTTGATACTGTTGGCCAGCAAGTTGGTCTCCTTCAGTGCTGCCTTGGCCCCCGCCTGGTCGCCGTTTGCCAGGGACTGAAAGACTTTTGCTGCCTCATCCTGGAACAGGGGCAGGTTCTTCCGCACTTCCGTCACCTTCTGTTTGCTCAAAGTGTCTACGAATGCCTTATCAGCCGTATCGAGTGAGTCCTTTACTGAGATTTCAAGCTCACCCAATGTCTCCTTCTGGTCCTCCAGCGCGTCCTTGTCCCCGCTCGCCAACACCGCATCGCGAAGCACCCGGGTGCATTTCACCTGGAAAATAGCGGCTTCCTTGATCGCCGAGATGGCGGAGAGGTCGTGACTAAACAGGGATTGGGCGCTCGCATTCAGCAGCGACATCCGTGTCAGGCACTGGTAGCTCACCGCCCCGGTAATGGCTACCAACACCCCAAAGGCGGCCACCAGCTTGGTGGTCATACGTAAATCGCGCAACCGTACCATCAATTTGGACCTTGGAATCCTGTGCAGCCTGCCGAAAAAGGCCTGGTTTGTATCGGGGCTTTTCCGCAGCCCCTATTGAGAGGTTTCATGCCCGCGAAAAGGCCCTCGGGGCAGCGTGTTCCTAAGCTCTCCTATCGGCAGGTTGCCCGCATGCTTGATTTGCGCCGTCGGATATTCGCTGGTCTTGAAATTTTGCATCGTCTTGCCGATAGGCGCTTTACGGTGCAATCCCCACCCAAGCGGCCGCCCCCGGCGCAGAGGCCACATCGTTCGGCCAGCGGAAACCGAATGGAGTCTGCTCCTATGAAGACGGCAACCCGCGCATTGCTCCTGATGCTCGTCCTCGGCACGGCCGCATTGGTCCCAGGCTTTCTATCTGCGGCCCCGTCGAGCGCTGCCGCCAATATCCCAACCTCGATCCATCCAGAGCGCGCGCATTGGAAACAGAAATATATCCGCCCCACACACCCGCCGTTTCCTGCCGACAACCTCTACTCGAAAGACCGTGACCTGTTGGGCAAGATCCTCTTCTTCGACCCTCGGTTATCTCAGTCCGGTTCGATTTCTTGCGCCAGTTGTCATAATCCGGGATTTTCCTGGGGCGACGGCCTGCCAAGAGGCATAGGTGCCGGGATGAAACAACTGGATCGCCGGTCTCCGACCATTCTCAACGCCGCATGGTCAGATCTCCTGTTCTGGGATGGACGCGCCGACAGTCTGGAGACGCAGGCGCTAGGCCCTATCGCTTCCCGGCCGGAAATGAATATGCCACTCGATGCCATGGCGAAAGTGTTGCAGGGGATTCCGGAGTACAAGACCCTTTTCGCCGCCGCCTATCCCGGTGAACCCATCGACGCCAAGGCCGTGGCTCGCGCCATCGCCACCTTTGAGCGCACCGTGGTTTCTGGTCAGGCGCCTTTTGATCGCTGGATCTCTGGAGATGAAAGCGCCATTCACGAGGACGCCAAGCGCGGCTTCGACCTGTTCAACGGCAAGGCCGGCTGCGTGCAATGCCACTCCGAGTGGAACTTCACCGACAACGGATTTCACGACGTTGGACTCGAGGATAACGATCGCGGCCGTGGCCAGCGCCTGCCGATCGAGGGCATGCAGTTCGCCTTCAAGACACCGACCCTTCGCAACGTGGATCGCCGCGCTCCTTACATGCACGACGGCAACGAACAAACCCTGGCGGAAGTCATTGATTTTTACGACCGGGGTGGCGACGCCCGTAGAAAAAGCCTCTCGCCGGAGATAGTTCCGTTACACCTCTCCGCCCAGGAGAAGACGGATTTGCTGGCGTTTCTGAGGACGTTAACCAGCGTGGATAGACCAGTCGAACTTCCCATTCTTCCCAGATAAAGAGGCTACCCGTGATCATTCGAAAAGTGCTGTGCATCCTGGCCGCGATCGCCGGACTGAGCGTCCTTCCGCTGCTGGCGGCCGACCATGTGGTCACGCAGCAGGATCGCCACTTCTCCCAAACCGAAATCACCATCAAGGTGGGCGACACCATCAGCTTCAAAAACGACGATGAGGTCACCCACAACGTATTCTCGACCACTCCCGGGATGGAATTCGATCTTCATCGCCAGGCCCCCGGCGCTTCGTCGACGATCCCATTCGGCAGGGTGGGAGATGCTGAGGTGGATTGTTCCATTCACCCCCGGATGAAGCTGCTCGTGCACGTGACCAAGTAGACGACACCAGGTAGTCGAGACCAGTAGTCGAGACCAGGTAATCGACCGGCTCGCAGAGCCCTGATCCCCTGTAGCCAGTTTGGAGCGGAGTGTTTAGCTATGGCAGGCCGCGGGAAAACTCACCACTCGGAAGCGGGTGGCTCCTTGAACGAAAAATTCTCTTCAGTTCTCACCCACCCTGTTCAGGCCGCGCCTGACTCGTTGGCGGCGAACTCGGCTGCCGAGGGAGGGTCTTCCCGTCAGGCGACGCTCCAGCGGCGGCCTGTGACCTCAAAGCTGCCCGCTCCCTGGGTCCTGCTCGCCGCTATCATCCTTGTGGGCCTTGGCCTGGGGGCATCCATGCGTGCGGTGCGAAACCCTCCGGTGATTGCGGCTCGCACGATGGAGGCGCACCTCACCGTGCCCAGGGACGTGGAGAACATACTCACGCGTTCCTGCAAAGACTGCCACTCCTACGAGACGCGCTGGCCCTGGTACAGCCGGTTGCCGTTCGCATTCGGCATCGTCGGCAAAGACGTCCTACGCGCTCGCTCCTACATGAACCTCTCCGATTGGAGTGCCACCATCGCCCAGGGAAAAGGGGAAGAGGGCGCCACTCTGAATGGAATCTGCGAGGAATTACGATCGGACTCGATGCCCCTGCCCTGGTACCGCAGGATGCACGCGCATACGCAGTTAAGTGGAGCGGAGGTCGAAGCCGTCTGCCAATGGGCCGCAAAGACGGCCGCCGCCTCGGTTCGTTGACGCCTGGCGAGTTCCGCATCAGCCGGGCGGCGATCCGCCATCCTGCTCTTCTTTCCTAGCTGTTCAAAAGCGACCCCACAATGCCGCCCACCACTCCTCCTTCGGTCCGCTCTCGCGTCGCAGAAGGCATGTACTGCTGCAGCTGATGCGCCAGTTTGGCGATGGGCAGCGTCTGCAGGTACACCCGGCCGGGGCCCGTCAGAGCGGCCAGAAAAATACCGTCTCCGCCGAAGATCATGTTCTTGATTCCGGCGATCCGGGTGATCTGGAACGCAACGCTCGACTGGAAGGCTCCCACGTGACCCGGATGAACCCGCAACGTCTCTCCCGCCTGCAGATCCTTGACAACGAGCTCGCCCGACAACTCGATCCAGCACGCGCCTTGTCCGGTCACCTTCTGCAACAGAAACCCGTCGCCGCCAAACACTCCCGCGCCCAACGACTGCTGAAAGCCAACCCCCAGCGAAACCTGCGAGGTGGCGCAGAGAAAGCCATGGCGGTGTATCAGATACTCCATTCCGGGACCAACTTGAACCGGCTGGATGTGCCCCGGAACCCTGGTCGCAAACGCAATCTCGCCGCGGCCGCCAACGGCGCTGTACTCGGTCATGAACAAGCTTCCGCCGCCCGCCACCCGCTTCAGAGCCCCGAAAAATCCGCCTCCGCCGCCGAACTGGGTGTGCGTCCGCATCTGGATCGTACTGCTCATCCAGGAAAGTTCTCCGGCTTCGGAAATCACCGTCTCGTTCGGTTCCAGAATGAACTCCAGAACCGGCAGGGTAGTGCCGACAATACGGCTTTGCATGGCAGACTCCTCCTTGGAACGAATGGGAAACCAGTTTAGAATCCAATCCGTGGCTCTGCAAGCAACCAGCGCACTTACCTTCCAGGAACTCCTCTTTCGTCTACAAACCTTTTGGGCCGAGCGCGGATGCGTGTTGCAACAGCCCTATGACGTCGAAGTAGGAGCGGGCACCATGTCGCCCGAGACCTTTCTCCGCGTTCTTGACCCGCGGCCATTCTCCGTAGCCTACGCGCAACCCTCCCGCCGCCCCGCCGACGGGCGCTACGGCGAGAACCCCAACCGCCTCTTCAAGCACACCCAATTCCAGGTGGTGCTCAAACCCCCGCCTGGCAACGTGCAGGAAATCTACCTGGAGTCGCTTGCCGCCATCGGCGTGGATCTGCGTCAGCACGACCTCAAGTTTGAAGAGGACAACTGGGAATCGCCCACGCTGGGCGCGTGGGGCATCGGCTGGCAAGTGATGCTCGACGGCCAGGAGATCACGCAGTTCACCTACTTCCAGCAATGTGGCGGCCTCGATCTCGATCCCATCTCGGCGGAAATTACCTATGGCCTGGAGCGCATCGCAGCCTTTCTTCAGGACGTCGACTCCGTGTATGACGTGCTCTGGACCCGCACGCCCCGTCCGGTCACCTATGGCGAGGTCCGCCATCTCGAAGAAGTGCAATTCTCCGTCTATAACTTCGAAGATGCCGACGTCGAGAAATTATGGGAGCATCTGCGCCTCTACGAGTCGGAGTGCCAACAACTGCTGAGCCGGCTCCATCAGCTGCCGCAGGATCTCGATCTCGACACGTTGCGCCGTTTCCCGGTTCTCGCTGCCTACGACCTCTGTCTCAAGTGCTCGCACCTTTTCAATCTGCTCGATGCCCGCGGCGCAATTTCTGTCACTGAGCGCGTCGGCATCATTAACCGCATACGGGTCCTTGCTGTCGGCGTTGCCAAGGCCTACTCGCGGATGATCGCGCAGACTACATAACCCGGTATAGCCTCAAAAAAGATCGATGGAATCGTATGGCTGAGTTGTTACTCGAAATAGGGCTGGAAGAAATACCCGCGCGCATGATCGCCGCGGCAGAGGCTGAATTGGCGCGCCGCGTCGAGGCACTCCTGGCCAGGCAGCGCTTGCTCGCGCAGCCCTCCGAGGGGCTTGTTACCTATTCCACCCCCCGGCGGTTGGCGGTGCGCGTCGAAGGTGTGCTTGACCGGCAACTGGACCTGCAGGAGCAGCTCACCGGGCCTTCCTGGAAGGCGGCCTTTCCCGATGGACAACCCGGCCCCGCCGCGCATGCTTTTGCCAAAAAGGCCGGCGTTCCGGTTACGGCGCTCGAAAAGATCGTCACCCCTAAAGGCGAATACGCCGCGGCCACCATCCAGCGGCCCGGGCAAAGCGCAGAAATGGTTCTGCGCGACGCACTGCCTCAGGAAATAAGTGCGCTCTCCTGGCCCAAAAATATGTACTGGCGCCCCGGTAAGCCGGAGCGCTTTGTTCGCCCCCTGCGCTGGCTGCTTTGCCTTCTCGACCAAACCGTGGTCCCGCTGGAATTCGCAGGGATACGCGCCGGCAGCGTCAGCTATGGCCATCGCGTCCTTCACGGAGACAGCCCGGTCCCGATCGCATCTCCTGCTGCTTATCCTGCTGCGCTCGAGGCAGCGTTTGTGGTGGCCGATGTGGCCGTGCGTCGTCAGCGCATTCGCCAGGACCTCGATGCCGCAACCCGGATGCTCCCGGGAGCGCGCTGGCGCGAAGACCACGACCTCGTCGAACAAGTAACGCATTTGACCGAATGGCCCACAGTCCTTTCCGGCAATTTCCAGCCCGAGTTCCTCGCGCTCCCGCAAGAAGTTCTGGTGACGGTCATGCGCGATCACCAGAAATACTTCGCCATTGAAGATCCACAGGGCGCGCTGGCGGACCATTTTCTCGCGGTGCTCAACACGGCAGTCGATGCTCAGGGCACGGCCATCGTCCGCCACGGCAATGAGCGCGTGCTCCGTGCCCGATTCAATGACGCCCGCTTCTTTTGGAACTACGACCAGAAGATCCCGCTGCATGACAGGCTTGAAAAGCTCAAGACCGTGACCTTTCAAAGGGACCTGGGGAGCTATTTCAATAAGACTGAAAGCAACCGTCTTATGGCCCGGGAAGTGGCCACCGGTGTGGCCGCCCAAGGGATCGTGGTGGATCACGCTGCCCTCGAACAAGCGGTGCTTCTAGCCAAAACCGATCTCACCACCGAACTGGTTAAGGAGTTCACCGAACTGCAAGGCATCGTCGGCGGGCTCTACGCACGCGCGCAGGGGCTGGGCGAGCCTGTGGCGCAGGCCATTTACTCCCAGTACATGCCGGCGGGCACAGAGGGTCCGATCCCCGCGACCGTCGAAGGGCAGATTCTTGGTTTGGCCGATCGCATTGCCACCATCGCGGAGATGTTTGCCATAGGCTTGGCGCCAAGCGGATCGAAAGACCCGTTCGCCCTGCGCCGTGCCGGGAACGGGGTAATAAAAATTCTCGCCGAATCGAATCTGCCCCTGACCATAGCCGAACTAGAGAGCATGGCGATGCATTGCTTGCCCCGCGCCCGCTCCTCTGAAAGCGCCGGGGCTCTCCAGGTGTTTCTCCAGGTGTTTCTCCAGGAGCGTCTTGATTTCTACCTTCGCGAAACCCGCGGCTACGCCTACGACGTGGTCAATGCCGTGCTCTCGACCGGGCTCACCACCGTCCCCGACGCCATGGCTCGCGCACAGGCTCTGTCCCAGGTCCGCGGATCAGATGATCTGGTCGCCGTCTCCACCGCCTTCAAACGAATCAAGAACATCCTGCGCCAGGCGGCAGAGAAGCAGGACCAGCACGGCGAGTCCGTTGTGAGCAAAGACCTTGCCGAGCCGGCAGAGCGGCGTCTGTATGAGGAGATGCTCAAGGTCGCGCCCCAGGTGGAAGGGCTGCGCGCGCGCCGGCAATATCAGCCCGCCTTGGAATGCATTGCCACGCTTCGACCGGCCATCGATGGCTTTTTCGATCAGGTCATGGTGATGGCGCCCGAGGCCCATCTACGCAGAAATCGCCTGGCGCTGATCGCCACCGTCCTAAACGATTTCTCGCGCATCGCCGATTTCTCCGAAATTGTCCCCGGCTAGCGCTCTTCCCTGTCGCACGCTGGAAAAGAAACAAAATCTTCTCGTTTCATCCTTTCGGGACTCAACGAGGGTTTTTCCGCAGCCTCTACAGCGCGCCAGCTTGCTCCTGATCCCACCAGCATTTGTCGCCACGAACCATAGCTACAACTTATGTGTATTTCGGCCCGGGAATCCCAAATATCCATGTTAAAGGAGTGTTAAAAGATGTATATTCACTTAACAGACTGTAGCGCAACTACACCCTGTACCCCCTTCATTGCTTCGCTTAGGCGCAGAAAGACCCTCTTGGGAATAACTGTGTCTGATCCAAAGAGGGCAATAAGGAGAAATCGTTCAGGAGGCTTGACCAATGACCCGAATCTCTTTTCACCAGAAACTCGAAAGCCTTCGTGAACACCTTCTGCAAATGGCCGGAGTAGCGGAACAGACCCTCGCGTTCGCGCTGGACGCCCATTGCCGTGGAGAACTCTCAGCGTGTGCGAAAGTGCGCGTCAATGAGGCCATCATCAACCGCTCGGAACGAGAGATCGATCAGATGGCGCTCGACCTGTTGGCGATGGAGCAGCCTATGGCGGTGGATCTGCGGTTCGTTCTCGCCGCAATCAAAATCAACTCCGATCTGGAGCGGGTCGGTGACCAGGCAATGACCATTGCTTTGCTGGCGGAGGAGCTTGCCGGCAGCCATCCGTGCGCCTTTCCGGTCGACATTCCGCGCATGGCGGAACTCTCCATGACCATGGTCCGCAAGGCCCTGCAGGCGCTTACGGATCGAGATGCCGAGCTGGCCGCCAGTGTGCTGGCGATGGATGATGCCGTCGATGACATGAACCGTCGCGCCAAGACCGTGCTTCTCGAGTGCATTGCGAAGGACTCCACCGCGGCTCGATCGGCAATCAACCTGCTCTTCATCTCTCGCAGTCTCGAGCGCATCGCTGACCACGCCACCAACATGGCAGAAGACGTCATATTCTGGCTGCGCGGCGCAGACGTCCGTCACGGCTACGCACTCCACGTGCAGTAGTGGCCGATCCAGTCCCGAAGGGACGGCACAATCTGGAGCCCGGCACGGAAGTGCCGGGTAGGATTAGACAACTTAGGGAGTCCCGCAGGGACGGCACAATCTTTACGCAAATGACGAGAGCCTCAACCCCTGCGGCTCTACCAAATCTCAATTCACTCGCTGCAGACGGGCAATCAGTTTCTGCGCCAGGTTCTCACCCGAGTCGGACCACAAGAGCCTGCTGCTGATCCCGCAATTCTCCTGGATTGCGTTGGTGACCTCAACCAGCTTTTGCACGTTGCGCTTCACGCATTCGGCGCCTACTTGATCCAGCTCTACCTCCTCCAGCAGGAACGGCGTGTCCAGCCCGAAATCTACCCGGACGTGCCCATTTTGTTCGTAGGCGCCCTCGTCAAATTCCGGGCCGAAGCCGGCCACGCGCACGATGGAGGGTTCCTGCTTCCACGTAGGATCGAGCTCCCCCACGGCTTCCAGCCCCCAAAGATCCCATTTCAGTTCGAATTCATAAGCGAAGTCGTCATGCAGGATCTCTGTGGCCTCTACCACGGCTTGCTCCGGCGAGGATTCCTGCACCTCATCCTCCTCGTAGATCCTCTGGTAAAAGGGCGCCTCGTTCCAGGAGATGGGGTAGGCGGCAGCCGCATGCACCCGTGTCGCTTGACCGGTCCCGGAAAACTGCTTCAACACCGAGACCATCGCGGGCGCGAGCGCGGGCAGTCGAAAATTCGGGAACCACAGACTCAAGTACAACCGGTCGGCCATCTCATCATTTTATGCTTTCTTCCCCGCCCGCCGGCGGGCCCGTCAACGGGTGGTGAGAAAATGGATACCATGGGCCTTCCGGTCTATCTGTGGATCCTCATGGCGTCGTACCCCCCCCTTGCCGATACCCATCCAGGCATGCCTCGCAGGAAAATCGGGTGACGCCCGCCCGCTTACGTACCTGGATCCTCGCTTTGGCCGCCGGCCTCGTGGCCGTTATCGTGACTTTCTTCCTCTATGGGCGATGGCAGGGGCGCCGCTTCGGCCATGATGTGCCCGGCGGCCTGGGACAGACCATCCAGCAGTCGACACAGGGGTTCACGTATTCCGAGTCCAGGGGAGGCCACACGATTTATACCCTGCACGCCTCCAAAGCGGTGCAGTACAAGACCAGCGGACACCTCGAGCTGCACGACGTCAGCATCACCCTCTACGACGCGCAGGGAGCACCCGCCAACCGCATCTACGGCAGCGACTTCGATTGGGATCCGGTCCACGGCGTGGCCCGTGCTGTGGGCGAGGTCCAGATCGATTTTCAGGGGGGCTCCCCGACAACTTCCGCTGCCGGTGCGCAGGCCGGCAAGCCCACGGTGGACGAGGGGGAAAGCAAGAGTACCGTGCACGTCAAGACCTCAGATCTGGCATTCAACAAGCAAACCGGGCTCGCCAGCACTACGGAGAAAATCGAGTTTCGGCTGGCCGAGGCGGCGGGTAGTGCGGTCGGCGCCAGCTTCGACTCGCAAACCGGGATCGTCATTCTGACCTCCGACGTCGCCTTCAATTCCAGCATCGGAGGCCGCCCGCTCGCTGTCCGTGCTCATCACGCACAGTTCACCCGTGATAGCCGCTTGCTCTATCTGCTACAGGACGTGACCGACTTTGCCGACAGTCACAGCTCTTCCGATCAGGCCACCGTCTCCTTCCGGTCCGATGGATCGGCCTACCAGGTGGACGCGCAAGGCAATGTGATTCTTACCGGCGCCGACGGCCAGCAGATCAATACCCGCAAGGCGCATATCGACCTGGGGCCAAAAAGCGAACCGCAGCAGGCGATCGTCGATGGCGGGCTGCTCTACGTAGCCAACAACGCGGCTCGCCGGCTGCACGGTTCTGCCTCGTCGGGAACCCTGCTGTTCGGCCCCCAGGCAAGTATCCGGCACGTGCAGCTGCGCGACGCCGTTTCCCTGGTCGATGAGGAGAAGTTGCCGCCGGTCTCCGCAAACTCCAGGCAAAACCAGCCTGAATCCACCTCCCGCGAGGCCCAGGCATCGCGCGTCGATATCGACTTCGCCCCCGTATTCGGCCGCCCCGAGGCGGAACATATCCTTGCCGTTGGCGGCGCCCGGCTGAATGTCCACACAATCTATGCCAAAACGCCACCCCAGAACACCACCGTGCTGGGTGATCAGCTCTTTGCCACCCTCATCGACGGGGAGGTCCTCTCCAGCCTGCGCGGAACCGGCCATACGAGTCTCGTTGACGTAAGCCCCAGCGGGGCCAAGCAGAGCAGCACGGGCGACAATCTCCTGCTTACCTTCGTTCCTCCCCCTCCCTCGGTAAAGAAAGCAGGAAAGACGGCAAAAGGAGCGCCCCATGGCCCCACGCCGCATGCTGCCGCGCAATTGCAATCCGCGGTGCAGCTGGGCAACGTGACTCTCACCCAGGAGACCGCTCCGCAGACTCCGGCCACGCCCGGCGCCGCCGCTCCGGCCATCACCACGGCATACGCCGATCGAGCCGCGTATGACGCCGCCACCCAGATCGTCCAGTTATCCGGAAACCCGCGCGTCCAAAACACCAGCGGCGAGTTGAGTGCGCAATTCATCGAACTTGAGCGGACCACGGGCAACGCCAATGCCACCGGAGGGGTCAAAGCCACCTATCGACAGGCGAAGGAGCAGCAGAACGGACCCTTTACCGGAACCAGCCCCGTGCACGTAGTCGCCGACCACGCGTATCTCGACCGCAAAACCGATCTCACAACGTTTTACGCAAGGGCCGGTGGGCGGGCGCGCTTGTGGCAGGAAAGTGATTCGGTTGCCGCGCCGGTGCTCGAGCTTTCCCGCGCCCACGCCACGCTCGCCGCGCACGGCGCCGCCGGCGAGGGCGCGGCGGTGAACGCCGTCTTTACCAGCATGCCCGGTAGCACCAGCCTCCCAGGGAGTCAGCCTGCCCACTCCGGCTCGCCGGCCGGGCAGTCCTCCGTGGTCCGGTTGCAAAGTCGGCTTCTCCTCTATGCCGAGTCCGAGCACAAGGCTGTGTTCAGCGGCGACGTCGTCACCCAGACCACAACCGGCCTCGTACGCTCCAATTTCATGGATATCTACTTCACTCCCGCGGACGCCACCCAGCCGGCGGGTAAGACCCAGCCAGGCGCCCCGGCGGTGCAGAGCGGCCAAATCTCAAAAATTGTCGCCCGGGGTGGTGTCGAACTGGAGCAGCCCGGCCGCAAAGGGACCGGCGAGGACCTCGTGTACACCGTCGCCAACGGCAACTTTGTGCTCACCGGAACCAGCTCTGCGCCTCCGCACCTCACCGACCAGGTACGTGGCGCCGTCACCGGTACTGCGTTGATTTTCAATGATCGCGATGATAGCGTCATCGTCAGTGGTGGCAATTCGAAAGCAGTCACCCAGACCCGCGTTGCGAAATAATGCAGAAGCTGACTACAGACGAAATCGGGAAATCGTATAAGGGCCGCCAGGTGGTTCGCGGCGTAAATCTCGAGGTTTGTCAGGGCGAAGTCGTAGGGTTGCTGGGACCGAACGGCGCCGGCAAAACCACTAGTTTTTACATGATCGTCGGTCTCATTGCTCCTGACACCGGGCAGGTCTTCATCGACGACGTCGACATCACGCGGGTTCCCATGTACCTGCGTGCGCGGCAATACGGCATTAGCTACCTTCCCCAGGAACCATCTGTTTTTCGCAAACTAACGGTCGAAGAGAACATCCTTGCTGTGCTTGAAGTGCAGTCCCTTGCGCTCGAAGTGCGTCGCGCCCGTACCGAGAAGCTGTTGGATCAATTGAATCTGGGCCACATCCGCAAGACCCGCGGCTACGCCCTTTCCGGCGGCGAACGGCGCAGGGTCGAGATTGCACGTTGTCTCTGCATCCAGCCTTCTTTCATCCTGCTCGATGAGCCATTTTCCGGCATCGACCCGATTGCCGTGCTCGATTTGCAGGAGATCATCTTTGACTTGAAGGCCAGCGGGATCGGGGTACTGATTACCGATCACAACGTCCGCGAAACCCTCTCGGTGACCGATCGTGCCTACATCATCAATGAAGGCCGTATCTTCCGCACGGGAACCCCTGAGCAGCTGGGCAAAGATCCTGAAGTGCGCCGCGTCTATCTCGGCGAGGGCTTCTCCCTCAACTAGTTGGACTGTAAGACACCAACGTAACCGGCCGATAGAACATAAAGGCCGTCGGCCGCCCCCTGAGCGCCATCCCGCGGAGGCGTCAGAAAAGCCTGCCGCGATAACGGCCCGGAGAAGGTAAACTAAGCCCGTTAGCATGTTGGATCGGTGAAGCGTCATGGCTCTCTTACAACCGAAGCTTAGCCTGAAGGTAGCGCAGCGTCAGATCCTGACGCCTGGCCTGATGCAGATGGTCAGCGTGCTCGCCCTCAATAAGCTCGAGCTCAGGGATTTGATCAACACCGAAATCGTTGAGAATCCGGTGCTGGAAGAGTTGGAAGAGAGCGTTCCTCTCATTGACGACGTCGCCCTCAAACAGGCGGAGCGTGAGCGTACCGTTGAGGAAGTAGCGGCCCAGGCAGAGCGCGAGAAGGATCCCTTCGACGAGATCGACTTCGGATCCTACTTCCAGGACTATCTCGACCCTGGCTTCCGCACGCCCAACGGTTTTGAGCAGACCGACAAACCCTCGTTTGAAAATTTTCTATCCCAGCCGAGCACCCTCACCGATCACCTCTTCTGGCAACTGGGTTCGCTGAATGTTCGTGACGACCTGCGCGCTGCCGCCGAATACGTCATCGGCAACCTCGACGAAGATGGGTACCTGTTGGCCGAAGACGAGGAATTGTTAGCCGGGTTTGTGCGTGAATACGATCCTGGAGATTCCTACGGCCGCGTCGTAAGCAATGGGCACAAGGCTGACTCCAGCCCGCACCCTCTGTCCCCGCCCAATGGGCTGGGTGTTCCCAACGCGAAGAATAGTGATTCCATGGCAGCGCTTCTGGCCGAGGCAATCCAACTGGTGCAGAACCTCGACCCCGTGGGCGTGGCCACGCGGAGCTTGCGCGAATGCCTGCTGGTGCAGGTGGAGGCGCAGCGCCGTGATTTTCAACTCGCGTTAGGACGCCGGCGCGCAGCATCGCCATCCCATGCCGAGCCGGCCCCGCCGCAAACCGCCGCCGTGGAAGGCGAGCCTGCTCAGAGTTTCACCCCGCACGAAACCAGATTGCAGGTCTTCGCTCTCGCCGCGCGCATTGTCGATCAGCACTTGCTTCTGTTACAGAAGCGCGATCTGCGCGAAATGGCCAAGGTGCTCGGCGCGCAGCCTGAAGTCATCCAGAGTGCGATCGACTTCATTCGCACCCTGGATCCTCGTCCCGGCCAGCGCTTCAATCGCTCCGACGCGCGTCTCATCGAGCCCGATGTGGCCTTCGTCAAGCGCGGCGACGAGTTCGTCGTCGTCATGAACGAAGAAGATCTGCCCACCCTGCGCCTCAATCATGGCTATCGCAAATTGCTTTCGCAGGAAGGTACCGAGCGGGACGTAAAAGAATATGTCAAGGAGCGCTACCGCTCCGCGCTGCAGCTGATGCGCAACATCGAGCAGCGCAAGAACACGATCCTCAGAACCTGTGAAGCCATCGTGCGCCGCCAGGGCGATTTTCTCGAGCGCGGCGTCGACGCCCTCAAACCCATGATGATCAAGGACGTTGCAGAAGAAATCGGGGTCCATCCTTCGACCGTCAGCCGCGCCGTCTCCAGCAAATATGTGCACACATCGCAGGGCGTATTCGAACTTCGTTTCTTTTTTTCCGAAGGCGTGCACGGCCCCGAAGGCAGCAGCACCCCTTTGCTGTTGCTCAAGCGCAAAGTCAAAAAGTTGATTGACGAAGAAGATCCGCGCAAGCCACTGACCGATGATTTGATCGCCAGCATGCTCGAAGCCCAGGGCATCGACGTAACCCGCCGCACGGTGGCCAAGTACCGCGAAGACCTGCGCATTCCCAGCACCCATCAACGCCGGGTTCGCGATTGAGATAGGAATTTTCTCGAGCAGCGTTCGCGAGGAGACCGTATCGGCGCGCGCCATTCCATTGTGGGATGCTGTACTGCAGCGAAACGTCTACCAAACCGTGACAACGGAAATACTATAGAATCGGCTACTTATAGAGCCGTCGGTTTCGGCTCCGTTATTCGGGTCCTCAGGAGTATCAGCATGCCGGTTGAATGCACGGGCAGGCAGGTAGTAATCACCAGACCGCTGCGTACGCTCGCAGAAGAGGGTATCGAGCGAATCGCCAAAATTCTAGGCAAGATCACCAGTGCTCACGTGGTGCTCACCGCGGAAAAATATCGCCAGATCGCCGAAGTTACCGTCAAGACCCGCGCCTGCACGCTGGTCGCGCTTTGCGAGTCCAGCGTCAGCATGGAGACTGCGTTGCGCGAGGCTCTGGTGAAAGCCGAAACCCAGGCCACCCGGCACAAAGACAAGCAGCGCTCACGCAAGCGTAAGCCCAAGCCTGAGAAACAGGTCGAGGAAGCAGCGGTTGCCCGCACCGGCCGGGGGAGTGTCGCCGAAAGCAAGGCCGCCGGCAGCAACGGAACAGCGAACGGCAAAGGGCACGCTGCGCCCGCCATTCCTGTCACCGTACATTCGTTTCCGGCGCGGGCGCCGATTGCTGAACCACACGTAGTTCGTTCCGCGGACTCCGTGGCCCTGCGCCCCATGACGCTCGAAGAAGCGGTCAAAGAGGCAGAGTTCCGTGACCGCGACGTTTTCGTCTTCCGGGATAACGAAGGTAACGTGAAGGTTCTTCATCGCAAGCGCGATGGCAAGATGGAATTGATCGAAGCCCCCTGACAGCGCTGGAAGACCTTAGGTAACTGCGACCTCAGACTTTCACGGTACTTCTTTCAGGGGATACTCCTGGCTGGAAACTGGCCCTGATACTCAACCCAGCGGAGGTATATACTTCGCGCCTTACCTATGAATTCAGAGGCTGATGTCGCCGTCCTCACGGACCAGCAAAAGTCGCTCCTCGAAGCCTTGCCGTGCTACGTGTTTTTGCAGCGCGGCGACAGGGTTGTCTACGCCAACCGCGTGGCCCGCGAGGCTCTGCACCTGGAAGAAAATGTGGGGGTGGCTGTCGATGATCTCTTCCACGGAAGATTTCCCGGTTTTGTCTACGCCCATCCGGGCATGTCGTCCCGGGCTTCCGCCAATATTTTCGGCTCCGGCGGCCATGCCTATTCCTCTGAATTCAACTGTCAGATGCGTACTCCCGTCGACGCCGCGGTCCCCATCCGCGGTAGCTTCCGGCTGCTCCGCGTGGAACCGGAACCAGAGCTCCTGATCGTTGCCCTGCGAGCCCGCAGGGATTCGGAAAAGGAGTTGGCCCAGGGCCTCGGCAGCGGGTCGGAGCACGATTCACCCTCGAACTTTCTGGAGCACCTGTTGAATGCCGCTCCAGAAGCCATCATGATCACCCGCGGCTCCAAAATCCTGCATATCAATCGCGAGTTCGAGTCCCTGTTCGGCTACAACGCCGACGACGCCTTGGGGCAGAACACCTATGACATTCTCATTCCTGAAACGCGCCGCCATGAATTCGACATGCTCGAGCACACCATGCAACTCCATGGCCGGGCGTCGATGGAGACGGTGCGGCTGCACAAGTCCGGCGAGCTCATCGATGTGTCGATCCTGGTGGCTCCCATCAGTATGTCGGGCGTGGAAGTCGGCAATTTTGTCAGCTACCGCGACATCCGCGAGAAGAAGCAATCCGACGCCCGCCTGCAGCATGATGCCCTCCGCGATCCCCTGACCGGGCTTGCCAACCGCGCCTTGTTTCTCGACCGCCTGCAGCTCACCATGGCTCGCCAGCAACGGCATTCGCAGCTCAACTTTGCCGTCATGTTTGTTGACCTCGACCGCTTCAAGGCCGTGAACGATAACCTGGGCCACGCTTCCGGGGATGACTTGCTCGTGCGCATGGGCGCTCGCCTCCGGGCCTGCTTACGCCCTGAAGATACGGTCGCGCGCTTCGGGGGGGATGAATTTGCTGTTCTCATCGAAGACGTCACCAACATCTCCGATGTAACCAGAATTGCCGAACGCGCCCAGCACGATATTTGCCTCCCGGTCGAGGTGAACGGCCATGAGGTCTTCGTCTCCGCCAGTATCGGCATTGCCTTCGGCACCCTCGACCACACCAGTCCGGAACAGATTCTGCGCGACGCGGATTACGCTATGTTTCAGGCCAAGTCCAATGGCCACGCGCGGCATGAAGTCTTTGACGGCTCCATGCATGTCCGCGTAGCTGCCCAGATGAAAAAGGAGCAGGACCTCAAGAGCGCTCTCGAAAACAAGGAGCTGGAGGTTTGGTATCAGCCGATTTATCGCTTGAAAAATGGCGAGATCGAGGGCTTTGAAGCGCTCTTGCGTTGGCGCCGCCCCGGCGGTGAGTTCGTGCCCCTGCAGGATTTTCTACCCACGGCAGAGGAGACCGGGCTCATTGTCCCAGTGGGTTTGTTTGTGTTGGAGCAGGCCTGCCGGCAACTCAATCATTGGGCAGAAACCATGCCCGGCGCCCAACCGAGCATTGATGTGAATTTGTCGTCGCGGCAATTCAAGGATCCCGACCTGTTACGCCATCTCGCCGAGCTACTGGCCAAATGGAAAATCGCGCCCGGTCGCTTGCGCCTCGAAGTTTCCGAGGCTGCCGTGAATCAGGATCCCGAGGGCGCCCTGACAATTTTTCAGGGCATGGCAGATCTCCAGGTAAGCGCTGCCCTGGATAACTTCGGCGCCGGTCTGGGCTCCATGAACCACTTCATCCGCTTGCCGATCGACCTGGTAAAGGTCGACCGCCGCCTCATCGCCTACCTTCCGATTCCGGGCAAGCAGGCGGCCGTCCTGCAAACAATTTTCGATCTCGGCCGTGTGCTCGAAGTCCGCATGCTGGCTGAGGGCATCGAGCGCAACGAACAGTTGGAAGCATTGCTTCTCTACGGCTGCGATCTGGGCCAGGGACATCTTCTTTCTCCCCCCGTCTCCGGAGAAAAGGCACAGCTCCTGCTGGAAAACGGGCGCTGGCACCTCTAGCGCATTGTTGTAGCTACCGCGCTCCCAGTTGCAATCCCGTTTGCGCGTTTCCGCAGGGGCAACACGAAGCTAACCAGTCCCGAAGGGACGGTTTGAAAATCAGACCTGTCCAAATTAGCTTTTGTGAAGAAGTTCGCTGGCGGTGTTTTTGGGTGGAAGCCCCCTGCTTTAGCAGGGGGAGGCAACGCTTTAGCGTTGCCGGAAGAAATCCGACTTCTCAATCCTGCGCTTTAGCGCTGGGTTTTGTATCAGGGCACGGCTGCCTCGCCGCAGCGAGCAGCCTCGCCGCAGCGAGCGTTAGCCGTGCCGTAAATTACGAAAAAATGATGGGCTTTAGCTCCTGCTGGATCCTCTTGACCTCAACGCTCAGTTATCCAACCACAACCTGTTTTCCAAATGCCGCTCGCTTTGCTCTTGCGCCCAATGGAATCAACCTGGTCCATCTCAGCTCCAAGTTAATTTGGACAGCTCTGGTTGAAAATCAGACCAGGATGAAAATCCTGGGTACGCATCCAATGCCGATCCAGTCCCGAAGGGACGGCACAATCTATAGCCCGGCACGGAAGTGCCGGGGAGGCCTACTCTCGGCATGTAGGAATCGGTAGAGGAAGGTCGTCCGGTAGCTAATTCGCGGTACCCAACCGCAACCCGAGCCCGGCACGGAAGTGCCGGGGAGGATTAGACAACTCAGGGAGTCCCGCAGGGACGGCACAATCTTTACCACGGCACGTCAGTGCCTTGCCTCGCCTGAGATATATGTCTCTCCATCCGCTCCGGACCTTTCATTTCGAAGGCTTTTTCCGCAGCACGGGCCAACCCGCGATGCACACGCTGTGGTGAATGCTACGATGGCCCCATGCCACGCAGACGCTCCCCCGCCGCGCAGGGTAAAGAGATAAAACGCACTCCCCGAAAATCCACCAAGGCAGCGGCTCCGGCCGTGCCCGCCGTGGCTTCTGAACTGGTGATACTGACCGGCCTCTCAGGGTCCGGCAAAGCCTCCGCTCTCAAGGCTTTTGAAGATTTGGGTTTCTACGCGGTCGACAACATGCCGCTCGAACTGATCCCCGCTTTCGCCGACCTGGTCCGCCAATCGGCGGAGATCAACCGTGCCGCCCTGGTGGTCGACGTTCGCGAGGGCCAGCACCTCGACCGCTTTCCGGCGATCCTGCGCCAGGTAAGAAAAGTGCTGGCCACCACGGTCGTTTTTCTCGACGCCTCCGATCCCTCCCTGGTGCGCCGTTTTTCCGAGACGCGCCGTCCCCATCCGCTCGGTCGAACCGAGACCGTCGTCCGTGCCATCCATGCGGAGAGAAAGGTTCTCGATCCCATCCGCAATCTGGCCGACATCAGCGTCGATACCTCCAATTACAACGTCCACGAATTGCGCGCTTACATCCTGCAGAAGTTTGAACGCGGAGATACCGAGAAGAACCTGCTGGTCTCCTCCATCAGTTTTGGCTACAAGAATGGCGTGCCTTTGGAAGCGGATCTGGTCTTCGACGTCCGATTCTTACCCAATCCGCATTTCGTACCTGAGTTTCGGCATCTGACCGGTCGTCATCCCAAGGTGGCGAAATATATCCGCGAGTTCCCCCAGACGGCTGAGTTTCTCGATCGCATTACGCAACTACTGCTCTTCCTGCTGCCTCACTACATTGAGGAAGGAAAGAGCTACCTCACCGTGGCGTTTGGCTGCACTGGCGGCCAGCACCGCTCGGTGATGATTGCCGAAGAAGTCCGCAAACGCCTGGCCAAAGAAGGCTACCGGGTCAAAGCCGTCCATCGTGATATGCCGCACTAGTGACGTCCGCCACACAATTCATCATTTCTCCGTCGAAGGCAAGAGCTTTACATCTGCTGAAAAACTCTGGTCCGCGGTGTAGCCCGCGGTGTAGCCCTCAGTGTAGTTCTCGGTGTAGTTCTCGGTGTAGCCCCGGACTTTAGTCCGGGGAAGCGGGTTTTCAAACCCGCTTAACGTTCGGCAATAAAATCGGGGCTTTAGCCCTGGTGTTTGTAATCCCTAAACAACAAACGGGCTCTAGCGTCTGCATGAGAACTGGGCTTTGTATCAGGGCACGGGTTTAGCCCTGCCTGAAAAATTTGTCGTTCCAGCGGGGGTACAAAATGATGGGCTTTTAGCCCGAATCATTTTCGGCATATTGTGGCACGGCTAACGCTCGCTGCGGCGAGGCAGCCGGGCCCTGATACAAAACCGGGCTTTCCCGCAGCCCTTTTAGCCATCGTGATATGCCGCACTAATCCCCCAGCCCTCCGGGGAGCCCGTGGCGAGGACAAAGTCCCGGCGATTACAATAACCGGATGCGTTCCGGGATTTCCGCTTGAAGAAGCTGTTGCGCCTGATCGGTTATGTGCGGCCTTATTGGCTGCAGGCGCTTTCGTCGGTCGTCCTGATGGCCGCTGTGGGTCTTCTGGACGCCTTTCGGCTCCTCCTCGTTGGTCCCATTTTCGATCGCGTGCTCAACCCCAATGCACCGGACCGGCAGATTCCCCTCTTCGGCCCCCGCTTCAGCGGCATCAGCCTGCAACAGTTCGTTCCCTCTCACCTGCACAACGCATGGGGTATCGTTGCCTTCGCGCTGGTCGCTTCCACCTTGCTGAAGGGCATCTTCGATTATTTCGGAACCTACCTGGTGAACTACGCCGGCTTCGGCATGATCACCGATTTACGCGATGATCTTTACGACGCTATCCTGCGCCGCTCTGTCTCATTTTTCCAACGAAACACCACCGGCACGATTGTCTCGACGCTGATCAACGATATCGAGCGCGTGCAGTTTGCCATGTCCTCGGTGCTGGCAGAGTTCCTGCAGCAGGTTTTCACCCTGATCTTCACCGCCTGCGTCGTGGTGGCTCTGGGCGGCAGGTTGGCTTGGGTGCTGTTGCTGTTTGTTCCCATCGTCCTTCTATCGGCCCGCAGGATCGGGCGTAAGGTTCGCCAAACCACCCGCCGTGGGCAAGACAAGCTGGCGGAAATTCAGAACATTCTCCACGAAACCATCACCGGCAACCGCATCGTCAAAGCCTTCAACATGGAGCTTTGGGAGATGACGCGCTTCAAGCAGGCTGCGCGGCGGCTCTTCGATGCCAACCTGCGCTCGGTGCGCGCGCAGGCCATCAGTTCCCCGCTCATGGATGCCATTGGCGCCATCGCCATTGCCTTGCTGCTCTGGGTTGGCCGCAACAGCATTCGCAGCCACGCGCTCACCGCCGGAACCTTCTTTGCTTTCATCATCGCGGTTTTCAAGTTGTACGAGCCGGTGCGTAAATTTGCTCTCTTCTATAACAACTTCCAGCAGGCGCTCGGCGCATCCTCAGAAATTTTTCGTTTTATGGATACCCAGGATGAGGTGCGGGAGAAGGTGGGCGCCCACGCACTCAAGGAATTCCGGCAGGAAATTCGGATGGAAAACGTCTGCTTCGACTACCGCAGCGACGAAGGCGAGCGCCAGGTGCTGCGAGACATCAACCTGGTAGTGCCGCGGGGTGAAGTGGTCGCCGTGGTCGGTCCCAGCGGCGCCGGCAAATCCACTCTGGTGAATCTGATCCCGCGCTTCTTTGACGTCACTGCCGGCAGCATCCGCATGGACGGACACGATCTGCGCGACGTCAATCTCGCTTCTCTTCGTAGCCAGATCGGCAACGTGACCCAGGAAACGGTTCTCTTTAACGACACCGTCCGCAACAATATCGCTTATGGCGAGGCGGGGATTCCCATGAGCCGGGTCATTGCGTCGGCGCAGGCGGCGCTGGCGCACGACTTCATCGAGCGCCTTCCGGAAAAATACGATACCGTGATTGGCGAAAAAGGGTTTCGCCTCTCCGGCGGCGAGCGCCAGCGCATCGCCATTGCCCGGGCCCTGCTCAAGAACGCGCCCATTCTCATCCTCGATGAAGCCACCTCGGCGCTCGATTCCGAGAGCGAGTCGCTGGTGCAGGCCGCGCTTTCGAATCTCATCGCCGGCCGCACCGTTTTTGTCATCGCCCATCGCCTGTCGACGGTCCGCCGCGCCTCGCGTATCGCAGTCATTGAAGATGGGTGTATCACCGCAATCGGTCCTCACGAAGAGCTGCTCCGCGTCTCTCCCACCTACCAGCGTCTTTACCAGTTGCAGTTTATGGATCCCGCCGAGTTCTTCGGCAACGGGTTTTCCAGGGAAGCCGCCACCCTTGAACCTGTCAACCTGCAACCTGCACTCAGCGGAGAGGCCGACCTGTGAGCAAATCCGGTACCAGGACTCCCCATCCATCGTTGGATCCCAGCGTACCTAACCCGGCCGCCTCTCCCACCGATTCCGCTGTCGATTCCCCGGTCTATTCCCCTGTCTACTCTATGACCGGCTTTGCCCGGGTCAGCGGTCGCATCGGCGACAAACTCGCATGGAATCTCTCCTTGAAGAGCGTCAATCACCGCTTCCTCGATTTGCACATGAGGATGCCGGCCGGCGCCGAACCGCTCGAAATGCGCCTCCGCCGCCTGCTCAAAGAAAAAGTGCTGCGCGGCCATCTGGAAGTGACCCTGACTGTCGATTCCGGCTTGCGCTCCAACGCCCACTTCGACCGTGGCCTGCTCCAGGGCTATATTGCCGCCTTCCGCACGGCTGCGACCGAAAGTGAACTGGTGCAACAGCCGGATCTGAACGCCATCTTTCGTTTACCCGGCGTCTTGACCGGGGAAACACGGTTCAGCGAAGAGGAAATGCAGGCTCTGGAAGAAGAGGTCGCTACCCAAACCAGCCGGTTGGTAGACGACTTGAACCGTATGCGCGGCCAGGAAGGCGCGTCGCTGGCGCGCGCACTGGGCGCCACCATGGAGCGGTTGGATAACGCGGTCGCCCAGGTCGCTCTCTTGCGCCAGGAGGTGCAAAAGGCCTATTTTGAGCGGATCAGCCAGCGGATCGCAGGCCTGTTCAATGGCGCCCCGGGTATCGACCGCGATCGAGTGCTGCAGGAAGCTGCCTTGCTTGCGGAGCGCAGCGACGTGGAAGAGGAGGTCGCACGGCTTCGTACCCACATCCAGCATTTCCACTCCCTCCTCCGCGCCGGGGGCGAAATGGGCAAAAAACTCGACTTTCTTCTGCAGGAGATGAATCGTGAGGCCAATACTCTGCTGTCCAAGACCGGCGGCGTGAGTGGAAACGGGCAGCGAATTACTGATTTGGGGCTGGAAATGAAATCGGAGATCGAAAAAGCCCGCGAACAGGTGCAGAATCTTGAATAACACTTGTGCGGGACTGCACTTGTAGTAGACGGCTGTATCATCAGGACAATACCTTGGCAGGCATTCTGTTCATCATCTCGGCTCCTTCCGGTTCGGGTAAATCGACGTTGGTAAACCAGCTCCGTTCGCTGGTGACAAACCTCGAATTCTCCGTCTCCTACACCACCCGCGCGCCGCGCGGTTCCGAACAGCCGGGCCGCGAATACAACTACATCTCACCCGCCCGGTTCGAGGCCATGATCGGCCAGGGCGAATTCCTCGAGTGGGCTTCCGTCTTTGGCAATTACTACGGGACCGCCTGCCGCTCCCTCATCGACGCTCAGGCAGCAGGGAAAGATCTATTGCTCGATATCGACGTGCAGGGAGCAGCCCAGGTTCGAGAAAAAATGCCGGACGCGGTCAGCATTTTTGTGCTTCCTCCCAATCCCGATGAGCTTCAGACCCGCCTGCGCAGCAGGAGCATCGCCGAAGGGAGTCTGGACGAGCAGGAGATTGCCCGGCGGCTGACCAAGGCGAGAGGAGAGATCGAGGCCTACCGCCAGTACAACTACATCCTGATCAACGATGTTCTCGTCTACGCGGTGGAGTCGCTCAAAGCAATCGTGATCGCGGAAAGGGCCGCGCGTCTTGGCGCGCCGCCAGACCCTGAAACAGTAAAAATGATGATGCTCGCCGATAAATGCCGGCAGGTAAATGCCACCGGGCGCTTGGAGCCGGTGCTTTCCTCGTTCGGTCTGCTCGACATGCACGCCACGCGCGCCTGATTGGGGGGGTGCGCCACTTTCCTTAGGAGGCAAGAATGACGACAGAGAATGGACCCGATAGCAATTTTGGTTATGTGGTCATGGCTGCGCGGCGCGCTCGGCAACTCCAGAATGGTTCCCAGCCGCTGATCGATTCGCGCTCGAATAAAGCCTGCCGTGTGGCCCAGGAAGAGATTGCCGCAGGCAAGGTCAAAGCGGCTCCGCGGAGACCTCAGGAAGTGGGTCCTGAGCCCGAAACGCCACACGATCCGGAAGCCTGAAACCGGCTGTTTCGCCTTCGTTCCGTCGTACAATCATGGCTATGAAGGTCACGGTCGGTGTCTCCGGTGGCATTGCTGCTTATAAAGCGGCAGAGTTGGTACGAGCCCTACAGCGACAGGCCCTGGATGTGCATGTCGTGATGACCCAGGCGGCCGGGCAATTCATCACCCCGCTGACCTTTGCCGCCCTCACCGGCCACAAAGTGATCACCAGTTTATGGCCGTCCGGCGAAACCGGCGCCCATGCGGCTGCCCCTGATCCTGAGGACGCGGCGGATCTTGATTCATCCATCGAACATATTGGCGAAGCGCAGTCAACCGACGCCTTGGTGGTGGCGCCGGCCACGGCAAATGTGTTGGCAAAATTCGCCCACGGGCTGGCCGACGACTTCCTGACGACGATGTTTCTCGCCACCCATGCGCCCGTGATTGTGGCTCCCGCGATGAACGTGCATATGTGGCAGCATCCGGCCACGCGTGCCAACCTGGAAATCCTTGAAGGGCGTGGAGTCCGGGTGGTGCCTCCTGCAAAAGGACCTCTGGCCTGTGGCATGACGGGAAGTGGCCGGCTGGCGGAGCCGGAAGTCATCGTCGAAGCGGTTCTCGGTCAACTCCATCGGCGTAACGACCTGGCCGGAGAGACCGTCCTGGTGACTGCCGCGGGAACGCGAGAAGCTATTGATCCCGTTAGGTTTATAGGCAATCGTTCCAGCGGCAAGATGGGCTACGCGGTGGCTGAGGAGGCCCAGCGCCGGGGGGCGCGGGTGGTGTTGGTGAGCGGCCCCTCTTCCCTGCGGCCGCCGGCCAACTGCGAGCTCGTGTCTGTCGTCACGGCAGAAGAAATGCGTCTTGCCGTTCTCAGCCGTCTCGATCAAACCACCATAGTGATCAAAGCCGCTGCGGTCGCCGATTACCGTCCACGGGTGCTGGCCGGGCAGAAAATGAAGCGAACGGGTCCCATCACCATAGAGTTTGAGCCCACTGCCGACATCTTGCGCGAGGTAGTGCTGTCTAAGCGTCCCGGTACGCTGGTGATCGGCTTCGCCGCCGAGACCGAGAATCTTATCGAGCACGGTCGCGATAAGCTGTTGCGCAAGGGCGCGGATGCAATCGTCTTGAATGACGTTTCCCGTCCCGGCCTGGGGTTTGATTCCGACAACAACGCGGCGACGTTTCTGACACCCAAGACCGCCATCGAGTTACCGGCGATGACCAAGCACGAACTGGCCAACCGCATTCTCGATGAAGTCATCTCCCTGCGACGGCCCGCTTCGCTGCTGGCTGAGACCGGGCTGGTATCGCGCAACTCCAACCTGCTGGAGTAATCCCGCAGGCTTTAAGAAATCCGGTTCAGCATGCCGCTCGATCCCCAATCGCAACAAGCCATATCCGCGCACATACAGTACCTGCGTGATCTTGGTATCTTCGACTTTTATCGCCGGGAAATAGACCATAACGCCGAGAGCGTTCTTGCCGCTAACCTGGTCACCAACGAACCCACCCCACAGGAGCCGGTTATCCCCCCACGCAAGCCTATCCCCCCGCAGCCGGGCATCGGCTCGTTCATCGCTCCGGAAAGCCGCGCCGAAGCGCTCCGCGCCATCCAGAACGAAATCGGCGACTGCACGCGCTGCGCCTTGAGTGCCGGCCGCAACAAGATCGTCTTCGGTGACGGCGACCCCAATGCCCGCCTCATGTTTGTGGGCGAAGGGCCCGGTGCGGACGAGGATGCGCAGGGGGTGCCCTTCGTCGGCCGTGGCGGCCAATTGCTCAACAACATGATCGCTGCCACCGGGCTGAAACGCGAGCAGGTCTACATCGCCAACATTGTGAAGTGCCGCCCACCCCAAAACCGCACGCCGGAGCCCCAGGAAGCCAACACCTGCGCCCCCTTTCTGTTCCAGCAAATCGACGTCGTGCGTCCCGAGGTCATCGTGGCCCTTGGTTCTACCGCGGCGACTTACCTGCTGGGTGTCAAATCTTCCTTGGGCGGCTTGCGGGGCAGAATCCACGCCTGCAGGGGTACCAAGCTCATCGTCACGTACCACCCCGCTTACCTGCTGCGTGATCCAACCCATAAGAAAGAGGCATGGCAAGACCTCAAGCGGGCGATGGCCGAGCTAGGCTTGGCCGTTCCCTCTCGCTAAGGCATTTTCACTTCTGGTGTACACAGAGCAGCCACTCCCGACGTGGCTTTTCCTCAAGAAAAGCCGCACTTCGCGGCGCTTGACTGTGCAGAGTAGAAGTGAAAATCCTGTAGGGGTGTCCGCCACACAGATGATTATTGATCCGTCTCGAAGGCAAGCTCTTCACAGGCTGCGGAAAAACTCCGGGACTGGACAGGTGTCCACGTTCGCCAATCCAGTCCCGAAGGGACGGCTGAAAATAGCCCAAGACGTCAAAATTCTGGGTACACAACAACTGCCGAAGAAAAGTCCCGAAGGGACGGCTGAAGAGATATCTCACCGTCACGTATGCTGCGGGGTCCACGGGGTGCTTTGGACGTCAGAGTCGGCGATCCACGATTTACCACGACATACGCATCCTATTCGCGGGCGAATTGGAAGTTTCTAGCCTTGCACGGCGGGACGGTTCGTTTCAGTCGTCCCTGCGGGACTTGATCTTTGGATAGGATTGGGATTCCCAGGATTTCATCCTGGGCTATTTTCAGCCGCCCCTCCGGGGCTGCTCCTTCCACCCCGGTTCTTGAGGAAGAGCCCCCTTGAAAGTGGCTGTTTCTTATACACCAGAACTGAAAGTGCTGTGATGGCCATTTTTTGCGACGTCGTACTACCCGTCCCGCTCGATCGGGCCTTTACCTACAAGCTCAAAGCGGAAGACGACCCGCCCGTCGGTGGCCGGGTGGTAGTCCCCTTCCGCAACGAAAAGATGATCGGCGTGGTGACGCGCCTGCATGATGAAGCTCCCGCGGTCGAAACGCGCTTGATTGAAGCGGTGCTGGATCGGGAGCCGATCCTGGACGCCGAGCTCATGGAGCTTGCCGCCTGGATCGCGCAATACTACCTGGCCCCGTTGGGCGAGGTGCTGCGCAGCATGCTTCCCCTCACAGCGGAGGTCCGCCGCTCCACCAGCTATCAAATCAGCGAGGCCGGCCAGGCCATCCTGTTCGACGGCGCGCAGCAGGGGTCCTCACGCCGCTCCCGCCGCCCCGCGGACGAACAAAACACCGAATACACAGTGCTGAACTATCTTTCCGACGGCCAGCCGGCCAAGAGCGGGCCGCTGCGCCGCGCTACCGGAGCCACCGCGCAACTGCTCACCAACATGCTGCGCAAAAAGTGGCTGCTGCGTGCCACCGAGGCGGCGCCCCGCGATGCCCGCCGTATGGCGCGCTTCGCGGTACTCGTGGCCGATGCCCGTCCGCCCAAACTCAACGACAATCAGCTCGCGATTCTGGCCGAACTTGCTGGTGCCGGGGGGTGCTTGCCGGTTCCCGTCCTGCGCCGGCTCGATCTGCCGGAGTCCACCCTGCAGACGCTCGTGAAGCGTGGTCTGGTTACGCTCGAAGAGCGGCCCGCGGCCTTTCATCTTTCCGGAGGTGGCGCCGGACCCATCATCCAGCACACCCTCAATGAGGCGCAGCAGCTTGCCCTGGCGCAGATTGTAGCCGCGCTTGATAGCGATAGCTTTGCCGCCTGCCTGCTCCATGGTGTCACCGGCTCGGGCAAGACGGCCGTCTACCTTGCCGCCCTCGAGCGAGCGCGTCTCACCGGCCATTCCGCCATTTTGCTGGTTCCCGAGATCGGCCTCACCCCAGCCATGGCAGCCCAGTTGCACAATTCCTTCGGCTCCAGTGTCGCCCTGTTGCACTCCGCGCTGACCCCGGACGAGCGCGCCGAGCAGTGGTATCGCATTCGCCGCGGCGAAGCGCGCATCGTGGTCGGCACCCGCTCAGCCGTGTTCGCTCCGGTCCAAAACCTGGGCCTCCTCATCGTCGACGAAGAGCATGACTCCTCGTACAAGCAGGAGGAGATTCCTCGCTACCACGCCCGCGATGTCGCGGTGATGCGGGCCAAGATCAATAGCGCCACGGTCATTATGGGCTCCGCCACCCCGTCGCTCGAGTCCTGGCGCAATGCGGAGACCGGCAAGTATGCCCTGATCGAGATGAAGCAACGGGTCAACCAAAGGCCGTTGCCGGTGGTTGACCTGGTGGACATGCGCGCGGAGTTCCAGCAGACCGGGCAGGAAAGCATCTTTTCCCGGGTTCTGCTCGAGCGGGCGAAAGCCGCCATGGACCGTGGCGAGCAGGCCATCATCCTGCTCAACCGGCGCGGCTATTCCTTTGCTGTGTTATGCCGGGCTTGCGGCGAGAAGCTGCAATGCGAAAACTGCGCCATCGCCCTTACCCACCACAAACCCGTCATCCCCGCGGATCCGCAGGCCGCTGCGATCAGCCCCTCCGGGCAACGGCTCAAATGTCACTATTGCGGATACGTTCGCAAGGTCCCCGAACGATGCCCCAAGTGCGAAAGCGAACACTTGTTTTTTCTCGGCGCAGGCTCGCAGCAAGGCGAGGAGCGTCTGCAGGAACTGTTTCCCCAGGCCCGCATCGGCCGTATGGACCGCGATACCATCCGCAATCGCTTCGACATGGAGCACCTGCTGGAGCGGATGCACAGTGGGCATATCAACCTGCTGGTGGGCACGCAGATGATCGCCAAGGGCCACGACATTCACGGGGTCACCTTTGTCGGGGTGGTGGGCGCCGACCACGCTCTCGGTCTGCCCGATTTCCGTGCCGCGGAACGAGTCTTCCAGCTTTTGACTCAGGTCTCGGGCCGTGCCGGGCGTGGCGATCTGCCCGGCAACGTGCTCGTCCAGAGCTATTACCCCGAGCACTATGCGATTCAGTGTGCGGCCCAGCATGACTTCCGGACCTTTGTGAAAAAGGAGTTGCAGTACCGCAAATGGATGCATTACCCACCCCACGCCGTGCTGGCAAACATCATCATCCACAGCCCGCGGTTGGAGGAGGCGGCCGGCTGGGCAACGAGTCTGGGCAAATGCTTCGCCGGCATGGCGCTGCAGCAGGTACGGGTGCTGGGGCCGGCGAGCGCCCCGATCACGCGCCTCAAGCGCATCTATCGTTTTCACCTCCTGCTGAAAGCCGAAAACCGGCAGGCTTTAGCCCGGACGCTCCGGGCAGGCCTCGCCCAGGCCGAAGCGCTCGGCATCCCGCGCCGCAATCTGGTCATCGACGTCGACGCCGTGAATCTGATGTAGTCCGTGGGTCAGCGGAACAAATCAAGTAGGCCGACCCCGACGAAAGGCGCAGGCAAAAACGTCAGCACCAGAAGGATCGCCGCCAGCACAGCGAGCCAGCGGTGGTCGTAGGGCATCAGTGGAAAATAAGAAACGTGCGGATGCCGCATGGCCGGCAGAAGCAGGATCACCCCCCACAGCAACCATCCCGTCCACAACGTAACCCCCATGGCCAGCAGCACCACCGGCACCGCGTACGTCATGCGCCGATGCCATCGCGATGAAATTGCATACAGAATATGCCCGCCATCCAGTTGCCCAGCCGGTATCAGGTTGAGCGAAGTGACAAAGAGTCCTACCCAGCTCGCCATCAGAACCGGGTGGGGCAGCAAGGTATTCAGGGCAGGAACCCCCGGAATCAACGCGACGAGCAGACGATCCAGCAACGCGACGGTCAACGGTTGGTGAAACTGGACCAACGCGGGACCCGATCCGGGAGCCAACGGCCGGGAAAGCAGGATACCCAGGATCGAGGTGCCCAACGCCACCACATAGCCGGCAATCGGTCCCGCAATGCCCACCTCGATCAACGCCCGTCGCGACGGAATGCGGGAGCGGATCCGGATCACGGCCCCGGCGGTGCCACTCAATGTCGGAGCGGGCAGCACGTAGGGCCAGGACGCTTGAATTCCATGGCGCCGGCACAATATGTAATGTCCCGCCTCGTGCGCCAGCAAAATTCCCAGCAGTGCCAGGGAGAAAGACCAGCCGCTGGGAAGCATGGCAGGATGTTTCCAGATCCAGTGCAGGGGGAACATGTCGCCTTCGTTTACCAGGGGAGGCTGGCCCAGGCGAAAGTTCTGCATCAGCAGAGCGCCGGTACTCGCGGTGGTGAAAATATTCACCAACAGCAGGCACAACGGCAGCCACGCAAACGAACTCGCGGCTGGTTGCGGAACAGGCTCTTCAGGACGCGGGAGAAACGGGCGGTCCGCTGGGGTGGTTGCTGCCATGGGCCGGGAAATTTCTGTCAAGCGGCTCTAGGAATCGAGCAAGTGCAGTTCCTTGCCCGGCTTGAAGCGAACCGCCTTGCCTGGGGTGATGGTGACTTCCGCACCCGTCCGCGGATTGCGGCCGATACCCGTCTTGCGCGGGCGGACATTGAACACGCCAAAACCACGCAGCTCGATTCGGTCGCCCGAGGCGAGAGCTTTCTTCAGACTTTCAAAAACCGTATCGACAGCCGCTTCCGCCTTGTTGCGCGGCAGTCCCGTCTTAGCGATGACCTGATGGATGATGTCCTGTTTAATCATGCCTTTACCCCGCAAGAGGATAGGTAACTGCAATGCCCGGCTACGTCCTCATCGTATAGCGTGTTTCCCGTATGGTCCAGCGGCTTGCTGATGCGTACCCTACTCCAGGGCGCAAGGTACACTTCTTCGTTACGGCACTCCACAGCCGCGGGCAAATGTTTGTCAACCAACCCGGGCTGCCGTAAGATGCAGTTTCCGGCTACGAAATCCTCCACCCACAAGCTCACTTCGCCATGCGGGGCCAACGTTTTCTGAGGAGTTGCATGTCAATTCAGTCTGACCGATGGATTAGAGAACAATCGCTCAAGGGGATGATTGACCCTTTCAGCGAAAAACAGGTGAGGGAAGGCGTTATCTCGTATGGCCTCTCGTCCTATGGCTACGATCTTCGCGTTTCCGATGAGTTCAAGATTTTCACCAACGTCAATAGCGCCGTCATCGACCCCAAAGATTTTGATGAACGGTCTTTCGTCACCGTCACTGCTGCCTCTGTCCTGATCCCCCCGAATTCTTTCGCGCTCGCCCGCTCGGTGGAATATTTCAAAATTCCCCGCGACGTGCTCACCATCTGTGTCGGCAAATCGACGTATGCCCGCTGCGGCATCATCGTCAACGTCACTCCTTTCGAGCCGGAGTGGGAAGGCTTCGTCACCCTCGAGATCTCAAACACCACGCCTCTGCCGGCACGTATCTATGCCAATGAGGGCCTGTGCCAGATCCTGTTTTTCCGAGGCGATCAGCCATGCGAAGTCAGTTACGCGGATCGCAAAGGGAAGTATCAAAACCAAAAAGGGATCGTGCTCCCAAAACTCTAATGGCTCAGCCGGCAAAGTCACCTCCCCGCTTGCGGGTGGCCCTGCTCGAAGCAGAGCCCATCCGCGTCCAGGGCTTCATGGAGCTTTTTCAGGACCATCCCCGGATTGAATTTGTGGCCCTTGATCTGCCGCAGTTGCTGGCCGATCACGAATTCAAGCTGGCTCTGGTCGGCCTCCATGGAGACGATCTCCCCTTACCGCTGGTAGCAACTATCCATGGGTTGCGGCCCGATGCACGGCTTATCGTGATGGGTCCGGATGCCGGCGACGAGGTCATTCTGCAGGCGATCACCTCGGGGGCCAAGGCCTATCTCGAAGCCAGCGCCACACCGCAGCAGGTCGAACAGGCGATCCTGATTGTGAGCCAGGGGTCCATCTGGGCGCCTCGCCGGGTGTTGTCGATCTTCGTAGATCGCGCCACCAAACACTCCCGCACGGTGCCGGCGGCTCTGGCTCAATTTACTCCTCGCGAAACCGAAGTGCTCAAGCTTCTGGTCGCCGCACGATCCAACCGCGAGATCGCCCGCAATCTGGGCATCGAAGAGCGAACCGTGAAATCCCACGTCGCCAGGCTGATGCGTAAAGTAGGCGTGGAGAACCGGATAGCCCTTTCGATGTATGCAGTTACCAACTCCATTGTGATCCCGGAGCCTGAATAAAAAGGGACTCTTGCGCCCGCCCGGTTCGGGAAAAACATGCGTTCCAATACGGTACTTTAGGTCAGGGTACTTTGGTGACATTGCCTGGTTACTCAATTTGACAGAAAGTTACTTTAGAAACAACGCAGATCTGGGGACGGGGCTGTATGATGGCGAACTCTGCAATCACCAGCCCCCCTTTTTTTGGGGGAGCCCCCGGCGTCGCGGTTTTCCGCCCTTTCTTCCTTTCCCGCCGCTTTCTTCCTTTCCCGCCCGCTTTCTCCCGCCTAAATCCAGTCCCGAAGGGACGGCTGAAAATCAGACCTGTCCAAATTAGCTTTTCTGAAGAAGTTTGCTGGCGGTGTTTTTGGGTGGAAGCCCCCTGCTTTAGCAGGGGGAGGCAACGCTTTAGCGTTGCCGGAAGAAATCCGACCTTCTCTATCCTGCGCTTTCGCGCTGGACTTTGTATCGGGGCACGGCTGCCTCGCCGCAGCGAGCGTCGACTGTGCCGCAAAATCGAAAAATGCTGGGCTTTAAGCCCCTGCTGGATCCTCTTGACCGCAACGCTCAGTTACCCAACCACAACCTGTTTTCCAAATGCCGCTCGCTTTTTTCTTGCGCCCAATGGAATCAACCTCGTCCATCCCAGCTCCAAGCTAATTTGGACAGCTCTGGCTGAAAATAGCCCAGGATGATCCTCGGTACACGGACCAATGTTCGGAGAGAAGTCCGAAGGGACGGCTGAACAGATGTCTCCTCTTCACGTATGTTGCCAGGTCCACGGGGTTGCGATTATCTAAGTCCTGTCGACGCGCCAATTCAGCCGAACGTTCCGGGAGGTTTCTGCATCTATATGGGTGTAGCGGGCGCTAGGCCGCGAGTTCACTTGGGTCCAATCGACGCGCACCGCTGGAAATTGCAATGAGTCTCCAGGGGTGATTGTTAAACCACAACGGACTTAACTCGCTTTACTCGCTTATCTCGCTTATCTCGCACAAGGTGGATTCTTTTTTCGCCCGGTGAGGGGGCTGCGGGAGAGAGCAGATCAATCACGCGAATGAGCAGGGGTGCGCCCAGTGCGCGTCCTCTTGAGCTTGGCAGTTCTTTGACAACTTGACGCCCCACCATGGCCGCACGCCGGCCCGGCCTCAGGGGGAGACTATCCTGCAATTGTTGCAGAAAAGCATCTCCCCCTATCCTCGTCCTGGGAGGCGAGTCCCGAAGGGACGGCAGAATCTGTAGCCCGGCACGGAAGTGCCGGGTAGGATTAGACAACTCAGGGAGTCCCGCAGGGACGGCACAATCTTTACCACGGCACGGCGTTAGCCGTGCCCTGCCTGAGAAATTTGTCTTTCCAGCGTCCGTCTAGTTTTTCCGCACCCTGTTTAGCCTTAGCCGCCCCAGGATGAAATGCAGGATCCGCATCCGCTGCGAATTTCCCGTTGCTATGCTAGGGAGAGTATCTGGACCATAGCCAGTCGTGGCAGCGAGAAAATGGCGGCCCAAATGGTCTCAGAGCGGTTTTCCGTAGAGAATCGCGCCAACGTCAGCAGCTTTGGTACCGTGCGGACACGCGTCCCACCTGGAGATCGGAAAGACCATGAAGCAGCTTTTTGCAATATGTTGCGTCGTCGCAATTTCCCTCACTACGTTGTCGGCCTATGCCGCGGATGATAAAGCAACCATCGAGGCCCGCCTAAGCAACGCCAAAGACGTTCTGGATGCGATCATGGCGACCCCGGACAGGGCAATCCCGAATCAGATCATGTCTCAGGCTACCTGCGTCGGCGTGGTTCCCAGCGTCAAGAAAGGCGCCTTCGTGTTCGGTGCGGAATACGGTCAGGGTGTTGTTTCCTGCCGCACGGGTCACGGCTGGAGCGCTCCCGCCTTCATCAAGATCGCGGGCGGCAGCTTCGGCTTTCAGATTGGTGGCCAGGCCACCGACCTGGTTCTCGTTGCCGTCAACGATAAGGGCTTTCAGGACCTGCTGAAGAGCAAATTCAAGATCGGCGGCGACGCCTCGGCTGCGGCCGGGCCGGTTGGCAGAAACTCCCAGGCTGCGACCGACTGGAAGCTTAATGCGGAGCTGCTCACATATTCGCGCGCCAAAGGACTTTTTGCCGGCGTCGATCTCTCTGGGGCCGTAGTGGACGAAAACAACGAGGCCACCCGGACGTTCTACGGCGTAAATCACCCCAGTGCCCAGATCCTCAAGGGTGAGGTGGCAACACCCCTGGACGCGCGGCCGTTCGTGCGCACGGTGGCCAAATACTTCTCCGATGTCAGGAAATAGTCGCACTCTCGGGGGCGGCTTAAGACCAGAACGCCACTGGCTTAGTCCTCAAGAACAACCCCTGATGCGCAAACGACTCGAATTCGTGCTGGTGTGGACAGTGGTGACACTGCTTGGCTTGCCGCCCAGGAGCATCGCCCGGCGCCTCGGTGCGTTCGTGGGCCGTGTCGCCCTGCTGCTCACACCGCGTCTTCGGCGCACTGGCCACCGCAATCTTGCCTTGGCCTTTCCCGACAAGACCGCAGCCCAACGGCAACAGATTCTCGGCAGCTTGTACCGCAATCTGGGCTGGCTCCTGGCCGAATTCTGCCAGATGCCACGCTATACACCAGCGAGAACGCAGGAATTCATTCGCTATGAAGGACTGGAGCACTACCTGGCGGCCCGCGATCGAGGCAAAGGAGTCCTTATACTGACCGGCCACCTCGGCGCATGGGAGCTTTCGAGCTTCTATCACTCGCTGATGGGTTATTCCATGAGCATCGTGATCCGCCGCCTGGATAATTCGCTGGTTGACAATCTGGTTAACCGCATTCGTTGCCTCCACGGCAATCAAGTCCTGCACAAGGACGACTTTGCCCGCGGTCTGTTGGCTTCCATGCGTCGAGGTGAGACGGTGGGCATCTTAATGGACACCAACATGACCCCGCCGCAAGGCGCATTCGTGGATTTCTTTGGGCATCCCGCCTGTACCGGCTCGGGCTTGGCCCGCGTTGCCATGAAGACCGGAGCCAGCGTGCTCCCCGGCTTCCTGCTGTGGGAAGAGGCAACGCGTCAATACGTGCTCCGCTTCGGTGCTCCCCTGGCCCTCCTATCCAGTGGAGACGTGGAAGCCGATGTAGTCGGCAATACTGCCTTGTTTACCAGTGTGATTGAGGACTACATTCGGCAATATCCCGACCAGTGGCTTTGGGTCCACCGCCGGTGGAAGACCCGCCCCCCGGGCGAGGCTCCCATCTACACTTGAGGACCATCTCCCACCATGTCTTTGAGAACGATCCGCCCCGCTATCCCCTCCGCTATCCGTTGGAGATCAGGAGCAACGCCGTGCCCGCAATCACGCTGAGTCAACTGGCTGCCCAGCTCGATCCGAAGCTCGATGCCCAGCTCGATCCGAAGCTCGATCGCGCCTCGGCGGACCCCATCGTTACCGGGGTATCGAGTATTCCCCGCGCCGGACCTGGCTGTCTCGTCTTTGCCGAAGACGCGGCCTCTTTCGCGGCGGCACTCGTCTCTTCCGCGGCTGCGGTGCTCGTTTCCCCGCGCATTGCCGCTGCCGTCAGCCCTGGGACTAAACCGGTTCTGCGCGTCTCGCAACCGCGCCTGGCCTTCGCGCGCGCGGCGGTGTTGTTGCGCGGGACGCCCGGGTCCTCCTTTATCCACCCGACCGCCGCGATCGCCCCCGGGGCGGTGATTGCGCCGGATGTCTCCATCGGCGCCCACGCTTCCATTGAAGAGGGAGCCACCATCGGCGCCGACACCATCATTGGCAGCGGCGCTGTCATCGGTCCCGGGGTCCGCGTTGGCAACCATTGCCGCATCTATCCCCGAGTCGTCCTCTATACCGGCACCTCGTTGGGAGATCGGGTGGTGATCCACGCTGGGGCAGTCCTGGGAGCCGATGGCTTCGGCTACGTTCGCGATCAAACCAGCGGGGAGTACACCCAGTTTCCTCAACAGGGCACGCTGGTCATCGAGGATGACGTCGAGGTCGGCGCCAACACGACGATCGACCGTGGGGCCCTCGAAGAGACGCGCATCGGCCGTGGGACCAAGCTCGACAACCTGATCCACATCGGTCACAACTGCACCATCGGCCGAAATGTAGTGATCGCGGCCCAGACCGGCATCTCGGGATCGAGCGTCGTGGGCGACGGCGCCATCCTGGGCGGCCAGGTGGGCATGGGCGATCACGCGATGATCGGCCCAGGTGTCATCGTCGGCGGCCAGGGAGGCATCCTGCCCCAAAAAAAACTACTCGGGCCAGGGATCGTCTTTTGGGGGACGCCGGCCAAACCGGTCCGGCAATATCTGAAGGAGTTGGCCGTTCTGTCGCGGCTAACGGCTTCCAGGAAGCCAAGGGAAAAGTAGATGGCCATTGTGGTGGTTGGGGGGCACTCGCGCAGCGTCGGCAAGACTTCCGTGGTGGCCAGTTTGATTGCCCGCATGCCCGAGCGTCATTGGACCGCCTGCAAGATTACCCAATTTGGGCACGGGTTCTGCAGCGCCAACGGCGAACCTTGCGACTGCCAGACGGACGAGCACACCATTGCTGTCAGCACCGAGCGGGATCCCAACACCGGAACCGACAGCTCGCGCTTCCTTGCGGCCGGGGCCAGGCGGTCGTTGTGGGTGCGCACCCGCATCGGTAGCCTCGCGGACGCTATGCCGCGCATTCGCAAAGAGATTGAAGCGGCAGGGAATGTCATCTTCGAGTCCAACAGCCTGCTGCAGTTTCTCCGTCCCGACCTGTATCTGACAGTGCTCGACCATGCTACGGCTGACTTCAAAGACTCCGCGCGGTTGTTTCTGGATCGCGCGGATGCTGTACTCTTGCGGGCTTCGGGCAGAGAGCTTACCCCGCAATGGAACCAGGTTTCCCTGCGCCTGATCGCCGGGAAACCGCGTTTCTTCGTCGAGCCACCCGGCCTGGTTGGGGACGATCTGCTTGCTTTCGTGGAACAGGAATTGGCCCGGAAGAGCGAACAGTAAAGGCTTGCTCCCCGGACTTAGGGCGCATAGGGCGCTTAAGGCGCACACTTCCCCCCAGGTTACCCAGGTAGGTTCCACCAAGGTTTCCCGAAGGCCAGGCCGCTTGCTCTGTCGAATGGCAGCGGGCGGTACTTTATTTTGACGGAAAGGGCTCGGCCTTCACGGACCCGTCGCGTTGCTTGAGCAGGATTTGCACCTTGCCCTCGGCGCTGTCCAGTTCCTGCTTGCATTGCGCCGAGAGGCGCATGCCCTCTTCGAACATCTTGATCGAGTCCTCCAGCGCCAGGTCACCCCGCTCCAGCTGGCCGACGATGGTTTCGAGTTGTTTCAGCGATTCCTCAAACGTTGCCAAAGCCAGACCTCCCGCTTCTTACCCCCGCTATTTGCCGAGGACTACCTCAAGAACTTCGACCGCGCCGGCGTAACGTCCCAGCGGGGCGCTGACCTGTACTCCCTGGATCATCGGACGTGCAGCCGACAGCATCTCCCGCGCGATGCGAATGCCCTCGGCGCGGGCTAGTTCGGGCGTATCGGCCTTCTGCATGCGCGCGATGATCTCATCGGGCATGGAGACCCGCAAATCGTTCTTCATGAATTCCGCGTTGCGCAAACTGGTCAGCGGCCAGATGCCCGCAATCACCGGAATGCGAAACTCCTCGATACGCTTCAGAAAAGCTTCCAGCAAATTCAGGTCGAATACCGGCTGCGTAATCGCATACTCGGCTCCCGCCTCGACCTTGTAGGCAAAGCGGCGAATCTCGGTGTCCATGTCCGGCAACCCGGGATTGGCAGCCACCCCGATGGTCAAACCGCTCGAAACCCCAACCGGATTGCTGCCCAGATCCAATCCATGGTTTAAACGGCGCACGATGTTTACCAGTCCAATGGCATCGACATCGAACACCGCCGTGGCATCGGGATAATTGCCTAGTTTGGGCGGATCACCCGTCAGGCACAAAATGTTCTTCAGGCCGATGGACGAAGACCCCAGCAGGTCCGACTGAATGCTCAGCAGGTTGCGGTCGCGGCAGGTGTAGTGAAGCAAGGTCTCCATGCCGAGCCGCTGAATCTGGATGCACAGGCTTTGCGCGCTCATCCGCGGCGCTGCGCGCGACAGGTCCGGAACATTGATGATGTGGACCCCGTGCTTCATCAGTAATCGGGCCCCTTCGAGCTCGCGCTCGCAGGTGATGCCCTTGGGGGGAACCATCTCCACCATGGTGACAAAGCTGCGTTCGGCAATCAGCTTGCCCAGGCCAGATCGCTCTGCCAGGGGCGCGGGCTGGAGCTCGGAGACGACCGGCGCCTGCTTAACCCGGTGATGCGCAACCTCCTGCGCGCCCATCGCCCGTAGAGAAGACTTCATCGACTTGATGTGACTGGGCGTGGTGCCGCAACAGCCCCCCACAAATTGAACTCCCGCCTTAATCAGCTTGCGGGCGAAACTCGCCATGTATTCCGGCGAGGTGAGGTAGATGTTGCGACCCTCTACGGCTCGCGGCATACCGGCGTTCGGCATCGCAATCAGGGGTAGATTCGTGGCCCCCGCCATGCACTCAATCGCAGTGAGCACGGTCGCCGGTCCTACGCTGCAGTTGCAACCGATCGCTTCCGCTCCCCACTCGGTTAATCGTGCCGCGGCCGTCTCCGGAGAAGAGCCGTCGAGGCAATTTGCATCCTCGTCGACCGTCACCATCACCAGAATCGGCAGCGACGGAGCCGTTTCTTTTGCTGCGAGAATCGCCTGCTCCGCTTCGTTCAGCGCGGAGACGGTTTCGATCAGCAGCATATCGACACCGCCCTCGGCGAGACCGCGAATCTGCTCCGCAAAGGCGGCCCGCGCCTCCTCCAGCCCAATCTTCCCCAGAGGCTCCAGGCGTGCACCGAGCGGTCCGATGGCGCCGGCGACCCAGGCTTTGCCGCTCTGCTTTTCGGCCAGCGCTTTCACGGCCTTCCGCGCAACCTCAGCTCCCGCCCGGTTGATCTCGACCACCCGGTCCGCCAGCCCATAGCGCTGCAAACGCAGGGCATTGGCCCCAAACGTATTGGTCTCGATAATCTCCGCGCCCGCTTGCAGGTAATCCTCGTGGACGCTGCGCACCAGCTCCGGCTGAGAGAGGTTAAGTTCGTCGTAGCAGCGGTTGATAAACACGCCACGGGCGTACAAACTGGTTCCCATGGCTCCGTCGCATAAAACGTTCCGCGTTCCAAAGATCTCGGTGAGCCGATTCTTCATGGGATAAGTCTAATTATGCTATAGCCGCCCGCGGTGCGAACGCCAACCGCCGCTTTGTTATACTTGGCCTTTGCCGCATACGCGCCGCGTGGTGATTCTGGTGAGGTCTTAGTTGAAGAAAAGAAGTCTCCGGTCCTTCTGTGTCCTTTCTGCGCTAGCCTGTTTTGTATCCATTTTTCTGGCCGGTTGCGGCAAGAACTTTTATTTCGGCGGCCGGGTACTCCCTCCCAGCGGAATCCTGAACCGTGTACTGATTGCCGTGCAGAATCCGGGCTCTCTCACCAAGGGGACGCTCCAGATCGTTGACGCCTTCTACGACATCCGCCACAGCTTCAACGACAAAGTTCCCTCCTTTAGCCTGTCAGGTTACTCCGGGGCCTCTCCGCAGACCATCCAGAACATGCCGGAAGAACAGGTTGGGGGGGTCTATGGCTCCGGGGACGGCACCTATGCTCTCTTGAATTACCAGACCGAAGCACAGACCACGACTGTCGCTCTGCCCGGGGCATCCTCCAGCGTTTATATTTCCCGCGATCAGCGATATGTGTTTGCCGCCAACCAGGCGGCACATACGGTCACAGTGCAGGATCGCACTCTCGGCGCCAGCTATGGCCTGAATCTTCCCAACGTGTATCGCGTCTCCATCAACCCCAGTGGGTCGGCTGCGCTGCTATTCGTGCAGGACAGTAATCTGGTGTACAGCATTGTCAAGCTGCAGACGTACCAGAAGACCCCGGCCAACGCGGAGGATTGCGAACCCCAAAACATACCTGTCTATTGCGTGGTGCCGGTGGCGGGCAACTTTGACCGGCCAACCAAGGCCGTCTTCTCTCCCGATGGCACCACCGCGTATGTGCTCAATTGTGGCCCGGAATGCGGGGGCGCCCAAGCCAGCGTCAGCTTCCTGCCCGTGGCCGGAATCGTCATCCAGTCCGGCGCTCCCGTGCCCCCCGGAGCCCCCACCGCCGTCACCGCTACAGTGCCGGTTCCTGGAGGGACCACCGATGCCATCGCCAACGGCAACCTCCTTTACCTGGCCGGGCAACACTTGCAACCGGATGGCTACTTCGCAGGCTTTCTTTCCATTCTGGATACCGGCGCAAAGACCGTCACCGGCTCCTATCCCATCAGCGACGGAACCCACCTCAGGATGGTGTTCGCGGACGACAACACGCTCTGGATTGGGTCCCTGCTGTGTACCACGGGCGAACGCTATCACCAGGGTGCGACGACCGACCTCGGCTGCGTCACCATGTTCAACACCTCGACCAACTCGGTCACGATGATCGATTCCTACAAAGGGGATGGCACCGGCCTCGCAGCCGTGACCGGTCTGCACAAAATCTACACCGCGGAGGGCGGGCAGGTGTACATCTACAACACCGTGGACGGTTCGGCGCTCGACAACTCGCAGGTGACGGTTGTGGGTACCGCTTACGATGTGGCCTACATGGACTCACCGAGCGACGACGACAACACCGTCTATTGACCGCTATTGACGTGAAGCAGGACATGAGCAACATGGAACCGGTCGACGTTCTCGCTCTGGCGGCTCATCGCGACGATGTGGAACAGACCTGTGGGGGCACGCTGTTGCGCATGCACTCCCTCCAGCTGCGCACGGCCATTCTCGACTTGACCCAGGGAGAGGCCGGCACCCGCGGATCGGCCGAGGAACGGGCCAAGGAAGCCGAGGACGCGGCCGGCATTCTCGGTGTCGCTTGGCGCGGAGCGCTCGACATACCGGACGGCAGGGTAGAAAACACCTGGGAAAATCGTATCAAGATCGTTCGCAAGCTCCGCCAATTGCGTCCCCGCGTGGTGATCTTGCCTTACTGGCAGGGCCGGCATCCCGACCACTACAACAGCGGGACCCTTGGGTATGAGGCTTGCTTTCTTGCCGGCTTGGCGAAAATAGACACCGGGGAGGCGCCGTTCCGGCCTTTCAAGATTATTTATGCCAGCCTCTATGCCGACGTACGGCCCAGCTTCGTCGTCGATATCACACCCTTCATCGAAGAACGTTTTCGCTCCTTGCTCGCCTATCGTTCGCAATATGCCGATCAGCCCACCGGTGGGGGTCTTTTCGTGCCCCACGACGAGATCCGTGAGCGTACCTTCTCCGTGGCCCGGCACTATGGCCTGCTTGGCGGCGTCCGCTATGCGGAGCCTTTCGTGCAGAAAGAAGTCGGATTGGTCGACGACATCACGCTGCTCCCCGTCGCATCCATCTGAGAACCGGGCGACCCGGACAAACCCGGCGCACCGGGCATTACCGTCTCGTCCGAGTCATTAGAATCAAGGAATGCGGTAGACAAATGCAACAGACATGGGATGCATCGCTCTACGCCGGCAACGGCCGATTCGTCGCGCTTCTCGCCGAATCGCTGGTTCAGACCCTGCGTCCGCAGACCGGTGAACGCATCCTCGACCTGGGGTGTGGCGACGGCTTTCTCACCCATAGGATTGCCGAGTCACAGGCGACCCTGGTAGGGGTCGACGCTTCGCCGCAGATGGTCTCCGCGGCCAAAGAGCGGGGAGTGGATGCCCGCTGCGTCCGCGGCGAAGCATTACCATTCGATCGTGAATTCGATGCTGTCTTTTCCAACGCAGCGCTGCACTGGATGACCGATCAGGATGCGGTTCTGCAGGGGGTGTATCGGGCGCTGAAGCCCGGCGGCCGCTTCGTCGCCGAATGCGGCGGCCAAGGCAATATCGCCGCCATTCGCATTGCGCTCCTGGCAGTATTAACCGCTCGCGGGATACCCCGCGAACGCATCGAAAACAATCGTTTCTTCGCTCCCGCCGAATATCGCAGCCGATTGGAACGCCACGGTTTCCGGGTTCAGGAGATCAGCTTAATTCCGCGCCCGACCCTGCTGCCGTCCGGCATGACCGAATGGCTCCAGACCTTCCGGAACAGCGTGTTTGCAGATATACCTCTCGCGGAGCGGCCAGCCGTCATCGAACAGGTCGTGACTCTGCTCCAACCGGTTCTATGTGATGCGGCGGGCAAATGGACCGCGGACTACGTGAGGTTGCGCTTTGTCGCGCACCGGCCCTAGAGCATTTTCACTTCTACTCT
Source organism: uncultured Acidobacteriaceae bacterium (assembly GCA_963761405.1). Taxonomy (GTDB): domain Bacteria; phylum Acidobacteriota; class Terriglobia; order Terriglobales; family Acidobacteriaceae; genus PALSA-350. The sequence goes on from CAVXHH010000002.1 coordinate 915,341, forward strand.
GCACAGGTGAGTGCGGCGAGGTGTCGCTTTTCTTCCACCCCGGTTCTTGAGGAAAAGCCGCGTCGGGATCCGTCGCTCTGTATGCACGAGAAGTGAAAATGCCCTAGTGGGACTCCGACCCGCGCCCCTCGGTCACGCCACCGGTTGCTGAGCCGGGTGGTTGCCCGCGGCCGCCATCTTCGAAGCTGCTCCAAGCGGAGGCAGGTAAACGCTGACCGCGGCGCCGGGAAACACTGGATCCGTGCTGTTTACCAGCTCGATCTTGCCCCCGTGTTTCTCCACGATCCCCCTGCTCACCCAGAGTCCGAGGCCCGTGCCCAGTTCGCCTTTGGTGGTGAAGAAGGGTTTAAAGAGCTTGGCTTGATTGCCCTCGGCAACGCCGGGGCCGCTGTCGGTGATCACCACCGAGGCGCCGGGGCGTATATCGCTAGCAGACGAGCTCTCCAGGAGGATCTGCACCCGGCCACCCGGACCCGCCGCCTCGGCGGCATTGGTAACCAGGTTGGTGAAAACCTGCCGCAACTCACCGGGAAACCCTTGAATAGGAGTGCCTTCGCCCAGTCTCCGGCTAACCGCTACCGACTGATCCTTGAGCTGCCGGTCCAGCAGCAACAGAACACTCTCCAACAGCTCCCGCAGATCCACTTCCACCGGCGCTTTGGGCTCGCGATAGAGGCCCAGCATGGCGCGGCTGATTTGCAGCGTCCGATTCAGTTCCTGCTGCGCCATTCCGAGGTATTTCTGCTGCTTCGCCGCGTCCTTTTCGTTCGCCATCAGGTAATGCAAATTGGCTACCGAATCCAGCGGATTATGAATCTCGTGGGCAATGCTTGCGGAAAGGCGTCCTGCCACCGCCAGCTTCTCGTTCGCCATCAGGGCTGCTTCTTTCCGCCGCAGGTCAGTGACGTCACGGAAGACCAGCACCACTCCAGCCACTTCCCCCTCGGCGTCCCGAATAGGGGCGGCACTTTGGTCGATCAGATACTCCGTGTCATCCTTGGCAATGAGCAGCGAATAATGCTTGGTGGCCGGGTCCCTGGGTTCCGTCTGCGCCGCCGGATTCAGCGGCTCACGCGTCTCCTCATCGACAATCCGGAAAATTGATTCCAGAGTGCTCCCTTTTGCCTCTTCCAGAGTCCAGCCAGTCAGCCGCTGGGCCACAGCATTCATTAGTTCTACGCGCCGATCGCGGTTACAGGCAATCAATGCGTCGCCCACCGATTCCAGCGTCGTCTGCAACCATTGCCGGCTTTCCGTCAGCTCATTGGCCCGCTCATGCACTTCCCAAAGCGAGGTCCGGAACGCGCCCGAGACTCGTTTCAGATTGCGCTGGGTATAGATGCCGAGAACAATGCCGGTCCCTATGGACGACAACACCAGAATCGTCATCAGCGTGCGAACCTGGGAGTTGGTCGACTGTACTTCCTGGTCGCGGCGCTTTACTTCGATCTGCGTCATGGTACCGATCTGAGTACGCAAGGCGGCCATGATCTGGCCTCCATTCAGATCCAGCGCCGTGTCTCCGAAGATCTTCCCCGCGCGCAAATTATCCAGTGCCCTGCCGGCGAATCGCATCCAGAGTTGGTGGCTCTCGCGTATCTGCCGCAGCCGCTGTAACTGGTCAGGATCGTCCACGACGAGATACAGCATCCGGTCCAGGGCGATGTGCAGCCCGCCTTCCGCGTTCTGATAGGGCTCGAGGGTGGTCGGGTCGTGGGTGAGCTGGTAGTCCCTAAGGCCGGTTTCCTGATCCACCACCAGCCGTTCCATTTCATTGAGCTGGGCGGTGATGCGGTCGGTATGGTCAATACGGCGCTGCTCCCGCAGCGTGCGCTGAATCTGCCAGGCCAGCACCAAGGCCAGCAGCAGCAGCAGAACCAGGGGCAGCAGTACGGTGACGACCAGGATTTGTCGAAACTGGTGCAGATTCAACGAGAGCCACCTGGGCCATCGGAAGCATTGGTCTGCAGCATTTCTTTCAGCTTTTCGACCAGCGTAAACGCTCCGTCCCCTTTGGTCGCCGTGGCGCTCACCACCCGCATTACGTCGTCAGGAAGCGCGACGTACGCGGAGAGCAACAGGATGGGCATCTGAGGGTTACGTTTACGCACGATCGCGGCTACCTCGCCCCCGTTTATCCCGGGCATGGCATAATCTAGAATCACAGCATCGATCCGCTCGGTATCTAACATCGCCAGGCCGGAAACACCGTCCTTGGCGGTCAGCACCTTGAAGCCCTCGCGTTCCAGAACCATCTTCCGGATCTCGAGGCCGAGATCTTCATCGTCGATGCACAATATGACTGGATCTGACACGGGTATACCGTCCCTCGATCGCGGTCGCCACCGCTCTGGCAAAAGTCTACAACCGCTACCATGCGGAGAGAGAGTGCCATGTTCGGAACTAGCTTCCGCGCAATGGTTCATCCCCGGTAAATCCATGAAGATTCACCGTAGTTTTGCATTCGATCTGTTCAGTTAGGTTACGCTAGACGCATCCGCGAAGTATCGGTTTAGACCTGCCACTAAAGTAGCCGCGGTCTGACCGGAACGTGAGGGAGAGCCTGTTGAGTCAAAGCGTATGCGTTCTGGAAGACGATCCGGATATTTCCCGCCTGGTACAGCACCATCTGGAAGCCGCCGGTTTTGTTGTGCGCGTCTATAGCACTCCAACCAACCTCGTCCCAGACGCCGAGCGCCAGGCGCCCGTGCTGTTTCTTCTGGACATCATGGTTCCCGGCGGGGATGGCCTGGACGTCTGCCGCCGACTTCGCAGTAACCCCGCCCTGAGTACGATCCCAATCATTTTTCTCACCGCCCGGGCGGGAGAAAATGACCGCGTCCTGGGCCTGGAGCTGGGAGCGGACGACTACATCACCAAGCCTTTCGCCACCCGGGAACTGGTGGCCAGGGTAAAGGCTGTTCTGCGCCGCTTCGAGCGGCCGACCGCGCCCTCCATCATCAGCTTCGAAGAGGTGGTCATCGATGCTGGTGCGATGCAACTCAAAGTGCGCGGGGAACTTACCACCACGACCGCAACCGAATTCCGGCTGCTGGACTACCTCGCCCGGCACCCAGGCCGCGTCTTTAGCCGCGATCATCTGCTCGATGCGGTGTGGGGCGATGCCCGCTTCGTGACCCCCCGGTCGGTAGATGTCTACGTACGCCGCATCCGTGAGAAAATTGAGACCGATCCTGAGAGCCCTCGCTTTCTTAAGACCGTGCGTGGCGCGGGCTATCGTTTCGAGGTGCCCCGGATTGCCGAGGAATCTCAAAAATCGGCATCGTAGGGCTTGGCTCCGGACCATGCGCGACGAATCTCCTGTTCCGTGCTTCTTTGCTTTGTTTGCAGAAGGTAAACCAGAGCCGGACCCCAGGACCTTGAGGACGAACCCACGCTCGGACGCCAACCTATGGCCACGGTGAATCGAGGCCGGCGCCTGATTGCGGCACCCGTCGCCCAAGCCGGTGATGCCAAGGCCGGTAATGGCTGCGAGGGCTCTTCGCCGCAGGAGGGAGGGATAGCAGCGTGACGGGCAGGGTCTTCACCAAGCTGTTCTTTTCCTTCGTAGTGGTCCTTTTCGTTGGCATGGCGGTCCTGGACTTCTCCCTGCGCCAAGTCATGGAGCATTCTCTCCGTTCCCAGGCCGAAGAATCTCTGGCAGGCCAGGCCCGGCTCCTCGCGGCGCATATAAATGCTTCCGATTCTAACGCTTATGATGCAGCTTCCTTGCGGCAGATCGCTCAACTGGATGCCACCGCAGCCGGCGCGGAAGTCTCTATCTTCAACGCCCAGGGTCACCTGGTTGCCGCCTCGCGGGGGGATCTCACCGGCGATGCGACGCCGGAGATCGCCGCCGTGGTTGATCGCCATTTGCCCGTTGGCCGCGCCCAACGAGGGGGCGTCTTCTATGTCGCCGTTCCCGCCGGCGCCCTGGTCGTCCGCCTGGCCCATCCTTTGTCCACGATTCCGGCTCCGGTGTTCGTATTGCGCCGCGGTATCCTGCTGGCTTCGTTATTTTCGCTCGGGGTGGCCACGCTGCTGGCCGCCTTGCTGGCGCGGCGGTTTGCCCGGCGCTTGGCCCGCATCGTAGTTTTTGCCAATCGCATTGCCTCGGGCGACCTGTCTGCACGGGTCGAAGAGGGCAATCTGGATGAGATCTCCGCGGTTGCTCATGCACTCGACGTTACCGCCAGCCGCCTGGAGCAAAGCTTTCATGCGCTCGAAAGCAGCCGCAGCGAGCTGACCGCGTTGCTCGATAGCATGCAGGAGGCGGTCATCGCCATCAACCCCCAGGGACAGGTGAGCTGGTGCAATGCCGTGATGCAGCGCATCGCGCTTTCCCCGGTGCAGGAGGGCCGCGCTCTGGTGCACTCCGTTCGCGATCCTGAGGTGCTCTCTTCGGTAGCTGCCGCCCTCACTCAGCGAAAGGCCAGCCGTCGCCGGGCCATCTCCGTTTCGCCCGGCAAGGTGTTCGAGGTCAACGCCGCTCCCATGCCGGGAGGGGGCGCCGTGGCCGTGTTGCACGACGTTTCTGAAATCGAGCGCTCGGAGACAACTCGCAGGGATTTCGTGGCCAATGTATCCCACGAGCTGCGCACCCCTCTCACCTGCATCACGGGATACGTGGAGACGCTGCTCGACGACCAGAAACTCAGCGATCAGACCCGCGAGTTCCTGCTGATTATCCTCAAGAATGCCTCGCGCATGAATCGCTTGACCGAAGACCTGTTGGCCCTCGCCAGCGTGGAATCCGGCGACTACAAACTGCGTCTGCAGAAAATTCAGGCCTCCCGCCTGGTCGAAGAAGCCGTTGGCTCCCTGGCCGGGCTGGTCCTCGATTCGGCCGCCACACTCGAAGTCGGCGAGACGACCGATGAGCCGGTCATGGCCGATCTTGACGCACTCAGCCAGGTTTTCGGAAACCTGGTAGAGAATGCCATGAAATATGGCAAGTCGGGGGGCCTGGTACGGGTCGGGGCTCGCAGGCAGGAAGCAATCGTCGAGTTCTATGTACAGGACTTCGGCCCGGGTATTGCCTATGAGCACCTGCCCCGTATCTTTGAGCGGTTCTACCGGGTAGATAAGGCACGTTCGAGGGAATCCGGTGGGACCGGGTTGGGGCTTTCAATTGCCAAACACATCGTGCAGGCTCACGGCGGCCAGATCCGCTGTGAAAGCGAACTCGGGTTCGGCGCAACCTTTCTTTTTCGCCTGCCGTGCGTCGCTGTCCCCGCCGCACTGCCGAATGTATCACCCGCGGCAGTGCCCGGTCCCGCTCCCGCAGCTCCCGCGCAAACAGTTGAAAAATAAATAGCTTGCCGTCCTCGCTGGGACGCCTTTTCTTACCTTATTCATCGTCCTGTAAAGATCCCTTCACAGGCAGGACTGAGAATCAGGGTAATTTCCGAGGTGGAACATGAGAAAGACGATCTGGCTATTGGCCGCCGGCATGATGACCGCGGTTTGCGCGGGCCATGCCCAAAAACTGAATGGAGCGGGCGCGACATTCCCCAATCCTATTTATTCCAAGTGGTTTAGCGAGTACAGTGCCTCCCACCCCGGGGTCCAGATCAACTATCAGTCGATCGGCAGTGGCGGAGGCATACGTCAGGTGACCACAGGTACGGTTGACTTTGGCGCCAGCGACGTCACGTTGACGGATGAACAACTGGCCGCCTCCAAGGTAAAGATCCAGGCCATACCCACGGTACTTGGGGCGGTCGTCCCGATCTTCAACCTGGATGGTGTCAGCGAACTGCGCATTGGGCCGGACGTGCTGGCTGATATTTATCTGGGGAAGATCTCCAAGTGGGACGACGCCCGTATCGCCAAAGACAATCCCGGGGTCAAGTTGCCCTCAGCCGATATCTTTGTCGTGCATCGTTCTGATGGGAGCGGCACCAGTTTCATTTTTACCGACTATCTCTCGAAGGTGAGCAAAGATTGGGCAGGCGGTCCGGGTAGGGGTGCGGCGCCGAGTTGGCCGCGCGGAATCGGCGCCAAGGGCAACGAAGGCATAGCCGGCTTTGTACGCCAATCCCCAGGGGCGATCGGTTACGTCGAACTGATCTACGCTCTGCAGAACAAGATCCCCTTCGCTTCGGTGAAGAGCGCGGGAGGAACCTGGATGAAAGCATCCATCGAGGGTGTGTCCGAAGCGGCGGCCAGCGTAAAAAGCATGCCGGCTGATTATCGTGTCTCCGTCACCAACTCGCCAGGAAATGCTTATCCCATTTCCAGCTTCACCTGGCTTTTGATTCCTCAGCCGGCCAAGGACACCGCCAACGGGAAGATCCTGATCGATTTTCTCAAGTGGATGCTAGAGCATCAGAACGAGGTGACCGCGCTTTACTACGCCCCGCTTCCGTCCTCTGTGGCGCAGAAGGTCAGCGCCACCATCAACACCCTCAAGTAGTTGTCTGGTTTCCATTCCGGCACACAGATTCTTCTGTGTGCCGGAATGGTATGCTGACCCGCATAGAGTTCACCTTAGAGTTCACCGAGAAGTCCCGCGCGCTCTAGTCTTTTTGATCGCAGAAGATTGTGCCCTGCGGTGGTTTAACCTGAGGTTCACTAAACCCCGCTACGGTAAGAGTAGTGAAATCAGAGATTCAGGTGCGGCGAGTGGCTGGCCAGGCTGACGTGACCCAGCAAACAGAAAGCGGCTCGTCTCCCGGCTCTGGGCCGTCGCCCTCTCCCGTCCGTGCGTACCTTCTCAATTGCGGCAGTTCGTCCGTGGCTGATCGCACCTTCAGCATCCTCATGCTGCTGTGCGCGCTCAGCATCTTCGCCATTGTCATCCTGATCCTTTACGAGCTCATTTCCGGCTCCACGCTCACCATTCAAAAATTCGGGCTATCGTTTTTCTTCGGTTCCGCCTGGGATCCGGTCAACGGCAATTTCGGCGCGCTTCCGTTTATCTATGGCACCGTGGTGTCCTCGATCGTGTCGCTCATCATTGCCGTGCCTTTGGCGGTCGGTGTCGCCATTTTCTTGACGGAGATGTGTCCCGCGTTTCTGCGTAGCTTCCTTGCCTTCTTCACCGAGCTGCTTGCTGCTATTCCCAGTGTCGTTTATGGCTTGTGGGCGATTTTTGTTCTGGTTCCGTTGCTGCGCCAATACGTAAACCCGTTTCTCATTAAGACTCTCGGGTGGTCGGGAATCTTTACTGGCCCAAACTACGGGTTTGACATGCTTTCCGCCGGCATGATTCTGTCCATCATGATCCTGCCCATCATCTCTTCGCTGACCCGCGAGGTCATCTCCGCGGTTCCCCATTCCCAGCGGGAAGCGGTGCTGGCCCTGGGAGCTACACGCTGGGAGATGATTCGCATGGGGGTGCTGCGCAACGCCCGCATCGGCATCGTCGGATCGGTCATCCTCGGCCTCGGCCGCGCCCTGGGTGAGACCATGGCAGTCACCATGGTCATCGGCAACCGGCCCGAGATCTCACGCTCCCTGCTGGCCCCGGGCTACAGCATGGCCAGCGTCATCGCCAATGAGTTCAGCGAAGCCTCTGACTCGCTCTATCTGAGCGCCTTAATTGAAATTGGTCTGGCGCTTTTTATCGTGACCATCATTGTGAATGCCCTGGCACGTGTTTTGGTTTGGGCAGTGACCCGCGGCGCGCCGGTCAGAGGTACCTAGAGAATGGCTTCGAACGTCATGATGACTCCGCGCCGCGCCCGGCCTGCCAACCGGCTTTGGCGGATGTTCGCCAATCACCTGGCGACGGTAGCGGCCATAGGCAGCACCATCCTGGTGATGGCGCCTCTGATCGCCATCTTTGGCTACTTGCTCTATAAGGGCGCCAGTTCGCTCAATGTCGATTTCTTCACCAAGGTTCCCAAGCCAGTGGGCGAGCTCGGGGGCGGCATGGCCAATTCCATTCTTGGCTCGGGCATCCTGTTGGCGCTTGCCAGTCTCATGGGCGTGCCCATCGGCATCGCCGGCGGCATCTACATCGCCGAATTTGGCCGCGGCAAGCGTTTGGCCAACATGGTGAGGTTTACCGCGGACGTGCTCAACGGCGTGCCTTCCATCGTGATGGGCATCGCGGTCTACGGGCTCATCGTCGTGCCGCAAAAGCACTTTTCCGCGCTCGCCGGCGGCGTGGCGCTGGGCATCATGATGATTCCCACCATTACCCGTACTACCGAAGAGATGTTGCTGATGGTGCCGCTGAATGTGCGTGAGGCGGCTCTCGGATTGGGGGTCCCGAACTGGCGTTCGGTGCTTTCAATAACCCTGCGCACCGCTTCCCCCGGCGTCATTACCGGCTGCATGCTGGCCTTTGCCCGGGTCGCCGGCGAGACCGCGCCGCTGCTCTTTACCGCCTTCGGGAACCAGTTCTGGAGTACCACCGTCAATGAACCGATCGCGGCCCTCCCCTTGCAAATTTTCGTGTATGCGCTCTCACCTTACGACGAATGGCATCGTCTTGCCTGGGCCGGGGCCCTGGTGCTGATCGTACTCATCGTCGTATCCGTCGCGCTCGTAAGGTACGTAGCGGGCCGTGGAGTTCTGAAAGGGGCAAGTTAGTGGGCGTAGCCATTGAAGTATCCGATCTGAATGCATGGTATGGCACCAACCACACTCTTCAGAACATCAGCCTGCGTATTCCGGCCAACCATGCCACGGCGCTCATCGGCCCCTCCGGCTGCGGTAAGTCTACGTTCGTGCGTTGCCTGAATCGCATGCACGAGACCAACCCGATTGGCCGCGTCACGGGTACCGTCCGCGTTGGTCCGGTGGATATTTACGCGCAATCCTCGCCGGTGGAGATACGCCGCCGGATCGGCATGGTCTTTCAGCGGCCGAACCCCTTTCCCACTATGTCGATCTATGACAACGTGGCTTCTGGACTTCGTCTCAATGGCTTCCGCAACCGCAAGGTTCTGGACGAGGTAGTGGAACGCTCGCTGCAGCAAGCCGCGCTATGGGAAGAAGTGAAGAACGACCTCAAGAAGAAGTCAGGCGCCAGCCTCTCCGGCGGCCAGCAGCAGCGGCTTTGCATTGCGCGTGCGCTGGCTGTAGATCCGGAAGTGATGCTGATGGACGAGCCGGCTTCGGCCCTGGATCCAGTTTCCACGGCCAAGATCGAAGATCTTATTTTTCAACTCAAGTCGCAGTACACGATTGTGATCGTGACCCACAACATGCAGCAAGCGGCTCGGGTTGCGGAAAATACTGGCTTCTTCCTCACCGGCAAGCTGGTGGAATTCGACGCGACCCATAAGATCTTCACCAATCCCACCGATAAGCGAACCGAGGATTACATCACAGGCAGGTTCGGATGACGCGGATTCGATTTCATCGGAAACTTGACGATCTGAAAGAACGGCTCCTGGTCATGGCCGGCATGGCGGAGCAGGCGATCCAGCGAGCCGTTGAGGCGTACCGCGTTCGTGATATTTCGCTTTGCGACCTGGTCGTTCGCAGCGAGATCTCCATCAACAGCTTCGAGCGCGAGATCGACCAGATGGCGCTCGACCTGCTCGCGATGGAGCAGCCGATGGCCATCGACCTCCGTTTCATTCTGGCGGTCATCAAGATCAATGCGGATCTGGAACGTGTAGGCGACCAGGCCGTCAGCATCAGCGACCGGGTACGAGATTTGCAGGCGTTCCCGGTAGTCGATCTTCCAGTGGACATTCCGCGCATGGCCTCACTGGCTTCCGCCATGGTACGGAAAGCGTTGCAGGGCTTCATCGAGGCGGATGCAGAGATGGCCACCGCCGTGCTCACCATGGACGACAGCGTGGATAAGCTCAACGACACCGCATTTTTCGCTCTTTCCAACCTGATCAAAGAGCAGCCGCGGTACACGCCGCAGGCGCTACACGCCCTGATGATCGCCCGCAACCTCGAGCGGGTGGGCGACCACGCGACCAACATCGCAGAAGACGTGATTTTCTGGGTCCGCGGCGCCGATGTTCGCCATCACCAGAACACGTAACCTCATCAGGGCTTTACAGGCTGCGGAAAAATTGACGAGTCCGCTGCCTAAAACTTCGGTCGAGCACTTAGCCGCATGCCCAACGTGTCGGGCGCAGATGCTTTTAGTCTGCCCCCTGAAGCCCTAGCCATTTGCCTTTGCTGAAGTACAAAATTATGGATGCCTTCTCGCATAATCCAACGTCGACGCCGTTATGATCCAGCGGTGGGAGAGACTTTAATTCCTCCGGCGCATATGCCTGTGCATGATCGACTATGTATTTCGGTGTTGCAATGCCGACCGTCACTTCACATTTATCCGCGTGCGATGCAGGATCGAATCCACCTCGGAAGATGATCTCCCCTTTCCATGCTCCCTTTGATCTTGAATAAACGAGGACATTCTGGGTTTTGAGAGAAGGAGTATGGCAAACAATGGCGTAGTCGACGGATGTGCGCGACCACAAATGGCTCATCGTGTAGGCTGCATCCTCGTTCTCAGCAGCACCTTTGTATTTCGGAATGAGGCATTGTCGCTTAGCGAGGTCCTGGCGAACTTCCGAAGGGAGCTGCTGAATGGATTCAGGCGTTCTTTCCTTGGCTACCGGATTAAAGACCTGTCCTAAAGCAGAACTTGCTAGCAGACTGAAAACAAAAAGCTTACTCATACGGTCACTCCCTGGCCTGCGGTTGCCGTTAGTTTCGGCCTACACGCGAGCGAAGGATGGTGTTACCACAGTGAGGGAATGGGGCTAAATGATTGATTCTATGGAGCCGACGATCGGACTTGAACCGATGACCTGCTGATTACGAATCAGCTGCTCTACCAACTGAGCTACGTCGGCACGACCTGCGCCTTCCCGGATTGTATCTAGGCTGTCGCCACGCGTAAAGACTGGCCCCAATCGTGCTTCCTGGAACCGTCTCGGGACCCACGCGACAAAAACGAAAGGGCCACCCGGCAACAGGGCGGCCCTTTCTAGGGAGAATAGTTCCAACGGAGGCAAAGCCATCAGAACTTTCTGGCGAAATCTTATGTTTGCCTCCCGAGGGTGTCAAGGCAAAATCAAGATGTCGCTAACCTGCTTATTATGATTTATTTACCGCGACGACCGCCGGACTACAGCACAACTCCCGCCTGGTCTGCAAGGTCAGAAAAAGGGCTCCAAGCCAATGCAATCGGAACACTTACGAAGGGGTGTGCACCGGTTTTTGTCCAATTCCATTAAAAAAGCATTCGTTCGTTGGAAAGGTAACCCCCCAGCCACGGGCTTGGTGTTTAGAGCATTTTCGCAATTACTGTGGTCTGGCAAGAGCAACGAGGTGTGGTTTTCTTTGAGAGAAAACCACATAGAGTTTCGCGGCTCCGGTCTACACCAATTGCGAAAATGCTTTTAGTCCTCCAGGTGCAGCCGGATAAACTCGTTTTTCTCCTCGAAACTGGATGCCGGCTTCCCGCGCAGGACCCGGTAAAGCGCCCGGCCGCCGCCGAGAAACAACCCCAGCAGGAGGGCCGCGCCGCACAAAATGCCCGATAGGGTGATGACCCCAATCAGGAGGCGCGCGACCCTGGAACCGTCGCTGATATAACCGTTCGGGTTATTCCAAACGACGTCAGCCTGATAATTGATCTGGTTGATGAGCTTCTGTGCGGTTGCAGCCGGCAGTCCTCCGCTGACAATCGCGACGATGGGGCCGCTCCGGCGGATAAGCAGGGAGCCGGGACGGCTCTCCGTCAATGGCTGCGTCCAGTCCGGTGTATGGGGGCCCTTGAGAAAAGCCTCGATCGTGTGCAGCCGCGCCGCCGCCAGTTGCGGAGTGGGATACATCAGCAGAGTGACCTGGCCCTCGCCGTCCCGGTCGGAGTAGTTAGCGGTCACCGCTTCCGCACTGCTGCCACCAAAGTCCACCAGCGCCACAGGAAGCACCCCGCCACCGCGGGAGTAGGCCTGAGGTCCGAGCGAGTAACGGGAGAGCCCGGTGTCCAAGTTTTGCCGGGGTAAATAGCCGGGCAAAGGAGGAGCAATGTTGGCCGACCCTGCGGGCTGGGGCAGAGCCTTGGCCAGCTCGCGCAGCTCCGAGGGAGACATGGGGCTCACGTGATCAAAGGTCCCCTCCACCAGGGTGGCGCCGTTCCAGAACAATACATGGCTGCCGTCCCAGGCCGCGCTCCGGCCAATCTGCTCAGTGAGGCTGCCCTGCCGGCGGAAAAATGTAAACGCGCCATAAGCGCCACTCGCATCCTGAAAACGGATGGCGCGGATGTTGAGTTTGTTATCCCCATTGACGTACTGCGCGGAGGAAAACTGCTGGAAGCCGTATTCCTTCAGAACTTCGGCGTTGGCGGCATCCGCAGCCTCGGGAGCGTCGCTTACCTGTGGAGGCGCGCTCGTGCTCCAGCCGGCGAAATCCGATGGCAATAGCGGCGGAGCCGATGGTGCGGATGGAGCGAAGGCGACGGGCTTGGCCAGCACCGGCGTTACGAACAAGGACACTAAGAGAACAGAGGCTGGAAGCGCGCGAACAAGGGAGAGAGCAAACGAATTGCGCAGGGCTGAGAGCATACGCATTGCTTCTGAGACTAGAGCATTTCTCCTGTGGGTGTCGAATGGCGTCGTTTAAGGTGTCAGCGACCGCTGGGAGTGGACCGAAGTCTGCGCGAGCCGAACACCGCTCAGACCGCTGATGTATCGGGCGACGCCGCGATAGAGAGACTCTGCGATACGCTGCCGGTAAGCAGGCTGCAGCAGCTCACGCGCATCGTCGGAATTGGTGAGAAATGATATCTCGGCCAGGATCGACGGCATGTTCGCGCCGATCAGCACCACGAATGGAGCCTTCTTGACCCCGCGATCGCGCAATCCGGGGTTTCCGTCTTCGAGGTCCGAGTAGAGCGCCTTCTGCACGTCGGCGGCGAACTCACGCGATTCGTCGATCTTGTCCTTGAGCGTGATTTTCTTCACCAGGTCAGAGAGTTCGTGGATCGACTCGTCGGAGACGGCATTCTCACGTGCCGCCACTTCGAGCGCATCCGGCGAAGTCGTGAAGTTCAGGTAATACGTCTCCACGCCGCGCGCGGAGGAGTCGGGGCTGGAGTTGGCATGGATCGAGAGGAAGAGATCCGCCTGTGCCTTGTTGGCGATCGCCGTCCGGGTCTCGAGCGGTATGAACGTGTCGTTATCGCGAGTAAAAATCACGTCGGCGCCAAGTCGCTGCTTCAGGAGCTTGCCTAGACGCAGAGCGACATCGAGAACCACCTGCTTTTCTTCGATCCCGCCCGGCCCTGTGGTGCCGGAGTCATGTCCACCGTGCCCCGCATCAATGACAATGCGGCCGATCTTGAGGCCGAGCGTGCGGACCAGCGAGCGCTCTCCGGCGGCGGTGGGCTCGGCCTCGTGCGTGGGCGCGGACGGACTGTCATCGCTCTCTGCAATGTCTGGGGAAGCCGGATGCAGGGGGCTTGGCTTTTTATGGCTGTGGCCGGCTGCCGGTGGCGCGCTGGGGGAAGCGACCGGTGTGGTGGAGGTGGAGGCTAGCGAGCCATCGTCCGGCTGGGGCGCCGGAACAGTGCCCGCCACCGAGGCCGCGATAGGGCGCGTCGTCGGATGATCGGTGGCCTGGATACGCCCGGGTTGCTGGCCGAGCGACGCAATCTCCTGCGTCGATCCAGATGTCGATCCAGATGTCGATCCGGTCGTCGATCCGGTTGGGGATCGGCCCGAGCCAGAGGTGCTCGTGCCCCCCTTAGCCTGCAGCGAGCCGGCGGCAGACGGCTTATTCGTGGACGGCTTACTGGCGGAGGAGGGCGTCGCCGCCTGGCTTGCCGGAGGCACGGAGGGAGCGGTGCTGTTGGAAGCTCCTGCCGCTCTGGTTCCCGCTGAAGAAAGGCTGGCCAGGGTCGTGGTTGGGGTTGTTCCTGCCTTGAGACCGTGGATGTCGATGATCAATCGCCAGGGGTTCGGCAACAGAAAGGCGGAGTAATCGGCGACGGAGCTTACGTCGAGCACAATCCTGGTTACGTTGTTGGAGAACTGCGCTGCACGGATGCGCTTGAGAAAGCCATCGTCGACCACTTCGACGGATTTTCCGTTCCAACCCGGCTCCAGGCGCGCCCCGTACAGATCGAAGTAAATGCGATCGGGCCGGGGGACGCGGGCAGCCTGGTAAGCCACCTGGTTTTGCAAATCGATGGCGATGCGGGTGTAAACAGGCGTGGACCAATGGCGGATTCCGCTTACCAGCGAGACACGCCCGGCCGGAATCGAAACCGATACATTGGCCGGGCTTACCTCCGGCAACGAAGGTGGCTGCGCCGCCGGTTCCACCACCGCCCGACCAATTACAGTCGCCTGGATGGGGGGCGGTGTCAGGGGCGGAGGGGGCCGTGAGGGCGCCTGTACCTGCTGCGGCTGGATGGGCGGCGGGGTCATCCCGGTCCCCGCGGGGTAGGATGGCTGCGACGCAACGGCGCGAGCGGAAACGCCGGATGCCGTCCCCGCGGCTTGGCGTGATTCCCGGGGGTGCTCTTCGGCAAGAATATCGTTCAGCTGGATGCGGGCCTGCTCGGCCAGCGGATTCTGGGGGTAGTTGCTGAGAAACTCCGAAAATTTTTCCTTCGCCTGGTCCCGATCGTCGAGGTCGCGGCGGCAGATTTCCCCCTCGGAAAGCAGTGCCGAAAAACGATAGGGGCTGCCGGGATATTGCGTGCGTAGATATTCATACTGGCGGACGGCCACGCGGAGGAGTGATTCGTCAGAAAAGACGCGGCCTTCTTCCGCTAGAAGGCCCGCGACCGCGAGCACGCTGGCATCGGCTTTCGACGTCGACGGGTCGGCGTGGTAGATGGCGCGAAAGGCGTTCAGAACCCGGTTGTAGTCTTGACGGGTACGCGCGGATTGGGCACGACTTTCCAGCGCTTCTCGCAGGCGCTCCGCACGCTCATAGGAAGGCGTGTGTGCGTACGGTTGGGGATCGAAAGCAGCAAATGCCGACGCAGGCCCGAGGAGCGCGCCTGCCATTCCCAATACGACGCAAACCTGCCGGGCCGGCGTCATGCGGCTTCGGGAGCAGAACGCACGGAGCAAACGCGCGGCAGGGAGCATAGGGACTTAAGCGGATTTGGAGCCATTTCCCTGCGATCGGCCACTTGCAGAGAAACGGTCCCGCACGCCAAAGTTAACCCGATTATAGGTCGGTGAGTTGCGACCAGCAACGAAGGTTCCCGCTTAAGTACCCTGCTTTGTAGCAGGGCACTTAAGCCTCGCCGCAGCGAGCGTCAGTCGTGCCGTAAAGGAAATGAATGAAATTGGGCTTTACACGCTGCTGAAAAACTCTATGAAATGAGGCGTTCGGAGCGCGATGGAAAAACAAAGTTCTCAGGCAGGGCACGGCTTTACAGGCTGCGGAAAAACCCGTTTTTGTATCAGGGCACGACTTTAGTCGGGTCACAATTTTGCCTAGAAAACGTCGGGCTTTTAGCCCCTGGGCTTTTGCTGGCTAACTCACGAGTTGCCAGGGGCTAAAGCCCATCACTTTTTCATAATTTACGGCACGGCTGAAGCCGTGCCCTGATACAAAGCCCAGTTCTCACGCAGACGCTAGAACATACGTGACGGTGAGAGCAGCACTAGGCGCTCAGAGCCGTATCCCCCAACAAATCGCGCACGATTTCCGGGGCGCTGGCCAACGTGGCGTTGAGCGCGGAGGCATCTTTGCCGCCGGCTTCCGCCATATCCGGGCGGCCGCCGCCCGACCCTCCGACCTTCTGGGCCAGCGAGTCCAATGATTTTGCCGGCGGAGAGGCGCGGCGTGAGGTCCCGGGTTACGCCGACGATCAGGGCGACTTTACCGTCCTCCTGCGCCGAGCCCAAGACCACGATCCCTGAGCCGAGCTTGTTGCGGAGATTGTCGACCAGGGTACGCAACTGCCCGCGGTCCAGCGAGTCGACCCGCTGCGCCAGCACCTGGATTCCGTTCACATCGACTGCCTGGCTGGTGGAGGAAGCGACGGAAGTCGCCGCGGACTTCATCCGTACCTGGTCAAGTTCGCGGCGCAGCTTCTTGATCTCCTCCTCCTGGGAGGCGAGCTTGCCGCGCAGAGCGTCGACGGGAGAAACATGTTCCGGCGTGGCAAATTGTCCGGCGAGCTGCACCACCTGCTGACCGCGCCGGAATTCCCCCAGGGCGCCGAGACCGGTCACCGCTTCCACGCGGCGGACGCCTGAGGATACGCCACCTTCACTGAGCAACTT
>CAVXHH010000003.1:0-50341 GCA_963761405.1 uncultured Acidobacteriaceae bacterium
GGGCTGAAATGCAGATAGATCGGCCTCTCTTCGGATGATGGAAAAGGACTCGCGATAGATGGCCGCGCCATCCTTGACGTAATTCATCGGACGGTAACCTCGGACAGCAAATCCTCATGCAGGGCGGCGACCGCATCGAGTGCGAATTCACGCGAACCGTCAGACGCCACACGACGTCCCGCGATATTGAGGGTGTAGCCCAACGGGCCGGCGACAAGTTCGGCGGTCGCGCCGTGCCGTCGACCGCATTGTTTCTCGCATCCGGATAGGTTCACCGTCCAGCCGGAAGGCGCAGGGTGACCTAAAAGACGCTGCGCGAGCGCAGCTGCGTCGCCGCGCACATCGGCTAGCGACGCCTCGCACCCATCGCTGCCGGCGCAAGCCGCGATCCCACGAAAGCCGTCTCGTCCGTCACAAGACAAGCCCATTGAATGGAGCCGGCCAACGATATTGGCTACTGCACTCTTCGGAATAGAACCGAGGACAACACCACGCCATGGAGCAAGTCGAAGATCACCCTCCCACTCGTTCGCGGCGTCGGCAAGATAATGTGCCTGATCTGCGGTCAGTCGGCCAAGAGGGACAGAGGGGATGATGCTCACTCGGCCAGCTTGAGTCGTGGGATAGATGCCCAGAAGAGCCTCGTTGATGAAGCGTGAGGGAGGAGAAACAGGGGACGGCGTTAACAAGTGCGAGAAAGCATCAACAATACGTTTCGTTGCTCCCGGAATTGTCACTACTGTTTTCCCGCGAACGGGAAGGCCGGACTCCTTCGCCAGTCCAATACATATCTTGGCTGCGGCCAACATACAGTCGACGGCATCACCGCGTCTTACGACAAATCCCGAACAGGTTCCTCCGATTGAAAGTTGGATATAAGGTGTTGCGTTGAAACCTACTGCCTCAAGAGAGATATCGTCGTTATCGCGGCTGAACCGTCGGGGTCCGCCGTGAATCGCGAAGCTGAACTTGGGGTGGAGATTTACAAATTCCGTATCCGCCCGCAATCGCCGATCCAGTTCGTGGACCAGCGGTCGCGGATCGATGAGCTCCTCGCCATCCATCCCCGCAATTGGGCTAGTGACGATGTTGCGTACTCGATCATGCTGTGGCGAAGGCAGCAGGCCTGCTGGAGAAATGCTTTCAATGATATGGCTGAGGTCTTCATTCCGAATCGCTCGCAACTGAAGATTCGCCCGTGAGGTGATTTCGATGGTTCCGTCAGCAAAGCTACGTGACACATCGGCCACGGTACTGAGTTGATTTGCCTCGATCAAACCTCCCGGCACTCTGATTCGAATGAGTAGACCGTCTTTTGCCTGGACTGCATGAAGGACGCCTGGACAGAAGTGTTCTCCAACTCTCATGGAGCATCTGCTTTCTGAGCGATAGCGGGGGAGATCGACATCGGTCCGAACAAATGCACCTCACCAACAGCGGGAAAAGAGGCACAAAGCTCAAAGACCTTTGAGCGATTGCTTCCCGTTTCCACGCAGAGAAGAATCAAGACTCTCTCTGAGGTAGGTCTCCTGATTGACAGGCTGAGCGCTTAATCTTATCGCTCTGGAGTCTTCGCCTTCCTCGGTATGATCGAGTGGCTTACGAAGAGTCCGTCTCCTGAATACAGTGGCGGGACCATGCCGGATTCACACCGGCTTCCCTGTTACGCCCTTGCGGGCACCCCAGAATCTTTAACTAATCTACCAGACCTCATTTCGTCAGGCTCTAGCTTCATGCCCGAAAAGCGGGCAGCCACTATTCCGCAAGCTCCAGAATCTGCCGTTCCATCGAAGATCCGTGATCGACAAAGGCGAGATATCGATACGCCAGAATGATTGTGCGGGAGCCTGCAACGTGAGAACGACCGCCGCGCGTATCACTGCGGGATGCGTGACAGCGAGAGTGTGACCGGAGCCGCGTTGCCCGGCCAGCCAACGCTCAATGCGCTCAAGGAGGCGAGCGATGGATTCGCCACCATGCGGTGCGGCATCGACATCGGTGAGCCATCGAAGCACGCTTTCCGGGTCGACGGATTGAACCTTTTCCAAAGATTTACCACGCCACGCTTTGCAGTCCAAATCCTTTAGTTCTTCGGAGAGGGTGGGCTCGAACCCCAGAGCTTTGGCGGTCTGTCTCGCCCGCTGTTCGGGCCCGGCACAGACCTGATGAACTCGCGGTCGCATCCAACCGATCGACCCAAGTTTTTCGAGTTCGTGCGCCTCGACGGGTTCATCGAGAGGAAAGGTGGCTTCGCGCACAGCCATGGTCGGCGCGTGACTGATAAACGTGATCCGTCCCGGTATATCAGCGTCTTTCAAGGTGTCACCTCAAGAGAGCCTACCATCGGTGCAATAGTGGAGCCTTGACACCCCTCAGGTGGTTCAATACGCTCGGAGTGAAGTAATGCTTAGGAGACTCGTAATGACTCAGCCCCATGCCGGCTCGATCCCCCAGCCCTTATCCATACCGGTTATTCCATTGCGCGAGTTCCTGCCCTGGGCTTTGTTCGGCGGTTTGCTCATGCTGCTTCTGATCTATTTCGTCGGTGTGGAACAGGGTGCCACTTCCTTTATTCATGGCCGCATGGTTCATGAGTTTGTTCACGACGGGCGCCATCTTCTCGGCTTCCCCTGCCACTAGCCTGTCGCTCGTGACTCGCACGCTGCTTCTTCGAGGAATGCTGGTCGGCCTTATGGCCGGCCTTCTCGTATTTGCGTTCGCACGGTGGATCGGTGAACCGCAGGTTGACAGGGCAATCGCGCTTGAAAACGCGGTGGATCAGGCAAAGGGCGAGGCGCCTGAGCCGGAGATGGTCAGTCGCGGGATTCAACGAAGCATTGGACTCCTAACCGGCTCGGTAGTTTACAGCTCTGCTCTAGGAGGCATCTTCGGCTTGGTCTTCGCTTTCTCCCAGGGCCGCTTCGGTTCCTGCAGTCCGCGTGCTCTGGCGTTATGGATTGCGGCGCTGGGATTCGTCTCGGTAGCATTGGTCCCTTCTCTCAAATATCCGGCGAGTCCGCCGTCTGTCGGCAATCCAGAGACAATAGGAATACGCACGGCAGCGTATTTTCTCGCGATCGCGCTATCCTTGGCGTCTATGATTTTTTCTCTGCAACTGGCCCGTCGCTTGACTCGGCGATTCGGAGTCTGGAACGGCTCCTTGCTGGCAGTATTCCTGTTCGTCCTACTAACGATTGTGTTTTCGAAATTTCTTCCAGCTATCGATGAAGTACCGCCGGCCTTTCCTGCCAGTTTGCTCTGGAAATTCCGGATTGCATCCTGGGAGATGCAGGTGCTGCTTTGGAGCACGCTTGGTGTCCTGTTCGGCTGGTTGACCGAACGCGACCGGAGCACCCACACGCGGGTCCGTTAGAGTAACCGCTGCCGAGTAACCCGGCGGCGTGGTACAACAGTGTTACACCCAAGGTGCCCGCAAGGGCTGAAAAGGGAAGTCCGGTGCAATCCCGGTGCGGTCCCGCCACTGTAAACGAAGATGAGTCGTCCAACATCCACTCGGCTGTCAGGCCGGGGAAGGAGGAGGCTCGGCAAAGGCAATTAGTTGCCGCTTCGAAGCCAGGAGACCTGCCCGGGGTACATAGCAATTTTCTGCGGAGAACAGAAACCATGCGCCTGACCCCGGCACCTTCAACCCGTCCTCTTATCGTCAATAGTTTCGACCAAGCGCCGGAGAATAAGGCATAGCCGTGGCCGATTCTTTTCGACAACGTGTAATCCGCGCCGATGGCCGTGCCTTCAACATCGTCCAGCACCGGGCGCATTTGACCTATTGCTATACCGGCTGCTGTTGCGGCATCACCGAGCGCGGATACGCCGCCGTCCCGGTTGACGTTTATACGCAGGAGTGGCTCGGGCGCAAAATTCGCAATCATGTTCATCTCACCAAGGGCGGTTGCCTTGGCCCCTGCGCGCTCGCTAATGTGGTGAGTCTCGTCTTCGATGGCAGATCGATCTGGTTCCATTCGGTGAATAGCCCCTGGCAGGTCCGTCAGATCTTTGACTACATCGACGCCATGCTGGCTGCCGATCGCTTTCTCCAGCCGCCGGCCGAATTGAGTGAATTCGTCTTCAACTACTATGACTGGGACGTCCGCAAGCCGAGTGAGATCGTTGCTGCATCCACGCTCGTCAAGACTGCTCCGGATGCAACCGGCGCCATCATGCTGCTCTCGCATGCCGACACCGATCTGCTCACCCTCATCAAGGCTTCGGAACTACTCCCGGCAGAGCTTCATGTGAGTGCATTCTCGCTGAATGCACTGCGCAACGAAGATCAGTTGGACGTGCTCATCAGCGGTGAGATGGCTAAGGCTCGTGTGATTATTGTGCGCTGCCACGGGCCACTTAGTTGCATCCCAGGCTTCGACCGGCTGCGCGCAGCCTGCATCGAGCGTGGACAATCCCTGGTGCTCGTCAGCGGTTGCGGAGAGAACAGTTCTGAGTTCTCGGAGACTATTAATGTACCTGCCGACGTTATGCAGAGTGCGGATGGTTATCTCACGCTCGGCGGGGTACAGAACTTCGCCGAATTGTTCCGATTCCTTTCCGATCGTCTGATGCTGACAGGCTATGGCTATGCGTCGCCCACTCCGATGCCGGAGCACGGCATTTATCTGGCGAATCCATCCGGAGAAAGCGGGGACGCTGCCACAGCAGAGGACTGGGAGCGGCAGGCCAATCCTCTGCGTCCAACAGTCGCCGTGCTGTTCTACCGCGCACACCGAATGAGTGGTAATACAGCTTTCATCGACGCGATTGCACACGCGCTGGAGGCTAAAGGGGTGAATCCGCTCTGCATCTTCACCTCAAGCCTGAAGGCGACGGAAGACGGGCGTCCGGCGGTATTCAAACTGATTGAAGGCCGTGCCAACGTGCTGATTACGACGCTGTCGTTTGCGCTGGGCGAAGTCAATACGGGCTCCGTTACTCAGCCCGGAGAAGCGATGTTGTCGTTCGAAAGACTTGGCATTCCGGTTGTTCAGGCAATTGCGTGCCAGATGCCGCAAGGCGCCTGGGAGGGTTCGCGCCGCGGCCTGAATGCGGTCGACACCGCAATCAACGTTGCGATTCCGGAGTTCGATGGACGCATCATCTCCGTGCCGGTGTCATTCAAGGAACGCAGCAAGAATGGTGCGGAGAGTTTGTACGTCGTGAACGAGGACCGGGCTGCTCGCGTCGCTGGAATAGCGAGCCGGCTTGCCGGACTTCGCAGGAAGGCGAACTGCGAACGCCGCATAGCTTTTGTACTGACGAACTCCGCCGCCAAAGCATCACAGGTTGGCGGAGCGGTTGGCCTCGATACTCCGGCCAGCCTGCTCACTACGTTGCGTGCGATGCGGGGCCGCCGGTATACCATCGCTGCACTGCCTGAGACCTCCGATGAACTCATGCAGAATTTACTCGGACGCGGAACCTACGATAACAACTACCCGCTCGATCCCGCTCGCGCCATGCGGTTTTCGCGAGCGGCCTATAGAAAGATCTATTCAGTCTTCCCTGCCCGTCCCGCGCGCCGGATGCAAGACTTCTGGGGTCAGCCACAGGACCACGGCTTCACCGTGAAACCTGCCAAAAAGACCGACAAGAAGCTCCTTCCGACGATCGCAGGAAAGGTTGTCTCGATTGAAGAGGAAGAGCCGTGGGGTGACGATCGCGACTATCTCTTTGCCGCGTTGGAACTCGGGAATGCGATGATCGCATTGCAGCCGCCGCGCGGCTACGGCATCAATCCTGATGCGATCTATCACACACCCGACTTGCCCCCAACGCACCACTACGCAGCATTCTATCGTTGGCTGGGAACTCCGCAAGCGGAAGGCGGCTGGGGCGCAGATGCGATCGTCCACATGGGCAAGCATGGCACGCTCGAATGGCTGCCCGGCAAGGGCGTCGGGCTGTCCGGCGAGTGTTTCCCGGACCTACTACTTGGCGACATGCCGCTTGTCTACCCGTTCATCATCAACGACCCTGGGGAAGGAAGCCAATCGAAGCGGCGCGCGCACGCTGTGATTGTCGACCACTTGACGCCGCCGATGACATCTGCGGAGACCTATGGCCCGCTGGCCGAATTGAACCAGCTGGTCAACGAATACTATGCCGTCGAAAAGCTCGACCCGGTAAAGCTGCCCTACCTGCAGCAGCAGATTTGGCAGTTGGTTGAGAGCACGAACCTGAAGGCCGATCTGGACCTGAAGACGATGATGACCCGCGAGCGCGGCGATCATAGCCACGAGTGGGACGACACGCTGACGCCCGAGGGCATTCCGACACAGCTCGCCTCCATGAACGGCAACGAGGTGGCGCATCTGATCGAAGATCTTGACGGCTATCTCTGCGAACTAGGCATGGCGCAGATTCGCGATGGCCTGCACCTCCTCGGGCAGATGCCTCCGCTGCCGGAGATGCTGCGCTCCCTTACCCGGCTGGCAAACGCCGGCGCACCGAGTCTGCAGGCGAGCCTTGCAACGGCATTTGGCTTCGATTTGACGGAACTTCTTGACAAGCCGGGCGAACGCCTTGAGCATTCGCTAGACCTGCTGGGCCAGCCGTGCCATACCCGCGCCGATGCTCTGGAGATTCTCGACCGCGCCTCACTCGACCTTTACACGATGCTCGAAACGCTTGGTTTTCGTAGCACACTCGTCGGCGAAGTGCAGCGCGCCGTGCTCGGACTCGAATCGGCGGAGATCACGGATGCGCTCACCTTCGCCTGTGACGGACTTGTACCGAAGCTTGAACAATCCGGCGACGAGATCGAGCACCTACTCGATGCGCTTGAAGGCAAATACGTCCCTCCGGGTCCAGCCGGTGCACCGACCCGCGGTATGGCGCACATTCTGCCGACCGGCCGCAACTTCTATGCGGTCGATCCGCGTGCGCTGCCCTCACAGGCGGCGTGGCGAGTAGGCCAGCAGCTTGCCCGTGAAGCGGTCGCTCGCTTTTACAAGGAAGAGGGCAGGTATCCGGAGATGATGGGACTAAGCGTCTGGGGAACTTCGCAAATGCGGACCCAGGGCGACGATATCGCTCAGGCGTTTGCGCTACTCGGCGTCAAACCCTTGTGGAACGCGCAGTCGCGCCGGCTCGAAGGCGTCGAAGTGATTCCTCTCGAACAAGTCGGGCGACCCCGGGTGGACGTGACGCTGCGCATCAGCGGCTTCTTCCGCGATGCGTTTCCGCACCTGATCGATACGTTCGACCAGGCCATTTCGATGCTAGTCGAACTGGATGAACCGCTCGATCAGAACTTCCCGCGCAAACACTATCTCGCGGATATTGAGGCAAAAAAGGACTTACCCACGCACGAGGCCGAGGCTCAGGCGCGCTATCGCATCTTCGGTTCGAAGCCAGGTACTTATGGCGCGGGTATTCTGCCACTCATCGAGACCGGAAACTGGCAGGGAGAGGATGACTTTGCCCGCGCGTTTCTCGCTTGGGGTGGCTACGCGTACGGCAAGGGTGCCGATGGAGTCGATGCACAACCCATCTTCGCCGAGCGGCTCAAATCCATCGAGGTCGCGCTGCACAACCAAGACAACCGCGAGCACGACATTTTCGATTCAGACGACTACTTCCAGTTTCACGGCGGCATGATCGCCTCCATCCGCGCGCTTACGGGCACGCAGCCGAAAGCTTATTTCGGCGATAGCTCCCGCCCGGAATCGGCACAGGTTCGCGATCTGCGCGAGGAAGCCCTGCGCGTCTATCGCTCACGCGTGGTGAACCCAAAGTGGATCGAATCGATCAAACGCCACGGCTACAAAGGTGGTTTGGAACTTGCCGCAACGGTCGACTACATCTTCGGTTTCGATGCCACGGCGCAGATCGCTCCGGACTTCGTCTACGAGGGTCTTGCGGAGCACTATGCATTAGACCAAAACATGCGTGATTTCCTCGGCGCTTCAAACCCGTGGGCCTTGAATGCGATCGCCGAACGATTGCTTGAGGCGGCAAAACGCGAGCTCTGGGAGAATCCCGCGCCGGAGACTCTCAACGCATTGCGCGGCGTTCTGCTTGAAGCCGAAATGCTGCTGGAAGCGCAGGGCGAGCAGAAGCGGGGGACTGTTTCATGAGACCTGCCGCCTATCCCTTCTCCGCAATCGTCGGCCAGAACGAGATGAAGCTCGCGCTGCTACTGGCTGCTATCGATTGGCGGCTTGGAGTTTTGCTTCGCGGCGATAAGGGCTCGGGGAAGACAACCACCGCGCGCGGCCTGGCTGCCCTGTTGCCGGCACCCGCACGTTTTATCAATCTGCCGCTCGGCGCCACGGAAGACCGTCTGCTTGGGGGGCTTCATCTGGAGCGCACGCTGAAGGGCGATCCTGTCCTGAAGCCGGGACTGCTTGCCGAGGCACATGGTGGCGTGCTTTACGTAGATGAGGTGAATCTTCTTCCTGCGCACCTGGGCGACGCCTTGTTAGACGCTGCTGCCAGCGGGGTTCATGTGGTGGAGCGTGAAGGCCTGAGCGCCACCCATCCAGCCGAGTTTGTTCTGCTTGGCAGCATGAACCCGGAGGAGGGTTCGCTGCGCCCGCAATTGCTGGACCGTTTCGCATTATCGGTGACGGTTTGTGCTCCACTCGACCCAGCCGAACGCCAACTCGTGACGGCGCGAAGAATTGCATTCGAACGCGACACCGTTCGATTTGGCAGCGAGTGGTCACAAGCCCAACAGGCTTTGCAGTCGCAGATTGCTTCCGCTAGAGCTTCTCTCGGCGGCATCACGTGTTCCAGTGACATGATGGGACACATTAGCTTCACCATCTGCGAAAACGACGTTCGATCCTTGCGAGCCGATCTAGCAGTCGTCCGGGCTGCAATCGCATATGCAGCTCTTACCGGCGATGCGTGCGTCGAAGTACACCATGTTGACGCTGTCTTACCCCTTGTCCTTGCCCACCGGACGCGAGATGGCAGACGTTCCTCACTCCCTCCGCCTCCACCTCCAATTCCGCCGCAACGGGCTAAGCCCGAATCACAATCTGAGGCTGGCGGACAACAAGCCCCAGAGCGTTTCCAAGAACGTATCTTCACTCCATCAGAAGCCAAGGCTCCGGCCCTCGACGTCCGGTTCAGTGCAGCAGCGACGCGAGCTGGCAGTGCGTCTGCAGATAGCTCTGATTGCGGTCCAATCGTAGGCAATCGTCAGGCGGATTTCCCCGTCGAGCTTGATTTGCGTACCACGCTCAGCCATACCCTGCGTGAAACTGGCGGTCTGCAACCTCGTGTCGAAGATTTGCACGAACGGGTGCGGACGCCGAGGACCGGAACTCGCTATCTCTTCGTCATTGATTCCAGCGGCTCGCACGCTGCCCAGCAAAGAATGCGTCTAGTCAAAGGCACTATTTCAAGCCTGTTGACCCGCTCTTTCAAACGAGAGGACGAGGTTGTCATGATCGTCTTCCGCGGAACTTCCGCGCAGGTCGTTCTAGAGCCAACTCAAGTGCTTCCCGACGCTCTGGCTGCGCTCGAATATCTTCCCACGGGTGGTCGAACGCCGTTGGCTGCCGCTCTCGATCAAACGCGCGGTTACCTGACGCCCGCGACGATTCTCATCCTACTCACGGACGGTCGGGCAAATATCCCGCTGCATGGAGGAGACCCCTGGCAAGAGGCTCTTGATGCGGCGCAGCTGATAAGTTGCAATGCAATCGTCGTCGATACCGAGACTGCCGCACAGCGACTAGGCCAATGCGAGGAATTAGCGAAGATCCTCGGCGCGCGCTACGTCTCGCTGGAGGAGTTTGCACAGAGTGAGAATTTTTCGATAGTGGTCGAACCCCTCAAGCCACGAAGGCAGGGAGCGTAGCGTGTGGAAGAACCAAGGCAATTCGGTGATCCTCGTGTTGGGAGGCGTCCGAAGCGAAAAGAGTCGCTCCGCGCAGCAGTCAGCCGAGCACTCCAGCCGGATTACGTTCGTTGCGACCGCCGAGCATCGCGATGATGACGAGATCGCGATGATGAGGAGATGCACCGAAAGATCGAACGCCATCGCGCAGACCGGCCCGCACACTGGACTACTGTGGAAGAACCTATCGCATTAGGCCGCGTCGTTAAAACCAGCGAAGACGACTGCGATGCTGGCGATGAAGGTACGCGAAGAAGCGCACGCGACGCGAACGTCGGCTCCTGACGTCGGCAGCAAGCCATCGATCCGGTCAAGAACAGAACGCTCGCCTGGTTACCAAATAAATGTTTTTTTTGCTCTCGACGCGGCCCCAAAACCGTACTACTGTGGGAGCAAGGTATTCATATGTCGGTGCCGTCTTGCCACGACGGCGCTGCTTGGCTATGTGCCGGCGCGCTCTGCCTGTGCATCTGCCACCAACCGCCGGAAAGCGTCACCGCTTGTCAAAAGGATGACTCGGTGATCGCCGACGGTAATGTGACATCAAAAGTGACCGATTAAGACTCTCCTCAGCCTCCCTGCGCACCGCCAGGGGCCTGTGGAGAGCCGAAATCACCGTGTAAGCAGGGTGCGCTCAGTGCGTCCTCTTGATTGAGCAGTTTTGACAACTTGGAAAACACCACACACCATCGGTCACTGGCCCGACGCCAGAGGACACGGTTGCCGAACGCTCCTCGGCGGTCCAAAACCGGAAAACCGACAAAAACACAGCCCAATCCGACCCTTATGGCGCATAGGGCGCTTAAGGCGCACACTTCCCCCCGAAGTCCAAGCAAGCAACCAGGCACAGCGAGCTCAACGTTGCGTGAGATTTTTCGTGAGGGACAGAGTGAGGGGTGGGGTCAGCCACGACCCCTATGTGGACACTTTGCCATATCAGC
Organism: uncultured Acidobacteriaceae bacterium; assembly: GCA_963761405.1. Lineage (GTDB taxonomy): Bacteria > Acidobacteriota > Terriglobia > Terriglobales > Acidobacteriaceae > PALSA-350. The sequence continues at coordinate 10,807 of CAVXHH010000003.1, forward strand.
GTGTGGCATAATGCCTAAAGAGGATTTACGCGATGGCTACCTTCGAGCAGTACATCGGCGTTTCGCCAAATTCTGCGCTCGATCTAGCAGAGATTGCGGAAAAAGGACTTCCCACTGACAGCATCACCTATTTGAAAGAGAGAGGCCTTACGTTCTCAGAAATTTCCGAGATCATCATCTCTCCGCGAACCTTGAAACACCGAAAAGCGCGCGGAGAACAGCTCTCCGTCGAAGAAACCGGCCGTATGCTGCGCGTCGCGCGAATCATCGTTCTGGCGGATCAGGTTTTTGGAAATCATGAAAAAGCGCTGACGTGGTTGCGGCAAGCCGATGAGCGTCTCAATGATCGGACACCTCTGAGCATGCTTCAGACCGAATCAGGTGGACGCCTCGTAGAAAATTTGCTGTGGCAAATAGATGAAGGCGTCTATTCATGAGGTTGTTGTGGCGTATCAGCAACCACTGCGATCTTCAAGGAATGGGCGGCGAAAAATCAGATGGAAGGTGGCATACAGCCAATCGAGGCAAACGTATCGTATACCTCTCTGACCATCCTGCCATTGCTTTGATCGAAGTGCTTGCCAACCTGAAGGGCAATCCGAGGCTCTTTCCAGACAGCTACCAACTCATGAAGATCACCGTCGCCGAGCACGTGGCAACCGGCGCGTTAGAGCTCAATCGTCTCATAAGCAATTGGCGCGACGATATGAACCAAACGAAATCCATAGGAGATTCCTGGCTGGCGGGCGCCAATTCTGCCTTGTTGGCAGTTCCTTCTGTTCCTTCGCCGGAATCCATGAACTATCTGTTTAATCCTCTTCACCCAGATGCTAAAGGGGTGGAGATCGAGTGGTGCAGGTGGATCAAGTACGAGAAGCGACTGTTTCATTTACCCGAGACGAAAGAATGAACCGTTCCGTCTAACCCGCCAATTCGGGCTTCACTCTGGCGAGTGCTCCCAGCGCCGCCGTATCTCTCTTACCATTGGGTGTACTTGGCAGACACTCCAAAGACCAGAATTTCTCCGGGATCATGTATTTGGGCAGATACCGGGCCAAGTGGGAGACAAGCTCGTAGAGCGTCAAATTCAGGTTGGGTTCGGCAACGAAAAAAGCGTAGAGCCGTTTTTGGTTGGTAGGACCGACGATGCCTGCCACGGTGACATCGACGACGCCAGGAAGCCGGCGGAGGACGCCTTCAATCTCCTCCACTTCTATTCTGAATCCATTTATTTTTACCTGATGATCGATTCGGCCATGGAACTCCAGCTTTCCCTGATCGTTCCAACGTCCAAGGTCGCCAGTCCTGTACACCCGCGTACTCTGCGAAATAGTGGAGTGAAGTTCAATGAAAGATTCACGTGTCAACTGTGGATCATTCAGATAGCCTCGCGCTAAACCAGCGCCGCCTATGCAGATTTCACCCATCTCGCCAGGGACCTGTGGTTGTCCTTCCGGATCAAGAATGTAAATCTCGGTATTTGCAATGGGCTGCCCGATCGTCACCGGGTCATCGCCAAGAGAAAGCCTCTCGGCTGTGGACCAGATGGTTGTTTCTGTGGGTCCGTACAGATTCCACGCCGAAGCAGATCGAGTGATTAACTTGTTTGCCAACTCGCGGTCGAGCCGGTCACCGCCACAAAGGATGGTGAGATCAAGGGAACCCGCCCAGCCGGACTCAATCAGGATTCGCCATGTAATCGGAGTCGCTTGCATCACCGTAGGCTTCTTGTTGTAGATGATGCCGGCGAGAATCCGGCCGCTTCTCGCTTGTTCCTCCGATACAAGTATCACTTTGCCCCCGTAACACAGCGGCAAAAGGAGTTCAAGCGCTGCGATGTCAAAACAAACCGTGGTAAGCGCGAGCCAACTGGTGCGGTCAGTGAAGGCAATGCGTTGAGCAATGTCGCTAAAAATATTTGAAAGGGCGCCGTGCGTGACAGCAACTCCTTTTGGGTTTCCCGTGGTGCCTGAGGTGTAAATCACGTAGGCGACGTCCGTCGCTTCCGGAACGTAAAGTGCTTCACCGCCATCCTCCTCGGCAGCCATAGCCGGCAGGCGATCCAGCACCCAGACCCGCAATGAAACATCGGGAAGATTCGTCATACTCTGAGAGTCGGTCACAATGAACCGTGAGGCCGCGTGCGATATGACCTGACCCAGGCGGTAGGTTGGATCGCTGGGGTTGAGGGGCAGGTATGCGGCGCCCGCTTTCAGAACGCCTAGCATCCCGACGGCAAGGTTCTCAGTCCTCTTCAGGCAAAGGGCTACGACGTCCCCGCACCCGACTCCGTGACTTCTCAGGTCGTACGCCAACCGATCGGCCCGGCTGCCTAAGGAAGCATAGGAAAAGCTCTTGTTATTTACTTCCAGGGCCGTTGAGAATGCGCTCGAGATAACCTGTGTGTGAAACAGGTCAACGATCGTAGGTCGGCTTTGCGCCAAGGCTTCCGCTGAAGAGACAATTGGGATGTCTTGGCCCATGGATCGATTCATTTTAAGTTCCGCCGGCAGATTGAAGTGCAGATTGAAGAGTGTATCGGCCGTGATCGCGGGGCCGAAACAACGAGTGAGACATCGTCGGAGCAAGTGCAGGATCTACTGTCCAAGAACTGGGGCAAAACGACTTTTAATTCCACAAAGAAAGCAACGCTGAGCGCCACCTGATTGCATCCACGCTATGTGGTGTGGGTCCTCGTGTCGACCCCTGAAAAATCCATTGCGATTATAGATCAAACTTTTATCCAAGCGGCAACGCAAGATGTAAATAAAACTGTGGAGCGAGACGGCTGGCGGATTTCTTTGCTGCGGTTCGATGAGGGTTAAGATAAATTTAACGTGCCGCAGTTTCAAAGACCGGGTATAGATGAAGTTCCTGGCGTTTTCCCGTACAGGTACAAGGGCTCTCATGGTCTTCACGGGGGCGGCCCCAGTGTGCGCCAAACGGGATGTGGCAATAATTTCGAGGGGTTCCAGGGTCCAATTTTTTTCGCCTTTCAGTCCCCTCTGGCGGGCGCCGGCGACGCTGCTCGAAAGCCGTTGTGCCTGGGTGTCAAATTTGCACCGCGCACGATACTGCGAGTTACTGATAAGTGCGATGCTTGCAGCGATCGCGCTGGCGTTCATCACCGGGTGCGGTGGGTCCTCCGGGTCTTCTGCGTCGGTTGCGGTTGTTGAACCGAGCTACTCCTTCCATCTCACCTGCCACCGGCACCTACACCGGCACACAACAGGTGACTATCAGTGACGCGACGTCGGGAGCCACGATCTACTACACGATCGACGGAACTGTCCCGACCGCTTCGTCCACTCCATATACGAGCGCGATCTCGATTAGTGCCTCAGCGACCGTGCAGGCGATCGCAATCCTTGGAGGGGCGTCGAGTTCAATTGCCTCTTCGACCTTGACGATTAATCCGGCACACCCGCCGTCTTTTCAACGGATCGTGGTCGGTGTCGGCACTCTAACTAATGCTGATTCACCGCGAGGTGCCGAGCGTGCTGGAAAAGCATTGGCTCGAGTGGCCTGCGACGAAGTAGTTCACCCAGCCTCGTAGAATCGGATTGATCCGCTCTGTCCCCCGAATCCGCGCGTCAACGGGCAGACAGCTGAATTAGCACTTGTGAATAATCTGCGGCGTCATAATGAAATCGTGCTTGCTGCGCAAATTTACTCCTGCATCAGTTCAATGGGGCCTTCACACGTCGACTTTAAACACAGGTGTTTGGCAATCATCATTAGATGAATCTGCATCTCTACTCGTGCATGCGATTCGCCAGTACACTTTCTCGGGCCTCCTAAGAACGGAATCATGGTCATCGGGTGTCTTTCCCGCGACTGACTCGGCTCAAACCGGTCCGGATTGAACTCATCTGGAGCCTTCCAGAAGGCGGGGTGCCGTTGAAGGAGGTAAGGTGAAATATACACTTCAGTTCCGGCGGGAACGAGGTAGTCCCCGAGTTCATCCTCTAGCAGTGCCTTGCGGGTTATGAGCCAACCGGGCGGATACAAGCGCAAGGTCTCCTCAATCACCTGGCGAGTATAGGTGAATTTCGGAAGCTCGCTAAAATGCGGGAAATCACTTTGGGACAAGGTAGTGAGTTCACTCCATAGCCGTTGTTCCGCTTCTGGGTTTATCGAGAGCAGATGCCAAACCCAATTCAGGGTGCTAGCGGTCGTTTCGTGTCCAGCGACAACCAGGGTTAAGATTTCACTGGCTAACTGATTATCAGGCATAAGTGCGGAGCTCTTTCGGTCTCGTGCGGCCATAAGCATACCGAGTATGTCAGTTGCAGCGACATTCTCTTTCCGTCGTTGCACCGCAAGCTCAATGACAATTTTTCTCAAAGGCCTGAACAAATTGGCAAATGCCAGATTTCGTGTTGGTTCATCGGAAAGAATATTGAAATGGGGCGCCATCTGTTCGTAGTCGTCTCCAAAGATAGAACTGAGGATAACTTCCAGGACCATATGACTGATGTCACGCGTAATATTGACATTCTTATTCTCGTGAGCTGCATGTGTCCACTTCTTCAGCAGTGCAGTGTTTGCCGACTCGATGACACGCATCAACCTACCGATGGATCCATCGTGGAATGCAGGTTGGATCATCTGTCTTTGTTTCTTCCACAATTCACCCTCACTTACCATCAGGCCATTGCCGAGGAGCATGCCGATTCGCTTTATAGCCTGACCTTTCCGGTAGTTCTGCCAGTTAACGCGGAGGACGTGATCTACGTAGTCGGGGTTGCTGACCACATAAACGTTAGTACCGTAAAAAGAGGCTCTATAAATGTCGCCGAACCGCTTGAACTGCTCATCAATCCAGAATAAGAGATCCTGAGATGTATCGTACTTCCCGACTGGTCCTGGTGGAATCTGCCGTAACCCGGAAGTCATATCTCGTAGGCTCCTGATTATCGATGCGTCGATTGTCTCATCGTCGAGTGAAAAGTAACTAAGTCTAACCCGCCAAGTCGGGGCTTCACTCTGGCGAGTGCTTCCAGCGCCGCCGTATCTCTCCTACCATTAGGTGTACTTGGCAGGCACTCCCAAGACCAGAACTTCTCTGGGATCATGTATTTGGGAAGATACCGGGTCAAGTGGGAGACAAGCTCGGAGAGCGTGATTGATTTTGTACCGACGACGGCCTCGGCGAAAGGCTTCGGTTATCAGGCGCCGAGCTCCACGTCCACCTCGGACCCCCTGTTTCCACAGTGGCTATGCAGCGCCAATCTCTCTTCCGGCCTGGTGACCTTGGGATGTAGGCAACCCTGACTGAATCCCTCGTGTGTGAGAACGTCAACAGTTAAAGCCGTCCCTTCGTCCAGAGACTTTTCCGCAACCCGTTGGAGCTGTCTTCACACATCTCGGTTTCGAGAGATCCGAACTGCATCTGCGCTCGCCTCGTGAGCAGAATTCTTTCCGCATTACGTTACTTTGGGACTCTCCAACGTTACTTTTGGCGACGGCAAGTCCTTTGTTTGCGTGAGCTGCACAGTGTCTACCACTTTCGCGATATTTAATCTTCCACGCATGTGACCCAGCCTTAGTGAAAGAGCGCGCCATCTGAGTGGTGAATCTGGCGTTGATTCTTACGTTCGGCTCTTGCAGTTCTTCGTACGCGACCCCTTCTTTGCTGCGGTTCGATCGTCGTTTGAGCCAGTCTTCAGACGGGGATTTAGATGAAGGTCGTACCCATTTCCCACGCAAGTGAAAGTACGTTTAAAAGCGGTTTGACAAGGTTGGCGACCCACGCCAACCGACATGTTCCTGCCGGCGACGACAGTACCAAGTTAATGTGGGGTGCGACCTCTTCACGGTTATTGCCGCTGAGGCGCTTCGAAAGATGTTGCGCCGGTTTACAAACCGGGCCCAGCGCACAGCATTACCCGTTACTCTTGGTTGTGATTCTCACGGCGATTACATTGGCGCTGGCGACCGGGTGCGGATTCTCGGGGTCAACGACGCCGGTCGCGATTGGGGGCAGCATCCGTGGTGGGCACCGCCCCGTCACCGGCGCGAGCGTTGAACTCTATGCCGCAGGTACAGGGGGCCTTGGGTCTGCCGCGCAGCCTTTGCTGATCAAAACTGTGGCGTCCGATAGCAACGGCAACTTTTCCATACCCGCGAAGTATGGCTGTCCTTCCGCATCGGCCGAGATCTACATTGTTGCCCGCGGTGGCGATCCCAGCGTCTCGGGGACACAGAATCCTGCCATCATGCTTACTGCGTCGCTCGGCCCCTGCAGTGGCCTCTCCACGGTGGGTTCTGTTGCCGTGAACGAGGTCACCACAATAGGATCCATCTGGCCTCTGGCGAAATATTGGACCTCTCCGACTCATCTCGGATCCACGGCGAATGATAGTTCCTTCCTGGACGCAGTTTCCACCGTGCCCGAATTCATCAACCTTGTGCAAGGAAGCTCTCCCGGCACGTCCACGTCTACCAGCTACTTTGCAGAGAACAGCAAGCTATATACTCTTGCTGACGCTCTCGCGGGCTGTGTCAATTCTTCCGGAGGCAAAGCTGGCGACGGAAGCCCCTGTGGTCAATTGTTTTCGATGGCCAGTACGCCAGGCAGCACCCCGCCGACCGACACGCTGACTGCAGCGATTCGTATCGCGCAGCAGCCAGACAGTAATGTGGCCGGCATTTTCGGCCTGGTCAACGATTCCACAGTTTTCCAGCCGTCACTGACGGCTGCTCCTTCGGATTGGACCCTGAAACTAAGCTACTTAGTGGCTACGCCTTCGATCTCGCTCGCCACCGGGACTTACGCGGGCACCCAGGAAGTGACCATCAGTGACGCGACAGCGGGGAGCGTCATCTACTACACTACCGACGGAAGCGCCCCGACGACTTCTTCCCGTCTGTATACGGACCCTATCTCGATAGGTGTCTCCTCGACCGTGAAAGCCATGGCCGTTCTGTCGGGATCCGCCAGTGCCGTTGCTTCTTCAACCCTTACTATCACTTCAGCCCTTCCACCTGCAAAGCTGGCCTTTTTACAGCAGCCCTCCAATGGATTGATCGGGGCAACCATCTCACCCGCAGTCCAGGTAGTGGTAGAGGATGCAAACGGAAATCCGGACACGAGCGCCGGCAATCCAATCACGCTTGCCCTGGTAGGCGGCACAGGCCTCGGGGGAACGCTGACCGTCACGCCGCAGAATGGCGTTGCGTCCTTTGACGACCTCATGGTGAGTACTGCTGGAGCCGGGTATACGTTGTTGGCAACCAATCCCGGCCTTACGTCGGCAACCAGCACCAGCTTTGCTATCAGTGCGTCGTTACCAAGCCCTGCTCTTACACCGGCACGACTGGTTTTCCTGCAGCAACCCTCCAACGGATCGACCGGCACCCCGATCGCGCCCGCGGTCCAGGTAGCGGTAGAGGATGCCAACGGCAATATCGTGACCACCGCGACTACTCCAATCACGGTCACACTTACGTCCAGCAAAGGCATTGGAGGAACGCTGTGGACCGCCCTTCCTCAGAATGGCATCGCGACGTTTGCCAGTGTCACCGTCGGCACTGCCGGTACCGGCTACACTCTGCTTGCGACCAGCCCACTCCTCACGTCGGCGACCAGCGCGCCCTTTACCATAAGTGCGCCGGGAAGCGGAATTCCGCCTTCGCCGTTCAAACTGGCTTTCTTGCAACAGCCCTTGAATGCATTGACCCAGGCCACCATCACACCGGCAGTCCAGGTGGTGGTTGAGGATTCCAACGGAAATGCTGTTCAAGGAGCTAACGATCCGATCACTCTCCTACTTTCCAGCGGTTCGGGGCTCAATGGAACGCTTACCGTAACCCCGCAGAATGGAGTCGCATCCTTTACTGACCTCAACGTCAGCAATGCAGGGACGTACACTCTGCAGGCGACGAGCCCAGGCCTGCAGCCGGCCACAAGCGCCAGCTTTAACATCACCAAGCCAAGCAACGGCAATCGTGATGCGGCGGTACGGCTGGCCTTCACCCAACAGCCGTCGAATGCCCAGCCCGGGGCTACCGTCTCACCGGCGGTCCGGGTGCAGGTAGAGGACTCCAACGGGAATGTCGTAACCACCGCAGCGAGTCCGATCACCATCTCTCTTGCCGGCGGCACGGGCTTGGGAGGCACGCTGACGGTCAGCCCACAGAACGGCGTCGCCACCTTTAGCAATCTCAGCGTCAGCGCAGCCGGTACCGGATTGACGCTCACCGCTACCAGTGCGAATCTTCTCCCGGCGACCAGCACTCCTTTCGACATCAGCACACCGGGCGGAGGCAACCCGTCTTCTTCACCGGTTAAGCTGGCGTTCCTGCAGCAACCCTCCAACGCGTTGACGGGCGCCACACTCTCGCCGGCCGTTCAGGTGGTGGTAGAAGATGCGAATGGCAATGTCGTGCCGGCCGCTACCAATCCAATTAGCCTCACTCTGGCCGGTGGTACCGGTCTGGGAGGAACGCTCACCGTCACTCCGCAGAATGGTATTGCCACGTTCAGCAATCTAACTGTGAGCACTGCCGGGACTGGGCTAACTCTATTGGCGGCCAGTCCGAACCTCACCTCTGCGACCAGCGTAGCCTTCACCATAAATACGCCAGGCAGCGGGCCGTCTCCGGCACCAACCAGACTGGCTTACTTACAGCAGGCGTCGAATGCAGTGACTGGTGCGGCGATCTCGCCCGCCGTCCAGGTGGCAGTAGAAGACGCCTCCGGCAACGTGTTGCCGACCGCGACCAACCCAGTCACCCTTGCTTTGGTAGGGGGAACAGGCCTCACAGGAACACTAACTGTTGTTCCGCAGAATGGCATCGCTACTTTCAGCAATCTCAAGGTAAGCAATGCTGGTAGCTATACGCTTTCGGCGACTAGCCCTAGCCTCACTGCGGCGACCAGCAGCAGCTTTACCATCACTGCGCCGGGCGGCGGTGGAAGCCCATCACCCGTGAAGCTCGCGTTCTCGGTGCAACCCACCAACGCATTGACCCAGGCCGCGATCACGCCTGCGGTCCAGGTCGCGGTGGAGGATAGCAACGGGAATGTGGTCACCAATGCAACGACCCCGGTTACACTTGCGCTTGCCAGCGGAAGCGGTCTCAGTGGAACCCTGACCGTCACTCCGCAGAACGGTCTTGCGACCTTTAGCGACCTCTCGCTGGGCACCGCTGGAAGTTACACGCTGTCGGCAACCAGTTCAGGTCTTACGTCGGCAACCAGCAGCAGCTTCACCATCACCGCGCCAGGCGGTGGGAGTCCCTCGCCGGCAACGTTGGCATTCCTGCAGCAGCCCTCGAATGCGCTGACAGGTGCTACGATCTCGCCGGCGGTGCAAGTGGCGCTAGAGGATACCAACGGAAACATCGTAGCTGCCGCCACCAACCCCGTGACACTTACTCTGGTGGGAGGGACTGGTTTGGGCGGAACGCTCACCGTCGTTCCGCAGAATGGTATTGCCACCTTCAGCAACCTCACAGTGAGCAATGCGGGTAGCGGCTACACGCTTACGGTAACCAGCCCGAGTCTCACTTCTGCGACCAGCACCAGCTTCACCGTCACCGCGCCCGGCGGCGGTGGCCCTTCACCGGCGAAACTCGCGTTTTCGGTGCAACCTGCCAATGCGTTGACCCAGGCCACGATCACCCCGGCAGTTCAAGTGGTGGTAGAGGATAGCAGCGGCAATGTGGTCACAACTGCAACCAATCCAGTTACGCTTGCGGTTAGCGGCGGGGTTGGCCTTGCGGGAACACTCAGCGCCACTCCGCAGAATGGTATCGCCACCTTTAGCGACCTCTCGGTAAGCACGGCTGGAACCTACACGCTGTCGGCAACCAGTACCGGGCTCACTTCTGCGACCGGCACCAGCTTCACCATCACTGCGCCGGGCGGTGGTGGTCCCACGGCGGTAAAGCTGGCTTTCCTGGTCCAGCCCTCGCATGCGCTGACCGGGGCCACGATCAAACCGGCGGTCCAGGTGGTGATAGAGGATGCCAATGGAAATGCCGTCACCAGCGCCACCAACTCGGTCACCCTTGACCTCAGCAGCGGCACCGGTTTGGGCGGAACGTTGACGGTGACTCCGCAGAATGGTGTGGCGACCTTCAGTGACCTTTCCGTCAGCACTGCTGGAGGTTACACTCTGTCGGCGAGCAGCCCGACGCTCACCTCGGCGACAAGCGCCAGTTTCACCATCTCTGCGCCGGCCCCCACGGCGGTGAAGCTGGCGTTCTCCGTACAACCCTCCAATGCATTAACCCAGGCCACGATCACGCCGGCGGTCCAGGTGTTGGTGGAGGATAGCACCGGCACTGTGGTCACGACAGCAACCAACCCGGTCACACTTGCTCTCGTAGGGGGCACCGGACTTGGAGGCACGCTGACGGTGACTCCGCAAAATGGTGTAGCGACCTTCAGCAATCTCTCAGTAAGCAACGCTGGAAGCTACACATTGTCGGCGAGCAGCCCCACTCTCACCTCGGCCACCAGCACCGGCTATACCATCACGGCGCCGAGCCTTCCCACGGCGGTGAAGCTGGCGTTCTCCGTACAACCCTCCAATGCATTAACCCAGGCCACGATCACACCGGCGGTCCTGGTAGCGTTGCAGGATGCCAGCGGTAATACGGTTACGAGCGCAACCAATCCGGTGACGCTTGCTCTGGTAGGGGGCACCGGACTTGCAGGGACGCTGACGGTGACTCCGCAGAATGGAGTGGCAACCTTCAGCAATCTCTCAGTAAGCAATGCAGGAAGCTACACGCTGTCGGCAACCAGTTCGGGCCTCACCTCGGCGACCAGCGCCGCCTTTACCGTGACTTCCACAGCCACTTGCTCCATTACTTCCTTCGGCGCAGTAGGCGACGGGGTCACGAACAACGCCAGCGCCATCCAGAACACCTTCAACTATGCTGCCGCAAATAAATGCACCGCTTTGATTCCCGCCGGCACCTTCGCCTATTCGGGAACCATCACCGCCAGCGGCATAGCGGTCACGGGTACCGGAGCCGGTTCGATTTTGAAGGCTCTGGATACCAATAACGAAGCTCTCACCTTGACCGGCAATGGCGGTTCTATATCCAACCTTGTTCTCCTGGGCACCGGCAGCACCCGCCTGACCACCTACCAGGCAGGGATGATCTGGGTGAATGGTGCCACCAACTTCGCTGTTCAGAATGTGCTTATCAATGGCGGCTCTTGCGTCGGCATTTTCGATGCCGGTGGTCAGACTGGCTTGATCCAGAACAATACCGTCGAAAATACCTTGGCAGATTCCATCACCAACACCAACGGCGCCTCCTACATTACGGTGAAGGGAAACCGCGTCCTCAATTCAGGTGACGATGGAGTATCCAACAATAGCTATCTAGCTGACTCGAACACTGTCCACAATATTACCGTCGAAGGAAACACCATCATCCATAACGCATGGGGACGCGGCCTTGAAGTGTCGGGAGGAAGCAACATCACCTTCTCCGGCAATTATGTCGATAACCTGGACGGCTATACCGATATGTACGTCGCCTCAGAGTCGGAATACCAGACTCAAAATGTATCGAACATAATGGTTACAGGAAACACCTTCGTTGACGGTGGACCCAACCAGGGTTCCGCCATCGTTTACAATTCCGAAGCCGGTACCACAACCATCACCGGGGTCACGATCAGCGGCAATCAATTCGTGAATCCGAAAGCAGGCGCCGTTCAGTTTGCGGGCAACGGCAGTGAAACCGGCCTCGTTATCGAGAACAACGCAGATTATTCGACCAGCGCGTTCAGTTTCTCCAGCAATGCAACCGCCTCTCCAACCCAAACCGGAAACCAGGTCCTCGCTCCGTCTACCTACACCACACCGTTGGTTTCTCCTGGTGGAGGATGCTCCTTCGCTGGATGCTGAAGGACTCCGTAAATCGCCCGCGGCACCAAATCACTGTACTAAGGTACCCCCACCGCGGTTACACACGAAATCTATGCCGACGCAAGGGTAACTCACTATGACCGCCTCTCGCCGGGCTCATGGAGTGTAACGTCGATTGAGGGTTGGGCGAGAACGGTAGCCGGTGGTCGGGTGTCGCAGCAAAGGCTCATTTTCCGTGCTGCAATAACGATCGCATTGCCCGCCTCATTGCTCGTGAGCCGTTGCACGAACAAATAAACGCAGATGGTATGTTTTCTCCCTCTTCACGCAAAAATACAATAGATAATGTTTACGTGCAAAAAGCACCGAATACGTTTCCACTTCGGTCGTTCCTCGGTGTGATCATCGCGGTGACACTCCTGGCGTTCCTTGCGGCTTGCGGTTCGTCAATCGCTGCTCCGGCCGTTGCGGTTTCAGTCGCCGCCCCGTCTATTTCCATACCCACAGGAACCTACACCAGCCCGCAACAAGTGACCATCCAGGATGCAACGCCGGGAAGCATCATTTATTACACGACCGATGGAGTGATCCCTACCAGTTCTTCGACTTCCTACCAGGGACCCATCTCGATCAGCGTTTCATCCACTGTACAGGCGATTGCGGTTCTAAACGGCACCCAAAGTGCTGTTGCTACATCCGCGGTGACGATTAACCTCCCTCCTCAGCCGGCGATGTTGGCATTTGTACGACAGCCCTCCAATGTGCCCGTTGGCAGCACAATATCACCCGCGGTACAAGTGGCGGTTGAAGATAGCAACGGCAATCCGGTTGCATCTGCCACCAATGCGGTCACGCTTGCCTTGGCAGGCGGAAGCGGTCTCGCCGGGACGCTGACGGTCGTTCCCCAGAATGGCGTGGTCACATTCAGCAATCTCTCGATCGGTACCGTTGGGAGCGGCTACACGCTCATCGCAACCAGTCCGGGCCTCGGCTCAGCCAGCAGCGCAACCTTTTCCGTCACACCCGTCGCGGCCAAACTGGCATTCTCTCATCAACCCTCCAATGCCTTGACTGGAGATGCGATATCTCCCGCCATCACCGTCATCGTCGAGGATGCGAACGGAAATCTTGTAACAACCGCCACCAACCAGGTGACAGTCGCCCTTATAAGCGGCACCGGTCTGGGAGGCACATTGACGGCAACGCCGTCGAATGGTGTCGCGACGTTCAGCAATGTCACTGAAAGCACCGCAGGAGCCTACATGCTGTCGGCTACCAGTGCGGGCCTCACTTCGGCGACCAGCGCCAGCTTCAACATCACTGCGCCAATCACTAGTGGCACCACAATCATGCAAAGTATGCCGATCTCCATCACCTCCTTTCCCGGAGGCACCTTCGAGATCACCTACAATTGGCTAGCTGTGCCCGTGACCGTCCAATCCACCGTTTTCGTGGACTTCATTGACAGTACTGGCACGGTCCAATACGAGGATAATGTACAGCCGCCCATAGACCCCACGAAGTGGACAGGACCTGTGAGCTATACCCATACGCTCACCGTGCCCACGGAAGCAACTGCGGGCACTTACTCGATTGTCGCTGGGCTCCAGTCGGCAAAAGGCAACATATCGCTTGTGGCCGGGGTAGGGGTAACGTCGCTGTCGGATTTCCAATATCAGATTGGGACGGTAACTATCGCTCCCACCTGTTCCATAACGTCGTCTGGTGCCGTCGGCGATGGCGTGACGGACAATCTAACCGCAATTCAGAACGCCTTCAATTATGCCGCGGCTAATCACTGCATCGCCCTGGTCCCCGCAGGCACCTTCGCTTATTCCGGAAACCTGACTGCCACCGGGATAGCTATAGCCGGAGTCGGAGCAGTTTCAGTATTGAAGCCGCTCTCCCTTACCAATCAAGCTGTCATCTTGTTTGGTAGCGGAGGCTCTCTATCGAATCTCGTCATGGTGAGCGCCGCAACGTCACGGTTGCTAAGTCAGCAATCCGGAATGGTGTTGATACAGGACGCTGACAATTACTATATCGAGAACGTTCTCATCAATAATTCATCAAGCACCGGCATCATGTCTCTGAATAGCCACGGCGGATTTATCCTCAATAATACGATTGAAAACACGCTGGCTGACTCTGTCACCCAAATCCTCGGCTCTTACAACATCACGGTCTTTGGGAACCGCATTCTTAATTCCGGCGACGATGGGGTGTCGAATAATAGTTATATCGGCGACCCAAGTGCTGTTCACGCAATCACGGTGCAAGGGAACACCATTGTGGACAACAAAGGCGGGCGCGGTCTGGAGGTTTCGGGAGGTGCGAACATCAGTTTTGCGGGTAATTATGTCGATAATCTGGATGGCTTTACTGATATGTACATAGCCTCAGAGAGTGAATTCAATACGCAAAGCGTCAGCAACATTACAGTCAGCGGGAACAGCTTCCTTGATGGCGGGCCGAGTCAAGGCTCCGCCATCGTTTACAATTCACAGGGTGGAGCGACCACCATCACGGCGGTGACGATCAATGGAAACCAATTTGTAAACCCTAAACTAAGTGCTCTCCAGTTTGCGGGCGATGGCAGCGAAACGGGAATTTCAGTGGACAACAATACCGACTATTCGAATGGCCAATTTAGCATTACCTCCAATCCAAACGCGAATGCCACGGAAACTGGTAACCAGGTGCTGGCGCCCTCTTCATACACTATTCCCCTGGTCCCCGCCGGAGGCGGATGCAACTTCACCGGATGTTAGACGGGATTGAGACAGAAGTCAGTGGTGATTGGCCAGAGCGTCCGGCAGCACCCATCGCCAGGTGCATGATCGTTAGTGTCGGATGAGCGCTCCCCGAGGATGGAAACACAGAAGCGCTTGCGACACCCAGATTGGCTATACGGTCAACTCGCAAATATGGATCGACCGTCAGGCGTGGAAAGCAATACCGGTCAGTAAGCTCCGTCAGCACGCACCACAGCACGAAAAGTCCGAGCAAGAATGTACATGTCCATCCAGATTGACCAATTGCGAATGTAGTAGTCGTCGAATGCGACGCGTTCTTCGTACGTCGTGTTATTGCGGCCAGACACCTGCCATAGACCGGTTAACCCCGGGGGCACCCGCGTATATAGGTCATACGTGGTTGCATAGCGCTTAATCTCAGACTCCACAATGGGCCGAGGGCCAACCAGACTCATATGGCCCAACAGAATGTTAATCAGCTGAGGCAGCTCGTCGAGGCTGTAACGGCGAAGCCAGCGTCCCACCGTGGTGATCCGCGGGTCATTCTTCAACTTGTGATAGACCTGCCATTCCAGCAACTGCTCAGGATGTTTCCTAAGATAGTCTTCAAGAAACCGGTCCGCGTTTGTTACCATCGTTCGGAATTTGAGCGCATGAAAGGCCTTGCCGTCTCGCCCGTAGCGCAGATGACCAAAAAAGATGGGTCCTTTTGAGGTCAATTTGATGGCGGCACAGATGATCAGGAACATTGGTACGAGCAGCAGGAAACCAAACGACCCGAGGGCGCAATCCATGCACCGCTTGATCATCTTCGGGACCATGAAGGACAGCCGCTGTGGGATCTCCAATCCAACGTGTCCGGCGATCTCTCGGGGGGAAATTCCCAGGCAACAGATTCCAAGGAGGTGGGTGACGATGAGTATATGGCGAAAGTCCCTGCAGTGATCCTGGATGGTTTGCCGCATTTCAGTGTGGGAGGAATCAGGCATGGCCAGGACGGCGTATCGCAAGGAACGCTGCTGCCTGATCATGGGGGCATCGGACAGGTGGCCGATCACCGGTGGTAGATCAGAATCCCAGTCTCCGATAGCACTCGGTAGAAGTACCCCCGTAATCCGTAGACCCCTCTGCGAATTGTTAAGGCTTCGGGCGATCTGTTGGGCAGCGGGTCCTGTCCCCAACACTACTGCCGAGGTCGGCCACCAAGAGTGCTGACTGAAAAGCTTCCGTGTAATGACCCGGCCGAGAAGGACGACGGGTGGGACCAGCACCCAGGAGAGAACAATCACGTAGCGAGAGTAAGCCAAGCCATTTCTCAAAAAGAAAGTGCTGGCAACGAGAACGACAATCACTGCGGTCACCGAGTGAAACGTCCGTCTCATTTCTTCGGCTGGATGTAAAAGCATCGCCGGGTACAAACCTTGCGACCGAAATGCAACCAGGAAAACCAGGACCGAAGGATATACCTTCATATAGAAATGTAGATCCAAAGTGGGATTGGACAGGTGCCTGCTCCAGACCGCGAAGAAAAAGA
Source organism: uncultured Acidobacteriaceae bacterium (assembly GCA_963761405.1). Lineage (GTDB taxonomy): Bacteria > Acidobacteriota > Terriglobia > Terriglobales > Acidobacteriaceae > PALSA-350. The sequence continues at coordinate 26,940 of CAVXHH010000003.1, forward strand.
CCGCGGACACCCCAATGAGATCAGACAACAACAAGCAAAGAGATGCGCTCGGTGGAATAAATGCCAGGGCCGTCTGAGCATGGGGGGCTACCCGGGGCTGACTGATAAGAGTCTTTGTGCTCATGAGGTCGATTCCTTTAGAGAAACTTACAGCGGTGGCACTGTACCCAATAAGGGGGAACGGCTCCAGGTGATGGTTTCGGGGGGACTCGAGAGAAATTTGCCGAAGGCTATTGAACCGAAGATCAATTGGGGCAAAGCCAATGGGTGAGGGGCTGCGCTCCAAGACCGTGATGGAGCTCTACAGTTAAACGGCAGAATCGATCGTTGACGGGTTGGCAGCAGGTACGGTAACCGCCAGCGTTTCTCGCGGCCAACGCTCGAGGTCCCTATCGAGCAGGAGCTTATAAACCTCGAGAGTTCGAAGGATCATCTGCTTATCGGTGAAGCGCTCGAGAAATATCTCGCGGCCGTTCCGGCCAAGTTGTTCACGCAGGGAAGTGTTCAGAAACAATTGCTCGAGCGCTTCTGCCATCAAATCATCCCTGGAAGGTGGCACAAGAAAACCGCTGAGACCATCGGAAACGGCCTCCGGGATACCGCCTACTTTGGTCGCAACAACTGCCAGACCAGTACGCATCGCTTCGAGAATACTGATAGGAAAGGCTTCGTAAAACGTGCTGAGAACGAAAACGGAAGATTGTGACAATATCTCAGCCGTGTTCTTACATTCGCCCAGAAACTCCACCCGTTGCTCCACGCCCAGGGAACTCGCAAGCTGCCGTGTGACCTCCAGCAGCGGTCCGGACCCAACAAACTTCAACCGCCAGGAATGCCCTTGAAGGCGGCTCAGAGCGCGCAGGAGGGTAGCGTGATCCTTCTGCTTATGGAAGCGCGCGACCATGACCACCGTGAGTTCGTTATCGCAGCCTTGGTGGCGAACAGGGAAATCGGGTATGCCGTTGTACACGCAGAAAAGTTTCTTCTGTGCGATCAGACCACTCATCTTGCCGGTCTCATGCTCATCGCGACATACCGTGATCACGCCGCTGCCGAGTATTCCACCGAGACGTTCAAGAGCTTTGAATGTGTGATTGATCTTGCCGCTCGCCCTATCGACGATCGACCATCCGTGCGGGGTGAATACACAGGGAATGCCAAGGAGTGCACAGGCGACTCGTCCTAGAAATCCTGCTTTGGCTGTGTGCGCTGCCACTAGATCAGGCTCTAGTTTCCTCAACGTTGCTACGAGCTCGAACAAAGCCAACAGGTCGTTGATGGGATGCAGCGCCTTCCGGAGATGTGGCAAGACGTGCACCACAATCCCTTGAGCGCGTAATTGATGGCTTAATAGGCCGTCCGGAGGGCCGGTTACCACCACGCATCCGTGCCCATGAGTTCGTACACCCACGGCCAAATCACGGACGTGAGCTTGCGCGCCGCCAAAGTCCGCAGATCCTGTAATGAGTTGGACGATCCTCATACGTTCACCTGGAGGGAACGCGCCGCCCATACTCTTACCAACCGATTGGAACTCACGCTGGCTCCTTTCTCTTGTGGCGATGCACCGCAAAGAGCTTCTGAATGCATGGTTGTTTCCTCATAATGAGTCGGAAAACTATTCCGTTTCCAGAGTATTGGTGGCCATAATTACCTCTGGTCTCTCCTTACCCCAATCCAGCTTTTCTAGAGCCTTGATGAACACAGCCGCAGTCGCGTCCCATCGGTACATGTCAGGGCGGCAATGACCTCTGGCACGCATCGTTGCTGCGACGTCGGGGTTATCCAGGACCCGTCCCATCAGGTCCTGCAACATCCCCGAGTTGGCAGGATGGAAGTGCAACGCAGCGTCCCCGCACACCTCCATAATCCCTGGGGCGGTGGAAGCAATCACCGGGCATCCCTGAAGCATTGCTTCGAGTGACGGGATGCCGAACCCCTCATATCGGCTCGGAAAAACGAGCGCGGTGGCAGAACGCAGAAGACCCGTGACTTCCTCATCAGTCAACCGCCCAGTGAAAATCACTCCCGGATTAGATTCCAAACTCTGCGATCCGAATACACGCGAACTGCCCTTCCCGATGACTACCAGCCTGGTATCCGGACGACCTAGCAGGCGGAAGGCTTCGATGGCCAGGGGAACATTTTTGTTTGCCGTGGAGAGCCCGAGAGTCACAAAGTATTTGCCGGGTTCCAGTCCCAGACGATTCACCACCCCCGCGTCCGGCAATACGGTCCGTAAATGGTCAGTGCCATTGGGAGCCAGAAGGATATCCTTGTCCGGAATTCTCAGGCATAGGCCCAACTCAGTTTGCGAGAAGTACGATACGGTGGCTATTTGTGCTCTACGTGCAAGAAGCCGATCTAACAACCTATGGGCGATCCGATACTTTCTCGAGTATCCCGCGGGCGCATTGTAGATGCCTGCATCGTGAAGAACGACGATCTGTCGCGGATGCCAAATGGGCCCGCTACTTGCTGGGGACAGTAGCCTTCCCGACCAGCTGTGTTTTGCCAGGTGGGTTTGTTCCCACGGGTGCCCGTCGCCCTTTCCAACTTTGCGGAATTCGATCCGCTCCAGAGGAACGTCACATTCCGCTCCCGGAGGAGCAAGAAGCGCCCACTCCGTATCCCGTAGAATCTGTGGGCAATCGTGCTGTTGTAGCAGGCGATCAATAGCCCTCACAACCTCCCTGGAATACCGCTGGACGCCGGTGCGATTCTGGGTCAGGAATCGTCCGTTGATGTAAATCGCGCTGCCTGTAGGCTTAGCCATTGTTTTAGATTGATCCTGATTTTTCGCCGGTGCTACAACAGACGTGCTAGCGGAAGCGCCGCTCCGTCGGAGCAGGGGAACGCGGTCAAACAGTAAGGCTGTGGGCTTCCACGGGACTTCTCTTTTTTATCAGCGGCAAAGTTGCGCTCCGTAGGTCACGATTCGAAAGAATGAACGAGATGCTGATGACGAGCATGAACATAGAAGGGAAAAGTCGACCTTCTGCCCAGTACAGTATTCGAACTGCCTCCGTTAGTCCTATAAAGAGCAACGGATACAAGAAAATTCCCGCAGGCCTACGGAGCTTCAGTTCCTTGTACAAATATCCGCAGACCAACCCGCACAAGAACCAATAAAGCAGGCCTCCGCCTACCCCGTAATCCACGATGGGGGCAAACACGCCGCTCGGGTTCGTCAGCTCAGGATTGGCAGACGCATGGAGCAGTGCGTCATAGCGATAGTCAGAAACGAGAGCGGGAACACCGAAGGATGGGAACAGCCACGGCAACAACCGATTCAGAAACGGAAATCGCCAGATAAAATCCAACGTTTCCGGTCCCAATCTATAGGAGAGAGGTTTACTGACTTTCCACATCAAGGCGCCATTGTTGAGCGCTGTCGTGTAGTACCCCATGAGGCGTAAGCTGATAAAGCTCCAGAAGCTGGACTCGCGCTGCGAGTAATAGGCTGCCCATGACCTGAAGTATTCAGCGGCCGCGAAGAAGAAAAACAGGACCACCGGTCCGAACAAGGGAGCGGCCTGGATCAACGTGCGTGCGCGCCGGGTTCTTGGCGGCCGAAAGGAGATAAAAGCCACGATAAACGGTACGAGTAACTCGATGATCGCGAGTCTCTCACTGTTAAGAAACGCTCTTACAAAGGCGAGACAAAATACGGCGAGCATTTGCCAGCGGACGCGCCGCCAACCGGCGACAGCGCCGAGTGGTACGCCGAGGACGATAACGGCAAGCCCGAATTGGGTTGCGGTCGTCACTCCCGGGATGGTCTTCAAATGTTCGTCAAGTACTGTGCCGGCCGAACCATGCGAGGAATGAAGCGCTTCATAGACATCGCTCAGACGAAGGCCATTTGTGATGGCCACGCCAAACCAGATCAAATACGCGCCAATCGTAAGAGCGAAACTCAGATTGAACAGCACTCTTACGAGTTGCCAGCGAATACGAAGTTTCCAATCGGCGGTAGGATCGACCTCATTTGCTCTCCGCCGCGCCCCTCCCAACAATGATCCGATCGCAAAAACAAGCACGACAGCAAAAAGCAAACCTAAGCACGAGAGGTCAAAATATTTCTGCGTTCGCCAGAATCTTAAATAGCTTAAAGGTCCTGTGACGTATGCCGCAGCGCCGGCAATGATGGCAGGCAGGCTGAAAACCACCGCCGGGTGGAGCCACCAAACCCCTTCACTAAGTGCCGGCTTGAAAACCTGCTTCGCTTGTTCGCTCACTCGCCGATCCTCGTGGTTGCTTCAACGACTGAGGCAAAGGTTGATACATCCGGCCGCCGCGATGCTTCCTTTTGAGACAGAGTCGTCGTTCGGGCGACAATGCACACCAGCACGATGCAGACAGCACACTCAGCAAGCGCCACGGCTACAGCCATTCCCTCCGCCATGAAGCGCGGTGCCAGCATCACCGCAAAGGCCAAATTGACCAGCCCACCAGCCACAATGGCAATCATCACCAGGGATTCCTTTCCTGCAGGCAAAAGCGTCTGCAGACCAATCGCATCCGCGAGAGAGGTGATGAATGGAAGCACAGCCAGGATCTGCAGGATAGGCACGGCTGCTTGGAAGGTTGGTCCAAAGACAATTCTTACAATGAGGTGGGCGCACGCAAAAGTCGCAACCGACAACAACGCACCGGCGCCAATCTCTATATACGCACTAATCTGAGTGAGGCGCCGGTTTTCCATCATGGAATGCGCCGCTAGTTGGCTGAGTCTCGGGTAGAAGGCGTCGCGAATCGGCAGCAACAGTCCGACAATTGCCTTGGAGAGCTTTTCCGCAGAAGCATAGAAGCCGACGATGCCCGCGGGGGCGAACATCGCAAGGATTAAAACGTTGGCTGTGCTGTAGGTGGCAAAACCGCTCCGCAGCAGGAACATTTTCCAACCGGCTTTGATCGACTCCCGCACCATGTGGAAGGTTGGCAAATACAACGTTAGGTAGCGATGCGCGACCCAGATTCCCCCGAGTACGGAAACCGCCGGCGCCAGGCTCTGAAAGGCAAGAACCTTCCATTCGTCGCTAGGGGAGTGTACGAACAGGAAAACGGCTCCCAGAGCCGCTACCTTGCTCGTAATCTCCAGAAAAGAAGCAAGGGCCATGCGCTCAAGGCCCTGGAACAACCAGGTCGGCATCATGCCTTGTGCCACGCCGTAAACCAGACCCGCGCATAACAGTCTCGGGTGCGAGCGGAGCAGCGGAACCTGGGTGGAGGCGACTAGCGCGACCAGGATGCCAATCGTGGCGAGGACAACCTGAGCTCCAAACGTCCCCGCGGCAATTCGCCCGCAGTCCGATTTCGAGCCCTTGCTTTGAGCAAGATCGCGGGTGGCCGAGAGTATGAAGCCAAATTCCACAAAGATCGAAATGAACTCACCTACGCCTTGGGCATATGCAACATTGCCCCAACCGGCAGGACCCAAAACCCGTGCAAGGTAAGGAAGAATGAATAATGGAAGCAGCTTCCGGCAAGCCTGCACCATGTAAAGGGACGCTGCATTCTGCGTGATCTTGCTCTTCAGGAAGTTGCGACTTGTCGATTTCACTGGGAGTTCACTTGGTGCTCAAGCGTGGCGTTCGGTCGAGCAATCCGGTCTGATTGGAAATCAGGCTGGTCACCCAACCTGCACATCGACCTACGAAGATTGACCAGTGATACAAAGCTTTTCGTGGCTTGCCGAGCAGGAGCGTGTATACCCCTCCCAAAAGCGGGCGAGACATATACCTGAACGTCAACGATGCAGGAAACCCGTGATCTTGTAGAATGCGCCCCATGCCCATACCGTATTTACGCGCTTTTGCGATCGCTTCCAGCGTGTACGGCCCTTTCCCCCAGTCTGGATGGTAAACAACCAGAGATGGTTCGTATTGAACCCAGCACCCGCGCTTGATAAATCGAAGGAGGAAATCGGTCTCTTCCCCGGCGCCCCAGATCGTGCCGGCGCCTATGCCCAGTCGCTCATCGTAGAACAATCCTGCCAAACGCTTCTTTCGGAAAAACGCGGCGAACGAGATGTGGCGGCGCATGATATTGCCTTGGACCACCTGGCCTGCCACTTGATCAAACCGGTCATTGCGAACAAATTCTTCAGAAGGAGCTTCGCACCCAGTCATGCCATCCCACTCTGGATGCGTATCAAAACCGTCAACGATTCGCCACAACAGATCCGGTGCGTACCGGCAGTCGTCATCGGGGAACCCGACAACATCTCCCTCGCAGATCCTGAGTCCTACGTTGTTTGCCGCCGCCTTGCCCGAGGTATTCGATCGCACGTGCTGCAAGCGCAGACTCCGGCCGTAGGCTTTGAGCATCGGAACAAGACGGTCGTCGTCATTTTGATCGACTACGATGACATCAAACGCCCGGTAGGTCTGAGCGACTAACGAATCCAAAAGCTTCTTCACTTCGGTCGTGCGATAGCGGGTCGCGACTATAAGAGAAAACGTGGTTGCGCTCATTTAAGTGCCTGTATACCGTACAGACTGGTTAGTCCCATGGAGGCAATTCGGATATATGGCTCGATTTTTCCCAGCCGGCTCTTCGGGACAATCAACATGTCGTCGGGGTGAAGTTCAAAGTCCTCGCGAGCCCCTTTAGCACTGCTCATCAGTTTCGTGTTGATCACCTTTACTTCCGCGATCTCAGCATTCATCTTGCGTATGAGGAGAACCTGGGTCTCCTTAGATGTGTCTTTCACCCCGCCGCTGAGCGCGATTGCCTGAAGTACCGTCACCGCACCGTGTATGTCGTACACGCCAGGCCGTGTGACCTCCCCGTACACCGTGAAATGTGGCTTCACGAAATCTTTTAGGGTCAGGGTTATTTCCGGTTTGTTCAAGGACAACGCGGCCTTATCTTTTATCGTCTTGGTAGCTTCATCCAGGCTCTCTCCGGCGACCTTTACCGATCCCAGCAACTTCAGCCTGACGGTTCCGTCCGGCTCCACCGTGGCCACCTGGTTGTACTCCGGCGTGTACTCGTACTCAAGCTCCAGCACATCGCTGGGTTGCAACCGGTATGGTTGGTCTCGCGACACCAGTTGAGGGGGTTGCTGGGCAAATGCTCCGCATAGGCTAGCCGCCAAGAAGATGGTGAGAATTGTCCGTTGCATACGATGTCCTCAAACCCTCTATAAGAGGTTGTAAAGTGCATCCGGAATTGGATACATGCGCTTGTTCAAAGCCAGACCGACGACCTTCACTGAGGCTAGCGCTAGCATAGCGAGGCCGCCGCGAACCTGGCTTCGCGTGGCCTTTCCTGTTCCGACAACCAGCAGAAGTCCGTCGCTTTGGGGGCCCAGTATGGTGGCAGCACGACTGGCATTTAACGAGGGACAGTCGATCAGGACGTAATCATGCTTTTCTCTCAAGCCCGCAAACCACTGCTGGATGAACTTCTCCCCACTGCTGGCGGATCGTCCCCAAATCAACGCGTCCGTCTCGTTACCCGCCTCCGCGACCGTTTCAAAAATATCCGGCGCATTGACGATGGCAACTCGCTTTCCCGTGTAATTCGTTAACTCCGCGCCCAATCCACGCACAAAGTGGCTTACCCCTTCACCACGAGTGCAAGCGGTAAAGGCAAAGATTGTACCTCCACCTGTGTCCGTCTGATCAGTCTTGCGCAGCCTCTGGATGAGTGGCAGGTAGACCCCAACCGCCTGGGTGAGTTCCGTGGTTACCCCGCCGCCGGAAAGCGACACCGGAGACAGAACTTGCACCAGCGTTGGCCTCACTGGGTCCCCCTCCTTCAAAGCAAGTAAACTCGAGGACCCGGAGAGCTCGGAGCGTCTGATCGGTAATGCGCCGTCAGCCTTTTTCGATAGAACCGGGATCGTAGCCAGAACCGGCGCGCCGATCGCGTTCTCCAGTTCCCACGGGGAATGGAACCGGGGGCTCCATAGCCCCAACAGTATGCCAATACCTACGATCAACAGGGTGCCGATGGTGTAGATGCTCGCCATATTCAAGACGAGCTGGCCTCTCGACTGCGGAACGACTGCCGGGCCATCAATCTGACGAACATTGGCCAGCTTATCGTTATCTAGATTCCGGTTGATCCGGGCATCTTCTCTTCGCTTGAAATAGAGGTCGTAGCTGGTCTCGTCCTCCTTCACCTTACGCGTCAAATCGTCGTATTGTGCAGTGAGCTGGTTCAGCTCCGCGAGCTTGGCGCCATAATCGCCTACCTGGGCCGCAAGGCTCCGTTGGCGTGCTTCCAGACCGGCTGAGCGAAATTGCGCCTTCTCCAGATCAGCCTCTACATCTTGTCGAATTGGGTTGAGATCGGTTTGCTCTTCCGTGGATTTCGACTTTTGCGCCCGATCGAGCGCCGCGCGTGTGTTTGCGATCTGCTCATCAAGTTCCTGCACGTGGCGATCGGTCGGGTAATATTTCGTGAGCAGTTCCACCCGCTTGTTCTGGAGATCTACCAGGCTTGAATCGAGCCGCTCCGCGGTGATTTGGTCGGGGAGATCCCGCCTTTGGGTGGTGACCCTCTGCGGGAGCTTGGAACGCATAGTCTCCATCGCCTGAATTTGCTTGTCTGCTTCGTGGCCCGAAGCCTCGGCGTCGTAAACGCTCGCTCGCGCGTCGGCCAATTTGTGGACAAGTTCATCCTTTTCGTTGGTCATCAATGTGACCCGGTGTTTCTGGTTGAACGCGGCGAGTGCCACTTGATCTTCCTGCAGCTTTTTGTAGTAGCCATTTGCTTGCTGGTCGAAGAAGGCGTACGTTCCGTCGCTACCCCTGATGCCCGCCCGGTACGTTAAATACATTTGGCTCAGCGTAGCTAGTGTTCGATTCGCTTCTTCTTTTGAGAGCGCGGTATAGGTAACACTGATGAGTGTCGTCTTCGGCACCGGTAGCACGCTCAGGGCTTTGTTGAAGACCAAAAGGCGTCGATCGAGCTCACTGTTTGACAAACCAGGATGTAACGCTGATATGACCCGTCGATGCAGTTCAGTCCCCGACAACAACTCTATCTCTGTTCCGATCTGGATGTCAGAAATCGGCATAGTCGGTTGCGTGCGCTCGTCGAACGAGGTAATCGGTAGAGCTGCGGCTTCGTCACGAACCAGAAAAACCATCCGCGACTCGTAGCTCGTCGAGCGAAGAGCGAAAAAGGTGGTGAGAAGGACCAGGAACGCGAGAACGGCGGCTGCAATCTTGTAATCATTGCGAAAAAAAGCAGTCACCACGTCGGCCAGCGCGGTCGGCGCCTCAGGACTATTCACCGGGATTATCTCGTCGCTTGTCAACAGTGGCCGCACTTTCGCTCCTTTTTTGGCTGATAGCTCAACTTGGCATCTGCCAGAGATCCCTGCCCGCTCCAATACTTTCAACCTGGTGCAATAAATAAAGACATCTCTTCGATGTCCACGTCGGCTTGAGTCGGCCGATGAGCCCAGCTCCGCGTTATCGCATTTGGCGTGACAAGGCCCAGCCCTCAGAATCTTAGCCCGTCAGCCTCGCGTCAACGATCTCAATGTCGTTGGCGTCGACCTCAATGACTACACTCCGCATGATCACCTCTAACGTGAGTACAAACCGAAGTCCGTTCTTTTTGCGCGTCAGGATGCCTTCAATGCCGGACATCGGTCCGTTCTTGATTCTGACTTTCTCGCCGACCTTCAGGTATGGATGTGGCTCAACCATGCCCATCCTAGTGCCAAGACGCAAGGCTTCTATCTCGCAACTAGGTAGAGGCCACGGTTCGTTCGGCGATCCCACAATCGAGAGCACCCCTGGCACACCTAGAACACTTCCGCGCGCTTCCCGGGAGATATGGACAAAGAGGTAACAGGGAAACAGCGGGACCTCCACAACGACCGGGGCCCTCTTCTTCCACTGCCGGCCCACATTATAGAGTGGTAGAACTGTTTCAATCTCACGGTCTAGGAGAAGCGCTGAAACCCGCTTCTCGTGCCGGTGCGTAGTGTAGACGGCAAACCACTGAGTCGTACGGTGCGGCGCAGAGGATGCCGGGGTCGCACCATTCCCCGCGCTCGAAATTGTGCTAATTCCAGACAAGGCTTCGCCATCCTTAGTCGGGGCGTTATTTTCCACAGCCCCAGGAGATTTCACGATTAACAGAAGCCGATGGACTGTCGAAACCTTCCTGGGCTGACAAAACACCGTGGGGTCAATTCGATTTCATACGAGTGATAGCTTCGTCGGACCCTAGACCTGAGACAGGGTACCGTCCCAGGGTTATCTATCTGGTAGCCGGCCAACAGCACGGAAGGAGGAGGAGTGCGAACTGAACCAGTCAATTCAGGAAAAGGCAAAGATATGAAAGATACAACGGTCTAGTTTTTTTTACTTGGCTCTGTAAAATATGACCGAGCGCCAAGCAAAAGTAAAGGCAATACCGGGGAGTACCTCTCCACTTTTAAGTAACGGTTACCCCAAGTCGCGGGTTGTTGTCCTGAATATAATCAGCACTGACTGCCTTGCAGTTAGGGGAGACAGCACCCGTTTCCAAGGAGTGTACCGCGTAGATGACAGGTGAATGACAAAAGACAGAGAGCACGGCTTCCGTGATTTTCAACAAGACTCGCCAGGTTCGAGATGAATGACAACCTGGCATCGAAGGAGGTGTTACCGACGGCGTGCCTCAGAGAGGCAGGAGGTAGTTACTATTCGAATCTTCGTAAGTTTTTCGCAGGTGACTAAAGAGTATTGCGTTGAAACTTGAATGCAGTTGCGCTCCCAGGCTCGTAAAGCCTACTATGGGCTACTCACTTAGATCGTCTATAAGTCTTTAGAATTAAGCGGTATTTTGGGGCTCGCCCTTTTGCAATGTCTACTGCTGACGTGTGCTCACCTTTTCTCCGCGACAATTTTGCATTCCTACTAGGTGCCCCTCGGCCCGCTTGTCAATTTGAATCTGGAAGGTAATCAAATGAATACGCTCGCGCCTGCCCTCGAACTGACCACCGAGTCAGTCGTAGCCACTACCAAGACACGTGTCGATCAGACGATCAACGAGATCGTAAACTCTCTGCCCCCAGTGGATCAGTTGAGCAGCGAACAACGGCGCGGGATCATCGCGCGGTACACCGCTGTGCTGGAAGGCAATTTCATTTACTGGATGACTGCTGCGTATCTGTCGGTAAAGTCAGAGGCTGCGCGCCCGATCATCATCGACAATTTGATGGAAGAGGTGCGAGACAGTCATCCCGCAATGCTGAGAAGGTTCGCCATCGCCGCGCGTGCATACCCAACCGACTTGGACGCCCTCGCGGTCGATCATGAACTGACCAAAGTTCGGTTATTTTTGGGTCGTCTTTCCGGGGTACAAACCCTGGTTACGATGGCCTTTTTTGAAGGCTTCATCCAGCGATATATGTCATACCTGGCGGATCTTGCCGTTGCTCAAGGGTCCTCCGACTTGGAATACACAGACGTTCACGGTGTTTGCGATATCGCGCATACAGAGGGTCTGATTCAGGCGTTGTCGATGGAGATGGCGTTAAACCCACTAGGTCCGGATGCGGACATGTTCGAAGGGGTTGATCTGCTGGAAGCCTTAATCAATCGGGCTGTGTATGTTAGCTACGGTGCCGTGGCGGCCTGAAAGCAGACGATGCGGATCTTATCGTGCACTTCCGTCCATCTAGTCGAGCGCCCCGGGTATTTCCCCGTGTCCGGTGCGCACCTCTACACGGTCCTGCACCAAGTGGAAAAACCTTTAGCCCGCATGTTACTTGCCGGATCGTTCGCGTCGGAGCGGCACTATTCCTTTGATCCCTGGGTCCGGTGGGCTCGGTATCTGGCTCAAAGGGGCGTTGAGGTTCTCCGTTTTGATTATCGCGGCGTAGGGGAGAGCGAAGGCGTCTTCGAAAAGGTGTCATTTCAACAGTGGAGTGACGATCTGGTCCTTCTTGCAAACTGGCTGCGAAGTCAGTCTCCAGATTTGCCGCTTGTTCTCAATGGTCTCGAACTCGGTGCACTTCTCGCCGGGAAAGCGTTTGATACCGGCATAGGGGACATATTGCTTTTGTGGTCTCCGCCGGCCAACGCGAATCTGTTACTTCGCCCGATACTCTTGCGCTGGGTAGTGGCCGATCAGTTGTTTAAGTTTGGTGGCGATCGAAAGCCGGCTAGCGCTTACATCCGCCAAATGGAGCAGGGCTCGCCCATTGAAGTGGAGGGATACCGATGGTCGACCGAACTCTGGCGAGAGTCGTTCGAGGTAGTGCTTCCGTCGGCTCTGGAAGATGAAACCCGCGCCCGCGCTGTTTATGAGAAACCGGTGCGACTAGTCAAGCTTGGCAACGAAGCGATTCCCCTGGTGAAAGGCGGGCCCGCAGTCGCGGATATTCCCAGGGATTTCTCATCGCTGTTTGACAATAATTGGGGTTGGCTATCAGCTGCATTGGCGGTCGGCGTTGGGGGCGGTTCGTGATTCAGACCATTGAAACACGCGAGGTATTTACGCTTGACTGCCAGGGAGGTACTCTCTGTGGCACGTACCACATCCCCGCCCGGGGCCTGGTACGGTCAAACCGGACCGGCATCCTGCTGCTTTCCGGTTTCCCTATGCCGAGATCGGCCCATGGCGATGCGGCCGTCAGCTGGGCCACAGCGTTTGCGCAAATAGGTTATCCGAGTTTCCGCGTGGACCTGCCGGGAGTTGGTGATTCTTGTGGAAATGTTCCAACCGAGCTTCTGCAATACACTACTGCAGGTGGATACGAGCGAGTGACCGCGGAATTGGTCGAACAGATCGTTGCACGATACGAGTTGGCGGGACTCGTCATCCTGGCCCAGTGCGCCGGTGCAATTTCCGCGATCTTTGCCGCGGCGATCTCGGAAAAATGCCGGGGGCTGATCTTGCTGGATCCAGCTTTCAATTTGCCTCCTGCAGCAAGGCCAACGGTCAAGCGTGCTCTGTTTCACTGGACAACCAGGAGTCGTATCGGGGGGCTCCTCAGCAACGTCTACGATCAGTTCAAAAAGCTGAGGTTGCAACTACGTAACAGTGCTCCTCCGGAGAACACCAATTTTCCCCTTTTGAAGCGTTGGAAACAAATTGCTTCCGCGGGCCTGCCTATTCTGTTGCTCAACGCTCCAGAGCCGAAAGCCTCGGATAACAAGCCTAGGGCAGGCAGGTTCGACTATATCCGGCATGTCCTCGATTTGGCAGGTAGCCGCAGTCGAGTGGAGGTCAGGGTCCTCTTGGGGGCCAATCACAGTTTTTCGAATCCGATAGGCAGATCCGCCATACGAGAGCACGTGGCAGAATGGATGCCAAAGTTTTTCCCATTCGAGCGTTCAGTAAAGGTTGCGCAGACTTTTAAGCAAGACGTGCAGTTGAACGATGAAGCCGAATTCACCAATCACCAATCGATACTTGCCCCCTTCGATGCAGCCTTGGGAGTTAAGAGCTAATATGACTTGCCGTTCCGAAATCGTAACTCAGTTCCAGCAAGTCGCCCGTGAGCAGGACAAGCGACTCGCTCCGCTGACAGAGGATCTAACCCTTCTCGACTCCGGCCTTGATTCCCTCTGCTTTGCAATCCTGGTTACGCGCCTTGAGGACTCGTTGGGAGTCGATCCGTTTACATCCTCGGAAGATGCCGTGTTTCCAGTTACCTTCGGTGATTTCGTCAGTTTCTACGAGAATGTGGCCAAGTAAATCAGCAACGCTCCGGCAGGTGCTCAGCGAGAACAGCGATCTGGGTGATCGCTCTCTGTCGGGAGCGGGAGCGAATGCCTCGTGGGACCAACTGGCGGCCGGCACTTGTCTCGGCGACGGTGGAGACAAACTCCTTGGTAAGTCTGTTCTGATCGCGACAACAGACCAGCTCAAGGCTATTGGGACTCTGGTTGAGCTCGATGGTGTTGCCGGCCGTCTGGTTCTCTACCCTCCGGATTTGTCGGTAGAGCATCTTGCTTATTCCGCGAGAATCGCTGAGGCCGATGCGATCGTTTCAGATAGGGTATCGCCTGACCGGCCGGTGGAAGGATGTGCGCTGATCGTTCCCGGTGCGTTGCAGCCCACGAACATCATGCTTGATCGGGAAAATCCCCTGGAGACGGAATGGGTTCTCCTCACCTCCGGAACGACAGGGCTGCCAAAATTAGTCGCTCACACCCTCGCCAGCCTGACCGGCGCCATCGAGTACGGTAAACCCGCAGCGTCAGAGGTAACCTGGAGCACTTTTTACGACATCCGCCGCTACGGCGGTCTACAGATCTTTCTGCGTGCCGCCCTAACCGGTTCGTCCCTGGTGCTTTCGAGTGCCCATGAGTCTACAGCGCAATTTCTGGCTCGCGCAGGCGCGCGTGGAGTTACCCATATTTCCGGAACGCCCTCCCATTGGCGGCGCGCTCTTATGAGCCCTTCGGCTCACCTCATAAACCCTGGATATATTCGGCTTTCCGGAGAAATTGCCGATCAGGCACTCCTTGACCAGCTTCGCTCGTTCTATCCGCAGGCAAGAGTCTCCCACGCCTTTGCCTCTACGGAGGCAGGGGTTGCCTTTGACGTAAAGGACGTCATCAGCGGTGTGCATCCGGACGTGATCAGGCACACACCGGGTGTGGAAATGAAAATTGAATATGGAACCCTGCGCATTCGTTCCGATCGCACCGCAAGGCGCTATCTCAATCACGAATGCAGACCTTTAAAGGATAAGGATGGTTTCGTCGACACCGGGGACGTGCTCGAACTGCGAGGAGATCGTTACCACTTCGTCGGCCGGCGAGACGGTGTGATCAATGTAGGCGGATTGAAAGTCCATCCTGAAGAAGTGGAAGAGGTAATCAATCGTCATCCGCACGTGCGGATGTCCTTAGTCCGCACAAGGAAAAATCCAATCATGGGTTCACTGGTCATTGCGGATGTCGTCCTGGAAACAGCGCAGCAACCCGGGTCGGCGGACGATCATACGATACAGAGGGACATTTTATCTTTGTGCCGCGAGTCGCTTTCTGCGCACAAAGTTCCCGTCTCCATAAATTTTGTTTCCACGCTGGCGGTTGCTGAGACTGGGAAACTCATTCGCCGTCATGCGTAATGTATTGGTGACTGGCGGGAGTCGGGGAATAGGGCTGGGTATTGTTCGCAGGCTGACCGAAGCTGGATTTCGGGCCATCGCGATTGCGCGCAAAGAAAGCGTCGAGCTGAACGCTGCACTTGAAGAAATTGAACCCAGACATCCCGGTTCGTTGCGTTTTGTACCATTCGATCTCGCGGACTTGGAAGGTATCGCAGACCTGGTGAAAACCGTGCGCAAAGAGTATGGGCCGATCTATGGCCTCGTGAACAACGCCGGCATGAGTGCAGAGGGCTCGCTCGCCCTGATGCCGGTGTCGCAGATGGAGCGGCTTGTCCGCTTGAACACACTCTCGCCAATGGTCGTAACCAAGCATGTGGTGCGGCCGATGATGGCTGATGGCGGCGGCCGCATCGTCAACATTGCGTCGATTGTCGCCGGCACCGGCTATAGCGGTCTGTCGGTCTATAGCGCCACCAAGGCTTCCCTCATCGGGTTTACCCGTTCACTGGCCAGAGAAGTAGGAAAGATGAATGTGACGGTGAACGCCGTCGCTCCTGGCTTTGTCGATACCGAAATGACCCAGGGACTTACAGATGAGCACCGGGAGCAGATCGTGCGCCGCAGTGCTCTGCGGCGCCTGGTCGAAGTCGCCGACGTGGCCAGTGCAGTCGAATTTCTGCTGAGCGATGGGGCAAAAAACATCACCGGCACCGTACTTACCGTCGACGCGGGGAATACAGCGTGAGCGATGTGCAGACCATGACGCCGGTTACCACCAACGCCTCGGCGGGAAAAGCCTGGTTGCGCGCCCTGGAGTTGACCGCACCCATCGCCGGCAATCCCGAACGCGTGCTCTCGACCGTGATCGAAGAGCTCGCCGTCCAATGGGGCGACGCGCCGGCATTGTTATCCGACCGGGAGTGCCTAACGTATCGGGCGCTCGCTGCGCGAGTAAATCAATATGCGCGCTGGGCGCTCGACGCCGGCGTTGCCAAGGGCGATGTTGTCTGCCTGTTGATGACCAACCGGCCCGAATACATTGCCATTTGGCTTGGCATCACCAGCGTCGGCGGGGTCGTTTCGCTGCTGAATACCAACTTACCCGGCCTGTCGCTCGCCCATTGCATCCATTTAGTCTCACCCAAACACCTCATCGTCTCGAAAGAGTTTTCCAGCCAGATCGCTGCCGCCCTTCCAGCGCTTGTGGCGGCGCCCAGAGTCTGGATCCACGGCAATGAGCACGACTCCTACCATCGCATCGATTCTGAGATAAAACACAAATCAGGCGAACCCCTGAGCAAAGACGAGCGGCGGGCGCCTACCGTCCGCGATCGAGCCCTCTACATCTACACCTCGGGCACAACCGGAATGCCTAAGGCCGCAAACGTCAGCCACGCCCGCATTATGCAATGGAGCCATTGGTTCGCCGGCATGATGAATGCTCAGCCCACGGACTGCATGTACAACTGCCTGCCCATGTACCACAGCGTCGGTGGTGTACTCGCGCCCGGCGCAATCCTGATCGCGGGGGGGGCGCTCGTCATTCGCGAGAGATTTTCGGCCAGCCACTTCTGGAGTGATGTTGCAAAGTGGGATTGCACCATCTTCCAGTACATCGGCGAACTCTGCCGCTATTTGCTCAACGCTGCGCCCTCCGCCAATGAAAACGATCACCGCATCCGAATGGCCTGCGGCAACGGCCTCGCGCCCGAAATCTGGAACGGATTCAAAGAGCGCTTTGCCATTCCCCAGATTTTCGAATTCTATGCGGCTACCGAAGGCGGTGTAGCTCTGTTCAACGTGCAGGGCAAGCCTGGTGCCATCGGCCACATCCCCGGGTACCTGTCGCATCGATTCGCGCCCATCCTGGTGCAGTTCGACGTAGAGAAAGGAGAACCGGCACGGAACGCCCAGGGCTTCTGCATTCGCTGTGCCCCCAACCAGCCCGGCGAAGCAATTGGGAAAGTGAACGACGACCCTGCGAACCTTGGCAGCCGTTTCGAGGGCTACACCAATCGGGAATCCTCAGAAAAAAGAATTCTGCGTGACGTCTTTGCGCCGGGAGACGCCTGGGTTCGCACCGGCGACCTGATGCGCAAGGATGAGCAGGGCTACTTCTATTTTGTCGATCGCATCGGTGACACCTTCCGCTGGAAAGGTGAGAATGTCGCGACTTCTGAGGTTTCAGGAGTGATATCCGCTTTCCCTGGAGTGAAGCATGCCAATGTTTATGGTGTCGCCATTCCAAAGGCCGAAGGCCGCGCCGGAATGGCCACGATTGTCGCCGAAGGCCCACTGGACCTGGCAGGGCTTCGCCGGCACCTGGTCCACTATCTTCCCCCATACGCGCGACCTTTGTTCCTGCGCATAAGAAACGATGTTGAAGTGACAGGCACCTTTAAGTATTCGAAGGCCGATCTCGTTCGCCAGGGTTTCGATCCAGTGGAGACCAGCGACGTGCTCTACTTCGACAACGCAGAGTCCGGAGCATTCACCCGCCTCGACCAGGAACTATATCACCGCATTCAAGTCGGCGGCATTCGTCTGTAGGCAGTCGCCGCTCGCTAGAGAAGGGTAACCATGGTCATCGACGAAATCGGGGGGGATTTCGAACAGTTACAGACCGATATTGCGAACGGCCCCATTCTGCCCAACGTCACCGCGGAGGAGGTTCGTGAGTATCTTTCCTCTCGCTATGACTTCAAGCGAGCACAGCGCATTGAGGACGTAATCGCCGATGTAGAGAAGATGCTACGCACCTGGCAGGTGCAGGTCACGCATCCTCGTTATTTTGGTCTGTTCAACCCTAGCGTGACCTTTGCCTCCGTAGTCGCGGACACCCTGGTCGCCATGTACAACCCACAGTTGGCCAATTGGCGCACCTCGCCCGCAGCCAACGAGATGGAGCGCCACACACTCGGTTGGCTTGCCGCAAAGTTCGGACTTCCTGAAAACGCCATCGCGACCTTCACCAGCGGCGGAACTGAGGCCAACCTATCCGCAGTGATCGTCGCGTTGACCCGGGCTTTTCCTGATTACGGGGAACACGGCCTGCGTCATTTGCATGGCGCGCCTTCGATCTATACCACCGAAGAGACCCATCACTCCTTCAGCAAGATCGCCCACATGACAGGACTGGGGCGAAGCGTCCTGCGCCCTATCTCGACGGACCGCAATCTAAAGATGAACCTCGGCGAATTGAGAAAGCGAGTCGCCGAGGATCGAAACAACGGCTTCCTGCCTTTCCTGGTTGTGGGCACCGGCGGAACCACTGCGGCGGGAGCGATCGACCCGCTGCTTGAAATTGGGCAATTCTGCCGGGAGCAGGATCTGTGGTTTCACTGCGACGCCGCCTGGGGCGGGAGTGCCGTCCTCTCCCCAAAGCTCAGGCATCATCTCGCGGGCATCGAACTTGCGGACTCGATTACCTGTGACGCGCATAAATGGATGTCGGTTTCCATGGGATGCGGCATGTTCTTTTGCCGCCACGCGGAAACCATGGCCGAGGCGTTCCGCGCCTCGGTCTCTTATATGCCGGGAAAGAGAGTTGGGCCGGTCTTTGATCCGTTTACGACATCGGCCCAGTGGTCTCGGCGGTTTATCGGTCTGAAACTGTTTCTTTCTCTGGCGCAAAAAGGCGAGTCAGGCTATGCGGAGATGATCGAGCACCAGACCTGTATGGGGCACGTGCTGCGCGAGGCACTCAAAGCTTCCGGCTGGCGTATTGTGAACTCCACTCCATTTCCCCTGGTTTGTTTTACCCGTGAAGGGCTCGTCCCCGCCAAATTTCTGGCAGCCCTCCACGAGCGCCAAATCGCCTGGATGTCCGAGGCGAAGTTGGGTGACACTCCAGTGGTGCGCGCTTGTATTACCAGCTTTAGAACCACGGAGGCGGATATTCATTGGGTAGTGAATGAGATGAACGGTCTCATCCGGTAGGTCACCGGTCCCCCAGAACGGAAGAGGAATGAAGCGCGAAACCATAGCAATCCATAGCGGTTACGATATCGATCCGACCACCAAGGCTGTCGCGGTGCCGATCTATCAGACGGTTGCCTACGCGTTCGATAGCACCGAGCACGCGGCGGCGTTGTTCAACCTGGAGGCGGAAGGGTTCCGTTATACCCGGATCCAGAACCCGACCACCGCGGTGCTCGAACGCCGAGTCGCGGCGCTGGAGGGGGGCAGAGAAGCGCTGTGCGTGGCCAGCGGCCAAGCGGCCGTGAGCTACGCGGTACAAAACGTCACCCAATTGGGCACCAACATTGTCTCCGTTCCTCAACTCTACGGAACCACGCACACCCTCTTTGCTTATCTATTACCCAGCCAGGGAGTCACAGTGCGGTTCGCGGAGAGTGATGACCCCGAGATGATGGAGGCGCTGATCGATGAGAACACCCGCGCCGTATTTTGTGAAAGTGTCGGCAATCCAGCGGGAAATATCTGCGACATCGAGGCCCTGGCGGATGTGGCTCATCGACATGGCATTCCGCTCATCATCGACAATACCGTGGCGACCCCCATTCTGTTACGGCCGATCGAACACGGTGCCGACATTGTTGTGCACTCGCTTACCAAGTTCATGGGCGGGCACGGCACCACCCTCGGCGGAGCTGTCGTTGACAGCGGTAATTTTCCCTGGGAGCAGCACGCGGAGCGATTCCCGCAGTTCTGCCGGCCAGACCCGTCCTATCACGGCCTGGTGTACACCGATCATTTCGGAAAAGGTGCTTTTCTTGGCCGCTGCCGTAGTGTCTACCAGCGCACTACCGGGGCCGTTCTCTCGCCTCTCAGCGCGTTTCTGCTCATGCAGGGAATTGAAACCGTTGCCTTGCGGGTGGAACGTCACGTGGAGAACGGCAAGAAGGTCGCTGAGTTCCTGCGCAACGACCCCCGGGTGGCGTGGGTCAAATATGCCGGATTCAGCGACAGTCCCTATCGTCAACTAGCAGAGAAATACCTCGGTGGCCATGCCTGTTCTCTCATGGCCGTGGGGATCAATGGTGGCTACGCAGCCGCGGTCAAATTCCATGACGCGCTCAATCTTGTGACCCGCCTGGTCAACCTGGGCGATGCCAAGTCTTTGGCTTGTCATCCGGCATCGACCACTCATCGGCAGATGTCCGCCGAGGAGCAGCGCAGCGCCGGCGTTCTGCCAGAGATGATTCGGCTCAGCATTGGGATCGAGCATATCGACGACATCCTTGCCGATTTAAGCCAGGCCCTTGACGCAACTTTAACTTCGAAGGGAGAAGCTGATGCCGATTCTTGTCGACTCGAATCATCTCAGCTCGAAAACGCCCGGCTTCTATGAAGGGTCGAGCCGTTGTATCAGTATCGGCTTGATCAACAACATGCCGGATTCGGCGCTCGAAGCAACAGAACGCCAATTCATCTCACTGCTGACTGCAGCTTCCGACGGATTGGAGATCCGCCTGACACGTTACATGTTGCCCGACGTTCCCCGGCAAGAGGCAGCCCGGAACTACCTGAACAGCTGCTATAGCAGCGTGGAAGATATGTGGGACCGGCATCTTGATGGCCTGATCGTCACCGGCAGGGAGCCCCTGACCCCAAATCTGGCGGACGAACCTTACTGGAAGAGTTTCACCAGTGTGGTGGAGTGGGCGCAAAGCAATACCCACTCGACCGTTTGGTCCTGCCTCGCGGCCCATGCTGCCGTTCTTTACCTCGACGGCATTACCCGCGTCAAAAGGAATGACAAGCTGTGTGGCATTTTCGACTGCGCTCGCGCGAGCGATCATCGCTTAACGGCGGGAACGCCGATAAGCTTTCGGCTCCCACATTCACGGTGGAACGGTTTGCTGGAAGACGAGTTGACAAGTTGCGGATATCGCGTGCTCACCCGGGCCGGAGACGCGGGCGTCGATACGTTCGTGAAACAACATAAAACGCTCTTCGTCTTTTTTCAGGGTCATCCGGAATATGAATCCGATACCTTGCTGCGCGAATACCGTCGCGATGTTGGGCGCTACTTTAAAGGCGAGACAGGCGAATACCCTGCGATGCCGCGTAGTTACTTCGATCGCAGTATGGTGGATGCACTGACGCTTCTACAGGAAAGAGCGATTTGCGACCGGAGTAGCGGGTTGTTACTGGAAATATCAAGTGCACTGGGAGAGAGAACCGTCGCCAATACCTGGAACTCGAGCGCTACCAGTGTCTATAAAAACTGGCTCGATTATATCTGTGCGCAGAAAGAAAGAACCCTGCGATCGAAACGGATCAGAACCATGACCCACGCCGCCCCGGTGGACTGGGTCACTGCCGCCTTGAAGCGCAGCGATCGGGGGGTCGGTTAACCCAGTTTTTGAAGGAGCCTACATCCTATCGTTTCTACTTTGCCCGTTCGCCCAATTCTTGATATGCCTTTCGCAGCGGCGAAGTTACTTGGAGGGATACGACGCACGGAGGTGCGACCGATGCGGTGCACTCAGCTAAGACCGCAACAAGAACCGGAAGCCCTCGGCGATTGAAAGCGGTCAGTCACACAATTTTCACACTTTGGATATACAGTCGAAACATTCAAGGACTAGGTTCATCGGTTTGGGTCCGCGATTCACAGGGGGATTTTCTATATCGACAGGGCTATGGATGCGGTCGTCTCGACGCTGGCATTTGCAGGCGGGATGAAAGTCGCATGAACCGAAGGGATTTAGTGCGGCTTGGATGGGCCACCGTGATCGCGACGGGGGCAGGTAAGCTGCAGCCCGCGTTGGCGCAGTCGCTAGCGCTCCGGCAGGGTCCGGGGCCGCTACCGCATCCCAACGCGGCGGCGTCGAAACCGAGGGTCACCGGGCACGCAGCCGATTACACCCTGCGCATCGCACCCACAATGGTCGAGCTGTCCCCGCGGGTGGTAATCAGCACGATCGGCTACAGCGATAAAGTTCCCGGTCCCCTTCTGCGGGTGCGAGAGGGCCAGGCTGTCGCCGTGGAGGTTGTGAACGACACCGACGTTCCGGAATACGTGCACTGGCATGGCCTGTTTGTTCCCTCGGAAGTAGACGGAGTGGAGGAACAAGGCACACCTCCGGTCCCGCCGCATGGCCGCCGGCGCTACCAATTCGTGGCCAAGCCGGCGGGTTCGCGCTGGTACCACTCGCACACCGCGGCCGATATGGATCTGCATCGGGGCTCCTACACCGGTCAGTTCGGGTTTTTCATGATCGATTCCGCGAACGACCCTGGGCGCTACGACCAAGAGGTCTTTCTGGCGCTGCGTGAATGGGAGCCTTTTTTTCTACGATGGACCCGGATCAGGACGCAGTGGATCCCAACGACCCGATGCCCGAAAAACCCGCCACTCCAAACCCGCGTCCCAACGGGCTCGAAGTCGCTGCCCCTCTTTATTCGATCAACGACAAAATGCTTGGCGCAGGGGAGCCGCTCCGCGTGCAGGCAGGTCAACGCGTCCTGATGCATCTGCTCAACGCCAGCGCTTCGCAAATTCATCGCATAGGGTTATTCGGTCACCATTTTCTGGTGACGGCCCTCGACGGTAATCCTGTGCCCACGCCTAGGCTGGTCGATGTGATTGAGATCGCCCCAGGTGAGCGTGTGGATGCCATCGTGGAAATGAATTTTCCTGGCGTTTGGATTTTAGGTGAGCTGCGCGATGCCGCGCGGCTCGCCGGCATGGGCATCGTCGTGGAATACGCCAATCACGCACAGCCGCGCCCGCAATGGCTTGCGCCGGCGAGGGCGCGCTGGGACTACACCATCTTTGGCACGACCGCTTCGCATCCCCCGCCGGACCATACCATCGACATGGTCTTTGAAAAAGTGCCTGGCGGGCCCCACGGCATCGATCACTGGCTCATCAACGGTAAGGAATATCCGCACGAACGGGAATTCGTCCTTCGCCAGGGAAGGCGCTACCGGCTGGTGTTTCGCAATCGCAGTGACGATTCTCACCCCGTCCATATGCACCGGCACGTGTTCGAGCTTGTCGACCTCAATGGCAAACCGACTGCCGGCATCAAGAAGGATACGGTGATCGTTCCCGCATTTGGACGCGTTGTTGTGGATCTCATCGCCGACCACCCCGGCCTCACGCTGTTTCACTGTCATATCCAGCAGCACATGGACTTTGGCTTCAGGGCACTGTTTCGCTACGCCTGAGCACCGCGTCGCGCAGCGCGCCGGCTGGAGGGCGACTCTGCGATGTCGCGGTCGTGCATCCATGCAGCGGCGAATTATCCGGGTTGCGTCCTTTTCACACATTCGTCACACACACCAAATATGGTACCGAGGGGATAGAAAGAAGCTTTTTTACAACTATCTAACTATCCAACTACCAATTTGAACGGGAGGAAACACATGAAGATGATCCGGGGAAAGTTCCGAG
>CAVXHH010000004.1:0-111916 GCA_963761405.1 uncultured Acidobacteriaceae bacterium
AAGTACACAGAAGCGATACACGTTTATTGATGCAGGTTGCCCAGTGTCGACGAGCGCGTGCTCCCCACCCGCTACGTGCATGTTGTCTTCACCTTCCCGCGCGAACTGGCCCCGCTTGCCCTGCAGAACAAGCGGCTGATTTATAACCTGCTGTTCCAATCCAGCGCCGCGACCCTGCTCGAGATCGCTCGCGATCCCCGGCACCTCGGCGCCGACATCGGCTTCTTCAGCGTGCTCCATACCTGGGACCAGCGCCTGCAGCATCATCCCCATGTCCACTGCGTGCTGGCCGCCGGCGGCCTCGCTCCGGACCACTCCCGCTGGATCTATTCCCGCCGCTCCTTCTTTCTCCCCATCAAAGTGCTCAGCCGCGTGTTCCGCGGCAAGTTCGTCGCCGGACTCAAGAGCGCCTTCCATACAGGCATACTCCAGTTCTACGGCAACCTCGCACCACTCGCAGCACAGGGGACCTTTACCTCCTGGCTCAGACTCCTGTTCCGCCACGACTGGGTCGTTTACGCCAAGCGCCCCTTCGGCGGGCCGGAACACGCGCTGCGTTATCTTAGTGCCAGGAGCGCCCCCTGGCTCTGGTGGTGCTGAGAGAAAATCTGACCGTAGACCCTTGTGAGTTGCGCTCCTTCCTGCAGCAAACCTTCGCGCCATGGCAAGTGCCCGATGCATTCGTGGTTGTCGCGGAGCTTCCACATACCTCAACCGGAAAGCTGCTGAAGAGCAAACTGCGGGAGGAGTTCAACGATTGGCAATGGGATACTGATCGCAGCGTTGCCGTGTCTTGACCGAACCCCCCGAACCTTTGCTCTGGCCGGCGGCTACATCGCCAAAGGTCTCTATGATGCTTGACGTAAGTACGAGAAGGAGCAGTGATGGCGCAAAAGGTACTCATCACGGGTGGGGCGTCCGGGATCGGGCTTGAGATCGCTCGCGCATTCGCGGAAGCTGGGTCCACTGTGTTCATCACGGATATCAATCAACAGACGATCGATGCCGCGACGATAGAGATCCCAGGCCTGTTAGCGACCTTGTGCAACAACGGGAAGCGCTCTGATATTGAGCGGATGGTTCTGGAAGCCATCGCAGCGTTGGGTGGTCTCGATGTACTGGTGAACAATGCGGGCATCGCCGGTCCTACCGCTCCTGTGGAAGAGATGGACCCTGATAAGTGGGAAGAAGTCATGGCCGTTGATCTGGTCGGTACATTCAACGTAACGCGCCTGGCCATTCCACACCTGAAAAAGTCCTCAGCGGGCAGCATCATCACGATGTCCTCTCTGGGAGGGCGGTTTGGTTACCCTAACCGCAGTCCCTATAACGTAGCCAAGGCTGGCCTGATCGGCTTCGCGAAGACGCTTGCCATCGAGTTAGGGGACCACAACATTCGTTCAAACGCTATTGCTCCGGGAGCCGTCGGAGGCCAGCGGATCGAAAATGTGCTGGCAGACCGCGCCAAAGCAGCAGGCAGGAGCGTGGAAGAAGAACGAGCGTCCATGCTCAGTATTCAAACGATCAAACAGTTCGTCGATCCGAAAGATATCGCGTCTCTTTGCGTTTTCCTTGCCTCCGATGCAGGCAGGTCCATCTCGGGGCAGGTCATCCCTATCGACAATGGCGCGCTTAAAGCTTCCTAACTGTATGCGGAATATCGGTTTATCCAGCATTTGCCGCGCGAAAAGCAGGCCATGGAAATGACAGAGTATGGAAAGCATGGAAAGCCATGAAGCCGGCTTCCCACCCTTCCCACACTCTTTGGAAATCCCTTCGGGATTCCCACATTCCCACGGCCTCGACGACTGGATATATGTCTTCTCGTGCCTCCTCAACTCGAACCATCGCCACCGCAAGGGGCTTGTAACGGATGTCTCAGGTCCACAACGTAACGCATGTCCCGGTACACTCGCCAGGGGCGGAAATCGATTGCAAGTGGCCGGTTCCGACTCCGGACAGAACGGCGCCGCCGGCGGATGGAACGTCCACAACTCGCCGGCCGGCCAGGTATCTCTTCAGCGTTCTGGTGGTCTCTTGCTCAAGCTGCGACCACGCCGCGTCTGAAATGGGTGCAAGTTCTCGATGGAGGTTATTCATGCTTCGCTCCCTTAAATTATCTCTCTTCTTTCAGTGAGCCTATCCCGAGTGAGGCATCGCGCACGGACGAGACGGAGGACGGCTCAGGCGCCAGGGGTGCACCGGTGTCGTTGTCGTTCGGGGCGTCCGTGCTGAGGTTGTCGAGAAACGTTGCCGTCGGCACGAAGAATAAGCCTCCAGTCACCGCGTGGCTGAAGTCAAGTATCCGGTCATAATTGCCGGGGGGATTGCCTACGAACATGTTCTGAAGCATCGTCTCCGTGACACTTGGAGTACGGCAATAGCCGATGAAGTATGTGCCGAACTCTCCCTGGCCTGGCCGCCCAAAAGGCATGTTGTCGCGCAGAATCTGGAGTTGCTTCCCGTCCTTTTCGATGTTCGTCAGCGCATTGTGTGCGTAGGCAGGCTTCTCCGCGTCACTCAGCTCGATGTCGGACAGTTTTCTACGGCCGATAATCAGTTCCTGCGTCTCGATGGGGAGAGCATTCCATCCCTTCATGTCGTGAAGATATTTCTGCACGATGACGTAGCTGCCGCCGGCAAAGGATGGATCTTCATCGCCGACAATGGCAGCCACACTGGCGGCGCCACCTCGCGGATTTTCTGTACCATCGACAAAACCGAGCAGATCGCGCTCATCGAAATATCTGAAACCCTGCACCTCGTCGGCGACCGTGACAGCATCTTCGAGGCTGTTCATGATGTGAGTCGCCAACTCGAAGCACAGGTCCTCGCTTTTGGCGCGAATATGAAACAGGATGTCGCCTGGAGTGGAGACGGCGTGGCGGCTCCCCGAGCGAATCTCTCGAAACGGATGAAGTTCAGCGGGTCGAGGCAAGCCGAAAAGCTTATCCCAGGCACCGGAGCCAAAGCCAACCACGCAGGTTAGGCCGGCCTCAATATTTCGGAATTCAACGGCGCGCACCAATCCCGAAAGACCGGCGAAAAACGAGCGCAAGGCCCCGTAGTTGGATTGCTCAGCACGAATACAGAGAACCAGAAAGATCGCCGAGCGAGTCAGCGGGCCAGACACAGGCTGCGGGACTACAACGTCGTTCAGCTCGTTGGGCGAATCCATCACTCTCTTCAATCTAATTCCATAATCATTTTTTGGGTAATGGGACGGGTACCCAACACCAGACTACTCGGGCGTTCGGTAAGAGAGAGAAAAGGAGGACAGGTCTTGCCTTACGTGGAAATCATTCGCTTCGCAGTGCGGTCATAGGATCGACCGCCGAGGCTCGCCTGGCGGGGAAGAGGCACGCCAGTGCGCCCACGCCAAGCAGCAGAACGGAAGCGGCCACCAAGATGAGAGGGCTCGCGGAGGCGTTCTCAATCCATTGAGTAAGAAAGCGGTTGAGGCCGAAGCTCAACCCAAGCCCCACGACGATACCCAGTCCCACGCTGGCTCCCGCAGACGCGAAGACGATTTTGAGGACGTGCCACCTCTGGCCACCGAGCGCCATGCGGATACCGAACTCGTTGGTGCGCTGGACGACAGAGTAGGAGACCACGCTGTACAGACCGATGGCGGCCAGGATCAGCGCGAGAATAGAAAAGGCAGCGAACAAGACGGAAACCAGACGCCCTCGGGCAAAAACCTGCTGATTGTGAATCCACGACTCCAGTACTCCATCTTCCCAGAGGGTGGCCTGCTGGTCAGGATTGATAGAAACAATTTGTTGCTTGATGCTATGGGTAAGGCTGCGGGGATCGACCCGGGTGCGCACGAGAATCTGTGTCCACATCCACATATTGACTGTATACGGCAGATAAATTGCCGGCTTTGCGGGTTTGTCGAGGCCATCGTCGAGCGCGTCTGCGGTTACCCCAATGATCTGCAGCCAACCGTTACTGCCGGGCGCAACTAAGGTTTCTGCGGAATCGCTCTTGAGCATTGGGATTTTTATCGAGCCGCTAAGGATATCGCTATCGGGGTAGTACTGCTTGACGAATTTCTCGTTCACCACTGCCATCAGGGCGGCGTGTTGGAGTTCTGTCTCGTCCCACAATCTCCCTTTCCTGAGCGGAATCTCCAGGGTGCTGAAATAGCGGGCATCGACAAAATTGACGCTTGCCTTCTGATCTTCTGACGGCGTCTTGCCCTTCAGTTCAAACGCCTGATTCCACCCGCTGTCAGGAGGCGTGGCGTTGGTCGAAATGCCGGTGGAGAGAACCCCCGGCACGGTCGCGATCTTGTCTCGCAGCTGCGTGAAGTAATTCGATCGCTCAGACCAGGTGGCGAAAGTATTTTGGTGAATAGGAATGCCAACCGACATAACGTTGTGCGGGTTGTAGCCGAGGTCTACGCGCATGATGCGCACGAAGCCTTCGATAGCGGCTCCCGCGGCCGTCAGCAAAAGCATCGTCAAGGCGATTTGGCCCGCGATCAGAATGGAGTGGAGGCGCTTTCCGCGCACGCTGCCGGCAACCTTGCGCGTACTGGACTGCATGATCTGGCTAATTTCCGGGCGCGCGAGCTGAAGCGCGGGAAAGAGTCCAAAGAGGATTCCGGTCATCACCGCGAGTCCCACGCTGAAGAGAAGAACGGGCACGTGAATGTGGAAGTCAGCCTCGTTGGGGAAAGACTGTTGCGGGAGGCGGGCGATAATCAAACCGAGGCTCTGGTAAGCGAGCAACACGCCGAGACCGCCCCCAGCCAGAGCCAGGATCAAGGATTCGGTGAGAAGCTGGCGGACGATGCGCACCCCGCTGGCCCCAACGGCAGAGCGCACGGCAAATTCATGTTGACGAGCGGTGCCTCGCGCAAGCAGCAGAATGGAGACGTTGCCGCAGCCAATAGCCAGCAGCAGTCCTACGGCGCCAAAAAGCAGATAGAGTGTCTTGCTGATGGTGTGCGTGACCGAATAGCTCAGGTTTTCTATGGCAATGGTTGTGGAGGCCTTTGGATAGTGGTCGGGCGTTTGTTTTGCGAATTCCTTGAAGTATGGCTCCAGTTCCGCTGTTGCGGCTTCCGGCTTGACTCCGGCTCTGAGCTTAACGAATGTGCCGTACTGTTCGTTCACGGAACCGGAGAGTTTCAGCGGAAGATAGACATCCGCGCCCAGAAAGCCGAAATGGGGTGGCATGACGCCAATCACCGTATAGGTTTTATGCACCAGCTGCATGGTCTTGCCAACGATCGATCGGTCTCCGTTGTAATGATGCATCCAGAACTTGTAGCTCAGCACGACGACCGGTTGTGGGTCCTGGCCGTCGGGATCGTCCGCAGGGAGGTAATACCGGCCAATCATGGCGGGGACGCCAAGCATCTGAAATACGTTGCCGGTGAAATACAGTGCCTGCACATCTTCCGGCACATCGCTGCCGGTAACGGTCAGGTTCCAGCCGTTAAAAGCCACCGCGTATTCGAGTGAGTGGGCTTTGGCTAATTCACGCGTCTGGGGGCCGTTGAGCCCATAGTTCTGCTCCTTGCCGGATTTGTCCATCAGGGCGATCGTGGCGATACGATCGGCTCCCTGGTAGGGCCATGGATGCATGAGCACCGCGTAGATAATGCTGAAGACAGAGACCGTTGCGCCGATGCCTAAGGCCAGGGAGAGAATCGCCGTCAGAGCGATTCCTCGATTTTTGTAGAGCTGCCGTCCTGCGTAGCGGAAATCCTGAAGAAAGGTCGACATCATCACTCCTCTGCTGCAGAGGCCCAGGTCTCCTGTTCTTTACGTTGTTGCGAGCTGGTTGGTTCCGAAGCGCAACCCAAGCCCCACGACGATACCCGGTCCCACGCTGGCTCCCGCAGATGCGATGTCTCTTTTTCGATCTCGATCGATTAAAACGCTGGATTTTATCGGGAATTAAGATACCCATAAATTGCTTTATTTGCTTATAATAATTCTTGTTATGGGAAAGTCGATTCCGGCCATACTCCCTCGCGTGGCGCGCTTGCTTGAAGGCTTTGGCGCGAACCTCAAGCTTGCCCGGCTGCGGCGGAAGTATTCGGCGGAGACCGTCGCCCAGCGTGCCGGCATCACGAGACGAACACTCTCGAAGGCGGAACAAGGCGATCCGGGCGTCGCGCTTGGCGTCTACGCTCGAGTGATGCAGGTTCTGCGGCTGGAAAGCGATCTCGCTCAACTAGCCGTTGACGATGTTCTTGGGCGCAAGTTGCAGGATGCAGGGCTCGCTCCGAAACGCCGCGCCCCGAAACGAACATCCACTCAATCCGTCGAGGAGAAACCTGCCGAGAACGAACCGGGGAATGCATGACTCGGTTCAATACTGTTCGAGTCTATGTTGATCTCGAACGCTTAGGGCAGCCGGCCCTAATGGGAGAACTTCACTGCCAGCAAAGCCGGTCAGGAGAAATCTTCTCCTTCAATTATGACGAGGCATGGTTGGCCGGTCCGGAGGTCTTTGCGTTTGATCCGGATCTTGGTCTTGTGGCAGGTCATCAATACCCAGCGTCCGACAGAGCAAACTTCGGCATTTTTCTCGATTCGTCTCCCGATCGATGGGGAGGCGTGCTGATGCAGCGTCGTGAAAATTCGCGTGCACGGCAAGAGCAGCGAAGGGCTCGCACTTTAAGAGAATGGGATTTTCTGTTGGGCGTGCATGATGAGACCCGGCTTGGAGCGTTACGCTTTCGTGTGCCGCCGGAGGGTGCGTTTATCGATAGTGATGAACATCTGGTCGCTCCTCCTATAACTTCGCTCCGGGAACTGCAAGCTGCCAGCCTCCAATTCGAGCGGCACATCAACGAGGAAGAACATCCTGAATATGAGAGATGGCTCACTCAGCTCTTTGCTCCTGGAACTTCGCTGGGCGGCGCGCGACCCAAAGCCTCAGTGCGAGATGAGAAGGGTACGTTATGTATCGCTAAATTTCCAAGCCCGCAGGACACACGCGACATTGGAGGCTGGGAGCTGGTGGCACACCGACTCGCTTTGGAGGCGGGTATTGTTGTTCCGAACGCACGGCCGCTTCGACTTCAAGAAAGCCCCTATACAACTTTTCTCGTGAAGCGATTTGATCGCACCCCGCATGGGAGGCGGCTCGCCTTCGTCTCTGCTATGACTCTCACGCAGCATAAAGACGGAGAGCCGGGAGCGAGCTATTTGGAGATTGTCGACCTTCTGCAGTCAAGAGGCGCCGACACAGCAGCTGATTGTGAGCAGCTCTTTCGCCGCGTTCTCTTCAATATCCTGATTCACAATACAGACGATCACCTGCGCAATCACGGCTTTTTCATTGAGGAACAGGGCATCCGGCTTTCCCCTGCCTACGACATGAATCCGTCGATCGATCGCACGGAATTAACTTTGGCGATCAATGAAGTCGAAACAGCTTGTGACGTCGCGATTGCAATGGATGCCTATAGAGATTACGGCTTGACGATCCAACAGGCTGACCGTGCGCTACAGCACGTTCAGGCGGCGATCCATAGCTGGCGCGATGAAGCCAGCCGATTGCATATCTCACATGCGGAGCAAGATCTGATGTCGTCGGCATTTGAGCCTTAAGGTGTCGACTTCGTACTCGCGCAGCGTGCCGTCGGCGATGGCTTTGTCCAGGATCTTTTGCGCAGGCACGTAGGACTTCTCCATGTCGGCCCATCTTTCCCGGGGAATATTCCAATCCGCTACGTATGTGTACAGCGCAGGTTTTTCTTTCACCTCGGAAGTCTGCGCGCCTGCCTGCCCGGCCCAGACGGCAGACAAAGCCAGGGCGCCCACGGCTGCGAAATTTTTCCACACTTTCCCGTTCATGATCGTTCATCCTCCGTAAGTTAGACCGGGTCTATGTTTGGTCTACCCGGCCGACCGAAGTGTACAGGGAATGTCTTGGTCGGATCAGAATTCGCGCGCGCTTACACCAAGTGCGAAAATGCTCTAATCGGTACCGCTTTTCCCCCATAGCAATGATGTAAAGTGGAGTCGAAAATGGCTAGGAAGAATGGGAGCAATGGCCGCTTCGCCTCGTCCGCCAGAACCGGCTCGGCGGTAGGGTCTGCAACTGCCTCGTTCGAAACCGGGGAGCGGCAGGCGCGAGAGCTCATCGCGGGGAACCACTCCAAAGCGGCGGTCGACATCGCCAAAGACCTGCACAAGCAATATGCCACGGCGGAATCGGAACTGCTCCTGGTGGAAGCCTACGAGGCTCGCATCCGTAGCTTGCTCAAGCAGGGAATGTCGATCGAGGCCAAAGCCTTACTCCAATTGGTCAGCACACGGTTTCCTTCCGCAGGTCACCGGTTGCAAGAGATCGAATGGGAGGTGCGGGCAAGCGGGGAAGAGCTGGGGGAGCTGGTCGCTCCCTTGCGCGATCCCAATCTGGCTGCGGAGGTCCGCGCGCGGATCGAGACGCTGATCCGGCAACGGGTGGAGGACCTTTCCGCTCTGGCGCAGGCTTCGTCCCTTCCACCCGCGCATGCCCTCCGGGAAGCAGCGGCGGCACTCAGCAAAGCGTTCGAAGCAGTGACCAGCGGTGAGGTGGAGGATGGCGTTCCGCAGCTGCCGGAAGTCTCCCGCCGTAGCCCCCTGGCCTCGTGGAAGGCTTTGATCCAGGCCATCGCCGGCTTTTATCGCGGGGAAGAGGATCGCAGCAGAAAATGGCTGGAGGCGATCACGCCGGATTCCGTGCCTGCCCGGCTGGTCGAGCCAATGCAGGCACTGCTGGGGAACTCCCTCGTACCCGTCTCCAGCCCGGCGGCGATGAGTCTGATGCGCGCGGTCGGCTCAAGCCGCAAGATCATGCAAGCCTCGTTGGCGTCTCTAGAAGCGGCCATGCACTCGGGAAACGAGCAGAGAATCCTCGACCAGGCACGCGACGCGATGAGCCTCTGCCGCCAGTGCCGTCCGGAGTTGGTAGACAAACTGCGGCAACACATTCTGGTCCGCTCAATGATGCTGAAGATCCATGCGAGCCTGGTTTTTGCCGCAGTCGGCAAGGCCAAGCTGGACGCGTACTGGTTTCGGCTGCTGGCCCTGGGATTGGAGCAGGCCGCCACCGATAGCTACGAACGGCTCCAGGCTGTCTACTGCTGGGAAGAGTTCCGCGGGCAAGCCATGCTAGAAGGATGGTTCGCGGTAAACAGCCTGGAGGATGGACTGCTGTCGCGGCGCATGGCCCAGGCCGTCAGCCGATTCCCCGCGCATCTCATCGCGGAGTGGCTGGAGGACGAGCCCGTGGAATCCAGTCGGTATGGCGTGCCCGGCGAGCTGCCGCATTCTGCTCTGCTCGATGCGGGCAACTTGTTTGCCCGGGCCTGCCGCGCCGACCCGCACTCCGAGGTCTTTGAAGAATGGCTCGCATGGACGAAGCGGCAGCAGGACCATCATAAGTCCGATGAGGTCGCCGAGTTGTGGCGGCAAACGCGGAACCAGGATGTCGCGCCACTGCTGTGGCTGGTGGAATCGGCCGAACATCGGGGAGCCTACCAGAAATCGCTCAAGTTTCTGGAGCAGGCTGAGCAACTCGACCAGCTGAATCCGGAGGTGTGCAGGGCGCGGCTACGGCTGCTGGTGGCCGGCATTCTGCGTCACTTCCGTCAACGCAAGCCTCACCTGGCAGAGCAGGGAATCGACCGGATTGCGGCCCTTCCGGACGCCCTGGAGGGAAAGCTGGCCGTGGCCCTTACCGGGTTGCGGCGGGTCTGCTCGGCTCTCCGGGGCGACGCCCCCGGCGGCGCCGCCCGGCTGGCGGAACTGGAAACAGAATTAGGCGATTGCGCGTTCGTGCTCCTGAACGGTGTGGCGGATGCGGCGGGATTGACGCTTTCGGAGGCCGGTTTGTCCTCGCCGGAGGCCATCTCGTTCGCCGGTTCCCGCACGCTCGCAGGGCTCGCGAAGGCGTGCGCGGTGGGAGACTTGCTCGGGATTCGTACGGCCATCCCGGAGACGTGGGAAGCTGCCTTGATCGCCGCCCTGCGCGCGCCAACCCATTCGCTGGATGCGGCGCAACTGCTGGTGATTGGGGAAGCGGCGCTTCTCGGGTCAACGCAGAAACTGGCCTATGCGGTGAGCGCGGCCGGGATGGAGACCCGTGCCACGGATTCGCGATTCCTGTTCCTGCGCGCCCGCGCATTGCCGCGGTGGGCCTTCGAGCGGTCTTTGCAATGCATGCGCGCGGCCCTGGAACTCGCCCGTCGTGACCGGGAGATGGATTTGGCGGGGAGAGTTCTCGACCAGCTGCAAGACCATCCGGCAGTGCGGTCTGGCTCCGACGAGTTAGGGGGATTCTCTATCGAGCCGGAGCAGCTGCAAAAGATCCTCGAGGAGGAAAGAGCGAACCGCTCGTACCCTGATCCGGCGCGCAGCCAAACGCCCGCGCATGTTCCACGGCGCGAGACGGCAACCCGGAGGCCCGATCGCGGCCGGCATCGGTTCCAGCAAGACGACGATGAGATCGACCCGATAGTTGAGTTGCAAGACTTGATTCGCCGCGCGCCCCTGGAGATTCAACAGCGGCTGTTCGAGGCACTGGAACGTGGCGAAAGCACAGCGGATATTCTGGCTCTTCTCTCGGCCCACATCCTGCCCGGAACGCCGTTGGGAGCACGCGCGAAGAGACCGCATAAAATGCCGCCACCGGGCCAGCAGAGCCTTTTCTAAACCATGAACAAGCCAATGCAAAACCCGCCGCCAGATCCGCTTAGCGTGCTCGGGGTCCGTGCCGACTCGACCGATGAGCAGGTACGCTCCGCCTATCTGCGCAAAGTGAAGCAGTTTCCCCGGACCGTAGTCCGGATGAGTTTGAGCGGGTGAGGGATGCCTATGAACTGCTGCGCGACCGGCGCCGGCGTGTACGGCACTCCCTGTTTTCCATCGACCCAGGAAGTCCGTTGGAGTCTCTGCTCGAACCTGGCAGCAGCGAAACGCGGTTTGCCGGACCGCAGCCCTGGCTGGCGGTCTTGAAGGGGAAATCGCGTTGATGGAGATAGATGTGGAGAAGCCGGCAGAGGCGCGGGCGAGGATTCTGAGCCAGTTCGAGAGATGGCTGGACTGCGCGCTGGCCGAAGAGGCGCCTCCGGATGGTCTGGCGGCAAACCTGCTCGCCGCGCTCGATCGTGGCGAAACCCTGCCGCCCGTCGAAGGACAGGTGGACCTGTACTGCCTGTGGTCGGCGATGACCGCGCTCACCCAAGAGGTGAAAATACAGGGCAGGACCTTCCGCCAGTTGAACGACACGCTGACGATGAGGCTGGGGGGCACGCCGGAAGCCGCTCCGTCCAACAGCATCGCGCCCAGCATGGCAACGGGGAACAAACTCGACAGCAAGCAGCTGGACCTGCTCCTCGATCTGCGCGACCGTCTCGACCGTGGTCTCAAGTCTGTCCGCGAGGCCGCCGCCCAGCTGCTTGCTCCGCCGCGGCGTTCCCTGTTGTCTCGCTGGTTAGGCGCGGGCCAAGGGCAATTGCACCAAACGCGGCACACGTTGACGGCGCTCGACCAGGGGTACTCGCTCACCTTGCAGCGACTCGACCAGGCGCTTGAAGACTCGCATCTATACCCCATTCGCTGCGAAGGCCAGCTCTTTGATCCCCAGCGGATGTCGGCGGTCGAATTGGATGAAACCGATGACGTGCCCGATGGGACAGTGGTTGCCATTTATCGCGCAGGCTACGAATGGAATGGGCAGGTCTATCGGGCAGCTCAGGTGAAAGTGGCCCGTCGTCTGCTCGACGCAACGGCAAAAGGAGAGACAAAGCCAAGATGAGCGACTTGATCTTAGGTATCGATTTGGGCACCACGAATTCCGAGGTGGCCGCCTTCGTGGACGGGCGGGTGCAAGTCCTCGCCTCCGGACGAAGCAACATGCTGCCTTCGGTGGTTGGGCTTTCGCCTTCCGGAGAGTTGCTGGTGGGGGAACCTGCTCGCAATCAACTGGCGCTCTACCCGGAGCGCACGGTGCGCAGCATCAAGCGGAAGATGGGAGGCAGCGAGCAGGTGATGCTGGGGGAGCGCGCGTTTACGCCGCCGGAAATCTCCGCGCTGATCTTGCGGGAGTTGGCGCGGTGGGCCGCGCGCAGCCTTGGGGAGCAGATCCACAAAGCGGTGATCACGGTTCCAGCCTACTTTTCCGATGCGCAGCGCCAGGCCACGCGGGAGGCAGCCGCGCTGGCAGGCCTGGAGGCGGTTCGCATCCTGAACGAACCTACGGCGGCCAGCCTCGCGTATGGCGCGAGCACCGCGCAGACGGTACTGGTCTACGATCTGGGCGGAGGCACGTTCGATGTATCCGTCGTCGCAGTGGAAGGGGACGTCACCGAGGTGATGGCTAGCCACGGAGACAACCACCTCGGCGGGGACGACTTTAACGATTTGCTGGCCGAGCATCTGCTGGCAGCCTTTCAGTCGACGCACGGCATCGACTTGCGCCAAGGGCACCCAATGGCCAAGGCGCGCCTCTGGTGGGCAGCCGAGGAAGCCAAGAAGCGGTTAAGCGCCGAGCCCCAGGTCACCGTCAGGGAAGAGGGTCTCCTCTCCGAGGACGGGCTGCCGTTACATCTGGAACTGGAGGTGACGCGGGAGGAATACGAGGCGATGGTCCGCCCGTTGCTCGAGAAAACGCTGGAGAGTGTCTCTAAGGCGATGCGCGATGCGGGAAAAACGGCTCGTGACCTGGACGCGATCCTGCTGGTCGGGGGCGCCACGCGCACCCCGCTGGTGTCGCGTCTTCTGTACGAGCGCGCCGGCATTCAGCCGCGAGAAGAGATCCATCCCGACCTGTGCGTCGCCCTGGGCGCGGGGGTGCTGGCCTCCCGGCTGGCCGGCCACGACGTGGAGCGGGTCCTGGTGGATGTCTCTCCGTATTCCTTTGGTATCTCCTACCTTGGAGAGCGTGGAGGCGCCCCCTACAGCTACTGTTACAAACCGATCATCCGTCGCAACAGCGCGCTGCCCTTGACGCGGACGGAGCGGTTCTATACCAGCTCTCCCTATCAGGATACGGTCCAGGTCTGTGTCTACGAAGGAGAAGATGAAGATGCGCTGAGGAACATTCTCATCGGCGACTTCAAGATCGAAGGACTGAAGAGGGTCCCGGACATCAGCGAGGTCCT
This sequence comes from uncultured Acidobacteriaceae bacterium, assembly GCA_963761405.1. Taxonomy (GTDB): domain Bacteria; phylum Acidobacteriota; class Terriglobia; order Terriglobales; family Acidobacteriaceae; genus PALSA-350. The sequence goes on from CAVXHH010000004.1 coordinate 13,121, forward strand.
GTGCCGAATGAACCTCGATTTAGACGGAATTCTCCATGTCACGGCAATCGAAAAGAGTACCGGCAAGTCCAAGCACGTTACCATCGCGCGCGCCCTCGAGAGCAAGAGCGAAGCCGAGATCGCGGAGGCGCGAACGCGGCTTGAGGCGTTGTTCAAGACGCATCGGGATGACGACGGCAATGACGACGACGACGGCGACGAATTCGATCGGGGGTTCGCGGATTTGGTCCGAGGCGAGGCTTCCGAAAGCGGCGTGGTGATCGTGGGCGAAGCCGGGCCGCCGGTTCACGGCGAATCCGATACGGTTCAGGCCAAAGCCAAGCTCGAGGGCGCAACGAGCGAAGGCCGCCAGTTGGTGGAGCGTTCACGGCAGTTGATTGAGCAGATGCATGAGGACGATCGCGAAGAGGTGATCGACCTCAACCAGCAGATCGAATCGGCGATTGCCGGCGGGGATGCGTCGGCCCTCGCTGGCGCGGTCGAAGACCTTCGCGAACTGTTGTTTTTTGCGGCGGGGAGACAATGACCATCGGCGGCACGGAAACGGCGAAGTGTCCGGTTTGCCAGGCGAGCTTTCGCGGCGAGGAGATTTGCCGCCGCTGCGGGGCTGATCTCAGCCTCCTTATGCTTCTTGCCACGCATGCATATTCGCTACGAAGGATAGCGAAGGGACATCTGCTTGCCGGGAACGTGCAGGCCGGCCTGGCCGCAGGGACAGCCGCGCAGAACCTGCACGCAACACCGCACGGGGAGATTTTGTTGCTGGCATGCCAGGCCGGCATCCTTTTCGGGGACACTTGAAGCTGCTCCGGCGTAAGCACAGGAAGCCCCATCTCCCACGAGGCAGCCGGCGAGTACAGTCCACCAAGTTCTCGGAAGGATGGAGCATTCCTTTGATTTGCGAAGTGGTAAGAAGAATGTAACTGGATGTTGCAGCCCTCGATCTCGACCCGGTGGATCGCTGAGCTGTCGTTCGTGCACCAAACGGTTGCGCGTAACCATCAACCGCTTGGTGCCAGCAGGAATTGACGTCTGTCGAGCAGCTCAGACCTTCAATGCCGAGCGCAAACTACTTCAATGCAGAGACCATGTGGCTGGCATGCTCTTCGTGCGCGCGGAAAGTTACGAGCGCCTGAGTCAGGAAGTCCTTGAGTTCTGCATTCTGCACAGTTGGAATCCAGGTCTCGCCGACGATCTTGTTCACCGTCTGGTGGTAGGCCAGCTCGTTAGCGGCGTAGGCGCGATCGAACGCCACGCCATCGAGAGCATTGAGTTCCTCTCTCTTGGCCTTAGCGCCGGAGTTCAATGCCTGGCTGAACGGATTGTCCTCGGGTTGAACCTTTAGCTTGGTGAGAAGTGCGCCCGCACCCTCATTTACAGCCGTGTGGTCGTGGATCATCAGTTCGGCGAATTGGCGCACTTCCGGATTCTGCGTTTTGGTGAGTGCGATCTTGGCGTACTCGATATCGATCACGTCTGCAGTGTAGGCAGCATGCGCAATCTGGAGGTCGTTCAGTCCGGCTTGGGCGTGGGCGGCGCCGGCGGCGAAAATCACCGCGGCGGCGAACAACAGTGAGGTCTTCGCGGTCTTTAGGTCAAACATGGGTAGGTTCTCCTTTGGTGAGAAAGTTGATCGGGGGTTAGCGGCGCAAGAAGCCGGCCCAGACGCTGTCGCGCCCGGGTCGGTGAAGAGATCAGCAGCTTCGAACAGCTGCGTCAGCCGCCGTTGCAAGCTCGACGACTGCGTTGAAGAACGCCGTACTCTGCCCTTCAAACAGGCCCGAATTTACAAGGCCCGTCGCAGTTACGAGTGCGCCTGCCGTATTCGTATTGCGCGGTCTAATCACTGAGCAAGGAGGGAAGCTCGGGTCCAGGAACGTGCATGGGTGGGGCGTGATGGCGCCCTTGTCCGCGCGATCTCTGATGTCGGGAAAGGTTGGGCCGTGGGCGACTGCCAGCTTGCGTATTCCTTCAAGCGCCGTTTGAAAAATGGCGAAATGAAAGACCTCGGTCGGACCGATTGAGGCAAGAATTGCCACAACGTCCAGGTTTGTCACCTTCGTTAACAACGATGTGTAGAGACTGCTTCCGCCCTGTTCGATAGCGGCGAAGTGAAACGCGGCGGTCTGCGCAACGGACAACATGTCGAGGCCGCGAATCGAACTGGACACCGGCACGGCCGGTTGATTGGTGATGCTCACGACTTGTCCGAAAGTGTTCCCGAAGTCTGGATTCCCCGCGCTGCGGTAGCGTTGGTAGTAACTCGTATCCACGGTCAGATTTGTGAGGTTGGTGAGCCGCCCGATGTCTTTGGCGCCCTCGACCGGTACGCTCGGTAAGGTGCGGAAAGGATCGAGATTGATGGGATCCTGACCGGCAGCGACCAGATATGCATTGATGAACGCCGCGTGGCTGGTCTCATCATCAAAGTCCCCGGTCACATAGTCGGGCATGGAGCCGTCGATCTGCTGCAGTGCGCGGCGGAATTCGGGGTTATTCGTAGCCAGCTCGCTATATTGCCCCCAAAGATCGGCCTCGACCAGTTCGGCGGCAGCAAGAAACTTTAGCACTGCGAGGTCGCCGCTATTGAGCGTTGGTTTGGTTCCGGCAAGCGCTGGTTCCACACCATCCAACAGCGTGAATCCTGGTATCGCGAGTGCTGCTGCCCCTATCGCCGTGGACTTGAAAAACGCGCGACGGTTGAGTGTTGACCCACGAAGAGCAGGAACCATTGTCGAGGGGTCGACAAGGGGGTTACGTTGCATGATCAGTCTCCTTGACGGCGAGGAATCACCGCAGAGCCATCATGCGCATGCGCTGGGATTGAAAGCAATGCTACGGGGCTACATTGGGATAATCGGTCAACAAAATGGGACGTTATGCAATGTTTGCCAATGGTCGCGCTCTTCGAACCTTGGGAGAGTGTCTGAATTTCTGCGCGTAGGCGCGGCTGAAAGCCGCTGGAGAGCCGTATCCCGTGCGGTATGCGACATCCTTCACAGAGGCGCCTGGCTGACCCAGCAGCAGACGCGCCCGCTGCAGACGCCAGTCGGTCAAGTACCCCATCGGCCCTGAGCCCACGAGATCACGAAAGCGTTCGGCAAATCGGCTGCGTGACATCCCGACTTCCGATGCGAGGCTATCCACCGTCCAATCCTGATCAAGCCGATCGTGTATGAGGCTCAGGGCCCTGCCAATCAGCGGATCATGGACGGCTGAAAATAGGCGCTCCAATTCCGGCACGCGGTCAATCCCGGCGCGTAACACCTCGATATAGAGCACTTCGGACAAGCGGCTGATCGAAGCTGCCGTGCCCGGCGTATCCTGGAAAATTCGCCGTACCACCAGTCGCAGGACATCGTCGAGTATGGGCTGGCGCGCTCTATCCGCGGCGGTGAGGTGAAGCGTCTTCGGCAGGGCGTGCAGCAATGGGTGGTCGGCTCCGTTTGCGAATGTGAAGTGGCCGCAGACCATTTGGGTCGATGCGGTCGGATCTCCTAAGCCGATGACGAATGCGCCTTCGCCCGTGTAGCCGGTGCTCGCCACGATGTCTTCCAGCGGGACCCCGGCTCGTCCGGGCATGTCTGCCAACGTATGGGCGCTGCCATAGGGCACCAGTATGAGATCGCCAGGTTCGAGCAACACCTCCACGCCCCCCGGCACCGTCACATGGCAACGCCCCTGCACCACAAGGTGGAATCGCGCGGCCTGTCCATAAGCAGGTACCCCGATCGCAAATGGCGGCGAAAAGTCGGTGCGAAAATAGAGAGCCCCCTTCAGCTCCACGGTATCCAGGATGTCGCTTAGCACGTCTTTCATGCAGATCATCCTACCGGGCGGGATGATATTGCGCAAAATGGGGGGATGGCCGTTCCTCAGTGCACCGGCCGCTTCGAGGACGCCTTGCCTGCTTTTTGGCGAAGTCTACGTTTTGGCTTTTGCCAGTGGCCGAGGGACTGACGGAATCGGTTGCCTCCCTATTTGCTGATTTCCTCCAGCATCTGCTTCCGGAGAAGTCCGTTCACTTTGGTTTGATAGCCATCACCCTTCGCTCTGAGCCATGCCAACACATCTGCGTCCAAGCGAATGGATACAGCTTGCTTCACAGGGCGATACCACTTGCCTCGAACCGCTTTCTTCCATGCTCCCGGGGGGAGTTCGAGAATATCCGAAGTGTCGATCTTTTCTTCGGGCATTGCGGCTAGCGCCTGAATTTCCCGTTTCTGGCGGGCAGTCAGCGGCTGGTAAGGCTTCAGTTCGTGCTCGACCGTCTTAGATTTGGCTCGCTTCTTCATATTCCACTCGCTCCTGCCGAGTGACCCTTCGTCCTGAGATGATACGAAAGAACCTCTTCCTCTTCATCGACTACGGTGTAGGCAACCAACAATGAGCAGGGCATCCGCACTCATGTTGCTTTCCCAGTAAAGCTGTGCCATGCTTCTTGTTGGTAACCCAATGAAGATGGGAGCGTGCTGGATCGCATGAAACAGAAGAAGGATGTTCAGCAGGGGACTCTCGCGCTCATGGTACTCAAAACCATCGATGTGCTCGGCCCGCTACACGGCTATGCCATTGCCCGGCGAATTGAGCAGATCAGCGGCGACCTGCTTTCCGTGAACCAGGGCACACTTTATCCCGTTCTGCTGAGGCTGGAGCAGGAAGGGGCCATTGCATCGGACTGGGCGACTTCAGAGAACAACCGCAGGGCCCGCTTTTATCGTTTGACACGGACGGGACACAAGCTGCTCGAAGCTGAGAAGCACGATTGGGAGCAGACGGCATCGATCATTGCGCGGTTCTTTGAAGTGAAGGCGGAGGACCTGGCATGAGGGCTATGAGGAGATTGTTCGCCCGCATCCGGAACTTCGTGACCGGTCTTCGCGGTGATGATCGCCTGCGCGAGGAGATGGAACAGCATCTCGCGATGCAGACGGAAGAGAACATCCGCATGGGCATGGCACCGGAGGAAGCTCGCCGTCAGGCTCGACTGAAATTCGGAACCGTGGCGGCAGTTCGGGAGGAATTGCACGCTGAAGAGGTGTTGCCATTTCTGGAGAACTTGTGGATGGATATTCGCTATGCGCTGCGCCAATTCCGCAGCTTGCCCGGCTTTGCAGCCACGGTGCTTGTCACGCTCGGTCTTGGCATAGGAGCCAATATCGCTGTCTACTGCCTGGTCGATGCTGTGCTTCTTCGCCCTCTTCAATTCAGAAATGAAAAGCGTTTGGTACAGGTGTTCGAGGAGAGACCGGCGCTGGGGCTGGCGAAAGACACTCCAGCCCCGGCAAACTACTTTGACTGGAAGCGCCGCAACCATGTTTTCTCCGATATGGCGGCAGCAAAGGGAGACATTTTCACCATTACCGGGAACGGCCGACCTGAAGAGGTTGACGTAGCTCCGATCACCTCAAACCTGCTGTCGCTGCTCGGCGTCCAGCCACTCCTCGGCCGCAGCTTTACAGCGGACGAGGACAAGCCCGGAAGTACCGTTGTTCTCATCAGCGCCGGGATATGGCAGCAACGCTATGGCTCGGACCCACACATCGTGGGCAGAACGATCCACCTGAACGGCGTGGCCTACCGCATCTTGGGCGTCATGCCGTGGGGCTTCACCTTTCCCGATCGCTCTGCTCTTTGGGTTCCGCTCGCCCTTACTACCGCGGAGCAGCTTGAGCGCGATAGTCATTATCTTCAGGTTTTCGGATTGCTCCGGCCCGGAGTCACCCTTCAATCCGCAAGACAGGAAATGACCGATGTTTCGCTCCAACTGGAGCATGAGTATCCCGCGACCAATCGCGGGCTGAGCACTTCCATGGTTCCCCTGCGAGAGCAATTGCTTGGCGGGTCTCGTTTGGCGATTTTTGTGCTCGCCTCCGGTGTCGTCATCATTCTCCTTATTACCTTCGCAAACGTCGCCGGACTGATGATTGCGCGAGCCGCGAACCGTCAGCGCGAAGTAGCCGTTCGCGTTGCGCTCGGCGCAAGCCGCCTGAGGTTGTTGCGACAGGGACTGACGGAAAGCTTGGTGCTCTCGATGGGCGGAAGCATCCTTGGAGTGGCGTTTGCATTGGGGTCTATGCCGGTCATCCTGCACTTCGTACCAGAGACCATCGCCGCTTGGGCGCATCCTGAGATGAATTGGACGGTTATGTTGTTCTCCGTTCTTCTCTGCGTAACTGCGGCCGTTGCATTTGGCTTCTTTGGTCACAGTGCGGCTGCCGAGCGGCCTCAGGAAGCCCTAAGTCAGGGCCGCCGGGGTTCCACGGAGGCCAGGCAAAAACTTCGGTCGGTGCTTGTGACGGGAGAAATTGCGTTGACCACAATCATTCTCACCAGTACCGGCCTGCTCGGCGGGACATTTTGGAAACTTGCCCACACTGATTTGGGATTCAATCCGGATACCGTCCTCACCATGAGAACCGAATTGCCCGTCTCCGCCCAAACTCCCTACCGGGAGTTCTCGGCTCGCGTCAGCTTCTATAAACGCGTTCTCGACCGGGTCGAGCAGATTCCCGGAGTCAAGTCCGCCGGCTATATCACTTTCCTACCATTCACCAACAGCGGAGGATCAACCACGGTTCTCATTCACGGCGCGCCGGCTTTGCCAATAGGAAAGGTAAACGACGTCGGCATGCGCGTCGTTACTCCGAAGTACTTCCAGGCTCTCGAAATACCGCTTGTCAACGGACGTACTTTTACCGAAGCCGATGGAGGAAACAAGACGCCTCTCGTCGTAATCAATCAGAAGATGGCGCAACAGTACTGGCCGAACGGTGAGGCCATAGGACGACAGTTTCGATTCGACGATCCAGGAACGCCGTGGATGACTGTAATCGGCATTGTCGGCAATGTTCACCAGGCAAATGTCGAAACTCCAAGCGGTGCGGAAATGTATTTCTCCTACGAGCAGGATTTGGGCATCCCCGGATATTTTAAGCCCCGCGACCTCGCGATCAGAGTCGCCGGCGATCCCCTCAACTATACGGCCGCTGTGGAGAGGGCGATCTGGTTGATCGATCCTGAACAGCCGATGTCCGAAGTTCAATCGATGCGGCACGTCGTGAATATCCGCATGGAGACCTACATTCTGGAAGCCAAGCTTTTTGCGTTCTTCTCTTGCGCCGCTCTGCTGCTATCCGCGCTCGGAATCTATGGCCTCATGAGCTATAGCGTGACGCGCAGAACCCAGGAGATTGGTATCCGCATGGCCCTCGGAGCGCAGCGCGAACAGGTTCTGAGTTCCTTCGTCACCGCAGCGTTCCGCCTGTTGTTTGTCGGCCTCGCATTGGGATCTGTCGGTTCGGTCGCGTCTACACGATTACTTGGGAGCATGCTCTACGGGATTTCAGGCATAGGCTGGGGAGTTGGAGCGCTGCCGGTTCTCGTGCTTGCAGTTTCGGTCGTGCTCGCGGCTTACATCCCCGCTCGCCGCGCTTCTGCTGTCGATCCCGTGCAGGCGCTGCGGTCCGAGTAAGGAGATCGTAATGAGGACGCTGAAAAGATTCTTTGCCCGCCTATGGAATCTCGCGGCCAGCCGTCGCGGAGAGGAGAGGCTTCGCGAGGAGATGGAACAGCATCTCTCCATGCAGACTAAAGAGAACATTCGCGCGGGAATGCCGACGAAAGAAGCTCGCCGCGAGGTGCGCCTAAAGTTCGGAGGTACCGATTCTCTGCAGGCGAACATTACGCGCGAGGTGCGCGCGGCGCTGCTGGCGGTGATGGGCGCTGTGTTTCTGGTGTTGCTGATGGCCGGCGCGAACGTCACTAATCTACAGCTGGCGCGCGGCGCACAACGGCAAGGGGAGTTTGCGATGCGCGTCACGTTGGGGGCGGGACGAATGCGCATCGTTCAACAACTCATCACCGAGAGCCTGCTGCTGGCCGGGCTTGGCGGCGGTGTTGGGGTAGCCATCGCAGCCGCCGGGGTGAGAGCGCTTGTTGCTATGAGCCCGCCCGGACTGCCGCGGGTCGATGCAATTCGCTTCAGTGGCGACGCCTTGTTCTTCGCGCTGGCTCTTACATCGTTAGTTGGCGTGGTGGCGGGCCTGGTTCCCGCGCTTTCGGCGTCGCGCGGCGAATTACGGGCAAATGCGCAACAGAAGTCGGTGCATTCAACTCGCAGCGACTCGTGGACACGACGCTCGCTTGTCGTGAGTGAGATGGCGATCGCTCTGGTACTGCTGGCCGGGGCGGGCCTGCTGCTGCGCAGCATGCAGCGCCTGCTCGCGGTCGATCCTGGGTTTAATCCGTCGCACTTGGTGACGATCCAGATCAAGACGAGTGGCCACGAATTCGACGACACATTGGCTGCGCCGGATGCGGGCTCAGACGCACGACGGCGCTTTTTCGAACAGGCGCTCGATGCCGTGCGTCGCGTACCGGGAGTAACGGACGCAGGGTTAACCACGAATCTGCCGCTCACCGACGACGCCGTGATCTACGGGACTTACGGCGCGCGTTTCAAGAGTGATCCGCCGAATGTCGGCACCGACCTCTTTCGCTATGTCGTAAGCCCCGGCTATTGCGAGTCGATGCAGATTCCTCTACGTAGAGGGCGCTTTCTGAGCGAGATGGACGGCGCGGATGCTCCGCCGGCCGTCCTCATCAGTGAGTCGTTAGCGAAGAGCCAGTTCCCAGGTCAGGACCCAATTGGCAAGCCCATGCATGTGGGGCCCACGGACCGGCCTTGGTACACCGTGGTAGGCGTGGTCGGTAACGTGAAACAGAATTCGCTGGTGACAGACCAGCCGAATGCGGTGTATCTGACCGAAGCGCAGTCGTGGTTTGCCGATAACACGATGTCAGTGGTGGTCCGCGCGCGAGGGGATGCCACAGCCCTTGCGCCGGCGGTCGAGGATGCAATCTGGTCGGTTGATAAGAATCAGGCGCTGGTGCGTGTGGCGACGGCGGATCAACTGATGGCCGCAGGCGAGGCGACACGGCGCTTCGTGCTTATGCTGTTTGCGGCCTTCGCCATGGTGGCGCTGGTTTTAGCGGCCACGGGAATCTACGGAGTGCTGTCTGGCAACGTGGCCGAGCGGATGCGCGAGATCGGCGTGCGCTCAGTGCTGGGCGCATCCCGGGGGAACATTCTCCGCCTGGTACTGGGCAAGGGCATGAAGGTCGCAACTCTAGGTGCAGCGGTCGGCCTGTATACGGCAGTGTTGTCGAGTCGCGTGCTGGCGTCCCTGCTGTTCGGTGTGTCACGTCTCGATCCGCTCACGTATCTCTTGGTGACAGCGTTGCTGTTGGCAGTGGCGGCAGCGGCATGCGCAATTCCCGTTGCGCGAGCGGTCGCCGTGGATCCGGTGCAGGCATTGAGATCCGAGTGAGGATAATTGGCATGAGGGCTATGAGGAAATTGATTGCCCAGCTCGGGAACTTCGCGGCTAGCCGCCGCGATGGTCGGCTCTGCGAGGAGATGGAACAGCACCTGGCGATGCAGACGGAAGAGAACATTCGCGCCGGACTCCGAGGCCGTGGAAGATGGAAGGCCTCGATGGAAGCGACATGGCCCCGGCTACGGCGCACCACTCAGCCAATGGTTCACTCCATCATTGGCTTGTAGGGGTGTCTAAACTTTTCGGCGCGAATTCCTGCTCTAGCTGTCGATAGTAGGTTTGATGGGCTCCGATAGAACCTGTCACGACTGCATCCAGTAGAGCTTTCGCTCGAGTCAGGTCCTGTTCAGAGGCGATTGGATCGGCAAGCTGAGTTTCCGCAGCCGCCCGGTGCAGGTAAATGTAAGCGAGTTCGGGATCTGTAGGATCGAGTACTTGCGTAGCAAGCTTGACTGCTTCTGATAACTCTGCGAGCGCAGGTTCGGGCTGGTGAGCGTCGAGTAACGAAAGTCCGTACTCATCATGTGCGATGAGCCTCTCCACGTCCGTGCTGGCCCTAGATTGCTGGACGTCATGGAGTTGCTGTTTGCATAAGTCTGCGGCTCCAGCGTCGTGACGGGCGTAGGCATTGGGACAAGGAAAACCAAGTGTCGGAGACAGTTGTTTACTCGACATGATCCGCGAGGGCTCGACCGTAGCCGCACCGTTGCTAAAAACAAATGTTGCTGCGCTGACAATCTGAGCGGGTACTCCATTGAAGAAAACTGGTTTGAACTGCCACTGGCGCATGGATGCAAGTGCCGAAGCTTGCATCTCTGGGGTTCCTCCAGCGGCGTTGACGTCAATTACCCTACCAGATGCTCCACGACGAAATATGACTACTACAGAGCCCGAAGCTCCTGATACAGGAGTTGCCGGAACCTGGGTGGCACTGGCGAGAACTGAGGGTGCGACTGAAAAATACTGGTGGGCCAGAGGTAGGTCTTGCGCTCTTAGAAACGGCGAGGCCAAGGGTAAGAGGACGGCTGCGGTAATGACCAGAGCAGGACGCAAAGAGACTTCTCCCGAAGAATCAGCGCAACTTTACCATAAAAATATCTGAAGCAAAAAATGTGCTCACTCCCCTCGGAGCGCGTGCCTGGGATCAATTGAGGCCGCGCGTCGTGCAGGAACCCACGAAGCGAGCGCGACAACTAGGCAGAAGGCCAGCGTGATTCCGATGTAGGTAAGCGGATTTCCTCTTGCGTGCGATTGGATATGCCAAGCCATCTCCGGCGAAAGGGACGGTCCCGTCCGGCCACTCATTCCACCTGTTAGGGTCCACCTATTAAGGATCGAAAGAGCCCGTGGCCGCCGCAGTATGAGGCGACCGGCCTGCAACTTTACCGCCATGAACCCGAGTCTCCTGCTGCCGAAAAACTTGGTAAGAGGTTTTTCTTGAGAGAGCACGTGTTCGCTCCAGTACGTTCTGGGTACCATCACGACCCATGCATGCCCGTTCGCGTTTGCTAGAGAGGACCAGAAGCCGGCTGAGTTTATGACGGCGTCATTCAGCAGTCGTATACGCATCGCGCCGCGCACCTTCCAGAACGATGAGAGCCCATTGTTGCTGAAATCATAATGCGTGCGGCAGAAGTGGAGCATCGTGCGGAGCACAGAGGCAACCGGCGCGGCACGTCCCGGCCCAAGGGTGGCGCTTTGCAGGAGACTCCCATGACGAGGCTCAGTGGGGTGGGGTTCCGGAGCCTTTTCACGTTGGGTGCGACCATGATCGCGGCCCAAGTGCTCCTACTCGTCTTGAACCCGCGGGCGACCGTTATATCCAATTCCATCATAGGCATCCTGGCCCTTATGGCGGTTGCAGCGTGCCTCCTTGCAGCCTATTGCGGCTCTCTCGAAGACAGGAAGCTGTGGATCTTACTCGGAGCAGCGTTTCTTCTGATGACGATTGGCCAGACCGGAGCGACTTACCACGATTGGTTGTCACGCACACACATACAGGTTGTGGCTCTAAATTTTGACTACTTCTTCTTTACATACGGAATCCCCGTTCTATTAGCCATTTGCTCCGGGGACGGAGGTACCGGTCTAAAGAGTCTCGCATGGCTTGACGGTGCTCAAGCGATGCTCGCAGCATTGCTGGCTTATCTGCAAATCTTTTCGGCGCTCCCGTCAAACAGCGACGTTAAGGCGATCTCGGCAACGAATCTTATGTATTTGTACGACGCCGAAAACTGGATCCTGGTTGGTGCTGTAACGTTGCGTCTGTTCTCTAACCCCGTCGGCGCAAGGAAGCGATTTTTTCGCATTCTATCGCAGTACCTTTGGGCTTCCGCGCTGGTAGCTCTCCCTCTTGGATATCTGGAGCTGAAGTGCAATATGCCTGACGGGGTTCAAGACGCAGCTTGGGGAATACCTGACTTAGTGCTGTTCGCCGCTCTGGCATTTCGACAACAAGGCCTCGAGGACAAAGGCGCGCCTGATGACGAGGACAGCTCGGTAGCGCCCCTGATCGATAACCTGAGTCCTGTTTTGTTCACCCTCGCCATCGTGCTCATGGGCATGGGCGTTGCACCGCGGAACCGATGGCTGGGAGTTGTATGCATCTCTTCGGCTGTCGCGATCTATGGAGCCCGGGCGGCAATTCTGCAGGCCAGCTATGTCAAGTCGCAAAAGGATTTGACAAAGGCGATGATTGCGGCCGAGCAGGCGAGCCTTGCCAAAGGCCAGTTCCTGGCGAACATGAGCCACGAAATACGCACGCCGATGAATGGCATCATCGGCATGACGGATCTCACCCTGGATACGGAATTGACTGCGGATCAGAGAGATAACCTGGAAACGGTCAAGCTTTCCGCGCACTCTTTGCTGAATGTGATAAACGACATACTCGATTTCTCAAAGATCGAAGCGGGCAAGATCGATCTGGAAGAAATCGACTTCAACCTGAGCGATTGTATCGAAGGCACGCTAAAAACTTTGGCGCTCCAAGCGCATCAAAAGGGGCTTGCCTTGCTTTCCGAGGTGGCCGCCGGGGCGCCGATGGCGGTATTGGGAGATCCGAGCCGGCTTCGCCAGGTTCTTAACAATCTGATCGGCAATGCCATCAAGTTTACGGCAGAAGGAGCGGTGGAACTTAAGGTGCGGGCGGATGTTGTCGAGGAGAAGCACTTAACCCTGCACTTTATCGTGTCCGATACCGGGGTAGGCATTGCGCCCGAGAAGTTGCCTATTATCTTCGATGCATTCAGCCAGGCCGACACGTCCACTACGCGTCAGTATGGAGGAACAGGTCTCGGCTTGACCATTTCCAGACGCATGGTTGAGATGATGGGCGGACGCATGTGGGTTGAGAGCGAGGCCGGCGCCGGATCACACTTTCACTTCACCGTTCGCTTCGGTGTTGCGCTCGAAAGCCCCGTGTCCCGAGCAAGCCCGCATGAGGCACAGGTTCTAATCGCCGATGACCATCGAACCAACCGTTGTACCCTACAAGCCAAATTACAGCCGGGTCACATGCCAACCAATATTCGCCACTCTCTGCCGGATGTAGGCGAGCCGGTAAAGTCCCTGCATATTCTGTTGGCGGAGGACAATCCTGTCAACCAGAAGCTTGCGACTCGGCTGCTTGAGAAGCGCGGTCACCGTGTAGTCGTAGCCGGCAACGGCAAAGAAGCTCTTGCGGCCTTGGCACAGAGTTCCTTTGACCTGGTGTTGATGGATGTACAGATGCCTGAGATGGACGGAATCGAGGCAACGATCGCGATCAGGGAGGAGGAAAAACTCACTGGGTCTCATCAAACGATTATTGCCATGACCGCACTGACGATCAAAGGTGACCGAGAACGTTGTATCGGGGCGGGTATGGACGGTTATGTTTCGAAGCCGATCGACTTAAAGGAACTTGATAGCGCTTTAGATAGCTGCTTGCAACAGCGTGACGAGGCAACCCTTGCGGCCGTGGAACGACGCCGCGGGGATACCGCTATGGCGGGCCCAAGCAATAACGAGGGGATCGGCTCGGTGAACGCATCGTCCAGGCAGCCAGCTTCGTTAGATCGAGCTTCGGATTGCGCTTCGCTTCGCCCACCCCGGTCAGCTTTATAGCCCTTGGCCGCGCATTCCGCAGAGCTCTGCTCCGAATCCAACCCCACCATCCGATAGGGAGAAAGTTCAATGGGCTGCATTTCAATAGGTGGCATGATGATTGACTTCGGTAGCCGTCGAGCGGTAAAAGGGATGCGGCGACTTTCATCGTCTTTTGAGACCGCGGGTGTTCGAACGGAGGCTCCTTGTACTTAGATTACTTTGCATCCACACCAGCCGGGCAGGGCAGGCTCAGGTCACGTTTTTGGCTATCGATGATTGCTCTCGTCTTAGCCTTTCTTGCATGCCCTACCGGACGGGGGCAGGACGACGTTCCGGACACGGGTAGCGATGTCCCTCCAATTCTAAAAATCGGTGCGCATGCGCCGGATTTTAATCTGCCGGGAATCGATGGAAAATCGCATAGCCTCAAAGACTATGCGTCGAGCAAGATCCTCGCTGTTATTTTCAGTTGTAATCACTGCCCGGTCGCAGAGATGTATGAGAAGCGAATCAAGCAGTTATACACCGACTATCACGACCGGGGAGTAGCCGTGGTCGTGATCATGGGGAATGATCCAAGAGCCGAGGAGCTCGGCGAATACGGATACACCGATCTAACCGATACTTTTGTGGATATGAAGGCACGCGCGGCCTACAGGCACTTAACGTATCCGTACCTGTACGATGGCGATACCCAGGCGGTTGCGCTTAAATACGGACCTACGGCAACTCCTCATGCGTTCATCTTCGATCAGCAGCGCACTCTGCGCTACGAGGGGCGGATCGACAGCAATCAACGTGAGGAGCTGGCGACGAAACATGAGGCCAGGGATGCCATCGAGGCTCTGCTTGCTGGAAAGCCGGTCGCCGTCACAGACACGCCCGCGGTTGGGTGCTCTACCAAGTGGGCCTACAAATCGACCAACGTTGAAAAGGAGACCACCCATTTCAACGCGAGGCCGGTGACCCTGGATTTGATCTCCGCCGATCAGCTCAAGACGTTGCGCCAGAATGCGGGCACGGGCAAGCTTTTGCTGGTGAATGTCTGGGCTACGTGGTGCGGGCCATGTGTCGCAGAATTCCCGGAATTGCAAACGATGGTCCGTATGTACGAAAACCGGCCGGTGAAGATCGTGACGTTAAGCATCAACAATCCTGACGAGAAGCAATTGGTCTCCGCATTTCTTCAGAAGCAGCACGCGTTCAATAAGAACTTTCTCTTTAACAGCAACGATGCGGCGGATGCGGTAAAAGCCTTCGGCACGGGGTGGGCGGGTGGTGCTCCGTACACCGTTCTGATTGGGACCAAAGGCGAAGTGCTCTACAAAACGCAGGGAGCCATGAACGTTTTAGATGTGCGCCGCGCTATATTGAAGAACGTTGCGGATGACCTCTATCTCGGGCAGCACGCTTATTGGAACAGCACATTCTGAGGCCTCGAATTACCCAGGCTGTTGGGGGCTTTGCCGCGATGGTATTCGATCGCGTCACGGCATCTGCCGGTGAGCATCATGTCCGATACCCCAGTGCGCGATGCTAAAGATGCCCTCGATCACGTCCTACTGGGCGCTTCCGATCTTGAGGCCGGCATCCGCTGGATCGAGGAACGCACGGGCGTGCGCGCGAAGTGCGGAGGCGCTCATCCCGGGCGTGGCACCCGCAACGCCCTGCTTTCGCTCGGCAGGTTCCACTACCTCGAGATCATCGCGCCTGACCCGGCGCAGGCGGACCTACCCGACGAGCGCGGGCTGGTACAGCTTGCGTCGCCCCGCATCATTCAATGGGCGATCCTCACCGAGGACATCGCCGCCGCGAAGCGTGTTGCCGAGGCCGCCGGAGTAAAGACAATTGGGCCGCAACCCGGCTCCCGGCAGCGTCCAGACGGCAAGATGCTCCAGTGGCAGGTGCTTGGCATCGAGGAGACCACGCCGCTGGTTCCGTTTTTCATTCAATGGGAGTCGGGGTCGCCGCATCCATCGTCGGACTCACCTCGGCTGGGCACGGCGAAGTCGCTGCGCTTCGAGACACCGCAACCCGACGAACTGCGTCGCATCCTGCACGTCGCCGCTATCGAAGCCGATATTCGCAAGTCCGACTCGCCCCGTATTGTGCTGGCGGTTCAAACAGCAAGAGGCGAGATCGAGATAAGCTAGTCGTCAGTCTCCATCACCTGGAGAGGAATAACATTAGCTTGATACCCCAGAAAATTGCCAGCAAGACTGCGATGGTCACAGACCAGACCCAGAGAACTTGATTCCAATCAAGAGGAAGTTTCTCCACCACGGACAGCTCGGTCGAAGAAGCCTTCCTTAGCTTCTCAACTTCATAGGTGCCAATCGGTACAAGCGGTAGCCAAAACAACACTACAAAAACTGTTGTACGAAAGGTTTCCAGTCCGGAGCTCGAGTCATAGGCATAGGCCCAGCGACAAAAACTCTTGCGTCCGATTCCATGTCCAGGAAGTAGTCCCAGCCATGGCATTTCTCTTTCGTTTTCTCGCAGGGCTTCCTGTTCTTGCCGCCGGAACGCGGTAAGCTGTTCGTCGCCTCCGAGGCCACGCTTCTGTAATTCCGTGTGAAGTGCAGGCCTCGCCTCATCGATCAAGTCTTCCGGAGTCAACGCCAAGCGAAGAATTCTGCATCAGACAGCAACTCGTATGTGTCAGCGAATGAGTGTGCCTTCATCATCCAGACTCTTGCTCGCTGAAAGCTTACAGTAACGGGAATGCCTTTAGCATCGGCACTCGGACGCGACGGTATCTCGTACAGTTGAACCGGCGCGGCCGTTTCCTGGCCGCCAAGTGTCCGAGAAGTTTTACGACCACTTGAACCAGAGTCAATCGGTAAACACAAGCCGACTCGCGATACCAATCTCGACGGGAGGTTGGCTTGATTTACGGACTCATGCTTGCTGCGTTCTACGGCGGCGGCGCTATTTTCACGGTTTACGGGATCATTCAACTCCGCTCCCGCTAGCCTATATTTGGAACATGGCCAACAAGTGCATCTTCTGCGGCAACCCTGCTGGAAGCCGTGAGCATATCTGGCCGAAGTGGATTCTCGAGAGGAGGAATTTCGGACCCTTCCGTCTTAAGCGCGCCGGCGGACCCGATCTTATCCTTAACACCGAACTGACAACAAAAGCTGTCTGGCCACGACTGCAACACTGGCTGGATGAGCAAGCTTGAGGTGGCACTTAAGCCCATTCTTGAGCCGATGTTTGTAGGCAAGAGTGTCAGCTTGGACATCTATCAACAACAGCTGATCGCGCTGTGGATGGTGAAGATGGCCTTCGTGTGGGATTCCACCAAAGGCCGCAACACCGACACCGCATTTTTTCGAAATGCTGACGGCACCGCGCTTGCTCAACGCGTTATGCCGGCCTTCACTGCGGTGTGGCTTGGTCACATCGGCGAACACTACCGGTCCGCTGACGGGCATGACATCACGCTTGAGGAGCCGCCGAAGCGCGTCGGGGGCGGCAACGTCGTGACCATCGTCAATGAGCAATTCGTTGCCCAAATCGTGAGCCTTCGCCCCGACCAGATGCCCACGGGACCGACGGCGATTCAGCTCGACTTTGCCCCGGGCAATTGGAACAACGCATTGGTTCGTGTTTGGCCGCAGGATAATGCCAATCCGATTAAATGGCCGCCACAGGCCACACTCACCATTCTCGACTACCTTCTGCTTAGAGATCGTTGGCGCACAGGCGACGAAACCGAGCATATTATCCACTTGTGATTGTCTAAACAGGCGTGCTCCTATCCAAGTTCCGCTTGGACGAGAGCCCGCCAAGTGTGGATTCGTACCCGCCAAACGGGGTTTGGTCTGGAGCTCGCGATCCGGGCTGCCGGCCGATCCAGAAAAGCCGGCGCAGAGCCGACATTCTGGTACTAAAAGACGAGATGGATTCCTACCGGGTTGTTATCCAAGTAGTAATTGACGGTTAGGCGGTGATTCACTCGGGACGGCCCGCGAAGGCCAGAAATTGGCAAAGATGTCGCGACTGGAACCTACATCCGACTCCGTTGAGCGTCGTCGGCGGACTATTGTTCAGCGTAGTAAAGCTTTCTCGTTCGTACCGCGATGTCGGGCTTGTCGATCTTGACCTCGAGCGAATGGTACTCCCCGTATTGGGAAGCGGGTGGGTACTCAAAGGCAAGTGAGTAATAGGACTCCAAATCCGCAGCACAACGTGCGATCTGGCCGGCGATGTCCTTGGCGCTCGTTAGCACCAGGCCCCCGCTCTGATGGGCGAGTGCCTGCAGCGACAGGCTGGCCGCGCTTACATGGCTTTCATCCGATACGCCTTGGAAGAAAAAGCTGTCATGAATATGTTTTGGACCGATGGGAAATCCCTCTGATGAGGCGACTGCATCCACAGTGATCTGGGCTTCGGTTAAGGCGCTCGAGACTGTCACAAGATTGCGATAAAAGCTACCTTTGACCTCTGGCGTATCCGGAGTGAACCCAGGTTCGTTGAGCAGAGGCCATCCCTACCGATCCAAACAACAATGACCCTGCCAGGATTGTTCACCTGTTCTTGGGCTAGGCTGGTGAGAGCCGTAACGGATGAATTAAACAGGTGGTCAAGGCACTCGAGGTGAGGATTTGGATCGCAAGCACGCGAATTGACGTGCGGCGCAAGCTGCATGCACTCCGACGCGGCCGTCGTATCCGCGCAAGTTGAAGTGTGGAGGTTTCCGGCAAGTTGATTCAAATCTTTGAGCAGAGCCGCACGGTCCAGGGAGGGCACGCCCAGTTTCATTCCGCTGTCAGAGAAGAGAGCAATGGATGTTGGGTGGGCTAAAAGACCGTTGCCACTTTCTAGGTATTTCTCGACCTCATCGCGGAAATGCTTTACCTGGCCTGAAGAGTTATTCACTGCGTCCAGCACAAGGATAATAAGGGCCGGATCACGTGCGGAGTCGTTATGGATCGATTGAAACGATCCGATCTTCCGGGGTTGATGATCCTCGAGGATTGTGAAGTCACTCGGTTTCAGTTCGCCAGCTTGTTGGCCGGACGAAGAGGAAACCTGCACGTTCAAAAAGAGGCGATGCAGGTTCTGATACTTTCGCTCTCTCTCCTCAGGGCTTCGAGGAATCAGCTGTGGTTCAGTAGATTGTTGTGATGACTGCGCGTGAGTCGGCGTAGGAATCAGAGCGAATGACAGCATCAAGCCTGCCGTCAATGTATTGAGCCATCCTGATACATGCATCTGAGTTCTACCAAAGTCCATGAAGACTTTACCAAGAATAAGTTTCGCAAGCCAGTTCTTGCCTTTACGTTTCATCTCGATGGTGACGCCTTTGCTTGATTGCGGGAAGATTGTCGCCCACCCGGAAATAACTCAAGAGTAAACACTTGAGACCGAGACCGGCCGCCATCCAAGATAGATACCGAAAAACGCCCTAGCGTTGACTGATTGCCAGTTGGGAACTTTCCACCTGGACGAATAGTCTGCCACGACTCATGAATGTTCGCCAATCCTCCCCGCCTCCCGGTACAATGCGCAGCATGTTCTGGCGCATGATTCTTCGTACCTTTGCCGCTACCGCCCTGCTGTCGTTTACCGCCGCGATTCCAGCTCAGCAGCTCATCAACGGCTACGAACCGAAGTGGTGGAAGGAAGCCGTGGTGTACCAGATCTACCCGCGCTCCTTCAAAGACTCGAACGGCGACGGCATCGGAGACCTGCCCGGCATCACCCGAAGCTCGACTACCTGCAGAAGCTGGGTGTCAACGTCCTCTGGCTCAGCCCCTACTTCGACTCGCCCAACGCCGACAATGGTTACGACATCCGCGACTATCGCAAGGTTATGAGAGAGTTCGGCGACATGGCCGACTTTGACACGCTGCTTGCCGGCATCAAGCAGCGCCACATGCGGTTGATCATCGACCTCGTCGTCAACCACACGTCCGATGAGACACAAGTGGTTCGTCGAATCGAGGTCGAGCAAGACAAGTCCGTACCGCGACTTCTACATCTGGCGGCCAGGCCATACCGCGCCC
Organism: uncultured Acidobacteriaceae bacterium; assembly: GCA_963761405.1. Taxonomy (GTDB): domain Bacteria; phylum Acidobacteriota; class Terriglobia; order Terriglobales; family Acidobacteriaceae; genus PALSA-350. The sequence continues at coordinate 32,568 of CAVXHH010000004.1, forward strand.
GATGGCACCCGCACCCCGCCCAACAATTATCCATCCTACTTCTCCGGTTCCGCCTGGACTCTCGACCCAAAGACCAACGAGTACTACCTCCATTACTTTTCGCCAAGCAGCCCGATCTCAACTGGGCAAACCCAAAGGTCCGCGAAGAGGTTTTTCGCTGATGCGCTTCTGGCTGGACAAGGGCGTCACCGGCTTCCGCATGGACGTCATCCCGCTGGTCTCAAAGCCCACCGGCATGCCCGATCTCACCGCCGAGCAGCTCAAAGCGCCGCCGAACGCCTACGCCAACGGCCCCCACCTCGCCGAGTACCTTCAGCAGATGAATCGCGTAGGTTCTCTCGAAGTACGACGACATGTCGGTCGGCGAGGCCACCGGCACGACTCTGGCACAGACCGGCAATCGCTGGTCGACGACCGCCGCCATGAGCTCAACATGATCTTCAACTTCGACGCGGTCAAGCTGGGCCGCACCGACTTTGGCCCAGCACGCTTGGTCCCTGGTCGCTTCCCGAACTGAAGGCGATTTACGATAGCCACGCCACGGTTCTCACCAAACATGACTGGGACACGGTATTTCTCTCCAACCATGACAATCCGCGGATCGTCTCGACCTTCGGGGACGATTCGCCCGCCATGCGGGTTGCCATCCGCCAAGCTTTTCGAGACCATGATTCTAACGCTTGCGCGGCACACCGTTTCCTCTTCGAAGGCGATGAGCTTGGCATGACGGACTATCCCCTTCAAGACAGCTCGCGGATTACGACGATATCGCGGTCAAGAATGCCTATAAGGCGAGGTCGACACCGGAAAAGTCTCCGCGGCGGCCTTTCTTGAGCGCCGGAGGCCAAGGTAGCCCGCGACAACGCCCGTACCCCAATGCAATGGGATAGCTCCCTCGCAGGCCGGCTTCACCACCGGCACCCATCCCTGGCTCGCCGTCAATCCCAACTACAAGCAGATCAACGCGGCCCAGGAAGAATCCGATCCGACCTCGGTGCTCAATTACGTGCGTACACTCATCAAGCTACGCACCCATACCCTCGCCTTCGTCTACGGTGACTTCAAAGATCTCGACCCGCAGGACGCCCATGTCTTCGCCTACACCCGCACACTCGGCAACGAAAAGTACCTGGTTATAGAAAACTTCAGCTCCAGCCCCACCACCTACAAGCTACCCAACGGCCTAAAGGCTGCGACGCTACTTCTGTCCGACATTCCCTCTTCCCACGAGAGCAACGCTTCTACGCTCAATCTCGCCCCGTGGGAGTCACGCATCTATAAACAATGACCCGCAGCAATGACCAGCGGTTCCGCGCGCGACGCCGAACATGAGCGTCATTGCGGTCGCGACTTTTCCCCCAGTTCCGATATGGCGATCGTATCGATTTGGAATTGTGGAACAACGAAAGTGTCAGAAGGCTTTCAACGTTCCGACCGTAGTCGCCCTATACTCAGTGTGTTGTCATCTTTCCTGGATTACGGTCATGTTTCGACGGCTTTTTCTCGATCATCCGCGCTCTCTCGGGGAGTCCTATTTTGAGCATCAGCGCGTGGCTCTTACATTTTCCAGTTGGATGTTACTGGGGAGCATCGCCTGCTTGATACACAGCGTTGTTCCCGGGACGTTCGGTATCATGGGCGGCCGAATCGTCTCCAAGCTCTATGATCGAATGATGGTGAACCGTAACAAATAGGTCAGCGGCCTCGCCGATGGAAAGACAAGTTTTTCAGGCAGGGCGCGGCTCTATGCCCTGGGTGGATGGCGTGTCGGGGCGATCATCCATGCGGTCAGCGGCCCGCCCTTCACCGTTACCAGCACCAGCGCGACCCCTGGCACGGCGCAGACGGCCGATTTGGTCGCGCCTTTCCAGGTCATGCACGCTGTGAACGGTGCGGGCGGCGCAACCTGGTTCAATCCAGCCAACTTCGCGCAGCCGGCGGCTCACAACGGCTGGAAACCTCGCCCGCATCCCCTTCTCGGAATGCGGGCGCTTTACGCAGGAAAAACCTCAGCTCCAGGTCTCCGTCTTAATCACGCCCTGCCCTTCTCTTATGGTGATGAACTGGCGCGCCTTGACTCCGGTTACCTTCTCTATGTCTCCGTTGGTCCAACGGATGTCGAGGTCCGCGGTCTTGAAATCTCCCAAGCCAAAGTGCAAACGGCGATCGTTGACCGAATAAAAACTGGATTGTGCAGTGACACTCTGGGCATGCAGTTTGCCCCCATAGCGTGCAACTACTTTGGAGCCGATTGCACTGCGATTGCTTTTGGTTCCTACCAGAAGGACTTTAATCCAGTTGGCATTACCCTTTAAATCGTTGCGCAGTAACGAGGGAGGCTCGTTCAAGTTGATAATGACGATGTCGACGTCGCCGTCGTTGTCAAAATCGCCGAAAGCGCATCCCCGGCTGCAGTGAGCCGCGCCGATCCCAGGACCAGCCTCTTCAATCAATTCTTCAAACTTGCCCGTTCCCAAGTTTCGAAAAATCAGCCGCGGTGTTTTTAGAGGATATTGTGGGAACCTTGCTTCTACCTCGGGATAAACGGACCCAGTCACCACGAAGAGGTCTGGCCAACCATTGTTGTCCAGGTCTGCGAAGCCGGTTCCCCACTGAATAAAACGCGTCTCCACACCGAGTCTTGCTGCGAGCGTGACATCGGTAAATTGGCCTGTGCCGTCGTTTTGGTAGAGCACGTCGGTATCGTCAGAAAAGTGGGTCTTGAATATGTCGAGACGTCCTGTCAGGGCATAATCGCCAATCCCAACACCCATGCCCGCCTGCTCCATGCCATCATCGCTGAAAGCGACGCCGCGCTCCGTTCCTTCTTCTTTGAAGGTTCCATCGTGCTGGTTGACGAAAAGGAGGCTGGGTGTCGAATCGGACGCGACGTACAGGTCAGTCCAGCCATCCCCGGTAAAATCGGCAGCGACGGCGGTCATGGCATAACTGGGCGTGGCTTTCGAAATCCCGCTGGAAACCGATACGTCCACAAAGGTGCCATCGCCCTGATTCCGGTAAAGCGTGTTCTTCGCGAAGGGAAGTCCATTCGGACCGCAATTTACCGGCACCCCTTTGTAGTTACACAACTGATTCGCGCCGGGCTTGGGAAGCCGGTTCGGGTCTACATGCAGATAGTTTCCCACAAAAAGATCGAGATGCCCGTCGCGGTCGTAATCGAGAAAGGTGCAGCCGGATCCCCATCGCGGTGCGCCGGTATAGCCAAGACCCGCTTTCACGGTCACGTCCGTAAAGGTGCCATCTCCGTTGTTGCGATAAAGGATGTTCTGGCCGTAGTAGGTGAGGAAGATATCGTCGTAACCGTCATTGTTATAATCGGCGACGGTCACGCCACTTGCCCAGCCGGAGTGCACAAGTCCGGCCTTCTCCGTCACATCGGTGAAGGTTCCATCGCGATTGTTTTTATACAGGCGGTTGGTTGCTCCTTCAGGGGGCGAATCGGACCGCGTTCCGCAAAGCACAAAAATATCCAGCCAGCCATCGTTGTCGTAGTCAAAGAACGCGACGCCGCAGCCGACTGTTTCGAAAATAAATTGCTTATGATCGATGCCGCCGTAGATGGTGGGGGCGGTAAGGCCTGCCGCGGAGGCCACATCGGTAAAATGAGCCAGAAATGGGAGCCCGGAAGGCTTTCCTCGTGGCTGCGGTTTGACTCCACGAGACGCTACCCCTTGCGCCATGGCCATGGTGGACGCGGCCGTTCCAAGCAACAGGAACTCACGACGGTTGAATTTTGTTCTGCCTGGCTTACGCATAGTTAGGGGTGCGCTACGGTTTAGGGCTCTCCGCGGGCGCGTTCTCAGGAGTGTTCGCGGCCATCTTCTCTATGATCGATTCCTGTTCTTTCTGATGGAGTGTTTTCGTCTTCAGGAATTCTGCATCCGCCTTCTGCTTTTGTCCCGAAGCCATGTAAACGCGGGCCAGGCGGTAATGCGCATCCGGCTCCGTGGGATCGAGACGCTCTGCCTCCTGAAAGGCGGCGATGGCTGCCGGGTTCTTGTTCTCGCGAGCATAGATGCAGCCCAGATCGAAATAGGCCAGGCGCATGTTCGGTTGCAGATGTACCGCCTTCAACAAGCTGGCCGCTGCCTCGTCATCATCATTGTTTCGATAAGCGATATCGCCGAGATAGGTATAGGATTGCGCACTCCTGGGGTCCTGCTCTACTTCTTTGGTCAGTTCTGCAGCAGCCTGGTCGTACTCATGCTTTTTCCAATACAAATAGCCAAGACCAAAGTGGACGTTTGGTTGGGATCCATTCACTGCTTCGGCGGCGGTAAATTCAGCGATCGCTTCGCTCTCCTGGTTGGTGCCGTCATATGCTTCGCCCAGCAGCATGTGGGCTTCGACCGAGTTGGGGTTCAGCTCAAGCAGTTTTCGCGACTCAGCGAGGGAACAATCCGTCTTTTTACCGTGCAGGCAAGACTCAGCCAGAACATAGTGCAATTCGGCATTCGACGGATCATTCCGGCTGGCGATGGTGAGGTGTGGAATGGCCTCGACATACCGCTGGTTGCCGTAGTAGCTCATGCCGAGAAGTGTCTCGATCCGCGGATTGGGATTTCTGGTGGGCGCGATGGAGCTGAAGGTGGAACTTGCGGCCGCAAAGTTGCCTTCTTTGAACTCGGCCAAGCCGAGATTCATCACCACACTCGGTTCATTGGGGTGCGCCTTCAGAGACTTGTGGTATGCCACGATCGCCTCTTTATATTGACCCAGCTGCGACAGCGCCAAGCCGAGGTTGGCCTGGGCGATATGGTCGCTGGGGTCATGCGCAGCCAATTGCAACCACGCGTCCTTCGCCTCTTGAAACTTTCCTTGCTGGGTCAGCAATATCGCCTGCTGCCTGGTGACGGCCTGTCCAGACAAGGGCCGGGCAGAGAAAAGCGACACCGTCGTGAACAGTGCCGCCACGCAAGCAAAACGAAATCTACGCATAGGTACGGCTTTGAAGATTCTCAGCATAAGCGTCTGTAGCCGCAGCCGCCTACCACACCGCGACAGCCAGGATCCTTGCTGAACCTGGGATGCCGTTCACTACGTCTGTCCCCAGAACGGCTTCGAAATCGTGATCTCGAAATCCCGGACCTACTCTCCTGCGCAGCTCTTCCAGTCGATTCGGATCCACCATAAACTCGCCCGCGGCCGCTGTTCCGCTCATGCCAATGCCGGCCACAATGACCTGGACCTGTCTGGTCGAATCATCGTGCACGCGGGCGATCAAGGCATAATCACGCTGCATCGCGGGATATTTTGTCTTTAGATCGACCTCCCAAATCCTTTGGCCAGGATGCTGGGTGTCCGTGATCCAATATTGCTCCTGATCCGTGCCATGAAAACCATAGCGTAAGTGAGCGACCGTTCGCAAGGTCCATTGATTATCGAGGCCGCCGATCAGAATCGTCGGTCCCTGCTGAAGATCGTCGAGTGTGGTCGACTGAACCAGCCGCAATTTCTCTTCCCCGTGACGCGCCGCGATCCAGTTCGAGATCCTGATGGTGGCAAGCACGTCAGAGAAAGCCACATTCTCACCATGCCGCTCGAAATCGAGAAAAGTGGTAGTGGTGGAGTCCTCCGCCGTGGTAACTGGTTTTGCTTCGCTCGACGGATCAGGTGAGGAGTGAGACATGATCCCTGCAGCAATGGCAATCTGCGGGTTTTCTGCCACCGTAGGAAGACAGTAGGTGATGGTCTTATGAGGTTTGAGGACCGGGTCCCATAGCTGCTCGAGAGCGGAAGGCTGCTCAAAACGCCAGGCAAAAACACACGCGAGGCTAATGAGAAGCAATGCCGCCAAGCTTGCTAACAAGCGAAAGTGCGGGAGCCGGAGTTTCCCGCGCTTTCCACTGGAGACGGCTGGCGTATCGATGTAGGGGGGCGGGTAGGGGGTCGGCGACGAGGCGACATCCTGGCTCGATCTTACCGGCTCACTTGCAGGCAACGCCTTGACCTTGCGAGGGTAGAACTCAGGCTCATAACGGCCCGGCATCAACTCGATGCGCATCTCGCTCTCGTGTGCTTCCTCATGGTAGTACTGCGCGATCCGTTTGCGAATCTCGGCGATGGTGACCCGGGCAATGGGATCATCGGCGGTATCGTAATCCGGGGGACGGTTAAAGACACGTACCCCAAGCAGGCGCTCTTTCAGGAATTCGCCCCGGCCTTCCAGCGTCTCCTCGACGATAAATCGAAACAACGCCGGATAGCGGCGGCTGTTTTTAAAGTGAGCTGTTTCCAGCAAACACTCCATCTGTCGCCGTACCTGATTCTTTTCTTCCTCCGTTTTTGGGACCCAAGAAGTGTGCACGGCCATCTTGCGCAACAGTGTATTCCAGCGTTCCTGCCCTGGCAACAGGGCTTTACCTGTCTTTACTGCTATATGCAACCTATTATTATTCAATCGGTTGCAATCTTTACCCAGGTTCTATACCAGAAAGACCTGTGCAACCATACTGCTCGACCCCTACCTTGCCGACGGCTCACAACTCCATCTTTGGGTGGGGTTGTATTTCAACCTCAATCGTGAAAACAAGATCGTCGACGCAATGCTCTAGGGAGACCAATATGACCACGAAGCACACTCGACTAACACCCTCGTCCAGCCACGCCCTAACCTTTTCGCTTAGCAACCGGCGCTTTCCTCGCGCTCTCCTTCTGCTCCTGCTCGCAATGTTCGTTGGTTCGCTCACCACGGTGGCTGCTCACGCGCAAGCCGGCAGCGAAATTACTGGAACTGTCACCGATCCGACGGGAGCCGTGGTTCCCAACGTAGACGTGAAGCTCACTTCGGTAGAGACCGGCGCTTCCCATATCACTAAATCAAACAACGCCGGCATCTTCGATTTTCCCGGGCTGGACAATGGCGACTATAACCTCTCGGCGAGCGCCACCGGCTTCGAGACCTATAACAAGGACGGCATCGTACTGAATGCGGCCCAGACGCTGAGGGCAGACGTCGGCATGACTGTCGGCGCCGCAACCCAGACGGTAACGGTCCAGTCGACCTCGCTTCAGGTTCAGTCTGAAACCAGCGAGGTCAGTACCCTGATCAGCGGCCAGCAAATCTCGCAGCTTGCCCTCAACGGCCGCAACGTTACCTCTCTGGCCTCACTGGGCACCGGTGTTTCCGGCAACCTGCCGTCATTTAACGGGGTTACCGCCCAGAACAGCAACGCGAACCTGAGCTTTAACGGCACGAATCCCAACCACAATGTTTGGTTGATCGACGGCGGCGAAGTGTATGACCGCGGCTCGGGTGGCAAACTGGACGTGTTGCCGGCTCCCGACGTGATTGCAGAATTCCAGGTGCTGGCCAGCAACTACCCGCCGGATTATGGCATTGGCTCTGGCGGCACCATCGTGATGCAACTTAAGAGCGGCACCAAGAGCCTCCACGGCGGCCTGTGGGAGTTTGTCCGCAACGACGATCTGGACGCAGGCTACTACTTCAACAAGCAGGCAAACACTCCCAGCCCCGAACTTCGGCTCAATATTTTCGGCGGCGATGTAGGCGGCCCGGTCGTGATTCCGCATCTTTACAACAACGCCAGGAACAAGACCTTCTTCTTCTATTCTGAAGAGTGGCGTAAGTTCATACAGGGTGCGAACGCTGCTACCCAAAACACAATTCCGACGGAAGACTTTCCCACTGCCGGGGCAGACTTTAACTACCAGCAATGGAATTGCTCTCCTAAGTGTCCCACCGTGCTTAACCCGGCCACAGGGCAGCCATTCGCGATTGCGGGCGGTGGCGCTCCCTCGCCGAACGGAAGTACCTACATCATCCCGGCTGCCTCTCTGGACGCGAATGCCTTGCTCTTCCTTGGCACAGGCGCCATCCCGAAACCAAATGTTGACCCCACAGGAAACTCCCCGCAGTTCATTGCCTCGCCGAGGCAGCCGACGGACGTCCGGGAAGATACGGTTCGCATCGATCACAACATCACCGATAAGTTCCACCTGCTGGGAAGCTTCATCCACGACGAGATATCACAAACCCAATTCCCCCCGCTGTGGAGCGGCACCACCTACACCACGGTGGGCAACATCTTTGCCAATCCGTCATGGGCTGCGGTCGTGAAGTTGAGCGAGACGATTTCGCCCACCATGCTCAACGAGATTTGCCTCTGCGTAAACGGCAACACTATCCAAGTCACGCCCCAGGGCATCTTTGCCCAGCCTTCCGGTTGGACTGGCGGCACCTTTTTCACCGGAAACAACGCTCAGAACCGTCTGCCGCAGGTGAAATTCGCGAATGGCCAGCTCAACACCACCTGGGGAACCAACTATTGGCCCTGGCATAATTCGTTCCTGAACTACCAAATCCGTGACGACTTTTCGTGGACCAAGGGCAGGCATGGTCTGAAGTTCGGCGGCTCCTACGTGCGGTCAGATAAGAACCAGCAACAACAAGCCGATACACAAGGTGATTTCACGTTCAACGGAGGCACCGGCGTTGCTTCGCAGGATCCCTATATTAACTTCCTGCTTGGCTATGCAAGCAACTATCAGCAGCTGAACGACCTCAAAACCTATCACTGGCTCAACAACACCTATTCCGGCTATGCCTTGGACAACTGGCATGTTAAGCCGAGGCTAACGCTCAACCTGGGCATTCGCTATGACGGAATACCGAGAGTCTACGAGAAGAACAACCAGGTTGCTGACTTCTACCCGAACCTTTTCAACCCAGCCAATGCACAGGCGCCCAATGCTGCTACCGGCAACCTGGACCCGACGGGCCCTGGATTTGCGCAACCCGCGGGGGCAAGCGCACCCTTTTACTTGAATGGCATTGGGATCGCCGGTACGAGCGGGATTCCGCGCGGATTGCTCAAGGGCAGCTTCTTCACCTGGCAGCCGCGTCTGGGCTTCGCCTATGATCTGTTTGGCGACGGCAAGACAGTCGTGCGCGGTGGTATAGGAATATTCTACGAGCGTGTTCAGGGGAACGACATCTACGACGCGGATACCAATCCCCCGTTCTCGTACCAGCCTTCAGCCAGCAGGGTTCGGTTTTCCAGTCCCACGACCAGCTGGACCGGCGCAGTAACCCCTCCGAACGCGTTACCCGCGGCTCCGGCGGGCATCAACTCCATCTCCAACTATTACCCCAACCCCGGAACGGCTCAATATAGCTTCGGTGTCCAGCGAGAGCTGGCTCCATCTGTCGTTTTTGGTCTGCAGTATGTCGGCACCGGCGCCTGGAGCCAGAACACCAGGATAGAGCAGAACGACTTGGCTCTGTCGGACCTAACCGATCGCCAAACGGTGGCCCAGGGCGGAAACGCAAACCTGTACCGGCCGTACCTGGGGTTCTCCAACGTACTTCAATCTACAAATGCGGTGAATTCCAATTACAACTCGTTGCAGACTGCGCTGCGCATGGAGAAGAAGCACGGTTTGTCGTTACAGCTAGCCTATACCTGGTCGCACGAGATCGACTCGCAACAGAACAGTACGGATCTTGCTACTTCCTCGGATCCCTACAACCTCCGCTACGATCGTGGTTCGGGAGAGTTTGACCGTCGCCACATCTTCACGGTGAATTACGTCTACGACCTTCCGTTCTTCGAACACTCAGGTAGCTACCTGGAACGGGCAGTTGCTGGGGGCTGGCAGATATCCGGGGTCACTGTCGCTGAGTCCGGATCGCCCATCGGGGGCGCTGGATCGCTGCTTAACTATAACGGTCCCGACGTTCTAGGGCTCGGCGGCAACACAACCAACCGCCCCAACATAGTGGGCTCGATTTCTCATCCGAAAACGCAGAAACAATGGTTCAGCCAAAGCTCATTCGCGGCGCCCGCCGCACCCTGGACCGCGGCAGGTGCGGGCGGGACAGGATTCGGCAACGCCGGGAAGGACACGATTATAGCTCCCGGGCTCTTTAACTGGAACATTTCACTGTTCAAGGATTTCCCCATCCACGAGGCGATCCATGTGCAGCTCCGCGCAGAGTCGTTCAACACCTTCAACCACACTGAGTTCAATCAGGTGGATGGCGGCAGCAATGACGGCAACTTCGGGCAGGTGACCAGCACCGCCGATCCCCGTATTTTCCAGTTCGGAGGCAAACTTATCTTCTAGGTGTCACTCAGCAGAGGCCCAGACGCTCTCATGCCTCTGGGCCTTGCTTTTTGAAACAGGCGTTTCCGGGAGTCCGCGACTGCCTTGTTCAAGCGCACGCTCTAAACCGCTAACGAAAACGAATGCTGGTATCTCGACGACAACATTCGTGAACACATTCTGAGCACAACGCGCGGGCTTCGGCTAACGGACATTTGGCCAACGGGCAGGATCCCCTGCCAGGTTTCATCGATGCACTGCGCATGGGTAACAGCCACTGCGCTAAGTGCAATCGTCAGAATGGCACTGCTTCTGAACGATATCGAGGAATGCATGCCTCTTCACAGTTCTGTCCAAACGCACCTCCCCAAAGGATGCCCGGAACCTCCACTTCGACCCGAGAATCTTCAAAATGTGTTTAGGCTATTTTCGCAATTGGTGTAGACCGAAGCCGGGAATCTTTACGTGGTTTTCTCTCAAAGAAAACTGCACCTCGCTACTCTTACCACACCACAGTAATTGCGAAAATGCCTTAGGCTAATTTCGGCAAAACGCCGGCTGCCTTGGGGACAACTTGATCTGCCCCGAAACTCACACGGAACTGCCTGGGTTACGTATGTCGGCATCTTGACAATTTCTGTTGAGGGCGCTTAATTTGATCGGCGCAGTAAAAACCCAAGGTTTCCCGGAGTTAATTCTTGTGACATCCAATGGAGCAAATCCCCTGAGCGCGATTCCCGCGCTAGCTCGTGTCCTCGCAAGTGTCCTCCTCACCATCGCAACCCTCGCCCCAGCAGCCATCGCGCAAAAGACAGCGCCCAACTTCGGTCCCAACGTCATCGTCTTCAACCCCAGCATGCCGGTCAACCAGATCCAGTCGACCGTGGACGCGATCGCCAATCAGCAGGTGAGCAACCAGTTCGGCACCCAGCGCTACGCACTGCTCTTCGAGCCGGGCACCTATGGCACGCCGCAAGCCCCACTCGCCTTCCAACTGGGCTATTACACCGAGGTCGCGGGCCTGGGCGCGTCGCCTGGTGACGTCGTCATCAACGGCCACATCGATGTGTACAACCAGTGTTTCTCGGCCACCAATTGTTCGGCGCTGGTCAACTTCTGGCGCTCGCTGTCGAACCTGACAATCAACGTGCAGGGGCTGAGCGGGTGCCGGGCTTCAGCCGCCTTCTGGGCCGTCTCCCAGGCCGATCCGATGCGGCGGGTCAGCATCAACGGCGCGAATCTGACCCTGTTTGACTACTGCACCGCCGGTCCGCAGTTCGCGAGCGGGGGCTTCATCGCTGACACCCAAGCCCAGGGCGGCACCATCATCAACGGCTCTCAGCAGCAGTTTTATGTGCGCAACAGCAACATTGACGGATGGACCAACGGGGTCTGGAACCAGGTCTTCTCGGGTGTGATCGGCGCGCCTGCGCAGAGCTATCCCAATCCGACCTACACCACGTTGGCGAGCACTCCTGTGAGCCGCGAGAGACCCTTCCTCTACCAGGACGCGCAGGGCAACTACAACGTCTTCGTGCCGGCGGCCGAGCGCAACTCGGTTGGATTGAGCTGGTCTCCCGGCAACACGCCCGGAAGGTCGCTCCCCATCAGCAGCTTCTTCATCGCGAACCCCTCCACCCCGGTGCTGGCTATCAATCTTGCGCTCGCCGCCGGGCGGAATCTGATCCTCACTCCGGGCGTGTACGCGCTCAATATCCCCATTCTGGTCGAGCACCCTGACACCATCATCCTCGGTCTCGGCTTCCCAACCCTTGTGCCGCAGACCGGTCAAGCGGCGATCCAATCGCTCGACGTGAATGGCGTAGAGGTAGCAGGGATGATCATCGACGCCGGGCCGGTGAACTCGCCGGTGTTGATGGAGATGGGCCTGGGGCTGTTAGGGCTTGGCGGCCTCATCCCTCACGGCAATGACCCGCCGCTGGTGAGCGACGTCTTCTTTCGCATCGGCGGGGCCACCGGGGGCAAGGCTACCACCAGTCTCCAGATCAACAGCTCCGACGTCATCGTCGACGATGTTTGGGCGTGGCGCGCCGATCATGGCAACGGCGTGGGCTGGACCCTCAACACCGCGAACCACGGCTTGGTGGTCAATGGCGATCGCGTGACCGCAACCGGCCTGTTCGTCGAGCACTACCAGAAGGAGCAGGTGCTGTGGAACGGAAACGGCGGGGAAACCATCTTCTACCAGAGCGAGATGCCCTATGATCCGCCCAGCCAAAGCGCCTGGACGGATGGCAGCGCCAACGGCTATCCGTCCTATGTGGTCTCAGACAACGTGGGCACGCACCAGGCCTATGGTCTGGGCATCTACTCCTTCTTCGAGTTGGGAATCAACATCATCGCAGACAACGCGATGACGGTTCCCACCGCTCCTGGCGTCACCGTGGATGCTGTGGGTAGCGTCTTCCTCAGCGGCAGCGGGCAGATCACGCATGTCATCAACGGGGTAGGCACGACGGTCAACAGTACCAACGCGGGTACCCTGAGCCCGGTCGTCACCTATCCCTGACCGGACGTACCGCGAGCGCCGTTCTCCACCAGGGCGACAGCTTCATGCTGTTGCCCTGGTTTGTTGGCTACGCCCGGCAGGGCGCACTCACTTGGAGGGGTGCAGTCTGCCATTCTGTCCCCGGGTTTCTCATGTAGGATGCCCCATATGGTTACCCGTCGGGAGTTTCTTGTCGGTTCAGCGGCCGTCGTGAGTGCGGCCACAGCGTGGGGGCAGCCCGCAGATCGAGCCAAATTGGATCGCATCGCGGTGATGAGCTACAGCTTTGACTCTATCGTCAAGTGGGGCGCGCATGCCGACGATCCGCGGCGTACCATCGACATCCTGGATTTTCCCGCCATCATTGCCCGACGCTATGGTGTTCATCATGTAGAAATCCAGCACAATCACTTTTCTTCGACCGAGCCAGACTACCTGGAGGAGTTTCGAAATAGGTTGAAGGAAGCTCAATCACAGATGACTCAACTCGTCCTGGAACTCGGCAAGCTGAACATTTCGTCTGCGGATCCGGTGCTCCGGGTAGAAACGATTGACTTGACGAAACGGTGGATCGACCACGCGGTGACCCTCGGCTGTCCGCGGGTGATGGTGAACCAGGGCACGCTTGCGCCCGAGGTGCGTCAGACCGCGATCGACACCTTGAAGAAGATTAACGCCTACGCCAAAACAAAGAAGGTCTGGGTGACCATTGAAAACCGCGACGATCCCCCGGGAGAAGGCGGTCGTGCGGCCGCAGGCGCAGCGCCGGCGGATTGGCGCGACGAGTATGAAGTGATCAAGGCTACCGGAATTTGGGCCAATCCCGACCCCGGTGGATTCCCCAACGACCAGGCGCGGTGGGCGGGATTGCAAGCGCTGTATCCTTTGTCGTCCGGCAGCAGCCACTTACAATACAACCCGAAACGGTGGAACGAGGCCAAGGTGATCCAGACTTCGAAGGAGGCCGGATACAAAGGGCTGTTTTCGATCGAAGCCGTGCCTGAAGTGAATGGCAGCGATCCCTACAAGGCGGTGCAAAGCATTCTGGACGAGTATCTCCGGGACATTTAAAGCATTTTCGCAATTACTTTGGTCCCTCCTGCTCTAATTTAAGCATCGAGCATGATCGAAAATACTTCTGGATGGAATCACCTTTTTGCAGCAAAATCAAATCGGAACCGTCGCATCCCGCAGGTTTCAGAAGACTGCCTCATAGCCTCATATACGAGGAGGTGTTCCTGATTGCCAGGCGCCGTAACCAACCGTCGCGATGGTGTTGTGCCACCTTCGCTGCGAGCTGCCGGGCATTGTCCGAGTCATGCCGTTTGCCTCGCTTCGCCTATTTAGATTCTGTCTCTGCACCCCAACCCGGAAGACGAGAGTGAAAACGCGTGGAGCCTGGCTTCAATCCGCAGAGACGTCGGCTTCTGAAGGGGTCTCTCCTGGCCACAGGAGCTCTTCTGGCTGCCGGAGGATATCTCGCGGTTCACAAGATGGAGAACGACACCGCCGATGTGGTCCTCCAGTTGGGCTGGCTCCCCGGTGCCAATCAGATCGGCGAAGTGGTCGCCGAGCGGCTGGGGTATTACTTGCAGGAGAGCCTGCAGTTTCGCATCGCGGCCGGGGGGCCAAGCATCGACGGAGTCTCCGTTGTGGCTTCCGGCAGTGCTTCGCTCGGCCAGGTCTCTTCCAGTCCATCGATCATGCTGGCGGTGTCGCAGGACATTCCGATCCAGTGCTTTGCAACCTGTTTGCAGAAGCATCCTTACTGTTTCTTTTCCCTCAAGCGCAATCCTGTGCGCTCCGTCTCGGAGATCAGGAATAAGCGAGTGGGCATCTCTTCCACCGCCGCCGTGCTGTTGAAGGCAATGCTGGCGAACGCAAAGATTCCGGAGAGCAGCGTGGAAGTCGTCCCTATCGGCGCAGATCTGTCCCCGCTGCTTACAGGGCAGGTCGACGTCATCTCGGGTTGGTCGACGAACGTATCTGCACTGCGTGTGCTTGGAGCCGATAGAGTCGATCTGCAACTCTGGGATACGGGTATTCATTTGTATGCCCTGCCGTACTACGCGACGCTCGAAACGCTCAAGACCCACTTCTACTCAGTGGTTGGTTTTCTCCGCGCTACGGCAAGGGGGTGGAACTTTGCCAGAGAGCATATGGATGAAGCTGCGAACCTGCTGGTGAAGCAGTACCCCACTCTCAACTGGAATGACGAACGCGCTGCGATCGAGGCGCTGATGGGCTTCGCGTTCAGTGGCCGTGCCGCAACAGAAGGTTGGGGCGCTATGGATGCCGATATCTGGAAGGAGCAAATCGCGCTTTACACCCAGCTGCAGCAGTTCACGAACCACATTCCCACCGCGGATCAGGTGATGACGATGAGGGTGCTGGACGCGACCAAATCCGATCGTATGAGGATGCAATTCGCGTGAGTTCAAACCTGGTCCTTGGTTCGGTGGCTGCGCCGCAGCCCGATGCGGCCATGTCCATCCGCAGCCGGGATGTAGTTGTGAGTTTCTTCAAAGGCAAACAGAGCGTAACCGCGATTGAATCCTTCACCCTCGACGTCGCGCAAGGTGAGTTTCTCTCCCTTCTTGGTCCTTCGGGTTGCGGCAAGTCAACGCTGCTGAGGCTCGTCGCCGGCCTGGTGCAACCTTCGGCCGGCACGATCGAGGTTCTGGGTAGCTCGCCTGCCGTTGCCCAAAGGCGCAGAGACATCGGTTTCGTCTTTCAGGATGCGGCACTGTTGCCCTGGCGCACCGCCCTGGAAAACGTCGCCCTACCCCTGCAAGTTGCCAGGGAAGCCCCCGGATTGATTGCCGGCAAGTGCGCCCGGATGCTGGACCTCATGGGACTTGGCGCGCGCCAGAACGCCTATCCCCACGAACTCTCCGGAGGCATGCGGCAGCGAGTCGCCATTGCCAGGGCGCTGGTGAGCGATCCCAAGCTGCTGCTGATGGACGAGCCCTTCGCAGCGCTGGACGAGATTACGCGCGACCGGCTCAATGAAGAGCTGCGCCGAATCTGGCGAGAGACCGCCGTGACCATCCTGTTTGTTACCCACGGAATCTACGAAGCGGCTTACCTGGGGCAGCGCGTCCTGGTGTTGGCCTCCAATCCAGGCCGCGTCCGGGAGATCGTGCCGGTGAATCTACCCGAAGACCGCACACTGCGTATTCGGGAGAGCCGAGAGTTCATCTCGCTCACCGTGCAACTCAGGCAGAGCATGGAGGTCGACGCATGATCGAGCACACGTCTGCGCACCGCACTTCGCCGATCATCTACGCTCCGGCGCATCGGCGGCACATCGCCAGGCTGCGCCGTGAAAAGATCGCGGACTTTATACTACCGATCGTCGGCGTTGTGTCGGTGCTCTTCACGTGGTGGGCGGTCGTTGCCGGGTTCCGCGTGCGGCCATTCATCGCACCGTCGCCGATGCTGGTGGCCAGATCGCTGGTCACCAATCGGACTCTGCTGCTCGACAACCTCGTTCCCACAGCCGTAGAAGCTGTCGGAGGCTTTCTCATTGGAAATTTCGTCGCCATCCTTGTCGCTGCGGCCTTCGTGCACTCCAGGCCGCTACAGAAAATACTCTTTCCTGTAGCCGTGATGTTCAACTCCATTCCGGTGGTGGCCAAGGCGCCCATCCTCGTTCTGATGTTGGGCAGTGGCCTCGCTCCCAAGGTTACGATCGCGGCGTTTGTCTGTTTCTTTCCTACCCTGGTGAACATGATGGAAGGGTTCAGCTCGGTCGACCCCCAGGTAATGGAGCTGATGAGCATACTCTCCGCGAGCAAGATGCAGACCTTCTTTGAGGTCCGCCTATATAACTCGCTGCCGTACCTGTTTTCGTCCCTGCGCATTGCCGCCTCGATGTCGGTGATCGGAGCCGTGGTTGGGGAATGGATCGGTTCGACCAAGGGCATTGGTGCGATGATCCTGCAGGCCACGTACGCCTTCGATACCGGCCTGCTCTATTCTGCGATTCTGGTGAGCACGCTGTTGGCCGGCGCATTTTTTCTCGTTATCGCTTACTTCGAAAAGATCACCATCGTGTGGCCATCGGAGCCATCGCACTAAGTTGAGAAAAGAGGATGTGATGAATCACGTAGAAGAGTGGATCAGTCAGCCGGCAAGCCGGATCAAAGTCGCGGCCAGGGCCGATGTGGTCGTGGTCGGGGGTGGGCCGGCGGGGCTCTCCGCCGCGATCGGTGCGGCGCGCAATGGCGTCAAGGTGATCCTGCTGGAGCGCTACAACCACCTGGGCGGCCTTGCTTCCGGAGGCATGGTGCTGGTGCTCGACGATATGTGGGACAACCACCTGCAGGAGATCTCGGTGCGCGGCAATATGCTCACACTCATCGAGCGCATGGCCGCGCTCGGGCTCGCAGTCTATCCTCGAGCCAACGAGTGGGGTACCGGCCCCGCCTCGCTCGACCGGTGGACGCGCTGGGGTGCCTTCGATTTTCATACCCACACCAAGCCTCACCCGATCTGCTTTGCAGCCGCCTTCGACCCGGATGCCTGGAAGCGCGTCGCTCTTGAGCTGGTCCAGCAGCACGGCATCCAGCTTCGGCTGCACTCCTGGTTCTCCAAGACCGTTGTCGAGGACGGCAAGGTGCAGGGTGTCATCTGCAACACCAAGGAAGGCACAGAGGCTATCTGCGCGGAGGTGGTGATCGACGCTACCGGCGATCTTGATGTCGCGGCCTCGGCAGGAGCTCCGTTCGAGGGCGGCCGCTACATGCTGACGACCGTTTTCCGGCTTGGCGGCGTGGACACAGACGCGGCGGAACGATTTGAGCGTGAAGAGCCCGCGGCCTTCGCTGCCATTGATGTGGAGGTGAAGCGGCTTCTCGGCGGCTCCTGGGGTTTGTGGTGGCTCAAGACGCCTTTGCCGGGAGTCGTGTGGTGCAATTGCCCGCACATGCTCGGGCTCGATGGCATCAGCGTAGACGACTTGACGACGGCTGAGATCCGGGGCCGGAAGCATATCCACGCGACCGTAGACTACGTGCGCGGCAAGCTGCCTGGCTTTGAGCGCTGCTTTGTCGTGGATGTGGCTCCACAGACAGGTGTTCGCCAAACCAGGCAGCTCAAGGGTGAGTACATCATGACCAAACAGGACCTGGCGGAGCGCACCCGCTTTGTCGACAGCATTGCCCGCGGTCGCGACTACTACATGCCTTACCGGGTTCTGCTCCCGCAATCGATCGACAACCTGCTGGTCGCCGGCAGACACTACTCCGCCACCCCGCAGGCGCAGAAGATGTCGCGCGAAATACCACCGTGCATGGCCATGGGCGAAGCTGCCGGCGTCGCCGCTGCGCTTTCCCTTCAGGCGGGGGTGACTGTGCGCAACGTCGATGTGACCGCCTTGCAACGCATCCTGCGCAGCCAGGGAGCCGATCCAGGCGACCAGGCCGCAGGCAACCCCGAGATCCCCGCGCTGGCACGCGCTGAAACCGTATTGGAGACAGCATGAAACACCCAACCGGGAACACCAGCCTTCCGCTCGACGGTATCCGTATCGTCGACTTCTCGCAGGTCATGATGGGGCCGGTCTGCACGCAAACACTGGCAGACTTCGGCGCGGACGTGATCAAGATCGAACGCGCGGGAGCCGGCGATCTCAGCCGCTCCAGCTTCAAACAGGTCGCAGGGATGGATAATCCGATTTTCTGCAGCCTCAATCGTAACAAGCGCAGTGTCGAGCTGGACCTGCGCCAGGCCGAGCACATCGCGCTGGTGAAGAGGATGATCGCGGAGGCGGATGTAGTCGTCAATAACTTCCGTTCCGGCGTCATGGAGCGGCTTGGCCTTGGCTACCAGGACTGCATGGATCTGAAACCCGGCATCATCTATGCAGTCGGCACAGGATATGGAGAAACCGGCCCGCATGCACATAAGGGCGGTCAGGACTTTCTCGCCCAGGCGCTGAGCGGGGTCATGATGCGGAAAGCGGATCCCTCCTATCCAACGTCGTTATATCCAACATCGCCTGCCGACTACGCCGCGGGCATGCATCTGGTGCAGGGGATATTGCTGGCCTTGATCCATCGCATGAAGACCGGCGAGGGCCAGAAGGTCAGCGTCTCGCTCTATGACTCCATGCTCGGTATGCAGACGCAGGAGGCGGCGATGGTGATGATGGCCGATTCCGAAGTGAACTGGGCAGCCATGCCTCTCTGCGGAGTCTTTGACACCCAGGACGGACAGCTCGTGATGGTGGGCGCATTCAAAGAGAACCCGCTGCGGAATATTTGCAACGCACTCGGGCTGGCGGACCTCTCCGCGAATCCGAAGTTCTGCAATCTGAGCGAACAGTTTGCCAACAAGGCCGAACTGCAGGCGATTCTTCGTCAACGGTTTCTAACCGCAAGCAGAGATTACTGGTTGGCCAAGCTGGAGGAACAAGACATTCTCTCGGCGCCGGTGCGCGACTTGAAGGATGCGCTGGCCGATCCCCAGACCCTGATCAACGGCATGATCCTCGAAGGTCAGGCCGGCGATCAGCGTCTCAAGCTGATCGGCAACCCCGTGCACCTCTCGCGATCTCCTGTCAGCCTGCGTATGCCGCCGCCGCGATTGGGCGAGCATACCGAAGCGGTGATGGCCGAATTCCCCATCAAATTTGAGCGCGCGCGCTGAAACCTGTGCGCCAGGAGAGTGAGCATCGATGAACGTTCGTCTTACGATTGAAAATTTTGTAGCCACCGTGGTGCTCTCGCGGCCGGAGTCGTTAAACGCCATCAACAGTGCGGCCGCAGGCGAGTTACAGGCGATCTGGACGGAGTTGGAAGGCCGGTCCGATGTCCGCGTGATTGTGCTTACCGGGGAAGGGAATCGCGCATTCTGCGTTGGCTCTGATTTAAAGGAGGAGGGCCAGTCCGGCCTGGAGTACTGGGCCGCTTCCACGCCAGGCGGGTTTGGCGGCATTGCTCTGCGCGAGACTCTCAATATTCCCCTGATCGCCCGCGTGAACGGCTATGCACTTGGCGGCGGCTTCGAGATGATGCTTGGGGCCGACATCATCGTTGCCGTGGAGGACGCAACGTTCGGCTTACCGGAGCCGCTCGTCGGCCACGTCCCATTGGATGGCGGCGCTGTGCTTCTGCAGAGGCAGATCCCCTTTCGCGCGGCCATGGGAATTCTTCTGACGGGACGACGGTTTTCCGCGCGGGAAGCTCTCGAGATGGGACTCGTCAACGAGGTTGCCTCGCGGCAAGAGCTGGACACGGCGGTGAATCGATGGATCGCCGCCGTCCTGGCGTGCTCACCCACCTCTCTCCGCGCCATCAAGCAACTCGTGCGTCAAACAGGAAAGCTGTCTGCAGTCGAAGCGCAACAGGCACGCCTTCCCGCCTTGATGGCCGCCCTGCAATCCGCGGATGCCAGGGAAGGCGTGCGCGCTTTCCGGGAGAAGCGCAAACCTGTTTGGTCCGGTGAACGAAAGTAAACCATCGACCACGAGATCAAAGAAAACCGCACCTCGCTGTTCTTAACAGATCACAGTAATTCCGAAAATGCTCTAACAGCCGTCGCCTCTGGAGTTCTATGCATGCCAGCGTTCTTTCATGCTTTATCGAGGTAGCTCGCTGCGGATCCATTCGCAAAGCAGCGAGGAATCTGTTTGTTGCGTCCAGCGCTGTCAACCGGCAGATCCTCAATCTGGAGAAAGAACTCAACACGAAGCTCTTCGTGCGTCTTCCGACTGGCATCCGGCTCACGGGTGCTGGTTCATTTTCGCAGCACCATGAAGGACTTCCAGGAAATGCGGATGGAGTTAGACGCGCTGAGAGGCGAGCGCACCGGGCATATTACTGTGGCCGCGCTGGACTCACTGTTCTTCAGCCTGCTGCCGGCAACGGTGTTGGAGTTTGCGCAACTGTACCCTGCGGTCACTTATTCCATGGCTGCCGTCGCGCCACAAAAGTTACAGACAAAGTCTCTTCGGGCGACTGTGATATCGGAATAACTTTCTTCAACAAGTCGCTGGTAGGTTTGAAGGCTATTGCGAAGGTGAACTTTCCCGCGGGCGTGGTGATGGACAGCGCGCACCCTCTCACGAAAAAGACGACGGTTACGCCGGAGGATTGCCGCGGCTATTCCGTTCTTCGAGTCGGCGGGCTTACGAGCACGGACGACATCGTCTCCTCCGATATGGCTCGAGCATTTTCGCAATTGGTGTAGACCGGCCTCGCCGCAGCGAGCTAAGCCGCGAACCTTTACGTGATTTTCTCTCAAAGAAAACCACACCTCGCTGCTCTTACCACACCACAGTAATTGCGAAAATGCTTTAAATTGTGGAACACGCTCGTCCCGACGGTGACCTGCAACTCCACCATGATGTTGAAGCAAATGGCGATGGCTGGTCAAGGCCTGGCCTTCCTGAGCAAGGTTGCCTTTCTGGAGGAGATTGCCAATGGAACGGTGGTCTGGCGACCGTTTGCAGCCGGCATGTCCGGCACCCGGCATATGGCGGTTGTCATATCGTCATTGCGCGTGTTGTCTCCCGTCACAAGGGACTTCGGGCAGAGACTGATTCAGCGGATGAAGCAGACGGAAGCAGCTTCGATCTTGCGATGAATTTCTGCGTTTCGAAAAGCGCCACTTCTGTAGTGGCACTTTGCCCGTCGCGGGTTTGGCCGCCACACACCGCGTAATGCGCGGCCGATGCTGAACGGCGAACCGGAGCCAAAGAAAATGTGTGTAACCTTCGTGCGATTCGTAGATCACACAAACGACTCTAGGACTCTCAAGTCGAAAAAACCCGAAGTCCAAAGAGCAGGGATAATCAATGTTGTGTCTACCCCCAGGAAAATCTCACAACAGGCACGCTGCCGTGAAGCGTACATTCGCACAGGCACAGACGTTCGAAGCCGGCTGTTTCTCGATTGCCGGTCCGGCCCGGATTCACGAGAACTCGCTCACGGAATATGTTTCGGGAGTTGCCCGGCCTTGCGTTGAAGTCGCGGTTCGAGAATTAATAGACCGTTGCGGTGGCAGCGTCCGCTTCAGCGTAAAGGTCGTCTGTGCCAAGCTGCATCTGAGCCAATCCCAAATGGCTCAGAAGTTTAAGAGTCGCTATCACAAGACCATTCTTGAATACTGGTCGGAAGTTCGACTGCATCGTGCCCACGCTCTGCTTTCCGAAAGCCCGGTTCGATCCGTTGATTCGATCGCAACAGAGTTGGGGTACCAACACTCCACTAACTTCACCAACTGGTTTACTCGTCAGATGGGTATTTCGCCACGGCGGTATATCGCAAGTGTTCAAAGCGGCACTCTACCTGCGTCGCCGTTTGTGGATCAACCCGTCACGTCCTCAAGCCTGTCGAGCTCACGAGAGAAGGAATTAAAAAGTTCATAGGTAGAAATTCTCTACTTAGAGCCTACACTTGCTTCCGATTGGCTTGGGTATATTTACGCGGAGCGTACTTAGAAAACCTCGGCATGAGAAAGAGGTAACAGATGCAACTCGCCACTCTAGAGAACGTGTATCGTACACGCAACTGTCGTTGCGCGTGGATTCTGAAAACCGGGCACTCGTCCTTAGTATTAGTTGCGCTCATGGCGCTCCAAGTCGCCAGGCCGATCCATGCTCAGAACGCCGATGAGGTGCGCAAGTATATCTCCGCACAGGCCGGCGGAATTAAGAACTTGACGGTACCGCCGACGGATGCCGCCATTCCCGTGCCCGCGCCGGTGGCTGGGAGCGGGAACACGCCCTACCGTTACGAGACTACCGAGGCGAAACGCTACCTTGGGAAACAGCTGTTCCACGACCCGGTTCGGACCGTGCGCATCAACGAAAACCAGGGTCAGCCAGTTGACTTGCCCGCGGGGACAGCCTTCGGCGGAGAGTTGCCGGCCTCCGATCCATTCATCCAAAATCTTGTTACTCAAACGCAAAAGACCGGAGGCTGCGGCAGCTGCCATATCGGCGAGTCGGCCGGCAAGGCGGGTCAGCAGATCAATTTCAACGTTGGCGGCGAGGGCCGCGGCTACGTTGACGAAAAGGGAACATTCTTTGCTCGCCGACGGCCTCGGACTGACATCCTCCCGGCATTGAGGACGGAACCGATATTCCAAAACGACGTGCTGGTGGATTTTCTACCGACCTTGACCGACATCTGGCAGGATCCCACGACGGGCAACCAATTGGTCACCACGCCGGCCTTCTTCTACCATGCGCCCACACCAACGACGCTTTACTCGACCGGCCGTCTTGATGCTCTGGACAGCGTCGGGCGCAACTCAATGAACATGATCGGTTTCGCGTTCAACAACCGTCTTCTCTTTGGCGGCTTTGGCGGGGAACCGCCAGCCACGATTGGCTCCCTCAACCCGTTCGACGATCCGGCTCAGGAAGACATCACGCTCGAGCTCCAGGATGCCCATCGCATGCTTAACTTCCAAGCGGCGACCCTCCTGCAGATCCCGGCTTTCGTGAAACTGTTCCGGGATGCATACCCGGTGGAAGCCGCCCAGGCGGACGCCCAAAACGACCCGACACTGCTGGTCAACGACCAAACTGTGTTCCGGGCGCTGGCGACCTTCTTGCGCACCATCGTCACTCGGAACACGCCCTTCGATAAATTCATAGCCGGCGATGACCGCGCTCTCACGTCCCGGGAACTTCGCGGCGCCAAGCTCTTCTTTACTCCGGCTACGGCGGGCGGGGCGGGGTGCTTCACGTGCCACAGCGGCTCGCAGTTCAACAAACAATACAACGATCCGGACGTAGCGGGAATCGGTACATTCATCGACGAGAATTTCATCAACGTCGGAATTGGCGACCACCCGATCCGGGCGCTGCAAGCACAGGCTGCGGGAGTCCTCGACCCCAGCAAGCTGGGTCCCGACGGCTTCCCCTACCACGGCATAGACACCGGGCGGGAAGAGGTCACTCACGACCCGAACGACGCGTTCCGGTTCCGCGTCTTGACTCTCCGTCAGGCCAAGGACGCGCACAACTTCTTCCACAACGGCTCGATGACCACGGTCCGCGAGGCGGTTGAGTACTTCAATGCCGGCGTGCCGGAGGATCCGACGGCGGGTGCGGCTGCGACGCTGTCACCCCGGTTTACGAATCCTCGCGGTCCGGGATTCCCGGCCGGTTTAGGCTTGTCAGAGCAACAGGTCGACGATTTAACGGCCTTCATAGAGGACGGGCTCTACGATCCCGCTCATGTTATCTATGATCCGAACTCAACAACGCCGAGCTTCGCACTGAATCCGGTCGACCTTACCTACTCCAAGTACCGTCCAGATCTGGCTAAATTGGGGGCAAAGGATGGTTTCCCGATTAGCGGATTGGCGATCGACAACAACGATCCTCTCACACGCCGCGACGAAGGTCTTGAGTTCCTGGATGTAACCAATAAACTGGGAGTTAAGGTGACGCGCAAAGTTAGCGCCGCGCGGGAAGTGGATACGTGCACCATCACGAACATCAGTAAGGCGACAGATGTTTCGGGGATCGTGGACACTAACTTGCTCATCATTGCCCAGGGTCTCTCTAACGGCGTCCAGCTGGAAAACGCCAGCGGGATCACCAGCAGCGGTAACCCCTATCTCCGCTTGTTTCTGCCGACGAACGGGGTCCTCAACCCAGGCCAAAGTATCGTCAGGGAGTTGGTCTTTAACAAGCGGCAACCCAATTCCAAACCGGTAGGTTACACTCTCGACTTCCTCTCTGGACAGGGCAAGCCATAGAGCATTTTCGCAATCGGTGTAGACCGAACCCGTATTTCCTGTGGATGTTGGCGGAGCCACCGAACTGCATGCGACTTTCTTTGAGGAAAGTCGCACATAATGGTTCCCGGCCAGAGCTGCGTGGCAGGAAATACGGGGAAGCCGCCAACCTTTACGTGGTTTTCTCTCAAAGAAAACCACACCTCGCTGCTCTTACCAGACCACGGTAATTGCGAAAATGCTTTAACTGTCAGTCTCATCGGAGCCAGAGGGCTACCAAGGGCATCGGCTCAGTGCCGATGCCCATTTTCTCGGGTACACCCGGCAGGGCGCACTCACCTGGGGGTGCAAGTCCACACCTTGCAAGGGGAAATATTAGCTGAACGGCATACGTAACAGCCATAGCGTTCGTTTCATCGACTTTTTCCGCAGCTTGTTTAGCCACTGAGGTATTTCTTGGTTCGACCAATCTGCCGCTTCGAGCCCGGACACATAGGACGTTATCTCTGGCGGACACCACTATTGTGTAGCTGCGGCTGACTGGGCTTCCTGAGCTTGCAAAATGCGCCACATGGTCCCGGAAAAGATCATCTCCTGTGCCCTGCGCGGCACCTCGCAGGCATCCAGCATTGCGTGGTAGCGGGCCAGGGCAAGGTCGAATTCCTGCACGTCTCCAGCAAAAACATCGGAGCCGAAAACGAGTTTTTCAAAGGCGCTGGCTCCGCTGGCCGGTGTATGAGGGCTCACGACTCCGGTCCACCAGAAAATGGAGCGGAAGAAGCCATAGTCATCCTTCTTCTTGATGAGCGTCGTGCCTGACGCGTCGAAGTAGAGGTTCGGGTCCCATCTTCCAATTTCCCCTGCTTCCGCGTAATCCGGATTTCCCAGATGGGCGCCGATGATAGTCAGCTTTGGCCAGTGGCGGGCAATCAAGTCAAGCCGCGTCACCCGGCTGCGGTCAAAGCTGATGTCCGCAGGCTCTTCAGGGTGCAATCGATTCACGATGCCGGTGTGAAAAAGAAGAATCATGTGATACTTGTCGGCTCGATCGTAGATAGGCCAGTATGCCCGATCGTCGTAGGCTTTCAGCGTAGTGGTTATCTCGCCCAAGCCGCGAAAGCCGGCCGCATGGAAGCGATCAATCTCCTGCAAGACATTGGGATCATCCAGCTTAATATCGCCAAAACCGATGAATCGGTCGGGATGCTCGTGGACGAACCTGGTGGCTTGGGGGAAGCCGTTTGGAGTTGTCAGTAGAAAAGCCAGGCCATCGGCTGCGTCTAATTTGTTGAGGAGCTTCTCCAGGACCCCGGGCTCGCCGTTGTAATGTATGTGAACGTCGATGAGCTTGGGGACGTGGGTCTGCGCCGACGCCAGCAGAGGCGCCAGGAACAAAACCACGGTACTCAACCATCGGAAACAGTGCTTCATCGATCCTCCGTTGCTCAATTGTTCGTTTGCGGACGGTTTGTTCCGAAATCGAACAGACTTTCGGGGTGCAAAAAAGCACCGGCCGGAACAAAAGATACAGGAAAACCGTACTTCTCGAAAGCGGCGGATGTGGCGGTGAAGTTGCTATTGTCTTGCCCGGAGCCACATTCGCTCGTCCTTCCTCGTCGCACAGGAGGCACCGATGCAGACACTGCTTCAGGATCTCCGGTTTGCTTTGCGGCAAATTGTCCGCAATCCTGGCTTTTCTATCACGTCGGTTCTGTCACTCACCCTGGGTATTGGCGCTACCGTGGCCGTTTACAGCATTCTGTATGATGCCGTGCTCCATCCCTGGCCCTATGCGGGCATCGAGCGCATCAGCGATGTCTGGCTTACCGACAACTCCGGCCACGACGACACCTGGGGCCTGACCGGGCCGCAGATTCGGCAATTGCGCCAGACACACGCTGTCGAGGATGTGGTTGCCGCCAACTATACGAACCAGACGGTCACAGGCAGTGACGTTCCCGACGGCGCGATTGTTGTCGAGATGACGGGATCCCACTTCCAGTTTCTGGGCCTGAATCCTCTGCTGGGCCGATACTTTACTCCCGCCGATGCGCCCGATGGAAAAGATCCGCAGCCCGTCGCCGTGCTGGGCTACAAGTTCTGGCAACGTCATTATCGCGGCGACCCTTCCGTTGTGGGCAAAACCATCCAACTCGACCATAAGAGCTATACCATCCTCGGGGTGATGCCGGTGCGGTTTACCTGGAGGGATGGAGAGGTCTACACCCCGCTGAAGATGGCCTCGGATCAGCTCCATCGGTACGGTCGCGGAGATCAAGTTGAAACCCGGCGTTACGCATGGAGGCCGCGGCGGCCGAATTCCGGCCTCTCTACCAGCAGTTCGACCATCAGACGCCAAATATCTTTCCTAAGCAATACAAGCTCAGCGTACGCAGCCTGGCGGATACCTATACTCGCGACCTGAAAAAGACCATGTACCTGCTGTTTGGGGCGGTCGCGCTGCTGCTCGCGATCGGTTGCGGAAATCTCTCGATCTTGCTGCTTGCGCGGGGCACAGCGCGCCAGCATGAGTTTGCGGTGCGCTCGGCGGTGGGAGCCAGCAGCATTCGCATCGTGCGCCAACTTCTCACCGAATCGCTCCTGCTCTCCCTGGTGGGAGCCGGCCTGGGCGTCTTTGCCGCCTATCGGGCGATCGCGTTCCTCGTCCCGCGGTTGCCCGATCACTCTTATCCCTACGAAGCAGACTTCCACATCAACCTTCCTGTTCTCTGTTTCAGCGTGGTTCTGGCAGTGTTGTGCGGAATCGTCTTCGGGCTGTTTCCCGCGCTGCAATCGTCGCACCCGCAGATCAGCCAGGTGATGCAGGCGGGCACGCGGCGCCTTACCGGCAGTGTGAGAGGCAGGCGCTTGCACACGGCGCTCATTGCCGGCCAGATTGCACTGACACTGTTACTTATGACCGCTGCGGGAGCCGCGATTGAGGGCTTCCTCCATATGCTCCGTGTGCCGCTCGGATACCAGCCGCAGCATGTGATGTCGGTCGTCATTCCCATCCGTGATGACGCGCATACAACATGGGCGGATCGAGCCCGCTTCTACACCGAACTGCGCGACAAGATTGCGGCGATGCCTGGTGTGCTTTCTCCGCTGGTATATCCACGAATGCCACTCCGCCCAGACAGCGGCTGGCGTCAACCCGTAGAAATTATGGGCAAGCCCGCTGCCCAGTCCCAGGAAGCCCAGGTGGAATTCGTCGGCCCAGAGTACTTCGCCACCTTGCAAATCCCGATCCTCAGCGGCCGCCTATGGGACCAGAGCGAAATGGCGCGCGGCGCCACGCTGGTCCTGGTGAACCAGTCGTTCGTACGTCATTACCTCTCCGGTGGAAGCACTGCGGGGCATTCGGTGCGCATACCTGCATTCGCCACCCTTCCTCCGGCAGCGTTAACGGCAAACGGAGCCACGGGGTGGTTGGAGATTATCGGCGTCGTAGGCGACTCACTGAATGACGGGCTGGACAAACCGGTGGCGCCCGCGATCTACGCGCCCTACACGCTCCTGACTTTGCCGTTCACGCAAGTGCTGGTCCGCACGCAAGGCGATCCGCTGGCCATGCTGCACAGCATCAAGCAGCAGATCGCCTCCGTCGATGCCGACCAGCAGATCGCGGGCGATGTACGCGATCTCGAAGGCTGGATTCAACGCGAGCCGGAGTACGCCCGGGGCCGACTTGTTTCGATGCTCTTCGCCGCGTTCTCTGTTCTGGCACTGGTTCTGGCGGCGGTGGGTTTATACAGCGTCGTTTCCTATACTCTGCTTCAGCGCACGAGCGAACTCGGCGTTCGCATTGCTCTGGGTGCTCAGCGCCGCGATGTGCTCCGGATTGTGGGAGCTATCGACCGGAACCGGCGTGGGTCTGGGAATTCTCTCCGGGCTCGCGCTCAGCTTTGGTCTGAACCGCATGATTGCGCAGTGGATCGAGAATGGCGCCCGGGATCCGCTGGTGGTTCTGGGGGTGTCGGTACTTCTGCTCGCGGTCGCGGTGCTTGCGTCGCTGGTACCCGCGCGCAGGGCGCTTGCCATCAATCCCATCGAAGCGTTGCGCTCCGAGTAATACCTGCTTGCTTCGCCGAGTTCGTTGTTATTAGCCGGCAGGGCTGCCGTCCATAACGGTTTGGATCAGATCCTCGAGTTGTTCGGCGGTGAACTCGTTGCCCTCCAGATTGGCCACCAGCTTGCCGTCCCGATCGATCACCACGGTGTGCAGGGAGTGCGCCAACATGCCTTCATCACTCCAAACGTTCATGCCAAACAAGTGACAAACGCGGCGGGTCTCCGGAACAGGACCGGTGAGGAAATACCAGCCGGCGGTGTTCTCTTTCCAGGTCGATGCGTACTTCAGGAGTACAGCCGGCGAGTCGTTTTGCGGGTCGAAGCTCACACTGAGCAACACCAGATCCTTATTCATGCGGGCGGCAAAGCGGCGGTCGACCCGCCCGAAGTTGTTCGCCAGCCGGAAACAGTAGTTGGCGAACGGACATCGAGTGTAGAGAAAGCTAAGCGCCACCGTCTTGCCCGCAAACTGCGATAAGCGAACCGGCTGCCCGCGCTGATCGGTGAGGGCAAAATCAGGAACGGGCTGGCCCACGGCAAGCAATTCCTTGCCACTCTCCGGCGCCACCATCTTGCCGAGGAGTTCCATGCGCTTGACGGCCAGCGGCTCCGTGTCAGGATTTTGGTAGAGGTGAATCCGGATGTGTTCGGCCACGCGCGCCCCGGCGTCCGCCAACAACGTGAAATCGATCATCGATCCCCGCTGCAGCACTGCCACGTCGCTCGCATCGGCAGCCGCTAAGGTCATCTGCATCGCAGGCAGAAAGTGAGGAATTTCCGCACAGGAAATAACGATGGTTCGCGGCAGCTCAACCTTCAACACAATCCCAAAGGCAGGGTAGCGTTGCGCAGCCAATGCCGCCGGGCCGGGCAGTACAGACCATGCCAGCAGCTGCGAGATCCATAAGATCCATCGCCAAGCGCGCATGCGGCCTGCTGGAATCATTGACTGGCTCGCAAGGTGGGGGGCCTCTTCTTCGACCCCAGCCGGTACGTGGCTAGCGTGCGCTTGGAATATTGCGGGTTCGACTCCTCAATGTCGATGAACTCATCCATCGGTACATTCTTGAACACCTGGGTTGTCTTGCTGGCCGGCCAGTAGATCTCGACGGTCTTGATCCGCGCGGCCTTGCCCAGTCCGATTTCCTGGGCCAGAGGCGACGCTCCCCAGGAACCGCCACTGTTGACCTGGCGATAGAAGGCTTGTTCAGAATGATTCTGGGTTTCGACCACCACCTTCACCTTCGCATCGATGGCAGCGCGGTTGGTCTTTACTCCCCGCAGTCTCACATTGATCCAATGATTTGCGTTTCCCGGATTGCGGAACACCCGGATCGGATGCGCATCGGAAGGAACAGCGCCCCCCATCTCGACCACAATATCCTGGTGCCCGCGATTTTCGAGATCGGCGAAAGAGATGGCATGCGTCTTGTGCAGCTCACCGGTGCCCGAGGAGGCGGTAATATCGACAAACTTCTCGCCCGCCTTGTTGCGCAACAACACATTGGGCACGAGCGATGCATATTCCGCGCTGCCTGTACCAAGGTAGATATCGAGGAACCCGTCGTTATCCACATCGCCAAAGTTCGAGCCCATCGGCATGTACACCTTATCGAGACCGACCTTGGTGGTCACATCCAGAAAGGTGCCGTTGCGCATATTCTTGTAGAGCCTCAGCGGCCTGGCGTTGTGCGGCAGGTGCAAATAGGTCCGCATCGTCTCGTCAATCGAGCTGGAGTCGCTGGTTATAAAAAGGTCAGGCCAGCCATCGTTGTCGTAATCGAAGAACCAGGCGGTGAAATCCGCCCAGGAATGCGCCACGCCAGCCTTGTCTGCCACTTCTGTGAAAGTATTGTTCCCGTTATTGTGATAGAGAAAATTCTTGCCACGCATATTGGAAACGAAAAAATCAGGGTAGCCGTCGCCATCGTAGTCGGCCGAAACCACCGCCTTGCTGAAGGCGCTGCGATCGATGCCCGCGCTGATCGATATGTTCTCAAACGTGCCGTCGCCCTTGTTGCGATAGAGCTGGCTGGGACCTTTCTCGTTGGCGACAAACAGATCGACCCAGCCATCGTTGTCGATATCTGCCCAAACGGCTGTTTGGGTGGCAAAAAGTTCGTTGCCCAGCCCAGCCTGGGCGGCAACATCGGTAAACGTACCGTCGCAGTTGTTTTTGAGCAGGCTCAGGGGAAACGGATTCTGCCAGCCACCGCGCAGCACCAACACATCCATGCAACCGTCATTGTTAAAGTCGGCCTGGAGAAAGTTCTCGCCCGCTGGAATTTTGGACAGGCCGGAGCGATCGCTCCAGTCGGCGAAAGTGCCATCGCCATTGTTATGGAAGTAGTGCAGGTGATCGCAGGAATCGTAACCGCTGGTGATCATATCGAGCAGCCCATTGTTCTCCAGGTCCTCCACCAGCATGCCGCCGGCAATCTGTTTCAGAGCAAGGCCGGCGGGCTTGGCAACATCTTCAAAGCGTCCAATGCTCTCGGCAGGATCGAATTCCGCCGGCGCGGTAATGCGGTATTGGGCCGGCACCCCCATCGGGTACTCGCCCAGCGTCATATAGGCCAGGTTCAGTTGCCACTCCACCTCCAGGTCGTCCGGCTTGCGCTTGAGATACTTGAGGAAATACTCAATTGCTGTCTTCGAGTCCGACTCATCCGCGAAGTGCTGACTGGGGTTCCTGGGGGGAAAGATGCACCGGTCTCCGGGATCGGTGTACAAATCGTTCTTCATCTCCGATCGATGCAAGTAGGCGCTTCCCAGCACTTCTT
Organism: uncultured Acidobacteriaceae bacterium; assembly: GCA_963761405.1. Taxonomy (GTDB): domain Bacteria; phylum Acidobacteriota; class Terriglobia; order Terriglobales; family Acidobacteriaceae; genus PALSA-350. Next base: position 63,726 of record CAVXHH010000004.1, read on the forward strand.
CCGTAATCGCCACGGCATCGGGCAGTTGGGCCTGGTCGAGGGAATAGCATTTTTGCCATTCGTGGATGGCCGTGTCCATGTTGCCTTTGTAGGAGGCAAGCACCGCGAGGGCATAGTGGTATTGCATCGATTCCATGGGGCTGAGACTAGCCGCCTGAGGAGAATCGAGCAGCTTCTGCACGGTATCCTCCAATAGCGGCACAAGTGGCCCATCGTGGATGCGGCAAACGGTGGCCATGTTGCTGTTCCACCCCTCGGGCTTAGCGACTGTCTGGAACGCCGCCTCCACGTCCACCAGGCCGGAAGTATCCGGTGGAAGTCTTACGATGCCCTGTCCGGAGAGGGGCAGGCTGACCCCGTCCATGCCGATGGGCCCCTTGTCGAAGGAGTCGCCGGGCGAGTCTTCGGCAGCCGGTGCGGTATCTTTCTCGGCCGGCTCGCCGGAGCTATCGATTTTGAGGATGGCATAGCCGGAGGGAATGGGCACGATGCCCGAAAACTGGCCGGGAGCGAGCTGCTGCATGGCGCTGCGCAATTCTGTTCGCAGCCCATCCGGGGTAAGCATGCCAAGCGATCCGCCTTCGGCCGCGGTAGGATCTGCCGACTCGGCCTTGGCCACGGCCGCGAAGTCCGCTCCGCCCTTGAGCTCGGCCAGCACGTGCTCGGCCTTGTCCTGTGTCTCCATCACGATGATGCGCACGGGAACTTTGGCTTGCTGCGGTTGCACGGGCACCGAGGAGATGGACAGCAATCCAAGGGCTAACCAGCATCGAAGCAACCTTCGCCACATACTTAGCGGACCCACCTTCACCCTTAGTGCCTGCGGACACTGCCAGGCAAAAGGCTTGCCTCATCGGCCGCCGGTTCCTGAGGCGTCACGGAAGCGAGAAGTGACCGATGGCGCACAGCAGCGCGCTTCCTCGGAAGGATATCTTCTCGTGGCTTGTTTATCAAGAAAGACGTACCTCAGTGGCTTCTAAATCGACGTGTACAGCCGCTCTTCGTAAAGGTCAATCCGTCCCCCTGGCACTGTGGAGGCGGCACGGAACTGCCGCGTATAGGGGGCTGCTTCGTGAGCATCAAAGGCTTTGCCGTTGGGCCATACAGCCACGATCATGTAGTGGTGGTCTTGCCAGTGATAAGCATCGTAGCGAATCACACTCGGCTCCTTCTGGCTGTGTTCGGCGAGCGCCTTGACCTGGGTTTCGGCGGAAGCGGCGAAGGTAGGCATGAAGTCCATATGCTCCACCATATAGAGCGCGCCCGGGGTAGGCTTGGCCCGCGGCGGAGGGGCAGCAAAGGCGTACTGCATCATCTGGTAAGGGGGGCTGTTGCGGATCGGTGTGAGCGCTTTCTGGAATTCGGAAGTGGATGCTCCTTTCGCGTGGGCATCGAAGGCAGCCTGGTCCTTCCAGCCTTCGAAGATGACGAAACGATTCGGGCGGGTCGTCTCCTGCAAGACGGTAAACTCCAAATTTCCCGCTTCGTGGCCACTCGATTCGCGATATTTCTTGAGCAGCGTGATGCCTTGGTTGACTGAGGTTGCCGCCACGTCGAGATACGTCACGTTATAAACTGCCCCGCCGCCGGTTTGGGCCTGTGCGCCGGACGCGACCGCCATAGCGATCACGAGCGAGCCGGCCAACACCGGCGCAACTCTGCCGAAGGCAGCCAATGACCTTGCTACTAGCAGCTTTAGATTGAGACGCATGAAATAGGTCCTCCGGATAACTTACGGTCGAGAGTCAATTGATTTTCGTATAGAGGCGGTCGTCAAAAGGCGAACCAAGCAGCTGCGCCACCGTGCTGCGGAATTGCCGGCCGTAGGTCGACATTTCATAGTCATCGAACGCTTTGCGGTTCTGCCAGGCGGCCAACATGGTCATATAGTTTTGCGGTACGCTCACTCCACTCACGACGTCATAGCGAAGATTACCTTCTCCCTTCCTCGCGGCCGCGGCCACCCGTTTGCCGGCTGCGAAACCCTTCGCAAGCTGGTCTGGGAAAACGTCCAGGTGCAACATCATGTAAATAGCATCGGCTCCAGCCGCCGCCCGCGCCGGTGCAACCGAGACGACAAAATAGTCACGCCGGTCGCAGGGAGCATTGGAAATGGACCTGAGCCTGTTGCAGAATTCAACCGTATGAGCGGCCTTCTCGTTCGCATCGTAGGCAGACTGGTCTTTCCACGCTTCGTAAATCACGAAGCGGCTGGGCCAACCTACTTGCTGCAGAAGATCGACACCCTGGTTTCCAGCCTGTTTGAGCGCGGCTTGCCGGTACTGTTTGAGTAGGGCAATGCCTTGGCTGGTGGCGCTCGGCGCGACATCGATGCTGGTCACGCCATAGATGGCTTTACCGCTCGTCTGCGCCTGCGCGGAGCAGATCGCCACGACCGCGAGCAGGAACGCCCATCGAGATGCGCGCCGAATAAACAGTTGGGCGAGGGCTCCGCCCATCCGCGCCGCGCCAATCATTCCCATTTTCATCATTTCTCCCATCACCTATTGTTTCCGCGGAAAGAGGGAAGCGCTACAGTCTGGCCGCCTTGCATCGCAGATTCATGGGCACAGATTCCAGCGCAGGTCCAATTCATCGATTGATATACGTCAGGAAAGGAGGCGCGACCTTCGACAATACTGGAGACAAACTCATGCACCAGGTGCGGGTGCGACCCACCGTGGCCTCCGCCTTGGGTGAACGACAGGTGCGCGTGTGCCTCGTCATATACGCCCTTCGTAGTAAAGCGCCGAATTGGTTCCGGGAGCAGTCGTCCGTAATCCGGTACGGTTACGCGCTCCGGCTTTTCACCCACATGAATCACAGGTTCCTCGTTCTCGATTTGCGCCCATTCAAAAGCAACCTTGTCTCCGTAGACATCAAAGCTTTCCAGGTACTGTCGCGCGGTCTCAAACAACGAGCGCGTTACTTCGAACGCCAGTTGCTGGCCGCGTACCTTGAACAAAGCACTTTCGACCGCAAAGGGCGATCCGTATTTTGCGCTCAGGCGATCCTCGATCCTTCCCGAACCAAAACACGACACGTATTCGGCTTCACCGCGCACCAGCGCAAGGCAGGGGCTGACCGCGTGGGTCGCATAATGCATCGGTGGCAGTCCTTCCCAGTACCCGGGCCAGCCGGCCATCTCCTGCTGGTGGGCCCCGCGCATGAATTGAATACGTCCCAACTTGCCGCTGTCCCGAAGTTCCCGCACAAACAAGAACTCGCGGGTGTAGATCGCGGTTTCCATCATCATGTAGTTCTTGCCGGCGGCATTCGCCGCCGCTACGATGCTACGGCAATCCTCGACCGTAGTTGCGGCCGGCACAGTGCAGGCGACGTGCTTACCTGCTTCGAGGGCGGCGATGCTTTGCGGCGCATGAAGGTGGATGGGGGAATTGATATGGACCGCGTCCACGCCGGGGTCCGCGATCAATGCTTCGAAACTTTCGTATCGCCTGCTCACTCCATACTGGTCGCCCACCTCGTCGAGCTTCGCTCTCGTCCTCTGGCAAATCGCATACATATTCGTATGGGGGTGGTTCTGATAAATCGGAATGAATTCTTTGCCGAATCCAAGCCCCACAATGGCCACATTTAGCTTCTCTGGACTCACGGTAATTGCTCTCCCCAACCATGCTTCAGACGCGCGGGACTCTCTGCTGCCATCTCACACTTCATCGTGCGTGCGAGGCCGTGCTTCCCTCGGTCATCCCCAACGACCACTTGATCGCCTCAAAATACATCTTCCGGATGTCCGGATCGTCCCACGACTCTTCCGTGTGCCCGAGCGTGGAATAGAAGACTCTCCCCTTGCCATAGAGCTTGCTCCAGGCGATGGGAAAATCATGGTCCTTGCGATGGATCTGAGGATTGTTCGTATAGTCGAGCTTGCTGGCGTCCAGGCTGAGCAGCACGTTCACGTTGCTCCGGGACCACTCCTTGGGCTGATAGATCTCGTCGTACTTCACAAACGCCTTGGGGAAGTGGCGCACCGCGGGAAAGTCCGGCTGCTTCATTGATGATCGGCGCGTTGAAGGTATCCCAGGGATGCTCATCGAACCGTCCGCCAATCATCTCACCGTATTCGGGCCAGGTGTAATTCGCATCCAGCGGCGAGTGGATGCCCACAAAGCCCTTTCCGTCTTCCTTGATGAACGACATCATGTCCTGCTTCTGGCTTGCGTCCATGTCCAGTTCACCCGACGCGTTGGCGAAGACCAGGGCGTCGAAGTAGTTAAGGTTCTTGGCATTTCTCTCCAGATCTTTCTTGGTCAGCAGCTCGGTATCTGTCCGCAACGTGGTGTCCCAAAGTCCACTCTCTTTGCCCATTTCGTAAATGGCAGCCATCGTGGCAGAGACCGACTCATGTTCCCAACCCTTGGTCTGGCCTATCACCAGAACGTGCTTCAGGTGGATCGTTTTGGCGTGAGGCTTAGGCGGCAGCAACGGGTTTGGCGGGAGCTGCTGTGCCTGGCTGCTCTGAAGCAAGACCGCAGGACTGACCAGGGCGAGCGAAAGCAGGAGGAAGATCCGAAAAAGGCGCATGCAGTCTCCTTACAAAAGACAGGTGTGATTCTTGTCATTTACCCGGAAGTTCAGGCGATGTTGATCCAGAGGACATCCGGTCCTGCGGTAAGCGTGTAATTTCCCACAGCGAACACACTACCGAAGCGCCGGCCCTCCTGGCAACCGACGATCCGCATGTCGTGCAGGCGGTGCGATTCATTCGCGACTACGCATTCGAAGCCATCAACATGAATGATGTGCTTGGCGCTGTGCCCTTGTCGCTCGAAACACGTTCCGGGTTTCCCCGTCGCCCAGCCACGGGGCGGGTTGCCCCGAATGGCAGAAGTCCCTACACTGTCCCCATGTCGATATCCAAGATGTCTGTCGTTCAGTCAGCCACGCAAGCCACGATCGCAGATACTCTGCAGAAGGTTCGCCGGCTTACCGAGAGAAGCGCCGATTGCGGAGCCACGTTAGCGTTGTTTCCAGAAGCCATGGTCGGAGGATATCCGAAGGGCGAGGATTTTGGTGTCCGGCTCGGCTCGCGCAGTCCCGAGGGACGCGCAGCGTTTCGAGCCTACTTTGAAGCGGCGATCGATGTGCCCGGGCCGGAAACGGCGGAGTTAGCGAAGATAGCAAGAATTTGCCGAACCTACCTGGTGATCGGCGTGATCGAGCGCGACGGAGCGACGCTCTATTGCACCGCTCTTTTCTTCGATCCGCACGGAGCCCTGGTCGCAAAGCATCGCAAACTGATGCCCACGGCCATGGAAAAACTGATATGGGGCATGGGCGACGGGGCAACCATGCCCGTGATCCCTACGCCTTATGGAAAAGTTGGCGCGGTGATTTGCTGGGAGAACTACATGCCCCTTCTGCGGACCTATATGTATGGCAAGGGAATCCAGATCTATTGCGCGCCCACCTTGGACGAGCGCGAGAGTTGGGCGGCGTCGATGCGGCATATCGCCCTCGAAGGGCGATGCTTCGTCTTATCCGCGTGCCAATGTACGGAGGGCTTAACCACGGATGCGGGCAAATCGATTCGCGGCGGCAGCCTCATTGTCAATCCGCTGGGAAAAGTATTGGCGGGTCCGGTCTATGACGTGGAAACAGTGCTTACTGTGGAGATCGATCTGAACGAGACGATCGAAGGAAAATTCGATCTGGATGTGGTGGGGCATTACGCGCGACCCGACATCTTCCGTCTCCACGTAGATGAAACCGGCCGGCGCACCGTATCCCAAGCTTCGCAACCGGAAGATGAGCCATTCGCGGACGAATCAGGGTTGCAGTCCGCAACGAAGGTGCAAGCGTTCTGACGCCTGCCTGGGGGATTTTGGGATTTATGCATTAGGATTTATGCGTCAGGCGGAGGCCGTCCCCCATTTTTCCCATTTCCGTCCTCCATTTCCCTGCGCTCTCTGTCCCGCATCATCGTCCAATCGTAACCGCCGCCATAATAATCGACATGTCCGGCAGCCGGGTGACATCGCACGCAGAACGACAAGCGGACCGGAAGACCTTTGGCTGCGAGCCAATCTTCGGATGAAAAGTAACTGTTACGCGAGTACTGACCGCGTCACTTTTTGTGTTTCGTTTCGGGTGCCTCTCTAGGCTATTGTAGACGTCGTAGTAACTCATTCCTGGATCGCCGAAAGCTGCATCGATTCAAACCACTCAGCCCTTTGCTGTCGATTGGGGACAAAGTGACTCGCTACAAAGTACAGACTATCGTTCGCCTACTGTGTGCAGCCGCGCAGCTGTGGGTAACCTCGCACGCGGCTTTTGCAGCCGTTCCGGCGGCCGTTGCGGACGCACAGAGCATCTTGGCATCCGGCCTGAATTACCCTGAAGGCGTGGCCGTTTCCAATCAAGGGCTGATATACGTCGCAGACACCAACAACAACCGCATCATAAGCATTTCAGAGTACGGCGTTATTACGCGTGTCAGCATCAACGGTTACACGTTAAATAGCCCGGGTACAGAACTCGACCCCACGCAGACCTGCGGCTTCTCCGTAGTCTTTGCACCAACGACAACTGGCGCCGAGAATGAGGTCGTTACTTCAACCTTTAACACGGCCACCCAGGTGCAATTGACCCTGTCTGGAACCGCAACGGACGCGCAGTCCCAAACCGCCTCGCACCATTAAAGCGACTTTACCGATGATCCTGCACCGGCACAGTCCGGCGTGGGTTCCTCAGCTACGAATACCTCTAAACAATAGGGGTATCAGCGGCTGGCCGTGTTTGGTCAGCGCAAACCATAGCTACAGAAGCGCAAGAAGGCGGCGCCCATGAGCAGGAGAGTTCGATGATCCCATTCCGTAAGATACCTACGCTGCAGTCTGCCGCGACGATGCTGGCGATTGCCCTCGGTTCTTCCTCACCAGTCATGCCGAAGGCTTGGACGCAAACCGCTTCCCCCTATGCCGTCGAGGACCGCACCATCCCGCGACCTTCCATGTCCCTTTCAGCAAGTGGCTCCGAGGAGTCTGCGGCGAACCTGTTACAGGCTTATTTCCAAGTCGCAGGGGCTGTTCAGTGGCAGGGATTTCAAGCGACAGGATCCATTGTCTACGCTGGAGATGAGGCTACTGGCCACGGTTCCGCAACGCTTGCGGTTTCACGCGAGGGCTTCACCCGCCTGGATGTAAGCAGAACTTCAGGAAGTACAAGTCTCAGGATTCGGGGGGGGATGGGGGGCTTTCAGGATGCACTTGGAAAACAACACCGCCTCCAGGTAAGCAGCGCCCGTGCCAGCTTGCTGGCATACCCCTTCCTCTTATCTACAAAACTCAGCGAACAGCAATCCCTGCTTCTTGCAACGGGAGCGGCGGAACTTGGGGGCGCTCCGTTCAACAAGCTTTCCCTTCTGCGCCCGGCTGTAGAAGGCCGGCCGCTATCGCCGGCGAAGGGCAATGTTGTACCGACCGACATTTATTTCTCGCCCGAAACGCATCTTCCCTATAAAAGTTCTGACCTCATTACGTCTTTGGATGGATCCACGCAGCGATACCTGCGCGTGATGACTTATGAAGACTATCGGCAAGTGGAGGGCGTCACAATCCCGTTCCGATATACAGAGACCATCAACGGCCAGTTTGCCTGGATGCTTCAGTTGCAAGAAGCGCGCAGCGGCGTACCCAATGACCCTAACTACTTCGTCTTCTAAGGAGACGCCTATGTATAAGCTAATTTTAACCGTTACCCTTGGTGTAGTAGCGGTACTGGCCGCACCTGCAAGGGGTTCGGCCCAGGCCGCTGAGTATCTGATCGGGAGACCTACCACTGCGGTGAATCTTCCGGTTGAGGAAGGATTTATCAACGTGCAGAATGGCAACCTGCACATTGAAATCCCTTTCGCCAGCTACAACGGCCGCGGCGATCTCTCGACGAGTTTCGAGATGGTGTACGACAGCATGATCTGGCACGGTGTGGCAGTGGGGGAGGGCGGTTACCAGTGGCAGCCTAACAACGTGCCCAACGCGAATGGGGGATGGCGCTTTGTTTCTTCTCTTGCCGGCCTTATAGGCGGGTCGTCCGACGAACTTATTTGCGGCAGCGAGGTAGTCCGGGAGGGGCCCTTTTTCATCAACATGCTCGACGGTACCCAGCACTCCTTCCCGATCACCACAATCTCAAATCCGGCGCCAAGCAGCAGTTGTACCGCGACGGATTATCCGGACACTCCCACGGGTACTGGTTACGCGATCGATGGGAGTGGATACTATGCAGTCGTCAGCAACTACAATGACATTGCGGTTTACGACCAAAGCGGAACCAAAATCTACGATGCTGCCACTGGAATGTATCCGGTAGACCGCAACGGAAACTACGTCGACCCAACCCACGACGATTTGGGTCGAACGCTTGGGCCAACGACCACCACATCTCCGGATGGCACCATAACGTATTATACTTTTCCGACCACTAATGGCCAGACGGAGCAATTCACCGTTACGACAGAGACGATCCAGCTCAATACAAACTTTCTGTCAGATTCGGTGGGCACTGATTATCAAGGCCCCATGACCGTTGTCAAGAGCATCGGCCTGCCAGATGGGTCATCCTATGGCTTTACCTATGAGGACGGGACTTACGGGGAGCTCTCAGGTATTACTCTTCCGCAAGGCGGCGCTGTAAGTTATATATATCAAAGTGGCTTAAATGGGACTCGTGCAGGCGAAACAGTTCCGCCACGGTGGGTTTCGTCTCATACGGGCTCAAATGGAACGACATCTTTCTCCATCCTTCCGTCTAATTGTCCAAATGGGGTTGGCCAAATTGGTCCCTGCCCGACCCAGGACAACTACGTCACAAGAAACGGCATCGTGACGGACTACAACTTTGGGCTTAAAGACAGCAATGGGTATTTCAACAACTATATCTATTACCACAGTGGAGATAAGAACTCTACAGTGGTCCGCACGGTTGCAAAGACTTACAATCTCGATGGCCTGTGCCCAGTGGGCGTGTGTCAAGGGCAGGCGATGTATCTGTACCCCAATCTGGCGACCGTTGCCGACGTCTTCAATGACACCTTGATGACGACATACACTTCGTACACCTATGGTACGCCGGGTGTGGCTACCCCCACTAAAGTGATGCAATGGGATTACTATACATCGTCGGCGAGCTCCAGCCCTGCCTATGCGCCTACGGGCGGCCCGACTCGGGAAACGGATACAACACTGGGGGAGAACGTGAACGGGGCACTATTGCCGACGGTGGTCACTACCTCCGATGCTTCGGGCGCGTTATCGCAAACTACCCTCCAGTATGATGACCCTGGCCAGACCACACCGGCGGCCGCCTCCGTGCCCTATCACAATGATAGTTTAGTGACCGGGAATCGCGGCAACCTGACTGCTATCAGTCGCATACTGCTGCCCAGCACAAAAGTTACGACCCTTCTCTACTACGACACGGCGGGCGCCCTGAAATCCACGAAGGATCCACTTTTGAACACGACGACTTATGGTTATGATGCTACCGACGCGTTCGTGACCTCTATCACGCAGCCTACGACCGGTAACGTGCAGCACGTCACACACGCTATGTACGATGCCTCGACCGGGCAGATCCTGACACAGAGCGACCAAAACAGTCAAATGACGCAGTACTCTTACGATTCCTACGGACGCATGCACACGGTGACCGCCCCAAGCGGGGCCGTTACTACCTGGTTATACCCATCCGCGACGGAAACCGACGTCACCGACATGCAGTCAGCGTCCGTGACCGTACCTTCGTCTACCATTGTCGATGGGTTCGGGCGCCCCAGCCAGGCAACAACATCGGGAACGAGCAGTGAAACAACCTACGATGCCTATGGGCGCGTAAATTGTGTCACGACGCCGCATACGGCGACGGCTGCTCCGACGGACGGTAGCACGTGCAATACCTTGTACGATCAGTTTGACCGCGTACAGACCGTAACCGATCCGGATAGCAGTACTGCTACCTTGTCCTATACCGACAATCAGGTGACGGCCACAGACGAGGTGGGTCACAAACGCCAATATACGTACAACGCCTTCGGGAACCTGATTTCGGTCATCGAGCAAAACAATCTAGGTACGTTGGCCTGGGAAACGGATTATACCTACGATGGCTTGAACCGTCTCAGGGCTGTTAACCAAAAAGGAGACGCCTCTACTTCAGCTGGCTGGAGAACTCGCACGTTCAACTATGATTCGTTGAGCAGGCTCAGTTCCCAAACCACACCCGAAGGAGGTACGATTACTTTCAACAACTACGACGGAAATGACAACCTGCTCCTTTCGACGGACGCGCGGGGTCAAGCGGTTCAATACCAGTACGACGTTCTGAACCGGCTGACCGGCAAAACGGTGCAGAGCGGGGGGAACTATGTTTACTATGTCTACTATTATGACGCAACGCAAAACAACGATCAGTATGGTATAGGGCGGCTCAATTCCATGTTCACAAACGCCAATTTGGGCGTGTTCTTTTTTCACGATGCCAGCGGAAACGTGATTCAAGAACTATATTGCCTCCCGAACGATTGTTCCTATAATCATAGTACGTCGGCAACATACGACTACCATGGGAACATCGTTAGCCTTACGTACCCTGACGGACGCTCGATCTATCAAGGCTACGATACTCTTGACCGGCTGATCGGGTCGGGGGAAAACCGCTTTCTCACAGAGACCGCGGCGGCATCTTCAAAGGTGGGAGTCCAACCGCTCTTTAGCCGGCCAAGGCCCTATCTCTCCGAAGCCTCTTACTTCCCGGCAGGGGAACTGAACACCGCTGTCTACGGGAATGTCATTCAAATGACGGCGGCGTTTAATAACCGGCAAAACATTACTTCTCTCAGCTATTCCGAGTCGGCGCCCGTGTGGGCGAAGAGCTATAGCTGGGATCATAATGCGCAGAATTTGCTGAGCGTGACCGACCAGATCACAGGGGTTGCGCGGTCCTTTACTTATGATCATGTCAACCGGTTGATATCGGCCGCCGATAGCGCTGGGGGCTATTCGGACAGTTATACAATCGATGCCTGGGGAAACCGGCAGGAGTCTGGGACATTCAACTTCGGGCAACCGTTTAGTGCCACCAACCAGATTAGCGCCACCGGATACACCTATGACATTGCCGGCAACTTGACGGCTGACGGATTGGGCAACACCTATAGCTACGATTCCGACGGAAAGATGTCGGCCAGCAATAGTGCTGTGTACACGCTGGACCCGTTTGGTCAGCGGGTGCTGAAAAACTATGCGGGCAACTCCACCGAGTACTTCTTCTTTGGCGGCCAGCTTATGGCGACCCTGGATCCTGCGAGCAGCGCATGGACGGACTACATTTACGCGGCCGGCCAGTTGATTGCGGAATCGCCATCGGGCACGCAGGACACGACCTTATATCACATCGGAGATCATCTGGGTTCGCTGGTGGCCAAGATCGATAACTTGGGGAATCTGCAGGGCACAAACGACGTCTCTGCTTTTGGGGAGTTGATCAGCAACACGGCTCCAGACCTTTTGCTCTTTACCCAGCATGAGCGGGATGCGGAGAATGACAGCGACGAGACCCTTTACCGGCAGTATGCCTCGGCGCAAGGCAGATGGTTGTCGCCGGATCCCTCCAATGGCAGCTACGATCTGACTGACCCGCAATCTCTGAATCGGTACGCTTATCTCTCTGGCCGGCCTCTGTCTGGCGTCGATAGATTCGGTCTTCAGGATGACGATCCGAGTCCGGGCAACGACGGCGATGGCATAGGCGGAGTCATCTCAACTATTTTCGTAGCCGCGATTGATTTCTTCTCCAATTTTTTCGGGGGTAACAGCGTAAATCCCGCTCTCGCACACTCAACGGTGAACACGTCTATTGAATCGTCCTACAATCCGAATGTACCAACGTTTTATGTTAACTCCTACGCTGGTGTGGGTGCCGGAGAGAGCTTCGGTGTCTTCCCGGCCGCGTATACCTTCTACGTGACAGCGGCCGCTTCAGGTGGGGCCCCAAGTAATAAACAAATCACTGGTGTAGGTCGTGGTCTCGCAGGCAACACAAGGTTGGTCGGACGACAAGGCGGCATTCCCGGCCAAACGGTGCAGTTGAATACGGCGGCGGATCCGAGACTCGCTCAACCAGAAGCGATTGCATTCTTGCTCTCAGAGCTTATTTGGCAACGCGAACGCTTTAAACCCTTCAATCGATGTGAGGCGGGAAATCCATCCTGGTGTGCCGTGCGCCGGCGCCCCGCGCCACGAATTCAATACCTGTCGCCATGAGTCAGCTACAAGCAATGGGCCACAGCGGTGACGTGGCAGGAACAAATGGAATCGAGCAACTAACACTGCTTACTTTCAATAGCTCGGTGTTTAACGGGAATTTGCCCTGTATCCTACTACCCAATCAAACTATCTTCATGAGGCAGGCAATATCTCTCCATAAAGCACGCGACTTCGTTCAGGCTTTACGGTAATGAACTTGCAAGCGGGAGGCCAGTTTGTGGGGCCGAATGAGTGCGCAATCCCATCGATCCAGACTCGGGTGCTAGTTTTGAACGGTGCATCAGCGTCGGGACGGGAGAGCCGGGGTCGTTTCTTCGGCCAGGCAGGATGCAGAGTTCCATGAGGTGGCTTATGTTTACCATATTCTTTCTGGCATTTTGGGTCGGGCTACAAGGGCAAGAACCGAGAGTGTCGCAGTGGCGTCGCAATTGCAGTGCGGTTCTGAACGCTATGCTGTGCTCCAAGTTTCGAATCCTTCCGACCATCACTCCATTCAATTTCCTCTTTCTCCTCTTTACACTCAAGGGTTTACGATTCACGACGTCCGTTTGGAAGTGGAGGAGAAGGGCAAATGGCGTACGGTGGGCAGAGGAGTCGATTTTCCCGCTTCGGGTATTAGGGAATTGAAGCCCGGGGAACGGTTTCTCGATCTATTTCAACTTCCCACAACCGAGCGGGACGCAACACTGGAAGCGCTGCCTATGCGGTTGATTATCCCTTACAGGGCCGGTGATTCCATAGCGCGAATGATAACTAAAGAGTTTAGGACCAGTGATCTGCCATTCAAAAGCGACCTTACTTGTCCTGCGACAGCAAATGCTAAGTAGGTTTGCTTGATGCCCCAATTAATGTTCGGGCGAGGATAGCGCAGGGCAGGAAACTCTTTAGTCAGAACTGCAGCAAAACATTAGCAGCAGACATTACGGGGTTTACAACTAACGGTCTGTTTCAAGCACTTAGTGGAGCGCAGATCAATCAGTACCCCTTGGCCGCACCGGCCGATGATAATCCAGATGCATACGCCGTGACGGATACGACGGCTGGAACTATTGATCTGCTCCCAGCCTTCTATACTCGGGGAAACGGGGGACAGCCTGAACTGCGTAAATTAATTTAAATGATCAGCCATGGGTTATTTAATCTTCCAAGAATAGAATGCCGGAATGCCACGACGATCTCGATGCGTGATAGCAGGTGTGCCTCATCACATTACGCAGCGTGGTGTGGATAAGTGCGTGACTTTCTCGACAGAGGAAGACCGGCACACTTACTTGCGGCTGTTGCGAGCTAATCTGAGCGATGCAAGAGTGCGACTGCTGGGATGGTGCCTGATGAGCAATCATGTTCATCTAGTGACGATCCCAGATCGAGATGATTCGTTAGCAGTACTCTTCCGGCGGGTACACGGAAGATATGCGCAATACTACAACGCGCGAAGCGGGCGGACAGGCCATCTTTGGCAGAATCGCTTTTTCGCCTGCGGTTTGAGTGCCGGTCACCTGTGCAGGGCGCTGGCGTATGTGGACCGGAACCCAGTAAGAGCCGGCCTGGTGCAGGCCGTCCCCCATTTCCCCCATTTCCCCCATTTCCGTCCCCCATTTCCGCGATTGATTTCTTCTCCAATTTTTTCGGGGGTAACAGCGTAAATCCCGCTCTCGCACACTCAACGGTGAACACGTCTATTGAATCGTCCTACAATCCGAATGTACCAACGTTTTATGTTAACTCCTATGCTGGTGTGGGTGCCGGAGAGAGCTTCGGTGTCTTCCCGGCCGCGTATACCTTCTACGTGACAGCGGCCGCTTCAGGTGGGGCCCCAAATAACGGGACGACATGCCCGGCTGTTCCCTTCAAGATCACAGGCATCGCTCCGGGCCAAGCGCCAGGCACAACAGCAATCAGTCAGACTCCGCGTTCGGGCATACCTAACGGTGGCGTGGCGATCAAGCCGGGTAATTTCGGTGTGGCCGGTATCAACGGCGGAAACAGAAGCGTGTTCTTAGGGATTCGATTCACGGTCAATTGGGGTACGGCGAGTCCTGCCGGTATTCCATCCGGTATTCCCACTAACGGACCGTTCTTCCCCGTAGACAATATTGGACCAGCTTCGGTTAGAAACTCCCCGGGCAATGCTTTTGACGTCTACAACTATCCATCTTTTAGACAGGCCTTGCGTTCCACAAGAACCGCCATGGTTACGACGTATATTCCGGCAAACAATGTGGGGGTCACATGTCCAAAATTGTTCTGATCCGTTTAGCGCTTATAGCTATGACGTTTTATGTATTTTGTTCTGTCGGTTCTGCTCAGAACTGCGCCGCTTCAGGAACACCAGCGTGGAATGGAGCAATGCGGAATGTACTGGCAGGTTGCGCAGCCGAGTTCGTTTCACCTGATGGGAACTGGCATTTGAAATTTACTGCTGATAGTAGAATGACAGTTTCGAGCGCCATCCATTGGAGCGGTCCGCAGCTTGAACCACCGGCGATGGTGTCTTGGTCAACTAGGTCGAATGCATTTTTCGTGAATGATGGTGACGGATCGGGACTGTCAAGTTCATTCAGGCTCTTCAGGATTGTAGGAGATAAGATATCGGAAGATGACGCAATTGAGCATGCGGCTGTGTCTTTTTTCCGCGCAAGAACGCGTTGTGCGTCCTCCAATGCCGATCCCAACGTTTGGGGGTTTGGTTGGAGTTCGAGCGGAGATGAGATTTATCTGCTGATTCAGCCCACCGTTAACGATTCATGTGGGCGTCCAGATCAATTCGTTAGCTTGGTAGTTCGAGGCTCGGACGGGAAGATATTGAAGGTACTCTCAAAAGCGCAGACGAAGGCAAGGTTCAGCGCGATTTTGCCTACTTCTTTGTTTAGCCAATGACGTTTGCTAATGTGCATGGGAACAGCGCGTGTTCTTAAAGGAAACGCAGCTACAATCGGCAAGCCGGGCGGATTCTCTGGATCGAGCGTAGGCAACTTCCCGGTTACGAAAAACGGAGCGGCCATCATTCCGAGCCAATTCGGGCTGAGTAAGTCGGCTTGGTAACGGGGGACAGCCTGGACTGCGTAAATTAATCTAAATGATCAGCCGTCTCCGCGTGACAAGTCAGCATGACGATGCGATGGCCACAGAGGCAGTTGAGTGGGCGCACGTCTATGCCGAGGCCGGCGTAGATAGGCTCTTCGCATCTGGTCTTACGAACCTTACTCTGATTGCGTGAATGAAGCTGATGCCGTAATGCGAAAGGGAGTACCCGATGAATGTCATGGTGGTCGATTTCACTTCGCCGTTGAGTGCCCTCGCAGAGCAAGGTGTTGCAAGGGTGAGCCATGGGCCGCGGGCCCTACCTGCCGGCGATGAAGGTACGGGAAGAAGCGGCACGCGACGCGAACTTCGGCTCCTGACGTCGGCAGCAAGCCATCGATCCAGTGAAGAACAGAACGCTCGCCTGGTTACCAAATAAATGTTTTTTTTGCTCTCGACGCGGCCCCAAAACCGTACTACTGTGGGAGTAAGGTATTCATATGCCAGTGCCGTCTTGCCACGACGGCGCTGCTTGGCTATGTGCCGGCGCGCTCTGCCTGTGCATCTGCCACCAACCGCCGGGAAAGCGTCACCGCTTGTCAAAAGGATGACTCGGTGATCGCCGACGGTAATGTGACATCAAAAGTGACTGATTAAGTCTTCCGCAGTCTTCCTGCGCTCCGTGAGGGGGCTGTGGAGAGTCGAAATCACCGTGTAAGCAGGGTGCGCTCAGTGCGTCCTCTTGATTGAGCAGTTTTGACAACTTGGAAAATACCACACCATCGGTCACCGGCCCGACGCCAGAGGATACGGTTGCCGAACGGCCCTCGGCGGTCCAAAACCGGAAAACCGACAAAACACAGCCCAATCCGACCCTTATGGCGCATAGGGCGCTTAAGGCGCACACTTCCCCCCGGGAACCTGGGGGACGGGCAACCCGGAGACAGGTTGAATGTTTACAGTTATAAACTGCACTGTCTCACCAATCCAGCGTTTCTTGTTTTGTTTCCGCAGTTGCCTTCCTCGGTCGGCCTTCCTTGAGAGGAGCCAGGGCGGCGCCTGCTCCCTTGCTCCAGGGATCAAGAAGATAGACAGAAACATGATCAACGCGGTCTCCTTGGCCGCCAGTAATTGCAATGGCTTGACCGGGAGCGGGGAAAGGATCAGAAAGTCGAGACGATTCGGGGAAGAGCATCTTCCACTCGAAGATGGCGGCGGCGCTCATCACAGCAGCCGGAGTGAAACTCAGTGTTCCATACCTTTCTTCTCCAGGCCGGGATACCACGAGCGTACGCAGAGAATCCGGGATTGGACGCCGGGCGCGCTGTAATAGCCAACCGTGGCATTCAGCCGGAAGAAGTAGGCATCCCCTGCCACGGCGGGATGGCGCCCTGCGATACCGTCGATCCCTCCGCCGGCTACGATGGTTCCGTGGCCGCTCAAGACCAGGTAGATCTCCTCTTCGCGCTCGTGATGGTGGGGAAAGTTGGTGCCTCCGGGGGCGATTTCCATGAGAAAGAAGCTGGTCAAAACCCGTCCCGCTGCAATACGGTCACGCGTACTGTCCGCATCGCCCATCAGCAGGCGATAGCGGGTGGACTCCGGGTGGCCGTTGACGAGAGCTGTGGGCACATCCTCAATGTTGGCTTTTAACGGGCGCCGCGGTAGTGGCGCCGGCTCCGATCCCTCGGTATGGAACCCCATGATCAACACCAGCATCGGCACCGCCGAGCTATTACTCAGCCGGTGCGGGATGGTTGCCGGTAGATAGAGATAGTCTTCCTTTTTCAGCGGCACATCCTCATCCAGGTATCTCGCCGAGCCGCTGCCTTCGAGCACAACGTAGACCTGGTCCTCGTGCGGATATTGAACGGCGGCGCAGACGCCATGAGGATCAATCACGGCTTCGGCATAACGAGCTACGCCGACGACTACGGAGGTATCGCGGTCCCCCTGGCCGAACAATGGCTTGTAATGACAGCTCGCCGTGGTAATGTCAGACGGCTTCACCGCCGCGGTCAAGGTGTTGCGATAAAGGAACGTGGGGTCGATCTTGCGATCTTCCGCATGAAGCAGAAGTGCGCACCAGGAAAACAGAGCGAGAAGCGTGGCGGCACGCCGTTTGCCGCGATGCATGGGTATCATGCTCGGGTACAAGAGAAACTCAGTAACGAAGCTTAGCCGCAAACTGAATCTCGCGCGGTGCCTGTGCGGCGGTTACAAACCCAAAACTGGGAGTGCCGAAAACCGTCGCATTGTTGGAGTTTTGCGGTCCCGGGGCGGCGAAGAGAAAGTTTGGATGATTCAAGACATTGAAACCCTCAGCCCGTAGTTCAAGCTCCAGCTTTTCCCGCAGAGGAACAATCTTCTCCACCGCAAAGTCTAAATTCTTGTTGCCCGGCCCTTGAAGACTGTTCAGGCTAATGTCCCCGAACGATCCCAGGGCAGGGTTCTGAAAAGCGCAGGTGTTGAAGAACGTTCCCGCCAGGCATGGTTTGCCCGTGGCCTTCTGGCCGGGGACAGCGTCCGGTCGTTGCTGTCCATCGGAGTTGGCAAAATTGCCGTTGCCGTCGGTAATCGTATAGTAGGTTCCGGAGGAAAGGGTCAGCAGGCCGGAGACGGTCCAATGTCCAATGACACGGTCCAGGACCGGACCGCTTGCTCCGCCGAATCGCTCCCCCTGTCCAATGGGAAGCTGATACACAAAGCTGGTGACGTAGCGGTTGCGCACGTCAAAATCCAGGGGCCCGTACTCGATATTCGGGGTGCGGACATAGCGAAACGCATCGTTGTTCTGCGATCCCAGATTGGCGCTGCTCGCGTCTCCCAGAGCCTTGCTGTAGGTATAGTTCATGATCAGCGACAAGCCATGGGTCAGGCGATGCTGCAGAGAGAGCTGCAGGGCGTTGTAGTTGGCATTTCCTCCCGACTTCAAATAGTTGATCGACGCATTGACGTAAGGAAACGGACGGCGTGGAGCATACGCGGCCGAAGGATCGGCGGAGGGAGAGGCTTGATTCAAATTGAGAAAGAGATACTCTTTGTTGGATTTTGAACCCACATACGATGTTTCGAGCACCGTGTTTGGTTCCAGCTGGTACTGGAACGTCAAATGCCACTGCATCACATACGGCGTGCGCAGGTTCGTATCCAGGGAAAAGAGGGAGGGCGTGTTGGGCTCGGTCAGAGCGTTGACCGGGAACCCCTGAGACAGCACGCTCAGGCCGGGGATCGAGCAATTCTGCGCCTGGGCATTGTAAGAGGGCAGGCTGCACGGCGTGACGTACACCTGGCTGTCGAAATAGGGCGGATTGAAACCCGGGCTGGGATTGCTGTAGGGACCGTCTTCATCCCCGTTGAAGAAGACGCCGAAAGCGCTCTGCATGGTCAACTTAGGCGAGATCTGGTAAGCGAAACCAACGCGGGGAGAAAAGTTGGTGTAGTCGGCGGGGATCAGCGCCTCGGACGCGGTGTGATTCACCGTGAGGTACGACAACGAAGCGGGCAGCGTGACGTTACTGTCGCGCGGGATATCGAGATACCCGGTGACCGGATTGAAATTCGCCTGGGCGTGAAACCTCTCATAGACAGGGGAGAAATATTCGTAACGCAGGCCCAGGTTCAGGTTGAGCTTGGGTGTGACCCGCCAGTCATTTTGCACAAACAGGGAATACGTGTGGCGAAAGTAGTCGATGTTATTCAGGTTGTTGATGTTTCCATTATTGGGCTGACCGGTTAACAGGGTCGCCAGGCCGCTGCCGCCCGAACCCGGAGAGCCCGCATTATCCGTGAACTGGGTTGTAAATCCGATGGCGCCGCGAGGGTTGGCGGGCTCATAAATCGTGTTCTCTTCCGGCCGTATTTCACCGCCGAACTTCCAGGTTCTGTTGCCCGAAATCAGAGTAAATGTATCTGACAAGGTGTAAGTATTCTGCAGCTCGATGGCAGGCAGATAGGTGGGGCTGCCCAGAGTGGAGGAATCGTTGAACGTCAACTGGGGAAGACCGCCGTTGCCCGGGGCAAAGGGAACTCCGGGAAAGCCAATTTGATTCGAGACGTTGGTGTTGTAGTTCTGCTGGAAGCGGCTGGTATTGACGCGGTTGTAGCCCAGGCGAAGTTCATTGACCTTGTGCGGGGAGAAGACATGGACCTCGCTCACCGCGGCGCTATAGCCATTGATCTGCTGAATGCCGTCGAAGAATCCGCCTCCGTCGGCCAGTCCGGGAAAGGGGGAGGGAAGTATCTCTGGGCTTCGACTTGCGCTGAAGCGGTAAAACGCCGAGTCTTTGGCTGAAAAAATCTGGTCCACACGCGCATCGCCCTGATTCACGGTTTGGCTCAGCACGGGGTTGGAGAGATAGTTGTAACCGTTGGCCGCTGCGTTGGGGGAGGGAAACAAGTTTATGAGTGTCTTTCCCAGGGGATCAATTTTGCCGGCGGGAATGACGTTGCTGGGCGCTCCATTGATATAGCCGAAGGGAACGCCGCAGAATCCGGAAGCATTGGCAGCCGAGGTCTGTGTGAGGGTGGTGTCGAACAATTCTCCCTGGTAGGTCGCCACGCCGTTGCAGTCAGGTGTGCCGGTGGGAGAGGTGAGATCCAGTTGGCTTGAGAAGTCGCCGCTTCTCTGGGCCTGCGTCGGCACCAGCGAGGTGGATGGGGTTGCCTGGCTGATGCGCAGGCCTTCGTAGTCGACAAAGAAAAACAACTTGTCGCGGATGATTCTGCCCCCCAGCGTCGCCCCAAACTGGTTTTGGTGATAGGGCTGGCTGGCGGTGTTGAAGTAGTTGAGCGCGTCCAATTTCTGGTTGCGCAGAAACTCGTACAACACTCCATGAAACTGGTTGGACCCGCTCTTGGTGGTTGCGTTGACGATGGCCCCGGTGGCGCGGCCAAATTCTGAATCGTAATTGCCGGTTTCGATTTTGAATTCCTGCAGCGCGTCCGGCGGCGGATTCACCACGTAGTTTGCTTCGTTCAAGAGATCGGGCAGGTTGGAGTTGTTGTCGATGCCGTCCAACAGGAAGTTGTTATCGAGCGATCGTGAGCCGCTGGCGCTGAAGCCGAACCCGCCGGCGTCGCGGGCACCCGGTTCGCTGACCGTCACGCCCACCGTTAACTGCGCCAACTGCACCGGATTGCGCCCGTTCAAGGGAAGGCTCACGATGGTTTGGTTGTCGATCACTTGCCCCAGCTCGGAGCTGTCGGTCTGGATCAACGCGGACGTCGCGCGCACCTCAACACTCTCAGTCACCTCGCCCGGCTCCAGGACGACGTCCACCCGTTGGCGCTGTTGCACATCGAGCGTCAGCGGGCCCTCGACGGAAGACTTGAACCCCTTGGCCACGACCTGAATACGATAGGTGCCGATGCGCACGGGGCTGATGGCCCACTCCCCGCTCGGGTTACTCTCTGCGCGGTAGGTCAGGGTGGTATCCACATTGATCGCGGTCACCGAAGCCTGGGGCACAACCGCGCCCCGCGCGTCGACCACGCGGCCCTCCAGGGAGGCGGCGTCCTTTTGCGCTAGCAGTAAGGCCGGGCAAAGAAAAGAGGCAATTCCGATGCAATAAAAAAGCGTTCGTTTGATCAATGCGGCTCTCCTTGAAACCCTTGTCATCAAGGGTGGGCGGGACGTGAACCAGGTGTCGCTTTGGACAGCTGTGGCTTGGGGCCCTGGTTTTTGTTCTTACTTACGAATATCTACGTGTGCTTACGAAAATGGCCGTTTGGTTAGGGCCAAGTATTGAACGCCTTCGATCAGGATGTCAAGAACTTTTCCTTTGCAGGCGAGAGCGAACAATCGAAACCTGCCGAGGGATCGCTCCCGGGTCGTCGTTATCTGTTCGGGAAATCTCGCACGGGCACCCTATCGGGCAGCTCCCGGCTTCCGTGGCCGGCCGCGGGTGTCAGCGTGCATGATGGACTCTTTTCGGGGGGAACGGAATTTCCCCTAATGCCTTTTCACCGGTCTTGAGCTTTTCTTGGAGTTGCCGGAATTCGCAGGGTATCGGGGGCTATGGTATAAGCGGATCATCAGTATTGAATCGATTGAATAGCCCGAGCGACATTCCTTCCTGACGCACGGTCCTCGCCCGATTGCAGCCGAGCATTTTGTATGTGTAGAGGAGATGGTATGGCCCAGAGGACAAACGTTCACCGGATTGGAAGTTATGCTGCGATGTTTGCCTTGTGCGCCTGCTGCGCTCATGTGGTGCAGGCGCAGGAAATCGTAGTGGACGCCTCGCCATCGCATGTTGCCAATGCATTCAGCCCGGTACGCGCTCTGGGTGCGGGGGTGGACAGGCTACGGGCAGGCGAGGGCGCTCCTGACTTGGATCGTCGCGACATCACCAAAGAAGAGGTTGAGAGAAACACCGATCAGTTGTTGTCAGGCTCAGTACTCGCTGCGATTCTTTCAGCCGGATGGCAGCCCGTTACCTATCGGCAGAACACCGAACTGCAAATGGAGGCATGGCATTGGAATCCAAATGGTGCATGGAGCAATGCTTCCGGGAGCGATGGCTATTTCACCGGCAGCGCCGAGCCGGCTGAAACAATACATCACTCGTGGTCCTATCCGCTTCCTCGTCGAGGCAACACCGACGGCGACGGCGACGGATGGTCTCGGCTGACAGATGGCGATCCGCATAGCTACTGGAAAAGCAATCCCTATCTGACAAGCTCCTTCACTGGGGAGGACGATGCATTGCATCCGCAATGGGTGCTGATAGATCTGGGCAAGAAAGTGGACGTGGACGCCATTCAGATTGCCTGGGCCACTCCCTACGCGCTGGATTACAAGGTCCAGTTCTGGACAGGCGCCCTGGAGCCGTTCTACGCCGGAACCACCAAGGGCACATGGCAAACGTTCCCCAAAGGTTCTGTTACCGATGAAAAAGGCGGAACGGCAACGCTGAAGCTGGCAGACTGGAAGATTCCCGCTCGGTACCTCCGTATCTGGATGACCAGGTCGTCGAACACCTGCGATGCAAGCGAATCAAATGACAAGCGCAATTGCGTCGGATACGCGATCCACGAACTCTATGCCGGCACCCTTTCATCAGACGGTAAGTTTACCGATGTGATCAAGCATGTACCCAGCCGCAAACAGACGGTCACCTGGGCTTCGTCGGTAGACCCTTGGCATTCCGTGTCTGATCTTGACGTGACCAAGGGAGACCAGATCGGATTCGATTTCTTCTTTCATAGTGGAGTCACGCGCGGCCTCCCGGCCATCGTTCCGATCGCGATGCTGTATGGAACTCCCGAGGATGCTGCAAATGAGATCGCCTATCTCGACAAACAGCACTATCCGATATCGCGGATCGAGATGGGGGAAGAGCCGGATGGACAGAGGATGCTCCCGGAAGATTATGGAGCCCTCTACATACAATTCGCGACTGCGATTCATCGCCTCGTTCCGAATGCAAAGCTGGGAGGCCCATCCTTCGAAGGAACTCTTGGCGATGTCGAGGTATGGCCTGACGCAAACGGGAACGCTTCTTTTCTTGGCCGCTTCATTGACTACCTGAAAGCTCATCACCGGCTGAACGACTTCACATTTTTTTCTTTCGAGCACTATCCACCGGGCGATTCATGGAACGACCTTTATCACGAACCGGGATTCGTGAGTCACATCGTTCAAGTCTGGAAAGATGATGGTTTGCCGCCCGACGTCCCATTCTTCATGACCGAGGGCAATATGGAGAACTACGAACAAGGCGCGGACATCCGGCAGGCACTGTGGCTAGCCGACTACCTCGGCTCCATGATGACGGCTGGAGCCAGCGGCACTTTCTATTTTCACTACATACCCACACCCGGCCATCCCGGTCCTATTCTTACTGTGGACAAGAACTATCGAGTCGTCGGGCATCCGGCGCAATATTTCTCCACACAAATGATTACGCGGGACTGGGCGCAGCCGGTCGACGCGACTCACCAGTTGTTCAAGGCATCGAGCGACATAAAAGACGAATCCGGAAACATACTTGTCACTGCTTATCCCATAAAGCGGCCGGATGGGAACTGGTCCGTCATGCTTGTCAACAGAGATCGCGCCCACGATCACGCTATGAAGTTGAAGTTTGTGAATACGGAAGCCGGGCAGAATAGCTTCTTTTCCGGTCCCGTCGACCAGATTACTCTCGGAGCATCCCAATACCAGTGGCACCCAGGCGGCTCGATGGGCCATGCCGATCCTGATGGCCCTCCGCTGAGATCCGCAGTGAAGGCCAGCGCGGATACGCTCTATCGGTTGCCTAAGGCTTCACTCACAATTCTCAGGGGCAACATCAGTGCCGGTGTGAAATAGCATGCCCGTGTATGCGCATCGGGGAAACAGACTCTCCTTCAGGACCAGACCACAGTCATTGCGAAAATGCTTTAGTCAAGTAACCATCCAGGTTTCGGATGTGTTTCGCCGAGCACTTGCCGAATCGCGGCCAGGAATTCATTCGTTTGAACCGGCTTTTGTAAGAAAGCTTTCGCGCCGGCATTGAGTACACGTTCTTCGTTCGCTCTGCGATCACGCCCGGATAAGACGATGACCGGGATGGACGAAAGATCGATGTTTGTTTTCAAGGTATCCAGGACAACGAACCCGTCCCCGGCCGGTATGCCGAGATCCAGCACGATCAAGTCTGGAGTATGTTTGCGGGCTTTCGAAATGGCTTCCATTCCGTCCTCGGCACAATGAACAGCATAGCCGCTCGCCTTGAGACGCATTTGGAGGGCCCGCAGAATGTCGGGATCGTCATCCACGATAAGAATGTCCGCTGGATTCACTTTGCCACCCATCTTGACTCCGGAGACCAGACCGGGAGCGTAAGCAAACTACTACTCGATCTTTCGGCATTCCTCGGGCCAACCTTATGGCTGGAAAGTTGTATCTGGAAACCTGGAAACCTTGATTCTTTCACTGCTGTTCTGTGCTGGAAACTCCCGAAACTTGCTGTGGGAGACGGAAGGCCCTTCGCGGCAAGGGTTCATATCATGGCATGAATGTGAGCGTGATGAATGGATCGCGCGTATCGGCGCCATTGAGCCATGCCCGGGGCTGAATCGCTGCAAGGGGATGAGACTTCCTTAATGACAGCCAATCATCCGCGGCGTTGAGCTCGCGCGCTCTGCAAGCTCTTGAGTACTGCTTCGTGCACGCTGATGTTCAATCTCCGGTATGCCTAATCCTTCAGGCTCATCTTGTATTGGAAGAGAGCGCGCTTGTCTTTGGCTATTGAGTTGGTTAGTATTATCGACATGGCTTACCTTCTTTCCTGTCGCTGCTGTCCGTCGCTTATGCGCGTGCAGCGAACTTGGGTCTGAAGCCAACGACAACATCCAAGATTTCACGATTGCCCGCGATAGAGCCCACGCCTCTCGCGGGCTTTTTATTGCAGAAATGAAGGGGAGATGAGGAAGAAATTCGCCGTAAAGCAGACCAAGGTGCAGCGCATGGAGCCACTGATCTGGGCGACTGCAGCCATTCTGATGTTGACTGCCGCACGGCCAGTGGCGGCGCAAGACGACCTCACTACGCGGAACGCGGCCAGCGCGCTGGACGGAGGCTGGATCACCG
Organism: uncultured Acidobacteriaceae bacterium; assembly: GCA_963761405.1. Classification (GTDB taxonomy): domain Bacteria; phylum Acidobacteriota; class Terriglobia; order Terriglobales; family Acidobacteriaceae; genus PALSA-350. Next base: position 88,617 of record CAVXHH010000004.1, read on the forward strand.
GGCCAGCGTCGAACCCGCTGAGCCACCTGAACGGGCCGGCCTTCCGGACGTATGGCTCCTCCGAGCGCTACGATTTTCACGACTTCGCTCCAGCTACCCTCCTGGATGCGAGGCTGCCGCACTGGATCGCCCTTCAGGCGGAGGAGCGCTATCGTTTCGAAACATATGACAACGCCAGCTTGAAGTCAGGAAGCGATGACGCGTATGAGCTGAACCGGCTTCGCCTGCAGGTGGATGTGAAGCCGAATTCGTGGATCCGCGCGACGGGGCAGCTGCAGGACTCGCGGCCGTTCTATCAGACTCCACCGCTTGGTCCGCCGAACGAGAACCGCTGGGATCTGAAACTGGCGTACGTGGAAGTGGCCGATCCGGAAAAGCACTGGTTTAGCCTGCGCGTAGGGCGGCAGATCATCAACTACAACAACACGCTGATCGCCAGCTCGGAGTGGCGCAACCAGGGACGCTCGTATGATGCAGCCGTTCTGAATCTGCAGAGCAAGCGGGCGAGCGTTGGGATCTTTGCGGCGTCGGCGGTGGTGCCGCAGGCGACGGGCGTAAGCCCTCACCAGGAGGGAAACAATATTTACGGCGCCTACGGCAGGATCATCGATCCCTATCCACATGCGAGCCTGGAACCGTTTGTTCTATGGCGCGTGCAGCCGGCGGAAGTGGTGCAGGCGGCGCTTAAGAAGACTACCGGCAAGGAAGATGAGTGGGCCTATGGCGCGCGCCTGAAGGGGCGGGTTAGTTCGCGGCTGGATTATTCGGGCGAACTGGTTGGGGAGACCGGTACGGTGGGAGCCGACCCGATTCGCGCCTGGGCGGCTAGCGAAGGAGTTTCTTACGCGTTCATTTCGTCGCGTCGGCGGCCACGCTTTTTTGCGCAGCACGATATCGCGTCGGGGAACAGCAACCCGTCGAATGGCACGCATAAAACCTTCGACACGCTGTATCCGACGGCGCATGACCGCTTTGGCATTGTGGACCAGTTCGGCTGGCAGAACATTGATGCAGTGCGGGCGGGTGGAACGTTCGAGCCGCACCGGCGCCTGAGCGTAAGCTTGCAGGGGCTAGACTTCTGGGCGTTTTCCGCGCTCGACTCCGTGTACAACACCTCAGGCGGCGCCATCGTGACCAACAAAACAAATCATGGCAAGCATATCGGCGCGGAGGTCGATGTCTACACCTGGTACGAACTGAACCGGCACTTCAACATCGGCGGCGGCTACGGGTATTTTGGCGGCGGGAATTTTCTCTCGCAGGTAACAACCAGTCATAACTATTCCTACTCGTACGTTTCATTGAATTTCAAAGACAACGGGAAGAAGGCGACGGGCGACTAAAGTCATTCCGAAAGAGAGCCGTGACCAACCCTTGCATACGCGTCTGCGGGCCCAGCCCAGGGAAAGAGCTCAGGGTGGAGGATGTGGGCCAAGAGCCGGGTTCCTTCGATCACCCGCGGTCCTGGGCGCGCAAAGTAGGAGTTGGCATCGACGGCATACACCCGTCCCTGCTCGACTGCGGGAATCTGATGCCAGCCAGGCATAGCGCACAGTTGCGGTGCTATTTCCAACACCTGGTCGAGACGAAACCCGCAGGGCATCAAGATAAGGACTTCCGGCTTCGCCGCGAGCACCTCTTCCCAGGCGACACGCACAGAATCCGCGCCTTCGCGGCCCAGGGGATCGACGCCGCCCGCAATGGTGACCATCTCCGGCACCCAATGCCCGGTGCAATAGATAGGGTCCAGCCATTCCATGCAGAAGACTCGGGGACGGGACCCAGCCTGGCGCGCCGTCTCGGCGATGTGGTCGAGGATGGCATGGCCGGAGGCAATCAGCTGCTCCGCCTTTGCCGAAGAGCCGGTGGCCTCCCCAAGGGCGAACAGGTTCTCCTCGATCTGGCGCAGAGACCTGGGCGTGAGCCATAGGATTTCCGGCACGTTGGGAAGTGCCTGCAGAGCCTGGGTCACTTCGTTGCCTGACGGGGCGCAGACTTGGCAGAGATCCTGGGTCAGGATGAGATCGGGCGCGAGCTGCTGCAATAGCTTTTCATCGACTTCATAGAGGCTGCGACCACCCCGCAGCCGCTCGGCCACGGTCTTGTCGATCTCCGGCTGGGTCATGGTTTCCATGGAAATGGCACTCCGCACCACGATGGGCTTCGCACGCACCGAAGGTGGGTAATCGCATTCATGCGTGATGCCCACGAGTTGGTCACTCAGACCGAGAGCGCATGCCATTTCCGTTGCGGAGGGAAGGAAAGAAACGATGCGTCGGGAGAGTGTCATGCGGGGGCCTTTGTGGTCATGGGATTAGCTTAGCGTGGACTACCATCGCGGCTGCACTCCATGTTGGTATTTCTACCTTACAGAATTACACTATGTGTAATTGACATGTTTCCCGGGCCTTTCACACCGGGCCGGCGGTTCTCGGGAAATGGCTAAAAAGTACGCACTAACGCACTAAGGGTCTCCAAAGCCTCCTCGAGGGATTCTTCGGGTTCGGCGGTCTCTTCTTCCATAAAGTCTGGGTATTCGGGATCGACGGCTGACCAGAGGGTGGTGGCGCGTCCCCGGCCGGGCACGAAGCGAGACGTGACTAGACCTAGCGAGCTGAGACTTTCGAGGGCCTGATCGATGGGTCCGCTACTGACGTTTGCCATGGAAGAGTTCCCTTATCTGTTTCCGGGTAAGGCTGTTGCCCGCCGCCTGAAGAGCCTCGTGGATGCGATCGGCAATGGGGTCTCCGACGGAGATGCCGAAGAGGGATGCGGCGGAGTTGGAACAGTAGTCCCAGAGGGCGAGGGCCGCCTGGAGATGAGGCAGTTGGATGATAGGGCTGGAGTCAAGAGCAGCGTACAGGGCCCTGATGCGCAGCACTTGTGCTTCGGCGCGACCTGTGGCCGCGGCGTGACGCGATTCTCCATCCAGGTGCGATCTACTTCGGCGAAGAGGTGGGCAATCTGGTTCCAACTGGTACCCTTGCGCGCCTTGCTGGATTCTCCGACAAGCACGACAAAGAGATTCAAGGTATGACGGGTGGCCCCAACCATGCAGTGAGGGGCGGGGCCGATTACGTTGCCAAAGGCGGCGAGCAGTTGCAGGAGAATGGCCTCAGGCTGGGCCTCGGTGTGCGGGGCGAGGGTCCGCACGGTATGGCCGGCGAGGCCGTAGAGCGCGTATTGGTCAAATACAGATCGCAGGGTCTCCTGGGGCTCGAGCGCCCGGTGGCGGAGAGGAGGCTGTGGTTCTGGTGTGGGTTCCGGCGGGTCGTCGTTGGTCAGCAGTTCGTTCCCCGGTTCCATTTCTGCGAGAGTGGGCTGCCCCAGACTCATCTTGGTTTCGAATCATGATTCGCCCCTCTTACGGTTGCCAGCTTTGGATGGGGTTTCCATCGGAAGCTAGCGGTTCCATGGCGGATAATCCGCCAGGTTGCCTTGCATACATGCATCGGGACCTAGCGTCCGGGTGCGCCCAGAAGATGTTTAATCTCTTAGGGGACACAGTACCTTTGGCCTGGATGCACGACGGCGCTTTACTCTTGAGGTATTCTCTTCAAGCGTCAGCGGTGTTCACTTATATAGATCCAATTTCGGAAGGAAAGGGACAACTTTTTTGCAATAAAAATGCCGAGCCGGGGATGAGCGGCGACTTATGCGTTGCGATACGGTGGTGCTCGTGCCGTTCGCAGTGTCCGTTGCAGGCAGCGCGCGCCGCTATGTGTGCCAGCTCTATCTGTTCCCGAATTGTTATCCCGGAATTGTTACCCATCTGATATGAGGCTATCCCCATTCGCTCCTTTGGTCCATGGGGCTCAATTAAAAAAGATGAGGATGCAGGGGAGGTTAACTGCAAGTAACCGCCTAACACCTGCTTCCAGGGTAGATACGGCATTGAGAAGTTTGGGAGCCAGACTTAGAGCATTTTCACTTCTACTCTACACAGGAGGGTGCGGCGAAGTGCGGCTTTTCTTCCACCCCAGCAAGCACGCTTGCCGGGGACCCCGAGTTCTTGAGGAAAAGCCGCCATGGGAGTCATTACTCTGTAAGCACCAGAAGTGAAAATGCTGTAGCAATCACGCTCAGGCGATTTGCAGGGAAGATATGTGCTTACGTAACTCTGGTTATGCATCTGGTTGTGAGTTAGGAATCGGCATGCCTGGGCAATGCGGATGCATATGCCCGAGCAATGCTTCAATGATGCTGCCGGCATCGTCTCTGTGCTCACTGAAAAGCGACTTGGACAATTTCATCTTGAGGGTCCGGCCTCATTTCTCAAAGACCAAGATTCAAGGCCTGTCGGCTCGGTTGAATGTCAGCGAAACCTTAACCAACGAGCCCATTGGTCTTGAGCTCATCGACGAGGATCTTTGGATCGTTCAATTTGCCGCTTTTCCCATTGCCCTATTCGACAGTCACCGGCTCGGCATCCAGCCCTTGCCGGCAGACAGAGATGCGGCCAAGGGACGGAAATGACGGGATTTGGGAAGGTGGGGAAAGCAAAAAGCCGCTTTCCCCACCTTCCCAAATCCCTTGGAAATCTTTCAGATTTCCACATTCCCGTCCCTCTACTGCTGTTAAGAAATACAAAATCTATACCAACAGCTAACCTAAAACCAGCGACGAAAGTGTCAACCATGTGACCGGTCTAAAGTGTCAACTATCTCCCCGGCTGCACATTCGGTCTCCCCTCTACGGGACTATTCTCGGTTTAATTTTGCTCATGCCGCCGGTGCTTCGCGTATTCCGCTCCAGGCTGTTTGACTGACGGAGTTCTTTACTCCCCCCACCCCGTGGCCAGCCGAATCGATGGGGGGCGCCTGTGCGGGCTCCAGCGCTGCCTTGAAATGTTGGCGTGCTTGCACCATTCGGTATGACCTCACGAGATTCCAGACCGCTAGGATTTCAGTGTCGAGGTCGGGCATCTGATCTGAGGTTGCCGGCAGCTTCGGCCTCCTGGCGAGCAGCACGAGCAACCTTTCCTCATGATATGCATGGTCAATTTCCCGGCTTCTGTTCATTGTGACCATTCTCCTCTGACTCGCAAAATCAATCCCGGAAATGCCGGGACTCGAGACGCCGGATACGAGCAGCTCAGGAGCTTTCGACCGGGCAGCGGTCAACGCCTCTAGCGGACCGGTGAAGAACTCCGCGGAGAACCCGTTCATTTGCAATATGTTGGCTAGAGCGGATGCGATGAGAGGTTTATCATCCGCGACGAAAATCCATGGGGCTGGGCTGGGAGACACATAAGGCCTCTTCCGTCTATTTTTCCGTTTCTTACAGAAGCGCCCGCCACGGGAGTCGTGCTGGCGCCTTGAAAAGATTCTTACCGATCCGCAAAGGGGCCGAGAGGGCTACTTGAACTTGACACGCTGGGCACGCCCGCATGTGCATACGCTTTCGGGCGTGGGCCGCATTGCTACCGTCAAGCGCATTTGCTTAAGCTGCGCAGCTTGCCGGGCCACCGCGCCGGCGAGCTGTGAATCTTTCGACCAAAGGGCTTGTCCCCAATGCCGGAGAGCAGCCACATAGTCGGTGTCGGAGTCGAGCGTATCCTGGGCACGGCTGGCCAAAGCTAATGTCTCAGTAGGATGCGATAAGTTAGCCGACCGCAAGTTTTGGACCGCAACATTAAATAAAATTAATGTTCTGCCCCAAGGTGTTAGGCCGATAGGTTCTCAGAAGAGAACGGGGACATTATTGGGGCTGCCCGGCGTGAGGAAGCAAATCTGCTGACGCTCGCCCTGGAGGGACCCTCTCGGACATACGCCTCAAGTGCTTTCGTTCGACATCGGTGACAGCGCAAGGCCGGTAGCAGCTACAGATATGCGTGGGCGACGACTTTTCTCCATTGCCAACCTGCCGCATGGTCTACTGCGTTTTACCATAACTTGTTGTGCACATAAACTCTCTTGATAGGAAATATCTCGTGGCCAATTTTATGGCACCGAAAAAAGCGTGTGCAATTTTGCACACGCTTTGCAAATTATGTGTTGATGAAAGCGCGGCCTCGCGCAATATCTTCTACGAAACTACTAGACAGTTTGGACTCACAGCGTGACAATTATGTCAGTAGTCTTAAAACTTAAAGTCGTTGGCTGCATTCCTTGCGGCTCTTGCGATCAAAGCGCAATATTCCTCTTTTCCCGCCGCGGGTTTTTCGTCCAGGAGACCTTTATATGATACTTGAGACATACCCTGCTTCGAATCCCAAGGTATTGCTGGTAGACGATGACGAAGTTACACTGCTTACCTTGTCCACCGTGCTAGGGCATAATGGCTTCGATATAACAACCGCAAGCAACGTCCCTGACGCGTTAAAGCTTATCAGCTCAGGAACGTACGATGTCTTGCTAAGTGATTTACATATGCCGGGGGCGGGAGATGGTCTGACGGTGGTGAGCGCGATGCGCCATGCTAATCCTCAAGCGGTTACGATGTTGTTAAGTTCGTTCCCAGAGATGAACGCCGCGGCCCATGCCATCTTGTCCCAGACCGATGAGATCCTGGTCAAATCCATGGATATAGCCGCGCTCATTGAAGCAATCAAGAAGAGACTAGCAACCGGATATAATCCCGCTCGCCCAGTTGAGAGCGTGGCTACAATTCTCGAACGCTCGAAAGAAGACACCATCGAGGATTGGTTTGCACTTGTCCAGTGTGAGAGTAATCTGATGCAAGTTCCGTTAGGCCGCGAGTCACGTTGCGGGCATCTACCGCAAATTTTTAGCGACATAGCTCTTCGTCTCCGGTTGCATAGAGCTCTTGGCAGCAAGGGATTGGCGTCTACCGCAGCAGCTCGTCACGGAACGGACCGGAGAAAGCAGGGCTATAGTGCGGCAATGATGGTTCAGGAGTCGAGGATCTTGCAGGTTAGCATCTTTAACAGGTTGCAGATGAATCTAGCCAGCATTGATTTTAGCGTTGTGCTGGTCGACGTGATGACGATTGCAGATGAAGTCGATTCGCAGCTTGCCCAATCAATGGAGAGCTTCGTCGGGGCGCCCGCAGAGCGGTGAATCCTGTCCGCAACGCCTGGGGTCCTTGCGTAATACATGCCATTCGGTGCCCCTCATTCCGACGTGTCCAACCGTGGCGGTATCCGAGGGAGTAGCTTCGGGAATATCCGACGACTAGAGCATTTTCACTTCTACTCTGCACAGGAGGGTGCGGCGAAGTGCGGCTTTTCTTCCACCCCAGCAGGCTCGCCTGCCGGGGACCCCGGCTTGAGGAAAAGCCGCCATGGGAGTCGTTACTCTGTAAGCACCAGAAGTGAAAATGCTGTAGTGGGACGACCCAAGCGTATTGATTCTTGGCTCCTATAAACCTATCAATTCGTCCGTCCTTCTGACCGTCTAACCATGCGTGATCGTTCATCGACTTACTGCACTCAAGCAGGCAGCGAATCGATGATTGACTCGCTGATGTAGCAGTCCACCGCCTGCCTAAGCTGTGAATCCACCTCGTCGGCGATTGTCATAACCTGATAAAGCAGGATGCTGAAATTAATGTTAGTTAGATTCTTCTGGAGCGTATGAAAAATGGTCACCTGCAATATGCGTGATTCTTCCACCAACATCGCAGCAGAGTACCCTTGCATGCGTCGATTCACTCCGTGCTCTTCCGCTGCCGCCGAAAGCGCGCCAACGGTGCCAAGGGGGTGATCGGCGTTCAGACGCGCGACGAGATCCCGGAAGACTTGAGACAAATGGCTACAACGTTGCTCGCGTGTTAAGACCACCTTCATCAACTGTTTATCCTGCTGAACTCGCGCAAACCACGCATCGATACATTCTGAGCTTGAGCGTTCGAGGATCGTTGCCACAGTTTCAATTGACCGGGAACCGGAAGGCCCATCAGATAGCCTCTTCGTGATGGCGTCGACGAGTGCAGATATGTCCATCGGCTTTATTAGAATGTCATCAGCCTGCAACAAGATCGCACGGGCGGCGGCTTCCATTTCCGGGAAGCTGGTCAACAATATGGTGACAGCCTTGGGATTTGAATGACGCATCGCGCTTACAACTGTGAGACCGTCACCCGCTCCTGGCATATGCAGATCGCTTAGAAGCACGTCGTACACTCCCCCCGAGTTGATGAGCGTTAGAGCCTCGAATACGTTGCCGGCAGTGGTAACCGCAAAGCCCTTGTGCTCCAGGAGCTTGCTCAAGGTATCGAGGATGATCTCGTCATCGTCAACCAGAAGAATGGTGCCAGCGACAATCATATTCCTCCATATCGCTAGCTATAGAGTTTCATGGAGGAACAGGTCATATCTGGTCAATAATGACCACATACGGTGAAGGTAGTAGACATGCGCAGGTGCGGCGAAGAGATGACATCATCAGTGATATCTACTGTTGCGGATAAGAAACAGTCTTAACTTGCCTGCGCGCGTGCAAGTCGTTTATTTTTAGCATTCCACGCAATCATTGAACCAGTACATTTGTTTTGGACAGTCATGCTTTATCATGACTGTCCTGGTCGCCTACTACCAGTCCTGGCACCGTGCACATAGGTATTGTTAGGATCGGTGGCAGCAATTGAGGACGAGACGAAAGTGGAAGATGATATGTCGTCGGTGAGGCGACTATGGGTCGCGACTGGACAGGGCGCGGGATTGTTCCCAGTAAGACGCCTGTCCACTCTTCTGGTCGCCAGGTTGCCTATTTGTTTTTCTTTCTAAAGTAGCTCTACCGCTTTCGTTCGTGGCTTAATCGTAAAGGGTGACTGCTAGAGTCGTTTAATCCGGTAATCAAGAGCCGAGGAAGCGAATTTGAGTCAACCAGATTGTTGTGACCGCGGCACTTGGCCGGCACGAGGAAGAAGGCCTACCTGTGCGGAAAGACGGCTCCCGGTTTTTGGCCAGTGTCCCCTTTACAGGGTTGCGCGACCGGTAAGGAGACCTACTGGAAATGTCTGAGATCAGCCGCAGCATCGCCGCGCGCAAGGAGTCCGAGGCCAGATATCGTGGGCTGTTGGAGGCAGTTCCGGATGCGATGGTTGTGGTGGCCCAGAACGGGGACATTGTCCTCTTGAATGCACAGGCGGAGAAACAATTTGGCTACTGCCGCGATGAGCTTGCGGGACAGAAGGTCACGAACATCATTCCGGAGGGCTTCGCGGAACGGCTGATCGCTGACGCCCTTCGATCCGCGGAGGACGCATTGGCACAGCAGATCGGCACGGGAATCGAACTCTACGGGCGTCGGAAGGACGGAAGTGAGTTTCCGATTGAAATCATGCTGAGCCCATTGGAGAGTGCCGAGGGGATCCTGGTGACGGCGGCGATCCGCAACATCACCATGCGCAAGAAGGCGGAAGCACTTCTCCTACAGAAGGTTGAGGAGCTGAGCCGCTCGAATCAAGAGTTAGTGGAATCTGCCGGTCTGGCGCGGACGATGACCCGGCAGATGACCCATTTGGCTGAGCATGATACTCTGACGGGTTTACCCAATCGATTGCTCCTGAACGACCGAGTAGGCCAGGCGATCGCCTTAGCACAACGCGACATGTATCAGGTCGCGGTGATGTTCCTGGATCTGGATGGCTTCAAACACATCAACGATTCGCTTGGGCACGCGATTGGCGACAAACTTCTTCAATCGATCGCAACACGTCTAAGAGCTTGCGTACGAGCGCCAGACACGGTAAGCCGCTATGCCGGGGACGAATTCGTCATACTCCTACCAGAAGTACGACAACCAGAAGATGCTGCCATTGTTGCGAGAAGACTGCTGCAGGCAGCAGCGGAGGGTCATTCTATCGGCGGGCACGATCTTCACGTGACCGCAAGCATCGGTGTGAGTACCTACCCCGATGACAGTCTGGACGCGGAGGCACTCATCAAGAACGCGGACACCGCAATGTTCCAGGCAAAGGAAAATGGGCACCAAAGCTATCAGTTCTTCAGGCCAGCCATGAACGTCCGAGCCGTAGAGCGGCAATCGATCGAAGAACACCTGCGGCGCGCTTTGGAGCGGCAGGAATTCACGCTGTACTATCAGCCGAAGATCAATCTTGCTACCGCAGCGATTACCGGGGTGGAAGCATTGATACGCTGGACACATCCAACTCGTGGATCAGTTCCTCCTGTGCAGTTTGTTCCAGTAGCCGAAGACACCGGCCTCATTCTGCCAATCGGCGCATGGGTCCTTCGCGAGGCGTGCGCCCAAGCTCGGGCCTGGGTGGATGCGGGTCTGCCTTTCAGAAGCGTGGCCGTCAACGTCTCCGCGATGCAGTTTCGGAACGAGAGCTTCTTGGAAGATACGTCGGAAATCCTCGAAGAAACCGGTCTAGATCCAAAATATCTGGAGTTGGAACTGACCGAGAGTGCACTCATGAAGCGCGCCGACTTGACGGTGCCAGTTTTGTCAACCTTGAGGGAAAGAGGGGTAAGCGTCGCTGTCGACGACTTCGGGACAGGGTACTCCAGCTTAAGCTACCTGCGAAAGTTTCCCCTCGATGCCCTCAAAATCGACAGGTCTTTCGTGCGGCAGATCGCCGCTATCCCCGATGAGACGGCTATTGTTAGGGCAATTATCAGCATGGGCCGAAGCCTGAATCTGCGGGTCATTGCCGAGGGTGTGGAAACGGCTGATCAGCTCGACTTTCTTAAGATGAATCAGTGTGACGAAGCGCAGGGGTACTATTTCAGCCCGCCAGTACTTCCCCAACAGTTAGGAAAGTTACTACGAGGCGCGCCCTCCATTGCAGCCGACGGAGCGCCTGCTGAAAATGCTCTAAAAGGGGCGGGTGAAGCCGCCGCCGGGCAAGTCTGGCCCTGGGCTGGCCCCGTCCCAGGAGGAACGTCAACTTTCGAAAGCTAATTCAGCACCACACCCTGATTCGGACGATCGAGTGAAAACATCGGTATTTCAATATCAAACCGCTCGCCGTGATCCGTCTCCATGAGGTAACTTTCCCCCATCATCCCCGATGGCGTATTCAGCGGCGCGCCACTCGTGTAGACAAAGCACTCGCCCGGCTTAAGGAGAGGCTGCTCCCCAACTACGCCCGCCTCCTTGACCTCGGTCAATTCGCCGCCGTGCATTCGGGGAAAAGGGGGACGGGAATGGGGACGGCCTGGACTGCGCGATTTTTCCGAACTCAAAACAGCGAGAATTGGAGGCTCTCTTTTCCCCCGATCGCAATCCTTACTTTCTCTGCACGGTCTTTCCGTGGACGTCCACGATTCCATTGCCGGCCAAATCGAGCCCCAACCTCCGCCATGAAAGCCTCCTCTCCAAATGGCCGTCCGGCATACGTGCTCGCCCGCAATGCTGCTACCTCATCAGAATCCTCACAATCTAGAACTTCCTGCCACTCCTTCTGAAGGCCACTCGCTCCCCACCAGCGCATATCGACTAACTGGAATCCATCAACTTCCGTCAGGTGAGCTACCGCACTCGACCATCGATATTCTCCTCCGTTTGCCACCAGGCCAGCTCTTACTGGGTTCCGGTCCACATACGCCAGCGCCCTGCACAGGTGGCCGGCACTCAAACCGCAGGCGAAAAAGCGATTCTGCCAAAGATGGCCTGTCCGCCCGCTTCGCGCGTTGTAGTATTGCGCATATCTTCCGTGTACCCGCCGGAAGAGTACTGCTAACGAATCATCTTGACCTGGGATCGTCACTAGATGAACATGATTGCTCATCAGGCACCATCCCAGCAGTCGCACTTTTGCATCGCTCAGATTAGCTCGCAAAAGCCGCATATCGACTAACTGGAATCCATCAACTTCCGTCAAGTGGGCTACAGCACTCGACCATCGATATTCTTCTCCGTTTTGCCACCAGGCCAGCTCTTACTGGGTTCCGGTCCACATACGCCAGCGCCCTGCACAGGTGGCCGGCACTCAAACCGCAGGCGAAAAAGCGATTCTGCCAAAGATGGCCTGTCCGCCCGCTCATTGGCTCCAAGCATTTGAAGCGGGCTTTCATTTCAAGGAGGCACAGGCGGAAAAAACATGGATTTGAATTGGAATCGAGGCGAACCAGCAAGTTGGTTGTGGCGTCCCCTAAAGGGGACTTGGTCTCCATTGGTTTCCTTTCCCGGCACTCCCGTGCCGGGCTCTGGATTCTTCCGTCCCTTCCGGGACTGGTTTGCGGAAAAGATTTTTGGAAACCGGGGGACAAACGAAAAGTACCCGCTCAAGTCGGATTTCGAGTGCAATTCAGCTTGAAGCGGATCGATGCTTTACCACTCTTTCCCCTCGCGGACTGCGGGAAGTTCCACTTTGAAAGCGCCTCAGCTACGGCGGGCTGGAGCATCCGAAGCCGCGGCGGATTGGTGAACGCGATGTTTTGAACACCACCACCATCGTCGACATCGAACGATACTTCGACTATACCTTCGAGATGAGCGAGCTTTGCAATTGGCGGGTATTTCGGCAACTCGGAAATGTCGGGCGCTATCGGTGAGACACTCTCGATTTCAATTGCGGGTGGCGCTGGTGGCCCCTTTGTTGCTTCTTGTGCGATTTCTGAAATCTTCGTTTGTTCTCCGAACAGGGAGTTGAACTTCCCGTCGAGAATTTGATCGAGCAGATCTGAGTGCGGCGGCGTTGTAGCTTCTGAAGTGTCGAGCGGGAAAATCGGCTTGTCCATCGCTCCAGGGCCTAGTGCCTTGTCGAGCTTCGTCAAGACTGCCATGCTCCAGGAAGTATTCTTAGGAGTACCGGGAGCCGAATCAAAGAGATCGCGATCTAGAATGTCCATCCGAATCTGCCGATCGCTTGCGCCGCAGGACATCTGCATGGTGACATTCACTCCGCTGAACACAAGGCATTTCTTACACCGCTTCTGCTCTCGGTGCAGGTCCCTTTCCGGAATCGCGCAAGGATTCCTTGGCGCAAGCAGTTCTTCCATTGTCCCTGAGACAACTCCAGAGGACATCTCCAATTTGGCTGGTTGGAAGCACGCGTCTCCCGCGGGCGTAACAAGTGCTCTCTGAACTGACAGTCCGTTCCCGGCAGTGGCGACTTGGATTACCTCGTAGTAATCGTTCGGCGGACCAAAATCGAAGAACGTGTGACGTGCAATCGTCAAACGTGCAGGCATGGTGGACTGCCCTGTTTGTGCACCGCAGACGCTGCTGATAAACAAAGCCATCCAAACGCTCTTCAATAGCGCTCGATTCGTGATTCTCTTCATGCGGAGGGCCCCAATCATGATACTTGGCCCGTCAACCGCCCATCCGTCAATTACTCCTTGATCAACAGCGGAGCAGGCTATCCGGACAGATGCCTGCAAAGTCGGGGTTATCGGTAGATTGCTCACCCGCAATGAGCCGGAATTTGCCGCGAACCCTGCTTCTGAGGAACCTCAAGGCGAGGTCTGCGCTCCGTCTCTCTTCCCTCGAAACGCGTCCCTACGCCAGCATCTTCGACACTACCCGACCAGCAACGTATGTCAGCCGAAAATCGCGGCCCCGGAACTTGAACGTCAGCTTCGTATGGTCCACGCCCAAGTAGTTCAGGATGGTCGACTGCAGATCCTGAATCGGTACCGAATCTTCCACCACGTTGTAGCAGTAGTCGTCTGCCTGCCCGATCGAAATCCCTGGCTTGATACCACCGCCCGCCATCTACATTGCGAAGCATTTCGTGTGATGGCCGCGCCCGTAATTTGTCTCGCTCAGCTTGCCCTGGCAATAGACCGCGCGGCCGAATTCGCCGCCCCACCCGCGCTGGGTTATGTGATGGGGAATGCCGACAGCAATTACGCGAGCAAGACGCGCCATGCACCTGATCCCTTCTAGACCTTTCTGGATTGCGGTTTACGGACCGCAAAGGCGTCTCCATCCGCCTTGATAATCCTGCGAACCCGTCCAAATTCATCATCATGTTGTTGTCGGTAAATTTCTCACGTGTGGAACGTCAACGAAACTTAATCTTTGGCCGTCGCTTGGTTCCAAGGTACCCTTCTCGACGTGCCTCCCTAAAATCAATAGGGGTCCCGGATTGTTGCGTCAGCTGCGGCGCTCCTGTTCCCGCCGCTCAGAGGGATAGGTGTCAAAGACGATGGGGGTTACTCTGTCTGTCCCCGAAACTCCACTTCGTCTGTCCTGAATCTGTCCTTCGAAACTCAGTCCCGAAACTCTTGCGTGGGCCAGGAAAATAATTACCGCGTCATCTCATTTTTTCCCGAAGTTACCTCAGACGCCCAGTAAAGAGAATCCGCTGGCGCCTCCCCTTGGCTCCATGATATGTTCTGTTGCAAATTGATCACCACCGATTGAAAGACCACCGGGAATATCAAATGATGCCGCGCATACGGCTTTCTTTTGTTGTGTTGCTTTTTTCTCTGCCAGTGTTCGCCCAGGGGCCCGCGCCGCGGTTTACCGGGCCAATCTCGGACGCGAACAAAATCGTGCTCGCGCACTCTCGCACACCGCGAGCTCAGGCTGGGCAGGATCTTGGTCCGGCGCCGCCAGGCATGCTTGTCCCGGGCATTACGCTGGTTTTTCGCCGCTCGGCTGCCCAGGAAGCCGCTCTGCAACAGCTACTCATGGAACAGCAGACGCTGAGTTCCCGCTTCTATCACCAATGGCTGACTCCGGATACGTTTGCCGCTCGCTTCGGTGTGGCGGACAGTGACATCACCACTACAGAAGACTGGCTGTCGTCCCATGGCTTCCGGATAGACAGCGTAGCGCGTAGCCGGGACCGAATCACCTTCTCAGGCACGGCGAAACAGGTACAGGCCACCTTTGGCGCAGCTCTTCATCACTACAAGGTAGATGGCGAGTTGCACATGGCGCCGGCTACAGATTTGAGCTTGCCGGCAAAGCTTACTCCTTCCGTGGGAGCCATTCTTCACTTATCGGATTTTCGACCCAAGCCTAACTGGAAGATCCCGGCACAAGGAGACTACACCGACTATCCCAGCGGGAACCATTACCTCTCACCCGCTGATATCGCCATTATGTACCAGGCCTCCATCACGCCAACGTTGAATATCGGCGATGGGGGGATCGCGGTCGCCGGTCAATCCTATGTAAACACCGGAACTCCCTCGCCCTTGGCTAGTTTCGGTGACTCGGGTGCATCCCAGGTGTTGGTACCTGGCTCCGGCGTCGAGGCGGTGTTTTACGGAGACGAAGGTGAGTCGGAAATCGATCTGGAGTACTCTGCCGCGATTGCCGGCAGGCCGCCGTACTTTGTTTTCGTCGGAGACAATGCCAACTACAGTATTTTCGACTCCATCGCTTACGCCATCACCGAAGACATTGCTCCGGTGGTAAGCGTGAGCTACGGCGCCTGCGAGCCGGCATTGAGCACGACCGAACTGGATCAGGATAATGCTCTTTACGAAGAGGCCGCAGCGCAGGGTCAGACCCTGATCGCGAGCGCCGGCGATAGCGGTTCCACAGCCTGTGCGCCCGATACTACGGCGGACGGGGTCAGTGTTGCGGAACAGCAGGAGTTGGCGGTGAACTTTCCCGCAAGCAGCCCGTATTTCGTAGCCGTCGGTGGCACACAGATGGCGGCCGGGACCTTTGCTGCCAGCAACACGACCTACTGGCTCCCGCAAAATCAGCCATTGACTCCGACTGCTTCGCTCTTGTCCTATGTGCCGGAAGTCGTCTGGAATGAGGGATCCGCTGTTCACGGCATTCTGGCCGGCGGAGGGGGGCCCAGTTCCTACTTTCCTCGGCCAGCGTGGCAAAGCAGCTTCCCGGGAATGCCCGCAGGCAGCTATCGAATGCTGCCGGATATCGCATTGCAATCGTCGGTGCAGTCTCCCGGCTACGTTTTGTGCACGGATGATCCGACCATTTACCGCGCGGAAGGACAAACCTCCAGTTGTGCGAACGGACTTGAGGGAAGTAATGGCGCGGTCACGGTAGCGGGCGGTACCAGTTTCGCCGCACCTATCTTTGCCGGATACATCGCGCGGTTGAATCAAGCAACAGGATCGATGGGCCAGGGAAACATCAACCCGGTGTTGTATGGACTGGCATCGAATGCGGGAACCTACGCCTCGGTTTTCAACGACATCACTTCGGGCAACACAGGTTGCGTGGCGGGAGCAACCAACTGCACACCCACCGCGGAGTCGTCCTATGCGGCGGGGACGGGATATGATCTGGCCACCGGTCTGGGCAGCTTGAATATAGGGGCGCTGGCGGCTGCGTGGCCGGCAGCGGCGAATGCCAACCTGCAGGTCCCTTTCGTCCTGGTGACGGCGAATGCCTACACGGCTACACCCGGAGAGAGTGTGCCTCTTCAGATTTATGTGGAAACGACCGCGGGTGACATCAACCAGACAGCACCAACCGGCAATGTTGCCGTATTGGTGGATGGAACCGTAGTCAATCCAGCCCTGGCCTTAACGCCGGGGGGCGCGTATCAAAACAATGCTCTGGTCACTTACAACGTTGTGGCTCCTTCCGTCACTGGCGGCCACGTGGTCACCATCAACTACCTTGGAGACGCGACGCATGCTAAGGCCACCGGCAACCTTTCCTTGATTGTGGGCGACGTATTGGCCGGCGGCGGGCTGACGCTGAGCGCGGGAAATGTGACGGTGAACAATGGAAGCACTGCGTCAACTACGGTTACCATTACTCCCAATGGCGGATACGATGGCGCTGTGATGTGGTCCCTTTCGGTGGCCAGCGCCTCGACAACGAGCATCACCGGCTGTTACAGCATCGCGCCGGTCAAGGTCACCGGTGCGACCACGGATCAGCTCACGATTGGCACGGGTGCGGCGTGCAGCTCGGCCAAGGCTAACGCGCAGAAATTGTTCCGAGTAGTCGCCATTCGCGCAGCAGCAGAAGACGTACCGGGTCTAACAGCGATGGGTGTGGTCTACACAAGCCTGCTCCTCGGGGGATTCTTTGTATCGCGGCGCCGTAAAGGAAGCTGCTATTGGGTAATCTTACTGCTACTGACCGCGGTAAGCGGATGTGGTGGGGGTGGGGGCAGCCAGTCCGCTACTGGCCCAAGCAACCCTCCCCCTGTGACAAATACGTTGACAGCGACCTTGACAGGTACAGACTCCGTGAATGGATTGATCACCGCCAGTACCACCTTCACGATTACAGTCGATGGCCAGTGATGTCAGTATGAAACATCGGAGCTGTCCAAATTAGCTTGGGGGGGAATGGGGGACAGCCTGAGAGTGTGTCGGGAAAAAGAATTCGTAATTGTATAAGTAACGTATTATCGATAACTTACTTAAAGCGATAGATTTCGTAAGTTAGTCATTCTAAAAGGTGACAAATCTATCTCCGACACACTCCTGAACTGCGCGATTTTTCCGAACTCAAAACAGCGATAATTGGATCCCCCGTTCCCCGCAAGATGGGATAACCCGGGGAACATGCCCCGTCCCCCGTTCCCCCCATAGAGTGAAGCGCGGAGCGTACCGAGCCAAACCGGTGCGTAGGGTGTACATCCCCAAGACGGACGGGCGGCAGACGGTGTGGCGTTGCCGGCTAGAAGCGCAGGAGAAAACCGCCTGTGAAGGCGACGTTGTTCTGCAGACTGCTGGTGGTGGGAACACCATACTTGGGTTGACCTGAAAGGAAATCGCGTACTTCGAACCGCGCGCCAATGGGCAGGGCTCCCAAGAGAGGCAAAGAAAGGTGCAGCAACGGTTTCGTATCGACGCCCCCGCCAAAGACCAGCGCGCTGGAGTTTCCGGCGCCCGTCACCTTTACGCTGCTGCCGCGCGGCTGGGCCGGAGCGAAGTCGCCGTATCCGCCGCCGAACAGCAGCCACGGCTGCCACTTTCCATCTGCATTGAACTTGGCCCTGACATGAGGCGTGAGAAAGAGATATGCATACTCCGGGCTGACATCCGGAGGAGGTGCACTGGCCTTTACATCGAGCGGGGAGGCGATGAAGTCGATGCCGCCGTAGAAGGCGGTATGCTTTCCGGCGAACTGGCGGTCGTATTCCACACCGAGCGCCAGGCTGGAGTTCAGATCGACGTTGCCGCCTCGCTGGAGGGCGACGCTCGGAGTCAAGGTGGCGCCAATGACCAGCCCCACCTCGTTCTTGACTTTCGCAGTACTCTCCGCTCCAGGGGAGCTGCTGGATTGTGAGTGGGCTACCGATCCAAGTATTAACAGAAGTAAATGGGCTGCAATACGGCTGATGAGAGGCTTCATAGCTCCGGGTCTGGGGCGTCGTCTGAGCATGCGAAAGCGCGCCCATTGCCAGGCGGGGACGCAACCGAGTAAGGCCAGAACGATGAACTTCGAGTGCATGAGAAAGCTCGCGCTGAATAGATTTTGTTGAGAGCGGCCTGCGGCCGGCTAGTTAACTGGGATCTGCGACAGCACGTCAGCGGCAGTGGCTCGGTCGCCGTGGCTGTGGCTTATTTTCGCAAACAAGATTGTGCGGTCCTTGTTCAAGATAAAGGTGGACGGGTAAGCAGTCTCAAGCCATGCCTTCCAGCGAAGACCGTAGAGGTTGGTTACCTTGTAATCGGGGTCGATCACCAACTGCATGTTCTGCGGCAGCCCGGATTGCTTCTGCAGGAACGCCTTGGCGTGCTTATCGAGCTGGGCCGGCGGCCCGGGATAGACAAACAGCACATTCACTTTCTTGGCAGCAAAGTCCGAGCTGTGCCCTAAAAAGTCGTGCACCTGCTTCACGCATCAGAGCGGTGAACTTTACATCCTTGTTCGATTTTGCCGTTTGTCGTATCTGCGCCAGCTCGCTTGGCGCGACCACCCGGCTACTGAGTGCGGAACGCGTTTTGCTGGCTCAGATTCCCCTTGGCCAGACCCTTTCCCCCCATCTCCTCCGCCGCCGGTGTTCTCTGGTTTTGTTCGGAAACTTCTTCGGTGTCGGGTCGGAGGTGGCGCATCAGGTTTCGATGCCGGCCACCGTCCGTTGCCCAAACCGTGCATGTCCGAACTACCGGGACCACCTAAGTGGTCGAGCCGCTTCAGGTTCTCCTGCTATCCGGGGTGAGTGAAGTTAATCCGCTTAGGACCGGCGCCGAGCCTCATCCGCCTCCTCTGCCAGACCGAACATCACTCGCAGAAACTCTGGATTTTTCTGGCCGATGAACAGCCCGTCATTCACAAAGCTCTGGAGCGAGGCCACTGCTCCACCATTTTTTGTAGAGGTGGGACGAATAATCGCAACGGGTGGAAACTTCTTGTTGAGGAAGCGGGTTGGCTCGGGCATGATGAGGTTGGCCTGCAAGGTGTCGCCTTTGAGGGACTCGGGATTGGTCTCTCCCTGGGCATTAGCGAGGGTTGTAAACGTAACGGTCGCGCCGGTTCCACCTGGCCCATTGTCAAAGTCCGTCAACGGGAGCGCGTTGCCTGCCTTATCCTGCCAGGTTTGAAAGTGCATGGTCTCGCTGGGGCCGATGCTAAGCAAGACCCGCAGGACTTCCAGATTGGTTACCTTTTGGGCCAATGTTGGATAGAGGCTGGTTCCACCTGCCTCTATAAACGCAAAGTGGAATCCAGCGGTGAAAGCGATCGCCTGAAGGTGGGGCGTGATGCTTGTGGTGTTGTCACTGCTGATGGAACTACCGGCAGTGTCAGCATCGGTTCTTGGAATCGCGGTATGTTTACCTACGTTCAGACTGGGGACTGCTTGGACGAATGGCGCGTTGGGGTCGAAATCGATGTTGGTGATGCTGCGGTACTGGGACCAGAAACTGGTGTCCACGGTAAGCTGCATCAGGTTGGTGAGCCGTGTCTTCCCGGTGGAACCTGTTGCGGTGCTGCCTGGGATGGTGGCAAAGCGGCTGAGGTCGATTGCCTCTGCACCCTTCGATTCCAGATATGCTTTCAGGAAGGCGGCGTGGCTGATCTCATCGTCGGTGTTGTCGTGGATATACTGGGCCATATCGCCGTCGAGAATGGAGAGGGCGGCCGTGTAGAGTGGGTTTCCCCCATTGACTCCGGAGACCTCCTTGTCCTGCGTTCCTCCGAGTTCGGCGTATTGAATCCACAGATCGGCTTCGATCTGCTCAAGAGCATTTAAGAACCTAAGAATCGCGATGTCGCCTTGTGTGAGATCGCCATCTCCTCCTTGCTCCTGGCCAAAGGCGGATAACCCACCGCCCAACAGGCCTGCGCCTGCGGCGGTGATTCCGGTTTTCAAGAAAGCGCGCCGATTCGCGGATGTCTTGATCAGAGTTTCAGATTGTGCCATTTCGCTTCTCCTTTTGTTGAACTCTATTGAGTGTGCACCCTCAGACAGCTTTCGAGACTCGACGCTATCGGAAGGCTTCCGTCTGAACATGAAACTGAATTGAAGCGCGTTAATTCCATTCGCTTGGTGCCGAAGGCGCGGTCATCTGTCCGATCATCATCGCCTCAAGTTTGTGGTGAGCAGCGTAATCCCCGTCGAAGTGAACATTGATAGGAAACTAGTGACGATCGCCGAAGAGAGCATCCTGTTCTTATGCGAGTTGATTCTCGCAAAGTCCGCGAAGCTGAAACCAGGAGTTATTTTGAATCGACGCTACCTGTCGTCCGCGTCGTCTTTATCGAGTCCGGTGAGGAGGTTGTCGTCGACAAAATCAGCAACCTGAGCGCCCAAGAGTTGGCCGGCTTCCTCGTCAAAGCTGAAGTGCTGGCCAGCTAGAACACGGCTGAACGATGCTTCTTCAAAGGCGGCTGAGAACTTCGTGAAGGAACGTTCCACCCCAGGCAGAACCTCCGATGTCACGTTGAAACTAAAATCATCTTTCTTGAAGAACGACCTCAGCACCTCGGCCGCGGCCGCGCTGATAGCAGCATGTGCGCCCGGATAGGACGGGTCCGGAGCGGTATTCTTCCCTCCTTCCGGTAGCCACGTCGCGTCAAGAATAGTCTCTGGATTGCCGTCGGTATCGGCAGCGCGGACCGCAGTCACTGGGCGCCAGCGGTTGTAGGTGTATTTCGCGTCATAAAAGGCGATCACGCTGTCCGCCAGGCTGATGTTCAGCTTCGCAAAAAGCCTGGCATTCTCCGCCGTGGTCAGATGGTGCGCCAGCGAGGCCGTCTGTGCGATCTCGTTCCAGTAGTTCTGAATGGCTCCGTTCCAGAATTGACCGATCAGTTGCTGGTCAGCCGTAGCCGTCGTGCTGTTGTTCATACCCAGTGACTGGACCTGGATAAAGGCGGCAGAGTAGGTATCGCTGGTCAGGGCCGGAGGCGGACCGGGCCGAAATTGGTCCGCACGCTCGATTGCAAACGGCGTCACACGCGACCATTGGGTAAGTTGGGGTTGTGCGGGGAAGTTCGGCGGAGTTGACTGGTAGTCGCCCGGAGCGCTCCCGAAGACATACGGAATCGGATCAGCATTTGCACCGTCCGAGCTTCGCAGCGCCAGAATTCGGTCCGCGACGGTCTGACCTATGCCGATGCCCGCCGTCTTCTCTTGCCCATCCGGGATCTCTGCCAGAGAGTTCTGGAGTTCGGCATCCAATATGCTTTTCTGCGTCGGATATATCGCAACTAACATCTCGTGCGCTGCGGAATCCGCCGCCGCATCCTCGGATGCGTCTTGCCCCTGGCGCTCCAAACGGACGAGATAAGACTTGTGAGTCCTCGCAATAGCGTTAACTGCGTCGTAGATCGCAGCGTGCATCATTGCGAAACTGCGCGTCGCGTGCATGGTTGCCGGCTGAACTCCTGGGGTCCGTACGATCACCAAGAGGTTCTTGTTCCATTGCACGACTGGATTGACCGTTTGGCTGGAGGATCCCGCACCCCGGTCCTGCTCGTCACTGGCTCTCGCTTCGCGGTTTCCGGTCGCGAGCGCCATAACTGCGCAGAGCAAAATTGCAAATAAGCGGTGTATGTTCTTCATATTTCTCCGTTTCATGCCTGCCAGAAGTAAGAACACGAGTTGCAGAATCGTCAGTTGATGGGCGCAACTTGCGCTGCGTCTACCTCGATAACTAGGAACATCGGGGTTTATTCCCTAGGCCTGGCTTCAGCAGAACGGACCCCCGTGAGAACGCTTTGTTCGTGCCGGAATTCCGGAATGTTCAGCCCGGCCTTCCTCATGGAGCGGTCGTGTTCAGTTTTGATTCGGCAGTAGGTCAATGCTGGATTCCCGGCTCCTCCTCGCCGTCCGGCGTCGAGGTTGTCTACGCTTCGTATGTGACCTTGCGGTCATGCCCGCAAGACTCGGAGCCGGCTATGATAAGGAGGCAATTGCAAATCCGTTGGGGGAACACGCACAATGCTTCGGAACATCGGGTGGAACATGGGGTCGTTGAGAATCCTTATCGTCGGCTGTGGAAACATGGGCGCGTCGCATGCACGGGCATTCCGCAACATGCCCGGAGTGGAGATTGCCGGCTTGGTATCGCGGGGCGAGAGTAAACAGCACCTTGCCGCGAACCTCTCGCTCCAGGTGCCCTTGTTCGACGATGTGGGCACAGCACTGGCTAGCCTCGCACCTGACGCGGTCTGCATCTCGACCTATCCAGATACACATGAAGCCTTCACGCTTGCCGCGATCGAGGCCGGGTGTGATGTCTTTGTGGAGAAGCCACTGGCCCCCGACACCGAAGGCGCCCGTCGCATGGTTGAGGCGGCAAAGCGCGCAGGCAGGAAGCTCGTCGTCGGATATATTCTGCGTCACCATCCGACGTGGCAGAAGTTCATCGGCATCGCGCGAACGCTGGGTAGTCCGCTGGTGATGCGCATGAATCTTAACCAGCAGAGTTCCGGAGCGGAGTGGCAGGTGCACCGCGGCCTGCTGGCGTCCGCTTCGCCTATCGTCGACTGTGGCGTGCACTATGTGGACGTCATGTGCCAAATGGTAGCAGCCAGGCCGCTGCGGGTTTCCGCAATCGGAGCCTGCCTCGACCCCAGCCTCCCTGACGGCCGGTGTAACTACGGCCAACTGCAGATCGTCTTCAGCGATGGCTCGGTGGGCTGGTACGAGGCCGGGTGGGGGCCGATGATGAGTGAGACCGCATTCTTCGTCAAAGACGTGATCGGGCCTCGCGGCGCGGTATCGATCCAGAGCATTCACTCCGACTCGAACGGCGCGTCGGCCAAGGTGGAAGACCACGTCCGCGCCAATGCCATTCGCGTGCATCACGCGGAGCTGACACCATCCGGTAGCTTTGCCCGCCCTGACGAATGGCTGACGCAAACTGACGAGCCCGGTCACGATGAGCTCTGCCGGCGCGAACAGGAGTTCTTCGTGCGCGCTATTCGCGAGCAACTCGACCTGACCTCGCACTTGGAGGACAGTCTCGCGAGCCTGTCCATTGTGCTCGCCGCCGACCAAGCCATGCGAACCGGACAGTCGGTCGATCTATCGGGCCGTGAATACTCCCAGGTCTCGTAGCGTTGCATTGA
>CAVXHH010000005.1:0-848066 GCA_963761405.1 uncultured Acidobacteriaceae bacterium
CACCCGGACAAGGATTTGTTTTTTCTGTCACCTTGCCGGTTTTTTCTCTGGCTCACATCATAGCCCTCGTTTTCTGGATATGAGGGCGAGCAGGAGCCGGTCGCACTTGTTGTCATCGAGGCAGGTTCGTGCCGGTGGCTCTTGACGAGGTGCGCGAAGAGCAGTCTCACAGGATTCGTGAGGGCGTGCAACAGTGCCTGTTCTCGGATAAGGATGTTCTGCTCCGAAGATCAACTTCACTGCGGCACTCGCAGTCATCTTCGTCCTCGCCATGACGGACAAAAGTGGAGTGGACGCGATTACCAAGCGGATTCTAAAACGACTGGACGGAGGCGAACATATTCAGTACGCCGACTTGACCGTCGCCATCTCCTCAATCTCACTGGAAGGGATCGGGCGTAGTGGGGCTGAGCCGGCGGATCACCATCTGGAACGCGTAGCCGCCAGGATCCGGGAAATCATGTACGAAGAAGTTTTGTCGAGGATGGCCAAGAGTGGGTAACAAGAAAATTCTCATCGTGGATGACGATCCGGACGTAACCCTGGGCATGCATCTTCGGCTCAGAGCGAATCAGTACGATACCTACTTCGCGGCCGATGCTCCCTCCAGTGTCGCGGAGGCGCGAAAGTATGCTCCCGATTTGATTGTTCTCGATTTGGGTTTGCCTTCCGGCGACGGTTACCTGGTCATGGAAAGCCTAAAAAAGGTCCCCTCCCTGGCGCACATTCCAGTGATTGTCGTCTCTGCCCGCGCATCTCGCCGCCAACGAAGAACGCGTCCTCACCGCCGGCGCGAAGGCTTTCCTGCAAAAACCGGTAGACAATGCTGTGCTTCTGGCAATCATCCGGCGAGAATTGAGCGGCCCTCCCTCAGCCTCAAAATGAATCTCAAGGTGACCCGGACGGATCAGGCCTCAGATCAACGGGGACTCACCCGGTAGTGAAACCAAGACCATGGAAACCAAAGACCGCGATACTCTGGCCCGTTTGTTTAGAAGGGCCGCTTCGCAAACAATGGGTGAGGCGGCGTTCTGGACTGAATTCAACACTCTCGCCGACCATGTTAAGGAACCCATCATGAGCGTTGCCTTGGCATCCGCCACCAGGTATTGGCAGACCTTCCATCGCAGGAAGATTCTCCTTTTCATTCCAGCCAAACCGGATGCTGCGGAGCTCCGCCAGGCAACCGATGAGCTAAAGCTGATCGCTGCAGTTTTGGAGACAGGATGGCAACTGCCCGAGCTGGTTGAAAAGCCCTGACGCATTGCAAGGGTCATGCATGGAGCGACCGCAGAATGCTGCCTGTCGCTAATATGGCGTCGAAGTAGTTCGGGGCGCTGTCATCAAAAAGCATATCGTCCGAAGGTAGTTGCTTACAGGCGTCTCCGCTCTCATGGTATCTGCATATCCTCAGTGCCCGGCCTATGCCGTCTTCAGAGTCGAGCAACGCTTCCTGAATCCGGGAGTTGACAGAAATCAGGTCCACCAGTTGTTTCATGGGAACATTCAGCATCCGATCCATCATAGAGAGCATCCCCAGCATGTAGAGCTCTGCCGGACTTTCACCCAGAGCGGATGCAAGAGATTCGCAGAAGAAGGCCCGCTGAAGAGCCTGCTCCACATCCCGATCGAGTCTCCCTTTCGACTTCATGCTGGCGAGAACCACGCTCACGAGTTTGCGAAAGGCATCTTCACCGACCACGAACAAAGCCGCTTGAATCGTTGAGATCCTGAAGCGGCTTCCACGCGCTGCGGAATTCGCCAGGCGAAGCAGGCGAAAACACAGTGACGGCTCCATCAACAGACGGTGCTGGTGCGAAACAGCAGCTCATAGCCATAGAGGCGCATCTTCCTGTCAAGGATTGCCTGTCTGCCGATGAACCTATGTCGAGCCGGCATGAGAGCCGCCGCGAAACTCAAGTTATGTCTTTGGTAATGAGCTGCCGTCACCGTTGGAGCGAGCCGCGCGCAGGTCCGTGGGCGTGGAGTAGACACGTGGGTTCGGGAATCGGGTGACGTGATCTAAGGCGCTTCACGGGTTACCCGGTGTGAACTGCGAGAGGATAGTGAACTTACCGCCCTGGTAGCCATCCACTAAGACATTGAAATAGCTTCTGCGGTCTGGTTTTTTGAAGAGCGTTCCCGCCGCGCCATCGATGTAGGCGGTATTCTCCACCATCTTGACGAAGACAGCCCGGCCTTCTGTGGTAATCACGGCTGAAGCGATATTTAAGACCTCATGAATCGCATCGCGTAGCAGTTCCTCAACCGGGGTCTTTGCCAAATGCTCCTTTACCGCCGCATCGGGTAGACCCACCAGCACTCCTCCAAGGGAGCCCAGCAGCGGCAGATCAGCCTTGAGAATCATCGCAGTCTCATAGGGAAGAACATCGTAGATCCCATACATCTGCTTGATCTTCGTTTCTGCGGCGGCGGTCGTCTGCGTGAAGGTCACTTTGCGTCCGATCAATTGCGAAAAGAGCTTTGACAGACCGTACGGTGTGGGCTCTGACATGGTTTAGCACTTGCCCAGAATGGGTGACAGAGCCTCTTGCACAGCCTCCGGACTAAACGGCTTGGTGATCAGGAAGCTCGCTCCCGAATTCATGGCAAGCTCCTTGATCGCCGCCGACGCCTCTGAGGTGATGAAACCAAAAGGCACCTTGTTCGGCGATGCTCTTACCTGCACCAGGAAGTCGATCCCGGACATTTCAGGCATGTTCCAGTCGGATAGAATGAGCTTCGGTTGTACCTCGCGAAGCTTTTCCAGCGCCTGGACTCCATTTTCCGCCTCGCCGACGGTAAGCCCACGAAAACCAGCCTGTCGTATGGCTCGCTGGACGATCCCGCGCATTGTCTTGCTGTCGTCCACTAGGAGAATATCCATGCCACCCTCGCCCATCTGACTTGGTTCGGACTAAAGCCCTATAGGGAGACGCCCGTCGTGCGAATCTCCTATCGGCAGATTCGTCGAATCCTGTCAGGGTGAGAAGCTTCAGGAGAGCAGAGGGTTTCCGTCGCAGTGTTTCGGTCCCGTGGAAGCCTGTGGTCAGGAGGGCTGCCCGGCTGACGGCCAGGAGGGTGACCCAGAAGGGTCCTTCCTCGCACTGAAAACCGAGCCTGCTATGGAATTCGCACCCGCGCATCCGCAACCCCATAGTTGCTTCCATCCGTGACTGCGGGCATCGACAGCCTCAGACCCGCTGGCCACGGCACGATCTTCATGTTGCCGCCGATCATATTGGCCAATTCGCCCAGTACGTCGCGCACGTCATCGTTTACCGTGTCCGGGGGGTCCGTCGAAAGAAATCGGCCGGCGAAACGGCAGGCTTGCCGGTCGAGTGCACTCCAATAGCAGCGTCCCGTTCCAATCGCCCATCAGGTGAACCGTGGCGTCACCCGGTCGGCACAGGGGCCCAGGGTACGTCGCTACGGTACACTTCGAGTTTCACCATACTTGCGAAGACCGACTCCACAATCTGGTCCATCATGTCTTCAGTTAGCTCTGTCAGCACGCATCTCCTTCATCGGGCGACGTAGACGGTCACATTGCCCACCGTCTGTCGATCAAAACGCTCCTCAAGGCTGACCGCTGTTTCGGCGCCTCCGAATAGTAGCCAACCCCCTCGGAACAAGGTGCCGTGGATTTCTTTCATGATGTTGCGCTTGGTTTCGTTGTCGAAATAGATCATGACGTTACGGCAGAACACCAGGTCGAAAGGTCCGAGCGTGCGCATGCTCTTGCGCAGGTCGATCGTCTCAAAACGAATCATCCGTCGCACGGTTCACCGATCTGCCAGTCCAACCCGGAACGCCGAAAATACTTCACCAACAAGGGTGCCGGCAGTCCGCGATTCACCTCGATCTGCTGGTAGACTCCGGCCCGCGCGCGTTCCACCACCTTCGAGGAGAAGTCGGTACCGAGAATTTGCATGTTCCAGTCCTTCAATCCGTTCTCCGACAGCAGCATCATCGCCAGGCTGTACGCTTCCTGACCGGTCGAGGACGCCGCCGACCAGAAGCGCAATTTCCGCGAATCCCGGCGCTCCTCCTTCAGTTTCGGCAGCAACACCGTCCGTATGGCCTCGTACTGCGCTGGATCGCGGAAGAAAGTAGGTCTCGTTCGTGGTCATGGCCTCGACTACCTGGTGTGCGAGCGCGATGTCGCGCTTCCCACGAAGCAGCGCGCACAAGTCGTTGATCGAGCCGAGGCCGTGTTGCCTGACGATCGGCGCGAGGCGGCTTTCAAACAGGTAATGCTTGTTTTCTTCGAGCACGATGCCTACTTGGGAACGGACGTGCTCCTGCAGGAAGCGATAGTTGTCCGGTAGGATCTCCATTGATCAGCGCTACTGGCGCTTCTCCTTCCCTTTAGCATTTTCGCAATTGGTGCAGACCGAAGGAGCAGGCCTTTACGTGGTTTTCTCTCAAAGAAAACCACACCTCGCTGCTCTTACCACACCGCAGTCATTGCGAAAATGCTTTAATATCCGGTGACGCTCAGGATCTCAGGCACAACGTCGTCTAGCGGCAGCACGCGGTCGGCAAGGCCGGCATTCGCCACCGCGCCCGGCATACCCCAAACCACACTCGATGCCTCGTCCTGGACCAGGACCCATGCCCCCTGGGCCTTCAGAAGTTCTACACCTCGCAAACCATCCTGCCCCATGCCAGTCAGAACCACCGCCAGCACCGCGCCGCCATATAACTCCGCGATCGAAGTAAAGAGCGCGTCGACCGCGGGACGGCAGGAGTTCTGCAGCGGTGACTGATCGAGAAACACTTGTAGGACGCTTCCACGAGAGGCCACCTTCATGTGAAAGTCGCCAGGCGCAATCAGAATCTTGCCGGGTTCCACCCGACGGCCCTGGCTTGCTTCTTCGACGGGCAACTGGCAGGTGGCGTTCAGACGCTCGGCGAGCAACCGGGTAAAGAGCGCTGGCATGTGCTGCACCACGATGATCGGCAGCGGAAAGCTCGCCGGTATCCTGGGCAGGATCGCGCCCAGCGCAGCAGGTCCTCCCGTGGAAACACCGATCACCACCACTCTCGGCCGCAACTTCATGCTCTGCGCAAGCCGGCGCGCTCCGCTGCGGCGGCGGTGTCGCCGGCAGATAGGTATTGTCTGATCGAGACGCGGTGGGGGACGCGGCGGGGGACACGGTGGTGACGCTTCCCGCTACACGGAAGAACTGCTTGATCTTCGGGATCATTTCTTCGCGCAGACGGGCAGTTCGAACGATCGAGCGACCCCTCGTTCGAAACCTTGGCCACGTAGTCGTCGGCCCCCAGGGTCAGGGCCTGCAAAGTAATCCGCCGCGCCACGCTCAGTGAGTGTGCTGAACATAATGACCCGCAATGCGGGTACTCTCGCCGAACACGGCGCAACATGTCCAGCCCATTCATATCCGGCATCTCGATGTCCAACGTGATGACGTCGGGATTGAACTGCGGGATCCGTTGCAAGCCGATGGCACCGTTCGATGCGGTTCCCACGACTTCGATCATCGGGTCCTGCTCCAGCGCCAGCGTGACCAGGCGCCGGATCACCACTGAGTCGTCGACCACCATGACGCGAATCCGTTCGCCGGGCTGGAGCAAACGCCGCTGCACGACGGCCATGTTTACCGCCCTGCCAGGGGAAGAATCCCAGCCATCTCGAGCTTTTCCTTGAGAATGTCTTTGGTAAATGGCTTCATGACGTACTCGTTGGCTCCCGCTTCCAGGGCGGATACGATGTGGTCCGACTTCGCTTTCGGTGGTCACCATAATCACCGTCAGCGAAGCAAAGTTCCGGATTCTGGCGCAACTGCTTGACCAGATCCAGACCATTCATCACTGGCATGTTCCAATCCGTCAGAACTAACCGCACCGTGGTCTTCTCGGTTTCGATCACCTTCAGCGCCTCTTTGCCGTCGACCGCCTCGCAGCACCTCGTATCCCAGTTCGCGCAGGATATTGCGCAGGATCACGCGCATGGTCTTGGAATCGTCTACAACCAGTACTTCGGCCATCTTGATCCACTTTCGTCTCTGGGGCAGTCCGCCAGAAATAACGTCCTGTATTCCGGGCTCGAAGTGGCAGATTGGTCGAACCAAGAGTACCTCAGGGGCTAAAGCCCAAGATCATTTTCGGCGCATTGTGGCACGGCTAAAGCCATGCCCTGATACAAAACCGGGTTTTCCGCAGCCTGTGGAAGCTCTTGCTTGTCGAGACGGATAAATGATCATTTGTGTGGCGGACACCACTAGGCCGGTCCGTCGGTTGGTACCCATACCAGGGGCCATCTCCGAAACCATGGGTCCGGTCAGAATGTGAACTTCGCCACCGCCAGCTGGAGCCGCGCGGCCATCTTGCTCAACTCCATCGATGCGGTTTTGGTATCGATCGCTCCCCGTGTCGTATTCCTCGCCGCCGTAGCCACCCCGCCAATACTCTTTGCGATGTCGTTCACTCCCTGCGCCGCCTCATTCACACTGCGCCCAATCTCGTTGGTCGTCGCCGTCTGTTCTTCCACCGCCGACGCGATGCTGCTGGAAATGTCATTGATCTGGTTAATGATCGCGCTGATCTCTTCGATCGCGGTCACCGCTCCCTTGGTCACTCCCTGGATGGCCTCAATCTTTTGACTGATCTCTCCTGTCGCCTTGGCTGTTTGCTTGGCTAGTTCCTTTACCTCGTTGGCCACCACGGCGAAGCCTTTGCCTGCTTCTCCAGCCCGCGCCGCCTCGATGGTTGCATTCAGTGCCAGCAGGTTGGTTTGCTGCGCAATCGAGGTGATCACCTTCACCACGTTGCCGATCTCCTGGCTTGACTCGCCCAGCCTCTTCATCGTTTCGGTGGTCGATTGCGCCACGCTGACAGCATTCTTCGCCACCCGCGCGGAATCGTTGGCATTCTTCGATATCTCGCGGATCGATGCCTGCATCTCTTCCGACGCTGACGCAACCGAAGCGACGTTCTTTGAAACCTGGTCGCTCGCCGCCGACACCACGTTCGCCTGCACCGCGGTTTCTTCCGCGTTGGTGGCCATCTGATCGCTGGTCGCCGTAAGTTCTTCCGAGGAGGAGGCCAGCGTGCTCGCGTTCTCGGCCGCGGCCTTGAGTGGCGCCATGATCGTCTCCAGGGTTCGGTTGAAGCCCTCGATCAGTTTGCGATAAGGGCCGTGGTGCTGCATGGCGTCGGCGCGCGCACCCACGTGACCCTCAGAAGCTTCCCTGGTAAGCATGTCGGTGTCCGCTACAAGCCGTTGCAGTGACGATGCCACGTTGTTGACGGCCAGCTTCATCTTTTCGTGATCGCCCTGGTAGGTCTGTGCGATCAGCTCATCGATTTTGCCGTTGGAAATCTGCGCCAGGATGCGGTTGCCTTCACCGATCGGCAGCAGGATGCTGTCCAGCATTGCATTGACACCCTCGATCAGTTTGAGGTCGTTCCCGGCGAAGGCTTCGACCCTCCCCCGCTCGCTGAGGCGCCCTTCTCGCGATGCCTCTACCAGCCGAAGTATTTCCGCGTTCACCTTTCTTTCCACCTGCGTTCTCGGCGCATCCATTGCCGCAACGTCCAATCCCGTTACGACACTCTCTGCCTTGCCATTGAGGCCACTTTCAGCCGGGTTGACGTTGCTTGCCAGTCTTACCATTGCCTGCTCCTCTACATTTCCATTGTGTTATTCCGCGCTGTCCACGCTCGATCGTTCCGAACCGCGCACTGCGTGCGGTCCGCTCTTTGACACTGACCCTCACGAGGCCGCCCGGCCCGCGGCCAGATCGACTGTCCGCTCTTCATCCAAAACCAACAGCAGCCGGTCTTGCAGTTTATAAACCCCTCGGATGAGGTCGCGCGCTGCGGGATCCAGGTTCTCTGGCGGCCGCTCGAAGGTCGTTGCGTCCATCTCCAGCACATCTCCGATCTCGTCGACCAGCAGGCTTACTGGGCCGTCCGAGGTGCGGACGACCAGATTCATCGGCGTCTGGTCTTCGGGACGTGTCGGGAGTTGAAGCCGTTTGCGCATATCGATGGCGGTTACAATTTGTCCGCGCAGGTTGATCAAGCCCTCGACCACCTCGGGCGCTTGCGGCACCCCGGTCATGGGCTGGAAGCGCAATACCTCTTGAACGTGCAGAACATCCACGCCAAAGAACAGGTCGGCCACAAAGAAGGTGGAGAACTGTGCGCTCGTCGGTGTGGCTTCGGCTTTTGGGATTGAGGCTTGAACGGTCATTGTCTGTCTCTCGTCAAACTGCGGTTGGAACCGCTTCTACGGCTGCCTGCGTCGAGAGCAGCCGGGCCACGGAAGTCAGCATGTGCGCCTGGTCAGACTTCGCATGGCAATCAGAAAAGCCCGCACTGCGAGCGGCTGAGCGCTCCACCGGTTCGGTTGAGTCGGCAATGGCCAGCACCGGAATCTTCGCCCATGCCGGACGGCTGCGCAGCGCAGCCAGCAGCGCCCCCCCGCCATCGGGGGGAAGGTCGAGAGCCGTCACCACCCCGTCCACCGCATGTTGCTCCATGTTGCGCATCGCCTCGAGCAGGCTTGCTGCTTCATGTACGACGTAGCCGGCCATATCCAGACCACTGCGGATCATGCCCCGTGAGAACGCGGATGCATCGGCGACCAGAATTCTCTTGCCGCCTGTTCGCCCTTGCGTGCTCGCAAACCAATGGCCCTCGACGGCGTGGATTACGTCGTTCAGATCGAGGAAATCCGTAACTCGCTTTCCGACCACAGCCGAGCCCAGCAGGCCTTTGCGGTTGGATTTTTGTCGTACCGTAACGGCCTCTTCGACTACATCGAGAATCTCGTCAACCACCATGCCCACGCTGCTGTCACCGTCGTTAAAAACCACCACCTGCACCGGATCGGCGGTCATAGCCTTATCGGCAGTGCCGGGTTCAAGAACTCCGCGTAGTGACAGCAAGGGAAGAATGTGTTCGCGATACTGCACCACCTTGCTGCCGCCCGCGCGCTCGATGGATGACTGGGGAAACTCCTCCAACCTCGCCACCAGAGAAAGCGGCACTGCGAGGCGTTCGAAGGAGCCGGACTGGAATAGTAACAGACACTGTCGCTCTGTCTCGGCTTGCAGCTTCGGCTGGTCCGATGCCCGGGCCTGTTCATGAAATTCCGTCAACACTCCCGAGCGCTGGCCGATACCAAGCACGTCTAGAATGAGCGCCACCCGGCCGTCACCCATGATGGTTGCGCCCGCGTACAGCGTCAGTCCCTTGAGTTGCTTGCCCAGCGGCTTAACGACAATTTCCTGGGTATCGTTAATGCCGTCCACCACCAGGCCGAATTGTCGATCTTCCGCTTGCAGAACCACCATGCTAACTGCCTCGGTGCGATTGGCTGAGGGGAGCCTGAGCACCTGATTCAGATAGGCGATGGGTAAAAGGTTCCCCCGGCGTCGATAGACGGGCGTGCCGTGCACATATTCAATGTGCTTGCCTGAAGCATCGCCCTCCAGGCGAATCAACTCGAGCAGGCTTACCTGGGGAATCACAAATCGTTCGCCACCGCTGGTGATCACCAAACCGGGAATGATGGCCAGCGTAAGTGGAATCCTGATCTTGACCGTCGAGCCCTCGCCCGCCCGGCTGGAGAGATCCACCACCCCACCAATCTTCTCAATGTGAGACTTCACCACATCCATGCCCACGCCGCGTCCGGAAATATTGGTCACCGTTCGCGCCGTCGAAAAGCCGGGCTGGAAAATAAGGTTAAACGCCTCTCGGTCGCTCAGCTTTTCTGCATGTTCCGGACGCAGCAATCCATTCTCGACTGCTTTCTGTTTAACCCGCGCCACGTCAATGCCTGCTCCATCGTCACCGACCTCGATGTTTACCTGCCCGCCTTCGTGATAGGCGCGCAGCGTTAGCGTTCCCTGCGACGCCTTGCCGGCGCGGGTGCGCGCTTGGGGAAGTTCCACCCCGTGGTCGCATGCATTGCGCACCAGGTGCATGAGCGGATCCTTGATCGCTTCGATGATGGTGCGATCCAGTTCTGTCTCCGCACCGTCCATCACCAGCCGAATATCCTTGCTCAGGGCCATCGCCATATCTCGCACCACCCGGGGCAGCTTGCTCCACACCACGCCGATAGGTTGCATGCGGGTCTTCATCACGCCCTCTTGCAACTCTGTGGTGATCAGGTTCAGGCGCTGCGAGGTCGCATTCAGCGCTGCATCCTCGCGCTCAACGTTGAACTGCAGAATCTGGTTTCGGGTAAGCACCAGCTCGCCCACCAGATCCATCAGTTTGTCGAGTAACTCCACCCCAACCCGAATGTTGGCATCGGCTGCCGCGGAAGGCCGCGCGACACCATCTTCCATCCTTCTCCCTTTGTTGTCTTTCTTCTGCCGGCCCGTCTTCGTGCACTTTGCTGCTGCTTTTTGCGACAGCCGCCGGCGCGGCTGGTTCGGGAGGTGGGGCCGCAACAGCAGCCCTAACAGGGGCCCTAGTGGGCGTGGAGGTGGCCGTAGCCGGGGTCGGCAAAGGCGGAGCAGCAGGGCTCGCATCCAGTTCCGCCGCCAGACGCAAACGCTCGGTGAGATCATCAAACAGCAACCCACCCTCGGTCCCGCTGGCTTCAATCGAGGCCATTACTTGTCGCGTGGCGTCGACCGTCTCTAAAATCAGGCTCACCAGCGCCGGCGTCAGCTCCCGCTTACCATTGCGTAACTGGCTCAGCAGGCTCTCGGCCTGGTGGCTGATTCCTTCCAGGGTGGTAAACGACAAAAACCCGCACGCTCCCTTGATTGTGTGGATGGTGCGAAAGATGCTTCCCAGCAGATCCGCGTCCCGCGGGTGTTTCTCCAGTTCCACCAGATCCTGATCCAGGCGCGAAAGATTTTCATGGCTCTCGACCAGGAACTCACGAATTGTTTCCTGGTCCTCCGCGCTGATATGCTCCATAGTCCCTTCCTGAATCGTCCAGCCGCATATGTCGCAATCACAAGTGCATAAGCTATGCGGTTGTTGGCCTGGCAGGCATTGCCTGATATGCGCGATGTCGTGTACTGTGTCGCCGGCGGCCGGAAGTTAGAATCGGATGAGCTCACCCGCCGGTCCGAATGCCGCCGGTTGACTTATTTGCTGATTCTCTTCGTTACTTCAATAACCGTGCGCAATCTTCCCTGCCGCGATAGGTGGATTCCGCTTCGCCTCTGGCATTGCTATGTGTCGGGTAAGCACTGTCTGCTGCATCGGCTGGAGAGAACCGGAAGGTGAGATGCGCCGGCAAAGAGGTATTTGTTGTGTTCAGATTCGCGTCAGCAGAACCAACAGCGACGCGCAGGCCGCAGCCATTCTGAAAGGCGCCGGCAGCTCGCGCCGGAATGCTCTCTTGACTCCTTCCGGGGAGCCGGCCACCGGCAAGCAGAAGGGGGCGCTGTCCGAACGTGATGCGGAAACCTGCTGAATATTCGTTCGGAACCGACGAATGTCGTCTAGCGAGCTGGAGTTTAGTGCAAGCCTTTTCCGAGGCGCTCCCGATGACGGCAAAGGCGCCACCTTCGCAACTCACGGCATCATAATCGAGCAACCGCTGGATGCAAACTCCGGGCGCCCCATCCACGTCTGTGTGAAGGCTGGGGTTCCCGGTACCTGCGTCGACGATCTATGATTCCAAGTGCGGATCCCAAGTGCGGATCCCGAGCGCGGATCCCGAGCACGCACCTGAATCCATAATGATGCCCTGGCAGGTGACAAGGAGGGAAGCGGTGTGGTCTAACGGTGGCATGGGTCTGATCCGAAATCTTCCTTTGTCCTGCTTACTTCTCCTCGCTCCGGCGCTTCAGTCGCAAAACTCGACTGCGACCCCGGCGCCGGCCCCGCCTGCGGCTCAGGTCCAGGCGCCGCCAACTTTGTCGGTCGATGTGAATGTGGTCACCTTGCCGGTGACCGTCCGCGACAAAAAGGGCAAGATCGTGACCAACCTCACCAAAGACGACTTTGTGCTGGAGGAGGACGGAAAGCCCCAGTCGATCCGCTATTTCAACCAGGAGACGAACCTCCCCTTGACCGTCGGCCTGCTGGTCGATACCAGTATGAGCGAGCGTGACAATCTCGATAAGGAGCGGGCTGCCAGCCGAACCTTCCTCGATCAGATGATTACCAGGCCTACGGATCGGGCGTTCGTGATCCACTTCGATCGCGACGTTGAGTTGTTGCAGGACCTCACCGCGGACCATGGCAAGCTGGAAAAGGCGGTGGGAGAAATCGATACCCAACCCGCGGTGGAGAACACGCCCACCAGCGACCAGGGTTCCGGGGCGCCCCGGAGGCACGGAGCCGGTACCCTGCTCTACGATGCTATTTTTCTTGCCTGTGATGAAGTGATGAAAAAGCAAACTGGCCGCAAGGCCATTGTGGTTCTGACCGACGGCGAAGATCGGGGCAGCCAGGAAACCCTCAACAGCGCCATCGAATCGGCGCAGCGATCAGAGACCATCGTCTACGCGATCTATTATGGTGGCCACGAGGATCATGATCGCGGCTTCGACAACAGGGGGCAGGACGACGATCCTTATGACCGGGGAGGTTATCCGGGCCGGAGAGGCGGTTACCCGGGCGGTGGATACCCCGGCGGATACCCCGGCGGCGGCCGTTACCCCAGGCAGCAGCAGCAGAACGGTCCAAACGGTAAGAAGATTCTGCAGCGCATTTCCCAGGAATCCGGGGGCCGCTTCTTCGAGGTCACGAAGAAAGACACCGTAGACGACATCTACGCGAGCATCGCCGAGGAACTGCGTACGCAATTCGTTCTAGGCTACACGCCGCCCAAAGACCAGAGCAGCGGCTACCACTCCATCCATCTGACCACCAAGAATAAGGACCAGGCGGTGCAGACCCGAGCCGGCTATTTCAGCGGAGATACCGGAAAACATTAATCTTCCACTTTAAATAATCACCCGAAGCCAAGGGTCGAAAAGGATTTCGGCTGCCCCGTATGCACCAGGCCAAATCCAAAAATCCAGGCCACCCCAAACTCGCTCTAGAGCAGAGGACCATCCACCTTCTTGCTACAGTATTTTCACTTCTGGTGCTTACAGAGTAACGACTCCCATGGCGGCTTTTCCTCAAGACCGGGGTCCCCGGCAGGCGAGCCTGCTGGGGTGGAAGAAGAGCCGCACTTCGCCGCGCCCTCCTGTGCAGAGTAGAAGTAAAAATGCTCTAGTATCGATGGCATGACGCAGATCGGCATCGCGGTCGATTCCACTCCCGCGCAGCGGCCGCACCCCATTGTGCTTCCCGGGCGCGTGGTGACTCTTCGCCCCTTCGAAGCATCGCAGGCGGAGGCGCTCTACCATGGCACCCACGGGCCCGAGAGCGAATCTCAATGGCGCTACATGGCGGATGGCCCCTACCCCAGCCGCGCCGCCTTCGACGCCGCATTCGCCCAAAAGCAAAACTCCCGCGACCCGCTCTTCTGGGCCATTGTCGATAATGCCGGCGGTACCCCAGTAGGTCAGGCGGCGTACCTGCGTATCGATCCCTCGCATCGCTCGATCGAGGTGGGCAGTATTATTTTTACCCCCGCTCTACAGCGCAGCATCGGCGCAACCGAGGCCATGTACCTCATGGCGCGCCACGTCTTCAACGATCTGGGCTACCGCCGTTACGAATGGAAATGCAACGCGCTGAATGAGCCCTCGCGTCGCGCTGCTTTGCGGCTCGGCTTTACCTTTGAGGGCGTCTTCCGTCAACATATGATCGTCAAAGGCCGCAATCGCGATACCGCCTGGTTCTGCATGCTCGATTCGGAATGGCCCCTGCTCCAGGCCAATTTCGAGCAGTGGCTATCCCCATCGAACTTTGATTCAGCCGGCCGGCAAAGGCTTTCGCTTTCTCAATTGAACTTGCATTGAATTTCGAGGTAATCGTTTGATCCCACTGCAGTGGTTTCGCTCCCTTGTTTCTTCATCCGTATGTATCTGCCTGGCGGCCGGCGGTTGGCCGGCTCCCTTGCTCCAGGCGCAGACCACGCCAGCAGCGCCCGTACCCGTGTTAGACGGCTACACTCCCCAGGCCTCGGCGGCTGAGCTGGCCTGGGAAACAAAGTTCCGCGCAATGCCTTCGCCAGAAAACCTGCGCGCCGACATGCAGCATTTGACCGCGCGTCCGCACAACGTTGGTTCTCCCTACGACCACGACAACGCGGAGTGGCTGCAAGGTAAGTTTCGCGACTGGGGCTTTGATACCCAGATTGAGACCTTCTACGTCCTGTTTCCTACCCCCAAAGATCGCAAACTCGAGCTGCTCGAACCGCAAAAGTTTACCGCCACTCTGGCTGAGCCGCCGGTCGCGGTCGACCCCACTTCCAATCAGCAGTCCGAACAGTTGCCGACCTACAACGCCTACTCCATCGATGGCGACGTAACCGGACCGCTGGTCTACGTCAATTACGGCGCCCGCGAAGACTACGACGACCTGGAGCGAATGGGCGTTTCGGTCAAGGGCGCCATCGTCATTGCCCGCTACGGCAAAACCTGGCGTGGCATCAAACCCAAGGTCGCCGCTGAGCACGGCGCCATCGGCTGCATCCTCTATTCTGATCCGCAGCAGGATGGGTACGGCGATACCGATCCCTTTCCCGGCGGAGCGGGCCGATCCAAAGAAGGCGTACAGCGGGGCGGCGTGAACGACACCAACTATCCCGGCGACCCCCTTACACCGGGTATTCCCGCGACCAAAGATGCCAAGCGCCTGGCGATCAAAGACTCCCCAATCATTACCAAAATTCCCGTATTGCCCATCTCTTATGGCGATGCACAGCCATTCTTGACGGCCTTAGGTGGCCAGGTCGTTCCCGAGGCGTGGCGCGGCGGTTTGCCCATCACCTACCATGTGGGCCCCGGCTCCTCGAAAGCCCACCTCAAAATGATCTCCAACTGGGATATCAAACCGATCTATGACGTCATTGCCAAAATTCCCGGAACGCAGGCCGCGGACGAATGGGTCATTCGCGGCAACCATCACGATGCGTGGGTAAACGGCGCCGAGGACCCTATTTCCGGCCTGGTGGCTGAGCTTGAGGAGGCGCGCTCGCTGGGGGAACTGCGTAAGCAAGGCTGGAAACCGCGGCGCACGATCCTTTACTGTGCCTGGGATGGGGAGGAGCCCGGTCTCCTCGGCTCAACCGAATGGGTGGAACAGCATGCCGCCGAGTTGAACGACCATGCCGTGCTGTACCTAAATTCCGACAACACTGATCGCGGCTTTCTGGGCGTCGATGGCGCCCATTCCGTGGAGCACTTTATCAACGAGGTGGCCCGCCAGGTTCCTGATCCTGAGACCAAGCTCACCATCTGGGAGCGCGCCCGGCTGCAGGCTTTGTCCACGGCAAGTAGCGCCGATAAACGATCGGTGCTGCGCAACCGCGCCGATACCAGCATAGAGGCCCTGGGCGACGGCTCAGATTTCGCGCCATTTATCGACTACCTTGCCATTCCTTCGCTGGACCTGAGTTTTAGCGGGGAGGGCGCCGGGAGCGCGTATCACTCGATCTACGACGATTTTTATTACTACACTCACTTTTCCGACACCAACTTCCAGTACGGCCGGGCCCTGGCGCAGACGGCCGGGACGGCAGTCCTGCGCATGGCCGACGCGGAGCTATTGCCTTACCAGTTCACCGCGGTTGCCGAGACCATCGAAGGTTATGTGAAGGACCTGAAAACCGAGCTCAGTAGCACGCGGGAGACGATCCAGGAGCGCAATCTGGAGCTCGACGAAGGGGTGTTTCAGGCAATTTCCGACCCCAAACGGCCGGGTTTTCCACCCAAACGTGAGGCTGAGCCGCCCTACCTGAACTTTGCGCCCCTCGACAATGGTGTGGTGTCGCTCACCCGCGCCGCGAAACACTATCAGGCAGCATTCGCTGCCGCCCAGGCCCGTGGGCTCACTGTGGACGATGCCGGCCTTGCCACCCTCAACCATTTGCTGATGCTGATTGAGCGGACGAATCTCCGCCCGGAGGGCCTGCCCGGCCGGCCATGGTACAAAAACCAGATCTATGCTCCCGGAGCCTATACCGGCTATGGAGTCAAGCCCCTGGCCGGAGTGCGTGAGGCATTGGATCAACATCAATGGGCCCTCGCCGAACAGGAGGCGCCGATCGTCGGCGGTGTGCTCCAAGCCGAGAGCCGCGCCATCGACGCCGCGGCCGATCGGTTGGAGACTGCCGGCAAATAAGGATCCTCCTCCTCCGTGCTGGATCAGTTTCATCTGCGACGTTTCGGTGATTGCTACCCCTCCCTTAGGCCCATAAAGTTGCTAATCGGAGGACACTACAGATGAATAGTTCCGGGACGGTGATCGGGAAAGGCATTTGTATTCGCGGAGAAGTGTCGGGAGAAGAAGACTTTTTTCTCGATGGCGTACTGGAAGGCAACATTACGTTAACGGGCAAGCGGCTCACCGTAGGGGCCAACGGCGTGATCCATGCAGATATCGTTGCCGGCGATTTGGTAGTGTTCGGCCGGGTTGAGGGTAGTGTCAAGGCGAGCGGGCGCGCCGAGTTGAAGCACTCCGCCGTATTTGCTGGAGACATCACCGCAGCCAGGTTGTCGATTGAAGACAACGCGACCTTGCAAGGCTACGTGGATCTCACCGAAACAGCGCAAACCGCAAAGGCAGAGCCTGCCGCCAAAAAGCAGCCAGTGGAGGTGGAGGAATCCGCCGAGTACGTCGAGCAGTACAGCGAAGCCGTCTAAGCCAGCTTAGAGCCATCGTCCCTTAGAGCAGTTTCGGAATTACCGTGGCCTGGTAAAGCTCGCGAGGTGTGGCTTTCCTTGAGAGAAAACCACGTAAAGGTTTTCGGCTTCGGTCTACACCAATTCCGAAACTGCTTTAGCCGTTAACGGTTCACAGAACTGCCCCATCCTTGCCCATGCCGGGATGGGGCCTTCGCGTGTTGCGAACTCCATCGCCCCCGATAATCTAATGCAAGAATTGCCGCACAGAAACTTCGGGGCGTTTTCAACGGCGCCACTTCGAATGCAGGGCACTCGGGTATGAAAACCGGGGTCCACGGCTCGACGACTCCACAGTGCCCGCGATCGCAGAAGAGGCGCGCGCATGTTGACTGAGTCGCCGTGACGACCGCCTCCGAATGGCCCCGCGTCACCTGGCTGATGCCGGTACTCAACGGCATGCCCTACTTGCGCGAACTCCTCGATTCACTCGTCGCTCAAACGTATCCGAATCACGAAATCATCGTCTGGGACAATGGGTCGACCGACGGCAGCGTCGAGTTGCTGCAGGCATATATTCCCTCCTGCATCGCCGGCCGCGTCGTTGCCGGACAGCCGCTTCCGTTGGGCATTTGCCGCGGCCGCCTGATGGAAACGGCGCAAACGGAGTTTTGCGCCGCGATCGATGCGGATGACATTCACCATCCGACGCGTCTGGCGCGTCAAGTTGCGTACATGCGCGATCATCCGTCGCTCGTCGCCTTGGGCTGCTTGCCGCAAATCATCGACGACCGCGGCAATCCGCTTCCCGATTGGGAATATCCGACCGAAGATGCGGAGATCCGCTGGCGCACGCGCTGGCAATCAAGCCTGAATGCCCCGAGCACGCTCGTGCGCCGCGATGCCGTCTTGCGCGCCGGCAACTACCGCAATTTCAATAACGGCGAAGAT
The DNA here is from genome assembly GCA_963761405.1 of uncultured Acidobacteriaceae bacterium. Taxonomy (GTDB): domain Bacteria; phylum Acidobacteriota; class Terriglobia; order Terriglobales; family Acidobacteriaceae; genus PALSA-350. Next base: position 17,649 of record CAVXHH010000005.1, read on the forward strand.
CTCGATTTATGGATGCGCATGGCGCAAATTGGTCCGATGCACAATCTTTCCGATCGTCTGGTGCAATACCGGCGCCATCTTTCCAACACAACGGCGCAGATCGACGACTATTACTTAAGCGAGCGGAAAATCGCCGAAGCCAACGCAGCAACGATCTTTCCGGGCCTCGACGCTTCCGCGGCGATGGATCTGTGGCAGGCGGCCTATCCGCACCACGCACGCCACGCCGTACGCTTTCATCATTTCGCACAACTCCGGGCCGCCGCACACGATGTGGCGAAGGCGATCGGCAAGCCGCGCGACTACTTTACGTCGACCGCGTACTTCCGGCGTCAGCGCCGCGCCATGATCAAGAACTTCGTGCTCGGCAAAATTCGCGCGTAGTGTCTTCGGCGCCCGCGTTACGCGTCTAGAAGTTAAATTTCGCCACGAGTTGCATCAGGCGAGGAGCCGCGGCGCTGACGATTTGACCGAAGTTGGGATCATCCACTTGCCCGTCGACCGACGCGGGACCGAAGAACTGGGTGTGGTTGAAGGCATTGAATGCCTCAACCCGAAAGTCGAAGGACTTGGCCTCGACCAGGCGCACGCTCTTCTGCAGTGTCAGATCGAAGTTATTGATCCCTGGTCCATAAAAGATGCGGCGCTTGGCGTTGCCTAACTGACCTACGTTTTCCTCCGGGAAGAGGGAAGTATTGAAGGCCGGCCGGCCATTGCGGCCGTTCTTGTTGATTTTGAGCCGTCCAGGAAGATATTGCGGAGTATCCAGCAGGTAGTTGTTGACGCCGTTGCCCAAAGTGCCCAGCAGCGAATTGTCAGAGTTGTCATACAGCGTCACCGGAAAGCCGCTGGCGAAGCGGGTGTTTCCTGAGATAGTCCACGCGTTCGTCAGACGATTGGTTGCGCGGAAGACGCTTTCGACGGGCAGCGCCAGCGTGTAACTGGCGACAAAGGTCTGTCTCTGATCCCAGGCGGAGAGGGTGCGGCTCTGCCGTGGGTTCAGCGGATTGAGCTGCTCGCCGATGTTGGAACCCTGGTCAATGGATTTTGCGTAAGCATAGCTGAGCAGAAACGTAGTGCCCCTGTGGCGGTAGCGAAGGGTGCTTTCGAGCGCGTTGTAGTTGGAGTTGGCCGAGGTGATATCTTCTGCGTTTTCGCCGTAGTTTTCGCCTGCTCCGACCAGTGGCTGACCGCCGTTTTGTCCGCTGCGCGTTCCGTAGATGGTTTGGCCGGTGCCGCTGGTGTAGGTTGCGTCTTCGCCGAATGGACCGCAGGCACGCAGGCTAAGGCATAGCGCAGGGTTGCCCGGGTTCACCGAAGACACCGCCAATATGTGATGGCCCTGGTTGCCGACGTAGCTGACTGTCAGCAGCAAGGATCGCGTGAGCTGGCGCTGGATGGAAAACAAGTAGTTTTCGATGTACGGTACGCGATTGCGGTAATAGAAGAACGGATCTGCCGACAGCGGGGCAAAGTTTGCCCAGTTGATGGAAGTGTCCGGGTGGGACCTGGACACGTTGTGCGGGGGGAATGGGAAAGGGAATCGCTGCCCGTTATTCACGCCACTGGCGGCGGTGATGAACGGCTGCTCCAGCAGCGGCGGTCCCGGACTGAGGTAGTTATAGCCAAAGGGTGGCACGGCATACAGGATGCCCGCCGCCAAGCCGGGAAACTCGGTGTAGAACACGCCGTAGCTGGCGCGAATGCTGCTCTCGCCTGCCTCCCCAAAAATCGTCTTTAAGAATCCCCGCTCGAACCTGGGCGTGTACGCTACGCCAATGCGGGGGGCAAAATTCTTGTAGTGTATGGGCGCAATCGTCTTGGGAATTCCGGGATCGCCGGCGACCAGCAGCCCGGGAAGCGCTCCGGGGTAGAGGGTGGACTGCCTTCCCGGGACCCAGGTTTGTATCTGGTTGTATTTTTCTGAGAACGGCGCAATCACGTCCCAGCGCAGGCCCGCGTTGATGGTGAGGTTGTGTCTCGGTTGCCAGTTGTCCTGCACATAAAACCCGAAATAACGATTCCGAAGATAAAAGGGTGCGCCCGACGACTGGGTGAAGTTGCTGGGCGTGCCGATCAGCAGATCCGCATAGGAATCGCCAGTCTCCGTGCCGTCGATGTTGAAGGTGCCGTTGAAGGTGGCATTCGGGTGTTCATTCACCTGGTCGAGATGGAATTGGCCGCCGACCTTGAGCGTGTGCGCACCCATGACCCTGGAGAGCCCGTCGCTCGCATAATACGTATTGTTGATCTGGGTCAGGTTGGTGATCGGAACACCCAGAGTGAATGTGGGGAAGGTAATGTTCTCTACCCCTTCAAACTGTGGCGCCTGCACAACGATTCCGGAATTTGCCCCCGAGGCAAAGCCCTGTGAAGCGAGACTCACCCCCAGGCCGCCCTTCGGTTGGCCGACGATGTTGGCATTGCGCAAATAGCCGAGGTGAAGCTCGTTGACGGTATTGTTGCCAATCCGTTGGTTATCGCTCAACGAGAACAATTGCGCGCGGCCAATAAACAGTGCGTCGAAGCCGGGGATGCTTGCTCCCGCTACGGAACCGGGGTAGGGATTGTCGAGGTTATAGTCGTCGATAAAGTAATAGCCGGAAACCTTGCCGATCCGGGTATTGCCGTCAAAACGAACGGAACCCTTGTCGTCGCGGACCGTCTGCGCAAACGCCGAGCTCGCATACTGGCTCGTGCTCACATTGGGAGAGGGAATGTACTGCAATAGACTTTTACCTGGCGCCGACCATGCGCTTTGCGGGATATTGCCGTTCGGAAACACGCTGGCGTAGGGTTCGTTTGCCGTGACGGTGTAACCGAGCTTCTGTGTGAGCAGCGAGGCGAGGTACGGGCCGCTAACCGCGCCGGTGAGATCGTTGAAGGCGCCCCCCCGCTGCGCGAGGGTGGGCACAGAAATGTTACCGGTGGAAACACCCTGGTTGGTACGGGTTCCCTGGTAGTCGGCGAAGAAGAAGACCTTATCGGTGCGCACGGGGCCGCCGATCGTGCCGCCGAACTGATTTTGGCTAAAGGCCGATCGGGTCGGATCGAAGTATCCCCGGGCATCTAACGCCGTATTGCGGAAGAACTCGAAGCCGTTGCCATGGAACCGGTTTGAGCCGGACTTGCTCACGACGGTGACGATGCCCCCGTTGTAGTTTCCATATTCGGGATCGAAATTGCTCGTCAGCACCCGGAACTGGTCGATCGAATCGAGGTTCGGAATGATGGAGGCGCCCCCATTCATGTGCTCCTGCACATCGACGCCGTTGACCATGAAGCCATTGGAGGACTCGCGCTGGCCGTTGATGGACAGATTGCCGGGATTGAGATCGCCCGAGGGGTCGATGCCCCCGGTGACGCCGGCCATGATGACCGAGCTTGGCAGCAGAGTCGAGACGGGGGCCACGCCCGGCTGGGTGGCGAGCAGGTCTGTGTAGCTGCGCCCATTCAAGGGAAGGGCGGCGATCTGCGCCCCTGAGACGACTTCGCCCAGGTGAGTGGCAACGGTGTCAACCTCCACTCCTCCTACGTCGCTCACCACCACTGTGTCGGTCTGGGCGCCGATCGACAGCGAGACATCCACGCGCATGGCGGCGTCGGTATCCACGGCCAGGTTGGTCTTTTCCTGCGACGAAAATCCTGGGGCCGTGATCACGAGATCGTATTGGCCTACCGGCAAGTTAGGAAAGGAATACAACCCCACCTTGTCGGAGATGGCTCGATAGACAGCGTGTTGCGCGGTGTTGGTCAAGTGGAGAAGGGCGCCCGGTATCAAAGCACCGTTAGGGTCTGTGACCGCACCCGCAATACTGCCGCCCGTCGCGGCGCGCGCGGGCAGAATGGAGAAAAGCAGAGACGCGATCGCAAGAATAAGAAGAGAGCTTCTACCGGCCGCCCGGGGGAACTCCAAAGTAGACACTCGAACGGATTGCATCAGGAACTTCTCCAGGCGTTTCAGGAACAGTCTTTGCAACAAGCCTGGGGCCGGCACGATTGGGCTTGCAGCGGGACTGGCAATACGTTCTGTTGACTCGTGCTACGGTCGGGCGAAAAGACTTCTCCGCGGCGGCGGCGTTCAGGCTCCGATACGACATCCAGGGTAGTACATTTTGCAAATACGTGTTATCAGATGCGGACGAGCAATCCTGCTTAAGGAACGAGTGGGGAAGGGAAGATGGATTCCAGAACGACGGCGTACGGAATCCGGTGGGAAACGCAACAGGCCAAACGAGATATGGTTGCGGCCAGCCGGCAGGGGGAGCGTCGATCTCAACATACGTACCTCGAACAGGTGGCAACGAGGTACAAAAGCTCAGGTCGAGTGATCGATTGAGCGATCGCTTCCCGTTTCCACGCGGAAAAGAATCACAAATTAATCCTGGGTAGGTCTCCTGACTCACAGGCGAAGCCGATGTTGCCGAGCTTCAGACTTTCCGCCTTCCCCGATTCAGAACCGAGTGGCCAGTGGAAAGTGTTTTCCTGATTACAGTGGCGGGACCGCGCCGGACTTACACCGGCTTCCCTTTTATGCCCTTGCGGGCACCCAGGATCTTGCTAGGCAAGTAGTACAGCGGCGGCGATCGAATGTCAATGGGATCAAAACAATTGTAAGCTGCGGCTGGGGAGTGATTGAGAATGGGCAACAGATCGGCCGCGCATATGCCTGGAGTTTCGACCAAAGCCGTCGCGTCGCGGTGGTTTCGGCTGCCGGCGCAGGCGCACGTAATTGCCGCGGAGAACCCGGGTTCTATCCTGCTGGAAACATCGCGCTTTGATCCGTCAAACCGGCATAGCTATCTTTTTCGGAATCCCCGCCTCATCCTCTCGGCAAAGCAGCTCGCTGATATTCCGCAGTTGTTCTCGCAGATCGAAGAAGCGCTTGCGCAAGGCTTTCACGTAGCGGGATTTCTCTCCTATGAATGTGGCTATCACTTTGAGCAATTCGCTCCTGCCGCCAGTTCACAGGACCTTCCTCTTGCGTGGTTCGGTGTCTACGACAAGCCCCTGGTCTTTGACCATGCACGAGGGTGCTTCGAGGGAGACGAGCAGATCATGGCTCTTGCAGGGGAGCCGGAGAAGCATCTGAAACCTGTTTCAAATACGGTCGCTCTGGAGATTCCGGAGCACGCATATCACGCCAGCATTCTGAAGATCAAGGAATACATCGCGGCCGGCGACACCTACCAGGTTAACTTCACAGACGAAGTATTGCTGCAAACGCAAAGCCGGCCGGCCGTAGTGTTTGAGTCGTTGCTAAAAAATCAATCCGTGGCCTATGCCGCTTGGATGAATATAGCCGGCCATCACATTCTCTCCTTCTCTCCGGAGCTCTTTTTCCGTACCCATGAGGGAAACATCGTGACCCAACCGATGAAGGGGACGATGCCTCGCGGGCTTGACTCGACGGAAGATGCGCAAGCGGCTCTTCGGCTTGCGAACGACGAAAAGAATCGCAGCGAACACGTCATGATCGTTGACCTGCTGCGCAACGATCTAGGGCGCATTTGCACTATGGGGAGTATCCGGGTGGAGGAGCTCTTCTCTGTCGCAACGTACGAGACGCTGCTGCAGATGACATCTACGGTAGCGGGGACACTGCGCCCCGGAATCGGGTATTACGATATTTTTCGCAGTATGTTTCCCTGTGGCTCCGTCACGGGGGCGCCAAAGATTCGCACCATGCAGATCATTCGGGAATTGGAGCGCAATCCGCGCGGCGTCTACACCGGGGCCATTGGGTTTATCGCTCCCGGCGGTTCCTCCGTCTTCAATGTAGCGATTCGCACCTTGATCATGAAAGGCGACAGCATCCGCATGGGCGTCGGGGGCGGCATCGTTGCCGATTCCATTCCGGGTGACGAACATCGCGAGTGTCTGCTCAAAGCCGCTTTCCTCACGCGCACCCCTCATGACTTTCAACTGATCGAGACGATGCTTTGGGAGAACGGCTTTTGTCGTCTTTCGCTGCACATGGACCGGCTGGAGTCGTCTGCCTCTTATTTCCGTTTCATGTTCGATCGCGGTTCCGTTCAATCGCAATTGGATGAGCTTGCGAGATCCTTCGTGGCCGATAAACCCTATCGCATTCGACTGCGGTTGCATGAAACCGGAGAGGCGAGCATCGACAGTTCCACGTTGTCCGTGGGGCACTTCACTGGGCGCGTCAAACTCTCCTCGGAGCGCACCTCTTCGACGGATGTATTCACCCGGCACAAAACCACCCGCCGTGCAATGTATGACCGGCAATATGCTGAAGCGGTTGCCGCCGGCTTCGACGAGGTTCTCTTCACAAACGAAAGAGGTGAAGTGACAGAAGGCGCAATCAGCAATCTTTTCATCGAGCGAGGGGGTAAGCTCGTAACCCCCCCACTCACCTGCGGGGTGTTGCCCGGGGTCTTTCGGCGCAGCCTTCTGGAAAGTCGTCCAACGGCAGAAGAACGAGTAGTGACCGTTGACGATTTAAAAAGCGCGGACGCGCTGTTTCTTTGCAATTCTGTTCGCGGCATGCGCAAAGTGAAATCACTCAGCGTCGATGTTTAGATCGTTGTGCCCGAGGGCCAGGGCATTTTCGCAATGGGTGTAGACCGAAGCCGTATTTCCTGTGGATGTTGGTGGAGCCACCGGATCATGCGATGAGTGGATGTTAGCGAAATCAATTTCCGAGAAGACGGTTTTTCGGCAACTTGGCTCAAGCTTCTGAGACTGCAACGACTTGCCTCGGAAGATGCTCGTGATCGGTCTGCTGTCTCCGTGTCTTGCTTATAGACCGGAAACGTGGGGAATGTCCCCGGATTCAAAACCTTGCGGCAGGGGAGCTTGGGTCATTCGTGGGCCGCGACCGAACTCGATTTGCTTACAACGCTCAATTAACTTTGTGCGATGAACATCATCGATCAGACTGTCCTCAATATCGCTGATCGTTTTCTTGTAGGTCTCCATTTTCCATTCTGTCAATTGAGCCATTATCAGAAACGCGATTCGAGCGTGCTCTGCAGTCATTTCGAAAATCCGTGACCGTTGGTCAAGTGTGGGTTTCTTCTTTCGCGTCGGAACCGATCCATGCACGTAACTACTCCTAATATCGTAGGCAGTTTTGATCTTTTCTCGGACCTCTGTAGCTGGCCATCCACACATGCCCAATAATGCGGCTACACGGCGCGTCAGCCGGTACGTGATTTCCGACTGTAGACTGTCTCCCAAAAACAGGGCTTCAAGGCACGCGACCGCCGATGCGATTCCTTTCTCGTAGGGTCCGGGCGAGAGCAGCGCGTCGCTGTACCGCTCAAAGGCGGTAGATAAGAAGTCAGGTTCTTTCGTGCCGAGGATGGGAGTCGGGACTAACGGTGTCACGACCTTAAGAAATCTCTCCAGCTCTGGGATGTCCGTCTCGAGAGTGCATAGTAATTCCGGGCGTTGCCGCCGGGTGAGAACAAACTCGACCCCAATCCGAATATTGTGAAGGATTCGGCCGAAAAGTCGATCCTCGCCGCTCGCACAGATCCGACTCTAAACAGCCGGAGTGCCGATACGATCTGCTCTGCGCGGTGCTGTAGTTCACCAGGATTGGACACTGCCCCTTGTAGTTCGAGGATGCAGGAGAACCGGATCTTAGTCTGAAATGCGTGCACGTAATGAATAGCGTCATCGTGAACCCGCTCAAGCAGATCCTCTAACCTTGGTCGCCTAAATGCCAGGTCCTTCGAGACCACTACGGCCTCGTCCGGCACCTCGATGCCATCCAACCATAGCCGTGCCTGTGTCTTCTGTGGCTCTTGCCTTAGATCTCGGATCAGTATTCCGACGTACTTATCTATCGCGGGCGCTCCGCTACCCAACCAATCAGCAACAAGCCGATGCGAAAAATTTCGGAGCAAGGTATCCGCTCTGATATCCTCCGTAAGGAGGTCACTCACCGCTGTAGACGGCCGTATCCTCTGCTCCCACAGTGCTACGATGCCTTTCGGATCCCACTCATCATCCTCAATGCGCTCAGCCTCCTTTTCGTACCTCATTCCGGGATCGCGAATGTATTGAAGACTAAGGTTTGGACGGATGAAAAAACCTCGGCGTACCTTTGTGAGCTTGCTAGACTCCCGCCATTCTTCGGCGTCCGTTAGAACCTGTTGCGCAAATTTCCGAAGAGCGGAGGAAAGAGTATCTACGTCTATGTGGGTGCCCTGCGCCATGGTGGTATGATACGACTCAACCAACGACGCCGTATTAAGGACCAGGGCGGCCAAGTAGAAACCCGATTCTTCACTCAATGCGTGCTCCGGCTCAGAGAGATCCGCGAAATAACCACCAAACTCCGCGGTCACCGATGTGGGATATATCTCGTAAGTCTGGCATCCCCGTCCGGCATTTGGCCGAATAGTCGGCTATCCGCACAAGACCTTACCAGATGACCGATAACGCTTTTGCTTTTCGAATCATCTTGTCTTTGGTCACCAGAGGAACACCACGATCCAGCGCGGTCGCTGCGATAATTCTGTCCATGGGATCGAGAGGGTACGGCGAAGGAAAATCCAGGGCGATGCGCGTGACGGCCACTGTGATCGGCAGGATCAGGAAGCGAGTCTCCACCTCAACCAGAAATGCTTCAAGGGAAGTCTTTAGCAGGATTCGCTGATTCTTGGCGAGGCACGCCAACTCAAGGAGGGAGATGCAGGAAATACCCACCCCGCCGTTCCGTCGAGCAGTTCGAATCGCATCGGTCGCCGCGGCCGAGAGCAAACTGGGATCCGAAGCAAGCCAGATCACTACACATGTATCGACGACGATCACTTGAGGCGTTTCCAACGCTCAGCCGGGACCGAAGGAGCCTCGATATTGCCGGAGATAGCTAGCTTTCCCGCATAAAAACCGAACAGGCTCGCAACTAAGTCTCGCCCCGGAGTTTGCCCGATGTCCTGGCGTGCAAGGCCAGAAGTTACCGCAGCTCGTCCGCGAAGCGATGTGTATGTCCTGGTGAATCGTGGGCCACCGACTGCTTTACTCTTCCTGGCAGTTCAGGTCGAGGGCATCGATCAGGGGAGCTTCCCACCGCCGGGCAGAAAACATGTAAGGCTGCTTGCCGGTGGAGAGGCGCACATCGGCTCCATCGAGCTCCTTCGCGGTGGCCAATCCAAAGACGCGCAAACGCTCGCGAAGATAGTTCCAGGAAGCGAAGCAGAAGATTTGCTCCGAGTCTTCGACGAGGGGCTGCGTCAGCACCAGCACAACCCCGGGCCGGGTGCGTGAACCGGTGCGTGCGAGTCTGGGTTTAACAATCGCGGTATATTCGCCGGCAGGAATTCTGGTTGCAGTTTGGGTCATCGCAGGTTCTCGTAACAGGTATCGGCGTAACCACGGAGGGAGTTCAATCTGTCCGGTGCAGGACAAATGCTTATGCGCCACGGTTACTCAGCACGCCCCCCAGACTGCAGCCGGGAGACGATCGCGTCGACATCGTAGACGCAGCCACCCCACACACCACCGCTGGCCTGAACCAGCGCTGCCCACAGACGGGTATCGTCGGGGAGCGCAGGGTGGGGGCGCAAATCGGGGCGGGAAGGCCGCGCGCTCAAGCGGCGGGCGCCCTCTTCGGCGCCGAAGGTCTCCTGCACATCGCCGACCAGGTTCACCGAGCCGGTCAAGTTCCGCCGGTTGATGAGGATCTCGATCTGGTCCCCATCGAGCAGTTTGCCAATGGCGCCGCCGGCAAGGGCTTCGGGGGAGATATGGCCGATGCAGGCGCCGGTCGAAACGCCGCTGAAGCGGGCATCGGTCAAGAGCGCGACGTGCTTGCCGGCCGGGAGCCATTTGAGGGCCGAGGTGATCTGGTAGATCTCTTCCATGCCGGCGCCCGCCGGGCCGCCGCACACCAGGACCATGACATCGTGCTCGCGGATGTCGCCATTCTTGATTGCCTGGATGGCCGACGACTCGGAGACGAAGACCCGCGCCGGGCCAAGGTGGTGAAAGACGCCGTCGGCCCCGATCAAGGAGGGATCGATGGCCGTGCTTTTGACCACGGATCCCTCCGGGGCCAGGTTGCCGACGGGGAAACAGACGGTGGCGGTCAAGCCGCGCGACCGGGCGCGATCGGGATCCATAATCACGTCGTCGGGATCGATGCCGTCACGCTCTTGCAGGTTCTTGCGCAGCGCGTGCCGGCGAGGACTGCTCTCCCACCAATCGAGGCAACTGTCGAGAGTTTGCCCGGAAACGGTTACCGCCTTTGTATTCAATAGCCCGGCGCGTCTTAGATGAAGCATCACTTCAGGTAATCCGCCGGCCAAAAAGACCTGGACGGTGGCAAAGTTGCGCGGCCCGTTGGGCAGCGCGTCCACCAGGCGAGGCACCTGGCGGTTGACTTCTGCCCAGTCGGCGGCCACCGGCCGCTTAAGGCCGGCGGAGTAAGCGATCGCGGGCAAATGTAGAAGCAGGTTGGTGGAGCCGCCGAAGGCCGCGTGGGCAACCATCGCGTTTTCCAGCGAGGCCTGGGTCAGGATGTCGCGAGTTCCTACCTTCAATTGATGAAGGCGCAGCAGGGCGGCGGCGGAGCGGCGTGCCGCGTCGAGCCAGATGGGCGCGCCAGAAGGAGCGAGCGCGGTGTGGGGCAGGGCGAGACCCAGAGCTTCTGCAATCACTTGCGCGGTCGCGGCCGTGCCGAGAAACTGGCAGCCGCCGCCGGGCGTGGCGCAGGCGCGGCAGCCCATCTCGGCCGCCGCTTCGAGGGTGATCTGTTTTTGGGCGTAGCGGGCGCCGATGGTCTGCACCTTGCCTGCATCTTCGCCCGACTCGGGTAAGAGGGTGACGCCGCCCGGGATCAGGATGGTGGGCAGCTCGCCGGCGGAGGCGAGGGCCATCATCATGGCCGGCAGCCCTTTGTCGCACGTGGCGATGCCGATGACGCCCATCCTCGTGGGCAAGGAACGCATCAGGCGGCGGAGGACGATGGCGGCATCGTTGCGATAGGGGAGCGAGTCGAGCATGCCGGTGGTGCCCTGGGTGCGTCCGTCGCAAGGATCGGTGCAGGCGCCGGCGAAGGGAACCGCATCGAGAGATTTCAACGTGATCGCGGCTTCGGCGACCAGCGCGCCCAGTTCCCAGTGGCCGGTATGAAAGCCGAGGGCGATGGGGGTTCCATCGGGAGCGCGCAGGCCCCCGTGGGTGCTTAGGATCAGAACTTCCGAGCCCAACAACTTTTGCGGTTCCCACCCCATGCCGGCGTTCTGGCTTAGTCCGAAGAGGTTGCCGGAGGGCGCGGCCAGCAGCATTTCCGGCGTAATCGGCAGCAGACCGCGCGGGCCGGGCGCGTGGGTTGCCACGTCGTCGAGCCTGAGGGTGCTGGTTTCGAGAACCGAGGTTGCGGTGATGGTGGAAATGGGTGTCTCCTTACCGTTGATTGTAGTGCGCGGGGTTTTAAGTGAGGAGAACACGATGAACGATTTAGATCCGTTGGCACGGGCTTTGCCCCGCAACACAAGACCGTAACCCTGCGGCTGCGGGCGCCCGAAAACCAGGTTGCCGCGTTGCAGGCTTTCTACCAGGGCTTGGCAGAGTGGTGAGCGGTAGCGCTATCGCTCACCACTATCGCTGGATCGTCGAATCAGCCTTGCTGGGGGCCGCGGTTACCTGCGCCGGAGTTGGCAGCTGCTTAGTATCCCATCCGCCGCCCAGGGCCTCTACCAACTGGACCGCGCCGGTCATTTGCTCGATTTGCAGGCTGGTGAGCGACGACTGGTTGGTGAGCAAGGTATTTTGCGAAGTCACCACATCGATGTACGGATCGATGCCCGTCTGGTAGCGGGCCATCTCAAGATCGAGCGCCGCCTGAGCGGAGGCGACCACCCGGCGTTGCTGCTGGATCTGCTGCGAAAGTATCCGTGTCTGTGCCAAATAGTCCTCGACCTGCTGAAAAGCGGTAAGAACGGTCTGGCGATAGGTGGCGACATCGGCGTTGTACGTGGCGACGAACTGATGAAGTTCGGCGCTGAGGGCAGCGTTGAAGACGGGTTGCGAGAAGCTGGGACCGATAGACCAGAAGCGGCTCGGAAAGTTGGCGATGCGCTTGAACAGCGAGCTTTCAAAGCCGCCGCTGGCGGAGAGCGTCAAAGAAGGAAAAAACGCGGTGTAGGCAACACCCAGCGCCGCATTGGCGGAAGCCATGTTGCGCTCCGCGGCCGCTACATCGGGCCGGCGCTCGAGCAGCAGAGACGGCATGCCGATCGGAATCGGCGGAGGTGCGGTGGCAAGTGCTCGTGTGGGCAGCGAAAACCCGGAGGCCTGCTGGCCGATCAGCACGGCGATGGCGTGCTCATACTGCGCCCGCAAAATGCCCAGGTTGGTCAGAGTTGCCTCAGCCGATTCAAGGGTGGTTTGCGCTTCGACCAGCGCAATCTTGTCGCCTATCCCGGTATCGTATTGGGCCTGCGTCAGGTTCACCGATTGTTGATAGGCGTCGACGGTCTGCTTGTATTGCCTGATGAGCTCGTCTTGCCCGCGTATCTCAAAGAAGAATTCGGCCAGATCGGCCTGCTCGACAAGGCGCTCGTTTTCCAGATCGGCAGCGCTTACCTGGGCGGCATACTGTTGCTCGCGCACCTGGTTGCGAATCCGGCCGAAGAGATCGGGAGTCCAGGAGACATCCAGGGGAAACGCGTAGATCTGGGAGGTCCTTCCTGTGTTGGCGCTGGCGGTGCCGTTAAGATTTGAGGAAGAACGGGACCGGTTGTAGGACGGCCCGAACGAGACCGTGGGGAAATACTGCGCGCGCGCCTCGCGCACCAGGGTGCGGGCTTCGGTGTAGTTCTCAAAAGAGACCTTGATGTTCTGGTTGTTGATGTTGAGCTGGCTTTCGAGGTCGTTCAGCTCGGGATCGTTGAAGATGGCCCACCAGTCGCCACGAATCAGGGCGTCGGCGGGTTGGGCAGCGGTCCAGTTGCCGTTGTCGGGATTTGTGTTGTCCACCGGCTTGTTCGTATTGACCGAAGACGTGTTTGCATTGGCCGGCGATGTCGAGGGCGTTGTCGCCGGGGGCGCTTCCTTATAGGCAGGCGGCGTCGTCGCAATGGCCGGCGGGTGATACTTCGGGCCTACGGTGCATCCGGCCAGCATGGTGCAAAGTACGCCGGTGATCCATCCCTGCCGACTGGTCGCTGTCTTCTGCATACGCTCTCTCATCTTATCTCTTTCGCTGCCTCAGCATTTTCGCAATTGGTGTATACCGAAGCCGCCAACCTTTACGTGGTTTTCTCTCAAAGAAAACCACACCTCGCCGCTCTTACCAGAACACAGTCATTGCGAAAATGCTTTAGGCTCTCTCCGGTTCAGCCCGGAAGGTGTCGTGATGTTTGCCCAGGGCGCGCAAGCGCAAACGATCCATATATAGATAGATGACCGGCGTGGTGTAGAGCGTCAACATTTGGCTCACGATCAGGCCGCCGACGATGGTAATGCCCAGAGGCCGCCTGAGCTCGGAGCCGGTGCCGGTGCCGAAGGCCAGGGGCAAGGCGCCGAAGAGCGCGGCCATGGTGGTCATCATGATGGGCCTGAAGCGCAGCATGCAAGCCTCGAAGATGGCGTCGGTGGTGCTCTTGCCGTGCACGCGCTCGGCCACCAGCGCAAAGTCGATCATCATGATGGCGTTCTTCTTGACCAGGCCGATCAGCAACACAATGCCGATGATGGAGATGACGTTGAGGTCATTCTTGAAAACTAAAAGGGCTAACATGGCGCCGACGCTGGCCGGGGGCAGGGTGGAGATAATCGTGAGCGGATGGACCAGGCTCTCATAGAGAATCCCCAAAACGATATACACGGTGAGCAGCGCGGTAAGCACCAGCAGTGGTTCGGTGCTGAGCGATTCCTGATAGGCCTGGAGGGTACCGGCGAAAAAGCCATGGATGGTCGTCGGCATGCCCAGCCTGGCCTGCATCTGGTCGATGAGCAGCGTGGCGTCGCTGAGCGAGAGGCCCGGCGCAAGATTGAAGGAGACCGTCACCGAAGGAAAGACGCCGGTATGGTTTACCTGCAAAGGCGTGGTGCCGGCCCTGGCCGTGCTGACCGTGCGCAGCGGCGTATAGCCGGTGGCCGAGGCGGCGGGATAAATGGCGTTCAACCCGGCAGGGGATTGCCAATAGCGCGGCGCCACCTCGAGCACCACGAAGTACTGGTTCAACTGGGTGTAGATGACCGAGACCTCGGCTTGGCCAAAGGCGTTGTACAGAGACGAATCGAGCGAACTGGGTGTGAGGCCAAGGCGGGATGCCGTGACCCGGTCGTAATTCACGACCTCCTCCAGGCCGCCGTTCTGCTGGTCGCTGTTCACATCCTGCAAGCCGGGCAGCTTTTTCATATTGGCCAGCAGGATCGGTCCCCACTTGGCCAGGTCGGCGACATTGTCTGCCTGCAGCGTGTACTGGTAGAGCGCATTGCTGCCGCGGCCGCCGATGCGCAGATCCTGCGCGGCCTGCAGAAAGGCTGAGGCCACGGGCAAGCGATTCATCTTGGGCCGCAGGCGATTGATAATCTCGCTTACGTTGACTTTGCGTTCGTCCAGCGGTTTGAGCGCGGCATAGATAAAACCGCCATTGCTGCCGCCGCCGCCACCGCCCGTGTACGCATTCACATTGGCCACGGCTGGGTCAGACTTGATTACCTTCACCAGGGCTTTGATCGATTCGTTCATCACCGAGAACGATGCGTCCTGCGGTCCCTGGACGCCGCCGACCATGGCTCCCGTATCCTGCTGGGGGAAAAAGCCTTTGGGGATCTTGAGGATCAGCACAACGTTCAGCACGATGGTCAGCATCAGAACCGTCAGCATCAGGCCCGAATTATCCAGCACCCAACTCAACGAATGCTTGTAGACGTTCAGCATGCCGTCGAAAAAGCGCTCGCTCGCGCGATAGAGACGCCCATGCTTTTCGGCCGCATGCGGCTTGAGCAGGTACGCGCACATCATCGGCGTGGTGGTTAGCGAGATCACCATGGAAACGAGGATGGCGGTCGACAAGACGACGGCGAACTCGCGGAAGAGCCGGCCGACGATGCCGCCCATCATCAACAGCGGGATGAAGACGGCAATCAGCGACGTGCTCATGGTGAGCACGGTAAAGCCGATTTCCTGGGCTCCCTTGAGCGCGGCTTCGGCCGGCTTCATGCCCATTTCGAGATAACGGGAAATATTTTCCATCACCACAATTGCGTCGTCGACCACGAAGCCGGTGGAGATGGTGAGCGCCATCAGCGAGAGATTGTCCAGGCTGTAGTTCAGCAGGTACATCACGGCGAAGGTGCCGATCAGCGAGACAGGTACGGCGACGCTGGGGATAAGGGTGGCGCGGCCATTGCGCAGGAAGAGAAACACCACCAGGATCACCAGCGCGACGGAGAGGATGAGCGACGACTCAACGTCATGCAGCGAGGCCTTGATGGTGGTGGTGCGATCCAGAACCACGGTCGTCTTGATGCCCTTGGGCATGACGGCCTCGAGGAACGGGAGCTGGTCGCGAATCCGCTGGTTGGTCTGGATGATGTTGGCGCCCGGCTGACGGGTAATGATCACGGTTACAGACGGAATGCCATTCAGGTAGCCCGCGGTGCGAATGCTCTGGGCGGAATCTTGTACGTCGGCCACGTCGGAGAGATGGACCGCGAGACCGTTGTGGTAGCCGACGACCAGGGGCTTGTATTCGTCGGCATGGGAGATTTGGCCGTTGGTAACGATGTCGGCGGTGATGGAGTTATTCGAGATCTGGCCGCGGGCGACGTCGGTATTTTGCAGGCTCAGCAGGCGCTGAATGCTCGCCATCGTGATGCCGTAGTGATTCAACTGCGGCGGGTTGACGTCCACGCGCACCGATGGATACGAAGCGCCGCCGACAAATACCTGGCCTACACCCTGAATCTGCGAAAGCTTCTGCTCCATGATGGTGGAGGCGGCGTCGTACATCGCTTCTTTGTCGTACTTGTCGGAAATGAGGCCGAGGATCATGATCGGCGAGTCGGCGGGGTTGATCTTGCGATAACTCGGGTTGGATGGCAGGTTGGCGGGCAGATAGGTTCTGGCCGCATTGATGCCGGCTTCCACATCGCGGGCGGCGGCGTCGATGTTGCGGTTCAGGTCGAACTGCAGGGTGACGTTGGTGCTGCCGAGGGAGCTCGACGAGGTCATCTCGGTGATGCCGGCGATGTGGCCGAACTGGCGCTCAAGGGGAGTGGCCACTGAAGAGGCCATAATTTGCGCGCTGGCGCCGGGCAGGCCGGCGGAAACGCTGATGGTTGGAAAGTCGACCTGGGGCAGCGGCGAGACGGGCAAGACGTTAAAAGCGATTCCTCCAGCGATCGCGATCGCCACCGTCAGCAGGGTGGTTGCCACCGGCCGGGCAATGAACGGGCTCGACAGGCTCATGCGTTACCCGCCGGCTGGGGTTCAGGGCCGGCGCCGTTGCGGCGGCGTGCGCCGGAGAAGCGTTGCGACAGGTTATCGAAGAAGATGTAGATCACCGGCGTGGTGTAGAGCGTGAGCACCTGGCTCAGTAAAAGTCCGCCCACCATGGCGATACCGAGGGGGCGGCGGAGCTCGGAGCCGATGCCGGTACCGACGGCTAGCGGGATACCGCCCAGCAGCGCGGCCATGGTGGTCATCATGATGGGGCGAAAGCGCAACAGGCTGGCCTCGTAAATGGCGTCGGTCGAGTTCAGGCCGCGCTGCCGTTCCCCTTCCAGCGCGAAGTCGACCATCATGATGCCGTTCTTCTTGACGATGCCGATCAGCAGGATGATACCGATGATCGCCACCACGCTGAGATTTTGATGGAACAGTATCAGCGAGAGCAAGGCGCCGACACCCGCCGAGGGCAGTGTGGAAAGGATGGTGATGGGATGAACGAAGCTCTCGTAGAGCACACCCAGAACGATGTACACGGTGACCAGGGCGGCGAGAATCAGCAGCGCCTCATTGGAGAGGGAATTCTCGAAGGAGGCCGCCGTGCCCTGAAAGCCGGACTGCACGGTGGGTGGGAACCCTATATTCTTGACGACTTTATTGATGTCGTCGATGGCTTCGCCAAGGGCCGCGTTGGGCCCCAGGTTAAACGAAACCGTCACTGAGGGAAATTGACCCTGGTGGTTGATGGAGAGACTTTCGGTGCCGGGTTGAATATGGGCGAACGCCGAAAGGGGCACGGCATTGCCCGGGCTGCTGCTGGAGCCGAGATTGGAGGTAGTGGTTCCGGTAGTGGCGATGCCCCTGGCCAGCGCGCCTTCAGGCGGTGTAAGTATCCCTGAGGACGGTGTGTAGAGGGCGCTGGTTGTGGTCGCATTCGACCCCGCGGTGGCCGAGGCAGAGGCAGAGAATGAGGTGCTGGCCGCCGCGCCGGTAGCGCCCGACGACGCATTGCCCTGGATGTACATCTTGTTCAGCTTGCTGGGATCCACGGCGAAGCCGGGCTGGGCTTCCAGGATCACGTGGTACTGGTTCAGCTGGGTGTACATGGTGTTGATCTGCCGTTGACCGAAGGCGTCGTAGAGTGTCTGGTCAATGGTCGAAGGCGCAATGCCCAGACGGGAAGCGGAGACACGATCGACGGCTAACGAGATGGTCAAGCCGCCGGTCTGTTGATCGGTGGCGACGTCTTCGAGCGACGGCAGTTGCTTGAGCTTGTCCACGAACCGGTTGGTCCAAAGGTCGAGTTCGTTGATGTCGGGATCTTCGAGCGTGTATTGATATTGCGTGCGGCTCACCCGGTCATCGACGGAGATGTTCTGCACCGGCTGCATGTAGAGCTTGATGCCATTCACCTGGGCCAGGCTGTCGTTCAGGCGGCGAATGACGTTCGAGGCGTTGAGGTGGCGCTGATCGAGTGGTTTCAGGTTGATGGACATGCGTCCACTATTCAGCGTGGTATTGGTGCCATCGGCGCCGATGAAGGAGGAGAGGCTCTCGACGGCGGGATCCTGCAGGATGACTTTGGCCAGGTCCTGCTGCAGTTTGGTCATCGCGGTAAAGGAGATGGAAGCCGGCGCCTGCGATATGCCCTGGATCACGCCCGTATCCTGCACCGGGAAAAAGCCCTTGGGAATGACGATGTAGAGAAAGATGGTCAGCGCGAGGGTGGCCACGGCGACCAGCATGGTGAGTCCCTGGAAACGCAGAACGACTTTGAGCGTGCGCCCGTAGAAGGCGATCATGCTCTCGAACATGCGTTCGGATGCCTGGTAGAAACGGCCCTGTTTTTCCTGCGGGTCATGCTTGAGGATGCGCGAGCACATCATCGGGGTGAGGGTCAGCGAGACGACCGCGGAGATGATGATGGTGACGGCCAGGGTGACGGCGAATTCGCGAAACAGGCGGCCGACCACATCGCCCATAAACAGCAGGGGGATGAGCACGGCGATCAGCGAAACGGTCAGCGACACGATGGTGAAGCCGATTTGCTCCGCGCCTTGCAGCGCGGCCTGCATCGGCGTGTAGCCTTCCTCAAGATAGCGGGAGATGTTCTCGATCATGACGATGGCGTCATCGACCACGAAGCCGGTGGAGATGGTGAGCGCCATGAGCGAGAGGTTGTCGAGGCTATAGCCCAGCGCAAACATGGCGGCGAAGGTGCCGACGATCGAGAGCGGCACGGCAACGCTGGGAATGATGGTGGCGTACAGATTGCGCAGAAAGACAAAGATCACCATCACCACCAGCGCGATGGTCAGCATCAATTCGAATTCCACATCGGCCACCGATGCCTTGATGCCGGTGGTGAGATCGGTGAGCGTGGTGATCTGGATGCCCGCGGGCAGGTTGGCCTGCAACTGCGGCATCAGCAACTGGATACTCCTGACGACGCTGATGGTGTTGGCGCCCGGTTGCCGCTGCACGTTCAGAATGACCGCGGGCGTCTGGTTCATCCAGGCCGCCTGCTTGGTATTTTCGACGCCGTCGACAATTTTGGCTATGTCGTGCAGAAAGACGGGGGCATTGTTGCGATAGGCGACGACGACATTCTTGTAGTCGCCGCTGGTGACCAGCTGATCGTTGGCGTCGATCTGCCAATCCTGGCGCGGACCGTCGAAGTTGCCTTTAGCCTGGTTGACGCTGGCGGCGAGCAGCGCGGTTCTTACCGCTTCCAGATCGATGCCATAGCCCTGCAGTTGCGCCGGGTTTACCTGGATGCGCACGGCCGGCTTTTGGCCGCCGCTGATGCTGACCAGGCCAACCCCGCTCAGCTGCGAGATTTTAGGAGCGAGCCGGGTGTCGACCAGGTCTTCTACCTGCGAAAGGGGCAGGGAAGTCGAGGTGATGCCGAGGGTCAGTACCGGCGCGTCGGCCGGGTTGGTCTTACTGTAGATCGGGGGTGCGGGCAGGTTGGCCGGCAAAAAGCTTTGCGACGCATTGATCGCGGACTGCACTTCTTCTTCCGCGATGTCGATGCTCAGCGATAGATTGAACTGCAGCACCACGACCGAGGTGGCGCCGGCGCTGGTGGAGGTCATCTGGCTGAGGCCTTGCAATTCGCCAAATTGGCGTTCGAGCGGGGCGGTTACCGTGGTGGCGACCACGTCGGGGCTGGCGCCGGGATAAAACGTAAGCACTTGGATGGTCGGGTAGTCGACCTGGGGCAGCGCGGAGACCGGCAATTGCGTGTAGGCGACAATGCCCACGAGCATGATGGCGGCCATCAGCAATGAGGTCGCGACGGGCCGCAGAATAAATGGGCGAGACGGGCTCACGGGGCATTGCTCTCGTCGTTCGCGGGAAGAAGCTTTTGTTTCGAGATCACGATTTTGGAGCCATCCTGCAGCTTCTCAAAGCTGCTATCGGCCACCACGTCGCCGGCGTTGAGCCCCGTGACCGCGGTCACAGAGGCTTCACTCACGCCCGGCTTGATGTTATGAATGTGCGCGACACCGTTTTGAATCACAAACACAAAGGCGACGTCGCCGTTGTGCTGGATGGCCGAGGAAGGAATCAGGACCACATTGTGCAGGGTTTCGAGCAGCAAGCGGGCGTTGACAAATTGATTGGGGAACAGCGCGTCATCTTTGTTATCGAAGATCGCGCGCAGCTTTAAGGTGCCGGTGGTGGTGTCGATTTGGTTATCCGTGCTTTCGAGCTTGCCGCTGGCCAGCCTGGTTTGCTCGGAGCGATCGAGCGCATCGACGGGAAGCGCCTTGCCGTGGCGCGTCTGTTGCTGCAGTTGGCTTACGTTGTCTTCGGGAATGGTGAAGACGACGGTGATGGGCTGCAGTTGCGTAATGACGGCTAACGGTGTGCTGCTGGAGGCGGTAGCCAGATTCCCGGGATCGACGAGGCGGAGGCCGACGCGGCCGGTGATGGGCGCGGTGATATTGGTAAAGCCAAGTTGGACCTGGTTAAACTGCAGCGTGCCCTGGTCGATCTTCATGGTGCCGTGGTCTTGCAGTACGAGCTTTTCCTGGTCGTCGAGGGTTTGTTTCGGAATGGCATTGCGCGCCCAGGCATCCTGGTAACGCTTCAGGTCCAGCTCCGCCTGGGCCAGCACCTGGCCGTCGCGCTCGAGCGTCCCCTCGGCCGTGGTTACATTGGCCTGGTAGGGCCGGGGATCGATTTCGATCAAGCTCTGGCCGCGGTGAACCAACTGACCTTCGCGGTAGCGCACCGCGGTAATGACCCCGGTGACCTGGCTGACGAGGGTAGCGGTATACACCGGGGTGACCGTGCCGATGGCGTCCAGGTAAACGCCGATGTCGCCGGTTTTCGCGGTCTCGGTGCTCACGGTCACGGTGCCGCCGGCGGCGCCTCGCCGGCCCCCTCCGGGTGCAGCGGGCGCCTGGCGATGGTGCAGCACCCACCAGAAAAGTAGGCCGAAGGCGGCCAGGACAACGATCCAGACCGCGACGCGAATTCCAGTGGAACGCTTAGGCGGGGGTAGTTGGTGATCCGGTCCGCTGGGGGCGTCTGTTGGGCGCGTGTCTTTTGTACGCTCTGGGCTGGCGGGGGTGGTTTGGTCGTGGCGAATGTCGTCTTGCATCAATTGACCTGGCGTCCTCGTTCTTGTGGCTCCCGCGTGCGTCGGTCGGCTGCGTCACGCGCCGGGAAGTCAAGCCAGGGAATACAATTCATCGGGTGAGGCCCCGGCACACTAGGCTAATGTAGTCAGAACAGTCTATGGCACACCACCCAAGGAAGTAGATTGCGGCGCAGAGGGCTCAAAGCGCACAGCCCGGAATCTCTGGCACTACAAAAAGTTAGACGACAGACCCGCATCGCGAGACGCAATAGGGACACTCTCGCGCTCTTGGATGAGAATAACGCAGCGAAGGCCGCCCGAAAAAAGGCATCCAGCCGACGATGATCGCGGGCCAAAGGATGACGAGTTCGGGTGGCCTACTCCGGTATCCGTGTGCCGAAACGGACCAGCTACAGCCTTTTCACTTCTGGTATAAACAGGGCAACCGCTCCCGAGGCGGCTTTTCCCCTATACAGAGTAGACGTGAAAAGGCTCTAGGTTGCGGCGGTGTCTTTTTTTGCCGGCGCAGCCGGGGCTGCGGCCTTCTTCTGACTCTTCGCTTTG
This sequence comes from uncultured Acidobacteriaceae bacterium, assembly GCA_963761405.1. GTDB lineage: Bacteria > Acidobacteriota > Terriglobia > Terriglobales > Acidobacteriaceae > PALSA-350. Next base: position 39,191 of record CAVXHH010000005.1, read on the forward strand.
GCCCAACGTTTACGCTGTGCTTCGGCCATAGCGTGGCGCGCTTTGGCGCTCAATTGCCGGCGTGGCTTCGTGGTCTCAACGGAGGCGGTGGTCTTTTTGCCCGGCGCCGCGGCGCCGCCGGCAAGGATCGCGCGGACTTGGCGGAGCTTTTCCAGTTGTTCATCAATCGATTTCAAGATCAGGTCGTTCAAGGTAGTTCCTCTCTGGCGGTGAAAGGGAGCGCTGCGTGACTGCTCCTGCGACAGAATAACAGGTTAGCTGGGCCGGCTCCTGCCGGAGGGCAGTTGTTTGCCGGCGCAAAAAAGGAAAGGGCGACGCGGACGTGGCGGATGCGGATCGAGGCACAACACGGCTTTTCGCGTGTCCTGGAGCTTCTATATGTCCTCGGTGCGACCAATCTGCCGCTTCGGGCTCGGAAATACAGGACGTTATTTCTGGCGGACACCGCTAGAACATGGAGAAGCCGCCGAGCAGGCCGTAGATTGCGGAGAGGACTCCGAGGGCAATGCTCACGATCATGAATAGCGGCAGTTCGATGACCACGGAAATGGAAGCGAGGACGATCGCGATCTGCAGTCCGCCGCTGGCTATTTCGAGGGTGTGGGTGCGGTGCATTTCGTGGTCGCGCAGATGCTCCTGCCCGTGCGCCTTCTCGGCGAGCTGTTCCATACCGTCGGCGCCGGGCTCCGATCGCATGCGGCCGGCGTTGGCCTGAGCGTCGGCAACGCGCTTTTGTACCGCGGGGTCGGTGGTGGCGGGTAGGCTTTGCAGCAGCTCTGCTTCAGCGGTCAGCACAGTGCGGCGGACGGCCTTAGCCTGATATTGCGCCCAGGTATCGGTGGCTGCAATATGGTTGGTGAGGTAGTTGGTTTGCGCATCCTTGGCCGCAAATTCTGTGAGGGCCAGGGCCGCGGCCATGATGGCGATGATGACTGCGGGGCGGGCGTGACCTTTGCCTTCATGGCCGTGGGCTGCATGCTCGAGGTGTTCGTGGGCTTGCTCGAATTCTTCGCTCATGCCGTTTATTTTAGGGCCTTGCCGAGTTGCGACTACTGGTGACAGTTCGTGTTAAAGCATTTTCGCGATGACTGTGGTCTGGTAAGAGCAGCGAGGTGTGGTTTTCCTTGAGAGAAACCCACGTCTTTCACTTCGGTCTACACCCATTGCGAAACTGCTTCAGCCCCAAGCGGGGCAGCGGTCGCGATCATCGCCGCTCACTGGATTTTTACGGGTTTCGTGGGTTGATGGATTCGCTCGCGCGAGCGGCGCAGAGTTGCGTTCATAACCAGGGGCTTTGCCCAAAAGCCGACGCTCGTGACGCAACCGAAGGTGAAATATAAGAACAACATTCCGGAACGAAGTCCGAAGCGGTCCCCGAGGTAGCCGATCACGAGGGGTATGACCGCGCCCCCAACAATTCCGGTGCAGAGAATGCCGGAAAAGGCGCCCTGGTTTTCGGCTACGGAGTTCAGCGCCAGTGACGAGATGGTGGGCCACATGATGGACGCGAAAAAGCCAACCGCCGGGAAAGCAAACAAAGCCACCCTGCCGGAGCCAAAGAGGGCGGCCGATAAAGCAAGTAACGAGCCCAGGGAAAATGCGATGAGGACTCGCCGGCTGTCGAAGAGCTTGAAGAGGAACAACCCGGCAAAACAACCCGCGGTCAACATTCCCCAAAACCACGAAACGGTTTTTGCCCCCTGCAGGTAAGGACTGTAACCGTGATATTGCGTGAGAAATTTTGAGATCCAGTCGGCAGTGCCCTGTTCGGAGCCGATGTAGGCAAATACAGAGGCAAGGTATAGCCATACCATCGGCCTGCGTAAGAGCTGACGGTAAGCGGCCAGTGCACTCGCTGTTTCCTGACTGGTACGGGTAACCACAGGAAAGCGAACCGGGAGCAGCCCCAACAGCATGGCAGCCGTGCAGACGGCAAATATCCAGTACATGGAAACCCAGGCCAGGCCGGCAGGAACTACGGTTCGCAGATGTTGCAATAGCCAAGACTGATAGAGGCGATCGTCGAAATGCAGCACGATGTAGGAGTAGAGGAGCGGGCTCAGGAAGGAGGCGCTTCCGAAGACCAACTGGGCAAAGGCAGAATTGAAGGCGAAATGCTCTTCGCCACCGCTGACCCGCAGCAAGGGATTCACGGCTACCTGTAAGATGGCCATGCTTGCACCCATCACAAAGAGGGAAACAATCGCGACGGGATAGGAAGGATGGACGGCAAAACTGAGTGCACCCGCTGTCGCGGCGGCAAAGCATGCGAGGATGACAGGCTTCTCGGTAAAGCGCTCCACCAGGAATCCGGCGGGGATCGACATCACACCGTAGGCGACAAAAAAGGAAAAGGGCAGGAAGGCCGCGGCCCCGAGACTTACCTGAAAGCTCCTGATGATGTCGGGAACAATGGGACCAAGAATATTGGTCAGAAACGACATGATGAAGAAGATCAGGAAGATCAGGGCTACGATGTAATTCATTCCGTCACGGTGACCTTTGCGCCGCGCTGAAAGACGCCCGCTTCCATGGAGCTGAGGTAGCCGATCGCGATCGTCATCATCTCGAAAGGCAATGCTTCAAGAATGGGCAAGACCCGGGGAGACGAAGGGGCTATGCGCAAAGCGGACAACTCCGCATGGTAACCAACCAACAGTGATTTTGACGGGCTTTCGCGGATGTCTTGCAGCAGTCTCTGATTCAGGTCGCGGGTAACGCCCCCCCCTTCGAGCACAGCCACCAGCGTGTTTTCGCGCAGGATTTCCATGGGACCGTGGCGGAATGCGGCGCTGCTCATGGCCTCGGCGTGGACTCCTACCGATTCCTTGGTGATCAAGGCGCCGGTTCCAGCGGCGGCCAGCGAAGGTCCCCGGCCCACAAGAAACAGGTGTTCCACACCGTCGAGATGTGGCGCAAGCTCAAGCACGTGATCTTGCCAGCGTTCCAGATACGCAGCAGCCAGGGGGACAGCGGACATCTGCTCACGGTGCGCGGTCTCGATATCCCCCTCGCAGAGAACTGCTTCCAGGAGTTGCGCGACGGCGAGCGTGCACAGGTAGGTTTTGGAGGAGACAGAAAATTCATCGCCGGCGTGGGTGAGAATCACGGCCTTTGCCGCCAGCGCCAGAGGGCTGCGGGGAGTATTGGTGATTGCCAGCAGCGTCCCTTGATTCCCGGTTAACTCCAACAGGCGAAGGATTTCGGCGCTTCGTCCAGATTGGGAGACGGCGACCACGAGCGAATCCGGCCGCAACAGTCCCGGCAGATAGTGAATGAGCTCTGAAGTCTCTACCAGGACGGCTTCGTAACCGTGATTGAGCAGGGCGAGGTATAAGGGCATCAGACTGTAGAATGACGAGCCCATACCGGTAAGCACAATGCGCTTCAGTTGTCCTGCGGCGAGACGATCGCGGAGGGAAACAACTTCTTGCGGAATACTCATTGTGTGCCGCAGCGTTGCCTCGAGCGCGGCAGGCTGAGCGAGAATGTCTTCGAGATATCTTCCCGGGATAATGCGGGGTTCTTTCTCCGTCACAGGAGACTCCTTGTTTGCTGGAAGCGTTGATGCCAAACCTGTGCAGCGCCGATGAGGCCGGCGGTATCGCCCAGCGAAACCAGTGCGATCTCGCACAGATGCGAAGGGACGATCTGACAATGGCCGACCGCGGAACGGATCTGAGGCAGAAAGAGGTGCGGACTTTTCATGACGCTGCCTCCCAGCAGCACCATGTCGGGCAGAAAACAGGTAATGATGTTGGCAATGCCAGTCGCGAGGTAGCGCGCCTCGCGCTGCACTGCCCGCAACGCCAGCGGATCTCCCTGCTCTGCCAGGCGGCACACTTCTTTGGCGTTGAGAGCCTGACCGCCCTGCTCCTGCATCCATGAGGCCATGGCTGGTCCGGAGGCCAGACTTTCCCAACAGCCGCGTTGTCCGCAGGTGCAGAGCGGACCCATAGGATCGAGGATCTGATGTCCCAGCTCGGGATGGTTTCCCTGAGCGCCGCGATAGACTTGGCCACGCAGCATCATGCCCCCACCTATGCCAGTTCCGATGGTGATACAGATCACGGAATCCTTGCCCTTGCCGGCGCCACAAAAGGCTTCGCCGAGGGCTACGGCATCGGCATCATTCTCGACGGCAGTGGAGACACCAAAGTGGGCAGAGAGGTGCTCAACGAGATTACGGCCGCGCCACAAGGGAAGTGTATTAGTATTCCCCAACGCTCCGGTGAGCGGATCGACGGGCCCGGTGCAGCCGATGCCAATTCCGTCGAGCTGGGCGCCGGTCGCGCTGAGCTGGGCGGTGAGCGCAGCAATCGTGACACTCATGGCGTCGTCGAAGGTCTGGTCCGCTCCGCTGGGGAGCTCCTGTCTGGTCACCACGCGACCCGTCGCATCGACCAAACCGACGGCAATCTTTGTGCCGCCAATATCAACTGCACCTACCATACGTAGAGGCTCCGGCATTCTTATTTCCAGCTGAAGATTGCGCCCTCGTACGGAAGCAGGTCAACTGTCCACGAGCCCTGGCTTACCGTTACGTTGGCATTGCGAGGGGTGGGGGTGAGTCTCTCCACACCGTGCAGAGGTTTTGCCGCCGTGATGGTGACATGTTTGGCGGTACTCGCATGATTCACCAACACGGCGTAACCGTGATCCGCGGCGGCGAGCGAGGCCACTTCCACCAATGGATCGCTGCTGCGGAAAGGAGTGACCACTCCGGTCCATTCGCGAAATGCCTGGTAGATGCGGAAAGCCGGCTCGCCGCCTTCGAAGGCAGCGGCCTTGCCGGCAAGGTAGGTCTCGATCGGATACGCAGAGAGCAATGTCTTTCCCTTGCCGACCTGGTTGGTCACCAGCGCCGGCCGGCCTTCCTGGTCGACGGCCACCACTGTGCCTCCCGCCAGCTCGAGCGCGGCGGGCCATTGGTCTGCGCCCTCAGAGGTGGGGGCGAAGTGAAAGGTGTCTCCCGGCCGAAGGGATCCAAAAGGAGCGACGATCTTGAGGGTGACGTCCCGCACCGGCATTCGATCCTTGAGGCGGGCGCCGAATAATTGCTCCATGTTAGGCATGGCGGAGTTGCCGCTGACCGAGGCGTAGACCATTCCTCCCTGCTCCACGTAGTTGCGAGCCTTCTCCCAGAAGTCCGAATGCACGTGCGACAACATCTGGTCGGTTCCGGTCAGGGGCGCAGGAAGCAGCAGCATGGGGTAACGATTCCAGGCCGAGTATTCACGCGGTAGATCCGGCTTGATACCAGATTGACGGGCCAGGATGAATGTCGACAGCCAGGAGCCCATCACAAGCGTATTCGCCTCAGAAAAGTCAGGCAGCGGCTGACCGACGACCGCTCCCCCTTCTGTTTGCGATGTGTAGGGAGCGATCTCGGGTCCGGTCAGGCCGAAGTGGGATTCGTCACCGTGAGGTTTCGACCATTCATCGGGCACGAGGATAGCGGCCTCCGCCGGAGCTGGTTCAATTCCTGCGAGGTCGAGCTTCCCGGTGACGGCTTCGAACTCCTTCAGCATGGGAGCCGCGGGACGCTCTTTGCCATCCCAGGTAACGATGCCGAATTGGGTTTCGTGCGGCGAGCGCAGATAGGGGACCTTGGCGTACTGTCCGGGCGCGGCGTCGGTGAAACACCAGAGCAGAAAGCCATTCGCGCCCAAGCCCAAACCAGAATAGAGATTCGCTCGCTCGTATAACGCAATTTGCTGAGGACCGTATTGCGCCGAGGAGGCGCCAATCTCCTGGACCATCACGGGATGGCCGGCGCCGCCGGAGAGAGCGGTCTCGAAGGCGGAGCCATAGGTTCCGCGCACCGACAGCATGGGGTCGGGATAGAGCTTGGGCTCGTAAATGGTGTAGGGATGCACGCTGAAGAAGTCCACATCGGGGGTGAGATTGTCGGGGCGAAAAGGGCCGTGATCCACATCCTGGGTAGAGGTGCCGACCACCATCAGATGATTGGTGTCGTGCTTACGAATGGCATTGGCTATCAGCCGTGTCCAATTGATGGCCATCGAATCAGTGGTGGCGTTCTCGACGATCCAGAAAGGCGGTTCGTCCGTGAGATCCCAGGAGAGGATGGCGTTCTCGTTGGCGAAACGCTTTCCCATCTCGAGGGCAAAGTCGGTTTGGTAACGCAGCATGTCCGGGTCGGTGTAGGGGTTTCTTCCCTGGCGATAGGGCACATCCCAATAGGCTTCTCCGACCTCGCCGCCGATGAACAGTTGTGGTTGCAAATAGATCCGGTAGCGATCGGCCAGCGAAAGGAGGAAGTGCAGCTGCTGGAAGGCCTCAGGGTTGTAATCGCCCGGGCGCGGTTCGAACCAGGCCCAAACCAGATCGAGGCGCACGGTGTTGATGCCCAGATCGTGCATGCGGGCGAAGTCATCCTCGATAGCAACCGGATCCCACTGATACGGCCACTGCATGGCCTTGACGGCGGGAACCCAGTTGACCCCGACCGAGATAAACCGGTGTCCTCCGCGGGTGAAGTAAGTGCCATCCAGGCGAACTGGCTCCAGAGGCGCCGGCGTCTGACCCAGGCAGCTGAGAGTTGCGGCGGTGAGAACGAACGCAGAAATCGTTCTGATGTATCCGGATGTTGCCATGCGCGCGACCTTCCTTGAGAACAATGCGGAACGTTAGAAAATGAATTTGAAGGCAAATTGTAGTTGTCGGGCGCTGTGTACTGTGCTGGCGATCGTTCCCGCCTGGCTGGTATCGACGTCTGCATTGGGAACAGCAAACTGCGGCCGGTTGAATACATTGAATGCTTCGGCGCGGAACTGCAAGTCGAGCGATTCGTGCAGCTTGAAATCCTTGAAGATGGAGGTGTCTACGTTGTACTGCGCGGGGCCGCGCAATGTACCCACACCCGCGTCACCAAAGTTGGTGGCAAACGTCTGCCCTGGCGCCAGGCTGGGAATCGCGTAGGCACCGGGGTTGTACCAGCACAGAACGGTTTGCCGCCCGGAGCAGGAGCCGCCAGTCGCATTGGCGAAGCTATAGGGGTTGCCAATCACGTCGGGACGGGGCGCGCCGGACGACGTGTTGGTTGGATCGAAGGACAGAACGGGTGTGAAGGCTTGTCCGGAGTAGAAGGCGAGGATCCCCTGGGACTGCCAGCCGCCAACCACCACATTGCTCAAGCCATTGCCGTGCAGGAATCTCTGCCCGGGACCGAAGGGGAGATTGTAGGACCACTCGGAGGTGAACTGATTGCGGAAGTCGGGTGACTGGTCCCCGCGTTCCGCGGCCAGGTTGTACACATTCTGCGGACCTGACGCTTCGTTCTCGGGTGTTTGACCGATGGTGTGTTGCCAGGTGTAGGCAGCGAGTGTGCTCCAGTTGGAGGTAAGGCGCTTCTCAAACTTCACTTGCAGCTGGTGGGTGATGGAGTCGGCGAGATTGGAATTGGTGCGAATGGCCGAGATGTTGGGCACAGTTCCGTAGAAGGGGCGGCCGTAATTCGGTGCCGGGCCAAAGTTGCTGTCGAGAGGCTGCAGCGCCTGGTTCAGATTGTAAACATAGGAAAGGTGGACGCCGTGGGTGCCCACATAGGCTACCTGGAAGAGAGAGTCTTTGCCGAGTTGCTGCTCGACGTTCAGATTCCATTCTTCGATGGAGGTCGTAGGGTTGCGGAACGGCACAGCACTGGCGGCGCCCGACGGATTCGCGATGGTGGGAAAGGTGCGCGCTGGGAAGCCCTGAGAGAGCCGTAGTCCAGTGGTCGAAGCAGGATAATTGAAACTCTGGCTATAGAAGAGGCCCGTCGGATTGTAAGGCAGTTCGGAATCGCCCTGGGTTCCCTGGAGATCGTAGAAGATACCGAAACCGCCACGAATGGCGAGAGGACCGCTGTGCGGCGTCCAGGAAAAACCGACACGGGGGGCGAAGTTTTTCAGCGGGGTTTCCACGTTGCCGGTGCGGCTTACTCCGGGCGTGCCGGGCGCAATAAACTGGCCGGTCGCAAAGTCGAAGTTGGCCAGGCGATCGTGCTCCTCCACATAGGGAGTGTAGAGGTCCCAACGAAGGCCCATGTTGAGGGTCAAGCGCGGGGTCACGCGGTAATCATCGATGGCGTAGGCGCCCAACTCCAACCAGCGGATGCCGAAGAGTCCTTTCTGACCATAGCGGGCGGCGGCGATCGGATAACCCACCAGGAAACTGGCGAGCGGCGCGCCTCCGGTACCGGTCGGGAGGTCTTCGGTGAATTGTTGATCGAATGTGAAGTCACCACGCGCATTCTGCGTCTGATCAAACCCGTTCAGCCGGCGCCGAATGTCGATCCCCGTCTTGAAGGAATGGGAACCGCGGATGTAGGTAAACGAATCGAGATACTGATAGTTGTTCTCGCGCAGTAACTCGGGAAAGTAGTCCTGATTGCCGAGGTTACTCAGGCCGGAGATGGCGAAGTTAGGCAGTCCACCGGTGGCGACCGGATTTTCCGGATCAAAGATGCCGGGGATGCCGATGGGAGTCGACAGGTCCTGGCTGGCAAAGAAGGGGATGGCATCGACAACGTAGCGCTGGTAGCCAATTTTGAATTCGTTGATTTTGTTCGCAGCAAAGGTGTGCACATCGCTGATGCCCGCGGCTCGTGCCAGATCGCTGATATGTCCTGAGAAGAAACCGCCGCCGGCCTGACCGGGGAATGGGTCGGGCTGGATCTCATTGACATTGCCGTATTCGAAGGTGACGAAGATGCTGTCTTTGCTGGTGAGCTGGTGGTCGACGCGGACATCGAAGGAGTCCTGATTGTTGACCAGCGCAGGGTTCGACAAATAGTTATTGGCCGTGCCAGGCAGATTAGGCGCGGGGTAGAGTGCGGCGACATTGAGGGCGGCCTGGTCCAGCGAAGCCTGGGGGATCACATTACCGGGAAAGGGAGCGCGGGCGCCGGTGACCGGATTATACGTCGCGGGATCGTAAATCTGGCCGGTGTCATAGCCGTTGGGTGCGGCGACCCCCGTCAACAGGTCGGAGAAGTTGCCGGTGCGTTCGGCGAGCGAGGGAACGGTGCTGATGTCGGTCTGCGATTGATTGATGCGCGTTCCCTGATAGTCGACAAAGAAGAAGGTTCGATTCTTGCGGATCGGGCCACCCAGGACTCCGCCAAATTGATTTTGCTTGAAGGGAGGAGTGGGCGCCGATCCGCTATCGAAGTAGTTGCGGGCGTCGAAGGCGGAGTTGCGAATAAATTCGAAGGCGTCGCCATGGAACTGGTTGGTACCGGACTTGAGCGCAACGTTGACGACCGCACCGCCCTTGCCGATATCCGCAGCAAAGGTACTGGTCTGCACCTTGAATTCCGCGATGGCGTCAACGGACGGCTGAATCAGCTCGAAGCCTATTTGCTGCTCGTTGTTGTCGAATCCGTCGAGCAGAAAATTGTTGTTGGTGGCGCTGAGGCCGTTGGCCTGGATGGCGCCGTTGCCGCGCTCATTCTCAGGAATTGAGCCTTGTTGCACGATACCGGATGGGCCTTGATTTACGCCTGGAGTCAGGTAAGCGAGCTGTATAAAGTCGCGCCCGTTCAGTGGCAGTGACGTAATTGGGCCCGCGGTGATGACCTGGCCCACGGAAGAGGTTGCTGATTCCAGCAGTGGCTCGGATGCGGTTACGTTTACCACCTGGCTCACCTGGCCCACGGTGAGCGTGATCTCGAGCGTGACCACCTGGGTTACGGTCAACTGAAAAGGCGCCTCGACTACCTTTTGAAATCCCTCATGTTCGACGGTTGCTGTATAGGTGCCGGGTTGCAACTGGGTGACGGCGAACTGCCCCGTTCCGTCTGTGGTCACAACGTGACGGATACTGGTGCCGGTGTTTTCTATCGTTACCTGGGTGGCGGGGACGGCGGCACCCGAGCTGTCATGAACCGTGCCGACAACTCTGCCCGATTCCACCTGCGACCAGGCCACGGAAGGCAGCATGAGGAAGAACAGGCAAACTGCGAAGGAAGAGGGAAACTGCAGAGCCCGGCGCCGGAAAGTCATGGAGCCTCCTTAGGAAGGTAGGGTGTTGGAAGTGAAGGGCCGCCCAAGATGCCTATAAACATAACATCATATGTACATATCATGTCAAGAAAGTTTGCCCTGTTGCTTAAAGTGCGGGGGAAAGCCTGTAAACTTAGCCTCATAGGCCTATGGAACCGACCTACCTGCTAGTGGAGGAAGATGCGACGAAGCGTGCGAGCCCGGAGATCGGGATCACGCTCGATGCAGACAGCTTCGTTCCCTACTACGAGCAGATTTTGGCGCAGATTCGGAATGCGATCCGTATCGGCCGTTTACATGCTGGGGTCAGCTTCTATTCTGAAGGGGAGATTGCGCGTTCGCTTGGCATCAGCAAGATGCCGGTTCGGCAGGCATTTCAAAAGCTGCGGGATGAGGGTTTGCTGGTTATCCACCAAGGGAAGAAGCCGATCATCGGCAGCGAGCGGGTGCCGTGGGATTTTCAGCGGCTGCGCGGATTCAGCGAGGAGATGCTGCGCAAGGGATTGACTCCGTCGGCGCGGGTACTGTCGCTGGATGAACTGATTCCGGAAGCGGCGATTGTTGCGGCCCTGAGTTTGAAGCCGGACGAGAAAGTTTTTCGACTGAAGCGGCTGCGGTTTATTGACGGCCAGCCGGTGGCGCTGGTCACGAGCTATCTGCCCACGCATATATTTCCGGGAATTGACCTGCTCGATCTTGCCAATCAGTCGCTTTATTACATTATTGAGCGACTGTATAACCGTCCGCTGCACCGGGCTGATGAGGTAATCGGCGCTGTCAATGCGGGACCGGAGCAAGCAGCGATCCTGCAGGCGTCCGCAGGCAGTGCACTACTGCTCATCACCGAGACCACCTACGATGTGCAGCAAGTGGCAGTCGAGTACAGCGTTTCTCTTCTCCGCGGCGATCGGTACACCGCCTTCGTCACGTCGGTACGTAAAGAATAGAAGACCCGATCCTTGAGGGGGCGTGGAGTTCCCCACATCTCGCCAAAGGGCGGCGAGATATGGGGCACCCGAACAGTCTGTCTGTGGGACAGTTCGTGTTAGCCGCAAGCGGGGCAGCGGTCGCGATCAGCGCTGCTCCATAGCATTCTGCAGCAGTCTTTCTATGAAAGGCTGCCCGGTTGGACTACCCCAGCCAGTACAGGCATCCCAGCCATCTCTTGCGCTGTAGTACGCGAGATTGCCACGAGGAACCGCGTTATTGCCTGTAGTTATGTCGTTGCACGCGCCCTGAAGGCCGGAAGACGGATCATACAAAATAGCGGCGAGATGGCCCACGGTTTTGTTGATTGATTTTGCCTGGAGCTGTTGGTTGGCAAGGGCGATCAGGCCAGCCCACAAGGGCGCGGCAGCGCTGGTTCCGGTTACCGCTCCATAGCCTTGGATAAAAGCCTGTGCGGGGGCGGCGACATCGGGAACGATACGCCCCGACTCCCGCCCATCTCAGGCCAACCCGCGCTGATCGATAGCACTGAGGGAGCGTTCTCTGTGTCGAGCAAGACGCGTTCGATACCGGCGATCCATCCCTGCTGTGAGTTCGGCAGAAGATACAGAACCTGTTTGGCATTCGGCACCACCCTTGCGACGAATTGCACATCGAGCGAGGCTTCCGTGTAAAAGGCGGCATACGGAGCCAGCTTAAAGCGAATGGGTATGGCTACGGAAACGTTCGCCGCGGCGATGTTACTCCGGATGACCGCGTTTAGATCCCGGTCCTCAAATAGGCCGCCAAATTCGAGGATGCCCACGCGTTGTCCCTCCCCCTTGAACTGATCGACTCAGAAACAGGAAGCCAACGCTCTTGTATGCCGTGGCGATCCCACACCCACACGGCCGCTCCATGGGAGAGAAATGCGTAGGTGACTACGGCGACGTTGGGCGCGATGGTGGCTTGATCGGCGGCCAGGCGGGAGTCTGCCGGGACGGCCGGGCGCCGGGGAGATGGGGGAGGGGAAGAGGCTCCGCTCGATGGCGGGGGGACGAACAGCTGGGGGAGCCAATCCGTTACGACTAAATCCTGGTACTGCTCGATGTGATCATCGATGTCGGCGATTTCCGTCGTTCCCGCTGCGGAGTGCGGCAATCACGTCCCGCGGCTGCTTCAGTTGTGTGCTGCCGCGGCGCTCGCGTTCGCCAATCTCCTGCTGAAGCTTTTCGAAATGTATCTTTGCTTCCGGAACCCATTGGGAATGGGGGTGGTCTTTGAGGAAAGTTTGCCACGCTTCCAGGGCCTGCCGTTTGAGTAGCTGCTTCTCAAGGGCGAGGGCGCAATTGAATTGGGCCGCCTCACGCTGTGGCTCTGCGGCGAGCACGGAACCCAGAAAATTAATGGCTGTCCCGAAATCCTCAGGACGGTTGGCGATTTCTCCGCGGAGGAGGTAGGCGCTGGCTAGGTCGGTCGTGACCGATAGATTGTTTGGATCGAGGCGATGCGCCTTCTCAAGGGTGACGACGGCGTTCTGCGGGGCGTGCGCATCCTCTTCTAATAAACTTGCCCGGCCGCTGGCCTGCAACCAGCTCACGTCTTCCGGCTGGGCTTTGAGGTTTTCTGCGATCGCGGCTTCGGCTTTGAGCAGGGCTGGGCGCCGCATACGATCCTCGCCGGCGTCGCCCCGCTGTTGGCGCAACGGAGCGTAGCCGGCATCGTCGAAGCGCGGCTCGATGGTGCGCTTCTCTGTATAGGCGGAGGCGAGCAGCCGGCTGGGCTCGGCAATTTGCGGATGGCGCCGGGTGGACCACAAAGTAATCAGCACCGCCGCGGTGACGATTGTGGCGGCGGCAACTCCCCAGGAAATACCGGTCGCCGCCTTGGCCAAGCGGCTTCGTGGTCTGGGTATAGCTTCTGCGCGACTGGAACTGTGCAACAGCTGCGCTGCCATTGCCCGCTGCCAGCCGGGGGCCGCGGAAAGCAGGCTCGCCAACCGGAGGTCTTCCTCCGCGGTAAGCTCGGAGGCGAAATCCTCTGTGGCCTGGCGAAGGAGTGGTCCACAGTGGTCGCAGTAGGCCGCGTGGCTCAAGTGGCCGGCGGAATTCGGGCGGTCGATCCTTGCAGCAATGTCAAGCCACACATCGTCGGGAGGGCACACGGAGTCTCTTGGCCCGGGCGTGCCGGCGCCGATCAAGCCAAGCCGCTGCAGCGCCTGTTGGTGGGCGCGCAACTGGGCCCGGCAAACGGCGCATTCTTCAAGGTGGATGCGTGCATCGTGTAAGTGCTCCTGGTGAGCGGGGGTATTTGACGTATCTGTTGTAGCCTCCTGGAGAAGCTGGTCTAACTGGCTGCTGGTTAGATGTAGATCCAATGGCTTCTCCTTTCTAGAACGACTACGCGGGCAAAAAGCCTTCGGGTGTGGGCTGCATCGGGCCGTGCATGGTGGAGTTGGGCTCCGCCATGCGTTGACGCAAGTCTTTGGTAATGCGCAGCAGGATGCTCTCAACGCCTTTGGTGGTAAGGCTGGTTCCGGGGAGATCGGCGATGGCGCGCGCGGAGAGCCCGGCGTGGTAATGGAGCCAAAAAATCCGGATGTTCCGTTCCTGGTCCGGTCCGGTGACAGACAGCGCCAGATGATGGGCGATCTCCTGGATCAGCACCGCGCGCTCGATGGACTTTGGACTGCCCAGGGAGCCCTCGGCGGCTGCGGGAACAAAATCATCCTCTATGGGTGTGAGCTGGCCGGAACCGCGCTTCTGGGTGTGGGTGGACTTGAAGTGATCGCGCACGACGTTCGCCGTCAGCACCTTTACGTAGCCGGTAAAGGCCTCGGGGTGCTGCTGCTCGAAGCTACGGAGAATGCGGAAGTTATCGGCACAGAGCTTGAGGTAGGTCTCCTGAATAAGGTCGTCCACGGTTTGCCTGGAGGCGTCCCCGAGCCGGTCCGCGGTGCGCAGGATGACGGTGGCAATCAGGCGGTGGAATCTGCGGACGAACTCCTCCCATGCCTCCGCGCTGCGCGAAGCTGAGCACCGGCGCACCAGTTCCTCTATGGACAGAGAGGAGTAGCTCTCCATGTTCCTGTCTCCGATGGCTAGAGCCAACATTTTACAGGGTTTCGTATGTGTGGAGGATGAACGTTTTGGGGGTTGTTGGGGGCAGGGGATGGGGCCGGTTTGGGCGGGGTTCTGGGGTGCGGCCGGGCGGGTTGCGAGCGGGTTCTTTCTATTAAGGAGAAGGCTCCTGCCTACAGGCCGTCCCTGGAGTTTTTTATCCACAGCCTTCTGTGGAGGCATGCAGGGCTTTTCAGGGAATTGTCGTTTTAGGAGAAACGGAAAGTGTGTCGAACGTGCCAGCTTTGTTTGGCAGATCCTCCCGCTGACTCAACGACGGCAGAACAGGAATGGAAGATCGTTATTGATGCAACAGAGACAACCCTTGCGCGACTCTGGCCGATTCTCACGCTCTATAACCGCTGTATCGGGTCATCGGCGCATGCAGCCTGAAGATGTGAGGAAAGACGTGAGCTTCCACCAATTCTTTTACCGCTTGAACCCGGATAAGACGATCGACGCGATCTGCGCTTTCTGCTATGCGACCGCGGCCACAGCGGAGAATCCGGCCGACCTTCAGATGCGGGAGCGGATGCATCGTTGCCCGCGGAAGCCGGATAAACAATCGGCCTAGGCGGAAAGGCGCAGGGAGGGGGCGGGTTTATTCCAGGGTTTGTCGTTGCTAAGGATTCTGTGCGACTTTCTCCGCAGAAAGTCGCACGCGGTTCGACCTGCGGCTATTGCGAAATTGATCTAAGTCCTTTGTTTCATGAAGGCGGTCAAGAATTTTCTATTCATTGGTCCCCATGGCGCTCGGGTATTTGTTTCAAAGAAAAAGCGAGATAAGCGCGAAAAGCGAGATAAGCGCGAAAAGCGAGATAAGTCCCCTGCACGATCACGCGCTTTCTTGCACCCAGATGTGAAACGCAAAGCTGCGACTTGCGTTATGGTCGCTCACGCCCGGCCAAGACGTTGGCGGGGAAACGTGCGCCATAAGCGCCCTAAGCGCCCTAAGTCACTGCGACGGGTCACCGTACCCCATCGGAGTCCGCCGGCGGCGTCTGGTTTTGTCGTGAAAGGGCATTATTCATTGGCTCACGGGTATAGATGCGATTTTCGGCATTCTGTGATTCTGCCATTGGTTCTTTCCAGTGGAATGCGGGGTGCTCATTCCTTCGTTTTGTCGTTTGTTACATGAAGGCGCTCCGTCTTTTTATTCGGCTGCCGTCATTCTCGGGAAATGGCTAAAAAGTACGCACTAACGCACTAAGGGGGCCTCCTGGGGGATTCTTCGGGTTTGGCGGTCTCTTCTTCTTCATGTCTGCGGATTCGGGGTCGTTGGCTGACCGGAGCATGGTGGCGCGTCCCCCGAGCCGGCGCAAGGGGAGGCGGCGGTTCTGGTGAGGGTTCCGGCCGGTCGTCCTCGTGAGCAGCTCGTTTCTTCGCTCCGTTTCTGCGTGGGTCGGCAGGCTGGGCTGGAGCGAGCGGTTCCCTGGCGGAACGATCCGCCAGGACGCCTTGTATGCACGCATCGGGACCCAGCGCGGGTGCACCCACGAAATGTTAGGTGTCTTCTGTGGCCTCCGGGGCGGCGACACGGTTCCTTGGCCTGGATACACGACGGCCGTTTCCTCCTGAGGCATTTTCTTCGAGCGCCAGCTATGTTCACTTATATAGATCCAATTTCGGGAGGAATGGGACAACTTTATTGCAATAAAAATGCCACGCCAGGGATGGGCGGCGACTTATGCGTTGCGATGGGGTGGTGCTCCTGCCTTTGCAACTGCGCTCGAAGAAGCTTCTCCGGAGCATCGACGGCCGTCCGCGCTCGAAGGTCTGTCACGCCGGCAGCTGTACTCGTGTAAGCGCGGCCGGCACCATCGCTGTGTTGATCAGGATGGCGCGGTCTACGCCCTGCAGGATAGCGCGCATCAAGTTGTAACAGACGGTTTCCGAGGGGGAGAAATATTCGCTGTGGATCTCGATGCCTCCGATTGCCGGATTCAAGATGGTCGAGCAGTCGATATCCCAAACGTTATCGGGTACAGGATAGGTGCGGTCGAGGCCAGCGCGGCCCAGACGACGTTTTCCGAAGTGCTTGAGCCCGGCAGATGCACCAAGGACATTGTCACGACCCGTATAGAGCGCTGTTATGCGATAGGAAAGATTAGAGAGCCCCTCGCCGTCGCCGTGTGACACAGCTTCGCCGCTCCGGAACAGGTCGTTGTCCACGTCAGCCGCCACCATCAGGACTTCCTGGAGCAGGCTGACCAGCAGAGGCCTGTTTTTACGGGTCCAAACTGCATTCATCGCATATTCCAGTGCGTAGTTGCCCATGCTATGGGCGATGACGGAGGTTTTCGCCCTGCATGCGTTATCTGTGCTCTTTGCTGTTTGCTGCTGCACCCATGCCATCCAATCATAAAGTTCCGAGAGAACTTCCGTCAGGTCATCCCCGGTCTGACGAGCTTCAGCACGATCGGGAAGATAACCAAGAAGCGAACCCTTAGAGGGCCAATCGAACGAGATCAGTTCGCCGAGAGAATCAGGACCGTCGAAGAGACGTGAGGCGACATTGCCGTAAGTATTCATCGCTCCTGTCCACGTGGTGCTATAGCCATGAATGAACAGGCAGACGTGCTTCTGCTTTTCGGGTGCCAGGCCAAACGGGGTGGGAAATTGCTGGGCGGTTTGTATTAGAAGCTGCTTGAACGCGTCTGCAGTCTGCTGCTGCCAGGAACCGAGGCTGTCGAGGGGAAGCCCGGGAGCCTTCAACGTCCAATACGTCAGATCAGTTTGATCGGTTCCAAAGCCATTTCCTTCGATGTTTCTATTCGTAATGAGCCAGCGCATGGGCACCTCTTTGAAATTGAATCGCCTCTGGTTAACCGGGCTCGTGGAGTAGTCGCGGCCTGCGCGATCGTGAGAGTTGCGTACAGCCGAAGGGCTGGCTGGAGGCTCCCGCCAACCCACGGCAGAAGAACTGGCCCTTTCATCCGGACTGGAACTTCGAAGACGCTCTCGGCTTTATGTACGTTCGCGATGTGAACGGGGATGGCCGGCCGATATCATCTCCTCGAATGCACACGGCCTGGACGTCTGGCGCGTAGCCGCGAGCGAAACGACCAGGCAGCCGATCTACGCTGCCTTCCAGCATACTCATTTCAAAGGCGGTTTTCCCTCCTTGCTGACGATCAGGTCGAGTGCGTTACTGACGAGGTGCTCCCGCATGGCCAGCTCCGCCAAGGCAGGATCTCTCAGGCGAATTGCTTCATATATCATGCGGTGTTGTTGGATAATCTTCCTTAAATCCGGCGTCGTCCTTCCGGTGACTTTGCGGCTTCTCAACAGCAGCGGCGAAAGCTGGCTTGTGATCCCCTGAAGGAGGGAATTGCTCGCTGCACGCATAATTTCCTCATGAAAGAGATAATCATGGCGCACCAAAACGTCTCGATTGTCAGGCTCCTTCTCCTGGGCGAGCAGCTCCCGCTCGATCCGACGAAGCTGCTCCTCCGTACGGCGCGCCGCGGCCAGCGCTGCCGTGCCTGGCTCCAGCATTTTCCTTATTTCGAGCAGCTCAATCAAATCGAAATTGTGCCGGGAGAACTGTACCTGCGGCATCCAGCCGCCCGTCAAGGCCGCTAATGATTTTACGAAGGTTCCATTCCCATGGCGGCTGTCGAGAACGTCCATGAATTGCAGCGCTTTTATGGCCTCGCGGATCGCAGGGCGTCCTACCCCAAGCTCTTCAGCAAGAGCCCGTTCGGGGGGCAGGCGTTGACCCGATTGCATGTTCCCATTCATGATCAATTGCCGAAGGTGCTCCAACACTTCAGAGGGAGCGATTTGGTGAACTTGCTGCTTTTTCATCGAGGTTAGTGTATGCGCTTTTGACTTCGACATAAATGGGGATTAACAGGGGGCTGCTGAAGAAATCTTCCTCGCGGGAAAGCTTTGTGTTGACAGCGAATGCCCAAGACCTCTATAGCTGAGAGCGCATGGTATTACCATAGAAAACAGTGGTAAGTTGACAGAGTGAGAACTCAAAACGGTAAAGATCGGACAGTCCTGGTCACCGGAGCGGCATCTGGGATTGGCGCCGCAATCGGGGAGCAGTTCTCGGGCTCCGGCAATTCGGTAGCATACTTCGACTTGAATGTCGAAGCTGCGCCTGAGATGGAGCGGCAGGGCGGAGGTTCGATTATCAATATCGCGTCCGTGCATTCATTTATGTCCTGGCCTCGCTGCCCGGCATATGACACAAGTAAGGCTGGTCTATTTGGGTTGACCAGGGCGCTTGACGGTCGATGGCGGTTTGACGACACTCGGCCATTGATTTGAACTCGGCAAACAGCGATCAGGAGACAATTATGAACAAATCCTCTTTGGATTTAGAAAGCACGGCAGATGTCGCCGCGGGGAAGATGAAAATCACCGCTGTGAAAACGCTGGTAGTCAATGCCGAGATGCGGAACTGGGTTTTCGTTAAGGTGGAGACCGACCAGCAAGGACTGTTTGGCTGGGGTGAGGCAACGCTGGAGTTCAAGACGCGCGCTGTTGTTGGCGCCGTGGAAGACCTGCTTCCCCTGCTTATCGGCCGGGATCCGCGTGACATCGAGCAACTGGTGCGAATCATGAACAAGCATAGTTTTTGGCGCATCGGGATTATTGGTACGAGTGCGATCAGCGGTATCGAGATTGCGTTGTGGGACATTCTCGGCAAGAGCCTGAACGTTCCTGTCTGGCGCTTGCTGGGCGGGAGAACGCGCGATCGGGTCAAGGTTTACACGCATCTGGGCATGGGTGAGATGAGAGCGGTATATGAGACATCGAACGTAGACCGGCTGGTTGAGCGGGCTCTAGCTGTGGTCGAGAAGGGGTATCTGGCGGTGAAGGTTGTGTTCATTCCCTATACGCACTTCACCGCCTCTTTGGAACAAATCCGGCATGTCGCGCGTCTGATGCAGGCACTTCGCGAGGCAGTGGGTGAGCAGATTGATATCATGATCGATTTTCACGGCCGGTGCGCTTCAACCAGTCCAGCATTGCAATACATTCACGCATTGGCTCCCTTTGCGCCTCTTTTCATTGAAGAGCCGATTCAGCCGGGCGACACCCGCTCACTGAAGGTGATCAGCGATCAATCTCCTGTTCCGATTGCCTCAGGAGAGCGCCTGAGCGATAGGCGAGAGTTTGAAGATCTTTTTCGGTGCCGAGCCATTCATATCGCCCAACCCGACCTGTGCCATTGTGGAGGATTCTCAGAGGGAAGAAAGATCGCCTCAGCGGCGGAAGCATCCGGCATCGGCATCGCCCCTCATAATCCGCTGGGGCCGATCGCTGGGGCAGCCGCGCTGCACTTTGATGTAGCCACGCCGAACTTTATTATCCAGGAAGAAATGACCGGAACCGTCCCTTGGTATTGGGAGGTGGTGACCAGTCCTGTGCGGATGTCAAACGGCTATTGGGGCATCCCCGAAGTATCCGGGCTTGGGGCTGAGATCGATGAGAAGGAAGCGGCAAAACATCCGTTTCAACAAGAACTTATGCACGCAACCAACGCCGTGCTAGAAGACGGGACGGTGGTCGATTGGTAGTGGATAAGGAGATAGGATGCGCATCGTCCAATTTCTAGATCGAACTGACCGGATACAGGTTGGTGTGATCGACGGCAGCTCTGTTCGCTCGCTACAAGGCCCGGAGACGGTATATGAATGCGTTTCGCAAGCTATCCGGACGCGAGTAGGTCTCGAACAGTACCTCCGCGATAAGATCGGCCCTGAAGAGCATTCAATCCAGGAACTCGACGCGTCGCAACGGTGGCAGGTACCCATAACGCATCCCGACCCAGCTCATTGCTACGTGACTGGGACAGGGCTGACGCACCTGGGAAGCGCATCGGCTCGGGACGGCATGCATCGGGTCGAGGGAAACGTGGACTCCATTGAAACTGACTCGATACGGATGTTTCGCTCTGGCCTGCGAGGTGGCAAACCCGCTAGCGGGGTGGGCGCCCAGCCGGAATGGTTTTACAAGGGAGATGGCTCATCCATAGTTGCTCCGGGAGGAGATCTTTCTATCCCTGAATTTGCGCTGGACGGCAGTGAAGAACCAGAAATCGTCGGGATTTATGTTATCGGAGAAGACGGGACTCCCTGGCGGGTCGGGTATGCACTGGGCAACGAGTTTTCCGATCACACCATGGAGCGAGAGAACTATTTGCTCCTTGCCCACTCAAAATTGAGGACCTGTTCCATCGGTCCGGAGTTACTGCTGGGTAGCTTGCCAGCACGCGTCGAGGGTAAATCAAGGATCATTCGCGATGGACGAATACTCTGGGAAAGCAGTTTCCTAACGGGGGAGCTGCACATGTCGCACTGGTTGCGGAACCTTGAATATCATCACTTTAAATACGATCTTTTCCGGCGTCCCGGCGATGTGCACATACATTTTTTAGGCACTGCAACGCTCAGCTTTACGAACGGTGTGAGAACCGAGCCGGGAGATGTGTTCGAGATCGAGGCAAAACCTTTTGAAGTGCCTCTTCGAAATCTCCTCACGATGGTTCCGCAAACCTTCACCGGAGTCCGTGAGCTTTAAGAAGAGACGAGGCTTTTGCCTGGATCGGGCAGGCCATGGAGCAGAATGCTGCCGAGTCTTCTTTGCATATCAGGATTTTATTTTAGGACTTGACAACCTTTCCATTGGGCAACTAGAAGGGTAACGGTATTGCCTATTTGTGTAGTGGTATGTCCAATATGACCGTGCAAGCGGACGCTTACGAAGGACCTTGAATGAAGGATAATGGATGAGCCTGGATAGGCGGGAATTCTTGCAAGGTTGTTCGGGTGTACTGGGGTATGCCGCCAGCAAAAATACGGCACGGCGGACCGGGTTGATCCCGCTTGGGGCAGATCCTCCGGTCTCCCGATCCTCCCCATCCTTCAATAGATTTCTGTTCGGTGCAAGTGTCTATCCCGAGTTGCAGACGCGGAACGAATGGCTTGCGATGCTCGATGCATTCCACAAAGCCCGTTTCACTGCTCTCCGTTTGGCAGAATCGTCTTGGGGCAATCTTCAAAAAGCCCCCGATGACTTCGCGTTTGACTGGTTGCGTCAATGCCTGGACGATCTGGCGGCGCGCAACATGAGCGCAATCCTGGGGACGTCTACTTACATTGCGCCGCAATGGTTGAGCGCCAAGCACCCCGAGGTTCTGCGCCAATTGGAGCCAGGTATTGCAGTGCATCCGATGGGGCGGAAGGCAGCCTGCATCAATCACCCACTTTACCGTGAGGCTTGCCGGCATTACGTATCGGCCCTTGGGAAGGAGTTTAAAGGCCACCCCGCAGTGGTCGGCTGGCAGCTTGATAACGAGATTGAACAAACGCTGGGGCTGATTTGCTATAACCCCGCGTGCGAACACGCATGGACAGAATGGCTCAAGAAGACATACAGAACTCCGGAGGAACTAAACCGGCGTTGGGATCTGACGGCATGGGGGATGCGGGTCGATTCCCTGGAAGAAGTCTCGCAGATTCGCGATTCGGTTGATCCATCAGGCGCTCGGAGCCTCCCAACGTTGATGTTGGCGAATCTGCATTTCCGGCGCGATGTTATTTTCGATTTTTTTGACGAGCAGAGGGACACTCTGCGGCAGGCGGGGGTCACGCAATGGATAACGACGGACTGGAACGATGTTTGGACCTCGTTGGCGGACGACCCGCGTGCTCCCGGGGTCTTCGACATTGAGGGACTGAACTACTATCCCTCGGCGGAGGGGTCTTCCGGCTATTGGAAAAATACAGCGTGGCAACATGACATCCACCGGTCCGGGTGTGGAATCGGGCACTTTCTGATTACGGAAACGACTGCCGGCACCGCCGGCGCGACTGAAATCGGCGATGTCTCCCCGACCCGTGAGCAGGCCCGTATGTGGGCTCTCGAACCCTTGGCCTTTGGGGCGTGCGGCCTTCTTTACTGGAGCGGCAATCGATGGCGTAGCGGCCCCTGGCCTTATTGGGGAGCGCTGCTCGATTGGACCGGCAAGGCTGAACCAGAACTCGAATGGGCCTCTGAGCTGGGCCTGATATTCGAAAAATGGGGGGGATATCTGCTGCAAACCCCAGTGAAAGCGGTGATGGCGGTGATCACCGATTTTGATCAGCGGTCGACACTGGCCACCTATCCGAATACCCCCTCAAGCCGCGTGATCGTAGGCGACAGCTTCCAGTGCGGTCATCGGTTCGGGCTGGGCGTAGACGGTCTCAATGTAAGCGATGCCGCAACCGTACAAAACCTGAACAAGTACCGCTTCCTTATCCTGGCTGCGAATAGCTCTCTGAACGGAAATGCAATTTCTTCCGCGCTAAGATCCTTCGCACAAAACGGAGGCAACGTACTGGTGACGCCATTGAACGGCTATCAAAGCTGGGACGGAATTTTCACCGAAGGTGGCCTTGGAGCCAGCTGCCGGAGTTTCACGGGAGTGACGGTGTACTCAGCGCGGCGTACATTTTCATCCACTGAAAATGGACCGTCCACGGCCAGGGTTGTATGGGAGAAGGATATAGCGATTCAGCCCACGCTCATTTCCATGGACAGCTTCTGGGAAGTGCTTGATGTAGAAAGCGGGGTTGAAATCCTGGCTCGATTCGAAGGAGCGGAGGAATTCTTTAAAGGCAAACCGGCCGTGACGAGAAAGCGGATTGGCAGTGGCGCGATCACAAAGCTGGCGTTTTGGCCATCGGAAGACGCGCTGCCGGCGATTGCCG
The DNA here is from genome assembly GCA_963761405.1 of uncultured Acidobacteriaceae bacterium. Taxonomy (GTDB): domain Bacteria; phylum Acidobacteriota; class Terriglobia; order Terriglobales; family Acidobacteriaceae; genus PALSA-350. The sequence goes on from CAVXHH010000005.1 coordinate 61,961, forward strand.
CGGAATTATTGTTACTGCGACCTCACCCACTACTTTCAGGGGCTGCTGCATCGGGCGTGCAAGCCGTACCAAGAAGCGACGGAAGCCTCTTCCTGATTAACACCGGGAAGGCGTCGCAGGATATTCCTTTAGCTCGACCGAGCATTGACCGGCTGAGCGGGGGTAGGCGGACGCCAGGAGCGCGGATGGATGGATATGAAGTGCTCTGGCTCGAAGAGCATTCCTCATGACGGCAAACGCAGCTGACATCCGGGGGGGTGCATTTATGTTCGTTGTTTGAGTATTACCATCACGTTCACTGGACATACCGCTTGAGTGTTTGGCGGTGGGTCTGCCGGCAAACTTCGGCGACGATTAGGCGCTTGACAACCGTTATAACGCAGTATATATAATGGCGTTCTTATTGGCATTACCGGTATACATTATTGGTATTACCTTTGTGACTGTTCTGCGATCGAGATGGCAGAGTTGCCGGACAACGCACGGTAGCTCGTTTGAGTGACGCAATGCGATGACCGCCAAAGCCACCATGGAGCGGTTAGAGGTCGAGTAGAGTGTGGCAGCAGCAGGAATGCAATGTGGATTTTAAGGAGGCATCATGTCCAGGGCGTTTCGATTTGCGCAGGTTGTAATTTTGATTCTGTTCCTTGCCGCTTCACCCAAGGGGTTTGCCCAGGCTGGTGGAGCAAGCCTGGACGGAGAGGTGACCGATGCGACCGGAGCTGCCATTCCCGGTGCTTCGGTCACCGTGAAAAATACGGGCACCAATTTAGTTGAGGCGACAAAGTCGAACGGTCAGGGAGCTTTCAGTGTTGCTCCTCTACCTCCGGGAACCTACACGCTGACGGTGGCGACCAAGGGTTTCTCCACTTACGTGCAAGAGGGCATCATCCTCACAGTCGCGCTGGCAGCGACGCAGAACGTCACCCTGAAACCGGGGAGCGCCGAGCAGACCGTCAACGTGACGGCAAACGCCGAATTGCTCAATACAACATCGGCTTCCATTGGGACAACGATAAATTCTGAAGCGATTACCCAGTTGCCCCTGAATGGCCGCGATCCACAGAGCCTTGTCTTTCTTGCTCCGGGAATAACCAATGGTACAAATGAACCAGGAGTCGCCGTCAACCAGGGGGGGTTCACTTTTCCAGCGGAAACTGGAGCGTCCTCGGGTGCCGGCGGCGGGCGTGCCGGCAGCACCTATTACCTGCTGGATGGCGTTCCCAACACAGACCAATATCTTGGATTGGCTGCTCCGTTTCCGAATGCAGACGCCACTCAGGAATTCCGTGTCATAACCAACAACTTCAATCCTCAATATGGCTTTGCCCCCGGCGCAGTGGTAACGATCCAAACAAAATCCGGAACAAACGCGGTTCATGGAGCCGTCTGGGAATTTTTGCGTAACAAGAGCTTTAATGCGTCGAATTGGTTCTCACATGCGGTTGACCCATTGCATCAGAACCAATTTGGAGGTGCGCTCGGAGGTCCCATCTTGAAGAACAGGTTATTCTTCTTCACCAACTATCAGGGAACGCGGCAAAGCACCGCCTCTACCTCCAACTTTGTTTATTCGTTCACGCCTGCGATACTAAATGGCGACTTCAGCGGAGTTCCGCAAACATTAAACGCCCCATTTGCGACGATCAATGGCAAGCCAAATCAGATCAATCCGGCTCTTTACAACTCGGCTGCGGTTGAGATCGCTAAGACGGCGCTTCCTGTGGGCCAACAAGCTAACGGCGGTGTTTTTTTTCAATCCGGCACACTCATCAATGACTACGACGAAGGTACTGGCCGCATCGACTACATCATCTCACCGTCGCAACGAATCTTTGCTCGAGCCTACATTAATTATCTCCAGCAGCCAGCAGACGGAACTCCTGGCAACATTCTAAGTTACCAGTTTGCCAATAAGCTCGAGGACTACAGCGGAGCCGTGGGTCATACCTGGATCATTAATCCAAAAATAGTCAATGTTGCTTCCCTCTTCGTGCTTCAGATCGATACTACCCAGGGGGGCAAGGGATTATTGAGCAACGGACAACCCTTCTGCTGGTCGAAGTTCATCTCGATCAATGATCCACCCGGGGCTTGCTCTTATGAGGGGTTCTCCGTGAGCAACGGTTTCGGCAGTCCCTATCTGGAGCCCTGTGGCGTCAATCGCTCTACCTTTGGTGTATACGATAATCTGGCCATCGAGGAGGGCCGGAACAATTTCTCGTTCGGCATTAATGCGCAGAATCAGGATATGAGTCTTTCTTGTGATTATCCGGCTCTGCCGATCATTAGTTTCAACGGCCAATATACAAATAACGGCCTGGCGGATTTTCTATTAGGGGATATTGCGTCTTATTACCAGGGCGCAGGGGCCTTCGGGAGCTTTCACCAATGGCAGACAGGCTTCTACGGTGATGACCAGTACCGCCTCAGGAAAAATATCACTGTCAGCGCCGGTTTGCGCTGGGATCCTAATTTTCCTGGGCAACTCACTGCCGGACGCGGCGCTACTTTTGTCCCTGGCCAACAAAGCACGATTTACCCTAACGCACCCGCCGGCCTGGTATTCCCGGGCGATAAAGGTATCGGCGCTGGATTAATGCGGACCACCTATGGATATTGGGAACCGCGATTAGGTGTGTCATGGCAACCGAGTTCGTTACCTCACAGCTCATTCCACGCAGGCTTCGGTCTGTTCACCGCGCCTCTGATTTCGTCGGCCAACGATCACACCAACGAAAACAGTCCGTTCGCGCCGACCTACACTTTGAACGGAACGGCCACCACGCCCGTCCCGCTGGACAACCCTTGGTCTGTTTTCCCTGGAACCGGAGGAACGAGTCCTTTCCCGCCCTTCGCAACCGCGGCCTATCGACCTCCGTCATCGGCAACCTTTACCCCAGGCCTCTCGATTCAAGCTGCCGTCGACCCTGGTTACAAACTGGGCATCACTCAATCGTGGAACGTGGCAGCCGAACAGCAAATCGGCGCCGACATGGTGTTTCGTCTTGCCTATGTTGGTAGCCAGTCTTATCACCAATCGGTCATCATCGATAGAAATCCCGGGATCTACGCAACGGGTGGAACCCGGAGCACCTACTCTGACTTTGGCCAGATTACCTACAGCACCACGCCAGCAACGGCAAGCTACCATGCCCTGCAGGCCACGATAGAGCGTCGCTTATCGCACAATCTGCAATTTCAATCCAATTTCACATGGTCCAAGCTCATCGATATAGCAACTTCAGCGAATATCGCCTTCCAGGGCGGTGTGGCGAATCCCTTTGACCTTGGTTTCAATCGTGGAATTTCCAACGCCAACGTCCCATTGATCTGGGTAAGCAATTTTATTTACACTACCCCGCGGTTATCCGGGCGCAATCAACTGCTCCGGCAGGTATTGGGTGGCTGGGAAGTGAGTGCGATCATTGTCTCGAGTTCCGGTACACCCTTTAGCGTGAGTGGCGGATTTGGGAATAACAACTCCGGATCCCTGCAATATGAAGATTACGCCGATCGCGTCCCCGGCCAGCCGCTCGGGGTTCGCGCCGGCGGGAAGTCACACTGGTTGAATAATTACTTCAACATCAATGCTTTCACCGAAAACTCTCCGGGAACCTTTGGTAACAGCGGCAGAAATATCATCATCGGGCCCCCGGTCAACTACACCGACGCAGGTTTCTACAAGAACTGGACGATTTACAAGGAATACGGCTTGCAGTTCCGTTGGGAGATGTACAACGCGTTCAACCACCCAAACTTCGGCACTCCAAATACCACAAACCAGATAGGCCCGGACGGCTCGAACGTCGGCGGTACGGAGGGCGTGATTAACTCCCTCGGGTATGAACCTCCCCGTATCATGCAAGGCGGTTTGAAAGTAACGTTCTGAGGCGCCCGAGTTTCTGAGCGTCTGGGGTCAGGCTCGGGCGCTCCTTGCTTTGTCGCAACGACAGGGAAGTTTGGAGGATCGCTGTCTGTAGTGCGCCCCTCCGTGGGTCCACTTCACAGAGTCCCTTTACTTAACTCCTCGCTGCCTGGCGCAGGGTGATTTGCAGAGCTGACCGAATTCTCCGCGCCGCGCCCTAACGCTGGTCCGCGACCTGGCCGGGGATTTATCCCCGCCCTACCCTGTAGACGCGTTTTCCGCAGCCTGGTTAGCCGTGCCGTAAGGTTCGATGCACGGAACGGCCTTAAGCCGCGCCACAAGAGGTACGGTTCTTGTCCAATTCGAAATTGCCCTCAAGGCTGAAGCCCGGATCATTTTCGGCACGGCTAACGTTCGCTGCGGCGGGGCAGCCGTGCCCTGATACAAAGCTGAAAGTGCTATCGCGAATTACCTTTTGACTGGACTGGTGCTGGCCGGCGTCAAGGTAAAGGCACCATTCGGCAGCAGACCAGCACTGTCTCCAGCCCTTCATGGTCAACCACGCCGGTGCCGCTTCCTCACCGCAATGGACAGCCGCGGAAGACCACGTCCAATTACGGGCGTTCGCCACCAGCGAAGCTCGTAGAGGATTCAGTTCCGTATAACGGAGGGCCTCCCAAAGATGTGTTTCGTCCAAAGGGCAGGAGTAGTAGCGGCCCTGCCATACATGCCCGCTGGAGCGGTTCGCCGCGTTCCAATAAGATGCAAACTGCCCATGAACCTGTTTCAAGCTGCGCGCCAAAGCGCCGCTGGTATGCGGCACTGCAACGAGATGATGATTGGACATAAGGCAATAGCCCACCAGGTCCAGGGCATATCGCTCGATGCTCTGTTGCAGCAGCTCAAGGTAGACCTTACGCTCCGCGTCTTTCTCCAGGATGAAGAGCCGGGCATCCCCTCGTTGCGTAACGTGGTGAGCAATATTAAGAGCAACAACGCGCGCGAGTCGCACTGGCTCACGACTTAAGGGCCTGCCAAGGCCTGGTAAAGGCAGCGGCCTCCTACGCCGATCTTCGAATAGGGGGATGAATTCTTTTTGCGTGCCAACATTAAAAGGAGTTCAGGTCTCCCTGCAGGCGCACGGCTTAAACAATTCGGGGGTTATTTCGTCTGTCCCGCATCTCCCGATTGCGCATCTCCCGATTGGGCCACCGCTGATCCCCGAGGCGAAACAGGCCTTGCTCAGTGGCATAGTCTGTTTGGTTAAGAGTGTCGCTCCTGTAGCTGATTCGGTATTTCTTCGGTCCGGCCCAGTATTCTTCAACGATTCCGCTATGGACATTGTCACCGTCTTCATCGAACTGGTCGTATGCAATGACAATATGCCATGGGCGAATGTCCGCTGATTGCAAACCATTCAGAGCCGATTGGCTATGTATCCAATCCGCTGCGCTGCCCGCATCCAAACTCTTTGATGGGCTCGCAGGCCGGAAAGATATGGAACCCTTCCATGACGTGTCCGGAGGCACTGCAATTACTGTGTCCGAAGCCTTGTCCGATGGTCCAATGACTACCCTGGGCTGCACTGCGCGGTCCATGGTCGCGGAACCGCTTTGGGCGTCAGAGATTAAGGCAAAACCAAATCCCAATGAGGTCAATAGGACCCCGGCAAACTTGAGCATGCATTGCACCTGTTGACATGTGGATTGTACGGATTTCGCATATCGAGAGCCATTCTGACCAATTTTAGGCACGCCTTCGCACCCTCACCGCGCTTTTGTGAAGGGCCTGAAAAAGTCGCGTTTTCGGTAACTTGCTTCCCCAGAGACGCGGCCACCCCGTCAGCCAGAGTTTGGTCCAAAACCTTTAGTCATTGGATCACCTCGGTTTCAGTCGAATCTGAACTTGAAATAAAGGACTTCAGACCCCTGAATTGCATGGCCTTGTGGACCAGCACGAATTGCCCACGAATCGACACAAACTTTCGCGAAAACCGCGATATGGTCCGAATCTCCGAATCCAGTGTCGCCGCCGGATGGCGGCCAATCCGGAAGATCCCCCGTGCTCCCTGCAAAGTCAGGTTCTCAAGCAAGTCCCTCGCCTCGGGGGCGGGCAAGTTACTGAAAATCCCGTTTTCCGGGAACTCGATCAGCGTGCTCCCGGATGATATCGCCAGTGAATCAGCCTGAAATCATGCGGTAGCATGTCTAACATGAACTGGTACTCCATCCTTTCTGCCGCAAAACTCCTCGGAACGGCTGCGGCGATCGCGTCGGAGTCATCGCGATTGTGATCTTTGGAGTAATGGAACGAACGAAGCGACGAATTGCCAAACACAAGAAGAGTGGCCGCTTTCTGGACTTGCTCAAGATTTTCTCAAGATCCTGAATCAGTCTGAGAAATCTCACGCTCGTAGCCCGTAAAGTCGCCTTTTCAGTGACTTCCTCGCTCAGGGAAAACGCGTGCTGGGCAAGTTACGGATACTCCGTTTCACGGGAATCCGCGTTCTCGCCCGGCCCGGTTACCCGACCCGAGGGGCCGCGAATTGACCGGCTTACGAAAAGACGATTGGCTGCCCAACGCCATAAGTAACCCAGTTTCCGACCCATCGTTTGGTTTCTTGTTGGAAGTTGCATTGGTAGAATCCAGACGCGAATTATCTATTTGGCTTGGGGGCCTTATGCGTACGCTCCATTTGATAGCGATCTCCGGGTTGATCGCTGGAACTACGGCACTGCATGCTCAAAAGCAGTTGGGCCAAGATGAGATGGCCAGTCACTTGATGACTTGGGTTGCGCCGGTTTATCCGACGATTGCACGGGCGGCTCAAGTGCACGGCGACGTTGTGTTCAAGGTCCAATTAGATCCGGACGGGCTTGTGAGGTCAATGAAGGTGGTCAGTGGGCCGCCCATGTTGAGACAAGCGACATCCGACGCACTCAAACAGTGGAGATATCAGCCATTCCACAATGGCAACGCGGCGATCGCTGTAACAGGCAACGTGTTGGTCAGGTTCACTCTCGCGGACAAGCCCGCTGTACATACCCCTCACGAATCAACCGCAAACGGCAGTTGGTCTACTACCGTCAATTTCCCGCCCCCGGATAATCGAGGTCAGCCAGATGAGAAGATAGCTGATCTGTTTGAACCTGTTTGGAATACCTGCTCGGGTGGCGTAATCGCTCACAAGAGCAATACGGATGTAGCAGAAGCGTGTAGGGAAAGCGGCAGCCATCGCAGACGACTTTCCCCCGGATCGACGATACATAGAGCGCCGTCAAGCTTACGTGTATGCGGCCACGGCCTTTGCAAATATACGCGACCTTCAGACCGCACTCCCCTATGCAGTGAAAGCGGTTGATGTTGTGAAACTCGGACATGACGGCGATTCGGGAGCAGAGGCTGCGTATTCGGTTCGTGGCCAGCTTCGAGCATATTCCGGCGATTTGAAGGGGGGCGACGAAGATATGTCCGTTGCTGAGAATTTCGGACGTAAAGGAAGCAGCCCCGAAGTACTAAAACGAGATTTGCAATTTCATGCCGACCTGCTGAACCGATTAAACCGACCCGAAGAAGCACAAGCCAAACTCGACGAGGCCGCCAAGCTGTAACCCTGTCTAAAAGATGCTTTTACGTCGTTCAAGTCGGGTTTCCGGTAACTTCGTCCGCCGGCCAGGTCTCGGGCGGTTAAGCATTTCATCTCAACGCGGTTGGTCCCCCGACAATCTCCAGTCCTGTCTGACGCAGAATTCGATGCAGAAATTCCCGGTATCGGGCCGTGACCTGTAAACGTGGTGAGTGTCCCCAGGTTTCTCGTCCCCAGGTTTCTCGGAATGCCGTCGCAGAAGCGCCCTTCGATGAACCCCCTGGAAAGTCGGCAACTTGCCCCGATAACGCCCTGGTAAACAGATGAAGTTACTCAAAATCCCGTTTTTCAAGCGGACAGTGTAAAATCTCTGCGGCGCGTCGCACCATGACCAGAATACTTTGGATTAGCGGACTCTCGCTCTCACTGATAGTGTTTGGTGTTTGTCCGCTACGCTGACGATCTGGTGGTCGGCTTTGAGAAGCGTGAGGACGCTGAGCGGTTTCTGAGTGAGTTTCGGAGACGGCTGGCGAGCTTTGCGTTGGAACTCCATCCGGAGAAGACGCGACTGATCGAATTTGGTCGGTTCGCGAAGGGAAATCGGCAGCTGCGTGGCGAGGGAAAACCGGAGACGTTCACGTTTCTTGGGTTCACGCATCATTGTGCGACGAACTCCAAGGGCCATTTTGCTGTACGCCGTGAGACCGTACCCCAGCGGATGCGGGCGACGCTTCACGCTATCAAGGCGAAGCTTCGTCAGCGGATGCATGAGCCGGTCAATCAGGTAGGCGCATGGTTAAGACGTGTGGTCAGCGGCTATTACCGATATCACGCGGTTCCCGAAAACGGGAGGGCGCTAAGCCGTTTCCGTGATCGGTTGTGCGATATGTGGCGGTCGATGCTTGGTCGTCGGAGTCAGCGCAGCCGTCCCAGTTGGAGGCGCATACGCTTAGGCTTCATGCCTCAAACCGATCTAGCAACATCTGTGGGCGAAGTCCACTTTTCACTCTGCGGATAGCCCTCGCGGTGTTGTAAGCCGTTGAAAAGCCTAAACCGGTCAGACTGTCACGGCAGAGGTCGCTCCAGGAAAGGGCTGTGTCAATGAGAATCCTCTTCCTTGGCGGATCCCTCCGTGCCAATTGCTCACCCAGTTGAACAACGTCTGCTCCACCACTCCGAAACTGCGTGCAACTGCCGCATGGCTCTGGCCCGACTTAACCAGCCGCACCGCCGCACCGCCTCTTGCTTGAACTTAAGCGTGACACGTCCCCGCTTTGACTTCGTCATCATCGCCGCCCCTCTCGCATTAGAACACCCTTGCTAAAGATACTTTTTGCGGGGGCAAGATCACATTCCCAAGAGTCACATACTTTCCAATAATTGCATGAATTTCTTATTTCGTTCTTCTCGTCGGCTGGGATGTGTAGTCTGCTTTCTCGACAGATCTAAATAAGCACCAAGTAGCGTCGATGCTTTACCAGCTTTTGGTGGCGTTGCGATCGATTGCCCGAGCTTGACTAGTTTTTCTTGTAGATCAGTGTGTTCAAAAGTATCAAGCAACTTGTTAGCGATGATCGAAGTGATCATCGTATAGAAGTGGGTCTGATCTTTGCCAAGCGGCGTTTCGGAGAGGCCGGCCTTGTATGTTGTCTTCAAGAACTTGAATGTCCTTCTCAATTGAGCGTTCTCTTTTTTTGATATCTTGGCGTTTTGCTTTTCGCTTCGATCGCGGGTCTTAATAAAGCTCTTGAGAATTTCCACTGGCTGGCGATGCTTGCCTGTGCGAACGTAGGAAAGGACCTCCAACATCCTCTCCCACATACGATCAACCTTCGCGTTACTATCTGGAATCTTGGCGATTAGAGTAAGCTTCTTAAGAACGGCTGTGAATTCGTTGCTTATGGGTTTATAAAATACATCTCGCTGCCGTGTCTCTTCTATGGCTATTAAGTCAAACACGGATTGCAGAAGCGGGTTCTCTCTGCCAATAGCTTTGACAACGTCGAAGCGCTTTACAGGTACGCCCTCCTGGTTTATGTCAACAAAGAGATCGATAATTTCATCTAGTGGCGTCTCATCGGTCAGCGTAATTTCAATGGTGGGAATCGAGTATTCGCCAAAATCACGAATTACCTCTTCATCTAGCTCACTAAACCGCTTCTTCCCTTCGGGAAGATCGATTGAAAAATTCACGTTCTTACGATCTTTCGCGTGGAAGAAATATTTTGCCCAATTTGTCAGCGCAACTCTGTCGCCGTCGCCACGGCTTTGATTTCCTATAAAGAGAATTAGACTCTCAAGTCTTTGTTTCCCGTCCAAAACATTATAAGAATAGCGGCTTCCCGCTGGTTCTTTGTAAATAAAAATTGCCGGTATTGGGCGCCCCTGAACTATGTTTCTAACAAGTTTTTGCCTTGTTTCAACTTTCCAAACGTGACCTCGCTGGAAAACTGGAGAAAGGTTAATTTTGTCATCGTTCAAGTACGAAATCATCTGATCGAGCCTTAATTCTGAGTTGCGATATTGCATGCCGACTCCCTCTAGCGCCCTTCAAAAGCGGTGCTATATCATCGCCCAAGGGTCGGTATGGGTCAAGGTAGGATGCGTCCGCGTGCACCGACCCGCCATCGTAGAGTCAATCCGTTGAGCGTAAGCCGTTCTCATCCCTCAAAGCCGCAGACGTCACAGATCAGATTTAGCTTGGAGCTTTCTAGGTAGTGGTCTGTTGCCTCTGTCATAGAGCGGAGGATATCTCAGTCAAGAGGAAAGCGGAAGTCGCTTTGCTACCGTATGGTGCAAGCGTGAGGCAACCAACGCATACAAGCCGACAAACGGCCTCACCTATTTCCTCGCCGCCGTTTCCAACCGCCCGCCGCGAATCCATTCCAGGATCGTGCGGTACTGCCAGCTTTCTTCGTTCCCGTGCCACCGTTGGCCGCCGTTGTGCGTGGCCAGGTAGTCGCCGACGTTGCCGGCGCTGTCGGTGGGCCTGGTTGGCTTGATCAGCATCAGGCTCTTGGTTGGGTCGTTGATGTCCACTACGTGCATGGCGTACTTATAGTTGTCTTCGCTGTCCTGGTCGGAGAAGACGCCTTGGTCGTTGGGTGGGCGCAGCTTGAAGATGACGTGGCTGGCATGGCAGAAGACGCAGGCTTTGCCGTCCGCGCCTTGGGTCGCCAGGATGGGCTCGATCTTGGCTACGAAGTAGTTGAAGTCGAGCACCGAGCCGGGCTGCACGTCCTTTAAGGCTTCGCTGAGCTTCTTGCCTTGCAAGACGCTGGCGGCGATCAGCTTCAGTCTTGGATTGTTGTCGTTCTGCAACTGCTCCATGGCGGCGCGGAACTCCGGCCGTTGCTCTACTCCCTTCACCTTTCTGAGCGTGTCCAGACCCGCCGCGCGCACGTTGTTGTCCGGGTTGTGCAGGCTGTTCAGTACCGTGGTCAGGACCAGGGGGTTGTCGAGCAGGTCCGTCGGGGCGCTTGATGGCTACCAGGTTCTTGTTCAGGAAGTAGGCCTGATCCTGCGAGATGGCTCCTCCCGAGACTCCCGCGTGACGGTTCATAGAACTTTGGGTCTCCTACTTCTTCCAGGAGGATGCTGGTGGCGGAGGGGTCCAGATGGGCGAAGGAGGTTTGACCAAGGCGGTGGTTTGCGGGTCGGCCAGGAAGTGCTCCAGGGAGACTCTGACGGAGGCTCTCTGGACGTCCGGGTTGGGATCGTTCAGGCCGGCAAGGACTTGCTGTTGCAGATCGGTGTCCCGCATCAGGGTTTTGAAGGAGGAGGCCGCGTTCAGAACCGCTGCGTAGTTGGCGGGGCGGGGTTGTTGCTCTAACAGAGCCTCGTAGGGCGGTGAGGACTTCGGGTTGCGTGGCCCACGGGGAGTCGCTGGGGAGCGCGGCTAACATGGGCAGGACTACGGCCTGGCTGTCGGGGTTTCCGTGGTTGAGGATTTCTACTACTTTGGCGACTAGTTGCGGGTCGGGTGGTGGGGCGGTTGCGGGAAGAGCGGCGTTGGGAGGGCGATTCATTTTGGCAGCGGCGAGCCTTGCGCGTTGCTGCTGATCAAGCGAAACTGCAGGTCCCTCGGCTCCCTCCGGGTTTCCTGTGAATCTCCTTGCGTTGGTGAAGCTCCTGCGGCTTTCTTTAAGGAAAGCCGCATACGTATTTGTGTCAGGCGTGGCGTGGTAGGAAATCCGGGGTCCGGTCGGGATGACGATTCTGCTGTTGCGCCGGAAGCGGTTGGGGGCACAGCGGCGGCTAGGTCCAGGTTCAGGGCTCCTCTTTGGCCATCTTCGTAGACGTAGCGGACGGTTTGGCGGACTTCGGGGTTTGGGTCCTGCGATAAGCGTCAGCGCGGCCAGGGTGAAGCGCTCGTCGCCGGCTCCGCTAAGCGTGCTGCCGGCTTTCAGGACTTCGATCTTCATGGTGTCATTCGCGTCTTTCAGGCAGGCCAGGAGCGCTTCCTCCAGCTCTGGGCCGCTGCGACTTGAAGAAGTGAATGAGGTCGCTGTCGTTGCCGATTCTGGTCTGGAAGAAGCCGTTGTGGACGTCGTACTTGAAGTCGACGGCCTCGCGATAAGGCGGGTACTCATAGCCAGGACGGTGGAGGTCGGGTACTCCGCTGACATACTTCGTCAGGACTGCCGGCAGGCCGATGGATACGGTGTTCTCCTTGAGCGGGCGGCAGGGCGTAGTGGCGGATGTGGAAGTCCCATAGGGCGTTGAGGATGCCTTCGCGGCCCAACGGCGTGCCCTCGCTCAGCACCTTGGCCAGGACCTGGGCCTGGTCGCGGACCACGGATTCGTAGCCGTCACCGATACGTTTCTTGTCTTCGTCTTCGGCGCTGGCCCGGACCCAGGCGGTGAGGTAGCCGGTGTTCTCGTCGAGCAGGTCGTAGATGCTCTCCTGCAGGCCGCGGCGGACCATGGCGTCGGTCTCTACGTTCATGCGGGTGGCCAGGGTTTCGAGCGTGCTGCGGCGCATTTCCGGCTTGTCGATTTGCCAGTAGTACCAGCGCCATAGTCCGCTCGCCGCTTCAAAGCGGACGAAGGGGACGGGGTCGTTGACGGTCTTTCTCCAGGGCGGCCAAGGAGAGCCGGATCTCCGGTCAGGTCCCGGAAGTGCTGGTTGAAGACGCGGGCGGCTCCCCAGCGTTGGCGCGGGTTGGGCGAGCCTAAGGCGGCGATGAGGAGTTTGCGTCCTTCGGGCGCAGAGTCTTGCCGGCGCGAGAGGATCATGCGGACGGCGTAGGCGGCGCTGGTTGCACCATTTTGGTTTGGTCACCCAGGGCCTGCATCAGGGCGGGCAGCGAGCCGGGGTCGGCCATGTGTCCGATGGCGCGGGCGGCGGCTTCTCGTGCCAGTGGCTGATCGCTTTTCACCAGGACTTCGCGGATCTGCTTCAGGACGGGCTCGGGGGCGAGGTCCCAGTATTGGTCTAGTTGTGACAGAAGCAAGTGGCAGATTATTCTTGGCCAGCTTGGTGGGCGGGGCGGGGAAGCCCGCGCCCCAAGTTCTTGGCTTCGGTGGTTCCCGGGTAGAGGGTGGAGAGAGCCATCACGGCAAACTGCGTGGCGCGGAAGGGAGTGTTGAAGCCCTGGTAGACGGGGTCGCCTTCCCAACTGCCTTCCTGCCGTTGCGCGGCCATCATGGCTTTTACGGCGAGGGCCAAGTGCTCATCGGTTTCAGGGCGGCGGCCGGCCATGGCTACGGCGTAGACGGCGTTGTAGGAGATGAAGTCCGCGGGCTTGGCTTTTTTGTCGAAGGGGTAGGGCCAGCGCTCCCTGCGGGTTTTCGTATTCGTAGAGCTGGGCGATGAGCTGGTCGAGTTGGGCTTGGTATTTGGTTTTGTCGATGGTGGATAGCAGCATGATCTTCCAGTTGAGGTCGATCATGTTTTTCGGTTCGTAGGCCAGGGCCAGGCTTTCGTACGTGGTCACGCTCGTTGAGCCACTGCTCGTCTTTGGTTTGCTTGTAGACCATGTCGAAGGTTTGCCAGCTTTGGGTGGCGATCTCGAAGGGGCTTACGTCTGGCTCGCAGCCGTCGGCTTCGTCGCCGGGCATTTCCTTCAGGTTCTTGTAGTGGATCTTTAGGTAGTTGGCGTAGGGGACAGAGAAGTTTGGCCTTGGCTTGTCGTGGGTTACGTTCTGCTCGAATTGGTCGGTGAGGAGCGGGAGACGGCTGGATACGGTGCGCGCGGTGTAGATGATGCGGACCCAGTTGGTGTTGGGTTCTCCATATAAAGGACGCGCGTTGTTGTAGAGGCGGTCGGCCAGGAACTCCAGCTGCGGGCGCTGGGTGGGAGCGTAGCCGTTGTGCACCGCGGTGAGATAGCCGCGGGTGGTGAACTGGGCGGGGTGGCAGGCGATGCAGAGCTGGGTTTCGGAATGCTGCATGGTGGTGCGGAGGGCGACGGCTCCGCGGCGCGGGGTGTTGGAGAGCCAGGAGTCTCCCATGTTGACTAGGAAGTCCATGCCGGCGCGGACGGCCTGGTGCGGGTCAGCGTAGGGCGGGACAGGGAAGTCGGAGGTGTGGAGTTGGTAGGCGGGGTGGTTGCCGGCTACCCGGATGTAGTAGTCGTGGTTGGGCTCGAGGATGCGGGTGCGGAATTTGTAGAGGCCGGGGTAGTTCTGGGTGGCTTCTACCTGGTAGACGAATTCTCCTTTGTTGTAGGGGACTACGTCGTCTTTGCCGGGCTGGAATATGTCGACGTCGAGCGGGACGTCGCGGTCGGTGACGTTGAGGGTGAAGTAGACCAGGCGGGGCTTGGGTTCCTTAAAGGTGAACTTGAACCATTGGAAGCCTTTGAGCATGGCGGCGTAGCCGTCTTCGCTGCGGGAAGGGGCGTAGGGGCGCTCGTCGTCGCTGCCGTAGATGGTTTGTCCGAAGTCGAAGGGTTGGGCGGTTTGCCAGGTTCCGTTGGGGGCGGCGGCGATGACTCCCGTGGTTTTCGCCGGTGAGGTTGGGTGACTGGAGGATCTTCTTTAAGGAGGTCGTGATTTCGGGGGCCTGGTTGGTGGAGGAGAGGGTTACGGTGACGGGTCCGGCGGCTCTGCGGGCGGAGGGTCAGGTAGAAGTCGAGGTCGGCGGTGTGCAGCCACTTGGAGTCGATGACGCCCTGGGAGTCTTTGACGGTGGCGAGGACGGCGTCGGCGCCCTGGAGTTTTGCGGGGTCTTTGACGGCCAGGGTCATGGCGTAGAGGGTGCCGGGTTGGGCGTCGCCGAGTTTGATTTCTTTGACGGCGGCTTGGTCAGCCTGGACGGGGTGGGCGTGGTGCAGCAGGAGGGCGAGCGCGGCGATGGCGAGTGGGATGAGTGCCCAGCGTAGTTTGCTCCAGTATCGCTCGACTGCTCCCATAGGTTTGCCTCCGGTTTTGGGCTGGATTTTTTGGTGAAGTTCCAACAGGAAAACAATACACCGATCGAATCATGAGGGGACAGGGGTTTGTGGGGGGAGTCTGTGGAGAGGCATTTTCGCAATGGGTGTAGACCGAAGCCGCAAACCTTTACGTGGTTTTCTCTCAAAGAAAACCACACCTCGCTACCTTCGCCAGAGCACAGTGATTGCGAAAATGCTTTAGCAGACGCAGGCGGCGGAAGAGGAGTGGAGAGAATGCAGGTTGCTCTTCACTCCTCTCATTGTGGTGTTTGCGGTAAACCGAGGCGGCAACTAAACTTACGACAAGTGGCCCCGTAGCTCAGGTGGATAGAGCGACGGTTTCCTAAACCGCAGGTCGGAAGTTCGAGTCTTCCCGGGGTCACCACCATGCCCAGCCGCGATCGCGTGCTCCAACATCTGATGGTTCTCCAGGTTTCGGCAGGCTTCACCGCGCCTGGCCAGCTCAAGGATCTTCTCCGCCGGCCCTGCGAACGCATCAGCTTTCAGGGAAGGGTGAACTAGCTCTTAGTTCGTGCCGAATTTGTTACGCAGGTATTTCTCGACAGTCGCGTTTTCGTTGGCAGTGAGTACTCGATTATAGACCAGGATTTCACTGATCTCTCCGTCGAAGTATGTGTTGTTGAAGCCCCTGCCGATATAGCCGGCACCCGTCGTACCGCTCAACGTAGGGTTTTTGTTGCCCTGGCTCAGCACACGAATGCCGTCGACGTAGAGCGAGTCGGTCGTCCCGTCATGGACTGCTCGGGTCACCGTAAAGTCCTGGCCGATCGTCACCGGTCGAGAGTAAGCCGGTTGATTGTTAACCTGCGTTGTTCCAAAGCGGAAGGCAATGCTGTTCTGGTATGGCGTCAGAAACGTGTTGCCCCACTGGGCGTTCTCGTTCCACAGGATCGCCGAAGCGAAGGACGCATAGGAGCCTGCCGGCGGATCCTGAGTGGATCTACCCACCAGGAAGATCGTCATCTGGTTCCAGCCGTTTATCGGCAGGTTAAAATTGAAATAGGTATTGTTACCGAAGGCGAAGGCTCCCCTGCAGTTATTTCCATCCTGCTGGATTTGCACCGGCCCGAACTGACCCGGCGCGGTGGGCGCCGTGGCGTTATGTCCTTTGCCAGACTGGTCCGGCCATTCGGTAGCATCCGGGGCGAATTGCGCTTCTACAGACTCGCTGCGCAGCCATTGTTGCAAACCTTCCGTAGGAACCGTGGCGGCGGCGTTTGCAGTCAAACTCTGAACCCGCAGATTGGAAATTCCAACAAACGGCTGCACAAAATCAGAAAGAGGGCCCCCCGAGATCGACGTTGTCGTGAAGCCACCGGTGGGCCTGACCTGCTGGAGAGGCGTACTGAAGAAATTCGGCGCCTCTGTAAACTGCTCCGCCGTGTTCGCGAATCCAGCCGGCCCGTCACTATTATTCGGCGCATCCCCGAGCGTGAAGGATTGCCCGCGGCTTTCAGAACTGGCGAGCACGCTCACGCCAGCCACGTCCGCACTGAACTGCATTGTAAGAAGCGGAGACCCGGGAGACACGACAAGCGTTCCTCCCTGTGCGCTATAAAGGGGGCCGGGTGCGGTACTGGCTGGGATCGTTAAGGTAACCGTAAGTCCTGGAACCCCGGTTACGGGAAGTGTCGCCGTAAAGGGCGCCGGCGTCGGACCATTGGGCGCAGTGGGCAGCTGGGAAAAATCGACAAATCCATCCGGACGCAGGCCGGCGTTGCAGGAAGGGGTGGTCTGTGCAAACAACAATGAAGTGGCGAGGGTGAGCAGTGGAATGGCAAGAGCGGAAAAAACCTTCAAGTCCGTATCCCTTCGAGGATGCAATCTTTCAATGGAATGGGCCGCGGGGGGACGAACCAGATACTTACAGAGCGAATTTGTATAGAGCTACTGAACACACGTAGAACTGGCTATGCAGCACCACTCTCCTTAGCTTTGGGGGCCTAGTCGGTCAAGAAACAGATCGCCGGCGAGCACACGTGGCATAGGCCACTAAAAAAGAAGCCGCTTGCATTGCAAAGCAATGCTTCAAGTAAGAAATCAGTGGCCTGGATTCCGTTATCTTTCCAGGCGCGGATAGAGTAGCACACGGAAGTTCGGCGGGCCAACTAGGAGAACACCGCCAGCACGGTTAGATGAGACGAATACTCAGGGAGGGCATCAGCCGTTGAAGGTTTTTTAAGGAGCGGGCATGCCACGGCACGGCCTCAGAGGCTAGAAACTCAACCTGGATCGCGGCACGGTCGCGAGCTTCAATGACGAACCGGGAGAGCATGGTGATGCCGGAGCTGTTGAGGAAGTCGAGTCCGCGGAGGTCCACCACAATGGGCCCGGAACTGGTAAGTGTTTCCTTAAGCAAATCGAGAATGGGCGCGTAATCTTCCGTTCCACTCAGGCGGAGCGCGCCTTTGATGAGGACGGTGGAGTTGTCCTCGTCCAGCTGGATCTCAAAGGACTCTCCATTAACGTTTTTCAAGCGGGGACGCTCCTGAGACAGTTTTGAAAGGCAAGATCGCACTGGTGGTAACGGTCATGCTCTGCGGTAGCAAGGGGTGGACCTCAAAACGCCAGGCAAGCTGCGCGTCATAGTCACTGATCATCGTCAATAAGCCGAGGCAAGAGATGTTGGACTCGCTGCTCTCCGCGCTTTTTTCCTGTTGCTTCAAGAGCAGATCGGCTGCATTGCCTTCTTGCAGACGCTCCAGGAACGTTTCGTAGCGTCCGGCCTGGACAAGACCGACGCCATTGCTGACGCTCACCTGGATGTGGTCGGTTGCCAACTCCAGATGGATGCGGATGGGGATCTCGATATCGGGCTGATGATACTTCATGGCGTTCTCAAGAAGCTCGTTTGCGATGTAGGCGACGGCGTGCTTGATGGGATTTTGCCGTTTCTCGAAGGCGGGCTCGGTGGGCAGGAAGGTAGTGACGTAGTCGCCCAGAAAATCGGCGGACAACCCGTTGTTGCGCCAACGGTAGCGGAGCGGGGCACTGGTCGGCGAGAACGCCAGCGTGAGATATTCGCATGCGCCGGATTGCTCTGCGTCGCTATTGTGGTTCGTCTTCATTGTGTGGTGTTCTCCTCGTAGTCCTGATAGTTCACCCGGTTCCGGCCCAACTGTTTGGCCTTATACAGATGCCGGTCCGCCTCCTCGATGAGGGCTCGCGCATCTTCGGGACCGTGCGGTTGAGGGGTTGCGCAGGCTACCCCGATGCTCACCGTGACTCGTTCGCAAACGGGAGAGGCCCGGTGGGGAAGTGCGGCCGCGGCGAGCGCCGAGCGTACCCGTTCCGCTACCTGCACCGCGCCCACAGTGTTGGTGATGGGCAGCACCAGGGCAAACTCCTCGCCTCCGTACCGGGCGATCAGGTCGCCGGTACGGTAACACTGGCTGATTGCCTTGGCCACGCTCTTCAGGCATTCGTCACCGGCCTGGTGACCATTGGCGTCGTTGTAGAGCTTGAAATGGTCCACATCGCACATGAGCAGCGAAAGCGGCTGTTGCATGCGCATGTGGCGACCCCATTCATGGGACAGGTATTCGTCGAACCGGCGGCGATTGGCGACCTGGGTCAGGCCGTCGATGCGCGCTTTCTCCCCTTCCTCCGCGGAATCGTCCCCCTGATCCATGAGGATCTGGACCAGGATTTCGAGGTCGCCTTTCTCCCGCGTCACCGCCCGAATCAGTTTTTGCAACTTCTCTTCCGCGCCTTCTCGTTCCCGCGCCGTGGCCGTCAGGGTCGCGCTGAGCTGGTCGTGTTGCTGCCGCGAAGTGAGCAGGGCAGTTTGCAAATCGCGATTCTCGCTCTGTAACCGGGCAAGCTCACGGCGAAGGCGGCCGAGTTCCTCCTGCTCACCGCCTTGACTTGCGGAAGGGGAACCTGGCGGGCGGCCCGCGGGTACGACTGAATGTGCGGCGCCATGCCCCGGTTCGGCGGACGAAGATCTGTCGCGCAACCGGTCAATTTTGGACATTTTGATCGTCTTTGTCATCTTGGTCGATTTGGACATCTTGGTCGTCTTGGTCGTCTTGGTCATTTTGGTTAGCTAGGTTATGGCGGTCCATTCTCCGAGGTCAGTCATCCGCGCCCAACGAGACGGGAATGATTGGCGGCCGGCCTCCTTTCAGACTGGTTTTGACCCAGGTCGTCGGTGCATTAAGCGGGCTTGATCACCAACAGGCTGACGTCATCCAGCAGAGTGTGGCCCTGGACATACGCTCGCAGGCTACTGAGCACAGCTTCGCGGATCGCGCCGGCCGTTTTCCGATGGCTCGTCATCACTGCTTCGGAAAGTCGTCCAACGCCAAAGGCGATCCCCGCTTCATTCATGGCCTCGGTTATGCCATCGGTGTAAGCGACCATAACGTCGCCGGAACACAACGGAACCGTTGCTTCCCGAATGAAGCGGGAGATGTCCTCCTCCAGCCCCAAGGGAAAGCCAAGATCGAGGGTGTCGTGTCTTTCGAGGACACCATTGCCGCGTACGACCAGGACCTCTTCGTGCTGCCCGCTGATGGTGACGACTTGATTCTGATAGTGAAGCAGGCTCAGCGTGAGGTTGCGATCGCAGTGCATGCGGCGCACGTTGTCGTAGATCACGCGGTTGAGCGCCTCGAAGAACTTTCTGCTTTCGTATTGTCCGCTGGCCACCAGGGTTCTGACCGCGGTCTGGACCATGATGGCGATGACTCCGCTTTCCAGGCCGTGTCCCGTAACATCGCCGATGCCGATGACGACTCCGCCGTCTGTGCAGACGACGTCATAGTAGTCGCCGCCGATCTCCGTGGCAGGCTCCATGGAACCGGAGATGTCGAGGCCTGCGATCTTGCGCATATCCTCGTCGCGCGGCAGCATCATTTGCTGCAGGCGGTGCGTGATTTCCAGTTCACTGCTCATGCGGGCGTTTTCGACCTTGGCGGCTTTGTTGGACTTCCCGATCCAGTCGGTAAACACCTTCAGTTGTTCGTGGAGGCTGTTGATTTCCACCAGTAATCCGCTTTTCGTGCGATTGGCCTCCGCGGCAGCCTCTGCCGCCAGTTTTAGGTCTGTGATGTCCAACATCACCCCGGAAAGTTCTACCTTTCCATGAGCTGAAACCAGGTGCACCGATGTCCTTAACCAGACCACTCTTCCATCGGCGGCGATCATGCGATGCTCAAACCGGCTGAGACCTCGGTTTTCGACGGCCTCCCGGCAACAGGCCGCAGCCGCCGCGCGGTCTTCGGGGTGAAGATGATCGAGCCAAAAGGCCGGGGTGGAGATCCATTCTTGTGCGGGGTAGCCGAGCAGATTTTCTGCTTCGCGATTGACCTGGCTGAAACGGGTGGCGTCTAAACCGCCGCGCCACAGAACTGCCTTGGCCGAGTCCACCAGTTCCCGGTAGCGTTGCTCGCACTGGCGTAGGGCGCGGGATTGCGTCGAAAGTCGACGGCTGAGGAAGGACATTCCTATTGCAACCGCCGTGAGGGCGACGCCGATACCTGCGATGGCGACGGGGTGCATCGTGAATGCAATCGACAAGGCGGATATGGTGACCAGGCGGTTATTCCCCTTTGTGCTTCATCGGCTGAGGAGGGGCATCGCGCTAGTTGGGGGGGGCCTGGCGATCGAGATCGAGGTTTCACGGTGCGGTGTTGTCGCTTTGCGGGCCGGGATCGGTGCTTGCGATAAACTGGGGCTGTCGTCGCCAGCCAGGTTCGCCAGCCAAGTCGGCACATTAAGTTGGCACATCCGGTTGGCGGTGGGGGTTCCGAAGCGGCCGGCGTCTTCCCGGGTTCGCCCGTGGGCCAGACTTTCGCGCTTCCTGGCTGCGCGTCCGAAGGCACGAACGCGTCTATTGATTTTGCTGTTCGTGATTTTGCTCTTCGTCCGATGCTCTTCGTCCCTGGAGAAGACAGTATTTCCATGCCGGTTCGACCGTGGCGCGCGCGCC
Organism: uncultured Acidobacteriaceae bacterium; assembly: GCA_963761405.1. GTDB lineage: Bacteria > Acidobacteriota > Terriglobia > Terriglobales > Acidobacteriaceae > PALSA-350. Next base: position 82,750 of record CAVXHH010000005.1, read on the forward strand.
CCCTGCCATCAGGATTCTGGCTGTTCCTGATTCTCTCCCTGGCGATACCCTGGCGCACCCTGCAGGCTGCGATTATCCGCGGAACGGTGACCAATTCCCTGGGTGTCCCCGTCGTCCACGCCAATGTGATGTTGCTGCAAAATGGCCAGATCCTGGCGCTGGCGGTTACCCGCTCGGATGGGACCTACCAGATCAGCAGCAGCGCGGCTGGGCGGTTTTACGTGCTCGTTTCGGCCACCAATTTCAAGCAGATCACCACCCTCAGCTTCTACGCCGGAGCGGTGGATAGCCATGAAGAAGACATTGTTCTGGAGTCGGCCTACGTACGGCAGGAGATTGTGACCTCGGCCACCGGAACAGCGTTGGCCGAAGCGCAGAGCAGTGCGGCGGTCACGGTGGAGCGCGGCGCCGCCTTCCCTAACCGCAGCGACTTCGTCGATCCGCTGCGGCAGATTCCGGGCCTCTTTGTGGTTCGCCAGGGCGAGTACGGCGGGCTCGCCTCGTTGTTTCTCCGCGGGGGTAACCCCGACGCAAACCAGGTGAACCTCGACGGGGTGGGCATAGGCGATGTCGGGGGCGCTTTCGACTGGAGCCATTTTTCGACCGCCGGGGTAGAGGACTTGGAAGTCTACCGCGGACCCAACAGCGTTCTTTACGGCACCGATGCCGCCTCCGGATCGGTGACCTTGAAAACGGTACGCGGCAGCACCCCATTCCCCTCGCTTTTTTACGAAGGGGACGCCGGCACGTTCACCACCTTTCGCAACCAGGCGCAGGCCGGCGGCACCTACGGCAAGCTCGATTACTATGGCGGCTTTGACGCGTTCGAGAGCGACAACTCGATCAAGATGGAAGAGTTCCATGACGACACGGCCAACGCGAACCTGGGCTACGCGTTCACTTCGGCGACCCAGCTTCGGGTTACGGCGCGCAATAGTGACGCCGGCACGGGAACGCCGGGCGCTTTCAACTTCTATGGCATCGCCGATGCCGGCAAGCGATCGAACCAGGATATATATCTTGGAGCGGTGCTGGAAAATCGCACCTACGGCGGTTGGCACAACCTGGTTCGCTATGGGCTGGCGCGTAAGCGGGAAGAGGATGTCAATTTCTATGCCGCGGGTATTCCCCTGACCCCTCAGCCCGGGGTAACGAACTATTACGGTTACAATACCAAAATCGACGGCGCCAACGGATACTCGGTAACCGGCCAGGCGATTCTGAATTTCGGAGACGGGACGTATCCCAACACTATCGAGCGGGTCAACAATCGCGACCAGTTTTACTTTCAGAGCGATTATCCATTCACGCCGCACATCTTCGGCCTGTTCACGTTTCACTACGACGATGAGCGGGGCGCGAAGAAGTCCATCGCTTACGGAATCGATCAGCACCTGGAGCGCGCCAACGATGACTTTACGGCGCAGATCCAGGGAAATGTGTACCATAACCGGATTTTCTATTCGCTGGGCGGCGGGGTGGAGAGGAACGGGCTCTTTGGGACGGTGGGTACACCGCGCCTCGGCGTGGCCTACTATCCGGTGCGGCCGGGGCCGGGACTGTTTCACGGGACGGGCATCCGGTTCAACTTCGCCAAAGGGTACAGGGAGCCGTCGCTCGACGAGGAATTCGGTTCGCTCTACAACTTTCTCTTGAACGAGCAGGGCGGGGCGGCGGCCATTCGCCAGTTCCATATCTCCCCCATCGTGGAGGAGCAGTCGCGGACGTATGAAGGCGGTGTGACGCAGAGCTTTCTGAGAGAGCGCGGCTTGCTGCGCGTGAGCTATTTTCATAACCAGTACCGAGGGCAGATCGAGCCGGTGCCGGGCGTGGAAGTGCCCTCGCTGCTGCCGCAACTGAGTGCGAGTGAGCGGCTAGCGCTGGAGAGCCAGCTCAGCAATGCGGGGCCTCTCGACTTTAATTCGCAGGCGTTTCGTGCGCAGGGGGTGGAGAGCGATGTGGAATACGCCTTGTTCAAGAACCTCTACATGCGCGGCGGATATACGTATCTGGATGCGGTCGTGCAACGTTCGTTTACTTCGGACGCGCTCGGGCCGTCGTTCAACACCGGGTTGCCGGATGGTCCGGCGCCATCTTTCTCGAAGGTGCCTATCGGCGCGTTCGATCCCCTGCGTGGGGCTCGCCCCTTTGAGCGGCCGCCGCACACCGGTTTTGCCACGGTGGCTTACCACGGGGCCCAATACTCTGTGGGATTTACGGCAGCGTTTGCCAGCCGCAGCGACGATTCCACGTTTCTGGCCGGCCGGGATTTTGCAGAAGGGAATTCGCTGCTGCTGCCGAACCGCAATCTCGACTTTGGGTACGCCAAGCTGGATCTGGGCGGGAGCTACCAATTTTTGTCGTGGCTCGCCGCGTATGCGCAGCTCGATAACCTTACCGGGAACAAGCGGATTGGGCCTATCGGTTATCCGTCGCTGCCGTTCACTTTCCGGGTGGGTTTGCGTCTTGCCATCGGGCATTCTTCGAAATGAAGTTAGTGGCGCCGGCCCACGGGTCGAAACCAGAAGTTCGTTGAACGGGCAACTGCCTGTCGTGTTAGACTTCTGCCACTCCGGCGCATACATACCCACACCGCTCATCTCGGTTTGTCCCCCCGACGAGCAAACGGCAGAGGATTCGAACTATGGCTTCAATCCCGCAGGAAACGCACGTGCGTCCGCTCAGCAGCCCTTTCACTGGTCGAAACGGTCTGTTGGACAGGTATTTCTATTTCGCCATGTCGCTGTTCGTCGCAGCGATCGTGGTCTGGGGCTTCAGCCACTCCGTCAACGCTAATCTTTTGCATGCGGCTGTGCCGCGGCCCTTCCTGCTCTGGATGCATGCGGCCGTATTCTCGGGGTGGGTTGTTTTCTTCATTTTCCAGTCCACGCTGATCCGCACGCACCGTGTGCGCTGGCACCGCACAGCGGGCTGGTTCGGCGCCGCGCTCGGGACCAGCATGATTTTCCTTGGCACGGCAACGGCCATCGTGATGGGGCGCTTCGATACCGTCCAGCTGCACTTGCCGGGCACCGATGCGTTTCTGATCGTCCCGTTCTTTGACATGGCCACCTTTGCCGTCTGTTTCGCCCTCGCCGTCTACTGGCGCAGGAAGCCCGAGCTTCATCGCCGGCTCATCTTCATTGCCACCTGCGGGCTGCTCGCTGCAGCCTTCGGCCGGATCGACTTTCTGTCCAAGCACGACCTCTTTTATTGGTGTCTGGACGGTGTCATCCTTCTCGGCGTCGCCCGCGATCTTCTCGTGAACCGCCGCATCCATCCGGTGTATCGGATCGCGCTGCCGGTGCTGGTGGTTTCTCAGGTTTTTGTCCTCCACACATTTCGCAGCGGTTCAGGGTGGTGGGTTAGGATCGGCCACGCGATTCTGCAATAGCGGGCTTGCCGGCAGGCGGAACGCGCTGCCGACCGAGATGTACGATAGACGCATTAACATGCTCAGGAGGCCACTATTCAGAGCTTTTCGATGTGTTCCCGCAGCAGGTGGACAAAGGCCTTTTTGTCTCGAGGTGCGCGATGAGTCGTGCATTCAACGCGGTGATGCGAGTGATCAGCAGCCTCATCGGTGTCTTGATGATTCTGGTGGGCGGGATCTGGATCTTGCAGGGACTGAATCTTGCTTGGGGCTCTCTGAGCCGCAGCTTCATGCAAGGCGATCAACATTGGGCGTTCTACGGCACAATCATGCTGATTGCCGGAGTGTGTCAGGCCGTCTGGAGCAACACCCGTCAACGGGAGTGAGATCCGTCGACCATACGGGCGACAGAAACTGAAGACTCCTCAGGGCTCAGCGGCTCATCCGAGACGACCTAACGTCCGGGTCGGCGGCCATGCGCCAGCAACGCGGTTTCAATCAGCGATGGGGATCTGTGCTACGTCGTCAACGACTACCACTGCAACGTCAGCCTTTCGGCTTTCGATTCTTAGGCCCAATTGATCTTCGAGAGCTCTCTTCCACGCTGTAAATGCGTCGGTGCCCAGCTCGGGCCGTAGATCCACGCTGAATTCATAAATGCCTTGCAGTCCTGTTTTGTCCAGAACAGGAATCGGAGACCCACCGGCCCGCGCCGGTTCGTTGGGACTATCTGCCGCATGGATAGAGAACTGGACCGCGAGAAGGTCGGCAAATTGGCGCATATCTCCGCGGAAGTGAACACCCGATCCGCCAGGCACTGCGTTTGCCGGTGCGCTCGGATGGATTCGCGGGCCCCCTTGGCCGACAACTAATTCGTACACACGTATCTGGCGAGTGTCGCTGTGCTCCTTCAAATGGAAACGCTCGGAGAGAAGGCTGCGAAGCATAAGGAAAATCTGTTCCTTGCTCGCGCCTTCCGGCACGCGTGCCGCAATGTCGTATTCGTTACGGTCGAGCCAGGGCGGTCCGAACACCTGATCAAGCTGGCACTGCCACGCTTCAGCGACGAGACGTCTCAGAGTGACGTTTCGACCGGTGAATCTATCAGGCGAATAAGTTATCTGGTTGTTGTAGTCCGGGCCGACATCTTGTGGGCTGGGCTTGACTGACGCAACTTCGAACGATGATTGCGTAGCTTGCCCTTGTGCAAATGCAATGACACTCAGCTGGACGAGAAATGCCGCGACAAGCGACAGGCGCATGCGGTTCAGTATAATTTGCGTGGCTGCTTGTCCGCCGCTGGTCGAGTTCCGGACGGATTACCGCCCACTCGGACGTCCATCCGTCGGTAACTAGTTGTTTACCAACTCGGAATTGGGTTACGCTGTCCGGAGAAATCAGCACCGAAGTCTTTTTCCGTCTTTTTGCCGGAATGGCTGAAATCCTCGGCCGAAGTGCTGGGCGCAGGCGCCCCCGCAACCCCGCGATCCCCATCGTCCCGACAGGAAAATCCGGTGCAGACGCTGCACTGCGGTGCAGATGCTGCACCGCGGCATAGATTGGCGCCCCGCACGGGTGGTCGGGGTAGATTTGGTCCTGGCTCCTTCGGCGATGGCCCGAGCGACTACAATAATGGTAGGGCTGGTTGCCCCCTATCTATGTCTAATTTTCGCCTCTCTTTGGTGCTTTGGGCCGGTTTGGCCCTCTCTGGAGCCGCTCATGCGGCGGCCCCTGCTTCCACACCGGTAACCGGCCCTGTTCGCGCCGGGCATCTTACGGCCGAGTTGGTGTCGCTTGCGAGTTCCATCCAGCCAGGAAGCGATTCGGCGGTTGGCCTGCACTTCACCCTGGATAAGGGTTGGCACGTCTATTGGCTGAATGCGGGAGACTCTGGTGAGCCGCCGAGCATTCATTGGACACTCCCCGCCGGCATCACCGCCGGACCCATGCAGTTTCCAGCGCCTCGCCGGCTGCCGCTCGGGCCCTTGATGGACTTTGGGTATGAGGATGAGGTGCTGTTTCCCATGACGCTGAGCACGGCCTCGACCGTGCAGGCCCCCTCGACAGCCCAACTCACCGCCCGGGTCAATTGGCTGGTGTGCCGCGAGGTGTGCATTCCCGGGAAAGCCGACCTGGCGCTCCCCCTGCAGGTCGCAGCCCAGGCGGGCCCCGTGGATCCGGCACGGCAGGTGCTCTTCGATCATTTCCGCAGCCGTTTACCACAGCCGTTGCCGGCCGCGGCCAAAGCTGTTTTTGCCGCCACCCCCACCGGGTTTGCGCTGGCTGTTACCGGGCATCCCGCCGCCGGGGCGGAGTTTTTCCCCCTCGACCAAAGCCAGATCGCCAATGCAGCGCCCCAGCCGGTTACCCCCGTGGACGGCGGGGTAGAGATCGCGATCAAGAAAGACGAGAGCTTACATACTCCGCTGTCGCAATTGAACGGCGTGGTCCTGCTGGCAGATGGAACGGCCTACGAAGTACACGCAGTCGCGGGCGCCTTGCCGGCAGCGGCCGGCGCGGCGACAGAGGGCGGCATGTTCAGGATTCTCCGCTTTCTCTCTCTGGCCTTTCTCGGCGGCATCGTCCTGAACATGATGCCTTGTGTGTTCCCCGTACTGTTCATCAAGGGACTCTCCCTGGTGGAAGCATCACGGCAAGAGAGCCGCCAGGTACGCGCCCATGGCTTGGTCTACACCCTGGGAATCGTGGTCTCTTTCTGGGCCGTAGTGGCTTTGCTATTGGGATTGCGCGCCGGCGGCCGCCAGCTTGGGTGGGGCTTCCAATTTCAGTCGCCGGGCTTTATCGCGGTGATGGCGCTGCTGCTCTTCTTCCTCGGTCTCTCGCTCGCCGGCATGTTTGAGATTGGCCTCACTATCACCAATACCGGCTCGAGTCTGGCCTCGCGCCAGGGCTATGCGGGCAGCTTTTTTACCGGCGTGCTGGCCATGGTGGTCGCGACGCCGTGCACAGCCCCCTTTATGGGCGCCGCTATCGGGTTCGCGCTGGCGCAGAGCGCGCTGGTGGCCTTTGCCGTCTTCACCGCTCTGGCCCTGGGCCTCGCCGCGCCCTATCTGCTGCTCACTTTCTATCCTGTGTGGACGCGCTATTTACCCCGCCCAGGCGCCTGGATGGAAGTGCTGAAGCAGGCGACCGCCGCTCCTATTTTTGCCACCGTCATCTGGCTGGTTTGGCTCTTTGCTTCCAGCGCCGGCGTCGATGCGCTCAGCGCTTTGCTGGCGGCGTTTCTCCTACTGGCGATTGCCGGATGGATCCTCGGCCGGTGGCCGGCGCGCCGCGTGCCCTCGGTGTTTGCCGTCTCCGTGATTGTGCTGGCCATCGCAACGCCACTGTATGCCTTGTGGAAGTTTCCCGCGGGCGATCCCAATATTGCCACGAATACTGCCGCCAACACTGGTCACGGCGCCGCGGGGGCGAGCCAGCTCGGTTGGCGGCCCTACACACGCGCCGCCGTCGAGCAGTACCGCTCCCAGGGGCATCCGGTGTTTGTCGACTTCACTGCCCGCTGGTGCCTTAGCTGCCAGGTAAATGAACGCGTTGTTCTCAATCGGCCGGATGTGCGCCGCCGCCTGCAGGACTCGGGCATCGTTCTGGTACGCGCCGACTGGACCCGGCACGACGAAAACATCGGTGCGGCGCTGAGTGAGCTCGGCCGCAGCGGCGTGCCCACGTATGTTTTTTACGTTCCCGGTCAACCTCCCGTGATCTTGCCCGAGGTGCTCACGCCCAACATCGTTTTCGACGCTCTCGATCAGGTGCGCGACCGGTCTAAAGAGAAACAGGAAGCCGGGCTCAAGCAAAACACCCAGGCATTGCTGCAGGCCGAACTTCCTGCCGTGGCTCCATCGCGTCATTAGAATTGATGGGGGAACCCCGGCCTTACGGATGTTCTTTCAAGTACGCACGGTGAGCGAACGTGAAAGCAAACCAGGGGGTTGAATGCGGCTTTCTCTTTTTGGCGTGCGCGGAATTGTCATCGTTACGGTGCTAGCCGGCTTGGCGCCTGCGCGGTTGTTGGCTATGTTGCAAGAACCGCCGCCGGCCGGGCTGCAACAGCCCGCCGGTGACCCGCACGAAGTCGATGAGCTGGCCGCCCAGCGCCAGGCGCTCGGCTTTCTCGGTTACCTCGACCAGGGACGCTTTGCCGACAGCTATGCCTACACCGGCATGCTCATTCGCACCCAGATCGATCGGGCGAAGTTCGCCGCGCAAATTGAGAAAACGCGCACCGGTACGGGCGCCCTGCAGATGCGCGCGCTGCTGGACGCGAATTACAGCACCACGGTGGCCGGCGCCCCAGAAGGCCAGTATGTGGTGCTGCACTATCACACCAGCTTTGCCAACCGGCCGGACACTGTGGAAACACTCACGCTGGCGTTTGCCAAGGGCTACTGGCGGGTGAGCGGCTACTACATCAAGTAAAGCAATTGCCGTGGTTGCCGATGGCGACGGGCGCAAACCCAGACGATCCTTCCTGGCGGTGTTTTTGGGTGGAAGCCCTGAGGTATGCTCTTCGCATGTAATCCGGCGAAAAACCGTACCTCAGGGCCTAAAGGCCACAAGGATGACGACGTTTAGGCCGGGGATAAATCCCCGGCATACCCAGGACTAAAGTCCGGGCCAGCCACGGCACGACGCGCCGTGGTAAAGATTGTGGCGTCCCTGCGGGACTCCCTGAGTTGTCTAATCCTTCCCGGCACTTCCGTGCCGGGCTACAAATTCTGCCGTCCCTTCGGGACTCGCCTTATTTCCTGTTGATGTTGGTGGCGGCACCGCCGTTACGGGTGCGCCAACCGGTCAAGATCCATATTGAGCAGCAGTACATTCACCCGCTCTTCTCCCAGAAGACCAAACTGCCGTCCCTGCACATGGTGTTGCACCAGGTCGCGCACCGTCGTGCCCGGCAAGTGCCGGGCGCTCGCGACGCGAGCCACCTGGAACATCGCCGCCGCGGGCGAGATATCAGGATCGAGACCAGAGGCGGAGGCAGTCACCAGGTCAATCGGCACCGGCGCGCTTGGATTCTCCGCGGCATAGTGCGCCACATCGCCGTTGATCCGCGCCACCAGTTTCTGGTTGGACGGAGCGTAGTTCGAAGGTCCTGAAGAAGTAGCGTCATACCCGTTGCCCGCAGCCGAGGGGCGCCCATGAAAATACAGCTCTGACGTAAAGCTCTGGCCAATCAGTGGGGAACCCGTTACCTGCCCCTGGGTGACGATCAATTCTCCGCCGGCCTGTCTGGGTAGAAAGACGCGGCCGATGGCGGTAATCGCCAGCGGATACAGGATGCCGAGCACCACCGTGGTTACGAGCGTAAAGCGAATTGCAATCTTAACTTCACTACCAAACATAACTACCTCATGACCCGATCAGGATAAGCCCAGGCCAGTTAAACAAACGTCGATCAGCTTGATTCCGATGAATGGCACGATCACCCCGCCCACTCCATAGACCAGCAGATTGCGCCGCAACAGAGCCTGCGCCGATCTGGGCTGATACGCCACCCCGCGCAGAGCCAGGGGAATCAGCGCCACGATCACGAGCGCATTGAAGATCACGGCGGAAAGAATCGCCGAGTGCGGCGTGCTCAGGCGCATGATGTTCAGTTGATTCAGAACCGGAAACACACCGGCGAACATCGCGGGAATAATCGCAAAATACTTGGCCACATCGTTGGCGATCGAGAAGGTAGTCAGAGCGCCGCGGGTCATCAGCAACTGCTTGCCAATCTGAACAATCTCAATCAGCTTGGTCGGGTTCGAATCCAGGTCGACCATGTTACCGGCTTCCTTGGCCGCCTGCGTGCCCGAGTTCATGGCTACGCCCACGTCGGCCTGGGCCAAGTGCCGGGGCATCGTTGGTGCCGTCCCCGGTCATTGCGACTAACTTGCCCTTAGCCTGTTCCCGGCGGATCAGATCCATCTTGTCTTTGGGTTTTGCTTCGGCCAGAAAATCGTCCACGCCTGCTTCGCGGGCAATCACCGCCGCGGTCAGTGGATTGTCTCCCGTGATCATGATGCTGCGGATGCCCATCGCCCGCAGCATCGCCAGTCTTTCCTTCAAACCGCCTTTCACGATGTCTTTGAGGTAAATCACGCCCAGCGCGGTCGAGTTTTCCGCCACCACCAGCGGAGTTCCACCCATGCCTGCGACCTGCTCCACGCTCTCGCGCACCTTCTGCGGCAGGTTCGTCCCTTGTTCTGTGAGAAAGCGCGTGATGGCGTCGACCGATCCTTTGCGGATCACGTGGCCGGCAAAATTGACCCCGGACATGCGGGTTTGCGCGCTAAAGGGAACAAACTCGGCGTGCAGAGCGGTGAGGTCGCGTCCGCGCAAGCCATATTTTTCTTTTGCCAGCACCACGATCGATCGGCCTTCGGGCGTCTCGTCAGAAAAAGAGGAGAGCTGTGCCGCATCCGCCATCCGCTCGGCGCTGATGTTCGGCGCAGGAATAAACTCCGTCGCCTGGCGGTTCCCCAGCGTGATGGTGCCGGTCTTATCGAGCAACAATGTATCGACGTCGCCCGCCGCTTCGACCGCGCGGCCAGACATCGCCAGCACGTTGTATTGCACCAGGCGATCCATGCCCGCGATCCCGATCGATGAGAGCAAGCCCCCAATCGTCGTGGGAATCAGGCAGACCAGCAGGGAAACGAGCACGAAGATGGTCTGCGGCGCCTGCGAATAGACAGCGATGGGTTGCAGCGTAGCCACCGCCAGAACAAAGATGATGGTCAGCCCCGAGAGCAGGATGCTGAGTGCAATCTCGTTGGGCGTCTTTTGCCGTTGTGCGCCTTCCACCAGCGCGATCATCCGGTCTAGAAATGTCTCTCCGGGATTCGAAGTGATTTTGACCATAATCCAGTCGGAGAGCACCTTGGTGCCGCCGGTGACCGCCGAGCGGTCGCCGCCCGCCTCGCGGATCACCGGCGCCGATTCTCCCGTAATCGCCGATTCGTCCACCGATGCCACGCCTTCGATGACTTCTCCATCGCCAGGAATATAAAGACCGGCCTCGACATAAATGATGTCCCCGGATCGCAGCGCGGCACTGGAAACCTCTTCCCGGGCCGAGTCCCTTGACTGGCTCCTCAAACGAATCGCCATGGTCTCGCCCTTGGCTTTGCGCAGCGTGTCGGCCTGGGCCTTGCCCCGGCCCTCCGCCATCGCCTCCGCGAAGTTGGCGAACAGAACGGTGAACCATAGCCACAGGGTGATCTGCAGGTTAAAGGCGAAGCTGCCTAGGTGATGAAGCACTCCCTGGATTAACAGGACCGTCGTCAGCACGCAGCCAATTTCGACCACCAGCATCACCGGGTTTTTCACCATCAGCCGCGGATCCAGCTTGCGAAAGGAGTCGAGCGCCGCCTGGCGCATGATCGCGGGGTTCCACAGACTTTGCTTTTCTGCCATATCGTTTCTCCCCGCGCTCTAAAAGGTTTTGCCTGCGTGCAGTTGCAGGTGTTCGAGAATCGGCCCCAGGCTGAGCGCAGGAAAAAACGTCAATGCGCCGACAATCAGAATCACGCCCACCAGCAGCACGGTGAACAACATCGTGTTGACGGGGAACGTTCCCGCGGATGGGGGAACGCTCTTCTTTTGCGCCAGGTTGCCCGCCAGCGCCAACATAGGCACCTTCATCAGAAAACGTCCGGCCAGCATATTGAATGCGAGCGTCAGGTTAAACCAGTTGGTGTTAGTGCTCAGCCCGCCGAAGGCCGACCCGTTATTCCCGGCGGTGGATAGGTAGGCGTAAAGAATCTCGGAAAAGCCATGCGGCCCGTTATTCGCGAGGCTCGCGAGCGCCATCGGAGAGACCGCCGAGATGGCTGCAGGCACCAGGATGATCAAAGGGAAGATGAGCACAAAGAGCATCGACAGCTTGACGTCATAGCCTTCAATTTTCTTGCCCAGATACTCCGGCGTGCGGCCCACCATAAGTCCGGCGATGAACACCGAGAGCACGACAAAAATGAGCATTCCGTAGAGACCCGACCCAACGCCGCCAAACACCACTTCGCCCAACATGATGTCGACCAGCAGCACCATGCCGCCCAAAGGCGTATAGGAGTCGTGCGCGGAGTTGACCGCGCCGCAACTGGTGTCCGTAGTTATGGTGGCGAAGAGCGCGGATTGCGAAATACCGTTCCGCACCTCCTTGCCTTCCATATTGGCGCCGGGGTTGATCATCGAGGTCTTCTGGTCGACGCCATGCAGCAGCGGATGCGGTTGCGACTCTGCCCAGTAGCACACCGTGTAGCCGGCGACAAACAGAATGGTCATGGCCGCAAACACTGCCCAGCCGTGGCCGGCGGAACCGGTCATTTTTCCCAGGGTAACGGTCAGGGCAGCGGGGATCAGCAAGATCAGTTCCATTTCGATGAAGTTGCTGAAGGGCGTTGGATTTTCAAACGGGTGCGCGCTGTTGGCGTTGAAGAAGCCGCCGCCGTTGGTGCCCAATTCCTTGATGACCTCTTGCGAGGCTACCGGACCTTGCGCGAGCGTCTGCGGCGCCTGGCCGTGTTGCCAGCTGCTGATGGTGGTGTAGGGCTTGAAATTCTGTATCACTCCCTGGCCGATCAGCACCGGCGCAACCACCAGGCAGATCGGGAGTAAAATCCACAGGATCACGCGTGTGGTATCCACCCAGAAGTTACCGATCGTGGCCGATTGTTTGCGCGCGATGCCGCGCACCAGGGCGATGGCCACTGCGATGCCGATGGCCGCGCTGAGAAAGTTGTGCGTCGCCAGGCCTGCCATCTGCGTGAAATAGCTCATGGTGGTTTCGGGCGTGTACGACTGCCAGTTGGTATTGGTGGTGAACGAGGCGGCAGTGTTCAAAGCCAGCGCCGGGGCCACTCCGGCCAAATGCTGCGGGTTCCACGGCAATAGCCCCTGGGTTCGTTCAATCACGTAGGTCAGCAGCAGGGAAACGCAACTGAACATCAGCATCGCCACGGAGTACTGCTGCCAATTCATCTCCTGCTCCGCCTGGATGCCGCAGGCACGATAGAGAAGCCGCTCCGTGGGCCGCAGCACCGGATCGAGAAAGGTCCGTTCGCCTTCGAGCACCCTGGCGATGTACAGGCCTAAGGGCCGCATCAAGAGCAGCAGCACAGCAAAATACACCACAAACTGCAGCCAACCGTGGGCAGTCATTGCTTAAAACTTCTCCGGGTACAACAGCGTGATCACGAGGTAAACCAGGGTCGCGATGGTCAAATTCAGAACGATGATTGTGGTATGAGACATGGGGAAATTACCTCAGCTTCTCGCAGCCGCGAACGTAGAGCAGCGCGACCGCGAAGAAAGCGATTGTGAGCAAAACCATCAACACATCCAGCATGGCGAACGCTCCACCGCACAGACTGCCGCGGGACACTTTCTAGTGGAACCCCGGCCTACTAAGGAGGGTGTAAGCGAGAGGTAAGGAATTTATAAGGATCGTTGGGAAAACAAGTTTTTCCGCAGCCTGTAAAGCCGTGCCATAAAGCTTGATGCGCTCCCCGGCTTTAACTGCTGAGGCCCGGCTTTTCTCCTACTCCGCAAGCCGCATCCACCGCAAGGGCCATCCCGCAGAATCCGCTCCTACTCCGGAACGCCCTCCGGCAAAAACCGATACCCAACCCAGGGCTCCGTCTGAATGTATTGCCGAGGCCCCTCCGCTTCGAGTTTGCGCCGCAGCTGGCCGATAAACACCCGCAAATACTCCGGCTGGTGCGCGGACTGGCCGCCCCAAACCGCTGTCAGCAGCGCGCGATGCGTGATCGCCTTACCCGCATTGCGCGCCATATACAGCAGCAGGTCAAACTCCGTCGGCGTCAGGTGCAGACTCTTGCTCCCCACCGTCACCGTATGGGCCGCGGCGTCCACCACAAAATCACCAATCTCAATGGGCCCTTCCACCGCCCGCTCGGGGGCCCGGCGCAAGTGGGCGCGCACCCGGGCCAGCAGCTCCTGAATGCTGAAAGGTTTGGTCACATAGTCGTCCGCGCCCGCATCCAGCGCCTCCACCTTCGATCGCTCCTGATCCCGAACCGACAGCACGATGATGGGTGTCTTCGTCTTGCCGCGGACTCGGCGGCACAGGTCCACCCCACTCACCCCCGGCATCATCAGATCAGTCACGATCAGGTCCGGACTCCATTCCTCAAATAGCCGCAGCGCCTCCTCGGGATCGTTGGCCGCGCGTACATCGTATCCCTGTGCGGAAAGCGCCGTGCGCAGCACGCGTGTGATCTGGGCCTCATCATCGACCACCAGGACTCGTTCCGCCATCTTCATCCTTTTCCGCGCTGTGCCGCTTCCGCGGCCGCCGCGTTTCGATCCCGTCTACGATATGATCGCCACCTATGGCACGCTCGCGGGCTCCACTCAGGCAGCTCGTCTTTCGTTTCGGGTCAATGGCCGCCGCCACTCTGCTCGTGGTGTTGGCCTATCGCAGAATACTCCACGTCAACCAGACGACTGTGGCCCTCACGTTCCTCGTCATGGTGCAGATGGCGGCGTTCAGTTGGGGACTGGTCTACTCCGTCTGCCTCTCCCTCGGCTGCACGCTGCTGTACAACTACTTTTTTCTCCCCCCCATCGGCACCTTCACCATAGCCGACCCGCAAAACTGGATTGCCTTGCTGTCGTTTCTCGCCTCCGCGATCTTCATCAGCCGGATCTCGGAAAGCGAGCGCCGGCAGGCTGCGGTAAGCGAGAGTCGACGCAGCGAGATGGAGCGGCTTTACGAGTTCAGCAATCAATTGCTCATGGAAGAGAACCTGCACGACGTGGCCAGTCACGCGCCCCGCGTCGTTGCCTCCATATTTGCCTTTGACGCGGTCATCCTCTACCTCACCGAAAGCGATACAGCCTATTCCTCCGATCCCCGCCGCACCTTCGTCTCACTCGAGGAGTTGCGTGCCGCCGCCCGCGTGCCCGACGGCGTGCGGACTCCCGTCGATGGAGTGTCCATTGTTCCCCTGGTGCTGGGCATGCGGGCCAGTGGATCGATCGCCATGACAGGCACAATCACAAGGGCCACGACAAGGATGGCAAGCTCGACACGCAAGACCAAAGCCGCTTACTCCGACGGCTTATATGACGCCATTGGCGGCCTGCTCGCCGTCGCCTTGGAGCGCGCGACCGCCATCGACCGCTTCAGCCGCGTCGAAGCAGCGCGTGCAAGTGAACGGCTGCGCAGCGCTTTGCTCGACTCCGTCACCCACGAACTGCGCACGCCGCTCACCGCCATCCGCGCCGCCGCTACCAGCCTTCTTTCGCAGCCATCGCTTGAGGAGGGCCAGCGGCAAGAGATGTTCTCCATTCTCGATGAGGAGAGTGCCCGCCTTGACCGGCTCATCGGCCAGGCGGTGGAAATGGCCCAACTCGACACTGACGGCATCGAAGTCCGGCCCATACCGCAGCCTCTGCAGGAGGTTATTGACATCGCCCTTGACGATTGTCACGTGCTGCTTCGCGGCCGCCCCGTCGAGGTCGACCTGCCGCCCGCCATGCCCGCCATCGCCCTGGATAGAGAATTGATTCGCCGCGTGCTCCGCCACCTGCTTGAAAACGCCGCTCGCTATTCTCCCCCGGGCTCCCCCGTGCGCATCGGCGCCACGCTCGAAACAGACCGCCTTCTCGTCAGCATTGCCGATCAGGGGCAGGGAATCGATGATGCCGAGCAGGCTTACATCTTCGACAAGTTCTACCGTGGCAGCCGGCAGCGCCTTTTGCACGGCACCGGCATGGGGCTGGCCATCGCCAAAGCCATCCTTCGCGCGCATGGCGGCGGAATCGATGTCGTCAGCCACCGCGATCAGGGCGCGACTTTTACCTTTTGGGTCCCTATCCATCCGGAAATACGCAACTCAGCCTCTTGAGCCGGGTTAACACCTTGTCGAGGGCATCCACACAAATCGCCCTTTAAGGGAGCTATCAGAAGATTTTCACGTCCGTTGTAATCCTGGCTATCTGCTTCCGCGTCGGTGATTCCAGGAAAAAGCGGGACCCCTCGGGTGAGGTTCGCCCCAAAGTGGCGCTCAAGCACTTTGCCGAAACCGTAGCTCCAGATCTATTTACGAGACCGGTTCTCGTAACTTGCGTGCCGGCGCCGTAGCGGGAGACACTGAGCTTCGATGGAACTTTAGCTGTTCGAATAACGTTTCGAATAACGTTTTGTTTTTGATGCGTCTAACCCATAACGGCGGACCCTCCCGCAGCGCGCCGTCGAAACAGTGATCGGAAGCTCTCGCTGTGAGCTTCGACCGAGGAGAAGGCCCTTTGCGTAAACTCTGCAGTATCCTCTCTGCCCCTTTCTTGCTAGTGCTTGCTGTGAGCGTCCTCCTGGGCCCGCGGGCCCAGGCGGCTGTTGAAGACCGGATTACCCAAGCCATCGACAGCTCCAACGGTATCCCGATGACCGGCACCGTGCACCCTCTGGCCAAACCGGAATTCGACCAGGGATTGGCCGATAACGCCAAGACCCTTGAAGGGATGACCCTCAATTTCAAGCGGTCTGACGCGCAGGAAGCAAGCCTGCAAGCGCTGCTGCAGGCGCAACAGCAGGCTGGTTCTCCCAGCTACCACAAATGGCTCACCCCGGCGCAGTTCGGGCAGCAATTTGGCATGAGCTCGGCAGACATCGCCAAGGCCTCGGCGTGGCTGCAACAAGAGGGTTTCACCATCACGGCGGTTTCGCAGAGTAGCAACGCTATCAGTTTCAGCGGCACGGTCGCCTCCGTGGAGAGAGCGTTCCAGACCCAGATTCACAACTACACAGTGAATGGTGAAAAGCACTTCGCCAACTCGACCTCGATCTCGATCCCCAGCGCGCTTGCCGGTACGGTGAGCGGCGTGCGCGGCCTGAACGACTTCCGCTTGAAGCCGAGAGTGCAATTTGCCAAAGCCAGTGCCGCCGGCGTCAACCCACATTTCACTTCGGGAGTTACTGGCCAGCACTACCTGGCTCCGGGAGACTTTGCCACCATCTACGATGTAGGCCCGCTCTATACCGCGGGAGACACCGGCAAAGGGGTAACGATTGCGGTTGTCGGCCAAACCGATATTGTACTTGCCGACATTACTGATTTCCGGGCTGCCGCAGGTCTCACGGTCAACAACCCTACCGTCTTCACGGTTCCCGGTTCGACGCCTGCGACTGTTGCCCAAGGCGCTGCGTCCAACGATCTTGCTGAAACCGATCTGGACCTCGAATGGTCCGGTGGCGTCGCCCCCGGGGCATCGGTCGTCCTGGTGAATTCGGCCGGTGTTTTTACCTCGCTGCAATACGCAATCCAGAACACCATCAACGGCATCACCATTCCCATCATCAGCCAGAGCTACGGCAATTGTGAAGCGGGTTACCAGAGTTCTGATCTGCCCATGATCGAAGGCTTCCTTGCGCAGGCCAACAGCCAGGGCCAAACCGTGATCCTGGCCGCCGGAGACACCGGCGCAGCCGACTGCGACGACACCGGCACTCCGACCAACCCCATCCAGTCGGCAACGCTGGGCTTAGCCGTGGATTATCCGGCAAGTAGCGAGTACGTCACCGGCCTGGGCGGCAGCGAATATATGGGTGACGGCACCGACACCTCACCACAAACAGGCTCCGGAACCTACTGGAACTCCAGCGGCTCAGGTGGTGTGTCCAACGACCTGGTCACTTCGGCCAAGTCCTATATCCCTGAGATGGCGTGGAACGACACTGCCTTTTCCATCACGCAGGGAGGCGGTCTTTCCGCCGGTGGCGGTGGCGTGAGCTCGCTATGGAAAAAGCCCACCTGGCAGACGGGAGTCCCGGGCATTCCCACCGATGGTTTCCGCGATGTCCCCGATGTCTCGTTGGCCGCTTCCCCATTCCATGACGGCCTTCTCTACTGCACTCAGGTTCAAACCACAGGCAGCGGCAGTACATTCGTCTCCAGTTGCCAGGCAACTAGTTTTCGTATATTGGATTCGGGTCAAACCGATAATAACAATCTCACCGCCGCCGGCGGCACTTCCTTTGCTGCGCCATCCTTTGCCGGGCTGCTCGCCATCATTGAGCAGAAGATCAATTCCGGCGGCGGCCTGGGCAACATAAATCCCGCGCTCTATACCCTGGCCAGCAACGCTACGACCTATGCCTCGGCCTTCCATGACATCACTACCGGCAACAATCAGGTGCCCTGCACCGATGGTTCGCCGAATTGCGCAGCCACCGGTTCCAACAATGTAATCGGCTATACCGCGGGCACCGGGTATGACCAGGCGACTGGCCTTGGATCGGTCGATGCCAACAAGCTGGTGACGGCTTTCGCTGCCCTGGTAACCGCCACCGGCACCAAGACTACCCTCGTTGCGACGCCTGGCAATTCTCTGACAACGGGTGAAAAGGTCACTTTCACAGCGACGGTTACACCCAACACTCTTTCCACCGCGCCCACAGGTACGGTGACGTTTACCGTGGATGGCGTTGCGGGAACGCCGGTTGCCCTTTCCACTGCAACTCCCTACACTGCATCGCTCGTCCAAACGAACGGCTTCACCACCGGAACCCACACCGTCGTGGCGACCTACACGTCGGGGGATGCGACCTACACCGGCTCCACGAGTTCCACCATCTCCGTGACGGTCGCGTCCTCTGGAACTGCGCCGACCACGACTGTGGTCACGGCCAATCCGACAACGTTTGCATTGGGCGGCGCCGTTACCCTGTCGGCGACCATCACCTCCACCACGGCCCCCACGGGCACGCTTACCGGTCCGTTGACGTTCTCCACCGGCGGAGTCACGATTGGGACGGTTTCGCAGGTGACGATCGGCACCGGCAACACCGCGACCGCAACCTTAAATGTTCCCAACGCCGCAGCGTCGCTTGGCTTTGCCCCTGGAACTGACACCATCACCGCTTCCTATGGCGGGGACACCTACAACGCGGTCTCCACGGGAACGACAACCGTAACCGTCACCAACCCCGGTATTACGCTCTCTGCGACCAACATCACGATTTCATCGGCCAACCCAGGAAACAGCGGCACCTCGACTGTCACCCTAACGTCTACCGGCAGTTATGCCGGCACGGCTGTGGTCTCGGCTTCCAGTACGCTCAACGCCAACTATCAATTCGGCACCTCGGGGGCACAGACAGCCAATGTCATCCTGACAGCGGGTGGTACCGGAACCACTACCATTCAGATCACCACCATCGCTGCGGGCAGCCTGCAGAAATCCAAGGGCAACCTCCGCAAGACGGCAGGCCGCATAGCTGTTGCGGGAGGTACTGCTGCCGGTTGTCTCCTGTTGCTGCTCATTCCTGGCATCCGCCGAAAGAGATGGCCCGTCGCTTTGGCGATGCTGGTGTTCCTGTCGGTCGGTGCAGGGCTTGGCTGTGGCGGCGGTACCGGCGGAGGCGCTCCGGGTGGGACCTACACCGTGACCCTCACCGCGGTGGACAGCAGCAATGCCAACATCACCGGCTCCGCTTCCTTCACCGTAACCATTCAGTAATCAATTTGCAGTGCAGAGGCTGCCTCTTCGGAGGCAGCTTTTTTTGTGACGGCCGTCCTCACGTGATCCTGGTCGAAGACGAATATCCCGACATGGTGCGGAAAACCTTAATGCTGAAGGCAGGAAAGGGTAGGTACGGGCTTCAGCCCGTACATAATCGGTCAAGATTCTTCGGCCTTTAGGCCCTGAGGTATGCTCTTCCCATGTGATCCAGCGAATCGATACCCCCAAATCGATACCAAGGTGTCATCGAGATGGAGTCTCGGCGAAATCCCGCCGCAAAATGCTCCCTGGCCAAAGTAAACTTTGTCCTCCAGCCTGTATGTGTTCGAGCAGGGGCCGGACAGGAGAAACCGAGAATGGACAGGCGGAGCTTCAGCAAGCTGCTGGCAGGAACGGTTACGGCCGCCGGGGTACACCGAGCCGGCATGGCAGAAGGCAAACCAGCCATTCTTAGCGGCGAGCCCCCCATCGAAGAGTCGACCGAAGAGACACCGCCCAGCGGTGGCAGCGATGCATGGGAGTTGGTGATTCTCGATGCAGCGCCTCCCCATGCCACCGAAACCGCGGGAACGGCCGTCGCCGATATCGATGGCGACGGTAAGACGGAATTGATCATCGCCTCCAACGGCGCCCTCTTGTGGTATCGTCCGTCGACGTCCGAGCGGGGCATCGTCAGCCTTGGCTACTTCAATGTCGGTGTCGCCCTGCACGATGTCGACCGCGACGGGCGCAAAGAGATTATCGCGGGAAAAGACTTCAGCGGAAAATGGGTCATCTGCTGGTACAAATCCGGAGCCAGTCTGCAGGATCCCTGGACCGAACACATCATCGACCGCGACACCACGGGCAGTCCACACGATCTTGTTCTGGGCGACCTGGATGGGGATGGTGAACAGGAGCTGGTCGCCAATGCAATGTACTCCGATACGCCCGGGTTGTTCGCGTATAAGATTCCTCGCGACCCCAAAACTCCCTGGAAGAAGCAAACCGTGCAATCGGGCCTTTCCGCCGAAGGCACCGCAACCGGAGACCTCAACGGGGATGGCAAAGACGAAATTGTGTGCGGGCCCTATTGGTTCTCCGCGCCAAGCACAGGCGCGTTTTCCGGCGAGCTCTGGAAGGGCTACTCCCTGGCGCCGGGCTTCCGCGAATATTGCCGCGCCGCCATCATCGACGTGAACGGCGACGGCCGTCCTGACGTGATCCTGGTCGAAGACGAATATCCCGACGGCCGTCTGGCGTGGTTTGAGAACCGGCTCACCAAAGGCACAGAGCATCCGCCGGAAAAATCCTGGCGTGAGCATCCCATGGATGCCAACCTCAACTTCTCCCATTCCCTCCAGGCCTGGCACGATCCAAAAACGAAGCAAGTGCAGGTCCTCGCGTGCGAAATGAATGAGGGCGGTTGGAGTGCTCCGTACAACTGGAGCGCCCGCCTCATCCGGTACACGGCATTGGCCGGCGGCAAAGCATGGAGCAGCGAGGTCCTCTATCGCGGCGAAGGATCCCACGAGGCCGTGTACGCCGACCTCGATGGCTCCGGCACGCACGTCATCTTTGGCCACGCCGCGCAGATTCTCGCCCAGGGAGGTGGATACACCGGGTGGGTCCAGATGTTTCGGCCGCGAAAAAGTGCGCCCTTCTCCGCGCAATACAAGCACACCTTTGTGGATCGCCAAAAACCGTACACCAGCATCGACATGCATGCGGTCGATGTGGATGGTGACGGTTTGAACGACATCGTCTGTGGCGCCTGGTGGTACAAGAACCCCGGCTGGCAGCGGCATACGATCCCGGGCGTCGGGCAGATCATCGCCGCCTACGACGTGGATAAGGATGGACGCAAAGAACTGATCGGCATCAAGAACAAGCCGGGCAGCGACGGCTTCTACAACGCGCTTTCGAGCGAGCTCGTCTGGTTGAAGGCGATGGATCTGAGCCGCGATCAATGGGAAGAACACAGCATTGGAACCGGGGATGGCGACTGGCCGCACGGCAATACGATTGCGCCGTTGTTGCCCGGTGGCCGCATTGCGCTGGTCTGCGGATATCACGACGGCAAAAACCCGCCGCAGTTATTCGAAGTGCCCGACGACCCAAAACAACCCTGGCCCAAACGCGTGATTGCAGATATCAAGTACGGCGAAGAGATGATTGCCTACGACCTCGATGGAGACGGAAAGCTGGATGTTGTTGCCGGCCCGTACTGGCTTGAAAATCTGGGAAACGGCCAATTCAAGCCGCACCTGCTGATTGGTCCGGAGTATCTCCAATCGATGGGTCTGCACTCGATTTGCCGCATTGCGATTGCAGACGTCAATGGCAACGGCCGTGCCGACATTCTTTTTACCGTGGAAGATGTGGACTACAACGTGCACAAGGCATTTTTCTCTCTCGTAGGCTGGTTAGAAAACACCGGCAATCCGCGGGAGCGAACGTTTAACCTGCACATCATCGACAAGCTCCGTTCTCCCCATTCCATCTCGGTGGCCGATCTGGATCACGACGGCAAGATGGAGGTGGTTGTGGGTGAGCACGATCCCTTCAAGCCCTATCGCAGTCAGAGCCGTCTTTTTGCGTACAAGCAAGCCGATGCGCAGGGCCTTACATGGAGCCGTTTCCCCATCGACAACCGCTTCGAGCACCATGACGGCGGCAAAGCCGTAGAGCTGAGCCCAGGTAAGGTCGCTATCATCAGTCACGGCTGGGCCGAACCAACCTACGTCCACATCTGGGCCGAACCCGGCTAAGCCGTTGCCGAGCATGCTAACCCACTTCTCAAAAGCGAGACGCTTGGGGACCGGCATTCTTGGAAGGATGAGCTGTGGGCCACCTGGCCTGGAGTATTAAAAATATTTAATGTTTCGCTGCAAAGGAGCTTCGTGGCCGGGAGTTTCAGGGACAGTGCCACTTCCGTCACCGATTTTCCCCAACGATTTTCCGCCGCCTGCCACCGCGTGAGTTTCTTCGCCAGCGCCCTCAATATCACTTCCTGCGCCTTCATCGCCCGCTTCACCGCTGCCTTCGGATAAATCTCCGCGCTTATCGCATGGATCCATCCTCGCCGCTCGCCAGGCGGACACATCATGTGCTAACGACAACGGCAAGATTATGAAGTTGTTTGGTGTTCCACGTCGTAGTAGACTCACGCCGTTGTTCTCAATTCACAATGACAAAGAGACACGCGAGGTGATCGTGACGTATCTAGCGCCCGGACCAATGCCCGTTCTCAAGGTGAACAACTGGGGAGAGGCATCGGGAACCCTGAACGCGGAAGCGGTCACCTGTCTCGGCATGGCCGCCGAGTACAACCTGCGGCGACTGTCGACTTATCAGCAATATGAAGAACACGGCGATCGCATTCGAATTCATTGTACGGAATCGTCGATCGCGTTGAGATTCGACGATGTTGCGTATTTCAACAGCATTTATGCGCCGGATGAATCCGTCGCCGACCAGTTGGAGGAAGTCGAAGAATTTTTCACTGACTGTCCATTCGCATGCACGCTTGTCGGCCCCCCGTTTGAGCAATCCGGGCGATTTGTCAAAAGGTGTCGGCAGAGGAATTGGCGGCCGGACAAGAAGTACTCCTGGATGCATGGTCGATTAAGAGCGATGCGGCCTCCCTCCATATTGAATCGATTTACGATCAGATCGCCGAGAGTGGACGAACGCGAGTTATTCTTGCGTTGTTACCTGGAGAGTTTTGGTGCGCCCCCGGAACGCCGTGGAGCGGCAATCCGGAACATGCAGCATCTTTTCGAGTGGCCTGAACTGCATTTTCTCTTCGCTCTCCAGGACGGTGAGCCGGCAGGCATCGCGATGCTGTTGCACGCCGGGGAAGCGGCGCTCTTCTGCGCGGGCGGTGTTCTGCCGCATAGGCAAAACCTGGGTTGCCATGCCGCGTTGCTGAATGCGCGGATCAGGCTGGCGCAGGATCTCGAGTGTCGAGAGATATTCTCCTGGACGGACGAAGGCAGCCGGAGTCAAAAGAATATGGTGGGCGCGGGACTTGCCGTGGCTGGGGTTACGGAGACGTGGAGATTCCATTCCGAGCGATGAGAACAGAACAGCCGGCAACTATTTCCCGCTCGCGCGGCACAGACCGGAATGGTTTCTCCCCCTGGGACGGGTTCGTTCCATTTGATACTTCACAAGCCGAGAGCGATCTTGGAACCAGATTTCGCGAAATCGTCTCCGTCCATTCCCAATCGGTAGCCCTGGTGGATCGGGACGAAGCGATACTGACCTACCATGAACTGCTGTCACAGGCAGATGTGATTGCGGCAGCCATAGGCAAACGGTTGGAGGAGAATCCGGTTGCCCCGCGCATCGCGGCGATCGTTGCAGGGGCAGGAATACAGGCGATCGTGGGAGTCGTCGGCGCACTGCTGGCTGGTTGCGCGTATTTTCCGATCGATCCGGCATGGCCGGACGCTCGGATTAGGAAACTGCTGGTGGAATCGAAGGCTGGAATTCTTCTGGTGGATTCGGTTGCTAAGAATCTGATTCCACGAATACCAGACGACTTATGCCTTTCTCTCTTCGATATCGGCAATCTTGTCTGCTGTAAATCAGATCTGGGGGCTAAGGGAGCATCTTCAGAGACTCCCGCGGTCGCACCCGGCGACACCGCAGCCATTTTCGCGACCTCGGGTTCGACAGGTGAACCGAAGCTTGTTGCACTTTCACACCGAGCAATTCTTTTCGACATTGGCCGACAGACAAACGATCTTTTCCTGGGGCCTCATGACCGGCTCGATCTCCTGTTTTCGATCGGCTTCAGTGCGTCCCTTGCACCAATCTTTGGTGCACTTTTAAGCGGTGCTCAGCTGCACCTGTTTGACCTGAAGGAGAATGCTGCATCTCTTCCAGGGTGGCTTGCCGATCGCGAGATTTCTCTGACGACCATGTCCGTTTCCACGTTAAGGTCGGTGTTCCTGGCGCCGCGCCGGAGTTTCACTGGCAAGGCACTGCGTCTGGCATCGGTTGGCAGCGAGCCGCTGCTGGCCCAGGACGTACATATGTTTCAGCAGTTGTTTCCCGAGCATGTAGTGCTTCAAAACGCGATGGCGGCTACTGAGACAAGAACGTATGCTCAGTTTTTTGTTGTACGTGGAGAAGAAACGAGTGAGGTTGTACCAATAGGCGTGCCCGTAACAGAGAAAGAAGTTATGTTGCTGGACAATGGTGAGGCTGTTCAGGAGGGCAACGCGGGCGAGATCATCGTACGCAGCAAATATCTCGCCTCCGGGTACATCAATGATCTCGAATTGACCCGCCGAAATTTCAAGTTTTCCGAGGACGGCACGATCCTATACAGGACCGGCGATCTGGGCCGATGGGCGCCGGATGGAAGCTTGATGTTTCTAGGCCGCACGGATTGGCAGGTGAAGATTCGCGGGCATCGCGTCGAACTCCTGGCGGTGGAGGCAGCGCTGCGCCAGTGTTCCGGAGTGGTGAACTGCGCAGTTGTGGCAAGGGAGGATCAACCCGGAGAGCTTCACCTGGTGGCCTACATCGTCGGACTTGTGGGAGGCACTGGGGCAGTCAGAAAACTGAGAACGTTTCTGGCATCCTCGCTTCCAGACTACATGGCTCCTTCGTTCTTCGTCTTTCTCGACGCGTTGCCGCTGAATGACAACGGCAAGCTGGATCGTAATCGCCTTCCCGCGCCCACCCGGGAGATGAGGGACGATGCCGGAGCGGCCGCAACGACGGTGGAGGCAGAACTGCGACGACTGTGGTCGGCCATGTTGAAGATTGAGGGGTTCAGCAGGGATGCTACCTTCGTGGAACTCGGCGGAGATTCGCTGACGATGTTGCAGACGCGGCTCCACATGCAGGCAAGTTTTGCACGCGGCTTACCTGCTGAAGGTAATTCCGCTTTCTACCTGAATGCGACGTTGGCCGAGACTGCAGCCGCAATCGAGTTGGAATCCAGATCCGGAAACTCAGGTTCTGCACTGACACAGTACGCTACCGGAGGGAAAAGGGGGGCTGTTGTCATTATCCCCGATGTGCCGGGACACTTCCTCAAAGTGGAGGCAGTGGTCCCGTACGTGGGCTCCGATTGGTCGGTGTACGGTCTGGATATTCTGAAGATTACAAGGCAGCACTCCACCCATACACTAGCGGAGATTGCTCATGCAGCCCGGCTGCAGATTCAATCGGCAGTCGGATCCGATTGTCCTCTTGTTCTCATCGGTAATTGTCTCGGGGCGCAGGTCGGGTTTGAGATAGCGCGGGAAACGGCCGATTCCGGTGGTGGGTGGCCCTTGGTTTGCACTATCGACACAGTGACTGTAGTGAAGCTCCGCTTAGGACAGCACGGTAAGTGGACCAGGATCTGGAATATGATTACGAATTTTCCACAATGGGTAGTGTGGAATTGCGCGGAGCCAGATTATGAAAGACTCGCGCAAGGTGTGAAGCGCAGATTCGCCAGTTCGCGCCGCCGTGTGCAACTGAACGAGATCATGGGGATAAGAAGTCCCTCTGCTCATGATAGTTCAACCCTTCCCGAGTCAGTCCTGGAAACAATGAGAAGGAACTTCGAAGCCGTCTCCTCCTATGTCCCGGGCAGCTATGCAGGGCCCATAGCTGTGTTTCGGACCTGGCGACGCACACTCTTTGCAGACAGAGACCCTACGATGGGCTGGGGCGCCAACTCTAAGGGTGAGATCGATGTCGAATGGCTTTCGGGACTACACCATACATGCATGGAGGGAAAAAATCTTAAGAAGAACATGGTTGCGATCAACGCACGGATAGAGGCATTTCAGCCGACCCGGCTCAGCGCGCCGTGCGGCCACGCTTGCCCTTTACCTACAGTGCCGATTTCTTTGCGGTAGCCTTCGGATCGGATGACCCCTTCATAAGCCGTCGGCGGAGGAAGCCAGAGCCAGGGGACTGTAACATCTGACTCAGCAGGGCCGCAGGGGCTAAAGCGCAAGTTTCGTTCAGCCCTTTGCGGCCCGACTAACGCTCGCTGCGGCGAGGCAGTCGGGCCCTGATACAAAGCGTGAGAGTCGCGGATTTCACAGGTCTACCACGTTGCGTTCCTCGCGGATGGGCTCATTGCTGGCTCAACCGCTGTTCCAGCAGAACCGCAAAGAAGGCGTGAGCAAACTCCGTCGGGTGCTCGGTGTCCCAAAACAAGGTGTGATCCTGGTCAGCACACACCGCATTCGTTACCGGACTCAAACAAGGTTGCGTGATGTTGGTGAATCCGAAATGGGTGGCGTCGGCCGCGATGGCCTGCAAGAGGGGGAAGGCGGCGAGACGATAAATTTTTACATCCTGGAGCAGATGCTCCAAATGGAGTAGGTTGTCGAGCGAATTGTTGACCGCGTCAGTTGCCGCGGAAGCGAAGGCCGCCTTGGTTTGCCCGGCCGGCAGCAGGGCTACATTGAACAGTTCGGGAATTACAAAATTTTTGGCTCCCGCCTGACGCAGCACAAGTTCGCTTCCCGCAAGTCCGAAGGCAATCCGCAGCCCGAGAGCCGTGGGCGATCCACCGGTCGCGTTCAGAATGTCGTTGCCTCCGCCCAGCAAAATATAAAGCGCATGGGGATCGGCGTGGCCGCCATGGGCTTTAAGGTACTCCTCCACTTGCTCGGGAATGCTGGGGATCGTTCCTCCGGATTCGTTCACGCTGGCGGTTACCTCCGCTCCGCCCACGGCGTAGTCTGTACCTCCAGCCAGGGAGGGCAGCAACGGCAGGCCAAACGCACTCGCCACGTGCTCGACCCAGATCGGGCCATTGGAAAATCGCCCGTTGTAATACGGGCTGGGTGGAAAGGTGCCCCCGGTCGCGATGAAGATATTCCCTACGTCGCAGTAGCTGTCGCCGAATACGTAAATGGCATCATAGGGTGACGCTGTGGCCGCATGGAGGCTGAGCAGCGGGCTGAGTAAGGCAGCAAAGACGAAGAGACGGAAGCTCTTGCGAAAGGTCATGGCTGATGATTGTCCTTTGAACGCGGGGAATCGACCGATTGCCGGCCACGAACAATTTACCGTTGCAACCTCTGCTCGGCAAGACCATAGTGCAAGCGATAAAGACAGACTCGGGAAGTCGGCTATAGTTTAGGCACGACGGAACAAGAGGGCATTCGATGAAGTGCCTGCCCTGAGCGAAGCCCTCTCGTGTTGCGTACTCATCAACCGGAGCTTTTGGATCTGCGTCCATCGGTGGGCTGATGACTCCCTTTTATGAATGCCCGGTGAACGTGATGTTACTCAGGAGTTAAATCACTGTTTTGCCTGTTAAAAGTGTTGATCGGTCTTAATGCCTTAAGCTACGGTGGAGCTTCGCGCTTTTACTCGTCAAACGGTGAGTGGTGCAGTTTGCTCGTTTTCCCTCACTGGCAGAGCCTGATTTTCCGTGTCCTTCGTTCCGGGCCCCTCAGCAAAGCAGTAGGTTTCTTTGTCCTGCAGCGTCGTCATCCTTATTCGTCATCTTTATTGTGGCGAGGATGCGGCGCGATCGATATAGCGCGTTCCGGAGGCAATTCATGCGGTTCTTTGTTCGTGCATTTATGGTGTTTCTGACCCTCGCAACCTTTCCGTTGTCCATGCGCCTAAGTGCGCAAACAGGATCGGGAGCGATCACGGGCACGATTGTAGACTCTGCCGGAGGATCCCTGATCGGTGCAGAAGTTGTGGTCCAGCCTACCGGTAGGGAAGTAGCCAGTGATAATCAGGGTCAATTCCGCATTTCGGGTCTGGCCGCCGGGCAGTACACGCTCACAGCCTCGTATGTTGGTTTCAATGCATACACGAGCACGGTGACGGTCACTGCCGGTCAGACAGCAACGGTGAGTGCGACGCTGCAGGTGGGGTCAGGGGCAGACTCGGTCATTGTGACCGCCCCCCGCTTGCAGGGCGATGCGGAAGCCATCAACGTCGAGCGTATGTCCGC
The DNA here is from genome assembly GCA_963761405.1 of uncultured Acidobacteriaceae bacterium. GTDB lineage: Bacteria > Acidobacteriota > Terriglobia > Terriglobales > Acidobacteriaceae > PALSA-350. The sequence continues at coordinate 110,553 of CAVXHH010000005.1, forward strand.
CGAAATTGTGCAGGTAGAACCTCAGGGTGTGATCCAGAGCCTGCCCAACACCAACATTGCGGACGCGATCGGCCGCCTGCCCAGCGTCTCACTGGAACGCGATGAGGGCGAGGGCAAGTATGTGCAGATTCGCGGCACAGAACCGCGCCTCAATAACCTGACCATCAACGGCGTGAACGTTCCCTCGGTAGAGGTTACCGTGCGCAACGTTAAATTGGATGCGGTTCCCGCCAATGGCATTGAACGCGTCGAGGTGTACAAGACGCTTGCGGCGGATCAGGACGCGGACGGCATCGGGGGCACCGTGAACCTGGTCACCCCAACCGCGCAGGACAAGCCTACGTACGCTCTCAATGGAACGACCGGCTATAACCCACTGCAGAACGGTTTCTGGCGTGGCGGATTTGATGGCACCTTCGGGCAGCGCTGGGGTACTGACAAGAAATTCGGCTTTCTGCTCGGTGGATCGTGGGATCGCACCAACCGCGGGATTAATGACCTGGAGCCCGGCCAGACGGTAGGTCAATTAGCCGACGGTACTAATGTTGCCTACGTCAACAGCGAAGACTTACGCTCCTACAATTACTATCGGACGCGGTATGGTTTCGATACTGGCCTGGATTACAAGATCACTCCTACCGTGGATGTCTATGTGAAAGGACTCTATTCTGATTTCCACGACTTCGGCGATACCCATGTCTACACTCCGAATGCGGGCAACCTCACCGGCACGAATGCAGGATTGCTTACGTTTGACAACACCGGTAGCTGGCAATATCGCGAATATATCCGGCGGCCTGACCAGCAGGTCTTCAGCTTCCTTACTGGGGCTCGGCACGATCTTTCCAAAGATCTGATCACTTATGATTTCGCGGTATCACGCGGACACAATATCGGGGGCCAGGACTTTCCGACGATCAGCTTCAACGGACCGACCGGAGTAACGTTTTCTGAAGACCAGAGCGACCCCTATCGCCCAAAGCTGGAAGCGACCGACGGAACGAATGGCTTCGATACGTCGACGTATGGTGTGAGCCAGGCCACTTCGTACCGGTATCACGCGACACAGGTCAACATACAGGGTTCTGCGAACCTGGCGCACAACTATACGGTGCACACGCACCCCAGCACTTTCTCGATCGGCGTGAAGATTCGTAACTCCTATTCGACGCAGCGCCAGAACAGCCAGGATCTGGTGGTCAATGGATCGAGTCCGTTTACGCTGGCCAGTGTGACCAGCACATATACCAATCCGACTTATTACAACAAATCGTTCGCGATTAACGGACAGGCGTATGGCCCGACTCTGGCTTTTGGGAAGGGACTGAGCGCGATTGCCGCCAACTCCGGGGCATTCACCGTGGGCAATACCACGGTCAGGGATGCGCAGGCGTTCTTTAACTCCGATGAAAGGATCTCAGCGGGATACATCGAGGACGTGATCTTTTTCGGTAACTTTCGCCTGCAGGGGGGCGTGCGGTTCGACAACGGCGGTACTCACTTCCTGGCCAACCAGATTGCCTACGACGTTAACGGCAATCCTACGATCACGCCCGGCCGCAAAGACGCGAGCTACTTCAATGTGTTACCCAGCGTGGCTCTGCAGTACCAGGTGCAGAAGGATACGAACGTGCGTGTAGCCTACAGCCGTGGTCTGGCGCGGCCCAACATCGGCGACCTGGTTCCCGCCACAATCATCGATCCGAATCAAACGCCGTATCCGACCGTCGCTACCGGCAACCCTGACCTGGTACCGACGAAGGCGAACAATTACGATATTCTCGCAGAGCATTTTTTCCAGCCTTTGGGAATTCTGCAGGCAGGATGGTTTTACAAGCAGCTTTCAGATCCGATCTATCCGACGGCGACGCTCTTAAACAACTACAACGGAACCGGCAAAACATACCAGTTGACGGAGTCCATCAACGGCCCGAACGCCCACATCCAGGGATTTGAGGCGCAATGGGAGCAGCGCTTCTCTTTCCTTCCCGGTGTGCTTTCCGGGTTCGGGGTGAGTGCGAACTATAGCCACACCGTTTCACAGGTCACGTTCCCCGCGGGCTTTGACGGAGGAAGAACAGACAAAGCGCCCCTGGACCGCAACTCGCCCAACGATTACAACTTCAATCTCACTTACGACAAGAATCGATTCTCAGGGCGGTTTGCGATCAGCCACAACGACCAGAGCATCGCGGCATACCAATGGAGTACCGGCAATGGGCCGGCGAACGATCCGATCGTGGGATTGGCCGGCCCGCTGGGTGACAACTACTTCTACCCCCACACCCAGTTTGATGCGCAGGGTAGCTACCGCATTTATAAGGGAATCCGCGGCGTGGCCTCGCTTCTGAACATAAGCAATGAAGTATTTGGTTTTTACAATGGAAGCCAGATCTACCCCGTGCAGCGTGAGTACTACAGGCCGACCTATTCCTTTGGTCTGCGTTGGACCGTAGGGCCGGAATAAGGCAGTGACGAGGGCCTCGCGACGGCAACTTGCTGAAGGCATAGATTGGAGTGTACCCAGGACTGTCGAGTTTTCCGCAACCTGTTATTGCCCAGCGGCTGACACTGCTACAAATCCATGGAGCCGCTTGCGCTACTGGGCGATCAGCCCAGGATGGATGCCTTCACCCAAAACGAAGGTTGCTCCCACCGCTCCCACCACCGCGGAGCGGCGAGTCAGGCCTGCGCGCTCGCGAATGCGAAAGACGCTCTCGATTCCCGTGCAATGCGCGCCTATCACATAAGACGTGCCGAACTCTTTAATCTTGTCCGCGGTCCAGTTAAGTTGGGTATCGCTGGCGCGGAAGAGATGCAAACCGCCAATGATGGCGTACACCGGCGCCTTGGAATAGTCCTTGCGCGCAAAGGTAAGAGTGTTGACGATGCCAGCGTGGCCGCATCCCAAAACGAAGACCAGGCCCTGCGGAGTGTTGAGCACCAGCGTTTGGTCTTCTGGAATCGTGTCTTCGACCAGCCCAGCGGGGGTGAGGACCTTCCCCGTGACGCTCCAATTCCGTTCCGGATAGACGCGCGGCACCGGGCCCGTAAGCCAGGCGCCGGGAAAGATCTCTGCCGCCCTTGCATGCTCGATGAACCTGCCGCCGGTGGCTTCGTACTCTTTCTTTACCGCGATCATGGTGTTGTCTTCGTCGCCATTGGCGGCCGGCCGGCTGTAGAAGATGCCCGTGGCCACATGCGCTACCGATAACGCTGCCGGGTTCGTCTTCATGAGTTCGCGGCGCAGGGTAAGGAGCCCGCCGGTGTGGTCGTCGTGATTATGGGTGAGGATGACCTCTTTCACGCTGGCGAGGTCCACGCCAAGCTCACGCGCGTTCTGAAGCACAGTTTGGGGGCGCGCGCCTGTGTCCACCAGCACCCGGTGCCCATCGGTTTCGACCAGCGCGGCGAAACCCCACTCGCCGATGCCATCGTCGGCAAGCATCGTCGAGAGAATCGTTACCTTTAATGCGTGTACTTGCCCCTGGGGCGCGGGGCCAATTTCGGACGAGCGGTTCTGGGCTCGAATGGAACAGGCAGCCGAGAGCAGCAGAGCGAACGTCGTCAGCCCTGCCGCAATCTTGGAAATGGCCCGCATTTCCTCACTGTACCACGTGTAAATAGCGCGCCGGGAACGGCACTCCGGCAGATAGCGGAAACGGATCTTCGAGCGCGAGGCGGTGATGTTTACCCAAGTCCCATTGGTAGAATCGCAAAACGAGGCAGGCACGGAACGTACTTTCCTCTGAGGATGCGATGAGGATTTTGCTGTGGATCTTGATGTGTGCGCTGCCATGCTCGGTGCTGGCGCAAGAGCCGTTCTCCTATCGCGTCGACTACGTGGCCCCCGGCGATAGCCGCGTGCGCATAACTTTGGTTCCTCCTGCACCGATGGATACCCCCGTTTCGCTCGTCGTGCCCAGAAACTATCCCGGGGGCTATGGGCTGGTCCCGTATGACTCTTTTGTTCAGCATGTTCTCGCGTTCTCCGCGGACAAAAAGCCGTTGTCCGTCGAGCCTGAAACGGACGGTCCGCGCTGGACGATCGGCGAAAAAGGGCAGCATGTCGAGCGAATCGAGTATGAGGTCGATGTGGCGCGCATGGAGAGCCGAATCGTCTCGGCGGAACAGACCTCCAAGGTGCGGAAAGGATATGTGGGGCTCCTGGGCTATTCCGTCTTTGCATATATCGATGGATGGGAAGACCGCAAGATCAACCTGCGCGTCAACGCGCCCAACGGGTGGCCGGTGCTGACAACGCTGGCCCCGCAAGTGCCCGCGCCGGCTACGGCGGTAACGGCGGAAGCCGCAAACTACGAAGCACTGGCCGATTCAGAAGTGCTGATGGGGCCGGACCTGCAGCTCCGGCGTTTGGAGGGCAAGATCCCACTGATTCTTGCCGTGTACGCGGAAACCAACGAGGACCTGCGGATCGAAGGGCAGCTTGCGCGGGAAGCGCTCGATCGCGTGCAAGCCTACTTCGGCGACACGCCGTTCCGTCAATATACGGTTCAGCTCGAGCTCCTGCGCCCGATTGCAAGCCACCAGTACGATTTCAGCCAGGAGCACCTCGATAGCGGCACGTTCAGCTTCTCCATCGACCGCGCGATCACCGCGGAGTCACGCCCGCAGCGGCGTGAAACCATCCTCTTCAACTACGCTCATCACATGGCGCATTCCTGGATTCCGAAGCGCGCTTACGGCCCAGGCTATCGGCCATTTACGTGGGAAATGCCTCCGGTCATCGATACCATCTGGTTCAATGAAGGCTTTGGCCGATACGCCGCCATTGAGGCCATCGCGGCCGGCTTGCCGAAAGGCGATGCTGAAGCGTATCGCAGGGACAAACTTGACCGGCTTCACGAAACGCTGGACGACGCTCCAACATTTATGCGCAAGATGTCGCTCGAAACGCTCTCCCGCGAAGCTTCGTTTCTGTATGCAACGGATTTTCGCACTGGCTCAAATATTTTCGCGCGCGGAGCCTTGATGGCCGCCGAAATGGACGAGCGCATCCGCACCGAGTCCGCGGGAAAGAAAAGTCTGCGGGACGCGCTGCAAGCACTGTTAGCGTGGAGCGCGACGCATCAGAGGGCCTTCCAAACGGAGGAGATGACGAACGTTTTCTTCGCGGCTACCGGTGTGGATGTCCGGGACATTCTGAAACGCTGGATGAATCCGCTTTCGCACTGAGCGGACCCGCTGCCCGGAGGTACAAGCATTGTCGCGGCTGCATTCGTGGAAACCGGATTCGTGGAAATTGACCAAGCAGGCTCAGTTGTGGCTTCTGGGCGCTCTGCTCGTAGCCTCAGAATGTTTGTATCTTTTACTGCTACGATTAAACGCGATCAACGGTCTCCGGCCCGTTCTCACATTTCTGACGTTGCTCGGCGCGCTTTTTGTACTCTATGCGCTGGCCTTCTCGCTGGTCGGCAGTATTCGAGATCCCTCTCGCGCCATGTTGCTGCTCATCGCGGCGGGCGCGGTGCTCTTTCGTTTGACACTGCTTCCCGCCGGGCTCCCTCACGATGCGAGCTTCCGGGCGTTGCTTGCCGGCATCCGCGCGGATGTGCGGGGAGAGGCGGTCTCTTTCGAGCGCTTTCAACTCTTTGATGACGACGTGTGGCGCTATCTGTGGGATGGCCACGTCTGGGCGCATGGCGGCAATCCCTACGCGTTCGCGCCCAACGACGCGGCCGTCGATGCTTTTGCCGACGAAGACAATGCTGCGCTCACCGATAGCCGGCCCATTTGGAGCGACGTTCGCGACAACATCCCCGACGCGGGCGTGCGCACGCCCTATCCGCCGCTCGGACAGAGCGTGTTCCGTGTAGCGCATGCCATCGCGCCGGGAAGCGTGCTGGTCTTGAAAACTATTTTGGTGATTTTTGACCTGCTCGGCGCGCTGTTCCTGGCCTTTGCCCTTGTTGCCGCCGGCCGGCCCGTAACCTGGGTCTTGTTGTACGCGTGGAATCCTCTGGTTGTAAAAGTGTTTGCAGCCAGCGGCCATTCCGACGCAATTGCGGTTGCGGCGGTCGCGGCCCTTGCCTATTTTCTTTTGAAGGATGCCAAGTTTGCGGCCGGCGTTAGTTTCGCTCTGGCGGTTTTGGCCAAACTCATCCCCATCGTCTTCTTACCTTTTGTGGTCAGGCGCATCGGCCTGCGTAACTCCGTCCTGGCTTTGCTGCTGATTCTGTCAGCGTACGTCCCATTTCTGCGTGCGGGGCAATCGCCCTTCGCCGGCACGTCCGCGTATGCACACTATTGGCAATTCAATGCCGGGCCATTCGAGCTGGTGCAATGGCTCGCCGGCGCCTTCAGCTCCGACCCTTCCCGGGACGCTCGATGGCTGATGCTCGTCGCGGCGGCTTGCGTCATCGCGTGGCTGACCTGGCGCGACGACTGGACCCCCGATTCGTTCGCAGGGAGTGGCGCTGCGGCCTTGGGTACGCTGATTGTTCTTGGCCCCGCGGTTATGCCCTGGTACGTACCGGTGGTCCTGCCCCTTGCCGTACTTTCGGGCCAGCGCATCTGGATGTGGTTTTCCGCAATCGTGTGTTTGGCGTTCTTCATTATGGTGGACCAGCACCTGCCCACCTGGGTGCTTTGTTTGGAATACGGCTTGTTCGCTGCTTTGCTCCTCTACGAACGCTACTCCGCAAAACGGCGCGAACAGCGCCCCCATGGGAAACGGGCGAGGTTAACCGCGTCCGTGGAGGGCGCGAGGCGCTCGCTACCCCAGCAGGAATAATCCGCAGTCGTGGCACTTTCGCCACATCTCTGGCATTCGCAGATAATGCTCAATATAGTAGAGTTTTGTCGGAAACCCTGGGAGGTATCGAGAATGAAGTCCATTCGGCTGGCGGCACTTGTATCATTCTTCATTTTTCCCGCTCTGGCCTTGGCTCAAGGCAGCGGTTCTGAAAACCGTCCTCTGCAGACACCGCAACAACAGCAGGGCGGAGGCCCGACAAACGACTTTCAGGTCCTTCGTACTTTCACCGGCAAGATCTTGGAAATCAGTCTCGATTCGCACCTCCTGGTGGTGGAAAACAAGGATGGAAAAAACGTCCAATTCAAGCTTGACGATCACACCAAGTTCAAAGCCGACAAGAAGACCGAGCTCCAAGGGCGTAAGAATCTGAAGCTGGATGACTTCGAGAAGGGGCAAACGGTGAACGTTGTCTTCAGCCCCAGCGACAACCGAGTAGTCGAGGTGCGCCTGCGGCGCGTGAACACTTAGCCTGCTTCTAGTGGGCCAGGAAGGCTTTTACCACAATGTCGTTGGGCGAGTGTCCGGCGGGGAACAGCGTGAGCAGGGAAGCGGGATTGGCGCCGTGCGCACGACCGCGATATCTCCGGACTGCGCATTGACCACCAGGAGAAAACGGCCGGAGGCGGAAAAGGCCATCGCGTCGGGACCCTCGCCCACCTTCACCCCCGGACGAATCAGCTTGCCATCGTCAATGCTGTAAATGCCCACGCGCCCGGCGCCAAAATCGCTCACATACAAGAGCGAATTGTCCGCGCTTACCAGCCCGCGTACCGGGTGCGTGCCCATCAGATACGCGCCACCTACTTCGTTGGAGGACGTCGTGAGTTCAGAGATGGTGTCGCTGTCGTAGTTAGAAACAAACGCCTCCCCGCCATCCGGCTTCAGAGCAGATGTGGACCGGGGTCTTGCCTACATCAAGAAAACGAGAAGAACGTTCGTTGGGAGCGGGATTGCTCCCCGGCGAGCGCCAGCCCGATCACCATAATCTGGTGCCCCGCGGAGCAGGCAATAAAAGCCTTGGAAGAATCAGGCAGAACGATGGCATCCGTTGCCCCCGGGCAATGGTCGAAACTGCTTCTTACTTTGAACGACTGCACATCGGCGATGCTGACGCTGCCGCTGGCCCGGTTGGTAATCACCAGCGTCTTGCCGTCGTTGGCGATCCGGGCCATCCCGGGTGCCTCACCTGCGCCAATCACCCCAATCTCACGACGGCGCGCAAGGTCCAGCACCGAAACATTGTTGGAATTCGAGTTGGCCACGTACGCGCGGTCACCCTGCGCATCCACGTCAATAAAGTAAGGCTGCCGTTGCAACACGAATCGTCGCAGCGACGGTGTTGGTCTCCGCATTGATCACCGTGACGGTGCCACTGCCGGAATTCACCACGTACACTTCGTTCCGGTGCGGGTTTACCGCCAGCCCGGAAGGACTCGACGCCGACCGCGATCACCCGGTCCTGGCGCATGTTCACCACGATCGAGCACGGTGACAGTATTGCTGCCACCATTGCTGATGTACGCGTACTCGCGATAATTCGCGGGATAGTTGGGAAAATCGCTCTGCCGGCAACCCACTGCGCCCAACGTGATCAGGGCCAGCCAGGGCAGGCAGCGGCTAAGCATGCTGTCGCACTACGTTCTCTATACCCTCGCGGCAGGGGCGGGCTCGGGCAACCGTGATTCCGCGCGGCAGAGAGCGGTGAACGGCACCGGCGATCTGCGAAATCTCATCCATGAGTTCGACAAACTGGTCGGGGTACATGGATTGTGCGCCATCGGAGAGCGCCTTGTCCGGCTGGTGATGCACTTCGATCATCAGGCCATCGGCCCCGACCGCGGCCGCTGCGCGCGCCAGGGGCAAGAACCATGTTGCGCTTGCCCGTGCCATGGCTGGGATCCACGATGATGGGCAAATGGCTCAGCCGCTGCACCGCGGGCACAATGCTCAGGTCAAGGGTATTGCGGGTGTGGTCGGCAAAGGTGCGCACTCCGCGTTCGCACAAAATCACCTGGTAGTTGCCTTCGCTCATCACGTACTCGGCAGCCATCAGGAGCTCGTCCAGGGTCGCCGACATCCCGCGCTTGACCAGAACCGGCTTACGCGTCCGGCCGGCGCGCTTCAGCAGAGAAAAGTTCTGCATGTTGCGGGCGCCGATCTGAATCACATCGGCGTACTCCGCCACCAGGTCGAGACTCTCGTTGTCCAGCGCTTCGGTAACAATCCGCAGGCCGAACTTGTCCCGGATCTCGGCCATGATCTTGAGCCCGTCTTCGCCCATGCCCTGAAACGCATACGGGGAAGTGCGCGGCTTATAGGCGCCGCCGCGGAAGAACTGCGCTCCTGCCCGCGCGATCTGCTCGGCCACCGTAAAGGCCTGCTCCCGGGATTCAATCGAGCACGGTCCGGCAATGACCGCCAGGTCCCGGCCGCCAATGGTCGCATTGGTGCCCGGGAAACGAATGACCGTATCCTCTTGCTTTACGTCGCGGCTCACCAGCTTGTAGGGCTTCGAAACCCGGATCACTTCCGCGACGCCGGACAGATTCTTCGAGGTCGCCCTGATCGACTGCGCCGCTATTACCGGTGATGCCGATGGCGGTACGCTGCGCCCCGGGCATGGGATGGGCGCGAAAGCCCAAGACCGTTGAATCTGTTCGCAGACGGCCTGGATTTCTTCTGCCGTTGCCTGCGGTTTCATGACCACGAGCATGGGGATTTACTTACCTTTCCGTGCACTCTAAGTGTACTGGCTACAGTGATCTGCGGCAAACATCTGGTATACCTGAGCAGATGAATCACGCACCCAGGCTGCGCCGCTTGCGCCGGCAGATGAAGCAACAGGGCATCCAGAGCTTGCTGGTGACCCACCTGCCAGACGTACGCTACCTGTGCGGGTTTACCGGGTCCAACGCCTTCCTCGCCATCACCGCGACCCGCGCGGCCATGTTCACCGATGGCCGCTACATCGCCCAGGCGAAGCAGGAAACCCAGGCAGCACGGGTGGTGATCGCCGCCAAGTCCGCACGCGATGAAGCTTGCCAATGGCTGGCCGCCAGTGGAGCCAGCGCACTGCGCCTTCGATCCCGGAAACGACCACGGTTGCAGACCTGGAACATTACCGCAAAGCCTTGCCTCGCGGAAGAAGGGGTTTCTTCCAGCCTCTCGCCGCAGCCCCTGGTCGCGCAATCTTCGCCTGATCAAGGACGAGGACGAACTCCGGCTGATGAAACAAGCGGCTCGCCTGGGCGTCGACCTGTTCCATGAGCTCCTGCCCCAGATCCAGCCGGGAATGCCGGAAACGGCGGTGGCCGCGCCTGCTGGAGCACAGCGCGCGGCCCGCGGCGCCGAGGGCATGTCTTTCGAGACCATCGTCGCCGGCGGGCCCCGTTCCGCGCTTGCCCCATGGCCACGCGACCGCCCAGCGGTTACCCCGTAAAGGCTTCTTAACTCTGGACTTCGGTGTTATTCTCAATGGTTATTGCTCAGACATGACGCGCACGATATTCCTGGGGCAGCCAACACGCCGGGAGCGCTTCACGTATGATTCTGTGCTGGAGGCGCAGCAGGCGGCCGTCAAGGCGGTCAAGCCAGGCGTCTCCTGTGGTGACGTAGACGAAGCAGCGCGCAGCGTCCTTCGCAAGGCTGGCTTGGCTGAGTACTTTACTCACTCCACCGGCCATGGCGTAGGGCTCGAGATTCACGAAGCACCCCGCATTGCCGCGGACCAGTCGCAGTTCCTTTTGCCGGGAATGGTCGTCACCATCGAACCCGGCGTCTACATTGCAGGTCATTTTGGAGTGCGCATTGAAGATATGGTTGTCGTTACCCGGAACGGCGGGCAGGTACTAACCCCCGCATCCACCGGTTGGACGCAACTCTGATGCAGACGAGAGATTCATGACGCCTGATGAAATAAAAGAGCTAAAGGAACTGATCGAGTTCCTGAAAGAATACGATATTGGCGATTTCGAATTCGAACGCGGCGATTTCAAGGTTCGCCTCAAGTTCGGCCAGCCCGCGCAGGCACCCCCCGCTTCGGCTCTCGATATCGCCCGTCTGGGACAATTGTTGTCGCCCGCCGGGCATGCCCCGACGGCTGTCTCGCAGGGCATCCACGCCGTGGCTTCCGCCGGATCGGCCGCCGCGGCAGAGGCGCGGCGCGCCGAGCGAAGAAGAGAAACTCTCACATCGTCAAGTCGCCGATCGTGGGCACGTTCTACGAGTCGTCTTCTCCCGGCGCCGCCGCCTTTGTCAAGATCGGGGACACGGTCGAAAACGGCCAGGTGCTGTGCATCGTCGAGGCCATGAAGCTGATGAACGAGATCGAATCGGACGCCGCCGGCGAAGTGGTGAAGCGCCTGGTCACCAACGGCCAGCCGGTGGAATACGGCCAGCCGCTTTTCGCTCTGCGGCTGCACTAGATCCTTCCGCGGCATAACCGTCACAGCAACTGTATTAGAGGTCAGGCCCGATTGGAACCTATGTTTCGAAAACTGCTCATCGCCAACCGAGGCGAAATCGCACTCCGGGTCATCTGCGCCTGCAAGGAACTCGGGATTCGCACGGTTGCCATTTACAGCGAAGCGGACCGCAACTCGCTCCACGTCCGCTTTGCCGATGAAGCCATCTGTATCGGCCCGCCGCGATCGGCAGAGAGCTATCTGAACGTGCCTGCAGTGATCTCGGCCGCGGAAATCGCCGACGTCGATGCCATTCATCCCGGCTACGGCCTGCTGAGTGAGAATGCAAACTTCGCCGAAGTCTGCCGCGCTTCCAATATCAAATTCATCGGACCCACCCCCGAGGCCATCCGGCTGATGGGCGAGAAGGAAAAAGCTCGCCAGGCGATGAAGCGGGCCAAGGTGCCGATCCTGCCCGGGTCCGACGGCGTGCTGCAGAACGAGGAAGAAGCCCTGGAATGGGCCCGTTCCGTTGGCTTTCCCGTCATCCTCAAAGCCTCGGCCGGCGGTGGTGGACGCGGCATGCGCGTCATCCGCTCCGAAGAGGAACTGCCCCAGCTCTACCAGGCGGCGCACACCGAGGCGGCAAACGCCTTCGGCAACGGCGACCTGTACATGGAGAAGTTCATTGAGCGGCCGCAGGCACATCGAGTTCCAGATCCTGGCCGACGAGCACGGCAACGTGGTCTCCCTGGGAGAGCGTGAATGCTCCATCCAGCGCCGCCATCAGAAGCTGATTGAAGAGGCGCCCTCGCTCAAGGTGACGCCCAAGGATTCGTGAAGACATCGCCAAGACACTCAAACGGTGCCTGACCTCCATCGGTTATCAGAACGCGGGCACGGTGGAGTTCCTCATGGATGAGGACGGCAAGCTCTACTTCATCGAGATGAACACCCGCATCCAGGTGGAGCACCCGGTCACCGAGGCCGTGACGGGCATCGACCTGGTGAAAGCGCAACTGCGCATTGCCGCCGGGCAGACCCTGGGCAGCATTCTTCCTGAGACGATTCCCATTCGCGGCCACTCCATCGAGTGCCGGGTCAATGCCGAACATCCGGAGAAGTTCACGCCGTCTGCCGGACGCATCACCGCCTTCAATGTTCCCGGGTGGCAACGGCGTGCGTGTGGATACAGCCCAGTATGCCGAAGGCGTCGTGCCGCCCTATTACGACTCGCTCATCGCCAAGCTGATCGTCCATGGCAATGACCGGGCGGAAGCCATGGCCCGCATGTCCCGTGCGCTCGAGATGTTTGTGGTGGAGGGCATCCACACCACCATCCCGCTGCACCGCCGCATCCTGGAAGACGCAGGAATTCCGCGAGGGGAATTTCGACACCAAGTTCATGGAGCGCTTCTTCGAACGGGAGAAACTACGCCGCGAGCAGCTTCTTGCCCAGGTGTAGTGCTGCCCCGTCTCTTACCCCATTCTGGATGCCGGCCTTCTACTCCGGGCCGGGCTTTCGATCGAAGGCTTTGCCCGCGAACTGCGCCAGGCCGGCATCCGCTTTCTGCAATATCGCGACAAAGAGGCAACGGACGAAGTGGTGCTGGAGCGGGCAGCGCTGCTGCGCGCCATCTTTCCGCCTGCCGACAGCTGTCTCATCCTGAACGACCGGGTGTCTCTCGTATCTGCGGCGCGCTACGACGGAATCCACGTCGGCCAGGAGGATCTATCTCCAGCCGCAGGCCCGCGCGACGCTCGGTGCCCGATGTTCTCATCGGAGTATCGACCCACGGTGAGGCGCCAGCTTCGTAGCGCGGCAGACGGCCCGGCGGACTACGTGGCCATCGGCCCGGTCTTCGCGACGGCGTCGAAGCAGGATCCCGGATCCCGTGGTCGGCCTCGACGGGGTTCGCGCCGCCCGCGCTATGACCGCCAAGCCGCTGGTTGCCATCGGAGGCATCACCCGGTCTAACTGCGCCGCCGTGATTCAGGCTGGAGCGGATTCGGTGGCCGTCATCTCCGATCTGATTCCGCGCCCCGGCAGCTCGACTGGCAACCTGGTTCAGGAGTTTCTTGACCGCGCTCAGCGATCACGCCCGCTAACCTTTGCTGGACACGCTAACCGGAAAACGGTATAGAACATAACAACCATCAGCAAGCCGATCCGATACCCTGATTATCCTTAACTGGAGGATTACCCCGACCCGATGCCTAGATTCCTGGCAACCAAACCCCTCTCGATACTCACCAAAGAGGCCTACGAGGTAGGGGAGCACACTCTCAGGCGCTCGCTCGGCCCGGTCAACCTCATCACTCTCGGTATCGGCGCCATCATCGGTGCTGGGATCTTCGTGCTGACCGGCCAGGCGGCCGCGCTCCACGCCGGCCCTGCCGTGGCTCTCAGTTTTGTCTTCGCCGGCATCACCTGCGCCTTTGCCGGACTCTGCTATTCGGAATTCGCCTCCATCATCCCCATCGCCGGCTCCGCTTATACCTATGGTTACGCCACTCTCGGCGAGCTGGTCGCCTGGATCATCGGCTGGGACCTGGTGCTCGAGTACGCCTTCGGTGCTGCCACCGTGGCCTCCGGCTGGTCCGGATACTTCGTGAGCCTGCTGGAGCAGTTGCACATCCACATCCTGCCGCCCCAGTTCACCACTACCTACGGGAACGTACTCTATTCCTACGGCGAGAGATGGCTGCCCGCGGCGTCGCTTCCTTCCACCGTCAACGCCGCCATCTCTCCCTCACGTCACCGGCGTCTTCAACTTTGTCGCCTTCTTTGCCATCCTGGTGGTCACGGCGGTGCTGGTGATCGGCATCAAGGAATCGGCCAACCTCAACTCCGCCATTGTGATCGTGAAGCTTACGATTGTCGGCGTCTTCCTGGTTCTGGGCGGAGCTTACCTCTTTCATCATCCTGAACTCGCCAGGGTCAACTGGCATCCTTTCATTCCTCCAGCAGAGGGCCCAGGCAAGTTCGGTATCGGCGGCATCACGGCCGGAGCGGCATCGGTCTTCTTCGCCTACATTGGTTTCGACGCTGTCTCGACCGCGGCGCAGGAGGCGCGCAATCCGCAGCGCGACATGCCCATCGGCATTCTCGGTTCGCTGGTCGTTTGCACTCTCTTGTACATTCTGGTTTCGACTGTACTCACCGGGCTGGTTAACTACCGCAGCCTCGACGTAAGCGATCCGGTGGCTGTCGGCATTGACGTGACCGGCGTCTCCTGGGGCAGCCTGCTGGTCAAGATCGGCGCCGTCTTCGGCCTGGGCACTGTGATGCTGGTGATGTTGCTGGGTCAATCGCGCGTCTTCTATTCCATGTCGAAGGACGGACTACTTTGGAAGTGGGCGTCCGCCGTTCATCCTAAGTTCCGTACTCCATGGATCTCTAACATCGTCGTCGGCACGATTGTCGCCTTCCTCCCCGCTCTCCTCCCCATCGATAAGCTCGCCGCCCTGGTTAATATGGGCACGCTGCTCGCCTTCACCATCGTCTGCGCCGGTGTATGGATCCTGCGCCGCCGCCACCCGGACATGGAGCGGCCGTTTCAGGACGCCGCTGGTTCCATTGGTGCCCATCCTCGGCATGTGCAGCGCCTTTTATCTCATGATCAAACTACCTCTCCTCACCTGGGAGGTACTTATCATCTGGTTGATCATAGGTTTGGTGATCTATTTCACTTACAGCATCAAGCACAGCAAAGTGCAGGCCATGAGCCCTGCGGAAACCACCGGCCGCAGGCGCTAAAGCGGCTGAAGAAATCGGCGACGAATATTCGCATTGCAAACGGCGGATTGGCCGTAGACTTCTGGCTCCGAGAGCCTTCTCCCCTATAAAGTGCGGGAGAAGTATTTGCACTACACCCGAAACCATCTAGCAAATAGCTCTTGGAATACTTCTCTGGCCTAAGAGGAGGCGTCCATGAATAAATACTTTGCGGAACTGGTCGGTACGTTTGTCCTGGTTTTCGGGGGCGTCGGTAGTGCGGTGCCTGGCGGGGAGTCACATAGGCTTTGCCGGCATATCCGCGGCCTTCGGGCTTTCACTGCTTGCCATGGTGTACACCATCGGGCCCATTTCCGGTTGCCACGTAAATCCGGCGGTCACGCTAGGAGTCTTTCTTGCCACGCAAGATTAATGCCCGGGACGCAGCCGCTTACATGGTGGCCCAGGTCGTCGGCGCGGTCATCGCCTCCGCGTCATTCTGATGCATTGCCAACGGCCTCCCCGGCGGCTACAGCGCCTCCGTGAGCGGCCTCGGCGCCGATGGCTACGGCCTGCATTCTCCGGACCATTACTCCATGGCGGCCGGCTTCGTCGCTGAGACGGTGCTCACCATGTTTCTGGTCCTCACCGTTCTGGGATCGACTGACATCGCTGCTCCGGTTGGCTTTGCCGGGCTGGCCATTGGGCTGGTGTTGACGCTGATTCACCTGGTTGGGATTCCCTATCACCAACACGTCCGTCAACCCGGCGCGGAGCATTGGTCCGGCGATCTTTGTCGGTGGCTGGGCATTGCAACAGTTATGGATGTTTATCGTCGCACCCTTCGTGGGGCCATCGTCGCGGCGATCATTTATGCGGGCCTTCGCCACTCCTGCCGTCACTGATCACGACACGCAAGGCCGAGCAAGCGCTACCCGGGGAACAGATCGACCGCATCGCTTAACAGGCCACCCGGGCGGTTTTCGGGAAATGGCTAAAAAGTACGCACTAACGCACTAAGCCCCCTCCTGGGAGGATTTTTCGGGTTGGGCGGTCTGTTGCTCCATCAGAAAAGTGAAAATGCTGTAGGTCTCGGATCATGATTCGGCGCTCTTACGATGGCTAGCTTCGGATGGGGTTTCCATCGGCAGCGAGCGGTTCCATGGCGGACGAGCCGCCAGGGTGCCTTGCATGCATGCATCGGGACCTAGCGTCGCGGGGTGCGCCCAAGAGATGCTTGCTCTTTGGGGCAACACGGTACATCGGCCTGGATACACGACGGCGCTTTACGCTTGAGGTATTTTCTCCAAGAGTCAGCGGTATCTACTTATATAGATCCAATTTCTGGAGGAAAGTTCAAATCTTGTTGCAATAAAAATGTTGGGCCGGGGATGAGCGGCGGCTTAAGCGTCGATACGGTGGTGTGCTCCTGCCGTTCGCAGTGTCTGTTGCAGGTGGCAGATTACAAACACCAGGGCTAAAAGCCCATCATTTTATTGCCGAACGTTTAAGCGGGTTTGAAAACCCGCTCCCCGGACTAAAGTCCAGGGCTACACCGCGGACCAGAGTTTTTCCGCAGCCTGTTACAGCAATTTGCGAGCCAGACGGCGCGTCAGTTCCGTGCCAACCCCATAGATGGCGTGGGTCACCAGTTCACTGGCATGCTCGCGGGCAGGTTGGTCTTCGGGCTTTTCCGTTAGACCCATCATGGGGAGTGCGGACACGTGCGTAATGCCGTAAAGGGTCAGCCCAAATGTGACGCCGAGACGCCTGGTCACGGCGGGCTGGTACTCTGCCAGCGCTCCATACACGCCGCCCGCCAAGGCTCCAAAACCCCAGTGGATCGCCTGCACGGAGACCTCCTCTTCCTGCTCGGTGAGAGAGCGGCCGGCCACGCGATTGACCAGTACGGCTGGAGCGGGGATTTGGCCAAGAGTGCGGGGCGGATAAACTGCCTCGCCCGCGGCCTTCGCGGCGGCCCCTACCAGTCCCCCGATAGCTCCGGCGAGAAACCCTTTGAACAGTGAACGCTTGCGGCGGGTAGGCGCAGTCTCTTCTGTCGTTTTCATAGGATTTTTCTCCATGCCTTGCTGAGGGTGCTATGCCGAACGCGCGCGCGTTACGCGTGTGTAGGGGGTGTCGTCCTGTTAACCTATATCGTCAACGTGGTCAATGCAAGGTGGGAGAGACGATGGCTGTGAGCAGGCAGTGGACGGAATGGCATCTCACGCCGGCGGGCTGGGTTTCCGGGTCGAGCCGCCGCGAGGGAGAAGGGAACGTGTGGCGCGATGAACCCGAGGATCGGGTCGTGACCTTCGTTTACCAGGAGCAGATTGACAAGGCCCATCCGGAGCCGCATGCCACGGTACAGGAATCCTGGCGCTCGAAGACCGCCGGTAACATCGACCACCTGCTCGCCGAGCATGGTTCGTGTCCGCAACGGCTGTAGGGAGCTCCCAAAGCCTTAACGCGGTTGTTTACAAAAGCGGCCGTATCTCTTTGATTAGAAAATTGATTAGAAAGATCCGCGGCTACAGCGCCGTTGGTGGCGGCGTGGGGCGTGGGGCTTGGGGCTTTTCCTGATGAAAAGCCCCAAGCCGAAGTATCTTTACGGGTCACACCGGCCGCGGAATCGTCTTAGGCGGTTGTTTTGGCGCAAAGTTCATTCATCGCCCGGGTCAATTCCTGGGCAATCATCGGCGCGGTCGCGGTCTCGATGGCGGAACGCTGCATCAGGTACACCAGCTTGCCGTCGCGCAGAATGGCGATGGCCGGCGAGGTCGGCGGATGACCTTCGAAGTAGGAGCGGGCGCGTTCGGTGGCTTCGCGATCCTGCCCGGCGAATACGGTGATCGCCTGGTCGGGCAGGGTCTTGTTTTGTAACGCCATCCTGACACCGGGACGCATCTTGCCTGCGGCGCAACCGCAGATCGAATTGACGACCAGCATCGTGGTGCCCGGTGTTGCCAACGCGGTATCTACTGCTTCCGCAGTCCGCGCTTCTTTGATTCCGGCGCGGGTAAGCTCTTCGCGCATCGGTACGACCATAATCTCGGGGTACATGCCAGCTCCTTCAGTACTCGGGTGTGCTGCAGATTGAGACACAACCTGGAGCACTCACCTGATTGTAAAGATTCACCCCAGGTTCCGCCAGTGCATATGCCTGGGCGCTGCTCCTGATATACCTTGATGGAAAATGCAGGTTCTTGAGGAAGTACCGCTCGCGCCCTATACGACCTTTCAGATTGGCGGCCCGGCACGCTGGTTTGCCGAGGCGGCAAGCGAAGAGGACATCGCCGCCGGTGTCGCTTTCGCGGCCGAGCGCGGGTTGCCGCTCTTTGTTCTTGGTGGCGGCAGTAACCTGCTGGTATCGGACGCCGGTTTCGCTGGTCTTGTTCTACATATTGCTCTTCGTGGCCTGACCGCCACTCCGGCGAACGGCCGTACCGTCGTCTCCGCTGCGGCGGGGGAAGACTGGGACGGATTGGTGGCCTATGCGGTAGGCAAAGGCTGTGCCGGCGTCGAGTGCCTCTCCGGCATTCCCGGCACCGTGGGCGGCACGCCGGTGCAGAATGTGGGAGCGTATGGCCAGGAAGTGTCGCAAACCATCGTAACGGTACGGGCGTTTGACCGGCGGACCGCTCAGTTTGTCGACCTTCCTGCGTCTGCTTGCGGGTTCTCCTATCGTCGAAGCATCTTCAACAGCAGCGAACGAGACCGCTATATCGTGAGCCGTGTCGACTACGCGCTGCGCATGGACGCGCCTGCCAGCTTTGCCTACGCCGACCTTTCCAGATATTTCGCCGCGCGCGGCATGGTGACTCCTACGCTAGCCGAGGTGCGCGAGGCCGTACGGACGATCCGGGCGCAGAAGGGCATGCTGCTGGTTGCCGGCGATGCCGACTGCCGCAGTGCCGGCAGCTTCTTCAAGAATCCGGTCGTGCCGGTATCAATGGTCGATTCTCTTGCTGTGGAGTTGGGCGTGGAGAAGCAGACGATTCCCGCCTATCCGGCGAAGCCTGGCGAGGTAAAGCTCTCTGCCGCCTGGCTGATCGAGCGGGCCGGGTTCGCCAAGGGGTACGCGCTCGGCAATGCGGGAATCTCCACCCGCCATACTCTGGCCCTTATCAATCGCGGCGGGGCCAGTGCAAGGGAAGTGGTTGCCCTGCGCGACAAGGTCATCGACGCGATCTGGTCGCGCTTTGCCATTCGCCTGGAGCCTGAGCCGGTGTGGCTGGGGTAGAGCATTTTCACTTCTACTCTGCACAGGAGGGTGCGGCGAAGTGCGGCTTTTCTTCCACCCCAGCAAGCTCGCTTGCCGGGAACCCCGGTTCTTGAGGAAAAGCCGCCATGGGAGTCGTTACTCTGTAAGCACCAGAAGTGAAAATGCTGTAGGCGAAAAAAATGTACAAATGTGCGAGAAAAGCGAACTAAGCGAGATAACTCCGTTGTGCTTTAACAATCAACAGCTTACGAGGGCCGAGAAAGGCTTCAGTCGGGAGCTCTGCAACGGTTTGACCATTCCTGTGGCCTTACAAAGATCACGAGGCGTGGTTTTGCTGGAGAGAAAACCACGAAAGGACCCTTTTGCTTCGCTCGCTGCGGCGAGGCCGCTCGCTGCGGCGAGGCCGGTTCACAGCGATTGTTAAATCGCTTCCGCACTGGTGCTTTCTGTAAGCCGGTTGCGGTAGCACGGAACTGGCAGTTCGGTGCAAAGCCGGGCAGGGCCGTCACGATGAAACGGCGCTGGAATCGACACCTCTGGAAACGAATTGCAATCTCCAGCCGCGCGAGGCGATTGGACCCAAGTGAACTCCCGAACTGGGGAGAGGTACACCGATATAGATGCAGAAACCTCCCGGAAAGTTCGGCTGAACGGGCTCGTTGACAGTACTTAGATAGTCAGGGGGCACGCACACGCCTTGTTGCGGCGGTTCCGTGGGACACACCCTAATTTTCGGTAGGCATCTCGGCGTGATCGATGACCAGGACCTGCACGGGGCCTTTGGAAGACTCGAGTTTCAATCCAAGTTGTTCCTGAATGGCAGTGAAGATCGAAGGCCCGGTATCGGGCTGGGCAGAGGCATCCGCCCCATTGTTCACTGCAGACGCGCCGGTATCCGGTGTCCAGGTGAGCGCAAAGTCATATCTTCCCTGAATCCCAGTCTTGTCGATCACCACGCGGCCCAATTCCCTGGACAGTTCCTGCGTCAATGCATCGGCCAATTGCGTCAGAGTCAGGCCCTTACCGGTGAACCGTCCGTCGTTCGTCGAAGTGCTGGAACTGCCCTCGGGTTCCTTCGACGGATGAAGGCTGGCGCCTTTCTTTTGCACTACCAGGACATAGACAGGCAGGTCTCGTGTCTCCCAATGGGCAGCAAATTTAAAGCGGTCCGCCAGAAGGTGTTGGAACATGGCTCGCGTTTCTATTCTGCTTTGGTCACGGGCAAGCGTTCGTAACCGGTCGAGGGCTGCGCTATCGATCTTGGCTTCCATGTCGAATCTCTGCGAACCGATCCACCCTGGGCCGCCCACGATGCGAGATTCCGGGACTCCGTAGGCCTGGTATTGAACGATGGTTTTCAGTGTGGTGTTCGACGCTACGAACCGGCCATCATGGAAGTCGGAATGGGAGCCCGGGCCGCCAGACTTGTTTTGCTTGACGGTGCTCACTTCAAAAGCCAAAGGAGCAACCGCCGGGCTAACCGCAGCCGGCGCTGCGGCAGAGGGCTGTGAAGCGGCGGTTTGCGCACAGAGCGTTTGCTGCACAGAACAGGGAGGTCCGCGAGGCAGCCACGACCAACAACAGCTTTCCGAGAAAACACATCTTTCGGCCAGCGCGCCTGATCACGATCGGATACTCCTATTCGCCACCATTCTATCCAGAGGCTCTCGGATCATTCGTGCCGCAATGCTTCCATAGGTTCGACCCGCGAAGCGCGCAGCGCCGGAAGCCAGCCGGAAATCAGCGCCACCAACAGCAATAAACATCCAGCGAGAGCGAGGGCAATCGGATCAGCGGGTCGTACACCGTAGAGCATCGATCGAACCAGGCGGCCCAGCCCCAGCGCAACCACCAGCCCGGAGGCCACACCCAACACTGCCAGCCACCCTGCCTCGCGTAGCACCATGCCGCGCACCTGGCGACGCCTGGCCCCAAGCGCGAGACGAATCCCTATTTCATTTGTGCGCTGCACTACGGTGTAGGCCATGATCCCGTAAATGCCGACGCAGGCGAGGGCTAGAGCAAGCAGGCCAAAACCAGAGGTCAGACTCGCGAATATCCGCTCCTGTTGTAGATCGGCGTCAATCTGTTGCTCGTAAGTGCGCGCGTCGATCAGCGGCAAATCGGGATCGATGCGTTGCACGGCGGCGCGCAGAGAGGGCACGATCGCCTCGGGCTTGATCGATGTCCTCACGATGTACGTAAGGCCGCCGATTGCCGTTTGCTGCTGATAGAGGGCAAAGTACAACGGAGGCGGGTCCTTCCGTAAACTTGCATAACGAGTGTCTGCAAACACGCCGATAATCTGTAACCACTTTGTATCTTTATCCGGGTGGTCTTCCATACTGAAGCGCCTGCCAATCGGATTCTGATGGAGGAAGAACTTGCGTACTAAAGCCTGGTTTACGATCGCTACACTTTGCGAGGTCTCCGTGTCCTGCAGGTTGAAGCTCCGCCCAGCCACCAGCGGAATCTTCATGACTGCTGTGAAGTCGGTTCCGACATGGGCCGTGTATGCGGACTGGCTCGTATCCCCGGGAACGTACTTCGCTTCCGGAGCTCCTTCGACCACGAAGCCGGTGTTCGCGTCAGAACCAGAAAGCAGCGGAACATCGGACGTCGTTACCCCTTCCACGCCAGGCACTGAGCGCAATGCCTCTTCGAGACGGACATGCAGTGCGATATCTTTGGGCGCCGGATATCGTTGGCTCGGAGCATCGATACCAACCAGGACAAGATTCTTGGGTTGAAAGCCGGGGTCAATTGTATTGAGGTTCATTAACGTCCGCAGAAAGAGTCCTGCCGCGACGACCAACAGGGTAGACAAGGCTACCTGAAACGCAACGATTCCTTTTCCGGTCCAAACCTTGCGACGACGGGACGGTGTTTGCCCCGCTTGCTTGAGGGCAACGCCGATTTCAACGTGCGTGCTTGCCCATGCGGGAAAAATACCGAACAGGATGCCGGCGCCCATGGTAAGACCTGCAGTAAAGGCAAATACCTTCCAGTCGAAAGGCACATGCATCTTGACGTTGCTCCAGGTGCTCGCGAGAAGATTCGGTAATGCTGCGCGGCTCAGATAGCCCAATATGAGACCCAGTGTTCCGCCTATAAAAGAAACCAGCAGACTTTCTGTGAGTACCTGGCGGAGTATGCGCGATCTGCTCGCCCCCAGTGCCAGCCGCACGCTCATTTCTCTTTGCCTTGCGGACGCCCGTGCAAGCATCAGGTTGGCCATGTTGGCACACGCCATCAGGAGTACGCCGGCCACCATCGTCAACAAAACGTGCAACGGTTCCGCATACAGCAGGGCGGAATAATTCAGGCCTTTACTGCCGTCTTCGAGTTGGATGTGGGGAATGGTATCCCCCTTTTCGAACGTCGTTGTGGCGCGGACGGCGGCGCTCACGGCGACATCCAGGGAGGCGCGCGCCTGTTCTGGCGAGATATCTGGCTTAACCCGAGCCATTAACTGTACCCAGTACAGCTTGGTGCTCGACAAGAGAGGACCCGAGTCACCAAGCGGGGCTCGCAGCAGCGAGATCATGGACAAAGGCATGAAGAACTCGGGAGATGTCTGCACGCTTTGGGCGCCGGTAAAGCCTTTTGGATTTACGCCAACGATGGTGACCGGCGTCATATTGACGAGGATGGTTTTGCCGATCACATGAGGCGACCGGCTGAAGGAGCGGCTCCATAGGCCATCGCTGATGACCGCAACCGCGCCGGTGCCGGCCGCGCCATCATCCGCGGGCAGGATGGCGCGGCCGAGCACTGGCTTAACCTGCATCTGCGCGTAGAAGTTGCCGGAGACGAGCTGTGCATCTGCGAATTGCGCATTCCCATCGATCGTCACATTGACCCGGCCGAGGTCCTTGAACGCGAAGATGTCCTGAAGCACACGGTTCTGGGCTCGGAGTTGTTGGTAAATCGGATAGGTGAACGAGTCGTGCCAGACAACGCCGTTCGGCCGCGTTCTCGAATTGCCCCAGCTCATGTGGATCGCGACATTGTCGTCGCCGGTCAGCGTCAGGAGCCGCAATTGTTCGGGATGGGGAACGCCCAACCGTGCGTACAACATTTCATTCGCGGCAGAAAAGATCGTGGTATTCGCACCGATGGCCAGCGCCAGCGATCCCACAGCAATCGACGTGAACCCTGGGCTCCTTCTCAGAATGTGCGCGCCGTAGCGGAGGTCGCCGCGAAGTTCGTCCCACCAGCGCAGGCCGAGCGATCGTCGCATATTGTCTTTGTGGCTTGCGACGCCGCCAAATTCAAGCCGCGCCTGCCTCATTGCCTCATTCGCCGGAAGCCCTTTGTGCATCCAATCCGCCGCGCGCGCTTCCAGGTGGAAGCGGATCTCTTCTTCCATCTCCTGCTCCAGGTGAGGACGCCTCATCGCCGATCGCAGCCACGACCGCATGCGTGCGAACAAAGTGCTCACGACTGTCCCTCCCCTGGAGTGAGCCGCAGAATGGAGCCGATGATATCGCCCATGCGATTCCACTTATCTGTTTCTTCGGCGAGCTGTTTTCGCCCCGCGGCCGTAAGCATGTAGTACTTGGCACGCCGATTGTTCTCGCTCTCTCCCCATTCGCTTTTGATCTTGCCTTCATGCTCCAGCCGATAGAGCGCCGGATAGAGGGAACCTTGCTGGATCACAAGCCGGTCGGCGCTCATCTGCTGGATGCGAAGTAAGACCCCATACCCGTGCAATCTGCTCAGCGAGACTGCCTTGAGAATCAACATTTCGAGCGTGCCTTGCATGAGGTCAACCTGTTTGGCCATCGGCGCCTGCGTCTCCTTGGCAATCTAGGAGAAGTTTCCCGCAGCTCTCCTAGACTGTCAAGGGGGAAGACGTTTTTTTTGATCTCCGTCACTTTGAAGGTGGGTGGCCCTCAATTCAAGCCTTCTCTTGGCTTGAGTGGGTAGTCGGTCTATTTGCGCAGAGTGGCAGCAAAGGCTGCAACGTCCTGCAACGGAATGCCGGATTCGCAGAGTGGGCACTCTGAAGCAGTCCACAGATGGTTGGGCAAGGTTGCGACGCTATGCAAAGGAACATTCCTGCCGGCAGCAAACTCAGCGGCAGCCGAACCCAGAACCAGAAGAGTGCCGATGGCGACCACGTTTGCGCCACACTCTTCCAGGTCCGCGAATGTTCCTCGAATCGCGGAACCGGCGTTGACAACGTCGTTCACGATGGCGACACGCTTACCTCGAAGGCCCTGGCAAAGCCCGGCCGGCACTCGATAGCCCGCGGGAAAGAGGCCGTCCGCAGTGGGGCGCGCGAACCGCTCCGAGTAGGTGAACTGAATATCGAGCTGACCCGCTACCATGAGGGCCACAAATGCGCCCTCGACCAGAGGGCCGCAGACCGCATCCAGTTGTAGATCGGATAAGAGAGCACTCAACTCGACGGCGAGCGCTTGCGCACGTCGCGGATGGAGACAGAGTGTTTCGAGGTCTAACCACAGGTCTCCATGGTGACCACTTTCCAGGAGGAAGTGGCCCTCTCGTCCTGACAGCAGTTCCAGCACCTTCTTCTGCATGTTTCTTCCTCAGGGAAGTGTAGTCGAGCTGGAATAAACTATCCCGCATGGCAGTCGATACCTTTGCTCCTTTCCAGCAGCTCTTCCAACAACTGTCTCCCGTGCTGGATGATTCCGGCGATGGGTCTCACGATCTATCTCATCTGCATCGTGTGTGGCGCACGGCACGGCTTATCGCGGCCGAAGAGGGTGGAGATTTGCGACTGCTGGCAGCAGCGGTCCTATTGCACGATTGCGTGGCCGTCGAGAAGGATTCACCGCTTCGTGAACATGCCGCGCGCCTCTCGGCCGAAAAGGCACAACAGATGTTGGAGGAGTTGCAATGGAGCGGGGCGGAGGTCGACGCCGTCACCGACGCGATTCGGACCCACAGCTACTCGGCCGGGCTGACACCTGGGAGCTTGGAGAGACGCATCCTGCAGGATGCTGATCGGCTGGATGCCCTGGGCGCCGTCGGCATAGCTCGTTGTTTTTATACCGCGGGGCGCATGGGCTCCAGGCTCTATGATGCCCTCGACCCTCAAGCGAAAGAACGGGAACTGGATGATCGCCGCTACGCCCTCGACCACTTCCCGATGAAGCTTCTCCGGCTGGCAACAGGTTTCCGGACACAAGCCGGAAGCCGGATGGCCCAGGAAAGGCATTCTCGTTTGCAGGCGTTCTACGACGCTTTCGCAGGCGAACTGGATGGTTGAATGCCTAGATCAGCGGCTTCCGTTCTAAAATCCTTGCGGTCAAGACCACACCGGTTTCGTTGTTGTGCAGGGTCAAGGGGAAGGCGAGCACGTTCCATACCCACTCCTCGCCCTTCCGTGGCAGGTTCAACAGCCCGCGATAGGTTCGATCAATGTAGGTTTCTCGCTGCTCTGCGACGGTTCGCAGAATGTCCTTCCAGTCGGCGGCGAGATCGGGCATCTCGAGAAACATGTTCTTGCCCGGGAACCAGTCTCGCGGCCGCTCCAGCAAGCGCGCGCAAGACTCATTCACGTACATCCATTCGCCCTTTCCATCCAGAATCTCAAGCACCACATCCTCACCCATGGCGATGGCGATGCGGGAGTAGAAAAAGTCTCGGGCATCGACCACCACCGGTCTTCCGCGATGCTTGGCTTCGAACGAACGCAAGGCGGCGATCAGATCATCGACCGAGCTGTAGCCCTTGAGCAAGTGCATGTCTTCGACGCCACCGAAACGCCGCTCCAGCGTGGCCGACAGAATGATGATCGGCACCTCGGGCCGCCGCGCGCGCAGGATGTCGGCGACGTCGGTACCGAACTGTCCCGCGCCGAGATGGTAGTCGAGGACGGCGATGTCGATCTTGTTGATCAGCTTTTCCGCTTCGCCGACGGTGGCCGCGGTGTCGGTAACGTAACCGTGTTTGCGAAGGATCGCAGCGCGAAGCAGAAGGTTCTCTGGATCGTCGTCAAGAAGCAACACGCGGATAGGGTCCTCAACCAGGTGCAAAATCTTCCTTTCCGTTCGCCGCCAGGCGCCCCTGCCGGTCATAAGACTGAAGTAGGATGCCGAGTTGACGAAACGTGCTGCCGGATAGTTCCAACTGCGTCTGAAGGTCAGGCCCAAGCGCGAAAGTCTTGCCCGGCTGCACTCCCTAAGACGCTTGACTCCATATTCTTATGGCTTTTTTCTGACCTGCCTGGCGATCTCCGGCAGACGCCGAAAAGCGGCGATGCTGCGCATCCATGCCCGATGTTCGAAGGCCGGTGACCCGCTGATCACGCTCCCCGGCGCGACATCGCCGGGAACCCCCGATTGCGCGGTGACGACCACGCCGTCACCGATAAAACTATGGCCTACGACGCCAACCTGGCCCGCCAGTACGACATTCTTGCCCACACCTGACGATCCGGCCAAGCCAACCTGGGCGCACAGCAAGGTGTCGGCTCCCACCGACGATCCGTGCCCTACCTGCACCAGGTTATCGATTTTGACGCCGCTCGCGATCTCCGTGTTTCCTATACTCGCCCGATCGATGCAGGAATTTGCCTGAACTTCCACCTTGTCTCCGAGGAGCACCGCGCCGCTTTGCGGAATTTTATGCCACGCCCCATCATTTTCCTTGGCGAATCCAAAGCCATCGGAGCCCACCACCGCGCCATTCTGCAGGATGACCCCATCCCCCAACCGGCACCCCTCGCGCACCACGGCATGGGCGTGCGCCAGGCATTCCCGGCCCATCCGCGCCTGGGGATAAACGACCACATGGGGCAACAATATGGTGCCCGGGCCGATGACGGCGCCGGCCCCGATCACGACATACGCCCCGATATGTACATCGGCGCCGATGGTGGCGGTCGGGTCAATCACCGCCGTTGGATGGATCCCGGGAGGATAGTGCGGCGCGGGGTGGAAGAGATGGATCGCCCGGGCGAAGGCCAGGTAGGGATTGGCGGTGCGCAAGGTGGCGGTTGCAATCGGTTCGAAATCCTCCGTCACCAGCACGGCCCCCGCCTTGGTCGTTCGGGCAAATGGCGTGTACTTCGGGTTGGCAACAAAAGTGAGCTGGCCTGGACCCGCTTTCTCTATTCCCTCGACCCCGGTAATTTCCTGGTTCGGGTCCCCGTGACAGGTGGCGCCAAGAATGCTGGCGAGTTCGGCAAGCTTCATGCAGGGGATTGTACCGGAGTCAGATGGACGTATTTTGTGGTTTGAACAGGCTCTCCTGCAAAGCGTCCGCTGGGCCGCGCCGGGGCCCCGCCTTGATGACCGCAAGCACGTCCAACTCGGCGACCGCCTGCCGGGGAAGAAAAATCCGCTGGGTGTTTGACCGGGTATCCGGGGGATTGAGGAAGAGCCCTGCCGCATCCAGCAGGCTTAGATCGTTCTGCGCCAGCCCCTCGATCAGGTCATTGTCCTTCAGCCGCGCCCGAATCCATAAACCCTGGGTACGCGGACGGGTCACAAACGTCTTGCGCAGCAAACGCTCAGGTTGGGCGGCGTCCCCGGATTGGAACTCGCGCACAAAGCAGATCCATTTCACCTCCGACAGGGCGACGGAGACCAGCTTCCCCGCCAGGTCGAGCACTTCCACTTGTTCATTGGAGACAAAGTCGGTCGGGGGAAGATAGCCGGCAAGCCAGTCCCGGCTTAACTTTCGCAAGATGACCTTTTTACGGCTAACTGGCATGGTCGGGCCTCCGCGGCCTCGCGGAAAGCCGGCTGGATGGCGGCATGCGCCCTGGCCGGCGTCGCTCCATTCCTCGCTGCATCGCCCGCTCCATTGCTCGCTCCCATTTCCGGCTATATTTCCGGCGCACGGCCAGTGTAGCGAAGTACGCAGCCGGTGGAGGAAAAGCAGTCCCGGGAACGCACCGGGAATCGTGCAAGACGGCGCGGCAGAAACTGTCGAGCCCAGTAGCCAAGGGCGTCCTCAGTATGCTAACTTAGGTGTTTGTGTGTAGCGCGGATCCGCTGCTAAGGTGTTCACATGACGAATGTTAGCCGCAAAATCGATAGCGGCCGGAGCAGCACGTAAGGCATGCCTGACTATATCTATCTTCTCAAAAACCGGCTCTCCCTCCATCAGCGCAATGCGCTCGAACATATTCGTGAGGCGGCGCGCGAAGCAGGGATGACCGTGTTCCTGGTGGGAGGCGCGGTCCGCGACCTGACCAGCGGTTCGCCGGTGTTCGATCTGGATGTAACGGTTCAGGGAAATGCTCTTAAGCTAAAGAAATCATTGGAGAAGGCGGGGGGTAAGTTGTGGGGGGAACACGAGCCCACGCGGACTCTGTTTTTCCGCTTTCCCGTCGGCGTCACGGTAGAGATTTCGAGTGCGCGGCGCGAGGAATACCCGAAACCCGGCAAACCGGTCTATCACTGGGGCACAGTTCTCGAAGATCTGCGCCGCCGCGACTTTACGGCCAACGCCATGGCGCTGTCGCTGAACGAGCATTCCTATGGTTTGTTGATGGACCCGCTCAATGGCGTCGCCGACATCGAAGCGCGCCAGCTGCGGTTGGTGAGCAATTACGGGTTTCTTGAGGATCCCTCCCGTTTGCTCCGAGCCACCCGCCTGGTAGCCCGTCTGGGCTGGCAGCTGGACGAGCGCACCCAAACCCGGTTCCAGAACGCCAAGGAACAAAAGGCGATCGAGGCGCTCTCCCCGCATCTTCGCGGCTATGAGTTAGAAGAGATTGGCCACGAAGAAGATGGGTTGCGGGTACTGGCTGCCATGGAGGCGGAAGGGTGGATGCCCTACCTGTTTCCTGCCTGGACCACCGCGTCGGCCGATGCGCCTGCCCTCGAGGAAATGCGTAAGCTCGTGACTCAGCTGCAAATGCAAGGGGTAAGCCCTGATATTTCTGCAGCTTCAGTCCATTATCTTACGGCAAAGCTTTCTGCCAAGGATCTTGCCGCCCTCAAGGCCATGTTTGTCCGCTCGGGTTTTGTCGAGGAGTGGAACCATCTCGATCAGGCCGCGAAAGACTTCAATAAGCAGCTAAGCGGCAAGGAAGCAGCGACACCGTCGGCC
Source organism: uncultured Acidobacteriaceae bacterium (assembly GCA_963761405.1). Classification (GTDB taxonomy): domain Bacteria; phylum Acidobacteriota; class Terriglobia; order Terriglobales; family Acidobacteriaceae; genus PALSA-350. Next base: position 139,718 of record CAVXHH010000005.1, read on the forward strand.
ACCTGGAAGCTATTCACGACCGCTGACCCGCAGGCTGTTCTTTGGCTGGGCCTGACCAGCAAAGCTCCGGCGATCCAGGCGAAATATAAGAACTTTTTCACAGTCTGGCCGGAAGCGCGGCAGAAGATTCCCTACGCACTGTTTCAGGAGCTTCGCATCACGCCCGAACTGCCCGGTTATGACGAGTTGATTTCCAAGTTGTTCCTGGGCACGATCGACGGCGAACTGCAGACTGACGAGCAGCTGCGCGCCTTTCTGGAACCGTATTCGCCCCCGGCGCCTCCGCCCCCGGTTACGGTGCGTCGCACCCGCGGCTCCAGAAAAGCCGAATCAAAAGCCCGCATTCCGATCGAAGCCGAGTTAGATGGCGATCGGACCGAGTTGGATGACGAGGAATCCGCGGAGGAGCCTGTCGGGGAAGCCGACGAGGAGGAGGAGGAGGAGGCTGAGCACGAGGTAAGCCTTGCTCCGCCGCCGAAGAAAAGCGCAAAGGCGCCGGCAGCCATCCTCCCCAAAAGCGAGGCAAAGCACGAAGATAGGCACGCAGCCAAACATGAGGCGGCGCACCAGCCCGGCAAGGGGCACGCCCCGCCAAAGGCCAGTGCGCCTTCTGCGGCGGTCAGCCCGGCTGCGGCGAAGGCGGCCGCAAGTTCCACCCTGCATGTAGTCACGCCCAGCAAGCTGGATAAGGTCCACGTTATGGCGAAGCCGGCCAAGACCACGGCTCCAGCGGTTGGCCACGCCTCCAGTCATACCGGCCATGCTTCCAGCCATGCACATGGTCACGCACCAGCCCCGGCGAGCAAGAAAGCTGTGCCGGTGAAGGCGGCGGTGGTCAAATCCGCGCCCGCCAAGGCTGTAGCCAAGCCGGTGGCCTCCAAACCCGCGCTGTCGAAGACGGTTAAGAAGCCTGCGCCGAAACCGGCGCCGGCGGTCCGGCATGCGGCGAAAGATAGCACCCATGCAAAACAGGCTGCGGTCAAAGCGCCTGCCAAGGCCCACAGAAAGCCGGAGCCGGTGAAAAAGTCGCATCCGGCGAAGAAGTCTGCTCCCGCCAAAAAACATCGTTGACTCGGCGAATCATGGATCGCCGGTCTGCCGTCCCCGTATTTCCTGCCACGCAGCACTGGCCGGGAACAGTCATGTGCGACTTTCTTCACGGAAAGTCGCATGCAGTTCGGTGGCTCCACCAACATCCACAGGAAATACGGGTCGCAAACACCACGTAGGCCCGGCAACAAACGTGACGGGGAGACATCTCTTCAGCCGTCCCTTCGGGACTTCTCTTCGGCATTTGTTGTGTAGCCAGGACTGTCGTCCTGGGGTGGTACTGTCCCTTAACGGGCGCTCGCAGACCCAAAAGTGCACCGATACGCGCGGCGCGGTTACGCCCGGCGACGGGAACTATCGTTACTCTTTAAAGTCACATTCGCGCGCGACGATGATGGCAACATGGACAGCGCGGCTCCTATCTCCCCACTCGCGGGCTCCCTCGGACGCGCAGCCACAGCAGCCACGGCGGCCACGGATGTCCCAACCGAGACGAGAGCGTTCCATTCCGTCACAAGTGCCGAGGCCGCGGCCGTCTTTCGCGATATCTCGATGGAACGGCGCAGAAAGGAGTGGGAAAAGAACAGAAGCGAGATTTGCTCCGCCATTGTCGAGCACCACGCTCTCTCCTCGAACCTGCAAAGGATCGCCCATGCCTTCGTGGCATTTCATCCCCGCAGGTCGATTGCGATTTTTTTGCTCCTGGGGGAGGAGTTTCGGCTGGAAACCGAAGCAGGATTGCCCCACCGCCCCTCTCTGTCTGGGTCTCCCAGCGGCGCTCAGGCTTCCTTCGCGCTTGCGTCCGACTGGGAGTTCGCGAACAACTTCGAGAACCACTTCGAGAGTTGGACCGGTCCGTTGTATTCCGGACTGGCTGCCTGCCCCCGGTTCCAGGAGATCATGCAATCCGGGGTCAGTCTGAGCCTGGTGTCTCCGCTGATTTCTGGTTCCGGAGAAGCCATCGGCGCCGTCGCCATGTTCGGCGATCACACTGCTCTCGCCGAAGACCTGGCGCAGGAGACGATCCAGAGCGTATGTGACTTGGCCCGCGTAGCCATCGAACATCGACGTTGCTATGAGGAGGCCGCTCATCGATCGAACTATGATCGCCCAACCGGGCTGCCCAATCGGGTGTTTCTGGAAGACCGTCTGCGGCAAACGATGGGCATCGCGCGGCCGCAGGGCAAACTGGTTGGAGTTTGCTGCCTTGACCTCGATCACTTTAAACAGATCAACGAGACCCTGGGCCACGAACTGGGAGATTCATTTTTCAAGGCAGTCAGCGAAAGGCTGAGTGTCTCCGTTCGCAAGATCGATCTTCTTGCCCGTCAAAGCGGCGACGAGTTCCTACTCGTTCTACGCGATCTTGAGGAGGCAACCGACGCCGACAAGATTTGCGCGCGCCTGCTCAAGGATCTGCGGGAGCCGATTCTCGTCGACGGCCATTCTCTTACCATCAGCGCCAGCATCGGCATCAGTATCTTTCCCCAGCACGGAGAAACCGTGGAACAGTTGCTGCGCAATGCAGACACTGCGCTGCGCGCGGCCAAGCGCGCCGGCAAAGGCCTGGCTCAGGTCTATTCTCCCGCGTTGGGGCGGCAGATCCAGCGAGCGACCGAGATGGTTGAGGCCCTGGTGACGGCGGTCGCCCAGGATCAATTTCGCATGGCTTACCAGCCTATCTACTCCATGGATCGGGAAATCGTGGCATTTGAAGCACTGCTGCGGTGGAAGCATCCCAAGTGGGGCCAGATCAGCCCTCTCGAATTTATTCCCATCGCGGAAACAACTGGCCTGATCGTCCCCATGGGCGATTGGGTCATCAAAGAAGTCTGCCGCCAGGCGATGGAGTGGGATGCGGCCGCCTTACCTCCGGTCAAGATGTTCGCCAATGTGTCGGGAGCGCAGTTGGAGCATTCCGATTTTGCATCGAAGATCGCCGATACCTTGCGACGAAGCGGTCTCGCGCCGGCCCGGCTGGAGCTTGAGATTACCGAGAGCTGGATCATCTCAGACCTGAAGGGGGCAGCCCGCAAACTGCAAAAGCTTCGCGACCTGGGCATCGGCGTCGCTATCGACGACTTTGGAACCGGCTACTCGACCTTCAACTACCTGCAGGCGTTGCCGCTCGATACCCTCAAGATCGATCGTTCGTTCCTGCGCCGTCTCGACGGGACACCGGCTCAACCGTCCACCGTACGCGCCATTACCGGGCTCGCCCACATGCTGGGCTTGAAGACCGTAGCGGAAGGGGTGGAGACGGAAAATCACGTCGTGGAACTGGGGCAGAGCGGATGCGATCTGATGCAAGGGTTTTTTCTGGCACGCCCCCTGACGGCGTACGCGGCGGCTTCACTGCTCGGAAAACAGCAAACCGACGGAACGTTTTTGCATCTACCCACCCGCGCTTCGTTCGTGGAACTCTCTCCCGCCGAATACCTGGTGTCGCACAGGTAGCTTGCGGCCCAACACGTGGGTGGCCCATTGAAGCCCGTCCGTAGCTTGCGTCGCCCCTGAAGGCAATTTTCAAGTCGCAAGAGAACCGTACCTCAGCGGCTTCTAAAGCCGTAGGGTCATAGGATATTTGCGGCTGAAGCCGTGCCCCTGCCTGATAAATTTGTCTTTCCAGCGAAGCCAGTGGACGCCTGAAACGTAAGCCCGAAACGTAAGATTGCTAAACTGGAGAGGTGAAGATCGCTCTCGCCCAGATCAACCCTACCGTTGGGGATTTCCAAGGGAACACGAAAAAGATCATCGAGTTTGCACGGGAGGCGTCGAACGCCCAGGCAGACATTGTCCTGTTTCCGGAATTGGCGGTTTGCGGCTACCCTCCCGCCGACTTCCTGGATAAACCATCGTTCGTGGCGCGGGCCGGCGAGGCCATCGCGGAGATTGCCGCTGCCGCCACCACCGGCCGTCCGCTCGACCGTTATCTGCGGCTACGTCACCGAAGCGCCTCCCGGATCAGGAAAACACGGTCGTGAATTCGGCGGCACTCCTGCGCAACGGCGTGGTGGAGTTCGTCCAGTCCAAGCGGCTTCTGCCGTTCTATGACGTCTTCGACGAACAGCGCTATTTCGCTCCGGCGGAGAACCAGAAGTCTTTACCACCTGGGCGATCAACGCCTGGCCCTCACCATCTGCGAAGATGCCTGGAACGATAAGCTGTTCTGGCCCAGCCGCCTGTACACCGTCGACCCGATCGAGGAGCTGATGCGCATCGGCGGTTCGCTCATCCTCAACATTTCCGCTTCCCCTTATTACCGCGGAAAGCGGGAATTGCGCCACCGCATGCTGGCTGCGATTGCCAAACGGCACCGCGCGCCGGTCGTGATGGTCAACCAGGTGGGCGGCAATGACAGCCTGGTGTTCGACGGAGCCAGCTTTGCCTTAGGTCCCGATGGCGCGATCGTCGCCCAGGCGCGCTCGTTTGCCGAGGACCTGGTCTATTTCGACAGCACCTCGCTCACCGGCGATCGCCGCCCGGTGGATCCGAACGAGGATGCAGCCGTCTACCAGGCACTGGTTTTGGGCACCAGGGACTACGTGCGCAAATGCGGTTTCTCCAAGGTACTGGTGGCTTGAGCGGAGGCGTCGATTCGGCACTGGTGGCCGCCATCGCCGTGGACGCCCTGGGCAAAGAAAATGTCACCACGATCGGCATGCCCAGCCAGTACTCCTCCGCCGGTTCGATCGACGATGCCCGGGCGCTCGCAGACAACCTCGGCATTCGCTATAACGACCATCGCCATCCATGATCTCTTCGAGCAGTACACCAAGGCTGCTGGCCCCGCAGTTTCGCCGGCCGGCAGCCGGACATCACCGAGGAAAACATCCAGTCGCGCATCCGCGGCAACCTGCTGATGGCCCTTTCCAACAAGTTCAACGCGCTGGTGCTCACGACCGGCAACAAGTCGGAGATGTCGGTGGGTTACTGCACGCTCTACGGCGATATGGTGGGTGCGCTGGCGGTGATCGGGGATGTGGTCAAGACCGAGGTCTACCAGCTCTGCCGTTATCTAAACCGGGAGCGCACCGTGATTCCGCTTGCCGATCCTGGAGAAGCCGCCCTCGGCGGAGCTTCGTCCGGGACAGAAGGATACGGATTCTTTACCACCTTACGATGTGCTCGATCCGATTCTGCAGGCCTATGTCGAGCGCTACGAGACTCCGGAACAGATTGCTGCCGAATACCATTTCGATCTGGCGACCGTCTGTCAGGTAGTCAAGCTGGTGGAGCGCAGCGAATACAAACGCCAGCAGGCGGCGCCGGTGCTCAAGGTCACCAGCAAGTCTTTTGGCATGGGACGCCGTTTTCCCATCGCCGTTAAAGTTCAGGTATAAGCAAGATTAGAGAGGAATTGAATGCAGCTTCGTACAAACCTACTGTCTTTTTGTTCTGGCACTCGCAGTGCAGCATGGCGCACTCGCCCAGAACCCAGCCCCGCAGACTCCCGCGGCTCCCACGCCGGCTGCTCCGCCGGCGGTGTTTTCACGGTGACCGTCGGCCCCCCGCGCAGCGACCCCTGCCTTCCCCCGGTCGACCCAGCAAACTTTACCGCGACCACGCCCACCAAGCAGACGGTGGAAGACTTTCTGCACGCATTCTGGGGATATGACAGCAGCCGGCCTATGGCAGATTCAGGCGATCCTGCCCACACCTGCGACCGGCGTGAGCCGTGTGCTGGTCCTGGTCAAGTCAGCCAATCCCGGCCCTAAGGATCAGACGGCGCAGCTGTCTTTCTTCACCTTGCCGGACGGAAAATTTCTGGTCGCCGACTCGCTGCTTCCCTTTGGCGCCAAGCCATTTGAAGGCTATCGCGCAGATTTTGCAGACGCGAGCGCCACGGGCCCATCCAAGGGCGGCGCATCCAAAGCCATCGAGTTGGTGGAGTTCTCTGATTTCGAGTGTCCGCACTGCAAGGATGCACAGCCTATCGTTGCCAAGCTGCTGGCCGATTATCCCAGCGCTGCACTTCGTCTATCAGGATTTTCCCCTCACGCAGATCCACACCGAGGCGATGAAAGCATCGACCCACGGATACTGCGTCGCCAAAGCCGGAGGCAACGAGGCTTTCTTCAAGTTTTCCGATGCGCTGTTTGAGGCGCAGGCGGGACTCACGCCGGCCACTTCGGACCAGACTCTAAAGGACGCCGAGACCAAGGCGGGTCAGGATCCGGCCAAGATTGCAGCGTGCGCGACGACCCCGGCGGCCAAGGAAGCGATCGAGGCTTCGCGTGCGCTGGGCGGCCGGTGGGCGTGAATCAAACACCAACCCTCTTTGTGAATGGCCGCGGCATACCGGCCAACGGAATTCCCTACGAGATGCTGCAGAAGATCATCGAGTTCCAGGCGAAGCTGGACGGCGTGCCGCTGCCACCGGCTCCGCCTGCTCCACTGCCAAAACCGGCTCCTTCGCTGCGATAACACGAGCATCGCGAAGTCAACAAGTCCCGCAGGGGCGATTGAATCAACGGCCAGCTCGCGCGGCAGGGACGGTTAGGTTCAGCCGTCCCTGCGGGACTTGATCCTGCTTTCCTATCCAGCCGCTGCGGAAAAGTTGGCGAATGAAAACTGAGACGGACGAGGGAGATCGGGGCACGGCAGGGCCGCGCGCGGCCTATGTCCAACGCATTGCTGCGTTGGCGCCGAGCGCGCAGAGCTCCAGTCCCGGGAACGGCTTGCCGGCTATTCGCAACTTGCCCTGGCCGCGCTGACTGTGGCCTGGATCCTGTTCCGGCTGCGCCACTTCGACTGTCGCCGATCTGCTGCTGCTGATTCCGATCGCAGCGTTTGTGGTTCTTGCTGTGGTGCATGGACGGCTCATTCGCCGAGTCACCGCATGCTCCCGCGGCCATCCGCTTTTATGAGCAAGGGCTGGCGCGCCTGGAGGACCGTTGGGCGGGAACAGGGAATACCGGCGAGCGTTTCTTCTCGAACCGTCGCATCCCTGCGCACGCGATCTCGATCTCTTCGGGCGAGCCTCGGTCTTTGAGTTGCTGTGCACGGCACGCACCCGTGCCGGAGAGGAAACCCTGGCCCGGTGGCTGCTGGCGCCTGCTCCGCCGGAGGAGGTTCGTGCCCGCCAGGCAGCGGCGAAGGAGCTGAGCGGCCGGTTGGATTTTCGTGAGCACTCTCGACCCTGGGAGAAGATCTGGCGCTTGGGGTTCGCCCCGCAGACTGGTCGCATGGGGAGAAGCGACGACGATCTTTCCCGTCGGGAATCATTCGGATCGTAGCTCCCGCTGCTCGCGGTCGCCTGGATATTGAGCGTGGTAGCCTGGCAGGTTTGGGGAGCACCGGAGTTGCTGGTGCTTGGCCATCACCGTGGTCAACCTGGGACTTACTTACCGTTTTCGTGCGCGCCTCGGTGAAGCGGCGCCATGCGGCAGAGAAGCCGGCCACGACCTGAATCTTCTATCTCCAGGTGTTGACTGCATTTGAGCGCGAACCGTTCACCAGCCCCAGGCTGCTGCAATTGCAGAGCCGGCTGAAGCAGGAAGGCATGCCGCCTTCGCAGGCCATCGCCCGACTCAATCGCCGGGTGGAGTTTCTGGAGTCGGCGCACAACCTGTTCGTTCGCGTTTTCGATTTCGTTATTTTCTACCGGCTGCAATTTGTTCTTGGCGACGGAGAGCTGGCGGCGGCGCTATGGGCGATCGCTCCGCCAGTGGCTTGAAACGGTCGGCGAGCTGGAAGCACTGGCTGCGTTAGGCGGGTACACCTACGAGCACCCTGAAGATGTCTTTCCTGAGTTTGTCGAGCGCGCGCCCTGTTTTGAAGCCGTGGGGCTGGCCCATCCGCTGATCCCGCGCGAACGCGCGGTGACCAACGATCTCCAGCTGGAAGCAGGATCTTCAATTGATGATCGTGAGCGGTCCAAACATGGCAGGGAAGAGTACGTTCCTGCGTGGCATCGGGGTCAATGCTGTGCTGGCGCAGAGTGGTGCGCCGGTCCGCGCTGCCAGGCTGAAGCTTTCACCCTTGGCAGTGACCGCCTCGATTTGCGTTCTGGATTCGCTCGAGGGCGGCATTTCGCGCTTCTATGCCGAGATCAACCGGTTGAAGCTGATCATGGATCTGACGAACGATGCGTCCGTGCTGTTTCTGCTGGACGAGTTGCTCTCGGGAACAAACTCGCACGATCGCTTGATTGGAACGCGATCGATCGTCACCCGGCTGGTGGAGAACGGAGCGGTGGGGTTGGTGACCACGCACGATCTGGCGCTCACCGCGATTCCCGAAGGGATTGGGACACAGGCGATCAATTGCCATTTTGAAGACCACCTGGAAGAAGGGCGGCTGCACTTCGACTACAAGCTCTATCCCGGCGTGGTGCAGACCAGCAACGCCCTGCCTCTGATGCGGTCGATTGGGCTGGAAGTGTGAAACCCGGTCTAACTCAACGGCCAGAGATCAGTGTAGGGAAACCAGGTCTTCCTCGGCCGAGGGCAGACCGCCGGCGGTGACTTTGACCAGGCCCTCGCTGGTGACGCGCGCTGTCCAGATGGAATGAATATGCCGATCGTTGAGGCCCCGGGCCGAAAGCCGGACCTCGTCAAATCCCGCATTGCACATGTAGTCCACAACGTCGGGCGTGGCAAAGTAATCCTCGACCACTGCGCGGATGCGGTCGGGTAAGCACGGCTGGTACGGCCAGACGATAGGGAATTGGAGGGACAGGATATTCGCGTGGTCGCCGACCAGGTTGACGGTAAATGTGTGTGAGTCCAGCGCGGCGGCCATCTGATCGAATTGCTTCAGGCGCGCCTGGACCGCGGCTGCGCGCTGGTCCCTCGGTCGTTGCAGCATGAAACGGTAACAACTGTCGCCGGGAAGCGAGACTTCCTCCGCAGTCTGCTGCATCGTTCCTGCGGACGGTGGCCTAGACAGGAAGGCGTCCGAATCGGAGGAACCATCGGCGCCGGAGTGGGTCTGGGTTGCCGCCGCGTGGGCAACGGGAAGCGAAAGCTCTTCCTGCCGGCATGCGGTCACGAGGGACAGCAACACGGCGAGCGCCAAGCTTTGTCGAGCCAATTTGAGTTTGCTGGGACACATCCACGGAACTCTCAGGTTTTCTAGGATGCTCCTTCTTTGGGACATGGTTCAAGTTTAAGTCGAAGAAAGTCGAGGGGGTCACTTGCGGCATCCAGTGGGTGTTACGAGCGGGTCGGCAACTTTCGTCGTTCCTATTGCGTACGAGGAAGATTTCATCTAAGAAGAGAACTGATTGGCCGGGGGTCATGCCTCAGCTTTTGCCATGCGGCTCGGTGGGGAAGAAGGAGCAGCCCCGGAGGGGCGGCTGAAAGTCAGAGCTGTCCAAATTGTGCGCTGAGCAGCGCGTTGTTCAGGAGGGTTGAAGTCCCTCTGGTTCTCAGATGAGGAGGGCCATATCCGAAAGCGGGGGTAATGCCTCGCTGGCCGCAGAGGCGAGATGGTTCTGCGGAGGGCAGGGTGTCCATTGTGAGATGGAATCCGAAGGGCATGAGGAGAAGTACCGGGCCGTAATCGAGGGGGCAGCCCCGACGATGAACCGGTCGGCCAAAGGTGGGGCAAGGTCGAGGCTGCAATTTGGAGGCGAAGGCGTTCTCATTCACCCACCGCACCAAGGTGTTTGCGGACGGCACGGTACGGAAGAACAATGCGTGACCTCAGGAGAACTGACAAGGTCTCTGGATGGTTTCGGAGTAAGCAAGCCTATAAGCGAAAGCGAAAGGGTGAGCGAAGCCTTGTCAGTAGTCGGACGGTTGAGTAGTACCTTAAGCGCGGTGAAAGCCGCGTGACCGGGCAACCGGCGACCGAATGGGTTGGGGAAGGCAACCGACGAAGGCGGTTGGGAAGAGAGAGGAAGACAGTGAGTAAGGGTGGAGAGGTGGATCAGTTCCTTAAGTGAAATACCCGTACGCTTCGCCCGAGGAAACTGTTGGACGGATCGACCCAACGGGGGCAAGCGAAGGACCATTCCTTTCTTCTCCTGCTTCCCGGAAGAGTGAGCCTTCGTGAAAGCCGTGTGCGGGAAAACCGCATGCACGGTTTGAGCGGCGGACGGTGGCTAGCATCTGGGCAACCCGATGCGCCACCTCCGACCCGACAGCTTGGAGCTGAGATGGACCAGGTTGATTCCATTGGGCGCAAGAAAAGAACGAGCGGCATTTGGAAAACAGGTTGTGGTTGGGTAACTGAGCGTTGAGGTCAAGAGAATCCAGCAGGGGCTAAAGCCCATCATTTTTCCGTAATTTACGGCAAAGCCGTGCCCGTTCAACAAAGCCCAGCGCCAAAGCGCAGGATAGAGAGGTCGGATTTCTTCCGGCAACGCTAAAGCGTTGCCTCCCCCTGCTAAAGCAGGGGGCTTCCACCCAAAAACACCGCCAGCAAACTTCTTCAGAAAAGCTAATTTGGACAAGTGTGATTTTCAGCCGTCCCTGGCGGGACTGATCTGGTTGGTGGACGCGGACCCACTGTCATACATGGGCTATTTGCTGCTATTTTCGGGCCGTCCCTTCGGGACTGGATTGGCTTGAGGCCGTGCCCTACCTTCGAGGCTTTCCATCCGCTGAAGGGCCCTGAAAGAACAGCTCACCGAAGGCACTAAATGTGATGAGGGAGGGGAATCAGCGGTCCAGTCAGGTCGCTGTGCCGCCGGCGCAGGATGTGCGGTGTGACGAGAATGGCAATGTTGCCCACGTCGAACTCCTTAGTGGAGGTGCCGAGCGAGGAAAAGCCGGGCAGTTCCGTCAGGCCCGGTGTGCCGCTTATGGCATTCGATTCCTGCCGGGACAGGTCACCCACCACCAGCGCGCTGGCTCCATGCCGCAAACGGACATCCGCGGTATAGCTGCGATTGGTAAGCACCGGCAGTCCGTTGAGACTGGCGCCCTGAAGCGCCTGAATTTTGAGGTCGAGTTTCAGCACCACATCGTCGTTGCGCCCAATCCGCGGCGTTACTTTCAAGATCAGGCCCAGGTCCTCATATTGCACCTGGGGAATGGGCTGGGCGGTTGAGAGGGCGCTGGCACTGATGCCAAGCCCGCTCAGAACGCCGGAAAGGCCGGCGCTGGTGATACCCGGAATGCTCACCGAGGAGGCGGCGATGCTCGAATAGTTGGAGGTGGTGATGGGATAGCGCGTACCGCTGCGGATCGTTCCCTCGGCCTGGTCGTCAAGACGCAGCTGCACCTGGTCGAGGGAACGCGTATCCGCCGCATTCAGGCTCAGGTTGGCGTTGAGGCCGCTGCTGGCGAGACCGGTCAGGGTTTGGCCGTTGCCGAAGGTGGCGAACGGACTGCTGAGGATGGAGCTGCTCACCTCGCCCGACGCGATGAGAATCGCGGCGATGGCGGCGAAGTCTCCAGCGCTCGCCAGGCCACTGGAAATAATCTGCTGCACCAGGCTCTGGTTGCCGGCAATCACGCCGTTGAGTTCGCTGGGCACATTGAAGACGGTTGTGGTTTGCGGCGGCTGCACGCCAACGAGGCGGGTTCTGGTATTTTCCACCTCGTAGATTTTCACGTCGAGCAGGACTTCGCTCTTGCCGTCCAGCAGGTCGGCGAACGTCCTATTGAGCGCATCCAAGGTGTCTGCGGGAGCGCGCACCGTAAGCGTGCCTTGCTGGGGCTCCACGGAAGCCTTTTGCACGCCGAGCACGTTCCTGGCCAGGTTGCCCATGTCGGTGAACTCCATCGCCGTGAGGCCGGGCAGACGAATCGTTTCCAGGGATAACCGGTCGTACTGCTCGTGGTTTGCCTTGGTCTCCTTGGCGGCCAGCACGCGCGCCGGGTCCAGTGGGACCATGAAGGAGCCGGTCACCAGGTTCAACAGGTGTGCGGCCTGGGCATAGTCGACGTCATCGGCGTCAAAGCGTACGGTCTGCCGGCCGAGGGAATCGTCGGCGGTTACTCCGATTCCGTAGGCGGTGAGCACACGCCGCAGGACCTCCTGCTCGGTGCCCTTGAAGTGAAAGCTTTGTTTCCCTGGTTTGGGCGCCAGCACGACCGCCGGCGCGAAGGTGGCGGAAATGGAATCATCCTGGGGGCCGGCGCCGGCGAGGTTCGCCAGATCGTCGATATGCTGCGAGACTTCGAGGTTCTTGGGGTCGAGGGCGAGCGCCTCGGCGAGTTTGGCCCGGGCTACGTCCGGATGGCCGAGGATCCGCGCCTTATCGGCATCCTGGACCAGTTTGGTAATGCCGTGCTGGTGGGCGATCTGGACGTCGGTGGCATATTCGCGGCTGGAAGGATCTGCCTGTGACGCCAGCGTGAAGGCTTTTTCTGCTGCTTCGACGTCACCCTTCTCTGTGGCGCGCACGCCCTGGGCATAAAATTTCTCCGCCTTCCGCCTCTGCTTGGAAGAGGGTTCGGTTGGCGGCGGGGTGGTGACCGCGGGGGAGGATGGCTGCTGTGTATAGCCGCGAAGGGGCAGAAGCACGCACCAGGCGGCGAGCAGAGCGAACGATCCCCGGCGAAAGACCATGCATTTATCCTAGGTAGCTGTCAGCGCGGGGGCAAGTTACCATGTCCCAACTTCGCTACGGTAAGTCCGCTGGCGACTCCCAAAAGCCTGCCCTTGGTCTCGAGGTGCGCCGGCATGGACAAGACGCCGGGCATCACAGTTACGCTCATCCGCTCCCGCCGCTCGCGGACATGGTCACGCTGGAGAGCTCATCCGCGGGGTTCTTCACCAAGAGAAGTCTCGGGAGGAACCCCGCTCGACAGGGGCCGGAGGTCGTTCCGTCATCAGGAAAAATCGCCTATGTGCGAACAGTCTGCTTGTTCTCAAAGCACCGGACGTTCTGCGCGGGGCGGACGCTTGAGTCCATTGCGAATTTGTTCCGGATCGAGTTTGAGTTCTGCGATGGTGCGGCGAAGCGTGTTGCGGTGCATGCTCAGCTCCCGAGCCGCCTTGCACTGGTTTCCCCTGTGATGCGACAACACTTCGAGAATGAAGCGCCGTTTGAACTCACGCACTGCCTCGTCGTAGTGAATGCCGCCGGCGTGCATTTGCGTCACAAGACTATCCAGCTCACGTTTCACGAAAACCTCTTTCTTTTTCCTACCCGCTCGACTGCCGGGTTTGTGTTCGTTGCGCGTTGGGATGCCGGGCAAGCGCCGGCCCAATCCCATTATCAGTTTATTGCGAATGATTCCGAACTCGGTTTCAACCAATTCGGTTGTGCCATCCGGAGCGCCTGCAAGCCCTGACGGATTTCTTCCCCTAGAGCAAACGGTACAACATGCGAACCGCCGTGAGCCGCGGTCAAAAAGACCGGAGCCAGCCGGGAAGTTACTCAACCAATCCTGCCGGGGCAAGAATGCCACGATACCCATCAGGACCAGCGTCACCACGATACAACCTTCGACCAACCCAAAGACGGCTCCCAGTAGTCGATCTACAATACCCAAGCCGACGCTCGCGAAACAAGCCACGACAGCAAACGACCCGCAATCCCCGCCAACAACATCACCAGAAGCGCAATCAGCAGGAACGCGATCAGGTTCGCCGCCTCGCGGTTGTGAACCACGCGCAGAATCCAGAGTGCGAATGCTCCGTAGTTTGCCGCAGCGATGAAGAGCCCGAGAATGACACCAGCCAGCGAAAAAACTTCGACAAAAAAACCCTTCACGAACGCAGAGACCACAGATACTACCAGCACAATCGATAATCAACAGGTCGGCCAGATTCATTGCTATACTTCCCAAAATCAGGGCCGGGTTACGGGAATTTTCTTCAACTCGGGCCCAGTGATCAAGCCCAGGGCCTGCTCATATTTTTCCTGCGTCTTGCGCACTACGTTGTTCCGGGAGCTCCGGCGCGGGCGGTTGCTTATTCCAACCCACGGTCTCCAGATAGTCGCGCACAAATTGCTTGTCGAACGAAGGTTGCGCCGCTCCAGGACGATATCCTTCGCTGGGCCAAAAGCGGGAAGAGTCCGGTGTCAACACCTCGTCGGCCAGCACGATGCCTTTGCGCGGTCAGTGCCAAATTCAAATTTGGTATCGGCAAGAATCAGGCCGCGCTCCAGCGCGTGATCAGCGGCCCTGGCATAGATCGCGAGGCTCAGCCGGCGCAGCTCTTCCGCATGGTCGCCGCCAACGCGCGCCACCATCTGGTCGAAAGAAATATTTTCGTCGTGCTCGCCGCTCATGCTCTTGGTCGCGGGAGTGAAAATTGGTTCCGGCAAACGCTCCGATTCGCGCAGGCCCGAGCGGCAGACGAGATTCCGGAGATCTTGCCTGTTTGATTGTAGTCCTTCCAGCCGGAACCGGAGAGATATCCGCGGACCACACACTCAGCGGGAAACATCCGGGCGCGGTTCACCAGCATGGACCGGTCACGCAACTCGTCCTGGTAAGGCTTCAACTCTGCGGGATATTTTTCTACGTCCGCTGTCACCAGATGATTGGGGACGAGATCGCTGAGGTAGTCGAACCAGAAGAGGGAAATTTGGGTGAGGACGCGGCCTTTGCCGGGAATCCCGGTGGCCAACACATGATCGAAGGCGGAGATTCGATCGGTCGCTACCAGCAGCAGAAGATCTTCCACCGCATACAGATCGCGCACCTTACCCCGCGCATATAATTGCAGGTCTTCGAATTCGGTGGCGATGAGCGTCGGCAAGGTTCCGCCTCGGGAGAGGAATGACTTTCCGATTGTCCGAGGTGGCGACAGCTTTGTCAACGCAGGAAAATTCCAAAGGTCCACGGCGCCGGCGTCTTTTCCCATAGCGAAGGAACGGTCTCGCAATGGGAATAGACCACGCCTGCTGCTGGAGCATTTTCACTTCTACTCTGCACAGGCGAGTGCGGCGAAGTGCGGCTTTTCTTGAGGAAAAGCCGCCATGGGAGTCATCACGCTGTAAGCACCAGAAGTGAAAATGCTGCTGGCAAACGTGTCAAGCGTGCATCGAAACGGAGCTTTTTATTTCGCAGAAGAGACCTGAAAACTCCGCGGGCGGGATCTCCGTCGCGGCGGGCTCACGGCGCAGCCTTCACGCCATAGCCAGACGACGCTCCTGAGCCCGTTCGCGGGTGCGGTTATGGGTAACGTCCTCCCCGCCCAGCCGCACCGATACCAGCTTGGAGACTCCCGGCTCTTGCATGGTTACTCCGTAGATCAGGTCCGCCGCGGTCATCATGCGTTTGGAGTGGGTAACCAATAGAAATTGAGTTTCGGTACTCATCCCCTTGATCATTTCCGCAAGCCTGCCCACGTTGGTTTCATCGAGCGGCGCGTCGACTTCGTCGAGCACGCAGAACGGGCTGGGTGCGTATTCGAAAATTCCCACCAGCAGGGCCAACGCGGTGAGCGCTTTCTCGCCGCCCGAGAGCAGCAATACATTTTGCAGCTTCTTACCTGGAGGCGAGGCTACGATGTCGATGCCGCTTTCCGCGGTGTTTTCTTCATCGGTCAAACGCATGAAGCCTTGACCGCCGCCGAAGAGGTTGGTGAAGGTCTTGGAGAAATTCTGGTTGATGCGGGCGAAGGCTTCGTCGAACTTCTGGCGGGTAATCTGATCGATCTCGCGGATGGTCGATTGCGTATTCTCGATGGCGTCGATCAGGTCTTTGCGCTGGGTTTCGAGGAAGCCGTGGCGGTCCGCCGTTTCCTTGTATTCCTCGAGCGCCATCATGTTGACCGGCCCCATGGCTTCGAGCTTCTGCTTCAACCCGCGGCAAGCTTCGTCCTCTTCAGCCAGCGTTTCGCCTTCGAGGCGGGGAATATCCTGCCGCTGACGGAGTTCCGAGGCTTCGATTCCCAGGTCGCTGACACAGGCCGCTTCCATGTACTCGAGTTCCACGGCCAGCTTGGCGGTGTGTGCGCTGCGCGTGCTGCGTGCCTCGCGGAAAGCGTCCATTTCTGAACGCAGGGCTTTGAGATTTTGCTCCAGGTCTTTCAATTGTTCGCGCAACAGTCTGGCTTCTTCCGTCGACTGCGCAGCTTCTTCGAGGGCGCTTCCGCGTACTTCGGTCAGGCGCTCGCGTTCCACGTCGAGTTGTTCGTTTTCGCGGGTGCGCTGCTGCTCTTCCGCAGTGGCGGAGGCCAGCTGTTGTTCCAGCTGATTGACCCGCCGTTCGAGGTCGCCGTACATGCGATCGATGCGGGTGAAGGCTGCTTCCGCTCCACGGCTGCGCTCTTCCAAACCGGCCAGGATGGCGGAGACACTCGCTGCCTGCTGCTGCGCCTCCTCGCGCTGGCGGCGCAACTCCTCCATGTTCTGCTGCAGCTCGTTGACTTTGACTTCGGCCGCGTCATGGTCCGCTTCGAGCGCGCTGTTTCTTCACGCTTCTCTTCGATCAAGGCCTGGCGAACGTTGCGCAGGTCTTTGTTGCGCTCGCTCTGCACCATCCAGTCATCGAGACGGCGTTCCAGCCTGGCCACTTCCGCATCCATCTGGCGCAGGGCTGCGCTCTGGTTGGCGCTTTCCCGCTCGGCGTGGCGCCGCTCTTCGCTGATTCTTTCCGACTGGGCGGCGAGCTCGCTCAACAGCCGGGCCAGCGAGGCGGCGGTGATTTCCGCCTGTCCCAGCTCGGCATCGACCAGGTCAAGCCTCTTCTGGGTCTCGCGCAACTCGCCCTTCAACGCCAGCGGACCCTCGGCCCTGGGTTTACCGCCAGTGACGGTGACATTGTGAAAGCACTCACCGGAAGGGGCGAGGAAGAAAGCGTTGGGATTTTCCAGGGCCAGGGATTTGGCCGACTCCGCATCGGGAGTGACGAAACCATCGCGCAGTTTGGGCAGAATCACTTCCAGCGAGCGGCCAAAGCCATCGAGCACCCGGATGCAGTCTTTGAGGCGTTTCACGCCGACGCTGTTGTGCTCCGTCCAGGGCGTCACCGGCAAAGGAGAACTTGGCCTGGGAATCGTCGGGGTGAACCAGGAAGGTCGCCCGCCCGTCGACGTCGCTCTTGAGCAGCCGCATGCCTTCATGGGCTGCATCCCAGCTCTTGACCACGATGTAGTTGAGCTCGTCGCGGAGAAAGGCATCCACTACGGTTTCGTATTCGCCGTTCACTTCCAGGAAGTCGGCCAGCGTGCCTACGGGCGCCAGGCCTCCACCGAGGGAATTCGACTTGAGCAGCTTGCGCACCGTGTCGGTGGAATAGCTGTGCTCGCGGATGAGCGACTGCAGTGAGTTCCGGCGGCCGGTCAGGGTCGCCATCTCGGCGCGCAAGCGGTCGACCTCGAGCTTGGTGGCGATCTCTTCGTTGCGCCGGGTTTCGGTTTCGGTGCGCAGTGCGACGATTTCGGTTTCGAGACGCTGCAAGCTGCTCGGTGACGGATTCGAACTTGAGCGAAGCCTGTCCGCGTTCCGAGCCCAGCGATGCGAGCTCTCCGTTGGCTGCGGCGATCTCCCAGGCCAGCCGTTCGGCATCCTGCTCCAGCGCGGTCAGCGACTCTTCCGCGCTGCTGGTTTGGTTGCGCGCATGGCCGGCCTGGCTAAGCAATTGCATGGCGTAGCGGCGTGCTGCTTCCAGCCGCTGTTCGGCACCGTTGACGGCTTCGACCGCCTCGCGCGCCTGCGCCTGGCGTAGTCTTGAGTCTTCACGAACACCGGCAGCCTCGGCGGCGGCGGTTTCCAGGAAACTCCGGTGAGACTCGCGTTCGACGATCAACCCTTGCAGGTGAAGCCGTGCCTGCTCCAGTTCCGCCGAACCGGCAGCTGCGCGGGTCTTCAATTCTGCGATGCGTTCCTGGTTCGCGATTTCCCGCGTGGTGGCGCGCTCGAGTTCTACCGAGGCCTGGTTGGCGCGCGCGTTGGCGTCTTTCGCGGTCGAGTCCAACTGATAGCCGCGCGACATCCCGGTCGAATACTCGGCCTCAAGCGCACCTACGTGTTCGCTGCCCTGTTCGATCTGCGTTCCTAATTCGGCGATCTCAACGGTCAGCGTGGCCTGCTCGGCGTCCATCTGGGCAATGCGGCTGGCCAGTACCACGCGCAGCCGGGTTCGCATTTCGTCGCGAAGGGCGGCGTAGCGTTCAGCCTTCGCGGCTTGCCGCTTGAGCGAGCCCATTTGCCGGGTGACTTCTTCGAAAATGTCGTCGACGCGCGCCAGGTTCTGCTTGGCCTGTTCGAGGCGAAGCTCGGAGAGGCGCTTCCTGGTTTTGAAACGGGTAATGCCGGCAGCCTCTTCGATAATCGCGCGCCGGTCGTGAGGCTTGGAGCTCAGCAACTGCCCGATGCGCTCCTGCTCGATGATGGCGTAGGATTCCGGGCCCAGGCCGGTGCCCATGAAGATGTCCTGAATGTCGCGCAGGCGGCAGAGTTTGCCGTTCAGCAGATACTCGCTTTCGCCGGTGCGGAACAGACGGCGGGTCACGACGATCTCGCCCTGCCGGGCCGCGGTGCGCTGGAAGCGTCTGCGGCGAACCTTCAAGACCACCGAACTCCCGTTCTCTACAGGCTGTTCCGGCGCCGGGTCGGGGCGTACTTCGCCTTCGGCGGCGGGTTCTGCGCCCTCGACTAGCGGACCGGGCTGTACTTCGGCGATGATCTCTTCGGTTTCTGCGGCTCGCTCGCCCCGGATTTTCTCTTCGTCCCAGTCGGTCGTGATCAGTTCGCCGGCCTCGGTCTCCTCGGCGTCGAGCAGGGGACCGTCGGCGTAGGCTTCGGGATCGATGAGGGAAAGCGAGACTTCCGCCATGCCCAGGGATTTGCGCTCCCGGGTTCCGGCGAAGATGACGTCTTCCATCTTGACGCCGCGCAGAGACTTGGCGGATTGTTCGCCCAGCACCCAGCTCACCGCGTCGAGAATGTTCGATTTGCCGCAGCCATTCGGGCCCACCACAACCGCGATCCCCTGGCCGGGAAGAGTCACTTCTGTGCGATCACAGAACGACTTGAACCCCAGCATCTGGATTTTTTTAAGCTTCAGCATGGACGTGTTCCTCGGGTCGCCCGGGCAGCGCTTGTGGCGCGGCGACGACTGGCCCTAGAAAAGACTCTAGCGATCGCGTTCTCCTGAAGCAACATGGAGACCCCAACATGTTGTGGATAAACCGTACGCAACCCAACGCGTGGGTCCTTACCCATAGCAAGTTGTTCCAGAATATCTCTTCCTGTGGCCCGACTGTCCCGTCGCGGGATGCGCAAAAAGGTTGCCCTGGATGCGCCCCGAAAAGATGACCAAAGTGCAACTAGTGAAAGGCTATTCCTGGACCGTGAAGGTTACAAGTGACGTTCGGGGCACGTGCTTAAGTTGCTGATTGCGAAGACAATACGCGGTATGGCCCTTGTGGCCCGGAGAGACCCAGCGGTGAAAGAGCGCCTTGCTTCCAGGGTGGACCTGTTGCACAAAAGATACCGCCTTCAGGGTACCTGTGGGTCCGTGGCGTATAGGGGCGGGGAAGAGCCGTGTTTTTGAAGGACAGTGCCTTTAGGCCCGCACACAAATTTCCCAGGAAGGAACCTCAGGTTAGGGCCGTACACGAAATTCGCAGGAAGGAACCTCGGCAAGGACGGGCACAAGTTTCTCAGGCAGGGCAACGATTCAGGGGCTGGGGGAGAACTCCGGGACAGGACAGGTGCCCACGTTCGCCAATCCAGTCCCGCAGGGACGGCTGAAAATAGCCCAGGATGAAAATCCTGGGTACACTCCTGGAATCCGGGAGAGAAGTCCCGAAGGGACGGCTGAAGAGATGTCTCACCGTCACGGATGTTGCCGGGTCCACAGGGGTGTTTTGGACGGCAGAGCGGCGATCCATGATTCACCTGGATTCACCAGGACACACGCACCGGCTTCGCGGACGAGCTGGGGTGACTTCTCGCCTTGCACGCCAGGACGGTGCGTTTCAGTCGTCCCTGCGGGACTTGATCTTTTGGATAGGATTGCGGATTCCCAGGATTTCATACATGGGCTACTTTCAGCCGTCCCTTCGGGACTTTCTCTCGGGGCTTCTTCTCTCAGGGCTTCATGGTAGGGCGGAGGAGAACTTCGCTGACAAAGGAGGTCGGAGCCTGGGTCACCAGCATGGCCACCACCTGGGCGACGTCGTCGGGCTGGATCATTCGGGTTGGATCCTTGTGCTGCCGCGCAGCCTCCGAAATGCGTGTTGACCGAACCGGGAGCGATGACCGATACGCGCACGTTGTATTGGCGCAATTCCTCGGCTACCGAATAGGTCAGGCCGTTGAGCCCCCATTTGGAGGCGGCATAGGCGGCGCCTTCGGGCAGGATATTTTTTCCCGCGAGGGAGGAGATATTGATGATGTGACCCGACCGGCCGCAATCATCAATAGGGGCTAAACTGCGCATCATCAGGTAGGGCGCCCGCAGGTTGGTGTGCATCATCTGGTCCCACTCTTCGACCGGCAGATCAATGAGCGGTTTGCGCAGCACGCCTACGCCTGCATTGTTCACCAGAATGTCGCAACGGCCGTGCTCCTTGCCACCTTTTCCCCCAGGGCGGCCACGGCACTCTGCGTCCGTCAGGTCACAGGGCAGCGACGAACTGCTCTTCCGCCATGCTGCTCGATGGCGGTCTTCACCTGCGCCAACCGAGCCTGGTCGCGGGCGGTGAGGACTACCGTTGCGCCCATGGCTGCCAGCCGGAGAGCGATGGCTTCACCGATACCGCGCGCCGCACCTGTGACCACCGCGACCTGATCGCGTAATGGAGCTGCCGGCCTGTCCAACGGGGTGCTCACTTCTCTTTTCCGTCATCGTCTACTCCTTAGTGATCCGCTGCTATTCCGCACTTGACTCTTCCTTTACTTGTCAGAAGCGACAACGGTTTCTATAATCCTTCCACAGCTCATCGGAAAGACTCTGGTTTTTCTCAATGAGATCGAACCATGGGCGAAGGATCAAAGCG
Organism: uncultured Acidobacteriaceae bacterium; assembly: GCA_963761405.1. GTDB lineage: Bacteria > Acidobacteriota > Terriglobia > Terriglobales > Acidobacteriaceae > PALSA-350. The sequence goes on from CAVXHH010000005.1 coordinate 160,577, forward strand.
TTTAGCTCCAGACACGAGTTTTCCGGCTTGCATCCCATTTAATGAGAGACTTCGCTGTATGGTCATGATTTCTGATTTCTGCGTTTCCTGATTCCCGCATCTCCTAGGAGCGTTGCATGAAGAAGTCCGTCCTTGCTTCCTTGTTGGCCTTGGCCATCATCTTTCCGGGCAGCGTCTCTATGGTCTTTGGCCAAGCCGCCTCGGCAGCTGGTCAGATCACCATCAAAGATCCCGCGGAGTACAACGACTACACCAACGCTGTGGGACAATCTACCCCCGCTGCCAAGGCAGCAGCCATCGAAGCATTTCTGACCAAGTACCCCAACTCGGTGGTGAAGAACGATATGCTGCGAACAGCTGATGCTTGCCTACCAGGGCGATCCGGTGAAGATGTTGGACGCCGCAGACCGGCTGCTGGCGGCCGATCCGGGGAATCTGCGGGGTCTCGCCACCGCGGTTTACCTTGAAAAGACGCAGGCCAGCCCAGAAGACCAACCCTGCCGATGCTCAGCCGATCCTCGACAAGGCAGCTGCCCAGGCCCAGACCGGCCTCAGCGCCACCAAGTCGGCGGAATATTTCGGATGCCGACTTCCAGAAATTGAAGACGGCCACCACGCCCATCTTCGACAGCGCGATCGCCCTGGATGACGCAAACAAGAAGGATTACGCCGGCGCCATCGCCGCCTACACCAATGAGCTGAAAGCCTATCCGGACTCCGGCCCAGACGCAGAGCCGGCCCAGGACTCAATGACACTTACCTTCTGGGACAGGCGTATGCGCAGCAGACCCCGCCGGATCTCAAGAACGCAGCCTGGTTTCTGACCCGCGCCGCCCAGTTCGCTCCCCCGCAGGCCAAGCCGCAGATTGAGAAGGCGGCCGAATACTTCTACAACAAGTACCACGGGAGCTATGGATGGCTATCCGGCCGTCCAGACGCTGGCCCAGGCCAACCTCTTTCCGCCGGACGGATACAACCCGACTCCGGCTCCGCCGCCACCATCGCCGGCCGATCTGGCTGCGCAGACCGTTGCCTCCACTCCGGATCTCAAGACGCTTAGCCTGGGCGACAGGAATTCATCCTCTTCAACGGTAAGCCTGAGGACGCGCAAAAGGTTTGGGATGTGATGAAGGGACACCGAGTCCAGGTACCGGGCAACGGTTATTTCGGCAACGGCTGAGTCGGTGCAGCTTGCGGTCACGGAAGACAACAAGCAGAGCAAGAAGGCGGACTTCACGGTCAATATGAAGACCCCGCTGAAGAGCGTTCCCGCCATCGGCTCGACCGTCACCTATGACGCGACGTTCGACTCCTACACCCCTAACCCGCCGATGATCACCCTCAGCGACGGCGAACCACCGGCCAAGGCGCCCGCAGCTCGCCGCCGCGCACGCTGAGCTATAAAGCCGCAGGGGCAGCCCCGAGTTGCGGGGCTGCCCCGTCTTTGAGTGTGCGATCTTTGAAAGTATCAAGGTAGGTTCAGCCCGCGCATACGTAGACGAATGCCCCGCGACCCCGTGGTAGAGTGGGGAGTCGATGCCGAGAATGACCCCCATGCTCCGGCCTCTGCTGTTCGCCGGTCTCGCCGTGCAGGGCCTTTCCGCTTTCGCGCAAACGCCGCAGGCACCCGCGCAGGATCTTTTTCCCGGTGTCACCGCGACCCCAACCAACGATGTCCTTTCCCGGGGTTACGCCGGTTCCCATTGGGACCACTCCCCTCGGCTCCTCGCCCACGGTGATTGGGCTCGACCACCTCGAGCCGACCCAAATGAGCGCACGCGGACTATGAGGTTGTCTCCAACCTGAGCGCGGAGCTTTCCAAGCAGGCCGCGCTGGCAAATTTCGATATCAGCAGTCCTGCTTGGCACTACCAGCAGATTGTGTGCCCGGCATTTCCGGATTACGTCTTTCTGGCGTTCACGCCACGGTGCCGGATGACGAGCGGATCCTCGCGGTTTGCGGCCCTGCTGCCCCGCAACGATGCCCAGGTGCGCGTCGTCTCCACGTACGCCCACGGTCTCCTGCCGTTTGAAGCGTCGTGGAACAGACCGGGCACCTTCGAGGTCTTCAACGGCATGCTGCGCCAGGAGCGGGGCAGCTTCCCCTCAGTCACGCACCGAACTGGTTGCTGATCGCGGTGTGCTATGCCGAGCTGAGCGGGTATCCGGTGCAGGTGCTAGCATCGCTTCCGAATCCGGCGCCGACGCTGGACTTGCTCCGCCTGGGAGCGAACCGGCCACAGATGGTCGATCGAGTCCGATCAGAGTGCCGATGTCACCTTCAGCGACGTTTCCCGTCCCAGCCATCACTACCAACTTGGCGTCTTCATTTCGATCGCCACGGCCAGATCACGCGTCCAGCCGGCGCGCAGCCTCCCTGCGCCGGGCAGGCTTCTGGACTTATTGGCCTTTCAGAAGCCCTCGAGAGCCGTGGTCGCCTACTCACCCAGCATCAGGCGTTCGATGGAGAGGGCCCTTCCGGTGGCGCCGTCACAGTCGATCAGGGCGGCGCACATGCGGGGGTCGCCCTTGGCGGCTTCGAATTTGCCTGGCATGCCGGTCAGGAAGCGGTTGATTATTTGCTCTTTTTCCACACCGATGACGCTATCGAACGGTCCACTCATTCCCACATCGGTCTGATAGGCGGTACCGCCGGGCAAGACGCGCTCGTCGGCAGTGGGTACGTGCGTGTGGGTTCCGATTACCGCGGTAACCCTTCCGTCTAGGTACCATCCGAGGGCGACCTTTTCCGAAGTCGCTTCGGCGTGGAGATCGACAAAGATCACTTTGGCCTTGATTTTTTCGAGCAGGGAATCGACCACGCGGAAGGGATCTTCCAGACTGGCCATGAAGACCCGGCCCTGGAGGTCAATGACCGCGTAGGTCTGTCCCTGGGGTAATTCTCCCTCGTAATAGCCGTAGCCCGGAGTGCCGGCGACGTAGTTAGCAGGCCGCAGCACGCGGCGGGCGCGACTGTGGCTGTCGAAGGGAACGGACTGCATGTACTCGATGATTTCGCGTTTGTCCCAGACATGATTACCGGTGGTGATAACGTGGGCTCCCAGGTCGAAGAGCTCCTCGGCAATCCCCGGTGTTATGCCGAACCCCCCGGCCGCGTTTTCCGCGTTGACCACCACCAGGTCGACCTCCCGCTGCTCGATCACCTGGCCCAGGTGCTCGCCGACAATACGTCGACCGGCCTGGCCGAATACGTCACCGACAAAGAGAATGCGCAAAAAACCTCCAATTAACGTCTATCGGCAAATGATCCTGCCACGGGTACGATATATTCCTGAAATGATCATGGTTACCTGTTAGTGGTTCTGCAACCTTGGAAGTGACTAACGTGCAGTCGTAGGGTCATGCCCATTTTCGCTCTTGTTATGGTAGCGTTCGGGAATGGCCGTCAATTGCAGATTTGCTACCGGAGTTCATGTGCTGGTTCTGCTTGCTTCAGAACCGGACACATTGCAAACCTCAACCGATATCGCACTCAAAGCTGGACACCAACCCTGTCGTCGTTCGCCGGGTACTTGCCTCTCTTCAGCAGGCCAAGCTGATCGAAAGTCAGAAGGGGCCGACGGGTGGTTCAAGACTGCTGAAATCTCCTAAAGCTATTTCTCTGGCGGATGTTTACAAGGCGGTTGAGACTGGCTCGCTGTTCCATACTCCCAGTGTCCGCGCTGCTGCGGCGTTGCGGGTCAATGGCGCGCTCGAAAAAATCTTCTCCGGCTCCATGATAGCGCTGCTGGATGAGTTTGAGAAAACGAGCCTGAGCCAGGTGCTGAAGCGGGTCGGCAAGACAGACAACCAGAAAATAGAGCTGGTCAGCGTTCTGGTACTGTCTGGGTGACAAACCAGTAAATGGTTGTGCGCTCTGATGTACCTCGTCGCCTTAAAAATTCAGCCGGGCTCTTCGCTGGGTTGGCCGTTCCCGTTGGGGCTCGGAGCGTTTGCATCGGTGTGGGCGCCGCTTGCCGCTGGTCAGATTGAACGCGTAAGAGTGGGAAGAAGATCACGTCCCGAATGGATTTGGCGCCGGTGAGCACCATGGTCAGCCGGTCGATGCCGATGCCTTCACCGCCGGTCGGAGGAAGCCCGTAGGCCAGGGCGCGGACGTAGTCTTCGTCCATGGCATGCGCTTCTGCGTCGCCGCGCTCCCGCTCCGTCAGTTGTTGCTCGAAGCGTTTGCGCTGCTCTTCCGGATCGTTCAGCTCACTGAACGCATTGCCCAGCTCGAATCCCCCGATGTAAAACTCAAACCGCTCCACCCAGTCGGGTTCGTCCGGCTTGTTTTTGGAGAGCGGCGAGACGGCGACGGGAAAGTCGTAGATGATGGTCGGCTGAATCAGGTGGTCCTCGGCAACGGCCTCGAAGATGCCGGCGATGGTCTTTCCCGCGGGTTCGCCGGGTTTGTAGTCGAGAGAGATTCTGGCGTCTCGCAGTCGCTGCGCCATCTGCTCAACCGCTGGCATCGCTCTGAAAAGTCTTCGAGCGCCGGCTTGGCTCCCGCGGCCTCCGGCCAGAACTCCAGGATGGCCTCGCGCATGGAGAAGCGCCGCCACTGTTGACAGGTCGATTTCGTGCCCGCCGAAGTTGGTCACCGTGGAGCCGTTCACCTCCAGCGCCACCTGCTTGATGAGCTCCTGGGTCAGCTGCATCAGGTCGTGATAGTTGGCGTAGGCCTGGTAGAACTCGAGCATGGTGAACTCGGGATTGTGCTGGGTCGAGACACCTTCATTACGAAAGTTGCGATTGATCTCGTAGACACGGTCGAGGCCGCCGACCACCAGGCGCTTGAGATAGAGCTCCGGCGCTATGCGCAGGTACAGGGAAAGATCGAGCGCGTTGTGATGGGTGCGAAAGGGCCTGGCGGCGGCGCCCCCGGCGATGGGCTGCATCATCGGGGTTTCCACCTCGATGTATCCGCGCTGATCGAAGAAGGATCGGATCGCCTTGAGCACCTGGGCGCGCTTGACGAAGACCGCACGCACGTCGGTGTTCATGAAGAGATCGACGTAACGTTGACGGTAGCGAAGCTCTACGTCGGCTAGCCCGTGATACTTCTCCGGGAGGGCGAGCATGGCCTTGGCCAGGAAGGTGATCTTTTCGACATGGACGGTTAGTTCTCCGGTACGGGTGCGGAATACGTAGCCGGAGACTCCGATGTGGTCGCCCAGGTCGAGCAGCTTGTAGAGCTGAAAGCCCTGGTCGCCTACGGCATCCAGGCGAACGTAGATTTGTAAGCGTTCACCGCCTTGTTGCAGCTGTGCAAAACCGGCCTTGCCTTGAGCGCGGATCGCCATGATGCGGCCGGCGACGGTGACGATTGTGCCGCTGTGCGTCCAGGACTTCCGGCGCGATGTCTCCGAATTTTGGCGCACTTCGGAGAGGGTGTGGGAGGTGAGAAATTGGTTGGGGTAGGTTTGCTGGCCAAGCGCCTCAATTTGACGCAGCTTCTCCTGGCGGAGGGCAAAGAGATTGCTCTCGAATTCGGACTCAAACAATGGATGCCTCGACGAAGGGTCAGTATAACGTTTGCGGTTGCCACGGTTTCGAGAGGCGCCGCCGGAAGGACGCGCTTTCCACAGTCCTCGCTGAGGAAATGCTTTGTGTCAGAGTCTCTTCTCCGTGGGCGCCGGCGGGTGTGCGTAGGAACAGCGTCGCGCATGGTGTATAACAGCCGGGGAAAGGGCCACATGCCACCGAATCCGCCGGAGGACCAGAGCAAGGCGAAGGCCCCAGACAAGGTTGCGGCCAGGGTCCCAGCGAAGGCCCCAGACAAGGATGCCGCGTTGCACTCCCTGGTGCGCGTGGAAAGCCTGATCCAGTTGGGGCTGCTGTTGCCCGCCTGCGTGGTGATCGGTTGGGCCATCGGGCTGGCTCTCGATCGCTGGTTCAATCTGCATTGGATGAACGTTGCGGGGCTGATCGCGGGGGCGATTGCGGGCTTTGTCCAGACCATTCGCATCGTTCTGTCGCACAGCAAGGAGTAAATGGAATTCAGCGATCAGGACCTGCGAGCGGTGTTGAACCGGGCGCTGCGCAGCGTCCTGATCGCCATCGCTGGTCGGGATTCCGATCATTTGGCTCGCCTGGGGTTGGCGTTCCATGTTGCTGTTCCTGATGGGGGGCGCCATTGCGGCCACGGGCATTCTGGAGTGGCGCCAGCTGATGACGCGCGGTTCTGGTTCGCCTGGATGCGACGGGCGCGGAGACCAAAGCACGCCAAAACCACTGGGACCGGTTATGTTCTGGTTTTTTGTCCGCCTCGTAGTCGCCGCCGGCGTGCTTTATGTTAGCCTGAGAAGTTTGGACGGGAAGGTGCTGGCGCTGTTACTGGGCATCGCCCTGGCCTTGTTCGCCCTCTTCGTTGAGGCAATTCGACTATTTCGCGGCTGGTCCGCATGAGGCTTGATCGACTGGTATGCATGAATTAGACCCCATCACTGCTACGTTGAACAAACTATTCGGCAACCTGGCGACCCAGGTTATGCACGCGGTGCACGTCCAGCCCTACAATCCGCAGGCTCCCATCACCGAGACGTTCGCCATGGAGCTGCTGGTGCTCGGCCTGCTGTTGGTGTTTTTTCTGCTGGTGCGGTTTTCGCTTGAACGTGGAGAATCCAGGCACCATCCAGCAGACTCGCGGAGATGATCCACGGTTTCGTCTCCGACCAGGGCGATTCGATCATCGGCCACGGCACGCCAGCGTTATGTCATGTTTTCGACCTGCGTGCTGCTTTTCGTGCTGATCTCGAACCTTCTGGGCATGGTGCCGGGATTGATCGCCCCCACCTCGGTCGCGACGGTTCCGCTGGGTGTCGCGCTTTGGTGCTGGTTTTATTACCACTACCACGGCGTCCGCGAGCAGGGGCCGGTCAGCTACTTCAAGCATTTTCTGGGGCCTATCTGGTGGATCGCCCCGATGATGCTGCCGATCGAGTTGATCTCGCACCTGGCGCGCATCCTCTCGCTCACCGTTCGTCTTTACGCCAACATGTTTGCCGGGGAAGAGGTGACGCTGGTTTTCTTCTCCCTGATACCGATCGGCATCCCGATTATTTTTATGGCACTGCACCTGGGAGTGGCGCTCATCCAGGCGTACATTTTTATGCTGCTGACCATGATTTACGTATCCCAGGCAGTGGCGCACGATCACTAAAGTTTAACGGAGTTTATTCGCGCCGGAGGCTATGCTTCCTCTCCGGTGCGAACGCCGCAAGCGTGAGGGGGCCAGCACGGTGAGCCTCAACCACCCACTGGCGGCAATCCCAGGAAGCAAGGAGAAAGAATGCGCAAACTGCAATATCTATTCATGACGCTGTCGGTCTTGTTCCTCGCGACCCCAGCCTTCGCCCAAGCAACGGGGGATAGCCAGGCGAGTGTGGGCCACGGACTCGTCGCCATCGCCGCTGGATTGGGCATGGGCCTCGCCGCCGGGCTTTGCGGTCTCGGTCAGGGCCGCGCCACTGCTTCGGCAACCGAGGCGCTGGCTCGCAATCCTGGAGCACGTGCCGGCATCCTGCTGCTGCTCACCCTCGGCCTGGCGTTTATGGAGTCACTCTCCCTGTTCACGCTGGTCATCATTTTCCTCAAAGTACAGTAGAGCGCTGTGCGCCCCAGGTCTCGAGGGCACGACGAGAGACCTGGGGCGCCCGTTACCTTGCCTGGAAGCGTTGCCGTAATCGAAAGAGATCAGGCCGGGCCTGATCTCTTCTTCGTTCCCGTCTTTTTCCTGACATGCCTCCTCGCCTGACGTTCTCAGCAATCTCGAAGCAGTTCGGCAGGCTACACTGCGCTGCATCCGCTTGACGCTGAGCTCTCGAGCCGGGAGAGATTCTCGGTTTTCTGGGACCAAACGGGGCGGGGAAGACGACCGCGATCCATCTCGCGCTGGGCTTTCTTCAGTCCATCGTCGGGAACGGGCACGCTGCTGGGTAGGCCGTTCGGCGATGCGGAGGCGCGGTCGCGGCTCGGTTTCGTGCCGGATGTCCCGGTATTTTTTCCTGAGAGCGGCTATCGCAGCGTGGAGTTCGGCAGCACGCCTGAATGGAGTGAAGGATGCTCAGCTTGGCGAGCGAATATTCGCGATCTTTTGGGTGCAGTCGGATTGCCCGACGAGGCGAATGCCCGCAAGGATGCGCGGCAGTATTCGCGGGGTATGCAGCAACGGCTGGCGTTGGCCCAGGCACTGATCAACGATCCCGAAGTTGTTGATTCTCGATGAGCCGGCCGCGGCTCTCGACCCGGCCGGAGTGCAGCAAGTGCGCGAGCTGCTGCGCAAAGCCCGCCATGCGGGCAAGAGCATTTTTTTCAGCTCGCACCAGCTGACAGAAGTGGAGCAGATCTGCGACCGCATCGCGTTTCTCCACCAGGGCCGCCTGCTCCGTTGCGGATCACTGCAGGAACTGCAGAGCGAGTCGGATCGGGTGGAGATGGAGTTGCGCGGCATCTCGGTTGCCGAGCTGAACCGCATCTATCCCGGGATCGATGCGGGGACGGCGACGGCCGGGACCGACCCGGCTTGATTCGCATATCGATTGCAGCGCAGGAACAGCGCCGGGTGATCGAGGCGGTGTGGAGCGCCGGAGGGGAGCTTGTAAGTCTCTCGCCGATGCGGCGCCGGCTGGAGGAGCTTTTTATCGAGTGGAGCAGCGCCGCCGCGTCGCAAGACACTCCCGGGAAGGCGAGTGACCCGGCGTGATCAGGAAGATATGGCCCATCACGCGCCGGCTGCTTCTGCAGAATCGGTGGATCTATTTGTTCCTGATGTTGTGGCCGTTTGGCATGGCGGCGATCTTGCTGGTGCCCGCGGGCCGGCCGGACCTCGACGACGTGCTTTCGATTGTGCATCAGGAGTGCCTCTATGGGCTTGGACTGGTCGCCTTTACCGGGAGCGCCTTGTTGGGCAATGAGCAGCGTTCCCGCCGCATCGCCAGCGTGCTTGCGCGCGCGGTGAGCCGGCGGCAATACTTTTTCGCTTTGGTCAGCGCGGCCTGGCTCCCACTCACGGTCTACGTGGTGAGTTTTGTGATGAGCGGAACGGCCCTATTTTCGGCGGTCCATCAACCGTTCGCTCTTCTGCTCGCTCTTGCCGTGGCCCAACTGGTGCTGGGTATCTGGACGGCCGCCGCAGCTCTTTTCTTCGCTACCTGGCTGCCCACCATGCTCGCGTCCACTGCTTCGCTGGCGCTGCTGGTGTTGCTGGGCCTGGCGGGATACCATTGGCCTGGTTTCGCGCCGGGCCGCTTGCCGTTTACCCTGACCCAGGGAGACCTGGATGGGTTTGCGCGCATGCTGCAACACCCCGTGGGGTTGCTTCTGATCGTGCTCGGCGCTGGGTTGTTGTTTTTTGCCGGGACCACGATCTTCGAACGGCGGGATCTGCACCTGAAGAGCGATTAGTTAGGCTGCGGCGATGTGTTGACACATCGCCTCGGTTACCTGGGCCGTGGTAGCAGTGCCGCCAAGGTCGCGGGTGTGCAGCGTGGGGTTCGCGGTGACGTGTTCGATGGCGTTCATCACGCGCTCCGCTCCGTCGATTTCTCCCAGGTGCTCCAATAGCAGCACTACCGACCAAAACGTGCCTACGGGATTTGCCCAACCCTTGCCCATGATGTCGAAGGCCGAACCATGAATGGGCTCGAACATCGAGGGGTAGAGACGCTCCGGGTTAATGTTCGCGGTGGGCGCAATGCCCAGGCTCCCGGCCAATGCGGCAGCAAGATCACTGAGTATATCGGCATGGAGATTCGTAGCCACGATAGTGTCGAGTGAGGCCGGACGATTGACCATGCGCGCGGTTGCGGCGTCCACCAGCTCTTTATCCCAGGTGACGTCGGGGAATTCTTCGGCAACCCGGGTCGCGATCTCATCCCACATCACCATCGCGTGGCGTTGCGCATTGCTCTTGGTCACCACGGTCAACAGCTTGCGAGGACGAGACTGCGCCAGGCGAAACGCAAATCGATGGATGCGCTCGACCCCGGCACGGGTCATCAACGAAAGGTCGGTGGCCACCTCGATGGGGTGCCCTTGATGCATGCGGCCGCCCACGCCGGAGTACTCCCCCTCTGTGTTCTCGCGCACGATGACCCAGTTCAGGTCTTGTGGACGGCAGCGCTTGAGCGGCCCGTCGATGCCGGGCAGAATGCGTGTGGGGCGAATGTTGGCGTATTGATCGAGTCCCTGGCAGATCTTGAGGCGCAGGCCCCAGAGCGTGATGTGATCGGGGATGTGGGGATCGCCGGCAGATCCGAATAAGATCGCGTCTTTGCTGCGCAGAGCGTCGAGCCCGTTCTCGGGCATCATGACGCCATGGCGACGAAAATAATCGCCGCCCCAATCGAAGTTTTCAAACTCGAAGGTGAAGGCACTCCCGGAAGCGGCCAGCACTTCGAGAACCTTGCGCCCGGCGGGTACGACTTCCTTACCGATTCCATCGCCGGGCACCATGGCAATGCGATAGGTTTTCATCTTAGCCTCGATAGCTGACGGGTGCGGGCGTCACGTCCGACAGTTCCTTGAAGGCGGACTCGGGAAGCTGCAACGCGGCCGCGGCAACATTTTCTTCCACATGCGCTGCGGACGAAGTGCCAGGAATGGGCAAAATGATTTTCGACCGCTGCAGCAGCCACGCAAGGGCTGTTTGCAAGGTGGTGGCGCCCAGGTCCCGGGAAACCTTCTCCAGAACCTCATGCGCCTTTCTGTTTTGGCCCAGCGGAGCCCAGGGAAGGAAGGCGATGCCATGCTGCTCGCAGTAATCGACCACGTAGTCCCATTCGCGATCGGCGAAGCTGTAGCGATTTTGCACGGAGACGATGGGAACTATTTTGCGTCCGCGCTCGATGTGCTCCTGGGTGACGTTGGAAAGGGCCACGTGGCGAATCTTGCCCTGTTCGCGCAACCGGGCCAGAGTCTCCATCGAGGCATCGTAGGAGACGGCCGGATCGGGCACGTGGAGCTGGTAAACATCGATGCGATCGAGGCGCAGGCGTTTGAGGCTGCCTTCCACTGCTTCGGTGAGGTGCCGGGGACTGGCGTTGTGTGTCCACTGCATCGGGCCGCATCGCTCCCATCCACCTTTGGTGCCGACGACCACACCGGCGGGATACGGGTAGAGCGCCTCGGCAATCAGCTCCTCTGAGACATAGGGGCCATAGGAGTCAGCGGTGTCGATGAAGTTGACGCCCAACTCGACGGCACGACGAACGGTGGCGAGCGCCGCGCCCTTGTCGGCAGGAGGTCCCCAGATGCCTTTGCCGGTAATGCGCATGGCTCCGTAGCCAAGACGATTTACGGTGAGGTCGCCACCGAGGGTGATGGTTCCGGCGGCGGCGGCCGAGAGGGCCTGGGTCTGACTCATGCGCAGTGCTCCTTCACGATAGTATTCAACTGCATCGCTAACGAGTGAAAATCGCTTAGCGAAATGATATAAGAAGCGGAGCTTGGATGAGTTCGATCCACATCAGGTCCAGCAAGCGTGTGAATACGCCGGGGCAGGTTCTGTTCGCCAGCCTGATCGGCACCACGATCGAGTTTTTCGATTTCTACATTTATGCGACCGCGGCGGTGCTGGTGTTTCCGCGGCTGTTCTTTCCCCGATCGAACCCGGCCACCGCCACACTGGAATCGCTGGCGACATTTGGCATCGCGTTTCTGGCCCGTCCGGTGGGCTCCGCGCTGTTCGGTCATTTTGGCGATCGCGTTGGCCGTAAGACAACGCTGGTGATTGCGCTCTCGACCATGGGGGTTTCGACGGTGGCGATCGGCGCTCTGCCGACCTATGCGGCGATTGGCTTTGCCGCGCCGCTGTTGCTGGCGCTTTGCCGCTTTGGCCAGGGGCTCGGTCTCGGTGGAGAGTGGGGCGGAGCGGTGCTGTTGGCTATCGAGAATGCGCCTCCCAACAAGCGCGCCTGGTATGGTATGTTTCCGCAACTGGGCGCGCCTGCCGGCTTCCTGCTCTCCGGCGGCACCTTTCTGTTGCTCTCCCGGGGGCTGACGGACCAGCAGTTTTTCGCTTTTGGTTGGCGCCTGCCTTTTTTGGCCAGCGCTTTGCTGGTGTTTCTTGGCCTCTATGTGCGCCTGACCATCACCGAGACGCCTGTTTTCCGGGAAGCCCTGGATCGGGGTCAGCAGGTGAAAGTGCCGATGCTGGCGGTATTTCGTAACTACACCAGAGCTCTGATCGCGGGAATTTCAGTGAGCCTGGCAACCTTCGTTCTGTTTTATCTGATGACGGTGTTCGCCTTGTCGTGGGGCACTACGGCCCTTGGCTACAGCCGGTCGAAATTTCTGCTGATTCAGTTGTTCGGCATTTGTTTTTTCGCATTATTTATTCCCGTCTCTGCGCTGCTGGCGGAACGAGGCCGCCGGCGGGTGATGCTTTGGGTTACGGTATCGATTGCCGCCTTTGGACTGGTGCTGGCGCCAATGTTCGTTGCCGGCACAACCGGCGCCGTGGTGATGATGGTCCTGGGTCTCTCATTGATGGGCCTCACGTATGGGCCGCTGGGCACCGTGATCTCCGAGCTCTTTCCGACATCTGTGCGGTACACGGGGAGCTCCCTGGCATTTAGCTTTGCCGGCATCCTGGGCGCTTCACTGGCGCCGTATATTGCCACCTGGCTGGCCCGCACCTATGGGCTGCAATATGTGGGATATTACCTCTCCGGATCCGCCGTGTTGACGCTTCTAGGATTGCTTTCGATCCGGGAAACCAAGGACGACGATCTCGCTACCTCGAATATGTGACGTGGAATATGTGACCTGGCGGGGAAGCGGCTTTGTTGCGGTGGTTACAATTAAAGCAGTTTCGCAATTACTGTGGTCCAATAAAGATCGCGAGGTGTGGTTTTCTTTGAGAGAAAACCACGAAAATGCCTACTCCTTCGGTCTACACCAATTGCGAAACTGCTACAGCGGTGGAGAAGTACAATGTCAGAACTGGCAAGAACGGGTGTTTCGCTGGAAGATGCGCTGTTGAAGGAGTTTGATCGGTTGATTTCGAAGCGGGGTTACAAGAACCGCTCCGAAGCAGTGCGCGATCTGATCCGTGAGGCGCTTCTCGCCGAGACGATTGACTCCAATAAGCCGGTTGTGGGCACGTTGACGCTGGTGTATGACCACCATGTTCCTAATCTCTCGGAGAAGCTGACAGCGACGCAACACTCCGCGGGCGCCATGGTGCTTGCCGCCACCCACGTTCACCTCGATCATCACTATTGCCTGGAAGTGATTATCATGAAGGGCAAGAGTAGGGAACTGCAGGAAATCGCAGATCGCATGCTGGCTTTGCGCGGCGTGGAGTTGGGCAAACTGGTGCTGACGAACTCAGGCAAAGACATCAAAAGCAGCAAGCACAGCCACGCGCTTTAAGGATGTCAAGGAATGCTGAGCTTTTGGTCGAGTTGAGCCAATCGCTCCGGAAGCGTGGAATTGTCCGCATCGATGACGGCGACCAACTTCGTTTCGGCGCGCGCTCTCCGTCTCCGATAGGCGGTAACTTCGACCGGGAATTGCTCACGGACCCACTGCTCACCACTTCCGGAGGATGGAAGAACGAATCGCATTGCACGGGCCTCGAGTCCGATGCGACGGAGATAACGAAAGATGAGCTGTTGTTGACGATTGTCCTCAACAAGGACGACAACCTGCGACGGCTTCCCCACCTACTCCCATCCTCTGGCGATCACTTCCGACGGCTGCAGATTGCTCTCATCGGGCATGAACTTTGCCGTGCGCACCTGACCATTCTGCTCGCGGAAAAACCGAAGTCCATAGACCCTCGCCCACTGATTCAATGTTTCAGGATGATGCGAGACGAGGATCAGCTGTCCGCCGTGTTCTTCGACAGCCTCCTCGGCGGAGAGCAGCCACGGTTGAATCTCGCGCAGGGCTATAAAGTTGTCAGGCTCATCGACAAAGACGGTGTCTCCCCGCTCGACCGAAAAGTGCAGAATCATATAGAGAGAGATCAGACATCGTTGGCCTTCGGACAACTCTGAGATGGAGTAGCTCACCCGCTTCTTCGTAGGAGACGTGAACTCCGCTCTCAATCTCCGCACGCCGTCCTCTTCTGGGGAGAACTTGAGCGTCAGAAATCCATCCATACACCGCCTCAGGGAATCGAGAAACTTTACATTCTCGTCCGGGTATGTCGTGACGAGCGAACGATACCAACCGGCTAGATTATTCAGCTCAAAGTCCGGTTCGCGTTCCTCCGTGTCCGCCGTCTCGTTCATCTCGCCTGGGTACGGATCAATATCGAAGCAGTGGACATGATCGCTCAGCCACTCCACAAATCGCCGAACATCATCGTTGCTCAGTACCGAGAGAGGCAGGGCCGAGCGATTGGTCTGAAGGGGAACGGCAACCGACTCGCTTGCGTTGGGAAAGAAACGGATCTTCCCCTCCGCCAGCTGAAATACAGTTTCGCCATTGACGGTCAGCCGCTCGAGAGTGACTCTCTGTTCCTTCGTTACTTCCGCATACCCGAGTTCCAGACGATACTCGAACCGCTTACTATCAAGTCTCGCTTCAAGCTCGAATACCTGTGTTGGGCTATTGAGCCAGCGGGTATGGGTCGACTGCGAAAACAGGTTCGAGTCGCCCTTCACAAAACCCTTCAGGCGCCGAAGGACTTCTAACAAGGAAGACTTGCCGCTGCCGTTGGCGCCAAGCAGCAGTTCCTTTTTCTCCGGCGTGTATTCGAAGTTCTGAAGGCTTCGAAAATTGTCGATATAGACCCGAGTGAGCATGTCACCTCGATTATACGGAGCGACACTTCGGTTGCTCTTAAGCTCAAAGCTGCGCGGTTAATATCTCAGCACCCTGTCCAACACCCTCAGCAGCAATTAAGTCGGGAGATTGTTGGCAAAGCCTTTGCCGTGACAGTTATACTAAGTTTCCGTAAATAAATGATTTCATGGGCGTTGATGGCGCCTCGCATGCATCGGGACCTGGGGTCCGGGTGCGCCCACTGGACGTTTGTTGTCTTCTTTAGTCTCTCGGCGACGCGGCGCCGGAGAGATGGTCCTGCTCACGCGCGTAGAGGCGCATTGCGGAGGGCCGCGGCGATGGCCTGACGCAGAGGCTTGGGCTGATAATTGTCATCAAAGGGCGAGGGACGCTTGAGCATTCCGTCAAGCCGCCTGCCACCGGTATCCTGCAGCCAGGAATAATAGTCCATCAATCCCCAAACCATCATGTAATCGAGATTGCGATAGCCGAACATGAAATCGAGATAGCGATGCGCCAGATCGGCGATCTGGCGGTCACGCTCGACAATATCAGACGGCGTGCCGCGCTCGCTGACATCGAATTCGGTGATGGCCAGACGCAAGCCCATGCCGCTGGCTGCATCCAGATACTGTTTCCAAACCTCCTGGTCAGCCGCGTTGAAGTTGTTTGAACCCAGCGAATCCGAACCGAAGTCCTGTCCGATATGGCTTTGCACCCCAAACACATCCACGGGCACCTTGTTGGCCTTGAGCCGCGACAGAAGCCGCAGGATGCCCTCGCGATACTTGGCGTGGCCCGCGCCCCAACTGGCGAAATCGTTATAGACCAGCTTGGCATGGGGCGCCGCTTTATGTGCAGCGTCAAAGCAGATGTCGATCGCTTCAGGACCCAGATATTTGGTGAAAACTGTTTCGATCATTTCGCCGGTAAATTCATCCACCGCCTCGTTCACCACGTCATAGGTGAAGATGCTCGTTCCGAAATGAGTACAAACGGTGGTGATATGGTCACGCAGCAGCCGTTCGGCCTCAGTCGCCGGCCGCGTGCCGAAATCATAATTCGCCACCCATTTGGGGAACCATTGCGGCTGGTTCCACAGCAGCGTGTGGCCTCGCATCCGTATGTGGTTGTCGCGCGCCCAGTCCACCATGCCATCGGCTCGATAGAAGGTGTATTCCTTGGGGTCGGGCCTTAAAGCCATCCACTTCATCTCGGTCTCGCACACCAGAATGCTGCACTCGCGGCGGTGAATGGCACGCACGCCGGCGTCGTTGAAAGATCGGGAGCCACCCTCTGACCCCATTGGGCCTGCGCCCATGGAACTGCCAAAGCCGGTAAAGCCTTTGACCTTCGCCAAGGCATCGAGCGAGTCGGGCACGTTTGCCAAAGCATCGAGCGGGTCAGACACCTTTGCCGCGCCCGCTGCAGCCGAAACAGCCGCAGCCCCGCCCAGAACCGCCAGCTTAGCAAGAGCGCGGCGCGTCAAACCTTCCATGATCTACTCCATTTTGTCTGTGTGCGATGAATGGTTCAATTCCGCCTACCCGGTGCTCCTTCATAGCCTTACATAGCAATGTTCGACTCGGCGCCATTGCGTAGCCGGGGCCACGAGCAGACCGGGCCAAACATAGACTCGTCACCGATATTGAGAGCATTTGGATTCAGGCTGCATTCGGATTCTCATACTCTACATCGTCCTGAGGGCGGCAAATTCCGAAACCTGACGCAGTGTGGCGCTGGATGGCATCATGCTGCGTCAGGCTTATCGTTACCAAGAAATGGATCACTGATTGTCTGGGCTCCACGCCTGGGCGGCCCCGGGCGTGGAGCCTTTGCCTCCTTAGAGGAATGTCCGGCGGGACGCGTTCCAGAAGCAAATGATTCTGGAACGTTCTGAGTCAAACGACGCCGGCATTTAGAGATTCACCACAGCAGTCCAAAACGTGTCCGCGTCTCGCTTGCGCCCAAGGCGTGTCGAACGGTTCGCGCGCAAAGGCCCCGCCCGGCGTGGGGACGTTGCATTATTGGCACTGAGTGAATGCCAGCGCCGGAGCCACTACTACAAAAGTTCCCCCTGTGGTCAACACATAGGCCGGCGTGTTCTGTTCCGAGGGGGCGCAGTCTGTAGCTCCGCCGGAGGAGGGCACGAATGCCAATCCGTCGAGGACATATCCTGCCAATGGGGAGCTTTGCGACAAGGTGGCTCCATTGGCTGAGTATGCTCCGATATACGGACCTCCCGCAGGCAGTGTCATCGAATAGCTCACGCAGTCAGTACCCGTTGGGCAGTTGGACGACGCGGCTGTTTCCAGCGCAAGTATAGCGGACGGCTGCTGAGTATTGGGAACAAGCGGAATAGTGAACGAAGTGCCTCCCGCCTGCGTCGCTTCAAGAGCAGAGAGTTGAACGTCAGTAACGGTGGCCTGATTTGCCGCGTTCTGAGACGCAACAACGCCTGAGAACTGGGCTGCACCCAGTGGGCCGACGACTCCCACATACAAACTCACAGATCCAGTAGTCTGCCCGTTGGCCACTCCGGTCACGATAGAAGGCTGATATGCGGTACCATCGGTACGCTCACCAACGACCACAACGTCATACGCGCCAGTAGGAACCGGGCAAAACACAAACGTGCCGTCGCTCCCGGCAAGGGTTGCCATCATGATCCGGTCCACGCCCGCGGCGTCTTTCTGTTCCAGGGCCACCACCACGTTCCCGTTCACCGGATTTCCCGTTCCCTGATCGAGTACTTTTCCGTTAATCGAACTGGATGTGGTACTGACCTCTCCGGCGTGGAGAACAGGCTTCAGTCTGTATTGGCCATTGCCCTCTTGAACAATGGATGCGCAGGTATTGAAGTCGATATCCAAATCCTTGGTCTGGCCGGCGGCTATCGTGAAGCCGCCGGAGGCAATTTGCCCGGAAGGAATCTTGAGTCCTGTCTTTGACTCACTCGATAGGAGGAGCGGATGAACGCTGTTCCTATCGGAAAACAATACGACACAGTTGGCGGAACTGCCACAGGCATTGTTTGCGACGGTTGCGCTATTGTCCGCCAGAATCAGACGGATTTGCTGATACTTGCCTGCCTGGAGCTGCTGGGTATCACCCAAAGTTGCGAGAAAGCACTGATTGTTCGCCTGTCCGAGCAGATCGATTTGTTTCGGCTGAGAGGAGAGACCAGGCGTTAAGTCTGTCCAACCACTGTCGTTATCTCCAGCTGTCGAACTGATGTTTGCGCTGACATCCGTGATGGTGACATAGACGTGAGCGAAGGGGCCGGTGGGCCCGCTGCAGGTGGCCGGATCGCTTATCATCACGTTGGCAGTTCCGGTCGCCGTCACGGGAGGGGAGGAGGTCCCGCTGCTGCACGCCACTACAAGCAGACCTGCCAGGAACGCTCCTGCTATCAAAAAGACGAACCAACGCGTTCCTGTAAATGTTGCCGAACGTTGTTTTGCGATCACGACGTTTCTCCCGAGAAAGACTTCCCACAAACGCAATAGAAGAAAAGGGGAAATCGCCAAGCAAAAATGGCGAGAAACATTCATGCTGTGTTCACATAGTTCGATCAGGCCTCGGCCTTGTATCATTTCCCGGCGAGTGCCCGACATTACTTATGGGGGACAATTCAGTCGACATGGGAGGCGCCGCAACCACTCAACTTGGGCAGAACGTGCCGGCCCACGCGAGTCTTCCCGTACCACCGCGTACCCACCGTTGTTATAGATGGAGAAGTAAGGCTGCCCAATGGCGCACAAGTGGGATATCCAGAAATGCCGGAGGACGGGCGCCAATACCCGCACCTTAGTTCCTTAGTTAGCGCAGAGAACCCAGTCCCAGCCACCGAGCGTAAGCGAAGAAAAGGCCCGGGGGGCGAGCAAAGCGCCCCTGCCGAGCCTGGAAGAAGAAAAACAGCTCTTATTAAGTTGTTAGGTGCCGGGAGTGAATGCCACACCGCGAAGAACTTCGCCAAAGCCCGCAGTCTTGAGCAGCGTGAAGCTCTCTGCTGCCGCTTGTGCACTTGTGGTGTAGCTCAGGGTATCGGTGATCGAGACCAACTGGTTGGGGTCGGCGCCCTGGTCTCCGCCACCACTGATAGTGGAGGTGATGCCCCAGATGGTAACCGTCCCGTCACCATTCACGCGGCCGGTGATGTTGCGCAGGCCGTCTGGCTCGGGAGCCCAGGCAAGTCCGGTTGCCGCATTAATTCCAGTTGGATAACCCGGGATCGTGTACTGCACTCCCAAGTTCAATCCACTTTGCAAAACGTACGCTAAGTTCCATTGCTGGGTGGCAGAATCGAAAATCCATTTTTGCAGCCCTGCCGGCGTTGCCCCGGCATCTCCGAGGGCGCCGTCGCCTTCGTCGGCCACATAAAGCGTGGTCGGGTTGGCGAACCAGATGCCAAACGGATATGCAGTGGTTTTGGTCTTGAGCTTGGAGTTAAGCGCGGAGGGAAATCCCTTCAGGATGCACATGTTGTATGGCACCAGCCCTTGTGCCTGTATCACCGTCGGATCGGTATCATAAGCCAATCCAGCGGAGGGCAGTGTGGCGCCCGATTGAGGGAGCCCGACACCGGGTGTCGCACTGGTGCTGGGGCAAGCCTGGCCTGTGGTGTCGACGAAATAGACGGTGTTGCCGCCGTTGCCGCCGCTGCCCTTGGTGGTGTAGATCACGTTGTTAAAAACCGCGATGCCGCGGAAGTTCGTGTCCTTGCCAATTTTGTCGATCTTTGCGCCTAGCTGGGTCACGTTGAAGCTGCCCACCGGTGTGGGAACTCCTGGAGACTGCGCAACCTCCGCTTTGACCTGCGACGTTAGGATCTGCGCCCCTGTTCCGATGATGATGCTATCGGGCTGGGGATTGGAGCCGTTCCCTGCGTTGCCGGCGGTGTAAATCAGATTCGCGCCAGCAGTGTCGTTTAGGATCGCCGCGCGGCCATTATTTCCGCTGTAGGCATTGGTCAGCGTAAAGCGGAACTTGCCCTTCCGGTCCACCTGCCCCACTACGCGGAAGACGTTTTCGCCGACGGGATTGGTCGGGTCCACAGCGGCCGGCGTATTGGAGTTGGAAACGTCGAGCGCGGCAACGGGTGCGTGGTAGCCCATGAAGGTCAGGTAATCACCACTGGTGGAAAGATTCAGGGCTACTTCTGATTTCGAGCTGAAGCTGGTCACCATCTGGTCCTTGGCCGGCGGAACTCCATTCTGCAAACTATTGGGCACTTCGAGGGTATTGATGAGTGCGCCCGCCGGTGTTATCTGATCCAGGAAAATCGGGGACGTAACGCCGAAACTACCATCAATCGCGTCGTTGTTAAAGACCTGGGGATACAAGCCGTTAAATTCGGCCGTGACGCAGCTTCCCGCCGAGGCTTGAGTGCTCAAGCAATTGGGCGGCAGAGTTTCGCCGATGGTGACATTATTAGCGTTGTTGTAGTACACGCTGCGGCTAACCACCAAGTTGCCAGGCAGGAAATAGTCGCTGCCGTTTTGGCCCAGGGCAGCGCCTCCGCCGGCCAGAACCGCCAACGAGACGATAGCCATGCGGCGCATCAGCGCGCCCGGACCGTGCTTTTGTTTCAATTGCATTCGTGGAACCTCCTGAAAGGGATTTCGATCCTCTCAGGTATAACTTCGAATTGTTATTTTTGGATGACATGCCGGTAAAAAGTTCCACCGACGAATCTGGGAGTTGAACCAGTCAAGCACGTCTCGAAGGATCGCGGCATTGTTGTTCTCATGTTGTCGCGAGTGGTGGCGTGTACCCCGGATTCGCCGCTTGGGCCATCAAAACCAGCCCCCGGCCGGCACGAGGCCATTGATGCGCAGATAGGTGACAAGATTGCCGTAATGCAAGGCGTCATGATTCCCGACTTGCGTCAAGATGAACATCTTGTTCGTCTTGGCGCCAAAGAAGTCCGCCGGGTCATTGAGGTGCGCATCGGGGAACCCGGAGTACACCCCATCGCAGTAATCGAACCCACCTTTGAGACGGGCCATGATCTCGGCCTTCGAAACCTTCGCGGAATCCGGATCAGGGTTCGCCTCACCCTTGGCGTTTGAACACAATAGGTAGGAGATATCCGCCACATGATTCAGGATCTCAGCAAACGAGCGAACGTCCTTTGCCGGCCGGTAGCTGTACTTGGACGCTGGCATCGCGTCCGCCGACTTCATGATCTTGTCCTGCATATTGCTACGAAAAATCGATAGCGTGGTCGTCAGCGGATTCTGCGCCTTGATCGGATCGGGCATGACTGTTTGGGCGTTGGCCAAGGACGCCAAGACGAAAACAGATACCATGCCAACAGAAACCACGACGCGAGCAATGGATCGGAACATAAAGAATTCTCCAATATCTCCGGGTGTGCCGGAAAAGGCTTTGAGATTCACAGGTCTGGTTTAACCGGTCTCTGCACGAGGCGCGATCTGCTCTTGGAACTGGGCACGCAGCTAGCCAAAGCGCTCCAACTCCAAGTGACTGATTCATAAGTAAGTTCAGTCCCAGGGCGGCGATCGGCAACGCGATCTTTGTCTGGAATCGAAACTCGCTGACCAAAAACAAACAGTCGATCAAGCATTCCTCGCATCAGGAGAAACGGAATCAGAGATTGCAGAGATACAATTTACTTCAACAACAGGATAATAACGAAGGTGTCGATGAGTCGTACGTGATGGGCAAGTCGCGCTGCCAAGGAGCCGGGAGAGGCCTTTTTCAGTGGTTAATGAATGAGAGGCCGTTCAACGCCGTGGGGATATACCTTGAAGTGTCCCTACAAAACCACCGCGCTCGTCGATTCTACGAACAAATCGGCTTTACGGATCGAGAGAATCGGACGATGGCGATCCGGTTCTCATGACGACGGGGTTGTTTGTTCTCCACGGCCGGTAGCAAGTGCCAGGCAACTTTGCCGGCCGTCGAACTGAGGTGATCGATGTTATTGGACGAAAATGTTGGGCGCAGGGCGTTCCTTCGCGGTCTGGGGACTGCCGGCCTTGCCGGCATGATGCCGCCGCTGCCTCTGTCTGGCGATGTTATGTACGAGGTCGCAGCGCCCAATCCTCCGCTACCCAAAAACTCCGTTAACTTCGCCGTTTGCGGCATGAGCCACGACCACATCTATGGCATGGTCGGTGCTGTGCAGCGCGGGGGAGGGACGCTCGTTACCGCCTATGGAGCAGAGCCGGACAAGATCGAGGCTTTCAAAAAGCGCTTCCCTGACGTGAAATGGGCGCGCTCCGAGGACGAGATTCTCGAGGATGCCGGCATTCAGCTGGTGCTTAGTTCGACCATTCCGAATGAGCGCGCACAACTCGGCATACGTGTGATGAAGCACGGCAAGGATTACTTGTCCGATAAACCGGGCATGACCACTCTCACGGATCTTGATGCGGTACGCAGGACCATCGCCGAAACCAAACGCATCTATGGCATCCTCTATAGCGAGCGTCTGGAGGTGAAGGCCGCGGTCAAAGCAGGAGAGCTTATCCGGGCTGGTGCGATCGGCAAGGTCATCCAGACGATCAACATCGCACCCCACCAGATTAACCAGAATACCGGCGGGGACGCCGGCGGTAGTTCGGGCCGCCCGGAGTGGTTCTGGCACCCGAAGCAGTATGGAGGCATTCTGTGCGACATCGGCTCCCACCAGGTCGACCAGTTTCTCTATTACACCGGTTCCACCCATGCGGAGGTTGCTGAATCGCAGGTCGCCAACGTTCGCCATCCGGATCACCCTGAGTTCCAGGACTTCGGCGACATGGTGTTCCGCGGAAACAGGGGGTTCGGCTATATCCGCCTGGACTGGTTCACGCCCCGCGGTCTGGGAACGTGGGGGGACGGGCGTCTGTTCGTCCTTGGTACCGAAGGCTATATGGAGCTGCGTAAGTACACGAATGTGACGGTCAACAAAGAGGGCAACCACCTTTTCGTGGTGGATCAGAAGCAGGCGCGCTACATCGACTGCAACCCGCTGGAGCTGCCCTTCGGTCCGCAGTTTGTCGCAGACATCCTCAACCGAACCCACATCGCCCAGGATCAGGAGCAATGCCTTCTGGCAGCGGAACTGTCGATCCGTGCTCAGGCCGGCGCCAGAAAAGTCACCATCGAGGGATGATGTTCCAAATGACAGACAGGGCACGAAACCCCGATTCTAACGCACCTCCACACATCTTCTATGGCTGGTGGATCGTGGTTGCGGCATTCCTCAACCTCTTTTTGGCGGTGGGAATCATCTTTTACGGTTTTCCTGTTTTCTATCCCGCGTTTGTGGCCTCGTTAGGGTTCACCCGAGCTCAGGTGACACAAGGGTTCTTGCTCGGCTTTGTGGTGGTTGGACTACCTGTCGGTTTGTTGGCCGGCGCATTGATTGATCGCATCGGGGCTCGTTGGGTAATACTTTCTGGTGTGGGCTTTATTGGCCTTCCGCTCATTTTAATGGGTTCGATCATGAAGTTTTGGCAGTACGAATCGCTCTGCATCCTGGAGGTAGTGGGTTACACACTGGCAGGACCGCTTGCCAATCAGGTTCTTATCTCGCGGTGGTTTCGAGCGCGGCGCGGCCGAGCGATGGGTTACGCGTATTTGGGGCTTGGCCTGGGCGGGGTCGTTTCTCCCCCACTAGCCAATTTCCTTA
The DNA here is from genome assembly GCA_963761405.1 of uncultured Acidobacteriaceae bacterium. Lineage (GTDB taxonomy): Bacteria > Acidobacteriota > Terriglobia > Terriglobales > Acidobacteriaceae > PALSA-350. Next base: position 183,965 of record CAVXHH010000005.1, read on the forward strand.
TGCGGAATTTCGGATGGCGCCACGCGCTGGAAATTACCGGAGCGTTCATCCTGATTGTTCTTTTTCCAGTCGGGTTTTGGATTACACGCTCGGACCCGGCTGAAATGGGTCTCACGCCGGATGGGGTTTCGCCGGCTCTCGGCGAGCCTGCGGATTTGGACCAACCCCCATCCAGCACCGTCTCAGCCGCAGTTCGTACGGCAAACTTTTGGCTCATCTTAGCTGGAGCTACGCTTGTTATTGGCGCGATCAACGCCGTGATTCAGCATTTTATTTTGTTTATGAAAGACCAAGGGTATTCGGCGACTGCCGCGGCACGGTTCCTGTCGATTCTGCTCGCCTTCAGTCTGGGGGGCCGTGTGGTGGTAGGCCACTTCGCAGACAGGTTCAGGAAGAAGAACACCATGGCGCTGTTCTATCTGCTGCTCGGAGGGGCAATCCCTCTACTGTATATCGCGCACCAACCCGTGGCGGCCTTGGCGTTCGCAGGGGTATTCGGCTTTGCCATGGGGGCGGATTACATGTTGATTCCATTGGTGACGGCCGAATGCTTCGGAGTCGCCTCCCTCGGCAAGCTACTTGCCTTGATCATCATGGGGTATTCCATCGGACAATGGTTGGCGCCGTGGATGGCTGGAGTGATATTCGATACCTATCATAGCTATAGCTTGGCGTGGACGATCTTTAGCGCCGCAGGATTACTGGGCGCGGCGGCGATCTATACAATTTCCGGTTCGTCCAGGACGGGACCAGTGAGCGGCGATATGCAGTACTCGCTTCGCAGTACGCAAGACTGAACAGCGGCGTCAAACGCGCCCCACGGCCATCTTGTTGCTGGAATCAGTTTCGAACGCGTTTAGGGTTTGACAAGCTTCTCGCCAATCGGCTAGGGTGGTGGCCTTGACTGGAACGCGTTCTACTAGAAAGAATATCCGTTCAAGAGCAGTCCTCCATGAAGAAGAACCATCCTCCAGCTGAGACGCAGCGGGAACATTCCGTTCGAAAGGCCGGGCAGTTCACTGTCCGCGCCACTCACTGCTGAAATGCACAAGCCTAGAGGCATATACTCGTCAGCCATATTCCTTGCCTGCGTCGGTCTGATTGCAGTCCATGCTGTTTCTGTGCGGTCCGAAGCCCAGCATGGGATTACGCCGGCAGCAAGCTTGCCCGTTCGAGATGACTTCGATACAGGCAACTTGAATGCCTGGCAGATGCCTTTCCCCGAAGACTGGGAGATTCTCAAGGAAGATAGCATGGATTATCTCCATATGAGACGCAGCCGGCCGCCCGGCGTTCCTCGCCGGCCACTGCAGTTCGCACGTTTACGCGGTGTAGAGGTGGGCAGCTTTATCCTCAATGTGAAAGTGCGCCGCGCAGGTGGTTCCATGATTGTGGTTTTCAACTACGTAGATACGCTTCACTTCTACTATGTTCACCTTTCGGAGAATCCCGGGACGGAAGTTGCCGTCCACAACGGCATATTCCTTGTTGACGGTGGTGACCGCCGGCGGATCGCGGGCTTGGATGCCGCTGCGGCGCTCCCTGACCGATCCTGGCACGATGTGCGAATCGTGCGCGATGTCCTCTCAGGCTCTACCCAGGTTTTTCTGAACAAGGAAACGAAGTCGCGATTTTCTGTGCTCGACCGCACCTTCACAAAAGGACAAATTGGACTTGGCTCCTTTGATGAAGCCGGCGATTTTTCTCATTTCGAGTTACTCCCAAATGAAGACCAGCCTTCCCCTGCCGCGAAGGAGTAACGTTCTCACTTGATAACGCCTGATCCGAAATGCCTATCTTAACTGACACGCTCTATCCGATACGGTTGGACGCAACATGGATTCCGCGCGCTCTGCTCTTGTCAGACGAGGCTGGCTGGAACCAAAATGCCGCAGACTGGGCAGTCTTTTTCAAGTATGGAACGGTGCTCGGATTCGCGATTGCAGACCGTTTGGTGGCGACTGCGGCGGCGCTTCCTTATGGTGACACCTTCGGATGGATTTCGATGGTGCTGGTGACCGCCGAATGGCGCCGGCGCGGTCTTGCGACCAGGCTCGCCGCGGCCTGCACGTCGGTCCTGCGCGATGCGGGGCTGGCTGCGCTTCTGGACGCAGTACCGGCCGCAACAGCCCTATATACAGCACTCGGCTTCTTGCCACTCGGTACGATGGAGCGATGGGAAGGATACGGCGGCGGGGGCATAGGTGCGGTGGCCCCCGCCAGGCTTGAGCTTGACCAGTTCGCGTTCGGGGCCGACCGGCGCTTCCTGCTGGAGGGCTTCCTGGCGCGACCACGTAGTCTTGCGTTCAGTTCTCCCTACGGCTTCGCCATCTCGCGCCAGGGCTCCAAGGCTTGCCATCTAGGGCCCATCGTCGCCCAACCCACGGACGCCGCGGCGCTATTGACGGAAGGAATCCGTGCAGGTTCGGGCCGTCTTGTGGTGGATGTGCTGGATGCAGGAAGCGTGCTCATTCCAACGCTAACCGCGCATGACTTTCGCCGGCAGCGCTGCTTCACGCGCATGGCTCTTGGTCTTGCCGCACTCCCCGGTAATCCCGCGCAATTAATGGCTGCCGCTGGCCCGGAATTCGGCTGAATGGGCGGAAGAAATCCTTTCTCTGGGATTCGGGCTTAAAGTAGGACAGGAAACCCACGAATGGCCGCAAACAACCACATCGACCTCGTAGTCAAGACTCTGGCGGTTCTTGAAGCACTGGCCCTCAGCGAATTCGGCAAGCCACTTAAAGAGATCGCTAAGGAAGTCGGCCTGGTAAAAAGCTCCGCGTTTCGCATCCTGTTTACCCTGAAAGAGGTCGGCTACGTTGAACAACCGGAGGCGAATGGGGTCTACCGTCTCACCCTCAAGACCACTTGTCTGTCGCGGCGGAATGCGAAGCAATTGGGACTGGCAGCCGTCGCAAAACCCCACCTCGCCATGCTTCGCGAGAAGTTGGATGAGTCGGTGGCCCTCGCGGAACGTCTCGCGGAGTCCGTCATCCTGATTGATGTCCTCGAGACATCACATCCCCTTCGACTGACCTTACATATTGGCGATGATTGCCCTATACACGCAACCGCGCTCGGGAAAGCGGTAGCGGCCTTCCTCTCGTCCAGGGAACTTGCGCCATTCTTGGCCAAGTCGAAACTCGCTCAGTACACCAAGCACACTTATACAAAAATGCGTGACTTGAAGTTGGACCTGGAGCGCACGCAAAGGGCCGGCTATTCTTTGAACGCTTAGGAAACCGTGACCGGCGCCTTTATCGTTGGTGCTCCCATCTTTGACTCCCAATCGTCAGTCTGTGGCGCCGTCAGCGTCAACATCCCAACCGCACGCTGCTCGGCCGCACGGAAGAAACTGTTGATCGCTTCGGTGATCGAAGTCGGCCGGCTGATTTCGGCTGACCTTGGCGCCATTGGCTTCGTCCGCTAAAGCAGTTTCACAGTAGGTGTACACCTCGCGATCCCAGTGGTGCATAGCAACTGGGAAACTGCCTTAAAGCATTTTCACTTGGTATCCGTTGCCATCCATAACCGCGCTTAGGACAACCAACGATCCACGTTCTCCTGAACGAACTGGTCGTCGACCAAATGTGGATACGCTGCTGTCACTCGATCAAGATCCTCAGCCTGACCGGGCGACAGATCTTCCCCCGGCTCCAGACACCACCGACCTTCCATCAGTCCCTGTCGGCGAAGAATCTCGTTGATGCCCGCGATGCATCCATGGAAGTGATGGGAAACGTCGAAGAGCGCCGCATTCATGTCGGTCACCTCTGCGTTTCGCAGAAACCACTTGGGATCAATAGGCGCCTCCGACTGTACAACCCGATGGAGTTCCCGCTGCAGCTCCACTGCGCGGGCCGTCCACACAGCCCAATGTCCGAGCAAGCCGCCCGCGAACCGAAGCGTCTGTCCGGCAAAGTGGAACTGGGAGAGTAGGTCGAGAACGATGTGGTCGTCATTGCCCGTGTAAAGCGCAATCTCGCCGGCACGGCCGGATGCCGCTACCCCGCGCAGAACATCTTGGGTCGCATAGCGGTCGAAAGGCGCAATCTTAATCCCGACCACGCTCTCGATCTCGGCGAACGCTCGCCAAAACTCAAACGGGAGAGACTGGCCACCAACGGCGGGCTGAAGATAAAAGCCAATAACAGGAATGATCTCTCCAACCGCGCGAACGTGAGCGATACGCTCTTCGGCCGATCCTGCTGCCAGCGCAGACAAGCTTAGGAGTGCTGCATGGTATTGAAGCCGGCTAGCGATTTCGGCCTCGTGCAACGCCTGCGGCGTTTTCCCGCAGACGCCCGCGATGCGAATCACATCTTTTGCACCAAGCTCCTCCGCTGCCAAGGCTAAGACCGGCTCATATAAACCAATTTTCGGGTCGCGAATCTGAAACTGGGTTGTGTGCACACCCACCGCAGCGCCGCCCGCACCTGCCGCGAGATAGTACCTTGTCAATGCACGTTGACGCCGCTCGTCCAACTTGCGCATCTTCGTGAGCGCTAGTGGATGGGCAGGAATGACGGCACCCGCCTTGAACGAATCCTGCCAGTTGAATGTAGAAGGTGCCATGGGTCTTCCAATCGCTATTCTAAAACAGTTTCGGATCTTGACATATCCTCGGGGAGGGAATAGCGTGGTGGCCATCAGAACGCGTTCTACTGACAGGAATACATGACCGATGATGGATGTCGTCTTCAATGAAGAGACACTCGAAGAACGTCTGACGACTCCTTCCGAACGGGATGTTGCTGCTGCGTCTCAGCTCCAAGGCGATGTGATGATTCTGGGGGCGGGCGGAAAAATAGGCCCGAGTCTGGCCGTGCGCGTGGCCCGGGCAATTCAGAAAGCTGGGCTGAAGCACAGAGTGATCGCCGTCGTTCGTAAGGATAGGGCGGGTACTTTCGGAAGATTTTCTGAAAGCGTCGATGTCGTTGAGGCGGATCTGCTCGATCCAAAGAGCTTCGAGGCCCTGCCGGATGCGCCGAACGTGGTGTTCATGGTGGGTCGGAAATTCGGGTCCGTGGGAGATCTACCTCTTACCTGGGCCACGAATGCTTGGATAGCGGGATTGGCGGCCCAGAGGTTCCGTCGTTCCAGGATAGTGGTGTTTTCAACAGGAAACGTCTATCCATTTGTTTCCGTGGATGGGCGGGGCGCCCCCGAGGACACAACTGTCGCTCCAGTGGGTGAGTATGCTCAATCCGCGCTTGCAAGAGAGCGCATCTTTGAATATTTTTCCAGTACTTATCGCACGCCGGTCCTGCTGTTTCGACTCAACTACGCGGTTGATCTGCGCTATGGAGTTTTGCTCGATATCTGCGAAAAAGTGTTTTATGGAGAGCCGATCGACCTAACAACTGGTTTCGTCAATGTGATCTGGCAGGGGGACGCCAACTCCTATTGCATTCGTTCGTTTGATCTTTGCGATTCACCATCCCGGATTCTGAACGTTACAGGCTTGAAGAAGCTTTCGGTACGCGATGTGGCGCAGAAATTTGGGAATCGCTTTGGCAAGGCACCAAACTTCACGGGAACGGAATCGAAAAGCGCGCTGCTCAACGACGCATCGCAATGCGCGCGACTGCTGGGGCTGCCTGACATCAGCGAGGATCAGCTGATCGAGATGACGGCAAGTTGGTTCAGCGCTGGGGGCGTGACACTTGGAAAACCAACCAAGTTCGAGAGACGGGATGGCAATTTCTAGCTTTGTGAAGGAAAGCGAAATGATTACGAGAAGAGATTTCCTCGCCGGAGCTACGGCAAGCTCAGTGGCCTCGCTGATCCCGAGAGTCTCCGGCGCTGCTTCCGCGCAAAGTATGACAGATGTGGCAGGGGCAGAGTTAAGGCGACGAAAGGATCTGGAAACCTTTCTCAAGGTCTTTCCCCCTTCCGGAACACCGAAATCCGGCCGTATGAATGCGCACGACAAGACATGGGAAGACTGGCTCAGGCGGACCGGAGAACTCCCTCCGGACTTTGAAATGATGGAGTCCATCCCTGGCCTCCCGGACCCCCTTCTCCTGACTGAAAATGGCGGGAAGACGATGGTGACAACCGAGGTCCTGTGGAAACGGCAGAGAGAATGGATCCGCTCGCAAGTGGAGCAGTGGGTGTTTGGCCGGATGCCTCCGGCCCCGGATAACCTTCGCGCTATCGTTACCGGCCGCAGGCGCGAGGGAACTACGACGGTGCAGGACGTACGGCTTGAGTTCGGCCCCGATCATCGCGCGATTCTGCACATCCAATTGCTTATTCCCGACGGAGGCGGACCTTTCCCGGTCTTGCTGACGAACCACAGCCGAAGACTGACGTGGCTCTATACCGCAGTACGCCGTGGCTATATAGGCTGCTTCTATGCAGCCTGTGATCCTGTTATGGGAGGCGCCAGCGACGATTCCGATGGGTACATCGAGGTTTACCCGGAGTACGACTTTTCCTGTTTGGCACGCTGGGCATGGTCTGCGTCGCGTGCGGTCGACTACTTAGTTACATTGCCCGAAGTCGATAAGGGCAAGATAGGCCTTGCAGGGCACTCGCGATATGGCAAACAGGCCTTGCTGGCAGCCGCATTCGACGATCGGATCGGGGCGGTGATCCCGTCGAGCGGGAATACGGGGGAGTGTGATCCCTGGCGATATACGACGGACATGTTCGTCAATGAAAGCATTGAGAAGATCACGGCGGATTTCCCTCATTGGTTTCACCCGCGACTGCGATTCTTCGCGGGCCGTGAGGATAAGTTACCGGTGGACCAGAACATGTTATCCGCTTTGGTCGCGCCGCGCGGACTCATGATGTACAGCGGGTACTCCGAAGCTGAGGGCAATCCCTTTGGTTACGAACAAAACTATCGTTCCGTGGAACGAGTCTATGAGCTTCTTGGACACAAGGAGAATCTGTGGCTCGATCTCCGCGCCGGCGAACATCCGCCGACCGTCGCGGACAGTGAAAAGTTTATAGATTTCTTTGATACGGTCTTTGGCCTCAAGCAGTTTCCGAGACGTGAGAACTTCGTGCTGGGTTATACGTTCGAGGGCTGGCAGAAGCTATCCGGGATAACGATCGATCCTCTTTCTTATCCCCGGCAGTCGGCCGGCGCTTTCCTTTTAATGGAACCTCCTGCGGGACCAATGTGGGTAGTCCCGTGAACGTTTTTACTGGCGCCTATTCCCTGAGCAACCCATTTCCCAGTGGAGTTGTGCCCACTTTCACGACTGCGCCGTCGGGCCTGGGGAATAATCTCGGCCTAACCTTGAATACCGTGCTGCATTCTCAGCGCGACCCAACGATCTACAACTACAATTTCGCTCTCGAGTACGAACTCCCGCATCAGGTGGTGGTGACTGCCGGTTATGTCGGTAGCCGCGGACTGTTCCTGCCGTTCTCCTCCGTCGATCTCAATGAGCTCTCGCTGGGCCAGATTGGCCAATACCAATCGGCACTAACCAACACCACAGTTCCCAACCAATGGGCATCGATCCAGCCCGCGACGAACGCGAACTATCAGTCGTCCACCGTGCCGCTATTCGTAGCCGTCCAGCCCTATCCGCAATTCGGAAACGGGCTCTACGGCTCAGGAAACGGCATCATTGTTAACGGCTATCCCGCCGGAGATTCCGAATACAGTTCCTTGCAAGCCAAGGTGCAAAAAAGGCTCATTAAGCACTTCACCACACTGTCCACCTTCACCTGGGGAAAGATCATCACCGACGATGGCAACCCTCCTGCCGGATTTGTGGCATCGCACAAGGGTAGCGCTCAAGATTGGCGGAATCTTAGCTATGAACACTCGATCAGTCCTCAGGACGTCAAGTACCAGTACACGGGGCAGGCATCTTACGACTTGCCCTGGGGCGCGAACCTGGGATGGGTGTCCCAAGTTGTGGCCGGCTGGACCGTGAATGGAATCGTCTATCTGAGCACGGGCGTTCCCATCAACTCACCTTCCTCGGGAACCAGCCCTTCGTTCTTCAATCAGAGATCCGATGAGATTTGTAATCCCGCAAAGGGGGCTCCGCATACCGCGACAGCATGGTTCAACGGCAGCTGCTTTATTCAGCCGGGCGGCGCAGCCAATCCAAACCCGTTCATTCCGGGAGACGCTCCGAACTACCTTGACCACGTTCGCACCAAAGGGGCGCGCAACCTGGATCTTTCGCTTTACAAGGCCTTCAAAATTAGCGAATCCATGGCGTTGCGCCTCGATGTCTCCTCGTACAACATCACCAACACCCCGCAGTTGGGGTATCCAAGCGTTCCCAACGTCGTTAGCGCGCAGCAGCAGGGTCTTCCTTTTGGACTGATCACGAATACGATCAACACGCCGCGACAATTCCAGTTTGGCGCGCGCTTTACGTTCTGAGGAGATGTTGTCGAAAGCGGAGTTTCACAGGCGTACAGATGGTTCGGGTTAACATGGTCGTTTGATAGCGAGGTGTTTTTCGTGTCTGAAAATAGCGGTCTATCCCTCGTGGCCCTCAATTCTCGAAAGAGTTCCTTCGTGCGCGACATCCTCTCCCGGCGAGAAGTGGCACGAAGACTGCTCGGAGTGACTGCAGCATGGTCGTTGGGGGGGCTGCATCCCGTCTGGGGTCATCTCTTGAACGAACGTCTTCTTGCCCACGCTGATACCGATCTGGCCAGTGCGACTTGGAAGCCGCTATTTTTGCAACCGGAACAAAGTGAGGCACTGCAATCTTTCTCCGAAGCGGCCGTTCCCGGATCCACGAATGCGCTGGTGAGTCGCTTCATTGATTTGGTGCTGAGTGTGGAAACTGCCGCTCATCAGGAAAAGTTTCTTACCTCTCTTTCTGCCATCGGGGCGGAAGCGAATCAGCGCTTCGGCATCGCTCTTCAGAAACTTTCTGCATCAGAACTTAATTCCGTGTTGACTGTTGCTTCCGCTTCCCCGGAAGGCAGCGCAATGCGAGAGTCCTTTGAAGATCTGAAAGAGTGGATTATCGTTTCGTATTATTCTTCTGAAATGGGAATGAAGGAGCTGGGCTGGACGCCAAATCGCTTTTTTCCCAGCTTCCCCGGATGTACGCATCCGGACGAGCATCTCTAGCGGCGGATTGCCGCGGACTTCCTCACATGATCAGCGCGATCGCCGCTGGGATGCTCAGGTAAGACGGGTGATTGCCTCGTAACTGGTCTATAAGGGGTTAAATGATTACTAGACGTGAATTTCTCGATACGGTGGCGGTAGGTGCGGCGGGCTTGGCTATTAGTTCCACTGCGAAGAGCTACGGTCAGATCCTCGGCTCCAACGATCGTCTCAACTTCGCAATTATCGGCTTACGTTGGCGCGGTTATGCCCATCTTGCGGCGCTTGAGGCAAATGAACATACCGCGCGCGTCTCACATATCTGCGACGTAGACAGCACAAATCTGACAAAGTTTGCAGGTATCGCTACACAGGAGTTGGGCTATTCTCCCGGCACCCACAAGGACTTTCGTGATGTCCTTCAGTTGCGGGACGTCGATGCCGTTACCATCGCCACTCCCGACCACTGGCACGCCTCTTTGGCGATCGCTGCCGTGCAGGCAGGTAAGCACGTTTATGTCGAAAAGCCATGCTCCCACAACCCCGCCGAAGGAGCACTGCTGGTGCAGGTTCAACAGAAGTATGGGAAATTCGTACAGCAGGGCACACAGCAGCGGTCCTGCACACATACCATGGAAGCCGTCGACAAGATACACAATGGCCTGATCGGAAGGCCCTACTTCGTCAAGGCCTGGTACACCAACACCAGAAAGGGCATTGGTTTCGGAAAAGAAGTACCCGTACCCCCAACTCTCGATTGGGACCTCTGGCAGGGACCGGCGCCACGGCGGCCATATAAGGATAATATCCACCCTTATGACTGGCACTGGTTCAGGCACTGGGGTACAGGCGAGGCTGGAAACAACGGCACGCATGATGTCGATATTGCTCGCTGGGCACTCGGTGTTGACTTTCCGAGAAGTGTTGTGGCTACTGGAGGGAGATACCAATTAAAAGACGACCAGCAGTTTTATGACACCTTGGCAGTCAACTTCGACTATGGCGATAAGATGATCGCGTGGGAGTCCAGGTCCTGCAATGGAATGAAGTACCTCGATCGTGATACGGGGTTGGTAGTCATGGGAACCACTGGTTCCGTGCTGATTTATGGAGATGGCGGCGATGGCTATGAGACCTTTGACCTCAAGGGGAACAGGACGGGCATATTCAAGCTTGACGATGCGACCCCTTTTTATAACAAGCACGAGGGCGACGGCCCAACGGATGCCCACTTCGCTAATCTCATCGCGGCCATCCGCACCGGTGAGAAACTCCACGCGCCCATCTCCGAGGGCAATAAGGTGGTTACCATGATGCAACTCTCCAATATCTCCTGGGAGCTCAATCGTGTACTGCAGCTCGATCAACAAGATGGCAAAATTCAGCATGACTCGGAAGCCATGAAGATGTGGTCGCGGGAATACGAGAAAGGCTGGGCTCCTCATCTCTGATAGCCTGCCTGCAGCCAACGGTGTGCCGAAACTGGTGAATGAAATCCAGGCACTCTGCAAGAAATATTCAAGCGTCCGAGCGGCAAGCAGACAATTCGGATCGCTCCTCGACTGGATGTGTCCATAACATGAATCTTCCGCCAAATCAGTCCCAACAACTCTACGATGTACTCATCGTGGGTTCTGGCGCATCCGGCGGGTGGGCCGCGAAGCGATTGTCCGAAGCAGGGCTGAAAGTGGCGTTATTGGAAGCCGGGCGTCCGCAATCCTCCAGTAATTTTTCCGAACACATGCCCGCATTCGAACTGAAGTATCGCAACAAGGCTCCGGAAATCATGCGCACGACGCGCCCGATTCAATCCAAGCTTTACGCCATCAGTGAGTACAACTATGACTGGTTCTGCAATGACATAGACGAACCTTATACCACGCCTGCTGACAAACCTTACAACTGGCTCGGGCGAATGCGCATGGTTGGCGGCCGCACGAACGTTTGGGGCCGCCTGAGTCTTCGCTTCAGTGACTGGGATCTGAAAGCTGCATCCCACGATGGCTATGGGGAAGACTGGCCGCTAAGCTACAAAGATCTCGCACCGTACTATGACCTGGTGGAGAGATATATAGGCGTCAGCGGCATGGCCGAGGGTCTGGAACAGCTTCCGGACGGGCAATTCCAGCCGCCTATGCCGTTTACCTGCCAGGAAGCCATGTTTCGCAATCGCGTAAAACAAAAGCTTGGCCGCACTGTCACAATCGCACGTTCGGCCAACCTCACTAAGCCCAAGAATGGCCGTGGCGCCTGCCATTATTGCGGCCCTTGCGAACGCGGGTGCGTGACCCATTCGTACTTCAATTCCTCTTTTACAACCGTCGCTGACGCTTTGCATTCGGGGAATTGTACGTTAGTCACGAACGCAATGGTCTACAAGGTCTTGATGGGCCCGGATGGCAAGCGGGCGCGTGGAGTTCTGTATATTGACCGGGACACGAAGCAAGACCGGGAGATTTATGGGCGCGTAGTCATTCTGTGTGCGCAGGCGCAAGAGTCGGTTCGCATTTTGTTGAATTCCGAGACGCCGCAACATCCAGGTGGCGTTGCCAACTCCAGCGGTGTGCTTGGGCACTACTTCACATCCCATGCTGCGGATGCGGGCGGAACAGGTGAATTTCCGTTGCTGGGTGCCAAACCGAGTTTGGGAGGGCCTGTGCGGCCGGTGGGAATTTACATCGCTCGCTTTCGCAACATCAGGAACCAGCCGGCCTCGAAGAGTTTCCTGCGCGGTTACGGGTATGAAGGTTCCTCCAATGTGGATTTCAATTGGCGTGCCCCTGGGTACGGCAAGGCCTTCAAGGAGGCGCTGCGTGAGCCGAAAGTTACTCTCAGCATGACCGGTTATGTTGAAGTTCTACCTCGCTGGGATAACTTCGTCGAAATCGACCACTCGTTGAAGGATGCATATGGGATCCCGGTGCTGAAGATTCATATGTCAAATGGCGCAAACGAAGCGGCAATGCTAAAAGACGTCGGGGAATCGGCCGTCGAGATGCTGGAGGCGGCGGGAGCCACGAATATTCATATGCACAAGCCGCGAACAGTGCCCTATTGGGCTGCGCATGAGGCAGGCATGGCACGCATGGGAGACGATCGAAAGAAATCAGTGTTGAATCAATTTCAGCAAGCGCACGAGGTTAAGAACCTGTTTGTGATGGATGCGTCGAGTTTTACTTCCAATCCCTGCCAAAATCCGACGTTGACGATTATGGCCTTGTGCGTTCGATCCTGCGACTATCTCATGGACGCATGGAAGCGAGGTGAAATCTGATCTGGTTCGTTCAGAGCAGGAAAGACGACAGCGAAGGTGTTGAGATCGCCGGTTTGCGGAATCTGGGGCTTGCCGGTCACTCCCTTATATGGTGGCGCTTTTGGCGTGAGTTCTACAGAGGACCGAAGGCGGACAGCGGCCTGGTTTCGTTTAGGGGCAGGCCAGTCTGTCCCGACTCCTTTACGCTCTGTGTGGGCCAGTTTCGTCTGTCCGACTCGTTCCGAGGGAGGCAACGCTACAAGGTCTTCGCCCAAAGCTAAACGGGCGAACGAGCCATTGACTCCCTCTCCCCGAACTAGTAGCCCTCGTCCTCTTCGCCGCGGACGGGCCGCGCTTTCAAGATGACCCCAGCGCTGGTGCAAGTCCAGTAAACCGTACCGTCGCCCGCAACCGCGACCGCGTTCGGTTGCGGATCGCCCATGTGAATTAATGTGGTTTTTCCAGTGCGCAGATCATATTTGGATACTTTGTTGGTCCCACCGTTGGCCCCGGACACACCCGGCGTGGGGACTTCGGTGAAGTACAAGTTCCGGCCCCTGGAGTCAATCGTGATCCCTGTCGGTTTGCTCAAACCCGTGATGAACTCGCTAACCGTTCCGTCCTGCGCGCTTCGCTTCAGAATCACGCCCGCCGAGCGGCAGGCCCAGTACAAATCACCGTTCCGCGCAACAGTAATCTCCACGGGCTCGGGCTCACCCATATGCAGCGTTTCGAAGGTAACGCCATCCGAGGTTGAAAACACGCCGTTCTTTCCATTGGGCACTCCGGGCGTGGGCACCTCAGTGAAATACAGCGTACCTTTGCGGTCGACTGCAATGCCGCTGGGCTCGGGCAAGCCAGTAATGAACTCCGTAGTCACGCCGTTTGGGTCCCGTTTCAGAATCACGCCCGCAGAAAGACAGGCCCAATAAAGTGTTCCATCGCGGCCCACCGCAATATTGATCGGGTAGGGCTCGCCCATATGAAGCGTCGTGATTGTCTTATCTTCCAAATCCAGCTGTTTCACCGCGTTCATGCCTCCGGGCACCGCCGGCGTGGGCACTTCGGTGAAGTAAAGGATGTCATCGTCGATGGCAAGTCCGGTAGGCTTGGTCAATCCAGACACCACAAGTGTGACCTTATATCTCTGCGCTTGTGACCGCTCCGGATAACTCTGCGCTTGTGAAAGCTCCGGCAATGCAAAAGTGCACACTACCAATAGAGCTAATGCGGGGATAGCTCGTCCAGTGAGCCGATTAAGTCGAGTCATTTGTCGTCTCCTTTTTGGCGCGAATCAGAGGCCCCAACTCTACGCCTGCGGAAGAAGATGCTTTCCCGGCGTAAGCCCCTAGTCTAGTTCTTCTTAAACGAGACTAGAGAGGACTTTCCTTTTTAATCTTCGAGAATGCTGTGGATATCTTCTGACGAGTTGGTTAAGTCGACTCAGCCTGGAGCTTCCAAAGTTTCAGGCGTGGCGGAGTCTGCCGGTGGAGGTAGGGGCGCATGATACCTATCCCCCGTTTGTTTTCAATCTTCTTGCAGGAACAACCAATAACGATCGAGCTCCGCATCCTTATTCAAATAGATTGAGCTGCCTATCGCTAATGGCGGCTGCTGGCGCTGGCCCCGGGGCACGCCTTGCAATCCGTCGTCCGAGCACGCGCTCCAGCCCGGTCACGAACTCGGCGGTGCCAACCGGGCGGCCGGTACTTTCGGCGCGCCCCAGCTCAGCGAAAGCCTCGTCTGGCTACTCCAGAAGTAAGTCCTAAAGGCGAGACACTTGACCGAGAACTGGACGAACCGCTACCAAACCATCATCTTTTCCAGCCAAAAAGGCCCGTACGCTGGACCAGGCCCAATCCGCCGCATGCTGGGTTAGACCGGCTCGCACGGGATTCAGGCTGACGTAGGAGACTGCTGCCAGCAGATGCCGGTCGTCCATGGCGACCGAAGCAAACCGGTTCTGAAAAAGGTGACCTGTCCAACGCCCGCGCGCATTGATAAAAATGGTATAGCGGCGATGGGCTTCTCCGACATAGTCCGCCATACTGGTTCTCCCGCAACAAATTCAGATGGACCATGCGATCGGAATCGCAATCGGGCATGAAACGCCGTGGATTGCCACGCTGCGACATATTTCATGCAATCACGGAGTGAGTCTCTTCTCTCTCCTTACTTGCAACGTACAGATACCGCAGCAGACGCTGTTCGCTCGTCAAAACATGTACACAGGAGAGGAACCGTTGCAGTCCCTCGAAGTTAGTATTGCCTTCGGCTGCGACCAGTTCCTCTTTCCTTTTCTCCCGTGCGTGATACCACTGCTTCGCGATCCGAGCCGCGCTCTCGGTCGTATCTTTTACGCGGATGTGTCTAAACTTCGCTCGCTCCATGAGACGTTCATTCTCTCCCGGCGGGCTGTATATGTAAAAGCCGATCGAGCTACGCGTAGCGATCTCTTCGTGGGAAACCATTCCGCCGATTACCAGAGCGTCACTGAACAGCATCCGTCCGCCGGGCTTTAGTACTCGAAATATCTCAGCCAACACCTCAGCGCGTCCGGGAAGATGGCACAGAACGTCATTCGAGAACACAGCATCAAACGTGTTATCGTCGAAAGGCTAGATTCTTCGAGGCGTCGCACTGTTCAAAATGCACCCGGGAAGCGACACCTCCTGCCAGCGCAAGTTGGTTCGCATTGCGAACGCCCGGTTCATTGATGTCCAGCCCAATGAGCCGGCAGCCCACTTTTTCTCCAAGGTGCAAGGCATATCTCCCCGAACCGCATCCCACCTCCAGCACAAACGAATCGGATCTCAGACCCAGCAGTTGGGGGATTGCATTCGATTCTTCCGTTGTAACCCAGCTTGTTTGCCCAAAATCCTCGCCGTAGGTCTCGATGCGCACCTGGCGGTAGGTCGCCAACTCATAATTTCCATACGCACTATCGTAGAGATCCACTTTCGGTGACATGCTAGAGATCCTCCTCGACCAGGCTCTACCGATGGGGATTATAACCTGAACCCAAATTAGCAACCTGCTTGGGTGTTTCCGAGTCACGTAAAGCGAAACGGCCCGACTCGAGCTCATGTACGCACAGACCGACTTCCTCAAATCCGGGCTCGTCGAATGGCGGACTGCGGGAACAATACGGGAACAACCTGGAGAGGACAACCGCCCAGATGATCCCGAACGATCCTAACAAGCAACGGCCCTGCAACGTCCTCGTCTGAAGTAGCTCTCGCTGCACAAATAGGTTCTCTTCCATTCGGATAGCCAGGCTCAAAATATGCATCAAACACTATTTCTTATTAGAGATCCTGGCCGGTTCGTGGTGGGGGCGAGCATTGATGGCTGCGATGCCGGCAAGGATGACCGGTTCACGGTCCGGGAACTCGGCCACGAGCGATAGCGTGCCGCCCATCGCTTCAATCGAGCGCCGGAGCGTCGAGATGTGCATGTCGGTGCGCTTTTCGATCTCGGAGATTTGCTTCTGGGCAACGCCAAGGTTTTTCGCCATGCGAACCTGCGTCATCGCGCGCGCTCGGCGCAACTCCTGCAAGGTCATTTCCTCGGCGATCAGCGCTGTGGCACGCTTTTCAATTTTCCGGCGTCGGCTGGCCGGCAAGCGCTTGATGATGTCGTTGACGTTTCGCGCCATGATCTATTTCCTTTCTTTCTTGATGCGTTCCAATTGCGCATCGAACCGGTCATCGGCCTTGCGGATCAGTTCGCGGTAAGAGCGCCTTTGGCTGCCGCCGGATTTATCCCCTGCAACCAGCAGGATCGCCGCCCGCTTGGGATCGAACGCGAAGGCCACGCGCCAGACACCGTCAGTAGCGCCAAAACGCAGTTCCTTCATGTTCGCGTGCCGCGAATCCTTGAGCGTATCGACACGCGGGCGTCCTAAATTCGGTCCGAACTGCCGGAGCAGGCGAGTCAATGCCAGAATCTCGTCCTGGACATCCTTGGCCAAGTCCAAGAACTCCGGCTCGAATTCGTCGCCAATGAGTACGGTCCATTCCATTTGCCACTATACCTCCTAGGGTATATCCGATCAAGAGTATATTGGAGATGCCTGGGACTCAACCGGCACAGAAGTATATCGGTACTCATCCGTCGTGTGGTTGATAATCATCCACGGGATGGTTGATTATCCGTGCATGCTACACCGGCCTGACCGGCCCCCTTTTCGATGCTCTGGCGGACACACCGGCTGACCATCGATCGCGTGACGCATGCTCTAACGGCGAAGCCAAAGCTCTATATTCCCGACATCAAGAACACGCTCGATCCGGTGCTCGATCGCGGCGAAACGTACCCGCATCACAATCTGTATTTCGTTGAGTCCGACAGCTGGGACTTGGAGGTGCTCGGGGGCCTGCTGATGTCCGCCGTCGGGCAGTTTTTCGTGGCGTCTTACGGCGTCCGCATGCGCGGCGGCTATTGGCGGTTTCAGGCGCAATACCTGCGGCGCATTCGCGTGCCGGACCCGAAGAGGATTCCCAAAACACAAGCACAAGAGCTCATCGAAGCCTTCCGGCAGCGCGATCGTAACCTGGCGACGCGAACAGCGCTCGGCCTTTACGGCATCACGCAACGCGAACTGGAGACGGCGATTGGACATTGACAGGCGGCTGCGTGAAGCGGTGCAAAGCTATTGGGATGCGCGAGGGAAAAACAAGGCGAAGCAAGTCGCGGCGGGGAAGATCGACGCCGGCACGCGTGGCGAGGTTACGGGCGGAACGCAAATGGGCGCGCTCGAATGGGCGCGCTCGAGGTCCTGGTCGCCGATATTCTATGCGACGCCGGCCTTGAGCGTCTTGACGTCCGCACGCGAACGGCGCTGGAATTGCCGGGATATTTCAGGGCCACGAAAAAGTGGGATCTGATTGTCGTGTCCGATGGTCAGCTGGTCCTGGCCATGGAGTTCAAGTCTCAGGCAGGAAGCTCCATCGGTAACAACGTGAACAACCGCTCTGAAGAAGCGGTTGGAGGCGCCAAGGATATCTGGACCGCGTACCGTGAGGGTCGGTTTGGCAAGTCTCCAACTCCGTTTCTCGGCTATTTCTTTCTGCTCGAGGACCGCGACAATGTGAGAAAGCCAGTCAGGAATAAGGAGCCGTATTTTTCGGTCGATCCGGTATTCCGGGGCGAGGCTCACGACGCGAACAAAGGCGTGGTGGGAAACAAGGGCGTCCCCTACAGCAAAAGATACGAACTGCTCTGCCGGCGCCTTGTGCTGGAGCGGCTCTACAGTTCGGCCTGCTTCGTGATGGCAACGAACGAGCGTGAAACAAAGATCACGGAGCCGGCGGAGGATTTAACTTTTCATCGTTTCGCTGCGGCTCTGCGCGGGCATGCGGTTTCATTTCTAGGCAGCAGGGACTAAAACCCGCTAACGGAGGGAGATGTCGTTGGCCGGAGAGAGACAGCGCTGCGAAGAAAATCGTGTTGCGTCACGAAGAACTGGCGTTGTTCTCCCGCAACAAATTCAGATAGACCATGCGATCGGAATCGCAATCGAAAACGCCGTGTATTGCCACGCTGCGTCACACGGTGCGGGACATCCACGGCAACAACGCGGGCCAATTTCGCCATCATCCGAACATTATCAGGTGAACGTCCCGTCTGTCCCCCTCAAGCCCCCCCTCAAGCCCCCCCTCATGTCCCCCTCAAGCCCCCCGTGCGTTCGTCCCTACCGCGGCCCAAGCCCCGATTGGCTCCTTCCACCACTCCGACTCCTGGTAGCACCACCGCCATCATGCATGGGTTCCCGTCCTGTTTTTTTCTCAGTCCACGGTAAACGTCACCGTGACAGTGTGCGATAGATGTCCTGACGTCGCGGTCACGGTGATGTCGTAGGTCTGCGCAGCTTGGCCGCTCGCGCTGCTGCCCCCATTACCGCTGCCCCCGCAACCCAGGGTGCCCCCGAGCGAAACAGCCCCGAGCACCAGCATCAACCCCATGCAGAACAACCTGAATCGCCGGTTCATCAGTCTCTGGCGGCCCGCAAAAGGGAGAAGAACACATGCGAGGGCCACCTCAACAAACATTCTTCCTCTCACACGATTCAGCTTCATCAGGGCTGCTTGCGCGGGCGACTGGATGGTCAAGGTTACGTTCGTAGTGCCGGCGCCGGCCGGAACGGTCTGCGGAGAAAACGAGGCGACGGCTCCCGTCGGAAGACCGGTGGCCGTCAAGCTCACAGCGTCTGGAAACGTCGACCCACCCTGCGGACTGAATGACAACGCATAGCTCGCTGTACCCCCCGGCTGAATGGTCTGCGATGGAGGATTGCCCGCTCCCGAAGTGACCTGGAAGTCCTGTAATGTCTCGACAACAGCAGCGCTGTCCGAAGGGGCAAAGTTGGCGTCCCCGCCGTAGGCCGCGGTGATGGCGTGTTGTCCCGCGGTCAGCGTCGAGAGCGTGAGTGCGGCTACCCCCTTCGTCAACGTGCTTGTTCCCAACAGCGAGCCACCATCAGAGAACACGACGGAACCGGAGGGCGTGCTGAGCGGCGAGGAAACAGTCGCTGTAAACGTCACTGCAACTTGCACCACTGCCGGGTTCGGCGCAGCGCTCAAGCCGACACCCGCCACCGCAACCTTGCTGACTACGATGGATTGCGCGACCTTGGCCGCGGCGAGATAGTCCGCATTGCCCTTCTGATCGGCCGCAACGACAACGGTACCTGCTCCGGTGAGGCTTAAAGTGGCTCCGCTCACCACACCGGGGCCAGAAACGATTCGGAACGTGACCGGAAGACCCGATGTGGCGCTGGCCGTGAGCGGGATCGGGGCGGCCCCATACTTGACCGGCGTAGGCGGGGCAACGAAGTTGATCGTCTGCGCTCTGGCCGCAACTGAAAAAGTCGCCTGCTGCGTGCCTGCCAGGTAGTCTTCTGATGCCGCCTGCGATGCCAGGATCGTTACCGTGCCGGTGCCATTCAAGCGTACCGTCGAACCATTGACGGTCGCTGGACCACTGACCACTGTGTAGGTGATGGCGCCACCGGAGTTTGACGTCGCCGTCACGGGAAATGGAGCATCCCCGTAAGTATGGTTTGGAATACTGAAAGTAATCGTAGGCGCGGCGGCGGTCACTGTGTAAAACCGCCGGTTTGAGGAGGTCGCGGCCAGGTAATTTTCCCCGGCAAAGGAGGCGATCAGATCATAGCTCCCGACCGGCAGCGTTGAAACCGTCAAGGTAGCCACACCCCCTGATAGGAGGCCGGTGCCGATGACGTTCCCGGCCTGGGTGAAGGTGACGACTTCGCCGTCCGAGCTATGCACCGGCGTGAAATACGGGTGTAACGTCGCAGTCAGTGTGACCGGCTGACCGTAGGTGCTGGTGGTCGCCGGATTGGGCTGGATCACCATACCGGTAGGCAGCGGTTGCGACATCAGGGTCACCGGCCCTGATGTGCTTCCCTGGTAATTTGTGTCTCCCGGGTAAGCGGCCGTCACCGCTTGATTGTTCACACCCTCGTAGGAAATGCCGGTTACGGTCGAGGTTGTGGTTTGGGCCAGTTGGGTAAGGAACACTGATACTGTATCCGCGTTGGCATTATTCGGGACCAGGATATCCGGCAGCCCGTCTCCATTCACGTCCGCGGCAGCAGGTGCGTATAAAGCCGCTGTCGAACCAGTCGCGCTCTGGGTAAGCGTGCCATCCCCGTGGCCAAGCAATATGCTCACCACACTGCTACTTCCGACCGTAGTGGCAACATCGGCAAAGCCATCATGATTGAAATCAGCCGCGACCGCGCCTTGTGTGAACGTCGCTGCGGTGATGCTGCTGCGTACGGCGGTGAATGTCCCGTCGCCGTTGCTTAACCACACGGCGAACGTCCCGTCGGGCTCGCCGCCAAACAGATCGCTCTTGCCGTCGCCATTAAAGTCCGCAGATGTAAAGACGGCGGTCATGGCAACTGGGTTTGGCGGCTCCAGGGTAAAGGTTCCGTCGCCGTTGCCGAGAAGAATGGCCGGAGGACTCAATCCAAAACCGGGAACTGCAAGATCCGGCTTGCCGTCGCCGTTGAAGTCTCCTACGATCATCGGCCCGGTTACCTGTATCTCGGCGGAGTTTGGGTCGTGGGTAATAAGGTTTTGACCGGTACGAAAGGTTCCATCCCCGTTCCCCAATAGCACCTGCACCGTGGGGGTGGCCCCCAGCATGTCGTCCGGCCCGGTAAGGATCACCACATCCAGAATGCCATCGCCGTTAAAGTCCGCGATCACGGGACCGAAAGCGTTTGTGACGGACGGAACCGGCAGCACGGTAAAGGTGCCATCGCCTACTCCGAGCAACACGGTCATCGGGTTGTAGCCGTCGGTTACGACCAGATCGCAAATCCCATCTCCATTCAGGTCACCAGCGGCGATCCCCGCCGCGTTCATGGCCGGGTTCACACCCTGGCGAAACGTGCCGTCGCCATTGCCTAAGAGCACTGTCAGCGCGTTGTCAGTGTCGCTGTTCACTGCAAGGTCAACGATGCCGTCGCCGTTGAAGTCGCCGCTTGCAAGAGCAAAGGGAATGTGGCCGACCGGCACCTGTCGGAGCGCCGCGATGTTGATCGCCGAACTCCCGTTGCCCAAAGTGGAAGTGGTCACGGTAGAGTTTTGATTGGAGGTGTCGACAAACGTAACCGTCCCTGTCGGAGAAAGGAGTCCTGGGACATTGACGAAGCCGGTCGTGGTTGCCGTTAATGTGTAATCGCTATCGCTTCCAGTCGCGGCCAGGGTGGTAGTCGTCGGAAAGGAACCCGCAACCGTTAACTGCGCCGGTGAAGAGCTGCTGCCCGCATAATTGGCGGTGGGCAGAAATGCCGCCTTGTAGCTGTGTACGCCAATGCCAGGGACAAACTTGAACGAGCCCGTGCCGGCGGCTGTCACCTGTGCGGTGCCCAGCACGTGTACGTCAGTGCAGTAGGGTGCGGAAGCCTCGCAGAAATTGAAGGTACCCGAAGAAGCCAGCGGAGTACCGTCGATCAGCACGTTCGCGGTCAGCGTAACGGCTTTGCCTGCTGCGACCGTGGCCACAGGTCGTCCATCGGCGCTAATTTTGAGGCTGGTTGTCGGGGCAGGTGCCGGCCCTCCCACCGTAAACTCGAGAGCCCCGGAGGTGCTGCCGACGAAGGTCTCGTCGCCACTATAGGTTGCGGTCAGGCTATCCGCCCCTACAGGGATCGTCCCCAACGGCACGCTGGCGATTCCACTGTGAAGAATCGCGCTGCCGAGAGGGTAGCGCCCCGAATAGAACGTGACCGTTTCTCCGTCGGTCGTTTTGCCCTGGGCGGTATAGGGGCTAAGTGTCGCAGTCAGGGTGACTTGTTGTCCGAAAGTGGTGCTGCTTGCCGGGCTGGCAGAAAGCGTGAGGGCCGTCCTCGCCGGGGTAGGGTTGGTGAGCGGCGTTAATCCAAGCGGGGTCGAGACGCTGGGGGTATAGGGTCCATCGCCCAGGTAATTTGCCACAACCATGTGCGTTCCGGTGCCCACCAACGTAATACCGCTGGCTGTGGCGACGGAGGTCATGGTCGGCTGGGAGACATTCAGGGCCAGCATTACCCCGGTCCAGGTGACGGCGAGGTCGGTTGCTCCGTCTCCATTGAAGTCGGCTGCAACCAGGGTCGTGGCTGGGTCTTCACCGGCCGACAGCGTGCCCACCGGTGTGAAGGTACCGTCACCGTTGCCCAAGAAAGTCGAGTCGGAATTGTCGTCAAAGTTTGCCACCGCGAGATCGGGTTTACCGTCGCGGTTGAAGTCGCCCACCACGATCGATCTCGGCCAGCGGAGAACGTTCAATTTGGCGGCCTCGGTAAACGATCCATCGCCCGCCCCAAGGTAAACCGAGACATATCCGTCGTCCATCGGACCGTCGGGATCCTGCACCGCAACGCTGCCTGCGATGTCGAGGATGCCATCTCCGTTGAAGTCTGCTACGACGGGGTAGTTGGCTCCGGGAAGGCTCACCCCCTGGTCAAAGGTACCGTCTCCATTGCCTAGCAGGATTGTGAGTTGTTGGCCGGCATAGACAATGTCCAGCTTTCCATCCTTATTGAAGTCGCCCACTGCAAAATTCACGAAGCTGGCCGCGGTGGGCGGGCCCACGGTGAAGGTTCCATCCCCGTTTCCGAACAGGATATTCAGCTGGTCACCGCTGCTCACGGCGAGATCCTCATTGCCGTCGCCGTTGAAGTCGCCAACTACAAAATTGGCTAAGCCGATCGCCAGCGTGGTGGTGGCTGCGGGAGTGAAGCTGCCGTCTCCGTTCCCGAGAAAAATAGAAAGATTATTGGTCTGCTCGAAGTTGAAGAACACGGCCACGTCTTGGCGGCCGTCGCCATTGAAATCTGCCACAACCATTCCGGATGCGTTGGCGCCAATGCTGGTGCCTTTTGCAGCGGGCGTGAAGGTTCCATCTCCGTTGCCGAACAGGACCTGCAGTTGGTTCGGTTGGCCAACCGACGGGTAAAGCAGATCTGCCTTTCCGTCGCCATTGAAGTCCCCGGTGACAAAGGTGGTAAGCTCATTCGCCGTTGGCTCAACGATGGTGTTCCAGGTCACATGGGTCGAGTTGGGGACCAGCGGCTGTGTCGCAAGCAGGAGATCCGCGTTCGTAGTGTCGAAGAAACTCACATCTCCGGTGGGCGGTATCGTTCCTCCGGCGCTGACGACAGTTGCGCCCAGCGTGTAATTACCGGGAACACCACTTGCGGCCAGGCTCGTGGTCGTGGGATACGTACCGGTCACGGTGGCTACCGCAGGCGTGGACGTGCTGGGCGCAAGGTTGGTCGTCCCGGCGAACACAGCTTGGTAGCTGTGGCTACCGACTCCGGGGACCAACCGGATGATCGCCGTTCCGGTGCTTGTAAGCTGCGCCGTACTGAGCAAATGGATGTCGGTGCAGTAGGCTACGGTGGCGTCGCAGAAAGTTACCTGCCCCTGTGTGAGTGGTTTCCCGCCCGCCGTAACAGCTGCGATCAAGGTGATGACGGTCCCGGAAGTGACCGCGGTTTCCTGCCCGGCACTCGGAGTAACGGTCAGTGTGGTTACGGTTGGAGGATTCTGCGCCGAGGCGAGACCCAACACTAGCAGCTGCATGGCAGCAATCTTGAGCACAAGCCGCCTGCAACACAGCCGTCCTTGGACACGGGCAAAGAACATCCTGGTTTCCCTCTACGCCTTTAACACACAGGGGCCTCACAACTGGGGGAACCAGATCAGTCAGATTGCTCTGGACAGGCCAGCACGATTTTAGCTGAGTTCGGACAGTTTATGCCAACGAAATGCGCATGTAAAACGACCTGGGTTCAAGTCGTCACAATGGGCATATTTCTCGTGGTGTTTAAGTAACAACTATCAATCTAATCGGTTAGATCGAAATGGGACGGGCTTAATAGGAAGGAAAAGAGAAGGGTCCGACCGATGATTACCCCGTCGGGACAGAGCAACGACAACCCACAAAGTTCACGTCCTGACGCATCCTGACAGAACGGTGGTTGTTCCGTATGTGCCGGTTTTATCTCCGCTGCCAACCCACATACGAAACCCGAGTAACTTTTGGGCAGGTACTCCGGTGCCGAGAAAAAAGCATCTCGGGCAACGGGGACGGACGAAAAGTTCCCCAATGAGTGGGGCACCGTTTCGCAACAGCCCTAGACGGGGTACGTTTCGTCTGTCCCCCGTCTGTCCAATTCCTGAGCAAGGCAACTGGCTTGGGCAGGTCGTCACCGGCTACTTCGCCTACCATGCGGTACCGACTAACCGCGGTTCACTCGTGGCGTTCCATAACCACGTCACGCATCTCTGGCGGCGCACGCTTCGGCGACGCAGTCAGAAGGACCGTACTCGGTGGTCGGACCTGGCGAAGTTAATCTCACAGTGGCTCCCCCAACCGTGCATCCAGCATCCGTGGCCAAATCAAGGCTTCGCCGTCAAGTACCCAAGGTGGAAGCCGGATGCGGGAAAGCCGCACGTACGGCTTTGTGCGGGGGGCACTTAGCGATATGCGTCCCTACCGCGATCCTTATCTTCCCCTCCCCTCATTCGTCCCACCACTCAGGTTTGTTGAAGTCAAAGCGAGGAAAGCTCGTCTTATATCTCGCGGCTTCACGTTCAATCATTGCGTTCAAAGGCGTCTGGTATTCCTGGCACTGAAGTCGAGCCTTCTCCGCAAACGTTAGAGGATCATCTACCGAAAGAGATAGAAAATACTCCCATCGCGGTCGATCACAATCCTTTGCAATTTCCATCTGAGAGTTTGCGTAATCGCATATTCGCCCCTCTCCGCACAATTCAGTTGCTACTCGTTTCGAGACTAGAAGCGCATCCGACTCAGATGGAAGATCGGGCCTGTAGCCGCGGAGGACTTCCAATATTCTGTCTGCTTCATAGAGTCTCGGTTGCCGCGAAAACTGCGTGAAATGCTCAAGCTCATGTGCAAGGGTGATAACGAGGCTTTCTCTCGGTTCGCAGGTGCTTCCGTGAATATAGATCAAGCTGCTGAATCTTCTGCCGATGTTATGACTCAAGTCATACATGTCCCTGACGTAGTGTGGCAGCGGTGGACAATTCGCCAGGATGCTCCTATAGAGAGACGCCACGAATGCACCGCGATTGCCTTCCATGGTCCCACTCTTAAGTTCTACAAAGTCAATATCGTCTAGGAAACACAACAAGTGTGAACCAGGGACATCAAACCCAAAATAATCCAGAACAAGGTTGGATGTAGCCTTGCGGTTTGCTTCGACTGCCGGATTCTTTGCTTGTACCTGCAACGTGACCATGCCTCTAAGTATGCACTCAAGCGAATTGGGTGACCGCCTTTAGAATTTTAGTGACAGAAAACCTAGTGACAGACAGAACGTTTACCTGCAATCACGCACAGACGCGGAAACGTTCTGTCTGTCACCGTTTTCCCGATGATGATGTCGAATAAAGTTGCCAATTCTTCTATTTTGGCCGGTAGAAATAGGAGAAGGTGTGTCCACGCCTTCAGGCCCAGCGCCGCAGCGTCCGAATTTTGACCTCCACACGTTCCTACTCACAATAAAGATTGTCATACTCGACGCAGGCAGCACGATCGTCTTCGTATGGCTGGTAGCCCACACGCTGATGCAGGAGCTGCGTTGAACGACGAGAGGGCATCGGCCCTACGCCCTGCCCTCAATTCTGGGCGATCCTACCCTTCGGTTGCGGTCGCGGAAGGCGTTACAGGGGCCCCCCGAGGGTGGGGCAAGTTGCTTTAGCGTGGGCCTGACCGCTTGGCAGGTGTGGACGAACGATCCTTGGCTTCTAGTCTGAACGTTGTTGCTCCGTGCGAAATCTCCGCAGATACATCGCCTTTGAGATATAACGCGTAGAACACAAGAACACCAGCAACCGTCGCCAGAACGGCAAGTGTTATCCAGCAAGCTGCAGGAAGAGCAAAGAGCATATCGCGGCTCATGGCTTCACCGCCCGAGAGAACGACGGCGTTGGGAGCGGCCCCATAACCTTCCGTGCCAGAGGTTTCGTCTCCTGGATCGACTTAACTGCTTCCCGGACGGCACTCGCGACCGCCTGAGTATCAGCTACCTTTGCCTCTAGTGCCTTTGTCGTCTTAGCGGCGACTCCGCTTAATTTCTTTAACAGCTCGGGGATCTTTTCGATTGCTTCTAATCGCAGGGAACGCGGAGCGTCATTGAAAAGCCATGTTTCGGTTGCAGCTTCATCAGGATCACGGTAGTTCCCAAAAACCTTTCTAAGACCTATTCCCCACCGGCTATCGATCTTTGAATAGCCGATGTCTCTGGACCAAAAAGAGTGATCTCGCTCATCTGCTCCTTCATAGACGACGACCCAGACTTCGATGCCCAAGTTAAGTTTCTTAAGGCTTTCGTCGATGTCGGACACAGCTTTTCCCAGCTCGTCGGAGACAGCGTTTAAAGCTTTGGCTGCAGCGCTTAGTTCGAGGAATGAGGCCGACACAGCCTCGGAGAGAGGCGGATTCAGTGGCATATCGTTCTCCCAAACGTACGGTTTGGCTCTCTGTTGGTCAGACAGGCGGGGCCGTTGCGGTTGCCGCCTTCCGGCGGGGCTTAAGGTTTTGGCTCCGCCTTCCAGCGGTATAACGCGCCACTACCCTGTGCGTGAATTCAGTGTATCCCTCGTTTAGATTGGCCCCAATATATTCGTCGCCAATGAGTACGGTCCAATTCATTGCCACTATATCTCCTGGGGTATATCCGGTCAAGAGTATATTGGCGAAGCCTGGGACGCAACCGGCACAGAAGCATCTCGATACTCGTCCAGTTTGTGGTTGATAATCATCCACGGGATGGTTGATTATCCGTCGATGCTACACCGCCACCTGACCGGCACCCTTCTCGATGCTCTCGCGGACGCAACGGCTGTTCGGGTCTGCTATAAACCGCCGTTCGAACCATTCGTCTCGATGTCTTGGCTTTATCAGAGCGAGCGGAAACAGGGATAATTTATCTATCCACGAAAAGATTCCGCTTCGCGAAAGATTCAGCTTCGAACTGCCAACGGTGAGGTGTGCGGTATCTTGACGTACACAGCACGGATCAGCCAGCTCTGCGCCAAAAGAACAATCACGGCGACCAATAGGAACAGCAGACCGCCGTTGAGGAGCATCAGCCCCAAGGGGATCAGCGTCCCGGCGGCGATGAGCGCGCCAACGCGCCATTGTTGCGCATGGGTGTAGAGAAGCGCATGGGCCGGCCGAAGGTTCAGAAACAACAACGCCAAGGGAATCACGTTGAGCAGGAGCAGCACGAGAACGACGGTGCGCAGGATGGCGGTTGCCTGCATTGGCCTGCGTTTGTCCCATCAGGGCCGACAGGACAAGCAACTCGGCGCAGCCCATCAGCAGTGCCGAATTGGTGAGATACCCTCCCAACCAGCGCGCATCTTTCCAACCTGGTTGCGCGTTCGTGCTGAGCAAGACGCCCTTGTAGGCCGCGGAGGCGAAGCCAGGCAGCAGCCCCACGACCACCGCGAGCAGGCGAGCCCACTCGAAGTCCCACCCCAGTTCGGCCAGCAGGCTGAGCCCCGCCGCCGCGGTCAGCGGGAGCGAAAAGATGGTCAGACACCACGTCCCCAACGACATGGGCGAGCCGGGCTTGAAAATCCTGAGCATGTGATGGAAACGCAACGGATCGCCCAGATCCAACACCAGCAATCCGAGGTCAACGAGCAAAAGCACGAGAGCGACCGGATACGCCACTTTCGCCACGCGCAGGAAAACCGCGGGCGCCGCCAACTCGCTGACCGCGGCGGCCAGGAACAGTCCGGTCGCCATGCCGTTGAGCAAAGCGTCCCAGGCGATGATGCCGTGCCACCCCGGCACTTTGGTCACCGTCGTATTCGCATAGCCGCTCTGGCCCCCTGGTTCCTGTTGGGAGGTTTGGCGAGAGCGTGCTGCGATCTGGAGTCTGCGTGCATTCAGGGCTTCAAAAGAAACAGCACCGCGAGCAGTACGGCGATAGCGGCCAAGCCGCCCGCGACGGAGCGAACGTAATCTCCCATCATGTGCAGCCACGGATTGAATGGAGCATCCGGCAGGCCATACACCGAAGGGCGATCGACCAGCAGATAGAAGGAATGCATTTCGGAATAGGTCTCCGTCGGGTTGTCGCCATAAAGGTACGCCTGCGGCATGCCACGCTGGTGAAGTTCCTCGCACGCGTTTGCGGGCCTGCTCGCGAAGCTCTTCGACCGGGCCGAAGTGGATGGACTTGGTTGGACATGCCTTGGCGCAGGCCGGCTCCAGACCGTCGCGCTGGCGGTCATAGCAGAGCGTGCATTTGTGCGAATGGCCGCCCATCTCGCTGCGCGTGATGACGCCGAACGGGCAGGCCGCGATGCAGCACGAGCAACCGTTGCAGATGTCCGCCTGTATATAAATGTTCTGGAACTCATTTTGAACAATGGCGCCGGTCGGGCAAGCCTGATGGCAAGGGGCGGCCACGCAATGCTTGCAATTGTCGCTCATCATGAGCCAGCGATTGAGATTCGACTCATTCAACACACTGCCCAATACCCCGTCAGGAGAAATAAGTGCCTGTGACGATTCGTGGGAGAACTGCTCGATGAATTTCACATGGCGCCAGGTGGTCGCCGACAACTCATTCGTATTGTCATAGCTGTTGCCGGACCAGTTGAATGCCATCCGAGGGTAGTTGGTTCCACTGCTTGCACGCCACTTCGCACGCCTTGCAGCCGATGCATACGGTGGTGTCGGTGTAGAAGCCAGTCGCCGGCTGGGGCTTGGGCGCTTCACCACGCAGGAACGGATAGATCAGGCGTCCCATCAGCTCCGGCACCGGACCGTGTGGTTCCCCACGCAGGTAGGGAGAGATGAGCCGCCCCAACTGCTGGGACAGCCAGCCGCGCGGCGGATCGCTGGTCTGGGGCAAGGCGGCAGTTCCTTTTCTCTACTTTCCATTTCTCTACTTGCCATGTCCGAGCCTCCCTTCCGGTTGGGCGCTGGCCGGCGTGTCCGGGATCGGATCGAGGGTCGGCCAGTGCGCCGTGGGCACCGTCGGTGGCGGAGCCTCGCCTTCGAGCCGCCCGGCCTGGACCTGGCAAGCGAACGCCTTGCTTTCGTGCATGCTCACGTTCGGGTCGGCCAAGAGCGCGGTCAGGTCGTTGGCGTTGCTGCCGACGACCTCACCGGCGAAAGCCCAGTGGAAGGGGAGGCCGATCTGGTGGATCACGCGCCCCTCGACGGCAAAGGGCCGCAGCCGCCGGGTCACCATCGCACGGGCCTCGATGCGGCCGCGCGGCGGTTTGGATCGTCATCCAGCCGCCGTGAACAATACCGCGCTCGGCGGCCAGCTCGTGGCTCAGCTCGGCGAACATCTCCGGTTGCAATTCGTTGAGCCAGCTATTGAAGCGGCTCATCGGCCCACTGAGGTAATGCTCGGTGAGACGGAACGTCGTGGCCACCACGGGATAGTCGGCTGTCGGCGTGTGGGCGATGTGGTTCAGCGGTCCTTCGAAAAAGCGCACCGTCGGGTTGATGTTGTGTTTGGGATAGAGCAGGTTGCCCAGCGGCGACTCGACCGGCTCGTAATGCGTGGGAAGAGGCCCGTCCTTGATGGCGGGGGAGTACAGCCAGCCCAGTCCGTCGGCCTTGGTGATGAAGGGGTGTTGTGCCGGCGATGGCGGCCATGCCCGTCGCGCCTGGAGGCGGTTGGTAATCGGGCGGCTTGTTCAGCTCGAAGTCCGGTTTGTCGAGTCCGACCCAGCTCCGCTTCTCTGCGTCCCACCAGACCAATTTCTTGCGCTCCGACCAGGGCCGCCCTTCGGGGTCGGCCGAGGCGCGGTTGTACAGGACGCGGACATTGTTCGGCCAGGCGAAGCCCCATTCCGGTTGGATTGGGTTATCCGTGATCTTGCGTTCGTCCGCACGGTTGCGGCCGGGCTCGGGGAAGACGCCGCTGTAGATCCAGCAGCCGCATGCCGTCGTGCCGTCGTCCTTCAACTCCGAGTAGCCGCTGACCAGACGAGGCCGCCGGTGCGCGGGTCGGTTTCATCCAGCCGGTGACCGTTTATCTCCATGAGGACCTTCTCCAGGTCGGGTTCGCCTTCAATGCGGCTGAGCGTTCCATCGGGCAGACGCGGCTGCTCGTCGAAGTCGTAGTCCCAGGTGAGGTTCAGCAGCCCCTGATCCCTGGGATCGGTCGAGCCGGCGTAGAGCTGCTTGAGGCGCTTACCCAGGTTGTAGATAAAACCAGGCGTCGGAACGGCAATCGCCGGACGGGATCGATGGCCTTCTTGTGCCATTGGATCAGCCGCTGCGTGTTGGTTAAGCTGCCCTCCTTCTCCTGAGCGGCCGCCGCGGGGATGAAGAAGACCTCGGTCCCGATCTCGGAGGGTGGCGGCCCATTCGGGTCGCTCTTCCAGAAGACGGCGCTTTCCGTCTCGAACCAGTCGAGCACCACCAGCCACTCAAGGTTGCGCAGACCGGCACGGTGCAGCATTGGCGTTGGGTCCGCCGCCGGCGGGGTTCTGGCCGGCCAGGAAGTAGCCCTTGACCCCACCCTTTGACATGCGATCGAAGTAGGCCAGTTGCGAGTAGTCGCCATCGACGCGCGGCACCCAGGAGAACCCGAAGTCGTTGGCCGGCGTTGCTGCGTCGCCGTACCAGGCCTTGAGCAGGCTGACAATGAACTTGCTAAAGTTCGACCAGTAGCCGGTGGGCATCCCTCCGTTCTCGATATAACGACTCAACTCCTCGTGTGCGGAGTCGCGTGCCGTGGGTTGCGGCAGGTAGCCGGGCAGGGAGTCGTACAACGTCGCGATGTCGGTCGCGCCCTGGATGGTAGAGTGGCCGCGCAGGGCCATGATGCCGCCGCCGGGCCGGCCCATGTTGCCGAGCAACAATTGCAGGATGCCGGCCGTGCGTATGATCTGCACGCCGGTGGTGTGCTGCGTCCAGCCCAGCGCGTAGGCAATGCACGTGGTCCGCTCGCGTCCGGAGTTGGTGCAGAGCAATTCCGCGACGCGCACAAACTCTTCTGGCTTGCAGCCGCACACCTGGGATACGAGCTCCGGCGTGTAGCGGGCGAAGTGCCGGCGCAGAATCTGCATCACGCAGCGCGGATGCTGCAAGGCCGGGTCGCGGTGTACGTTTGTCTCGCCCTGGGACGGTGAGGTATGTGGTTCGCCGCTGCCATCCCTGCTGTGGCCCTGAGGCGCGTTCTGATCTGCCGGGGAATTCGCCTGAGGCGTAGGCTTTGCACCGTCCTGCTCCGGGTCGCCGGTTCCGGACTGGTCGTAGCCCCAATGGCCTTGCTTGGCATCATAGGAATCGTGCTGCTTGGTCGAAGCCGCTAAACAGCCCGGCCAGATCTTCGGAATCCCGGAAACCTTCGTCGATGATCGTCGAAGCATTGGTGTAGGCCGAGACGTATTCATGAAACCAACGGTCATTGGTTAAGACGTAATTCACCAGGCCGCCGAGGAAGGCGATGTCGCTGCCGGAGCGGATGCCCACGTAAAGATCGCACACGGCCGACATGCGGGTGAAGCGCGGATCGACATGGATCAGGGTCGCGCCTTTCGCCTTGGCCTCCATGGGCCAACGGAAGCCGACCGGTTGAGCCTCAGCCATGTTCGATCCCATGAACAGGACGCAATCGCTATTGGCCATGTCCTGCTGATAATTTGTGGCCGCGCCGCGGCCGAACGAGGCGCCCAGACCGGGCACCGAGGCGCTGTGTCATATTCGCGCCTGGTTTTCGATCGACACCACTCCTAACCCACCGTTGAACAGCTTCTTGATGAGGTAGTTCTCCTCGTTGTCAATCGTCGCCCCGCCCAAGGTGCCGATGCTGCGCACCGAGTTGAGCAAACGGCCTTGCTCGTCGCGCGTGGCGAAGTCGGCGTCGCGGGTCGCTTTCACGCGTTGGGCAATCTGGTCCAGCGCCCACTCCATCGTCTTCGTCTCCCATTGATCGGAGTTCGGGGCGCGGTAGAGGACATTGCGGACGCGATGCGGATTGACGGAGAGCTGGAAGGCGTTGGCCCCTTTGGGGCATAGGTGGCCGCCGCTGATGGGACTATCAGGATTGCCCTCAATGTTGATGAGTTCGCCGCCCTTGCTGAAGATGAGTTGCCCGCAGCCCACGGCGCAGTAAGGACAAATGCCCTCGGTGACCGTGGCGCCGCGCAGCCGCGAACCCTTCGCTAGCGTTTCTACGCTGAACGGCTCCCGAGAAGTTTTTGGCTGCCGGGTGAGTGAGAAGCGGAACATGGCGCCCTCCGTGCTTCAGAAACTTCTGGTTTTGTGATGCCTGACGGCAAGCTTAGTTGCACATCGTAGCAGAAATGACTCAGGACACCGGTATCTCGATCGGAGGTGCGCAGAGGTATGCGCGAGGGTCACGCAGGCAGGCTCTTTCCGCCGCTGTCGCCGCCGAAGTGACTGCCGATCACCGCCCGGTCGAGCTCCGACGAGTGGGTTTCGTAGGCGATCCTCCCGCCATTCATGACGACGATGCGATCGGCTAGCTCGACTAATTCGTCCAGGTCCTCGCTGACCAGCAGCAACGCACCGCCGCGGTTTCTCATCTCCAACAACCGATTGTGCAGCGACGCGGTGGCGATAAAGTCCAGGCCCATGCAGGGATTGGCAACCACTAGAATCCGGGCATCTTCGCCCAGAAGGTCGCGGCCCATCACCGCCTTCTGAAGGTTGCCGCCAGAGAGGCTTCGGGCGGCGACCTCCGGGACGGGTGGCCGTATCGAGAACGCTTGAATGATGGTCAACGCCGCGTTGCGCATCGCGGCACGATTGAGAAACCATCGCCCTCGCGCCAAGGGCGGCCGGTCGAAGCGGCGGAGTGCCAGATTTTCGGCGAGGCTCATTGCCGCAACTGTGGCGTTATACAGTGGCTCCTCGGGAATGGTGAAGAAGCCGGCCTTGCGGATGCTGACACGATTCGCGTGAAATAGCTCGCCAAAGGCACGGATATGGCCGCTTTCGATCTTGCGCTGGCCTGCGACGGCCTGCACCAACTCGCGCTGGCCATTGCCCGAGACGCCGGCGACCCCCAAAATTTCTCCCTGCGCGACGTTGAGACTTACGCGGTCGACGGCCACCAGGCCGCCATCTCCGCGAACCGTCAGCTGATCGATCTCCAACGCCGGCCCGCCGGCAGGGAAGCTGGTCTTTGCCAGCGGCCGCGGCGGCCGCGACTGACCCATCATGTGCTCTGCCAGCTGCGCCGGGCTGGTCTGCTTCACCGGCAGGGAAATAACCACGCGGCCGCCGCGCATCACCGTGACTTCGTCGGCGAAGTCCATCACCTCGCGAAAGCGGTGGCTGATCAGCACCACGCTCAACGATCCCGTCCTCACCATGGCGGAGATAGCTGTCATCACTTCTTCAGACTCCGCCGGAGTGAGGACCGAGGTGGGCTCGTCGAGAATCAGGATCCTGGTCGCAAGATAGAGCTGCTTGAGTATTTCGACCTTTTGCTTTTGCCCCGCGGCCAGGTGGGAAACCTTCGTGTCCAGTTCGACCGTGAACGGCGCCGTCTCCAGAAATCGCCGCAGGTCGGCTCGCAACTCGCGCCACTGGGGAAACGCCGGCAGATCTTCCCGGGCCAGTAGTAGATTTTCGGCCACGGTCATGGAGGGAACCAGCTTGAACTGCTGAAAGACCATGCCCACGCCGAGGCCGCGCGCCTGCGCCGGACTGGCGATACGCGCGCCACCGACCCTCACCTCGCCGGCGTCCGGAGAATAGACGCCCAGCATGCACTTGGCCAGCGTACTCTTGCCCGCGCCGTTCTCTCCAATCACTGCGTGGAAGCTGCCGGGGCGAACCGTGAGGCTCACTGCTTCGAGCGCGCGCACGGCTGCAAAGCGCTTGCTCACGTCATGCACTTCAACCAATGCGGGCTCTTTGCCGCTCATGCCTTCGCTCCCAGCGCGCCCGGCATGCCGGCCAGCTTGCGGTCCGGCGAGCTGGCGACGATCAACAGGAACAGCGTCAAAATATAGGGCGAGGCATTCAGCAGATAGTAGCCTCCAAAACCCAGAGACTGCAGCGAAGGGCCTGCGGCCTGGGCGGCGCCAAAGAACAGAGACGCGGCCAGGCAGCGCAGCGGCGACCAGCGCGCAAAAATCACCAGGGCCACCGCCATTAATCCCTGCCCGCCGGAGATGCCCTCCGACCAGATTCCGGGAAAGTAGAGGGTGAGGTGCGAACCGCCAATGCCCGCCAGGATGCCGCCAATCACAGTGGCCGTCATGCGATGACTGCGGACGGAGATGCCCATGGATCGAGCCGCCTCGGGGTCATCGCCAACCGCGCGCACATAGAGGCCCCAACGGGTTCGCCGCAACACGAAGCGCAGCCCGAAGGCGGTGATCACGCCGAGAAAGAACAGCGGGCTTACGCGCAGAGCCGCGCGCAACGCCGGGTTGGCCGACCAGCCGCCGAAGTCGAACACCGGCAACTGCGGCGCCAGCGGGGCAACGAATTGCTTACCAATGAAGAAAGCCAATCCGCTGCCGAAAATGATCATGGCGATGCCGGCGGCGACGTCGTTGACTCCGGGCAGCTCAGTGAGCGCGGCATGTACCAGCCCGAGCAGCCCGCCGACCAGAGCGGCCGCCAACGAGCCCAGCCACGGAGAGCCTGTCCACTGCGAGACGCCGAACGCCGTCATGGCCGCCATCAGCAGAATGCCTTCCATGCCGAGATTGATCCGGCCGCTGGTCTCGGTAAGGCATTCGCCCAGGCTCACGAACATATACGGTATGCTGCCGCGAATTGCCGCACCCAGCAGGGCGACGGCCAGCGTCGAAAATCCCCCGAACTCAGGCTGCGGCATTGTTCGTTTCCCTCAGCCAAGGCACCCGACCATACAGGGACTCCGAGGCCAGAATCACCAGAAAGACGATCCCCTCGAATACCGCGATGCTCGCGTCGGGAAGGTCCAGGTCGCGCTCCAGCGCCCCGCCGCTGGCGGTCACTGCGCCGAGAATCACCGCCACCACCACAATGCGCAACGGCGACTGCCGCGCCATGAACGCGACCAGAATGCCGACGTAACCGTAGCCACTGGCGATGGCATGGCTCGCCCGCCCCTGCACCGCAGCTACCTCAACCATCCCGGCCAGCCCCGCGCATCCCCCGCCCAAAAAGCTGGCCGCCAAAATCAGCCATCCGGAGTGCAGCCCTACCAAGGCCGCGGCTTTGCCGTTGCCCCCGACGATCTTCACCTTCATGCCCCAGACGGTGCGTTCGAGCAGCACCCAGCTCAACACCACCGCCAGCAAACCAAAGACGAGTCCCAGGTGAATGCGAGAGTGATACAGGCGCCCCAACTGGTGCGCCGGCGCGATAGCGTAAGAGGCCGGGAAGTTCAGGCTCTGGGGGTCGCGCATAGGGCCCTCGACCAACTGCAACATGCAGGCCAACGCGATGTAGTTCAGCAGCAGACTACTGATGACGGCGTTGACGCCTCGATAATGCTGCAGACCAGCGGCCAGCGCGATCCACGCGCCACCGGCGGCGATGCCCGCGGCCGCCATGCAGCAGAGGCTCAGCCACGCCGGCGCTTGCGGGGTTGCGATGCCGGCCGCCGCGGCTGCCAGCGCGCCGATCACAAAGGCTCCCTCGTTGCCCACCGTGATCAGGCCGGCGCGCGCCGGCAGCGCCGTGCACAATCCGCAGAGCATCAGCGGAGCGGCGTGCACTAGACTGTTCTGCCAGGCATACCAACTCCCGAAGCCGGCCCGATAGATGGAACTGAAAACCGACCAGAAGGGCGCACCCCAGAGCGCGCAGAAGACTCCGAAGATGACCAGCGAAACGGCAAAGGCCAAGACTGGAATCGCAATTGATTCCAGCCATTGGCCGCCCGGAACCAACGCACGTTCCGTCATACGTTGGCAACGTCTCCTTGAATGCCTTCGAGCAACCAATCCATGCCGTCCAGCGCCGGGTCCTGGATGGCGATGGTGACGCCTGCCGCGATCGGTTCCCGTCCGCGGTTATCGCGCAGCGGCCCGCGGTAGATGGCCCGCTCGCCGGCAAGCAGCTCACGCTCCACCGCCAGAACCTTCTCGCGCATTTCTGGCGTCACCGCGGGGCCAAATGCTGAGAGCCGGCAGAACCGGTCTTTGAGCGTGCCGCTCATGCGCCGTGGGATGGTGCCCGCGGCCACCGATCGGCCGGCATGGATAAGCTCCACGTAGCGCTTGTAGACCACGCCCCAGGACCACTCGGCTCCGGTCAGAAAGCCATGCGGAGCCACTACCGACTGGTCGAACTGGTACCCCGTGGCCCAGATGCCCCGCCGCTCCGCCACCTGCACGATAACCCGCGGTGACCCGGTGTGCCCCGTGAGCACATCGGCGCCCTGGTCGGCGAGGCTGCTCGCCGCCTCGGCCTCGCGCACCGGCAGCACCCAGTCTCCGGTGAAGATCACCTTCATGCGGATCCCAGGCCGCACGCTGCGCGCGCCAAGCATGTAGCTGTTGATATTGCGCAGCACCTGGGGAATA
Organism: uncultured Acidobacteriaceae bacterium; assembly: GCA_963761405.1. Classification (GTDB taxonomy): domain Bacteria; phylum Acidobacteriota; class Terriglobia; order Terriglobales; family Acidobacteriaceae; genus PALSA-350. Next base: position 220,308 of record CAVXHH010000005.1, read on the forward strand.
GGCTTGGCGGCCACGAAGCCCAGCAATCCGCTGCGCGTTGCCAACCCGGCCGTCACCCCTGCGAGGTATTCCACCTCGTCGATGTAGCCGAAGTAGACTCCCAGGTTCGGCGGGTCGACGCCTTCCCGGTACGATCCGCCACAGTGGAAGAACTGCACCTCGGGGCTTTCGCGGGCGATACGTAACACGTACGGATCCAAATAGCCGTAGGAGGTGGCGAAGATCACCTTCACGCCGTCTTCGTGGATCATGTCTCGCATCGACTCCTCGGCCGCGACCGTTTCGAGCACGTTTGCCTGGTCGATGGCCTTTACGAAGGGCAGATCGAGCAGCGCACACTTGCCCTCGAAATGCGCCTGGTTATAGCCCAAATCGTTCTTCGGTCCGCCGTAGAGAAAGCCCACCACCAGCGGCGTCTCTTGGGCGGCGAACAGGCGGCGAGGCCCGGCGAGCGCCGCAGCCGCTGCCCCGGTTGCAAAACCGCGGCGCGAAATCCGCCCGCGCGTGGCTGTCATCGCACTTCCGCCGCAGCCGGCGTGGTCACCGGCGCCGCGGCCACGCCCAATGCCTCAAGCGCCCGGGCCACGCGGAGCACCGACGCCTCCTGATAGGGCGCGCCGATCACCTGCACTCCCAGCGGCAGTGTTCCAGGATCGAAGATCGGGACGGCCACGATGGGCAAGCCGATAAACGAGAGCGGCTGCGTGAACAGGCCGATGTTGGGACGCGATGGCACAGATTTGCCGTCGATCTCGATCGTGGGCTGCCCGATGCGGATTGCGGGACACGGCGTCGCCGGCGCCAGGATTACGTCCACTCCGCGAAAGAGCTCGCGCACCCGGTCGCGAAAAACCCTGCGGAAGCGCTGGGCATGGGAGTACCAGGCCGCAGGCATCAACGCCCCAGCGAGAAAGCGCGCCACCACAACCGGATCAAAGTCGGCGGGGCGGATGCGAAGGTCGGCCAGATGCAGGTTGCCCCCTTCACTAGCGGTGATGAGGTAGGCCGCCGCCCGCGCCTTTTCCGCGTCGGGAATGGTGATCGTGCGGTCGACGCCCAGAGCGCTCGCTGCCTTATGTACGGCGGCGAAGGCCTGCGGGGTGCCACCATGGCTGAAGTAGCCGTCTGCGACAGCGATCCGCAGGCCGGCAACGCCGAGTTCGAGCTGCGCAGAGACCGGCTCAGCCGGGCGGCTACTCGCTGCCGGGTCTCGGGGATCGGGCCCATGGAGAACATCAAAGGCCAACGCGAGGTCGCGCACCGAACGTGCGAAGGGCCCCAGGTGATCGAAACTCTCGGCAAAGAGAACCGCGCCGGCGCGCGAGATGCGGCCGTAGGTGGGCTTGAATCCGAAGACACCGCAAAAAGCCGCTGGGACGCGAATCGATCCGTTGGTATCAGACCCCAGAGTCAAAGGAACCATGCCGGCCGCAACCGCGGCAGCCGAGCCTCCTGACGAGCCGCCCGCCACCCGCTCGAGATCGTGCGGATTGCGCGTGGCGCCATAGTGGGAGTTTTCCGTGGTGAAGCCGTAAGCATACTCATCCATATTGAGCGCCCCGACTATGGTCGCGCCTGCTGCCCGCATCCGCTCGACCACGGTCGCATCGCGCTGCGCCGGCGGACGCTCGGCGTGAATTTTCGACCCTGCAAGGGTGGTGAGGCCCGCGATGTCCAGGAGGTTTTTGACCGCGACGGGAACACCAGCGAGCGGGCCAGGGTCTTGACCCGCAGCGATGCGCGCATCGGTGGCATCGGCTTCGGCCAATGCTTCCGCCTCAAGAACCTTGGTGAAGCAGTTCAGTTGCCCGTCGTGTCGCCGAATGGTATCGAGTGCTGACTGCAGCGCCTCGCGGGCGGACCCGTTCCGCGAGCGGACGGCCGCAGCAATGCCGACAGCATCCTGGTTGTAATCGAAGGCTGCACTCATGGATGGAACACCGCCGCCGACTCGATCTCTTCCGCCAGCGGCGTGGCCAGGAGAGGCGCGGCGATCCATGCCGTCTGCTCGAGATTTTGCCGCACCTCTTCGGCGTATGCGGCTGGAATCGGCAGCCCGATGAGGCTGGCCGCCGACTCCATGTATGACAGAGGTGTGAAGGATACATGCGCGCTGACGATCTTCCAACCCGCGGGAAACTTCACCCAAACCTGGCTCTGCCGGCCGTGGCGCAGCACGCCTTGCACAAGGCGCCGGAACTCGAGCGTGACGATGCCGTGCGCATCGCCGAAGCAGACGATGCGCAGGTTCTGTACCTCCCGTTCGAGGTGGATGGCGGGACGAGCTTTGCGAAACTTCTCGATCTCCGAGGCTCCATACAAGCTCTCTGCCGCTCCGAACCGCAGCGCCCATTCGGAATCCCAAAAGAGTGCTGTCAGTTTCTCAATATCGTTGCCGACAAGCGCTGCCTCATATGCCGTATGCAGCGCAAGAATCTCCTCGATAACCCCTGGGTCGTTGATCGCCAACATTTGGTTCTCCGTTGTTTAGAAGTTATATCGCACGGTCCCGCCCACGGTGCGTAACTCCCCGGGCTTGACCAGCGAATCTTCGAACAGGTATTGGCTCTGAAAGTATCTCGCGTCGAACAGGTTGTTGACCCCGACGGTGATCTCATACCGCTCCCGGCGATAGAATATCGACCCGCGTGTGAGCGCATACGATGGAAGCACTACCCCGCTGACATAGCCTGAAGTAACTGAAGATACCCAGGAGGTGCCGAGCAGGAAGCCGGCGCTCTTAGTCACGTTGATCGTGCCGAAGGGGCTCAGGACCCAGTGCGGCTGTCCGGCAACTGGATACGATCCGGTGTGGGGGAAGATGGATGCAACGCCGATGAACTTGCCGCCAAACGCCTGTTGTGGCGTCAGGTTCAGGATATTGGGAGGAATGGAGAGCAGAAACGGCGAATTGAGTATTTGCGGCTCCTGCCAGGTAAATGCGCCGGTGAAAGTGAGCCGGCGCAGCAGAAACGCGCGAACCTCCGCCTCCGCTCCCTTGTTCTCGAAGAAGTCGAGCGTCAGCGCCTGGTTGTCAAAAGCAGACCGCTTCTGCCGAAAATACGCGAAGCTGGTATAGAACTTCTCACTGAGGTTCGTCTTCACGCCTCCCTCATACAGGCTCGAGGGCTGAATATAAGTCCCCCCGGGAATTTCCGAATAGTCGATCTCGTTGCCTTGCCCCAGATCGAGAAAACGCGAGGTTGCAGCGGTGAAGTAGGGAGTGAGGTGAAAAGGCAACCGGTAGCTCACGCTGCCGTTGAGGATCGGGGCGTTGTTCGTGGCCGAAGCATGGGTCAGTGGGCCGTAGCCGGAGTCCCGGCCATTGAAATTCGGCGAGTAGCGATCGAAGCGGGCGCCGATAGTGAAATTGAGCTTGTCCCAGAAGGAAATGTCTGAGAGCCAGAACAGGCCGTTGTCGGTATAGGTGCCGTTGTTCTCATACTGGAAAGCAATCGCGGGACTGCTGTTGAATGGTCCCTGGAAGCGGTCGTTGGGGGTAGGTCCGACCGAGAGATCGCGCCGATTGACCACCTGGTAATCATTGCGCTCCTCGCCGGCGACCACCGATAGCCGGGTGAAGTCATATCCGGCGAACGCATTCACTTTGACGACACGGTTTGGATGCCAGCTAAAGCTCAAGGTCGACTTGTTCTCCACCACCCAGGGCCGATAGTTGGCGCCGAAACCATAACTGCTGTACTTCTGCGAGCTCAGGCGATCGAAAAAGGACTGGTTCTTGAAAGTAACTCCGGGCCTGAGTTCCCCGGTCACATCGAAATACGCTGTGTCGGTGGTGGCGTTGAGGAAGTCGCTCTCCTTATCGACCAGGATGCGGTTTTTCGCCAGGTGGACAGTACCAATCGAGGCCGGATCCAACGCGAAGTAAGGCGCATTCGTAGTGGCAAGAAAGTCAGAGCCGAAGTTCTGCTCGTAGGCGAAGACATTCAGCAGGCCCGCGGGGATATCTTTGGGCCCGATATTGAATCCGTTCGAAGATAGGTTGATTGTGGGATGGCCGGTAATATAAGTGCCATGATCGATCAGGTCCTGAGTTACACGGTTCCAGCCCAGCGCCTGGATGGCACGATCGCCGAAACCCTGGAAGCCATAGGATAGCTTCCACTTCGGAGAGAGCTCCATATCGAATGCGATCTGCCCGAGAGAGTAACGGTCGTAGACATCTTTATAGAAACTGCGCGAGTCTTTGTCTTCAAAAAAAGCATAGACGCCGGAGCGATGGCCGGCGACCTTGAAAGGCAGCCCGTATTCGATACTGCCGATCTTGTTCTCGTATTGGCCGTATTGCAGCACCAGCGCGCCCTGCCCCTTGTCGAGCCATTTGGCGCCTTCGCTGAGGACGGTCTTGGGATAAAAATTCATGAAGCCCCCGATGCGGCCCGGGCCGTAGATCGGAGACGGGGGCCCTTCCACGATCTCGATACGAGAGGCTGACGAGATGGGGGTTTGGTAATTGCCACGGTTCTCGACCCGGCGAAACCCCCGGAAGTAGTTGTCCGCGATATCACCACGGAGAAACACACTACCGGCAATACCGAAGTAGGCCGCGGTATAGGAGCCCGGCACCACGGCCACCAGGTCGTCGACAGTCTTGGCCGAGTAGAGATTCAATAGAGCGGAATCGACACTGGTAACGGTGCGTGGAATTTGATCGATGCCCTGCGGCAGTCCGAATACGGAATCGGTGGTCTCGGGCAGCACACTGTAGGGGTCGCTCGCACCGCTGACGGAGACAGATTGCACATCCGCGCTTACGCTGAGCACCAACTCCACGCTCAACGCCTGTCCGGGGTTGAGAACAATCGCCTTCTGCGTGGCGGCAAAGCCGGAGGCAATGGCCTGGACTGTGTAATTACCGGCTGCAAGGCCAGTAAATGCGTAGTCGCCTGAGGCATCGGTGGTTCCTGAGTTGGCTTCGGCAGTCTTATCATTGATCAGCGTAATCTTCGCGTCAGGGATCGCGAGGCCCGCCGCATCTTTTGCCGTGCCGGAGAGGGTGGCCAACTGCTGACCAAGCCCGCTGACCGTCGCCAGCGACAATAACAGTGCGAGCAACGGCAAGCGCAATTGCTTCCAGGCCCCAGAGTTCCCAAGTTCACGTTGGTGGAATCTGCCGAAGAAGAACTTTTCATCGGCAGAGATGCACAGCCGCACACGCTTCGCGATGGATCGAATCATAATGGCGCCTCATCTCGGTGAATCATCGAAGAACGGAAATGCAGATATACGTCCGCCCTGGATTAGCAGAGCTATACGCAGGACATCGATGGAACGCTTTAAGGCCCGTGAAGTGCGTCGCAGCCAAGGTCTGAGTGAACAGAGCTATGCGCTGGACATCAATGGAACGGCTACCGAAGGAGGGTAAATCTGTTAAGGTATACAAGAGCGTATACCGAGTGTTTCCAGAATGCAAAACTTTTTTTCGCGGCTTCACCCTTCCGCAATGGCGAGCCCTCTATCGCGGACGAGGCCGCACGCCTCGAGAACTCTTCTCGTGGTTTGCGCCGCAGGCCGATGATCCGGCGTGGATCACCCGGATCGACGCGGCCGGCCTGGAGCAACAAGTCGACTGGCTCGCCGCCCGTTTGGAGCAGGTAGGCGGCGATCTAAAGCAACTGCCACTGTATGGCATCCCCTTCGCAGTGAAAGACAACATGGACGTCGCCGGTTGGCCTACCACCGCAGGCTGTGCGGCGTTCGCCTATACTGCGCGCGAAGACGCGGCAGTGGTACTACGCCTGCGGCAAGCCGGGGCCATCATGGTCGGCAAGACGAACCTCGATCAGTTTGCCACCGGGCTGGCTGGTACGCGTTCGCCCTACGGCATCGTACCGAACACCTTTCGTCCGGAATATATCTGTGGTGGCTCGAGTTCCGGTTCGGCCTCGGTAGTCGCCCGCGGTATTGTGCCCTTCGCCCTGGGCACCGATACCGCGGGATCTGGCCGCGTGCCCGCGGGGATGAATAATATCGTCGGTCTGAAGCCGACGCGGGGTTGGCTCTCGACGAGTGGGGTGGTGCCCGCGTGCCGTACCCTCGATTGCATCTCGATCTTCGCGCTCACGGTGGAGGACGCCGCCTTCGTGGCTGAAATCGCGAGTGGGTTTGATACCACCGACCCTTACGCGCGCGCGCGATCCATCTCCTCGCCTGCGGGCTTTCCGGATCGCCCGCGCCTGGGCGTACCGCAACCTCTCGAGTTCTTTGGCGATACCGAGGCCGAAGCGGCCTATGGGTGTGCGCTCGAGCGAGCGACAGCCATGGGAGCCGAGTTACTGCCGATCGACTTCGCACCCTTCTCCGCCCTCGGCGCTCTGCTCTATGACGGACCATGGGTCGCCGAACGATTCGCGGCCATGGAACGGTTGTGGAAGCAGACCCCAAATGCCATCGACCCGACAGTGCGCGCGATCATCGAAGGCGCAACAAATTTTTCCGCCACTGACACCTTCAAAGCTGAGTATCGCCGCGCGGAGTTGACGAGATTGACCGATGCGATCATGGCCACCGTGGACGCATTGATCGTACCCACCGTGCCCACGATCTTCACCATCGAGGAGGCGCTGCAGGAGCCACTGACGCGCAACGCGAAGCTGGGAATCCACACCAATTTCGCCAACCTCGCCGACCTGTGCGCGCTGGCTTTGCCGAGCGGCCTGCGGGCTGACGGAATACCCGCCGGCGTCACTCTGCTGGCGAAGGCGTGGCACGACTATGCGCTGGCAGACTTCGGGCTGCGCTGGCAAAGGCATCGCCTGCAACACGAGACCACGGTCTCGTTGGGCGCTACTGCGTGTGCCTACGCCGCCTGTTGCGAGCCGCTGGCTGGGGTTCCTGACGTTGTCCGCATCGCGGTCGTAGGCGCGCACTTGCGAGGAATGCCGCTCAACCATCAACTCACTTCCCGCGGTGCCGGCTTCGTCGAAGCCACCCACACCGCAGCGCAGTATCGTTTGTTTGCTTTGACCGGCAGCGCGCCGCCCAAGCCGGCTCTGGTGCGCGTGCCGTCTGGCGAGATGGGCCGCAGCATCGAGGTCGAGCTCTGGGATGTACCCACGGGTTGCTTTGGTTCCTTCGTTGCGGAAATCCCGCCACCCCTTGGAATCGGAAGCGTTGCCCTCGCCGACGGCCGGGTCGTCAAGGGCTTCATCTGCGAGCCGTATGGCATCCTGGGTGCGCAGGATATCTCCGCGTTCGGAGGTTGGCGCGCGTATCGCAGCAGCCTGGAAGGTGGCTTATGAGCCCAGTGATCGATGCCGGGAAATCGGTCCCGCAACCCGCCGGTCTACGCCAGGCTCATGCGGGCGTTTTGCATGCGCAGCAAGGTAATTTTGCGAGCTTCCTTGCGCGAGGTCTCGATATGGACAGCGAGTAGTTCTGTGACCAGCTCGAACTGGCCGTGCCGTAGCGACTCCAGAATGCTGCAGTGTTCTTTGTAGGTCGCCGTGATGCGCGCTTGCGCGGTGAAGTCCAGGCGACGCACGATCCGGATCTTCTCGGTCGCCTCCAGGTGTACGCGCGCAAACTCGCTGTTCTTTGAGGCCTGGACCAGGCTGCAGTGGAACTCTTCATCCCAGATCGCCACTTCAAGGGCGTCTTTGCCGCGCTCGGAAGGGCACACGCGCCAACGCGCCTCCAGCGGCTTCAGCACGTCATCCAGTTCCCCTGGACTTAGGTCCTGCATGCGCCGCACCGATGCCTGTTCCAACAGAACTCTCAGCTCGTAAAGCGCATCCAGTTGTGCGAAGTCGAGCGGGGGCACCTCCCACCCATTGCGAAAGCTCACGTGCAGGAAGCCCTCGCGTTGGAGCCTGTAGAGCGCCTGGCGCACCGGGGTCCGGCTGGCTCCGGTGCGCTCTGCGATCTCCGCCTCCGTGAAGCGATCGCCAGGCAGAAGACGAAATCCAAACAACTCCTCCTTCAATTGCTCATAAACGGAGTCTGCCAGATTGGGTGGGCGTTTACGCTGCGGCGCAACGCGATCGTTCTTTTCTCTTTCGCTGGGGATAACCGGCTCCTCGTGCAGCGGCATCTTGAAAACGGCGTCCATCCCGAGTTCTGCTCGATTCCCGTCCAGGAGCGCTTCAGATTGCCGCACAATCGCAGCTAAATGTAACGCACTTCCGAGCAACCCATCAAATCTCTTCATTTCCGCCGAGGCGCTCAGCCCGAAAGTTGGGTCGAGGCGCTGCGTGTTCCAGATGTGAAGACGGTGCAGGAGCTACTGCGGCATGCAAACAGCTACTTGCTGATTTCCTCCAACATCTGTTTCCGGAGAAGGCCGTTCACTTTGGTTTGATAACCGTCCCCCTTGGCTTTGAGCCATGCCAACACATCCGCGTCCAAACGAATGGATACCGGTTGCTTCACGGGGCGATACCATTTGCCACGAACTGCTTAAACAGCGGCAGCATGGTTCCGGTACTCCCTCGGAACCATAGACGATTCCGCACCATTATAAAAGCCGCAACTCCTTGACGATCGAACAGGCGGGAGGCCTACGGCTATTGTTCACCCCTGAGTCCGAGGCGCAACTGACCGAGCCGTCGTGCTGTCCGCAGCGTTTCCTTCCAATTTCTCTGTAGAAATGTGCGAAGAAAGCGAACTAAGCGAACTAAGTGTGCTCCTGCATGAAGCTCTCGTCTTCTGTTTCCTCAGCTGCAGGATCGTCCTGTGATGCTTCCGGGGCCGGGCATTCCGATTCCGGTATCGCAGACCAAAGGGTCGAGGGTCGTCCGCCAGTAGGCTGGCTTGCCTGGCTGATTGCCCCCAACGATATGAGTTGCTCCAGTGCGGCTTCTATACGGCTGCTGCTGTGATGGCCGTGGAAGAGAGCACTGATTTGCTTTCTCGACAAACCTTCAGTGGACGCGTTGATGGCTTCGAGGATACGGTCCGCGATGTGGTCGCCAGTGGATTCGCCGAAAAAGAGAGAGGCACTTGCGGAGCAGTAGTCCCAAACGGCAAGGGCAGCCTGGAGATGAGGAAGCCGGATGAGGGGGCTGGAGTCGAGAACAGCGTATATGGCGCTGAGACGCAAAACCTGGGCCTCGGCGCGACTGGTGGCGGCGCCGTAGAGGCCAGGACGGACGTGGCTTAAGGCCGGATAGCGCTGGTGCCAGAGAGCTCGCGCCTGGTCGTCACGGACGAGGTGGATGGCGCCGGCATCCCCAGCCCAATCGAGGGCGCGGCGGAGTTCGGCGGCGATGGTGGATAGTTCATGCGAGTCGAGGCTGCCGCTATCGGGCAAGCATTGGCTACGCTGCACTGCAGTCCAGAGACACCGGTTGGCAAAGCCGTTGTGCGCTTCTGTAGGGCGGAGGTTCTCTGCGAGCTCACGGGGCGTGATGTGGGCGATCAGGCTGATATGCGTGCCGGTGGCCTGGACGGGGTGAAGACCAGCGAGCGAGCGAAGATCGCTACCATCCCAGGCACAGCGGAGCAGCGGCGAAAGGTGGCCCTGGGCGCGCCGCAAGGAATGGAGAACGGCAGCAAATTCCTCCGAGAGCGCAAGCAAACGGCGATCCGTGGGCGGTTGCTGATCGCGCAGAGCATAGAGAAGGGCGGCGGGCGTCAAGCGAGCAGTGGTGACACGCTCGGCGACCCACGGGCGATCGACTTGCTCGAAAAGGCTTCGGATCTGATTCCAGCTTGTACCCTTGCGGGCCTTGCTGGAATCGCCGACCAGCACGACGAAGAGGTTGAGACCGTGCCGGGTGGCATCGACCATGCAGTGGGGTGCGGGACCCAGGGCATTGCCGAACGCGGCGAGCAACTGAAGGAGGATGGCGGCGGGATGGGCTTCGCTGTGCGGGGCCAAGCCGCATACGACCAGTCCAGCGACGCCGTAGAGTGCGGCATCGCCGAGGATTGGATTGGCGGGCACGGCAGGCGGCGATTTCGGAGGAGCGGGAAGGGTATGTCGCTGTGGCTGGGGCTTAAAGGAATGCGGAACGCCGGTGAGTTCGGTCATGCGGCGGTTTATGTCGGACAACGTTGGTAAGGCGGGACGGGTAAAGTCGCTGGTTGGGTTAGCGTTCATGATCCACCTGCTTGTAGGAATTTGCATTACATCGAGGGTCATTGGCCGGTTGGCATTTTGGCCGGAGGATGGCCGCGGGCGGAGCCAATGCGTGTGCCGGCCCCATGGACCGCGCTCTCACCGGGGTGGAGCAGCGTGTCGATTTGATTGTTGAAGCGTGCTTTCTCATGTTTGCCCACAGGTCTCCAGGCGCCCCGGTAAGTGGGCGCTGGAAATCTATCAATGGGGGACTCTTAGACTCTTAGTTAGGAAGGTAGAAGAGGATCCTTGCGGCGTCCATCGCGTTTGCGAATAAAGATGCGGATATCAGGGTAGTTAACTAGTAGTTAACAGGATCCGTTTGCCCCTGGTCCCAACGTTCATACTTGGTCCCAACGCCCATTTAGGTTTCGCCCGAAGGGATGTCTTCGATTCCGCGGCTCGCTGCACGGGCTTCTTTGAGGTCCTGTCAATGGGGGTTTTGTATCGTGTCATCGAATTACTCGCTGAGTTTCGCCTCCGGATTTTCGTCATCGGAGGGAACGACCATGACCCGTCGTTTGATGACCAGATCGCGACAAAAGGTGGATCTAGGCCCATGAGTGTTTGGGCGATCATTTCTCATCAAAGAAAGCCACTTGGAGTCAGTTTGGAGCGGCCACTTTTCCGAGTCGCCGGTTTTCGGCCAAGTGGATCACAAAAAGAGCGATGAAGGAATCCGACGGCACCTTTCGTCATAGGGTCATGCCTGTCTGTCACCGCCCAGGTCTTGACCTGCGTGATTTCTTTGCGTTGCGGAGGAAAATCGCGCAGATCAGGCCGTCCCAATTCCGATACTTCTTAGCCAAGTCCTCAGAAGATGATCATCGAAGAAGTTCCACGAATTCAGCCCCCGGGACCGATTTCGGCCAGAGTTGAGTGGTCTGATCCGCCCTTCTCGAGCAGGCCTCAGACGCGCACATCCAATACCCTCGACACCCGTAGACTTCGTCAAAGGCGGACGGAGCCATGTCCGTCTGTCACCCTCGTGTTGTCACCCTCGTGTTGGAAGATTAAATGATTAAATAACCCCTGGCTGATCATTTAGATTAATTTACGCAGTTCAGGCTGTCCCCCGTTCCCCCGTTCCCCCCGTTCCCCGTCCCCCGTTCCCCTGGCTGATCATTTAGATTAATTTACGCAGTTCAGGCTGTCCCCCGTTCCCGCAGGCTGTCCCCCGTTCCCGGGCGCTCCCGCCGTCGCATTCAACTGTAGAAGCAGTTGCCGTCCCCGGCTATTCCCAAAAGTCAGCCAGAACCCAAATAAGTCTTAAAGCTACACCTATTTCCCCGATTGCCTAAGAGTACTTATGTCACCGTAATGAGCACTATTGCCGTTGACGCTGCCTGCCAGCTATAGGCACACTCCAACTCACCATGATGTCTTCCAGGCATTACTCCGCGGGTTTTGTGCTCGCTGCCATGGGCCTGCTTGCAGCGCCCGCGTGTCTCCCTCAAACCGCCGGCATCCCGGATGCGGGCAACGTCGGTGTTCCTATTAACGGAGTCTTTTCCGGTAGCAGCGTCGACGCTGTGCAACTTAACAACGGCGATCTCCACATAGACATACCGCTCGTCGACATCCAGGGGCTGGGCGCCCCGATCCACATCCATTTCATTTACGATAACAAGATCTGGAACTATGCTTCAATTCCCGCCGCGGATACATACGCTGTCGGTCAGGATCGTTCTCCCTCATTCGTAAGCTATCCGGGGAACGTCTACGTGAGCGCCCTCACAACGGCACCGGTTGTCGATTGCGGCACGCAGGCCTATCCGGACACGTTTGTAACTCACATGTCGTTCATAGACGAAGAAGGCACGGCGCATCCCTTCAACTTGAATGGCTATATAGCAACATCTCCCCCATGCGATTTCGCGCCGGCGCCTACAGTCTTGTATGCCGCGGATTCCTCCGGCATCTTAGCAAATCGCACGCCCAATGAGGCAACCCTTGCCAGGGTAATTACCAAAAGTGGCACTGTTTATACCTTCCCTGCATATAAGCTGCCCATCACTAACGATGTCGTAATTGAAGACTCCAACGGGAATGAACTCACTGCAGTAACCAGTCTAAATGGGAACACACAAACCACCACGATTACCGACACCGCGGGAAGAGTCTTTACGATCGTAGGAGAATCCCAATACGGCTACCAGCCGAGCACAATCTCGTATACCGATCAGAATGGAGCGACGCAAACCATCAATATTTCCTATAAAGCGGTTTCGGTTAATACAGCGCCCCTCTGCGCGCTGGAAACGGGATTCACATGTGTACCAACGGCCGGCGGGTCTACCTATCTTCCTGCGGCCATCACCCTCCCCAACGGGTACACCTATACATTTACGTTCGAGCCAAATTCTCTGGCTGATCTCGAATCACTAACCATGCCCACCGGTGGGGTCATCAGTTGGACCTACGGGCAGACTGACGTGAGCGGAGACAAGGTACTCACGCGTACTGTTACGGTTGATGGTCAAGATTCCGTCTGGAAGTACAACTACGCGATAAGCCCCAGCCAGGGGCCGAATACATCCAATGTCGTCACAGTGACCGATCCCTTTCTTAACGATACCCAGTACACGTGCACGATCTATGCACCAAATCCCCTTGGCCTTCCATCAACGGCGCAGCTGGAGCCTTGTTATATGACCAAGGAACAGGCGTTCGCGGGGAGCTACACAAGCGGGGCACTCCTCGTTACAAAGGCCACTGTATACAGTATTACTGGCGTCGTTCTACCAAAGTCGACGACCGTCACTTTGGCCGGCACAGGGCAAGTGGCGGAAACCGACATTGCCTGGGACTCAGTTCCAAATTCGGGGTATTACACCGGCGGCGACACTCCGGCTAATGACGTGTCGCGAGGAAATCTCCTGACCCAGGCCGACTACGACTATGGGGCGGGCGCACACGGAGCGCTGCTCAGGAACACGCAAACCACGTATCTCCACCAGGAAAATAGCTCGTACGTTGCGCCAAATATCGTAGATCGCGTGTACCAGAAATCGATTTACAACTCTCTTACCGCGAGTTCTGCCACGCTTGTAGCGCAAACAACTATTGCCTACGACCAATTCAATCAGTCTGGCACTAATGGCCAGGGCGCGTTGGTTTCGGCTGCGGGAACAACCAACCATGACTATACCAACTTCGGGACATCCGCTACCTTGCGAGGCTTGCCCACCAGCATGACCAAAGCCACCGGTGCAAGCTCGACTCCGATTACCACCTACGCCGACTACAACGATTTGGGAAGCATCACGGTTGCGACAGATGGCAACGGGAACTCGACGACATACTTGTATGGGGCTGAGAACGAATTTCTTTCAGTGGTGACCCAGCCTACAACGAACGGGACAAAGCATGCCGATCTGTATGGCTACGACACCAATACCGGCCTGCTGATGTCGCACACCGATCAGAACAGCATCGTCACCAAGTATACCTATGACACGCTTATGCGGCCTTTGCTGGTCGACAATGCGATTGGAAAGCTGGATTGCTGCAACAATTCGGCTGAAAGTAAGACTGCCTACAGCTACAATGGCGCGACAGAGATTGACGTTGCCCAGGATCAAACGGCCACCGGGGATGGCGCACTGAAGAGCAGCACCTTCTACGACGGTCTCAATCGTTCGAGCAAGACGGTTGCTCGAGACGGATCATTCATTGAAACCGCATATGACCCGCTGAACCGTATCTGTGCCGTTTCCAATCCAACCTTTAATGACCCTGGTACTCTAAGCTGCGCGGTTGGCTCGAACAAGGCCGTCGCCGCTACCGATGGCTACACCTATTTTTCCTACGATGCAATAGGACGGAAAACTCTACAGACCCAACCTGACGGTACCACTTTGCGCTGGGGATACACCGGCAATGTCATAGATTATTATGATGAGGATAATAGCCACTGGCAATGGACCAATGATGCGCTTGGCAGGCTGACGAAAACGAAAGAGAACGACCCCGGCGGGTCCGGGTCGCTTACCCTCGAAACAGACTACACCTACGACCCTTTAGGTAATTTGCACTCCGTCAACCAGATAGGAGCCTCTGGAGACACACCACGGTACAGAACCTTTATCTACGACTCGCTGTCTCGCTTGACGAATGCTTGCAACCCCGAGACGATTCCCACGGGCACTACCTGCACCCCCACCTCAGGCCCCTGGAGTGCAGTCTATGGTTACGACGCGGATGGAAACACAACCACCAGGACTGACGCACGCGGCGTCGTCACTCATTACACGTACGATGCCCTCAATCGGCTGACCGGGAAGACCTACACCAATGATCCGGCCAATACGCCGGCGCTGAGCTACGGCTACGATATCGAATACCCGTGGCAGTTGGTGGCCAACGAGAACAATCCGGTGGGCCACCTGAATTCGATCATGGCCACGCTGGGAACGACCAACGTGGTGACCTGGACCAGCAATGACTACGACCAGCGTGGAATACTGTTGGGCTACGCGGACTGCCTGGGAGCGAACGCACAGGGCTGTCCTGGCCTGGGAGCCGGAGCAGCTTATGGATACAATCTGAATGGAGCGATAAACGCCCTGGGGGTCGACGCGGGCGGAGCCACCCCCACCGGCCAGGGTGAGGGGGTGCAGTTTGGCTACGATGGAGCAGGCCGGATGAATTCCCTGATGACCTCAGTTTTTGTGGACACGAGCGGCAATGCGCTCAACTCTTCTGCGGTATCAGGGGTTACCTACTTTCCGGGGGGAGCCGTACAGACTGCCAGTCTGGCGATTGATCCAACGACGCAAGTGGCTGGGCTCAGCCTTTCCCGCAGCTACGACAATCGGGGCAGGATCACCGGAGAGACGGATGTAAATTCGCAGTACTGGACCTCCTACGATTATTCTGTCAGCTACGATGGCAATGGAAACGTAACCGGGTTCAACGATTATGTTGAGGGCTCCTGGACGGTGAAGAACGACGCGCTGCATCGTTTTACCTCCTCCACAGGGACGCTTTTTGGGTCCGTCCCTGCTTCGTTTCAGGAGATTTACGATAACTTCGGCAACCGGAACGTGGAGTATTTTACCTATAATGGGGGGCAAGCCGAACCGTCCCCTTATGCGCATTACACGGCGGGCAACAATCAGGCAGACGGTCAAAGCTACAACGGCGGCAATCTGTTCACCGACGGGACGAATAACTATCTTTACGATGGGGAAGGTCGTCTTTGTGCGGTGCAGCAAGCCGCGACCGGCGGCGGCTTGATCGGCTATTTGTATGCGCCCGATGGGTACCGTCTGGCGAAAAGTAATCTTACGAGTTTCACCTGCGACATGACGAAGAACGGGATGCTGACTGCGAATGGTCTGTCGTTTACGAGCCTGGATGTTGTGGGTCCCCAGGGGGAGCAATTGGAAGAGATCGGGCCCGCGAACAACTATGGATACCAGCATTTGAACGTGTTCTGGGAAGGCAAGTTGCTGGGGACCTACACGGGGTCGACGTATGCGCAATCGAACTGGAGTTTCGCACTGAACGACTGGTTAGGCACGAAGCGTCAGGTGACGACGTCCGCCGGCATCCCGGCGAGCTCTTTCCCCAATGGCCCTTTCGGTGATTACCAGTGGTCAGCGGGCGTCGACGAGACAGAACAGCACTTTACCGGCAAAGAAAGAGACGTCGAGAGTGGCCTCGACTACTTTCCCGCTCGATACTACAATTCCTATATGGGACGATTCATGTCGCCGGATTGGTCAGCTCAAGAGGAGCCGGTACCGTACGCAAAGTTGGATGATCCGCAGACCCTCAATCTTTACAGCTATGTACGGAACAATCCGCTGAGTGGCGTCGATCCAGATGGACATTACTTTGTCGTAAGCGCTGCGCTACAACAGCAGGTTCAACAATACATTTCGACATTGCTCCGGACGCCACAAGGTGCAGCGACCGTCAACGCAATCGCTTCTAGCAACCTTCCCGTTTCTTTTGGGCTTGGCACACTGCCCTCCGTCAGCAATGGAAATGGGTCGACGAGCATAACTGCGGGACAAACAGTTGTAGTTCCCGGAAGCACTCCTGGAGCCATCGGTGGCGCGAATGTGACGTTGGACAATCCCAATATTTCGGCGATCGCCAACGCGACGGGCAAAAGCGATTTCCAGACTGGATTGACTGCGTTTACTCATGAAGATCAACATGTGACAGATATCCTCTCCTCCACAACCTTCCAAGGAGCTGCCGCCGCGGGTGCAGCCGGAGATGCGCCGACCCAACCAGGAGCCAATAATACGACCGGAGGAACAGCCGAGAGCCGAGCACAGCAGATCGTGGGGGCACTAGGAGGCGCAGGTAAGAAGTTCAAGCCGAATGCTCAGTTTGATGGGGCCGCCGCAGCCATTCTTCAGCAGGGAGCGGCTCAACAGAAAGCAGCACAGCAAAAAGCAGCCTGCTCTGGGTCGGGAGGTTCATGCCCACAATGAGAATGAAGTTCTTTTTCATACCCTTATTCGCCAGCTTCTTCCCTCTCTTCTGCGCTCAGGCGGCACCACTGCGGGTTGTGACGGTTGACCAGACAGGTGCGGTGTTTCCGGATGTTCTAGTGATAGTGAAACCGCTGGAAGGAAGCGGAGAAGTCTTTAGGGCGCTCTCGGACAGAAACGGAATGATCCCGACGCGCGATCTTGCCCCCGGTTCTTATCAGCTTATTGCGACCTGCCCGTATGGCCTATGCCAGACCACAGTTCGTGAGTTCATGGTCAAGAACGATCCACTTGATCTGAAGCTTCCGCTAGCTGTAATGCCGACCAGCGGAAACACCGTGACGATAGGCCATATAGAACATCGTGATGTCGAAGTTGAAGACCGGGAAGGAAAGCCAATTCCGTCTGTTTCGTTACTCGTTCGAGATGCGACTGCCCAAAATGAGAGGTGGTACAAGACCGGTGCCAATGGAGTGGCAACCATCGACGTGCCCCCCGGAGCCGAGACAACGGTTGTTGCGGTGCATCATGGGAGCTTAATCGGCAGGGATTTTAAGACGAGTGACGTGAACGAAAAGGTCGTCCTGCGTTTTCAATGAGTGCCATGTAGTCCGCCAGATGATGTCGCACGGCGTTCTACTCAACTAGCAGGCCGTCCCTCTGGGGCGGCTTCGCTGCATGTAGGGGAACGGGGGACAGCCTGAACTGCGTAAATTAATCTAAAAGATCAGCCAGGGGTTATTTAATCTTTCAAGAATAGAATGCCGGAATGCCGTGCTACGGCAAGCAGGAGTCTGCCAACCTGACGGCGGCTACACCCAGACAACCTATACGCCGACCAGCACAGCGGTAGGAGTGTTGCAGGGGACAGCTAGCGCGGGGTGCACGATAGGTGCTGGCGCTCCCGGCGGCACGAATGCTACCACCACTTCCGAACTTGACGGATACGGCAGGATTATCCACAAGATCGCTTGATCGGCTATTTGTATGCGCCCGATGGGTACCGTCTGGCGAAAAGTAATCTTACGAGTTTCACCTGCGACATGACGAAGAATGGCATGCTGACTGCGAATGGTCTGTCGTTTACGAGCCTGGATGTTGTGGAGGCCAGCGGTGACAGACAGGCATGGCCCTTTGAAAGTCCGCCGGCTACTTGGCTATCTCGGCGCCGGAGTCACTTGGCCGGCTTCTCGGACAGGTGCCGATTCGGCGTGATGGCAAGCAGGACGTTTCGCGACCGACGAATTAACCTCAAAGCCTCAAAGTTTCGTTTGCAGCTTTGTACCCTGCTGGATGGCTATTTCGTCTGGGCCCAATCTCCGAGATCGGGGGAGAGGAGAGGCTCCAATTCCCGCGATTCTGAGTTCGAAAAAATGCCGAAGTTCAGGCCGTTCCCCATTTCCCCATTTCTCCCCCATTTCTCCGAAACTGATGCCATGCTTCCGCTGGTTGCTGCGGCTCTTCGGCTCGTCCCAACTCAATCGCATCTGTATATACAACACTGCATGTACAAATTCCTGAGCGTTTGGAAAAGGGAACGATGTTTGGACCGCTATGCGACCGGTGGCCGCTTTCATGTACTTGCCGACCAGCTTGGATCAGTCATGTTGCAACAACCCGTTGCAAAACTCGCCTTGAGCCGAGACTCGATCACAGGTAGAGAGAGTGGTACACTTGCGTACACGCTGGTACACGTGGAGCCCACTATGGAAACCTTGAAGGTCGGCATGAGAGAGTTCCGCGACAACCTCGCCACCTACTTGCTCGAATCGGAAACCCCGGTTGCCATCACACGCCACGGTGATACCGTTGGCTATTTCATCCCTGCCCGGCGCAGAAGAAGCGTATCCGTCCGAGCAACCGCACTCTTTTCTCCTGGGGGCGATCGTGTTGAACTCCATGCATGAGCGAAACGGAAGTTGTTGGACCTGGTAGTCGTCGCCGGAGTCGAGCGGAAGCGGATCGTCTGGCAGCTGAATTTGAGCAGAGTGGGATGACGCGGGTCGGGTTTTGCCAGGTGCATGGCATTACGGCTCATCGCCTGGATTACTATCGGCGGATGCTTCGAGACAGAGCGGGTACGGTGGGACGTCTGTTACCGGTGGAGTTTGCCGGCCCGTCTGGTGGCTTGCTAGCTTCGGTGTCGCAAGCAGTGCCACTGCGGGTGGAGTTAAGCAACGGCCGCCGGATCGTAGTGGAAGAGGGCTTCAGTGCAACGCTGTTGAAGAGCGTGATTGCGGCGCTGGAGGGTTGAGCGGTGTTCGCCATGGGGGCGGCCACGCGGATTTATGTTGCGACCGGCGCGACGGACATGCGCAAGGGCTTCAACGGCCTTGAGGGTCTGGTGCGGGAGCGGTTGGCGTGCGATCCGACCAGCGGCCATATTTTTCTGTTCGCCAATGCACGCCGTGACCGGCTGAAGCTGATTTTTTTCGATGGTTCCGGGTTATGGGTTTGCGCCAAGCGCATGGAAGGGGGACGGCTTCACTGGCCGGCAGGGGAAGAGGGTAAGGTGGTGCTGAGCCGGGAGCAGTTTGCGCTTTTGATTGGGGGCATCGATCTGGGACAAACACGGGAGCGCAAGTGGTATCGTCGAGCGATCGGAGAGGAACCATCTGAGTCACCAATGACTGCATAATTACTGGTGTTTGGCGTAATGATTCGCGGGCTGATCTGTTATCAAGTAAGCATCCGTGAACGTCCCCCTTCACCCAGAAATGCCGGCACACTCGGAGGCCTTGCTTCGCGGATTAATGCCCAATTGCATCGGCAGCTGGCAGTCAAAGACCAGGCACTCGCGATGGCAGAGATGAAGGTTCTGGCACTTCAGCAGGAGCTTCGTCTGGCGCGGATCGCGAAGTACGGCAACCGTAGCGAAACACTCAGTGACTTACAACTGGAGTTACTCGATCTTGAGCCTGGCGTCAGCGGCGATGAAGTTGCCGGGGAAGGCGAGCACGGGCCGCTTGCAGGCCCAGACCAAGGCAAGCAGGCAGAGTCAGCGAACAAGCCTCAGGACAAGCGTCGCAAGCACCCTGGCCGTCAAAAACTTCCCAGTCACCTGCCGCGTGAGGAGCAGATCATAGCTTGCTCCGCCGAACAGTGCACTTGCGGCCAGTGCGGCCAGCAGAAGCAGCTGATCGGCTATGAAGAGACCGAAGTGCTGGACGTCCGTCCGGCGCAATACTTCGTCAGGGTGATCAAGCGCGAGAAGCGCGCCTGCAAACAGTGCGCCGAGCAAGGCGTACGCACCGCCGGGGCGCCGGAGCGCATCGCGCCGAAGTCGCTGCTGTCCGACACTTCATCATCGATCTGGTGGTGGGCAAGTACTGCGAGTCGCTTCCCTCTATCGCCAACAAGTCATGCTGCGACGTGATGGAGGCGTGGAGATGGCGCTCTCCACGCTGAACGATGCGGTGATGTGCGTTGGTGAGTTACTCATCCCGATGGTTGGGGTCATGAAGCGCGACCTGCTCGCTGGCATTATATACAGGCCGACGAGACGCCGGTCGGCGTCCAGACTCACGAGAAAAGCGGGAGCAATCATCAAGCCTACTTCTGGCAGTATGGCGCACCTGGCAAAGGCGTGGTGTTCGACTTCCGCATGGGCCGGGATAGGGATGGACCAAGGCAGTTCCTGGGCCAATTCGAAGGCCTGCTGCAGACAGACGGTTACCAGGCATACGCCAGGTCGGCGGTCCGAAGATCACCCACGCCTGCTGTCTGGCCCATGCGCGACGCAAGTTCATCGATGCCGTCAAGGTCAATACAAACGACGTCGATTCGGCTCGTGTCGTGACGCGGATCGACGAACTGTTCGCTATCGATCGCGAGGCCAGAGAGAAAGACATCAACCCGGCGCAACGTCGATGCGCTGCGGCAAGCACCGGGCTCCCTGCCTGCTTGGGCAGTTGCGGGCCGATCTGCTGGAGATACAAGAAGAAAGCTGTTACCCAAAAGCACGGCCGGCCAAGCAGCCAATTACACGCTCTCGCTGTGGACGAAGCTGACGCTGTTCCTGAAGCATCCTGACCTGGAGTTATCCAACAACCTCGCCGAGAACTCGATGCGCCCGATCGCCATTGGCCGTAAGAACTGGCTGCACCTGGGCAGCAAGGAGGCCGGCCCCAAGATCGCCGCCATCTTCTCCGTCGTCGAGAGTTGCCGCAGGCTCAACATCCCCATCCGAAGATACTTCTCGACGTGCTGCCCGGCCTGGCCGACCGCTCCATCCACAACCTCGCCGATCTCACGCCTGGCGTCTACGCCGCCAAATCCGCAAAGTAATCTAGCGGCAAACTAAGTCGTCGGTCAACCCTGCAGTTGCCCGGACGGATACGAAGAAGCGACGCTGATAAAGAGGCATTGAAAGAGGCAGCGGCACGCTGGCAGAAGATCCTTGATGCTGAAGGGATGTCAGAAGCTGAAGCGGTCGCCGATTTCAAGCGGTGGCGAGCCCAGCAGAGGCAATGACCGACCCGAAGCGCCTTGTGCTCGACGCAAACATTCTTCTTCGTGCTGTTTTCGGGGTTTGAGTGCGCAGTCTCCTCGAAAGCTATGAGGGTTCCGTGTCGTTTTACGCACCCGACATTTGCTTCGCTGATGCCCGCAAGTATATTCCCTCCGTCTCTGCCAAACGCCGAATCGACAGCAGCCCTGGAGTTTCGGTTCTCGACCACTTGTCACGTCTAGTCGAAATAGTGGACAGGAGTCTGTACGAAGAGTACGAATCTTCCGCGCGAGAACGAATGATGTCGCGGGACGCCGATGATTGGCCGATCGTCGCTACCTCGCTCCTCCTCAAATGCCCGGTCTGGACCGAAGATCGCGACTTCTTTGGTAGCGGCATCTCCACTTGGACTACCGAGACCATCGAACTCTATTTGAGAGATGCATAACAGACCGCTGGACAGCGAGCTTGGAACGTGAGTTCGGACGGGTACGCTTGACCAACCTCTGCCTCTGACTTCAAGTAGCAGTGTTGCAACGGTTGGCAGGACACCTCCGCAGAAAAGCGGTAACGTAGATCCGACCTGTAAAGAAAAAGGGGAACGGGGGACAGCCTGAACTGACCAGGGGTGCGCCCAGTGCGTGTCCTCTTGAGCTTGGCAGTTCTTTGACAACTTGACGCACCACCATGACCGGACACCGCGGCCGCGGGGGAGACTATCCTTTTCGTTGTCGCAGAAAAGCATCTCCCCCCACCCAGGGGTATGGCGGGGATTTATCCCCGGCAACCTCGGTAGGAATATCCTACGGAGGTAAAGTTACGTGGCTCAGGATCCCAAAGTCAGTGATTCTGCGAGCCATCCAGGAGGTGACAAGCGACTACGTCGACGTTGCTCGGCGCTCCCGCCATCGCGTTCAACTGTAGAAGCAGTTGCCAATGCTGCACTTCGCCGGAGCTTTTAACACCGCACTCCTTCAGTGTTGCATTCAGCCGTGGCCCGTCAGCGATAAATGCTCCGGCGGCGGCGGTGCCTTCGCCGGTTGCTCCCGCAATCAGCAGAACCTGGCCGGCTTGATCGGGATTTTTTACCAACGCAATCGTCGCGAACGTTCGACCTGTCTGCCAGCCTGGCGCCGTTGGTACATACGTGGACGCTTCATGGGGACGCGGACGTTGATTACGGATGAATTCCTTTTTGGCAGTGGGGTCGAACACAAACTGAAAGTCAAGCTGGCCGCCGAACAACTCCGACCAGGGATTGGAGCGCGGGCTGCCTAAGAAGACGAAATTATCCTCACTTGCCAGATCTTGAATCTGTATGCCGCGGGCAGCGTGTACGCTGACATTTCTAGAACTGGCCAGGGCCATCTGTCCGATATAGACGGCGATGGGCATGTCAACCGCTGCAGCCTTATCCCCACGCAGGATGTTGCGACAAAAACCGATCATTTCTGGAGTCAGCTTGCTTGGGTCAGGCATGTAATTGTGATTTGCGTAGTCGGACACACCGAGCTGCGTGCCAGTGAGGCCGTTGATCTCAGCAATATTCGGATCGCTGGTAATGATTTGCGTGGAATGAGGTGAACGGAAAAACGCCGACCACAAAAGGGACGATCGTGGGACCACCTGCACCACCGAATAGCGATTCCAGGCGACGACGGCAGATGCCAGTAGGGCAAGGGTGCAGAGTGCGGCGATCAAAGGCAGCCGCGGAGTTCTGGCGCGAACCCCCGGCCTGGAAGACTCGACGACCAAGTCACTCACGGGAGCGTGAACCGGACCCTGCAACAAGTCCGGATGTGGCAAATCGGCCACTTGATCCGGTTCCGCCTCAGCTCCACGGTGGTGCGCATTGCCGTTGGCGGAGGAACATGTCCGGCGAGCGATGTCCGGAATGTACGCTCCGAGCGGCAGGCTGATACGAAACTCAGAGGCTGCACCATCCTTGCCATAATGGTGCAAAAGGCGCTTGCGCACATCGCTGGCCGTGACTCGAACGATCGCATCTTCGCCTGTATCGTAGGTTGGGGAACGGCCAAAGAGCTCTATGCCGATGACCCGTTCTTTCAGGGATTCGAAGTGACCCGCAATCGCCTGATCGACAATGTATTTTAGAAATTGCCCACTCCGGTGACTGGCCTTAAACGCAGCACCTTCAATCACTTCTCTCAGATGCTGCTGAAGAAGATCGATATCCTCCCCGCTCTCTAAAATCTTTCCTATCTCGGAGGTCGGGGGATCGGTTGAGGCGGTTATGTGCATGGTTGCACCCAGCGGGTGAATTCTAGCACTCGGAGGCGTCCCTGGCGCTACTTCGTTATGGTCTGTTCGCTGCGCTATACCCTGCTTAACAAGAGACAAAATCTCTCCGCTTCATCGCTCGCGGGACAGAGCCAGCGGACGATACAGAGCAGACGATGGTTGAGCAAAAGCCGTACCTCAGGGGTTCAAAGACCAGATCATTTTCGGCGCATTGTGGCACGGGCTAACGCTCGCTGCGGCGAGGCAACCGTGCCCTGCCTGAGAAATTTGTCTTTCCATCAGCGCGAAGCCTTTGATTCCGTCCAGTTTTTCCTCAGCCTGAAGCGGTGCCCTGACAAAGGGGCGTTTTTCCGCAACGTGTTAAGCAGCGTCCCTGACGGGACTGGTAATCTTCCCGCTTGATCCGTCGCGGGTCAGCAAAGCCAGTGGGTGACTGTTGCGGAAAAGCGGTTCAATCCGACAGGTGCTCACTACAAAACAATGGGGATCGCTTCCGAGCGACCGGTTCAAGCCTGGCCTCAGGTGCGTGACCCAGGCCCGCGCAGCCTAACGTGAACGGTCTAACACGTTAAGTGCACCCTTAACTGTTACATTCCTGTTATCAACAGGATACGGGAGCGTTAGAGCTCCTGCGTAACGTTGCCAAGCCGCCAAAGTGCACGATAGGGTTCTCGCGACCTGGGAACGCTCGGAATGGCATGCACAGAAAAGACACTTCCGATCCCCACTCATTATGACTGCACTTCATGAGAGGCCAAGGAGGGCCAAATGACGCAAAGAAAGAAGTTGGCTCAAGTTCGTTGAGTTTGAATCTGATGTTCATCGTGCTAGTGCTGCGCGAGCGTGTTGTGCTTTGCACAAACCGATCGCGGCAGTGTGTCAGGAACTGTCACCGATCCGACTGGCGCCGGAGTTGCGGGTGCCAAGGTAACCATCACCAATGCCGCGATGGGCACACAGAGCTCCACCGTCACGACTGGCGACGGGAAACTACACCATTCCCGCAGGTGCCTGCGGGCGACTATTCGGTCACGGTGGTTGCACCCGGCTTCACCACGCTGGTCCGCAACGGAATCACCGTCTCGGTCGGACAGACGGCACACGTCGACCTGAAACTGGGTGTTGGGCAAGGCACGACGACGGTTACGGTGACGGAGGATGCTCCTCTGCTCCAAACCGATAGCGCACAGAACAATATCGAAGTCTCCACGAAAGACATGAATGAGCTTCCGTTCAACGTCGCCGGCATCGGATCTGTACGCGACCCGATGAGTTTTGCGGCGTTGGTGCCGGGAACCATCGTGGGCGGCTGGAACGATATCCACATAAGCGGCTCGCCGGCAACGACGTACCGCGTCTTTATGGACGGCCTGGACGACACCTCGGCGGTCAAGGGCGCCATCTCCGATGAAAACCAGCCCTCGGTCGAATCGCTCGCCTCACAATCCCTGCTGGTGAACAACTATTCGGCGGAATTTGGTCAGTCGGCGGGCGGAATCTTCAACTACACCTCGAAATCCGGCACCAACAGACTGCACGGGACGGCCTTCAACTACCTCGAGAATGAGGATCTGGACGCCGGACAGCCCTTCAACTACACCGGCACAAGCGGCCAGAAGATTACCCCGAGTGCAGCGGCAGCTTGATTTTGGCGGCTCTTTCGGTGGACCGGTGGTGATTCCTCACCTCTACAACGGCCACAACAAGACCTTCTTCTTCTTCGCTTACGAGGAGTACCACAACACGCAAACCCTCAACCAGGGAACCATTACGGTTCCCACGACGGCCTATCGCAATGGCGATCTGAGCTCTCTTTTGCGGTGGTCCCATCGTGGATTCCAATGGAAATCCGGTCGTGGATTGCCTGGGCCGGCAGATTGATCAATGGCGCGGTTTACAACCCGCAACGACCAGAACGGCAACCTGCACGGATGGTTCGACCGCAGTGGTCCGCAATCCGTTCCCGAACAACTTTATCGGCGCGCCCAGCACCTGGGATCCGGTGGCGCAGACGGTTCTTCCCTTCATTCCTACTCCATCGGGGGCCACTGCCAGTGCGCTCAACAACAACTACCCGAATTATGCAGCCGAACAACAAATTCCAGTACTTGACGAGCATCAAGATCGATCACTACGATCGGTCAGGCGTGGCACTTGTCGGGTTACTATATCGCCGAGCAATCGAACAAGGACAATGCGGCTGACGGCATTAACGGCGCAGGCGGCCCAGACCCGGTGGAACACAACCCCCGCCCCGCAGGTCTATCTCAATGCGGACTATACGGCCACGCCGAGGCTTGTGCTCCACGGCGGATTCGACTATACAGAGCACATCGCCGCGCAGAATGCTTCTGTGCAGAACTTCAAGGCGTCGACTCTTGGGTTGAACACGGCGGCAAATATGCCGGGCGGCGCTGCGAACACCTTCCCGATCATCCACGGACTCAACAGCCAACCGTCAGAACGTTCCTCAGTTGGGAAACAACAACGCTCCGTTTATCGACCACAACTGGTCATCCCACCGGATCCGCCACCTGGATCCACGGCGCACACGTTTTCAAATTTGGCGGCGATCTTCGTCATCAGATGTTTGGCACTCACAACGACCAATCGGCCGGAAATTACGGCTTCGATGCCAGTCAGACCTCTCTGCCGTCCACCCAGGGAAATTTCCCAAATGGCGCCAGCCTCGGCGACGGATTCGCGAGCTTCGCTCTTGGCCTATTGAATGGCGCAAGTATCGGGAACGATAACATTCAATGGTTTCACCGCATAGAGGGCGGGATTTACGCGCAGGACACCTGGAAGCTAACCAACAAGATCACTGTGAACTACGGACTGCGTTGGGATTTGGAACAGATGCAGCACGAACAGCACAACCGGGAAACCCAATTCAGTCCGACCGTCGTGAATCCGTCGGCGGGCGGCCTGTTGGGTGGAACCGAATACGAGGGGTATGGCACCGGGCGTTGCAACTGCATCTTCGAGAAGTTCTATCCCTGGATGATTCAGCCTCGCCTCGGCATCAACTATCAGCTGGATGCGAAGACCGTGATCCATGCGGGGACCGGATTCTACTCCGGCCAGCAACTCTTCATGAATGAGATCGGCTATAGCAACCAGGGATTTGGCTTCAACCAGGTGTTCCTTAACAGTCCTTCGTATGGCCTTGCCGCCGGCCAGTTTTCCAACGGCATACCGTACTCCGCGGCGGCTCTGACAGCCACCAACTTCGACCCTGGCGCCTACCCGGGTCCGGGTTCAATCCAGTCGCCCCCAAATTTCATTGTTCCAAACAACGGCCGCCCGCGCGCGTTTTGTGCAAACAACCGTTGGCTTTGAGCGTGAGATCGTCCAGGAACCTGTCGGTTGAGGCATCTTTCATCGACAACCGTGGTGTTTGGCTTGAATCCGACGGGCTGAGGGTCATCAACCAACTCCCCGTGTCGGTCATCGCGGCAACACGGTCTGGACGTTACCAATCCGGCTGACCAGGCGCTTCTTACCTCGTCGATCTCTTCTCCCAGCCGTGGCGGCGAGAGGCTTCACTACGCCGTACGCCAGCTTCCCGTCCGGTCAAACCTTGGCTCAGGCGTTACGGCCATTTCCGCAATTCGGCAATATCGGTGACCAATACGAGCGCGATGGCAATACCTGGTACGACGCGCTTCAAGTCAAGGTCACCAAGCGGATCGGCAACGGACTGTCGGGCGGCCTCGGTTACTCCTGGTCGAAGGATCTGGGAACAGTCTCCAGCACCGGGACTTACACCACGGCGATACCGATACAGGATCCCACCCGGCCGCCCAAGAGCCAGAAAACCTATTTGGCCATCGACCAACCGCAGATGCTCAACTTCTACTTCAGTTATGAGGTGCCGAGATTCGGCTTTGCGCAAAGCGGCTGGAAGGCTGCATTGTTTGCGGGCTGGACAACCGACGGCATCTTCCATTACCAGAGCGGTTTCCCGATCCAGGTGCCCAATGCGCAGACGAGTTCACAACTGAACTCTGTGACTTTCACCTCGAGCAATAATGGGAACAGCGTTTTTGCGAATCGCGTTACGGGCCAGCCGCTCTTCTTGCATGGTCTCAACAACCACAGCGGTAACCCCCACACCACGTTCTTTCTCAACCCCGCCGCGTGGACAAACCCCGCCCCCGGGACCTACTCCACTTCCAAACCGTACTATCGGCGATTATCGTGGCCCGAGATATCCCAGCGAACAGTTGGGCATTGGCAAGGCCTTCGACATTCAAGGAAGGCTTGAAATTCTCGCTCCGCGCGGATTTCTTCAACGTCTTTAACCGCTGGGCATATCCCAACCTGAACAATACGGGAAATTTTTCCCAGGCTGCTCAATATAACAGCGACGGAAGCATTGCCAACGGCTTCGGTTACCTGGGGAACAGCATCTCCGGCGCAGGCGGAAACTTTGCTCCAAGAACTGGCGAGTTTGTCGCAAGGATCCAGTTCTAAGCGCCAATTCAGCTGAAATTCCAACCAACAGGCCAGATGAATTCATCTGGCCTGTTAACTTGCAGAGCGTTTCTTTGCGGAAGCAGGACTCCCGGGAGACGGCTGTTTGGGGAGGAATGAAGTTGGCAATTACGCGACGTGACTTTGTAACAGGCCTGGCGAGCTCTAAGCGCAGGAACTTTAAACGCCCGAGCGTTGCCGATATTGCGCGAATTCCTTCCCAGGATGCCAGGACTCGACTCCTTCGAAACTCCTCCTGGGCCAGTATTTCGAGCAATATTTCGAGACATGGACAGCCCAGAAAACGGGAATCACCTGGAAGCACGACAATGCACTCTCGACCCGCCGCTACTTGCCCGAATCCATGGGCCCGGGAGTGGCCATATTCGACTACGACAACGACGGTTGGATGGATCTGTATTTTGTAAATAGCGGTCCGGCGGATTTCTTTCAGCCCGCAAAGCCGCTGCGCAATGCTTTGTACCACAACAACCGGGACGGCACCTTTACCGATGTGACGGAAAAGGCAGGCGTGGCGGGAAGAGACTTCGGCATCGGCGTTGCGGCCGCCGACTACGACGGCGACGGATGGACCGATCTTCTGGTAACAACGTATGGGCGGCTGATTCTCTATCACAACAACCATGACGGAACCTTTACGGATGTGACCAAAGCCGCGGGCCTGGATGAGCCGGGCCTGTTCACCAGCGCCGTCTGGTTTGATTCTGACAATAATGGCCTGCTCGACCTGTTTGTCTGTCACTTCGCGAAGTACAACAAGTCGCTGGAACGGGATTGCAGCACAAACGGGGTTCGCCATTATTGCTATCCCAAGACCTTCGAACCATGGCCGAGCCGTCTCTATAAGAACAACGGCAACGGAACCTTTACCGACGTGAGCGCCTCTTCGGGGATTGGGAAGTATTGTTGGGAAAGGCCTTTGGCGTTGTCGCGACAGACATCAACAACGATGGTCTGATGGACCTGTTTGTCGCCAATGATTCCGTTGCCAACTTCCTGTATTTGAACAAGGGAGGCGGCAAGTTTGAAGAAATCGGCTTCCAGGCTGGAGTGGCGTATAGCGCGGATGGTGCGGCTCGCTCTGGCATGGGCGTGGATGCGATCGACTTCGATGGGGATGGGCGGCAAGATCTCTTTGTCGCCAACATCAACCGCGAACGCTATGCCTTGTACCGCAATTGCGGAGACAATACATTTCAGGATGTAGCCGGACCGACGGGAATCGGCATGGCGACGATGATGGACGCGGGCTGGGGCTGCCGCTTTGTCGATTTCGATCTGGATGGCAGGCCGGATTTGATTTTGGCCAATGGGCATCCGGACGATCTGATCGAATCGATCACCAACAGCTTGCGGTATCGGGAACCGCTTTTGCTCTTTCACAACAATGGCAACTGGGTTTGATAACGTCAGTGCCGCGGGTGGTCCGGCCTTCAAAGAGTCGTATCCCGCCCGGGGACTTGCCGTTGGCGATCTCGATAATGATGGGCGTGTGGATGTGGTTATCGGGATCAGTGGCGGTGCTCCATTGATCCTTCATAATATTGTTCGCAACGCGAATCATTGGATCGGTCTGAATCTTGTCGGGCTTGCGGTTGGCGCCAGGATCACCTGGTCGGCCAATGGGGTCGAGCACGGCATTTTCAAGCGAGGCGGCGGCAGCTATCTGTCTTCCTGCGATCCTCGCGATGTGCTGGGCCTGGGGCCGAGCTGAATATGCCGACTGGATTCAGGTTCAATGGCCCGCGGCGATCAGGCGCACCGACCGCTTCGAACATGTGCGCAGCCGGCAAGTACTACTCTCTGGCGCCCGGGGGCAAGCTTCTATGATCTGGCTTCTCGCACTCCAACTCGCGGTCGGCCCAGCGCAACATTACGAGAACGCAAAACAGGATTTTGCGCAACGGAAATTTTCCGAGGCTGTTAGCGAAGTCAATGCAGCTCTGCATGAGAGCCCGTACATGGTTCCAGCCCTGGTCCTCAAGGCCCGGCTGGCTGCTTTTGCGCATCGTCCGGATGTTGCCAAGAGCTGTCTCATCACGGCCATTACGGCCGATCCAACATCCGAAGAGGCGCAATTTTTTCTCGGGGTGTTTTACTACACGCAAAACGATTTCAAATTGGCGATTTCACCGCTTCAGACAGCCCAAACGCTCTCTCCCAAAAGTCCGCTGCCCGTGTTCTATCTTGCAATGACGCAGGAAGCTCTGGGAGATGCGACCAAAGCGTTGGAGCTCTACCAGCAGGCGGAGAATCTCTCTCCGGAGAAATCGCCGCAAAGCGCATCGATTCTCGTTGCATACGGGAGATTCCTGCTTTCACTGGGCACGGACTGAGGACAGCATTGAAAAAGATCGACGGGCCATTGAGTGGGACCCCGAGTCCCGCGATGCGCACTATGAATTGGCAAAGGGACTAGACCATGAGGGAGATTTCAAGAATGCCGCACTCGAAGGAGAACGAGCCCTGACTCTGCCAGAGCTCGGCACCAGCGATGCCCAGATTCATTTTCTACTGGCAAGTCTCTATCTGAAGTTGAAACAACCTGATTTGGCAAAGGCGCATTTGGAGAAATTCGAGGCAGCTCCCCAGACAACACGCAGGTGAGTTGTGTATGCCGCCGGGCTAAGTACCAGAGCCGGTTGATGGCGGCCCTGTTCGCGCCCCGCCTGTGGCGTGAAGTCCAGCGATACGACGTCGCCTGCGTCGGGTACGTAACTCCGCGGCATTACCAGGCCTCTTTGCCTTGCGGAATCCCAAAATCAACAATGTCATGACGGTTCTTGGCAGTGATGGCCTTCAAAATGGCCTTGCCTTCCCGCTCCGCTTCTTGCGAGATGCTAACGCGGAAAGTCATGCTTTTCGCGTAGCTCTTCAACAAACTCGGTCGCTGGGCGGGTGCGCCCGGCTTTCACATCCTCATAGCCCCGGCGGATAGCTTCTACCGAGTCCTGATAAGCCTGCCGTTCCCAGCCAAGAAAGGAAGCGAGCGCTTCATCCAGAGCTGTGGCCAAATCTCTTCCGTGGCGATGCGCGTAGTCATCCAGTTCGGCTTTGCGTTCAGGTGTAATGGGCAGCATTTCCATTGGGGGCCTCTGCACTGATTTTAATCGAGTGGAAAAGGGCGGGGAATGGCTTCCTCGCCCATGAGAGCAAACCGGCGGCATGGGCTACATCGGGTGCCGTCCGGCAGTCAGGAAGTCGCTGCGATTAACCGAGTTCGGTGACGGGAATCGCACGGAATCCGTTCGAGAAGGGAAAGCTGTTGGGTGTACGGGATACGACTGCGCCCCCGGTTACTTTCGACTTGCCGATCACGCTCCGCACAAAGTCGAGATTGACTGTATCGCCGATGTCCGGCAACTCGGTCCACTTCGCTTCGAACAGCTCCAGTCGTCCGCCAGCATCAACGATGAAGTCGACTTCGCGGGTGCGGTCGCGCCAGAAGAAGAGGCTTCCGGTTCGACCGGCGTTGCGTTCACGCGCCCGCAACTGCGCAAAAGCAAATGTCTCCCAGACCGCTCCAACTGCCGGCGATTGGAGGAGATCGTCCTCCGTGCGAATGTTCAGCAGAGCGCAAAGGAGGCCCGTATCGGTGAGGTACAGTTTGGGGCTTTTGATGATGGACTTGGTTCGATTGGAGAACCACGGTTCAAGCAGGACCGCCTGCCCGGAAGCTTCCAGCGTGGACAGCCATTGGTTCGCCGTCGAAGGGGAGATGCCCACGTCGCGGGCCAAGTCGGCTTTGTTCAACAGGTTTGCGGAGCGGAGGGCGCAAGCACGCAGGAACCTTTCAAAATCGCGGAGGCTGCCAACGTTGGCGAGGGCGCGTACATCGCGTTCGAGATACGTCGCAAGGTAAGAGTTATAGAAGGGCGCCAAGTCGATGTCCGGGTTGGCATAGAGCTCCGGGAAACCACCACGCACGATGGCGGTTCCGAGAGAAGTTTGCGGCAGCGCCGCAAGAATCTCGGCGTAGGAAAGGGTTTCCAGTTCCACGACGTCAGCCCGCCCCGCCAATGATTCGGAGATGCCCTTCATGAGCGTAAATTTCTGGGAACCTGTCAGCAGAAATTGTCCGTAGCGCGTGCGCTTGGCGTCTACCTCCGCTTTAAGATGCCGGAATAGTCCAGGGGCATAGTGCACCTCGTCGATGATGACGGGTGGGGGATGGCGTTGCAGGAAGCTGCGCGGCTCCTTCTCGGCTTGCTCGGCTTCTGTGGGCAGGTCGAGGGAGACAAAGGAATGGTTGGGGAACAGGCGCAGAAAGGTCGAGGTCTTTCCGGTCTGCCTGGCTCCTGTGAGCACGATGACGGGCCTCGTCCTGGCGGAGCGTTGTAGCCGAGGTTCCACAGCGCGCGCAATCCACATATGCAAAATATACGATGCAATCGCATATTTTGCATATGTTAAGGTGAAGACCCAAGGTGCCGTGAGCGTCGAGCATTGCGCAGGTCCGTTTCTACTCCAGAATCAACTGTTACCGTCCACAAGAGCGAGGTTGGGGCTTACTGTAGCCCGGTGATCTCCAGGCGGAAGTTAGCAGTTTGGACTACCGCATGGACTTCATGGGCGGCTGCGTCATACCACCAGCCGCTGATGCGCGCCGGAGAAGGGGAGGGAGGGATCGAGTGCAGCGGCTGGTTATCCAGACGCATGGCTGCCGGTGCGGTTGCCGATCGGAGAACGATCTCGTAGGAGCGCGCGGCCGGGGCAGTCCCTTCGAGCACGACGGCGCCATCGCGGTAATCCATGTGCGCGCCGGTGCCATCGGGAAGCGCAAAGGCTCCCTCCTGCTTCGGGGCGGCCCCGAGGTAAATTTTCCAGACCAGCGAACCCTGGAGCAATTGCGGATCGCTCCATTGCAACGAGTGGGTCTCTGCCTCCGGCTTA
Source organism: uncultured Acidobacteriaceae bacterium (assembly GCA_963761405.1). Taxonomy (GTDB): domain Bacteria; phylum Acidobacteriota; class Terriglobia; order Terriglobales; family Acidobacteriaceae; genus PALSA-350. Next base: position 252,949 of record CAVXHH010000005.1, read on the forward strand.
AAGGGTAATACCGATCCGGCCTGCACCAGGATAGGTATTTGATCGATCGGCGCGGGCACGGTCACATCTTTGCCGCCTGCGTAGCGTTGCCCTGACCAGTAATCGACCCATTCGCCCTGGGGAAGATACAGCTTGCGGGTGGTTGCCCCTTGCTCAATCACCGGGGCCACCAAGAGATGATCGCCCAGCAGGTACTGATATTCCGCTCCGTAGCTGCGCGGATCTTGCGGATATTCGAGCATGGTGTGGCGGATGATGGGCACACCGGTGCGATGAGCTTCTGCCGCGTAGGTTGCGAAATAGGGCAGCAGCGCGCTGTGCAGCACGGCGTATTTCTTGAAGAGTGCCTGTGTTTCCGCATCCGACCAGAGATTTACGGAGTACTGGGGCTTGGACCAGACATGGTCGCGCATGACTGGGGTGAGCGCGCCGAACTCCGCCCATCGCAGCCACAGTTCCTTCGAATCGCCGTCGCTCAAAATGTCGGGGCCCCAGGTGGAGAAGCCCGCCAAGCCTGCGGTGATGCCCGCGGTGACGACGGAAGGCAGGCCGTAGTCGCGAGACCAGTTATGTTGCTGGTCAGCGCCCCACAGCACCGGGCTGAATTGCTGCGAACCGGGGGAACCCGAGCGGGAGAACGGCGCCACATTGGGGTTCAGGTTTTGCGCGATGCGCAATGTGATCTTGTGATACAGCAGCGGATACAGTTCCGAGAGGGTCGTACCCTTGCCGGCGGCGAAGCTGTCGGTATCGGCAATCCATTCGCCGAAATCCTCCATCCAGCCGTCGAACGTTTGGTCGCGCACGGCGCTGGTGATCATCTTCTGCCACCAGTCGACAGCCAGGGGATTGGTGAAGTCGATGTAGCCCGTCCGCACTGGTTCGAATCGCGGGCCGGAAGGCAAACCATCCGCTCCCGTCACCAGCAGCTTCTCGCTGACGCCTTTCTGATAAGCCGGGCTGAGAGTGGGATAGGGAAGCATCCGCTCGCGAACATACGAATGCACATAGCCGAGAATCTTAAAGCCTTTGGCGTGGACAGAGTCGGCAAAGGCGCGCGGATCTCCGTAGTAGCTCGAAAACCAGAAGGGCCAGCCGAGATTGTCCGGCTCATCCATCTCATCGAAAACCCAAAGCGCGCTGGCGGGGATTTCCTCGGTGCGAATTTTGTCGGCCATCTGCAACACCGAGTCGATTCCCTGGAGCGCGTTGATCCAGGGTCCGAAGGTCCACAAAGGCGGGTTCTGGGGACGACCCGTGATCGAGGTGTAGGCGGTCAGCACGGACTTCGGATCGGCTCCGGCGAAGACATAGAAAGATACCGGGGTGTTGACCACCTTCAGGTCGAACGACGAGCCGGACTGGTTGAAGCGATACATCGCGTCGAAGGCCGTATCCGCATAGAGCCCCAGGCCGCCTGGGGAGATCACAAAGGGTATGGCGACATACACCCAGGCGTGGCCCGGTTCTCCGGACTTATCGGCCGGACGCACATCGAGCGCTGTGTCGGCAAGCCCGGCTTGCCAGAAACGCTCTCCCAGGCCGAACAGCGGGGTGGAACCCTCCATGTGCAATTGCAGAGCTTGCACTTGCGGGCCTTGCAACCTCGGACCTTGCAATTGCGGATCTTGCGCGGTGGAAGGCGCGCTCCGGCTATAGGTGACTCGAGCCATTCCCTGGTCCAATATCTCCACAGTGAAAGAGCCGCATGCGGGCTCGTCCCCGTGGGAAACGGTCCATTGATTGCGCTGACCTTCCGTCTGCGCTACCCGCAGCGGGGCGATGGTCCCGCAGACGGGCTCTGCAGGCTGGGTGGCGGGCTGGGTGAGAGTCCAGGCAGCCTGGGTGCGCGGGTTCACCACCGTGATGGCGCCGGAGATCTTATCGATCGTGAACTCTATCGATGGCGCGGCAAGCCGGAGGCTGCGATTGTTCTGGTGCACCTGTACATGGAGGCGAAGGTCCGCCTCCGGTCTATGTCCGGTGGCAAGGAACGCGGGCGACGGAGCTGGTTGATGCAGCTCCTGGATCATCTCCCGATATTCAGAAGACGCGGAGTAAAGCTCCTGTGCGCAACAGGAGCAGCAGGTGAGGACGACCAGGAGTGGCCAGCCCAGGTTTTTGCGCAGCGATTTGTGTTGCCCCATAGATGGCACCCATCCTACCTTGAGCAGCGGTGTGGGAGTAGTCCGCGAGCGGTGGTAGTATGTCTTTCATAATCGTGCTACGGGTGGCTCCGTACCGAATCGAGTAGACCGAGACGTGAGACCTGTACTGCGGACGCTGTTCAATGATGCAGCCGGCGATACCCGAGGCAGGATACTCGGGATCTACAGCGTGTTGCTCATTTTTAATGTAGGGGCATGGCTGTGGGCGCTGGTTGCCTTGCGTCATTTCCCGCTCTTGCTGGGCACTGCATTCCTGGCGTATAGCTTTGGCCTTCGCCACGCTGTGGATGCGGACCATATCGCAGCCATCGACAACGTTACCCGCAAACTCATGCAGGAAGGGAAGCGGCCGGTTAGCGTCGGTTTCATGTTTTCCCTGGGTCACTCGACCATCGTGCTTTTGGGATCCATCGCTATCGCCTGGACTGCCCTGACGCTGCAGCAACGCATGGTTGCGATGAGGGAAATTGGCGGAGTGATCGGCACGGTGGTATCCACCCTCTTTTTGTTTGGCATCGCGGCCATGAACCTGGTGGTTTTGCGGTCGATCTACCGGACATTCGTGAGGGTGCGCGCGGGCGAGCCGTACGTTGAAGAGGATTTAGATCTGCTGCTCGGGAGCCGCGGATTGCTGGCGCGCGTGTTTCGCCCGATGTTTGGGATGATCACGCGCAGTTGGCACATGTATCCACTGGGAGTGCTGTTTGGGCTGGGATTCGACACGGCGACCGAGATTGGCGTGTTGGGAATCTCTGCCGCGGAAGCGTCCAAGGGGCTGCCGCTGGGATCGATTCTGATCTTTCCAATACTTTTTGCGGCGGGGATGAGCCTGATTGATACCACCGATAACATTCTGATGCTGGGAGCCTATGGATGGGCCTTCGTCAAGCCCATTCGCAAGCTCTACTACAACCTTACGATTACCAGCGTGTCGGTGGTGGTCGCGGTCGCGGTTGGAGGCATTGAGGCTCTGGGGCTTCTGGCGGGGCGCTTCCACTTGCAGGGCGGTTTTTGGGATACAGTCACCCAGTTGAACGAAAACTTCGGCATGCTGGGATATTTCATCGTCGCGCTGTTTGCGTTGAGCTGGGTCGTCTCTGTGGCGTTCTACAAATGGCAAAGGTTCGACGACGTGGAAGCCGGTCCGCGCGTCGGCCTCGCATTGCCGATGGAGCCCGGCGCAGCGGGTTCTGCGCAAGAGCTGTAACTCGGGCTTTAAGCCGGCTGCAGCATGCGGAACTTCTCCGCCGCAGCGAGCAAAACGCAAATTGCGACGCCCTCTGCGGCCTGGGCAACTTCCGCCAGCGCGGGGAAGGTGGGGGCGATGCGAATGATGCGGTCCTCAGGATCTTTCCCGTACGGGTGGGTGGCGCCGGCGGGAGTGAGGACGACGCCTGCATCCTTGGCCAGCGCGACCACGCGCCGGGCACAGCCCTCGGGCACCTCAAGGCTGATGAAATAACCGCCTTTGGGCTCGGTCCACCGAACACCCGGAATATCCGCGAGCCTCTCATTGAAGATTTCCAGCACCTTCTGAAATTTTGGCGCGATCAAAGCCCGATGCTTGGTCATCAACTGCGCAATCGCCGCGGGCTCCGGCAAAAAACGGGCATGGCGCAGCTGGTTGATCTTGTCCGGGCCAATGGTCCGTGGCGCCAGTCTTGCCAGGAACCACTTCACATTGTCCGCCGACCCGGCGAACAGGGCCAACCCCGATCCGGGAAGCGTGATCTTCGACGTGGAGGCGAACACAAACGCTCGGTTTGGGTGCGCATGACGCGCGCACAGATCCAGGATATTGACGATCTCGATCGCCTCGTCGGTCAGGTGGTGCACCGCATAGGCGTTGTCCCAAAACAGGCGAAAGTCGGGGGCCGCCGTCTTCATGGCCGCCAGGCGCTCGACGGTCGCATCGGAGTAAACCGTGCCGGTCGGGTTGCTGTATTTGGGAACGCACCACATGCCCTTGATCGACGCGTCCGCTGCGACCAGCCGCTCCACCTGGTCCATATCCGGGCCGTCGCCGGTGAGCGCCACCGGGATCATGCGTACGCCGTAATCCTGGCAGATAGTAAAGTGCCGGTCATAGCCGGGAACCGGGCAGAGAAACGCGATCTCGCCCTGCTTCGACCAGGGCGTTTGGCTATCGCAGGTTCCTTTAAGGAATGCATACACAACGGTGTCGTGCATCAAGGCAAGACTGGAGTTGTTCGCGGCGACAATCTGCTCCGCCGGGGCGCCCATCATGCCTGCGAAGAGCCGCCTGACCTCGGCCAGGCCCTGTAGCCCGCCATAGTTGCGGCAATCCACCGCACCCTCGGCAAGGTAATCCTTCTCGCCCGGAAGCGACAGCAAGGCGGCACTCAAATCCAGTTGGGCTGCGGACGGTTTGCCTCGAGTCAGGTCGAGCTTGAGGCCTCTCCCTTTGAAGTCATCGTAGTGCGCCTGAAGCTGGTCGCTGACTGCCGTGATGCTGTCTGAGGTGACGAGGTTTGTCATTTGCTGGACCCAAGATCCTTTCGAAGTGGCCGGCCATGGCTGCCTTCTATTATGAGCGATATTCTGTTTCGCTTCGAGCGATGGGGTCGATCCTGCGGGCGAACAAAAACTGCGCCGGAACAGAGAGACAGATTTCTCAGGCAGGGCACGGCTGCCTCGCCGCATCGAGCGTTAGCCGTGCCCTCGAGTTTCTACATTTTTTCAGAAACAATTGAGGATCGTGTCTCCCCGCGGCCGGTGCGGTGTCCGGCCATGGTGGTTTGCCAAGTTGTCAAAGAACTGCCAAGCTCAAGAGGACACGCACCAGGCGCACCCCTGCTGATTCGCGTAATTGATCTGCTCTCTCCCGCAGCCCCCTCACTGAGCATTTTCACTTCTACTCTGCACAGGAGGGTGCGGCGAAGTGCGGCTTTTCTTCCACCCCAGCAAGCACGCTTGCCGGGGACCCCGAGTTCTTGAGGAAAAGCCGCCATGGGAGTCGTTACTCTGTAAGCACCAGAAGTGAAAATGCTGTAGGCGAAAAAAGAATGCACTTTGTGAGAGGAAAGAGAAATAAGCCTCCTGCTCTCTCCCGCAGTCCCTCACCGGGCAAAAAAGAATGCACTTTGTGAGAGAAATGCGAGATAAGCGAGAAAAGTCCCCCTTTGTTGTCACAATCAACAGCTTACGAGGGCTGAGAAAGGATGCAGCACTCGGTGCTTTCTGTAAGCCGGTTGCGGCGGCACGGAACGCGCAGTTCGGTGCAAAGCCGGGCAGGCCGTCGCGATGGAACGGCGCTGGAATCGACACCTCTGGAAACTCATTGCAATCTCCAGCGGTGCGAGGCGATTGGCCAGGTGAACTCGCGGCCTGGTGCCCACTCCATCCATATAGATGCAGAAACCTCCGGAACGTTCAACTCAATGGGCGTGTTTGCGAATTGACAAGAAAGAAAATCTTCCGATTTCATCGCTCGCGGGTCGACCGAGCCAGTGGACGACGGTGGGCAGCCCGGCTAACGCTCGCTGCGGCGAGGCAGCCGTGCCCTGATACAAAACCAAGTTTTTCCGCAGCCTGTGACGCTCTTGCCTTCGAGACGGATAAATTGATCATCTGTGTGGCCACTAGACTGTTTTGGGGTCGCCTGCGGATCTCCTGAAATTTACCGCTTCGGTCTTACCAATTTGGTGCAGGCCTCGTCCAACACGGCAGAGCACCTCATCCGGCAATGAATCCCCAACAACGGGTATTCGGGGAATGCTCTGCCACACTTTACTCTGCAGATGGATGGGTTTGACTACATCAACTTCGAGTTTCGAGGGCCTGCAGGGGTTTGCCCCGCGTCACGCGGTTGCGGCGAGCAGAAAATGGACTGTCCCGAGGTTCTGTGGTCGCCTCTCACTGCCCGCTATGATACGTTGGCCATCGCTTTGCGTTTTGCTTTGCTGCGGCTTGCCCGGCGGGGCGGCGGCACAGCAGCTTCAACGAGTGGATACTCTTTTGCCGGACGCGCCCACGCCCAGGGTTTTGATGGAGCTCGACAGCCCGAGTCAAGACGAGAGTCAAGCCTTAGGCACCGTGAGCGGCACGGTTGTCGACCAGAATGGAAATTTTATTGTTGCCGCGCGGGTGAAGCTTACGCGCGAAGGTGGAGCCCCGCCGCAAGAGGCCGTGACCGATGCGGATGGACACTTTACGCTCGCCGGCGTTGCGGCGGGCCCTTTCCAGATCGCGGTTGCGGCGGATACTTTCGCCACCAGCGAACTGCCCGGCACTCTGGGCCCGGGGGAAGCACTGGCGATGCCGGAGATTGCCTTATCCGTTGCCGCTGCTACCACGGAAGTGCAGGTACGGGTCACGAACTACGAGCTGGCGGAAGAACAAATCAAGGTTCAGGAAGAACAGCGTGTGCTCGGCGTGATTCCGAACTTCTATGTCGCGTATCAGCAGGATGCCCTGCCGCTTCGCCCCAGGCAGAAGTTCGAACTTGCCTGGAAGACCAGTGTGGACCCGGTTACGTTTGCCTCGAGCGGGGTCTTTGCCGGCGTAGAGCAGGCACAGAACGCATTCAGCGGCTATGGACAAGGGACAGCGGGATACGCCAAACGTTTTGGCGCCTCGTACGCCGACGCGGTTATCGGCATCCTGGTGGGTGGCGCGATCCTGCCCTCCTTGCTGAAGCAGGATCCCCGTTATTTCTACAAGGGAACTGGCAGCGTTCGATCGCGAATTTTCTATGCATTAGCCAATTCGGTCATCTGCAAGGGCGACAATGGCCACTGGCAAGCGGATGTTTCCGGGATCCTGGGCGGTCTCGCCTCCGGAGGCATCTCCAACCTGTACTACCCCGCCAGCAATCGCAACGGAGCGTGGCTGACCTTTGAAAACACATTCATCGGCATTGGCGGCTCCGGGATCGGCAATATCTTTCAGGAATTTGTCGTTCGCAAATTGACGCCGCACGCCGGCAGCAATCCTTAGCAAGCTTCGATGGGCAAGCCGGTGAGCGCTGTCACCCAAACTCGGGATTCGTCGCCGACTGAGGAAGCGGTTCAAACTTCTTGCCGTTGCGCCACATGCTAAGCAGGAGCATGGCCAACTTCCGGGCCACGGCAACGATGGCGCGCCTCTTGCCGCGCTTGCGGCTAAATTCCCACAGTGCAGGAGCGTCTCCAGAGCGATAGAATGATGGTGCATGACACGGACAGAGATTATCGCTCAACTGGATGCTGAATTAGGCCGCCTCGAACGCGCACGCGACTACCTTACATCTGCACTCGCTCAATCCAAAAATATTTTGCTGGCGAAGGTAGAAATAAAACTACCTGCGAGGCGCCGCAAACAGCCGGCCGTCACGGCGGCTGCTGTAAGCGCCCCGGCCGCAAAAGCGGTGGTTGCTGCGCCCCCGGGGCCCCCGAGCCCGCCCGCCAGCGTCGAACCGCAGGTACACCGTGTTCCTCCCCGGCGCCGTATGGAGCGGCGGCAACTGCAGACGGATAAGTCGGCGAAGTCTACCGCGGCCCTGAGCGGGTTGGTGCCCACCGGTCCAGTGGCTGTTTCCGCCAACGAAGCGCGCAAGATGCAGGAACGCGCAGTGCCCGCTCCGGTAATGCCGATGGTCACCGAGCTGCGCTCGGAGATCGGCGCGGAACGCAGCCTCGGTTCTCTCATTCAGGCGTTTGAGCGTAGAGCCGGCCTGAACGGCGTCGAAATTCCTTAAGACACTGTTGCCAATCACTGCGTCCTGAACTCGCAGGCTGTGGTTTTCCCTGGGAGCAAGCCATGACGCGTATCGCTTGGCAAGGCCAGGCGATGGCGGTGAAACCGCGCTCCGCGAAGGGGCCTTTGTAAACTGGAACGATGAAGACAAGCCGGTCCCCGCTATATGTCACCTCTCTGATTGCGGGTGCGTTCTTCATGGAGAACCTGGACGGCACCATCATCGCCACGGCTCTGCCGCAAATGGCGCACAGCTTCCATGTGGGGGCGGTGAATCTGAACATCGGTATGACGGCCTACCTGCTCACCCTGGCTGTCTTTATCCCTATCAGCGGTTGGATCGCTGACCGTTTGGGTTCGCGCTCTGTATTCGCCGCAGCCATTGCGACGTTCACCGTGGCCTCACTGCTATGCGGCGCCGCGCACACGCTCACACAATTCACGCTCATGCGCATCGTGCAAGGCATGGGCGGAGCGATGATGGTGCCGGTCGGCCGCCTCATCGTGCTGCGCACGACGCCCAAAGACAAACTGGCTGAGGCGATCGCTTACATCACCTGGCCCGGTCTTACCGCGCTGGTGGTCGGGCCGCCGCTGGGCGGGTTTATCACTACCTATGCCAGCTGGCACTGGATTTTCTTCCTCAATCTTCCCCTTGGCATCGTCGCCCTGGTGCTGACGTTGCTGTGGATAGAAAACGTGCGCACGGGCGAGAAGCACGCCTTCGATTGGCTCACCTTCGTGCTCGCCGGCTTCGCTTCGGCCGGGGTGGTGTATGGAATGGAGAAGCTGGGAAGCGAGGGTGTGCGCTGGCCGGCGCCCGCCGTGGTGCTCGCACTCAGCTTGTTGAGCGGGGGCGCCGCTATTTGGGCTGCTCACCGCGATCCGGCTACTTCGTTGATCGACCTCGCATCGATGAAGCTCAAAACGTACTCGCTTTCCGTCTACGGAGCGAGTGCCTTTCGCATTGCGGTCTCGGTGCTGCCCTTTCTGCTACCGCTCATGTTCCAGATCACCTTCGGCTTGAATGCCTTTCAATCGGGTCTTTATCTGCTGGCCCTGTTCGCCGGAGATCTGAGTATGAAGGTGATCGTAATCCAGACACTTCGCCGCTTTGGCTTCCGCCGCATTCTCATCGTGAACGGCGTCGTCACGGCAATATCCATGGCCTTTTGTGCGCTCCTCAGCCCGGCTACCGCTACTGTGCTGGTGGTCACGATTCTCTTTCTCCACGGAGCCTTCCGGTCGATGCAGTTCACCTGCATGACGACGCTGGCGTACGCAGAGATTCCCCCCGATCGAATGAGTCGCGCCAACGGTTTTTTGAGTGCCGTGATGCAGCTCAGCATGGGTCTGGGTGTCGCCGTCGGCGCCATCACCCTACGCCTGGTCGCTCACGCGCATGGTCATTCAGCCGCGGCGCCGCAACTGCGCGACTTCCATATTGCGATTCTTTTGATGGCCGTGTTGACGTTGGGCCCGGTCTTCAATAGCTTTGGCCTCTCCCCGGATGCGGGCGCCACTACGAGCGGCCATCGGCAGCGCGAACTGGAAGTGAATCCAGTTTGAAATGTTTTTTCATGTTCAACCATCCACAGAGCAATAAGGAGAAGGAATGCCTGCTTACGTTGTCATTACGCGCGAAAAGACTCGCGACACAGCCCAGTTGGATCAGTACAAACAGCTCGCCCCCACCAGTTTGAAAGGACACCCTGTTACCGTTCGTGCGATGCGCGGGCGGCACAAGGTGATGGAAGGGGCGGCTATCGAAGAGGTTGTGATTCTGGAGTTCCCGAGTTACGAAGAAGCTGAGGCATGGTATCGCAGCGAGGCCTACCAGAGTGCCGCTCACTACCGCTTCCTGGGAGGCGACCACCGCGTCATCATTACCGAGGGCGTTCCCTCCGCGCACTGATGCTCCCTGCGGGGAGGATGCTCCCTGCGGCTCTGAGCGGTTTTCAGGTACTCGCGTTGTTCGATCCGGGTAGGGCATGGCTTTAAGCCGTGCCCTGCCTGAAAGGTTCGTGTTCTCCTGATGCTGCGAACCCTTCGTTCCATCGAGTTTCCGCGCAAGGCGCATGGAGTTCGCCAACGCCACTCTGCTTAACAGGAAATTTGGGGGCGGGTTTATTGAGCGAGGAACCGAGCCATGCGTTCGATGCCGGATTCATTCTTTTTCCAATCGGCAGCGTAGCACCAGCGCAACCAACCCTCTCCTTCGGGGCCGAAGGCCCTGCCGGGAGCAAGCCCCAGGCCAACCTGCTCGATCAGATGCTTGGCCAGGCACAGCGAATCATCGTGACCGGCAACGCGAAGAAAAAGATACATCGCGCCATCTGCGTCGGGGACAACAAGCCGAGGAAGCCTACGCAGTGCGGTAATGAGCTTGCTCTTGGTCTGACGCAGTTCGGCGCGCAGTTTCGCAACGTAAGGTTCGCCTTGCTGGAGCGCCGCAACCCCGCCTCGCTGCGTAAACTCAGAAACACAGGAGACGTTGAATTCCAGCAGCGCGGCAAGGTCCGGTAACACGGGCGGCGGCACGACCATCCAGCCCAACCGCCACCCGGTCATGGTCCATGCTTTGGAGAAACTGTTGATGACGATCAACCGGTCGTGATCTTCGGCCAGGGTGAGAAACGAGGGCGCCGAATTGAGCCCATCCGTGTACACCAGCCGCTCGTAGACGTCGTCGGCGACGATCCATATTCCGTGACGGCGGCAGTGCTCGAGAAGGATACGTTGCTCCGCGGGTTGAATCGTCCAGCCGGTGGGGTTGTTCGGCGAATTGAGCACCAGCATCCGCGTGCCCGGCGTCAGCGCATGCAGCAGTTTTTCCAAGGGCAGAAACCAGCGGTCCGATTGCACTTCGAGCGAAACGCAGGTAACCTGGCCGCCGATAATTTTTGGTATCTCAACCGCGTTTGGCCAAAGCGGTGTCACGGTGACGACGCGGTCGCCTGGAGCGACGAGTAACTGAGCGGCCATCATCAGCGCCGAGACCCCGGAAGCGGTCACAACCACCCGGTCCGTGGCAATCGCGCAACCATGAAGATTCGTCAGGTAGTTGGAGATAGCCTGGCGCAGGTAGGCTTTGCCCAGATTTTCCGAGTAGAAGGTTTCGCCATCACGGAGCGAGGCAATGGCGGCCTCACGAATAAAAGACGGGGTCGGTTGATCGGACTCCCCAAACCAAAAAGGTAATACGTCTTCGCGGTCCATCGCGGTATTGGCTACCGCGCGAACCAGCGAGGGAGAAAATCTCGGTTCCGTCTCTTTCGAAGCTCCCAACAAACGGGTCGAATTCAAACAAGGGCCTCTCTTCGCATCGTAATCCGTGGCAAGGGAAGAACTAACCGCCCATTCTATTGGTTGTAGTCCAACGACGCTTCGGAGTTGGGGCTTTGCGCCTCGACATTCCAGTGCGTCAGCGCATCTTCGGGAAAGTCTTTGAGATTGAATGTGACGATTACCTGAGCGCCACAACGGACGGCGGCAGCAAGGACGTGACGATCTTTGGGATGATTTGTCATCGCCGGGATAAGGGTTTCATAGCTTTCCACCCAGGCATCCGCGAAGTGAATCTCTAACTCGTTGGCCAAATGTGCTGTTTGTTGCGTCGTCAGACCGAGCCGCGTTTCCATCGTCCGTTTTGTTTCGAGCATGATGTCCCGCGACCAGCGGGGCAGATAGAGGTGAGGTGGCTCGGCGAGACGTAGCAGCGTATCGCGGAGAGCGGCGTTAACCAGAACGCAGGCGTCGAGGATGACTTGATAACCAGAGATCATTCTTCAGGCAGCAAAACCTTATCGTACAACCCTGCCTCTTCCGCTTCTCGTGCCATGCGATTCAGAGCTTCATGTCGTTCCTGGTCCCGATGCTGTTTGTAAGCCAGAAGGTCTTTGAGATACACGCGCCGGTGCGTACCTGTCAGGTGGTGGGGGAGTTTGCCCGATTCGAGCAATTTGACGAAGAAGGGCCGGGAAACCCCAAGCATCTCTGCGGCCCGTTGGGTTGTCAGGTCCTGCATCACCGGTACAATCGAAATGGCCTTCCCCTCCTTCATCCGTTCGAGGATTTGTAGAAGCAGGTCAAAGATTGCATCGGGCAGTTCCATCGCCGGTTCGCCGCCCTTACCGATCAGGCGTGCCTTGCCATCTCGCCGCAGCAGTTCGTGTAATGCATGTACCTGTTCTTTCTGAGAAACAGGGAGCGAGATAGGATCGGGTGTGGATGATTTAGCCATGAAAAATCCCTCCCGAGGAATAGACGTCAGCAAAAACATTATACGAAACAAACGAATCATTCGCAATAAACGAAATAAGCAATTCAGCTCCCAACGCGTTACGGATGAAACAGGATGCTTGGATACGCTGGTCTGCCTCCTCATGGCCAACCGTCTCTGAGCGCAACGTTGTTTGGAGAGCCGGGCGCAGTCTTTTTGCATGGAATTCAGAAATGCAATCTCCGACGATCTTCCTCAAATCTATGCGCTGGAGCGGCTGCCCGAGTTTCGCACGTTCGTCGGGAACTGGCCGATGGAGCAGCATCTCAAGACGTTTGCCGACCCTGGTACGGCCTACATTGTGGCCGAAGAGGCGCAACAGAAGATCGCAGCTTTCGCCATTCTTCGAGGGCTGCAGTCGGAGCATCGAGCGATTGAGATCAAGCGCGTAGTGGTCGGCCTGCCCAACCAGGGTCTAGGGAGAAAGCTGCTGTCGGCGATTGCCGACCGGGCCTTTGGCGAATATGCCGCACACCGGCTTTATCTTGATGTATTCGAGACCAACGACCGCGCTCGCCACGTGTATGAAACTTTCGGCTTCCGCAAGGAGGGCGTCATGCGCGACGCGATCTATCGTGATGGCGCCTATCACTCCCTGGTCCTGATGTCTTTGCTGGAATACGAGTATGGAGCAGAAGACTGATGGGGAACTTCACCGCGGCGCCCTGCGTAGCTCCGGCTGGTCAACGAATCATGTGCTTGCGTTCACGTTGCCATGCATGCGGTGGCGGCGCTGCACCGTCAGCACGGTAACAATGCTCACCAGCGCCATCGCCATCAGATAGAAGCTGGGCGCCGTGTTGTTGTGGGTGACGGCGGTGAGCCAAGTGAAAATTGCCGGGGCAAAGCCGCCAAAGAGCGTGACGCCAAGGTTATAGCTGAGCGAAAGCCCTGTGACCCGGGTGCGCGCGGGAAAAAGACTTGCCATCGCCGGTGATAAACCAGAGAGATAGATAACTTGCAGCAGGCCATCCCAGGTGAGTCCGGCCATAAGGGTAGGGAGACTGGGGTGGCGCGTAATGAGGAGAAAAACCGGGTAGAAAGAGAGCGCCATCAGCACCGCGGCGGGAAGCATCATGCGCAGGGGACCGATGCGGTCGGCAAGATGCCCCGCCAGCGGACAACACACAGTGGCCATCGACGCAAGCACGATGGTCACGATGTATCCCGTGGCCGGCGGCAGATGTAACCGCGTGGTGACGAAAGTCGGCATGTAGATGGAGAAGTAGACGCTCGCAGTGCCCACCGCGACCAGGCCGGCGCCCTGTAGCAGACTCGTCTTCTCGGTAGCAAAAATCTCCCGCACCGGGGTCCGTGTGGGAGTGGCCTCAAGGAACTCCGGCGTCTCGTCAACTTTGCGCCGGATATACATACCGATTGGGCCCACGAGCAAGCCAAAGAAAAAGGGCACGCGCCAGCCCCAGGTATGCAACTGCCCACTGCTGAGGCCGGTGATCAGGCCGATGCCGAAGAGCGCCGAGAGTACCCTTGCAAGGTTCTGGCCGGCAAACTGCCAACTGGCGAAGAAGGCCTTACGGCGGGCGGAGTGCTCAATCATGAAGGCGGTCGAGCTACCGAACTCGCCGGCCACCGCAAAGCCCTGCAGCAGACGTGCCGCGAATACCGCGATCGGCGCCATCAAGCCGATCGAGGCATACGAGGGCATGAGCGCCATCACCGCCGTACCGATCACCATGAGCCGGATAGAAAGCGCAAGCGCATTCTTGCGGCCGGCGCGGTCGGCATAGGCGCCGAGAACGGCCGCCCCAATCGGCCGGGCCAAATACGACAAGCCAAACGACCCGAATGTCAGCAGCAACGAGATCACGGGGTTCGAGGTGGGGAAGAATACGCCGGCGATGGTAGGCGCAAAGTAAGCGTAGATCAGTATGTCGAACCATTCCAGCGCATTGCCGATGGTGGCTGCAGCGATCTGGATGGAGCTGCCGGTGGACCTGGGCGCCGGCGGAACAAGCGGGTTGAACGTAGCAGCGGTCGACACAAAGGTAGCTGGAGACTACAACAGGCCGATCGCACCTGCAAGGCAATTTCCGGGCGGCTTGCGGAGAGTTTGTGCCCCACCCTCTGGAGAGCATTTTCGCAATGACTGTGGTGTGGTAAGAGCAGCGAGGTGTGGTTTTCTTTGAGAGAAAACCACGTAGAAGTTGGCTGCTTCGGTCTAAGCCCATTGCGAAAATGCTCTATACCTTGGCGGCCATTGCGGGCGTGCTCACCGTATTGAGCTTTTGAATCGAGGCATGATCGAGCTTCAACCGGGTGGCCTCAATGAGATCGGTCAGGTGCTGATCGCTGGTTGCGCTGGCAATCGGCGCGGTGACGCCGGGTTGCACCATCAGCCAGGCCAGAGCCACCCGCGCCGGTGTGGATTGGTGCTCGCTCGCGACCTCGTCCAGGGCACGCAAAACACTCCATCCCCAGTCGTCCAAATACTTGCCGACGGTGCCGCCGCGGGCTCTTCCGGTGGCGTCTTCTTTGCTGCGGTACTTGCCGGTGAGAAAGCCTGCCGCCAGGGAGTAGTAGGGAATGACGCCCAGCGTATGTTCCTGCACCACGGGAAGCAGATCGGTTTCGAAATCCTCGCGGGCCACCAGGTTGTACTGGGGCTGCAAGGAAATGTAGCTTACGAGTCCGTTGTCTTTGCTGACCTGCAAGGCCTTAGCCAGCCGTGCTCCGCTGTAGTTTGAGGCCCCGACGTGCCGCACCTTGCCCTGCATCACCAGTTTGTCGAAGGCTGCCAGTGTCTCTTCCAGCGGCGTATGCTCGTCGTCTTTGTGCGCCTGGTAGAGATCGATGTAATCCGTCTGCAAGCGCCGCAGTGAGTCTTCGACGGCTTGCTGGATATAGGCCGGCGACAGGCCCTTTTTCCCTTCGCCCATCTCGATGCCGAGCTTGGTCGCCAGAATGACGTTGCTCCGCTTGCTTCCTTTTGCCAGCCACTTGCCCAGAATCGCTTCCGATTCGCCGCCCTGGTGTCCCGGTACCCAGCGCGAGTACACGTCGGCGGTATCGATAAAGTTCAATCCCGCCTCGAGTGCCACGTCCAGCTGCCGGAACGAATCCGCTTCGCTCATGGTCCAGCCGAAAACGTTGCCTCCGAGACAAATCACGGGAACTTCCAAATCTGATTTACCAAGCTTGATCCGCTGCATCGTCCATCTCCCCTGAAGTAATCGAGCCTTTGAAGGCTTTAGTTACGAATATCTTCGATCAACTCTTCGACCAAGCGTTGTTCCTCTCCAGTCAAGGGGAGCAACGGCATTCTGGGCCGGCCGCCGTAGTATCCATTCAGATCGAGCGCGTACTTAATCCCTGGAATCCCCATCTTGCCGACCACTTCCACGCCGGCCTTTGCAATGCGCTCCTGCTTTTCGAGGCCCAGCACGGAATCCTTCTCTGCCCACGCTGTGTAGACCTCACACGTAGCCTGGGGAGCAAAGTCCGCGATCGCGACCACGCCGCCTGTGGCGCCCGCTTCGAGGGAAGGATAAAGGGTCTGCGCAGAACCGCTCAGCACCTGGAAACCCACTTCTCGCGTGCGCGTCTTGAGCGCGGGACGGGGCGGGGGTGCGGCAATCGCGGTTGCGCCCGCAACCAGCTGCCCGGTGGAGACAAACGCCGGGCCCCCGATCACTCCCTTCGTCTGGGCAGAAAGCATTCTCGACGTGACCGCGGCAAAGATCGTGGTGACAGAAACGTTGCGCTTCCGCGCCGAACGGGTGGCGTCCACCAATTGCCCGATGCGCTCCACGCTACCGCTCGAGTCCTTCATACCGATAATGTTCGGATGCATCGCCAACTCCGCAACAACCTCGACCGGCAAGTCATACAGAGTTGCGCTGGGCACACTGTAAAGCAGCACGGGCAAAGGGGATCGGTCGGCAACGGCCTGGTAGTAGGTCAACATCTCCCGGTTGCGCATCTGCTTGCGGTAGAAATGAGGCGTTCGTACGAGGATGGCATCGTATTCCAACTCGGCGGCAAAATCGGCGAGACGCAGAGTCTCGAACACACTTTCGCGCCCGACCCCCGCCAGCAAAACTTTCTCCGGCGCCGCCGCACTGCGGGCCACGCGCAGCACTTCGCGGGACTCTTCGTCGCTCAGCATGACCGCCTCACCGGTGGAGCCGAGCAAGACCATCCCGCTCATCGGCGTGCGCGAGTAGCGATCGATGTTTTGTTCCAGCTTCCGCCAGTAGGGTCGTCCATCGGGATAAAAACACGTCGTCAGGGCGGCAAAAATACCTTCAAGCAGCATGCCCCGATTGTAATTCCGGCGCGCACGGCTGCTTATTTCTCGCCGGGCAATTTTTCACCATTTACAGAAGAGTTACGTCCGCCCAGTGGCGAATTAGAGCCATTGGGCCGCTGGAACAAAGGCCGGGCAAGACACTGACTTATAATGTTTTTAGCGGAGATCAGAGGGGTATTCTTTGAACGCTTTTGAGCGTTCTCTGAGCGTTCTTTGATCCAGGCGGAGTAAGAAGTCTGGCCGGCGATGGTGCCGCTCAATTCATGGGGAAGGAAATACCGGCCAAATGGCGACAGGAGACGTTGCCGTGGGCGTACCCGGAGCGGGTAGCTCAGCGGTTCTGCAAGCGCCAGCATCGAAACGGATCATTAATGACTTCAGCATCCAGGTAGCGACCGTTAATGGGTCCGGGTCGCAGTCTGCAAACCTGGTGTTGCTCAAAAGCATTTTCGGGATGGGTATCCCGGTGAGCGGGAAGAACCTCTTCCCCTCGAACATCGCGGGTTTGCCGACCTGGTACACCATTCGCGCCAGCAAACAGGGCTATGTCGCACGTAAGCGAGAGATAGAACTACTGGTGGCGATGAATGCGGAGACAGCTAAGGAAGATATGCTTTCGCTGCCCGCCGGCGCCGCCGCTATCTACGATATCGGCTTGGACCTTAAGCAGTATCGCGACGATGTGATCTGTTATCCCGTTCCTTTTGACAAGTTGACCGCGGCGGTTTGCCCCGAAGCCAAACTGCGCAAGCTGGTGCGGAACATGATCTACGTGGGCGTGGTGGCGCAGTTGCTCGCGATGGATCTGGTCATCGTCGAGCAGTCTGTGCGACGGCAGTTCGCCCGCAAGCAAAAGGCCGCCGACCTGAACTGGACGGCGGTCAAGGCCGGTTATGATTTTGCCGCGACCTCGCTTACCAAGCAGGATTCGCTCGCGCTCGAAGCCATGCATGCGAACGAGGGCAAGATCATCATCGACGGCAACGCGGCCGCCGCGTTGGGCGCTATGTTTGCCGGGGTCACCGTGGTGACCTGGTATCCCATCACGCCTTCCTCTTCGGTGGTCGAAAGCCTCATCGACTTCATGAAGAAGTACCGGGTCGAAGAAGACGGCAAGGCCAGTTTCGCCATCGTACAGGCGGAAGACGAACTGGCTGCGATCGGCATGGTGCTGGGCGCCGGGTGGGCAGGGGCGCGTTCCATGACCTCCACTTCGGGACCGGGTATTTCGCTCATGGCGGAGTTTGCCGGCCTCGGCTATTTTGCCGAGCTGCCCGGAGTCATTTTCGATATTCAGCGGGTTGGCCCTTCCACCGGCATGCCGACGCGCACCATGCAAGGGGATCTGCTGAGCATCGCGTACCTCTCCCATGGGGATACCAAGCACGTCATGCTGCTGCCCGCCTCGGTCCACGAGTGCTACGAGTTTGCCATGGAAGCCTTCGACCTCGCAGAGCAGTTGCAGACTCCCGTGTTTATCCTCTCCGATCTCGATCTGGGCATGAACAATTGGATGTCGGAACCGTTTGCCTATCCCGAGAAACCCCTGAAGCGAGGGAAGGTGCTGTCCAAAGAAGACCTGGAGCGGTTGGGCGGGTTTGAACGTTACAAAGACGTGGACGGCGATGCCATCCCTTACCGCACCTTACCCGGCACCGACCATCCGAAGGCCGCCTACTTTACGCGTGGCAGCGGTCATAACGAGAAGGCTCTCTATACCGAGCGGGCGGACGATTACCAAAACCTGATGGAGCGTCTGGATCGCAAGTTCCAAACCGCGCGCACCCTGGTTCCCGCGCCCGAGGTTGTACAAACCGGCAAGTCCAAAATAGGGCTCATTGCCTTTGGCAGCTCCGATTTCGCGGTGCGCGAGAGCCGCGATCAGTTGAAAAAGGAATACGGCGTGGAAACCGACTACCTACGCATACGCGCCTTCCCGTTCTCGCCCGAGGTGCACGCGTTTATCGCCGCGCATCCCCAGGTCTATGTGATCGAGCAGAACCGCGACGGGCAAATGCTGAGTTTGCTGAAACTGGACCTTCCAGCTGCCGAGATCGTCAAACTGCGGAGCATTCGCCACTTTGATGGCCTGCCCCTCGACGCGCGCACCGTGACTGACAAGCTGCTGCTTGGAGAGGAACTTTAATGGCAACGACACTCAATCCACCCGTAGCTCCCGGTCCCAAGAAAAATCGTCTGGGCCTGCAGGTGCTGGATTACAAGGGCGGCAAGACCACTCTGTGCGCTGGATGCGGACACAATGCCATTTCTGAGCGGATTGTGGATGCCATGTATGAGATGGGCGTCGCGCCTGAGCGGCTGATGAAGCTCTCCGGCATCGGATGCTCGTCCAAAACACCGGCTTATTTCATGAGCCGCGCCCACAGCTTCAATAGCGTTCACGGCCGTATGCCTTCTGTCGCCACCGGCGCTCTGATGGCCAATCACACCATGAAGGCTTTGGGAGTCAGCGGCGACGGCGACACTGCCTCGATTGGCTTTGGCCAGTTCGCCCACCTCATGCGGCGCAATCTCCCCCTGATCTACATCATTGAAGACAATGGTGTTTACGGTCTGACCAAGGGGCAATTCTCGGCCACCGCCGACCTCGGTTCCACGCTCAAGACCGGGGTCATCAACGACCTGCCGCCGATCGATACCTGCATCATGGCGGTGGAGTTGGGGGCGACGTTTGTCGGCCGGTCCTTTTCCGGGGATAAGAAGCAGCTGGTGGCCATGCTCAAGGCTGCCATCGCCCATAACGGCACCGTTATGCTCGACGTGATCTCACCCTGCGTCACCTTCAACGACCACGAAGGGTCGACCAAGAGCTACAAGTACGTCCAGGAGCACGAGGAGGCTGTCAACGAAGTCGGTTTCGTGCCCCATTTCGAAGAAATCTCAGTCGATTACGACCCGGGAACGACCTACGACGTCTCCATGCACGACGGCTCCAGCCTGCGCCTGCGCAAGCTTCACCAGGACTATGACCCCACCAGCCGGATCGGCGCGGTGACGGCGCTAATGCAGGCCCATGAGCAGCGTGAGGTGCTGACCGGCGTCTTTTACGTCGATACCACCAAGCCCAGTTTCACCGATATGCTGAACCTGGTGGACGAGCCGCTGGCCACCCTGCCGGAGTCGCGGGTTCGTCCTTCACGGCAGATTCTGGACCAGATTATGCAGAAACACCGGTAGAGCAGTTTTCGGAATTACTGTGGTCTGATAAAAGCCGCGAGGAGTGGTTTCCTTGGGAGAAAACCACGTAAATACCGATCGCTTCGGTCTACACCAATTCCGAAACTGCTTTAGCCCGTACGCCCAAACCTCGGTGATGCCGTGGTTTGGGCTGGAAAATTGTTACACGGTGTTACCTGGGAGCGGGCATTTCTGAACTCTGGGTACTATTTGCATGCAGCAAATGTTGTTCAATCGTCCCCTAAAAGTTGTATCATCAGCTCGTTTCTAACAATTGAGCAAGGGGACGGTATGCGTAAAAACTTCCTACGAGGGATCTATCTAGCAGCCGTTGCCGCCAGTACATTAGCCCTCGCAAGCGATCATTTGAAGGTTCCCACGGTGGCTCCCGAGCTGACGAAGATGAATGTCTGGGTAGGAACCTGGGAATCACAGACCCAGGTAATGACCACGCCCTACAGCCAAGCTGCCTCCACGACTTCGGAGATGACCTGCACCTGGTCGCCTCACCATGGCTTTATTCTCTGCGACCACCTGGTGAACGGCATCGACGGCGTCAGCAACAGCCTGTCTGTATACACCTACGACGACGCCCAAAAAACCTACAAATTCTTCGGCGTCGACAAAGACTCCTCTCCGCGCGAATTGCCGATGCAGGTGAAGGGAAATATCTGGAGTTTCGGTACCCAAGTCCAGAATCAGGACAAGACCATCCTGTTCCTGACCAATGATGAGTTTCTCTCCGACAAGGTCATGCACTTCCGCACCGAGTTCAGCGAAGACAATGGCCGGAGCTGGAAAGAGCTGAACCAGGGCCAACTTACCAAAGTAGGCTAAAGCGGAAAAAGCTCTTTATCCAATCAATGTTCGCCAACCCGGTCCCGAAGGGACGGCTGGAGAGATGTCTCACCGTCACGTAGGTTGCCTGGTCCACGTGGCGTTTGACAGCTTCCAGCCTTGTACGGCAGGACGGTTCGTTTCAGTCGCCCCTGCGGGACACGATCATTGGTTCGGATGGTGTACCCAGGATTTCATCCTGAGCTACTCTCAGCCAGAGCTGTTCCAAATTAGCTTGGAGCTGGGATGGACGAGGTTGATTCCATTGGGCGCAAGAACAAAGCGAGCGGCATTTGGAAAACAGGTTGTGGTTGGGTAATTGAGCGTTGCGGTCAAGAGGATCCAGCAGGGGCTAAAAGCCCATCATTTTTTCGATTTTGCGGCTGACGCTCGCTGTGGCGAGGCAGCCGTGCCCTGATACAAAGCCCAGCGCTAAAGCGCAGGATAGAGAGGTCAGATTTCTTCCGGCAACGCTAAAGCGTTGCCTCCCCCTGTTAAAGCAGGGGGCTTCCACCCAAAAACACCGCCAGCAAACTTCTTCAGAAAAGCTAATTTGGACAAGTGTGACTTTCAGCCGCCCCTCCGGGGCTGATCGCGCGTTCTGTCGAGTTTTCAGCGACCTTTGCAGGCACGCCCGGCAGCCTTCCCGAAAACTTAGCTGACCTCGCCGCTATGCTCGGGACTTGACCCGGGCTCCGGAAAATCCGAGTCTGCGTCCTTGATCGCCGCATCCTGGTCCCGGTGGCCGAGTTGGCCTTGCAGGTTGGGCCGTCCGTTTTTGGAGGGCGTGCTGGTTTCTTCTTCCAGCGCTCCCTTTTGAAAATCGCTATCAGGGTGTTTTTGGTTTGGCATCGTCTCTGGAAGATGAGACTTTTGGGCGGGAAGTTGTCCGGAGAGGCGTTTGCGGGCCGGACACATCGCCGGCCCGCAAACCTGGTTTTGTCGCTTTACATTTCGTCGCTTTACAGGGCCGCGGTCACGGCCTTCACTTCGGTGTAGTTGTGCAGCACTTCTTCGCCCATCTCGCGGCCCCAGCCGGACTGCTTATAGCCGCCGAAGGGTAGGGAGGCGTCGAATACGTTGTGGCAATTGACCCACACCGTGCCCGCCCGGATACGACGCGCCATTTTGTGCGCAGTGCTCAGGTCACGGGTCCAGATACTGGACGCAAGTCCAAACACCGTGTTGTTTGCATCGCGCGCGACGCGATCGAGGTCGGCGTCAGAGAAGGATTCCGCACACACCACGGGTCCGAAGATCTCTTCACGAACCACGCTCATATCCGGCTTGGTGTGGGTCAGAACCGTGGGCTGAACGAAGTACCCGCGATCCCCGTGCCGTTTGCCTCCGGCTGCCACCTGCGCGCCGTCTTTGACGCCGGAGTCGATGTAGCCGGTCACCTTTTGGAACTGCTCCTCGCTGACCAGGGGGCCCATCTGGGTTTTGGGGTCAAGTCCGGCGCCCATCTGAATGCCGCCGGCAATGTCGCTGATTCCGCGCAGAACTTTGTCGTAGATGTTTTCGTGGACCATGAGCCGTGAGCCGGCGCAGCAGCATTGTCCCTGGTTGAAGAAGATGGCGCTGGCCGTGCCGGGAATGGCGCGTTCGAGATCGGCATCGGGGAAGATGATAGCCGGGCTCTTGCCGCCCAGTTCGAGGGTCACCTTTTTCAGGTTGCCGGCAGAGGCTTTCACGATCAGCTTGCCCACTTCTGTCGAGCCGGTAAAGGCTATTTTGTCGACCAGCGGATGAGCGGCCAAAGGCGCGCCAGCCCCTTCTCCAAAGCCGGTGAGGATGTTGACCACGCCCGCGGGAAATCCTGCCTGATCGAACAGCTCCGCCAGGCGAAGGGCAGACATCGGCGTCTGCTCGGCGACTTTCAGGACGACGCAACAGCCGGCTGCGAGAGCCGGAGCGAGTTTCCAGGATGCCATCAGCAGCGGAAAATTCCAGGGAATGATCTGGCCGACAACTCCGATCGGCTCCCGCATGGTGTAGGAGTGGAAAGCGCCGGGAGTCGAGAACGAAAGGGTGGAGCCGCTGATCTTGGTCGCCCAGCCTGCCATGTAGCGAAACATGTCAATCGCAAGGGGCAGATCGGCCGCCCGCGCCACAGAAAATGGTTTGCCGTTGTCGAGCGACTCGATCTCCGCGAACTCTTCCAGGTTGGCTTCGAGGAGGTCGGCAACTTTCCACATCAGCTTGCCTCGTTCCGAGGTGGACATTTTGCTCCACGGGCCATCGTCGAAAGCGCGGCGGGCCGCGGTCACTGCGCGGTCTACATCTTCCGTTTCGGCCTCGGGTACGCGGGCGATGACTTCGCCGGTGGCCGGATTGTAAACGGGGAAAGTTTTGCCGGATGCAGCCGGGACAAAGCGTCCATCAATCAGCATGCGGTGTTGCCGGGAGAAGAACTCCGCGGTCTTGGAATCGATACGGGAATCAACGGGAATAGTCGCCATGCATGTCCTCCGGCGCGATCGGTTTTTGAGCGTGGAATACCCGACTTTGAACGCCGAAGGAACGATAGCACCTGATCGGAAGCGCAGTCCAGTGGACTGCCGGGGCACTTGGTCAACCGGAATGCTCTAGTTATAAGCGCTGGGTTTGGAGGCGGAAATACGCACGCCCATGCCATTTAACTTGCTGCGCCCCTCGAGCGCTTCCGGGGTATTCGGATAGCGGGAAATCAGTGTGCGCAGCTCACGAATACCCGCGTCTTTCTGACCCATTTCGATCAGCGATTGTCCCTTTCGCAACTCGGCGGCGGGGGCCTTGGCGTTGCCCGAATACTGCTCCAGCACTGCGTCGTAGCTCTTGACGGCGGCAGGGAACTGACCCTGCCGGTAAGCGATCTCGCCCAGGTAGAACTGGGCGTTTCCCGCCAGGGGATCCTGTGGGTAGTAGTGAATCACATCGGCGAATTCCGACGCCGCAACGGTGTACCGCGCAGAGTTGTAGTCGCGCAGCGCACCCTGATAGATCTGGTCGACCGGGGGCGCTTGCGGCGCCGCGGCTTGTCCGCCCGGATTCGCGGGAGCTCCCGGCTCGGGGGCGCCCCCGGGCTGGGCCGGCGGCGTATTCACGTTCTGCAATTGGCTCTGGATGGTTTGCATTTGCGTGGTCAGGTTAGCGATGCGCGTCTTGAGCTCGTCGACGGAGTCATTCAACGACTGGATCTGGGTCGAAAGCTGGGTGTTGCCGGCGCCCCGCTGCTCATTTTCCGCTTTCAGCGTAGTCTCCAGAGCATTCACCGAGGCCATCATCCGGTTCACGTTTTCGGTGTTTTGCTGCACCAGGTTGACGATCACGCCCATGCGTTCGTCATTCGACGTTTGCAGGTGCTGCACCATGTCCTGCAGTTGCTGGACCTGGGTTTGAAGCTGAACCATTTCCTTGGACACGGCAAAGGCGTGCGGACATGCACCCGGTAAGACAAAGAGGGCAACGGCACTGAGTTGAAGAATGTGTCTGCGCATGATGGTCCCCTGACACCTTAGAGTTTAGTCCAGCAGCGAAAGCAACGGCGAAACTGCTATGAAAGCGCTACCGGCTCGACGGCATTCTTGCCGGGCCGCCGAGGGCGATAGCGCTTCCGATCGACTTATTAGTTAATTATCGACCGAGCTACTACTGGTCGAGCGAGAACCCGGCCCGCCGATTTTGCTGGTAGCACGACTCATCGGCCTGGGTGCAAAACTGCTTCTCCTTGCCGTAGCTCACGGTGCGGATACGGTCCGGGCTCACACCACCATTCACGAGCGATTGCTTGGCGGCATTGGCGCGGTTCTCACCCAGGGCCAGGTTATATTCCGCCGATCCACGCTCATCGCAATAGCCGCCGATGACGACCTTGAGTGTGGGATGCGCCGCCAGGAAGCTTGCGTCCTGAGCCAGCACCGTTTGTGCATCCGAACGAATTTCATAGCTGTCGTAGTCGAAGAATGCCGGTTTGACGTTCTGCTCGAAGACCTGCTCGTTCATGGTTTCGCCCGTGCTCTGCGCTACTGGGGCGACGGCCACGGTGAGGCTGGCGGTCGCATCCGTCGAGCCGCCGGGACCACGCGCGACGAGATGGTAGTTCGTCGATTCGGTGGGCGAAACATTTTGTGTGCCGTAAGCATTTACCGTGCCGATTCCATCGATGGAAACTTCGGTCGCATCGGTGGTCCGCCAGGCGAGCACTGCGCTACCACCCGCGTTGATGCTGCTGGGTGTCACGGTGATCGATGCGGTGGGCGCAGGCGATGTTGCTGCAGGCGGTGGCGGCGGTGGTGGCGGCGCTACCTTCTTGTGGCAACCCGCGGTAAAGATCAGGGCGGTGGCGGCGATAAGCGAAGCTAACTGCTGAGCATGCGAGGTTTTCATGTGTCTTCCTTCTTTTAGGTTCGTTCTCCAAGGCTTGATGGCCGCATCGACTCTCCGCTGGAATACCAGTCCCTGGAATACCAGTGTTGGAGTGATGCGACCACCCAATACTTCCCATACCGGGAAGGGTGCGCAGCAATGAAACACGCCGGCGCAACCGACGGCGTTACATCCGTACCGTTACAAAAAGACCCAAGCTACTTCCAACTCCAGTTCGGCATCGAGTTGCCACTGCCCTCGGTGAGGCGATGTTGCTCCGTGCCATCGGCAAGCATGGTCCAAAGCTCTGCTCCGCCGCCCTTCTCGCGTTGGAAGACAATGTGCCGGCCATCCGGAGACCAGGAGGGAAAATCCTGCCGGCCTTCGTCATGGGTGAGCTGTGTCCAACGCTTGCTGGCAATATCGATGATGTAGATATCCTGCCCACCGGGCGCGCCGGGACCGTATTTGCGGTTCCAGGCAAAGGCTAGAAATTGTCCGTTCGGCGACCACGATGGCGAAGTAGCATAACCCCCGTCCGTCAGACGGGTCACATTGGTGCCATCCGCATCCATGGTGTAGATCTGGGGCAGGCCCGTGCGGCCGCTGCACCACGCAATCTGTGAGTTGGTCTTGGGGTTCCAGGTCGGCGAGACGTCGGGTCCACGGAACGTAGTCACTTGTTTTGTGTTGCCGCCGTTGGCATCGGCGGTGTAGATCTCCGGATCACCGGAGCGTGACGCGGAGAAGGCTATCTTGGCGCCGTTGCTCGACCATGCGGGAGAAAGCGTGTTGCCGACTACGGAAGGGAAACTGACTTCACGGCCCAATACCAAGGAGTACATGCGAATCGCCCAGCCGCGCTTTCCCAGCGAAGCGAACGCGACGCGTTCGTTATCCGGAGAGACGCGCGGCGAAAGGGAAATGGTGCCGAGGTGGGTGAGCTGGTGTTGGCCCTGCCCGTCGTAATCCATCTGCCACACTTCCTTGTTCCCGCCGCGAGCAGAGATGTAGTAGATGTGGGTCTCGGCAATGCCGGGAATGCCGCCTCCCAGGCGGGTAATGATCTCATCGGCAAAACGATGAGCGATCAGGCGAGCATTATCCTGGCTCGCCGCTTCGTTGTACTGCTTGCCCAGGATCTGCGGGGCGTCTGGATTCTTGGCGTCGAAAAGATACCCGTAGACCGCGACGCGGCCCGCGTTGACGGCAAAGGATCCGAAAGCGACAAAGGCAGCATTGGCCGGCGCGGCCGACCAGCTGGCAAGATTCATCTGCTGCGGGTGAGCCCGGCGTAAGCGGCGGAGCTATGCTTTTCGAGACCATATCGAAAATGCCGGCGCCATTCAGATCGTTGAAGAGGGTGCTGTCGAAGGTCGTTTTCAGCGCTGGGGTTTGGGGGTCAGGCGATGCGGGATTGAAGTCGGCTGCGGCGAGGCGAATGCGCGCCGCGCCCAGATTGGTTCCCGTGCGAACCCAATCCTGTGCGTCGGCCCGCTGGCGCGGCAGAGACAGGAAAAGGAAAATAAAAAACCAAACACGGGAGTGGAGAAGTGAATTTTTTTTTCGAGCTCTCATGCCTTACGCAGTCTTGATTTTATATGATAAAAACCCGGTACTGTTACGCCGGTAACCTGATCATGCACTCTTAGCACAGTCTTCATCGCGCACCTGGGTATGTACAGTGATAGAGGACGTTTAGCGAGTTTTCGTTGTACCCCGCCGGCAAAGGACCAAAAGTATCAACCCGCTGCACCGCGTGCAGGCAGGAGGTATTGAGCGATGGAGAACTGCTCGGGGTCGCCAGCGTAGCGGTGCCCGGCGCGCCGTCGCGGCCGACGGAAAACTGAATATAGACAGTGGCTCCCGCGGGCGTGCTCGGATCCACTTCCTGGGTGTACCAGTCCTGCGCCACCTTGCGCTTGATCACGTCAACATACCAGCCAAAGCGCGAGCCAAAATCTCCACCCGTCACGGCCACCGGACTATTGGCATCATTGTTGGCAGCAGTGGCCCGAGGTGTGTTGGGCGGCGCTGCCTCGCCATAGTTCGCTTTGTTCTGCGGTTTGGGCGGCGGCTGGTGCTGCGGCGGCGTTTTCGGCTGCTGCTTGGGCTGCTGTTTGACCGGCGTCTGTTTTTCGGGGATGGGCATGGCCTCCGGCAACGGCAGCGGCTCGGTCTTTTGCTCCGCCAACTCCGGCGCGACACTTGGCGTCTCGGTGGCCAGAACGTTGTCTGTAGGTGGGTGATCCTGGGGCAGGGGCAGCGCGGCTGTTGAAACCAGTGTGGCCTGGATCGCTCCCTGCTGAAAGCTGTTAGCGCCCCATTCGCTGCCGTGGAATAGATTGTGCAGGAAGCCGTAGCCGATGAGCGAGCCGAACACCAGCAGGTGCATCAAGGTGGACTTCGCAAAGAGCGAACCGATCCCGTCCGGCTGATCCAGCAGCTCCGTCCGATAGTCGCCGCGCACAGAGGATTTGGGCATCGCCTGCTACTTCGCCGTCTTCGGCAGGGGTTGCGTCACGATGCTGATGTTGCTGATGCCGGCTTGTTTCACCGCATCCATGACCGAGGCAAACGCGCCAAAGGGGACGCGCTCATCGGCCCGCAAATAGATCACCTGGTTCGCGGGCGCCGTCTTCGAGCTGTGCAACAACGTGGGCAGTTGCGCCAGGTTCACCGGCTTGTCCCCCAGAAAGACATTTTGATTGCGGTCGATGGTGAGCACCATCCGCTGCTGGGTAATTTCTTTTACGCTTTTTGTTTTGGGTACGGCGACATCGATGCCCGACTGCAGCACCGGCGCGGTGACCATGAAGATGATGAGCAGAACCAGGACGACATCGACCAGCGGCGTAATGTTGATATCCGCAAGCGAGGTTCGCGTCTGACCGGAGCTAGCGGTGAAGGCCACTTGCGGCCTCCCTCTCCATCGGGTCCTGTTTGGGTTGGTTCATTTCTTCCAGGCTGTTGAGCAGCTCGCGCGAAAAGTCGTCCATGCGGGAAGCAAACTCACGCAGCGCGGCAGTGAATTGGTTATAGGCGATCACCGCGGGAATGGCGACCACCAAGCCGGCGGCGGTGGTGATCAGCGCCTCGGAAACTCCCGGGGCCACAGCGCGCAGGGTAGCCGAGCCTTCGATGCCCAGGCCGTGAAAGGCTTCCACGATGCCCATGACGGTGCCGAAGAGGCCGACGAACGGCGCGACGGCGCCAATGGTGGCTAACCATGTCAGGCGCCGCTCGAGGATGCTGAGCGCTTCACTCGACGCCGCCTGCGCTGTGCGCTCCAGAGGAACGATATTTTTGGGTGGACCGAAACCGCCCGTCTGCCGTCGATAGGTGTCATAGACCTCATCGAAGACGGTGACCAGGGGGCTGGGCTTGAACTGCTCGCTGACAGCGGCAATCTCCTGCAGGCGGCCGGCCTTGCGGAACGCACGCACAAAACGCCGGCTCTGCGCCCGCGCCTTGCGGAAGGCCGATGATTTGCCCAGGATAATGGCCCACGAGTAGAGGCTCGAGATCAATAACAGCCCCAGCACGGCGATCGCTACGGGTCCGCTGTTGCGCACCATGTCGAAGATGGCGCTGACTCCATAGGTTGCGGAATGCGCTACCGGCGCTGCTCCGTCGTCTGTCTGCAGAACAAGAAAAGCCGCGATATGAACTGGAGATATCATCACTACTCCTTTCACGTTAGCAGACATGGACATGTGAAACCAAGCCGCAGCATGAGATGCAGGCGGAAGGTAACCCGGCAAATTACCGGGTAAGGCTGGGTAACCAGGGCTTCCACGATCAGCAGGCAAGATTTCCTACATGCGAGCGACGGCCGCGCTCGTGCTATGCTGCGCTCGCTAGCGAAAATTTCGAATGCTACTGGAACTGCGCGCGGAAAATTACGCTGTTATCGATCACGCCATCGCCGTCTTTGGCCCCGGGCTCAACCTGCTGACGGGCGAAACCGGGGCGGGTAAGTCCATCCTGGTAGACGCACTGGCTTTGCTGATGGGGGATAAGGCCTCTTCCGACGTGGTCCGGCATGGCGCAGACCGCGCCGTGGTGGCCTGCGTTTTTGAAAGTACGCCGGGAGCGGAGAACACCCTCGAGGCCAACGGAATCGACGCTGAGGGCTCGGAGATCATCCTGCGGCGTGAGATACAAGCCGGCGGCAAGGGCCGCGTCTACGTAAACAATCAACCCGCCACGGTGAACGTGTTGCGTCAGCTCGCTCCCGAATTGGCCCTGGTACACGCGCAGAATGAAACCATGGGCAGTTTCGACCAGGCACAGCAACGGCAACTGCTCGATCGAAGCGCCGGCATTTCCACTGAGCCGGCCGCAGCCGCCTATCTCGCCTGGGTAGACACGTGTGCTCGGCTCGACCGCCTCGAAGGCGATGAGCAGGCGCGCCTGCGCGAGGCCGACCTTTGGAGCTTTCAGAAGAACGAGATCGAGAGCGCTGCGATCCGGGAGCGCGAAGACGAAGAGTTGGAGGTCGAGCGGCGCGTGCTGGCGAATGCAGAGAAACTTCTTGCCGCCGCGGTAAGCGCCCATGAATTCCTCTACGAGAGCGACCGGTCGGCCGAGTCGGCTCTGCGCGCGGCGCTCAGGAATCTCGAGGAACTCGCGAAGTATGATCCGCAATTCGAGGATGCGGTGCAGCAAGTGAAGTCGATGCGTGCCGTAGTCGATGACGTGAGCGCCACAGTGCGGGACTACGCGTCGAGGATCCAGGCATCGCCGGACCGGCTCGCAGAAATGGAAGATCGCCTGGAGGTGCTGAGCCGCCTGAAGCGAAAGTACGGCCCGACGCTGGTGCAGGTTCTAGCCCACGGCCAGGAGGTCGCCGCCAAGCTCGCGGAGGTGGAGAACCGCGACCAATTGCTGCTGGAGTTGCGGGCGGCGCGGGCGAAGGCGGCGGACGCTTACCGCGTGGTGGCCGCTGCCTTGACCCGCGAGCGCACAGCCGCGGCCGGCAAGCTGGAGAAACTGGCGGAAGCGCATATCAATGACCTTGCCATGAAGGTGAAGTTCGCCGTGCAAGTGAACGCGCAAGACGTGGAGCAGCACTGGACACGGCATGGCTGGGATTCTGTGGATTGCCGCATCGCCACCAACGCGGGGGAGCCCTTAAAGCCGCTGGATCAAATTGCTTCCGGAGGCGAGTTATCGCGCGTGATGCTGGCCCTCAAGGTCAGCGTGGAGGAGGGAGCAGCGCGAGGGCAGGGAAGCACGCGGCGCAAAACGCCGGTTCCCCGGACCCTGGTCTTTGATGAAATCGACATTGGGATTGGCGGGCGGGCAGCCGAAGCAGTTGGGCAAAAGCTCAAAGAGCTCTCGCGTGCGCAACAGGTCTTGTGCGTGACGCATTTGCCGCAGATAGCGGCTTTTGCCGATCAGCATTTTTTGGTGGAAAAGCAAGAGAGGCAGGGCAAAACGAAAACCTCGGTGCGCCTGCTCGAAGAGGGAGAACGGACCGAGGAGGTAGCACGCATGGTAAGCGGCGCAAAGCTGACCGAAACCTCGCTGCGCCATGCGGAGCAGTTATTAAAGAACAGCCGCAAAGCAGTTA
Source organism: uncultured Acidobacteriaceae bacterium (assembly GCA_963761405.1). Taxonomy (GTDB): domain Bacteria; phylum Acidobacteriota; class Terriglobia; order Terriglobales; family Acidobacteriaceae; genus PALSA-350. Next base: position 283,326 of record CAVXHH010000005.1, read on the forward strand.
AGCGCTGAGGCTGCTTTCATGGGCGCGAGCGGCTATGACAGATACAAAGTCACACGTTGCTTTTGGAGCATCCAGTCCGCAGTGTGCCGGCAGCGAGAACGAATTAAAGCCGCAATTTTGTCGAAGTCTTCCGTGAGATTCCGGCGAAAAATCGGCTCGTGATGGGCTATGCGATTTCTTAAGAGGCGCACACGCTCAAGCTCCGCATAAACCTCTACTCGCAAAGCGGCCACGGTCTTGCTTGCGTTGACGTTCGGCAAAACACGCCGAAAGTGAGGATCCCACACACGGACATCGTGGCGGCCCGTAAACATCTTCTGCCAGAAAACGAATTTTAGCTCCGGGATGACCTTGCCCGTCGTGGACTGGCGTCGGCGCGCCTCTCTTAGATCGCGCCGTGGACTGTATCCAACACGAGGATCTGGAAGACTGACTTCAAAAACCGGCGACCAAGGCCAGCGATCACCGTAAACCGCTGTCAGTGCATCAGATACGGCATTTCTGATCACAATCTCGCAAATATGCAGGGGCGCCATGAATGCCCCGGATACTTGCGCATTCCAGTCATAGAGGGCAAGTGCCGCAGGGACAATATCGCCTGCTACAACCACGGCCCGCTCATAAGTCGCGATGCGCGGTAGAGATAGGGCTTCTCTAACGGCTTGAATGAGGGTTGTTGCTGCCACGCCTGGTAGCGATGGTATACTCAGTTCACTAGCCATGGGACTCGCGGGCGAAAGCCTCCCCTCGTGGACATACGAAGATCGAAAAGCCCACCACGTTTAACAACCGGTGGGCTTTTTTGCTGCTTACCTTATCACTCCGGCCTGATCCTGGCTTCTCCGCAGTGCCGACTTGGTGCCGGTGTGGACACTCTTTGCCATCAGACAGATAAGGCCTGTCGCGGTATACTTATGGATGTGACAAGTCCCCTATTATCCCCACCGGTGGACGGTACCCGCACCGGCAACCCGGCCAAAAAGGTTCTACTGCTCAAGCCGCGCGGGTTCTGCGCCGGCGTGGTGCGCGCCATCGATGTGGTGAACATTGCCCTCGATACCTTTGGCGCTCCCATCTATGTGCGTAAAGAGATTGTGCACAACCGCTTTGTGGTCAATGAGCTGGCGGAAAAAGGCGCGATCTTTGTCGACGACATCGATGACGTGCCCGAAGGCATGCGCGTCATTTACAGCGCCCATGGCGTCTCGCCGGCGGTGCGCGCACGCAGCAAGTCGCGCAAACTCAAGGTGATAGACGCCACCTGTCCACTGGTCACCAAAGTGCATGTGGAGGCGGTGAAATTCGCCCGCCAAGGCTATTCCCTGGTGCTGATCGGCCACCGGGATCACGATGAGATCGAAGGCACTCTCGGCGAAGCGCCGGAAGTGACGCAGGTGGTCTCAACCGTGGAGGAAGTGGACGCGCTCGAAGTATCCGATCCTGAGCGGGTGGCATACCTGACACAAACCACACTGAGCCTGGATGAAGCGAGAGACATTATCCACGCGCTCAAGGCGAAGTTCCCCAGGATCGTTGGCCCGCACACGCAGGACATCTGCTACGCCACGGAGAATCGCCAGGTGGCGGTAAAGAATGTTGCCCATCAGGCAGACCTGGTGCTGGTGGTTGGATCGAACAACAGCTCCAACTCCAATCGCCTGGTCGAGGTCTCGCGCAACCTGAGCACGAATGCGTTTCTGATCGAAGATTCCGATGCCATCGATGCTGCGTGGCTCCGCGACGCGACTACGGTCGCCGTCACTGCCGGGGCGTCCGCCCCCGAGGTTCTGGTCGCCGAGGTGGTGGCCTATCTGCGCGGACGTGGTTTTTCAGACGTCGAAGAAGTGGAAGTGATGCCCGAGAATGTTCGTTTCGGGTTGCCTCCTGAGATCGTGCAGGCCATTCGGCCCGCGACGGTCTAAAGCATTTTCGCAATGACTGTGGTCTGGTTAAGAGCTGCGAGGTGAGGTTTTCTTTGAAAGAAAACCACGTAAAGGATCGCGGCTTCGGTCTACACCAATTGCGAAAATGGTCAGCCAGCTTTTTGAGCGTAAGACAGCTGTGTTCGAGAGAGAACGTCAGGGTCCAGAATGAGTAAATCATCTGAAAAAGGACAACCCGCGATTCCCCGGTTCGGCCGTCTCGACGCCGGGTTAGACCAGGTAGAATCCTCCGTCTCACGGGCTCGCGATTTTGTCTTTTCCCAACAGCACCCCGACGGCTACTGGTGCGGAGAACTGGAAGCCGACACCACCCTCGAATCCGACTACATCATGGTGCATACGCTGCTGGGTACCGGCGACGAACGCAAGATGAAGCGGGCCGTCGCGGAGATCCTGCGCAAGCAAAACGAAGACGGCGGCTGGAGCATTTATGCCGGCGGCCCTTCGAATATCAGCGCCTCGGTCAAAGCCTATTTCGCGTTCAAGCTCATGGGCTGGCTTCCCGGCCACCCCATCATGGCGCATGCCCGCCAGTGGATCCTCGCTCATGGCGGCGTGGTGGAGTGCAACACCTTCACCAAGATTTATCTCTGTTTTTTCGGTCAGTACGAGTACGACGCAGTGCCGGCCATCCCGCCGGAGATCGTCCTCTTTCCTAACTGGTTTTACTTCAACATCTACGAAATCTCTTCCTGGTCGCGGGCCATCCTGGTGCCGCTTTCGATCGCCTACGCCAAGAAGCCTTTCAAGAAGCTCGCTCCGGAAACCGGCATTGATGAGTTGTTTGTCGGGGGCAAGAGCAACGCCAGGCTTCATTTGCGCTGGGACAGCAACAAGATGCTGGGCTGGCGCAATGTCTTTCTGATTACGGACCGGCTATGTCATTGGGCCGAGCGGGTGCACATTCGTCCTCTGCGCAAGATGGCCATCAAGAAAGCCGAGAAGTGGATACTTGAACGCCTGGAGATGAGCGACGGCCTGGGCGCCATCTACCCGGCGATGCTGAATGCCATTCTCGCTTTGCGCTGCCTGGGTTACTCGATCGACGATCCGCAGACCATTCGCGCGATGGACGAGTTCGAGAAGCTGGGGATTGAAGACGAAGGCGTTCCCGATTTTACGGAGCCGACGTTCCGCATGCAGCCCTGTATGTCTCCGGTGTGGGATACCGCGTATGCGGTCTATGCGCTCGGCCAGTCGGGTGTTCCGCGCAACGATCCACGGTTATTGAAGGCCGCCGACTGGATGCTGTCGAAAGAAGTTCGCCAAAAGGGCGACTGGGCCGTCAAAGTGCGCAACGCGGAGCCCGGGGGCTGGTATTTCGAGTTCAACAATGAGTTTTATCCCGATACCGACGACTCCGCCCAGGTGCTTCTGGCGTTGAACAAGGTCGACAACACGGCGCGGGAACGCTATCAGTACGATGTTTGCCAGCGAGCCATCGCCTGGATCTTCGCCATGCAGTGCAAGAACGGCGGTTGGGCCAGCTTCGACAAAGACAACACCAAGATGGTGTTTGAGTACATACCGTTCGCTGACCATAACGCCATGCTCGATCCGCCGACGGTCGACATCACCGGCCGCATCCTGGAGATGTTGGCGACTTATGGCTACACGCAAAAAGATCGCCGGGTCGAAAAGGCGATTCGCTTCATCTATAGCGAGCAGGAGCCGGATGGAAGCTGGTTTGGCCGTTGGGGCGTCAACTACCTCTACGGCACGTTCCTGGTGTTGCGCGGTCTGGAGGCGATCGGGGTGTGGAACCATGAGCCGGAAATTCAGCAGGCGGCAGAGTGGATCCGGATGGTGCAGAACGCGGACGGCGGCTGGGGCGAGAGTTGCGCCAGCTATGACGATCCCATCACGCGCGGAGTAGGCCCAAGCACGCCCTCGCAGACGGCGTGGGCCATTCTTGGTTTGCTGTCGGCCGGTGACACGCGCAGTGACTCGGTTGCCAAGGGCGTTCGCTGGCTCATCGAGCGGCAGTTGGCCGATGGTTCGTGGGACGAAAGCATGGGAGAAGGTCCCACCCGGCAGGCCATCGTCACGGGTACCGGATTTCCCCGGGTCTTTTACCTTTCCTACCATCTCTACCGGAACTACTTTCCGCTGCTGGCGCTCACTGACTACCGCCGGGCGATGGAAAGAGCTTAAGGGCCGATCGGGCCCGCGACGCAGAGGAGATTTGAATCGATGGCAGTGCCGATTTCACAGATGTGGACCGTAGCCAGCTATGTGCTCAAGAAGCGCCTGGGCGGGCAGAAACGCTACCCGCTGGTCCTGATGCTGGAGCCGTTGTTCCGCTGCAACCTGGCGTGCGCCGGCTGTGGCAAAATTCAGTATCCCGCACACATTCTCAAGAAGGACATGTCGCCGGAAGAGGCTTTCCGGGCGGTAGAAGAGTGTGGCGCGCCCATGGTCTCCATTCCTGGCGGCGAACCCCTGATGCACCCCCAGATTGCGGAGATTGTCGAAGGGCTGGTCGCGCGCAAGAAGTACATCTACCTCTGCACCAATGCCTTGCTGCTGAAAGAAAAGATCGGCATTTTCAAGCCCAGCAAGTATCTGACGTTTTCTGTACATCTCGACGGCCAGCGCGAGCACCACGATTTCTCCGTCTGCCGCGAAGGCGGTTATGACAAGGCGGTGGAAGGCATCCGCGAGGCGGTCAAGCGCGGCTTTCGCGTGACCACCAACGCCACCCTCTTCGATGGCACTGACCCGAACAGCGTGCGCGCCTTCTTCGACGAAGTGATGGCGATGGGGGTCGAGGGCATTGTGATCTCGCCCGGCTACTCCTACGACAAGGCGCCCGACCAGAAACGTTTTCTCGGCCGAGCCCGGACGCGGCGACTCTTCCGCGCCATTTTGTCCAACCGGGAAAAGCACTGGAAGTTCAACATGTCTCCGTTGTTCCTCGAATTTCTGATGGGCAAGCGGAACTACGAGTGCACGCCCTGGGGCAGCCCGGCTTATAACATCTTCGGCTGGCAAAAGCCGTGCTACCTGCTGCAGGATGGCTACGCGTCGACTTTCAAAGAGCTGATGGAGACCACGGTGTGGAATGAGTACGGCACCGAATCGGGCAACCCCAAGTGTGCCAATTGCATGGTCAGCTGCGGCTATGAGCCTTCTTCCGTGAACGACATGTTCGGTTCCTTCCGCGGATTCATGTCTGTGGTGCGGGCTTCTCTCTTCGATAAGTATGTCGATCACGGCGCGCGCGATCTGCTCAATGCTCCGCAGGGGTCTGGGCTGGGTCATTCGTCGCCATCGCTGGTGCAGATCTCGAGCGAGTCCAAACAGATGGCGGAGACACGCCAATGACCGGACAGAAGCTGGCTACCGCTGGAGACATCATCGTCGATCCGGACACGCTGGAACTGGCGCCGGGGACTGAGCACGAGAACCTGGAGGGTTGGGTGCCCACTCTGGGCAGCGATGCGGAAGTGCTCGCCGCGCTCGAGAAGGCCTTTGATTACCGGGGCGATGTCACCATCACCTGCAAAGATGGCTCGGTGGTGGAGGGGTACATTTTCGACCGCAGAACGGGAGCTTCCCTGGCGGATTCCACGGTTCGTGTGTTCCCCAAAGATTCTGACGAGAAGCGTTCCATCCGCTACAGCGAGATTGCAGCACTGGCCTTCAGCGGCAAAGATCGCGCCGCCGGCGCAAGCTGGGAAGCCTGGGTCAAGAAGTGGAACGAGAAGAAGGCAGCCGGCGAAAAAGGTTTTGGACTCCATCCCGAAGCGCTCGATTAGTTTCGGATTTACGGGTTGCAGAAGCTCCAACTTCCAAGGGTCTGACGTTTAGTTAGTTGAGGAGCGCAGGTCTGAAAGTTTTTATTACAGGAGCTACCGGGTTTGTCGGGAGCCACGTAGCGCAAGAACTGTCCCGTCGCGGAGCGAAACTCCGCGTCCTCGTCCGCCCTACCAGCAAGCTCGAGAATCTAGGCGCGCTCCCGGTGGAAACCGTGACCGGCGACTTGTTGCAGGTGGAGGCGGTACGCGCAGCGGTTGCCGGTTGTGATGCGGTGATGCATGTGGCAGCCGACTACCGGCTATGGGTCACGGACCCCGAAAAAATGCTGGCGGCCAATGTCAACGGCACCCGCGACCTGCTGCGCATCGCCCGCGAAGAGGGTGTTCCCCGTGTGGTCTACACTTCGAGCGTAGCCACCATGGGGTTCTTCTCCGACGGGCGCCTGGCGGATGAGGAGACCCCGGTTTCTCTCGACGACATGATTGGGTTCTATAAGCGATCAAAATACCTCGCGGAGCAGGAGGCGGTCACGGCGGCACGCGCCGGCCAGCAGGTAATCATTCTCAATCCCACGACACCCGTTGGATCGTGCGATAGCAAACCCACACCGAGTGGGCGCATCGTGGTGGATTTTCTCAACCGGAAATTTCCTGCCTACATGGATACGGGGCTGAACCTGGTGGACGTGCACGAAGTCGCCCGAACCCACGCCGATGCGCTCGAGACCGGCCGCCCCGGTGAGCGGTATATTCTAGGGGGCGAAAACCTGAGCTTGAAGCAGATGCTGGATAAGATGTCGGCAATGACCGGTCTTCCATCTCCCACGATGCGCGTGCCCCATAGCGTGGCGATGGCTTTTGCGCTCTTCGACCAGACCATCACCGGCAAGCTGCGCGGTGGGGAGCCGCGTGCTACCGTGGAAGCCGTGCGCATGGGCAAGAAAAAAATGTTTGTCTCTTCTACAAAAGCCGAGCGCGAGTTGGGGTTCCGCGTAGTCCCGGTCTACGGGGCGTTGCGGTCAGCGATTGAATGGTACCGTGCGCACCAATACGCGCCCGCGGCATGACACGCATCGGCATTATCGCGGCTATGCCCGGCGAATTGAAGCCGCTGGTGCAGGGATGGAAGCCGATTGCCGCCGGGCGTTTGCGCCACGGCGAGGCGGCTTGGCAAGGCAGCATCGACGATGCGCAGTGTGTCGCGGTCTGTGCCGGAATGGGGAAAGACGCTGCCGAGCGGGCCTGCGGCATTGCTTTGGAGGGCGCGCCCCTCGATGCCTTGATCTCGATCGGCTGGGCGGGAGCGCTCTCTTGCGGGGTGCAGCCGGCCAATGCCTATGTGGTGAACGAAGTCGTCGATGCTGCTACCGGGGAGCGATTTGCCACCACCTCTTCTTCCGCAGCGAATCCGGCAGTGCTGAAACTGGTGACCATTGACCACGTGGCGCATCCCGCGGAGAAGCGCCGGCTCGCAGAAAGCTACCGCGCCGTGCTGGTGGATATGGAGGCGGCTACAGTGGCCCGGTTTGCCGGCAGCCATGGCATTCCGTTTTACTGTCTCAAGGCGGTATCCGATGTGGCCGGCGAAGTGTTGCCGGATTTCAGCCAATACACCGACAACCACGGCCATCTACGCCTGCCCGCTCTGCTGGCCCACGTCGCCGTACGGCCGCACTATTGGCCTGCTCTGGCGCGCATCGCCCAGAATGGCAGAAAGGGCGCGGTGGAAATGGCGGCGGCGCTCACGCCCCTCATTCGCCCCCTAAGCGGCCCATCCATTCTTCCGCGGAGTGGAGTTTAGGATGCAAACCGCGCCCGGCGTGCAAGAAACCATGCGCGAGCCGTTTCCGGCTCCGCTACCCGTGCCTGCCACCATGCAAGCTGCCGTCTACCGCGGAGTCAACGATGTGCGCGTCGAGACCGTGCCGGTGCCCGCAATTGGCGCCGGTGAGGTGCTCATCCGGGTTCACAGCTGCGGCATCTGCGGCACCGACTTGAAGAAGATTCACACCGGGTCGCACTCCGCGCCGCGCATCTTCGGCCACGAGACGGTGGGCACAATCGCCGCCATGGGCAGTGAAGTTTCCGGGTTTGCCGTGGGCGATCGGGTTGCCGTGTTTCACCATATTCCCTGCGGCAGCTGCTACTACTGCCGCAAGAAAACTTTTGCCCAATGTCCGGTTTACAAACAAGTAGGGTGTACCGCGGGCTTTGAGCCTTCCGGCGGAGGCTTCGCGGGTTATGTGCGGGTGATGGATTGGATCGTGAAGCGCGGACTGGTGAAGATTCCCGACGGCGTTCCTTTTGCCCAGGCGGTCTTCGTCGAGCCGTTGAATACCTGTCTCAAAGGCGTACGCAGTCTGAACCTTTCTGCGGATGAAACGGTACTGGTGATTGGCCAAGGCCCTATCGGCATTATGCTGGCCTCGCTCGCCAAACGTTCCGGGGCCAGGGTGCTCACGTCAGATCTTTACCCTGAGCGGCATGCCGTGGCGGCGCAGTTCGGGCTCGACGCGCCGATCGATGCCTCGCGGGACGATGTGGTCAAAGTGGTACACGCGGCCAGCGAGGGCAGGGGGGCGGATGCGGTGATTCTCGCGGTGGGTGGAAACCCGCTCATTCGCACCGCAATGGATGTAGCGCGTCCAGGCGGGCGGGTGCTGTTGTTTGCGCAAACCCAACACGGGGAGGCGACCATCGATCCCGCCGCGGTATGTGTGGACGAAAAGACACTCCTGGGGTCCTACAGTGCTTCCGTAGATATTCAGGAGGAAGCCCTGGATCTTGTCTTCCAGGGCTATGGCCAGGGCTACGACCTTACCCGGCTGGTTTCGCATCGCTTTCCTCTTGCGGAGGCAGTGGCCGCGGTTGCGATCGCCTCCGAGCCCAGGGCGACTTCCATGAAGATCGTGGTGGAACCATGACCGGAATAGGGCTCGGATTAAGCAAGGCACAGCTGCCCGGATTGGTGGACAATAAGAATGCCATGTTAACCGAGATGAACGCCGCCGTGCTCTACGGCAAAGAAGACGTCAGGATCGAACGGGTGCCCATCCCCGCTGCCGGTAAGGGCGAGATTGTGATCCGGGTTCATGCGGCGCTGACCTGCGGAACCGATCTGAAAGTCTTTCGCCGGGGATATCATGCGCGGATGATCGCGCCGCCGGCGCTCTTTGGGCATGAGCTGGCGGGTGTGATCCATGAGACGGGCGCCGGCGTGCGCGGCTTCAAGCCCGGGATGCGGGTGGTAGCGCTGAATTCAGCCCCGTGCGGCATTTGTTACTGGTGTGTGCGCAAGCAGGAAAACCTCTGCGAGGATCTGCTTTTCAACAACGGCGCTTACGCCGAGTACATTCGTATTCCCGCGCGCATCGTGGCCAAGAATACTCTCATTGTTCCCGAGAGCCTGCCGCTGGAGCACGCGGCGCTCACCGAACCGCTGGCCTGCGTGATGCGCGGCCTGGAGGAGACGGGCGCCAAGCGCGGTGACAGTGTGGTGGTCATCGGCGCGGGGACCATCGGCCTGATGTTTATGCACGTAGCGCAACTGTCGGGTATGCAGGTGACGGCGGTGGTTAAGCGCGATGAGCAGGTTGCCTCAGCCACTACGTTTGGCGCGGCGCACGTGGTGCAAACGACCGCGGTGGTCGATGCGGTGGCGGCCGTGCGGGCACTGACTCCCGATCATCGGGGTGTGGATGTGGCCATCGAAGCGGTCGCCACGCCGCTCACCTGGCAATGGGCGGTAGACATGGTGCGCCGCGGGGGTACAGTAAACTTCTTCGGCGGCTGCGCTGCCGGCACCAAGGTAGAAATCGATACCAACCGCCTGCACTACAACGACATCACGCTCAAGGCGAGTTTTCATCACACGCCCGCCGCCTGCCGCAAAGCCTTTGATCTGCTGGCCAGCGGGCGCTTCAAGTGCAGTGAGTACATTACCGGCAGGGCACAGCTATCGGAGCTCGAAACCGTGCTTCGCCGCCTGAAGGATCGCTCCAACGACATCAAGACGGCTATCATTCCTTAAGGATCTATAGGATGACAGTCGAAAGCGCTCAGGATGATCGGGAACTGGTAGAACGCGGCTGGTCTGCGCTGCCGGCGGCGTACCGCACTCCCGATCGGCGTCCGACCCTGGAGGAAGCGCGCGCCTATTGTCAACGGCTGGCCACCTCCCACTACGAAAATTTCCACGTGGCTTCGTGGTTTTTGCCTGCACGTCTGCGCCCCCATTTTCACAGCATCTACGCCTATTGCCGGATCGCGGATGATTTGGGCGACGAAGTTGGAAATCGCGAGCAATCGCTTGCGCTGCTGAATCTGTGGGGCAGGGAACTCGACACGTGTTACCGGGGAGAAGCGCGCCACCCAGTGTTTGTAGCGCTCGCCGAGACGGTACGGGTTTGCGGCATTCCACAAAAACCTTTCGCTGACTTGCTGGTGGCCTTTCGCCAGGACCAGACGGTAGCGCGTTATCAAACCATGGACGACGTGCTGGATTACTGCACCTACTCCGCGAACCCCGTGGGCCGCCTCGTACTTTACGCTTGCGGCTATCGCGAGCCGGAGATGTTTCGACTCTCCGACTTCACCTGTACCGCATTGCAGCTGGCAAATTTCTGGCAAGACGTGAGCAGCGATTATGCCCGGGGCCGGATCTACCTGCCGCTTGCCGATATGCAAGCGTATGCAGTGGACGAGGCCACAATTGCCCGGCGTGATCCGACGCCGGACTTTCGCGCCCTGCTGGGGTATGAAGTCGATTACGCACGCCGGCTTTTCGTCCAGGGTTCGCCCCTGATCGCGATGGTCGATCGCGAGCTGGCCCTCGATCTGGATCTATTCACGCGCGGCGGCACGGAGATTCTGCACGCGATCGAGCGCCGGCACTATGACGTGCTCACCATGCGCCCGGTCATCTCGAAACCGCGAAAACTGGGTCTGCTGCTGCGTGCGCTCTACGGCAAACTCGTGCCCGGAGCGGGAAGGCCCGGGCGGGCAGCATGACCGCGGAAGCAGCGTATGCGATCTGCCGCGCCATCGCTCGCAAAAAGGCAAAGAACTTCTACTACGCATTTGTTGCCCTGCCGGCGAGCAAGCGGGACGCGATTTGTGCGGTGTACGCCTTCATGCGCCAGGCAGATGATCTTTCCGATGATGAGTCCGTTTCGATTGCCGAGCGCCGTATCGCGCTCGACGCGTGGTTGAGCGGCTGGCATCAGGCGCTGGCCGGCAGTCCCACCGGCGACCCTGTGTTCATTGCCCTGCTGGATGCACAGAAACGCTTTGCCATTCCGTCGCAGCTACTGGATCAACTGGTCGAAGGTACGGCCACCGATCTTGAACCCGCCGCGGCCGGTGGAGGCCGCTTGAGCGCATACGCAACCTTTGCTGATCTCTATCGCTATTGCTATCTGGTGGCTTCGGTTGTCGGCCTGGTGTGCATTCGAATTTTCGGCTACCTCGATCCATCGGCAGAGAAGCTCGCGGAAGAAACCGGCATAGCCTTTCAGTTAACCAACATCCTTCGCGATGTGCGCGAGGATGCGGAGCGCGGCCGTCTTTATTTGCCACTCGAAGATTTGGAACGATATGGTGTGACCGCCAACTCGCTGGCCGGTGTTTCGAGCGGACAGACATTGACCCAGCCGCAGCGTCAGGTACTCGCCATGCAAGCCGAACGCGCGGAGCAGTTTTATAAGTCTGCCGAGGCGTTGTTGCCCTTGATCTCACCGGATAGCCGCGCCGCGATGTGGGTGCTGGTGACGATTTACCATCGTTTGCTGCGACACATCGAACAGCGGAACTTTGATGTGTTTTCCGCCCGGATTGCGGTTCCCGCGTATGAGAAGCTGAGCATCCTGGGATGCGGCCTTTTCAAAACGCTCGCGCAGGGTGTGTGGGCCTGACTGCTTCTACAAAGATCCGATCCGTCATAGTGGTCGGTGGTGGCTTGGCCGGGTTGTCGGCTGCGTGTGCCCTGGCGGACGCCGGGTACCAGGTGCGTCTGCTCGAAAAGCGCCGCTACCTCGGCGGCCGTGCTTCGTCTTACGAGCATCCGGGAACCGGTGAAGTCATCGACAACTGCCAGCACGTCTTGCTGGGCAACTGTGTCAATCTCATCGATCTTTATCGGCGATTGGATGTGAGCGGCGCGATTCGCTGGTTCGACCGGATGACGTTCCTCGAGCCGGGTGGACGACGGAGCATGCTGGAGCCCGGGTTTCTGCCTGCACCCTTGCACGCGATGCCCGCTTTTCTGCGGGCGTCGGCCTTCTCGCTTGCCGACAAACTCGCCATTGGCCGCGGGATGAGTGCCTTTGTCGCCGGCGTTCCCAGCGATTCGCAAGAAAACTTTGCCCAATGGCTGGCGCGCCATGGACAGACGCGGGGCGCCGTGGAGCGCTTCTGGAAGCCCGTTCTGGTGAGTGCATTGAACGAAGATCTGGATCGCATGTCGGTGCACTACGCCGGGCAGGTGATCCGCAAAACGCTCCTGTTGTCGCCGGGAGCGGGCCGGATGGGTGTCCCGACGATTCCGCTGAGCGACCTCTACAGCCGCGCGATCGACTACATGGAAAAGCGCGGCGGGCATGTCGATCTGAGCGCGGCGCCTGAGTCGTTCGCGTGGTCCGAGCAAGCAGAGCAATGGACGGTAGGGGTGCGCGGCGAAAGCCTGGCCGCGGACGCCGTGGTTCTGGCGCTGGCCTTTGAGGGCTTGAACAAATTGTTGCCGGCGTTGCCGCAAACCGCCGAGGCGGATCGGTTGGCGAAGGCCCTCAATCGCTTCGGGCATTCGCCGATCACTGGCATTCACCTTTGGTTCGATCGTGAGATCACCGATCTGGAGCACGCGATTCTACTGGACGCAACGATACAGTGGATGTTTCATAAGTCGCGCCTGCAGCCGGAGAAGCGGCGCGGCGCGGCGGGTAGCTATATCGAGCTGGTGGTGAGTGCGTCGAAGTCGATGGTCGAAATGCAGCGTCAGGAGATTATCGATCTGGCGGTGAAAGAGTTGACGCTGTTCTTTCCCCTGGTCAAGCAGGCGAAGTTGGAAAAAGCGGCTGTGGTCAAAGAGGTGCGTGCTACGTATTCGATTCGTCCGCAGCTCGATTTAATTCGACCCACCGCACTGAGTCCATGGCCACGCATTATGCTAGCCGGCGATTGGATCGCCACCGGATGGCCGGCCACCATGGAAGGAGCAGTACGCAGCGGCTACCTGGCTGCCGAAGCCGTGAGCCGCGAGGCAGGCAGCCCGGCTAAGTTTTTGCGGCCCGACCTGCCCGCCACTGGACTCATGCGCTTGCTGCCAAGGTAGCCGGCAACCTGTCCGCTCTGCTGTCACGCCTATCTGCTATCGTGAAAACTGAGCCGCAAGAGGACTGGAGCAAAAGCCGGAATACCCGGTGCCGCTGCTGTCACGCTGCAAATTTCACCGAACGAGGGAGAGACATAATGCTGGAACGTTTACAGATCGCGGGCGCGCCAAAGGCGCAGGGGCCTTATTCAAGTGTGGTGCGCGCGGGGGACTTTTTGTTTGTTTCCGGCCAGGGCCCGGTCGACGCAGAAACCGGCGTGATGCAGTCGGAGTTTACCGTGCAGGAGCAGACCAAGCTCGTATTACAGAACGTGCAGACAATTCTCCGTGGCTGCGGAGCCGACCTGCAGGATGTCGTGAAGTGCTCCGTATTTCTGCACGACGTGCAAGACTTTAGCGCGATGAACGAAGCCTACAGAGAAGTCTTTGACGCCTTCAAGCCCGCCCGCACGACCGTCGGCGCAGGCATGGTCGCCCCGGGCATGAAAGTGGAGATCGATTGCGTCGCCTATAGTCCTGTGCCGAAATAAATCGAAAGGCGCACCGGGACACTGTTCCTAAGAGGGAACTTTTGCCGCAGGCGGTGATGGAGTAGAGATAAGCACGATGGCGACGATGCCGCAGGCGATACCGGCCGACTGTAAGGGCGTGATGCGCTCGTGCAGGATCAAGGGAGCAAGCAGTACCACAGGCAACGGATAAAGGGCGGTGAAGATGGTGACAATGGAAGTCGATCCGCCCAGGCTCATAGCCTCAAAGAGTCCCCACGATCCAATGCTGTTCAGTGCCCCGCTCAGCAGCCCGTATATCACTGCTCGGTGCGAGTAGGTGGATAACGGCTGCTGCGGCAGGACAAAGGGCTGAATCGCGAACATGCCGAGAATGAGCAGAATCATCAACGACTCGGCCGAGATGCGATTGGTCGACAGCTTCTGAAAAACTCCTGTTACGCCCCAGAAAAAGAGCACGCCGACCGCGAACCAGAGCCATGAGATGTGCAGAAGAGCTCTCCGTCAAAGCGAAAATATAACCAATGCGATCGCGGCGAAACCAAGGCCGGCTATCTGGAGCCGGGTGAGTCGCTCGCGCAAAAAAATAACTGCCAGCACGACGGTTACGATTGGATAGAGCGAAGTGAGCACCGTGACGACAGAAGTATTCGCCGAGCCGCGATAGGCGGCGAAGAGCGCCAGTTGGCCCAGGCCGGAGAGCACACCGACGATCAGCCCGTACGTTATCCCCAGCGGATTGGGCTCGATGCGAAAACCGCGAAGGAACAGAAAAAACAAGCCGACGGGCAGACTACCCCAATTAAACAGGTACTGCATGGTTCGTGGCGGAATCTCGTTGCCGCCCAGCTTGGAGAAGAAGATCCAGGGCACATAGCACGCGAGGCAGAAGATGCAACACCAGATCCAGCGAGCCGTCAGGGCCTTCGGGATGTGCAATCGCTGACTCCCTCGCGAAAAAAGGTTTCTGCCCACGGCATCCGCGGCACCTGCTCTAGTACTTTAGCAAGGCGACGCCACAACAGACGAATACTGCCGCCAGCCAGCGACGCCGGTCCACGTTCTCATGCAACACCCACTTGGCTGCAACCGCGTTGGTGACGAAGGTGAGGGAACCCGCGGCGGGGGCGATGAGACTTACGTCCGCGTGGCTGAGCGAAAAGAGTAGGGAGAAGAAGCTGAGCGCCATGCAGGCAGCGCCGGCGGCGAAGCGGCCTTCCGCCAGCACCGCCCGTACCGCGCCCGGCAAGCCGCGCGCCGCCTTAACCTCGTCCAGGTCTCCCACCGCGCGCATGGCGGAGGCGATCAACACATCGCCGGCCGTCGCGGTCAACACGATGGCGCCGATCATGGCTGCGACGAAGGGCCCAGAACTCAGGTTGATGGAACTCAGGTTCATAGAACTCGGGTTCATAGAACTCGGGTTCATAGTCCTTCCTGCACCGTGCCGCGCAGCGCGGGATGGTTGTCTTCGCGTGGGGTATAGGCGGGGCCGCGGGTGGCGAAGCCCACGCCGGCCGTGATCAGGGCGATGCCCAGCCAGCGCGCCGGCGAAATCTCCTCGTGCAGCCAGAATTTGGACAGAAACGCGATGCCGACGTAAGCCAGCGAAGTCGCGGGAAGAACGAACGTCAGATCTGCCCACGAGAGTGCGGTTAGATACGAGGCCAAAAAGACCAGCAGCAGGAGCACGCCGGCGCACACCCAGGGCGTTCTTAAAGCGGCAAGCAACGCGCCCGGATGAGACAAAGATACCGGCCCAACGCGCTTCATGCCGATCGCGAGCGAAGTATCGCCCAGGGCTGAGGTGAGCGTTACCACGCCCAGCACGAGATACTTGCCCGTCGTCATCGAAGAACTACTCATCGCAGCAAACGTGAAGGCAACAGGCTTGATCGCAGCAGACTAGATCGCAGCAGACTGGGCTCTGAGGGATTCGGGCCCGTGCCACCGGATTACGCTCCAGCGTTCACAGCAGCGGCGGGCGTCTTGGCGGCCTTTCTTGCCGTCAGCCACCACCTTATTGCGCTGCGGCCCGCAGCTTGAGGAACGACTTGGCTTCGACATACAACCGGCCCACGTCTCGATTGACTATGGCCTTGCTTACGATGCGCCACGCCGCCTTGGGACGGAAGTAGTACTCATCGTAGAAGCGGTGCACCATCTCGAGCACGTAGTCTTTGGGCAATCCTGGATACTCGATGTGGGCGAGCTGATGTCCACCTTCATCGACCATGGCGCCGTTGTTGATGATGAAGCCATTCTCGGCGGCGAAGTCGTAGAACTCCGTACCGGGATAGGCATGGGCAATCGATACCTGGATGGTCTCGACGTCGAGGGCCTTGGCGAAGTTGATGGTGTTGCGAATCGACTCTTTGGTTTCGCCCGGCAGACCAAGGATGAAGTCGCCATGGATGGTGAGGCCGAGCTCATGGCAATCGCGCGCGAAATCGCGCGCGCGCTCGACCGTGGCGCCCTTCTTGATGTTCTTGAGAATCTGCGGATCGCCCGATTCAAAGCCCACAATCAGCAGCCGGCATCCTGCTTCACGCATCGCCTTCAGCGTTTCGCGGTCGGTGGTCACGCGTGAGGTGCACGACCAGGTCAGCTTCAGCGGCTTCAGCTTCGCGCACAGTTCGACGGTCCGTGCCTTCTGGATGTTGAAGGTGTCGTCGTCGAAGAAAAACTCCTTGACGTCGGGGAAGAGTTCCTTGGCGTGCGCCATCTCCGCGGCGACGTCGTCGGTCGAGCGCTTGCGCCAGGCGTGGCCGCTCAAGGTCTGCGGCCACAGGCAGAAGGTGCACTGCGCCGGGCATCCCCGCGTGGAGTAAAGGGAAACGTAGGGATACAGCAGAAACGGGACGTTGTAACGCGTTACATCGATGTCGCGTTTGTAGACGTCGGTTACCCACGGCATCTCGTCGAGGTTCTCTACCTGGGGGCGGTCGGGATTGTGCACCACGCTGCCGTTCTTGAGGTAGCTGATGCCCAGAATCTGATCGAGCGGCTTGCCATTGGCAAACTCCACCACGGAGAAATCGAACTCGCGGCGGCACACAAAGTCGATGGCTGCACATTCGTTGAGTGCTTTGTCGGGGGACGTGGTGACCGGTGGTCCGACGAAAGCAATCTTGATCTGCGGATTGGCCCGCTTGATGGCTTCGGCCAGCTTCTGGTCGCCGGTCCAACCGGGAGTGCTGGTGAACAGCACCAGGAACTCATAGCCCTTGGCAATCTCGATGGTCTCGGTCGCAGAAACGTGATGCGGCGGTGCGTCGAGCATCCGGGAGCCTTCGAGCATTCCGGCCGGGTACGCCAGCCATACCGGGTACCAGTACGACTCGATCTCACGCGTCGCAGGCCAGCGAGAGCTGGCGCCTCCGTCAAAATTCTCAAACGATGGGGGATTTAAGAGTAACGTTTTTAGTGGCATAGGCTCAACTTCCAGTCTAACAGCACCGCTGGTGCTGGGGGCGAAAACAGGCGTATCTCAGCGGACACCTGACCCATTAGATGGGGCCGGCCGCCCTTGGGTTCAACTATTGGGGGCGAACGACTCATTTTGATCGATATTGGGCCGGCTACGGATGTCCAGCCGGCAAGGTCTTGGCCCATTCTTCAATCCCCCCCGTCGACCTCAGCAGCGACAGCCGGGCCTGCGTCAGCTGGAATCGGGTTTCCAGCAGATCGACAAAGCGGCTGCGCTCGCCCACCCGGGCTGCCTGTTCGTCCTTCGGTAAGGGCGCGGGTGCACCCGGGGTTCCAGTGCCCAGCCGGAGCTGCGTGGTGATGGCGTCGAGTTGATCCTGAGCCAATTCGTTTTGCAATTCCGCTACTTGTTCCTGCGCCTCGAGCTCGGTGATGTTCCCTTGCAATTGCAATACTTGCTCGCCCGTCTGGTCGCGCAGTTGATCGGCTTGCGCGGCGGCCTGCGCTGCCTCGGCGCTCGAGCCTTTGGCCTTGGCCTTGCGTGTGCCATCGAACAGCGGCAACGTGATCTGAAGGCCCACGTTGAAGTTGTTGTGCTGAAAGCGCAGGTAGTACTGGTTGTAGTTATTGAACTTGGCGTAGCGGTTGTACTCTCCGCCAAACGCGACGGTCGGCCGATTGTTCTGCCGGGCGTCGCCAAAGGCCGTAAAAAGCTTCGATTGGGCCGAAGCGTAGGCTGCCTTTACGCCGCTGCTGTTGTCGATAACCGATGCTTCGATCCCAGCCTGCCGCGATAGATCGGGCGCAGCAGGAATGGTTTGCGGTTCAGAAACCAGGTCTTTCGCGCTTAGGCCCGTGAGGTGGGCGAGCCGGGCGCGCACCATCTCCGCCTGGTCGACAAGATGCAGCCGGCGCAGCGCGATCTGGGCTCCGGTCAACCGCGCCTGGGTTAATTCGACCTTGCTGTCCACTCCGGCGCCGACCCGCTCGGTTTCGATTTCCACCAGTTTCTGCACGAAACCGGTCTGCTGATCGAGCGCGGTCATCTGCTGGTTCTATCTTGGCCAACTCAATGTAGTCGAGCGCCACCGTGAGGATGACCTGCTGCCGGGTATCTTTCAGTTGCAGTTGTGCGGCCAGCAGTGCTGCCCGGGCCGAACGGATATAGTCCGGTTGCGAAAAGGAGAAGGCCAGCGATTGCGCGCTGACGCTGTAAATCGATGGCTGGCCTACCGGGAAGCCGTAGGAGTAGCCCAGGCTCGAACCTACAGAAAAGCTGGGCTTGTAGGCATCCTTGCTCTCCATCACCGCGGCTTCCGCGTGTTGCACGTCGGCTGCGCTTATGCGCACCTGGGTGCTATTCCGCAGGGCCAGGTCGACCGCGGTGTAAAAGGAGACCTGTGCCCGCGCAGCGGCGGGCGCCATCAGGGAAGCCATACTCAGTAACACGAACTGGCAGGTGAGCCTCATCTAATTGACGATGCGAACCGGAACACCCTCGGAGATCGGCGCGCCATTCGTTGTGCCCAGGGCGACCACCGTATGTTCCTGGAGGCCGCTCAGAGATCTGCACCATGGTGAGGTTAATGGCGCCGACTTCAACGGGAACACGACGCAGCGTGCCGCGCGCCACCACGTACACGTAATCGCGTCCGCCCTCGATGTGCAGCGCCTCACGGGGCACGGTGAGCGCATTGTGTACCTGGTGGGTGGTGACCGTGACCACCACATTTGTATTGGGCAGCAGCACTCCGTTCGAGTCTTCGATACTCACCAGTACCTCGCCGACGTTGCGCGTTCCATAGGTGATGACGGTGGAGGGCAGACGGGTAATGTGGCCGTGAAACTTCAAATCGGGTTTGGCATCCCACACGATGCTGACCGGATCATTGAGTTCCAGGTGCGCCGATATCGGGTTCGTCGAAATACGCCCTCACCTGCAGTTTGGCGAGGTTCGCGGCCTGCAAAATCTCGCCTCCGGGCTCGATGTAGCCGTAGCGCGTGGCGGGAAGGGAATAGACCGTACCCGCGAAGGGAGCGCGCACATTCGATTGCACGATGACCGCGGCCGCGGCGGCGCGCGCCGCCTCGGCTTCGGTCACGTTCGACTGGGCCCGGGTCAGATCCACGGGCGCGAACGGTTTCGTCTTCTGTTCTTCGAGTGTGTGCAGAGCGAGCGTTGGCCACCTGCAGGCGCAGCTGTGCCTGGGTCACTTCGCTGGGGGCCGCGGCGCCTTTGGCCGCCAGGTTCTCGATAACGTCGATATCTTTGGCTGCCTGGTCGCGATCGATGGTCGCTTTGGAGAGGTTGCCGGCCAGGGCGAGCTGTTCCTGATGGCTGCCCGCCGCCTCAACGCTCTGATAGCCCGCCTCGGCCGTGCGCAACGCCGCCGTAGCCGCCGCCAACCGGGCCCGCGCGTTGGTGTCATCCAGTACCACCAGCAGTTGGCCCGGGCGCACCTGCTGCGCCCACGTGGACATATACGTCCTTGACGATCGTTGCTTCTGGAGCATGCGCCTCAAAGATCTGCAGCGGCTCGACTCGGCCATTGGTGCTGCTCTCTTTGATGAGATCCTGCACTTGGCTCTCGGCCACGCGCACGGGCAATTTCTCGCGCGTCAGCCGGCGTACACCGAAGAAGATGAATACAAGCGCGATAGCGGCAGCGATCCAGAGCGCACCACTGCTGATTCTTTTTCGTCTTTCTTCTGCCATTCAATCGCGACCGGAGGTCAGTATATAAGACGCGTTTCCGGACCCGGACTTTCTTGATCTCTCATAGTGAAGGGGATGGCCTCTACCGGACTTCGATGAGCTGTTCTTCGCGCGGTCCGGCGCCGTAGCGGGCGGCTATATAGTCGTCGAGAATCTGCTTGAATTCATGTACGATGCCGTCTCCGCGCAGCGTCGTCATCAGGCGTCCATCCACGTACACCGGCGCCTTGGGATCTTCAAAGGTACCGGGCAGAGAAATACCGATGTTGGCGTGCTTGGACTCGCCTGGTCCGTTCACCACGCAGCCCATCACCGCGAGCTTCAGTTCTTCGACGCCGGGATAGCGTTCGCGCCATGTCGGCATGCTGTCACGGACATAGCCCTGAATGTCCTGGGTTAATTCCTGAAAGTAGGTGCTGCTGGTGCGTCCGCATCCCGGGCAGGCGGTCACCTGCGGGGCAAAACTGCGGATGCTCAGCGACTGCAGAATCTGCTGCGCCACCTGCACTTCTTCGGTGCGATCGCCGCCGGGTTTTGGCGTCAACGAAACGCGGATCGTGTCCCCGATCCCCTTCAGCAGCAGGGGGGCCAGACCGGCGGTGGAGGCGACAATGCCCTTCATGCTCATGCCCGCTTCGGTGAGACCCAAATGCAGCGCGTAGTCGCAACGCGCCGCCAGCAATTCATACACTTCGATCAGGTCGCGTACGCCGCTGACCTTGGCGCTGAGAATGATCTGGTCACGGCGCAGCCCGTAGCGTTCCGCAGCCTGCGCGGAGTTGAGTGCGCTGACCAGCATCGCTTCGATCATCACATCCCGGGCATCGGCCGGCTGGGCGCGTTTGGAATTCTCGTCCATCATCCGCGTCAGCAGAGCCTGGTCCAGCGAACCCCAGTTGACCCCAATGCGTACCGGCTTGTGATTTTCGACCGCGCACTCGATCATGGTGCGGAAGTTGTCATCGTCTTTGCGGCCGATGGAAACATTGCCGGGATTGATGCGGTACTTGGCCAGCGAGCGCGCACACTCAGGGTGTTTCTTCAACAAAAGGTGCCCGTTGTAGTGAAAGTCGCCAACGATGGGCACTTCGATGCCCAGCTTGGCCAGGCCTTCGACAATCCGGGGCACTGCCGCCGCCGCGGCGTCGTTATTTACCGTTACCCGTACCAGCTCTGAGCCGGCGTTGGCCAGCGCGGCCACCTGCTGCACCGTGCCTTGCACATCGGCGGTGTCGGTATTGGTCATGGATTGCACCACGACGGGCGCGGAAGAGCCCACGCGCACATTGCCCACTTTGACGGTCACTGACTGCCTTCGTTCCTGTGTCATAATGCCCTCATTCCTAGTTTACAACTCGCCTGTGACCGCACTGGCTGGCCGAGGCGCCGGTGCCTTGTCTTGACACTCCTCGGGTGCGTGAATAGGTTTAAATCCATAGGCTTGGCGAAATGGTCAGGCAGCCAACAAGATTTACGGAGATCCCCCAATGTCCAAACAGCTGGAAGCGATTCGCGATAGCAGAGTGCTGGATGCGTTGCTGAGCGATCCATTTACCGCCAAGCTCGAGGCGTTGGGCCAAGCCAAAGCCGAAGAATACAAGGCCGGCACACCTTACCCGCATATCTTTTTCGATGACTTTTTGCCCGTGGAAGTGGCCGAGGCGGCGCTAGCGGAGTTTCCCGAGCCCAAAGAGGCCGATTGGTATGTCTCCAAAGATGTGAACCAACGCAAGAAGTTGGCCTTCGATGTGGTCGAGAAACTGCCCTCATCGATTCGCGATGTTCTGTACTTTCTCAACAGCCGCCCGATGCTCAAGTTTCTGGAAGCGGTGACGGGAATCGACGCCGTGTTGCCCGATCCTTACTACACCGGAGGAGGCCTGCACCAGATCAGGCCGGGAGGCATGTTAGAGGTACATGCGGACTTCAGCTACCTTACTCGTCTCCGGCTGGACCGCCGCATCAACGTGCTCATCTACCTTAATAAGGATTGGAAGGAAGAATACGGGGGACACTTTGAACTGTGGGATCGCGAAGTGACGCGAGCGCAAAAGAAGATACTTCCGGTATTCAATCGCTGCGCTATTTTCAGCACGACGAGTACTTCGTTCCACGGACATCCTATTCCGCTCGCTTGCCCGCCCGATCGCAATCGAAAGTCCATTGCGACGTATTACTACTCGAACGGGCGCCCGGAAGAAGATCCTAAGCTTACACAGCGGCATGAAGTGGCGTTTCAAGAACGGCCTGGCGTGAACAGCGTGAAGACAACCCTTCGCATCAAGAATGCACTTCGCGCGGTGACCCCGCCGGTGATCACCGACCTTATCCGGTCCATCCGCAAGTAAAAAACAGAGCACGCAGAGAGGCGGAGGAGGATCCCCCCTGCGCGGATCGCTTTTTCAATCGCTTACTTCTGCACGGCGTCGTTGTGCTTGTCGTTGTAGATGGATTTGGAGATTTTGTTTTGCCGCTTGTTCAACGCGGTGCGGTCCGCGGCGGTAAGTTTGCCGCCGTTGGCTGCGCGCAGGTTCCGCTCTTCATGGTTCACGCTGGCTTCGCGGTGTTCCAGGTTGGCGGTTTCGTGCGGCGTCAACTGACCGCTCTTGACACCCTGGGCAATACGGGCCTGCTGGTCAGCTTTACGCTGCCCCGCGGTTCCTGGAGGCGGCGCGGTCTGCGCCAATGCGGCAACACTCAAGAGAAGAGAAGCAGTTCCTAGGGCCAAAGTCCTTATTTGCATAACGCTCCTTGCTGACAACGATTGCTGAGACTGGTGTATCAAACACCCTCGTTGCTGAAAAGGTTGCGCGCGTAGCATAAGAAACCACACCTTAGTTGTAGCGGCCAACAACGCCACAGGATTCAGCCATTTGCCTTACGCTGCCTTGGCTTCTTGCCGTAGCGCGCGGCGGGCAGGATGCTGTTCCACGGCACCGGCGATGCCAGAATCATCGAAGTATTGGTCGAGACATAGGGCATCATCGAATCAATCACCTCTTCCATATGCCGCACGTCACGCACCGCGACCTGCACGATGAACGATTCAGCGCCGGTCACGCGATGACATTCCAATACTTCGGGCAAACCGCGCACCACGGAGGCAAATTTCGCGAGTTTGTCACCAGCGACGGTGACATGAACAAACGCGCGCACCGGCAGCCCCACCTTTGCGGGATCGACCAGCGTGCGATAGCCGAGAATCACGTGGCTCTCCTCCAACCGGTGAACGCGTTCAATCACCGCCGGCGTGGAGAGGCCGACCCTGCGGCCAAGCTCGGCAAACGCAATGCGCCCGTTGGCCTGCAGTTCAGCGAGAATTTCGCAATCGATATCGTCGATCGATGGATGAATCAAACCAGTCAATAGTCCCTCCCGGATGGATCGTAGGTCAGCAGGATAACTCAGCGCTCGGAGCGGTGTCTTTAAATGATTAGGTCAAAACGCCGTTTGCCGAGGGATTGTTCTCTGAATGCAGCCGAATTTCATACATATGTGATTCCCGCGCGAAGGGCCGAAGGCTATGATGCAACGTGTGTGAGGTTCGCCAGATAGAAGCGGCGGCCGCAAAGAAGGAGCAGGTTTTATGGCAGATGAAAGTCGACGGGCGTTAGGGGATGTAGCAGCACGGCAGTTAGCCAATACCACCAAGACGGCGCCACAGCTTACCGCCATCACCCCCCGCTGGCTGGTCCAGCTATTGGGCTGGGTTCCGGTCGAATCCGGCACCTACCGGGTGAATAAGGTCAAGAACGATGAGGCGATTGAAGTCGCCTGTGGATCGCGCGATGAGCGCACGCTGCCCCAGACCTATGTCGATTACCAGGAGACGGCCCGGGAATACACGTTGAGCGCGATCTCGACGGTGGTGGATGTGCATACCCGCGTCTCTGACCTGTTTAGCCATCCGCACGATCAAATTCGCGAGCAGTTGCGGTTGACGGTGGAAAAGGTGAAAGAGCGGCAGGAAGCCGAGCTCATCAACAACGCAGACTACGGCCTGCTCAACAACGTCGATCCAGCCTTCAAAATCAGCACCCGCCTGGCAGCGCCCACCCCGGACGATCTGGATGAACTGCTTTCGCTCGTGTGGAAGGAGCCGGCCTTCTTCATGGCGCATCCACGGGCGATTGCGGCCTTTGGCCGTGAGTGCACATTTCGCGGCGTGCCGCCGCCAACCGCAACGATCTTCGGCTCGCCCTTCCTCACCTGGCGCGGCATTCCGTTGGTTCCCACCGACAAGTTGAAAATCGATGCGGCAGGGAAGACCAGCATCATGCTCTTGCGCACCGGCGAGAGGAAGCAGGGTGTGGTCGGGTTGTTCCAGCCTGGCTTGCCGGGCGAACAGACTCCAGGTCTCTCCGTCCGCTTCATGGGCATTGACCGTAACTCGATGGCATCGTACCTGGTGTCCCTGTATTGCTCCGCGGCCGTGCTCGCAGAAGATGCGCTGGCCGTCCTCGAAAACGTAGAAGTCGGACAATACCATGAGTACAAATGACCAAGACAATGCGCGCGCCTTCGCAGAGCGGTTCCCCCAGGGGATACCGTTAAGCGAAGGCAGCGGCCCGACGGGTTCACTGCCGGACGTCGCGATGTTGACGCGGATGGCGAACGAGTTTTTCCGTGT
This sequence comes from uncultured Acidobacteriaceae bacterium, assembly GCA_963761405.1. Classification (GTDB taxonomy): domain Bacteria; phylum Acidobacteriota; class Terriglobia; order Terriglobales; family Acidobacteriaceae; genus PALSA-350. The sequence goes on from CAVXHH010000005.1 coordinate 307,641, forward strand.
GCAGCCGGCGGCCGGTGTCGAGACGTCGCTGCCCCACACGCAGGACGCCGCCCCGGCCTTCGAGACCCGCTTGCCGCAAATGGGCACTTCGGGACTTGCCATGCCGCCGGCTCTCTCCGCGTATCCGATTCCCAGCGGAGTGGATCTGCCCGGGGTGTCATCGCTCGACCCAAACTTTGCCACGCATCTGCCGCAGTTGGGGATGCCGCTTCCTTCTGTGCCGTCGATCCCGTCGGCCGGTGGAGTTCCCATGGCTCCGGAGCTGTCATCCTTTATGCCGGGCCAGATGATGGGGCACGCTCTCCCGGCTGCCGCGCCGTCACTGGGCACAGACTTCCTCGAGCAGGATGTGCGCAGCACGGGAGCGGGTGCTGCGGTATCCCCCTTCGCGCTTCCCATGCCTCCGTTGGACGCGGCCTTTCCATCTTTTGAAGCAGGCGTACCGCCGCTGCCGCCACTGCCTCCGCTACGCACGGAGGACGACGCACGATCGGCGTTGACTGCAGCGTCTCCGTTCTACTTTCTGGAAAATGCCGGCGCGCTCAGCAAGCCTGTTCCCGTCGTATCTCCGAATACGGCTTTCTCTCCCGTGGCTTCGCCTACGGCAGCCGCCGCGTCATTACAGCTTGACCCGCGCAGCGCGATGGCCTCACCCTTCTCGATGCCCATGCCGGAGTTTCCCAACGCACTGTTTCCGTCCTTTGAGGCTGGGGTGCCCGCGCTTGCGCCGTTGCCGCCGTTGCGCAACGAAGACGAAGCCCGTGCCGCGTTGACCGACACTTCTTCGTTTTACTTTTTGCCGGGGAGTGGCTTGCCCGCTGCCTCCAGCAGGGCGCAAAAGAGTGCGGGCCTGCCCGAGCCCAAAGCAGCTTCGTCGCATCCCGCCGGCCATCCTTCGAACACGGGCGACCTGAAGCTTCCGCGGCAGCAGTTCGATATCGCCTCCGTGCGCCGCGACTTTCCCATCTTGCGTGAACGGGTAAATGGCCGCCCATTGATCTGGTTGGACAATGCGGCCACCACGCAGAAGCCGCAGAGCGTAATCGATCGCATTTCGTATTTCTACGAACACGAGAACTCGAATATTCATCGCGCCGCTCACGAGCTCGCCGCGCGTGCCACCGATGCCTATGAAGATGCGCGCAACCGGGTGGCGCACTTTCTGAATGCTTCTTCTGCGAAAGAGATCGTCTTTGTTCGTGGTGCGACTGAGGCCATCAACCTGGTAGCCCAGGCATGGGGACGGCGCCACATCCACAAAGGCGATGAGATCGTTATCAGCTGGATCGAGCATCATGCCAACATCGTTCCCTGGCAGATGTTATGCGCGGAGAGGGGCGCGTGCCTGCGTGTGGCTCCGGTCGATGACGACGGCCAGATTCTGCTCGATGAGTACGAGAAGCTTCTGAGCCCCAAGACACGTCTGGTTTCCTTTACCCAGGTATCGAACGCTCTGGGTACGATGACGCCGGCGCATCAGATGGTGCAGATGGCCCACCGTTACGGAGCCCGCGTACTGGTAGACGGTGCGCAGGCTGTGTCGCACATGCCCATCGATGTGCAGTCTCTGGATTGCGACTTCTATGTGTTCTCCGGCCACAAGGTGTTCGCGCCCACGGGGATCGGCGTGCTATACGGCAAGCCGGAGGTACTGGCCGAGACGCCTCCCTGGCAGGGAGGCGGCAACATGATCGTAGACGTCACCTTTGAGAAGACGACCTATCAACCTCCGCCCGGGCGCTTTGAAGCCGGCACCGGCAACATCGCCGATGCGGTCGGGCTGGGCGCAGCCATTGATTATCTGGATCACATCGGCATGCCGAATGTGGCTCGCTACGAGCATGAGCTCCTGGTATACGCGACCAGGGGGCTGTTACAAATTCCCGGACTGCGCATCATTGGCACGGCGAAGGAAAAGGCCGGCGTGCTCTCGTTTGTCCTCGAGGGGTACCGTACGGAAGAAGTGGGCGCCGCTCTCAATCGGGAGGGAATCGCCGTGCGTTCGGGCCACCACTGTGCCCAGCCCACGCTGCGCCGCTTTGGTGTCGAGACCACGGTTCGCCCATCGCTGGCTCTCTACAACAGCTTCGAAGACATCGACGCCTTGATCGCAGCGCTCTTCCGGCTGAAGCACCTCGGCGCCTAGTGACGGCGGCACGCTGCGCGCACGGCGTTTCACCCGCACTGCATGAATAGGTAGAATCTTCTCTGGGGCTGAAGAGGAGATCTGCATGCGTATCGCAAAAGTAAGTATGGGCTTGATTCTGGCGCTGTTTTGCGTCTGCTTACATGCTGACGAGAGTGATCCTCAAAAGCTGACCCTGGTAGGGACGCTTCACCGGATGGCGGCAGTCGGGGCGGAATCCACGGGTTGGATGGTGCAGGTCGATTCGGAAACCATCATCGACGGGAAACCCATCAGCTCGATTCAAGTGAGCGATACCCGCAAACCCGAACAGCTTGAGAGCTTTGACAACAAGCGGGTGAAGATCGCCGGTAAGGTCGTCTACCGTCACGGCGTGGAAACCGGAGTCCAGACCTATATCGAGATCTCGAATATCAAAGCAGCCCCAGCCCAAAAGGGAGACAAGCCCTAATAAATCCCGAGCGTCGTGCTCATCGCCCCTCCGCCACGGAATGCGATGGGGGCGAACTCACCCCATAGACCTGAAATTCACGAATGTGGGCCTCCTGGGTGCTGGAGAGAATGTTCAGGCGTATCCGGCTCGCCATCACTGCGGGAAAACGATCGATCTTCTCATGCCCGATGGCTTGGCCCGAGGCGACCGCATTCCACGCTTTGCCGGTCCATACTTCGACCGCGTATTTCTCCACATGTTGGCCGTCATTGAGCCACTCCATGGAGGTAACGCGGTCGATGGTGAACGGTTTCGCGAAATTCACTTCCAATAAGGAGTGGTGAGAACCCGGCGGCGCTGACCAGAATGTGTCGGCATTGCCATCAAGGGCTGCGGCTACGTCTGGGGTCGTGGGCAGGTGGGTGAGGGCGAGGTTTCCGGTCTGCAAGCGATGGATGGCCTCACCCAACTCATGCAGCCGGGCGACGTCCGAGTCCGGGAGCAGTCCCCGGTTGTCGGGGGCTACGCCGAGCATGAGCTGCGCGCCCCGACCCACGGTTTGTTCGTACACCGTGGTCAGGCTTTCCAGGCTTTTCAAGGATGCCTCGTCGTGTGGATGCCAGAACCAATGCAAATCGCGTAACGGTGTATCGGCCTCGACGGGGCGCCAGCGGAGGTACCCGTGACGGTCGATCACGTTCCAGTTCTCATAGTCGACTCGCCCGGATTCCGTGCCCACCCAGCGCGCATCCCCGTATTCAAAGAGGCCAGTATCGGCAAACACGATGGTGTTGGGTTGATAGGTCCGCAGCGTCTCAATGATTTTGGCAAAGTTATAGACGTGTCCCGCGCTGCCCGCTCCGTCAAGCCAGAACTCCACCAGGTCGCCGTAGTGTTGTGCCAACTCTTCTAACTCAGAGAGGTAATATTTGTCGTAAGCCTGCGGATCCTGATACCTGGGATCATGGCGGTCCCAGGGCGAGAGGTAGACTCCAAATTTGAGGCCGTACTTCCGGGCCGAGCGCGCCACGTCGCCCACCACGTCCCCCTTGCCGTCTTTCCATGGACTTGCTTTCACGCTGTAGTCGGTTTGCCCGGTGGGCCACAAGCAGAAGCCGTCATGATGTTTGGCGACCAGCACCACGTACCTGGCGCCACTTGCCTTGATCGCCTGCATCCACTGATCCGGATCGAACTGCGTAGGATTGAACGTCGCGGGACTGGCCGTGCCATCGCCCCATTCGCGATCGAGAAAGGTGTTGGTGGAGAAGTGAAGAATGACTCCGAACTCCAGATCTTGCCACGCAACCTGCTGTGGAGAAGGCTTGATGCCGGCGAAGTTTTGGCCCGCGATTCCGGGCGCACCGAGCGCAGCCACCATGGCCACGATGGCGAGAAACTTCCCAGGCATCCTCATTCGTATGACTCCCGCGGGGCCGGCTCAGATGTCTGCAACATGCCGCTCATCACCCACCTTAAAGTATTTGATTCGCCGGCTGAATGCCAGCCGAACGCCGGCGTCGACGAGGGTCCGGCGACCTCACAACCCATCTAATGGGAAGCGGGTTTTTGCGCAGCCGGGTGATAATCGCGCGCGAGGGCGGCGGCGGTCTGCAGATGTCGCTGAGCTCCAGCATGGTCGCCCTGCTGCTCAAGGAGAGTGCTTAGTTGCACATGCACCTGGAACGCCGGCGAATCCGCCGATTGATTGGGCGATGCCAGGTAGTTTTTCAACAGCTGGATGGCGAGCTGCGGTTCCCGGTTGTTGCGGCTGAGGATGGCGGCAGCATCCACAAGCGCGGGCCCGTGCGGCTTTGCTGCCGTGGCATCGGCATCAATCCCGGCGTGCAGGGCGGCCAGCATTTGGTCCCATTGCCGGTGGCGCGCGTAGAACGACGCCAACGTCATCCACGCGTCGGCAGAGTGACCGGAGGCTTCGACGGCCGCCTTGAACTCGGTTTCCGCGAGCGAGTCGTTTTTCTCTTTCTCCGCCAGGTGGCCCATCAGCTGGTGAGCCTGTGCCGGCTGACGTTGCTGCAGCGCTTGCGCAACGTCTTGCGCTTTTTTCTTGCCGCCGCCAACAATGCCCGGGGCCGCGTAATAAAAATCACCCAGGTCAGAAAGCGCGTCGACATTGCTGTTGTCGAGCTGCACCGCCCGCTCGAATTCACTTTTTACCTTTTTGGCGAGCCCGTAGGCTTTGATGGAATGGATGCTATCGGCCTTCTCGCCGTAGGCCCGACCCAGCCAGAGATGATACCCGCTATCGGTTGGCTCAAGGCTTACCGCGGCTTCGCACTCGTGGATCGCAGCGTCCCAGCGTAGTTCCTGGTAGTACACCCGGCAAAGCAGATTGTGCGCCTCTGCATCCCCTGAGTTTGCCGTGATGGATACATTGAGACGCGCAATCGCATCATCGGCTCTGCCCGTGGCCAGGTCGGTGCGTACCGGCTCCAACGCATTGTTGGGAATGGAGGCAGCACCGGCCACTGGCGCCGGCGGCATGCAGGCTACAGTCAACGCCAAAAGAGAAAACCGCGCAGAGGAAAACATTTGTACTCTATCGTGCCAGGGAACTCGCATCACTTTACTTCATCACGTTCAGTTGATGTTCGGCGGCGGGCGAATGATTCCACCTCGGCGGGCAAAATTCCTGTCAACCTCGGGAGAGAAGCGGCGGCAAGGAGGCCCTTCCTCAAGAAGTTTCGTCGGGCGAAGGATCGGGAAGGGGCCATCAGGGGATCTCCAGGCCGGGCAGTTTTCTGCACATGGCAAGGACGCGAACCATCCTGGCTTTAGAGGGGTTCTCGCGCTCTCGAGAGTCTTATTTGATAAAATTGCAAATTGCGATATGATTATTCCGGATCGCAATAGACATGAAACTAGGCGAAAAATTACGGTACTTGCGGGAAGTGGAAGGTAGCCTCCGCGGACTGGCGCGAGCGATGACGCAGCAGGAACTGGTACGCGCCATCAAGGCCGAACTGAAGACCTCCGTGAGCCAGTCGTACTTGTCGCAAATTGAAAGCGGTACGAGGCCCCATCTCACCAACACCACGCGGCAAATGTTGGCGAAGTTCTTCAAGGTGCATCCGGGCTACCTGGTCGATGACCCGGAGGGCTACCACGCCGAGCTGATGAGCGAGGCGCGGGTGCTCGAAGACAAGCTGGACGTGTGGCTGGTAAGCGGGGCAGAGCGATTCCCGCGCGATCCCGAACTCAGGAAAGCATTGCTCACCCTGGCCAAGCATCGCGAGTCGCGGCAATGCCTGCTGTTGATGGAGTCATTGATTGAGACACCGGGCCTGGTGGAGCGGCTCGTCGAAGTATTGCGGCCCTCGGCGCGCAGCGCTAAGCACTTTAGAGTGAGGCCCGCGGAGAAAATTCTTCAAGTCAAGGATTCAGCGAGGGCAGGCAAGGCTAAAGCGCGCGGAAAGGAGAAAAACCGATGACCTGGGAAATGTTTTACCTGATCTGTTTTGGCGTAGGGCTCGCGTTGACGGCACTTTCGTTGGCCGGTGGCCTCCATCATCACTTGCATTTCGGGATGCACCATACGGCGCACGGTGGCCTGCATCATGGTGTCGGCCGGGCTCACGCAACCGCGAGCCGCGGCATTTCGCCACTCAACGGTTTCACGCTCACCGCATTTCTTTGCTGGTTTGGCGGTGCCGGCTATTTGCTGCAACGCTACGGCGGCTTGGTAACGCCGGTCATCCTTGCCCTGGCGACACTCAGCGGGTTGGGGGGCGGCATGGTGATTTTCTGGTTCCTGGCCAAGGTGATCGCGCCCCATGACCGGGCGCTTACTGCCGAGGAGACGGAGATGACCGGAGTCATTGGCCGCGTCAGCGGAACGATTCGTGGCGAAGGCACGGGGGAGATTTTGTTTTCGCAGAATGGCGCCCGGCGCTCGAGCCCGGCGCGCAGCGATAACGGGGAACCGATCGCGCGCGATGTAGAGGTAGTGGTGATGCGCTATGAACGGGGCGTCGCCTATGTACGCCGCTGGGATGAGATCTCAGGCGGTGAATCGCTCTCCCGTATGGGTGGAGCGCAAACGTAGTCCATACAAGGTTCCTGATGAAAGGATCAGGAGGCACTTATGATCAACACTGTTGTGGTTGTCGTTGGATTGTGTGTTCTCGCCGTCATCCTGATGGTGGGGATGGTTGCCAAGATGTTTCGCAAGGCCGGCCCGAACGAGGCGATTATCGTTTACGGGTTTCGCGGGCCGCGGGTGGTTAAGGGACACGGCACGGTGATCTTTCCCATGGTGGAAAGCAGCCGCCAGCTCTCGCTGGAATTGATGTCGTTTGATGTTGCGCCACAACAGGACCTCTACACCAAGCAGGGCGTGGCCGTTACCGTGGAAGCAGTCGCGCAGATCAAAGTGCGTTCCGATCAGGAATCGATTCTTACGTCTGCCGAGCAGTTCCTTACCAAGACGCCTCCGCAGCGGGAAGGCTTGATCCGGCTGGTGATGGAAGGTCACCTGCGCGGCATCATCGGCCAGCTCACGGTGGAACAAATTGTGAAGGAGCCGGAGATGGTCGCCGATCGCATGCGATCGACCTGCGCCGACGACATGAGCAAGATGGGGCTGGAAGTGGTGTCGTTCACCATCAAAGAGGTACGCGACAAGAATGAGTACATTACCAACATGGGCCGGCCGGACGTGGCGCGCATCAAGCGCGATGCCGATGTAGCCGCGGCCGAAGCCGAGCGCGACACCGCCATCCGCCGGGCGAATGCTCTGCGTGAGTCCGCAATCGCCAAGGCGCAGGCCGATCAGGAGCGCGTCATCGCCGAGACCGCTTCACTGGCCAAGCAAGCCGAAGCGCAGCGCGACCTGGATATTCAAAAAGCCCAGTTCACCGAGCAGAGCCGTAAGCAGGAGGCGACGGCAGACAAGTCCTACGAGTTGCAGACCAACGTGATGCAACAACAGGTAATCGCGGAACAGGTCAAGATTCAGCAGGTGGAGAAGGAGCAACAGATCAAGGTGCAGGATGCGGAAATTCTGCGTCACGAAAAGGAGCTGATCTCGACCATCCTCAAGGGTTCGGAGATTGAGCGCCAGCGCATCGAGAACCTGGCGGCAGCGGAGAAGACGCGCTTGACGGCCGAGGCCGAAGGCCGTTCCGCGGCGACGCGGATGCAGGGTGAAGCGGAAGCGTCGATCATTTTCCAAAAAGGCGAAGCGGAAGCCAAAGCCATGAACGTCAAGGCGGAAGCGTATCAGGAGTGGTCGCAGGCAGCGGTCGTCGACCGGCTGATTTCTGTCATGCCCGAGCTGCTGCGCGCGCTGTCTGAGCCGCTGGCGAAGGTGGACAAGATCACAATCGTCTCCAGTGGAAGCGACGGTGCTACCGGAGCTAACAAGCTTACCGGCGACATGATGAAAATTGCCTCGCAGATTCCGGCACTCTTCGAAACGCTCTCCGGAATGAACGTAGCCGAGTTGATGGCCAACGTGAAGAGCATGCAGCCGCGCCACGGCGGAGACGGCGCGACCGGCAAGTAACGGCGGTAAACAAGGTGAGCGAAGGAGGATGATATGGCATTACTGGAACGCGTAAGCACTTTGCTTCGGGCGAACTTGAATGACCTGATCGATAAAGCCGAAGATCCACAAAAACTGTTGCGGCAGCTGGTATTGGATATGGAGAACCAGTTGATGCAGGTAAAGACGCAGGTGGCCATCGCCATCGCCGATCAGCACCTGCTGGAGAAAAAACGAAAGGAGCATATGGATGGCGCAGCGGAGTGGCGCAGCAAGGCTGAGCTGGCGGTGAAGAAAGGGCACGATGACCTGGCGCGGGCGGCGCTCGAGCGCTCGTTGAGCCAGGATCACATCGCCAAAGGCTTTTCGCAACAACTGGAGGATCAGCATGCGGAAGCAGACACGCTGCGAACCGCATTGCGTAAACTCGACCAGAAGTTAGTCGAGACGCGCAGCCGCTGCGAATTGCTGATCGCCCAGGAACGCAGGACACGCATGGTCAGCAAGGCCACAGCGGCCCGGCAAACCATCAGCACGCAGCAAAACTCGGCGGCGTTGGAGCGCATGAAGTCGCGCATCGTGAATCGCGAGGCGCGCAACGAAGCCGAGGTGGAGTTGATGGGCGGCGACGCGCTGGAAGACCGCTTCGCCGCTCTGGATCGGGAAGAGCACATCGAGACCTTGCTGAACGACCTGAAGGCGAAGCAGCTGAAGCCCGCCTGAGGGCAAAAGGCCACCTCGAAGTCAACTCGACAAATCATTTCCTGGACGCGTGCTGGCTGGCTGCACCGGCCATGCTCGAAGCTTCACACAGGGTAAAGTAAAATACGGCTCCCTTGTTTGTTTGCGCTTCGGCCCAGACGCGTCCGCCGTGCTTGCGGACGATGCGTTGCACGGTGGCGAGCCCGACACCGGTGCCTTCGAACTCCTCTTCGGTGTGAAGACGTTGAAATGTGCCAAACAGCTTGTGGGCGTATTCGGAGTTAAACCCGGCGCCGTTGTCGCGAACGAAAAACACGAGTTCCCCGGCGATGGTTGACTGGTCAATCTCAATCACGGCTCGTTCGCAGCGGCGGGTATACTTGACCGCATTGGACAGCAGGTTCACAAACAGCTGCTGGATCAACCCTGGATCGCAATGGATGGCGGGAAGGGATCCGACGCGCCAGTCAATCGTACGGTTCGCAGTTTCGGATTCGAGGTCCTGACGAACGTTCTCAACCAGTAGATTCAACGATGTCATCTGTAGGGTCAGGCTTCGACGGTCCAACCGGGCCAAATTCAGTAGATCGTTAATCATCTGGTCCATTTTGCGGGCGCCCTCTTGAATGCTCCGCAGGTGCTGTTGCGCCTCGAGATCCAATTGAGAGCGATGTTCCTCGATCAAGTGGGCAAACCCATTGATATGGCGGAGAGGTGCGCGGAGGTCGTGCGAAATTGAGTAGGAGAAGGATTCCAGGTCTTTATTTGCCGCCGCGAGCTGCGCCGTACGGTCCACCACGCGACGTTCCAGATCTTCATTCAAGCTGCTGATCTGTTCTTCCGCTCTTTTGCGCTCGGCCAGCTCAATCTCCAGCTGTTGGTTGGCGTGCCCAAGTTCGGCTGTGCGCTCGGCGACTCTTGCCTCCAGCGTCTCTTTTGCCTGTTGCAGTTCTCGCCGCTTGGTTTCCAGCTCTTCGTTGATCTGCATCGCGCCTTCGTACGTCGAGATGAGCAAGTCGAGAATCTGTTGCTTTTCCGCGGTGATAAAGTGCGATTGGCCGCCAAAGTGAAGCTGTACCCCGATCTGCAATCGTTCGGTCTTTCGCAGTTCTACGTTGGTCAGGATAAATTCGACTCGCGAGACCAGGTATTGATCGTCGTAGGGTTTTCGAATGAAACTGTCCGCACCGCATTCCAACCCTCGGACGATGTCTTGCGGTCCGGAAAGAGACGTTAATAGGACGACAGGGACTTCTTTGAGGGCCGGCAAGGATTTGAGTTTTTTACACAAGGTGTAGCCGTCCATCTCCGGCATAACCACGTCAGTAATGATCATGTCGGGCTTGTTTTGAAGCGCTGCGGCCAGCGCTTGCCTCCCATCCCGGGCCACAGTCACGGAGAATCCCCGCGCCGTGAGGTAGTGGCTCAACTGTTCAGCCTGGGTTAGGCTGTCTTCGGCAATGAGTATCTCAGTTCCGCTAAAGAAATTTCCCGTGTTTCGGCCCATAGAGTCCCCCGACTGTTTCATCAGCTCCCGGAAGGATCGAGCCCGAGAAAAAGGCCATCGATCTCTGAGGCGTCTTCTTTTCTTGCGAGGGCCCGCCCGTTGTTCCCCACAGCCCTCGTCGCGAGGCTTGCTAATGCGCGGCAAATGTTTTCTGGTGAGAGCACATAGGTTGCTCCCCCTAGTTTGATTGCTTCGCCGGGCATACCATTCACGACTGCCGTTTCCCGGTCCTGGGCGATGGTCACCGCCCCTTGTTCCCGCATCCATTTCAACTCGGATGCACCATCCCTTCCCATGCCTGTGAGCAGCACGCCGACCGCGCTCGGGCCATAGACCCTTGCGACAGAACGAAACAGACATGCGACCGATGGCCGAAGCCCATTCTCGGGCGCATCCATTGTGAGCCGTACCCTGCCGTCCGTGCCCACTGCCATGTGCGATCCCTCCGGGGCCACATAAACCTGCCCGGGAAGAATGGATTGCCCGTGGGCAGGCACATGTATCGGCAGGCTTGACGATTGTCCCAGCCACTCCGCAAAACCTTGTGTGAAACCAGCCGAGATGTGCTGCACAATTAGCACCGGAGCGGGGAAGTTCGCCGGTAACCCCGCAAGGATCGTCTGCAGTACCGGGGGACCACCCGTGGAGGCTCCCATGGCCACGATCCTGAACTGCGTCACGGGCAGGGGCAGAGGGCACTCGGTAGAGACTGGAACTGCGAGCAGAGGCTCTGCCGGCCGAAAACGAGGCCATCGTCTCACAACCTTCACTTCGGCCATCGCTTTGATCGTGCGAATTAATTCCGAGGCACTCTGTTCATGGTCCGGGTGACCCACACCCGATGGCTTGCGCAATGCAGCCAGGGCGCCAGACTCAATGGCCCGGAAGGCTTTGGCGGTATCGGTTGCGTCCGCCGCACCGCTCAAGATGACAATCGGTGTGGGACAGGTTTCCATGATCCGCCGCGCGGCATCGAAGCCGTTCATCCGCGGCATGTGTACGTCCATGGTGATGATGTCGGGCCGGGTGCATTGCACCGCTTCAATCGCTTCTTCTCCCGTTTCCGCGGTCCCAACCACTACGATTGCAGGATCGGAGCGGAGGATCTGCAGCAGGAATTCCCGTACTGTCGGTGAGTCTTCGACGACCAGAACTCGAATCACTCCTTGCTCCTGCATTGCTCCGGACCACCTACAGGAAATCCGGCTTCGGCTTATGCGCATGGCTCGCTGTGGCGAGGATGCGAAACGCTTTACACCAACCTGCGCACAACTTCCAGCAGGTTGCCCTGATCGAAACTGCTCTTCACGATGTACGCGTTGGCCCCAACTTCGACCCCGCGCTCCCGGTCTTCGCGAGAGTCAAGCCCCGTTACCAGCACCACCGGTAATTGGGCCAGTCGTTTGCCCGCCCGGATCTTCGCGGTCAGATCAAAGCCGCTCATTCTTGGCATTTCCACATCCGACACCAATAGATCGAAGGCCTCTGTTGCGAGCACCGCCAAAGCCTCTGCGCCATCGACTGCTGTTTTCACCTTGTATCCGGCAAGTTCAAGGATGTTCTTCAGCAGTGTCCGTGAAGTGATGGAGTCTTCTGCGACGAGGATGGACTTAGGCGTGTCTTCTGCCGCAAGGGTTGCATTTACGGGCGCGATTTTGATCGCGGAATGCATGAGGTCGGGAACGTTGAGTACAGGCAACACCTTGCCGGTTCCGAGGACGGTGGCGCCGGCAATATTGCGTACGCGCGGCAACTGCTTTCCCAAGCTCTTGACCAGCACCTCTTGCTCGTCGAGAATCTCGTCGATGAAAAATCCGATTTGCTCCCCTGACCAGGTGAGAACAATCACCGGCTGTTTGCGCTTGGGGTCGTCATCGCGGTTGGTCTGAGCCACCTGTAAAACGTCGCTTAAACGAACCGCCGAAACGACACGGCCGTTGATCTGGATGGTTTCGCGATTTTCCACGGTCATGATTTCGTCTTTGCTCACCCGCAGGACTTTTTGGACGTGCCGCGTTGGAAGTACAAACAGACTCTCGCCGACGCGCACCAGGATGCCTCGAAACCTGGCGAGCGTCAGTGGCAGAAGGAGCCGGAAGGTGGTTCCAACTCCTGGCTGGGATTCGACCGATACCGTCCCATCCACTTTCTCGGCTCTTTCGCGCACAATGGCAAGGCCAAGCCCGCGCCCGGAGATCTGGGTGATCATTGGACTTGTGGAGACCCCGGATTTGAAGATGAGGCCCGCGGTCTGCTGTTCGTTCATCGTTCTCGCGTCTTCTTCTGCGATCAGGCCGAGCTTTACCGATGCCGCGCGTACCTTCTGGAAATCAATGCCCGCTCCGTCATCGGCAACGACGATCTCTGCCCTATCGGCGTTGCGGGGAAAGATGCCGATGCGGATGGTTGCCCGCGGCGGCTTTCCCTTTTCTTCCCGCTGCTTGGGTGTCTCGATACCGTGGTCGATACAGTTGCGCACCAGGTGAATCAATGGGTCCTTCATTTCTTCCAGGATCCGCCGATCGATTTCGATCTCTCCTCCGACAATGGCCAGGTCCGCGTCTTTGCCGCAGTCCCGGCTGAGGCTGCGAACGAGTTTGGGAAAAGATTCGAGCAAGGTAGAAAAGGGAAGGATCGAAACCTGTTTGATGTCTTCCACCAGATCGTCGGCTTTGCGCTCGAAGGTACGGCGGTCGTATTCGAGCCGCTTGCCCAGGAGCGCGAGCTTCTGTTTGACGAAGTGCAGCGTATGCTCATTCCGGTCCAAAAAAGCCGAGACCTTCCTCATGCTCGACTGAGCGGGTGCGCGTCCGTTGGCGGAATGACTGTGTCCATTGGATCGATGTGGCCCAGGTTCTCCATGGACCAACGTACGTAAGGCGTGCGCCTGGGGCCGGATCTTGCGCCATTCCGTGTCCCACGAGTCAAGCACCTGGCTGATTTCACGCAACTCGGTGACTCGTTGGGCTGCGGTCGCCTTTACCGGAATCAATTCTTCCGCCTGCCGAAGGAGCGCGTCGAGCTTGGATGCGGGCACCCGCAGGGTCTCGGACGATGCCTGTTTTTGGTCGCCGATACGCCCGGGCTCAGGAGTGCTTTCGGCAATGGTTGCGGGAAGGGAGCCGTCCACTGAAGGCAACGCCGGTGACCGCAGCGGCGGAACGATCCTATTGGCTGGATCTGGTGGCCCCGGTACCGGAGAAGGATGAGACGGATGGTCGTGTCCGGTTTCAGTGCCCTTGCTCGAAAGCAGCTGGCCTAATGTGTCCACCATACGGTGAAGCTGATCGAAGAGCTGTGCGGAGAGTGCTAATTGCTGGTCTTTCAATTGAGCAAACAAGCTTTCCAAAGACTGGCAGATGGCTTCGGTTTCGACCAGATTGACGGCTCGTGCCGCGCCCTTCAGGCTGTGTGCTTCCCGAAATACCCGCTCAAGAATTTCCATTTGCTGTTCCCGCGCGGAGGCTGTCTCCAGTTCGACTAAGCCAGACGAAAGAGCAGTGACGTGTTCCCGCGCCTCGACCTTGAAAATCCCGAGAAGTTTATCCATGAGCTCTTTGTTCATGATTCCCACCTCGTCTCTCAGGAGGCATTGGCTTGTCCACTTCGCTCATCAGCTGACCTTGTACAGGGCGATCAGTGCGGTGAGCTTTTGTCCCAGTTCCTGCATGTTCTTTGCTGCGAGCTCAGTTTGCCGGGTGCTGGCGACGTTTTGCGTGCTGGCTGTTTTGATGTTTTCCATGGCCTGCACCACCTGGTCCATACCCGCCATTTGTTGCTGGCTCGAAGCGGCGATCTGGGTGGCGGCCTGGGCGGCTTCCGCAATGCTTTCTCCAAGTTTCTGCACGGACTCGCCGGCCTGCACGGACTGCTTCACGCCGGCCTCGACGGCTTTGGCGCCTTGCTCGGTAACCATCACCGCGGCGTTGGTTGCTTTTTGAATGTCGTTCAGAATGCCTCGGACCTGAAGGGTGGCTTGCTTGGATTGCTCGGCCAGATTGCGTACTTCCTGTGCAACCACGGCAAAGCCTTTGCCTTGTTCCCCCGCCTTGGCGGCCTCGATAGACGCATTTACTGCCAATAGGTTCGACTGCTCCGCGAGGTCGTTCACAGAGAGCATGATTTCTCCGATGGTCTGACCCTGTTCGCTCAAGCGGACGATGCTTTCGGCGATCGATTCCATCTGCTCGCGAATTTGTTTCATCGCCTCGATCGAGTCGGCAGCCGATTTTCTTCCGCTCTCGGATACTTGTGTCGCTCTTTGCGCGCTCTCGGAAACGAACTTCGCTTTTTGCGTGGCAAGCTGCGCTGTTTGTTTTACCTCTTCGACGGTAGCGGTCGTCTCCGTTACGGCGGCAGCGGTCTCGGTGGCGGCAGCAGCCACCTGCGTGGTGGTAGCGACAATCTGCTGGGAGGAGGCAGAAAGAATGCTGCTCGATTCCTGCATCTCTCCGATCATTCGCCGTAGTTTTTCCACCATGACCACGAAGGCTTTTCCCAGAACATCTTGGTTCGATTTTGGCTTTACCTCCACCGTAAGATCGCCCGCGGAGATTTGCTCGGCTGCTCGCGCCATTTGTCCCAGCGACGCCGTCATTTCCGCGAACGCAGCGGCCAGGACTCCCACCTCATCCCGCCGGCCGCCGGAAATCGGCCTGGCTGACAAATCGCCGAGGGCGATTCTCTGCGCCGCTGCCGAAACTTCGCCCAACGGTCCCGCGATATTGCGCGTGAGCACCACGCCCGCCAGGCTTAGAAGCGCGAACGCGCATACTCCGCCTAATGCGATGGTCATCTCGGTTCGGTGCGCACGCTCTCTCTCCTCTACCGAACGCTGTGCTAAGAGCTGGGTTTCTTCCTGCTGCATCTCCGCCACTAACTTGCGGATAGCGTCCATCGTATTTTTGCCTCGGTCGGTGACAACCACCCGTTCGGCCGCTTCGAAGCCTTGTGTTCTTCTCAGGTCGATCGTTTCCTGCAGTTCGGCGAACTTGGCTTTGATCAAGGGTTCTATGGCGGTGAGGCGCTGTTGCTGGATGGGGTTGTCGGCGGTCAATTCCCGCAGATGTTTGAGCTTTTGATCGACGGACGCATTGGTCCCCTGGTAGGGCTCCAGATAGCGGGCTTCCCCGGTGATGACGTAGCCCCGTTGTCCCGACTCCGCATCCTTCATTCCCGACAGCAGTTCGTCCAGGCCGCTCCGTACTTCGTGGGTGTGTCGTACCCACTCGGCGGAGTCGATGAGTTTGCTGGTGCTATCGTAGGAAACGGCCCCGACAATCGTCAGCGCCACCAAGGCGAGTGCGAAGCCGCTGCCGATCTTTTTCCCAATCGACCACTTCATTGCCGTTCTCCCCTAGCCATCCAATGTCTGGCGCTCAAACCGTTGTGTCCACCGTGTCGTTGACCAGGATCCTTTCGTCGGAAAGAATCTTCTCGACGTCCAGAACAACCAGTCGATCTTTTGTAATTCCTTTGAGGTACTCCGCTTGTATCCCGGTCAGGGTTGGTAGAGCGGGCTGCAGGTCTTTGAGCATCACGGAGCGTACGCCGAGTACGACGTCGGCTAGAATGCCAAGCTCCATGTGACGGGCGTGAACAAGGATGACCTTGTTCAGGTCGGTCAGACCTTTTGTCGGCAAATCAAAGAGTTTTTTGATGTCGATGATGGACAGAATCTGTCCCCGCACATTGATCAGACCGAGCACAAACGCCGGTGTGCACGGCAGCGGCGTGAAGTCGCTAAGCGGATGGACTTCGCGAATATGACTGGACGCAATGCCGTAGTGCTCAGACGCGAGGATAAACTCCACAACTTCCAGCATCAGGTGTGGAGACGTTGCTTCCGCTTTGCCGGCCGATGCCAGCAACCGGGCCCGCGCGCGGAGAATTTGCTGCTTGTCTTCCGGGCTCGGCGTGAGTCTCCGCTCGAGAGCAGCATCGGATGCATCCAGGCGGTGGTGAAGCTCGGCCCAATCGAACCTGGCTTTGCCGCCCTCACCGGGTGTGGAATTGGCCTCGAACTCCTTTGTTGCGATGTCGAGGGTCATCGGTTTCGCACCTGCTCCGCGCGAGACCTCGCAGCCCGGCCGAACGCCGGCGGCAACGCAGTGCCCGCGAGGCTTGAGGAGATGCCGGAGGCCGGCCCATCGCGGCGTGAAGCGATCATCTCTCTCAGTCTGCCCGCCGAGAGCCCTTCCGATTCCGGCACTACATCTTCTGGCGCGGAGTGAGCCAGCAACAGCAGAACATTCTCGAAGTGCTTTTCCGACTCCCTTGGGCTTCCGTGTGTCCTGGCTAAATTGCCCAGGGAAAAATGACCCAGGATAAACTGCGGCTCTGCGTACACGGATTGTTTCAATGCGAAGAGCGCCTCCGGCAGAGAGCCTTGCTCCTGCAAAATGGTGGCCCGCAGATAGTAGGCGCGAGCATTCATCTTGTCGGCGGTGATTGCCTTGTCGCACCAGTCGAGCGCCATCGCCAGATTGCCTCGATCGGCGTAGCCACGCGCCAGCAGAAGCGTGGCTTGCGCGTCCTCGCCGTTTTCTGGCGGAAGGCTCGTGATGGCTTGCGGAGTATCCTCACCCATCCCCGTTTCATCAATTGCAAACGGCCCTCCATAGAGGGGTGCCGGTGGCTGCGCCGCGTGGCTTGGCTGAGCAACGGGAGCCGGAGCTGGTTCCGTGTTTTCGAGTTGCTGTTCCGCCGGCTGGGCGACGCACCCGTTTTCGTCGCGCACCGCGGAAGGGAAGACTGGGCTCATCCGCGAATGGGTCTCCGACTTCCGATACAGCGTGACGTCGCCGAAATGAACGGTGGCGAACGCCGAGAAGAGTTCATGCGATGTTTCCGTTGGGCTCACGATCAGCCAGCCATCGCCGGCCAATGTGTCATAGAGCTGGCGGATCACTTTCCTCAGGGCGGAAGGAGTGAAGTACATGAGCACGTTGCGGCAAAAGATCACATCGAAACCGTCAGCGGTGCGCGAAGGGGGACGAAAGTCATCCACCAGGTTGAACTGGGCAAGACTTACCATCTGCTTGATGGCTGGGCTAAGAGCCCAACGGTTTTTCTCGACCGCCTGAAAATTGGAATTTCGAATGGAGGGCGGCATTCCGCGGAAGGACCATTCCCCGTAGATTCCCTCAGCCGCCTTTTGCAACGATTGAACATTCAGGTCGGTTGCGAGAATCTCGACCGGCCACTTCTCCAAACCCGCCATCAACCTGCTGAGCATGATCGCGATCGAATAGGGTTCTTCGCCGGTGGCGCAACCCGCGCTCCAGATTTTTATTTCCTTGTCGCTAGGTTTCTGAATCAACTCGGGTACGATTTGTTGCTCAAAGACTTCGAGACTCCGCGGTTCCCGAAAAAAATACGTCTCGCCAATGGTTAAATGGCTGGCCAGTTCTTCGAGATGCTTTTGTGTCCCGGCCGGCAGCAACAGTTCCCGCACGTAGCGGTCGAGATCGGGCAGGCCGTGCTTGTCGTGCTGGCCGTACTGTTGGGTGGCGGCGCACACTCCACGCTCGAGATCGAGCCAGCGATCTGGTGGAAAGTGCAGTCCGAGGTGACGAGCGACGAGATTGCTGAGCTGCGAAAGCTGCGTGTCTGCGACCCTGTTCGTCATTCCGCTCCCACTGCTTCGGTCAGCAGACCGTTCAATTGCTGTTCTTCCTGCCTGGAGAGAAAACGGTCAAGATCATGAACGAACAAGATGCCGCCTTCGAGTGTGACCATACCTTCCACGTATTGCGCTCCGGGTACGATCGTTGCTGTCTCTGTAACTTCTTCGGCGGTTCGTTCCACAACCCCAATCACGGAGTTCACCAGCAGCGCGACCCTGCGGGCGCTGGTTGCCGCCACGATGAGCTGGTCGCTCAAACTGCATTCGGATTCCTCCAGACCGAACCGCTTGCGCATGCTCACGACAGGAAGGACGTGTCCTTGAAAGTCGATTACGCCCATCACGACGCCCGGCGCTTTTGGTAACGGCGTCACCTCCACCATGCGCACGACTCGCTGAACAGATGCGAGGGGCACGGCGTATCGCTGTTCACCGACGAGGAAGGTTACTAGCTGATGCAACATGGCGGATCTCTGCGCTCTCTCCTTATCGTTGCTGCCAAATTGCGTTGTCAGGGGACATGTGCCAGTTCGACACAGCCCGCATTGACCCATCCAAGCTTCTGGATCGGCAGGAATTGGTTCTTCACTAGCGAGTGCTGTCGATTATTTGTCGTTTGAGGGTTAGAGGGCTCCTTGGTTGGGCATCCGACTTGCCCGCGGCAAGTTAAGGGTGGAATGAACGTTTGCGTACCCCCACTCAAGGCAAAAGCGGGCTTGAATGGGCCACCCCCCGAAGCCTCGGGAAATGGCTAAAAAGTACGCACTAACGCACTAAGCCCCCTCTGGTGTGCCGGGCGAGGGGCCGCACGGCATGGCCGGCGAGGCCGTAGAGCGCATATTGGTTGAATACGGATCGCCGGGACTCCTCGGGCGCGCGCGCCCGGTGTTGGCGGGGAGGAGAGTATGGTTCTGGTGAGGGTCCCGGCGGGTCGTACTCGGCAGGCTGGGCTGCCCCATACCCATTCTTAGGTTTCGTATCATAATTCGCCGCTCTTACGGTTGCTAGCCTGGGATGGGGTTTCCATCGGAAGCGAGCGGTTCCATGGCAGACAACAGGATGACCCGCCAGGGTGCCTTGCATGCATCGGGACTTAGCGTCCGGGTGCACACCCACGAGATGTTTGGTGTCTTCCTTGATCTCTTGGGGCGGCGACACGGTTCCTTGGCCTGGATACACGACGGTGCTTTCCTCTTGAGGTATTTTCCTTAAGCGTCAGCGATGTTCACTTATATAGATCCAATTTCTGGAGGAAAGTTCAAACTTCGTTGCAATAAAAATGCCATGCGGGGATAAAGGGCGACTTTACGCGTTGCGATATGGTGGTGCTCCTGCCGTTCGCAGTGTCCGTTGCAGGCAGCGCATGCCGCTAGAGCATTTTCACTTCTACTCTGCACAGGAGGGTGCCGGCGAAGTGCGGCTTTTTTTCCACCCCAGCAAGCTCGCTTGCCGGGGACCCCGGTTCTTCCACCCCAGCAAGCTCGCTTGCCGGGGACCCCGGTTCTTCCACCCCAGCAAGCTCGCTTGCCGGGGACCCCGGTTCTTGAGGAAAAGCCGCCATGGAAGTCGTTACTCTGTAAGCACCAGAAGTGAAAATGCTGTAGGTGTGCCAACTCCCTCCTCGGACTCCTCGAAAAAGCCCAAAGAAAAAGGCCGTGAACGCGCCCCGATCTCATGAGATCATTGATCTCAATGGTCTCACGGAGGACAGATGGCCGGAAATCTGCACGTGCGCAATCTTGACGATGACCTCATTAGCCGTCTGAAGCGCCGGGCTGCACGCCATGGGCGCTCCACCGAAGCCGAGCATCGCGAGATCCTTCGTCAGTCTCTGGCGGCCGAGGTGGAACCATCCTTTGATCGGCTGGCAGCCGATCTTCGTAAGCTGACCAGAGGGCGACGGCAGACGCCTTCTGAGGTCCTTCAGCGCGAGGGGCGAACGGAGCGTTGAACACGCTGGTCGTGGACGCTAGTATCGCTATCAAATGGGTGGTCGAAGAAGGCGGCACGGACTTGGCGCTGGCATTGCGGCAGAAGGCGAGACTGATGGCTCCCGACCTGATTGTCGCTGAATGCGCCAACGTCCTATGGAAGAAGGTTCAGAGGAAGGAGCTCAGCAAGGACGAGGCGCTTATCGCGGCTCGCCTGCTTCAGACCGCGGAGATTGAGTTGGTCCCGGCGCGGGCGCTCATGGAGTCCGCAACACGGCTGGCAATTGAGTTGGACCATCCGGCTTACGATTGCCTCTACCTGGCTTTGGCGGTGGAAAACCGTTGCCGA
The DNA here is from genome assembly GCA_963761405.1 of uncultured Acidobacteriaceae bacterium. GTDB lineage: Bacteria > Acidobacteriota > Terriglobia > Terriglobales > Acidobacteriaceae > PALSA-350. Next base: position 327,842 of record CAVXHH010000005.1, read on the forward strand.
TTTGTCACTGCCGATGAACGTCTCGTCCACAAAATTCGGCGAGATAAGAAAAGCCCATTTCATGACCGTATTGTTGGCTTAGCAGAATCGCTTATGCGGAAGCCTTAACAAAGCGCGGTTCTCGGGTGATTCGGGAGAGATGAAATAACCCCCAATTCTCAAGACCGTGGTTAGCGAGTGAGCCTGGGGCTGTTTCCGCGGTGTACGCCGGCCCAGCGATGTGCGCAGGGAATTATCAAGAAGCCTGTAGGTAGGGCTCCTACCTATTTTGGGGGTTATTTCGTCCCCGAAACTGCCCCATGTGATCCTGCCAAAAACCGTACCTCAGGGCCTAAAGGCCACAAGGATGACTACGTTTATGCCCGGGATAAATCCCCGGCCTACCCTGAAGACGCGTTTGTCCGGAGCCTGTAAAGATCTTTCCTTCGAGACGGATAAATGATCACATTTGTGTGGCGGACACCACTAGCTAGTGCTTTGATTTCCACATCGTACTTACTGCCCGGAAAGTGGCTTAGGTTATCGCTATTTCTTGAGCGCCATGGCAATTGCTGATTCGGCTAATGGGCCCATGACTGCGTAGCCTGCGGCGGTTGGGTGAACCTGGTCTTTCGCGAGGCCGGGTTTCATGGCTCCCTTTTCATCGGCCATCGCGGAGTAGTAGTCCAGGTAGGTGTACCCTTCTTTGGCGCAGAAAGCTTTGAGCCATGCGTTGATTTCAAGAATGGTGGGCACCGGATTGATTCCAGGTTTCCAGGGGTAGCTATAAGCAGGGGTTATGGAGGCAAAAATGACCCTGATGCCGTTCTGCCTGGCGATCGCGGCCATGGAGGTGAAGTTGTCTTCAGTCATCTGCGGGGTCGAGGGGCCGGTGTTGCCGGCGACGTCGTTGGTTCCGGCGAGTATCAGGACTGCGGCGGGGTGGAGGTGCACGACGTCTTGCTCGAAGCGAATAAGCATTTGCGGGGTTGTCTGGCCGCTGATGCCGCGGTTGATATAAGGCTTGCCTGGAAAGAAGGTCCCGGCGTCGGGGTGACGGCCCCAGCCATCCGTGATGGAGTCCCCGTAAAAGACGACCCGGGCTTCACCGGGTACGGGCGCGGGGAGGGCAGCGTTTTCGCCCGCGTAACGCTTGAGCTGCGCCCAGTCGTCCAGCGTGATTTGGGCCTTTGTGAGATCGTCCTGAAGTTTGACTACATCGGTCTGGCATTTTGTCAGGTCGTCCTTGGGTGGCCCAGGTTGGCTGGGGAGTTGGCTGTGGAGTTGGTTGTAGCCGAACGTGGTTCCAACCAGGAGAGCGGTCGCGATAGTTAGCGTGCGAGTTGAGTTCAAGGCTTGGTTCCTTCCCCGATCATGCTAACCCATGAGTCGATGGTTGCCGTAAATTGATCCGGCGATGGCCGGGTGAACTGCGCACACAGACCGAATGGTGTCGCACGAGTCGGGCGAGCCGTTTGATGCCGGTGTAGCAACCCGGCACGGTCCAATCTTCCGATTTAAGAGGCGACCTTTGGAAGCCGCCAGACTGGTCGAGGCGCGACGCCGGCAGAGCGACACCTAAGTTATCCCCGGATCACAAGGGCAGGGTTGCGCTCCCTTGGAAGGTTGTTGCCGAGGAATGTAGCAACTACCGCGGTATCAATAAATTCTGAAGGTAACCTCAATATTCACTTCAACCGATACGGGCTTGCCCGAGAGCGTTGCAGGTTTGAACCGGTACTGCTTTACCGCGGCAACGGCCTTCTGATCGAGCCCCATCCCAAGATGGCGGACCACCTGCACGCGTTGGGGGTTCCCCTGGGCATCGACAACCACCGAGACAACGCAGACACCCTGGAACTTTGCGCGCCTGGCTTCATCGGAGAATTCCGGGTCAGGAGCAAACGTTAGTTGCGGAGCAGTCACCCCGCCGCCTACATGATAGAGCCCGCCCCCATAGCCGCCTCCCGTACCCGCGCCATATCCATTGCCATCGCCGGATCCGATGCCACCTGCCGAACCCGCGCCCATACCGCCCATGGCGCCTGTTCCATTCGAAGCTATACCCACGACGCCGCTTCGCGGATCGCCCAGGTTCGGCATTTCGGGATTCGGCAACTGGGCGTCTTTCGGCATCATGATGGCCGGGTCCAACGCCAGTTTGGGATGGTCGTTGACCACCAGCATCGGCGGCACAATCGGCTGTCGCTCGAATTTTGGCAACTTGCCCTTGGGCGCCTGCAGAATGTCGTGGGCCCCGCCACCACCACCGCCGCCCATCGAATCTATTGCCGGTGCGCTCATCGGGACGAAGGGTTTGAGATCGATGGCCTGGAGCATTTTATGTTCTTTGAGCGTGGAATGGTTTCGCCCACTCATGAACAGCAAGGCGATGAGCGCGAACGCGCCGGCGTGCGCCGTGATCGACCAAACACTTGTCCACACGCTGCGTGCCGAGACGGACAGCAAGCCGAAGCTCGGGACAAAGCTCGGGATTGGGGGGGCAGGGCGTGCCGCGAGCAGCCGCTGCTCTACACGAAGGATCAGATCGTCTGGCGCAGGCACTCGGACAAAGGTGCTACGGAGTATCCGCTCGAGTTCGGCCTCGGTCTCAAAGGCATTGGGTTCGTACATGATGGCTCTCTCCTTTTCTCTGGCGCAACACCCGCGCCTTCTCTAGCGCAGTACCCGCGCGGACTTTTCGCGCAACAACCGTAGCGTGCGTTGCAAGTGACTCTTGACGGTCGCGACCGGCATATCGAGCGCGCCGCTAATTTCGTCCGGGCTCATATCTTCCTGATAGCGAAGAATGAGGATGCTTCGAGCGACCGCCGGTAGGGAACTGACAAGTTGCTGCAGCCGGCGGCTGAGCCACGGGTCCCCCTGGTCTGTCGTGCTCGATATATCCGGTACCTCAGGCAATGCGTCCCAATCCATCGCAACCTCAGGCCGCCGCTGTCGTCGACGGACCAGATCGATGGAGCGATGCACGGTCACCCGGCGCAGCCAGTAGAGGACATGCTGGTCAGACACAAGGCCGCCAAGTTTTGCGTGCAGTTCGATGAATACATCCTGAGCAGCCTCTTCGGCCGCGCAGCGGTCGCCGAGGATGCGCAGCGCGATGCTGAAGACCATGGACTGGTGGGCCAGCATCAGGGTACGAAAGCGCTGATCGTCGTCTAAGCTATGTGTCAAATGGCCACTTGAGGGGATCGGCGATCTACCTTACCCCTTCACTTATCTATACGACGCGGCCTCACTGGCGGGATGCAATACTTTGCGAAGCGGTCGCGGCCCGCACCGAAATGGCCGGGGCCGCGCGGCAGGCAATCGAACAGGTTCTTACTGGGTGATGCCCAACTGGGTAAGCATGAAGGCGTATCGCCGGTCTGCTTCGCGGATGCGGTCGAACCGGCCGCTCGATCCTCCGTGGCCGCCATGCATGTTGATGAAGAAGACCAGGGGGTTGTGGTTGGTCTTGAGCGCCCTCAACTTGGCTACATACTTTGAGGGTTCCCAATAGCCCACCTGCGAATCGTCAAAAGAGGTTTGCACCAGAATGGCCGGATAGGCCTTAGCCTTCACGTTGTCATAAGGTGAGTAAGTAAGCATGTAGTCGAACGCAGCCTTCTGGTTAGGATTGCCCCACTCCTCGTATTCCGCCACGGTGAGCGGCACCGTTGGGTCGAGCATGGTGTTCATTACGTCGACGAAGGGAACCTCACAGAGCACCACCTTGAAGAGATCGGGCCGCATGTTGGTAACCGCGCCCATCAGCAGCCCGCCCGCGCTCCCACCTTCTATGCCGACTTCTCCGCGCTTGCCGTAGCCCTTGGCGAGCAACCCTTCGGTCGAATCGATGAAGTCGGTAAAGGTATTGCGTTTGTGCATCAGTTTGCCGTCGTCATGCCAGGCCTCGCCCAGCTCGCCGCCGCCACGGATGTGGGCTACGCTGGTCACCACCCCCCGGTCCATCAAGGGCAGCAAGTCCACCGCAAAGGTATCTGCGAGGTTGAAGCCATAGGAGCCGTAGCCGTAGACATACAGGGGGTTCTCGCCGCGCTGGAACTTGTCTTTGCGGTACACCACGGTGACCGGGACCCCAACTCCGTCTCTGGCGGTCAGAAACAGCCGCTCGACCGCGTACTTCGACTTGTCGTAACCGCCGGGCACGTCCTGTTGTTTCAGCAGGGTTGACGTCTTTTTTGCGACATCGTATTCGAAGGTGGAACGCGGCGTGATCGGCGACTCGTAGCTATAACGGTATTTATCGCTATCGAACTCCGCGTTGACGGCGGCGTTTATCGAGTAGGCGGGCTCAGGGACCTCGATGGCATGCGACTCTTTGCTCTTGATCGCGTCGACGCGCAGCACCGGCAGCCCCTTTACCCGTTCGCTCACCACAAAGAAATTTTTGAAGACGTCCACGTCTTCGAGCGGCACTTCTTTGCGGGCCGCGATCAACTCGGTCCAATGGGATTTGCCGGGCGTGGCCACCGGCGCAGTCACCACACGATAGCTGGGGCTGGTGTCGTTCACACGGAGATAGAACACATCGGCGCCCTCGTCAGCGTAATACTGCACGCCTTCGCGGCGCGGTTCGATGAGCCGCCAGTCGCCGGTGGGAGCGTCGGCGGGGAGGAACCGCGCCTCACTGGTCACGTGGCTGGCGGACGAGAGCAGCAGGTATTTGCCATCCCTGGTGCGGTCTACGTCCACGCTATAGCGTTCGTCTTTTTCGTTGAAGACTATGGGGTCGCCGGCAGCAGGGGCGGCGAGCAGATGCCGGTACACCAGGTTGGATCGTTTGGTTTGAGCGTCTTCAGTCGAGTAGAACAACGTCTTGTTATCCGCCGCCCAGGCGAGGGAATCGACTCGCTCCGCCGTGTCAGGCAATAGCTTGCCGGTGCGCAGATTTTTGATGTGTAGCTTGTATTGGCGGTAGCCGACGTTGTCAGTGGTGTAGGCCAGAAGGTTCGAGTCGTCGCTCACGTCCGTCTCGCCCAGAGACATGAACTTCTCGCCCTTGGCGAGCTCGTTCACGTCGAGCATCACCTCCTCGGGCGCGCTCAGCGTCTGCCTTCTTGCGGCATAGCACCGGGTATTGTTTCGCTTGCTCGGTGCGCGAGTAATACCAGTAGCCGTGCTTTTTGTAGGGCACGGAGGTGTCGCTCTGCTTGATGTGGCTCAGGGTTTCGTTGTAGAGCTTTTCCGCGAGCGGCACTTCGCCCGCGGTTGCCCGCAGCGCGTAGGCGTTTTCTGCTTCAAGGTATTGCCGGACCCCGGGATCGCTTTTCTTCCGCAGCCAACCGTAATCATCCACGAGTACGCCGCCATTGATTGGCCTTTCCATATGCATCTTCTGCGCAACCGGAGGCGCGGATGTGGCGGGGGTCTGGGCGAACGCAGTCGAAGCGGCCAGCATCAGCCCGGCGATAGAAAAAACTGAATAGCGCATGGGATTGATTCTATGACAGCGGGGGAGGAACTGTTCATTTGCGAACAATGGTTTTCGTTTCCGGACACACTATGCCCTTGCCCCGAGCGATTTGTTTACGATTGATTTGGCAACGTACTTGCTGCCAGTCTTTAGCCAGACTCTGCTGGGGGCCACAGGGAGATTCTTATGCAAGCTCTATGGAACGACTTAATGGGCGCCTTGCGCCAACTTCGGGAAGCGCCCGGCCTGGCCTTGCTCGCGATTCTGACCCTGGCGCTCGGCATCGGCGCCAACACGGCACTGTTTACAGTCATTGAAGGCGTTTTGCTGCGGCCACTGCCTTACACCCATGCGGATCGCTTGCTCTCTATCGGCCCGGCTGACAAATCGGGGTTCGGCTCGACCTCATGGCTGAACTACCGCGACATCCGCGACCAGTCAAGGCAATTGAAGGCCGTCGCGGCCTATTCTGAAGACGTTACCGTACTCGAGAGCCGCGATGGTTCGCAGAGTGTCGTCGCCCCGCGCGCCACCCCCAGTCTGTTTTCCATCCTCGGCGTGCAGCCGCTGCTGGGCCGTACCTTTACTGAGGGTGAGGGCCAAACGGACGGACCGCAAGTCGCGCTACTCTCTGCGGGCCTATGGAGGCAGAGCTTCGAGGCCGATCCGGAGATCGTCGGCAAGGTGGTCAGGATCGGCGGCAGGCCGCGCACTGTTGTTGGCGTCATGCCGAGCTCGTTCTCCTTTCCTGAACGCATGGTTCCGGACATCCACAAGGGCCTGTGGCTGCCGATGCAGCCCTCTACAGAGATGCTGAAAGATCGGGGCGACAACTTCACCAATATTCTGGGTGAAATGCAGCCGGGAGTCAGCACCCTGCAAGCGCAGCACGAACTCGATGCCATCGCCGCTCACATCTCCACCGGCCAGGGCGGCCACGGCTTAGCCTTTCGCGCTACCCCCTACCAGCAAGCGTTGACGGGACCCGTGCGCCCGACCTTGTTTGCGCTGTTCGCGGCCCTGGGGCTGGTGTTGTTGATTGCTTGCGCGAACGTTTCTAATCTGCTGATCGCCCGCTGCCTGGGGCGGCAGAAGGAGTTTGCAGTGCGCGCGGCACTCGGCGCAAGCCGCTTGCGCCTGGTGCGGCAGTTGCTCGCAGAAGGATTGATGTTGAGCCTGGGTGGTTGCGGCGCCGGGTTTCTGCTGGCGCGGGCAGCCATGGTTGCCCTAAGCAAATTGCCACCCGGGACGATCCCTCGGGCCGATGCCATCGCCATCCGTTGGACCGTCCTGTTACCGCTCGCCGCCATCGCCATGTTGACCACCGTGCTGTCTTCGCTGCTGCCGGCGTTGCTGGTGGCGCGTGCAAATCCCCAGGCTGCGTTGCAGGCGGCTTCGCGCGGGATCGGCTCTCGCTCGGTGAGCCGCAGGCTGAGTGGCTGGCTGGTTGCGGGCGAGGTTGCTCTTTCGACCCTGTTGCTGGTTGGGACCGGCCTGCTGTTTCACACGCTGTGGAATCTGCAACAGTCGCGGATGGGATTTGATGCGGCGCAACTGACCACCTTTGAGGCCATGCCCGCCGATGCCGCGGGGTTCGCTGGGATGGCGGTTTCGCAAGACACCGGGCACGCGCCGCCCTCCGTCGCCGCGCTTACCTATCAACCGGTGCTCGATCGCATCCGGCAGGTTCCTGGCGTTCAGAGTGCGGCGTTAATCACCACTCCGCCTTTGTCGGGCATGGACGTGGGAACGAGCTTTTCTATCCTCCGCCAGGCGACCGACCAGGCGAACAAGCCGGAGGCTCGCATTTCTGCTGTCAGCGGTGAGTACGCCCGCACCATGGGCACGCCGGTCGTGCGCGGCCGCATGATCGGCGATGACGATGTGGCCACCGCTCCCTTTGTCGTGGTCGTGAATGAAACCCTGGTCAAAAAGTATTTCGCGGGGAAGAACCCGCTGGGGCAACAAATTGACCTGGGCGGCAAAGACACCGGCATGATCGCGCCGTACACCATCGCCGGTGTTTTAGCCGACCAGGTGGACAGCAGCGTCGGGGGTGTGGTGCAGCCGTTTATTCTGGTGCCCCAGCAGCAGATTCCCACTACCTCTCTCTTCTACCAGGCGCTTTTGGAAACCGTGGTCAACTTTGTGGTGAAGACGCGCGGCGATATTCCCGTGGCGGCCGAAATGCGCTCTGTCTTCCACCAGGCCGCTCCTGGTTTCGCGCTGGATGAGTTTCAAACCATGCAGCAGGCGGTCGAGAAGAACACCTTTAACCAACGTCTGGGATTGAACCTCGTGGGCTCGTTCGCGGGGCTGGCTGTGGCCATGGTCATCGCTGGGTTGTACGGCGTGTTGTCGCAACTGGTAAGTTATCGCCGCCGCGAAATCGGCGTGCGCATGGCGCTCGGCGCCACCCGGCAAAGTGTGGCCCAACTTGTTTTGCGCCAAGGCTCGATCCTGATCGGCGCCGGGCTTGGCGCCGGCCTGCTGCTCGCCTTTGCTGCGGCTCGCCTGATCAAGGGTTTCCTGTACCAGGTGCCTCCATTGGATCTATGGACTTATGTCGCTGTTGCGGTGACGCTCTCAATCATTGGATTGATTGCGGCGTTGCTTCCCGCACGCAGGGCGGCATCGATCGAGCCCATGCAGGCGCTACGCATCGAATAGGTGTGGCCGGCGGACTACAGCATTTTCACTTTTGGTGCTTACAGAGTAACGACTCCCATGGCGGCTTTTCCTCAAGAACCGGGGTCCCCGGCAGGCGAGCCTGCTGGGATGGAAGAAAAGCCGCACTTCGCCGCACCCTCCTGTGCAGAGTAGAAGTGAAAATGCTCTAGCCGAGGGGCGCAATTACCGGCTCAACGCCACCTGCCCCCGGGCGACATCGATGGCGACTTTCGTCACCCGCAATGCCGCCGGGCTCAACAGCCCGTCGAATGCATAGCCGGGCCGGCCGCCTTCGGAGATGACAGAGACGGGCTCTGGCCCAAACTCTGTTTCTCCCAGTTTGAGACTGCGCAGCTTGCTTTGCTTATGGTCAAACTCCCCGATGCTTCCACGCGCGCCCTGCACTGTGCTCACTTTCAGGTCCGCAACCGGGCCGGCCGTGTTTCTCGCAAACATGGTGAGTGCAGAGGCGCCGGTATCGAGCAGCAAACTAGCCGGAATGCCATTCACCTGGGCATCGACGATGGCCAAGCCATTGCTCATGTGCAAAGGCATAGCATTGGGCAAGGTTGGAACGGCCCCGAAAGCGATGGTTCGTGATGGGTAGTCAATTACGAACGAGGTTTGCCCCAGCACATCGAGGCCGATCACCCCATCGATGCGGACCGGCAATGCCTTTTGCAGAAAAGACAGATCTTCTACCAACACGGGGAGATTGTGGTGCTGCACAGGACCCAGGCTTAGGGTAGATACGACTGTCTTTCCGGCTCGTACGCTGCCACCCACCACCGTGATGTTGGCGGGTTCCTCCCTAAGGTGAAGTGCTTGCGCCACTCGGGGATCGAGGACGGTGGGGCTGGCCCCGGTATCTAATAAGAAGCTAAGACCCTTCAGAGGACCGGCTGACCCCTGGGCGACCATTAGATATCCCCAATAAAGGTTGAATCGGACGGTGCCTTCGGTAACCTGCCGTGGCCCGGCTTGCTGGTAGCCCATGGCCAGGGCGTTACCCGCCAGCGCGAAACCCATTACCACGCTGATGCAGAATCTGCGATCGCGCATGAGCTCTCACCTCGAGGCCATGCTCGATCAAGCGCTGTGTCACCTCAATTCACCGCGTCTAGCTTGTAGGTATAGCGTGAGTTATCTGCCGGGAGATTTACGGGAGAGGAGCCGGAGACCCGTATCTCCCCGCAAAATAGTTGAATAAAGAGTTACTTGTATGGCATCAAGGGAAAGACGACTAATCTAATAGCGGTGCCAGAGCTTTTTTGGGAACGGGGGGCAACAGGTGCGCAACGGGACCCACACGGTTCGGTTTGGAGCGTTTGAGGCAGATCTCCAGTCCGGAGAGGTTCGTAAAGCGGGCACACGCATCAAGCTGCAGGAGCAGCCGTTCAAGGTGCTGCAGCTTTTGCTCGAACGTCCTGGCGCCCTGGTCACCCGGGATGAGCTGCAGGCTCGCATCTGGCCGACCGATAACTTTGGCGATTTCGACCACGCGGTGAATGTTGCGGTGGGTAAACTGCGCACCGCTCTGGGGGATTGCGCCGATGATCCTCATTTTATTGAGACCGTCCCGCGCCGCGGTTATCGTTTTGTTGCCAAGTTGGACGAGGCGCCGGTGGAGGCCCCGCACGAGCTTGCAAACGGCGCAACTCCTCCTGTCTCCCCAGCGGCGGTAATGGCTTCGGCAACGGATGCGTCAAGGGCGGCGGCCGCTCCACTGGTGGCTGCCGTTCAGCCCCCGCTGCCCGGCAACCGCGCTAAGCGCGCTCTCCCCATGGTTCTGGCGATCGCCGGCGCTGCACTCCTTCTCGGGTTAGGAGTGTGGCTTGGTCGTCGCACAACACACATGCGGCCAGCGGAATTTCAGCGGTTGACGGTGCGGCACGGCACAGTAGACGCCGCGCGGTTCACCCCTGACGGGCAGGGCGTGCTTTATGCTGCCGCCTGGGATGCCGCTCCGATCGAGATTTTCTCCACCGACCTGAAAAGTACGGGCGCGCGAAGAATGGAAATGCCCGACACGGCTCTGTTGGCCATTTCTTCATCCAACGAAATCGCGGTGCTGCAATCCGCCGATCCCCGTTTCATGATGACGATGCGCGGCACGCTCGCTCAGGTTCCCATCACCGGCGGGTCGCCTCGCCAGATGGCGGAGAATGTTGAATGGGCCGACTGGGCTCCGGACGGAAAAACACTGGCGGTGGTGCGCGATGTGGGTACGAAGCGCCGTCTCGAATTTCCTCTGTGGCATGTGCTTTACGAGACCAATGGCTGGATCAGTCATCCCCGGGTATCGCCTAAGGGAGACAGGATCGCCTTTTTGGATCATCCGTCCCAGGATGACGACCAGGGAATAGTTTCGGTTGTCGATCTTGCCGGGCACAAGACGGTTCTTTCGACCGGCTGGGAGAGTGAAGAAGGGCTGGCGTGGTCCTCCGACGGAAGCGAGGTTTGGTTCTCGGCCGCCGAGGCTGGACTCGAACGCAGCATTTATGCGGTAGACCTTGCAGGACACCAGAGGCGGGCGTACCACGCGCTGGGCGGGGTTACGCTGCAAGACATTGCTCCCGACGGACGCGTGCTGCTGACTCGCGATGAGAACCGCGCCGGCATGCTGGGCATGGCAGCGGGCGCGAGCAAAGAACAGGATCTCTCCTGGCTGGACTGGTCGCTCCCGGTAGATTTGTCGCGCGACGGTAAGACGTTGCTCTTTGACGAGCAGGGGGTACAGGGTGGCCCCACCTATACGGTCGCCACGCGCAGCATGCAAGGGGCGCCCCCGATTCCTTTGGGCGAAGGCATGGCCGGTGATCTTTCTCCCGATGGCAAATGGGCAGCCAGCGTTGTTTCCTATACGCAAATCATGTTGCTGCCTACCGGCGCCGGTATGGCGAGGCGCGTTGAGCGGGGACCCATCGAGCGGTATGGGCAAAAAATTCATTGGATGGAAGACGGAAAGCAGGTCGTGTTTCCCGGGAACCTGCCGGGGCATGCAACGCGCTGCTTCTTGCAGAACATCGATGGGGGCGCCCCCCGGCCCATCACCCCCGATGGAGTTGCCGGCTGTGAATTGTCTCTGGATGATCGCACAGTGATCGGCTACGACCTTGCGAGTGCAACCGCCCGTCTGTATCCGATGGATGGCGGGCCACCGCACGCGATTCCCGGTTTGCTCTCCGACGAATCGTTTACATGGAGCGCTGATCCCGACACCTTATATGTCTATCAAGGGAGAAAGCTCCCGATCAGGATCTATCGCCTGAACGTATTGACCGGGGCGCGGCAATTTTTCCGCGAGGTGCACCCCGCGGATCCAACCGGCCTGTGCGATATGTCGCACGTTCTTCTCGGTCGGGACGGTAAGACCTATGTTTATAGCTACGTCCGCATGCTCTCGGATCTCTACCTGGTCAAAGGGTTGAGATAGACCCACTCGCTACGGAGCCAGGTTGTAGAAGGAATCCACCAGGCTCACCGTAGCGGGCGCTGCGGCAGCCGAGGCGTTATAGTTCCACGCATACGGGCCGATCGCGCTCACGGTGATCGCCTGTTGGAACGTTCCCGCCTGGGTGTAGTTCACGCCGTCGACAGAGGAGTTCAGCGTCCAGGTATCGCCGCTGCGCTTCACCTCGATCCACACTGATTTACCTCCGGCGAACGGTGCGGTGAAGTAGTTCGTCTCTGCTCCGCCGCTGACGCCGGCGCCAAACAGAGACAGCTGCGAGCCATTGGAAACAATTTCAAAACGCAGGAATGTTCCATCATCTTGCTGCACCATGATGCCCTCACCCTGATACGCCAATGCCGGTATGGAGTCGAATTTTGCCGCCACATCGAAGTCCCCGTTCGAGATCGGCTGCAGGATGCGAACGGCATGGTTGCCACCCACAAACGGGTCATGGTTGGCGCCGGCCGGCAGAGCCAGCGATGCGTGCCCATTCGTAACACTCACAGTAGCATCCGGCGGAGCCTCTACAGTCCACAGGCTGGGTTGAGGCTGTTCTCATTAAAGTCTTCTGACACCGGCGCCTTCACCTGGGCGGAGGAATCCACCAGCACACGGTTGATGTCGCTCAGGGTCAAATTAGCGATAATCTGGTGCATCTTCGAAGTAGGGTGCAGCGTATCCCAAAATAAGTACTGGTCCGGGTTGACTGCGCTGCTTTGCGCCGGCGTGGTCACATTGGTCAGACCGAACTGCCCCGGCGCCTGCACAATCTGGTTGAAGAGCGAGTACAGATCCACAGGGATGATCGTGATGCCTGGATATTGCGCCTGTAGGGAAGCGATGGCCGGCGGCATGTCGGTCGCAAAATCGGCGCAGGCTGCTTTGATGGAGGCACTGCCGGCGCCGCGCGGTGTCATATCGAGAGGGAACAGATTGAACCACACAAAGTATTTGCCGCCCGCGCCGGCAATCGAAGCAATCTGGCTGCGGATGTTGGCGATTGCCGTCTTCTCGGCGCTGCTCGCATCCGGGTAGTCGAACACATCATTGGTGCCGCCCCAGAAAAAGTGAATGGCCGTGGCAATGTTCGCCGGCTTTTCGTCGAGGTACCTCTGTACCTGCGCGGCCATTCCGTAGGGGCCGGTCGCGGAGTTGGCGATTGCGCCCGTTTCGGCGCCGATAAATGAAAAGTTCAGATTCGCGCTGCTCACCAGGTCTGGCAGGGGCGCCGCTATGCCGAGGGACGGCGCGAGCTGCTCATCCCACACTCCGCTGATCGCAGAGGCAGGGTAGGTTGTGGGGCCATCTGTCGCTCGCCCCAGTACATAGGTTGGCGGATAGGGGTAATGGATTAACGAATACAGGTTACCGGTGTCCGAAAGGGAATCTCCAAAAACCACAATGTGATCGACCGAGGTTTGCACGGCCAGGAGCGAGGAAGTGGAGAGCACAAGTAAAAGACCGGCGCACGCCAGGCGCGCGACCAAAGGGGGCTTTGACATCTATCGCTCCGTAAATCGAAAATTAGAACTACACACACACATCCACAACGGTGGGCTGCGAAGTTGCCGCTACAGGCCGTTTCCCTGGATGCATCGAGTGCGCAGGTGTCGAGGGGGAAATTAAAGATCAGGAAAGTTCGCACGTCTTTCCGAGAACCCTGCCTGCTATTTATTTCTTATCTGGCCTCACGTTCACAGGCCGCCTATGACGCTTCGATGGAGAAATGATACACAACAAAACAACGCAAACAATGCCCACGGAAATGATTCGTTGAAATTTATCCGTGGTGTTCGAAATCGTGTTACAGCTTGTGCAAATAGTGCTCGATTGGACGGAAATTATGTCGCACTGGGGGGCGCGAATTACATGGTGTGACGCGTCGCGCTCGATGTGCGTCGTCCACTTACCTTATCGGCAGATAAATATTGCGCCGTGCAAGAACGCTGGGATCGAAGGCCGTCAATCCTCCGGATAAGGTGCGCCCGGGTTTCCGCGTCTGCCGCTATCCTTGCCCTGCGCCGGTCGTTTTCCGAGGGGTGGAGTGGGGTACCGGGTGACAATGTTGGTTCATCGATGAAACAACCGTAAACCCCGGCTGCGAATCATACTTCGCTGGAAGATTCTGGTTTGCATGCAGTTTAGACGCCACGCGCCAGGCACACCCGGTCCATAAACGGATCTATAACGGCTGCATAACCGGATCCAGGGCGAGGCCGGCGCGGTGGTTTGCGTTTGGACACGCACCTCTCCATTTGCCCGCTCTCTCGTCTGATATACAGTTGCAAGCTGAGGTAGTGCATGTGGGAAACCGAAAGAACTAGGAGACCATGACAGAGTCGTTCTTCCGCCGCCTGTTATTGCGTTTTTTCCTGGTTCCGCTTCTGTCACTGTGCCTTTTTCTGGCGGTTCTGGGTTTCCGGGTTCATCAAATTACCGTGAACCGGACGCACGGTGCGCAAGCGACGACGATCTTGCTCGACAGCAACCGTCTGCTGGAGTGCTTGGCCGGCCAGGAGGCAAGTATCCGTGGTTACCTCGTGGTCAGGGATCCCGCGTTCCTTGAGCCCTACCACCAGGCCTCGACCCGATTGCTTCGCGTGCTGCCGGAGCTTTCGTCCGCGGTCGCGAACGATCCGCCGATGTCGGCGAAAGCCACGAGCATCATCCTTGGCTTTAGCGATTTGAACGCCGTTAACCGGGCGCTGCTACAAGCAAATCTTTCTCGGGAGGCGACGATTGGCCTCCTCAAAGAACAGAACCAGGCGATAGACACGTTACAGGCGGAAATCACCGGCCTTATGTTGGCCGCCAGCAACGACCGTGATTCGAGCAGAAAAGAAATCAGCACGCTGTTTGGCTCGCTTCCAGCGCTCGGCATCGGTGGTGGAGCGTTGGTCGCTCTGTTCGTGACGTGGCACGGAATCTATTTATTCCGGCAGATTAGCCGAGCCTTTCGCGAACAACTGGCCGAGAGCGAGAAGCAGCGCGACTCGCTGCACATTACCCTGCAAAGTATCGGCGATGGCGTCATCGTGTGCGACCGCCGGAGCCGTGTTACCTTGCTGAATCCCACGGCAGAAAAACTGACGGGGTGGACAACCGCGCAAGCCATCGGCCAACCTCTGGATAAGGTCTTTCTCATTGTCAATGAAAGCACCCGCGAACCGGTAGAGAGTCCGGTGGCCAAGGTGGAGCGGCTCGGCGTGGTGGTAGAGCTCGCGAACCATACCGTGCTGCTGCGTAAAGACGGCAGCGAGATTCCCATCGACGATAGTGGGGCGCCGATTCGCGATAGCGATGGAAAGCTTACCGGCATTGTTCTCGTCTTCCGTAGTATTGCGGAACGCAGACAGATCGAGAATGCCCTGCGTGAGAGCGAAGCCCGTTTTCAGTCTATCTACACCACCAGCCTGGAATACATCGGCATTCTGAACCCAGCGGGACAGGTTCTCGATTGCAATCGCGCATCGCTGGCATTCGCCGATAGCAAACGTGAAGACGTGGTTGGAATCCCTTTCTGGGATGCTCCCTGGTTCGCCTACACCCGCGGAGCTCCGGAGTTTGTACGCGATGCGGTGGTTCAAGCCGCCGCGGGTAAAACGTTGCGCCGCGAAATGGCCTTGCGCCGTCCTTCTGGGGAACTGGCCACGTTTGATTTTTCTCTTTCGCCCGTCTTTGACGCCGCGGGAAACGTGATCTTCATCGTTCCCGAGGGACGCGATATCGGCGACCTGAAGCGGGTCGACGAAGCCCTGCGTGCGAGTGAAGAGAGACTCAGAATCGCTACGGAAACGGCCAGGCTCGGAACCTGGGAACTCGATCTGCGCAACGGGCGGATGGAGTCTTCAGGGATTTGCCGTGAGCACTTCGGCCGTTCTCCCAACGACCCTTTCCGCTATGAGGATCTGCTGAACGCAACCTATCCGGAAGACCGGCCGGGCAGGGAAGCGAGCGTGCAAGAAGCCATTGAGCAGGATTCGGTCTATCGCACCGAATACCGGGCCGAATGGCCCGACGGCACGCTTCACTGGATACTTGCCCGTGGCCGCGCGCTACGTGACGACGAAGGGATGCCGATGCGTATGATCGGTGTGACCTTGGATGTAACGGATCGGCGACACTCCGAAGCCGCGTTGATGCAGAGCGAGAAACTGGCTGCGGTGGGCAGGCTGGCTGCGTCGATCGCGCACGAGATCAATAATCCTCTGGAGTCGGTGACGAACCTGCTCTATCTCGCCCGTCGCGGCAGAGATCTGCCGGACGTCTTTGGCCATCTCGATATGGCGGAGCAGGAACTGCGCAGGATCGCGGTGATCACCACCCAGACGCTGCGTTTCCATAAGCAATCGACCAAGCCGCGGGCCGTCGCCAGCGAGGAGCTATTTGCCAGTGTGTTGTCGGTCTATCAAGGCCGTATCGCAAACTCTCGCCTGGAACTCAAAAAACGCGAACGTGCTCGGCGGCCGGTCTTTTGTTTCGACGGAGAGATTCGCCAGGTGCTCAACAATGTGGTGGGCAATGCGATCGACGCTCTATTGCCGGCCGGCGGCTCCTTGTACCTGCGCAGCCGCGAGGGCACGGAGTGGAAGAACGGCCGAAGCGGGATCGTGTTGACCATTGCCGATACGGGCAGTGGTATAAGTCCGCAAGCGCTGCATAAAATTTTCGATCCGTTCTTCACCACAAAAGGCGCCTCCGGAACCGGACTGGGACTGTGGGTCAGCAAGGAAATCATGGATCGACATAAAGGTGTCGTACGCGTGCGCAGCCGCCAAGGCGCGAACAACAGCTGCACGGTGTTTACCCTGTTTCTCCCTTTCACTGCTTAAAGCAGTTTCGCAATTACTGTGGTCTGGTAAAGACCGCGAGGTGTGGTTTTCTTTGAGAGAAAACCACGAAAAGGTCTTTTACTTCGGTCTACACCCATTGCGAAACTGCTCTAAGCGGTTCGCTGGCTACTCTAACGAACCAGTTCGGAAACTACCTCGACTTCCTGATGCCGTGTCGAGCCCGGAACATCGAGCGATCCCAGTACCAGCGGCTTGCCCTGGACGAGGGTGGATGTTCCTTCCAGCGTGGTCTGCCGGATGACAGGAACCTGGGATCCCACCAGGGATTTCTCTTCCGCAATGCTGGAGAGCACGACCTTGGTGCGCAGGCGAGCCCCGTCGAGGTAGCCATCCAGGGAGGCGTCAATTTCCTGGCCTATATCGAGATAGGTCACATCGGTGTTGGTGCTTCCGGAGGCGGAATTCGTGCTCCCCGCGTTGATCGGCACCCGGCTGCCTTCCTTGAGATTGGTTTTGCTGCCCGAGGCCACCACAATCGAATAGTGCTGCACACCAATCGTCTTGCCATTGTCTTTCTCCGTCATGGTGTAAGTAAGGCGATAGATCTTCTTGGTTTTATCCATGTCGGTGAGGATCTTTTGCGCGAGCGCCAGCTCCTCGGCAGTACCTCGAACGGAGATGGCGCTCTGTGACGGTACATAATACAGTCTCACGTTCGGCAACATGTTCCGCATGGCGGTCACCAGCTCGTTCGCGTCGTTCTGTTGGGTAAGGTTGGTGAGATAGAGGGTCTGATAGATGAGCGGAGCGGTCTTCTCATCGGCGGCCTGCGTCTGAGCCATCGCTGCCAGTCCACAGCAAGCTATGGCCAGGGTGATGCACGCGATCATTGGGTTCTTCATCCAATAGGTTGTTTTACGGTTACTCAATTTCGCTCCTCATTTCCGCGGGTTTGATTGCAAAAAATTGCTGAAACTGTTCTGTAGCCCGGGCGGCCTGCGCCGTTTGCTCATCGCGGTTGAGGATGGCGAGATTCTGGGCATCCTGCCGATGCGTTAGACGCAGCAGCAACTTTTCTTGTTCGGTCAAAGGCAAAGGCGGCGCAGGCTGGCTTGCAGCCTCTGTCTCCTTCTCCACAGGAGCACGCGGATGTCTCAGCGGCACGCGCGCGGCCGCGTGCTGCGGAGTGACGGCGGGCGCTTGGTGCGCAGTCCATGCGGAAGCGGTGGTATGAGGACTCCTCGTTACCTGTGAGGGCGGGCGCGGATGCCTGCTGGTTGAGGTAGCGATGAACAAGCCAACGGCCACCAGGGCGGCCCATACGGGCGTGCTTGCCGGACGCAACCGCCATAGTGAGAGCATCCGCCGCCGGGCGGAATCCGTCGCCATGGCCGGGCGGCCTTCCATCGCGTCTTCGATCTTCTGGAGAATGCGCTGCTCCAACCCGGCAGAAGGCTCGGCGCTGCGGAGGCCGGCCAGCAGCCTGTCGACAGTTTTGTCAGCGTCTCTCATCGTTGTGCTCCTTCCAGTCGTTCGCGCAGGCGCGCTCGGGCCCGCGAAAGCAGTGCCCGCACGGCGGACTCGCTTCGTTCCAGGATGCTTGCGATCTCCGCTGTTCCGAGCTCTTCGAGGGCAGAGAGCAGCAACACATGGCGTTCTGCCTTGGGCAATCGCTCTATCTCTCGCAGAACCGTCGCAAAGCGCTGGGTCTCTTCGATGGCAGCGTCGGCCGGCAGCGTCCCACTGACCAGCGATCTGGAAAAATTGTCATCCAGTTGCTCTGGCCGTTTGCGTCGCTTTTGGTCCAGCGCCAGGTTCCAGGCGATCCGAATCAGCCAAACACGCATATCGCGGACCGTCGCAAGCGAATGACGATGCTCCAGCACGCGAAGAAAAACATCCTGTACGACATCGTCGG
This sequence comes from uncultured Acidobacteriaceae bacterium, assembly GCA_963761405.1. GTDB lineage: Bacteria > Acidobacteriota > Terriglobia > Terriglobales > Acidobacteriaceae > PALSA-350. The sequence goes on from CAVXHH010000005.1 coordinate 346,099, forward strand.
CTTCGCTCCTGCTGCGCAATACCGAGTAGACGACACGAAACAGCAGGGTCGAATAGGCATGGACCATGGCAACCAGATCCACGGCCGGCCGAGCATCCTCCATAAGCGACAACGCCAAGCTGCAGCCCTCAGTCGACGCCATGTTTCCCTTCTACGGAGACAGACGCGCGACCTGGGTTATCGCCCGAAAAAATGCAAAGAATCTCTGCAGCGAACGCTTTTGTATCAGGGCACGGCTGCCTCGCCGCAGCGAGCGTTAGCCGGGCCGTAAAGCGCCAAAAATGATTAGGGTTTTAGCCCCTGGGCTTTTTTCTTTACCAGGTAGGTGTAGCAGCAGGGATACTGCTCGGCCGCATCGACCAGTTTCGTGCAGGATGAGCCATGGCGAAACTGCTTTAACGGTGAGAAAGATCCCTAATCCAGAGGTCTTTGAATTCCATGTTGCCTTTGCCGCCGGCGTGCAATTGCAACGCGATCTTGCCGTCCCATGAGCTCGGCTTAGGGTCGGTAAAGTCCACCATCTGGACGCCGTTCAGCCGGGAGCGGTACCTGTTGCCGTAGACCTCTACCAGATATTCGTTCCATTCGCCGTTACGGACGACGCCTTCATTCTCCGGCGATGGCCAAACCACCCACCCGCGTCCGTCTTCGGCATAGACGCCGGCCGTGTGGTGCATCATTGTGCAGTCGATCTCAAACTGCATTCCCTGGGTCACATCGGCGGTACCCGGCTTGAATTCGCTGTGGAAGAAGACGCCGCTGTTGCCATCGCCCACGCATTTGAACCGGAGGGAGAGTTCAAAGTCTTTGTAGTCCTTTGCTGTTTCCAGATATCCGTAGTCCTTCGTTAGCCCTTTTCCGTGGATCAGCCCATCCTCCACCGTCCAGCTCTCGTTGCCGACCTTCGTCCAACCGTCGAGGTTCTCTCCGTCGAATAACTGAATCCAGTCTTCGCCGGGGATCTTCAGCTTTTCCTGGGCTCTGACAACCCCACCGATCAAGCCCGTCGCGATCAAAACGAGGGTGAGGGCAATCAGGCGGCCGGAAAGACAACTGAGCGTGCGCCGCCCCGAAGCGACTGTGGAGCGGAAGACACGCGAACGACGCTGGTCCATGAAAGCCATGTGGGTAGCCTATCCAAAAATTAGGTGTGAACGAACGTGATGCTCAGCGAGGATTCTATCAGCATAGGTCGCAGGCCCTGCCACTTTGGCGTCTGCCGGCGCGCGATGCCGGCACTCTCTTCGCCGTTGGGGCGGTGGCCCGCATGGCGCCGGCGTGGCTCAATCGGATGCGGGCCCTGCGAGCTGATGATGAATACAATAAAGGGTGGGGCGATAGCAGGCCGAAAACTACCCAAGGGCCGAACGATGGCGCGAGCGGTTGGCCACCTTTCCTCAAAGCAACGACAGATCCAAAAGGAGAATCATCATGTACGACATGGCTAAGTTGAAGAACCTCAAACCCCTCGGCGCCGCAGCCCCGAAAGCGATGGAGGCCTTCTGGGCGTTTGATAAGGCGGCTCTGGCCGACGGCGTCGTTCCCAAGAAATATAAGGAGCTTATCGCCGTTGCGGTTGCGTTGACGACGCAATGTCCCTACTGCCTGGCGCTGCACCGGTCGGCCGCGGAAGCCGCCGGCGCCACCATCGAAGAAATCGCGGAGACCGCGCTCGTCGCTGCTGCCTTGCGTGCCGGCGCAGCCGTCACGCATGCCACGCACCTGATCCCGGAATCCCCCGCAAATCCGCCCGCATAAGGGCCATCAAACGGCTCACTCGGTGGTTGATTTGCCCTAAATCCGTTCGCGCGCGAAGGTCCCTCTCACCCTTCGCGCGTCAACGACATTTTCGGAGATGGAAGCCCTACCTTTCTTGGCCCCATTGCGTCTTGGCCCCATTGCGGCGCGACTCAAGTCGTACCCCGCCACGGCCTCAAAAGAGACATCCGGGGCTGCTCCTTTTTCCCTATCCCGACCCGCGAGGGATGAAACGGGGAGATTTCGTTTCTTGGCAGACCACCACCAGGACTGTACGTCCCGGCGGGTCAATGTGCAGGATGCGTCAGCTCGTCTTTAACGATCGAGCCGCCCTTCATCACCAGCTGGACATGCTCCAGGGTCTCCACATGCTGCAGTGGGTCATCCTTGACAGCAATCAGGTCGGCGAAATGCCCGGGCGTAAGCGAGCCTACATCCTTGGATCGGCCAATCAGATCCGCGGCGTTCCACGTGGCGGCTTGAATCGCCTGGGCGGGCGTCATGCCATACATCACCATGTAGTGGAATTGCTTCGCATTGTCGCCGTGCGGGTAGACCCCCGCATCCGTGCCGAAAGCCATCTTTACGCCGGCCTGGAACGCCTTGCGGAAGTTGTCTCGCTGCAGCTGGCCCACACCGCGTTCTTTGTCGATCATCTCCTGTTGAATGCCGAAGTTTTTGGCATTGCCCAAAATGTAGTCGTCATCGTAGATATCCATGACGAAATAGGTGCCGTGCTCTTTGGCCAGGCGAATGCCCTCATCGTCGACCAGGGAAGCGTGCTCAATGGAATCGATCCCGGCCAGGATGGCCCACTTGATCCCTTGTGTACCGTGTGCATGGGCGGCGATCTTGCGGCCGGCGGCATGCGCGGTGTCGGCAGCCATCTTCAGCTCCTCAAACGAGTATTGCGCCGCACCTGGCTGATCTCCTTTGCTGAGCACGCCTCCGGTGGCGAGAATCTTGATCACATCGACTCCATATTTCACCTGCTCGCGGACAGTCTGGCGTACCTGTTCGGGTCCGTCGGCAATCTGAAAGTCTCGTTTCTCGGGAAACATCTGCACGCTGGTCTGCGGTGAATAGTTGTTCAGGTCGCCATGGCCGCCGGTTATGGTAATGCCGGGTCCGGAGGCGACGATGCGCGGGCCGGGGATAAATCCGTCGTTGATGCTGTTGCGAAGATCGACCGCCAGAAAAGGCAACGAGCCAACATCCCGCACGCTTGTAAATCCGGCCTCGAGCGTCCTCTTGGCATTCACCACACCGGCAATGGCGGAGTCGAACGGTGTAGACCGGAAGGAAAAAATCGGGTCATAACGATCGGCGCGGGCTCCAAGATGCGTGTGGCAATCGATCAAACCAGGAAATACATAGGCGTGCGACAGGTCCACCACCTGCGCATCCGCCGGGATGGAGAAGTTCTGCGTTTGCACGGATTGGATCCGCTGATTCTCCACCACCAGGACAACGTCGGACTGATAGCTTCCCAACCGGCTGTCGAACAGATGGCCGGCTCTTATGTAGCTGGTCTTGCTCGTTTGCCCGAAACCAGTGGACGACATAAGAAGGAGGAATGTGAGTATCGAATTGAGCATGCCTGACCTTTCCGCTCCGCGACTCGGGGGGGTGGCGTCAGTTTAGCGTAGTGCCGTGCGGACGAGGAGAGTCAAGCTCTCGAGTCTCGAGCATTTTTCCTGATCTGCGGTCTGGAGAGATCGGTTATATGCGGCCATTCACTAAAGCATTTTCGCAGTGACTGTGGTCTGGTAAGAGCAGCGAGGTGTGGTTTTCTTGGAGAGAAAAACCACGCAAATGTTGGCGGGTTCCCCGTACCAGCAGGGTTTGTGCGCGGTGAAGGACGAAGTCCAGTCACTGCTGCAGGTTCTCTGGATCCAGGACTGCCCCGCTCTCGCTTCTTGGATCTGATAATCTGATTTTATGCAAAAGAAAACCATCAGCGTAACGGACGCCGCGCGTAATTTTGCCGATTGCATCAACCGCGCCCATTACCAGGACGTGACCTTCGTGCTGCTCAAAAATGGATCGCCTGTTGCTCGGATCGTTCCGGATGGTGAAAGAGTTTGCTCGGGACGCGAGTTGGCCGAGGTCTTAGCCAAGACCAGGTTGCCGGACGAAGAAACGAGGAGATGGCGCCGTGACCTGCAGGCGGCCCGCAACGCTGTCAAGGCTCCGGCTGACAAATGGAGATAATTTTGGATGCAGACGTTATCATTGGCGGCGAAAAAGGCATTTTCGATCTCCGGAGCTGGGTGGCCTCGCGCGCGGAAGATCAATTTGCAATCGCTGCTGTCACTGTGGCCGAACTTTGGCATGGCGTGGAACGCGCTATCGGGGCACGCAAGGCCAGACGACGGAAGTATCTTCAGGCGATTCTCGCCGCGCTGCCGATCAGTCCCTACACGGAACAAACAGCGTATGAACATGCCCGTATCTGGGCAGAATTGGAGTCGTCGGGAAAAATGATCGGTTTCTACGATGTGATCGTGGCGGCGACCGCTTTGGAGCGAGGTAGCAGCGTGGCCACCTTCAACAAGCGGCATTTTGCGCAGGTGAAAGGGCTGACCATCGTCGAACTCCAATGAAGAGATAGCGTCGCTCTCCACCCCGCTAAGACCTTCGAGCTTCGCTCCCCAGGGATGGGCCGTTCAGGGATTAGAGACGGAGCGGCTGATCCACAGAATATTGTCCCAGCTGAGAACCTTGACCGTCTTGTCGAAAAGCTTGTCATAGCTCCCGCCGGAGATCTTGAGGGTAAATTCTTTGACCCGGTCGGGCGGAGTGGTCGTGGTGTTGCGCAGGATGTCCAGCACCTGTTCCTGATGGGAGATCTGGTAGTTGGTGGGGTTGACCGCGGAGTAGAAGCGGACGTCCGCGGCAGGGGTCCGGTTGCCTGTGCCGCGCTCATATTTGATGTGCATTTCGAGGTGTTCGCCGGATTGAGCGGCGAACACCCAGTCCTGGGTCTCGAGCACTGGGTTGGCGCCGCTGACCGAGGTGGTGCGGCGCATGTCGTGCGTGGCCGCAAACAAATAGTTTCCGTAATAGCCGGGAGCGTCTTCAGGATCGGCGGTGAGCCCACCAATCACCAGCTGCACGCTGTTGCCGCTGGGATCGTTCGCCGGGGCCACCAGGTATACCAGGCGGTTTGAGCCCTCACCCACTGGTTTGCCGCCGGGATCATGGATGGTGATGCGGTCGATAAAAACCAGGCGGAGGTTGCAGTCTTTCGCCGGGCCCTGGGTGGCAACGTTGGAGGTGAACCCCACGGGAAAATACGAGTTGAGCGGAGCGGTGGGCACTTTCAGGTCAATTTGAAAGCGTGTTTCGAGGCTGTTCTCGATGAGTATCTGTGCCTGCGCGTGGCCCGCGCAGGCGCAGAGTATCAGCGCGGCGAGCCCGGCGTGCATCCGGCTGATCCTGGACATTTTTCCCTCTTTCGCTTTTCGGTGCATTCAGGCTCAAAAAGACTAGAGCATTTTCGCAATTGGTGTCGACCGAAGCCGCCAACCTTTACGTGGTTTTCTCTCAAAGAAAACCACACCACAGTAATTGCGAAAATGCTTTAGATGGAGAGAGTCAGGATGTGGTTGAGACGGCGCACGAAAGTGGCTGGATCCTGCAGCGGCACACCCTCCATGAGCAGGGCCTGGTCGAACAGCAGCCAGGCGGCATCCTGCGCGAGCTCGTCGTCTGACCGCGCAAGCAGTTTCTTTACAATCTCATGATCGGGATTGATCTCGAGTGTAGGCTTGGGCGCAGGAAAGTCTTTCTGGCCCATGGCGCGCATCATCTGCTGCATTTGCAGGGATGGCTCCTCTTCGTCGGAGACGATGCAGGAGGGGCTGTCCGCAAGCCTTGCGGAGACACGCACATCCTTCACCCGGTCGCCTAGCGTGGCCTTCAGCTTGTCCAGCAGCGGCTTCAGATTTTCGGTCTTGTCGGCCTCCGCTTCCTCCTTCAGGTCTTCGCTGGTGGAGGCTTTGTTGACCGACTTCAGATCGAGCTCGCCGTATTTTTCGACGCCTGAGAATACGATTTCGTCGATGTCGTCATCGAGGATCAGCACTTCCAGATCCTTCTTCTTATAGATCTCGAGCAGGGGAGACGTGCGCAGCAGGGACTCGGCGCCCCCGGTGATGTAGTAAATGCTCTTTTGCCCTTCCTTCATCCGCGACTTGACTTCGGCCAGGCTGGTAAGGCCCTCCGCCTGGGATGATTTGAAGCGCACCAGGTCAAGCAGGGTTTCGCGATTCGCATAATCGCCGTGCAGCCCTTCTTTGAGCGGGCGGTTGAATTGGGTGATGAACTTCAAATATTGCTCGGGCTGGTTGGCCGCGATGTTCTTGAGCTCCGAAAGGATCTTCTTGACGCTCGCCGTGCGGATGCTGGTCAGCACACGATTTTGCTGCAAAATCTCCCGGCTGACGTTGAGGGGCAGATCTTCGCTGTCGATGATGCCGCGAACGAAGCGCAGGTATTGGGGCAGCAGCTCCCGGGCGTCGTCCATGATGAAGACGCGTTTCACGTAAAGCTTCACCCCTACCTTGTAATCGGACTGGTAGAGGTCCAAGGGAGCCTTGGAGGGTATGAAGAAAAGGGTGGTGTAATCGAGGCTTCCTTCCGCCTTGGTGTGGAACCAGAACAGAGGATCTTCCCAATCCCCGGAGATGGATTTGTAGAGCTCCTTATAATCCTCTTCCTTTAGCTCGCTCTTGGGGCGACGCCAGAGAGCACTGGCGGCGTTGACCTGTTCGGTGGTGCGCACCTTGTCGGATTTTTTCTCCGCTTCGTTCCACTCGCTTTTGTCGTAGGTAAGAAAGATGGGGAAAGCGATGTGGTTGGAGTATTTCTTGACCACCTCCTGCAGGCGCCAGCTATTGGCGTATTGCTTGCCTTCCTCATTAAAGTGCAAAAGGATGGTGGTGCCGGCGACGGCGCGTTCCGCCGGTTCGATGTCGAAGCCGGTCTTGCCGTCGCTGACCCAGCGCCACGCCTGCGAGTCGCCGGCTTTGCGGGATAGAACCTCTATGCGGTCGGCGACCATGAAAGCGCTGTAAAATCCCACGCCAAACTGGCCAATCAAATTGGAGTCCTTCTTGGCGTCGGCGGACAGTTGGGCCAGGAAAGCCTTGGTTCCCGAGCGGGCGATGGTGCCCAGGTGCGAGACCAGGTCTTCTTCATTCATGCCGATGCCGGTGTCGGCAATGGATAGGGTTTGCTGGGTCTCGTCGAGCTCCAGGTCAATCCGCGGATCGAAAGGCAGGGACTTGTAGGCATCGTCGGTGAGGGTCAAATGGCGAAGCTTGTCCAGCGCATCGGAGGAGTTGGAGATGAGCTCGCGGAGAAAGATTTCCGGATGGGAGTAGAGAGAGTGGACGATCAGGTGGAGCAGTTCACTGACTTCGGTCTGGAATTCACGTTTCGACATAGGACTCTATTATCTCCAAAATCGGGGGGATGGGTGGGTTGCGCCGGGATTCGCGGAAAATGATCCGGGCTTGAGACGGTGTGTGAGAACAACATCCGTACCTCAGCCTTTAAACGATCCTTCGTTGCCTTCCAGGGAGCTGAACCGCAGTTTTCGTTCAGGGTAAGAGGCCGAAGACGGCTACGCTGTTTTGGGTGCCGACGTAGACCTTTCCACCGGCAATCATGGGCGGGACGAATTTGTTGTCAGAAAACTGATCTCGGTTGTTGGGGGCCTGATTACTGTCATAGAGCTCGGTGGGAATGTTGTTGGTGTTGTAAGCGTGAAGGACGCCGGTCCCATTCTGATTCTCAATCGCCCAGACGATACCGTTCTGGGTTCCGTTCGAGCTTACGCTCGGTGTGGCGCCGGGGTAGGCGAAGGTGTTCGCGGATTTGCTGGCGGGCGTGGTCGCCAACAGTGCGCTGGTAATTGGAAACGCCTTGAGGTAATCGCCCACTCCGGCGTAGTAGACCGTGTTGTTGAAAAGGGCAGGCATCGACCAGACGCCTCCGCTCAACGCATTCGGCAACTCCTGATAAATCGCATTGTTGCTGCTGGGATTGAACTTACCCATGTTGTCGCGGTTCACCACGTAGATATTGGTGTCTTTGCCCGCACCGACGGCCAGGTGGCGCACGACCCCGCCGGCGTCTGTCTGATCGGGCAGCAACATGGCTCCGCCGGAACCTAGATCCTGATCGGCATCGCTTTCTGATTGCAGGTCGTAGGCGGCGAAAAAGTCCGCGGCGGCGAGGACATTGCCGGTTGTGGAGACCTTCATGAATGAGTTGCCAAAGTCACCGCTCGCGGGAAATCCGTTCGAGGTCAAGGTCGAGTCGAAGGTTCCGTTTGCGTCAAGGAAGAAAATATTCCCTTGCGTATCCGCCGCAAGCCCAGCGCCGCTCATCCACACGGAGCCTTCTCCGTTGCCATAGTGAGGGCTGGAGGGACCGTTGGGCGTCAGATTCAAAACGCTCGTCTGTTGCAGTGTGCTTTCGCTGTAGGCCATCAGCCAACCGGTGTAGGGATCCTCGTCGCAATGGGAGGTCCACGCAAGGTAAAGCTGTCCGTTCATCAGCAACAGACCGACCCGCTCCGCGTATTGGCCGGGGGCGAACACCTGCATTCCGTTGCTGGAGCCGTAGCCGTTTCCGGGGAAGGTGGCCTGAATCTCCGAAGGGCTCCCCGGTAGGTCCGCACCGGTTGTGAGGTCGAGCGCGTGCAGCCGCTGGTGGTAGTTCCCGCTGGAGTCTTTGGACATGGCAACCAGAAATATGGCGCCGTTGGGACCGTACTTGCGGTCGATGACCGGGGTGTCGGTGATGCCGATTTCCGGACTGATCTGACTGCAGCCATGATCGTCGCTCGTGGTCTCATTCGCTCCCAATGTGGTGACCGTCCACAGCTGTGTTCCGGAGTCGGCGTCAAACGCGTAAGCGCTTCCGTGTTCGGTTACGGCAATCAGCACGTTGTGGGTTTGGCCCGCGATCGAAAGACCGCTGATGTAGAGCGGCTGCCCATCCACCTTCCCGTCCACCGGCAATTCGCGCAGCTTGCCAAAGGTGTTGAAGTTGACGTTCTGCGTGGTGAGGATGGTTTCCTGGGCGTTCCATCCATCGCGCGCATTGTCGTTGTGATAAGTGGTTACGTTCACCCCCGACGGGGCCGCGACAGTGAGTGGCAGAGTGACACTATGCGTAAGCGAACCCGAGGTGGCAGTAAAGACCACGTTGGCGTTTCCGGTTGCAGCGCTGTTTGCTGCCGTGAGGGTCACGCTTTGCGCCACACCTGGAGCGAGCGAAAGCGATGCCGGGTTGGCCGTCACCCCCGTCGGCAATCCACTGAGCGCAACGGTGGCGGCGCCAGTGAAACCATGCAGCGCGGTGGCTGTGAGCTGGACTGCCTGCCCGGTCGCACCAGAGGTCAGGGTAAGGGACTGCGGGCTGACGGCCAGTGAGAAGTCCGGTTGAGCCGGCGGTGGAGGCGGCGTCACAGTAACGATGAAGGTAGCGGCGTGGGTGAGGCTCCCCGAGGTTGCCGTCAAGGTCGCCGTCGATGATGCGGCGGCCGTACCCAGGGGCGCAGTCAGGGTAAGCGCGGCAGCTGTCCCTGGAGTCAGCGTGACCGGCGATGGCTGCGCCGTTACCCCTGCCGGCAGGCCGGTGATTGTTACTTGTACGCTGGAGGAGAAACCATTCTGCCCGGTAGCAAGCAGGGAGGCGGCCGCTGGGGTTCCATCGGCGGTCAGGGTTACCGATGCCGGCGTGGCGCTGAACGAGAAGTCCGCCGTCGGCGGTGAGTTGTGCACGCTCAGCGAAGCTTGGGTGCTCGCGGTCTGCCCACTCACGGTGACAGCAAATGTGACCGTGGCGGTGGACGCGGCGACCGAAGAGCCTGCGGTAAGCATCAAGGTTGAGGCTATGCCCGGCGTAAGCGACAACACCGGTGGAGAGACGGAGACCCCGGCAGGCAGCCCGGATACCGAGACCGTCGCCGGAGCATTTCCGGCAGGCGCTGCCAGCAGCAGGGAAGCCTGCTGACCGGTTGCGCCCGCGGTCAGGTTGATTTGCGGGGGCGTTACGGTCAAAGCGAGCGGGGAGTCGGTGTTGTTGGGTTGATTGCAAGAGGTGAGACCGCCCGCAAACAGCACGCCGGCGCATAGCAGGAGGACGCTGCGGCGGAACCCGCTAAAATTGGTCGTTGTTGACATGGCGTCTCCCTTGCGTGCCTTGAGGTCTCCCGGTTTTGGCCACGCTCGCCGACGAGGTGGCGTTGGATCTGCTCGTCGCCTTGCGAGTATGCCGGCGTTCAGGGTACGCCGTCATCGTTTCTCCGAAAAGTGGTACACCACAATCACCCTTTCGGGACAGGGTGATATCAGTTACGATCTTTGCAGCGCGTTCCAGGCGAGGTGTGCTGTGTTCGTTACATGTTGGTAGGGTTGCAGGAAGAGCAGGAGATGCTGTTTCTAAGCATAATTGGATGCGATAGAGAACAGGGCAAATGCAACGCATCGCATAGGATGTGCTAAGGGTGGCTTGACACTGCAAGACTTAATTGCTACGGTGATACCACCTATCTGCGACAGATCCCGCTGGGCTGGGCACATGGGCTTCGGTTTTGGATGTCGGGGGTGACCTTGAGTGAACGCCCGGGGACGCTTTATTCCCTCCACCACCGGTGAATCCTTGTCGTCTGTTCAGGATTGACTTCCGAAATGCGAAGTTGCTCTCGCCCTGCCCATGGATGGTTCTTCCGCGTTGCACTCTCGGGGTCGTTCGATCCTGGAAATCACTCGTGATTGTGCCGTTCTCTCCTCCCACTGCGCTCTTCGAGGACGAGCCCGCGTCGATGGTCGACAGGTTACGAGGGGTCTTCGTCGCAGCTGACCTGTTTCGAGTTCGTCAGAATAAAGGGCATTTCGACAAAGCGCACTCACCTGATGGCAAAGGGCCGGGTTTCAGGCTCCTGCTGACCGTTCGAAACCGCAAATGAATACGGAAGTCGACGGCGGCTCGCGCCTGCGACATTCCGTCCAGGAAAGGTTTGCCTATGCCAGGGATCGGGGTTAGGCTTCGTGTAATTCGTCAGCAATGGCAGCTATCGTTGCGGGAAGTCGAAGAACGTAGTCTACGTTTTGCTCAGGAGCGGGGAAACAACGCGTACCAGATTTCCGCGAGTTGGCTGGATCGCCTCGAACGCGAAGAACATGAACTGACTGTCAACAAGCTGATTACTCTTGCTGAAATCTACAACGTTCCAACGGAGCAGCTTCTGCGCGCTATCTACCCGGCAGCCACGCAGCCGATGCTTCTGAAGCAACTTTCCAGTCCGAATGCGACCCTCCTCTTGACCGACGGACCGCTCGCGGAGCAGGCCAGATATTTGCTGCCCGATGCGCCGGGTCCAGACCCTCTGCCGGACGAGACAACACTGCTTTCGGTCGAGAGTGGTCAGTTCCTGGCGCCGTACCGGCGAGGCATCATTGGAAAGCGCGATCTGACCCTGGATCCTATGATTCCGGCCGGATCGATCGTTCAAATTGACACCCAGAAACGCGCGATCCTGTCGCGCAAAGATTGGAAACACGAATTTCAGCGGCCGATCTATTTCCTCATGACCCGAGAGGGCTACGCCTGCGGTTGGTGCGAATTAGACAAGAGCTCGGATTGGCTAACGCTCATACCGCATCCCCTGTCACCGGCGAGCAGCCGCCGCTGGAGGTACCGAAAGGAAATAGAGAACCTGGGCCGCGTGGTGGTGGTCGCGATTCGATTAGCCCCGTAAATCGCCCGCATGCCCGCAGGATCGTACCTAGAGCGCTCTTTGTAAATCGGCCAGCTTGGCGAAGTCACCCGCCTCGTAAAGGCTAAGCACGCGGCGGGTCATGACGTAGTAAGCCGCCACCGCGCGCTGCGCGTAGAAGGGAAAGGAGACCTGCAGATTTCCCGTTTCCGCAGCTCCCTTAAGACGAGCAACATGCCATTTTAGCTCCCTGGCATCCAGGCGCAATCGCTCCGCGATCGCCAGTGCCTCCGGATACCACTGCTGCAAGTAAAAAGCCAGATCGATCAACACATCAGAATTCTTCTCCAGTATCTGGAGCCCCTCCAGGCCGCCGACCAGACCCCAAAGTTCGGACGGTTCGAGAGCCATCGACTCGCCATGCGGCCTGGGAAACCCCTCCTCATCCACCAGGTCCAGGGCAACCTGACTTATGTTGTTCCGGTCTGTCCAGCTCAGTTGCGCCAAGAGATCCTCCCAGCTTGCCTCGGACGATCGCCGGCTCCGGAAGTAGAAATATCCCGCCACGCATAAGATAACGGCAAGAAACGTCGCAACCGCAGTTATAAAGTAGATATTTTGCGTGTTCACCCGTTTTTCCGCGACCGCAGGTACCGTAGATCGTACTCCATGCGCGATTGCAACCTTAACAAGCTTTCACGCATTTCCTTCGTCATGATGCGGGCAGGCTGTTCCTCGCGACTTAGGGTAAAGATCCAATAGATAACACAGCCCAGGTAAACCACCATGCGAATGTGAGACAAGGCGAGGAAGGTCGGCGTCTCGGGTCCGACGCCAAAGTAAGCGTGGCCCCCATCGATCAACACGGTGATCACAGAATACGTGCCCAGTCCCTGAGCGACACCCGCTACATGGGTCTTCCAGGGAAATCCCGCGTTGACTGAAACACACATCATCGCGACGAAAAGTTCACTTAACAAGGTCGACCCGAATAAGTTGCCCTTGGCGACGAAAGACTGTGCCCACGTTGGCGCCGGAGGGCTCGCTAACCACGTTATCGCCAGAGCCACAAGGATGCTCAGGCCGAGCAGCCAGGTGAAAGTTTCTCTTAGGTCCGGCGCCCAAACATCGAGAGGCCGAAACACCCGGGAGGCAACTTCATAAACCACAGAAAGTTGAAGCAGCGTATCAATGATCGTGAGTGCCCAATACGCATGAAAGTAACTAGCTCTTGTTCCGTAACGTTGTACGCAAAATAGAACGATCGTCTTGAACACCAACAACGTGATGAGGGCGGCAAAGAAAGGGAAGCGCCCGGCCCGGCGACGATACCAAAGAATCACGAGCAACGCAACGTTGAGGAGAAAGCCGGCCGCCCAGAAGAGAAAATCAACACCGGTGAGATGCATTCCAGGAGTCTCCCTTTAGGGCGACCGTTTAAGCACGAGCGCTACCTTGGATACATATCTTACGCCAAACCTAAGACCGTGAGAATCACCTGGGTAGTCCCCAGTGCAGTACTGGTGCTGGTTACTCTCGGCTCGGGATCGGTGCCCAGCGGGGAAGCGAAAACGGCGGGAGTAACCAGCGCGAAAAAGGTCGCGCCGACAGCGAGCGTGCGAGCGATGCGATTGAACATTGGGGTGTCTCCTCAGTAGCGCAAATGTGCGCTGAACAGAGACTACGGACTCATCGCAAAAGGTCCGATGAGTTCGGTACATCTGTTGCTAATGCGGAATTCGCGAATCGATCGGGTGGGGGATTACCAATGGCGGCGGTTCAGGGAGCCTCGGATGATCACGGGAAGGCGCAAGTCTGATTTCGCCGGGTGTTTCCGATACGCAACAGCTACATTCGTACGGGGTCTCTTGCGGCCCGAGCGATAACATACCGTATTGTCATAGCTTTGGGCCATTTGTCTGACTCCGGTGTATCGGATGAGCAATGATATCGGCGCTGACTGGCTCCCGTGCCAGCCCATGGTCTATCTATTCGATGAGGTGTATTTGGCGTCCGTCGAGTCGGATGGGTGTCGACGGAGTCGCTCGGAATTTCGACCTATCTACAGATGCGAGCGCCTTCAGGCGGATGAGGCTTTCTCGAATTGCGTTAAGATGTATTGTCTCAGTGGCAAGTACGGAAGAGTTTCGCAGTATTACTTACTACTGTTGACAGAGTACAGGGCTTCTGATAATGATTTTTCAACCGTGAAAATATTGGCTTGACCTGTGCAAGCTCTTGCTTGGTTCGTATGTCCCTTGGTTTCGCTGGCCTCAAAAAGCAAATGGGCGCCTTGCGGAGGTTGTGCAGGATAGGTTGTTGGATTCTCACTGAGCGTTCTCATGCTGTTTTCATGGACTCCTGCGAGTCTTTGTCATGGCTCTTCCAGGACTTTTACCGCCGTGATAACGCACAGGTAAATCTGTCCATTTCGTTAAGGTGTTCTTGCGCGCGTTATTCACCCGGGCCCCTTTCCTGGAGTTGTTCATGAGAGTTCTCACTTTCCTATCCCGCTCTGATCTTCAAAGACGAGTCGAAAAGGCGCTCACTTCGGCGCAGTTTGTCGTGGAGAAGGTTGCATCCGCCAAGGAGTGCTTACAGTTTGCCCGGTTCTCGCAGTACGAGGGCATTCTCATCGATTCGGATTCGCTGATCTTCGGGGATATCGTCCTGCTGGTGAAGTTATTACGCCAGGAGAATAGCGATGCGGCGTTGTTCGTTTTTGCGCGATACTTCGATCTGGAGCAGCGTTTGCGGCTGTTTGAAGCGGGCGTGGACGATTGCTTCCGGGAGCCGTTCTTCGCTTCCGAGTTGACCGTGCGCCTTGGCCTTTCCATACGCCTGCGACAGGCGGCATCGGATTCCGTGACGTCGAACACCGTGAATGTGCTTCGCTCCGGTGATCTCGAACTGGACCTGGTACGGCGGCGAGCGGCGCGGCTGGGAAAGACCATCGATCTTCGGCCGAAAGAGTTTCTGCTGCTCGAGTACCTGGTGCGGAACGCAAACCGCCCCGTTACCCGAACGATGATTCTTGAGCATGTATGGAACTCGTCGTTCGAGGGTTTGACCAACGTCGTGGATGTGTATATCAGCGCGTTGCGAGGCAAAGTGGATCGAGATTTTCCGCAGAAGTTAATTCAAACGAATCGTGGCATTGGATATACGTTTACCTGCGTGAGCACCGAACCCAGCCTGTCAAACGGGCACAACGGGCACAACGGCCACAACGGTCATAACGGCTGATCAGCTAGCGGCGCCAGGCGCTCTCAAACCGGCTGGTGGCCTGTAGCAGTGATACAAGAGTAGAACCATATCTCTTCCGTATCAGAGCCCGACTTCCGTCACGTCGCAAAGAGCTAGAGGGGGTTTGGGCTTTTAGCCGCTGCGGCGGTATCGAATTACCCATTACAGTCCACTCGTTTGGGCTGCGCGCTGCTCAGCGCGCTCAAGATGGGCATCCGCGTTCGCGTAGTGGATCTGCACTAGCTCGGCGGGGATGAAACATATTTAATTTCTTCCCCTGTCGAACTTTCAGTCTTAGATATTAGAGTCTCTTTGTTGGCGGGATAAGTGGCGCTTGGCACGGCCGGCAACGAAACACGCGGTCCGACTCCAGCGGACCGCCTGAAGGCCGCCGATGCCGACCGGGTACGACGGGAAACCCTAAGGATGGACAGTGCAGTTGGAGGCAGAGATGGCTTCGGCGACCGTAGTCTCTACAAGGGCGGCTTTTCCGCTTGCCGGTGTACCAAGAGTCCGCAGTCCACGGGTGTGCTCGGTGATCTTTCTGCTTTGCGATGCGGCCGTTATCACCGTCACTGCGAGTGCGGTGTTACTGGCAAAAGACCCTCATGAAGGCGCCTCGCGAATGCAATCGTATCTGGCCCTTTGGCCGGCTCTGGGAGTTTTCCTGGTAATCTTCGCCTCCTCCAATCTCTATCCAGGCATCCTCCATAACGCGGTCACCGAATTAAGGCGCTTGGGTCTTGCGCTGACCATTAGCTTTCTCGTGGTGGCGGGCTTGATTTCCGTGAACCGGAGTGCGGAGTACCCGCGGCGAGGTCTCCTCCTATGGTGGATAGCGGCCATGGTGATGACGCCGTTGTGCCGTTCGGCGGTGCGGCACCTGGTGTGTCATCGGCCATGGTGGGGAATTCCTGTGGCCGTGTTTCACACCGGCGATGAATCGGCCGAGATTATCCGCGAGTTGGAGATACATCCTGAGATTGGGCTCAGGCCTGTGGCCATTCTTTCGCTGCCCCACGCCATTCGGTCCCGAGACCCTCTCGTCATCCCTCTTTCGATCCCTCTTCCCATCCCTCTCCCCATTCTGGACGTGCGATGCGCGGCGGCGATCCGAGCTAGCGGCGTGGAGCGCGCGCTCATCGTCCTGCCCGACCGGGGCGGCAGCAGATTACTCGAAGAGCTTGAGATTTTTGAGAGCATCTTCCCACGTCTCATGATCCTCCACAGTCCTGCCGCCCTCTACAGCCTCACCGTGGACGCCCGGCAGATTGGGGGCAGCCTGGCGGTGGAGGTGAGACGTGACCTGCTTCTCCCTTTGCCCAGGTTCGCCAAGCGCACCCTCGATTTGCTGATTGTTGGTCTCAGCTTGCCGATGGTAACGGTCATGATCCTGCTCCTCGGCTTGATGGTGAGACTGGAATCACCCGGGCCGATTTTTTTCAGTCATCGACGCATCGGTCGCGACCGGTCGACATTTTTTATCTGGAAGATCCGAAGCATGCAGGTCAACGGGGAAGAGTTGCTGCAAAGGGCGTTGCAGGATGGGGTCATGCGTGACGAATGGACGCGCGATCGTAAGCTGCGGCATGATCCGCGCATTACGCGCGTGGGTAAGTTCTTGAGAAGGACCAGCCTCGACGAGCTTCCGCAGGTGTGGAATGTCTTGCGCGGAGAGATGAGCCTGGTGGGTCCTCGTCCCATTGTCGAAGAAGAAGTAGCAACCTATGGGCAAAATTTTTCGTTGTACTGCCGGGTGACTCCGGGACTCACGGGACTGTGGCAGGTTTCCGGGCGGAGCATGGTAGGTTCCACCGATCGCGTCCGCATGGATAGCTATTACGTACGCAATTGGTCTCCCTGGCTCGATCTCCATATCCTTGGCCGAACCGCAAAGGCGGTGTTGACCGGGCGAGGCGCGTACTGATGCACCGCAACAACTGGAACCGCCGGCAACCTGCGCTCCGCGCTCGTCCGCCGGGCTGTTTCAGGGGCCCTGGATCGGCAGGAGAGAAGAAATGAATCCCGTAAACGATAGACGGATCCTGGTCACCGGCGCTGCCGGCTTCATCGGCGCACATCTGGTTCGGCGGCTTCTGGCGGATGGGTTTGAAGTCGTCGGGGTCGATAACCTGAATAACTACTACGATCCCAGACTCAAGGATGCGCGGCTCAGGAAGCTGTGCATGGGACCGCGGTTCTGGTTTTTCCCGTTGGATTTGGCGGATCGATCGCGGGTGGACAGTCTGTTTCACGAGGGTGACTTCGAAGCCGTGATCCATCTGGCGGCCCAGGCTGGAGTGCGCCACTCGATGACCCACCCCGACGAATATGTAGCCAGCAATCTGGTTGGCTTTGTCAACGTGCTGGAAGGTGTTCGCGCCTGCTCCTGTCGCCACTTCGTGTTTGCTTCTTCTAGCTCGGTGTACGGTTCAAACAACAAGACTCCCTTCGCGGAAGAGGACTGCACCGACTTTCCGGTGAGTCTTTATGCGGCAACCAAGAAGAGCAACGAAGTTTTGGCCCACGCGTACAGTCATCTGTTCCAGATCCCGACGACGGGTCTTCGGTTTTTCACGGCATATGGCCCCTGGGGGCGCCCGGACATGGCAATCTTCAAGTTTGTGGAGGCAGTCCTGTCTGGGCGCCCCATAGACTTGTATAACTACGGTCAACTGCGCCGCGACTTCACCTACGTGGACGACATCGTGGAGGGAATTGTTCGTGTGCTGCCGCTCTTGCCGCGAATCCGGCCAAGCCGAAGGCCCCGGATTATTGGCCCCCATGCGTTTGTGTAATATCGGAAACCAACGGCCAGTCGAGTTGCTCCACTTGATTCGCATCATCGAGTCCTGTCTCGGAAGATCCGCGGACGTTCGTCTGGCGCCCATGCAGCCGGGAGATGTTTACGAAACCCAGGCTTCGGTGGATCGGCTAAGAGAGATTACGGCATATAGCCCGCGCGTCTCGATCGAAGAAGGAGTAAAGAAGTTTGTGGATTGGTACATCCACGAGTACCTGCCGTTGGGGTTAGCGACTCCCTCCTGGCAGGTACTACCACCGCCGCTGCCGGTCGCCGGTATCTATAGCGAGGTTGCTTCGACGGCTCAGCAAGGCTAAGGTCCTTATCCGGCTGCGGGCCCTCCGGTCACGAGGGTTCCTGTCGATATTAGGAGCGCCGGAGAACTCCATGGTCGAAACTCGGGCTTCTCCGCGTGCGTCCAACTACAGGCAGTCCGCGAGGGGACCGTTTGCTCCGGCGTTGCTTGCGTTCGAGAGCCCCGGCTGTCTGGACAGGGTGACTTCAATTTTCTTGCCGGACCCTCGCTTGAAAGGGTTCCATGCCCAGCAAAAGAGGTTTCGGCTTTATTCTTCCAGCCCTCCTGTTATATGCAGGCGCGCTTCGAGCTCAGGAAGCTGTCCCCACCGCCAACCCATCCAGAATCGACCTCGGCGTCGTGGTCAGGCAGGCTTCCGGGCATCCGGTAACCAATCTCCAGCAACAAGATTTTACGATTCTCGACAACAAGACCCCGCGGCCCATAGCTTCCTTTCACTCCCCTGGCGCCGTCCAGACGCCGGTCGAGGTGGTCCTTGTCATCGATGCAGTCAATAGCACGTATTCGAATATCGCGTACCAACGCGGAGAGATCGACAAATTCCTGCGCACCAATGGTGGTCAGCTTGCCGAACCGACCGCGCTCGGAATCTTTACGGACGATGGAATCAAGGTCCAGAAAGACTTCGCCACCAACGGAAACGAGCTCAGTGGTTCCTTGGATTCCTACACGATCGGTCTCCGTGACATCCGGCGTTCCTCGCAATACGGCGGCTTCGACCGGTTCAATCTTTCCTTAAAAGCCCTGAGTGAGCTGGTGGCGACCGAGGCGCCACGCCCAGGGCGCAAAATGATTCTCTGGGTGTCGCCGGGGTGGCCTCTGCTTTCCGGTCCCGGCATACAACTGGGCCGCAAGCAAGTGGAGCAGATTTTCGCAACCATCGTCGGGCTTTCGACGCAGCTTCGCCAGGGCCACATCACGGTGTACAGCGTCGATCCTCTTGGCGCAACGGAAGGGGTTGGCCGAGCTTTTTATTATCAGACTTTTCTGAAGGGCGTCAGTAAGGTAAGCCAGGTGCAGATGGGCGATCTCGCGCTGCAGGTGCTGGCCACCCAGAGCGGCGGTCTCGTCCTCAACTCCAGCAATGACATTTCCTCGCTCCTGGAGCGATGTATGGAGGACGCCAACGCATCCTACGAAGTGTCGTTCGATCCGCCGGCCGGCCAGCATCGCGACGAGTATCATTCGCTCCAAATCCGGGTGAACTCTCCCGGGCTGACCGTGCGTACGCGCACGGGCTACTACGCGCAACCTTAATGAAGGGAGTCCTGGCCAGTGACAGCGAGTCGCTCTATACGGCGCGGAGGAGGCGTGCGGGGAGAGAGATCAGAGCCATGACCAGCTCAAGGGCTCCGTGTACGGCGATGCCCACCAGCCGGAAGGGAAGCAGCAGCAGCCAGACTACGGGATACAAGACAAGCGCCATCAGGGCTACCGGCCAACAGAGGATGAAGAGAACACACCACAGCAAGAACTTGATCATGACGCCGTCCACTCCTTCAGGTGGTCGAACGACCACCCTGGTGAAGATTACGTAATAAGCGGGGTATCGGTTCCGGAGCCGGCGCAAAATCGCCACCCCGCGCCGGCAAGATTATCCGCGCCGGCCAGATTATCATGGTGTCTTCCATGGAAAATGAAAGAGTCGGGAGAAACCGCCATGACTGGTAACCCGGAGTATCTGGCGACCCGGCACGGACTGCCTCAGAATTTGCTACAGAACCTTGCCTTCGTGGAAGGTTTGGCAACAAGCGTCACGGAATGACAACGCAAGCTCCCACCCTCCACGATCGGATTAGCACGCTGGCGCAGGAGGCGGGTTTCTCGAAAGCCGGCATTGCTCCGATTCCGCCGCCGGGTGAGGATGAGGACTATCCCGAGCTCAGTCATTTCGAGCCCTGGATCGAGCGCGGCGCCGCAGGCGAGATGGAGTACCTTAAGCGCCGGGATGAGGCGAACCGGTTGTTGCGATCGTCCTTGCGGGTTGCCGTGCCCTGGGCAAGGTCGGTCATCGTGTGCGCCGCGAACTACAACGCGGACGCTCCCAGATCCATCGATTCGGCCCCGGCTGACACCGGCTGGATAGCCCGGTATGCATGGACCGGCAACCACGAAGTCCAGCCGAGTGACTATCACGACGTCTTGCTGCTACGCCTGCAAACCCTGGAACAGCGTTTGCAACAAACGTTGGGGCCTTTCGCCGCCCGATGCTATGTAGACACCGGTCCCCTGGTGGAGAGGATTTATGCCAAGTATGCGGGCATTGGCTGGATCGGGAAAAACACCTGCATCCTTGACCAGGAGCTTGGATCCTGGCTTTTTCTGGGGGTGATCCTCACCGATCTCGCGTTGCCCTCCGCGCATCCCGTCCGCGTCGCGGAAGACCGGTGCGGCAGTTGTACGCGATGCATCGATGCCTGTCCGACGGGGGCGTTAAACGTGCCCTACCAGATGGATGCCAGCCTCTGCATCGCGTACCTGACGATTGAGAAGCGTGGATCCATCGCGGAGCCATTGCGTTCGCAAATGGGCCGTCAGGTATTCGGCTGCGATATCTGCCAGGACGTTTGCCCCTGGAATCGCCGGGCCCCGGTGAGCGGAGATGCGGAGCTGATGGTTCGTTCCGAATTGGTAAACCCGGCGCTCGCCTGGCTCGCAGAACTGGATGCGGACCAGTTTCGCAGCTTGTTCCGGAAATCTCCGGTGCAGCGGGCTAAGCTGAGTGGCCTGCAGCGCAATATAGCCATCGCGATGGGCAACAGCGGCCTCGCGCGTTACCTTCCCAAACTGCGGCAGTGGGCGGGCGGCCAGGACCCGGTGCTCGCGGAAGCGGCGCAATGGGCGTTGGAGCGCATGGGAGAGACCTTACCTTGAAGATCACGCGCTCCTTATTAATTACATTGGCGGCGTTGAGTCCCTGGGGTCCCTGCTGGCGGCAATGAAGGTTGTAGTTGCCGGATCGTGTGGGTGATTTCGAGCTGGCTTCTATACTGCTAGGATGGGTGCCTATGACTCTCGGCGTATCCTTCCCCCAGATTTTGGCAACGCCTGAAGAAGAGGCGCGTGTTGGTGTTCCCGCCGAACCCAAACCGCCGCCGAGATTAGCCGCCAATGCGAGCCTGGGATCCGAGGTTCTGAGCCTTGTTCGCTACATGGCCCAGACCGAAGTGCATACCTATGCCTTCAGCGTTGCGGCCAATGCGATCTTGTCGTTATTTCCGTTCATCGTAATGATGTTTACCATCGCACGCCTGGTCTTCCATTCCACTGCGATGGAGAGCGCAATCGCGGACATGATCCGCTATTTTCTTCCCGCCGGTCAGCAATTCGTCACCAAGAATATGGAGATTGTGGCCCACGCCCACAGTGGGGTAAGAATTGCTTCCGTGGTGATGTTGCTCGTTTCCTCGACCGGCGTGTTTCTTCCGTTGGAAGTTGCCTTGAATCGAGTGTGGGGTATAACCAGGAACCGCTCCTACGTCATGAACCAGCTGATCTCACTGGGGCTGGCGGCCGGTATCGGTACGGTGGCGATGGTTAGTGTCGCCGTTACCGCTGCACAACAATCGCTGCTGCGTCTGCTCTTTTTCCACCACACAGAGAATATGGTGTTCGGCTTTTTCGCCCACTGGCTGCTACAGATCTCGGCGGCCATCGCCAGCATCGTGCTCTTCTTCCTTATTTATTGGATACTGCCCAACCGCAAGCTGCCTGTCCGCGCAGTGCTGCCGACCGCCATCGTCGTCGGGCTGGCGTGGGAAGGGGCCAAGATGCTGTACGTCGCGGCGCTGCCCTGGATGGACCTGCAAAAGGTTTACGGACCGTTTTCTGTTTCAGTGAGTTTGATGTTGTGGGCCTTTGTGACCGGGCTGCTGCTGCTCGCCGGGGCGCACTACTCTGCGTCCCGCCATGCGCTTCGTCTTGCGTATCTGGCAGACCTGAAACGAACTGCAGAGGAAAAGGCTGCTTCCTAATCCTTTACTGCGCCGCGGCTTTGCTGGGGATTCGCAGTCGCTTTACGGAAATAGTGCTGCCGAATCCAGAACGCCACGTTGACCAGACCGATAAGCGCCGGGACTTCAATGAGCGGACCCACTACGCGTCGGTCTACACCAATTGCGAAAATGCTCTAATGCGCGGCTTTGCTCGTGGATCGGCGTTTGATCAGGCAGGGCGAGACCAAGATGGATTGTGGGATTGATTCTGCGATCGATTCCGCCGCTTGATCGGTGCCTCCTTCACAAATTTCGTGCATCAGCGTGGTGGCGGCGGTGCGCCCCATCTCATACAGCGGTTGGCGCACGGTGGTGAGCGCGGGGTTGTTGGTTGCGGCGCTGGAGATGTCGTCAAATCCAATGATCGAGACTTTGGCGGGGACGGAAATACCGGCTTCGTGCAACGCGGTGATGGCTCCAATCGCTGAAATATCGTTGAAGGTAAAGATGGCCGAGAATTGACCTCCTTGTTGCAGTAATTTTTTTGTGGCGGCGTACCCGGGCTCGCTGCCTTCTATGCCTTCCAGTTGAACAACCAGTTCCGGCCGGATAGGAATGCCGAGCTCGGAACAGACTTTGCGGATACCCTGCCACCGGGCGTGGGTGTCGGCGCTAAAGGTCTGTCCTTTGATGAAGGCGATTCTCTTGTGCCCCAACTCCAACAAATGAGTCAGCGCGAGACGGGCCGCAGTCTGGTGATCGAGTTCGATGGTGGTCATGCCATTGGTCCTGCTGTTTCCCGATACGGCCACAATGGGAACAGGCAGGTCGTTCTGGATGGGCGTATCCACGGCGATAATTCCTTCGACTCCGCGTGACAGCAGCAAACGGGGATAGCTCTGCAGCAATTCGGAGCGATGGCGATGGCTGACGACGAAATAGAAAAACTTCTCTTGCAGCAACGCGTCGCCGATGCCGGCGAGCACGGTCGCCGTGTACCCTTCGCTGATCTCCGGCACCATGACGCCTACCGTGAAGCTCCGCTTCTTCCGCAGCCCGCTCGCGAAGGCGTTCGGTTCGTAGTTCAGAGAAGCAGCGGCGGCCCGCACACGCTGTTGCGTGTCTGTCGAGATACGGTATTCGGCGGCCGAAGCGTTCATCACTCGGGAGACAGTGGTCTGGGACAAACCGAGGTGGGCTGCCAGCTGCTTGATGTTGACGCTGCGTCCGCGGCCCTTCTTTCCACCGGAGGCATCGGGAACGGGGATGGACTTTGGCTTCTTGATCTTCTATTCCTCCATCTTCAATCGACTCGCCAGTACCATCTACGCAGCTAGGGCTTTCGCGGTTCCTCATCCGGTCGAAATCCTATGTTCTCAAGCGCCGGGCGGATCTCCGGGTTGGCCATGAAGTTCTTCCACACCAGGCCAGTGCGGTAATTTTCGATCATCACCACCATCGGCGCCTGGTTCAGGCCCATGGTTATGCCGGAATACCAGTCTTGCTGCAGATTGAATGCGTCCCGGAAACCGTAGATGGACCAGACCTGGGCTCCCAAGTCCCGGTAGAAATGCTTCAGCGCCGCCATCGACGCCTGCGGAGTATAGGGGAAGGCACTGATCGCCCCGGTGGGCGCGAGCGTGCCGTCATCGAGATCGAATGTGGCTTCATACGGAACGTAGCCCTGCGGGCCGTCGACCGCGGTGAGACCCCAGGTGTCCTCCCCGTAGCCTTTCCAGTGGTGTGCATTCTGGATGCAGTACTGCTGGTTGATCAGGGCCATGGCGCGGTTGTTGTTGAAGTAGTCGGTGAAGCGGTCATGCATGCCGCGGGGATCGAAGCCCATGAAGGAGTAGTCGGTGAAGAAGAGCGGGCCCCCGGTGTTTTCTCCCACGTCGAGTTTGATCCCAAAAAACGATTTGCCGTTTGCGTATCGATTGCCGATACCCTCGCCCACCCATCCACTGTAGTAGCCGGTGGCGGGGATGCCGTGCGCCGGCGAGGCAATCGCATCCAGATAGGTGATCATGACCTCGTTCCAACCGGTAAGGCGATTGGCGATATGGAAGGAGTATTGCGGAGACCAATGCCAATAGAGAGCGTCCCGTTGCGGCGTTGCGCGAAACCAGTTCCAGTCCACCCCTTCCCAAAGTTTCGTGATGCGCTCGTACAAGGCCTGTCCGGATGGCCCGTCCTGCTTGAAGTATTGCCGTGCAGCCAGGAGTCCTTCCATCATGAATGAGGTCTCGACCAGGTCTGCACCGTTGTCGTAGATGTCGAAGACCGGCAACGTGTGACCGGTGCTGCCGCTGAGGAAGTGTGGCCACGCCCCGTGATAATGGTCGGCGGTGGCAAGAAATTCCGTGATCCGCGAAAGCCGTTCGATGGCTTGCTGGTGGGTGATGAAGCCACGATCGGCCGCCACGATCGTAGCCATCACGCCGAAGCCGCTTGCTCCCACGGCAACGATGTCGTCATCGCCCGGGGTGTTTTCGCGGGTCATGCCGGAGTGCGGTTCGGCGGCTTCCCAGTAATAGCGAAAGGAAGCTTCCTGCACCATGGTGAGCAGTTCCTCATCGCTCATCGGATGGGTGCCGGCGGTCACCGTCGGCGATGGCGCCGATTCGCGAAGAGTCGAGGTCCTCGCCGTGACCTGGTAGGCGGCGGTGAGATGAGGATTTCCGGTGTAGTCACAGAAACGTGTGACCCCCGGCCGCTGCACGCCGATGGGCTGGAATGGCTCGCCGCCGATCGAACGATAGACGACGTATTGTGCCAGTGTCTGATCTTTCACTGCGTTCCGGGTGATATCCCAGGTTATGTCAATGTGCCGTTCGTATCCCTTCGCCCGTACCCCCGTTGGAGTGGGTGGCGCTGTTTGCGCCGAGGGTGCGTCATTCTCGATGCGGATATCGTCAAGCAACAGCGTGTGGGGCGTCGCATCCGGCGCGCCCTGTACCAGGATCAGGGTATTCAGCCGATGGGGCTCGAACGCGTTCACCGAAGCCGTCTGGAAGGATGCCAGGGGAATCCCGACGCGGGTCCAGCTGTGTGGCTTGATGTCCTGGGTGTAAGCGCCCAGGCTCAGCGGCTGCGTAAAGTTGCCGCCGGTATCGCGCAACGCGAGATGCGGAAGGTCCGCGGCGCGGATGCCATCGGCAGCATAAACCCACAGGAAGAGCTTGGATCCGGGGAAGAGATGGATCCGGTTCCGCCATTCGTACAGCCTTACTTCCGCCGACCAGCCTCCGTTCGCTGCGGATTCCCATTGAAGTTCGAGTGCATTGGGGCCACTGATGAAGGTCGCGGTCTCCACTGGAAGCTTTTCGTCGATGAGCTTGAGCTGGCTGGGCGCGCTTACTTTGCCGCTGCTGTAAAAGTAGCTTTCGGCTGACAGGCTGTTCTCAAAAAAAACCTGCTGGGAATAATTTTGGTCGGCGTGGCACGCCGTTCCCGCAAGCAGAAGGGCGATCCATGTCCATTGTGGAGCGAACGCTCTCATCTTCACATGATCCAACCAACTCACTTTTTTCTCCAGGAATGTGGAATGCAAGCGGGTGGCATCCGCACCACGCGAACGACGCATCCAAGTCAGGCGTGTCGGGGGCTTGTGCTTGACACTGCTCTTGTGCGAGTGGTATGAATTCTAACCGAGCGCAACCGATTGCGCAAAGCTGATTCTAACGGATTAATCAGCGGGCCACTCGCTGCCGAACAATTGTTAAGACCATGATCGGTTGACCCAGATTGAATGAGCGCCCTCGCGCTCAACGGCCACCGGGATGGAATGCAGTTTCTCACTATTAAGGAGAGTCAGAATGCACACGATCCATAGTTATCCGTACAAGGTATCTTCGCCGGCAAAAAGGTTGGCTAGCACTTTGCTCTTAGGCCTGGCCGCGTTGTCGCTATTCGTACCCGTGGCGCTTGCTCAATTTCGCGCGTCGCTCCGCGGCACGGTGACCGATCCTCAAGGCGCTCTTGTTCCCGGAGCCAAAGTCACCCTGGTCAATACCGAGACCAATGAATCTCAGATAAGCATTACCAGCGATAGCGGAATTTACAATTTCAATGCGCTGCCGCCTGCCCGCTTCACCATCACCGTTGAAAAGGGCGGCTTCAAAACGAAGGAAGTCGACAATTACCAGTTGATTCCGGAGCAAGCGAACGCGCTCAACCTCTCCATTGAGATTGGCAACACGACGCAAACGGAAACCGTCAATGGGGAGCTGGCTCCGGCCCTCGATACCGCGACTGCCTCGCTTAGCGGGACCGTCAACAGCACCGAGATTCAGCATCTGCCCTCTTATAACCGCGACGTGTTCCAGCTGGCGCAACTCGCACCGGGCGTCTTTGGCGACGGTGCGCAGGGTTCCGGCGGGGGCACCAACAACAATCCCGGCAACCAGGGACCGGGCGGAACGGGCGCTTCTGCTGCCGGCATCTTCCAGACTGAGAACGGACCGCAGATCCAGGCGCGCGGCGGTCAATACGAAACCAATGGTGTTTCGATTGATGGCATCAGCACGGTCAGCGCGGTTTGGGGCGGGACCTCCGTCGTCACCCCCAGCGAAGACTCGGTGCAGGACGTAAAGATTGTCTCCAACAGCTACGATGCCGAGGTTGGTCGATTCAGCGGAGGGCAGATCCAGGTCACGTCTAAGAGCGGCGGCAACTCGGTTCATGGCAGTGCGTTCTTCAAGGCCTCGCGGCCGGGGCTGAATGCGTATCAGCGATATAACGGCCTCGGATCGGAGGTTACAGGCACGGCGGCGGATCGCGGGCTGAACCGCGACGAGTCGCGTTTCAACAACTACGGCGGCAGCCTCGGCGGCCCAATTTGGAAAAACAGGGTATTCGCGTTCTTCAATTTTGAGACCAGCCCCTTTTCTGCCGGCGCGACCGCGCAGGGATGGTATGAAACTTCGCAATTCGACTCCGCGGCAGCAACGTCAGGCAGCATCGCGGCGAAGTATCTTTCCTACAAAGGCGAAGGGGTTTCGGCCAGCGGGATCATTCAGCGTTCTTGCGCATCGATCGGGCTGACAGAGGGCGTGAACTGCGCGACCACTACGGCCGGCCTGGATGTGGGATCGCCTTTGAAAAACGGTCTCGGCTTGCAAGACCCAAGCTACGGTGGATCGGTGAATACGCCGGGTGTGGGTGGCGGCCTGGACGGCGTGCCCGATCTGGCCTATTTCAACTCGGTGAGCCCGTCGAACACCAGTCAAATGCAGTACAACGGCCGCCTGGATACAGATGTGACCCAGAAAGACCACGTGAGTTTTGCCATTTATTGGGTTCCCGTCACCAGCACCTACTACAACGGTCCCGTGCGCGCAGCCAACTTCTGGCACCACTCGCAGATCAACGATGCTTTTTCGGGGATCTGGAATCACACCTTCACACCCACCTTGCTGAACGAGGCTCGAGCCAACGCGGCTGGCTGGCGGTGGAATGAGGTCAAGACCAATCCACAGGCGCCCTTTGGTCTGCCTGAGGACAATGTGGACGCCACCGGCACCATTGCCAATCAGGGTGGCTTTCAGGGCTTCGGCGCTCCCGGACCAAGCAACCTGAACCAATGGACTTACGACTACAACGATGTCTTGACCAAGGTGTTGGGCCGGCACAACATCAAAACCGGCGGCGACTTTACCCGGCTCTACTACCTCAACAATCCTGTCTATGCCGCGCGTCCGGGTTTTGGTTTTCGCAACCTGTGGGACTTTGCCAACGACGCTCCCTACAGTGAGAGCGGACAATTCGCCTCCGCTACCGGCGTCCCCTTTGCCAATCGTCAGGACGACCGTGTAGATCTGTGGGGCTTTTTTGTTCAGGACGATTACAAGATTCGGCCTAATCTGACCATTAACGTCGGCCTGCGCTGGTCTTACTTTGGGTCTTTCTATTCCAAGGAAAACAACCTGGATGTGGTGCAGAGTCTCAACACGCTCAGCAATCTGAACATTCGTGTGGGGGGTAAACTCTACACCCCGCAGAAAACTAACTTCGGTCCCCAGGTCGGTTTTGCGTGGCAGCCGAAGCAGTCGGCGAACAAGCTCGTGGTCCGCGGCGGTTTCGGAATTAACTATAACCAGAACGAAATTGCCATCACAGCGAACGGAAATGGCAACCCGCCGAATGCGGTGCAAGCGAACTTCTGCTGCGCAACCCCAACCGCAAACTACCCCGGCATCCTGTACCAGACGGCATCGAGCATCAACTCTATTTTTGGCTACGCGCCTAACCCGGCGACCATCACAAAATTCGGCACTAATAACTTGCCCACGAACGGGCAGCCTATCTTTGTGACGGGTTTCCCCTCCAACCCGAAGTCGATTTCGAATTACCACTACTCGCTGGACACGCAGTATCAGCTGCCTTATCAGCTGGTCGCCTCGATCGGCTACCAGGGGAGCGAATCGCGCCACCTGCTGGTGCAGTCGAATTACAACGTGATCGCGGCGGCCAACGGATCTGCCCTGAGCCCGTATGCCAATACCATCGATTACTACGCCAACACGGGGACGGGAAATTACAACGCGTTGATCGCTACCCTGAAACACAGCTTTGCCCACCAGTTCAGCGCCGAGATGCAATATGCGTGGGCCAAGGCCATGGACCAAAACTCAGGGCCGTACGAAGAAGATCCATATCCCTACAACGGGGCTGCTGCTTATGGGCGGTCGGACTACAACGTAGCCAATGGCTTTAAGGTTTTCGGTTTGTGGCAACCGGTGATCTTCAGCGGACAGCATAGCTGGGCAGAGAAGGTGGCCGGTGGCTGGTCGTTGAGCGGCATCTACAACATCCACACCGGCTTTCCCTTCAACCCCCTCTATAACGTGGTAACGGCAGGCGGTCTCTACTACAACGGCAGTGGTTATAGCCAGCTTCGACCGGCGACAATTCTCAAGCCCTTCGGGACAAATACCAGCAACCATACGTTTCAGCAGGCTACGAACCCCAACTATAGCGGGGACGGTACGCAGTTCTTCGCGCCGCCTTCCTTTGTGGACGGGCCGGCATTTCCAGCGACCGCGGCGCCCCCAGTCCCAGGCATTCAGCGCAACGGCTTAACTGGGCCGGGCTACAACGACCTGGATGGCAGCTTGACGAAGGCATTCGGTTTGCCCAGCAATCGGATCCTGGGCGAAGGCGCGAAATTCGAAATACGCGTGGATGCCTACAATCTGTTTAATAAAACGAACCTCAACAGCGCTTCGCTCGACAATATTGTCGGTTCGGTCAATCCCAACGGTTCGGTTTCCCAAGTGAATTCGGACTTCGGTGTGGCTGGCGGCGCGCTGGGCAGCAGGACGGTGCAGTTACAGGCTCGGTTCAGCTTCTAACTTCACGCTTTGTAATCAGGGCACGACTGCCTCGCCGCAGCGAGCGTCCTCGCCGCAGCGAGCGTTGGCCGTGCCCGATACGAAAATGATTAGGGCAGAAGAGGTGACGAGCCACTCAGCGCCTTAGATTGAATTCATGGCGTTTGGCGGCCTGTCCCTGATAGATATTCTTGTGATGGTTGCCTGACGCTGCTGCATGGAAGTGGCGATGGGCGGTGATCGGGCACGGGCAGGGTAAAGCAAAACGTGGTTCCGGGAGCCTCGTCGGTCTGTGGCCAAAGATGGCCATCATGTAGTTCGATAATGGAACGGCAGATGGGCAGCCCCATGCCCATCCCGTTTTGCTTGGTAGTGAAAAATGGCTCGAAGATTCTGTCCGGCTCCGGCAAGCCGATTCCGCTATCCCGCACTTCCAAACGGATCGCATCGGAACCATGAATCCTGGTTCGCACGGACAGCGTTCGCGGACGATCGACCAGCGAGTCCATCGCATCAAAGCCGTTGATGCACAAATTGACCAACACCTGCTGGATTTGCACGCGATCGCCCACGATCATCGGCAGTTCTGTTTCTAAATCGGTCTCTAAGTCCACGCGCCGCTTAGCTGCCTCGCTGCGCAGGAGGTTGATTACCTCCCGGGCAACTTCGTTGATGTCGAGGGTTGTCTTTTCGAGGGTTCCACACTTGAAAAGGGATCGCATACGTTGTACGACCTCAGTCGCGTGGTAACCGCATGCAAGAATTTCCTCAAGGAGCAAGCGCGCGTCGGCTATGCTCGCGCAATCGCTTGAAAGCGAGTCGAAACACACATGTGCATTGGCTATGATCCCGGTCAACGGCTGGTTGATTTCGTGCGCAATCGAGGCCGAGACTTCTCCGAGAGTGGCAATCTGAGATGCCCGGGCGAGCCGGACCTGCATTTTTTGCAAAGCGACCTCGGCAGCTCTTGCGTGCTGTCGCTCGGTCGCATATTGCTCTTCCGCTTGGCGGCGGGCCCTGTCTCCTCGTTGTTTGGCCGCAATGGCCAGGTTGATGCATACAGCGGTGGCGATAAAAGCGGCGAAGCGGGGATATGCCGAATGCTCGACAAGGAGGGTAAAACGAGGGGGAAGGAAGAAGTAATCGAAACTCAGGATGGCCATGCCGGTCGCCACAAGGCCTGTCCTTTCTCCACCATAGAGGCAACAAATGACAATCGCCAGGTGAAAACAAGACGAGGGCGCCCCTAGAAGCCAGGACAGCATTCCCGCCCCGATGCATATGGCCAGGGCAAACGCATACGGTTGGAGTCTAGAAGTGCTCATTTGTGGCCAATTCTCTGCCTCTTTTCCTCGCAGAAGACGTAAGAAATGCGAAACGCCACACGTTCGATTCCGATCCTCTCAGCCTTGGATAAATCCATGCTTACGGCTATCGCCGCCGCATGAGAACGAACATTTGCGCCTAGCTTGGGCAGATGGGCGTGCTGGAGAATTCACGGTGGATAGCAACGATCGCATCAATGCCACTCATCTCCGGCATGATATCAGTCCGCGGGCTCCGCCATGCCGTCTGGACTCATTTGGAGGGCAGGTCAGAAGAGTATTATTTTGATCGATGCTTCGACTCCTGATTCGTAGCTGGCGCTCCTGGGCGAGGGCGAAGTTCATCGCAGGATTTGCGATCCTCGCGCTAGCCGTCGGAATCGGCTGCGCGACGACTGTTTTTACAGTCGTCAACTCCGTCTTACTGAATCCGCTGCCCTACAGGGATTCGAATCGTTGGGTTGCCCTCTTCGGGGGAAGTACCCTTGAGCCAGAGCGATATTCCGCTTTGTCGCTCACCGAATTGAGGGACTATCGGCAGCGCGAAGGGCGCGAAGCTGCTTATTTGGCGGCAATGAGCCCTCTACGCAACATAATTGGCAGCTCAACGATTACCTGCCCTTCTTTCCTTTCTTGACCGGCCGCATGCGGACGGGTTTCTTCTTTCCGCCCTTTTTCTTCGCCGCTGCGGCGGCGCCGAGCAGCGAGATGAGTGCGGAGCCGATCGGCGAGCCAAGACCTGTGCAGGCATCCCAGCCCGGCCCTGCGCTGAAGGCGCCATTGTTTCCCGACACGATGTCGTTGAATGCAGACGCGGCCTTCGCGGCGTAGATCTGAGGCTGAATAAATCCGGCGCTGGTTCCGTTTTGCTGATTGCTCAGCGCGATCAGTCCCGCCCAGAGCGGCGCTACCGCGCTGGTGCCCCCGATCACCATGGTTTGGCCATCGACGCGCACTTGATAGCCAGTCTGGGGGTCAGCGTCTCCGCTGACGTCGGGTACTCCTCGGCCGCCGGCACTCCCGCTGGGCGGCGGCACATTGGCCTTCGCCTGCCAGGAGGGCAGCGCGAAGATGTTGCTCACGCCGCCGCCGGTCGCGCCCTCGCTGCTCGCCAGCTCGTTCCACACCACTTCTGATGTGATACTGCCGCCGTTACCAATAAGCTCGGTTCCCCCACAGCCCAGGACGTGCGGACTGGAAGCAGGGAAGTCGACATTGTTGCCCGTAGCCCCATCGGTCGACCCGTTGTCCCCGGCGGCCACGGTGATGGTAATGCCGAGGGCTGCGGCAGACTGGCATACGGCGTCGAACGCAGTCGTCGCCTGCATCGTCCAGGTGGACTCGGGGCCACCCCAGCTGATCGATAACACGCTCGGATGATTGGCCGCGTCGTGGACAGCGGTGTTGACGGCATCGATGAAGCCCTGGTCGGTGTTAGGCGCGAAGTAGACAACAATGTTTGCTCCCTGGGCGACCGCCGCCGACACTTCGATATCGAGCATCACCTCGCCGTCCGCACTGTTCGCCGTGCCTGGAGTGTTCTTGCCTTTGTCGACCGAGACCGCGGTTACCTTGGGCGCTTTCAGGCCCAGGGTCTTGAAGTAGGCGGTAAGATCCGCGCTCCGGTAACCGCCGCCGAGCTCGATGATCCCGATTGTCTGGCCAGTCGCGGTGGCGCCCTGAGGAAACTGGTACAGCTGCGCTACTTGCACGGGAGTGTAGGAGGCGCCTTTGGCGCGCGGGTGGGCGAAGCCTTCCCCCGTGCCGTCGCCGGTCGTGGAACCGAGTACGCGAAAGTGGGGCCGGGCCTGGGGACGATTATCGAGCCCAAGAACGGCCTCAATCGCACCCACTAACTCCGAGGGCAATTGGATACTGCCTTCGCGGACGCGATACGGGACCCCGTCAAGAACCTTCTGCGTGAGGGTGACGGCGAAGGCTTTCTCCATGGCTGCCGCCGTGCCGCTGAGTTTGATGGTGCACTGCTCCGCCTTGGGAGTGTCCTTGGCAACCGTGAGACCGAATTCCTTGGCGAACGCGCGCACCAGCTTGATGGCAGCAGGATCCGCTGCATACTGCTGGCGGTACTGCGCACGCGTAAGGCGGTCCAGACCCAACCGCCGGGTGTTGAGCGGCTTCTTGCGGCGGACCATGACGGAAACCGTCATAGCGCTACCGCCACGCACCGGTTTTTCGCCGGTGGCCGCGGCCAAGGGTGCTTTTTCACTTCCAGGCAGTACAATGCGCGCTTGGGAAGAGAAGCGGGGGGTGGATTTTTTAGTAGGCATGGGGGACTCCGGCAGAGTGCATCTGCGCCAGTGAATTCTCTGACCACCCATGGTATGCCGGTCTGCGTTCGTCACGGAAGTGACCCAGGGGCCCGGAACCATCGTTATATCGAAGTCGTCCGCAGGCTGTTTTGGCCGCCTTCCCGCAAACGACGAAGGTCTCGCTGTCCTCGGGAATGAAAAGCGGGGGGTGAAATGCGGGGAAATGAAACGCGGAGGGAAACGAAGGAACCGGAATGCCGGTAGAATGGGCCAGCAATGCCCACACAGATAGACTGGCCTCTAAAGAACCCCCGCCGCGGCCGCCGCCGCTTCTTTATCCTCCTCGCCATCCTTCTTGTCATTCTCTTCAGCGCCCGCACCGCTGTGTCGTATTTCGTTGACTTGCTTTGGTTCCGTTCGCTCGGCTACGGGAGTGTTTTCTCGAAATCACTGGGCATCCAGTGGGGCATCTTCGCCGTCTTCGCGGTCGCTACTTTCCTGATTCTCTACGGAGCGTTTGCCGCGCTCAAGCGTGCCCATCTGCCCGACCTGCCCAGCAGTCACACCATCTTCTTTGGCGGTCAGCCGATCGCGCTTCCAGTGGACCCGGTCATGCGTCTGCTGGCCTTCGGCGGATCGGTAGCCATTGCCCTGGTGACGGGCGCGGGCATGATGGCGGAGTGGCCGACGCTCGCGCTTTTCTGGTACGCATCAGGTGCCGGCGGTCCCGTGACTGACCCGGTCTTCGGCAAGCCGCTGAGCTTTTTTCTCTTTACCCTGCCGGCATGGCAGCTCATCTCCGGCTGGCTGCTGACGCTCGCGGTCATCTGCTGTGCGCTGGCCGGCTTTTTCATCATGATTACCGGCGGCGCCGGCGCGTTCGCCAAGCGCCGCAGCTATCTCATCCTGCCCTGGCGCGGGCTCTCCATTGCGTTTGCTTTTCTCTTGCTCATCGTTGCCGTGCGGGTCTACCTGGGGCGCTACGATCTGTTATTCGACTCGCACACGGTGTTCGGCGGGGTCACATACACCGACGCGCACATTACCCTCGCCGGCATGCTGCTGGTTTGCGCAGCCCTGGTGGCCGGCGCGCTGGTGGCCATCGCGAACGCCGTAAGGGTCGCCAGGGGGCGATGGCTGATTGTGGCCCTGCTTCCCGCCGCCCTTTGTTTTGTCGGAGTCCGCGTCGCCGGTTGGTGGATGAGCAGCTTCATCGTCAAACCGAATGAACTGGTGCGCGAACAGCCCTACATCGCCAACAACATTCGCATGACCCGGCAGGCGTTCGGATTGGACAAGTTTGCCCAGCGCGAGTTTCCTGCGGAGACCACCGTCGCCGCCGCCGACGCGGCCAATAATCAACCCACCCTCGACAATATCCGGCTGTGGGATTGGCAGGCACTGCAGGATACATTGCGGCAGATCCAGGAAATTCGTACCTACTACGACTTTCCCGACATCGACATCGATCGCTACGTCATCGACGGCTCCCTGCGCCAGGTCATGTTGGGTACGCGTGAGCTGAACGTCGACAAACTTCCCGAGAGCAGCCGCAACTGGATCAACGAGAAACTGATCTACACCCATGGTTATGGCATTACGATGAACCCCGTGAACGGGTTCACCTCTGAAGGCCTGCCCACCCTGTACCTGAGCAACATGCCGGTGCAAAGCACCGTGCCCAGTGTGCGCGTAACCCGTCCGCAGATTTATTTTGGCGAGTTGACCAACACCGACGTGTACGTCAAGACGCGGCAACAGGAATTCGATTACCCGCAAGGCCAGAGCAACAACCTCACTTCGTACCAGGGCGATGGCGGTATCGAGCTGGGTGGGTTTGTGCGCCGGATTCTGATCGCGCTTGACCGCGGCGATCTGGGCAAGCTGCCCTTCAGCGATGACGTAAACGCACAGAGCCGGTTGCTGATGCGGCGCAACGTGCGCGATCGAGTAGAGACCCTGGCGCCGTTCCTCACCTACGATCCCGATCCCTACATGGTGGTCGGCGAGGATGGCAGGCTGCAATGGGTGATGGATGCATTTACTACCTCCGATCTGTATCCCTATTCCACCCACTACCGGTTGGGCGACGACTACATCAACTACATGCGCAACAGCGTCAAGGTGGTCATCGACGCCTATGACGGCTCCACTACCTTTTACGTCTTTGACACGCAGGACCCGGTCCTCGCGGCGTATCGAAACATCTTTCCCGGCCTGTTCAAAGACGCGTCGGCGATGCCCGCCGGGCTGCGCAAGCACATGCGCTACCCCGAGCTGTTGCTTAAACTGCAGGGCGAAGTCTACGGTCTGTATCACATGACGGATCCGGCGGTGTTCTACAACCGCGATGATTTGTGGACCGTCGCTACGGAAGTGGGTACGAGCGAGGGCGGTGGACAAACCACCCAGCCGACTGCAGCCGAACTTTGTACTGATGAAGCTGCCGGACGAGACCGGTATGGAGTTCGTAGAGATTTTGCCCTTCACTCCCGCTAACCGGAACAATCTGATTGGCTGGATTGCCGGCCGCAGCGACGGCGCAAATTACGGAAAATCGGTGGTCTACAACTTCCCCAAGAACAAGCTGGTGGACGGGCCGTTGCAGATTGAGGCCCGCATCGACCAGAACGCCCAGCTCTCGGGGCAACTGACGCTGTGGAATCAGCAGGGCTCGCACGTGCGGCGCGGTACGTTGCTCGTCATTCCCACTGGGCGCGCACTGTTATATGCCGAACCGATCTATCTGCAGGCCGAGCGAAGTCCGATGCCGGAGCTGCGGCTGGTGGTGCTTGCTCTGCAGGACCGTCTGGCCTACGGATCGACCTTCGAAGCAGCACTGACGTCTCTTTTCGGGGGAACGGGTTCGTCCTTGACCTCGACGGCCGCGACGGCCTCGACCGAGCCTCAGCGTGTTGCGGCGCCGTCGTCCACCCCGAATACACCGCAATCCGCAACGGATCTACGGCCAACCATTGCCGAAGCCGCCAGGGACTTCGCCGACTACCAACGCCTGACCTCGGAAGGCAAGCTGGGCGAAGCAGGCCAGAAGCTGGAGCAGTTGAAGCATGATATCGACAAGCTGAACACGGCTAATCGCTAGAGCGTCACAGATAGGGGCCGAGAGAAACAACCAAAATCTCGGCCAGTGCCTCAGTCTCATTCCGCCATTGGCGGTCGGTTCCCGCGACCACCGTCACCGAGTCGCCGCGTTCGAGAATCTGCTCGCTGTCTTTCAGCTTCAGGATTACCTTGCCTTCAAACACCATCGCAAATTCGTCGGAAATCGACGGGGTAGGGTGCTTTCCGGTCAAGCCGCCCGGCTTGATGATAAGCATGGAAGCCCGAAATTGCGATCCGCTGGAAAGCGAGCCCATGGAGAGTGAGCCGAGCGAAGCAATCTCAGCTCGCGACCAATCGAGCGCCATATGGGCACGATCGCTGGCGCGGACTATGTTCACGACCTGCTGATTCGCAGAAAGAAAAAACTGCCCCAGGGTGACGCCTAAGGCGTTCGCGATCTTCTCCATGGAAGAGATGGAGGGCGAACATTGCCCATTCTCGATCTGCGACAGAAAACTGGCGGAGAAATCCGTGCGTTCTCCAAGAGCCCGCAGCGAGATACCATTTTGCTCTCTCAAATAACGTAGAGAGCTCCCAAGTGTCTGTTCGATCATGGCGATGTCAACCTGATTCGGCAATGCTTTGGTCTGTTGTCATAAGGACCCATATTAAGTGCCGAGTATACAGAGAACGCTCGTGGGAAACTCTCCAGGGATAGCCCAATGGCATTATCTATCGGCTGAATATTGCAATCGTTCGGCCATCTGCCGCACTCCCATTGCGTCGGAAGACCGGTTAAGGCCAGATTGTAGAATCGGCCACAAGACGGAGGTCGCGAATCGAGACGTGGGCGGCGGTCACACTGCAACCGTGCTACGCGTGGCTGCTCCAGGTCTTATCACGCCCGTAGCACAAGGGTTCCAGCGTGCAATCCGCGCACCGCGGCTTACGCGCAATGCAGATCTGGCGGCCGTGGTGGATCATTTCATGCGAAAAAGCAATCCAGTGATCCTGGGGAATGACCTGCATCAGGTCTTTCTCCACCGGTACCGGCTGCGTCTCCCGGGTAAGCTCAAGACGCATCGATAGCCGAAGCACGTGGGTGTCTACCACCACTCCTAATGCTTTGCCGAAGGCCACGCCCAACACTACATTGGCTGTCTTGCGGGCGACGCCGGGCAGGGTCAGCAACTCGTCCATGGTTTGGGGAACGACGCCGGCGTACTCGGTGATGAGTCTGCGCGCCGCCCCGCTCAGCGACTTCGCCTTGTTGTGATAGAAACCGGTAGACCGGATCTGCTCTTCGATCTCCACCAACGGCGCATGCGCGAAGTCAGTGGGTGTAGGGAACTTCTTGAACAGGCCGGGAGTCACCATGTTGACGCGGGCATCGGTACACTGCGCCGAAAGGATGGTCGCCACCATCAGCTCCCACGCGTTGCTGTGGCGCAGGGCGCACTCTGCCCCGGGGTACGCCTGCTGTAATCGATCGAGGAGCGCGGCGATCCTTTCCGGCGCGAGAGGATTCCGACTCTTCTTCGCAGCCGTTTTTTTCGCTGCGGCTTTCTTGACGGCTGCTGTCTTGTCCGCACCTTTGCCGGCGTTCGGTTTCGTGACCGTTTCTTTTTCGAACGCTGCTTTGGCTGCGGTTTTTTTCTTGACCGGTGCCTGCGCGGCTGGCGCTTTCATCCGCGTCTAGCCGAGCCGCGCCAGCATCTCTTCCGGCGTCATGCGAATGCAGGTGAAGATGGGCGTGTCTTTCAGGGTGTAGGGACTGATCTCGGTTTCCCGCAATTGCTGCACCAGGTCGAGAAAGTCTTCGGGGTAGTTGGTCTCGAATGCCACCACGAACTCCTGGTCGTCGATCCCGAACGAATAGGTGGTGTTCAGCTTGATGCGAGGATAGAGATGGCCGATGCGGATGTGCTCGTTCATCAGCCGCTGCCGTTCTTCAGGCGGCAACAGGTACCAGGACCGCGTCTTCCAGAAGGGATAGATGAAGATATATTTTTGCCCGCCGGGCCGGATGCTTCCGCGGGAATCGTGCTGGTCTTCATGCTCGTGTCCGATGAGGTATTGCGAGCGCTTGGTCATCGAGAGGTAGTTGTAGGCGGTTTGCAGGTAGCCGCCCATCGGCGTCGCCATCAGCTCGGCAGTCATCTCGTTCAAATCTTCCGCGGTATAGCAGATGCGCCACAACACCATGTCGCAATCGCCGCGAAGGCCGACGGTGGAGTAGGTGAGCGTGAGTAGACGTCCGGGCTGATTCCAGCGCTTGATGACCGCGGCAAAGGCCTCGCGGTGCGCTTCTTTTTCCGCGGCGGGGAGCCGGCGCCATTCGGGTAGAACCTTGAAAAACGTAAAACCGATAATCTGCCGTTTCACTGCCTTGGCGGGAGCCGCCTGCGGTTCTGGCGCGGTCTGTGGCTGCTCGGCAACTTCCGGGGTAAGGGCTTCTGCCATGGTGTACTCCTTTGCAAACTTCATGGTAACAAAGCGGCGCGAGGGCGCTCGACCCGGGCGGAGACGCTGCCGCTGGTCTCATACGCCCCAAACGCATGGTCTTGAGTACCTGTTCGAACTTGTAGCGCTATTTGTGAGACCAGTTCTATATACTGCCTCCGGATGACAGAGAAAATCATAGCTATTCTTGCCCACTTCATCATTGCCGTCATTTCGTCTGCCGGTTACCTGGGAATTGCGTTGCTGATGGGGATAGAGTCGGCATGTATTCCGCTGCCGTCTGAGATCATCATGCCGTTCTCCGGTTACCTGGTGTATGCCGGCAGGTTCCAGCTTGTGTGGGTGGCCACGGCCGGAGCCCTGGGCTGCAATCTGGGTTCCGCGGTCGCTTACTGGGTAGGGGCCCATGGTGGGCGCCCCCTGGTGGAACGCTTTGGCAAATACGTGCTCCTCAGCCGGCATGACCTGGACCGCACCACCCACTTCTTTGAGAAATACGGATCGATCACTGTCTTCCTGGCGCGGCTGCTCCCGGTTGTTCGGACCTTTATCGCCTTACCGGCGGGCATTGCCAGGATGCCGCTTTGGCGCTTTCACATCTACACGTTTCTGGGTTCGTGGCCCTGGTGTTTTGCGCTGGCGTACGTGGGCATGCGGCTTGGGCAATCCTGGGAGACCGATCCGCGGTTCAAAGAGGTTTTCCATAGATTTCATCTAGGCGTGGAGGTGGCGCTGCTGGCAGCGATTCTCTGGTTTGCCTGGTCGCATTGGAAGCAGCGCACCGGAACCACTCCCGCGGCGTAAAGCCAGTTTCAGCTCCCTTCGGGACTGGACTGGCGCCGTTTTTTGTAAAATTCGATAAAATTCGATCGTTTTGGGTGTTTTCGAGCATCGGCAGTATTCTTTTCCGGGTGCGAGTAGCCGTCGGGGTGTCGATGGGCGGCATGGAGCAGTCCGCTTTTCATGGGCACTCGGTGGAGGGAGCGCTACCCCGGAAAATGCCTGCCGTGGCAAAGACCCCGTGGACCAGGCAACCTACGTGACGGTGAGACATCTCTTCAGCCGTCCCCATTCGACAAGCTCAGGGCAGGCTCTTCGGGTCTGGATTGGGGCCGGTTTTTGTAAAATTCGATAAAATTCGATCGTTTTGGTTGTTTTCGAGCATTGGCAGTCTTTTTCCGGTGCGTGTAGCCGTCGGGGTATCGACGGGCGGCATGGACCAGTCCTCTTTTCATGGGCACTCGGTGGAGGAGCGCTACCCCGGAAAATGCCTGCCGTGGCAAAGACCCCGTGGACCAGGCAACCTACGTGACGGTGAGACATCTCTTCAGCCGTCCCCATTCGACAAGCTCAGGGCAGACTCTTCGGGACTGGATTGGGGCCGGTTTTTGTAAAATTCGATAAAATTCGATCGTTTTGGTTGTTTTCGAGCATTGGCAATCCTTTTCCGGTGCGTGTAGCCGTCGGGGTATCGACGGGCGGCATGGACCAGTCCTCTTTTCATGGGCACTCGGTGGAGGAGCGCTACCCCGGAAAATGCCTGCCGTGGCAAAGACCCCGTGGACCAGGCGACCTACGTGACGGTGAGACATCTCTTCAGCCGTCCCCATTCGACAAGCTCAGGGCAGACTCTTCGGGACTGGATTGGGGCCGGTTTTTGTAAAATTCGATAAAATTCGATCGTTTTGGTTGTTTTCGAGCATTGGCAGTCATGCTCGCTGCGGCCAAGTCATGCTCGCTGCGGTTTGCACCT
This sequence comes from uncultured Acidobacteriaceae bacterium, assembly GCA_963761405.1. GTDB lineage: Bacteria > Acidobacteriota > Terriglobia > Terriglobales > Acidobacteriaceae > PALSA-350. The sequence goes on from CAVXHH010000005.1 coordinate 386,104, forward strand.
TTTGCGAGAGTGCTTGCGTGCACAGGGAAGCACAGTGGGAACCTGTAAAAAATCCCGCCGGGGCGGGATGGATGGTGTTGCCTGATTTGTGACAGGGATCGGGTGTGACACCGGATAGTGGTAACACCATCCTTCGCTCGCGTGTAGGCCGAAACTACCGGCAATTGCAGGCCAGGGAGCGGCTACGCGAGAATCCGCTCCCTGCCTAAATCGTCTACAGATATAGATGCAATTACGGGAAAAAAGATGAGTGCCGGAACGGATTTTTCCAGGTCCAGGAGTTTCTTTTTGGGAGGACGTTGACATCGGGCACCCGTCCAGGGGGCAGGGCCAGTTGTTAATTGGCCAGCAAAAGCCCAGGGGCTTGAAGCCCGATGTTTTCTAGGCAATTGCGTGGCCCGACTAATGCTCGCTGCGGCGAGGCAGTCGTGCCCGGATACAAAGCCCAGCGCGAAAGCGCAGGATCGAGAGGTCGGATTTCTTCCGGCAACGCTGAAGCGTTGCCTCCCCCTGCTAAAGCAGGAGGCTTCCACCCAAGAGCATCGCCAGCAAACTTCTTCAAAAAAGCCAATTTGGACAGGTCTGATCTTCAGCCGTCCCTTCGAGACTGATTGTCGCCGGTTCTCATTGTCCAGCGGCTGGATCCGCGAAAACAGGTTTAGCCGCTTTAAAACCCGCGATGCGACCATTAAGCCGCGCTTTCTCTCCTTTGAGCGGCTCCGATTTGCCAAAGCGGAAACGAAGGGCGAGACTCAATGGGGGTGGGATCGCTGCTCCAGAGGTTGTGCAGGCCAGGTAAACCATGGCCGCCCCGGACCGAGTACGACGACCCACCTAAGACGCGAGAGGACGGAACCGCAAGAAAATGTCGACGCCTACAAGCAGCAGCCACGAAGCTGCTGACAGTTCACCGATAAAGCCAGCCAACGGAAAATTAGGAATTATGCTCGTCGGGATGGGCGCCGTTGCGACCACCCTGGTAGCCGGCGTAGAAGCCGTACGCAAGAAGATCGCCAAGCCCATCGGCTCGCTTACCCAGATGGGCACCATTCGTCTGGGCAAGCGCACCGATGCCCGCAGTCCGCTGATTCAAGACTTTGTGCCCCTGGCCAGGTTGGAAGACGTGTCGTTCATGGGTTGGGATATTTTTCCCGACAACATGTTTGAGGCGGCCAAGACGGCGCAGGTTCTCGACCGCGACCAACTGGAAACGATTCGACCTTTCCTCGAAAGCATACGGCCCATGTGCGCCGTGTTCGACCAGTACTACGTGAAGCGGTTAAGCGGCCAGAACGTGAAGAAGGGCAAGAACAAGCGCGATCTGGCCGAACAGTTGCGCGCCGACATTCGCGCTTACAAGAAGGAGACCGATCGCCAGGTGATGATCTGGTGCGGCTCGACCGAGATCTTTCTAACACCGACCGAGGTGCATTCCTCGATCGAAGCCTTTGAAAAGGGGATGTTGGAGAACGACATCAACATCGCGCCGTCGATGCTCTATGCCTACGCGGCGCTGATGGAAGGTGTTCCTTTTGCCAACGGCGCGCCCAACCTGACGGTCGATCTGCCGGTGATGCAGGAGCTGTCTCGCAGGAACAGCGCGCCCATTACCGGGAAAGACTTCAAGACCGGGCAAACCTTCATGAAGACGGTGCTCGCGCCGGCCTTCAAGGCGCGCATGCTGGGCGTAAGCGGTTGGTACTCCACCAATATTCTGGGCAACCGCGATGGCGAGGTGCTGGACGATCCGGAATCCTTCAAGACAAAGGAAGAGTCCAAGCTGAGCGTGCTCGACTTTATCCTGCAGCCCGACCTCTATCCCGACCTGTACAAGGATATTTATCACAAGGTGAGGATCAACTATTATCCGCCCCGTGGTGATAACAAAGAGGGTTGGGACAACATCGACATTTTCGGCTGGCTTGGCTATCCGATGCAGATCAAGGTCGACTTTCTGTGCCGCGATTCCATTCTGGCCGCGCCCATTGCTCTGGATCTGGTGCTTTTTCTCGACCTGGCTGCGCGTACGCCGGAGTTGAAGGACCTGGGCATTCAGGAGTGGCTGAGCTTTTATTGGAAGTCGCCCATGACCGCCCCCGGCCTGTATCCGGAGCATGATCTGTTCATTCAGCTGATGAAGCTGAAGAACACGCTCCGTCATATCAAGGGGGAATCGCTGATCACTCACCTCGGCCTGGAGTATTACGACTAAAGGATTTTCGCAATTACTGTGGTGTGGTAAGAGCAGCGAGGTGTGGTTTTCTTTGAGAGAAAACCACGTAAACGGTCACGGGTTGCCGTATTTCCTGCCACGCAGCACTGGCCGGGAACAATGATGTGCGACTTTCCTCAAAGAAAGTCGCATGCAGTTCGGTGGCTCCACCAACATCCACAGGAAATACGGGTTCGGTCTACACCAATTGCGAAAATGCCTAGGTAGCAAGATCGAGTGCGATGACTTCGTGTACGCCAATGGAAGGCACCTCTATCAGCACGGAGTCGCCATCTTTGCGGGGATGGGCTTCCGTGCCGGCAACCAGCAAGCGCGCCCTGGTGACGCGCCGTGCATCTGGAACACGGATCCGCACGCGCTGGTTGGAGATGGGGATGATTTCGCGCACCGGGCCCTTCATCATCATTGGATTGGTGAGATTCACCAGGTGAACAGTCACGGTTTCTTTCTGTGCCCAGAAAGAAACATCGATGACGCCCTTGCCTTCGACCGACAGGGGAGCGGGCTCGTTGGTGGCCCAGAGGACTGCATTGCGCAGCAACTTCGCGTGATCGGCATTGAGCACTTCCCAGAAGGTCCGATCGATATCTGAGGGAAAATAGACCACGCGGCCCTGGCCCACCTGGCGTAGAAACACCCCGGCATCGTGCGCTTTTACAGGGCGGGGGAAACACTCTTCCATGGGCAGATCGGGATAGGTAGGAACCACCTGCAGCGGCGAAGCCTCGCCGGCCGGGGTTACGTGCACCCTGTGGACGCCATGGATGATCCGGTTGGCATCCTCGAACCCAGCCAACAACGGATGGTATTGGCCGGTGGATGGATCCTTTTCCAGCTTGAGATACGAATTTTGCATGGGGCCTTCTTTGCTGCCCGCGAAAGAAACCCCAAAGAGGGAAGCGAGTCCGAAGTCACTGCGTTCGACGCCCCACTCGTCGTACAGCGAAGTTTCGTAAGTGGCGATGATGCCTCCGCCGCGTTCGACAAACTCGCGAATCTGATCACATTGTTGTCTGGAAAGAGCCGCGATATTGGGCAGGATCAGGGTGCGCAATGCATCGGTGTGCTCACGATCGAGCAAATGGTCATGCACCATTTCAAACGGAATTCTGGCTTCGACCAGCGCCTGGTAGAAGCCGAGCGCCGGATCTTCTACAACAGCGGCCGCATTGTCTCCGCCGTAAAACGCGGCAGTCTGCTGCGAATAAACGATGCCGACACGTGCGAGTGATTTTTCATTGCGGAAGTAGGTTTCGTGCGCATAGTGCCACTTAAAGATCTCTTCGACTACCGGAAACCAGCGCATGTCGTAGGGCTTGGCGTTGAATTTGGTACAGGTGGGGCGGAATCCCTGGGCCATGCCATCGGCTACCCAGAGCCTGATTTCGTCTCCACTCTGAACAGAATCTTTCCAGCGGTACTTTTCCTCCAGGCCAACGCTGAAGATACCTGCAACGGCTTTGCGCCCCATCGTGGAACGAAATTCCTTGGCGCTTTTGCCGCTGGCCCACGGAGCCACCAGACCTGCGCGGCCTTGCCGATCGGCCACCATGGTAGGCGCGAGCTCACCGAGCGTCTTCATATCCAAATCACTCAAAGCTCCGCCGCCGGCGTTGGCGATGTAGCTCGCATGGGGATTGATTTCCTGTATTTTTCCATTCCACAGCCGCCACAACTCGAAGAGCCGCGCCTGATGCCAAACAATGTATTGGCGTCGCGCGGGATCCTGAGGATTGGTGGTGCGGGGTAAATCCATACCTGAGAAGTCATGAAAATTCTTCTGGCAATGCTCGCAATAACACATACCCGATCCCGCCCAACGATTGGTGAAGATGCCGTCGACCATGTACTTCGCCATGATTTCCTGGTGGACCGCGGTCATGAACTCGAAGTTGTAAGGCCCTAATGCGCAGGTGAGCCAGAAGTCGGAGTCGGACGCGTGTTGGCGCTTGTTGCCATGCTCATCGACGGCGAGCCAGTCCGGATGGGCGTCATACACATCCTTATGGCAGGCGTGTGGATCGGTGCGCGCAACGACGTTCATACCCAGCTTTCGGCAGCCCTGGGCTATGTCACCGAAAGCATCCATGTTTCCCAACCACTTGCTGCGGTAGTGCAGAGGGATTTGCGTTGGGTAGAACGCCACGCATCCGCCGGCATTCAGGATCGTGGCATCGGCGTGGATGCGGGCAAAGAAATCCAACCAGAATTGCATGTCGTAATTGCCGGGATCGTCTTCAACGAAGCTCAGTTGAGCCCACCGCATAGGCCGGTCGTACCACGAAGCATTGGCTGGTTCGACCGCCGCGCTCGACAGCGACATGGCCTCTGCGCCGTGCGCGACATTTACTCCGGCAAGGGAGGCAGCGGAGAGTCCTGCTGCCTGCTTGAGAAAGGTTCTTCTGGTACTCTCCACTGGCTGCTCCTGATAACGATTTGCCTTATGTGACGCTGGGTCGACAAGAAAAGACGGCGAACCTATTGTGCAATTTCGCGGAGGGATTTGGCTCTAAAAGAATTACCTCGCTGCGTTGGTGTCACAGAAGCTGTCCGCCAGGCGGAATTTATGCTTAAAGCTCATCCAAGGAGGACTCGATGCACGCGCACGTACGCTTCGTATGTCTAAGCTGCGTGGTATCGCTCGCCGCCTGCTGCATGGCGCAGGAGACGAGCTTTCATATCACGCCGCTGCGCCCGGTCGAGGCGTTGCGGGCCGAGGCGCTGCGCGCGAAGCCGCCCGTGGAGCAAGGAACCTTTCGCACATCGGACCTGGTGGAGTTGGTGAAACTCGATCCCACCATCAAACTCGACATTCGTTATGCCACCAGCAATGATTTTCTGGGTACGCCGGTCTATACCCAGGCGCGGGCGTTTCTGCAGCGACCGGCTGCCGAAGCCCTGGTGCGCGCCCATCAAGCTCTCAAGGCTCAGGGGTACGGACTGATCATCCACGACGGCTATCGGCCATGGTATGTGACGGAAATCTTCTGGGAAGCGACGCCGGACGATAAGAAGAAATTCGTGGCGAATCCGGCGGAGGGTTCCAAGCATAATCGCGGATGCGCCGTGGATCTTTCTCTATACGATCTGTCGACAGGCAGGGAAGTGAAGATGCCCAGCGGATATGACGAGATGACCGATCGCGCCTATGCCGACTACCCTGGCGGCACGGAGGACGAGCGGGCTCGCCGCGCTCTGCTGCGTCAGGCTATGGAGGAACAGGGGTTTGCGGTCATTCCCGACGAGTGGTGGCACTTCGACTATAAAGATTGGAAACAGTACCCGATACAGAATGCGAAGTTCGAGGACCTTGGCCAGTAGAGGGGGCTGATGGCGAAGTCATTCTTCACTCAGTAGCATCAGGGCCTTTGCAGGGACGGGCCTTTGCAGGGACGGGCCTTTGCAGGGACGGACGGAACAATCACTATCGCACCGGACTGTCCGACTGTCCGCATCTTCTGTCCCGCATATTCCTGTCCCGCATATTCCAAACTTTAACGATAGAATGATCGCGACAATGGTCAATGTGGGGGGGGGGCGTGAACGGTGGACTATGTCCAGCTATTGGCTTCAATCTTGAGCGGAGGACTTGCTGGTGGCTCTGTCAGCACATTTTTCAATCATCGTCTCCACTGGCGCAAGCTCCGTGGAGCATTCTATCCAAAGCTAACCAATATGCTCGGGGCATACACCATTCGGATGGAGCGGCCAGAAGGACGGTATTGGACCAATACGGTGGGACAAAATCCCGCTGCGGAGGATCGGGAGTTCGTAGACCACCGCGCGGACTTTATTTTGGATCTGGTTCAGTACAACGAGCTAAAAGAAGCGCGGGAGCTCAGAAAAAAGCTGCTTGACAACCGTGGCCATGGACTTGGGCAAGAAGGCACCGTTTTGAGAACAGACCTTTTGCCGGAACAAGAAGCAATACTCAAATGCTTACATGATGTTCACAGAAAACTTGAATTGCCGTAAGAGTGGCGGATTGGTTCGCAAAGAAAACATCATGAACTGGGTAAACCTCGGGACGGGTAAATCCCGGAAGGAAAAATTAAGCTCAGCAGAGCTTGGCGTGGTTCTCGTTGGGGGTTAATTCCACCTTATCTTATTTTCCTTTACAAGGGAACGCTTGCTGCATCGCAGCAGTGACACTCCATAAAAAATCCTCATTGTATTTTTCCGGATGGCTTTCGGCATAGTGCACGAAAACGCTGATCAACTGAGTTCTTGTGCTGGTAGCGGGAGCGCAGGCCCATAGCATCGGTTTCTTGGTCTCCACGTTCCGTGCGGTTAAAAGCGCTTGCACCATCGAGAACGCGCCCCAGCACACTCCCGTTTGGTGGTCGGTATCCAATTCCACCTTTCCATCAGCGACGTTTGCCTGCGTGAAAGGCCGGCAATTTGAAACCATTTCTTCTGTTGTTTCAGCGACACTACGTTTCGCGCAACTGAGACCGAGAATGATCAGCAATGGTATGCAGAAAAAACGTCCGGATTTCATGCAGAGGATTCTACGCCCACCTCCCCTTTGGCCCTTACGGAATATCCGCATCCCCGACTGATAACAAGTCCTTTCCGACATTCGCTTTCAAAATCGCGGCCACCTTCGCCGCGAGTTTTTCATCCGGCGCCATGTAGTTATAGGTGACCACTCTGCCATCAAACATTCCCGTGAAGGTCACGCGAACCTTGACCACCTCTTGCACGTCCTTAATCGCGACTTCCCCCGGGCGGATCGCAAATCTGTCGCCGCGCGAAATCGATCCACCTGCATCCGGGGGCCAACCTAGTAAATCACGCAATTTCATAACTTAAATCTCCTATCCAGATTGGATTTTACGGCTTGATCTCCCTTTTCCTCCTGGCCTTTTTCGGGGACACTGGACCCGAAAAGGTCGTCCCCGAAAAGAGTCCAGACGAAAGGCAGTCCGCGATCACTTTCAGCACCTAGCCAGCGAATACAGGCAAAAGCACTAAGGCGCGCTTGCATTAGGGTCATTTTCGTCTGTCCTGATTGGTTCGAACGGTTGTCCAGCGATTAAGATCATTCTGAAAGAGGAGCCTGATGGTCACGCGTGTTCTGGGAAACTCCGATTTACACATTACTCCGATCGGCTTTGGCGCCTGGGCTCTCGGCGGCCCGCGCTGGGAATTCTCTTGGGGTGCGCAAGACGACCGGGACTCCATCGCCTCCATTCACCGCGCACTGGAACTGGGCGTCAATTGGATTGACACTGCCGCGGTCTATGGTCTCGGTCACTCCGAAGAGATCGTAGCCAAGGCGCTGGAAAGTTGGAAGGGCCCGCGTCCTTACGTTTTTACAAAATGTGCCCGTCGCTGGAACGAATCCGGAAAAATCCAACCGGAGTTTTCGGCCGCCAGCATCCGCCAGGAATGCGAAGATAGCCTGCGTCGGCTGCGCGTTTCCACGATCGATCTCTATCAAATGCACTTTCCGCCGAGCGACGACAACCGCGAGAAACTGGCGGAAGCCTGGGGTACTTTGGCGGAATTAAAGCGAGAAGGGAGTGTGCGCTGGATCGGCGTTTCCAATTTCAGCGCCGAGCAGCTGCAATTCGCTGCGAAGCTCGCTCCCATCACGGCGTTACAGCCGGCCTATTCCCTGATCCGCCGCGGCATCGAGGAAAATGTGTTGACGGAGTGCCAGAAGCAAGGCATCGGCGTGATTCCTTACGCCCCCATGGCCAGTGGACTGCTAACCGGGGCCATGACCCGGGAGCGCGCGGCCGCTCTTCCCGCGGAGGATTTCCGCAGCCGCAATGCTGAGTTCCGCGAACCGCGGCTTTCCAAAAATCTTGCGCTCGTCGAGAGCCTCCGCAAAGTCGCCGAACGCCATGACGTGTTACCCGGAGTCGTGGCCATCGCCTGGACGCTGCAAAATCCTGCGATCACCGGAATGATCGTCGGCGCGCGCACGGCCCTGCAATCCGAGGGTGTAATGCGCGCCCATGAACTGAAGTTGAGCCTGGAAGAAACAGCGGAAATCGAAGGCGCCGCCGCGGCAACCGCGGCCTAAACTCCGCGATGCCAGGGCAACTCAGGTTTTCGTGTGTAGTGGTTTCAGGAAGCACGCAATCGACGTCCAAGACCAAGCACTGGGTTACCCGAGGCGCATCTCCTCACTCAACATGATGCTCACGCTTACAGCTTGACATCGCTTTCTTAGCAGAAGCATCATGACTCATGAGGACAACCCTGTCGATAGATGATGATGTCCTACGGGAAGTGAAGGTGTACGCCGACAGTCGGGGCATAGCGCTTGGAAGGGCCGTATCTGAGCTGGTTCGGCGCGGTTTGCGGGCACCGTTGCAGACACGTCTCGTAAACGGGTTCCACGTAGTGGAGCTTCCTCATGGGTCACCGACAGTGACCGGGGAACAGATCCGTAAGCTGCAGGAAGAACTGGAGTGACCAGGGCCTGTTTGCTCGACGTCAATGTACTGATCGCGATGACGTGGCCGAGTCACGAGGCGCACGCCAAAGTGCAGCGTTGGCTTTCGGAGCTGGGGCGCGAGAGGTGGGCGAGCTGCCCTTTCACCCAGGCAGCTTTTGTCCGCATCCTCTCAAATCCAGCGTTTTCGCCAAACGCTCTGACGCCGGCGGACGCCGTCGCGCTGCTGCAGTCCAATCTCGGACATTCGGCGCACCAATTCTGGCCCGATGACATCGGATTGGTGGAAGCCATGACCTTGTTTCAGCGGAAACTCGTGGGGCATCAACAGGTCACGGACGCGTACCTACTGGCCTTGGCGATCCACCACAAAGGACGGTTGGCGACGTTGGATCGCAAACTAACAGCATTGTTTTCCGAAAAGACCGCTGCGCACGACATAGTTACTGTGATCTAAACATCCCTACCGTGTGACGAGGAGGTTCCTTTGCTCGGGCAATACCGCGGTAGTATAAAGGTAGGATGAAAGTAAAGACATCGCTCACGCTGTCTGAGGACCTCCTTGCCAGTATTGACAAGCTTGCGGGCAAGAAGGTTTCCCGCTCTGCATTGGTCGAGCAGATTCTGCGGGAATCGCTGGCACGTCGCGCGCAAGCGAGGAGAGACGCCCGGGAAGTGGCTGCGATCAACCGCCACGCCGTACAGCTCAACATCGAAATGAGCGATGCGCTTTCCTTTCAGGCCGGAACGGCGGAGGAATGAGGCGTGGCGAGTTATACCGGGTGCGCAGGCCGGCGGGTGACACAAAGCCGGCCCGCGTTTTCGTCATTGTGAGCCGGCAGCCATTGATTGACTCGACGTACTCAACCGTAGTTTGCGCACCCGTATTCACGAACTGGCACGGACTACCGACTCAAGTCGTCGTCAGCGCGGCCGAAGGCCTCAAGCACGAAAGCGCGATCCAATGCGATGGCTTGATGAGCCTTGAGAGGTCGAGGCTCACTGACTATGTCGGCGAACTGACGAGCGCCAAGCTGCGCGAGCTTGACACTGCTTTGCTGATCGCTTTGGGCATTACGGCGAGTGCACGTCTTTCGGTCTGAGCTCGCTGCATTAGGGGTTACTCCGTCCCCGAAAAAGCCCGGATCCCGATTTGCGCTATCTTCACAGGGTCGCCGCAAATCTGTCGCGACATGAGGGAGAGGTGGTCAGGGCATAGGAGTGTCGTATTTCCCGGGAAAGGTTCCTGCGGGCCCGAGAATACTCTGGACGAACCGGCGCGCCTTTGCGGCTTAGCCGGAGGCTTGGGACCAAGCCCTTCCTCGGCTTGACAAACGAAGCCGTGCGCTTTCTAGAACTTCCAGCGCTATCCGGACAACGGTATCCGCAACAGTCCGGAAACGTGGTGAACGTCCCCGGTTTCCCCAATCCCTGCGCTTGCTTGCAGCCAAGTGACTTCAGGGGTTACTGCCGCGGGGGACCCTGATTATCTATTTACTGTCGACGCGCCCGTTCAGTTGAACTTTCCGGTAGCTTTTGCATCTATATTGGTGAACCTATCGCCAGTCCGCGAGTTCACGCCTCGCGCGGCTGGAGATTGTAGTGTGTCTCCAGAGGTGTCGATTCCAGCGCCGTTTCATCGCGACGGCCCTGCCCGGCTTTGCACCGAACTGCCAGTTCCGTGCCGCCGCAACCGGCTTACAGAAAGCACCAGTGCGGAAGCGATTGAACCAGTGCTTTGAAGCAGACGGGGTTTTCTCGCTTATCTCGCTTATCTCGCTTTCCTCGCTTATGTCGCTTATGCCGCTTTTCTCGCTTATGTCGCAGATTCGCCATTTTTTTCGCCCAATGAGGGGGGCTGTAGGAGAGAGCAGGGGGGGGTATTTCTCTTTTCTCTCACAAAGTGCCAAAGGCCGTCTCAAGACCATCTCGGAAGAGCTTCAACCGAAGTTGTGGGCTTATATGGCCGGAATCGCACACAATCACGGGATGAACGCCGTTGCTATTGGAGGCATCGCGGACCATGTGCACGTCCTGCTCGATCTCGGACCGGTTCTGGGGATCGCCAAAGCGGTGCAGGTGTTGAAAGCTAATTCGTCTCGATGGATGAATGAACACTCCAGGACGCGGTTCGAATGGCAGGAAGGGTATTTTGCCTGTAGCGTCGGCAAGTCGCAGGTCGCGACAGTTCGGAAATACATCGAGAACCAGATGGAGCATCATCGGACGATCGACTCCGGCCAGGAGTTTGCACTATTGTTGCAACGGCATGGGCTGGAAGTGATTCGTCCATGAATCCCCGCCCTAGTTCAAGAGTTGCTGTATGTCGTGCTCAAATTCATCCTTGTTCACGACTCCGGAATAAGACAAGGCAATCCTTCCCTGGCGGTCGATCAGCAGCGTCATCGGCATCGCGGTGAGGTGGTACGTTGTGGCCAGTTGCTGGTTGCCTATGACCACGGGATAGGTCATAGCGATGTTGCCTCCGGTTTCGGCATCTATCTTTTTTGCCAGGAACGGCCTGACAACTTTCCATCCGTCGTCATCCATCGAAACGCCAATCGCCGCCAGGCCTTGGTGCCTGTATTTCTTGTCGAACTCGATGTACCAGGGGATCTCCCGTTTGCAGCCGCCGCACCACGTAGCCCAGAAGTCAAGCAGAACCACCTTGCCGCGATACCCGGAAAGGGTGATCGGCTTGCCATCGGCGTCGGTCAACGAAAAACCGGGAGCGCCCCGTCGAGCCGCCTCGGGCAAGAGCTGTGGAAGGTGAGCCTGATCCTGCGCGCTGGTCGTTGGCGGCGCAGCACTGTAGGCGAAGAGGCCGGCTGCGATGCATGCCATGACGATCGTACGGGCAAGCGAAGAAGGGAAATGGGGCTCCAGGAATAAGTAGAAACGTTTCATAGATCAACTCCATGCGAGAGTGTGTGGACAGACTGCGTTGACTTCCGCATTGATTACTATCACAATGTAAGGATACTATGCTCGGTGAATTTGAATATCTCCTGATTGCTGCCGCCGTCCGTATTGGGGATGAGGCGTATGGCGCTGCCATCGTCCAGGAAATCGAACGGTCGTCCGCCCGCAAATGTTCCATTGGGGCTCTCTACACAACGCTTGATCGTCTGGAGGCCAAGGGGATGATCAAAACCTGGACGGGCAAACCGACACAGGAACGAGGAGGGCGCGCCAAGCGGATGGTACGCGTCAGCGCAAAGGGCGTCGCAGCCGCGACTGCTTTTTACGAAACCATCCAAAAGGTAAGCCAGGGAACCACGTGGGAAGCTGCGAGGGCCGGAGCGCGCAAATGATCGCACCGTGGATCCAGTTAGCGCATGCGATGTCTCGCTCGCTCGATTGCGCAGAACGCGAAGCCGTCTTCGGAGATTTTGCGGAATTAGGCAAGAGCGATTGGCAAATCCTGATAGGCACCGGCGGCCTGGTGTTGCGACGTCAGCTTGGGCTTTGGAAGTGCTGGCAGCCGTGGTTCGTTTTGATGGCGATTGTTATCCCCACCTCAACCTTGTTGGCGATGAGATGCGATGAGCTTGGCCAGAGTTTTTTCCCCAATCTCGTTATGTGGATGCATCACCGAATGCCGTACGAAACCGGAGTCTCTTCCGGCGCACTATGGGCCGCTGTTGGCTGCCAGGCTGCAGCGCTGATCACCTGGTCGTGGACCAGCGCCCTCGCTCTCGGCATACTGTCTCGAAAAACCATGTGGGCGAATGGCGCGTTGTTTTTTCTTTTGTGCGTATTCTGTGGGCCCTACGGAGGCGTCTTTTCCCTTCGGTTCTTGTTATGGTCTCCGTTGACATGGATCGGCCTCTGGGTGAAGTTTCTGGTTGTTGTGCTTCCGGCATATTGTGGGCTGCGGCTTAGCTCGAGGTCTTTTAAAATCACGTATCGGGCGATAGTCCCCTTGGCCGCATGGACAGCGACCATCGGGTGCCTGGCATTTTGGACACGATGCTGGGGAGATGCCGTTATGGACAACTGGAGGCAAGGCGCCTCCGCCCTGACGCTGGTACAACTCGCGCAACTCGGCGACACCTGGCGGCGGCTGCTGCCCCATTGGATCGCTGCCGTGGTTTTGACCGGGCCGGTCCTGTATTTGCTTGCATCCAAGGCGCTCTCGAACCGGCGCGTCTTTGCGGCTTAGCCGGAGGTTTGGGACAAAGCCGTTCCCCCTGCTTGACAAACAAAGCCGTGCGCTGTTTTGATCGCTTGCGGGACTATAACGCCTTTATTAAACAATCGTTTGTCTGAGAAGTGAAGTCAGGAGCCGGTAAGAACGTATGTCTGGTGAGACGCAGTTGCGTATCCTTCGAAGCCTGCTCGCGTGTGCCTGTTTTTCGGCTCTGGCCGCCGGCGCAGCGACCCCGAATTTCGGTTCCAATGTGCAGGTCTTTGACCCGTCGATGCCCACCGCCACGATGCAGAAGGCGATCGATGACGTGTACGCCGTGCAGCAGCACAATGAGTTCGGATCCCAACGCAATGCTTTCCTGTTTCTTCCCGGTGACTACCATCTGAACGTGCCGGTGGGTTTCTACACCGAAGTGGTCGGTCTTGGCGCTTCGCCCGATGACACGCACATCACCGGCAACGTGCACGCGGATGCCAGCGCACCCAACAACAATGCAACCACCACATTTTGGAGAGCCGCCGAAGGATTCTCCGTCACACCGACGGGCGGAAACATGCAGTGGGCGGTTTCGCAAGCCGTTCCTATGCGCCGCATGCACATCGCAGGAAACCTCATCCTCCATCAGAATCACGGTTGGGCGAGCGGCGGCTGGATGTCCGATGCTCTCGTGGATGGCAATGTCGATTCCGGATCGCAGCAGCAATGGATCTCCAGAAACAGCGAGTGGCGCAGCTGGACGGGTTCCAACTGGAACATGGTCTTCGTGGGCGTGGTTCATCCGCCTGCCGGCGCCTGGCCATCGCCGCCCTTCACCCAGATTCCTGTAACTCCCATGGTGCGCGAGAAGCCCTTTCTCCAAGTGAACAAAGCTGGAGAGTTCAGCGTGCGTGTTCCGTCTCTGCGCGCCGACAGTGTTGGGATCACCTGGCGGGACGGCGAAACGCCGGGTAAATCTATCCCCATCAGCGCGTTCTATATTGCGCGAGCCGGCATCGACACGGCAGACAGCATCAATGCTCAGCTGGAGCGTGGCAAGAATCTGCTCCTGACACCCGGTATTTACGAGCTCGCGTCGCCTCTCCGGATTACTCGTCCGGACACCGTGGTCCTCGGACTGGGCTTTGCCACGCTACGCCCTACCCATGGCGCCGCCGCCATGACCACGGCGGACGCGGACGGCATTCTTCTGGCCGGTGTCCTGTTCGACGCGGGGCCGGTGGAGTCCCCTGTGCTGCTCCAGGTGGGGCCGGCCGGAAGTACGGCCAGCCATGGTAAAAGCCCGATCTGTCTCTACGACGTATTTTTCCGTGTAGGCGGCGCGGCCGTGGGCCGCACCCGGGTCAACCTCGAGATCAACAGCAACGACACGATTGTCGACCACACCTGGATATGGCGCGCGGATCATGGCTCCGGAGTGGGCTGGAACCTCAATACAAGCGCGAATGGGCTGGTCGTCAATGGTTCCGGCGTAACCATCTATGGCCTGTTTGTGGAGCATCATCAGCAGTTCCAGGTACTGTGGAACGGCAACGGCGGCCGAACCTACTTCTACCAATCCGAGATCCCTTACGATCCTCCTGACCAGGCGAGCTATACCAGCGCACCGGGGGTGAACGGCTGGGCCTCTTACAAGGTTGCGAACGCGGTGACCACGCACGAAGCCTGGGGCCTTGGCATCTACAGCGTCTTTTTGCAACCGGCGGTGGTTCTGAGCCGCGCCATCGAGACGTCAGGGAAGCCGCAGGTGAAGCTCCATGACATGATCACTGTCTGCCTGGGCGACAAGGGCCAAATCGGCAACGTGATCAACGATACCGGCGGGGCAACGTCGATAAACCCGCGTGTTACTCCGAAAGTGACACAGTATCCGTGACGATTCAGCAGCGCTTATTCGGCCGCCGTGCTTGACGGGTGTGGAGTGCGCGGCAGAAGCCCCGCCAGCAATCCGATCGCCGGCAGATACGCGCATATCTGATACACAAACTGAATGCTGGTCGCATCGGCGATCCTGCCGAGTACCGCGGCGCCGATGCCGCCCATGCCGAAGGAGAACCCGAAGAACAACCCGGAGATCATACCGATCCTTCCCGGAACAAGTTCCTGCGCGTAGACGACGATGGCCGGGAAGGCGGAAGCCAGCCCAAAGCCGACGATCATGCTCAAGACTCCGGTCCAGAACAGGTTTGCGTGCGGCAACAGGATGGTAAAGGGCAATACTCCAAGAATGGAGGCCCAGATCACGGTTTTGCGGCCGATGCGGTCGCCGATCGGTCCGCCTACGAACGTTCCCACAGCGACCGCTCCCAGGAAGGCGAACAGATGTATCTGCGAGCTCCGCACTCCCACGTGAAAACGGGAGATGAGGTAAAAGGTGTAGTAGCTGGTGAAGCTCGCCAGGTAGAAATACTTTGAAAAGACGAGTGCGATCAGAACCGAGATCGCATAGATCACGCGCCCACGGGAAAGGCGAGGGATCGCCGCCTCAGGCTTCGCCGGTCTTCGCTGCAGATGCTGCAGGCGCTCCTTGTACCACCGGCTTACACGCATTTGCACAAGAAACCCCAACAGGGCCAGGACGGAAAACCAGGCGATGGCACGTTGTCCGCGGGGCAGCACAATAAATGCCGCGAGCAACGGTCCTATCGCCGAGCCGCTGTTTCCGCCGACCTGGAAGAACGACTGCGCCATGCCGTGCCGGCCGCCGGAAGCCAGGCGAGCTACCCGCGAGGATTCCGGATGGAATACCGCGGAACCCATGCCGATGAATGCCGCCGCCAGCAAGAGCAGGCCGAAGCTGGGTGCAATCGCCAGCAACAGCAGGCCCAGCAAGGTAAGCAACATGCCGATCGGCAGCGAATAGGGCATGGGCTTGCGGTCGGTATATTGCCCGATGAACGGCTGCAGGATGGAAGCGGTCATCTGGTAGGTAAGAGTCAGCAGGCCGATCTGGCCAAAATTCAGGTGAAACGAAGTCTTCAAAATCGGGTAAATGGAGGGCACCAGAGACTGCATCGTGTCGTTCAACAGATGGCAGAAACTTGCTGCGGCCAGCACCCGGAAGAGGGTTTCGCTTTCGCCTTGGCCGGGCCTGTCGACTTCGTTTCCGGTGGCATTGTTTGTAGCGATCTGCGGCGTCATACGGCGTCGGTAACGGTCTCCCTATCGCTATGGTATTGGACGCGGCCTATGCGAGCCCGCGAGAAACGGGTCTCGCGGCAATCTCGAAACGAAAAGCCGAGAATGGGGGCTGAGAATCAAAAGGCTGAGAATGGGTGCCCGCGTCAGCGCAACCGAATCAGCAACCGGCCAGGGAATTCTTTTCGTAGCGGGTGCGGGCTTCAGTCAACTGCTGCAGGCGGTCGCTCGAGAGCGGCTTAGGGCAGCCCAGTTGCCGCGCAACCAGGCAGATGTGCGCAAAGTGCTCGACCGTTTCCATGCGCATAAAGGCGTTATTAAGGGTGTCGCCGGCCGTCACTACCCCATGGTTGGCCAGCAGTACCGCGTCATGGTCCACGATCAGGGGCTGGATGCTGGATCCCACGTCCTCTGTTCCCGTGGTCGCGTAGGGCGCCAGCGGAATCGAGCCCAGTGCCATCACGACCTCTGAGCACAGGGGCTCTTCCAGGGCCAGGCCGCAGGAGGCAAAACCAGTGGCGATCGGCGGGTGCGCGTGCACCACGGCGTGTACGTCAGGGCGTTGGCGGTAGATCGCCAGGTGCATCCCGATTTCACTGGTCACATTCCGGCTTTCGCCCACGCGACGGCCGTCCATGTCGACAATGACCATGTCTGAAGGCTTGAGCAGACATTTGCTCATCGCGGTAGGGGTGGCCAGAATGCGGTCAGGGCCCAGACGAACCGAAAGATTGCCCGCTGTTCCGGGTACAAAACCCAATCGATACAGCCACTTACCGAAACGGACGAGCTGCTTGCGATGGATCGTCTCGGCGGACCGCTCGGGAGCGGTGGAGCTTAGGGCCATGTTAAGAGTTGCGGTAAATCCACCCTTCTCCACAACTGTTGGATGCATGCGTCACCAAATCCCCGTTTGAGCTCTTTCTCGCAGTTTCCAACGGAACCACGGGAAACGCAACAGGGAAAACAAAGATAATGAGGATTCGTCTCGTAATCGAGGTACGGATGGGGAACATACCCCGTTAGAAAGTCAGCTAGTCACACAAGATTCACATGCCTGCGGAAAAAAGCGAAACCGCTGGTTGAGCTTTTATGAGGCTCACTTTTATGGACGGGTTGCCTGCCGGCGGCCGGCTCATGGGCGCTCAGCAGCCGGCATCCGTCACCGGTTACCGGCTGTTCCGCAATCCTCTGACGGTCAATCGGTTGTTTTACGATGGTCAACATGATGAAGGGGCTCGTCTCGGGCGTCCTGGAACTGGATGGGCAGCCGCTCACGCTCGATCAGATCAATCAGGTGGCGAACGGATCCGGCGCCGCCATTGCGTCTGGGGCGCGCCGGCGCATCGCGGCCTCGCAGGCTGTGGTCGACCGCATTGTTGCCAGCAATGAGACCGCCTATGGCATCAACACCGGCTTCGGCAAAATGTCCGATGTGCGCATCAGCCCGGGAGATCTGCAGCGGCTGCAGCGTAACCTGGTGCGCAGCCACGCCTGCGGCCTGGGTGAGCCGCTGGAAGAGCCGGAAGTGCGCGCCATGCTGCTGCTACGGGCAAATGTCCTGGCGAAGGGTCTGAGCGGCGTCCGCTATCAGCTGATCGAATTGTTGATCGCCATGCTCAACGGCCGCGTGCATCCAGTGATTCCCGGCAGAGGTTCGGTGGGTGCAAGCGGCGATTTGGCTCCCCTCGCCCACCTTGCCCTGGTGCTTATCGGCGAGGGGGAAGCATTTTTTGCCGGCGAGAGGATGCCTGCGGCCAAGGCGCTGGCCAAGGCCGGCCTTGCTCCGCTGGTGCTCGAAGCCAAGGAGGGGCTGGCGCTGCTCAATGGAACCCAGGCAATGGCTGCAGTGGGCGGCCTGGGGGTTCTACGGGCGGTGCGCGTGAACCAGCTGTTCGATCTTGCCGGCGCGATGTCGCTCGAAGCCTTGCGCGGTACCCCGGTGGCCTTTGATGAGCGCATTCACCGCGCCAGGCCGCACCCGGGCCAGTTGCAGGCAGCGGCACACCTGCGCGCCCTGCTGCACGACAGCGAGATTCGCGAGTCGCACCGTTCGAATGATCCGCGGGTGCAGGATGCCTATTGTCTTCGTTGCATGCCGCAAGTCCACGGGGCAGCGCGGGGTGCGTTGCAGCACGTGCGTGAGGTGATCGAGATCGAGACCGGCTCGGCGACCGACAATCCGCTGATCTTCTGTGACCCTTCCGGCGCGGCCGGCCAGGTGATTTCCGGCGGAAATTTCCATGGAGCGCCTCTGGCTATGGTGCTTGATTACGCCGCCATCGCGGTTACCGACTTGATGAGCATCAGCGAACGCAGAATCGACCGCCTCATCAACCCCGACGCCAACGAGGGCTTGCCTGCTTTTCTGGCCCATCAGCCCGGCCTCTCCTCTGGATTGATGATCGCGCACGTCACCGCCGCGGCGTTGTTGAATGAAGCCAAGGTGCTCGCGCATCCCGCCAGCGTAGACAGTCTACCCACTTCCGGCGGAAAGGAAGATCATGTCTCCATGGGCATGACTGCCGCGCTCAAGCTAAAACAGATTGTCGAGAATGCCGAGCGGGTTCTGGCGATCGAGTTGATGACGGCTGCGCAAGCGCTCGAGTACCGCATGCCGCTCAAGGCCGCAACCGAAGTGGAGCGTGCGCGGCAATGTGTGCGCGCGCTGGTGCCCATCCTGGAAGAAGACCGGGTCATAGCGGGAGACATGGAACGCTTAGCAAAGGGGATTCGCCATGGAGACTTTGACCGCTGGTCCGCATAAGGTTTCAGGGCACTCCTTTACAGGCCGTGGAAAGACTCGATGCACGAAAACAATCTTTGCTGCTGGGGAGGCGTCTTCATGAATACGTTCAATGCCATGCGTCGGGATTTTCTTCGTTTTGGCAGCTATGGGTTGGCAGCGGCCGCGATTCCCGCCTTCACCGCGAACGCACAGGACATAGCATCATCCCCTGGCATCTTCGACGTACGCAAGTACGGCGCTATGGGAGACGGCAAGACACTCGATACCGACGCCGTGAACCGCGCGATCGATGCCGCGGCTGCGGCCGGTGGCGGCATGGTCGTGTTCTCTCCCGGAACCTACGTCTGCTTCTCCATTCACCTCAAGAGCCATGTCCATCTGCACCTGCAGCAGGGAAGCATACTTCTGGCTGCGGACTCGCCTTTGCCCGGAGAGCAGAGCGGCTACACGGAGGCGCCTACGATGCAGCCGAAGCCAACATGCCGTGGGAGGACTATCAGGACTACGGTCACAATCACTGGCACAACTCATGATCTGGGGCGAAGAACATCCAGGATTTCAGCATCACCGGCCCAGGACTCATCTGGGGCAAGGGCCTTTCCAACGGACGCGGCCGCAAAGGCGTGGCGCACCGTTTGTTGCCGAGCAGGCCGGCGTGGGCAACAAGGCCATCGCGCTCAAGAATTGCCACAATGTCCTGGTGCGCGACGTTTCAATTCTGAAGGGTGGCCACTTTGCCTTGTTGCTCACCGGCGTCGACAACCTCACGCTCGACAACCTCAAGATCGATACCGATCGCGATGGCATCGATATCGATTGCTGCCAGAATGTGCGGGTTTCCAACTGCACCGTCAACTCGCCCTGGGATGATGGTATCTGCCCAAAGTCTAGCTTTCGCCCTCGGCTACGCACGGGCCACACGGAATGTCACCATCTCTGATTGCCTGGTGACGGGCTACTATCGAACTCGGCACGGTGCTCGACGGAACATTTAAGAAATTCGCGGCGGAAGATCGCGTGCCCCGCACCGGCCGTATCAAGTGCGGCACCGAATCGAATGGCTGGTTCATCAACATCGCCATTTCTAACTGCGTCTTCGAAGGGTGCCGGGGCCTAGCCCTGGAATCGGAAGATGGCGCTCTGCTGGAAGACATCACCATCACCAATACGACCATGCGCGACCTGGTACTCGGGCCCGATTTTCATGCGCCTCGGCTCGCGGCTTCGCGGCCCCAAAGAGAGCACCAGGGTTGGTACGATGAAGCGCATCCTCATCAGCAACCTCAATTGCTACAATGCGGCCAGCGCAGGTCAGTTCGATCCTCAGCGGCATTCCCGGTTACGCGATCGAAGATGTGAAGCTCTCGAACGTTTATGTAGAGACGGCCGGCGGCGGCCCGGCAGATACCCCGTTGCCACCAGAGTTTGAAGACTAAGTATCCCGATCCGGGCATGTTCGGGACCACGCCGGCTTTCGGCTTCTTCCTGCGTCACGTACGTAACCTTGAGATGAGCCATGTTGAGTTAGCGAGCGCAGCCCCCGATGGCCGGCCGGCCTTCTATCTCACCGAAGTGGACCGGGCGGACTTCTTTGCCGTGACCGCACCCAAGGATGCGTTCGCGTTACACGCAGTAAGGGACCTGCGCATTGGCTGGAGCCGCGCGGCTGCCGACACAACGCTGGCCAACGTAGATAGCAAAAGACTGTGAACGTGCACTCCACCCTTTAGAGCATTTTCACTTCTACTCTGCACAGGAGGGTGCGGCGAAGTGCGGCTTTTCTTCCACCCCGGCAAGCTCGCCTGCCGGGGACCCCGGTTCTTGAGGAAAAGCCGCCATGGGAGTCGTTACTCTGTAAGCACCAGAAGTGAAAATGCTGTAGTTGCCGCAGGCGAGTCGGATGCCGGGGATGGCAATTCATTGGCTCTGATAACGTTTTCTCGGCGGCGGAAGACGGGTAGAGGCTGGTACCGTGCTCCCGGTCACTTAGGAGGCTTTACGATGCGGAGATTGAAAGCCTGGTATCCGGGGGAAGAAGGTGGCGCGGCGATCGCCTCGACGCTCGCCGGTGATAACGATCCAGCCGGCCGCCTGCCCGTAGCCTTCTACGCTTCGCGTCTTGCCGTATTTCCTGCCACGCAGCACTGGCCGGGAACAGCTATGTGCGACTTTCCTCAAAGAAAGTCGCATGCAGGTCGGTGGCTTCACCAACATCCACAGGAAATACGGGTTCCCCGTATTTCCTGCCACGCAGCAGTGGCCGGGAACAGTTATGTGCGACTTTCCTCAAAGAAAGTCGCATGCAGGTCGGTGGCTCCACCAACATCCACAGGAAATACGGGTTCGGTCTATACCAATTGCGAAAATGCTCTATCGGCAAATCCGGGTCACCGCAGAAGCTGCAGGTGGCAACGGGATGCTTGCTCCTCCCGTCTATGTCATCATGCTAAGCAGCCAGGTATGAGGTGTTGGGGCATGGCTATGAGGCGGCGACGGGACGATTTGTTTTCCCTTTGCGGTTTGATTTCCTCGCGCGGCTTGATTTCCTCGCGCGGTTTGTTTTCGATGCGCGGAAGGCGCGACAGCAGGAGAGTCGCGTGGCTCGCGGCGCTGTTATGCTTCGCCGCGGCGGCATCCACGGCTATCAGTCCCGCACAGACCAGCCGTCCGCCCGTCCCTGCTCCCATCGTCCCTGATCGACTGCCCGATTCCTACGAGATCTATTCGTTGCTGATGCCTGGGCAGGTCTTCACCGATCTGGACCAAGGCCAAAACCAACCCTGGGCTATCAGCGATACCACGGTAAATGAAGACGACGTGAATCCCAGGCTCGCGCCCGAAGCGGAACTGCAGCCCCCATCTGAGAATGCGCGCAGCTTTCGTGAAGCGGTGGCCGACTACCACCAACGCCGGAAAGAGCGCCTGCTACTGACCCGCCGGTTTCAACTCTCCCGGCCCTACGTATTGCTGCAACCTGCCGCTGCAGCCGAGTTCCGCGCATCGCGCACATCGGTGAATGCCACTTCATCCATACAGTCTGCCTACGGCGGCTATTTGGGCATCACCTACTTCAGCGAGGTGTACTTCAACGTCGCGCAAACGGCAGCGCTGGTCTACATTCTCGATTGGTGCGGCAACCTGTGTTCCCAGTCGTCGTGGGTTTATCTGGAAAAAGAGAACGGCGCCTGGGTCCGCCGTTCCGGCAAGGCTGCACCTCAGACTTAGAGTAGACTGCTTCGACTACAATCCAGGGGGTTGTTGCACCTGCTGGATTTTTGGAGGAGTCATGCGTCTCGCGGTTCGGGTATCGGTTTATCTTCTGCTCACAGTCCTTGGCTTCAGCGGTGCCCACGGTTTCGCGCAGGCGCCCCTTCGCGTCGCCATTGTGGGGCTTGAGCACGGGCATATCGTTGGTTTTTTGAACCAGTTCCCAAAGCAGCATGAGGTTGAGCTGGTGGGCATCGTGGATGCCGATGCCGAGCTCACCCACCGCTACGCGGAGAAGTTTCATCTTGATCCCAGCCTTTTTTATACCCAGCTCGACACGATGGTCGCGGCTCGCCATCCGCAGGCTCTGCTGGTCTACACATCCATCGGCAAGCATCGCCAGGTGATCGAAGCGGCGGCCAAGCTCGGGCTCAGCGTCATGGTGGAAAAGCCGTTGACCATGTCGCTCGACGATGCGCTGGCCATTCGCCGCGCCGCCCGGGAGCACCACATTCAGGTGCTGGTGAATTACGAAACCACCTGGTACGCCAGCAATAAGGCCGCCTACGACGAAGCGGGCAAGGGGAGCCTCGGCGACCTGCGCAGAATCGTGGTGCACGATGGGCACGAAGGGCCGAAGGAGATCGGCGTACAGCCCGAGTTTCTAAAGTGGCTCGAGGATCCGGAGCAGAACGGGGATGGCGCTTTGTACGACTTCGGCTGCTACGGCGCGGACCTGGTCACTTGGCTGATGCACGGTGAGTCTCCTTTGAGCGTGACTGCCATTACGCAGACCGATAAGCCGGACCTCTATCCTCGGGTGGCGGATGAGAGCACGATCCTTCTTCGTTATCCCAAAGCCCAGGCGGTGCTCATGGGCTCCTGGAACTGGCCGTTCTCCCGCAAAGATATGGAGGTCTACGGGGCCACTGGTTACCTGATCACCGTTGGGCCGGACCATCTCCGCATACGGACCAAAGGGGAAGCGCAGGAAAGCGCATCCACCGCGCCGCCGCTGACGCCGCCAAACGACGGTTCGCTGCACTATCTGGCAGCGGTGCTCAACGGAACCCTGCAGCCGAGCGGCGACCTTACGTCGCTCGAGACCAATGTGGTGGTGATGCAGATTCTGGATGCAGCCAGGCAATCCGCGCGCGAAGGCCGCACCATCAAACTTGCGCCGCTGCCCGAATAGAGATTCGATGCAGCTCTAGCGTCCGCGGCCGGCAGCCAGCCGCTCGCCGCGAAACCCAGGCAGCTGGGCCGTGACCGGGCCCCGTCTCGTTGTCACCACGGGCGCGTGCCGGCTGGCGGTGCGCTTTCGCCGGGCAACGAAATGCGGCCGGCCATGGATCACTTCCGAGGGCAGATATCTCCGCCTCTCGCCACAGAGCGAACAGACCACACATATGGAGCTGGCAGGGAAGCCGTCGGTTCCGGACAACACGTCGTGGCCGCACTTCTTGCAGCAAACCACGCAGCACTTAGGGAAAGACAGAGTGCGCATGGCAACCAATATAGGGGAATAAAAAGAGAAGATCAAGGGGAATTTGGCAAGCTTTCCCTCAGGCCGCCCGAAGTGAAAGCGCAACCCCTTGCTCCCATTGCTGGAGCATGCGGGTGCCGATGTCCTCGAATTCCGGATGGTCTTTGATGTAGGCACGCAGGTCGTGGGTTGTGGCCCCAATGGCTGCGTCAACGCGTTCGAGTATCTCCGTGACGCGGGCAGGCGCGCCTCCCATCCGCGTTTCTCCCAGGCGCTGCAGTTCCTTTGCACTTGGCCATCGGGTCGCGCCATTCAGAGTAAGCGCCATGCTGTCATTGGACAGATAGACCGAGGTCGTCACGAGATCGTAGACCGGGGCAAGCCGGGCTTCGCCCTCAACGTCGTCATACACGATCCCGAAGTTCTTCAGGTGCGCGTCACCATTGCACAGAGCGCAGTTGAGGGCAATGAGCGTGAAGAGGCGCTCCAGGTCTTCGCCGACATGGGGTGAATTTGCAAACTCGGCAAAGCGTTTCATGATGGAGGTCTCGTAGCTGCCGCGATATTTTTCCTCCGTGCGGCGGGCATTGAGCACACAGAAGTCTTCAAAACCACGATAGGCGCCGTCCGGACGCAGGTCGAAGCGGTCGATGACCAACGCGAGCGCATCCTCGGCCAGGCGGAAGGGTGGAACCTCCAGCCCACATCTTCGCGCAACTGTGAGGCAGAAGAATTCATTCGCCGCGAGCTGCGGGTATTCGTTCTGCTCCCAGAACTTCACGATGTGCGTGGCGCCGCGATAGCTCTCGGAGAGCCGGTAGTTGGGCTTACTGAGGGACGCTTCATCGCGCACCAGAATTTTAGGCTGTACGCCGCTGATGCCGGAGAAGGGCGCGAATTTTTCGAGGAGATAGCGGAACAGGTCGCCGCCGCGGCGTCTTGCCAGAATCTCGTCTACCGACTGGAAGGGCACGTCCTCCCGCAGCTGCTCCTTATGGCCGGTATAGCGGATACGGCCTACCTGCGAACGTCCGACGATGCCGAGCAAATCAAACTCGTCAAAGGTACCGGTAGCCTTTGCAAAGGCAAGGCGGAGCCGCTCACGAAGAACACCTTCCGGCAGATTCATCTCGAAGATGGGCGGAAGTCCGAAGCGCACGTCCCAGGAGGGAAGGCGCACGGGCATGGTCACGGACACTGCGCGCGCGGGCAGACTGCCGGGCAGATAAAGAAACGTGCTGCCCCGAGCATCGAAGCGGTCGAGCAGGCCCGCCTCAGCGGCGTCGGTCCAGACCTTGATCACGCTGATTCTCCTCCATGAGTTCGTCGAGCGTCGGCCGGCGCGTGCCGGTTTCCAGCAGCTTCAGCTCAAGGCCGAGCGCCGAGAGAATATTGGTAATCCTGGTGAACCCCAGCTCGCCTAGGCGGGCATTCTCCAATGCATCGAGCGTGGTGCGCCCGACGTTGGCCTTTTTGGCGAGAGCGGCCTGGCTCAATCCCAGCGCTTTGCGCTTCTTGGCGATCTGCTCGCCTATGGCCGATAGCAGCAACATTTGACTAATATATAATGCAATCTATACAAAACTGATATATTTGCCTAATATATAGTCCTATTTGTCGCGATCCTCAGACCCTTTGAGTGCGCTACCCGTTTCCAAGTGGGAATAGATCGTTGCCGTGCGGGTTCTTTGTCCGGCGTAGTCATTTTGAGGAAATCTCAAGCACTTCCCGAAAGCGATTCGTAACGGAGTCGCGGTGCTTTCTCCTACGGACTGCCTCACATCTGGAAGAGCGTGTCGAGCCAGAGACCCAATGACTGTTGCTATTCTCCGCTCGCACCCTGCTGCGCCTTGATCCAGCTCTCCGTGCGCGCGTCGAGAAGATCGAGGGGCAGAACACCGCCGCTCAACATCTCGTCGTGAAAGGTGCGAATGTCGAATTTCGGTCCCAGCTCCTTTTGCGCACGGTCACGCAGTTCGCGGAATTTCATCTGGCCCAGCTTGTAACTCAGCGCCTGTGCCGGCCATGCGATGTAGCGGTCGGTCTCTGACTGGATCATCGGTTCATCAATGGTGCCGGACTTGCGGAAGAAATCGACTACCTGCTCGCGTGTCCAACCCTGGGAGTGAATGCCGGTATCGACGACCAGGCGTACGGCACGAAACCGTTCGCTGGCCAGGCGGCCGTAGTCTGAAACCGGATCCCGGTAAAACCCGACCTCTTTGCCCAGTTGCTCGGAATAGAGTGCCCAACCCTCGATATAGCCTGAGTTGAAACTATGCTGCCGAAACTTGGGTAAACCGGTCATCTGTTGCGACACGGATATCTGCATGTGGTGCCCCGGGATGCCTTCGTGATATGCCGTGGCTTCGTCGTTTACGAACGTCCGGTGTGCAAAGTCGGAGGTCGCGACCACCACCCGTCCAGGGCGTTTACCATCCGGGGTTCCACTCTGATAGTGCGTTGCCGCCGCCGATTGGAACGAAGGAATCGCTTCTACCGTAACCGGCGATCCAGGAATGTAAGTAAAGAGCTGCGGTAGTTTCGCCTGCATCTGATCGATGTACTTGCGAAAATCATCCAGAATCTGCTCTGCGGAGGTAGGAACGTATTTCGGGTTCGTCTTGAGCGAATTACTGAAGGAGACCACATCGGAAAAGCCCTCTTTCCGCGCAATGGCCAGCATTTCCGCCCCGATACGATCCATCTCCTTGAGGCCAATCTGGTGAATCTGGTCGGGAGTGAGGTTGCTTACGGTGGTACGGCTGCGGATGTAATGGCGATAGCGGCCCTCACCGCCGGGAAGGGAGGCCGTTGATAGAGCGGTGCGGCCGTGAGGCGCGTACTCGGTAGCCACAAAGCTGCCGAACGCCTTGTAGGCCGGTATCACTTCGTTGTTCACGGCTTCTGTGATCTGTTGCGTCAGCCGTTGCTGATCGGCCGCGGAGATGTCGCTGGGAAACTTCTTTGTCGGTAGCAAGAACGGGTCGGAGTCGATAACCCCTTGGCACTGAGCGGGAATCTTCTCCAACAGAAAGCGCACCGGCATGAGGTTATCTTTCATGCCGGCGCGCAGCACCTCTTCGGTCTGCATAAACACTCGCGGAATCTGGTGCAGGCGCGCGATGTAGTCCTCATAGAACTTCACACTGCTGAACGGAGAAGAGAGAGGAAGATCCGCGAGTTCGGTCTGCGGTCCACCCATTTGCGAGATGGGCATCTCATAATCTTTGAAGGCGTAATCTTCATTCCGCTGTTCCAGGGTGCGGACCATGAGTTCATGGGAGAGCAGATCCTGCTCCGCGAAACCAGTGGTAGGAATGGCCTTAAGACGGGCGAGAAATCGCTCGTCGGTAGCATGCTCGCGCTCCACTTCGGCCAGCGAATCCTCGTCCAGCTTGTTGTTGTAGCGATAGTCGCCGTAGGAGGTCGCGGTTTCGGGCGACGCTTTGAGATCAGCCTGGTACTGCTCTTCCAAAAGGGCGTTTTGGGCCGCAACCCGAGAAGCGAGAGAGGCTACCGGCGCAGCGATCGAATTGGAGGAGGTGAACGAACAGCAGACGGCGAGGGCAAGGCTCAAGGCACGCATGACAAAAAGACTAGCAGTTTCGCAATGGGTGCAGCTCGAAGCGTCCGGCCTTTTCGTGGTTTTCTCTTAAAGAAAAGCACACCTCGCGGTCGTTAACATATACGTGTTCATGGCGAGTAAGTGCGGGGAACTTCGTTGTGCACAGGAGCCGCGCAATCCCTTCTGCTTTTAACTTGCGAGGGTGGCATGGGCGGCCACGATATGCCAGCCGGTCTTACCCGGTGCGGCAGTCCAGACTCGCGTAAAACGAAAGTCCCCATTGGCCGGATTGCCGGCATACGTCCCCGACAAGCGCATCCGGACCGACACGACCGCAGCCCGATCATGACATTGCACATGTTGTTCGGAAGGCGTTAGCTCGTTCACCTTGAGGAGTCCTGATCGGTGGGCTTCTAAGTCATCTTTCTTGCCGAGCAGTTGGCCGAGATGGTTGGTAAAGAGCAATTCCGGAGCAAGCAGTGCATCCAATGCGGCGACATCCGAATGCAGCATGGCCATCCTTAGTTGCTCTTCCGCTTCCAGAATTTGCGCTTCCATGGCCGCAATCATTGGTTCCATGCATCAGGCCTCTATCCCTCACCAGAGTTGATGTACCAGCGTGCGAATCCTGCAGTCGTAGATCTTGCGGACGTTTGCCATAACCTCCGGCGTGAGCGGCGGAAGCTCGGAGGCCCGTGCATTGTCGGCCACCTGGTCAGGACGCTTGCCTCCGGGAATGGCGCAGGTGACGGCATCGAACATAAGGATCCAACGCAGGGCGAACTGGCTCATGCTGACGCCCGCCGGCACCAGGGCGCGTATCTCTTCGACCGCTGCCAGCGCCACCTGGTAGTCAACCCCAGAGAAGGTTTCACCCACATCGAAACGTTGGCCCTGGCGGTTGAAGTTGCGGTGGTCATCTTCGGCGAACTGGGTGTCGGCGCGAAACTTGCCCGTCAGCAGACCGCTGGCCAGGGGGACACGCGCCAGAATGCCCACCTGCTTAATCTTGGCCTGGGCGAAAAACAACTCCGCCGGACGCTGGCGAAAACAATTGAAAATGATCTGTACGCTTTGCAGGTTCGGGTATTCCATCGCCTTGAGCGCTTCTTCTACCCGTTCGACACTGACCCCGTAAAACCGGATCTTGCCCGCCTTCACCAAGTCATCGAGCACGCCGAAAATCTCCGGGTGGTAATAGGCGTCCGTGGGCGGGCAATGGAGCTGAACCAGGTCGAGCGATTCCATCTGCAGATCGCGCAGGTTGTCTTCCACCCACGAGGTGAGATGGTTGCGGGTGTAGCCTTCCACCGTTTGTTTGGGCAACCGGCGGCCCACCTTGGTGGCGACGATGATTTCTTCTTTGCGCGACTTCTTGAGCTGCGCAATCAGGCGGTGGCTACGGCCATTGCCGTAAACATCCGCAGTGTCTAGAAAATTGATGCCGGAATCGATGGCCTGGTTGAGTGCGCCAAGCGACTCCTCGTCACTGACCTGCCCCCAGGCGCCGCCAATGGCCCACGCGCCAAAACTAATGTCTGAAACCTTCCAACCGGTACGGCCAAGCGCGCGATAGTTCATAGCCGGATGGTACCAAACTGTTGAGATTTCTCAAGCTCTCGCGGGGAGCGCAAGCGTGCAGCGTGCCAGAACGATCGTGATGTCGTCGGGCTGTTCCGCCCCGCCTATCCAGTCCGCTACGGCGTTGGTGACGATCTCGGCGATGCGCGGTAATGGTTTGCGCCGGTGCTCCCTGATCAGGGCGATCAGGCGATCTTCGCCAAACTCGCCGAAATCGTTCTCCGGCTCGCTGACTCCGTCGCTGTAACCGACCAGGATGTCGCCCGGCTGCATGACGATGGTCGACTCGTCGTACGTAACACCTTCAAAGAGACCAACCACCGTGCCATTGGTATCGAGAAACAGCGTTTCTCCATTTGTGCGCAAAAGAATCGGTGGCAAGTGGCCCGCGTTGCAGTACCGCAAGACGCGCGACTGGGGATCATAACTTGCCAAAAACAGGGTGGCGTACTTGGCTGCCGGCGTACTGCGATAGAGCTGATAGTTCAAGGTGGTCATCAGCATCGAAGGCGCGAGTTGCGATTCGGCACCGCTGTCGCCGCGATAGTACATCCGGGAATCGCCCTGGGACTCGGCCTGGTACTGCAACGCCGCCGGCACCATCACCATCGCAGGCTCAAGCGAATAAGCGCGCACGAACGCATGGACCGTGGCCATCAAAAGCGCCGCCGAAATTCCTTTTCCGCTGATATCCCCGACAGCCAGGATCATGCGGTCTGTGCCTACGGGAATAAAGTCGTAGTAGTCTCCACTGACCGTGCGCGCCGGAACGCATAAGCCGTGTACCTCGAGCGAAGGCAGGTCCACGATCTTGTGCGGAAAAAGCAAGTCCTGCACTTCATACGCGATGGTGAGCTCGTTCTCCAGCCGCTGCTTCTCTTTCTGCTCGTCAATCAGTTTCGCCAACGACCCGGTCATGGAGTTGAACGAACCCTCGAGGGCCGCCATCTGGTCATGCCCGCGGATCTGGATCCGATGCGTAAGGTCGCCGCTGTTCACGTGCTCGGTCGCGTCATACAGCTCCGCTACCGACGAGGTCATGCTGCGCGAGAGGCGGACGCCGATGTAAAGCGCAGCCAGCTCAATCACGCCGAAGACAATCGCGACCGTGAACAACAGATCCCGCCAAAACAACGCCCTGTCTCCCAGGGTGGCAAACAAGGTGGCATAAAGCATCGAAGGTCTGGTAGCCACGTAGATGATCGCGTTGGTTTGCCTTTTGCTCCGTTGCCAGTCCACCACGTCGAACAGGGTCGGAAAGTGCAGCGTTATATCGAACCAGTGGGTACGGAGAGAAACCTCTCCAGCATTCACGGCCCCGCGCGAGGTCGTCATATCGTCGTGCTGGTTGGGAGTCATTGGAATCAAGGCGACCGAGCCCAGCCGCGTGGCCGTCGGCAAAAGCAGGTTCGGCGTGATAAGAATGTCGGAGATCAACGCCATCCGTTGGCTGCCGGAGGACAACTTGATTGCGCGCAGGTGCAGTACGTCTTGATCGAGTACGTAGCCGGTGAAGTCAGTGCTGATAAAGTCTGGAATTTTCTCTGGGCGGGTTGCCAGCAGCGCTCCCTCGGTGGAAAGAACGAAATCATTGCCATTGCGCAACACGGTGACGGTGCGCCCAGGGAATCTCTCATCGGATGCGCGGGTGAACTCCCGGGCAACCTGTTCTGTGAGCCTGCCTGAGGTCTCCAGGGGAAACAACTGGGCAGCAAGCGCATCGTTCGCCGCCTGCAGGTGCAGCAACTCAGAATGCAGGTCGGAGATGGCGACATAAGTGGCGAATTGGCCGGCGAACAGATAGCTGGCCAGGCCACCTATCAGCAGCAACAGCAGGATGGGCATCACACCGATGAAGAGGTAAGTGACGATTAACCGGTTACGCAGGCGCCAGAGCAGCGGACGATAACCCCAGCGGGAGAGCAGAATCAGGACAAAGAACAGCCAGACGATGGTGAAAAACATGGTCCATCCGCCGACCTTCGAGCCTGGAACTAAAGCGGAGAGCCAGAGCAGCAGGCAGAATGCGCCCAGCCAGAGGGTGATGCGGCCCACTTTGCTGGTGGGGCGCAGCATCCGCATCATCCAGGCCCTGACCACTGTGGATTTTGGAAACCTGATCGCCATACGCGCTTGCAGTGAAATCTGTAATCCCAGGCCCCCCTTAGTATAGGCCAGTCGCAGGAGTGGCTCCTTTTTGCGATGATAGGAACGGTCGTCGCCGGATGCCGTAGCCGAAGGAGAGTGGGCACTCAATGCAGATGAAAGAACAGTCTCGCCTTCTTTCTTTGATCGAAGGCGGGTTTGCCGCCCTTCGTATCCTGGTAATCGGCGACGTGATGCTCGATCGCTCCATCTGGGGGGACGTCGACCGCATCTCACCCGAAGCGCCCGTCCCCGTACTGCGTTCGGTGCGCACCACCAGCACGCCCGGCGGCTCGGCCAATGTGGTCATGAACCTGGTCGGATTGGGCGTCAAGGCCGCGCAGGCCGGCTTTTGGGGAGACGATGCAGAGATGCGCGCACTGAGCGCCGCTCTTACGTCCGCCGAGGTCGATGTGTCGGGCATGGTGCTCTCCGGCCGTGCCACCATCTCGAAGACCCGCATCGTCGCTCGCAATCAGCAGTTGCTGCGCCTCGATGTCGAGAGCACCGACCCCCGTCCGCCCAGCGAACACCAGGCTCTGCTCGAGCGTTCCCTGGCGCTCGTGCCCACCGCCGATGCGGTGGTTCTTTCCGACTATGCCAAGGGCGCCCTGAACGCCGAGCTTTGCCAAGCCGTCATTGCTCTGGCCAGGCAGCACCGGATCCCGGTGCTTGTCGATCCCAAGGGCATGGATTTTCTAAAGTACGCCGGGGCCACCACCATCTGCCCCAACCTGCATGAGCTCGCCATGGTTACCGGCATTGCCAGCCGCAATCTGCCGGAGTTGCTTTCAGCCGCACAGAAGCTTGTCGCCCAACTGCATATCGATTACATGACCGTCACCATGAGCGAGAAGGGAATTCGCATTCTGTATCCTGACTCGGCTTTCCATTCCCCGACCCGCGCGCGTGAGGTCTTTGACGTGACCGGAGCGGGCGATACCGTCATCGCCACCCTCGCGGCATCGCTCGCCGGCGGTCTCGATGCGGAGACCGGGGTGACCCTGGCCAACATCGCCGCCGGCATTGTCGTTGCCAAGACCGGCACCGCTCCGATTACGCGCAACGAACTGGTTGCCCAATTCACCGCGTCTACCCAGATGAAAGGTCCGGACAAGATTCTCGATCTGCAACCTCTGCTGGTGCGTTTGGCGGAGTGGCGCGCGAACGGAGATCGCATTGTCTTCACCAACGGCTGCTTTGACATCCTGCATGTCGGGCACATCACGCTGCTGGAGCAGTGCCGGGAATTCGGCGATAAGGTGGTTATCGGTCTCAACAGCGACGCGTCGATCAAAGAGCTGAAGGGGCCGTCCAGGCCCGTGGTTGGAGAAAGGGAGCGGGCCCGCGTATTGGCGGCCCTGGGTTCTACCGATGCCGTCATCGTTTTCGATGAAGCTACGCCGCTCGCACTGATCCGCTCGCTGCGACCCGATGTGCTGGTGAAAGGCGGCGACTACACGGCATCGACCATTGTAGGAGCCGACGATGTGGCTACCTGGGGCGGCAGAGTTGAAATTGTGCCCACTGTTTCCGGAGCGAGCACCACGAACACGATCCGCAAGATGAGCGCCGGTCAGTAGGTCAATAATTCAGGGAAATGCATGACTAAGGTCGTGGCCTGATACAACAAAGCCAGTTTTGGTTGAGGAAGAGCCGTACTTGAGGGGCTTACTGGTGGAGCCGCCCTAACCAAGCTCGCGGAGACGCGGTCGATAATGTGACCCATCTTTTCCTGCTTGACCTGGACATAGCGCTCGAAGCTTTCCAGCGGCTCGACCTCGGCCGAAATCCGCTCGACCACGCGAATCCCCACCGCTTCCAGAGCCTCGACCTTATCCGGGTTGTTGGTGATCAAGCGCACGGAGCTCACGTGCAGTAGCTTCAGAATCTCCGCCGGCAACTCGAACTCGCGGCAATCCGGTTTGAACCCCAGCCTGAGATTCGCCTCGACCGTATCCAGCCCCTGGTCCTGCAGTTCGTAGGCGCGCAACTTGGCCATCAGGCCGATACCGCGACCCTCCTGCTGCTCGTAGAGCAGGATACCCGTCCCGGCTTGCGCGATCGTCCGCATGGCCAGCTCCAACTGCAGCCGGCAGTCGCACCGCAGAGAGCCGAAAACATCCCCCGTAAGGCACTGCGAATGAATGCGCACCACGGGCGGGCCCGCTATGGATATCGCCCAACACCAGCGCAATCGCCCCTTCGATCTTTGCGGGCACCGGAGCCGTTCCCGGCTGCAGGGCTCCGGGTCGATCCGCGTTCCTTCGAAACCGAGGATACGGAAATGACCCCAGCGGGTGGGAAAATCCGCATCCGCCACCTTCTTCACACCTTCCAATGGCATACCTCAATTAGAGCCTCTAAGCCGCCCGCCCATGTCCAGCCGGCCGCGAACTGGCGTAAAGTAAGAGCGTGTATGAGCCCAAGCTCGTCCTCATAACACTGCTGATCAAGCTGGGCGTGGCCGCCGCGGTGTCGGCGGTGACCGCCAGGGCCCTGACCTTCCAGCGCCTCTTGTTTGCCGAGCGCCGCACCACCGGCCAGACCATCGGACTGCTGGCTTTCCTCTGTATCCCGCTGACCCTGGGGGTGTGGATTCGCTTCATCGTGCCCAACTTTTACGCGGCGGATATCGGTTTCGAAACCGTGATCATCCTGGGCGTCCTCCTGGGGCCGCTGGTCGGCGCTCCTTGGGCGGAGCAGTGCTCTCCCTGCCCGCCATGCTGCACCACGAGTACCTGACCTTGCCGTTCTTTCTCGCGGTCGCCATCGTTTCCGGACTGTACGGTCGGGCCGTCGAGCCGGAAGAGGTATGGTCCTTTTCCCCCTTCGTCGACCTCAGCATCTACCGCTGGGTGCGGCGCAACCTGCGCAAGCCGCGCATCGATCGCCAGGTCCTGTTGCTGATGCTGATTGTCGGCATGCAGATGGTGCGCATGTGGCTGGCAGAGCTTTACCCCGGCCGTCTGTTCACCTTGAATGCCCACGGTTTTGCGGTAAAGGTAGCCATCTGGGTCTGCCCCGCGGTGGTGGTGGCCATCCCGTTGAAAATCTGGAATGCGAGCCGCATTGAGATCAAGCTGAAGGAGCAACAGCGGCTGGTGCTGGAAGCGCGCTTCGACGCACTGCAACGGCAGATCAATCCGCACTTCCTGTTCAACACCCTCAATTCCATTGCTTCGCTGGTCCGCTTCCGGCCGGAGATGGCGCGGGAGATGATTGTGCAATTGGGCAACATCCTGCGCGCTCTGCTCAAGGATCACGATGCCTATGTGCCGTTCCGCGAAGAACTGACCTTTACCGACGACTACCTGGGCATCGAGGTGGTGCGCTTTGGGGCGGAGAAGCTACGCGTGGTGAAGGAGATCGACCCCGAAACCCTGGAACTGCTGGTGCCCTGCATGCTGCTGCAGCCGCTGATCGAGAACAGCATCAAGCATGGCCTGGAGCCCCGCCTGCAGGGAGGAACCATCACCCTGCGCAGCCGCATCCGGGCGACCAAGCTGATCGTCGAGGTGGAAGATGACGGCGTGGGCATGCCCGAGGGCCGGGTACGGGAAGTAGGCTTCGTCAGCCGGGGAGCCGGCATCGGCATGCGCAATGTGCGCGAGCGGCTGGAAGTGCTCTACGGGAACAACGCCCGCTTCGAAGTGTTCAGCCGCCCGGGCCGGGGAACACGCGTGACCCTCGAGATTCCCATGGCGCCGAACGTCCTGGTGCTGGCGGATCAGACTTCGGCGCGCGCCAGCACCGTCTCGTAGTACTGCTCGTACACCGGAATGATGCGCGAGGCACAGTAGCGGTCCTGCGCGGCTTGTCTGCCCGCTTCGCCCATGGCGGCGAGGCGGTCGTCATCGGCCAGCAACTCGATCGCGCCGACAGCCATGGCGTCCACATCGCCGACCGCGAACAGCCGGCCGGTCACGCCGTCTTCGATCAATTCGGATACTCCGCCGACGCGCGTGGCGATCGTGGGAACCTTGCAGGCCATGGCTTCGAGCGCAGCCAGGCCAAACGACTCCAATTCGCTGGGCATGATCATCAGGTCGGCCACCGGCAGCAGTTCGTGCACTCGCTCCTGTTTGCCCAGGAAGTGGACCCGGTTCTGGAGACCCTTGTTGTTGACCAGCCATTCTGCCGAGGAACGGTCTGGTCCATCGCCCACCATCAGAAGCGGGCCGGCATTTCTTGCGCGACCCGGGAGAAGACCTCGACCACATCGAGGATGCGCTTGACCGGGCGGAAGTTCGAAAGGTGGAGCAGGATTTTTTCCTCCGGCTCGGCATAGCGCGCCCGGGCGTCGGCGCGCCGTATCGCCCAGCGGTTTGTATTCGTCGCAGTTCACGAAGTTGGGAATGACTTCGATGGGCCGCAGAATACCGAAGTCGTGCACCGTTTTTTCGCGCAGGTAATTGGATATCGAGGTGACCCCGTCGCTTTCTTCGATGGCGAAGCGCGTAATGGGCAGGTAGGAGCGGTCGAGCCCTACCAGGGTGATGTCGGTGCCGTGCAAGGTGGTGACAAAGGGCAGATGCTTGCGCTTGGCCAGCATCTGGCGGGCGAGCAGGGCGCACACCGAGTGCGGAATGGCGTAGTGCACGTGCAGCAGATCAAGCTCGTAGTATTCGGCGACCTCTGA
Source organism: uncultured Acidobacteriaceae bacterium (assembly GCA_963761405.1). Classification (GTDB taxonomy): domain Bacteria; phylum Acidobacteriota; class Terriglobia; order Terriglobales; family Acidobacteriaceae; genus PALSA-350. The sequence continues at coordinate 421,415 of CAVXHH010000005.1, forward strand.
CATGCGCGTGGCCAGCGCCAGATCGTAGGGCGGGTACTCGAAGAGGGGGTAATTGGAGACCGGCACTTCGTGATAGAAAATACCCTCTTCGCGCCCGGTGAGCCGAAACGGCTGCGAGTAGGTGATGAAGTGCACCTGGTGACCGCGCGCCGCCAGCTCAATACCTAGTTCGGTCGCAACCACCCCGCTGCCGCCGTAGGTCGGATAACACGTGATGCCGATTTTCATGAAAAACCCCTGGACCGTTTAACGCTTTGATTGAGCCCTTTTGTTCAGCCCTTCTATAGGTGTACACCGAGTGCGGCGGGATGCGCACCGGCGGTAAAAAACACAAGGCTACCCCCGGCGTTTCCCAGCTGATGAAAATCAATCAGCGCCAGGTCAGAGTCATTCCGAATCGCATCAGGAATGACCGCGAGCAAAGCGCTGCGTTCCACCTCTCGCGACGCCCGCAATCGCGTCCGTGCCTGCGTCCAGAGCGCGATCACTATACCCCGGATGGCAAACCAGCTCCCACGTGCCGTCAGGCATGGCTTCGAGCAGGGAACGCAACACCGAGTCATCGAGAACCCCGGTAGCCAGCAGCCCCATCGAACCGTCGGCGGTGATCATACCGTGCTCTCTGGTCAGCCTGGCAAACGCTCGCCCCTGGGTTCGCATGACGTGCACCTGCATGCGGCGTAACGGTGCCGGCGGGCCGGGTGGCTTTGAGGCTCCACCATGGTTCAAACGGATTGCGCACGCAGCGCACGCCACACTGACGCGCGGCGCGCAGCAGCGGCGCCAGCACCCGGGGAAAAGCGTGGACATGTTTGTGCGAGTCGATGTGGCTTACGGTGATACCACTCGATTGGATGCGCCGTATCTGGGCGACGGCCTCGGCCTCAATCTCCTGCTCGCGGATGCGGCCGCGCAACAGATCGGCGAAGAAGCTGTCCCACCGTGGTTCGGAACGAGGAGGGATTCGCGGGGATCGACCAGCGAAGGCACCTCGCTCGGTGCGCAGGCACGGTGAGCCGTCGACCAGTACCACGTGACAGCCGACGGCGAGGGCCGGTTGGGCAAAGGCCATATACACGGCAGGAGAGAAATAGGGACCATTGGCCATCAGCGTCGCGGAGCTGAGGGCACCCGCCTGCTGCAGTTCAACAATGGCACGGTTAACGCCCGGCGCGAGACCAAAGTCGTCCGCGTTGATGATCAGGCGTTTCATTTCCGCAAGTGTACCAAGCGACCAATCGTTTTTCGTGTTTCGGCGGCATCGAAAGTGTTGCACAGTTCACCGGGGCACGTTCCGACGGCTGGCGAACTATTCATACGGTCTGCCGGATGGACAGCGCTACAATGAGTTTTCTTTTGGGCGGAGGAGGATCCGCACCAATGTCTCGACGATGGCTGCAGCGCAAAGGGCCCGCGGGCCAGCCGCTTATGCGTTGCTGCTTCTGCTGAGCTGCGTGGCCCATGCTGCGTGGGCAGCTCCCGCCAACAGCATCGTCCATCAGACGCCGAGCACATTCGATCCCCACTCCGGTCCGGCGCACGATGATTCACCATTTGTCGCTTTTTGTGATTCAAATCACAGGCACAATTTTTATCGTGGTGGCGTCGCTCCTGGCCTATGTGGTGGTCCGCTACCGGCAGCGCGATCCCAACGACGACAGTGAACCGCCCCAGATCTACGGCAGTACCCAGATCGAATTGGCCTGGACGGTGATCCCCGTACTGATTGTGTTGGTTCTTTTTCTCACCACAGCGCGCATTCTTTTTGCCATCCAGGATCAGAAGATGCCGCCGACGGCTCTCGACGTCGATGTCGTCGGCCATCAGTTCTGGTGGGAGTTTCAGCTATCCCAAAGTTGGGCTTTACCACGGCCAATGAACTGCACGTACCGCTCAGCACCGAGCAGGCTCCCATGATCACTTCGCTGAACCTGCTTTCCGCCGATGTGGATCACAGCTTCTGGGTTCCTGCGTTGTTCGGCAAGATCGACTCGATTCCAAACCAGGTCAACCACATGTGGTTCAATCCGGATAAGAGCCGGCATGTATGTGGGCCAGTGTGCCCAGTTCTGCGGCGTGGAACATGCCAAGATGCTGCTGCGCGTCTACGTGCAGACCCCGGACGATTTCGCCGCCTGGGTGAAGAATCAGCAGCAGCCGGGGGTGCAGGATCCGGCAGTTGCCGAAGGCCGCCAGATCTTCGAGTCCCAGGCCTGCATCAGTTGCCATGTGATTCGCGGTACCTCTGCGCAGGGAAAGTTCGGGCCCGACCTTACCCACTTTATGAGCCGGGATACGCTGGCTTCCGGAGCAGCCGACAATACCCCGGCGAATCTCAAGCTGTGGATTCAAGGATCCGGACTACGTCAAGCCAGGATCAGCCTGATGCCGGCGATGCAATTGAGCGACGATCAGATCGACAAGGTGGTCGCTTACCTCGACTACCTTGAAGTAGCTGCGACACGGGCCAGTATAGACAGGTCACGATAAACAGGTCAGGGTACACAGGAGTTTTTCTGCTATGGCTGATTCGACTCTACCGATCGGGAGCGCCATCGACCTGACCCCGCCGGGTCAGGTTTACGGGACGTGGCTCGACGCAGGTGCAGGATTGGGTGGTCACGGTCGACCACAAGAAGATCGGAATCATGTACATGGTCTACGCCCTGATCTTCTTGCTGGTCGGGGGCTTCGAGGCGCTGTTAATCCGCATTCAGCTGGCCGTGCCGCACAACAACTTTCTCTCCCCCGAGGTCTTCAACCGCCTCTTCACCATGCACGGAACCACCATGGTCTTTCTCATGGGGATGCCGTTGATCATTGGATTCGCCAATTACCTGGTGCCGCTGATGGTCGGCGCCCGGGATATGGCGTTTCCCCGCATGAACGCCTTCAGCTTCTGGATGACCGCGCTGGGCGGTTTGATGTTGTACTACAGCTTCATCGGCGGCGTCGGCCTGCAGGGGGCGGGCAGCGCGCCCGACGTCACCTGGTGGGCGTATGCTCCGCTTACCGAGCGCGCATTCTCTCGCGGACACAGCACGGACTACTGGGCGTTGTCGTTGATCGTCTCCGGATTCGGCACCATCGGCGCCGCGGTCAACATTATCGCGACCACCTTGTGCATGCGCTGCAAAGGCATGACGCTGTTGCGCATGCCGCTGCTGGTTTGGCTCTACCTGGTGGTCTCGGGAATGATCCTGGTGACCATCAGCCCATTGACGGCGGCGCAGATCATGCTGGTCATCGACCGCTATCTGGGCGGGCACTTTTTCGATTCCCAGGCCGGCGGCGCGCCCGATTGTCTGGATGCATTTCTTCTGGGTCTTCGGCCACCCTGAGGTCTATGTGCTGGTCTTGCCGGCGTTCGCCATCGCCAATGAAGTGATTCCCGTCTTTTCCCGCAAGGCGATCTTTGGCTACCCGGCCATGGTGGCCGCATCGGCCGGCATTGGTTTGATCAGCCTCAGCGTGTGGGCGCACCACATGTTTACCGTGGGCATGACGTCGGCGCAGAACGCGTTCTTCGTGCTCTCGACCGGCCTGGTCGGTGTCCCCACCGGGATCAAGATCTTCAATTGGATCGCGACCATGTGGGGAGGCAAAATACGCTTCGCCACGCCCATGCTCTTCTGCACGGCCTTTCTGGCACAGTTTCTGTTCGCGGGGCTGACCGGCATCATGCTTTCTGCCGCGCCCTGGGACTGGCAGCTGCACAACTCCTACTTCGTCATCGCCCATTTCCACTACGTGCTGGTGGGAGCCATCGTCTTCTGCTTTCTCGGCGGGTTCTATTACTGGTACCCGAAAATGACCGGCAAGATGCTCAACGAGCGGCTGGGCAAATGGAGTTTCTGGCTGTTCGTGGTGGGCTTCCACATGACGTTCGACTTCATGCACATACCCGGGCTGCTGGGCATGCCGCGGAGTATCTATACCTATGAACCCGGCCGCGGTTGGGACGGATGGAACATGATCGTTTCCATCGGAGCCATGATTCAGGGAGTCGCCACGCTGATCTTTGCTTACAACCTGGTGCTATTCCTACTTCAAAGGTCCGGACGCCGGACCGGACCCATGGGATGCCTGGACGCTGGAGTGGACAACCACATCGCCTCCGCCCGATTACAACTTCGCCAGCTGCACCGGTGGTGAGCAGCCGCAGACCGTTGTGGGATCTGAAACATCCGGAAGATCCGGACTCGCGGTACGAGTGATTTTGATCGTCCCAGGAAATTTAGATATTCAGAGGACGATAGAGGATATAAGAGGATGAGCACGAGCACCATTCCCCTGGCTCACGGAGCGGCCAACGAAGACTGGGTGCAGCCCTATCACGGCACCGTCGCGATGTTGGCGCTGATCGTCGCCGAGACCGCGATCTTCAGTATCTTTGTGGTTGCCTATATCTATTACATAGGCAAGGAGCATCTCCGGGCCACAGCCGCGCCAGGTGCTGGAACTTCCCATCTTCAATACGGTCTGCCTGCTGTCCAGCAGCTTCACCATCTGGCTCGCGGAACGCTGCCTTGAAAAAGAGTGCGATGGGGGCTTTCAACTTGTGGTGGGCGCTCACCGTGGTTTTGGGTGCGATCTTTCTCGTGCGGCACCGGGCTCGAATGGAAAAAGCTGATTTATCACGATGGGCTGACCATCAGCACCAACCTTTTTGGCACCACGTTCTACTCGCTGGTCGGCTTGCATGCGAGCCACGTCATCGTCGGCCTGACCATGCTATCGATCGTGCTGATTTTTTCGCTTGCCGGCAAGATCAAGCCTGAGCACTCGAGACAGCTCGAGGTGCTCTCGCTCTATTGGCACTTTGTCGATGCGGTCTGGGTGGTGGTTTTTACCGTCGTCTACATCATTGGCCGCTGAGAGAAAGAGAATAGAAGCAATGGAAGACCAACAGGGCACAACGGCATATCCGACGAAGTGGTGCAACTGCCGACCCCGACCGCGTGGCCGCTGGTGTTGGCCCTGGGCCTGACGTTGGCCTTAGCAGGCCTGGTTACGAATATGGGCATCAGCATCCTCGGGGCGGTGCTCATTGTTGCCGGTTGCGTGGGATGGTTCCGCCAGGTGTGGCCGCACGCGCATCACGTTGCCGTGCCGGTCAAAGTGCAGAAGTTCAAATACACCACCGTGCGCAGCAAGGTCACTCATATCCAGATGGACGAAAGCCATCGCGCGCGCTGCCGATACACACTCCGTCCGTTATGGCCGGGGTGAAGGGCGGCATCGCAGGCGGCGCCGCGATGATTGTGCCGGCGATTCTTTATGGCCTTATCCGTTACCACAGCCTCTGGTACGCGGTGAATCTGTTGGGAGGAGCCGGCGTGGCGGGCTGGTCTGATCCCACCCTGGCAGAGATCACGCACTTCCGCCTGAGCGCGCTGATCTGCGGCCACCATCATCCATGTCGTCGGCTCGCTGCTCATCGGGCTTCTCTACGGAGCTATGCTGCCCATGCTGCCGCGGCATCCTATGTTCCTGGGTGGCATCATCGCCCCGGTCTTGTGGACGGGCGTTCTTCATTCCGCGCTCCCCCTGATCAACCCCTATCTCGCGGATCGAATCGACTGGTGGTGGTTTGTCGTCTCCCAGGTGACCTTCGGGCTGGTGGCAGGTTGGGTGGTCGCGCAGCAGACGCACATCCGCACCGAGCAATATCTGCCCTTCGCGGCGCGCATCGGATTGGAGACTCCAGGGACTGATGGAGAGAGCACCATGGGGAGGACGGACCGAAGTGATCGCGCGCCTGCTCAGCACCAGCCTGATGTTGGTCTCCTGTATCGCCGTGCTTGGCTGCGGACCGCTTCCCGGTCGTCCCAAGCCCGGACCGGAGGTGCCGCGCCCCGATTCGATCATGGATTTTGCCACGCTCTATCAGCAGAACTGCTCTGGCTGCCACGGTGACAAGGGAATGAACGGTCCCTCGTATCCGCTGGCCAATCCCGAACTACCAGGCGTTGGTGGACGAGCAGATGCTCCATCAGGTTGTGACCAATGGCGAGGCGGGAACGCTGATGCCCGCTTTTGCCATCAGCGCCGGAGGTAGCTTGACCGATCAGCAGGTGGATGCCCTGGTGCATGGGATGCATGCCGCCTGGTTGAAGCCAGGGACCCTCGAAGGCGCGAATCCACCGCCCTACCAGGCTGCCAAGTCTGCCGATACCGCTCACGGCCAGCAGGTGTATACGGCTTATTGCTGCCCGTTGCCACGGTGTCGCCGGAGCGTCGGGCAAAAGCAAGGCAGGATCGATTACGGAGCCCGCGCTTCTTATCGCTGGTCAGCGACCAGGTCGCTGCGTACCGTAGTGATTGCCGGTCGCCCGGATATCGGCCAGCCGGACTGGCGCAACGATATGCCCGGGCACCCGATGAGCGATCAGGAGGTGACGGATGTGGTGGCGTGGCTCTCGAGCAGCGGCCCGTTGCTTCGGCGGCAACACCCGGAAAGGCGGAGGAGCGACACAATGAGCGACACAATGAGCGACACCACGAGCGACACGACGAGCCACACAATGAGCGACGATAAGGCAGTAAGCAGACGGTGGTTGTTGGTTGGGAATCGGCGTCCTGCTCAACGGCGCGGTCGCCGCTGCTGATCGCCACCCCTGTCGTGGGCTACCTGCTGGGACCCGATTCGTAAGAATGGCGGTTACGATTCCTGGATCGATCTGGGGAACGTTTCTCAATTTGCCCGTGGGAGAAACCCGGTTGGCCAGTTTCGTCAAGTCCCGGCAAAGCCATGCCGTGGGATGGCGCCACCGCGCAAGGCTGCCTGTTGGGTACGCCGGACGCAGGAGCAGAAGTTTCAGATGTTCGCCATCAACTGCGCCCACCTCGGCTGCCCGGTACGCTGGTTTCCCCAGTCGGAGCTTGTTCATGTGCCCCTGCCACGGCGGTGTCTATTATGGCGATGGCTCGCGGGCCGCAGGACCTCCGCCGCGAGGGCTCTTCGAGTATCCCTAGAAAGTGCAAAACGGCAAGTTGCTGATCGATGGCGGCCAGATGCCGACGCTGGCAACCAGCGCCTCGGTGCGGAAAGAGAGCTGCGCAATGCACCGGTTGAAGCGCATTTACGACTGGTTGGAGTTTCGGCTGAAGCTGGAAGGGCCGATCAAGGACAGCGGTGCCTTCACCCGATGCCGAGCAACACGGCCAGCTGGTGGTATGTCTTTGGCAGCGCCAGTTTCGTCCTGTTAATGCTACAGATTGTCACCGGGATCCTGCTCGCCATCGTCTACGTACCCTCGGCGGGCGAGGCCTGGAACAGTCTGCAGGTGTTGAACCAGCAGCTCCCGCTGGGATGGTTCCTGCGCGCCATGCACGGTTGGGGATCGAACTTCATGGTGGCCGTGGTGCTGATCCACATGGCGCAGGTCTTCCTGTTTGGCGCTTACAAATTTCCCCGCGAGCTGACCTGGATCCTGGGCGTGTTTCTGTTGCTGATGACCCTGGGCATGGCATTCACCGGCCAGGTGATGCGCTTCGACCAGGATGCCTACTGGGGGCTGGGCATTGGCGCCTCGATCGTAGCCCGCGTACCGTTCATCGGCGGCCCTCTGGTCGATCTGCTGTTGGGCGGACCGATCATCGCGGGTCCAACACTGACCCGCTTCTTCGCCTTGCATGTCTTTGTCATTCCCGGAATGATGCTGACCTTTGCCGCCTGCATGTCTGGATGGTGTCGGCCTGGGCATCAACGACTGGCCGATGCCGGGGCGGGTCGTCCGGCGCAGCACTTATATTCAGGAGTACCACGAGCTGACCAAGAAGGACGGCGAGCCTTTCGTACCCGGGGCGGTGTGGAAGGACATGATCTTTTCCGCAGCGATCCTGCTTGCGGTGGCGCGTGCGCGGTGATCTTGGGCCCCTTTGGGCCGACGGGCTTTCCCGATCCCACCATCATTCAGACCGTACCCAAGCCGGACTTCTTCTTCCTGTGGATTTACACCATCCTCTCGTTTCTCCCGGAGAACCTGGAGACGCCGTTCATCTTGATTGCTCCCATCGTGGGAATGCTCTTCCTGCTGGCGCTTGCCGTTCTTTGCCGGAGAGGGGGAGAAGAGCTGGCACCGGCGGCCGATCGCTGTGCTGTCGATCACGGTGCTGGCGGTAGGCTTTCGCGGTCTGCCAACACCTGGGAACCTACACTCCCTGGAGTCCGCAGATGCAGGCGTGGAGCGGCGACACCGTCCCCGTACGCTATGTGCATAACGGCCACGCCGTTGGGCAGGCAAGGCCAGATTGTCTTCCAGGAGAAGCAGTGCCGCAATTGCCACATGCTCGGCGGCAGTGGGTGGCGAACGCGGTCCGGCGCTCGATGGAGTGGCGACCAGCTTGACCTACGACCAGCTGGTGCGCCAGGTGCTGCAGGGAGGCGGAAACATGCCGGCTTACGGAAAGAATCTTTCTCCCGGCGGAAGTGACGGCGCTGGTCAGCTTTCTGGAGACACTGCATCCCGAGGGTCAACTCCCCGCGCACGATGCGTCACAGCAATACATCGAGACCGGGGAACTCGATCCCACACGAAAGTGTACTATACGGTCCCAATCGCTTTCATCGGATGGGTCCACTTCCGAAGTTCGCTGCGGCGGTTCGTGGCTTCGACATCCCAGGCGAATGCCCAATCGATTGCGGGGAAGACAAGCACCCCGCTATAGTAAGAGTCATGTCGGAAGGCGTTTCACAGGCCGCATGGAGTTCCTGGTCCTTTCCCTTCTGGGCCACAGCCGGCCTGCTCGCGGCCGGCTCTGCTCTATCTCCGCGGTTGGAGCAAAATTCGCCGCACCCGGCCGCCCATCTTTCCTGCCTGGCGCGCGTGGTGCTTTCTCGGCGGCCTCTTCACCCTCTGGCTAGCGATCGCCTCACCTCTCGACACCCTGGACGGCCTGTTGCTGGTCGCCCATATGACACAACATCTGATACTGATGTCGGTGGTGCCGCCCTCTACTGCTTCTGGGCGCACCGGCGGTTCCCCTGCTGCGGGCGCTTGCCGCGCTCTGCGCTGCGCGATGGCCTCGGCCCTTTCTTCCGCGCCCACTCGCTGCACCGGATCATCCGCTTGCTCACCCATCCGGTCATTCGCGTGGCTGGCCATGAACATCGCCTACATCGCCTGGCATGTCCCGCAGGCCTATGAATTAGCCTTGCGCTCCCCGGGTTGGCACGAAGTGGAGCACGCCTGCTTTCTCGGTACCTCTTTGCTCTTCTGGTTTCCCGTGATCCAGCCCTGGCCCACGTGTAGCCGCGGATCCCGCTGGGCCATGTTGCCCTATCTCGTCGGCGCGGATCTGGTGAATACAGCGCTCTGGCCGCAGTCTCTGTCGTTTGCCGACAGGGTGCATCTATCCCAGCTATGCCGCCGGACCCAGGGTCTTCGGCCTATCCGCGCTGCGTGACCAGGCGGCAGCCGGTGCGCTGATGTGGGTGATCGGCTCCATCTTCTATCTCGTGCCGTTGGTGACGATTGCGGTCCATCTGCTCTCGCCGCAATCGCCGTCGACTCCTCGCCGCCCCGGCACGTTGCGGCAGGGAAGCATCGCCGTCCTCGCGACCAAGGCCACGCGCTTCGACTTACTGCGCCTGCCCCTTCATCGGCTCCTTTGCTTGCGCTGGCGCTACGGCCGCATGGCGCTTGCAGAGCATCGCCTTCGTCAGCCGCGGTCCTGGTGATCGCGGACGGCTTCGTCGGCCAACCCGATGGGCGCGATGAATCTGGCTGGTGTCCTGCCGTGGACCTACGTCCGCGCCTTTGGCGTCATCGCTTTGCTGGTGCTGGGGAATATCTTTTGCCTGTCGTGCCCCTTCATGCTGCCGCGGGAACTGGGCCACCGGCTCGGCCTGGCCCGCTTCAAGTGGCCGCGCTGGCTGCGCAGCAAGTGGATCGCGATCGCGCTTGCTGATCCTGTTCTTCTGGTCGTACGAAGCCTTTGCTATCTGGGACCATCCCCGGCGCACCGCGTGGCTTCTGATCGCCTACTTCGCCGCGGCCTTCCTCGTCGATACCTTTTTTCGCGGCGCAAACTTTTGCAAATATGTTTGCCCGCTGGGGCAATTCAATTTCGCTGGTTCGCTGCTCTCGCCCTTCACGCTCGAGGCCAAGAGCCAGGCCACCTGCGAGCGTTGCACCACCCATGACTGCATTGCTGGAAATCACGCAGCAGCGCGGTTGCGAACTGCAGCTCTATATGCCGCAAAAGGCCGGAAACATGGACTGCACGCTGTGCATGGATTGCGTCAAGGCCTGCCCCCACGACAACATCGGCCTCTTCGCGATTCCGCCGGTGCGCGATGTGCTGCGCGATCCGGTGCGCTCGTCGATCGGAAAATTCTCCGTCGCGCATCGACATCGCCGTGCTCGTTCTGGTGCTGGTGATCGCTGCCTTTGTGAATGCCTGGTGGATGGTGGCGCCGGGCGCCGTAGGGAAGTACCTGGCGCTGGCAGTTCTGTTCTGCAGCGGCGGCTGGCGCGCTGCCGCTGGCCGCCGCCCACCGCTCCATCGAGGAAGGAACTCTTCTGCCGCTTCTCGCAGGCGCTCCTGCCGTTGGGAATCGCGATGTGGGCTGCCCATCTGCTCTTTCACCTCTTCACCGGCTGGGCCACGCTCGGTCCCGCGCTCCACCAGGCCGCAGCAGACTTAGGCTGGCACTTCTTGCGCGCCGGCTCATTGGGGAATGGAGCAGCCGCTCTTGCCGGCGAAAACATTGCTCTCGGTGCAGCTTCTGCTGCTGGATGCCGGGCTGCTTTTGACCCTGTACCTGGGTTGGAGACTGGCGCGGCAGTGGGCTGACGCGCGCAGGCCGGGCCTTGCTCCTGCTGTTGCCGTGGGCTACGACGGTAGCCGTGGCCTACGCGGCCGGCGTCTGGATCCTGCTCCAGCCCATGCAGATGCGCGGCGTCATGTCCATGTGAGTCATAATGAATCCATGAAGACGCTCGGTCGCGCTGGCAGCTGTTTTCGATGTTGGGCTATGTGGACTACGGCGGCACGTGCCGATGGCGGCGCCATGCTTCTGCATCAGGATGCCGGCGCCTTTACCATCACCCTGTTCGCCGCGCCACAGCCGCTCGTGACGGCGCGGCCGATCTGAGCGTGATGGTGCAGGATCGAAGCAGCGGAGAAGTGCTGCTCGACCCGATGATTGATCTGACCTTCGGCCTGGCAGGGACGGGACGCATCGCAGCAGACCGTTCGGCTGGCGCCGAGGCAAGCGAGCAATCGTCTGTTGCAGGCGCCAACCTGGAGTTTCTACAGTGCAGGCACCTGGCAGTTGACGCTGGTCGTCCACCGCGGCAACGACATAGCACAGGCTGAGCACGGAGTGCACCGTCGAGGCCGATCACTCCCGCGCCACGCTGGTATGGTTTTATGTTTGTTGCCGGTTGCCATCATTCTGTGTCTTCGTCCATCAGATTTTGAAGCTTCGTCCGAGGGAAGGCTCATGATCCAGCGCCAAATCCGCTCATCGCGATGGGCGTGGTAGCGTCCACCGCCGCCACAGACGCGGTCTACGTACTCTTCACTGCTGCGGTCGCGCACGCCGCAGAGCGTCGCTGCAAGCTGGAGCAGCGTCTGGTACGCTCTCCGCCTTCGCGTGATCAGCTACACCGGCAACCCATCTCGTGTCTTTGCGCGGTCGGCTCGTGGCTGGGGCTTGAAGCGTACCTGGCTGGCCAGCGGGGAAACCGCACACCTGTCGGAAAGCGCAGCTTTGCGAAAATGGCAGAAAGTACATCAAGTGGAACGACATCGAAGTAGAAGCATGAGCTCGACCATAGGCCGGCAGATGATGGTAGGCACCAACGTGATGGTTGCGCGCGTCCTGCTGAAGAAGGGCGCCAGGGTGCCGCTGCACAGCCATCACAATGAGCAGGTCACCTATATTCTGGAAGGCGCCTTGCATTTCTTCATCGACAACCAGGAACTCACGGTCTCTGCCGGGGAGGTGCTGTGCATTCCGCCCCACATGCCGCATGAGGCGATGGCGCTCGAGGATACGGTCGACCTGGACATCTTCAATCCGCCCCGCCAGGACTGGATCGATAAAGACGACGCCTACCTGCGGCAGGACTCCGGACAATCAAAGACCAGTAGAGCGAAAGGGGCAACAGTGGATCTTGGATTGAAGAACCGCAACGTCATCGTCGCTGCGTCGAGCGACGGTATCGCACGAGCGGCGGCAGAGAAGTTTGCCGCCGAAGGCGCAAAGGTGGCGATGTGCTCGCGCGATGCAAAGAAACTGCAATGCGGCCGCAGCTCAGATTCGCGAACGCTACAACGCCCAGGTGCTCGCGGAGCCGTTCGATGTGACCGATGATGCCGCGGTCGAGGAGTTTGTGAAGCACGTGGCGCAGGAGTTCGGCGGCGTCGACGTTTGCGTCACCAATGCCGGAGGACCACCGCCGAAGATGTTTTTCGCCACCACCACCGAGGAGTGGCATCGCGCCGTGGAGCTGAACTTCATGAGCGTGATCCACTTTGCCCGCGCAGTTCTGCCCTGGATGCAGAAAAACCACTGGGGCAGGCTGGTGACCATTACCTCCATGACCGTTCGCCAGCCGGTTACCGATCTGATCTACTCCAACGCCGTGCGCGCCGGTGTTCTCGGCCTGGTCAAGAGCCTTTCCAACGAGTTCGGCAAAGACGGCATCACGGTCAACAATGTTGGACCCGGCTACACCGCGACCGAGCGGTTGAAGCAGTTGATCGCCAAGCGCTCGCAGGATCTGGGCATCAGCGCCCGCGGAATTTGAAGCGCGCCTGGGAGTCGAGGCACCCTTAAAGCGTGTCGGGCAGCCGGAAGAGGTGGCCGACGCGATCGTCTGGCTCGCCTCGGAACGCGCATCGTTCATCACCGGCCAGACTTTGCTGGTAGACGGCGGCTTGTTCAAAGGGCTTTAGAAACTGCGGAAACTCGGGTTCTGTATCAGGGCACGACTTCGGGGTCCATAACCCCACGGATGAGGTAAAGGGCTAAGCGATGCGGCGTCTAACGATTGCGATCCTGATGGCATGCGCATCTCCACTTTGGGGGCAGGCCAGCCCCAACATGGCGCCTGGCTACCAGCAAACCTACGATCGCATGCTGCAGCAGATTCGTCAGATCGCCATCTTCGATGATCATGGCCATCCCGGGTTCGCAGACGACAGCGACGTGGATGCGATGGCATCCCCGCCACTCCATGCGCCTCTGCGCCTGCCCAGCGATAATCCGGAGTTCATCGCCGCCTCGAAAGCTCTGTTCGACTATCCTTACTCCGATAACAGCCCGGAGCACATCTCAAGTGGCTGATCGCCAAAAAAGCCGAGCTGCGCCAGACGTACTCTGGCTATCAGTACTTCGATCGCATCCTCGACAAACTCAACGTGCAAACCATGATGGCCAACCGCGTCGCCATGGGCAACTACCTCGACCCAAAACGTTTCCACTGGGTATTCTTTGTCGACTCATTTCTGTTTCCGCTGGACAACAGTGATCTGACTGCGCGCAATATGGACCAGGGCGTCTACGTTCCTTTGCAGGAGAAGCTGCTGAAGCGCGAACTTGCGCAGGCTGGGCTGAGCGCTTTGCCGGAAACCTTCTCTGACTACCTGGCGTTTGTTACGCAAAATTCTGGAGCAGAATCGCGCCCACGGCGGAGTTTCCATCAAGTTTGAGATTGCTTATTTCCGCACTCTGCATTTCGAGGATCCGCCCGAGTCCGCTGCAGCGGCGATCTATAACCGCTACCACGCCAGACGGCAAGCCTCAGCCGCAGAGCATGCGGTGTTCGAGGACTTTATGTTTCGCTATCTGTTGCGGGAAGCAGGGCGCCTGCACCTGGCGGTACAGATCCATACCGCCGTGGGCACCGGAGACTTTTTCAGCGTAACCGGCGGCAATGTCTTGAATCTCGAGAACGTGCTGCGCGACCCTCGTTACAGCAATGTGAATTTCGTGTTGCTGCACGGCGGGTATCCGTTCCAGGAGCAGGCCATCTGGCTGACGGCGCGAGAGAACGTTTATCTCGACTCGTCGTTGATGGGACTCTATCCTGTATCCGCGGATCTGGCCGAGGTGCTGCGTCATTGGTTGCTGCTCTATCCCGATAAGGTCGTCTTTGGGTCGGATGCTTTCCCGTTCAGCGATGCCATCGGGGCAGAGGAGAGCGATTGGCTGGCGATTGAGTCAGCGCGCACGGCACTGGCCGCAGCGTTGGCGCGCATGATTCTGAATGGTGAGGTTACGGAAAGCAGGCCCTGCAATTTGCTCACGGGTACCTGCATGACAATGCGGCGCGCATCTACGCCGAACCCCTTCAGTAAAGCATTTTCGCAATTACTGTGGTCTGGTAAGAGCAGCGAGGTGTGGTTTTCTTTGAGAGAAACCACGTAAAGGTTGGCGGCTTAGCTCGCTGCGGCGAGGCCGGTATAAACCAATTGCGAAAATGCTCTAAGAGTTAGGACGCAACAGCGAATCTTTACTCCGTCCCCAAAACGCGCGTTCTGCTTATCGCAGAAACTGGTCCACGTAGGCTTCTCCCAGGCCAACCGCGGTATAGTGCTTGCGGCAGAGATCGATCTTGGTAAATACATCCTCATATCCAAGCACGCGGCCGTCGGGGTCGACATAGATCATCGCGCCGTTGACCTGAAACAGGGTGATCATCTCCGGAACATCCGGCTCTACCACCAGCGTGTGCGTCTCTCCCGGCGTCTCGTACACATAGGATCCCTCGGTCGCTGTCCAATCATGTTCGAGATAGTGCCAACTGCCCTTGAGCACGAAGCCGTGAACGGGTTGAGGATGCCGATGGCGCGAGAGCACGCCCGACTTACGCACGCGCAACAGGTTCATCCAGTAGCCGCGGCTCGCCGAGAGGCAGAGCGGACGAAACCAGACATTCTCCTGCTGCGGTACCCATAGGCGCTCATCCTCCGGAATGGCGTGAGGAATCACCAGCTCGGGAAAACATTCCTTCGGTTGCGGATGCCGGTAGGGAATCCGTGCTTCGGCATTGCGCTCCACATCCGCATGGTTAACTGTGCTATTGCTCATGGTGGACCTACTCCTTTCATACTGCTGCGTACCCGCCATCGACGGGCAAGATTGCGCCGGTGATGAAGCGCGCTGCCGCGGAACAAAGAAAGACCGCGGCCCCTGCAACGTCTCCGGGCTCGCCCCAGCGCTGCATCGGTGTGCGTGCCAGAATGGCGGCGGACCGGTCGTCATCTTCTACCAGCCCGCGCGTCAGCTCGGTCGCAATCCAGCCCGGAGCAATGGCATTCACCCGGATTCCTTCCGCCGCCCAGGCGACGGCCAGCGCCTTGGTGAGTTGTGCCACGCCGCCCTTCGACGCGGTGTAGGCCGGTATCGACGGCCCACCAAAAAACGAAAGCATCGACGCGGTGTTGACGATGGCGCCCTGGCCGGCGGCAAGTTTGGGACGAGCGCCGACGCACATGCGCATGGTGCCGGTCAGATTCACATCGATCACTTTTTGAAACATCTCGATATCGTATTCGGCGACGTTGCGAAAAATAACGCCGGCACAATTGATGAGCGCTGCTAACGCATCGAACGGCGCCAGCAGCGCTGCGACCGATGCAGGCGAGGTGACGTCGAGCTTGACGGTGGAGAGACGCGGCCGGGGAGTGACGGCAGCCACTTGCTCATCGGTGAGCCCGGTGACCGTTACCTCAAAGCCTGCATCGACCATCGCGGTTGCAATCGCAAAGCCGATCCCGCTGGTACCGCCGGTGACGATGGCCTGCGGAGGTGCCCCTGTAGTCAAAGTTTCTCCTCCGCCGGGCGGATCCAGAGGTCGTTGCCCCCGCCCGAAACCATGTCGATGTCGAGCACCGTGGTCCAGTCTACCGGGCGTTTGGTTAGGGACATGGGAAGAGGCCAAAGCATGGCCGCGAGGGGAAGACGGGGCATAGGTTCTCCGGTCGAATCCTATTACAAAGCGGCGACGCACTCCAAGAGGACCTCCACTGAGCGCCGAGACCTCTAGTGTGCCGGTTCCGGCAGATCGGGCGCCCAGTGCTGCATTGATCGTTGCGGCTGACCGTTGCAGCTGACCGGCGGCGAGTTACCGAACCTATTTCGGTATGCGAACACTACCTCAAACGAGCGTTGGGCAAGAATTCCCTGTCGCCGGGTTAGGTTTTGGGCGTAGAGTGTTGGGCGGATTCCATTTCAACTAAGGGGGCTCCCATGTTGAAGCCTTTCCTTCTGTTCTCCGCGCTGGTGCTCACCGGCGCGTTCGCGCCACCCCTGCCGGCCCAGGAAGCCGCCCCGAGTCCTGCCCCGGCGCCGGCTTTCAAGATCCCCGCCGAAGCTGCCAGCCAGGCGAATCCAGTCAGGCCTTCGGCCGAATCCCTCGCCCGTTCCAAGAAGGTCTACGGCTATGAGTGCGCGGTGTGCCACGGTGACGGCGGCGGCGGCGACGGTGATATGGCCAAGAATATGAAGGCGAAGATGCCTGATTTCCGCGACCCCACCGCACTCAAAGGGCTCACCGACGGTGAAATCTTCTACATCATCAAGAACGGGAAGGGGGAGATGGATGGTGAAGGCCAGCGTCTCAAGCCTGAAGACACCTGGAACATGGTGAACTACGTTCGTTCCTTCGCGAAGCTGCAAGCAGCAATTGATCGAGGGCCGTCGTAGTTACATCTCCATCACGAGAAGAAGCCTACTCCGGTCAGGAGATTAAGAGATCATAGGAATCCGGACTGATCGCAGTCCCTTAACGCCAACTCAAAGCAGGGGCGACAGTCGTGAGAATGGCCTCCAATACATGCACATTGTAGGCAACGCCTAGTTGGTTGGGGACGGTTAGCAAAACCGTGTCTGCCTCTGCAATCGCCTCATCCTCCTTGAGTTGTTCGATCAGCACATCCGGCTGCGCCGCATAGGACCGGCCAAAGACCGCCCTTCTGGGGCCATCGATGTAGCCGAACTGATCGCCAGCCTGCTCTCCACGGCCGAAATAGGCACGATCGCGGTCGTCTACGAGCGCAAAGATGCTGCGGCTGACGGAGACACGCGGAGTCCGGGTGTGACCGGCCTCTTTCCAGGCTGTACGAAACGCACGGATCTGGTTGGCTTGCTGAACGTGAAACGGCTCACCGGTCTCGTCGAATTTGAGCGTTGATGATTGAAGATTCATTCCGAGCTTCGCGGCCCAGACAGCCGTAGCGTTGGTCCCTGCGCCCCACCAGATGCGGTTCCGCAGGCCTTCAGAGTAGGGCTCAAGCCGCAGCAGACCCGGAGGGTTCGAAAACATCGGGCGAGGGTTAGGTTGAGCGAAGCCTTTGCCGCTGAGCAATTCGAGAAATGTCTCAGCATGACGCCGAGCCAGGTCCGCGTCCGTCTCGCCTTCGGCCGGATGGTGGCCAAAGTGACGCCATCCCTCGATCACCTGCTCGGGTGAGCCTCGGCTGATTCCCAACTGCAGGCGTCCGCCCGCAATGAGATCGGCGGAGCCGGCGTCCTCCGCCATGTAATGAGGGTTCTCATACCGCATATCGATCACGCCGGTGCCGATCTCAATCTTTTTTGTTCTGGCGCCGACCGCCGCAAGCAGTGGAAACGGCGACGCGAGTTGCCGAGCGAAGTGGTGAACGCGGAAATATGCTCCATCCACCCCTAAACGCTCGGCCTCCACAGCCAGGTCAATCGATTGCAACAGCACGTCTGCCGCACTTTGCGCTTCTGACTGTGGTGAAGGTGTCCAGTGGCCGAATGAAAGGAAGCCAATTTTTTTCATAATAGAGAGTGCCTTTCGCTGCTTTCAAGATAGTTTTGTTCTGATTTGATCGTTGACCTTGAGAACGGTCTTTAGATCGCTGATCGTATCTCCAGCAAAGAGTCGCATCACAAAATCGCCTGTAGGCTTTTCGAGCCTCGCGAGCAATTCTGTACCGGACTTTCAGGCGGAGACCTTCCAGCATCTGTGCTGGATAGTTGAGAGACGGGGGAGTACAAGCAGAATCCGAAGCCGCCCCCAACATCAAGATTCACGGTGCTCGGATTCACGACACACGGTCAGCTGCCTCCGCAGCACCGGCTCGCCCTGCCCCGGATCGCTATGTTAGGATAAATCTCGTTGCAGGGCGTTTCTTTTATGGGCGGTTTATAGGCGGTTCCGCCAGGAGCAGCCTGCATCGCAGGCAGATCCGGCAAAGATGCGTTCCATGCAAAACCTGCGAAGCCCACATCCCACAGGGGTTTAGCGGAAGTTGTAGAAAGCAAGCGTGGGGACGTAGCTCAGTTGGTTAGAGCGCCGCCCTGTCACGGCGGAGGTCGCGAGTTCGAGCCTCGTCGTCCCCGCCATAAACCAATCGAAGCGCGTGGTTTATGGCCTCAGGCAAAAGACATCGAGATCCTGAAGGGTGAGCTTTTGGCACCCTTTGCTGTTTTACGCACAGCATCCCCGCATTTAAATAAGTGTTTGCCCTGGCCTGCGCGCGCCCCGAATGCCCGGGTTAGACGAGGAAGAGATCGTCGCAGAGTTCAAACAGATGCGCCTTCGAAGAAAGGCCGCCACCTGTTGAGATGATCGTTCTTGGACGCCAACATCCTGATTCGTGCCGTCCTGGGGAAGCGGGTCCGGCAGGTCCTTGAGATCTATGCAGTACACGGCATCCGGTTTTATGCCCCGGAAGTTGTGTATGACCGGCGCGGAGAAATACTTGTCCAAGCCTGATGAGTCGGAATGGACAAGTTATCGCTCAATCCGTCAACGAGCCTGTGGGCGTGGTGGGTAAGCCTTGTGCTTGCACGGTGAGCACTCCGGTCTCGGCTGCGGCGCAGGCAGGGGGCGTGCCTTCGTGAGCGCCCCGCGCATCTCCGCCAGCATTTTGTCGGAATTCCCGATAGCCTTCCCGCTTCGCATCGCTTCGTAGAACATCCACAGGCGTTCGAGCACGATGCCCAGGTTCTGGAAACAAACTTCCCGTTCTGCCTTGGCGACTTGCGGCTTCGCCCCTGCCAGGGGCTCGCCTGCTACCCGTCCGAGAGATGGCAGAAGCGTGCCCTGTGAGAAGGTTGGTAGATCCCTGTTCATCTCCCCTTGCACCTCAAATTGCGCCTTGTCCCGGCGCAACGGTCTTCTTCTGGAGTGAGGCCGAAATTCAAGGGACAGTATGGGGGGAAGTATCAGTTGTCCGCTGGTTAGCATTTTCGCAATTGGTGTAGACCGGCCTCGCCGCAGCGAGCTAAGCCGCCAACCTTTACGTGGTTTTCTCTGAAAGAAAACCACACCTCGTTGCTCTTACCAGACCACAGTAATTGCGAAAATGCTTTAGCGAGTATATGTCGGCTTCGTGCCAACAGTCACTTCTTTTGTGAGCGGGCCCTGCAATCAGGAGGCCTCGGCCAGGTGGTTAAGAGTAATCTCGACTGCAGCCTGAACCGCTCGATCCGCCCCGCTCAGGATCCCGGAATCCGATAACCCCTTGTACGAATCGCGGAGCCGCTCCAGAACTTCAATGGCACTCGATTGCCGTAGGAACGGCAGGCCGCTTTGCGACAGCTTACTTGCGTCAACCATGGGATGGAACTCCAAACGTGATCTCACAACGGCGGGGGGAAAGCAGCGAGCCCGCTTCACCAGATTCCTGGTCAAAGAATTTGATGGAAGAGTCGCGCGAAAACATCGTCGGAATACGACAATACGGAGTCCGGGCTCCCCAGTCACCTGGCATTATGCGACGAAAAAAACTTTAGTACTGAAAACTGCTGCAAAGCCCGAAATCAATCCTTCCGCTGACCGCGTTTCCGGCGGTCCGAAGCGCGCCGCCAACCCTCCTTTTTGCCAGGGCACCGCTGCCGCAAGTGCTTGAAAATATTTTTGGCTTTAGAAGCTCCTGAGGGACGGTTTTCTCGTTGTCTTCGAGTGTTTCTGCAGCCTGTTTAGAGCATTTTCACTTCTACTCTGCACGGGAGGGTGCGGCGAAGTGCGGCTTTTCTTCCACCCCAGCAGGCTCGCCTGCCGGGGACCCCGGTTCTTGAGGAAAAGCCGCCATGGGAGTCGTTACTCTGTAAGCCCCAGAAGTGAAAATGCTGTAGGCGCTCAGGTACGGCTTTTCCTCAAACGACAGTGGCTTCGTATCGCTGCAACCTCAACGAAATCCCGAGAAGACAAACTGGAGTGCCTCCCCACCCAAGCCATATCATGAGGCATGCTGCGAAAGATCCTCCACGTGGACATGGACGCGTTCTACGCCTCGGTCGAGCAGCGCGACGATCCGCGCTTGCGCGGCAAACCGGTCGTCGTCGCGTGGCGGGGAAAGCGGTCTGTTGTCTGCGCCGCCTCGTATGAGGCCAGACGTTTCGGAGTGCATTCCGCAATGCCGGCGGTCCGGGCAGAACGTTTGTGCCCAGACGCGATTTCCATTCCGCCGGATTTCGTGCGCTACCGGGCCGCTTCCCTCAGCGTCCGCGAGATTTTTCGCCGCTACACCGACCTCATCGAACCCCTCTCTTTAGACGAAGCGTACCTCGATGTCACCGAGAACAAGGTCGGACTACCGACCGCAACCCGAGTCGCCAAAGCAATCCGCCAGCAAATTCGTGAGGAGCTTCATCTAACTGCCTCCGCGGGCGTGGCGGCGAATAAGTTTCTGGCAAAAATTGCCTCCGATTGGCGCAAACCCGATGGTCTCTTCGTGATTCAACCGGCCGAGGTAAGCGCATTTCTGCTCCCACTCCCGGTGGGGCGCATACCCGGAGTCGGTAAGGTCACGGAGGAACGGCTCAAACAGATCGGTGTGCAAAAGGTAGGCGACTTACAAGTTTTGACCGCCGCGGTGCTGGAGGAGAACTTTGGGCGCTATGGACACCGCCTGTACGACCTCGCACGCGGCATCGACGATAACCATGTCATCCCCGACCGGCCAACCAAATCAATCTCCGCCGAAGATACCTTCGAGCGCGACATCCCACTCTCCGAGACGGCGGAATTGATTCATCGTCTTGCCGAAAAGGTCTGGAAGGCTTCCCGGAAAGAGTCGCGTGTAGCCCGGACCGTTGTGCTCAAGCTCAAGACGAGCCAATTCAACATTCTCACGCGAAGTCACACCCCCGCCATCCCACCGGCTTCCTGTGCGGAGTTGACCGCCATCGCTCTTTCTCTGCGCGAGCGGATCGCTCTCGGGGC
The DNA here is from genome assembly GCA_963761405.1 of uncultured Acidobacteriaceae bacterium. Classification (GTDB taxonomy): domain Bacteria; phylum Acidobacteriota; class Terriglobia; order Terriglobales; family Acidobacteriaceae; genus PALSA-350. The sequence continues at coordinate 442,579 of CAVXHH010000005.1, forward strand.
TGACCAACGGTTTCGACTGGTGGGCGTAGGCCTGAGCAATTTTCGAGAAACCCTGCAATCGGCCCTCTTTCACCAGACCGAGCCTCCGTTCGCACCATCGTCCGTTGATCCGGATTTCCCGTAGAACCTGGTGGCGTTGGCGCACCTCATGCCGCGCGAGTCATCCCTCTAAGAATGCTTGGCCGCCGCCTTCTCCGCCTCCGCAATCGCCTTCTTAAACGCTGCGACCGCAGGGACGCTATGGGGAAGAAGGCCATCCGTCGACGTATACCTCCACGCGGGAGGAGCGTCGAGCGGGTGGTCAAGGTTGCCCCGGTATACGACAAAGGAGTCTTCGGTCAGCCCGATCCCCGACTGGGACTGCGGCCCTCTTGGCCCCGAGCCAGGACTCGATCCAGGCCCCGATTCGCCCGGGATCCGGTCCTGGGGAGTCTGTCCCCCAATGGGACTGCCATTGTCCGCTGAATTGATTCCGCCCGGCCGGTTGTTCTGCCGCGCGTCGGGGAACGTTTCCTCATAAGCATGTTTGTTTCCCTTGCGTATGACGATAATCAAGTCCGCCTGGCGCGTTCCCGGCACAGGATCAAACCGGCCCCAGTTCAGCAGCGCCGTCTCTACATCCTTTTGCGCCGTTTCATTCGCTCGCGGATCGTCAACCGAGATTCCGGCGCTCGGGTCGATGATCACGGCTACCGTGTGAGCCTCCAAAACATAGGCCGGCAGAACATTTTTGTTCTTATCCTTCGCGCAGGCAAAGGCGGCCACCAGGCACAATACAAAAAGAGTCGACGCACGGCGCATTTTGGCCTCTTTCGTTACCCGCAAGCATCATATGCCAATCGTCGTAACCGCGGAGTGCACCCCGAACCGGCCCGCGGGTACAGCCGGTAAACCCGCGGAGCACACCCTCCGTCTATCGGGGCGAGAAGGGCACGAATGAACCGCCCGTAACTTCGTAGCCCTCTCAACTGCCAAGGAGGAACTATGAAGGTTTTGCTTGCGCTTCTCGCTGTCCTGGGGCTCTTACCACTGGCCCAGGCGCAATCCCCCCGTACCCCGCCATCCCCCGCGGCCATGGCCCAGCGCCAGGTCCAGCGGTATACCACATTGCTCACCCTCACCCCCGCTCAGGTTGAGCAGGCGACTGCCTTCTTCACCACCGAAGCCACGGCCCGCCAGAATTCCCATGCCAGCGAGCGCACCGCCCACCAGGCTATGGAAGCTGCTATCAAGGCCAACGATACGGCCACCATCCAGTCCACAGCCAACACCATGGGCCAGATCGAAACCGAACAGCTCGCGGCCCATTCCCTCGCTCGAGCCCAGTTCTACAACATTCTTACCGCCGACCAGAAAGCCAAGCTTTCTGAGCTGGAAGGGGAACACGTATTTGGCGGACCCCGCTTTGGACACCCGTAGACCATCCAGAATGCGCTAAATTGGCGGATGGCGGCAGTTTACGCGGGATCCCCGGGATGCCGGCAAAAGGGCCTTCGCGTAAACTGCTGCTCTGAAGGGTTCGTCTATGGAAGCATTGGAGCAGCTTATCCAGGCTGGAGAGCTTTCCCCCGTGCGAGACCGGTTAATCGCGGAGCTGGAGGATGTAACCACGCTCTGCGCCACCTACCGTTCTCGTATATACCGCTACGCCTTGATGTCGTTACGCGACCCTGATCTGGCCGATAGTGTGACCCAGGATTGTTTCCTCCGGGCGTATAAGGCGCGCGATGAGTTTCGCGGAGACTGCAGCCTGGCCACCTGGCTCACGCGCATCGCCACCAACCTGATTCGCGATGCCGTGCGGTCACGCAAGTTTCAGTTTTGGAAAATGGTGTCTTCCACAGCCGTCGACGCCGGAGCCGTGGCAGACCGCCTGCGTTCCCCCGGCCTCTCTGCCGAGTCCTCCCTGATGGTCCGGGAGGAGCTGGTCAAGGTGTGGGATGCCGTCGGCAGGCTCCCTGGCAAACAACGCAGCGTGTTTCTGCTGCGGTTTGTGGAAGAGATGGAACTGGCGGAGATTGCAACCGCCATGGGACTGCATGTAGGGACGGTCAAGAGCCACTTGCATCGCGCCTTAGCGGCGGTTCGCAAGGGGATGGAGAACAGAAAATGAAAACGAGCCATCTTACAACCTGGGAGCAGGAGGAGTACCTCATCAATCCGCGGGCTCCGCAACTGCTTCGCCATCTGGCGGAGTGCGCCGAGTGCCGGGCCGCGGTAGAACCTCTGGAGCACGGCGTGGGTATCTTCCGCCACGCTGCCGTCGAGTGGAGTGAGCAGACCCTGGCAACCCGCCCCCAGCCGCGGCTGACGGCCCGCACCAGAGGACTTCCCGTATATGCCCTGCGCTGGGCCTTCGCCGCCGTGGTCCCTTTATTGTTGCTGGTGCTGGCGCTCGTTCCTTTCCACCTGTCAAACTCGCGGCCGCCGCAGCCTGCAGACGCAATCAGCGATGATGCGCTGCTGGACCAGGTGGACCAACAGCTCTCCGTTGCCGTTCCCTTGTCGATGGAGTCGCTGACGCACCTTGTTTCCGCCGATAGCGGCAGCAGTTCGGGTACCGCTGCATATACGCGGGGGAGCAAACCACTTGTTCAGACAAATTAATTTCCGCGGGGGTGAAACGGCGCGTCGTCTTTGCGCGCTGGGCCTTCTCGGTATTCTTCTTAGTTCCGGCATTGCCGTCGCGCAACAGGGCGGCCCGCCCCTGACCAATGGTGCGGGTGACAACACGGGGCCATCGCCGATGGAAGGCCGCCGTCCTCCGATGGAACGCGCATTCCACATGGGGCCGCACGGCCGCTGGTGGAACAATCCGGAATTTGCGCAAAAGCTTAACCTCACTGCGGACCAGCAAAAGAGGATGGAAGCGGTCTTTGAGCAAGCCCGCCCGAACTTGATGGATCTTAGTGCGAACGTGCGCAGCCAGGAGACGGCATTGGCGCCTTTGCTCGGAGTCGACCAGCCGGATGAAGGAAAAATTCTCGCCCAAATCGACCACGTGGCCCAGGCGCGCGCCGAACTGGAAAAGGCAAACGCCCGTATGCTCCTCGGCCTCCGCAGAGTGCTCACCCCGGATCAATGGAAGACCCTGCAGGCAGACGAGGCGAAAAATGACCACGGCGGCCGTTTTCCTCGTTTCGGCCCCCGAGATGGCGCCGGAGCTAACCCCGGCTCCAATAACGTACCGAATTCCGGCCCGCAGTAAAGCTGTCCGTACAACCTGATCCGTAGTTCAGCCAGGTCCATCCTGTGGCCCTCTTTCCCGCTCAGTGCAGCCTTGGGCAGCTCAACCTGCCGGCGGGACATGACGTTCGCGGCATGCAATAGCCGTGCCGCGAACGAGAAGGCGAACCAGAACGATTTCCGTTTTCGCTCTGGGAAGGTACTCTTTTCTCATGTATAGCTTGGTCTCCTGTGCTTTTCTTCTGTTCTTTTTCCCACCACTCGCCGCGCAGGGACCCGCACCGTCCGCCACCGCAACCGCCGCAACCACCGCACCGCCGCAACCGCCGCACCGCCGCGCCCGCCGCGTCCGCCGCGTCCGGCGCGCACGCCGCAATACCAACCTTTCCGACCAACGAGCAATTGCGGCGCTTGAAAACCATGAGTGACCCACGGCTTGCGGCCGACGGCAAGCGCATTCTGATCCGCATTACTGAAACAACGGCAGACGGCGCGAAGAGCCACCTGTGGCTCACCGGCGCAGATGGGGAGGAACCGCGTCAGCTTACCTTCTCGCCCGACGCGGACAAACGCGGCGAGTACGACGGTGAATGGATGCCCGATGGACAAAGCATCCTGTTCCTGGCCAAGCGCAGCGAACATACCTCGCTTTATCGGCTGCCGATGAACGGTGGAGAAGCCCGGCCCTTTGAGTTGAAGGTCAAGCCTGTCGTGGACCAGTCGAAGCTTCCCGATGCCTTGCCGCCGAAGGACGAAGGGGCGAAGCCGCAAAGCGATACCGCAGAAGCTGCATCTGGCGAGACTGCGATCGACGTGGCGCATTACCGCGTCGCTCCTGACGGCGCGAGCGTTGCCATCGTTGCCGACGATCCCCAAACGCCGGGCGAGAAGAAGCAAAAGGATGCGAAGTCCGACGCCCAATGGGTAAACCACGATCCCCATGGGCCGCGCTTGTACCTGCTGAACGTAGCCAGCGGCAAGCTGACGCTGGTCCCCGTGGACCCCGACGTCCGCGAGGTATATTGGAGCAGCGACAGCTCGAAACTGCTGGTCCTGGCCGAGGCCACGAATGGAGCCGGCGATCTGGGTCCGGCTATGAGCAGTTGGCTGGTCAGCAGCTCCGCCGTAAGCCAACCCCAAGAGCTTAAAGCTCTCCCGCCCACGATCGAAAGGGCCTCATGGTCAGCGGACGGTAAGTCGATTCTCTACCTGGCCCAGGCTAAGGAGGAGGCGCCGCCCGGCTACTCGGACCTCTACTCGTATGACCTCAACGCGAAGGCCGTCAGGAATCTGAGCGACGGCTTTCAAGGCTCAATGCGGAGCAGCCCGCCGTTACCGCTTGCCGATGGCACAGTGCTACAGCTGGTGGAGCTCGGCTTCCACGGAAAAGTCGCACGCTATACATCGGGCGCCGGCAAGCCCGCATTCGTGCCGCTCCCGCCGTCGGATGTATCCGCGGTAGTGACCAATGCACAGCACACAGGTTGGCTATTTCTGGGGAGCGGCGGAGGCAAACCTCCCGTGCTCTACTACGTGGCCGGCCTGAATGCGGCCCCCACGCCCGTGAAAACGCCTCCACTCATGCCGGAGCACCTGCTGAGCGTGGCTCCGAAATCACTGCAATGGAAAAGTGACGGCTTCTCCATTGAGGGCCAGTTGTATCTGCCGCCGGAGGCAGCCACACGGCACGTGCCGCTGATCGTCGAGGTGCATGGCGGTCCTCTCGGCGCCTATTCTGATGCGCGTATGCCGTGGATCGATTTCCTGTTGGGCCATGGCTGGGCCGTTCTGCGGACCAATCCCCGCGGCAGCACCGGCTATGGCGCAGCCTTCGCCGCCGCCAACAAGAACGATCTGGGCGGAGGCGACTACCGCGACATCATGGCCGGGGTCGATACGGTGCTCAAGACGGAGCCTGTCGACGGCAGCCGCATGGCGTTAATGGGATACAGTTACGGTGGCGAGATGGCCGCCTTTGTCGAGGGCAAAACCACTCGCTTCAAGGCCATCGTCAGTGGTGCACCGGTCATTGACCAGCACAGCGAATACGGTACGGAAGATTCATCCTGGTACGACCGGTGGTATTTCGGCAAACCGTGGGAGCATCCTGAAGATGCCTGGCGGCAAAGCCCGTTGGCTGCCGCGGGCAAAGCACGCACGCCGTTCCTGCTGCTGCAGGGCGAGAGCGACAAGACGGATCCATTGGGCCAGTCGGAAGAAATGTATCGCGCCTTGCGCCAGGCGGGCGTGCCCGTCGACCTCGTTGTCTATCCGCGCGATGATCACGGTCCTCTGGCCAGGGCGCTCTACGGCTATCCGGTACCTGAGCCTTGGCACGGCTTCGATGCGCGGCGCCGCATCATCGAATTTATCCAGAAATCCTTTGCTGCTGTCCCACAGTAAACGGGTGGCCCGTGGCCATGGATTCGCGAGTAGAGCCAGATCTGTGAAATGCGCCGCTCTCCTGTTGTCACTCGGCAGACGCAGCGCAGAACGCGTAAAGGAGCAAGGATGAATCGCCTCGTTTTCCTCGAAGACCTGCTTCGCGATACCCGTTTTGCGTGGCGGCAATTGTGCAAGGCGCCCGGCTTCACCATCACCGCGGTTCTGACGCTGGCCTTGGGAACTGCCACCGCCACTGCTCTGTTTGTGGTTGTCTACGGCGTCCTGTTGCGGCCGCTCCCATTCCTGAACGCGCGCGAACTCTATCAACCGGTTCGCCTGGATGGGACGGGAAATGAGCTTGATTCGACCACGTACGTGGCGATCCAGCAATGGCGGGCGGTAGCCGATAAATCTGTGCAGATCGCTTTCAAGTCAGAAACCAAGGCGGTGCTCGATACTCCCGCAGGAGCACAGCAGGTCGGCAATATCCAGAGCAGCACCAATCTTCTCTCCACGCTGGGCGTGCAGCCAATGCTGGGGAGGAACTTTTTCCCGGAAGAAGAGCAAGACGATAAAGCGCACGTGGTTCTCCTCAGCTACTCCCTCTGGTATCAGGCATTCTCCGCGGATCGCCAGATTCTAGGGAAAGACGTTTTTATCGACGGAGTGTCTTACACGGTAATCGGCGTAATGCCACCCCGCTTTCTTTTCCCCGTTTACGAACCTCAGGCGGAAGTGTGGACGCCCCTCGAGCGCAGCCGGCTCCTGACGGCGACTGCAAATAGTCCGTACGACACCCTTGATCCGCTCATCCGCGTCGAGTCCGGCATCCAGCCCTCGACCGTCGAAGACCAGTTATCCACCGTGCAGCTCCGCATCGCCCAAAGCGCAAAACCTGGCACACGGACCGCGGCCCACATCCGGCTCAGGGACTTGCGCGAGTCTTTGGTGGGTGACGCTCGTCCGGCGTTACGGGCCCTCGATATAGCGGTCGCGTTGATATGGTTGATCGCCGGGAGCAATGTCGCCGGCTTACTGCTGGCCCGCATCGCCGCACGCCGTACGGAAATTGCCGTGCGACGTGCCCTGGGCGCGGGCAGGCTACGCATCGTGCGCCAGTTCTTGCTGGAGAGCCTCTTGCTCAGCGCCGCCAGTGCTCTCGCCGGGCTCGGCCTGGCCGTGTTTGCGCTGCGCTCTTTTCATCACGTACTCCAACGATCCCTGCCGCTGCCGGTGAGCCTCGACGTAAACTGGCCCATCCTGACAGCACTCATCGGCTTGAGTCTGTTTACGGGCCTCGCTTTTGGGGTGCTTCCCGCTGCCATTGCGGCGCAGGCAAGGCCGGCAGAAGCGCTCAAGAGCGCGAGCCACGGCGCCGGTTCTGACCGCAGGCAGAGCCGCCTACGCAACGCTCTGCTGGTATGCGAGGTGGCCGTATCCATCCCTTTGCTGGTCGCCGCCGGCCTCATGTTAAGTACGGTTCGCTCTTTGCAACATGCGCCGCTCGGCTTTCGCACCGACCACATCGTCTTTACCAACCTCACCATTCCCGGCTACCTCTATAAAGACCAGCAGGTGAACGCCGCCGCGTGGCAGCCGCTGCTGGAACGCGTGCAACATTCGCCTGGTGTGCAGGCTGCCGCTCTGTCCAGTGTCTTACCCATCGGGCATTCGGTTGAGTGGATGACCCTCATTCACAAAACCCCGTGGACTGCGGAGAATGTTTCCGCGGAGGTTCGAGCCGCCTCATCCGATTTGTTGCAAGTGCTCGGCGTTCCACTCCGGACGGGCCGCTTTCTCTCCCCGCAGGATGCTGCTGACTCCATGCCTGTGGCCGTCGTCAATCAGACCTTCGTAAACAGGTTCCTTGGTGGCCACGACGCCGTAGGGCAGCAGATTCGTTTTGGCCGTGTACCTGCCCCTGCGACCATTGTCGGTGTGCTGGAGGATATCCATCAGGACGCAATTGCAGCTCCCAGCCGGCCCGAGTTCTACCTGGACATGGCGCAAATCCAGCGAACCAACACTTTGTATCTGCCAATGATAGGCCGCTCGATGGAACTCGCGGTGCGCACCCGCAATGCTCCGGCGCTCATGATCCCCGAACTGGGTCGTATCATCCGTGAGGAAAATCCGCATTTGGTCATCGGCGACGTGACCATGATGGATCAATCCGTGGAAGACTCGATTGCCACACAGCGGCTCGCTGCGTCCGTGATCGGCGCTTTCGGCGGCCTCGCATTGCTGATCACGGTGGTTGGCCTATATGGTTTATTGACCTACGCGGTCACCCGCAAAACGCGTGAGATAGGGATCCGGATGGCGTTAGGAGCGGACCGCGGCCAGGTGATGAGAATGATATTGCGTAGCGCCTTTATTCTGATGGCGCTCGGCATCACCCTCGGTCTCGCGTCCAGTTTCTGGACCAATCGATTCCTGCAGAGTTTCCTGTACGGCGTGACAAAGAATGATCCAACGATACTTTTGTTGGGGTCTGCAATTCTTTTAGTGTCTGGAATTGCCGCCGCCCTCATCCCCGCCCGCCGCGCAGCTTCCATCGATCCAATGCGTGCCCTGCGAACCGAGTAAAAGAAAGCAAAGGAAACAAAACAAATCCCGCAGGAGGGGCCACTGCTTTCATCATGCCACGCATGATTTTCGGGAGGAGGTATTCATCGGGCGTCCGATGTTCTAAACTGGCCAGCGTTGCCAAAATACAAGCAAAGAGCACCCAAGGAGCTCCAATGACATTGCAAGCAGGGCCGAGTACGGCAAAGAAAACCAACCCCGGTTCTGTTTCACGGCGCAAGTTTCTAAGGAACACTGGGCTGATGACCGCGGCCTTAGCCTCCCGGCCGGCCTGGTCGAAGATCCTCGGCGCCAACGACCGCATCAATGTCGCGGTCATCGGTCTCGGTGCACGCGGATCCGACCATCTCAATTTGCTGTTGGAGCATCGCGCCAACAAACCAGATATCGAGATCGTGGCTCTCTGCGACGTTTACCAAAAGCGTTTGAGCATGGCGTCCAGGAAAGTACCTGCCGCCAAGACCTACGTTCATCATCAGGAGATAATCCAGCGCACGGATATCGATGCCATCTTCACCGCTACCCCAGATCATTGGCATGCTCCGATCACCCTCGCGGCCATGGAAAGCGGCAAGGATGTGTATGTAGAGAAGCCCATGACGCATACGGTGGAACAGGGCAAGGTCGTGGCCCACCGTGCGAAAGAGCTTAAGCGCATTGTGCAGGTTGGGGTGCAGGGTCTCTCCTGGAACCGCTGGCACAAGATGCGCGAGATTATTCAATCCGGCATGATCGGTCAGGTCGTCGAGGTGGAGGGAACTTACAGCCGCAACACGCCGGGCGGGGACTGGAACGGCGGCGATTTCTGGACGATCGATCCTGCGGCCGGCCCCAATGCCGCCGGTGACGAGCATATCGACTGGGAGCAGTGGATTGGAGACGCACCCCACCGCGCCTTCGACGCCGATCGCTTCTTTCGTTTCCGAAAGTACTGGGACTACTCCGGCGGCATTGCCACCGACCTGCATTACCACATCGTTGCCCCCTTCAACCTGGCGGTCGCGGACGAATTTCCCACCCGCGTTTCCGGCATGGGCGGCCAGTGGGTTTATAACGACGGACGCGAAGTTCCAGACACCTTTCTCACCGCCGCCGATTATCCCAGCAAGTGGTCTTTGACGGTACAGTCGTCACAGGTCAATGAGAATGGACCGGCGTCGATGATTCGCGGCACAAAAGCCACCATTCACCTGAGCGACGAATGGGAAGGACCGCCCTCCCGCCAGTACGGTTACGCGGATATCATCCCTGAATCTCCTTACGTGGAGGAGTTCGCAAAGAAGTACCACGATTCCATCGTGCGCATCGATGGAGTCGGCAACGAAGGCGACCTGAAACACTTCGACAACTTTCTCGATTGCGTACGCACACGGCAACAGCCGAACTGCCACGCCGATCTCGGCTATCGCACATTGATTGCTACGGACCTGTCGGTGCGTTCCTATCGCAACGGCAAGATGTATTATTTCGACCCCGACAGGGAAGTGGTCACAGAGCATTGACGGTCGCATTGAAGGTCGTACGGACGGTCACCGGGCTCGCCCGCGCGGCCCAGATCCCTCTCATTAGGTATGCTCATTCCAGAGGAAAAAATGAAGAATTGTTTTCGAAAGCTGCTCTTGATTTGTTTTGGGTTGTCGTGCGTAACTCTCACCGCTGCCGCCCAGTCCGCGTCCAACCCGGTCTTAGGCCGGTGGGATCTGACGCTCACCACGCCCTCGGGCCCGTTGCCTTCCTGGATTGACGTTTCCCAGGTGGACGGAGTGTCGAAGATCGTCATGGTGGGAGTGACCGATCATGCCATTGCACTCAAGAAGTTCAGTGTCAACGGAACAGCGCTCGAGTTTGTCTCTCTTAAAGGGGAACAGGGCTTTCCGGGCGACATGTTGTTCAAGGGCACGCTCACCGGTCATGAACTGGTAGGCACGGTGACCGATCCTGCCGGTGTCGTCTGGCCATGGAAAGGCGCACACGCACCCGAGCTCAAGCGAAAGACTCCTCCCAAGTGGGGGAAATCGGTCATGCTGTTCAATGGCAAGGATCTAACCGGCTGGGTTCCACGGACCCGAAGCAAAGAAGCGTCCTGGAAAGCGGTGGATGGCACGCTGGTGAAAGACGGCAATGGCCCCGATCTCCTCAACACCTCCAAGTTCCAAGACTTCAAGCTGCATGTTGAGTTCAACTGCGGAGTCCATGCCAACAGCGGCGTCTTCTTGCGTGGCCGCTACGAAGTCCAGGTCGAAACAGACTCGGTAGCCGAGCCCAATAGCCACCACACCGGTGGCGTGTACGGTTTCCTCGACCCAACGCCGGAGCAGCCGCGAAAGGCCGATGTCTGGCAGACCTTCGACATCACCCTGATCGGGCGCTACGTTACGGTGGTGCAGAACGGCATAACCGTCATCGACAACAAGGAGATTCCCGGGATCACAGGAGGCGCTATCGACAGCCACGAAGGCCTGCCTGGGCCCATCTACCTGCAGGCGAGCGAAGTGGGCCGGGTGGCCTACAGAAATATCGTAATCACCCCAGCTATCGAGTAGCCCGTAATTACGCCCCTCCGGGGCTGCTCTTTTTTCCCTGCCGACCCACGAGGGATGAAACGGGTGTCCCGCGATGAATGTTTGTTTTGTTAGGCTTACCCTTTTGTTTCTTACTGGGGCACGATTTTAGTCGTGCAGCCGGGGATAAATCCAAGGATAAATCCCCGGCCTACCCAGTCCTGGATACACTCAAATCCCGGGAGAAGTCCCGTAGGGGCGGCTAAAGAGATGCTGCATCGTCACGTAGGTTGCCTGGTCCACGGGGTGATTGTGACGGCAGCGCCCGACCCCCTTTCGGTCACTCGCTTGTGGGAGAAACGGACCTTTGTCCGCAGGCTGTCTTAACCCCTGGGGATGTTGTATCTACCATCGTTGCAAATGTAGAAAATGAAGCCGTCGCACATTTCGCCGCAGCGAGCAGGATTGCCAACGCCCTAAAACAACCAAACGATCGAATTTTATCAAACTTTACCAAAACCAGTGTGGGGAACATCGCAGAGATATACTGCTTTCCATGCCCAACGACGCGTTATCCATGGCATCATCCGTGATGAAAGATCCTGTCACGTGGCTGTACCCGCCGATCGATCCCTACCATACCGGCCGGCTCCAGGTCTCACCCGTACACGAGATCTATTACGAAGAAAGCGGCAACCCCTCCGGTAAGCCGGTGGTGTTTCTACATGGTGGCCCCGGCGGTGGCTCCGATGCCAAACAACGCCGCTTCTTTCATCCGGAAAAATACCGCATTGTTAATTTCGACCAGCGGGGCTGCGGCAAGAGCACCCCGTACGCGTCCCTCGAAGCCAACACAACCTGGGATCTGGTCAGCGACATTGAGAAAATCCGCGAGCACCTGGGCATTGCGCGATGGCAGGTATTCGGAGGATCGTGGGGGTCCACGCTTGCTCTGGCCTACTCCGAGAAGTACCCTGAGCGGGTGACCGAACTGGTTGTGCGCGGCATCTTCCTGCTCCGCAAGCAGGAGATTGACTGGTTTTACCAGCGCGGTGCTTCCGTTTTGTTTCCGGATGCATGGGAGCCGTACTTAGCCCACATTCCAGAGAGCGATCGTGGCGATCTGCTTACGGCCTATCACCGGCGCCTCACCAGTGAGGACCCTGGCGTGCGTCTCGCCGCTGCCAAGATCTGGAGTGGTTGGGAGGGCGCCACCTCGAAGCTTTTGCCCGACACAGCATTTACCAGCCACTATGAAGAAGATGAGTTTGCCCTCGCCTTCGCTCGTATTGAGGCCCACTACTTTACCAACAAAGGCTTTCTTGAAACCGACGGTCAGTTGTTGCGCGATGCGTCGCGCATTCGTCATATTCCCGGGGTGATTGTCCAGGGCCGTTACGATGTGGTCTGCCCCATGGAAAGCGCCTGGGCTCTGCATCGCGTTTGGCCTGAGGCCGACTTCATTATCACGGCCGACGGTGGCCATAGCGCCTCGGAGCCCGCGAATAGCCGCGCCCTGGTGGCGGCGACCGACAAGTTCGCGCAGTAGCACTCTGTTGCACCGCCCAATGGGCAAGATTTCGCCGATCCGCATTTTCAAGTTTTGTCGTCAGACGGAGCTGGTACTCCTGGGATCCTGCTGCCATTTAAAGTTCCAGTTCCGCCTGTACACGAAACTCCCCTATGATGCTGGCTGGAGGGTTGACGGTGGAGAGAATCGGCGCCAAACTTCATGCGGTCAGACGGAAGTGGGGCTTAACCTTACGTGAGGTAGAAGATCGAAGCGTGCGGCTTGCCGAGGAGTGGGGAAATCCTTCCTATCGAATCTCTGCCAGCTGGCTGGCTCGGGTCGAACGGGACGATCGTGACCTCTCTGCCGCTAAACTGATTGTGCTTGCGGTCATTTTCAGTATCCCGGCTGAGCAACTGCTTGCGTTGTGTCCCGCGGGGAATGGGAGCTCTCTGCCATACGATCAGGCGTCCAGCCCCAATACAACGCTTCTCTTGACCAATGGGGTCCTGGCGGAGCAGGCACGGTCATGGCTTCCCGAAAATATCATTGTTCAACCGATTCCCGATAAAACTACACTGCTTCCGCCTGAGGACTACCTACCCGGCCATTATCGCTATGGCGTTCTCGGTCAGGACAATCCCCTCGATCCAATGATTCGATCCGGAAGCTTCCTTTTTATCAACACGCAAAGACGCACCATCGCGCATCGTAGGGAGTGGACGAACGAGTTCGATCGCCCAATCTACTTCCTCTTCACCCACGCTGGTTATGTGTGCGGTTGGTGCGATCTCGATAAGGAGGCAGAATGGCTCACTCTGGTTCCACATTCTCTGTCCTTTGCTTCCGGGATGCGCTGGAAATATAGGAAAGAGGTTGAAGTCATTGGCCGTATCGCCGGGGTGCTTCAGCGTCTGGAAGGGGTTCCCCGTCCGGCACATCCTTAAGGGCCAAGTGTTACCGCTCAAGATCGATCGTTGCCCAAGCAGGGAGCCGTTTGATCCGAATCGCGTCACGTCTCATAAGGCCTTCTGTAAATCAGCGAGCATCGGAAGATTCCTAGTCTCATAGAGTGCAAGGACATGCCGGGTCATAAGATAGTAAGCTACGGCAACGCGCTGGGCATTCATATAGATAGAACTCTCGAGCTTTCCTCTCTTCGAGGCGCTCTTCAACCTTTGTATATGCCATTGAATTTCCCGGGCGTTGAGACGAAGGTGCTCGGCAACGACGAGCGCCTTTTCCGGATACCACTGCTGCACAAAGAATGCCAAATCGATCAATACAGTACAATTCGCTTCCAACGCTTCCACACCATCCCAGCCACCGATGAGTTTCCAAATCTCCGAGGAGTCGAGAATTGCGCTGTTCTCATCGCGACGCGCCTCTCCGGATTCATCGATAACGTCCAGTGCGATTTCCGCGATTGCGTTGCGATCCACAAAGGTCAATCGCTTAAGCAGGTTTTCCCAGCTTCCATGAGAGGATCTCCGGGAGCGAAGATAGGAACGTCCAGCAGTTGTAGCAAGAAAGACCAGGATGAGCACCACGGCAGCGAGGAAGCAGATCGTGCGCGGACTCACGATTATCTCCTTGAACGAAGGCTTTGCAGCTGTGATCCCACCAGCACTTGCAGGGCAGACATTTCTTTGTATATACGGTCGGATAGTTCCCGTGGCGGCGGCGCGTGGCGCCACAGGGCGACGATCCAATAGGCAGCACAGGCGTCATAGACAGCAATCCTCACGTGGGACAGGTCATGGTAGGTTCGAGTGTCCAGGCTCAATCCAAAGTAACTGTGTCCTGTTTCAACGAGAAAATCGATCACGGAATAGATGCTCAGCCCTTGGGCTATTCTGGCGGCATGAGGTTTCCAGGGCAACCCTACGCCCACGGAGAGAACAATCATGGCGACAAAGAGTTCGCTCATCAAGACCGCTGAGAATAAATTGCCCTTAATGATGAAGAGCTGGATCCGGAGTCGGGTGTGGGGATCCGCCAGCCATGCCAGACCAACTGCCACCGCAATGCACAGGCCCACCAGCTTCATAAAGCTTCCGCGCACATCCTCTGCCCACGAACCTGAAGGGCAAAAGATGCACGAGGAGATTTCATAAACAACGCATAGCTGCAATAGGGTGTCGAGTATGGCTAGAGACCAATAGGTGTAGAAGTACGCAGCCCTCGATGCAAAATGGAGCACGAGGTAGAGCACAATCGCTCTGACGACATTTGCTGTAATGTACGCCGTGAAGAGAGGGAACGCCGAAGCGCGTCGCCGGAACCAGATCACCCACAATAATGCCAGTTGGCCGGCAAAGCCGGCCGCCCACAACAGGACCGGGCGGCCCCGTGAGGTTAAATGCACAACCAGTTTATGCCAAACCCATATAGGCGAGGATTTTCCCAACGATGCCGGGTTCTGTTGGTTCAGGTTCCGAACCCGACACAGCCACGATGACGTGACCTTTGAGAGTTGGCGGTGGAAGGGGTGCTAAAGCCGTGGATAACCGGAGCGACGGAGGCGGCGAACAACAGGGCAACGGCAAGAGTTTGAGCAGCTTTCTTGAACATGGAAGGTCTCCTTTGCGGCGCGAATTTGCGCTGCGCGGAGACTAAGGAGTTCGTTCACACGTTCCAGCGTTTTTCGCCCATCCGTGGCCTAAAGGCAACGGATGAGTGGGACTCCTCCATCCTCTGCCTCGGTTTTGAAAAGCTTGGATAAATTTGATCAAGCACACAGTTCTTGCATAGCTTACTTTGACCTTCGTTTCGGATACGCAACAAAAGTGAGATTACCGGGGCAGAAGGCTACCGAAGGCGGGCAGCCCCTTGGCTGAGTTGTAGTCGTCAAGGACCTGCTGAAGATTGGCCTGGAGGCGGCGCCAGTATTCGTATTCCGCATTCCAGCGGCCCAAGGCCGCGGCCAAACGATAGGAAGTGTACTCCCGCAGCCACGCCTGCTCATACTGTGGCTTGAGCTCCGTAATGGTTTCCATCAGGTCGGGCAGTTTGCCGTGCTGCTGAGAGACGACAATGTTATCGAAGTCGTTTTCCAGACGATGCGGATCGGGATGAGAGCCAAGCAACTTCCATTGTTGCGTAATCTCGACGCCGTATTGAAATTTGAGACCGGCGTAGTCGAGCAAGCGGCACTCCACGATGTAGGCTTGCACGCCGCCGGCATCCGCCCCGAGATCGATGGCGCGCAGCCAGTCCTCTTCCGCACCCTCGGCGAGCAGGCGGCTCTGGCGCAGTTCGGCGGCGTGCGCGGCAGCACGGGCCAGTGTTTTTTGGGAAAACGGACTGGTCCAGAGAGCGAGCATGGTGTCTTGACCCAGAACAGCCTGCAGCGCGGTTTCGCTCGCGGCCATCTGGCGGAGCGCGGAAGCGATGCTGGCCGCGGAGGCCGGAGGATATTCACGGTTGGCGTAGGCGGTGAAGAAATGCGCGCGATCGATCGGCTGCTGCTGCCAGGCGGCCGCCGCGCCATAGGCGATGCCGGGCCATGCCGGGCGCTTCAACATCTGTACATCGTCCGACCAGATGGTATTCATTACTCCGAGGGCGCCGGATTTGCGTCCCGCGGCGATGAAGGTATCGATGTTCTCAAAACTGACGGCGTCGTCGGGGGCAATCTCGCTCCAGCCGCTCACGCCCGGCGCCACCAGGTAGGGCACGTGGCTGCGGATGAGCGGGTCGAGCCAGCGATGGTACTCCGGGTCCGGCTGAGGCTGGTACCACCAGGCAACAGCAATGATCCCCGGCGGCAACTGCTTCACAATACCGGGAATCTTCACCATGATGTCGGCCCAGGCGAGAATGGTCTTGCCATGCTGCTGGAAGAGCCCGCCGACATTCTTCAGCTGCTCAAGAAAGACCGCCGTCGGAGCTCCGGAGCCCTTAGCCGCCGCCTGCTGCAACTGCCAGGTCTCGTCGAAACCTACATGGACAAATGGGCTGGGAAAGAGCTGGGTGTATTGGTCGACCCAATCCGCGATCAGCCTTTTTACTCTTGGATCGGCAGGATTGAACTCTACCCCGTGGGGAAAGTCTGCCAGGCTCGAGTACTGCTCCCGGCGGAAGAGGTCGTGCAGGTGCCCGTACAGCTCAAGGCACGGCACCACATCGATGTGGCGAGCTCGGGCGTAGGCGACGAGTTCGCGCACATCGTCCTTGGTAAGTCGTGCCCCCGGAGCCGCCGGAGGAAAACCGTCCAGCGCGATCGAGGTCTCGTTGTAAAAGTAATATTGATTGTTTTTCCAACGGGCCATCAGGTCGATTTGACGTTTGATATCGGCGACGCGGAGCAGCGGGCCTTCGCTCATATCGACCATGGTTCCGCGATAGGCCATGGCCGGCCAGTCGGTTACCTGGGCCTCGGGTAAAGTGGCCGCGGGCATCTCGATCATCTGGCAGAGCGTTTGGACACCGTAGAAGATACCGGCAGAGGAGCGCGCCCGCACTTCGGCTCCGCCGGCATCGATGGTTATCTTGTAGGCTTCGCGAGCGTCTGCCCCAGCGGTTTCGCCGGGCACGGGAAGGGAATCGGACGCTCCAGTGCGGGCGAGAGAGACGCTCGGGGTTGCCGGCTTGCCGTCCGCAACGATGGAGGGTTGCGCACCCATGGCCTGCGCGATGCAGGCGGCGAGGGTTTGCGCTGCGAAACGGTCCTCTTCACCGGCGCCGGCAGGCAGGCGAATGGCCAGCCCGGCGAGCGGCAGAGTGCCCGTACCGTAGGTGATTTGCCGGGGCGCGGGAAGGAGGGTGGCGTGTTGCGCTTGCGCCTGCATGGCAACGGACAGAACCAAAAAGAAAACGACGATCGCCGCGTGCCGGAAGCGCAAGCGCTGGGAGCCTATCACGACTTGTTGCCTGCTTCCCGGCTTCCCAACAGGAATAACTCCTGTCTCCCACCAGGAAAAGCTTTCTTCAGGATTTGGACTGATATCGATTCTCCGTGGAGCTGTGTCGAGGAAATGCGCTGGAGTATTGTCACAAATACGGTGACGCGAGCAGAGCTTCAGCCGTGGGCCAGAACGGGACCGCTCGCAGCACGAACCTCGTCCGGGAAGCGGCTGAGACGAAGCTCGGGATGTGCGAAGTGCTTTTCCAGGACGGCCAGACCGATGCCTAAAATGCCTACCTCTTCACCTAAGGTTCCCAGCTTCAAGGATAGGTTTTCTGTGGAGCTGGCAAGGGACTGAGCGCGCATGATGCGGCCAATCTGCTGCAGGAGCGCCTCTCCGGCAAGTTCGAGTCTCTTATCGAAGACCACGACGGAGGGATTGAAGAGATTGACCATGTTGGCGATGGCCATGCCGAGGTGATCGCCCAGTTCGCTGACGATGTTGACGCACATCTTATCGCCCGCATGGGCCGCGGCAAAGACGTCCCAGGCGGTAATTTTGGCGGCATCGCCACCCACACGAGCGACTACCTGGGATCCGGCGCCTTCGCCCAGAGCCTGGCGAATGCGCGCTTCCACGGCCGCGGTACCGGCCACGGCTTCGAGGCAGCCGATACTGCCGCACTGGCAGGCGGGGCCATTGTTGGAAATATGAATGTGCCCCAGCTCGCCGACACCGCAGTTATGGCCATAGAGCAACAATCCGTCGACGACGACCCCGGCGCCAATGCCCGCGCCATAGTCGATATACATCATGTTGTCTTGCATTTTGCCCGAGCCGAGGATACGCTCGGCGATGGTTTTGGCGCGGGTCTTGCTCTCGACGGTGGTGGGGATACCGAACTTTTCTTCGAAGAGTTTCTTAAGGGGCGCCTGCCTCCAGAAGTCGATGGTGGATGAGGTCACGGTAATGCCGCGCCGGCTGTCGACCAGGCCCGGATCGGCAATGCCGATACCGATCACCAGGGCAGGATCCATATGGAACTCCTGAATGGCCCGCACGACGCACGATTGCAACTGGCGGAGTAGACCCTCCATGCCATGATCGAGATCCGTGGGCTCTGAGACGAGGTGGAGCAGGTTCGGCGCCAGGTCCATGACGCCCGCGGCCACGACTTCATCGTCGAACTCAATGCCGATGATGCGGCCGAAGCCGGCGTTTAACTGCAACAGAATTTGCTTGCGCCCGAGAGGGTTATTGGAGCGGCCTACCTCGAGCAACCTGCCTTCTTCCAACAGTTCGCGCGTGATTTGCGAGATGGTGGTGCCCCTCAGGTTGGTGAGCTTGTGGATGCCGACCCGGGAGATGGGAGCGAACCGTCGAACAGCCGCCTCGATGAGGCGCTTATCGCGTTCACTTTTCTTGCTAATTCGCCTCATTGAGAACCTTCTTACTTTGTTCCACCGCAGTTAGCATTTTCGCAATGCTTTAGGCCAACTTAACTCACCAGTAAATACTGCCATAGGCCCGACGACCATGAAAAAGGCCCATTGCTTCGATGAGATCTCAAGCCTTAAGGAAAATCTTCCGCCGGTAGAGAAAGTAGAGGAACAGCCACTTGGACGCCACGATTGCGACGCCCAGGACCAGGATGCCATAGACTCCGGAGTGGCGCGCCAGACCAGCGGCGAAGATATCGGCGATGTGCTTGAAATCGAAAAGCTCCTGGAGCAGATAAATCGTGAGCGCGTTTAAACCGATCACCCTAAAAAAGAAAGCCCACTTGCGATATCCCTTAACGTCGATGATCCAGTAGAAGAGAGCGACAGCATGCACCAGCCATTGCTGTAGAGGGTGTAGGAACTTGTCCAGAGGCGAGTAATGATAGGAAAGACCGTACCCCAGGCCAGGCCCAGCGCAAGGCTGGCGATGCCGCCCCCGGCCAGGGCCAGAACTTTGAAACGCTCGCTTCGCCTGGCCTGCAGAACGTGGGTGCAGAGCACGCCCAGCATCACCGTGGCGACCGATGGGATGGTGCTCAGGTAGCCTTCGTTGTCGCCATAGACATAACAACAGAATTGGCCCGGAAGAAACAGCCGGTCGATGTACCCTTCGAGATTGCCTTGCATGGTAAACACGTTGCGGCCGAAGCCGGGGACAGGGATCAGCGCCATGATGGCCCAGTAACCCAGCAGCAGGGCGGCCGTCCATGCAATGCGGCCGCGCAACCCTGTCATCAACGTGATAATCGCCGCGAACACATACGAAAGCGCAATGCGCTGCAACACGCCGGTATAGCGGAAGCCAGCGAAGTTGAGCTGCAGAATGCCGTTGTAGATCAGGCCCAGAACGATTAAGAGGGCGGTGCGGCCCAGGATGCGGAGCAGGATGGTCTTGCGGCTCTCGCCCCGCCGGAGCCGGCTCTGGATGGCAAATGGCAGAGCGAGACCAACGATAAACAGGAACAGCGGCGCAATCAGGTCCCAAAAAGTAAAGCCTACCCAGGGAGTGTGATCGAGTTGTTTTCGCAGCACCGCCTGGAAGGGCAGATGCAAGGCGGCGGCCAGCGCCAGCAACAAGCCGGGGTCCTCTTGCATGAGCCAGAACATATCGAAACCGCGCAGGGCGTCGATCGAGGCCAGCCGTTGCCCGGGGACCACGGGCAGCGTCGCCGGCGGGGCATATTCGGGCTCTCCCGTGGTTTCGATGGCGGGGGGTTCCATTGCGGCCATGTCGTTAAGGGCCATATCCCACTGTCACCGTGGTTGCGTCAATAAGGTGATAGTAACGCCCAAACCAGTAGGGAAGAAAAAAGAAGACACCCTCCTCCTCAGTTCGTCCGCTGTCCCCGCCATCCAACTCGAAGGGATTTCCGTTCCACTTGATCACCCTGCGTTCGTTCGGGGCAAGAGCGATAGTAGCCTGGGCTATGCCGTAGCGGTCCAGACCGGGCGCGAATGCCAGATCCTTACGCTGCGAATTCCTGACCGTCCAGCAAATCGTGCTGAGGGGAATCCGCTGCAGAGTCTCGATGGTTGCGGCGCGATCGACGTCCTCTCTCTCCATACCCTGGGCGTAGAGAAGGTTCCACAGCGGGTTTCTCTCCGTCCGCACCAGCTGCTGGAGCTTGGTCAAGGCTAAGCGATACTGAGGAGGCAGCCCAGAATCTCGGTCGAAACTCAGCAGCGGGTAGAAGGCAAGAAAGGCCAGCTCCTCATCCGAGTAGTTGATCTCGGTCGGCGGGTTGTTGTTGAATTGCCCGATCATATCGAGGTAACCCATCTGTGTCCCCACCTGCTTCGAGGCAGTGAGGAAGCGGGCTTCGCCGGTAATCGCGTAAGCGACGTGCAGATGAGAGAGCAATTCGAGCGCATCGAGCGCCCCGCCGCTTGCACTCTCGGAACGCAGATGTTCGGGATCGTACCTGCCCCAGGTGGTTACCTTGCCGCCGTAGCCGATCAAGCGCCATTGATGGTCGATCAATCCACCGGCGATTTCCGCGACCGCCTTGCGGATTGGCGCCCGATCTGCCTCATCGGGAAGCAAATGGTAAGCGACCCAATATACAAAGAAGTGTCCCACCAACTCGTCCGAGCTGGTGTCGCCCTTCCACTCCCATTGGCCATCCGGCGTAAAGTGCCACTCCCCGTCCTGTTCACGGTAGTCCCCACGGTGCATCAGGGAGCGGGCAGGGAACCCCGGTATCCCGGTGATGGTGGTCAGGCGCAGGACGGCCGCGAGCGATGTCCTGGCGTTGCGCAGGGCCTCTGCCGAGCCTGTATCGGCATAGCGAAAACATTCCGACGCTGCGTACATCGAGGTCCACAGTCCGTCGTTATCATCCGGCAGCATACGCACGGAATCAGGATCGCCGGGGCGGACCAGTTGGGCCGGGGAAACGTAACCGTAGCGGTTGTGGTTTTGCTGAATACGGCGCAGAAAGACATCGCTCTTCTGCTGCAGCGTATAGGGCTCGAAGCCGAGGAAGGAAATGCCGGTGCGCGTGCGGACCCACGCTCCATCGTTCACGGCGACGATCTTGAGCACGTCATCGTCTTTCAGATAGCGCCGGCCGGCAAAGTAGAACCACCGCTCCCCGGGCTCAGCGGCCGGTAGAAAGAGGATGGCTCCCTGGCTGGTGGCGAGCCAGAGCCGGCCCGCCGCATCGCCGGCCATAGCGGTGAGCGCCTCAATCGGCAGACCGTCTTTGCCCGTCAACAACTTTTGCCCGTTGCTGCCGGCAACCCTCTCGACGAGCCCACTGTTGGTTGCTTGCCACTGGGTGCGGCGGGCGTCTTTGAATTCGCTCGCCGCCGGCTCCTGAAGAGACTTGAGCAGCGCCGCCGGAATTGCCGGGTCGTCGAGCGAATACTGCCTGCAGACGATTTGCCGATAGCCGCCCTCGCCGGCCTGCGCAAAGCAGCACGCAGGCAGAACAAAGAGCAATGCTAACAAGCCCAAAGCGGACCGCGCCACGATCAAGATTGCACCTTCACAATCGCCTCGCAAGCATCAAGCTCGGTTTAACAGAATGGCCCCACTCACTGCGCCAGCTGTATTTCTTCAACAGTGCCGGCGCCGCACACAACGGATCGGGGTTCTCCCGGCGGCAGGCTCCGAAGCACAGTCTAAAAATACAGCAAAATGATATTAAGTATGGGTTCAGGCAGACAGATAATGAAATCTTTTTATCGTTTTGTCGTAAATGTGTTGTTAAATCTGCCTTGCGTCTCGCCAGAGTGCTGTCTGGGAGAGAAACAGCGAGACGCTTGATTTCGGTTCCATTCCAAACGTGCCCCTGGGAAGGCGGAGGTCTACGCATGCGCTGCTCATATTTCGGAGACAAAAGGAATCTCCGTTTCACCATGACTGTTACCGATGGTGGAGGCCGCGAGTCAGGTCCGTATCTACATGCCCACTTACAACCCCCACCGGCGGCAACGACACAATCAGCGGCTTCCCCTACGGATGGAGCTTTTTGGCGCGTAGAAAATCCAGCAATTCCGCGGGCTGGTTCGTCTGGATACCTTTCGCTCCCCGGTCGATGGCATCTTCCCAGAATACGGGCTTATCCTGCTCGCCAAGCCGGTCCACATAGATCTCTGCCTTGATCTGAAGTGCCTGTTCGATCAGGGCCGGCTTGAAATCGCTCTGATCGAACGCCACTACGGTTGGTTGGAGGGTCGTTGCGCTCTCGTGCAGATAGCTTTCGTTCCCTGCTTCGGGCATCACACGGATACCGGGAAGCAAGACCTGCAGATCGTGCAGCTCGTTCCGGCCCCCATAGACGACGACGTGTTCGACCATTCCATGATCGGAGAGCGCGTGAGCAATCGCTGCGGGGGAGGCATCCTTCCAGTCGACATAGATTGAGATGCGGCCGTGGGCAGCCTCCAGGGCTTCATCGAAGGTGGGAATGGCCTCGCCGTATCCGCGCAGATGGAGGCTGCGAATCTGCTCCAGCGTGAGACTGCGTACGGAGCCTGTGCCGTCTGTCATGCGGTCTACCGTGTTGTCGTGCATAAGTACCAGCTTGTCGTCCTTCGTTGTCCGTACATCGAGTTCCACATAGTCGGCGCCCAGTTCGGCGGCGGACTGTATGGCGGCAATACTGTTTTCAGAATGATGGATGTGTTCGCCGCGATGGGCGATCACAGCAATCTGCGCAAGCAAGAGCAAAGGTAGAATCATCGCGAACACCTCGTTAAGGAGTGTGATTTCCGGTTCCATACTCTCAGATATTTCATTTCACGCAAAGTTACAAGAAACAAAACGTAAGTCGCCCTTATTAGTAGGGAAAAAGCGTGAGTTATCTCTGTTACCAGAAGAAAAGTATAAGTTCCCATTTTTTTTACGACTTGTTCATCAGCGCGACATATGTCCGCGATATTTTAGGGAAACTTACTTACCGTCACTTCGATTTTCAGGGAGTTAGCCTCATGATCCACCCACTCGCCATAGTCTTGATGGGGCTCTTCGGCGCCTGCTTTGTCCCGACCGCAAAGGGAATGACCGATCTCTTGCCGTGCGAGCCGCGGGCGGGCAAACGGAAGGCCTTTCTGCCGCGGCGCGCATCCGTGATCGCTCTTCTGCTGTGCCTCGGCGCGCTGCCCGTGCTCCCGGCGATGGGGCAGACGTTCACCGGGGGCGCTATCGGCGGGCGGGTAACCGATCCGCAGGGGAGTCCTTTGGCGGGTGTGCAGGTGACGGCCACCGAGGTGGCGACGAACACGGAGGTTCAGTCCGTCTCAGGCGCCGATGGCGAATACCTGATCCCGCGTCTCAAGCCGGGTGTGTATCGCGTCAGCTTTACTGGAAGCGGATTCAAGGAAGAAATCGACAATGGTGTCCAGATCCAATTAGATCTCACCTTCCGTTTGGATAAACAGATGGCTCTGGGAACGACGTCGGAGGTGGTGCAGGTGTCCGCATCGGAAACCTCGGTGAACTACGACTCCCCCGAGATCTCATCTACGCTTTCGGCGGAGCAGGTTTCCCAGGAGCCAATTATCGGCCAGAGCGGCCGCGGCCGAAGCCCGTATCTGCTGGCGGTGCTCTCACCCGGCGTCACCTCCACGAGCAACTCCAACAACAACGTAAACAATTTCAGCCTGGGCGGCGGGCGGCCGGTCACCAACGAGATTCTGATCGATGGTCTACCCTCTACGAATCCGTCGGACAACACCTATACCTACACACCGAGCCCGGAGTCGATCGAGGAGCTGAAGGTGATCACGATTCCATTTTCCGCCGAGTTCGGTCACACCGGCGGCGGGGTCATCCTTGCCAATACCCACCATGGCAGCAGCGAGTTTCACGGGAGCCTATACAGTTACTTCAACAACCGGCTGCTGAATGCGCGCAACTACTTTCAGACTGCGCCGAATCTCCGTTACGACCAGAACGACCCGGGCGCTACCTTTTCCGGGCCGGTGATCTTGCCGCATCTGCTCAAGGGCAAGCACACCTTCTTCTTCATCGACTTCAACTACACACGTTCGGCCGAACCTTCCTCTGCGCATTCAGGGGCGCGCACACCCACTGCCGCCGAGCGCGCGGGCGACTTTTCCGCCGATACAGGCATTACCATCTACGACCCCGCCACCACAACAGCGGGCACCGACAGCCAGGGCAATCAGATTGTGATCCGCCAGCCATTCCCCAACAACACGATTCCCGCAGCCCGCATCGATTCCGTGGCTGCGCAGCTTGTGAAGTACTACCCCCAGCCGAACGGCAACTATGGCGGGGGGATCAATTATCAGATCATTCCCACCAGCTACCAGCAGATACTGCAAGGCATCGTTCGTGTGGATCACACTATCAGCGAGAAGGATAGCGTGTTCGCCCGCTATGGGCGCTACAACCCGAACGCGAACGCGGTGAATTTCTTCTCCAACCTCGCGAATCCCAGTAATACGAACGGCTGGTACGATAACCAGTTCGTCGCCAACGAGACACATATTTTCGGTCCACGGGCTTCGAACGATTTCCGCTTCGGCTTCGTGCAGGAGGTGAACTATACGATTGCGGGCGGCGGCTTCCCCGCAAGCCTGGGTTTGCAAAACGTGCCCCAGGAGGAGTTCCCCAATATCGACACCTCGAACTTTATTCAACTCGGAGCCAGCGGCGCTTTCCACGATCGTGACCGCAGCTACATCTTTGTAAATAATTTTCTGCTCGCGCGCGGCAAGCACCTTATCAAAATCGGCGGCGACTACCGCCACCAGCTATACAAGTTCTACAACGGGAACAGCGACGTCACCTCCGGCATCTATAACTTCGATAACACCTTCACCGAAACCACGCAGGTGGATGCGAACGGGAGCTACGTGGCCACGACCGGCGGCTTCGATCTAGCCGATCTGCTGCTGGGTCTTGCCACCCAGACGACCATCTCCGAGGATCTCTACACTTACAGGTTAGTAAACGACAGCGCCTCGGCCTACGTGCAGGATGACTGGAAGGTGCTTCCCAAGCTCACAGTTAACCTCGGACTGCGCTGGGAGTTCGATGGACCGACTTCGGAGGCGAATAATCAGTTCGCCAGCTTCAACCCCGCCCAAACCAACTCCCAAACCGGCACGCCTGGAGACGCTATTTTTGCGGGGCGCGATGGCGCGCCATCACACTTTGCGCCAAACATCTTCTACAACGTTCTCCCTCGCCTCGGGGCGGTCTGGAGTCCGTTTGCGGGGACGGTGGTACACGCCGGCTTCGGGGCCTACCGCTTGCCGAGCATCGGCTTCTCCTACATCGGGCCATTGTCCATCTATCAAAAGAATGCAACGTTGCAGAGCACAAATGGATACACACCCGCGTTCCAGCTAGCCCAGGGAGTACCCAGCGTGCCGTTTTACCGCGACGCCAATGGCAATCCGGAGGTGCCGGCCAGCCTGAGCAATCCGACCGCCGATCCGGTGTGGATCGACAGCCGGTCGCGCACGCCTTACAACCTGGTGTGGCAGTTCGGGTTGCAGGAGCAGTTCGGCAGTTGGTTCGCGCAGGCGAATTACGTCTACAATCACGGCATCAAGCTGCCGGTCCAGTACACCGTGGACCAGCTTCTGCCTAGCCAATTCACGGCGCCGAACTTTCAGTCGCTTCGCCCCTTTCCGCAATATGATGACGTGCAGTTCTTCACCAATCAAGGCGGTTCCAACTACCAGGCCATCGAGACCCAACTCGAGCACAAGTGGAGCAACGGCTTTGTGGTCTCGGGCTCCTATACCTTCAGCAAGCTGATCGACGATGTGGATGCGAACGATCGGGTGAACGGGGCCGGAGTTCAGAACGCCTATGACCTTCACGCGGAGCGCGGCATTGCCAGTTCCGATGTCCCGCAGCGCCTGGTCACCAACTTCGTATACCAGCTTCCCTTTGGGCGGGGAGGCAAATTTGCCAACGACACTCCCGTGCTGCGCGACGTCATCGGCGGATGGCAGGTAGCCGGGATCGTGCAGTTCCAAATTGGCCAACCAATTCGGATCACGCAGTCGAACCAGAATCCTACGGCCGGGGCGCAGCGGCCTGATCTGATCGGGAAACCAACCCTTGCGCGCGGAGCACGGACTATTACCGCATGGTTCAACACCGGCGCATTTACACCGGTCCCGCAAGGGCAGCTCGGCACCTCGCCCAGGTTTCCTCTGCACGGGCCCGGACTGGAGCAGACCGATCTCTCCGTCAAGCGCACGTTCCACCTTGCCGATCGGCTATCGCTGAACTTCCGGGTGGACTACGCCAACGTCTTCAATCATCCTGAGTTCGGCAATCCAGACGCCAATGTTGGAAGCGTCGGTTCGCTGAACTCTGACTTCGGGTTCATTCACGGTGCTCAGGCGCCCCGCATCGGTCAACTGTCGGCCAACCTCGTCTTCTAGCCTTGCGGGAAACAGCGAAAGAAAAAGGCCGTGGCCGCGGCCCAATCGCGTGAGATCATTGATCGCAATGGTCTCACGCTGGCAAGGCTTAACAATGCGCGGTTCCCAATCTACGTTTTTGAATTCCGGGATCCGACAGTAGGATGACAACCTTTTCGGCGCTTCTTGAAGAGGTTCGCGCCTGTACCGAGTGTGCGGCGTATTTACCTCTTGGCCCTAAACCGATACTTCGTGTTGCCAATAGTCAGGCGCGGGTTTTGTTGATAGGCCAGGCGCCGGGCACGAAAGTTCATGCATCGAGCATCCCCTGGAATGATCCTTCAGGCGATCGTTTGCGTGATTGGCTGGGTACGACCAAAGAAGATTTTTACGACGAAAGTAAATTCGCCATCATGCCAATGGGATTTTGTTATCCGGGCAAAGGCACATCAGGCGATCTGCCGCCGCGCCCTGAATGCGCGCCTTTGTGGCACAAGAAAATTCTTCAGAACTTACCGAACATCCGGCTTACCCTACTGATTGGACAGTATGCGCAAGCCTATTATCTTGGCAATCGGCGAAGAAAAACGCTTACCGATACCGTCCGGGCATGGAAAGAGTATTACGATAGCGGCTACTTACCCATCGTTCATCCTTCGCCGCGCAATGGCATATGGCTGCGAAAAAACCCCTGGTTTGAGAAAGAAATTGTAAAGTTTCTCAGGTGGCACGTGCGCGAAGCCATCTTCGACAGTCCCAAGCCCACAATCGAGCGTGTGCGGTTCACAGATCCCCCGCTGTGATTGTCGTATCTGTCATTGTGCCTGACTGGGTGTTTGACTGGGGTGCTGGACTGGGTTCCGTCCCGTCACCTGGTTTCCGGCCATCTGGTTTTCATGACGGGCGCACCCCATCCCAAGAATGGCCTGTGAACGGCCCGTGAATGGCCTGTAATTTTTCTTGTTGACAGGCGATATTCGGGTAGTTTAGCGTTCGCTTCCATAGTTATTCAATCGTTTCAACGACCAGACTTACTTACGGCCAGCGGCTTTGACAATCCGCAGGCTGTACGCCCTGTATTAAATCGTCCAAGCGACGATTCGGGCCCCGTCAAGCCGTAACTCATTCCATCGCTTTATCAGAACGTTTTGATCCTGCCCACGGTAATGAAGCAGGACAAGAAAAGGGATATCGTGCATAATATTCAGATTTCCGGGATGGCCATCGGATCTAAAATCGGGCGGGGATCGACCAGAGAATACATCGCTGAAACCCTGCGTGGAACGATAATTCTGCTGCTCATGTTTCTTGGCTGCGCGGTCTACAGCTCGCAGGGCCAGGCTTACTTTGGGACCGTCGGCGGCGTGGTGACGGACTCTTCGGGTGCCGTTATCCCCGGGGTCAAGATGACATTGACCGACGTGGCGAAAGGTTTTACCTTCACCGCCACGTCGAATAAGGCCGGCGAATTTCTGTTGCCGTCCGTTCCTCCGTCCGCCTACGATTTGACCGCCGAGATCAATGGATTCGACAAGGCTCTGCGCACCGGCATCGTCGTGAGCGTTACTCAGCACGTGACCGCAAACCTCACGCTCAAGGTTGCCAGCGCATCCCAGACGGTGGTGGTTTCCGGGCAGAATACCTCGTTGCAAACCCAGGATGCCACCACCGGCCAGGTCATCAACAAGAGGTTTGTCGAAAATCTACCCCTGGTCGACCGCAACGCGCTGAACCTGATCTCCCTGGCACCAGGAGTCACTGAGACGGATTCCGGGACCCACGTCGGCGACACCGGAACCAACTTTATTTCCAATGGCAGCCGCAACGCGACCGCCGACGTCCTGCTGAATGGCGCTTCCATCACGAACTTCGAGCCCAACGGCGGCATTACTCAGGTGACGTTAACGCCCTCGGTGGAATCGATTCAGGAATTCAAGGTCCAACAAGCCAACTTCAGCGCGGAATATGGCTTTTCCGGCGGCGGCTCCATCGTCAACGTGATCTCGGAATCCGGTAGCAATGTGTTCCATGGGAAACTCTACGACTTTGTCCGCAACCAGGTCCTCGACGCCAACAGCTGGTTTTCCAATCATTTTGGGCAGACGATCCCGGGACTTAGCCGCAATCAGTACGGCGGCACCTTCGGCGGCCCCATCGTTAAGAACAAAACCTTCTTCTTCTTCGACTATGACGGCGTGCGCGAAATCGATCAGACTGTCCCTCAGGCAGGTGTCCCCAGCGCCCTTGAGCGGACTGGCGACTTTGGCGAGGTATGCAGCGCCTACGGCGGCACCTTCGACTCGACCGGGCTTTGTTCTGTTGCGCAGGGGCAAATTTCCGATCCGTACTCCGGAACTTTCAGTCCCGCTCTTGGCGGACCGGTGGCGTCTCGCTTCATTCCCTTCAATAACATCGGCAAGTACGCCAGCCCGGGAAACCCCTCTTTGAACGGAACTCCGTACCAGCTATCGGGAGCCCCCGGCGATCTCATCGATCCTGTCGCCCAGAAGTTGATCAATTTGTTCCCTTTGCCAAACATCACCAATGGCACGCAAACGATTTATGACAACTGGACCGCGTCTGGATCGTCGGAAAACACCAGTGGGCAGTTCGACATCCAGATCGATCAGCAGTTCACCCAGGCCAACCTGCTCTCGGCAAAGTACTCGCAGTCTTGGGGCCACTTCATTCCCTTCAGTTGCTTCAATAACTTCGCCGATCCCTGCTCGAGTGGGCCAAACGCGTTCCCAAACCATACGTTCACGGCGACGGATACCCACACCTTCAGCCCAACCCTGCTCTTGACGACAACCTTTGCATTTATCCGCGGCTCGGAAAAAATTGACAACTACCCTCCCCTCACCGTCAAGAATGCGCCTGCCGACCCGGTCAATGCTTTGGGCTTTCCGTCCTATCTCAATACGAATGGGTTCTTTGGCGTTCCCGCCATTTCCATCGGTGGAGGATACTTCACGGCAGGATCCAACAGCATAGGCCAGGATGAGTATGGCAACTACCGGCAAGGGCAGGATACCGGAGAACTCACCGTCACCCTCGCCAAACAACTAGGTTCGCAGGAGTTGAAGGTCGGATTCGATGGACGCGTCCATCAGCAGAACTATATCCAGACCAACGCTCCCAACGGCGTCTTCAACTTCGATCAGGCTGGAACGGCCTCCCAGCCGGGCGATACGACGGTGGGCGGAGGAGACGGTTTTGCCACCTTCCTCCTCGGATATCCGGATGGGGGCGGCTATTACGAAATCCAGGACCGGAATGCATCGCAAAGCTACCAATTTTCCGGCTACTTCCAGGACAATTGGAGAGCGACCCCAAACTTGACCCTGAACCTCGGCTTGCGCTACGAAGTGGACGACCCTCGCACAGATCGCTTCAACCGCCAAAACTATTTCGATCCGAGCGCCGTTTCGCCGCTCCAGGTTCCCGGTGTCGGCCCGAACGGCGGGAGCGGCCCTCTGGTTGGCGGTGAAGTCTTCGCCACCTCCGGTCGCCGCAAAGTCTACAACACCGACTTTTTAGCCTGGCAGCCTCGTTTCGGCTTTGCCTACCAACTCCCGCCCAAATGGGTGGTCCGAGGTGGCTATGGAGTGTATTACGGGCAGTCCCGCTCCGGCGCTACCGGTGTTGCGCCCTACGGATCCCAGGGATTTAATCAATTTTCCAATGTCATTACCACCTATCAGAACCAGCGCAATACCCCCTATCTGCGCCTAAACAATCCTTTTCCCACCGGTCTAACCCCGGCTCCTGGAAGTTCCCTGGGACTGCTGAATGACCTTGGCTTAAACGCCAACGGCCCTCTTCTCAACGAAAATCGCACGCCTCACGAAGAAAGCTGGTCGCTTGGCATCGAGCGGCAGCTGCCATCGAACGTTCTGATCGACGTGGAATATCTCGGGAAGAAAGGCACCGACCTTTCCTTTGGCGGTGACAACCAGCTCGACATCCTCCCGGCGTCTGTCGAAAATTACTCCCAGGATCAGGTCGCCAATCTTCTGAACAGCTTCGTCAACAATCCATTCCAGGGCTACATTACAAATCCCAATAGCGTTCTTTCCAGCCCCACGGTACAGGCATATCAACTGCAACTTCCGTATCCGCAGTTTACAAGTGTCAGCTCCGACGTTCCGCCGCTCGCGAGCTCTATCTATCACGCACTCCAGATCACAGCACAAAAGAGCTTCTCGCATGGCCTGCAGGCCCTGCTGACCTATGTCTGGTCGAAATCGATTGATAATTCATCGGCCGTGGACGACAACACGACGTTTCTTGGAAGTTTTACCAGCCTCCAGGATCCCAATAAGCCCTTCCTGGAACGCAGCCTGTCCACCTTCGATATTCCACAAGTGTTCCAGGCCACCTATGTCTATGAGCTTCCGGTTGGCCGCGGCAGGGAATTCCTGGGCCATAGCCCGCGCATCGTAAATGGAATTTTGGGCGGCTGGAATACAACCGGCATCTGGCGGCTATCCGGCGGACGACCGCTTGCCTTTAGCACCTACGATGGGACCTCTCTGCCAACCTACGGCCCTCAGCGACCAAACATCAATGGAGTTCTGAAACGCAACCATGGGCACGGCTATCTCAACAACTTCTTTACCAATCCCCAGGCGCTCTCGTTGCCGGCACTCTACGCACTCGGCACTGCACCACGCACCCTGGGCGACGTTCGAACGCCGTATACTTTCAACGCCGACCTGTCCGTACTAAAGGACTTCTCTCTCGAAAGCGTGCGTCAAGGAGCATCTATTCAGTTTCGCATCGAAGCGCAAAACGCCTTCAATCATCCTACCTTCGGCACACCGAATACTAGCGTGGACGACCCCAACTTCGGAACGATCACCTATACAACCAGTTCGCCGCGGCAGGTGCAGCTGGGAGTGAAAGCAACGTTCTAGAGCATTTTCACTTCTACTCCGTACGCGAGAATGCGGCGAAGTGCGGCTTTTCTTGATGAAAAGCCGCACCAGCGTTTTCGCAATTGGTGTAGACCGAAGCAACCGGCCTTTACGTGGTTTTCTCTCAAAGAAAACCACACCTCGCTGCTCTTATTGGAGCAGAGTAATTGCGAAAATGCTTCAGGTACTGTCGCTCTGTTATGCACCAGAAGTGAAAACACTATAACGTCACCAACCGGGAACGATCTTTCTAAGCGTGCGCCGGTGCAAAACTCCACCACAGTGCGTCGCGAGAGCGGAGCTCTGCGGTGGAGTAAAAGTAGTCCACCGCCGGATTCTGGTTTCGGATTCTGGTTTCGTGAGCATTTTGCTTGGATGGTATGGCTCATGGGACACCGGAGGGATGTTCGAGGTGGAGCGATACGGTCGTGTGCGGCGAGCAGTTCGGGTCGAGGGCAGGAGTCAACGTTTCAAGCTTAAGGAGAACCCTGGATGCAGTCCTTTGTCAGCGGGCCAAAATCGATCGGCGCACACTACGCATGCCGAGCAAGTCAGCAGAACCCATCGGCGCCGCCGGTCGCGGCCTGCATGAAAGCATTTCTTATCTTATGCATCGCTCTGTCAGGGCACGGACTTCTCCCCAAGGCTGAGGCGCAGACCGTCCGCGTGGATACCGCGCAAGCCACAAACTCCTTTCGCCCCACCGAGACCCTGGGCGCCGGCATCGATCGCATTTCGAGCGAGTCCACCGACAAGGTCTTTGCGCCGCCGATCGTCAAGCAAATACTTTCCGCCGGATGGCAGACGGTGACTTACCGGCAAAATACGGAACTCACCGTCGAGGCATGGCACTGGAATCCGCAAGGCGTATGGAGCGATCCCTCGGGCCAGGGTCAGGGCTATTTCACCGGCAATGCCACGCCGACAGAATTCATTCGCCACTCTCACGGTTACCCACTTCCCCACGCCGGTTTCTCCCACCCCGATGGCGACAGCTACTCCCGTTTGACCGACGGGGATCCTGACACCTACTGGAAGAGCAACCCCTATCTAACCAAAGCGTTTACCGGCGAGGACGACGCGTTGCATCCGCAGTGGGTGGTGATCGATTTGGCCAGCCCCCAGCAGATCGACGCCATGCGCATCGATTGGGCCGATCCTTATGCCCGGCAGTACCTGGTTCAGTATTGGACGGGACCGGATCCCATCCGCGAAGCGACCAAGGGAACCTGGGTTACCTTTCCAGGCGGCGAAGTTACCAACGGCACGGGCGGTCAAGCTATGCTCCGACTCTCTCATGCGCCCATGCCGGTGCAGTTTGTACGTGTTTGGATGACCGAGTCTTCCAACACCTGCGATACTCACGGTTCCGCCGACCGCCGGAATTGTCTCGGTTACGGCATCCGGGAAGTTTATCTTGGGACGTCCACGCCCGACGGCGGTTTGCACGACGTCATTCGCCACACGGCGGACCGCGCGCAAACCAACACCATCTGCTCTTCCGTCGATCCCTGGCACCAGGCCACGGTCGTCAACGAGCGCGGCGATCAAGTCGGTTTCGACCTTTTCTACACCAGCGGGATTACGCGTGGCCTGCCCGCGATGATCCCGGTGGCTATGCTCTACGACACGCCGGAAAATGCTGCGGCCGAGATTGCCTATGTCGAGAAGCGCGGTTATCCAATTTCCTATGTGGAGATGGGAGAGGAGCCCGACGGCAAACATACCTTGCCCGAAGACTATGCCGCGCTCTATCTGCAATGGGCCACCGCACTGCACCGCGTCGATCCTAAGTTGAAATTGGGCGGACCGATCTTCGAGGGCGTGAACCATGACATCGAGGTATGGCCAAACGCCCAAGGCAAGACCTCCTGGATGGGACGCTTCTTCGACTATTTGAGGGCTCACAATCGGCTGGATGATCTCGCCTTCGTTTCCTTCGAGCATTACCCATTGCAAGCCTGCCGTTTGCAGTGGAGCGACCTCTATCGAGAAGCCGATCTGGTGACCAACATTCTGCAGGTTTGGCGCGACGACGGCCTGCCGCCCGGCGTTCCCATGTTCATCTCTGAATCGAATATCGCGGCGAACTCCGACGAGTCCTTCGTCGATATCTTTGGTGCACTTTGGTGGTCGGACTACGTCGGTGCGTTTTTGGAAGCAGGTGGAAAAGGCGTGTACTACTTTCACTACATTCCGGAAAAACTCGATCGCGGTTGCGGGGGCAGCTCTCCGGGAACCTTTGGCATGTTTACCTTGAACGATGACTACCAAATTCAGCAGCGTACCTCGCAATATTTTTCCAGCCAGATGATCAACCTGGAGTGGGTTCAGCCGGGTAGCGGTGAGCATAAGGTTTTTCCCGCCGGAAGTGACATTCGCGACGGCGCCGGGCACTTGCTGGTAACCGCTTATGCGCTGCTGCGCCCGGACGGAGAATGGTCTTTGATGCTGGTCAACAAAGACCAGGAGAATCCGCACACTGTCAAAATCGTTTTCGACGACGGCAAGAGCAAGGGGGACAAGAGCTTCACCGGTTCGGTGAAGATGGCGACCTTCGGCAGCAAACAATACCAGTGGCATTCGAATATCAAGGGAGGAACCGCGGATCCCGACGGTCCGGCGGCGCACTCCACCATTTCGGCTGGCCCGGACACAACTTTCACATTGCCCAAGGCTTCGGTCACGGTGCTCCGCGGAACGCTCGCCGCGAACTAACCGGGACTGGGATCGGTTCCAATCGCTGAGAGCCGCTGTGGAAGCCTCGGGAAGGGGAAGTCTGGGGACGTGCCTTCCCAATGAGTTGGGACTAAACTAAGTGGCAACGGGATCATAGATGGCAACCTCAACGCGCCTCTCGTTGCTGGAGTACTTGAAGACAAGCTACCGGCCTGACCGCGAGTATGTGGACGGCGAACTTTTGCAGCGGAACGTGGGGAAGTGGGAGCATGCGCGGCTTCAGGCCCTACTCGCAAGCTGCTTCCAGTCTCAGGAAAAGAACTGGTCAGTTAAGGTAGCGACCGAGCAGAGATTGCAGGTTTCTCCCACCCGCGTCCGCATTCCGGACGTCATGCTCGTGTCGCGCGGACCGCAACCGAACGTCATCGTGAACCCACCGGTACTCGTTGTGGAAATTCTTTCTCCGGACGACACCTACACAGAGACACAATCAAGGGCTGCGGATTACTTGCGTATGGGTGTCCCCTGCGTTTGGATCATTGATCCGACAACCAGGACGGGCCGCCAGTGCGTTGGCAATTCATGGATAGCCGGAGATGCGCTTGAGGTCCCGGAGACACAAATCCGGGTTAGCCTCTTGCGACTCTTTGCCGACCTTGATGAGGACTGAAGGGCAAAGGCTTCGAGCTTTCGGCAGCGAGAAAGTGTGAGTCGGATCCCCTACACGTCTAAACTCATCCATACACATGTACCCGTGTCGCGGTGTTATCCGATGCGAGGGTTGCATAGGCGGGCGATTGGTAGCGGCCACTCTGCACCTTGGCCGCGATCCGGCGTTCCAAGTCCGAATTCAGCGTAATACCCATTCCATTCCTCTTTCTGAGAACTTAAGGTGACGATGCTGAGGGCGTCAACAATGGCTCAGACCCGATCGTACAAGCCTCCATCTCAAAATGACCGTCGGGGGACAGGACACCACGGTTAATCCATAAAGTGCGAACCCGGAATAAGTGAGAGGCCACCGAGTGGCACCTACATCTCGTGCCCAGCTTGTCTACAATGATCAATGAATGGTTGCTCTTCGGTAGGTTAATCCATTGTGCCCGCCCACCCACTAGCAAATGAGGCCGAGAGAATGAAAACAGGGAACCAGCAAGGGTATTCGACTCTCTCGAAAGTGCCGGCCTCGCCTGTCGACGTATTCCGCCGCCGTCTCCCCAGGCTCAACCGGGTGCTCCCGAGCGCTCCCGTCTGTCTTCTGTTCGCGGTCACGCTGCTCGGCTTGCTGCTCTTCGCCGATCGCGCGCGCGCGGCCGACTTCCATCAGTTTGTCCACAACGGCCACACCATCGACTATGCGCTGGTGCTGCCCGACCACTTCGACAAGACCAAACCTTACTCTGTTCTGCTCGCACTTCCACCCGGAGATCAGTCCCGGCAGCTGGTGGAGGCCGGCCTCAATCTCTACTGGGAGGCGGAGGCCAAACGGCGCGGATGGGTGGTGATAAGCCCCGCCGCGCCCGAGGGCGAGAGCTTCTACACCGGCCTGGACAAGGAGCTCCCCAGCCTGCTCGACGAGGTTGCTAAATCCGTCCTCTTCGAGGGCGGCAAGGCCCACCTCGCCGGAGTCTCCAACGGCGGCCTCTCCGCCTATCGGGTCATCACCGAGTTTCCTGGCCGTTTTCTTTCCCTCACCGTGCTGCCCGGCATCCCGCCTGACGCGCGCGCCTTCGCCGCGCTCGATCGCCTGCAGGGGATTCCGGTCGCCGCGTTCGCCGGCGGCGAGGACACCGAGTGGGTGCGCGGCTCCCGCGAGACGAAGCAAGAGCTCGACCGCCTGGGCATTCAGAACACCCTCACCATCGTGCCTGGCCAGGGCCACGTGATGCGGCTCGACCCCGCCGCGCTGTTCGATCTGCTCGACAAGCGGCGCCCGCATAGCACCGCCGCCGTCGTCCCCTAGAGCAGTTTCGCGTCCTCGCCGCAGCGAGCAACCTCGCCGCAGCGAGCGATGGGTGGAGGCCGAACCCGTATTTCCTGTGGATGTTTATGGAGCCGCGGAACTGCATGCGACTTTCCGCGAAGAAAGTCGCACATAAGTGTTCCCGGCCAGTGTTGCGTGGCCGGGCCACTGGCCTGTAACCTTCAGAGTTCCCAGTCATCCAACCCGCAGGTTTGGGTCTGTGGCCGTTTGGCCGCCCTGAGCTTGCTTGTGCGCGTTTTTGGGAGAAAACCAGGCCATCATGCCGATCAGGATCCTTCATTTCGCGTGGCTGTTCTGTCTGCTTGTCTTGGCGGGTTGCGGGGCTGCCCAAGTGGCGTCTTCCGCCGCTCCGCCCGTGGCAGCGCCGGCAGCCCCAACAGCCCCAACAGCTCCAACAGCCCCAACAGCTCCAACGGCTCCAACAGCTCCAACGGCGCCCACCCACCAGGTGTTTACTCAGACCAACGATGCGGCGGCCAATAGCGTGATGGTCCTGAGCCCTGCGGGCGATGGTTCGCTGTCAGAGACCGCGGCGATCGCGACGGGCGGCAAGGGCAGTGGCGGTGGCCTGGAGAATCAGGGCTCGCTCGCACTCAACGAGGACAACTCGCTGCTTTTCGTCGTGAACGCCGGCAGCAACGACTTTTCTGTCTTTCGCGTCAGCGGTGCAAAACTCACGCTGGCCTCGCGCACGCCCTCGGGCGGGTTGGTCCCGATCAGCATTTCCGAAGCGAACGGGATCGTCTACGTACTCAACGCAGGCTCGCGCGCAGGCGCTGCTGATAACATCAGCGGGTTCAAAGTCGGCACCGACGGCACCGTCACTCCTATCGCAAACGCAACCCGGGCTCTGAGTGCCGACTCCACCAGCCCGGCCCAGGTCTCTCTTAATGCGGGTGCCACGATCGCGTTAGTCACAGAGCGTGGCACCGCTACACTCGATATGTTCTCCATCGACGCTAACGGACTTGCCGGCCCAACGGTCTCCGCTCCCTCTTCCGGCGCTATTCCGTTCGGCTTTCAGTTTCTCGACCCAACCCATGTCTTTATCTCTGAAGAGGGGACCAACGGCGTTTCTTCTTATCAGTTGAACGCGGGCAAGATTGCTCCCCTCACCCGGTCTGCCCGCAACTTTCAGACCGGAACCTGCTGGCTCGCCATCGCTCCGTCCGGCAGGTTCCTTTACACGACCAATACCAGCGCGCGCACCGTTTCTGCATACTCCATCGCCGCCGACGGCACTACGGCGCTTGTCGGCTCGTCAGGTGTAGCCGCCACGGCGTCGGGACCGCCGATCGACGCCATCGTCAGCCCGGACGGAAAATTCCTGTACCTCGTCGACTCCGGCGAAGGTGTCGACGCCTTCACGATCGCCGCCAACGGAACGCTCACTCTGCTCAAGAACCTTACGGGCATCGGCACGACACTCAACGGGATCGTCGCTTACTAAGTGCTTGCGGCCGGGCTTCCGGTAAGAGATGCCAGCCGCTTGTGTGCTCGTTTCAGCGATTCTTGAGTCAAAGTGACAGAACTGAGTTGCGGGCGACCCAAACGCAGGCTGGGCGGGAATGGACTTGGCCTTTCCTTTGAGTATATACTTTAAAGGTATATACGTGGATCGGGATGCGAGCTACGACCGCCAAACTGTTCGTGAACGGGGGGAGCCAAGCCGTGCGTCTTCCGGCCGAATTCCGCTTTGAAGAATCCGAAGAGGTCTACATCCGCCGCGACCAGGTCACGGGAGAGGTGATCCTTTCGCCAAAACCGAGCAGCAATACGTGGGCTGCGTTCTTCGCCTTGCGCGACGAAGCCCCAGTACCGCCGGATTTCATGGCGGAGCGACCGCTCAATGATCCGTTGCCGATCCGTGATCCGTTTGGGGACGAGTGATGGCGCGGTACATGCTCGATACGGACATCGCGACTTACGTAATCCGCGGAAAGACGCCGGCACTCGATAAACGTATCGCTGCCGTTGCAACCGGGGAACTCAGCATCTCGGCAGTGACCCGAGCGGAGCTGCTGTACGGCGTCAAGCTTAAGGTGGGGGAGCATCGGTTATTCCGCTTGGTCGATCAGTTCCTGGCGCGGATCTCGTGTCTTCCCTGGGATGCGGCTGCGGCCACGCACTTTGCGATCGCCGCGGTGGAGCTGCATCGAGCCGGCACGCCGATCGGCAGCATGGACACAATGATTGCGGGCCACGCGATCGCTCTGGGTAGCGTCCTCGTAACCAACAATGAGCGCCATTTCTCCCGAGTCCCCGGACTGAAGGTGGAAAATTGGACTCGTCGGTAGGATGACCTTCGTAAGCGGCAAGCAACGGGGAGCGGACAGAAACCGTGCCGGTGGCTAATGCTTATTCTCTGCTTACCGCGCACTCGCTTACTTCTTCAGCCCGAGCAGTAGAGCGTGCCATGACAGACGGATGCCCTGAGATAAGGCGCCGCGCCGCGGCTCATTGGGCGGCGATGGGAGATGGTTCAGTCCGTGTGAACTTGAGGTATTCGATTACCGGCACTTTATCTTGCCCGAGAGGGAGCATGGTGACCGAAATCGTATCACCGGATGTGATTGTGATAGGGATGAGGTCAGAGGACAGGGCAACCGGGGTGATCCCTTTCTGTGCTCATCCGTAACTGGTTGTGTCGGTGGGGGCGCTGAAGGTGCATTTTATTTTGTTTGTGCCCTCGACAGGTTCCGCTAACACA
Source organism: uncultured Acidobacteriaceae bacterium (assembly GCA_963761405.1). Classification (GTDB taxonomy): domain Bacteria; phylum Acidobacteriota; class Terriglobia; order Terriglobales; family Acidobacteriaceae; genus PALSA-350. The sequence goes on from CAVXHH010000005.1 coordinate 481,254, forward strand.
TCGTATCCGAAGACGATGTTCAGGTTAGGGAACTCGATGAAGAAGTGAAGGATCTGCGCCGGCTTGGTCCCATCTACGTGCTGCGCGTCTGTCCACCCGGCTATCTCTTCAAAACCAGGCGCCGCACGGGACACCGATTCGTAAAGGTCAATCACGACATCGTTTGCCTTGGGTCCATGTGGAGCCCACCCCATGTTGGCTGTGGCTGGAGCTGGAGCAGATGGCTTGTAGAAAGGCGAATCGGCGTAGCTCTGGCCATAGCCGTATACAGGGAGGGCGCACAACATAGCTACAAGGACATGCTTGAGCATCTCAGAATCCCGTGCTGCGGACTAGGTTAACCGCAGATGAGATTGTTTGGCAAGACTGGGTTACAGGTCACTACGGGGCATTACAAAACGGCAGCGGAGCCCTGCGGTGAACGGCAATGAGCTTTCGCTGTATTTGGGTGGCGCTCAGTGTAGCGGTCACTTTCCACTCAAACTGCGGCGCGTTGCGAATCACCAAGTCGAACCAACTTGGTTCCAGGCCGTTCGTCTTTACAAAATGCGGATCCAGAACCAGAAAATCATCATGGGAACAAAGGAACGCATCCTGATCTTGAATGTTTGGCGCGTAATAGCCGGCGCTACGATAGGCCCGCATCAAGTGGTAGTCGAGCACTGCTGTTTTTTCCGCAGCCAGCGCGGTTGGCCAGTCGAGCAGGTAAAACCGCTCTTGAGGATCGCTAGAGTAGCGCATCAACACTGAAAAATCGTTTTGCCAGCCAGCCACCAACGCTATGTGGTCCGGAACCAGGGTGTCGATCTGTTGCACGTCGAGGTATTGCGCGTTTACCTGCGGCGGCCGCAACAGCAGAGCGGAACAAATCGGGGAAATCAACAACAGCACGATCACCGGCCGCCAGATTCGCCGACCTGCGGCAAACGCGGCCAGAACAATCGCCATGCCGATCCCGCTCGGCAGGGTATAGCGGAGAACAAACACAGGCGTGAGCACATGAGAGAGCAAGTACAACAGGATGGGGACCGTCAACAGGGCACCGGCTACCGGCAGCAAAGGGTTGCGCACGGCCGGATGTTTCTTCATCACCATCCACAGCACAATCACAAGCGGCACCAGGATGAGTAGGTCGGTCGCGATGCGAGCAACATCGAACACCCAACGGGTCGGTTTCGGTTGCAGCCAGGCGATCCATTCCAGCCAGGTATAGAAGAAGTAGGAATTGAGCACGGTTCCCAGCCGCGGCGACGGGATCCATCCGTGAGGTTTACCCGCTGCCATGGATGCGCGCATAGCCGGCAACCAGGCCAGCAAAGCGAGCCAACCTGCCGCCCAGGCAAGATAAACTTTGAGCCTGACGCGCTTCTCCGCAATATCCGTTATGACTAACGCCAGCAGGATCAATCCGCTATAGAGCAAACCGAACACGTGCGTCCACACCAAAGCCGCCTGCGAGAAAAAAACGAGGAGCAGAAGCGGCCGGGTAGATTCAGGGCGAGCCGCCAAGCGGGCATACAGTACGACCGAAATGGCAACTGTGAGCATGTACAGGCCGTAATAGCGACCTTCGGCATTCTGATCGAGTAACGTACCCGAAGTTCCCCAGATCAGCAGAACTCCGAAGGCGGTGGCCCACATACTGTAATAGCGGCGGATCGTTTTCCAGGTGACCAGCAGCGCCGCGCACATGGCGACGCTCGAATAGAGGCGCAGGCTAAGAACGCCGGAGCCGAAGCTCTTTGCCCAGAGCCACGCGGTGGTATAGAAGAGCGGCTGGCCGCCATCGGCGCCATGCTGAATGGCAGAGTACAGGTGCCATAGCGAGCGGTCACTCACCTCTTTCCAGGTGAAGACTTCATCCATCCAGGCTTGCTTGCGAGCCGACCAAAGAATGCAGGATGCAAGCAGTGACAGCACCGACGACATGAGCAGCAGAATCTCGGTCTGCCTGCGTTCGTAGATCCTCTTCATTCGCTGCAATCATCCAGTGGCGTGATGCGATGGACTGAAGTCAATGTTCGTGTGACCTCCGTCGCATCCAGGGAGTCGATAAACGGGAAAGCCGAGCTTGGTCTGATACTACATCGAACCAGTTTAGCCCGCGCAATTCCACTGTATCCGTAGTTCGCGAATGAAGTGTTCCTGCGTTTGGAGAACGCGGAGTCCGTTCCCGTCCGTCGCATTAGGCTCTGCCCCGCAACATGCCATACCAGTACAGTCGCGGCAGCAAATACTTCTTCACTAGAAACATGCTGTACCGCTCCTTCGATTGGTCGATTGGAAAGCTCTCGGCGGGACTCCCGTCGTAATCAAACTCTGCCATGACGAGACTGTTGTATCCGGTGACGAGAGGGCAGGAGGTATAGCCGTCGTACTTCGATCCGAGAGAGGAGCCCTGCATTGCCGCGACCAGGTTCGCAGCAGCCACGGGAGCTTGTTTCCGGATCGCGGCACCAGTCTTAGACGTGGGTAAGCTGCTGGCGTCACCCAAACTGAATACATTGGGATATCGAACATGCCGCAAAGTGGCCTTGTCTACATCAACCCAACCATCCTTATTTGCCAATGGGGACATCTTTACAAAATCCGGCGAGCTTTGCGGAGGGGTCACGTGAATCATGTCGTAATGCATGACGATATCTTCATTGGTGTCGAGGTTACGGAAAACCGCTTCATTAGCGGATGGCCGGAGTGCCACCAGATTGTGTTTGTATTTGGTTACTATTTCTTTCCGCTTCAGAACTTTATCCAGCGTTGTCGCGTATTTCTTGACGGCGAAGATGCTCGCTGCCGCTGAACAGAAAACTACCTCGGACTTACCGCGAACTCCCGTTTTCCGGAAGTAGCTATCGGCAAGATACATGATCTTTTGCGGGGCGCCTCCACACTTGATCGGCGGAAGAGGTTGAGTGAAAATGGCCGTGCCGCCCTTGAAGTCACGGATATTGCGCCAGGTAGAGTCAACGGTTTCATAGGAGTAGTTGCTACAGACTCCGCCCGTGCCAACACTTTCCGCCAGGCCCGGAATCTTGTCCCAATCAATCTTGATACCAGTCGCCACGATCAGATAGTCATACTGAATCTTTCGACCATCACGGGTCAAGACACAGTTCTGGTCTGGACAAAACTCCGCTACCGCGTCGCGAATCCATTTGGCGCCCTTCGGTATAAGGTCCGCTTCTTGTCTTTGCGAATATTCCTTGGGATAGATTCCTCCGCCGACCAGGGTCCACATAGGCTGGTAGCAATGCACGTCTGAAGGCTCAAGGATAGCAATGCTGTAGCGTTTCTTGAGGTCCGAAGACATCCGCTTCAACGTATGTGCTGCAACTGTGATCCCGGCGCTCCCGCCACCGACTATCAGGATTCCATACTTTTCCGGGCTGTTTTCCATAACAAGCTCCTCACTTATGCTGCTTAGCTGACTAATCGCAAAAAACTGTCGTTAAAGCACCAATTTGCAAAACTGCTCTAGCCCACGGGTGTCGTGCTGTGATCGGCAGTGTCTTGGCTGGGCTGAAAAGTCTTCCAGGCGTTCATACCGCCGACTACGTTAAAAATCTGGTCGAAGCCGGCACGCTGCAAAAGGCTTGCCGCAGTGCTCGAGCGGTAGCCACTCTGGCATATCACCGCGGTGGGGAGATGCTTGTCAAAGCCGGAAAGGTGCTTTGCCAGTTGAGCCAGCTCAGACGACTGCGCTCGTGGGACGTGCGCTCCCTTGAATTCAGCCGGCCTGCGAACGTCGATCAATTGCCGGATAGAGCCGTCTGTGAGATGTTCGTCCAATTCATCGGCCGGCAGTTGGGCAATTCTCGCAACGCCAAAACCCGCGTGATCCCAGGCATACATACCGCCTTGAAGGTATCCGCGCACCGACTCGATACCGACCCGGGCTAACCGCATGACCGCCTCATCTACGCCTTCCGTGTCTTCCGAAACCAGAATCAACGGCTCAGAGAGGTCGAGCAGGCACCCCGCCCAAGATGCAAACTGCCCAGACAGTCCAATGTTCATAGAGCCTGGAATATGGCCGTTGCCAAAGTCCGCCGCAGTTCGCACATCAAGAATCGTGATGCCCTTCTTGATCTCCGCCTGCAGTTCCGCGGCCGACAAAGCCATAGGCCTTGGCGTGCCCGTCAACGCCGGCGCGCCAGAACGATTGATTTCCGCATCTTTGGAGAAGTAGGCCGGAGCCTCCGGAAGGTCGGCTGTCATGATGGCGATGAACGCTTCCTTTGTCATCGGTTGCAATGCGTAATTGAGTTTCTTCTGCAGCCCAATCGTCGAGGAACTGTCCTTGGAGATGTTCTTTCCGCACATCGAACCCGCTCCGTGGGCCGGGTAGACTTCTACCTCGTCGTCAAGTGGCATGATTTTTTCGCGCAGACTGTCATACAACAACCCGGCCATTTGTTCCGTTGTGAACCCGGCTGAGCCCGCAAGGTCGGGTCGGCCTACGTCACCGATAAAGAGCGTATCGCCAGTGAGCAATTTGGGGGTGGTTGCAGGGTTCGCCAAGTCGCGAACGAGTACGCAAATGCCCTCCGGCGTATGCCCTGGGGTCTCCATGATTTCGAGCTCGATATCTCCTACCCGCAGATGGTCAGCGTCTTCGACCACGCGATGGGGGAACGAGGCACCGGCATGCCTGCCAAAGACAACTTCGGCACCCGTCTTCTCGGCCAGTTCCCGGTGGCCGCTCACAAAATCAGCATGCAGATGAGTTTCGAGGACGTATACAATTTCCAGCCCCTGCACTGAAGCCTCACGCACATATTGATCGACATCGCGTTGAGGGTCGACGACGATTGCCTTCCCTTTGGAACCGATAAGGTAGGAGGCGTGGGCCAGGCAGCCTAAGTAAAATTGCTTGAAGTACATCGGAGTCTCCCCGGTTGAGCTCGAGGAGTGCTCGGCTCAACTACGAGGATCTTGCGCTGCGGACGATGAAGGGGTCTTGTACGTTCTTGCGCTCTTCTGATACTGGCCTGGTGTCACTCCCGTCATTTTTTTGAAGTGGCGGGAAAAATGGCTTTGATCTGTGAAGCCAGTTGCAAAGGCCACGTCAGCCAGGGAAAGTCCTTTTTGCATCAAGCGGCGTGCGCGATGGACTCTCACTTGCTCCAGGAAGGCGTGGGGAGGCAAGCCAATCTCCGCCTTGAAAACCCTGACCAAATGGAAAGAACTCAATTTGCTGATCCGTGCGAGGTCGGCCAGAGAAACATTCTGCGAAGAATGATCAACCAGGTAGTCACGGACGATCCGGATGGTAGCCCTCTCCCTGGTGAGGGCCCGCGGCGCCGGCCGGGCGTCGGCATGGCGACGAGCCAATTCTGCAAAAGTGCACAGAAACCTCGATTGGCGCTCCAGCAGCGAACTTTCGCTGCCCAGGCAGCTGTGAAGCCCCCTAAGCATGTTGGCGAGGGCCGGGTCGTTGAGCCTGGGTGTGGAGAAAAAGGGAATTTCCCGACCCTGGTCGCTCATCTCTGAAACTGCCCACTGCATCAGCTTCGCATCGAGGTAAAACATGCGAAACCGCCAGCCTTTCTCGTCCGCGCCCTGCCCCGTATGCGCCTCGTTCGGATTGAAAATAACAATCTCTCCCGCTGAAGCTACATGGGTTGCACCCTGGTAGCTGAAACTCTCAGCCCCCTCTTCAATCACTCCGACGGCGGCCCCTTCATGAGTGTGTTTGGCGAAAGCATAGGTAATGTATCGCGCATCCAGGAGCTCGAGGTCCCCCAGGTCGTCAGCTCGCCAGATTCTTGAGTGTTCGCCTTTAGTTAGAGGCTGTTCGTGGCATTCCATGGGTCGTTGGTTCGCGCCTTCTAAAGCATTTTCGCAATGACTGTGGTCTGGCAAGAGTAGCGAGGTGTGGTTTTCTTTGAGAGAAAACCACCTAAAAGGCCTGCCGCTTCGGTCTACCCCCATTGCGAAACTGCTTTAGGCCGAAATCCAGAAATTCGTTTGGAAACGCATGAGACGGCTTCTGGACACTGCCCGCTGGGTACTAGCAAGGTCCGTGAGCAAGATTGTACAAGACCTGGGGCGTTCCCAGGCCGAAACTGGATGCGATGGGAACGAAGCAAGTTACTTATGGCGCCGTCATTCTGCTCGGTGGGGCGTTTTTTCTTGCCCGTCACGGTAAGGAAGTACTCGATCGTGCTTACAGTCTTGCTGTACAGCCTCTTCGTTCATTAGTTGTCCCAGGAGAATTTTATGAGAGTCATCACCCGCCGGTCCTTCGTAGAAACAGTTGGTTTCGGGCTCACCGCTATAGGTGCGTTGACAGGATTAGCGTCCGCTGCGGAAGCGCAGCTTGTCTACAAGAAGAGCGATTGGAAAATGGCTCAGTTCGAAACGCTGTTGAAAGATCGAGCCAAGGCAAAGCAGGTTTATGACATTCGTCAAATTGGCGATGGCAAGTTTCTGAACAACATCAAGAATTCTCTGAATGGCTTTGAGTTCGGCTTTGGCGTGCCCAAGGAAGAAATCAAAGTCGTTGCCGCGTTGCATGGACCGCCAAACATGCTTAATTTTAACGATGATGCGTGGCTCAAATATCGTTTAGGAGAATTCCTTCACGTAGACGATCCGGTCACTGGTTCGCCCGCGCTCCGGAATATCTACTTTCCCCAGAAGGGCTTCAAAGAGACTGGCCCCGATGCAGAGAAATCAGTGCTTCAGGATACGAGCATCGAGACATTGCAGAGCCGCGGCGTGACCTTCCTGAGCTGCCACACCGCCACCGAAGAGCAGGTACACGCATTGGTAAAGGAGAGAGCTCTCAAAGAGTCAGTTGAAGATATCGTCAACGACTTGCAAGGCCACGCGCTCCCGAATGTCCTCATCGTTCCCGCCATGGTGGCCGCAGTCTGCATGCTCCAGTCCGAAGGCCGCTTCACCTACATCACCGTTTAGGGCAGTTCACATGTCGATTCAAACTCTCGCGTTCCTGCTCCTGCTGGTCGCCTCCATCGACTGTTCTTGCCAGGTCATGCCTCCGTGGAGCAATGGGGCCAACAATCCAGCTCTAGACAAAGGTCAGATCCTCGCGGCCGCCGACATAGACAATGTGCCCGACCTCCATGGGGATCCGCAAAACGCAATGTTGGTGCTGTTTATTGGAGGCAATCAATTTTTTGTCATGCCCCAGCTGGTCGCCGGCTTCGAACAACAGCATCCGGAACTTCGAGGCCGCATCTTCTACGAAACTCTTCCTCCCGGTGTTCTAAGAAAGCAGATGGAACAGGGGGGTGCGGTGACTCTGGGCAACCTCACCTTGCGTGTTCTTCCTGATGTGTATGAGGCCGGCGCAGGGGTACTTGCCGAGCTGGAGCAGCGAAACAAGGTAGATCATGTGGCGCACTATGCGACCAACAATCTCGAAATCATGGTGGCTCAGGGCAATCCCAAAAACATCAAGGGCCTTTCGGATCTGGGCGGTCCCACGCTGCGGCTCTCCATGCCCAATCCCGAGACGGAGGGCGTGGCTCGCCAAATAGCAGATGCTCTTAAGAAAGCCGGCGGCGAACGTCTGGCGACAGCGGTGTACCAGACGAAAGTATCGGATGGTACCTGCTACCTCACGCAGATTCATCACCGCCAAACACCTATCCGCCTGATGCAGGGGAAAAGCGACGCGGGTGTGGTCTGGACCTCAGAGGTTCGCTTTCAAGAGAGGATAGGCAACCCGATCGAGGGCGTAAAAATACCAGCGCAGCAAAATATTAGGGTCACTTATGCCGCAGCCGTGGTTAAGAGTGCAGCTCACCGCGAGGCTGCAGAGGCGTGGATACAGTACCTTTCCTCCGCTCAGGCCCAAAGTGCTTATCAGGCTTTTGGCTTTGAGCCGGCCGGGAACGAAACACCGGTTCAGCAGTGACCAGACCGGCACTCGCGATCGCCATCGTCACGGCGGTGTTCTATGTCTGGGCAGTTTTTTGGGGACTCCGAGTAAAAGATCTTTCCGGTCTCACAGAGAGCGAAAGACAACCTGCGCCTGTCGAGTGGCAGGCCCCGCTGAGTGTCAGAATCCCTCCAGGGCATACCGGCGACAGCATTCGTCTTGGGCAACTGATCTTTAATGAAACTCCCCTCTATGCGGCGAACCATACCAGCGCCAGGATCAGCTGCACCAGTTGTCACGCCGAGGGAGGCATTCAATCCTACGCTTCACCAATGGTCGGTCTGCCACGTTTGTTCCCCATGTTTAACGTTCGGGCCGGACACGTTATTTCTCTTAAAGACCGAATTCAGGAGTGCTTCGTCCGCAGCGAGAACGGTACCCCGTTGGACTACGACGGGGTCGAGATGAAAGCTCTCGTAGACTACATATCGTGGCTGTCAACGCCATCTCAGAATGGAGCTGTCTACGTGGGTAGGGGATTGGTAACCCTCCCCGAGCTAACACCCGATGCCGCGCGCGGCGCCGCGGTTTACGCGTCGCAGTGCGCTGGTTGTCATGGACAGAGTGGCGAGGGCGTTCCGCCAATGTTTCCGCCTGTATGGGGGGCGGAATCATTCAACGACGGAGCTGGTATCCACGGAGTTCAAAAGATGGCCGCTTTCGTCCAGCACAATATGCCCCAGAACAGAATGGGAATTCTTTCAGCCCAGGATGCATATGACGTGGCGGCATTCATCCATCAGCAGCCTCGCCCTTCTTTTAATAAGGCTTATGCTCACTACTGAATGCTCTAAAATGTAACGGGATGTTAGTCGTTGATCAGCTCAACCTGGGGGACGCCTGTACTGAATGCATTGCCGGGAAGCCGGGCGAGGAAAACACCCAACAGGATGCAGGCAGTGATACTGAGGGCGGCGTCGATTGCCAGGCCGCCTGCGATACCACCCGTGGAGTAACCCTTGCCGTCGACGATGATCATGTACGCAACCGGTACAAATGTTGCTGCCACCAAAAAGGTAAACGTGGTTGCGGCCAGCGGATTGTTCTCTCCGATGACCTCAAACGTGATCCCGATTTGGATGGCATACGCCATCGCCTGGAACATGAACAGACCAACCAGAGCCAGCGCAAACGTCCATGGAGCACGGGGCAAAACAATCAGGCAGAGTGTAAAGAGTGCGCCTGCCGAGCCGTTGGCGAGATAGAGAAGTCGCAGCGGCATCTGCTTCGCGATCATGGGAAAGAGAAGGCAGCCGAGAATGCCCGCAAAGAATATGCCTGCACCGCCAGCTAGACTCACGACGCGCGACGAGGCATGAAAGTCGTTGCCCAGACCCCCGAGAAGGTTGGTCAACGCAAATGAACCGCAGGGAGAGAGAAAGAGCAACAATACGATCAACATTTCGCGCTGGCGCAGTAGCGCCAGGACCTCGGAATTGAATTGGCGGAAGCTCTCTGCGGCCAATCGCCGATCTGGGCCCGGAGCGGGAATGACGAGAAAGATCACCGTGGGCAGCAAGACGATGGATCCCAGCAGGCAGGCTGCGAGCCAGTCGGGCAAGTGACGAACCAACTCCCCTCCCAGGGCGGAGGTAATGCCGGTACCGGAGATGAATGCAATATTGATCCAGGCACTGAGCTTATTCTTTTCCGCATGAGGGCAAACATTGGAGAGCCAGCCGCCGAGCGCGGTAGAAGAGAGGATGGCGGCAGCCACCGCAAGAGCCAGTGCCGGCTGAAGCACAGGCAGACGATGCGAGTTCATGATCGAGACGATGACGAGGGCGGCGGCGGCACCGGCAAAGACGGTGGCATACCAGCGCCGGCTAAAGCGCACATCGAGCATGGGACCGAAGAGCACAGTCCAAAAGTTGGAGGCCATGGCCACGGCTGTGACTGTGGCGATGGTTGCCTCAGAGATGTGCTCGGCGGCCAGCATTTGGGGCATGACGAAAAAAATGATGCCGGCATTCAAGCCGACCGTCGCGTTCGACAGGCCCATCAGCCAGACGGGCGGGATACGGCGCTCGATCTTCACAGAGGCCTCCCGGAATGGCTCATTCTACACGCCGCTCTCGCAGGTCGATCATCGAACGTCGCCGCGGGTCACTTTGTCTATCCCCTTAAACCAGCAACAGAAGAGGGCAAAACACGTCGAACTTCTCATAAGTAACCCGAGTCCCACGTTTGTTCTCGCAGCCGAACGCAGGCGATCGCTAGGAACGCCAGGGCGGTAGCAGATGCTTTTGAATCTTGCCGAGAGCCGTTCGCGGCAGCTGCTCTACCGGCACGAAACTGCGTGGTACTTTGAAGGACGCAAGGGCAACCCGGCATCGACCCTCCAGCGCAGCGCCGGAAACGGGGCACCGCAGCACAAGATACGCCACCGGAATCTCCCCACGCAGCTTGTCCTGCACACCGACGACGGCAGCTTCCGCCACCTCATCCTGTTCCAGAAGAAAATCCTCAATCTCGCGAGGATAGATGTTGAACCCCCCAGAGATAATGAGATCGCTTTTTCTGCCCAACAGCGTGTAATAACCGTCGGCCGTACACTCTGCCATGTCTCCCGTCTTGAACCAGCCATCCTCAAAGGCAGCCTGCGTGGCCTCCTCGCGCCGCCAGTAACCGGCAAAGATATTCGGCCCGCGCAACTGTACCTCATCCTGAACGATGCGCGCCGAGACGCCGGGCAGCGGCAGACCTACCGAACCTGCGCGGCGCTCCCCGAGGTAGGGATTCGAGATATTCATCAGTGTCTCCGTCATTCCGTAGCGCTCAAGAATGGTGTGGCCGAATTTTCTGCTGAACTCTTGAAATACATGCTGCGGCAGCGGCGCGGAGCCGGAGACAAAGAGCCTCATGAATGCGCCCACTTTTTGCGCAGTCTCCTCAGAAAAATCCAGAAGGCGCACATACATCGTCGGCACAGCGAAGAAGAGCGTCGGTTTGAAGTCGAGGAACTCGTCGCCGGCCTTCTGGTGTTCGAAGCGTTCCAGCAGGCGCATCCGGCAGCCGCTCATCAGCCAGCAGTGCAGACCATTGCCCAGCCCGTGCACATGAAACAGCGGCAGAGCCAGCAATAAACGGTCGGAGGCGGTGATCGCCCAACTGGCGTTCAGATGGATGGCATTGGCCGCGAAATTATTGTGCGTGAGGATGGCGCCTTTTGAAACCCCAGTGGTGCCGGAGGTGTAGACCAGCGCTGCGGGCGCGTCGCCGTCGAGCGCAACGTCTTGCCGCGCGGCATCTTGCGGCGGATGGAGTTCGCTCACATGCCACAGTGGCGCCGTTCCCGGCATCGGCTGCGCCGCCACTACCGCCTTAGGCTCCGCATCGCCGAGAATGTGCAGAATCTCCCTCTCCCGATACAGGATGTTGATGGGCACAAAGATGACGCCCATTTTGACGCAGGCCAAATAGATGGCAATGAATACGACGCTGTTGGAGAGATACACACACAGGCGGTCTCCCCGTTCCAATCCGCGCGCCCGGAACAGCGCCGCCATGCGGTTGCTACGGGCATCGAGCTCGCCAAACGTATAGGTGTGCCCAGCGAATTCCAAGGCCACATGCTCTCGGCGTTTCTGAAAAGACAGATCGAATATCTGCGTCAGGTTCACCGCTCCTCCGGAATTGCGTACGAAGCACCCGCTGCCACCAGCGCGAATGCACCCAGCACGTAAAAACTGGTTTTGAATTGTCCTGACAAGTCGACCAGGTAACCTACCGCGGGCGCGCCGGCAAGGATCATGATAATGCCCACCATGTTCACCAATCCCATGGCGGCTCCGGCGCGGCCGGGAAACAGAGCCGCGGCACGGTTGAACACGGCTGCGTAGGGTAATCCGCAGCCTGTGCCGAGAGCCACGATGGCGATCATGCTTAGGGAGATGGCATGACCCCAGCCAAGGGTGGCGCAGGCCAGTGCGTTCAGTAACAGTGACACACCAAGGAGCATCCTGATCCGCATGTGGTGTGCCAGCCATCCGCCCAGTGGGCGGGAAAGGATGCCGAGCAACAACACCAGGGAACCCAGCAGCCCGGCACGCTTCAGCGGCATTCTGAATTCGGTGTTCAGCAGCGTGGTGATCCACGTTCCCACCACAATCATCAATCCGAATGAGGCCATCTGCATCCATCCCAGTAGCCACAATGCGCGATGGCGCATCATTTCTCCTAAACTCCGCGCCGCCGTGGTCCCCTGCCGCCCAGATAGATCAGACAGACGAGATAGATCCGGTAGCTCCGATGGGGCCGCCCAGACCCACCAGGCGCATGCAGCGGCGGCCAGCAGCGCGCACACCAGGAATGCGCCGCGCCAACCGAACACCATGAGCAGTTGAGGCACCGCGAATAGTACGAAGCCCGAACCCAAAACCAGGGATCCGCCAAACATGCCCTGCGCCAAATGGCGCTCCGCGCCCCTGAACGCTCCCACAACATAGCGAGCGCCTGCCGCAAAGCAGACGCCTGTACCCACGCCGGCAAGGGTCTTCCATAGCAGAAGCTGCCAGTAGGCGCTCGAAGAGGCGATCAAACAATTGGCGAGCGTAACCCAGGCTAAGGCCACCACCATCGTCCGGGAAGAACCGAAGCGATCTGCCAGCCGCCCTCCGGGAATCTGCATCAACGCATGGGTAAGAAATATTCCAGTCGTCAGCAGTCCCGCGCTAGCCTGGTTAAAGCCGAAGTCTGCACGCAGAGCCCCAACCATCGGAGCGTGGTTGGTGTAGTTGGCAGAGAAGGCAAACCCCGCGGCGCAGGCGGAAATCAGGGCACGTTTGTTCAAGGTTCGTTGTAATCCCGGCCTCAGATTAACATTGCGCCAGGTCCCCACTTGTCAACTGTGGGTTTGCTCTGACGCTTACGAATAACCACCGTAAATTGGCTTACGGGTTATTCCAGAACTGCCCCATCCCTATCCCGTCCTGCGTTCCCCGATCAAACGTGTTCTGGAGCGTTCACTTGCTTGGCATCCTCACCGACAAGCCCGGCGGGTGCTGGACGAAACAGCCGAATCAAGCGGATCACCACGTTACAGGCGAACCCTTTAACCCAGAGCAGGCGGTATGCGAGACGATCCCGCATCCCGCCTCTATACTGCATCACACCCAGACCTACGCCGGCATGCACCATAAAGAACCGGCATTCACCGCTGCGCTCCTTCATGAAGTCTTCAACCGCTGTCAAAACACCATTTCGGGGCCCGCCTTCCTGCGAGGCTTTTCTGAGATAGGCAAGGGATGTGAATGACGGTGAGGCCTCGCGCCTGCCTCGCGCTATTCCTTCGAGTGACAACGTGTGCACGTATTCAGACGGTATAGTTTCGGGAACGTAATACATGTCGCGTCTGCCCCAAGGCCACTCGACATCATGAAAGAACACAATTCCGCCATCCCTAAGAAGCCCTCGATCCATAATTGCCTCTAGTTCGTGATAAACGGTGTACCAATTGTGATCGCCGTCGACGAGTATGCAGTCGAAGACATCATTCACATGCGGCAGCACCTCGAGGCTTGTGCCCTTTCTTACGCGCACACGGGGATTGCTCACGAATTTGTCGGCCAGATCGCAGTCGTAGCAGGGATCGATCACAGTCAGATTTATGTCAGGCAGGTTGGCCAACATCTCCGTACCGCCGCCTAGAGATGCGCCAATTTCGCACACGGATCGCCACTTCCCGGCACCCAGCATCGGAGTCACGAAAGTCTTCACAAACCGCTGCATTCAAACTCTCCTGTGGTCATTCACCTGAGGTCTAATCCTATCGCGATTCATTGCGCGCGTGTTCGGCCTTCTGATGCTGCTGATCGCTGGGGAGCCTGGGGACGTTCGCCACGTTTAGCTCATCATCGCGGGCACCATCCCTACCGTCTCTCCCGCGCCAGTCTAAAGTTTCCCCCGATTGGGGTCTGGCCATGGAACGGGCGTAACGAGATCTCATCCCCGGGCAGAACGAACCGCGGCGGCTAGTTCTGTGAGCAGTCGATGGGTTTCGCTCCAATCAATGCACCCATCCGTGATGCTCTGGCCGTAGACCAATGGCTTGCCCGGCACAAATGTCTGCGCACCCGCAACCAGATTGCTCTCTATCATCACGCCAACTATATGCCGGTCTCCCGCGGCAATCTGCGCAGCAACATCGCGACAGACGAGGCCCTGACGACGGTGGTCCTTGTTGCTATTAGCGTGGCTGCAATCGATCATGATCCGCGGAGCCAGGCCGGCTCTTTCCATCTGCTCCGCAGTCTCTGCCACGGCGGCAGCGTTGTAATTCGTCGTCTGCCTTCCACCGCGAAGGATGAGGTGACAGTCCGGATTTCCTGCCGTAAACAAGATCGCCGACTGTCCCGTCTTCGAGTGTCCGAGGAACGTATGAGGATGGGCCGCTGAGACAATGGCCTCGATAGCAATTTGCACGTTGCCCGAGGTTCCGTTCTTGAAACCGACCGGGCAGGATAGCCCCGATGAGAGTTGCCGATGCACCTGGCTTTCAGTCGTGCGCGCGCCGATCGCTCCCCAACTCACCAGAGACGCTACGTATTGGGGTGAAATCATGTCGAGAAACTCGGTTCCAGCGGGAACGCCCATCTCTGCCAGGTCCAGGAGCAGGTGTCGTGCGAGCCTTAGGCCGTCGTTGATGCGGAACGACTCGTCGAGATGCGGATCGTTGATCAGCCCTTTCCAGCCGAGCGTGGTACGCGGCTTCTCAAAGTAGACGCGCATGATGATACAAAGTTCGTTCGAGAACTCGGCAATGGCGGTCTTCAACAGGCTCGCGTATTCCCGGGCTGCTTTCACGTCATGAATCGAACAGGGGCCAACCACCACCATCAGGCGTGTGTCGTTGCCGTTGAGAATGTTGATAATCTCATGCCGCGCCTGAAAGACGGTTGAGGAGGCTTGCTCCGTCGCCGGCAACTCTTCCTCAAGAAACACAGGTGGAAGCACGACTCTGGTGGATCGAATGCGGAGGTCATCTGTGGGGTGGATCATGGTCTTCTTCTTAATCTAGCAGGGGACAAGCTGTCGAAGCCGGCGGCCAGGATATCCTGTCGCCGTATTGTGTCTCGGGAGACAGAAACTCCTCACTGAGACAGGAAGTCGTGCCACTTGCCCTGCAAAGGGCTACTTCCGTCTGTCACCTCTCCCTTAAAATCCGCACTGTAGCTATTTCGCTGCTTCTTCTTCATCGGCCCGCTCCATTATGGCCGATAAATGTCCCCTATTTTTCGCCTTCGCCGTGTCTCACTTTTGGGGTGCAGTACAGTCTGTCCCCGGGTTTCCAAGGTCGAAAATCGATTCTTTCACATCTTCCGGTCCACGAAACTCGCCTTGAACTCGCAATTGTCTGTGGGAAAATGATTTGCGTCAGCCAACTTAAGGAATCCCGATATGTCTGGATATGATTCAGCGCAGAGACTGAAAAAAGATGACGATTTAGGTAGATGGCGATTTGCTGCCGAGATCGCCGAGGTGATTCGTTCGACCCCTGCCGACTGGTCTGCGCGCATCGGGATTTTTGGAAAATGGGGAGAAGGCAAGAGCACGGTTCTGCACTTCTTGGAAGAGATGCTGGAGCCGGAAGGCAATATCGTTTTCTACTTCACACCCTGGGCAATTCAGGAACTCGATGAACTCTGGGAGGAGTTTGGGAACTCCCTCTTAGAAGCTCTTGAAGCGGAGAAGCTTGAGGTTGAGTCTCCTTGGAAAGGAATGACACGTAAGCTTCAAGAGAAGCTGGGATCGACGGTATTGCCCGACGTGGCGCAAGGTACGGCAGAGCTTTTCGGCAAAGACAAGGTGTACAAGAGCGCGTTGGGATTGGTTGGCAAGTGGCTTAAGCCGGACGGAGCGCAGGTTAAGAAGATCCGCGAAAAGCTCGGAGACAAGCGAGTCATCGTCTTCATTGATGATCTGGACCGCGCAACCCCGGAGTTACTGCCGAAGCTTTTGCTGTCTCTGCGAGAAATTCTTGACCTGCCGGGCTTCACGTTTGTATTGGCTTTTGACAATGAAATTGTGGCAGACGGTCTTGTCACAGCGAATAGTGCGTGGGGCGACGGCGAGAACTTCTTAGACAAGATTCTCGATTTTCACTATTACCTGCCCCCGATCTCAAAGGCTGGGAAACACCTTTTGTTGAAGAACATGCTCGACCGATACGCCAAGTTCGTTCCCCAGGATTCGATTGGTCCGATAGAACACTTGCTGCCAGATAACCCCCGCAAGCTGAAGCGATTGGTTCGCGGCTTAGTGTCCTTACAGCCGCAGCTTACGAGGCACGGCGCTGATGAGCTGAATTGGGTTGAGATTTGGCTGGCTGAGATGATCCGGCAAGAGTCCTACCCATTTTTTTTGCGTCTTCTCGATGGCGGCGCGTTGGAAGCACTCACAGGAATTGGCTACCAGTTGCTGCAGATTGAGCGCAGGAGGAAGGGCGAGGAGAGCAAAACGAACGACAAGGCCGACATTAGAAAGATCATTGATGAGGTCGGAGGGATCAACGGAAAGCAGGCTGAACGACTGATCGCACTCGTGAACGCGACTCGGACACTCGCAGGATTCCAGCTACAGTACAACTTCAGGTTTGCTCTCCGACCGGAAACGATTACTTGGAAAGAATTCCACGGATTATCAGCCCAATGGAGGAAAGCTTCCGTGCCCGAGACGATCTCGGCGTGGATTGCCAAGCAGTCCGCCGCCAACTCGATTAATCCGGCGGACATTGAAACAGATCTTTTTGAGACTCTTTTGAACGCAAAGCATAATGCCGCCTCCAAGGCAGCAGAAGCGTCTACGGTCGAAGAAAATGCAACGCACTGTGCGGAAGCAAAGTCCCTACTCACAATGACCGAACAATTCCTCAGTCTGCCGGAAATGTTCACTCCAGAACGGTTCGGCAAGCTCTACGAGAAGTCGTTGTACTGGATAGCATTTCGAGTGAATCCAGCAGATGGCGAATTGCGGGATGCCGAGCGAAAGCTGGTTTATTCGTTGGTGGATCGCGCTTCTGATGACCAGGCTCCGGCCATGCTTGAAACCCTCAAGCCGTGGGACCCTTGGGCGTTCGGACCGGAAGATGCGGATACCGGACGACTGAAGAAGGAACTACGGAACGAGAGTGTCACGCGGCTGCTGCCCAAAGCGGAGCTCGCCTTTTCTGCTTATCTGAGTCGCCCCGAAAGTTTGCGGTTGCTTTCCACCCCCGACGGGTCATCATCGTTTCGCTATATGTTGTTTTCGCCAGATCGCTTTCCGTGGGGGACGGTCATCAGAAGCGCTCTACTCAAAACAATGCAAGATGGAAAGAGTGACCTGAATGCCTTTGAAAAGGCAAACGAATTCCTGCAACTTCTCGTGGATGCCGCTGGGAATCGGTCAAACTACATCCCTCATAAAAGCGCGGTCAACATAGTCGGAGACCGGGAATTCATCGTTGCTCTCTGGCAGGGAGCGATTTCGAAGCATATTCAATTTCGAATGTTGAAGTCTTATCTCTCGAAACGCGAGGCGCTGCTACAGTTAGGGACACGAGAGGACGACCTTCCCTTAACCCCTGAACTTTCGAAAGCAAGAGAAGCGGCTGGCGCAACCGAATTAGAACCGGGTGAGAGCGAGGCGGACCGAACGGACGACTCCGACTTCTCCGTTTTCGACGATGACGAGAGCCCGGAATGACGTAGAGAAGATCGGTAACGACAGGAGATCGGTGACAAAGCTGCGGGGACAGACGGGACGTTAACCAGCCCTAAGTCTACTCAACGCAACTTGAAAACGACGCCACAAAGGTTACGTTCCGTCTGTCCCCCTGGGGTTCCGAACACGCGTCAACGAGTGCATTTCCCGTTACACGGAATGAGGTTAGACCGTGCCAACTAGGGTCCACATCATCGCTAGCGTGAGCCGTGATCGACAGCGCCGCGACCGAGAGTACCAGGACAACAAAGGTCAGAAGATGTTTCATTTGGTGACCGTCTCTTCCTTGATGATTTCGAAGTAGTGAGCCGAGTGTGTCGGTCCATCTCCCTGGCCGAACCACATCCTATTTTGAAACGAATCCTCATTCCAGGAGTCATCAGCTTTTGTGTCCACCGCGTTCGTGACCCTGAGGATCTGACCTGTGTAGAAAGGGCATTCATTTCCATCTGGCCATGGGGCGCACCGAGCCGTGATCTTAACTGTAAGACCCTTGTCCGAGGGTGAATCCTGGGTGTTGTGCCCAATGAACGTGTACTCATTATTGGCATAGTTGTGCTCGATCACCGTCCACGTTTGCATCACCACGTATTTCTTGCCCAGAATCGCTCCGTGAAAGGTGGGCTTCGAATCGCAACCTGCGATGGCCGAGACTGAGAGTACGAGGGAGAAAAGTTTCAAGTGTTTCATTTGTCGAGCATCTCTTCTTTCTCGATTCTGAGAAAGCTGCGGGGGACAGAGAGCGCCGGGATAAACCGGCACATTGTAGGGGATGGAAGAGCCCTACGGAAAAGGAGAAGCGACTCCATTCTGGCCTCGAGTCTTGCCTGTGATCCCGTGAGGGATCGTAGCGAAGCGTAGACAGAGGGCTGGCGGGCGGGATCATTGAGCTCCGAAAACATGCAACCGGGTGCCGACCCTTTTCTGTCAGTGGGAAGGCAACATCAGCGAGCCGCGTTATTCGCGAGTGGCCGCTGGGCCCGGCGTAGTCGAAGAGTCCAGGCACGTCAGCACACAGTGTGCACGAGAACCGGGAGACCTCCAGAGCGTCTGCGCGAGCAGACCGGTCCGGGAAGGTGAAAGACCCATCATCCGGACATGAACGTTTTGGAGGAGTCGGACTGCGCCATAGTACCTATGAAGCTGACGAACAACGAGGGTAAAACTTCCGCGGAGCCAGCGGAGGGAAGGGCGCAGACCAAGGAGAACGACGCTCAGCCACACACGCATCCGACACAGAGCGGAGCACGCGTGTCCCAGGGGCTAAGCGGCGTGCGCCAGAAGGCACGGGGTAACAAGCTGGAGCGGTTCACCGCTTTGCTGCACCACCTTACGATCGACTTACTCCGGGAGAGCTACTACGCTTTGCAGCGGAGCGCAGCACCTGGAGTAGACGGAGTAAGTTGGCAGCAGTATGAAGAAGGCCTGGAGACTCGGCTTGCCGACCTCCTTGGTCGAGTGCACCGTGGAGCGTATCGGGCGCAAGCCTCACGAAGAGTGTACATACCGAAAGCAGATGGCCGGCAACGGCCATTGGGCATCGCTTCGCTGGAAGACAAGATTGTCCAGCAGGCGGTGGTGTCTATCCTCAACCAGATATACGAGGTGGACTTTCGGGGCTTTTCGTATGGATTTCGGCCGGGACGCAGTCCACATCAGGCGCTGGACGCGCTGAATGTGGGCATCCAACGGAAGCGAGTGAACTGGATACTCGATGCGGATATTCGCGGCTTCTTCGATCCATCTTCATACTGCCCCCAGACTCATGAAGTAGTTGCAAATAGCGTGGGATGATCTTCTACGATTTTGATTCGCAAGCCCTTACGTCGCCCGCTTGTAACAAGCATGGCTTCGAGGTCGCCGCGCTTTACACGCTGCAACACCGTCTGACGCGAGACGCCGAGTTTCATGGTTGCTTCCAGCATGGGCAGATAGTCCGGCGGGGCCTGCTCGACGATTCGCGCGCGCAGTTCTTCGGTGATGCGGATTTGCCACGGGGCGCCAGGAGTAGCCTGTTCACCGGCGATGAAGCCCTCGGCCAGCCAACGATGGATAGTGGAAGTGTTCATGCCCAGGATCTGCGCGGCCTTACGGATCGGGACGACATCCCCCTGCGGAGGCTGCGCTGGCGGCTGGTAACGCGGGATGCCGCGATAACGTCGCAGACTGCCGACCTGATTGGCGGTGAAGCGTTCCCCGGTCGCTGTCTTGCGTCCCTGACGATTCAGGATGCCGGCGATGACTTCGTCGGGATAGAGAGCCGCCAGACGAGGTAACAACGAGAGCGTGTCTTCGCTGGTGCGCAGACCGCGTGGCAGGGAGCGGGGCAGAGGAAGATCGATCTCCGTAAGCTCCCCGCCTCGCCAGCGCAGCGTGAGGTGGGCCTTATGTTCGGGGCGATCAACAGCTACGATGACGTCTTCGAGCAGGGTACGCAATAGCTCCTTGCGATCGCGATACGTGGTGGTGGGCCAGTCCCAAACTTTGCGCAGATCAGAACCGAGAGCACGGACCCTGGCTCTCTCTTTCGGGCTGAGCGTGTGCGGGCGCTGTTGCTGGCGACGCTCGAGCTCTGCCTCCGCCGCCGTGAGATCACGCAATCGTTTTTCCCACTCCGTCTCCAAGCCGCGCGCCACCAGCCTGTTTTCCGGTTCTACAGCGCGATACTGGCGCTCGGCGCGTTCGGCCTCATAGCGGGCACGTTCTACCGCCAGGCGCCACTGACCGAGTGCCGCATCGTGATCCGTTTCGAGTTGCCGCATAGCCTGTTCGGTGGCTTCCACCGCAGCGGGCGTCAACGCTTTCAGAAACGCATTCGCCACCGCCTGATCGATCTGGATGCCGCCGATGTTGAGACAGTAAACGCCGCGTCCCTGGACGATGTCCTTGCCTGAGCAGTGATAGCCGGGCGAAGCGTTTCTGCCCCGGTAGTGTGTATGTAGATGGCGGCCGCACTTGCCGCAAATGGCCAGACCCTGCAGCAGTGCGGCGCCTTCTCTCACTGCACCGCCTGCCTGGTGAGGTTGGGGATGAACGTTGGCGTCGATGCGAGTCTGGTTGGCCTGGTAGGTTGCCCAGTCGATGAAGCCGGGATGATGATCGGGAAGAAGCACCGCCCACTCGGCCTGGGGCAGATGACGCGTTCGTCTGCGCAACCTGCCCTGTTCATCGACGTAACGCTCATGGCGGCACTTTCCGTAAGCATATGCGCCAGCATACACCGGGTTGGTGAGCACATGATGGATGGCGGTATAGGTCGCAGCAACCCAGCGGATCGGACTGCTCATGGTGGCGCGCAACGGGAAGGAGAGTCGTTCGGAACGAAACCAGAGCCATACCTTGCGGGCCGATCCCAGTTCCGTAAACTTCGAGAACACCGTGCGAATGGCGCCGATCACGGCTTCGTCGGGTTGGAAGCGAACTTCACCATCCTCCTCGCCCCACACAAAACCTACGGGTAGACCACGGCGCAGTTCGCCTCGCGCAGCTTTGTTGCGGATTCCGCCATCAAGCCGAGCGCGCAGGATATGCAGTTCCGCTTCCGACATCGTGCCTTTCAAACCGAGGATCAGGCGATCGTTGAAAAGAGCCGGATGATAGATTCCGTCGCTGTCTCCGATCAGCGTATCCGTCATGCCGCACAGGTCGAGCAGGCGATACCAGTCGGCGTTGTTGCGCGCCAGCCGGGATACTTCCAGTCCCAGTACGATGCCCACGTGGCCCAGAGCCACTTCCGCGGTCATGCGGGCAAACCCGGAGCGCTTCACCGATCCGGAGCCGGAAAGACCAAGGTCTTCGTCAACGACGGTCACCTGTTCTTTGGCCCAACCCAGCGCGCAGGCCTTTTCCACCAAAGCATACTGCCGTGCCGTCGACTCCCGGTTGTATTCCACCTGCGAAGGGCTGGACTGGCGTATATAAACAAACGCTGCGCGCCGCGTATGACTGAGCTTTACCTTTCCGGATTCATTCATCGTTCTTCTCCTCGTAGTGGGGCAGAATGGCGTTGGCGATCATCCTTGCCAGGATGTCGATGGCTAGAAGCTGCTGCTCAGACTGAACGGCTTCCCACGGACAGTTTTCATCGAGAAGCAGATCGAACAGACTCGGATGGTTTTCTCGCAAGGGGACTCTCCTTCTTAGCCGCCTCCCTTTTCGTGGCCGCAAGACGGTTGAGAAGAGCGTCTGTGATGGCGCGAGCGTGAAGCAAGTCCTCTACGGAACCCAACGTGTCGGCGGGGCTCTTTCGAGGCCCAGTCACAGAGACAAAATCTGTCCAGTCCGCAGGGATCAGAGATTTACTGCCATCGGGCAGGATCAGGATGAGATACGCTCGCCCCTTGCGATGCATCGTCCGAAGAAGCTCAAGCTGCCTTCCCTCAAACGGATGACGAGGACGAATGATCGTGACTCGCTCGGGAAGATCCTGACGATGGGTAGTGTGTCGTAACTTCCTTTGACCATTTGAGTCACGAGTGGATGATGAAGTTTGTCGAGCATCGAGTGGCCGACACGCGCATTCTTCGGCTGATAGGTAAGTGGCTGAAGGCTGGCGTGTCGGAGGACGGTACGTGGTCAGAGACGACGGCAGGTACGCCGCAGGGAGCGGTGATCTCACCGCTTCTAGCGAATGTGCATCTGCACTATGTGTTCGACCTCTGGGTCGAAGCATGGCGCCGGAAGGCAGCGAGCGGAGATATGGTGTTTGTCCGTTACGCTGACGATCTGGTGGTCGGTTTTGAGAAGCGCGAGGACGCTGAGCGGTTTCTGAGTGAGTTTCGGAGACGGCTGGCGAGCTTTGCGTTGGAACTCCATCCGGAGAAGACGCGGCTGATCGAATTTGGTCGGTTCGCGAAGGGAAATCGGCAGCTGCGTGGCGAGGGAAAACCGGAGACGTTCACGTTTCTTGGGTTCACGCATCATTGTGCGACGAACTCCAAGGGCCATTTTGCTGTACGCCGTGAGACCGTACCCCAGCGGATGCGGGCGACGCTTCACGCTATCAAGGCGAAGCTTCGTCAGCGGATGCATGAGCCGGTCAATCAGGTAGGCGCATGGTTAAAACGTGTGGTCAGCGGCTATTACCGATATCACGCGGTCCCCGAAAACGGGAGGGCGCTAAGCCGTTTCCGTGATCGGTTGTGCGATATGTGGCGGTCGATGCTTGGTCGTCGCAGTCAACGCAGCCGTCCCAGTTGGAGGCGCATACGCCCGACCTTCGAACGATGGATACCACGTCCTCGTGTCCTGCATCCTTACCCGGACGCGCGTTTCGACGCTACCCATCCAAGGTAGGAGCCGTGTGCGGTAGTTCCGCTCGCACGGATCTGTGCGGGGGGCGGTCAGCGATGATCGTCCCTACCGCGACCGGGACGTTAACCATCCCTAAGTCTACTCAACGCAACTTGAAAACGACACCACAAAGATGACGTTCCGTCTGTCCCCCCTGGGTTTGTCAAGGTCCCCATTTTTGATTCCAGGGCGGGTTCCGGCGACGAGGCAAGCCGGAATAGTCGCCTAGCTTGTAAATCTTAATCAGTTCTCCTGAAATCATCAGACCGAAGCTGGGGAATATCAATCCAAATAACCACTGTGAACGTCTTTCGTCCTGCTCGGTTCCGTATCGCACGGGATGAGTCCATGTGAGACCAGCCGTCAAGCCGCGTTCTGGTTGAGGTACCTCTGGCCGATAGGAGGGGTAATAAGCCAATAGCAGGACAAGAAGCGAGAGAAAGAACGCTACGAAGCAGACGCCGCCGACAATCTGTAGCGACCTAGCTATGGACCGCCAACGCGCATCCGATCTCTCGCTCATGGTGCGGCCAGCATAGCACTGTCTTTCAAAGGGAGAAAACGATGGCCACCGCCAGTACACGACCGGGGCGGAGTGCTCCGTGTATTTTTTTGAGTGGGTGAGTGCATCCCCTTTCACAGCTGCAGGCGAAGCTCGCCGAAGGCTGCGGTTACGCAGTACGATTCGTTCCCGTGAAGTAGCATTGTCCGGAATGGTCAAGAACGATTTGGTTCATTTTCAGGGGGAGTGCGGCTCGATGCGGATTCATTGGTTTCTTCCAGCGTGGCTGGCTTTACTTATCTTCGTTGCGGTCTGTCCGGCACAATCTCCGGCGCCGTCCGATGTATTTTTTAGCGTTCCGCCCGCGGATGCGCCGGAACTTGCGCCACGCGGCGCGTATCCGGTGGGAGTCCGCACTCTGGAGATCAAGAATCCAGGACAGGTCGACATTCTCAACTTTGATAAGGCTACGGGGAAAGCCCCTCTCTATGACCGGCCGCTGACGGTGGAAGTCTGGTACCCGGCGGTTATCCCCGTTGGCCAACAAGAGCGCACGGTCTATGAAATGGGCCTCCCGGGAACATCGGGAGGCACGGCGGAAAAGACCGTTTCCATTTTGGGCAAAGCGTTGCGCGACGCCCCGCCGGTCAAAGGACATACGTTTCCCTTAGTCGTCGTTTCGCACGGCTATCCGGGATCGCGTTTTTTCTTGAGCTATCTCACGGAGAACCTGGCGTCCAAAGGATATGTGGTCGCCGCTATCGACCACACCGATTCCGTGTTGGGAGCCGTGAAGCCCTTCCCAAGTACGCTGCTCAATCGGGCAAGCGATCAACTCTTTACGATCGAAACGGTCGAAGAGATGTCCCATCGTCCCGGGGATTTCCTGCATGGGCTCGTCGATGCCTCGCACACGGCCATTGTTGGGTATTCCATGGGCGGCTATGGCGCACTCGCCAGCGGGGGAGCCGGCTACAGCAAGAAGGGGTTGCCGGCCTCGGTCGTCCCCGGAGGGTATCTAGAGGATTGGACGGCCGGAAGCGCCAAGTATCAAGCGCGGCTGCGCAAGGAAGTAAAGGCGATCGTAGCGATCGCACCCTGGGGCGCGCAACTGCCCTTTAACGCTTGGGACGCTGAAGGCCTGGCGGGCCTCCGCTTACCGCTGCTGGTGATTGCAGGCGACCAGGATGACGTTGCCGACTTTCCCAACGGCATCAAACCGGCATTCGACAAGATGGTCCATGCGGATCGTTGCCTGCTCGTTTATGAGAATGCCCGTCACAATGTAGGAGGGAATCCGCCGCCACCGGAATGGTTGTCGATGTTCAGGGTGCGCGAGTTTTTCGATGAGCCCGTCTGGCGTAAGGATCGCATCACCGCAATCAACCAGCATTTCGTGACGGCGTTTCTGGACCTCAATTTGAAAGGCGATGAGACGCGCCGCGCCTATCTGCATCCCGCGACCGAAAAATCAAACGACGGCAAATGGCCGTTGCCACCAGGGGAATCGGCCAACGGCAAATTCAGCGATGGCACAGCCTATTGGAAGGGTTTCCAACGGCGCTGGGCCGTTGGTCTGGAGATGCACTGCTCCCCCGCGGAGCCGTAAGACAGCCTTGGGGTTTATAGGCGAGGGAACAGCCCTACCAAGCCAAAACAAGGCTTGCAGGGGCCACCCAGGCGGACTTAAAGCATTTTCGCAATTACTGTGGTCTGGTAAGAGATAAAAAGCTATAAGAACACGGCTCACTGCAGTACCATGCTTCCCGCTTAATGCAAACATCACAGCCGCACCCCACCCATGCACAAACGCCGCGTCGTATTCCTGGTCACTGCTCCCAGCACATTGGCGAGCTTTGCTCGCGCTTTCATGAAGCCAGGGTCCTGGATCGGATTCGCCGCAGGCGCTTTAACCGCATTCCCATGCCTAAAGTGTGTAACCATTTCGTGGCACCACGTGACCAGATAGTTGCCGATGCGCCCCCACGCGCTGCTAGTCTGCCTTCAGCATGTAGGCCGAGGGACCCCCAACCGGTCGAGGAGGGGCACTCTCGTGAAACGAAACAATCTCATCATCCTGTTCTTGTTTGCATCCTCGCTGGTGGCCGCGGCCCAGCAGGATAACGAAACATACCGGCTAAAAGAATCGCCATCCACGGCCTTTGATCACAGCTTCTTTGATCGCCAGAATCTCCGCTTGCAGTCGGCGAATGTGTTTTCCGAGACCACGGCATTGCTAGCTATCCAATCGCATGACGACGGGTTGGGGTTGGCTCCCTGCCACAAACCTCCCTGCACCGGCGCCTTGGAGGCACGCGGCCGAACCCTGGATCCATTCGAGAAGCACTTTGAGTCCTACGGCTACGGATGGGGCTCCGTCTACCGCTACGGCGGAGGAGTAGGCCTGAACATGTTCGTCGCCTACATGTTCCACTCCACCGGCCACCACAAGCTAGAGCGCTGGGTACCAGTCATCGCCATAGCCCATGCCCAGGCATCCACCGGCTACGCCTTGACCGGCTCCAAGCAAGGCAAGAACGGCTGGTAGGGCAACTCGGGGACGGACGTAGGGGAACTCGGGGACTGAACGGGACCTGTCCGTAAGATTTACCTTTTGAACCAGCCAACTTGCGATCTCTCGCATCGAGATTTTTCAGCGACTTAGCGGTTCCTTTACCGGAAGCCTTTCGGACTAGCGCGGGTTGCCATTTTTGCCAGCGCTCGATGGGTCTCACGGGATCGGCAGGAAAATAATCGCACGAATGTTCCCCAAAAGCTCTTCAGGTCGGGAGATTAAAGCATTTTCGCAATTACTGTGGTCTGGTAAGAGCAGCGAGGTGGGGTTTTCTTTGAGAGAAAACCACGTAAACGTTCGAGGCTTCCCCGTATTTCCTGCCACGCAGCACTGGCCGGGAACAGTTATGTGCGACTTTCCTCGAAGAAAGTCGCATGCAGATCGGTGGCTCCACCAACATCAACAGGAAATACGGGTTCGGTCTACACCAATTGCGAAAATGCTGTAGAGCGTGGGGACGAATCGTAAATTTATCCGAACGTCAAAATCAAACGCCTCGCTGCCCTTTGTCCTCCTTAGCGATACGCATCAGCTTCATCGCGAGGTTGAGGTGCCGGAAGGCGACATCTTGATCCATGCTGGCGATTTCACCATGTTCTCCAAGAGCATGAATGCAATTGTCGATTTCAATGATTGGCTCGGCGAATTGCCACACCGGTTCAAAGTTTTCGCGCCAGGAAATCACGAGTTCTTCCTGGAGGCCGATCCATCTAAGCGCATCCTTGCTAGACAACGCTACCGTGCTGATCAACGAGGGAATCGAGATCCATGGATTACGTATTTGGGGATCGCCGGTAACGCCTCTATACGGCGGCGCTTTTGGCATGAGTTCGGCAGCGGATCGCAAAAAGCTTTACGCTCAGATTCCCACGGGAACGGATGTCCTCGTCACGCATGGTCCGCCCTACTCGATTTTAGATATCGAGGGCAACTCCGGGCTTCACTCCGGTTGCCACGAGTTGCTGGATGCAGTGACGCGTGCGTGGCAGGAAATACGGGGAAGCCGCCGGCCTTTACGTGGTTTTCTCTCAAAGAAAACCACACCTCGCTGCTCTTACCAGACCACAGGCATTGCGAAAATGCTTTAAGCACGGTGGCGAATAATCTCTTTCAGGCGCAGGAATGGCGATTCGAGCCAACGACAGCCCGGCGAAAGCCGGGCCTTTTGCCCTACCCGTTAAACCGCTCGAACCTCAAGCGTCTTGCCCAGAACCTTCAGGGCGCCCGCGATCCCGTCAATTTTTGACGTGTGATGAAGGTTGGTTAGCCGGTTCACCTCTTGCGGGGTTGTCTGCAGCCGGCGCGCCAATTCTGCCGGCCGGACGCGCTGCCGGATCATTTCATTGAGTAGTAGAACTTTCGCTGAGAGGCTTGGAGCCAACTCCACAAATGCCTGCCCCTTCTTTATGCGCGAGGGTTTCGGTACGGCGCGCGTGTTCTCAAAATAGAAATCGAGCGCCGTTTCCAGTGCGCTCTTCGCGGCATCTTGGGCTTCCTTTTGATTTTTCCCCCGGGTGATAGCCTCTGGAACATCGGGAAAAGTCACGAGTAGAAACTTTCCGTCCTGTTTGATGTTGATCGGGTATCGCATAGAATCCTCCCCCTCCCCCTACTTGAGCCCGACATTTGCCCGTTCAAGTAGACCTTAAAGTGCGATCCCTTGCCGGACTTGAATATAGCTCCCTGTTCTGCCAGCCAACGCTTGAACTCGTTGCTCTTCATCAATACAAGTATAAACAAAATTGCTTATATTGGGAGGGAGATTATCTGGGCGGCAGCCGGATGCAGAATGACGGCCGTCGAGCGCATGGATATTGGGGTTTTATAGTTTTGGCGGATTTCTTTGGATGCCTATGGATGGGTTATGGCGGAGAGAGAGGGATTTGAACCCCCGATACCCGTGAAGGTATGTCTGATTTCGAGTCAGGTGCATTCAACCGCTCTGCCATCTCTCCGCGTGTATCCATAATAAATGATGACGAATCCCTGATGTCGAATCCATGCGACGCTCCCCGTCGCCTGGGTCCATTTTCGGCCGCATGCCGGTGGCCGGCTGTTGGATTTGTTGGCACGCTGCAACCCTCGACCGGTTACTCCTTACCAAAGGTAGTATGGCCGGTGCTCCGGGCGCCGTGGCATTCTCTTCTTACGATGCGAGTCAACATCAAAGCCCGTATCCCGATGCATCTGTATCAGGAGTTTCACACTCTGCCGCTGTGTGCTGACGATTGAAACGGCACACGGCCTGTCTGCTCGTTGTGAACATCGCACCACTGCCGCCGAACTGATGTGGACACTGGACCAGAAGACCGATATCAATTCCGGTCTTCTGGACCGGTTTCGTCAAAAACTAAGACTCATCGAAGAAGCCAATCTTAGCGACGTGGAAGTCAGCGACGAAGTTCTCGATATGTTCGGGTTCTTCTTGTAGAGAATCAGGCGCATATTTTGCAACCGAAGCTTTAGGATTTCTTTCCAAGTTCCTGATTCAAGAGCTCTGCAAGGCGCAGCCCTGCCAACGCCAGTTGCCGGTCAACCACCGCCCGCTCGCGCAGGTAGTAGGCTTCATCAATTTCCGTCTGCGGCTCGACCCACGCCTGTTTTGCCAACTGCAGCGATTCGATTTGCCCACGCAATCGGATCCACGGGACCAGCCTTGAGATGATCCGCGGCGATCATGTCTTCCAGCTCACCGGTATAGCGGTGTTCGCGTAGCCCCGCGTGCTCGATCAGCGCGCTATCCCAGATGCTATGCAGGTTGCAAGGGGATTCGCCGCACTGGGCGGATCCGAACACGGAAACGGGAATGTCGTTGCCTCCCCGTGCGTCGGCGATGGCGTGCATCGGCTGGCTCAGGTCGCCGACAAAGTGAACCAGAAACTTGAGCGCCTCGCTTCGCGCCGGAAACGGTTGTTGCGGGTCGCCCAGAATCCGTGCAAACCGGGTGATTTGCGCCACCACGCAGTTGTCGCCAGGGCAGTCCTGCGGCTGGTATCCCGGGGAAGACGGAGAAATATCGACGTAATGCCACGGGCCTGTCTCTGGACGGCCGCCGCGGATATCGTCCGCCCAGGTGGAGAGGGAAGCCAGGTCGTTGTTGCCCAGGAATGGCCGCAGATTCCGGAGTGTGGTGCCGCTGAGGTGATCCCAGGCGATATCGGCAATGATTCTGTGGCCCTCGCTTCCCCAGGCCCACGCCTGAGGGCGAGGAAGAAGCAACAGGAGAGAGGCAAAGACAGCTAACCGGGAACGTGCACCCATCTTTTTGATGATACTGCCGGGTTGTGGAATACTTCGCTTTTTATTCGCCTATACTGGGCTTCATGCCAGCCATTCCATCGCATAAAACCTCGGTCGTCCGCTGCAAGGGTTGCTCCTGCAACATACCCTCCGGCACCCATGGTGTTCCTGCTCAACCCATCGCTGTGCTCTGCCCCGTGTGTGGGCACCGGCGGATGTATTTGCCGGTTGAGGTCAATCTGGATCGGCTGCATCCCGGCATTGGCCTGCGAGGCGCGCGATGAAGGTCGCAGGGTATGACCAGCGGCCCGACTACTCGCGGATGGGGCTGAGTCTGTTGATCGCGTCGTCGCTCATTTTGGCCATCCGCACGGCCCGATGGCCCGCGACAGTGCAGCAGGGTGTCGTCAGCCCTGAACTGGATCAGGAAATCGACTACTCGGTGCTGCTGGCTACGCGGGTGTTGTCGCGTTTGTTGAAGGAGAAGGAGTCAATGTTTCCTTCCCGGCGCGAGGCGCGGTATGTGCCCGAGGAGGATGAGAACCCGGCTTAAATGCTCTAGATCACTTTGCCTGAAGGAGTGCCCGCAGAACTACAGCCTGGTTGTAGTTCTCATCTTTCGCTCCATAGAGCAGGGTGACCGGCCCCTTGGCAGCCTTTTCTTTCAGAACATCCAGTAGATCGCGTTTCGATTGCAGTTCCTCACGATACCGGGCTTGAAACTCGACCCATTTATTCGGATCATGGCTGAACCATTGGCGAAGTTCCGTACTCGGCGCTATTTCTTTGAGCCAGATATCCACGCTGGCGTTCTCTTTGGATAGGCCGCGCGGCCATAGCCGGTCGACAAGTACGCGTATGCCGTCCGCAGGGCCGGGTTCTTCATAGACCCGCTTGATTTCAATTCTCAGGGAAGACCATCCTCTCCACCCGCCTTCGGCCTTTCGCCAACCGGGATTTCATCCTGGGCAGCCACGGCACGGACGTGCCGTGTTAAAGATTGTGCCGTCCCTGCGGGACTCCCTAAGTTGTCTAATCCTACCCGGCACTTCGGTGCCGGGCTACAGATTCTGCCGTCCCTTCGGGACTCGCCTCATTTCCTGAAATGCGGAAACTCCTTCGCGCACTACAGAAACAGCGGCGCCAGCACCAGCGTGACGGTAGCCAGCAGCTTGATCAGCACGTGCAGGGAAGGGCCGGCGGTGTCTTTGAACGGATCGCCCACCGTGTCGCCGACCACCGCTGCTTTGTGCGCTTCAGAGCGCTTGCCACCGTGGGCGCCGGTCTCAATGTACTTCTTGGCGTTGTCCCAGGCGCCACCGCTGTTGTTCATCAGCATGGCCATCAGGATGCCGACGATCGTCCCCACCATCAGCAGGGCGGCGACCGCCTCCGCACCGGCCAGGTCGATGGCGCGGCCATTCAGCATCGGCGTGTACTCGCCGGGAATGTGGATGTGAAAGCTGCCACTCAAATTCCTGAAGACCAGTCCCACTGCCAGTGGAGTCAGGACAGCAAGCGCGCCGGGCAGAACCATTTGCTTGAGCGCAGCGCCGGTGACGATGCGCACGCAACGGCCATAGTCCGGCTTGGAGGTGCCTGCCATGATGCCGGGGTTTTCGCGGAACTGCGCGCGCACATCTTCAATGATGTATTGCGCCGTGCGGCCCACAGCCTTGATGGCGAAGGAGGAGAAGAGGAAAATCAACATCGCGCCCAGCAGCGCCCCGACAAAAACCGGCACGCTGGCCAGGTTGATGTTGGTAAAACTCCAGTTGGCGGGCAGCACCTGGTGGGCATCGGCGAAGCGTTGCGCCACGATGCCGTGGACTGTCTCCAGGTACGCGGAAAAGAGAAGAAACGCTGCCAGCGCCGCGGAGCCAATGGCGTAGCCCTTGGTTAGCGCCTTGGTGGTGTTGCCGGCCGCATCCAGCTTGTCGGTCTTTTCGCGCACCGAATCCGGTTGATCCGACATTTCGATGATGCCGCCGGCATTGTCGGTAATGGGGCCAAAGGTGTCCATGGCGAGGATGTAGGCAGCCGAAGACAGCATGCCCATGGTGGCAATGGCGGTACCGTAAATGCCCTTGGCGTAGTCGGAGATGGCGGCATCGGCCAGGCCGCGCACGCCGAAGTAGTAGCTGAGCAGCAATGCGGCGCTGATCACGATCACCGGCATGGCCGGTGTCTCCATGCCCACCGCCAGACCGCTGATGATGTTGGTCGCCGGACCGGTGAGTGAGGCATTGGCGATCGATTGCACCGGCCGGTAGCGGGTCTCGGTGTAGTACTCGGTGATGCGAACAAAAAGAAACGACGTCACCATGCCGACCACGCCGCAGCTCAGCAGCCACCACCGGCCTTGCAGCATGTAGTACACCGCGACGGCAAAGCCGGCCAGCGCCAGCAGGGTGGTGACGTAGTAGCCGCGGTTCAGCGCATCCATCGGATCCTGATCTTCGCGGCTATGCACCACCAGCACGCCGATGAAGCTGGCCACCAGGTTGATCGCGTGCACGATCAGAGGAAATAGGATGCCCTTGATGCCGAAGACGGGATAGAGGGCAGTGCCCAGGATCATGGCGCCGACGTTTTCCGCAGCGGTCGACTCGAAAATGTCGGCGCCGCGGCCGGCGCAATCGCCGACGTTGTCGCCCACCAGGTCAGCGATGACGGCAGGATTGCGAGGATCGTCTTCCGGAATCCCGGCCTCGACCTTGCCCACCAGGTCGGCGCCCACGTCGGCCGCCTTGGTATAGATACCGCCGCCGAGCTGGGCGAACAGCGCAACCAGCGACGCGCCGAAGCCAAAG
This sequence comes from uncultured Acidobacteriaceae bacterium, assembly GCA_963761405.1. Taxonomy (GTDB): domain Bacteria; phylum Acidobacteriota; class Terriglobia; order Terriglobales; family Acidobacteriaceae; genus PALSA-350. Next base: position 513,290 of record CAVXHH010000005.1, read on the forward strand.
CCCACCAGTTGATAGGGAACATGCTGCGGATCCTGTCAATCCGCCAAAAAGGAAGAAGAGGCTGCCGACACCGAGCAGGGAGAGGCTGATCACCACCATGCCGGTGACGGCGCCCCCATGCAGGGCGATCTTCAAGGCCTGGCCCAGGCTGGAACGGGCAGCGCTGGCGGCGCGGATGTTGGTGCGGATGGAGACGAACATGCCGGTGAAGCCGGCAAAACCGGAGCAGATGGCGCCAATCAGGAAGCTGATGACGACTTTTCCCGCCAAGGGGCGCGGTAAAGTCGGAAAACTTGTAGCCCACAAAGAAAGCCACGGCCAGCACGACGGCCAGCGCGCCGATGGTGGTGTACTGGCGCGACATGAACGCTTCCGCGCCCTCGCGAATGGCGTTCGAAATCAGCCGCATTTCCGGGGTTCCGGTATCGTAAGCCAGCACCGAGCGGGCCAGAAACAAGGCAAAAACCAGACCAAGCACACCGGCGATCAGAGCAATCCAGAGAAACGTGCTGCCACTGGTGTCGATGGCAGCGGTCGAGCCCTGCCAGAAGACAGTGGCCGATAGTGAGAAGAAAACCATTCAAACGCCTCCAGAAATTACTTGCTACTGGGGAACCGAGGGACCGCCGCAGCTGCTCCGCCAACCGCGAGCGCAAACACCTCAAAACGGTTGATTAAAGCACGCTGGGAAAAAGAAGGTCAACGCCGCTCCGTCATCATACCGGCAGGGCCAAACGTCGACGCGACTTGGATGCAATTGTCCCAGAACGTTAACCGTCGGGAGCAAGAGTGGGAACAAAGGATTACAATTTGGCGTGGAAATGTATAGCTCGCAGGGGAACGGAGCGAAGCGTTTCCCGGTTGCAACGTTGTCCTCGCAGGCAGGTACACCTTAACCAGGCTTGGGGCTTGTATCCTGTTGACACGAGGTGCGCATGGCGAAGACACGGCCATTACTGAGCAAGCAACTGCCGCGGCTTACGCTGGTCTGGAGCCGGAGCAGCTGATCCGCATGTATCGGCTGATGTACCTGTCGCGCCGCACCGACGATCGGGAAATTCTGCTTAAACGGCAGCAAAAGATCTTCTTCCAGGTCTCGGGCGCCGGCCACGAAGCACTGCTGGTAGCCGCCGGAATGGCTCTAAAGCCCGGCTACGACTGGTTCTATCCCTATTATCGTGACCGTGCCCTCAGCCTGACGCTGGGCAACACGGTGGAGGAGCAGCTGCTGCAATCGGTGGGCGCGGCCGCCGACCCGTCCAGCGGCGGACGCCAGATGCCTTCCCACTGGAGCAATCCTCGGCTGAACATCGTCAGCTCAGTCTTCCTCGGTCACCACGCAGTGTCTCCAGGCCGTCGGTTGTGCCGAGGCGGGCAGGTATCTGGCTAGTCATCCGGCTGCCGCGGAGCAGCGCCAGGGCGACTACAGCGCGTTCAAGGCGACGCATTTTCAGGGGACGAGGTGGTCTACGTCTCGCTCGGCGAAGGCGCCACCAGCGAAGGGGAGTTCTGGGAGGCGATCAGCTCGGCCTCCAGCCTGCGGTTACCGGTCTTGTTCGTGGTCGAAGACAACGGGTACGCCATCTCGGTGCCGGTCGACGTGAACACGCCGGGAGGAAATATCTCGCGGCTGGTGGCGAATTTCCCGAATTTCTATTTCGCCGAGGTGGACGGCACGGATCCTGTGGAAAGCTACGCTGCGTTCACCCAGGCGGTGAAGCATTGCCGCTCCGGCACGGGTCCGGCGTTTGTCCATGGGCATGTGATCCGGCAGTACTCTCATTCCTTTTCCGATGACGAGGGGCTCTACCGCTCAGACGCCGAGCGCAAGCGGGAAGCGGCTCTCGATCCTCTGCCCAAGCTGCAGATGCGTCTGCTGCGTGACGGAATTCTCGACCCAACGGCCATCAATCGCCTGGAACAGGAGGTCGATGAAGAGGTGAGGAGCGCTGCCGACAGGGTGCTGCGCGCGCCGCTGCCCGAGGTCAGTTCCATCAAGCGGCATGTGTATTCCGAAGACCTGGATCCCACGCAGCGAAGCCCTGGCCTCGGCCGGCGGTGCAGACACCCGATGCGCAGGAGCGGACCATGGCCGACCTGATCAACGCCTGCCTGAAGGACGAAATGCAGCGTGATCCGCGCATGGTGATCTTCGGCCAGGACGTGGCCGATACCAGCCACGATCAGGAGCTGCGCGACGGCCTGGTAAAGGGCAAGGGCGGCGTCTTCAAGCTCACGGCCGGGCTGCAGCGGGAGTTCGGCCCCGACCGCGTGTACAACGCGCGGCTGGCCGAGGCCGATATTGTCGGCCGCGCCATCGGCATGGCCACCCGCGGACTCAAACCGGTGGTCGAGAGTACAGTTCTTCGACTACATCTGGCCTGCGATGCACCAGTTGCGCAACGAGCTCAGCCTGCTGCGCTGGCGCTCCAACGGTGGCTATTCGGCGCCGGTGGTGGTGCGCGTGGCCATTGGCGGATACCTGACCGGCGGTTCGATCTACCACTCGCAGTGCGGTGAGAGCATCTTCACCCATACGCCCGGCGTCCGGGTGGTCTTTCCCTCCAATGCGCTCGATGCCAACGGCCTGCTGCGCACGGCGATCCGCTGCGATGATCCGGTGTTCTTTTTTCGAGCACAAGCGGCTCTATCGTGAGACCTATCGGGCGCGCCGCGTACCCCGGACCCGAATTTCGCGATCCCCTTCGGCAAGGCCAACGTGGTGCGGCCGGGCAAAGACATTACGCTCATTACCTACGGCGCCGTAGTGCCGCGTGCCCTGCGCGCGGCGCAACAGGCGAGCAGTGAACTGGGACGTGGAGGTCGAGCTTATCGATCTGCGTACCCTCAATCCTTACGACTGGGAAGCGATTGCGACCTCGGTGAAGAAGACGGGCCGGGTCATCATCGCCCACGAAGATATGTTGAGCTGGGGCTACGGAGCGGAAATCGCGGCCCGGATTGCGGACGAGCTTTTCGAGTACCTGGATGCCCCAGTCAAGCGCGTCGCCGCCATGGATACGTTCGTGGCCTATCAGCCCATTCTCGAAGACGCCATTCTGCCTCAGCCCGAAGACCTGTACCGCGCCATGGCCGAGTTGGGCAAGTATTAGTTAGAGGGTGTGTGAGAACTCAAATGAATGAAGAGTTCGCGTAGAAGAGAAAGACAAACCTCGAAGGAAGGGCACGGCTTTACAGGCTGCAAGAAAACCCAATGCTGGAGGCAGGAAATACAGGACGTTATTTCTGGCGGACACCGCTACAGCACCACGCGCAGGTCACCATCTTTTCGGGTAACCCCCTGGCGATCAAGATACTCCAGCAGGGGGATGGCGTATTTTCTCGACAGGCCAGTCATCTGCTTGAAGCGTGCGACATCGAGTGTCTGTCCGCGCAGTAAGCGGATCCGTCCCCGTAGTGCTTCGAGAGCGCCTTCGTGGATATACGGCCCGTCCGTCCCGAGCTTGACTAGAGTTTTGTCGCGGAGCAGCAACGTCATGAGCCTGCGCATCTCGCTGTCCTTAAGATGGAGTGCCGCCGCAACCTCAGAGATCGAGGGAGCTGCGAGCCCAGCCGACTCATAGGCGGTAGTGATCGCGGAGAGCGACATTCGGTCCGGGTCGGGGAGTTGCGGGTTCGATCCAGAGGGGAAGACCAGCGCGTCCTGAAGCCGGAGCCGTCGCTCGCGTTCGAGTTTCTCCAGCAGGAAATCGAATACCTCCTTGCTCAGCCCGGTTTGGCCCTTCAGCTCCGATCGACTGAGCCCAGCGGATCTGATTTCGGTTCCCAGGCGGCTGACAACGGCTTCTGTGGCGGATGTTAGGGCTTCTTCAGTGAGCAGCACATCCTCGGGAATGCGAAATAGACGATGGCTGTGTACGAGCGGTTGGGTGAGCTGGTGGAGCGCCGCTTGCGTCAGACCGGTTTCGGCCATCAATGTACGCATGGTGAGGCCGGCGGCGCCGCGACGCGCAACTCGTAACCGAAGCTGTTCTTCGAGCGAGGCATGCCGCAAAGCTTCCAGCCAGGTGAGGCACTTTGCCTTGCGCAGGTTGGGCAGCGGGTGCGCATCGAGCACGCGGCCGCCACCGATGGTGGCCGCCGGCGAACTTTGCCGCAGTACAAAGCGGTCGCCGGGTACCAGCACCACGGGCTTGTGCAGCCTGAGCCGCATACATCGATGAGCGCCAGGCTCCACTGCGTCGTAGCCATACAACGAAACCGTCGCCGGAGTCTCGGACGTAAAAGCGTGAAAGTGAACCCGCGAGCGATGCTTAAGACTGCCGGAACCGGCTAGCAGCGAGGCTTCGACATCAATGGTGGTTACAGATGTGAGCGTCCCCTGCGCGACCAGAGTCTGACCCCGGCTCGCTTCAGAGACTTCAATACCGGCCAAGTTCAGAGCCACGCGCGAACCGGAGCGGGCATGCTCTTCAGGGCGGTTATGAGTCTGCATGCCTCTTACCCGCACGCTGCGGCTTCCGGGTTCGAGCGTAAGGGACTCACCTACGTGGAACTCTCCGGAAAGCAGCGTGCCCGTGACAACCGTACCGAACCCTTTCATCACGAAGGCCCGATCCAGTGGGAGCCGGGGAAGATGGTGCGGATTGTGGGCCGTGGTCTCGATCGCCAGAGACAGCAGTGCGCGGCGAAGGTCGTCAAGCCCCTGGCCGGTGCGAGCGCTTACCGGCAAAGTGCGGGCACGGTCTTCGTCAAGGAACGTTCCTTTGAGAAATGTTCCTATCTCCGAGCAGACCTGCTTGAGGCGGCCGGGGCTCACGGCGTCCACCTTGGTGATCACGGTTAGGCCCCGAGAGACCCCGAGCAGGCTGCAGATGGCGAGATGCTCCTCGGTTTGCGGCTTCACACCCTCTTCGGCGGAGATGACAAGGAGAACAGCATCGATGCAGCCGGCGCCTGCGAGCATGTTGCGGATAAAGAGCTTGTGCCCAGGAACATCGACGAAGCTGATGCGCAGGGGGCTGTTGTCAGCCGCCGCTGCGTCCAGCGAAGCGAATCCCAGATCGATGGTGATGCCGCGGCGCTTCTCCTCTGGCAGGCGATCGGTATCAACGCCGGTAAGGGCGCGGACGAGCGTGGTTTTGCCATGATCGATGTGACCCGCTGTTCCGATGACGACCGATTTGACCACCTTGGTCATGCTGGAAAGATCTCCCGCCGGAGTTGACGCAAGGCCATTACTCATGATCGAACGAGGGCTCATGCGATGCGATGGATGCGGGCACGATCTGTCGCAGTAGCGATATCAGTTTGACGTCGAACGCAGGTTCGACGGTCCGAAGGTCCAGCAAGACCGCGTCCTCGCACACGCGGCCGATCACGGGTGGATCCAACTGTCGCAGCGTCCGCAGTAAGGCTTGAGGCGGGAGCGTTGCGTGTCGAAGAGATACGGCTGAGCTCTGCAGACGAGCCGCCGGCGCGGTTCCTCCGCCGATAAGGCTCAGGACCGGAACCGGTTCTGCGAAGAGATCGGCGGAGCACACCTGGCCGGCAACCCATTCGCACCGCCTGAGAATTTCCAGCGCAGGCGCACGCAGCATGTTCACGATCGGGATGGGCTTCTCCGAAATGTAATCGAGCAGCGTTCCTTCGAACGCGGCGTAGGTGAGTTTGTCGACGCGAAATGCTCGCAGCAGAGGGTTTTTGCGAATACGCTCGATCAGGTCCACCCTGCCTAAAAGCAGACCGCACTGTGGGCCGCCCAGCAACTTGTCTCCGCTGGCGGCGATCAGATCGACGCCACAGCGGAAACTGTCTAACAGCGTCGGTTCCGCGCGGACTCCCAGGTCTTCCAAAGAGAAGAGAAGGCCTGTGCCCTGGTCGTTGAAGACCGGGACATGTCTGCGCTGTCCCAGGGCGGCGAGATCCTGGAGCGTAGGCCTTTCTGTGAAGCCCTCGATGCTGAAGTTGGACTGGTGAACGCGCAGAATCAGGCCGGTATCCGCTGAGATCGCGTTTTCATAGTCGGCGAGGCGGGTCCGGTTGGTGGTGCCGACCTCGCGCATGCGCGCGCCGGACTTGGCGAGAATTTCGGGAATGCGGAAGCCGCCTCCAATTTCAACCAGTTCTCCACGCGAGACGATGACTTCGGCGCCCTCGGCCAGAGAATTGAGTGCAAGGAAGGTAGCCGCCGCGCAGTTGTTTACCACCACCGCGGCTCTCGTTGCCTCCGCGGATTCTTCGTCGACTCTGCCGGTCTGCATGCGGAGGAACTGCAAGAGCAGTTTCTCCGCGTGAACGTCTCGACGGCTCCTCTCGCCGGTTTCGAGATCGAGTTCGAGATTGCAGTAGCCCGCGGCCGTCTCGACAATGTGCTCGAGCGCTGAGGTGCTCAGCGGCGCTCTGCCTAAATTCGTATGAAGCACGACTCCGGTCGCATTGATGACGTGTCGCAGCGAGTAGCGTCTGCCTTGGTCGATCTCTGCGGCGACTTCGAGATGGAGCTCAGCGAGGCGGTGGCGCAGGCTGGCGTGCGTGTGTTGCCCTGCGGCTATCTCCTGCTTGACGCGCAGTAGCACGGCTCGCGTAGAGCGGACCACGGTGCTGTGAGATTCAAGCTGAACGATTGTGGAGAAGAGGGAACTGAGCAGTAGATCGTTGAGCGAGGGCAGCAGGCTGTACAGGCTGCGTGATGCTGAATCGCTGGTCGAGTTCTCGCTATTTTTCATGTTTACTGTTCGCCGAAATCCTGTCTCGCTTCATCAGTTAAGATTGTAACTACCCGGCGAGGATGCGGCAGTGCTGCGCGTTACTTGATAGAGGAAGTGCTTAGGCTCCGGTGGTCCTCCCGGTCTTCAAAACCGGTGGTCGCTCATAACGGGCGACGGTGTGTTCGACTCACACGCACTTCCGCCAAGTTTGTTGTATTGCATCCTACCCGACGTTCATCTACCTCTTTATGCCGAATGGGAAAGGGCTTCTCCCATCCGCGAGGAGCGTAACAATGCCCGCACGACCGAGCATCCATCGAAAGGATGGCGTTGAGTTAAACCAATCGATGTAGGGAGGTTCAAAAGAATCCGGGCGCAACAATACGGCGCAACAATGCAAAGATGAATTGCTTGCTGTGAGCAGTGTTCGAGATAAAGCGTTTTCGCAATTGGTGTAGACCGAACCCGTATTTCCTGTGGATGTTGGTGGAGCCACCGAACTGCATGCGACTTTCTTTGAGGAAAGTCGCACATCATTGTTCCCGGCCAGTGCTGCGTGGCAGGAAATACGGGCAAGCCACCAACCTTTACGTGGTTTTCTTTCAAAGAAAGCCGCACCTCGTTGCTCTTACCAGGCCACAGTAATTGCGAAAATGCTCTAGAATGTGACTCGATGTCGATCGCAAATCCGGACGGAACCACCAGACGCTCGCTTAAGATAGCCCCCGCGCTGTGCCTGCTGCTTGCCAGTCTCGCAAGTTTAGCCTTCGCGGTCTACCCAATGTATGTGATTCGGCCCTTCCGCGAGCAGACACCTGCAGCTCTCGAGCGCGCCCTGTGGGTGCTTCTGCACAGCAAGCCGCCATTGTTGATACTGGGTTGCTTCGTAACAGCTGTTGCCCTCCTGCTGTGGCGACACGCCGGCTGGATGGCAAGGGCGCTGCTGGCGTCCGCCGTGGCCGTCGCCATTCTTGCGGCGGCGTTTCCCTGGATCAATCCTTACGAGCACATGTTTCACCCCGTGGGTGAGCCGAAATTTCTTGCGGCAAGCCGGGCCGTCGTTGACCCAAACGATATGGTGATCGCGGTGACCCTTGGCGGCGAGAGCCGCGCCTACCCGATCCGCGAGATGGGCTATCACCATGTAGTGAACGACCGGCTGCACGGACTGCCAATGGTCGTTACTTATTGAACGCTCTGTCACACGGGTCTGGTCTGGACCCGCAGCCTGAACGGACGCGAACTGCACTTTCACCTGGCGGGCATCAACAACCAGAATTTCCTGATGCGCGATGAGGAGACGGGCAGTTATTGGCAGCAGGTTACCGGGTCTGCAATTGCCGGCCCATTGAAAGGCGCGCACCTCGCGTTGCTGCCGCAAGACGAGCTCAGCTTTGCACTCTGGAAGAAAGAGCAGCCGGGCGGCACGGTCCTGGCGCCCTTGCCGCGCTACGCCGCAAAATATGACAAGGCGACATGGGAAAGCGATATGGTCAAGGTGCCGACCGTGATCCATGGGGTGAAAGGTTCGCTCGCCGACCGCGACACAATCATCGGCGTAGTGAGTGGAGAAGTGGCGCGAGCGTATCCGCTCACCAAGCTGACGGCGCAATCGCCCGTGCTGCTCGATGTTGTCGGTGACCAGCCTATTATGATGGCGCTCGGTCCAGACGGAAGGTCCGTGCGTGTGTTTTCCCGCCAGGTCGCCGGCCGGGCCCTTGCGTTTTACGCTCGCAGCGCCACCAACCCGAGCGATCCCTGGGCGCTCATCGACGACACCACCCTCAGCGAGTGGAGCTTCGACGGTTGCGCCGTTTCCGGTGAGATGAAGGGGCAGTGCCTCACGCGCATCTTCGCACTCAAGGACTATTGGTTCGACTGGCAGCACTATCATCCGCACAGCGGCATCTTTCGACACTAGTGGTGTGTTCGCCGCACAGATGGAAGCACAAAGCTGTCAGGCAGGGCACCGCTGCCTCGCCGCAGCGAGCGTTAGCCGTGCCATAAAGCTTGATACGCTCCCCGGCGTGCCTCCTGGGCCGCCAGCCCACTACCACGAAAGCCATATAACACTCCGAAAAGGAACAGAGGTATCATCACGTATATGGCAACGATCCACATCTCGGCAGCTGAGGCGGTACGCGACTTCGCCACGTTGCTGGCCCACGTACGCGGAGGCACCGAGGTTGTCATTGAGGACGGCTCCCTGACCGTGGCGGTGCTTCACATGCCCGCTCCGCCCCGCCGATCCATCGAGGAATGCATCGCTCTGTTGCCGGAGGGCTCCTCAGCGACGATCGATGAGGACTTCGCTCACGACGTCGCAGAAGCAGTGGCCGTCCATCGCGAGTCTCTGAATCCTCCCGGATGGGACTGATCCTCGACTCCAGTGTGCTCATCGCGGCAGAGCGCAAAGGTAGCAATGCACGACAATTACTGAGCGACATCGGCCGGCATGCACCCGGTGAAAACGTCGCTCTCTCGGTCATGACACTCAGAACCGGCGACTTCAGAGGCGCGAACTGTGCAGCGCTTCGGTCTTCTTGACAGCCACCCCCTGCGCGTTCAAGATGAGGTCCTCCACCAAAATCTAAAAGGGCCCCGGGCCAAAATCTTTCATCAGAGGCAAGACCGAATGAAAAGGTATGGCATGTGCGTTTGCTCTCTCGCGTGTTTTATGTTTCTCACGCTTCCCACTATGGCGCAGGATAACCCGTGGAACGGTTCATGGAAGATGGATCGATCCACGCTCAAGTACGACGGACCTACACTCTCTATCGCGACCGACGCCGAAGGTTACACCCTCACCCGCGGTGGCAAGGCGAGTCCCAAGGTGGTCTGCGATGGAAAACCCAACCCACCAGATAAGGGCACGGTGACCACGTGTACAAAAACCCCCACCGGCTACGCACTCAAGAACACCCGCGACGGCAAGCCATCGAGCAACATCAAGGTTGACATCTCCGCCGATGGAAAAACCATGAACAGGAAAGTCGAAGTCTTCCCTCCGGGAGACAGCCCGTTCACCATTTCTTTAGTCTCCAAACGGGTTTCGGGCGGAGACGGCGCGCCCGTCGTTTGGAAGGAAGTCAGCTTCGGCGAGTCAGACGAAACGGGAATCCTCACGATCCAGGTAAAGGGCGACAGCATCGACTTCAAAGAAACCGATGCATCCAAGCCGTTCACCGCCAAGCTGGATGGCACGCCGGTGCCCGTTTCGGGAACGCGCACCGTGTCGGCGAAGCAGGTGGGACCGCGTACGCTGAAAATTACCTACAGCGACCACGGCGAAGTGCAGCGGATGAATACCTTCGTCCTGAGTGCGGACGGGAAAATCGTCAAGGAGACAGACGTCACGCCGGCGCCTTCGCCCTCGACCATGTCCGTGTTGTTTCACAAGTCGTAGCGACATCGAGACGGGCTGAGGTAATCCCTCTCTTACCTCAGCCCGTCGAATTTAAACCTCTTTCATCGTGCCGGCTCCGCGGAGCCATGACCCGATAAGGCCGGATAAGACCGGATGCGCCCCTTCGTTCGCTCGAACGCAGGTCCGCCGAGAAACATATCTTTCGATCGATATCACTCTTCAGAACCGCGAGCCTGTGCGCGAACGGATGAAGAGCAGCGCTGTGCGGTGCGCACTCTCTTCTCGGCCTGCGTATGTTCTGGCGCACGTAGGTCCTGTCCGCTTTCCTAAAGTTTTCCAAGGCTTCAGAATAATACACGACCACCGCGCTCTCTGCATCAGGTGCAAAACTTGCGTTGACTTTCGACCGCCCAGTTCTTACAGTCAAGTAACCCCGGGGCAGCCCAGTCGATACAAGCGTCACCTTAGCCAGTGAGTCGAAAGGGTTTTGACTAATGAAACACATAATAGTTGATACGAAGTGTCCGAAATCGGTCGAAGCGCGCCGATACAAGATCTCATAAACTACTACTTTCCATAGTGGTCTGCATCGTCACCCTGATGATGTCCCCGGCCATGCATGGCCAGGCCACCGGAAGTTTCTCCGGAAATGTCACCGACAAATCCGGCTCGGCGATCCCTGGAGCAACCATCATTGCCACCGTCGCAGGCAACCGGCCTAGCAGCGGGACACCAAGGCGGACGCCAGCGGGCACTACCTGCTCCCTCTGCTCCCGGTCGGGACCTACACCGTGCACGTGGATGCGTCGGGCTTTCAGAGCGCTGAGTCCAAAGATCTGCGTCTCCAGGTGGATGAAGCCCGCGAACTCGACTTTTCGCTTGTACCCGCCACCGTGGTCACGACGGTGGCCGTTACCGGCGAAGCGGTCGCCGTCGAGTCAGCCAATCCCTCACTCGGCCAGGTGATCACCTCGCAGGAAGTGTCGCAGCTGCCCCTGAACGGCCGGAATTTCGTTCAGCTGGCCACGCTCACCGCCGGCGCCACGGCAGAGACCAACCCCAACAGCTTTTTCACCTCCGCCGCCAGCAGTGAGGTGGCCGCGCGCGGTCCCTTCTCGCTCTCCGTCGGTGGCTCCCGGCCCAACAGCACAGACTGGCTGCTGGATGGCGTCGACAACAACGAACTGACCGCCGGCGGTATCGGCATCTTTTCCTCGATCGACGACATTCAGGAATTCAAGGTGTTGACCTACACCTACTCCGCCGAATACGGCACCCGGGCCGGACCCGCCGTGCTCGTCACCACAAAAGTCGGGATCCAACAACTTTCACGGGACTTTGTTCGAGTTTTTGCGCAATAAGACTCTCGATGCCAAGAGCTACTTTGCCAACTCCATCGAAAAGTTCAACCTGAACCAGTTTGGCGGTGCTATTGGCGGCCCCATTCAGAAGAACAAGACCTTCTTCTTCGTCGATGGCGAACAAAAATATCAGCTCCACGAAATTCCCTTTACCGGCCTGGTGCCTTCGCTGGCCATGCGCACCGGCGATTTCTCCCAGGATCCCTTTGGCAATCCTGTTTCGGGTTTGACGCATCGTGAACCCGAACATGGCTGGTGCGTCCACGCGACCCGAACGTCTATCCAAACATCTATTTCCAGTGCGATGGCGCCGGAAATGCTCTCCCCGCCAACGCGGATGGAAGCCAGGCTCCGGGCACTGCCTGTAACAAGATTCCATCCAACCTGATCAACCCCATTGGCCAGGCCATGATCAACCTGTACCCCGAGCCCAACGCCAACAATGCCAGTGCGGGCATTAACTACGTCAGTCAGCCCGTCCGCCAGCTGGACGAAACCAAGTTCGATATTCGGCTCGACCACACGCTTTCTAACCAGGACAGTCTCTTTGGCCGTTTCAGCTACGACCAGGCGTTCTCCTATCGTGCCCGGCGGCTCACCAGGATTTGCCGAAGCCAACGCCTTCGGCAGCAACCAGCGCATCAGAAACCACGCCCGCAATGTTGCCCTCGGCGAGACCCACGTGTTCTCCGCCAACATGGTCAACCAGGCCAGTTTTGGCTACAACCGCATCTTCGACTACATCACTTCGCAGGGCACCGGCACCTGCATCTCCTCCACCATCGGAGGCGGCATTCCCAACGCCAACCTGGGCTGCGCCAGTGGCAGCACAACCTGTACCAACTTTTATAGCTGCGGACTGGTTTCGACCGAGTTCCAGGGTGGTTATTGGTCGCTCGGCGATCGCGGCTACTCGCCGTTCCAGGGGGGAACCAACATCTTCTCTTTCCGCGACTCCCTCGATTACATCCACAATAAGCATGACTTCAAGTTCGGTATTGACTTCCGCGCCAATCAAATGAACGTGGGCACCGAGGCTTTCCAGGATGGCTTCTGGATCGTTGGCGTCGCTGGAAACTTTACCGGCAATAGCAGCCTGAACATCGCCGGCAATTCGGAGGCCGATTTCCTGCAGGGCATCACCGGCCTCGCCATTCATGACCAGACGTATGAGGGCCCGGTCACCGGCCGCCGCTGGAAAAGCTATCGTCCTTTCGCCGAAGATAATTGGCGGATCACACCAAGCCTCGTCCTCAATATCGGCCTGGCGTGGGATATGACCACGCCCATCATCGGACAACCCGGACGCCAGGCCGACTACATTCCCACAACCGGGTAAGCTTCTGATTGCCAATCAAGATGGAGTGAGTGGGTCGGCAGGCATCAAGATGGATTGGACAGCACTCGAACCCCGCCTCGGCGCCACCTGGAAGGTGTTCGGCAGCGACAAGACAGTGTTGCGCCTCGGTTACGGCATTTACCACGACTCCGCCTGGAGCCAGGGCGCCCAGGGTCTATGGCAGAACCCGCCCTTCCTGGGCGAGTCGGACGCGCTTCGGCGCCCAGGGCTGCGCCTTTGCCACCTCTTACTGCGCGACCACTCTCGACCAATCGCCTGCCGCCGTGAGTCTCTCCGGCGGATTTCAGGCCCTTCCTACGCCGCCCAACGCCGCGACATTTACGGGAAACTTCAATTACGAGCCCACGAATCTGAAGCATGGCATGGTGCAGCAATACAACGTGAACGTCGAGCGCCAGTTGGTCGGTAACGTGGTACTGACCGCCGGATTTGCCGGTGCCCAGGGCACACACATCCTGGTAACCGGCAATAGCCTCACGACTAGCAGTCCGAGTGCGTGCGGCACCGTACAAAACTACACTCTCGGTTGCAATGCCAATGGCTCGCCTTACGAGTCGCCCTATATCGCGCCCAACTTCAACCACATTTATCTCTTCGGTGATGTAGGCAAGACCAGCTATAACTCGCTGCAGATCAAGGCAGAGACCAAGACGCCGAAGTACGGACTCTACGCCCTGTTTGCCTACACTTACTCCCGTACCTATGACAACGGGCTGACCGACGGCTTGGGTTCCGTGCTCAGCGCCCCCTATTTCCCGCTTCCCAACTGGCAAAACCTCGATTGGGCCTTATCGCAAATTAATCTCAATAACAGCTTCACCGGCAGCGTCATCTACGATTTGCCCTTCGGCCGCGGAAAGCAGTTCGGGAGCAATTGGAATCCCGTGACCAACGCCCTTCTGGGCAACTTCCAGGTGACTCTGATCGAAAGAATCTCTTCCGGTTTCCCCGTCCCCCTGATCGACAGCATTAACAACTCCGGCGCCGCGTTCTCCAACGGCGGCAATGCAAACAATTGGAACCGGCCTGACCGGGTCGCCGGTTGCAACGCCGGCAACGCCGCCCACGGCAAGCTGCAGTGGATCAACGCCGCCTGCTTTGTAGCGCCTGCCGCCGGCGAGTTGGGGAATGCGTCGCGCGTCCCAGCCACCGGACCTGATTTCGTCAACACCGACTTCTCGGTGATCAAACAGATCGGGCTGCCCAGAGAGATGGGTTTGAACTTCCGCGCCGAGTTCTTCAACCTCTTCAATCACTCACAGTTTGGTTCGCCGGTGAACGATGTGAGCTCGCCTGGATTCGGCTTTGTCCAATCCACCGTGAACAATCCTCGCCTGATCCAGCTGGCGCTCAAACTATCTTTCTAGAAAAACTGCGAATCGAACGAGAAGCGTGCCTTGGCAGCTAAAGCCACCCACGCTTGGAGATGGCAGGGCACGGGTTTCCGGCTGCGGAAAAGCTCGGCAGACAGAAGGCAGGAGAGGGTAGGTACGGGCTGTAAAGGCTGCGGAAAACTCGACAGACTGAAGCGTTCGAGCACGATGGAAAGACAAACTTCTCAGGCAGCCGTGCCCTGACAAAGAAACAAAATCATCCCGTTTCATCCCTCGTCCGACGGCATAGGGAAAGGAGCAGCCCCTTCGGGACTGGATTGGCCAACGTGGGCACCCGTCCGGTCCCGGAGTTTTCAGCAAAGTGCCATGAAAACACCCAAACGGAACCGGCTTTAGGTCAGCTTGCGTTTCAGCTGGCGCCGGCTTGCTTTTCTGCTGTGGGCTTTGCCGGAGCGGCGGGTGTAGCTCGCAACCCGGAGAGTTGCGGCGGCCCGGTTCCTGCGCACATGCTCGAGCGGAGGATGCAGAACAGCTTCAATCCGCTGTTCCGCATCCCCGGGCTCGAGGCTGTATTGCGGATCGAACATGGCGATCACGGCCGCGGCGCGCACCGTGTATTTTCTGGCCCATTGGCTGTCGATCAGGGTGCCTTGCACCGTCTTCCAATGCTCCATGTCGTTCTCGATAAAGCCATCGAGTTGCGCGAGTTCACGCACCCCGTCCTCGTCATTCACGGCGCCCAGAAACCCGACAAACTGCTCCAGGTTCGTACCCATCTGGAAGACCAGTTGGGTGAAGGCCATCTGCTGCGAAGCGGTCAACCGATCGAAGCCGCGGCAATAACCCCTGGCGTTGTAAATCGCCTGGATCGCCGAGATGCGCAACAGCTGTGTCGCCTCCTCGTCGGTTAACTGGGGCGTCAAGGTCTGTCTCACGATCTTTCTGTGATAGGTTCTCGGCGACCAGGTTTTCAAGTGGCGGTTGAATTGATCGAGGATCTGTTGCAGCCGGTCTGGAGCAAGCCCCGCGGCCTGCCAAAGCTGCGCCGATGAGGGCTCAACAAACGGATGCAGATTGAGCGGGTCGCGCTGCGGATGCTCCGTCGCCTGAAGATCGAGGCTGAAGCCGGCGCCAATCAGCGGGCGGCGTGTGTTTGGATCAGGATAGGCCGCCAGCACCCAGCCCTCATGGTGATGATCGCGCAGAATCTCCATCAAGCTCGGCAAGCTGAACTTTATATCGGAGTCCTTGAAGGCAAGGAGCCGCTGCGCCCCATCCGCCAATGCGGAGGAGGCATTCTGATCGACCGCGAGACTCTGCGGTATAAGGAGTGCCGAGGGCAGTGTGCCGTCGGGAGCGGGCGTCAGCGAAATTTGCGCGCCGGCCGATGCCGTCATCGTCAATACCAGGGCGGGAACCAAAAGGCGCAGACGCGAGGCGTTCATGTCTTCCAGATCAATACTCTTGGAGATGTACTTGCGCTCTAAGATGACTCAAATTCGCGCCATTCACAATAGCGGAAAAGTATCAGGGCACTCAAACATCACCTTATTTCCGCACAAAGGGTACCTCTCGGGGTACCTCCGGGAGGTCCTTCCGGGAGGGTACCTCCGGGGCCAGGGAAACTGACCCAAAGCACCTTACCTGGCGACGCACTACACTGGGAGCTCCATGTATCGTCGCGCATTCAGTCATCTGCTGGCCGGGGCACCTGTGGGAGAACTACTTCCACAGGCAACTGCGCAGACCGTCGCGGCCCCACCCGCATCTCGTTTTTCAGTCATGCTCTGGACCCTGGAGAAACAGGCCCCTTTCGATCGCTCGATCGAGATCGTCGCCGCCGCGGGCTACCAGGGGGTAGAGCTGGTGGGCGATTTTCAAAAGTGGTCGAGCGATGATATCCGGAGGGTGATGGCGAAGATGAGCTCGCTGGGCTTGGTGTTTGACCTTTTGAGCGGGGTCAAGGCCGGCTTTGCCGATCCCGATGGAACAGCGGAGTTTCTTGCCCAAGCCACCACCCAGATGAAAGCGGCCAGGACGCTGGAGAGCCCGCAGGTGAACTTGAAATCGGGAAATCGTATCGAGACCGTGACCCGCGCGGCGCAGCACGCGGCATCGATTGAAAATCTGAAACGTGCGGCCGATCTTGCCGCCGCCAACCAGGTGCAGATCGTGATCGAACCGATCGATCCCCTGGAGAACCCCAATATGTATATGACCAGCGTCCGCGAAGCGTTCGAAATTGTTCGTGCCGTGGGCAGCCCCCACGTCAGGGTTTTGTACGACTTTTACCATGAGCAGCGGGCCGGCGGTAACTTGATCGAGAAACTGGAGCAGAACATCGATCTTGTCGGTTTAGTTCACATCGCGGATGTGCCCGGCCGTCACGAACCCGGCACGGGCGAGATCGACTATCCGAATATCTATCGCAAGTTGGGTCAGCTGAAGTATGACAAGTTCATCACCATGGAGTTCTACCCGGCAAAAGACCCGGTAGCCACGTTGAGAACGGCGCGCCTTGAGGCGCAGCAGGCGATGGGGTCGAGTTGGAGGGCCGGGGAATGAGCTTAAGCATACAAGAGCAGTTTGGGCAGATAGACATTTATGTCTTCGACCAGATCTTACGAGGGAACATCGCGGCTGGGATGCGGGTGCTCGATGCCGGATGCGGATACGGGCGAAACCTGGTGCACTTGCTGCGTGAAGGCTGCGAGATATTTGCCCTGGACGGGGATGCGGAGGGCGTGGAGCATGTTCGCCAATTATCCGCGATGCTGAACCCCGGGTTGCCTAAGGAAAACTTCCAGGTGGGGGCCATCGAGCGCATGCCGTTTGCCGACGGGCTTGCCGATGTCGTGATCTGCAACTCGGTGCTGCACTTTGCTCGTGACGAGCGCCACTTTCACGCCATGGTGCGGGAGCTATGGAGGGTGCTGAAGCCGGGTGGAATGCTGTTTTGCCGCCTCGGTTCGAGGATCGGCATGGACTTCGAACAGGTACGGGCCGATGTTTTTTTGGTGGGCGACGGTTCGGAGTGGTTTCTGGTGGATGAGGAAATGCTGCTCGAGTTGACGGCGAAGATGAACGCGGTGCTGGTCGATCCGTTGAAGACGACGATCGTGCAGGATTATCGCTGCATGACTACCTGGGTGCTGCGCAAGCGAAGGACTGCTTGAACCGGGGCAAGGGAAGTGATGTATCACAATTTCTGAGGGAGACACATGCAAGCGTTACCGAAATTTGATTTGCAGGGCAAGATTGCGCTGGTTACGGGAGCGGCCCGCGGCCTGGGTCGAGCGATCGCGCTGGCGCTCGCCGAGGCCGGCGCGGAGGTTGCGCTAGGGCTGCGAGATAAAAGTAAAGACAGCGGGTTGAGCGCCGAGATCGTTGCACGGGGGCGCCGCCCGTTGCCGCTGCAGATGGATATGACCAGTCCGCAACAGATCCGAAAGGCCATCGAGGACACGGTCGAGACCTTTGGCCGTCTGGATATTCTGGTCAACAACGCGGGCATCGCACCGGATAACCTCGCCGAGAACGTCACCGAAGAGGACTTTGATCACACGCTCGCCATCAATCTGAAGGGAACCTTTTTCGCCTGTCAGGCTGCGGGGCGGGTGATGATCGAGCAGAAGAGCGGAAGCATCATCAACATGAGCTCCCAGGCAGGTTTCGCCGCCTTGCCGACCGAGTCGATCTATTGCATGACGAAAGCCGGTATAGCCCACTTAACGAAGTGCCTGGCGGTGGAGTGGGGCAAGTACAACATAAACGTAAACGCGGTCGCGCCGACGTTTATTCACACCCCGGGAACGGAAGCCTGCCTTGCCGACCCCGCGTTTCGCCAGGATGTGGTGGACCGCATCGCCGCCCTGCATCGCATCGGAGAGCCGATCGAAGTCGCCGGCGCGGTAGTGTTTCTGGCTTCGCCGGCCGCCTCTCTCATCACCGGGCACACGCTCGTGATCGACGGAGGCTGGACAGCGCGCTAACAGGCTGGGTACTAAAGCATCTTCGCAATGAAAGTCACAATGAATGGATGGTTGGAGATCGCCTATGCGTAGCAAGATGACTCTCCTGGTGCTGTTGATGGCGGCACAGGTAGCCTTTGCCCTGGACTCTGTTCCCCTTGCCGAGTATCGCCAGCGTCGCGTAAAGCTGGCAGCCGAACTCCACGGCGGCTCGGCGATGATTTTTGCAGCGCATGAGCCTCTCCTGGAGTACCAGGACTATCGCCAGGATGAAGACTTCTACTACCTGACGGGCTCAAACGAGCCGGGGGGTGCACTGATCGTGATCGGCGACGGCCCCGCCACGACGACTCGTCTTGGAACCCATGTACCGGCGCACGCGTATCGCGAAATCCTCTTTTTGCCGTCGCGCGATCCGGTGCTGGAAAAGTACACCGGAGCGAAGATGGACGCGGCGACTCCAGGGGTTCGCGAAACACTCGGGGTCGACGAGGTGATGCCTCTCTCTGCTTTGCCCGGCGTCTTCGCCGCATTTCTCGGCGAAGATCTTCGACCCCGGTCCGGAGAAATCTGGATGCAGCAGGATATGAGCGTCGCCGGCGCGGCGCTTGGCTTTATCGCGATGGTGGTAGGGACCGACGAACCGCCGGCAACCCGCGACGTGCGCTCGCTTACCAAGCAGTTGCGCGCGGTCAAAAGCCCGGCCGAGATCGCGCTCATCGAGAAGGCAACCGATGCCTCCATCGCATCGCAACTTGCCGGTATGCGCGCCATCAAGCCGGGCGTTCGAGAAAGAACTATCGCCGGCATCGAAGTGGGGACCATGTTGGCGGGAGGATGCGAACGGCCCAGCTATCCCCCGATTGTGGGCTCAGGCATTTTCTCGACGGTGCTGCACTACAGCGAAAACGCCAACCTGATGAAGCAAGGGGATGTGGTGGTGATTGATGCCGCCGGCGAGTACTCCATGTACGCGAGTGACTTGACCAGAACGATGCCGGTGGACGGACACTTTACCCCGCGGCAGAGAGAGATTTATAACATCGTGCTGGGCGCGCAACAGGCAGCGCGGAATGCATTTGTCGCCGGCAAATCGAAGATGGGTGGAGTGGATCAGCGCGGGCCTGGCGATGAGCCCACACTGGATAAGATCGCCTACGATTACATCAACACGCATGGCAAAGATCTTCATGGCGAGCCGCTGGGAAAATACTTTGTTCATGGGCTTGGACACTCGGTCGGCGTCGATGTGCACGACCCAATCGACTACTCCAAGCCTTTCGATGTCGGCTCTGTGTTTACGATCGAACCCGGCATTTACATTCCCGAAGAGAAGATAGGGGTGCGCATCGAAGATACGTTTTACGTCAATGGCGACGGCAAGCTCATTGACTTTGCGGAAAAGCTACCCCATACGGCAGAGGATATTGAGGCGGCGATGAAGCAGTAGTGGCTCACTGGCGGCAAACCGCGCTCGGAAGCCGGCGAATCGCGCGAGTCGCCGATGGCATCTAATCGCCTGTAAGGCTCAATCCCATCAGAAAAGGTGCTCATGAAATACAACACACTCGGCCATACCGGCCTGCTGGTCTCAGAACTTTGCCTGGGCACGATGACGTTCGCCACGGGCGAAGGCATGTGGAAGCCGATTGCCGGCGTTGAACAAAAGCTTGCGGATGAGTTGGTCAAGCTTTCTCTGGACGCGGGCATCAACTTCGTCGATACGGCGAACGTGTATACCAACGGCGAGTCGGAGAAGGTGCTGGCGCAATCGATAGCCAACCTGGGCATCGCACGCAAGGACATTGTGATTGCGACCAAGGCCTACGGACGGACGGGCCCTGGACGCAACGACGTGGGCGCTTCAAGAGGGCATCTCATGCATGCGGTCGAGGCTTCGCTCCAGCGCCTTAAGACCGATTACATCGATCTTTACCAGATCCATGCTGCCGACCTCACCACCCCGGTGGAAGAAACGCTGCGCGCGCTGGACACCCTGGTTACCCAGGGAAAGGTTCGGTATATCGGCTGCTCCAACTGGTATGCGTGGCAGATCATGAAAGCGATCGGCATCGCAGATGCGCGCAATCTCACCAAGCTCGACACGCTGCAAGCCTATTACTCGATCGCCGGGCGCGATCTGGAACGGGAAATTGTGCCACTGCTGAAAGACCAACACATTGGACTGCTGGTATGGAGCCCTCTGGCGGGTGGGCTGCTTTCAGGAAAATTCTCCCGAGAGAATCAGAAACCTGAGGGCTCAAGACGCTCAGCTTTTGATTTTCCTATCGTGGATAAGGAACGCACCTGGCGCATTCTGGATGTTCTTCGGCCGGTCGCCGAGGCGCACGGAGCCAGCGTTGCCGCGATCGCACTGGCCTGGGTCCTCGCCAAGCCGTTTGTCACTTCTGTCATCATCGGGGCCAAGCGCGTCGATCAACTGAAAGAGAATCTGTCCGCTACGGAAATCAAGCTGACTGAGGACGAAATCAAGAAGCTCGATGAAGTCAGCGTCTTACCGCCAGAATACCCCGGCTGGATGATTCCTTTCCAGAACCTCAATCGCCTCGCCGACGTGCCTCGCTTTTGAGCGGACGACCGGAAGGGAACCGGCGCCAATCCAGTCCCGAAGGGACGGCTGAAGAGAGCCCAGGATGAAATCCAGGATTTCATCCTGGGTCTGGAGGTTCTACACTTTTAGATCCATGGAGTCCGTGGTCTGGAGTTTCTGCATTTTTAGAGACGAGGTGTGCGCTTTCAAGAATTTCCAACGGTATTCGCAACAGTCTGGAAAACGTGGTGAACGTCCCCAGGTTTCCCCAATCCCTGCGCTTGCTTGCTGCCAAGTGACTTCAGGGGTTTAGCTGCCGCAGGGCATCCTGATTATCTAATTACTGTCGACGCGTCTGATTCAGTCGAACTTTCCGGGAGGTTTCTGCATCTATATGTGGTGAACCTCTCGCCAGTCCGCGAGTTTCACGTCGGTCCAATCGCTTCGCGCCACTGGAGATTGCAATGAGTCTCCAGAGGTGTCGATTCCAGCGCCGTTTCATCGCGACGGCCCTGTCCGGCTTTGCACCGAACTGCCAGTTCCGTGCCGCCGCAACCGGCTTACAGAAACCACCAGTGCTCTGAAGTAGACGGGCTTATTTCGCTTATCTCGCTCATTCGCCTTTTTCTATCTTTTCACCCGGTGAGGGGCTGCGGGAGAGAGCAGGGGGGCTTATTTCTCATTTCTCTCACAAAGTGCATTCTTTTTCGCCCGATGAGGGGGGCTGCGGGAGAGAGCAGATCCATTGCGCGAATCAGCAGGGGTGCGCCCAGTGCGTGTCCTCTGAGCTTGGCAGTTCTTTGACAACTTAGCGCACCACCATGACCGGTCAGCGGCCGCGGGGGAGACTATCCTTTCAACGTTGCGCAGAAAAGCATCTCCCCCCCGTCCTCCTCCTGGATAGCTACGGGCTTCACAGGCTCCGGAAAAACTCTGGTCCGCGGTGTAGCCCTCGGTGTATCTCGGTGTAGCCCCGGATCAAGCCTGCAGCCTGTTAAAAAATAGCTTGCCTGGGGTCCGCCCCCTGACTCCCCGGCTCTAAAAATGTAGACCCGGCTTCAGCAGCCGAGGCGCGCCCTAATCAACACAACCACGGTGGCAAGCAAAAGAGCTTGTCGGCGGGCTGCGAGCGCACCTGTTGACAAGCTCTCCTCGCAGTGCGGGCAACGCTCCGTGGGAGGCAGTACGGCAGTGTCCCAACTTAAGACATACTGTCGCGGAGAACCCGTCCCGATACGGGCTGCGTACCTTATGTGCCAACGGTGGTTCCGTATGTGAGCGGTTGAATGCGTGGAAGAATCGCTTCTGGGTAACCGGCTGTCAAGGCATGCGGCCGCGAACACTCTCCGTTCGCTCGCGATCGCTGAAGCAGCAGTCCCAGAGGGGTTGCAGTGGCTTTATTCGTTCGGGTCATTTCTGGTTTCAACGTTCTCGTCGCATCTGGTGGTCGCCGGCTACGAAGCGGTTTATCCGCACAATGGATGGCGCGGCTCAAGACACACGCTGTTTGCAATGAATCTGCACGAAGAGGATTAGTGTTCATGATTGGAACTTGTCGTTTTGTACGATCGCTTTTTCTCTCATTCCTCGCGGGCTTGCTTTTCGTGTGCCCAGCTGTTTGCACCCTTGCGAATGCGCAGACCACGGCCATCAGCGGCACGGTGTATATGCCGAACGGCACCAACGTCCTGCCGAATGCGCTCGTTTATGTCACCACCTCCACCCCGGCTGCATTCGTTTCCGGAGCAAATTGTCCGGGGGCGAATTGCCTGACGGCGTCGACCGCGGTGCCCGCCGGGGTTACGATCTACACCTACACGGCGGTGGACGGCACTTTCTCGCTGAGCAACGTCTCCGAGAACACCACCTATACATTGGTGATTCAGGCCGGTCACTGGCGGCGACAGTTTAGCGAGGAAGTCGCCACCAGCGCCATCACGGGGCTTTCCCTGAGTATGCCGTCCACCCACGCCCAGGGCGACATCCCCCTGATCGCCATCTCCACCGGTTCGAAGGATGCGCTGGAATGTGTCTTTCATGATTTGGGCGTGAGCAATAACGAAATAACCGACGACACGGTAACCAGCGGCGCCACTCTTGGCGGGCGCATCCACCTTTATAAGGGCGACCACTCGGCCGGAGCGGAGATCAGTGCGTCGACCCCGTCTGAAACCGCGCTCATGGGAGGCACGAGCACCACGCCGCTCAACAGTTATGACATAGCGATGTTTCCCTGTCAGGGCAGCACGACCGTCGAATCCACCAGTTACATAGATAACCTGCTCGCCTACACCGATGCCGGGGGGCGCGCCTTTGTCACCCATGACAGTCGTGTGTGGATCAATACGACGGAATCTTTTCAGAGCACGACGTTCTCAGGGAGCGGGATCTGGCTTGCTAATCCCGTGTCTAGCCTCAACCCCGACCCCGGCGTGGCGACTGTCAACACCAACTTCACCGATGGGTCAACGCTCGCGCAATGGCTCTACAACGGCGGTTACGCGGACGGTAACACGGCCGGAGCGGCCGATACCGGCACGTTAGGACAGGTGGAGATCAGCACGCTCCGCTGGGATCTGAGCGGCATCAACGCCCCTGCGCAATCCTGGCTGACGCTCAATCCCGATGTCACCACCAGCACCAATCCAGTCATGCAGTTCTCATTCAACACGCCGTTCGACGCAGCCGCCGATGCGCAATTCGGACGCGTCTTGTTCAACGAATATCACGTGGAGAATGTGAGCCTATCGGGTAATCCCATATATCCCGCGGAGTGTCCGACATTGACGACGGCTCAGATCGCGCAGGAAAAGATGCTCGAATATGCCTTGTTCGATCTGTCTAACTTTGTGACTCCAATCGTTCTGCCCACAGTCTCAATCGGCATAACCACCAACCGGGTCGATTCCGTTTTCGTGGAGGGCGATACCGACGACACCATCACGGTGGACGTGACGGACACCAGCGAGACGGTTGCGCTCAGCAGCGCGACCGTGCTGAACGTTACCTTGCCCGCCGGCCTTACCGCAACCGCGATGACGGATACCAATGGCGGATGGATCTGCACCGTGGGCACCTTGAGCTGCACCCGGACCACCACCCTTGCTGCTGTTGCGAGCGATAGCGTCCTGATTACCGTGACCGTGACGGCGAACGCAACCGGAGGCGAAACGAGCACGACGCCCTCTGTATCCGCGGCTGTATCGAATCCGACATTTTCCAGCAGCGTGACAGCGCCGCTGACCCTCACGCTGCAGCAGCACGCCGCGGTGACCTGGGCCACGCCCGCCGCCATTGCCGATGGCACACCTCTGAGCAGTACACAATTGAATGCGGTCGGGAACACGGAAGGAACGTATGCCTACACTCCGGCTTTGGGCACGGTGCTCTCACCAGGTTCGCATGTGCTTTCGGTCGTCTTTACTTCCGCCAGTCAGGAGAGTTATCCGGGGACGGGGACTGCGAGCGTCACGCTGGTCGTAGACTCACCCGCTGCGGCGACTGCCAGTGCGCCGGCGGCGGCGAACTTCGAGCCTATCCCTGTCGGCTCCACAAGCAGCAGCCGAAGCATAACCTTTACTTTTCTTACCAGCGGCGTGATCGGAGCACCGGTGGTGGTGACGCAGGGCGCGACCAACCTTGACTTTGTCGACGCCACGACCGGGACCTGCAACACGAACGGGACCAGCCATGTCTACAGCGGCGATAACACCTGCACAGTGAACGTTGTCTTTACTCCACAGCAGCCCGGCATCCGCTATGGTGCGGTGTTGCTTGAAGATGGATCGGGAAACGTTCTGGCAACGGCATATATCCACGGTGTCGGTTTGGGCCCGCAGCTTGGCTTTGACGCGGGAGCGACCTCCACGCTTCCGGTAACGTTTCTCGGGACGGGCACAAGCTATATCAACGGCGTAACGCCAGACAGCAAAGGAAACCTGTATCTGGTGGATAAGACACGCTGCATAGTCGAAGAGTATGCGGTTGCAACCACTACGACCAGCTTGATAGCCGGCATCAGCGGAACCTGCACGGACACCGGCGATGGCGGGCTGGCAACGGATGCCACCTTCAACCATCCGGCCCGGGTTGCGATCAACGGCCGGGGAGACTTATTCATCAGCGACACTGGCAACGCCGTGGTCCGCAAGATCGATGCCATCACCGGAATCGTTACGGTTGTAGCTGGAATATCCGGCGAGTCTGGCTACAGTGGAGATAATGTGCTCGCCACCAGCACCAAGCTCACCAGCCCGCAGGGGTTGGCGGTGGATGGGGCCAACAATCTCTACATCGCAGATTCTCCGAAACTGATTCGCCGGGTCGATGCAGTGACTGGCTTGATGACGACCGTGGCGGGGAACACAGACCTCGGCACAGGGTATAGCGGCGATGGGGCCGCGGCAGTCCTGGCACGGATGAACCACCCCCTCGGGCTGGCAATCGACGGCGCGGGAAATCTCTACATCACCGATGACGCCAACAACGTGATTCGTAAAGTTACGGCGAGTACCGGCTTTATCAGCACCGTTGCGGGCCAACAGTACACAGGCGACAATTGTTATTACTCCGGTGATGGCGGTGCGGCGACCAGCGCTCAGTTATGCGATCCGGAGGGTCTGGCGGTCGATGCGGCGGGCAATATCTATATTGCCGATTCTTCAAACAATTTGATCCGCAAGGTCAGTGTCTCGACCGGAGTCATCACCACGGCGGCCGGGATCTACACCGGTGGGATCGGTACGTACACCGGAGACGGCGGATCGGCGCTGCAGGCCGGGCTGAACTATGAGCAGGACATAGCCGTCGACGGTAGCGGCAATTTGTATCTCGACGACGCGAATAACAGTGTCCTGCGCAGGGTCACCCTCGCTAGCGGCATTGCCGCATTCGCATCGTTCGCTGTGACCACCTCCTCACCGGCGATCGACGTGACGGTGAGCAACAATGGCAATGCGACCCTTAATGTGAGCGCGTTGACGACGAGCGCGAATTTCAACCTGAGCGGCTCGGATACGACGTGTACCGGGACCACCACATTATCCGGCGGCACAAGCTGCGTGTTGGGCATTGAGTTTCTGCCGACTGCCGCGGGTGCTTTAACCGGAACGACCACGGTGACTGACAACGTAAACAATGTAAATTCGTCGAACCAGTCGGTAGCCTTGAGCGGCACCGGTACCGGGGGTGAAATTGCACTCCTGCCATCGAGCTCAACGCTGCCGGCGGGAACGGTGGGCAGTCACTATAGTGGAGTTACATTCACTGCCAGCGGCGGCACGGCTCCTTACCGATACTCATACACCGGGACACTGCCCCCGGGGCTGACCTTGAGCGCCGGCGGAGTGCTCTCAGGAACACCAACGACTGCCGGTGGGCCCTATGACTTTACCGTAATTGCGACCGATACCGACTCCATCACAGGCGCTCACGCATATTCGCTGACCATCGGTCGTGGGGCCGCCACGGTAACTTTGGGCAACCTGGCACAGACCTATACCGGATCGCCGCTGGCCGCAACCGCCTCCACCAACCCCGCTGAGTTGACGGTGGGCTTGACCTACACCGGTATAGACGGCGCCACGTATGGTCCGTCGTCGACCCCACCCACCGCGCTTGGCAGCTACACCGTCGTGGGCACGGTAAGCAGTGAGAATTACACCGGGACTGCCACCGGCACGCTGGTGATATCAAAGAAAGCCGCGACTGTTACGTTAGGTGGCTTGGCGCAGAGTTATACTGGCTTGCCGCTGGCCGCAACCGCCACTACCAGCCCAAGCGGTCTAAGGGTGAACTTAACCTACAACAACTCTTCCACTGCCCCTTCGTCCGCCGGGAGCTACACGGTAGTGGGCGCCATCGACGACCCGATTTACACCGGCAGTGCTACCGGCACACTCGTGGTCAGCCAGGTGCCGTCGGCGACCAGTGTCGCCTCCAGCGCAAATCCGAGTCTGGCGGAGGAGGCTGTCACCTTTACCACAACAGTTTCAGCGGCGCTTGGTACACCAACCGGCACCGTCACCTTTCTCGACGGCACAGCTGCCTTGGGCCGGACCCCACTCGCCGGCCATGTGGCCACGCTGAGCACGTCGGCACTTGTGGCCGGCTCGCACGCGATCACCGCTGTTTACAGTGGAGACACGAATTTCGCTGCTTCGACGAGCAGCGTTCTGGCCCAATCGGTACTCAACTTCAGCTTGACTTCGACTTCCGGTACGGGCACGGGGAGTAGCGGCGGTACTCCGATTACCTCGCAAACAACGGCTCCTGGGGGTACGGCGAACTACCCCCTCCTGGTCGCGCCGACGGTGGGATTCAGCTTCCCGGCGCCGGTAACGCTCTCGGTGAGTGGATTGCCGTCAGGGGCAACGGCCACCGTGACTCCGTCACCCTGGACTCAGTTGACGGCCACTACCTGGTCTTTCCCCGCGCGGGTTGCGCAGGTTCCTCTTTCCCTGGCCGTCCAGTTGCCGCCACCGGTGGCGCATCTCGATCTGCGGAACCTACCGAAGCGCAGTGTGCCGCCGGTGGTGCTCGGCATCTTGCTGCTGCCTTTTGCCCGCAGACTGCGCTCGCTCGCCAGGCGCCTATCGGGAGTGGGTTCGCTGGTGCTCTTGTTGGCCGCGGGTATGGTGGCACTCACTGCACTCACGGGCTGCGGCGCCACCAGCGGCCTGTTCGGCCCACAACAGGCTCAGCAGACCTACACCTTGACGGTTACAGCCGTCTCGGGAGCGCTTACGCACTCCACGACACTCACCCTGACGGTTAAGTAACGCGGTTATGTAACAAGGAGACCTTGCATGCGTATCCCTATTTGCGGAAAAGCGCTCTTTGCGGCCCTTCTGGTGACAGCCTCCAGCAGTCCGTGGGCGCACGCCCAAAGCGAGCCAAAGGGCAGTTCACCGTACACCGACGTGGCCATCACTTACAGTACGGAGCACGCGCAACTCGCCCCCGGAACGTGCGGCTGCTTTTGGCTGCAAGGGGGCGGCGCGGATGCTGCGTTCACCTTGTGGAAGGGATTCGGTATCGCTGCCGGCATCACCGGTGGCGTTGTTTCGAACTATGCTCCGGGCGTTGATTTCAGCGAAGTCAGCTACATGGGCGGTCCGCGTTACACATACACCTTCCGGTCGCGCGCGGCCGGCGCCCTACGGCGGCCCCGCTTGCAAATCTTTGGCGATGGGCTCTTCGGGTCCGCTCACGCTTTCAGCGGCGCCTTTCCCTCGGGTAACGTGACGAACGCAACGGCGAATTCCTTTGCCCTGCAAACGGGCGGGGGCATCAATCTGTTTTTCTCCAAGCACTTTGCGGTACGTCTGCTGCAGATCGATTACGCAAGAACCCAGTTCCCGAACGGCTACGACAACACGCAGAACGACCTGCGCCTCGGCTTTGGAGTCTCTTACCATACTGCCTCCTTTCGTTTCCATCGGTGACTGGATCGCGCCCCGTTCGCTTCGTTCGTAGGCAGCACAGCCAACAGAACGTGAACCCACTCAAGCCAAAAGAAAGGCTTGAATGGGCTACACGGAATCGTTCGCCCTAAGGCGCTTCCACCGTCGTATATCGTGACTCCCGGTTACCCACCTTCACGAAAAGATGCTTGCCGTCGTCACGAAGCTGCAGCGCTGTTCCTGGCTGCTGGTGATAGAGCGACGAGGTTTTGGTCAACGTCCTGCTCCACCCCAACGTCGCTTTTTGCGCGATACTCCCGGTTGCCGTGCCCACCGGGGTCAGGGTATAGACGATGCCCTCTGACTTGACGACGTATAGCTGGTCATCATCCGTACAGTCCAGTTCTGATTTACTACTGCAGTTGCTCGCTGGCGTTTGCTGGGTAAAGGATACGAGGGTTCCATCGTGATAACTGACCGGCGCTATGCTTGCGCCAAAGGCTGCGCCACTCAACGCGAAAAAGCCCACCATAAGGAGTTTCATTCACTGGCACCTTTCAGGCGGCATTCCCTGCTTCCAGAAATGCGCCGGGCTCTACTGTGCCAGTTATCCGTGCTTTTTCATCTCCCCCGAATGGATCAAATGCAGTGCGATTTTTGCCGCGGAGTTACTTCCGTTCTACGTGATCGGATCTTCTTCGCCAACGGGAGCGCCCGGTAACCACCCATGTGCTCACCGGCGCAACACCTGAGGGTGGCCGCATTCTGGACCTCCCTGTTATTTTTCTTAGCTTTACGCAGGCGAAGGCGGAGATTTAATGTTGCAGAGGAGACATCATAAAAATGGCGCCCCGGAATATTAAGCAAGACCACAGATCGAACCTCAACCTTTCTCGCCGCGAATTACTCAAGCAGTCGATGGTCTTCGCGATGTTTCACTCGGCTCTCACGCCGCTTCACGCAGCAGTTTCCTCCATCCGGAGTGGGAAAAGACTAGCCTATGTGGGCACCTACAGTGCTGCAGTCGATGGCGGTGGAAGCAACGGGAAGGGAATCTACCTCTTCGAAATGGATATGGCCAGCGGAGAGTTAAGCCAGATCAAGCTTGCCGCGGAAGCGCGGAATACGTCCTGGCTTTCTCTCGATCCCTCCGGTCAACACCTTTATGCGGTCAACGAAGTTGCGGATTTCGAAGGCCATAGCGGAGCCGTAAGCGCATACACGGTAGATCGGACGAATGGAAATCTTAAGCTATTGAATATCGTCAGTTCCCAGGGAGCCGGTCCGGCCCACTTGAGTGTCGACGCATCGGGAAAATTTGTGTTCGTCGCCAACTACGGCGGCGGCACCATAGCGGTGCTGCCGATCTTACCCACAGGGGCGCTGGGGCCCGCCACTGATGTCCACAAGGATACGGGCTCTCTTGGCCCTGGGATCCCAACCAGTGCTCCCGGCGGTTTCTCGTTCAGCGGGCATGACAAGCCGCATGCGCACATGATCCATGCTGACCCCGGGAATCGTTTTGTTTTGCAAAGCGACCTGGGGCAGGATCGAATCTACGTGTATCGTCTCGATCCTGCGGCGGGCAAGCTTTCTCCCGTGTCCGATGCTTCGTTCGTTACGGTGCCTCCAGGGGACGGCCCCCGTCACTTTACCTTTCATCGCAATGGGCGCTGGCTTTATTCGCTGCAGGAAGAAGGATCAACGGTGGAATTTTTCCATTTTGATCCGGCGACCGGATCCCTGCGTTCGCAGCAGACAATTTCTACGCTCCCCCCAGCCTTCAAGGGAACAAATTTCACTTCAGAGATCCTGCTATCGTCCGACGGTCGATTTCTCTACGCTGCGAATCGGCTTCACGATTCGATCGCTATCTTCTCTCTGAATGGCGAAGGGAGACTGCACTATCTTGGCGAAACCTCAACCATGGGTGACTACCCAAGGTACATAGGAAGCGATCCGGGCGGGGCGTTCCTGTATGCGTGCGATCAACGCAGTGATAGTATCGCTTCGTTTCGAGTAGACCGGAAGAACGGCATGTTGACGTTCACAGGCCGTTACACCGAGATCGGCGGTCCAGCGTGCATTATCTTCCTAACGTGAGCTGCTCCCGGCCATGTCCCCCGGCTCCATCCAAGAGCAGATTGAACCCGTAATTTAAAGAAACGCCGGCGCCCTTTCCTATGGAGTCGCGCCGGCAAACCCGCCACAATCACTGCTTCACCGGATCTCCGCTCTCATCGCGCAGCTCGATCGGGCCCAGATCGAGCTGCTCCAGCTGCGGTTGGATCTTGGCGCGATCTCCCACCGCAACGACGATCAGGTCCTGCGGATGCACGTGATCCTGGGCGGCCTTTTCCACCTCCGCGGCGGTCACCGCCGCATATTGCTGCGGCAGCGTTTGGTAGTAGTTTGCCGGCAAGTTGTACGTGAAGATGTCTGACATCAACCGCCCTGTATCGGCAACTGTTTCAAAATTTCCCGGTAGGGAACGCAATGCGTTGTCTTTTGCCAACCGCAGTTCATCCGTCGTTGCCGGATCAGTGCGCATACGGCTCAGCTCGCCAAACAGCTCCTGTGCCGCGGGGCCGGTTACGTCGGTACGCACGCGCGCGCCGGTAAGGAACGGCCCTTCGCCGCGCCGGAAAAGGAACTCCGAGAATGCCCCATAGGTATAGCCGTGCTTCTCCCGTAAGTTCATATTGATCCGGCTGGAGAAGAGCCCTCCCAGCAGACTGTTCATCACATTCACCGCGGGGTAATCCGGCGTCGACCGCGGAACGCCCGGGCCAAACGCGATCAATGCCGTCTGCGGAGAGCCTGGCTTATCGACGATGATGATTCGCCGCGGAGACGCCGCAGGAGCCTGAGGCGTGCGCGCCGTCTTTGTCTCACCGGACGCGGTCCAGCCGCCGAAGTACTTCTCCGCCAGCTGCCGCGCGCTCTTCTCGGTGACGTCCCCGGTCAGGAACAGCGCCGCATCGGCGGGCGCATAATGTTCGCTCCAGAACTGCTGTAACTCCGCGCGTGTGATTGTCTTAACCGAAGCGGTTGTACCGATATCGCGATATCCATAGGGCGTGTCTCGGTAGAGCGCCCTCAGCCCCACGCGCACCGCCGTGGCCGTTGGTTGATCGCCCTCCTCCTGGATCGCCACCAGCCGCTGCTTGCGAATCCGCTCTACCTCCTCCGGCAGGAAGGCGGGGCGCAGGCTTACATCCGCGAGCAGGGAGAGTGCGGCCCCCGTGTTGTTGCTGAGCGCTCCTATACTCGCCCCAGCCTGGTCCGTAGTGGCCAGCGACATGAGTTGGGCTCCGATGGAATCTACATCATCCGCCAGTTCCACCGAACTGCGGTTTTTTGTCCCCTCGGTCAACATGCGCGCGGTAAAGGCCGCCAGTCCCGGCTTGTCTGCCGGATTCTCTTCGCTCCCCGCCAGGTTCACGAGGGTCGCACTCAGAACCGGCAGCGTATGCTCCTCTACCAGGTAGACCTTCAGGCCGTTCTTCAATGCGAATGTTGTGGGTGCAGGCAAATGCAATTCCGGGGAAGGTCCGGCCGCGGGCGCACCGTTCCGCCAATTCTGTGCGGTCTCAAACTCCGGTGTATACGGCGGCGTCACGGTTACATGTGCATCTGTATCTTCCGGACTACGCGGTACATCGTCGATGACCTTTTTTCCTGGCACCGCGTAGACGACGACCCGCTGATTCATGGCGAATACTTTTTGCGCAATCGCACGTACTGAATCCGGAGTAACCGCCTGGTAGCGCGCGATATCTTTGGGCAGGTATCCCGGGTCGCCGAGATACTGGTTGTAGCGATCCATCATGTCGGCGACGCCGCCGAATCCGCCCAGCCGCTGCAGTCCCGTTATCTTGGCCGTAAGGTATTCCGTGCGTGCGCCGTCCAGCTCAGCTTGCGTCGGTCCCTGTTCGCGCAGCGAGGCGATCTCTTTATCGATGGCGGTCTCCAGGGTTTCCGGCTTCACGCCCGGACGCGCAACCACATCGCACTGCGCCATGGAGGTGACGGTGAGCGACTCGTTTTGGCATCTGACGCTCTGCGCGATCTGCTGCTCGTACACCAGCTTGCGATACAGCCGGCTGGTCTTGCCCCCGCCCAAAACCTTGATGAAGAAATCCGCTTCCGCATCTCCCGGCTTGAACGCTTCCGGAGTCAACCACGCGACAGACACCCGCGGCAGTTGCACTGTATCGGTAATCGTCGCGCGTCGCTCGCTCTCAATGGGCGGCGTCGACACCACCGGCTTTTCTGCTTCCGGGCCGCGCGGGATGGGCGCAAAGTATTTGTTCACCAGCGCCTTCACCTGCGCGCGGTCAAAGTCGCCGGCAATGGCAACGCTGGCATTGTTCGGCGTGTAATAGTGCTGGAAAAAATCCCGCACGTCGTTCAATCGTGCTGCTTCGATATCTGCGTGAGAGCCGATCACGTTTCCGTAGTAGGGGTGCGTTTTGGGGAACAACAGGTGCCCGACCGCCTCGTCCGCCAGTTCATACGGGGTTCCTTCGCCCTGCCTCCGCTCATTACGCACCACGTCCCGCTGGTTGGTCAGTTTCGCCCGGTCCAGCGTCTCCAACAGGAAGCCCATGCGGTCGCTCTCCAGCCACAAAGCCAGCTCCAGCTGGTTGCTCGGCAGTGTCTCGAAATAGTTGGTGCGGTCATAACTCGTGGTCCCGTTTATATCTGTGGCTCCTGCGCCTTCCAGGTACTTGAAGTGAGCCTTCTCGCCCACATGCTCCGAGCCTTCGAACATCATGTGCTCGAACAAATGGGCGAAACCCGTCCGGCCCACCTTCTCGTTCACCGGGCCAACGTGATACCAGAGATCGACCGCGACCAGCGGCAGCTTATGGTTCTCGTACAGAATGACTTCGAGACCGTTGGGCAGGGTAAATTTTTCATACGGCAAGGTTGGCACCACCAGCGGCTTGGCCGGTGGCAGTTTCTCTGCCGCTCGTGCCGGCCCACCATCAAACGCCATGGTCAGGGCGATGAACATGGCTACAAACGTCACTAAATTCTGCTGCCTCTTCGTCAAGGTTCCTCCGTTTGCGTCGCTGATCATTTCGTTTCTCCCGCGTCTTTCAAGCCTCGCCGCTTCAGCATCGGCTGCACGCTCGGGTCGGCGCCCCGCCAGGCCTTGTACATCGCCCCCGGATCTTCGCTGTTGCCGCGACCAAGAACCATGCGCCGAAGGCGGTCCCCATTTTCTCGGTTCAGGCCACCGTGCTCCAGGAACCACTGGTACCCATCTTCATCGAGCATCTCGCTCCACAGGTACGCGTAGTAGCCAGCGGCGTACCCAGTCGACCAGATATGCGAAAAGTATGTGGACCGGTAGCGCGGCGGCACATAGCTGATCGCGAGACCGGTCTTGCGCAACGCCTCTTGCTCGAATGCGCCGGTGTTCTCGACCGGCGCGCCGGCGCTCAACGTGTGCCACTGCATGTCAAGCTCCGCCGCCGCCAGAACCTCCGTAAGCCCATAGCCCTGGTTAAACGTGCTGGTCTGGTTAAGCTTGGCGGTCAACTCCGGGGGCATGGGCTCCCCGGTTTGATAGTGCTTCGCGTAGTTGCTGAAGATCGCGGGATCGGTCGCCCAGTGCTCGTAAAACTGGGAAGGGAACTCGACGAAATCCCGCGCCACCGAGGTCCCGGATAGGCTGGGATACTCAACGTTTGAAAGCATGCCGTGCAGTGCGTGACCGAATTCATGAAACATCGTCGTCACGTCGGTGAAGCTGATAAGCGCCGGCTCGTTCGCGGCTGGCTTGCTGAAGTTGCCCACGTTGTAAATGACCGGCAGCGTGCCCAACAGTTTCGATTGGCCAACCAGGTTGCTCATCCAGGCGCCGCCGTTCTTGTTATCCCGCTTAAACCAGTCACAGTAAAACAGCGCCAGAGGTCGCCCATCCGCTTCCATCACCTCGTACACACGTACTTCCGGGTGATACACGGGTAAGTCGTTCCGCTCCTTGAAGGTCAGCCCAAACAGTTGGCTTGCGGCGTAGAAGACGCCATGGAGCAGCACCTGGTTCAGTTCGAAGAACGGCTTGAGTTGTGCTTCATCGAGATCGTATTTGGCCTGGCGGACCTGCTTCGCGTAGTAGTCCCAGTCCCACGGCTGCAACGCCTCGCCCGCGTTGTCGGCGTCCATCAGGCGTTCGATGTCACCGGCCTCCGCGGCCGCGTTTGCGATCGCAGGGGGAACCAGGGCATCCATGAACCGGATTGCGGCCGCGGGGGTTTTGGCCATTTGATCTTCCAGCTTCCATGCCGCGAAATTCTCGAACCCCAGCAGCTTTGCTTTTTCCGCCCGCAACGCGGCCAATCGGGTGACAGTCGCGCGCGTGTCATTCACTCCGCCACGCTCGGTGCGATTCCAGGAATGCTCAAGCACCTCCTGGCGCGTTGCCCGGTCTTGCAGGCTTGCGAGGTAAGGCTGCTGCGTGGTGTTCTGCAGCGTTAAGACCCAGCCTTCTTGCTTTCTGCGCTCCGCCGCCCCCGCAGCCGCGGTTAGCTCCGCGCTGTCAAGTCCTGCGAGTTTGTCTTTGTTGGTCGTGGCGTAAGCGGCATCCTGGGTTGCCGCCAGCAGCTTTGTCCTGAAAGCCGTTTCCAGCGTCGATATCTCTTCGTTGATTCGCCTGAGCTCACTCTTATCCGCGTCGCAGAGGTTTGCCCCGGCATGCACAAACTGACGTTGATACACCTCGACCAACCGTAGCGATTCGGCGTCCAGTTTGAGCGTGTCGCGCTGTTGATAGATGGTTTCCACGCGGTGGTAGAGGCGGGCATCCAGATACATCGCGTCATAGTGCGCGGCGAGTTTAGGAGCGATGGTCTCCTGCACTTGCTGCAAAGCCGGGTTGGTGTTGGCGCTGGTCACCGCATCGAAGACCGAAGCCGCGCGGTCGAGCAGCCGCCCGCTCTTCTCCATGGCGACCAGGGTGTTCTCAAACGTAGGCAGATCCGGATTGCCGGCAATGGCCTGGATTTCCGCCAGTTGTTGCGCCATGCCTGCTTCGATGGCCGGCTGATAATCGGCGTCTTGAACCTTGTCGAAGGGGGGCGCGTTGAATGGCAATGTGCTGGGCGCGTAAAACGGATTAGCCGGCCCGAAGTCCAGGCTTGCCGCGGGTGCGGCGCTCGAGCCGGGCGCTATCGACCCGGCGGTGGCGGTGACGCTGGAATGCATTGCTGGCTTCATGCTCTCCTTAAAATAGGACCCGATTCCGATTACGATGCGCACTGCAATTTTTGGCTACGATCCGGTGGCCGCATGCCGGTGGCTGCACATGCCCAGATCCTCCCAAACTTTGATTGTAGAACTCCTTGCCAGCAGCCCGGGGGGGGGCGGTCTATAAGGTGAGGGCCGGCTCGCACGCTATACTCGTCCCATCCCTTTACGAGGTGTCATGAGCACAGCGGCGGTCACCAACCCGCAACACATTTCCATCGACGGAGCTGGTGAGTCCATCGTTACCCGGATCCAGTCCGTCGATATTTTCCGCGGCATCACGCTCGCCGTCATGATCTTCGTAAATGATCTCGATGGGACCCGAAACCTGCCCTGGTGGACGTTCCATGCCAAAGCCGAGTGGGATGTAATGACCTACGTGGACATGGTTTTCCCCGTGTTCCTCTTTTTAGTCGGCATGTCGATGCCCATTGCTATCAACGCCCGGCTGCGCAAAAACCCTTCGCAACTTTCGCTCTGGGGGCATGTTTTCGTCCGTTCCGCCTCTCTGGTCATCCTCGGCCTCATCCTGGCCAACGGAAGTTTGGCCGATCCCGGCCGCATGGTCATCGGCCCGCAGCTCTGGGAGTTCCTCGGGATTCTCGGCTGCTCCTTCTTCCTCAGTGTCTACCCCGGCAAGAGCGGCAGCCCGCGGTGGCATACGATCCTCCGCTTCGTAGGGGCCCTGATGGTCATCGCCATGTATGCCCTCTTCCGCCGTACCGGCCCGGATGGCCAGGTGGCCTGGATCGACGGTAGCTACCCGGAGATCCTGGGCCTTATCGGTTACGCCTACTTCGCCGTTTGCCTGCTGTATATCCCGTTTCGCCGCTGGCTGATCGCGCCGTTGCTGTGGCTGATCGCGCTGGTCGGCTGGAACGCGGTTACCACCGCGCCATTCGTCGCCATGGCCGCCAGGCACTCTGCCACGGCGGCGTATTGGCTCAGCTTGCAGCAGACCCTCCGCGACTACCAGTGGCCCTGGGGCAATGGTTCCGCCGCCAGCCTGATCATGGCCGGCGTCGTCACCACCATCATCTTTATCGAGGCCAGGCGCTTCCAGAGCTTCCGCCAAAAGCTTGTTCCCGCTCTGGCCTTCGCAGCCGCCGCGTTGGCTGCCGGATATCTGCTCAAGCCGCTCGGCATCTCCAAGATCCGCGCCACCCCTACCTGGTGCCTCTTCACCATCGCCTTCGCAGTGGCCGCCTTCGCGTTGCTGTACTGGCTGTGTGACGTGAAAAAAAAGACCGGGTGGGCCTTTGCGTTCCGCCCCGCCGGCTCCAACACGCTCACCACCTATCTTCTCCCCGACTACTGGGAGCTGCTCGGCGCCGTCGGGATCACCTTCTTCGGCGGTCTTTTCCGCTCGGGGTGGCAGGGCGTCGCCAAATCGATCGTCTTTACTTGCTTTATGTTGGCTATCGCCGCATTACTCACCCGGAGGAAGATCCGCCTCGCGCTCTAAAGCGGTTTCGCGGTGGCTCCCGGTTCGATTGGGAAACAGGATTCCCCCGGACCGTGGTGAAAAGCCACTTTTGCAGGCTCAGGCTCCGCTCGCGTTAAGATAAATGGGAAACGCATTCTCACCGTTGTTCTTTTCTGCTTGGAGGTCTTTTGCACCGGGTAAAACTTCTCCTTCCTGCGTTATTGGGGCTCGGCACGGTCGCCCTGGTGGCAGCGCAATCCACCGCTCCCGCAACTCCCAACCAAGCTGGCGCGAACCAGTCTCAGGCTCCCCCGGGGTCTCCTCCTCCTTCCCAGGCGCCGGCCGCTCCCCGGCCATTCGGCGTTCCGGCGTATCCGGAAAGGCCGCCGGCCGACCCCGCCGCGGTGGCGCGCGGCAAGCAGATCTTTAGCGCCAATTGCAGTTTCTGTCACGGTTCAGACGCGCGCGGCGGCGAGCAAGGCCCCAATTTGATCCGTAGTGAACTCGTCTTGAACGATAAAGACGGCGAGCTGATCGCGCAGGTGGTGCAGAACGGCAGGCCGGATAAAGGCATGCCGAAATTCGATCTCTCGACAGCTGAAGTTGGGACCATCGCAGCCTTCATCCACAGCATGCCGGTCGGGGGACGCGCTGCCACCACCGGCACGGTGAATCCGCTGGTCGGCGATGCGCAAGCAGGCCAGGTCTACTTCAGCGGCGCTGGAAAATGTAGCGGATGTCACTCCGTTTCGGGAGACCTCGCGGGCATCGGCGCCAGGTACACGGACGTGCGCGTCCTGCAGAGCGTGATGCTATCCGGGGAAGGCAGAGGCGACTCTTTGGAACAACCCCACAAAACGGTGACCGTGACCTTGCGTGACGGAAAAACAGCGGAGGGCAGGCTGGACCAGATCGATGATTTTATCGTTTCCCTGACCGACGCCGGCGGAAACTACCACAGTTACGTTCGTCATGGGGATGAACCGAAGGTTGTGGTGAAGAATCCGTTGCAGCCGCACCTGGATATGCTGCGCACCCTCGAAGACACGAACATTCACAATCTCACCGCCTACCTGGTGACGCTGAAATGAAGACCAGAAACTTTCTCCTTGCCCTTTCGATGGTCTCTGTAACTGCGGCTGTGTTCGCCCAGGGACTTGACCCCGTGCTGCTGACCAAACCCGCGACGGATGCCTGGCCGACGTATTCCGGCGATTATTCCGGCCGGCGGTTCAGCTCGCTGACGCAGATCAATCAGACCAACATCAAGGATCTGGGGCTTGCCTGGGTAAGCCACTTGCCGGCGGGGGCCGGTCCCACCGGACCGTTCTCCAGAACCGGACCGGGAACCCCACCGACGATCATCGGCGGGGAGATCGACGAACCAGTCCCGGTGCGCGGCGCCGGACGCATTTCTGGCGGGGTGCTGCAGGTAAACGGAATCCTGTATGTGTCGGTGCCCGACAATGCATGGGCCGTCGATGCCCGTGACGGGACGATTCTCTGGCACTACTTCTGGAAGACCAAGGGCGGCACGCATATCGGTAACCGCGGTATGGGGATGTACGGCGACTGGCTCTATTTTGAGACCCCGGACGACTACCTGGTTTCCCTCGACGCCAAGACGGGCAAGGAACGCTGGCACAAAGTGATCTCCGACTTCAACGAGCAGTACTTCTCGACCATCGCGCCGATTGTTATCGGCAATCATTTGCTGGTGGGTACAGCCGACGATTTGGATGCTCCGGGTTTTCTGCAGTCCTTTGATCCGGAAACCGGCGACCTGCAATGGAAGTGGTACAGCGAACCGGAAAAGATGGGAGACCCCGGCTCGGAGACCTGGCCCAACCTCGACTCTATGCGCCATGGCGGCGCGGGTACTTGGGTGCCGGGCAGCTACGATGCGAAGCTGCACCTCTACTACTTTGGAACCGCCAACCCGACCCCTGCGTTTTCTGGCTCCACCCGGGAAGGCGACGACCTGTATACCTCGTGCATCGTGGCCCTCAATGTCGATACGGGGAAACTTGCCTGGGCCTACCAGCCGTCGCCGCACGATACCCACGATTGGGACGCCGCGCAGACCCCGATAATTGTCGATGGAGAATTCAAGGGAAAGCCACGCAAGCTGTTGCTCGACGCCAGCCGCAATGGATACTTTTTCGTGCTCGATCGCGTGACCGGCGAACATTTGCTCACCGTACCTTACTCCGACACCCTGAACTGGGCCACGGGACTCGATAAGACAGGCCGGCCAATCCGTAATCCGGAAAAGGACGCGACGCCGGGCGGCTCCCTGGTGTCGCCAGACTCGGACGGCATCGTAAATTGGGAGCCGCCGACGTATGATCCGCAAACCGGCCTCTTCTATGTGGCCACCAGCGAGGTGTATTCCGAGTACTATCGCACCGAGCCGAACGTCCGTGCCATGCAGGGCCTGAACGGGGTGCAAGAGCACCGTCTGGCAAGCGTGGGGAACTACATCACGGCGATCGACTATAAGTCGGGAAAGATCGCCTGGCGCCATCTGCAGCCTTCGGTCGGCGAAGGAAGCAACCATGGCCTCACCACCACAGCCGGAAAGTTGCTCTTCAGCGGCGATTCCAATAACAACCTGGTCGCTTATGATCCGGCGACCGGAAAGCCGCTTTGGCATACGCATATCGGCCATGTATCCAATGCTGTGGAAACGTACATGCTTGATGGGAAGCAATACATCCTGGCGGCGAGTGGCGATGTCCTTTACGCGTTCGCGTTGAACTAAGCTAGAGCACCTGGGGACGGCTCAATCATCCCCAGGTGCTTATCCAGCTTGCGGCTACAGCAGTTTCGGAATTGGTGTAGACCGAAGCCGCCAACCTTTACGTGGTTTTCTCTCAAGGAAAACCACACCTCGCGAGCTTTATCTGGCCACCGTAATTCCGAAACTGCTCTAAGGTGTGCTTATCCGCGAGCCATCACCGGATCGGCGAACAGCAAGCCCGGCCACGCCGGCAGCTCCTGCCCGGCCTTGCCCACTTCTCGCGTCAGCGAAGCATCGCCGTTGCGGCGGCCGAGGCAGTACTTCGTGCATACCGCCTTGACCAGCGCCTCCATGCGTTTCCGGTAAAACGTGGATACAAACGCGTCCTCGCTAAAACGCTGCCGGTACATGGGCTCGAGCGACGGAAAGTGCTCCCGGACAAATGCGAGATAAACCTCCTTCGAGCAGGGCTTAAGGAACAGTGGTTGTGCGGCAAAAAAGCTGGCGTCCGCAGCCTTGGCTTTTTTTGCCATCGCATCGAGCGCTTTGCCCGTATCGGTGATGCCCGGTAAGAGCGGCGAGCACAATATACCCGTCCGTAAACCGGCTTGGCGCAGCCTGGCGACCGTCCTTAGACGCAGGTCGGGCCGCGGCGCCCGCGGTTCCAGCAGCCGCGCCAGCGCCGCGTTGGGCGTGGTGATGGTTAGGTGCAGCGCCAGCGTATTTCTCTCGGCGATCCTCTGCAGCAAGGGAATATCCCGTTCGATCAGCGTCGATTTCGTAACCACCCCGATGCGCAGGCCATGCTGCCGCGCCAGTACCTCGAGCAGCGATGCAGTCACTCTAGCCCGGCGCTCCACCGGCTGATAAGGATCGGTCGCCGTGCCCAGCGCGATTTCTTCGCCCGGGCGAACCTGCTTCAGCTCCTGTTCCAGCAGCCATGCCGCGTTCTCTTTGATAAAAATCTTGCGCTCGAAGTCTTCGGGCCGGCGTAGCTCCATGAATTCGTGGGTATAGCGGGCATAGCAATAGCGGCAGGCAAACTCGCATCCGCGGTAAGGATTGATGCTCCAGGTAAATCGCAACCCTCGACGCGAAACACTTCGGTTCAATACCGAGCGAACCTTGAGCGATCGAAGCTCGATAAGATGTCCCTCGCCGGCAGGGGAGGAGGCCGCCGCCAGCCGGGCAATGCCGGTCAGGGTAGATCCGCATGCCTGTGGAGGGAACGGTCGCAGGATAGGAAATAGCTCCATGCTTTGTTCCGGTTCGGGCTCGACGTTTGGTCTGACGTCCGGTTCCATCTCACACGGTATCTTCGCCATTTGTTCGCCCCTTAAGGCCAAGCGTACTACGCCGCCCGGAGAGGCGTCAAGCACGCCTAAACCCACGCTTTTCCTCAAAACTCGACGGAGCCCGCACTTGCCGAAAAAGGCTCAATTCGCGAGTCGCGTACAAATAAAGCTGCACCTACCTTTCCCAACGAGTCGTCTAATCTGAAACTAGCTTAGAGGCCACAGCTGCAAAAAGGGCCGCTTTGTTGTGTTACTCCGGCGTTAGCTTTACTGAGAAAGTCTGATGAGCCCCGACTTCCCCCGAATTGGCGAGCCCGCGTTTTGTTGCGACACACGCAGGGAGCCTTGCGCTTGAATCGGGCAACTGTCCGCTGGCTATCGCGATGCACCATCGCGATCGGCTTACTGTGCTCGTCGCTGTTGCTTGCCCAGTCCACTGGGGGCAATAGAATCGCCGTTACGGTCTTGAACGAAGCCCGGCAACCCCTGGCCGGCGTGCTCATCGAGGGCCGTTCGGATGAACACGCCGTCTGTAAGGCCCAAAGCGACGCCCAGGGCCACGCTGCGCTGAAGTGCGGAGCCAGCCCTACCCTTCATCTCCTTCATATCGTGGCCAGCCTTCAGGGATACACTTCCGCAGCCACCGATCTCTCCCCGCAAGACCAGGCAGCTCCCGCAAATATCGAGATCACTCTGTCCCCCACAACCACCGTGCAGCAGGGAATCGTAGTGCAGGCAGATGCGCAAAACCCATTGGCGCAAGCCGCGAGCAGCGAAACCAAACTGCCCGTCGAGGACGCCAAGGTCAGCTCCCTGCGGCCGAGTACCGTGGTGGATGCGCTGCCCCTGGTTCCAGGCGTGATCCGGTTGCCCGACGGCCGCGTGCAAGTGGGGGGCCTGGATGAGGAGCACAGCAGTCTCCTCGTCAATTCCGTCAATGTGAATGATCCCGCCACCGGTAATTTCGGCCTCAGCGTTCCCGTCGACACCGTGGATGTTCTCAAGGTCTTGCAGTCGCCCTACCTGGCCCAGTACGGCAGCTTCATCGCCGGCGTGGTGAGCGCGGAGACGCGGCGTGGCGGTGACAAGTGGAGTTATAGCCTCAATGATCCTCTGCCCGATTTCCGTATCCGCAGCGGGCATCTCGTGGGCTTGCGCGACGCGTCTCCGCGCCTCAATCTCAGCGGCCCGCTCCTCGCCAATCGTCTCTACTTTGTCGAAGGGTCCGAGTATCTGATCGACAAGGCCGAGGTGCGCACGTTGCCTTTTCCCGTCGACGAGACCCGCTCCAACGCCTTCAATTCTTTCACCCAGCTCGACGCACTCCTCGATGCACGCAACAGCGTGACCGGCACCCTCCACTTCGCGCCCCATTCGCTTCGCTACGTCAACTTGAATTTCTTCGATCCGCAACCGGTAACCCCCAACGCCGGCTATCAGGAAGACACGGGAACCATCACTGAACACTTTGGCATCGGTGGCGGCGTGCTGGACTCCACCTTTTCCGGCACGCGGGTCGCCGTCAATGTCGACGGACAGGCGCAGGGAGATATGGTCGTCTCTCCGCAAGGCAACAGTGGCAATTACTTCGGGGAGCAAAGCCGCGAGGCCACGCGCTTTCAGTGGATCGAAACCTGGAGCCCCGCTCACGTTGAGCTGCACGGTGAGCATGCCTTCCAGATTGGAACAGTCATTGCGCACGCTGAGGACGAAGGCCAGGTCGCAGGCCGCAACGTTGACATCGATGGAGCGTCTGGCCAGCTGCTGCGTACCGTCGCTTACCAGGGCAACACCCGATTCGACCTCTCAGACTTTGAGCCGGCCGTGTATGCGCAGGACCATTGGGTTGCCAACTCACATCTAGCCGTGGATGCCGGCATTCGTTGGGAGACGCAGTCACTCACCTACACCAGCCGCATCGCCCCGCGCGGCGGCTTTACCTGGACTCCGCGAGAGAATAGTTCAACCGTCGTTCGTGGCGGCCTCGGTGTTTTCTATGACTCCGTCCCGCTCGATACTTATGCCTTCAGCAGCTATCCCCAGCAGGTCGTCACCACGTATGACGGTAACGGCAACATTACCGACGGACCGCGCACGTATCTCAACCTGATCAACGTGGCGCCCAAATCACGTTTTCCGCTGATCGCACAACAAGACCGGAGCGGGAATTTTGCGCCCTACAGTGTCGCCTGGAATGTGGAGGGGGAGCATCAGCTGAACAGCTCGATCCTGTTACGCGTTCGCTACCTCCACTCCGACGCTCGGAATCAGCTGACCCTCTCACCGGAAACCACTTCGGCCTGGAGCGCGTTGTTGCTCGACGGTTCGGGCTCGCTGCAAAGCAGGCAGGTGGAGGTGACGGCGCGCGTCGGAG
Organism: uncultured Acidobacteriaceae bacterium; assembly: GCA_963761405.1. Taxonomy (GTDB): domain Bacteria; phylum Acidobacteriota; class Terriglobia; order Terriglobales; family Acidobacteriaceae; genus PALSA-350. Next base: position 556,406 of record CAVXHH010000005.1, read on the forward strand.
AGAATAAACGAAGGCAATTCTTCTTTTCCTATGTGCGCCAGTTTGCCCGTGGTGTGGTCACGGACGCATCGAGTTACCTCGGAGATTTTCCCGGTCCGGTTGTAAGATCGGCGATCAACGCCAGCACTGCCGGAGAGATTCCCAATCGTCTTCTGCTTTGGGGAACTTCCGTGTTGCCCTGGAAAATGAGGGTCACGCCGCACGTTGAATATCGCAATGGCTTTACCTGGCAGCCTGTCGATCAGTTTCAGAACTATGTAACGCTCTCGTCCAATGTACAACCGCGCTACCCGGAATATTTCTCCGCCGATGTGCGCGTGGCCAAGGATTTCAGCCTGAATCCCCAGCACGCCGTGCGCCTTTCGGTCACCGCCCGCAACCTTACCGACCACACGAATCCGCTGCAGATTCACAACAATGTGGCCGACCCCCAGTACGGCGAATTCTTCGGCAATTACGGCCGCCACTATCTCGCCGACTTCGACTTTCTCTTCTAGGGCGCTCAATTTTTACGGATTTTCTGCATCTTCCCTTGACACTCCAAGAGCAAAAGGAGGAGCATGTGTGACGTTGATTGAATCGTTTGAATGAGGGAGATCACGTTGTCCCAACTCGGAAAGGCCGTATGAACGAGAGTGGGCCACTGGGTACCGAGGCGGAATGGTGGCAGCCTTACATATCCGATTGTGGTCCTGAGAAACCGTCCAGGCTTTCCCAGGTTCTCGCAGAAACCATTCCCGTCGAACTGCGTACGAAAAAGCTATTGGATATCGGTTGCGGCACCGGAATCATCGGACTCTACTGCCTTCTTGAAAAAAAGGCCCGCTCCGTCACCTTCGTTGACCTTATGCCCGAGTGGATGGATATAACTCGGGCCAACATCCGTCTTAACATTGAGAAAGGCGTCATGACTCCATCGCAAGTGGATGTTATGGAGGCAACGCCCTTCGCTCGAATCTCTCCAGAAGTCGTAGCCCAACACGATCTGCTTATTTTCAATCTTCCTCAGTATCCAGAGGACTACGCAAACCCAAGTGACTTGTCCAAATTCGCAGCCGATCCTATAAAAGCTAACTACCGCTTAGCTGGGCCAGACGGGTTAAAGTTGGCGCGCGACTTCTCCCAGTGGTATGCCGGTCTCAAACAGCCAAGTCCTGACGCGGTATTCGTGCTGTGGTCGATCCTTGGCAAGCGACAAATTATAGAAGCGCTCACAGCGGATCGTTTTCAATGGAAGATTATTAAGGAAACGCCGGTTCCTCTCAAACCTGAGTTTTCTCGCATCGCATCGCAATTCTTTCAGGACAAGGAAGAAAGGGATAACAGGATGCTTGGAAGAGATGGGGAGAGCTGGACTCATAGCGTGCTAACTATCCGGCTCACGCACATCTGAGATTGGTTTGTCGGGATGGACGACTTCGAAGGCGCCGTCGATAGCGGCTGACGGTACTCGGGGTTTTAGCAGGCTGGCCGCACCGAGCCAGCACGAGACGGTGGCCGTAGTCCGAAACATGTCAGGGAGGGTATCGACAGCCAGTAACATGGCCATGCCTTCGAGTGGGATACCCGCTGAGGAAAGCATCGGCGCCATCACGATAATGGCGCCGCCGGGTATGCCCGGAGCGGTCATGCTAACCACGATGGCGTTCAGAGTCAGGACAGCGATCTGCGCCGAGGAGAGGGATACTCCGTAAAAACCAGCCAAAAAGCAGACCCCGACCATTTGCACGATGCAGCCGCCCGCGTGAAAGATCGACGCGGAGAAAGGAAAGAAAAAAGCGGAGACGTCCTCTGGAAGATCAAGGCTGTCGTGCGCCGCCTTGTAGGTGGCGGGCAGGGCGGCGAGTGAGGAGCGCGAAGTAAAAGCAATCGCCTGCGCCGGAGCGCTCGCCCGGATAAATGCGGCGATACTCAATGGGCTGAAGATCGCGATACTGGGATAAAGAATGACCAGGATAAAGGCCGGGCAGATGATGCACATGGCGGCCACGTAACTTACAAGAAAGCCCGCGCCCCCTACTCCAACGCTTGCCGCGAGGCCTACGGAAAGACAAAAGACTCCAATCGGAGCCGATCTGAGAATCCAACCGATAAGGATGGTGAAGCCATCCGCCAACGCCCGGAAGAAGCGGGTGAGGAGCACGCGCTCCGAATCGGAGAGATGCGAAATGGCGATGCCCAGTGCGACGGAGAAAAGAACCAGGGGAAGAAGGGCGCCGTCCTCAGCGGCCTTGAAGATGTTGGCGGGGACGAGGTCTACGAAAAAGGAGCCGAGTGTGGGAGCCGCGACGGTGGGGATAGAAAATGTGGCGTTGGCCGGGGACCCGTGGCCCATGACGTGTGACAAATAGCGGAAGAGAGGGAAGGCGACACCCCCCGCAAAAACAGCGGACGCCGCGAGGTAGGCGAGGATGATCGTTAGCGATCTGCCTGCGAGACGACCGAGTTTGGCAGAGTTCGTCGAGGCGCATCCAGCTATAAGACTGGTGGTGACGAGCGGAAGGACGCAAACTCGGATCGCGTTGATGAACAGCCGCGCGAAAGGCTCAACCAGCGCAGGGATATGGTGCAGTAGGGGGAAGGCACTGCGCCTACAGACGTATCCCAGAAGAGCACCGAGCAGCAGACCCATCAAGACGCGCAGGGGAGATCTCATGCTCTACTCCTATTCGAGCGGTGCCGCCGGTTGTGTTGCTGAGGATCGCGCAGCCATGAATGGGCTTCCGCAAGACTGGCGTGTAGCGAATGATTCGAAATAATTAGACGGGCTATTGAGGAGGAGGCGCCGTGGACGAGGGCGTTGGTTTTCCGTCGATGGTATTAGGCTCCATCAACTCGGTTCGAGTGCCATCGGGATCATATAGATTTGCCTGACGCTTACGATTGATTCCCAGGTGAATCTCGATCGGTTGTCCGTATTCCTTGTAATACGGGTTGGCTTTGAGTTTTGCTACCGCCGCCTCAACATCTGGAACCTGTAAGCAGAGATGATGAGCCTCGCCGCGCTCGGTGGGCGCCGGCGGGTTCTTATGGAGCATGAATTCTACGTAGTCATCTCCATCGGGAACCTTCAAAGTGACCCAGGAAAGTACCTTACCGGATGAACTGCCTCGCCAAGTCTCCTTGAATCCCAGTATGTCCGTGTAAAACCTGTACTCGGGATCCAGATGGGTGACAATGATTCCGACGTGTTTCATTCGGTTGGAGATCGCCTTGTCGCTCATGAATTTTCCCTTGGCAAGTATCGTCTTACCTTCGGGCGCGTATTGCACCATCTCTACGGTGTGGCCTTCCGGGTCGGTAATGTCAAAACTAAGATTTCCGATTCTAGCCCGGCTTGGTTGAGCCGGGACCTTGACTCCCTTCGACGCGAGGTACACCCTTAGCGCTTCAATATCGTCGGTCTCCAACGAAATGTGGCTGAGTCGATCGGTGCCGGCCTGGCGCTCAGGAAACAGCTCAATGACTTGGCGGTCATTGATCTTGAAAAAAGTCAGGGACGGGGTTCCGTCAGGGTTCTGCAAGGAATACGGCTCTTGAAAGCCCAGAAACTGTCCATAAAAGGCGCGCGACTTCTGGTAGTCATGAGCAAACACCGCGATGTGGGAGATCCCAGTGATGCGCGGCCGCGGTGGTGTCTGCGCAGAAACCATTTGGCCAACGAGGAGACTCGCTGCGGCGACGATGCTCGCTGCGGCGACGATGCGAAACTGCTTAAGCGTAAACACTTTTGAGAACACCCTCTATTTGATGACGATGATGGTGGACTTTCGCGGGACATACGAAAAGTACCCTATCAACAAGGAATTCGGCAAGGTGGCGCTTCACTCCAGAGTCACGCGATTGAACTCCGACGCGAGGTTTTTCATGGCTGCATTTTTCGCGGGTAATTTCACCAGCCTCTCGACGGTGCAAAGCTATCTCTGCAGCAATTGAGCGGCCGGGAATTCGTCGATCGATATTTTAGAGCGCCTTCACTTTTGCGAGGTCAAGCGGGAGATAAGCAGTTCGAAGAACTGCGCAGGGTCGACGCCGGTCGCGACACTGGTGTTGATGGTGAAGGGTTCACGGCTTCCAGGTTGGGCCGGGGTGGTGGCCCGAAGAGGGGCAGATTGCGACAGCGGCCCGTGCTTCCAGCCCACACTTTCTCCGGCGGTGATATCTCCCGCGGTCTCGATTTCCACGTGGTAATTCTCGAAGGTAAGAATCTCCGGCCTGATGATAGAACTCATGGCGAGCGGATCGTGCAGATGCGGTCCACCCTGGTTTCCTTCCCGGCGGTAGAGTTCCATGACTTTGGTTGCGATTTTCGCCGCAGCCTGGCTCACCTGGCCCTTTCCGGCATCGAGCCGCCGGATGTGGTCTTCCGTCAGCTCGACCTTGCGGGTGACATCGAGGCCGACCATGGTGATGGGTACACCGGAATCGAAGACGATACTGGCCGCCTCCGGGTCGACGTAGAAATTGAACTCGGCCGCCGGGGTCACATTCCCGCCGGAAAGCGATCCTCCCATCAAAACGATCTTGCGGATCATTCCGCCGATCTCTGGATCCTGGCGGAGGGCGAGGGCTACGTTGGTGAGCGGTCCCAAGCCAACAAGCGTAATATCGCCGGCGTTTTCCCTCACCAGTCTCGCGATCAGGTCGGCGGCGGGTTCCTTAACGGGCTGAATCGTGGGTGCCGGAAACTCCACCCCGGCGAGACCATTTTCGCCGTGAGCCGCGGTCGCGGTCACCGGCCTGCGTATGAGCGGGCTAGCCGCGCCAGATGCGACCGGTATGTCGGTTCTGCCCGCAATTTCTACCATGCGGAGCGCATTGGGCAAGGTAAGACTGAGAGGCACGTTGCCGGCAACGGCGGTAATGGCGCGAATATTCAATTCCGGGGAACGCATGGCCAGCAGAAGCGCGAAGGCGTCATCGACACCCGGATCGGTATCGATGATCACCTTGTTGCCAGCCAACTGGCCAGACAGAAAGGTGGACCGGCCCAGCATGCCGGCCATGACCACGCCACAGCAGCCCTGTAGAAACTCTCGGCGATGGGGGCGGTTTTCGTGCAGGAAATTGCTCATGATGATTTAACCCCAGGTGAGATGTAGTGGTGGAACGTGGTGACGTGTGGGGACATGATACCTATTTCCCGTCTCAACTGCTCGACTGGGTGAAGGCGTGGGCTCGGCACTCCACCTAAAATGTGACGACCAAAATCCTCAGCCTGTCACCATAATTTGAGACCGCCGCGAGCGACGTGTATGCTCTCGATACGGGTGACTCCGGGGGCACGCGATTGCGGCTTCAGGGCAACGACAAGGTCCCCCGTAGCGGATTCTTTTGCCGGAGAGACATGATGCAGAGACGCACATTCATGAGCATGGCGACGGGCGCGACAATGGCTTTCGCTTTGAAGCCTTGGCGCTTTTGCCAGTGAGCAAGACCCGACCCGTCCAACCCCCTATCCGGATCCGGCGGTGGAGATCTTGGATCCTCGATTTGCGAAATATCAAATCATCAATGCGGCGGTAGAGCGCCTCTTCACCGGCGCGCGCTGGACGGAAGGTCCGGTGTGGTTTGGGGACGGACGATACCTTCTCTTCAGCGACATTCCCAACAACCGCATGCTTCGATGGCTCGAGGAGACGGGAGAGGTCACCGTATTCCGCAGCCCCTCGAACTACAGCAACGGCAATTGCCGGGACCGTGAGGGTCGGCTGCTCACCTGCGAGCACGACACGCGCCGTGTGACGCGAACCGAACATGACGGCGCCATCTCAGTCCTGATGGATGGCTTTCAAGGCAAGAAGCTCAACGCTCCCAACGACCTCGTGGTCCACTCCGACGGGGCCATCTGGTTTAGCGATCCCGGCTACGGCATTATGTCGAACTACGAAGGGCACAAAGCTGCCTTCGAACTCCCCGCCAACGTTTACCGGCTCGACCCCAAGACGCGCGTGGCAACCGTGGTTGTGAGCGACATGGAGAAGCCCAACGGCCTGTGCTTCTCTCCCGACGAGAAACTGCTTTACGTCGTGGATTCCGCAATTCCAAAGCATCCCGGCGAACCGCGCCCGATTCGCGTGTATGACGTTGTGGATGGCGTCAGGCTGACGAACGGCCGCATGTTTGCGAATATGTCGCCGGGCAGCTCCGATGGCATCCGCTGCGATGTGGACGGCAATATTTGGTCCGCTGCCGGATGGGGAGGAGAAGGCTTCAATGGGGTGCATATCTTCGCCCCCGACGGCACCCTCATTGGAAAGATTCATCTTCCGGAAACATGCGCCAATCTTTGTTTCGGCGGCAGCAAGCGAGACCGGTTGTTCATGACCGCGAGCCAGTCTCTTTATTCCCTTTATGTCGGGACGGAAGGCGTCAAGTTGAGTTGACGCAAAGATTTCGTCGTATTACAGCATTTTCACTTCTGGTGCTTACAGAGTAACGACTCCCATGGCGGCTTTTTCTCAAGAAAAGCCGCACTTCGCCGCACCCTCCTGTGCAGAGTAGAAGTGAAAATGCTCTAGCCCGCGAATGCTGCTGTCTGCCGGGTCAGCTCGCTGCAATGGTAACCGTCTGCGGCGTGCCCGGCACGGAGTGATGGGTTACCTCGTGGAAGCCGGCACGGGTGCACATCGATGCGATTTCGCGTTGCGAAAACGCATCGCCCGACGGGGTCGTGGTGAGCATGGTCATGGCGAACATCCCGGCGCCTGCGGGGGTGATCCTGTCGTCGTTGACCGCCATTTCCACGATCGCCATCTTCGCCCCCGGCTTCATGGCGGCGCGAATTTTCTCAAACAGACCAATATTCGTCGGGACGTCGAAATGGTGGATGAAGTTGGTGACCAGCACCAGGTCATAGCCGGACCCAAACTCGGCGGCGAACGCGCTGCCTTCGATGGCGTGCCAGCGGTCCGCGACCCCCAACTTGACTGCGTTCTCGTGGGCGACGGCCAAAACATTTTTCCAATCCAGAGCGCGGATTTCAGCTACCGGGTTGTGTTGCGCAATGGTGATGCCATACATGCCATGGCCGGCGGCGATGTCGAGCACCTTGATTGGGCCGGAGCCGGCGGCGAGCCGCGCAATCACTCCGGCAGAGGGCGCCGTCAGCGGCGCCATACCGCGCGCAAAATTTACCCAGACCGCGTTGTCGTCACTGACCGAACCCCGGTCGGGCAGAATCGTTCCCCCCTTACGTACGGCATCGGTCACGTTCGCCAGGCCCTTCTCCATGAAGGGATGGAATAGGAACGACGCCATGCCGCCCATGTAGGCAGGCGAGCTTTCCACCAGAAAGATCTCTGAATCCGGAGTCAACACGTAGCCGGATTCGTTCTTCGTGAGGAATCCCGAGATAGTGAGAAAGTCGCAAAGGACGCGCAGCCCTTTGACAGACGCGGCGCACACGGGCGCAAGTGCCTCGGGCGTGCGCGCGCCGCCGGCGATGGCCGTGAAGACTTTCAGTTCAATACCAGCGCGCAACGCGCTGGTCTGCTGGTGCGCTTGCAGGGTTTCAAAAACCAGCATCGGAGAAGGTGGTTGAGTAGCCATCGGCGAATTCTACATGTCTCGATCGAAACCTGCCTACGTTTAATCCGGCCGCTACTATTCCTGCCCTTTGGACGAAACACATCTTCGGAGGCCCTCCGTCATACGGAACTGGACCCTGTGCGAGCTTCGCTGGTGGCGAACGCCTGTGATTGGACGTGGTCTTCCGCGGCTGTCCATCGCGCTGAGGAAGCGGCGCCGGTGTGGTTGACCATGAAGGGATCCGCGCGATCGTTGAAATTGTTGTCGTAGTTCCTTGACGGCGTTCCAGGACCAAATCTGGTTGACAGCAATCCAATGAGTCGCTACGGTTCTCCTACCTCTATGCGTCCTCCGGCACTTGTTCTTTGCGCGTTCCTGCTGTGCCCGGGAGGATCATCCTGGAACTGCTCTACAGTCTGGGGTCAAACTACTGGTGCAAAGCCCGACCCCGTTGCCGGCAAGAAGCTGTTTCAAGAGCATTGCTCCGTTTGTCACGGCCTGGCAGGAGGCGGCGGGCGCGGACCGAGCCTGCATACCCCAACGCTGAAGCATGCGAGCGATGAGAATGCCCTGAGGGCCCTTATCGGCAGCGGGATCTCGCCCGAGATGCCCCCTGCATGGTACTTGACTGAGGATGAGGTCGCGTCTGTGGCGCGGTACGTCTTGACCCTGGGCAGCGTTCCCCGGGAAGAAGTGCCGGGCGATGCTACCCACGGTGCGGCCGTGTACGCTCAAGCCAACTGCGGCATGTGTCACACGCTGGCCGGCCAGGGAAGCAGTGTTGGGCCCGACCTCACTGGGGTCGGAGCTAGACGCGGAGCAACTCAGTTGCGCCAGACGCTGCAGCATCCGGACCGCACGATTCCGGACGGCTTCCTGCTCGTGGAGGCGATCCTATCGTCCGGCGACGCCATTCGGGGCGTGCGCATGAATGAAGATTCCTTCTCGATCCAGATCCGTGACTTGTCGGGCCATTTCTACAGCTTTCGCAAGGCGGACTTGAAGGAACTCAAGAAGCTTCGCGGCGTGACCCCGATGCCCTCTTACGAATCAGGATTATCGGCAACGGAACTGGATGACCTGGTGGCGTACCTGGCGGCGCAGCGAGGACAGTCATGAGGCGGCTCGTACTGTTTCTCCTGTCGGCATCTATAGCCTCAGCGCAGGTGCCATTCACGCGAATCGTCAACGCAGACAAAGAACCGGGTAACTGGTTGACGTATTCGCGCACTTTCGATGGACACCGCTATTCGCCGCTGAGCGAGATCAATGCACAGAACGTGTCGAACCTGCGCGTAAGGTGGGCCTATCAATTTGCTGACCCGCGCACCGAAGTATCCCCGATTGTTGTCGACGGCATTCTGTACGTTACGGGCCCGAACTCTGCGGCGGCCATAGACGGGCGCTCCGGGAGATCGCTGTGGCAATGGAGCCGCCCCTTGCCTCACGACTTCGTCAGCATCGGCTTCGGTCACACCAGCCGCGGCGCGGCTGTTCTGGATGACAGGCTCTTCGTGGCAACATTGGACGGCTATCTGGTGGCTCTTGACCTGAAGAGCGGCACGGAACGCTGGTCTGCGCGGGTGCTCGATTACAAGCTCGGCTACAGCATGACCATGGCGCCGCTCGCCATCGATGGCAAAGTGGTGGTGGGCATAAGCGGAGGCGAAGCCGGCATTCGTGGCTTCGTCGATGCGTACGATGCACGCACCGGCAAGCAGGCCTGGCGGTTCTATACCATTCCCGGTCCCGGCGAACCGGGCCATGAAACCTGGTCGGGCGACGACTGGAAGACGGGGGGCGGCGCGACCTGGGTCACGGGCACATACGATCCTGAACTGAAGCTGGTGTACTGGGGTGTGGGAAATCCGAGTCCAGATTGGAACGGCGATGTTCGCCCAGGGGAAAACCTGTATACCTGTTCGTTCGTAGCCCTGGATGCCGATACGGGCAAGCTCCGCTGGCATTTCCAGTTCACGCCACACGATACTCATGACTGGGATGCGACGCATGTGCCGATCCTGTTCGACGCGGTGGTTTCGGGACAGAAGCGGAAGCTGATCTCCATCGCCAACCGCAACGCGTTCTACTACGTGCTCGACCGCACCAACGGGCAGTTCATTACGGGCCGTCCGTATGCAAAGCAGACGTGGGCGCAAGGGCTGGACGCCAGGGGCAAGCCAATTATGGCCCCTAACTCGCAGCCGACCGAAGAAGGCGCGCTTATCTGGCCGAATGCGAACGGCGCCACAGTGTGGCTGAGTCCTTCTTACAGCCCTCAAACCGGCCTGGTCTATGTTCCTGTGCGCGAGATCGGCGCCACCTACTTCAAGCGGAATACTCCGTACCGAGCGGGGGTGCTGTTCGCCGGCGGCGGCGAAAACGAACTGCCTCCCGATGATTCCCGGGGTGCGATTCGGGCCCTCCAGGCGGAAACAGGAGAGACGCGGTGGGAATTCAAGTTGCTTTCACCGCCATGGGCCGGCGTACTTTCCACCGCAGGTGGACTGGTCTTTTCCGGATCGGACGAAGGGAACTTCTACGCGCTGGATGCGCAGAGTGGTAAGCCGCTGTGGGATTTCCAGACAGGCGGTTCCATCGTCGCCAATCCTGTCTCCTTCACGATCGACGGGCACCAGTGCATCGCAATCGCGGCGGATCGGGTACTGTATGTTTTCAGTCTGTAGCCGAAGGGCTCTGTAGTCAACCTGGGATCAGTACCGGCCAAGGCCCTAATGTTGATTGAATCCTCGATTTCCCATAAGCCCGGACCCAAAAAAACGCGTGGACCCCGGTCTGGCACAGATAAGCCTCTCGTTTTGTTCAGGTTTAAGCGATCCAACTCTTCTTAAACAGCTCCGTGGGTTTGGCGTCTAAAGCATTTTCACTTCTGGTGCATACAGAGCAACCGATCCCGACGCGGCTTTTCCTCAAGAAAAGCCGCACCTCGCCGCACTCACCTGTGCAGAGTAGAAGTGAAAATGCTCTAGCACCGCGATATGTGGGGCGACATCGATTCGGGAGTTGTTTCGTCCCGCATCTCCCCGACTCCACTAGCCGAACCGCCTCCAGCTTGAACTCAAGCGTGTACCTGCCCCGCTTACCATTCCTCATCTGCGTTTCCCTTTCGCTATTAAAGCAGCTCGCTAAGGGGTACGTTTTCCGGGGGCAAGGTCATAGCTCCATTTTTTCCCTCAACTCTTTCAAGGTTCTCAAGCGCGGAATATTTTCAGAGAGTACGTCGCCAGCCCTCAACGCCGAGATTGGATTCAGGGACACGGCTACTAGCGTCCTCCAAAAAGTCCGAGGTTCAATGATTCTCCACTCGGAGCTGTTTCGAACGAACTCAGCAACTATAGCAGTATGCATGATACCGATCATGAGAAGAAGTGGTTTCCATAAAAATGAAAGCCATCCCGATTGCACTATGAGGGGTAGAGCGACTAAGAACAAAACGCCGCCGCAGCCACAGCAAAGCGTGAGCGAATGACTAAACCCGCGGATGTGGTCAGAGTCTTGATCAGACATGTTGACGAACGTCTCGCAATCTTGCGCCAAGGCGCTCCCTAGTCTTACGAACCCGGGTCGGAAATCGATTGGATTGACAAGAACGGGCATCCGTCCGAGCAACGTAAAGCTCAGGTCGTCCATCTTCCAAAACTTCCAACCAGTCCAGAAACCCCTCGTTGCGGCGACCTCTCCAATCCTTATCCAATGAATGCAGTCAAAGAGATATAGAGCGTAAACGACGCAGACGAGTTCGCCGTCAGGTGAGATCATGGGGATGGTTTGGGGTAGGTGCCCGAAGCTCGGCGTTTACGGTCGATTCAGCTGATGGAGGTGCTTCCCTCGGGCGAAAAATGCTTTTAATTTTCTCGACCAATCTTTTTAGCAGCGCGATCAACGCCGCAAAGAGGAAAATAAGAAATTTCCAAAGGGTCACAACAGCAGCGATGATTACTTTCCAGAGTTTTGCGAGAAGGCCCGTCTTCACCGCAGCAGCCCCAACCCCGCCCGCGATCAAAGCTGTTAGACCGTAACCCGCGACCTTGTCGCCCCTCATGAAGTCAGCATAGCGGTGGCCGTTACTGTACTTAAAGCCGCCAAGTAGTCGGGAGTATTCGGGTAAGACGTCGTTGAGATCCTTGGGTTCAAGGACCAGATCGACGCTCATCGTTCCACTACGGCCGAGGATCCTTACGGAATAGTTGATTGCATCTGAACCCGCTGTGTCCCCACGGCCTAACACTGCCCAGGTCAGGTTATGGCTTTGCGGGTCATAAAAGGGACGCTCGGACCAGCTGACTACATGAAAAGCTGGCCAATTCCTCTGCTTTCTGATTTCATTAGCTCTCTCCGTATCCTTTTGTATCGACGCTAAGAGAGCATCGGGATCCAAAGACGACTTGTCGTTATCTGTAATGTACCCGACCCCATGGAACTCGAAGATCATGTACCAGTCTGGCCCATCTGTTCCGGGCTTCGGTACCGGAACGATCAAGCCCACTTCGTTGCCTGATGTTGGATTCTTGCTGAGCTCCAAGAAGCGTCTTGTCCCGGTCCCGTCTGTAAAAGCAAATCCTTTCGGTACGGCCACCTTCGCGTTACCACCTAGATCTGCGATTATTGGGCCCTTTTGCCAAACGATGCCACCGGTCGGGGAGGCATCTCCATTCTGGGCGAGAGTTACGCCGGCCACGATGTAGAGGAGACAAAATGCCGCCATCACGTGCGCCAACAAAAATCGGGTCGACCGCGACGAGGCCGATGATTTCATGACAACCCCCAGATGAACAGAAGCTAGCGACAAAATATGGCATGTCTGCGGTGTCTTGGCAAGGCCAAATAGTTGCAGAGGGCCAAAGAAAGTTGGTTGCTCAATCTCTATGCGCATTCGGCGTGTTATCAATTCTCTGGTGAGCATTTGCTCTAGAGGATCATGAAGGAAAGTTCACGTCATCCGGCTTTTTCAGTGGCGCGGCATCGCGGGGGATAGACAAAGTAGCGACCGGAAATCGGCGTCATAATGCAGTTCATTTGTGTGCCCCCCATGCTTTGGTTTAAATCTGCTTTAAAAGACCCTCAAAGCCTTGCGATTGGCGTTAGCTTCAGCCAGCTCATGTGCAGCTTGATGAAATTGCGCAGCGATTTGCCGCCGCCTCGTTCGCCACACAGCCATTGTCTTCTGCAAACTCTGTGAACCAGAGCGAAGCGTGTCCTGCAGAGTTTGCCTCTTTTGTGCGAACTCTTGTTCAAGAGCGTGGATGTCGCGCGAGTTCCACGGGTTGGCTTGGATCAAAGCGGAACGGCGCTTCCTTACTCTTTCTCCAATCGACCAGCGAGCTCACTCTAACCGGGGAACGGGGGGGGAACGGGGGACGGGGAACGGGGGACGGGGAACGGGGGACAGCCTGAACTGCGTAAATTAATCTAAATGATCAGCCAGGGGTTATTTAATCATTTAATCTTCCGGTGGGGGCGGGACAGACAGGACGTGCGCCTCCTGTAAAGAACGGGAGGCGACGCCCCAAGAGGTTAGCTGCTTCAGGACGGTCAACACCTCCATGACCCCACTGCGACTCAGTCGGCTCCCTTTATCACCAGCACACATTTGAGACTCTTAGTTTGGGGGGCTTGCGGGCTCGGGCACAATGAATCACACTCGAAGGTGTTTCTGTCGCCGAATTTCGTGCTTCATCTTTATGATGCCCTGCGCGTTCGGTGATTCGGCCCAGATGGGACGCCAAAACTGGAGAAAACTTCGTGGCCCGTGCTTACCTACCCCTGCCGTCCGTTGCCTATCCCCCTCAACTGAGTTTCTCAAACGGGGTACGGACCGTGTCCCGTAACGATTTCCATCCCCCGAAATTGCTGGGATGGGGTCAAGTGTTCGCCCGGGAGGAGTTACGAGAAATCGAAGAATGGCACATGGCGCTCGCCCGCGACTGGACCGCAGCAGACCTTGCGCAAGACCTTTTGCCGGAAGCATCTCTCGCCGATGTTCGCCTGGCGCTACAGGTGGCGGCGCCCACCGGAACGTTCCTTTCAGTCTGTATCCGGGAACAAGACAACAGTCACGATCCGCTTCTCATGGTGACCCGCCTTGAGCGTTTTCACGGTACCGTTTGGTCACGGATGAGAGGGTTCACCGGTATGGCGGATGAAGTGGTAGAAGCCGTAGTGAACGGGATACTCCACATTTTAGGTGAGAAGAATCCACGAACGTCGAACCCAATTAGATTGTACGAACAAGGGCTAATTACTGCTAATCCCTACATCAGGATATTTCTTTGGGTTTCTGCGATCGATGGCATCCTTATGGCTGTTAAGGAAAAGCTCTTCGTGCAAAGACTCTGTGCCTTTCTCGGGCCCGAATCTCGTGTGTTTCCAGAAGATGACGGTGTTTATATTGACAGGCCGCTCCCGGTCAGAGACGTGGCACTAGACTTGTTCGTCCTACGTAGCGAAATTGCTCATGGAAAAGAAATAAGGAAACGTTTCTGGCAGACGAATGAAGATCTGAAGGTACTTTGCCCCATCAACGCTTACGGCGATTCGCCTGGATATGTAACTCTACTGGAAGAAGCCGCCCTCTCTCTGCTTTCGCGGATTCTTCGAAAGATTATCCTTGAGAACCTATCTGTTGATTTTGCGAACGTCAAGCTATGGAAAATGCGGCTAAATAAGAAGCCTCACCCCTAAGCTGTGATGAAGCCTCCCGAGTTTCGGCTTCGCGCTACAACCTAGGAATTTGAGAGAATGCGGGGGACGGGGGAACGGACAAGAGATCCGGCGACAGGACGTTCTACTACGTGCTCGACCGCACCAACGGGCAGTTCATTACGGGCCGTCCGTATGCAAAGCAGACCTGGGCGCAAGGGCTGGATGCCAGGGGCAAGCCAATTATGGCCCCTAACTCGCAGCCGACCGAAGAAGGCGCGCTCATCTGGCCGAATGCGAACGGCGCCACAGTGTGGCTGAGTCCTTCCTACAGCCCTCAAACCGGCCTGGTCTATGATTCCTGGGGCGCGATCCGGGCTCTCCAGGCGGAAACAGGGGAGACGCGATGGGAATTCAAGTTGCTTTCGCCGCCGTGGGCCGGCGTACTTTCCACCGCAGGTGGACTGGTCTTTTCCGGATCGGACGAAGGGAACTTCTACGCGCTGGATGCGCAGAGTGGTAAGCCGCTGTGGGATTTCCAGACAGGCGGTTCCATCGTTGCCAATCCTGTCTCCTTCACGATCGACGGACACCAGTGCATCGCAATCGCGGCGGATCGGGTACTGTATGTTTTCAGTTTGTAGCCGAAGGGCTTCTTGTAGTCAACCTGGGATTAGTATCGGCCAGGGCCCTAATGTTGATTGAATCCTCGATATCCCATAAGCCCGGACCCAAAAAAACGCGTGGACCCCGGTCTGGCACAGATAAGCCTCTCGTTTTGTTCAGGTTTAAGCGATCCAACCCTTCTTAAACTCTCCTGCGCCGGTTCTGCACTAGCTCGCCAAAAACCTGATTGAGAGGTATTCGACCAGCGGGATTGGAGACCCACGGTACGTGCAAACCATGTGTGAACGTGGTGAACGTCCCCGGTTTTTCCCCAAGACTGTATTCTGGTGAGATCCGCCTGGTGGAATAGTGATTGTTCCGTCCCTGAAAAGGGCCCGCCTGGAAAGGGCCGATGAACCTTTTATCCCTTGCAGATCAAGGCGTCCAACGACGGAAGATCCACCTCAGTTGAAAAAACAATTCAAGCGCATGGTGATCATCTAGGAACCATTGTTTCCGTAGCGTGGAAACCGGGAAAGTTGATTCCCTTTTCCAGTTTTGAAATGAGTGAAACAGGACTGCCGGAACCCATACTGGACCGGCAATCCTGTCCACACGCGGCATCAAGCGTTAACGATCATCTCAGATCTGAATCGAGCCCGGCAGATGCTGGAACCGCTGGAGCCACTGAGACCCGCAAGCCACCTAAAACATAGCCCCTCTGACTGGGGGCAAAACGTGGCAGCAGCAGGCCATCGTCGATTTCCCGCGTCATGGCGTAACGGTCGAAGGCGGTTGCGGGAAGAAAGAGTCGCGTATTCGGCAGACGACCATCTGACGTGCCGTTAATGTCTGCCTCGGCAAAGGAAATCACGCCGTCCCCGTTTTGGTCGACGCGTGCCACTTCTTTGGCGTTAGCGTCGAAAAGACGTTGCGGAATCGGAACACCGGGCTCAAATGAGGCGACTCGGAGGAAAACGTCAAGAAATACCTCGTTCTCGAGACCGCTGGGAATGAAGCGCAGGCGGGTCTCGCTCTGGGTGAAGTTTTCCGTTGCGGTGCCTGCGATGGGATCGCCGGTACGGTCCGGATCCCGCGGATTATCGGGGTCATCGCCAAAAGTCAGCGGAGTGTTCCTGACTCCAGATGGGCCGGAACCTGGAATAACGGAATTGATACCGCCGACGAGTCCAGCAGCAAAGGTTCCGGGAATGCCCCCTGTAAAGGGCAACTCATAGGGCGGAGGAGACCAGTCTGTACCAGGGTTGAATTCCCAATAGGAATGTACGTCGCTCTGTTGTTGAGCATTGAAGGTCCCAAGGCTAACGGGAAACCCAACCGTGTTGGTCTGGATATCAGGGAAATGGTCTTGGAGAGTGGGCAAGTGCGCCGGATTGCCGTCGGTGGTGAAAATGTTACCCGGGACGTTGTTGCCGGTCCCGAGGGCTTTAAGGGCGGCAGCATCGGCCGTAGTGATGGTTCCGAACTGCGCGTTGCCGCTGCCATCGGCGCGGACCGGAGCAACGGGAGGCACGACGAGATCGCGAATCATCCAGCCCTCGTACCAACCAGACTCATTGTTGATGACAAACAGCCCGGAGACATCGGTGAAGATATCGATGAACGCCCGGGGATTGTTGGGATCTGTTGGCAGTCCCGGCTTGGGTTCTATAACCAAACGTAGAGAGCCTATGGTTGGCAGTCCGCAGTTGGCTGCGTTCGCAGCAGTTTGAATCGCCTGGTCGTTGATGCCGGGGATTTTGGCGGTGAAGGGGCTCGGCTGAAAGGTGGTATCGATTAGATAGTATTGAAATAGCCGGCTGGGCTTGGGAGTCCCGTTTGCGTTCGTCGCCTCTGCACGGGCTTGAATGGGCAAATAACTGTGCGGTCGCGCAGCCACTTGGAGGATGCGAGTTTCCAGTGGCTCGGGCAGATTGACTACGTCGTCGCGCCTTGCGACGGTTGCGACATCCTGGGCGGCGGTCGCGTTGGGGATGCACGGCGGAGGTGGCTGTTCGGCCTCGATTAAGTCTTCTCGACTATCGCTATTATCCTGGGCCTGTGCCGATATCGAAACACCAGAAATGGTCAAGAGTAGGCCTGCCACAAAAACGGCTGTTGCGGTATGCGCCACTCGCTTGCTTCCTCGATTCAAATTGAGTTTCTCAGACTCCTTCATCCTCGTCGTCCTTTCATTGGAGTTACTTGTGTGGTTTAACTCAGGCGAATACTATGTAGGTCTTCTCGCCCAGAAGGCCGGCTCGGGCCACAGCCAGCACTAGTAATGTCGAATTGTTCGCGAGCAATCCCCCGTGTGAACGGCGATCCGTGCTAAAAAAAAATAATGTGGATGCGGCGCCGCGACTTTTCACTCGCAGCGCGCCAAACTCTCGCAAGATTTCTGCCGGTCCCATGTTTATTGACCGCGTGCGTGTTTAAATTGCACGTAGGGGCAGTGCTCCCAAAAGATTGGCGGGCTTTCAAAATACTCGGCCAAAACTCGAGCAAGACATGCACGACAGAAAAACGGTGACTTCGCCGCATCGCTCACGGGCGCGATCTGCACCAGCTTTTCAAATCTGCAAACACCATGCCCGTGCGCAGCGCACACGTCCAAGCTCGCAAGCGGACCGCTTTCCTGCTGCTTACGAATAAACGCCGAGTACAGTCGCGCTTTTAGGGAGGACGGCGCCGGCGGCCAGTTCTTCTCGTCGTCTGCCAGTAAGGTTTGCCACTGTCTATCGGTATCAGGACTGGGCATGGTTCCACTCCCTCCGAAAGTGTTCTCGTGCACGTGCCAACAAGCGTTCCATTCCTTTCTCTGTTTTTCCGCTCAGCTCTGCCATTTCGCGGGCGCTCTTTTCATCTCGATAGCGCCAAATCAGCGCCAGTGCGTATGCCTCCGGAAGCAAAGCAAGGGTTCGTTCTATTCGATCCAGCTCGGCGGCAGCATCCAGATGCCGATCCAGCAGCGGTTCCATGCCGGCTCAGCCCATGTGTCGCCCTCTTCGGTTATGCTCAGTTTCACGGAGCCGCCGCCGATAGTAATCATCAATCTTGTGACGCGCTATTCCCAATATCCACGAGCGCAGGCTGGCATCGCCACGGAATTTCGGCAGGCCCTGCCAGGCCGCCAGAAGGATTTCCTGCATAACGTCCTCGACCAACTCGACGCGAGGTACTAGACGTTTACGCACAAACGAGTACACCGCATCCGCACAAAACGCGACAAATTCAGCGCTAGCTTTACGGTCTTTGGATAAGACCTCCTCGACCAGTCGCCGTTCCTGGTACGAAGGCGAAGTCTCGGAAGATGTTTTTATGGCCGTTCCTGCCTCCACAGCGATGCTGCCCTCCGCCTTACTCCTATTTACTCTATTAGTCGTTCGAGGTTGCCTTCCTCCCCCTCAATTGGGGTACGGCTTCCTTCGATGACGCCGCCGACGTTATTACCCGGAATTTCCTTTTTGATCTCGAAAACGAAATGATACTGGCTGCAGGCGGTGGTACGCGGACACTATCGCTACTACGGAGTGCCCGTCTCACGACTCAACAATCGATAAGGCGGAGATAACCGGCCACTTCTTTTTTTTGCACCTACGATATTTCCCGTTGACATACGACGAGCATCGTACTACGGTGTTTGTATGCCGCAACGAGGTCAGTCCGATGCTGTCGTACCGCTTCCGACAACCGCCGAGTTGGAGATACTCAAGATTCTGTGGAGTCTCGGTCCCTGCACTGTCCGCGAGGTCCACGACGCCCTTAGCGAGAAAAAGACCGGCTATACAACGACGTTGAAGCAGATGCAGGTCATGTTCGACAAGTGTTTGCTTCTCAGAAGCGAGCGCTTTCGCTCCCACGTATACGAGGCGCGAATTCCAAGAGAACGAACCCAACGAGAACTGGCGGGAAATCTCCTGGAACGCGCGTTCAATGGTTCCGCGAAGGGCCTGGTGCTTGGAGCCCTTTCATCACGGCGCATTTCGTCCAAGGAATTGGCGGAGATACGAGACATGCTCGATCAGTTCGAGAAAGGATCGTTATGACGACCTTACTTCGTCTATCTGCATATCCAGCGGTCCATGCTCTCGGTTGGGCCCTACTTCATTTCGTTTGGCAGGGAACGTTTGTCGGCATCTTGCTCGCGGCGATATTGCGCCTGCTTCATCGCAGATCAGCGCAATTGCGCTACGTCATTGCCTGTTGCGCCCTAGGGGAACGGGGGACAGCCTGAACTGCGTAAATTAATCTAAATGATCAGCCAGGGGTTATTTAATCATTTAATCTTCCGGTGGGGGCGGGACAGACAGGACGTGCGCCTCCTGTAAAGAACGGGAGGCGACGCCCCAAGAGGTTAGCTGCTTCAGGACGGTCAACACCTCCATGACCCCACTGCGACTCAGTCGGCTCCCTTTATCACCAGCACACATTTGAGACTCTTAGTTTGGGGGGCTTGCGGGCTCGGGCACAATGAATCACACTCGAAGGTGTTTCTGTCGCCGAATTTCGTGCTTCATCTTTATGATGCCCTGCGCGTTCGGTGATTCGGCCCAGATGGGACGCCAAAACTGGAGAAAACTTCGTGGCCCGTGCTTACCTACCCCTGCCGTCCGTTGCCTATCCCCCTCAACTGAGTTTCTCAAACGGGGTACGGACCGTGTCCCGTAACGATTTCCATCCCCCGAAATTGCTGGGATGGGGTCAAGTGTTCGCCCGGGAGGAGTTACGAGATGATGCGGGACAGACGAAGTAACCCCCGCAGAGAAGAGGTTTGCCGATCCGTCCGGGTGATTATTAAACGGCGATTCCGATCCCTGATGCTGACGCTGACTGCCTGCGCCCTAGTTGGGTGTACAAGCCAGCCTCCAGTTGGACGTGAGGCCCTTATCGGCAGCTATGTCTACAAGTCCCAAGACCCGGAAGGCAAAGCGTCTAACCACGAGTGGGACCGGCTGACGTTGCGGGCGGATGGGAAGTACGACCTTGTGCAAGGAGGACCGACGAAAGCCAAGTCGGAGAAGACAGGCTTTTGGACTTTTACAGGAGGCGATCCCGCTCAGGTCACGCTAGATCATGCAGGCTATCCAGTCCGTGTGAAGGGCGGCGAGGTTAGGCTCATGATCGATTACGACACAGGAATCTGGTACGCCAAAACCAAATGAATTAATCCAGCAAGGCCGTCACCCGGGGGCGGCCTTGCTGCGTCTCCCCACAAGTGCGTTTGGTGTTGCCCTAAATAGCCCCAGAAGATTATTTCTTCCTCCCAACGCACTGTCTCGCACCGGCATTGGACTGAGGATTCATTCATAGACCACGTGCCAAGCTGGAAGAATGTCGTGACGATCATACTTCTAGCTAGGGATCGTTGTTATTGCCCTGATTCTGTGCTTGAGACGGAACGTTACCCCGAGTGCGTGCCACTCGGGCTCCGGGACGTTTAACGTCGCCGGCTATAGTCAAGAATGATTTTTGCGATGCACGGTTCGGGTTGCGAACGTTTGCGGAGAAGCTTTTTAGCATAAGGTAGCTGTCCGCTAGCTTATGCTGAGCACGCTAGGGCGTCACTCTTAAGAGGTGAGGGAAAGGAAAGAAGATGCCGGATCCGGATGAGGACCGCATGGTCATTATCGATGCACATCTCGACTTATCGTGGAATGCGCTAGGGTGGAACCGGGACTTGGACCAAACTGTGGCGGCGATTCGCCTCTCCGAAGCCGGCATGCAAGACAAAGGCCGAGCTACGAACACGGTTGCCTTTCCAGATATGCGCCGCGGCAGAATTGGTATTGCGCTCGCGACGGTCCTGGCTC
The DNA here is from genome assembly GCA_963761405.1 of uncultured Acidobacteriaceae bacterium. Lineage (GTDB taxonomy): Bacteria > Acidobacteriota > Terriglobia > Terriglobales > Acidobacteriaceae > PALSA-350. Next base: position 577,015 of record CAVXHH010000005.1, read on the forward strand.
GTTGCAATCCGCGGGGCACGTCCTCGATAGACTTTCGCACCCAGGAGATTGCATCTGCTACGGCCCAGGGCCAACTTGCATATTACCGTCTACTTGAGCGACGCAGCGCCTGCCGCATCTTGGTCGATTGGCCGTCCCTTGAACATAGCTTCTCGGAGTGGAAAACCGATCGCGCGGACGCTCCGTTCGGTTTCATCTTGAGCATGGAGGGTGCAGATCCGATTGTTTCACCGGCGCACGCGATCGATTGGTATCAGGCCGGCCTGCGCGTCGTGGGATTGGCTCATTACGGACCCAGCGCATACGCCCACGGAACCGGCAGCCCAGGTGGCTTGACTCAGGCGGGAAGGGAACTGTTGCAGGTTATGGAGGAACTCAACCTGATCCTCGACATGACTCACCTCGCAGATGAGAGCTTCTGGCAAGCCGCCGATCATTTTAAAGGCCCGGTGCTGGCAAGCCACAATAACTGCCGCGCGCTCGTTCCGGGAGACCGGCAGTTCGATGACGCGCAGATCCGCTTGATCATCGAGCGCGACGGTATCATCGGTGCACCGTTGGATGCATGGATGATCGTCCCTGACTGGAAGCACGGCATGGATAAGCAAGCGCGGCCATCGCTGGACTCCTCTGTTCGACACATCGACCACATCTGCCAACTCGCGGGCAATGCAAGGCACGTGGCGATTGGAAGCGACCTGGACGGGGGATACGGGACGGAACAATGTCCCCAGGAGTTGGATACCATCGCCGACCTACAGAAGCTCAGACCGTTGCTGCAACAACACGGATACACGGAAAATGACATCGAAGGGATATTCCATGCCAACTGGCTTCGGTTTTTCGAGAGAGCGTGGAAGGATCACCGATTATCTCCGCCGTCCTCAGTGGGTGGCTGAAAGCGTTCCTGTAACCGTTTGAACTCCCAGGCATGCTCATGGAAGAGCTTTTGCCAGCGCCCGGCATCTCCAGCCTCGTACGTGTAGAAGCCCTTGCCATCGAGAGCTCCCCGTGACCCCCGAAGAGCGGCGAATAGGGCAGGCACCTCAGAACTGCCCGCAAGATCGGGAAGAATTCCGGCCATAACCTTGGCGTAAAGGCCTGGACCACCTGTTATATCGATCCACCGGAAAGGGCCGCAGAACGAAGCCCATAATCCAACCGCGTTGCAGAATGCCTGATCGATCGTCTTGACGTCGGCCACACCGGTTTCGACAAGATGGGCAGCTTCCCGATACATCGCATAGCTCAACCGATTGATGATGAAGCCTGGAATATCCCGATTGACTATAGATGGGTCCTTGCCAACTCTTCGGCCTAGCTCCACTGCGAGTTGGAGGGAGGCATCCGAAGTGAGTTCGCCGCGAATGATCTCCAGGAAGCGTGTGGCGTAACACGGTTGAGACCAATGCATGCCGAGAAAGCGTGAGGCATGCGTTCGGCCTTGCTGCAGAAGGGTAATCGGAAGTGCAGAAGTGTTACTTGCAATGGGAGTATCCTGCCCTACGATGGCCTCGAGTTCTTCGAACACCTGTCTCTTGACAGAGAGATCCTCGTTAACGCTCTCAATGACAAAAGCACAGGACTTGAGAAGGGAAATCGAGTCGCAAATGGTTAGATACTCAGGCCAGTCCGCTGCCGTCTGCGGAGCCAGGACGCCATGGCGAACCATCTCCTGAACGGCGTTTTCAACAAAGGAGAATGCCTCTTGGCGGGCTTGCTGACTTATGTCGAAGGCGATGACATGCACTCCGGCGCCGACAAGCGATGCTGCGATTCCTCTGCCCAAGAGGCCTAACCCAACCACTCCGACAGGATCGATTCTCATAGCTCTCATCCTCTTGACCACAGTGCTGCGTTGACAAACGTTTCTTTACCGAAGGGCAATCGGCTGCAGATAGGCGCCGTCTCCGGCCGAATCCCATACGGCAAAGCGAACCCACTTCTTGCCTGCCGTATCGAAAGGTATCTTGAAGTCCTTGGTTCCAAACGGGGTGGTATCTTTCAGGTCGATAATCTTCCGGTCAACCTTGCTCCCGTCACTCCAAACTAACTCTGCAAAATCAAGCGGAAAGGTGTATTCGATGCTGGCGGTGTAGGTGCGCTTCGCGCCCGCGCCTTCTACTGCCCAGTTATGGAAAAGTATTTCTCCGGTGGTTCCGTAGAAATTCCCCGAACGTATCCCCTCCACGATCGGAGCCCAGCTTTCGTTATAGAGCGGCACCCGATCGAGCTTGATATAGTTGATCGTCAGTTGCGGATACGTTTCGTCATCGGGCCACTTTGTGTAGGTATCGCCTTCTGCAATCAGGTACTTCGGTTTGGGAGCCCAGTTGCTCATGTCATCTCCCGTGCCAAAGCAGCGCACCTCGCAGAGCCTATTCTCCGATAAGTCCACTGGCAGAGACTCCCACGATGCCCCGATAAACCGGTCATTGAGAAAAAAATCCTTATCCTTATACTGCTCAGGATATCCTTCAGAGCTCTTAGTCCTGGGATGCGCCGTCCAGAATATGCCTTTCTCGCGATTGACCATGTCTAAAACATCGTCGGCCGATCCGAGATGATAGACCCGGCCATAGGTAGGGTCATTTTCCATGAACTGCTGGTCTGCCGGTCTGGGGACGGCATGCGAGAAGTAGACGGGCCTAGGCGTTAGCAGATACCAGTGACCACCGAGATACACGTTCGGCTCTTCTGCAGGCATGACCAAGAAGTCCTTGTCAGAGACGCGTTGTGCGCCCTCGAAATAGACCTTTTCTTCCGCAAACCGTTTCGGACCAGGATCCTTGAGATCAGAGTCGTCATGAAAGTCGCCCAGGTACACAATATTGATCCCAAGGCCACGGAATACCGGAACCCACGTGGGTCGGTAATCCATGTTTTCGCGATCGCGAAGCTGCTCATTGAAATCCATGTGGAAGTGGCCAGTGAGTACCTTGAACCCTGGCACGGGCTTGAACACGTCGTTATGGGTATAAGCCAAGACCGCTTGTTGGGTCGCTTGGTCGCCGTCCGCGTTCAGGTAGTAATAGACCGCCATATGTTGCATCGTTCCTGGAGGTGCGTTGTATAATGCGAAATTGTCCCACTCTTCGTGGGCTGTTCCCGTGCGCCGTTTCCACTCCGCGTCGGTGACACCCCAGGGGTGGTAACCCTCCCCTTTTTCCGGTTGCATCGCTCCAAAGGAGAAGTAGCTGGCGCTATCTTTCCGGTAGTAGACGTAGCCGAGGTTTACTTCATTTTCGCGGGCGAAGAAGAACTTATGCGGAGGAGGGAAAACGGCCAGAGAACCCTTGCCCGCGTCGAGGATGAGCAGACGGTTTCGAGCCCGTAGATTGACCGGGTTATCGTTGGGAGCTCCCCCCAGTTCGGTCTCTTGCGGCTGACGAGCCGTATCACGCCAGACCAGCTTGGTGTCGTTTCGGAGCGCGAAGCCTTTCAGTCCGGCCTTATAGATAAAGGCAACGGAGTCCTCATCTGTCTTGGCAATCGCCTCCTGGCGGAGCAGATTCGAAGCTTTGTAAACGGTAAACTGCAGCGTGCCGGAGAACAGGCCTAAGCTAAGTCCATTGAAGGAGATGCTTTCGCGTGCTCCGTCGCTGATTACGGCACAGGCATCCGACTTGTAGCTAACCGAGCCGCGGTGGATTTCGTCCTCTTTGCGCGGCAGGTCTGTGGTGTCGCCTCCACCTGGCACCTCGAGGGGCGCGTCCCAGAACGTATTCCATTTCCTTATCTTCTCTTGTTCCGGCGTATCCACACCCTGCTGTTTGATCAGCTCAAGCTGGGTATGCGAGATGCGCCGCCTTCCCGTCGTCACCTGGAAGTCCGGCAGCAGATTTCTTCCTAATACGACCCACTGGCCACCAGTCGCCCGGGCCGCGAGTTCCTGCACGATTGGCTGCCCATTGCGGATGGTGAACTGTGCCCTGAGCTGTTGCCCCGATTCGCCCGACCATGTCAGGGTTGCGGCCTGCGCGTTCGCTTCGGCTTTCAATCCCTCCACCGGATTGTAACCTTGTAGGTTACAATGCAACGTCTCACCTAAGGCGGCGGCAGAAACCAACGCCCAACACAAAAGCAGTCCGCGAACCATCATTCGATTCCTCCCTGCCAGCCGATTATTCTTCCGGCCCGTCGCCCGGCTGCACTTTGAGGATGCGTCTCTCAAGCAAACCAACACAAAGGAAAGCCTGACTTTTTCCGCTGTCATTGTCAGCTGAACTTGCCCGGGATTGACAGTATCAACAGGTGAGTAACCTGTCTATGACAGGTTACACGAAACAAAACAAACGAGTTAGCATTCTCGCTGCGAGGTTGCCAATGGCTGGGAGCGGGGCAATAGAATTGACGGTGCTTAAACGGGACGTGGTATCCCCGCTCCCATGCTTACGGGCCGGTTATTCGTCCAAGTGGATCCAACCGCATTCGTAAACACTGGCCGACATTTCGGTACTAATCTGCAGTCGACGAGTGCTTTGGCGGGGAGCTACTCCAGCCGACTTGCGTCGACGCGAATGGTGGGACGCGGCCATCAGCGGTCCTTTCAAGCGGCGTGCAAGCGCGAATACGCGCAGAGTAGAATAGGCCCTCGGAGGTCACCGGCATGTGGATTTCCCGTCTGCGCTGCGCAGCCTTTGTTCTGATAGGGATTTGCCTATGCTGTGCGCTGCCTGCTCGGGCCGGGGCCGAGACGGTTCGGTGCGCACTGGGCGGCAATGCGTTGCCGAACGGACCGATCGTGCTCCTGCCTTCGGGAGAAAAGAACTATCGGTCGATGAAACTGCAGCTGGTGAGCAATCCCTCCATGAGCGGCGTGGCGGTGCAGGTGAATTGGAGCGACATCGAGCCGAGCGAGGACAAGCCGGATTGGTCGCAGCTCGATGCGCTGTTCGCGGCCGCGGCAAAGAAATGGGGGGACGGGGGGAACGGGGAACGGGGGGAACGGGGGACAGCCTGGGGGAACGGGGGACAGCCTGAACTGCGTAAATTAATCTAAATGATCGGCGAGGGGTTATTTAATCTTCCGGTGGGGGCGGGACAGACGGGACGTTACCCTTCAATCCTTCGAATTAGAAATGGTAAAGATTGTGTTCCGTCCGTCCCCGTTTTCCCCAAACAGACTTAACAAAGGAACGATCCTCGGCGCGGAGGGCACGACCGCGGCCGGCGGTTAAGGCGGGAAGACCAGCCCCGAGTGCCACCTCTGGTATAGTAGTGGCACAGATCTCTATATGGCCCACACAGATCCCACGACGCGCAGCCGCATAGAAGCGAAGGGCAGGGTGGTGATCCCAGCTTCGTTCCGTTCTGCCCTCGGTTTAAAGGTGGGGGATGAGATCGAACTGCGCCTTGAGGACAACGAGATTCGCATCTCGACCCTGCAAAGCCGGCTTGCCCGGTCGCGGGCGCGCCTGCGAGCATTTGTCAAACCGGGACGGCTGCTCTCGGACGAACTGATCGCGGAAAGACGCCGGGCAGCCCTGCTTGAATAAAGTTGTGCTCGACGCCTCCGCCATCCTCGCCCTGCTCAACGAGGAGCCGGGCTCCGGGAAACTCACGCCGGAACTGCTGAGCCGCGCAACCGCCAGCGCGGTAAACCTGGCCGAAGTGCAGACCATCCTCGTCAGGGAGGGCGGAGACCCTGACGAATCCTGGGCGCTTGCCGTAGACCCGATTCCCGACGTCGAACCGTTTACTGCCGAGCATGCCAGGATCGCAGGCGCCCTCATGCAGCAGACAAGCTCCCTCGGCCTCTCCCTGGGAGACAGAGCCTGTCTGGCACTGGCGATCGCTCTCGACGCACCGGTGTATACCACCGACCGGCTCTGGAAAAAACTCAAGTTGAGCATTCCCATTCATCTCCTCCGATAACTTCTCTCCAGGTCAGGAACCAATTGGAGCTTAAGGGATCAGGGGGACAGCATACCTCAACAATTCGGGAACTCTATGCGGACAAGGATAGTGCGGTCATCACTGGATCGGTCTGGGCCGCCTGCTGGGTCACCTTATCCTGGCGGTGCATCTAACGAGAGACTTCCTTGACGTGGATCTTGGGTGCTTTCTTTTTGGGAGTTTCAGGACAGACGAAATAACCACCATTTGTTGCGCCACACCCAGCCGTTGCTCCGTGAGGGGAACCCGGGGACATATAGAACAGTCACTGTTACATAAACCACATCGTTTCTCACCAATCGAGTGTTCCTTGCTTTGGTTCGGCAGCCGGGTTTCTCGGTTGCCCCCTTCAATGGGGGTGGAAGAGAAGCCGTTCTTCGCTGATCTCCCCTGTCCAGAGTAGAAGTGAAAATGCTCTAGTGCGCGACCTGCACGCTGCGTGCTCCTGGGAGCGAACGCAACTTTGGCGGAATCGCCAAAAGGAACAAGCCGGCAGAAGCCAACATCGCCGGAGCAGCGACGCAAGCCAGAGCGACAGAGAGATGCTGGCTGCGGGCAAGATGCTCTAAAAACGCAAACCGTCCTCTTAGGCCAAGCAGATCCGAGCCGAATTCAAGGCGTGACGAGATTTCTCCTATCAGAGGCTGAGAAAGTCCGTCTCCGCACAAATGAATCACGCTCAGCATGATCGCCGTGGCGGTCCCGCGCAGACCTGGAATCACGATCGTCACCAGGATTGCGAATACCAGTCCCGTACTCATGTTTCCAAGTAGAACTTCGATGAAGACAGCGGAAAACAGCGGGACGCCTCGTTCAAGGAGCGCAAACGCGATGATAGGAATAACAGCGCCGAGAGCGCTGGCCATGCAGATCCAATAGTAAGCCGTGCGCCTGCGTTTGATGATGTAATCGCCAAGGAAGCCACCGAATATCGGACCCACACAACCGGCTATAAAAACCAGAATGCCGTAGATGGTATTGGCTTCAACAAGCGGAATTCCCTTGTCTCGCTGCAGCAGGGTGGGCAGCCAGAATTCCACCGGGTTATACGCAAACACTTGAACCGTGTACGCAAGAACGAGCAGCAAAAATGGGCGATTGCCGAGTAGATTGCGAGCTGCTGCACGAAGCGAAGGTCGATCCGCCTGTTCGCCTGGATCGAGATTTCCCCGCTTTGGCTCCGGGAAAACTCCCATGAGAACCGCCATGACGACTCCAGGTAGAGCGACGATCAGGCAGGCCGCCCGCCAGTTGTAAGCTGCGGCGATCACTCCCGCAAGCACCACTCCCAAGCCGGAACCTACCGGAGAAGCAATGTAAAAAAGAGACATGGCCGAGCCGCGCTTGCTGGTCTCGTGCGAGTCAGCGATCATGCTCGGCGACACCGTCATGTACGTGGCTTCGCCCACCCCGACGACTGCGCGCGTTGCCGCGAGTTGGCCAAAGCTTCTAGCCAGCCCGGCGAGCGCGGTGGCCCCACTCCATATTCCAATTGCCAACATGATCAGCCGCGATCGATTGGCACGGTCGCCGATCCACCCCACAAACAGCGGTAGAACGGCATAGGGAATCAGAAAGGCAAGAGCAATCCTGCCCAGCTGCGCATCCGTAAGATGGAGGTCCTTACGGATAGGTTCGAGCAGCCCGCTGATCGCGAGCCGGTCGATATAGTTCAGCAGGTTGATGATAAAAAGCAGCCCTAGAAGAAGCTTCCCATAGGACGGCCGGAGCGTCATCCGGTCCAACATTTTCATGGCCGCTCCCCCGCAATGCCGGGTTTGGTGGGGTTGAACTCGCAGCTGGCCACGATTATTGGCCCACAACCTTTTCCAGCACTCGCAGAAAGTTCTCTCCCATGATCAGATCGAGATCCTTTTGTCGATAGCCTCTCCCGATGAGAGCCTGGTTGAGGGATGGCAACTCGGCGCAGGTTTCAAGACCCTTGACGACAATCGACGCGCCGTCCCAGTCCGAACCAAGGCCAACATGCTCAGGGCCCACCAGAGAGACCACATGGTCGATGTGATCGCAGAGTTTACCGATAGAAACCTCGGGCACATTTTCCATGCAGCGGGCGTATAGATTCATCATGTAATTCGGATCGTCTTCCGGAGTTGTCTTCGGGGAATGAACGCCGCGAAGCTCATCCCATTTCACCTGAAATGCGGCTGAAGCCGCATTGTCCAGGAACGGCGGATAATATGCGATATCAATCAGCCCACCGCGCTTGGCAATTTCTTTGATCAGATGATCGGTAAGATTGCGCGGATGATCGCATATGGATTTGCAGCAGGAGTGCGAGGCAATGACAGGAGCGTCTGAGATCTCAAGTACAGCCTCTGCCGTCTCGTCGGAGGTGTGGGAAACGTCGACCAGCATGCGAAGGCGGTTCATCTCGCGAATCACCTCACGGCCCAGGTCGTTGAGACCACCCCAGCGCCGCTCATCCTGAGACGAGTCGGCCCACTCGTTCGAGTTGGCATGGGTCAGCGTCATGCTGATGACTCCCATATTGCGAAGCGATCGAAGTATGTTCAAATCGCCCTCGATGATATGTCCTCCTTCGACCGCGAGCATTCCGCATTTGCGGCCTGAAGCCACCACCTCTCTCAGGTCCTTGACGGTCTCCACTAAAACAAACCTGCCGTTTGAGGCTGCTGCTGCAGCGAAGAATGTGCCGGCCATCGACATGGCCCGCTTGATGGTTTTGCCGGCGGGCAGGCCTGGAGCGATATAGAGGGCAAATACCTGGGCGTCCAAGCCACCACTCACCATATGAGAAAGGCTGATGGCCAGCTTGCTGCTCGAACTCAGGAAGTCTTCTCCTTCGTCAAGGACGCGCGCGAATGTGTCGGCGTGGGTATCGATCACGATGGAGCGGTCATACATTTCGCGGGAAGTAGTCATTCTAACTTTCTCCTCGGTTAATTCTCTTACGATGACGGAATCCTTCTATAGCGCCTGCCCTATGAAGCGTCTCCACCGATCCCATTCTTCCTATGCAAGATATTGAGAAGGGCGCTCAGCCGTTAGGCACAGCCCGCGCCTCAAGAAGAAGCCGCGCCGCGGCAAGGTCTTCCAAAGCGCACCCAACGCTCTTGAAGAGAGTAATGTCGGCAGAGTTTCTGCGCATGATTTTCTCTCCGCGGAGACTGTCGTGAAGGTCTGCGAGGATGTGCTCCGGGCCGATGACCCGATTTCGTTGCGGAATCAGGATGTCGCCCGCTTCCATCGGTGCTGCTTCGTAGGAATCAACCGCAAGACGGGATCGAAGAACGGTTTCATCATCGACTTCGCGGGTATTGGGCCGGAAAGCTCCTACGGCATTTATATGAGTTCCGGGCCGCAGCAGCTTGCCGGCGAACAGCGGCGTAGCAGAGGTAGTACAGGTGCATATGACATCGGACTCCGAAGCGCAGGTGGAAGCATCGACGGCTCGCACCGGCACATTGAACTTTTCAGACCACGCGGCGGCGAAGCGGTTGCTCCGCTCCGGAAAAGACCCGCAGACCAGCACCTCGCGAAAATTGCACACAGAAAGCAGAACCGCAACGTGAGCCGACGCCTGGCGGCCGGTGCCAAATACACCCAACACTTCGGCATCGGCGCGTGCCATCGTCCTGGTGGCAACGGCGGAGGTAGCCGCCGTTCGCAGATCGGTGAGAACGTCCGCCTCCATCGTGAGAAGCGCTCCGCCAGTCCTGGCATCATAAACACTGTAGTTTGCCTTCAGAACCTTGGGGCCATAGCCGGGTTCCTGAGTCATGGTCACGATCTTGATGCCGAAGATATCTTTGGCAAAACAGGGCATGACGAGAACAGTGTGAAGCCCCTGAGAGAGAATCATCCTTTGCGGCATTATGTAAGATTCCCGATCGAGGCGAAAGGCATTCTCAATCGCAGTCACCAGATCGACATGATCGAGACGTGCTGCAGCATCCCCATCGCTTAAGAACTGCAGCGAATCCTTCAACATCGTGGTCATCCCTTAGAAATCTGTCTCGGTGCTCGGTACTGCGAATCCTGAAGGCGAAGCCTCACTCAGACCGCCTTATACGCGGATTCTCGTAGGGAGCGCGGGCAGGCTGCGACATGGCAGGTTTGAGAAAGAAGTCGGCGCGGCCATAAAATCGGCCGCGCCGTTAGAAGGAATATCGAACGCTTAGCTGAGCCAGACGAGCATCTCCTTGCACTGGGTCGCCGGCAAACGCGGTCGGCTGCCCAAAATCGCTACCTAACTGGTTTCCCTGGTAGCCAGAGGGGTTGATGTTATTGAAGACGTTGTAGAGCTCGAAGATCGCTTCCACTTTACCGAATTCACGGGGCAGTCCGAAAAACTTGGAAGCACGGAAGTCCAGTTGAAAGAAGTTGGCTCCGAAGCCGGAGTTGATATTGGGTACTCCGACAGGAAGATCGTTGTTGACGCCGTCGCCATTCAGATCCGCTCCGGCAGTGACGTCGTAACGCTGGTGAGAACTGAAGCGCGCGATAGAAGAAACCTGGAATTGCTTAGGCAGCGTCCACACCGGGCTGACGAGGAACTTGTGTGTAGGCGACAGTTGGCACGGTCCAAAATTAGCAGGATTGCCACCTTGGTTTTCCGTAATTGGCAGGTTGCTGAATCCTTCATCCGAAGCCGTAACGTTGGTGCTTCGGCATGTCGAAAGCGTATACCAGGTGTTGAGCGAGAAATTTTTGGAATACTGACGCACAAGGGAGATGTTCAGCGAGCGATAGGCATTCTTGCCTTCGGTTTGCTCGATGCGGATGGGGAAGTTAAAGCCGGCCGCGGCATAGGGACGTACCTGGTTGTCCAGGCTAGGGAAGCGATTGATCTCATCCGCCGATGGCGTGTGGTCTCCACGCGACCACAAGTAGTCGACGCCGATCACCGTGTTGGCTGCAATGCGGTGTTCAAATCCGATGGTTGCATGCTGATAACGTGGATCAACCTGGCCTGGATCGGCTACCGAGTTCTCCAAGGGGAAGGGGCTCGGTGTCAATTCATTGGGCGGAAGCGGTTCTCCGTATTGGTACAGCGACCCATTCGGATTCAGGATGCCGGTTGGATTTTCCGCGAGATATCCAAGCACCTGGGGATTGGCATTTCGTTCGATGATGGTGAAGAATGTGGTCTCGATAGGGAAGTTATAGTAGAACCCATATCCACCGCGAATGACGGTTCGACCGTTTCCAGTGGGATCGTAGGCGAATCCAAAACGAGGGCCGAAGTTGGTCTTCGGAGCGTGAAAACGTTGGGAGGCAAACGCGGGCAACACGGTTTGCAGAAACTGATAGGTCTGGCTGTAGTTCTGGTTGAATGCGACACCACCGTAGTAGTCCCAGCGCAAGCCCATATTCAGCGTAAGTTTTGGGGTGATGCGCCAGTCGTCCTGGGCAAACAGGCCAAAGCGGGTGAACGAATTAAACGCGAAAGCGGCATCGCCAACGTTGTAGAAGATTTGCGAGACCGGTGACGTGAGGCTATTGCCCAGGAACGTGTATTGAGGAAAGGTCTGGGTACCGTAGGTTCCCTGGGGATGTGGCTCCAGAATCTCTTCCGCTCCGAACTTCAGGTTGTGCGTGCCTTTGCCCGCCACCGTCGTCGAAAAGGTGTCGCGAAGCTGATATTTCCGGAACGACGTGGTCTGAGGAAACGACGAATTCTGCCCCAGCACAACTCCGTTGGAAAAGAATAATCCCGGGCCTGAGCTGTTAGGCAGCAAACCATTTTGCCAATCGGCGGCCTCAAAAGTGGCCTGGTTGACCTTGTTGGCTCCAAGAGTATTGGTGAGGTTCACTGCGCCGAGATTGTAGACATTCTGATTCGTACCGGAGCTCTCTTTCGGCGTCAAGGTCGTCACATCGCTTACGTCGCTATTGGTTTCGCGGGAATACCGGAACGACAACAGACTGCTCTTCGTCAGTTGCAGATCCGCCTTGCCCGTAAGGGTGAAGAGGGTCTGAGGCAACGTCTCAGGGCCATCAAGCTGTGGAGCTACCCCCTGGGTGTTGACGATGTTCACCGTGCTCTGCGACAGCTTCTCGGGCGCTGCGAAGAAAAACAGGCGGTCCTTGATGATGGGGCCGCCAAACGAACCACCATACTGGTTCCGGTTGTAAGCGCTTTTCGGGGAGTCCGACAATTCTTCGGTATGCGTCTTCCAGTTGAGTGCGTCGTTACGGTAGAACTCAAATGCGCTTCCGTGCCAATTGTTTGTGCCGGATTTGCTGATCACGTTGACGATGCCGTACGCCGCGCGGCCTTGTTCGGCGGTGAACCGGTGGGTAATTACCTGGAATTCCTGGACGGCCTCAAGACTAACGGTCTCCAGCAAGCCGCCGTCCAGATCCTCATTGTCGTCTGCGTTATCGACATAGAAGCTTGTATAGCGGCCGCGGCCTCCGGCGATCGAGGGTATCAGCCGATTTTTTTCGGTAGGGTCGGCGTTAAAGACGAGCGTGACGCCTGGAGTCAATACGGCGAGGTTCGCGAATTGGCGCGACTGCAGCGGCAGATCTCTCACCTCTGAGGTGCCAATGGTCGTTCCTATGTAAGACTGCGTCGTATCGACAATGGGCGGATCACTCGATACATTTACCGTCTCTGCGGCGCTGCCGACTCCAATGGCAACGTTCAGATTCGCGGTCTGCCCCACCGTCAGTACAATACCCTCCACCTGCTTCGCTGCGAAGCCCGCCTTCTCTACCTGCAGAACGTAGCTGCCGGCAGGAACGCCAACGAAGGAATATTCGCCGGTTCCAAGGGTCTCGGACGAGCGGCTCAGAGCAGTCTGGGTGTTGGTGAGGGTGACGTGCGCATCGGTAATAGCTGCGCCGGACTGGTCTGTGACGATCCCCCGCATATCGGCTGTCGCCTGCTGCGCAAACGACGGTGTCGCAAAGGAGAGAAGTGAGATAGCTAGAACACAAAGACTGCCACGAGTCATGATCATGAAAGTTTCCTTCAGACAGACTGTTATGCTGATGTATTACACAATACATGAACGCCGTGTCAATGAATTATTTGCAGCCGATGAAAAATGACGGACGTGGCGAGAGCGGCAGGGAAGCCGAAGGTGCAAGGGAATGCTCGCTATTTGCGCCACTACAGCCTGCGTGAGAACCTCCGCTACATTTCCCAAGATTCTTCCCGGAGGGCTATCCTTTTCCTCGGGTACTCATGGAAACTAAGAGGGTCCGTCCTGCTGGGCAGGACATAGCTTTCCTGGGCGGCTGATGCCCGGGCTGTATCGGTGTTACGGCGCACCTGCGCACGATGCGAAAGGAATGCTTTACGTTGAGTCAACAGGAGCGATTTACTCTCAATTCCGAGAGCGGCCTTCCGTTATATCTGCAAATCGCACACGAGCTCATTTTTCGAATTGAGACTGGAGCGCTGAAAGTCGGTGACAAGCTTCCGGGCATTCGCACGCTTGCCAAGGAATTGGGCGTCTCGTTCCTTACCGTCAACAAGGCATATGCCTGGCTGCGCGACAGAAGTGTGGTAGCCAGCACGCGCGGCGTGGGGGTTAGCGTCGTGCTGACGCTCGATTCCTCGGCGGAAGAGGTGCGCCAGCGAGCCAGACTCTCCGCCTTTGCCGAAAAAGTGGTGGCGCAGGCGGTGGAAAAGAACATGGACCCCATGCTGGTGGCCCAATCCATTACCCATCGCGCGCTGGCATATCGGGCCCAGCCGACACTGACGAAAATTGTGTTTGTGGAGTGCTTGCCGGAGTACGTCGATGACTACACGGCGGAACTCCGCGCTGCGCTTGCCGACCTCCCTCTGGAAATCGAGGGCGTGCTGACTACATCGCTGGAACGCGAGGTTTCCCGGCGCCGGGATGCCGGCAAAGAAGAGAGCAATGTCGATCTTTTGACCACCACCCTTTATCACTTCGATTTTGTTCAACGCTTGATGGCGGCGCGCGGGCAAAAAGTATTTGCCTTGTCTCATACCCTTGACACCAATGCCATCGAGCGCATTGTCTCTATTCCCCCAGACAAGAAGATTGGTGTGCTGTTTGGCTCTGTCGATCCAGCGCCCGGAATCATAAAGATGATCCAGTTTTATCGGGACTTGCCGAATGAATCGGTCCCTTTTGCGATTATTAACGACTCGACCGCCGTACGGAAGATCGTCGAGAAATCGGATGTCCTGATCCATACGGCAAGCTGCCGCGACTACGTGGCGAAACTTGAGAAGAAGAAAAAACCATCCATCCTGATCCGGTTCGTCCCGGACCAGGATGCAATCAACAAGATACGCATGCTCGTGAAGCGCGATAAAGGCTTTTGGGGAAAAACACTTACCTCCTGATGCGGACGGCATGATCGGTCTCCGCTGACCCGTTATTGTTCCGGCACAAAAGGAATTGTGACGTAGGATGGGTGTTCCGCGTCGTGATAGATCGTCTGATCTGCGATCTTGATGTTGGCTGTTCTTCCCAGTGGTTCCCCGGTGTTCTGGTTCCGGTCGAATTTCGGGAACGCGCTTGAGGCGACCTCGATTCTCATACGATCTCCGGCGGGGAATTCCTGACAAGTGTTCCAGACGTCTATGTCGTAAGCGTAGATCTTTCCAGGTTCAATCAACGACATCTTATCGCCGCCGTCGCGGAACCTGGCGCGTACCATGCCATCACTCATTCGTTGCGCAAAACCATTCGGCCGGACATCCAGAAACTTGACCGTAAAATCGGTGTCCGTCGCGGAGGAACCCGCAAACAGGTGTGCTCGAATGGGGCCGCAGACGAGTTGCGGCTTCTCGAACGGCTCTGACGTGTAGACCAGCACATCGTTTCGAAGTTCGACCGGACGATAGTCGTCGGGACCGCCGAGTTGTGCGAAGGTCGCCCCCGTGATGAAGGGAACCGGATCGGCTGGATCGTAGCTGTATCGGTCAGACGATGACTTTTCAGCGGGCTGTAAGGTCAGTGATCCATCGCCGTAAAGGCTGTTCGCGCGGCCCTTGCTGCTCAGGTAGTATTTCGTGATCTGGGTTCCCGGTATAGGCCAGGTTGGTTCATCGCGCCATTCATTCTTGCCCATCAGGAAGATGCGCACCGGGGGCTCATCCATGATTCCGGTATTCACGTTCTTTAGCCAGTAGTCGAACCAACGAAGTTCGTAGGCGAACAGATCTATCTGCCCCGTCGGGCCGAACTCGACGTCTCCGAGTTTGTGGGTCGAGTTGATGGCGTGCGGCCAGGGTCCCATCAGCAGCTTCTGGTTCTTGCGTTGATCGACAGGGCCCTTTTCCGTCATGCCTATGTAGTTCATGGGCGCGCCCGCTTGTTCGTCGTCATACCAGCCGGACACATTCATGATCGGCACGTGTACGCGATCGTATTTGTCTTGATAGATGAGCGGTTCCCACCACGAATTGATGCCTGGGTGATTGATCGCTTCCTGCCAGTAGACGGAGTGATATCCATAGGTCGAATCCATGGTGTCCAGCGGGAGATGCCGGTAGACGGTATTCCAGTCGAGGGCGGCATCGTTGTGCAGCGTATGGCCGAGAAGCAGGTTATACCAGCTCATGTAGGTCGGAGATGGCAAACCTGTGGGAGATTCGACGATAGGATCGGGCGGTGTAGTCATGACGATCATTGCCGTGAGGTGCGGCGGCTGTTGCAGGGCGGCGAGCCATTGATCGTAGCCAAGATACGATTGGCCGATGGTGCCTACTTTCCCGCTCGACCAGGGCTGTTGCGCGCACCATTCGATCGAATCGTAGCCGTCGATCCCGTCGTTTCGATAAGGAATGAACACGCCATCCGAGTCGCCTCGTCCGCGGACATCCTGCGCCACATAGACGTAGCCGCGCGCGGCAAAATAGCGGCCCATTTCCAGGTGATTTCCCGTTACCGTGCTCTTGTTGTACGGCGTTCGCGCGATGATCACAGGAAATTGTCCGGGAGCGTCGGGACGATAGACGTCGGCGTCCAACTCGACCCCATCTCTCATCTTCACTCGCTGATTGAAATCGATCTTCAGCTTATACGTCGGGGCCGAGACCGCGCTTTGCTGAGCGCCGCTGTTGGGTGCAAATGCCAGAAAGAGAAGAACGAGAGAAAATGCCGAACCTCGCGACATGGGTGAGTTCTCCAGGAAAGAGTGATAGTGTGATAGCACACTCGTATGGTGTTGTCTAGCAGCATAACAGCTGAATGATCCTGCGAGGCAAGGGGCATCCCGGAATTACGCCGCGGGATCGGCTCGACCCCGCGGCGCCAAAGACGGGGAATTTGCCCCGGTAAAGGAAGGAGTACTCACGTGACCGCAAACCAAAACCGCAATCAGTTGGCTCTGTACTTGCTCCTGGCATTGGTCTTCAGTTCCGTCTTTTACGGTTTGATCATCAAGTCGGGCCACATTGCCTCGGCAGATGGCCTATATGTGGTTGGCCTCATGTGGTCACCCGCGATGGCGGCGATGGTCGCGTGCAGGAGCTTCGGCCAAACGCTGGACAGATTGGGTTGGAAATGGGGTGAAACGCGCTATCAAATTATGAGCTATTTCACGCCGCTGGCCTATGCCGCTATTGCGTATCTTGCGGTTTGGCTTTTTCACCGGGGCGGGTTTTACGACCATGCTTTCATTGCTCGAACAGCGCAACGATTCGGGCTGGGCACAATGCCGCAATCGGCCATGATCGCGATCTATTTCGTGTTGTCAGCTACGGCGGGGATGGCGCCTGGTTGCGCACGCGCCCTCGGAGAAGAAATCGGCTGGCGTGGATTTCTCGTTCCTCAACTCGCCCAACAGTTCTCCTTCACGACAACGGTGTTAGTCAGCGGATTGATCTGGTCGCTTTGGCATTACCCGATTTTGATCTTTGCGGATTACAGTTCTAATACTCCAGTCTGGTTCGAGCTGACTTGCTTTACAGTCATGGTCGTTTCCAGCAGTTTCATATTCACATGGATGCGGCTGAAATCAGGCAACCTATGGACATGCACCGTGCTGCACGCCAGCCACAATCTGTTCATTCAACGGTTTTTCGATCCGATGACACTAGATACCGGCCATACTCGATATTTCATAGGAGAGTTTGGGGCGGTGCTGCCCCTGGTCACGATCGGATTCGCGTTCTACTTCTGGACTCGACGCCACGAGCTGACGGAGTCAACTGGCCCGGCCCTCGGCAACACGGTCGCCTAAAGCTCCGATTCAAGACTTACCAGACCTCGATAACGGCGAACATGCTTCAGAAGGATAGTCGAAGTGACATCTGGATGGTTCGCGGCCCCGCCTGCTCGACAGTTTGCAGAGCCGAGGGCAGTCCCGCCTCGGGGGGCTCGACGAACATGGCCTACACAATACATCAATATTCATGGAAACTAATCGTCCGACCCCGCTTTGCGGGCTAAGTTGTTCGATCCCACGGTTGCGCTGCAATCCGGATGACGGGCGAGGATCCTTTTCGGGACGTTCATACCGGCGCGCATTTTGCGGTGAGTAACTTTAGGTCATGTACTCCCGTACCCTGGAAACGCATTTCGTCTCTTATGTAAGCGCCTAAAAACCTGTATCTCTTAAATCAGACGATATCGGCAGGCGGCGGCTTCTCACGCAACCGCGCCATGCCGGCAGTTGCCGGTAGTTTCGGCCTAAGCGCGAGCGAAGGATGGCGTGAACGCTATCCGGTGTCACGCTGATCCTTGTCATAAATCAGCCAACACCAGCCCAGGCATGAGTGCGCGAACAAAGCTCGCGTCTCCGCATGCTTCCCCTCCTGTGGCTAGCTGGAAAACACGGCCTCCCCCAATCTCATGAGAACGAGAAAGAGGTTCGCTATGCCCAAAAATCCTGTCACCGATCCCATCACCGATCAGGAAATCGCCTTTGCCCACCTGGTTCTCTCCGGAACCATGAATGACCAGCGCGCCGCCGAAGCCGTCGGCCTCAACGCCTCCACCGCCGCCTACACCAAATCCAAGCCCCGCGTCCGCGACTACATGATCGAGCACCGCGCCGCCGTCGAGGAAAAGCTGATCAACCAGGAAGCCGAAGGGCTGCGCAACCTTAATATCGGCCGCGATCAGGTCCTGGCCCGCCTCTGGTATCTGGCCAATCTCGACCATGAAGCCACCAGAGGCAGCATGGCCGGCCAGATCAAAGCCCTGTCCTTGATCATCGCCATCGCATGCCTCATCCCAAACCGTCTTAATGCCGGCCGCCGGGCCCCTACGCAACCCGCGTTCCCGTCCGCCCAAGCCCCACAATTCGACGTCGCTGAGCGGATGCGCCAGCAAAGCCAGGTCGAAAGTGCAGAGCCGGGCCAATCCGTAACCGAAGTGGGAGCACAACCCGCCGCCCCTCAGGTGCCCGAACCACCGCCGCCTCCCAGGCCAACCCAAGCCGCATCCGCTCCCAACCTGAACCGCGACCAAGCCGGCATCCCGAATCCCTTCGTCCACCCCGAAGCCGTGAACCCGGTTCCCGATCCGTTTGGGCTCGTCTACCCTGCCGATATCAACACAACCGGCCCCTTCGAGCTGCAGATTCCCACTCTAAAAGACGCCTTTCCACGCGGCCGCTGAAACCCGTAAAAAAGGACGAAAATTATCGAATCTTATCCAATCTTACTCACTGAGCGGGGTGGCCCCAATCACCGAACGCACCTGGGCGCCTGAGAGTGATCGGCGTGTAGACAAAGGTGGGGACGGGACGAAGTCGTTTCGATGGGCCGGGACCCTACGGCGCCGCAGCGAATGATTAGCTTGTGGTTGGCGTTAAGGCGGAGCCTGCCTGCGTCGAGCGGAGAGCGCTCTCGGCAGCCGGACTAGGCGAAGCCGACCCCGTGACCTGAGCCTGCGAAGGATGCGTTTGACCCGCCGCGGCCACCACCGGCGCTGCGACGGCTTGCGCAGCGATCCCTAAATCAAGATCTACGATGGATACAGTTATGCCCAGATTGTGAGCAATCACCGATGGGCTATCGCCTTGCAGATTCAACTGACTCACTTGTGCGGACTGGGAGAGGGTGACGGTGTAGTCTGGTGTCTGTTGCGCCACCGGCTGAGGTGCTTGCTGCGCCGGCGCTGGAACACTTACAGCCTCAGGCGCTTGAACAGTGGAAGGCTGAACCGGTGGTTGGAATGAATTGACCGCAGAGACTGAGGACATAGGGTCTCCTTCCCGTGCTGAACTGTCTATCGGCGGATCAGTTCGATCTGTTAAGACCGAATTTGAGGAAGCTTTATGAGCTCCGGCTTCCAGGAAGCTCCGGGGAACTTTCGGGGACAAAAGTAACCACTCTATCCCAGGATTGGAACTGTGAAACCGTTGACTACACCCAAGTTCATCCCGACCACCGAAGAATTGAGCAGGCTCGAGCGCGACCTGCGGTTTCATCCTTCGACTACGGAGCGTCCCGCGGTTCTGACCGCCGAGCAGATTGCAGCTTTCAATCGTGACGGCTACCTGGCCGGTATTCCGATCTTCGATAAAGAAGAGATAGACGGCATCCGTAGTTACTTTGATGAACTGCTGGCCAAGACGCTCGCCGCAGGCGGCGACAGCTACTCCATCAGCACGGCGCACCTGCGCTATCGACGGGTTTACGACATCCTGACCGATCCTCGTGTTGTTGCCCGCATCAAGGACCTGGTGGGCGAGGACGTAGTTGCCTGGGGTTCGCATTTCTTTTGTAAAATGCCTGGCGATGGCAAACGGGTTTCGTGGCACCAGGATTCGAGCTACTGGCCGTTGACGCCGTCGATGGCCGTGACCGCATGGCTGGCGATCGATGATGCCACCGTCGAAAACGCGTGCATGCGCTTTATTCCTGGTTCGCATCACTTAGGCCATCTGACCTACACCCTGAGCGAAAACGACGAAGGCAATGTTCTGAACCAGACTGTTCCGGGCGCCGAGGCTCTTGGAGAGCCAGTGGACGACGCCATGAACGCCGGCGAAATTTCCATCCACAGCGACCTGCTGCTGCATGGATCCGAAGCAAATCAATCGAGCAAACGACGCTGTGGGCTGACTCTGCGCTATTGCCCGGCAATCGTTCGAGCGGGCTTGGGCTGGAACGCAAAAGGGGTGCTTGTGAGCGGGAAAGACGAAGCTGGCCATTGGGCTAATCCGCCGCGGCCGCAAACTGACTAGCGGCATTTTCACTTCTGGTGCTTACAGAGTAACGACTCCCATGGCGGCTTTTCCTCAAGAAACCGGGGTCCCCGGCAGGCGAGTCTGCTGGGGTGGAAGAAAAGCCGCACTTCGCCGCACCCTCCTGTGCAGAGTAGAAGTCTCGCGGCTTGTCGCTGAGAGGTTGGGTGTTTCCAATGCCCGGCGGCAAAGCCGGTTACTTCCTCGAACGGCAATGCGCAGGTTATTGTTTTCGCGCAACGAGAAGAAGCAAACGCCCTGCCAACTCGTCGCGTTCGATGAGGAAGCCCGCTTCGCGTAACGCGGTTGAAACCCAGCTGGACGAGAGCCGGAGTTTCTCATAACTGCTCTTGGACAACTTCCAGCCGCCATCATCCCGCACGTAGATTAGGTCTGTCACAACGACAGACTCGTCGCTCTTATAGTCGAGAAAGCAGGTCATGATCCGGGTGTCGTCCGCGCGGATGGGCAGGAAGCGGTCGGTCCCCATAAGCTCGCTGGTTAGATCGCGATAGGTGAGGACAAAGGCTCCTCCCGGCGCAAGCCGGCGGAATGCGTCGCGGAAGAGCTTTTGCACGGCGGCTTTCGACGGCAGATGGGTTAAGGTATCGCCCATGCAGACGACGACGGAAATGCTTTCAGGCAAGCTAAGCGCATCGAGGGATGTGAGGTCCGCCTGCGTGACGTCGATGGCGTACGATGCGCTGTGTGCGCGCAACTCGGCGAGAAGCCGGCTGCTCGTATCGACTGCGACGACCGGGGAATAGCCCAGCTCCGCGAGCGCGATCGTTTGGAAACCAGGGCCGCTGCCGAGATCGATCGCCGCTCCTTGCCGGGCCGCCTGGGCAAGAGAGCTGAGCACCCGATCCAGAAGAGCCTTTTGCTCGGCAACCTTTTGTGCAAACGTTACCCCAAACATCCAGACATAGTGTTCCGCGAGAAACTGCTCGTAGTGCTTCGTAACGTTAGACATATCCGACATATTCGACATGGTGGTAGAGAGGGAATCGATCTCCCCGGGTTATGTTGACCGATGGTTACAGCATGATGGTTACACGAGGCGAATCGGCTTTCCATCGGCGCGTTCGACGACGCGCCCAATGCGCGTTGCAGGAGTACCCGCCTCGGCAGTGATCCGCTCCAGCTGTGCAGCATCGCGTTCGTCGATCGAAATCAAGAGTCCGCCCGCGGTTTGCGGATCGAAGAACAGTGTCAGGAGCTCGGGAGCGATCGCGACTTGCTGCTCGACAACGCATTCGGCAAAGTCGCGGTTCGCAATCAGGCCGCCCGGAATCGTCTTCGCTTGTACGCACTCGATCGCGCCGTGCAAGAGGGGAATCTCTTTGATCGCAAACTCAATGGCGACTCCGCTGGCCAGAGCCATCTCGCGCGCGTGGCCGGCAAGGCCGAATCCGGTCACATCGGTCATCGCATTCACATGCAATTGGGCCTCGGTAATGGCAATGGCAGCGTTCTTGTTGAGTGTGGTCATGCTCCTGGTTGCTGCGTCGATCCACTCCTGTTTGGCCACGCCGCGTTTGATCGCGGTGGTGATGACTCCAGTCCCGATGGCCTTGGTAAGGAACAGGACATCGCCAACCCGCGCACCTTTGTTCTTGAGCACGCGATCGGGATGAATGGTGCCCGTGACCGCGTAGCCGAACTTCATCTCGGCATCCTTGACGCTGTGCCCGCCAATGACGACGCAGTTGGCCTCCCGCATTTTGGAGAGACCGCCGGCCATGATCGCGGCGAGCGTGTCGAGATCGCCGTTCTCCGGATAGCCAAGAATGGCGAGGGCGCTGATGGGAATGCCACCCATGGCATAGACGTCGCTCAAGGCATTGGTGGCAGCGATCTGGCCATAGGTGTAGGGATCGTCCACCATCGGCGTGAAGAAGTCGACGGTTTGCACGAGCGCCAAATCGTCGTTCAGTTTGTAGATTCCGGCATCGTCCGCAGTTTCAAAACCCACCAGAACATTCTCATTGATTTGCTTGGGAAGCTGGGAGAGCACGCGATCGAGGATCGCAGGGCTGATCTTGCTGGCGCATCCTCCGGCCTTCACCTGTGCGGTCAATTTCACTTTCGATGTTTCGCTTATTGTTTCGCTCATTGTTTCACTCCTGTTAGATCGGATGTATCCGCTTCACGAGCCATCACGATGGTCGTGCATGCGCTTTCACTCTTGGGTAGATCGCGGTGCGGAGCCATCGTCACAGTCAGCTGCTTAGTTTCTCCGCGTACGATCGGACAATAGAAATCAGGCTTGGCGAGTTCATGGTGCAGCCGTCTGCGGCCGGCGCATCCTCCGTAGCAAGCTGTGACGTGGGCACAGGTTTCGCAAGCCGCGGGGAGCGAGTGTGCATCCTGGAAGGGCTGCGTATCGATGACCGCGGGACCTTGTTCGAGCAGCAGACTGAGAGGAGCGCCCTCACCGGGCCAGTAGACACATGGCTGCACGGTTCCGCGCGGCGTTACGCGGACGGTGCTGCATCCGCAGCCACCTTTGCGCGCCGGCAATCCGGCCATCGCTCGAACCAGTGGCTCCCCGGTGCTGATGAGGTCAGTCTGTTCGAGCAAGAGTCTAAAGCCCTCCCAATACTCGTTGTAGGTGAGCGCGTAGATATCAGTCCGCACCGATTGATAGACGTTGATGCGCAACGGGGCGTCGTAACGCTTTGCCACGCGGGCCACATTGGCCAGATTGTTGTAATTCGACTTCATCATAACCGCGATGATGGTGACCGGAACGCCGGCCTTTCGGCAACGAGCTGCCTGGCGATGGATCAGATCCCAATTTCCCCGGCCGCGTTGTCCATCCTGCTGGGCGCGGTTGTCATAGTCGAGCGAGAACTCGATATCGCTAAAAAAGCCCAGCTCTTCGTCTGCAAGCAATTCGACACTATGTCCGTTCGAGGTCATGGTCATGCGCAAGGGCTGATCTTTGAGCCAGCCGATGATGCTGTGAAAGTCCGGGTGCATGCCGTTCTCACCCGTGCCAAGGTTCACCGAACGTACGCGCAGGGCGGCGAGAATCTGCTGGACTTCATCAAGTGTGATTCGATCCAGACGTTCCGGGTCTCGGTAGCAGAACGAGCAGGCCAGATTGCACTCATTCGTTAGTCCCAGTCCCAGGGCGAACTGTTGCGCTACTTCCATTTCCGTTGCCATGTCTTTCTCAATCTGTTCCATTGCCGGTCTCGATTCTGCTATACACTCAGGTCTGCATTTCCAGCCGCGCGCTGGGCTGGCTCAGCCAGTCGGACACAACCACGAGCACGATCACCGCGGCAATCAGCGTGGACACTTTGCCATAGTCTCCGAGCTGTACATTGTTGTAGAGGGCCTGGCCAAGGCCGCCACCGCCGACCAGGCCGAGAATGGTGGCGGCGCGCAAATTCATATCCCAGCGCAGCAAAATGTAACGCCGCATCATCGGCCAGGACTGCGGCAGCAGTGCCCAGAACATGCACTGGAACGGGCTGGCTCCCAGGGCGAGCATTGCCTCAACCTGCTCCTGCGGGCTCTCTTCCATCGTTTCTGCAAACAGCTTCCCGAGCACTCCACCGGTGTGCAGCCCGAGCGCAATGGATCCTGCAAAGGGACCGAAGCCCACGACGATGACGCAGATCAGGACCCATACCAACTCCGGAGTCGCACGCAGCAGATTCGAGATCATCCGCGCCACCCAGAAGGTCAGTTCGCCTTGCATCCTGGCGATCCAGGTCCGATCGAGAGACTCGTGCCGGGCGGCTCGCAAGCGCGTCGCGGGAAAGGCCAAAAGCAGGCCGACGACTGCGCCGGCCGCGGTTCCGAGGATGGAGATACTTATGGTCTGCAAGGCCAGCCGGCTGACCTCACCTAGAAAGGATCGCGACCACTCCGGCGTGATGAGGGAATGAGCGAAGCGGGCCATGTTGCGGAATGCGTCGTTTGCAACGAGATTCTCCCAACGTATTCCCGCGGCGGGAAGCGAGAGCAAGAGCATGCCGGCAAGAGCGGCGCCGATCATCCAGCGGCTGCGAAGATACCTGGCGAAGATGCCGCCTGTTGCGCGGGAAGTATCGGGTTGGAGTGTGAGGCGTGCTCGCACGGTTCGGCTCAGCAAATCGACGAGCAGCAGCAGCAGGACGAAGCAACCCATGAGAGTCAACACCTGGTTGAATTCAAACAGGCGCGCGGAGAGGCTGATCTCATAGCCGAGTCCACCGGCTCCCACAAACCCCAGGACCGCCGCGGAGCGTATGCAGCACTCGAACGAGTAAAGAGTGTAGGAGGTGAGCAGAGCCCGGCTTTGCGGCAGGATGCCGAAGAGCAGCACCTGCAAGCGCGTAGCACCCAGTCCATGCAGGACTTCGAGCGGCCTTACGTCCGCCTCGTCAAAGATATCGGCGTAGACCCGTCCCAGCAGAGCGGTATAGGACAGCGCGAGCGCAAGCGTGCCGGCAAGCGGCCCGAGTCCCAGTCCCGCGACGAAGAGCAGCGCCCAGACAAGATCGGGGACGGACCGTAGGACGCCCATGCCGTGCAGCACCAGCCAACTCGGGGTGTTCATCCACCCGCGGCTGGAGTCCTGGCCGTGCGCCATGGTAGTACCAGTCCTCCACAGGCGGCCGCTGGCCAGGACGCCCAGTGGCACGGCCAAGGTAGCCGAGATTGCAGTTGCGACAAGCGCGGTCGCCGCCGTAGTCCACATGGCGTGGATAGCGACCTTCACGAAGTCCGCGGAGAGATCCGGAGGGAAGAGCCGCCGTAGAAGATCGGCGATCGAAGCCCAGGTCTGCCTTGAAAACAGTACGCGAAGATCGACTTTCGAGGTCCACCCGGCCCATAGCACGAGGGCAAAGAGCCCCAGCGGAAGTCTCCACTTGCTGACTGCGCCAAAGCGAGGCTCAGCGAAGGCAAGCGCGCTTCTGGTCAGAGTCGACGCCATCGGCACCTCCTATAGGATCGCGCAAAGAGGGAAGTACCGTGTGCGCGATCGAATGCTGACGGGCGGCGCTGCGATACAACTGTTCGAGCGCGCGGTCGTCCAACTCGTGGGTGGGTACGTCAAAGGCGATCTCACCCTCGCGCAGAGCGACGATTCTCTTCGAGTGGCGCCGTGCCAGATCGACCTGATGCAGAGAGATCAGCAGCGTCAGGCCGCCCTGGTTGGCCAGGCCAACCAGCAACTCAAGAATTTCGCCGGACAGCACTGGGTCGAGCGACGAGACTGGCTCATCGGCCAGGATGACCTCCGGCTCCTGCATCAGCATTCTGGCGATTGCCAAACGCTGCTGCTGTCCGCCGGAGAGTTGATCGCAACGGAATCCGCGCTTCTCTTTGAGGCCGACGGCCTGCAGGCAGTGCTCCGCGCGCTCCACTTCGAGCGCGCTGGGTTTAAGGAGATTTCGTACGGCGCCGGCAACGCTCCAGCGTCCCAGAGCCCCGCTTAAGGTGTTCATCAGCGCGGACATGGCTGGGACCAGGCAGTGCTGCTGATAGATACTGCCGATCTTGCGGCGCATCTGGCGCAGGCGCACCGCGCTCATGGCGGAGACATCGTTCTCGCGATAGAGCAACTCGCCGGAGGAAGGGAAGATGCTTGCGTTCAACAAACGGAAGAGCGTCGTCTTTCCGGAGCCGGAGGGACCGAGCAACGCCACCTGGTCCCCGCGTGGAATGTTCAGCGATACATTCCGCAGAGCGAAGGAAGGACGGTGGCCCTCGCCATACTTCTTGCTGACGCCTCGGAGGCTGTAGATCAATGCAATAGTCCTGGCAAGAGTCCTGCGCTCTTCGCGGCGTCGCGCAGCTTTCCGTAATCGGCATCATTCGCTGTTACGTAGCCGTTGGCATTCAGCAGGGTCAGCAGCGCCTTCTGGTCCGGGTTGTCCGCGTTCAGGCCCGTCATCGCGTTGGCGAAAGATTCCGCAACCTTGGGGTCAAGATCCTTACTCGCAACCCATACATAATCAAAGAAGGGCGGGGTGGTGTAGAAGACGCGGACAGCGCCCGGCTTCAACTGCCCGTTGGCGGTCATCTTTCGGTAGACCTGCTCGTCCATCGCGCCGGCCTCAGCCTTGCCATTGGCCACCGCCAGTGCAGTAGCATCGTGAGCGCCGCTGTAGCTGGCGTTCTTGATGACTTCGGGGTCGATCTTCGCCTCCTGCATGTAATAGAGCGGCATCAAGTGGCCTGAGGTGGAGTTGACGTCGCCGAAGACGAAGTGCCCGTGCAGGTCGGCGAGCGAGCGAATTTTTGAATCGATCTGGGTGATGAAAACGGAGTGGAACTGCTGATCGATGGTGCGCTGCACCAGGGGCGTGACTCCCGCGCGCGCCGAAGCCTGTACATAGGTGAAGCCGCCCAGGTAGGCGATATCTACCTTGTCGTTCGCCAGGGCCTCAACCACCGCCGCGTAGCTGGTGGGAATCGTGAGCTCTGGGGTTCGCCCGGTTTGCTTCTGCCAGTAGGCCAACAGCGGCTGATTCTCGCGCAGAGCTTTGCCGGGATCCGTGGTCGGAATCATGCTGATGCGTAACTTCGCTTCGTTGGCCGGCTTGGCATTGCAGCCTGCAAGGATGACCAGCGCGATTGCCGCCGCGCCCACGATAGACCAGCGCTTACGTGCGTTGCCGGCGCGAGGGTCGTACGGCTTACCATTTCGATCGTGCAAGGTTTTCTCTCCATGGAGACGGGTGCCGATTCGACGCACCGATCACATCGCGGCGATCCGCCCGGGTAGCAGGCCTGGCCAATCTCTGTCTTTATCGTAGTGTAGTGTCTCACTGGTTGAGTCCATTTTTTCGGCAGCCTCAGGGGCTAAAAGCCCCGTTGATTTTGCGAGGCTTTCGTACGGGGTGAAGCCTGTACCCTTCAGGGCTTCACAGGCTGCGGAGAAAGTCGACGAAAAGAACCCTGCGACGCACGATGGAAAGACAAATCGCTCAGGCAGCCGTGCCCTGCCTGAGCGATTTGTCTTTCCATCGTGCTCGAACGCTTCACCCTGTCGAGTTTTCCGCAGCCCGAAGCCGCGTACCTTGAAATGGGGCTGCCGCAACTGTATGGCAGCCCCGTTCCTCCTAGAAGCCGTAGTGCAGCGAGAATTGCAGACGCCGCTCCTGCGACCGGATCGAGTTCTGCTGCACGATCTGCCCGAAGCTCGTATCGTTGATACCGACATCCGGATTGCCGGGGCTCAGGATGTTAAAGGCGTTGAAGGCGTCGAACCGGAAGCCCAACGTGTGCGATTCCGTCAGGTGGAAATCCTTGAACGCAGAGGTGTCCACGTTCACGTATCCCGGGCCGCGAAAGTTTCCATTCCGCCCCGTGCCGAAGGTATTCGGCGCGGGTACGCCGAACGCGCAGACCCCGTTGTCCACGCCCGGCGTCAGGCAGGGCGTGGCCGAGGGATCGGTACCGAAGTAATTTTGCAGCGTGCGACCCACGACTTTCAGTTTGCGGTATTGGTTCGGCCGCGCGTTCCCGAAGCTGTTGGAGTTATTGTTGATGTTCGTGGTCAGAGTCTCCGGGAAGCCCGAGTAGGCCACCCCGGCTACGGCGAATTTCCAACCCCCGACCGCCTCATCGACCCAGCGGTTGACGCCGGAAAGAAACTCCTTCCCATGTCCCACCGGCAGTGCGTAGACCCCGGTCCATGATAGGTTGTGGGCCACATCGTAGCCCGATGGGCCGAAATCCGCCGCGCTGTCATAGTAGTTCTGGAAAGCGCCGCTGAATCCATTGACGTTCAGGGCGTAGTTGCCCAGGCTGTTGGTGAGCGACTTGCTGTAGGTGTAATTCAACGTAAATTCCAGGCCGTGACTCTCACGCTGCCGCAACACGGCCTGCAATGCCTGGTAGTTCGATGCCGCCCGCGACTCGGTCACCAACAGCGAAGCGTTCCCGATCCCCACCGGAGAGTTCACCCCGATGTACTGGTTGTTGTAGTACGGCGCCGAGTTCTGATCCCCGTTCACCAGATATTGGTTGAGGTTGCCGTAGTCTTCGATGTGTTGGCCCTGTTCGCCCAAGTATCCCACCTGCAAGGAGAGCGACCGGTCAAGTGCATACTCGGTGGTCAGGTTCCACTCCTGCACGTAAGCCGGCTGAATATTCTTGGGATACACGTTGAAGGTACCACTGCCGCTCACCGTGCCGCCCGCAAAGCCTTGCTCCGCGGTCCGCGGAGTCCCCGGCTTGCCTGGCGTTGGAGCAACGACGGTTACATCTACTGCCTGAATAAAGGGGGTGATCGACGTTAGCCGTTGATTCGAAGAGTTGCCTTCAAGGAAGCTGGTAGCGCCGTAGCCCCCGCGTACCACAAAGCGCTGGTTGGCCTGAAAGGCGAAGCCCAAGCGGGGCAGAATCTGGGTGTAGTTTGCATTGTAGCAGCCCCGGTTGCTGCAGATTCCGGATCCCGCCGGCGCGCCGGCCGGAACCCTGACGGCATAGAGCACCTGGCCGGTTGCTTCATCGATATTGCCGGTCTTGTTGTTTTCTTCCTCCCAGGGCTGATCATATTCATAACGCACGCCGAGGTTGATGGTGAGGTTGGGCGTGAGTTTGTAATCGTCATTGATAAAACCGGCTGCCCGCCATTGCCGTTGTCCGACGTTGACGCTGCTCAGCGTAGCCGCCGCACCGCTCACGCGGTCCAGCAGAAAGTCCGCGGCCCCGTACCCGCCCGCGTTGCTGGCCGAGGGATTACTGGTGAAATTTCCGCTATAGTCCAGGCTGCCCAGGTACCCGTTGTTATTGCTGGTGGGGTAATTGTTCTCATAGCGCAGCGCCTGCCCGCCGATGGTTACCAGGTTTCGTCCACGCGCCCAGGTCAGATTGTCGATGTAGCTGAAGGTGTTATCGATAAGGCCGCCGTCGAAGGCCGGCGTGCCCACCCCGCTGATGCCGCCGTTGATGCTCTGGTAAGTAAATCCGTTGTACTGCTGGTCTGGAAAGGTAATGCCGACCTTCTGGTTGCCGGTGATTCCGAACTGCCCGGTTGTATCGATAGGAAAGCCCTGTTTCCAGTTGGTGCGGGTAAAGCCAATGCGCACCGAGTTCAGCAGGGTGGGCGAGAAGGTGTGTACCCAGTTTGCCCCGGTAACCTTGGTGGGATACAGATTTATCCCAGGAAACGTAATGGGCAGCACCGCGACCGACCCGTTAAAGGCGGTGGAGATCGAAAAGAATCCGGTGACCTTGTCTTTCTCGCGCGGGTCCCATTCGATTTTGATATCGCCCTGGTTATTGGCCGCGTAAGAGCGTGTCGGGGCCTGGTAGTTGTTGGCCGTGATGCCATCGGTTGGCGTTGCGTTGGGCAGCGGATACAGTGCCGGATTGGCAATCAGGAACTTGGCCACCGGATTCACCACCGTCACGCCTCTGTTGCGGACAAAAGCCGCGAAGTTATTTTCCGGGTCGTAGAGCTGAATCGGGTTTGAGCCCTGGAGCAATACCGAAAAGTCTCCGTTGCGCTCCGCCTGGGTCAACACGCTGGCGGTTCCAGTCCCGCCGCTGTGATTGCGCGAGCCCAGGTAGTCCACGAAGAAAAACAACTTGTCGCGTTTGATTGGTCCGCCGAAGGATCCGCCAAACTGATCCTGGGAGTAGGGACTGATTGGGATTCTGGGCGTCTGGTTATTGTGGGCAAACGTATTGGCATTCAGCCGGTAGTCCTGCACCAACCCATACGCCGAACCATGAAACCGGTTGGTCCCGCTCTTGAGCACGCTGGCAACTCCGCCGCCGTTCACGTTGCCGAATTCAACCGGAGAATTGGCGGTCAACACTTTAATCTCCGCCAGCGACTCCGGCGCCGGGCTGTAGGAGATGAGGTTATTGAATGTCTCGTTCAAGTCGATGCCGTCCAGCGTGTAGTTGTTCGCCTGGGCGCGATTTCCGTTCAAATTGACCGAGTCGGTGTAATAGGTGCTGCGCTCGATGCTGGTCGTGCCCTGGGTTCCGGCGGTGGTCACCGCGCCCGGCACGTACAAGGTCAGCGCGGAAAAGTCGAGCCCGTTCAGA
Source organism: uncultured Acidobacteriaceae bacterium (assembly GCA_963761405.1). Taxonomy (GTDB): domain Bacteria; phylum Acidobacteriota; class Terriglobia; order Terriglobales; family Acidobacteriaceae; genus PALSA-350. The sequence goes on from CAVXHH010000005.1 coordinate 607,051, forward strand.
GGAAAGCTTTGAATGGTGTTGGAGGTAAAGGTCGAGCTGAGCGAGGGGTCGCTGGTATTCAAGATGGGCGCTGCCGCAGAAACGCTGACCGTCGTCGCGGAACTGCCGAGAGTCAGCTTCAAGTTCACGGTTGCGGTCTGCAGGGCCTCGAGATCAAAGGGTGGCACAGTCGCTGATTCGAAGCCCGTCGCGTTGATCGCCAGCTGATAGCGGCCGACCGGCAGCAACTCAATGCGGTACAAGCCTTGGCCATTGCTGGTAGCGGTAGTATTCACGCCGGTGTCGAGATTGGTTGCGACTACGCTCGCGCCAGCGATCACGGCGCCGCTCGGGTCGGTGACCACGCCGGTGATCGATCCAGTCACCTTCTGCGCGATCGCCATGGGGACACTGCCCAATGCCGCAAAGGCAAGGGCCAACAGAGTTATTGTTATTAAGAAATTTTCTTCATATAGGCCTCGGTAATTGAATTGCTGCAAAAAACCCCACGTGGGGCTCGGGATGAAACAGGGGTGTGTCCCTCTCCGGAAGAAGTCCGTGTGTGCAGGGTTGTCTCTTGAGAAAAGCGCGACAGTGAGAGACGCCAGAAGTCACGAGTTTCGACTCTTAGCACGCACATAGTTTTCCAGAGGGGCCAGATCATTCTGTCTGGTGGAGCATCCCCCGGAACTCGGACGCCGTCTGATGCGAAAGGTTACAGAATATCGGCGGTGGCTCACGCTGCTCGATGTCCCGTTATAGGTCAAGCAACCGCGCGATAAGAGCTAACCCGACTCACACAGTTGGCGTCGAATAGAGTTCCATTTCACAGTAGAGTATAAAGCCATTTCCTGCATAGTGGGCGAGGATCCGGTCTGGTGAAGCCCTGCCTACTATCCTTGCCGGTGGCTCTACAATGAAACTAAAGACAGCCCGGTCACGTTTTAGGAGTCGCCTGTGTCTTTGCATGCGGTTGTCTACAAGAAGCTTGACAGTGTTTCGGAAGAGCTTCGCGGGCTGGTGCGAAGAGTTGATTTCGCAAGCGGAGAAATTGATTTTGTTACGGAAGAACTTGAAGCCCGCTACTCACGCGACAGTCTACTCGCGGCCGATGCAGCACTAGGCAACATTTCCATGATTCTTTGGCTTGCAAATTCTATTGAGGAAATATGCGAAGGCAGGTGCCAGAGACTCCTTAAGACGTTTCTTTATAACGGGAGCCATGCCGGAGAGTTTGTACCGTTAGCGGAAGTCATCGAGATAAAGAAAGAGTTGGAGGTCGCTGGGTTGGTGGCGCCACACGTCGACAAGGACGTTAGAGAATTCGTTCGCAATCTTGGCATATTGGTTTCAGCGGCGATCGAGGAAGGAAATCCCATTGTATTCACCTAATGGAACCGCTGCTCCCCCGAAAGCGCGAAATAGCTGTTCGCTATCAGACAACTCTTTCTGGAGAGATTCTGTTGAGAGAGTATAGAGTCGCTGCAAATGCATTCGACGAATGCAGCAGGCTGGCCTGCTTAGCGCTCGCCCAGGTGGCGCAGCAGTTGGGCTCTCTGAGCGGCCAACACAACGTGCGCTGGACCGTGAGCCTGAATCTGACCGGCGTCGATTACCAGCACATCCGCCGCGGTCTGGAAAGCTTCCGCGACATCATGCGAGACATAGAGCGCGGGAATCTGGCGGTCGGTGAGCCACGCCGTCAGCCGTTCCAGAACGGAAACCTTCAGATCGGCGTCGAGGCCGGTGAAGGGCTCGTCCAGCAGCAGCAGGCGCGGCCCGGGAGCGAGCGCGCGAGCCAGCGCCACGCGCTGTTTCTCCCCACCGGAAAGGTCGGCAGGCGTTCGATCGGCGAGTTGGCCGGCGTGAAAGAGGTCGAGCATTTCGGCGACCCGCTCGGCCGCCGCTTCACGGCTTAGGCCCGGCAAGGCCAAAGGAAACATTGTCAGTTACGTTCATGTGAGGGAAGAGGGTCGGCCGCTGGGTTACAAAGCCGATGCCGCGTTCGGCGGGAGGCACCCACGCTCCGCGCTCCGTTTCCACCAGCGTTCGCCCGTGTAAGACCACCCGTCCGCGGTCCGGCCTGGTCAGGCCCCCAAGCACGCGCAGCAGGGAAGTCTTGCCCGCGCCCGAGGGCCCAAAAAGTACCGTCCACGGAGCCGAGAGCGCGCAGGAGACGCGCAGCGATAAATCGCCCAGGGTTTGCTCGACGTCGATTTGCAGATATTCTGCGGAGGCGGAGCCGATTTCCCCCGTCATTGATTGCGACAAGCGGGGTTCCGACAGCCAGGGATCAGACACCGGCTCTACTCCCGCGTCCGTAGACGATGAGTAACGCCAGGAAGGATAGGCCCAGCAGAAGCAACGAGGTGTGGTTGGCCTGCGCGTACGCGAAGTCCTGCACCTGATCGTAAATGGAAATGGAGAGTGTCCGGGTCACGCCCGGGATGCTTGCCGCCAATCATCAGCACCACCCCAAACTCGCCCACGGTGTGGGTGAAGGCCAGCACCGCGGCGGTCAGCAGGAACGGCCGGACCAGCGGCAGCAACACCCGCGCCAGGATTCTGCCGCGGCGCGCGGAGACAGAAGTTCCGCTGCTTCCAGAATCTCCCGATCTACCGAGCGGAAGCCCGACGGTCATGGGCTGCACGGCAAAGGGCAGACTGAAAATAACAGAGCCGACCACCAGGCCGGCAGAAAGAGAAGGCCAGCGGGATGACCGAAAATCGCCGACACGGCTCTGCCGACCGCGGTGCGCGGACCCATCAGCACCAGGAGATAGAAACCCAGCACGGTTGGGGGCAGTACCAGCGGGAGAGCGACCGCGGCCTCCACGAGCGGCTTCCAACGCGCCCGGCTATAGGCCAGCCAATAGCCGAGCGGCAAAGCGATCGCGAGCAGGATAAGCGTGGTGAGGGTGGCCAGGCGAAGAGTGAGGAAGATGGCTTGCTGGTCCATAGGAAACTGCTTAAGGCTACGGTGCTTTCAATCCATGTTCGGCCAACTGCTTTCTGATTGGCGGAGAAAGCAGAAAGTTGAGGAATTGATGAGCCTCTTCTCGAGCGGGCCCCTGCTTCAGCACTACGGCGCCCTGCAGGATCGGAGGGTACGAGTCCTCAGGCATTTCAACGTATTTCCCGTCGGCGCTTAGACGGGGCGTGAGCGCGGAGGTCAGCGAAATCAAGCCCATCTCGCGTTGCCCGAGTCAGCGTATTGGGCGGTCTGGGCGATGTTTTCCGCGACCACCAGCTTGCCCTGCAAAGCATCGGTCAGGCCAAGCTTTTCAATCGCGGCCTTGGCTGCGCGTCCGTAGGGCGCATGTTCGGCATTTGCAACTGCTACGTTTTTCAGGGACGGATTCCGCAGGGAGTCGATGCTGAGCTGTTGCGCCGGGGAGTCGCTTCTTGCCCAGAGCACCAGCGTTCCGCGGGCGTAGGGAACGGGCTCGGCGCTATCGGCGAGGCCGGCAGCGATCACTTTTTGGGGAAAGGACAAGTCGGCCGAAAGGAAGAGGCTGAATGGGCCTCCATTCAGAATTTGCGTGGCCAACGTTGCCGAGGATGCGTATGACGCCTCAACTTTTTGATGGGTCTGCTGCTCGAACTGATCGATCAGCGGCGGCAATACCGGCTGAAGGTCAGCGGCCGCGGCAATCCTGAGCGTGCCCGGTTGCTGCGCGAACGAGATCTGGAGGGTGGCCAGAAACAGAAGGAACAGGAATTTTTTAAACACGCAGCACCATCACTTCTGTCGACTTGATCAGTGCCGCCGCGGTTTCGCCTACCTGCAGCCGCATTTCGCGCGCGGCTTCGGCGGTGATGATCGAGGTAATAATCTGCCCGCCGATGGAAAGCTTGACCTGTGCGAGCAGGCCCTCGATCTTCAGTTCGACGATCCGGCCGGTGAGCTGGTTGCGTCCGCTGAGGGAGCGAAGCATCTCCCGCTTGGGTGTTTCAGGACGCTTCGCCTGGTGCAGAAGACCGTCGAGTTCCGATTCTGGAATGCGGTAGTGACCGCCCGGCGTTTTTACCGCCTTGATCTTTCCCCGATAGAGCCATTGCTTGATGGTGGGATACGAAATCCCCAAGCGTTGAGCGGCTTCGCGCGGTGAAAGCAGCATTTGCGAAATTATACGATATGGATTCATGGGCTATACGATTTTTGATGATGCGATTTCTACGCTACGCTTAGACCATGCAAGAAGCTTCTCATCAACTGCGCTGCGTCGGCTGCAGCGCGGTCATCCCCCCGGAAACAGTAGAAAAAGACTTTCGTTGCGTCGCTTGCGGTGAACTTCTGGAGGTGGAATATCCCTCCTGGAGCGCGGGCGGCACGCCGGTGCCTGGTCCCCGCCGTATGCCCAACCCAGGCGCCTTGCGCTGGCTCTGGCAGGAGAGGCTGCAGTCCCGGCTTCCTATCGATCAGAGCGGCGTCTGGCGCTTCCGCGAGCTGTTGCCGATTCTCGAGCGGCCCGAAGAGGCCGTCACCCTGCGCGAAGGCAATACCCCCCTCTACCGACTGCCGCAAAGCTCGGAAGCGCTTGGCCTGGAGCAGCTCTACGCCAAACATCAGGGCATGAATCCCACCGGGTCGTTCAAAGATACGGGCATGACGACCGCGCTCTCGCAGGCGCGCGAGCGCGGCTTCCAGTGGGTGGCGTGCGCTTCCACCGGCAACACCTCGGCCGCCATGGCGGCCTACGCAGCCCGGGCCCGCATGAACAGCCTGGTTTTGCTGCCCGAGGGCAAGATTTCCTGGTCCAAGCTGTCGCAGGCGCTCGATTACGGCGCCGTTACCTGCCAATTGAATACAGACTTCGATGGCTGCGTGCAGGTTCTGGCGGAAGTGGTTCGGCGCGCACCGGTTTACCTGCTCAACTCGGTCAATCCCTACCGGCTGGAAGGGCAGAAGACACCCGCTCTCGAGATCGCCGAGCAGTTCGACTGGCAGGTTCCCGACCACGTGATCGTGCCCGGTGGAAATCTGGCCAATAGTTCCGCACTGGGCAAAGGCTTTCTCGAAATGATGCATTTAGGACTCAGCACCAAGGTGCCGAAAATCACCGTGGTGCAGGCCGAAGGCGCCAACCCCCTCTACATGAGCCTGCTGCATCAGGGACGGCCATGAGATCCAGCCCGTGCAAGCCAACACGCGAGCCACCGCCATCCGCATCGGAAACCCGGCATCGTGGCGCAAGGCGGCACGCGTCATCCAGCAGACCGGAGGCTATTGCGAACAAGTGAGCGAAGCGGAAATTGCCCTGGCAAAGGCGGAGATCGGCCAGGAGGGCATCGGTTGCGAGCCGGCATCCGCGGTCACCCTGGCCGGCCTGAAGAAGCTGATGCGTCACGGCAAGATCCATCGTGACGAATCGGTCGTGCTGCTGCTTACCGGGCACACGCTCAAAGATTCTGAGTTCACCATCGATTTTCACCGGGGGCACGTTGTTGACGAGCAGGAAGAGACTGCCGGGCTGGAGCAGGAAATCTCCAGAGAAGCGACGGGCCACGCTCTCGCTGGAGGCCTCTGCCGATGCCGTGCTTCGTGTCCTTGAGGCGGCGATTCGGGCATGAAGACGGTGCAACTGCGGCTCCCTGCTACTTCGGCCAATCTGGGCCCGGGCTTTGACGCCATGGCTCTGGCCCTCGAGCTCTTTCTGGAGATCGACGCCATCGCCCGCTACCGCGGTTTTCCATCACACGCCACCGGCCGCAACCGGAATATCTGCGGCGGCCTGACCAGAAATCTACTGATCGAGACTTACAAGTCGGTGCTCGCCGCGGAGCAAGCGACTGATTGTGCCGCTTGACATTCACATGCGCAACGGCATTCCTGTGGGCATGGGATGCGGCTCCTCGGCGGCGGTGCGTCTGGCCGCGGTGGCTCTCGCCTCGGCCTTCGGGGATCTCGATTGGGATGCGGCCAGGATCGTGGACTATGCCGTCGCGGCTCGAAGGCCATCCGGACAACGTGGCGGCCTGCTGGCATGGCGGCCTGACGATCGCGGCCAGTTCCCAGCGAACTCGCGCATTGTCTCTCTCCCGCCGCCCGCCAGGCTGGCGGGCGCTTCTGGTGCTTCCCGAAACTCCGGTGGCGACCTCCAAGGCACGTTCCATGCTGCCTCAGAAGCTATCGCCCGCCAGGACGTGGTGACGAATGTGCAGTGCGTTGCTCTGTTGACCGCGGCTTTTGCCCGGGCAGGGCGGATCTGATGCAGGTGGCGACGAAAGACCGGCTGCACCAGCCTTACCGCGTGGAACTTTGCCCTCTCCTGCCCGCCCTGTCTGCCGCTTGGCCGGCAACCACGGAGTGATGTCTGTTACGCTCAGCGGCGCCGGCCCCTCGGTATGCTGCTGACCGAAGATTCCGCGGAGATGGAATCCGGGAAGCAAGCCCTGAAGGAAGCGATTCTGGAGCGCGCAGTCCCGTTTGTCCGGTAGAGATTCTGCCGACGAACTTTGTCTGCGAGGGGGCCGGCAGTGAATTTTGCGGATGGTAATGCTTAGTTATCACAAGGTTACATTCGGCTTCTTCAGCCTGTTACTTAAGTCGTTACCTAAGTTTTCTTTACAACGCCGTGCGCCAAGCCCTAATTTACGCGTCGTGGGCAGTTCTGGGGGAGGGCTGCTCTAGCGCCTGTGGCCGCAAGGCCCAGGCGCTTTTGCATTAGCGATGTCTGCCGTTACCCATAGAGCGCGGCTGCACCTTTTGCGCCTGTTTCGCATCAATTGTTCAGGCTGGAATGTGGCTATGGAATGCTATGCTCAGCCAGGAAGCGAAGGAGGAACATGGCAGGACCAGGGGTCTTTGAAGTAAATGATGCGACATTTGAGCAGGAGGTGCTGCAGTCTGACCAGCCTGTTCTGGTCGACTTTTGGGCTGCCTGGTGCGGGCCTTGCAGCGCATTGGCGCCCGTCGTGGACGAAGTAGCCGCGCAGTACCTTGGAAAGCTCAAGGTGATGAAGATGGATGTGGATCGCAATTCGGCGACGCCGATGCGTTACGGCATCCGCGGCATTCCAGCCCTGCTGCTCTTCAAGGGCGGCAAAGTAGCGGAACAGATCGTCGGGTTTGTCCCCAAAGACCAGATCGATAAGAGCATCACCAAGCTGATCGCTCTTCCCGCAGCGGCGGCGAACCCGGTCGCTTAAAACAAACGATCGCGAAATAAACGATCGCGCATTGAGAAAAAGCCCCAGCGTAAGCCGGGGCTTTTTTGCGCAAAGCGTGCTGCGCAGCAATGCTCAGGCATATCTGCGCAGAACACCCAGAACCCGGCCCTGGATCGCGATCTGCGAAAGCGGAACGTAGATGGGTTCCATCTCAGCATTCGATGGCTGCAACCGGACCATGGTTCCTTCGATGTAGTAGCGCTTCAGCGTGGTCTCAGCTGCCGCGCACGAGAGCGACGATAATCTCCCCCTGGCGCGCGGTGCTGGTGCTGCTCTACCAATACATAGTCGCCATCCACGATGTGCTCATCGCGCATGGAATCTCCCGCGCACCTGGAGCGCAAATACCTCGCGGTTTCCAATGATGTCACCCAGCGCGATGCTTTCATTGGTCTCCGAGGCTTCGACCGGTAGGCCGGCTGCGATCCGCCCCAGCAGCGGCAGCCGATCCGAACGCCTCGTTTTACTGCGCGGCGGCAGTACGTCGATCGAACGGCTGCGGTTGTGAGCCCGCTGCAGCAAGCCCTTCTTCTGCAGATTGGTAATGTGTTTGTGCACCGTGGCCAGAGACTTGAGGCTCAAGCCGCGAGCAATCTCCTCAAAAGAAGGGGAGTATCCGTTGCGCTGAACGAAATTGCTGATGAAGTCGAGCACTTCTTTCTGCCTGCGGGTAACTGACATGTCCGCATTATAGCGAACAAAAAGCGAATTAGGAAAAGTCTATTTTTTTGCGGCTTGCCATGGGCTCGGAATGGGCACCTGGCGAGGACGGCTGCTTCAGTTGGGTCACAATTGTTCCTTTTTGTCTTTGAACGCTTTGCCGCTCCCGTTATGAGACGCATGCAAGGAATGTCTCTCGCTCGCTTGTTTCAACCGCTGAATGCGATGCAGGGTAGAGATGCTACGCGGTTGCGCGAGGAACAGCCATTATCCCGAAGGCGGTCACCAGAAAGTTAACCACGCGATGATCGAGATTCCTGATCGCACGCCGATGAGTCAAGACAGAGCTTTCGCTCCAATCGGCATCGACGCCACCCTGACCAGCCTGTGCCTTTCGCTCAACGAACAGCTGTAGCTGCATCAGTGCTTTCACGGCTTCTCAAGAGTTTTCGGGTCTGTTTCTCACATCAGGTTGGATGGTGAATATGCAAGAAGCAGGAAAAGGTCACAGGCGTCCTCGGCGGGATGGAGCTCCGACGCAAGACGTTGAGCGCGGTCAACCCACGTCGTCCGGCTGAGGCAGTGCAAAGAAGGAACGCCGGCCGGCGCACCCGAACATCGCTCGCCCCGCGCACCGGCGATCTGCTCACCGCGGAACAGGAAAAGCTCATGATCGAGCATCTACCCATCGTGCGCTTTATCGCTCGGCGCATCCATGAGCGGCTGCCGCAACATGTACCGATTGAAGACCTGTACAGCGCAGGCGTGGTAGGGCTGCTCGATGCCTTCGGCAAGTTCGATCCATCGAAACAGGTCCAGTTCCGCAGCTACGCGCAATTTCGAATCCGTGGAGCGATCCTGGACAACTTGCGCACACTCGACTGGAGTCCGCAGGGAGTTACGTCGCAAGGGCCGCGCCATCGAGCAAGCGATCCAGACCCTCACCGCCCAGTTCGGCCGCGCCCCCACCGACCTTGAAATCGCCGACCAAATGCACATCGATCTGGCCACCTATCAGCAACTGCTGGGGGAACTCAAGGGACTCGAAATCGGCACCCTGCATTCGGAACGCATCCGAGGACTCGGGCGAAGAAGAGTTGGTCTACCTGCCCAACCGGCCGGAAGACGATCCGCTCTTTCGTTACCTGCACGCCGAAATGCGAGAGCGGCTCGATCGCTGCCATCGGCGACCTACCCGAGCGGGAGCGCCTGGTCATGACCTTGTACTACTACGAAGAGACGACCATGAAGGAGATTGGACTCATCCTCGGTGTCGTGGAATCCCGGATTTCGCAGATCCACGCATCGGCGGTCTTACACCTGCGAGCCCGTCTCGCCGATTTTGTCCGTGAGGAGTCCGCCGTCACTCCCGTTCCGCGCGAATCACTCTCCCGGAGATCCGCCGCCGCCAAGGGCATCCACTGAAACACTGACGATGAGTTGCACGACTGGGCACAGACCGGCGCGAAGCCTGCGCCGGCTGAAAACATGAGGGAGCCGCTGGTTACCACGGGCGCCGCCTTCGTCTGCCGAAAATGCTACGCTAAGGTCGGGTATGGCCCCTTCCAAGAAAGAACATTCGGGCAATCGGCGCAAGAAAATCCCTAAAGCCGCCGCTGCGCCCACTTCTGCTGAGAAGTCTGCCGATCCCGGCGGGCAGAAGGTTATCGACGAAGAACGCCCCAAAAAAATCGCGAGACTCAAGAAGGCCGTGGACGACGGAACCTATCGCATCAGCAACGATGAAGTCGCTCGCAAGCTGATCGAACACATGCTGGAGCCGAAAGAGTAGGTTCAGACTCCTGGCTGAGGGTCAGGTCCGTTTCACGGATATACTTTTCTTGAGAGGGCCTTGGCATGCCGATTCGCTTTTTGTGGAATGCGACACGAGGCCATCGCTTGACTCCGTGGCGAAGCGAATATCTCAAATGGCGTATCGAGACCTATTCCGGCCGTAAGGCTGACACGATCGACGCCAGCTACTTCTGGTTTTTTCTGTGGAAGGAAAGGGCGCAGCTGATGCGCTTTCTGGGGTGGACGCGAAACTTCGGAACCCAGCGCCGCCAGCACCCTTGATGTTCTTCCTACTCCTGTCCCACCCGCTCCTCCGGCGTAAATGCGCGTATCGCCTTTTTTCCGCGTATCGCCTTCCTTCGATGATTGCCGGCATGCTGTTCGCCTGCATGCCGTTGCTTGCTGGCAGGGGATACGCTCTGCAGCAGACCGCCGCCCCTGGTCAAGAGAGCACCCCGGAAACCACGATTCGTGTCCAGACCTCCGAGGTGCTGGTGCCGACCCTGGTGCAGTTGCCCTCGGGAGAGATTGTGTATGGTCTGGGGCCACGCGACTTTCAATTGCTCGACAACGGCGTCCAACAGCAACTGCACGTCGACGACGACCTCGATAACGAGCCCGTCTCCGTAGTGGTCGCGGTGGAGAAGGGGCGCCTGGCGGCGCTTGAATTCGACAAAATCAATCGATTGGCGCCCCTGATCGATCTTTTTCTTGGCGACGGGTCGAGCGAAGCTGCGTTCGTGAGTTTCGATTCCAAGCCGGAATTGGTGGTGCCATTCACCCGGGATGCCGATCGCATGGGTCATGCGTTGCGGCGCCTGGAACCGGGGGACGGCGGGGCCGCGATTCTGGATACCGTGGGCTACTCGGTCAAGCTGTTGGAGGAACGGCCGAAGGATTACCGCCGCGTACTGTTGTTGGTCAGCGAAACCCGCGACCACGGTAGCCGGGATGTGGATGCGCGCCGCCTGGTGGAGCAGATTGGGATCAGCAACACGCTGGTATTGAGCGTCTCCTTTTCTCCCTCGAAAGCTCTGCTGCTGCACGATCTCAGAAATGGCGCACAGAATGCCACGGTCGGTGACCTGCTTACGCCGCTGATGATGGCCATCCAGGCGGTGCGCAAGAATGTCGCCAAAGAAATCGCCACCATGAGCGGCGGGGAATATGCGCCGTTTACCACCGAGCGCGGTTTTGAAGCCCGCGTGCAGGAGGTCGCCAAGCATGCGCGGAATCGGTATCTGCTGAGCTTTCGACCGACTGACAATACGCCGGGATTGCATATGATTGAAGTTCAGCTTACCCGCGACCTTGGCGCCCGGGTGGTCGCTCGGGCCAGCTATTGGGCCCTTGAAAATCAGCCGCAAGCTTCGCCAGGGGCGTCGCCGGGCCCATCGCCCGGTCCATCGCCCGGTCCATGATGTGTCGAGGCTTACGGCTGTCTGCGTACGTTGCAGCTGTACCAGAACCGCGAATGCGGCATCGAAGGAAAGAAACAGAACAGAGGAGAAGGCATGAGTGAAGTTGTGAAGTTGCAGGCGAGCGATGGTTTTGAACTGGACGCTTACGTGGCCCGGCCCGACACGAAACCCCGGGGCGGGCTGGTGGTGGTGCAAGAGATTTTCGGAGTAAACCAGCATATCCGTTCCGTCGCGGATCGATTTGCGCGCGAGGGTTTTCTTGCCATCGCTCCGGCGATTTTCGATCGGGTGCAAAAAAACGTCGAACTCGGCCTTGATGGTGAAAGCATGCAAAAGGGCATGGGGCTGGCGCAGAAGCTCAACATCGATGACACCGTGAAAGACGTGGACGCGGCGCTCAAATATGCCGGCAAAGAAAGCGGAAGGCCCGCCGGCGTGGTGGGTTATTGCTTTGGGGGAACGCTGGCGTGGTTGAGCGCGACGCGACTGGCGCCGGCGGCCGCGGTAGGCTATTACGGCGGTTACATCGCGAAGTTTGCCGCGGAAACTCCGAAGTGTCCGGTCATGCTCCACTTCGGGAAACACGATGAGCATATCCCCGAGGCGGATGTTGCCAAGGTGCAAGCGGCCCATCCCGAGGTCGAGATTTATTGGTATGCCTCCGGCCACGCATTCAATAACGATATGCGTTCCAGCTACAACGCAGAAGCTGCCAAGGAGGCCATGGCCAAGACGCTCGCATTTCTTAACAAGCATGTTTAGATCGGGCCAGGAAGGGTGAGGCGTGCCACGAGTAGGCCCTGAGGTAAGGATTTTCGCAGGATTACCTGGGAAAAGCATACCTCGGGGCCTAAAGGGGCCACCCCTCCGGTGCTGGATCGGCCAACATTCGCCAAATCTCTGGTGCGCTTTTGCGGTACGACTGACTCCTCGCTGCTCTCACCAGACCACAGTAATCGCAACAATGCTTTAAAGCTCCCGGCGTCCTTCCATGGCGCGGGTCATTGTGACTTCATCGGCGTACTCGATGTCACTGCCCGCCGGCACCCCGGTGGCGATCCGGGTCACGCGCACCGCCGTGGAGCGCAGCAAGTCCGCCAGATAGACCGCGGTGGCCTCGCCCTCGATCGTCGGATTGGTCGCCAAAATTACTTCTTCGACCTCGCCCTGGGCCACCCGCGCCACCAGGCTGCTGGTCCTCAGGTGCTCCGGGCCCACGCCATGTAGAGGAGACAAGGTGCCGTGCAATACGTGATAGACGCCGTTATAGCTGCGCGTCTTCTCGATCACCGCGATGTTCCCTGGTTCCTCCACCACACATACCACCCGCCGGCTGCGGGTCGCACTGGAACAATACGTACACGGGTCCACATCAGTGATGTTGTTGCAGGTAGAGCACAAGAGCAGCCGGGCCTTCAATTCGCGCACCGCGTCGGCCAGCGCTCCCGCATCTTCCGCACTGGCGCGGAGAATGTGGAAGGCAAGCCGCTGCGCGCTCTTGTTTCCAATTCCCGGCAACTTGCGGAGCTCGTCGATCAGCCGCGCCATCGGTTCTGCAAATTGAGACAAAGCTGGCTCCTGACCGGCTGGAGAAAGGGGAGGGAACTTAGAGCGTTTCGCAATGGGTGTAGATAAAAGCCACTGGCCTTTACGTGGTTTTCTCTCAAGGAAAACCACACCTCGCTGCTCTTACCAGACCACAGTAATTGCGAAAATGCTTTTAGAGAAGTCCCGGGGGCAGGTTCAAGCCGCCAAGCATTCCCGTGAGACTCGACTTCATGGCTTCATCGGCGCGGCGGCCCGCTTCGTTGAACGCCGCGGTCACCAGGTCTTCCAGCATTTCGACATCCGACGGGCTGGAACTCAGGCTGGCCATCGCCGCGGCATCGATCTTCAGCTGCAAGACCTGCTTTTGCCCGTTCATCTTCACCGTCACGGCGCCTCCGCCGGACGAGGCTTCGACCACTGTCTGGTTCAGCTTTTCTTTCATCTGGTCCTGCATCTGGCGCGCTTGCTCGAGCATTTCCTGCATCTTTAAAGGATTCACAGTCCACTCCGCCTGGTGAAATTCAACCTTTACCCCGGGAATCATTGCCTGGGTTGCCGCGCAGATCGAGCACGCTGCGCACTTCCGCCTGGAAGAGTTCCTGCGCCTGCCGCACCAGGGGATTGCCCAGGGCCACGGCCTCGATGCTATCGCGCGACCATACCCGCGGGGCTGCGCCGGCCGGGGCGGCTGCTTCTCCCGGCACGACTGTCATCTTTTTCGTGGCGCCGGCCACCCGCAGCGCTTCGCTCACGATTTTCCAGGCTTCCGCGTTCATGGTCAGGCCGAGCATGGTCTTCTTGACGCCCACCTCCACCTGGATTGCACCGTCCTGGTCCAGTTTCCAACGCCCCGCGCCCAGCAGGGAAGCCGCGGTGTTGTGTCCCCGCTCATCGAGCGCCGCGGTGACCAGGTCACGCAGACGAGTCAAGTCGTTTGCGGCTCCGGTTTCCGGCTCGGTTTCAGACTCCGTGTTGGCATCGGTTGCAGCGAGCGGTTCCGGCTCGACCGCCAACGGAACAGGCTCAACGGGGGCCGGCCGCGCGGCATTTGCCTGGGGAACGACCGAAGGCGCCCCCGCCCGCGCGTCCCGGGCCGTGTCCCGGGCGACCCTGATGGCCGGTGGATCCATATCCGGCTCTTGGGCGGAGGGCTCTTCGGTGGCGGGCGCCGCCGAGACGGGCGCCGCCGTGGTGGAAACGGTGGTGACGGGCGCGGTGCCCAATACCGTCCCTGCCGCTTCGTCGCCATGCATCTTGCGCTGGCGATCAAGCTCGAACGGAGAGGCGGCCTTTGCCGCGGAAATCGAGGCTGCGGCCGCCACTGCGGACGACGAGGAAGCCGGCCTCGTAACGGGCCCTGAAACCGTCCCCGCAACCACCGCTCGGCCGGGAACGGGCCGGTTACTGCGCGCACCGCCAGCCGCGGCGCTGGGCGCGGCCCCCGGCATGCCACTCAGAATCTGTTCCAGAGGCAACAGGCGCTGCAAGTGCACCAGCTTCATCAGCCCTAGTTCCAGGTGCAGGCGCGGCTCCTGCCGGTAGTTCAGCTCATCGAACGTGCGTAGCATCACCTGCAAGAAGCGAGTGATATCCTCTTCGCCGAAGATGGCTGCGGAACGCACGGCGCGCGCCCGCTCGTCGCCCGAGATCTGCAACAGCTCCGTCGTCTCCCCGCCCAGTTTGGCCATCAGGCAATTGCGCAGATAACGCACCATCTGCCGTGCCATTTGCGACGGGCTATTGCCGGCATTCAGCAACCGGTTGAGCTCCTCCATGACCGCCGCGCTCTGACCGTCGCCGATGCCTTCGAGGATTCGTTCGAAAACGGCATCCGGCACGGTTCCCATCAGCTCCCTGATCTCGTTACCGTCGAGGCGTGCCTTACCCTGCACCAGCGGCGCGCTGGCGATGGCCTGGTCCATGATGGAGAGCGCATCGCGCATCGAGCCATCGCCCGCCTCGGCCAATAGCGCCAACGCCTGCGGATCGGCCAGAATGCCCTCGTCGGCGGCGATCTGGGTCAGTTGGACCACGATGTCGTCGAACTTGACCGCGTGGAAACTGAAGTGCTGGCAGCGCGACCGAATGGTCTGCGGAATATCTTCGGGCTGCGTGGTCGCCATCATAAAGACCACGTGCTCCGGCGGCTCTTCCAGGGTCTTCAGCAGAGCATTGAAGGCCGCATCGGTAATCTGGTGGGCTTCGTCCAGAAGATAAATTTTGTAGCGATCACGCGCCGGGGCATAGCGTGCCGCGTCGCGGAGTTCGCGAATCTCGTCAATGCCGCGGTTGGTGGCAGCGTCGATTTCGACGACGTCGAGGGAGTTGCCGGCACGGATCTCCCTGCATGAATCGCAAACCGCACAAGGTTCATGGGTGGGCCGCTCGGCGCTGCCAATTTTGTTACGGCAGTTCAACGCCATGGCCAGAATCCTGGCGATGGTCGTTTTGCCGATGCCGCGGTGCCCGCTGAAGATGTAGCCGTGCGCCACGCGCGCCTGTTCGAGCGCGTTGCCCAGGGTGCGGGTTACATGTTCCTGACCAACGACGTCGGAGAAGCGTTGTGGGCGATATTTGCGGGCTAAGACCTGGTAAGCCATAGGAGGGAATTCGAGTTTCTAAGCGGCGAAGCCGGCAACCTTGATTGTAGCCCCAGAGCATTTTCGCAATTGGTTTAGACCGAAGTCGCTGACCTTTACGTGGTTTTCTCTCAAAGAAAACCACACCTCGCTGCTCTTGCCAGACCACAGTAATTGCGAAAATGCTTTAGCGAAGCGGCGTGAGACTTGACCGGTTCTACGCCCGTTTTCGCTGGACCTGCTTCTTGCCGGCTTTGCGAGCCTCCGCCGCTCTGAGAGCTTTGCGCTTGGCAATTTTCTTTTGCCGGGCAATTTCCGCGGGCGAATACATGGTCTTGCGGCACTGGCCGGCTCCACAGTGGCAGCGCGCGTCGCCTTCGTCGCCGTCGTAGAGGTTGTAGTCGTAGGTGAGCTCCTCGCCGGCGCCAATCTTGCGCAGCGACATCACCCATACCTCTCCGTTCAGTTCTTCCGTCTCGCAATTGGGGTCGCAGGAATGGTTGATGAACATGGCCGTACCGTAGCCGTTGATCACCGTCGAGCCATCGCCGATACCGAACAGGTAAGTGATGGTCGAGTTCTGAAAAAGCTTGTCGGCTTTCCGCTTGCTGATTCGCGGACCGGTGTACTCCACTACTTTCACTCCCTTGGCGAGTGGAGAGGTTGTATAGCAGCCGGCGGCGTGTATCGAGGAAGAACGAATCATCAAACCCATAATCGGTGCGCGTCTCCTCTTCAATTTTTAACAACCTTTTGTCCCGGAAGGGAGATAAATAGTGGGCTAAGGCAGAACCCAGCGTCTAAATAGCGTCTAAACATTGAGGGCAACGTCGGCCAGGATGTGGAAAGGGCTGGAGGTTTAAACTTAGAGCAGCAACGATGCCTAACTCTTTCCTAATCGTCGCTTCGATGGTCGCCTGGCTCACACTGGCGGCAAGCGCCCCGGCCCAGCAATCCGCCGGATCCAGCCAGAACCAAAGCGCGCAGCCAGTTCCTGACGCGCCGCAGCCGCAAAAGAAGCCCGCCGCCAAGCCGCAACCCCCTCCCGACGCGCCTGCCGGGGACGATTCCTCCGCACCCGCAACGCCGGGGGACGCCGCCACCCCCAAACAACCTGCCGGCAAAGACGAAAATGCGTTTCCCGAGGACGTTTCTCGCGACGCGGCCAAGAAAGCAGCGGCTGAGGGAGCAGCGGAGGACACTCCTCCGACGTCGACCTCCTCTTCGCCCGCAGATACCTCGGACAAGACCAAACCATCGACGGCGGCCGCCAATCCCTTCCCGGAGTCGGTTTCTCGCGATGCCGCAAAGGCGGCCGGGAATGATCAGGAACCCGCCCCGGCTGCACCCCCTGACTTGCCCCCCGGGGTGAGTTCAAGCCAGTCCACCTCCTCCAGCGCCGGCGAAAGCGAACCCCAGGTGGCCGATCCGGCTCGGGCCGAGAAGGACACACAAGTGGGCGCCTATTACCTGCAAACCGGCGATTATCAGGGGGCACTCCTCCGGTACAAGGATGCCGCCGCCGCCGATCCCACCAACGTAGCTGCGATTTTTGGACTCGCCGAAGCCCAGCGATCCCTGGGCAAGACTGCCGAAGCAGCTCACTACTACCAGATGTATCTCGAAATTATGCCCAATGGACCCAAGTCCAAAGCGGCGCTGAAGGCGCTCAAAGCACTCGATCCAGGCAAATAGCCGGAGCGCTTCCTTAAGCATGAGGAAGAAACAAAATCTTCCCGTTTCCTCGGTCCCGGAAACGTGGTGAACGTCCCCGGTTTCCGCAACCCCTGCGCTTGCTTGCAGCCAAGTGACTTCAGGGGTTACTGCCGCATGGGGCCCTGATTATCTAATTACTGTTGACGCGCCGATTCAGGTCAACTTTCCGGGAGGTTTCTGCATCTATATGTGTGTACCTCTCGCCAGTCCGCGAGTTTCATTTGGGTCCAATCGCTTCGCGCCACTGGAGATTGCAATGAGTCCCCAGGGGTGTCGATTCCAGCGCCGTTCCATCGCGACGGCCCTGTCCGGCTTTGCACCGAACTGCCAGTTCCGTGCCGCCGCAACCGCCTTACAGAAAGCACCCGTGCGGAAGCGGTTTAACCAGTACTCTGAAGCAGACGGGCTTTTCTCGCTTATGTCGCTTATCGCGCTTATGTCGCAGATTCGCCATTTTTTTCGCCCAATGAGGGGGCTGCGGGAGAGAGCAGGGGGATTATTTCTTTTTTCTCTCACAAAGTGCATTCTTTTTTCGCCGGTGAGGGGGGTTGAGGGAGAGAGCGAATCAGCAGGGGTGCGCCCAGTGCGTGTCCTCTTGAGCTTGGAAGTTCTTTGACAACTTAGCGCACTACCATGACCGGACACCCAGGCCGCGGGGGAGACTGTCCTTCCATCGTTGCAGAAAAGCATCTCCCCCCGTCCCGGGCTGCCACGGCACTGATGTGCCGTGGTAAAGATTGTGCCGTCCCTTCGGGACTCGCTCATGGGAATGCCGGGAAACCTTCGGGACTGGATTGGCGATGGTAGCGGCGCGGGCGCCGGAAGGGAACATCGCCGGCCGCCCGATGCGGCCGCAATCGGCGGTGATATCTGTACCAAAGTTGTACATCCTAGGAGGATTATCTTCGTTTTTTAGGTGTTCATCCCTTGCCTCGGCGTTTTACACTTCCGCATCGAAGGACATGGTTTCTACCACTCAGTCTCAGTGAGGTTCGACGTATGCACGCGGTTCTGGAACGAACGGCAAGCCAAATCGCCAGGGAAGTGCACTCATTGGACGAGGAGGCCGCGCAAAAACACCCCGGCGGCCACGCGCACGAATGGTCGGCGCAGCAGGTGATCGAGCACCTGATCCTTAGCTATCGCCACACCTCCCAAGTGCTGGAAGCCAGGATGAAGAAAGGGCGGCTCTCCCATAAACAGGACCGCACCTGCCTGCAATGGTCGCTGCAGTTGATGATTCTCACCTTTGGAGCGCTCCCCCGAGGAGTGCCCACGCTCCCGGAGACGACACCGGCCGCCGACGGCTTTGCCGCCATGGACGGCCGCCAACTGGGGGAGCTTTTGCGCCGGGAAACGGAGGCAATGGACTCCGCCCTCGATCGCGCTCGCCGCAAATATGGCATGGAGAAAGTGGCGGTACATCCCTGGCTCGGACCTTTGCGGGTGGATCAGTGGCGCCGCTTCCACTCGGTCCACGGATCACACCACGTCGCGCAGTTGCGAGCCGTGATCGCCCGGGTGGCCCCGCAGCCGATTCCCATTCAGATAAACCGCGCTCAGCTAGTGGAAAAACTGCGAGTACCAGCGCAACGTCCACTCACCTAGAAAGATGCTGTACAGTCCCGCGAGGCTGAGCATGGTCCCAAAGGGAACCGGCATTTGCGCCATTGGCAGCTGTTCCTCTCCTTCGAGCTGATCTTGCCGGCGGCGGAACAGGATCACCGCCAGGCCGTACAGAGCACCCACAATCACCGCGAGAAACAGGACTAATGCCGTCTGTGACAGCCCAAGCCAGGCCGCCAGCATGGCCAGCAGCTTCACGTCGCCTAGCCCCATCCCCATCCGCCGCCGCGCCAGCCAGTAGGCGCCGGCGATCAGCAGCAATACCGCCGCCGCGACACCCGCAGCCAGCAAAGAGCGCCCGGAGGCCCGAAGCGCCGGCATCCACGCCCCGCCCCGCAGCCCGGCCGTTAACCCTGCGAACACGATGCCCGCCCCCAGACCGGGCAAGGTGAATTTGTCAGGCAACAAGAGCGTGGCGGCATCCATCGCCGCCAGGCCCAACAAAAGAAAGCAAAGCAGAGCCCAACCAGCCGCGGGCAAGCCCGGGGAAAAGCGCAGGCAACACATCACAAAGAGGACGCAAGTGGCTAGTTCGACCGCCGGATAGCGCCAGGAGATGCGTCCGCCACAAGCCCGGCATGAGGCCCCCAGGAGAAGCCAGCTCAGGACAGGGATGTTGTCCCAGCCGGCGATCGGCCGATCGCATTGGCGGCAGTGCGACCGCGGCCACGCCACCGATTCCCCCACCGGCAGCCGCACAATGCACACGTTGAGGAAACTCCCCAACAGCAAACCGCATACTGCGAAAAAGATACAGGGCATCATTGCGCGTAGAGGGTGAAGGCATCCATTTCGTTACTCCAACACCGTAACAGGACGCGAGCCTCAGAGCCTATCAGCCGCGGAACCTATCGGATCCCATCGCTCCCGCTGGTCCATTTCGTGCCCCATCGGTTCATTCGCTCCCGGGCGGTCCATTCGCTTAGGGGCGGCGGGCGGCTGAGCGATCCTCAAGCGCATCGTTTACATTGGTGGAATGAGTGCTGAGGTGGATTCGGCAGCGGTTTTTGCCGAGGCAGTGAGCATCATGGCCCGGTTACGCGGTCCCGATGGTTGCCCCTGGGATCGCGAGCAGAGTTTCGACACGATCCGGAAATATACCCTGGAGGAAACCTACGAGGTCTTCGACGCCATCGAACGGCGCGATTGGAACAATCTCTGCGAGGAACTGGGCGATCTGTTCCTGCAGGTACTTTTTTACGCCCAGATGGCGAGCGAAGCGGGCTACTTCACCATCGCGGACGTGGTCGCCGGTATCAACCGTAAGCTGATCCGGCGCCATCCTCATGTTTTTGGAGATGAGGCCTCGGCAGCGGCCGGCAACACGGTGCAATCCGTTCTCGATACCGCGGGGATCGGGAGCGCGCAGGTACTGCGTAATTGGGAAGCGATCAAGCAGGCGGAAAAAACCAACGCGCAGGGGGAGAAAACCAGCGCGCCGGCCGCTTCCTCCATGCTCGAGACTGTCCCGCGTTCTCTTCCTTCACTCCTGGAAGCTGCGAAGTTAGGCGCCCGGGCGCACAAGATCGGCTTTGACTGGCCCGACGTCGAAGGCGTCTTCGCCAAGCTTGAGGAAGAAACAGACGAACTGCGTCAAGCCATCGAGGAGAATCCTTCGCCGACGGCCGGCGTGGCCCATGACGAGGTGGTTTCCGAGGTTGGCGACCTGCTATTTACCATGGTCAATCTCGCGCGGCGGCTCAACGTGGAACCGGAATTCGCCTTGCGCCACACGAATGCGAAATTCCGGCGCCGTTTTGCGGCAATGGAGGCCGCTGCGCCGCAGCCCCTCGAAGCCCTCTCTGCCGATCAACTGGAGTCGCTCTGGAGCCAGGCCAAAGTTCAGGAAAGTCTCTCCCCCAGCCGATGAACCGGCATTCCATCCTGATCCGGCCCTGCGAGGGGTTCGAGGAGCTGAGCGCCTGCGTGCAACTGCAGGTCGAGGTCTGGGGGTATGGGGATCGGGACGTGGTGCCGCGGCGTGTCTTCATCGTCGGGCAAAAGATCGGCGGCCAGGTGATGGGCGCGTTCGATACCGCGCGAACCGGGGCGAGTCCCCAGGGCGACGCCGGCAGCCTGATCGGTTTCGCCATGGCGTTGCCCGGCATTGTCGAGGGCCGGCCGTACCTGCACTCCCATATGCTCGCCGTCCACCCCGACTATCGCAATCAGGGTATCGGACGCCGGCTTAAACTCTTGCAGAGGGAGGAAGCATTGGGGCGGGGCATTCGCCGCATGGAGTGGACCTTCGACCCGCTGGAAATCAAGAATAGTTTCCTCAACCTGGGCAAGCTGGGAGCCATTGTTCGCCGCTACGCCCCCAATTTTTATGGTGTAACATCGTCTCCATTGCATGGTTCCGTTCCCACTGATCGGCTGTGCGCGGAATGGTGGCTGGATAGCGACTGGGTTCGCGCCACTCTGAGCAGCAAGCCGCCGGTTTTCCCAACGGTAGAGCTGGAAATTTCATTGCCCCACCAAATCGCTCACTGGAGGCACTCGCCGGTGGATCAGGAACGTGTTCTTGCTACCCAGACCCGGAATCGCGAATATTTTCAACAGGGCTTTGCGGACGGGCTCGCCGTGATTGGTTTCAGGATCGATGCAGAGGGCAACGGGGCGTTCCAACTCGGGCGCTGGCAGGAGCCCGAGTTTGCTGTTACGCAGCTTTAGATGCAACCGCGGATGCGGGTTTCTTTCAGGAAAGGTGTATGAAGTTCGACAACGCCACTGGGCCCTCGCACAGCAACCGAGATAGGACAGGTTTTCATGAAAATTGAATCGATTGTCCTGCGTGAGCTGAGGATGTCGTTGGTCCATCCTTTCGCCACCAGTTTTGGTGAAACCCGGGAGCGCCGGGTGCTGCTGGCGGAAGTGCGGGCCGAGGGACTTTCCGGCTGGGGTGAGTGTACGGCGGGGGAGCACCCCTACTTCAGCGAAGAGTCCACCGACACGGCCTGGATCACAATTCGGCAGGAGCTTATCCCTTTGCTCTGCGCGACGGAGGATCAGAACGGCGGCAAGTGTCCGGAGATTTTTCGTCCGGTGCGCGGTCATCGCATGGCCAAGGCGGCGCTGGAGAACGCGTTGTGGGACCTGGAAGCGCAAATGCGCGGCATTCCGTTGTATGAGCTTCTGGGGGGGACCCGGGAAACGCTGGCCTGCGGGGTTTCCATCGGGATCCAGCCGTCGCTCGACCGGACGATGGAGAAGATAGCGACTGCCCTGGGCCAGGGCTACCAACGAATCAAGCTGAAGTGCAAACCAGGCTGGGATTTGAAGATGTTCGAAGCGGTGCGCAACCGCTGGCCGGAAATCGTTCTGAGTTGCGATGCCAATTCGGCCTACCGCCTACGCGACCTCAACCACCTGGTGAGCTTCGATCGATTCAATCTGCTAATGATCGAACAGCCCTTGTGGCACGATGATTTTTATTTCCACGCCATGCTGCAGCAACGTCTTGAAACCGCCGTCTGCCTGGATGAGGCCATCCGCAATCGCCGTGACGCGCTGGCCGCGATCGAGATGGAATCCTGCCGCATCATCAACATCAAGTTGGGCCGAGTCGGCGGTTTCAGCGAGGCCATCGCCATTCATAACGCCACCCTGGAACGGGGTATACCCGTCTGGTGTGGCGGCATGCTGGAAAGCGGCATCGGCCGGGCGCACAACATTGCCATGTCCACTCTGGAGAATTTTTCTCTGCCGGGAGACGTTTCCGCCTCCAGCCGCTACTGGGCAGAAGATATCATTGAGCCCGAGGTCACCGTTTCCCCTGCCGGCGAAATCCACGTGCCCCATACCCCGGGCCGCGGCTTCGAAGTGCGCGCCGATCTGGTGGAACGGCTGACGGTGCGCAAAGAGGAGATCAAGGCGTTGGCGCTGGTGTCATAGCTGGTGTCTTGAGTTTGCAGGGCCAGTGGTCTTGCGCATCGCGTAGTGGTATCCAGCATCCAACCTGTTGCCGGTAGAGCCCGGCTGATTTATTGGAGATGAAATGACTCCCCAGGAAGAATCCATGTTGAACGACCTGATCGGTCGCGTCGAGCAAACCCAGCTTACAGAGAAAGATCCGGAGGCCGAGCAACTGCTGAACCAGCGCCTCGCCCGGAATCCGAATGCCCTCTACATCCTGGCGCAGACCTTGCTGGTGCAGAAGTATGCGCTGGAACAAGCGACGGCGCAAATCAGCCAGTTGCGGCAAATACAGCAGTCGCCCCAGCAGCCCGCCCACGCCACCAGCTTTCTCGGCAGCCTGTTAGGCCGACGGGATCCCGCCCCGCCCCCTCCGCCGCCCCCGCCTGCACCGGGCTATGGCGCCCCCCCGCCCGCGCAGCAGTGGAACACGGTTCCGCCGGCTTATGGTGCTCCCCCTTCATACGGAGCGCCCCCGGCGTACGGCGCCCCTGCCCCCGGCGGCGGATCGAGCTTCTTGCGCACAGCGGCCACTACCGCCGCCGGAGTCGCTGCCGGCGCACTCGCCTTTGAGGGCGTCGAATCGTTGCTGCACGGATTTGGTCATTCCGGCGGTGGTTTCGGTGGCGGCGAATACTTTGGCGGGGGCGCGCCCGAGGAGATCATCACCAACAACTACTACGACGATGCTGGACGCGGCTCCAGCGAGGGACGCTCCTTCGACAACACCAGCCTGGGGGATAGCGGCAGCGATGCCGCCAACTTGCAGCAGGCCAGTGATGAC
This sequence comes from uncultured Acidobacteriaceae bacterium, assembly GCA_963761405.1. Taxonomy (GTDB): domain Bacteria; phylum Acidobacteriota; class Terriglobia; order Terriglobales; family Acidobacteriaceae; genus PALSA-350. Next base: position 630,246 of record CAVXHH010000005.1, read on the forward strand.
CTGCAGGACGATTCAGATGACCAGGACGATGCGAGCATAGATGACGCGTCTTACGACGACTCATCGTCGTTTGACGACTCGTCAAGCGACAACGACCTGTCGTAGTTCCTGAGAGATTACTTGGCAGCCAGCTGGGCTACCGGGGTCTTTTGCAGCAAATGAATGGCTTCCTGGAAGCTGAGCTCCTGGGGTTGTACCTGGAAGTTGCTGAAATCTTGCGTGGTCGAGAAGTCCACGCTCTTCATCATCAGCACTTTACCCTGTAGCCGCAGCTTCATGTGGGTGGTTTCCCAGTGATTCAGCCCGACATCCGCATTCTCGACGAAAATGCTGCCCCCCTTGTACAAACGGCCCAGTATCCCCCAACCGAAGTTCACGTCGGAGATCAAATGGGCATCGATTTTCACCAACCGTAGTTGCGCCTGATCCACCCAAAGCTCGCCAACCAAGCCGTGGTAGACCTCACCTTCCCGGTCGGGGGGCGTAAAAGCGGGGTCCGGGCGGAATTTGAAGCGGTAGCAGGGCCCATTGGGCCCATCCACCATGCCGTCGAAGGTGTAAAGAAAGGCGTCAGGCAGCATGCGCACCATCTCGTCGCCCCGGGCGCTATCCTCTTGCTCCTTTTTATGCCGATGCTCCTGCACTTCGGGGTGCTCCAGCAGGTGGTTCAGGCGATCGGTCTCCGCCTGCTCTTCCTCCGGAGGTAGCGGCTTGCCGTCTCGCTCGATCAGCCGGGCCACATCCCCGTCTTTGGTCTCAATGATCTCCTTGACCGAGCTTCCCTTGGGATCCACCTTGTCCTGCCGAAAGCGGAAGGACCGCCCCGCGCTCTTGGAATGAAGCTCGTTCCAGCTAGCGCTGCGGACAATCTTTCTCGCATCCACCTCCGGGTTCCCCGTCTGGGAAACCGCTTGGCCGCTCGCTCCCCCGGTGCCGAGCAACAGGGCGGAGCCCAGCATCCACGTCCCCACCAGGCATGGAAATGTCCGATAATGAACCAGAAATCGCATACCGCTTGACGCCCCTCTCTTCCCCCGGAAACCCATGTTACCCAGTAAGGAACAAGGCAATACCTCACAGTTTACATCTGGAGTCATTGGTGTTCGCCTGACCAGCTTTGCGGGTTGCGGTTAACTTCACTGCTTGCGTATAGTTCGAGCAGAGACCCTTCTGCGACCGCAGGGAGATAACAGATGAATGCAGGAGACGCAACCGCCGCCGTGATAGGGAAATCGGTTCAGATCCGCGGCGAGGTAAAGGGAAGCGAAGATTTGATGGTCGACGGACACGTCGAGGGGACGATTACGCTGGTCGAAAGCCGCCTCACGATTGGGCCCAACGCCCATGTGGCGGCCAACGTATCGGCAAAGGATGTGATTTTGCTGGGCCAACTGAGCGGCAATATCTCCGCGACGGGACGAGTCGAATTACGCGACGGCTGCGATTTGGTCGGAGACATCACCGCCGCACGCCTGGTGATTCAGGAGAGCGCCGTATTTCGGGGCAAGGTAGAACCTTTGCGCGCGGATGGATCTTCGGCGAAGGGCGCCGAGGCGCCGGCGGCGGCCTCTCCAGCCAAACACTAGAGATTTGCTGGAGGGCCTTGACCATGATGAGCATATTTCCCGCAGGCGGCGCTGGCCTGCGGTCTAAAACTGACGACGCGATGCGTAACTTGTTTGGCAGGTCACAAAACGATTCTCAGGCTTCCCCCAGGCCCACGGTCCTGACCGGTCCGCGGATGCCAAGACACTCCAGCGCCTGGAAGGACCTGCTCAAGTTTCTCAAGGCAGAGCAGGGATTGCGCATTCTGGACATCGGGCCCACCTCTCCCACTAACATTAATTTCCTCACCACCCTGGGCCACGGGGTGTACATGGCCGACTTAGTGAACGAAGCGTTGCGGGGCAACTGGCTTCAGGCCCCGGATGAGACCGGTGTCGCCCATTTCGACGTGGAAGGCTTTCTCGACAACAACCTCGATTTCGCCGGCAGGGAATTCGACGTCATCCTTCTCTGGACGACGCTTGATTATGTGCCTCAGGATCTGGTTGGACCGATGATTAAGCGCCTTCGTTCCACCTTGCGCCCCGGCGGCCGCGTACTTACCTTTTTCCACACCAAGAACAACGGGCCGGACACCGGCTTCTGCCGTTATCACGTGACCGACACCGACAGCATCGAGGCCCAGGAAACCACGGGCTACGCCGTGCAGCGGGTTTATACCAATCGAACCATCGAGAAGCTCTTCGAGACCTACGCCAACACCAAGTTCTTTTTGGCCAAGGACAATCTCTACGAAGTGATCATTACTCGGTAGTCTCAGCTTTTATCTGCCACAGTAACTGCCGCAGGATGCCAATCCATCGCCGGGCATCCGACTGGGTGAGTTGCATGCGGTGCACCATGCGGCGAACCTCTTCAGGATCGGCGCTGGCGGGGCGCCGCCGGGCGTATCCAATTCTGGCGAGAAGGTCCGCCAGCAGATTTGTCATGCGTTCCAGATCCCCAGCGAGCGCTGCCGGCTGCGGTTTGCTGAGCGGCTCGGCTTCTGTCTCCACTTCCGTCTTTCGGACCAGTTCGTAGAGGCACACGGCTGCGGCTTGTCCAAGATTCATCGACCCATGCCGCAGGCCCGGAGTCGGATGCATGGGGATCGTCATCAGCCAGTCGCAGTGACTCAGGGCATCGTTGCTTAGCCCGGTTTTTTCCGAGCCAAAGAGCAAGGCTACCCGCGTGGCGGTGCGCTTCGGCTTCACCGCACTGCGCAACAGTCCGCCCCCGTCCGCCAGCGTATAGAGCAAATGCTCTTGTTTGCGCTCTCCCACGGCGGTGGTGCCCACTACCAGTTTGCAGTCCGCAACTGCTTCCGCCACGGTCGCGAACTCCCGTGCGCCGGCAAGGATGGCGGATGCATCGATAGCCGAGCGAGCGCGTTCAAGGGCGACTGAGTATTCGTTCACCAGCCGGAGATCGGCAAAGCCGAATCCGTGCATAGCCCGGGCGACGGCGCCGATGTTGTTTGGGTTGCGAGCGCGCACCAGCACCACGCATACTCGTTCACGCTGTTCCGCAGTCAGCATGGGCCCTGTGCACTAAGCCGCAAAGTCGCGGCCCTTTCGCTCCGGCCCGAAGCCGAAGATCAGGAACAGCGCAACAATTACGCACAGCTCGAACGTTGTGAGCGCCCACTGGTAGCCGAAATGTCTTCGCAGCGCGAACTCGACCACAACCGCTGGAGCTCCAAACAGAACCCCCAGCTGATACACCACCCCGGGAAACAAGCTGCGCACGCTGCTGGGAGAAAGCTCGTTTAAATGCGCAGGGATCACACCGAAAGCTCCCTGCACGCCGAACTGCATCACGAACGATCCCAGGGCAAGCATCCCGATGGTGGAACCAAACGCCCACAGCGGGATGGATAAGGCGGAGATGGTGAGAGCCAGCAGGACCGAGTAGCGCCGGCCCAACCGGTCAGAGAAATGGGCGATCACCAGCGCTCCGGCGATGGCTCCCACGTTGTACAAGATCGCCAGATTGGAGACGACGCTATTGGAAAAGCCATGCACCGTCTTGAGGAAATCCGGGTATAGATCCTGGGTGCCGTGGGACAGGCAAGTGATGACGGTCATCATCAGTACCAGGTAGACGAAATCCTTTTTGTGCTGCCACAGAACCCTGCCTATCTCACTAAAGCCGGTGAGCTGATTCTTTTGCCATGACGAAGACTCTGGAGACAGCATGGTCAGCACGGCAATCAGGGCGGCGAGCACCAGGCCGCAAAGAAACATCCACCTCCACCCCAGGGTTGGCTCGATGGTGCGCAGGGCGACGGCGGCCAGCAGATAGCCGAGGGAGTAGCCGGCCTGCATGATTCCGGAGAAGAGGCCCCGCCAGCGGCGCGGCGAACTCTCCATCACCAGCGAAGCGCCGATGCCCCAGTACCCACCCATCCCGATCCCGTAAAGAGCCCGCAGCAAAACAAAGACCGCGTAGCCGGGTGCGAACGGAGTGAGCGCCGTGATGGTGGAGAAATAGAGCACGCAGGCAATCAGCGGACGCCGGCGGCCGTAACGGTCGGCCAAGGAGCCTAGTACCCATGCGCCGACCGGCCGCATGGCCAGTGTGATGGTGATGGTCCAGACGATATCGCCCTTGGTTACGTGAAAGTTCCTAGCCAGCACATCCACCAGGAACACCAGGACGAAAAAGTCGAAGGCATCGAGGATCCAACCCAGGATTCCCGAAGAAACAGCGAACCCCCATCGGGGGGAAGCGGTCTCTGTGCTGCTGGGGACGCCGGCCACATCGGAAGCTGACCGGGACTGCTTCATCCATTCCATCGATTGCGTTTGCCTCGTCAACCTTTCGTTTGTGCTTCGAAGAAAGTGTAATAGCCGCCGTTTGCCATCCGGGTGATCAGCAGGCACAGCTCCAGCAGATGGTAATCGCCCCACATGCTGGCCTCGTTGCAGGGAACTTTGGCTCCCGGGGGAATAAAGTCCCAGCCGTTGGGGTGGTGATAGATGCTCTGCAGCAGTAAACCTTCGTGATCGGGCTCGACCGAGAGATACGGTTCCTGAAGCAATCGCGCCGCTACGGTCAGTCCGGCCTGGGTGTAGCGGGGATCGCCCAGCAGGCGCCCGAGCCGAAGGAGTCCTTGGGCGGCAATGGCGCTGGCGGAGGCATCCACGGGCTCATATTCGTTATAGGGATCGGCCGGCTTCGACTGCCAGTCGCCTAACCGGTATAACCGGGGCGCCCCCGTATCCCAATAACAAATACCGTCGAGTGCTGCCGCCTGGTGCAGGTAGAAGTCGCATCCCGCACGCCCGGCCTTTTCCAATACCGCCAGGATTGCGGTTTTCCCCGGAAGACCGTCCTCGCGCAGTTCGCCCTCCGTGAGCGGCCGCACAAACTCCATCAGTTCGGCAAAGCCAAGCATTCCCCAAGCCAGGCCTCGCGTCCAGGTGGTGAAGGCGGAATAGCCTTGCTGGGTGGAAGGGCAGCGGAAGATGCCGCTCGCCGGATTGAAGACTGCTTCATGCACGGTCCGGCCGCGCAACGCCGGCACATCGTATTGGTCGCGTCCCTCGCCGTAGTAGATGTTGTACCGGGCTGAGGTGATGGCGTGGGTCAGTGCGCGGGTTAACAGATTGACGCGCTCGTCCTGTTCGCCCTGCAGCGAGTGCCCCAGCGTATGCGCCACGCAGCAAATGCGCAGGGTACGGATGGTATCGATGAACAGCGAGTGGCTGCCGTTAAAGGAGTAGATATAGCCCAGGCCATCCACCAGGCCGGTCCAGCGCGCGGCCTGCACCGCGCCGCTCACCTTCAAGGCCAGCTCATAGAAGTGCATGTCCCCGTCGTTGGCGGGGATGCGCCCCTGGAGCATCAGCCGGCGCAGATGGCCATAGGTGGAGATGTTATTGAAGCCGTGATCATGGACGCCGGCATGGGTAAGGTGCTCCGCCATCGACGCGACGACGTGTTTCCGCGCCATGGCCAACAGAGCCGGATCGTCCGTCAGGTCGAAGCACAACAGGGCATTGCCGTATTGGAAACCCTGGGTCCACTGGGTCCAGTTGCGCGCCGCGTAGCGGCCGGCCATGGTGATGACCGGAGCGCCGTCGCCGGCCCGCCAACGCCGATCGAGATGTAAGGTCTTGGCCGACGCCAGCGCGACTGCACGATTCACCGCGGGCAACAGATCTCCCACGGTCAAAGTTTGATTCGACTCCACCCCGTCTCCTTTTTTGCGTAAACCGTCAGACCAATCGAGTGAAGCGATCGATCATTTGCTGCAGCACCTGGTCGGGATCGCTGTCCCAGAGAATCCGGTTAAAAATCTCGACTTCGATCGGGCCGTCGTAGCCCGCTTGATCCACAGCCTGTCGCAGCATGCGGTTGTCGATGACACCGTCGCCCATCATGCCTCGCCCCAGCAACATGTCAGGCAAGGGAACCAGCCAGTCGTTGACATGGAAACCGTAGATCCTGCCCGCGGATTTGGCGATCCATGGCAGCACCTGCGGATCCCACCAGATGTGAAACACGTCGAGGACCATCCCCACTTCTTCCGTTCCGTACGCGGAAGCAATTTCCAGTGCTTGTCCGATGGTGTTGAGTACGGAGCGCTCGGCCGCGTACATGGGATGAAGAGGCTCCAGGCCGAGCTTGACTCCGCACTCGCGGGCGTAGGGAACCAGCGCGGCGATCCCCTCCTCGACCATCTTGCGGGCCTCCACCAGGCCGACTTCGCCGGAGCCGCCAACCACCAGCACCAGCGAATCCGCCTGCAGCGCGGCCGCTTCGTCGACGGCGCGGAAGTTGTCCTCAAGATTCTCCTGGCGGGCGACCGCGGTGCGAGCAGGGAACATGCCCCCGCGGCACACACTGGAGACATGCAAGCCGGCGTCGCGCACGGCGCGCACGCTCGCGCTCAGACCTGCCTCGGCGATCTTGTGCCGCCACAGCGCAATCGAAGGGATTTCGTGGCGCACGCAACCCTCGACCGCCTGACCTACGCTCCAGCTGGAAATTGTTATTTGGTTTAAAGAGAGTCTTGCCTTGTCTGCCATCTGGCGGTCCAGCGTAAGCCTAGGTTAGGCCGGAAGCCAAGTCAATCAAATGCTTCCTTAGCCCACCCACTTCCACTCGCGAATTTCCTTCTGGTCGATCCCGTGCTCGTGCGCGTAGTGGACGGCTTGAATGATCTGCCCCTTCAGCCATTCAACGGTATGCGCACCCTTCTCCGCCAACTTCGGCACCCGTTCGATCACATCGATTGCCAGGTTGAACCGGTCTACCTGGTTCAGGATCGCCAGCTCCAGCGGAGTATTGATGTTCCCTTTCTCCTTGTACCCGCGTACATGAAAGTTGTCATGGTTGGTCCGCCGGTAGGTGAGCTTGTGGATCAGCGAGGGGTATGCGTGAAAGTTGAAGATCACCGGCTTGCTCTTGGTGAAGAGCCCGTCAAACTCGCGGTCGGACATGCCGTGCGGATGCTCCCGCTCCGGCATGAGGCGGAAAAGGTCGACTACGTTGACGAACCGTATCTTCAACCCTGGGCACCGCTCGCGCAGAATCGCGACCGCCGCCAGCGCCTCAGAGGTGGGAATATCGCCGGCACACGCCATCACCGCATCCGGCTCCTCGCCGGCATCGGTGCTTGCCCAGTCCCAAATGCCGATACCCTTGGTGCAGTGCTCGACTGCCGCTTCCATGGTCAGGTACTGCAGGTGCGGCGCCTTGTCGGCGACGATCACGTTCACGTAGTTGGTGCTCCGCAAGCAATGATCGGCGACGCTCAATAAGCAGTTTGCGTCTGGCGGAAGATAAATACGCGTCACCTCCGGGCTCTTGTTGGTCACCACATCCAGAAATCCCGGATCCTGATGGGTGAAGCCGTTGTGATCCTGCCGCCACACCAGCGAGGTGATGAGCAGATTGATAGAAGAAATCGGAGCCCGCCAGCGCGTTTCCAGCTTGCTCTTCTCCAGCCACTTGGCGTGCTGGTTGAACATGGAGTCGATGATGTGGACAAATGCCTCATACGAGGAGAAGAACCCGTGCCGCCCGGTCAGCACATAGCCCTCAAACCAGCCTTCGAGCGTGTGCTCGCTGAGCATTTCCATGACCCGGCCGTCGTTGGAAAGAAAACCGCCATCCTCATCTTGAGGCAACATCTCTTCCATCCAGGTCTTGCCGGTCGCCTCGTAGATCGCCTGCAATTTATTGGAGGCCGTTTCATCCGGGCCGAAGACGCGAAAGCTGGTCATGTTCCGCTTCATCACGTCGCGTAGAAAATGCGCCGTCACATCGGTCGACGACACTTCCACTTGTCCCGGCCTGCTCACTTTCACCGCGTAGTCGCGGAAGTCAGGCATCTCCAGCGGATGGCGCAGCAAACCTCCATTGGCGTGCGGGTTGGCGGTGATGCGCCGCGTGCCGACAGGCGCCATCTCCTGGAGTTCCTCGATCAACCGTCCCGACTCGTCGAATAGCTCCTCCGGCTTGTAGCTGCGCAACCAGGCTTCCAGCTTCTGCAGGTTTTCCGGGTTGGTCTGCGGGTCGAGAATCGGAATCTGGTGCGCCCGCCAGGAGCCTTCGACTTTATGGCCATCGACGGTCTTGGGCCCGGTCCAGCCTTTGGGTGTCCGCAGCACGATCATCGGCCACTTCGGCCGCTCGACTTTCTGCCCTGCTGGAGCCGAACGCGCTTTTTGCTGAATGGCGCGGATTTCAAGCATGCAGCCTTCGAGCACTTCGGCCATCTTCGGGTGCATCCGATCCGGGTCATCGCCCTCCACAAAATGCGGAGCCCATCCCAGCCCTTTAAATAGCATCTCGAGTTCGTCGTGCGGAATGCGTGCCAGGATCGTTGGGTTCGCAATCTTGTACCCATTCAAATGCAGCACCGGCAGTACCGCTCCGTCGCGCACCGGGTCCAGAAACTTGTTGGAGTGCCAGCTGGTGGCCAGTGGTCCCGTCTCCGACTCTCCGTCGCCGACCGTCACGGTTACGATCAGGTCTGGATTGTCGAAGGCGGCTCCAAACCCGTGCGAAAGGCTGTATCCCAATTCACCGCCTTCGTGAATGGATCCCGGGGTCTCCGGCGTGCAGTGGCTGCCGATGCCTCCGGGAAAGGAGAATTGCTTCAAGAACTTGTGCAGGCCGGCCACATCGCGGCTTTTCTCCGGATAGACCTCTGAATACACTCCTTCGAGGTAGCAGTTTGAAAGTGTGGCCGGCGCCCCATGCCCGGGGCCTGAAAGGTAGATCACGTCCAGGTCGTACTTTTTGATCAACCGGTTCAGGTGGACCCAGATAAAGCTCTGGCCCGGGTCGGATCCCCAGTGGCCCAGCAACCGATTCTTGATGTGCTCCGGTTTCAGCGGTTCCCGCAACAGTGGGTTCGAGCATAGATACAACATGCCGGCGGACAGATAATTGCACGCACGCCAGTAGGCATTGATTTTTCTGATCTCTTCAGCGGTAAGCGGCTCGAATTGCCCTTGTATGCCCGACGAGCCAGCCGTCGCCACGGAAAGTGTCTCAACGTTGCCCATATTTCCTCCTCCGGAGTGTTTGGTTAGGATCGTTTCGTTAACTTTGGCTGAGTGCCCGAACGTGCTCGGCGATCATTCGATCTTCTTCCGCCGGAACAACCCAAACGGCCACCGGCGAATTGGCTTTGCTGACCCGGCGCAGCGGGGCGCTGCCGGCGTCATTGGCCTCTGTATCCAACACTACTCCGTAGGACTCCAATCCCAGCAATATCTCCATCCGGGACTTTCCATCGTGCTCCCCGATACCGCCGGTGAAGACCACAGCGTCCAGGCCGCCCAACAGCCACGCAAAGGCGCCGATCGCCTTGCGGACGCTGCGGGTAAAAATTTGCAACGCGAGCTGCGCCTCTGCCGAGGTTGCCTTGCGCACCGCGCGCATATCGTTGGGCAGGCCGGAGAGCGCCACCATCCCCGCCTTATGGTTCAGAACCGTTTCGACCGAGCTCAGGGCGGCGGCGGCATCGCCTTCCGCCTGGCGCAGAAGATAGAGAACCAATCCAGGATCGAGATCTCCGGGGCGGGTGCCCATGACGACTCCGCCGGTGGGGGTGAGCCCCATGGTGGTATCGACCGACTTTCCGTCGACCACCGCCGTAACGCTGCACCCACTGCCCAGATGGGCAATCACCATGCGCCTGGGGAGCCCCTCATGGTGGGATGCGGTACGCATCTGATCCACCACCGACTCACAGGAGAGCCCATGGAAGCCGTAACGGCGCGCGCCTTGCCGGCGATACTCGATAGGGATGGCGTAGGTCGAAGCTTCGGCCGGCATCGTCTGGTGAAAGACGGTATCGAAGCACGCGTAGTGCCGCGCCTGCGGGAACCGCTGCATCATGTCGCGGATGAGGGTGATGGCTTGGGGATCGTGCAAGGGGGCAAAGGCCACCGCCTGTTGCAGCTCCTTGAGCACGTCCTCGTTAATGCGCTGGTGCCGGTCCAAATGCGCTCCGGGGTGCACCACCCGGTAGCCCACTGCGTCGATCGACGGCATCCCTGGCCCGCACACCGCGTCCTCGACCAGGCTGATCGGGTTTGCTGCGGAACCGGGCTTGGGAGGAGTGCTCCTGTCTCGTCCGCCGGCGTCGCGAAAACTAAACTCGAGCCTGGGAGCGCCAATCCCGCTGATCTCGCCGAGAAACGCGAGGCGCGGCGTAGCGTTCGATTCGTTCTTCCCAGCAGGATCAGCGTCGAAGATGGAAAACTTGATCGACGAAGAGCCGCTATTGATCACCAATATATGCACGCCGACGTCCTTCGGATTCGCCCGAGAGATAAGACGTTACACCCGTCTCATCTCTCGTAGATGAATTCCGCCGCATCGAGGTATGGAAAAAACCGCGGTCAGCCCCATACAGGGCACAGTTCTTGTTGAGCTTCAGGCCTTGGGAGCCGCGGTAAAGATTTCGGCCAGGCGCTCCGCGATCATTCTGTCCTCGCCGTCCTTGAGCTGCCACACAGCAAAGCCGAAGGTGTTCGGGTCGCTGGGATGGCCATGATGGCCGCGGTGATTCTCCGCCGGCGGCGGGCGCGTCCGGATCTGCGTCCGCGCATGCCGCTGGCGCCGGCGCCCATGCTGCCGATGCCGATGGGCCGCGTGTCGGCCAGCTTCTGCATGACCTCTTGCCCGGTGATGTTGCGCTTCGATTGATCGATCTGCCAACTATAGTTCGGGGTCACATTGCCCAGAGCCTGCGGATTGAACTCGCGCGGAAGCGCCGTGACGCCGAACTTCCTGATGGCATCGGTGATTACCTGCGCGCGCTCGTCGTACATCCTCAACGTGGCGTCATAGTCCTGATTGACGAAGATCTCGAGCGCCTTGAGCAGACCGAAAATGGTTTCCTTGCCGACCTTGCAGCAACGGCCAATGCGATCTTCCTGGGGGCTCATGTTGAGCAGCGCATAGCGAATCAGCTCTTCCTTGCCGATGAGGACGCCGGAGGCCTGCGGTCCGCAAATATCCTTGCCGCCACTGAAGGTGACCATGTCGAAGCCGATCGCCGGATACTCCCACAGGCGCTCTTTCGGCGGTACGTCGGCGGAGGCGTCATTGAACGTGTAGAGGTTGTGGGCCCGGGCGATGGCCACGGTCTCAGGTCCGCTGACCTGGCCTTTGTCAGAAAGGATATTGGTGAAGTGGATGGCCACGGTCTTGGGATTGATGGCGGCAATCATCTCTTCGCGCGTCTCCACTTCGACCAGCTTCGCGCCCGTCTGGCGAATCTGGTGGTCGAAGGGATAGCGATGGCTCTTCTGGATGATGACTTCGTTTCTGGGGAAATCGGTTACGTCGGGAATGGTGCGCATGCGGGGCTCAAGATCCTCGGTCATCATGCCGGCGTAACCGACGACCATGGCCGCGGCCGCGCCGCCAGTTACCAGGCCGGTGTAACCCGCGGGAGACTTACACAGTTTGGCAATGAACTTACCCGCCGCGATTTCGAGCTCGTCGATCAACACAAAGTGTTCGTTGCCTCGCCGGATCAGCTCCATGACCTCCGGCTTCATCAACGAGCCACCGATGACGGTCACCGTGCCATTGATGTTGACCAGCGGTGTGACGCCCAGCTCGGCGTAGATGTCGCCGGTAGAACCGAGCCCGGTGGTAATGGGTACGATGGCGTCGCCATCCAAAGCGGGTGGTTTGGGCTTCTTGCTAAAGTAGCCCGCCGCATGCAATTCGGACGGAGCAAAGAGGGCGCCGAGCGCGGCTACGAAGGAGCGGCGGCTCCAGTCAAATTTCACGTTCATGATGCTTTCCTCTCAACTCTCTCGCGATGTGTCTCAGCTGGCGGTGGGCGGAGTGAGGACAGCGGCGCTGCCCACGATCTCAATCAACGAATCCCCGGGGATCCATTCGAGAGCCATGCAGGCGCGGGACGGAGCTTTGCCGGGAGAGAAATAGGTCGCGTAGATTTTGTTCAATGCGTCGTACTGCGCTTTGTGGGCATCGAACCTTGCCTTGCCCACAGGCATGGGAATACTGTCCGCGAGCGGGAGACAGAGAAAGACCTGTAGGTGGAGGATGCTATCCATGGTGCAGCCCGCACGCTCTACCGACTTCTTGAGCGCGTCCATGGTGCGTGTAACGTGCTTCTCAAAAGGATCAGTCACGAGCACGTGATCGTCTTTGGGATAGCCGTCATTGGAGCCGGTGCCGGAGAAGTAGTAGATGCCATCGTGGGTGTGACTGCCGGCCCGGCGAGGCGCGGGCTCGGGGGCCTGCGGAGTCTGGAGCGCGAAGAGTTTCGGGGTTCCGGCGAGCATTCCCGCCATGGCGGCGATCTTCCCGAAAAAACCGCGCCGCGTGTTCAGTTCCATGGGTGCTTTCTCCTTGTCAGCAGTGCGTGAATATTGTTGCACGTTGTTCCTCAAGGGCGGTACGGGTGTTCAGGCGCGCTCGAGCAAACGGCGATCCCAGTGAGCCAGGTTGGCTCCGGCTACATAAGTACTTTCGAGGAAGCTCAGCAATGCTTCGTCCGGCGAAGGATCATTGCGCAAATCTTCGTAGAGGAAAATGAATTCACTGAGCGCTTTGTTGAAGCCGGCCTTCGCGGGTTGGATGGCCGCCGCATCGAGGCCCTTCGGCGCCGGCGCCGCATAACAATAGAACGCAGCCTCGCCGAAGCCGCCGTTGCCCGGCCAGAAACCGGCGCTAATGACTTCATGCGAGTACGCCTCGCGCGTGATGGCGTCCGCACCTTCACGCGGTGGCGCAGGTCTGCCAGAGAAGCGCGTCACCGCCAGGTCAAAACTTCCCCAGAAGAAATGCACGGGACTGACCTTGCCCAGAAAGCGCGAGGAGAACTGCTGAAAGATTTTGTCCGCAGACATCAACACGCGCCAAAATCGGTGCGCCGCCTGCGGATCGTACGATGCGTGCTCGATATCGTCCGAGAAGGGAATTGGGTGCTGCAATTCGACCGGCACCGGATGTATGTGGACGCTGACACCAAGCGCGGAAAGACTGCGTTGATACTCACGATAAAAGTCGGCAACGGATTGAGCCCGTAACGGCGTTGCTAACGTTGCCCCGGTGCTGGTAGCGAACTTAAGTTCATGACTTACAAAATCGAAAGCTACCTCGAGAAATTCCGATCCGTAGGGCATCGCCGAGGTGCTGAGTCCGCGCGCGCTTACATAAAGGGGAACGTTCCACCAATGCGCCTGCAAGGGGCTCAGCGCGAGGCGCGTCTTGCCTACAATTTGTGTCCACAGGTGTAGGGTGTCGGCGGTTTTTTGCCACTCTGACCATTTGAGTTCAGGCCAGGTAGCCCAGGTCACTGGCAGAAGACCAGCATGCCGAAGAGGAAGATCCAGAAGATACCCATGGTGTGCCAATACCAGGCAGTACAGTCCACCACGATTTGCCGCAGCTCCACGCGGCGCAGAAAGATAAGCCCGAGCATCGCGCCGGCCAACGCCAGTACGCCAATCAACAAGTGGATGCCGTGGGCGCCGGTGATGAGATAGAAGAAGTGACTGCTGGGATTGGAGGCGAAGAAGACCCCCTGATCGACCAGTTGCTTCCAGGCAATCCATTGGCCGGCCAGAAACAACGCGCCGAGGAGCACGGTTGCCGCCAGCCATGGGGCGGCACGGCGAATGGTCGGCCGGCCAAGACCCAGCCATTCTTCCATCACATCAATTTCCTGGAAGAAGTGCCTGCGGCCGATTTCCATAGTGAGGCTGCTGAGCACGATCAGGGCGGTATTAATCCAGAGGATGGGCGGTAGCCCGATGGGGTGCCAGTCAATCACCCAGGTGTTGGCAGCGGTGAAGTGCCCACTGCTCTGGCGGGCAAAGAAGGCACTCACCAGGGCAATGAAGAACATGAGATCGCTGGCCAGAGCAAAAAACAGCACCATGCGGTACCGGCTGAGCAAATCGCCCGGTCCGCGCCGGCCGGGGGGCCGGTTTTCCCAGTTTTCACCGTCGCCGCCTCCGCCAGTCGGCCTACGGGCAACCGGCGGCTTGCCGCCAAAGCCGGGATCCTTGCGCTCTGTCTCAACTGGCGTGCGGGTGAAGGTAGCGGGCATGGCTGAACTCCGACACTCGAAGATTACTCCTGTTTTGCCCTCGGCTCCCAGTGCTTTTTAAAATCTACTTCGTTCCAGTCAACGCGTTGTTATGGTCGCGCTGCTCACGCACCATGTCCACGAAGAGTCGATGCACGCGGCGGTCACTGGATAGCTCCGGATGGAAGGTGGCGGCGAGCAATCGCCCTTGCCGCACCAACACCGGGAAGCCATCTCGTTCCGCCAAGACTTCGATGCCGGGGCCGGCCTTTACGATGCGGGGCGCCCTAATATAAACCATCTCCAGGGGTCCGCCGGAGAGTTTGGTTTCACCCGTCTGGATGGCGCTGTCGATCTGGCGTCCGTAGGCATTGCGTTCGACGCTGATATCCATGGCAGCCAGGCTTTGCTGAGGTGGGCGGGAGACATGCCGGGCGAGCAGGATACAGCCGGCGCAGGTACCAAACGCCGGCTTCTGGGCAACGAAGCGCTGCAACGACTCGAGCAAGCCGTCGCGCTCCAGAAACTTGAGGAAGGTGGTCGATTCGCCGCCAGGCAAAATCAAGCCATCGAGGCCTTCAAGCTCAGATGGCTTGCGAACCTCGACGGCCTCAGCGCCGGCGTCTTGCAATGCCTGGGCGTGTGCGGCGAAATCTCCCTGAATGGCAAGCACACCGATGCGTGGAGGCTTGTCCCCGGTGTCTATCTGCATTGCGGAGCTTACCAGCCCCGGGTTTGCAGCAGTTCACGCTCTTCCAGGCCGGCAATCGCCAACCCTTGCATCGAACCGGTTACCTGCTCGCTGACTTCGGCAAGGATGCGGGGGTCGTTGAAATGCGCGGTTGCGATCACAATGGCTTTTGCACGGGACTCGGCTTCTGCGCGCTCCGCCGGGTTGCGGACCGCGCCGGTCTTCTCGTCGAGTTCCACATCGAGTGGGGTCGCGCCTTCTTTCATAAAGATGCCTGAGCCGACAAACACGGCTTCCGCACCCAGTTGCATCATCAGGGCGGCGTCGGCCGGGGTGGCGATACCACCCGCGGAAAAGTTGGGCACGGGCAGTTTGCCGGTCTTGGCGACCATGCGCACAAGCTCGTAGGGGGCGCGATGTTCTTTGGCCGCGGCATACAATTCTTCGTCACGCAGCACGGTCAGCGCGCGCATCTCTCCGACGATTTGGCGCATGTGCTTGACGGCATGTACTACGTCGCCGGTACCCGCTTCCCCCTTGGTGCGGATCATGGCCGCCCCTTCAGCGATGCGGCGCAGGGCCTCACCGAGGTTGCGCGCACCGCAGACAAAGGGGGTGGTGAAGGCGTGTTTGTCGATGTGGTGGACTTCGTCGGCTGGAGTCAGCACCTCGCTCTCGTCGATGAAGTCGACGCCGAGCTGCTGCAGGATTTGCGCTTCCGCAAAATGCCCGATCCGCGCCTTGGCCATCACGGGTATGGACACCGCGGCAATGATTTGTTTGATAAGGCTCGGCTTCGCCATGCGCGCCACGCCACCCTGGGCGCGGATCATCGCCGGTACGCGCTCGAGCGCCATCACGGCGGTTGCGCCCGCGCGCTCCGCAATCAATGCCTGCTCGGTGCTCATCACGTCCATTATGACGCCGCCCTTGAGCATTTCAGCCAGGCCCAGTTTCAATCGCAGTCCGGGGTTCGTTCCGTTTGTTTCCGTCATCGTTCCGCCTCCCGCGAACCGGCTTGCTCCCGGTGTCCTGGGTACTTTTCCGGATCGCGTTGCAAGACTCAAGTTTAACAGGCCACGGGAGGGAACAGCGCATGGCCTCAACCGGGATGACAACGGCGACTGTGGTTCTTTTGAGCAGGACCAATTTGCTCCGGGGTACCTGGCGAGTGGCCCTCTCTACCAGGAATCGCAGCGGTTACTGCGGTATACTCGGACTCACCATGGCGACGGAAAAGACGTTCTATATCGAGACTTTCGGTTGCCAGATGAATGTGCACGACTCTGAAAAAGTCATTGGCACGCTGGTCCACGAGGGCTACGCCCAGGTGGATACGGAAGTCGCCGCCGACCTGATCCTGTACAACACCTGCTCGATCCGCGACAAGGCGGAGCAGAAGGTGTTCAACCGGCTGAATGACTACAAGAAGCTGTACGCTTCGGGCAAACGCTTCGTAGTGCTGGGTTGCGTGGCGCAGCAGGAAGGGGAGCGGATCTTCGAGCGGGCGCCTTACGTTTCGCTGGTGTCGGGTTCGGCTTCTTATCGCAAGTTGCCGGAAATGCTGGGCCGGCTGGAGGCAGGGGAGTCGCGTATCACCGGACTCGATGACCGCCAAACCGAAGAGACCTTTGATACGGAGTTCACGGCCCGCACCAATCCGCACCGCGCTTACATCACCATTATCGAGGGCTGCGACAAATTTTGCGCCTATTGCGTGGTTCCATACACCCGGGGCAAGGAGCGCAGCCGTACCTCTACTTCCGTGCTGGCTGAGGCCCGCAAAGTCGCCGAGGCCGGCTACACCGAGATCCAACTGCTGGGACAGAACGTCAACTCCTATTGCGATCGTGAAGGCAAGCGCACCTTTGCTGAATTGTTGGCAGCGGTGGGAGAGGTTCCCGGGATTCGTCGGGTACGCTTTACCACATCGCACCCCCGGGACTTTACGCCGGATATCGTTGCCGCCATCGATCGAGTGCCCACGCTTTGCGACCACGTTCACCTGCCGGTGCAGAGTGGCTCGACGCGGGTGCTGGAAGGGATGCAGCGGGAGTACAGCCGGGAACAGTACCTGGAGCGAATCGCCTGTATCCAGTCTGCCCGGCGGCCGATCAGTTTGACGACCGACGCCATCGTCGGCTTTCCAGGAGAGACGGAGAAGGACTTTGAGGAGACCCTGAGCCTGCTGGATCTGGTGGGGTTTGACGCAGTCTTTGCTTTCAAGTTCTCCCCAAGGCCGAATACCCCCGCTATGTCGCTGACCGACAGTATCCCGGAAGAGGAAAAGAGCCGCCGGCTGCAAGGCCTGCTGGAGCGGCAGCGCGAGATCCAAAGAGTCAATTATGCCAAGCATATAGGGCAGATTATGGAAGCTGCGGTTGAGGGATATAACAGCCAACGCGGGCAGGTGATTGGGCGTAGTTCGCAGAACAAGACAGTGAATTTTACAACTCGTCATCCCATCAGCCCCGCCCCGGGAAGTTATCTTCCGGTGCGGATTACGCAAAGCTTTCCCAACAGTCTTGTCGGCGAGGCGGTCGTGTAGCCGGATCGATTGGTCGTCTGTAGCAGATGTTCGTAAGCAGCGATGGGTGTCAGCCGTTCGCAACACGTGGTTTCTATGGGGGTCGACCATGGATGTCGAAATGAAGATCCGCGGTCTGGTCATGGATCCGGCCAGCAACTCGCCGATTGTGATTCTGAAAGATGTACAGAGCGACACGGTTTTGCCGATATGGGTGGGGATGTACGAGGCGAACGCCATTGCTCTGGAGATTGAGAAATCGGCAACCCCTCGTCCGATGACCCACGATCTGCTGAAGAACCTCATCCATGGATTGAATGCCGCGGTGCAAAAGGTTGTTGTGACAGAGCTTAGAAACGACACCTTCTATGCCGTAATCTGGATGGAGCAGGACGGAGAAGTGGTCAGCCTGGATGCCCGGCCCTCGGATGCCCTGGCACTGGCGCTGCGCTCGGATTGCCCGATATACGTAAGTGAAGAGGTTATCCGGATCGCCAAGCTTGCCCCCAGCATGGCGGAGACGACACCCGAGGAGCTTCGGCGCTGGCTGGAAGGCCTGAACGACGAGGATCTTGGCCGTTACAAGATGTGATGACTACCCATGGGGAGTGATTGACACCCCTTGGGAGGCGCGCAATACTGGGCCTTGATTGAGATGCCGGACAGCAATGAGGCATCTGAACCAGACCGGTGACCAAGACAGGCCTTACGACTTGAAGCATTTTCGCACTCATCGCAAAACCGGATGAGCGCTCTGCACTTGTGGAAACCCCCTATTCTCTTTGTGTTTGAGCGTGTACACCCCCGGTGATCGCTCCCAATTGAAGCCGCGAGGCGTGGTGAGGATTCCGTGCCAGAGTCGGATTTGCCAGAGACTGCCAACCTAAGCCGCTTTGCCCAGCTGATGAGTTATCTCAGTGTGGAAAAGCTGAGGGTGCTTCTTAAGTCCAGTGAAAACCGCGGGCTTGAGCGATATCGCCGGGCGGGCATTACCGCGTCTTCGTCGTTCATCGCCAAGGCGTTGAACATCCTCATCAGCTTCCTATCTGTGCCGCTTACGATTCATTACCTGGGTTCAGAACGCTATGGTGTGTGGCTCACCATCAGCAGTCTGCTTACCTGGATGGCGCTTACGGATTTTGGCCTTTCGGGCAACGCGCTGGTGAACGTACTGGCGGAGAGCAGCGGCAACGAGGATCAGGTCTCGGCGCGGGAATACACCTCTTCCGCTTTCTGGGTGCTGACAGGAATCAGCCTGATTTCCGGTGCTATTGCCGCCATAAGCTTCCACTGGATTTCGTGGCGGGCGGTGTTTAACGTAACCGCGGCGACCCCAACGCATGAACTAAACCTGGCCTGCGCCATGACCCTGGCGATCTTTATCCTGGGGTTTCCTCTCAGCCTGCAGTACTCCATCTACAGCGCCTACCAGGACGGCTACCTGGCAAATGTTTGGAGCATTGCGACCAATGCCTTCGCCCTGGTCGCCCTGGTCATCGTCTCGCGCTTTCACGGCGGCCTGCCGCAGCTGGTATTCGCCATGGCGGGAACGAGAACCCTGGTCGCCATAGCCAACAACGTCTATCTTTACAGGCGCTATCACTGGCTGGTGCCTTATCCATCGGCGGTACGTTTGAGCTGCGTCCGGCGGCTCTTCAAGCTGGGCGGCAAGTACATGGTTACGCAGTTGGCCGCGCTGGGCATTTACCAGAGTCAACCCATGATCATCACCCAGATGCTGGGTCCGGCGAGCGTGGTCATTTTTGTTGTCTCCTACAAGATTATTACGCTGCCGATGGACTTGATCTACATGGCGACGCAGCCGTTCATCGCTGCATTCGGGGAAGCCAGAGCCCGCGGGGACTGGGCCTGGATTCGTAACGCGTACCGCAAGACGACCTTGGCCGCCACGGCAGTTGGTTTTACCCTGGTTGGCCTGATGGCTCTGGCCGCCAAACCGCTGATCCTCCATTGGGCCAACGCCGCTGCCGTGCCCAGCACATCCTTCATCCTGTGGTTAAGTGTTTACGTCATGATTGGCATCGCCCTGATGGCGACCAACCAATTGCTCTCGGGGGTAGAGAAGGTAACCCCGCTGGCGATTTCTACAACCTTGTGCGCGATCGGAGTGATCAGCGGCGGGATTTGGCTGGCGCGCGGGCACGGGCTGGTGGGTCTGGCGATGGCCATGGCGTTCAGCAAGCTGATTACGTTTTGGCCAATCCAGATTTATGCGGCGCGGCGCGTTCTTCGAGAGTCGCATTCAGCCGTGCTGGAAAACGTGATCGGAGAACCGGTTGCGTGACCCATCGCAGGGAGAGGGGTATTAAAGCATTTTCGCGATTACGGTGGTCTGGAAATACGGGTTCGATCTACACCAATTGCGAAAAATGCTGGAGGGCCGGCGAGCCTGCGTGGAGCAGTTCAGGCGGTTTAGGGGTTTAGTTAACAGAATATACGTTATCAGACACGATGGGCCTACTTTACGCTTACCCTCGGGCCTATGCCTTTAGTTTCTTTCCCACGGTTACCCGCAAGCAGCCGCTGTCCGAAAGATAACGATCTGCCGGGTGTTACCCGTGAGATCATCGGTGAACTCTGGCTCCGAACTCTCGCTCTTGGGGTCCATGAAAATACATGTCTACTGAACTTATTTGGCTACCTACGCTCTCGAACTGGGCGCAAATGGTTGAAGGCCTGCCTGCCGCTGACACAGATGCTGCACGATGGAATGAAATTAGCTGGCTCGCCGGATCAAGGATCGACTTCGTACAAACCACCCAACTCGATCGCTCAGTGCAGAAGTTTTATGCGAAAGGCATGCTCGCAGAGGCGGGTCTAAAGCCATTACGGGTGGCTTTGCTGGGGTCTTCCACGCTGAAACACCTGGTTCCCGGGATTCGGGTTGCCGGCTACCGGCGCAAGTTGTGGCTGGAGGTTCTGGAAGGCGAATATGGGATGTATCTGCAGGATTTTCTGGATACATCCTCGAAGCTTTACAGCTTCAAGCCAAATGTGGTGGTCATTGCGCTCGATGCGCACCACATTGCCGAGGGCGATAGGGCCGATGTTCAGGAACTGGTCAGCAATCTGCGCCACTGCTGGGCGATCGCGAAGCGGGAGTTTGCCTGTACGGTGATCCAGCAGACGGCGCTGCCGGTATTTCCCCTGCTGATGGGAAGCAACGAACACCGGTTGGCCGAATCCCCGCGGGAGCGGATCCGGCGGTTCAACCTGGAATTGCGCCAGGCAGCGGATCAGGATGGTGTTCCACTGCTGGCTATTGAGGATCAGGTAGCCGCGGACGGAACGAATGCCTGGTACGACCCAGCCTTGTGGCATCGATCGAAGCAGGAGGTGCACCCTCGGATCGGCCACGTTTATGGCGATCTTCTGGTGCGGCTCATCGCCGCGGACCGCGGACTCTCCGCAAAATGCCTGGTGCTCGACCTCGACAATACCCTTTGGGGCGGCGTGATCGGCGACGACGGCCTGCATGGAATCCAACTGGGCCAAGGCAGCTCGGTGGGGGAAGCTTTTGTGGCTTTCCAACGGTATGTATTGGGGTTGAAGCGGCGGGGTGTGATTTTGGCGGTGTGTTCCAAGAACGACGAAGCAAATGCCCTGGCGCCGTTCGAGCAGCATCCGGAGATGGTGCTGAGACGGGACGATATTGCCTGCTTTATCGCCAACTGGGAGGACAAGGCAAGCAATTTGCGCAAGATTGCCCGTGCGCTGAATATCGGCCTCGATTCCCTGGTGTTCGCAGACGACAACCCTTTCGAACGGAACCTGGTGCGCGAAGAGTTGCCGGAGGTGGATGTCCCGGAACTACCCGACGATCCTTCGTTCTATATCAGCACGATTGCCGACGCGGGCTACTTCGAAGCTCTTTCCGTCACCGCGGAAGACCGTGAACGCGGACATCAATATCAGGCCAATATGGAACGCGACTTGTTGCGCGAGTCGACGACCGACCTGAGCACGTATCTGCAGAACTTACAAATGCAGCTGATCTCGAATCCGTTCGATGAGGTGAGCCTGGCGCGTGTCACCCAGCTTATCAACAAGACGAACCAATTCAATCTGACCACTCACCGTTACACGGAAGCAGAGGTGCGGGCGGTGATGAACGATCCGAGAACGGTGTCGCTGCAGATGCGGCTGCTGGACAAATTTGGTGATAACGGCATTATCGCGATCCTCATCGCCAAGGTTCAGCCCAACGAGGATGCGGTGATCGAAGTGGTGATCGACACCTGGCTAATGAGCTGCCGGGTGTTGGGCCGCCAAGTGGAAGAAGCCTGTCTGAACATATTGGCCGGGCGGGCCAAAGAGTTGGGAGCACGGCGTCTTATCGGCGAGTATTACCCCACAGCGAAAAATGGAATGGTCAGCAACTTGTACCCCCGGCTAGGGTTTGAACCCGCGGGCACCCTGGCGGAAGGCGGAGGACGGTTCTCTTTGGACCTTGCTAGCTTCACTTCCCTTCCCGTACTCATTACGATCACCGAGGCGACGCATGCAGGAATCTGAAATCTATCAGCAGCTGACAAACATCTTTCACAATGTAATGGATGACGACTCGATCGTGCTTACCCCGGAATTGACGGCCCCCGATGTCAAGGAATGGGATTCGTTCAACCACATCAATCTCATTGTGGCGACGGAACAGGCCTTCAAAATCAAGTTTCAGACCGCGGAGTTGGAGTCGATGAAGAATGTTGGCCACCTGGTCGCTTTGATCGAGAAGAAGGTCAACAAAGGCTGAAGTAGTTTCGCAATGGGTGCAGGCCGAAGTGGAAGGCCTTTACGTGATTTTCTCTCAAAGAAAACCACACCTCGCAGACTTTATCGGGCCACGGTCATTGCGAAACTGCTCTAGCTAGTAGCTCTTTTCGTATCGATGGCGGTGGCCTGGGGCCTCGATGAGTTCGATCATCATCCGCATGGGCGTCATGAAAAACTGAATTTGCTTTCCGCCATAAGCCAGGGCCGGTTTCGGGTCGGAGGTAGCGACTGCTCCCGCGGCGCGCAGCCGGTCCCCTGCTTTTGCCAGGTCTGGGACCAGATAAGCGACATGGCTGAGAATGTTTTTCCCGCTGCTAAGTGCTTTGGCGACCGGAGACTCCTCTCCAAAAGGAACAATTAACTCATAGCACACTCCGGAGGCGTCGGCCCCAAACTGGACGTAAACGTGATTGACCGGGTCGGCCAACTCTTCTGTCCAGCTCGATATCTCCAAGACCGCCTTGAGTGCGGCGCGACCCGCCTCCAGCGAAGAGGCGATCACCCCGATATGGTCGAATTGCATAAACTCTCCTGTTCAAATCATTTTCGCAATTACTGTGGTCCGGTAAGAGTAGCGAGGAGTGGTTTTCCTTGAGAGAAAACCACGTAAGGTCCGGCGGCTTGCCGTATTTCCTGCCACGCAGCACTGGCCGGGAACAATTATGTGCGACTTCCTCAAAGAAAGTCGCATGCAGATCGGTGGCTCCACCAACATCCACAGGAAATACGGGTTCGGTCTACACCAATTGCGAAAATGCTCTAGAACTGGAAGTAGAGAAAACGGCTGGGATTTTGCATCAGTAGTAAGCACAAGAGAAGAACCACACTAAAGGATGCCGCCCAAAGCAGACTCGGCTGCCAATTCCACAAGAAGGGGCGGGTACTCTCCTCGGCGGCGGTATTGCGGCGCGCATACCTGCCCAGGATTTGCTGGGTGTTGGGAAAGGCCCAAATAACGATCAACGCCGCGGTTAACTCCAGCGCGGTGCGCAGGTCAGCGTGGGACAAGGCCGCGACCGATACAAATCCGCTGCGCACGGCATGGCTCCCTAAGGGCCCAAGTAGACGCAGAATGGGCGCCGCAAGCGAGATGCCGTGAGCACCGGCCATGGATGCCAGCATCATCCGTGCGGTGTGGACGTTAGAGGAGCGAAAAAAGACCTGGCCGATGATGACGCAGAAGAAGGTCAACAGCACACTCGTCACGACCGCAACGGGGGCTGCGGTGTGCTTTGGTCCGCGCGCGGAAATGTGTTTCTGACGGACGGTCAGCCAAGCCTGGTGAATGGTTAGATAGGTTCCATGAAGAAGACCGAGGACGATGAACTGCAACCCTGCTCCGTGCCATACACCAGCCAAAAACATCGTGGTGATGGTGGGGTAGGCAATCATATTCACGAAGCCTTCTGGTGTTGCGGCGGCCTTGCGCGAGACCTTCTTGCCCTGCGCCACACGTCTACGGCTTACCGAAAGCGCGATGGGGTTGTATAAGTAGAGGCCCAGATACCGGGTCAGCGTCATGTGCCAGCGCAGCCAATAATCCGAGATGTTTCTTGCTTTATAGGGCGAATCGAAGTTGAAAGGAAAATCTATTGAGAACATGCGCGCCAGGCCGATGGCCATATCCGAGTAGCCCGAGAAATCGAAGTAGATCTGCACCGCGTAACAAAGAACACCTTCCCAGGCAGCAAACAAGGTAAGTGCGCCGGGATGGGCAAAGGCGGGATCGGCGGTGTTTGCCAGGACGTCGGCGATAGCAACTTTCTTAAAGAGCCCCATGATGAACCAGGTGGCGCCGATGGTCAGGTCCTGCAGGTTGACGCGGCGGTGTTCTTCAGCAAATTGGGGCATGACCTCGCTGTGATGAAAGATGGGCCCGGCGATCAGGTGGGGGAAAAACGTCACGAACAGGATGTAATTGGACAGGGGCTGCGGCTTGGCCTCGCCCTGGGCCAAATCGACCAAGTAGCCGATCTGGGTGAAAGTGAAGAAAGAGATACCGAGCGGCAGCAAAACGTTTTGCCATTGGCGGTGAAAGACGCCGTGCCTGCCGAGAAAGGATAGGAATGGGAAAAAGTACTTATAGTACCCGAGCAGCAGCAGGTTGCACGCAATACCTGCGAAGAGAACGCCGCGCTTCCACCGGGACCGGTCTTGCGTCTTAACGATAAGACGGGAACAGAGATAGTTCATGAGAACGGAGGCCGCCAGAACGAGGAGAAATGCCGGCTTCCAATATCCGTAGAAGGCAATGGAGGCGATGCCCAGCCAGGAGATGACCGCGCGCTGCCCGGAACGCACCAAGAGAAAGTAGCCGAGCAGTACTACAGGCAGAAATACGAAAATGAATTCGTAAGAATTAAACAGCATGAGACATGCTAAAGCATGGTTTCGCCCGATAGCAATTGCACAAAACCGGGTTCCCTTACCGGACTGAGGAGCGCTACCCTTTCATAACATCATGGGAAAGATCTTTTCGCTCGCCCGGTCCACGGGGGTATGGGATACTTCTGGGATATGCACCTGTCTGCCGCAGCCCCTGCGAATCAAGACGATGCAGCCTCCTCGTCCGTTCAACATTCTGCGTCCGTCCAGGTACGACTTTCCCGCTATTTGCTGGTATTGGTTTGGCCAACCCTGGCATTCATGCTGATAGCGATCCCCTGGACGCGCTATGCGCGGACGGCCCCGGGTAAGTGGATGATGCCGGCTATGGACTTTCGTTATAGCCTGCGGAACGTGGATGCCGACGTTGTGATTTTTGGCGATTCGACCGGACTGGTTGCTCTAGACCCATCGGTCATGCAACCGGAGTTGCACCTGAGCGTAGTCAACCTCTCCAGCCTCGGATCCATCTTCAACGTTCAGCTGGACGACATGCTGGACCACTACCTTCGGTATAACAAGGCTCCCAGGTTGATCGTCGTGAGCCTCAGCCCGTGGAATCTGCGCCAGGAGCCGGTCACCCCCGAGGATTCGTTTGAAGGCATAGTGTTGCTGGTGCGACACGGGACGTGGCCGGAAATTTTTCACTTTGTCGCGGCGCATCCAAACGTCACGCTTCACTTCGAGTTTCAAGTTCTGCAATCGTTCTTCACTTCATTCAGACATAGGGATCCCACCCTGCATCAGGAGTTGGTGGAGCATCACGGCTTTGCGCCGATTGATCCGCCGGCCCTGCAGCACCCTTGCACGCTACCGAAGCCCTACACCGATCCCGCAACACCGGACGGTCTGGCGTTTCATTTCCATGAGAAGTACTCATCCCCGCGAACCAGAGTCCTGGTCTACATGGCGCCGGTAGCGGACTGCGAAGGCTCGGAACAGTTTTTGAGGCTGCCCACACACGCGGCGTGGCTTGTGCCCTCGACGATCGTTCCCGCGGCAGAGATGTGTGAAGACGGCATGCACATGGAGGCCTCAGCGTCGGCCTCGAACAGTCACATCGCAGACCAGGAGATAGAGAAATATCTGCGAACCGCACCACCAGAGTAATCGAACGAAGGGTCGAAAAGTTTGCGACAGATCGAGAAAGAGCTTGATGACAGCCCCGGTTTAGTGTTTTATGGGTTCGCAGCGTGCTTGAACGGTTTGGTAATGGCCTGCTCCAAGTACCCGATGTACATGTTAGATCATTGTTCTTGTGCCCCGAGGTGATCTTTTTCAATGGCAATGAATACCGCTCAACAAGTCGATGAGTTCACCTCCCTGGTGACTGCCGCAAACCCTTTGCACACTTCGTTTATGAAGCGGTCGCTTGAGTCTATGAGGGAGGATACCCGCGCGGAGTTGACCGGCTACCTCACTTACTGCCAATCGGTTGGCTTGTCGCTCGAGTATCTGGCTGACAGTTACAACACCATCGTCGGCGATACTTTCAGGGAGCAGATGTTCTTCCAGGAGAACAAACGCTACCGCTGGAGCCGCTTTGACGAGTTAGCCAACTCTGTCTATTTCGATGAGACCTACATGCGCAAGTATATGTATGGGCTGGCGATCACGGCTTTTCTATGGCCCAATCATGTGGCTTTGCATGACTTCTTTATCCGCACCTTTCCGCGTGGTCAAAAGGGCACCTATCTCGAAATAGGGCCAGGCCATGGCTATTACTTTATGCAGGCGGCCCGGTTAGGTAACTTCGAGCGGCTGCTCGGCCTTGATATCAGCTCCGCCAGCGTCGCCTTAACGCGAGATATCGTCAGATACTTCGAAATTGACAAGGAATGTCGAGCCGAGGTTGTAGAAACTGACTTCCTGGCCTTTCGCGAGGAGAATCAGGAGTACTCCTGCATCGTGATGGGTGAGGTGCTCGAGCATGTGGAGGATCCACGACGTTTTCTTTCGGCGATCGCGCGTTTAAGTGGACCCTCTACTCATATTTTTGTGACGACTTGCATGAACGCGCCGGCAGTTGACCATATCTCCCTATTTCGCACGGGAAAGGATGTGGAGGATATCATCGCGGCAAGTGGCCTCCATATGATTGAGGCCTGTTACGTTCCGTACTTCGGAAAGACCCTGGCGGAATGCGAAAAGCGGGCAATGGCCGTCAACGTCGGTTATGTCCTGCGGAAGGCATAGAACTCCGGCGAGGGGAAGCCAATCCGCTGGTTTCCCTCACCCTGAAGGTTGCACGGGATTTACAAATAAAAGATGGCCAATCGAAGCGTCGGCCGCTATCTTTTGATTTTTTCGCCAACGGCGCGCGCCCGAAAGATGGATGCAAGCGCCGGAACCGGCATCAAACCATAGTAACGGGGTGAGGCATTCTGACGATTGGGACCTGATCAGGAAGAAGCTTGATTGTGCTTCTGACTTGCTGTTAGCTGGAGACTGGATTGGAAGAGCTTCCCCCCTCATCGCACGCAATCCCATACGCGGAAGATGAACCGGGGGCCTATGAACCGACCAAAGCAATATATACCCACTCTGGACGGCTGGCGCGCGCTGTCGGTCATGGGAGTCATCCTCTACCATGGGCGCTTCGGCTTCTTCGGGGGCAATCCGATCCTGGAAAGGCTGTCGTCTCACGGCGAGTTGGGTGTAGACGTCTTCTTCGCGATCAGCGGCTTTCTCATTTGCGGGCAGCTTCTGAACGAATTCCGGCGCCGTGGGCGCATCGATCTGAAGCGTTTCTACATTCGGCGTTGTTTCCGGATTTTGCCGCCGTACTATGCCGCTTTAGGCGCGACTCTCCTGATTTCCGCTTTCGGCTTGATCCACATGCGATACGCGGATCTACCCAGTTGCCTATTCATGTACCGAAATTACAAGCCGTTGGGGATTGACCCGCACGAGGGGTTCTACACCGCGCACTTTTGGTCGCTGGCGGTGGAAGAACATTTTTACCTGATATGGCCCATGCTTCTGGCGGCAATCACCCCAAAGCGCGCGGGCAAGGTGGCGTTCGCAATGGCAATGACCGTCTTCGGCTGGCGGGTCGTGGAATCTCGCTTTCATTTGTTGTCAGGCGTCTTGCCCATGGGCAACAACCTGGCGACCCGGACCGATACCAGGATCGACGCGCTGTTGTGGGGTTGTCTCGCTGCAATTTATTTTCCCGTGATCAAGACCTATGCGGTGCGTATCAAATTCAGGCAATTGTGGTTACCGATTGTCGCTTGCCTGGCGGTGGCGGTGAAACTTCAGCCAGCCGGTGTGACGCTGCTCTGCGCGGTGCTGATTCCGGCTATGGTTGTGAGCACCGTCCTTCAGCCTGAGAGCCTGCTTGGACGCGTTCTGGAATGGAGGGCGCTGCGTTGGGTAGGCGCCCTGTCCTACAGTCTCTATCTTTGGCAGGAACTCTTTCTGCCGCAGGTCACTTCGGAAGTGGCCCACGGGGCGTTTCGCTCTCTGCAAATGCCGGGGTGGAATTTGCTACCGATATTGGGCTGCGCCTGCCTCAGCCGCTATCTCATCGAAATTCCCATGACGCGGTTAGGACACAGGCTAAGCGAACCTCGAGGCTGGCAAGGCCGCTCCACGATCACTCTGCCTACAGTCGATTCTCAAATCGCGAAGACTGCCTAAAGCATTTTCGCAATTATTGTGATGTGGTAAAGGCGCCCCTTCCGCAGGGTGGAAGCGTGTCCGTTTCCCCGGCGCCCCCAACTGTTTGATTCTGAACCACATTTTCCACAGTTATCCGAGAGATAAACCGAATTCAATCAAGAGATAATTTACATAAGCGCAGGCATGGCTTAACATTCGATTCAATTGCTGTTTCCCCCGACAGCTCAAGGCTGAAGATCGCCCAGACGGACTTCCCTGGGATTCCGATTTCCCCACTGAAATCCCACGTTTCCGATGAATCAGGCGGCCGCGACAATTTTCGCAGTGTACGAAGGTTGTCGAGCCAGCTGCAACACTTGAAACACTGAGGCCAAGGTGAGGTATCACAGTAGTTACATTCCTACTCTGGATGGGTGGCGCGCTTTTGCTGTGCTTGGGGTCATCGTTTACCACGGGCGATTTGGTTTCTTCCCCGACCATTCCATTGCGCAGAAACTTGCATCCCGGGGCGACGCCGGGGTGGATACATTCTTTGCCATCAGTGGATTTCTTATTTGCGGATTACTCCTGAGGGAGTATGCACTTGAAGGTGGGCTCAACCTGAGCCGGTTCTACATTCGGAGATTTTTTCGCATCCTTCCGCCCTATTGCGCTGTCCTGGTCGGGATCGCGTTGCTTTCCATCGTTGGAGCGATCCACCTGAACCATTGGGAGTTGCCGAGCTGCCTGCTGTTCTTCCGGAATTACATGCCACTGGGGATGGACGAATCGGGCGGGTTCTATACGGCGCACTTCTGGTCGCTGGCGTTGGAGGAGCACTTCTATCTGATCTGGCCCGTGTTGCTGATGGCGGTGACACCCAAGCGTGCGGGCAAAGTCACGTTTGCCCTAGCGGTAGCGGTCTTCAGCTGGCGCTGTATCGAAGAGCGCTTTCATGCCTTCGCCGGTGTTCTTCCGCAAGCGCAGGCGAACTTGTTGACACGCTCCGACACGCGGATGGATGCGCTGTTGTGGGGATGTCTCGCCGCAATTTACTTTCCTGAGATCAAAAAAGTGGTCGAACGAATTCGGTTCTCGCAGCTTTGGCTGCCGGTGCTGGCGGCGGTGCTGGTCGTCGAAGCGCTGCATCCGCCCGGGATGGTGTTGCTGCGCGCGATCCTGTTGCCGGCCCTGGTGCTGAGTACGGTTCTGCAGCCGCGCAGTTGGCTGGGCCGTGTTTTGGAATGGCGCCTGTTTTGCTGGATCGGCACGATTTCCTACAGTCTGTATCTTTGGCAGGAGCTTTTCCTGCCCGGTGTCGCTTCGGTGAAGACCCACGGTGCCTTTGGCCTGGTGCAACAGCTGCCCTGGAACGCGGCGGCCATTCTGGCCTGTGCCTGCCTGAGCCGGTACCTGCTGGAAATCCCCATGACCCGGATAGGACACCGTTTGGGTGCTTCCCTTCCCGGCAGGGTGGGTTCTCTTATCCATGAACCTCATGCGTGGTTACGAATCCGGCGGACGTTGCTCGGAAGTTAGAAGCACTCGAGATTCTTTCAGCCACTGCGACAGTACAAGGCCCGCGGCGAAGATGAGCGCCAGCGTCAGGCCGGTCCACAGGCCGTAGATACCGAGGGGCGTAAGGAAACACAATACATAGCCGATAGGCAACCCGATGACGCCATAAGCCACCAGGTTAACGACCATGGGGCCGCGGGTTTTGCCCAGCCCGCGGAGCGCTCCAGTGCCTATTCCCTGGATGCCGTCAAACACCTGAAAGATAGCGGCTACGGCGAGCAGCCGAACCCCGACCGCGACCGTTTGCGGGTCGTAGGTGTACACGTGCAAGAGCAGGTGGGGGATGGTCAAAAAAGCCGTGGCCGCGATGGCCATGAAGGCCGCGCCCAGGGCAATGGCCATCGAGCCGCGACGGCGTGCGAGGGCGCGGTCCCCTGCTCCGATGGCATGCCCCACCGTGATGGCGCTGGCGGCAGAAACCCCGAGGGGCACCATGTATGTGACGCTGGCGGAATTGAGAACGATCTGGTGCGCCGCCAGGATGTCGGGGGAAAGCCGGCCGGCCAGCAGTGTGGCGACACTGAATGCGCCTACCTCAAAAAGCATTTGCGACGCTGCCGGCCAGCCCAGGTGCAAGAGACGGCGGAGCTGGGCAGGCCGCACACCCGGCCAGTGGGCGAAGAGCGGGTGTCCGCGATCTCGCTCGTGCCTCCAGGCCCACCAGATCAATACCCCGGCCATGTAGACGCGGGCGACGCAGGTAGACAGCGCGGACCCCCGCACGCCCATGGCTGGGAACCCAAACTTGCCGTAAATGAGCACCCAGTTGCCGAACCAATTGACGAGGTTGGCCGAGATCAGGGCAAAGGTTACCGGCCTGACCTTCCCTACGCCCTGCAGGTAGCGCCGGAAAGCGACATAAATCAGCAGGGGGAGCGCACTCAGGTTGAGAAGGGTGAGGTATTGGGTGGCCGGAACGCGCACCGCTTCCGTGATGTGCAGCAGGGGAAAAAGGTGAGGGGCGAGGCCCACAATCAGCATAGCGATCGGGGTATAGGCGATGGCCAGGTAGACCCCCTGTGCCAGGGCGCGATGGCAATCGTCGAAGTCGCCGCGCCCGAAGGCCTGGGCTACCAGGGTATCGAGCCCCAGTAACAGCCCGATGCCAAACAGCGTGGGGGTGTAGAAGATGGCGCTGCTGACCCCTACAGCCCCTATGGCGGCGGGGCTCAACCGCCCTACCATGATGGTGTCGACGACCGACATGGCCATCCAGCCCAATTCGGAAAGCACGACCGGGATGGCGAGGAGCAAGAGGGCCCACAGTTCGCTGCGAAACCGGGCTTTGGCGGACGTGTGCATCGCTGGGGTGGGAGAAACCATGATTCTTTTCACCTTAGAGCAGTTTCGCAATGACCGTGGCCTGATAAAGACCGTGAGGTGTGTTTTTCGTTCTTCCTTAGGGGAAAATCATGAAACGGCGTGTCGCTTCGATCTAAAGCGATTGCGAAACTGCTTCGATCGATCCGGCGGGCAAAGTTTGACGGGACCGGCATTGCCCTCAGGACACTTTGCTGAGGCAAATTCAAGATGGTAGTCTCAATGAGGTGCAGTCAGCGGCGCGGCCCTCGCGCGGCGACCGCGCATGGAGAGATGGCCGAGTGGCTTAAGGCGCACGCTTGGAAAGCGTGTGTACCGCAAGGTACCGTGGGTTCGAATCCCACTCTCTCCGCCAACCGTTTAAAACCAAAGATTTAGGGCGAATATTACCAGAAACTTCCCCGGTTTTCTGGTAACAGCCGGAGATCTCGGTATCCACCTTATAAGGGAGATACCATCCGTTGTCACAAGAACGGTCGTCCTCTATATCCGTCACGGGCAAAGCTACTTCAAGCCCGTCCTCATCAAGAACATTCCAATCCACCACGCGGGCCGGATAGCTTCGCTTTTCCCGTGCCGTCCTTCCAATGCCCTGTTTGAGGTTCGCGACATGCTCTTCGCGATAGCTTATGGCAGTTGGCACCATATGGTAAACTACACCATTCTGAGTCCTAGAATGAAGGCCGAACTGCTCTTCCACCAGCGCATTGATTACGACGACGGTGCGATTGTGGAGATGGTACTGTGGCGCGTTCCGTCTCCGGTGTCGCCGTCAGTTCACAGCCTGAAGTATTCGCTGTTCTACGGTCGCCCGGGTGTTCGGGAAGTGGGATACGACAATGAGCGTGGCAAAGGCGATCATCGCCATTTTCAGGGTGCGGAGGCCGCCTATGCGTTCACCAGCGTCGAGCAGCTAGCGGCCGACTTTTGGTCCGATGTGCGGACCTTGCGAGGTAACGAATGAGCGATGTGAAGATCACCGTCGGCGGGGCGATAGAGGAAGAAGCCTCGCGTCGGTTGGTAAACGCCTGGCACCGAGCTGAGCGCGGTGAGACCTTCCATGAGCGCCATCTTGCGTTCGAGAGCTGGGACGCTCTCTCCCGCGTCATGACGGGGAAACGGATGGAGTTGCTGCACTACGTCCGCCGGCACAAAGTGACCAGTGTGCGAGCGCTGGCAAAGGCCCTTGGTCGCGACTATAGTAATGTCCACGCGGACGTTCAGGTGCTATCGGCGGCAGGGCTTCTCGACACCGCCGATGGAGGCGTGCAGGCCGATTACGACGTGATCGAAACTAAGATCGCGATTTGAGATCAAGAACCATGAGCAGCGGCACGAACAGACAGTCAGCAACCTTGCTCATGGTTTTCTCCTTCTTCCCTGGCAAAGCCTGACGGACAAAGCAGGCGCCGCCCCGCGTTGAAAAGACCTCATCATACTAGCTACAGTGCCAGAGGAACCAGGCCAGACTTCACGATCAGCTTGTCATGAGTCAAAAGGCGAGCGCCCTCAACAATCGCGGTAGCTCCGATAATTCTGTCCTGCGGATCGTTCGGGTAGGATTTCGGGAACTGAACAGAACGAACCGCGATCTCCTGAGTGATCGGGAGAACCTGCACATAGGAAGCACATTTTTTGACAAAGGAATCGACGCTCACATCGATGTCGATTCTCTTGTTCTCTACCAGCCATGCAATTTCCCACAGGCTGATCGCAGAAAGAGCAAGCGGCCCGGATTTGCGGGCCGCCAGAATCGCCTTCTTTGCTTTTGGTGAAAGGTTTTCAGGAGCAATCAGGAGCCAGACAAGAATATGGGTATCGAGAAGAATCACTCCACTCCCCAATCGCTGGCCGGAACAGTGTTCTCAATATCACCCGTAATTCTGGCGATGCCTGCCAACGCTCCGAAGATCTCATCCTCGCCTTCGTTTGCGGGAACCAGTTTCACCACAGGTTTGCCATGCTTGGTAATCACAACGGCGCGACCGCTTTGCGATACCTGATCCATCACGGCGAGACATTGAGCCTTGAATTGCGCGGCGGCCATTTTTTGCATGACAGTGCTCCCTGATCAATATGACCATAATAATATGACCTGTTTTTGGCGGTCAAGCCTGTTGAGTTTTTTCGCACCCCGTAAAGCCCAGGTCATTTTCGGAGTGTTTGCGGCACAGCACTGACGTGCCGTGGTAAAGATTGTGCCGTCCCTGCGGGACTCCCTGAGTTGTCTAACCCTACCCGGCACTTCCGTGCCGGGCTCCCGATTGTGCCGTCCCTGCGGGACTCGCCTCATTTCCTGAAATGTAGAAACTCAAGGGCACGGCTAACGCTCGCTGCGGCGAGAACGCTCGCTGCGGCGAGGCAGCCGTGCCCTGCCTGAGAACTTTGTTTTTCCAGCGTGCCTCGCTGCTTTTCGACGACGTTCCGCAGCCTGCAAGGCTCTTGCCTTCGAAACGGATAAATGATCATCCGCGTGGCGGACAACGCTAGCGGGGCGTCCACTGCGGATGGCTGGTGAAGAGCCCTCCGAGGAAACCCAGCTGGTAAACGAGAAAGCATCCGAAGCAAACGCTGACCACGCCCGAAGCAACACTGAACACGCGGCTGAGACTGCTAAAGCGGCTTCCCGCATAGGCCAACGGTACCGCCATCATTGCCGTCATGCACATCATGCCCACCATGGTGCCTGCGCCAAAGATCAATAGGTACACGGTCGCCCAGAGCGGGCTGTGGATGGTCGATAAAACCAACAAGGCAACCGCCGCAGATCCGGCCAGGCCATGCACAATGCCGATCACCAGCGGCCGCACACATTCATAGATACCGAAACGCCCAACCGTCCGATCGAGGAGCGTCTCCGCCTGGGTGACTACGGCCGCAGAGCTTCGGTTTCTGGTGAGATAAGCGGTCATGCGCTGCATCACACCGGTAAGATTCAGCACGCCCAGAAGAATCAGCATCAGGGCCACGCTGAACTCCATGGAAAGCCCAAGGCGCGGTGGGATGACCACACCGAAAAGGATGATCATGCTGCCCACGGCGAATATGGTGAACGTGTGACCGAGCCCCCAGATGGTGCCGATCAAGCCTGCCTGGCGGATACTTCTTTGTTTGCTCACGATCGTCGATACAGCGACCACGTGGTCAGGATCGGTGGAGTGGCGCATACCGAGCAATAAGCCCACGCCGGCAATAAAGAGGAACGGGCCA
This sequence comes from uncultured Acidobacteriaceae bacterium, assembly GCA_963761405.1. Classification (GTDB taxonomy): domain Bacteria; phylum Acidobacteriota; class Terriglobia; order Terriglobales; family Acidobacteriaceae; genus PALSA-350. The sequence goes on from CAVXHH010000005.1 coordinate 664,446, forward strand.
AGCCTTTCCGCGGTCAGGTGGTGCAAGTCGATCCCCGTGGTGACAAAGGCACGAAGCGCAATCGCGGCGCCGAGAACGGTCATGAATGCAGCGGAGGCGACCGGCAGCCAACGAGTGGTGAGCGGCCCACCCACACGCAAGCGCGCCATGAAGCGCCGGCCGTAAACCATCAACATGCCGAAGGCGATCAGCACACCAGCAAGGCCGAGACTAAACGCAAGGATAAGGAAGAAACCCAGACCGATGCGGTGCAGCGCAAAGGCGCTCAGTAATACCACCAGGGCGGCAGGACATGGAATGATGCCACCCGTAATGCCCAGAGCGAAGAGCTGATAAAGCGTCACGGATTTGCCGGTGGGGGACGGTTGCGGAACTGCTTCACTCCGGTTGATCGAAGGAAACCAGTGGTTATGAAGCTGGCCGGAGGTGTGCGCGTGATCGAGGTCGAGCCCGCTCCAGCGGCGAAGGAACATATATCCCCCGAGTCCCGCAATGGTAAGGCCGGAGAAAACACCCAACCACGGATACAGTTGCTCGGGCACAATGTATCGTGAGGCGTAAAGAGTCATCGCGCCCAGGGCAAACACGCCGGCAGTGTGCGAGGCGGTGACGATGAAGCCGAGCAGAAACGCGTGCCGCGCCGTGCCACGCGAGCCCACGAGGTAGGCGGCTACGATGGTTTTGCCGTGACCGGGTTCCAGCGCGTGCAATGCGCCAAGACCTAACGCGATGAACCCGGCGGTGACGAAAAACCACAGGCTCATGCTCCGAGAGGTGATCAGCTCGGTGAACGCACTACGCGGAGTTGCTTGCCGATTGGCCTGAAGATGCAATGGCGGGGCGGCCGCCGCTGTCGCGGGCGCCGGTTTAGGAATACGAAGTGCCGACCTATCCAATTCGCTAGGCTTCGACCGACCATGTGTGCGGCTTTCATTAAGGAAAGCCGCATGAGGGCTGCCAACGCCACCAACCTCGACAGGAATCCGGGGCAGCGGTGTGGAGGGACGTACTGTCTCTTTTGCCGAGCCGGCAAGCGCAACCGGATAGTCGAACTGGATCGATGCGGACAGATCCTGTGGCGGGCTGTTGAGCAGGTCCGTCGGATAATTGGTGAGCGCGGCGCTGCGATCGGATTGCGGTACAGAGCTGCTGACCAGAGTTGCGCCGGGGGCGACGGCAATCATTTCTTTCCATCCAGCATGCCCGGGATAGTTATCGTCTGTAAATTGCAGGCGGGCAGAGGAACGATTGGCCTGTGGAGGATACTCCGCCTGGTAGACAAAGCCCATCTTCATAGTGGGCAGGCCACCGGCGCCCGGAGGAAAGATCACCGTGCTCGAAAGAAGATGCAGCGGCGCAGGCTTGCCGTCGATCAGCAGGCTGAGGCCATGTCCGAATTGAAGGCCGCGAGCACCAACATAGCGGGCAACAGCCGGGTCGGACACATTCGCTGTGACACTTCCCTGCTGCAATTCCTGGTAGGTGGGTATCTCCGCCAAGTCGATGATGTAGGAGACCCGGATGCCATCGGCCTCGAAAGAAATTCTGGAATAATGATTCACGCTGAAGTTGCCCATGGGATGGGCGAAGCTCTGCAAGGTCAGTGACGGCATCACCAACAGGCCCAGGGCAAGAAGAAAGAATCGCTTAAGGGACATGCATCTCCTCCGGCTTTGTTTGCTATTGGCTCGCCGTCAGCCCCGGTTGATCGTGCAGCGTCTTCAATTGCTGCCGGGCGGTGTCGGCATAGATCACGTGAAAATGAGGATTGATGGCGAGTGCCTGCTCGAGTCTTTCTTTGGCCTGCGCGGCGTGCCCCTCGCGGCCGGCGATCATGCCCGCGTGAAATAGCAGGAGCGCATCCCGCGTGCCGGGTCGCAAAGCGTTCTCCATGGCGTCGTTCGCCTCCTGGTACTTGCCGTTTTTGTACAAGGCCCACGCAAGCGCATCCCAGGTGTAGACGTCGTGCCGGACTTCGAACTCCTTATGCGCCAGGGCAAGGGCTTGGTCCAATTTGATGTCGTGGTCGGCATAAAAAAGTGCGAGGTCGCGATTATGCAAGACCTTGTTGATGTGACCAAGCAGGCCAATGTATTCGACTAACTGATACTGCTTGCGGGCTTCCGCCGGGTTGTCGGACTTGGTATACAGATCGCCCAATTCGGCGACAAAGATCGGCATGGGCACCACGGCGATCGCGCTCTGGTAAAGCTTGATGGCCTCGGCGTAGCGGCCCTGACTGCCGCGAAGCTTGCCCAGCGCAGCCAGAGCCCGGTAATCGCCAGGATGGATGGTGAGCGCGGTAAGGTAGGCATGGTCGGCGACAGCAATATCGCCGGCCTGGAGCGAGAACTCGCCCCATTCAAAGTAGAGCCAGGCAAGATTTTCCGCCGGCAAGCGAGCCTCGGTTCCGGCAGCGACGGCGCTTTGCATCAAACTGATCGCCCCTTGTGTGTCGCCGGAGATGAATTTCAAATAAGCGGTACGGCTGTCGTGCACATAGACATTTCGCGGGGAGCTTGCGGACTCACCGGATATATCAAGCCGCGAGTAAGCAACCGCGGCGCGTTCGTATTCGCCCATATCCGCATTGGCATCGCCCACAATCGCGAACGAGGAGAGATCGCCGGAGCCCAGGGAAAGCGCCTTTTGGGCGTAGGTGACGGCATCGCTGAAGCGATGCTCGCCCATACACACCGCGGCCATCGAGGCATAGGCGGCATCCGCGGAGAAATCCACGCTGTCGAGATCGAGAGCCTTGTTCAACGCCTGCTCCGCCTGCTGAAAGTCTTCCACGTCGCCGGTCTCTCGGGCGTGCTGGAAAAAGGCCGCACCCAACGCGGAGTAGCCGGCCGGATCTTTGGGATTCGCCTGGACCCGGCTCTGCATATTTCGAATAACCCGTTCGGTGCCGGTTGCCTGAGGGATGAACAATGCAGCCGGAATGGGTGAGAAGGCCAGCGGTGAGAGGCCGGCATGAGCAGTTGCCGGTGGTGACGGAGACGCACGTACCGCACGCTCGCTGTCAGCCGGCGTTGCAGTTACCGTGCTGGGCGGGTCCGGATTCTGAGGGACAAGATTCCCAGTGCCGGGGTTAGCGGCCGTCTCCGCTGGTTTGGTTTGCCCCGCATGAATACGCTCCCGATTCGTAGCCGTCTCCGGGTATCCCGGAAAGACTTCCTCCGCATGCTGCAGCGCTTCGCTCGCCGCATCGAGTTTGCCCAACTCAATTTCAATAACGGCCATCCTGTTATCGATCGCGGCCAGCTCACCGGTCTCGCCCGGGGAGGTTTCGCCGAACGCGCGGCGCAGCAGGTCCAACGCGCCATCCCGATCACCGTAATGATCACGAATATCGGCCGCGATCAGCAACGCCGGAATATTGAACGGCAGCAGATTGAGCGCCCACTGCGCAGAGTCCTCCGCAGCCGGCCAGTCGCCGAGGCCCATATCCGCCTGTGCCAGATATCCTCGCACCGCTGCATCGTCAGGGGTGTGCAGACTCAGATCTTTTGCCTCCTCCCTGGCTCGCGCAAATTCATGCCGATCGAGAAAGAGCACGACCTGCGCTTTTCGCAGCTGATAATCCTTTGGCGCAAGACGGAAACCGGTATCGATGGCGTCGGCGGCCCGGCGATCGTCGTCAGGCGACGCAGTCTCGTGCGCTCTCGCCAGGTAGGCCAAACCAAGGTTGTTATATACCTCTACATTTTTGGGATCGGAGGCGATCTGCTTGTTCGCAGCCGCGATTCGCTGTTGCGCCGGAGTGCTTTGCGACCCTTGCGCATGGCCCGCATGCGCGAGAACAGCGGCACCCACTAGAGATAGAACGACAGCAGAGCGCTTCATCACGTGCCTCAACGAATCACGATTTCGGCGGAAGGGTTGCGGCACAGATGATGCGTGTGCCGCAAACCTTCCGCGGGTTATCACAGTGAGTTAGTTGACCGGGCAAGTGGTCGAACTGCCCTGGTCTGCCGGTGGTGCGGCAGAGTCCTCGCCGCTGGTGGAAGAAGGCTGAACACCGCAACCCGTCTCGCTTGGGTCGATGTGCCGGCTATCTCTACCGCTGTAAGCGAAGTGCACGTAAGGGAACGTCTCCTGCGGAGGCACGTCAGTGGCATTCACGCCGTCACCGATCATGTTGTTTGGGGCAACGTTGAATTTCGGGTTGAGAACACCGCCGCCAACCACGCGAGCAGCAATGTCAACCACGTCGTCGGTTAAACGCCGTCCGTTGGGAAAGCCGGCGCCATCTCCCGCGATCAGGCCCAAACGCTTCCGGGCGGCTAGCGGGGTTGGAGGTACGCCGGTGTTGAGCCGCAGCAAATCGGCAATGGGGCCTGCCGGCGTGCCCGGGGCGGCGATCGGCGGTGCATAGGTGACAAGCGGCAACAGATCGATGCGAGGAGGAGGAGGAATATTGATTCCGTACACCGCGTTGAAGACGCGAGCAATCGTCGGATCGAGGTCGAAGCCGGCGAATTGCCCATCGAGTACAGGCTGTGACATGCTCCAGAAATCCTTTGAACCGGTGCCGATGATCAGTTCGTTGATCAGCGGATTGCCGAGACGCTGAACCTGCTGGTATGTGCCTGCATTGCTCGCTCCGTTCGGAGCTTGACGCACGACGAGACCAGCCCGGGAAGTTGTCGCCCAGGCGCCAATCGTTGCCTTCACATCTTTCGCGCTGTGTTTGTTTCCATCAGCAGTCAGGTAAGCGATGGGCACCTCAATGGCGATGGCGTTGACGTTGAAGCCTGACACAGCATTGGGCGCAACATTCGAGAGATCGTTTGCGTCCTGCGCCGGCGTAAGCACACCACCACCCGCTCCGGCGCGGAAGTTGAAGCTGTCAAAAGCCGCTCCCAGGTCGATAAAGAACGGATCAGCTACCGTACCGGCGAACACGCGAATGTCCCCGCGATTCCCGAGAGTGTAGATTCCCTGCCTGGCGAGCGCGTCATAGTCGGGCATGGTACGCGGGCCAACGTTGCTGGGTACAGCAAACAGGGGCGAGCCATTGTCCGATGTGAGAGAGGTTGGGCCACTGCCGCGCCACATCGTCACGGTGTAGGTCTGACGCAGGCTGAGTCCGGCTGCCCCTGGCCCGTCTAATGCGGTGATCGCTGGTGGAACGATAGCGGTACCCGGTTTTACAGGCGCCGGCGAATTGGCAGGAGCATCGATGCCGTCGCCTGCACCGACAAAACCGGTGAAGACGCCAGGAGCGCGAATCTGCGTCTGGAACCGGATATTGAAGGTAACATCAGCCAGCGCATCATCGTTGTTATCGATTTTGATCTGGTAAAGAACATTGGGGTCGAAGGGAAAGTAATTGGGCCCGTTGCTGGGTTCGAGGAAGGGATCCACATTCATGATGAACGTGACGCGATCGGGATGGTCGTAACTGACGAACGCGTAGAAATCAGTGATGTCTGCTGCGTGATCTAAGGCGGTGATGGGTGCCTCGCGATGACTGGATGCGAATACTCCGGGTGGGGTAATCAGCAGCAGGCACATCGTAAGTCCGACGAAGGACTGGCGTCTTGGCATATGGTTCTCCCTCTTCTATTCACTCGTGTTCGATGGGCCAGGCGCCTCCGGGCGGGGCGAGCGAATGTAGGAGGGGTCTGCGTCATCGATATTGAAGGAACGCAGCTTGGGTACGTTTGGATGGCGGCCCTTATGAATATTTGATGATCACCGGCGGGTTCTCTTGGAAGTTCTGCAAGACTCAACAATTGCGGATGGCATGGCGGGGCTTGCGGGAATGCAGAGGTGAGGAGTTTTGCTGACGCCCTAAAGTTCGGGAGATCAGCCGGCCCAAATTTGCTCCCAGGGAGCATAGTGACCGACGCCGGCCAGGAACAGGTGGATGCCGAAGACAATGACAAGAGCAACGACGACAAGCAGCCCAATAACTGCAAGAGAAACGCTGAAGACTCGTGCATGGCCGGCGACTATAAGCATTGTGGCCACAGCCTACCTGCCGTCGGGCCCATTGCGAAACATCACGAACGGTGGTTACGGTGAGGGCCGAAGACACACCCGGAAGTGCGGAAATCGTCGCCGCCTGCGCTATCTTTCAGTGGGACGAGATAGGGCGCACACAATCGCGGCCTTGCCGGCCCATCGCCGCTGATCCGTCCCGGTTGCCGCGGTTTCTGGCCGTCCTCCGGTGTCGCCCATCGGGAGATCCGTCCCATGCCTATCAGGGAATCCATGAGGCAAGATTCCGGGAATGTTCTACGCCAAACCTTCGCCTCGGAACGATCTCCTCCGAGGACTCCCAACACCGCTGCCCACATTAACAATCCTTAATCTGACCTACAGGCTCATAAGCGATCGGCGATTTTTCCAAACTCAATGCAACATTAAGTATCCATTGCACTTAGTCAACGCTTCGAAGCGCTTTAGGAGCATCAGAAGGTCCGTGTTGTATGTCTGAATGGAACCCTCAATCTTGCTCTTTATCATTGAATGTACTGACATTGTTTAGGCGGCGACCATGACTGAAGACGCAAACAACCAGGTAAAAGATAAAGACGATCACGCGAAGCAATTTCCGTTACGTCTTGCCCGATCTTTGAGGGAGGCGGCTAACCTCATCGCACGCAGGGAGGGCATTTCCCTGAACCACTTCATCAGTCTGGCGGTTGCCGAGAAGGTGAGCCGCATTGGACAGGTGTCGGCCTCTCCACCTGAAGAAAAGCGTGCCTGACGACGATACATAGGGCAACCCCTCCAAGAGGTTTGCCAAGTGACCGAAGACCGAGAATCGCGAGCAACGCCGGCTTGGCGCATCGACAGGAGTGGTGAGTTTGGGAGCTATGCTGTGCGCGGCTGGCGTTACACGGATCTGGCCATCTGGCACGTCAACATCTGGCTAAAGAGTGAGGAAAGACCGGAACTGACCTATGTGGTGGCGGCCGGTGAATTCTACCCGGAGACCGTCACAACGGAGGAGAAATTTGGAGTCCTGCACCTGATCGCCGGCTGGGAAGCAAACCCTACCCAAAAACCATCCACCGAAACCGACCTGAGCAAGGCAATCAAGACAGCAAGAAACATCAGGCGAGTCGAGAGTTAAAGGAGCAGCCTACCCGGCAACCACCGGTTCGCGGCGCAATTCCTGCAGGGCGTTCACGGTAATCTGGCGGCGCTGAATGGCAGCAATGCCTTCCGCGGCCGCCCGGGCCGCGGCGATTGTCGTGATGGTAGGCACTCTCTGGGTAACAGCCGCCCGGCGAATCGCACGCTCGTCAAAAAACGTGTCTTGCCCGTGCGGTGTATTGATGATGAGCTGAATACGCTCACCTTTGATCAGATCTACTACGTTTGGCCGGCCTTCCTTCACCTTATAAACGCTTTCGACCACCATGCCGGCGCGCTGCAAAACATGCGCTGTACCCTGCGTGGCCACGAGGTGGAAACCAAGCTCCACGTATTGCCGCGCAAGCTCAATCACTACCGCCTTGTCCCGGTCATTCACACTAAAGAAGACAGTGCCCTTCACCGGCAGAGCCTGCCCGGCGGAAAGTTGGGCCTTGGCGAAGGCTTCGCCAAAGTTATCGGCCACGCCCATGACCTCGCCGGTCGACTTCATCTCCGGTCCTAACACCGTATCGACACCGGGAAACTTGTTCCAGGGAAATACGGGCGATTTGACGAAGAAGTGGCTGCCCGTGGCCAGATCGGCGCGCTCGGCAACCTGCTCCGGCATTAACTCGCGCAACGTACGCCCGGTCATGAGCCGGGCCGCCATCTTGGCCAGTGGGATCCCGGTGGCCTTCGAAACATAGGGCACGGTGCGGGAAGCCCGCGGATTGACTTCGATCACAAACACCTTGTCCTGCTCCCCGGAACGGCGCTGAATGGCGAACTGCAAATTCACCAGGCCAATCACTTTCAAGGCCAGTGCGAGCTCCCGAGTGTAGGTGCGAATGGTCTCGAGCGTCGAGGACGCGAGATCGGCCGCGGGCAACACGCAGGAAGAGTCGCCCGAGTGGATACCGGCTTCTTCGATATGCTGCATGATGCCGGCAATCACCACGTCTCTGCCATCGCACAACGCGTCTACATCGACTTCGACCGCATCTTCGAGAAAATGGTCGACCAGTACGGGGCGCTCCTGGGAGTACTCCACCGCTTCTTTCATGTAGTGGCGGACCGCATCGGCATCATACGCAATCACCATCGCCCGGCCACCCAGTACATAGGAGGGCCGCACCAGCACCGGATAACCGACGCGGTCCGCACCTTCCAGTGCCGCTTCGATGGTCGTCACCATCGCGCCCGGCGGCTGGGGAATATGCAGCTCCTCCAGCAACTGGCCGAATCGTTTGCGATCTTCCGCGAGATCGATGGACTCAGGAGAAGTGCCAATGATTTTTATGCCCGCGGCCTTCAGCGGAAGGGCGAGATTCAACGGAGTCTGGCCACCGAACTGCACGATCATGCCGATATCGGCGCCGGAGGAAGCCTCGTGCTCATACACGGCCAGCACATCTTCGAAGGTGAGCGGTTCGAAGTACAAACGGTCGCTGGTGTCGTAGTCGGTCGACACAGTCTCCGGATTGCAGTTGACCATGATGGTTTCGTAATCGTCTTCACGCAGCGCAAAGGCCGCATGGCAGCAGCAGTAATCGAACTCGATGCCCTGCCCAATCCGATTCGGTCCGCTGCCCAGGATAATGACTTTGCGTCTCGCCGTAGGCGGCGCCTCATCCTCTTCCTCGTAGGTGGAATACAGGTAGGGCGTATCGCTGTCGAACTCTGCCGCGCAGGTATCCACCTTTTTGAATACCGGCGTGATGCCCTGGCGCCGCCGCATTTCCCCTACGGCGTTGGCTCCTTCGAGACCGTCGATGCTCCACACTTCGGCGATCCGTGCATCGGAGATACCCATCCGCTTGGCTTTGCGCAGCAGATCCGACGGCATGGTCTCCAGCGCAAAATCCGCGAGCTTCTGAATGGTCTCCGTCACTTCCTTGATCTGATACAGGAACCACGGATCCATCGAAGTCATGCGAGCAACTTCGCGCACCGAGAGACCGGTGCGGAAAGCGTAGCGGATGTAGTTCAGCCGTTCGGGCTGCGGGGTCACCAGGCGTTGCGTCAGCCGCCGCGGTTCAATAACTTCCGCGCTGATACGGCGGCCGGTATCGAGCGAACGCAGGGCCTTCATCAGCGCTTCCTTGAAGGTGCGCCCCAGCGCCATCACTTCACCCACCGACTTCATTTGCGGACCCAGATTCTCATCCGCTCCGGGAAACTTCTCAAATTGCCACTTGGGGATCTTGACCACCACGTAGTCGATCGACGGTTCAAAACACGATGGCGTCTTGCGCGTGATGTCGTTGGGAATCTCGTCGAGCGTGTAGCCGACGGCCAGCTTGGCGGCGATCTTGGCGATGGGGTAACCGGTCGCTTTGGAAGCGAGCGCGGACGATCGCGAGACACGCGGGTTCATCTCGATGACCGTCATGCGTCCGTTCGCCGGGTTTACGGCGAACTGCACGTTCGACCCGCCGGTTTCGACGCCAATTTCGCGCATCACGCGGATGGCGGCGTCGCGCATCGCCTGATACTCGCGGTCCGTCAGCGTCTGTGCCGGCGCCACGGTGATGGAGTCGCCCGTGTGCACGCCCATCGGATCCATGTTTTCAATGGAACAAATGATGATCACGTTGTCGGCGAGATCGCGCATTAATTCGAGTTCATATTCTTTCCAGCCCAGCACCGACTCTTCGATCAGGCATTCGTGCACGGGAGAAAGATCGAGGCCGCGCCCCAGGATATCCATCAGCTCTTCCCGGTTGTAGGCCAGGCCGCCGCCGGAACCGCCCAAAGTAAAGGAGGGCCGGATGATGACTGGAAAGCCGATCTTGGTTGCGAATTCAGAGCCATCGCGAATGTTGTTCACCAGCGCGGAACGCGGCACGTCCAGGCCGATCCGCGACATGGCGTCTTTGAACAGCAGGCGGTCTTCGGCCTTCTTGATCGCCTCGAGACGGGCGCCGATCATCTCTACGTCGTACTTCTCCAGCACGCCGGCGTCGGCCAGGTCGACGGCGAGGTTCAAGGCCGTCTGCCCGCCGACCGTAGGCAACAGGGCGAACTTGCCGATCCGGCGGCCGTTGCTGTCGGTCATCCGCTCGCACTCGCGACGGATAATTTCCTCAACGTACTCGCGGGTCAACGGCTCGATATAGGTGCGGTCGGCCAGTTCCGGATCGGTCATGATGGTGGCCGGATTGGAATTGATCAGCACCACTTCATAGCCTTCGGCCTTGAGCGCTTTGCACGCCTGGGTGCCGGAGTAATCAAACTCCGCGGACTGACCAATCACGATCGGCCCCGAGCCGATCACCAGAATCTTCGTTATATCGTTCCTGCGTGGCATTTGTTCTTCCGTTCGATGTGCGCTGAGGCTAGCCAATTCCTAATGGGGCGGATTCGGACTCCGACGTTGTTTGAAGTGAGGTGTTTGAAGGGGCGGGGCTTCAGCCCCGCCGTAAGACCTGGCGGAAATAAGCGGCTTTAGCCGCTGAGGGATCGGGTCTAGATCCACCGCAAAATATTGATAGTCCTCCGAAGCTAAACAAAGCTTTGCTTCGATCGGGTTATGGCGAATGTAAGCGATGTGGCGATCCCAATCCTCAGCATCTCGAATTCGATGATCCGAAAACCCCACCTGCCAGATGTCGTGTTTCCACTCAAAAGCCCTTTTTGCGCGGAATGAGAAACCACCCTTGATATTCCGCATTGCACTTTCGACACTATCCTGAGGAGCAATCACCGCATGAAAGTGGTCGGGCATGACGACATAAGCGTGAAGCAGATAAGATCCGCCCCGGTAATGTTGAAATACTTCCTGCATTAACTTCGCCCATCGTTCGTGGCGAAAGAATGGCCGCCGTTGAATGGTCTGAGAGGTGACAAAATATGTCTGTCCGCTTCCCCCGACTTTTTCTCTGGCTGGCCTCATGGTTTCCCTCAGTGGCTAAACAGGCTGCGGTAAAACTCACTTTCTGAAGGGTACGGCATTTAGGCCGTACATTTAGTTAGACAACCGAGCGGCCTTTAGGCCCGAGGTCAGGTTTCTCGGCCGAAAACGCTGCCCTCAGTGGCTAAAGCCCACTGTTTTTGTTTCCGTAATGTACGGGCTGAAGCCCGTACCCTTCATTTATCGACTTTTTCACGCAGCCTCTAAATCCACATCCTTCCTGTTAACGGACGGGCTAAAGCCCGTCCCCTTCAACTGCAAGCGAGAACTCGAAGCGGAAGCGCTTCAGCTCTTCCACTCTTCCATCATTTTTCGAAAATCGCGGAAGAGATAGTTGGAGTCGTGAGGCCCGGGGCTCGCTTCCGGATGGTATTGCACGCTGAAAAGCGGCAGCGTGCGATGGCGTAAGCCTTCCAGCGTGTTGTCGTTCAGGTCAACATGCGTGAGCTCGACTTCACTCTGGTTCATCGAGTCGGGATCCACCGCAAAATTGTGGTTGTGCGCAGTGATCTCGACCTTGCCCGTCTGGGTCTGCTGCACCGGGTGATTCCCGCCATGATGTCCAAACTTCAGCTTGTACGTCTTGCCGCCAAGAGCCAGGCCGATCAACTGGTGCCCCAGGCAGATGCCAAACATCGGCCTGCGCCCGGCGAGTTTACGAATGTTCTCGTGGGCATACGTGACCGGCTCCGGATCGCCTGGCCCGTTGGATAGAAAAATGCCGTCGGGGTTTAGCGCCAGAACATCTTCCGCCGAGGTTTCCGCCGGTACGACGGTGACCCGGCAGGCTTCGCGCGACAGCAAGCGGAGAATGTTGTGCTTAATGCCAAAGTCATACGCCACCACGTGCAGATCAGGGGCAGGCAGCTTCAAACTCCCGTCGCCCGACTGCAAGGGGTCGCCGTTAAAGTTCCGCCGGTCGTGGCAGTCCCACTCATACGTCACCGTGGTGCTCACAACTTTGGCCAGGTCGGTGCCATCCATCTTGCGGCCGGCACGGGCCTTCAGAACGAGCTTCTCCGCATCCGTCTCGAGCGACGAGATGACGCCGCGCAATGCGCCATACGTGCGCAGATGGCGAACCAAGGCTCGGGTATCGATCTCAGAGATTACGGGAACGTCAAAACGCTCCAGGTATTCTTCTGTCACTTGTTGCGAGCGCCAGTTGGAGCTTATCGGCGAGAACTCACGCGTAACCAAGCCTTCGATGTACGGGCGGCTCGCCTCGTTGTCAGCAGCATTGGTGCCGTAGTTTCCGATTTGCGGATTCGTCAGGACGACAATCTGCCCTGCGTAAGAAGGATCGGTGAAGATTTCCTGGTAGCCTGTCAGGGCGGTATTGAAAACCACTTCGCCAAAACATTCACGTTTGGCGCCATAGCTCTCACCGCGGAAGATGCGCCCGTCTTCGAGCGCGAGGATTGCCTGCATGGCTTCTCCGTCGAGTGGATTCAGTAAAGTTTAACAGGTCTTGGGGCGGATAACCGGCACTCTGCATGGCCCACTTTGCATGACTAGGACGCAGAGGTTCTGCCGAGAGGCGCCCTGCGTGCGATGCGCGGGGAAAAATGGCGAAAGGTCAGTGGATAACGCCCATGTCCACAGCGGGCCAGTAGACGAAAGCCGCCTTGCCGTAGATCAGATCGCGAGACACTGCTCCAAAGTCGCGGCTATCGCTTGAAATGGAGCGATGATCGCCCATAACAAAATAATCACCGGCCTGGATCACCATCTCATCCTGCGATCGGCTGTCGTGGAATTTTCTGGGCACATACGGTTCCAGCAAAAGCTTGCCGTTGATATACGTGCGGCCATCGTCGATGACCAGCCGGTCACCGGGTACCGCGATCACGCGCTTGATATAGCTCTTGCGCGGATCGCGCGGATAATGAAACACCACCACGTCGCCGCGATGAATATCCTCAAAGTGATAGACAAACTTGTTGATGAATAACCGGTCCTGGTCTTCCAGGCGGGGCATCATGCTGGTGCCCTCAACCCTTACCGGCTGATAGAGAAAGGTGATGATGAAGAAGGAGACGGCGAGCGAAAACAGCATGTCGCGGCCCCAGAGCCAGAAGCTGCGTCCCGGTACCTCGACTGGCGTCTCCGAAGCTTCATGTTGTATGGCAGCCTCTTCGGGCTGCGCTTGTTCCAGTTTCGTCATGTGTTCATCTATTTCTCAATTTCTCAATTGCACTCGGCGGTACGCTCAGCTGCACCCGGGGCTGCCGAACGGGCACAGAATCCGCTGCCTGCGTTTCGGCAAAGGTTGCTGCTGGTTCGCCGGAACCAGCTGCGACTGCCCATGACCATCATCGATGCCGGCAAGCTGAGCTTGCTCAAGAACCAGCGGCCGCTGCAACACCATCTCCACCGAGGTTCCGGAAGGAATCACGATATCATTGCCGCGAGTAAACAACGTATAGATGGCGCCTGCGGCCGCTCCGGCGAGCGAACCGTAGCCAATGCCTTTGGCCAGGTCTCCCGTCGCTGCGCCGCCCAGAACGCCGCCCTCCGCGCCGATGGCCGCACCTTTGAGCACGTTGCCTACATCGCGCCCCTTGTTCCCCGCCTGCTCTACCGTGCCTTCGTTCCCTTTCACCTTGGGCCCGTCCGATCCAGGCAAACTGTTCAGAACGCTCGGCACTTCCACCACCTGGCCGTTGGGGAAAATCATGGTGGTGAAGTGCATATCCAACTGCGCTCGCCCTTTGACCCTACCCGGACGAACCACGCGGTCGACTACACCCTGCACGTAGACGCCGACGGGAATCATGATCCGCGAAGAGCCAACCACCGGAAACGACGAAACCAGATACACGCCATCGCCCTTCTGGGCGCTCTTGGTGTTGATCCCGCTCTTGAGCGAAAGCAGCACCTTGGTGCCTGCGGGTACGGTGTACGTCTGGGGTGGGGTTTCGACAGGCGGTACTCTTGCGGCTTGAACAGGGGGCGCAGCCTGAACAGCAGGCGGCACGGGTGGCGTAGCAGAGGGTGGAGGCGCCGTCTGCGATAGTCCCTGGACGACCGTAATCCCGGCTAATAGCCCGACTGCGACTAACTCCCCGCGAAAACTCATCTCGCCGACCTCACTTCTCAGTATAGACGGCTCATGGGAGCGATTGTCCTACACCTGCCTGGATTTGTCCCGAAGTGGGCTGGCCGGCGCTCGTCGGCTAACATGAGACAGGATTTCGGGAATCTGCTCTCAGGAATTTTGTCTCGGCGAGGGGGGAACCACCAAGATTTGCAGCCTATGCCTCCTCCCCAACTCACAATCCCGCTCTCCGCCTCAGCCCAACGCCGGCAATTCGCCGCAGCCTATTCCGTCCTTGAAGCAGCCATTGCCGAGCAGGCATTTCCGGGCGCGGCGTTTGGCGTGTTCGCCAACGGCCAGGTGCTGGCGCTCGATGGCCTCGGCCGGTTTACCTACGATCCGCTCGCGGAAGTTGTTACCGCCTCCACCGTTTTCGACCTGGCCAGCATCACCAAGGTGATCGCGACCACCTCTTTGGCCATGCTGCTCTACCAGACGGGACAACTTCCGCTGGACCAGCCGTTGGTGCATACCCTTCCAGCCTTTGCCCAGGGAGAAGCCGCCGCCGGCGCGCGTCACCAGGTCACGCTGCGGATGCTGCTCGCGCACACGTCCGGATTACCTGGCTACGCTCGGCTCTTCACTGGAGCGGGAGGACGTGAAGAATTGCTCGATGCATGCCTCCGGCTCCCGCTCGAAGCCGCTCCAGGAAGCCGCGCCGAGTACTCCGACCCGGGCTTCATCCTGCTCGGGCAGGCGCTCGAAGCCATTGCCCGCGAACGGATGGATACCTTCTGCGCGCGCGAGGTGTTTGCTCCGCTCGGCATGACCAGCACCTGCTTCCGGCCACCGCCTGACTGGCGATCCGCCATCCCGCCCACTGAAGAGGATTTAACCTTTCGCCATCGCATCATTCAGGGAGAGGTGCAGGACGAGAACTGCTTTGTGCTGGGTGGAGTAGGCGGGCATGCGGGCCTTTTCTCCAACGCGCTCGATCCGCTGCTTTACGCCCAATGCCTGCTCGGCATGCACGGCTCGACAGCATTCGCAGCGCCGGAGCGCCCAGTCTTTGCGCCGGAAGCGATTCAGCTGTTCACCTCTCGAACTGAAATGCCCCCTGGCAGTTCCCGGGCGCTGGGATGGGATACACCCTCCCAACCTTCCTCTTCGGGAAGGTTTTTCAGCCGCCATTCAGCGGGTCATCTGGGGTACGCCGGAACTTCCCTTTGGATCGATTTCGAGCGTAAGCTCGCAGTCGTACTGCTTACGAATCGCACTTGGCCGCGTCGGAACAGTCAGGCGATCCGCTCGATCCGGCCTGCTTTCCACGATGCCGTTATCCAATCCTTGGGCGAGCGAAAGCCCCAGGAATCGGCATAAATGGCCATAACCCAAAAGTGTTTGCGTGGTTGGCACGCGACGCCCTAATTTCAGAGCAAAGTTTGTCACTTGGAGATAAAATTGTTTAGTTGAGTGGGAGCTGAGTAAACCAACATGGCCACTACAAGTCCTTTTCGCACAGAGACAGGCCCAGGCGGCGAATCGAACACCGATCAGCCGCGAGGTCTGCACGACCTTACGACGGAAAGCTCCAACGAAGCCTCGATGGGCTTCGACACCAAATCCGCACTCGAAATCGCCCGCATCATCAACCACGAAGACTCGAAGATTGCCGCCGCGGTCAAAAAGTCCTTGCCCGAGATTGCCTTGGTCATCGATATGGTGGCGCGCAGCCTGCGCGAGGGAGGGCGTCTGATCTACGTTGGCGCCGGCTCCAGTGGACGGATCGCCGGACTCGATTCCTCCGAATGTCCGCCGACGTTTTCGACCCCGCCACAAAGTGTTCAATACATCATGGCCGGAGGCCCCAAGGCCCTGGCGTCGGCCGTTGAAGTGAATGAAGATTCGACCGAGCTGGGACAGCGCGATATCGCGCGCCGGCGGCCCACACGCAAAGACGTGGTCATCGGTCTCTCCTCCAGCGGGCGCACGCCCTATGTAGTTGCAGCGGTGGAATATGCCCGTGCCCGCGGCGCCAAAACAGCCGCCGTTACCTGCAATCACAACACGCCGCTTTCCAACGTCGCCGACATTTGCATCGTTGCCGAGGTGGGACCGGAAGTGCTTTCCGGATCTACCCGCATGAAGGCCGCGACGGCGCAGAAGATGGTGCTCAACATGATCACCACCGGCGCTATGACCCGCCTCGGGTATGTCTACGACAACCTGATGGTCAACGTGCACATGCAGAACACCAAGCTGGTGGAGCGTGGCATCGGCATTCTGATGCGTGCCTGCAAGATCGATCGCGAGGCAGCCGTACTCACCATCAAATCCGCCGGACGCAGCGTGCCCGTCGCACTGGTCATGCTCAAGGCGGGAGTCGACAAGCCTGAGGCTGTGCGTCGCCTGGCGAAGTCTGACGGCAATGTTCGCCTGGCGATCGAAGATACAACATTGGAGCTATAGCAACTTTCGAGTTACCCATCGTAGATACAAGCAAGGAGCATTAAGGGCCGTCATGGATAAATTTGTGATTCGCGGCGGTAACCCGCTGCTAGGAACGATTCGGGTAAGCGGAGCCAAGAATTCCGCGCTCCCTTGCATGGCAGCCGCAATTCTCACCGAAGAAGAAGTCGTGCTGGAAAACATCCCCCAGGTCCTCGACATTGAGACCGACCGGAAACTGCTGACTTCGATGGGCGCTGAGGTCGAACTCGGCTACGGCCGGGCACAGCACCGAACCACGATCAGTTGCCGCGTTCTCTCTGACCCCACGGCCAAGTACGAAATCGTCAAGACCATGCGTGCCTCTTCGCTGGTGCTGGGCCCGCTGGTCGCGCGCTGCGGACTCGCCCGCGTCGCCCAGCCTGGCGGTTGCGCCATTGGCGACCGCCCGATCGATTTGCACCTGAAGGGCCTTGAAGCGATGGGCGCGACCATCGTGCAGGACCATGGCTATCTGGAAGCGCGCGCCCAACGTCTTCATGGCGCGCACATCGTTTTCGACAAGATCACTGTGACCGGCACCGAGGATCTGCTCATGGCGGCTGTGCTCGCCGAGGGCGACACGCTCATGGAAAATTGCGCGCGCGAACCAGAAGTGGTGGACGTTGCCACGCTGCTGGTGGCCATGGGCGCCAACATTCAGGGCGCGGGCACCGCGACCATCCGGGTCAAGGGCGTCGATAAGCTGCATGGCGCCAAACATCGCATTAATCCCGATCGCATTGAGGCGGGAACCTTCCTGGTTGCCGGCGCCATTACCGGCGGCGATCTGGTGGTGGCCAATTGCCAGCCGGCGCATCTATCCGCGATCATTACCAAGCTCGAGGCTTGTGGGGTGCGCATCACGTCCATGGGCGCCGATTCCCTGCGGGTGCGCAGCGAAGGCAATCTGCAGGCGAACGATATCTCTACCGAAGAGTATCCCGGCTTCCCTACCGACATGCAGGCGCAGTATATGGCGCTCGCCACCCAGGCCGAAGGCGCGACCACGGTGAAGGAGAACATCTTCGAGAATCGCTTCATGCACGTGGGCGAACTGGTGCGCATGGGCGCAAATATCAAAGTCGATCAGAGAACGGCGACGGTCCGCGGCAAAACACCGCTGTCGTCGGCCGTGGTTATGTGCTCCGACCTGCGCGCATCCGCTTCCCTGGTGCTGGCTGCGCTGGTCGCCGACGGCGAGTCGATCCTCGATCGCGTCTACCATATTGATCGCGGTTACGAACGAATCGAAGAAAAACTCCGTGGCGTCGGCGCGCAGATTCGCCGCATGGGCGACCTCTTCGGCAACAGCAAGCGCGAAGTGGCGATGGAAGCCCAGGTCTCCTGATCTAAGAAGGATGACAGCATGCCGGAAAACGAATCTGCACTTCGGGAGCAGCTCTATCAATTGCTCCGCGGAGCGAACGCGCACGTCGACGTATTTTCTGCCCTGAAGGATTTCCCGCCCGCTCTTTACGGAGAAAAACCAGAAAACGCGGCGCACTCCGCCTGGGAGCTTCTGGAGCACATGCGCATCGCGCTGCGCGACCTTTGGGATTTTTCGACCAACGCGGAGTATGTCGAGCCAAAATGGCCGGATGACTACTGGCCTGCCACTACCGAAGCCGCCTTCCAAAGAAGCCTGGCACAGCTCCGTGCGGGCGCTGAAGGAAGACCTGGAAGCGTTCGCGAAATTGATCAAGAACCCGAAGAGCAATCTGTACGCGCAGATTCCATGGGGTAAGAGAGGATCAGACGTTGTTGCGCGAAGTGTTTGTTGGCCGCGCGATCACAACAGCTATCATACCGGCGAGCTGGTCTTGCTGCGCCGGATGCTTGGGCGCCTGGAAAGGCTGAGGGCTCGGGTTTATTTCCAGCTTACGGCGAGTTGCCAGCGCATTTGCCGTTGGGCGGTCTTGCGCAGCACGCGTTCGAACTCTTCCATCTCGCGCAGTACAGCTGGGGTTTCTGTTCCCAACGCGGTCGGCGAGGATTTCAGGTGGTCGAGCAAGGTGCACACGGTAATCAGGCCATCTTCGGGGGAAAACCACTGCGGAGGAGGCAACGTCTTGGCCCACTCCGGGATCGCCCGCGCCTTCTTCCAGCAACAGGGCCATGGAGTTTTCGTCGGCAGAAAAGAATTCCAGCAGCGGTTTGACCCAATGCGTTGCGCCATCTTCTCCAAAGCGTCCTCGTTGCGAGCGAGCGCCCTGCCATTTACGAAGATATCGAAGCCCGGGTCCTCGCCCTCGACGACAATGTATAAAGTCGCGCCCATCGCCTGCAGTTTATCGCATCCCTCGTCAGATATTGACTCCCTTCTGTTTGTCAATTTCCCAGGAGGGAAACGTTATTGTCATCTTCTGCCCGCGCTCGCATTACCAGTAACAAACTCGTTAAGGTAACCAGGACCCGGCGATCATGGCAAACGAAAGACCGATGCGGAGAAGACAGCGCGTTTCGATGAAGCCCACCAGGGGCTCGATCCATTGCACTGTCGTCACCTTGTAGGCCGCAAGCTGCTGAAGCAACCAGAAGTAGGCCGCATAGGCCGGTGCTCCGCCGACCGCAGCGAGAGCAATCACCGCGACAGCGGCATTGCGATTCCATTGCACCGGCTGTCCGCGCTCGATCGCCAAGCTGGCCCCCACAGCAACAATGAGGCGGCGCCAAGCACCACTGCAGTCACCGTGAGCGGATGCACTTCGGTGAACTCGCGCCGCGCGATGAGCGAAGAAACGCCGATAAACGCCACCGCCACAAGCACTATGGCCGCGCCCCCGGCCTGCGACAGCGAAAACGTAGCGCCCAAAGCCAACGACAATCACTCCCAGACCAACAATCGTCGCCTGCATGGCACGGGGCGGAACGTCGCTGCCTTCGATGACCGGCGTCAGCAGAACCACCAGCAGCGGCATGGCTGCAAAAAGCACCGTATGGTTGCAGACGGAAGCAGCGGCCGCGCCCACCAAACCAGCACCGACGGCAACACGATCATGGTGAGGGAGAGCAGCAGCGCGAAACCCAGCGCACGACCACGAGGCGCCTCAGCCGTTTAAATAGGATGATCGGAATCAACAGCAGCGCAGACAACAGGAAGCGGGCGGCCGCTCCCCGCAAGGGCGGTATCGGACTCGGCAAGGGTGTCGGCAGCAACCCACGTCGTGCCCCAGACAATACCCAGTGCGGCGAAGAGCGATCCAGTGCTTACGGCCAGCCAGGTTGCGGTTCTCGAAGGTCATTGAAGGTGAGAGCGTCATCCAAAACAATCTTCGCCCAAAACAAAAGGGCTGCGCAGCATCTCTGCAACCCTGCCGTCGCGAGCCCTCTGTCTTAGCATACTACGCAGCTGTCGGCGCCTTTTACTGGGGCCCACGGCTTCCGCCACCGCCGCCGGTCCACCACCGGGTCCGCGTCCCCGGCTGCGATGCCGCCGCCGCCGCTGACCGGCCGCGGCACCACCCGGCGCTGCCGGCCTGCGGGCCTCTGCTGGTCCCGCAGTCGGAAGTACCGTCTGCACGGTTGAAGTTTGGCTCGTCGCCGCCCTCGACGAATGGCTCATCGTCATCGAACTCTTCACCACCTTCAATGGTGATGGTGCTGGCATTCGATGCCGGCTGCCGTTCGACCGGGGATTGCGATTGCGCCCGCGGAGGACGTGGCGCCGCGACTTCGCCGCCGCCATTGTCTCCGCCCGAACCACCTCGGGATGGCTCTGGAAGTCCGAGCTTTTCGCGTTGCTCTTTCAACAGCGCCTTGCGCGAAAGCTTGATGCGATTGCCTTCGATGCCCAGAACCTTGACCAGTACCTGATCGCCTTCGCGCAGTTCGTCCTTCACGTCTTTCACGCGATGCTCGGCAATCTCACTGATGTGCAGCAATCCGTCGGTGCCGGGGAAGATCTCGACAAACGCACCGAACTCCGCCAGGCGAACGACTTTGCCCAGGTAGGTCTTCCCTACTTCCGGAACGGCGGTGAGGTCGCTGATCATGGCCAGCGCCTTCTTCAGACCTTCTTCATCGCTCGAGGCAACATTCACGCGACCGGTATCGTCGACGTCAATCTTGACGCCAGTGGCTTCGATGATGCCGCGAATCGTCTTGCCGCCCGGCCCGATGAGGTCACGAATCTTATCGGTCGGTATCTGCAAGGTGTGGATCTGGGGAGCAAACTTCGACCGCTCGGCGTTCGGCGATGCCAGGACCGCATCCATCTGATCGAGCAGGAATAACCGTCCACGGCGAGCCTGTTCAAGGGCCTCGCGCATGATCTGTCCGGTCACGCCGCTGATCTTGATGTCCATCTGCAGCGCAGTGATACCCGCGCGGGTGCCTGCAACCTTGAAGTCCATGTCACCGTAGTGGTCTTCTGCGCCGGCGATATCCGTCAGGATGGCGTAGTCATCGCCTTCCTTGACCAAGCCCATGGCTACACCGGCAACGGCTGCCTTGAGCGGAATGCCTGCGTGCATCAGCGCGAGGCTGGCACCGCAAACACTGGCCATCGACGAGGAACCGTTCGATTCGAGAATGTCGGAGACCACGCGCAGGGTGTAAGGAGACTCGTCTTCACCCGGCAGCACGGCTGCAATGGCACGCTCGGCGAGTGCTCCGTGACCAATCTCACGCCGGCCTACGCCGGTCATGCGGCCCACTTCACCCACGGAGAACGGAGGGAAGTTGTAGTGCAGCATGAAACGCTTGCGCTGTTCGCCCTGGAAGGTTTCCAGACGCTGCACATCGTCCGAGGTTCCCAGGGTCACGGTCACCAATGCCTGGGTTTCGCCGCGAGTAAACAGAGCGGAACCGTGGACGCGGGGCAACACGCCGACTTCAATCGAGATCTCGCGGATCTGGTCGAAGCTGCGGCGGTCAGGCCGGATGCGGTCTTTGGTGACCTGCTCACGGAAGATCCTCTCCCGCATCACTTCGTAGTATTTCGACAGCTTCTTCTTGGCGTCCGCATCGCCTTCGGGAAGCTCTTTGGCCAGCTCGTCCTTGATCTGCTTGACCAGCGCATAGCTTTCCGTCTTGGGATGGGTCTTGGTATCGAGAGCGTCCTTCAACCGGTCGCCGGCCTTGGCCTGCAGCGCAGCGAGGTACTGCCTGGTCGAACTCAACGGGAGCGACGACGCGCTTCTGTCTTGCCTGCCTTGGCCACCAGCTCGTCAATCGGCAGCGCAAATCTTCTTGGCTTCGTTGTGACCGAATTCGATGGCATCGACCACCGTGTCCTCGCTCACGCCGGCAGCGCCGCTCTCGATCATCACCACGCCGTCTTTTGTAGCTACGACGGTGATATTCAGCTTGCTCTCGAGCCGCTCGGCATACGAGGGATTGACGACGAACTCGCCGTTGACCTGGCCGACTCTCACCGCACCGATGGGGCCGCCAAAGGGAATGTCGGAAAGGGCCAGGGCCGCGCCGGCGGCATTGATGCCGACGACATCGGGATCGTTATCTTTGTCCGCGGACAGGACCAGGGCGATGACCTGGGTTTCATTGCGGAAATTCTTGGGGAACATGGGACGGATGGGGCGGTCGATCTGGCGGCAGGTGAGAACCTCACGCTCGCTGGGACGGCCCTCGCGCTTGATAAAGCCTCCGGGGATGCGGCCACCGGCGTAGGTGTACTCGCGATAGTCCACGGTCAAGGGGAAGAAATCGAGTCCTTCTTTGGGTTCTGGTGCGGCCACTGCGGTGGCCAGAACCATGTTGTCACCCTGTGTTACGACGACGGCACCAGAGGCCTGCTTGGCCAGGCGGCCTGTTTCAAAAGTCAATCGCTTACCGCCGGTAAGCTCGACTGTCACTTCCTGTTTCATAAAATCCTCATTTCGTGTATGCACAAAGGGCGGGCGCGTGTGCAGAGGGCGGGATGGTTCCAGCGCGAGAGGCAACGTGCGGAGACGGAAGGAGCCGATAAACCGGCGAGCGCTCGCCAACCGGCGCCATCACGTGTGCACCAGCCGTCTCGGCGTCCAGCTCGATCCAGTCTCTTCGCCTGATTGTGGGGTACAAGTTTCTCGCTTGTTTACTTGCGGATACCCAGCTTACCGATCACATCCCGGTAGCGGTCAGAATTGTTCGTCTTGAGATAGTCCAGCAAACGGCGGCGCTTACTCACCAGCATCAACAGACCTCGCCTGGAGGCGTGATCCTTTTTGTGAAGCTTGAAGTGCTCAGTCAGCTCGCCAATTCGTTCACTGAGAATCGCAATCTGCACTTCCGGGCTACCCGTGTCACTGTCATGGGTGCGAAAGCGCGTAATAACCTCGGTCTTCTTTGCAGTTGCCAACACGGCAGCGCTTTACTCCTCTACGTTAAATCGAGTCCACTCTCTAAGTGTCTGACTAAGAATAACATGGCTTGGGTTGTGCGGCGCACGGCAAAAGGGGTTATGGGAGGCGGTGGTGCGGGCACGGTTTTGCGGGAGTTCGTAAAGGGCTGCAGAATGAGCCGGCTAGCGCCTATTCCATCATCACGCGTTCCGCCGCCGCCGGGCGATTGCGATCGAGCAGGAAGGCCAGGGGAACCATCAGAACGGCGGCGAAGGCGAAGCACGTAGTAAACATCGACATACGCCAGGGCCTGTGTCTGCGCCTGAAGCTGCTGGTAGAGCTGCCCCTGGGCCAGGTGAGACCATTTGCCTTTGCCCGCGGTCACGTCCAGGGTGCTGCGCAGGGCATCAATCTGCTGCTGATAGACGCTGCCCGCCAAGCGAGGTGTTCTTCGAAAGTACGCTCTGGTGCCATTGCGCGCGCTCCGTCACCAGGGCATTGGTGAGCGAGATGAGAATGCTGCCGCCGATATTGCGGACAAAGTTGATGAGTCCCGAAACCTGGTTGTTCTTTTCCGGAGGAATTCCAAAATACGCCGCCGTGGTCACCGAAATAAAGACGAAGGGGATGGCGATGATCTGAACCACGCGCAGCTTGGAGGCGAACCCGAAACTGATGAGCAGGCTAATGTGAGTGGCGGTGTAGTAATAGCCGACAGCGAAGAGTCACAAAGCCCATGCGCGATCAGGTTTCGCGCCGGAAACCGGCTCACCGCCTGGCCGGCCATGGGCATGGCGATCAGCAGGGCCAACCCACCGCCAGAAAGCGACAGCCCGGCGACGGTTGCCGTATAGCCGAGTTGTTGTTGCAGGAACTGCGGCTGCAGGACAGTGGTTGCGTTGAGCAGTCCGCCGGTCAACAACATGAGGAAGGCACACACCGCAAAGTTCTTGAACTTGAACAGCCGCAGGTCAATCAGCGGCTTCTCGACGTGGAACTCCCAGATGATCAGAGCAATAAACGAGATGATGAAGGTCGAAGCCAAAGCCACGATGAAGTGCGATCCGAACCAGTTCTTTTCCTCGCCCTTATCCAGCGTGATCTGCAGCGCGCCCATGGCAACGACCAGCAGACTGACGCCGATGTAGTCGATGCGATAAGAGATTCTTGCGGTCGGCCTTTTGGTAAGGGTGGATCTTCCACCAGCCGGTTGGTGAGGAACAGCGCCAGAATGCCTACGGGAATGTTGATGTAGAAGATCCAGTGCCAGGAATAGTTGTCGGTGATCCAGCCGCCCAGGGTGGGTCCGATCGACGGGCGCCAGCACGGCGACCAGCCCGTACAGCGAAAATGCGAGACCGCGTTTGGAAGGCTCGAACGAGTCAGCCATGATGGCCTGCGCCATCGGCTGCAAGCCTCCTCCGCCCGCCCCCTGCAATCACCCGGAAAAGCAGCAGGAAATCCAAGGCTGGGCGCGATACCGCACAGGAAGGAACTGATGGTGAAGATGACGATGCAGAGCATGAAGAAATTCTTCCGCCCGATCACGCTCGCGGCCCAGGCTCCCATGGGCAGAACAATCGCATTGGCCACCAGGTAAGAGGTAAGCACCCAGGTGCTCTGATCGGCGCTTGCGCCCAGGCTGCCTGCGATGTGGGGCAGCGCAACGTTGGCAATGGAGGTGTCCAGCACCTCCATAAAGGCGGCGAGCGCCACCGTTGCGGCAATGATCCAGGGATTCGTCTTTGGCTTCCATGCGCTCGCCCACGCGTTCTGCACCGGCGCATCAGCAGTTGTGTTCCCTGCGGCCATTCCTGGGGTCCCCCTTCGGATTGCTGCAACGCGGATTCACTGCAACGCGGATTCAAAAGCCAGAGGCAGGAGAGCGTAGGTACGGCTTCAGCCCCCTGAGGTACGGTCTTTCGCAGGATCACATGGGAAGAGCATACCCCAGGGCGGAAACAGTCGACGGAATCAAAGGACCTCTCGCCGCTCTAAAGACAATTTCTCAGGTGGGCTGGAACCAGATGCGCAGCGACTGGTACAGCGCGAACGTATCGGGACCTGCGCTGAAGATTGCCGGTCGAGGCTATGGGCATGGTGTGGGACTCTGCCAGGCGGGAGCCTATGAAATGGCGGTCGAAGGGCACAGCGATACTGAGATTCTCAGCTTCTACTTCCCCGGAGCGGCCGCCGGCGTCACGCCCTGCCGGCCTGCTGGCGGAAGGGGATGCCTCCTGGGCCAAGGCGCAGTCGCTATTCGGCGGAACGGCCCCCGCCCCCCTGGTGGAAGAACTTCCGAGCACGGAGTTGTTCCGGCAGACCACCAATGAGCCAGGGTGGATGCTGGCGTCGACGCAGGGGAATGCAGTATTTCTGCAGCCAGCCCCGGTACGCCGCAACAACGGCAGCGATGAGGCATTGCTGCTGCATGAATTTCTACACGTGCCGGTAGAGCAGCAAGCGGGAAAAACAGGCTCCGCTCTGGCTGCGTGAAGGTTTAGTCGAGACGCTGGCGGACGAGCATACGAACCACCAAGAGAAGCGCAACGATATGCACAACCAGGTCGATCTGTCTGCCGGCGAGGTCGATGCGGCGTTGGCCCACCCCGCCAACGCCGCCGTCTCGCGGCATGCCCACGCCGTCGCATCCGGCATGGCCGCGCTGCTCTGCGCCCGATATGGTTTGCCCGCGGTGCGAGGATTCCTACGCGATGGTGTGCCCTCGGACGCGATCAGGACTTTGCCGGGCCAGGGCGTTCGATCGCAATCTCCCGGCGCGCAAGCTCCTGGTTCTTGATCCCCAAGGTTCTTGATCGGGAGCCTGGTTCAGCATTAGCAACAGAAGCGAGTACATGTTCGCCCGGCGTGGGTTACAAAAATCTATGGTCCGGTGGTAAGCCAGTACAGCTGTTTGACTTTGGATCCCTTCTTCATCGGCGGCGGATCCACCGTGCCCCAGGAAGCGTGGTTCCAGGAAACCGCCTGCAGGCCATCGTGGCCAGGCTGGAACACCATGGGAGGCTCGGCAGGCTTGCCCTTCTCCGCATCGAAGGTGACCGTTACCTGGCTGCCCGAGTCAACCCAATGGCCGAATAAAGTGGTTGCGCCGCTGCCCGGGTCTTCTGTAACCGTAGCGGTGCCATCCGCGCCAAGGCTCAGATTCATGGATGGGCCGGCCTTGGCGCCGGCGTGTGGACGAGACAGATACACTCCGGCGAACTTCGAATGGTTGGTCCTGCTGTCTGAAGAGGAAGCGAGCGCGGGCAACACCAGAGCGCAAATCAAAAGAACATACAGCACGCAAACACTTTTCATCCTCACCCCTACGCCATTTGTCCACATGCTTTCGTGAGAAGCCAAATCGAGATTGTCCTGTTTTGCTGCGGGACGATGCATGGATTATTCCATCTATTTTTCGGCTCACAACGCATTAACTTTTTTTAATGGAAGCTGCACCCAAAACTGGTTGCCGCCGGCAAAACGGGAAAATGCGAGCGTCGAGCGGCATCCTGACCCACATCTCAAAAGTGAGATGGGGGGCGCCCGCATTCGTGGGAAATGAAAGGCCGATGGAACCGCCCCGAGGGCGCGTGCGTCTACAATGCTGTTGCCGGTAGTCAATCCATGGTAGAAATCTGGATCGCTCGAAATGATACGAACACAACTGGTCTGCTCCTGCCTGCTGGGGTTGCTTTGCTCTTCGGCCGGAATGCTTCACGCGGAGAACTGCGATAGCCTCAAAAATCTCAAGCTTGCCGATACCACGATCACCCTGGCGGAACGGGTCAGTTCCGGTGACGTGGAAGCGCCCGGCATCGCCAAGCCATTGCATGATCTGCCGGTCTTTTGCCGGGTCGCGGGAATCCTCCGGCCAACGGCCGATTCGGAAATACGCTTTGAAGTCTGGCTGCCGGAAAGGGACTGGAACGAACGCTTTCTCGGCGTAGGGAATGGGGGATTCGCCGGCGCCATCGGCTACACCGGGCTGGCGGGCAATCTGCGTCGCGGGTTCGCCACGGCGGGCTCGGATGCGGGCCACCAAGCCGACGGCGAAGATGCGAGTTGGGCTTATCTTCATCCGGAAAAGATCAAGGATTTCGGCTGGCGTGCCGTTCATTTGACGACGCTGCGGGCCAAAGAGGTAGTGAGCGCCTACTACGGTAAGCAAGCGGAAAAAGCGTACTTCGACTCCTGCTCCGATGGAGGACGCGAAGCGCTGATGGAAGCGCAGCGTTTTCCAGAGGACTACGACGGCATCCTGGCAGGCGCACCGGCAAACAACTGGTGCCGCATGTTGACCTCCGGATTGGATGTTGCCCAGGCGACGAATGGCGACCCGCGGGCCTACATCTCGAGCCTCAAGCTGCCGGCCATCCAACGTGCTTCGCTGGCCGCCTGCGATGAAGCCGATGGGGTGAAGGACGGATTTATCAACGATCCGGCAAAATGTCATTTCCATCCGGAGGTGCTGTTGTGCAGGGCGGGTGATTCGTTAGACTGCCTCACTCCGCCGCAGATGGTCGCGCTCAAGAAGTACTACGCTGGCGGCGACGACGGCCACGGAAACTCACTTTTCCCGGGATTCGCGATGGGCGACGAGGCAGGAGCGTGGGGTTCCTGGGTGGTGGGTCAGGGTCCCGGCTCGGGCTCCGGCAACCACTATGTTCAAAACTATTTTCGCTACATGGTCACCGGCGACCCGAAATTCAATATCCTCACCGCGGATGTGGCGGCGTCGCTCCAGCTGGCTATCAAGGCGACGGCAACCGCTCTGGACGCGACCAATCCCGACCTGAGCGCCTTCCAGGCCCGCGGCGGCAAGTTGATCCTGTATCACGGCTGGAACGATCCGGCGATCTCGCCCTGGAACAGCATTGCCTACTATACCGGCGTAGAAAAGACGATGGGCGCGGAAACCGCGTCGTCTTTCCTGCGGTTGTACATGGTGCCGGGTATGGAGCACTGCGCTGGTGGACCCGGGCCGACAGCCTTCGGCCAGCTTGGTATCCCTACCACCGGCGGGCCGAAGTATGGGGCTTTCGATGCGTTGGTCGGCTGGGTAGAAAAAGGCGTTCCTGCGGAAACCGTGATAGCGACGAAATACGCGCCCGGCGGCGACAACAAAGTCGAGATGACCCGGCCCCTGTGCCCTTACCCGGCGGTAGCGAAATATAAAGGCACCGGCGCTACCAGCGATGCCGCCAACTTTGTATGCGGCAAGACGAGTGGACTGTAACCAACGATTTGCCACAGCCGCAGGAGCTAAACAGGCTGCGGAAAAGCTCGACGGAATCGCCGATGGAAAGTCAAATTTCTCAGGCAGGGCACGGCTTCAGCCGTGCCATAATGCGCCAAAATGATCTGGGCTTTAGCCCCTGAGGTACGTCGTTGCTTATCTCCCCGTTTCCTCCCTCGCGGGTCGGCACCTGCATAGACTGCACAGTTCGCTGCAAAGCATTGCCATCGAGGTCCTCCGGGATGGATACTTTCGGACACCGGCGTTTTTCGTTTCCGCGTCTTCCGGTCGGACGCGCGAACCCGATTTCCGCCGCGATGCAAGCAAATCCCACGAAACCCAAGGATCCCCCATGCCGAGTCGTGAGAGAAAACCGACCGGGCGAAGCAGAGCCGGCCAAGCGATCATCTTCGCCACACTTGCGTTTGGCCTTCGAGCGGAAGCCCAGAACGTAATCACGTCGCAGTATGACAATGCCCGAACCGGGGCGAATCTCGCGGAGACCCGCCTGACGCCAGGCAATGTGAATGTGCAGCACCTGGGCAAAGTCTTCACCTTGCATGTAGATGGAGATGTGTACGCCCAGCCGCTCTTCCTTCGCGGAGTAGATATTCCAGGGAATGGGCGGCACGATGTGCTCTTCATCGCCACCGAGCGCGATACCGTGTATGCCTTCGACGCCGGCGGCCAACCGTCGTCTCCTTTATGGCAGACGACCTTCCTGAAAAAGGGTGAGACCCCGGTACCGGCGGACGATGCGCAATGCCCTTTCATCGCTCCAGACGTGGGCATCACCTCGACGCCGGTCATCGACCCGAACACTGGGACGCTGTATGTCCTCGCCCGCACCAGCGGTCCACGACTGCTGGCAGCAAATACGTATTTCCAGCGCCTGCATGCCCTAGCGGTAACCACAGGCGCGGAGAAATTCGGCGGTCCGGTAGAAATCGGGGCCACCTCGAACGGCCGGGGCCGGGGCAGCAGTGGCGGCAAGCTGGCCTTCAATCCCCTGCGCGATAATCCGCGGGCGGCGCTGTTGCTGAACAATGGAGTCGTTTATCTCACCTGGGCCTCGACCTGCGATGTGGGTCCCTACCACGGCTGGGCAATGGCTTACGATGCCCACAGCCTGAAACAGAAGGCCATCTTCAATGCATCGCCCGATGGAGATGACAGCGGATTTTGGGCCGGAGATACCGGACCGGCCGCGGATAAAGCGGGAAACATTTTTGTCGCTACCGGGAACGGCCAATTCGACGCCAACAAAGGGGGCCGCGACTATGGCGATACGTTGCTCAAGCTGGATGGACAGAGCCTTAAACTGACTGATTATTTCGCTCCATTCAACGTCGACGACTTGAACGCCGGAGATAGCGATTTAGGTTCCGGAGGCCCCATGCTGCTACCCGACCAGCCGGGGCCGCACCCTCACCTGGCGGTGGTGGCGGGCAAAGGCGGAATTCTTTATCTCCTGGACCGCGACCACCTGGGCCATTGGCAGCCTGCCAGCGATAGCCAGGCGGTGCAGACCGTCGACCTGAAAGGTGGCGTGTTCGGCTCCATGACGTATTGGAACCACTTTGTCTATGTGCTGAGCGACAGCGCTGCGCTCCGCCAATTCGAAGTGAAGGATGGAAGACTCGTGCTCAAAGCGGCCACCGGCAACAAGTTTCCCGGTGTCTCGGCGACGCCATCGTTGTCTGCCAATGGAAACAGAGACGGTGTCGTATGGGTGTTGAACTCCAAACTATGGAACGGATCTGACAAGCCGGCCATCCTGTACGCTTACGACGCGAACGATGTTTCTCACGAACTCTACGACAGCGAGAAAAATGCTGGGCGTGACCGCGCCGGCCTGGCGCTCCGATTCAACATTCCCACCGTCGTGGACGGGCGCGTGTATGTGGGTGCAAAGCGCGAGGTAGACGTCTACGGCTTGCTGCCGGCTGCCAGCCCCGGCAAGTGAGGGAATTTCTTTAATTCGGTGGCGTAGCGGCAGCAGGAGTCGTTTGCGGATTGGGCGCCGGTTGCGTGGGGGCAGGAACGGCTTTTGCCGGATCCGCCAACGGAGCAACCGCCGCGGATTGCGAGGGCTGCGGGATCACGGGCAGAACCGCCGAATTCACCACGGATGGGTCGTCGCGCAGCTTGAGATACAGCGTTCCGTTGGGGCGTGGGACGTTCAGCGTCGAATCCCCAAAGGCTTCCGGCACAGTCACCGCGTTGGCCAGCTGCGGGTCGCTGCCAACCTGCTGCAACAGAAACAAATCAGTCCCTACTAACTGGCACAGAGGCGCACCCGGGGCACACATCAATTCTTTCAGCACTGGCACGCGTACCAGTGTCGCCAGCGGCTGCCAGTCTCCCGCTACGCCTTCCGCGCTGACCGGACGAAAACGTATCGGGCCAAAAGCCGATCCGCCAAAGGCCTTCGCCGGATCGAGCGTCACCAGAGCGGTCTTGTTGTCTTCGAGAACAATGCCGCCTTCGCCCACGCGCAGAACGGTCGAAAATCCGTTGTCGCTGCTGGCCACTTCAATTTTCTGGTCTCTGGGAAAGACCACCGGCGACTGGACAAAAAACGTCAACTTCGCATGGTCGGGGAGCTCATCCTGACTGCCCAACTGCACCACGGAAACAGGCCCGTCCACATGGACGCTCTTGTTCAGCAGCTTCACGCTGGGGCGAGGCGATTGCACAGTCGCGTCCAGGTTTAGCTCGCGTCCATCTTTCAACGTCACCTTGACCACTGCTTTCTCGTCAGGAGGAAAGCTCACGGATGCGGGCGCGGAGAACAATAGCGAGTCTTCACTGTTGGCGTGGGTGAGCGGCGCGGCGGGCGAGAAGGCGACATTGTTCACCGTCATGGTGGCTATCTCATCCAGCCGCGTGCCCTTCAGCACACCCTCATGATCGCCGGCGTAAATTTTGAAGCCATCGAGCCGGCCTGCTTCCGCGTAGGTGTGCAACGGAACCTTGTCGGGCTTTTCCAAACCGGCCTGCTTGACCTCCAGGTTCACCGTGCCGGCCTGCTGATCATCGAGCGGCATGTCAATCTGGATCTCATTGGGCTTCACTGTTTTCCATGTGGCATCGAGGGTCTTGCCATCCGCATCTTTTGCCGTTATGCCATCCACACACGCGGCATCCACCGTCGAGTCAAGACGCACTGTGTCTTTGCGGCCCACAATCAACGCGTGCTGATCGGCGGAAGCCAGCGTCCAATGTTCCGGGTGGGCGCTCACAAGATGGAAGGCCGGCCCCGTGAACGGATCGAAACCCCAGTACCCATGTAGCGTTCCGGTCACACTGGGCGTCAGATTCTGCGCCTCCAATTCTTTTTGGTTGACCAGGAAGCCGCCTTGCAAGGGATCGACGGTCGCCGGGATGTCGACAGTTTGTCCCGCCTTGTTTTGTACCCGGAGAACAAAGTCATGCGCGTAGCCTGTGGAAAAAACATACGGCGCTCCCACGGCGGGCAATAACAACGGATCCTTTTGCGCACAAAGAGGATTCTTGGGATCGACTGCGTGCAGCACAGGCGTTTCGGCCGCTTTGACCGGCGGCAACCCCACCACCAGCACCGACTGCGGTTTGTGAAACGATGGCGGGTTATTCAGCTTGAGCGCCAGCGTATCGCCCTTGGGCATCGCGAGCGCCGGCAGGTACTGGTACTCCGCGGTGTGAAAGGTGTCGAGGATCTTTACCATGTCGAGCACCGTGCCGACGTACACACTGTAATAGCCGTCGCCCGCCTGTTGCGTGTAGGAAACTTGCGAGAACAGGTCGCCGGCTGAGCCAGAGGTGATGTTCTGCGCCAGGCTGGCGCTGCGTCCGTTGTCGAGCACCAGGCTGTCAGGGTTCTGCACCAGGCACGGCGCCTGCTGCTCGGTAGGTTTGTCGAAGCATAGCTGATCGACTTTGATATTGAGGCTGCGCGCCAGCAATTTCGTTTGCTCCGCAACGGCCTTGGGATCGCCGGTATCGACAGATTTCACTGCGGCGAGATAGGTGTCGAGCCTTGCCCGATCGAGACTTGCCTGGCGCAGATCCTGCGCGGCGCGCACAAAGGCTCCAGGCCGGCCACGCACAGCATTGCGCAGGGTAGAAAAGTCGCCACCGGTCTCTGGCGCAAGAAACACCAAGGCCTGCTCCGCGCCCTGGGGAACGGTCACGTAAATTCCCTCTTCGCGCACCTTTTTGTTCCAGGTCTCCGCCTTGGTAAACCAATTTTCCGGAGGCGGGTTGACCGAGCCGCGAAGGAACGCCACGACCAGCACGTATCGGGCACCCCCTTTTTCGGGAAGGTCGGGATGGATCCACATGCGGTCGCCGGCAGCGAGTGTGGCGACATTCCCTATGGGCAGCGTCAAGCCGTTGCGCGTGACCTTCGCCTCGATACGAGGACCATCCAAATCAAAAGCCGGCCCACCGTAGGCGAATGCAAAGCGAGCAGTCAACAACAGCAAAAGGCACCAAGGTAACCAAGTCCGTCGCATCCTACGATTATAGAAAGTTTTCGTGCTGCGGTCTGTGCCGGCTTTTACTTCCACCCCCTGCTTCGATGCATTTTCCACTTTGGTAACGCTCTTATTTCCTGTCGGTTAGAGGAGAAATGCAAACCACTGGAAGCGAAGATGAGCAGAGAGCATCAGGTTGATAACCTCAGTCATGCCCCAAGGCTCGAAAAGGCTGCGGCTCTGGAAACACAACTTCATCTATAAGACGTAGTTACGCGTGCTATTGAAAGCACTCAATGACGCCACGTACGCTCTCACTCACAGGCCGGTAAAGCGTTGCATGAGAGTTTGCACATAAAATGGAGCTTCCCGGTTTGCTGTTGGCCAGCCGGAAAAGCGCAGCCTCAGCGCAGATGGACTGCGTCTCTTGGCGCGAAAGCATTTTCGCAATTGGTGTAGATCGAAACCCGGAACCTTTACGTGGTTTTCTCTCAAAGAAAACCACACCTCGCTGCTCTTACCAGACCACAGTAATTGCGAAAATGCGCTAGAAGATCGGTTGCTGCCCCGCACTTATTTCGCCCTCACCGCGACGGTGGCGATATGGTTTTCCCAGGCCAGCTGGATCGTTCCCTTTTTGCGTCCGGAGCTGTCGATGGTATACCGCAACACTTCGATCGTAGAGGGGGGCTTGCTCATATTCATTCTGACGCGGCCCAGGTCCATCGAGGCGTTGTACTGCGTGCCAAACTGCCCGGTTTGCTTGTTGATCACCAGTACCCAGGCATCGGGATCCTGGACATTTACGTAAAGCGTGTAGTCACCCTTGGGCACAGCCAGGCCGGCAATCTTCAAATCGGCGCTGGTGTGGAATGCAGTGGCGGCGTTGGCGCCGGCACGCCAGATCGGAGCCGTGGGATCCTTCATCACGCGGCCGCCCGCACCAAAAATCTGCCGTCCGCGCACCGACGGCGCACAGTACTTGATCTCCAGCATTGCTTGGCCAATCTCGCCGGTTGCCGTCGCCGGCGGGCTCGGTTGCACCGGGGGCGCCGTCACCGGTGCGCTCACTTGCGCCGAAGCCGTACCTCCGGCTCCCAATAGGCCCGCCAATAGGCCAACGAATACCAGAAAATGTCTCATTGTTCCCCCTCTCCGTATTCAACCACAGTTGCGCAGGGCCTGCCCGTGAACGGGCAGAGAGTGAGTATTGGTTTTCGTCGCAACCCAGGATCGGGATTTGACCGCTCTTAGGTGCTCTCTAATCTCGCTTCCCCGCCGTCATTGCCGGCGTCAGAGTCAGACACGCGGAGCCACCACTCAACGACGATCGTGTTGATGGAAAACCCGATCCAAAAGGCAATACCGAAGAATTGCGCGGGCTCCAGGTGCGTGCTTGCGCTGGTGGCAAAAAATACTCCCATGACGGGACGGGTCGTAGCGATGCCGAGAAGTATGCCGACGGCACGCGTAAGCCAGCGCCGTTCCAGCAACCACTCACCCAACCGCCAGTATCGATAGGCACGGAGGAGCGAAAACAGAAACAAGCTGTTGAAGAACAGCACGGCGGATCTCTCGATCCATCCGCCCACGGCATCCACGCTCATCGCATAAGCCGTAACGCCCACGACCGCTCCCAGGGGAAACAACGCCGATTGAGCCCAACAGCGAGCCCGCCCATTGCGGCGCAGCCATACGAAAGGAGTGAGCAAGACAAAGATCAATGCTGGTAGAACGTGGGCCAACGTAAGCGCCGCGCGCGATGCAAACACCGCATCCAGGCCGAGCAATTGCGGGGGGCCGGAGTGACTCGGGTGGGCGATCGCAACCACGCGGCGAATGACTACCGCTACAGCGATCAGGACACAAATCCAATAGCCTGCGACGAGCCATTTGGGAGGTGCCTGGCGTTTTCCAGTGTCAGTCACGATGGAATGCCCTCCAAAGAACCTGTTACGTCTTTAGGTAATCCGCCGCATGATAGAACTCCGGGTACCCATCCTGTGCCGTCTTAGCCAAGGATGGGCAGCCCGGCAACCTTCGAACTACGGCTTGACCGCGATGGCCGACATTTCAATCTTTGCCCCGCCGATCAGACCCGCCACCTGAACGGTTGCCCGAGCTGGCTTAGGATCGGGCATGAGCTTCTTGTAGACCTCGTTCATCTTGGGTACATCGTCAAGGTTGCTGATGAACAGCGTCACGGAAACGATGTCCGTCATCTTGAAGCCTGCTTCTTCCACAACTTTCTTTACTGCCGCGATCGCGTTCGTCGTTTGCAGCTCAATATCTGTGCCCGTAACCTTGCCATTCTCGTCTGGACCTTGTTGCCCCGCCACGTAGAGGGTCTTGCCCGCAACATAACCCTCGCTGAACGGCGCGCCGTCCTTGAAACCGATGGCCTTATGTTGGGCAAAAGCCGTGCCCGATGTTAAGACCGCCACGATCCCGGCCATTTGAAGGCCACGTTTAGCGATTGCCGCATACTTCCTCTTCATGTTGCGCTTCTCCTGTGTTGCGAATATCGCATTTTCTCACCTCCCTCCCGTTTCGGCATCCTTCCGCCTTGCCGGCAGATTGGCTTGACAGCTTGCTCTTCGACAGGTTGTGACATAACCAACCGCACTCAGGTTGCATAATGGAGAAGCCATGCCAGCGAAACTCCGTAAGTACTTGCTGCTCTCGATGGTCCTGTTCTCCACCGGAGCTGTGGTCCACGCTGCCGATCCGGTCACCGAAATCACTCTGCCCGGTGCGCGGCTGTACACGGAAAGCATTACCTCGACCAAGGACGGTACGTTATTCGTAGGCAGTTTGGGCAAGGGCGACGTAAGTCGCATCCCCTACGGATCGACTATGGTTACGGAGTGGATCAAACCCGGGACCAACGGCCTGAACGCTGTCTACGGCGTCTTTGCGGATGAGAAGTTCGGCAGGCTTTGGGTATGTTCGAACCACTACGATGACGGTACCGGCTCGGCGCCCGCGGTAAAAACATTCGACCTCAAGACAGGCGCGCCTAAGGGAAGCTACACGCTGCCCGGGGACGCGACTTTCTGCAACGATATCGCTGTGGCGCCGAATGGCACGGCGTACATCACCGATACCCGTCAGGGCAGTCTTGTGATGCTGAAGCCAGGCGCCGGCGCGCTGGAGGTAGCAGCCAAAGACCCGCTATTAGCTGGAGCGGATGGTCTGGCATTCGGCGAAAAGACCGTCTTGTACGTCAACAGCGTCACCACCGGCAAGCTACTGCGCGTCGACCTGAGAGCAGATGGTAAATCGAAGAGCGTCATCGAGCTTCAGCTCTCCCAACCGCTCAGCCGTCCTGACGGGATGCGAGCCATCGGCAAGGACCGGCTGTTATTGGCGGAGAACTCCGGCAATATGGACATCGTCACCTTCAGCGGCCTGAACTTCCAGAAGGTAGACATCAAAACCATAAAGTCAGGACTGGAGTCGACTCCGGCGGTGACGGCGACCCGCGGTATGGCCTGGATCGCCGAGGGAAAGTTGAATTACCGCGACGACCTGAAGCTGAAAGGTACAGATCCAGGGACGTTTAAGATGTACGCTGTTCCGCTGCCTAAGAAGTGACGCCGCGGTCTCACAGGATCGGATGGAATGGACCCGGACGGGATGCCGCGTAGTCATCAAGAAATTCCAGGTAGAGTGTGATGCATGGCCATAGTTGCGTTGGATCGCATCTCTAAGTCGTATGAGAGCAAGGTCGCGGTAAAGGATTTGAGCTTCCGGATCGAGCCGGGAGAGATGTTCGGGCTGCTGGGACCGAACGGTGCGGGAAAGACTTCTACCATTCGCATGATGATCGGTATCACCATGCCGGACTCGGGTACGGTGAGCTTGTTCGAACAGCCGTTCCGCCGGGAAAGCCTGGCGCGTGTCGGCTACCTGCCGGAAGAGCGCGGCCTCTACAAGAAGATGAAGGTGCTTGACCAGCTTGTCTTGCTCGGCCAACTGCACGGTCTGGACAACACAACAGCCACCACCCGCGCGAAGACCTGGAGCGAGCGATTGCAGATTGCCGACTCCCTGGACAAAAAGACAGAGGAGTTATCCAAGGGCATGCAGCAAAAGATTCAATTCATCTCTACCCTGCTGCATGAGCCCGGTTTGATCATCATGGATGAGCCCTTCTCCGGGCTCGACCCGGTGAACGCCACCCTGTTGCAGGACGCTCTGCTCGAACTGCGCGGGGCGGGCAAAGCGATTTTGTTCTCGACCCACCGCATGGATCAGGTGGAAAAACTATGCGATTCGATTTGCCTGATGGATCACGGCGCCGCGGTACTCGCAGGGAACATGCGCGAGGTGAAGTCGCGCTTCGAGCGAGATCGCGTGGTGGTCGAGTTTGAAGGCGACGCGTCCTTTTTGCAGCATCCCGTAGTGGCGGAGGCGAAGAACTTCAACGGGCACGCCGAGCTGCGGTTGAAGCCGCAAGCCGATGCGCAGCAGTTACTGCGGGCGGCGATCGCCGTAGCGCGCGTGAATAGGTTTGAATTGGTGGAGCCTTCGCTGGAAGAAATCTTTATCCAAACCGTGGGGGGACGAGCCGATGCATAATGCATTCCTGATCGCAAAGCGGGAGTACCTGGAGCGGATTCGTAGCAAAGCCTTTCGCGTGAGCACAGTCCTGATTCCAGCGGCCTTTGCCGCGATTTTCGGCTTGACCTCGCTTTCCGTCAGGTCGGGTTCGGGCGATCATCAGCTGGTGGTGGCCTCGAATGACGCAGACCTCGCCGCCAGCGTCAAGACCGAGCTGGCATCGGGAAAAGACAAGAAGCTGTCGGTGACGGTCATGGCGCCCGCCACGACTGCCGACCTACAAGGATTGGTAGCCCAGGTAGAAAGCAAGCAGATTGACGGCTACCTGTGGCTCGCGGTAGCGCCCGGGCAGTCGCAACCGGAGGTGACGTATGCGTCGCGTTCGTCGGCCGACTATGCCGGGCGCGATCACCTGGAGAGCGTCATTGACGACGCGCTGGTGCGCGAGGAGTTGGTGAAGCGTGGTATGGCGCCTGATGCCGTGGGCGGCCTTTTGAAGGGCGTGAAGATCACGACCATGCAGGTCAAGAATGGAGAACTGGTCCGCGGCGATTCGGCAAAACATTTTTGGGGGGCCTACATCATGGCCTTCCTGATTTATTTCTCGGTGGTGTTCTACGGCGTAAACGTCGCTCAGTCCGTGGTGGCCGAAAAGACCTCGCGCGTCTACGAAGTTTTGCTGGCTACGGCGCGGCCCGAATCGCTGATGCTGGGCAAGCTGATTGGCGTGGGCAGCGCCGGGCTCACGCAAATGGCGATCTGGGCAGCGTTTGCTTTGCTCTACAGCGGCTCGATGATTGCCGCGAGTGTCGGTACTTTCGGGATGGCGGCGTACGGTATCACTCCGCTGAAGTTGATCTTCTTCGTAACCTACTTCATTCTCGGGTTCTTTTTTTATGGTTCGCTCAGCGCCGGCTTTGGCGCGACGGTGGGCTCCGAGCAAGAGGTGCAGCAGTTCAGCATGCTGATCGCGCTGCCCCAGGTTGTGGGGTTGGTCCTTATGCCGTTCATCCTGGGCAATCCAAATTCGCCGATAGCGATTGCCCTCTCGCTGCTGCCTCCGTGCACACCGATTGTCATGATCCTGCGGATGGCGGCGATGGCCGTGCCGTGGTATGAGCTTTTGCTGTCCGTGGTGCTTATGGTCGCCGCGATCCTATGCCTGCTGTGGGGGGCATCGCGCATCTATCGCGTCGGCATCCTCATGTACGGTAAGCGGCCCACGCTACCGGAAATGCTGCGCTGGATGCGTTATAGCTAGTCAAGGGTGATGCGCAGTCCTTCGGCATTGGCCGGGACCGTCACTCCCCAGCGGCCACCCACTTGTGTGGCCGCGACATTCTTGCCGTTGACGGTAGCTCGCTTTGCCTTGGGGGTCCAATCCTCTACTTGCACACGGTACTCGTGCCACCACGGCTTCCAGTTCCCTTCCTGCTTCGCGATCTCCACGCTGAGCGATCCATTCGCCGCAACCGAGCAGGTAAAGCGGATGCGCGCGAACGCGCCATCGCGAAAATCAAAGCTGTGACCGTCATCGGTGTAGACCTCTCCCGCACAGGCCTCACTGCTGCCCGGAGCCGGTGTAAGCGGGAAAACCCGCAGCGTCAACGGGCCATTGGGAACTTCGGCAGTGCTTTGGGTGAGCGGCGCGATGGGCAGGATGCTGCCCCCGCGTACATACACCGGTAACTTATCCAGCGCCGGCGTCACCATCAGAGACTTCTGCGCAATCACCTTATCGCGCTGTTCCAGGTCCAGGGTCCCGCCGATGTTCGTGCGCCCCAACTGCTTGCCGGTCCAGTAGTCGTACCACAGGCCAGGGGGCAGGTGCACCGCGTAAGGAGCCACTTCTTCAGGCGAAGGATTGGGGGCGACCAGGATCCGGCTGCCAAAAAGAAACTCGCTTCCGCCGGCGGACAGATCGTAGGGAGCGCCGTCGTCGGTGGCATGAGGAAACTCCAGAAAGAGCGGCCTGTTGATGGGTAAACCATCATGCGAAGTTTCTTCCGCAGCTGTATACAAATACGGCATGAGCCGGTATCGCTCGTTGATAAAACGTCGCCGGATGTTCTCCTGTTCCGGTCCATCCACCCACACCTCGTGCATGCGCGTTCCTTTCGCCGAATGGATGCGATCGATTGGCTGAAAGGCGGAGACCTCGACCCATTTGGTGAGTAGGTCGGGCGGCGGAGACCCGGCAAACCCGCCAACGTCGGCGCCGGTAAGGGAAAACCCGCTCAGTCCCAGGTTTACGATCTGGGGCACCGTCATGCGGAGATGGTTCCAGGTGGAGCTGTTATCGCCGGTCCAGGTGACGCTGTAACGCTGTCCGCCGGCATAGGTTGCCCGGGTCATAACAAAAGGCCGTTCGTTGGGCCGCACCGCAAGCTCTCCCTCCATCGTGCCGCGAGCGTTCTCCAGGCCAAAGATGTTGTGGATTTCCAGGTGGGTCGCGGTTCGTTTGCGGAAGCCGGGCTCATCGATGCGATGCTGCACATCGTCGGGCATCGTCTTGCTGGGAACATCGAAAACCGACGGTTCGCTCATGTCGTTCCAGAAGCCGGCTACGCCCTCGTCAATGAATCCTTTGAAGAGCGAGCCCCACCACTCGCGCGACTGCGCCTGGGTAAAGTCAGGAAAAACCGCAGGCCCCGGCCACACCTTGCCCACAAAGATCGAGCCGTCGGGGTTCTTGACGAAGTGGTCTCCGGCAATCCCGGAGTCATAGGGGGCATAGCCCACATTCGGCTGGTTCGCCACATGCAGATCGGTGATCACCACCAGTTTGAAGTGCTGGCTCGCGAGATCTTTCACCAGGCCGCGGAAATTTGGAAAGGCTTTGTCATCCACCGTGAAGGGCCAGTGCTCGTGTTGGAAGTCGATATCCAACCACACCACATCCGCGGGGATGCGATCCTTACGCATCCGGCCGGCTATCTCGCGCAATTGCGACTCGGGGAAATAGGTATAGCGCGATTGCTGAAAGCCGAGCGCCCACAGTGGCGGCAAGGGGGTCGGGCCGGTCAGCCAAGCCCACTCCGACACTACCTGCTTCGGCTCCGGACCGTACATCAGGTAATAGTCCACCGGCCCGTTCAACGATCCGAACGTGTAGCGGGTTACATCGGCGCGGCCGAAATCGAAGTTGGTGCGCCAGGTGTTATCGAAGAACACGCCCAGGGTGCGTCCGTGATTCACGTCGAGGAAAAATGGAATGCTCTTGTAGATAGGATCGGTCGACTCCTGCCATCCAAAGGCGTCGGTGTTCCACATGGTGAATGCCTGGCCGGCGCGATCCAAAGGTCCCGGCTTATCGCCCAGGCCAAAAAAGTGATCGTCGTAGTTGCGCTGCTTGCTGACGTCGAAACGTGTGCCCTGCCAAACGACGGGCGCGGCGTCGCGTTGCAGAATGTTGCCTCCAAGGTCGGCGACCGTCAGCAGCAAACCAGCGTCCACGCTTACCCGCAACGATTTCGTCGCAAATCCGCGAGCCTCGGCGGTTACCGGCACGCGGCTGGTCCGGGACGGCGCCAGCACTGCCCAGGAAGCGTCCTCGGGTATGGCATCGCCCTTCCACACGCGCACCCGCAGGACGTCGTCTCGCAACGCCGTGACCTCCAAGGTCACCCCGTCGGTTGCGGCGGTCAACCCGCTTGCCGCCGCCGTTATTTGCTGGGAGTGCGCGACTGAGCAAAGCGCGGCGAAAGTCAGAAAAACCAAGGCTTTATGACGATGGGTTCGCACGGGCATAGAAGCTCCTTACGCCTCACGAGCCCCAGGCTCAGCGTCTGCCCAGGACCATATCGGAGGTCACTGGTAATTTACCTCTTCTTTTCGGATTGGTGGTGTTTCATTCTCGGCGGAGGATCCGGGCTGGATCCTGCAGCGCGGCCTTGCAGGCCGGAACGGCAATGGCGATCAGCGCTGGTCCAACCAGAAGGAGCGCGGAGCCCAACAAAACAGCGAGTGAGGTGGAGTGCGCGCCGTAAAAGCGGGAGCGCAGCGCATAGCCGGTCATGATCGAGCAACCCAGACCGAGCAACGCGCCGATCGCGAGCCAGCGGCCTTCTTCGCGCAGCAGCAGGCTCACGATGCCTTCGCGCGAGGATCCCAGCGACAGGCGAATGCCGATCTCTTTCTCTCGTAGCGAGACCTCATACGCCAGCAGCCCGTACGTTCCCAGAATCGAAAGAAAGAGAGCGACGAGGCCGAACGCGATGGTCACCTGCATCAGGAACACGCGCTCGGAAACTTCGTTCGACATTTCTTCTTCCATGGTCTCGAACCTGGAGACCTGCGCTTCGGGAAATTCTCCCTTGAGTTTGGCTCGGACGGCATTCTTCAAAGCCGCCGGATCCCGGTTGGCCCGCACCAGCAGAAAAGCGAAGCCCGACGGGTTTTCTGCGCGGGGTATGTAGATATCCGGTCCCGGTGCGGAGACAAGATTATAGGTATGCACGTTGGCGACGACCCCCACCACCGTTGCCCAACTTAGGCCCTTCTCCACGTGGATCTCGCCTGTATGCACGCGATGTCCGAGGGCGCTTTGCCCCGGCCACTCACGCGCGGCCAGCGCCTGGTTCACAATCGCCACATGGTTGCGGCCGTCATCGGCCGCGGTAAAGTCGCGGCCTTCGAGCAGTGACTGCCCGAGGGTCGAAAAATAGGCCGGCCCAATGGCATAGGAATTCGGATTGATGGTCACCTGCTGCTTGCACTGATCCAGGTGAGCATCGGAACAGAAGTCGTAGCGGTTGGTGAATTGGCCGAGCGGGACATGGTCGGCCAAGGAGGAAAACTCCACACCCGGTAACTGCTGCAAGCTTGCGGCCATCTGGGTCAATTGCAAGTCTGACTGCAATGCCTCTTGCTTCGTCGATTGGTCCGAACCAACAAACGCGTGGATCATGAGCAGGTGCTCGGGCGCAAAGCCGAGCGGTTGGTGTAGAAGCCTGTACACACCGCCGATCATCCATCCGGCACAGGCCACCAGCACCATCGTGAAGGTAAGTTGTGCCACGACGAGCAGCCGCCCGGCGAGGCGCAGGCTGCGCCCCGCTGAAGTACGTCCGGCCCCTTGCAGATCTCGCAGAAGTTCCGGCCGCAGCGTGCGCCAGGCTGGGAGCAGAGCGAGAACCCAGGTCACCGCCGTCGAAACAGCGATCACAAACGCAAGCACCGCCGGGCGCATCGACGCGTGAGCCAGCCGCGGCAGATCGAGCGCGCTGGTTCGTTTCAGAATGCCCAGCACAACGTGCGCTAGTGCTATGCCACCGATCGCGCCCAGGGCGACAAGCACCGCGCTCTCGGCCATCAACTGCTGCAGCAGTTGGCCAAACGTGGCGCCCAGGGTTGCCCGGGTGGCGAACTCGCTGCGGCGACGAGTATTGCGCGCCAGCAGCAGGTTCGCCATGTTGGCGCACCCAATCATCAGCAGCAAACCGCAGGCGGCAAACGTGAGCAGAAGGGCCGGCCTGGTCTCTGCGCCGACCAGCATTTCAATGTAGGGCACGACCAGGGTGGGCTTTCTGAATTCTGTCCGGGCGGCGCCGTAATCACGTGGATAGTCCTTCTGCAGGGTCTGGTCGACGCGCGCCAGATCGGCATTCGCTTGCGCCATGGTCACGCCTGGCCGCAGACGGCCGATCAATTGGAAATCGGAGTCCCCGCGCTCATTCGGTTTTGCCCGGCTGTCGCAGCCTATCTGGACAAAGACCTCGGGTTGATTCAATCCGTAGATTCCCTCAATGGCCTGCTCCAGCGGCAGAACGCCCACAATCGGAAAGTCTCGTCCCTCAAGGTTCAGCTTTTTATCGCCGAGTACGCTTCCGCCGCCAAGACGCTTCCAGTACCCGCCGCTGACAACAGCCTGCGAGGAGCAATCCTGCTCGTTGCCGGTGATGGGCCAGCTTGTCCCGAGCGCGAAGCGCGTTCCCAGGGTCGAGAAGAAGCCCTGGCTCACGGTTAAGAACCGCTGGGCTACTTGGGCATGCGGCCCTTTCTGGGTTGGCGACCACTGGCGATAGGCAGTGAGGTTTTGAAACGTGGTCGAGCGCGTCAGGTAGTCCTGCATGGTGGGGATCGACGCGTAGCCGTCCGGTTGCGAAATGACGGCGACAAGCCGGTCAGGCTGGGCAAACGGCAGCGGCTCCAGCAGCACTGCATCGAGCACGGCGAAGATAGCGGTCGACGCGCCGATACCGATGGTCAACGTGAGTATGGCGGTCGCGGCAACCCCCGGGTTTTCCCGAAGCTGCCGCAGAGCATGACGGAAGAGACGGAACATTGGGCAACGCTCCTACTACAGCAAACTGGGACGCACACAAAAGCAAGACGTACTGGTTGGATGGATCGCTCTGAGTATACGGCGGTTCTTTCGGACTTTTCTAGAGTGAGCGCCTGTCCGGGACTTACGCGCGCTTACCTTATGTGTTCCACGGATTCACAACTGAGGAAGAGATGTCGTCGAAGTGCTTTACGTTCCGCGTCACCAAGGTCGCGTGCGAGGCGAGCACGATCCCGGAGATCATCGTATCTCTCAGCTCCCCGGAGCGCCCCTTCTTCTGACGCGCCGCCATAAGGTTCGCCGCATGCTGAGCCGCCGCGCTGTCGAAATGCGCAATACGTTGCTGGATCATCTCGGT
Source organism: uncultured Acidobacteriaceae bacterium (assembly GCA_963761405.1). Taxonomy (GTDB): domain Bacteria; phylum Acidobacteriota; class Terriglobia; order Terriglobales; family Acidobacteriaceae; genus PALSA-350. Next base: position 708,177 of record CAVXHH010000005.1, read on the forward strand.
TAGAAGACGTTCAAAGGCCACTGTCAGCAAAGATTGGCGCTTTCCCGTCTCCATCACCTGAAGTCCGAAATAAACCTCAAAGACAGTAATCGACGTAATCCAAACTGAGGTGCGTGGCTGCCGGTCCAGCCAGCGAACTACCTCGACATCCGGCTTCTGGCGCATAAGAGCAGAGACGACATTGGTGTCGAGTAGGATCATCGCTCGAAGATCGCCGGAGTGACAGCGTGCCCGCGAAGTTCAGCAATGTCTTCGCGAAGTCCGGTTTCGCTGAAGAGTGCGGCGATATCTGTCCCTAAACCGGCAGCCGGGGAGTCTTCTTCACGAAGAGCATTGCGCAAAATATCCCGGGCTTCTTCTTCCATGCTTCGCCCGTGCCGCTTGGCGCGACGCTGCAGACGCACCTTAAGCTGGTTTTCCAGGTTGCGAACCAGAAGCTGGGCCATCGCAAAATCCCTCGATGCTATCATGATAGCATGCCGTAGATCGGTTCACGACGCGGCCGATATCAGAACCGATAGCCGGGCTTGAGTTCACAGCGATAGACCATCGTCTTCTCTTCTTCGGTTCCACTCCTGACGGTGCAGGTGGCCCAACTCATCGAAGGGTCCGGGCCGAGCGGAAACACCATGGGAGAGCCGTCGACCTCGGCCTCGAGGCTAACGCCCTCCTGCGAAGGAGGCACGGTGAAGTTGAGCGTTCGGCCAAATCGAACCGGGTACAACTCACGCACATTCGAACTGATGGCGTTGTGATACACCTCAGCTTGCATAAGAAAGGTCGCCGTATCCGACCAATTCAAGGCGGAGACGCTGATTTTGCGTCCACCGTGCACGAATCCATTTGAGTCGATGCGCGTGAACGGGCAAGGCCCCGCAATGCAGGAGGCACGAATGTTGCCGAACGAGTTATCTGGTCCGGCGTCGAGCGACGCCGAGGCCGTGGCTGCCTTCCATTTGCCATCCGGCGAACAGGGCGCATGATGATCGCACGGTACATCTCCCTTGTTGACCACCTGGAAGGTCTTGACAGCGCTCCCCACATTGGTCTCGGTCCGGGAATTGAGGGTGTACCGCACCCGGATATTTGCTACCACCGTCGGCGGGGGGACGGACTTCGCATCGGCCTTTGACGGCATGGTGGGAACGATGGGAGTCAGGGCCGCGACATAGAGCTTTTTGGGGATCTGCAGTCTGCCCGTTTGCACGGTCAGGTCCATCGGTTCGTAACCCGGATGGCGGAAGGTGACCATGACAGGGCGGTCTGACAATACCCGCTTCTTGAGGACCAGCTTGAAGTACCCTGCGGCATCGGACTGCGTCGAGGCGCTCGATACACCATCCGTCGCCGCAATCGCAACGGCGGCGATCGGTAGCTGGTTCTGTGCGTCCGCGGCGCGCTCGATCACCGCACCTTCAATCGGTATCGACTGCGCGTCAGAGATCAGACGCAGGCGGTGCGCCCGCAGCGATAGGAACAGACCGATCAAGAGGCATGCAGCAACCGCCAGGATCGTCCCGGCAATTTTCTTTCCCGTCATTGGCATCTATTATCAATCAATCGCCGGGTTATGGGAGGGCACAAGCCTGAATGTGTGTGGATGATGGTGCGGAGAAGAGCGACAAGAGAAGAGGCGGCTCCCGGCGCCGGTTACTGAGGCAAATGGCAGGCGTCTCGCTGGGTCTACCTCTCACCCAATGGAGCACGCTGGCAGCGCTGGCCCAGGGGCCAACCACAACCCCACACCACCCGGCGGACAGGCGGAGTAAAGAACCCGCAACCCTGCCTCCACCGGCGATGTTTTCCCCCGAGGATGAGCAGTTCCTGGACGATTTGGAACGCAGCAGCTTTCTTTTTTTCTGGGAGCAAACCAATCCCCAGACCGGCTTGATCAAAGACCGCTGCAATGCGCGCACCAACGACACTGGAGTGGTGGGCAGCATCGCCTCCACCGGCTTTGGCCTGAGCGCCATTTGCATCGCGGAAAAACGCGGTTTCATCTCCCATGAGGACGCCCGCGCGCGTGTGCTGGCAACCCTCACCTTTCTTTGGCGAACTCTGCCCACCCATCGCGGATTCTTCTACCACTTCGCCAACATCCATACCGGCGAACGGCTTTGGGACTCTGAAGTCTCATCGGTGGATACCGCAATTCTGCTTTGCGGCATCCTCACCTGCCGCCAGCACTTCGACGATCACGAGATCGTTCATCTAGGACATGAAATCTTCGATCGGGTTGACTGGACCTGGCTCTCAGAAGACACAGCCCTGCTGACCCAGGGGTGGACACCCGAGTTCGGCTTCCTACCCTATAAGTGGGACTACTACAGCGAACTGATGATGATTTATCTGCTCGGTATGGGATCGGGAACACACCCGCTGCATCCCGATGCATGGACGGCGTGGAAGCGAACGGCCTTCGAATACGACGGGCTGCGTTACATTGGCTCCTTCGCGCCGCTGTTTGTACACCAGTACTCGCAGGCGTGGTTTGACTTTCGCCATAAGCGCGATAAGTTCGCGGATTACTTTCACAATTCGGCGATCGCTACCGACGTACACCGCCGCTTCTGTATCGAACTGTCCAAGGACTTTCCCGATTACAGCGACGACCTGTGGGGCATTACTGCTTCCGACTCCGACAAGGGCTACGTGATCTGGGGTGGTCCGCCGGCCATGGGACCGATCGATGGTACCGTGGTGCCCGCTGCCCCCGGGGGCTCACTTCCCTTTCTTCCCCAGACCACAATGCGGGTGTTGAAGAACATCCGGGCACATTACCCACAGGCCTGGAGCCGCTATGGCTTCGTCGATGCTTTCAATCCCTTGAAGAACTGGTACGACACCGACACTGTCGGCATCGATACCGGTATTACCATGCTGATGGCGGAAAATACGCGCACTGCCTTTATATGGGAAACGTTCATGAAGAACCCCGAGGCGCAACGTGGGATGGCGATCGCCGGCTTTACCAGCTACACCCCTGCCGCGGAGCCGGGAACCGGCATCTGACCAGACGACCAAGCCGCGCGCATATGCGTCAGTTCCCATATGCGCGCGAGATGATGATCGTCGTGTTCGGCGACGAAATACAGATGATCCGTGAGCGACATCGGCGTTTTCAACCGCGGATGAGGGATAGCTCCCGGAAGCAGTGCTGTGTCGAGTGCATCCACACGCTTCAGCAATTTCTCTCTTCCGTCGCGGAATTCCGTCAGAATCTCCTTGAGTGAGCGCAGGTTGTGGTTCGCCTCGTGTGTGCTTCGATTCTGCAGGTCTGTTGCGGTGAGTTCGTTGCTGCCCGCCACGAAGTCGTTCACTCGGGCCAGCCACAGCGGTTCGAGGTCACCCAGATGGCCGGCGTTTTCCTGAGCCGACCACTTTCCCTGCGGTTTCCATGTCAACATTTCGTTCGATCGATCGCGCAGTATTTCTTCGAGTCGGGCGGGGGTGCCGCGCAGACGCGCACACAAGTTTGGCAGCAGTTCGAGCGGAAACGAAAGGTCGAATTTTCGTTCAAACCAAATCGGCGTCTGCATCATCGCGATGTCCTCATTGGTTTGATGCTAATAGAACGGATCGACGTCCACCCCCCCGGGAAAGCGGCAGAGTCTTTTGCCTCTGCCGCCGGACCGCATACCAGTTAGAACTGCACTTTAAGTGCGAACTGGTAGAGACGAGGGTTGTAGTTGGGATCGAAGTTGCTGACTTGGCCAAAGTTCGTGCTGCCAAGCTCAGTACTGCCGTCACCCAGCGGAAAGATGAAGCTGGGCGTGTTGCTGATGTTGTAAGCCTCCGCTCGGAACTGCACGTTCACGCGCTCCGTCACAGGGAAATTCTTGAAGAGTGACAAATCCACGTGACCAAAGTTGGGACCGAACAGTGAGTTGCGCGGCGTGTTCCCAACCGTCCCGGTCGGCTGGGGGGCGAAGGCGGATATGTTGAAGAACTCGGCCTTCGACCTGTTTCCGCGAGGGTTGAACAGCGTGTTGGGGCGATCTCTGCCGCCGCCATTGTTGGGCACAGCGCGATCGTTATACGACTCGGTCACTGACTGGTTGTTGGCTGGGTTGATGTAGGTCGTCGTGTCGTTGTTACCTGCCCCGGCATTGCCTCCGTTATTGAGAATCGTGAACGGCTTACCGCTCTGCCAAACAGTGATGGTATTCACCTCCCAACCGGTGAGCGCCTGTTTCGCAACCCCAGTCCAGGTCTTACCGTACTGAAACTGGTAGTTCAACGAGAGTGCAAAGCGGTTCTGGATGTCGTTCTCGGCAATGCCATACTCGATCTGGCGAAGCCGGGTGGGATCAGCATCGCTGAAGCCCTCCTGGCTGCCTTCCTGCGAGTATCCGGTATTGTCGCTCAGACCCTTCGACCAGGTGTAGTTTGCATCGAACGCCAAGCCGTGGCTCAAGCGCCGCTGGAAAGACGTTTGCAGACCGTTGTAGTTGGAGATGCCTTCACTTTGTACCAGGCCTACTGAGCTCAGGTTGCCTCCCGGGAACTGGGGGTCGAGCTTACGCGGTCCGCTGTTGGGACGAATGGCGGTACCCGCCTGGTAGAGAGGGCTGTTGGGATTGGTGCTGTAGGGGGCGGGTTGGTTGATGTCGTTGATCACCTGGGGCAGGTGGTGACCCACGTTGCCCACGTAGCCAAGCGTGAACACATTGGCGCCGAACTGCTTTTCCACTTGCAGGTTGTACTGATCGACGACGCCGGCCTTGAAATTGGGGCTCTCGGTATTGAACGACAGCGGATTGAGGTTCTGCAGGTTGGAAACATTCGGCACCGCAGGTAAGGGCAGGCCCTGATCGAAGGCGCTGTAGGCAGCCGCGCATTGTCCGTTGCCAACACTGTTCCCGGCGCCTAAAAAGGCAGTTTCAACTTGAATCGCTACTGCCGACTGGCAGCTCGGTTGGAAATTCGAGAGGAATGGAACGTTTTTCAAATCGGTGTTAGAGGTGTAGTTCCCAGGAAAGTAGCTGATACCAAAACCACCACGAACGATGGTGGAAGGAGTCGCCGCGTACGCGAAGCCAACGCGTGGCGCCACGTTGGAGTAGTCGGTTGAGATGCCGGCGTGACCGTCGACCCCGTTGACATTCGCGATCTTCAGGGCACTGGTAACGCTTGAGGGATTCAGGCTGAGGGCGTTAAAGAAATTGAAGTTGGCAATGCGGTTGTGTGCTTCAGTGAACGGGGTGAACACATCGTAGCGAATGCCGTACAGCACGGTCAGCTTCGGTGTCACTTTCCAGGAGTCCTGTACGAAGAAGCCGGGCTCCCAGGTGCGATAGTCGGGAGCAGTGAGGTCCACCTGGCGCTGCTCGCCGCTGAAAGCACCGGTCAGCGAGGAGGCGATCCCGTTGTCACGTTGCTGCGTCGCCGTCAGTTGTACGTTGGAACCGGGTGCGGGGGATGAGTCGCTCGGCAGTCCGAACGTGTACTGCCCAGCCACGTAAGGGCTTTGCAGGTTGCGGGCCTGACGGCGAATGAGCGTGGCGCCGAATTTCACATTGTGGCTGCCCTTGGTCCAGCTTACGTTGCCAAGGTATTGGAAGGTGTTGTCGATGTCTTGCAGGGGAACAAAGGAGCCGTCGCCAATGTCGCTCAGGCCAGGAAAGCTTATGGGGGTGAGGTTCGTGGTTTGGCTGTTCAGGTTAGACGCAAACGTACCTAAACCTCCAGAGACGCTGGCATCTGCGCCGCCCTTCACGTTGGAGTTGAGAGGCAGGGAGAGATTGTTGATGCGGGTGAAGGCGGCGCGCAGGTCCAGCACCAGGTTCGAAGTAATTAGGCGCGTGTATCCAAAGCCGTACTGTTGCGCAGTATCCGTCGCCGGACCATCGAAGTCAAATTGGCCGCCGCTGATTGCGAGCCCCGTCGCTGCATTCACGCCCAGGCCCGGAGGAGTGAAGGTATTCACCTTGTTGTAGTCGTAACGCCCAAAGAAGGAATTGCGGTCGTTGAACTTGTGATCGACGCGCACATCGAAGCTGTTGGAAGACTGCGTGCGGTTGGGGCTGGTGATGTAGTTATTGGAAAGCGCGCCGGCGCCGCCGGCATTGGGCGCGGGGTAGAGCTTCAGATAGGCCAAAGCGATTGGATCCACCGGTAGGCCCTGCGTACCGTTGCCGGCATTGAGCAGAAGCTGGGGCGTTCCGCCATTCAGGCTGTTCACGTCGTTGTACTCGTTTTGGGTAAGCGTGGTCTTGGTGTAGGTAAGACCATTCACTTCGCGGAAGCCTTCATAGTCGCCGAAGAAGAAGGTGCGATTTTTGTAGATAGGCCCGCCGATACTGCCGCCGAACTGATTCTGGCGCAACTCGGGCTTGTTGCCGCTAGTCTGCAGAACGTTGCGCGCATCGAATATGTCGTTGCGGAAAAACTCATACGCGGTGCCGTGAAATTGATTGGCGCCGGTGCGTGTGACGATGCTGACGACGCCACCTGCGGTGCGGCCCGCTTCCGCAGTGTAGTTGTTCGTCTGCACGGTGATCTCGTCAATGGCTTCGACGATGGGGCGTACGCCGATCGTGCCGATAATGCGCTCGTTATCGTCAATGCCATCGATGGTGTAGTTGTTGAGGGTGTCGTCTTGACCGTTTACCGAGAAGCTGGCGGTTTGCCGGCGATCATCCGGCCGGCCGCCGCTGGTCAATCCATTTCCTGGACCCTCATTGGCGCCAGGCACAATCTGTACCAGCTGAACAAAGTTGCGACCGTTCAAAGGGAGATCCTGCACGGCTTTTGCGGTTACGGTGGAGCTTACGGTTGCGCTGTCAGCCTGCAGCAGCGGCGTGGTTGCCGTCACTTCGACTACAGCGGATTCCGCGCCTACCTTGAGCTGGATATCCGCACGCGCACGGTCGCCTGCTTCGACGCTAAGGTCTTTGGTAATTGACTCCTGGAATCCACCGGCCTTCACCGAGATGGAGTAATGACCCACGGCGAGCAGCGTGAAGGTGTAGTCGCCGGCGCCGTTCGACTGCACGGTTCGTTGGTCGTTCGTTCCGAGATTGGTGAGGGTAACGGTGGCATTTGAGACGGCGGCGCCTGTCTGGTCACTTACGTTGCCCAGAATATCCGCGGTCGTCAGCTGGGCGAAACTGCTGGCAGACGGTATGGCAAGCAGGCATAGCGCCAGGGCGAACAACCCCACGCGAAAGATTCTTGTGGCTATGGTTTTGCATATTGTTTCTTTTGTCCGGCGTGACCCAGCACGCCGGATGGTATTTATTTTCGATTTCACGATTAGCCTCTCCTTCAAGTCGAGCCGTTGTTCCAGTGCTTCTTTTTTCGTGCGCGACAAGAACGTGTTTCGACTTCGGGCCGAACTTTAAGCCTTCGACTCAACCCTCGCCAAGGCTCATACGGTAAAACCTCCACCGCTTCTACAAGTGGTTTATTTCAGAGATAGTTACATTACGTATCGGTGGACGTATCATACGTCGTAAAGCCGGGACAAACGCGGCCCGTGCGAAAGAGCCGGCATGCTCATCGCACCGAGCGCTACGATGATTAGGTGGAGACGCTGAACGCGTGGCCCGATCAGGTAAATGTTCTAATAGGAGATAGAGATTATTTCGATCCACATATCTCTGCGGAGGGAGAGGCGCTCGCGGACCATCCGCTTTGTGGAGTACATCGTGCAGATGGTCGTCTATAGGGAGAGGGAGCGGCTCGGGCGCGACTCTTTTTCCCGGCTACGACGTGAGCGGGCAGGATTCCGAAGCTGGCCTCTGGTGTATAAAAACACCTTCATTGTGACGCACTGCCTTGGCCCCTTCGCAAGGAAATCAGCCGATTGCGCACGCACGAATCCAGTTCTTCGGCGCTGAGGAACAAGCGGTTTACCAGGTGGCTGTTGCGAGGATGCGGGGTGGGCCCGGCTGCCCATTGAGGATGTCCGTGGACAAGACTATTTCTACATTTTGTTTGTCGGGCTTTACTCCATTTAGCCAGCCCTGCAGTTCTTCATTGCTGGTGACAAATTCCGCGGCCGCCTTGGTGCCGCCCATCCCGATCCCCGCCACAATCAGAACGCGCTGCGCGATGGACCGATCGTAGTAATTCGCGACGATGGCGTAATCGCGAGAGTTGCCGGTGGTCCGCTGCGTGTTGTCGAAGCGCCAGAAGGTTGCCGGATCTTGCCCGTCGATAATCTCACCGCGCAAATTGCTCGGGGCGAAGAACCGGTAGCGAAGCGCAGACTGCAGACGAAGCGTCCAGGCATTATCCAATCCACCGATGAGCAGAACCGGACTTCGCCGTATTTCCTCCAGGGTCGATTCGTTGGAACCTTGCGTTCGATAAAGCTGGGAGTGCTGCGTCAGCATGTCGGTAACCCGGCTGTAAGCGACGATATCGCTCATCGGAACCATATTGGTGCGCAACATGGCCGCCATCATATCTTTCGGCTGGGTTTCCTTTGCGCTCAGTGACACTGGCATATCATTGCCATTGCGGTCGAGTGAATGCTCCCCCAACACCACCAGCACCGGGGTACGCGAGAGGAGCAATGGCTTCCAGAAATATAAGCCCGCGGAAGCCGGAGCTTGTTCTGGATGGGACTTGGACTTGAACGCCGGGAACGCGACCGTTGCAAGCAGAAACGCCGCAAGGAACAGAAGCGCCGTCCTCCAGTGTCCCCACTTGATTCCTCTGGACAAGACAGCAGGCACGAGTTTCGCATCGGACGGCGCCGGCGCGACCAACGACTCGGGGGGATCCACCAATTCGGCCGCAACGGCTGCCGCTTCGTCAGTAGGAAACAAGAACCGTGGCACGTAGGAGCCAAGGGGCAGGAAAATCCTCCACTCATGCTCGTGACCGGGTTCCTGATAATACTGCGCGATACGCTTGCGCACTTCGCCCGCGGTTACGCGCACAATGGGGTCTGCATTGGTATCGTAGTCGCTGTCTCGATCGAACACCGTCATACCCAGGGTGCGTTCCTTGAGCAGATCGGATTTGCCGGCGAGGGTCTGCTCGACGACGAATCTGAGAAGCACCGGATAGCGCTTGCTGTTGCGGAAGTACTTGCTGCTGACGATACGGCCGAGCTGCTGCATCAACTCAATGCGAGAAAGCTCTTCAACCGCGTCAACCGAGACCGATTCATCAACGAAGGTACTCGATCGCAGCATAGACGCGTAGGAGCCTTCACCTGAATTCGCCATTGCTCGCCTCATCGTCCATCTGTTTGGACTTCCAACACGCTCCCTCGTTACAGCGTCATTTATTTTTTTGGGCAACGGGCGCCAACTCCCCCATTTGTGATGCCGGCTGGGCTGCCAGATGCGATCCGGGTACCTTGTTTACAAACTATGCACAGCACAGCCGCGCATTTGGATGCACGGGTGAAAATACGGATTCACGGGGACTGTGGTTCCGCGCTGAGTTTGCGCCGTTTGCTTCGCTTCCACTTTCGGCAATCTTTTGATCCTATTTCTACGATAGTCTTTTTCGACTACTATTTCTACCAAGGGCCTATGGCGAAGAAATCAGCATACCGCGACCTCTTTCCCGGCGCATTGGAAATGATGATCTTGCAAACGCTGCGCAGGAGACCCATGCACGGCTATGCACTTGCCCAGCACATCAAGCAAGTCTCCGACGATTTGCTGCAGGTGGAGGAGGGTTCGCTCTATCCGGCATTGCAGCGCATGTTGAAGACGGGATGGCTGGAATCGGAAATGGGCGTGTCGGAGAAAGGCCGCCCGGTTCGCATTTTCAGAGTGACCGCGGCGGGCACGGAGCATTTGGAAAAGGAAATTTCGAGCTTCGAGCAAATGTTCGCCGGCATCAGCCGCGTACTCGCGGCTGCCGGATCCTAAATACGTAGGAGATACCATGCGTTCCGCTCTCTTCCGGTTCGATCCGGGTCAAGTGGAAAGGGATAAAATCCTGGTATGGACGCTCCTCTCCATTTAAACATCGAAGCCTTGCCTTGCAACCTCGTCTGGGACCGTCCGGTATCCGACGATCAGCTTGCGGCCCTGTGCGCGGCAAACGATGTGTTCCAGTTCGAGCGGACAAAAAACGGAGAGATTCGCGTGAATCCACCTACTGAGCTTTCCACCAGCGATGGCAATGCAGAAATCATTCACCAGTTGCGGCTTTGGTGGAAGACCCATCGAAGAGGCAAGGTCGCGGACTCGAACGGCGGATTCTTTCTCAAAGATGGTTCAATGTTGAGCCCTGACGCGGCCTATCTGAGCCCAGAAACATTGGCAAGCATTCCACCCGCGGGGGCCAGAGGTTTGCCTCATCTCTGCCCGGATTTTGTGATCGAGCTGCTTTCCAGGTCGGATAGTTTTCGTGACACACAGGGGAAGATGCAGGATTGGATCGCGAATGGCGCGGCTCTGGGCTGGCTCATTGATCCATACAAGCAGCAGGTGCTGGTGTACCGACCTGAGGCCGACAAAGAGGCTGTGACGGGGGGCGCCATCCAGGGCAGGGGTCCCGTCGAAGGCTTTACTCTCGACCTCACCGAAGTCTGGCGATGTTACGAGTGAGGGTGACGCCCTCTCGACGGAAGCGCGCGCCCTAAGACCCGGTGCCGCCGGCAACCACCGCGAGGGTACGCACCAGAATCTTCAGGTCCAGCCAAATGCTCCAGTTTTGGATATAGGCCGTATCGAGCGAAATGTAGCTGTCGAACGATGGATCCTGGCGCGCCTGCACCTGCCACAGCCCGGTCATACCAGGCAGCACGTCGAGCCGCCGCAGATGGCCCAGGTCATAGCGCTTCACTTCGCTGGCGATCGGAGGCCGGGGACCTACCATGCTCATATCCCCACGCATCACATTCACAAACTGAGGCAATTCATCCAGCGAGTACTTACGCAGAAATCCGCCGAGGCGCGTGATGCGGGGATCGTTGCTGATTTTGAACAGCACCCCGTCGCGCTCGTTCATGTGCAGAATGTCCGCCCGCCGCCGTTCGGCATCGGCCACCATGGTGCGAAACTTGACGCAGCGAAACACGCGGCCTTTTTTCCCAATCCGGTCGGAGCAGTAGAAGATGGGCCCAGGCGAATCGAACGTAACCGCAACCGCGATCGCCGCGATCAGCGGCAACAAGACCAGGAGCGCGATCGACGACAGGAACACGTCAAGAATGCGCTTGAGGAACATCCCGATCACCGGAGTCTCCCCGCGGTGCAACGGAATGGTCGGAAATTGCCCGATATATTCAATCGGGCTGTTCCACGCCAGGCCGTCGTAGAGTTCCGGCACGACACGAATGTCGACGCCCGCTTCCCTCGCCTGAGCCACGATCCGCGTCACCACGCGAGCGTCGCAGGGTGCGGAGAGAAAAATCTCATCGGCGAAGAATTGCCGGGCCAGTGGCAACAACTGGTCGATCGTTCCCAAAACATCGCCGGCCAGCGCCGGGCTCTCGGAATCGACTCCAGGAATTTGTACGTAGCCCTTGAAGGTGTATCCAAGATAGCGAATGCTGTCCAGGTGATGACGCATTGCCTGACCAACGCGCCCCGTACCCACGATGATGATGTTGCGCGTTTCCAGGCCGTTTTCAAAACGGCGATAGAGCATCATGCGCCACAGCAGCCGGCGGCCGCAGAGCAATACCGTCGTCATCACCACGGTGAGGATGACCACACCGCGAGAGATCACTTCTCCGCGTACCAGGTAGAGAGCTCCGGAAAGCAGCAATCCGGCTGTGAGGCTCGCCTGAATCGTCAACCGTTGTTCATGCAGCGTATTGCGCAGCTGTATGGGGCCATACAAATGGTGACGTCTGCTGACCAGAACCAGCGAAAGAATGAACCAACCCAGGCAACCGAGCAGAATAGCGGGATGGCTCTGGTACATCTGATTGGTCCGATAGGGAGAATCTGCTCCAAACAGGCCCTGCCCAAGCCAGCCCCGCACCGCAATCATCAACGCAACAAGAACAATGACCACATCGCCCAGAACCCAAAGCGCGCCGACACGCCCGCCCTTCCCTTGCGAGTGTGGCCGGCCCTGTACCGCTGCGTCGGATGACCGCAGTTCCTCGCGGGCCGTTGATCGATATGCGTTTGAGAAGTCCCGACGTTGCCATGGATGTCCCCACTCAATCTCGAGCAAGCTGCAGACTGACTACACTCTGCCCCTTAATCGAGACGAATCAAATAAATTTTGAGTTACTTCGTTACTAGTCGGATACTGGGCCTATGTTACTTTTTGGGTCATTCGAACCCAGGGCCTTGTATTCGCCGGCAAACGACGCGCAGGCGCGCCGCCACACGCAGATCATTGGTTTTAGAAATCGCCCAAAAGAACGTCGGGCAAGATGATGAAGACCTGGAGTGCATAGCCGCTAAGCCTTTGTTCTTCTATGGTTATCCAGTTTCAACGGCACCCCTGAGAACCCGCCTCGCCGTCAGCCGGCAAAGCCATTCAGAGGCACATGTTCGAGTGTGGAAAGCCGGAGAAAGTGAATGCTTTGCCCCGGATCCTTTCCCAGTGAGAATACCATCGGGCATACCGAAGCGCGCAGAAGTAACTCATATGTGTCAGTTACTTTCAGGGGACATGATTACCAGGCAGTTATCCCTGCCATGATCTATAGAAGGCGCTCTCCCGATGCTGTCCCACACGCAGCGTCCTGAAAACAGTCTGTGCTTCGGAGGGTCGTGAGCGCTCAAAATGCGGCAGCCAGTCTGAAATGGCGCACACCAGGCGCCAATAACCGGCCCTTCAACCCTGGGGCAAAATCAGCTTATCCAGATCGAGGAACTCTCGTAGAAAAGGGTCTTCGGTCTCCTTGAGTTCGTCCATGGTGCCGAAGAAATAAGCCTTCGCCTCGTGCAGGAAAAGAACCTGGTCGGCCAGCCGCTCGGCAAATCGCATGTCGTGCGTCACCACGATGCTGGTCAGTCGAAGTTGGTGTTTCAGCTTCTGGATGAGGTTGCCGAGTAGCCGGCCCATGAGCGGATCGACCATGGTGGTGGGCTCGTCATACAGAATTGCCTCGGGTTGCGCGGAAAGTGCGCGCGCAATCGCCACCGAGCGCTTCATGCCGGTCGACAGATCCGATGGCAACAAGTCGGCCATCCCGGCCACGCCGACCATGTCCAGCAATCCGTTCACCACCTGCTGAATCTGGTCTTCCAGCAATTGGCCACGCTCTCTCAGGGGAAACGCTACGTTTTCGCCAACAGACAGCGAATCGAAAAGCGCGCCGTTCTGGAAAACCATCGTGACCTTCTTGCGCACCATCCCCATCTGGTCTTCGTTGAACCCCGTGATGTCCTGCCCCGCCACCATGATCCGCCCGGAATCCGGCTTCAGAAAGCCCATGATCTGCTGCAGCGAAACCGACTTGCCCACACCGGAGCGGCCCAGAATGCATAGGGTCTCTCCGGGCTGCACCGAAAAACTGACGTCGTCCAGCACGTGCAGACTGCCAAAGGATTTGGATACGTGCTCGAACGCGATATAGGGAGCATCTTCCAGCCGGGGCGCTTCATGCTGCACGGCGCGTGGGGACTCACCAACGATCTCGATGGGTGTTCCCTCAGGAATGCCAGCGAAACGACCATCCACCGGTTCGGGCGACGACGTGGCGTCGGGAGACGTACTCATTGGCATAAGACTAAAGCATTTCCCGGCATATCTTCGGGAGTGTTGCAGTTATGGAACCAGCGGTACGGCGGCAGCGGGGCACAGCGGGGCAATTGTGGATTGGCCGAAGCCACTCGTTCCACATCGAAGATGTCGATGCCCTGGGAAGGAGCCTGTTCCCTGGCAGCCGCCATCATCGCCGGCATGACTTTGTAATCGCCGGCCACCAGCGATCGAGTGATGGGGCCGAGCAGATCCCGGTGGTACACCGCGCATAGAGGCTGGGGCTGGCCGTGGATGCGCGGCACTGTCATGAGAGCGCCCGTAGTATCGGCGCGCCGCAGCATCCAGAGCAGAAAGCACCCTGGCAACAGAGGAAGGTCCACCGGCAGAAAAACGTTCAGCGGCCTGGAACTCGCCGCCAGCGCCGCTTCGATACCGCTCAAGGGACCGCACCCTGGATGCAGGTCAGCCACCACTGGGGCGTAGCGGGAGAGATCCGCCCGCGCTGCGGCGATGCGCGGTTCCGGTCCACCCAGGCCGCACAGCTTCTCGAGTGCCAACTCAAGCAGAGTCAGACCGCCCCACTGGAGCAGCGCCTTATCCTGCCCCATGCGCGTGCTGCGCCCCCCGGCAAGCACGAAACCTTCAGCGCCGTACGCCGTTCCCGCTGCCAAGTTACGACCTCACCCGACCTCTTCAAAGAACAGAATGATCGATTCGATCCCTTTATAAAAATTATCGATATGAAACTTCTCGTTGGGCGCGTGCAGATTATCGTCCGGCAGCCCGAAGCCCATCAGGACGGTAGGAATCTTCAAATGCCGTTCGAAGTCGCCGACAATTGGAATGGATCCGCCGGAGCGAATAAACACCGTTTCCTTGCCGAACACCTTGCCCATGGCAACCGTTGCCGCCTTGATATAAGGGTTGTCGGTGCCCACGACAATTGGGTCGCCCGAGTGAATCAGGCGCACGCGCAAGTCGATGCCTTTGGGCTGCAGCGACTCGACATAGCTCTTGTACTGCGCAAAAGCCTCCTGCGGGTGCATGTCGGGCACCAGGCGGAACGAAATCTTAGCCGTAGCCTTGGCGGGAATCACCGTTTTCGCGCCCGCGCCAATAAAGCCGCCTGGCATTCCGTGGACATCCATCGTAGGCCGCACCCAGCAGCGCTCCAGCACGGAAAAACCCGGCTCTCCGCTCAGCTCACGCGACCCTACCTCCGAGGTGCGGTAGTGCTCCTCATCGAAAGGCAGCCTCTTCCAGGCTTTCAGCTCATCCTCGCTGGGGGCGGCGACCCGGTCATAAAACCCGGGAATCAGGATGTGGCCCTCGGCATTCTTGAGCGCGGCGATCACCTGCGCCAAGGCAACGAAGGGATTGGGGGCGGCGCCGCCATAGACACCGGAGTGCAGATCCGAACGGGCTCCAACCGCCTCCAACTCCGTGTAGACCATACCCCGCAGCCCGACACATAGTGTCGGTAAGCCCGGAGCAAACATCTCCGTATCCGAAACCAGGGCGAAATCGGCCTTGAGCTGCTCGGGATGTTCGCGCACAAACCTCGCTATCCCTTCGCCACCCACCTCCTCCTCGCCTTCGAGAATCATCCGTACATTCACCGGCAACTTGCCCGCGGGTCCTTGTAACCACGACTCCAGGGCCTTCAGATGCATGTACATCTGGCCCTTATCGTCGACCGCTCCGCGGGCATAGAGGTTGCCGTTCCGCTCGGTGGGTTCAAAAGGAGGGGTAAGCCATTCTTCCAGCGGATCCGGAGGTTGGACGTCGTAGTGACCGTAGGACAGGCAGGTTGGCTTGCCGGCTGCATGCAGCCAGTCTCCATAAACCAGGGGATGCCCCGCGGTTTCGATGACCCGGACGTGCTCCAGGCCGATGCGCTCCATCTCCCGGGCCAGGCTTTCGGCAACCGACCGGACATCGCCGGTGTGCTCAGGGAGGGTCGAGATGGAAGGAATACGCAGTAACGACTTCAATTCCTCCAGAAACCGCGCCTGCTGGCTACGGGCAAACTCAATTGGGGTTTTCACGGATTTTTGAAACATCCTCTCGTCAAACCGAAATGATTGGGTTTCGAGCTGCTTCACCCGATGGAGTTCCTCGACCTTCGCCTTTGGGCAAGGAAATCCACCCGGGCCGGGCAATCCATTGTCTTTTCTACGACTTTTGCAGCGCTTGCGTATCCGTAGACCAACAGATCCCGCAAGCGGGTGCAGCGACGCAAGATGTATGCTAAATGTGGAGACCCATTTCATGCTCGACCTGGAAATCACCGCCCGCGAGCTCGCGGGTAGCCTCGCGTCTGGGGGGACGGGCGTCGTCTTGCTGGATGTTCGGGAGCCGTGGGAGTTTGCGACAGCACAGATAGCCGGATCCAAAAGCATCCCTATGGGAGAAATCCCAGCGCGCGTATTTCAAGAGCTGGATCCGGAAGCGCACATTGTCACCGTGTGCCATGCCGGTGTCCGTTCTTTAAATGCCGCGGCGTGGATGCGCAACCAGGGCTTCGAAAAGGTACAGTCTCTGAGCGGCGGCATCGATGCCTGGTCGCGGGAGATCGACCCAACAGTGCCGCGTTACTGAGCCGTTCCTGCCACGCGCGCTGCGGAAAGACTGTTGTTGAATACGTAAGGGGGGCTCGGCTTACCGGGTGCCCCGCCTGGTGCTGCATTTTAAGGGACGCATGCTTGAGTCCCGCAGCGAGCAAGAAAATATTGTTTTTAGAAAAGAGTGAAGAGCAGCCATGGGCGCCACTGAGAGAGTCCTTATTGTTGAAGATGAATTGCATGCGTTAGCCGGCCTGGCGGAGTTGGTCTCCGGCTGGGGCTACCGCACCGAGACGGCACGAGACGGCATCGAGGCTCTGGAAAAGGTAAGCGAGTGGTTTCCAGGAATTATCGTGACCGACCTCAAAATGCCTCGAATGGACGGGCTGGAACTGCTCTCGCGATTGAGCGAGATGCAGTTGAACGCGGCCGTGATTGTCCTGACGGCGCAGGGTAGTATCGAGCGCGCTGTCGAGGCCATGAAGATGGGGGCTTACGATTTCATCCAGAAGCCCATCGATCCCACCCGCCTGAAAACCGTCCTGGCCAATGCCAGCCGTCAGCGGGAAACCGAACGCGAGTTGGAAGTCACCCGCCGCAAGCTGCGCGAGACCGGCTTTCTGGGGTCGCTCGTCGGCAGCTCAAAAAAAATGCAGGAAATGTTCGCCATGATCGAGCGCGTCGCCCCCAGCACCGTCTCGGTTTTAATCACCGGAGAAAGCGGCACCGGCAAAGAGTTGGTGGCGCGCACCCTCCACGAGCTGAGCCCTCGCCGGGGAAAGCCGTTTGTCGCCGTCAATTGCGCCGCCATTCCCGAAACGCTGATCGAGAGCGAAATCTTCGGACACGAAAAGGGATCCTTTACCGGGGCGCTGGAGCGCCGCGCCGGGTGCTTCGAACTGGCCGAGGAAGGCACTCTGCTGCTCGACGAGATCGGCGAAATGCCGGTGGGCACGCAGGCCAAGCTGTTGCGGGTATTGGAGGATAAGAAGCTCCGCCGGCTGGGCAGCAAGGTCGAAACGCCCATGAATGTGCGGGTATTGGCAGCGACCAATAAAAATCCTGAAGAAGCGGTTTCCTCCGGCGAGCTGCGCGGAGATTTGTACTACCGGCTGAACGTCTTTAACATGCATATGCCACCGTTACGAGAGCATAAGGAAGACATACCGGCGATTATTGAAGCTCTGCTGAACGACATGAATGCCAAGCACGGCCGGCAGGTCAAAGGAGTGGATGGAGAGATGTTGAACCGTTTGATGGCTCATGACTGGCCGGGCAACGTACGTGAGCTGCGAAACACCATCGAACGGGCTGTCATTCTTTGCGAAGAGGGCTACCTGGAGCCCAGGCATCTGCCACCCACCTTCGGGCAGCGCTTCCTGCGGGTCGACGGGGCCGCCGCCGGCTACAGCGAAAGCGGCGTGCACGTTGAGATCGGAAGTACCGTGGATGAAGCGGAGCGGATGCTGATTCTGAAAACCTTGGAGTCCACCCGCAATAACAAAACGCGGGCGGCGGAGATTCTGGGCATTAGCCTGAAAACGCTGCACAATAAGTTGAAGGAGTACGGTAGTACCAACAGCATCGAGACGGCGGATGAACGGCCGGTAGCCTGAAAACCGGCAACCGGTAATGATACAAATACAGCCACCGCTCCCTTGCTGAAGATCACGGTTCTGGCGACTCCCCCATGAGACTTAAGACGAAGCTCGTGCTCGCGATCACCGGACTGGTATTCGTGGTGGTGTGTACCCTGTCCTGGATATTTCTGGGCCAGCTTCTGCGCCAGCGGATGACGCAGGCTTACACCGGCAACGACATGGTGGCCCATCAGATCGCGGCGGCCACCCGCCATTCGCTCGAGACCAACCTGCGCGGACCGCAAGTCGACCCCAACGATCCCGTTTCCGTGCGCGTCGCGGTTGCGGCCGTGTTGCGCCGCGATACCAGCCTTTCCGCCCTGATGGAATCGGCCATCAGCTACTCGCCCACCGTATTTGACGTCGCCATCGCCGATAGCGAAGGCCGCGCGCTGCTCAGTACGGACCCCACCAACCTCGATCGCCCACTCCCCCGTAGACCGCAATACGAAGAACTGCAGAGCGGCGGCCTGGTGCGGCTTCTGCAGATCGTCTTCGGACCGCCTCGCGTCTACAACCTGACCCTGCCGTTGGAATCGAACTCGGAAACGTTTGCCACCGTCCGGGTGGGGGTGCGCACCACCTTTTTGCGGTTCGTCGTCGAGCCCTGGCTCATCGCCGCACTCACCTATACCGGCGTGGCCATCCTGTGCTCCCTCATCTTCGCCGCATTCCTGGCCAACATCGCCCTCAAACCGATTGAACAGATCGCAACCCGGCTCGACGCACTGACCCTGGCAGAGGCCGAGATCGCAACCGAGGGCGGAGCAGGGTCTGGGGATGCGGTGGTGCTGGTTTCCCACAAAATCGAACGCATCGGGCGCCGCATGCGCAACGTGGAAGAGGTCTTCTCGGCCCTCAAAGAGAACCTCGACCAGATTATGACCAATCTGCAGGACGGCATCCTGCTCTATACCCACGATGCCCGCGCCGTGCTGGTCAGCGATTCGGTGGAGCGTTTTCTGGGCATAAGCCGGGCGCAAATCCTGGGCGCCGGTCTGCATGAGGTCTTTTCCCGCAATACCCGCCTGGGCAGGCTGGTGCGAGAGTCCTTCGACGCCCGTATGGCCCTGGTCCAGGAAGAGATCACCACCGAGACCGGCCGCCACGTCGAAATCTCCCTCGACTTTATTCACGACGATCACGCCGTGTCTCCTCAGGAAACCCTGGGCGCCCTCCTGACACTGCATGACGTCGAATCGGTTCGGGATCTGGAGAACGATTTGGAGCTTTCCCGGCGGCTGGCCGCCATCGGCAGATTGACCGCCGGCGTCGGTCACGAGGTCAAGAACCCCATCAACGCCATCGTGGTTCACCTTGAGCTGCTGCGGAATAAGCTGGGCGAAACCGATCACCGGGCTATTCGCCATCTGGAAGTGATTGAAAGTGAAATACAAAGGCTCGACCGGGTGGTCCAGACCCTGGTCGATTTCTCCCGCCCGGTCGAAGTCCAGTTGAAAGAGCAGGACTTACGCCGGGTCGTCTCCGCGGTCCTGATGCTGGCGTCCGCGGAGCTCGAGACCCGCGATGTGCACGTGCAGAGCGATCTGCCCGACCGCCCTGTGTTGGCCAATGTCGACGCCGACCTGTTGAACCAGGCCCTTTTGAATGTTGTACTTAACGGTGCCCAGGCCATGGCCGAAGGCGGGGAACTGGAAGTCCGCCTGGCCGAGGATGGCCGCACGGCGTCCCTCAGCATTCATGACCAGGGGGGTGGAATCCCACCCGAGATTCGAGATAAGATCTTCGACCTCTACTTCACCACCAAGAAAGACGGCAGCGGCATCGGTTTAGCGATGACATACCGCATCGTGGAACTGCATAATGGTTCGATCGAAGTACAATCAGACGCGCTTC
The DNA here is from genome assembly GCA_963761405.1 of uncultured Acidobacteriaceae bacterium. Classification (GTDB taxonomy): domain Bacteria; phylum Acidobacteriota; class Terriglobia; order Terriglobales; family Acidobacteriaceae; genus PALSA-350. The sequence goes on from CAVXHH010000005.1 coordinate 727,831, forward strand.
ACGGAACGACCTTTATTTTGCGCTTTCCTCTTAACAGCTTTCAGGAGGGGAGAACGCGTGGACACCTTATGCCAGACGGGAGCAGTCAAGCTGGATCGATCATCGCCAAGGAGCCTCGGGGATGAGGGCTTTCAGGACAAGCGCGGCCCTGTCTTTGCTTGTAGTTGTCTGCACTGGTTGTCCGCTTCGTAAAGCTTCGCCGCCGCCCCAGCAGGCGCAAGCCCCGCCCTTGCAATCTGGAAAAGAAACGCTGTCTCCGCCAAAAGCTGAACCGCCGGAGAAAGCAATCTCCCCGCTGGCTTCCCCGTTGCCGCCTCCCTCTGCGCAAAATGTGCCCCTTCCGCCGCCCCCACCGCCAAAGAAGGTTAGGCATCGGGTCAAGACGCCCAAGCCGGCGGAAACTCTGCAGGCGGCCGCCGGAGCCGCCACAACTCCCGGTTCTCAGACCGCTGCCCAGTCCACTGTCCCGCAAACGACGGCAGCCGAGCATCCAGCGGCGGTCTCGCCGATCGGCCAGCTGACCACGGGCGACCTTGCCTCGGGGGAACGCATCAAGCACGAGACAGCCGACCTGATCGGCGAGACCCAACAGGGCTTGAACGCGATCAAACGGGCCCTCTCGGAAGAAGAAAAAGTAACCGCCGCGCAGATACGCACTTTTCTGAAGCAGGCGCAGCAAGCCCTCGACGGCGGAGACACCGACGGGGCCCACGGCTGGGCGACCAAGGCCAAGCTGCTTCTGGATGAACTTACCAAACCCTAGTGCAATACCCCATTCAACGTTCCCCCCAACTCAGCTTCGACCGGAGCACGTCGAAGAACCCCGTCGCCCCCAGGCGAACCATGTGCACGCTGTGGTCGGAGCGGCGGCAGCAAACCCGGTCGCCTACTCGGAGCTGCAATGCCTCCTGGCCATCCACGGTGAGAAACGTGAGGTCGGGAATGCCTTCGACGCTCACCGTCACATGCGCATCGCCGCGCACCACCATGGGGCGAATGGTCAGCAGATGCGGACATATGGGGGTGATGACCAGTGCATCCACGGAGGGCGCGAGAATGGGTCCGTTGGCGGCCAGATTGTAGGCGGTAGATCCTGTGGGCGTGGAGACAATCACACCATCGGCGCGAAAGGATGCTGCTAACTGTTCAAAAAGATGGACGCTAAAGTCGCCCATGCGCGCAATCGCGCCCTTGGCAATCACCACATCGTTCAGCGCCTCGAACTCTCTGTACAGAGCGCCTCCGCGCATCACCTCGGTATGCAACAGCGCGCGGGCATCGATGGCGCAGCAACCTTCCTTCCAACCCTCCAGCGTGGTGTATAGATCGCCTAGACGCACCTCGGTGAGAAAACCAAGGGCGCCGAGGTTGACACTCAGAATGGGAACATCGGTGAGGGCAAACGCCCGGGCCGCCGCCAAAAGCGTCCCATCGCCGCCCAACACCACCACCAGCGCGGGTTTCTGCGCCGGCAGTTCGTGGCGGGGCACGATCCGTGCATCCTGCGTGTAGCTCCCGCTCACATGGTCGAGAATGGGCTCGAGGTCATGCGCGCGCATCCACACAACGAGCTCGGGAAGCACCTTGGCGAGCTCTTCCTTCTGCGGCTTGGAAATAATGGCGACAGGTCGCATCGGTTTTAGGTATTCAGTTATCGAGTCAGGGACTCGCTTTAGAGTACATGATCGGCGGCGATGCGCCGTCGCGCTCAAAAGCGGGCATAAAGCAGAAACTCGCGATTCCCTTTTCCTCCTTCGCCTCCTCCAAGGATGGGCGAATCGGCCAACTCGATGGCCGTCGCGCCAAGATCATTGAGAGCGGTGCGCACACGATCGATGGCCCACTGTTGCGCGGCCGGGTCGTGCACAATGCCTCCTTTGCCGACATGTTCCCGGCCCGCCTCGAATTGTGGCTTCACCAGAATCACGGCCTCCATCACGGCGTCCATGCCGGCGTCGTTCATAGCGTCGTTCATAGCGTCGTTGATAGCGTTCGGGCTCCTTCCCTTTCCTGGCCTCTCCCGCACCGCGGCGAACACCGCCGGCAGCACCAGCGTGGCCGAGATAAAGGACACATCCATGGATACAAAATTGATTTTCCCGGGCAGGTCGCCCGGCTCCAGGTAGCGGGCGTTGGTCCGCTCCAGCAGGGTTACCCGCGGGTCCCTGCGCAGCGCTTCCGCAATCTGCCCGTACCCGGTATCCACCGCGACCACGCCGGCGGCGCCATGTTGCAGCATGCAGTCGGTAAAGCCTCCGGTGGAGGCGCCGATATCGGCGCAATAACGGCCGGTGAGGTCGATGGCCCAACCGAGCAGCGCGGCTTCCAGCTTGAGCCCGCCTCGGCTCACATAGCGCTGTGCATCTCCAAGCACCCGTAGAACCGCGTCGTCCTCGACCGAAGCGCCGGGCTTCGCGATTTTCTGTTGATTGACAAGCACGCGTCCGGCGAGGATCAGCGCCTGCGCCCGTTCCCGCGACGGCGCCAAACCTCGTTCAAACAGCATCTTATCCAGACGGTTCCTCATCTAGTCTTTATAATGGGTTGCGGCTCGCAGAATGCCAGACAAAATTCCCAATCCGACTGGCGGCCCTGCTCGTTCTACTACCAGAGCCACAAGCACCCCCGAAAAGACGGCCGATGGTTCAGCGGATTTGGCATCTGACGATGCTACCTTGCTCGCGCGCGTGCGCCAAGGAGATCAGGCCGCAATGGCGGAAGTCTTTGATCGCTACGGCAGAGCCGTATACTCGGTCGCTTTACGCATTCTGAAGGATACCGGCCACGCGGAAGACGTGATGCAGGAGATCTTCTTCCAGCTCTGGCGCAATTCGGAGTCGTTTGTCCACGGGCGTGGATCGTTCGGTGCATGGCTGGTGGTGGTCGCGAGAAACCGGTCGATTGATCTGCTGCGGCGTAGAAAGCCCGCGGATTCCGTCGAAGACGTGGTGCTCGCTTCTCCGTGCAACCTCGCCTCAGTAGCCGAGCACAACGCCATGATTGAGAAGGTTCACAAAGTCCTCAAAGACCTTCCTGAAGAGCAGCAGCGGTCGATGGAACTCGCATTTTTTGAGGGTTTGAGCCATTCCGAGATCGCAGAAAAAACAGGCGATCCCCTGGGTACGGTCAAGACCCGTATTCGTATGGCATTGATTACGTTAAGAAAGGCTTTTTCGGCATGACAGGCGACATTCACAATACGCAGGAGGAATCGGCTGCCTATGCGATGCGGAGTCTCCCCGACGGGGAGGTTGCATCGATCGAGGCGCACCTGCAGACCTGTGAGGCTTGCCGCCGCCAATTGGCCGAGATTAGCGGTGACCTTGCTCTGCTGGCGATTGCCGTGGAGCAACGGCCCCTGCCGGCGGGCGCGCGGCAGCGCTTTCTGGATAAGATCGCCCCCGCACCTGCGGCCAAGCCTCGGGAAACGGCGGCAACCGTGATCTCCGTCAAGAGCGGACGCCGGGGACCAGGCTTCTGGATTCCCTGGGGGTCCGTGGCTGCCTTGGCCATCGTCTCCATATCTCTTGGGATACAAAATCGGGCCTTGAACGAGGAGTTGCACGACCAATTGAGCCTGGTGACCAACCTGGCGGCGCAAGCGTCGCGGGCGCAGCAGGTACTGGAAGTTTTGACCGCGCCTATGGCCCAGCGGGTCACGCTCACGGAGGGCAAAGCCCCCGCACAGCCAACCGCTCGCGCCACATATTTGCCCGAGCGCGGCGGCATGATCCTGCTGGCCACCAGTCTCAAGCCTTTGCCATCGGGTAAGACTTACGAACTTTGGGTAATCCCGGCCGACGGCAAGGCCCCCGTGCCTGCGGGCCTTTTCATCCCAGACGCGGTGGGCACGGCAACCCTGGTGCTGCCGCCACTTCGCTCCGGGATCGCGGCCAAAGCCTTCGGCGTCACCATCGAGAATGCCGGGGGCGCCCCTTCGCCCACCCTGCCGATCGTCCTCGCCGGAGCCACTGGAAGCTAACCCCGGGCGCCAATCCAGTCCCGGAGTTTTTCAGCAAATTGTGAAGTCCAGGCCCACCAAGAAACAACATCTCCCGGTTTCATCCCTCGCGGGTCGGCGAAGCCGATGGACGGCTGATCCCAAGCCAGCCCAATCCTGGATCAACACGATCCGCTATTTCGATCGCTGGGAACCAGCCAATGCAGGACTGGTCGTATTCGGTGTGCAGGGCGCGCCGAACCCGCAGGGGGAGCCGCTGCCGCTGGCATGGCTATCGTTGATGAAATTCGCCACCGTCCCTGTTGTGGTGCCGTTCGCCGCGACCGACTGCGTGCTGGTATGCACATCGACACCGGTTCCATCTAGCTGGACTGTCGCCGACACTTGATCCGTATCGGTGCGAATCACGCTCATGTACGGCTGGTCCGACGCAAGTACATACACCTGGCCGAAGGGCGTGCTGAATGTCGAAGCCATCGAAATGGGGTGCCCGGTCACGGGGATCGTGGCCACCACCGTGTAGGTGGTGAGACTCACCACACTCACCGTACTGTCCTTTTGATTCGCGACATAAACCCGGCTGCCGTCGCGCAGAATACTCAGGCTGTCTGGTCCATTGCCTACCGGGACCGTGACCGCCTGGCCGAACAGCGCGGAATCATTCCCGAATTGGTCGACGCTGACATTGAAGATGGTGATGGTATTCGAGTCATAGTTCGCCGTAACCAGTTGCGAGGAAGGCTGGTAGTAGTCGGCAAACACCGGCCCCGCGTGGAACGATCCTGCCGCAACACCAGCCGGTGGAGGCAGCGTGAGCGTGCCCGTGGCGGAATTGAAGTTCTGCAGGTTCGCCGTAGTGTCCAGTTGGTTGAGCTGGCTATTAATGACGGTAAGGGTGCCGCTGCCGCGATTGAGAATGAACATCCGCAGATTGTCAGGGGAACCAATGCCATACACCGGGCAGATCCCTACTGGAAAGGTACGCGAGATGGTCACCGTTGAGGTCTCGATCGACTGCACCTGGCCCGGAGTCGTCACCTGAGATGGGGTCTGGCAGTCGCCAAAGGCCACGCTACCGGACCCGTTGTCCTGGGTGATCGAATACACGCGCGCGGCGTTCGAGTTGCCGGCCAGGTTGATTGGGCTCGCGGGCACGGTCAGTTGCTGCGTGAGTTGATAGACGCCGCTCGCGTTGTTGGTGAGCACCCCCACGGCCGGGACATTGGGCTCTGTAATAAAGAGACTGGTCGCGGTGGAGAGCAAATTCACCGGTAGCGCGGGCTGCAGCAAAGTGCTGCTCTGGATGTTCTTTGTCTGCAAAGTGACCGACGGCGTGAAGGTAGTGACCGTGCCGTCGGAATTCGCAGTTGTCGCCGAGGAGCCGCTGGAGCTTAGCGTCAGCGCCAGTGGATTGATGCCCAGCGAGGCCTGGGTCAGCAGGGTGTCACCGGCGGCATCGAAAACATTGGCTAGTCCAGGGCCGCCAACACCGGTACTGGTGATTACGACTGCAAAGCTCTGGGGTTGCGGCGCCGGCCCAGTCACGGCCACCGGGGTGACCACGGGCCGAGGGGTCCCTCCGCATCCAGCCAAGAGCAGAAAGAGGCTCACTCCCAGAGCAAAACCACCGTGGCTAAAGAACCGCGAAGAACAACCCAACGCGTTAATTTGTTGGATAACCCTGGAATCCGATTGCGGCAAACCCACGCTCCGCCGGCTCCGTGACTGGAGCCATGCAACGCTAAGCACCCGTGAATACCTCACTACGTTTCATTTCCTGATCGCAAGATGATTGTAAATGGGACCGTGCATCCAGCGATACGGCAGGCCGAAAATGAGCGATGCGCTTTCCGGAACAACCGCGGCCCGTTCAACGCACCTTCAACCGCCAGAGGGTGTAGCTCAACATCTCGTGCATCAGGCGCATGGCCCGGTCCCAGAAGCTCAGACGCCGCGCCTCGATCCGGGGAGAGGTCGCCACGTTCAGCCCGAGGCTGGTGCACAGAGCGCGAATGCGAAACAGATGTGTCCCGTCGGAGACCGCGAGGATGCGATTCAGGTGGTTTTCCCGCGCAATCGCCGCCAGCCGGGCCGCCGACTCTTCGGTGTTGGTGCTCTGCGTCTCCGCGATGATCTGGCTCTCCGGAACCTCGTGGGCCAAGAGGTAATCATGGCCGACACCCCCTTCGGAGTCCCCCGGGCCTCCACCCCCGCCGAGCGTAATCACCAGCGGCGCAAGATGCTCCCGATACAGCGCCAGCGCACGATCGAGACGAGCTCGCAGAACCGGCGAGGGACGGCCGTCATACTCCGCTGCGCCAAATACGGCAATGGCATCCGCGGGCCGCGCTTCATCATGGGTGGCATAAAAACGAATTTGCCCATAGACCCACAAGAACCAGCCCCCGATCGCGGCCAGGCCCACGACCAGCAACCAGCGGACAATACGGGCCCCCACTTGCCTGCCGGGGTTGGTGGCGTCTCTGGGCTTCACGCGGCTTTCCTCAACGAAACCCGCATACAGGGGTCTTTCTGGTAATGCGCGAGCCGGTTATGCTCGCTTGGAACTGGCCGGGAAGAACCATGTTCGAATCTCTGCTCAGCGCTGCAGGGCTAAGGCAATTGCGTGGGTCGGAATGGCTCCTTCGCGAAGAATCTGCCACGGACCGTCACTATTGGATAGATCGACGATGGTAGTGGCAGTGCTTCGGCCGGTCGCCCCGCCATCAACAATCAACGGAACCCGGTTCCCGATCTGATCGCGCACGCACGCTGCGTAGTTGCATTCCGGCAGCCCCTGCAAATTGGCCGAAGTCGCGGTGATCGGCAATCCGAACTTTTCCACAATCGCCCGGGGGATGGCGCAGTCCGGAACACGCAGCGCAACGTTGCCGGTATTCGCCGTTGAGCGCAGGGGCAAGCGCGAACCAGCGCGGACAATCACCGTGAGCGGCCCCGGCCAGAAACGCTCGGCCAGCAGGTCGAACCTGGAGTCGATTTCGCGCGCCAGTTCATAGGCCTGCGCCGCGTTCGCGATCAGCAGCGACAGTGGCTTGTGCTTGAGCCGGGTCTTGATCTCGTAAATGCTTTCCACCGCACGAAGATTTACCGGGTCGACCGCCAGACCATAAAAAGTGTCGGTGGGGATGCCCACCACCTTACCGCTTCGCAGGCAGGATACGATGTACTCGATCCGATCCGGCTCTGGCTCGTCCGGATGCACGCGCAAAAGTTCCGCCAACAAGATACCTTCACCCCACGACCGATTTGGTGCAATCTCAACGAGAGTACCAGACCCAGCGCCCTCCACTTTGTCATCCCGGCCGAACCCTGACCGGATTCCTATCCAAGTCCGCGGTTACAATCGCGGTGAGTTCACAACCATGAAGTCTCCGGCAGAATTTGGTCCGCGGCGGGTGGAGAGCCGGCAAAATGCCCGGATCAAAGAATTGCGCGCCGGTTTGTCGCGCGGCGGCCGGACGGAGCAAAACCGTATCGCCATTGAGGGCCTCCACCTGGTGCAGGAAGCATTAAAGAGCGGCCTGAAGCTGCATACCGTGCTGGTGCGAGCCGGCAACGAGAACCTGCTAGAACACCTCCCTTTGGAGCAGCTCCCTGTACGCACCACGCCGGAAGTGCTGATTGTCGCCGAGCCGGTCTTCCTGAGCGCCGCCGTAACGGGGCATCCCCAGGGCATTGCGGCCCTCGTCGATCCGCCTGAGTTCACGCTGGACATGCTCTTCGAAGGTGCGCCCTCGAGCTCCCAGCGCGCGGCGCCCCTGCTGGTGATCGCCGGCGGACTGCAGGATCCGGGAAACCTGGGCACCCTCGTGCGCTCCGCGGAAGCCTTCGGCGCCACCGGGATGATCCTGTTGCCCGGGACGGTCAGCCTGTGGAACACGAAGACGCTGCGGGCGTCTTCCGGATCCGCCTTTCGCCTGCCGGTCGTATCACTGGCCGCCGAGGATGCCTTTGACGCACTCGAACAGCGCGGTGTGCGCCTGTTTGCGGCTGTGGCGCGGGATGGCGCCGGTCCCGCGGACCTGCGCGGGCCCAGTGCGCTGCTGCTGGGCAATGAGGGCGCCGGACTGCCCGAGGCATGGATCGCAAAGGCGGATGCTCTGGTAACAATTCCCTGCCCGGGCGCAGTCGAGAGCCTGAACGCGGCCGTCGCAGGAAGCGTGCTGCTTTACGAAGCCATGCGCCAGCGCCTGGCGGCGCCGGCCCGGCAACAGGCGGTGCACGCGTGAGCCTCTTCAATCAGATTCCCGGCGAAGACGTGCTGAAAACGGCCGGGACACGCAAGGCTCCGCTCGCCGAACGCATGCGCCCCCGCACCCTGGAGGAATACGTCGGTCAGGAGCATCTGCTCGGCCCCGGCAAGCCCCTGCGCATGGAGATCGAACGCGACGACCCCGGCTCCATGATCCTGTGGGGACCGCCCGGCGTGGGCAAGACCACGCTGGCCAAGATTATCGCTGAGGCCACCCAGGCCAGCTTCATCGAGTTCTCCGCCGTCATGGGCGGCATCAAAGAGATCAAGCAGGTGATGGTTGATGCGGAGAAGGCTGCCGGCTTTGGATCCCGCACCATTCTCTTTATCGATGAAATTCACCGCTTCAACAAGGCCCAGCAGGATGCCTTTCTGCCCTATGTCGAGCGCGGCACCATCCGCCTGATCGGCGCAACTACCGAGAACCCATCCTTTGAAGTGATCGCCGCGCTGCTTTCCCGTTGCCGTGTGTATCGCCTGACGCCGCTCACCGAGGAGCAACAACTACAGTTGCTTAAGCGGGCGCTCGCCGACAAACAGCGCGGCATGGGCGCGCTTGGGGTCACGGCGGACGACGAAGCCCTGGAGATGATCGCCGGCTACTCCAGTGGAGATGCCCGGTATGCCTACAACGCGCTCGAAACGGCCGCCAAGCTGGCGGCAGACACTTCGTCCCCCGGCGGCACAAGCATCACCCGGGAGACGGTGCAAAATGCGTTGCAGCAGCGGGTGCTGCTCTACGATAAACAGGGAGAAGAGCACTACAACCTGATCTCCGCTCTGCACAAGAGCATACGCAACAGCGATGCCGACGCTTCGCTTTATTGGTTAGGGCGCATGCTGAAGGCTGGAGAAGATCCCCTGTATGTGGCCCGGCGGCTGGTGCGCATGGCGGTCGAAGACATTGGACTGGCTGCGCCCGAAGCTCTGCGTCTGACCCTGGCGGCCCGCGACGCTATCGATTTTCTCGGCTCGCCGGAAGGCGATCTGGCACTGGCCCAGGCAGCCGTCTACCTGGCGCTCGCCCCCAAATCGAACGCGCTTTATACCGCCTATGGTGAGGTCACGGCGGAGATTGAGGCCCATCGCGCCGAGCCCGTGCCGCTCCATTTGCGCAATGCGCCGACGCCCTTGATGGAACAGTTCGGATACGGCGAGGGCTATCAGTACGCCCATGATCTGGAAGAGGGGGTGGCCGATATGGACTGCCTGCCGGAGACTCTGCGTGGCCGCCAGTTTTACCATCCACGTACACAGGGCCGGGAAAAATTGCTGGCGCAGAGAATGGACGAAATCCGCAACATCCGCGCCGCCAAACACGCCGATCGAAAAAAATAGAGGAGCAGCATGGATCAGCAGGCCGACCCCCAGTGGCTGACTTGGACAAAGCGTCTGCAGGCAATCGCACAGACTGGGCTTACGTTTACCCGGGATCACTACGACCACGAGCGTTACGAGGAACTGCGTGAGATTGCGGCGGAGATGATGGCCGCTGGAGGCGGCATAACCGCCTCGCAGAGGGTTCTCGATCTCTTTAAAGGGGAGACGGGATATGCCACGCCGAAAATCGAGGTCCGCGGCGCTATTCTGCGCCAGGACCAGATTTTGCTGGTGCGCGAGCGTGAGGACGGAGGGTGGACCTTGCCCGGCGGTTGGGCCGATGTAGGAGAATCACCCAGCGCCATGGTGGTGCGTGAGGTAAAGGAGGAGTCGGGCTTCGATGTCGTGCCGCGCAAGCTGGCCGCGTTATTTGACCGCAACCTGCATCCGCATCCGCCCATTCCCTCGCACGCCTACAAGCTTTTCTTCCTCTGCGATGTAATCGGCGGCGAGCCTACGCCCAGCTTCGAGACGCCCGAGGTCGCATTTTTCCCGCGCCACCAATTACCGCATCTCTCTACCGCGCGCGTGACCGAGTTCCAGGTCGAGCACATGTTCGAGCACGCAGACCATCCCGACTGGCCCACAACCTTCGACTGAAACCCGGCTGCATCGGATGCCCGTTGCAGCACTGCTCGTCTGACGCAGAGGATCGTTTCTCTGTTTTTAAGGGTACGGGCTTCACAGGAAGAGGATGGGGGGAGATGCTTTTCTCCAACAATTGAAGGATGGTCTCCCCCCACCGGACGGTGTCAGGTCATGGTGGTGCGCTAAGTTGTCAAAGAGCTGCCAAGCTCAAGAGGACACGCACTGGGCGCACCCCTGGTAATTCGCGCGATTGATCTGCTCTCTCCCGCAGCCCCCTCACCGGGCGAAAAGAAATAGGCGTATGTGCGAGAAAGGCGAGATAAGCGAGATAAGCGAGATAAGCGCGAAAAGCGAGAAAAGCGAGATAAGTCCCCTGTGTTTCACGATCGACAGCTTGCGAGGGCCGAGAAAGATGCAGCCGGGAGCTCTGAAAGGGGTTTTAACCATTCCTGTGGCCTTGCACAGATCGCGAGGGGTGGTTTTCCTGGAGAGAAAGCCAGGAAGGGACTCTTTGCTTCGCTCGCTGCGGCGAGGCCGCTCGCTGCGGCGAGGCCGCTCGCTGCGGCAAGGCTGGCTCACACCCATTGTTGACTCGCTTCCGCACTGGTGCTTTCTGTAAGCCGGTTACGGCTGCACGGAACTCGCAGTTCGGTGCAAAGCCGGACAGGGCCGTCGCAATGGAACGGCGCTGGAATCGACACCTCTGGAAACAAATTGCAATCTCCAGCGGCGCGAGGCGATCGGACCCAAGTGAACTCGCGGATTGGCGAGGGGTACACACATATAGATGCAGAACCTCCCGAAATGGAACTTCTTTATTTCAGGCGAGTCCCTGCGGGACTTGCCTCATTTTCTGAAATGAAACTCCGGAGCCCCGGACTTTAGTCCGAGGAAACGGGTTTGAAAACCCGTTTCACGTCCGGCGATAAAATCGGAGCTAAAGCCCTGGTCATGCTCCTCCTCGTTTGGCGGTCATGATGTTCTCAATGGTGGCCACCAGCCTGCTCCAGCGCTGATAGTCCGAGGACAGCTGCTCTTTTCCCCGGGCCGTGATCTTGTAAAACTTCGCCCGCTGATTGCTTTCGCTCTTCTTCCATTCCGACTTGACCCAGCGTTGCCGCTCCAGCCGGTGCAGTGCTGGATAAAGGGAGCCGGTCTCCACCTGCAATACCTCACCCGAGGATGCCCGGATCGCCTGGCTGATGCCATACCCATGCTGCTCGCCCCACTGCAATGTCTTCAGGATCAGCATGTCCAGCGTCCCTTGCATCAGTTCAATTCGATTTTGATATCCGGCTTTGTTGTTGTCCATATAGATGTAGACATCCTACATCCACAAACCGGGAATCGGCAACTACGTTGCTTTAGATTTAGAAATGGGGTTGGTAAGGTTCACGAGCGCCAACGGGGTTGCATCGGCTCAGGGCTTTATGGATGGCGACAGGCTGAGCTGCCGATCGCTGCTGTACAGGCTGCGGAAAAACTCGACGGTCATGCTTCGCGGTCATTCTTCTCTGAGCGAATCGATCGGGTCCAGGCCCGCCGCACGCCGTGCCGGCAGATAGCTCGCCGCCAGCGCTACGACGGCAAGCAGAGCCGTGGAAACGAGTAGCGTCAACGGATCGCGCAGCTTCAGTCCGAACAACAATGCACTGGCCGCGCTTGCCGCTGCGAGCGACAGTCCCGCACCCAGTACCAACCCCGCGGTCAGCAGCATAGCTGCCTTGCCAAGAATCATCGCCGTCACATCCACACGCCGCGCCCCCAGCGCCATCCGAATGCCGATCTCACTCTTCCGCTCAGCCACCGTATACGACATCACCCCGTACAGCCCGATCATCGCCAGCACCACCGCCAGCCCGCCGAAAAATCCGGAGAGCGTCGCCAGCAGCCGCTCGGCCAGCAGCGATTGACGGATCTCATCCTGCAGCCCGGCGAAGGTGAAAGTGACCCCGCCATTCACCTCGCCCATCGTGCGCCCGATCGCTGCCTCGACCCCATCCATCGGCAGCTTCGATCGCACCAGCACTCGCGTCGAATTATCCGGATCGTTCTCCTGCAACTCGGCGAGATAGGCAATCGGCTCAAATCCACCCTTGATCGTGTGATACTTGGTATCTTTCACCACTCCCACAATCTCATTCAGTTCCTCTGGACTTGTCGGGGTAGCCTCTCGCCGGAACCTCGCGCCTACGGCACCCGGGCCCAGGCCCAGCTTGCGCGCAAACGTTTCATTCACGACGGCCACGCGCGGCGACTGAGTCGTGTCCCGGTCGTTGAAGTCGCGCCCCGCCACCATCGGAATACGCAGCGTCTTGAAATACCCCGGACTGATCGAACTGAAATTGGAATCCAGATGCTCGGTTGTGTCGTGGCCGTCGATCCACACCGTGTTGCCCCAGCCCGCTCCGCCAAGCGGCACAATATTGGTCTCGGCGGCGGCATCCACGCCCGGTATGGCCCGTATCCGGTCGAGCATTTCCCGCTCGAATGCGCCGCGCCGTTCCACAGGAATCTGCAGCCGCGCATAATCGAGTGCTGCGACCAGCACGCCCTCCGCCCGGAATCCCGGGTCGTCGGTCAACAAATTGCGCAGGCTCTGCATGAACAGCAGCGCACCGAACAGCAGCACCAGCGACAGAGCTACCTGCGACACCACCAGCGCGCCGCGGAATCCCAGCCGCCCGCGGCTCGCCGTCATGCCACGGCCACCCGTCTTGATCGCTGCGCCCGGAGCCGTGCGCGAAGCCCGCAAGGCCGGCGCCAGCCCGAACAACACACACGTCACCAGCGCGGCCGCCAGCAGAAACGCAAACAGGCGCCAATCCAGTTTGAAATCCAGAGAGACTGCCAGGTAAGCCACCAGCGCACGGCTCAACACGCGCGCCAGCAGCGCACCGGCCACAGCGCCGGCCAGCGACAGCAGCAGGCTCTCCGTCAGCACCTGCCGTATCAGTTGCAGCCGCCCCGCACCGATCGCCAGCCGCACCGCCATCTCCCGCTCGCGTGCGCTCGTCCGCGCCAGCATCAGGCTGGCAAGGTTCGCGCACGTAATCAGCAACACGAGCCCGGAGATGCCCAGCAGAAACCGCAGCGGTTCGGAATATGTCTCACGCAGCAAAGAGACGCCGGCCGGCGAAGGTTCGGCCGTCAGCTTCATCGCGAGATAGTCCTTCACGCTCGCCACTGGATAATCCGGCCGCAACGTCGCCGCAAAAATTCCAGCCGAGGCGGCCCCAAGGTGCGCCGCAACTTGTTTCACATGCCAGGAGGGATCGAGCCTTCCAATCACCGAAAGCCACCATTGCGTGCTCGAATCCAGCCGGTTCGTCTCCTCCAGGAACGGCTGCGAGCACACCGGCACCGCCACGTCGAAGTTGGTCCCCACTACCACGCCGAAGAAGCTCGCCGGCGTAATGCCAATGACCTCTACCGGCTTATCGTTGAGCATCAACTTGCGGCCCAGCGCCGGGCCGCCGCCAAACTCCTGCTGCCAGAACCCATAGCTGATCACCGCGCCCGGAAGCCCGCAGCCGCGGCGATCGTCTTCAACGGTGAATACCCGGCCCTGGATCGGCCTCACCCCCAGCACGCGAAAAAAATCGCCGCTCACCCACAGGCCATTCAAAAAGCGCGCTTCGCCGCCCGAATCCCGGCTGAACTCCGTATCTCTCCACGCAGCAATTCCGGAGAAACCCTGGTGGTCGTCGCGCAGCTTCTCCCAGATCGGGTTGGTGACGGCCGCATAGCCAGCGGGGAAACTGCCCCGCGCCTTATCCCCGTTGACGATCCGGACCGCCGCTAGCTCCTGCGGATTCCTTACCGGCAACGACTGCAGCAGTACCGCATCCAGAAGTTCAAAGATGGCGGTATTTGCGCCGATGCCCAAGGCCAGCGTGGCCACTGCCGCAATCGTGAATCCCGGAGATTTCGCCATTCTTCGCAGCGCATAGCGTAGATCCTGCGCGGCGCGCTCAAGCCAGCCCCATCCCCACGTTTCGCGCGTCACATCCTTCACCAGCATCACGTTGCCGAACTCCTTTGCCGCCGCCGCTCGCGCCTCTGCTACAGATTCACCACGCTCCACGCGGTCGCGCACAGCCATGCGCAGATGCGCCTCTATCTCCTCGTTCAAATCGCGCTTGCGCCACCAGAAAAACCGCCGCCAGCCCACGCTTCGCCCCCTCGACCTCACCATGCTTTCGCACGGATGTAGGCAATCTACTCCCAAACGGAGTAGATTGTCTACACCCTACCTGCCTGATTCGACAGGCAGCCCGGTCTTGTGACCAGCCTCTGATTTACCAGGAACGGCTGTTATCGCGCCTATCCAGCTTTTTCGGCCTGCTGGCGCTAGGCCTTTCCTGAAGAGGCTTATATGGACTGCTCTCTTAGGAAGTCGCACTGCGCACGCGCGAGTTCGGAATCCGCATGGCCCTCGGCGCTCAAAGGCGGCATGTGATGCATGCCGATACGGCGAGGCCTTGTTTTGGTGTTCTTTGGCAAGATCATTGGAATGGGCGCCGCGCTCGGCATCCCCCGGCTGATGACCGGCATGCTCTATAATTCAGTCCCTATCGAGGATCAAAGGTCACGATTGAGAGCGTCTAAATACTTCGCATAGAGGAACAAGCGATCCCGACGCTTGCCACTCGATTCCTCCAGGATTCCAGCATCGGTCAGCCGCTGGATCGCTGCCGAGGCCGTCGGAAAGCTTAGCTTCGACTCACGGGCAGCGCGCTTGATCGAAAGTATTGGATTTGCCTGGGCAAGCTGGTAGATGAGTAGAGCTGACAGATTGCCGCGTCCGAACTGCTCGATCTTCTCTTTGTCTCCACGGAATAGTTTGTCGATCTCGATGGCGGTCTGTACTGCTTGATTCGCGGTATCCCGAACGCCCTGCAGAAAGAAATCCAGCCATTGGTTCCAGCCATCATCGTTGCGGGTTCCGTTGAGCCGGTCATAGTAGAGACGACGATGCTTCTTGAAAAACAGGCTGAGGTAAAGGACAGGCTCCTGCAGCATCTGCTTTTCGGTGAGCATGAACGTGATGAGCAGTCTGCCCACCCTGCCATTGCCATCCAGAAACGGGTGGATCGTCTCGAACTGGGCGTGAACGAGTCCGGCCCGTATCAGCAGTGGAATGGAGTTCCCTTCTTCATGCAGAAACGACTCCAGATCTCCGAGGCAATCGGTGACGTACTCGGGCGGCGCCGGCACATAGGCGGCGTTTCCGGGACGCGATCCGCCGATCCAATTTTGGCTCTTGCGAAACTCACCTGGCTGAGCATGACTCCCTCGTCCCTTCGCGAGCAATACCTCATGGATCTCGCGGATCAGACGGAGCGAAAGCGGAAAGCCTCCGCGCAGCCGCCTAAGCCCATGATTGAGGGCGGCAACGTAGTTGGAGACCTCCTGCACGTCATCGAGCGGAACGCCCGGTATCTCCGCGTTCTCATAGAGCAGCAGGTCGGAGAGCGAGGACTGCGTTCCCTCAATCTGAGAGGAAAGCACTGCCTCCTTGCGGACGTAGGAGTAGAGGAAGAGATTCAGGTCGGGGAAGGCTGAGGTCATCCCGTCGAGCCGTCCGACCGCCTGATTCGCCTCGGCGAGGATACCCTGCAAAGAGGCCAGATCGAGCGTCTTGGCATCGGGCGGTAGAGGCGCTGGAACGAACGCCTGGACTCTTTCACCGGACATGGTGGAGGTGACGTACCGGCCGCGGCTGGCGGTCTTGGGAGGTTTGTGCATCCTTGAATAGCCTCTACCGCTATTAAATTATAGAGGCTTATCCTTGAATAGCAGCAGACGCTATTGAGGGTTCCGTCTCCATCGGCAGCTATCCGGCAATGTCGAAAGTCCGACTTAAGGCGTTCGCCAACCAATTCGGAAACCGGGAGACTTGCTGAGCCAATGGATGCGCTGCGCTGCGAGTAGCATGGAAGCGATGATCCTTCAGATCCCGGCGTACCATGCATAACCGGTTTCTGGTGAGGCAGAGCCCAGGCCTGTTGCCGAAAGGTTTGAGCGTGTCGGTGACCGTCAGACGGGTTACGTACTTCACGCTCTTGTAGCCCAGTTGGCGGGGCACGCGCATGCGCAGCGGGCCACCGAACGATACGGGAAGATCGCCGTCGTTCATCCCCCACGTCAGCAGCGTCTGGGGATGCAGGGCGTCGCCCATGTCGATGCTGTCCCACCAGTCGCTGTCGATCGAGAAGTAGACGACATAGCGCGCCTGCGGCAACACACCAACAGCGTTCAGTACTTCAATCAGAGGCGTGCCAATCCACTCGGCGATATAAGACCAGCCCTCCTCGCACGCCACCTCGGTGATTTGGCTGCGGAAGGGCAACCCCTTCAGGTCAGGCAGTGAAAGCGATGCTGGCCGCGCGACCATGCCGTCCACCGAAAGCCGCCAGTCTGAGAACCCGCTTCGCCTGGTGGCGCTTGAAGAGATCGTGGGCGGCGGCATTTCGTTGGCAAAGGGCGCTCTTGGAAATCATGCTCCGCGGGAAACTCGCGCGCCAACGAGTGCATCGTCAGAAGCCGTTGGGCGGCGTAGGTCAGCGTTTGGCCCGGACCGTAGATGCCACCATGGTCGGGCGGAATCAGTCCATAATGCTGGGCCACGCGGGCGGCCGCGGTCAAACCCGCCACGCCCGCGGTGGCCGCAAGGCCGGAGGTGATGAGCTTGCGGCGTGAGATGGGCTTCATAGGCGCTCCCCTCTGTGTGCCAGTGTAGGCTCCAATGGGTGGGCCAATGCAGGGTCTGGGGGTGCAGCGACGCCACCAGTAATCATGGCCCGCATGCGACTTCTGAATCCTGCGAGAACAACCATGGTGACGTGGACCACCAGGAAGAGCAGCAGCGCTCCGGAGACGAAGAAATGCAGCGTGCGCGCAGATTGCCGGCCGCCCAGCACGTTGACAGCGGCCGGAAACGCCGAATCGAAGGCGGGAGACAGGGCAAGACCGGTCCAGATCACGAGCGGAAACAGGACGAAGATCACCCTCAGATAGGCGATCCGCTGCACGACGTTATAGGAGTGCGCTTCCGCTTCTGCGGCGGGGCCCGGCGAAGAGAGTTCGCAATCACCTCCCGGAACGCACGCCACGCTCCAGTCGGCCCGGCGCCGGAAACAGGTCTTTCAGGAAGTGGCCGGTCCAAACACTAAAGAGTCGCGTAGACCAGGCCGGTCAGCACCGCAGCCCATGCTGCCTGAAAGTGGAGAGACCGGCTCCACCCATTCTGGTCGGGCATGCACGTACCCGTAGCCGGTCGGAACCGTATCCCTCGATGACGGGATCGGCAGCGTGAACAGCGGAGTGAGTCCGCACATTACCGGTTTCGCCCCAATAGAACCGCGGGTGAGAGATCACGATCTCAACGCCGCTGACCAGCAAAGCAAGGAACGCGATGACCGTGATCCAGTGCGTCACACGGACGACCGCGGAATGACGGCGGAGTTTCCGGATTCGGCAGCGAGCCAGCGGCTGACACACGCGGAGAATACCACACGGCAACCTCCATCGACCCGCGAAGAAAGGATGGTTCTTCGACGCTTATTCATTTGCGGGTACTCGTGTCCGCGCTCGAACACCCTTTTCGCGGGTACTCCACACACCCATCGCGATTTAACCAAGCCTACGTGCCTTCTGCTTTGGACTATCAAGTGCCTATACAACGTCCAGCCGGGTCAATAAGGGCGAGTTGCCAAGCCACGCCTTCTCCGTTACAACTCTTTACAAAGCGTTACTCAATGTAACTGCACGCCATCGGGAACTGCGTTCTTCTAAAGAAGCTTTAGGGAGGCGCGATGATCTTCGACGAGCAGACTGGGCAGGGAGCAAACCAAATGAGGCTTTTTTCCCGAGAAATTATCCGCAGCGTTGTAGTATCGTCCACGATCTGGTTCTCGTTCATTGCCACCACCGCACAAACACCCACTGCCCGCATTGTGAGTGCGGCCAATCATTTCCTTTCCACGCTCAACGAGCAGCAGCGGCACACCGTGCTGTTTGCCTTCGACGACGAAAAGCAGCGGGCCCGCTGGTCCAACCTCCCCACCAGCTTTGTCCCTCGCGGCGGACTGAGCCTGGGGGAAATGAATCCCGCCCAACGAGACGCCGTCATGGCTCTGGTCTCCTCTGCGCTCAGCCGCAAAGGTTTCGAGAAGGTGCAACAAATCATGCAAGGCGACGAGATGCTCAAGACCGCCGCCAACGGCCCTCCGGGCGCCGCCGCCATGTTCGGCAAAGATCTCTTCTACATCTCTATCCTGGGTAAGCCTTCGGAAAAAGATCCGTGGATGTTGCAGTTCGGCGGCCACCACTTAGGGCTCAACATCACCATCGACGGCGAACAGGGAATCCTGACGCCGACACTTACCGGCGCGCAACCCGCCCTCTACACCGTCGACGGTAAAACCGTGCGCCCGCTCGGCCGCGAGAGCGATAAGGCCCTGGCACTGCTCAATGCCCTCGACGCCGGCCAGCGGAAACAGGCCATCCTGAGCTATCGTATGGCCGACCTCGTCCTTGGGCCGGGGCAGGATGGCAAAACGATCCAGCCCGAGGGTCTCAAAGCGACCTCCATGAACGAGCAGCAGCGCGCCATGCTGCTCGACCTCATCTCCGAATGGGCGGGCATCATCCATGAAAGCGCCGCCGCAGCCCGTATGGCCGAGCTTAAGGCCGATATGAACCAGACCTGGTTCTCGTGGAGCGGTCCCATCACCGCCACCCCGGAAAAAAACATTACCGCCTACTATCGAATCCAGGGGCCCCACCTGGTGATCGAGTACGCGCCGCAAGAACTGGGCGGCGATCCCTCTCTGCATGTCCACACCATGTACCGCGATCCCACGAATGACTACGGCCGAGGGATTATCAAATAGATGAAACCGGAGATGAAACCGCGGCTGGTTGCCGTTTTCGCAATCCTGCTGTCGCTCGCCGGCGTAGCCTCCGCGCATCGGCTGGATGAGTACCTGCAAGCCACCCTTCTCTCCATCGACAAGGACCATGTGCAGGCATCCATGCGTCTCATCCCCGGCGTCGCAGTCTCTTCCACCATCCTTGCCGGTATCGATAGCAACGGCGACGGTGTCATTTCCCCAGCGGAGCAACAGGCCTACGCGCAACGCGTTCTGGGCGATCTGTCGCTCACCCTCGACGGTAAACCTCTCCACCCCAGGCTGGACTTAGCGGTCTTCCCGCCCATTGAGGAAATGAAGCAGGGCCTGGGGGAAATCCAGATTGTGTTCACAGCGGATTTACCGCCCGGCGGCCCCCACCGGACACTGGTTCTGGAAGACCACCATCAAACCCGCAACGCAGCCTATCTCGTAAATGTCCTCGTTCCCAGCGACCCGGACATCCGCCTGGGCTCTCAGACCCGGAACCAACAACAATCCTTCTATCAATTGGAGTATGTGCAGGCCGGGATTCCTTTAGCGCCGGCGTCCGGCCCATCGTGGACCAGTGTGCGCGATCGGGTGCGGGGCGCCGTTCGCGGCGTCGTTCGAGACGTCGTTCGAGACTGGGGGAATGCAGGCATCTTCCCCACCGTGTTCCGCCTCGGCATGCGCCACATCGCGGAAGGCACGGATCATCTTCTATTCCTTCTGGCACTTCTTTTGCCTGCGCCTCTGCTTGCCTCCGGCTCTCGCTGGGCTCAGAGTGTGGGTGTCCGCCGCAGCCTGTTCCGCATCCTCAAGATTGTGACGGCCTTTACCCTCGGCCATTCCATCACGCTGGCCTTGGCGGCCCTGGGACTCGTCCACGTGCCCAGTCCTCCTATTGAAGTTCTGATTGCCGTTTCCATTTTGGTGTCGGCAATCCATGCGCTGCGCCCGCTCTTCCCCGGCAAAGAGCCGGCCATCGCCGCCTTCTTCGGGCTGATCCATGGTTTGGCGTTTGCCGCCACCTTCAGCGAGTTGGGGCTTGGCCGCTGGCAGCGCGTCGTGGGCATTCTGGCCTTCAACCTGGGTATCGAGACCATGCAGTTGGTCGTGGTGGCCGTTACCCTGCCGTCTCTGCTTTTGCTGAGTCGCACCCGCGCCTACCCAATTCTAAGAATCGGCGGGGCTCTCTTTGCCGGCTGTGCGTCCATCGGATGGATCGTTGAGCGCCTCGGGGAGCGCCTGTTCGGAGCTTCCGGCTCGATCGATGCGGTGGTCGGCATCGTAGCCCGTCATGGCATCGGCATTGCCGGCGCATTGTTGCTGATCAGTCTCGGTTGCCGCGGTCTCTTGCCGCGATCCTCGACCTCTCGATCCTCGTTTATTCTCAGACTATGGAATATCGACGGCTTGGACATTCGGGATTGAAGGTGCCGGCGCTCTGCTTCGGCACAGCGACCTTTGGCGGCGGCAACGAGTTTTTCAAAGCATGGGGCGCTTCGGATGTCGCCGAGGCCACCCGCCTGGTAGACATCTGCCTCGATGCGGGCGTGAACCTCTTCGATACCGCGGATGTGTATTCGCACGGCATGGCAGAAGGCATCCTGGGACAGGCGATTGCCGGCCGGCGCGACAAAGTATTGATTTCCACCAAGGCCACCTTTCCTATGGGTGACGGGCCCAACGAAATGGGTTCCGGCCGGCTCCATCTTGTGCGCGCCTGCGAAGCCAGCCTCAAACGCCTGGGAACCGACTACATCGATATCTATCATTTGCACGGGTTCGACGGGCTCACTCCAGTAGAAGAAACGCTCGACACCCTGAACACCCTGGTGCGCAGCGGCAAAGTTCGTTACATCGCATGCTCCAATTTTTCCGGCTGGCACCTGATGAAGTCGCTGGCCGTCTCCGACCGGTGCGGATGGGCGCGCTACGTGGCGCACCAGGTCTACTACTCCGTGATCGGCCGTGACTATGAACACGAGTTGATGCCGCTGGGCATCGACCAGGGAGTCGGCGCCATCGTCTGGAGCCCTCTCGGCTGGGGACGCCTGACGGGAAAGATCCGCCGCGGAAACCCGCTGCCGGCACAGAGCCGTCTGCACAAAACCGCGGAAGCCGGTCCCCAGGTCGACGACGAATACATGCACACGGTCATCGACGCCTTAGATGAGATAGCCAAAGAGACCGGCAAACCGTTGCCGCAGGTAGCCCTGAATTGGCTCTTGCAGCGCCCGACCGTTTCTTCGGTCATTGTGGGCGCGCGCAACGAGACCCAGCTACGCCAGAATCTAGGTGCCGCCGAGTGGAGCCTCACGCCGCAGCAGGTAGCCAAACTCGACGCCGCAAGCAAGGCCCAGGCGGCCTACCCCTACTGGCACCAGCGCATTTTTCCCGGCCTGAACCCCGCACCCGTGCCGCAATAAACCGGCAAATAGCTAGCCGGTGCAATTTGAGAAATCTAAAGTTTCATCTAAGATTACTCAATGGTCCTTACACCGCGAAAGCTGGCGAGTGTTCTTGAAAAAGCGGCCCGCCATTACCCCGCGTTGGTTGTCACAGGCCCCCGGCGTGCAGGGAAGACGACCCTGTTTCGCCGGACGTTTCCCCAAGCCAAGTACATCCTGCTGGAAGACCCAGACATTCAGGCGCGGGTACGGAGCGATCCGCGAGCGTTCCTGGAAGAGCTGCGCCCGCCGGTCATCTTCGACGAAATCCAGAACGTCCCGGAACTGTTCGATTACGTCCGCACGCTGATTGACGCCAAGCCCCGCCGCATGGGGCAGTGGCTCTTTACCGGCTCACAGGAGGCTCCGCTCATGCAGGGCATCACGGAGTCGATGGCCGGTCGCGCGGCCATTCTCCAACTACTCCCGTTCAGCCTCTCAGAGACGCCCAGGGTGAACCTGCTCTATGGAGGGTTTCCCGAGGTCTTGGCGCGGCCCAAAGCGCGGGCGCTGTGGTTCTCGTCCTATCTGCAAACGTATCTCGAACGGGACGTGCGGGCCATCACGAATGTGCGTGACCTGGTGACGTTCCGCCGGTTCCTGTCGCTGCTGGCGTCACGCCACGGACAGGTGCTTAACAAGACGGACCTCGCAGCACCGCTTGGCGTTTCGGTGCCTACGATCGGCGAATGGCTGCACGTCCTGGAGATGACCGGGCAAGTGATCGTTGTGCCGCCGTACTTCGAGAACTTCGGCAAGCGGATCATCAAATCCTCAAAAGTTTACTGGGCGGACTCCGGAATGGCCTGTTACCTCCTGGGGATCACCTCGCAAAGCGAACTCGAACGCTCACCTTATCTCGGGCCATTGTTTGATGGCTTCGTGGCTGGGGAGATACTCAAGAGCCAAGTCAATCGGGGAGAGCGCAGGGAGCTGTATTTTTTCCGGGATCAGCAGGGCCTTGAGGTGGACTTTCTGATTCCGCGCCCGAATGCAGGGCTGTGGCCGGTCGAAGCAAAGGCGAGCAAAACCGTTCGGCCTGCGATGGCCGCTCCGCTGCTATCGCTGCAGCGGGCACTCGGAGACCGAGCACAGCGGCTCATTCTCGTGCATCGGAAATCCGCCGCATCGGTTTCGACTACTGCGGTTGCTCCTGGCGTGGAAGCGCTCGATGTAGGCCAACTGGTGGCAGACTTAACCAAGAGCCGGTAACGGCATTCTTAGAGCAGTTTCGGAATTACTATGGCCTGATAAAGCTCGCGAGGTGTGGTTTTCCTTGAGAGAAAACCACGCAAACGCCGATGGCTTCGGTCTACACCAATTCCGAAACTGCTTTAGGCGAACGGTCGCCGCCCAAACCCTACCGGGCATCCAGGGTGAAGCTATCCTTCAGCTCCACCGTCTTCTCCGCCGCATCAGGATCCACCACCCGATACATCTTCGCCTCGGCGTGCTTACCCTCTAACGTAATCAACACATAGTTAAAATTGGGATAGATGCCCGATCGATACAAATCCTGATCCCCACGAATGAAAATCGGATAAGGACGAGCGCCCGCCGCCGCCCGAGATCACATGCATAATCCCATTCATCTCAAACCGCTCGTAGTTATGAATATGCCCGTTAAACACAACAAACTTGGCACGGGACGTAGCCGCCTAAGCTCTCCAAGTCATGCCGCAGTTCGAAGTGTGTCGAGGGTCAGGAATGCCCAGCATGAAAGCCGTTTGCAAATCCGAAACCAGCGGCGCATGAAACAGGAAGAAAACAAAATCCGCCGACGCCGGAAGATGCGCTAACTGCGCCTCGCAGCCAACGATGCTGCGGCCATCCTCGATCCAAGAAACGTGCTGCTGTCCAGCGTGATGAGATAAATATTCCCCAGTTGCACTGAGTAGTACTCGTGCTTTTCGATCTGCGGATAAGCAGCGAAGTAATTCGCGATCCCCTTCGACCGGATCAGGAAGCCCTTCATGGTTGCCGATGGTGGGATAGATGCGCAGCTTCTCCTGCGTCCACGCTGCCGTCTCCTCGCTGATAGACCTTCCAGTCGGCCGGGTCGCTGCCATGAAAAGGCATATCGCCGGTAAGCAGCAGAATGTCGGGCTTCTCCTCGGCAACCTTTTGCGCCAGCCACTTGCGCACGCCCGGGCGGTATCGGAGGTATTGCTGGGATCGGTAAACCGCATGTCGCCATAGACCACAATGCGCAGCGGCCCTCCCTGCGGCAGATCCGTAACCGTAAAGGTAGGGCCGCCCTCATCGTCCCCGCCTGCCGGCGCTTTTGTGGGCGCCTCCTGCGCACGTGCGGTGGTGGCGAGCCACGCGCACGCGAGCAAAAGGATCGGCGGCTTTCGGGCGCGCCATCACCTACGGCCGCCGCCGACAAAATGCACAATTTCCAACCGGTCCCCATCGGCCAGGCGCAGTAGTCGGCCCACTCGGCGCGGGGAACAATGTTGCCGTTAGCTCGATCGCCACCCGGTCCCCTTTGAGACCAAGCTCGACAATCAGGTCCTGCAGGTGGGTCCGGGGCGCCAGTTGCGCAAATTCACGCGTCTGGCCATTCAGGACGAAATGCATAGAGGGAGACTATCACTGGCCCCAACAAGTCCCGAAGAGCCTGCCCTGAGCTTGTCGACTGGGGACGGCCGCGCCAGCCACGGCACTTCCGTGCCGGGCTACAGATTGTGCCGACCCTTCGGGTCTCTTTTCGCGCGTCGAGTTGTTCCGCCGCCTGTAAAGGAGTGGCCTGGTAAGAAACAAGACCTCAGCCGGGAACCCGATACCGCCGACCCACCGCTTCATCCGGCTGGATGCCGGCGCAATCTCGGCCGCGGAAAAATAGATCGACCGATTCAGCGCTTTGAGCATCTGGATCGCTTCAACCCGCGGATCCGCATTCCCCAGACGTCCCTTCGGCTGCGCATCCGCGCAATATTCATCGGCCAGGTATTCAATCGCGTGCACCAAGAATCTCGAGCGCTCGCCCTCCTCCGGAGACAGACTGGCGGCGAACGAAAGGCCGCAGATTCCACCGCTGAACTCAATCCGTAACCAAACCGCGTTTCCTTCGAAATCTCCGCGAAACTGTGGTCAGTTCGTCCATAGGGGCGTCTGCCGAAACTTGAGCATAATCACCTTGGGGGAGTTCGGCAGAAAAACGCGATACTTGAACCGCTAGAAGGCAACACCGCCACGCGATTGTCACCACACCATCGCCGCGGCTTGACTCCGCAAAGCGAAAACTTACAGTCGAATCAGAGCCTCAACCCGAATCCCGCGAGGCAATGCAGACGCCCGATTACTTTTGGAACTACCTGCCGCTGCTGCATGCAAATCCTGGTCGCGGTGGGCTTCGGGGCGGCATCGTTACCGCTTCCTGGTTCATCGGGCGGCATCGCAGACAGCGCGATCAAACTGCCATCCTACGAGTGCGGCATCGTGGCCGAAGGCGATGCCCGCGGCCGCTTCTCCGTCCGCTTCTA
Organism: uncultured Acidobacteriaceae bacterium; assembly: GCA_963761405.1. GTDB lineage: Bacteria > Acidobacteriota > Terriglobia > Terriglobales > Acidobacteriaceae > PALSA-350. The sequence continues at coordinate 752,874 of CAVXHH010000005.1, forward strand.
CATGGTCGCGATGCTCTTCATCCTCTTCGACGTGGAAGCCGTCTTCATGCTCCCCTGGGCCGTCGTCTACCGCGACCTGCCCAAACTGGTCGGCTCACGTATGTTCGGTTTCTGGGAAATGGTCGTCTACCTCGGCTTCGTCCTGGTCGGCCTCTTCTACGTGGCAAAAAAAGGAATTCTGGACTGGTCCTCCGATAAGGCGGACCTCTGTGGACGCCCCGGCAGACCAAAAGACGCTGTGCTCCAGGCGCATGCCCAGAACCACGCCGTCGCTGCCCTGCTCGCCGTCAAGCCGTCCTGCATCACCAACGCCCGCTTCGATCGCGGCGAATTGACCCTGTGGATCGACCGCGACGACCTTCGCCCCGTTTGCCGAACCCTGCAGAAGGCCGGCTATAACTTTCTGGTCGACGTCACCTGCGTGGACTGGTATCCCAGCGAACCACGCTTCCAGGTGACCTATCACATCCTTTCCCACAGCCTGAAGGAGCGCATCCGCCTCTGTGTCATGGTCGATACCCTCGATCACTGAAGTGGACAGCATCACTCCGGAATGGCCATCGGCCAATTTCTACGAACGCGAAGTCTGGGATCTGTTCGGCGTGCGCTTCGGCGGCCATCCCAACCTGCGCCGCATCATGATGCCCGACCAATGGGAAGGTCATCCCTTACGCAAGGATTACCCGGTGGAGGGCTACCGCTAGTGGATGCCGCAGATTATGTCATTGCCCCGCTGATCGAACCTCGCGTCGAGGAAGGCAACAAGGACCGCACCATGGTCCTGAACATGGGGCCGCAGCATCCCTCGACCCACGGCGTGCTCCGCCTGGTGCTCGAGATCGACGGCGAAACCGTCCTCCGCCTGGTTCCCGACATCGGCTTTCTGCACACCGGCATCGAGAAAACCTGCGAGGCCAAGTTCTATCAGCAGGTGGTTCCCCTCACCGACCGCATCGACTATCTCAGTCCGATGTCCAACAACCTCTGTTATTGCCTGGCGGTCGAGAAGCTGCTGCAGCTGGAGATTCCGCCCCGGGCCCAGTTTCTACGCGTGCTGTTGAACGAGCTCACCCGCATCCAGTCGCACCTGGTCTGGCTCGGCACCCACGCCATGGACATCGGCGCGCTGACCCTCTTTCTCTACACCTTCCGCGAACGCGAAGAGATCCTGAAAATCTTCGAGCACGTCAGCGGCCAGCGCATGATGGGCTCCTATTTTCGCGTAGGCGGCATCGCCCTCGAACCGCCGGTGGACTTCTATGAGCGGGTGCAAAGCCTGCTCAAGATGATGCCGGAAAAAATCGACGAGTACGAGAATCTGCTCAACGGCAATCCCATCTGGGTAAGCCGTCTGCAGGGGGTCGGCTACCTCAGCGCCGCCGATGCCGTCGCCCTGGGAGTGACCGGGCCGCCCTTGCGCGCCAGCGGCGTCGATTGGGATCTGCGCCGCGACATGCCCTACTCCGGCTACGAGAAGTTCCAGTTCAAGGTGCCCATCTCCAACGTCGGCGATGTGTGGACCCGCTACATCCTGCGCGTTGAGGAAATGCGCGAGTCGGTCAAGATCTGCCAGCAGGCCCTCGACGGCATGCCCACCGGCCCGTTGAAAGCCGATGCGCCCAAAGTCGTGCTCCCCGACCGGGAAAAGATGAAGACCCAGATGGAATCCCTCATCTATCACTTTAAGATTGTGACCGAGGGATTTGCTGTGCCGGCCGGCCAGGTCTACCAGGCGATCGAGTCCCCACGCGGCGAAATGGGCTATTTCGTGGTCAGCGATGGCACCGCCAAGCCCTATCGCGTGCACATGCGCAACCCCACCTTTGCCTCCCTGCAGGCTCTGGAAACCATGTGCGTAGGGCCGCCTTCTGGCCGACGTGGTCGCCGTCATCGGCTCGATCGACATCGTGCTCGGAGAGATCGACCGATGAACGACGATGGCGGACTACTGGGTTCAGGTCCGCCGACAAGTCTGGGACTCGCTGACCAGCATGCTCCGCGTCTACGCTCATGCGGCCGGCCTCAACGCAGGCGAGACTACGGGTGACCAGCAACGCCGAAGAACGCCTCGGTCAAGTACCGGGACTCGGCCCTCGAGACTTGCGCTTCACCACCGAAACCGGCGCGGGCTGCTGGCACATTATCCCAGCCGGGGCGGGACGCAAAGCGGTGAGTTCCGCATCGAAGCGGACGGCACTCTCAATTTCCCGGCAGGCCCGAAGCCACTCGATGCAGCCGCCATCGAGTGGATAGAACATCTGGGCACAGCCGTCGAAGACATCGCAACCGCTGGTCTCTTAAAATCAAATCATGAGCACAGAGATCAAAACCATCTTCAGTCCCGCCCTGGCCGCGCGCTTCGACCGCATGGTGACGCTCTACCCGCTGCGTCGATCGGCGCTCATCCCCATGCTGCTGTATGCCCAGGATGAGATCGGCTATCTTTCCGACGCGGTGATCAGCGAAGTGGCCGCCCGCATCGGGATCACCGAACTCGATGTGCGCAACGTCATCAGCTACTACTCCCTGCTGCACACCAAGCCCGCGGGCAAGTATCATGTACAGGTATGCACCAACATCAGTTGCATGGTGCGCGGTGGCAATGAACTGTTGGCCCACTGCAAAAAGAGGCTGGGCATCGGCAACAAGGAAACCACGCCCGACAAGCTTTTTTCTCTGGAAGAAGTAGAGTGCATCGGAGCCTGCAGCTGGGCTCCCGCGGTTCAGGTCAACTACGACTTTCACGAAAACCTAACCCCGGACGCGATGGACAAAGTCCTCGCCGACTATCGGTCCCGGAGCGAACTGCCGATCTAAGCACCCCCGGAGAAAACCATGGCCTATCTCGTCTCCCATCCAGATGAAGTCAAGGTGATCTCGTACCGCTTTGGCAAGGGTGCGACCGTCGATCGATAAGTACCTCGAGCTGGACGGATACAAATCCGCACGCAAGGCCATCGAACTGGGCCCGGAAGGCATCATCGCTGAGATGAAGGCCTCCAACCTGCGCGGCCGCGGCGGCGCCGGCTTCCCTACCGGGATGAAATGGTCGTTCGTCCCCAAGCAGTCCGCGAAACCGAAATACGTCCTGGTCAACGGAGATGAGAGCGAACCCGGCACCTGCAAAGACCGCCTGATCTTCGAGCACGATCCCCACTCCGTGATCGAGGGCGTCATCATCGCCGGCCTGGCCATCGGCTCCAAGATGGGCTTCATCTACCTGCGCGGCGAGTATCGCTACCTGCTCAAGATCATGGAGAAAGCCATCGACGACGCCTATGCCAAGGGCTTTCTGGGCAAGAACATCTTCGGCAGCAATGTGGATTTCGACATCATCTCCCACACCGGCGCCGGCGCCTACGAAGTCGGCGAAGAGTCGGCCCTGATGGAATCGCTCGAAGGCAAGCGCGGCATCCCCCGCATCCGTCCTCCCTTCCCGGCGGTCGTCGGCCTCTACGGCGGCCCCACCATCATTAACAATGCGGAGACCCTGGCCACCGTGCCCCACATCTTCCGCATCGGCGGTGCCGGAGTACGCCAAGATCGGGACCGAGCGCAACGGCGGCACCCGCCTCTTCTGTCTGAGCGGCAACGTAGCCAAGCCCGGGGTCTACGAGTTGCCCATGGGCTACAACCTCAAGAAGATGATCTACGAGGTAGGCGGCGGCATCCCCGACGGCAGATCGCTGAAAGCCGTGGTTCCCGGCGGATCCTCAACCCCTGTCCTGCTGCCCAACGAAATCGATATCGGCATGGACTTCGACCAGGTGGGCAAAGCCGGCAGCATGCTCGGTTCGGGCGGCGTCGTGGTGCTCGACGACACTGTCTGCATGGTGGAATTCGCCCTGCGCACCATGAAGTTCTACCAGCACGAAAGCTGCGGCTGGTGTATTCCCTGCCGTGAAGGCACCGACTGGCTGAAGAAGACCCTCACCCGTTTCCACGCCGGCGCCGGCGTAGCCAAGGATATCGACAACATTCGTTACCTGGCGCAAAACATGCTGGGCCGAACCTTCTGTCCCCTGGGCGACGCGGCGGCCATGCCCACCATCGCCTTCGTCGACAAATTCCGCAAAGAATTCGAAGACCACCTCGACGGCAAACCCTGTCCCTACGCCGACCACGCCGGAAGAGGCCCTGGCCAACGCATGACGCTAGTCTCACCGAGTGGCCCAACTCCCGGCGTGCAAGGACAGGAAAATCCATGGCTGACGTAACCTTCACCGTCGACGGCAAAAAGCTCACCGCCCCCGCAGGCACCCTTCTGATTGAGGCCTGCCGCGAAGCCAGCATCGCCATCCCGCAATTCTGCTACTACCCGGGCCTCTCCCTGCAGGCAGCCTGCCGCATGTGCCTGGTCCGCCTGGAAAAAGTCCCCAAGCTGCAAACCGCCTGCACCACCCCGGTCGCCGAAGGCATGGTCGTCACCACCGAGAGCGACGAGATCACCCAGGCCCGCAAAGCCACCGTCGAGTTGCTGCTGGGCAACCATCCCCTCGATTGCCCGGTGTGCGATGCCGGCGGCGAGTGCGAACTGCAGGACATGACCTTCAAGTACGGCGCCCACGAGTCGCTCTACGTCGAAGCCAAGCAGCACCGCGAAGAACAGCAATGGTCCCCGGTTGTCTTCTTCGACCGTCCACGCTGCATCCTCTGCTATCGCTGCGTGCGCATGTGCGGCGAAGGTATGGACGTCTGGGCGCTCGGCGTGCAGAACCGCGGAGTCACCAGCATCATCGCCCCCAACGGAGGCGATCATCTCGACTGCGAAGAGTGCGGCATGTGCATCGACGCCTGCCCCGTCGGCGCCCTCACCTCGGGCAGCTTACCGTTACAAAACCCGCCCCTGGGAGATGAATCACGTCTCCACCGTCTGCACCCACTGCGGTGACGGATGCAAAACCACCCTGGGCGTGCGCAGCGTCGACAACGGCTCGGAGATTCTCCGCGGCGACAACCGCGACAAGAGCGGCATCAACGGCGACTTCTTGTGCGTCAAGGGCCGCTACGCCTTCGACTTTGCCAACCACACCGACCGCTTGACCAAGCCGCTCGTCCGCCAGCCAGACGGCAAATTCGCCGAAGTCAGTTGGGAGCAGGCGCTGGCGCACGCCGGCCGCAAACTGCGCGAAATCCGCGATAGCCAAGGGCGGCAAATCCATCGGCGTCATCGGCTCCAATCGCACCACCAACGAAGAAAACTACCTCCTGCAGAAATTTGCCCGCACGGTGCTGGGCACCAACAACATCGATCACCACCGCACCGCCGACTACACCGCCTTTGCCCGCGCCCTCTCCGGCCAGCAGGATCGCGCCGCTTCGCTGCGCGAAACCATGACCGCGCCCGCCATCCTGCTCCTGGGCAACGATCCCACCGAGCAGCATCCCTTGTTGGCCTGGAACCTGCGCACCAACCTGCGCCACCACAATGCCCGCATTTACCTGGTGAACCACGCCGGCATCAAGCTCGAGCGGCAGGCCCACCAATCGCTGATCATTCCCCAGGACGGCTACGCCAACGCGATCCGCTTCCTCGCCGGCGAAGACGAAACCTTCCCCGGCATGCAATCCGGCGACGAGGCCAAAGCAGTTCCGCGATGCCTTGCTCGCCGAACCCAGCCTGCTGATCATCTTTGGTTCCGAGTATCGCGGCCGCGACATCGATGCCCTGGTGAACTTCGGCATGAAGCTGCCCCAGGCCCGCTTCGCCTGCCTGGGCGATTACGTCAACTCCCGCGGAGCCGCGGATATGGGCTTGCTCCCCGGCTTCCTCCCCGGCTACGTGCCCGTCGACCCAACCCGGCGCCTTTGCCGGGGAATACGGCGAGTAGCCCTCCGCCAGACTCCCGGCCTCGACCTGGTGGAAATGTTTGACGCCGCCGAGCGAGGGGATCTTGCGGCGTTATATGTCGTAGGCACGAACCCCATCGCCCGCTACGGCATCGACCCGGCTGCGCTCAAGAACACCTTCCTGGTCGTGCAGGATATGTTCCTGACCGAGACCGCGCTGTTGGCGGACGTGGTCTTGCCCTGCTTCCAATCTTTACGAGAAGGCCGGAACCGTCACCAACACCTACGGCGACCAGCAACTGGTGAAGAAGGCCGGCGACCGCGCCGGTGTGCGCAACGACTTCGAGTTGATTGTGCGCCTCGCCGACACCATGGGCGCCGACGCCAAAAAGCTGGTTCCCTTCGGCCGCGGCGTCCGTGCCGACATGGGCCAGACCCGCGGAGCCCAATCCGGCGAAGCCGACCGTCACAGCGTCTGGCTGGCGGCGCAAAACCTGGAACCGAAGCTCAGCCCCTTTGATCCCGTTCGCCATTCTCGACGAGATCCAGCGCCTGGTGCCCGGCTACCAGGTCTCACGCCTGGAGCTGCTGGCCGGCAACGACGTCCATGTGCAATCATCGCTGGTACAAATCGAAACCGGGCCCGAACGCCACGCGCTCATTCTGCCGGCACAAGACACGCTCTTTACCTCCGGCTCCCTGACCCGCTACAGCACGTTGCTGCAATCGGTCCTGGAATCGCACACCACCAAACCCACCGAAACCGCAGCAGACTAAGGCAGGTACGCAGGGTACGGCCTTTAGGCCGTACATGTAAAAGTCAGGTGGATCGGCTTCAGCCGCGAGGGCTGCTTGAGCCAGACGACAGATGTCAGGGGTAAGGGCTTGCCTAGACGTAGACTAACCGGCCTTTAGGCCCTGAGGTACGCTTTTAACCTGTTTGCCCCTGAGGGGCCAGAAAGCGAAAGACACCGTGAGCTTCCTGATCTTTTTCCTGCTGAGTTGTTTGAAGATCGCCGTAGTCCTGGCCATCTTCCTCGGCGCCGTAGCCTACACCGTGCTGCTGGAACGCAAACTGGTCGGCCGCATTCAAAACCGCTGGGGACCCAGCCGCGTCGGCCCCTTCGGCATGATGCAGCCCATGGCCGACGGCCTCAAGCTCTTTCTCAAAGAAGACCTGCTGCCCACCAACGTCGACCGGCCACTCTACATCCTGGCGCCCATGATCGCCCTCGGCCTGCGCCTTGATTTCGATTTCCGTGATGCCCTTCGGCGCCCACATCACCTGGCACGGCGTCGACATGTTCGAGATCGCCAACGTCAACATCGGACTGCTCGTGATCCTCGGCGTCACCTCCGTCGGCGTCTACGGAATTGCCCTCGCCGGCTGGTCGTCCAACAACAAGTACTCGCTCCTGGGAGCACTCCGCGCCAGTGCCCAGGTGATCAGCTACGAGCTCGCCCTCGGACTTTCGCTGGTCGGTGTCGTGCTGCGCGCCGGTTCGTTGAACCTGCGCACCATCGTCGATAGCCAATCCGCCCACGGCCTGCTCTCCTGGAATGTCTTCGGCGGCTTTCAATTCGTCGCCTTCTTCATCTACCTCACGGCGGCCTATGCCGAAACCAACCGGGCCCCTTTCGATCTGCCGGAAGCCGAAACCGAGCTCACCGCCGGCTACCACACCGAATACAGCTCCATGAAATTCGCCATGTTCTTCATGGCCGAATACGCCAACATGATCACCGTCAGCTGCGTCGCCACCCTGCTCTTTTTTGGCGGCTGGACCAGCCCCTTCGGCAACCTGATTCCCCGCTGTCGGAGGCGTTCCTGGTGCAGGCCATCCTGCCGGTCTTCTGGTTTGTGTTTAAAGTCTTCTGTTTTCTCTTTCTCTACATCTGGGTGCGCGGCACGCTGCCGCGGCTCCGTTACGACCAACTCATGGGCTTCAGCTGGAAATTCCTGATGCCCCTGGCCATCGCCAACATTCTGGCCACCAGCCTGTGGCTGGCCTATTGAGCCTTCGCACTCATTCATGGCAACGCCGCGGCCCCAGGGGCTTTAAGGACCCTCCCAGAAACTGAGGGTGTTCTACAATCAACGTCGGGCCTGATAGCACAGGAGAAAGCGCTCTAGCATGTATCTGGTTCTCTTCATCTTTTTCGGCGGACTCTGCGTCGCAGGAGCATTAAACCTGCTCTTCCAGCGCCACCCGATCAACAGCGCTCTCTCGCTGATCGTGGTGATGAGTTCACTGGCCGTGCTCTACCTCTTGTTGGGCGCGGAGTTTCTGGCCGCCGCCCAGGTCATCGTCTATTCCGGCGCCATCATGGTTCTCTTCACCTTCGTCATCATGTTGCTCAACGCCGGGAAAGAAGAACGAACCCACGGCAGCCACGCCGCCTACATCGTAGGCATCCCTGGAGTCGCCATCCTGGTCAGCCTCCTGGCCTTCATCTTCCTCTCCGCGCGCACCCACCTGGCACAGGCACGCCTGGGAGACTACGTGGTCTCCACCACCGACCTCAGCAAAGTCCTCTTCCGCGACCTGCTGCTTCCCTTCGAGGTGACCTCGGTCCTGATTCTCATTGCCATCCTGGGCGCAGTCGCGCTGGCCAGCAAGGAGCACTGACATGGTCGTCCCCATCGCCTACTACCTGGTACTCAGCGCGATCCTCTTCTCCATCGGTGTCGGCGCCTTCCTCATCAAGCGCAACATCATCACCGTCTTCATGTCGATTGAGCTGATGTTGAACGCGGTCAACCTGACCTTTGTCGCCTTCGCCTATCAATGGCACCGCGTCCAGGGACAAATCTTTGTCTTCTTCGTGATGGTCGTCGCCGCCGCCGAGGCTGCGGTGGGCTTGGCCATCATCATCGCTATCTTCCGCGCGAGGAGCACCCTCAACGTGGATCAAGTCAACCTGATGAAACTATGAACGAGAACTCCCTCCCTCCATCTATGGTTGATCCCCGTGCTGCCATTCATCGGCTTCCTGCTGAATGGATTGCTGGGCCGTCGCTTGCCCCAGAGGCCTCGTCACCACCATCGCCCTGCTGTTCACCGCAGCGCCTCTGGCCTGGTCACGAACATCGCGCTTCAGCTTCGGCTCCCTCACCACTGCCCTACATCGAGCGGCTGCCGTTCCCCTGGATGGCGACCTCGACCTTTCGCGCCGACTTCGCCTTCCTGCTCGATCCTCTGACCCTGGTCATGCTCCTCGATCGTCACCGGCGTAGGCTTCCTCATCCACCTCTACTCCGTCGGCTACATGGCGCATGAGGAGGGCTATTGGCGCTACTTCGCCTACCTCAATCTCTTCATGTTCTTCATGCTGACCCTGGTGCTGGCGGAAAACTTCCTGCTGATGTTCGTCGGCTGGGAAGGCGTCGGCCTGGCTTCCTATCTGTTGATCGGCTTCTACTATCAGCGCGACTCCGCCGCCGACGCCGGCAAGAAGGCGTTCGTCCTCAACCGCATCGGCGACTTCGGTTTCCTCCTCGCCATGTTCCTGATGATCGCCCACTTCGGCTCGCTCAGCTATCACCAGGTGTTCGGCGCCATCGCGCATCATCCGGAAATGCAGGGCGGCTTTCTCACCGCGATTGCGCTGCTGTTCGTGCTCGGCGCCACCGGCAAATCGGCGCAGATTCCGCTCTACGTCTGGCTGCCCGACGCCATGGAAGGCCCCACACCCGTCTCCGCCTTGATCCACGCCGCAACCATGGTCACCGCCGGCGTCTACATGGTCGCGCGCTCCCACGTGCTCTTCGACCGCTCGCCTTTTGCCCTGGGCGTCGATCGCCATCATCGGCGCCGCCACCGCGTTGTTCGCCGCCACCGTCGGCATGGTGCAGACAGATATCAAGCGCGTCCTGGCCTACTCCACGATCTCGCAGCTCGGCTACATGTTCCTGGCCTGCGGGGCCGCTGCCTACTCCGCGGCCATCTTCCATCTCGTCACCCACGCTTTCTTCAAAGGGCTGCTGTTCCTCGCCGCAGGATCCGTGATCCACGCCTCGGCAACAAGCAGGATATGCGCGCCATGGGCGGCCTGCGCAAAACCATTCCCATCACCTTCTGGACCATGAGCGCCGGCGTCTTTGCCATCTCCGGCTTGCCGCCCTTCTCCGGCTTCTTCAGCAAAGACGCCATTCTCTACCAGGCGTTTCTTTCCCCGACCGCGGGCCCGATCCTGTGGTTTGTCGGTCTGGTGACCGCTCTGCTCACCGCCTTCTACATGTTCCGCCTCTGGTACCTGACCTTCTTTGGCGAAAGCCGAACCCACATGCACGCATCCCCACGAGAGCCCATGGGTCCATGCTGGTTCCGCTCGATTCTTCTCGCCGTGCTCGCGGTCGCCGGAGGCTGGATCGGGATTCCCCAGGCGCTCGGCGGCGGCGATCAGTTCGCTCATTTCCTGGAACCGGTGATCACCCCGCCCCAGCTCCGAACAGTCCGCGTCACGTGACGACAGGGCGTCGCACGCCACGAAATCTCCACGCGGAACCAGCCGCGCGTGACATCGAAAGTCAGGAGCGCGTGTTCAGCGTGATCTCCGTGGTCATGGCCTTGATCGGCTGGTTCTTCGCCGATCTGATTTACCGCCGCAAACCCGGCATGGCCGACACCTTGGCGGACGCGAGCCCGTGGAGTCTACGCAGCTTCTGGTCAACAAGTATTGGATTGACCAGGTATACAACGGCATCATCGTGACCCCGCTGCTCTTCTTTAGCCGTTATCTTGTTGTGGGGCGCGGTCGATCGCGGAGTCATTAACGGTGGCGACAACCATGGCGGCCGGCGGCGTCCGCGGTCTGGGCGCTCTGGTGCAGCGCGTGCAGTCGGGAAACATCCGTTCCTATGCAGGATGGCTCGCCGTCGGCGCAGCCGCCGTACTCCTGATTACGTATTTCGGCTTTTCCATGCACCTCTAAGAGAGCCGCAGAGCAACGGACGATTGTGCTGAACGATTCCATATTGACGCTAACGACCTTCGTACCGGCTGCTGGAGCCGTGGTCGTGGCTTTGCTTCCGCGGCGCGGCCGCATCATCCAATGGTTCACGCTGGCGGTCGCGCTCGTCACCTTCGGGTTGACGCTCCATTTGCCCTTACCACTACCTCTATGGCCATCCCGGTTTTCAGTTTGAAGTGGACCACCCCTGGATCGCCAATCCCGCCATCCGTTATCACCTCGGCGTCGATGGCATTTCCTGTGGCTGGTAGTGCTGACCGGCTTCCTCGCCCCCTTGGGCGTGCTGGCTTCCTGGAACACCATCAAGCATCGCACCAAGGAGTTCTATTTCTTCTTCCTGCTCCAGCAGACCGCGATGATCGGCGTCTTTGTCGCGCTCGACATGTTCCTCTACTACGCCTTCTGGGAACTCACGCTGGTGCCCATGGCGATCCTCATCTCCATGTTTGGCCGCGATCGCGGAACCGAAGCCGCGATCAAGTTTTTCGTCTACACGTTTCTCCCGTCCGCGCTCCTGCTGGTAGCGAATCGTGTGGCTCTACGCCAAGACGGGGACCTTTGACTTCGTTCGGCTGCAAACCATCCTCGCGCAAAATCCATCGCTGCTTTCCGCCGCACGCGCTCTTCTGGGTCTCGCTCGCCTTTCTCGTCGCCTTTGCCGTCAAGGTACCGGTCTTTCCTCTGCATGGCTGGCTGGGGGATGTCTTCAGCGAAGCGCCCACCGCCGATGGCCATGGTCGTTGCCGGCAAGCTTGGTCTCTACTCCATCCTGCGCTTCAACCTCGGCCTCTTCCCTGCTCAGGCCCGCCAGGTGGCTCCCGTGGATGGTCGCCCTGGCCGTGATCGGCATTCTCTACGGCGCGCTGGTAGCCCTGGTCCAGAAGGATATGAAACGGCTGGTCGCCTTCTCCACCGTCAGCTCGCTCAGCTTCTGCATCCTCGGCATTTTTTGCTTTTCGGTCTCGGGCGTCGACGGCGCCATCTACCAGATCCTCAACGAGGGCATCTCCGTCGGCGCGCTCCTGCATGCTGCTCGGCTTTATGTACGAGCGCTACGGAACCTACGAAATTGCCTCCTACGGCGGGCTAGCCAAACGCATGCCCAACCTGGCGACCTTGTTCGTCATCAGCTCCGCTCTCCCTGATCGGCCTGCCCCTGCTGAATGGGTTTGTCGGTGAATTTCTCATCCTCAGCGGCAGCTTTCCCGGGCATGTCGCCTGGGTCTCGGCGGCCACTGCCGGCGTGATCCTCAGCGCGGCCTACATGCTGTGGATGATCCAGCGCGTCTTTTACGGCAGCCGAATCAGGCATGGTTACAGATGTCTGACCGTAGCCGGATATGAACTTCCGCGAGCACGCGCCGTCTGGCCGATCGCGTCCTGATGTTGCTGATGGGCGTTGCCTCCCCACTCTGGATGCGCGCCATTGACGGCGCGGCGGTGAAGCTGGCCTCACCGGCGCCCTGGTGCACATGGCGGTGAACGCAGTGAACCGAAGTGCCTGCAGGCGCTCTATCGCATTCTGCCGGAATTACTGCTCACCGTCACCGGCATCCTCACCATGCTCATCGAGCCCGTGATGCCGCCCGGGATGACGCGCAAGCCGATCGGCTTCTTGCGCGCTGGGAGGCGTGATCGCGGCGTTGATCGCCAGCGTGTGGCAACTGGGTCTCCCGCCGGGAACCGCCTTCTTACGGCACCGTACAGACCGATGCCTTCAGCGTCTTCTTCCATGTGCTGATCTGCAGCGTGGTCCTGGTCGCCCTGCTGATTGCCTTTGACGTGTTCGACGGCAGCAAGGAAAGGCCGGCCGAGTATTACGCTCTCGTCCTTTTCGGCGCCATGGGCATGTGCCTGATGACCAGCGCGGTGGAGTTGCTGCTGGTCTTCATCAGCCTGGAAATTTCTTCCATCGCCACGTACATCCTGGCCGCGATTCGCAAGCGCACTGGCAAGAGTCCCGAAGCCGGGCTTAAATATTTCCTGCTGGGTTCCTTTGCCACCGCTTTCTTCCTCTACGGCATCGCCCTCACCTTCGGCGCTACGGGAACCACGAATATTTCCGACGTAGCTGCGGCCCTGCTGCCGCAAGAGCCCTAGTCCCGGGCTTTGCCACTCTTGCCGTGGCCATGATTTTGATCGGCCTTGGCTTCAAGGTTTCGGCCGCGCCCTTCCAGGTCTGGACTCCCGACGTGTATGAGGGCGCGCCTTCCCCGGTGGTCGCCTTGATGTCCACCGGGCCCAAGGTCGCTGCCTTCGCCGTGCTCTTGCGCCTGACCTACGGCGCCTATCCGCAATTGCACGCCCATTGGCTGCTGCTGGTTTGGATCATGGCCGCGCTCTCGATGACCGTCGGCAACCTGGGTGCTCTGCGCCAGCACAGCGTCAAGCGCATGCTCGCCTATTCTTCGATCGCCCACGCCGGCTACACCCTGGTCGCCTTCACCGCGCTCTCCGAGCGAAGGCATCGCCGCGGCCATGTTCTACACCGCGACCTATGCCGCCATGAACGTTGGCGTCTTCGCCATCGTCAGCCACGCCGGCGGCTACGACGACCGGCTGGTCTCCGTAGCCGACTATCGCGGTCTCGCCTACCGCTCGCCTTTGCTGGGCGGAGCATTGGCCTTCTTCCTGCTTTCGCTCATCGGCATTCCCTTCACCGGCGGCTTCTTCGGCAAGTTCTATGTCTTCACCGCGGCCCTGCACTCCGGCGAAGTATGGCTGGCCGTCATTGGCCTGGTGAACAGCGGCGTCGCTGCCTACTACTATCTGCGCCTGCTCATGTCCATTTACGGAAAGCCAACGGACGACGCACCCGTGCAAATGATTCCGCGGCCTCAAAGCCACGTTGACGCTAGCACTGCTTGCTGACTGTCTCCGCTACCCTCTCCTCGGCATCTTCCCCGGCAGCATTCTCGCCATGGCCCGAGCCGGAGCCGCCACCTTCCAGCGTTAGTTTCTACCGGGGGAAGCAGGGGCAGCCCCGGAGGGCATGCCCTGAGCTTGTCGAATGAGGGCGGCGGAAAATAGCCAGGGTGAAATCGGACCCTGATTATCTAAATATTGTCGACGCGCCCATTCAGCCGAACTTTCCGGGAGTTTTTGCATCTATATTTATGTACCCCTCGCCAGTCCGCGAGTGCACTTGGGTCCAATCGCTTCGCGCCACTGGAGATGGCGATGAGTCTCCAGAGGTGTCGATTCCAGAGCCGTTCCATCGCGACGGCCCTGTCCGGCTTTGCACCGAACTGCCAGTTCCGTGCCGCCGCAACCGGCTGCATCTTTTTCGGCCCTCGTAAGCTGTTGATTGTGAAAACCAGGGGGCTTATCTCGCTTTTCTCGCTTTTCTCGCATTTCTCGCACATACCCCTATTTTTCGACCGATGAGGGGGCTGTTGGGAGAGAGCAGATCCATTGCGTGAATCACCAGGGGCGCGCCCAGTGCGTGTCCTCTTGAGCTTGGCAGTTCTTTGACAACTTAGCGCACCACCATAAGCGGCACCCCGTCCGGTGGGGGGGAGACCCTCCTTCAACTGTTGCAGAAAAACATCTCCCCCCAGCCTCTTCCTGGGTCGGTACGGGTTTTCAACCCCGAAGGGTACGGGCTTCACAGGCTCGGAAAAACTCGACGGAATCAAAGGCTTCTCGCACGAGGGAAAGACAAAAGTTTCAGGCAGGGCGCGGCTGCCTGAGGAATTTGTCTTTCCCTCTGCTCGAACGCTTCAGTCCCGAAGGGACGCTACAATCTGTAGCCCGGCACGGAAGTGCCGGGTAGGATTAGACAACTTAGTGAGTCCCGCAGGGACGGCACAATCCTTACCGCGGCACGGCAGTGCCGTGGTAACGCTGCTCATGCCCAACCACGGTCATTGCGAAAATGCTCTAACGGGCATGCACGCAGTTAACTGCTTCCACTGTGCCGCGTCATCTCGGACATGACCGATCGATATACGCCATCCGAGTGCAAGCTTTCGACAGCCTTGCGCAAGCGCTGCGTCTACCACCGGGTCTTGGGAATACCGGTCAGCGGCATCCAGTAGCACCCGGCCCATATCCCCGTCGGAAGAAATGCGGGTTGCCGACTGAATCGCCCCGATCGCCATCGCGGTCGAGGTACCGGGCTTGTCGAGCAACGTCATCAGAACGTGGCTGTGATCGCCATCCGAACCGATGGTGTCCGCAGCGGCAAAGAAATCGTCGCGGACCGGCTCGACATTCGTCCCGGCGAGCTCCACAAGGACGTGAGCTTTATCTCCGTCAGACGAGATCCGCTGCGCTGACTTCGCAATGCCGCCGAGCGTAGTTGCACCAATTCCCTGCCGGTGAACCAGTGCCACAAGCACCTGCTGGTGGTCGCCATCGCTCGAAATCGAATTCGCCGCGTCGAAGAACGCCTTGCGAACGAGGTCGTCATCGCTATACCGGGTAACCGCTTCTTTGAGCACACGGGCTTTGTCACCGTCGGAGGAAATCTTTTCAGCCGACCGCAGCGCCCGGGCGAGTGTGTCGCGAATCGTCGCCATGTGCCGCCAGCAACGTCGAGAGAACGCGCGCGTGGTCCCCATCCGAGGAAATCGACTTCACCGCTTCGAAATACGCCATATCCAGACCGTCGTTTGCACGATAGGAGTCGGCCATCTCGATCAGCACTTCGGCCTTGTCGCCGTCGGAGGAAATATGCTTCGCCGCCCTCGCCGCGCGCACCAGTGTGTCAGCGCTTCCCGCGTCCTTCTGGACGATGTCGGAAAGCACCCTACGTTTGTCGCCATCGGAACTAATGCTCTCGACAGCCTCGAAAAGGTACGAGCGCAGATTCACCCGTGAAATACTTTCCGTCCACGGTAACGAGCACCTGCGCCTTGTCGCCATCGGACGAGATTCCTCGGATCAGTCTTGCAGCGTCCTTCAGTCTGCTCCGTGTTGAGCGTCGCTTGCGAAAAAATCTGTTCCAGATAAACGCGCTTCGATCCATCGCTGTGAATCAATCCAATCTCAGTCATTACGGCCTGCGGACCGCCTTGCCGGAGTATTCGCGCCACACGGGGTCCCGCTCCAATCGCACTATCTCGAATCAACTGCGGCAGCAAGCTGCCCCAGCCATGCCCGTCCCTCGGCGTCCAGCGGTTTCTCGGACCAACCAATCGAGTAGGTTTTCGTGAGGTTCCCTGCCGAATCTGCCTTTACGTCATATGCGCGCGAGGAAAGCCATGTCCTTTCCTCCACTCGGAAATGACCGCCAGGAGAAAGTGACTTGACGTCACGATCGTCATCGGTGAATTCGATCGCTGCCGTCAACCTTCACGCTGAGTGACGTCCATCCGTTGCGGGTCGTCATCTTCATGTGCGTCTCGCCGCCTTGCTGCGCGCTCACGGGCGCCAGCGGTGCGAGCGGCGCCATAGGAGCAAGTGGCGCGCTCGGGGCAGCGGTGGTGGGCGACGGTGGCGCCAGCAGGTGAGGCGGGTAACGTGGCACCGGCGCCGGCGCGGACGCTAAGGGAGTGCTTGCGGGGTGCGCGGCGGGGATCAGCTCCTGCTGGCTGTTTTCGTGCGCCGGATTCTGCGCGAAGACGATCATTTGCGGCGCCCGCGCGCCCGACGTAGATCAATGTTCCCACTGCGGCAATCGCCGCCCCCAGCGGACCGAGGGCAAGCTTCGGAGCAGCGTTCCGAGTTCTGTCCATCATGTGATGGACGCGGCGGAAAAGCTGCGAACGGTTTCCTGTGGCGCCTGCCGCCAGAATGCCCACGTGCTCCCATTGCGAAAGCTCCGCCACTTTGGTGAGTGAGGCCGCATAGGGCTTCGCCGTTCCCGTGGTTGCGATGACCCAGTCATCGCATGCCATCTCACGCTCGATCGACATCCGGTGACCGATCCAGTAGACCGCCGGCTGGATCGGTAGTATCGCTTCAATCAATTTCTGTGCGAGGTTGGTCCAATCATCCCTGCGCCGCAGGTGGGCCAGTTCGTGCAGCACGACGTGTTCCAGTTCCGAATCCGAAAGCGTGTCGAGAAGTGCTTGTGGCATCAGGATCGCCGGATTGAGAAATCCGAGCGACATGGGTGCTGCTATGTGGTTCGAAACCAGCAATTGCGTTTGCCGGCGGACACCGTTGAGGCCGCTCAGATTTCTCAACCGCGCCTGCCACTCTGCGGGAAAGCGGTACGGCATCTGCTTTCAATCCCCGCAACTCTCCGGTAGCCGAATCCGAGGCGCATCAGCATCACTGAAGACAGCAACGCCCACAGGATCTCGAGCGCGCCCGGAATGCTTCCCGAGCGAATGCGAATCAGAGGCTGCTCGATGGCCGCCATCACGGACGAGGCACTTCGGGAGGCAGCATGCCCGCGCTTGCACGGATGCAGACACCTGCTCAGATACGGGCTCCGGCTTTGCTTTCGGAACGGATACACGATGTGACTCGGGGCTCGCCGCTTTATTCTGCAAGCTGAAACTTGGGCTCCTGCATCTGAAGCGGCGCCGGAGTCGTAGCCGTCGGCCTGTTCGTCGTTGCCATCACAGGCGAATCCGTTTGCGCGCCGGAGAGGAACACTCTCGACGTGAGCGGTCCCAGGGGCATCGCCACGATCGCGAGTAAGGTTACCCACAGAACCGTAAAGCGGGTTGTCGGGTTCAGTCGCGGAAGCAGTTTCAGAAGGAGCCACATCGCCGCGGCCAGTAACGTCCCCTGCCAGATTCCGTTGAGAAGAGTTGTCATCGCAAAGTCGACCTGCGTCATTTCTGCTCTCCTTACTCGCTGTCCGCGATTATCTTTTTGATTCGCCGCATTTCTGCCCGGCCGATTGTTTCTTCTTTCAGTAGATTTACGACCAGCAGTTCGCGCGAGCCGCCAAAGAAGCGGTTCACCAGGTAACCGAGCGCTTTGCGGCTGGCTTCTTCCTGAACGATTACGGGTTCATAGACGAAGGCCCGCCCCTTCTTCGTGTGCCGCAGGTAGCCTTTCGCTTCGAGAATACGCAGGGTTGTCAGAACGGTGCTGTAGGCAAGCGGCGGATCGGCCGGTAAGGACGCCACTACATCGCCCACGGTTGCTTGTCCCTTCTTCCACAGCACTTCCATGAGCGGTAACTCGCCTTCGGTCAGGTTAGGTGACTTTTTCCTGGCCAACCCTTCCTTCCTGCTTCAGCAATTAAGAAATTAATAGTTCGAAGAATTTATACGGCGAGCAGGATCGCCTGTCAACTATCAAATTAATAGTTGGCCCATTCGAGCCGGATCATCCTGAAATCCCGCTCGACATTCCCAAGGACCGGACGTTGCCCTATAGTGAACTAGATGAATCGCAGACAATTCACCGCCCTCACGGCTTCCGCGCTTCTTGCCCAAGGCCTGCCATCGGCTGGGGCAGCAGCAGCCCCCGCAGCGCTCAAACCGATGACTCTCGGCTGGGTCATCACTCCCTTCGGCTCTCCCGAAGAACATTTTCGAACCGTCCACGAGCTCGGCTTCTCTGCCTGCTTTCTCTCCCTTGATAAGTACATTGGCGCCTTTACCCCCGCGTTAGCCAGCCAATACCGTGATCTGCTGGCGAAGTATCAGCTCACCGCGACCACGGTCGAGGTGGTCGGTCCAGGCACGCTCGCATGGGACTTTACCCAGGGACCCTTGACCATCGGCGTGGTGCCCCCGAAAACCCGCGCCGCGCGCATCGATGCCTTACGCCAGGTATCGGATTTTGCCAAACAGGTCGGCATCTCCCAGGTCCAGACCCACTGCGGTTTCATTCCAGAAGATCCCAATGACCCCCTTTACCCGCAAGCCGTGGAGGCCATCCGCACCGTGGCCAAACACTGCCAGGGCAATGGACAAGACTTTCTGATGGAGACCGGCCAGGAAACCCCGATCACCGTGTTGCGCGCTCTTCGCGACGTCGCCATGCCCAACCTGGGGGTAGGCCTCGACACCGCAAACCTCATCCTTTATGGCAAGGCGGACCCCGTCGAGGCAATCAACACCCTTGGTCCCCACATCAAGAGTGTCCATGCCAAAGATGGCCTCTGGCCCACCGATCCCGACAAATTGGGAGAAGAGGTGCTGATCGGCAAGGGCGCGGTCGATTTCCACCAGGTCTTCACCAAACTCCATCATCTGGGGTACTCCGGCGTCGTCTCCATCGAGCGCGAGACCACAGGTGCGCAACAAATTACAGATGTCCGCCAGGAAAAACTCTACCTCGAACGCGTACTTCGCACCGTCACCGCCTAACGGCGAGAAAGCAGCAGCATGGATCGTCGACAATTTATCAAGACCGGCTCCGCATGTGGGTTACTTCTGGTGAAACCCAGCACAGCATTTAGCTACCAGGCCAACTCGGCAGTTCGCCTCGGGCTGCTCGGCTGTGGCAATCGAGGAACAACGGTTGCCACGTCGTTCTCCTTCTCTACCACGGCACAAGTCGTGGCGCTGGCTGATCTCTTTCCCGACAAGCTGGCCCTCGGCCGCAGCCACTTCGAAGAGGTGAATGCAAAGCTCTCCCGCTCACCTATCGACAGCAAAATGCTGTTTCATGGCCCGGATGCCTTCGCGCAGCTGATCGCCTCGAAAGACATCGACCTCATTCAAATTTCCACGCCGCCGTTTTTCCACGTGCAGCACCTTGAAGCCGCCGTGGCCTCAGGCAAACATGTCTACTGCGAAAAGCCTGTAGGCGTCGATGTGGAGCAGGCAAAAAAAGCGCTCGAGATCGGCAAGCTCGTCAAGCCCACGCAGAGCGTCGATGTCGGGTTCCAGTGTCGCAGCGCCATACCGCTTGCGGCCATCGCCGAGAAGGTAAAGGCCGGTGCTCTGGGCAAGATGGGTTCGGTACGTGGCAACTACAATTCCCCCGCCTCGGAAGAAAAAGTTCGTCCCGGTGCCGGCGCCGACGAGTATCGCTTGCGTAACTGGCTGTGGTATCGCGCGCTTTCCGGCGACATCCTCGTGGAGCAGAACATCCACATCATCGATCTGTGCAACTGGATTCTGGGCGCGCATCCGATCAAGGCAAGCGCTTCGGGGGGCCGTAATATCCTGAACCATGCCGGCGACTGTTGGGATAATTATCAAGTCGACTTCACCTATCCGGGCGATGTCCACTTCGCCTTCTCTTCCACGCAATATGGCAACGGTGAATTTAGCGCCGGGCTCACCTTTTACGGCGAGAAGGGATCGGCCACGGTTCCGTATGCAGGCCCGGTGGCCATTGTGGGTTCCGAGCCCTGGGCATGGAAAGACTCGGCCAAGGCGAGCGCGGAGCCGGCCAAGTTTTCCGCCGATGGCAGCTTCGACGACAACCTCGCTTCCGCCGATCGAGAGAAGGAGCGCTCCTTCATCGACAGCATCACGACTGGCCGTTCGCACAACCAGATCGCCGCAGGAGTCGAGACTGCGCTCAGCTGCATGCTCGGCCGCATGGCCGGCTATACCCGCCACGAAGTGACCTGGGATCAGTTGCTGGCGCATGGAGAAACCTACAAACTAGGCATGGACCTGCAGCAATTCGCCTGAGGCCCGGCGCCCGCCCACACCTGCGCGCATAACGCAGGTGTGGGGATCCAATCTATCGCTCCGGTGACGATGAGTACACGCAAGAACACGGAGAGAGCTCTCCGCTTTTACCCGCCAGCGGGGATTCCCGCTGCGCCGGGTTCGCGGGTACGACGCAAGATCCTTCGGGACGGCGCGCGATCCAACGAGGTTCGCGACGACGCGTTTCGCCGCATCATTTTGTCCATTCCTGCGGGAAAGGTGAGCACCTATGGGCGGGTCGCGGCTGCGGCGGGCTATCCGCTCTACCATCGCGCTGTGGCGCGGCTATTGCGTACCGATCCTCCAGACCTTCTGCCATGGCATCGAGTGCTCGGCGCCGGCGGCGCCATTAAACTTCGCCACGAAGCCGCGAAGGAACAGCAAGCACGCTTGAAGATGGAAGGGGTCAAATTTCGCGGCGAGCGGGTCGACATGGACCAGTTTGAGCACGCATTTCGCACCTGGGAGACATTCGACTAAAGCATTTCGCAATGACTGTGGTCGTTTTTCCTGAGTTTTCTTGACCCGACAGAATTGGTCACTGCACAGATTTTCGGTTGAGCTTTAGAGCGGTGATACGCGAAGCCAGGGTCGTTGGCTTCATGCCCAGCAATTCCGCGGCACCACCTGGGCCGAAGATCTTGCCGCCGGTTTCTTTCAGCGCGGCGGCGATGCTGTCCCGCTCCTGGCGCTTTAATTCCTTGCGCGTCGGCAGGGCCGGGGGCGAAGCCGTAGGAGCCGTGTGCGCCACAGGCGTGCTGCTTGCATCCGACGCGGCCATGTCGAAACGCAGGGGGCGGCCCCCTAGTGAGAGGATGACCGCACGCTCAATGGTGTTCTGCAGCTCGCGCACGTTACCGGGCCAGTCGTGGGCAATCAGTTGGCTGAGTGCCGCCTGCGTGATGCGCGTGGCGGGACGATTCAATCGCCGCGCGCTCTGCTCCAGAAAGTGCTGCACCAGCGGCCCTATGTCATCGCGGCGCTCACGCAGCGGCGGGACTTCGATCGGGAAAACGCTCAGTCGATAGAAAAGATCCTGACGGAAGCGGCAGGCGTCGACCTCTTTCTTCAAGTCGCGATTGGTCGCAGCGATGATGCGGACACTCACTTTGCGCGTGCGCGTGTCACCCACGCGCTCCAGTTCCTGCTCCTGTAAAACCCGCAACAGCTTGGCCTGCATGGCGAGCGGCACTTCGGCGATCTCGTCGAGGAAAAGCGTGCCACGGTCGGCCAGTTCAAAGCGGCCCGGTTTGTCTTTGAGAGCGCCGGTGAATGCGCCCCTGACGTGACCGAAGAATTCGCTCTCGAACAGGCCCTCGGGCACTGCGCTGCAATTCAGTGTGATGAGGGGGCGGCCCTTGCGCGCGCTGTGGTCGTGCACCGCACGGGCGACTAGCTCCTTGCCGGTGCCGCTTTCTCCGGTGATAAGCACCGTGGCATCCGTCGGCGCGACAAGCTGAATCTGTTGCTTCACTTTCCGCAGGCCTGAGCTTTCGCCGATGATCTCACGGAAGTTTTGTCCGCTGCGGATTTCTTCCCACAAGTAGGCGTTCTGTTCCTCAAGCCGGGCCCGTTCCTGCTCCATCAATACCCGGTCGGTGATGTCGATGAACATCGTGCGTGTGTAATCGCGGCCCGCGGCTGGGCGGGACCAACACTGGACCCACACTGGGCGGCCGTTGTCTTTGCGGCGCAGTTCCAGTATGGAGCCGGTGTCAGTGCCCTGCCCGATGGGATTGAGCCACTCGTGCAGCCGGCGTTGGGCGTCAGGAGTATCGGGCACGAGAGATCTCCCGAAGGTTCCGGCGACCTCCTCGGGCTTGAGGCCGAGTATTCTCATCGCTGTGCGGTTAGCCTGGATCATACGAGAATCTACGCCTTCATGGACGTAGGCGATGGGAGCCTCGTCGAAAAGATCTCGGAGCCGCTCCTCGCTCTGCCCCAGGGCCTCGTTCGCCTGGCGCAGTTGATCGCTCATCCTGCGCTCCACCTGTTCCAGTTCGGCGACCTTCATTGCCGCCAAGCGCAGTTCCATCTGGTCCATGACCAGCGCCGCCAACTTCGTCAGCATCTCCGCTTCGCCCGGGGTTAGTCCACGGGGCGCCCGGCCGCTCACGCAGAGGGTGCCGATATTGAAAGCGTCATGGGTACGCAAGGGGGCACCCACATAGAAACGCACGCCGGGAGGTCCAGCCACGAGGGGGTTGGCGCGTGTTCGCGGGTCGTGCATGGCATCGCGAACGTGATACACGTCGGCGGAGAGAATCACCGACGCGCACAACCCAGCCTCGCGTTCAACCTGCTGAGTTTCGACACCGGGATGCGATTTGAACCAGATACGGTCGTGGTCCACCAGGCTGACCATCGCAATCGGCGCCTGGAACAAACCCGCGGCGACCTCCGCTATGTTATCGAACGCCCCCTCCGGCGGCGTATCGAGGATTCGATAGCGTCGCAGCGCCTCCAATCGTTCCGGTTCGTTCGTAGGCAATAAGGCTTTCATGGAACTTACGTGCCAATTTACTACGATTAGTCGTTAGAACGGCAACGAAAACCCGTAATCTACGAAGGTTCGTAGTCGCAGATCCCCCGGCAGATTGCCGCAAAGCGTGTTGTTTCAATGCGGTACCCCAATATGCCTGGTGGCACGCGACTTGATTAATACGTCGCATCACCGCTCAAACAGTGGCTGAGATAGGGAAGCATCCACCAAGTGGCGTTACATAACCAGCGGAAAGGAAGGGGTAGCAATGAAAGGCTCCATGACATTCTGGTTCAGCGGAGATCTCAGCGACTGTCGGGTTCATGTCTCCAAAGACGGTGAATTGGATAGCGGGGACCTACAAGTTATCGTCAACATGCTCGAACAAGACATCAATCTTAGCTATCGAATCGCATCGGGTGAGATTACCCCTACGGCGTCGGATCCGACCGGCATCCGGCAACTCCACAATCATTGGAGTAACTAACTCTGTCGAGATATCGACTGACACCTCGAGCAGCTTTTCAAACATCCTAAAACGGTCCCTGGAACTGGTCTCATAAATCCCGTCGTCTGTTGGGCCACGTATGCGACCCGCTCTCAGGTTGTCGGTGCAGGCCGCGGAACCATATATGAGACCAGTTCTGCAAACGTCCCCGCGATTCAACTAAATCGTAAATGTTTGGCTTCTCTCCATCTTGGCATTGCAGATGCAGTAAGGCTACTAAGGAGTTAAATCAGCCTTTCTCCGGAGGATGCGATGCGTTCTCAGCTAGTCTTTGGCGCGATCGGGTGCATTTCAAACAGGTTTCTACTTACGAGGGCTGCCTCGAAGGCGACCCGCAAATTCCACAGACCGCATATTCGCATAGAAGACACCGTGAATGACGTACTTATGCGTTTCACCTGGGCCAACCCAATAAGACGCTGGAGCGTACCGATGGAATTTACGGACACGCTGTACTACGAATAATCGTAAAACGACGACGAAAACCCGTAATCTACGAAGGTTCGTAATCGCAGATCACCCCGCGGATTGCCGCGAAGCGCTTTGTTTTCAACGCTGTAACCGGATACACCTCTTGGCACGCGACTTGATTGGTATATCGCATCGCTTCTCAAACAGTGGCCGAGGATACGAGAGCATCCACCAAGAGGGGAAAATGAACCGCATCGCTCAGATTGACCCCGCGGAAGCGACGGATAAGACCAAGCGGCTCTTCGACGACGTGCAAGCCAGGCTCGGCATGTTGCCTAACCTTTCTCGCGTGCTCGCCAACGCGCCCGCGGCGCTCGAGGGCTATCTGAACTTCAGCGGCGCGCTCAACCGTGGGAGCTTCAATGCTAAGCTCCGCGAGCAGATCGCCCTCACCGTCGCCGGGAGCAACTTATGCGTATACAGTGTGAGCGCGCATACGTTCTTCGGTAGTAGGGCCGGGCTCACTGAGAAGGAAATCGCCGACGCGGGTCATGCTGTTTCGGCGATTGCCAAGACCGACGCTATTCTCAAACTCGCACGTAACATCGTCGTGCAGCGCGGCGAAGTCAGCGAAGCTGACCTTGGTCAGGCACGTCTATCCGGCCTGGCCGACTGCGAAATTGTCGAGACCGTAGCCCACGTCGCGCTGAGCATCTTTACCAATTACATGAACCACGTGGCCCACACCGTGGTGGACTTCCCCGAAGTCAAACTCGATCCAGTCGAACTGGAACGGATCCAAAGCCGGCCCAAGAGGTTGTAAGAGAGCGTTCAGGTGCAGTCTCATCCCTGCTTTGGCATTTTCGCAGTTACGGTGGTCTGGTAAGAGCAGCGAGGTGTGGTTTTCTTTGAGAGAAAACCACGTAAAGGTTGGCGGCTCTCCCGTATTTCCTGCCACGCAGCACTGGCCGGGAACAATTATGTACGACTTTCCTCAAAGAAAGTCGCATGCAGATCGGGGCTCCACCAACATCCACAGGAAATACGGGTTCGGTATAAACCGATTGCGAAAATGCCTTTGGCAGATCAATTTGAGGGTGCCCGGCTACCACGGCTTCGGCAATAGCGTGGTAATCAAGGTTGAGTGAAGGGTGGATTTCCATGATACTTGAGAGCGCAAGGCGTATCACCAGCAACGTCGAGCCAGCGACAGTCTTACTTACAGAAAGGTTCTTGATTGGTCGTTCCATGCGGGGCGACCTGGAGGCTTTCGCCACCCTTGTTGAGCCGCACCTGCGAACGATCTACGTTTCCGCATTGGCGATCCTCAACGATGAGTCGGATGCGGAGGATGCGGCGCTGGAGGCGGTTCTAAAGGCTTTCCGATCCCTTGAACGGTTTCACCAGACACCTAAGTTCAGCACCTGGCTCGTCCGGATCGTAATCAATGAAGCTAGATACAGGCTGCAGAAAAGACGGCGTGGGCTGCACGAGTCGCCCGACGAGGGACCAGGACTTCAGGATGAAGAATATGTCGCTAAAGATATTCGACAGTGGCGACACTTTCCCCCCGCGGCTATGAAGAATCGGGAACTGCGAGAAACACTCAATGCCGCTCTGAAATCCTTGCCCGACGAGTATCGAGTAGTGATGGCTTTGCGCGATATAGCGCATTTGAACACCCGTGAGACAGCGGATGTACTCGGTCTGACTAAGTACAAGGTAGAGACGATGCTGTGCTGGGCACGCCTACAGATCTGCGAAGCTCTAGCGTCCAGACCTTGGCCGGCCGGAGATAAGAGGAGAAACGCAACCAGCGAATAGGGATAGCGCAACCATGGCGGTTACGGTCAACGTACCATAGCAGTTACTCCCGCCGCAGCGCCTCCATGGGGTCGACCGAAGCTGCGCGGCGTGCTGGAAGGAGGCAGGCGGCGACGCCCACCGACAACAGCACACACACTGCGCTGGAAGCGATAAGCGAGTTGTGCGGGCTGACCTGGAAGAGCAAGCTGCCTACCAGGCGCTCAGAGGCGAAGGCGACGGCCACCGAGAGCCCGACCGTTCCCGTAAGTATGCTACGCGGATTTTCGTTCCCTGATTCCCTAGAATGCGCCCCCGGCATGCCTCGCGATGCTACCCTCGGGATGTGCCTGTTATCTTACTTCTGCAAGGTCATCTGGCCAGAAACCGAGGTCGCGGGCAATGTGCCGAAACATAAAGATGCTTTTCAACTTCGATCCTCCGGTAACAGCCGAAGAGGTTCGGGCGGCTTCCCTCCAGTACGTGAGAAAGATCAGCGGCTTTAACAAGCCTTCGAAGGCTAACGAACCCGCCTTTCTGGCGGCGATCGAGGATATAGCCGCGGTCTCGATGCGTCTGCTCTCTTCGCTCGAGACCCATGCGGTCCCGAAGAACCGGGAAGACGAGGCAGCCAAGGCGAAAGCCCGGAGTGCGGAGAGATTTCACGCCTAAACCGGTCGCCCGCTATAAGCACCTTAATTCCGGTTTTGGGGGCTCAGATCCAGCGTTCTTGCCCGCTGTTTAGTTTTGCTGTGTTCACCGAACATTTGTCTTTCGAGCGCGGGTTGCCTGTATTCTTGCAGGCGTGACTCAGCGAGATTCTACTAACTTGCCACACACTGCAACGCGGGCGCTGGCAGTGATCGGCGCGGGCGCCATGGTTCTTTACGGCGCACGCTTCCTGCTCGATTTTTTTGGTCCTTCGATGCCGTATTCCATGGCTGAGAGGAACGACGCAGCGCTCGACTCCGAAGAATTCATTCAATTCCTCAGCCTGGTCACGGATGGAACGCGGCGGCATTCGCGGATCTTGCGGCTGAAGAACGGGGTTGAATTCTACCCGGCGCAACTGGAGGCGATCCGCCGCGCGAAGAACGCTATCAACCTGGAGTTTTACCAATTTATGAAAGGCCCGGTCGCTGACGAGTTTTTGGCAGCGCTGTCGGAGCGGGCGGCAGCCGGGGTTGAGGTACGAGTTATTGTCGATGCGTTGGGCAGTTTCGGGACGCCTACAGCTTACTTCGATGGATTGCGCGCTGCCGGCGGCCAGATGCGTTGGTACTACCCGCTGCGTTGGGATACATGGCAGCAAGCGAACAACCGCACGCATCGCAAGTTACTGATCGTGGATGGGGAGACAGGCTTTATCGGCGGCGCGGGCATAGCCGACCACTGGTTATATGAAACATCCGTTCCAGTGTGGCGAGATACTATGTTCTGCGTGGAGGGCGAGGCGGTCGCGGGCCTGATCTCTTCGTTCTGCGAGAATTGGCTCGAATCGTCTGGAGAAATCCTCTCCGGCTCCAGGCAGTTCTCGTTTCGCTCAAAGCCCGAAGGCGCCGAGAGCTTTGTTGTTTCGAGCACGCCCAAGTCCGGCGGCACCCAGGGGCGCATCCTTTTTCAAGCGCTGATCAACAGCGCACGCGAAACCATTCGCATCACCACGCCGTACTTTCTGCCCGACCGGAGCGCCCGCAAGGCGTTGATGCAGGCGATCACGCAACGCGGGGTGGCGGTGCAGATCCTGACCGCCGGTCCACTGATCGATCATCCAACCATTCGCAAGATCAGCCATCACAGCGTGCGCCACCTGCTGAAGGCGGGCGCGGAGATCTATGAATATGAGCCTTCGATGATCCACGCCAAATTGATGACGGTCGATGGATTGTGGAGCATCGTAGGATCGACCAACTTCGATCATCGATCGTTTGCGCTGAATGATGAAGTAAATCTAGCGGTGCTCGACCGCGCGCTGGCAGCCACGATCGAAGCAGATTTCTTTGACGATCTTCAACAAAGCCACAGGCTTTGTTTGTCTGAGGTGGAGCAGAGTCGACTGGTGGCCAATGAGGAATCGCTGGTCGATCGTATTGTGGAGCGAGAAGGGTAGCTGAGCAACCTCAGATCTTTGTGCCGGAGGTTTTTCCCGAGTTCCCGCCGCCGGTCCATGTGCCGTTCAACTTATCCGCTGTGGCCTTCAGCTCGATGTCGTAGTCAACGTCCTGGTAGGGCGTCTTGAATTTCAGAACTCCATCGGTGTAGCTGAGGTCCTTCACGGGTTGTTCTCCGTCGCCGGTTTCAAGAGAGGCGGCCAACTTTCCCTCGGTTTCCTTGAGGACCAGAGTCCACTGAACGGGGTCTTCGCTGGTCTCCGACGTCATGCTCCATTTGCCAAGCAAGGGCTTGTAATCTTGTGCAGGCGCGGAAGCCACAAGCAGTATTGCTGTCAGGCTGAGCGCGAAAAGCCGGCGGCTGATTTGTCGAGACATAACACTCCTTGGTGGCGACGCTTTCGTTACGCAACCAGTGTACCCCGGGTGTTATGTTTTCGTCGTTCCGGTTGCACGCGTTAGCAACCCGACGACACGGCGGCGCGTACCCAGTTGTCGGGTGCGAGGAGTTGGATGCAGGCGTCTACGACTCCCGGGATGTCGGATTTAAGGGCCTCGGCGGCCGGCTCCCAGCGATGCTGACGCAGGGTGCGCGTCGTGACCGGACCAATCGAGACGGCTCGCAAGCCTTGCGGCGGATCCATGGCCGCCGCGGCCAGGAGGGTGAAGAAGTTGTTGACGGTCGAGGAACTGGTGAACGTGACGGCATCGGGCGGCCGCTTCCCTTCTCCGAATAGCTCGCAGATTTTTCCTATGGAATCGGTGGGGACGACGGTGCGATACGTTTCGACTACGTGGATGTGGGCCCCACACTTACGAAGCTGCTCGGGGATCACGTCACGGGCCACGACCGCACGCGCCAGCAGAACGCGCCGCCCCGGGATTTTCTCCCTGAGCATGGAGACGACCGCCTCGGCCACATACTCTTCGGGCATTGCCGATACTTTCAATCCGATCTGTCCGATCGCAGCGGCCGTCGCAGGTCCAATGGCCGCGACCAATAAATGCTTCAATCGGTCGGAGGAGATTTGCAGGAAACGCAGGCGATCCGCCAATGCGGCCGCTCCATTGGCGCTGGTGACAATCAGCCAGTCGAACTGGCCGATGGCCTGCAACACTTCGTCCAGAGCGGCATAGGTTTCGGGGGGAACGATTTCAATAGTGGGCAGCCGGAGCACTTCAGCGCCCTGCTCTTCGAGCGCTTCCGCCAACCGGCCGGCCTGTTGACGGGCACGCGTAACCAGGATGCGTTTTCCGGCAAGCGGTTGCGCAGCGCCGTTCACGCGCGCTTCTCCTCCAGGCCAAGAATCGCGGCTGCGCCCCGGTCTAAGAGTTGCCGGGCCAGCTGTTCGCCCAGTGTCTCGGGATTGGGATGGCACGCTTCGGCTGAGAGGATGCGGCTGCCGTCCGCAGAGGCGACCACGGCGCGCAGGGATAACTCGCCACCACTGCTGCGACAATAGGCGCCGATGGGCACCAGGCATCCGCCGCCCAACGCAGCCAGGCAGCGGCGTTCGGCGGTAACAGCCCGGCGAGTGTCGAGATCTTCCAGAGGCTGCAAGAGTGCGTGCATACGCGCATCCTCGGCGCGGGTCTCGATGGCCAGCGCTCCCTGCCCGGGTGCGGGGCACAGGACTTCGGGCGCAAAACGTTCGCGAATCGATTCGCCCTTCTGCAAACGGTCGAGGCCCGACGCAGCCAGAATGATGGCGTCGGCTTTGCCCTGGGCCAGCTTGGTCAAACGAGTATCGACATTGCCGCGAAACTCCACGTACTCGATATCGGGGCGCAAAGCGCGCAGCTGCGCCTGGCGGCGCAGACTGCTGGTGCCGACGACCGCGCCTTTGGGGAGTGCATCGAACGCGCAGTACCGTTCGGAGACAAACACATCGCGGGGATCGGCTCGTTTGGGAATAGCGGCGAGCGCGAACTGCGTGCCCAACTCCGTGGGCAGGTCTTTCAGGCTGTGCACCGCAAGGTCGATGGAGCCGGCCAGCAAAGCTTCTTCAATCTCTTTGGTGAACATGCCTTTGGCGCCGACCGCGGCGAAGGAGATGTGTTGCATGCGGTCGCCGGTGGTGCGGATGACCTCGATCGTGACCTCGTGGCCCAGCAGGCGCAGAGCATCGGCAATATGATGGGCTTGCCACAAGGCGAGCTGCGACCCACGCGAGCCGATGCGCAGCAAGGAAGGAAGGGTCAAGGAATACGATCCTTGTCGCGCACGGCGGTCTCTTCGAGTCCGTCGTCGAAAGCGTCATCGAAAGCGCCAGGGGAAACGTCATCGAAAGCGTTGGGGAAATCATCGGAAACATGGGACAAATCGTCCCTGCCGGAGAGGCCTTGATGCGCAGGGCTCAAACCGAAAGCCTCGCGAATCGCATCGATCGCGGCGGCGTTGCCTTCACTGGCGGCCGCCTTGATGGCCTGCACAGGCAGGTGGAGAAATTTATTGACGAGGCCACGCGTTAACGCCTCCACGGCGGCCTGCTGTTCGGGAGAGAGGGATTGCAGCCGGCCGGCCACGCGGCGCATCTCGGCGCGGCGCATCTGCTCCGCGGTTTGCTGCAGCTCTACAATTTCGGGCCCAACATTCAGAGCGTGCAGCCGTCGCTGATATTTGGTGACCTCTTCGAGAATCATCGCCTCGGCCCGCTCTGCTTCTTTGCTGCGCTGTTTGAGGTGCGATCCCGCGACCGATTGCAGATCGTCAATGTCATACAAAAAGATGCCGTCGAGCTTGTTAACGGCCGGGTCTACGTCGCGGGGCACCGCGATGTCGATAAAGAACATGGGGCGCCCACGGCGCTGCTGCAAAAAGTGGTGGGCATGTTCACGGCGAAACACCGGCTGTGCCGAGCCGGTGGAAGTGATGATGATGTCGGCCTGGTCTGCGCTGCCATAGAGATCGTCAAAGGGGAAGGCTCTGCCGTGGAAACGCTGGGCCAGTTGCTCTGCACGTTCCTGGGTGCGGTTGGTGACAAGCACCGTGCCTGCGCCCTGGTCCACCAGGTGGCGAGCGGCCTGCTCGCTCATCTTGCCTGCGCCGACCAACAGCACCGTCTTGTTTTCGAGTGAGCCAAAGATTTTTCGCGCAAGCTCCACCGCGACCGAGGCGATCGAGACCGCCGAGCTGCCAATCTGGGTCTCGCTGCGTACACGCTTGGCCACGACAAAGGTGCGTTGCAATACTTTGTCGAGATGGCCGCGGATGGCTCCCGCGGAGCGCGCTGCGAGGTAGCTGCTCTTTACCTGTCCCAGGATTTGCGGTTCGCCAATAACCATCGAGTCGAGACTGCAGGCGACCCGCAAAAGATGGCGCACGGCGTTCTCCTGCCGGTATTCGTAGAGGTGCGGCGCCAAAAGCTGCGGCTCAACGCGAAAGTAGTCGCCTATAAAGTCCAGCAGGTGCGGTGCGTCCGGCTCCTGGCTGGTAAGCAGCTCGACGCGATTGCAGGTGGAGAGGATCATTCCCTCCAGCACTCCCGGGGATTGGACCAGGGAGCGGGTCGCTTCTTCCAACTGCTGTGGAGCAACAGCCAGCCGCTCGCGCAGCTCGATGGGCGCGGTTTTGTGGTTCAACCCCAACAGGACGATGTTCATGGGGCAGTGAACCTGTGTACGGAACTGAACTGGTTGGCCGCCCATACGCTGATCACGACCAGGAAGGCGACGCTCGAGAGATACACGGCCCGCCTGCCGCGAAGGCCAACCTGGCGGCGAACGAAAAGCATGAGCAGGTAGAGGGCCCACATGGCGAAGGAAAGCAGCACTTTGGGATCTTTGAAGTAGACCGGACCGATGCTTTCCTGGGCAATCAGCGACCCGGCGAGCAAGCCGAGGGTCATGAAGGGAAACCCGATGAGCAACATGCCCGACGCGATGCGTTCAATGGTCTCGAGCGGCGGCAACCAGGCCAGGAAGCCGACCTGGCTCTTGTTCTTGAGGCGGCGTTCCTGCACCAGGTAGAGGAAGTTGGCGAACAGGCTGAAGATGAGGGCGGCGTAGGCGGCAAGCAGGGCGAAGACGTGCAGGGCGATCCACCCACTGCGAATTTCCGGGGAGTGGAAGGTCCAGTGGTCCGGGCCGATGGCGGGACCGAGCACCAGAAGCAGCGAGAACGGGAGCGCGAAGATGCCGAACGAGACCGTGTGGTAGAGAACGGCGACGACTAGAAAAGCTCCGCAGATGAGCAGGCCCAGCAGCGACTGGACCTCGTGCATGCCGGCCGGCAGTGAGTGGTGAGAAGCGGAGAGCATCTCAATCAGCGAGACGAAGTGGAAGAGAAAGCCGGCGACGGCGGCCGGGACACAAACCCGCTTCCACCCAGGCAGGTTGTAAAGCACCGCAGGTAGCGCAGAAATGCTCGCAATGGCGTAGAGGACCGCCGCAACTCTTAACCACAGTAGAAACATGGTGATCTCGGCAACTTCTAAGTATAACCGCTGCGGTTCCTCTGGCTGGAGGGGGCTGGAGGGCCAGCCCGAAACCGGCCTGGGGCCTCCGGGGCGGAGGATAACAACTCTGCCAACGCTGGCAATTCCTGCGCGGGCATCCGACACATTTCCGTTCCCTTACCACGACCTGCCAATGACGACCTGCCCAGTTTTCCTTATCCTTTAAACGCCGGCATGCCATTCACGATATGCTGGCGTTTTCCGTGTCTACTCTTCCTCCATCTCCCGCGGCCGACGCAACCACCACGCCTCTCATGCGCCAGTACGCCGCGGCCAAGAGCCAAAACCCTGACGCCTTGTTGTTTTTCCGCATGGGCGACTTCTATGAGCTGTTTTTTGAAGATGCCCAGGTGGCGGCTCGCGAGCTGCAAATTACTCTTACGGCAAGGGATAGGGAACGCTCGGTGCCGATGTGCGGAGTTCCCTACCACGCTGCCGACGCCTACTTGTCGCGGCTGCTGCGAAAAGGGTACCGGGTCGCCATCTGCGAGCAGATGGAAGATCCAAAGCTCACCAAGAAAATTGTGCGGCGTGAGGTAACGCGGGTGCTGACGCCCGGTACGGCGCTCGACCCGGCCCTGGCCTCGGAACGAAACAACTACCTGGCGGCGCTCCACATTTCCGGCCAGGTGGCGGCACTGGCCCTGCTCGACCTGTCGACCGGCGACTTTCGGGCGACCGAGTTTACCGGTCCCGGGAGTGTTGGGATGTGCATCGACGAGTTGATCAAGGCCCAGCCCAGCGAGCTTTTGCTATCCGCCGGGTTGCCGCCGCTCGACCCGCAGATGGAAGCCGAAATTGAGAAGATTGGCACCAAGACGCGGCTGGATGACTGGGTTTATACCGCCGACTACGCGATTCCTTTGCTGGAACGGCAAATGGGGGCGAGTGGGCTGGAAGGATTCGGGCTGGCGTCTGCCCGGGGGGCGGCGATCGCGGCCGGCGCCGTGGTGCATTACGCGCGCAGCACGCAACAGATGGAGCTGCACCACATCCACTCGATTCGGTATTACGAGCGGGCGGAAAACCTGCAACTGGATGCGGTCTCGGTCCGCAACCTGGAGCTGATTGAACCGCTCTGGGCAGGTGGCGCCAGCGAGGCAACGCTGTATGCAAACCTGGACTGCTGCATGACCCCGATGGGTAAACGGCTGCTGCGGGCGTCGCTGGTGCGGCCGTTGATCGATCGCGCCGAGATTGAGTCGCGGCTGGAAGCGGTGGCGGTGGCGGAGCGCAATCTAATCGACCGCGAGCAATTGCGGAAAACGCTGGGCGTAATCCAGGATATGGAGCGGATGCTCTCGCGCGTTTCGCTCGATAGCGCGGGGCCTCGCGATGCCGCTGCCCTGTCGGCTTCGCTGGGCCGCTTGCCGGATCTGCATGCCTGCCTACAGCGGTTGCAAGCGCCGCGTTGGCTGACCTGCGCGGCGCGACTCGATTTGCTGCAGGATTTGCGCGGCCTTATGGAACGGACGCTGCTGGCCGACCCGCCGGTGAACCTGGCCGATGGGGGCGCCATCGCGGCCGGCGTGGACGCGGAGCTGGACGAGTTGCGCTCGCTGGGGTCGAATGCCCGCCAATCCATCACCAGCATCGAGGAGCGGGAGCGCCGGCGTACCGGCATCCATTCCCTCAAGGTTCGCTTTAACAATGTGTTTGGGTACTCGATTGAGGTGACGCGGGCAAACCTGGCCCTGGTGCCGGCCGAGTATGAGCGCAAACAGACGCTGGCCAACGCGGAACGCTTTACCACGCCGGAGCTGAAACAGTACGAGGTCAGCGTGCTTACGGCGCATGAACGCTCGATCGAGATTGAGAAGCGTATCTTCAGCGAACTGCGGCAGACCATTTTGCAGTCAGCCGGCCGCATTCGTGTGAGCAGTGGAGTGATTGCCGAGGTGGACCTGCTGGCGAACTTCGCTCACCTGGCCGCCTTGCGCAGCTATGTACGCCCGCAGATCGAGCAATCCGCGGTGCTCGAAACGGTGGGTGGCCGGCATCCCGTGGTCGAGTGCCTGCTGGAGTCGGCAGCGCAGACGAAGTTCGTTGCCAACGACCTCTATGTGGAGACCGGCGGTCCGAGCCTGCTGCTGATTACCGGGCCCAACATGGGCGGCAAGTCGACCTACCTGCGGCAGGCCGCGCTGCTGGTGATCATGGCCCAGATGGGTTGTTTTGTTCCGGCAAAGAGCATGCGGTTGGGCATTGTCGACCGCATCTACACACGCATTGGCGCCAGCGACAACGTGGCCCGCGGACGCTCCACCTTTATGGTGGAGATGACGGAGACGGCAACGATTCTCAACACGGCGACCGCGCAGTCGCTTATTCTGCTGGACGAAATGGGCCGCGGCACCGCTACCTTCGATGGACTCTCGCTGGCCTGGGCAACACTGGAATATCTGCATGCGCATATCGGGGCCCGAACGCTCTTCGCCACCCACTACCATGAGCTCACACTGCTGGCCGAGCAATTGCCAGGGTTGAAGAATCTTAGAGTGGCGGTGAAAGAGACAGCCAAAGGGATTGTGTTTTTGCACGCTATCGAACCCGGCGCGGCGAACAAAAGCTATGGCATTGAGGTGGCGCGGCTGGCCGGGCTGCCGCTCTCGGTGATTGAGCGCGCGCGCCAGGTGCTGGTGCAACACGAGCAGTCAGAAAAGAGGAATGTGGCCCAGGAAACAGATGCCCCCCTGCAACTAACGATGTTCACCCCGCTCTCGCAAAGGATTCTGGACCGTTTGGAGCAGACCGATACCAATCACCTGACGCCTCTGCAGGCGCTGAATCTTCTCGAAGAGCTCAAGAGCGAGATTCGCGGCCGAGGGAACTCATGAGTGCCCTGTCACTGCGCGAGGCGGCCGGGCAAGTGCTGGTGGTGGGCCTGGAAGGCACGCGACTGAGCTCGCTCGAGAGTGCCTGGCTGCGGCTGTTGCGGCCCGGCGGCGTGATATTGTTTCGCCGCAACATCGAGAGCGCGGTCGAAACCCATTCCCTGCTTGCGGCGACGCGGAAGACGGTAGCGTCGCCGATGCTGCGGTGTATCGATGTGGAAGGGGGCACGGTAGACCGGTTGCGTGATTTGATTGCACCCATGCCTTCGCCTTTGGCCGTCTCAGCTACCGACAAACCGGCGCTCTTTAAAAAACATGGCAGCTTGATTGGTCAGGAGACGCGGTTGCTGGGGTTCAACACCAGCTTTGCCCCGGTGCTCGACCTGCGAACCTCCCCCTCTGAGAGCGTGATGACCACGCGGGTGGTCTCTGGCGATCCGGTGAAGGTGATCGCGTATGCCAGGAACTTTCTTGAGGGGCTGGCACAGCACGATGTGCTGGGCAGCGGCAAGCATTTCCCCGGCCTGGGCAGCGGGCTGGTGGACTCGCATCACGCTACTCCTACGATTACAAAATCTCTGGCTTTGTTATGGAAAGAAGACCTGCTGCCGTACCGGCGGCTGGTTAAGCAGCTCCCCATGGTGATGGTGTCGCATGCATCGTATTCCGCGGCGGTTGCGGAGCCGGCATCCATCTCCGGCTACTGGATCACGGAGGTGCTGGTTCGCGAGATGGGCTACCAGGGCCTGATTGTTTCTGACGACATGGAGATGGGCGGCCTTCTGAACTACATGGATATCGCCGAGGCGACGGTGCGCTCGCTGGCGGCCGGCACGCACGTGGTGGAGATATGCCGCACGCCGGCGCTCATTTTTGCAGCCTACGAGGCGTTGCTGCGCGAAGCAGAAACTTCGCCCGCGTTTGCCCGCATCCTGCGCCGCGCGGCAACGCGGGTGCAGGACTTTATGGAGAAGAAGCTCAAAGCCGATGCGTTGCCGCCGCCACCTACAGAAGCCGCGGTAAAAAAAATACGTAGCGCCGTCGAGCACTTCGCCGGACAAGTGGCAAAAGCAGGCGCGCGATGAGCCGGGCAAAGATCGCACTGGCTTCGATGACGGTTGCCGGTATTATGAGCGGCACGTCCGCGGATGGCATCGATGTTGCGTTTACGCGGATCACTCCAAAGCAGGGCGACCCGGCGTCGCCTGAGTTGAAACTTCTTGGACATGCCGGCTGGGCCTTTCCGCCGGCGCTTCGCCGTGCCGTGCTGGCGGCGATGAATGCCGAGGCCATTCGAACCGCAGAGCTGGCACGGCTCAACTGGCGACTGGGTCAGGCCTATGCCGAGGCGCTTACCGCAGCGTTGCAGCGCACACCCTGCCGCCTGGACCTGGTCGGTGCCCACGGGCAAACGATCTATCACCAGGGCACGCCCGCACGATATCTGGGACGCGACCTTGCCTGCACCTGGCAAATTGGTGAGATGGCGATGTTGGCCCAACGGAGCGGCGTCCCTGTGGTCTCGAACTTTCGTCCCGCAGACATGGTGGCCGGGGGACAGGGTGCTCCCCTGGCTCCTCTGCTCGATTACGTGCTCTTTCGCCATGCAACCAGGGGCCGCGTGCTGCAGAATCTGGGAGGCATTGGAAACCTTACGGCGCTGCCCCCAAAGGCTAGCCCCTTACAGGTAGTGGCTTTCGATACCGGCCCGGCGAATATGGTGATCGATCAATTGATGCAGCAACTGTTTGGGAAACGATTTGACCGCGGCGGCAAGATGGGTGCGCGGGGTGCGGTGATGCAACCCGTGGTGAGTGCGATGCTGCGCTCTGCTTTTTTTGCGGCACCGCCCCCGAAGAGCGCAGGGCGGGAGGAGTTTGGCGGCGGCTATGCGGCCCATTTTCTGGCGGCGTGCCGCAAAGCGGGAGGCTCCAAGGAAGATACGATCGCCTCGGCCACGGCGCTCACCGCACAAAGCGTGGGCCTGGCGTATACGAACTTTCTATCGAAGAAGATGCGTCATGCGCCAGTGGACTTTATCGTGTCTGGTGGCGGCGCGCGCAATGAGACGCTGATGCGCATGCTGCGCGAGCAGTTGGAGCCACGGGGATGTACGGTGCAGGCCATCGACGAACTGGGGCTGCCCGCCGAAGCCAAAGAAGCAGCGGCCTTCGCATTGCTTGCGTATGAAACCTGGCATCGACGCCCGGGAAATATTCCTTCGGCCACTGGGGCTGCGCGGCCGGCGATCCTGGGCGAGATCACCTATGTCTGATCGTCTTTTTCGACTACCCGGGGTGGTCGTGCTGTTGTTCGCCGGCGTCCTCGGGCTCGGGGGTTGCCATAGCAGAAAGCCGTTGCCGCAATCGGTAACCATGCTGATCGAGAACAGCCCCACCAGCCTCGACCCCCGCATCGGCGTCGATGCGCAATCGGAGCATATCCAGAGCCTGCTCTTCGACAGCCTGGTGCGCAGGAATACGCATTTCACGCTGGATCCCTGGCTGGCGACCAGTTGGGAGATTCCCGATCCGCTGACCTATCGCTTTCATCTGCGCACCGATGTCCACTTTCATAACGGCAAGGCACTGACAGCGGCCGATGTGAAGTACACCCTCGATTCGATGCGCGATGGAACGGTGATCACCGCCAAGGCGGGCGCGCTGGCGCACATCGATCATGTCGATGCACCCGATGCGGCGACGGTGGTGATCCATTTGAGAGAGCCGGATGCGGCCCTGCTGTGGAATCTTTCCGACGGCGCGATCGGGATTGTGCCGATGGGCAGCGGGCGGGACTTTGCGTTTCATCCTATCGGGAGCGGGCCCTTCCGTTTTGTGAGCCAGTTGCAGGATGATGAAGTGATTCTCGAGCGCAGCGAAAATACCTGGGGGCCCCGGCCTGCGATTGCGCGGGTTCGCTTCGCGGTTGTGCCCGACGCGATTACCCGTGCACTGGAGCTGGAGAAGGGCTCGGCCGATGTCTGCGTCAACTGCCTTACGGCAGACATGGTGTATGCCCTGCAGAAGCGTCCGGACTTGCAGGTGGCAAGTAACCCGGGAACGGTTTTGAATTACATCTCCTTTAATACCCAGGACAGTATTTTGCGGGACGTGCGGGTGCGGCAGGCGATCGCCTACGCCATGAACCGGCCGCTGATCATTCACTCGCTTTGGAGAGACCGCGCTCGCCTGGCTTCGAGCCTGTTGCCGCCTGAACATTGGGCGTGGACCGGGGATGTGCAGCAGTATCCCTACGACCCGGATAAAGCGAATGCGCTGCTCGATGAGGGTGGATGGAAGCGGGGCAAAGACGGCATTCGTTTCCGGCTGGCGATGAAGACCTCCACGGATGAGAGCAGCCGGTTGCTGGCCATTATTTTGCAACAGCAGTTGCATGAGGTAGGCATTGCGCTGGAGGTGCGCAGTTTTGAGTTTGCGACGTTCTACGCGGACATCAGCAAGGGTGCGTTCCAGATGTACACGCTGCGCTGGTTGGGTGGGAATGAAGATCCGGATATTTTTCACTATGCCTACGACACGCGCATGTTTCCACCGCATGGGGCTAACCGCGGACGGTACTCGAATGCTGCTTTAGACGCGTTGATCCGCGATGGGGGTATGGCCAGCGACCAGGCCGTGCGGCGCGCCGACTATGTGCAGGTGCAACAGATTCTCGCGGCTCAGTTGCCGTCGATTGATCTCTGGTACCTGGATGCGGTGCTGGTGCATACGCGGCGACTGGGGAATGTGCGGGTATCGGGTTCCGGGAATTTCGATTTTTTGCGCACGGCTACGGTTACGGATGTGGATGGAGGGTAGCTCTGGCGTGGTGGAAAATGTAACCGCAGGTCCCTCCACTGCGCTACGCTCCGGTCGGGATGACAATCTTTGAGGGCGGCGCTTTCAGGCGACGTTTGTCAGAGGAGGAGACGCAGGGCCCAGTCATCGAATTAATGCCCTCTTTCGCTCAAAGTCAGCGGACACTCCTGGAAACCGGAAGGGAGACAGAGTAGGATTTAATCCTACTCTGTCTCAAGTGGCTCTCATACCCGTCGCGTCCTGTCTCCGCGGACGATGTACGAACCACGCTCTCGGCCGCACACAAGAAGGCCGCCAAAAAGCGCTGAGGTTCCGATACAGCGCCACGCGCCTCCTTACCAGGTCTTTTTGATCAAGGTATCTACCGCTATTCCCCCGTTCTGGTCGCGGGTCGCGCTCACCGCGACCCTTGGTGAGATTTGATATTGTCCCTGGATGGTTTGGTTCTGCGTCGAGGCTACGTTGCTGGAGAAGGTAACGAAGAGATTCCCCGTGACGCGTTGTTGGATGGTGATGTTGGCGCCCGGAGGTCCCTGGCTGGTTCCTCCGGCCAATACCGGGTTGATGGAGAGCTGGGAGATGCCCGCTACCTTCGAGACCCGGCTGGTCACCTGGCTGCTCACCTGCGACGCGACCAGCGACTCTGCCGCCTGATTCGCCGGAGTGGAGGGAGCGTTGGCACTTGCTTCCGTGGTCGTGCCGAATGCCAGGAGGTTGATGATGTCGGCCGCGGCAGCGATGGGTCAGAGGAGTAGTTGGTGCGCAGCTGATCGATGGGCCCGTTGAAGCGCATGAAGATGTTGTATTGCTGAATGGTCGTATTCAAGGCGAGATTGACCACCGGTTGGGTCTCGGAAGGATTGACAAATTCGATGGTTCCGCCATTGAGCACGAACCGGTCTCCGTTGAGGATAATGTCACCGCCGCTGAGATTTACACGGCCCAGAATCACCGGTTGTGCGGCCGTGCCGCGCACGCGCAGATTGGCCGCGCCGTTGATGCTGAGCGTTCTGCTCACCAGGTTGATGTTGTTTTCGGAGCTGACGCCGAGGTTCAGCTGGATGTTCTGCGCGAGGCCCGGTGTGGGCGGTGGCGAAACACCGCCTGAGAATTGGTTGATAAAGCTGTTCAGATCGAAGGCCGGGGTAAACGAGAGATCGGCGAGATTGACCTGGCCTCCCAGAAGCGCGTTGTCTGTTGTACCGGCCAGGCTGAGATTGGCGTTGACGGTCTCGCGCATCCCTGCGGATAGAGCACGCGCACTCCATTGGCGGCCAACCCAAGGTCAAATTGAACGTCCGGGGCGATACGCGACTCCGCCCTGGGCGGTCACAGTGCCGCCTGCCGACGGTGCCCTGAAATTTTGCAATGTTGAGCCGGTCCTTGGTAAGGGTCAGCACGCCGTTACCGTGTTGCAGGCCGACGGGCAAATCGCCACTGGCAAAGTTGGCGTCCACGATCTCTATCTGGCCGCCCAGATCGGGGCTGGTCGGTCGCTCCACTTGAATTGATGTTGAACTTCAACTCGCCCGAGCTTCGGATATCGGGCTCGAACACCTGCGCCAGGTGCAGATTCACGGTGCCGAGAAGCACCAGAGACATAGGCGCGTCCTTGCTGGTGGACATCGACCCGTGAAATTGCAGATCGGTGTCGGTTCCGCTTAAGCCCAGAGACGCTGCAGCGTGACTACGGTGTCTTTGTAATCCACGCGGATGGGAGAAGTCTCGGCTAACTGGATCGATGTTGCTGTAAGCCAGCTTCAGCGTCGGAATCGTGAGGTGCGCTTCCAACAGCTTTTTGTTCTTGAGCGGACCGTGAAGGGTGGCGTGTATCTCGGTCTGTCCGCTCAAGTCTGCCGCCTGGTCGGGAGCATAGATGGCGAAGATGGGCTGCAGCGGGATCGCCTGCGTGTCGAGCGTGGCATCTGCCGGGTAGTCTCCTGTAAGGTGACCTTTGCGTTTGCCCGGATCGCTGTACCCACCGCCGAGGAGGTCAGATGCGACAGTCGCCAGATGATTGGCTACATTCATCTGCAGGTTAACGTCCTGCGATCTTCTGGTTCTGAATGTCGATTTGCGGAATGCGAAGTGTCGCGTCGAGTTGCGGATTGTCGAAGGTTCCCGCTCCCTTGCGCCTGGATGCTCACCACTCCTTTGGCGTCGATGTTCTGTGCCTTGAGCGCCTGCAGTTGATCAAGACGAATGCCGGACGGCAGTAAGCTGCGCGTTGTAAGCTCTTCTGCCGCGGGCGAATGCTCACCTTGCTCTGCACGTCACCCGCGGGAAGCTCGACGCCAAGATCGCCGTGAACCTCGTCTCCGGTGCCGGCGAAGGTCAACGTCGCCGACGTGACCGGCTGTTCGTAAGCAGTGATGTGGGTGAGCGAGAGGTTTCCCTGTCCGATAGGACTAAGGTGAGGTGCCATGCACTTGCACGTTTGCCGTCAGCGTTCCCGTCACCGGCACCTGCTGCCCGGAGAGCTTCACCAGGTCCTGAACATCCAATTGCGAGGCATCGAGATCGACTTGCAACGGGCTGTCATCCGTGAAGGCCCATTGGTGAAGACCGGCGCTTGCATTGAAGGTAATCTTCCCGTGAGAGGCTGGTTCCAGGTCGGCGTGTTGCAGGCTGGCCATGGACGGGCTCACGTCTACATTGGTCTCTCAGCACTCGCCATTCGGTTCCGTTGAACTTGAAATTCGACGCGGTCAGCTGACCGGTCAAATGCGGTGCGCGGTCGATCCGCGCACCGTGCCTTGAAACAACGCAGTCCCGCCAAGGCCGAGCGGCTGCACCGGCTGCCCAGCGGCAGGCGTGCGGAACAGGTCTGCGACTGGTTTCCAGTTCGCTCAGATTGTTGGATTGGAATTTCACGTCGAGACTCGACCGCTGGCTCACGACGCCATTCATGGTCAGCGTGCTTTGCGGCGTCCGCAGCAAAGCTCTGCTTCAGCGCGACTTCCTGATTGCTGCCGGTGTACGTGCCGTGAATTGCGCTCTCGACGGGAATCATCTGCGCGGTTGCCGGATACGTTCCCGTGGACTGTCCGCGTCCGCGTGCGCCACAACGTCGTCAAAGGTTTTTCCCCAGGCGGCATTTGCTTCGCATTCAGACACGCCGCCTAAGGAGACCCCTTTGGACATCGCAGAAGATTTCAGGGCGCGGTTCACATCGCGCGAGCTGGATTCCGTGCAGCGCGCATTGAAGTTGGAGTGCGCATTGCCGTCGATGTTGCTCATCTTGCCTGCGCTGGTGAGCTCTCCACCCAGAAGAGCGGCGCGAAGATCCTGAGCGTGGCGTCGCCGTTCTCCAGCGAGTAGTGGGCGGCAATGTTTCTGATCTGCGAGCGAAATGCGGGTGTTTGCACGTCGAGCTGACGGCTGTTTAGATCGCCCTTCGAACACTACCGTGTCGAGGAAGGGTGCGATTGGCAACCTGCTGATAATCGATCGAACCGGTAGCGCGAATCAATCCAACCGGCACCGAGGGGTTCTGCAGAATTCTTCTTCAATTGGCTGCCGTCGAGCGTGGCCATCGTACTGCGCCTGCACTTGGGGGTTGCTATAGTCCTGCACCGTCGCAGTCAGCACAAGCTGCGATGTTTCACTGGTCAACTTGGCTTGGTTAAGTGGAAGGTAGTGGGCGTCGCGTCGAACTCCGCATCGAGATCGTGCGGAATGGTCTTGAATCGAGCTCGCCTCCAGATGGCCATCCGTGTAGCTCAGTTTTCCGGAATACTTCTGCAGCAGGCTGTTGAAGCCGGCGCGAAAGTCGACGTTATGCAGGTCTGCGGAGAGCAGCGCTTTGGCGATTGTTGTAGTAGACCGCGCCCTGGCGAAGCACCGCATGGCGAATGCCCAAATCGAACAGGCTGGTATTGCTGCTGCTGGAACCGCTGCTCTTGATGACGGGATGTTGGTCACGCCGTGCGCATCGGTAAACACTTTCACGACCGGCTGATCGACAATGAAGCTGTCCAGATACCACTTCTTTATGTAGCACCGAAACAATGCGCACACCGGCTTCGGCGTGCGCCACCTGCAGCAGCGGCGGATTTGGATAAGGAGCGGCGCCGTGCACCGTCAGGCCGTAAAGGTCCAGGCTAAGATTGGAGAGATGGAGGGCGAAGTTTTGTAACTGTACCTGAGTCCCGAGGCTTTCGCTGGCCTTCTTCTGGACGGTGTTGAGAACGTAGTTGTGAAAACGGGCACTATGCAGCACGGCGGTGATGATGACCCCGGCAACCACCAGTAGAACTACAACGCTCCCGGCGATCCAGACGGCGAGTTTCAGCCATCGCGCAGGCCGCTTCGGCGATGCCGGGTCCGGATTAGAAAAGACGGCGCTATTCAAGAGAGAACCCTCCCATCAAAATGCCTGGCCAATACTTACGAAGTACTGGGTCGATTTCACTCCCGGAACGGGGTTGAGGTTATGTCCCAGATCGATGCGTACCGGGCCCGACTGGTGTCGCGTAGCGCAGACCGAGGCCCACGTTGTTGGTGTAGAGCGACGTGAAATCGTGAAAGCCGACCGTGGGAAACACGTTGCCTCCGTCGTAGAAGACAACCAATCCCAAACCCTGCTTGATCGGACAACGGAATACGCGCCTCGGAGTTGAGAATCAACTGCTCGTTTCCGCCGCTCGGCACCTGGATGTAACTACAGTCGTCGAAGATCCCTGAGCTGCATACCTGCACCTGACGCTGTGGGCCGGCGCCATCCAGCGGAAACCCGCGCAGCGTGTTGCCGCCACCGGTGAAGAACGCTTCGCTCAGCGGTACACGGCTGTTGGCAAAGGGCTGAGCCAGGCCGATGCGAAGACTGTTCGCCCACACGATGTTGTGAAAGACGGGCGATAGTACGCCGTCTGCTCGATCAGCTTTGGCGAAGTCGACACTCGAGCCCAGCTTGGTTGTATTGAAATCCAGTTCGAGCGATTGCAGCATTCCCTTGTGCGCATCGAGAGGGTTGTCGCGCGTATCGCGGGTGAAGTTGCCGGCAATCGTGGAAAGCCGTACATGCTGGTCCTGTGGCAGTACCAGCGTCGGGGATCGATGCGGGTCAGATCCGTTTGGCTGAAGCTGTAGCGGATGAAGAAGATATCGTGCTTCTTTTTGTCGATAAATCTTTGCAGCTGGAAGCTACCGTTTTCCACCTGCGACGAATAGACCGGATTTTCTTCATCCCGTTCCGCCAGAATAGAGGTGGTCGCGCCCCATTTTGACCAGCGGAAATCAGGGTCGATGTAATAGCCGGCGACGCGCTGATCGAGACGTCCGGCAAAGGCCGTCGCAGAGAGCGATTCGCCCTTGCCGCGCACATTGTTGCGCGTGTATTGAAAGGTTCCGCGCGGGCCGTAGATAGGTCGTCTGGCTGGTGGTGAAATTGGAAGGCAGGCCAACCGGCGGTAGGCCCGGAAGCGCAACCGTACCGCTGGGAATGCTGCCACCGCGATTGATCATTTCAAAGCCGAAGCCATAGGTCATGGTGTTGCTCTTGGCCTCGTGAACCTTGACCAGCACATCGTCCTTGGTCTGGGTGGTGATTTGCCGCCGGGGATCTACTTCGGCCCAATCGAAGACTCCGGTGTGGTTGTAGAGCTCGCTCCCCGCGGTGAGCAGTTGGCCGTCTCCGTCAGCGGCTGATTGGGAACAATGGTGGCTACATCCTGGTCGATCAGCCGCTGCTGGGTTCGCTCGCGCCCCAGGGTAACCACGTCCTGGGTAAAGACCTGTGGACCCTCGTAGATGTGGTAGACCACGTTGACGTGATGGGGATCGTTCTTCGAGACGACGGCCGCGGTCTCGCGGAAGTTCGACGGTCAGATAACCTGCCTGCAAGATAATGAGCGACGATATTGGCACGGTCTGCTTCGACAAATTTTTGCGAGTAGGGCTTGCCGGCAGCGAGCTTCAGCCCACCGGGTGCGAACTTCGTTTCCGGAAAAGTATCGGCGCCTTCGATCTTGAGAGAACTCACAATATCTCGCGGCCCTTCGACTACATGGAAGGCGACAGCCAGGTTGCCATCTTTGTGTGCTCACGGAAGAAGTGACCTGCGCACTGCTGAACCCCTCGGATTGATAGACGCGCAAGTGAGATTCTTGGTGCTCGCGCGCACCAGTTGCTCGCTGTAGTTCCCGG
This sequence comes from uncultured Acidobacteriaceae bacterium, assembly GCA_963761405.1. GTDB lineage: Bacteria > Acidobacteriota > Terriglobia > Terriglobales > Acidobacteriaceae > PALSA-350. The sequence continues at coordinate 797,739 of CAVXHH010000005.1, forward strand.
GCGAGAACAGGTGCGACTTTTTTACCGTGACCAGCGACATCAGATCGGCAGTCTTGAGCTGGTTGTTGCCGGCCACACTCACGTCCGTGACCTTGTGCTTCTTTCCTTTGGTGATGACGTAGACGATGGTGTCCACCGAGTCCTGCTTGTGGAACTGCGAGTCTACGTTGACGTCGAAGAAGCCTTTGGCCTGAAAGTAAGAAACCAGGGCCTGGCGGCCCTCCTGCACCAACTCGGGATCGACACCCGACTCCCTGGTAGACGGGGAGCAGCGACTTGCGCGTCCAACTCCATAGGTGGGCTCCCTTTACCTGCACGTAGATGGTGGGCCCCACTTGCACATCAAAGTGGATATCCGCGCGATTGGTGTCCGCAGTGTAGGCTGCCCCGGCCAGTTTTACCTGTGCGGCCAGCTTGCCTTGCTTCTCCAGTTTCTGTTGCAATACTCGGGTTGCATTGTTCAGTGTTGCGCGGCGATAGTTCTTCCCCGGCCGAATGGCTGCTCCTCGGACTCGCGCCCTTAGGCCCTGGAGGCTCTTGCTCATACGTCGCTGCCTCTTCCGGAGTGGTATCGGCAATGGCCACGGTGCCGAATTTCGCGCGTCGATTGAGGCTCACCATGAAGCGCACATTGGCCAGGTTGTGCTCGGTGTCGAGCTTTACCTGGGGACGAACCTCGGCTTCGAAATAGCCTTGCTGCTGGAAGAAACGCAGCAGCGCGTCGCTATCTTTCTGAACATCTCCCGCGTTGAACGGAGCCTGCGGAGGATAATTCGCGACTTGCACCAGGCGGGAATAGTTAAACCTTTCGGCACCGGGAAATTCGAAGATGCCAAACCAGATTGCCGGCTCGACGATCAACAGCACGCGGACACCGTTGGCCTCAGGCTCGATTTGCAGCTGCACTTCATTGAAGTTCCCGGCACGTTTCAACGCGTCGATGCTCTGGTCTGTTTTGCCCTGTGAGAAGGGCTCTCCGGCGTGCTGCGGCAGCAGAGGCATGAACTTGCTGGTATCGAGATCGGGACGGCCGGCAATCTCGACCGCGGTCACGTTCTGGCCATCGTAGGAGTTGAGGATGTTTTGCGTTCCCGGAGCCGTCTTTGGCAGCTCGGATGTCTGGGGCGTGCTCTGCGCAGACAGTTGCGCAGCGGGCACGAGCAGCGCAAAGAGGAGCAAAAGCCAGCCCCGAACGATTCCTCTAATTTGCACCCTCGATTGAGCCGTCACCCTTGATTGTCTCGCACGCAACGCGAACCCTGCCATCTCCCGCTGAGATGCGGGAATGCCGGCCGGCGGTTTGATTTGCGACGCCCGGCTTCCAAGGACAAGGTCTCACACACCCACTGGACAGTGATCAAGGTTAACGAGGGGCGGCGACCTATCTCCGAGGTCGCCCGATCAGATAGACAGGGGGCAACCAGCGACCTCATCGCGGGCGTAGCCTGCGATCCAGTCATATTGCGGGAAAGTCGGCAGTCAGGCGCAGCAGTTCTTGCGGCGTCCGGGTGCGAAAGCAGGAGACCAGTCCGTCCCAAAAGACTACGAATGGGATCAGGGGGATCAGATAGGTCAGCAACAATCTCGACCAACGGAAAGGGCGCATGCGCGGCGTGAGGACCAAGGCGAAGAGGGGCATGAGGAACATGGTCGCGCAGCGCCCGCACGGTGCGGGAAGTCACCTCGGTCATCGCGAACCCTTCTCCGGCGCGTACCGCGTCTTCTAAGCACAGCGCGCGCCAGGGTGTCGGGAAAATGATGGAACGAGGAAAAGATGGTGCGAAAACCCTGAAGAGACCTGGGCACGCTGGCGGCATCCACGGGGAAGTTCACGCAGGTCACGGTCGGATCTGCGCTCAACCTGGCCGACAATTCCCTGCTGGGAAATTTATCGGTCAGGACCACCGTCAGCGGCGCGTGCTCGGCTAACGCGCGGCGCCAGCTCTGCTCAGCCAGGGGCCGCCACCACCGGAGCAAAGGTCAATTACTTGCCTGGGCGCCGCATTCCGTCAATGGCGCGGAAAATCTCCCCCTGGATGGGTCCATAGATATCGGCCCGGCTGGTGATGGCTTCTAGATAGTCTGTGGCTCCGTGCCGGACGGCTTGCGGGCACCACGACTGATCCAGGAACTCGAAAAGCTGAAGACGCCGCAACCCCTATAGCCGATCTCTCCACAGAGCCATCGCCCCGAGTAAACCCTCTTCGTTGGAGATGATCTTGATTTCGGGACCGTGCTGGAGAGTTACTTTCTTGGAGTTGCCGCCGCCGATGTATAACGTGTCCCAGTTAAAGGTTGCCGCGGTTTGCGCAACCGCGAGTTTGACCAGCTTATTCCAGCGCTTGGCGCCGTACTTCAGCAATCCGCGCCTGCCCAGATAATCCTCGTACGTTTTCTTGCGCCAGGGATGATGTCCCAGCTCCAGACCTGGGCATAGAACACCTTCGGTGAACAGCGCTGAGCCCATGCCCGTGCCCAACGTAATCACCAGTTCGACGCCTTTGCCCTGAACGACCCCGTAGCCTTGCACTGCGCCGTCGTTTGCTATCCGCACCGGCTTGCCCCAACGCTTTTCCAGTACTTTCGCCAAGGGGAAACCAACCCATCCCGGATCAAGGTTAGCCGCCGTGAGCGTCTTGCCTTCCTTGATCACCCCAGGAAATCCCACCGAGACCCGGTCGAAGAGGGGGACACTGACTTTGAGCTCGTCCAGACCGGTGAGGATCGCGTCGGTCGTTGCCGGTTCGGGCGTAGGAACACGCAGGCGGTCGCTGATCGGCTTGCCTTCCGGGCTGAGGGCCTGCATCTTTAAGCCGGTGCCGCCAATATCGATCGCCAGCGTGATCGGACCGCTGTCGCAATGCCTGTGCGACGTAATAACTGTTTTTGTAGCCTTTCGAGCCATAACCCTCCGGAGCCCAACCACTGGTCATTCTACTAGTTACAGTGGTGGCCAAGGAGCTCGGGAGGTGCCCTTCTAGCTTACTTCGCCAGCGCACTTTTTTCGCGTTTCGCCGGTTTTGGGGCCGGCTCCTCCTTCTTAGGGATCCGGAAGCCGGCCTCCTCGGCCTGCTCGAAGGCATCCTGCAGCTTTTGCTCGATAGCTCTTGAGATCGATGGGGTGGAGGGCGCAGCAGGCTTGCGCGTCTTCTTGTCCGCAGTCGCCGGTTCTGGCGCGGCAGGAGCCGCCAAGCGCAGCAAGTCAGGCAACTGCGTCCACCACAGGATTTGCTGGTGAAGCTCCTTGTTGAAGTACCACTCTCCTGCCGACTCGTTCACCTCAGCAGCCAGCGTGCGTCGGCGTCGTCCCAGACTGGCGTGGGAAACCGGCAAAGGCCTCCTCGGCTACGCCCTTCGACCGGCTTGGCAGGTGATCAGCGTCTGGTACAGGAAAGCGAGCCTGATGCGGGCAGCGGCCCGCCAGCCGTCCTCGGTGATTTGCTCTGCCCACGGAGAAGGCCCGGGCAAACGCGTGACGCAACCGCAGGCGATCGAACAGACGCCAGCGCAGTGGCTGCGGTGTCTTTTCCTCCGATCGCTTCCGCCATACCCGCGAGGACCGCGTACCCGAACGCCGGACCCCAGATGACGCTTGGGTGCAGTGGCGGGTCGGCGCTCGGCAACACCATCTTTGCCTCGCTGCGACCAAGGCCCGGGAAATTCAGCTTTCGATGCCCGGCAGCCCTATAACCGCGTGGCATTGGCGGCAGATCGACAACCAGAGGCTCTTATCGTCGACAGCTACAGCAGACCCAGTCTTGCGGGCGTAGATGGCCGAGGGCTTCGGTGGCGAAACGCAAGCTGAGGGCTTCTACACGCTGCATCAGCTGGGCAGCCGGCGTCGACTCCGTGTCCTCCTGACCGCAAGCGGGCAAAGCCCCGGAAAGCTCGGCCAGCTCGGTCACCAGGTCCGGCTGCAGCAGGGCGACCAGGGAGTCATGCAATGGAGCCACTTCGAGGGCTTGCAGCGCGTCGTCCAGGTTGGGCACACCGCGGCCGTTCAGGGAGTCGCACAGCAGATCCCAACGGTAGTTCTCGTCCGGCCGTAATTCACGCCAATTCAGAAAGACGTGGCAGTTGTACGCGTGGAGCTCGAGCGAGTAGCCCTGGGAAACGATTTTCGACGCTCGCTCCAGATGTTCCAGTCCGGTAGAGTTGTCGCGAAAAGCAAGGAACAGGTTGCCATCGTTGGGCAGGCCGAACGCGCCCCCTAACGTTTGCTGGCGCAGATGGCCGGCTCCCTTATCGGCATAGCTGGCAGAAACGTGGATCGTACCGTAGGTACTGGCGAAACGGTTGTGGTAGATGACGAGTGCCCGGTGTTCGCCGCGCCGGTTGGAGTAGGCAAAGACATTCTCATCCACCGAACCGTCGGGCCGGTAGAAATCGTACAGCAGAAAATTCTCGCTCTCGGCAAACAACCAGCGCTGATGAAGCAGGGGTGCGATCTCCCGCTCATGGCGCGCCACCAAGCCTCGATCCGGATCTTCCTGGTAGCGGGCGCGGCGAAATTCCATCCCGTACTTTTCGGTAAAGCCCTCGATCTGCCCGTGCCCGAACATGGGCAAGCCGGGAAGCGTGGACATCATGCTCGCTACCCCGAAATTCTTGTCGCCATTGCCAAATTGATCAATCGCAGTGCGCTCATCAGGATTGCTCATGAAGTTCACGTAACGCTTGAGGATATCCGGATCGAACTCGATGGTGTTCTTGATCACGGAGCGGTATTTCGCGTTCTCCTCGTCGCGCATCATGTTCATGAAGGCGCTGTTGTAGACCCGGTGCATGCCCAGGGTGCGGACAAAATAACCTTCCATGAGCCAGAAGGCTTCGGCCAGCAGCAGGGTTCCGGGAACCTCGCGAGCGACCCGATCCACCACCTCGCGCCAGAATTCTTCCGGCATGGCGCGATCGAAGTCGGCCTTGCTCATGCTGTACTCGGCACGCGAAGGGATGGCTCCGCCGGTCCCGGGGATGGGAAACCACAAGCGCTGAAAGTGGCGCTTGGCCAGGGTCATCGCAGCGTCGAAACGAATGATGGGAAAGAGGCGGGCCACGTGCAGGATGGTCTGGATCACCTGTTCGCGCGTCGCCGGGTTCAGGTAGTCGAGCTGGGCGGTGTCGTTCCAGGGAAAGCTGGTGCCGTCGTTGCCGTGATAGACGTAGCGGGTGTCGCCGCGTCCACTTGTCGCGGCGGCGGAAGACCACGGCCGCGTCGGTTTGTTCGTAGTAATGATCGTCAATCTTGATCTCTACCCGGCCATCGCGGGAGAGGTCCGGGCCGTCAAAGCGATAGGCGGGATAGGGGCTGTCCGGGCGCGACATGAACCACTCCGGATGCTCGATGACCCAGCTGGAATCGATGCCCATGTGATTGGGGACCATGTCGCTGGCCAGCCGAACGCCGTGGGCGAAGGCCCGGTCGCGCAGATTGCCGTAAGCCGGTTCGCCGCCCAGATCGTGCGCAATGTTGTAGTCGTAAAGCGAGTAGGCGGAGGCTACCGCGTCCTGGTTGCCGCAGAGTTGCTTGATGGTCTGGGAGGCCGAGCTTCGTCTCCCACACGCCGATGAGCCACAGAGAATTGATCCCATGCGCTGCCAGGCGGCGCAGCTCTTCGTCGGGAATCTGGTCCAGCCGGTGAATATGGCGGCCGTACTGGCGCGAGAGCTGCTCCAGCCACACGTAGGTGCTCTTGGCGATGAGCACGGTGGTCGGCATCCACTCCTGGTCCGGGCTGAAGCGCTCCGTCTCCTGGGTCGGCTTCGGTATAGGACGGCACTTCCCCGCGTTTGTCTGGCGAATCCCAGGGGAGATTTCGCCTGCGTCCGGTGTTGAGCGTCGGAGGGATGAAAGCGCATCCAGATGGCGACTTCTTCTTCCTTGAGCACATCGATGGCCAGCAAGCAGGCGCTTGAGCGAGTCGCCGATCAATTCCTGCCCAGTGCTCGACGATGTAGGCGATCTGACCGCTGAGCGAATCCGGCGAAGCCAGCGCCGGGGCGCGCAGCATGTCGATCAGGTTGAGCTTCTTGCGCCCCAGCGGCGGGCCGGGTGCTGAAAAAGTCACGCAGCCCAGCGGTGATCTGCTGATAGCGGGTCACCGCCGTGAGCGACTGATCGGCAAACAGCTCGGAAAAGGGTTTGAAGGCAGGGTTGGCGTTGGCCAACCACAGCAGCATCATCTCTTCGAAGGCCACGGCCCGATGGGCGATGCCGTCGGTTTGGCCTGCCAGCCACTCGGCGCGGTGTCTGTTTCCTCGCGGTAGACATCGGCCGTGGGAAACTGCTCCACAAAAGCCAGAATGGTCTTATCCAGTTCCTGCTTGCCGATGCGGTCGTCGAACCACTCCAGCGCGTCGGCCATGACCTTGGGATCGAGGCGCTGGCGGTAGTAATCCACCAGGGCGTGGCTCATCTCGTCGATCAGCCCCATGGCGTAGAGTGCTCCGGGGTTGATGGTCTGGGTCGGGATCTTTTTCTGCTTCCGCCGCTCGTTCATGCGGAAGGCGAATTCACGGCTGGCGCCTAGATTGGCGAAAACTACATTGCCGCTGAAAGCAAAAAGCGTCTGGTCAAATTCATAACGGTCGCGTGCTTCACGGGAAACATGGAATTCCATCGGTACCTTCCGGACTACTTCTATTGGGCAGCTTCTCTGTTCGATGCGGAATTTCGCCCCGGCAGGTACCTAAACCGCCGCGAACCTGGTCCCTGCGAAGCCCATAAGCCAAGGGCAGGATGGGAAATGAAGAATATTTCTTCACCATCGACGGTGTTGAAGCCATCGTGCAGTTTGGCCGGGTTGTATCGCGCGATGGTGCTGGCCAGATCGGCATAACGGAATCCTACGCCTTCTGTCTCTTCCCGGCTGAGGCCGCCGGGACAATAAGTAATGTTGAACGCGGCCTTCTGAGGAGCTGTGGATCAGGTGGGCGGCGGTGCTGAGCTCGGCCGCCAGATCGGGGTTCTTGTTGACTTTATCGAGCGTTGCCGGCGTGCCGTGGTAGCCGAATCGGCGAATCATGCGGTCGATGGTGGGGTCTTCTCCAAACTGCTTCACCCCAGGAGCGAGCACGATCAGCTCGGCCCCATCGGCCAGGGCCATGCGGGTGCGGTAAATGGCCTTGTTGCCCAGCCAGGTGCTGTGGAACTCCTCCGGATCGAGGTAAACCACCGCTTTGCGGATAGGCCGATCGAGGAGCTGGATGTTGACCTGGACACTCAGCTCAGAGGCCAGGCGGAAGCATTCCAGGTCATCGCCCACAAAGAGGCCGCGCACCACCAGCTCGCCCGGCTGGATTGGTGCCGACGACGGTCAATACATAGATGATGGGGATATTGCTGAGAAATTCATCGCTGGCGCGGTTCAGGACCCGCCTCACCGGGTTATCCGCCCGGCCCATGATGCGCTCCATGCCCACCACGGCGCCCAGGTAGTGGCTGCGATGAATGCTCATGCGGGCCGGCGGTACCGATCAGGATGTTCTTGTTGTAGTTGGCCATGCCGATCACCTCGTGCGGCACCACCTGGCCGATGCGAGAGCACCAGGTCGAAGCCTCCCTCGGGAATCATGCGGTTCACCTGCGCCGGCCAGGTGTAGTCGAGCAGACCGCCTGACTGCTCCTGGATGAAGGCTGCCGGCAGTTCGCCCAGCGTGACGACATCGGTTCGCCAGTTGTGCACCGCGAACAGCGAGTGCGGGATGTCGCCGAACATCCGCGTGAGCGCCGCCGGCGGTCATCGCGGTATGCGTTCCCAGGGCAGGCAGAACACAGCCCAGACGGTCGCCGTAGTACTCATAGGCATACCGGGTCAGCGGGCCGGCCTGGGAGTGGAAGCGGCTGCCATCCGGCGGCACGGCCAGAACCTTGCGTCTCGCTCCCGAGCCGGTCCAGGAGCCCGGTAGAGCGCAGTCGCGGAGAAATGCGAGCGAAAGCTCGGCGTCCGGGCCGCCCTCGCTGGCAATAGAGACTCATAGCCGGTATGCCTTGCGCGCCAGATCGTAGGCCAGGGCGTGGGCCACTTCGGCTGCCTCGTCTTCGTCCAGCTGATGTTCCGCCACCAGCCTGGCCAGGAAAGCGCAGTCCACGCGGCGAGCGACGTCGTGCCGCGCGGGAATGGAGAGAAAGGCGCGGGTGTCGTCGTTGAATCCGACGGTGTTATAGAAACCCGCGGTTTCGGTGGTCAGCTCGCGAAAGCGCATCATGCCTTCCGGGCTGTCGTAAGAACCACCAGGGCGGCCCGAGGCGAAGACAAGGGTAATGCCCTGCCAGCGGCGCCAGTTCGCGGCTGTAGGTGGATTCATCCAGGGTAAAGAGGATGAGGGTCAGCGAGGCGTCGTTGCCGAAGCGGTCCAGCAGCGGCTGCAGCGCGTGAACGTAATCGGTCGGCATGGGAATGTCGGCTCCGACGTCGCGGCCGAAGCGGGTAAATATCTCGCGATTGTGATTGCGGCGGCTGCCGGGATGGATCTGCATCACCAAACCGTCTTCGATGCTCATGCGCGCCATTTCCGTCAGCATTTGGGCGCGAAAGAGTTCCTGCTCGGCGGCGTCGGCCTTGCCGGCGATCACCCGGTCGAAGAGGGCGGCAGCGGCGCTCTGCGAAAGGTCGGCGGTCCTGGCGGTTGGATGACCGTGGTCGGTTGCTGTGCAGCCAAGCTTCTTGAAGCGGTCACGGGCGTGGCGAAGCGCCAGCAGGTAGCCTTGCCAGCGCGAGCAATCCTCGCCGTGCATCTCGCCCAGCCGCTGTACATTCTGGCGGAAGCCGTCGAATTCGGGATCGACGACCGAATCGGGACGAAACGTGGGCAGGATGCGGGCCTTCCATCCCGAGTCGCGGATCGCCTGATGGTAGGTCAGCGGATCGAGCGGAGGGTTGGTGGTCGACAGCACCTCAATGTTGAATTGATCGTAGAGCGCGCGAGGTCGAAAAGCCGGAGAGGCCAGCTTGGCGCTGATGGTGTCGTAATAGGCGCTGGCATTGCTCGCGCTCAGCCGCTCTTCGAGGCCAAACAATTTCTCAAAAGCGAAGTCCAGCCACATGCGCGTGGGGGTGCCGCGAAAGAGGTAGTAGTTCTCAGCGAAGCGCATCCATATCCGGCGCGCCTCGTCGGCATTCAGTTCCTTTTGTGCCAATGCCCAGATCTTCCATCGCGATGCCCTGGCTGTAGAGCATGCGAAACACATAGTGATCGGGAACGATGAAGAGACTGGTGGGGTCGGGGAATGGCTCGTTCTCTGCAAACCAGCGCGCATCGGTGTGCCCGTGCGGGCTGACGATCGGCAGGTTGCGCACGGCTTCATAGAGCCGGCGGGCGATGGATCGGATGGTGGGTTCGGAGGGAAAGAGACGGTCCTGATGGAGAATGCTCACGGCATCTATTTTCGCCTGTGAACCGATTTTCTGCACAGGGGGTATTTCCGCTTGCGGTCGCGGCCCAGCGTTTAATTCAATATTGCCCAACAGGCCCTTTTCCCCTATCTTGAGGGCATGGAAATACACTTCACCCCCGAAACGGAAAAGAGGCTCAAGGACTTGTCCGCACAGAGCGGGCGCGGGACTGACGACCTCGTTGAAGATGCAATGGCGGGATATTTTGAGGAAGTGGTTTCTATCCGGGCCACGCTCAACAGCCGCTATGACGACCTGAAAAGCGGCAGGGTCAAACCGATTGACGGCGAGGAAGCCTTTGCCCGCCTGAAAGCGAAGACCGAAGCACAGCGCAACCGCCCTGCATGAGCGGTTATGCGCTTCATCCAGAAGCCTATGATGACTTGGACGACATACGCGGTTACATCGCGCAGGACAATCCTGATGCAGCCGACCGCATAGTCACAGAAATTTTTAATGCCTTTCGCGCATTGGTTTCCTTCCCCAATCAAGGCCACAGACGACAGGACCTTACCTCACGACGTCTGAAATCATAGGTGAGCGGCGAAAACCCATGTCCCGAGAAGAGAAAATCGCTGTAGTGGAAGCTTATTTGAATTGCTTTATAACAAAGGACTTGTCCAAAGTGTCTTTTGCTGAAGACGTGACCTTTGCAGGGCCGCGCATGGCAAAGCTGACGGGGCGCCCGGCCATACTTGGATTTCTCACACATATTCTTCCCATGGTCAAAGCAGTTACGCTAAAGCAGCACATCGTCGAGGGCGATTACGTTGCAACCGTATTCGACATGGAGACAGTGAATGGAGTGGATCACGTTTTTGATTGGATGCACATCGTAGACGGACAGATCAAGGCGATACATGCGTTCTATTACCCGGAGCATCTACCCGAGGACAAAGCCGGCTAGTGCACTATTCTGCTCGATCATCGAAATTCGGCATGCACTGAGCGTCCCATAAACAAACTCAGGCTATTTTGTCCATGGTGCGTTTGAGCTTCTGCGCCGGGGCTTCCTGACGTGCGACATAGGAGAAGGCATCGCGGGAACGCGCGCTTTGTTCGGCCCATCTACCTGGATGAGCGAGCGACAGGAGCCAGTCGGCCACTTCTTCCGGTCCGGAACAGGTGGCTGCATGGTCAAGTCCAAGCTTACGTACAAAGCCGCCGGTGGCAGAGCTCTTGTGGGCGGTGCCGACCATGGGGAGACCTAATGCCATGTAGTCAAGAACGCGAGAAGGAATCGAGTATCGGCTGCGCAGGTCATGCTTAGGATCCAGTTTGGGGCCGGGCAAAAACGCAACGTGCGCATGGCTGAGTGCACGATCCAGATCCTGCTGTGTGGGCAAGAACCCACGGGCAGTCACCCGCTTCTTGAGGGTGGTTTGGGCCTGGCGAAGAATCTTGGGGGATCCCAGAAAAGAGACCTCCACCTTAAGCCCTTTGGTCTCGAGGAGCGTGATCGCCTGATCTAAATCATCGAGGCCCTCGGCGTAGGAGCTGACGTTGCCATGCATCACGACCCTGAGTGGGCCTTGCCCCGGCGCGATCGCGGCTACTGCCGACGGATCTCTGGAGAAGCTAAGCAGCTCGGCGTCGCCGCGTATGAGCGAAACATCGTGCAGCAAAGGTTCACTCACGCAAAAGACGCGCTCCGCCCGATCGATCAGTTCGCGAAGAGCGCCGTTGGCTACGTCTCCTTCCAACACGTCCCAGAGATGCAGCACAAAGGGAGCTCCAACCAGGTTGGTGAGCTCCAGGCAGCGGGTGGCGTCGCTCTCACTCAAGGGGGCAACATAGATACAAGAGACCCGCTGCCGATATTGCTCGGTGAGGCGCTTGGCGTGCGCTGGCCGCAGATCGCTGCCAACCCAGGAACTTATGCCCGCGCGTTCACAAAGGCTCGACAGCATGGGGTTGTGGAGGAACGAGTAGCGGCTGAGAACAGTGTTCTCGAAAAGCACCGACCGCGCATCCGTTTGCTTGAGCGTGTTGCTCCACCAGTGAAAATGCAACCAGTCCGGGTGGGGACCAAGCAAGCGAACCGTTTGCACACCGATTGCGGTGCGCGGCGAAAGGCAGAAGCGATTGATGAAGAGTGGTACACGATTAGGTGAACTCATTGCCCTGCCAATTCCCTGCCAGTCCTATGCCGCGCGCGCGAATGGAGTCCCCCGTCGAAGTCACTGAGCCCAAATGCAAAACGGAAACGGCCGCCGGCTCGCTCGGTTGGATTCTTCGATTGTATCAACGCGGGCGTTGAAGACAGGTCCGCTGGACGGGCGCACGCGTCACATTTTTGTGGCACTTGCGTGAAACGCTGACACTCTATTGAGGCTGGGCGGCCGGAGAAGAGGTTGAAGGGACAGAGAAGTCCCTTTAACCTCCTTTAACTCCCCTAGCCACCCTCTCCCCGGTCAACAAGAGAGAATCCCTGATCGATTCGGCGGCCTGCGCAAACGCTGTGGCCATCGATGTATTCATCACCTCGTAATGGCAGCTCCTCTAAGGTGACTCGGCATGATCACTCGAACAGCGGTTCTGTTTGTTAGCAGCATGTGCTTCATGCTGCCTTTGGTTTCGCAACAAATCAAACCAGTGGACGTGACGCCGGTGACTGGCGTCGAGAACGCGCGCCTTACGGAGGTTCGGAGTCTGGAAGGGACGCTCTACCACGTGCAAGGAATCGATCTTGATAGCGAGCACATCTGGGTCACCTCGGTCGATACGACAAATCATAAGGGCTATCTGCATCAGTTCAACCGCGCGACCGCCATGTTCGAGCGCCAAGTCGAAGTCACCGACGGTCCGCGTTTTCATCCCGGCGGCTTCTCCATTCATGGTGATTCCATCTGGATCCCCGTGGCCGAGTACAAGCCACACAGCACCGCCGTCCTTGAGGAACTCGACAAGCACACGCTCGCCCTCAAACGAAAGATCACCGTGGCCGATCATCTCGGCTGCGTCGCTGTGGCTGGCGACAGTCTCATTGCGGGAAACTGGGGCAGCCGCCAGTTCTACGTCCTCGACTTTGAGGGCAAGCAACTCCGTTTCTTCGATAACCCGTCGACCAACCAGTACCAAGACATCAAGTTCGTCGATAGCATGCTCGTGGCCTCGGGATATCTCACCCGTACCAGCGGGTCAATCGACTGGTACGCGTGGCCCTCGATGCAGATCGTCCGCAGCGTTCGTTCCGGCGTCACCGACCGCGGCAAGCCATACACGGGCGAGGCCATGGCGCTGCAGGGAAACGACCTCTACCTTCTGCCGGAAGATGGCCCCAGCCGCCTCTTTCACTTCGTGCTGGCGAAACCTTAGATTTCTCAAAACCTTGCCGGAGCGGTGCGCACAGCGGATCTCTCCGGCGCGCAGATTAAGCTTTGATGAATCCCCATCGAGGTCAGTTCGGCTCCGGCCTCGAGTGCAATCATTATTTGTAGGAGCCCAAGTTGAAACTTCAGATTGTGCCTCGGCGTGAGCAAACGCATAGCTCTGCTTTTCTAGAGCACTATGCCTCGCTGCGCGCCTGGGCGCTCCGTCTCACAGACGGAGAACAGGCCGAGGCCGAGGATGTGCTGCACGACGCCTTTGTGCAGTTCGTTCGCCTGGCTCCTGAACTTTCAGGCATCGAGAACCTCGGGGCCTACCTGAACCGTCTTCTGCGCAATCTTCATCTCGCGCACATCACGCGGCGCTTGCGGATGCAGTATGTCGATCTTGATGCGTTTGACTACGACTCACTCGCGCTCAGCATCCGCAACGTGCATCCGCTACACCTCCGCGAGCTCGAAGACGAGCTGAGGTCCATCTGCGCCTGGACGGTCGCACGCCGCCACGATACCCGCGCGGCTTCGTACCTCATCCTGCGTTTCTTCCTGGGCTATTTGCCCAGCGAGATCTGCAGACTCTGCGCCTGCAACCGAGAGAGCCTCGAGAAAGGCCTGCAGAGCGCCCGCACCGAGATCCGCAGAATCAAGGCAGCTCCGAGCTGGCATGACCTGCGCCGCTCCGCGGAGCAGAGAATCGATCCTGCGCCGCCGACGGCGCTTGAGTCGTGGCTGCGCCGCACCATCTTCTCGAGTGAGGGCGAAGGCTGCCTCCCGCCCGAGATTCTGCGACAGACGCTCTCCGAGAACACACGCAGACGAACGTCTATCGCACGATCTCTGCTCGCGCATCTCGCCGGCTGCTCTATCTGCCTCGATCACGCGAACCGGCTGCTGAATATTCCGGCGCTCTCCGACCGCTCTTTCGACGATCCCGCCGGCCCCGAGAGCAACAGCCGCGATGCAGAGTCATTCGTACACAGCGCCATGCGCAGCAGCGAGGAGATCTTCGAGCATCGACCCGTTCGCGTCGAACTCTGCGTTAATGCCGAGCCGCAGATGTCCTTCACCGTGCAGTCGCCCCGCACTGTATTGAAGGTCGATGTCAATCGCGGTAAGCCGGTCGCCTTCATCGAGGCCTTCTCCCAGCAGGGTGTGCGTCTGCTCTACATGCCGGTCACTTCGCCTGACGAGGGCGGTGAATTTCTCCAGCGTACGCTCATCCCCTTCAGCGAAGGCCGCGAACTCAGCGTCGAGATTGCCTTCCGCAATCCGAAGACCGAAATCATCATCTGCTACACCGACCCCCGGCACTACGTTATGCCCATTGCGGCGACGGCGCACAGCAGCGCATTCGTGCCGGGTTCCCGCGTTCGGCTCGCGCAGACCTGGTGGCAGCGGCTACGAGTGTGGCGCAGCCCCAGGCGGCCCGTCCGTTCCTGGTCCTTCGCGCTCCTGCTCGTACTCATGTTCCTTCTGCCGGTCACGCAGGACGAACTGGTCATGTTGAGTGCCGAGGAGGTGCTGCAGCGCGCGACTCTCTGGCAGAGCCACAACCTACAGCCCAACACCGTTGTACATCGGAGTTTTAACTACGTGGAGTTTCGTGGCGGCATTCCGCGAGACGTTGCACGCGTACACCGCTTGCGGGTCGAAGTGTGGAGCAGCGCCGCGCCCGGCCCGACCCTTCGCAGGCTCATCGACTCCGCGGGGAAGACACAGGCGAGCACCGCGGCTCCGCTTGCGGCGACGCCGACCGACAGCACCGCCTGGGAGTATGTACCGGATGCCGACAGCTTCCGCCTGCTCTCCTCGTCACATGCCGTCAACGTCCGACAGAGCAGCGGTGAAATTCGCCTGTCCACAGGCAATGCTTCGCTCGTGCTCGATCGAACCACCTTCCATCCGCTACAGCAGAGCTTTCGCTTCGCCGACCGCGACGTGCAGATTGCGGAGGTTGCCAACGAGGTGATGCCTCTCGCCGCCAGCCCTCTACGCGAGAAAGAGCCTGAGCCTGTTCCCCCTCCCGTTGCGCCGCTGCCTACGCTCGCCGAGCTCGACGATATCGAGCTGAGCGTGCGCGAGCGCCTCCACGTCCTGCAAGCCGACCTTGGCGATGACATCCATATCACCCGCACCTCGCGTGAGGTCCGCGTCTCCGGCGTGATCGATCCTGAGGCCCGTCGCTCTTTCATCGAAGCCGACCTGCGCAGCGTGCCCAACGTGCAGCTTGCATTGCTTTCCCCCGCCGAGGCCGCGCGGCACGAGCACCTGTTGCATGTCGAGGCCAGCGACGGTGGAACGCTGGAAGCGCCGCTCATGGGGCCTTGGCTAAAGTCCCAGTGGCCCGCCGCCGAGGAGCGCGATCGGCACGTGCAGCAGATGCTGCTCGCTGCGGATCGCTGCAGCGAGCACATTCTCGCGCTGGGGAGCCTCCACATACGCTATCCCGAGACGGCAAACCCCAGAGTGCGTGCGCTCGAGCGCGACCACGCGCAAAAGCTCGCGGATCAGACCGATCTCCTGCTCTCGCTGCTTCCAGCCACCGGGGCACCAGAGACGCAGCGCCCCGACTCACTCGACGTTGCGGCGCTCACGGCTAAGGTCCAACGGCTTAATCAGGATCTCGAACAGCTTCTAACAGTGCATGCTGCTCAGAACAATCAATCCACTGCGTCGCTCGAGCAAGCTCGGCAAAATCTCGCCGAGATCGCATACGCGGCTCGCTCCATCGCTCCATAACGCTATGCACGACGGTCTTCGAAAGGGATATCAAATCATGAAGGTTTTTAATGAGACGGCACAGCTTTGGAGGCGGACACGGACGGTGCTTTTTCTGTGTTTCTGCACGTTCTTTTCGGCTGCGTCCTGGGGCCAGACGGCCCACCTGAATGGCACGGTCGCCGACCAGCAAGGGGGCATAGTCCGCGGCGCCTCGGTAGCCGTCAAAAATGAGGCGACCGGAGTACAGCGCACCACTGTCAGCAGCGACAGCGGCGCGTACGATTTCCCGGCGCTCGCACCCGGCCGCTACACCCTGCGCGTCGAGCAGCCCGGCTTTGAAATCCTGCAGCGCAGTGGTGTGATACTCGTTGTCGATACCATCACGCGCGTCGACCTTAAGCTGACCGTCGGCAACGTCAACACTACAGTGGACGTGACCGACCAGCCTTCGCTTCTGCAGCCCAACAACGCCGAGACCTCGACGGCGATCGGTGGCAAAGAGTATGACCAGCTACCTCTTGTGCAGCAGGGCCGCATCCGCAGTCCCGCAGCATTTGTCTACCTCGCCCCTAGCGTTCAGGGCAATATTCGCCTCAGCGGCACGGAGAATACGTCCGCAACCAATGAGATCCAGGTGAACGGCAGTCAGACGCAGGTGACCGAGATTCTGCTCGAAGGTCTCTCCGCGGGCAAACAGCGCACTCCCGGGGCCTTTAATGAGAGCGCGCCGCCCGTCGATGCCGTGCGCGAGTTCAAGTTCACGTCTACGATGCTTCCTGCCGATTACGGCCATACCGGAGCTGCAGTCGGCAGCTTTTCTGTCAAGAGTGGCACCAACTTGCTTCACGGCTCGCTATACGAATACCTCCGCAACACCGCCCTGAATGCCCACCCTCACGGCTCTGCAGTCAACCCTCCGACGCATCAGAACGAGTTTGGCGTGACGATCGGCGGACCTATCGTCGTCCCGCATATCTATGATGGCCATAATCGCTCGTTTTTCTTCTTCTCGTATGGCGGCTCGCGCAAGAGCGGCGTGGATTCACTGCAACTACTTACCGTGCCGTCGACGAATGAGTTGGGTGGCGACTTCTCGGGCGGCGCGACTATCTACGATCCGCAGACAACGCGTCTCGATCCTACGGGTACCCACTATATCCGCGATCCTTTTCCAGGAAACAAGATTCCGTCGGATCGTCTCGATGCTGTGGGTAAAACCATCGCGGCATACTATCCGCAAGTCGCGAAGGCTGGCGCAAACAACTACTCTGCCTATGCAGGCGAGAAGCTGCTCAATCCCGATATCTTCACCTTCAAGATCGATCATCAAATTGCGGCGGCGCATCGCTTGAGCCTGACACTCGTAACTAACAAAATCCCACGCTTCCGCGTCGATAGTGCACTGCCCTACCCCTTGACTGCGGGTATTCGGCAGACTGCCATCACCAAGACGGCGCGTGTGAATTACGACTGGATCATCTCTGGGAACAAACTCAATTCCATCGCTGTCGGCTACAACCGCTTCGTCGACTCGCAACAGCCGCCCAGCGAAGACACCGATCAGATCCAGAAGATCGGTCTCGGGGGCGTTATAGGAGGTACCTTCCCGGCCATGACGTTCACCAACGGCTACGCCTCCGCGGGCGTCAACACCGCGCAGCGTTCCGTTGAAAACAGCTTCCAGATGAAGGACACCTTCAGTTGGGCCTTTGCCAACCACTCGCTCCGCTTCGGTGGCGAGTTCCGCCGGACGCAGCTCAACGACATCGTGCCCGGCGTCACCCAGGGAACCTTGGGCTTCTCCAACGAGGAGAGCGCCGATCCCAACTCACTCAGCAACACCGGCGACGCATTTGCCAGCCTGCTCCTCGGCCAAGTCGATACCGGCGGCATTCGGGAGCCGCTTGAGATCGCCACGCGCCGCAGCTACGGCGGTCTCTTCGCGCAGGACGACTGGAAGGCCACCCATCGCCTCACCGTCAACGTCGGCGTGCGCTGGGAGTACCAGACTGTTCCCAGCGAGGTCACCGGCCGCAGCAGTATGATCAACCTGACAACGCCCAACCCATCCCTACGAGGGCGACAAGCAAGCCACTCTGCAGAACGACAACAAGCCGATGTTGCTCGACAATACCGCGAGGTTGCAGCGGCGCTTCGCCGTCCAGCAGATTCTTCTGCAAGGCATGGCGGAACTCAACTTGGACGCGGTGGTGTATCCGACCGGACTCTTGCCGCCGCGCAAAATCAACACGCCGCGCGATCCAAACTTTCACGGTATCGGTAACTATGGCATGTGGACTTTCCTGGGTGTGCAGGGGTTTCCCGCCATCACCGTGCCAGCAGGTTTCACCACCGAAATCTACGACCGCGTGCCCGACCCCAACGCTCCCGCGGGTGCCGCCACCGGTGCAGGCCGAGGCCGGGAAGGCGATGCGGAGGGTGGCGACCTACCGGCGACCAAGGTGGCCGGTCCGGTGCAAGCTAAGCTCCCCGTAGGTATCGATTTCCTCGGCCGTCCGTTTTCGGAACCCACATTGTTGAGAATCGCCGCTGCGTACGAAGCGGGCACTCGGCATCGTGCCCCGCCGGCGGAATTCGGGCTTCTCGCGTCTCACTGACCGAAATCCTCAGCGCGCAAGCCCCTCGCTTCAGCCATGGGGTTAGCGCTGTCCGTACGCTTTAGAATCGAGCCCTCTGGCAGTATACGCACACTTTCTATATACTGTGTATATGTCCAGTCACTACCGCAGCAATCGAAACGTCGTGTTCTCGTGCAAGTTCCACATCGTGTGGTGTCCCAAATACCGCAGATCGGTGTTGGTGGACGGTGCGGACGAGCGGCTGAAGAAGATCATCGCGCGGGTGTGTGAGGCTCGAGATGCGCAGTTGATCGAGCTCGAAGTGATGCCGGATCACGTTCACCTGTTGGTGGATGTGGATCCGCAGTTCGGCGTTCATCGATTGGTGAAGGAGATCAAGGGAAGCAGCTCTCACGAGCTGCGACGGGATTTTGCTTTTCTGAAGCGACGGCTACCCACACTGTGGACTCACAGTTATTTCGTCTCCACCGTGGGCGGCGCGCCGCGGGCCATCGTGAAACAGTACATCGAGAACCAGAAACACGTCTGAGCATGGCGCGCAAGACCACCCCCACTTTCATCGTCGAGCTACCCCTGAGTGTTACTCGGGCGGACGCGCGCGAAATGGGGGTGCGCCTGGAGCTCGGACGACAACTCTACAACGCCTGCCTGGGCGAGGGGTTGCGCCGCCTCGAGCGCATGCGTGAAGGACTCACCTGGGCACAGGCGTGTGCGATGCCCAGGATGAAGGATCGGAAGCCTAACAAGGAGCGCGCGGCCGCGTTCGCCGCCGCCCGCGCGGCGGCGGGGTTCACCTCCGCTGCGATTTCAGCGTTCGGCACCCGCTGCAAGAATGAGGCGAAGTGGAACGACGGCCGGACGCGCACTGATGCGAGAGTGGGTGCGCACGAATGTCAGCTCATCGCGCAACAGGCCTTTTCAGCCCTGGACATGTACGCCTTCGGCAAGCGCGGTCGGCCGCGCTTCAAAGGCAAAGGGCGACCGCTGCACTCGCTGCAGGGCAAGAGTGCGGATTCGGGCATTTACTGGAATCCGAGTACCGGGTGCCTCGAGTGGGGTGCGTTGCGGCTGCGGGCAAAGCGGCCCCCGCTGCGCAAAGACCCTTGGCTCGAGCGTGCCTTGGCGCGCCGCACGAAGTTTGCCCGTATCGTTTGGCGCCAGGTCAAAGGGAGACGACGCTGGTTCGTGCAGTTGGCGCAGGAAGGCTTCTCGCCACAGAAATATCACACGGTCAAAGATGCAACGGTGGGTCTTGATGTGGGACCTTCCACCCTCGCCGTCGTATCCGATCGAGCCGCGGCGCTCGTGCCTTTGGCACCAGAGGTCCAACAGCCCTGGGCGGCTACCCGGCGCCTGCAACGCGCGATGGATCGCTCGCGGCGCACGACAAATCCGCACTGCTACAATGCAGACGGTACCTTCAAGTGCGGTGCTAAGATCACCGTCCGCTCCCGGGGCTATCTCAAACTCAACGCTCAGCTGGCAGAGACCGAGCGTGTGTTGGAGAAGCGCCGCGCCCGCAGTCACGGGCGATTGTCGAATTGCATTCTGGGCCTGGGCAATCGGATCCAGACCGAAAAGTTGAACTACACGGCCTTCCAGAAGCGATTCGGCAGGTCGACGAAAGTCAAAGCGGTAGGCTCGTTGATGCTCAAACTGCGTCGTAAGGCTGAAAGAGCCGGCGGCGAATTTCGTGAGCTCAACACACAAGCCTTGAAACTCTCGCAGTACGATCACTGCACCGGAACCTGCACGAAGAAGCGTTTGAGCGAGCGCTGGCACGTGTTGGGCGATGGATCCGGTGTCGTGCAGCGCGATGTGTACTCCGCATTCCTGGCCGCCATCGCGGATCAGGATCTCATCCATCCAAGCCGGGCGGCCGCCGCCTGGCCGGCTGCGCAATCGCTGCTCGCTCGTGCGGGATGGGTCAGGGAACAACCGGTGAGTGTCGCGGGCTTGCTCGCGGCAACGTCGGAAGCTGACCAGCTTCCGGCGCCAGAACCGGTCGCACGAGAAAGAGCTCCCGTCCAGGGCGACACTTCGAGAAGGGTCGGCGTGAGCCGAACGTCGAAGAAAGTCCTGGAAGCTGAGGCTTAGAACCCCCTGCCTTTAGGCATGGGGAGATTCAGGACGAAGGCATCGCTCGGCGGGATCGAGCCAGCCAGCATCTGGGAGCCCGCCGTCGTCGGTAGATCGAACGTGTTGTAGTTGTCCTTCAACACGATGGGGATGCCGTGGATGGGCGAGCGCGCACCCTTGGCCTTGCGCTCCGCATCCAGCGCCTTGGCGATCTCCATCGCTTTGGGATTGAGTGTGATCACCGCGTTGATGCGCGGCCCCTGCTTGTCGTACGCCTCGATGCGTTTGAGATACATGCCGACCAGCTGCTCCGATGTCAGCTTGCCCGCGGCGAAGGCCGCGTCGAGATCGGCGATCGTCGCCGTTTCTACATCGAGGGTTTTGGCATGCGAGGCGAGGGGCAGGACTGCGGTCAGCGCCAGCATGCATGCCATCGATAGGCGCAATATCGGGCTGCGGCGAACGTATTGGTTGTTCACGACTGTCGTCATCCCTTGTTATCCCGGGTACTGACGTGCCGCCCTCTCGCTCCCCTACCGTGAGGTTGCCGTGGGATCGTTACTTGGGATTTCTAAGGCTCGAGCACCAGGACTCGGAACGAGCCCGGCACCATGGGCCTGCGGGGATTCGGATTGTCCGAGGTGCGGGGGCGCCGGGCCCCAGTCGGCCGAGGGCATGAACACACGATGGGTTTTGGTATCCACCGCCATGGTACGAGCGCCGTATTCGGTCTTGACGGTTTGCGCCAGCGTAAATTGGTCGGGGCTGTCCTCGTGCACTACGGCGAGCGTGCCGTCGCCGTTGGAGGCGAACGCGAGCTGGGTGCCGGGATCGAACTTGGCCGCATCGTTGCGCTCGCCGATCGGGAAGGTCGCGAGGATCTTGCCGGTGTCGGCATCGAGGATTAGAAATGACTTGCTGCGGCAGGCAACGAAGATGCGACGCGTCTGCGGGTCCATGGTCGTGCCGGCCGGCTGGGTATGCGGCGCGAGCGGATAGGTGGCGACCACTTTCAGGATCTTGGCGTCGATGGCGATGATCGTCGCTTTGTCCTGCAGGGAATCGTAGATCATGCCCTTGCCGTCCATGGCATAGAACTCGGTGCGGCCGTCGACCGCGAGCGTGGCGAGCACGTTGCCCGATTTGGCATCGAACACGGTGATGTTGCGCCCGGTGGAATTGAAGCTGAACACGCGCTGGGTCACCGGCTCGTAGGCGATCTGATTGGGCCGTCTGCCGGTGGCTTTCCACTTGGCGATCGGCTCGAGGGTGCTCAACTCGAACACGCCGACGGCGTCTTCGTCGCCATTGGCGGTGAAACCGCGGTTCAGCTCGCGCGACAGTGCCACGCCCCCCATGCCGGGGGAGTTGGGTACGTCACCGACAACTTTGAGCGTATCCATGTCGATGACCACGACATGATTTTCATGGCAGACGTACAACCGGCGGCCGATCGGATCGGCTTCCAGGTAGTCCCAGCCGCCCTCGCCGCCGACCTGAATCGACTTGACGATGTGGTAGTCGGCATTGGCGTTCGCCGCCGCGAATCCGAGCAAAACGGAAAGCAACACCGAGACGCGATTCGCGCGCAGCATGAGGTCTTCCTCCAGCCTCAATGCGTTTGGAAAATCGCCTGATAGAGCTCGATTCAGTCGCCGCCGGCGCTGAACGACGCTGACGCGCTTGGCATGGAGACGCGTGGTATTCGATGCACCCCACCTCGGGCTGGCAGGCGAGAGACATGGACGCCCGAACCAGGTAGGGGCGCATCCCTCTCATGCGTCAGTAACGCCCATGAAAAGCATGCATGCAGGAGGACCTGCGCGGGTGAGGCGGGGCGGTGGAATACAGCGTCTGGGATGTAGAACCGCTGCCACGGTGTTGGGCGCATGCCTGGCCTGCGCCTGCACGGTTGGGCCCAATTATCGGCGGCCAGAGGCTAACGTGCCTGTCGCCTTCAAGGAAGCCGCGCCCGAGGGCTGGAAGCTGGGACAACCGCAGGATTTGGGCAGCCGCGGTGCCTGGTGGTCGATCTATGACGACCCGATACTCGACGGCTTGGAGCGACAGATCGACGTTTCGAACCAGACACTGAAGGCATCGGAGGCGGCCTATCTGCAGTCGGTTGCCGTACTGAAAGGTGCGCGCGCAACCTTCTTCCCCACAGTGACATTGGCGGCTGCCGCGACGCGCTCTCGGGTCACCACCAACGCCGGTAATCCCGTGAGCGAGAACGAATTCAGCCTCGGTCCCAGCGCATCCTGGGAGCCCGACCTGTGGGGACGCATCCGCCGTACCGTCGAGAGCGATACGGCGAATGCGCAGGCGAGCGCCGCAGACCTCGCCTCGGCGAGGCTCTCGGCACAGTCACAACTGGCCCAGGATTACTTCGAGCTGCGCATCGCCGACGAGCTCAAACGCCTGCTCGAAGCGACGATGGCCGCCTACCAGAGGACGCTCGACATCACGCGCAACCGTTACGAGGTCGGGGTAGCGGCGAAATCCGACGTGGTGACAGCGGAGACTCAGTTGGAAAACACGCATGCTGCAGCGGTCAACGTCGAGGCTCAAAGGGATCCGCTGGAGCACGCGATCGCGGTACTGATCGGTAAGACGCCGGCTGAATTCTCGATCGAGCCGGCGCCGCTTTTCGGCAACGTGCCCGCTATTCCGTACGGCGTACCGTCCACGCTGCTCGAGCGCCGCCCGGACATCGCCGCCGCCGAGCGCAAGATCTCAGCGGCCAATGCGCAGATCGGCGTCGCCATCTCCGCCTACTTCCCGACGCTCACCCTGTCGGCCTCGACCGGATACGACAGCTCGACTTTGAGCAAGCTGCTCGAGGCGTCAAATCGCGTCTGGTCCGTGGGTCCGCAGTTGGCCGAGACGCTGTTCGATGCCGGCGCGCGCAGCGCCCAGGTTGCCGGCGCACGCGCGACCTACACTGAGACTGTTGCGAATTATCGCCAGTCGGTTCTCGTCGGCATCCAGCAGGTTGAAGACAACCTTGCCACGCTGCGGGTGCTGGCGCACCAGGCGGAGGTGCAGAACCGAGCCGTCGAGCTGGCGCGCCAGGCGGAACAGCTCACCCTCAATTCATACAAGGCCGGCGTGGTCGATTACACCTCCGTGGTGCAGGCGCAGGCGACCGCCTTGAGCAGCGAACAAAGCGCCTTGACCATCCGGCAGAGCCGTCTCATTGCGAGCGTATCGCTCATCGCGGCGCTGGGCGGCGGTTGGACCACTGCGGAGCTGCCTGGCACGAAGCAGCTCGAGTGATCGCGGGCCCTGCAGGCTGCGAGGCCTGGGCTGCGAGGCCTGCGTGCGGGTTCTGAGGGTAGGGGAGCGGCATCGGTCTACGTCGATGAGGTGTGGACACATCGAGCTATTCATCCTCCTTGCATGTCGGGCGCCTGCACGCGCTCGTGCTCTCGTGCGCGATCATCGCGTGGGATTCGCCCATGAAGCCGGCGCCGCGGCGAAATTCCAGGTGGAGGAAGCCACCATTGAAGGCATCCACAGTGCCATCAAGAGCGGCCAGATCACCTGTACGAACGTGGTACGGGCCTATATTGCTCGCGCCAAAACCTATAACGGTGTTTGCACCCGTCTCGTCACGGCGAATGGCGCCGATATCAAGCCCACGAAAGGCTACATTCGCGCAGGCTCGCCGCTGATATTCCCCACCAAGACCGTGAAGGCCGCGACGATCTTTCCGGATTTGGCCGAGTACAAAGGTCTGCCGCTCGATTATGGCCGGATGGAGCGTACCGTCTCCGATCCGAGCGTCTTCGCGGAGATGGGCATGAGGGTGGGCATTGCGAATGCGCGGCAGGTCAACGCACTCGAAACCCTCAATATTCGCGGCGAGCGATCGGTCACGTGCAAGGGCAAGTTCGACGCGCCTCCCTCGAGCGGTCCCCTTCCGCCGGGAGCCCCGGCAGAGTGCGAAAAATTTCGCCAGCAGCCCGATGCGTTGGAGCGCGCTGCCGAACTCGATGCAGAGTATGGCGCCAACCCCGACTTCGCCGCGCTGCCGATGTATTGCGTGGTGACATCCTTCAAGGATCCCTTCGACACCAAGGACATGCGCACCACGGCGAACAACGACGTCAACTTCGCCATGGACGTGCCGCCGTCCGATTCAACCATCGTTGCGCGGTTGCGGGCGAAGGGCGCAATCATCTACGCCAAATCCGTGGCGCATGAATTCAACGGCGGCCCCGGTAATCCGGGGGGCCCGGAAAAGCCACGAACCAACCTGGTATCAGGCGGGCAGGGCATGGGCGCGTGGGGTGGTCAGCCTTGCAACCCCTACGACACCGAACGCGTGACCCGGGGCTCGAGCAGCGGTTCCGGCGCGGCGGTCTCCGCCAACCTGGTCACCGTCGGCATCTGCGAGCAGTCGGGAGCGTCGTGCCAGGGTCCGGCGTCGCGAAACGGCATCGCGATGCTTTTGACCACGAAGGGGTTGACGCCTGACAGCGGCGGCATCGGTTACCAGTGGCTCAATGACCGCGCCGGCATCCATGCCCGTACGCTAACCGATGCCGCCCGCGTTCTCGATGCCATCAAAGATCCCGAGAAGGGCTACTACGATTCCCGAGATCCTTATACCGCTTTGCCCAAGGTGTTGGTTCCCGACAAGCCCTACGCCAGTTTCGCGCTCGATGACGCGGCGCTCGAGCAGAACGCCAAACCGCTGCAGGGAATACGCATCGCCATCATTCGTGAGCACATGGTCAAGACGACGCGTAATCACGAGGCCATCAGCGATCAAGTCGATCAGGAGCTCAAGTCCGTACTGCGCGACCGACTCGGCGCGGACCTGGTTGAAACGATCACGCCCGGCTATCCGGACGACCCCGATGTGCCGAACCTGCGCTATACCTTCAACGATGCGCTGTCGGAGCTGTTGCCGCGATTCATGCCGGAAATCTTCACAAGAAAGAACAAGAATGGCGAGTTGGCGTTCGCGGTACCCGGTTATGATGTGACCTCGTACGAGTATCTGCTGAAACTGAGCCGGCACGAGGCGCCGCTCACCAGCGCGATCAACATCACGAACTTCGCCACGTTTGCCGCCATCCCCTGCCATTGCAACGACATCACTTTCGACATCGACCGATATCTCGAGGAGAGGGGTGATACGAGGATCACCGATTGGGCCGCGTGGGTGGCGAATGCAAAGTTCCGCGAGGATGCCTCACGAGCGGGCGCGGTGAACTGGGTGAGCTTCAAAGACCATATGGACGAGGGCAAGGCCGATCGTCTCGCGCGCAGCTACATCGCAAGACTCGCGCTTCTGAAGGTCATGTACGAGAACCATATCGATGCGTTCGTGCATCCGGAGAACACCGTTCCCACGCCGAAAATCCAGGGCCCGAACGTCGGCAGCATCAGTCTGGACGGTATCACGCCGTTCTTTCAGATCCCGAAGATTGTTGTACCGGCCGGCGTGACCGATGTCGTGTACGAGCCCCAGTACGCCTTGAATTCGGACCAGACGAATTACGTCTCGGTGTTGGCTCCTGGCACGCCGAAAACGACGCTGCCGCATCCTATGCCGATCTCCATCACGTTCTTCTCCGGCCAAGGCGACGAGCCCAAGCTGATCAAGATCGGTACGGCCTACGAGGCGGCGACGCATCATCGATTCGCGCCTCCGGACTTCGGGCCCCTTCCCGACATGTGAAGCCAGTGCCCGCCCGGTCAGGACCCTCGGTGCGCGCCCTCCGCGGAATGACATGTAACAACGACATATCTCAAATCAACTCATGGCTGCCTACGTACAAGACTCGAACTTTTTTACCCGCAGAACCATAGTCCTTTTCGCGATCGTCGGGCTGCACGTGTTCATCGCATGGGCGCTGGCGACAGGCCTGGCCCGACGCACGTTCGAGCTGGTCGCTCCGCCGATCCAGACCGACGTGATCGAGGAGGTCAAGAAAGAGGATCAGCCGCCACCGCCACCGCCGCCGCAGATGGAGCGCCCGCCGGTGGAGATTCCGCCTCCGGACGTCGCGATCGAGGTCCCGGTGGAGACGCAGACCACCGCGATTCAGGACGTGACCGACAAGCCGGTGCCGCATGCGCCGCCGCCGCCGCCGCCGCCGGCCGCGAAAAAGAATATTGTCGGTCCGAAGCCGGGCAAAGGGTTCCCGTCGACGGAGGATTACTATCCGCCGGCGTCGAAGCGTTTAGGGGAAGAGGGTTCGGCAAACGTGCACGTGTGCGTCGGACCGAATGGCAAGCTCACGGAGGATCCGACGCTCGCTCAGACATCGGGTAGCGCCCGATTGGATGATGGAGCGGTGAAACTTGCAAAGGCAGCCTCGGGCCACTACCAGCCCGGTACGGAAGATGGCACGCCGATCGCCTCGTGCATGGTGTTCAAGATCAAGTTCGAGCTCCGTAATTAATTCGATATAAACGCCGCCCCCGCGAGGGCGGCTTTTTTTTTGTCCGAGGAAACTATGGAAAATCAAGCCACCGCAACCGTCGATAATCCTTACGGCCTGGGCGCCCTCTGGGCTGGGGGCGATCTCATCGCCCGTTCTGTGCTCATCCTTTTGGCCATCATGTCGCTCTCGTCCTGGTACGTGATCCTCACGAAGCTGTGGGACCAGCGCAAGCTGAAGCAGTCCGCCCGCGTCGTGGAGAAGCAGTTCTGGACCGCGCCCTCCCTGAAGGATGGCGTGGAGCGTCTGAAGAAGGGAGACGACTTCCGCGCGATCGCCGAGGACGGCCTGCGTGCGGCGTCGCATCATGACGGCCGCCTGACGGACCGCATCGACCTCCACGAGTGGATCACCATGTCGCTGCAGCGCGCAGTCGACGGCGTGAACAGCAAGCTGCAGGGCGGTCTCGGCCTGCTCGCCACCGTGGGCTCGGTGTCGCCGTTCGTCGGACTGTTCGGCACGGTGTGGGGCATTCTGAACGCACTGGTCGGAATCGGCATCGCCGGCCAGGCGAGCATCGACAAGGTAGCGGGCCCCGTCGGTGAGGCGCTGATCATGACCGCCCTCGGTCTGTTCGTCGCCGTGCCGGCCGTCATGGGCTACAACTGGCTGCTGGGCCGCAACAAATCCTGCAGGACGCCCTGCGGAACTTCGCGAGCGACCTGCATGCCTACCTCGTCAGCGGCGCCCGCGTGGGCGTGACCGGGAACGAGATGGGTGGTGCGCGTCCGAGCGCTGCTCCGGCTGCCGCGATCCGCAAGTAATTGCAATGGTTCGGGGACTTTTGATGCCTGCGGCGCGCTTCAGCGCGCGCCCTATCAGTCCCGCGCGTATCGCGCGCGGGGCGAGTGAGAGGAGCGACGATTATGTCGATGAGTGTCGGACCCCCGTCCGGTAGTGACGAGCCGGGTGTAATGGCGAACATCAACACGACCCCCCTCGTGGACGTCATGTTGGTGCTGTTGATCATCTTCCTCATCACCATCCCGGTGATCAACAAGACCGTGAAGGTGGATTTGCCGAAGGCTGTGAACATTCCGACGCAGACGAAGCCGGAGAACATCACGGTCGCGGTGGATAAGAACGGCAATATCTACTGGAACGACAAGAGCATGCCGACCCGGGACGATCTGCTTGCGTACGTGAAGGCGGCGGCCGTGGAAAAACCTCAGCCCGAGGTTCATATCCGCGCCGACAAAGACTCACGCTATGAGGCGGTCGGCCGGGTGCTGTACGCCCTGCAGCGCGGTGGCATCGTGAAAGTAGGCTTCCTCACGGAGCCCGACCACGGTGTGCGCGGCGTGCGCCAGTAAGAGGAGAATAAAGAAATGGCAATGAGTGTCGGAAACGCTGGCGGCGGAGTCATGTGCGACATCAACACGACGCCGTTGATCGACGTCATGCTCGTGTTGCTCGTGACCCTGATCGTCTCGCTCCCCATCATGACCCACGCGGTGAAGCTCGATATGCCGCAGTCGAACAACCCGCCGCCGCCGGATCAGCGTCCGGAAGTGATCGATCTCGAGATCGATTTCGACGGCACGGTGGTGTGGAACGGTACGCCGGTCAAGGACATCAACCAGCTCGAATCTTACTTCCACACCGAGGCTGACAAGCCGGTGCAGGCGGAAATCCACCTGCGTCCCGATCGCCGTGTGAAGTACGACGCCGTGGCGAAAGTGCTGGCGGCCGCGCAGCGCAATCGCATGAAGAAGATCGGATTCGTCAACACGTCAGAGTTCAAGGACTAAACGTCTAAGCGATGCGAAACAACACCATGAACGCCCAGTCAAATATCCTGGCTGATCCCCTGGCCCGCCTGGCCGCGACCCTCGTTTTCAGCGCCGCTGTCGTAGGCGCCACGAGCCTCGTACCCGTCGTGGCCGCCGACAAGAAGGAAGAGAACAAGGTCAGCAAGGATCTGGCGAAGCCCTTGAAGGCCGCGCAGGATGCCCTGCAGGCGAAGAAGTACCCGGACGCTCTCGCTAAGTTGAAGGAAGCGGAGTCGAACCCGAAGAAGACGCCGTACGATGAGCACGTCATCAATGTGCTCGCCGGCTCGGCGTACGCCCGCACCAACGACTATCAGTCGGCGGAGAAGGCCTTCGAGGCCCAGGCCAACGACGGCTTCACGGAGCAGCAGAGCTGCCCCGCATCGTCAAGGCGACCGCGCAGATCAACTACCAGCTGAAGAACTACGACAAGGCCATCGAGTTCGGCAACCGCGCCATCAAGGGTGGCTATGGCGACGAGGAGGTCAACGTCATTGTCGGCCAGTCGTACTACCTGAAGGGCGACTACAAGGGCACCCTGAAGTTCTTCGAGCCGATTGTCGAATCGGACATCAAGGCCGGACGCACTCCGAAGGATCAGTCGTTGCAGCTCATCATGAGCTCCTGCGTGAAGATAGACGACGCGGACTGCACGACGAAGGCGCTCGAGAAGCTGGTGACCTACTACCCGAAGCCCGACTACTGGAAGGACCTGCTGTACACGCTGCAGCAGGACAAGTACGCACACCCAGTCGGACAAGAACACGCTGCAGCTCTATCGCCTGATGTCGGAGGTCGACGTGTTGGCGCGGCCGGATGACTACACCGAGATGGCGCAGCTCGCCATGGAGCAGGGCTCGCCGGGCGAGGCACAGCACATCCTGGAAAAGGGCTTTCAGAAGGGTGTGTTCGCCGACCAGCGCACCAAGGACAAGAACCAGCGTCTGCTCGACCAGGCCAAGAAGGCCGCGGTCGCGGACGAGGCGTCACTGCCGAAGATCGAGAAGGACGCCGATGCCGCTCCGACGGGCGACAAGGACGTCGGTGTGGGACTTGCGTACTTGGGTTACCGGCCAGTACGACAAGGCCACCGACCTGTTGTCAAAGGGCCTGACCAAGGGCGGCGTGAAGAGCGAGCCCGAAGCGCACCTGCTGCTGGGCATCGCGCAGCTGAAGGGCGGTCACAAGGACGACGCCGTGAAGTCCTTCCACGCGGTGAAGGGTGACCCCACCCTCGAGCGCCTGGCGAACCTCTGGACGCCTGCACGCAAGGCAGGCCTGAAGAAGACACGGTTCCACATCTTCCCTCCACAATTCGTGCTCATGATAAGAAAAGGGCCACATTCCTTTTCGTATATGTTGAATTCGCGCATTCTTCTGATCGAGGACGATGCTCGCCTGCGTGAGCTGTTGAGGAGCTATCTCACCAAGTACGGGTTCCTGCTTTCGATTCTCGAGACCGGTGAGCAGGCCATGGAGGTTGTGTCGCGGGACGGCGTGGCGTTGGTGCTATTGGATGTCGACTTACCCGGGGAGAGCGGCCTGGCGGTGTGCAGCCGTCTGCGAGCTGCTGGCTGCGCGCTGCCCATCATCATGATTACCGCACGCAGTGACCTCGAGGATCAAATCCTCGGCCTGGAGATGGGCGCGGACGACTACATGGTCAAGCCGTTCGAGCCAAGGGAATTGCTGGCCCGAATCGGCGCTCGGCTGCGGCGGCAAGCGCTTCATGTGCGTCCCAGCGGTTCGGGCCGGGATGCGCCTCCACTTCGATTCGGCCCGTTCGAGTTCGATTCAGCCCGCCAGGCACTCTCGAGGTCGGGAGAGCAACTGGTGCTCACGCGGGCTGAGCTCGCCATTTTCGAGATTTTCGCCCGTCATCCTCGCCAGGTCCTGGCCCGCGAGCGTATCTGCGAGCTCACTCGCCGCAGTGTGGCCACATCGACTCGCAGCATCGATGTGCAGATCGCGCGCTTGCGCCGGCTCCTGGAGAAAGACACCGGCAATCCTCGCTACATCCGGACTATTTGGGGCGTTGGATATGCCTTCTATCCTGAAACTGCCGGCGCCGGTGTGCCCGGCGCCGGCATGGCACATACCGATCAGTTGCCGCCGGCATCCTTGTGAAGCGCGCCGTTGACCGTTACGGTACCACCGCCACCCGACACGAAGAACGTGTAGGTATCGCCGGCTAAGAGAGACACGGACGTTTTGCTCAGCAAGGTGGTTCCAGTCGAAGCGTCGGTAATATCCAACTCATAATTGGTGCCACCGTCGATCTCCGTAGCCGTGGATGCCTGACCAACGGCAACGCCTTGCGCGACCGGAGAGAAGTTTGCGGTCAAATTGACGGGATCACCCAGGGATGACATCCCGTTGAGGATGCGCAGCTTGAGCTTGGTACTCGTGGTCGGAATTTGATTGTCGTCAGAGATCAACGTGGTCTGATTGCCATCCGCATTACTCCACACCAGCAGAGTGTAGTCAGCACCTGCTGTGAGTGTCTGGTTGGCCACAGTGACTGGATTGTTGTCGACCGTGAGAGTCACCGACGCGCTGCCGGCGGTGACCTGGCTGTAACTCGCGCTCATCACGCCCGACGTCGCGCTAGTCAGCAGAGACGCCCCCCCGACCGCAACACTGACCAGCGTGCCGTCGGATATCCCAGTAGCGGCCCGGATGCGTGCGTTGGGGTTCTCGTCTTTCGTAAGAGTCCCCTGTTGCGGCAAATACAAGGCGTTGACGAGTACGCCGCCGGTCGTGGCTGTCAGGAGGACGGTGGAGTTCTTTTTATCGCTGAACGTGATGCTGGTGACGTCCAGCCGCAAGTCCGTCTTATCACCCGCTCCGGTGATCCGTAACCGATACGTCCCCTGATCTATGGTGGTTGAGCTCGCGGCGCTGCCGGATGCGACGCCGCTGAAGGTTGCCGTGGCATCGGCCAGCGCGGTGGTGGCGTCGGTCAGGTAGATGTCCAATGAGCCGGCTTGGGCGATATTGTAGAATTGCACTCCTGACTTGCCGCTGTCCAGGTCGGCAACGTCCTCTGCGATTTTCACGGTCCCGAAGTTCCCGCTCGATCCGTACGCCACGTACGTCGCATGGGAATCGTCGGTGAAGGTGTCGGTGCTGATGTCTTCCAGGTTACTCGACGAGCCGTGGATCCTGAACTTGACCTCGTATTTGCCGGAGTCGATCGAAGAATAGTCGCTGAGGCTCTCGTAGCCCACGCCCTGCTCCACCGCGGTGTCACTGGTGTTGCCGTTTTTGTTGAAATACATGTCCAGAGACTGGTAGCCGATGCTGACGTTGAGCACGCGGACCTGGGCCTGATGCTTGTTTCCTCCACAGGCGCTCAGGGCGGCGGCGCCCAGGGTGAACAATGCGAGAATCAGCAGGGGCGTTCGCAAACGCATGCGTTTGTCCCAACGGACCGCGCGAGCGGCGTTAGAACGCGTTGCCGATGGAAAATTGAAACATCTCGGTTTCGTCGCCATAGTACCTCCAGGTGGTAGATTGACGGTTGATGGGAAATGCCAGGCTGAAACGGAATAGTCCCAGCGGCGCGAGCCACTGAACCGCAACTCCCGCGGAGGTGCGCAGGTTTTGCGGACTGAAGTGATAGTTAATGAGGGACCCGTTGCGATCCTTGAAGCTTTCCTGGCCGTAATAGAATGCATTGCCGGCATCGAAAAAGAGGCTGGCGCGGGCGCTCGAGGCGAATTTGGGGGGCATGGGCAGAATGGCCTCCACCTGGGTGGATACCGCGGCATTACCTCCGTAGGGATAACCCAGCGAGTCGCGCGGCCCGAGCGTTCCCTCACGAAAGCCTCGCACGGAGTCGGGGCCTCCAATAAAGAAGTCGCGGTTGGGCGGCAGCGCGGTGGTGCTGCCGAGACCCGCGCCGTAACCCAACCGCGTGTTCACGCTGATGCGGTATCGCGCGCAAGATCGGGAGCGGCACGACGCAGGAACTGCTGATACTGATAGTTTGCTATCGCGTACCGGACAGGCAAACCGGGCGGCGTGATCGCCAGCGTCAGGTTGTGAAACGCGCCCTGGGTCGGAAAGAGGGTGCGGTTGCGGCTGTCGTAGACCCAGCCGAGCGTGGCCTCGACCGTGTCGTAGGTCGTGCCTGCGATGAAGTAGGACCCGGATGCGTTGAAATAGGGGGTGCCGTTTGACCCGACCCAGTCCTGAAGTTGTTGGGAGGCGGTGGTGATCGTCGCCAGATCGACGTGCTGAAAGGAAGCGCCCAGGCGAACGACCTGGTATTCCGTGACGGGATAACCGAAGTCGACGCCCGCCAGGTAGGTTTTGGTGGAGAACTCGGATGAGGCGGAGGTAAACCGGCTGATATCCGAGTAGGACAGGCTGAGCGTGCGGCTGATGCCGTCCGGCGTCAGGTACGGTTCGGTCTGCGACAACGTCAGCACTTTGCTGTAGCTGCCGATGCTCGCCTGAATAGCGGCGCGCTCGCCGGAGCCGAAGACATTCGCATCGACGTAGTCGCCATTGATGGAAAAGTGGTAAACCTCGGAATAGCCGATGCCCCCGCTCAACTGGGAGCTCGGACCGTCCTCGACCTTGAAATTGACGTCGACGAGATCGGGGGCACCGGTCACCGGCAGGGTCTCGGAATCCACGTTTTTCACGTACGGCAAGCGCTGGATGCGCTGCTTCGAGCGCTCCAGCGAGGTGTTGGATAACCACCCGCCCTCGAGCTGGCGCAGCTCGCGGCGCAGCACTTCGTCGTTGATGTGGTTCGATCCGGAGAACGTGATGTTGCGGACATAGACGCGATTGCCCGGATCGATGAAGAAAGTGAGCGATACCTGGTGGGTCGCGTTGTCGGGCGTGGGTACCGGATCGACCTTCGCGAACGCATAGCCGTCGCGGCCCAGGCGGTTCTGGATGAGCTGCTGGGTGGAGGTGATGAGCTTGCGGTTGAAGATCTGCCCGGGGTGCACCAGCAGGAGGCTCTCGCAGCTCCTGTTCGCGGACCACGAACGTGCCGGCCAGCTTGACGTCGGACATCTTGAAGACTTCACCTTCCTGCGACGTTGACCGTGACGAAAATGTCGTTCTTCTCGGGAGCGATGGCGACTTGGGTCGATTCGACTGGAAGTTCGCGTAGCCGCGATCCATGTAGAAGTTACGCACCTTCTCGAGGTCGCCCTGCAGCGACTCGCGCGAATAGCGGTCGTCCTGTTTGTACCAGGAGAGCCAGTTCGGTGTCTTCAGCTCGAGGGTTTCGAGGATCTCACTCTGCGTGAACTTCGTGACACCGACGAGGTTGATCTGCCGGATCCTGGCGCGCTGGCCTTCCTTGATGTCGATCTTGATCTTCACGCGATTGCCGGATTCCTCGTCTACGTTCGTGTCGACTCTTACGCCGTACTTGCCGCGGCTGAAGTACTGGTCCGTCAGATACTGGGTGACGTCCTCGAGCACCGAACGGTCGAAGAGTCTTACCGGTGGCCAACCCGACGTTGCGCAGCGATTTCTGCAGGTCCTCGGTCTTGATGTCCTTGTTGCCGGTGATCTCGAAGCTTTCGATGGAAGGTCGCTCGAGCACGACTGACGATCAGTGTGTTGCCTTCGCGCCGTAACTGTACGTCGCGAAAGAAGCTAGTCGCATACAACGCGCGGATCGCCTCGCGTACGCGCTGCGATGTCCAAGGTGTCGCCGATGTTCACCGGCAGATAGTTGTATACCGTGCCTTCAGCGACCCGCTGCAGACCGTCGATCCTTATATCGCCTACCGTGAATTCCGCTGGATTGGTGCTGGCTGATTCCTGGGCGTAGTCGCGGGCGGCAACCAGGAAGGCCAGCGCCGCCGCGGCGGGCGCGCCGAGGCGTGCGCGTCGGCGTGTGCGCGAGTGAACGGTGCTCATGTGCGGCAGATGATATGCACCGGCTCCGCTGAATGTGTTTCAGGAGTTAGCTGACGTTGTCTAAAAATGTAAATTGGAACCGCGGGTGACCGGGTCGGTCTGAAGGAGCACTTCAGCCGCACGCGAGTTGTTACGATCATGGAGACAGAGTGGAGGGTCCGCGCCCGAACGGTGCGCCGCGGCACGCACACGCTGATTTTTGGAGGCGCGTTGATTGCGACTCTCGCGATGGCCGCGGAGCACAGCAGCGATGATAAAGTAACTCCGAACTTCAGGGACGCGGACCTCGCACAGATCGCCGAGACGGTCAGCGCGGTTACCGGCAAAACCTTCGTGCTCGATCCGCACCTGCACACGCAGGTCTCCATGATTTCCTCGACGCCTCTGAGCCCGAAAGCCTTTTATGAGGCGTTTCTCGCGATCCTGCAGGTCTACGGTTACGTTGCCGTGCCTTCTGGAGGAGTCGTCAAGATCGTGCCCGACGCCAATGCCCGGCAGCTGCCGTCACTGGATCTGCCCGATCATGTCAGCTCCAGCTCGGATGAAATCGTGACGCAGGTGATCGAAGTGAAGAACGTCGCGGCCGCACAGTTGGTGCCCATACTGCGGCCGATGATGCCGCAGTATGCACACCTGGCAGCCTATCCGGCTGCGAATATCCTCATCCTCTCGGACCGTGCGAGCAATGTGCACCGGATGGCCCGGATCATCCAGCGAGTCGACCAGGTGGGTGATCAAACCGTGGAGGTGATCACCCTCGAGAATGCTTCGGCGACGGAGACGGCGCGAGTGCGTTAACTCGCTCTACCAGGGCGGCGCGGAAGGCGGGGTGAATGTCAAAGTGGTGGCGGATGATCGCGCGAACAATGTGCTGGTCAGCGGTGATGAGGCGCAGCGGCTACGGGTGCGTGCCCTGATCGCAAGCCTCGATAGTCCATTGAAGAGCGGCGGGGATACTCGGGTGCGCTACCTGCATTTCGCCAACGCCGAAAAGCTTGCCCCGAGACTGAAAGAGCAGGTTACCGGTCTCGCGCAGGTGAGCGCCGGCGGTACCGGGGGGACGCCGTGGGCGCTCAGGCGCAGGCGGAGAAGAGCGCGATGATCTGGGCCGAGCCCGGCACCAACGCGCTGATCATCACCGCGCCACCAAAGGTCATGGCCGCCATCATGGAAATCATCGACAAGGTCGATATCCGCCGCGCGCAGGTTCTGGTGGAGGCCGTGATCGCGGAAGTCAATGCGGATAAGACCTCGGATATCGGCGTCAACTGGGCGGCCTGGTCGCAAGGCAGCGGCTCGCAGACTCCCATCGCGGGATTCATCGAGCCCGTGGGCGGCACCTCGCTCGTCGACCTCGCCACCACCGCGGAGAGCATCGCCAGTACCTCATCGGCGTCGAGCACCAGCTCGCTCACCGGCACTACGCTCGGCCTCGGCAAGATTGCCTCCAACGGCATCAACTTCGCGGCCACGCTCAAAGCGTTGAGCGGCGATGCCCACACCAACATCATTGCCACCCCGTCGGCGATTACGCTCGACAATCAGGAGGCCGAGCTGAAAGTCGCGCAGGAGGTGCCCATCATCACGGGCTCCTACACGACTTCCAGCGGCTCGAGCAGCTCTACGAGCGGTAGCACAAACCCATTCCAGACCGTGCAACGGCAGGAAGTCGGAACCATCCTCAAGGTCACCCCGCAGATTGCCGCGGAGGGCAACTCGGTCGTTCTCAAGATCAGCGTCGAGAGCTCGAGTGTCGCGGCAACGTCCGCATCCTCAGTGGACATCACGACCAACAAACGGACCGTCTCGACGAATGTCCTGGTGGAGGACGGCGGAATCGTGGTGCTCGGCGGGCTCATTTCCGATACGGTTACGCGTAGCGAGCAGCGCGTCCCGTTTCTCGGCAGCCTCCCTATCATCGGGTACGCGTTCAAAACCCGGGATTACAGTAGGACCAAGAACAATCTCATGATTTTCATCCGGCCCAAGATCCTGCGCACACCCGAACAAACCGCAGTCGTGACGGACGCCAAATACAACTACATCATCGAGGAGCAGCACAAGGCGGACAAGAAAGACTCAGCGCCTTTGTTGCCCTCGGAAACGCCGCCACTGCTGCCGCCCTTGAGCAACGGGCCACCCTGAGATGTTTGAACGTTTGTGGAGTGTCGGGCTGCCGCTCGTCAAAGGAACTTTTCCGCGCGGGGAGGACGGTCGGGGTGGGACCTGTGGCATTTCGTAAAAATGTGTAAAGACAGCCGGGTCAGGGGCGCGGAGAAATGATGCAATGTTGGAAACTTTGTGACATTTGGCGGCTCTGACTGCGAGGCGAGACCGCATTTGCTCGCGAAGCGGCCGTCGCGGGAGTCGTCCGATCGCCGCGAGATGGGAAGAATGTGGATAAATTGGGGAGAGATTGCGTTATCTCACGGCCGCGACCCTGGCTAGCCGCGGCTGGAGTCATCGCCTGGGCTAAGGCGCGCTGCGGTAGATGGGGGCTGCGCTCGAAGTTGTTCGTCGCACTGCTGGTCACGGCTGTCCTGGCGGTCGGGGCGACGGGCACGGCGGCGCGATTCGCGTTTCTGCAAGGATTCCTCGGATATCTCAACGACCAGGAAATGAGCCGCGCCCGTAAACTGGTGCCGCTGCTCGTCGCGCAATACGAAAGGTATGGCGGCTGGGGTCACCTGAGCGAGGACCCCCGTGTCTGGTTCGGGATCATCTCACGAGCGGACTTCGGCGGTACTTTCGCGCCAGGCGTGCCCCACCCGCCAATTCCTTTTGGGACTTTTCCGCCCAGATTCAACCCAACACCCGGGTCCATTCAGCCGGCCTCCATGCCCGGTCTGGGCATGCGTCTGGCGCTGTTGGATGCGCAGCGACGCCTTGTCATAGGTAACCCCGTCGTCGCCGGTTACGTCAATGACGTGACGAAGGAGCCGATAACACTACGTGACAAAGTGGTGGGTTGGCTCGTGGTTTTGCCCTTCAACAGACTCACCGCCGGGGCCGCCGGGGCATTCCAGCGCGAGCAGCTCCTGTCGACCTGGGCCATTGGCGTGGTTGCGGTGGGACTGGCGGCGCTCGCCGCCGTGGTGCTCACGAGACGTATTCTCGAGCCGATCAGAAAGATAGCCGATGCGACCCACCGCCTGGCAGCGGGAAACTACACCGTGCGGCTGGAGGTCTCCTCGTCGGATGAGATTGCCCGATTAGCGGCCGACTTCAATCGCATGGCCCTCGCCCTGGAGAGAAACGAAGGCATGCGCCGAACCTTTTTCGCGGATGTCTCGCATGAGCTGCGCACACCGATCTCCATACTGCGTGCGGAGCTCGAGGCAATCGAGGATGAGGTGCACGAGCTGACTGCGGAGAGTCTGCGCTCCTGGCAGGGCGAGGTGGCCACGCTCGGCAAGCTGATCGACGATCTCTATGACCTGTCATTGGCCGACATCGGTGCTCTCACATACCGAATGTCGAGCGTGGACCTCGTGCGATTTCTGCGGGGGCGCTTGCTGGCCTTTCAAGACCGTTATGCGCAGCGGCGCATCTCGCTCGAGGCCAGGTTGCCGGAAAACCGGCTGGCCATTGCAGCCGACGAGATGCGCTTGAATCAGCTCATCAACAATCTCCTGGAGAACTCGTTGCGTTATACCGACCCGGGAGGGCGATTGTCGGTCGTCTGTCGGGTGGAGCATGAGATGGCCGTCATCGACTTGCAGGACACGGCCCCTGGCGTACCCGAGGAGTCCCTGTGTCGACTGTTTGAGCGCTTCTACCGGGTCGATCCCTCCCGTAATCGGGCCAGCGGCGGAGCGGGACTGGGCCTGGCGATCGCCAAGCGGATTGTTGAAGCCCACGCGGGCATGATCCTGGCGCGGCAGTCGCCGCTGGGCGGTCTGTGGATACGAGTTGCATTGCCCATTGCGGAGTAATCTCATGTGTTCGGCCGGCACGGCTCCCGAGATTCTGATCGTCGAAGACGAGCCCAAGCTGGCGACGGTACTGGGCGACTACTTCAAGGCTTCGGGGTTCCGAACCCGTTGGCTGGCCGACGGCGCGCAGGTCGTTGAGTCGGTCAGGATCACTCCGCCCGACCTGATCGTGTTGGATCTGATGTTGCCGCAGAAGGATGGACTGAAGATCTGTCGCGAGCTGCGTGAATTCACGAGCGTGCCGCTCGTGATAGTGACCGCTCGCATCGAAGAGATCGATCGTCTGCTGGGTCTGGAGCTCGGGGCCGATGACTATGTTTGTAAGCCGTTCAGTCCCAGAGAGGTCGTTGCGCGTGCGCGAGCCATTCTGCGCCGCGTGGCGGGCGGCCCAGCGAGCAATACCGCCCCGGGTCTGTACATGGACGAATTCCGCTATACGGCATCGCTTGACGGGGTGCAGCTGGATTTGACGCCGGTGGAGTTCAGGCTGCTGCGAACCTTATCCGCCTCCCCCGGGCAGGTGTTCTCGCGCGCGCAGCTTCTCGATCGGCTCTATGAAGACCATCGCGTGGTGAGCGACCGCGCGGTTGACAGTCATATCAAGAATCTGCGCCGCAAGGTGCAGAGTGTCCGCGGCGGGGCGGAGCTCATCGAGTCGGTGTACGGGGTGGGGTACAGGTTTGATGCGTGATCCGGCAGGTCCTGTAGAGCTGCGCGCCGCTAGAACATATACCGCGCCCCTATCCGGAAGTAGCGTCCAACAAGGCCCGCTTGGTGATAGGTCGTATTGAAGTTGACGCCGGCATAGTCCGCCGGATCGATGGGCGGTTTCCGACCAGCGATGTTCTGGATGGCAGCGTTGACGTGGAAACCCTTGGCGATCTCGACATCACCGGTCATATCAAAATAGATGAACGACCCGATGTGGCACCCTGCAGGGAAGGGCGTCCCTAACGCCGTCGTGTACAAACACGCATCGGTGGTTGAAGCGCTACCAGTCGCATCCACGCCCGTCTCGTCGAACCCGCTCACGTAGTATCCGATAATGCTGGCGGTGACGGGCCCCTGCTTCCACGTGTTGGTCCAGGTGGCCCGCTGGCGCGGTGTGCCTGCACCCGAGGACAGAATGTAGGGCGCCTGGGTGCCGACGAACGAGAGCACCGTGCCGTCCGGCTGTGTCACCTTGAAGCTGAAAATGTCGGTACAGCTGGCCTGGCTGATCCAGCGGCCCGGCCCGATGTCCAGTTGCAGCCGCGCGTCTACATCCACGCCGTCGGTTTCTTCCGAGTTGGCGTTGATATAAGGCGCTGCGACGCTGATGGGCCGCGGCGGCAGATTCGGGAAAGCCGGGTCGGGGTTGTCAGGAGTCACCGCAGACCCCGGCGGCAACGGGGCACCTGCGTAATACGCTGCGAGTACCGCCCCGGGAAAGGACGGGATGATGACCCCGGTCTTTTTGATCAGGTAGTAGTCCGCGGCGAGGCTCAACGCAGGCAGTGGGTCGAAGACGAACCCGGCGGTGACGTTGTGCGACTTTTCGGGCTTCAAGTTCGGATTTGCCGCGGTGATCTGTCCCACGGTGTATTGCTGCACGTAGCCGTCGGGGATTCCTCCCACCGAGTGGGCGGCCTGGAAGGCCGGTGGCGGTATGTAGGGGAAGAATAGTTCGGAGTAGCTCGAGCCGTTCTCGGCGAAGCTCGGCGCACGGAATCCGCGCGAGTACGTAGCGCGCAACGCGAGCGGCTCGAAGGGCTTGAACCGAACTCCGACTTTCGGGGTGACGGCACTGCCGAAGTCCGAATAGTGATCGTAACGGCCCGAGCCGATCACCTCGAGTGACTTGAATAGCCGCGCATCCAGCTCGGTGAAGAATCCCGCCACTTCGCGCTGACCGACTGTCTGTGTTACGCCGAGCCCCTGGTAGTCCAGGCTCGAGTTGATGTTGGGATCGGAGCTCGATTCGCGCCGCCATTGGGCACCTAACGCGATCCCCAGCTGCCCGCCGGGCAACTCTGCCAGCAGCCTGGAGGCGCTTGTGTCCAGCGCGTAGAGGTCCGTAGTCGAGGTCTTCTGCGCTTCTGGAAAGAGCGCGGCGTTAGTGGCCGCGGAATTCGCGGCCGGGTTTATGAAGTCATAGGAACCGTTGGTGACGTCATTGATCAACTGCCTGTAACTGAGGAGACCCGTATTATCGAAGTCGAGCGACGAGTGGTTGATGACGAGCGCACCGTGGTATTGCCAGCTACCCGCCTCACCATCTATCCCCGCCACGGTGCGGAACACGTGGTTGGTCGTCGTGAGTCTCGGGATTTTCGGGAAGGCAAAATTGAGCAGCGCATAGGGGCAATTGTTGGCTGCCGCACAGGCGGCATTGGCGAACGGATTATTGGGATTGAGCGCGCCCGTCGGCAGGAGCGGCGGCAGTGCGATGGCGTTAGTATTGTGTGGGATACTGCTCTGGATCTGCGGGTAGGTCAGATCCGAGACCACTTCGTTCTGAAAGAACCCCGCGCTCAAGTAGACCTGCGCAGCATCTGTCAACTGTACGGTCAGGCGTCCATAGAGGTTGATCCGCTCTTGTTGTGGCTGGTCGTCAAAACTGAGGAGCGTCGTCTGCTTGCAGTACACATTGCCGGCGGCATCGGTCGCCTGCAAACCCACCGGACACGGACGCAAGGGCTGCGAAACCGCGCCAGCGTTGGGCACGCCCGTGGTCAGATCAGGTTGTCCGTTTGGCAATGTGCCTGTAATCGTGCCGGGCGTCGCACTTCCGTAGTTCGTGCCATAGGGAAACACCGACGGCTGGGGGTTCAGATTGTTACCGCCGAGCGGCGTGAGATCGTTGGTGTTGAACGGAAAACCTCGGTCACCCACCCGGATGGCCCCATCCTTCTCGTACTCGAGATTGAAGTAGGCGTTGAAACGATCCCCCGAATCCAGATGGCCGCTCCCCACTGTGAGCGTCCCGCGCCGCATGGTGCCGTCACCATGGCTGGACGTGCCCACCTCGGCACTGGTTTGCAGGCCGGTGAACGTCTTCTTCAAGATAATGTTGACGACGCCCGCGATGGCATCCGCGCCGTAGACCGAGGAAGCTCCGTCCTTCAGCACCTCGATGTGGTCGACAACGTCGAGTGGAATGGTGTTCCTCGCGGCACTTCGCCGTACGCTCGTCACCCATAGCCCCACAAACGGGTGATCGAGCCATGCAACAGTCTGACAAACTCACTGTCATCATCGCGCATCGCGACCCATTTCTCTCGGCCGGTCTGGCACGTCAGTTGGGCGACCTCGCAGGGTTCGAGCCCGTAATCTCTGGTCTGGAGTTGGGTGCAGCGATCGCAGGTAGTGACTCGGGGGACGTCGTCGTTGCTGACTACGACTCGGGATTACGCTTTCTCGGGTCAGATAGCCGGTGGCGGGATCGTGTCGTGATCTTTACCGAACGGGATGGCGAAGCGAGTATCTGCCGTGCGATGGAGCTAGGCGTGCGAGGTTACCTGTTGGTCGGCTGCGGCGTTGCTGACGTGGCTACCGCGATTCGCACAGTTCACGAAGGTGGGTGTGCCCTGGCGCCGTTGGTGGCGTCGCGGATGGCTGAACGGATCAGGTGGGAAAAACTCACGCCGAGCGAGCTCGACATTCTGCGACTGTTGTTCTCCGGTCTCCGCAACAAAGAAATTGCGTGGGCGACATCCCGGACACCGGAAACGGTGAAGACGCACGTTAAAACCATTTTTCGCAAGCTGGATGCGCGTACACGGACGCAGGCTGTCATGGTAGCGCGGCGG
This sequence comes from uncultured Acidobacteriaceae bacterium, assembly GCA_963761405.1. Lineage (GTDB taxonomy): Bacteria > Acidobacteriota > Terriglobia > Terriglobales > Acidobacteriaceae > PALSA-350. Next base: position 839,720 of record CAVXHH010000005.1, read on the forward strand.
CGGGGAATCCTTCCGGAGGAAGTGCGCTGTCCCCTGCGAGAGCGTCGCCGGTCTCTCGACCAAAGTAAACAGGTGAATGCAACGCCCGCCAGGGCCGTTTGAGTTGTCTCCGCTCGATCAGTCGAATCCTGGTGGACAGATACGTCCGCGGGAGCAATACCGTCAATCCCGGTCATGTGCCGGCCTGTCCGCAACCGTCCCTGAGGATCTGACCCGCCGCGGCGGCTTCTTTGGCAGACGGTTGGGTGAGTACTTCGGCGTAGAGGCCACTGAGCTCCTCGAAATGAACTGGCACGGCAAGCCCGCTCTCGTGGTCACGAGGCTGACTTGTTCCCGCCCGGATCGACTGGGTGGGGGCCCGATATCACCAGAACCTGCCTTCAGTATTTTTAACCCACTCGCCGACGCGGAATTGCCGCAATTCGGCATCCACTGCCCGCCCGAGGCAGGCGGGCTCCACGTCATGGACCTGCGCCGGAACACCAAATGCGAGCTGACCGGCCCGGTTGATCTGCTCCATTACTACGTTCCATGTGAGGCACTCGTTGACGTGGCTCGTGAATACCCCAATTCACCGATTCAGACTCACTTGAGTGTACTTGCTCATTTCGCCGAGTGGTTTGGGGAGCTTCGAGCGCGTGATTCCGTCGTAAAGAGCGGGCTGGCTCCCTGGCAGGAGCGACGTTCAAAGGAAATGATGCGTGCCAGTCTCGACAGCGATTTATCCATCGCTGCCATCGCCGCGGAGTGCCGGCTGACACCGAGTCATTTTGGGCGCTATTTCAAGCGCAGCACCGGGGTTACACCCTATCAATACTTAACCGGGTTGCGGCTCGAAGCAGCCAAGCGTCTGATGCTGACGACCCAACGCTCATTGGCCGAGATCGCCCTGGCCTGCGGGTTCAGTGATCAAAGTTACTTCACGCGCATCTTTTCGCGCGACGTCGGGACGAGCCCTGCCGCTTGGCGACGCGCGCGATCACAAGGCTAGCGAATCTTCCGGATCAAACTCGCTCGCCCGCGGCGCCGGTAGTTCTGACATCGCGACATCGTGCTAAGCGCGCAGAGACCCTCCAAGCGTCCGCACATCATCGCGTGACAACATGCGTCCCCACGAGAAGTCGTCTTGGGCCCTGCGGCCTTCGATGTTGCAGTCAACTTTGAAGTGAGGAATGTGAAGATGTCAAAGCTAGATATGTTGACTCCGGAAAACAGCGCGATCGCGCTGATCGACTACCAGCCCGCCATGTACCAGGGCGTGCAGTCGCACGACCGCCTCGTGGTGCTTCAATAACGTCCAGGTCCTCGCGAAGGCGGCGAAGCTGTTCAAAATCCCAACCGTCATATCCACGGTTGCGGCGGATAGCTTCTCCGGGCCGTTCATGCCGGAGGTCCTCGAGGTCTTCCCCAACCACAAGGTCATCGATCGCACCTCCATGAATTCGTGGCTCGATCGCGGCTTCCGCAAGGCCGTGGCCGCCACCGGCCGCAAGAAATTCGTCATCGCCGGCCTGTGGACCGAAGCGTGTGTCCAGTTTCCGACGCTGGATATGTTGAAGGAGGGCTATGAAATCTACATCCCGGCCGATGCCTGCGGCGATATCTCGTTGGAGGCGCACAACCGCGCAATGGATCGCTCGGTCCAGGCGGGCGCCATTCCCGTGACGTCGCTCCAATACGTCTTCGAGTTGCAACAGGACTGGGCCCGCGCCGAGACCTATGAGGGCGTGATGAACATCCTGCGCGCACATTCCCCCTATGGCATCCAGGTCCGCTTTTCGAAATGGGCGCTCGGCGAGCACGCCTCCGGAGGCGGGAGCCAAGGCCGGTTAACTCACGGTGAGCGCCATGAAAATCTACTTGTTGTCGCTCGGTGCGGGCGTCCTCGTCGGGGTGATCTACAGCGTCCTCAATGTGCGTTCGCCCGCGCCCCCCTTGGTCGCGTTGGTTGGTTTGCTCGGCATTCTCGCGGGCGAGCAGATCATTCCCGTGAGCAAGCAGGTGCTTTCGGGATCGTCGTTCCTCGGCGCCTGCCAGGATGCAAAGTGCAGCCTCGCACCTCTTCGGCATGCTCCCGGGCCGACACCAGGATGCCGCTGCGACCCCTGAACACTCGGAAGAGACGGCACCATGACACGCCCCCGATCTGATTCTTCATCGGCGGTGTGTTTACGACGCTCGATCGTTCCAATCCGACTGCCAGCGCGGTCGCCATCGAGAATGGGTGTTTCACCGCGGTCGGAACGATCGGGAGGTAATGAAGCTGCGCGGTCCATCGACCAAGGTGATCGACCTGCGGGGCCGCCGAGTACTTCCCGGCCTGATCGACAACCATCTGCACATCATTCGCGGCGGACTCAACTTCAACATGGAATTGCGCTGGGATGGCGTGTGGTCGCTGGCCGATGCCATGGCCATGTTGAAGAAGCAGGTCGCGATCACGCCGCCGCCGCAATGGGTGCGGGTCGTGGGCGGCTTCACCGAGCATCAATTTGCGGAGAAGCGCCTGCCCACCATCGAGGAGCTCAACGCGGTCGCTCCTGACACCCCGGTGTTCCTCCTGCACCTGTACGATCGCGCCATCCTCAATGCAGCGGCGCTGCGCGCGGTTGGCTACACGAAGGACACGCCCGCGCCGCCGGGCGGCGAGATCGTGCGCGATGCGCGAGGCAATCCGACCGGGCTGCTGCTCGCAAAGCCAAACGCGGCCATTCTCTACGCAACGCTGGCCAAGGGACCGAAGCTGCCGTTCGAGTACCAGCTCAATTCGACGCGCCATTTCATGCGCGATCTGAATCGGCTCGGGGTCACCGGCGCGATCGACGCCGGTGGTGGGTTCCAGAACTATCCGGAAGATTATGCCGTCATCCAGAAGCTGGCGGACGAGGGGCAGCTCACCATCCGCCTGGCCTACAACCTCTTCACTCAAAAGCCCAAGGGCGAGAAGGACGATTTCCTGAACTGGACCAGGACCTCGAAGTACAAGCAGGGCACCGACTATTTCCGTCACAACGGCGCCGGCGAGATGTTGGTGTTCTCGGCCGCGGATTTCGAAGACTTTCGTGTGCCGCGTCCCGACATGCCGCCGCAGATGGAGGGCGAGCTCGAAGAGGTGGTGCGCATTCTCGTCCAGAACAAGTGGCCCTGGCGAATGCACGCGACCTATGACGAGACGATCTCGCGCGCGCTCGATGTCTTCGAGAAGGTTCATCAAGACACACCACTCGACGGTCTGCACTGGTTCTTCGATCATGCCGAGACCATCTCGGACCAATCGATCGACCGTATCGCTGCGCTGGGCGGCGGCATCGCCGTTCAGCATCGGATGGCCTATCAGGGTGAGTATTTTGTGGAGCGATACGGGCTCGGTGCCGCCGAAGCGACTCCGCCGGTGAAAAAGATACTCGACAAGGGAGTCAAGGTCTCCGCCGGCACGGACGCGACCCGTGTTGCCTCCTACAATCCCTGGGTCTCACTGGCCTGGCTCGTCACCGGCATGACGGTCGGTGGCCTGCGCCTCTATCCACAGCGCAATTGCCTGGACCGGGAGACGGCGCTGCGGATGTGGACCGAGAATGTCACCTGGTTCTCGAATGAAGAAGGCAGGAAAGGCCGCATCAAGGTCGGTCAGTTTGCCGATCTGATCGTGCCGGATCGCGATTTCTTCGCCTGCGCCGAAAGTGAGATTGCCGACATCAGCAGCGAGCTGACGATCGTGGGCGGGCGCATCGTCTATGGTGCCGGAGACTTCAGGGCGCTCGATGACGCGGCCCCACCGCCGGCGATGCCGGATTGGTCACCGGTCCGCAATTTCGGCGGCTACGGCAACTGGGCCGGCGTGGACAAGAAGGCCCTGCGGGTGCATGCGATGAATGCATGCGGTTGCGACAATGCCTGCACGCTCCACGGCCATGATCATGCCCGCGCGTGGTCCGCCAAGGTTCCGGCTGCGGATCTCGGGAGCTTTTGGGGTGCACTCGGCTGCGCCTGCTGGGCGGTTTGAGATGCTCGCAAAAACGGACACACCGCGTTGGATTGAGCGCGATCCTCTTCTGGCCAGGGCTGTGGCCGCTCTCGAGAGCCGCCCTGGTTTCGGCCTTCCTGATCGGCGGGATCCAGAAGTTCGTCGATTTTCCAGGCGCAACAGCGGAGCAGGCGCATTTCGGCCTGCAGCCCGCCTGGCTCTGGGCTGCGGCCGCCGTCATCGTCGAGATCGGCGGTTCCGTACTCGTGATCTTCGGACGCTGGGTGTGGTTGGGTGCCGGCGGCCTCGGCGTGCTGACTGCCATTGCAATGCTGACCGCCAACAATTTCTGGGCGCTGACCGGTCATGATCGCTTCATGGCCGTGAACACCTTCTTCGAGCACCTCGGTTTGATCGCCGGTCTCATCCTGGTGTGCGTCATGACTGAAGCAAAGCAGCAGCCCTAATCCCGATATTAAACTTTCACCGATCGAGGCCTGCCATGTTTGGTAACCGTTACCTGATCAGAATCCTGCTGCTGTCATCGTTGGTCGATGACGGCGTCGAACGCCATCGCGCGGGATCCCGCGCATTCGCCCACGCCGCAGGTCGGTGTCGGCGCGCAATACGACACCACCCACGTCTATGTAGCGCCAGATGACGTTGACAAGTTTCGTGGCGAGCTTTCTCGCGACCTTTGGAGGTCAGAGCACGAAGCAAGTCGTTGCTACGGTGACTCCGACGCCGAGCAGCACGACGTCGCAGCTCCTGCAGACACCCGTCGGCACCGTTTCGGTGTTCGGCTTCAAGACGCCGATTCCCTTATCCCTTCGGCGCCGAGCGCACCGGCTATCTCGTGACCGACATGGACGCCGCGATCCAACTGGCCAAGGCGTCCGGCGCGGACGTTCTGGTCGCGACGTTTCCCGATCCGATCGGGCGGGATGCGGTGATCCAATGGCCGGGCGGCGTCAACATGCAACTGTATTGGCACACGACGAAGCCGTCCTACGCCGCGTTCGCGACCGTTCCCGAGAACCGTGTCTACGTCTCGCCAGCAGCGAGCGGACGCGTTCATCCGAGAGCTTCCTCCGTTTCTCGCGCGGCAAGGTTGTCTCAGATGACGTCACGGGCTCCTGGTGTCGAAATCGGTCGACCCAACGATACGTATCGCCGAATCCGCATCGAATCGGTGTTCGGCAAGATGACGGTGTTCGTCACTGACGGTCACCTGCCATATCCCGTACGGGCGCGAGTTCACCGGCTACGAGGTGGCCGATCTGAAGAGACACGTTGAGCAAGGCGACTGCATCCGGAGCAACCGTGCTCGTTGAGCCCTTCACCTCCGAGCGCAGGGATTCCGCGATGGTGCAGTTTCCTGGCGGGTATATCGCCGAGATTCACGCGCCCGCGAAGTAGTGCGATGCACACTCGACATGCGCGGTGGATCTCGCTTCTCGCGGGGACGGTCTGCCTGGCGGCGCATGGCGCCCGCGCCGAGACGACACGCGCCGAGCGACGATCCAGCACCAGAACGACCGGACTGAATCGCTGGCAGGAAGATTGGTCGGTGCTTGCCGATCCGGCGCTGCGCACGGAGCCGCTGGATGATCTGAAGTACATTCCGCTCTCGAGCGGCGATCCCAACAGCTACGCCTCGCTCGGACTCAATCTGCGCGAGCGGGTGGAATCGACGCAGCTTGCGCCCTTCGGAATCGGAGCGGAATCGGGCGGCTCACACCAATACATACCTGATCCAGCGCCTGGAGCTTCACGCTGATATCCGACCGAACGCCCACTGGCAGATCTTCGTGCAGCTGCAGGACGATCGCGCCTTCGGCAAGGACCTCATTACACCCGTAGACAAGGATCCGCTCGACCTCGAGCAGGCCTTCGCTACTTATACCAACGAGGTGGGAGGAGGCCAGTTGAAGGTCCGAGTAGGGCGCCAGCAGATGGGCTTCGATCTGCAGAGGTTCGTCGGCGTTCGGGATGGTCCGAACGTGCGGCAATCATTCGATGCGGTCTGGGCGGACTGGGAGAGATCGCCTTGGCGGCTGATCACCTTCTGGAGCCACCCGGTGCAGAATGTCCCCGACAAGCCCTTCGATGACTCCTCGAGCGGCGGCCTGCAATACGGCGGCTTTCGAATCGAGCGCAACGACGTCGGACCGGGAAAACTATCCGCTTACTATTCTCGATATGATGCGGATTCAGCGCACTACCTGGATGGCGGCGGGAAGGAGCGTCGCAACAATCTGGACGTGCGCTATCAGATTGTCCGAGGTCCGGTCGATTGGGACCTCGAAGGGATGTGGCAGACGGGTCGAGTCGGTAGCGAGCAGACTCGAGCCTGGGCCGTGGGATCGGTCGGCGGATACACGTTTGAGCACGCTCGTTGGAGTCCGCGCATCGGGCTGCAGCTCGATCTGGCCTCCGGCGATCGACGACGCGGAGATGGAACGATCGGAACCTTCAATCCGCTGTTTCCCAACGCGTACTACTTCACGCTGATGAGCACTCCGACTTACGCAAACCTCATCCACCTGCGGCCGTCGTTGGAATTGCGACCGGTGCAGAACCTGAAGCTCATCGCGAGGGTGGGCCTGCAGTGGCGTCAGACGACGGAAGACGCAGTCTATGTAATACCGAATAGACCCGTTGCGGGCACGGCGGGAATGCCAGGGCGTTGGACCGGGATCTATGAGCAGCTGCGGGCGGAGTGGCAGATCAACCGGAACTGGGCCGCCGCAGTCGAAGGGGTCCAGTACCAGGTGGGCGATGTGATCCGGCGAGCCGGAGGGATCAATGCGAACTACGTGAACGTGGAACTGCGGTTCGGGTGGTGACCATGCGAGCAGCTTCTGAAACCGGCGCCACGCTTCCAGCGCTTTTGAGCCTCAACGCAGGTTATGTCGACACCGCCTCATATCTTGCGCTCCAGGGTCTTTTCACCGCTCACGTGACGGGCAATTTCGTGACCCTCGGCGCCTCGCTAGCCCTCGGTACCTCTGGCGCGATTGCCAAGTTACTGGCACTCCCGACCTTTTGTGCCGTGGTGATCGCGGCCCGCCTGCTCAACACGACGCTCTCCAACTGGCGTTGGCCAGCATTCGAGGTACTCATCGCTCTCCATCTTCTACTCCTGATCACCGGTGCTGTGCTTGCGATTCAATTCGGCCCATTCCATGACATCGACGGCTGGCAAGCCGTTCTGACGGGAATGGTTCTGGTGGGTGCCATGGCGATTCAGAACGCCTTCCATCGCGTCCACCTCGCCGAGCGTGCCCCCCTCCACGATCATGACCGGCACGACGACGCAAGTCATGATCGACCTGGCCGACAGGATTCATGCCCCGAACGGGACTGAATACCAGTCGGTCGCGCGGCGGCTCGTGCAGATGTCGAGAAGCATGCTGTGTTTCGCCATCGGCTGCGGAGCCGCGGCGCTCTTGTACAACTGCGTCGGCATACAGTGCTTCGTGGTGCCGCCGATTGTGGGAAGCCTTCCGCTCATCGTGCGCCTGATCGGACGGTCGCAGCAGCGGTAGAGCGCACCGTGATTCGAGTGATTCGGTGACCGGCGGCCGCTTATGGTACCCGCTTCATGTTTTTAATCATCACCATTTGACAAATTAGTCGCTGTGATACAGGATCGTATCACCATGGCAAATAGTGCATCAATCCGCGATCTGCGGAATCACTTCCCGAAGATTCGGAAATTAATCGAAACGGAGGGGGAGGTGCTGCTGACAGAAAACGGCAAGCCACGCTACCGATTGACGCCGTATACGCCGCAGCGCAAGAAGAAATCGTCTCCAGTCGATTACTGGGCGCGTTTGAATTCTTATCAGCCGGAGGCCCTGACCGAGGCGCAAGCTCGTGCGCTGCACGAAGAGAATCGTGGCGACCGCTGAAACGATCTACGTAGACCCCAGCGCCTTGCTAAAGCTCTATTTGAAGGAGCCGGAATCGCGCGCGATGAGTTCGTGGCGAGGAAGGCTCGCCGGTGCGTTAGCAGTGACTCATCATGGACGAGTTGAACTGATCAACGGCATCGGCCTAGCGATGTATCGCGGCATTGTTTCGGAAAGCACGCGTGAAGCTGCCTTGGCCGCGTTGGACGACGACTTCCTGGAAGGGCGTTATATTCAAGCGGATCTTCTGTGGCGGGCTACGCTCAAAACGGCCGCCGATTTGAGCAGGGAATATACGCCGACTTTGGGGTGTCGTTCTCGACATACTGCACGTAGCGAGCGCCCTGCAGTTGGAACGGCGCCAATTTGTGACGTTCGATTTGCGCCAACAACAGTTGGCAAAGGCTGCCGGGCTAAAAGTGATTGTTCCTGGCTAAGAACGTGCACACGCTTCGGTCACCAACCT
>CAVXHH010000006.1:0-575387 GCA_963761405.1 uncultured Acidobacteriaceae bacterium
ACTTACCGTGTCGTTTGGCGCGAGATAGCTACCAGGAAACCCTCCCCGAGTCCAAAGCCGGAGGAGCGTCGGCTCATCGGCGGGCAACTCCAGGACGTTGAAGGGGCCCATCCTGATGTAAGTAATCCGGCCGGCAAGACTCTCGCTGGACTGCCGCAGCAAGTCAATCGAGGCGGAGCCGAGAATGAGAAATCGCCCCTCGCCATGACCGCTTCGCCGCCCCTGGTCGATGATGCCCCGGAGGGAACTGAAAAGCTCGGGGACGCGATGAATTTCGTCGAGGACGACCAGGCTATTTTCGTACTGCCGGAGGAAGAGGGTTGGCTCTGCAAGCCTGTCGCGGTCCTCCCGAGCCTCCAGGTCAAGGTAGAGCGACGCAGGGCGTTTATCCGCAATCTCCCGCGCCAAAGTCGTTTTCCCAACCTGACGGGGGCCGATGATCGCCACCGCCGCCTGCTGCGTCAAGGAGTGCTCGAGTAGGGGCGTGACGGATCGCTCGATCATCCTTGCATAATAAAACATCCGTGTTCGATTTGCAGGGTTGTTTTCTTCCTCCAATGTATCCGGAAACACATGAAAGAGCACGGTGGGAATCCAATAGAAAAGCGCCGCTCGCTTGCGGCTTTCGGTCGAGTGCCCCAGTGGCAAGGGGAACCCTCTGCGGCGTATGCTGAAGTAGTTATGGGCCAACCGCGGAAGCGACGCACCCAACCCGCAGTGGCGAGCCGGATCGGCTTGCTGGCGCTGTTGTTCGCTTTGCTCATAACCCAGGCTGCATCCTCCGTATGCGGGGTACAGTGCGTAGAGCACCAGTTTCCGTGCCACAACCACGCAATGCACCATTGCGCGTCGATGAGGAACGCTCCACCGGCAACCAATGGCGCAGGGTTCCAGACTTGCCTGCCCGGTGTTCATTCCTACTGTGCGGTCGACCTGTTGGCGAACAGCCAGGCGAGAGCAATAGTGCTGGCTAGTTCGACGATTCCCTCAGGCACGCTCCTCCGGCCGCAGGACAAATCCTCGACGCCTGCCCGGCCCGCACTTCGAAGTAGCCCCGGCTCCTCGCCACCCATTACAGCTCTCCGGATATAGACGCTCTTTCCCTGTCCCTTTTCAAGGGAGAGCCGTATCTGCGCGCCGTTGCTGACGCGGAAAGACTTGTCCTCCCTCCGTAAAGACCCCTCAGCGTAGTTGTCTCCGGAGTTTCCATGAGTAACCGACGTACGTTCCTTCAGCGTGCCTTTGGGGCTGGTGCGGCTCTCCTCGCCGCCCGCGGCGTAACGGCACAGCCCAGCACGACCCCAGCGCACACCGTGCAACCCGGAAAGCCAGCGGGCTTCTCCACGCCGGTCGTGACCACCGAGGTGGGCGATCTTGCCTACACCATGGATGGCGGCGCCAAGGTCTTCCATCTGGTTGCCGAAGTGCTGAAACAAGCAATCCACCCCGACAAAACCATCGACGCGTGGGGATACAACGGGACCGCGCCCGGGCCAACCATTCAGGTAAACCAGGGCGATCATGTCCGCGTGATCTTCGACAACCATCTGCCCGAAGCAACCTCCGTTCACTGGCATGGCTTTGAAGACATGCTCAGGTACGACGGCATGCCGGGTATTAGCCAGGAGCCGGTGAAACCCGGCGGCCGATTCATCTACGAGTTCGATATTCACCAGGCAGGAACCTACTTTTATCACTCCCACATGGCCATGCAGGAGATGTTGGGCATGCTGGGCGGTGTCATCATGCATCCCCGTACGCCCAACCTTCCACACTGCGATAAAGACTTTCTGCTGCACCTGCAGGAGTACGCGGTGTTGCCCAACAACACCGTGCCCAACACCATGAATATGGAATACAACTGGCTTCTGCTCAACGGGAAGGCGGGGCCGGCGTCCACGCCCTTGATCGTTCGCCAGGGAGATCGCGTGCGTATCCGCTTCGTGAACATGGGCATGGATCATCATCCCATGCATCTTCATGGCTACACGTTCCAGGTAACTGGAACCGAAGGCGGACGTATTCCCGAAACCGCATGGTGGCCGGGCAACACGGTGCTGGTGGGTGTGGCGCAGGCCCGCGATGTGGAGCTTGTTGCCACTCGTCCCGGGGACTGGATGCTGCACTGCCATCTGCCCCACCACATGATGAACCAGATGTCTTCGAATGTCGGCGCCATGACACGCCGACACCGGCATGGCCGCCGGTGTGGATATGAATACCGGCATGGGCATGCTGCAAGGCACGCCGGGAGCGCCCTCGGGCAACGACGACGGAACCAGCCTGGGCCGCGGCATGGGCTTCGGCAACACGGCCGATATCGAGACTACCAACGCGCCGCTCACGGCGGACAAAGCGATGGCCGCCATGCCCGGGATGGTCATGGCCCCAGGCGAGATCGCGGCTAACGCCAACACCGTGCCCGGCTTTCCCCAGGATGCGTACATGGAAGGCCCCGCCATGGCGATGGACCACCAGGTCGTCAAGCCCGAGAACTTTGGCCTTCGCCCTGGCTGGAGCGGCTACATGGCGGGCATGATGACCTTCGTCCGCGTACTGCCTGCGGAGCAGTACGACCAGGTGATGGCCCGCATGAAACAGGCGCAACGGCCCAACGATCCTTACGGGTCGTTGCTCGAGAAAATGTCCTAGGCGACCACCAAGGCAATCAGGGAGAAGAACATGCAAACAGGCCAAAGACTCGCGTCCTTGCTGTGGTTGTTCGCCGTGCCGCTGCTAGCCCAGAATGGACAGCCCCCGAGCGGAGCCCGCCCCCATGACGGCGCCCATGGCGATGGATCAGCCTATGGCAACGGATCCGATGAGCCATTCGTCACCGCCACAGTCCTCCGCCCCCGCTGCGGAATTGCTGCAAGGTGTCGCCGGCCGCCCGGCACGGAAGCTGGAAGACTTTCTGGCCATGGCCGATCGCAACAACCCAACCTTGCAGCAGGCAGCGGCCATCATTCGCCGGTCGCAAGCGGAAGCGAAGCAGGCAGCGCTCTATCCCAACCCCACGGTTGGTTACGAGGGCGACCAGATCCGTGGCGGCGCTTATGGCGGTGGAGAACAGGGCGGCTTTATCGCCCAGACCATCGTCCTGGGCGGCAAACTCGGGCTTCGCCGCAACATCTACGAACAACAAAAGAATGCCGATACCATCGCCGCCGAGGTACAGCGTGTGCGGGTTCACAACGATGTAACCCGGATGTTTTACAACGCGGTAGGCGCGCAGCAGACGGTGCTGGTGCGCGGCCGCCTGCTTGCCCTGGCGAACGACGCCGCACAAACCGCACATCAGCTGGCGAACGTGGGTCAGGCCGATGCGCCCGATGTTTTCGAAGCCGAGGTTGAGGCGGAGCAAGCGGAGATTGACTATACGGCTGCGCAGCGATTGTTCATCCAACACTTTAAGGGTCTCGCCGCGCTTGCCGGCGAACCAACGGCGGAAGTTGCACCCCTCGATGCCGCCTTCGATAAGCCGCCGGAGATCGATGCCACCGGGATTGCCGATGCCATTGTGGAACACAGTCCCGCGGTGCAACAGGCCCGGCAACAAGTGTTGATTGCTGAAGCGAGGTGGAAGGACGCCCGGCGGGAGAGGGTGCCGGATCTCCAATTGCGGGCAGGTGAGCAAGCGAATCTGGAGGCGCTCCCAGAGGCTTCAGGGAAAAAGACCGGCGCGCAAAGTTTCGCCAGCGCCGGTATTGAGCTGCCGCTCTGGAACCGCAACCAGGGCAACGCCCAGGCGGCGGAAGCCGACCTTGACCGGGCCCGGCAGGAGGTAACCCGCACGCAATTGTCTCTCCGTCAACAGACCGAGGTGCTGGTGCAGAACTATCTTTCCGCCAAAGGGGAGGCGGAACGCTATCGCACCGGCCTGTTGCCCCACGCCCGCCGTGCGTACGAGCTGTATTTCGCGAAGTACCAGGATATGGCCCAGGCGTATCCTCAGGTCATTGTGTCGCAACGCACTCTTTTTGAACTCGAAGCGCATTACATCGACTCCCTTGATCGCGTCTGGCAGAATGCAATTGCGCTCCAGAACTTTGCTGTGCAGGGCAGCGGCCTGGAAAAGCCGTCCGCGGCCGGCGGGATCGATTGAGCGAGTGGTTCATCGGCAGCAAGAAAGGAACTCAGCGTGACCCCGGCCACCGAGAATCTGCAACTATGGTTGATTCGTCATGGAGAGACAGCATGGAGCGTCTCTGGAGCGCATACCAGCCGAACCGACATTCCCCTGACCGCGCGGGGAGAGGAGCGCGCCGCCAGGATTCGCGACTACCTGGCGCATCGTTCCTTCAGCCTGGTGCTCACCAGCCCGCTGCAGCGTGCCCGCGAAACCTGCCGTGTTGCCGGGTATGCTGACGTTGCGCAGGTCGATGAGAACCTGCGTGAATGGGACTACGGCATCTACGAAGGACGCACCACGGCAGAGATTCGCAAGCAGCAGCCCGACTGGTCTATTTGGGATGCTCCCCCTCCGGAAGGGGAGCCGGTCGAGCATGTAGCCGCCCGTACCCAGCAGGTGATCGATCGCGCCATCGCCAGCGGCGGCCAGGTGGCATTGTTTGCGCATGCGCACGTGCTTCGCATTCTGGCGGCTACCTGGCTCGGTTTGCCCCCGCGAGCCGGAAGCCTGTTGGCGTTGGGAACGGGCTCCGTAAGCACCTTAGGGCTTGAGCGGGAGACACGCGTAATGCTGACGTGGAATCGGTCGTTCGAAATTGACTGACGTGGTTAGAACAGAGCGCGCGCCAGCACTACGCCAAGCCATACGGCAACGAGACCCAGCAGAACACTGAGCGAGACATAAAGCGCCGCGATCATAAATGTTCCAGCCTGCAACGCGGCAAAGGTTTCAAATTCGAATGTGGAGAAGGTGCTATATGCGCCCACAAAGCCGATGGGGATCAGGAATCTCCATGCGGGATTGATTTCCGTGCGTTGTCCGAGCCACGTCAGGCAAAAACCAATAATCAGGCACGCTGTCATGTTCACGACAAACGTGCCATAGAAGAATCGCGTGCCCGTGCCGATACGGCCGGCGACGGCTGAGCCGACCCAATACCGCGCGACAGAGCCCAGCGCACCCCCGCATGCGATCAAAAAATATTTCTGCAAATTTGCCCTCCCCCACAGCATACGCAATTTGGATTTGGGCGCGCCAGACACGTGCTTGCCAACCTGGATGCGATTGGTTGATCATTTCAGACGCCACGAAAAACCATGCGACTTGATGCCCACCAGCACTTTTGGCATTACAGCCCTACTGAGCACATCTGGATGACCAGCCAGATGACTACGTTGAAGCAGGATTTTCTCCCCGAAGATATCGAGCCGCTGCTTGCTCGTATGCACTTTGATGGCTGCGTTGCCGTGCAGGCGCGGCAGAGCCTGGAGGAAACGCACTGGCTGCTCGGCCTCGCAGACAAACACCCATGCATCAAGGCTGTAGTCGGCTGGGTAGATCTGTGTTCCGTCGACTTACGCGAACAGTTGAAAATGTTTGCCCGCCATTCCCGGCTGGCCGGTGTACGGCATGTGCTGCACGACGAACCGGATGACCAGTTCATGCTGCAGCCGGAATTTCGCCGCGGTATTGCCCAGCTGCGGGAGTTCGATCTGACTTACGATTTACTGTTGTTTCCCGGGCACCTGAAGGCTGCCGCGCAGATGGTAGAGGAGTTTCCGCAGCAGCCTTTCGTTCTCGATCACCTGGCGAAACCAAACATTGCAGAGCAGCTGTATTCTCCCTGGCAACAAGATCTGCTGCGCCTGGCGAAGTTTCCCAATGTGAGCTGCAAACTCTCCGGCATGGTGACAGAGGCCAGATGGACGCAATGGCAACCCGCTGACTTTCACCGTTATCTCGACATTGTCTTCGCAGCGTTTGGCTGGAGCCGGCTGATGATTGGTTCCGACTGGCCGGTTTGCACCCTATCAGGGGACTACGAGCCGGTAATGAATATTGTGGTCGATTACGTAAGCAAATATTCTGCTGAAGCGCAGGCCGCGATGCTGGGTGAAAACTGTGCTCGCTTCTACCACATCCGTTCTGAGGATTCACGATGAAAGCTGCCCTACTTCACGGTGCAAAGGATATTCGTATCGAGCCGTAGCGCTAACCCGTCTTGCATCCCGGCATGGTGCTGTTGCGCGCAGGTCGCGTGGGCATTTGCGGGACTGACCTGCACTAGAGCATTTTCACTTCTACTATGCACAGGTGAGTGCGGCGAGGTGCGGCTTTTCTTGAGGAAAAGCCGCGTCGGGATCGGTTGCTCTGTATGCACCAGAAGTGAAAATGCTTTAGGGACGACGGCATCGGTGCCATGATCCTGGCGAATGCGCCCGGAACGTCTTACCCGGATTACAACACCATGCTCCCCCTGCTCATCCAATCTTTAGTTCCGGCTGGTGTACGCGGCTTGATCGCGGCCAGCCTGGCGGCTGGTTCCATTTCTCGCTTCGATAACCTGGCCTGTATGACGCTTTGCTGGCATTTCGCGCGGCAGCCCTCCGTGATAGGTTACGGATAGGCCGCTCGGAAGCTGTTCCATATCCTGGAATTCAGGGGAAAAGAGGAACCTATGAGATTGTCGTTTATCGGGTGTCTTGTCTTATCGGTGATGTTTGGAGCCGCATTCACCTCGGCGGCCTGGGCAGACGCTGGTGCAGATGATACGTCCGAGAACTCGCCGGTCGGCCGTTGGAAAACCGTAGACGACGTTACCGGTAAAGTTAATTCCGTGGTCATGATTACGCTGGAAAACGGCAAGTTGTACGGGCGTATCCAGAAGCTGGTGGACCCTGATCCGCAGGACCCAACCCCCACCTGTGACGGCTGCGCCGGTGACCAGAAGGGGAAACCCGTGATTGGCTTGCAGATTCTCCGGGATCTGCAGAAGGACGGCGATGGCTGGTCAGGGGGTACGATCCTTGACCCGGCGAACGGCAAGGTCTACAAATGCCTGCTCTCGGTCGAGGAGGGCGGGGCGAAACTGAAGGTGCGTGGGTTCATCGGTCTCTCCCTGGTAGGCCGCACGCAATACTGGACCCGCGAATAGCCACCTCTACGGCCAGGCGTTTCTCTTACTCCGGTTCTCATGCAGACTCTAAAGCCGTACCCGCCGGCGCGGTGGTTTCCTTTTGCGCATGGCCGACCTATGATGCTGGAGACGCTCTCCGCGTGATGTGCGGCTTCGTCGATCATCTACAGGGACGGGCTCATGCCAACGGGCGCTCACCAATCCGAAGAACGTACGGTCGTCGGCATGCGTGCAGCCGCTCGCTCCGGCCGCTGGACGATCGTATGGCTATTGTTCGCTGCCTCGCTTATCAACTACCTCGACCGCTCCAGCATCTCGCTGGCCTTGCCGCTGCTGTCGAGAGACCTGGGGCTAGGCCCGGAGAGCAAGGGCTTGTTGCTTTCGGCGTTCTTCTGGACCTATGCCCTGATGCAAATCCCCATCGGCTGGGCCGCCGACCGCGTCAACCTGCGCTGGCTCTACTTCGCGGCGTTTGTGCTGTGGTCCCTGGGCCAGGGCTTGACCGGCTTCGCGACGAGCCTCGGGGTGCTGATCATGTTCCGCCTGCTGCTCGGTATAGGCGAGTCCATCTACCTGCCCGGCGGAACCAAGATCGTGAGCATCTTGTTTGGGCCCACCGAGCGTGGACTCCCTTGCGGTCTATTCGATTTCGGTACGCGCATGGGCCTGGTGATGGGCGGCCTGATCATTCCCTGGCTGCTGGTCCGGCTCGGTTGGCGTCCTACCTTTCGGCTGATTGGCTTCGCGGGGCTGTTGTGGGTGATCCCCTGGCTGTGGGCTACAAAAGGCAGGCTCGGCCGGCAATCCCGGCCAGTGGTCTCCACCCGCAACCGGAAACAGGAACTGCGCTGGTTGCTGACCAATCGAAATCTTATTGGTATCTGTCTCGGTTTCTTTTGCTTCGACTACTACTGGTATCTCTTTGTCACCTGGCTCCCGGACTACCTGGTGACCGTGCGCCACTTCACCATCCTGCGCGCCGGCTTTTTCTCCTCGCTGCCCTATTTCGTATTCGGAGCCAGCGAACCGTTGGGCGGCTGGATCGCCGACCGCTTGACCGCCTTCGGTTGGAACGAAACCCGAACCCGCAAGGGAATCGTAACCATCGCTTTCCTCAGCGGCTTACTGCTCATACCCGCATCCCGCGTGCAAAATCCCACAGCCGCCATGGCGCTCATCGCCGGCGCTTCCCTGGTGGGCCTGGCCACCGGCAATCTGCTGGTGATTCTGCAATGCTGCGCTCCCCCGGACGATGTGGGTTTGTGGACCGGCTTCGAGAACTTCGCCGGCAACC
The DNA here is from genome assembly GCA_963761405.1 of uncultured Acidobacteriaceae bacterium. Lineage (GTDB taxonomy): Bacteria > Acidobacteriota > Terriglobia > Terriglobales > Acidobacteriaceae > PALSA-350. Next base: position 8,344 of record CAVXHH010000006.1, read on the forward strand.
TGGCCGGTGTCGCGGCGCCACTGCTCACCGGCTTGCTGATCAGCCGGACCGGTTCCTACGCCCCCGGCTTCGCACTGGCCGCAGTCGTGCTGTTCGCCGGCATTTTCTGCTACTGGTTCATCGTCGGAAAGCTTGAGATAGAAGAACCCGCGGCGCCATAAAACGTTTCACTCTTACAAAGAATGAATATTCGAATCAAACGAGTTTCCGAAGAGCCGGGAGTTTGGAAATGAAAGATCCAGTTGAGGAATGCCGGCAGCCGCGGGCGATCTCGGCGATCTTTGCCCATAGAAAACAAAGTGAAACCATGGTCAAGGGTGGCTGAGGAACTCATTTCTTTCCCAGATCATGTCGCCGTCCGCAAACGTATGAACCTGTGTGTAGTTGAGGTGAAGATAGGTTCGCAGGGGAAAAACAGAGTCTCTTGAGAATGCAGCGGACTCTAACCTCGCGCGCCAGAGTATGTACTGCACTCGTTTCTGTTGCAATTGCTCAATTGCCGCGGCAACATCCTCGGGCCGAGTTTCCTCTCCGGGGGTTATCGCGTCCACGAATAACGGATTGCGCAGTCTCAGCGGAAGATACATTCCCGGCCAGTCCGCCTGAAGGAAGAACTGTCCCGGGGTAGTATGCTGCATGAGCCAACGCAGCTTCTCGGATGCTTGCGGGGTGGTGTCGACGTCGCCTCCGCGAAGACGAATGGCTGCATGCGCATGCAAGTAGGGCGCCATTGTCTGGCGAAAGCCAATGCCGGCCAATGCTACCCACAGCAGAACCAAGGCATAACGCCGGGTCAGCCCAACGCGATCGATGTTCCAAAAGAGCAGGATGACGCCGGCCAACGATACGGCAAAGACCCGCAGCCAATTCATGCTGAAGGCAACTTCTACCAGCAGAGCAAGACCGGCCATGCTCAGAAGGGCGACGCGCTCCCAGGGAAAGTAGGGGTTGTGGCGTTCGCGCCAGCATCGCCAAAGCGAGAGAGGATAGCTCACCAGAAGCAGGATATAAACAACCAGGTATTGGCAGAGGGCCGGAAGCGCGTGCCAGGAGAGACTCTCCGGCAGACCCAGATATGCACCCTGGGACGCGTGGACGGCATACTGTCTTACGAACGTGACCTGGAAATACCAGAGCTGCCTGAGCCCGATCGCGGCAATGAAATGGGCACTCAGCAGCAGCAGTGCAACGGCATAACCAAGCAGCAACAAACCCTCACTCTGTAGCAAACCGATCCATGGACCCTTGCTACGCCACCGCGCCAGCAGCAGGCACACAATAAATGCAACCAGGGCCACGGCTCCATGAGTCTGGGTGAAGAATGAGGCCAAGCCCAACAGTGTGCCCTGACCCAGAGTTCGCGCCGCGCTCGCCTTTAGCCGATAGATCTTTATTGCGCCCATGATCGCCAGAACACTAAACCAATGGTGGGTGGCGTTCAACGATTTGCCATATACGACGACGAGAAAGAAAACCGTCGCCAGTATGGCATATCGCGGCTGCATGATCTCGCGCGCGAGGGCGAAGCACAACCAGCAAAGCGCAACGCCAAGGGCGAGTACCGCCACATTGGTAACCCAGACATGGGGGCCGACCAATCGGAACAAGCCGAGGTAAATCAAATCAGTGCCGGGAGGGGTGAACTGAAAAAAATCCTGATAGATTCGTTCGCCATACATCATGCGTTCGGCGTAGGTCCAGAAGAACACCTGATCGCCGCCCAGCAGTACAGGGGTGTTGGGAAGAAAGAAGAGGTTGCAGTAGAGGTAGGCCGCGGTGCCCAGCAGCAGCAAGACGAGCGGCCGGTCAAACATTTTTCGGGGCTCGCGTGGCATCAATACGCGAGGATGCGCAGGCATTCTATTTGTGGTTGCGTCGAGAGTCCCACTCACATTTGTAACCTTAGTACAGCATTTTATTTTGCTGAGATCCGGCCGACAAAGAGCCGCACAAACCGATCGCCGTCGGAGGCCACGCAAACCCGGGCATTGGGCTTGAGAGCAATCACGCCGTCGATCTCATAGTGGTCCCCATGCAAAACGTCGTTCTCGTCGGATCCCATGCGGTTGGCGACGGTTTCCCCGCGGGTGAACTCACCTTTGGTCTCCACGTCCACATGCATGTTCTTAAGGGTGACGAGCGTCGGGTCAATCACCGTAGCCACGGCCAGCGGGTCATACATCGCTGCGCCCAGATACCCGCTTTTTTCCGAACGGGTGACGTAGAAATCGGCAAGTTTCGCGATGAAGTCACTTTCCGGCCGGTGGTTCGCTTGCAATTCAGCCACATCCTTGCGCGTAATCAAGGTGCGCTCGCCAACGTCGGAGCCGATCATGGTAACCGTCCAGCCGGCATTGAAAACGATTTGTGCCGCCTCGGGGTCGCCGAAGATGTTCGCTTCCGCTGCTCCGTTCACGTTCCCACCGGTGATGGAGCCGCCCATGATCACAATGTCTTTTACCAGCGAGGCGATGGTGGGATCTTTGGAAACGGCCAGCGCTATATTGGTCAGCGGTCCGACGGGAATGAGCGTGACTTGATGTGGATACTTATGGACCATCTCGATGATCAAGTCGGGCCCAAAGCGCGCATCGGCCTTGCATTTCGGGTCGGGCAAATCGACTCCGGCCAGGCCATTCGGACCGTGCCAGTATTGCGCTGTAACGAGCTTTTGATTCAGGGGGTGCTGTGCTCCGCCCGCCACCAGCACGTCACATCGTCCAGCCAGCGAGACAATCTTCAGGGCGTTTTCCAGACCTTGCGCCGCGTTCACGTTTCCGGGCACCACGGTGAGCGCTTCCACCTTGAGCTCCGGCGAGTTCAAGGCCAACAGGATTGCCATCGCGTCGTCTATGCCCGGATCCGTATCGATAATGACGCGCCGCGGAGCGGTCTGCGCCGAGGCGTTGGCCAGCATGGCTAGAACGACAGACAGAATCAGAACAGACGTGATGCGCACTCGCTTCACTGAACAGGTTCCTTTCTTGAAAGAGCGTTGGGGGCACTTTTGAGCTTTTGCAGCAAATGGCAAGTCTAAACCCAGTGGACTGTAAAAGTTGATTTGCCCCGCCACCATGGCTAAACAGACTGCTGAAAAAATCGACAACCGCGAGAAAATCGTCCCTCGGGGGCTAAAAGCTCATCGTTTTTTCCCGCATTGCGGCACCGCTAAAGCTCGCTGCGGCGAGGCAGCCGTGCCCTGGAGCTTCTACATTTCTGGAAATGAGGCGAGTCCCGTAGGGACGGCACAATCTTTACCATGGCACGTCAGTGCCGTGGTAGCCCAGGACTAAAGTCCGGGGAAACACCAGGGCTAAACCGCGGACCGGAGTTTTTCCGCCGCCTGCAAAGCCGCTAAGGAATACCCGTTATTGCTGCCAACCACCGCCCAAAGCGCTATACAGCTGGACCAGCGTGAGCGCCTCCCCCTGCTGCGCTGTCGCTAAATTGAGCTGCGCAGAAAAAAGGTTGGAGTCCGTAGTAAGCACCTCGAGATACGCCGTCGAGCCACCCTCATATCGAAGCCGAGCCAACCGGGTCGCATCGGCCGCGGCGGCCACCAGCTTTTCCTGTTGCTCGCGGTAACTCCGCTGTTTGTTCAAGGCAATCAGCGCGTTCGAGACATCGCGAAACGCGCCCGCGATGGTCTTCTGATATGTAAGCACCATCTCCTGATCCGTGGCTTTGGCCTGGTTCAACTGGCCGCGCAGCTTGCCGCCTGCAAAGATCGGCTGTGCCAGCGAGCCAATACCGTAAATGGTGCGTGAGTCGGTTTCGAAAATCTGGGCAAACGAGTCTCCGCCCACGCCCGCGGAAGCGCTAATGGAGAGCTGGGGAAAGAACTGCGCCCGCGCCACCCCGATATTGGCGTTGGCGGCTTCGAGCTGTGCCTCGGCCTGTTGTATATCAGGCCGGCGCTCCAGCAATTGCGAGGGAATCCCGGTCGGCAAGTCCTGCGGAGGAGGCGTCAGCGCCTTAGGATCGGTGTGGGCAACGGGACCAGGATTTTCACCAAGGAGCAGACGGATCGCGTTCTCCTGCTGTTGTACCTGCTCCTCCAACTGCGGCAGTTGCGAAGTTGCCGTGTAGAGCAGTTGCTCGGCCTGGCGTAGATCCGACAACGGCACGGAGCCGCCGCTCTCCAGTCTCCCTGTCAGGTCGACCGAGTCTTGCCGCACCTTGATCGTCTGCGTGGTAATCTCCACCTGGCGATCGAGCGCGCGCAGTTGAATGTAGGCGGTCGCAACCTGCTGTACCAGGGTCAGGCGCACCGCGCGTTGCGCCCAGGTCTGAGCCAGCAGTTGTGGCGCGCGCCGCTTCCGTCTGCTTGCGGTACAGGCCCCAGAAGTCGGGGTTCCACGCAGCGGAGAGATTGAACGATCCGGCGACGATCGGGCTGCTGATCGTGTTTGATCCCGTGATGTTGTTCAGTGCGGGAATATCCGCGCCAATACCGGAGCCGCCGACGCTGAGCGTAGGGAACTGCTGCGAACGCGGTGATCTGCACCTGGGCCTGCTGCTCCAGGATGCGCTGCGGCCGCGATGCGGAGATCGTAATTGTTGCTGAGCGCTTTGCGAATCAATTCCTGCAGTTCCGGCTCGTGAAATACCTGCGCCCACTGCTGATCGCCCAGCGAGCCCTGGGCATCACTGATGACGGCGGCGTCATCGGCGCCGCGGAAGGCCGGCGGCGTTGGATACGCGGGCTGCTTGTACTTGGGGCCAACCGTGCAGCCGGCCGCCGCCGCCAGCAGCGCCAGGGCGAACGCGATCGCGATTGGCTCGCTTAAGCCAAACCGAAGAGCTACTCATGCATGGCCTCCTCACGGGATCGGCCACCGGCGGCGAACCCCAGGGCGACTGGATCCAGGTCAGCCTTCGAGTCCATCGTCGTCCCTTTGCCACCGCGTACGAAGCGATGAGAAAGGTACTCGACCACAGAGAAGGTCACGGGAATAAAGATGAGACCGATGGCTGTCGAAAGAAACATCCCTCCGATCACCACTGTGCCCAGAATGCGCCGCGAGGCGCCACCCGCGCCCGAGGCTATCCAGAGCGGGAGGCAACCGAAGATGAAAGCCAGGGCCGTCATCACGATGGGCCGAAAGCGAAGCCGGGCGGCGGCCAGTGCGGCCTCTGAGATGCTCTGCCCGGCCTCATAGTTGGTCTTTGCGAATTCGACGATAAGAATGGCGTTCTTCGCCGACAAGCCAATCAGCATCACCAGCCCGATGGTGGCGAAGATATCGTTCTCGAAGCTGCGGATATGGAGTGCGAGGTAGCCGCCGAGAATCGCGACCGGCGTACTCAACAACACGCTGAAGGGCAGCGTCCAGCTCTCATACAAAGCGGCGAGGATCAGGAACACGAAGAGCAGGGAGAGCCCAAAGACCGCCCAGGAGGGAACGCCCTTCTCGGCCTGCTGCTCTTGATACGAAATACCGGAGTAGTCAAAACCTGCCCCGGCCGGCATGGTCTGTTTGAACACTTCTTCCAGCGCGCCGCGAACCTGGCCCGAACTGTAACCGGGTTTGCCCGTGATGTTGAGCTGGGCGGCGTTGTATTCGTTAAACCGGTAGATGAACTCAGGGCCCGTCGACTGGTTCACTTTCACCAGCGAGGCCAGCGGTACCTGGCTCCCATTGGCGCTGCGCACATAGAACTGGCTGATGTTTGCAATGTTCTGCCGCGAGGTGCCTTCCGCTTCCACATACGTCTGCCATTGACGGCCGAAGCGGTTGAAGTAGTTCACCAGGTAGCCGCCCATGAAGGTCGACATGGTGGTGTAAATGTCGGAGAGCTGCACCTGCTGCTGCAAGGCCTTTGCCTTGTCCACATCGGCATAAAGTTGGGGCACCGCGGGTTGATACGAAGGGATCACGGCTGCGATCTCAGGCCGTTTACTGGCAGCGGCGAGAAACGTGAACGACATTTTTCGTCAGCGTCGTGGGATCGTCCCCTCCCGAGCGATCTTCGAGGATCATCGTGACCCCGCCGGAAGTTCCGATACCCGGGATCGAAGGCGGTGGAAAGGCGAACGCGATGCCCGAGGGGTTGGCGAACAGCTGCATCTGCAAATGATTCTGGATGTAGTCGAGCTGTTGCTGTTTGCTCTTACGCGCAGCCCATGGCTTGAGCGCGACGAAGAAGAAGCCCGCGTTGGTGCTCTGCACCTGGGTCAACAGGGAGAAGTCGTTGACGGCGATCACACCTTGCACGCCGTCCGTCTTGAGCAGCGCGTCGGTAATTTTCATTTCGGCTGCATCGGTTCTTTGCGCCGAGGCAGCGTCCGGCAGTTGCAGGGCCAGGAACATGTAGCCCTGGTCTTCTGTCGGGATGAACCCGCCCGGCAGGCTCTTGCCCAGAAAGACCGCAAACACCGCGACAATGCCGATAGCCAGCATGGCAATGGCAGACTTGTGGATGAGTACGTTTGAGGTGTGAACAAAGCTGTCTGTGGTTCGCCCGAAGAACTTGTTGAACAGACCGAAGCCTTTGCCCAGAAGCCCTCTTTTGGCCTCATGATCCTTGGGCTTGAGCAGCAGGGAAGCCAGCGCGGGCGACAAAGTGAGCGCGTTGAATGCCGAGATCAGCACCGAGATCGCGATGGTGACGGCGAACTGTTGATACATGCGGCCGGTGATGCCGGGGATGAACGCGGTGGGGATAAAAACGGCGGCGAGGATGAGGGCGATGGCGACCACCGGGCCGCCCACCTCTTCCATGGCCTGGATGGTTGCAGCCGTTGGGTCGAGGCCTTCGTCGATGTGATGCTCGACGGCCTCGACGACGATGATCGCGTCATCGACCACCAGGCCGATCGCGAGCACCAGGCCGAAGAGCGATAAGGTATTGATGGAGAAGCCGAGGGCCGGAAAGATGATGAAGGTTCCGATAAGCGAAACCGGGACTGCCAGCAGTGGGATAAGGGTCGCGCGCCAACCCTGAAGAAAGATGAAGACGACAATGACCACCAGGCCAAGAGCTTCCACCAGCGTTAATACGATTTCATGGATGCCCGCGGTGACGGCTTTGGTGGTGTCGAGAGGAACATCGTACGAGATGCCGGAGGGGAAGCTGGCGGAAAGCTCCTTCATGCGGGCGTTGACGGCGAGCGCGGTCTCGACTGCATTGGAACCAGGCAGTTGATAGATTGCCATCACGCCGGACGGTTTTTGGTTGTAGCGGGCAGATATCGAGTAAGCCTGCTGGCCCAGTTCGACGCGTGCTATGTCGCTCAAGTGCACGATCGAGCCGTCAGGGTTGGCGCGGACCACGATGGCGCCGAACTCTTTAGGCGTGACCAGGCGGCCCTGGGTGCGTACGGTGTACGTAAATTGCTGGCCCTGCGGAATGGGTTCGGCGCCGATCTGGCCGGCGGGATTCACGTTGTTCTGGGTCTGGATCGCCTGGATCACGTCGGGCGCGGTGATGCCCAGCTTGGCCATCTTGTCCGGTTGTACCCACACGCGCAGGGCGTATTGGCCGCCGAATACCTGCACCCGGGAGACACCCTTGACGCGGGAGAGCTGGTCCTGCAGGTTGATGATGGCGTAGTTGGTTAGGAATTGCTGGTCCAATTGGCCGCTGGTTGAGTTGACCGCGACCAGCATCAGCGGCGAAGTAAGCGCCTTTTGCACCGTGAGGCCGGCGGTGGTGACCTGCGCCGGCAACTGTGACTGTGCCTGATCGACGCGCAGCTGGGCAAGTACCTGGTCAATGTTCGGATTGGTCTTGACATCGAAGTCCACGAACAACTGCACCACGCCGTTGTTGGCGCTGACCGAGTCCATGTAGATCTGGTTGTCGACGCCGTTCATCTGCTGCTCGATCGGGGTCGAAACGGCTTGGGAGACGGTCTTCGCGTCTGCGCCGGGGTAGGTGGCGGTTACCAGAATCTCCGGCGGAACAATGTCAGGATATTGCGAGGTCGCGAGGCTCAACATCGATACCGTGCCGAGAATCACGGTGAGAATGGCGATGACGATCGCGACGATGGGTCGGCGAATGAAAAACTTCGACATCGGTTACCTCCCTGCCGCGTTGCTGGCGGTTACCGAGGCGGTGGCGGGAGCTTGATGCGGACTCACCGGCGCGCCGTCGCGCAGCTTTTGCAGGTTGTCGACGATCACCCGTGCGCCGGGGGCGACGCCGGATTCTACCAGCCAGTTGGCGCCGACCTGCGGCCCAAGCTCGACCGTGGTCAGGTGAGCCTTGTGGTCGGCGCCGGCAACGTAAATCTGCTGCATGCCTTGCAGTTCCTGCACCGCGACCTGCGGAATCAGCAGCCCGTCGTGGTGAATTTGCGTCTCCCCCCGCACCCGGCCAAATTGGCCCGGACGCAGGATGTTATTCGGATTGGGAAACTCTGCCGCGATGCGGATAGCTCCGGTCTGCGGGTTCATTTGCCGGTCGATAAAGGCGATGTGGCCTTTGGATGGGTAGGGCTCGCCGTTCGCCAGCGTCAAGGTCAACGGGATAGCGGTTGCATTCTTGAGCAAATCGCCGCCGGCGCTGCGCGCCCGCTGAATGAGCGCCAGATATTCGGCGTCGCTGATCGAAAAGTAAACCTTGATGGGGTTCAGTTGAGAAACCGAAGTCAGCACCGATTGCGTGTTGACCAGGTTGCCGACCTGCGTCGTCGCCTGCCCGGCGACGCCGGTGATCAGCGAGCGAACGTGGGTAAAGCCCAGGTTCAGTTGCGCATTCTCGACTGCCGCCTCGGCCGCGGCAACAGAAGCCTTCGCCGATTGGACTGAAGCCTCGGTCTGCGCCCTCTGCTGGATATCGTTGTCCAGTTGGCTCTGCGCGATGGCCCTCGCCTTGGCCAGCGGGGTATCGCGATTCACGTTGATTTCGGCCAGGCCAAGCTGTGCCTGCGCCTGCAATACCTGACCCTGGGCTTGTGCCAGTTGGCCCTTAGCCTGGTCGAGTGCCGCCTGGAAAGGACGAGGGTCGATCTCAAACAGGATCTGGCCCTTCGCCACCTGGGCCCCTTCCTTGTAGGTCTGCTTCACCAGGTAGCCGTTGGCCTGGGGCTGTATTTGGGCGTTCACATAGCCGTCGAGCGTCCCTACCCATTCATTCGAGACGGGCACGTCGGTAGCCGCGATCTCGACCACGGTCACCGGCATGGCTTGCGGTGGGCCCGCGGTAGCGGCTTTTTGGCCGCAGCCCGCGAGCAGCAGGCCGCCGAGGGCTAGTAAGGGGGCTCCCGGCATCCGCATCTTTTTCTTGTAATTAGTAGGCCCGGTCGCGCGTCTAAGCCACTGATTCATTGCATATTCTCCCTGCGGGCTTCAGGATTTGCTTGCAGTTGAGGAAAAAAACGTTGTCAAAACATACATGCATGTATGTTCATTGATCAGACTCGGAGACCGGCGTGGCGGATTCAAAAAGAGCTGCGGAGAGGGAAGCAGGCGGTCAGCAGAAGCGCAGAATCGTGACCCGCCGGGAGCTTCTTCGTTCTGCCAGATATGTGTTTGCGCGCGATGGATTTGAGCACGCGCGCCTTGAGGATATCGCCTTGAGAGCCAGGAAGACGCGTGGGGCTTTCTATGACAACTTTAAAGATAAAGATGATGTGTTTCTCGCTATTTTTGAAGAAGACGTTGCTTCCGATCTCACAGAACTTGGTCCATTGCTCCTCGGGCTGCCGTCGATTGAGGAACGGATCCAAGCGTTGGCCGAGTACATTGCAGCCTTGAGCGAAGATGTTGAGCGCACGCTGCTGAGCATAGAATTCAAGCTCTACGCCATACGTCACCCCCGCAAGCGCAAGCGCCTGGCAGACTTGTACCGGGCGATGAAGCTGCGCACGTCCATCCCGGAGATCAGCCGCCTTCTTCAGCAACTGGACGAACCCACCCTTCGTATCCGCTTTGTGGACACACTGGCGATTTGCGGAATTATGGATGGGCTGGCCTTGAATCATTTGTTTGCTCCCGATGGTTTGAACCGCCGTGCTCTTGTGCGTTATCTAAGTCTTTCGATAACGGAGGCGCTGCCCGTAGGGGCAAACCTCCGCGGGCTACAGCGTGTGCGGGCAAAGTCGTGAAGGGACGGTAATGGAGCGCTTTTAGTCGCTTCAGGATCGTGACTCACCGAAATTCCGGGGCACGGCCGCCTCGCCGCAGCGAGCGTTAGCCGTACCCCGGATGAAAGTCCGGGAAAACTGGGATAAATCCCCGGCATACCTCTGGATGGGGGAGATGCTTTTCTGTGACGACGAAAAGGATAGTCTCCCCCGCGGCCGGGGTGTCCGGTCATGGTGGTGCGCTAAGTTGTCAAAGAACTGCCAAGCTCAAGAGGACACGCACTGGGCGCACCCCTGCTGATTCGCGCAATGGATCTGCTCTCTCCCGCAGCCCCCTCACCAGGCGAAAAAGGCGAGGTAGGCGAGAAATGCGAAAAAAGCGAGAAAAGCGCGAAAAGCGCGAAAAGCGAGAAAAGCGAGAAAAGCCCCTACTCTCTCCCGCAGCCCCCCTCATCGGGCGAAAAAAGAATGCACTTTGTGCGAGAAAAGCGCGATAAGCCCGTCTGCTTCAAAGCACTGGTTAAATCGCTTCCGCACTGGTTCTTTCTGTAAGGCGGTTGCGGCGGCACGGAACTGGCAGTTCGGTGCAAAGCCGGGCAGGGCCGTCGCGATGAAACGGCGCTGGAAGCGACACCTCTGGAGACCCACTACAATCTCCAGCGGCGCGGGGCGTGAACTCGCGGACTGGCGAGAGGTTCACCAATATAGATGCAGAATCTTCTGGAAAGTTCAACGGAATCGACGCATCGACGATACGTAGATAGTCAGGGTCCCCCTGCCGAAGGTAAACCCATGAAACATACGTGACGGTGAGATATCTCTTCAGCCGTCCCCATTCGGCAAGCTCAGGGCAGGCTCTTCGGGACTCGCCTCATTTTTCTGAAATGAAACTCGAAGGCCCGGCTAAAGCAGTGTGACCTGCCTGAGTAATTTGTCTTTCCATCCGCGAGAAGCCTTTGATTCCGTCTGTTTCCACCCTGAGGCATGCTCCTTCTATGAGATCCTGCGCGAAAAACCCTACCTCAGGGGCCTTTAAAGCCGTGGTAAAGATTGTGACGTCCCTTCGGGACTTCTCTCCGGGACTGGATTGGGGTCGTCTTTTGTAAAATTCGATAAAAGTTGAGGGAACTAGCGGTAAACAGCCGCGATCACACCGCCGGCCACCATCCCTACCACCATCACGGCCGCAAAGACCTTGAGCGCCACGCGCCAGGAAAGGGTCCGCCCCACTATGACAAAGGGATAAAGGCTGTAAGCGCCCAGTGTGCAGACCAGCGTGGCAACATACGGTGCAGGCACGCCCCGGCTCAGCAGCAGATAGCCCAACGCCACGTCGAAGGCAATTGGTACCGGTGCGAAGGTTCCCAGCAGCGCCGTCAGCAGAATGCCGAAGAAGCTCACGTGCATGGGCAGTTTCTGCGCCGGAACCAACTCCGCCGCCAGCGCGCCTAGCAACCCCGCCGCCAACATCCACGGCACCGTCGCCCAGGCAAGCCGGGCAAAATTGCGGAAGTACGACCGTGCCAGCAGACCAAGCGATGGAAGCCACGTCCGTTGCGGACCCGCATCGAAGGCACAAACCGCCGCGGCCAGCAAAGGCTGCTCCGCACCCGAATCGGTCAGCAGCGGCACCAGCGCCAGCAGCAGGAGTGGAGCGGCCAGCCTCGCCATCGCCACCGGCAACGGCAGCAGGGTGAAGGCCATGGCGATCACCACCACGTTCAGCGTCGGCGACGCAATCATCGCCGCCAGCATGGTCGCCGGGCTCGCGCCCCCTTGCACCAGCCCTCGCCCGATCGGCGCCACGCAGTTTGCACAGACACCCAGAGGAACCCCGATTGCCGCGCCCAGCGTCGTATTTGCGTAGGGGCCGGCAAAGCGCCGCCGCGGCAGCGTGGCCAGTACCGTCATCGCAGCCGCGCCGAACAAGACGCCGAAGGTCATCCCGATGCGATTGGTATACGCCCAGTCGATTGCCGTGTAGAGCACGCGCGTCAGCAACGGCATTTGCGCGGTCACCGGAAGCAGCGCATCGAAGCTCAGCGGCCCACTCACGTGGATTGCGTTGCCGCTGTGCAGCTTTTTCAGCAGCGCCGGGTAGCGCGAATCCACCCAAAAATAAGATGCGATGCCCGCCGCCACCAGGGCCGCCAGCACGGCATAGGGTTGAAGCCTGGCCCGCGTTGGGACCGCGTTGCCGAGAGACTGCGAAGTAGCCATGCGCCTCCTGTGTGTATCCATCCTGTGTGTATAAAGGGTGGCCTCGACACTACAGGACAGCCACAGATGAACGCATCCACCTTAGGGTGGACCTTCAGCCTTGGGGAACTCCTGCCTTGCGAAAGACCGCGAGTGAGCTGTCGAGGCCGGCTTTCGCGGCTGCTTCTGGCGTCAGGTCTTTCGTTCGCCCGAAGACTTCGACGCTGAGCGCATCGTGGTAGCGGATGCTTTGGAGCGCCCGCAGGAAGCCGGTCAGGTTGATGACACCCTCGCCGGGCAGCAGACGCTGATTATCGTGGATCTGCTCCGCAGGCAAGTTCGGCGAGTCATTGAAGTGGACGTGCACGATGCGATCACGGCCGGCGGCAACGATGTCCTCTGGGGTGGCTCCTGCATGATGCCAGTGCCAGGAATCGAGCAGCAGGCCGACGTTGGGGCCACATTCCCGGGCGAACGTGAGCATGTCGTTCATGCGCCAAATGAATTCGTATTTGTGCGCCTTGCGCAGTTCGAGCGGACCTAGAAACTCGAGGCCGAGGCGGACGTTGGAGCGGGCCAGAATCTGGGCACTCTCGGTAAACCGCTGCTTATAGATTTGGCGCAGTTCGTCTTTGGGCGTATCGCTTGACGGCAGGATGTAGGTGATCATGCGCGGGCAATGGATAGCGGCAGCGAACCGGGCGGCTGCATCGAGCTGGGTGAGCGAGGAATTGAAGGTGGCGTCGTCTTTGCGGAAGTCGACGGGAAAATCGATGACGGCCGGCCTGATCTTAAGGCCGGCAAGCAGGTCGTTGGTGGCGCTGACACCGGCTTCCATGGCAGGGCGCAGCATGATGTCGGTACCGGGAAAGCCGGTTTGCGCGGCCAGGCGGGCGAAGTCAGGCCAGTGAACACGACCTTGCAACAGGACGCTGTTCAGGGCCAGGAACATGTTGCGGTCGTCTGCGGACGCTCGGGCGACCGATGCGGTCATCGATGCGGTCAGGGAGGAGAATGGGCCGGCCAACGGGGCAGCGGCCAGCAGCTTACCAAATGAACGTCTGGATATCAAATTAGGCACGCGCAATCGATCATACCCGAGTACCATAATTTCGAGGAACGGAAGCCATGAACAGACGAGAGATGTTGACCACCACGGGCGCCACGCTTGCGGCGCTGGGCATGCCGAAGCTTATGAGGGCCGAGGCGCCGGCGGGCCAGGTTGCGATCGTGCGTTGCCGCGATTACGCGCAGTATGGGCAGCAACTCTCGAGCGCGTTCGACCAGATTGGCGGCCTCGATAAGCTGGTGCGCGGCAAGACCGTTGCGCTCAAACTGAATCTCACGGGGAATCCGAAGAACTGGCCCCTGACGCCGGAGCTTCCTTATCGGACGAATGCGCAGACGGTGGCGGCGACCGTGGATCTGTTTGCCAGGGCGGGTGCGCGGCGCGTGCGCATGATTGAAAGCTTCTTCCCGGCCGACCAGGATCTATCGCTGTGGGCACGCTACGGCCTGGACGTAAACGCGATTAACAACTTGGGCGTGCCGGTGGTTTGGGAAAATGTGCAGAACCTGGGCAACTACAAGCAATATGTGCGCATGAAGGTGCCCTGGGGCGGATATGCCTATCCGGCATACCACCTGAACCCGGCGTTCTATCAGTGTGACGTATACGCTTCGATGGCGAAGCTGAAGAACCATTGGATTGCCGGCGTGACGATGACGATGAAGAACAACTTCGGCAACACGCCCTGCTCGCTCTATGGCGGGGACTGCGGACCGAGTGGGAACGAGCGGCCGACGAAAGAGCGCGTACAAGTGTTGCACGAAGGAACGACGCCTGCGCCCTCTGGGGTCGATGCCGAGTTGCATCCCGCTTCGCCGCGCGACCCGGGTTATCGGGTTCCGCGCATTTTGGTCGATCAGAATGGGATTCGGCCCATCGATATCGCGATCATCGATGGCGTCGAGACGGTGCGGGGAGGGGAAGGTCCGTGGCTCCCTGGCCTGGAAAGGATGACCCCGGGGGTGATCATTGCCGGGCGCAACGCCGTGAACGTGGACGCTGTCGGGATGGCAGTGATGGGCTACGATCCGTATGCGGAGCGCGGGAGTTCTCCGTTCATCCGCGGCGACAACTCGCTGCGCTTCGCGGAAGAAGCCGGGATCGGCACACGGGACCTGAAGCGCATCGAAGTTGTGGGCCTTTCGATCAAGGACGCCCGTATCGATTTCGGACCCGGCGCGGTGGGTAAGAAGATGAGCGAATTGAACGCGTAGCCCTTTACAGGAACCGGCTCCGGTTTTGTGGAAGGGTCGGCAAGAAGATTACTTGCCGCGCGCCAGCTGACTCTCCACCAGGTCTCCTACCTGCCGAGCGGTGAAGCTGTTGCCTTCAAGATTCACGGCGAGCTGTCCTTTGCGGTCGATGAGGACGGTGTGGAGCGGGTGGGTAAGAAGACCTTCGTCACGCCAGAAGTCCATGCCGAAGAGGCTTGCCGCATGCCTTACCTCCGGCGTTGATCCCGATAGGAAGTGCCATTTGGACGGATCGGCGTGCCATACCTTGGCATAGTCGGAGAGGGTCTGGTCACGGTCGTGCTCAGGATCGATGTCAATGGTAAGCAGGATGAGGTCGTGTCCAGCACGAGCCGCGAAGCGGCGTTCCACGCTCGCGAGGTTGTTCGCCAGGCGCCGGCAGTAGTCGGGATTGGGGCACCTGGAGTAGCCAAAGGTGAGGGCGACGACCTTGTTTCTGAACTGCGAGAGATGAATCTGCTGGCCCGATTGATCGGTAAGGGTGAAGTCGGGGACAGCCTCGCCGGGCTTGACTAGAGTCGCGGCTTGCCCAGGGTTAAGAGCGGAGGCAATCGCCGTAAGCCCGCCCGCCTGCATGGGCTCGGACTCGAAGTTTTGAGAGGCCTGCCGCTCGATCTGTTCGGCATAAAGCCCATGGCCGGTGGCGACGATATCGAAGCGGATCTGCATTCCGGGTTGCAGCGTCTTGAGCTCTGCCGGATGTACTTTGAGCCGTATCTCCCTGGCAGGCATGTAACCGGGGATCGCGGCGCAGGAGACGAGGATGGAGTAGGACGTGCTGCTGGTCTCGACCACCATGCCGGAGTCAGGGTGAGTGTGGGCCGGCAGCGCCAGAGAGACGAGTGACAGAGAGGCGAGCGCCGGCATGGCGCTGAGCAGGAAGCGGAGAGCGAGATGGGAAGCTCGGAAGTGCATGGCTACCTGTTTTCGGCCACGTGGTGGGATGAGGGCTGGATCGGAGGACGATCCAACTTGATGTAGGCGCCGGCAAATTCCTTGATCTGCAAGTACTGGCTTACCGCAACGTTCTCGAAGTGTTGCCGTGTCTTGCTCGCCGGCCAGAAGATATCGATGCTATGGATGACGGCGTGGTGGCCGAGTCCGATGTGCTGCTCGACAGGATTTGCGCCGAAGGAACTGCTATCGCCGACGGTGCGGAAAATAGTGCGTGATGGGGCTCCGTCATCCGTCACGGTGAGCTTGATCTCGGCGCCCAGAGCCTCACGGTTGGTGGTGACGCCGATAAGGCGCAGGTTGATCCAATCGTTCCGGCTGGTGCGATTGCGGAAGACGCGCATGGCGTGCTTGTCTCCGGGAACGGAGCCGCCGATCTCGGCGATTATATCTTCATGTCCGCTGCGGTCGAGGTCGGCGAAGGCAATGCCATGACCTTTGTGCAGTTCCCCCGTGCCGGAAGAGGCGGTGATGTCGACGAAGGATTTTCCCGCGTCGTTTCGCAGTAGGACGTGAGGCATCAGGTCGGCGAAGGAAGGCTGGCCCATGCCCAGATAGAGGTCGAGGTAGCCATCGTTATCGACGTCGCCGAAGTTGGCGCCCATCGGCATAAAGACCTTATCGAGGCCAACCTGCGCGGTGACGTCGGCGAAGGTTCCATCGTGAAGGTTGCGGTAGAGTTTGAGCGTTTCAACCGAGACAGGAAGCTTTAGATAACTGCGCATCACCTGGTCGACGGTGAAGCTGGAGTAGCTGGTAACAAAGAGGTCGGGCCAGCCGTCGTTATCAAAGTCGAAGAACCAGGTAGCGAAGCTCAAAAAAGGGGCTTGCACGCCCGCCTGCCGGGCGACGTCGGTAAAAGTGAGGTCGTGATTGTTGCGATAAAGAAAATGCGCGCCGCCGTAGTTGGATACATAGAAGTCCGGGTATCCATCCTTGTCATAATCGGCGGCCACCACAGCCTTGGTGAAAGCTACTTTGTCGATACCCGCAGCGTGCGATATATCTTCAAAGGTTCCATCGCCCTTGTTACGAAAGAGCTGGCTGGGCGCATTTTCATTACCGACGAAGAGGTCGAGGAAGCCATCGTTATCGATGTCGGCCCAGGCCGCGGTTTGCGTGGGGGCAAGCTTGCCGTTGGCGAGCCCGGCTTCGCGCGTAACGTCGGTGAAGGTTCCATTGCAGTTGTTGCGCAGAAGCGATTTGCGGAACGGGAACTCCCAGCCTCCGCGCAGCAGCAGGATATCCATGCATCCATCATTGTTATAGTCGGCCTGGATGAGGTTGAGGGCGCCGAGCTGGTTGGACAGTCCGGCAGCGGCGGTTCGCTCGCTGAAGGTGCCGTCGCCGTTGTTGTGGAAGTAATGCATGGAATCGCACAGGTCGACGCTTGAAGTGATGACATCGAGCAAGCCGTCGTTATCAAAGTCGTCGACGATGACGCCGCCGGCTGCGCCAAAGACGTTGAGGCCGGTCTCTCGCCCGACATCGGTGAAGCGGCCTATGTCCTGCCGGGATCGGAACACGCTGACGGGAATGACGTAGCGAGTCGGGACGCCGGCGGGGTATTCCCCGAGCGTCGTGTAAGCCAGGTTCAGAAGCCAACGGACTTGCAGGTCGGTCGGCGCCAGATCGAGGAAGCTGAGGAAATACTGGATGGCTTTTTGCGAGTCTTCTGTTTTGGTGTAGTGAGCGGTGAGGTCCACGGGTGGGAAGATATCGATCGCGCCGGAGTCGCGCATGACTCCATTCTCGATACCCGCGCGATGAAGATAGCTGACACCGAGAGCCTCCTGAAGGTATGGAATGGCGCCGGGAACATTGGCCTGTGCAATCCGGTAGGCGCTGCTCCACTCGCGGATGGAGCTATCCATATCGCCGACGAAGGCGTGCAGCTGCGCGAGCGCCACATGGTTGCGCAGGAGCTCGATGGGAGCAGGCGGGGGGCCGTGTTCCGCCGCGGCAAGAACCGTCTGCATCTTCGCGACGGCGGCGGTATGAGACTGCTTGCGGATATTGCATGGTTCGTGCAGATCGTAGTTCCAGCCATCCCTCTTGGCGTACTGGTCGAAGACGGCATCTTCTTCAGACATGCCGGCGACATTGATGCTTTGGCGTACGACTTTGCTCTCCGGGATGGAGGCAATTCTTTGCGCATCGAGATCATGCGTTTCGGGCGTCTTGTTGAAGATGGTGAGGAGGGCGAAGCCGGAGGGGACAGGGATGGCGTTGGAATACTGGCCTGGTTCGAGCCGGTTTGCTACGTCGCGCAGAGGAGCGTCCAGTTTCTTGGTGCCGGAGAGGCCGAGGTAGCCTCCATCCTGAGCCGAAGGATCGATCGAGTGCTCTTTGGCCAGGACCGAGAAGTTCATGCCGTGCTTGAGCTGAAGGAGGACGGCGTCAGACTGTTCGACAGTCCTGGTGACGATCAAGCCCACGGGTCTGTCTGCCGGCACCGTCGTTTGCTGGGCGAGTAAGACGGCGGCAAAGAGGCTCAGAACAGGGAGCAGCACCAACCGCATTGAGCTCATTTGCAACCAACCTGCTGCGCAGCTACGTAAGGGAACCGCTGTTCATTGTTTTTTGCAGCGGAGAAATTTTAACACTCGTGCTCTCGACTGCGCCGGGAGCCATTTCGCCTTCGTTGTTGGTTTGCGTTGGGAGGGGGTCGCAGGGAATGGAGAATGCGAAGGTGGCTCCGGGTGAATCGTTCACGGTTGCCCACAATCGACCATGGTGTGCCTCGATCAATAGAGCGCACACATCGCCGACAGACCTGGGTTGGTTCGTGAACATCCGTGGTTTCTTTTGGGAACAATAAACATCACGAGCGCAGACGACGCCTCATGCATATTCGCCGGGCCGACGATAGACGGAACGTGGGTGCTTCTCTCCGGTGTTCGCGGCTCCGCCAGCCGAGCGGCGAAGAGCAGCAATGGCAGAATCGCGCCCCTCGGCTCTATCGACTCTATCGACTCTAATGATCAGGATTCTTTCATGATGATTCCGCGTTTTATTGCTGCTGGCGTATGTGTTCTCACCTCACTCATTTGCGCCGCGCAAGGGGGCGGCATAAATGGTGAGGCAACCTATACTTCCTTCTCGGTGCCGGGCGCCCAAGGCACTTATCCGATGAGCATCAACGCCTCGATGACTGTCACCGGCTACTACTTTGCCTCGCCTACGGTGACGCGCGGGTTCTTGCGCGACGTCGATGGAACGATCACCACGTTCGATGTTTTGGGAGGGGTTTCCACCGAGCCGGCCAGCATCAATGCCTCTGGGGATATCACCGGGTTCTATGAACTTAAGGCAGGGATTCCGCAAGGCTTTCTCCGGTACTCAGACGGGCGCATCATCACCTTCGATCCGCCCCCGACGGGGAAGAATCCTGGGCAAGCGCAGCCTGTAAGCATCAGCGATTTTGACGATATTGTGGGCAATTATCCCTTCTTCACGCATCCTGCCGTTTTTACCCGGTCAGCCGCGGGTACGTATCACGCTGACATTTCGTTTTCCCGGGTTACCTTCGCGACGGCTATCAATGCGAGCGGGTCGGTGGTTGGTTATTTTAATGACGGCCTTGGCCCTCATAACTCGGGCTTCGTGCTGCACCCGGACGGTTATGCGGCGCCGGTTATCGTGCCTGCTCCGCCTCTGCCTGGAGAACATTGCTCAGCAGAGACCTTTCCCGACGGCATCAATGCCGCGGGCACGATCGCGGCTGGTACGTCACCTTCACCAATGACTGTGCCACAGCGAACCTGGGCGGCTTTGTGATGTCGCCGGATGGCGTCTATACCTTGTTTGCGCCGCCGGGGGCGCTTCTGGCATCGCCCGTGGGCGGAACGGTTCCACATCCGATCAGCATCAACCAGGCTGGGGACATCACCGGCTCCTATACTGACAGCGGTGGGGTCCAGCACGGTTTTGTACGTAACCCTTATGGAACCTTGACCACATTCGATCCGCCGGAGGGCGGACAGACCACCGCGACCAGCATCAATGATGGAGGCGAGGTGGCCGGCTTCTATCACTACCATTCGGGCGGCCCCCCGGTGGGCTTTATCCGGGTACCGTAGCTTGCTTGCGAGGATCCATCACTTCGGCTTTTGTGTGAGCGGCAAATACTGGTCGCGTAGCTGTGTCTGCCGGCTCGTCATCGGAATGGCAACTCCTTCGACGAATACTTGCTGTACCGACGTGCGCACATCCAGCGGGTCGCCGTTGGCGATGACCACGTTGCCAATTTTGCCCACGTCCAGGGAGCCGAGCTGGTCGCCCACGCCGAACATCTCTGCCGGGTTCAGGGTGATGGCCTTCATCGCTTCGTCGTAGGGCAGACCGTACGCCACCGCATAGCCTGCCGCATACGGCAGATTCCGGCTGTCGGATACAGGGCCGTTACTCAGCGACGCCAGCGCAATCTTCACGCCGCGCTTTTGTAACTCAGCCGGTAGCGAAAAGACTGCGTCATACCGTTCATTGGCTTCGGGGGCGTCATAGATCGATCCAACGATCACCGGCACCTTGTAAGAAGCGATGGTGTCAAGCAGATCCTGTGCATGGGTCACGTGGTTGAGGATGACTTTGAGGTGGAACTCATTCGCAATGCCCATGGCCACTTGCACCTCGTAGCTCTCGTAGGCTCCGAACACCACCGGTTTTTCCCCTTTCAAATAGGGGATAAGCGCTTCAAACTTCAGATCCTTCTTCGGTTTCGTCCCTTTGAAGTCCGGCTTGGCGGCTGCCGCCTGCTCGGCCATGTAGTTCTGAGCGTCAAGAAGAGCCTGGCGGAGCTGCGTTGCCACGCCCATCCGGGTGGACGGAAATTTGGAGGCTCCCGGGCCGCCTCTGCGGCGGAGGTTGCCCTCGAAGTTCATGGCCAGCGCAATTTCGGGGGCGAGAATCATCGCATTGCGGTCTTTGCCGTAAAGCTGAATCAAGGCATCCTGGCCGGCGACGGAGTCCTCCGAGGCCGGCGCGACAATCGCGTTGGTCACGCCGTTGATGCGTTGCACAGGGATGCGCACGGTTTCGGCGTGGAACGCATCGACCACACGCATCTGGGGAGAAATTTCATCGCTCTTCTCCACCAGGTCATTGCCGGCCTCATCGGCTTCCACTTCAGTGAGGCCGAGATTTGTCTCCGCGTCAAAGAGGCCGGGATAAACCGTCATGCCCCGGGCGTCAAACACTTGCGCATCTTTCGGGACTTTGGTGGTAGCGGCAGGGCCGACGGCGGCAATCTTGCCATCTTCCAGAACGATGACGCCATTCTCGATGGTGCCGTGCGTGATGGTGAGCAGCTTACCGCCGGTGATCGCGATCACCTTTGGCGGGGCAATCACGGTTCCATTAGGACCGGCCGTAGCAGGGACCGCCGCGCTCCCGGGCCGGGCCTTCGGGTGCCCGGCGGCTTGCGCCCGGGCGCTCTGCACGCTGAGACAGGCTAAGAGGCAGAGCGTCGCAAGCATTGCGGCCGCAGTCTGTACTGGGCGCACCTGTTGTTGCCGATGTGTGACCGTCACAGTCCGCCTCCCTCTTCGTCTTCAGCGCCGGTGAACCCGCTGCTGTGCATCACTCCGTGGAAGCGGGTGGCGCCAAAACCGGGCAGGCTGCTGTCGAAGAACAGTTCGCCGTCGATGTAGACTTTCTCCGCACGTGCGTAGGTCGAGAGCGGGTCTACGTTCCACAGCACCAGGTCGGCATCCTTGCCGGTGTCGATCGAGCCAACGCGGTCGTCCACGCCGATGATCCAGGCAGGATTGAGCGTGATCATCTGCAGCGCTTCGTCTTCGGTCGCGCCGCCGTAATGAATCATCTTTCCCGCTTCCTGGTTGAGCCGGCGCACATAGTCGTTGGAGTCGCTCTTCAACGCTACGCGCACGCCCTCGCGCATGCTCATCGTGGCGTTCCACGGAATCGCGTCCCAGGCCTCGTCTTTAAATCCCCACCAGTCCGCGAAGGTGGCGATAGCGGTGCCGGTGGGCGCGATCTGGTCACCCACCTTGTACATCTCGAGCGCATGGTGGAAGGCGCGAATTTTGTAACCGTACTCCCGGGCGATGGCCTCCTCGGTAAGAAATTCGTCAGCCCGGTAGCAGTGGATCTGGACCATGAGCTTGCCCCGCAGCACGTCGGCGAGGGCCTCGAGCTTGAGGTCACGTTTGGGGGCCACAGCGTCCTTATCGTTCTTCGCCACCTTGGCATTGTAAGCGTCCCAGGTGGCCATGTAGGCTCTGGCATCTTCAAAGGACTGGCGCATGATTTCGAAATTGCCCATGCGCGTGGAGGGCAGTTCGTTGCGCGACCCATACACACGTTTGGGATTTTCGCCGCTGGCAAATTTGATTGAGCGCGGCGCATTGGGAAAGAGCATCTGGTCGCGGGAGAGGCCGAATTTGTTCTTGATCACCACCGCCTGGCCGCCAATCACGTTGGCCGATCCGTGCAGCAACAGCTCGGTGGTTACGCCGGCGGCCAAAGCCCGATAAAGCGCACTGTCCGTGTTGTCGAAGGCGTCGATCATCATCATCGACGGAGTGACTGGGCTGGTGGCCTCATTGATGTCGTTGCCGAGCGCCGAGTGGGAGTGCGGGTCGATGATGCCGGGGGTCAGGAATTTGCCCGTGGCATCGATGACGGTAGCATCGGCGGGCGCGCTGACCGTGACCCCAACTCCCGCGATCTTGCCCTGGTGCACCCAGACGCTGCCGCGCTCCAGGGTGCCGTGCGAAGCGGTCATCACGGTCGCGTTCTTGATGACAAAATCCGAGCCGGCCACCGGCGTCGCGGTTTGTGCATGGAGGCTCACGGTTGCCAGCAGCAGGGAACTCAAGAGACACACCTGCCGGTGGATGCTGAAGAAGGAATTTGACGCCAAAGACACGGCCTCCACAACGAAGATCAAACTGCTGTTTTCTAATGACCCGAAAATCCGGATTCCCGGCTGGCATTTCCGGCTATCAGCAATATACCCCCCAAACCGGGGCACATTCACCAGGCCCTCATTTTCTGCGCACCACGCCATCCGGGGTTCGCTCAGGTCGGGATGCAGTAGAACTCGCTCCTGGCCGCGATACCTAATGCCGCGATAACCTAAGAACGTTGGAAGACGATTGGAGTGCTTTCGTTGACGAAACTAGCCATCATTACCGGAGCGGCCCAGGGGATTGGGCGTCGCACGGCCGGGATCTTCGCCGCGGCGGGCTATTCACTGGCGCTGCTGGATCTGCAACCGTGTACCGCGACGCTTGCCGCTGCGCGTGCAACGGGTTGTGATGCTGCGGATTTTCCAGGAGATATTTCTGACGAATCGGTTGTGGACAGAACGGCTGCGGCGATCGCGCAGCGGTGGAATCATGTCGATGTCCTGGTCAACAACGCCGGAATCAGTTCCATCGCACCAGCGGAGACGATCGACGCGAAGACCTTTCGCCGTGTTCTCGAAGTGAATCTGGTCGCGCCGTTTCTGCTGGCTCGTGTCTTCGGGAAGAAGATGCTCGAGCAGCGATCCGGCTGCGTGGTGAATGTCGCTTCGATTGCGGGATTGTTCGGCGTTGCGGACCGGGCTGCGTACAACGCATCGAAGCATGGGCTCATCGGACTAACGCGCACGTTAGCGGCGGAGTGGGGCGGGCGTGGTGTGCGCTGCAATGCGGTGTGTCCCGGGTGGGTTAAGACGGAGATGGATGCGGCCGACCAGGCCAACGGCACTTATACCGATGAGGACATCATCGGGGTGAATCCCATGGGCCGTTTCGCAACGCCGGACGACATTGCGAAAGCCATTTTATTTTTGGCTGACCCAGCACAAAGCGGCTTCGTGAACGGGCATGCGCTGGTAGTCGACGGCGGCTGGACCACCGACGCCAGTTGGCAGAGCCTGCGCCTGAGTCACCGTTAGGGCAGTTTCGCGATGACCGTGGCCTGATAAAGACTGCGAGGTGTGGTTTTCTTTGAGACTGCAATCATAGTTACAAACAGTCACGTCACTCGACCATCCGCAGCACCCGCTCCATCTGCGCTCGTAGTTCCGCCATTTCTTCGCGCAGCGTTGCCACCTCCGCCTCAAGCCGAGCCATACCTCGGCCCTCGGGAGCGGCCTCTACACTCTCCGAAACGATCTCCACCGGCTCGCCCGACAGCAAATGGGCATAGCGAGCTTCCTTGGTCCCGGGCTGGCGGGCCATCACTTTTGCCAGCGGCGGTTCGCGCTGCATAAGCCGCTGCAGCGCCGACTGCACGTCGCTCAGCTCATCGAAGCGGTGCATGCGTTCCGTACGGCCGCGCAGCTCGCCCGGTGTCTGCGGCCCGCGCAACAGCAGAACGCACATCAGGGCCGTTTCCGCGCGGGTAAAATTGAAGACTTCCTGCACGCGGTGCTCGTACTTGGCAACGCGGCTTTCCGTGCCCCGGGCGGCGCCGGCCAGTCCATCATCTTCGAGCCGGTGCAGCGCCTGCCGAATCTCGTCTTCATCCAGGTTCATCACCGGCTCGCGATTATTTTTCTGGTTGCATGCGTTGGTCAGCGCATTGAGAGAGAGAGGGTAGTACTCAGGGGTGGTGATTTCCTTTTCCACTAGCGATCCGAGCACGCGAGCGGCAACACTGGAGAGCACAATCGTCACGGGGCAAACCTGGGTGATGAAGATAGGACGCAGGCTCCATAGTAAAACGGCCACCACTTGATTGAACGATATTGGTGGTGGATCAGCCTGAGAACTGGCGGTGTTGTCACTCCTACCGGACTGGGGAGCGAGATCGAGTCAGTATCGATGATTCGTCGCGAGGGACTGTAAGCACAACAACGCGGTGCCCAGCCTGGCGTCGCCAGACTGGGCGTTGGGGAGCGATTTGGTTACAGCCGCTGGCCGGTGCCGACCGTCGCAATGCCTGCCTGGCTCGCTGCCAGAGGGCCGATGATCGGCAATTGGACCGTCTTACCCTGGTAGGCGCTGTACATCAGGTAAATCCAAAGGCAAAGCGCGCCGAGCATGATGATCAGGCTGAGGGGCGACAGGATAAAGATAAATAGGCCATGGGTAATGGCTGTGAGCAGCCCGCCGACGATCAACCATACGATCCACAACACGATGAACGCCACATGCACGAAGATCGACTGGAAGGCGTGGAAGCGAACAAAGCGGTCATGCTTGAACGGTTCGATCACCAAAAACACAATCCCGGTTACGAGGCCCAAAACGTAAGCCAGGGCTCCGGCGGTATTCGGGGTCAGGCCGGTTCCCACCTGGACAGGCTGAGCCACGGGCTGGGCGTACATCGGCGCCGGTGGTGGTACGGAGCCGGGAATAGTGCCTGGCTCAGCACTCGATGCTGCTACACCCTGGCTGGCTCCGCATGCAGGGCAGGCTGGGCTTCCATCGGTTAAGCTGGATCCACAAGTTTGGCAAAAGCTCATAGTCTTTCTCCTTGAGGCTTTGTAATTGCAGGCCGATGGTCGCGCAGGCTAACAGCAACCTTGCGGTCAGCGACTGCGGCTGGGGGTTGCCGAAACGTCCTTGTTGCCTGTGGGCGAGCATTATACACGGCGTGTGCGACGCTGTCTTTCTTTCTGTGCAATCGCGTCGGGGCGGTTGGCGTGGCGGTCTCCGGGGGGAAGCCCAGGCGGGGCTTTCTAGGGGCAGATGCTGGTTGAGGAAAAGGCGTACCTCAGGGCCTAAAGGCCACAAGGATGACGACATTTATGCCGGGGATAAATCCCCGGCCTACCCTGAAGGCGCGTTTTCCGCAGCCTGTAAGAGCCGTGCCATACCTCAGCGCAAGCTTTTTGAAACTTACCCCTAGTCCCCGGCCAGGGCCTGCAAGCCCTCCATTGGTTGACTGCGTAGACTCTGCTCGAAGGCCGCCAATTGCGCTTCGATATCCTTCTCCAGTCCCCGGCGCTTGATAATGTCCTCTCGATAGCGGCGAAGGAAATAATCAATCGTCTCCACGCGAATGCGAACGGGCGAGCGACGCCGTATTGTGGAATTGGTCAAGGTGAATTCTATCGATAAGAGCGGAGAAGAAGCTCTTTCGATGATCATGCGCGATGGAGCCACTGTAGTGGCCTCCGGTGTATATACCCGGCATTTGCTGGACGAGCTGAGGGTGCGCAAATAGAAGGACCGTTGATCGGAACTAACTCCAGCATCGACGCAGTCAGCCACCCGCGGCTGGTTAACTCGCCTGTCCGCCGAAAATAAAAAGTGCTTGAATTTTTCCCGGGGGCTGTCCATAATAGCCCAACAGCTCACGTGCTAGTTAGTTCTAGCAAGCCCCTGGTTCATCAGGTTGCATTTAGGTCCCGCGTCCTTGATTTGTCCCTCCTTGTTGAAGGCGACTAACAGTACGGGATTGCTTCCCAGTCGAAGACCCCGAAAACATTAGAAGACGAACTGCCCCTCGAATGCACAGAGATTGGGGGAGGTAGTTTCGTATTCCGGTCCCGCGATCTTAGTCGCGAGACGTTCCACTACCTTTTTGGGGGTCATAATGCAGTTGCCGATCCACGCCAGTCTTCGTGTCTTCCGACTCCTAGCCTTTGTCCTGCTGGGGTTGGGCGCAGCATCTCTGCAGGCACAAACGTTTCGCGGTGGTATCAACGGCACGGTAACCGACCAGTCGGGGTCGGTCGTGTCCGGTGCGGTAGTTACCGCCACCAACAATGGCACCGGAGTTTCCCTGAGCGCCGTAACCTCCAGCGGTGGCGAATACCAATTCCAGGACTTGCCATTGGCGACCTACACCGTCGGCGTGACCGCTTCGGATTTCAAGCCCGAAAAGGTCAACAACGTTCCCGTAACGGCCGGCGTCATTTACACCTTGCCCGTCCGGTTGAGTGTCGCCTCGACCGGCGAAACGGTTGAAGTTATGGCGAATGCTTTGGCGCTGGACACCACGTCCACCACGCAAACCGCCGGCGTTGGCGGCAAGGTCCTGCAGGATACGCCGCTCAATGGGCGCGATTTTACGCAGCTCATCATTCTTTCACCGGGCTTCTCGAACTCGGGCGCCGGCGGCTTTGGTTCGCTGAACGGCACGCGCGCCAACCAGATCAACTGGCAGATCGACGGCATCGACAACAACGATCTGTGGCACAATATTCCCGCTGTCAACCAGGGTGGTGTTTCGGGTATCGCCGGTATTGTTCTACCCATCGACGCGGTCGATCAATTTTCTGCCCAGACGCAGGCGGCGCCGGAATCCGGCCGCAACCCCGGTGGCAGCGTGAACCTTTCGCTCAAGTCCGGCACCAATCAGATCCATGGCAGTGCTTATTACTACAACCGCAATGAGTTCTTTGGCGCGACCAATCCGTTTACCGCGCCCGTCAAGCAGGAGGTCCGCAACTACAATTACGGGTTCTCCGCAGGCGGTCCGGTCATCAAGGATAAGTTGTTCTGGTTTGTAACCTATGAGCATCAAAGGTTCACCATTGGCGTTCCCGATCAATCGACGCAGCCCTCGCAGGCGTGGCAAAACGCAGCTCGGTCGACCCTGGCAAAATTTGGAGTCTCGGAGAACCCCGTATCGAAAAATCTGTTGGCGACGCTATGGCCGTCGTCGGCAACCGGGTCGCTCGCCGGCGACGTCGGCGGCGCTCCCACGGTAAACAACTTCAACAGTACAGCTCCGGAATACGGCTACAGTTACAATGGCCTGGCCAAGGTCGACTATGCGTTTAACGACCGCAATTCCTTGTCGGCGCATTGGTTCGCGGGGCAGGGCAACCAGGTGGCTCCCGTTGGATCGTCACTCTCCTACTACTACGAAGTAGCGCCGATTCACGTACAGAATTACGCCATTGTCTACAATCACGTGATCTCCAACTCGATCACCAACCAGGTGCTCGCGGGCGTGAACTACTTCAACCAGGTGTTCAACGATTTCGAAACCAATTTCGATGCGCCCTCGTTGGGCCTGGTTACGGGTTCGTCACTTCCCGGTTCTCCGAATATCAAGATCACCGGCTTCGATCCAATTGGCGAGACGCCGCCCGAGGGTCGTAACGACATCACCGGTCATCTCACGGACGATCTTTCCTGGACGATCGGGAAACACCAGTTCAAGTTTGGCGGTGAATTCCGCCAGGCGCAGCTCGACGAGTTTTACCATCGCCACGCGCTCGGCAGCTTTACATTCGACGGCTCGCAAGGACCCGTGCCCGGCGGCAGCGTCGCCTGGAACTCGGGAGATCCGCGCATCGATGCACTGGCCGATTTTCTGGCCGGCAATGTTTCCACGTCCTCCATCGCGCTCGGCAACCCGGAGCGGCAGGTCTTCGTGAACACCTTCGACATCTTCGGTCAGGACTCCTGGAAGTTGTCATCGAAGCTGAACGTGAACTACGGTGTCCGTTGGGATTATGAAGGTCCGCTGCACAACGGGTACAAAAACCTGTCTGTGTTTCGGCCCGCGCTGGGTGGCGTCGTGTTCCAGGGTTCGCAAATCAGTTCGCTCTACGACCCTGTCTACACGAACGTGAGTCCGCGGGTTGGCATTTCTTATCAGGCGACGCCCCACACCGTCGTGCGTGCCGGTGTTGGACTCTACTTCGACACGCCTAATCTGAATCCTTTTCTGGATAATCGGCCGGGCAATGGCGCGCCCAACGGTGTGGAAGGCAATCCGGGTGGGCCCGACACGGTCACCACCTCGACTGCCGGCGGGTACTCGATCCAGTCAGGCGTCAATGTATTTCCCCCGGGCCTGGGTTCGGACAGTATCTTTTCAATCGCCAAGAATTTTGTGCCGGCCCACAATCTGAACCTCAACTTCCAGATCGAGCAGAGCATAAGCAACAAAGTCGTTGCGCAAGTTGGCTACGTTGGGTCGTTGGGACGGCACCTGCTTTCCATCCTTGATATCAACCAGGCACAGCCGGGCGTATACGCTACCTCTGCTGAGCAGAATGCGACCCGTCCGTACTTCTCATCGTTCCCGGCTTACACGTTCATTAACGAGATCCAGAGCATCGGGAACTCGAATTACAATTCGCTGCAAGCGACCATACGTGTTGCCGACATACACGGGTTTACGGCGCAGGGCGCCTATACGTGGTCACACAGCTTTGACGAGGTCACCGCGTATCGCGGAGCTTTGCCGCAAGACAGCACAAATTTCCGCGGAGATTACGGCCCGACCGACTTTGACTCGCGCAATATCTTTGTGGGCTTGCTCTCCTACAATGTTCCAGGAACGCAGAAGTTGAGCTGGCTGAGCAAGGGGTGGCAAATGAACAGTCTGCTCACCTTCCACAGTGGTCTGCCTTTCTCAGTGTTTAGTTCGTCCGACACCAGCGGCACCGATGAAGAAGTGCAGCGTGCCAACTTTGTTCCTGGTGTCAACCCGTATGCAGGCGCCAAGCAATCCAAGGTGGGCGGCGACTGGCTGAACGCGGCTGCCTTCGTGGATGCCGCCGCCGGAACCTTCGGGGACACAAAACGCAACGGTTATGTGGGCCCCGGGTATGGCGACGTGGACTTCTCGGTGTTCAAGAACACGAACATCACCGAACGGGTCAGCACGCAGTTGCGGATCGAGATGTTCAACCTGTTCAATCGCACGAATTTCGCTCCGCCAACGACGAACGGAAGCGATGCGTTTAATCCGAACTACACCCACGACAACTCTCTTACGCTGGCTACGACGATCGGTAGCTTCAATGGCGCGCCCGGAATCGGCGCCGGTGAACCCTTCAACACCCAGTTGGCTTTTAAGATCATCTTCTAAAACCTCTTAACCGTGGTCGACGTTTGATCGACGTTTGCGCAGCGGCAATGCGCACGGTGCCCACCCTTCCCCTTCGGCGAAGGGTGGGCTCACCCATCCTTCGCCGGCAATCCCTCAAATCGCAATGGGCCGGTATGCTGCGCCTCTGCGCGGGTGCGGCACACGGCCGTTCCGAGCAACGAACGGTTCGATCATCCCCGTGCCAAGTCCGCTGGTTGTTCATCCCGGGGAAAGGTACGACCCAGCTGGTAATACACAATCGGGGTAACCACCAGGCTCAGCACAACGGAGAGCGAAAGACCCCCAATCACCGCGATGGCAAGGGGCTGTAACATCTGCGAACCCGCGCCCAGGGCGAGCGCCAAGGGGAACATGCCGCACACGGTGGCGATGGCGGTCATGAGGATGGGGCGCCGCCGGCGTTCGACGGCCAGACGCATCGCCTCGCGGGGCTCGAGGCCACCGGCGCGCAGTTGTTCGTCCGCGTCCAACAACAAAATGCCGTTTTTGGCCACGATGCCGATCACCATGATCAGCCCCATAAAGCTGGCCACATTGAAATTTGTGCCGGTCATCAGCAAGGCAAACACCACCCCGGCAAGAGAAAGCACGGAGCTGATAAGCACAGCAAGGGGTGCGGAAAAGTTGCGGAACTCCGCCAGCAGTACCCCGAACACCAGCGCCAAGGCTAACACCAGCACGCGGGCCAGATCGGCAAAGGAGCGCTGCTGCTCCTGGTAGGTGCCGCCGTATTCGACCCTGACCGACGAGGGGAGCTGAAGCCGGGTCACCGCATCCTTGGCGGCAGCCACGGCTCCGCCCAAATCGGAGCCCTCAAGCCGTCCGCTTACCAGCACTACCTGCTGCAGGTTTTCGCGCCGGATCTCATTTTGCGGCGGCAGTTGTGTCACCGTGGCCATTGCGCCCAGGGTCGCGGTGTGTCCGCTGCTGCTATTGAAGACCGTATTCTCAATCGCCTCCAGCGAAGCGCGATTGGCGTCGGGCAGGCGAACCCGGATGGTGTACGGCCTGCCACCAGAGATGAGCGGATCGTTGGTGGGCAGTCCATCCAGGATGGACGTCGCATCTTCCGCTATTTCTGTCGGAGTAAAACCCAGCCGCCCGGCCACCACGGGGTCAATCTGGAAGTTCGTGGCCGGGCCGCTGATGGTATTGTCCACTCCATTTTCCGTATCCACCACTCCGGGGATTTTGGCGATGGCCTGCTGCACCCGGGGGCCCAGCGTTAGCAGCAGATTCTGGTCGTTGGCAAAGAGCTTGATCTGGATGGGCTCGGGCGAATTGGATAGATCGCCAATCATGTCCTGCAGAATCTGCGTGAACTCCAAGTCCAGCGAGGGCTCCGCGGCATGAATCTGTTTCCGTGCATCGGCCATTACTTCATCAATAGCACGCGAACGTTCTTGCTTGAGGCGTACGGTGAAGTCGCCGTTGTTCGCTTCCGTCACCGAGGCCAGAACCCATCTGCAAGCCGGTGCGGCGTGAGGTGATCGAGACCTCCGGGATACCATGCAGAATCTTGTCCACGTGTTCGAGAATGCGATTGGTTTCGCTCAGCGATGTTCCCGCAGGGGTAAAGTAATCGAGCACGAACGCGCCCTCATCCATCTCCGGCAGCAGGTCAGAGCCCAGGGCCCGGTAACTGACGTAGCCGGCGATCATGAGCACAAAACAAGCAGCCGCCAATGCGAGCGGGCGTTGAAACGACCAATCCAGCGCACGCTCGTGGAGATGGAGAAGACGGCGAAAGGCGGCCGCGCCCCACCTGCGAACAGGAAAGAGAAGTCCACGTGGTGTTTCGTCCCCAGCTTCGTTTACGTCCGGGCCGGCCGGCGAGTGGATCCTCCGCCCCAGGCGGAGCGACAGCGCGGGGGTGAAGGTCAGGGCCAGCAACAAAGATGTGAGTAAAGCCACCGTCATGGTGACCGCAAGCGCGCGAAAGAAGCTTCCCGTCACCTGGGTAACCGACACCAGGGGAAGAAACACGATGACCGGCGTGATGGTCGAAAACACCAGCGGACGGCTGATCTCGCGGATTGCCTTGCGCACCGATCCTGCGCGCGACTCCCCCGCCTCGCGGTGTACCGCGATGTTTTCGACTACCACGATGGCGTCGTCGATCACCAGCCCGATCGCCGCTGCCAGGCCGCCCAGGGTCATCAGGTTAAAACTCTGGCCGGTGATGCGGAGAAACAGAATGGTCACCGCGACGGTGACAGGAATCACCAGGCCGGCGACCAGCGAGGAAGCCCAGTCGCGGAGAAATAGGAACAGGATGATACAGGCAAGCACCAGCCCAATGAGGATCGCGTCGCGGACGCTCAGAATGCTTTCCCGCACCAGCTCCGACTGATCGTAGAAAGACTCGAGGTGTACTCCGGGCGGCAGCTTCGCTTGTAGTTGCGCCATTTCGGCGGCAACGCCGCCGGCTACCGCGACCGTGTTGCCCGATGGCTGGCGGGTGATGTTCAACAGCACCGCCGGTTTGCCGTTGGAGCGCACCGCGGTATACACCGGCTGGGTTGCGGGCTCTACCGTGGCCACATCGCCGACCCGGATCGCCACCCCGCCGGCCGAGGTTTTCACGATCAGGTTGCTGAGCTCGGCCGCGCTGTGCGCCTGTGCGCCGATCAGCCCGAGAATCAATTGATGATTCGCTTCGTACAGGCCGGGCGAATCGATAATGTTTGATTCCTGCACGGCGTTGACCAACTCAAGCAGCGTGATGCCCGCCGCCTGCAGCCGGGAGAGGTTGGGCACGATGTGAAACTCCGGCACCTGGCCGCCCTGCACGGTCACCGTGCTCACACCGTTCACCCGGTTCAGCGGCGGCTTCAAATCGTAGGTGGCGATCTCCCACAAACGGGTTTGCGGCACCGTGTCTTTGCCGCGGTCGTCCGCGGTCAGAGCGTAGCCGAGTATAGGAAACGTGGCGAAGGTGAGACGGTTGGTGGTGATGCGCGCCGTTGCCGGCAGCGACTGGGCGATGCGCGCGAGGGCGGCATCGGTCAACTGCAGGGTGCGAAACATATCCACGTTCCAGTCGAAGAAGAGGCTTATTTCGGCCGAGCCGCGACTGGTGTTGCTGCGCACCGTAACCAGGCCGGGCACGCTGTTGACGGCATCTTCGATCGGTTTGGTGATGGTCACCTGCATCTGTTCGACGGGCATCACGCCGTTGTCGACGCCGATCACGACCCGCGGAAAATTGGTCTCGGGAAATACGGAGATCGGCACCTGGAACGCCACGTACACGCCGGCGAGCGTCAACAGGGCGAGCAGGAAGAAGATCGGTTTGGCCGCGGCTGCGAGCCAGAACGTAGTCTCGTTGTCTGCGTTTTCTGGTGAGCCCGGCATCAATCCTTGTCGCCTCCCGCCTCGGGAGCGCCCACCTTGACCTTGGTGCCCTCGTCGAGCCCGTAGCCGCCGGTGGTGATCACGGTATCGGCCGCGGTGACCCCGTTGAGGATCTGAGCGGATTCCGCGGTATGGATGCCGAGCGTCACGGTTCGTTTAGCGGCCGCTCCCTGGGGTGTGATCACCAAAACAAATTTGGCTTCGCCATCCGGGCCGGTCTGGACCGCGCCGGAGGGAAGCAGCAACGCGTTCGCCGCAGTGCGGCCGTCGATGGTGGCGCGCACCGGCGTGCCCGCCTTCAGGCTTCCTTTTGCGTTCTGCACCCGCAGCCACACTTCGACCGTGGTACTGCCCGGATCGAGCGCCGGGCTGATGAGCGAGACTTTTGCCGGCATAGGGTCTGCCACGCCGGGCACAGCGATGCGGGCCCATGCGCCCAGGGTGAGATGCTGTGCCTGTGTTTGGGAAAGATGCAGCTTGGCCAATAGCGCCGAAGTATCCATGACGGTGATGACCGGGTTTCCGGCGGCGGCTGTTTCACCGGCGAAGAGCGGCCGGTCGGTGACGACGCCGGAGATCGGGCTGCGGATTTCGGTGTAGCTCAACTGGGCCTGGGCGCCGAGGTACTTGCCTTTGGCGGACGTGAGTTGTCCTTGGGCGCTCTCGAGCGCGGCCTTCTGGCTGATCTTCTTCACCGCTTCCAGGTGCTGCTTCGCGATCTCTTCCGCGGCCTTGGCCTGCACCAGCGCCGCTTTGGCGGTATCGAGATCGCGGCCCGGGATTGCGCCCTGAGCAAACAGTTGGCTGCGGCTATCGACCACGCTCTGCGCCAGGCTCAGGTTCGCGCGCGCCTGCGTCAGGTCGAGCTCCGCCTTCACCGTGTCCTCAGGCACCGTGGCGCCGGTGGCAATGTCGTAGCTGCCCTGGGCTGCTTTGTAGGCGCCTTGATTGTCCAGTGCGGCCGCCGCAAGATCGCTGTTCTCAAGCGTTGCGAGCAGCTGGCCCGCTTTCACCCGCGAACCGCGCTCCACATAAAACTTCTTGACCGGCGCCGTGACCTTAGGGGAGATAGCGGCCTGCGCCAGCGGGGCAAGCGTCGCATCCGCAATAATCTGCTCTGAAATATCGCCGCGTTGCGGATGAACCGCCTGAACAATGACCTCGGTCGGCGCACTCTCCGCGGTCTTTCCGCATCCGGCAATGAGCAAACTCACCAACAGACCTGCTCCGCAAATTTTCCACCACCCACGAAAAGGTGGGCTCAGCCGTTCTTCTTCAATCGTCAACGAACATTTCGGCGATAGAGCGTTTGCAATCGATCGCATACCTTAGATAGCCCCCGTCAACAACTGCAGATTGGCGAAAGCCAGCTGATACCGAACCGCTCCGTCCTCACGCGCAATCTCCGCGGTAGTGAGCGAGTTCTGCGCGTCGACGACCTCGAGTACTGTAGCCTCGCCCGCGGTATAGCGTAGCCGCGTAAGCCGCAGGCTCTCATCGGCAGTGCGCACGCTCTCTTGCAAAGACTGGAGCGCGTCTCGCGACGTACTCGCCTCGGCGTAGGACTCATCCAGTTGGGCCACCAGCCGCCGCTGGGTCGCGGTGAGGGCCGTATGGGCGGCGTCGCGCAAAATCTCACTCTGGCGCACCCGGTGTTGGGTAGAAAGCCAATTCCAAACCGGGATGTCGAGTGTGGCGCTGGCTGAATAACCAAGATTCTTCACACCATCGAGTCCATTGGCCGCGAACTGTACCGCGTCAATGCCGTAGGTGAAATTAAGCCCAAGATCGGGAAGATACGCCGCGCGGGCGGCCGTCACGTCGAGTGCGCTGACGCGAAGAGACGCCATGGCCTGGTGCAGCTCCGGATTGAGCCGCATGGCGGCCTCATCCACGTCGGCCCGCGCAGGCAGAGCCGCGATTGGATTCGGAGCCAGCGTGTAATCGGTACGCGGGTCCGTGAACAGCAGCACCCCGAGATCCAGATGAGCCTTTTGTGCGGTGAGCAGCGCTTCGGCAAGATCGCGATCGCGCTGCTGTTGTTGCAGCTGCGCTTTCACCACGTCGGCATGGGCTCCTTCGCGGGCAGTCTCCCGTTGCTGAGTAAGTTGGGTGAAGCTGGCCGCTTCGGCGGCTGCGCGGCGAGCCACACTCAGCTTGTGCTCTGCCGCGAGCGCCTGGTAGAACAGGCCGGTCACCGTAGAGACCAATCCGCGCCGTGCAATCTCGAGCTCCGCCGCCGCCACCGCATTGGCCGCGGCGGCTCGCGAGACCGCGGTCACCGGTCCGACGCCCAGCGTCTCCGTGATCACGGCCTGGCTGGCGTATTCTCGCACTGCGTTGTTGGCGATGAAGCGCGGTGCAGACTGGCTTCCCACAGGGCCACCGCCGTTGAACGAGCCGTTGGGTTGTGTATAGAGTGCCTGGTTGTGATAAGCGACGCTCGGCAGCAGCGCGGCCTGGGCAATCGAATGATCGAGTGCCGTGACGCGTGCGGCCGCGAGTGCGGCGGCGAAATTGGGCTCATTCGCACGGGCGCGAGCGATCGCCTCCGCCAGAGGGATGGGGGAGGCGGGAGGCGCGACCGGCACGACCGTCCCTTGTTGTGCCCATGCTGCCGTCACAAACAACGTAAATAAGAGGAAGCTCAGTCTTCGCATGCGATAGAACAGACGAATAAGAGTCGGGACCAGTTCATTTTTGCCCGACGACCAGCACCGTGAAGCTGTCGGGGACGATGGCCGGCCGCGGGCGGGGATTCTCCGCCGTAGGCGCAGGACGCTCGCCGAAGGTAGCGGTGGCCAGGAAAAGCCGCCCGGTGACAGTATCGAGCGTCATGGTCCTCGCTCCTCGCTGCGTTGCCAGGGTTTGCAAAACAGGGTAGCCGGGTTTGCCGGCATCGATGATGGTCAGCGTGCCACCACCGTTGGAAGAGAATGCAAGCTTGCGGGTGCTATCGTACCGGGCAGCGTCGGGGCCATCGCCGATGGCCGGGTTGGCGACGGTCTTTCCTGAGGTCGCATCCACTACCGCCATCTTGCCTCCGTCACATACCGCGAACAGACGGTAGCCCTCGCGATCGATCGCCAGGCCGGAGGGCGAATCGCAGTTGGCCAATGGCCACGTTGCCGTAAGCTTCTTTGCTGCCGCATCGAAGCGCACAATCTCATTCTTGCTTTCGATATTGGCGAAGACCATGCCCGTGCCGTCCGCGACCGGGAATTCAGGCTTGCCATCCAGGGGGATCGTAGCGACTACTTTACGCTCAACGGTATCAATTACGGTGGCATTACTGCTGCGGCCGTTGAAGGCCCAGACCGTTTTCGTAACCGGTTCAAATACAATTCCGTCCGGGTTGGCGCCGGCGGGAATGGACGCTAATTTTTCGAGCGAGGTGCGATCGAACACCACCACAACGTTGGCTCCCCCATCGCTGATGTAGCCGTACTTGCCCACGTCATCAAGGGCCACACCGTGCGTGCCCTTGAGCCCGGTGATGCTGCCCACAACTTTGCCGGTGTCGCTGTCCAGAACCTCCACCCGCGGGCCGTGCGTGACGTAGAGACGATGCCCGGCAGGATCGGATGTGAGATAGTCCCAGCCGCCCTCACCGCCAATCGTCCATCGGGTCAGAATGGTGTAAGGGCTCTGCGCGAAAGCGGCATCAGACGCCAGCAATGCGCCGGCTAGCGATACGGTAAGGGCCAGCGTCTCAAAAATCTTGCCGGTGCGATTCAATCTCATTGGTTCTCCATTCAAGCTCTGCTTCAATCTCGCACAGGCACCTTAAACGAAGCTGAAGGCGCCTGTGCAGCAGGGAAGCGTACTTTCACCCTGGTTCCAATGCCCAGGTCACTGGTGATCTCGATGGTCGACTGCCATCGGGCCGCAATCGCTTTGCAGATCGACAGCCCAAGGCCCGTGCCGCCGGTATCCCGGCTGCGTGAAGCATCGCCGCGGTAAAAGCGATCGAACACGTGAGGCAGATCCTCCGCGGCTATCCCGTCGCCGCTATCTTCAATTGCCATCAAAACGCCGGTGGCATCCTGCTGTGCCACGGCCCGTATCGCAGATCCGGCGGGGCTGTGCTGTAGGGCATTCAGCAGCAGATTGCTGCATAGGAGCTGCAGTTGCTCTGGCTCCACATCCACCATTACCGCATCATAGGCCAATACCAGTATGCGTAATCGTCTGAGCTCCGCCATGGATTCGAATTGCTGCGAGACCTGGCGCAGGGTTTCGGCCAGGTCGATGGTGAAGTGTGCCGGGGTGGGCTCGGGCTTGGTCTCCAACCGCGCCAGCGTCAGCATTTTTGCCACCGCATCTTCCATCCGGTCGCAGTCCCGCTGGCATCGCTCGATACCGGCCACGTACTCGAGGGCCGTCCTCTGCTTCAACGTGAGCAGTTGCAGCGAAGATTTGAGCACCGCCACCGCGGTCTTGAGCTCGTGCGCGGCATCGCCGACAAACCGGCGCTGTTGCGCAAACGACCGTTCCAGTCCATGCAGCACCGTTTCGAGTGCGACCGTAAGGGGAGCGAGCTCTTTGATCCTGCGCGCACCAGGAGGCGGAGAGAAGTTCCAGGAATCTACCGAGACGCCGCCCGCCTGCGCCGCGAGTTCGCGCAAAGGCGCGAGGCCGCGATTGAGAAGCCAGAAAATCAGGATCCCCGAAACGGCGAGCAGAGAAAGGCTGGTGGCTGCGTAATAACCTACCGCCATCCAGATGTCTTTCCAGACGCGATCGACAGGGGATCCATAAACAATGTTGACCCGCCGCGGGATGCCCCCGCCTTTATCGCCGGGATCGACGATGCGCAAGCCCTCGATCCGCATGACCCGATAGTGCGTGTGCCGCAGGGAGAGCCGGAGAAATTTCCCGCTCTTCGCGGCCAGCAGATCGGGGCCTGGTTCCGGGCCAATTGGGGGAATGGCCCAGTACGCGACCGCCGGCGTCCTCGACCTGGTAGATGTCCTCCGCGGGGAGATTGACCTCGGTTCCGTCAAGCATCACGTTGTCCCCGGCATCTTCCGCATCCTGCACCGCGCCTAGCAGCGAGTCGGCGCGGCCGCGAAGCATGATGTCGAACGATCGAAAGCGCACGTGACGCTCGTAGACCAGGGCGGCCCCGGAGATGGAGAGAGCGGCCAGCAACTCGACCAGGAGCACGGTGAGGATAAGCCGATGGGTGATGGAGTAAGACTTCATTCCGACCCCATCAGCAGACGGTACCCTCGCCCGCGCAGGGTTTCGATGCTCGGCTGTTGGGTTGCCGCTTCGAGTTTTCGCCGCAGGTTTGAAACGTGCGCCTCGATGACATTGGAGTGATGTTCCCAGTTGTAGTCGTAGAGATGCTCCAGCAGCTCTTGCTTGGAGACGGTCACCCGCGGCCGATGGATCAGGTATTCAAGGATTCGATACTCTGTCGGCGACAAATCCACCAGCCTGCCGGAGCGGCGAACGGTTTGCTCAACGGTATTGACCTCCAGATCGGACAAGCGGAGCAACGGGTCGGCGACCCCTTTGCCGCGCCGGATCAGCGCTTTGCAGCGGGCGAGCAACTCGCCAAGATCGAAGGGTTTGCTGAGGTAATCATCGGCCCCGGCATTGAGCAGCGCGATAATCGAGCTGGATTCACCGCGGGCGGTCAGCACCAGCACCGGCGTGTGATCCCCGCGTGCCCGTAGCTTTTTGAGCAGGCTCGCGCCGTCCAGCCCAGGCAGCATCAGGTCCAGAATAATGAGGTCATAGCAACCGTTCTCGGTCAGGTGCAGGCCGGTAGGCCCATCTTCCGCGTGGTCGACCGCGAAACCGGGCCCTTCGCGAAGTGCGGCCGCCACGTTCTCGGCTAGCCGCACTTCATCCTCGACCAGCAAGACCCGCATATTGGCAGTATCCCCTATCAGAGGTTAAGCGAAGCTGAACGATTCTCCCAGCCAGTACCCCTATGTGTTTTCAGTCGTATATTTTGAGCGACTTGCCCAAACAGGGGACTGAAGCCGTGCCCTTAAGCCCCCAAGAAATCAGAAGGGAACCGGTCTTTGTTGCCTGATGCCCTCATTTTGCGACCCCGGGGCCTGTATAACTATCAGCGTGCTTTTCCTCAGGAGGATTGGGTCGTGTATCGATTGTGTTCCGTGTTTCTATTGGCGACCACCTTGCTTCTGACCCCCATTGCCGCGAGGGCAGACATACAATACTTCCCGGAGCGCAAGGTTTGGGTCCTGCAGGCCGGCGAAACAACGTACGCTTTTGGAGTCAACGAGCGCGGCGAGCTGCAATCCATTTACTGGGGCGCGCAGATTGCCCACGGCGCGGATTTTCAGGCTGCGCATAGCCGGGGCAATGTTGCCGCCTTCGACATCTCGACCACCACCACACCGCAAGAGTATCCGGGATGGGGAGCGGGCCTGTACACCGAACCCGCGCTGAAGGCCACCTACGCCGACGGTAATCGCGATGTGGTTCTGCACTTCGTCGATCAGCATCTGGATGGCAATACGCTCGAGATCGAGCTCAAAGATATTTCCACGGCGCTTCAAGTCCATCTCTATTACCGAATCTATCCCGAGACCGGAATCCTGGAGAGGTGGTCACGCATTGAGAATAAGACGGAGCAGGCCATCACCCTGGAAAGCGCGGAGTCGGCAGCCTGGACCTTGCCCCAGGGTGAAGGCTACGGTCTGCACTATCTAACCGGGCACTGGGGCGGGGAGTGGCAGCTCCACTCGGAGGCCGTGCAAACGGGCGATCGCGTCATTGAAAGCCGCCGTGGCAGCACGTCGAGCCAGGCGAACCCGTGGTTCGCCATCGATCGTCCGGATCAAACGACCGAAGAGAACGGCCCGGTGTGGTTCGGAGCGTTGGGTTGGAGCGGCAGTTGGCGCATCACCATCGAGCAGAGCCCGCTGCAGCAGGTGCGCGTCACCGGCGGATTCAATCCATTCGACTTTGGATACCGCATCAAGCCTGGTGAGCAACTGGAGACACCGCCGTTCTATGCCGGCTTCACCAGCGGTGGTATGGGCGAGGCGTCACGCATTCTGCATCGCTTTGAGCAGCAATCGATTCTGCCCGGGGAGAGAACGCGCGCTTGCGGCCGGTGCTCTACAACTCCTGGGAAGCCACGGAGTTCGATGTGAGCGAAGCGGGCCAAAAAGCCCTGGCGGAGAAGGCGGCCAAGCTGGGTGTGGAGCGGTTCGTCATCGATGACGGCTGGTTCGGCGCAGCGCAAGAACGATCACGCCGGCCTGGGCGACTGGTATGTGAATCCGCAGAAGTTTCCGAACGGCCTGAAACCGGTGATCGACCGCGTACACGCCTGGGCATGGACTTTGGCATCTGGGTCGAGCCGGAGATGGTGAACCCCGACAGCGATCTGTACCGCAAGCATCCCGAGTGGGCGATGAACTTTCCCGGACGCCCACGTACAGAAGCGCGCAACCAGCTGTTATTGAACCTGGCTCGCGACGATGTGAAGGATTATGTGTTTCAGTGGCTCGATCAACTGGTCACCAACAACGACATCGCCTTTTTGAAATGGGACTACAACCGCAACTGGTCAGAACCTGGCTGCGGATGCGGTCGACCCCGCGGACCAGAAAAAGATCTGGGTAGCGTATGTTCACAATCTCTACGACATTCTCGATCGGCTGCGAGCGAAGCATCCGAAACTGGAAATCGAATCGTGCTCCGGCGGGGGGTCGCGCGTAGATCTTGGTATCATGCGCCGGACCGATGAGGTGTGGCCGTCGGATAATACCGACGCGCTGGATCGCCTGAACATCCAGGATGGTTTTACGCACGCCTACACTCCCGGCGTCATGATGGCCTGGGTGACGGATGTTCCCAACGGGATGGATGGGCGCAGCGTTCCGCTCAAGTTCCGCTTCATGGTGGCGATGAACGGCTCATTGGGTCTGGGCGGCAATCTGAACAAATGGACTGCGGAAGAACTGCAGGCGGCGACCGGGTACGTTGCATATTACAAACAGATTCGCGCCACGGTGCAACGCGGGTCGCTCTATCGCCTCATGGCTCCTGAAGGCAGCGAGTTCTCAGCCAACGAGTATGTCTCGCGCGACGGACGGCAGGCAGTGCTGTTTGCATTCCTTCATTCGCAGCGCTACCGCACGCCCTTTCCGACCGTCTTTTTGCGCGGGCTGGATGCGAATGCGATGTACAAGGTGCAGGCGATCGATGCGGCGCAACTACCGGAAATGGGCAGCGTGAGCGGCGCGTACCTGATGCACCATGGCCTCGACCTCAAGCTGGGAGGCGACTACGACAGTACTTCGGTCACGTTGGAGAAGTTGCCGTAAACCGGCTGTGGAGAACTTCGAGGGTTGTCTTTCCATTTGTCCCGCAGCCGTCCTAAAGCGGCTGCGGGAGATGAGGACGAGAGCTGAAGGGTTGCTCGATCGTAGTCATTCCCACCTCTAAGTAATCGCGCGGAATACCGGCCAGCCAGAATGCCGTTCCGGGTTCAACACGCATCCCACGATGAAGTGCGTCGGAACTTACCTCGCAATCGCGGGTTACGATGGATAGGGTCTCCATGGAGAGCCACGCGCACAGGGAGCGGCGAACGAATGACCCATCCAGCGAAGCTGTCGTTTTTACCAGTATTGGTACTGGCCGTTCTCACGGCTGGTTGCCACAAGAATGACGGCCCGCAAACAGTGGATGCTGCGGCGAACGGCAATCTTGCGCCCGTCAGTGATACCGGCGCAGCGGCTCCTGTAAATGATAGCTCTGCCCCGGCAACCGCGCCTGCCCCCGCCTACTCGGCTCCGGCTCAACCCACCAGTGCTGCCCCGAGTCAGCCGAATTACCCGGCGCCGCAGCCACAACAGCAGCCGCCGCAGTATGCGCAAGGGGAGCCGCCGCCGCAGGAACCTCAATACCAGCAACAGCAGGATCAACAGCAGGATCAACAGCAGGATCAAGGTCAGGATCAGGGTCAGGATGACTCCGTCGAGCTAGCCGACGAGGTCGATCAGATCGCAGAATATGCTCCCGAGCCGCCTCCCCCGCTGCCGGTGTACCAGCAGCCGCCATCCCCCGATCCCAACTACATCTGGACGCCTGGCTACTGGGACTATGGCCAGGGAGGTTATTACTGGGTTCCTGGCGTTTGGGCGTACGCTCCGTACACGGGCGCGCTGTGGACGCCTGGCTACTGGGGCTATTACGGCGGCCGCTATGGGTTCCATCGGGGGTTTTGGGGCCGGTATATCGGCTACTACGGTGGTGTCAACTACGGCAACGGATACGTCGGACGCGGCTATTACGGCGGCTACTGGAACAACAATCAGTTCTACTACAACCGCCAGGTCACCAATGTCAACGTCACCACCATCCACAACACCTACATCAGCAATGTGACGAATATCACCGCGTACAATCGCGTGAGCTATAGCGGTGGCCGCGGTGGCGTCAATCTTCCGCCGTCCCCGGCCGAATTGGCTGCTCTGCGGGAGCGCCGTCTTCCTCCGTTGGCGGTGCAAAAACAGAACAAGATTGCCGCCAGTACCAATCGGTTGCAGTTCGCGTCGGTAAATCGGGGCCAGCCGCAAACGGCGGTGATGGCCAGACCTCTTCCTGTAGAACGGCGCCCGCCGTTGCCTGCCCCGGTGGCTCGGCCGCGAGAGGCCGCTCGACCGGTTGCTGCGCCGGCTCCGCAAGTGCAACGGCCAACACCGCAACAGCGCCCAGTGCCGGCACAAAACGTGCGTCCGGCTCCAGCACAACAGGTTCGTCCAGTACCGCAAGTGCGTCCCACGCCTGCTCCGCAGCCCCTGAGGCCGGTGCCTGAGGCACGCCCTGGACCCCAAGCAAGGCCGGCCCCTGAGCAGAGGCCTGCTCCAGTACAAAGGCCTGTACCTGAGGCGAGACCGGCTCCAGTACAAAGGCCTGCACCTGAGGCAAGGCCGGCTCCAGTACAAAGGCCTGCACCTGAGGCGAGGCAAGCTCCTGAACAGAGGCAAGCTCCTGAAGCACGCCCGCCACAGGAAGCCAGGCCGCAGCCGCAATCGAGGCCCAGGGAAGAAAACCCTCATCCACGGGAGCGTAACGCGCCGCGTTAATGCATTTTCACTTCTGGTCTCTACAGGGCATCCACTCCCGACGTGGCTTTTCCTCAAGAAAAGCCGCACTTCGCGGCGCTTGACTGTGCAGAGTAGAAGTGAAAATGCTCTAATGCAGCGAAAACGTTCTCGTTACCTCAGGGTCTTTTTCGCGTCGATTAACGATTGATAAAGAGCGATTGTTTGATCGGCGATGCTGGTCCAGCTGAATAGCTTTTCGGCGCGCTTTCGCCCGGCCTCACCGAAGCGCCGGCACTTTTCCGGGTCGGCGAGCAGGTCGCTCAGCTTTGCGGCCAGATCGCGCGCGAAGCGATCTGGATCGCGCGGAAAACTGGTGACGGGATCCTGATCGAAGGGCACCAGGTAGCCGGTCTCGCCGTCCACTACGACCTCCTTGATTCCGCCGGTAGCGCTGGCGACGACGGCGGCCTGGCAGGCCATCGCTTCCAGGTTGATGATGCCGAACGGCTCATACACAGAGGGGCAACAAAAGACGGTCGCGTGGCTATACAGCTGGATCGCTTCCTGCTTGGAGAGCATCTTGTCGATCCACAACAACCGCGGATTGAAAGCACGCGACTGCTCTACCTTAAGCTGCAGCTCGGCCGCGATCTCCGGTGTGTCGGGCGCGCCGGCGCAAAGCACGACCTGGGTGCCTGGCGGTAGATAGCGAATCGCGTCCACCAGGTGCGTCACTCCTTTTTGGCGAGTGATGCGGCCCACAAAAAGCACGTAGGGTACAGCGAGGTCAACGCCATGGGCAGTTAACGCCGAGGTGTCCGCGGTCCGTTGATATTGCGACAGGTCGATTCCGTTATAGATCACGTGTACCCGCGCCGGATCTACGGGGTAAGCGCGAAGGATGTCGTCTTTGGTGCCACTGGAGACTGCGATTACCGCATCGGCGTCCAGCATCGCCGTTCTTTCCATCCATGAACTCATGGCGTAGCCGGTGCCCAGTTGCTCTGCCTTCCAGGCTCGCAGTGGTTCCAGGCTGTGGGTCGTCAACACGAATGGAATGTCATAGAGCTTCTTGGCCAGGAAGCCAGCCATGGAGACATACCAGGTGTGGGTGTGCACAATGTCGATGGCCGCCAGAGCTTTGATCTGGGTCAGATTCAAGGACAGCGCTTCGAGGGCCCCTTTGAATTTTCCATCGGTCCCCTGGGTAATCTCGGCCCAGGGCTCCTGGCCGCGCACCTGCAGATTACCGTTATCGCAATTCTGCTCTCCCCAACAGTGCACTTCGACCCCGATCTTACGAGCCAGTTCACGGCTCAGGTACTCCACATGCACGCCGGCACCCCCGTAGACGAGGGGTGGGTACTCTCGTGTGAAAAGGCCTACTCGCAATCTCTCCTCCTCTGGCTGATGCTTGGATTCGTTTCGCCCTTGCGAAACATGCTTGGAGCACATTAACAGTCGCAAGTGAAACATGGATGCTGCGGAGAGGAACCGTTCCTCGCGCAAGTAACGGACCAGACGCATTAGAGCATTTCCTCTTCTACTCTGCATAGGTCCGCGTTACAGCATTTTCACTTCTGGTGTGTACAGGGCAACCGCTCCCGAGGCGGCTTTTCCCCAAGAACCGGGGTGGAAGAAAAGCCGCTCTTCGCTGATCT
This sequence comes from uncultured Acidobacteriaceae bacterium, assembly GCA_963761405.1. Lineage (GTDB taxonomy): Bacteria > Acidobacteriota > Terriglobia > Terriglobales > Acidobacteriaceae > PALSA-350. Next base: position 52,683 of record CAVXHH010000006.1, read on the forward strand.
CCCTTGTACAGAGTGGAAGTGAAAATGCTCTAGGGAGGGAGGTTGATCGGGATCCCACTACCGATGAGGCCACTCCTGGTCAAAGTCGGCGGCTGGCAAGGGGTCGTCGTCTGCCCGGGCGCACTTCCAGTAGTATGGCGGGAATGACAAACTCAAGCCGCCGCTCTTTTCTGGTGCAGCTCTCGGCCGTGGCGATCGGCGCCCGTGTCGGTTCGCCCCGTCAGCTTTTGGCCAGCACCCCGGACAACCTCGTTTTTGCCGGCGTGTACACGGACAACAAGGGCAGTACCAGCCGAGGGATTTATGCCTTTCGTTGGAATGCGGATGAGGGTACGCTGGCGCCCCTCGGGCTGGCGGCCGCCACGCCTAACCCCAGCTTTCTGACCCTGTCTCCCGACCGCAGGCAACTTTACGCGGTCAACGAGATTGAGAGCTACGGGGGAAAGAAAAGCGGCTCCCTCTCCTCCTTTGTGGTGGAAGGCGGCTCGGGCAAGCTGAAACCGGTCAATGTTGTCCCTTCAATGGGTACTTCCCCCTGCAACATTGCGGTGGATTTTACGGGGAAGGCGGTGCTCACCGCGAACTACAGCAGCGGCAGCGCCGCGTCGTTCCGGGTACTGCCAGGCGGGAGGCTCAGCGAAGCAGTCTCCACGATGCAATACAGCGGTCACGGCGCTAACCCGGATCGTCAGGAGGGTCCTCATGCGCATTGCGCCACCGTGTCTCCCGACAATCGTTACGTGCTGGTCAATGACCTGGGGCTGGATCGCATCTCGGTGTATCACCTGGACCCGCGGAGCGCCCGGCTTACGCCGAATGAGCCTGCGTTCTACGAAGCGCTGCCTGGATCGGGCCCGAGAAGTTTTACGTTCCATCCCAGTGGCCGGTGGGCTTACTCGCTGAACGAAATCGCGAATACCGTCGATGTACTCGCATGGGACGCGGAACGAGGCGCGCTGACTCGATTGCAGAATATCTCTACACTTCCTGAGGGTTTTAGCGGATCGAATACGGCGGCCACAGTCGTGGTCGATTCCGCGGGCCGGTTCCTCTACGCCTCTAACCGGGGCGATGACAGTGTGGCGGTGTTCGCGATCAGCGATCATGACGGAACCCTCAAGCCGGTTCAGCATGTTCCCTGTGGTGGCAAAGAGCCTCGCCACTTCGCCCTGGACCCGGGCAATCAATGGATGTTGGTGGCCAACCAGAACTCTTCGAATATTGTGGTCTTCTCCCGGAACGCACGGTCTGGACACCTGACCCCAACGGGAAGGGAATACCCGTTGAGCTTCCCTGTCTGCATAGTGTTCCGCTAAACCGCTCTTACCAGACCACAGTCATCGCGAAAATGCTTTAGCGTTTTGCAGGATCGTATTGCATTAAAAAGCGGCCCACCGAAAAACCTCGGGTGAGGGCGATGTGATGCGAACGCCTCACATCAGGGCTCTCGAAATTGCCGGTTGGCCAGTTGTCGATCAAGGAACGCATGCGGGGCAGATCAAGCATGCGGCTTGCCAAGGGAGAACCTTGCAGCCGGTCGACTTCTACAGCCATCCGGTCGCGCACTGCCCCCATGCTCACGTACCAGTCGGCGGCTTGGTTGCCTCGCTGCGTACGGCTCAACGTGGTGGGCGGCAATCGGCCCACCATTGCGCGCCGGGCGACGGAACGGAGTTGGCCGCCGCGGAGAAACTCCTCCAGCGGCACGGTGAGGCAAAACTCGATGATGTGGCGGTCATAGGTTGGATCACGATAGTCAATCTGCCATCCGCCCTGGGAGGCGATCGCAGTGTCGGCTACGTTGCCGTACTCAAGCAAGGTGCGCAGCATGGTGCGTCCGTCCGGAGAGGTCCGGTTCAGGTCGTGAAAGGCCGTGTCTTCGAGATCAAGACGCCGCGCGACCTCAGGATGCACGAGGCTGAAATCGAGTGAAAAGCCGCGCATGTGCGGATCGGTTAGGCTGCGTAACCAAAACGGCAAGGATGGCCACAGCGCGTAGCGCGCAATCGAACGCACCGAGGTGGTTCGCGCGCGTATGAGCTGGCTGGCCACGCGGGCCAACGTTCCCCATCGGCCGGACCGAAACCATGCGGAGAAGGCGGGCATACCTTCATAGCTGAAGGTGGAGTTGCCGCAACTTCCGTTCAGCATCAAGGTGATTCCATCTGCGCGCGCGCGATCGTAGATAGCGTTTGACCAAACCTCGTTGCTGGGCCCGAAGCACGGGTGGTCATAGAGATTGTTGTTGTTGTCGAGGATGTCGAGAAACGACGTCTCGCTGGACTCGACCCGCATGTGACGCATGTTGGGGTACAGTGCGGCTACTTCCGCCGCGGGGGTTCCCTCGTTGTCGAAGTGAGTGGTGCTGGGCGAACCAATGAAGCCCGTGCGAGGCACCGCGGTAAAGCACGTAAGCCCGCGCCCCTGCTCGCGCAGCAAGCCGGCTGCGGTTGCGGCGACCGCCCCGCTATCGAGCCCGCCGCTCAATTGCGCGCCGATACCGCCGCGGGTGCGCAAGCGCACGCTGACAGCACGATCAAACCTTTCCCGGAAACAATCGAGGTACTCTTCCGGTGAGCGCAGAGAAAGATCCGGCAGATGGTCTGTACGCCAATGCCGCCGCAGCGTCGTTTTTTCGCGGTTGATGGTGAGCGAGCAACCGGCAGGCAAACAGTGCACGTTGCGAAAGATGGTTCGCTCGATCGGGATGTTGCATGCCGTGAGGTAGCGGGCGATGTAGTCTTCGTCCAGCTCCGCTCCCACAAAGGGCAGGGGATGCAAGCCCTTGGGCATGGATGCAAACGCGAAGCAGTTCGCCGTGGAGGCGTAGCACAGAGCGCGCTCGCCGGTGTGATCGCGAACCAGGAACAGATACTGTTGCGCATGGTTCCACACAGCGAAACTGAAAGCGCCGGATAGATGGTCGACGCACTGTTCGCCCCAATGCAACCAGGCTGCCAGCAGCACATCGCTATCGGCCATGGCAGCCGCTTGTTCGCTGGAGAGACCTAGTTCCGCCGCAAGCGGTCCGCGATTATCCAGACGTGCGTCCGCCACCAGCGCGGTAACACCAGGAGCCGAGAGCGGCTGGTGATCGAAACTATCCTCGGGGAGAAGACGAAGAAGGCAGCAGCCCATCGACAGCGTTGGACTGGTGTACTCTGCGCGGCCATCTCTGCCGTACACGGTGAGCGCGTGCAGCATGTCACGGCAAGCTGAGGAGACATCCACGCCTCCATCAAAAGACCAAATGCCCGCGATTACACTCATACGACGAACTTAAAGCATTTTTGCCGGGTTGGTGGTGTGGAGAAGCAAGAAGAGCGATTGGCGCGGCCGTCGGCCCGTGCATAACAAGGGGGAAGCAAGATAGTTAACTAACCGGTGTTTTTATTTCGCAGTCAACTCCGCAATCGACAAAGCCCTGGAGAAAACAAGTCTCGCGTGTGATGGGAGCAAGCGATCTACGACCGAGGTGGATTAAAGTGACCGCCCAGTCCGTCGGTCCTGGAAAAATGGGTACCACCCTCAGCATTCTGCAGGGGAATTATTTGCAGCGACGGAGTGACCCACGGTCTTTTCGTCTGACCCGTAACCTGGTCAGACGCGCCGTAATCGTTGACGTCGTGGCTCTTCATGGAAAGCTCCCTAGGATCCCGTGGAATAAGTTACAGCCAGCCACCCGGTACAGCTAGAGCGTATCGCAGGAGGTATCGAGCGTCAATGCGTTCCTCCACCCGATCGTTACTAAAATAGATACTAAACCTTGAATTACGCGTTTTCTACCGTCTTAAGGTTAACTTGAAATGGGCGCGGCTGACACTTTTAGGGGATAGTGGATGAAACAAGTGACTGGAGTGTATCTGCTGGGCGGGATTACTCTTGTGTCTGAGATCGCTCTTCCGGAATTGCCCCACATACAACGCGAGCACGCCACGCCGCATCCGGTCCACATTCGATTGGGTGACGTTGAGGAAAATTGGCCGAACGCCGTGGAAGTGGATCCGGACTGCTTCGCCACCCCCTCGCAATATTTCTTGCGCATCCACGGGATCGCGCGCTATCTGGTCACCCATGGAACGGAAATAGTCGTAAGCCCGGATGCGGATGCGCCGCCACTCGACGTGCGTGCGTACCTGCTGGGCACAATTTTTGTTGTGTTGTGCCATCAGCGTGGATTGCTGCCGCTGCATGCCAGCGCTGTCAGCAGCCCACAGGGCGTTGTGGCTTTTCTGGGCCGCTCCGGTCAAGGCAAGTCATCGTTGGCCGCGCATCTGGCTGAGCGAGGTTTTGCGGTCGTGGCCGACGATGTTTGTTTGATCGATCCTGCATCGCGGGGAGACATGATGGTGATACCGACAGCTCCCTGGTTGAAGCTGTGGCGCAACAGCCTCGAGAGCCTGGGACGGCCGGCGGATGGACTGGAGCGCGTATTCAGCGAGGACGACAAGTATCGTTTGCCGCTCCCTTCCATGCTGACGCTGGAACCAATTCGCACGCTGATGTTTCTTGAAGACGGCGAGACATCGTCGCCCGAGGTTCGCTTGGAAGCAGTGTCCGCTGTCGAGGCGGTTCCATTGTTAATGCATCTCACCCACTCGGCCTACCTGTTGCAGGCGATGGGCCAGCGCGAAGAGAGTTTTTTGCGTTGCGGCAAGGTGTCGTCGCAGGCCAGGGCCTATCGGCTGAAACGTCCGTGGGGCCTGGCGCATATGGAGTCGACCGTGAGCGCGCTGGAGAAATTTTTGCTTGCTCCGTAGACGACGCTGCTTTGCGATTCACGGAAAAACAGCGAGCACGGTAAAGTGCGGTTCGACCTCGCCACCCACCACGATGCGCTCGCCCACTTTCACCCAGGTGTGTGCTTTGAGCTGGTCGGCTTCGCGCATGACGCCATAGTAGAGTTTGCTCGTAATATTACGGCGGCGCAGCATAAAGTAGGCGGCGAGCGATTGCGGAAAACAAACGAAGGTTAAAGGAACGTGACGGTTCACCGCATCGATCGACCACTCGATCCGGCGCAGTGTCTGCGCCGACCTCTCTTGCGAGATCGGCGATAGCTTCTTCTTCGGGCTTCCCATCCATGCGGTGAGCTTTTGCACGGGAAGAAAATTGAGCGCAATGCGGAAGAAGCTGAGCATACATCCCGCTTCCATCGCCAAGGCGATGTCGCGCGGCCCGTGTTGCCACAAACGGCGGAAGGGGATGGGCGTCCACGGTGTGCGCCGGGCTCGCGCGGGCCACGCCTGCTGGACCATTGCCAGCCGGTGGCGGAAGTGGAAGCTCAACCACTCGAAAGGGCTGAGCAGGGCGTAGAGCGGGAAAAGTGTATCGGGCAGATTGTATTTGTGCCACACCCGCGGCCGGAACAGCGAGCGCTGTACCAGGTTCATGCGATACCGCGGAGCGCTGTGCAGGCGGAGCTCATTGAAAAACCATTGTGTGGAGGGAACCCGTTCGCGTACGGGGCAGTATTGGTTGGAGGTCATGCACTGTTTGCTGAAGCGCAGAATGCGTGCGACGCGGGTGTCGTTGCGGTCGAGGCAGCCGGGCGGCATCGAGTACGATCCGAGCAGATCCTGACAAAGGAAGATGGCCGCGCTGAATTGCGGTAAAGCCTGCTGCTCAGACGCAGCGGCTGCAGTGGAAGCGAGTTGCGCCGCAGTCATGAAGTTGAGCAGAGCGCCGATATCGGCCAGCCATTTGAGGCGCAGCCAGCCATCGAGCGCTCCGTGCACACAGAGATAGAGCAACAGTTGAGGGGCGGGCAACGTCGGGATGCTTGCCGAGCCGATGTCGACCCAGTCTTCGCCAATCTGGTCCAGGCGGGCGTTGGCGGGGAGCCACGGGTTGCGAAAAAAACGCCAGTGCAGATCGATGACCACGCCGGCTACGGGGTGCACGTAGGAAAAATCTTTTTGATGCGCCATGTACGACTGCAGGCGGCGCGGGGTCAACCGGGCTTGCGGTTCAAAGCGCACGTAACCCTCGGAACGAAGGATCTCCCCGGCGGCGAAGATGTCTTGTTCGCCGACCAGCAGATCGATGTCACCGGCATCGCGCAAGGTGGCATCCTGAAAGGCCGTCAGTGCTAAGGGGATACCCTTGAAGATCCGGCAATCGATTTGCTGCTCGTGGAGAAGGCGATGGATGATCGCGAGCTGCCCGCAGCGCCGGCTGCAGGTCTCTGCATTTTTGACAGTAGTGGCCGCGAGCGCAGCGGCCGGCTCGCCCGGCATGTAGCCGGCGGCGAAGGTTTGGATGTTGCGGAAGAAAAGAGGAGCTACTTTGTGATGCTCGACAATCCGGAGTAATTGAGACCAGCGGATCGGCTGTCGCGCGAGCAATCGAATGCGGTCGCCATCGTATGGTTCCTGCGGCCAACGAAGGCAAGCTGACACGAGATCGAATTCAGGTGAGTAAGGGGGCTCGCCTGGCTTCATTCCGGCTCTTTCCATGCGCTGTTTCAAGTATGTTGGAAGCCCGGATATGAGGCAAGTCCCAGAGCAAATTCCAAGACCGGATTCCAGGCGGATTCTATGGCCGGAGTCCCAGCACCGTGCTGCCCGGCGCGGGCCCACCGCCTGCTATGCTGGCCCATATGTTCGACCCGGCGGCTGGCAATAACTCGGCTCTGCTTTACACCGAACAGGTGCTGGTGTTTGCCGTGTTTGTCGGGTCGGTCGCGGCGTTGCCGGCGTTCATCGAATTTGTCACCGAGATGCGCAAGCGCAAAGAGCGCATCGATCTAAGCCTGGAAGACGAAATGGTCAGCACGATTCGACCGAGGTTCGCGGGCATGGACGATTTGCTGGCCAGCATCGCCGACCTGATCGACCGGGCGCGCAATCCGGCCGCCTACCAGGACCTGAAGATCGGCAACGAGGTGCTGATTATCGGCCCTCACCAGACGGGTAAAAAGAGCCTGGCGCAAAGGATCGCGCAACTTGCCGGTATGGACCGCGTGGTCACGGTGTTCAACCCACGGGATAGTGACGCGCTGGCTAAGGCAAAGAGCCTGGTGCGTGGCTACAAACGGCAAAAGGTGATGCTGTTGCTGCCGCGGATCGACCTTGCTTACCAGGAGGGCAATCCGGAAGTACTCACCGAACTCGACGCGCTGATCGAAACCACATCCGAACGGCAGAATGTTCTGGTGGCCGCCACTACCGTGTCGTTCGAGGCCAACAGCGATCTGGATAATATTTTTGGCATCAAACTGGTGCTTCCGGGAGCGAGAGTCGGCAAAGCACATCGCCTGGAGATACCGGAGGACGCCCAGCGCATGCTGGCCGAGGTGGCGGCGTATTACCTGGGCGAAGCCAAGCGCCGCGGTTTTGTTTTGCAGGGACTGCATGAGCAAGCTTTTTGCGAACGCATTCTCGAGAGCGTCATTAACCCGGCGGAGGTGGAAGATATTGTGGCGCTGTGCGAGACAACGGCGCTTTATCGCAAGCGGAGCCGGCAGACGGCGGATCTGGTTTTCACCCCGGAGATTTTGGAGCTGGCCATGGCGCGGGTGGTTGTTGGGTGAGTGGCTGGTGGTTGTTCGGTGTGGTAACTTTGGGCGTGCTGATCCGCCCGGCTCAAGACGGACCACAGAAACCGGGGGATTTTTCATGGTGCAAGCAGCCGTAACCAAGACCTCCATTAGCAGCGAACACCCCAGCAATTACCGCGCAATGGCGATGGTGACTACCCTCTTCTTCACGTGGGGTTTTCTGACCTCGCTCAACGACATTCTGGTACCCCATCTAAAATCGATTTTCGAGCTGAACTATACCCGGGTGATGTTCATCAACTCGGCCTTTTTTGGGGCGTACTTTGTATTTGCCATCCCTGCGGCCATGGTGATCGAGAAGATCGGTTACAAGCGAACGATGATGGTCGGCCTGCTCGTCATGGCGGTGGGCGCTTTGCTTTTTGTGCCGGCGGCGAATGTGCCGTCGTTCGGACTGTTTCTGGCGGCACTCATCGTGCTGGCTACCGGGGTTACGGCGCTTCAGGTGTCCGCCAACCCATATGTCACCGTGCTCGGGCCGTCACGTACCGCGTCCAGCCGCCTGAACCTGACCCAGGCCTTCAATTCGCTGGGAACAACGGTTGCTCCCTATGTGGGCGGCCTGCTGATTCTGGCGGCGGCGCCGTTGTCCTCCGCGGATCTGCACAAGCTTTCCGCGGCAGCGCAGTTGGCGTATCGGCAGCAAGAGGCCTCTTCGGTCAAGCTTCCCTATATCGGGATCGCGGTCGCGCTCACCGCGCTGATGCTGGCGATTGCGATGTTCAACTTGCCCAGAATCGAGACCGCCCGGGAGTTCCGGCCCATGGGAGAGGTCGATACGGCGGCCAGGGATCTGTGGAAGCAGCGGCAGTTGGTATTGGGCGCGCTGGCAATCTTTTTGTATGTCGGCGCCGAGGTGGCGATCGGCAGTTTTCTCATCAATTACTTCACCCAGCCTGAAATTGGCAATATGACGGTCAAAGCCGCCGCCGGGCTAGTCTCGCTCTATTGGTTCGGGGCCATGATTGGCCGCTTTATCGGCGCGGCGGGGTTGCAGAAATTGCCCACCCGCGGAGTACTTGGCAGTGTCGCGATCGTGGCCTGCATACTGGTGGTGATTTCGATGCTGAGCACCGGTTGGCTGGCGATGGGCGCCATCATTTGTGTGGGCCTCTTCAATTCTGTGATGTTTCCCAGCATCTTTGCCTTGGGCGTTGAAGGGCTGGGACCGCTTACCGCAAAGGGTTCTGGGCTGCTGGTGCAGGCGATTGTGGGGGGAGCGATTATTCCGGTAGCGGAGGGCGCCCTGGCCGACCACGTCGGCATTCACCACGCCTTTATTTTGCCGGCGCTCTGCTATGTGTACATTGCGTACTACGGATTTAAGGGGTCGGTTCACCCGACAGAGCCCGCATTGGCCTAGCCTGGGTTTGCGGGCGCGAAGCGGCAGATTGGTCGAAGAGGAAATACCACATTACAGCAAGCCGGCCTGGAGATAGGGCAGCATAGCGGCTCCCAGCAGGCCGGCGTCGGGGCCCGTGGCGGCGGGAACGACATAGGTCTTCCCTGCGGTGAAGGGCTGATCGGCCTGGGGCTCGGTGAGGCCGTAGATGTAGCTCAAGCTGCGCAATTCCTCAAACATCCGGGGTGCGAACAGATCCCACCCGCTGACCACTCCTCCCCCGATCACATAGAGGGGCAGGTTCAACACATTCACCAGCATCGCCAGGGTCATGCCCAGGTACTTGCCCGCGTCGGCGAAAATGCCGCGGGCAGTTTCGTCTCCCTCACGAGCGAGGCCGGCGAGATCGCGTGCGGTGAATTCGCCTTTATCCTGGATGCGGCGGGCGATCAGTTTCGCGATGGCGGGGGCATTGCCGCGCGCGGCGGCGTGTTTTGCAGCGCGGCAGATCGCCGTGGCCGAGGCGTATTGTTCAATGCATCCCCGGCCGCCGCAACCGCAGGGGATGCCGTTTTCGACCACGGGAACGTGTCCTCCCTCACCGCCCATACCGTTCATGCCATGCCAGATTTTTCGTTCCAGGATGATGCCGGCGCCGACGCCGGTACCGAGCGTCAGCATACACATGGAATCGCCCGGCATCTCCTTGCCGACACCGCTTTTCCACTCGGCGAGGGCTGCCGCGTTGGCGTCGCATTCCACAATCACCGGGGCGTTCAACTCCGATTCCATGGCGTCTTTGAGAAGGAAGCCATCAAAACCCGGCAGGTTGGGCGGCCTGTGAAATTTGCCGGAGGGGAGCTCCAGCGGGCCGGGAGCTCCTATGCCGATGCCAAATAACGGATGATCGGGCCCGCATTGCTCGAGTACGCGGCCGATCGCGGCGGTTATGTCGCGCACCACGCCTTGGGGACCTTCGCTCACGCGGGTGGGCAGGTTGACGTAAGCCAGACGCTGCCACTGGGAATCGAACGCGGCAATCCGCAGGTTCGTGCCTCCCAGGTCGATGCCGATCGTCACACGGCGTTTTGCTGACGAGGGCCCCGAGAGCGGGCTCGCTGGAACTCCAGATTCTTCCCTGATCAAAACGTACCGCCCCCTCGTCCCGGCATGCTGCCCGGGATATCCCGCACGCGGCACCGTTCAGCGCAACGTGCGCGGTTTTTCCGCCTGGAACGCCGCATGAGGCCCCTTGGTCGAACTTTCTGCCTATGCGGGCTCCGGATATCGCATGGACTACTATGTCATAACGTTAGCAAGCCGACGCGGTGCAGGCTACCCCGGGCCCCGGAGGGGTCGCAGGGGCGGGTCGCTCACCGGTCAGCGTGTTACCATCATGTTCGGTTGGGCGGTTAGCTCAGTTGGTTAGAGCGCCTGCCTTACAAGCAGGATGTCGGGGGTTCGAGTCCCTCACTGCCCACCAGTCATTTGTGCGTCCCGTTGATTCCGAAGGTAAATGTAAACATAACAATACCCTTACGGGAAGCTAACTTTGTTAATACAGTTCATATAGTGAGCCCAAGTCGCCCCATTCGGGCTGTTTTTCTGACAAAATCGAATCCTTCTGGCAAAGGATTTTTCGCCCTAATTTCGGGTCAGCTGGCCGCGAAAGTGAACTCTAGTTTTTGGGGCAGGGAACCACGAGCAATGCGGAATTCCTTCCCCTGATTCCCACAAAAACAACCACGCCAGAACTGCGCCACTAAGCGTGTTCTGCTAGGCTTTGTCCTGACTGTGGGAATCGATGCTTTGAGACTAAGTGTGTCGCAGCGATTGCAGGTAGATCGCTACTACAAGACCTATGATCCCCATCACAATTACAGCCCAGTCCAGAAGACCGAGGTGGCTTAATCGTGCTCGCAAGCCGGAAGTGGACAAGAATTGCTCTCGCACTGAACCTTGCCGGAACTCTGCTGCTTTTTTACTCATTCCAGGCAACTTCTTCTTCATTTCGCTTGGTATCCCGTCCTCAGCGTAACGCCATGGGGGTGTTCACGGAATACGACATTTGCGTCAAAGACTACACTCTCCTGCAAACTAACCTTCACGGAGTTGGTATAGGCCATATGGGTTGCCCCACTTCAGAAGACGACCGGCCCGCCGCCGTCGTAAACACTGAACACCCAATGTTTATCACATTCGGGTTCTGCCTGATTGTGATAGGGTTCGTCATTCAATTTCTGGCGGTCCCAGAGCCCAAAAGCATTGCTCAGCTCCGCAAAGAGATAAAAATGCTCAAAATGCAGGCTGAGGCGGATCCTGAGATCTGAAATCAGCAGAATGGGCCGTCAGCATGAGCCAAAAAGCCTCCAGTCAATCAGCCTGGAGGCTTCTGTCTTTGCAATTGAGATATATGCGCTATCCCATCACCAGATAAGTCCAGGCGTAGGTGGTACTCGGCGCCAGGGCGGTCGCGCCCGAGTTGAGGTTGAAGAAGTTCCCGTTCGAGGTGCAACACTAACATCACTAAGTACAGTCCCTCAGTGCCCACCAAATCGCACGCGTTCCGCCCTCTGCAGGTTCCCCCGCAATCGTTAGAATTCCCGGTACGAGAATTCCTGGTACGGCCGTGTTTCGGCCCGGGTGTGCCCGGGCGCCGGCAGGAACAAGGACGGAGGCTATTGTGGTTCTGGACCGCAGAGCGGCGGTTTCCGCCCTGAGGTATGCTCTTCCCGTGTGATCCTGCGAAAAACCGTACACCAGCGCATCCGCTTTCGCGGACGTTGCTGAATTTCCAGCCTAGCGCGGCCTGGAGGTTAGCGGGCTCGCGGAAAGAATACTGCCGGTGAAACATGAAAACGCGCGCTCAGCCGAGCAATGTGGTCACGGTTCAACGGGCGCTTCCCGGAGAGAACCAGAGACACGGTGCTTTCACTTCCCAGCTCCTCCGCAACGTCGCGTTGCGAGAGTCCGTTCTGGTCAAGAAGGAACCGGAGCATTTCGGCGGGCTCCACATCGGGCATCGGATATCGCTGAGTTTCGTAGCGATCGACCAGGAGAGCTAATAGGTCTATTGCCTCTCCCTCTTCCGGGGTCGGATTGGCTTTAGCGGTGAGTTCAAAGAGCGCTGCGGTGTACTCTGCGAGTTCCTCATCGGAGCGGATGAGGTGAGGTGCTCCTTGCCGAATCATGTCCACCGGATTTGCAAGCACTCTGCTCATCGTTTGAACCCCTTATCCTAGTTTGACCGGGTGTCGTACTCTTTATGGGTTAAGAAAGACCGAATATAGACGAAACCTTGTTTCCCCTCACGTTCGTAATGGATGGCAGTGATCAGCCGATACCGGTTCCCGCGAATATTGAATATCACGTACCCATCCACGTTGTCCGCGTCCTTGAATGTCTGTCTGACCTCAAGGAAATTGTGCCACTGCGCAGTCTTTGCCACTTTGTGCCATGCGTCAATCTCTTTGGCGGCATCCTCATGCTTCTCTTTGGCCCAGGCCAGGTGGTTTTTCGACACAACGTTCATGGATCTAACCGGGCCCCGGATCTGCAATTTTAGATTACTTTGCATTTTGCAAAGAATCAAGAAAAGCTTTGCGTTTTGAAAAGTTTTGCTCCTGTAGGGTTGTTTGGAAGTTGGCCAAACTTGGATATCCATCTCATCGACGGCACCTACGAATTGTTCCGGCACTATTACGCGGTGCCTTCTGCCCGTGATGCCGATGGCCGGGAGGTTGGAGCGGTTCGCGGAGTGCTCGCGTCGTTGCTGGGCTTGATCAAAGAAGGCGCTACCCACATCGCGGTGGCGACGGATCACGTGATCGAGTCGTTTCGAAATGAATTGTGGCCCGGCTACAAGACCGGCGCCGGTATTGACGCAGACCTTCTGGCGCAGTTCCAACTTCTCGAAGATGTGCTGTCAGCCGCGGGTATCGTCGTTTGGCCCATGGTGGAGTTTGAGGCAGATGACGCCCTGGCGGCGGCCGCCGTATTGGCGCAGCGGGACGAGCGGGTGCATCAGGTGATTCTCTGCACTCCAGACAAGGATCTCGCCCAATGTGTTCGTGGCACGCGCGTGGTCCAGCGGAATCGCCGCACGCGGTTTACCTACGACGAACCGGGTGTGTTCAAAAAATTCGGGGTGCTACCGGAGTCTATCCCTGACTACCTGGCGCTGGTGGGTGACACTGCGGATGGATATCCGGGGTTGCCGGGCTGGGGGGCGAAGTCCTCTGCCGCGGTGCTGGCCAAGTTTACCCATCTCGAATCCATCCCCAAGGACCATCGCGAGTGGCTGGTGAACGCGACCGGCGCCGCTACCCTCGCTGCCACGCTCGCCCGCGAGTGGGAGAGCGTTCTGCTTTTCCGGGTACTGGCTACCCTGCGGACCGATATACCGCTTTTCGAGACTGTGGACCAATTGCGATGGGAGGGGCCGACGGCGACCTTTCCGCAACTCGCGGCAAGATTGGATGCGGCGGTCCACCAGACCACGCGCCGGCCGCGAAGCGTTGGCTCAAGTTCTTGAACAAAATGGTGGGTAGCCCATGCAAGCCTACTGTTGGCTTGCGTGGGGCTATGCGAACGTTCCTTCCACCCCTCACCTGCCGCAGGCAATGCATCCGCTCAGGATGAGAAGTGTGCTTTCTCAAGCCCGGGTGGACGCGTGGGCCTGCGGGTTCGCCCGAGTTTCGGGCCGTGGTTTACATGGAAGAGAAGAGTCGAATAGAGTGGGGCGTGTTTGCGAAGGGTGGGAGGCTGTCATTGAAGTGCATGCTGGGTTTCTTGCTTTTGAGTGCTTCGCTGTTTGCGCAACAGGCTTCCGTTCCGGCGATTGAATTTACCTCGGTCGCACATTTTCTCAAGCTGCCTGCGGACCTTTACCTGGGTGAGGTGGCGGGCGTAGCGGTCAATAGCAAGGGACACGTGTTTGTTCTCTCGCGTGGGAACACCACTGGTCCCGCATACGGAGCGGCAGCTTCGCAGTTGCTCGAGTTCGACGCTGACGGCAAGTTCGTTCGTGAGATCGGCCACAACCTCTATGCCTGGTCCTTCGCTCATGCGGTCAAGGTGGATCGCGATGACAACATCTGGGTTGCGGATAAGGGTTCGGACATGGTCATCAAGTTCGATCCGGAAGGCCGGGTGGCCATGGTGTTCGGACGCAAGCAGGAAGCATCCGACGAAGGCACCGAACCGCTCAAGCACGTCAAGCCGCCGCTACCTCCCGTGGACGGGATGTTTCGCCAGGTGACGGACATGGCCTGGGACGCCGCGGGCAATACCTACATCAGCGATGGATACATCAATTCACGGGTGGCGAAGGTCGATAAGGACGGCAACTGGATCAAGTCCTGGGGTGAGCCCGGCGACAAGCCAGGCCAATTCAGCGTGCCGCACAGCATTGCCGTCGATGCCAAGGGAAATGTGTACGTGGCCGATCGCGGCAACCGGCGTATCCAGGTGTTCGATGGCGAGGGCAATTTTCTGCGCCAGATAACCATCGATGTGCCCTTCGATCCCAATGCCCGTCCGGCGATTGGAGCGAAGCCGAGTCAAACGGAGTCGGCCAACGGCACCATGAAGTCAGGATCGCCGTGGGCGCTTTGTATCACGCCCGGACCAAACCAGGTGCTGTTCGCCTCCGACGCCTACCCTGGCCGGATCTACAAACTGAGCCTCGACGGCAAAGTACTCGGCTACCTGGGCGAATCGGGCAAGCAGCTAAAGCAATTCGGTTGGATTCACGAGATGGCGTGTCCATCGGAAAACGAGTTGTACGTTGCCGAACTGCTGAATTGGCGGGTGCAGAAACTGGTTCTTCATCCGGGTCGCTAAAGCATGTTCGCAATGACTGTGGTCTGGTAAGAGCAGCAAGGTGTGGTTTTCTCAACTCTCGAGAACGAATGTCTCCTCCACAGACTCACCGCGCACACCAAGCATCTGGCGATGGAGATTGACGGTGCCGTCACTGTAGTGCGCCCAAAGCTCCACCGGGTCGCCGACCTGAAGGGAGAGGTTGGGATCGAGGATGTCGATGACGGCATGTTCGGCGTTCAGCTTGCGCACCCGCGCGCCCTGCGTGTTTTTGAGCGAGGGAAGTCCTCGTTCGCCGCTGATCTCCTTGATACCGACGTTGACGATCAGCCGCTCGTTCCCGGTGCGGCTGATGACCGTTCCCAGAACGCTGAGCGCGATGCCGAAGTCGGTCGAAACCGTTCGGTAATCGGTATCCATCAAGAGATAGGAGCCGCCCTGAATCTCAGTAACGCCGGGGACTCTACCCGAGATGGCATACGTGCCGGTGCCACCCGCACTGACGATTTCGACGTTCAGACCGTGGGCACGAAGAAGGTTGGCGGAGCCGACCAGCTTCTCCATCGCGGTGTGTGCTGCATCGACTTTGGCGGGTCCCGGCGGCAGGCGGACACAGTGCCCTTCATAGCCGATCACTCCCCGGAGGTGCAGGCCGCGGGCAACCGCAAGCTGAGCCAGTGCGAGGGCGGGCTGCCCCGGGGCTATTCCACAGCGGCCCATGCCGGTGTTTACGTCGACAACGACATTCAGCGGCACGTGGGCCTTAGCGGATGCCGCCGAAAGGGCAGCGACGGCCGTTTCGTTGTCGACACCGACCATGATGTCCGTTAGTCGGGCGAGCGCGACAAAGCGTTCGATCTGGACCGGGTCAGCGATCTCATTGGCCAGTAGAATGCCTTGGATTCCATTGTCGGCGAGTATTTCCGCCTCACCCAGCGTGGCGCAGGTGATGCCAATGGCGCCGGCGGCCAACTGACGCCGGGCCAGGGCCACACACTTATGGTTCTTGTAGTGTGGGCGTAGCCTTGTGGGTCCCTCGGCAAAAAATGCGGCCATGGTGCTGAGGTTACGTTCCATTACGTCCAGGTCGACCAGCAGTGCGGGGGTTCTTATCTGTGATCGCAGCATATTTGATTGTCCAAAGGGATGGCCCAGCTTTCTAAAGTATTTTGGCTTGTACCCGGCACCGCCGCTTATCCGCGCCCGATAAAGGGCATATTCGTCGCCATCACGGTCATGAATTGGACATTCGCTTCCAAGGGCAGGCCGGCCATGTAGACGACGGCTTCGGCAACATGTTTCGTATCCATCAATGGTTCCCGCATCGTGGCCCCGTTCGGTTGCAGCGATCCGGTGGTGGGGGTTCCGGTCATCATACCTGCATTGCCGATGTCGATCTGGCCGCAGGCGATGTTGTGTTCGCGGCCATCGAGGGAAAGGGACTTGGTGAGACCGGTGATGGCGTGTTTTGTGGAGGTGTAGGGGGCCGAGTGGGGCCGGGGCGCATGGGCAGAAATCGAACCGTTGTTGATAATGCGGCCGCCGCGTGGTTGCTGTGACTTCATGCGCCGGAATGCCTCCTGAGCACACAGGAACACGCCCGTGAGATTGACGTTTACCACCTCGCACCATTGCTCGTAGGTCAGCGTTTCAAAGGGAACCCCGGGAACATTCACACCGGCGTTGTTAAAGAGCACATCCAGGCGGCCAAACCTCTCCTGGGTGGCGGCGAACAGGGCCTTGACCGACTCGGGTTGGCGTACGTCGGTGGGTACGGCCAGCAGGTTGCCGCTCTCCGCCAGGGAAACGGTCTGTTCGAGTTCCACGATGCGGCGGCCGGCGAGCGATACCGAGTATCCGGCGGCCGCCATGGCCAGGGCGACCGCCCGGCCGATACCACTGCCCGCGCCGGTAATGATGACTACCTTGCCGTTGCCGGCTTGCTTGCGATCCGTATTCACTTCAAGTTCCTCCAACCCTGTGATCATTAAAAAAACCAATTCGGAAAAACCGATTCGGACCAACCTACTTGGCGTAGAAGCGGTAGCGGATGTTCCAATGCGCGGTCTTTCCGGGTGGGATCACCAGATGAATGTAGGCCTCGGGGCAAATCGTGGTTTGAATCGACCAGAAGTTGAAGCGCGAGAGGGGTACGTCTGCCGTTTGTTCCACCCCGACTCCGGTTCTTTGATCCTCGACCGTGATGTCGTAGTCGGCGGCGCTGTTGGAGAAGCCGGTCAGAAAGCTGAAGGCGGACTGGCCTGGCTTCAGTGGATATTGATAGAGGATCTGTTTGTCTTGGATAACGGCCAGGGGATCAAGCGATTGTTCCGCCTTGGGCGCGAAGGCCAGGCGGACCACCATACCCGGCCCGGTGTGAGCGCCATCCAGCATGAAGAAATCGTGGTCGTAGACCTCGGTGTCGATGGTCTTTGTCCCGGTATTTTTTAAACGGTGCTGCAGTATGAGGATGGGCTCATGGCGATCGAGCTTTACGGTCTTCTCGTAGTCGTAAGCGATGCCGATCGGCGATTGCAATTGCTGCCGGAAAGACACTTCGCTGCGGCTGGCCTGCACCGTCCACTTGCCGCCATCCACCAGGGGGTAGGTGGTCATGAACTGGTAAGGGGTATCGGCGGCTTTGCGCAATACCCCGACGCCAAGTTTCACGAACACCTCGCCGGGCTTGGCCTGGGCGTAGTCGAGAGCCCCATCGCTCGACCGAAATTCTTCAACCGGACCGGCGATGGCGTCGGCCAGCATCGGATCGTAGTGCTGAAACCAGATGCCGAAGTAGGTGTGGCCTTGAAAAGCCAGGCACGGAATGACGCCCGACCAGTCGAATCGGGAAGCGCGGTAGTACCCGTTCTTTGCGTCCGGCAGGTAGAGGACGGCGTGTACCGGTCCGTTGGTGATGGTGGCTTTCGGGTAGCTTTCCTGCTCGAAGGCAGAGCACCCCGCCGAGGGGACGGGGGCGGCGAAGACGGTGACAGTGCATAGGGCGAAAAGAAATACCGCGCATACCGTTGTTCTCAATGCAGTCGTCCGCCTTCTAAAGATCACAGTCATTGCGAAAATGCTTTAACGCGATCGTCAGCGAGTATTTTAGTATCGCCGATCGGCCGGCGCGCAAGGTGTACCGTCAGCGCTGTGAGGTTCTTCAGTTGCCGGACATCCAAACCAGCGAAGAATGAATCTCCTACTAAGTTAAGGTTTTGTTAAATAAATCGGGCGCCATGGCAAGACAACGGGGTGGCCGGATGTTTGCCGTGAGCCTCTCCAGCCATGGTTGGTCACGAGGGTCGACGCGGAGTGCGGTCGCCGCGAAGGAGAACGTATGCTAATAATCCTCATTATTTTGCTGTTGGTTTTTGGCTTCGGCGGCTATCGCCTGGGGCCCGGAATCGGTTACTACGGCGGCGGCGGGATCAGCCTGATCCTGCTGATCGTGATTATCCTGTTGTTGTTGCGGGTGATTTGAGCAGGCGCAAAACGACACGGTGATTTTCCCGCGAAACCCGCTTGGGGCCCTCCCCCGAGGAACCAAACCGGAGATCCGGAGAAAATCACCGTTGGCGCAAACAATACAAGATTTTCGGTTTACCTGTGCGCAATCATTAGTAACAACTTCGTAACCATCCGTTCCAGACCCACTTTGCATTTGCGAAGGGCTGCTTGCCGGTCTTCGGTCGACCCCGGCGGAGCGCGGCAAAGTTTTAACGATCCGGGTCCAGCCGGCTGGATGTTCCGGGCTGGGATAAGGCGTTACATTAAATAAATGGTAGAAAGCTCAGTGGATCAGCCGCACTCCGATGCTGTGGTTTTTTTTGGCGCAACCGGCGACCTTGCCTATAAGCAGATTTTTCCGTCGCTGCAACGGCTGGCGAAGCGAGGCAAGCTGAATGGGCCGGTCATTGGCGTCGCCAAGGCAGGCTGGAACCTCGATCAGTTCAAGGCGCGCGCCCAGGACAGCCTGGAAAAGCATGGTGGTATCGACGAGATCGGCTTTCCAGTATTGATGGGCAAGCTTCGCTATGTGGATGGGGATTATAAGGACCCTCAGACCTTCGCGACCGTGCGTAAGGAATTGGGCGATGCCAAGCACCCTATCCATTATCTGGCGATTCCCCCGGTGCTGTTTGGGGAGGTCCTCACCCAGCTCAAGGCGTCGGGCTCATCGCAGGGCGCGCGGGTTGTGATTGAGAAGCCTTTTGGCAATGATCTGTCTTCGGCGATGGCGCTCAATAAGATCGTCCATGAGGTGTTTGCCGAAGAGGATGTGTTTCGCATCGATCACTACCTGGGCAAGAACACGGTACAGAATGTGATCTTCTTTCGCTTCGCAAACTCCTTTCTGGAGCCGATCTGGAACAGCCTCTATGTAGAGAGCGTGCAGATCACGATGGCGGAGCAGTTCAACGTGCAGGGCAGAGGCAGCTTTTACGACGCTGTGGGCACGGTGCGCGATGTGGTGCAGAACCACTTGTTGCAGTTGCTCAGCAACATCGCCATGGAGCCGCCCCCGACGCTCAGC
Organism: uncultured Acidobacteriaceae bacterium; assembly: GCA_963761405.1. Lineage (GTDB taxonomy): Bacteria > Acidobacteriota > Terriglobia > Terriglobales > Acidobacteriaceae > PALSA-350. The sequence continues at coordinate 71,943 of CAVXHH010000006.1, forward strand.
ATCGAAAGCTTGCGCGACGAGCGGGTCAAAGTCCTCAAGAGTGTCCAGCCCCTGCGGGAAGAGGATGTGGTTCGCGGCCAATACGGCGGGTATCTTGAGACCGACGGAGTCAAGAAGGGTTCGACGACCGAGACCTACGTGGCCCTGCGGTTGACGATCAATTCGTGGCGCTGGCGAGGAGTGCCTTTCTTCATCCGCGCGGGCAAATCGTTGCCCATAACGGAGACCGAGGTGGTGGCGAAGCTGAGGGCTCCCTGCCCGATTTTCGCCATGGAAGCGCCGCCGGCGAACTACGTTCGGTTCCGCATCAGCGGCGAACCGGTCATCGCGATCGGAGCCTCGATCAAGACCTCCGGCGATCAGTTGCGGGGATGCCCGATTGAGTTGATTGCCGACCAGGAGTGCGGTACGGACGAGATGCTGCCCTATGAAGAGCTTTTAGGGGATGCCATGGCAGGCAATCAGACCTGGTTTGCGCGCGAGGATCACGTCGAGGAGGCCTGGCGTATTATTGACCCGATTCTGGACCAGCCCGGCGTACATCCCTACCAGCCCGGCTCTTGGGGACCGGCGGAAGCCGATAAGCTGATCGAATCCCTGGGGGGCTGGTCTGACCCCAAGTAGGTTGCCGCTTTGCGCAGCCGCGCAGCAAGGGTCAAGCAAAAGTCAGGGGCGAGGGGTCAGGCGAGGGATCAGGCGAGCGCGTCCTGCAGCCGGAAGAGCGAATCCACGCGGCTGGCGGGGCTGCTGCTAAGTTTTTGCCAGTCGCCGGACTCGACGACGCTCCCATTCTCCAGGACGTAGATCATCTCTGCGCGCTGAATCGCGGACCTCCGGTGGGCAATTAACAGCACGGTGGTGCGGCCCTGCAGCCGTTGGATGGCGTCGAGGATGCGCTTTTCGTTTTCAAAATCGAGGCTGCTGGTGGCCTCGTCCAGAATCAGCAGGCCCGGCTTGCGCAGCAGCGCGCGCGCCAGCGCGATGCGTTGCCGCTGTCCGTGGGATAAGAGCATTCCGCGGTCGCCGACTGTGGTATCCAGGCCCTGCGGTAAATCGAAGACGAATTCAGCGGCGGCAAGGTGGAGGCTCTCGGTCATCTCCGCTTCTGAAGCGCCGGGCTTTGCCCACCGCAGGTTGGCCCGCACGGTGTCGTGGAAGAGCACAGTGTCCTGGGCGACGTAGCCAACATGGCGCCGCCAGGCCCGTGCCGCATCGGGAGTAAGTTCCGCGCCATCGAGCAGCACCTGGCCGGTGTTGGGGGAAAGTAAACCGTTGACCAGGTCGGCCACCGTGCTCTTGCCCGCGCCAGAGGAGCCGGCAACCGCGGTTATCCTACCCGCGGCGAGGGTCAGAGAGAGATCGTGGAGCACCAGGGGCCGCTCTGCATCGTAGCGGAACCCGACCCCCGCCAGCCGGATTTCGTGAGCCATGGATAGCGAAATGCCGGTGGCGGCGGGCACCTCGGCGTTGGCCACGCACTCGCGATTCATCTGCATCATGTTTTCAAAGGCGGGCAGTTCGCTGAGGAACGCCTGCAGCTGGTTTTGCCCGGCAGCCAGGCGAGGGATCAGGCGGGTGAATACGGCGAGCAACAAGAGGATGGATGCAGGGGCGACATTGAGAATTTGCAGAGAGGCGAAAACGATTGCTCCGAGCATGAGGAGCGACCCGGCTTCGAACCAGAAGGCGGCGGCGGCCTGGCTGTGGGTGTTGTTCAGGCTTTGCTGCAGGGCCGAAGACTGGAGCGAGGAGTACATGGCAAGATCGCTGGTCTGGGCGTCATAAAACTTCATGGCTTTCAGATTTTGCAGGTGTTCGGTGGCGGCCGCATAGACCTCGCTCACACTCTCCGATACGGCGGCGCCGCTTTGATGAACGGCGCGCATCCAGCGGCGTGAGACCAGCAGGAGAACCGCCCCGGCGGCCAGGACCAGCGACGTCATGCCGGCGGAAAGCTTCAGCGCGAGGCCGATGTACACCAGGGCGAGGATAGCGTTTGCCAACGCGCCGATGAACAAATAGGTGCAGGTTGCTACGCGGGCCAGTTCTGCAGTAAGCGCGTGGGTGAAGTCGGAGGCGCGGCGGCGGACCAGGAAAAGCCAATCCGCATTGATGATCGCCTCATAGAGGCGCTGGCTGAGGGCCAGCTCGTAGGTGAGCGAGGTGCGAAAGGCGAACACCGACTGCACGCGGCTAAAGAGCGACCGCAGCGCCATGAGCAGCATAAAGAGCAACAGCAGGGTGGCGAGCCAGAGGGTGGGCGGCAGCCGGCTGTGCTGCAACAGCGCCCGTACCTCGCCGGTGTAATGGCCCACGTGGCCTTGATTCGCCAGGTTGAACCCCGCTACTTGCAGGATAGGAAAAAGCAGGGCCACGCCCAGGCCTTCGGTCAGCGAGGTGATCGTCATAAGAACGACCGCCGCGCATAACTGCCAACGCGCAATGCCAAGCAGGCTGGAGATGTACTGCAGGATCGGGTGGCGGGAGGAGGTTGCCGGGAGCGCCTGCCCGTGCTGCGTGGCAGTGCTATCGCTTCGCGGAACCGGCATGCTTGCAACGATAGCAGAGGCGGCTTGGCTTGCAGATTGGCAACATGGGAACCGGGTGGATGCGGGGTTTGTTGGGAGTCGAGGAGGTTCTGCCGGTGGAGGCAGGGAGCACCTGGTTGGTTGGCGGGAGCCGGGCTCGAGGCGGTATATTTTTAGCAATGACTCCCTTGAGCCTGGCATCGACGGTGTGTCACACCCCCAATCCCGTGGCCGCGGACGTGGCCGGGGAGACGGTGCTCATGAGCCTCGAGCGCAGCCGCTGTTACGGACTGGGCGGCATCGGCAGCGAAATATGGAGCAAGCTGGCGTCTCCGGTACGTGTGGCCGACCTGGTCGAAGAATTCAACGGACGCTACCAGGCCCCTCCCGGGGTCATCGAGCGCGACTTGCTGCAGCTGCTTATCCAATTGGCCGACGAAGGGTTGATCAGGGTCTGCTGATCGGCTTGCGACTTGCATTTGCATCGGAAGCATGGACCAGTCCTGTTTTCGTGGGCACGTGGTGGAGGTGCGCCACCCCGGGGGTATGGAAGGCCCCGCAAAGCTGGATAGGGAAGAAGGAGCAGCCCCGGAGGGGCGGCTGAAAGTAGCCCAGGATGAAATCCTGAGGATCCAATTCTATCCAAGGATCAAGTCCCGCAGGGACGACTGAAACGAACCGTTCCGCCGTGCAAGGCTAGAAATCTCCAGCTCGTCCGCCAAGCGGATGCGTATGTCCTGGTGAATCCCGGTGAATCATGGATCGCCGCTCCGCCGTCGCAAACACCACGTGGACCCGGCAACATACGTGACGGTGAGACATCTCTTCAGCCGTCCCTTCGGGACTGGATCGGCGAACGTGGACACCCGTCCAGTCCCGGAGTTTTTCAGCAAACTGTGAAGCCCAGGCCTACAAGAAACAAACGCTCCCCGTTTCATCCCCCCGTGGGTCGGCAACGCCTGCGAGAACTAGGAAGAACCGCTCCACGTCACGGAGCCTGCTTGACAAACGAGGCGCGGAACGCAAAAATGCCCTTTGTTGTTTTTCAGCAGGCGGCATGGCGTCTCATAATGCGGTACACGAGAACTCGGGTGTTTACAAGCTGCAGGCGCTCGACCGCGCGTTCGCGGTGCTGGATCTTCTCGCCGGCAGCAACACAGCGCTCGGTCTGGCGGAAATAGCGGAAGCGCTCGGCCTGCACAAGAGCACAGCCCACCGCTTCCTCATGGTTCTGGAACGGCACCGGATGGCGGAGCGCACCCAGGCCGGCAAGTTTCGCCTCGGTTTGCGGTTGTGCGAATTCGGCAGCCGCGCCATCGAACAGTTCGATCTGCGCGACCGTGCACAACTCCATCTGAAGCTGCTGGTTGCCGAAGTCGAGGAAACCGCCCACCTCTGCATCCTGGAAAAGACCCACGTTGTGTACATCGACAAGCAAGAGCCGGAACGGAGCATCCGTATGACTTCGCGGGTGGGCGCGAGCAGCCCGGTGCATTGCACGGCGGTGGGCAAGGCGATTCTGGCGACCATGCCGCGTGCGCGGGTAGAAGCGCTGCTGCCCGACCTGGTGCTGGAACAGTTCACGCGCAGGACCATGACTAGCCGGGACGCTTTGCTGAAGGAACTCGAGCGCACCACCCGCCGCGGATACGCGGTCGACGATGAGGAACGGGAAGAGGGCGTACGCTGCGCCGGCGTGGCTATTCTGGATGGACGCGGAGAGGCGGTTGCGGCGGTGAGCATCTCCGGCCCCTCTTTCCGCGTGACCATGCAAAAGATCCCCGCCATCGCGGGAAAGCTGATGCACTGCGTGCGCGGCATTCAACATGATTTGGGATATGTCCCGCTGACACGATGACAGCCGGGGCGTTCCACAGACTCCACACACATAAGGAAAGAGGCCATGGAAGAGTTATCGATCAAGAGCGCGGAGTCGAGCCGCTGGGACTGCGTAAGTTTAGGCGAGGTGATGCTGCGTCTCGATCCGGGCGAAGGCAGAATCCACACGGTACGGCAGTTCCAGGCATGGGAGGGTGGGGGAGAATACAACGTTGCGCGGGGCTTGCGGCGATGCTTCGGCATGCGCACGGCGATCGCCACCGCGCTGGCCGATAACCCCATCGGCCGGCTGGTGGAAGACCTGATTCTGCAAGGGGGCGTCGACACTTCGCTGATGCGCTGGGTTCCCTATGATGGCATCGGCCGTACGGTGCGCAACGGACTTAACTTTACCGAGCGCGGTTATGGAGTGCGGGCGGCCGTGGGGTGCTCTGACCGGGGTAATACCGCGATCTCCCAGGCGAAGCCAGGGGACTTCGATTGGGAAGCCATTCTGGGGTCGAGAAACGGAGCCCGCTGGCTGCATACCGGGGGCATTTTCGCGGCGCTATCGGAGTCCACGCCGGGGGTTGCCGTCGAGGCGCTGGATACAGCGCGCAAGTATGGGACCGTTACCTCGTTTGATTTGAACTATCGCGATTCTCTCTGGAAATCCATCGGCGGCAAGGCGAAAGCGCAGGAGGTAAATCGAGCGCTGGTGAACAAGCTCGACGTGTTGTTCGGCAATGAAGAAGATTTTTCCGCCATGCTGGGAATCAAGTTGGAAGGCGTGAAAGAGGACTTCGATGAGTTGCCGGTCGCGAGCTACGAAACCATGCTGCGCGAGGTGGCTGCTTCGTATCCTAACCTGAAGCTCGTGGCCACAACGCTGCGCACGGCGCAAACGGCCTCGCGCAATGCCTGGGGCGCGATGGCGATCTGCAACAACGAGATCCTGTACGTACCGCAGCGAGACATCGATATCATGGACCGGGTGGGCGGCGGAGACTCCTTTGCCTCCGGCCTGATTTTTGGCATGCTCATGGGGAAACCACCTGCATGGGCGGTGGCGTGCGGAGTGGCTCACGGAGCACTTGCGATGACGACTCCGGGAGACACCAGCACGGCTTCTCGCGCCGAGGTGGAACGAGTGATGCTGGGTGGCTCGGCGCGCATTGCGCGTTAGAGCTGAAGTAACGTAACAACGGTTGGACAAACAGACCTAAGGGCTAAGGAACGAAGCGAATGTCGAATGAAGTGCAACAGCAACTGGAAGCAGCCGGCATCATTCCTGTGTTACGGGCGCGCTCGGCAAAGGAAGCGTTAGGCGTGGTGGAGGCGATGTATGCGGGAGGCATTACGGTCATTGAAGTCACCATGACTGTGCCCGGCGCCATCGATGTGTTGCGGGAACTGAAGCGCAGCTACGGTAGCAAATTGCTGCTGGGCTCGGGAACCGTGACCAGCGGACCGGAGTGTGTGGCCACGATCGAAGCAGGAGCGGAGTTTGTGGTGAGTCCAAGCCTGCATCTGGATGTGATCGCCGAAACCAAGGCGTGGGGCAAAGTTTCCCTTCCCGGGGCACTGACGCCGACGGAGGTGATCACCGCATGGCGGGCGGGCGCGGACTTCGTGAAGGTGTTTCCCTGCTCGGCCATGGGAGGAGCCAGTTATCTGAAGTCGCTCAAAGCGCCATTTCCTTTTCTCCGGCTGGTGCCGACCGGCGGCGTTACTTTGCAGACCGCGGCCAGTTTTCTGGAAGCCGGAGCGTCGGCGCTGGGCGTCGGCGCGGACCTCGTCAACGTGACGGCGTTGGCGGATGGAAGGCCGGAAGTGATTACCAATGCCGCACGCGCTTACGTCGAGGTGATTGCGCAGACGCGGGCAGCGGCGGCCAAAACGTAACCACACCTCACACAAATTGCCGGCAGCGGCAGAAAGCATAGGGATATCGCGCATGAAGGTAGACGGAAGATTGGGTGCGATTTTGTTGGCGGTGGGTATGGCTGCTGGGGTGCAGGGTTTATGCGCGCAGAATGCCTCACCGGACGTTTATTCCCAGGACGACTTGATGGGATTGGAGAAGGCGCTGGCGGCGAAGGCGGACGCTCAGGGCTTAGCCACCCAGCCGCTGAAGAAGTACGCCACCGACTACACTCTGCTGGCTTTCCGCAACCGGAGCGGGCAGGCGGAACTGCACGAGAAGTTCGCAGATTTTTATTTTGTGGTCGATGGCAAGGCGACGCTGGTCTCCGGCGGGCAGATGGTGCACGGCGCGACGACGGCGCCGGGGGAAGTGCGGGGCGATTCGATTGAGGGCGGCAAGGAAGCCCAACTCAAGAAGGGCGATATCGTGCATGTACCTGCGAATATTCCTCACCAGTTGGTGCTCAGCAAGGGAGATACGTTTAAGTACTTCGTCGTTAAGGTTCAGGAAGCGAATTAGGGTCGCGATTGCAGATGAGTCAGATACAGGGGCACCCGTCCGGTTCCCGAAGGCGCGCCGAATCATCGATACTGACTGGTGGGTGGCCCATGCAAGCCCGCCTTTGGCCTGAGTGGGGTACGCGTCCGTAGCCCGGCGCTAAACCGACTGCGGAAAAGCTCGAACGCTTCCTTCGGTCGACTTTTCCGCAGCCGGTGAGCCGTGCCCTTCCTTCGAGGTTTGTTTTTGCATCTGCTAGTGGACGGCGAGGGCTCGCTGATAGACCTCCAGGGTTCTCGTCGCCATGGTGGTTGCAGTAAATTGGGCGGTCCATAGGTTTCTGCCTGCAGCGCCCATCGCGACGCGCAGGGTTGGATTCGCAATCATGCACGCCAGGGCCTCCCGCAAACTTGCAATGTCTCCGCGGCGCACCAGCAGACCGGTGTCGTTGTGGCGCACCGCTTCGGAGATGCCGCCCACGTCGGTGGCCAGCACCGGCATACCGGCACGCATGGCTTCAAGGATGCTGATCGGCAACGCTTCGAAGTGGGTCGATAGAACGAAGATCTGCGCTTCCATGAGCAAGTGCCCCACATCCGTGTCCGGCGGCAGAATGCGGACCCGGCTGCCAAGGCCAAGCGAGTTCAATTGGGCGATCACGAGCGGTTCCAATTCGCCCGTTCCCACGAGCAGCAGGCGCCAGTCCATGTGGAGCAGACCGGAGAGCGCCCGCAGTAAAGTGGCGTGATCCTTTTGCGACGCGAAGCGCGCGACCATCACGATCACGGGCGGTTGGGCATCGACCGGCCGGCGGCGAACCAAGGTGGTCTCGGCGATGCCATTGTACACAACCTCCAATGCGTTTGCCGGGCATACTTTGAATTGCCGGGCGAACGAGCGTTCGAACTCGCACACGTTGATGACACGCGCGCCGAGCCGGCCGGCCACGGATTCCGCCCAGCAGTAGATGGGGACTGGCTGCAACGAAGCCCGATTTACCATCGACCAGCCATGGGGAGTAAATACACTGGGAATGTGCCGCAGCCGCGCAGCCGCGCGCGCCAGCGAGCCGGCCTTGGCGGTATGAGCGCACACCAGGTCCGGCTGCAACTGCCGGAAGGCATGGCAGAGTTCGACCAGTGCCGCCAGATCGAGGTGTGGCCGTAGCGGGCGAACAAGACTTTTCACCTGTAGCCAAGGGATGCCCAGCCGGCGGAGCTGTTCACTGAAGATGCCGGGCGCTCCGGTGATCACGGTGACGTCGTGGCCGCGGTGGCGCAGCTCGAGCGCAAGCTCGCGAACGTGGCTCTGCGCTCCCCCAAGAACGTCTCCCCGCGTGAGCACATGAACCATTTTCATAGGTAACCATGATTGTCGTCCGGGCCCGGACGCAACGACGCGGGCGCAAAGATTTCGTTGCTGGGCTTTCCATACCACGTGGAGAGAACCATCCAGAGGGCGTTCCAGTCCGCCAGGTCGGCGGTCGAGGGCTCGCACGCCGACTGATGACCCAGGCGCTGCTCGGAACCGGCAAGGGCGGCGGCGCAGTTGGCGGCAAACCTCGCCGCCGAGACAAACAGAAGCTGCAGGCTTTGCCCCGCGCCGCGTTCTCCTGGCTGATTGCGGACATTTTGTATGTGCAGCAGTTTGTAGCGCAAGAGTTTGCGGAGGGAGATCCGCTCCCTGCGGTATCCCAGGAGAATCCGGGGCAAATTGGCGAAGACGCTATCGTGATAGCTGCGCAGCAATAGCTCCTGATCCTGGGCCAGCCAGGCGCTTTCCTCATACCGCCAACGGCGAAACCATGCACTCCGTCCCATCCAGACGGGGTGCCATAAGGGAAAGCCGCGGAGCGGAGACTTGACGATGCCGGCGTGTTCTTTTTCCGGGCTGAAGCGCCAGAGCGGGCGCCCTCGTTTGCCGAACACCATGACGCTTGCGCCACACAAGTCCACCTCCGGACGGCCCACCAGAAACGCCAGCTGGTGGACGAGCCGGTCGGGATAAGCAATGTCGTCGGAATCCATGCGGGCGAAGTAGAGGCCGCGCGCGCGATCGATACATTCGTTCAATCGAGCGGCAAGCCGGCGCCGTTTTCCGTCGCTCCAGCAGACGATGCGGGGATCGTTAAAGCTGCGCGCGATGGCCAGGCTCTGATCGTCAGAACCATCGTCACAGAGCAGGAGCTCGAAATCGTCATAACTCTGGTTGAGGAGCGAACGAATGGCCAGCTCCAGGGTAGCGGCGCTGTTGTAGAAGGGCATGGCAATGGTGATGACAGGGTCCGGCATCGATTTCTCGCTCATCTCGCGTCAGTTTGGTGTCAGCCTCGTTGTTGGGCAACGAGGAAAGGGTGGCGGTGGGGTGATCGCAGTCAGGTAATGATTGACGTTACTGGAGCCGGGGAGCGGCTGCCTGGTGTGGACTCTCCGCCGAGGGACTGAAACAGAAGCGCATATTGCTGGGCCAGCCGCTGCAGGCTAAAGTGCTCCTCGACGACAGCTCGACCGGTGTCGCCCATGCGGCGGCGCAATTGCGGATCTTCAAGCAGGGCGATGAGCGCATCCACCCACTCCTGCTCGCGACCCGCACTCAGGCCGACGCTACCCAGCGCAAGTACCTCGCGGTTCATTCCGGCGGCGGTCACCGCTACGGGCAAACCGGCGGCCATATAACACAGCATTTTGTAACTGCATTTGCCGTTGCACCAGTCGTTATCGGCCAGCGGCATCAGTCCAATGGACATGCGGGCGAAGGCGGATAACTCCGTCTCCGGTGTCCAAGGCTCGAATTCGACGCGAGACGAGGGAAGCGATTGGAACCGCGGCGGTTTATCGGCGATGACGAGCAGGGTTGCGCGCGGGCAGTGGGCGAGAACACGTTCGAGCGCGCCCTCGATGGCATAGAGAAAAGGATAGTTGCCGCTGGTGCCGGTCCAACCCAGCACCAGTGGGCGCTTGACCACCGGGCAATTGACCAGCGGGCGATTCGAGGCGTCCTCGTGGCCGGGGTCGTGACTGTGGTCGTGGCTGGGGTCAGCGTGGAGGCCGGGGTGGGGCCGATACCAGGAAGTGTCGATTGCTGTCGGGATGACGGCGACGTTGCTGTTCCAGAGGGAAAACTGCTGGGCGAGAAAAGCGTTGCCGCATACCACGAGGTCGCTGGCGCGGGCCAGATCTCCGGCGCGGTGGCCGCCGGTATTGAGCCAAACCGCGTCGTCGACGTCGAGGATGATCGGCCGTTTGGCCAGGGCGTGGATGGGCGCGAACGCGGGGAGGAGTTGACGTGAGATCCAGGTGACGTCCGCCTTCCAGGAGCAGGCGAGAGCCGCGGCACGAGACAGCGCCGTAGCGGCCATCCACAGCGGTCGCCGGCCGCGCTGCGGCGGCAGGATGTTTCCCATAGGCAGAGGGTATTCCCGGACCGCGATGCCAAAACGGCTGAGGGGACCGATGTACTGGCGCACGCGTGCCCGGGCGCTGGGCACCATCACGCCGCCGGTGTAGGCCGCTACTCGCACGGTTCGGGCTCTCCCTTGCTCATGACACTCCTGTGCGGAAGCGCGATGCCGCTGAGGCTGGGGAGGATGCTGGGCGTGAAGTAGACAAGGGTGGAGAGGGCCCCGGCTTTGATCCAAAACATGATCTGGGCGAAATATTCCTCGGAAAAGATGGTCATGACGGTCGCATAGACAAAGGCGCCCAGGGTGAACACGGCCCAGCAGCGGTCGTGGATGGCGCACCGATACACATAGGTGCTGAGAAACCCCATGACGAACATCAGGCCGATGACTCCGGCCATTCCGCCGTGGTCCATGTAGTAGGGCAGGAACACGGTATATACATTCGTTATCTGGGTAGGCGAGATTTTTGTGTATTGAAGGTTTCTGTCGTGCTCGGAATAGGTCGCGCCAAACCTGTTGGCGGCGCGCTTGGCAAATTTGCCCAGGTCCCACCCATAACGCAATTCAGGATTTTGCCGATTCTGGTCAAAAGCAATGATGCCGCCGAGCCAGTAAGTGCCGAAGCCTTCAGCGACGCGGGGAAGATTGTCCCCCAGCGATGCATCCGGACTGGCGCCGTATTTGCTCAGGGCAATTTGGCCCAGAGAAAAGACCAGCAGAAAGAGCAGGCCCATGATGGTGAGCAAGCGCAGGGGAGCGGCGCCTCGCTTGAGCCAGAGGATGACGATCGAGCTGATCAGCAGGAGCAGCACCTCGGAACGAGCGCCGTTCAGCAACTGATATCCGCCTGCAAGCACGATGAGGAGGAGGGTGCGGCCTCGTTGCTTGCCGGTATCGGCATATTCGTAAACGGCTATCAGGGCAGTGATGGTGAGGAACGGGAGAATGAATGCCTCGATGGGCGGCGCGCCGGGGCTCGAGACATTCGCCTTTGAAGACGCAATGCGAATTTGTTTCAACAGGCTTTGCCGGGGAGCAATGGCGGTGCTCAGGTGTTTGAAATACAGGTAGGAGACAGGAATATTCAGCAGCAAAACGATCACCGCCGCGGTCAGCCAGCGGTCCACCTGATGCCGGCGGGTGGCGCCGACCGCGGAGAGGGTTCGCCCTCTCCACAGGGGAGCAGCGACGGCGCTGACTCCACCGAGCGAGAAGGCAAGAACGCCGGTGAGGACGATTTCGTTGGCGATGATGGTGAGCGGGAAATAGAGATCCCCGGAGAGCCAGACGGCAAAGAGCGTGATCGTCCAGACGATGGCGAGCGCGGCCGGTGGAAAGAGGGCGGAGCGCCCGTAGCGGTACATCGCCAGGCCCCACACGCCTAAGAGTGCAACTGTGATGGGCAGCGTCACTAGGCGCTGCCCAGCGTAGCGTAGTAACGCGCATACGCCTTGTAGGTTGGATCTGTCGCCATGGCGGATTCATTCAGCACAATGCCGGCGATGGGGACGTTGACCCGGCGAAGGGTCTCGATGGTTGTCCCGAGGGCCTTCATCGTGGTGTGTCCGCTGCGGACCGCGAGCACTGTCACCTCGGACGCGGCGGCGATTTCGAGGGTTTCCGCGCAGCCCAGCAGCGGGGGTGAATCAACAATGACCAGGTCGAATTCCTTGGTTGCCTGGGCGAGAATTCCCCGCATTTGCGGGCCGATCAGCGCGAGGGACCGCGGCAAAGGCAATCCTGAGCCGAGCACAAAAAGATGCGGATGGGAGACTACGGGACGCGCCGCCGCGCGCCAATGACTGCGATGGGCAAGGACCTCTGAGAGGCCGGCATCGGGATCGAGGCGCGCGAGCCTTTCGATGGCCGGTTGGCGCAGGTCGGCGTCGATCAAGAGAGTGTGCTTGCCTTGTTCGGCGCTGACAATCGCGAGCGCCAGGGCGAGTGTCGATTTGCCCTCCCCCGGTACGGCGCTGGTAATCAGTACGCTTCGGGGCATGTTGGCCTGGAACGAGAGCATTAGAAAACCCCGCAGGTGGCGAACGCCTTCATTGAAGAACCCGTCTTGCAGGCTGCGGATGCGGGATCGTGCCAGCCGCATGCCATCGGGACCAAGAGCGAGACGCAATTCCATATCCAGCACCCTGGGTAATGCACAAATGACAGGGACACCCAGCGCCGCCTGCACCGCCTCGCCTTCTTTAGCGCTTACGTCTGTCAGTTCGGCCGAGATCACCCAGACGGCGCAGCCAAGCGAGAAAAAGCCCAGCGAGCAGAACACGATCAGCGGCCAGTTAGGAAAAATCGGCTTGGCGGCCGCGCGGGCAGAATCGGCCAGCCGGATAATATTGTTCTGTAGCTCGGAGTTGATGCCCGACGTCTTGATTTTTGCGAAGAGATCTTCGTACACCCGTTCCGCCGTATCCGCTTCGTGCTTCAACTGCAGGTAATCGAAAGACTGCGCGGTCAGGTCGTCGACTTCCTGCTTGGTTTCCGCAACTGCGGCAGACAGCATGCGTTCGCGCACCAGGGTCTGGCGGTAGTCCACGCCGATGCGTGAGGAAACATTCTGGCGTGTCTCATCGAGCGCCGCCGCGGCCTCGTCGGTTATGGCCTGGGCCTTGCGGTACTCCGGGTGCTGGTCCCCGTAGGTCGCGGCGATGGAGGCCAGATTGGCCTTGGCCGCCTGCAGGTTCGCCACATCGCGGCTCAGATCGCTCGATTGCGTCGAGACCTCGACCTCGGGCAGCGTACCATCTTTGGCTTCGCGATATACCGCCTCTTTGGCGATCCTATCGGCCTCCGCGGCGCTATTTTCGGTGTTCAGCGCCTGCAGTTTGGCTACCAGCACACTGGTCTTTTGTTCCGGATCGGCGGTTCCGAGGTCGCGCTGATATACCATCAGCGCGGTGTGCGTGGATTCCATTTTTTGTTTTAAATCAATGAGCTGGCGTTCCATGGAAGAAGTGAGACGGCCGGCTTCCTTGATGCGGGTCTCGAAAATGTCGCGCAGGTAGGAATCGGCGATCGCATTGGCTACGTCCGCCGCAACCTTCGGATCTCGATCGCTATAAGTGATGGTGAGTAAGTATGTGTTGGGATTGCGTTCGATTTTCAAATGCTTCAGGGTTATGGGTGCATTGCGGATCGCCTGTTCTTTTTGCTCCGAATAGCGCCAAAACCAATAGCGGCCCAATTGATGCTCGCGGTCGAGTAAGTGGAAGCGCTCTGTGACCGGGCGCAGGATCGTATCGGCGCGGAGCAGGCTTTGCTGCGTCGCCATGAACTGGTCGTCGCCGGTGCTGAGGAGACGATCCGCGCCGATGGTCTCCGGCGCAACCTGCCGGTCGATGGCGATGACGGCGGAGCCCACATAGATAGGAGGCGCCGCGAGGCACGCGAGCACGACCAGCGAGGTGAGCGCGAGGCTGCACAGCATGATCATCAGCCCATGCCGGCGCAAGGTCCGAGTGTAAAACGTGAGCGGCCGCTGGGATTGAGCGGGATCGTCCAGCCGCAGTTGCGGTTTATGCAGGGCAATAAAATCGGACATGTACTTGGCTCCATTCGGAAACCAGGTCAACGCGCAAGCAATGGCGGATGACGGTAGGAAGTTCGTGAATGCCGACAGGCTTTGGCAGAAAACCGGAAGAGCGGATTCGTCCCCGCCGTTCCGTTCAGTGCGAACTCCAGATAGCCGCGGAAACGGCAGTGTTGCCGATACCGGTCACGTGGTTCACAACGGTCGCGCCGGCCTTGAGCTTTCCGTTGGTGGGGACATAGAGTATGTCGTTTGCGGCCAGTTTCACATCGGCGGACTTTCGGTCCAAAATCCGTCGCAGCGGGACTTCGATTTCCTGCTTCAAAGGGTTACCGGGCTGGGTTCGGTAAATGTAAGCCTTGTTACGGCTGAATGAGTCAAGGCCGCCACTGAGGGCCAGCAGTTGGAGCACGGTGGTATCTTCCACGTTCACGAAGGGAAACGCTCCTGGCCGCTTTACATCGCCTACAACAAACACGCGATCGCACTCCGGAACGCGGATCTGGGCGCCGGCCACGATGGGGATATTGAGTTCGGGGTGAAGTCCGTCGAAAAGAGAATGAACCGAGAGACGTTGTGAGTCGCCATTTGCCTGTTCGACGATCACTTCCGGACCCGCTTCGGGAAGCAGTCCACCCGCCTGGCTCAACGCGCCCAATAGGCGCAGATTGCCCAATTCCTGAATGGTGATGGGGGTTTTGACGGCCCCGGCGATGGTGACGTCGCGGCTGCGATATTCGACCACGGAGACGTCGACGATGGGCTCAACCAGCAGATGCTGCGCGCGCAGAGCGTCTGCGATGCGATCGCGCAAAGCGTCGGGCATGAGTCCTTCGGCGGACAACGGTGCGCGGAGGAGAGGCAGGTTCAGATTCCCCTTCTTGTCGACGCGAAAGGATTGAGAGAGTTCCGGTGCATCGGCGACGGTTATGCGCAGAAGGTCGGAGGTCCCAATCGGCTGAAACGGTAGATTGGAGCCCCCGATGGACGCAGGCGTTGCAGGGAAAGCGGACCCCGGTTGGGGGGACGACACACGTTGGGCCGCGCCGGCCATAGAGATCGATAGCAGAACAACCATCCATGCCACATGCAGTTTGCTCATAGCTCACGTATGTCCGATATCAGCCTATGAGAAGGGGATTAAACCAAGGGCGAGGGAAAGATTAAGTTTTTCTTTTGCTCTGTGGAAAGCGCATTTGCAAAGCGCATCAGTGACGATAGCCAATGACCCTCGCCGGGACGCCGGCGCAAATAGACATGGATGGCAAGTCGCTGGTAACCACGGCGCCCGCACCCACCACGACACCATCGCCGATCGAGACGCCCGCGGTCACTACCACGTGGGCGCCCAGCCATACGTCATCCCCGATCGTGATCGGCGCGTCCTGTCCGGGCTGCGAGCGAATCAACGATTCACGAGCGAACGCGTGGTTAGAAGAGATGACGGCCGCACCGGGGCCGAAGAGCACGTTGCTGCCGATGGTAATGGAACCTCCCGGTGAGGCCCACACGGAACAAAGGTGATTGATGAAGGTGTGGTCGCCGATCTGAATCATCTCCGGATATTTAAAGAAGGCCGTTGGGCAGATCTTCACTCCTCTGCCAAGACGCCGGAGTCTTGCCTTGCGCACGTAGTTGCCGCCGGTAACAAAGGCGAGCAGGTAGGCCCATCCTTTGATTGCCTCGGCGATGGATCGGATCATGGATGCTCCTCAGGCGGTGGGGCGGTCGTAGTTCGGTCGTAGTTCGGCAAACATATCATGCATGCGGCAAGAGAGCCACTGGCGGGTGGCCGAGGGGCTTCTTCGCCAGTGGATGCCCGGTTTATTGCCCCGGTGGATTGCCGAGTCGCGCTGCAAAGCGAAGAGAGGAACCCGGGCGTAGACGCTTAAGTAACTGTTTTGGTGAGTGCCGTCAGCCTTGTCTATGTTGTAACTCATGCCGGAAGGAAAAGGATAAGACGAGTGCTTTCAGGACTTCGCTCAAAGATTCTGTTACACCGGTAATGCACACCAAAGGTAATTGCCGTTGGTACCCTCTGGATAAGATAGTGGATTAGTTGACAAAGCCGCTCTTATCGCGTGGCCTATGCGTTTCCATCGTGGGCGTTCGCTTATAGGCGGGCAGCCGCGCGATCATACAGCACTTCCACGGTAATAAATAAAAAGTAATGAATGTGCGGCGGAAGTGCTCTCAAGCGCGGAGGCTTGACCATGAACAAGTTAGGTGTGCTTTTTCTTTTGGGCATGGCAGTTCCAGCATGCGCCGCAACATATACTGTTGCGGCCGGGTCCAACGCAGAAGCGATTCAGGCCATTCTGGATACCGCGGGATTGTCGGCCGGTAACACGGTTTCGTTCGCGGCGGGTAGTTATAGCCTCGCGTTTACGCTGTCGCTGCCGTGTTCGAACGGCACCGTTTATACGGGGCCTAACGTGGGCCTGGTGACCCAGACGCACCTGCCGACCGCGATTCTGACGAGCACGGTCAGCACAAATTATGCCCTGGCCACGAACAGCAACGGTACTTCGTTCACCGGTGCGCACGGCTGCACAATACAGTACCTTCGATTCAGCGGCACGCAGGGCGGAATCCTGGTGAATTACCCGGCTTCCGGCATCTCGATTCAAGAGAATGCCTTCGACGGTAACAATCCTCCCGCCGGCGGCAACTCGTCGGAAGCAAATATCTTTGTCGACGGGGAAAACTATGCTTTTACCGCCGACACGGGTGCAACCTATCTTAGTATTACGTGGAATACGTTTTTCAATAACTGCGCCGCCATTCGGGCTACCGCCTGGCCGGACTCGGGCGGGGGCTGCGCGTCTACCTGGGTAAATGGCTACAACAATTACCTGACCTGGTCGAATAACACCGTCAACCTGACGGAAGAAGGCCTTAAACTCGCGGAGGCGTCCGGGCTCGGCATCGGAAGCCTCAATGTCGATGTTGAGAATAACAACATGCAGGGAAACTCACGTATTCTCATCGAAGCGCAACAGAACACAAACGGGGTCGGCACTTACAGTCACAATGCGTTTTACCAGCCGTTCAATCCCAGCTACAACACGTTTGGGTTGTCGATACCGCAATGGGTAACCTCAATTTCCCCCACGCACGTTGCGGACGACAACGTATTCATCGCCAACGTGCCGATTACCATCACCGGTTCGGGAGCGCACTACGGCATCGGTCTGGAGTTGTGGGGCCCCGGCAGCATCGCCACCAATAATCTATTTCAAGGCGGCAACGGCCCGGATAACTGCGCCGCGGGCTTCGCCTGCACAGGCTACGCCATCACTGTCGGGGAGCCGTTCACCAACGCGACGATCACGGGCAACTATTTCTCCGGCACCGACGCCTGGGCGGGCAGCTCGACAAGTGTGGACCTGGCGGTGACGTATGAGGACGGCGGGTCAGCGTCGAATCCAGGAATCATTCTAAGTCCAAATACAGTGGTCCAGAGCAGCACGACGATTGCCACGGCGGCCCCTACTATCTCCGTGTCCGGATCGACCGTCACCCTGCGGGAGCCGAACTCCGCACATGGCGTTTCGATATTCTATACGACCGACGGCTCGACGCCGGCGATCTTTGGCCCGGGCAAATCGGCCGGTACGTCCCATGTCTACGCGGCGCCCTTTACGGCGGCGCCGGGGAGCACGATCAAGGCGATCGCCTCATGGGGGCAGGGAGCCAACCAGGGAATCGTGTTTCCTTCGTTCGGGTATGTTCCGAGCGCACTTGTAACCTCTGCGGTAGCAGGAACCGCCGCGGCGAGTGCGCCAAGCACATCGGGCACATCGACCACATCGAGCACGTCAAGTACATCCAGCACTTCAAGTAGTTCAAGCACGTCGGGCGCATCGAGCTCATCGAGCAAATCGAGCACACCGGTGCTGGTCAGCGCATATCTTGGCACCAGCGGAAACGCGAACTCGATGGTAGCGGGCAAGACGCTGCAGTTCAGTGTGTATGGAGTCTACTCGGATGGCTCGACGAAGTTGTTACCTAACGTCGAGGGGAACACGTTGATCCAATGGAATACCACGAATCATGCGGTGGCCAAGGTCAGCAGCCTGGGCAAAGTTACCGCGATCAGCGCCGGGGCGGTCAATGTGGAAGCCAGCGTGGGTGGCGTTGGGGCTTCACCATGGAAAGTCACTGTAACCGCGGCCGCTGCGCCTGCTGTGGAGAAAGCAGCCGCCAATGTTGCCGCTGCTGCTCCTGTAGTTGCAGAAACCCAGACAGTGCCTGCGGCAAATGCCAATACGCAGGCGCCCGCCGCCGAGAGCGCCGCCGCTGCGACCGCCGATAATAGTCCTGGGGCTGCTGCGGACTCCGGGCTGCCGGCGTCTTCTTCCCCAACATCCTCTTCGCCGGCGACTGCGGTAGCCATCGCCGCCGGCCCCATCCCCGCAGCTCCGGCAGCGGCGCTGCCAGACAGCTTTGCCGGGCCTTTCTGGGAGTTGGTTACTCCGTCCGGCGGGTCGGCGTCTATCTCGAATGGACATCTGTTCCTCGGCGTTCCCGGGGGAAGCAACCACGACCTGTTGTTGCCGTCCAATCAAGCCGTGCGCGTGGTGCAGGGCATTGGGAACGAAGATTTCGACGTGGCCGTCAAGATCGATTCGCCGCTCTATGCCGGCGACGCAAACACGAGCCAGGGTTTGATGGTCGTGGCAAACGACCATG
Organism: uncultured Acidobacteriaceae bacterium; assembly: GCA_963761405.1. Lineage (GTDB taxonomy): Bacteria > Acidobacteriota > Terriglobia > Terriglobales > Acidobacteriaceae > PALSA-350. The sequence continues at coordinate 90,353 of CAVXHH010000006.1, forward strand.
ACTACCTCACGTTCGCGCTGACGACGGATGGAACGAGGATCGGCCTCAAGGCCTACACGGTCAGCGGCGGTGTGGCGAGCACCGTTCTCGACGATGCTGCTTTCAGCCAATATCAAAACCCGATGTACTTAAGGCTCACCAGATCGGGGAGCGCTTATGTGGCGTTCTACTCGATCGACGGCGCGAGCTGGACGCAGGCAACCAGTTTTACCTACTCTACGGTCCCCACCTCCATAGGGCCGTTTGCGAGCAACTATAACGACACACCTGGCAACACGGTTCCGGTGGTGATGTCGGTGAACTGGTTCGATGTGCAGCAATGAGTGTCCGCGTGGCCTTCTTCGCCGTTGCGCGTTGTAACTTCAGTAATGCACAGCAATGGGAATGGTGAGTAAGTGCGGCGAGAGAGATAGTAGCTATACCAGACAAGAATCTCCAGCCATCCGCTGGGGTGATAACTACGTGGATGGAATGGTAAGAAGAAATAAGTTCGGAGGTACTGACGATGTACGGAAACAGGTCATACCCTCTTTATGCCGCGTTTCTCGCGCTGGTTGTCCCGTTAGCGGCACGCGCTGCCTCTGACGTCACGCCGGCGGCGGCCAAAGCGCCTCTTGCCAGCAGCTTCCTTGGGCCGCTCTGGCAGGTAGTCAATCCGAATGGCGGAACAGCCTCGGTCTCGAACGGTCACTTGTTTTTGAATGTCCCCGGGGGCAGCAACCATGACGCTTTGCTTTCTCCGGATGGGGCCGTTCAGGTGATGCAACCGATCGGGAACGTCGACTTCGACATCTCCATCAAGATCGATTCGACCCTGGTGGCGACGGATGCCAGTACGAGCGAGGGACTTATCGTGCTCGCCGATAAGAGTGACTTCATCACCTTCGAGGTGGGCACAAACGGAACCACGATCAACCTTAGCGCGCATACCGTTACCGGCGGAGTCGCGACGGCGGTGTTTGAGGATACGGGCTTTCGCGCATACCAGACCCCCTTGTACCTGCGACTTAGCAGAACCGGCGCCGCTTACCTGGCCTATTACTCAGTCGACGGGGCGGTGTGGACAGAAGCTGCCAGCTTTACCAACCCCCGGGTGCCCACATGGATCGGCCCCTTTGCCGGCAATTACAACCCGACTCCCACCAAGGCGGTTCCCGTGGTCATGGCCGTCAACTGGTTCGACATTCTTTGAGCTCCGAGTAGAAATCGCCATTCCGCGAATCGTGCCCCGGGTGATTGGGAGATACCGGTTCGCAACGGGCGTTACAAGCGCCCGGCATGCAAGTCAGAACGAATACCCAGGTTTAGCGAGGAAAGCAGAGTATGAGTCAAAAGAAGATTCTGGTTGTCGATGACGATCCGGATATGCGATTGGGTCTGCAACAGCGACTGAGTGCCAACCACTACGACGTTATTTCTGCCGGAGATGGAGTGGCCAGTATTTCCGAGGCGCGGAAGCATATGCCGGATCTGATGATCCTGGATCTTGGACTGCCTGCCGGCGATGGCTTCAGCGTGCTGGAGCGGTTGAAAGCCAATGCCATTCTCTCATCGATTCCCGTGATCGTGTTATCAGGACGAGACCGCGTTGGCAATCGGGAGCGCGCCATCAAGGCGGGGGCAAAGACATTTCTGCAGAAGCCGATCGCGAACGACAAGCTGCTGGCGATTATCCGTTTGATTCTGGGCGAAGAGGAAAATGTGGTGAAGACGGTCTACGACATAGGCGGCTCGGGATCGTCTACCGGATTGCTCAGCTAAAGCATTTTCGCAATTACTGTGCTCTGGTACGAGCGGCGAGGCGTGGTTTTCTTTGAGAGAAAACCACGTAAATGCTTGTTCCTTCGGTCTACACCCACTTGGAAAATGCCGTTAGGTACTGCTGGTTCGGGCCTTGCCTTGCATGATCCGGCCCAGCGAGTTCTGTTTTATCCCTCCAGTTACAATGGCCGGTACGGGGAAGCTCACGACCCAAGGGTCTCCAGGGGGCGCCGTTTGGCTCGGAGAGTCAGTTGTTGGAGGTTGTGGGACGGTAGTGGAAATGATTGGTAACCCCACCTGGCGGCTTCCATGCAGGGTGGTGGCGAGATGACAAGGTTCAAGAGAGAGGATTGGATGCCAGGGTCGGTTACGGTTGCGGAATTGAATCAGCGGTTCGGTGTTTCGGGTGTGGCGCAGATCAGCGAAGGCATGGGCGGGTTGCCGCGCATCGCGATCACGATGCAGGCGGCGACAGCGGAGATCTATCTGCATGGCGCACACCTTACTTCCTGGCGCCCGGCGGGTGCGGAGGAAGTCATCTTTGTCAGCGGGCAATCCGCGTGGGCGGCGGGGCATGCGATTCGCGGGGGAATCCCGGTCTGCTTTCCGTGGTTTCGTAATAGACTAGATGATCCCAAGGCGCCTTCTCACGGGTTCGTGCGGACCAAGGCCTGGACGCTGGACGAGATTGCCTCCGACGGTAGCGCGGTGACGGTGAGCCTGTCGACGGCGAGCGATGATGCTACGCGGGCGTGGTGGCCGTTTGATTTTCATCTGACCCATCGGCTGAGTATTGGCGCTGCGCTGGTGCAGGAATTGGTGATGCGGAACACCGGCAGCAAGGCTCTGCGCTTTGAAGAGGCACTGCACACCTACTACCGGGTGGGCGAGGCAGAGAAGCTTGTGATCACCGGCCTCGATGGCGTCACCTACCTCGACAATACCGACGGGAACAAGGAGAAGCGGCAGCAGGGCGATATCGTCTTCAGCGCCCAAACCGATCGCGCCTACATGGATACGACGCATGCCGTCGAGATCCTGGATCCGGTCCTGCGCCGGCGTATTCGAGTGGAAAAGAAAGATTCCCGCAGCACGGTGGTTTGGAATCCGTGGAGCACAGGGGCGAATACCATGGCCGATCTGGGCGACGACGAATGGCGGAGAATGGCGTGCGTGGAGGCCAGCAATATGCGTTCCTGCGGGGTCGATCTTGCGCCGGGGGAGCAGCACACCATGAAGACCAGTATCCAGGTGACGGATCGGATCGACAAATAACGTTGGTGGTGAGGATAGCCGGAGGCTTTTTGCGGTGTGGCTCAGCTGAGGGTGTTCCCGTACACACAATGGTCGCATGCCTTCAGGCATGGCGCAGGGCCCTGGCGAAATGTTCTCGTCACCTGCGACCCGGGCTTCCCGGCGCCTGACCCGGTTCAGTTCGCGCCGCGCACCTATGTGATCAACGGAGTCACGGGAGCCATTCTGGCCAATATCCCGCAAGCGGGCGGTGTGGACTTCGCCGCGTACAATCCTACCGATCATCACTATTACCTGGGAGCGCGCGACTATTTCACCAGCCCAACCGCAACCGCAGCGTCGCCGGTTCTAGGCGTGATCAACGCCGAGACAAATGAATGGATCGAAAACTTTCCTACAGGAACCAACGCCCATTCGGTGACGGTGAACCCCGTCAACAACCAAATCTTTGTGCCGATTGAAGATCCGAACCCGCTTTGTGGAACCCTGCGGCTGTGTTTCCGTTTTCACGGATGCCCGCCGAGGTGACCGATTCTAAGAAGCTCACAGCCAAACGGTGCGGCCTTCCTTATTAAGGAAGGCCGCACCCTGGAGGTTTTACATCCGCGCAACGGTATCCGCACAGTCTGGAAACGTGGTGAGCGTCCCCAGCTATCCATCAGGTTTCCCTAATCCCTGCGCTTGATTGCGCCCAGGTGGCTTCAGGGTAACTGCCGGATAGGACACTGATGATCTAATTACTGTCGACGCGCCTTTTCCGCCGAACGTTCCGGGATGTTTCTGCATCTATATGTGTGTACCTCTCGCCAGTCCGCGAGTGTACTTGGGTCCAATCGCTTCGCGCCACTGGAGATTGCAATGTGTCTCCAGAGGTGTCGATTCCAGCGCCGTTCCATCGCGACGGCCCTGCCCGGCTTTGCACCGAACTGCCAGTTCCGTGCCGCCGCAACCGGCTTACAGAAAGCACCGGTGCTGCATCTTTGCTCGGTCCTCGTAAGCTGTTGATTGTGAAAACACAGGGGGGTTTTTCTCGCTTTTCTCGCACATTCCCCTATTTTTTTTCGCCCGGTGAGGGGGCTGAGGGAGAGAGCAGACGGGCTTTCTCGCTTTTTTCGCTTTTTTCGCTTATCTCGCTTATCTCGCTTATCTCGCGCATTCCCCTATTTTTTTCGCCCGGTGAGGGGACTGCGGGAGAGAGCACGTGCATTGCGCGAATCAGCAGGGGTGCGCCCAGGCGTGTCCTCTTGAGCTTGGCAGTTCTTTGACAATTTGACGCCCACCATGACCGCGCACGGCCCGGCCGCGGGGGGGAGACTATCCTTCCATCGTTGCAGAAAAGGCATCTCCCCCGATCCTCGTCCTCGGTAGGTACGGGCTAAAGCCTGGCTTTACAGGCTTGGGCTTTACAGTTTGCTGAAAAGCTCCGGGACTGGACGGGTACCCCTCTCCTTATCAAATCAACGTTGGCCAATCCAGTCCCGAAGAGCCTGTCCTGAGCTTGCCGAATGGGGACGGCTGAAAATGCTGAAAATAGCAGGATGAATCCTGGGTACACAATCCAATGCCGGAGAGAAGTCCCGAAGGGACGGCTGAAGAGATGTCTCACCGTCACGTATGTCGCCGGGTCCACGGGGTGTTGGCGACGGCAGAGCCACCAACCTTGACGTGGTTTTCCCTCAAAGAAAACCACACCTCAATCCACGACGCCCGAAACGAGGCAGTTACCAACCAATGTCGATGCACTCGACGTCAGCTCCAGTAGCCGCTGTCGCCGCCGAAAACGTGCGGCCGTTCGGAAGCCAATCGCATCGTCAACTCACCGAAGAGAGTGTTGGCCCAGGCGAACCAGGCCCGGGTAAATATTTTTGGATCGTCCTTCTGGAACGACTCGTGCATAAAGCCGGTACCGGCGGTCGTGTTGCGCAGCCAGCGAAGGCATTGACGAATTTCCGCGTCATCGGTGGAGGTGAGGGCGCGCATGATGATCGACATCGGCCAGATCATATTGAGCCCTACGTGCGGGCCGCCCACACCCTCCGCCGCCGTGCCGCGGAAGAAATAGGGATTGGCTTCGCTCTGCACAAACTGCCGGGTACGACGATAGAGCGGGTCATCGAGAGAGCAGCAGCCGAGGTAGGGCAGACTGAGCAGTCCCGGCGCGTTGGCATCATCCATCCGCAGCACGTTTCCATAGCCATCGACCTCATAGGCCCAGATCTCGCCGTATTGGGGGTGCTGCGTCTTGCCATATCGCCGGACCGCGGTTTCCACTTCCGTGGCGAGCGCCTGCGCTTCGCGGGCCAGGCTCACATCCTTGAGGACCTGGTCTGCCAGGGTCGCCAGTTGGCGAAGGCTCACTACGGCGAAGAGATTTGCAGGAACAAAGAGAGGATACGTACAGGCATCGTCCGAGGGGCGAAACATGGAGAAGATCAAGCCTACCGGAATCGCAGGATTCCCGAATCCACTGAGGGCTAACGTATCCGTGGGTGTGTCCGATGCGCGCTGAAAGGAATAGGGGCCGCGATCCTGCTTGCGCTGTTGGGTGCGAAACGTCCGCACGATGGTCCACGCTGCTTCTTTCCACTGCGCATCGAAAGGGCCTGTGTCTCCCGTGTGCCGCCAGTAGTTGTACGCGAGCCGGATGGGATAGCAAAGGGAATCCACTTCCCACTTGCGCTCACCAACGCCAGGATCGTGTTTTGTCTTATCGTTCACTGCCCAGGAGAGGGGCGCCGCGGCCGTATCGCGCATGAAGGCATTGGCGTAGGCGTCGATCAGGATCATGCGCGCCTGGCGGCGAATGACACCTTCCAGCAGTGCGCGCAGCCGAGAGTCGTGCGTTGCCAGGGAAAGGTAGGGCGTAACCTGAGCGGAGGAATCACGCAGCCACATGGCATCGATGTCACCAGTCACAACATAGGTATCCGGCTTACCCTCGTGGGTGCTCGGGAAAACGGTTGTGTCGAGTGTATTGGGAAAGCAATTCTGGAAGATTGTGGCCAGCGCGGCGTCAGGAATTTGTTTTTGTACCTGCTGGATGGCTGTCTCGACCGCTTCACTGGTGAAATGCCGCGCCCCCACAGGTGGACGCGCACGAGGCAGATCGCTGGCGTTTGCGCCGGCGCCGCCCACCTGATCGGCCCACGAGGGACGCGTAAACGCCAGGGCCGCGGCGCCTTGTAGCCATGCCCGCCGGGTGATTGCGACCATCTCTATTTCCTCCGTGCCGTCGTACTTCGGCATGCAGGGTCTTGAGGCCCCTGTCAATTCGTGTAAATCCGCACATAGTCCACCAGCATTTCCGACGGGAAATGTGTGCTGGCATTAGGACTTCCAGGCCAATCGCCCCCCACAGCTACGTGGAGAAGGATAAAGCTGTTTCCAGAATCGAACGGCCACACGGCGCCGGGGAAGCGGCGAATGCTCGCGGTCGTGTAAGTAACGTAGGGATGCTGTGGATCGTCGACGTAATAGGCCACGCTACCCTTGCTCCAGATCATGCCGTAGGTGTGCCATCCCGCGGCGGTCTGCCCGGCGGGATACTTGTAGTCGGTGCCTAGAGTGTCATTGGAATCGGAATAGCCTGGCCCGTGAACCTGGCCCTTGTTCCAGTCAGGCGATTTAGCCGCGCCTACGCGCTCCAGCACATCCATCTCACCGCACTTCGGCCAATCCAAAGTGGCGATGGTATTCCCCATCAGATATAGGTTTGGCCAGAGACCCTGTGCTTCCGGCACCTTCGCCCTGAATTCGACGCGGCCGTACTGAAAGCTGAACAAGCCCTGGGTCTTCATCCTCGCCGACGTGTACTTTCCGGCCGATGGCTGCTCGGCCGCAATGTGCAGGTAACCGTCTTTACCGGTATACGCGTTGGGCGCGGAGGGTGTGCAAGGAGAAATCGCCGAGTTCCAGCTGCAGTAGTCCTCCAGTTCGTGGTTGCCGAAGCCCTCCGCGCCGGTGTCGTAGGTCCATACCGCGGGATTGGGCTGGGCCTTGCCCCCGGCTGGGTTGTTGAATTCGTCGCTCCACACCAACGTGCCCGATGGGATGCCGGGTGAAAAGCTTTGCGAAGTGACACTGCTGCCGGCGTGGCCGGGAGCCGTGGCAATGGCGTCGACCGTCAGGTTCGACGCCACAAGGAATGGCGCCTGGTAGAGTTGTGACGACGAGTTCGGAGTGGAGCCATCCGTGGTGTAGTAAATCTTTGGCCGGCGATGTCGTGCTGGATAATGTCACCACCATGGCGCCGTTGAGGGCTGCAGTGGCGTGGACGGTTGGCGCCGCCGCGGGTGAAGCCGAGGGCGCGCTCCTGGCTGATCCGCCGCAGCCGCTTGCGGCCAGCAGAAAGATACTCAAAGCTAAAGAGTGGAAGGTACGGAACTCTGAAAAGGCCGGCATGAAAGCAGTGTCCTCCTGATCGGACGCAACTCAACGACGGTACCTTGGACTTAGGGAGCGGGTCAAGTATTCGGGCCGGTCGATAGGTGAGAAGCCAACGACGAATAGGCGCCCGCCGACTGGACTATAACTCCACACATGGTTCCTGCATTTCCGCCCGCAGCGGCACACATGACCCCATCGAGAAGAAGATCGAGCGGCTCCACCGTACAATGCCCTGTTGGGGTAGGATTGCAATGAGCAAGGGAGGGCCTTTTATGCGAACGCGGAAGTCGAGGTCTGCGCCGGTAGGTGTGATCGGAAAAGTACTGCAGGTGTTGGAGTTGCTGGACCGGTCTCCTGATGGCCTTCAGTTAAGAGAGATCTCGGTTGCAACGGGCATAAACAAGAGCACGGTCCACCGCTTTCTGAGCCACCTTGAAGCCGAGGGTTACCTATTTCGCGACGCTGCAGGCACCTATATGCTGGGACCTAAGTTGGCGCGCATGGGAAGTGGGGTAAGGTTTCAAACCACGCTCTGCAAAATCTGCCGTCCCACGCTCGAGAACCTTCGAGCAGCGACGGACGAAACGGTAAATCTGGCAGTGCTGGACGGCTTCGAGATTGTCTACCTGGACGTGCTCGAGAGCCAAAATCATTTCCGGCTGGTTTTTCCAGTCGGGGCGCGGCACTCGGTTCATTGCACGGCCCTGGGCAAGGCCATCCTGGCCAACATCCAGGATGTGCAGCGTCAAGAACAGATTCTCTCCGCCACCAGATTCGTCTCGTACACCCCGAGAACGATCACGAACGCAGTGCGTCTGCGAAAGGACCTTATTGAAATACGCAAACGGGGCTTTTCGCTCGACGACGAGGAGACAATGATCGGCGCCCGATGTGTCGGGGCTGCAATTTTTGACGCCGCCGGCAAGGTTGTCGGGGGCATCAGCACAGCGGGGCCTATCTCGCGCGCCAAGGACCGCCTACCCCTCATCTGTGCTGAAGTACGCAAGGCGGCAGCGGAGATCTCCTCGCGCCTGGGCGCGGTATCGACTAACGGCCGGGAGCGCCCCAACAACGCTCCGGGCGCGACACCGGGCAGGGAAGTTACCCTTTTGCAGCCGCCGAAAAGGCGGCCCTCGGCCAGACAGACAGTCGGCAAGTAAGTCTCTTCCGGCCGGCAGCGAAATGGCTCGGCCATCCGAGCCACCCAGGAAGTGTTGTGGCTCGGATGGTTTACCCGGAAAGACGCCACCCGCGTTCTCCCAAAAAGAAGTGAAAGCGGTGGCTCCGGCTATCACCTCTGATGTTGTATCCCCGCAGTCTTCCGGCATTGCTCCATTTCCATACAAACATCACCCTTCTCGTCCGCAGCCCCGAAAAAGGTCAACTTCGAGACTGCCGAATGATTTCATATTTCAAAATATAAATTTATGCCTTGACATTTATGAATTGAGAGCAGTAAAGGTAGGTGTCCGGTGCGCTCTCCCAAAAGGAAGTGAAAGCAGTGGCTCCGGCTATCGCCTCTGATGTTGTATCCCCGCAGTCTAGCGGCACTGCTCCATTCCCATACAAACACCACCCTTCTCGTCCGCAGCCCCGAAAAAAGCCAACTTCGTGACCATCGAGTCATTTCAAATATCAAAATATAAATTTATTGCTTGACATTTCTGAATTGAGAGCAGTACAAGGTAGCTGTCCGCAACGGGTACTTAACCTGACCGCCTAGTCGTTTCCTTATGCCGCAGGAAGCTCATGGCGACCTGGTTTTCATAGGAAGGCTTTAAAGAAAGGTCGTTACCGACATGCATAGTTTAAGAACGGCAATGCGAACATCTTGTTTAGTCCTATCGTTTGTGCTCATGGCTGCATTCGTCGCCTTTGCCCAGCAAAACCTGGGCGGAACGGTGAGCGGTCGCGTTGTAGACCCACCGGGAGCAGTTATTCCCGGCGGTCAAATAACCGCGCGGAACGTCGAGACCGGTGTTGTCACAAGTACCCAAACCGATAACAGCGGTTACTACGTATTGCAACTACCCTCTGGCAATTACGCAGTCACCGCGACCAAGACGGATTTCAAGACGTCGACAAAACAAAACGTCGCGGTCGTTGTCGGTGGCGCCTTGACTCTGGACTTCCATCTTGAAGTCGGCTCTACATCGACGGTTGTTGAGGTAAATGCCGACGTGACTCCCTTGATCAATCCCACCAGTTCGGCGGTGCAAAACTCCGTCAGCAACGATCTGGTCTCGGCCCTGCCTGTGGAGATCTCCGGGACACTGCGCAGCGCTACCAGCTTTCTCGAACTCGAGCCTGGCTATAGTGCGTCACAGACCGCATTGAATGTAAACGGCGGTGCGTCGCTCAATGGTGGATTCCCGGGCGATCAGGAGACCCTGGTAGACGGCGCCGCAGTCAGCGCTGTAGGGTTCTCGAGCGGCGGCATATACCCTCCCGGGGCATACGGGGAAGTCGTTCCCACTTTCGCTGTTAAGGAATTTACGGTCATCGGGGCCAATGCCGATGCCGAGTATGGCCGCACTGCCACGGGAGCCGTCTCCTATATCATCAAGTCGGGCACGAATAAATTTCACGGAAGCGTTTTTGAATACCTCCGCAACACCCATTTGGACGCCAAAACATATTTTGAACCGGTCCGCGGACCAGATCATCAGAACGAGTTTGGCTTTGATTTCGGCGGCCCAATTCGCCATGACAAGACTTTCTTCTACGGGTATTACGACGGTTTCCGGTACTCCCAGGCAAACACCGGGACCATCTACAGCGTGCTCACGCCCGCGGAGAAATCGGGGGATTTCTCTGCGGCGGGCATACCGGCTATATACAATCCCGCGACAGGCCAGCAGTATTCCTGCAATGGCGCGCTGAACGTGGTTTGCCCGGATCAAATCAGCCCCGTATCCAGCTATTTTGCCAACCTCCTTCCCAATCCCAATCAGCCCGGCCTGACGAATAACTACGTAGGTACGGCCAGCACAAACAGCCCTAGCAATGAATATCTCTTTAAAATTAACCACACCTTCAGCGCCACATCGAACCTGACGGCTAGCGGGAGCGTGGAAACAGCAAATAGTATTAACGACTGTTCGATCGGCGTCGCGTTGTGTGGTGGCACGTTTCCTAATCACGAAGTTCGTGCCGTTATCGATTGGGACAAGACCCTATCGGTGAGCCTGCTCAATCACGTGTATCTAAATTGGGTGGAGGATGCATTTTTCTCGCATGGCGGCGACATAGCCAGCCTGTTCGACGGTAACAATCTCAACCAGAAGGCGGGCCTTACAAACGTTGGCCAGGCAGGTTTGGCGCAACTTGCCGTCGGCCCCTATTTTCTGGGGCAGGGCAATGGGATCAACCAGATTACTCACAACGGAGTCACGTTGGGTGACGATCTCAGCTGGACACGCGGTACCCACCAATATAAGTTCGGCGGCCAGATCAGCAGATATTACACGATCGGGCTTCAGCAGTATGGCGGTCCCCTCGGCATATCCTTCCCATTCGGAAACTTTTCGTTTGCCAGTGGCGAGACAGCCCAGGCGGGGAATCCGAATACCGGGTTTGCGGCCGCGAGTTTTCTGCTAGGCCAGGTCGACACTGGAATCTACGCTCAGGAGCCTTCCCAGGCCTGGGTGTTGCCTTATCTCGCTTTCTATGGCCAGGATTCCTGGAGGATTCGTCCCAACCTCACGCTTAACTACGGCCTAAGGTGGGATTACAGTTCCCCGTCTACCGCCAGATCGAACAACATATCGAATTTCAATCCGACCCTGCCCAACTCAGGTGCGGGCAACCTCCCTGGCGCTCTGGAGTTCGCCGGCTATCAACGAGGCGAGGCGGGCACGAACTCGTTTGCCGATAAGTGGCATCGTGGTTTTGGGCCCCGGCTCGGTCTAGCCTATAGCCCCAAATCCAACACCGTGATCCGCGCCGGCTTTGGTATCTTGTACGATACCAACACACAGCCGACGATCTTTCTCAATCAGCAGGGGTATTACGGCGTGTCTGAACTTTCATCCCCGGATGGTGGAGCCACTGCGGCGTTTAACTGGAACGGAGGCTTTCCGGCCATCCTCGCGACCCCGGACCTGGTCCCCACCGTGGCGAATGGCTCGTCCACCTTCTATCTGCCCAAAAATGGCTTTATCGAACCGATGGCGGAGAATTACAATATCGGCATTCAACAGGGGCTTGGGTGGGGGATTGTTCTTGACGCGTCTTATGTCGGCACGCAGGGTCACCGGCTCTATGACGGTTACCTCAACCTGAACCAACTCAATCCATCGCATCTATCTCTCGGGAATACCTTGCTTGCGCAGATCGGTTCTCCCGCGGCGATAGCTGCAGGTGTCGCCTCCCCCTACGCAGGATTCTCCGGCACGGTGGCGCAAGCCTTGCGCCCCTTTCCCCAATATCAGCAGATTTTGGAACTAAACGATCCCGTGGGCAAAGAGCACTACAACGCTCTGCAGATTCGCGCGCAAAAAGAGCTCAGTCAAGGTCTTGCATTCCTGGCTGCGTTTACATACGCACAGAATTTCACGAACGTGAATATCAGCTACGGAGCACAAAACTATTACAACGTTGGCGGCGAACTGGCGCACGCTTCTTATGAAATTCCACGGGCGTTTACGGTGGGCTACACCTACCAGCTGCCCATCGGCACCGGCAAATTGCTGAACATCAGCAACAAGGTAGCGCAGCAAGTCGTCGGTGGTTGGTCCACATCCGGGTTCGTAAATTTGCAGGCAGGAAATCCGCTGCAGATCTTGACGGAGCGTAGCCTGCCTGGTTTCGCGAACACCGAGGCCTTCACTCCGGGCGGAACTGGAACTCTCCGGCCTAACGTTGTGCCGGGAGTTTCTCTTTACGGCCCACATGCAGCGCGCAAGTCCTTCAATCCCTACACTGACAGTTACCTAAACCCCAATGCGTTTGCCATACCCTCAGCCTATACGTTAGGCAACGCGCCGGCCTATTTTGGCAACCTGCGAGCGTTTGGGACGAAAGATTGGGACTTTGCGGTGCAGAAATCATTCAAGGCTCGGGAGCGCTACAGCCTCGATTTCAAAGGTGAGCTTTTTAACATCCTGAATTTGCACAATTTCGGAGCCCCGAACACCGACTTGGACAGCCCCAGCTTCGGCCAGATATCGTCCACCACCGGCACGTCGCGTAACGCTCAACTCTCACTGACACTCGTCTTCTAGAGGAGCGTCAGCGAGACGAATTCCCGGTGAAAAGACGCCCATAGGAGGATGATGCGTGAGTGTGAGACGATGCCATCAAGATTTTGCGGCCAGGGAGGAATCACATAACGCATGAAACACAAGGCGATCATTTCACGCAGGGGCATGCTCAAAACCGTCGCGGCCGTAGCGGCCTCAGGCGCGCTGGGCGGCTCAGAGGCCTGGGCCACACCCCAGGCCTCCGCTGCACGGCAGGCGGTGTCTGGCAACAGACCTCGCACGATTGCTCTGATCGGCGACCGGTGGCATAACTCGGATTACATCCGGGTAAGTCTGGACCGGGTCTTTAAAGACCTCAACCTCCCCATAGAGTACACAACGAATTATTCCGATCTATCGGCAAGGCTGCTTGAACCTTATCAACTCTTTGTCAGTCTTCGGGACAATATGATTTGGCCGAGCGGGTACGGGGCGGATCACATAGGGGAACTGGAGAATCCGGGGCAGTTTCCGGCCGAGAAAGAGGAATACTGGATAACGGAAGAGCAAGGGCGAGCCGTGAAGGACTTTGTAGCGGCAGGGAACGGCTTTTATTCGTTGCACAACAATGCTTTTGTTTCGCGCTCTTCGAAGGAATATAGAGAGGTCCAAGGCGGGTTAGCGTTGAGCCATCCGCCGCTGCGGCCTTTCAAAGTGCGGATCGTGAACAAAGATCACCCGGTCACGCGGGGAGTTGAGGATTTCATGGTGACCGACGAACAGCATTATCTGATCTATGACAAAGATCCGAAGAACATCCTGCTGCAATCGGAGAATATCGATGGGTTGACCTTTACCACCGAATCCGAAGATACAGACCTCCTGGGGCCTCCGAAGAATATGGGAACTACGACGGCTAGCGGTTGGGCGCACGAGTACGGAAAGGGGCGCGTTGTCTTCACCGCCATGGGTCACACCATCCATGCGATGTGGCAGCCGGAATACCTCAAGCTTCAAAAGAACGCGGTGCGCTGGCTGCTCAAGATGACCTAAAGCATTGTCACCAATACTGTGATGTGCTAAGAGAGGCTCAGTGCGGGCGTTCTTTCCACCCCAGTGCGCTGTGTTTTGCCGGGGACCGCGCTTCTTTATGGCAGTTTCGGAATTACTGTGGCCTGATAAAGCTCGCGAGGTGTGGTTTTCCTTGAGAGAAAACCACGTAAACGGAGATGGCTTCGACCTACACAAATTCCGAAACTGCTTAGCCGAACGCCTGCGTGGAATGCTGCTTCTTGGCTTACACCATTTGTGAAAATGCTCTAGCGAATGATTGGAGAGGTCCCCCGACAGCATGGTAGGCGGCTTAAACGGAATCGGGGCCGGCGCCTGCGCGGAGCCGCGTAGGAACAACCGGTTGACGGCTTTCTAAGCGATGCCTGTCGAAGCGGAGAACTTCGGAACGGAACGGCGGGATCAATGGATACTTCACGCTACAACCAAAGGACTCGGAAGGGATATATGGCTAAAAGGAAGGTTATTGATACGCACGCTCACCTCGGGGAATGTTGTGTGTTTGGTCTTTTGAGTACTGAAGAAGCGATGATGTCCCGGATGGAGAAACATGGCGTGGACGCCACCATCGTGCAACCTTATCCGGGCGCCAGGGACTATTACCAGCGCCACGACGAGATTGCCGACTTATGCGCGAGACATCCGGGGCGGTTCTTTGGATTGGCTAGCCTGAGCCCGCACATCGGGCGCGATAAGTATCAGCGCGAAGTGGAACGATGCATCAAGGATTTGCATTTCGTCGCGGTCAAGCTGCACACGATTGGTCACGGAGTGAATCCGCTGACGGAGGACGGAGATCTGGTGTTCGAAACGGCCAACGAACTTGGAATCCCGGCCATGGTGCACACCGGCGCGGGGATCCCTTTCTCGCTGCCCGCTTTATGTATTCCGGCAGCTCGGAAATATCCCGATTTGAAGATTATCCTTGCCCATGCGGGCGGCGGAATTGTTTCGGCCGAGGCGCAGGTGGCAGCGACGGTCTGCAGCAATCTCTATCTGGAGACTTCCTGGTGCCTGGGCGAAGACATACGCTGGATGATCAATACCATCGGACCCGATCGTGTGATGATGGGCGCGGATCTTCCCAGTAACGTTCCGGTCGAGATCGCCAAATACGAGGCGCTCGATTTGAGTCCGGAGGTTTTCAGTAAGGTCATGGGTGAAACAGCAATAGAGGTGTTCAACCTGACCTGGCCGGGAGAAAAGCCTGTAGCGGCATAACGGCCGCGCAACGATAACGTTTGGAAATGGAGAGGTGACTGATGTTTGTTTTGCACGTGGAAATGACGGTGAAACCGGGGAAGGAGAGCGACCTGGAAGCAACTTTTGAGAACGTCTTCAAGCCCGCAATCTCTGCTCAGAGCGGTTTCCGCAGAGTTCTGCTGTTGAAGCCGGTTGAGGAAGGCGCGGCGCACCGCATGAGCATCGCGTTTGACAGCCGGGAGTCGCAACAACGCTGGGTACATACGGATCTTCACCAGGAGGTGTGGCCGCAGATAGAAGACTACTTCGACCAGGTCTCAGTGAATTACTATCAGGGCGTGTGAAAAACCTGCCGGGTACTGTGGGCCGGATCATCGTTTAAAGCATTTCGCAATGAGTGTGGTGTAGTAAGAGCAGCGTGGTGTGGTTTTCTTTGAGAGAAAACCACGTAAAGGCCCGAATCTTAGCTCGCTGCGGCGAGGCCGGTCCACACCCATTGCTAACAAGCTCGAGCGTTCAGAGAGGGTGAATGATGGGTCTATCGCGGAGAGACTTTGTCCAGCGCGCAGGAGCTGCTCTTCTGCTGAAGACGCGACTTGTGCAGGCGCAACAGGGGCCGTCCCAGGGCGCGCATGAGGGGGCGACGCACTCGGCTGCGCTCCGCCGGCACATTGACCGCCACTGGTTCCGCAAGGCTCTTATGGACGAAATTGACCGCTGGCGCAACTTCGCCGAATTGCCCAGCGGCTTTGTCCAGCAGAGTATGAACCGCCAATGGCGCCCCGTCGGCCAACAGGTGGGTACACTTTCCTCGCAGGGCCGCCACCTATTTATGCGTGCGAGAGGATACGACCTCACTCATAACTCCGCATATCTGGACTCGGTGCGGCGGATTGCCGATTTCACGTTGGTGCACTTTCGCGATCGTCAATTCGGGGGGCTATTTTTTAGCGTCGCTCCGGACGGTAAGGTGATTGACGACCGCAAGGATGCCTATGGCACAGCGACCTTCATCTCCGGGTTGTCTCACGCGGCTCGGGTCACGCGTGATGACAAGTATCGGCAGGCGGCCTTGGAGACCTGGGGACAGATGAAAAAGGGCCTGCGGGACAAAGCCGGCTTTTTCAAATACGCCACAACACCCGACTACAGCCAGCCGCCCGGGCCGCCACCAACAGAGGGCGGGGGCGACGCGGTGGCGTACGCCCCACCGCCGAGCCCCCCCGGGAATAACACCCAGGACCCGATGATGTACGTGTTCGACGCGCTACTGGCGTACTACGATGCCACCGGGTCAAAGGAGGCGCTGGCAGAGGCGGAAGCGCATGGGAACTTGATGTTTACCAGATTGTTCCAGAGCGAGCCCGGCTGCCTGCCGGAGTTCTACGATGCCGATTGGAAGCCGCTTCCGGGAGGCCCCTGTCAGCTGGGACATCAGTTCGAGTGGGCCTATCTTTGGAGCGAGGCGGTGGCAAAGGGCTTTCCGCGCCAGGACCTCCAGCGATACGGCGAGCGCGTGCTCCGCTTCGCCATGAAGGCGGGCTATGACCCTGAAACCGGCGGCACTTTCTCCATCACCGATTACGAGGGAAGCCCTGTAAAAGAGGCCAAGGGGTTGTGGCATCAGTGCGAACTTCTCAGGGCTCTGATGAATTACGCCGCCGTTCACAACCGCGTTGATCTGTGGGCGGCGTTCGACAAATCGCTCCGCATGTACAAAGAGCACTTCATCGACGCCCGGTATGGCGGGTACTTCAGCGATTACTACGACCCGAACACGCCGCCCGACGAAGCGCAACTAGGCAAGAGCGGCATGGACTGCTATCACGTCTGTGGGATGTACTCCGAGGCGCTCAAGGTGACGGGCGGGCTGAGCTGAGCTGAGAGCATTTTCACTTCTACTCTGCACAGGAAGGTGCAGCGAAGTGCGGCTTTTTTTGAGGAAAAGCCGCCATAGGAGTCGTTACTCTGTAAGCACCAGAAGTGAAAATGCTGTAGGAGTATAAGAGACGAATTTGGTGGCGAGAGGATCGTATACTTAAAAGAGCGGGTCATCCAGGTAATGACTACGACCGTCACACGCTCTCTCGCACGCGGCAAACGGATCTTTCTTTTCATCCTGGCGATCAGCCGTCTGGTCCTTGACCGCACCGGTCTCACCGACAACTACGACTTCCTAATCGAGTGAGGCGCAGATTCGGAGCCCGGCACTACCACACCAACCGCCGACTTCGGTACCACGCTGCAGCAAGCTCTTCAGGAACAACTCGGCCTCAAACTAAGCGCGACTGAGGGTCCCGTTGGTGTGTTCGTCATCGACCACATCGAACCACCCTCAAAAAACTAACCACAGCAGTATTCCACCCGATGCCATAGAGGTGCGCAGCTTACCTGAGGAGTCGCATAGTGGCGTAAACAATGTCTACACCGTCAACCAAGGCTCAGCCTGACGGGCGGCCTGATCTGAGTGGACGCGGGTGAGATACATGGAAAGGGAAGGACCGATGGAGCGGCGCCGCTCCAAGCTTTAACTTCTAAAGCGGCGTGATGCAATCGCCGGACAAGCAGTGGTTGCCTGAACGGGCGGTTCTTACGGCACAAAGGTTCGCAGATACTTGTAACTTGCTGCAATACTTTCGAACGGATGCCCGTAGGTGTCGTCCTGTTCGACAAAATAATGCTCCACCTTGAGCCTCTCCGCCTCGGCCAGAATCGATTTCCAGTCGATCGATCCCGCGCCTACTGGCGCAAAGTGTGACGACGATGGCTCCAGATTGTAAGACGTAGGGAATCCATTCTTACGGTCCTTCAAATGCAGCATCCGGATCCGTTTTCCCATAGCCTTCAGCATCGTAAGTGGATCGTGCCCCGCCTGCACTACCCAGTAACAATCCAGTTCGAAGAAGACCAGTTCCGGGTCGGTCTCCTCCACCAGCACCGCAAATCCAGTCTTGCCGTTACCCCCGCGGGGGGCAAATTCATAGTCGTGGTTGTGAAATGCAAACCGCATCCCAAGGTCTTTGGCGCGCCTGCCGAATTCGTTGAACTTTTTTGCGACAGCGTGAAACCCTTCCAAAGTCCACATCGTTTCAGGGATAAAAGGACAGACTACCCATTCCAGCCCCAGGTGACGTGCATACTCCATCTTCCCGGGAAGTGTCTCATAGTCAAAGTGACCACTCGGAGCACGTAACCCCGCCGCCTGAATCGTGTTCTTGAGCTGTGACGCCGGATACGTGTAGCTGTCTCCATACGTCTCTACTTGCTCATACCCGATCGCCCGAATCTTCTTCAGCGTCCCGGGGAGGTCTTTCGTTGCCTGCTCGCTCAGCGTGTAGAGCTGAAGGCCCAGGGGAATATGCTCTTCCGCCGCCCATAACTCGCAGTTGGGGAGAGCCAGAAGCGGCAGGGCCGATGACGTAAGCTTCAGAAACTTTCGGCGGGTAGTCTTATCGAAATCTTCCATATTCGATTGATCCAATCTCTGTAGCGGTCCCTTTCGCCACGTACCACAGCGCCACTGCTGTGGTATGTCGTCCGCGCCCCACATGCGCATCCCATCTTGATAGACAGGGAGCCATCGCCGTGCCTATGGCAACACTTCGTACGTAACATAGGCAAAACGGGTGGAGTCCGGAGACCAGGAGTTCACATTCATCGACCCTTGACCGCCAACGGCATTTACTAGAACTTTCTGGCTGGTTGCCACTTTGTCATGGTCGATGGCGACAAGCTTGAATACGATGGGGACGCTGCGCGGGTCATGCGTTGCCGTACCGGCCGGATATCCGATATACACCATCTTCTTGCCATCGGGAGCGATGTGGGGAAACCAGTCCTCAAGGCTGTCGCTGACCACCATTTTTGCGTTTTTGTCATCGGGCCCGGCACCGCCCGGCGGAAGCCGCCATACTGCCTCTTTGCCGGAACGACTTGAATTGATATATATCCACTTTCCGTCCGGGGAGTAATCGGGACCGTCGTCGTGATGAATGTCGGAAGTAAGCCGTTTCTCCGGTCCACCGGAAGCCGGCATGCTGTATATGTCGAATTGGTCGCTGCCGTTGCGCTGGGCTACGAAGGCGAGCGTCTTGCCATCCGGCGACCAGCCATGAAAGTAGCTGGGGGTAGCCACCGTCATTCGTTTGATGTCGCTGCCGTCTGCGTTGGCCAGAAAGACCTGAGAATCCTCGGTCGGAGAGACGGTGGCGGAGAAGGCGAGCTTTGCGCCATCCGGGGAGATACCCTTATCGTTGTTGCAGTCATATTCAGCCGGAATGGACAACTTCTGCGGCTCGGCGGTGCCATCCGGCCGAAGTACGAATTTGTAGATAGCTCCGCCGGAATTCAAGAGAAGATATTTTCCATCGGGCGACCAGTTGGGAGCCTCCCAGATAGAATCCGCGGTGTACACCAGGTGGGAGGAGCCATCGCGCATATCGAAGATGAAGACCTGGCTGCGAAAATGCTGCTCCCGTTCTTCCGGTGCCGGTGGCGGCGAGCTATGCGCTCTCAAAGTGGGCAGTAATAGGCATAGGGCGATTAGTAGAGCCTCGCAGCGGAATCGTCGTATGGTAAAAGGGAACTTGCTCATCGAATTTATCCTCTGTGTGGCGGATACCACTAGCGTAGTTTGCCGGCGGCATTCTCTACGGAGACGTCTGACAGAACCGCCTTATCCAAGGTAGCCGGAAGATGCGAGCAGAAGCCGATGCCGACGTAAAACGGCCCGTCAAAGTGCAACACCGTTGCAGGGCCGAACTGGTGCATTGGCTCTCCCCGCACGCTAATGAAAAGGGCGATAGAGTCACCGTGCTTTTCAATACCGATTCGACGGACCTTGAGGTCACCGAAGTCAGCCTCGCCATTTGGCAATCCAACTGCAGAAAAGCGGTATTCGAAATCCTTGAATTCCGCGCCCCGTTTCGGACGCCATGCGAGATGAACCATGCCACTTCCATGTTCCCCCGCCATGGCCTCTGGGGAGTCGTCGTTCAGGTTTTGACGAATCACTATGACTGCCTTACGGTCATCGAAACCCTTTGGATTGGGAAACGAGACATCGGCGGCAATCGATACATCCCCGGACATCTTGGTCCACAGATAGCGAAACTCGTCGCGCGAATACCAGATGTTATATCCGGCGGAAGTAATGGTGTATTGCTTCGAAGTCGGATTGTAACTCGCGCTACCGGGTACAACTGCGGAGCCAATGTCCGATTCGCCCTGAAAGATGCCAATCGGCTTATCGAAGGTTGTGCTGGCGCGATGGAAATCCGCCGGAGGAGGCACTTGCTCGTGAGTTGCGGTGCCCGGCTGGGCCCAATCCGGAACCGCGGGTGTTTGTTGGGGCGCCGGTTGTCCCGACGTTTGCGCATCGGATCGATGCGGACCCACACCGAGGCTAACGATGAACAACGACAGTATGGCTGCCCCCGCGGGACGCATTGCAGTGGAGAAGAAGGTCATCTTTGAAACCATAAGTTGGTTATTCACCTCGGTTTGATGCAAGGACAATATGGGGATCGCTGCTCTCTGTTGCCTGGAGCCTGTTGCCCGGAGTCTGTTGCGATGTGATATCGCAGAGATTTCAGTGTAATCTCGTTTATTGATTTCAAATATTGAAATAAAAATTGCAATACTAAAATAAGATGAGCGAGTATCGAATGTGGAAGCCGAGACTGTCAAGAGATTTGTTCCAGCTTTTGCGTTTGTCGAAGCGTTCGCACGTTCAGAGTTTCCCGCGCAAGATGACTACCGAAGCTGCAGGCAACTCGACATCGCCGGCGGCGGAAATTTGTTTCCGCAAGATAGGTCCGTCGGGAGAAGCCTCTCCTTCGTGAGAGAGGGACGCAGGGTTGTTAGCCGCCTCAGGAAGATGCGCATTGAAGTCCTGTGGGGACGGTTTCCATTCATATTGCGCGCTGCCGAAGATGGATTCTTCTACGGAGCCGCTGAATTGCGTGGGAGCTCCAACCTTGCCGGCAAACTCCACGTGGATGTGGTGGTTGTTTTCCTGATCTTTGTTGACGAGCATGACGGACCATTGTCCATCCGGCCGCTTGAGCGCATAGGCCGTGACCAGACTGTGCCCTACGCCGTCGGTTAAGTCAGACGCGGCGGGAAAGACCTGATTGTCCCCATCGGCCTGCAGCCATTCGCGATTGATCAACTGACTGACAAAAAATTGAGCCAGCGGCTGTTTGATGGAGAAGTCAGGATGAACCGTGAACATGCCGAAGGTTCCCGGCGAGTCGTTGCAGCCGTGCTCCAATTGCAGGGGCAGGTAATGGAAGTAGTAGACGCCGCTGCCCCCGTTGCTAAGAAACGATCCAATGTAATCCGCCAGCCAGAGCCCGGAGAAAATATCTTCATAGGTCTCGCTGGTGGCTGAGGAGAGATTCGACTCCGTGATGAAAAAAGGCGTGGAGGCCGGCAAGCCGTCGGCGTGCCAGACGTCGATAATGTGATGGATGAGCTCCGGCTCGTCATAGAGGCTGGCCCATGAGATGTGGCAGGGCTCGTAGGGATAGTGCTCGAAAGAGAAGAATTGCAAATCCTGCATGCGATTATGCTGGCGCAGATAAAGCAGGAATCGGCCGAGCCACGAGGTGCGGCCCTCGGCATCGGGCCAGACCTCGATGTCATCGTTCACGCCTTGAAACGAAGGGCCGCCGAGCTTGAGAGTGGGGTCTACTTTGCGTATGGCGGTCACGAACTGGAGATAGAGCGCGGCGTCGTCTTCGGGCGACGCATACTGGCCATCGGCTTCTTCGCCTATTTCGACATAAGAGATAGGGTATTTGTGATTTTCGAGATAACGAATTTCGGCCGCGGCATTGTCGGGTGTTTCATAGAGCAAGGCAACCGGCATCATCGCGGGAAGGCCGCGCGTCACCCCGCTTTGATAAAAAAGATCGAAGCCAACCTGGGCTTCTTTCTTATTGACCACGCTATCGGGAGCGTGCCACGGGTCGATGGAGGAGCAGAAGGTTGCGGTCTGTTCTTGATCGGGTGTGTGACGCAACAGATCGTGAAAGGCACCATCCTTCGATGTCGTGCCGAGATACAGCTCTTTGACAGCAAAGCCTGCACAATTGCGCGGGTCGCCGGCTCCGTGCGTGTCGCAGGTGTTGGAGGATTTCGTCATCCAGATGCGGAGGTAGCGGAGGCGCACAGGAAGATCGGAGAGCGTATGCGTTGCCAAGCCTCCATGCGCCGCGGTGACGACGCCATGCGGAAAGGTGGTCCATGTACCCCGTGTTGGAGCGTGGAGGGGGTCGTTGCCTGTCCAATATTGAAGGACGTAGCTGGTCGCGTAAGGATCGGCCCAGGAGATCCGGAGGGTGTCGACGAGCTCATCCCGCGAAAGATCGAGAATGACCCATTGCGGATGGAGTTCGTCGTCTTCACCCGTGAAACGGCTTGTGAGGTACGGGTTGCTCTTCCAATAGGTGCTTTCGTCGCCGTCGGTGATACGAGAAAACCCGGAGTTTCCGCTACCGTCGTTGCGTGTGACGCCGCGATGCGGCAGGGCGTAGCCGAAGGAGTGACGGATGAATCCAGTGGATGTGGTCGAGCCGGTAAAGTAACCCTTGCCTGAGGGATCGCTCCAGGCGCCCTCGGGGTTCCAGTGCCAGGCTTCGACGGCGAGATCGGTGTTCTGGCGATAGGTAACGGGCAGCCATCCGGATTCGAGGACGGGCGCGAGCGCTGCCTTGGTCAGGTCATGGTCGATGGCGTCGACGGGAATGCGGTCTACTCCCGCGCCCACAGAAGTGCGCGGGTTGATGGTGTTGACCGGCGTCGTGGTATCGATACGAACGGTTTGTGCGCAGAGAGTCGAGCCACCCAAGAGCAGGAGGCATGACACGAACCTGGGCGTCCCGAAGCAAAGGGGCGAGAGAAGCGAGACGGCGTTTTGCCACGGGTGCCCGAGACGCAACATGCGCATACCTCCGAAAGTACCTGTCTATCTGTTTATCTATCTAAAGCATTTTCGCAATGACTGTGTTCTGGTAAGAGCAGCGAGGCGTGATTTCTTTGAGAGAAAGCCAGGTAAAGTTTTGGGGCTTCGGTACACACCAATTTTGAAAATGCTCCAGTGATCGATCAATCTATTCGGCGCGACTGCGGAGATGGTATCCAGGGCGGCACTCTTATTGTTTTCAAACGTTTGAACACTAGAAAAATACGCCGGTCACACCTCTTTGTCAATCTGTCTCAACGCTTAGGGGCAAGTATCCTTGTGGATTCGCGTACGACGAGCGTGGGGGGGAAAACATGCAGAATGGGAGGTACGTTGACTTGGCTGGCTGACGTTGTCAGCTCTGCCGATACCCAACTCCCTCCCAGTTCTCCCATGGCCTCCATCGGTTGGGAAATAGTGGTCAGATCAGGGGTGCTCAAGGAGGCGTGAGGTACGTCGTCGAAGCCAATGACTGAGCAATCCTGCGGAACCCGAAGGCCGGCATGGTTCAGCGCGCGAATACACCCCAGTGCGGTAAGGTCGTCAAACGCGATGAGCGCGGTGAACTTGGCGCCGGATCTGAGCAGTTCTTCGGTCTCGACCTGGCCGCGCTGAAATTCACAGTCGGCAGCTACGCCTCCCGGCAACTGACGCATCAGCTTTGGATCGAGGCGCAGCCCATGCTCGGCGGCGAACCGCTGAATGCCTATCCAGCGGCGATGACTATCCGCCAATTTTTGGGGACCACGGATAACTGCAATCTTGCGATGGTCCAGTGCATACAAATGCTGGGCGGCGAGATAGCCTCCCAGTTCGTTATCGACGACGACTGAGGGAACCGATTCCTTGGAGAGGTCGCGACCCACAACGATTGTGGGAAGTTTCGTGTCTTGTAGGTGAGCGAGTAGACCGGCTGCTTCAAACAGCCAGTTCGCGACCACAATCAGGCCTTCGACACGACGCTCCATCAGGAGACCAACATAGGCTGCAAGCTGGTTTCGATCGTTGTTGGCGTCCATGATGATGGGTAGATATTTTGTGGGGTACAGCGACTTCTGAATGCCCCGAAGGATCAGAGTGCAAAAGGGATCGGAAATATCAAAGATCAGCACCCCGATCGTTTGGGTGCTACGTTTGCGCAAGGAACGCGCAGAAGCATCCGGTCGATAGCGAAGCTTTTGCGCCGCTTTGAGAACCCTCTCCTTGGTCGTCGCCTTAATGTGTTGGGCCAGAGGAGCGTTGTTAAGGACGATGGAAACGGTAGAGACGGAGAATCCGCTGGCGCGGGCAACGTCGGCGAGCGTGGTGGGTCTGGATTTTGAATTGGAAGTGGGATTGCTCAAGGGCATTTTTCTTCAGCGGACATTATACTGGCTCGCGATCGGGTCTCCTGCCGCGGAAACAGGCGTGACACTTCAGGGAACGTGCAGCCGGTCCAGTGCCCGGGGGTGGCCGTGCTGGGCGTGCGTTGCGAGTGCTGCACCGTGTTCAACAATGGAGATTCAAACGTTTTAATGTTGGTAGGGACTTTAAATGCTAAAGAATTCCACTGTCAACGGATAAATCGGGCGGCCATTCCGTCTGCTCTATAACAGGAGTTCTCGATTGCCGCTGGTCGAGGACGCGTACCAATTCACCTTCCGAATGCCGCGGGGAATCCGCATCGTACTTCAGTCGGGCCAAAACCCGAACTGCATTCCTCCACTTTTCCCTTGACAAGCCTGATGGGGTTACGGTTTACTCGTGCCGTTCTTCCTACAGAACCGTTTGCGTTGCTAAAAGAATCGATTCTGTTGGATCGGCGATGTTGGTCAATTCCTGCGCCGGCTTGTTCATGAACGTTCCGCGGTTGTAAGACGCCAGAGGAAAGCCGCAAGATCTGCCGAATGCGATGCAGGCACCCAAGACACGGCCGCAGTTCCCGGTCATTTTTTTGGAGGATTTATGCGACGCGAACAGAAGTCAGGGCATTCTGCTTGTTACCCCAGGAACTTCGATCCTTTCGAAACATGCCAACCGATATTGAGGAGCGCACGCAAGCTTTTCAAGCCAAGCCTCCTGCAATTGGGTCTCCTCGCACTGCTCGCGGCGTTCTTTCCCGGCGGCCAGCTCCTCGCCCAAACCGGATCGATCACCGGCACGGTGCTCGATCCCTCCGGAGCCGCTATTCCCGGTGCACAGGTTCAGCTCATCAACCAGGCGACGGGCGACGTAACCCGTAATGCGGCCGCGGATTCCAGTGGCGTCTTCCGCGCACTGAACTTACCCGCCGCCACCTACAAGATCAAAGTAACCGCGCCTGGAATGGAAGAGTTAGACCGGAACGACGTCACGCTGGATCAGGACCAGAGCCTCGGCTTAGGGCAGTTGACGTTGACCGTTGGGCAGGCTACGCAAACGGTGACTGTCACCACGCAAACGCCGTTGATTGATACCGCTACCTCGAACAATGCCGCGGTCGTCGACAAGCGTCAGGTGACCGAACAGCCGTTGAACGGTCGGGATTTTGAATCTCTGCTGACAACGCTGCCCGGCGTGGTCACGAACAACAATTCGCAGTTCCGGCTTGTTTTCAACCAGACTGACGACTTCTATGTAAACGGCAATCGCGGCACCGCCAACAACTTCTATCTGGATGGCATCATCAACACCGACGTAGGCGCGAACGACGGTGAATACACCGCCCTGAGCCTTGACGCCGTGGGTGAATTCAAGACGCTTACCGGCAACTTCAATGCCGAGTACGGCCGTAGTCCAGGCGTCCTGATCCTGGTGAATACCAAGAGCGGCGGGCAACGCTTCCATGGAACGGCCTACGAGTTCAATCGCAACACTGCTTACAATGCGAACGACTGGTTCAGCAACCACCAGGGCTCGGCGAAACCGATTTTGAAATTCAATCAGTTTGGCGGCAATATCGGCGGCTACATCCCCATTCCAAAAGTGTCCCCCAGGAGCGACAAGAAAGCGTTTTTCTTTTTTAACTACGAAGGGACTCGGGCCAACCGGCCCAATGGAGCTACCTACTACACGGTGCCTCAACCGTCGATGCTCGGCATCGGCACTCCTAACGGAGAGGCCGACCTGACACATGTGTACCGGCCAGGCAACATCTGCGACTTCAATGGGACCTCAGTCTGCACGCCGATCCACGATACCAACGGCAACTTGGTACAGAACGGGCAGGTATTTGTTCCTGGAACGGTTACCTATAACTCGGTTGGCGAAATACAAAGCGGCACCCCTTTTCCCGGCAACATCATTCCGGCTTCGCAGTTCAGCAGTCAATATGCTGCCGAGATCAAGTACTTCACGCCTGCCTACAAGGGCAATTTCAACCGCCCGACTTACAACAACGGGTTTGGCGATGAGCAGCAGGTTAACTTTCAAGACACCTATACGTTCACCAAAAACCAATATGCGGCTCGTGTCGACTACAACTTCGGACCGAAGGCAAATGCCTTCTTTCGTTATGTGGACGACCGGCAACAGGAAAGCGATGGGTATGGCATCTTCTCCGGGAATAGCTTCCCGGTGTTGCCTCAATATCGTAAGAAGCCGGGCAAGAGCTACGGCTGGAGCCTGGTAAACGTTCTGTCGCCCACCCTGACCAACGAGGCCACCGTCGGCTGGCTACACCTGACGCAGGTGGTGGACATCGTTCCCGGCACGCCCAAAGATCTCTACGATAAGGACACCCTGGGTTTCTCGTTCACCGATATCTATCCTGCCACCAACACGCATAATTTAGCTCCCAATATCAACACCGGCGACGGCTACATCAACATCAGCCCCTTTCCCTCGGGCTGGAACTCTACCGGCAATACGGTGGTCGCTACGGACGACGTAACTAAGATCCTTGGGAATCACGTGATCAAGTTTGGCGTCTTTGCCGATCTCAACGAGAACGGCCAGGAAGGGAACTGGACTGAAAATCCCAACTTGAATTTTGGCGCCAGTAACCAAAACCCCAACAACAGCAACTCGGGAATTGCAAACACCCTTCTGGGCAACTACACGACCGTAAGTCAATCCAATATTTTTGCTTTCGGCCATTTCCACTTTTTCCAGTACGAGGGGTATGTCCAAGACACCTGGAAGGCGACTCCCAGGCTTACCCTTGATCTGGGCCTTCGTTATCAATTCATCGGACCGACGTACACCACCGGCTTGTACCACCAGTATTACTTCGTGCCCAGCGCATACAATGCAGCGGATGCAGTGTCGATTAATATTGCGCCGAACGTGCCCGGCCAGGTGCCAACCCAGGGGTCCATCGTTGCGGGCTCGGGAAACCCGTACAACGGATTGATACGGGAAGGCACGCAAGGATTGCCCAAAGGTGGAGAAAATTTCCGCTTCAATAACTTTGGTCCGCGCATCGGCTTCGCGTATGACGTATTTGGAGACGGCAAGACGGCCCTTCGCGGCGGCGTCGGCGTGTTCTACGAACGCTATCAACAGAACGTCTTCAATTTCGGCGGCATCAGCAATCCTCCAACCGTATATACCCCGACGATTTATGGAGGGAACATCGGTAACATCTCCCCATCGCTGGCCAACGGAGCTCCTCTGACGCCGTCAGGGGGCATCCTTTCGCCCGACCGCGCGGGCCAAGTACCGACCACGTACGGCTATAACTTGAGCCTCCAGCGTGAGCTGCCCTTCAAGTTCGTCTTTGATGTCGGCTATGTCGGCAACACCAGCCGGCACCAGGTATACGTCCAGGAATTGGAGCAGCTACCGCTGGGATTCACCACCAGCACGCCCATCCTTTCCACCGTCAACAATGTGTCGGCGGCCATTCTGCCGTACAAGGGCTACAGCTCCATTCACTACACGCGGTTTGGATCCAACAGCGCTTACAACGGTCTACAGGTCCACGTGACCCGTAGATTCAACGACAAGCTGACGATTAATTCGGACTACACGTGGTCCAAGGCGATCGATCTTTTCGATCAGGACAATCAGGCGGACGACATTCCGGATCAGTCGCGCATTCATAGCTTTTATGCGCCCGCGGGCTTCGACCGGCGGAACGTCTTTAACTTCCAATATGTGTACAACCTTCCAGATTTCAGGGGAGAGAACAAGCTGGTACAGCTTACCGCCGGCGGCTGGGAATATTCGGGCACTACACAATTTTGGAGCGGAAGCCCATGCCTTAGCGGCGATAACCCTACCGATGACGGCTGTGACCTTTCCTCGAGCGGAAACCTCGGCAATGGCGGGTTTGGCCATATTCGGCCTGACTATATCGGCGGCGCGATCAAGACCTCCCACAGTCACAGCCAGCCTGCGGGCCAGAATCCAACCTGGTTCAACCCGGCGGTTTTTGCTTCGCCTGCACCCGGAAGCTACGGCGACTTTCACCGTAACTCGCTTTACGGACCCGGAATCCTGAACTTTAACATGGCGCTTTACAAGAACTTCAATTTCACTGAGAACACGAGGATTCAACTGAGGTTAGAGGCATTCAACGTCTTTAATCATACGCAGTGGGCCAACATAAACGTCGGCCTGTCGGCGCCTACGAGCGGAACCGCGTTTTCCGGTCCCAATGCAGGCAGCTCGGGCCAGATCACGAGTGCACGCGATCCTCGTCAGCTGCAACTCGCAGGCAAGTTTTACTTCTAACTTGTTTCGACAACTCCCGGTCGGGCCCGCGAAACTGCTAATCGCGGGTCTGGCTTGTTTTTTGCGTAGAATTTCGCTATGAAGCCTGTTGTTTTCGCAGTCGCTATCGGCCTGCTATTTTTTCAGGATACGGCCAGGCAGACGTTTGAATCTGCGACCAGGGCATTAAACGCCGGCGACTACAGCACAGCCGAGGCGGGGTTCAAAAGGGTTCTGGAACGCGACCCGCGCAACGTAAGTGCGATGGCGAACCTCGGCGTCCTGTATTCCAAAACCCATCGCTACGGTAAGGCTATCGATCTATACCAGCGGGTTCTCCGCATAAGTCCTCAGCTGCGCGCGATCCAGCTGGACCTCGGCCTCGCTTACCTCAAGCAGGAGGACTACCTGCACGCATTGCCTTACTTTCAGCATTTGCATGACCAGTCGCCGTCGGACCGCCAGGCCACCCTACTATTGGCGACATGCCTCACCTTCAGCGGCCAACCAGAACCGGGGCTCGCCTTAATAAAACCGTTGACCGAAGAGGAAGAGCCTGACCCCGCGGCACTCTACCTGCTGGGAGTCGCCTATGCGCGGGCCGGACAGGCGGGCGCGGCCCGGGACGTCTTTACCAGGCTGTTTGCCGGCAGCACAACTCCCGCCCAAGGCAATTTCCTTTTGGGGCAAGCCTATTACGATGGGGCGCAATTCGGTGCGGCGGAGCAGGCTTACCATGCGGTGCTGCAAGCCGAACCCGCGTTTCCCGGGGCGCACCGCGAACTAGGTAAGGTGTACATCAGCTTGCAGAGAAATGCGGATGCGGAGAAGCAGTTAAAGCAGGCGATTGACGACGATCCGCGGGATGCCGGAGCCTTCTACTTTCTCGGCGCTCTGCTGGTGCAGTTGCAGCATTATCAGGAGGGCCTGGCGTACCTCAAAAAAGCGCAGGGCATGACTCCGGATTCATGGGCAACCTACTTCTATATGGGGAAAGCGGAGTTTCAGCAGCACGAAGCAGCCGCGGCCGTGCCACTGCTTCGCCAAGCCGTAGACATGAATCCTGAGGATCCGGGGTCGTACTATCTCCTCGCTCGTGCGCTGCGCTCTCAGGGCCATGCGCAAGAAGCCGATGCCGCCATGCAGCGGGTGGTACAACTGCATACCTCGTCGCTCGAAGCGGAAAAGCGCGCTCTCAAGGATGCCGGGGTGGTGGGCGCACGTTGAAAGCATCGCCTCTCCGGGCGATTGCGTTGCCCGGTGAGGATCGGTCCCGTGTGATCGAGAATCGTCTTCGGGTTGAGACCCAGGTCTCCCCGGATCGCTATTGGATTGTAAGTTCGAACGGAAGGGTGTGCGATGTTCCAGCCGCCGAATCCGTAACTGTGATAGTGATCGTGTCCGCGCCAGCCGGTGTACCGGGATTGGATGGCGCGGAAGATTTGGAGCCTCCGCCACAGGCTGCGACGAACATGAGTCCGCTCAGCAACAGGATTCCCGTGACCGCCAAGGTCGTCATGCGGCGGTTAACCTGCCGAATAAGCCGGAATGAGAACAGGAAGCAGGCAAGCCCTGCCCATACGATCTTTCCGGCAAAGCCGGGGATGCCGTGAAGGCTGGCGGTGGCTGGGGCGGCGGTTGAGACCGTCAGCGTGGCCGTTGCAGGTCCACCCGTAACAGGCAGCGATGCCGGAGAGAAGTTGCACCTGGCTTCGCTCGGCAGCGTGCCGCAAGAGAGCTGTACCGCCCCGCTATAACCGCCGTCGGGCGCGATCGTAATGGTGGTGGTTGCCGATTGTCCGGGAGCGATGGAGGCGGAAGCGGGCGAAGCCGACACACTGAAATCAGGAGCAACAACCATAATCGATACTGCGCTGGAGCTGCTCGCGGAGTTATCGGCATCTCCCGTGTAGGCTGCGGTGACGGAATACGTCCCCGGCGCGGGGAAGGCGTATTGTAGCGTGGCAACCCCCTTCGCCAGCGCTACTGTTCCAATCGCGGTGGTTCCTGACGCGAAAGACACATTTCCGGTCGGGTTGACGCCGGCCACGCCGGCAGTCAACGTGATCGACTGTTTCTCATCGACATTTGCGGCCGAGGCAGCGAGCGTAACTATGGAGGTTGCCGCGGAAACAACGACCGGCAGACTGTTCGAAGTGCCGGCCAGATTATTCGTGTCTCCCGCATAGCTCGCGACGACGGCATAGGTGCCCACAGCAGAAAAAGAAGTCTGCAATGCGGCTATGCCATTCACGACGAGAGCAGTGCCGATCAAAGAAGAGCCTGAAAAGAAGGAGACGCTCCCCGTGGGACTGATGCCCGTCACCGTAGCAGTGAGAGTCAGTTGCTGAGCGATGCTCACCGTTGCGTCGGATAGCGTGAGTACAACCTTCGAAGGAAGAGCCACGGAGGCGGCCGGCGCGGGATTGGTCTGGTTGAGAAGAGCAGTGACGCCGTCCGTCAAGACGAGATAATCGAGCGCCTTGTCGGTTGCGAGCGGCTGTGCGCTGTTGTTCAGGCGCGTCAGCAATGCGATGGTTGGCGGGACGCCGTCGAGCAGATTTGGACCGGCATAGTAGGTGTGGCTGTCGACGGTGAATTCCCCTGAAGGGCCGCCAAGCGAAACGATGACTTGGGTGGACTGCGTCCCCGTCGTGCTCAGCAGGAGGAGATCCGGCTGATCGTCTCCATTGACGTCGCCAATAGAAGCAGCAAGCACCTCGTCAGACAAAACCGGCGCGGTATAGAAAGGCGAGGTCTGGAAGCTTCCATCGCCATTGCCGGCATAGACGCCCGACCCTATCACCAGATCGGGAATGCCGTCGCCATTGAGGTCGCCCGCCGCCAACACTGCGCCGGTGATGCCCAGGGGCTGCTGATTAAATGTGCCATCCCCGTTTGCCAGGAACACGGTGCCGTTCCAGACGAGATCGGGTTTCTTGTCGTTGTTGAAATCCGCGGATATGGGAATACCACTTGCGCCGGCACTTGTTGCCAGAAGCAGTTGCACGGGTTGACCGAAAGTGCCGTCGCCATTCCCAGGAACGAAGGTCAACGAAACGAAGCTACTCTCGGGTGAAGAGGATGAGACGACCAGATCCAACTTACCGTCGCCGTTGAAATCACCTGTGACCGCGAAGAGGTTTCCGGCCGTCTTCAGGTCGAATGGAGGCGGGCTCGACTGAAAAGTACCGTCCCCATTCCCGCTGTGAAAGAACAGCGTGCCGTCTTCTGCGCTGTTCCCATCCACAATGCCTAGGATGTCAATCTTGCCGTCGCCGTTGAAATCGCCGGTCACAAGAACCTGGGTTGGCGTGGAAGAGGTCGTCGTACTCACAGGCAAAAACGTCCCATTGCCGCGTCCTAACGCGGTACCGAGGTTGCCCTTCGCATCGATGAAAGCTACATCGGCGAGGCCGTCGCCATTGAAGTCGGCGGCCACGATGGTATCAATCTGAGCAGCCTGCGTATAGTCAGATGGCAGCGTCGGAATTCCCTGATAAGTTCCATCGCCATTCGCTACCAGCTGTGTCAGTGCATCGAACACGAAATAAACCAGGTTTGTCGCGCCGCCGGCGGTCAACTCAGGCACGGTGGGGAAAGTATCGCCGAAAGCATACGACTGGCCGACTGCAAAATTGCCCTTGCCGTCTCCCAGGAGAATGGTTGTGCTGTCACCCGCCAACGCAAGATCGATATAGCCGTTTTTTTGATTTTTTAAGGGGATCGGAGCACCGTAGTTGGCGCCGTTCAGTGGAGCGGTCGACTCCGCGGTGAATCCGCTGCTTCCTCCGAGCAAAACATTCAAAGTACCGCGCCCTGGGCTCGTCTCGACGTCGGTTAGATAGCCGCCTGCGACGTAGGCAATATCGGTGATGCCGTCATCATTTAGGTCGACAGCGACAAATGCCCCGAGGTTGGCAGCGACCAATGCGCCGCCCACCGAGATCTGCCTCGGTGCCTGCAAAGTACCATCGCCATTGCCGTAAAACACCAGTAGTTGCTCCAGGTCACCATCGGGGTTGAGATCTTGGCCGACGACCAGGTCCTGCTTTCCATCTCCATTAAAATCTCCGCTGCCGATGGAGTCCGGCCGGCCACCGGGAAACGCGTAGCTCACCGGAGTGGAAAAAACTCCCGGGCTACTGGTGCCCTTATTGAGCAGAACCGCTACGCCTGAATTGACGACCACGGCTGAATTGACGACCACGGCCAAATCCAGGTAACCGTCGGCGTTCAGGTCGAGGGCAGAGACCGAAGACGCACCCTGTAGGGCGTAGTAGGCGGGGGTCTTGAAACTCCCGTCACCATTCCCGAGCATCACGACCACATAGCCTTCCTGGCAGGTCGAGACGAGGTCTAGTTTCTTGTCGTGGTTTATATCCGCGGCAACTAGAGTATGTGCGGTGCAATTCAATGCGGCCGACACGACGGGAGTGGCCGTGGAGCCCGACTCGTAACCTAGAAATACAGTCACAGAGGGAAATACCGCCACGCCCTCCGGGCCGAAATCAGCGAGATAAGCGAGATCGGCCTGACCATCGCCATTGAAGTCGCCGGATACGATTGCCATCCCTCCCCCACCGGGGCTACTGAATTGGGTTACCGGAAAAAGGGGTGTCTGCGTCTGAGCCGGCATAACTGCGGGCAGGGCAAGAAACGCGGCCAGAAGAAGAAGGATCAGGGAAGAGAAACGCGGCGATGACCAGCGAGACAGCACAACCATCGAGATTCCTCGTCGAGCGGAATGCAGCACAGGCGTGGCGGCGACGGATGCGAGGCATGTGGCTCCTCCTGCTGATATTTCAATGCAGTAAGCGCTGCTCATACAAATCATGGCACCCTCTTATAGACCGCCAGGGATAGGGATACCTGGAAACCGTGTCGTCATAGCGGTTCCAGCAGCGTCGTCCACCGCCGTATGCATCCACACGATCGTCCTAAACGTTTCTTCGGGAGTGACCAGTCAAACACAAGCAATGGCTGTTTGTGTCATGCAGTTGTAAATAGCTTGTCATCAAGCCTTGTTTTGGCTTTGAGTAGGGCCGTTGCCTTGCATATAAAGTGAAGGCACTTTAAAGAACATCGAAAGCCGCTAATTCTCCGATGGCATCTCGATGTGATCAATGACGAGCTGCTGAAAAGGACCATGGCCGCGTTTGATCTTGAGGCCGAGGCGGTCCACTGTGCTGAGGACGGCGGCGACACTGTCGGTGTTCTCAGGATCATCGGGCGGCAAATAGTAGTCGTAGGAACCCGTGATTCCGGTCTGGTTGAGGACGGGAAGCTGAAGATAGCGACTCAGTCGGAGGGCAAGATAGTCGGTCGTTGTGTTGGTGCCCTCCGCTTCTCCGTCCCAGATACCACCCACCTTGTTGATCACGAGGGCGCGGGGATCGGCAGCCGGGTCTTTGGGCGACTTGAGTTGAAGCGTCTTGCTGCCCCGAATGAGGATGCAGACCTCACTCTGTTTCGTTTCAAAGTGGTATTTGAAGCCGAAGCGGTCGCGAAGGAGACTCTGAAACATCAGGCGCTGCTCAGAGGTTAGTTCCCCGTGCAGCGTCTTGATATTGCGCGAGGTTGAGGCTTCGAGAGAGACGGCGTTTATTTCGAACCACTGCGAAGAGATCCAGTTGGGCCCTCCGGCGAGCTGGTAGTCCTGGAGGTTGAACGCATCCTCAACAAGCGACTTGATGAAGCCGCCGAAGAAGACACGGCCGCCTGGGTAACCGTAGAATCCGGCATTCCGTGGGGCGTTCGGAGCCGCTGGCTTGATGGTAGCGGTATCAAAGACGAGAGGCTCGAGCGTCTCATTGCTGCTTTGTGCAAGGGCGGCTGGGCTCATCAAGCAAATCAAGCAACCGGAGAGACTGGCAATGACGGCGGCCGGTAGTGCCGCCCGGAGCTTTCCGCACTTGAGCACCGTGATTCCTCCCCACATTCCCGTCCGTAAAGAGAATGATGGCTAAGGTTGGTGATTGTCTACTAAACCCGAGCCTTTGCCTAGCGCTTCCATTGAAATCATGCCTGCGTCCACAGAGCCAGTCGTGCTCACTTTTGAGAACGACGCACCCTACGCATTGGCGATCACCGAGCTTCGATTCACCTCGCGAGACGATAACGCTACTGCCAGATCAGTAGCGTTATCGTTCTTGCTTTCAATCGACTTCTGCGTCCCGCGTAGGGGTAATCTCCCAGCAGATCAGAAGTGAAAGGCGACTTGCGCCGTGAGTGTCCGCGGCGTGACATAGTGAGTGCCGCTGAACGTGGAGAGGAAGTTATACAGAGCGTAGTTGTTGGCGAGATTGATGCCGGTGAGTTGCAGGCTCCATTTGTATCTGTCGCCCTTGAAGAGATTATCGTCCCCGATGGACGCATCGAAGAGACTTCGATGCGCGATACGCGGGGGATTATGGTCGTTGCTCCCGGTGCCGGGAGCGGGAATCTGTACCAGGTTCGAGCTGTATTCCGACGCCGGGCATGGAGTTGGCAAAGGAGTCGTCGGAGTAGCTTTAATTCCATCGCAGCTCAGCCCTGCTTGAAACTCCTCATCCGCGGTCAATCCGCTCAGGTCAACGGCCGGTACACCATTGAGTGTGGTCGAGGTACCGTCACAAGCGGTGTTGGGATCATTCGAGGCCGGGTTATAGCAAGGAACAGCCCCGGCCACCAACCCCGAATCGAAGCGCCAATTGAAGGATATCCATGGCTTGACGAATCCCAATGCAGGTATCTGATACTGCACATGGGTTGTTTCGTTGAACTTCTCGTCATGATCGATACGGAAAGGATAAAGGGCCGTTCCCGGGGCAACCCCGCTGGTCGCCCCGGCGCCGGCGATCTGCGGCGGAAAGAAGCGGGCTGCAACCGAGGAGGTTACGAAATACGCGCTGAAGCCATGGGTCTGGGGGATCTCCGCGCGAATTGCGAAACCCGGAATCTTCGAGTTGTGCCAGTCGATGGGGAAGGTAATGGGGGTGTTGCCCAGCACGCTGAAGTCGAAGGCGTTACGGGTGTACTTCCAGATATATTCACCGCTGACTACAGCGTGTTTGCCGAGAGCCTGCTGCACGCTGGCGTGGAACTCGTTGCGGAAGCCGGGCTCGAGAGTTTTTGAAACGGAGGAGCCGGTCACGCCCGCGGTGCAGGACAGCAGCGGAGCAAGCACCGGGTTCGCGCAGCCCTGGCTTGACAGTACCAGGTTTTCGTTGAACGGCGTCTCCAGGGTCCGCGCATAGGAGACGGCAAGCACGGTGCTGGTCGGCTTGACGGTATAGGCGATACCCACACGCGGCTCGGCCTGGCGTTGTATCGCCAGACCGTTATACAGGTCCCCGCGGATGCCGAGGTTGAACAGCCAGTTTCCCGTCTTGATCTGATCCTCGATATAGAGAGCCAGCTCCTTTACGTCCGCATGGCCGTAATAGAAGTATTCCGCACCGCCGCGAGTAAGATCATAGGGCGCCAGCACCGGCAGGTAGTTCCCGTTAGGGATGCTGGTGACACCATCGCAGTTATTGGGGCTCGAGTATCCCGGCAAGGAGTTGCCGTTGGGGTCCGTACAAGGCGAATTGAGGGTGCTGTCAACGACGCCCAGATTGTCGCTCTCGCGCAGGAACGTCTGTCCGTACTGGGCTCCGATTTTGATGTTGTTTATTCCCCTGGTGTACGACAAATCGGTGTGAAGCGCGGTATTCAAGAGCGTACGGATCTGGGAAATAGAGGATGTCTGCAGGTTCGACGGTCCAAGATCGGCCAGAGGGTTGCCGCTGGGAAAATAGTTGTACTGGTCCTTGCGTACAAAGGTGCCGAAGTTGAAGACCACACTATTGCCGATGATCCGGGTGTAGGTTGGCGAAATATTGAAAGTTTCAATCTTCGAGCGCTGATCGGCATTGCCCACATCGGCAAACGCCGGGTTGGCGCTGGTTCCCGCACTCACTACGTTCTGCACATCCAGGTTGTCATAGGCGTTGGGCGTCTGAAACCATGAGCGGCTGTAATTCAGATCCAGATGCGCCGAGTCATGCGGCGTAAAGGTGTAGTCCACGCGATCGAAGAAATTCTCCTCATTGCCCTTGTCGTGGAAGACGGCGAACTCCGCTGGGTCGAGAAAGCGTCCGGTGTCGAGCAAATCCACGGAAAGGAAGTTGCCCCAGTTGGTGTGGCCGTAACCGAAATCGCCACCGACCGTGGCCGAGCCGAAGGCTCCATAGGAACCGTAAACCGAACCGGTGGGTTTGGTGAGGCCCTCCCCGGAGCGGGTGGTGGCGACGATCACCAGGCTGGTTTTGCCACCGTATTCTGCCGGCGGGGCGCCGCTGATCACCTCAATGGATTGAACCGAACTGGCGGGTAGCTGGTTGGAGAAGACTTTGCTTTGCTGGTCCGTGATCGACTGGCCGTCGATGGAGAAGGAGTTGGATGCATGATCGCCCAATCCATGGAAGAGGCCGTTAGAATCGGCCGCGACGCCCGGGGTGGACAGGGTAACCAGTGAGCTTAGCGTGGAAGACTGGCTCTCCAGCGGCACACGCGTGAAAAGGTCGCGGTCCAGATCGGTATGGAACGTAGGATCATTCTC
Source organism: uncultured Acidobacteriaceae bacterium (assembly GCA_963761405.1). Taxonomy (GTDB): domain Bacteria; phylum Acidobacteriota; class Terriglobia; order Terriglobales; family Acidobacteriaceae; genus PALSA-350. Next base: position 127,380 of record CAVXHH010000006.1, read on the forward strand.
CAGTAGATCTTCGCTGCCTTCGACCGTCACCGTACTGGACGCTTCGCCAACTTTCAAAATGATGGCCGAAGTCACAGGCACGGTGGACCGTACATCGACGTCTCGCGCTGCCGAGGCGAAGCCCGTAGCCGAAACCGTCAGATGGTATGGATTGAAGGGGAGATTAGAGAACTGATACTGACCGGCCTTGTCGGTGACGGCGGTGCGCAAATATTGGCTGACCGGGTTTTGGATAGAGACCGAGGCGCCGGGGATGATCGCGCCGGTTGCATCGGTCACGGTGCCGATAATGGTTCCGGAATTGGACTGGGCAAGGACATAAGACGCGAAAAGGCTGGTCACCAGAAAAACGGCGACGCGCCACATAGGAGTGCGCATGAAGGACCTCCGAAAGGCTGTTGTTTTAGATAAATGGGCCGGCTTTAGATGGAAGCAGGCACAACAGGCGGAGGCCGAATGTAGAAACAACGGGTGAAGAAGCAACGAAGACTGGGCGGCGGCGGCGCAACTTCGACGCGCGTACTGTGCTTAAGAGCGACCGGCAGTACGACCAGGGATGCGGGGGAGACGGAGGCGTGCGCGGTTACGCAGAGTGCGCAATCCGCATGCGAGGGGCTGCCCTCCTGGTGGCTGTGAGTCACCTGGAGCAGCCCGGCAATCAGCACCAGCGCGATGCACAACAACCCGAGACAGAATTTGCTCTTGCGGCGCGGGTCTGATGTCACTCGCAACGTCACTCGCAACATAGAATCCACCAGGGGATGGAAATGGCAGCGATACCGTTATCCGTCGCGACGGATAGTTTGGAGATATGGTAATCAAATCGCGACAGCATGTCTAATCTGCAAGCCGTGCCATATCATTAAGCGGTATGGCTTACGGTTGTTCTTACGGGAGGACGATCCGGAAGGGCTGTGCGATCACGAAGTGCAGGAGGGCGGTTCCATGAAGATTCAACTGCAGCAAGTGTCGGCGTCGACTTCAGAAGCAACGCTGCGGACGCATCGAGTGCTGATTGACAGACCTAACGATAAGGGCGGGACAGACAGTGGCCCGATGGGAGGAGAGCTATTTCTCGCATCCATTGGCGGCTGCTTTATGAGCACCCTTCTCGCCGCCATCCGCGCACGGAACGCGGGTGTGTCAGACGTTCGCGCGGAAGTTATCGGAACGATAGCGGAAACGCCGACACGCTTCTCTTCCGTGGAGCTGCATATCGAAGCGCAAGGAAGCTCCGAAGAGATAGAGCGGCTCGTAGCGATCGCCGATAAAGGTTGCATCATGATGAACACCCTTCGCGGCGTGCTCGACGTTCGCATTCGAATCGGTGCTGCGATTTGACGATAAGACCGATGCAAATCCGAGCTGTCGCGTTTGACGCCTACGGCACCCTTTTCGATATACATTCCTCCGTTCTTGAGGCAAGCCTCTCCATTGGCCTGCAGGGTCAAGCGGTTTCCAATCTGTGGCGGCAGAGGCAATTGGAGTTCACATGGCTCTGGTCGCTGATGTGCAAGTACGAGGACTTCTGGAGCTTGACCAGAGCCGCGCTGGAATCTGTCCTGCAGGAGCTCGATGTCGCAATAGATGAACCCAAGCTTCAACGGCTGATGCGGGCGTATTGGGAGCCACAAGTATTTCCCGACGTTATGCCGGCACTGGATGCGCTCCCGCGAGTGCCTCTGGTGATTCTGTCGAACGGCTCGCCGGAGATGTTGCAATCCGCCGTACGCTCCAATCACCTTGAGTCCAGGTTCGCGCAAATCATTTCAGCGGATCGGGTGAAGATATACAAGCCCTCTCCGCAGGTGTATGCGCTGGCAACGGACTCTCTTGGGCTTTCCGCGGAAGATATTCTTTTCGTCTCCTCCAATTGGTGGGATGCCCAGGGCGCCAAGGCGTTTGGATACACGGTCTGCTGCTGCAATCGATCGGACAGGCAAATGGGCTCTTCACGGTCTGCTCCAGATCTTGTGGTTGGCCGTCTCGACCACATTGCGGATTCTCTTGCTGTTTGAACGTTCTCATCTGACACAGCAGGTCCCTGGGGTGCTGCGCTCCGCAAAGCGACAAAAGGGTCGAGCGAAGTCCTTCGCTGTGCACGGTCCATCGTTGCCCGCCGATAAAGAGACAGTGTTCCTCCGCTGTTGTCTGTAACATCTCGCGGCCCCGGGCGTCTAAGAGATTTTCGCAATGACTGTGGTCTGGTAAGAGCGGCGAGGTGTGGTTTTCTTTGAGGGAAAACCACGTAAAGGTTGTTCTCTTCGGTCTACACCAATTGCGAAAATGCTCTCATCGCTGCGCGCCATCGCGTTCGCGAGGGTTGCCTACGCATCGGCCGCCTGCTCGATGAACGAGCCGGCTTTCAATATTTCCGAACTTCCAAAGCGAACGAGAAGGAGAGTACAGATGGGCAAGTTGGACGGTAAAGTAGCGGTGATCACTGGGGCAACCTCGGGAATGGCGCTGGCGTCGGCCAAGCTGTTTGTCGAAGAGGGTGCGTACGTGTTCATCACGGGCCGGTCTCAAGACAGTCTGGACAAAGCGGTCAAAGCGATTGGACGTAATGTGACCGGAGTGCAGGGTGATTCGGCGAAGTTGGCTGATCTCGATCGGCTCTACGAGACGGTCAAGCGGGAGAAGGGTTATATCGATGTGGTGTTCGCCAGCGCCGGTCATGGCGGTCGCGCGCCGCTAGGGGAGATCACAGAAGAGCAGTTCGACAGCATCTTTTCCCTCAATACCCGGGGAACACTCTTCACCGTACAGAAGGCGCTTCCCATGATGCGGAATGGCGGATCGATCATCATGAACGGATCGATCGCTCACCTCAAGGGCATGCCGGGGATGGGAGTTTATGCGGGAAGCAAGGCAGCGCTGCGGTCGTTTGCGCGATCATGGACGGTGGAACTGGCAGAGCGCAGGATTCGCGTGAACGTGCTCAGCCCAGGACCGATCGCTACCAACGCTCTCGCGAACGCCCCCGAGGCGATGAAGGAGAACTTCCGGTCAGCCATTCCGCGCAAGGAGTTCGGAAGCTCGGAAGAGATCGCGACGGCGGCCCTGTTTCTCGCATCCGACGACTCCAGCTTCGTGAACGGCAGCGAGCTCTGTGTGGATGGCGGATTGGCGCAGATCTGATTGCCGAAAAAATGACAAACAGGTATGACCGAAACGCCACGGCGCTTGCGACATTGCGCATCCTGGTGGGCATGTTTTTTGTGCTCTTTGGCGAGTACAAGGTCTTCGGGACAGACTTCACCTTGCATGGCGGGTTCGAAGAGTGGATCCGAAGCTTCCTCGCCCAGGGCGCTTACCCATGGATGAAGCCTGTTCTGGAGAGCATCATATTGCCGCACGCGCGGGTATGTGCGTTTCTGACTGCCTATGGCGAACTAATGATCGGGTTGGGGCTGGTAACCGGCGTTCTGACGCGGGCAGCGAGCGGATTCGGCATCACGCTGATGGCGCTCCTGCTGGCGTCAGCCGGCTACCCTGGGCCGCACGTAGACCTATGGCGCTTTTTCGGGGCTTCGCTCCAGTGGTCTGTTTTTATCCTATGTTTTGCTGCCTTCCTCATCGGCGAACCCGAAGCGCGGTGGTCACTCATGCCGCGCCTGCGCCGCTGGTTGCTTGGGGGAATGTAACCAAATTCACTTTCGGTTCTCTAACGAGTTGAGGCGGCGGCGCCTTCCCCGGCTCAGCCTTTATATCTCGAAGAAGGCGAGGACAGCCTGGCAACGATGGAACGGCACTCCTCAACTCGAACCGACGACGAAATGATTGCCGCCATTTTGTCTGGGGATACGCAGCTCTACCACGAATTGATTCGTCCCCATGAGCGCAGCGTCTATTTAATGGCCCTGTTCTTTATGAAGAACGAGGCGGATGCGGAAGATGTGGCGCAAGAGGCTTTCATCAGGGCGTTTCGGAGCCTGGCTTGCTTCGGCGCGGAGTCGAAATTCGGCACCTGGTTGATCAGCATTACTTTAGACGAAGCGAGCAGTCTGCTCCGTAGACAGTCGATGGTCTGCATGGAGCCGGTTGACGAGCCTCCTGACGGAGACAAGAATTCGCCGGCGCTCTTGCCTGACTGGCGCGAGATACCCTCGGAAGCCATGGAACAGGAGGAAGCCGGGAGGCTCTTGCAGCCTGCTGTCGAGGCTCTTCCGGACATTTATAGTTAGGTTTTTCTTCTTCGCGATCGAACGCATACCCTAGAGCCTTCAGGATTTGCCCATGTCTGCCCCAAGTTTTGTTCCGCTTACCACCTACCGTGAGTTCCCAGCCGAAGAGATGGCCAGCCGAGCGAAGTCGTTTTGCGAGGAAATGCTGCGGCGCCGCACCGTACGGCAGTTTTCTTCGCGTTCCGTCTCGCGCGAGGTAATCGAGAATTGCCTGTGCGTCGCGCGAAGCGCTCCCAGCGGCGCCAATAAGCAGCCGTGGCATTTCGTGGTGGTCAGCGATGCAGAGATAAAAAGTAAGATTCGCGCTGCCGCGGAAGAAGAGGAGCGACATTTCTACAGTGGACGCGCTCCCCAGGAGTGGCTCGATGCTCTTGCCCCGCTGGGGACCGACGAGAATAAGCCATACCTAGAAACGGCCCCCTATCTCATCGTCATCTTTGCCCAGCATTACGAAGTTACGACGGACGGCCGCAAGATGAAGAACTATTATGTGACGGAGTCGGTGGGTATTGCCACGGGCATGCTCATTTCGGCCATCCACATGGCGGGCTTGGTCGCGCTTACGCATACCCCGAGCCCGATGGGATTCCTCAACCAATTACTTGGACGTCCGGCCCAGGAGAAGCCCTTTCTCATTCTTGTGGTTGGGTATCCGGACGGAGAGGCCTGCGTGCCGGATATTTCGAAAAAATCGTCTGAAGAGGCGTGCACGTTCGTGTGAAGGCTTGTGTTCGTAGACTTGCGGAGTGGTCAGTGAACCACTCCGCCTTAAATCAAAGACACCACACACAACCTGACTGAAGGGAAGACGGGCTTCCGCCAAAGCATTTTCACTTCTGGTGCATACAGAGCAACCGATCCCGACGCGGCTTTTCCCCAAGAACCGGGGTCCCTGGCAGGCGAACCTGCTGGGGTGGAAGAAAAGCCGCACCTCGCCGCACTCACCTGTGCAGAGTAGAAGTGAAAATGCTCTAAACCAGGGTGAGACCGCCGTCAATCCGTAACTCTGTTCCGGTAGTGAACCTCGACTCATCCGAAGCGAAGTACAGCGCAGCCCCGGCAATCTCTTCAGGCTGTCCTGGCCGGGCAAGCGGGATCTTCCCGATCATCTGCCCGAAACCGGCAATCTGTTCGGCGCTTAGACCCATCTTTCCGATGATTGGAGTGTTGATCGGTCCCGGAGTGATCGTGTTGACGCGGATGGATCGAGGAGCCAGCTCGGCTGCCAGCGTAAGTCCGAAGGAACGCAGAGCCGCTTTGGTCGCGCTGTAAACACTCAGCCCCGGCATCCCCTGTACGGCTCCGGTGGAGGAGGTGAGAATGATCGATCCACCGTCCGGCAAGAGAGGTACAGCATGCTTGAGCAGGAAATACGGGCCACGCACATTGACGCTGAAGAGCTTGTCGAAGAGTGCTTCATCCACAGCCTGAATGGGCGCCACCCTGGCGATTCCGGCGTTGACGAAGAGGACATCGATACGGCCATGTTTTTCCCGCATGTGATGGATTAGTTTTTCGGCGGCCTCCGGGGACCCGGCGTCCGAGAGGAGCGCCTCCACTGCGGGCATCTCCTTGCGCGCAGCCTCCACAGAAGCGGCACTGGAGCCGGTCACAACAACTGTGGCTCCCTCTGCATGAAAGCGTTTCGCAGTGGCGGCTCCTATGCCGCTGGTTCCACCTGTAATCAATGCGATTTTGTTCTTCAGAATATCCATCCTGTATCCCTGTACCCGCCTGGTTTGATTTGCTGTAGCACTCGTTACAAAATAATAAAGCATTTTCGCAATTGGTGTAGAGCGGAGGCGCCAACCTTTACGTGGTTTTCTCTCAAAGAAAACCACACCTCGCTGCTCTCACCACACCACAGTCATTGCGAAAATGCTTGAGAGGTGTCACTTCTGTCGAGACCGTTCGTTGGCAGCTGCTGGAAGGGAGCGAGCGTCAGCCCGCAAGTCACTCCGCCGGGCGGATTTTCGCGTGTGAGAAGCGAAAGACATCGGGACGCGCATAGTGACCTGCGACATCAAGAGCCATACTTTCCCGGTCAATCATGGCGAGATCCAAATCCGCGACGATGAGTTCTTCACGATCAAAAACGGGCCCGGCGACGTACGTCGAGTCCGGCGCAATGATGGAACTTCCTCCCCGCTCCACCCATTTGTCTGTGACATTGTGAGGCAATTGGCGAGGCACATCCTCGACAGGCATCATTAGACCAACGGATAGTACGAAGCATCGGCCTTCAAAGGCATAATGACGGCTTGCAAGTTGTGCCGTCTCGTTCACCGTAGGCCACACAGCAACATGGATGTGCTCTCCAGCCTGATGCATCGCCATGCGCGCGAGGGGCATCCAGTGCTCCCAGCAAATCAATCCCCCCACCCGTGCTTGACCGATATCGACAGACTCGAGGCCACGGCCATCTCCGGGTCCCCAAACAAGGCGTTCCGTAAATGTGGGTACGAGTTTGGGATGATGGTTCGCGAGGCGTCCATCGGGTGAAAACGTGAGCAGACTGTTGTAAAGCGTCTTGGAGCCGGGTCCGTGCGGAACCCGTTCATTGACCCCGATGACAATGCCGATCTGGAGATCGCGTGCGGCCTGCGATAGCTGCGCGACTTCTGGTCCATCGATGGAAATGCTGTTTTCTCGTAGTTCCGCAAAGACCTCTTTCGCCGGCTCGTGATTCCAAAGCGCTGCGCCGGGGCAGATGTCGAGCCAAACAGGGTATCCGGGAATCCAGGTTTCCCCGAACGCGATCAAGGTGGCTCCCCGGTCCGCTGCGTCTCGAACCACGTCAAGGGCCTTGGCCAGGCTCGCGGCCTTGTTGTGATAAACGGGCGCAACCTGAGCAATCGCGACACGGATGATTCGATCGGTTGGGTTCTTCATGGAAAAGGTGAATCCTCAGACTAGGATTCTTCGTCGTCGGGCCTGGGGGCGCGCACCGCGTAATCGAGTCCGGGTTGCGTCAGCGCATTCCGGCCTTCTCCAAGACGCGCGGCCGGCGATCCGTCGGCGACCCGGCGGCGAAGACCCAGCAGCGTTTCCTGCTTATCGCGCGCATACTCCGTGGCCAGCCGGGTTAGCGCATGGGTCACAATGTCGCTGTGGTGCAGGTTTTGCATCTCCGGATCACGGCGGAAGTTCAGCCACAGCCGGTGTACCAGCTCAACATCATCGGCCTGCAGGGACGGTGCGTGGGGGCCTATGTGGAAGGACTCCGCCTCGCCATTGGGAGACACCACGTAGAAGGTGATCTGCCTCTTTGGTTCCGGCAGGGCTTCCCATGCCTGGCCTATCCGATAGGCCTGCTCATGCGCAGTCATCTTGCTCGAAAGCCCGGAGACCACTGCCGCTGCCTCGAGCGAATTCGCGGTTTGCACGAGGGCGGCGAAAATGTCTCCCGCGGGCACCACCAGGAGCGAGATGTGCTTGCCAAAGCTCTCCGCGACAGACACCGCCTTGGTAAACAACATCTGCTCGTATTCACTGAAGAGCTGATCGGAGGTAGAGAGCAACTGCGGTCCGCCGGCGCCTACCATGCGCGCCGTCAGCACCACCACATCCTGATCGCCGGTGTTGGTGCGCGCCAGAGTCCACTTGAGGGCGAAAGGGTTTTTGGCGTCGCGCATCGTGACCACGACGCATCCCGGGTCGATCTGCAGTACGTCGCGGCCCACGGTGTCTTCGTGTTCCAGCTGGAAGTGCTCTTTCATCTGCAGCTCGGTAGTGGTTCTGCGGCTCTTGTTCTCGCGCTCGGAGACAGTGAAAATGATAAAGAAAGTGGTTGCAAACAGAACGCCGCTTACGGTGGCCACCGACTTTGTAAACAGGTTCACAATCGCCGTGGTGAGCAGCACCACGAAGACTGAGATCAACCCGATCGGGATTTCGCGCTTGCCGATACGCAGATTCGGCGGTACCTTCCAGCCGCGCTCGCCTTTGTACTTCCAGCGGAGCACGAGCATGGCCAGGCTATTGAAGGTGAAACTCCAGATCACTCCAAAGGCGTAGGCTTCGCCCAGTGTGATCACGTTGCCGCGGCTGGCGACAATGGTGAAAAGCTGCAAGCCGGCTACCAGGTTCACGATGCGGTAGCTGGTGCCGAATTTGTGATGCGGGCGGCGGAACCAGTCGGTGAGCACGCCGTCTTCGGCAATGCGCATCAGCACGCCGGTGGATCCAATGATCGAGGTATTGACCGCGCCCGAAAGAATGAGGAAACCAACCAGCACCACGAAGACACGAAAAACTATGCGCAGCACCTGCGGCCCGACCATATACATGGCAAGACCAGCGATCAGGTTGTCACGATACACCGGCACCCGCACCGCGTCGGGAATCAGCATGACCGCCAGCAGGGAAGCCAAGCCGGTAAACAAAAAGCTGTAAATCGCGATCACGATCGCGGCGCGTTTGAGGTTCTTCAGCTTCGGGTGTTCAATCTCCCGGTTCACCTGCGCCAGCGTCTCTTCGCCGCTCATCGCCAGTACGGAGTGGCCGAAGGCCATGATGATGCCGAACAAGCCCAGCATGGTAGGCAGCCGGGTGTAGCGCAAAAAGCCCAAAGAATCGTTGCTGAAGTGCAGAGTAGACGGCGAGGGAAACGGCGGCAGCTTGGCGCCTACATGGAACGCGGAAAAGATTCCCCAGCTCAACAGGATGACCACCATCACGGTGGTAACCTTCATCACTTCCAGAGCCTTATCGCTCGACTCTTCGATGCCTTTCAGATTCTGCCACCAGTAGTAAACGGTGACGAAGACGGCAAAGGCGGCCGCGGTAAAATCCATCGGCAGCTGCGGCGCAACGTGATGCTGCGTCATGGCGCCCGGCAGCCAGTTGTGCGCAGCCGCGACACTCATCAACTCGTTCAGTAGGCTGGTAATGTATTGCCCTGCCGAGACACCGGAGATCGGTCCGGTCAAGATGTAGTCGAACATGAGCGCCGAGACGCTCAGCTTGGCAAATGTGCCTCCCAATGCCTCCTTCACCACGCGGTAGACGCCGCCGCGGGTAAACATGGAGCAGCTCTCCACATACACGGCGCGCACCGCAAAGGAGAAGAGCATGACGCCGAGAATGAACCATGGAGCCGACTTGCCGACGGCCTCTTCCGCAATACCGCCGGCGTAGAAAGCGGACGAACCAAGATCGTTCAGCACCACCGCGGCGGCGCGCCAGAAGGAGATGAACGTGAGCATCACCGACGAAGCGACGACCAGCTTTACCCTGTTCGAGGGCATGAAGGGTGCACTGGTTGTTTGGTCGGAAGCCATTCGATATAGGCTAGGTTGTCAATCCCGCGACCGGAGACAGTCGCGGTCTGGATCGAAGCTCAAACCCGAGTTTATGTTGGTTGCCGTCTGCCGTCAACGAGAGATGGCTCGGCAACAGCTGCATGGAGCGAGTGGCGTTCACTCGCCGAGGAGCTCGTGGATATCTTCGATGAAACTGATCACCACCACCACCGAAGAACCGGCGATCCCGGCGAAGAACACGACTTCAATGAGCCGCATGAAAAAGAGGGCCACCCACATATGTAGAGAATTGTATTCCCTTTGCGCTTAGAAGACTTAGAGGAGTATGCAAAGGGCTCATCCCACAAGGGATGGTAGACTCTGCCATGGGAAGTTTGGCTCGGCAACCCTGGCTGCTCGGCATCGTTTCCGCGGGCTTGCTCCTGCTGCCGTTCTCCATTGTCGGACCGGCGCCGTTCTGGCGCACATTCTTTGCCTGGCTGGCGTTCGTTCCTCTTTTCTACGGACTGTTGTCGGCGCAAAATTTGGATCGCCCCCACGCGTTGCTGCGGGGTACGCTCGCCGCCTATTTGATGGGGATTCTGTGGTTTGCCGGCAACTGCTACTGGATTTACCAGACCATGTTTTATTTTGGCGGTCTGCCGCCCTCCATCTCTGCTGGAATTCTGGCCGCCTATAGCCTGGTCCTCGGCCTGTACTTCGCCGCCTTCGGCTTGCTGGTAACCGCTGCTGCAAAAGCTTTTCGCAGCGCCCATTACGCACTGCTCGCCGCCCCCTTCTTTTGGGTGGCGCTCGAACTGTTGTCGGCACGGTTCACCAAGGTTCCATGGGACTTGTTGGGATACGCGCAAATCGATAACTTTTTGCTGACCCGTCTGGCTCCTTTTACCGGGGTCTATGGGCTTAGCTTCGTGCTGCTTGCAGGCAATGCGTTCATCGCGTGGGGCCTGGTGGCCTCTACCGCAAAGCGCCGGATCCTGATTCTGGCCGGTAGCCTGATCCTCGCCCTGGTACTGCAGAACGGCGATCATTTTGCGCCTCCGCCGGCCCCGGTGCAGGGGACTGCCGTTCTGCTGCAACAAAATCTGAACGTGAACCAGGACAATAGCTGGCACAGCGCGGAGTATGACCAGCACATCGGTCAGTTCGCCAGACTCAGCGTGCATACCTGCGGCCCTTATCTGGCCGGCATGCCCGAGCTCAATGCTTACCCCGTTACGCCAGACTGTCCGGTTGTGCCGGGTGCGCCGGGTGTCATTGTGTGGCCTGAATCTCCGGCGCCCTTTGTCGACAAAGATCCCCGCCTGCTGCAGATGCTGCATGCGCTGGCAACTTCGATGCGTGCTCCAGTGATTGCCGGCACCACCTCGATCGATCCGCATGGCGCGCACGTCGATTTGTATAACTCCGCGTTGTTCGTGAACATCGATGGGGAAGTTGCCGGCCGTTACGACAAGATCCACCTGGTTCCCTGGGGAGAATACATTCCGTTCAAGGAGTTCTTTTCGTTTGCCAAGAACCTGACCCAGGAAGCAGGCGATATGACCCACGGGTGGCGCCGTGTTGTCTTTTCGAGTGACGGACACCGCTTCGGTGTCTTTATCTGTTACGAAGAGATTTTCGGCGACGAGATACGGCTCTTCGTCAAGCAGGGAGCCCAGGTGCTGGTCAACATCTCCAATGACGGCTGGTATGGCGATACTTGCGCGCCCTGGCAAACGCTCAACATGGCGCGCATGCGCGCGGTAGAAAATCGCCGTTGGGTGCTGCGCGATACCAATACCGGCCTCACCACAATCATCGATCCGTACGGCAGGCTCACCGCCAGCATCGAGCGCCACACCCGCGCGGCTCTGGCCGCTAAATACGGTTATCGCAGCGACCTGACCTTCTATACCGTGTACGGCGATCTGTTCGCCTACCTGTGTGGGATAATCACACTGACCATGATTCCTGCCATGACGTTGAGTGCTCGCCGGCGGCAGCGGCGAATCAAGATTCGGATAGCCTGGTAAACGCCCCATGTGGAATGAACTCGAATTCACGTACGCTCCCGTCCGCGAAAAGGTCCGCGACCTTCGGGAGTATCTTTGACCACGCACGCATCGATCGGGAATTGGCCGCATTAGAGACCAAACTTTCCGATCCCGCCATCTGGTCCAACCCCGCTCAATCGCAAGTGTTGATGCGCGACCGCAAGCGCCTCGAGGGCCAACTCTCGATGGAGAACGAGTTGGTGCGCCGCACCGGGGATATCGACGCCTATTTTGAACTTGCCCGCGAAGGCGAGGCGGTCGAGCCCGAACTGGAACGTGAGATCAAGTCGCTCAGCGAATTCGTGGAGCAGCTCGAATCGCGCACCATGCTTTCCGAGGAGACCGATCCGCTCAACGCGATCGTCACCGTCCATCCTGGCGCCGGCGGAACGGAGTCGCAGGATTGGGCAGAGATGCTGATGCGCATGTACCTCCGCTGGGCTGAACGCCATGGCTTCAAAACGGAGATGAACGATTATCAGGACGGCGAAGAGGCGGGCATCAAGTCGGCCACGTTTACTGTGATCGGTGAGTACGCCTTCGGGCAGCTTGCCGGGGAAACGGGCGTGCACCGCCTGGTGCGCATCTCGCCCTTTGATCAAGCCAAGCGACGGCACACTTCGTTCGCCAGCGTTTATGTGTCGCCGGAGATCGACGACTCCATCCAAATCGACATCAAGCCCGATGAGATACGCACCGACACCTATCGCTCCGGCGGCAAGGGCGGCCAACACGTGAATACCACCGACTCTGCGGTGCGCATTACGCATTTGCCGACCAACATCGTGGTGCAGTGCCAGAATGAGCGCTCGCAGCATAAGAATCGTGAGAAGGCGATGAAGATGTTGCGCTCCCGCCTCTATGAGTACGAGTTGGAGAAGAAGAAGCAGGCCACGAAGAAGGTGGAAGACTCCAAGTTGGATATCAACTTCGGTTCCCAGATTCGTTCCTATGTGTTGCAGCCTTACCGCATCGCCAAAGATCTGCGTACGCGGGTCGAGGTAGGCGATGTGGACCGGGTGCTGGATGGCGATCTGGATCCGTTTATCCGCGGATACCTCATCATGCGCCGCCAGGGTGGCGTGCCGGCGGCCGTCGAAGAACCTGCCGATGTGGATTGAGTTGCCGGTCTCCTGCATCCAATCGCTGTAAAGGAGATCCATTGAACGAGCCTGAAACAATTCGCACCATCCTGGAAAAGGCCAAAACTATTGCCGTGGTCGGCCTTTCCGATAAGGGAGACCGGCCTAGCTATGGCGTCTCGCGTTACATGCAGCAGGCGGGGTACCGCATCATTCCAGTGAACCCAGCGGTCCCCCAGGTCCTGGGGGAGAAAGCTTACCCGACCCTCGATGCTGCGTGTGCGGCAGAAGGGAAGATCGACCTGGTCGACGTATTTCGCGCTTCCGAGTATGTCCCGGAGATTGTCAAGGATGCGATGCGCCTCAAGATCCCCTATTTGTGGCTCCAGGAAGGCGTTTGCCACGACGAAGCCGTGCAGTGGGCGGAGACGGACGGCATCCGGGTGGTGATGGACCGCTGTATCTATAAGGAGCACTCCCGCCTGACGACTGCTTGAGGTGACGTTTCCTTCGGGGCTGGATTGGCGCCGGTTTTTTGTAAAACTCGATAAAATTCCATCGTTTTGGCGGTTTTAGAGCGCTGGCAATCCTCTTTCCGGTTTCGTGTAGCCGCCGGGGTGCATGGACCAGTCCTGCTTTCTTGGTGGAGGTGCGTTACCCCGGGGAGAATGCCTGCCGTCGCAGATATCACGTGAACATACGTTGCGGTGAAGCATCTCTTCAGCCGTCCCTTCGGGACTGGATTGGCTGGTTTTTTGTAAAATTCGATAAAATTCGATCGTTTTGGCGGTTTTAGCGCGTTGGCAATCCTGCTCGCCGTGGCGAGGTGATTCTGCCGCGGGTTATTTCGGGCCGAGGTTGGCGATTTCGGCCTGGTGTGGTTTCCAGGGACCAGGAAAAGATCAATCGTCTCGGTTTGCACCGATTGCGATACGGCTTGTGTGCGCAGGGAAGCACGGCGACCTGTACAACATGCCGCCGGGGCGGGATGTTGTGTTGGCTGATTTGTGACAGGGATCGGGTGAGACACCGGACAGTGGTAACACCATCCTTCGCTCGCGTGGAGGCCGAAACTACCGGCAACCGCAGGCCACGAGAGCGGCGACGCGAGAATCAGCTCCCTGCCTAAATCGTCTGCTTACAGAATATACCCTTGCGGGAGCAGACCTAAGTGCCGGAAAAGGATTTCCAGATCCAGTAGTTTCCTTTCGGAGTTGCTTTTGGGGTATTCGGGTGCGAGCGGCCTGGTGGAGCGAGCCTCGCGCGCCTGGGCTGCTGCATCCATAGATTGGCCCGGAGGACTGCTGCGGCGTGTGGGATAGAATGACTCGCGATGAGTGATGAAAGCAGAAAAGGTCCTGTAGGCATAAAGGAGATCGCCGATGGGCTAGGTATCTCAATTGGCACTGTCGATCGGGCGCTGCACGGGCGCTCGGGGGTGAGCGCCAAAACGCGTGACAGGGTACTGCGTCTCGCAGAGAAGCTGAACTACATGCCAAATCTCGCCGCGCGCAACCTAAAGTTGAACCGGCATCTCCGCATCGGCGTCTTTTTGCCGGAGCAAATCGCTCTGTTTTACGACCAGCTGCGTGAAGGTATACGATCCTCCGCGGCCCAAGCGGTCCAAGGCTCGAAGCTCGACCTGATCTTTCACTCATATCCGAAACTGGGCGAGGGCGACATCGAAGTGCTGGAAGCCTCGAACTGGCAACAGTTTGACGGCATCATTCTTGCCCCGGGTAACCCGGCGGGAGTGTCGCGGTTCGCCTGCTCAGCCGCCAAGGCCAACATTCCAATCGTCTACGTAACCACGGATGCGCCCCGAACGCAGCGGCTTTTGTCGATTGCGATCGAGGGCACGGTAAGTGGCGGCATTGCCGCAGAGTTGCTAGGGAGCATCATTCCGTCGCCCGCACCGGTTACCGCGATCGTGGGCGATCTGAGGATTCAGGACCATGCCGAGAAGCTGCGTGGCTTTGCCGCGGGCCTGGCCACTCTGTCGCCGCATCTGTGGCTGCTTTCGGCGATCGAATCGCACGAGTCGCCCGAGGGCGCGTATTCGGCGACGATGGACGTGCTTAACCGGCACCCCAACCTGAGCGGCATCTACGTGAGCACCGCGAACAGCCTTCCCGTAATACGGGCAATCGAAGAGAGCAAGCGGATGGGCGCTGTCCGGGTGATCACCACCGATCTTTTCCCTGAGATCATCGCAGCGATTGAGTCCGGTCACGTCTTTGCCTCGGTCTATCAGCGGCCATTTCTTCAGGGCAGGCTGGCCTTTGAGCTACTTAGCCGCTTCCTTATGACCGGGAGCCGGCCTAAACAAATCATTCGCCTCAATCCGCATATTGTGCTGCGCAGCAATCTCTCCCTATTTGTCGAGACCAAATCACTCTCCTGACTGCATTGCGGGCTCGGATTCAGGGTGACGGCGTTGGTTTTGCAGGCCTCGAACGGAGCTCGGCGCAAGACTATACTGACTTCCATGAGCGCCCCAGCCTTCAGAATCTCGGGCAAGCGCCGAAATGCACCCACCCATACTCCCATGCGGCCCGTCGCCGTACGCTCTGCGAGTCGTGCCCTCGCACTGCTTCTTGCGTCGGCTGTTGCGTGGCCGGTGGCCAACCTCAGGGCGCAGATAGCCGGCATTTCTTCTGCCGACCAGGCGAGCTTTCAGCGGGCGATGGCGGCGATGGATGCCGGTCATGGCGAGGCGGCCAAGCCTGTGCTCGAAGATCTGCGTGCGCGCCACCCCGACAACTTTGAGATGAATGAGTCGCTCGGGTTGCTCTACGCGGGGATGGGAGACCTGACCTCTGCGCTACCCTTGATAAAGAAGGCATCCTTGGAGCGTCCTGGCTCTGACGCTGCAGCAGCAAACCTGGGCCTTGCCTACCTGAAGGCAGGACAGAACGCCGATGCGGCGCGAGAGTTGAAGAAGGCCGTGAAGCTCAATCCGAAGAATTTCCCCGCTGAGGAGGCGCTCGGCCAGGCGCTCATGGAGCTTAACCAACCAGCGAAGGCGGCGGAGGCGTTTCACCACGCGCTGGCAGGAGATGCAGGCAACCCGGCGCTGCTCTATAACGCGGCCCTGGCCGATTTCGACACTGGCGATGCAGCAGGCGCGGCTTCGTTGTTGGCCCGTATGCCGGGAGTCGACAGTTCGCCTGAAGCGCAGGCCCTACTCGGCGACGTAGAAGAAAAGCTCAACGATTTCAAGTCCGCGGGCGAGCATTATCTCGACGCAGCCAAGCTCGCCCCCACGGAGGCGAATGAGTACGCGGTGGGTGTCGAGTTCTTGCGCCACTGGACCTTTCCTCCCGCAGTCGCGCAATTTGAGGGCGGGGTCAAGCGCTTCCCAGCCAGCCGCCGAATGCGACTGGCCTTGGGTATCGCTTACTTTGGCAATCACAACTACGACAAAGCGATCCCTGTTTTCGCTGCCTTGCTGGCGGAGGAGCCTGATAGCGCCGCCTTCTCAGACCTGCTCGGCCGCACCTGCACGGTCGCTTCCGAGGGAGTCGATCCGCGTTGCGAGCCACTGATTGCTTTTGCCGAAAAGCATCCCAAGGACGCCAAAGCGGCGACTTACGCCGCGATCCACATCCTGCACCAGCCTGAGAGCCCGGGTCAGCAGGAGCGAGCGAGGCAACTACTGGCGTCGGCGATAGCCGCCGATCCGAACTTTGCCGAAGCTCACTATGAGATGGGCGTGCTGCTCGAGAGGCAGGAGAAGTGGCCGCAGAGCATCATGCATCTGGAAAAGGCAGTGAAGCTCCAGCCGGATTATTCGGTGGCGCACTACCGTCTCGCCCTGGCCTACCGCCGCGTAGGGCAAAAAGACAAGGCGCAGGAAGAAATTGCGCTTCAGCAGAGATTCAGCGCGCAAGAGGCGAGAGATAAAGACCTCAAGCTGGAGCAAATCCAGACGCTGCTGGTGATAACGAAGTAAGCCGGCCCGCGCCACAACAGCTCAAACCGGGGAACTGTGCTTCGATTGTGGTGGGTACGTACACGTACAATCTGCCACGTTGGCTCTTCGCGCACCTGAATTTCACGTCATAGTCTGCGTGGAATCAGTTTGAAACGCATTCGGACTACCACTCGCCCGCTCAGAGACCTCTCGAATTCATTGTCTTCGCGAGTTCCAGCGCTTCCCCGAAGGAAGATGCTTGACAGCGATCTTGTTGAGGAACTAGCATGCTCTTCCGTAGGTAACGTACACGTAAATGTTAACGGTCCAACTGGATTTTTACGACGCCCTTACCGCGCTCCTCTTACTGGCTTTGATGGGAAGCGCCTGCTCCGCAAGGGCAGCGGAGAAACCTGACGCAAGCGCCCAGATCATCCAGATCGACGGCCAGGGAACGGGGCCGGCATTCGAAGGACTCGGAGCGCTCAGCGCGGGTGCGTCTTCGCGCCTGCTGATCGACTATCCAGAGCCGCAGCGCAGCCAAATCCTCGACTATCTCTTCAAGCCTGCATACGGCGCGGCGCTACAGCACCTAAAGGTCGAGATCGGCTCGGATGTGAATTCGACTGACGGCTCGGAGCCGAGCCACATGCGCAGCCCAGGCGACCACAACTACGAGCGCGGCTATGAGTGGTGGCTGATGTTGGAGGCGCGTAAGCGGAATGCGCAGATCATTCTCGATGCCCTCCCCTGGGGCGCACCCGGCTGGATTGGGAATGGCCGCCTTTACTCGAAAGACATGGCCGCCTATGTGGTCGATTTTCTCCAAGGAGCCAAGAAGCAATATGGACTCGACATCGCATACACCGGCATATGGAACGAGCGGGTTTACGACGCCGAGTATGTCAAGACGTTGAGCCAGGCCCTTAAGCAGGCGGGGCTCAACACGAAGATCGTCTGCTGCGATGAATATCAGGACGGCGGTGACCAGTGGGAGATTGCGAAGGCCATTCAGAGAGACCCTGCGCTCAGAGATTCTATCTACGCTCTTGGTGTCCACTATCCATGGGTTTATAACCACTCGACCACGCCGGCGGTGGCGAGAACAAGCGGCAAGCCGCTCTGGGCGAGCGAAGACCAGCCGAACGATGGATGGGGCCCCATCGTCTCGCGCGATTGGGCCGTCGGCGGACGTCTGCTGGCCAAGCTTTATAACCGCAACTATCTGGAAGGCGGCTTTACCAAGACCGAGATCTGGAGTCCAATCACCTCGTACTACGATATCCTCGCTGCGCCGAACTCCGGGCTGATGTACGCCAATACACCGTGGTCGGGCAACTATTCCGTGCAGGGGGCGATCTGGGCGACCGCGCATACGACACAGTTCGCCCAACCCGGCTGGATTTACGACGATCCCTCGTGCGGCTATCTGGCACGCGGCGGCAGCTTCGTCACCTTTCTTTCGCCGGACCGGAAGAGCTGGAGCCTGGTGGTTGAAAGTATCGATGCGCGCGAGCCTCAGACCATCCGGTTGCGGCCGACGCAAGGGGCGCCTGACAGTACAGCTCATGTGTGGCTGACGAACGCTTCCACTACCTTCGGCCATGTTGCCGATCTTCAGCTCTCGCAAGGGGCGTACACCCTGGAGGTGCTGCCCGACTCCATCTACACAGTGACCACGACGACGGGTCAGGGCAAGGGGAATGCGACGCCTCCACCACCGGCAGCTTTCCCTCTGCCCTATGCCGACAACTTCGATTCTTCCCCTCCGGGTCGTGCGGCGCGCTATCTCGCCGATCAAGACGGAGCATTCGAGACCCAGCCTTGCAGGGCTCGCGCAGGCAACTGCTTCACGCAAGTGATCACCGTCAAGCCCACGCCGTGGTCTCCGCTGCCTGATCCCTTCACGATGGCCGGCGATATCGCGTGGCGAGATTACACGGTGGCGGCGGAGGTTCAGATACCGCTGGCGGGCGAAGCTTCGATCTTCGGCAGGATCGACAATGCGAATGCATTCACCGACCCCAATGCGCTTTATCCGAGCGGCTACGGATTGATTCTGAAAAGCGACGGCCGCTGGCGCCTGATTTCGACTGCTTATAAGCACGACATGCTGGAGCTTGCGACCGGGCGGATCGGAGCCGACGAGCACACCAACCCTGCGCCCTGGCACCGTCTTGAATTGAGTTTTGAGCAGTCGGCGGTGGCGATCACCATCGATGGTAAGCGCCTGGCTCAGGTCGCAAGCTCGGCGCATGACCGCGGCATGTTTTCGCTTGGCAGCAACTGGAGCACCGTGCAGTTCGACAACCTGACCGTAAACCCCATCCCGTAGGGATAAAGGTACGGATGAACATCCATCTGTGTGACGCACGACTATAGGCGCGGCAACAAGATGGCAACGTAAGACCCACATTTGTCTATCTCGGAGGCAGTCGTGAATTGGCAGAAGAATCCACTCAGCAAATACAAAGCGGCGCAGCGCTACCTGGCGATGGGTCTGTTTTCCATCTTTGGCCTGTTTTGCCTGTTTGGCGCAGCCAGGGCACTCGCGCAGACGGATCAGGGCGCGATCACCGGCCTCGTTCACGATGATACCGGAGCCGCAATTCCCAACGCGCGGGTTACATTGACCAGTGTGGACACGGGGCTGGTGCTCAGTACTTCGGCCGACGGCAGCGGCATCTATACCTTTTCTCCCGTGAAGATCGGCAACTACAAGGTCAGCGCGACTGCCGACGGCTTTCAGACGACCACTCAGGAAAAGGTCCAGCTACAGCTCGGCGAGCGCCTTAACATTTCGATCTCGCTAAAGCCGGGCGCTGTCTCCCAGACTGTTGAGGTAACCGATGCTCCTGCATTGCTGCAAACACAATCGGCCGCGGTCGGCCAGGTACTGAGCACGCAGACGATTAACACCACTGCTCTTAACGGCCGTAACTGGGTATATATCGCGCAGCTGACCGCCGGTGTCGATCCGGCGGCCGGCTCGCGTGGCGCGGGGCAAGGCGACTTTGAGGCCAATGGTCAAGATGCCGGTCAGAATAACTTCATTCTTGACGGCGTAGACAATAACATCAACAGCGTCGACTTCCTCAACGGCGCAAGCTTCTCAGTGCGGCCTCCTCCGGATGCGCTGGCCGAGTTCGAGGTCTCGACCAGCAACTACAACGCCGAGTATGGCCACTCCGCGGGCGCGGTGGTCAATGCTAGTCTCAAGTCGGGAACCAACGACTTCCACGGAGCCCTCTGGGAGTACTTCCGCAACACGGTGCTCGATGCTCGCGACTTTGACGCGTTGAGCGTACCGAAATACAACCAGAACCAATTCGGCGCTACGCTCGGGGCTCCGATATTGCGCAATAAGCTCTTCTTTTTCGGCGATGTAGAAAACAACCGCATCGTTTTTGGGCGGACTTTCACGGGCACGGTCCCGACCGCCGCCATGCGCCATGGGGATTTTTCAGAGCTACTGAATACCGCGCAGACCGGTCTGGCCCAGCCGGTGCAACTCTATCAGCCGAACTCAGGCGGGACTGCGAAGGTCCCCAACAACGTGTACCGCTCCGATCAGATCGATAAGGTCGCTCAGACAATCCTCAATCTCTATCCGGCTCCGAATACAAACGGCAATCTGATCTACAACAATTACAACGTCGCGACCAATTCGGTCGACAATCGCTGGTCGTGGGATGCGCGCGTAGACTTTAATGTCAGTCCTAAGGATCAAACCTTTGCCCGCTACAGCTATCTGAACGAGCGTGCAACTTTTCCTTCGCCGCTGGGGCCGATCCTCGATGGCGGGTCCTACGCCGTCGATGGAAACATCGTCGACTTCGCCCAACAATTCGTCGGCAGTGAAACGCACGTCTTCAATCCGCGGACGACCAACGAGTTCCGTTTCTCCTATACGTATGGTCACTTTGAAGATGCTCCGATCGAGGCCAACGTCGACACCGCGAGTCAGGTTGGTCTGGGTGGAATTCCCTTTGCTCCGGGTAACGGCGGCCTGCCTCCGACGACGATTGGCGGCGTGCCCGGAGCCGCAGGCAGCGCGAGCATCAGCGGCGCGACCGCGGTGGGCGGCATCTCCTCATTTGGCACGCCGGCCTACTACACGGCTGACGAGTTTGAGAACACTTACCAGATCCTCGACAACGTTACCAAGATTGTGGGCAACCACTCTCTAAAATTCGGCGTGGACTTCGAGAGCATTCGATTCAGCACGCTGGCTCCGCCATTCTCCCGTGGCGCTTACGGATTTAACGGTCAATACTCAAGCGACCCCGGCGTAAGCTTCACCGGCTTTGGCACTGCGGACTTTCTCACCAATCAGGTGAACAGCGCCAGCGTCTCAAATCTGAGAACAGTGTCGAACAACCGCTGGTATCGCTCTGCTTACGCGCAGGACGACTGGCGATTGAACTCCCGGCTGACTCTTAACCTGGGCCTCCGGTATGAATATTTTCAGCCTTACCAGGAGAACTCCGGTGCGCAGGCCAACTTTTACGCTACCGGGCCGCTGGGGGTGGGAACCGGCTCCGGCACGCTGCTCATTCCTTCTAAGCAGCGGTCTGCCCCGTTATCCGCGTCATTCCTCGCTGCGCTCAGTCAGGACAACATCACCCTGCAGTATTCGGGCAACCCGCGTCTTGTCAACGGGCAGAAGTTAAACTTTTCTCCCCGTGTCGGCTTCGCCTTCCAGGTGGATCGGAGGACAGTTCTGCGCGGCGGATACGGCATCTTCTTCGGGGGTCTGGAAAATATCGGCGGCAGCCCCAACCTCGGCTTCCAATATCCCTTCCAGATCACCTCGAGTTTTCCGGCACCGAACTGCGTCGCCGGTAACTGCCCCTCCAACGGCTTCACTCTTGAGAACGGATTCAACGAAGCGATCGCCGCAGGTCTGCAGAATTTTGTAAGCACGCCGGGATTGATTGGATTACGACCCCAATTCACGACTCCTTATACCCAGTCAGAGAACTTGACTCTGCAACGGGAGCTCAACAACAATCTCACCGCCTCGATCGGCTACGTGGGCACGGTCGGACGTCATCTCTTCAACGCGGTTAACCAGAATGCGCCGGCGGCCCTCATCAATCCGGGCAACAACGCGCAGTTCGTGCAGCCATTCCCCCTCTTTGCGGGCGACAACTTTGTCGCCGTATCGGCGGTAAGCACGTACAACGCTCTGCAAGCCAAGATTGACAAGCGTTTTTCGAACGGCTTAAGTTTTCTCACCACCTACACCTGGTCGCACAGCCTGGATGACGCGCCCAGCGCACTGGGAGGCACAGGAGAAGGCGGCTACCGGAACTCGACTTTGGTTCCCATCATCAATGACTTCGCCAACTCTCCATTTGACACGCGTCAGCGCTTCACCATCAACGGGCTGTATGAGCTGCCTTTCGGTGTGGGGCGAGCGCACTTTAGCGATCGCGGAGTTGCCGAGCTGCTGGCCGGCGGCTGGAGCAGCAGCCTAACCTTTGTCGCGCAGACGGGTAATCCCTTTACCGTTTATCCGGATATCACCACGGCCTCGGGCGGCGCTTCGCACGCGATCCGGGTTGGCAATCCTTTCGCTGGGGGCGGCAGCCCCGATGCAAGCAACCCGGGCGTTTCCTGCCCCAGTTCGGTGCGCAACCGCAAGAATTGGTATAACCCCTGCGCGTTCGCCAATCCGCTCCCGGGCTCGCTTATCAGCCCTGGCCCGAATGGCGGCAATCCTCAGCCAGGCTATAGCTACCCGCAGTACGTGACCAGCCTGCCGCAGGTAGAGCAATTCCTCGGGGGCCGGAGAAACCAGATCACGGGACCCGGCTACGAGCGCATCAATATGTCGGTGTTCAAGGATTTCACGACGTTCCGCGAACAGAAGGTGCAGTTTCGCACCGATATCTTTAACCTGCTCAACACTCCGGCTTACGGAGATCCCAGCGTCACTTCGAACAACTCGAATGGCGGTCAGATCACCTCGCCCCGCTTCCTCCAGAGCAATACCCCCGATGCAAGGTTTTTCCAGTTTTCGCTGAAATACCTCTTCTAACCGAAGGTCAACCGCTCGTGCAGATCGTGAGACAACATGCGCCGGGAACTATTCCCGGCGCATTGTTGCCATCGCGCAGTACCTTAGCTAGCCTATTCCTAGCAGGTTGGAGAAAAATGTGATGGCCGAGGCAACGATGTTCGAGGCTAAAACCCAGCTTTCCGAGTTGGTTAAGCGGGCTCAACGGGGAGAGAAAATCGTGCTGACCACCGGGCGGAAGAAGACACCGGCCGCTATGATTGTCGCTCTGAAGCCGGTGAAGGAGCGGGTTTTCGACTTGTTTCATAACCCCAATTTCGATATTCCTGCCGATTTCGACGAACGTTCAGAAGCCGAACGCAGAGCATGGAGCGAATGAGAGTCCTCATCGACACGCATTGCGTGCTTTGGGGGGCGATTAACTCCAACTCATGGAAGCCTGGGCCATGAAACTGATCGCCAACCTCGACAACGAGATCCTGGTATCCGCCGCGTCGGTTTACGAGATCAGTCTGAAAGTGAGGCACGGCAAGCTCCCCGAGGCGGTTGAGTTCGAGAGTGACCTGATTACAAACATAGAGAGCCGTCTTGGATATACGCTTCTTCCCCTGGAACCGGAGTCGATGATGCGCGGCGCCCGTTTCGAGGACTATCATGCCGATCCATTTGATCGCGTGATTGCAGCGCAGGCTATCCAAAACAACTTGCCGATTCTTAGCACAGATCCAAGGCTCGATGCTTTTGGCGTTCGACGCCTAAAGAAATCCAAGTGGTAGGTGAACAGCTATCGATACAAATGAGCGTTGTTCACGGGCAGCTATCGTTCGTCGGTCCCCATCAGCTCCGAAAAAGGTCTTTGCTGTTCTCGTGGTTCATCTCCCCGAATAAGGTGGTAAACGGTAAACGATGCCAGACTCCGACATCCACGACGACGATCAGCAGTTGCGGGCTATTCCAGGCGCGCCGCTGTGGGCCCGGAAGCATGACTACATGCCCGATGGCTCCGCATTCTTTGCGGTATGTGAGGGGCCGGGTGGAGGCTATGACGGCACTCTCAATATGACTGGCCAGGCGCCTTTCTCTGTAACTTCAGCCGACCTCAAGCAATGCTGCGAAATGCTTGAGGACCGATTCCGGGAGGTCATGCCGGATCATCAGTGCGGTTCCCGGTGCATCGATTGGATAACGGCCAGGACGATGTTCGGCAAACCTGACGGTGAGGTTCAGTAGCCGCTGTCGTTCGCACGTGCGGCCAACCGTCAGTTACCAGACGTACGTTACCCGCCGTGCTCGACCAACAGACGAAACAAATGACTCCTTCCGTGCTTCTGCAGCACACAAGCTGTCACCGGATTGCCAGTCTGCAGCACGGTACGCCGAACGGAGTGTGCGGAAGAGATTGCCGGCTGGACGGCTGGCAGAATTACGGTAGAACGCGCGATAATGGACTGACCATGGCCAGCGACTCCAACATAACGTTGCCCGCTGAACTGCTCGCGCAGGTGCAGGCCCTTGCCGCCAGAGAAGGCAAGACCGTTGATGAGCTTATGGTAGAAGCCGTAAAGCGGGATATTGCCCGTCGGATGATTGCGAACCTCAAGCGGGAAGGTAAGCCGAGCGGCATGGCTGGAGATGGCGAGATTCAGGCCGCAGTTGATGCCGTTCATGAATACCGTGGCCGGTAAATGTCCGTCGTTTTAGACAGCAATCTTTGGATCAGCGCCTTCATATTTCGCGGTAAACCCCTAGAGTTGGTAGAGATGGGGCTTGATAGCCTTGTTGATATCGCGGTCTCCCAATCCATCATTGACGAAACGCTCCGCGTGATGAACGACAAGATTTGTGGTCAGACGGGACTGGAACTTTGCTCGAAGTGTCACGGAGATCCCAGCGTCACCTCGAACAACTCGAATGGCGGTCAGATCACCTCACCCCGCTTCCTCCAAAGCAATACCCCCGATGCAAGGTTTTTCCAGTTTTCGCTGAAATACCTCTTCTAACCGAAGGTCAATCGCCGCTGGATTCAATCTGTTCCAGTGAGCGTCCCTTGGTCTCAGGAACGGCGAAGACGATCAGGAAGGTACCGGCAGCGCAGATGCCGCCATAGATAAGAAAGGTGCCGGCTGTGCCCAGCAGGCGATCGAGCGCGGGGAAGGTATAGGTGAGCACAAAGGAGGCGACCCATAGAGAAGCGACGGTAGTGGAGATTGCCGTGGAGCGTATCCGGTTGGGAAAGATCTCTGAGATCAACACCCAGGTCACCGGTGCGAGTGAGACCGCGTAGCAGGCGATCGCGCAGAGGGTGAGGGTCAAGACCCAAACTCCCTGAAGATGGGCCCGATACGCAAAGCTGGCGGCGAGATGGGAGAGCGCGATGCTCACGCATCCAAAGATCATGAGTGGGCGCCGGCCAAAGCGGTCGACCAGTAGCATCGCGAGTAAGGTAAAGACCAGGTTGATGGCGCCGGTAATGACAATGTTGAACAGAATGTCGTTGAGTCCGTAGCCTGCGCCTTTGTACACTTCCTCCGCATAATTGAAGAGGATGTTGATGCCGCTGCCTTGTTGCAGGACGGCAAGCGCGATGCCGATGAGCAGGAGCTTGCGGGCCGGGGATGCGAGGATTTCGCGCCAATGGCTATCCCCGAATGGAGCCATGAGCGTGTGTTGGATTGAAGCCATCTCCGCCTGGCTGTAACGGTCGCCGCCGATTCGCCGCAATACCGCCGCGGCTTCAGGAAGGCGGCGATGCGCAACCAGCCAGCGCGGGCTCTCAGGGATGAACGGCGCCGAGCCGAGCAGCAGCACTGCGGGAACCGCGACTGCGGTAAACATCCAGCGCCATCCGTACTGCGCGTTCCAGGTTGCCGCCATGGCGGCGACGGAAAGATCGTGGGGCACCTTCTCCGCAATCCGCCAGTTCGCGATCTGGGCAAGAAGAATTCCGCAGACGATCGCAAGCTGATTGAGGCTAACGAGCCGGCCACGCCATGCAGCCGGGCTGATCTCCGCGATATACATAGGGGAGACGCTGGATGCCAGCCCGATGGCTGTCCCGCCGAGGATCCGCCAGGTAATGAAGGCTGAGAAGCTGTGTGACCATCCGGTAAGCACTGAAGAGAGGGCAAAAATCAGCGCCGAGAGAATCAGGACGTTCCTTCGCCCCATGCGCTCGCTGCAATAGCCGGCAACGAGAGACCCGCCAAAGCACCCGATGAGCGCGCAGCTATTAGCCCATCCGATCCGCCATTGCGTTGTCAGCGCAAAATATGCCTCGTAGAAGGGCTTGGCCCCTCCGATCACCACCCAGTCATAACCAAAAAGCAGGCCGCCCAAGGCGGCCACAAAAGCGATGATCCAGAGATAGCCGATGCGCAGCTCGCCTTCAAATCCTGTCTTCGATTCGACAGCCGTTGGGGTGAACATCTAAATCGCCTGTCTCTCCTCTGTTCGATCTTTGAGTACCTGTTGAAGCAGGTCTTCAGCGCCCGTGTGATTGCCATCTTCCAGCAACAGCGCTTCCAGAATCTCACCCGCCTCGATGTGCCGGCCTAGCCCGCTCAAACCCTGGGCACGGAGGAACCTGGCCTCGATTCTGTTGCGCCGATGCAGGTCCTCGTCAAAAATCAACATCGTCGGGAGCGAGGTGGCGAAGTAATCGATCTTCGGCTCCGTTGACTCCAACTGCGCGGCATAAGCAATGATTCGTTCAAAGTGATCTACCGCACGCGCTTCATTGCCGAGGCGTAGGTGCGCGAGCGCGCTCCAGTAGGTCATGTCAGAGATAGTCTTTACCGCCATCTGTTGAAAGTCACCCTTGTGGCGAATGGCTCGCCGCCACCACATGTGCGCCTCGTCTCGTTGGCCGCGGCGCATGAGGGCGATTCCCAGCCAGTAGTAGATGTCGCTCTGATTTGCGAGCAGATGGCGAGCCTCACTCAAATTAGCGGGCAGCGTCAACGCGGCCCGGAAGTGAGTCACTGCGGCGTCGAGGTCCTTCTGTTCGAGCGCCTTCCCCCCGAGCAATAGAAGTGCGCGCACATACTGCGCGAGCACTAGGCCCTCGCCGCCCTCCCATGGCTGGAACTTGCGCGCGAGCAGGAGTTCGAGAGCCTTCTCGGGACTCCCAGTCTGGTTATACAAGGTAGCAAGCTCCACCGAGAGATCGTCGCGCATCTCGACCAGCGCAGGGAATCGCAGCAGCTCCTCGAGCCTCATCAAGGGTGGCTTACCCACACGCTTCCAGAGCTGGTCCCGTTCATAGAGAACGCGCCCGTCGCTAGGGTCCAGTGCGAACGCCCGGTCAAAGGCTTCGAGCGATCCTTGGTGGTCGTGGTTGTGGTTGAAATACCCGATGCCGAGGTTTCTCCACACGGTGGCGAAGGAGGGCAAGCGCTCCGCGGCCTTCTCCCACATCGCGATTGCCTCAAAGTGGCGGCGGCGGTCATAGAGAAAGTTGCCGAGCAGGTAGTAAGGGGCTCCGGCATCAGGCGAACGTGCGATCGACGCCTCGAGCAGTTGCATCTCCTCGAGCCTGCTGGGGAAGCAGTAATCAAGGGGAGTCTCGGCTGCGCGGCGAAAGGTGGACTCAGCCTTTGCGAGACCAAGCCGGGACTGAGTTTCGGCGAGCGCGAGCAGCACCATCGGCAAGGAACCATCGATCGCTCGCAGATCCGCCCCCTCCAGTACGCGAAGCGCCTCAGCCTCTCCGCCGCACCGCAATAAATCGAGGGCGAGGTCCATCCGCTCCTGGTTGTTGGCAGGTGCAATTGCTTGCTGCCATCGGGCGCCCAGATCCATCGGATCGAGAGCCAAAGTCTCTCTGAGGAGCGCCTCTGCCTGTTGTGGACGACCGAGCCTTTTCAGAACGCGGATGAGGAGATTGCGCGCGTTCAGATTGTCAGCCTCTGCCTTCAGGCTGCGCTGTAGATGATCGCAGGCGATCGCAAAACGTCCGGCCCGCGCATCTATTTCAGCAAGAGCAAAGTAGGCCGGCCCGCGCCAAGCCGCATTCCAGGTCGATTTATACAGCGCGTCATAAGCAGCCTTCTCTTGCCCAATGTATATGCGCGTGATGCCCAGGTTATAGTAGGGCTCGCCATCCCGTGGATTGGGATTGAGCTGGGTTAGCCGCGCGATGGCCGCTTCAAAGTGCTCCGCCGCAGCGCCGAACTCCCCACGCCGCAGATGCCACAGACCGAGGGCGTTATGCGAGCGGCTGTCTTGGGGATCGCGACGCAACGCCTCCTGCCAATAGATCTCCGGCTGCCGGGTGGCGTGCCGGTATTGCTCGAGATGAACTCCAGTGAGATAGAGTTCCTCGATCGAGGTCATCTCCTGAGGCGCCGCCGGCTCAGTCGCGACCACGGGAGGCTTTGCCGGTCGTATCGAGGCTGGATCGTACTCGATCAGCACCTCACCTCCTGCGCTTACTTCGACGCGCAGGGTCTCGATCGAGTCCGTTCCGGGCATCTTGACCTCGAGGATTGCAGGCTCCTCGACCGAGAGATCGCGCGACCATTGCGCAAACTGCTTTCCGCCGCGATAGAGAATAATCGAAGCAGCCTCTACCAGGGAGGTGACGCAGAGTCCAAGCCGCACCCGGTCCTCGGTTAAACTCAGACTAAGCGCGCAGCGGGTATTCGCCGCCTGCGGCAGGCCAAGTTTCCGGATCGGATACCATGTCTGGTTGAATGTCTTAGTCTCCCAGGGAGCGAGATACGAGAAGTCCGGCTGATTATCGGTATAGACGCCGGCCATCAACTCAATATAAGGGCCATTCGTATCCGTTAGGCTGCTGTCCCAGGCATAGCCGAACTCGTGATTGCCCCATGTCCATTGCTTTTTTCCGGGCGCGACATGATGGTTTGCGACATGCACGACCCCGGCTTCAGCACGATGGTCATAGCCCCCAAAGAAATCCTCCTCAGTTTCGGTGATCATATAGCTGGTCGGCACGGGGATATTTGCATACCAGCTCAGATCCTGGGCCGGGTAAGAGCCGTCTGGAACGAACATGCGCGGGCGCTCCTCCTCCGGAATGCCCGATATGGCTCGCTGGCCGTAGTCCACGCCGTAGTAGGGGCCGGTGCTCAAAGGAAAACTGGTGACCGCCCGCTTGGCGTGGTCGGCGACAAACCGCACATCGCTGGGGAAGAAAGACTGGTAGTGCTCGTGCACCTGCGTCGCCACGTTGGCCCACCAGAGAAAGGTCTGCGGCAGCGAGGTACGGTTGTAGAGTCGCACCTTCAGCTCAAGAATTGCCTTCCCCGGATGCAGGCAGATTCCGTGCATCCCTTTCATGCGTAGCATGGGATCGTGATCGCTGCACCAGATGGTGGCCGACCCGTCCGCGTGGCACTCGATCTCCGTCTCTACTGGCATGAACGTCGCGGGACGATGGTGCTGGGGCCAGTTGAATTCGACACCGCCGGAGATCCAGGGACCGGCCAACCCAACCAGCGCCGGCTTAATCACATCCTGCCGGTAAAAGAAGTTGTAACCGTTCGTCTTGTCGTAACCGATATGGATCCGGCCGCCGATCTCAGGCAAGATCATCAGGCGCAGATATTCGTTTTCTATATGGATCGCCTTCCATGCCTTCTCCCGGGGCGTGGTCCCGATACGATCGATAAAGGGCAGCGGATAGACGCGCCCACTGCTACCTTGGTAGACGCGCTTCTCAAGGAAAACGGGATTGCGATCGGGCCTCTCCGGCTCATAGGTCTGAATCAACACGTCTTCGCACCACGCCTTCACCGGACCGCGTAGGTGGGTCGGCGCCTCAGGCAGAGTTAGAGCGCGGCTTGGCTCTTCGCGTTTGCAGGTTTTCTCAGGGGCGGCCAATCGGGGAAAGCCTTTCTCGATAGTTAACGTACACGAAACACGCTATGCAGTACCGCGCCGGAAGTCAAGGATTTTAACTTGCGTGGATTCTTGCACAGAAGCCGGCGAAAATCGATCCAACCCGATGTGTATGTTCTAAGGCCGTCAGGTGGCTCCAAACGAAAGGCAAGCGAACTGCTTTCGCAGTCGACTAGAACAAGCTTCGATTTGGTAGTTAACGTTCACGATTCATGAATGCTCGGTGGACGAAATCGTTTCGCGGACGATCAGAACCTCAGCCTACCCTGAAGGCGGGTTTGAGGCCGTGCCCTAAGCAGAGCCCAACGCGAAGAGGCCACCCGCAAGGGTGGCCTCTTCGCTGTAACAAGTGCGTGCTTCTTAGTACATGTCGCCCATACCGCCGCCGCCGTGACCACCTGCCGGAGCAGGTGACTTCGGCTCGGGGATGTCGGCAACCATGGCTTCGGTCGTCAGCATGAGACCGGCAATCGAGGCCGCGTTCTGCAATGCAGTGCGGGTTACCTTGGTGGGATCGATGACGCCCGCCTCAACCAGATCTTCGTACTGGTTGGTGCCGGCGTTGTAGCCATAATGAGGATTCTTGTGCTCGTTGATCTTGCCGACGATCACAGCGCCTTCCTCACCCGCATTGCCAACGATCTGGCGCAGCGGCTCCTCGAGTGCGCGGCGAACGATCGTGGCACCGATCTTCTCGTCGCCCTCAAGCTTCTTGATCAGCTCATCGACGTCCTTGGCAGAGCGCAGCAGAGCTACACCACCACCGGGGACAATCCCTTCCTCAACCGCAGCGCGGGTGGCGTGCATGGCATCCTCAACGCGAGCCTTCTTCTCCTTCATCTCGGTCTCGGTTGCGGCACCCACCTTGATCACTGCCACGCCGCCAACCAGCTTGGCCAAGCGCTCCTGCAGCTTCTCGCGGTCGTAGTCGGAGGTGGTCTTCTCCACCTGGCTGCGGATTTCCTTGACCCGGCCTTCAATCGCCTTGGAGTCGCCACGGCCTTCCACGATCGTGGTGTTGTCCTTGTCGATGGTCACGCGCTTGGCGCGGCCCAGGTCTTCCACCTTGACGTTCTCGAGCTTGATGCCGAGGTCTTCGGTGATGGCGTTGCCGCCGGTCAGCTTGGCGATGTCTTCGAGCATTGCCTTGCGGCGATCGCCGAAGCCAGGCGCCTTGACGGCCGCCACGTTCAGCGTGCCACGCAGCTTGTTGACCACCAGGGTCGCCAGTGCTTCGCCGTCAACATCCTCAGCGATAATCACCAGCGGCTTGCCGTTGCGGGCAACCTGCTCCAACAAGGGCAGCAGATCCTTCATCGAGCTGATCTTCTTCTCGTGGATCAGGATGTAAGGCTCTTCGAGCGATACTTCCATACGATCAGGATCGGTCACGAAGTAAGGGCTCAGGTAGCCGCGGTCAAACTGCATGCCCTCGACTACTTCCAGCTGGGTTTCGAGCGTCTTCGACTCTTCCACCGTGATCACACCATCTTTGCCGACCTTCTTCATGGCCTCGGCAATGATGTTGCCGATGGTGGCATCGCTGTTGGCGGAAATGGTGCCCACCTGGGCGATCATTTCGCCGGTTACGGGCTTGGAGAACTTCTCCAACGCGCCGCCGACTACCACACCGTGCTCATCGCGCTTGCCGACAACTGCTTCAACGGCCTTGTCGATGCCGCGCTTCAATGCCATCGGGTTGGCGCCGGCCGCTACCGTCTTGACACCCTCGCGATAAATCGCCTGGGCCAGAACCGTTGCCGTCGTGGTGCCGTCGCCGGCTACGTCAGAGGTCTTCGAAGCCACTTCGCGGACCATTTGCGCGCCCATGTTTTCGAGCGAGTCTCTCAGTTCGATTTCCTTGGCCACCGTCACACCGTCTTTGGTGATGGTGGGGGAGCCGAACTTCTTCTCGATGACGACATTGCGGCCCTTAGGGCCCAATGTCACCTTCACCGCGTCGGCGAGCGTGTTGACGCCGCGCAGAATTGCCTGCCGAGAATCTTCTCCGTGCAGAATTTGCTTTGCCATTCGATTTCTCCTTGAACGAGACCGGCCATGCCGGCCATTTCGTGCTTGCTGTGCGCCGCCTGAACGGCAAAAAACGCATCCGGCTGAGCCGCGATGCGTTTATTTCTTCTTGAGAATGCCGAGTACTTCTTCCTCACGCATGATGAGGAATTCCTCGCCATCGATCTTGATCTCAGTACCCGAATACTTGCCGAACAGAATGCTGTCGCCGGCCTTGACATCGAGCGGGAAGACCTTGCCTTCGTCGTTCGACTTGCCCTTGCCCACGGAGATGACTTCACCCTCCTGGGGCTTTTCCTTGGCGGTGTCAGGGATGATGATGCCACCCCGGATCGATTCACCCTCTTCCACGCGTCTCACCAGAATGCGGTCGTGAAGCGGTGTAAAGCTGGTCGCTACGGATGCGGATGCAGTTGCCATTGCGTTACTTCTCCTTCGCACGAGGGTTTGCCTCGCGATAGTTACAACAAAAGCTGTGGTTGCTGGTTAAGAGCGAAGACGCTGTGTCCATTGAGAAGCGTTTAGCACTCTCGCTCTTCAATTGCTAAGATAGCCACCGTGCATACCATTGTCAAGGCACCAAGGGGCAAAATATGAGTGCAACTCGCTCAAATATTACCCTTCTGTGAAATTTTTCGGGCACGGGACCGGGGTTTGGGCGCCTGGGACGTTTTGCACTCCAGCCACCCAAGCTGCCGGCGTGCCTGCGGGTAGAAAAATCATCTATACTTCGTGCCATGGGTTTCTCGCTGTACCGCAAGGTTCTGAGTGCCGTGGTGTTGTTGGCGGTTTTGCCGCTGGCTTGTGTTGGCTTTCCGTCGAAAGCCCTTGCGGATCAGCGCGGTAAGCGTAAATATACGCCTCCACCCGCCACCGCGACCATCAAGGTGACGATCCTCCGGAGCACCAATGGCAAACCGATTTCGAACGCCGCCGTCGTGTTCCATCCGATGGAAGGCGACCGGGATAAGGGCGCGCTGGAGCTCAAGAGCGACGAAGACGGCAAGGTTTCCATTGATGTGATCCCGATTGGCGGTACGGTTCGTTTGCAGGTGATCGCGGATGGCTGGAAGACCTACGGCGAGGATTACAAGATCGATAGCGACAGCAAAGAGATCGTGGTCAAGATGAAGCGGCCGTCCGACCAGTACTCGCTGTATGGCGAAGGGAAAGGGGCCGCCGCCGTCGGCAGCACCACCACCCCCAAGGGGCAATCGACCAGCGCCAAGCCCTCCGAGCAGACTCCTCTGCCGCACTAGATTGGCCGGCCTCCGGCAGGGGACCGGTGTCGCGCTCGAACTATGGCCCCTCCTGCTGGGACAGTGGATGCGCGATTTGTCAGTTCCTATGGAAAATCTGCGGCAAAAAACAGCGCTGGTGACCGGTGCCGCCAAGCGGATCGGCCGGGCCCTGGCCCTCGCGCTGGCCAAGGCCGGTGCGGATGTCGCCATTACCTACAAGGGGTCGGAGGCCGAGGCTGTGGCCACGGTGGAAGCGCTCAAGAAGCTTGATGTAAAGGCGATGGCGGTTGCGTGCGACGTGCGCGAGCCGGCAAGTGTTCTGGCAGCGGTTGCTGCTGTGGCAGCGGAGTTCCGCCGCCTTGACATCCTGGTGAATAACGCGGGAACCTTCGAGACCGCGGCGTTGGAGTCGATCACTCTGCCGCAATGGGACAGGATGTTCGAAACCAATACGCGCGGTCCGTTCCTGATGGCGCAGGCGGCGTATCCTCACCTGCATCGTGCGCGGGGCCGCATTATCAATATTGGCTCGCTGGGCGGTCTGCATCCCTGGTCGACGCATGGGCATTACTGCACTTCGAAGGCGGCGCTGCATATGCTCACGCAGACGATGGCCAAGGCATGGGCTCCTGAAATCAGCGTCAACTGCGTGGCGCCGGGCATGATTGTGAATGGAGAGGTGGACCCGGCCTACGAGCATTTTGCCGACAAAACGCCGATGCGCCGCAATGGCACACCCAGCGATGTGGCCGAGGCGCTGTTGTTCTTCGCCGGCGGTCCGCACTTTATTACCGGGCAGATTTTGGGTGTCGATGGCGGGTTGGGGTTGTGAGTGAGCGTTCCGCGGGTTACCAGCCGAACATCTTGCTTAGTATCCCTGAGGATTGCTTGGGGTCCAACTCCGGATGCAGGCCCTCGGGCTTCTGGCTGAGGGGGAAGGTTTTCACCGAAAAACGCTGCCCTGGGGTTGTCTATGAATAGCCGGTCCGCGGTTTCCTTGCCGTATTTGTCCAACACCAGGTCGTAGGCGTCGCGCAACATAGGCGGCCGCGACGTAAGGTCGTGGGCGTCCGTAGCAATGAAATTCACCCAGTTCCGGCGCAGCAGGTCGTGGGAAACCTTCTGCGCGATCTTGCCGAAGCGCCCAGTCAGCGAAGCGGCGGTGATCTGTATGTAGCAACCCGCCCGCAGCCAATCCGCCATCCGCTCGGGATTGCGCGCCAGCAGCGGGTTCCGCTCCGGATGGGTAATGATCGACACCATGCCGGCTGTGCCCAGGCGAAAAAAGATCTCCTTCATATTCTGGGAAATGCCGTGGTCTGGGAATTCCACCAGCAGATATTGCTTACCGTTGATCGAGTACCTGGTGGGATGGGCAATCGCGTCCTCGATGTTGTCAAACATGAGGTGAAAGTCGCAGCCCTGGGCTAACGTAACGCGGTCGCCGAGCCGCTCGCGCACCATCTCCAGCCGTTCCTGATTCAAGGCCGGGTCGAATTTGAATTGTTCGCTCGAATGGGGGGTGCACACGATGTGCGTAACACCATTCTTGACCGACATTTCGGCCATAGCCACTGAGATTTCAATATCGCTCGGACCGTCATCGAGCCCAAATAACAAATGGTGATGTATATCAATCATGAAAATCCCGATCTAGCTCTAGCCTGTCATTGCCCTGTCATGGCGCCGACCAGTGAAGAAAACAGCAATAAACCGTCCGACGAGCCCAAAATCGACTCGCTGGAGCGGTCCGGATGTGGCATCATCCCGAGGACATTGTGACCTTTGCTGTATACACCGGCAATGCAACTAATGGAACCATTGGGATTGGCGGCTGAGGTAACCTGCCCCTCCGGGGTGCAGTAGCGGAAGGCGATTCGGTCGTCTTGCTCCAACGCAGCGAGGGTGGCCGGCTCGCAAAAGTAGTTGCCTTCCATGTGCCCGATGGGGATCTTGAGTACCTGGCCGGGCGTAAGCGCCTGGGTAAACGCGCTGGCGGTCGTCTCGGTGCGCACATGCACCTGCCTGCAGATGTACCGCAGGCCGGCGTTCCTGAGCAGGGCGCCGGGCAGCATACCGCTTTCGCACAAAATCTGGAAGCCGTTACAAATGCCCAGCACCAAGCCGCCACCGGCAGCGAACTTCTTTACCGACTGCATCACCGGCGAAAATCGAGCGATGGCCCCCGTCCGCAAGTAGTCCCCATAGGCGAATCCGCCGGGCACCAGGATCGCGTCGCAGTGCTCCAGGTCCTCCGATTCGTGCCACAGGAAGGTCACCGGTTGCTCCACGATCTCGCGCAGCACGTGGTAGGCGTCGTGATCGCAATTGGAACCGGGAAAGACAAGTACACCAAATTTCATAGTCTTAGGCTAAAGCATTTTCGCAATTGCTGTGGTCTGGTAAGAGCAGCGAAGTGTGGTTTTCTTTGAAAGAAAACCACGTAAAGGGCTGTGGCCTCGGTGTATTTCCACTGCGAAAAGGCTAGCAGTTTTGCCTGGTTCGAGGAGTGCCTGGACCGGGTCCCTAAGACATACAAATTCCCGTTTTGGATTTGAACCCCACGGCTGGAGTATTGTCGTGGCATTGATTATGGCAGACGAGGGCGGTCTTTGATCGAGGGAGAACCGTACCTCATCCAAAGCCGCAGGGCGCACAGGATACTTACGGCAGGGCTAACGCTCGCTGCGGCGAGGCAGCCGTGCCCTTCCTGGGAAAGCAGTTTTTCCATTTGGAAGAAGAAAACCCACATCCCTTGGTGGTCCACGAGGGCGGTCTTCTCGACAACCCCGGTGAGACCCCAGTGCCCACCCCAGCGGCCAGCCTGACTGCGAAAAGTGTGGTCCACCTGCGTACCGTCGGTTCGGCGTTGCTCAATTGGTGGCGCGCGGCCACAATCCAGGGTCTGTGCGTAGGGGCGCTGTGGCTCATTGGCCTTTTGCTGTTGCGCGTCCCCCTGGCTCCGGTCTGGGCGCTGATCGCCGCGCTCACGACGCTGATCCCCAATTTTGGCGGTGTGATCGCGCTTCTGGGGCCGGCGTTCTCCATTCTGGTGAGCCGGCCCAGCATGTACCGTCTGTGCATTCTGCTGGGCATGTATGCGGCGATCGTGGTGATCGATCAACTGCTGCTGCAGCCGCTGATCATGAAGGGTGTCACCCGGGTTCCGGTTTGGGCATCGATCCTGGCGCCGATCGTGCTGGGCCTTCTCATTCCCTTTTGGGGAATCCTGCTCGCGCCTCCCTTGCTTGCAATCGTTTATGCCTTTCGCCGCCCGCGGCCGCCGAAGAGCGGTTCGTAGACCCGTAGGTCGTGAACGCCCTGGGACCCTGTCACCTGGGATCCTGGCGCGCCCGGGTCCCGGTTTGACGTGCAGGTGGCGCAAGGCAAAGGGCTGAGCCTGCGTGCTATACTCACGTTTCGTCGTCGCTCCTCTCCGGGAAGCGCGGCAAGAGTTTTCACTATTGGTGTACGGAAAGTAATGGGGTTCTACGCGACCATTCGTCAAGAATGGGCGCACATAGCCGCCCTCACCCGCGTCATCGGGATAGTGAAAACGAAGAAGAAGAGCCTTATTACAGGCAGTAGAGGTAACCATGTCCGGCCACTCCAAATGGGCCACAATCAAGCACAAAAAAGGCGCCACGGATGCCAAACGCGGCAAGATCTTCACGCGTCTGATCCGGGAAATCACCATGGCTGCCCGTTCCGGCGGGGGCGACCCGAACGGCAACCCGCGGCTGCGTGGCGCAATCGCCGACGCCAAAGCGGAGAACATGCCGCAGGACAACATCAAGCGGGCCATCCAGCGCGGCACGGGCGAGCTGCCGGGATCGATTTATGAGGAGATCTCGTTTGAGGGCTACGGTCCGGGGGGCGTGGCTCTGATCGTCGAAGCGACGACGGATAATCGCAACCGCACGGTGAGCGAAGTTCGTCACGCGTTCTCAAAGAACGGCGGCAACCTGGGCGAACCAAATTCGGTTCGGTTCATGTTTGCCAAGAAGGGTCTGATCGCGATTCCCAAAGCGGCGGCCGACGAAGATAAGTTAATGAATATCGTTCTCGATGCGGGCGGTGACGATCTGAATGACGAGGGCGAAAATTGGGAAATTTTGACCGACCCCGCTGCCTACGAGGCGGTTGCGAATGCGGTCAAGGTAGCCAAGCTGGAAACCACCCTCTCTGAGATCACGATGGTTGCGTCCACCTACACCAAGCTGGAGGGCACGGCAGCTGGGCAAATGATCCGCCTGCTCGAAACGCTGGAGGACCTGGACGACGTACAAAACGTCTATTCCAATTTCGATATGGACGCCAATCAGTTCGAAGAAGTCGCTGGCTGACGCGGCTGCCTGAATAACCCACTTCAGGATTTCTCTGCCACAAAAATTGGGTGAGATATTTCCTCAGGGGCGGAAGCCCCGTTTGCCGAAGTTCAACCCGGCGCGGCGGAAGAGTGTGCGCGAGAACGCGAAAACAAACCCCAGATCCACAGGAGGCCCTACAAGCCTGGTTCCGATGTGCGGTTTGTTTTCGCGGTTTACGCTCTAAAGAGCATTTTCGCAATTACGGTGGTCTGGTAAGAGCAGCGAGGTGTGGTTTTCTTTGAGAGAAAACCACGTAAAAGTTTTCTGCTTCCGTCCACACCAATCGCGAAACGATCTAAAGATCGCCCTGATAGAAGGATGGATACAAGGCTTTCGGGTGGTTTTCATCAGAAAGCTGGATGCAGTGGATTGGCCCCGCTGGGTTCGACAGGAAATTCAGGGTATGGGGCACCCAAATTTGTGGCGAGGCGGATTTTAAGTGAAGCGAAGCCGAATGGCCGTTGTTCGCGATCGAGTTGCTGCTTTGATTGTCTTCGCGTTGGCCGTTGCGCTGTTTACGCCGCCGGCCGCCGTGGCCCAGACCGCCGGCAAGGCTCCGGATCCCAACACGATCGAAAGTCTGTTTGCCGGCAAGCCGTGGGACTACGGAGTTTTTGTAAACGGCGGCGTCGGGACAGGGAACCGCGATACCTATAAGTTTGTGTGGGCAGGACTGCATGGGGGCAAGGTGCTCACCGATCCTCTCGGCAAAGGCATTCTGCGGGGTCAATTCGAGCTTGACGCGGAACTCATTCCGTACTGGCAGGCGTTTACGCCCAAGTATCTGCGTGCCAATTGCTATGAACAGCAGGCCGGCCCGTTCATGTGCAGCAACCTTTTCCCCACCGGCGGCACCTACTCCGGGGTCAGCATTACGCCAGTGATCCTGCGCTGGAACCTGCGCAGCAGCAGGCGTTGGTCCCCCTGGATCCAGGGTGCGGGTGGGCTGATCTGGACCGATCACAAGTTTCCGCCGGTTGGCCCCTACCCCGTGCCCCGTCATCTGGGGACAAGTGTGTTCAACTTCACTCCGCAGTTCGGTGTGGGGGCTCACTACTTTGTGAAGCCGGGGCAGTCGATTTCCATTTCGGCGAATGCGGTGCATATCTCGAACGCGAGCCTGGGAGATTCCAATCCCGGGGTGAACGCGAGCATCCAGTTCTCTATTGGGTATACCTGGTGGAAATAACAGGTTGCGCGGAAGCAGTTTCGCAGACACCGCGTTGCTCTTGCCCGGCCACAGTAATTGCGAAACTGCTTTAAGCCTTATGACCGAGACCATCATCGAGTGTGTACCCAACTTCTCTGAAG
Source organism: uncultured Acidobacteriaceae bacterium (assembly GCA_963761405.1). Taxonomy (GTDB): domain Bacteria; phylum Acidobacteriota; class Terriglobia; order Terriglobales; family Acidobacteriaceae; genus PALSA-350. Next base: position 165,707 of record CAVXHH010000006.1, read on the forward strand.
GCAACGATTGCGGCAAAGTACACGCGATCCTGGACGCCCTGCGCGTGGAGGGCGTCTCTCTGCTCGATTGGTCGATGGATGCGGATCATAATCGTTCGGTGGTCACTATCGCTGGGCCACCGCAGGCGGTGGTGGAGGCGGCGGTTCGAGCGGCCGGTAGAGCGGCGGAGTTGATTGACTTGACCGCCCAGCGGGGCGTTCACCCCCGTATCGGCGCCACGGATGTTATTCCCTTTGTTCCCGTTTCTGGCGTTTCCCTGGCGCAATGTGCCATTTTGGCGCGCCAGGCCGGCCTCGAGATATGGAGGCGTCACAGTATCCCGATTTATTTCTATGAAGCCGCCGCCTCCCGTCCTGACCGGGCGCTGCTCGAGCAGGTACGCCAGGGACAATTCGAAGGTTTGCGGGAACTGGTTCTGCGCGATGCTGCGCGGCGTCCCGATTTGGGAGGCCCCGAATTGCATCCCACCGCCGGGGCGAGCGCGGTGGGCGCGCGTAAGTTCCTCATTGCCTACAATCTCTATCTGGACCGGCCGGATGTAACCGTGGCGCGTGCCATTGCCAGGACCCTGCGCGCTTCCAACGGGGGCCTGGAGGGGGTGAAGGCGATGGGTGTTTTGGTTCAGGGGCGGGCCCAGATCTCCCTTAATATCACCGACTTCCGTCTTACCCCGGTAGGGCAGGCGGTTGCGGCGGTGAACCGGCTGGCGGCGAACCATGGCGCCAAGGTTGTAGACGGAGAACTCATAGGACTACTTCCAGAAGATGCCTTTGAGCGTGATAGTGAGTGGGTGCGTCTAATTAGTGGATTCAGGCCGGAGGAGAGGATCCTCGAACGGCGCCTGAAGCAGCCGCTGGATTGGCCTGTTGGCAGCGCCGGCACAGCTTGAGCTGGCAGCAGAGCATAAGATAGAGAGGATAAGTCCGGAACTGCTTACATACAAGTGTAGTCCCCCCAGGGAAGGAAGACCATTGATTCAATTCATGAAACCGATGCAAATGAGCGCAATAGCCGGCCTGGTTTTTTCGCTGTCGCTACCCGCCACTGCCGCTCAGCTCACTCAGGATGCGCGCGCCGCGATTCCCAAAGACGTTCAGCAATTGATTGTCGTTGACTACCACGCCATGCAGAACTCGCCGGCGGCGATGGATCTCAAGGCACGTGTGCTGCCTCCCGAGCTCAAACAGCTGGAAGAGGCTCTGCGGACCTCCGGCCTTGATGAGAACCACGATATTGAAGAGTTGGCCTTTGCTTCGTTCCGTAGTAGCGGCCATGACACGCGGATTGTGGGCCTGGCGCAGGGACAGTACTCGTTGGTCGACATACTGGCCAATTTCAAGAAGCGCAAGGTAAAGCCAATCATCTACCGCGATAACCACGTGTATCCCATGGGGAATTCGGGTATGCAGGTGGTTTTTTTGAATCCGACCACGATGGTGTTTGGGCAAACCGATGCGCTCAAATCGGCGCTCGATGCGCGGGACGGTTTGTCGCCGAGTCTTTTAAACAATCGGAGCATGTTGGATCAGATGGCGTCGGTGGATAGCGACGCGGTGTGGAGCTTGCTCGACCAGGAAGGTACGCAGACCATGATGCGCTCGGTTCTGGGCGATGCTTCGCAGTTGACTGACTACGACACGGTGAAGAAGCGGCTGCTGAGCTCGCGCTACTCGATGAGCTTCGACAACGGGGTCAAGTTCTCACTCAACGTGGTTACGCCCGATACGATTTCCGCGGCCACCATGGCGTCGCTGCTGAATGCCGCGGCTCTTTACAAGAAGGTAAGTGGGACGCCCGCGGAGAAGGAAGCGATCGACAATACCAGCATCGACTCCAGCGGTGGAACCCTGGATGTGCGCTTTGCTTCTTCCGACAGCCAGTTTTCCAGTCTGTTGCAATCGAGCCTGTTCCAATCCGTGGTGAAGTAGACCCTCATTTCGGATTGGTCAGGCTGGGACTCCACGTCACGGCGCCCGCCGGATCGACGTTGACCAGCAGCGAACCCTGATCGCCCAGCTCGACCTTGGGGCCGGTAGCGGTGTGCGTGTGCCCTGCTGCATCTTCATATTGCAGCGAGAGCAAGCCTGGGCCCTGCACCTTGAAGCGGTAGTGATATTTTGCACCGCTCGCCAACAGGTTCACTCCAAAGCTGGCGCTGGGGTAGTCGAACTCCATCACGTGCAGTGCGGGTCCGTGGTTCACGATGGTCGCTTCGACGAAGCGTGAGCGGCAGCCGGCGAGCGCCAGAACACAGAGCGTCAGCAACAGTGGACCGTGGCCTCCGGTAGAACACTTAGCTTGTGGCAATCGAGCCTCTTTCTAACAACAACGATAAACTGTTCGGCGGAACAGTGAGTTGCCAGGCCGCGCCAGGAGTTTGCGGCTTTTGCGGCGCGACGGACGCTCGCTGCGGCGAGGCAGCCGTGGCCTGATAAGAAACAAAATCTCCCGTTTCATCCTTCGCGGGTCGGCGAAGCCAGTGGACGACTGATACAAAGCCAGTGGCGTTTATGAGAAAAGCTTTGTCTCCGTTGAAAGCGATGCTTCAGTCTGGTCCGCGCTGTATTCCTATGGGAAAAGGGCTTTCCCCTTCTGCCAATATCCATCGATACGCGTCGGTATTGGTCGAAGAACGCCACTCGTGGGGTGTGCGGGTATGGATCCAATCCAGTGGTTCGGTCAAGGGTTCGTTCGTCGATTCGCTGAGGGGCTGGGCGGCGCAGCGCACGAAGGCTTCGCGCAAGGCCTCCCGCTGTTGCTGGCCGATAGCTTTGGGGTCGGGCGAGATCAGCAGCACGGTGCCGCTGTTCGCTATTACCTGCAGCCACTGGCGGCTCATCGCCCAGGGCACGTCGGGGGTGAGTGCGACGCAATCCGCATCCAGCGCGAAGAAGGTCTTGTGCTGCGGTAGACGAAAGGCCAGCGTGTTCACGCCGATGCGCCTGGTCCGTTCCCACTCCTTGCCGCTAACGTCGTCTCCGGTACGGGAAGCATCGAAGAGTCCCACCGACAAGTGACCAATCGTGTTGCATCCGACTATGATGCGATCGTCTCCGCAGCTTGCCCGAAGCCGCCGGTACAGCATGGTTACGATCTCAGCGTTGGTGAGCGTGCGATCGCTGAAATGCCAGTTTCCCCGTGCCGGGGATGCCCCCATCTGGCTCCCCCACTGGCCCAGCAATTCAAAAGTGGTGTAGTCATGCTTGATGAGGTCGAAGCCCCAGAGGCACGCTTCCGTGGCCGCAGCAGCAATAGCTTCGAGCCCCTCAGGAACCGTGGGGTCGTAGGCTAATGGCGGCTGCCTCCCGGTGTCGTTTCCGAATCGGGCAGCGGGCAGAAGGAGATTGGCGGGCGCGGTTGCGGGAGCGCGCAAGGGCCTGATCCATAGGCCCGGGATGACCCCTCTGCCGCGGATGTCCGCGGCAAGTTTCTGCATATCTGGAAAGCGAGACCGATCCTGATAACCATCGTCGACGACCGTGAATGGCTTGGGCCCTCCCGCAGGCTGCAGGGCCTTTACAAGGTCGGCGTCGCGCAGGATTCCATCCGGCGTGTTTTTGCCATAAGCGTAATACCAGTCATTGCTTCCGTAGATAACGTTGATGGAAGTGGCTCCCCGTTTGGCGGGAATCTTTGTTCCTTCGGCCATGAGCCGGCAGAGCCGCTGGGTAACGGAAAAGGCGTTCTCCCCGGCAGCGCCGAGATACGTAACCACCGTGGCCATATCCAGAGTCCGGTTCCCGAGGCGGACGCCGTTGCTTCCATTGCGTACGTCCAGCCAGAGCGAGATACCGGCGGAATCGACTTGCCAAAAGGCCAACGACGCCGCCCCGGTCTTGACGCCCATGCCCGCGCTCCGTTCCTTCGATTGCAGCATGGTGTACCAGGGCATGGCCCGCTCTGCCTGCAACGGCCGCCACTCGAGGTCTCCGTAGCTCCTCTCCCATGCGTCCCCCAGCGCAAGAACGTCGGCAGGGAACTGGCACGTCCAGCGGATGTGTACGCGCTGCACAGGGAGTGTGGGTGATTCGAGCGAAAGCTTGACGCTCTTCTGATCCAAATGAAGGTTGACGCGCACGCTCGCGGCGGCGCCGCTTCCCGTCCATGCATCGCCGGCGCGTGACAGGCTTTCTCGTCTGGGCTCGGAGTCGCCAGTGAACGCGAACATCAGGTTGGGCTGCGACAGAATTGGGAGGTCGAGAATTGGAAGATCAAGGGCTGGAAGGGCAAGGGCCGGAAGGCCTGGCGAATTGGCTCTAAACCCTTCAGCTGAACCTGCCCGAGCAAGCAGAACTGCTGCGGCGGAAGGCAACACAGCGCTCTTGATCAACGTCCTGCGTGTCATACCTGGCTTCGACATAACGTTCGCCACTGGCCTTTACTTGCGAGAAATTGTGGATGACTCACTGGAAGAGCCAGCCGGACGATAATCATAACTCACCTTGACATTCTACCCGAAGCGTCGTATTTTCACCTAGAATGTCTACTAAAGATCAAAAGGAACGGATCGAGCTGCTTCAGGGCACGCTGGATCTTTTGATTCTGCGCACTTTGCAACTTGGCCCCATGCACGGTCACGCCATCGCCAAGGCAATCGAGTTCAGGTCAGACGACGTGCTGCAGGTGGAGCAGGGTTCGCTTTACCCGGCGCTGCACCGGCTGATCAAGCGGCGATGGATTTCGGTCGAGGAGGGAACCTCGGAAAATAATCGACGGGCAAAATTCTACCGGCTGACGGCGAAGGGCAAGAGGCAATTGTCGGTGGAAACCAGCAAATGGGAGAAGCTGGCGGGAGCGATCGCGCAAGTTCTGCGGCCGGCTGGGCAGGAGGAACGATAATGCGGCGCAAACGCATGCTGCAGCAACTCGACGAGGATATTCGCGAGCATCTCGACAGGGAAACACAGGACAACATCGACCGCGGGATGCCGGGACCGACGAAGTCGTCTGTCCGCGCATCACAACAAACCATGGAGTCAATGGATGGATAACGGGTCCGGGCAAGGCGGAGCTGTCCTCGCGCCGCGGGGAAGGTGTTTGGTCGTCGTGCCTTGCTATAACGAAGCAAGACGCCTGCAGCCGCTTCGTTTCTCCGAATTCCTGGAGCAGTTCAGCGGGATTGATTTTCTCTTGGTGAACGACGGCAGCCGCGATGCCACGCTGCAAATGCTGGAGAAACTGCACGAACGGCACCCGGACCGCATCGCTATTCTGGATAAGCAACCCAACGGCGGCAAGGCGGAGGCTGTCCGCAGCGGCATGCTCATCGCCATCGCCGAGGGGCGCACCGCCTATACAGGCTTCTGGGATGCCGACCTCGCTACCCCGCTGAGCGTCATTCCTCACTTGATGGAAAGATTGGAGAGGGAGCCCCAGTTGGAAATGATCTTCGGCTCCCGCGTTCGCCTTCTCGGTCACGATATTCAGCGCAGAACCATCCGCCATTATCTCGGGCGGTGCTTCGCAACGGCGGTCTCCCTTGTGCTCGGTTTGCCGATCTACGACACCCAGTGTGGCGCAAAGCTCTTTCGCGTCACGCCCACCCTCAAAACCATCCTGGCTTCGCCCTTTCAGTCGCGCTGGATCTTTGACGTGGAAATCATCGCCCGCTTCCTCGCCTGTCACAACCAGGATGCGCATGTCGCCGCGCATGCCATTTACGAGAGTCCGCTCCCTCGCTGGGAAGATGTAGCCGGCTCGAAGGTAAAGCCCACAGATTTCTTTGTTGCGTTCTACGAATTGATGAAAATTCGCCGCACTTACCGCCGGGCCACGCACCACACATAGCTCCTGGGATATGCCGGATGGACGCAAGATCCATTGCAGACCGAAGTGCAATTGGGCGGGTGGTTCGTTTTTCCGGCGGACGCCGCCGCGATATTCCATTCCGATCCGGATTCCTTGTGGTTGCAGATGATTCAGAAGGCGGAATTGCCATTGGCGAAGACCGAGCCCTCAGCAGAGCTCCCAGGGAGACCGGGGCCATTCCGGACCGATTTGTTTGTCACCGATTAGCCTTTTGTACGTCCAAATTCCATGCACCAGAGCAAATAAGACGAAGACAGCGATCGCGTCCCATAGGAGACCGCCAACCAGGTTTCCTTTTGCAAGGTAATTAGTTAAAGGCCCCAGGAGTAACTTGATGTCCACCCCAGTGCATGTTCCTAAGCAAGTAACTGCTTCAGTGCCAGAACACCGGTCGTTTCTCCGAATCTTCGTAGTAGTTGTTAGCCCGCTGCAGAGAGGATCAGGTGAGCCGGAATGCTGAGGATCACGGTAGTTGATTTGTCTGATAGCAACGTAGTTCTTCGGGTCGAGGGCCGGATCGTGGGTTGGTGGGCCGAGGAACTCCGCAGAACATGCGCTGCACATGCTTTCGCTGCACATACTTTTGCCGCACATGCTTTCGCCGATGAGGTCCAGTTATCCCTGGAGTTGTCGAACGTTTCATTCGCCGATGCCGCTGGGATTGCGCTCCTCAAAGAACTGCGGAGTCTAGGGGCCGATCTTATTCGCCCCACCCCGTTCATCGCTGAACAGCTCAAGGAGGGGTCATCCTTGGACGCGGCCTAAGCTCACGCATGGGGCCACACGGCACACGGATAATTCCGGTAGGATTCCCTGGATACCATGAAAGAGCCCGAGGGACACATGCCGGCCAGGCTCCTAGTATTTCTTCATAAGGCGATGCGCTGGGTGCGCTACGCTTACTTTCTGCGTTTCAGCCTGGGCCTTTGGTTCTTTGCCCTGGTTCTGTGCTGGCTGAACACCTCCTCGGCCAGGATGGAGACCAGCGGAATCATGACTCCGGAAACCATCCAGCAATTTGCCTGTGTCGGCTTTTTTCTGATATCCGCCGGTTTTGTTGCCCTCATTACGGCGCGTGTGGTGCTGATCAATGGACCCGAGCGGTGGGACAAGGCCTACGACGAGTTTGATGACGGCCGGCCACTCTTGCTCAAGATTCTGCTGGTCAACGACAAGGGACAATGGGAATGGGCGGCGTTGCTGCTTTCCCAGTTGCCCAACGCCTTCGTCTACTTGTGCCTCACGTGGAATGCGATCACCGCGGGGGTACCCCTCTTCGACGTCCTTTTCGGCTTGCTTATCGGCTCGGTAGTGGCCGTCGTGTTGTGGTGGGTCGCCAACGCCTGGTATTACCTGACCTATGAGCCGGCGAGAGCAAGCGAGAAAGTCGAATTCCGGCAGAACGCAGCCAGAACGCTGCTCTTCCCCCGCGTCCTCTTGGGGCTGGCAAAGCCGGGCGATCCCTTTGACCAGGAACAAAAAACCCTGGAGGCCGCATCGACCTGGAAAGCCAGTCCGGTCTCGCGCTGGCTCAGGTGGCTCGCACGCGTGCTCAATACACCCGGTTACGTGGGGCCCGAAGGGCACTTTCACGAGGGGCACGTCTTCTCCGCTCTCGCAGGTTTGGTCTTCTTCGGGATCTATCTACTTCTGTGGCCAATGACGGCGCCCGTGCCCGCCTTTCGCGCGTCTCTGTTTGCTCTTGGCCTCTTGGCTTTGGTGGCCGCCTCGCTCGTGTGGCTCTTCTGGAAAGACAATTCGGCCGCGCGCATCAAAGCGCTCCGCCGGTGGAAGATTGGGCTCACCAGCGCCGTGGCCGCTTTTGTGGCGTCCGTCACGCTGCTCTACCTGCTCACGCATGCCGAGCGCTTTCCGGTTCTCGCCACCATCCTGATCGTAGCCACGGCGCTGTGCTGGGCGCTTTGCGGCATCTCGTTTTTCTTCGACCGCTACCGGCTCCCCGTGCTCAGCGTCGTAATGGTACTAACCATCGCTCCAAGGCTCGTGCATCTGGATAGAACCGTCTCCTGGGCCGACGGCATGGCCTGGGAAAACGGCCGGGAAGAGCATTATCTCTCCATAACCCAGGTAGAGCCCGGACACGGCTGCGTGCCTACTCCGAAAGACATCCTGCTTGACCGGCTGGCTACCGGCGACGATCGGCTCGACGATTCCAAGCAGGATCGTCCCTTGATCATTGTCACCGCGGGTGGCGGCGGCCTGCACGCTTCGGCATGGACGGCCGCCGTGCTGGCGCGGTTGGAAGCGGTCTTCGACCAGGCTTCCCCCGGCAGCTTTCACCGTTATCTCCTGCTCGCCAGCACCGTCTCCGGAGGAAGCGTAGGCATGTCCTCTTACCTGCGAGAAATCCAGCCGGGCCGGGTTCCGGACTTCACCCGAATGCAAATCGCGGCCCAGTGTTCCAGCCTGGAAGCGATCGGCTGGGGATTCGCCTACTACGATCTTCCCAAGGCATTTGTCCCTCTATTTCCCTACTTCATCTCCCCCTCCAGCGGAGACGGGGACCTCGACCAGAGTCCTCTGTGGAAGGACCGCACCTGGTCCCTGCGCAAAGCCTTGGCGCGCAACGCTAATAACGAATTCTGTCTGGACACGTGGCGTCGCGACCGTGGGGAACCTATGTCCGGTGGATTTCGCTGGTTGCTGGCTGCCAGCCTGAAGCACCAGTCGGATACGGAGGAGCTGGAAAAAGAGCTCACACTCAGAAGCCTGCTGCCGAGCAAACACAAGATCTTCCCCGCATTTACCATGAACACCACCAGCTACGAGGACGGGCAGCGATTCCTGCTGGCCAACTACCGGATTCCCGATCCGGCCACCAGCCAGGGTTGGTCCGATCCCCAGGCCACCTATAAGGCGAGGTCCTTTCTGGCGACCTACGGAACTGGCCAACGCAAAGCAGGTGTATTCACGCCTGACCTGCCCCTGGCCACGGCCGCGCAGTTGTCGGCGGCCTTTCCCTACATCTCGTCAGCGGCTCGGGTACCCTTGTCGGTCGACAACCAGGTAAATGCGCTCCATTTCGTCGATGGAGGGTATTATGACAACGACGGAACGGCCTCCGTTCTCGAATTTCTCCGCTACGCCCTCGCTCGGGGGCCAAGTGCCGGCAAGGACGTTTGTGAAGTGTGGAGCAAAGAGGAGCAGACCAACGCGAGCAGCCGGAAACTGCGTATCCTGCTCATCGAGATTCGTAACAGCGGTGATGAGGAGGGTGGGGAAATGGACCAATGGCCGGCCCATACCTCTGCGCAGGAGCCCGCCAATCTCTTGACCCAGTTATTCGCTCCGCCTCTGGGTCTGTGGCGAGCCGGCCATGAAAGCGTAACCGGCAGAAACCGGGTCGACCTGGCGCAACTGGAACTGGCCCTGGCGGACAGGCTTGAGCTGCATCGGGTCGTCTTCACCGACAACAGCGCGATTTCCGATGTACACACCGACCCGCTCTCCTGGTCGCTCACGCCGAACCAGCGGCGGGAGGTGCAACGCTCCGCCTCTTCGGATCCGGAGAGGCGACGGTACCAGGAGGCCCTTACCTGGTTCACAAAAAAGCGCGCCGAATGGGACAGAGACGCTGACTCGAAGGAGCGCGAATGAACGATCGAGAAAAAGGCAGGCCGGGATTCGCTATGCTTGCTTAGGGTCTCCGTCGACGTTCTGACGCCACGGGCAGTGCATGTCCCGCTTGCGGGAGGAAGGCAACTTATTAACCGTTTCTGCGGAAGATCGCCCGCCCTATCGTTTCGGCGACCTTCGCCGCCGCCCTTTTGATTACTTTTGATTCTTTTGGGTACGTTTTAGGGTTTCCATGGGCGTAAATTCAGCCCGTTGGAATTAAACCTTGACATTCAAAAAGAAGCGCTTTAGGCTCGCGATTGCGAAAACTAAAGCCTCGGAGTCACGGCGGCTGCCAGTCCTAGACGCTAGACCTGCGTTTGGGGCATCCAGATGCTCGCCAGTTTCGCTTTGACTTGCACTACCCTCAGGGCCCCCCAACCCAAGAAAAACTGAACTTGGCATTCACCGCTCTTGGCACTACGCTATGAAGAAAGCACAGACCAGCACGCAGCAGAATAAGTTGAGCAAGCAATCTTTGCATTCGACGTTGAATACGTCATTTAATAAGGGGAAGAACAACATGGCTGCAAAACCTGAATTAGCACCGACCATCACTGCGCAGACGATCAAAGCTGCGCAGGAAGCACTCAACAACACACCGTCCATGGGCGACGCGCCGGGAGTCGATAAGATCCGCGAGTTGCTTTTCGGCAACCAGATGCAGGACTACGACCGCCGTTTCGCGGTGATGGAAGAGCGCTTTCAACAAAAGGTGCGCGATCTGGAAGCGGAGTCCGCTCGCGCCCTTCAGAGCATGGAGTCTTCGGTGAAGAAACAGCTGGAATCGATCGCCAGCCAGGTGCGCCAGGAGCAGGATCTTCGCGCAGAGGCGGACAAGGAGTTGGGCCGCGGCCTTCGGGAACAGATCCAGGGATTGGAGAAGCACCTCAGCAAGGTTGCCGACCAACTGGCCAGCCTGGACCGGGACTTCACGGAGAGATTGGGTCACGAATCGCAGACGTTGCGCGAAGACATCCGGCGCAGGAACGACGACACACGCGCGGCCATAGAGCGGATGCTTGCTGAACTGAGCAATGTCAAAACCGACCGCAGTCTGCTGGCCGGTCTATTCGTCGAAATTGCCCGATGCCTGAATCAGGACACGACGGCGAAGGCGAACGGAGGCAACGACCAGCGTTCCTGAACCGAGTGGCCCGCCCCACGCCGGTTTTGAAAGGAATATCGCGATCGGAGACACCGTGATTTCTAGTGTTTCCCTGCTCGACAGGGACAGTTCGGATCCCCCGTACTTACAGCCCGATGATGCCCGCACCAAACGGCTCGCCGTGCTGCTATTTGAGGTAGCGCGCAGCCTGGATCACGACTTGGCGACGGCGCTTCCCAGGCTCGAAGGGGATCCGAAACTGGAGGCGCTGCGCAGCGTGATTCTCGGAGCAGGATCGCAGCCGCGATCGCCAAGCTGCAGCAGAAGTTTGACGATCCGCGGCAGTTCGCCGAAGCCGTCAGCTCCGTCCTGGCCGACGCCTTCGCCCTTGCCGGAGCGCGAGACGAACAACTCGCAAAGGCGCTGGCGCCAATCCTGGAGCTGGCGACCCAGGCATCGATCCGCAAAAATCCAGGCACCTTGGTTGGCATCCTCTACCCCCTGATGGGACCGGTGATCCGCAAATCCATCGCCGAGTCTCTTGACGGTACGCTGCAACGCCTGAACCAGGCGTTCAAGCACAGCTTCTCATGGCAAGGATTGAAGTGGCGCCTGGAGGCGTTGCGCAGCGGAAGCAGCTTCGCCGACGTGGTGCTCAAGCACACGGTGCAGTTCCGCGTGGAGCACGTCTTCTTAATTCACCGCAAGACCGGCCTTCTTATCGAGCACGTAGCGGCGCCGGAGGTGACCGCACAGGATCCCCAGCTGGTGTCGGGCATGCTGACGGCCATCCAGGACTTCGTGCGCGACTCGTTCGAGGGAACCCATAAGAGCGGGGGAGGCGGCATCGATACCCTGCGGCTCGGCGACCTGCTGTTATGGTGCGAAGAGGGACCATTCGCATTCCTTGCCGCCGTCATTCGGGGCAATCCGCCCGAATCGCTGCATGCGGTACTGCGCGAAACACTGACCAACATTCACGACCAATTCCGCAGTCCGCTGGAAGAATTCCAAGGCGACTCCGCAACGCTGGGAGACTTGGCCACGCCACTGGCATTGACCTGCAGCAACAGGAACGGCCGCGTGAAACGCAGTCTGTCACCCTGGCTCTGGGGCTTGCCGCTGGTGTTGTTGCTCATCGCCGGCGCGTGGGTGATTCAGCGGACGATTCTCCGGTTTCGCGTCGACGCGTATGTCGAGCGGCTGCGTGAGGAGCCGGGCATCGTGGTTGCCGGCTCCGAATTCCGTAACGGAAAATGGCAAATTTCCGGCTTGCGTGATCCCTTGGCCGCCGATCCCGCTGCGTTGCTGTCGCAGTCGGGGCTGGGTTCCAAACGTGGTGGCCGGTCACTGGGAGTCGTACCAGGCGCTGAACCCGGCGATCGTTCTCCGGCGTCTTGCCGCCAGTCTGAATCCTCCGCCCTCAGTCTCCTTGTCTTTGAAGGGCGACACGGTAGAAGTCACTGGAAGCGTTCCACAATACTGGGTCGAGCGGGCGAGGACGCTGGTCGCGGCGCTGCCCGCGGGTTCTCCCAAGGTCGATTTCAGCGCCCTCCGCGACGTTCAGGATCCGGAATTTCTTCGCCTGCGCGATGCTATCCAGGGGCATATTATCGCGTTCGATTCCAATGCGGACAGGCCCGCGCAGGGCCAGGACGCCGCGCTGGATGTTGTTGCCGGCGAGTTCAACCAACTGATGCGCGCGACGCACCGTCTTGGTTTCTCTGTCCGCGTAATGATTTCCGGCCACGCCGATGCCATCGGCAACGAAACGGCGAACCTATCCCTCAGCGCGGCTCGAGCCGAGGTCGTCCGCTCCATGCTCAAGGCGCGGGGCATCGCTCCGGAACTGCTGACCGTGCGCAGCGCCGGCCCACTCGAACCCATGTCCGCTCCCAACGGCAAAGTAACCGCCGCGATGAATCGGAGAGTGACATTCACCGTGATTACCAGCGAGTGAGATCTTAATGCTGCAAAAGAAAGTTTGCTTGTTGGGGGGATTCGGCGTCGGCAAGACCAGCCTGGTTCGGCGCTATGTTCAAAGCATCTTTTCGGACACATACTTGACCACCGTCGGGCGTCAAGATCGAGAAGAAGATGGTGAACGTCGGCGCTGCGGAGGTCGCTCTTATCCTCTGGGATATTGCAGGCGAGGACGACATCACTGGCAATACGTATGAGCTATCTTCGCGGTGCCGCGGGATATTTCCTGGTCGTCGATGTCACGCGGGGTGAAACCCTCGAAGTCGCCAAGTCGATCCAGGCTCGGGTGACTGCGGAAATAGGTTCTGTCCCTTTTCTGTTCCTTCTCAACAAGACGGATCTGAAGGAGGACTGGGACATCCCGGAACAGTCCGCTCGAAGACTTGACGGATGCGGGACACGTAGTTCTCCGGACCAGCGCCAAGACCGGCGAAGGCGTCGAAGAAGCATTTCAGGTACTGGCGAAGCGCTTGGTGCTGTGACCGATGCTGGATATATCCGACCGCATTTCAGAATGGCTCCTGCTGCTCGTTAAGTCCCAGCGTTCCATAGCCCATCTTCTCATCGACAGCGAACTGATCCTGATCAAAGCAGGCGGAGATCTGGAGTACTACGGACTGGCTGATCTAAAGCACCTGCATTCCGCCTCCGATCAATTGCCATTCCTGGAAGGTCTGCTGCCCTTGGCGGAAACACCTTTTCTTTTACAGTCCGTGGGCATGCCTGGCGGACAGTGTGGCGGACGTTCATCTTTTTGCCGAAGAAGATATGACCTGGGTCGTGCTCCTCGACGTGACCGCGGAACATGACCATGCCAGAAAAATTCAGCAGAAGGCGTACGACATGACGCTGTTGAGCCAGCGCGAGGCACGCCTCATTGCAAAGCTCGAGGCCGCGCACAAGGATCTGACGCTGGCCCACCGCGACCTGGCTGAATCCCGTGATGAGCTTCTACGGATCCACAATCGGCTGCAACGGGAATTGCACGATGCCGAGCGCTATGTTCTTGCCATCTTGCCGGCGCCCGTCGCCGAGCCTGTTGCCGTTGACTGGCTCTTCGTTCCTTCCACGGAACTGGGAGGAGATTCCTTCGGCTATCACTGGATCGATGACGAGCACTTTGCCCTTTACCTGCTGGACGTCTGCGGACACGGCGTCGGTTCGGCGTTGCTGTCAATCACGGCGGCGAATACGCTCCGGTCCGGCGCCCTGCAGAACACCGATTTCCGTATACCTGAAGCGGTACTGGGCTCGTTGAATCGGGCTTTCCAGATGGAAAATCAAAACGGTCTCTATTTCACCATGTGGTATGGCGTCTACCACCGCCCTACAGGAAGACTGCGCTACGCAAGCGCCGGGCACCCACCACCCATTCTGGTGAGCGGTCGAGGGGAACAGCGCGGCGAAGCGAAGCCGCTACCGAGCATTAATTGTCCTGTGGGTATCTTGCCGGACGCCGTTTACGAGAGCAAGGAGTGTACTCTCGGTGAGCCCTGCGCGGCTGTTCCTCTTCAGCGACGGCGTTTACGAAATCACGCGGCCCGACGGGGACATGCTGGAATTCGAAGCTTTCGAAGAAGTCCTCACCCGCCCAGTTCCGGAAGGCGCATCGGAACTGGAGGAACTCCTCCATTTCGTGCGAGACGTTCAAGGCTCGGAAGAGCTGGATGATGATTTCTCAATCATCAAGATGACAATCTGACCGGGCGAGTGGCCCGCGATCAATCACTGTTACGTCGAGTCGGTTACCTCAAGAGGACCGGTTATGCGCAAACAGGCGGGCCCCTTATCCCCAGGTGATTTCAAAATCAAAGGCGGAATAGGAAGACCCCTATTGTGTGGGCCGTCGAAGCTTCGGTCTGCTTGCGAATCAGCGCGCTATCAGGTCAGTCGGCTCCGTCATACTCTCAGTGTCTTTTTGGATTAGGGTCTTGCAGCGAGCGAATTCGCTCGCTGCCTCCTTTTCATGCCCGAGCCGCTTCAGGGTACGCGCGAGGAGAAAGCTCGCAGGTTGCGATTTGGGCAAGATGCGGGTGGCATTTTGCAGCAGGGGAAGAGCCGCCGTCCAGCGTTCGAGGGCGATGTACGCCCTCGCCAGAGCCAGCTGAACGTCTGCGTCGTGAGGCTTGAGGGTGTAGGCGTGCTCTAAAAATGGTAATGCGCTCTCAGCCTCATGCTGATCCAGCAGCAAACATCCGGTGGCGAAAATGGCGGGGAAAGAACTCGGGTCCAGTTGCTGTGCGAGCTTCCACTCGATCACCGCGGCAGGAAAGTTTCGCAGCTTGAAGTAGGTGGCTCCGAGGTAGAAGTGGGCGTCGACAGTGGTGGGAGCGAGCTTGAGACTCTGGTTAAGATGGTTGACGGCTTCCGGATAGGCACCGCGGGAGTAGTCTGCCATTCCGAGGAGATACAAAACAGTGGGTGAATCACCCTGGGTGGCAAACATTGTATGTAAGACCCGGTCGGAGTCATCGGTTCGCCCAATGTCCTTGTAGCAGGAGGCAAGGCCGACGAGCACCTCGGGGTCGTCGCTGGGCATTAGCTTTTCGTACTCTTCGGCGGCGCGGCGGAAATTTCCAAGATGAATGAACGAGACAGCGAGTAGCTGCCGGCAGCGGCGGTCCTCTGGATTTTCCCGGAGCACGCGCCCAAATGCCTCCGCCGCATTGCTCCATTGTTGAGACCGATAATAAGCGATGGCGAGATCGATGCGCGTGGCGCGCGCGGTGGGGTCGAGACGGAGTGCGCGCAGGTAGGCATCAATCGCTTCCATAAGCTTGCCCTGCTGGGCAAGGACCACACCCAGGTTGGTGATAGCCGCAATCGACCTCGGGTTGGCGATGAGAAACTGGCGATACTGTTGCTCGGCCAAGGCAAATTCACCTTGGTTTTGACTTTCGTGCCCCTGGTCGAATACGGATTGCTGGCCTGCGGCACGGGAAGAGCAGAAGGCAATGAGACTAGTGAATAACAGGATACGGGCAATCACCGTTCTTTACCTGAATTCGCAAGAGCAGATCCCCAACCGGGGGCTCCACTCTTGCGGTGAAGTAGAGTTGGCCAGCTCAGAATTCGAACTTGGCGCTCAATTGCAGAATACGCGGATCGTGGGCAGAGGTAACTTGACCAATGCCATTTTGAATTGTTTGACCGCTGGAATCTGTGCCGGCGAACGAGGAATTGACGTTATTCCAGCTAGGGTGATTGAGGATATTAAAGGCATCCACGCGAAAGAGGAATGTCATTCCTTCTCTGATCGGAAACGATTTGAAGAGAGCTGTATCCCAATCGGTGAAACCCGGTCCACGAACGCTGTAGGGTCTCACTTGTCCAAAGAAGCCGGGAGCGGGGGACTGGTAGACACTGGTATCAAACCATTGGTTGACTTTGCCAATGGTTCGCTCACGTGCCCCGGGAACAAGATTGGGCCGGCTGGCGAGTCCAGGTTCGGGGGTGCCCAACCCGACCGTGAGCGGGGTACCGCCCTGGAGATTGACGATGCCTGTCCACTGCCAACCTCCGAGCGCCTCTCCAACCAGGTTGCGCTGGTTGGCGAAGAACGGCAGCGAATAGATGTAGTTGGCGACGAACATATGACGTCGATCGTAGGAAGCGAGACTCCGCTCCGCTCCGGGGTTATAGCTGTCTTGCGGGGTCGTGCCAAAGGCGGGGGAGTCGGATATTGCCTTGGAATAGGTATACGAAATTTCCCCATACAGACCGTGGGTAGCCTGCTGCCGCAAATGGGCCTGCAACCCGCTGTAGGCCGTGGCCGCGCCCGGGACGTGGAGGTTGATATTGGTGAAGCCCGCATAGGGAACGATAGTGCTCTGAATGACACTGCCGCTATTGAGGCCGGGATTGAAATCATAACTGCCTTCGGGAAGCGGCTGGTTAATGTTGCGCACCGAGTCGCTGTGCGTGCCGAAGGTACCGACATATCCCAGGTCGACCTCAGTCCGGCTGGCCAACTGGTGCTGGATGTTGAGGCTCCAGCTCTGGACTGAAGGCGAAGGATAGTGCTGCGCCAGCCCGCCCACGCTGAAGGGAGTTTCCGCGCCCACTGTGCCGGCGCCCGGATTGGCCAACGGCCCCTGATAGACAACCCCCACGTTGCCGTTCGGCGGGTTGCCGACCAGACCGTACGTGTCGTTACCCTGCACACGGTAATAACCAATTCCATAACCGGCACGGATAGACCATCGACCCTGTCCGGTCGGATCATAGGCGAACCCCAACCTGGGGCCAAAGACTTTCGGGCTCGTCTGGACCAGATCGGTAGGAAGACCCTGGGCCGGACTTATGAGGCCGTTGAGAGGGTTTCCGGAGTTCGGAACGATGGTACCGTTCGGATTAACCGTTACAGCTTGCTTGGGGTTGAAGGCGCTGGGGACGAAGTTGTAAAGAATGTTGTTCGCCTCGTAGGTGTGGGGAATAAAGAAGAACCTCAGGCCAAGGTTGAGCGTGAGCCTGGGAGTCGTCTTCCAGGTGTCTTGCACATAGGCTTCCAGCTGGTTGTAGTTGTACGACGGCGTGAGGCTAGTCTGAAGTTGCTGGTAAGAGTTGAACTTGCCCAGCAGGAAATCAGCGAGAGGATCCCCGCTGGCATAGCCGGTGAAATTAAAACCGCCCTGGGTGCCTGGATCCACCTGCGCTTCGACCGGTGTAACTGAGTGTTGGTACACCCCGCCGATGCGGATGGAGTGCGATCTGATAATCATGGAGAAGTTATCGACCACCTCCTGTATGTCGTGATGTGCCCACCAAGGGTAATAACTAGTGTCGATGGCTCCCCATCCGCCCGAGAACGAAAGATTAGGCACCTTAAGCGGACCGGTCTGCGCGAAGAGAGGTGTGATGTTTAGTCCGGATGGAGCGAGGTAGTTACCTTGAAGGGTAATAGCGCCTCTTTGCTTCGAACCATAATTACTGGCGTAATCGTAAGTAACCTCATTGAGCATGTTGCCCTTGATGGTTTCGGCGACCTTGGCGAGAAAGCTGTGGCCGGGCAGGAAAGTGGTGGTTTGGATGTCCGGGTAGGCTTGGGACGACCAAAGAACTCCGGACAGATTGTGCGTTTCCGAATCCTGAATGTAGCGCACTTGGAGCTGAATTTTCTCCGTCGCCTGATGGGTGACGTTGAGTAGCTCCTGGCGCCAATTGTCGCGGTCGGGGGCGTTCTGGTTGAAGTTTAGGAAGCCGCTGCTGGAGGTGGGCAGAGGAAAGTTATTTTTCAGCAGGAGGATGGCATTTGGGTCGATCCGCGACGCAGGAATCTGATCGTTGAGAAAGGGCAAACCGGTTAGCGGATCCACGATGTGCTGTCCGGTGCGCACATCCTCAGCAGAAAAGTCGCCGTTGCGTATGGCTTGGGTTGGGGTGGAAGTAAAGAAAATGTCGGTCGTGTCGGCGCGCCGCCATTCCTCAGCAAAAAAGAAGAAAGTTTTGTGCTTGTGGATGAGACCTGGTATCAGTACCGGGCCGCCGATGCGATAGCCGAAATCATTGAAGCGTAGTTCCTGATTGCTGGTAGCGAAGTAGTTACGGGCGTTGAGGGCGTCATTCTCGAAGTATTCGTAGGCCGCACCGTGAAACTTGTCGGTTCCCGTCCGGGTGACGACAAGCAAGCTCGCGCCGGCAGCGTTGCCATATTCGGCGGAGTAGTCGGTGGTGTTCACCTTTATCTCACCCAGGGATTCCAGTCCGGGAGAGGTGAGCAGGCCAGTGCCATTGCCCATATCGGTGTTTTCGACACCGTCTACTTGAAAGCCTGTCGCTTCCTCCTGTTGTCCGTTGATAGCATAGCCTCGAGAGCTGTTGAATCCAGTGCCTCCCTCGTCTCCGCCGGTGCGGGACGCGCCCGGGACCAATTGCTGCAGCTGGGTGAAAGCGCGGCCGTTCAAGGGCAAGTCTGTGATTTGCTTGGACGAGATCACAAAGCTAAGATCTGCCGTCTCGGTGTTGATGAGCGGGGTTGCGTCTGTCACTTTGACACTTTCAGTCACGCTTCCAACCTCAAGTTGGAAGTTGATCGCGAGTGTGTCACCAACATTCAATTGCACCCCCGCCTTGGTAGAAGACTTGAATCCGCCAGTCGAAACGGCGATATCGTATTTACCTACGAGAAGGTCGTAAAGGGCATAGATGCCGCTTTCATTCGTGGCCGTGGTGTGCTCCTCTCCTGTGCCGGCGTTGGTAATGGTGACGGACGCGTGGGGGATGTAGTTTCCCGAAGAGTCGGTGACCCGGCCGGTGAGAGTGCCGGCGGTCTGTCCGAAAGCGACGGCGGCGCTTACGCACATCAGGCCAGGGATGGTGAGCCGGAGTAGGAGTCTTAGAGCAGCACGGCTAAAATGAAGCATAGGTAAAACCTCCCTCAAGGAAATCGCCGGAACGCTTTTCTGGCCCGTTAGAGACGATCGCAGTGATTTGTGAGGTACCGTACACGCCAGTGGACAGAACAAATTTCCGTGTACGGTACCGATAGCATCGAAGGGTATTGCCGTTCTCGCAGAATTGTCAAGACGTTTTTTGAGGATTGTTTTTGAGAATGGAACTTCTCTGCGCGCTTTCCGAACGGGCTGTAATGAGAAACAGGTCCTCAAAGCGCCGCCCGGCGGCCTGCAATCGCAGGAGGGCGCCGGTCAGATCAGGATGTTACAGATATGGGCAGAATGAATCGGTTGAGTACGTCCTCTGCGGCCACACTGCGGGCCGGGTGTGCCGCCGGCAAGTAAAGCAGTGTAGTTCTGCCAGAGAGATCAGCGATCCAACTATCGTCTGATAACCTCGACAGTCCGCGCTCAGCCAAGTAACATAGAGAATGACTGAGAGAACAATTTATATATCCGTGGTGAATTTCACTCCAGTCTATGCCCAATGGCAGAGTTCGGTTTTCAACAATGCAGTTCGTCATTACCATCTGGAAGTTGCGCAATCGCACGACAGGTGCCGCTCACGCATGAAACGCTTTGGAGTCGAGACGTCGCTAGGATCGCCAAGGTCTCTATTGGTACTGTCGATCGTGCGCTCAATGGACGCGGCGGAATCAACGAGGATACAAGAAAACGAATCCTGGCCATCGCCAGCACCCACGATTACGTGCCCAATCTTACTGCGCGAGCCTTGTCTTTCTCAAAGTCTCCCCTTCGGGTCGGCCTCTGCATACCACGGGAAATCAGTTACTTTTATGATCCGCTGCGCAACGGAGTAATGGATGAGGCGCAACGTTATGCGCACGTTGGCACCGATGTTCTTTACCGTCCTTTCAGAAAACTCGATTCACCAGCGGCGCGGGTGTTCGATCGATTGCTCGACTCAGGCGTTCAGGCGTTAATCTTCACGCCAGGTTCTGCCCGTGACGTGGTCCCGTTGATCGAAAAAGCGGAAAAGCAGTACGACATCCGGGTGGTCTGCGTTGCAAGCGACGATTCACCCAGTTGCCGCTCTACCGGAATCTCGGTCAACCCGAAGATTAACGGTGCAATTGCCGCGGAACTGATGGCTAAGATCGTGCCATCGGGATTCTGATGTTGCCGTGATCACGGGTATGCTCTCATCGAAGAGCACCGCATTAAAGTCGAAGGGTTCGAAAAAAACTTCCCATTGGAGAACGGAGGGAGGACTTTGACGCCGATCGGAAGGCCATGAGGAGCCACAGGAGGTCTATCTCAAGACCCTGCAGCTTCTAAAGAAGCTAAAAACCTGGCAGGAATCTACGTTAGCACTGTATCTGCGTCCCGGTTTGCCGGGCAGTAGAGGAGCAGCAACGGTCTGGAGAGATCAAGATCATTGCGACTGATCTATTTGCGGAGCTCGAACGGTACTTTCAGGCGGGGTACCCTTCGCTTCCATCTACCAGAATCCCTACCGCCAAGGACAACTCGCCGTACGAACGATAGTCGATCATTTCTTGAATGGAAGGCTTTCCCGAACACCCACTACTTGAATCCAGTGATTGCTTTACGGACCAATCTCGGCTTATTTCGCGAGATGCGCCGCCCGGCGGCTGCCCTCCTGGACCTGACGGAATAGTCGACAACCCGGGAATGCCACCCGGATGCTGTGCTTGTGGGCAACCATGCCTTCGGTGCTTCGTCCAGGGTCAACGGGCTGGTATAAACCTGTCCATGGACAAACTGAGCGGCAAATTCAACTGCACTCGTGGTGAATTTCTTTGGATGCTCACGGCTTCTGCGGCGATGGGCCAAGGTGTGGTTTCAAGGAAAGTGAAGCCGGCGCCACGCGCTGCGCATTCCGATGTGCCCTTTCTAGCCTCTTTCACGGATATCGCGGAGCGCGCCGGCCTTACACAGCCGGTGATCTACGGCGGTGTCAGTCGCAAGGAATACATCATCGAGACAATCGGTTGTGGCGTGGCGTTCTTCGATTACGATCAAGATGGCTGGCTCGACATCCTTGTCCTTTGTGGGACCCGCATGGAGAACGCACCCGATGCCGCAACAAACCGGCTCTACAAGAATAATCGGGATGGCACCTTCACGGATGTTACCGGAAAAGCAGGTCTGCTTCGGACTGGCTGGGCATCTGCCGTCACCATCGGCGATTACAATAACGACGGTTTCGAAGATATATTCATTACTTATTACGGTCAAAATGTTCTTTATCGTAACAACGGAGATGGCACATTCACAGACGTCACCCGGCAGGCGAAACTTCTATACACCAGAAAAACCCGTTGGGGTTCCGGGTGCACGTTCGTTGATTACGATCGAGACGGAAACTTGGACCTGTTTGTTGCGACCTACGTCGATCTGGACGTGAGGACACTTACAAAGCCTGGCGAGAATCCGGATTGTAGCTACAAAGATGTTCCCGTGAACTGCGGTCCCCGCGGCCTGCCGCTGGGCCGCTGCTTCCTCTATCGCAATCAGGGAGATGGAACTTTTAAGGAGGTCAGCGAATCCAGTGGAATTGTGAAGGCGACGAAGACGTATGCGATGACGACTGTAGCTACGGACTTCGACGGCGACGGATGGACGGATCTCTATGTCGCCTGTGACTCCACGCCAAGCCTGTTCTTCCGCAACCGCCACAATGGCACATTCCTCGAAGAGGGCCTCGAACGCGGAGTTTCCGTTAGCAACGATGGTCAAGAGCAGGCAGGGATGGGCGTAGCCGTCGGAGATTTCGATCTGGACGGAAAGCTTGACATTTTCAAGACGCATTTTTCAGAAGATATCAGCGCCCTGTACAGAAACGACGGTACTGGCAACTTCACAGATGTAGCCGTGGAAGCCGGGATCGCCGTTGAGACAAGATTTGTAGGTTGGGGCGCGGGATTTGCGGACTTCGATAACAATGGATGGCCGGACATCGCTGTTGTGACCGGCTCTGTTTACCCGGAAGTAGAAGCAAGGTTTCCCGACTATCCCCTGAAAACACCACGGCTGATTTTTCGCAACCTTGGCAACGGCAAGTTTGAAGAATTGATTGACGAGGCGGGGCCTGGTATTGCGGCGCCGCACTGCAGCCGCGGATGCTCCTTCGGGGACTTTGACAACGACGGCGACGTCGATATGGTGGTCGTAAACATGAATGAACCGCCCTCGCTGCTGAGAAATGATGTCACGGGACAGGGCAATTGGCTGAAAGTTCTCCTGGTGGGGACCTACTCCAACCGGAGCGCAATCGGCTCGAAGATCATCGTGAAGTATGGTGGAAAGAGCCAGGCCCAGACCGTGATGGCCCAGTCGAGCTTTTATTCAGTAAATGACCGGCGGCTCCACTTCGGTCTGGGAGCAATCACCCAGGCTGATTTCGAGGTTCATTGGACCAATGGGCTCATTGAGACGATCCTTGGAGTACGGGCGAACAGGCTAATTACCATCAGGGAAGCTCATGGTGTGATTAAATCGGAACCGATGACGGGGTTCGTGCGAAACGAGCAATCATTCGGTTCAGCAGTAGTCTTCTAACCGCGTTTTGCGCGTTCACAAGTTAACCCGCAATGCTTTCCTCTGTGGTCCATGGACGCCAGGACCAAACTGGTCCCGGCGCCCATGGATCGGGGGGCGCGGAAGAGCTGGATGATGATTTCTCAATCATCAAGATGACCATCTGATCGGCTGACCGGGCCCGGCCATAGGGGCGGGGCCGGCGGGTGGCCCATGCAGGCCTTCTTTTGGCTTGAGCGGGTGCATAACGAATTCGTTCTCTTTCACGTGGCTCCGGTCACCTGATAGCGGCAGGGTGATATCACGGGGGATATCAGAGCTGCGGAGCGACACGGCCAGTTCTCTTACTCAGGGTGCAAGAGGATTGGCGATGAGTTTCCTGGATGCCCACCCCTGGTTGCCCACCCTGACCCCTTGGCACCACTGCAAGGCCCCAGACGGTCACACGAGTTGTGTTACGGGAGGTTTTCCGTCCATTTTATTGTGGGACCAAATCAAACGGGTCGACCGTATCGTGAAGACAACAACACTTACTCCTCTAGGGAGCTCACATGCCTTGTAAAGAAATGCAGGAACTCGAAGCATGCAACGACCGATTTAACGAAAGTCACATCACCATTTCGTCGTTGCCGGCAGGACGCGACGAGTTTTCCAAGCGGCATCGCGCCGGCAGAGCTCGGTTAGCGTACCTCATTCTGTCCCATCGGCAGACCTGCGATGCATGTCGTTGACCAGGTAGCCTGTTGAGGCTGGTGTTACTTGCGCCCCATAAGCTGACCAATACGAGCCATTCACCTTAATCCCCGGAACAATAGTTTGATGTGATAGTCAATCATACCCAGCGTGTCCGTGATCCTCATCCGTAGAGGTGACACTCTGAGTAGGTTCTGGCCCTTCACGGAAGCCGGTTTTGCAACGGCTGTTGCCAATCCAGTCCCGAAGGGACGCTGAAAATAGCCCATTAGTCCTGGGAAGGGTACGGGCTTCAGCCCGTACATAATCGGGCAAGATCCTTGTGGCCTTTAGAAGGTCCTGAGGTATGCTCTTCCCAGTGATCCCGCGAAAAACCGTACCTCAGGGCCTGGAGCATTTTCGCAATTGGTGGAGACCGAAGCCGCATTTCCTGTGGATGTTGGTGGAGCCACCGATCCGCATGCGACTTTCTTCGAGGAAAGTCGCACATAAGTGTTCCCAGCCAGTGCCGCGTGGTAGGAAATACGGCAAGCCGCCAACTTTTACGTGGTTCTCTCGCAAAGAAAACCACACCTCGCTGCTCATACCAGATCACGGTAATTGCGAAAATGCTTTAAAGGCCACAAGGATGACGACGTTTATGCCGGGGATAAATCCCCGGCATACCCTGAAGGCGCGGTTTTCCGCACCCTGTAAAGCTAAACCCGCGCCCCGTAAAGCCAGACCGATGAATAGGAACTTCGCCTCGATAGCCGTCGCAGCATCGATCACCTTCGCAGCGTCGATGGCTCTCTGCCACGCGCAAGACATCTCCTCTCCACCGCGGTCAACCGACAGGGCGCGATGGGCGGCAGAGGCAAAGCGGGTAACCATTGTGCGCGACGATTGGGGCATCGCCCACGTTTACGGTAAGACCGACGCCGACACCGTCTTTGGCATGATTTATGCGCAGTCAGAAGACGACTTCCATCGCGTCGAGACCAACTACCTCAACGCCATGGGCCGGCTCGCCGAGGCCGAAGGCGAAGGCAAAATCTATCAGGATCTTCGCATGAAGTTGTTCATCGATCCCCACGACTTGCAAAAGGAGTATGCCGCGAGCCCGCAGTGGTTGAAGAACCTGATGGATGCCTTCGCCGATGGAGCCAACTACTATCTTGCCTCGCATCCCGCGATCAAGCCGGCCGTCATTCGGCACTTCGAGCCCTGGATGGCGCTTTCTTTTACCGAAGGCAGCATTGGCGGCGACGTCGAACGCGTCGACCTTAAGAAATTGGAAACGTTTTACGGGGGACTCAACGGCGTAGTGTCCCAAGACATGGCGTCCTTGCAACAGCCGGATGTGGAGCCCGGTGGCTCGAACGGAATCGCCATTGCCCCCTCCAATAGCGCCCAGCATCACGCCTTGCTGCTGATCAATCCGCACACATCCTTCTTCTTTCGATCCGAACTGCAGATGGTCAGCGAGGAAGGGCTTGACGCCTACGGAGCGGTCACCTGGGGCCAGTTCTTTATTTATCAGGGCTTCAACCAACACCTGGGGTGGATGCATACCTCGAGCGGCGTGGACGCTGTCGACGAGTACCTGGAGACGGTGAACACAAGAGACGGCCAAGCCTACTATAAATACGGCGACGGGGAACGTCCGGTCACCGAGAAGCAGATCACGGTGCCTTACAAGACAGCACATGGGATGGCGGAGAAACACTTCACCGTGTATTACACCCACCACGGTCCCGTCATTCGTGCCCAGGACGGCAAGTGGGTCACCATTCGTCTCATGCAGGAGCACGTAAGAGCGCTCATGCAGTCGTACCTGCGGACCAAAGCGAACAACTACGCAGAGTACCGCCAGACGATGGAGCTGAAAGCCAACTCCTCGAATAACACGGTCTACGCCGATGGCGACGGGCACATCGCCTACTTTCACGGCAACTTCATTCCCCGGCGGGACACAAAATTCGATTTCACCAAACCCGTCGATGGCAGCAACCCGGCAACTGAATGGCAAGGGCTGTTGACCGTCGACGAAACGCCACATCTGCTCGATCCCAAAAGCGGATATCTATTCAACGTGAACGATTCGCCCTGGAACGGCGCCGGCGCGAGCAGCCTGCGCCGTCAGGACTACCCGGCCTATGTCGAAACCGGTAGAGAATCAGCGCGCGGCCTGCACGCCATGCGCTTGTTGCGCGACAAAAAAGACTTCACCCTCGATTCTCTGGTGACCGCGGCTTACGACAGCTATCTGCCCTGGTTTATCAAGCCGTTGTCTGCGCTCAAGCAAGCCTGGGCTGACCTGCCGCCTGGTTCAGAAATGAAGACCGCCCTCGCTCCCCAGATCGCAGTGCTGCAGGCGTGGGATCTCCGCTGGGGCGTCGATTCCGTAGCAACCTCGCTCGCTATTTTCTGGGGCCAGGAAATCACCAAAGCCGCCCTCGCCAACCAATCCGCGTCAGCCAAGGAAACGAAAACACCAGCCGATCTGGATGAATTCCTTCCCCCCTCTGTGCCGCCGGATGTGGCCCTCAATGCCTTGGCTACCGCTTCTGCGAGGTTGACTGCGGACTATGGCACGTGGCAAACCCCATGGGGAACGATCAATCGCTTTCAAAGACTGAACGGAGACATCGTGCAGCACTTCGACGATGCCCAGGCTAGCTCGCCGATAGGCTTCACCGCATCCAGCTGGGGCTCGTTAGCTGCCTTCAGCGCCAGGCCCTACACCGCGGCGGAAACGGGTCGGCCTGGAGGCACGAAGAAGTGGTACGGCACGGGCGGCAACAGCTTCGTGGCCGCGGTGGAGTTTGGCGAGAAAGTGCGCGCTCGCGCGGTGACCGCCGGGGGAGAGAGCGGCCATCCTCACTCGCCGCACTTTAAAGACGAGGTGCAGCGATACAGCACCGGCAACCTGCGCGACGTCTACTTCTACCGCGAACAACTCAAGGGGCACACAGAGCGCACATACCATCCGGGAGCGCCATAGCCCCGTCGAGAACGAGTCGACTGTCGCAGAGCAACCGTCGCGGGTCCAGTCCCGAAGGGACTGGCATAATTTGTAGCCCGGCACGGAAGTGCCGGGTAGGATTAGACAACTCAGGGAGTCCCGCAGGGACGGCACAATCTTTACCACGGCACGGCTAAAGTCGTGCCAGCCCAGAATTCATCCTGGGCTACTTTCAGCCGTCCCTTCGGGACTGCTCCTTATATTTCCGCATAAGCAAATAATATATACCGGCCGAAACAAAGAAACCAACAAACCACGCGTAGTCATACAAGAACCGAACCGCAGGCGCCGCCAGCCCAATCAGCGCCAGAAACACACCCAGAACCAGCGCCGCGATCGCGCGCGGGTTAAACCCGCGCGAGTACTCATAAGGCCCGCCGCGGTGATAAAGCGAAACCGTATCCAGGCGTGTACCGCGTATCAGAAAGTAATCTGCAACCATGATGCCGGCCACCGGGCCCAGCAACCCCGAGTACCCCACCAGCCAGCCGAAAATGTAACTGCCGAAGGTGCTCATCAATTTCCACGGCATCATGGCAAGCCCCAGAAACCCGGTAATCAACCCACCCGTACGAAAACTGATCAACCGGGGAGCCAGGTTCGAAAAATCATTCGAAGGCGAAACCACGTTGGCGCCGATGTTCACATTCAGGGTCGCGATCAGCAGCGCCACCAGCGCCAGCACCGCCGCGAACGGTTGATGAAACCGTCCCAGCAGCGTGATGGGCGACCACACCGGCTCACCAAAAATCGTCTCCGACGCCGAGGTACACGCGATACCGATAAACGAATACAACGTCATCGCCACCGGCAGCCCAAACGCCTGGCCGATAATCTGCGAGTCCTGCGATTTGGCGTAGCGCGTAAAGTCGGGAATATTCAACGACAGCGTCGCCCAATACCCAACCATCGCCGTCAACGACGGAAAAAAGAAATGCAGAAAACTGCTGGTGGTATGAAATCGGCTGGGGGCTGCAAGCATGGGGCCTACCCCGCCGGCCTTATGCAGCATCCAGAACAGCAGCATCAGCGACATCACCAGCATGAACGGCGCGGAAAAGCTCTGCAGAAAGCGGATTGACTCCACCCCCCGCCACACGATCAACATATTCAGCAGCCAGAAGCCGAGAAAGCAGGCCCAAAGCACGCCCGGCATGTGCGCCGTCGATGGCCATAACACCGCCAGCATGGCCGCGATCGCCTGGCCGCCCAGCCAGGACTGAATCCCAAACCACCCGCAAGCCACCAGCGCGCGCAGCATCGCCGGAATATTCGCGCCCAGTGTGCCGAAGCTGGCGCGCACAAATACAGGGAAGGGAATACCGTACTTCGCGCCCGCATGCGCGTTCAAAAGCATGGGCGCCAGCACGATCAAATTTCCCATAAGGATGGTAAAGATCGCCTGCTTCCAATTCATGCCGCCGGCAATCAACGACGAGGCCAGCATGTAGGTAGTGACCTCCATCGACATGGAGAACCACAAGGCGATGTAGTTATAAGTGCCCCACGTCCGGTTGGCCGGCGTGGTCGGCGCGAGGTCTTGGTTGTATAGGTGAGGGTCGGCGCCAGTTATGGGATATTCGGTGGCGCTCGCGCCGGGTATCAGCATCAGGCGAACCCGCCGGCATTGGCTTCGCGCTTCAGAAAGCGGCCACGGCCTGTCTCCCCGATCCACTTGCCGTCTTTCACCACCAGGTCTCCGCGAGAAAACACGTGTTTGGCGTTTCCCAATACCTGCCAGCCTTCGAACATGGAGTAGTCGGTCGCCATGCACTGGGTCGCGGCCGAAATGGTGTAGGAGGCGCGCGGATCCCACAGCAGAATATCGGCATCCTTGCCTGGGGCGAGCGCACCCTTCTTCGTCATGCCGAAGATGCGCGCCGGTGCCGTGCAGCAGAGCTCGACAAATTTCTCCGGCGTCAACTTTCCTGCATTCACGCCGAAGTGCCACATAATCTGCAAGCGATTCTCGATGCCCGGGCCGCCGTTGGGGATCTTGGAGAAATCGTTCTTGCCCAGCGATTTCTGGTCCGCAAAACGGAAAGGGCAGTGGTCGGTCGAGACCACGCTAAGCGTGCCGTCTTCCACCGCCTTCCACAGCGGCGCCTGGTTCTGCCGGGCGCGCAGCGGCGGCGTGAACACAAATTTCGCCTCGTCCCAGCTTTTGCCCGGCATCTGGTCTTCGAGCGAAAGCACCAGGTACTGCGTGCACGTCTCCGCCAGCGCCCGCACGCCGCGCGCTTGCGCATGCTTGAGTTCGCGTAGCGAGTCCTCATTCGACAAGTGCACGATGTACACCGCGGCTCCGGCCATATCGCCGATGGCCAGCGCACGATGCGTAGCTTCCGCCTCCGCCTTGGTGGAACGGCTGTGCGCGTGAAAGTGAGGCGCCGTCTTACCCTCCGCCAGCATCCGCGCCACCACGATGTCGATCACGCTTCCATTCTCGGCATGCACGCAGCACAGCGCGTTCAGCAGCCCGGCCTGGTGCATCACCTTGAACATCAGAGCGTCGTCGACCATCAGCGAGTTGGGGTAGGCCATGAAGAGCTTGAACGACGAGATGCCCTGGCGCACCATCGATTCCATCTCCCCCAGAACCCCGGGCGCCGTCGCCCGGCCCCAGGTCGGTCACCGCCATATGCAGTCCGTAATCGATGCATGCTTTGCCGTCGCTCTTCGCCAGCCAGGTTTTGAGCGTTTCCTCCATGGTGTGGCCCATCGGCTGGAGCGCGAAGTCCATGACCGTCGTCGTGCCCCCGACTGCCGCGGCGATCGTACCCGTGCGGTAGTCGTCGGCCGTGACCGTGCCTCCGAAAGGCATATCCAGATGGGTGTGTACATCGATGCCGCCGGGCATCACGAGCAGGCCGGTGGCATCGACGACTGTATGGTCCGCCGCAGCAAGATGGGGGCCGACCTGAAGAATCGTCTCCCCCGCAAAGAGGACGTCCGCTTGGCTCTGGCCCTCCGCGGTGACGACCGTGCCGTTCTGGATCAGGGTGGGCAAGGTGGTTCTCTCCAGCGAATTCGTGTTTACGACCGCAGTTCCGCCACCGGGAGTGCGCCGGCCGCGGTGCGCTGCGCCCAGGTCTCGGCGGCGAGCCCATTGTCAGTGCGTTCCATGGTGATGCAGCCATCCACCGGGCAGACCAGCGAGCACAAATTGCAACCGACACAGTGGTGTTCGTCTACCCGGGGAATCCGTTCCAGCGGCGTGACCGCGTTGCTATGGCCGGCGCCTCCGGCATCGAGCTTGGGAATCGGTGTGGTGGAGATGAGCCGCGCCGCCTCTGCCTCGACCATCGCCGGCGTGCGCGTGGTATCGGCTGCGGGCGCAATGCGGTCCAGGTGAATGCACTGGTGCGCGCCATCCCAGCAGGCGGTGTAGCAAAGCTGGCAGCCAATGCACAGGTCTTCGTGGATACGAGCCACAATCTGGTAATTCAGGTTGAGCTGGTTCCAATTCGTAACTGCCGGCAGCGATCGTCCGCGGAAGTCATCGAGGGTGGCGAATCCCTTCTCTTCCATCCAGGCCAGCAAGCCGTCCTGCATATCCTCGACGATGCGGTAGCCGTAGTGCATAGCCGCGGTACACACCTGTACCGTCCCACAACCCAGCAGGATAAATTCCGCCGCGTCTCGCCAGGTGGCGATGCCGCCGATCCCGGAGAGCGGCAGCACGCTCTCCGGGTCAGACTGCACCTGCTGCACCATGTTCAGCGCGATGGGCTTGACCGCGGGGCCGCAATAGCCGCCGTGGGAGCTCTTGCCATCCACGTTGGGGTTGGGCTCGAAGGTGTCGAGATCGATCCCGGTGATGGAGTTGATGGTGTTGATCGCCGAGAGCGCATCGGCTCCCCCACGCTTGGCCGCGCGCGCCGGCATGCGAATGTCAGAAATATTCGGCGTCAGCTTCACGATCACCGGGGTCCGCGCCTTTTCCTTGACCCACTCCGTAATCTGCTGGCAGTATTCGGGCACCTGGCCCACAGCCGATCCCATCCCGCGCTCGCTCATGCCATGCGGGCAACCGAAGTTGAGCTCCAGGCCGTCGGCTCCCGCGTCTTCTGCCCGTTGCACAATGTCGTGCCAGGCTTCGCGCTTACTCTCGACCATCAGCGAAGCAATGACCACGTGCGCCGGGTAGCGCCGCTTCACCTCCGCCATCTCCTGCAGGTTTACCTCGACGGGCCGGTCAGAGATGAGCTCGATGTTGCTGAAGCCCATCATGCGCCGGCCTTCCCAATCGATGGACGAATAGCGGGAGCTGACATTGGTGACGGGTTCCCCGATGGTCTTCCACACCGCCCCGCCCCAGCCGGCGTCAAAAGCGCGCATGATCTGCTCTCCGCAATTGGTCGGCGGAGCGGATGCCAGCCAGAAGGGATTGAGGCAGGGAATGCCACAGAACCGGGTGGCCAACGTGGGTTTAGGCTGAGACATGTTTGCCCTCCAGCCACGCGGCAATGCCGATGCCCGCGCGTTTTCCGTCGGCCACCGCATCCACCACCTCGCGGCCGCCGTTGGTGCAGTCGCCGCCGGAAAAGTATTTAGGATGCGAGGTCTGGCCGCTGGCGCGATCGATCACGATGCGCCCGCGTTGCAATTGCAGCTTGTCGGTGTGGGCCAGCCAGCCGGTTTGTGTTTCCTGCCCAATGGCCATCACAATCAGATCCGCCGGCAGGGCAAACTCTGATCCCGGCTGAGGAACCAGCGAGCCATCGGTCGAGGTCGTGAGCTTTGTCAGGTCAATGCCTCCAACCACCTTGCCGCCGGCAATGCGGGTCGGCTGCGCGTGCCACAGGAACTTCACGCCCTCCTGCCTGGCATGCTCGTATTCAAAGGTAAATGCCGACATCTGCTGCTCACCGCGACGGTAGACGATGTGTACGCTGGCGGCTCCCAACCGGACCGCCGCGATCGCGGCATCGATGGCGGTGTTGCCCGCCCCGATCACCACCACCCGTGCCGGAACGCTCGTAAGCTTGCCTGACTTGTAGCCGGCAATCAGGTCGAGTGCGTTGGTTACCCCCGGCAGTTGTTCGCCGGCGATGCCCAGTTGGTGAATCCCGCCCAGCCCGATCCCCAGAAAGATCGCATCGTAGGTGCGCTCGAGCTCCGCCAGCATCGCGGCGTCGATCAGCGTATCGAAGTGAAATTCGACCCCGAGCTGCGAGAGCATTTCAATTTCACGCAAGCTCTCGATCAGGGGCAACTTGTATTCGGCGACGCCGTAGGTGTTTAATCCGCCGGGAAGGGAATGCGCGTCATAGAGAACGGCCCGGATACCGCGGCGGCGCAACTCGGCGGCGCAGGCGAGTGAGGCCGGCCCGGCGCCGATCAACGCGACGGCCGCGCCGGTGTCGGGCGCAGGCGTAAAGGGCAGCGGTGCGCCGCTCGAGTAGAGTGCATCCATGGCGAAGCGCTGCAGCCGGCCGATCTCGATCGGCTGCTTGTTGTAGCGATGCATCACGCAGGCGCCTTCGCACAACACCTCGACCGGGCAGGCCCGGGCACAGCTCGCGCCGAGGATATTGGCGTCGAGGATGGTGCGCGCTGAACCGGAAAGATTCCCGCTGGCGATCTTCTTGATGAACCGCGGCACGTCGATATGCGTGGGGCAGGCCCCGGCGCAGGGGGCATCGAAACAGAAGAGGCACCGGTTCGCCTCGGTGACGGCGGCCTGCTTGTCGAATGGAGGATGCAGGTCCCCGAATCGAGCTGACGTCTCGGGATTGACCGGCACCTGCTGGACGAAGGACGTCTGGGGGGACGTCTGGCCGGACGTTTGGCTGCTCATGGGGGCGATATCCTCTCCTCGCGTCGCTGCTCTTTCGGGTTCGGAAACCATAATTATGCACTATCCGCGGCAAAACCAGCCTGAATTGGCCCCAACCTCCGCCCGTCTATCGATTGCAAGGATGGCAAACCCCGCATGCTATGCTTCGCCCATGCGTCGGCGGCTGAGTGCAAGCAACTGTTTGATCTATAGGATCTGTCGCGTCTACCCCTTGGGAAGGCGCCTGTCCCTGTCCCTGGTGCTGCTCTTCGCCGCACTGCCGCTCAGCGCGCGCGTTCTCCGCGTTGACATCACTTCCCGCACCGGTGTTCTCAACGGGCAAGCCTTCGGCGAGGCGGGATCCTACGAGCGCATTACCGGCCGGGTCTATTTCTCGCTCCCGGTGGTCAATCCGCATAATCAGGCCATCGTTGACCTGCGCAACGCGACCAACCTCAAGAACGGCGAAGTGGAGTTCTCCGCCGACTTCATCGCGGTCCGTCCTCAAGATGCTCAAAAATCTAACGGCTCCCTGCTTCTGGAGGTGCCGAACCGGGGCAATTCCCGAATCATCGGCCTGGTCGATGGCGGCGACTGGGATCTGGCGCACGATGCCGGAGACGCCTGGTTGTTGCGCAACGGCTTCACCATTGTGAGCCTGGGCTGGCAATGGGACGCCACCGGCGCAAAGGCCCTGCGATTCTTTGCCCCCATAGCCAAAGAAAACGGGCAGACCCTAACCGGCCTGTTACGCGGCGATCTGATGCCTTCGAAACCGATGGCGGAAATCCCCCTGGGGCACCTGATCGAAGGCAATATTGGCGGTACGGAATATCCCGTTGCCGCAATGGACGATCCTCGCAACGTCCTTACCGTCCGCGCCACGCGCGATGGGCAGCGCACCCTCATTCCCCGCACCGAGTGGCAATTCGCCCATACAGTAGATGGCAAGCTCGTCCCGGCAGACCGCTTTATCCACCTCAACGGCGGTTTCCAGCCGGGCAAAATCTACGAATACGTCTACGTGGCCGCCGACCCGGTCGTCGCCGGTGGCGGTTTCGCGGCCATCCGCGACTTTGCTTCCTACGCCAAGCACGATCCCGCCGCCCTGACCCCGGCAAAGCGTGTCTACGGCGAAGGCATTTCGCAAAACGGCCGCTTTCTCCGCGACTTTCTCTACCAGGGCTTCAACGCCGATGAAGAAGGAAGAATCTCCCTCGACGGCGTGCTCGCCCATGTCGCCGGAGCGGGCCGCGGCAGCTTCAACTACCGTTTTGCCCAACCTTCGCGCGATGCACAACCCACGTCCTCCGTGTTTTTCCCCACCGACATTTTTCCGTTTACCGATGAGCCGGAAAAAGACCCCGTTACGGGACTGACCGCGGGGCTGCTCGATCGCGCTACTGCCGGCAACGTCGTCCCCAAAATATTCTTCTCCAATACCTCGTATGAATACTGGGGTCGCGCAGCGGCGCTCATCTCCATCACCGCCGATGGGAAGCACGACGCGGACATCTCCGCTAGCGTGCGCATCTACCACTTCACCGGGCTGCAGCATTTTCCCGGGCCGTTTCCGCCCGCGAAAGGAACTGGAGACCTGCTCGGTCAGGAGCCGGAATCCGCGCTCCCCATCAAGTATTTCTGGCGCGCCATGATCGATAACATGGACGCGTGGGTGCGCACCGGCACGCTTCCCCCGCCAAGCAGCTATCCCAGGATTGCCGAGGGAACCCTTGTTCCCCTCAATAAATATGCACTGCCCGCAATCCCCGGCTTGACCCGGCCAAGCGAAGCCAACCAGGCCTATCGTCTCGATTTTGGGCCCAACTGGCGTCAGGGCATTCTCAGCCTCCAGCCGCCCAAGGTAGGTCCGGCCTTTCCGCTGCTTGTGCCCCAGGTCGACGCCGACGGAAACGAACGGGACGGCGTACGCCTGCCGGAGATCGCCGTGCCCCTCGCGACCTACACCGGTTGGAATCTTCGTGATCCGTCGATTGGCGCGCCCGATCAACGGGTGGCCTTTGAGGCGTCCTACGTCCCGTTCGCCAGAACCGCCGCCGAGAGGCGGAAAACAGGAGACCCGCGCCAGTCCATTGCGGAGCGCTACCCGGATCGCGAGGAGTATCTCACCGCGTATAAAGCGGTGGTGGACGACCTGGTGGAGCAGCGCTGGATTTTGCCCGAAGACCGCTCTGCCATGCTGCATCGCGGGGAGCTGGAGTGGGAGCAAAGCACGCGGTAGCGGTGGCCGCCGTCCCGATCTGCGCAGTCGCGCAGCGTCAGAAAACGAGCACGCCGGCGGTCGCGACAGGTAAGCTGGTTGCCATGAGCCCTCTCGTCACAACCTCCTGGTTGGCTGCCCGTCTCGACGATCCGGAGGTCGTCATCCTCGATGCCACGCTTCCTCCAGTCGGGGTCGCCCCACCGGTCGACACCCGCGCGCGCTATCACGCGAAGCACCTTCCCGGCGCCGTCTTCTTTGATATCGAGGGGCTCTCCGACCGCTCCAGCCCGCTGCCACACATGATGCCCACGCAAGATGCTTTTTCCCGCGAAATGTCGGCTCTTGGTATCGGCGATCCAATGGCCATCATCCTCTACGAGCAGGAGGGTGTCTTCTCCGCCCCGCGAGCATGGTGGATGCTCAAGACCTTCGGCGCCCAAAGTGTTTACCTTCTCGACGGCGGGCTCCGTGCCTGGATAGAGGCCGGCCTACCTACGGAGTCTGGCCCGGTGCACCGGGCGCCGGCCACCTTCCAGGCCCGCCTCGATCCGCATGCCGTGAAAGACTTCGCCCAGGTACAGCAGATGATTGCGGCGCATGCGCAAATTCTCGACGCGCGGTCAGCCGGCCGCTTCACCGGCACTTTGCCCGAGCCCCGGCCTGGCATTCCCTCCGGACATATGCCGGGAGCGGCCAACGTACCCTTCCTCGATCTGGTCGAGGAGGGCCGGCTGAGGTCCGCCGAAGCACTCCGCGCTATCTTCACCGCGAAAGGAGTGGATAGGGAACAGCCCATTACCACCACCTGTGGCTCCGGCGTCACCGCCGCGGTCGTCGCGCTCGCCCTCGAAATCGCCGGCGCACAACAAGTCAGCCTGTATGACGGTTCCTGGGCGGAATACGCGGCTCACCCGGAGGCCGTGATCGAGAAGACCACCTGACCGGCGTAAGCCCTCCGACGGATCGAGGTGGCGGAGAAAGTTATTCCGGCGATTCGTCCAGGTATTCCAAATTGATCCACCGCACATCGCTGAGCGAAGGCTCGCCCGGACCGATCCGCTCTAGATCAACGACGTTGGGATGGGTGCGCACAGCGCTAATCATGAACCTGCAGCTTTGGCCTTGCAGGGCAACATGGTCGCCCAGTTGCGGGGTGCGAAACCGCATCGCGTTTTGCGAGCGAGCCCGCCGGAACGCCAAGCTGCCTGTCCCGGGATCCGAACGCCCTGTCTGTACTGCACAAATGTCTCTCCTGCCGTAGGTGTATTTCTGCTCGCAGGCACAGCACGTATCGATCCAGTCTGGGCAAGGCTCGTTCGCGGGATAGGTCTTCAAGCGACCCTGGAGCGGCAGGTCCCCTCGCAGTCGATCCAGAAGCAGGATCCCCATGCAGCCGGGTGACTTGCACTTCACTACCCACCAGACCTCTCCAATATCATCCATAGGCCCGTAGGCAGCCGACTCAGATTCAAGCCCAAGTCTACTCCTTTGGCTATGTCAACGCCCAACTCATCGATTACGTTAGGCACCGCTGATCGCGAATGAATCTATTGTTAAATCGTTCCAGGTGATGACTCCTTACAGCGGGCGGCAACGTCTGAGGTGCTTGCCCCCCGATCATGCCTCCGGGATAATAGCCCGAGGAGACTAACCATGAAACGGAACATCCTAGCAGGATTGATTCTGGCGGCATGCGTGACACTGGGCGCTTCAGCGCAGGACTGGTACCACGATCGCGATGCACGCTATCAGGGCGATCAGTGGCGGCATCAGGTGTTCTACCACGTAAGGACAGACCTTGAGCATATCTGGAGTGCTCGGGGCGCGAGCGCGAAGGAAAACGAACGACTCGACCGGACGAAGGAAGAACTGACAAAAATGCAGGGCGACCTCGATCAAGGCCGTTTCGATAACGGCATTCTGAACGATGTGATTGACTCCCTCAAGAAGTCATCCGACGATCAGCGTCTATCGCCTCGAGATCGAGAGGTCTTGAGCGACGATGTGGTCCGGCTCCACGACTATCAGCTCAATCACGATCGCTGGAAGCGCTAGCGGGGAAGTGAGAAGCGCTTGCCCGATGAACGTATCAATAGATTCACGTATCAATAAATGGCACGTAAATTAAAGGGGAAGCAGTGGGTGTAACCACGGACATGCATGCGCCCTTCCGCAAAGAAGGGCGCATGCGGTGTAACAGCAGCAGATGGCTTCGCGGTTCCATGGAAAGAACACCCATTGCAGGGGGACACGGCGTAGAGCGCAGCTGCTCGGACACCTTTGCGGTAACTCTTCTCGACGAAACTCCTGAACGCCGGAGAGTTTTATTTGATACCGATGACAATCGAATCCGGGCCCACCAGGTGCTCCACCCGGGTTTCCCGGAATCCTGCTTCTTTCATCCACCCGGCGCAATCGCTTCCCGTGAAGTCGAAGCCGCCAGGAGTTTCAACCAGCATATTCAGGCTCATCAACAGGCCAAAGGCATTGGCCGATCGATCATCGTCAATCAGGCTCTCGTAGACGATGTAAGCGCCGCCCGGTGGTAACGCGTCCCAGGCTTTTACGATCAGCATGCGCTTTGTTTCCAAATCCCAGTCATGCAACACATGGCCCATCATCACCACGTCCGCCTTGGGTAAAGGCTGGTCGAAGAAACTCCCGGGGACAAATTTGACCCGGCCGGCAAGACCGTTCGCCTCCACGTATTCTTCAAAGATTGGACCGACCGCCGGCAGATCGAAACCGGTGCCCTCGATATGCGGATTGGCCAGAGCCACTTGAGTGATTAAGTCGCCCTCGGCCGTGCCCACATCCACGGCGGTGCGGTATTGACGCCATGGAAGCTGGCGAGCGATCGCCATGTTCCCTCCATGGCTGATGCCCGACATGGCTTTGAGGAAGCCTTTCAAGCGCGCCGGATCCGCGTACAGAGCGACAAACGGATCGGGACCGCCATCCTTGCTTTCATTTTGTGGCAAGCCGGTGCGCAACGCTGCGGTGAGGTGGCCCCAGAAGGGATAGAGCCGCTGGTTAGCCATCTCCAGAACGCCGCCGATGTAAGACGGCTTGTTCTTGTCCAGAAAAAACTCGGACGAGGGCGTGTTGCCGTACTTGCCCTCACGGCGCTCGAGAAATTGCAACGCCACCAGCGCATCGAGAAAGTCCCGAGCCGCTCGCCGATGCAGGCCAAGCCGCCCCTCCAGGGTTTCGAGATCTTCGCTGTGGCCGGCCAGTTCCGTAAACAGGCCCATTTCAATGGCGCTCAACAGCGTCTTCGACGCCCAGAATCCCATACCAACCTGCAAAATATGATCGGGCACTAGTTCCTTCATGCGTGTTGCGGCCTCCCGGCAAGTGAGATGACAGCACAGTGTATCGCGGCAATCGCGATTGCCTTGAACACGAAAAATATTCCCGATGGATCAGGGTTACTCTACTCTCAATCACTACAACCGGGCCACTCAGCGGCGACGACCTGACGCCACCCGCGGCCTGCTGCCTGGTTCGAACGCTATCTGGAGGGTAAAACGCGCCCGGCGAGTAGCGCGCCGGCGCCATTCTGCAAATACGGTTGCATAAGTCTGGTTATATTCCCGCTGGAAAGGGGTATGCTGTCTGCGTACGGTCTTTCGGGGTTGCGTCTGATGAGCCTGCTTACCGCAATCGAATTGGCTGTTCTGGCCCTCCTCTCCGGGGCAGTGGTGAACGCGCAAATTAACCAACCGCAGCTTGATGCGCAGGTTCCAGCGCTCTCGGTAGGCTCGAACCTGGTGCTGGTGCCGGCATTGGTAAAGACCAGGTCCGGCGAGGTTGTATTCTCGCTCACCGCCGACGATTTCATCCTCACCGATAATGGTGTTCCGCAGCGGTTGCAGTTGGAGCTCGATACCGATTCCCAGCCCTTGGCGCTGGCCGTCATCGTGCAGACGGGCGGCCGCGGCGCGGCGCACCTGGATGATTACCGCAGCCTTGATGCGGTGCTCGATGCGGTGATCGGGTTGGTGGACCACCGCGTCGCGGTGGTCGCTTTCGATAGCCACCCCCGCCTGCAACAGGACTTCACCCCCGATACGGATACGGCGTCAAAAGCGATCGCCAATTTACAGGCGGGGGATCCGGGCGCAGCCATTCTGGATGCACTCAATTACGGTATCAATCTGCTGCGCCGGCAACCTGTGGCTTATCGCCGCGCTGTGCTGCTGTTTAGCGAGACCCTCGACGAAGGCAGCCAGACCACCTTCGAAGACGCTGTACGCGCGGTCGACGACAGCAACACGGCAATTTACAGCTTCGGTTTTTCGAGCGAGAAAACGGCGATCAAGCACCAGGTGGCGGAGTTGCCGCGCCCGGGAGGCAGTCCATATTCGGACACACCCTACGCTGCAGGGGGCTGCTTTAGCCGCGAAGCCGATGCCGATCCGGATGCCCACGGCAAGCGCGGCGTACAGGCGCTCGACTGCTTCAGCGATCTTATCCCGCCGTTACGCCTGGGGCGGATAGCCTATCTGGCCGCGACCGATGGACTCAAGCGCAACGTGCCCGAGTCTGTTGCACAACTCACGGGCGGAGAATACTTCGCTTTCAAAAACGCAGCAACCCTCAGCCAGCATCTGGTAACCATCTCCAACGACGCCCCGAACTACTATGTCCTGAGCTTCCGTCCGCAAGCGCCGAACCCGGGATTCCATGCCTTGCAGCTAAAGCTTAAGCAGAGTTCGGGACTTGAATTAAGAGCGCGGAACGCATACTGGGTGGGCGAAGGCAAGACAGGTGATGGCCCCTCGGCAAACACCAAGTAGTCCGCCGGGGGCGCGGGCACGGCCCTTCTAAAACGTAGACGCAAGATACCGGTTCTGAAGAAACTCCGCCTTCTCGATTGCGGCAAAGTCCTGCGGGCCCGGTTCCGGCCCAATTGTCCCAGAGGCTCCCCTTGAAATTCGACAGGAGAGGGCTTATTCTCTTGTAGAACATCGAGGGGAAGCGGCAACCACTGGAGGGCTCGTGCTTAAAAGACTGCGGACACGTCTTCGCTTATTGCTGGCCGGCAAGACTCATGCCGAAGTGGACGACGAACTGCAGTTCCACCTGGAGCGGCAGATCGAGGCAAACGTGGGCGCCGGCATGCCTCCGGACGAGGCGCGGAGGCAAGCAGCCATCGCCTTCGGTGGAGTGGAGCGCGCCCGCGAAGCCTGCCGGGA
This sequence comes from uncultured Acidobacteriaceae bacterium, assembly GCA_963761405.1. Classification (GTDB taxonomy): domain Bacteria; phylum Acidobacteriota; class Terriglobia; order Terriglobales; family Acidobacteriaceae; genus PALSA-350. The sequence goes on from CAVXHH010000006.1 coordinate 205,067, forward strand.
GCAGCGGCCCGCATACTGGCTGGAGACGATTCTTCAGGACGTGCGTTACGCCGTCCGCGGCTTTCGCCGCAACCCAACCTTTGCCCTTACCATCGTGTTGACCCTGATGCTGGGTGTGGGCGCCACGACCGCCGTTTTTAGCGTGGTCGACAGAATTCTGTTTCGTAGTCTCCCTTACGGCCACGCGGATCGCCTGGTCTCGGTCGGCCTAATCGCCCCCATCGAGCCGCAGGAGTTTATGCTCGGCGGGTCCTACTACGAGTGGCAGGATCATCAGCAGCCCTTTGCAGCGTTGACCTCAGAAACCGGCGTCGAGCCCTGCGATCTTACGGAAGAGAAGCCGGCGCGTTTGCATTGCGCCTCGGTCGAAGCCAACTTTCTTCCCACCCTGGGGATTCGCCCCGTTATCGGGCGCAACTTCACGGCGGCCGAGGATACGCCAAACGGACCCCGGGTCGCGCTCATCTCCTATGCGGTCTGGCTCGCCCGCTACGGACTCGATCCTGGCGTGGTGGGTAGAGTGATCCATCTCGATGGTCACCAGGTGCGGGTCGTGGGCGTGGTTCCAAAAGACTTTGAGATGCCGAGGCTGCAGCCCGCCGATATTTTGATGCCGCAGGCATTGGACGTGGCCGCGCAACGCCGGGCAGATCCGGGCCGCCCCATGTGGGCATTCGCCCGGCTCAAACCGGGCATCACCCTGGAGCAAGCCAAAGCGGAACTGCAGCCGTTTTTTGCATACTCACTCCGGCTTGCGCCCGCGCCGTTCCGCAAAGAGGTTCGTCTTCAGGTACGGACCTTACGTGATCGGCAGGTACAGAACGTTCGCGTGATCGCGTGGGTTCTGCTTGGATTGGTGCTCGCGGTGCTGCTGATTGCCTGTGCCAACGTGACCAGCCTGCTGCTGGCGCGCGGCGCGAGCCGCGAGAGGGAGTTGGCGGTACGAGCCGCGCTGGGCGCCGGCCGTGCGCGGCTCGTGCGTCAAACGTTGACCGAAGCGATCGTGCTTTCGCTCGCAGGAGCCGTTGCCGGCTATCTTTTTGCCCTCGCGCTGCTTCGGTTTTTCGTCGCCATCGCTCCCAACGGTCTGCTCTTTCTCAGCAAGGCGCGCATCGATGCACGCGTCATTCTCTTCACCCTGCTCGGTTCGCTTATCTGCGCGCTGCTGTTCGGTGTCGTGCCCGCTCTCCACCGGCCTCGCGCTGAGGCACTCTCCAGCCGTGCGCGGATCACCGCCTCGCAGGCCCTTCTTCGGCAATGGCTCGTCGTGGCTCAGATTGCTGCGAGCATGGTTCTGCTCACTGGCGGCGCGCTGCTTATGCGCAGCTTTTGGAATCTGCAGAGTCAACGTCTCGGCCTGCGCGTTGAAAGCATCGTGACCGCCGGCATCTCGCTGGGCGAAAACGCCTATCCGACACCGGAGCGTCAAAGAGCATTCTTTCAGCAACTGCAAAGAGCCTTACGATACGGCCCTGGAGTCGCCGCACTTGCCCTTAGCGACTCACTTCCGCCGGGCGGTACCCATCGTGACCAGATCTATTCCCGCATCGCTGTCGACGGCAGAGCCGTCCCCGTGGAGGGTACGGGGGGAATGGTCGCCTGGCGATGGGTCACACCCGAGTATTTCCGAGTTTTGGACATCCCAATGCTTAAAGGGAGAGGCTTTACTGAGGACGAGCTCGCGTCCAGCGACCACTTCGTGGTGTTGAGCAAGGTGCTCGCCGCACGCCTGTTTCCTCTGCAAGACCCGATCGGTCAACGCTTGCGATTGTCCATCGGCACGACCGGCAATCCCTCATACACGGTGGCCGGGGTAGCGGGCGACGTAAAAAATGGCGGCCTGGCCGGGGAAGATGAGCCGGAGTACTACCGCTTGAAACGCGATGCAGCCGAAGATTGGGATAGGGCCGCCGTGGTTGTTCTAAAAACTACGCTGCCCGCCAAAACGATGGAACCGTGGATCCGCTCCCAGGTGGCAGCCCTCGATCCGACGGTGCCGGTGGATATTGGAACGCTGTCTGAGAGAGTCAATAAGATGGCGGATCAACCGCGTTTTGAAACCTTGCTCGTCGGCTTTTTTGCCGCCAGCGGACTTGTGCTCGCGGTGATTGGATTGTTCGGCGTGATGTCGTTCTTGGTGACGCAGCGCACGCAAGAGATCGGTGTACGCATGGCGTTAGGTGCTACCCGGGCAGACATTCTGAAACTCGTGGTTCACAGCGGCCTCCGCCTGATTCTTCCCGGCGCTGCGCTCGGGCTGCTTCTCGCATTCGGGGTATCGCGCGCGCTCTCGAGTCTGCTGTTCGACGTCAGTCCGCACGACCCTATCGCTTTTGCCTGCGTTACCGTTCTGCTGTTGCTCGTGGCCGTGGCCGCTGCCTTCCTGCCGGCGGCATCTGCCACCGCGGTTGACCCGGCGGTCGCTCTGCGCTGCGATTGACAGACCACCCACGCCTCGCGCTGGGTAATCCCACTTCGCGCCCCCGGATCAGACAAGTGCGCCCGCGGTGGTGGAAGCCTGCGTCGGGATAAACTCCATGTCGAACAAAGGGAGACTTGTATGACCAGCATGAAGCAAGCATCGACGTGGATCATCCCAGCGATCTGTCTACTCGCAATCGCTCCTTTCGGAGCCGCGGCAAACCCAGCGCCTGACGCAGCCGAGGCACAGCAGGCCCCGGCGGCCGATCCGTTTGTGGATCCCGCAAGCGGACAGGTGGATAAGCGGATCAAACGAGACTACGGTTTCTTTGAGCCGGAGCCCTTCGACTTTGACGATCACACCGGCTATGTGCAGATATTTGACGGCGCCACCCTCAACAACTGGGACGGTGATCCCAACACCTGGCATGTGGAAGATGGTGCGATCGTCGGCGAGTCCACTAAAGAAAAGCCTCTGGCCAACAGCTACATTGCTTTCCGTGGATTTGAGGCGCACGACTTCGATCTGAAGCTCGAGATCAAGGTGGAGCACGGCGGCGGCAGCGGCATCCAATACCGAAGCCAGACCGGCCTCCCATGGCTTAGGCCGACACCTCCGGGCCAGACACCCGTACCTTTGAAATGGATGATGACCGGGCCGCAGGCCGACTTCTGGTTTCCGGTAACGCCCAAACAGTCAGAGTGGACCGGCCAGTTCTACTCTGAAAACACGCCGCTGAGAATCCTGGCATGGCGAGGACAAGCGGTTGAATTAACGCCGGGGAGCTATCCCAAGCTGGTGGGAAACATCGGAGATCGAAACGCGCTTGGCGGTTACATCAAGGTCAATGATTGGAACCAGTATTCCATCATCGCCCGGGGCGGCACCTTCATCCACGTCATCAACGGCCAGCTCATGGCTGTCTTTGTGGATGACAATCCAGCTTCTTCCAATAACAAGCCGGGTTTGATTGGGATCGAAATCGAGGGGGTACCTACCAAGGTTTCGGTGCGCAATATCTGGATCAAGAAACTCAACTAAAGCAGTTTCCGCGAAGGCCCGGGCTCCGTTTTTCGCCACGTTCCAAAGGGTCATATATAGTTCCGATCATGAAGAACCGGCGGAAGCTTTTCCTGGTCACTCTTGTAAGTATCTTTCTACCGACGGTACTCCGGGCCCAGTCCTGCGCCGGACTTTCGAAATCAGGGTCCGCAACCGCGTCGATTGCCGTGGCGGCGGCAGTCGACACCGGGACCTTCACGCCCGCGGAAAGCTCGAGCCCGCTCACTGGCCTGCCCGCGTTTTGCCGCGTCGTCGCTACCCTCAAACCCACTTCGGACTCTGCTATCCACATCGAGGTCTGGCTCCCCAAAGCCACCTGGAACGGCAAGTTTCTCGCCGTGGGTAGCAGCGGGTGGGGAGGCTCCATTGCTTATGCCGGTATGGCCCAAGCCCTGCGGCGTGGCTATGCCACCAGCGCCACCGATGATGGTCACATCGGCGGTAGTGCACGCTTTGTCGTCGGGCACCCGCAGAAATTCGTCGACTTCGCCTACCGCGCCGAACACGAAATGACCGTCGAAGCGAAGAGCCTCATCAAGGCCTTCTATGGCCGCGATCCGCGTTACTCCTACTGGGACGGCTGCTCCGGCGGCGGACGCGAAGGGCTTCTTCAGGCGTATCGATATCCCGAGGAGTTCGACGGCATTGTGGCCGGCGATGCAGCCAACGTTCGCCGCAATGCCTGGGCGCTGTGGCTTGCAACGCAGACGTTCAAAGATCCTTTAGCGTACATTCCGCCGGCAAAATACCCCATGATTCATCGCGCCGTTCTCGAAGCCTGCGATGCCGGTGACGGGTTGAAGGACGGTCTCATTGAAAATCCTGAGAGCTGTCATGTCGACCTGAAGGCCCTCGAGTGCAAGGCGGCCGATGGTCCGGACTGTCTTACGCCGCGCCAGGTGCAGACCGCGCAAACCATCATGAGTCCCGCGACCGATGCGAGTGGCAATATCTTCTTTCCGCGTCTTGAGCCGGGCACAGAGCTGCGATGGAGTCGTCTTGCGGGTGGTCCGGAACCTGCCGCGCTCTTCCTCGATCAGTTCCGTTACGTCGTATATCAAAACCCCGATTGGGACTGGCGAACCTTCGACCTGAGGCGCGATGCAGCCAGGGAGAACGCCGTCGACAAGGATGTCGACGAGCTTGACCCGCATCTTGCGCCTTTTGCGAAACGCGGCGGCAAGCTGCTCCTCTATCACGGTTGGGCCGATCAGCAGGTGGCCCCGGGTTCGAGCATTGAGTTCTACCAATCCGCGCTCGATCTGAGCAAAGATCCCACAAAAAACTCTGACTGGATCCGCCTCTTCATGATCCCCGGGATGGGACACTGTTCAGGGGGAGAAGGCCCCGACACCTTCGATCAAATCAGCGTGATCGAACAGTGGGTCGAGCAAGGCAAAGCGCCGGCGCACATCCTCGCCACGCATTCCACCGCAGGTAAGGTGGATCGCACTCGACCGCTCTGCCCATATCCTCAGGTGGCTCGTTACAACGGCAGTGGCAGTATCGACGAGGCAGCGAATTTCTCTTGCCAGGCGCCGCGGTAACGTCGCCAATGTTAGCCTGACGCTAAGATATAGCATGGGATTTTTGAGCCATCTTCTATACCCGTGGGGCTTGCTGCTTCAGGGTTTCGCAATTGTCCACTTCATTCGGCGACGGCCGGACATGTATTGGATTTTCATCATCCTCTTTCTCGGCCCGTTGGGGGCCATCATTTACATTTTCGTCGAGGTCATTCCCGATCTTGGACTGCTCCGCCAGTCTTTCAAGGTCTTTCCCCGGCGTAAGCGTATCAACGAACTCGAAAGCATGGTGCGCGATAATCCGTCGGCAGGAAACTACGAAGAACTCGGCGACCTCTACATGGATGACGGCCGGCTCATGTTCGCAAGAACCGCGTTCGACAAATCCATCGCAGCCCGGGCGGATACGCTCGACCCCTTCTACCGGCGTGGCGTGTGCGCCGTCTTGTTAGGCGATAGCCCGGCCGCGATACCCGACCTCGAGCGAGCGGTCAACACAGACCTTGATTACGACTTTCATCGTGCTGCCGGACTGCTCGCCCACGCCTACGCGCAGACGGGACAGAAGGAAAAAGCCGAGGCGCTATTCCGCCGCACCTTAGTCCTCTCGACCTTGTCGGAGACCTACCTGAATTTCGCCGAGCTGCTGGCATCGGAAGGGCGCAACGCCGAAGCGCGCACATGGGCGCAGAAAGTGCTTGATAAAAAGCCGACCATGCCGGACTACCTGCGCCGGCGCGAACGGCCGTGGTTCCGCAGTGCCCGCGCGATGTTGCATCGTTTGCCTGCGTGAAGCCGTTATCGGGCCCCGGGCAAGTCCCGGTCCCGCACGCCAACAAGATAGAGCAGGCTGTCCAGTCCCAGGAACGAAACGGCATGGCTGGCGGTCTGCCGCACCAGTGGCTTCGCCCGGAAGGCGATGCCCATGCCGGCGATTCCCAGCATCGGCAGATCGTTGGCGCCATCCCCGACGGCCACTACCTGTTCGAGCGAGATATTCTCCTGCGCGGCGATCTGCCGTAGTAACTCGGCCTTGCGGGCGCCGTCCACAATCGGCGTCCGCACCTCGCCGGTCACCACTCCATCCACGATGTCCAGATCATTGGCAAAGACATAGTCGATTCCCAGACGGCGCTGCAGATGCTGGGCAAAGAAGTTGAACCCGCCGGAGAGGATCGCTGTTTTGTAGCCCAGCATTTTGAGGGTGCCGATCAACTGTTCTGCTCCTTCCACCAGGGGAATGGTGTTCAGCAGTGTGCGTACCCTTGTCTCCTTGAGCCCGCGAAGCAGCGCCACACGGCGACGGAAGCTCTCTTGAAATTCAATTTCCCCGCGCATGGCCGCTTCCGTGATCTTCACTACTTCGCCGGCTACGCCCGCGAGCTTGGCCAGCTCATCGATCACTTCGCCCTCGATGAGCGTGGAATCCATATCGAACGCAAAAAGCCGGCGGTTGCGCCGGAAGATGCTTTCCCGCTGGAAAGCGATATCGATTTTTAGATCGTGCGCGGTGGCGAGAAACGCTGCGCGCATTGACTGCTCCGATGAGGAATCGCCGCTCACCGTCAGCTCCACGCAGGCATTCGCGTCGGGGCTGTGGACTGCCAGCGATAACCGCCCCGAAAGCCGCTCGAGCCGATCCACGTTCAGACCATGCTCTGCGAGAATGCTGCTCACGCGGCTCAAATGGTTTGCAGAGATCGCCCGGCCAAGAATCGTTACGATAAATTGATCCTTGCCCTGCGACGTGATCCAGTCCTCCAGATCAGCCTTGGCGATGGGCGTGAACCGAACCTGCAATTGGAGGTCGTCCGACTTGGCCGCCAGTGCGTCTTGAACGCCGCGAGAGCGCTCGTCTTGTGGAATCTCGACCAGCAGGCCAAGCGAAAGCGTTTCATGCACCACCGCCTGCCCGATATCGAGCACGCACGTGTCATAGCTGGCCAGAATCGCTGTCAACTCTGCTACGAGTCCCGGCCGGTCCCGGCCGGAGAAGTGAATCAGAAGGGTCTCGTTCATCGATACCAATGGTCTCTCTCCAGCCTAACAGGCGCCCTCGGGATTTGCGGCCATGTGCTGGGGTCATGATCGAAGCGGGCATCGAGCGTGTGACCCGCGATGCCGTCCTGATGTTGCCAAGCGCACACAAAAACGACGCGAGTAAAATGCAGGGAGCAAGACCGAGCCCCCCGCATGACCTGTCCTGAATACACGCGGCTAGCCGAACTGTCTGAGAACAAGCGCCGGGCGTACGCCTACATCCGGTTGAATGAAGGCAAAGTACAGTTCTCAAAACAGCACTACGAAGAGCTGGTGAAAGAGGGATACGCTGCGATGATTGCCGCCATGAAAGACGTTGCCTGGCACAAACTGAAATGCGCGGATTGCACGGCGCAGCCGGCGAAGTAAGAGCCCCGCTGCCCAAAGTGACGGTCCGTGGTCAAGACCTAACGGCCAGTTTCCCCCGACTACAACTCCGTGTCTTTATGCCGCCTAGTACCCAGATCGTTTCCTTTTTCGGTGCCGGGCGCGACTTTTCACATGCCTGTAAGAGGATTGTTATATTGCTTTGTCCAGGCCGCTACGGCCACTTAGGGGGAAGCAAAGAGCATGTCAGGTTTTCTCGAAGCGCTCAGACTGCAGCGATATGACGATCACCGCTACTATCACCACAGCCGCATCAACCAGTCGCTCCACCTGCTGAGCGCGCTCAGCTTTCTGGTCGCATACGGCCTGGTCTTCAAGAACCCCGCAGCCGCAGCGTTGCTTGGCTGGCTGGTGGCCATGGTCGCCCGGCAGGCTGGCCACTTCTTCTTTGAGCCCAAGGGCTACGACGAGGTGAACCACGCTACCCACGAGCACAAAGAAGATATTAAGGTTGGTTACAATCTGCGCCGCAAGATCGTGTTGCTGTCGATCTGGGCGCTCTGCCCCGCCGTACTGTGGTTCAAACCAACCCTGTTCGGAGTTTTTCCGCCGGCCACCGATCGCGCGACCTTCGTCCAGCATGTCGGCCAGATCTGGCTGGTCGTCGGCTTCGGCGGGCTGCTATTCCGCACCTTGCAACTGTTCATCATTCGCGACGTCCGCACCGGCTTGGTCTGGCTTACTAAAATCATGACCGATCCGTTTCACGACGTCATGCTTTACTATCGAGCGCCGGTCTACCTGCTGCGGGGCCAGTTGATCGATCCGATGGACGATGTAGGCGAGAGCGAAGCATTTCTCGCAGTACACGACGCTTAATCGCCTTGCTGGTCAACGCAGGGTCAGCCCACCACCAGCCATCCTCCTGCATTTGCCGTGCCGCCGCTACGAATCGGTCGGCGACCACGGCAAATGCGCCATCGGTGTAGTCCAGGCTGAAGATGAGGCGACCCGTCCCCACCCAGCTCAGCGCCAGGTTTTCAGCGCGCAGGTAGTACTGGAACATCCAGTGGTAGCGTGACGGCTGTAGATAGCAGACCGTCCACACCGAGGAGAGATTCGCGACTCTCACCTGGAGACCGGCCGAGGCGCAGGCGCTCGTTCAACTGGGCCGCCCGGCCGTTCCACACCATATCCAGCTCCTCATAGCAGGCCAGGGTGGCGGGCGTGTCCAGGTGATTCAGAAACTCTGCCATCGCGCCCATCACATACGGGATGAGAATTGAAGGTGCCGCGGGCAAAGCAGATGTCCGCGGGCCGGTCCTCGCGAAAGCGTTTCATCACCTCCGAGCGCCCGCACAGCACGCCGATCGGCAGGCCCCCGGCCACCGTTTTTCCGTAGGTCACCATGTCCGCCCTTACGCCGAAATACTCCTGGGCGCCGCCACGGGCCAGCCGAAAGCCGAGGAACACCTCATCGAAAATGAGCACGATCCCCGGTCCGAACAGACTTGGCGTAGCTTCCGCAGCCATGAGGTGTAGGCTTCGCGGTCGAAGCCGGCGCCTTTGCTGCTGTCGATCAGGGTCGAGTCAGAAGGCGCACCGGCGTTCGGGTGCAGGGCCTGCAAAGGGTTTACCAGCACACAGGCAATGTCCTTCCGGCTGCGCAGAACCCCCAGGGCCCGCTCGTGCATATCCTTGAGCGTCAGCGTGTCGCGCTCCATCGTGGGGTTGCCCACCCCGGGTTGCACCTCGCCCCACCAACCGTGATAGGCGCCGCAAAAGCGCACCAGGTAGCGGCGCCCGGTGTTGTAACGCGCCAGGCGCACGGCCTGCATCACGGCTTCGGTGCCCGACATGTGAAAGGAGACTTCGTCGAGTCCCGAAAGGGCTCGCAGCCGGTGGACGTTCTCCGCAGTCACCGGGTGGTAGGCGCCGAGCACCGGGCCCAGGTCGCGCACCCGCGCGCTCCCCCGTTCGATGCATCCCTTGTAAAAGTCGTAGCCGAACAAATTCACCCCGTAGGAGCCAGACAGATCGTAACGTTGATTGCCGTCCAGATCGGTCGTGATGGGGCCGTTGGAAGAGATGACGAACGATCCGGCGTTCAGATGCTGGCGCACGTAGCGGCTGAACTGGAAGGGAACCCGGTAGCGCGCCGTGAATTGTAAATCGGAGATCTCGCCCTGCACCTCATTTGTCTGCCCCACCGTGTTGGCGAACCGTTGAGAGTAAAGTGCGGCCAGACGCCGGAACGCCGCCCGGCGCTTTTCACCGATAGGCTCGGGGGCGTCGTCGGCCCGAAAGAACTCGGTTTCGTCATATTCGTAAAAAGGTACGAGCCGCGCTAGCCGCCGCCCGATCCGCGGGTGGCCGGCAAGCGACCCGTGCTTGGCTCGCGACAGTTGCAGCCGTAGTCGTAGCCGGCGGCCAATCATCAGCAGAGCGCCGGCTGCCGGCAACCATAGAAGGAGCCAAAGAAGCATGGTGATGGTCACAGAGTTTTCCCCAGACTACGCTATCGCATGCAAATGACAGGAGGATGACACAGCACCGGCCGGGCCTCCTTTGGGTGAGTGGCCTGTTGCAGAGAAAACGCCGCCAAGCTCTACAGGAAATCCGAGGGCGCAGCGGAGGGACCGGATGTCTCCTTCCGCCCCTCCGGGGCTGAATCGGCTCTAGCGCCCGTGGCCGGCGCACGCCCAGTAGGCGGCTCCGAAAACGACCATCAGGATGCCGAAAATCAGCAAAGCGCGCAGCGAGGGTAACCAGTTCATAGCCTTACAGCATACCCGTCTGCGCATGGGATTTGGGAGGGAAAGGTGCAACTCCTGGGCCACGCGATAACGCGGTAAGCGGCCAGAAAGCACCCGCCCTTGAAGGCTACGTTCTTTGTTTTTTCTTCGCCTCTCCGAGGGCAATTTCCCGTATTCTTATCAAGCAGCAAATCTTGGAGGTAGCCGATGGACATGCACAAAGAACTGATTGCCGAGTATGATCGCGAGCTTGCGTCAACCCGCAAAATGCTGGACTCCATTCCCGCCGATGCCGATCTGCAATGGAAGGCCAGCCCAAAATGCATGACGCTGGGCCGTCTTTCCGCTCATGTGGCAGAAACGGCTGGGGCATGGGGCGTGAGCACGCTCTCCAAAGACGGCCTGGTGTTTGATATGGGCAGCTACAAACCCTGGCAACCGGAAAGCAAAGCGGAAATCTTGCAGAAGTTCGATCAGGACACGACAAAGGCGAAGGAGATTCTTGCCGGCCTCGATCCGGCCAAATGGAACGACAACTGGAAGATGACGGCCGGCGACCAGACCTGGATCGATGATTCGCGTTATGGTGTCTTTCGCACTTGGGTCCTGAACCACCTCATCCATCATCGCGCGCAGCTGGGCCGCGACCTGCGCACGCTCGGTGCTCCGATCCCCGGCATGTACGGTCCTTCGGCCGACGAAAGCTAAAGCGAAAAACCGGCCGGCGCAATGTGCCGCATCTCGACCCAGCGGCGCGGCGTCGGCCCGCGCCGCAAAAGAGCGAGTCGAATGGCCGCGGAGCCTCATCTTTACCCATGAGGTATTTCAAAATGGCAAAAGAAACGAAAATCGCACTTGTAACCGGGGCGAATCGCGGCATCGGTTTGGAGACGGCCCGGCAGCTGGGAAAAGCCGGCATAACAGTCGTTGTTGGCGCAAGGTCTTTGGCAGCAGCGCAAAAAACGGCAGCCGCTCTGCAGGGGGAGGGAATCGATGCCTTTCCGGTGCAGCTTGACGTGACCAATGCGGCCGATCGTAAGTCCGCCGCGAAGGCAGTTACGGACAAGTATGGCAAACTCGATATCCTCATCAATAACGCGGGTGTGGGTCCTGAAGGCGGGCTGTTCGATCCGAGGACGAGTGAGACCACGGAAGACGAACTGCAGAAGGTTTTTGGCACCAACGTCTTCGCGACCATTGCCGTCACCAGGGAGTTCCTGCCGTTGCTCAGGAAAAGTTCCGCGGGACGCATCGTAAATCTCTCTAGCATCCTGGGATCGCTTACCTTGCAGGCCGACCCGAACAGTCCCATCGCAGGCTTTAAACCATTTGCCTATGATGCCTCCAAGTCCGCGCTGAATGCCTTCACCGTGCATCTTGCATCGGAGTTGAAGGGCACCAGCATCAAGGTCAACTCGGCGCATCCGGGCTGGGTGAAAACCGAAATGGGCACGGACCAGGCAACGATGGAAATCGAAGACGGCGCCAAGACCAGTGTGCAGTTGGCTCTTCTTGGTGCGGACGGGCCGAATGGCCGCTTCATTCATATGGGGCAGGAACTGCCGTGGTAAGCCCAATCGTGGTAAGTCAATCCCCGGTAAGTCAATCCTTGGTAAGTCGGTCTTTGGAAAGTCGGTCTTTGGAAACGCAATCCTGGTAAGTCTGATCTTGCTGGCACGCCTGGCGGGCGAAGAGCTGGAACCTTCTCATGTCCCTTGGACCGGTTCGCTCTTCGCCGCGCCTCTTTCTCTCAGCAATGTTCGCCGCCACTCCTCGTGAAGTAACACCTTCGCCAAGGCAGCACCAAGGTAACGTTGCCTGTTTTAAATTCCGGTAAATCTCCTCGCTGACCGCAGTAGTAACCCATCTGTTCCTCGCCTATTGCAGTTCGTCTGCCGTTTTCCGGCGATCGGCTCACAGAAAAGGCGTATGGCGTCTATGTCGGACAGCCGCGAGCATAGCTCCTGGCAGGAAAGCCGTGTCCCGTTGAATACCTTCTGCGTCAACGCAAGCTCTCGGAGGCGACCCTGAGGGTTTGAGCGACAAATGCAGTTCGGATTTCACTGCAAAAGACTTTATGGAGGAAACTATGAAACGCAAACTTACCGCATTCTCGCTGATGGTATTCTCCCTTGTGCTCAGCAAAAACGCATTTTCGCAATCGTCAGACCAGGTTTACGTGCCCTTCGCCTTCGAGGCGGGTTCCACACACATGCCGGCCGGCAACTATCTGATTCAGCAAAAGTCTGAGAGCCATTTCGTAACCATTAGTGACCTCAAGACCGGCAAAGCCATGTTCTTGCTCGCCGGGGATCCGGTGGCTCTTCCAATGGACGCACCCGCCAAACTGGTTTTCCATCAATACGGCAGCCAGCACTTTCTGGCCGCGGTCTACGAAGGCGGCGGCCACATGGCCAGGACTTTCTCCGCAACTGACGCGGAAAAGCAACTCCGCAGCCATCAGACGGCAGCCAGCAAAGAACAATTGATCGCACTCAACTAACCCCAACGAAACAAGCCCAACGAAACAAGCCCTCAAACGAAACCGGCAGGGAGCCGGCGCCATCGGCTCCCCGGGCTCTGCGAACCAATTGAAGAGTTCGGAGCACGATGGAGAAACAAAGCTCTCCGGCAGGGCACGGCTGCCTCGCCGCAGCGAGCGTCAGCCGTGCCGCAGTACAAAGCCTTCAGCCGCGAACGACTCAGTCTTCTCGCGGCGGGGCGTGGAGAGGGGCGATCGAAAAGTGGTCGAAGGTCACCTCCAGCGGCTCCTTGCCGGGTGCGGCTGCCATCATGCCAATTTTGACCGGCGCCTGCGGCGGAAAGTAGGCAAGCCGATACATCGACCACTCCTCACCGTTGCGGGAATACGAAACCTGCACTGTGTCGTGATAACGCTGCATGCGCAACCACAGAAACGCAGGGTCGTCGGAACAAGCGAGTACCGACCAATCGGAAAACACGCGCGTGACGACGGCACTCACGTTTTGCTTGCCGTTCAGGAACTCAATTCCAGCTTTGATCCAATTCTGGTCGTCTATGCGTATCATCAAGCCCGCCTGATGATAGAGCTCGTGATATTTGCCCGCGATGCGGACCTTCGCTTCAAAGTTTCCAGTTTGCTCCTGATAGCGAAAGGGACCGCTGTCGCGCATAAAACCGTAGTGGGTCACCTGCCAATAGTCTGTGCCAGGGGACGCGGTCATGGTCAGCGTATCGCCGGCCTCATTCCAATGTGCCGGCGGATACAGCCAGGTGCGGGCGGTAGTTTGATCTGTCATTGTAGCCATAAGCATACTGAAAACAGTTCAAAGCCGCGCTGAGCGACCCGAAGCGGAGAGCCCTTTCACTTGGCGTTTGGCGCGTGATACCCCTGCCATACATACTCGAGCGCTTCCGGCAGTGTCTGCGCTCTCACTGCGCGATCGACGTGTCCTGCATTCTCTGCAAACACAAACTGGTAGTGATATTTCTTTGCTGCCAGCACTTTCGCCATGTGCTCGTTGGCCTCGACCCAGTCGTGCATGTTGTCGCGCATCACGTTGGGGTTGTAGAGATCTCGATCGCCAACCTCCATCCAAATGCGGATCGGTTTCCGTGGGCTTTCCGTGATCAGGTGCTCGTGGAACCCCCAGGCTCCATGCGGGCTCTTAGGATCGTACGGCCACTGCTGGTTCACGTACGTCCCCGAGTAGGTCAGCACGCGACGATACAGTTCCGGGTGAAACCACGCCATAATCAAGGCGCACGAACCTCCGGAGCTGCCGCCCGTAGTGGCCCGCCCATCGGGATCGTGGGTCAACTTTACGTGCGCCTTCTGCTCCACCAGCGGCAGAACCTCGTGCTCGACAAATTCCGCATAGCGGCCCGACATGGTGTCGTACTCAAGGCCGCGCTCGCTCCCCTGGGCATCGCCGCTGCCGTTGCCAATCGAGATGGCGATCATCACCGGCAGCTTATGTTGGGGAATAAGTCCATCGAGCGCAGTGAAAAGCTGTCGATCGGGCCCGTCCGCCCCCACAATGAACGGAACTAGGCTACCCGCCACGTAGTCCTTCGGCACGTAGACCGCAACCTTGCGCGTATACGGAGCGGGATGACTGGTCGTAACCAGCAGCTCGGCGGGGTTATCCGGGGCAGGTGTGCCGAACGTACCCTTGTCGCGCGCAATGCCGGGGTAGTACTTGCTATCGGCGGAATCCATGGTGAATTCGACCACGCTGCCATGGGTCAGGTCATCACTCGTCGAGCCATCCTGCGTCGAGGGGGACGCCGTCATCTCCGGAGCCGGGGCGTGCGTCGGCCCGATAACGAAGTCTCCATCCTGATCCGGCGGGGGCACGGTTCCGTCGGGCAGCTCCCTGGCCTGCACGTATCCCGGGGAATGCGGATCGCGGGTTGGCGGCACAGGCCGCGCCGTCGTCTGGGGTTGCGGCACGGGCGCTGCTTGACCAGCCATAGCCAGTGTTACCGACCCGGCCAAAATCCCCAATCCTATAAATCGTACTGTCCAGTTCATCTGATCCTTGCACCTCGAAGTGTATTCACTGCCTGCCTATTTCGGCGCGAGGGCTGGCTCCAAGCCGACGGGCGCCCCGTATCTAGCTGAAATGTCAATAGTAAGCCAGTTTCCCGGGGAGGCCAGAATGTTTCTGGAGCCGGATGTTTACTAGTGACGTTGACTCGCGTATTCGCCTGGCATACGATTTTGTCACCAAGGGCTGTGCATTTTACGGCCGACTGTACTCCCCTCAAGTGCTCACTTTGAGCTGAAAACTTATGACAGAAGTCTGCCTGAGGTCCGGTGCGGCAACGATGAGGCACACCCCACTGGGAGCGGTCCCCTCGCTCCCGTTCAGGAGCGCGCATCTTTTTCTCGACCAGCAACGTCCTAAGCAGCAATTTAACGCGGGTCTGAGACGGCGGCCCAGACGGCGGAGTTTTTAGTGCGCAAACCAGACGGGCCTACGGTCGCGCCAAGCCCTTGTGGTGCCTACTTCGAGCCTGCCCACTTCGAGCCCAGAGGCACTTGGTAATGCGTCTTCGAACCCTTTTTCTCGGCCTCTGTTTCGCCGCCGCCTCCATGGTGGATGCGGCGCCGCCCGCCGCCCCCGCTTCTTCGATCGACCAGCAGTTTGAACAGACGGTCAAACCCTTTGTCGGCAAATATTGCGTGGTGTGCCATAGCGGCAAACTGGCCCCCGCGCAGTTCGATCTCAAGTCCTATACCAGTATGGATATGGTTACGGACGACTTTGCCCGCTGGGCCCTGCTGGCGGACAGACTCAAGGCCAAGGAAATGCCGCCCAAGCCGCTGCCGGCGCCCCCGGCGGAAGAAGCGCAGCGGGTCATCGATTGGGTGGCGGCCGTGCGCGCGGAAGAAATCAGGAAGGCCGATGGCGATCCCGGCATCGTGACGGCGCGCCGCTTGAGCAATGCCGAGTATGACTACACGATTCGCGATCTCACCGGACAGGACATGCGCGTCGCCAGGCAGTTTCCCGTGGACCCTGCCAACCAGGCTGGCTTCGATAATTCCGGCGAATCGCTCACCATGTCGTCTGCGCTGCTGAGTAAGTATCTGAAGGCCGCAAGCGAAGTGGCGGACCATGCTGTGCTGAAGCCAGATGGCATCGACTTTGCGCCGTACCCGGCGTTGGTGGAGACGGATCGCGAGAAGTACGTAATCCAGCGGATTGTCGCTTTTTATGCGGCGCAGCCGACCGACTATGCCGATTATTTCGAGGCGGCTTGGCGCTACCAATATCGAAAGGTCCTCAAGCAGCCGCATGCCACCCTGGCCACCACCGCGGTGGCATCTCACGTGAGCCCGAAATACCTTCCCATGGTGTGGCAGATTCTGCACGATCAGCATGCGGTGGGTCCGGTTCTGAAGCTGGAGAAAATGTGGCTGGCCCTGCCCGCACCCAGCAAGGCGCAGCCCGAGGCCCAGATCAAGGCGGTACGCGCACAATGCACGCAGATGCGCGATTTCGTGGTGAAGATTCGCGCCCACACCGCGATGCAGTTTGCCGCACCGGTTGTCGAAGGTTTGCCCGCACAATCCGAACCTCTTTTGAATTGGAAGCTGAAGGAGTTTGCTGAGCACCGGCGTGACAGCGATCCCAAGGACCTGCGCAATGACACGGATCCACCTCCGGCGCTGGTGGAGGTTCCTAAATATCCCGACCTTCATGAGGAAGCCGCGCCGCGTTGGGCTGCGCTCTCGGCGAATGCGCGCGCCAACGATGCCGACCTGATCGTTCCCGCCGCGCAACGCGCCGTCTACGAGGCTGCCTTTGCGCGCTTCGCTTCGGTTTTTCCGGATGCGTTTTATATATCCGAGCGCGGCCGTTATTTCCCCGACGACTCCGAAGACAAAGGCCGGCTGCTCAGCGCCGGGTATCACAATACTACCGGCTACTACCGCGACGATCTTCCGCTGGTTCAGCTGATTCTGGATGACCAGGGAAAGAGGGAACTGGATCGTCTTTGGAACGAGGCCGACTACGTTGCCGATTTTACGGAGCGCACGTGGACCCAGTATTTCTTCAATCAGAGCGGAGAGGTTTTGGGCAAAGGCGCCGAATCCGGCTCTGAGCGCCCGACCGACCACGCCGTGACCGATTCCGAAGTCATCCTCAAAATGCGCGACACCTACCTGGCCAAGGCTGCGGCGGAACCAACCAACGATCCCGTGGCTCCTGCGGCGATTCGCGATCATTTCGACCACTTGAACGCGACGCTCCGCAGCCTGGAGAAGGAGCGGATCGACGCGGAATCGAAGCAGTTGGAGGCGCTCCTCGCATTTGCCGAACGCGCCTACCGGCGCCCGCTTACCGCTGCGGAACGCGCCGACCTGCTGGCGTATTATCACCAGCTGCGCAGCAAGAATCAGTTATCCCACGAAGACGCTGTGCGCAATTCGATCATCGGCGTGCTGATGGAGCCGGATTTCCTCTACCGGCTGGATATGGCCGACAGTCCCCAAACTGTTCCAGCCATTGTCTCCGCACGCGCTCGATCCCATCATCCGATTGTGCTCAAGACGGCGAGCGCTGTCCCCTCGGAGCCACTCAGTAGTTATGCGCTGGCAAGCCGCTTGAGCTACTTTTTCTGGGCCAGCATGCCCGATGAAGAGTTGTTACGGCATGCGGCCGCAAACGATTTGCAACAGCCGGCCGTTTTGTTGGCGCAGGCGCAACGCATGATGAAAGATGCCCGCGTGCGTGGCCTGGCTACGGAATTTACCGGCAACTGGCTGGCGTTTCGCCTGTTTGAAACCAACAACTCGGTGGATCGTGAACGCTTTCCCCAGTTCAACAACGATCTGCGGGAAGCGATGTTCGAGGAGCCTGTCCGCTACGTCGAAGACGCGATCCAGAATAACCGTTCGGTGCTCGACCTTCTGTATGGCGATTACACATTCGTGAATCCAGCGCTGGCCAGGCACTACGGCATACCGGGAGTCGAGGGCGACGCGGACCACTGGGTGCGCGTGGACGATGTCAAGCAATATGGACGGGGCGGTATTTTGCCCATGGCGGTATTTATGACGCAGAGCTCCCCCGGACTGCGGACGAGCCCGGTGAAGCGCGGTAATTGGGTGGTGCAAAAGGTATTGGGAATCCGCGTGCCTCCTCCGCCACCGGTTGTTCCCGAACTGCCGAGCGATGAGTCCAAGTCAGATCTCCCCGTACGCGATATGCTCGCGAGGCATCGGGCGAACCCCGTGTGTGCCGCCTGCCATGCGCGTTTCGATTCGTTTGGCCTGGCGTTTGAGGGATATGGTCCGGTCGGGGATGCGCGCGCGAAAGACCTGGCGGGGCGGACCGTAGATACGGGCGTCGTCTATCCTGGCGGCGTCAAGGGCGATGGCTTTGAAGGCTTGCGGGCGTTTATCCGCGATCATCGACAGGACCAATACATCAACAATCTTTGCCGCAAGTTGCTTAGTTACGCGCTCAACCGCACACTGCAACTCTCCGACGAAGGGCTGGTGGATCGTATGCAGAGCGATCTTGCCGCGCACAATGACAGCTTCGATTCGCTGCTCGAAACCGTCGTGATGAGCCCGCAGTTCCGCAACAAACGAATACCCGTACCTGAGACCCAAATAGCCTCTGGAAAGGCGAATTAGCATGCCCCGATCAACGAGCAAATTTACACTGCCCATTTCCCGCCGCGCCGTACTTCGCGGAGCCGGTTGCACCGTTGCGTTGCCGTGGCTGGAATCGCTGCACGCGTTAGCAGATGTGCCCGCGCCGTCGGCTTTTCCCAAGCGCTTCGGTACTGTCTTTTTGGGGACCGGCATTAACGAAGATCACTGGAGCGCCGAAGGCCAGGGCGCGGCGATGAAGCTCGGCAAGACGCTGTCGCCGCTGGAACCGCTCAAAGAGAAGATCAACGTGATTGATGGTCTCTACGTCCATGCGCTCACGGGGCAGGGCATTCATCCCGGCCAAACGGGCAGCCTTTTATCGGGCGCCCACATTTCGAAAGGCGCCATCATCCACTCCGGCATCAGCATCGACCAGATGATTGCCAACCACGTCGGGGAAGACACGCCGCAATCGAGCATCGTGCTGGCGTGCGAGCAGCCCATGACCGGTTACCACGAGTCGAACTTTTCCATGGCTTACAGCTCTCACATCTCCTGGCAAAGTCCCGACTCGCCGGTCCCGGTGGAAGTGTATCCGTCACTGGCCTGGGACAACCTGTTTGACAATCGCGGTAGCTTGATGAACCTCAGCGTTCTGGACCGGGTGCGCGATCGCGCCCAGGATCTCAGCAAGCGCGTGAGCGGGACGGACAAAGGCAAGCTCGATGAATATTTGACCAGCGTGCGCGAAGTGGAAAAGCGCGTCGAGACCATGCGCAAAGGCAAGGCGGACGCGGACGACGCGGCGAAAGCGAAGAACACCGTTGCCGCCACCATGGAACGGCCGGCCAACGGACTGCCGGAAGACTTACGCGATCATGCGCGTTTGATGTGCGACCTCATTGCGATTGCGTTTCAGACCAACAAGACGCGCGTCGCGTCCTTGATCATTTCTCGTGATCTGTCGGCGATGTATTATCCCTTCCTCGATGTGAAGGAGGGGCACCATGCTGCGTCGCACAACAACAACTCCGACGGATACGAACGCATCGCTCGTTTCCATGTGCAGCAGTACGCCTACCTGGCATCCAAGTTGGATAGCATGCAGGAAGGGAACGGCACGGTATTGGATAACACCTGCCTGATGTTCCTATCGAATATGTGGATCGGGCGCAAGCATGACAACTTCCGGCTGCCGGTGGTGCTGGCTGGTGGGCTTGGCGGGACGCTACAGACCGGCCGCACGCTGAATTATCTCAAGGACGGTGACGATAATCGCAAGATGTGCAGTTTGTATCTGTCGTTGATGGATCGCTATGGGGTGAAGCTGGAGCAATTTGGGGATTCCGCCACCCGGTTGGAGCGGCTGTAGGCGACTGAGGAAAAACGCGTCTTCAGGGTAGGCCGGGGATTTATCCCCGGCATAAACGTCGTCGTCTTTGTGGCCTTTAGGCCCTGAGGTACAGTTTTTCGCAGGATCACCTGGGAAGAGCATACCTCAAGGCCTAAAGGCTGAAGAGTTTGCCGGATTAGGTACGGGCTAAAAGCCCGTACCTACCCTCTCCTGCATTCAACAATGACTTTTTCCGCAGCCCGTGTAAGCGGAGCTTGCGCAACTGCTCGCAGTCGAGCCTTCACCAAACATAGGAAGCTACGACCTGGGGCGGACCGGAATTCCCATTGATTACGACTGTCTTGATCACGATCTGGAAGTTCTTTTGTGTATCTCGCAAACAGGCCGGAAGCAGCTTGGACAGATTGGGATCGGTGACCAACGCGCCGGCTGCTTCCGTCGCATGCAGGCCTAGCCCGCCAATGCCGAGAATCCAGGTTCCCGTCTCGGTGCTGTGTACACGCGAAATCAGCGCGTAATCGACCGAGGAGTCGGAGTATTGTGTTCTGCCGTTTATTTTCCATTCCCGGCGGCCTGGATTCCGAGCGTCCTCGATCCAGTGATCCTGACCGACTGGATCAACCATCACATGGAGACGCAGGTGGGACAGCAGCGCCAGAAACCAGGAATTGTCAAAAGCGCCGATCAACACGTCGGGACCGCGGCCCAAGTCGGCCAATGTCACCGCGGAGGTTTCGCGCATGATGGTCTCGTGGCGATGGGCGATAAGAGTCGTCATGACGCGTGCGGCCACTTTGGCGTCCACCACGGGCACCGCAGGGGCGGGTCTGTCTGTTAAGGGTGGCGGCTCAAACTTCCGTGCTGCCATCAGTTGCAACACACCAGCGGCCCAATCTATACCCTCGCCGCTGCCGGCTACTGAGTAGCCGTCGCTGACACATAGCATGGCCGGACCGCTTTCATGCATAAGCGGCGCCCAAATTAATTCCTGGGTCGAGGCAAAGTGCGGCGCCAGAACGAGCCAGCCCGCAAAAACCGCCGCCAAAGCGCCCAAACTCACTCCGCCAACGAACAACCATCGACGATGTCTCTTCTTCCACACCATTGACAGCAGCGCAACTTCCAACTGCGCATGTTTTTGAGCGTCTTCGGCGGCGTTTTCAACCGAAATCATTTCTAAAGACGCTTCTGGCCTTTCCTTCACGACTATTTCAAATTGAGGGACGTAGGAGCCTGGAACGATTCGAATCCGAATCCGGCCGGGATGGTCTCCTTGTTGGTAGTACTGGGCAAGCCGTTTGCGAATCTCGCTGGCGGTCATGCGCACAATCGGGTCGGCGTTTGTGTCGTAATCGGGATTTCTCCCGAAGACCTCCACACCCAGAGTGCGTTCTTTCAGTTCGCGATCGCCCGCAAGTGCGTGTTCAATCACGAACTGAAAAAGCTTGGTGCATCGTTTGCTGTTCTTGAAGGATGGTTGAGAGAGGATGAAGAGGCTTTCAGCCAGGATTTCGGCCCGCTGCTCGTCGCTCCAGATTGTGGCCGAATCGTGAACTTGGATTTCCGTGGTCAACGCCATATCGCAGAGTCCGCACCGCTAATGATTCGTCCCACAACGATATAACAATACCCTGCGTCCGGTCATGCGCTGCCCACTCCGCGCCGGTTCCGGGCGAGCGAAGCCGGTGCCGCCCAAGCGGATCGCCCGAAGGGCCGGCCTGATCCGGGCCCGACGGCTTTACGTCACCGCGGGACGTATGATACGGCCGCTCTTTGCGCAAAATCTCCGCAGAAAACCCCATAAAACTCCCATAAAACCTCGATAGACGAAGCAGATTGTCTATGTTTGGTCGACCTTACCGTAACGGTACGGTACATGACCTATTCCGCCGGTGGTGGTGAAGCCTAGGGTTCGTGGCGATCCTCAGAACGAGCTATTCACCTTTGTCAAAGAGAGGCCAAACTGTATGAGAACTCAACGGGTAAGGGCCGGCAGATACGAGCCCATAGTGCAACTTCTTCAGAAACGTAAGCGGGTCCAGGCGCCATGGCTTCTCTCTGGCGCCCTTGCGGCTTGCTTCCTGCTCACCGCCGGGTTCGTCGCTGTCACGGTGCCGGCCTCTGCGCAGGGCACCACCGCAACCGTCGGCGGAACCGTTACTGACTCGAGCGGCGCCGTCATCCCCAATGCGCAGGTTTCGCTCA
The DNA here is from genome assembly GCA_963761405.1 of uncultured Acidobacteriaceae bacterium. Classification (GTDB taxonomy): domain Bacteria; phylum Acidobacteriota; class Terriglobia; order Terriglobales; family Acidobacteriaceae; genus PALSA-350. The sequence goes on from CAVXHH010000006.1 coordinate 226,860, forward strand.
AAAACGAGACCAGCGACGACAAGCGCGACACCACCACCAACGGCTCCGGCGTCTTCTCCTTCTCGGGCGTCCCGGCCGGAACCTACGATGTCGTGATATCTGCGGCGGGATTTCAAGGATTCCAGCAAAATGGCTTGCACCTCGATCCGGGCGACCAGCGTTCGGTCCGCGACATTCACCTCGGTGCTGCGGCCACTAATTCTGTCGTCGAAGTGACGAGCGGCGCCGACGCCATCGACCTCGACTCCGGCGAGCAAAGCTCCCTGATCTCCTCCAAGGAAATTGAACACCTCTCGGTCGAAGGACGCGACGTAACCGAACTCTTCAAGATTCTCCCGGGCTTCGCCATCTCCCGGGGAGGCGGAGGCAACGTCGATAACCAGACTTACGATCCCTCGCAGGTCTCGGTCAACGGGGCCCTCGGATCCTACGCAGCCAACGGCACCCCGCTCAACGGCGTCTCCCTGCTGTCAGACGGCGCAGACGTGACCGACCCCGGCAACTTTGGCGCCGCGGTTCAGAACGTCAATTACGAGCAGGTCGCCGAAGTGAAAGTTCAAACCTCCAGCTTCACCGCCGACGGCGCACGCGGACCCATCGTCGTCAACGCCATCGGCAAGTCGGGTGGCAACTCCTACCACGGCTCGCTCTATACCTTTGCCAGGACCTCGCAGCTCGATTCCACCGACTGGCTTGCTAACTACACCGGGCAAGCAAAACCACCAGACCGGCAAGTCTACCCGGGTTTCACCTTCGGCGGCCCCGTCCTCATCCCGGGCCTCGGCTTTAACCACGCCAAGAAGCTCACCTTCTTCGTCGGCGCTGAGGAATATGCCCAGAAGAACGCTTATGCCTACGGCGGCGCCGCCGGCGCCGTTCTCACCGCACTCGTGCCCACTGCAGGCTTGCGCGCTGGAGACTTCAGCCTGCCCCAACTCCAGGCCTATCTCGGACCTGGCTACACGCCGACGGTCAATGGTTGCTCCGGTACAAACGCCAACATCTGCACGATTCCCACGACCGGTCCCCAGGGCCAGGCGCTTGCGAACAACAATATAGGCCCTTACCTCGACCCGCTCTCCAAGGTCATCCTCAATGGCCTGCCATTGCCCAACACCCCCAGCAACGGAACCTACAACTGGATCACTACCAACCTGGTCGATAACGATCTCTACCAGGCCAAGGCTCGCACCGACTACGCCATCTCCGACAGGAACAAGTTCTTCGCCATCTATAGCGTCGAACGCGGAACCAACGGAGTGCCCCAGGCTGAGTACTATTCTCCCCGCGGCAATCTCGGCGGTGTCAATATCCCCGGCGGCGGCCTCATCAGCTCCATCAACTCGCAGATCGCCAGCCTTAACTTGACCACCATCATCTCCCCCACCCTCACCAATGAGTTCTATGCCGCGGGTACCTACTTCAAGCAAAACTTCATTCCAAAGAGCCTCGCTGCGACGCAGGGCAACCCGTACCAGGGTTCTGTTCAACAACGGCAGCACGGTCCAGCCCGAACTCCAGGATTATGGCAACGACGGACTCCCGCTCTCGCTTCTGCCCGACGGTTCCTTCGGCGGCATCTACGCCGCCAAGCTCATCCGTACCATCGGCGACAACGTCACCAAGGTGATTGGAAAAAATACCCTCAGAGCAGGCATCTTCTATCAGCTCGATTCCAACCACCAGGTACTTCCGTTTATCCCGACCAACGGCGCCGTAGACGAGTACTACGAGCCGGAGACCTACACCGATCCGGTGGCTGGCCTCGTCCATAACACCGGGCCCGTTGGTAGCGGGAACGGCGGCAACTACCTCGCTGACTTTGCCGAGGGCCACATCTTCCAATACAACCAGACCAACTTCGCCCCGGCCCCCAACCTTTACTTCTTCAACCTCGCTGGATACATCCAGGATCACCTCCGTCTGACCCCTCGTCTCACCCTCGACCTCGGCCTCCGCCTGGAGCACTTAACCCCCTGGGGCGATGCGCACGGGCAGGGTCTGCCGGTCTTCAGCCCTGCGGCCTACTCCACGGGAACCAACCCACTTCTACCCGGTTTCGCATGGCATTCCATTGATCACAACATTCCAGTGACCGGTCTAGGCACGCGTTGGGCTTATATCGAACCCCGTGTAGGCTTCGCCTGGGACGTCTACGGCCGCGGCGACACCATCGTTCGCGGCGGCTTCGGTATCTATCGCGCCCACGATTCATCGAATGACGCCGCGAATGGCGTAGGCACGGTAGAAGGCGAACGGAATGCCGCCGTCACCGGGCCGTACAACCTGTCGTCCCTTGCGTCCCTGCAGCCTCAATTCAAGAGCGCAGGAAGCTTCGTTCAAGACACCACCGCCTACGGCTTCCAGGCGAGCGATGACGAACAGCCGCAGGTGAGAACCTACAACCTGTCCGTCGATCAGCGTCTGCCCGGCCATATGTTGTTGGAGATCGCCTACGTCGGGAACGCCAGCAATCACATCCTCAACGATGGCTCCACCCAGACCACTACCCTCGACGACCTCAACTCACTTCCCGTCGGCGCACTCTTCCAACCGCAACCAAGCAACGCGGTCTCCATTGCCAACGGCTATGCCATTGGCACCGTCTACCCAACATTCGCACCTACCCTGAATCCCCCAGCCAACGCCACCGTCGGCGGCCTGGATCAGACCCACATCGACAGCTTCAAGAAGTACCCGCGGTACGACCACTTGTACGTCTCCCAGCACAACCTCTGGGCCAACTACAACGGTCTGCAGGCAGGACTCGCCAAGCAGCAGGGCAAGTCCAACTTCAGCGTCAATTACACGTTCTCCAAGGCCCTCGGCGTCCTCGGCGGCTACAACAACGGCTACCCGGGCGATCCGTTCAACCTGCACAACGACTACCAGGAAGAGACCTACGACCACCGTCACATCTTCAACGCGGCGTACTCCTATCAATTTGGAAATCTAGTCAAGAGCAGGCTGCTCGGCGAAGCGGCAAATGGCTGGGAGCTTTCGGGTATATCCAACTATCAGAGCGGGTCGAACCTGCCGTCCATCGACAATCCGAACTTCTCACTTGGCGGCAGCATCGACATCGCCGCCGGCGTCAGCGCGGGTCCGGGCCGTGGAAGTTGCGTGACCGGCCCGGCGACCGGCGCTACACCTAATCCAAGCTGCTCGTTTGCCATCAACAACACCAACATCCTTGGCACGCCGGATGTCAACCTGCAGCCTCTTATCGTTGGTAACCCACAGTCACGCGTTGGCAGCCATAACTACGTCAATGATCAGGCGTTCGCGATTCCGAGCCTGGGCACCAACGGCGCATACCGCTATGGTTTTCTGCCCGGCCCGGGATTCTTCCAGACCGACGCAACCGTAGCCAAGCGTTTCCTGGTGGCCGAGAAGACCAGCTTCCAGCTCCGCGTAGCCGCCTTCAACGTCCTCAACCACGGGAATAATAGCTTTACCAGCGTGCAGCCCAACGGGTACACGCTGAACTTCAACCAGACGACTCCGCAGGATTCTGTCAACGGAGGCCTCAACGCCGATCGCAATGTCAATACAGGCTTCGGTTCCACTCCGCTGCGTGAGGGCCGGCGCATCCTGGAACTTGGGCTCCGATTCGACTTCTAGAGCATTTTCACTTCTACTCTGTACAGGGGAGATCAGCGAAGAGCGGCTTTTCTTGGGGAAAAGCCGCCTCGGGAGCGGTTGCCCTCTATACACCAGAAGTGAAAATGCTGTAACCGTCACCCTTCATCCACCCAGGGACGCGCTGCTCCGGCGGCGCGTCCTTCGACATTCCGTGTAGATTGCGCTCCGTCATTTGGTAGTCTCCACGCGGAGTATTTGAATACCCTCATCCAGGGCCTTTCGCTTGAGAAACTCATCGCAAGTGGCAAGCGGGATTTTCTTTCGAAGCGCTAGAGCTAGGTAGGAGGCATCGTAAGCGGTAAGATCCCAGCGCCGGGCCAATGATTCCAACTCAACATTCGTCCAAAGCGGCTGAGATTCCGTGCGAATCGGCAGCGCCCTCAGCAACCTAAGATACTCGGCGATCTGCTGCTCGTTGATCCTCTTGCTTGTGATGGGAAACGAAGATGTTATTCGCGATCTCGAATGCCCAGATTTCTGGAACGATCGCATCCTGAACAATCAATTCCTCCAAGATGCCCCGGCTGTAAGGGGTGTCTTCGCTCGGATCGCCCGGAAAACACCACGAAACGGCAACGGATGCGTCGAGGACAAACTCAGCCATCAGAAGCGGTGGCCTTCATGCAGAAAAGCACGCGTTATGGGTTCGCCTAAGCTCAAGCGATGCTTTTCACCGAACTCAAGCATCCTGCGAACAGCTTCGCCTCTTTTCTCGGTTTCTTCAGCTAATGTCCTTCCACCGGGGGTGAGGGCTGCCTCCTCGACGAGAGCGAGTAAATATTCTTCCAAATTCACGCCGTTCGCCTGAGCCTGCGCCAGGAGACCGGCTTCCACTTCGGGCTTAAGGTGCAGTGTAACGGTCATGGTGAATCCCGCCTTCTTTCAGTTTACGCCGGAAGGTTCGTGGACATCCACGACAATCCCTGAAGGCAGAATGATCCCTTACCAATGCGCGGTTCTGACCCGAGGTGCTCAGGTTCGCCGGCCTCTTTGCGTTTCGTTTTCTAACAGGTCGTCCAGCAATCGAAAGACGCATGGAATCTCGCAAGTGGCGATTATGATGTCTTTGTCGGCCCGTCCTCGGATTACACTCCCTTGAGAGCGAGCCTTCAGGTTCATTAAGGCTCCGTTTCGCGGCCAGGCATTCTGTTAGCTACTCTGCGCGACTGCCCAGATCGCTACTTGAGGGATTTTTTCATGCATGCATTCCGTAAGTTGGCGTTATTGACGTGCACTGGTCTGTTTTTGGCTTGGCCCATGATAGGCCAGGTCAGTGACCCAACCGGCATCCACATCGATGTGGACGCTCCCACCACGGCTTTCCCACATTTTTGGGAGCAGACCTTTGGTTCAGGCCGTGCCATCTTGTCTTTGAGGGAGGGTTACCGTAAAGACCTCCAGACCGTGAAAGATGCGACGGGTTTTGAATCCGTCCGCTTTCACGGAATTCTCATGGACGAGGTGGGTTTGTACGACCCCGATCGAGTCATCAAGAATCCTGGTCTGGCCGCGGAGGCGGTCGGCGACGCATCGAAATACAACTTTCTATATGTCGATCAGATCTATGACGGTCTGCTCAGCAAGGGCGTCAAGCCGTTTGTCGAGTTGAGCTTCATGCCGCGTCAGTTGGCCGCGGACCCCACCGCTCTTCATCCCTTTCTCTATCACCCGGTTGTTTCGCCCCCGAAAGATTACAAGCTCTGGGATGACATGATTCGGGCCTTCGCAGAGCATCTCATCGCCCGGTATGGAATCGAGGAGGTGAGCACCTGGAAGTTTGAAGTATGGAATGAACCCAATCTGGATTTCTGGGGAGGGACGCCGAAGCAGTCTACTTATTGGACCCTCTACGATCACACCGCGCGCGCGATTAAATCCGTGTCGCCGCGATTGCAGATAGGTGGTCCGGCAACGGCTCAGGCGGCGTGGATTCCTGATTTCCTTACCTATGTCTATGACAACCATATTCCGGTAGATTTCGTTTCAACACACGTCTATGGGAATGATAGTGCGCCGGATGTGCTTGGGACCAATGAGGTGGTTCCCCGCGATCAGATGGTCTATCGTGCGGTGAAGAAAGTCCACGATCAGATTGCTTCCTCGCCTCTCCCCCATATTCCGTTGATCTTCTCGGAGTACGGCGCCAGTTACTCGAACGAACCGAATGTAACCGATTCCCCATACATGGGACCGTGGCTGGCAAACACCATCAGGCAGTGCGATGGACTTGTCGACAACATGGCGTACTGGACATTCTCCGATGTATTTGAGGAGCAAGGCGTCGCGTATTCGCCATTCTATGGCGGATTCGGATTGATCGCTCCCGATGATATTCCGAAAGCATCCTTAAACGCGTTTACCGCTCTCCACCACCTCGGGGACCGTCGATTTGCTGTCGACTCCGATTCAGTCCTGGCCACCAAACTTCCGGACGGGGATCTCGCCATCGCATTATGGAATTACGAACCTCCCGGTGGCAGTGGACCGAGTTACACCCGTCCATCGGCCCTTCCCGGATCAGTACGTACATTCGATTTGGAACTGAAGCATTTCGGTGCGACACAGACTGCCACCATCTACCGGGTGGACAGTACCCACGGGAGCAGTCTCGCTCTGTTTGATCAGCTTGGCCGGCCGCAGAACCTGACCAGAGATCAAATTTCGCAGCTTCAGAAGGCCGGCTCCATGTCGCCGCCCGAGCACTTGAAACTCAAGGATGGCCGCATCACTGCTTCTGTCCCACCGTACGGACTGGAAGTACTGGTCATTCATAAACGGTGATGGCAAAATATGCCACACGTTGTGGAATCCGTGCAGAGAGGAAGAGTGCAGCAGATGAACCTTCGCAGCAACCTATCTGACCCCTGGTTTGCCGTCCCCTGGTTTGCCCAGGTCATCGATGAAGATAGGCGAGGTTGTCAAAGCGCAACCCCTGCCCGCTCGTTATAGCGATAGACACCTGTGAGCTCGGGTCGTGCCATCCGGTTCGCACACGGCGGAGTTCTTTGGGCTTGATGATGAAAGCGACCTCGCGAATCTCAGGCGAACGAAAGGTGACCGTCGCGTCGCTCTCGCCGTCGTTATAGACATCCATCCCCAGGAAGATGTAAGGAACAAAGAACCGGAAATCCGCCTGATGCGCTTTTGGATTGGTCAACGCAAGCGTAAAGGTGCCGAACTTGCCGAACGGAGTGTCAATTTGCCACTCGCCCTCTCCCCAATCGATCACGCCGCTCGGATATTGACCCAGCAAGGGAGTGCCTGCGGGCAAGTGAGGGTCGTCGAATGTGATGTACGAGGGCGGCTTCTGATCGCCTGTCCCCTGAATATCTACGTCTCTTGAGCTTGTGTGGTGAATGTAGAGCGCCTTCGTCTTGTCGTCAAAGGTGTAGCCTTCCTGGTTGAGATCCGTACGGCGAGCGATGGGCCTTCCACCAACCGTGATGAAATCTGGTTTGAAGTTCAGTCGCAGCACGTCCGTCGACTCTGTATCGAACGTCGAATAAGTGACAGTGCCCGCTCCGTAGGCGATCTTAGTGACTACAGAGAGAGAACCAAGAAGGTGTGATTCGTCCTCGGGAGCCCACTCCGGGACCGCCCAGAACGCATCCATCATTCGACGCGGACCATCTGAGAATTCATCGGTAAACCACCACTGGTATTCTCCCCAGGGAGCGTGAGCCCCGCCAGGCAGCCCCTGGAAGTAAGTGACCCAGTTATAGGTTCGATAAGCTGCCTCCTTGTACGCCAAGTCTCCTGTCTTCGCGTAGTATATCGCCTCGACGGCCGCGAGCCTTGAGCTATGGCTGTCACAACATTGATTCGGTGGATTACAGCAGTACTGCTTCCCGTCGCCCTGTTCTGTAGTCACCGTAGCTCCGTGAACAATATATTTCGGCCATTTTGGCGTTACCTTTACCCAATCGATCAGCTTCCTGGCGTGCTCTTGCCAATCCGGATCCTTATCCGGATGTAGAAGAATATATCTAGCGAACTCCAGAGGAATAACCTGGTTCATGTTCTCCATTGTGGCTTGCACGTCTTCGAAATAGCCCACCCAGATATTGTTCTGCATCGGGTATTTCATCAGCCAGGTCCATGCACCTTCCCGGACCCTCTTGTACGAAGCCGTGTCGCCCTGTTCCAACCGGACAAGTTCATCGAACAGGATGATCGGCTCCACAACATTCGCCGAGTATGGAAACATCCCTTTGCCACCGATGATGCTGCCGTCGCGCGCAAAGCACCGGTAAGGCCAGGGAGACTCCTTTTCGTTGCCAGGTTTAAAGTTCTTTACTAGAGCTTCGGCGCAGCGAATCGCGGCGCGAAGATATTTGCTGTTTCCGGTTATCTCATAGAGCCGGAGATACGCGTAGCCATCTTCTCCAACGACGTGGGGTTCAACGAAATCCTCGCCGTGCTCACTCCAACCGGTGTAGCGCCGGCTGCCCGGATTTGCCGACGGATACGGCACTCGGGACCACGCATAGCCTTCCGGCGTCAAACCGTTCTCCAACTCGTAATCGACAAGCCCCTGAAGAAACTCCAGAGTGCGCGGATCGCCGTTATATGGGTAGAGACGCTCTATGAATCCTTCCATCATGGCGCGCAAATATCCCGTGGAATTGGCCCAATGCCACTCCGGCATGAGCTCAAATGTTGTTCGGTCGAAATCAAAACAACAAAAATAGTAGGGAAGCCTCTGGCGGTTGTGCTGATCCCATAGAATCGTCCACTGCGAAAGGAAATAGGCCGAGTACGAGTAGCCTGTGTTGTCCGGCATCGGCCATGGCAACAACTTTTTCTGACCATCCAACTCAACCTGTCGTCCGGCAATCGAAGGCGCATCCACCGTAGTCACTGTTTCGAAAGACTGCTGTCCTTCACCCGCAGTTGCGGCTACAAACAAGGCAATCGAGAAGCATATCAGCTTAGTAGCTTGCGTCATATCTCACCACCATGATTGTTGCAATGAGGACAATGGCAGCTCCAGCGATCGCGGCAGGGCTCAATCTCTCGCCAAGCAGGAGTGCGGCCAGTAATACTCCAAACACCGGAACAAGATAGAGCGAAGTAGATGCTGTCGTGACATCAAGATGTTGCAGCGCTTTGAAAAACAGGAGCATGGAAGCGCCATACATGAACACCGCCAGAAATAGAAAAGCAGCAATGGCTTTTGCGTCGAAGGCGAGAACACTGCTGAGATGGATCGGCTCTGCCCAAATAAGCAGCGGGATGCTTGCAACAGATGCCGTAATGTAGCTGTAGATCAGTATTTCAATCTCTTGAAAGTTCTTCATCAATCCCTTGCAGTAGACGTTGTAGAAAGACGATCCACAACAACCCCCGAAAATCAGCAAATTGCCAACGAGGAATTTCATCGAGCCGAAGGATGCCTGGCGGAGATCTTCGACGGACAGGAAGACTACACCAACTAGACCTATTCCCAATGAAAGGATGCGCAACAATGTCAGCCGTTCCTTCAGCATGAAAGAAGCGAGCACCGCACTGATTACAGGAATGAGAAGGTTTAGGATCGCGCCATTCGATGCGAGCGATTTACTGATTCCCCACGTCATTCCTAGCTGAGCGGGCACTTGTCCGCCGACACCTGCTATCGTAAAGCCAATCCAGTCTCTCGCAGATGGAGTTGCCATTCCGGAGCTCTTCTTCCGCATCCGCACAAGCAGTGGAACAAACAGCAGCGTTGTCACATAGAAGGGCAGGAAGGTGATGGCAGTTGGCCCCAGAAACGGATCCAGCACCTTGATTGCAATGCCCTGGCCCGACCAGATCAGCGAAGCCAGCGAGAGAAGGCAGAAATACCAGATAGTTTGACCTTGAACGTGCGGTCCGCTTCGTGTTTCGCTCATGCGCTCTCCGGCAATACTCGGATTCCAAACCGGTCTGCTCCCACCGAGCTCCCCTCGAACACATAGGGCTTAAACGATCGCTGCCTCGCAAATTCGTCGACGGCCTCTTGAAAGGCGGCCGCTCCGTCTACTGATCCCAATACGGCCACGACTCCGCCTGCTCCACCGCCGGTAATCTTTGCTCCGAAGAGAAGGTTTTCGCAGCACTTCTTTCTAACAATCTCAATTAGCTGGTCTGTTGCCTCGCACCCCAGGCCGGTTTCCGTATAAGACCAGTGGGATTGAAACATCAGTTCGCCCATCTGGCGGAATGCTGCCAGTGAGGATTGTTGCGTCGTTCCCCTTGCCAGTTCGATAAACAACTCAATACGCTGGTTCTCTTCAATGGCGTACCGCGTGCACGCACGTACTCGATAGTTGACCTCGGGACGAACGATCGTAAATGGATCCGGATGGATGCTACCGAGCGCAAGGATGTCTGCACCGGAGATCATCTCAGGCAGGCGTTGCTCGTACTTTGACCGAAAAACGGAGGGAACGATGTTGGACAAGAAGCCTTGCCATCGGGGATCGGTATAGCGAGGGATTCGCCCGCTTTCAACTTTCTCAATAGGCAGGCCCTCCCACTCACAGATCATGCGATAGCCGATAAATGAGGCGGCCCTAGCGGCTTCATACTCAATTCCGGTTACCGCATGTCGCACGCCGGAATCGATAGCCCAACATCGGAGACCCACCGGTAACTTCACCAGCTCTCGCGGCAAGCATGGCTGGCACAGTAGCGGTAGAATGTGGTCAACATCTCCCAATACAGAAGCTGCCTGGTCCATAATGCCGCACGCCGAATCGGCGATAACGTTTTCGACCCACTGACATGCTTCGGCAAGATCGATCCCCTTGAGGTCGAGCCCATAACAAGCCGCAGCAGCCTTCATCACTGCGACTTCCACGGCAGCCGACGAACTGACTCCCTTATTGAGAGGCACTTCGGATTCGATGTAAATGGACGAACCAGTCTGAACCTTCTCCGGATTGCGTCGCTGAAGAAGGAAGAATGCGCCCAACACATAGGATGTCCAGAGAATCTCTGCGCGCGCATTGACGAGGGCCTTAACGGCCTCCTGACTGCGGAGTTCATCCAGCTGAAACTCGGCACGGTCTTGCCATCCTTCCTTCGCCATCTGTGGATTCCAAAAGACGATCTTCCGGTCACTTCGCCGTTGCGCGGCGGCCCAGGTTGCCTCTTTGATCGTGCTTTGAAACACAAGACCGCCCGTGTAGTCCACGTTACCGCCCATCAAGTCGAGCCTGCCTGGAGCTCGACTAAGGTAAATCGGCCTGGTCGCGGAAAAGAACTTGCCGCCGCCACGAATTGCGTAGACGGAGGATTCAAATGCGTTCATGCCAGCTCCCGAATACTGTCGATCACATACTGCACGACCTCATCGCTCATTCTTGGATGGATCGGAATGCTGACATATCGCTCGAAGAGCTCCTCGGCAATAGGGCATTCCCCAGGATTGTGTCCTAGTTTGCGATACGCCGTTGTCAGATGGATTGGCATATAGTGCGACCACACCTTGATTTGCTTGCTCGTGTACATTTCCCACATGAAGTCTTCTTTGCTTCGCGCAAAATCGGATTCAATCAGCACGTTGAAAATATGAAATACGTGCTTGTTATCGGGCGCCACAAAAGGCAAAGTAAGTCCCTGGATACCTTGAAGGCCTTCGCAATATCTGTTTGCGATCTCGATTCGGCGTGCGTTGAATGATTCCAGCTTACGCAGCTGGACAGAACCAACAGCACCCTGCACGTCCGTCATGCGATAGTTGAATCCGATCTCATCAAAATCGAGATGCCAATATCTCTTTCCCATGGGATTAACAGCTTCATCGATAGATAGATATTTCCCCTTGGGATCGTAAGTAAGGCAGCACAGCGAGCGGTGGGAGAGCATTCGTTCGTAGAGGCGCCGGTCGCTGGTCGTGACCATGCCCCCCTCGCCCAGCGTGACCATATTTTTCTGCTGGTGAAAACTGAAAACGGCGATATCGCCCAGGGAGCCTGCCTTTCTCCCTTTGTATTCAGCCCCGGCAGCATGCGCCGCGTCTTCCACCACAGGAATCCCGCGAGGTCGCGCCAGGTCGTTCAGAGCGTCCATGTCACTGCATTGCCCGTAAAGATGGACCGCCAGGATTGCCTTGGTGCGTGAGGTGATTTTCTTTTCGACAGAAGCGGGATCGAGGTTCAGGGTGCGTGGATCGACATCAGCGAATACCACGTTTGCTCCAAGCACTGCGGCTGCGTTCGCGGTAGCAATCCAGCTTATGGGGGTTGTAATCACTTCGTCCCCGGGCCTCACGCCTGCGGCAATCATGGCAAGCTGCAATCCGGTTGTTCCCGACGTTACCGCCAGTCCATAGTCCGTTCCGCAATAACTTGCAAACCCGTCCTCAAAACGCTTGACAGCGGGTCCGCAGGAAGGGGCGCCTGTTCTGAGCACCTCCAGCACCGCCTCTTGTTCCTCTGTTCCGTAGCTGGAACCATGCCCGAACTCTAACTCGTGAATCGCCTTCGGCAACTTCATGAAAAACACCTTTCGATTACCTGGTCGCAGGACCCAACTTCGAATTGGCAGACACTGCGAAGTTTATCGGTCAACAAAAAATGATGTTCGCCCCGCGGCGCGCGCCCTGGAACAGGATCTTCCTGAGGACAGACGAGTTCCGGAGAAGCCCTTGTTCGCGCCGCCAGTCGAAGGCCCAGTTCATAGCGCGAAATACTATCCAGCGAGCCCGCGTGATAGACACCACTTAACGCACGATCCGCAAGCATATCGATCATGATTCTGCTCAGTAATGGAGCATCGATAGGATTTCTGTCCTCACGGGTGGAGAAAAAGACGGGTTCGCCGGCCTTCCACCGTGCGATCATACTATCCAGTGCGGCGTTAGTACCCATCCGTTGGGCGAACCCGAGAAGCAGCGCAAACCGCACAATGACCGCCGAGGGCAGAAGGCCGTTAATCGCGTTTTCTGCCCATACCTTGGTCTTTCCGTAGACGCTCAATGGAGTGGCGATGTCCTCCTCCCGGTAGGCATGCTTGCTGCCATTGAATACAGCCGCTGTCGATGTAAACAACAACCGCGCATTGCTCTGGGCGCACGCGTTCGCAACATGTTCCGCGCCCCGCGCATTTGTAGCAAACGCCTCGTTGGGTGAAGCCTCGCACTTATCGATATCCGACATGGCTGCGAGCAAAAGCACCAGGTCCGGCCGCCGGCTTTGGAATACGCGGTTGACGCTCGCGGCATCGGACACATCCAACGCCTCGCTGCCCTCCACCCCCGAACTGTTTCGATCGCCTCGAATCACTTCATAGTCGCCGGTAGAGAGTGCCGCTTGAACTGCGTGCGTCCCAAGAAAGCCTCTTGCCCCAATTACTAAAAGCCTCTTCCTGTCCATTGAGTTTCGTCACTCCAGACCAAATAAGGTTTAGCCGTATCTGCCTGCGTCGTTCTTCGGTTGAACCAAGCTACTGGCGACATTGCTGACAAAAGAAAAAGGGAGGCGGTCGAACCCCGAGTGGCCGAGCCGCCTCCCGCGTCTTAGAAAGAGTACCTAAGACCGAATTGAAGATGCCTGTTGTCTGTAGAGGTGGAAAAGACTGTTCCTTCGGTGGCGTCTCCTACCCCGGAATCAGGCGGAGAGAAATTTGGATGGTTGAAGGTGTTAAAGGCGTCAACGCGTAACTCGATCTGTCGATGCTCGGTAATGTGGAAAATCTTGGAGATCGAGGAATCCAGTTGCTGTTGCCCATCCGCATACAGAGGATTGATTTCCGAACTCCCATAGGTCATCGGCGTCGTAACTGCGGCGAAGGCGCTAGTATCAAACCAGTCCGTTACCGTTGGATGGCTCAGTTTTCCACTTCTGATGCGATTGGGACGGTTTGTCTGCCCGTTGTTGAGAGAGGTTGTGTCGTTGCCGGTCACATCGAAGCGTACTCCGCTTCGGATATGGAGCAGGGCGGAATATTCCCAACCGCCGAGCAACTCATCGGTGAAGCGATTTGCACCGCTGAGGAATCTTCGTCCATGCCCGACAGGAAGCTCCGCGCGAAATTGGCCGTTGAAGATGTGCGCAATGTCTTGCTGCGTGGGTCCATAGTACTGGTTGATGCGGGTCTGGTCGAGGTTATTGCCGTTGGCAAAGTTGCGCCCATGAGCATAACTCGCGTTCACGAAAGTGGACTTTGTAATGTTCGCCTCAAAACGCACCGTCAACGCGTCATACCAGGTACCCGTATTGGATTCTGAGATAGGTAAATCGCTAAGCTGCGGATAAATTGAATACAAAGGACGCTGGGTGGCATAGTTCACCCCCGGCGCAGTGGGTGGCGCCTGATTGATGTTCGCGGTATGAAGATTATGGATTCCTCGAACGCCCAGGTAACCGATATCCAAAATCATTCCCGGCCGAAGTTCGCGTTCGATGTTGAGCGTCTGTTGATCCACGCGCTGGCTTTTCCAGTCATACGCCGCGCCGCGAATCAGGGCATTGTCAGGAAGGATCAAGTTACCGGACGAGTCATATTCATCCTCAGCCAAGGGGATCCCGTCTTTCGATAGCTGCAGCGACGGGGTGAGGTTGTTGGGCGTACGGTCGATGTTTTTCGCATAGTTCGGATAGGTGAGCCCCAGAATCGAGAGAGGGCCGGCGAAATAGGCCATCCAGTACGATATGCCGAATCCCGCTCGGACGCTGGTCTTGCCGTGGTCGGGGCTCCACGCGAACCCGACGCGCGGGCCCCAGTCGTTCGTATCAATGTTCAGCGCCGGACTGCGGTCGCTCGACGTTGCCAGAACCAGCGTATTGGTTCGGATATCCCAGTTTGACTCACGGTTGTATCGCGCGACCGGCCGGGTCACAAGATCGTAGCGAAGTCCAAGGTTCAGAGTAAGCGAGGGCAACACCTTATAATCGTCCTGGACATACCACGCGTTTTGCCAGTAGCTCTGGTAAGGCGCCGCTTTGATGAAACGCGCGCGAGCACTCTGTGTAAAATTTCCCAGCAGAAAGCTCGGGTAGCCGACAGGTTGTACAGCAAGACCGCTGCTTCGGTTGCCGTAACCATCATAGGACGTGATCGCCTCGTTGAACGTCACCGCGCCGCGCGGATTGTCTCCGCCGATGGTGTCCGCCGAAACATCGTCAACGTGATTAAGATTGGTGCCGAATTTGATCTGGTGCGGCCCCTTGATCCATGTGAAGTTATCTGTGGCGGAAATCGTATCGCTATAGATGTACCCGACATAGTCCGGTTGGCCGACGGCGGGAACGCCCTGCAAATCGAATTCAGCAATTCCCTGCGTGTCTGCGCTGCCCAGATTGCCGTTTGGAATGCCGAATTGGTTGTTCCAGTTCTCATCCTGGCTCAAGAGACTGGTGTGAACGTTGGAGCGGTTGAAGGCCAGGCGGAGTTCGTTCATCTTTGTGGAACTGAAGCTGAACAAATCCGAGGCTTGCAGGTTCTGATTGAAGCTCTTGGAATTCACATTATTATTCTGGAAAAACTCGTTGACGTTGGTCGAATTTGCGTTGATGGAATCCAGCACCGAGTAACGAAAGAAGATTCTGTCCCTGCTAGTGCGGTCGAAATCGATCCGGCCGTCTGCCTGATGAACGGTCTGGCTGTTGATTCCGAGATACTTCAGGTTGTTACTTATCCCGGGAAGGTTCGCCACGCCAAAGACGTTCGCGGCATTGATCGCGGCGGCTGCCGAATCCCAGCGCGCCACGGGGATCACATTGTTTGGGAATGGCGCCGCGCTGACCACATTGCCGTTTGCATCGAAAACCCGCGTGCTTGGATCGTAGATTTGTCCATAGGTATTGCCGGCGTCGTCGAGGGTCCCAGGGACATACAGTTCGGAAAAATCTCCGGTCAACATCTTTGCGGTAGGTGCGGTGGTAAATTGCGGAGAACTCGTGTAGACAAGCGTGCCCTGGTAATCGCCAAAGAAGTACAGCTTGTGCTTCAGGATCGGTCCGCCGACCGCGCCGCCGAACTGATTGCGGCGAAAGGGCGTCTTGGGCTGGCCTCCCGCGAAGTAGTTCAATGCATCCGACGCTTCGTTGCGGAGGAATTCAAAGGCTGCGCCATGAAAATCATCCCCGCCTGACTTGGTTGTAATATTCACCACTGCGCTTCCTGAGAAGCCGAACTCAGCATTGTATTTGCCCGTGTAGACCTGAAATTCCTGCACGCCTTCAATCGGAGGAACCGCGCTGATGTAGGCATTTTGCGGCTCACGATTCGGCACGCCCTCCAGGTAGACTGAAGTCGAGTTGGCATCCACGCCGCCGATGGATGCAAGCTGCGGCCGCGACAGACCAACCGCGGAGCCATTCTCTCCTCCGTTGGTTCCGTAGTTGCCGCTTCCCAGGCCGTTGTTCGCCCCGGGAATGAGGTTTGTCTGGTAGAGGGGATTGCGATCCAGGTTTGGCAGCGAGTCGACTTGCTTAAACGAGAAAGTCTGCGAGAGTTCCGAGGTCTCCGTCGCTACGTTAATCGGATTGGCCTCGACGGTTACCGTTTCTCCGGCGTTTCCCACTTGTAGAGAGAAATCCAGCCGCGTAATCACGCCGGCATCGACCTCTACCTGTGATCGCACAGATTTCTTGAAGCCGCCCTTCTCCACTAGCACGTGGTAAGTACCCGGAACGAGGAAGTTCAGAAGGTATTCACCTCGCTCTGAAGTTGGTGTGGTTGTAACCACTCCAGTTTCATCGTTGGTTGCTGTTACCGGAACGCCTACCATAACCGCGCCACCCGAGTCCGTGACCAAGCCGGATATCTTGCCCGTATTGACCTGAGCAAAGCTGAAGGCGGAACCCACGAGAAGTACGATTGCACACAACAGACCCTTCCGTTGCATAGACACGACCTCCTTAAAGTTTTTGCACGGTCAACCTTCTCGGTGGGTTTATTCCGCGATTATGATTTGTGCTAGCTTGCGTAACTTCTTGATGTCCGCAGCTTTTACTCCGCTGTCGGTGACGACCAAATCGCAGCGCTCGATGGGACAAAATCGATATACCGCTTCGATACCTATTTTGCTGCTATCAATGACAAGAACTCGTTGCTTACCCGCCTGGAGAATCGCTCTGGGCATCTCCTGGTCGAAGTTCATCGCGCCCTTGGTAAATGACAAGGCGGCGGCCCCGAAGAATACCCGATCCGCGTAGATGCCGCCCAGCGCCTCTTCGACGGCGTTGCCGCACAGGTCATGGCTAATCCTGCGGTACACTCCTCCGGTCAAGCGCACACGGGTTCCTGTGCTGCCGCCCAGTTCCTCCAGTACTGCTAGCGAATTTGTCACTACCACCAGATTGGACCGGCCCACAAGATGCCGGGCGATGTACTGCGTGGTGGTTCCAGAGTCGAGAACAACCGTTTCTCCATCCTGCACCAGGGCCGCAGCCGCACGCCCTAAAGAGTTCTTCGCCGCGGACATCTTTTCTGAGCGTTCAAGAAATGTCCTCTCCATCGACCCCGAAGGAATGACCATGGCTCCCCCCGGAGTCCTGATGATCAGGCTCGCATCGCTAAGCTTGTAAAGGATGCGTCTGACCGTCATCTCCGACACTGCGAACCGCTCGGCAATCTCGCAAATCGACGCAGTTCCCTTTTCCTTGATGTGCAGCAAGATTTCGGTCTGACGTTTCTCGGACGAAAGCAGCTTGGATCGAGTGTTCGAAATTCTCATCCTCCTTGTTTGAAATGAGCAGACCACAGATTCAGTAAGGCGTCAAGAGTTTTTGCGGAACGAAATCGATTAGGAGAGGGGCAGGTCGACCCGATGAGTCAGGGACCTCGTGCGTGTAGCTCTGAGCGCACTGAGCAGAGGAAAAGACGGGATGAAACTTAGAAGGCGACCCAAAATGGTAAAAGGTATCACCAAAGCCGCTGCCCTAAAGCAGCTTGGGCTTGTTCGTTCGAATGCCAGCGTGCTCAAGTTGATTGGCAGCCGTCTGAATTGAAGCGCGAACCGCTACCTGCCACGTTGCGAACGTGTGCCGTAGATCGTGAAAGCGAACACGGAGGTTGTTACCAGCCGCATTGCGTCCTGGGCAGTCTGGTACTGCAATGACCCAGAGCGACCGTGACCCGCAAGATGATGTCCGAATGTGGTGTATTTCCACAGTCGACTCGCCGGCGGCCGGGTCTTCGGGCTCGCGCGTGGAGCGGCCCCTACTGGAAGAGCTTGAGCGCGTTTAACAGGGTGTAGTAAACACCCCACGCGGCGGGTATCGAAACCACCAACCACGCAGCCATGATCTTTATCGGCGGTGTTTTGTTCTCATTGCTAACCATGGATGAAAGCTCCTTCGTTTCCTGCTCTGCTCAACGGGATACTGTTTGGCTACTCGCGTTCTCAAGCCAATACTTCTGGGCCACCGGACGCACCAGCAGATTGGCGACAAAGCCCACCACCATAAGGGCGGCCATGATATGCAGGATCACCGGGTAAGCCTGCTGTTTGGGCAAATGGTTGGCGACGTAATGGTCGAGGACGCCGTTGACGATGAGCGGCCCCACGATGCCCGCGGTGGACCAGGCCGTCAGCAGCCGGCCATGGATGGCGCTGACATGATAGCCGCCGAAAAGATCTTTAAGATACGCCGGAATGGTCGCGAATCCTCCCCCGTACATGCTGATCAGCACGCCCGCAATCAGCACAAACAGAGGCACGGAATCCAGGTGCGCGTTGCCGGTAAAAGGAAGCGCCAGATAGAGCAGCATGCCTACGACAAAAAAGACCATATAGGTGGCCTTGCGTCCGATAAAGTCCGACATCGACGCCCAGACAAACCGTCCTCCCATATTGAAGAGGCTTAGCAGTCCCACAAACCCTGCCGCGGTGATGGCCGAAACTCGCCCGTGGAACAGATCCTGAATCATCGGCGATGCCTGCTCCAGAATGCCGATGCCCGCGGTCACGTTCATGCACAGAATCAGCCACAGCAGCCAGAACTGGGGCGTACGGGAGGCGGCGTTGACCTCCACCCTGTGGGCTGAGATCAGGGCCGATCGCGTTGTCCTGGGAACCCATCCCTCCGGCTTCCATCCTTCTTGCGGCACGCGAATGGTAAAAACGCCGAACATCATGAAGACGAAGTAGAGAAGGCCCATCGTTACCCAGGTGGCGGCGATGGGATGCGCCGACGCTTTGTAAAACATCATCAATTTGGTCCCCAGCGGCGAGCCGATCATGGCTCCTCCGCCGAAGCCCATGATGGCGAGGCCGGTAGCCAGTCCGGGCCGGTCGGGAAACCACTTGATCAGCGTCGAGACCGGTGAGATATAGCCCAGCCCGAGCCCGATGCCGCCGATCACTCCATAGCCGAGATAGATGAGCGCCAGAGAATGGATCGCCGCGCCGGCGGCCGCCACCAGAAAGCCGGACCCGAAGCACGTAGCCGCTACAAACATTGCCTTGCGCGGTCCCGCAGTCTCCAGCCATCGGCCAAACAGAGCCGCGGACAGCCCGAGCACCGCGATGGCGATGGAAAAAATATAGCCCACCTCCTTCAGGTTCCAGGCCGTGCCGTCCGCGGCCTTTAACGCCAGCAGCGGATTTTTAAAAATACTGAAGGCGTAGACCTGGCCGATGGCCAGATGAATGGAGAGGGCGGCGGGCGGCACAAGCCACCGGCTGAAACCGGGATGGGCCACGGAGACTTCACGATCGAGAAAAGACAGCATCGGGCCTACCTTCCACAGCGGGGGCTCTTGGGAGAAATCAGTTCACGGGGGATCGTCCAGAAGTCTAACGCCTCAAACGGTCATCCACAAATAGGACGCCCATTTTTACCACATTTGGGTCACGGGCGGCAGGGCCACTGGAAAGGTTGGGCAGAAGGAGGGCGGGTCTTTGATCAGAGTGGGTTCGATTCTTGGGTTCGAGTACCTTATAGAAAGCTGCTGCACTCGCTTGCCATATACTGGGTAGCTGTTCGCCGGTGTTCGGGTTGTCGATCACCGGGCCGGGGCGTCGTTCCCCAAAGCGTTTGTCATCTTTCCAGGAGCAAGCCACATGCCTGAAGCATCCGAAAAAGTTCTGACCGTTGCCATCGAACGTGACGGGGATACCGCCGTTGTGAAATGTAGCGGCCGATTGATAGCGGGCACCACCAAAGAACTCTACGAGGAGGTGAAACCCCTGCTGTCGCAGACGAAAGTTGTGGTGGTTGACTTGGCGGAACTCACCTACGTGGACAGCGCAGGCCTCGGCGTGTTGATGCGGCTGTATACGTCTGCCCGGCAACTGGGATGTGAGTTCAAGTTGCTTCACCTTGGCAAGCAGCTTCGCAATCTGCTCAAGCTGACGAACCTGCTTTCGGTTTTCGGCGAGGCCGAGGACCACGGCATCACTATTGCTTGATTCTCCGACTTTCTTCGCAGAAAGTCGCATGCGGTTCGATCCACAGATATTGCGAAATTCATCTAAGCCCTTTGTTTCATGAAGGCGATCCGAACTTTTATTCATCGGTCTCCCATGGCGCTCGGATATTTGTTTCAAAAAAAGCGCGATAAGCGCGAAAAGCGCGATAAGTCCCCTGCACGATCACGCGCTTTCCTGCCCGCAGATGTGAAACGCAAAGCCGCGACTTGCGTTATGGTCGCTCGCGCCCGGGCGAGACGTTGCCGGGGGAAACGTGCGCCCTAAGCGCCCTATGCGCCATAAGTCACCGCGACGGGTCGCGGTACCCCATCGGAGTCCGCCGGCGGCGTCTGGTTTTGTAGCGAAAGGCATTATTGATCGGCTCACGGGTATAGACGCGATTTTCGGCATCCTTTGATTCTGTCATTGGTTCTTTCCAGTGGAATGGGGGCGCTCATTCCTTCGTTTTGTCGTTTGTTACATGAAGGCGCTCCGTCTTTTTATTCGGCTGCCGTCATTCTCGGGAAATGGCTAAAAAGTACGCACTAACGCACTAAGGGGGTCCTCCTGGGGGATTCTTCGGTCATTGGCGGTCTCTTCTTCTTCATGGTCTGCGGATTCCGGATCGTTGGCTGACCAGAACATGGTGGCGCGTCCCAGGTGCCGGCGCAAGGGAAGGCGGCGGTTCCGGGGAGGGTTCCGGCGGGTCGTCCTCGGTGAGCAGCTCGTTCCTTCGCTCCGTTTCTGCGTGGGTCGGCAGGCTGGGCTGCCCGACACCCATCCTTAGGTCTCTTGGGCGACACGGTTCCTTGGCCTGGATACACGACGGCCCTTTCCTCTCGACGTATTTTCTTCAAGCGTCAGTTATGTTCACTTATATAGATCCAATTCCGGGAGGAATGGGACAACTTTATTGCAATAAAAATGCCACGCCGGGGAGGAGCAGCGACTTATACGTTGCGAAGGCTTCGGGTAGGGGAGAACGCGCCGGGAAATCAGCCTCGGGCTGCTCTCGCGCCTCTGACGCCGAAACCGAAAACCGGCAGATCGAGCTCCCGCTTCTTTCCTCTAGAGTAGACCGGTTCCTGATTCAACCTGAGATCGGGAGCGGCGGTACATCGGACAGCCGCTTTGCGTCGCCATTTTCTACGGTTCTCAGGCACGAGTAGGAGTTTTTGCAGTCAGTTCGATGCCCAGGGCGCTCATGACCGCAAGCGTTGTTTTCAGAGTAGGGTTTCCTTTTTCGCTGAAAGAGCGATAGAGCTGTTCGCGGGACAAGCCTGTTTGACTGGCAATTTGGGCCATTCCTTTTGCCCGAGCGACAACGCCGAGCGCATGAGAGATGTAGCGAGCATCGTTGGTTTGGAAGGCCTCCGCCATGAAGATTGCGATTGATTTGTCCGATCCCAGGTCTTCGGCGGGATCGTAGGTCGTCAGTTTTTTAGCCATTTTCTTCGCTCCATTCTTCTGCCAATCGCTTCGCCGTTTTGATGTCACTCGCCTGTGTGCTCTTAGTTCCAGCACACAGCAGGATGATAATGGTATTGCCTCGCCTCTTGAAATAGAGGCGGTAACCAGGGCCACAGTCGATCCGGAGTTCACTGATTCCATGTCCAACCGGCTTTACATCCCCAGCATTCCCAAAGGCCAGACGATCCAGTCGAGATGCGATCCGAGCACGTATCCCTTCATCCTTGAGGCGAACTCGCCATTTACGAAAGGTCTCGGTTTGTTGGAATTCGATCATTCAATCGATCTGTAGTTTATAAACTACCACATTTCACGGCTCGCGGGCTCAGAACCGAACGTAGATGGGGTCAGGTCCGTCTGTCACAGATCCTTACAGATCCTTGTGTCACAGATCCTTGTCGCCGGTTCGAAGTGCCCCAAATTCAGCAAATTCGCTGCGCAAATGACAACCGCCCTCCCAGCGCCGTACCATGCTTAGAAAGTCTGATTTTCGGATCGCGGTCTGCCAAGGCGGCAGTGTTCGACCGGTCGCCGCGTTTTCCCTGGGTATTCGGGAAGCACTCGATTCCACACGTCAATCGCAGTCAAGGACGGTATCGCTTTGCAGATGGACTCAAATTCTTCGGATTGCGTGGTTCTCTTCTCGGGCGGGCGAGACTCGACCGTGGCAGCGTTAAGGCTGGTGGAGGAATTCCCCGCGCTGACCCTTCTTACGGTCACGACAGAGCACCTCATCGGCATTGATTTTGTCGTCCGGCGCTTACAGGAACTGAGCCGGTTGCTTCCTGAAACCGTCACATGGGTCCACGCCGTGGCTCGACCGACTTCGCTGGTGCGAATAGGGGAAGAGACCATTGAAAGCTGCCTGCCTTGTCATCACGTCTATTTGAAGACTGCGATGGCCACCGCAAGAAATCGCGGAACCAATAGGATTGCATTGGGCTATACCGCATATCAGGATACGTGGCTTGAGCAAACCCCGTACGCCGTTGAAGCCCTCCGGAGCGTTCTGGCGGAGTTCGCTATCACACTGTTGTTGCCCTCGGCCAACTTGAAGAGCAAGGCTGAAGCCGTAAGTGTTTTACGCGGCAAGGGCTTGGATGCTGCTTCGATGGAACAGAAGTGTCTGAAGCAGCAGTTCAATACAAAAAACATCTCGATAGTCGAGTCCATCGCTGAGATCGACGCATGGAAAATCGCATTAAGAAAATCCTTCCAAACGGCAGTGTTGAACGATGTGGATGTGCGGGAGCCCGTGATGTTGAGTGAGGTTGTAAACGCTTATGACAAATAGCTTGGTGACCAACACGCTGGCTGTTCTAGCGTTCATGGTGGGCTTCTACGCACTCCTCGCCAGGGAGCGTAAGACGCCTTACATCCTCAATTTCCTATTCCCACCTGCAGCTTTACTGTTCACATCCATCATTTTGGAATCACTATCACAGATGGCGCAAGCATGGACTGCCTGGCTAAACCCAGACACGACTAAGCCACATTCCACCTTCAGCCACTTGCTTCTAGATGCGTCGAATGTTGCCCATGTTGCTGGCGCCGTTCTCTTCTACTATGGAGTAATCTGGGTCGCAAAAAACATTTGGCGTCTTCACAACAGGCAAGTAAATTTCCGAGACGATAATGCATTCAGAAACTTACGACTCTACCGAAAACTTCGTAACTCATATAACAATGCCCGACCGAAGCCACAATACGAGACTAATGCAAAAGCCTTCGACCAATCATCTCTACGCACAGTCCTAACAACCCATGGTTTCGAGGTTCCCGAAGGTACAAAAGTTAAGACCATAGCATCGTGTGGTGAACCCCTTTGCACCACCGACAAATACACGGTCGAAATTGCAGCAGCACTCCTTCGGAGTCATTGCCTTGTGCAGTACACGACTTGCGACCGCCATCCAATCGAATGGATTGAGGCATTAAAAGAGGTTTTGGGAGACGACTGGACTACCCTGGTGAAGCAAGTGGCAGTCGTAGATGGATATACACCACATTTTGGCTTCACCGATTCGATTCACGCAAAGAAGTCTAGAAAGCTCCATCAGGAGGGTGTGTCATATGTGGCCACTACAGAATCATACGCGGGTGTGCATTCCGCCACAGCGAAAGCATTCAATACCTTCAAAAGCCAAGCAGCAAGTGACATTAGACAGCCAACATTCCTAATCTACGAGGGCTGTAGAGCTCTCGCTGATCTGGAATCTGTGGAGCAGTACCGCATCTTTCTCAGGCATGTCATCACGTCCGAACGGATGTGGGGGAGTATGTTGACATTTTTCATTGAGCCTGA
Organism: uncultured Acidobacteriaceae bacterium; assembly: GCA_963761405.1. GTDB lineage: Bacteria > Acidobacteriota > Terriglobia > Terriglobales > Acidobacteriaceae > PALSA-350. The sequence goes on from CAVXHH010000006.1 coordinate 250,607, forward strand.
AGCAGATGAATCCAATCTGAAACTAATTGCCTCCTATGCTGACTGCCTCCGACTGAAGACCGATGAGGGGGCCCAAGATGGCGACTAAGATTCCTTTGCAAATTCTCGATCCACTATATGGTGACATAGAATTTGACGACCCAATATCCGATTTGATTAGCCAGCCGTTGATGCAGCGGTTACGGCACGTCCGTTTATCAAATATTGATTCAATCCAGATGCCAGGTATCTCGGGCGTCACACGTTTTGAACATGCCCTGGGAACTGCATTCTTGGCAGCGAGCATACCCTTTTTCGCCGCTTCCTCCCAAGAGGATCGGATATTGCTACAGGCTGCCGCACTCATCCATGATAGTGCCATCACCCCATATGGACACTTGGTAGAGGAAGCACTCCAATACGTTTCATCCAAATTCCACCATGAAGACAAATGGTCATTACTGATGGCCGGGACAGGTGGAAGTTTAGAGCTTGGTGGTATGGATCTTCAACTCTACTTGGGGCACACGTCGGGGCTACGGGAGTGGTCAGCTAACATTTATGCTGGGGATGGTCCCGCAAGGCTAAAAGTCTTATTAGAGGCGATTCAAGGAAGAGGTCCTTTCGGTCCGTACATCGCGAGCAGCCTCGACCTAGATAATATCGACAATGTCACACGGATGGCTTTTCATATGGGCCTTCGACCTGATATCAGCCTCCCCAAACGTCTCTGCGGCAAGATGCAAGGGTTGTCTTCCGATGGAGCACTTTTATTCGATCCCAGTGCAGTGGTAGATATTCGCTCATGGTCAGCTTTGAGATACTCCTTGTACGACCGTCTCATGCCATCACCTCTTGATTTTATCGGTAAGATCATGCTGTTATCTGCCACGGTGCGGGCCTTCGAACAGTCACAGCTAAATACGACGACGAGCTGGATGCTCACAGATGCGGACTTTATTGCCGTATTGTGTCAAAGCCCCGATAAGGCTATTAAGGACACAGCGGAGCGATGGTTGTTGGGCGATACGTGGGACTTAGCTGGGCTAATATGGCTGGAGGGTGGCACCCCTCCCTTGGACCAAGTTCTCACGTTCTCCGACCACCTTTCTGATGCTCTGGGAAGACAGTGTTTCGCTTATAGGATCAAGGATAAGAGAGACCGAAAGCTCGAAATACACTTGCTACGCGGCGACTCAGTCCTCATTGGAACAGACAGCTCGAAGTGGATTCTAGGTGTCGCATCCCCGGCAAGAAGGCCATTCACACAAGAAGAGAATCGAAAAATCTCTGAGATCGCCCAGGATACATTTCAAACGAGTAGGTTGCCGATGCAAACCTCAGTGGGCCAACTATTTTGAAAGCCTCGCTGCCAAACTCAAGAATAACGGAAATTCTCGACGGAGTGGATTGGGATTTCCCTTCGTCGTCGGCAATGCCGACAAGCGTTCATAGACTTCATTGGTTTCCAGGTAACTTTATTCCTCAAATTCCGTCATTTCTTATTCAGGCACTTTCAACACGTCAAGAGTTTGTCGCGGACCCATTCGCAGGAAGCGGAACTACAGGCGTAGAAGCCCTTCTGCTTGGAAGGCGAGCGTGGCTAGGCGATGCGAATAGCGTAGCTGTATCTATCGCGAAGGCAAAGGTATCCCTAACAACAAATGAAACTGTTCGTCGGGAGTTTGATAAAGAATCGCAAAATCTCCTGAAGCCTTCCTTCGTCTCTAGTGCTGCGGCTGACCTTACAAGATTTGAACTCGACCCTGAGCTCCAGGGTTGGTTTCATCCAGATACGTTTTCGCAGCTCCTAGGTATCTGGTCTCGCATTGAGTGCATCGAGGATGAACCCCTCAGGGAAGTATTCCGGGTGACGTTTTCGGATGTACTGTTCTCATGTGCTTCTAGTGGTCGACCCGTCACTTCAGGGGGCCATCGGAGGAGGCATCATTGGGGTTGGATTGCTGACAATGTGAAGCCTAAACTCTTTTTATGGCATGACGCGAATCGTTTATTTCGGACGGCTGTCGAGGGTATCAGTGAAACGATACGGGCTTACCCTTTGTGCGGTGCCTCTGATATTAAGATCGAGCTAGCCGATGCACGCTCAGTTCCGCTTGCGTCATCCTCAGTAGACCTCGTTGTGACCTCGCCCCCTTATCTTGCGATGATTGATTACAGTACGGCGCAGCGCCTAACGTATATGTGGCGCGGATTGCGAATGGAGGAAGAGCGGCGGCAGGAAATCGGTGCAAGGTGGAGACGGAATAGGCTTTCAGCATCAAGCGACTATGAGGCGGCAATCTCGACATCGGTCTTTGAAATCGAAAGAATTCTAAAGCCAGGAGCTTTTTGCGCCATCGTGATTGGGGCCTCACAAAAATTTCCTGGTATGGCGGAACAGGTGATTGCTACATTTGCTTCGAGACTGGAAACTGTATGGGGCCCAATTCCCAGAACTCCTAGGCGCCGTAGGGTATCAGCTAGACGGGGTGAAGCACCTACAGAGTATATCTCCGTTTTTAAGAAGGCATCATGATCGTAGGGGTTTACGGAAAAAGTTGTAGTGGGAAGACAGTACTCTCTAAAAGCTTGCACGAGCAGCTGTCCATCGATGTGCGTCATTGTGGCGAGATTGTCAAGGCATTAGCTGCCGAACGAGGCGTATCACCCGCGGAGCTAACGCTTGAAGACCATCAGCGCATTGATGAGGCAACACGAGAGATAGCGAGGGCTAGCACAGCTCTAATAATTGAGGGCTGTTTTCTCGATCTTGTGTTGGTCGGAGAGGAACTACTGTTAGTGGAACTTCGGTGTAGCGACGAGGTCCGCCAGTTACGTTACCGGGAACGAAACTCAAGTATGTCTTTCGCTGACAGGGAGCAGAGTGACTCGCACTTGAAGGGCATCCTGTACGGCAAGCAAACTGGGAGTGCTCCGGTACTCATGATCGACACGACAAATCTGAGAACGGATGAAACGGTCACGGAGGTACGAAAGTGGCTACAAGCGCAAGGGCTGTAGAGGTGACACGACTATCGTCGATACATCCCTATCCGGCAATGATTGCAAACAGCTTGGCGATGCAACTCGCCAAAAAACACGCTCGGCCAGGGAGACAATTTCTTGACCCGTTCTGTGGAACCGGAAGAACACTGATGGCGGCAACGCAATGTGGAATGTGTGCCGTGGGGCTTGATGTGAATCCGTTAGCTGTTTTGATTGCCCGTGCCAAGGCCGCCCGAGTCGATGTCAAAGAATTGGCGCGCCTACTTGAGAACTGCACGGGAGGACGTGAGCGTGAACCGAAGCGCCTCGACCTTGAACCCAATAGGAAAGTCACATGGCTTTCGCCACCGGCACAACGTGAATTACTTCAGATCATCCACTGGATGAATAGCACCAAAATGAGTCAATCTGCGCGCCTTATACTCGCCGCTCTACTAAGTGCGACAACACGAGAGGTGTCATATTGTAGAAAGGGACAGTGGAAGCTCCACCGTATGAGCTTGCCGGAAAGGCGGCGTTATAGACCCATGGTGTGGGATGTGTTTGTTCGGCGGTTGTCAAGAGTGATTGTCGAGGTCGAGAAGGAGAGTGACGTGAACCCGTCTCCGCATATTGTCTTAGGTGATTGTACGGCTCTCTCGAAAGTTTCCGGGATGCGCCGCAAGCAGCCATTTGATCTAGTTATCACATCGCCGCCTTATGGTGATTCCCGCACAACTGTCAGCTACGGTGACGTCTCATCTCTATGTCTTGGGGTTCTACAACATGTCCGGGGCATCAATGCACCTCATATAAGTTCGCGCACTCTGGATAACGCTTGTTTGGGTGGACAGACGGTTGGCGATCCAAGACCGACATGCGATGTTCGCCGATACTGGGCCGGTGGTAGAAATAACGAGGCCCGATCTAGAGTGGAGAGATTTCTTGCTGATCTCGGTGCATGTTGCAGAGAATTGAATGCCGTTCTCTCTCAGAGGGCTGACGTGATTTTCATTGTGTCGAGGCGCAGTGCGGGAGGGCGAAGGTTGTATATAGATGAATTCCTGGGTGATGTTCTTTCAGAGTGTGGATTTACTCTCGAGGCTTCTGAGACGAGAACGATCGTTGGGAAGATGACACCGTCCGTGGTGAATGCGAGGGGGGCTTCCCACGACACGATGAGAGTCAATACGATGCGGCAGGAATTGGTATTGTCCTTTGCTCGGCGCTAATTGGCATGCCCCATCGTGCTCCCGTTTATAGAGACGGTTCAGGGCGGGTTCTAAGAACCGTATGGGCGCAGTACTCGCCTCATTCTCTTTGGAGAAGAGATCTGACTGCCCGGGAAACGCGGTGGCCGGCTTTGTTGACTTTGACTTGTCTATATCATTGGGTCCCCAGAAGGAGGCTATTTATAGTTTTCGAACGAAGTCGTACGGATTCTAACAACGGCCGACAACATTCGAGGTTGTTCGATGCATGTTCAGGAGTGGGCCGAAGCACGGCAATTCTAAGCCGACAGGCTTAGGGATGGTGTCTCTTTCTTCATTTAGCTTTTCGCTTCGGCTGATTTCGTTGCCTCTCAAAGTCGGACACATCCCATTCGCCGCTGCTGCTCGGCATACGCGGCTGTCCGATCTGCTGCAAGGCATCCTGAAGCCACGGAGGGAAGAGGGATGCGTGCTGCTGGAGTTCACGGATCGCCGCCTCGGGAACCTTCTTGACAATCTGGCTGAGGACTTTACTGGCCTCGATGGGGCCAGCCCATGCCAGCGCGCGGACCAACTCCCCTGGCGGCTGATCCCAAAGGACGAGCTGCCAGTCGGGAACATGCTGGAGGTAGACCATCAATTTGCCCAGCTTATATGAGCGAGTTCTACCGGATGTCCAATAGACGCTGTGTACAGGAACCTGAGTGGTCAAGCCGAGGGCATTGGCGCAGGCCGCTCCAAAGGGAGCGATGGCCTCTCCCGATTGAGCGGCGAGCTGTTGGATGAAGAGATGAGCCAAGGGCGCATCGCGGCCAAAGCGACTGACCGGAACGATTGCCATGATTCTCTCCTTCAGGCAGTGAGCCTCCGGGACATACCCAGAAGCATTGATACCGCCGTGGAGAAAGCGCGCTTGCGAAGGACCCCAAAGCCAAATAAGCTCAGGGTAGTTCTCCGTGTCACAAGCACGGCGACCGGCAGATGTTTTGTCGCACGGCGGTTTGGGGGAGAGAGGGACGGCCTGATCTGAGCTATTTTCCTGCATAGCGCAAACAAATGGAATAGGAAGGCGGAAAGAAAAATCAGAGAATCTGGATTCCTTCGGCAAGCGCAGCCCTTCTCAAGTCCGCATCACGCGTTGCGAGCGGAAGTGACAAGCGTTTTGCCAGATCCAGATATGCGGCGTCGTAAGCGGTGAGTTGATGCGCGCTGGCAACGGAATACAATCGCGGCAAGTCCGCAATCTGTGGCTGGCGGTCAATTCTGAAATTCAGTGTTGCAAGTTGTGTAAGAAACTCTTTGCCACGATCCGGCGCGATACGGCGGCGCCTGACGACCACGCCGACCGCGTTAAGAATTTCCCAAATCCACAGAGCCGGAACGTGCAATTCGCTGCCATCCATTGCCCATGCAAGCATCTCCTCCGACGCCTCGGTTGTCTCATCCTCGCAGCACCAAGGCATGCAGGCGGACACGTCGAGTACGAGCGCATCCATCAATACTTGTGACCGATATGAGCCAACTCCCGGATGGACATGCCCTGCAATTCAAGCACGACGCCCTTGCGGAGTTCGCGGATGCGCGCACCCGCAAGCCGCGCTTTTTCCTTATCAAACCGGCTCTCATGGCGGGAAAGCGCACCGAGGGCGGAGTGGATGAACTCATCCACGGATCGAACCAGGCCGGATTGTATGGCCTGCTGAATGGCGTTCTGCTGCTCAGGTGTCAAATTGATGCCCACGAGATAGCCCCTGCTCTTTCGTAAACTAGTCTATTGTACCGGCCTCCGCGCTGTCGCGTGACGGGAATTGCCGGGCAAGTTGGTCAGCCGCTTCGAGCCAAAATGAAGCTTGCATGCGCCACCCTGGAATCCAAGAGCCATGGTTAGGATTGTGCCGTCCCTGCGGGACTCCCTGTGTTGTCTCATCCTACCCGGCACTTCCGTACCGGGCTACAGATTGTGCCGTCCCTGCGGGACTCGCCTCATTTCCTGGAATGTAGAAACTCCAGGGTACGGCTAATGCTCGCTGCGCCGAGGTAGCCGTGCCCTGATACACAGCGTGTTTTAAATTTGCTCGAAACAGGTCGCTCGGCACCGGACCCTACACCTCATACCCCAAATTCGGCCCGAGCCAGCGCTCCACCTCACCCAAGCTCATCCCTTTGCGCTCGGCGTAATCCACCACCTGATCCTTGTCGATCTTGCCCAAACTGAAATAGCGCGATTCCGGATGCGCAAAATAGAGTCCGCTCACGCTGGAGCCGGGCCACATCGCAAACGATTCCGTGATCAGCATGCCCGTGTTCTTCTGCACATCCAGCAGTTGCCATAGCGGTCCCTTCTCCGTGTGATCAGGACACGCAGGGTAGCCTGCGGCCGGCCGGATGCCGCGATACTTCTCTTCAATCAGGTCGGTGTTGCTCAGGCCTTCTTTGCAGCCGTAGCCCCACTCCTCGCGGACCCGCTTGTGCAGGCATTCGGCAAAGGCTTCCGCCAGGCGATCGGCTAACGCCTCCGCCATGATGGCGTTGTAATCATCGTTCTTCGCCCGGTAACCGTCGCACAGCTCCTTCAAGCCAATACCGCTGGTGACTGCGAACGCGCCCATGCTGTCGAGCAGGCCCGTCTCCCTGGGCGCAATGAAGTCCACCAGCGAACGGCAGGGCTCCGCACCTTCGCGGTTCGCCTGCTGGCGCAGGAAGTGAAAGGTCTGCTGCACCGTACTACGCGTTGCGTCGGCGTAGAGCTCCACGTCGTCGCCCACCGCATTGGCCGGCCACAAACCGTAGACGCCGCGTGCCGTGATCAGGTTGCCGGCGACGATTTTGTCGAGCAGGGCATTGCCTTCAGCAAAAAGCTGTTTGGCCTGCGCACCCTGCTCCCCTTGATCGAAGATGCGGGGATAAATGCCTTTGAGCCCCCAGGTGTGGAAGAACGGCGACCAGTCAATAAACTCACGCAGCGTCGCCAAGGGAAACTTGTCGAGCACGCGCACCCCGGTAAACGAAGGCGTCGCCAGATCTTCGGCACGCCAGGTGATGGGAGTGCGGCGTTGGCGCGCGGCCGCGATCGACGTCATCTTCTGCTTCGGCGCCGCGTGCGACTTGCGCAGCTTCTCGTAATCCTCACGATGTGTAACCACGAATGCGTCTTTGCCATCTTCACTGAGCAGGCTGGTGGTCACCGGTACCGCGCGGCTGGCATCGAGCACGTGTACTACCGGCTCACTGTAGTGGGGCGCAATCTTGATTGCGGTGTGGGCGCGGCTGGTGGTGGCGCCGCCGATGAGCAGCGGCACCTTGAAACCCTGGCGCTCCATTTCGCGGGCCACATGCACCATCTCGTCGAGCGACGGCGTGATGAGCCCGCTCAGCCCGATCAGGTCGGCCTTCTCCGCTTTGGCGCGCTCGAGAATCTTTTCGCTCGAGACCATCACCCCCAGGTCGATGACCTCGTAGTTGTTGCAGGCCAGCACCACGCCGACAATGTTTTTGCCAATGTCGTGTACGTCGCCCTTGACGGTGGCGAGCACGATCTTGCCCTGCGCCTTGACCACCTGGCCGGCAGCGGCCATCGCGATCTTTTCCGCTTCCATATACGGAGTGAGGTGGGCCACCGCTTTCTTCATCACCCGGGCCGACTTCACCACCTGGGGCAGAAACATTTTGCCGGCGCCGAACAGGTCGCCCACCACGCTCATGCCGTCCATCAGCGGGCCTTCAATCACCAGCAGGGGGCGGCCGAGCTTTACGCGCGCTTCTTCCGTATCGATCTCGATATAGGCGTCGATGCCCTTGACCAGGGCGTGCGATAACCGTTCTTCGACCGTGCCGTTGCGCCACTCCTCGGCCTTTTTCTCGCTGACGACGGTGCCTTCGCCCTTGAGCTTCTCACCGAGGTCGACCAGGCGCTCGGTCGCGTCAGGCCTGCGGTTTAGCAGCACATCTTCAACCAACACTTTAAGTTCTGGCTCGATCTCTTCATACACCTCGAGCATGCCGGCATTGACGATGCCCATATCCATGCCGGCGGCGATGGCGTGGTACAGGAACGCGGAGTGCATCGCCTCTCGAACCTTGTTGTTACCGCGGAAACTGAAACTGATGTTTGAAACACCGCCGCTCACTTTGGCGTGGGGCAGGTTGGCCTTGATCCAGCGCGTGGCGTTGATGAAATCGACGGCGTAGTTGTTGTGCTCCTCCATGCCGGTGGCCACGGTGAGGATGTTGGGATCGAAGATGATGTCTTGCGGAGGGAAGCCGACCTCGTCGACCAGAATGCGATAGGCTCGCTCGCAGATGCGGATCTTCTCGTCGTAGGTTGCGGCCTGCCCCTTCTCATCGAAGGCCATCACCACCACGGCCGCTCCGTACTTGAGCACCTTGGCGGCGTTGGCGCGAAACTTCTCTTCGCCCTCTTTGAGCGAGATGGAGTTGACGATGCCTTTGCCCTGCAGGCACTTGAGGCCGGCCTCGATGACCTCCCACTTGGAGGAATCGACCATGAAGGGCACCTTGGCCACCTCTGGCTCGCTGGCCAGCAGTTGCAGGTAGCGGGTCATGGCGGCGACACCGTCGATCATGCCCTCGTCCATGCAGATGTCGAGCACGTTGGCGCCGTTCTCCACCTGCTGCCGGGCGATCGAGACGGCGTCTTCGTATTTGCCTTCCTTGACCAGTTTGGCGAACTTCGGCGAGCCGGCCACGTTGGTCCGCTCGCCGATCATGATGTACACGTTGGCCTGCTGGGTAAAGGGCTGCGAGCCGGAGAGACGCAGCGGTTTCGGCTGGTCTTCGGTATCGGTCACTTCGGCGGGAACGACGCTTTGGGCCAGGCTCACGCGACTCTCTCGTTCTGGTGGGCGTGTGCGCCGATCACGCGCGGGGCCTTGCCTTCGAGCGCTTTGGCGATGGCGGCGATGTGCTCCGGGGTATTGCCGCAGCAACCGCCGGCAATGTTGATGAGCCCGCCCCGCGCAAAGTCACCCAGGTAGCGGCCCATGTCTTCGGGGCCCAGGTCAAACCCGGTCTCCGACAAGGGGTTGGGCAAGCCGGCATTGGGGTAGCAGGAAATGGCGACATCGGCCTTCTCTGAGAGCTCCTCCAGAAAGGGATACATCAGGTCAGGCCCGAGCGAGCAGTTGAGCCCCACGGAGAGCGGCTTCACATGCTGCACCGCGTTCCAGAAGGCCTCAGTGGTTTGCGCGGAGATCATGGTCTCGCCGCCGCGCCCGACTGCGGCGGAGATCATTACGGGCAGATTCTTCTTGTCTTCGTCGAAGACTTCGCGGATCGCCACCAACGCGGCCTTGGCGTTGAGCGAATCGAAGATGGTTTCGACCAGCAACAGATCGACGCCGCCGGCGATGAGCGCACGCACCTCTTCGGCGTACGCGGTCTTTACCTGGTCGAAGGTGACGACGCGGAAGCCGGCATCGTCGGCATCGGGCGAGTTGGAGAGCGAGACGGTGAGCGGCCCAATGGCTCCGGCCACGAAGCGCGGGCGCCCGGTGGCGTTGGCGACGCGATCGGCCCATTCGCGGCACTGCCGCGCCGATTGCTCATTGATCTCCCAGGCCAGATTGCTGAGGAACTTATCGTCAATCACCTTCTGATAGAACTCGGGATCTTTGCGGCCGCCGTGTTCGCGCGGATCTTCGACGAAGAACTCGCTTTGCGTAATGCTGGTGGCGCCAAAGGTGTTGGTCTCGATGATGTCTGCGCCCGCCTCAAGAAACCGGCGGTGGATGTCGCAGATCATCTTCGGCTGCGTCAGGGAGAACAGGTCACCGTTATTGAGCAGGTCCTTCTTCGAGTCTTTGAATCGATCCCCGCGGATATCCGCTTCCTTCATGCCGTAGGTGCGGATGGTGGTGCCCATGGCTCCATCGATGATGGCGATGCGCTTTTCCAGGATTGTTTCGAGCGGATGTTTGGTTGTTTTCATCGTCGGTCTGGTGCCTCCAGTGTTGCTCTTACACCACATGGGCGCTGTAGCACACCTCTTCCATTATACCGGGGGGTGTAAAGAGCCGGGGCCGCGGTGAACCGTCGGGGATACTGGATAAATCGTTGAAGGAATGGGGGTAACAGGGTGGCGCACCTATGGCCCGCCCGGGGATCCATCACCCTTCGGCCGCCGGACAGCCGGCAAGTAGAGACGCGGCAAAACGCGATGCCGTTGCTTTTGTTTCAGAGTGTGATTCGGCACTGCTACGGTTTCTAATGCCGCAAAAGGGGGAGTCGGCCTTTCGGGAAATCAGTCGTCACGCGCGAAAAGTGACCTATGCTCTAAGCGATCGGAAGCACTTTCTCCATTCCGGTGAGCCGGAACAATTCCTGAACGCGAGCGTTCGCGCCTGCAATGCTCAGCCGAATCCCATTTTTCTGACAGCGGACGAAATGGGTGGCCAACATGCCAAGGGCGGTCGAATCCATGTATGGAACCTCTGTCAGGTCAAAGGTGTGTGCGAGCGGCGGCTCAACGCCTGGCGCCGATTCAAAGATGTTCCGAAAGGCGTCAGGAGAGAGCGAGTTGTACATATCCCGGGTGGTGAATGGCCCGGAGAATCGAAAGACCATGGCGTGTGATTCGCTCTGGCCGCGTTCGATCGTGAGTCTTGCGCTCTTCCATATCTGAGTTTCAAACGTTGGCATGGTCTTTCCCTTCGATATTGCGGATTGCTGGCCGCACGTTGCCAGGGCCGGCGCTCGCACTAAAGCGGCGCAAGAGGCATCGAAGCGTCCAACGGAAACACGTAAGCCACATCGATTGTAAAAATAGTGTTTAAGGAATACTACGCTATCACCGGGATGCCGTCAGCGGTGCAGTGGTTCGAGCAGCGGAGCGATCGGCGGTACTGCCTCGATCGATGGCAGAAAGTGGGGCGTAATCTTCGCCTTCGCCGCTTGCTCGTACGCGTAGCCGTAGCTCAGCAGCCGCGCTTCGCTCCAGGCCGGGCCGATGATAGATAGGCCGACCGGAAGCCCCACGACGGCGCCCATCGGCACCGTGAGGTGGGGATAGCCTGCGACTGCCGCCAACCCGCCCGCGCCCGCTCCGCTGATCTGATCGCCATTGGCGGCGTCGATCTTCCACGCCGGCGGCATGGTCGGCGAAACCAGTGCGTCGAGGTGGTCGGCTGCCAGCATGGCGTCGATCCCATCGCGTCCGGCGATGCGCAGGGAAGTGGCGCGCGCCGTTTGGTACGCAGGATCGTCGAGTCCCTTGGTCGCCTCGGCTTTCACAAACGTTTCTTGCCCGAAGAGCCCGAGTTCACGGTCGGGATGCGCCGTGTTGAAGGCTATGACGTCCGCCAGCGTGCGCGTCTTCACCGCCGGCGGAGTGGTGGCGAGATAGGCATTTAGATCAACCTTGAGCTCCGTATCGAGTACCAGTGTTTCCGCGTCGCCGATCTTGTCTTTGTCCTTAAGTGTGGTGATGTCGACCAGCGTCGCACCCTGCGCCTTGAGCACCTTCAGTGCCTGCTCGAACACCTTGTCGGTGCCCGCCGACCAGCCGGTCGCAAAACGCAGCACACCGATGCGCGCGCCCTTCAGCGCGTCGGGCTTCAGGGCCGCGAGATAATCGGCCAAGTGCGCGTCGGCGTCCCGGGTCGCCGGGTCGGCCGGGTCTGAGCCCGCGATCGCGCCCAACACGCGCGCCGCGGTCGTAACATCGGCCGCGATCGGCCCAGCGGTGTCTTGACTGTGACTAATGGGCACGATGCGCGAGCGGCTGACGAGCCCGACCGTAGGCTTGAGCCCCACCACGCCGTTAACCGCCGCGGGGCAGGTGATCGATCCGTCGGTCTCGGTGCCGATCGCCGCTTCCACTTCTCCTGCGGCGACGGCGGCGCCGCTGCCCGAGGAGGAGCCGCATGGATTGCGATCGAGCGCGTGTGGGTTGCGGGTCTGGCCGCCCACCCCGCTCCAGCCCGAGATTGAGGCGTTCGACCGAATGTTGGCCCATTCTGACAGGTTTGTCTTGCCGAGGATGACTGCGTCGGCTGCGCGCAGCCGCGCGACCAGCGGCGCGTCACGATGGGTGACGTTGTTGAGGAGCGCCATGCTGCCGGCGGTTGTGGGTAGCGGCCCATCGGCCTCGATGTTGTCTTTGAGCAGGATTGCGTATCCGTAGAGCAGCCCGCGTGCCCGGCGTCCCCGGTCGATGGCGCGGGCCTGATCGAGCGCTGTGGGATCGAGGGAAATCACAGCATGGATCTGTGGATCGACCTCGTGCACCCGTGCAATCGCGGCTTCCGTCGCGGCCTCGGCACTCGAAGCAGGATTTGCTGCCGGACTGGAAGCAGCCGCCCCGGCAATGACCAATGCGGCGAGCGATGCTGCGAGTACCCAATATGTTTTTCTCATCGTCGTAGTATATGAAGATTTTCGGTCAAAGCTAGCGACTTATCGTAGAGGTGGATCGCCAGATTACTTCCCGGCAGGCCAGAGACCGTTGTCCATCCAAGTCGGTCAGGCTGTTTGTTGTAAGACGCCGCTTCTCCTGATGACAAAGGCGAGGGTGGCTTTTCCCTTTGCTTGCGGCGGTTGGTTGCGGAAGGCCAAGGTGCGAGAAATTATTGACACGACTTATATGTTTACGACGGTGGGGAATCTGCGTAGACTCGTGCGATGACCGAAGCCGCTCTCAATCAAGCTTCTGCGCCGAGCCCGAACTACGCTCCCTACGCGTTAGCCACCGGTTCCGCTGCGGTTCGCCGTCTCCGTGCGCTGCATGAGGTTTATTCGCCGTTCGCGCGCAATGTCTTGGCCGCCGCCGGCCTAAGAGCAGGCATGCACGTCGCAGACTTTGGCTGCGGCGTCGGCATGACGACCCGCATGCTTGCGGAGATGGTCGGTCCTTCGGGTTCTGTAACGGGAGTCGATTTCAGCACGGCTCAGGTTGAGGAAGCAAGGGCAATCTCCGCTCGCGCGAGCATCGAGAACATATCCTTCCTCCAGGCCAATGCCTGTGAGACCGCACTGCCGCGCGCTTACTTCGATCTCGCATACTGCAGGTTCCTACTACTCCATCTGCCGAATCCCGTAGCCTGTATTGAGGAGATGCTGGCAATTCTTAAGCCCGGTGGCATCCTGGTTCTCGAAGATGGAGATCTAACCAGCGCGAAGAGTCAACCACCCACGGCTTCGAGTGCGTTTGCCGACCTCTTTGGGCGGCTCGGGCCAACTCGCGGTCTGGACTACTCGATGGCCAAGAGTCTTCATCGTTTCGTAGAGACCGCCGGGATCTTAGACGCTCGCGCCGTGGACCATCAGCCCGCCTGCATCAGCGACGAACAGCGTCACCTGCTGAAGTGGAGCGTAGAAGAAGCAGGCCCGGCCTTCTTGGGAGCCAGCCTCATTACGGAAGAACAGCTGGCGAGCACGCTGCGCGCGATGCAGCAGGCGGTAGACACTCCCGACGTAACCATCTTTGCCCCCAGAATGTACTTTGTCTCCTGCGTCAAAGCTTAGAGCGACGGTGCCTGGGCCAGTCATCCTCGTAGTGTCGATTGTCTGAGAAGACAGTTACCCGGCACCGGGACAATCGAGCGGGACCGCATCTTTCTTGAGCGACAACTTAGAAGTCGGCCTCAGGGTCGCCCGAGCCTGCCTTACCACGGGGTCATTGAGACGGGGTGATTGAGACACGCTTAGACGGGATGCAGGTCTATAATTGCCGACGAGTCCCCGTGCCCATAACTCTAGGGCCGCCAAGATTCGGGAGGTTACCTGTGATCCAAACACTGCTTAAGCACTGGTGGTTACTGGCATTGTGTGGCGTCTTGAACGCGATGATTTCCGTCGTCTATCTAAGTCACACAACGCATGGATTCGCCCATGGACCGGTTGCGCTTCTGGGTTACCTCACGCTGGCCGTGGGAGCTTGCACCACGGCCGCCGGCATTTGGAACCTCAGAGAAGCCAAATCCTGGCTTCTGGTGCTGAATGGCCTTGCTTGTCTGACACTCGGAGCGATCCTGACGTTCTGGACCCACAGACCCATCGCCTTTCGTACGATCGCACTTTTGATCGTTGTGATGGCATTGAGCACCGGCATCTATCAATTTGCAACTGCTTTAACGTTGCGGCGTCATCTCGCTGACGAATGGCTCGTTGGCGCGGCCGGTGTTATTTCGGTAGGCTTTGCGTTTGCATTTTTTGCATTTGTGCTTGGCTGGATCAGTCTGATCCCAGGGTCACCCGGTCAGGCGCTGTACTGGTTGGGCTATTACTTTGGCTTCAGCGCAATCTGCATCGTGGGGATGGCCGTGCGCCCCGAACACCCTTAGTCGTCTCCAATCGGTCCACTGGGGAACTCGATGGCCTCGACGTGCTGGCGGCGAACCTTGATCTTGCTTTCGTTCTTGCGCGCGAGGGCGAGATCATAGGCCAGCTGCGTCTGCAGCCACGTCTCGATTGTGCTGCCGAAGGCCTTCGATAACCGTATGGCCATTTCCGGGCTGATGCCGGCTTTGCCATTCAAGACGTTATTGATAGCCTGGCGGGTGACGCCAAGCACCTTGGCTCCCTCGGTGACCGAGAGTGCCGAAGGCTCAAGACAATCATGCCGAACGATAAGTCCGGGATGAACAGGATATTTCATGGGCATGGTACTTCTCCCTTTTGCTGGTGGCTTGGCCAGCAGTTGCAAACGGAGGAACGGCCGGTGATCAACCTGATCGGGCTCGATAAAAATTACAATTTCACGTTGTCGTTTGCGCCCGAGTTGCCGCCCAATTTTGCCAAAGAAGATCTGCCTCCGGGCTTTTTCGATCAGCCTTCGCTCTTCGACGCATTGAAGCAGCAGCTCGGTCTAAGACTGCAGGCGCAAAAGGGGCCGGTGGAGTATTACGTCATCGATCGTGTCGAGAAACCGTCAGCAAACTAGCCTGGCCCTTGCCTACCGCTTCATAGCGATCTCTGCCCCATAGATTGAGAGCAGGGGATGATGAATGACGGCGCGAAACTCATAACTCGTTTTCGGTGTAAGCCCATCCAGATGTGCGGTAAAACCACCGATCCTGGAGACCGTCTGCGCCGGCGTCGCGGTCCAGGCGGACGCCCGCGAATTTACGTCTTCGCCAAGAATGGGGCGGTATTCAAACGTAACCTGCAACGAGGCGCTGTCGCCCATATCGAGAACCTCCGCCTGCAGCGTCTCCTGCCGGCCGTCCCCTTCCGCTATGGACCCCGTGGTTTGCACGTGCGGCGGCGTGAAAGCCGGCTCCACGTTCGTGATTTGCAAGACGGCCGGGTTGGGCCAGCGAAAATTGTCCTGCAGTCGTTGCGTCTGCATCACCCGCACATGCAGGCCGTCTTTCTCCTGGTGAAAGCTGGAGAGTGGCTTGATTTCCGGATGGTATTCGACCACCTGGTCATTTTGCCCCAGCACGCTCACCTTCGTGCCGGCGGTCGCGCGGACCGAGTGCAGCGTAAAGTTCTTCCAGGTAGCGCGCGGCCAGGGTGTATCCGACTCGACCATGGCATAGAGCGTGTCTTTCTTTTTGGTGAACCAGATGTCGCCCTCGTTGGTGATGATCCACGGGCGCACTCCATAAATAGCGTCGGAGTTTACAAACATCCACAGCGCTATTTCCCGCAGGCGCTCCTCTTCTTCAATGGGTAACTCACCGTTCGGCTTGGGCCCCACATTCAGCAGAAAGTTGCCGCCCTTGGCTCGCGTTTGGATGAGCATGCGAATCAACTCGCCCCCTGATTTGTAATGCTCATTCTGCGGCTGATACTGCCAGGAAGTGCCCATCGTCATGCAGGTTTCCCACGCGCCCGGCAGAGGCATGCCCGGGATGGTGAGCTCGGGGGTCTTGATGGCCCCGCGGGTGACGATGATGTCGGGGTTGAGCTTCCACGCCAGATCACGCAAGCCTACCGCCTCGCCGTCGAGAAAGAGCGCATCGATCTTGCCGTAATTCGTTAGCAGCTCGCGGATCTGCTTCTGGTCGTACTCCATCAGGCCGGGGTTATTGCGCGGCTGGACGCCGGGCACCAGGCGCTCGATTGGTTTTCCGTTCTGGTGCAGCCACCAGAAGTCATCGGGCGAATAATAAACACCCGTAGCAATACCTTGCGAGCGAAACGCATCGAAGACTTCTTTGGTGATGTCGCGACGGAAGGGCGTGTTCATGATGCCGAACGGAGTCGTCGCGGTATCGAACATGGCGAAGCCCGAATGGTGCTTGGTGGTGAACATGACGTAGCGGATGCCGGCAAGGTGCGCCAATCTCGCCCAATCCAGAGGATGAAAAGCTTCCGGATCGAACGTCTTCGGCAGTTCCTGAAAAAAGCGGTCGGTGTATTCCGGGGAAGCGCCGACCAGCGAGTGACTAATGACCACACCGAGCTGGCTGTCCACGCTCCAGTGAATAAAGAGGCCGAAGCCCTGATCGCGAAACCACTCCAGGCGCTCCGGCTTGTTCAGGGAGCCCACCTCCGGATCGTCCACCGCGGCCGCACAGGTTGCCAGCGCCAGGTTGGCGGCGAGCAGGATCGCCAGCAAGCGAAGGATAAGAAGAAATCGCACTCGGAACATAGCGTATGACCTCGCAAGGCAAAGGGACAATGCGTGCACGCGGCACTCAGAAACCATATAGGAAAACGGGAACGGTTTTGAAAACCTGGGAAAATGAACGAAAAAAACAGCGCTTGACATGCAAAACTATACCGTTCAGTATTGAAATGATAAGAAGCTGTCCGCATACGACAGGGAGGTTCCTCGCATGATTTCTGTCACCAACCTGGTCAAAACCTTCGGCGACTTCACCGCCGTCAAAGACATCAGCTTCCATGTCGCACAGGGTGAGATATTTGCCTTTCTCGGGCCAAACGGAGCCGGCAAGACTACGACCATCAAGATGCTCACCACGCTCTTGCGGCCAACAAGCGGACGCATCGAGCTCGATGGCCTTGACCCCACAGTCCAGCAGAAGCTGGCTCGCCAGCGCTTCGGCATCGTCTTTCAGGATCCCAGCCTCGACAACGAGCAGACCGCTTACGAAAACATGGATCTGCACGGAGTGCTCTATCACGTACCGCGCAAGATCCGTGTGCAGCGTACCGAAGAACTGCTAAAGCTTTTTGAACTGTGGGACCGCAAAGACGCTATTGTAAAAACCTTCTCCGGCGGGATGAAGCGCCGGCTCGAGATCGCGCGAGGCTTTCTGCACACGCCCAAGATTCTCTTTCTCGACGAACCCACGCTGGGGTTGGACCCGCAGAGTCGCAATCAGCTCTGGACGCACGTTAAACGCCTCAACGAGACCGAGAACACGACTGTGTTTCTCACGACCCATTACATGGATGAGGCCGATCGCGTGGCCCATCGCATCGCCATCATGGATCACGGCACGATCGTGGCCCAGGGAACCTCTGCGGAATTGAAAGAGCAGACCGGCACCGACTCCCTTGAAGCCGCGTTTCTCGCGCTCACCGGCTCGTCGCTGCGCGACGAAGCGGCTAATTCCACCGATGCCTTGCGCCGGGTTGCGCAAATGTTCGGGCGACGCTAACGGAGCGAAGAAAGGGAACTGTTATGGGTGCGATTTATATTTTGTGGTTGCGCGAGCTCAAGCGCTACGTGCGTTCGCGGGTGCAGATTGTGGTGTCGTTAGGCCAGCCGTGCCTCTACCTGCTGGCGCTGGGTTTTGGACTCGGCCCGGTCTTCAAGCAAGCCGGCCATGGCAGCTATCTGCAATTCATGGCTCCAGGCGTCGTCGGCATGACCGTCCTGTTCAGCTCCGTCTTCTCCGGCATCGCCATGCTTTGGGATCGGCAATTCGGCTTTCTCAAAGAAACACTGGTCGCTCCCGTTTCGCGCATGCAGATTATGATTGGCCGCACGCTGGGCGGGGCGACCGTCGCCATTATCCAGGGTACGCTGATCCTGGTGATTTGCCTCATTGCCGGCTTCCGCCCGCATAGCTGGTTCGCCATCCCGGTTGCTTTTCTCTTCGTGGCCATGATCGCCATCGTCTTCTCCGCGCTTGGTACCGGCGTCGGCTCGGTCATTAAAGATATGCAGGGCTTCCAACTGGTCATGAATTTCATGGTGATGCCTATCTTCTTTCTCTCCGGGGCGCTGTTTCCGCTAGCGAATTTGCCCTTGGTGATGCGCATCGTCACCACTCTCGATCCGCTTGCCTACGGAGTCGACGGACTGCGCGGCGCATTGATCAACACCTGGCACTTCAGCCTGGCCTTCGACCTGACCGTTCTGGCGCTGATTGCCGCGGTCTTCCTGAGCGGCGGCGCCTACTTATTCAGCAGAATTGAAGCATAAAATGCCCAGACCCCGGAGCGTCGAATCCCACAAGAAGGTTTTGCAGGCGGCGGTGCAATTATTCTCTGAGCGGGGCATCGATGCCACCAGTATGGACGCCATCGCCGAGACCTCCGGGGTCAGCAAGGCCACCATCTACAAGCACTGGCGGGATAAGGACGCGTTGTGCCTGGAAGTGATGGGCTATCTGCATGGTCTCGATGAGGAGCCGCCGCTATTCGATTCGGGTGACTTTCGTGCCGATCTTATCGCTCAGTTGCAGTATCATCCGGCAGCCGACCGCCAGGCACTGCGGGAGAAAATGACGCCGCAGATGATCGCTTATGCTTCACAGAACCGGGCGATGGGGCTGCTGTGGCGGGCACGCGTGGTCGAGCCTGCCCGGGTGGCGCTCGCCAATATGATCAAACGCGGTGAGAAGCGCGGCATTCTCCACCGCGGCATCGATCCCGAAGTCGGCATCGCGCTCCTGCTCGGCCCCATGATCTATCGCCACGTGTTCGTCAGCAAGCTTGGCGGAAAAGCGCCCAAAGACCTCGAAATCCACGTCGCCGACGCTTTTCTTGCCGCCTTCGGAATCGAACCGCGTAAAGTCCTACGCCGCTGAGCTTTAATTTCTTCTTGCGCGCCAGACGACGGACATCCAGTCCTGACGGCATGCATCCAACCCATGAGGAAAATGTGCGGGCTTCTGGCAGTCTGTCGCCGAGAAATCGCAAGCGCAATTAAGACGAAGAACCCTGGTTTCGCTTTTCTTGAGATCCGGGCTTATCGGTTTGCGCCGCGAGCATTTGCGTCGCGACGTTGCTGCCGGCCCGCTATGTGGGGGGCACAGTTTTAGGTGGACTTATGACTCGCAGAGAGGCACAATGCTCGGGAGCGAGCAGCAAAACGATTCTCGTCGGCAACATTCGAACACGATGAGCAGTGGCAACGATGCGGGGATCGCACTACCAGAGCCTGATAACTTGGCCATTGTGACGATCACGTTAAGCGCCACAGCCCACGGAGCTGTGAAATAACCACAAAGCACGGCTCGGGGTTGTCGACCCTCGTGCGCGGGAAACACCCTCTCGTCGATTGACGACAAAGGTCTTTAGGGCCATTTGTTTCCACTGCATCGAAGTGCTCCGAAGCAGGTACAGGGCGCTGACAGCAACGGTATCCTCCCACCGAACACAATTCTCCAAACAGGAGCGGTGCGACCATATGGGCGCTAAAGATATTCTTTTCAAGACATTTCGCACGATTGACCGGGCTGGCATTCACGCTTTGCCCAAGCACTACTACAGCCCGATTCCAGATTGCTCATGGCTGCAAGACAACCGGCCCCTCTGGATTGGACGCTCTTCGCTGACAGGTATCGCGTGGGATCTGCCGGCCCAGATGGCATGGCTGAAAGATGTGTGCGAACCCTACTACTCTGAAGTCGAAGGTCTGGAATCGTACCGGGCGCTGGCGCGCGGATCGGGCCCGGGCTATAGCGAAATTGAAGGACAGGTATTGCACTGCTTTATGCGCCGCTTTGCGCCGGAACGCGTCATTGAAATTGGGAGCGGCGTTTCGACGCTGTGCATGATCGAGGCCGCTCGCCGTAACCAGCGCGATGGCGAGGTCTTCTCCCACATTACGTGTGTCGAGCCGTACCCGAGCGAAAAACTGAAGAACAGCAGAGAAATCAAGTTGATCCCCGAGTTTTGCCAAAAAGTGCCGCTCACCCTTTTTGACCAACTCTCCAGCGGAGACCTATTGTTCATCGATTGCAGTCATGCGGTAAAAATAGGCTCCGACGTATTGCGCATTTATCTCGAAATCATTCCTCGTCTGGCTCCGGGCGTCTATATCCATATTCACGATATTTACCTGCCCTATGCCTATCCTCGTACCGTGTTCACCCGTCCTTGGTGGTGGCAGGAGACGGCAATGCTGATGGCCCTGCTGGTCAATAATCCAAAGCTTCCTGTGATGTCGTGCATGTCGGCTCTCCACTACGACTACCCGGAGCAGTTGCAGGCAGTGCTGGCGGATTACTTTCCTGCGCCAAACGACGAAGGATTGTCAGTATCGCCACGCGCTGAGGGGCACTATCCCTCCAGTATCTGGCTGCGAACCGCTTGAGCGACGGCGGAAAATAACATGATCTGGTGTACAGCCTTTAGGCCGTACACCCAGTTAGGCAATCAAGCGGCGTAAAAGAGTTGGTCGCCCATTAGGACACTGTGACTGTGCTCGATACGCGAAGTGAGATACCGTCCGCTCTCCGAAGATGTGGCCACGTGCACCGTACCAATCCTGCCGCTCATTGATTTTCATCTTCCGCACCGACTAAATTTCCCGCACCACAATCCCCGCCTATCCGCGTCATCCCATCCTGTTAAAGCCGATCCAGCGCGATTTTCGCAACTAGCCCGGCTTTGTCAGGCCGTCCGTGCCCACTGATCGCTGCATCCTCACAGTTCAGGCAAATTCCACACTGCGGCGAGCAGAAATACGTAGTCACAGCGCAAAAAATTCACCTACAACCCCTTTCAAATCAGTGCATTGCAAACTTACGTAATGCCTAATCGGTGTGATTGTCTCGTTCTGGGTCAGCGTTGATAGTGAGAACAACAAGACACGAAATTTCGCCGGCGGCACCACGTATCTCGAAGATGCGAAAGCCCGTTCGCGCCTTTGAAATGCCCTACTTACCCAGAACGCGATGCTTCGAATTCACCACCGACGAGGCTATTCATGCGTATTTCCCCCCCTGCACGGGTCTGTTCCGGGCTCCTGTGCGGCGCTTTGATTTTTATGGCAGGGTGCAGTAGCCCCTCGTCCCAGAATCTCGATTCGCTGACCATCACAGCGACTCCCGCCACCATCGCCGTAGGTGGCGCGTCCGTGCTCAAGGCCGTGGCCCATCTGAGTGACGGTACGACGCAGGATGTAACTGCGGGTACACAATTTTCGGTTTCCGACACCGCTCTGGCTTCCATGAGCAATGGAGCCATCAACGCGAAGGCTGCCGGAACTGTAACTGTACAGGCGGCGTATCTCGAAGTGACTCCCGCGGGGACATCCCCCGCATCGTCGACGGTCACTCCGCAGAACCTGAGTGCGACGACACAAGTCACGATAACGCCGGCGGGTTCGAGTAACGTTCCGACGATTGCCTGGTCGGCTCCCGCGCCCATCACCTACGGCACAGCTCTCGGTGGCGCGCAATTGAGCGCCACGGCAAACGTGGATGGAACCTTCGCTTATACGCCGGCCGCCGGAACTGTGCTCAAAGCCGGAGCGCAGACGCTTTCTGTCATCTTCAGGCCGAAAAATACCAAGACCTATTCCGCGGCCACCGCTTCGGTACAGCTCACTGTAAACCAGGCCGCTCCAACCATTGCCTGGCCTGCGCCGGCCGCCATTACGGCGGGCACCGCGGTCACTGCGGCCCAGTTGGATGCCACGGCAAACGTCCCCGGAAGCTTCCTCTATAACCCCGTGTCAGGCACTGTTTTGGCGGCGGGCACACAACTGTTAACCGCCGTGTTTTCTCCCACAGACAGCACGGACTATTCCTCGGCTAAGGCGCAAACCTTGCTCGTCGTCAACTCAGCCTCGACTCCAACTCCGACTCCGACTCCCACTCCGACTCCCACTCCAACTCCGACTCCCACTCCAACTCCAACCCCGACTCCGACTCCAACTCCTACTCCAACTCCTACTCCGACTCCAACCCCGGGGAAACTTCCCGTGGGATGCGGAGGTCCCACAATCAACCTGAACAGCAGCATGAGCCAGGGCGCGCTGCAGAGCGCAATTACCAACGCTGCCAACTGTTCGTTGATCATCTTTGCGGCGGGCACGTATTCCATCAGCAGCACGCTCAATATTCCGTGCCACAACCTGACCATTACTGGTCCGGCGGTCTTTCCCAACACGGCCATCCTCAAAGCCACGTTCTCCGGCTCCAACATCTTCAATTTGGCGGGCGGCTGCAATGGTCTGAGTTTGGAATATCTGGCCGGATACAATGCCGGGCTTCTCTATGTCGCCTCAGGAAACAATACGAATATAAATATTCTTCACGACACTACGGGAGGGCTGCCGTCCTCGACCAGTAGCAGTATTCCGTTTGCCTTGTCAGGCTCCATCTATTTCGACGGCAATGTCAACACTACGTTGTCGAACGTAAACATCGAGTACAACAGCTTCGGCGACACCAATTCCTGCACCGCCGTCTTCTCCCTCGGCATAGACTACGGTGGCTATTGCGCAGGCGTCGTCATTCATCAGGGCTTGACCCAGGACATTGTGGTTAAGTACAACAAGTTCTTCCATTTGGAGAACGGCTTCAAGGCGCTGCAGGCGGCAGGCAATTTTGTCATCGGGCAGAAAGCCTCTGCATCCGACAACCTGGACGTCGAATACAACTACTTCCTGAATATTCACCGTATTGAAGTGGAGATCCAGGAAGGCACCGTCAACCACCCCACCATCGTGAGCAACAATATTTTTCAGGATCAGAGTTATGCGTTCTACGGATCGCTTGGCCTCTCGACCCCTTGCTGCCAATGGAGTACGACCACAGGCGTTGCCGGGAACACTCCGGGGCTGTTGGAGAACAACAACGTCAGCATTTCGAGCTTAAAAAGTGTGTACGGTTGTGACTTTTGCGGAGTCGCCGGCAATAGCGGTCCCGCGTTCGCGCATGAATACTGGGGCACTGGATCGCATGGCGATAACAACCTGATCCAGGGTAACTTCGGAAACGGATTCGAGTGGGGCTACGGAGCGTCTAGCTGGGAGATTAACTACAACCGGATCTGCGGCCCTAACATGGCGCTCAATAAAGGGAACGAGGCAAACTACATCTCCAACGAGGAACTGCAGAGCAACCAACCCACTCAGGTGGGCAATGTGACTAGCGCAACCTGCAGCGCCATCACCAGCGTTGCGCCCACCATCAGCCCGGCGTCGGGCAGCGTGAGCGGCACCCAAACCGTGACGCTTACCGATACCGGCCTCACCTCGGGCGCGGGCCCGCAAGGCAACACATCTATCTATTACACCACCGACGGATCCAAGCCAGTACCCGGGTCCGGCACCACGCGGCTCTATACCGGTCCATTTCAAATGACGGTTCCGGGAACCGTAAACGCCGTCGGTCTCTACGGGGCCGGCGGTACGAATCCGCAGACCTGGCCTACGACGTATCCCGCAGGGCTTGGCTATGTGCCGAGTGCGGTGGTGAGCGCCACCTACACTTCCGGCTCGGCCGTACATGCGCCGGCAGGCAAGGCGGTCTCTTCCAACGGCGCGAACGGCGGTACTGCCGGGGACGCGGCCGCAGCCGGCGACGGAGTGGGCGCGGCGCTGCAGTCAATATTGATTACTCCCTCGCAGCCGGTCGTAGCCATAGGAAAGACCACCCAACTGAAAGCGGTGGCCAGCTTCAGCGATGGCTCGGTCAAAGACATCACAGCGCAGTTCGCGTGGCAGTCTTCTGATCCACGCACCATGACGGCCAGTGCCTCCGGCTTGTTAGCTGGGCTCGCTGACGGCCAGGCCGTCATCTCGGGCAGCTACCAGGGACTCACGACCTCCGTCCCCGCCGGCAGCAGCATCGGCGATGTGGAGTGGAGTGCTCCCATTGTCATCAGCCGCGGCGGCACGTACTCCGGCAACTGGCAGAGCACCGACAGCAAAACGCCGGCCGTTACGGTGGCGACCACGGCCCCGGTCATTATTGAAAACGCGCACCTGCGCGGTGCGGGCGACCTTATTACGACCAGCGTCGCGGGCACCAACCTGACCGTCCGCAATAGCCTCGGTGTGGCGATGAATGCCCCCGCCAAGGGTCAACCGAACGGCATCTTCCTCGAGGTGAACTCGCCGGCGCGGCTCGATGTGGAGGGTAACTACATTGAGAACGCGCGCGGCGGCGTGATCGTGCACGGGTACGCGGGCAATCGGGACGGTGAACAGACGATCGTGATCCGTGCCAATCGTGCGCGCAACCTCAATGGCTTGTTGAGCGACGGACACGGCAGCTACCTGCCGGGTGAAGGTGCTAACCATAGCCAGGCACGTTTCATTCAGTTCGACACCGTGCAATCTGTGCCTGGCATCGATGTGGGTTGGAACGAGGTCATCAATTATCCCGGCCGCAGTCTGGTCGACGATAATATCGACGTCTACCGTTCCAGCGGAACACCGAACCGTCCGCTCGAGATCCACGACTCTTATATCCAGGGCGCCTATCCCTACAGGGCTGCTCAGGATGCGTATATGGGTGGTGGCATCAAGACCGAGGGCGACGCCAACGATACCGACCAGCAAGCGCCTGCCTTCAACAACATTCATGACAACCAGATCGTCGGCACCGTGAGCTATGGCATCAAGTTTGCGGCCGGCCATGACAACATCGCCGCCAACAATCACGTGATCTCCAGCGGATTGTTGACCGATGGAACAAGAATCGCGGCCCAGGACGTAGGCCTGGCCAACGGCGGCGCCACCGCAACGATGTACAACAACACAATGCGGGATAACCTGGTCGGCTGGGCTTGCTGGAAAGCATCCTGTGCCCAGGAAGGCTATCGCAGGGATCAATTCTTCCCCGCGGCGCCCGCCGACTACATCGCCAACTCTGTCTTAGCCACCGGACAGGTCACACTGAACAAGGAGAACGATGAGTACCAGGTCTGGCTGAATAAGATATCGGCCGCCGGCGTAGAGGTGGGCCCGTCATTCTAGCACTGCAAAGGCAGCGGCGCCGGGCCAACCCGGCGCCACGCAACGTTACTTCCGGCAAACCGAAGCGCTGAGAACCAACAACCATCCCCCAAGGACCATCCCCCGACGCTCCCAAAGCCATTGCTAAAATAAGGAATCACCAGAAAGGGCCCATGGCTGCCTTTGGGAATGAACTGTCGCGTCTTGTCGATGAGCTGAACCGTTCCCGTGCGGCGACGATCAGCGGCGGAAACTCCTCCATCGACCGCTTATTATCGTTGGCCGTCCAACGCGGCGCCTCCGATGTTGTTCTGGTAGCCGGGTCAGAGATCGCTCTGCGGGTGAAAGGCGCATTGACACCAGCCGCCGGAAAGCCCTTATCGGCAGAGGACATGCGCAGCCTGCTGGTTCCGCTGCTAAGCACCCGCCAGGCAGAAGAGCTGGAAGCGAACAAGTCCTTGGACTTCTGTTTTGCGCGAGCGCAGATCGGTAGATTCCGCGCCAACTTTCATTATCAGCGGGGTACGTTAGCGGCCTGCATTCGCCTGCTGCCGGCGCAAATTCCGTCGCTCGAATCGTTGCACCTGCCGGCGGCGCTGGCCCAGCTTGCGGAACCGCGCCAAGGGCTGGTGCTGCTCACCGGCCCGACCGGTTGCGGCAAGACGTCGACACTGGCCGCCCTGCTGGGCCTCATCAACCTGCGCCGTCGCGATCACATCATCACTATTGAAGATCCGGTCGAGTACGAGCATGCGAACCACAATTCCATTGTGGAGCAGATCGAAGTAGGCCACGACACGCCCTCCTTTGCGCAAGCGGTGCGCGCTGTCTTGCGGCAGGATCCCGACGTGATCCTGGTGGGAGAAATGCGCGATGCCGAGACCATGGCCGCGGCGCTCACGGCGGCCGAAACCGGGCACCTGGTGCTTTCTTCGCTGCACACCAACGACACCTCGCAGAGCATCTCGCGCATTCTGGATATTTTTCCTGCCGGGCGGCAGTCACAAATTCGCCAGCAGCTCTCGCTGGCTCTGGTCGCCATCGTCACCCAGCAACTGGTGCCGGCGGCCGACAGCGCCAATCGCTATCCGGCGGTCGAGGTCTTAATGGCGACGACGGCGATCCGTAATCTGATCCGGACCGGCCAGGATCACCAGATTCGCTCGCACATCTCTACCGGGCGCACCGAAGGCATGATGACGATGGAGCAGTCATTGGCTGAGCTCGTAGGAAGTGGCCGCATTTTGCGGGAAACGGCCTTTTCCCACTGCTACAACGTCGCCGAACTACGACAGTATCTGAAGGATCCGCCCAACCATCCCTGAAGGGGAGACAAGACAACCCGGGCATCTGCGCTTAAATACAAGCATCAATTGCTCTACCAAGAGGGCTTACCCATCATGCTTTCTTTCACGCTTCGGGCCTGCCTCAATTCTGCTCTTTGCGAGATAAGCGCAGTGGTTGTTGTCCTCGCTCAGGCGATTGCAACTGTAATGTTTTTCTTTGGGGGTACTAAAGTGGCTATTCAGCATTACCGTTTGGGATGCGTACAAAAGTTACTTCTTTGCACCTTTGCTTCGTGCGGAGCTGGAATTCCCCGCGAGGCGTCGGTAGTCTTAGAGGGTGACCAAGGCAATTGGATCAGCATAAGAGACTATCGGATCTGCAAAGCCCCCAAAATGGTCCGACTCCAGACCTGGATGAAGAGGGACATCTACATTGAAAGAGTTGTTGCTACGGTTTTCTTTGTCCTTGCGCCTGGCCGTCTCCATCGATACTGGCGATCAAGATCGTATGAACGATCAGTAGATCTCACTCCGCAAATAACTCAATCCCTCGACTACGTCACAGCAAAAGTTCTGACGCTCGTTGGTGTTGTCAAAATGGCAGGCTTCATGCCGAGGAATGCACATGAATAGCAGTGTGGCCAACCGGACTCATATGAAGCAGTTGGATGGATTGCGCGCTTTCGCAATCTTCTTCACGATGGTCACGCACTTCGTCGTCACGACCGATAGTCCGATGGGACGGCTCGTTCCTCGAGGTCAATTAGGCGTCAGACCATTTTTCGTGATCAGCGGATTCCTGATAACGCGTATTCTGCTTCGCTGTCGGCTCGAGGAAGATCGCTGGCGCGAAGTCCGCGTGTTTTATTGCCGTCGCCTCCTGCGCATCGTTCCACTTTATTACGCGACACTGGCCATCACCGCGCTCGTGAATATCAGGCCCGTGCGGCAGACTCTCTGGTGGCAAGTCGCCTACCTCAGCAACTTTTATCAGGTGCTCCACAACGTATCCGTCCAAACTGTCGTCAACCCTTATTGGTCACTTTCGGTAGAGGAGCAGTTCTATCTGATCTGGCCTTGTTTGATTCTGTTCCTGCCCCGCCGTTATCTGCTGAACGCCTTGATCGCGACCGTCTGTCTTGGACCTCTGACTCGCTTCATCGGAGTCACGATGAATATTCATTTATTTGGCTTGCTCCCATTTTCTTGTATGGATGTTCTGGGAATTGGAGCGATTATTGCCTACTGCCAGGACAAGGAACTCGGAAGTTCCGATGCGGTCGCCCACTTCACGGAGGTCATGAAGTGGATTGGGTTACCTTCTTTCGGACTATTCTTTGCCGCGAAAGCTGTGGGCATAGCACTACCCGGCAAGCCGGTTCTGGAAGACCTTGCAGCTGCCTTTGCCTTCGGGTGGCTAGTTAGCCGTGCGGCATCATCGTTCAAAGGACCCATTGGCAATCTACTTGAACTGAAGCCAATCCGATACATCGGTAGGATCAGCTATGGGATCTATATCCTCCATGGCTTCATGCCAGTCATACTGTTCTATTTGCTGAAATGGAGCCACCTCTCGCTGCGCGAAGACTCCTGGTTGAGATTCCTGCTGCTTGTCGGAATGTCGCTTGCCGCCGCTTCGGTATCGTGGCACTTTTTTGAAAGCCCAATCAACTCGTACAAACGTTACTTCGAATATGCGAGAGTACGGCGGAGGTCGGGAGTCCGCGTTAAGCAGGTGGAATACTCTGAAGTGCTAACTGGATAAAACTTATGGCTAGTTCCTAAAGAAGTCTTAGAAAATCGAGACAGACGCGATGCGTCTGAGCTGGACGGCAGACCATGGATCGCCCCCTGTTAGTCGATAGTTACTTCGGTGGCGCGAGCAGCGCGGGCATCGGGAACTGATGAGGCGGCGTGGCCTTCATCAGCTGTGTGACGAAGTAGTCCCATCGCCTGCGCATCATATAAGCGCCCGCAGCCGGGCCGTATCCATGGTGCGCCTCAGGAAACACCACCAGGTCGAAATCTTTGTTAGCCTTTTCCAGCGCATCGATCAGCAGCAGGGTGGTCGATAGCGGCACATTGTCGTCTAAGATGCCATGGGCCAGCAGGAGCTTTCCCTTCAGGTTCTGCACGTAGCTCGCGTTTGCCTGCGAATCGTAGTTGGTGGTTCCGTTCGCTTGCGTTTGCAGCAGGCCGACCCACTTCTCGTCCCAGTCATCTTCATAATTCCGGTTCTCGTGGTTGCCGCTCTCCGCGATGCCGACTTTGATGAAGTCAGGATAGTGGAGCATCGTGGCCACCGTAGCATTGCCGCCACCGGAGTGCCCCCACATTCCAACCCGATCGAGATCGATCCACGCATACCGCTTAGCAAGTTCCTGCAGACCGCTGATCTGATCCGGAATCGCATTCATGCCGAGGTCGCCGAGGTACTCGTCATGAAAGGCTTTTGATCGTTTGGGATTCCCCATGCCTTCAATATGCACCACGGTGAAGCCCAGCTGCGCC
Organism: uncultured Acidobacteriaceae bacterium; assembly: GCA_963761405.1. GTDB lineage: Bacteria > Acidobacteriota > Terriglobia > Terriglobales > Acidobacteriaceae > PALSA-350. The sequence continues at coordinate 279,601 of CAVXHH010000006.1, forward strand.
AGCGCATTGCTGTCTCCACGAGAGGCTTCAAATCCGTGCGTACCGAAGGAGCCGCCCTGCGGCCCGGGATAAATGTAATCGATGACCGGGTACTTCCGCGAAAGGTCAAGGTTGGCGGGACGAAAGAGAAGCCCATACACATCGGTCTTACCGTCGTGTCCTTTCACGTGAAAGGTTTCCGGTGCGATCCATCCTGCGGCTTGGAGACGCGAGATATCGCCGTGTGCCCACTCCTGGATCGTTTGTCCGGAGTCATCGCGCAACACCATAACCTGCGGCTTCTGCGGCGTGGAGTAGATATCGATGATGTATTTTCCGTCCTTGGACACGGCGGCAACATGGTCGGCATCCTCCGCCGTAAGCAGCTTCGGTTGCGCACCGTCCAGGTTCGCACTGTAGATGCGCCGGTAGTAAGGATCCTCTGATGGTTCACGGCCTGTGCCGGTCAGGATCATCGCGCCGCTCTGCTGGTTCACATAGAGAAGCTCATCCACGTTCCAGTCGCCCTGGGTCACTGCGTGCTTCAATTTTCCCGTGCCGGCGTCGTACAGATACAGGTTTCCCCAGTTCGCCCGTTGCGAGAACCAGAGAATTTCATTTCTTTGCGAGAGGTAGCGCCAGTTCACATGCTCATAACCGCTCTCGAAAAAGGTAGGTACCGTCTCTGTGAACACGTCGCGAACCGTCCCGGTGGCCACATCCGCGATGCGTACGTTTTCGGTTTTGTGATCGCGTGAAGTAGAAACAAACGCCAGCGTCTTGCCATCGTTTGCCCACTGCACGTCTTCCCATCCAGTGGGGCAAACCAGGTTGTCGCACAATGTGGAACGATGCTGATCGGGCGGCATCTTCAGTCGCGTCACCTTCACTGTGTCTACATCGATGATCACGCGCTCGATCATGGTCACGTCCTTGTCACCTACCAGCGGGTACTTCCATGCTTCCAGGTGAGGGTGTCCAATGCGCGTGCTGACCGTGTACATCTCGCCTGTTTTGCGCTGATCCTGCTGGAAGGTTGCGATCTTCTTCGAATCCGGTGACCACACCACGATGGCGTGGTCGCTGTGGCTCCAACCTGCATTGTCGGTCGCAAACCCGTAGTCCTTGACGCCATCCGTGGTCAGTTGTTTTTCAGCTCCGGTCGCGATGTTGCGCACCCACAGGTTCCAATCGCGAACAAACACTGCCCGTCGACCATCCGGGGAAAAAGCCGCAAGGGAAGCGTCGTGTAAGCTCTGCCTGGGCACGTCGTCTGGTCCTCGCAGTGCCAGGGAGCAGCGATACGCGGCGCCGAGGGCACATCGGTAGCGGGTTCCACTGATCGTTATCAGCGCGCTCCTGTCATCGTCAAGCAGATCAAATGTTTCCGGGTAGATGCGCTTCGCGTCGGTCTCTTCCAGGCCGGCCGCGTGCAGGGCTTCGGCCATGCGCACTGGGTCATACGCGGCAGCCTTGGTGCGCTTTGCTGCGTCGCCGACCATCAGGGTTGGCAACCCGTGATCGGTGTCGAGGTACCAGAAGCGATCGCCGCCAAAAAATGCGGCGCCTTTGACCGCGTGGTCGACCATCGAATCGGTGGACGCATGCAGCAGATGGGCGGCCTGGCTGTAATCCGCGGACGTATAGACGCGCCCCGTTTGCGCGGGTAAGGAGAAGCCGACTGCTAACCATACCAACATCGCGGTTTGCGGAATCACTTTGGAAACCACGCGGAACCAACAATTCAAATTCATCAAAAACCTGCTCCGTTGAGAGGGGAAATGAGCCCGTCGTCATCTAAAACCATGGTAAATGCCGCGACGGTCGAACCCGGTGGAGGCCGGTAGAGGTAACATACCTCTGGATACCGAACAAGAACGCCGTCTCCGCGGGCACCGCTTTACACGCCGCGTAAGAACTGGAGGGAAGGAAGGGTTCGAGCCGATTAGAAATCCGGATAGGGTTGCTACTTACTTAGATGCGCGGCGGGGACATTTCCTTTCCATGGACCCGAAATGTTTCCAGACAAGTCCGCTTTGTCTTTACGATGCGATGCTTGAGTGGGCCTCGAGTTTCTACATTAGCAATGAGAGTAGATACAAAACCTCCAGGGGTAAGACAGCCTTCGCGGAAAAGCCTCAGTTTGTCCCACAAGCGACCGCCCGAAAGGGGGTCAGGCGCTGCCGTCGCAAACACCCTGTGGGCCAGGCAACATACGTGACAGTGAGAAATCTACCGCTTGTCCATCGTGCATTGCGGCACATCGTTATTGCCCATGATGGGGAAGTTCCGATTCGAGGGAGCCGTTCTTCAATGAGATGCTCCTGGTGTGGGCTTTGCCAGCAGTGAGCCTTCTTGCATCCATGCGGGATAGTTCGAGACGGGACCTTCGGCCTTCCACGTGCGCTCGAGAGGATGAGCTTCGGTGTTGAACACCGTTGTCTTCAGGTCGATCGTGCTGGGCGCGCCGATCAGATAAAGATACTTCAGGGTTTCGGCGAAGAAGTAGCTTTCCATATCATCGCGCTGCACCTTGGTATCGGCGCTGGTAAGCGCTGCATAAGCAACGTCGTTTCTGCAATATTTCCTGAGGCTGGCGAAGAAGGTCTGGCCCATCTGCAGATACTGCGGATCGTGGGTGAAGTAGTAAAGATAGTAAGCGGATTCGATGATTTCGGGCCGAAGCTCGTAGCCGGGAGAGACGATCTTCATGGTGGCGTAGTCGATTTCCTCCGGTTCGATGCCGAATGTCGTCCACATTTTGTAACAGGAGTCCTGCAGGCGGCGGGCACGGGCGATGTCTCCACTGAGCGCGAGGGTGCCGGGGAAGAACGCCGCGAGGTCGCCAAAGCGTGTTCCGGCGCGAGCGCCGGTATGCATGTCAGCCTCACCATACCAGAAGCCGGTTGGAGCATCCTGGGCAACATATTGGTTGAGCGCCTTGACGCTCGTCTCCCACATGCGTTTGCAGTCCAGATCGCCGAAAAGCAGCCATGACTTTAAAAGATATTCGTAGAAAGAGTCAGTGCCGCCGTTGATGTTGCTGGCGGTGCCGGTCCATTCACCGGTCTTTACGTTGATGTTCAGCCCGTACAATCCGATGGCGGAACGGCGATCGTACAGAGCGGTGGTGGCGCGTTTGGCCTTTTCGTAGTAGATGGGTTTGCCAGTTAATTTGCTCAACGCGCCGAACTCGAGCAAATAGGTGCCTGCCTCGGCCGCGTTCGGCTCATCGCCACGCACCGCTCCGGTCTTGAGGTTGACCTCGACATATGGGAGACCCGTTGGCGAGTTAAAAGCAGGAAGCAATCGCTGGCCCAGGTCATCGGCGAGCGCCAGCAGACGCTTGTCGCCGGTCAACTGGTAGCTGCTCAGCAAACCGCCGAGCAGACGGATGTTGATTTCAAAGGTCTTGATGTAGATATCTTTGTTGAAGTCGAGCTTGTCATCGATCAGTGTGCGGGCCTCGTCGGCCTGATCGTTCAACCCCATCAGGATCATGGTATCGAGCGCGTCGACGGGAGTCATGAGCAGCGACGAGCCATACCAGTCAAAGGGCGTCTTGCTGAGCGGTCTAACCTCATCGTGCCCCCAAGCATACTGTTTGTATCCGTTCCAGGCATGTAGGAACTCGGCGCGTACCTGATCGGCCATCTCGGGGTTAGCAGGCTCACCGGCGAATGGAGCGGAACCCGAGGCAATGGATGGACCAGCCGCCACGGCTGTGAATGAGAGGCTCAGGATAAAAGAGGCAGCGAGCGCGCAACGTCCTAATTTGTTTTTCATGTCGTTCATCATCCAGCGCGCACTCCGCAAAACCAAGATCCAGATTTATGGATCGAGGCAGATCGGTGCTAGGTTGTTCTGCGATTTCTCCCGCGCCTATTCCCTTGGGAGCTGCTATTGGTGTCCGCCACACAGATGATCATTTATCCGTTTCGAAGGCAAGAGCGGCATTTTGCGGATCTGTTTCTACTCCCGAAATCAACAGTTACAGTCCACTAGCGTATCTACGTGCCGCAGAAAGTTCGCAGGACACGTTCCTCGGGGCGGGCCGGGGTTGCGTACAGTTCCATGTCTGGGCGGTCTGGCCGGTCTTCATAGGGATGTAACACCACTTCCAACAGGTTCTCGAAAGGCTGAAAGTCCTGCTGCTCTGCTGCGGCGGTGAGCGCCGCTTCCACCCTATGGTTGCGGGGAATAAACGCCGGGTTAACCCTCCGCATGGCTGTGGCCCGCGCCTCCCCTGAAATCAGTTCGTGCTCGAGACGCCTGCGCCATCCAATTGCCCAATCGTCATAGGCAGCGGGGCCAGCGAAGAGCGTGCGCACTCCCTGGTCGCCGGCCGGTCCGGCGGCGGCTGCGCACAAGCGGCGGAACGTCAGAGTGAAGTCGGCCTGATGCGCGGCCATGCGATCCAGCAGGTCCTGAGCCAGCGCCGCATCGCCCTCACGCTCCGTGGAAAGGCCAAGCTTGCGGCTGAATCCCGCGGCCCGGGCCGCCTCGAACTGCGGAGCAAAGGCGGCGAGCGCCTCTTTGGCAGAGGCCAGCGCGGCCTCTGCGCCGCCCTCCTCCTGCTCCAGTACGGGTAGCAGCGCCTCCGCGAGACGAGTCACGTTCCAGAGCATGGCGCTGGCCTGGTTGCCATAGGCATAGCGCCCCTGGTGGTCGATCGAGCTGTATACCTTGATGGGATCGTAAGCCTCCATAAAGGCGCACGGGCCGTAGTCGATGGTCTCTCCGGAGATGGACGTGTTGTCGGTGTTCATCACGCCATGGATGAAGCCCAACAGCAACCACTGTGCAACCAGGCGCGCCTGGCGGGCGATTACGCCATCGAGCAGAGCGCGGTATGGCCGCTTGGCCTGTGCCGCTTCCGGGTAGTGACGGGCGATTGCATAGTCTGCCAGCAGACGCGTACCTTCGGTGTCGCCACGAGCGGCGAAATACTGAAAGGTGCCCACGCGGAGATGGCTCGCGGCGACGCGCGTCAGCACCGCTCCAGGCAACACCGTCTCGCGCAGCACGCGTTGCCCGGTGGTAACGGCGGCGAGGGCGCGGGTGGTCGGCACGCCCAGCGCCGCCATGGCCTCGCTCAGAATGTACTCGCGCAACACCGGACCGATGGCGGCCCTGCCGTCGCCGCCGCGGGAGAAGGGTGTGGGGCCGGAGCCCTTGAGCTGAAGGTCGTAACGCACGCCATCACGGCCCACCACTTCGCCCAGCAGGTTGGCTCGGCCGTCGCCGAGCTGGGGCACAAAATGCCCGAACTGGTGCCCGGCATAGGCGATCGCGAGCGGCTCCGACCCCTCGGCTACTCGGTTGCCGGCCAGAATTTCCACGCCGGACTGGCTCGCCAGAGCGGCCGGATCGAGGCCCAGGTTTCGGGCTAGTTCCTCGTTTACCTTCACCAGGCGCGGGGCCGCGACAGGCATCGGGTCTACCCGTGCGTAAAAGCGCTCAGGCAAGCGCGCATAGGTGTTTGCAAAACCGAACCCCTCGGGGGCCGCGGTGGCGGGCCGCGTACTGGCGGGCGCAGTTTCTGGAGAAGCTATTGGGGAACTCACGGTTGATTGGATGCCGGCATTCGTATTTCGTTCCAGGTTTCGCTCCAGCCCTGGCCAGGGCGCCCTCTCATTTTACAGGGTGCGGAAAAGCGCGCCTTCAGGGTATGCCGGAGACTTATCCCCGGCATAAACGTCGTCATCCTTGTGGCCTTTAGGCCCTGAGGTACGGTGTTTCGCAGGATCACATGGGAAGGGCATACCTCAGGGGCCTAAAGGCCGAAGAATCTTGCCCGATTATGTACAGACTGAAGCCCGTATCTACCCAGGACAAAAGTCCACATAAGCTCAAAGCTAAGTTCGTGGCCCATGCAAGCCTTCTTTTTGCTTGAGTGGCATGAGCGTGCCGGAGATCAATTCGCAGAAGGCTTTTCGATATGGTCGATCACCATCACTTGTGCCTGAGCCTTTGCTGCCTCCAGCTTCAACCCCGCCTGCTCCTGCAGCGCGGTATACAAGTTGGGCGGTACATTCGATCCGTCCGTGGGTGGGAGAACGTTCGCTCCCCGGCCGCCGAATTGTGAGTCATCGGGTGTGAAATCGAGGTTAAAGTCGTACCTGCCGGTGAGCCCGGTCTTGTCGAGCACTGGCCGATCGACGACCATTGCCTGCATCATGCCCACGAAGTCTGCCATGGTTGCGTGATGCACGTTGATCGCGCCCAGCCTGCCCATGCCAAAGGTCGGCAATCCATTCGGATCTCCATCGGTAAGCTTCGAGCCACTTTTTGCGACAGAGAGCACATAGACGGGCAGTTCCTTCTGCTCCTGGTGGAACGTGAGATTGAATCGATCCTCAATCAACTTTCGTACCATCTCCTCCATCTGTTGCCTGGTGGGGGTTCCTTTGACGTCTGGCTTGGCGGTGATATCGAATTTCTCCGTGTTGAACCACGCCGGCGCGCCCACAATCTGCGTCGCTTGTACTTCATACGCCATCATCATGAGCTGGCTCAGGGAGGTGCCGACCGTGTGAAAAGTATCTCCCCCAAACCCCAACCCGGTGCGCTGTTCGTCAGGCTTGCTGGGCTTGATGGTGGCCACTTCAAAGGTGGGATGGGCATCCGCGGCCATGCGAGTTCTCGGGGGCGGCTGAGGAATCGTCCATTCCGTCTCAGCCGTGGCGCGGGTCAGCAACAATGGCTGTTCTTGTGGGGCGCCCGCTTCGCTCCAGGTCCCGGTGATGGATGAACCATCTGCGCTCACCCTCCCCTGGTACACTCCGCCGACGGAGCTAACGGAGAACTTCAGACTCGTGCCCTCGAGCGCCATCGTGGTGACCGGAAGACCTTCGCCATTGCCTAATTCAATGTTGTAGTAGACCGCTTTATAGGCGCCGCCCTGGGCGTTCGAAACTTTTAAGACAACGCGCTGATCCGCGCCCGGGTGCAACCGGCCCTGCCACGTACCGGCGAGGCTCTGGCCGGCCGCCGCCTGCGTGCGCACCTCGGCAAGAGGGAGCACTCCGAAGATAACCGGCACCGAGACCACAAGCAGCGCCACCGCACTCAATAGCAGCTTGCGGCTCAGGTCCAGCTTTCGCGCCCCCTGTTCGGCCATGATTCGGAGAATGCGCTGCTTGAGGTCCGAACCGGTAACACCCGACATGCAGACCATCGGAGACTCGGTGTAGAACTTGCAGACGTTGAGAATTCCCTCTGCATAGACTTCCGCGTTGTTGCCGAGTTGCAGAACGGCCTCATCGCAGGCCCGCTCCCGCTCTTCGATCAGGCGAGCTTCCATCCACCACACCGCCGGATGAAACCAGAAGATCGCTTCCACCGCCATGTGAATCGCCGCGGTAAGGTTGTCGCGGCGGCGAATGTGGCACATCTCGTGCGCCAGGATACTGCGCAGCTGCGGTGGTGAAAGACGATGCACCAACTTCTCTGGAATCAACAAGACGGGACGGAAGATGCCGAAGACTCCCGGCTCCAGCAAACGCGACGAGGAGAAGACCGGCACATCCATCGACAGGGATAGGGGAGATGCGGAGCCCAGCGTTGCGCGAATGGTCCACCACGTACGCGCCCAATGCACCAGCAGGAAGAGAAATCCGCATAGCCACCCGGCCAAGAGGATCGCCGGCAGCAGGGAAGTGCCGTGCTGGGCGGGGCCCCCAGCCGTAGCCATTGAGACGCCGCCGAGGAGATCGATATTCGGCGTAAAGGGCTGCGAGATTTTCACCATGGCAGCGGCGAGCCGCGGGCGCTCGATCGGAGCCGCGGTTGCCGGACGTAACCATTCTCCCAGCGCAACAAAGAACGCCCAGGGCACCAGCAGCTTTACCGATGCAGCCATCCAAACCCAGTAGCGCGTCCGAGCCTGGTTTTGTTGCAAAGCCTTTGTAAGGAGCCACGCCATCAGGACACCGAGCGTGGACTGCCACAGGTGGTTCACCATGAACCCGAGCAAACCCTGATTCCAGAATGTCGAGAGCGCCATGATTACTTCTCCTTTGAGGAAATCTGACGTAATGCCTTTTCCGCCTCCTGCACATCCGCAAGAGACAATTTGCCCGACTCGATCAGGTGCGCCATCACCGGTTGCGTGCGGCCTCCGAAAAGCGCCAGCAGGTCATCGATCAGCCTGTGCTGCGCCGCATCGCGGGTAACCGAAGGGCTGAAAAGATGAAAGTTTCCCACCTTGCGCACGCGGCGAACAATCCCCTTTGCCTCCATGCGGTACACGGTGGTTTGAACGGTGGTGTAAGCGGGCCGCTTTCTCGCCGGGAACGACTCCTGAATCTCCCGCAGCGAGATCTCATTTTTCGCCCAGAGCGCTTCCATGATTTGAAATTCCAGTTTTGACAATTTCGGTGTGGCCAAGCCGGTCTCCTTCCATACGAGTATAGTTGTATTTACTACATATGTGTGTGTACGGTCAAGGGACTTTTTTATCGCGAGATTTTCCCACCCGTTTAAGGCTACGGCTGAATGCTTGAGGGGAAGGGCCGGTGGCTCACTTGCTGGTAATGCGCTTTTGCATTACCCTCTAAGGTAGATTGTCCAGGAGCTAAGGCAATGACCACTTTGACCGTCACCGCGAGGGGGCAGGTTACCTTTCGCAAGGATGTGTTGCAACATCTTGGCATTCGGCCGGGAGAGAAGATTGAGTTGGACAAACAAGCGGATGGGCGCGTGATGCTTCGAGCTGCGCGGCCGGTTGGCAAGATAGACAGCTTTCTTGGCCTGCTCGCAGGCAAGACCAAGAGGATCGCTACTCTGGACGAGATTCAAGAAGCAGCGGCAGACGGCTGGTCCAGGCAGAAGTGAATATCACAGTCGATACGAACATTCTTATCCGCGCCGTCGTTGCAGACGATAAGAAGCAGGCCCGGGCAGCCGCCAGACTTCTCAAAGAAGCCGACCTCATTGCGGTAACGCTTCCTTGCCTGTGTGAGGTTGTTTGGGTTCTGGACCGGGTTTACCAATTTGGGCGAAAGGATATCGTCGCGGCTGTTGAAGCCTTGGTCAACGCGCACAATGTCTCTGTCAACCGGCCTGCGGTGGATGCCGGATTGTCGGTACTCAAGGCAGGAGGGGACTTCGCGGATGGTCTGATCGCCTATGAGGGCAATTGGTTGGGCGGCGAAATCTTGGTTTCCTTTGACAAGCGAGCCGTCTCCTTGCTCTCTTCTCAAGGGAAACAGGCGCAGTTACTGTAATAGTTCGAGGGGCACGCTCCATAGCAGAAGATCCCTCCAATGCGTGGCCAGGACCGAGCCGCAAAGGCGTTTGTGATCACTTGGTTCCGGAGGCGTGTGTAGTGGCGACCGAAGCGATCGACATCGCATCCTGGCCAAAGAAGTTCATTTTAATTTCCGTCTCCACTTCTACCGGGGTGCCGAGCACTTGATAGGGACGGTAGTGCCATTGGCGGACTGCGCGCACGCCGGCCTGGGCCAGTTTCGGGTCGCCACTGACGACCGTCACATTCTTGACGGAACCGTCGGCGGCAATCAGTGCCTTCAGTCGCAGTTCTCCTATCGGATCACGCTGGGAAACGACCGGATGGGCAAAGGGGCCTGGCGGAAGTTCGTAGACGAGTCTTCGTTCCGAGTCGGCGGCGGCCGCGATGGGGGCCGGCACTGCAGCCTTCGCGGCCACGGTTTCATGCACCGTATCGAGCGTCGAAATTTGGATCGGTGTATTTGAGGCCGGCGCCGGGGAGGGGTTGGCGCTTTCTGCCGTGACAGATTCGCTTACTATGGTTGCCGGCGCGGGTTGCGCCGGCGCGAGCACAGGCTGCGAAGCCGCAACCGGACGCCTGGGTTTTTCGACCTTCGGTAAAGAGACGATAGCTGCGGAAACGGGACGCGGAGCGGTTGCCGCCGGCTGCAGAGGAAGACGGGCAGCCTGCCGGACCGCGGAGGCCGCTGTTGCCGCAGGGCTCATCCGCCGTGTTCTGGTAAGCAGCGGTCCGCCGTACATTGATATCAGGATCACCACCAGACCGGCGGCAGCCAGCGCCGCCAGTTGTCCCCACTGTTCGAAGGGAAGTTGCGAGGCCTTTGCGATTGCCGGCGCCTTCGCTATCTCGTATCGCTTGACCACCGCGGGCTTAGGTGGGCTTGGCAAACGCTCAGCCTTGACCAGGAATGCTTTGGTCGCGGACAGTTCCGTTCTTACAGTAAAGACACGGTTGTTCGAGGCCGGCGCCTTCGATCGCTCGTTTTCGACGACTCCTAAAACCGTTTTGCTGGCCACTGGGAGGGAGGGTGTTACCACGGCTGAGCGGCGTAGCTTCTCGATCAGTCGCTGTTCGCGGCGGCTCAAAACCTGCGGCGGAAGCTCGTGGAAGTTGCGAAAGGCCCATTGCAGACGGATGCGTTGCCATTTTGACGGGCGAACGTAGATGGGGCCGGTTTCGGTACGGAGTTCCAGCAGTTGCGCAGTGTCTTCTTCACGACGAGCGAGGGAGGCGCGTACCGGCGAAGGTGCGTTTGGCTTTTCTGCGGATGGGAGTAGCGCTCCGAGGGTGATCACGATGGCCTCCTTTTTGAAATCTCACAGGGGCCCGCGTACACGTCTTAAAGCAGATGGGGAGTTGTTAAACCCGGCACATCTGTCTTCATTTTACGACTTCTGCGGATAATTGGGCAGGTAATTGCGTAGGCGGCTGGTAGGTTCCCAATGTAGGATTCAGCCCAGTTGCTTATCCGTCGTCCACCGGCTTCGCCGACCCGCGAGGGATGAAGCGGGGAGATCTTGTTTCTTGTTGGGCCTGGGCTTCACAGTTTGCCGAAAAGCTCCGGGACTGGACGGGTGTCCACGTTTGGCAATCCAGTCCCGAAGAGCCTGCCCTGAGCTTGTCGAATGGGGACGGCTGAAGAGGCTGGTTCAGGGTAGCGTTACGCGGTACAGATTGCGGTGCGCCGTGGTCTTTACGTAAGCAAAGTGGGTGAGGTCTTCGCCGGGCACCATCTCAGAGCGATTCACAGATTGGGAACCTGGCATGACATCGGGTTGCGCTCCCGGCTTGATTCCTTCCGGTGGAAATGGGGGCAGCGTCTCCCCTGGCCCAACCGGAATCGCCAGGCTTCGCCCAAGGCTGGTCTCGGATGAGGCTTCCACCGGAATGAAAAGGAACTTTCCGCTCGACGACCATAGGGGAACGCAGTAGCTTGCGCAGAGGCGCACCGGGGCTCCACCCTCCAGCGGGAGCGCCGACACCTCGGGCGCGGTAGTGTCGCCTGCGCTGACGGGAAGGGTCACCGTCAGCCATTTTCGCCCGGGGGAGATCCCTGTTAGGTCGATGATCGGGTGAGGAACGACCTTCATCCGCCCTGAGCCATCCTGGTTCATCTGCTCCAGGTAGATGCGGGTTCCCTCCGTTACCTGAAATAGGATCTGCCCCCTGGGGCCGAAGTACGGCCTCATTTCACCGGAGGCGCTGATCTTTTTAGGGGAAGCACTTCGATCGACAGGGGCTAACCACAATTGCGATGCTTCGCCCGGCGCCGCATGGGAGTAGACCACTTGCTTGCCATCGGGCGACACGTCGAAGCCGGTCATGGAAATTCCCGGAAATACCACTTCACTCTTGCCGGAATCAACCATCGTGCGCCAAAGCGTGGCATCGGAACCCGCCGGCTGATGGCGCAGAAGGTAGTAGAGGGCCTTGCCGTCCTTATCGAAGAAAGGAGGGGTAGGGTCCGTGACGACCGTTCCCTCTGAAGAGAGGGAGTGCTCCCCGCTTCCGTCATGGATCCAAATGCTGCTTGCCTCACTGCCGATCGAGGTGATCACGGAGTGGCCGTCGTGCTCCACTGCCAGTCCCTCGTCATCCGTGGGGCCAAAGGTCATTTGCTCCGGCCGCCCGTCGGGATAGCGCTGCCGCCACAGATGGCTCTCGCCTTCCACCGTCGCGATGAAGTACATCCACGAACCATCAGGAGACCAACCGGACGAGGTACACTCGCCGTCGGGGCCAACCGATCTCGCTGGAAAATGGCCCTCGATCGAAATGAGCTGGCACTGCCCCCAACCCATCGCGTTCATCACCACCACCAGGGCGGATTGACGGCTTGGGGAAGCGTACGAGTAATGCGCCATATCGCGTTCGTGCGGAGGGAAATAGAGCTCGCGAAAGTTTTGGCCGCTTACCGTTTGGGTCACGACCCCCAGGTGCAAGCCGGAGCGGATGCGGGAGTGAGATATCGGTTCTGGTCGAGCCAGGTAAGTCCCGCCGCATTGTGCAGCAGAAGTTGCGGTTCGCTCCCCAATACCGAGACTGCGTACGTCGAAAACGAGCGCCCCTCCATCACGGTGTAGGCGACTTGCGCACCATCGGGAGAAAACGCGAGGTTGTATTTGAACCGGTCATCATTAGTGATACGCCGGGCTTCGCCGTCCGGGAGCACCTTGACATAAACCTGATCGGCCGACATAAAAGGGCTGCCTCCGCGGATGAACGCGAGCATATGTCCATCCGGAGATAAGGCTGGGGTGGAGGCGGCGTCGGTGAGATCGGTGAGCTGCGTGTATTGTTAATGACCACCGGATGCAGGCGAGAGGACAGGCCTGGAGCGTGATGCCGAGGATGACTGCGAGCCCTAAAGCGGTGGCGGAAAGGAACCACCACCGCGCTTGGCGATGGACGGCGGCGGCGGCCACTACTGGCGCCGGGTCGTGCTGCGTATCCGGCGCCGTATCGTGCTGCGTATTTGGAAATCGGGCCGGGATCTTGCTCTCCGCCGCGGGCGGCAGCGCTCCGTTTCTTACCGGGGCGATGAAGCGATAACCGACGCGGGGAATGGTCTCGATAAAACGAGGGGAGCTGGCCGAGTCGCCCAGCGCGTCGCGCAGCTTCTGGACCGATTTGTTGAGGCCGTGGTCGAAGTCGACGAAAACGTCAGAGGGCCAGAGACGTTGCCGCAGTTCATCGCGGGTAACGATCTCCCCCGCGCGCTCGAGCAGGACCGCCAGCAGCTGCAGAGGCTGTTGCGGCAGCCGGAGCGGGCTTCCGTTTCTGCTTAGCTGCCCGCCTTTGAGGTCGAGCTCAAAAAGGCCAAAGCGCACTAGGTCTTCGGCAGGCGAAACCGCCACTTGGGATCCTCCTCATCGGGGCGAACTGAGTTTACCACCTGCATGTAACCGAGGGTATGCGTCGTGAAGTTTCAACCGCTACAGGGGATAAGTGCGCCTAAGTCATTGTTAAACGGGGAATTGCCGGGGGAGAAATAAATCACCCGGTGGGCATTGTGTGGCCACTGCGGGTGGGGCACACTCGGGCCCACGTCGCTCGTTTGGACGGATTCGCGAAAAAGGAGAAACACGATGTATTGGATGACTCAGAAGATTGGGACGCTGCTGTCGTTTGGGAGCCGGGTGTCTCGCGGTGCTTTGACAACACTTGCTGCCGCCAGTCTCGTATTGGCTGCTGCGGACGCAAGAGCGGGTTGCGGTACTTTTCTGGGACCGCACCAGAGCGCTCCCGCGCACCTACCGATGCTGACGCAGGCAGAAGGCGAGGCGCAAGACGCTGTGCGGGATGACAGGGACCCCATCGTGGGAGTCTGGTATGTCGTCTACACAGCAGGCGGCGCGACGTTTAATGAAACGGTCGACACATGGCACAGCGATGGGACCGAGTTCGAGAGCGCATATCTGCCGGTGCTTGCCGGTAATATCTGCGAAGGTGTATGGAAGCCGACAGGTTGGCATAGGGTGCGTAATCACCATGTTGGTTGGCTCTTCGATGCCGTGAACGGAGGAACCGCGAACGGAACCTTTACCATCGATGAAAACGTCACGGTGTCGAACGATGGCAAAAGCTACACCGGGACGTTTACGTTTCAACCGTACGACATAAAGGGGAAGGCCGCACCCAACTCCGCGGTCAAGGGCACTATGCTGGCCACCCGCATAACGGTGAATTGACAACCGGCTGCGGCAAACATCTGCGGCAAACACCTGCCTGGTTCGCTCGATAAGGCTTCGGGTGCCCGGTCCTTGCAAGCAATTGCAAAGGCCGGGCACCGCGGAAGTTATTCCGGCGAGGGCAATCTCGGGGCAAAGCCGCATGGAGCCAAGTGCCTCAGCCATGCTTTGCAGTCAGTCCGGGAACCAGCACCCGGCGAAGCACCTCGCTCATCTCTTTCACCGTCCAGGGTTTCAGAATCACCGCGTCGAAGCCATACTCGGCAAAATGCGACATGACCGGGTCGTCGGAATAACCGCTGGAGACAATCAACTTTAAGGTGGGATCTAATTCTTTGAACCTCGCCGCAGCTTCCATACCGCCCATTCCGCCGGGTATCGTCAAGTCCAACAGGATCGCGTCAAAGCTCTCACCCGATGCCTTGGCGGTTTCGTAAAGAGCGAGAGCCTCGGCGCCGTCCTCCGCGGTCTGCACATCGTAGCCGAGTTGGCTGAGCACAGCCTTGAACAGGATGCGGAGAGCCGCGTCATCGTCCATCACCAGCAGCCGTTCGCTGCCGCTCTCTACCGGGGCCGCCGGAGCAACCTCGGACGGGGGAGCAAGGAGCGAAGCAGGCAGATCCACGGTAAAGAGAGTCCCGGCGCCGGGAGTCGATTCGGCGGAGATATGGCCCCCATGCTTGATCACGATGGCATAGGCCGTCGCCAGCCCCAGGCCCGAGCCTCCCGGCTTGGTGGTGAAATAGGGATCGAAGATCTGCCGCAGCACCTCGGGGGGCATACCCTGCCCATGGTCCCGGATCGAGATTCTGACCCGAGACTCCGCATCGCCGGACTCCGCCGGAACCACCACATTCGCGGCGCGCACCTCGATGTTACTGCCGCCGGTTATGGCCTCGCGTGCACTGGCCTCTCGGGCATTGATGAGGATATTGTGAAGCACCTGGCCGATCTGCCCCGGATCGACCTCGGCGGCCCAGAGATCTTGCTCGATTTCGACGTCTATGCCAATTGGAGAACCAGTACGGGCAAGGTGAACCGCTTCCTCGACGAGCTCGGCGACGGAGATCACCCGCCTGACCGGAGCCCCACCCTTGGCGAAGGTTAACAATTGCAGAGGATAGGAATTTCGCCCGCTGGCAACCGCTTGCCGCTTGATCGAGGAATCTCCGAGCGGGTTCGTCGACCGCCAGCTGCCCCTTGGCCACTTCAATGTTTCCCTGAACAACCGTCAGAAAGTTATTGAAATCATGGGCGATGCCACCGGCCAGCACCCCGAGGGACTCGAGTTTTCGGGCGCGCAACAGTTCTTCTTCTGTTTGTTGCCGCTGGGCTATCTCGGCTCGCAGATGTTCCGTCGATTTGTGCAATTCGGCGGTGCGCTCCTCGACCCGGAGTTCGAGTGCCTGGTTCAGGGCGGCGGTCTGCTGGTTTGCGGCCCGCAGATCGTCGACCAGGTCCCGGTTCTCCAACTGCAGCCGGAGCGATGAGTCCATCATGCGATAAATGCGCCCGGTCGCGATCACCGTGGCAAGCGTGAACAGGCCGCCCAAGCAGTCCCATGGCGAACATGCGCTCGATCGCCTTCGAGCAGCAGCCGACAGAGAGGGGATGCAACCTGCCGGGATCAGGAAGGTCAGAAACGCCTCGGGCCGGGGAGCCAGTAGGGACGAGGCGCCCAGCATCATTCCGCCGAGAACGAAGACCAGAAAAAGCTGGTTTGGCAGGTGAGCCGGCCGGATACAGCAGAACGCCCGCAGCCCCCCAGCCGGCGCCCACTCAAACCCGCTCCGAGGACGGATGCGATGCGCCAGGGGTCAAGGTCTCTGGGGTTAGGCGAAGCGCGCCAGTAGAGTCGCCCAAACACGAACCTGGCCGTCGATACCAAGGCAATGTAAAGCCACCAGCCGAGTACCAGCGAGCTGCGAACGAACCCTCGTTGCAGAACGCCCAGGATCGCAGCAGCCACTATGTTAACCACCACGCTCAGGTTGGTATTGGCGTACAAAAGCCTGAGCTGTGCCGACAACAGCTGTTCTTTGTTCGATTCGCGATCGACCCGTGCTACGGACGCAGTAGGGGGCATGGCAAACATCCGATACTCGGGGGGTGGTGTGCTCACCCAGTATAGTTTGCCTGCCCGGTAGGTTCGAGCACGGGTTGACAGCAGAAGAGCCCTGTGCCGCGTAAGACCGTTGCGAGGCGGTGGGCAGGGTAGCCCGGGGATTTATCCCCGGCATAAACGTCGTCATCCTTGTGGCCTTTAGTTAGGCCCTGAGGTACGGTTTCACAGGCTGCGGAAAAAGTCGTGCCCTGCCTTCGAGGTTTGTCTTTTCATTCGTGTCTGCGAGCCAAGCGAGCGTTGGTGGCGCTCTTGTCTTCTGTGCGTTCGGCGATCCGTATTAGACATACGGTGAGGTTAGAAATAAAGGCGACCCCTACTCGCCGCGCAATGCCTGCATGGGATCAATCGAAGCGGCCCGAAGCGCCGGTAGTGTAGAGGCGCTCACCGCCAACAACAGCACCGCAACTGCGGCCAGCGCAAGGACCACAGGATCAAACGGGCTCACGCCGAAGAGCAGGGAACGCAGCAGCGTCGAATCCGCAGCTGCACCCGCCAACCCCAAAACACAGCCGACAGCGGCCAGCTTGGCGCCCGACACCAGAATCAGACGCATGATTCCAGACCGTTGCGAACCGAGCGCCATGCGAATCGCCATCTCCTGCACGCGCGACGCAACCGAGAAGGCGATGACGCTATAGATGCCGAGCACCGCCAGCAGAACGGCAGCCAAGGCAAAGCTGCTGATCAGCACGGTGTTAAACCGGCGCGGCGCTTCGGTCTGCGATACCGCCTGCTCCATGGTCTGCACTTGCGTCAGCGGCAGTTGCGGATCGATGGATCGCACCGCGGCGCGCAGAGCGTTTTCCATCTGCTCCGGTGGAAAGGTCGAGCGCAACACAATGTAGCCGCCGTTGCCGTTCAGAGTCCGTCAGGAGAAGCAAGCGAGCCGGCCGCCTCCTGCCCTGGTCGACAGGCAGGTAGTACTGCTCGCTTCGTGGGCTCGTCGGGGGAGATCAACTTACGTCCGCTACCTCGCCGACAACAGTCATCCACGGCGTCTTCATCTGCGGCGTGCCGATGCGCAGACGCTTGCCGATCGGATTCTGATCGGGCCAGTAGTGCTGCGGCCAGTTTCTGATTCACAATCAGGACCAGCTGCGAACCCTGCCTGTCCGCATCGGTGAACAAACGTCCGCGCAGCAGCGGAATGCCCATCGACGGGAAGATAGTCGCCAATCACTTGCGCGACTGTGGCCAGGTTCATGCCCGCGCCCTTGGGCGCCACGTAACCCTCGGCCACGAACGTCTGATTATTGTTGTTGTCCGGAAGCGGGCAGAAAGCTGGTGAGGCCCGCGCGCGGTCACGCCTGGCAGCTGCCTGAGGCGGCGCAACAGTTCGTGGTTGAAGGCGTCCACTGCCGGCTGTGTCGCGTATTGTTTTTGCGGAAGCGAGTAGACGGCAGTGGTCACGTGCTCGGGGCGGAATCCGAGATCGACCGAGCGCATCTTCTCAAAGCTGCGCAGCAGCAGGCCCGAGGCGGTCAGCAGACATCAGCGCGATCGCAATTTCAGCGACCACCAGCGTCGATCGCAAACGCGCGTGGCCGCCGCCCGTCGGAGCCGCTGCGGCCGCCTTCTTTCAGAGTGCCGTTCACGTTGGTGCGCATCGCGGCAAACGCCGGAGCCAAACCGCAAACCATTCCGGTGAGCGACCGCCAGCAGCAGGCAGAACCCCACCACGTTCCAGTTCAAGGCCGATTTCGCTGATGCGCGGCAGGCTTTCGGGCAGCAGGCTCTTGCCCATGCGCAGCGCCATGCGCGGCAAGCGCCAAGCCCACCAGGCCGCCGCTCACACTCAGCACCAGGCTCTCGAGAATCGTCTGCCGCAGCAGCGCTGCGCGCGTTGCGCCCAGGGCCAGGCGCACCGCCACCTCTCGCTGGCGGCGAATCGCGCGCACCAGCATGAGCCCTGCCAGGTTGGCGCAGGCAATCAGCAGCACCACCGCCACGGCCAGAAAGAGAGTGCGCAAGCAGCGGGCGCGCCTGCTCCACCGTTTCCTCTTGCAGAGACCGCACCACCGCACTAATATGGAGAGTGAGCCATATCGGCGGGGATAGTTGCGCATAATCTCCTGGGCCACTCGTTCGGCATCGCTCTGCGCCTGCGAAGCAGAGATTCCCGGCTTTAGCCGGCCCACCATTTCGTAGCTCCAGTTCGACGCCGCCGCAGCGGTGAGTTCCTGCGGGGAAAAGCTCATGGGCACCCACAACTCGGTGCGGTTCAGTTGCCCGGAGTTCAACGGAAATTCGAAATTGCGCGGCATTACGCCGATGATGACGTAGGGCTTGCGATCGAGCAGTATCTTGGTGTTCAGAATCTGACTGTCGCCGTGGAAGCGGGTCTTCCAGGTGGCGTAGCTCAGCACCGCAACCTGCTGGCTGTGTTCCGTCTCTTCGGTGGTGAAAACCCGGCCCAACTGCGGCGCCACGGCCAGTACGGAAAACACTCCCGCCGTCAGTCTCGCTGCACTCACCTGCGCGGGCTCACCAACGCCGGAGAGTTCGTAGCCCGCGTATTGATACCCTCCGAGCGCTGCAAAACTATGGGTGTCTCGGGTGTACGTGCGGATTTCAGGCGCGGTGACCCCGGCCTCCCCATTGCCGCCCACATCGGCCCCCTGGATGCGATCGGCCAACTTCACCAGTTGACTGGAATTGGGGAACGGGAGCGGCCGCAGCAGAACGCCCTCGACGATGGAGAAGATTGCCGTCGTTGCACCGATACCAAAGGCCAACATGAGCACCGCGGTCGCGGTGAAGCTCGGAGACTTGCTAAGTTGTCGAAAGGCGAATTTGAGGTCGGAAAGGAGCTTGTGCATAGACTTCCTCTTTTTCCGTAATACGCAAAAGGAGCACTTCTCGTTGCAAAATCGTTAGTGGATGCAACAGTCTATTTTTAGCGCCTTAGGTGCGGGCTGGCAACACAGGCTGCGGCTAGCCACGGCACTGACGTGCCGTGGTAAAGATTGTGCCGTCCGTGCGGGACTCCCTAAGGTGTCTAATCCTACCCGGCACTGCCGTACCGGACTACAGATTCTGCCGTCCCTTCGGGACTCGCCTCATTTCCTGAAATGTAGAACTCCGGGGCACGGCTAACGCTCGCTTCGGCGAGGCAGTCGTGCCCTGATACAGCCGGGGAACTCAGTCGGTGCGCAGGGCGCGGGCGGGGTCGACGGCCGCGGCGCGGCGCGCCGGCATCCACCCGGCAAAGGCGGCTACCAGGCAAATGAGCAGGATGGCTGCTCCGTACGTCACGGGGTCGACCGTGGAGACCCCAAAGAGTTGGGTGCGCACCGCCCGCGTCGCCAGCACGGCCAAGGGAATCGTCACTATGATTGCGCCGCCTGCCAACAGCATCACTTCGCGCACAATCAAGCGGACGACCGTGCTTCGCCTCGCCCCCAGCGCCATACGAATGCCGATCTCACGAGTGCGTTGGGCAATTGAGTAAGCCAGGATGCCGTACAGCCCGATGCCGGCGAGCAATGTCGCCAAAACACCAAAGGCTGCGGCCAGCAACGCGATCGTCCGCTCCGACGTCAAATCTTCGTCGATCTGCTCCTTCATCGGGACGAGGTCGCCGACGATTAGTTTCGTGTCGAGAAGCGCGATCGCTGCCCGGATGCTGTTCGCCGCCGCATCCGGTGGCTGCCAGGTGCGCACATAATACGTTAGCCCGGCCGGCTGGTCAGCCTGCGCAAACAGTGTGTATGCCGTCGGTATGGCAGGTTCGCGCACCGACTCGTGCTTCACGTCGCGAACCACGCCGACGATCATTGCATCGGTGCCGGGGCGGTTCGGCCGGCTGACGTGGTGGCCGAGCGCCGCGCCGTTATTGGCAAAGAAATGCCGTGCGAAGCTCTCATTGACGATGGCGACTTTCTGCGCCGTCGCAGTATCGTTTGCCTGGAAGTAGCGGCCGGCCACCAAAGGTACGCCCAGCGCCTGCAGGTAGTGGTCGCTGACCCACGGTAGCTCGATATCTAAATCCTCATCGGGCTTGGGTGTGTAGCCGGTTACCTTCACGTCGCCGCCTCTCGAATCATCCGCAAGATCGGGATCGTTGGTGGCGCCCACCGCGTGCACTCCGGGCAGGGCGCTCACGGCGTCAAGCGCACGTTGCTCCAGCGCGGCAGTTTCGGCAGGGGAATAGCCGGCCAATTGCGGATCGAGCGAGAAGGCCAGCAGATGATCTGTTTCAAAGCCGGGATTCACATGACGTAGGTTTTGGATGGTGCGCACAAACAAACCCGCGGCCACGATGAGCATCAGGCTGCAACCAATCTGCAGGGCTACGCAGGTGCGACGGAATTTCAGGGAGCCGCCCGCCCCGGTGGCAGACTGCTGCTTAAGGGACTCGGCCAGACGCGGGTTGCGGAATTGCACCGCCGGAGCCACGCTGAATAACAGGCTCGCCACCAGCGTCGCAATCATGGTGAAGAGCAGAACCCGCCAGTCGAGCATTGCTACGTACGCTGGCTCGCCGCCCGATTGGCCCGACATCCAATGAATGAGCAGACGAAGGGCCTGCGGCGCGACCATCAGCCCGATCGCGGCTCCGGCCAGACCCAGCAGCATTCCTTCGGCGATAAGTTGCCGCAGCACTTGACCGTTGGTGGCGCCCAAGGCAAAGCGCACAGAAAATTCTCTTGCCCTGCTTGCGGCGCGCACCAGCAGCAGGCTTGCTACGTTGACCACCGCCATGCCCACCACCAGCAGCACCATGCCCATGACGATGGTCAGCGGCATGCGCACGCTCTCGCGCATTGGGCTGAAGCCTCTCGCTCCCGCATCCAGGGTGATGTGCCCCTCGTTGATAAATTCCTTGCGTGCTTTGGCGGACTGATCATGCAGAAGCGGGAACTCTGCTGCTCGCAGCGAAAGCCACAGCGCATTCAAAGAGGCCGTTGCCTGGGCCGGCGTCAACCCAGGCGCGACACGCCCCACCAGGTCGATCCAATAGGAGTGGGCGTCATCGAGCACCGACCACTCCGGCTCCACCACGCGCTGCATGGTGATCGGAACGAATACGGCGGGCGTGCGACCCCACACCACGCTGTGAAATCCAGGCGCCGCGACACCAACGATGGTAAAGAGTGTGCCATTCACCAGCAGGGTCTTGCCCACCACCGCCGCTTCCGCCAGGTGGTTCTTCCAATAATCGAAGCTGAGCACTACGACCGCATTGGCGCCGGCTGTCGTCTCGTCGCCGGCTCCGAACAAACGACCGAGCGCGGGCCGTACCCCGAGTGTCTCAAAGTAATTGCCGCTGACCATCTCCGCGGGCACCGGCTCGGCGCGGTTGTTCCAGGTCACGCCTACGGATTTGGGAGCGGCCGCAATCAGGCCGTGAAACACCGTGTTTTTGTCGCGCAAGTCGCGGTACATCGGATACGAAAATTCGTGCGTGCGTCCCGGCGTGTCTCCCCCTTCGGAGTGGTGATGCCCCGGATGGGAGCCGGCAAAGCTCAGCACCACCAACTGCTCCGGATCCCGCACCGGGAGCGGCCGCATCAGAGCCTGATCGAGCAGGCTGAAGATGGTGGTATTCGCGCCAATCCCCAGGGCCAGCGTCAGGACTGCGACGGTGGCAAATCCGGGGTTGCGGCCCAGGCCCCGCAGTCCGTAGCGCAGGTCGCGCAGCAACGATTCCAGCAACCACCGGGGCACCTGTTCGCGGCACTCCTGGCGGGCACGCTCACGGCTACCGAACGCGATGCCCGCTTGCCGCTGCGCTTCCGCGGCCGGCATACCGGCCGCAAGGTTCGCTTCGATCGCACGGTCGAGGTGAAACTGCAATTCTTCGTCTACATCCACACGCTTCTTGCCGGTGAGGAAGAAGCGAAAGCGCGACAGCCATTCGCTAAGCATTGAGACTCTCCTGCTACAGCATTTTCGCAATTGGTTTGAACCGAAGCCGCCAACCTTTACGTGGTTTTCTCTCAAAGAAAACCACACCTCGCTGCTCTTACCAGATCACAGGAATTGCGAAAATGCTTTAAATGCGCTCGAGCACCAGGTTGATGGCGCCCATGAGCCGGTCCCAGTTGGCGAGTTCGGCGTCGAGTTGTTTTCGTCCGGCAGCGGTGAGGGAGTAGAAGCGGGCTTTGCGGTTATTTTCCGATGTGCCCCATTGGGCACGAATCCAGCCCTTGTATTCGAGCCGGTGCAGTGCGGGGTAGAGCGATCCCTGCCCGATCTGAAGCACGTTGTCGGAAACCTGCTGAATGCGTTGGGCGATAGCCCAGCCGTGTTCGGGCTCGATAGCAATGGCCCGCAAAATGAGCATGTCTAACGTGCCCTGCAGCAAATCCGCGGATGGCGGCATGTTTTCTTACTCCTCGACGTTCGACAATAGAATGCACCGAGCTCTTGTCGAATGTCAAAGGGGGAGCGCGGTCTCGAACGGGATAGACACTTTAAAATGTTGCGCCGGCCAACCGGCGCCAGACACGGCCGCTAAAGCATTTTCACTTCTGGTGCATACCGAGAAACCGATCCCACGCGGCTTTTCCCCAAGAAAAGCCGCACCTCGCCGGACTCACCTGTGCAGAGTAGAAGTGAAAATGCTCTAGTCGATCGCCGTCACAGTGGTCGCGGGCTTCTGCATTTGCGGCAAGGCAGGGAACTCTTCGATATTCGGGCAGGGGTAGCTCGTCATGATCGCTGCCGCGGGCCTCCAGGAAAGCTTCGAAGAGTGTTCGATAGAGACCCTGCCGGCTGGTCAATCTCTGGTTCCTCAAACGGAGAAATGCAAAACGAAAGGGAGACCAGCGTTCCGCTTCGCATAAGAATTCGGGAGAAAAGAATTCGTGCGAGTTCGCTACCGCCCCGATGATGAGCGATCGCCAGCTCATTCGCAGCAGCTTCTTGAGCATCTCGCTGCCGTGGGGCAAGGAATCCATGCGAGCCGCTACCTGCTCGCTGAAGTTCAGAAGCTGCACTACGAGGCCGTCCAGTGGTCTGCCCAGCACGGCAGCGCGGGTAAACAGGGTCACGGAGCCACGCCGCAGATCCTCACGCACATCCTGCAAATCGTCGCCCAGTTGCAGCAACACGCCCCATTCGAAGGAGAAACGGCTTTCCTCTTCGCTGAGCCAACCATGAGCCAGGCAGGCGTCAGCCAGCACGGAACTGCCTCCCTTCGCGCAGCTCATGCGCAACACCTCTGCGTCGCCCGAAGGGCTTTGTAGTTGCGCGATGCTTTCTTCCTGAGCGCGATGAATCGCCAACAGGCAAGCAAACACCTGGGGATGACTCGCACGCGGATATTGCTCTTCGATGAAATCGACGAAGGTCCACAGCGCGGCCTCTCGATCGTCCCGAACGGATAATGCGTGCCCCCGCAACCGGTTGCGAAAACGCTCGCTGAAGCGGAGCTTTGTCTCCGGAGAGATGTCCTCACGATCCAGGTAATTGTCGCTGTAGGGATACAGCAGGCTGTATCCCAGGATCGCGGGCGTAAGGGCGACGCGCTCGCCCAGCAGCGGCTGCAATCCACAGGCAGTCCAGGCATTGCGGCAGGCTTGAATCACGTCAGCCATGCTCAGGCCCGGGTCGAACTGTCTTGCCCAGCGTGCCAGCCTGCTCCCCACGGGTAGAAATTCATCGGTGAGCAGCTTGACGGTCGGCTCGTCCAGGTCCATTGCGGTGGCAGAAAATCGCGCGAAGGCGGCCACGACGCGATCCTGCGTTTGCAGGCGCGCCGCTCTGCTTCGAGGGGCCCGTTTGACCTCTCGCTCCACCGCCAGTAACCCCTGGTCGTAGGCTTTCTCTCGCTTTTGTTGTTCGTTCGGGCTATACCGTGGCCCATCGTGCGCCGGACGTGACGCGCCGGCATTCCAAACGCCTATGGTCTGCGCGACCTGTGCCTCGACCCATGGCCAGCTATAGAGTGTCTGCATGCTTCTGGTGGGTACGAAACGCCGAGGCAAACGGTTCCAGCAAGCCCGATTACCAACCCATTTGGCGCATGCGCAGCTCGATGAGCGCGCTGTACTGATTCATACGCGCGGGCCGCCGCTTGAGAGGAGCCGGTAGAATCGCGGCCAGCCGTGCCGCTTGCTCGCGGTCGATATTGCGGGCTGCGGTTCCGTCATAGTTGCGACAGGCCGCGTCCGCACCGTAAATGCCGGGTCCCCATTCGACGACGTTCAGGTAGAGCTCCAGAATGCGCTGCTTGCCCAGTACGAATTCGGCCACCGGTACCAGTGTGGCCTCTGCGCCCTTGCGGAGAAACGAGCGGCCGGTTCCGAAAAACAGGTTCTTTACCAGTTGCTGGGTAAGGGTGGAGGCGCCGCGCGTGCGCTTGCCTTCCCAATCCTCATCGGCAGCTATTTGGATCTGGTGCCAATCGAACCCGTCGTGCTGGTAGAAGCGCCCGTCTTCCGCGGCGATGACCGCATGCTGCAGATTAGGCGAGATTTGACTGAGGGGAATAAATTTGTAGCGCTTACGATACGGCGCCTGTTGCATAAAGGCCTGCAAGCGGCGCTCGATGTGCACAGCGGTGGTTGGCGGATCGACCCAGCGGGCGCTCAGAAGCAGGAGCGCGGCGAGTAACCAAAGAAGCGCCACACCGATGACGATCCATGGAGCAAAGGATCGCAGGTAGCGCTTGCAACGCTCGATCCTGGCGTGTGTTTGTTCACTCACTTATTAGAATGATAACCGTTGGCGGGTGTAAGGTGCAGATGGGAGGTTCGCCGCAAAAAGGAGAGGGGACCCCAATGCGAGCAAAATGGATCATCCTTGCAATCTCGCCGTGGGCGTTCCACGTGCCGGCCTATCTGGCCGCCAACAGCAACCCCGATGCGCAACAGATTTTTGAACTAATGAACCGTGCTCGGCTGGAGCATGGACTCATGACGCTCAAATGGAGCGACCGCCTGGCAACGGCAGCGGAAGTGCACGCCCGACGCGTCGTGAAAGAACCGGAGTTGTCTCACCAATACGGCGGCGAATCTGACCTGGCCGAGCGCGCCACTCGCGAGGGTGTGCAATTTGCGGCAATCGCAGAAAACATAGCGACAGGCGATAGCATTGTTAAGATCCAAGAAGGATGGATGCGCTCGTTAGGGCATCGCGCAAACATCCTCAACCCGCAGATGGACACGGTAGGCATCGCTGTCATCGAGGGCATAGGTATTCTTTATGTTGTCGAAGACCTGGCAAGATTATCCGATCAGCTATCCTCTGATCAAATTAGGCAGAAGGTGAACGATTTACTCATTGCGAGGGGAATCGACACGTCTGGCCCACGCGAAGATGCACTTCTCGCTTGCCGGTTGGAACACGGCCTGCCCGAACGGGTCATCGCAAGATCAGTCATCCGCTTCGAAACCGCGGATCTCACTCGTCTTCCGGACCAAGTGGTTCGGCAACTGAAGTCCGGCGACTTCACGAAGGCGTCCTTTGCCTTGTGTCCGCCTTCCGTACCTGGCAACGGCCTCACAAGTTACCGGTTTGCAGTCGTCCTGTATTGATCTCCACAACGTGACGCAGCGAAACGCCGCACAGACGTTCACCCGTGCCGAGCCATCGCAAGATCCACGATCTCACCGATCATTTGCGTGTAGGAGAGGCCGGACTTCTTCGCGGCCATGGCAAACTCCTGACCGCTCGAGAGCCACGGGTTCGGATTCGCTTCGATGACATACACCTCGCCCTTGCTCGATATGCGCATGTCGATGCGCCCATAGTCACGAAGCCTGACGGCACGATAGGCCTTGATCGCGGTCTCGGTGAGCCTGGTTACGGTTTCTTCATCAAGGTCTTCGGCGATGGCCGATTTCGTCAGCTTATAGGCTTCTGTATCTTTATCGAATTTCACATCCTGGGTGGCGATCTTGGGCAGACCCTTGGGAAGCTTCGAAAGGTCAAGCTCCACCAGCGGAAGCGTATAGGCGTTCTCGGAATTGCCGAGGACGGCGACGTAGATCTCACGGCCTTCGATGTACTCCTCAATCAACGCAGGAGAATCGAATTCCGTCTGTATATAGTGGACGCGCTCCATCAACTCTTTCACGCTGTTCACTACCGCGGCGGCATCAATGCCGATGGATCCATCTTCGGAGGTGGGTTTCACGATGAGCGGGAACGAGATGTCATGGGCATGATCGATGGTGCCGCGATAAGCCGTCGCGAAGTAGGGTGACTGAATTCCGTGAAACGCGAACATCTTCTTGGCGATCGATTTGTCCTGTGCGAGCATGTTTGCGTGCGGTCCCGCGCCGGTGTAAGGGATATCGAGGATATCCAGGAACGCCGTGATGTGCATCTCCTTGGTGTCATCGCCCGCGTAGGACTCCGTAAGGTTGAAAATGAGATCGGCTCCACATTTGGCGAGCCCGAGCAGCGTTTGCGGGCGGCCGTCGAGAACGTAATACGACGGCTCATGGCCGAGCTTCTCCAGGGCCTCGAAGACCTCTTCGCGGTCGTGCTTTACCGGCTTCTTCTTGCGTTTCTTTTGTCCCTTGCGCGCGCGTGGTGAAGGAACTTCTTCGGGCTCCGCGGCAGGTTCTTCCTCCCACAAGTCGTAGAGCACGGTGACTTTCAGCTTCGTTCCAGTCATGCGATCTCCAATCAGTGTGACGGCCGCTGCCGCCACCGGATATCCTTCCACGCGGCACCGGCCACTACCACGTGTGCGGCTTTTGGTAAGGAAAGCCGCATGAAGTTTCCCGGCGCCACCGGTCTCGACAAAAAATCCCGGTGCGCGCCTCAGGGCAGAATGAACTTCCCGCGCACCAGGTAATTCATCGAGAGTGCGGTCGTGTACACCGTAAACTCCGTAAGGTACTCGGATTCGTGTCGAACGTCCACGCGTAAATCCAGGTCTTCAACACGCTTGCAGATGGCTTCGACCAGCCGCTTGACGATCGGACGCTGCACGCCGCTCCAATAGGCGACCTTGTCGATGATGGGCTTGCGGTGCTGACGCAGCATCTGCTCGGCGGGCCGCACGCCTTTACGCCGCTTGGGGGAGATATTGAAGATGTCGGCCAGGTCGGCATCGAGCGCGAGCTCCTGCACGGGAACTTCCTCCGGCAAACTAAGACTGTAGAACTCACCGACGGTCGATTCCATTTCATCGACGGTAATGTCGGTGCGGCCGCGACGCCGGATGGGGTCGACATCGCCGATTTTTCGCGCGATGCGATCGACGTATTGCAGCTTTACCAGCGCGCCCCAACCTTCGTAGCGCTTTCGCCATTGGGAGCGCGGCGTGAGCCAGACCGCAAATGTTTCTGCAAAATCTTCGTCCGGATGCTTCTGTGCGTACCAGCCGGCCATGTGGCGAACAAAGTTGCGCGAGAACGGTATGGGACGGTAATTATCGCGATAGGCGCGGCGAAACGGACCGAAGAGATCGCGCCACTCTGCCGACTTATAGAACTGGTACGCGTAGTTGAAGGCGTGTCCGGCCTCATGACGCAGGTACATCATGATCTCGCGACCGTCTTCCAGGTCGTTCATATCGCGCTCAAGCTGTGCCAGGTCCGGGTTGGCCAGATAGAAGGGAATGCCGATGACGGGCTCGCCCGAGGGACAGCCCCATTCATCGGTGAGATAACAAAGCGGACGGAACTTGTGCAGGCCCTTGGCTTCCAGTTCGCGATAAAGCTGCTGCACGAATCGTTCGAGCGGAGAACCCTCGAGTTTGAGGCCGAGCTCGCGAATGGGCTTGGCGAGGATCTCCTGGAATTCGGTTCGGGTTTTTTCGAAAGTGCGCACTGTGGCTATTCAGAGTTCTACATCACGGAACCAGATTTGGCACTCCCACGCGTATCGCAAATGCACACGGTATTGTTGGCACGTGTGGTTCTGGAACATATCTCGGGTCCGTCTTCTATTATTTATCCAACCTCGGGAAGCAGTTATTCAAACGCGGGAGGATCCATGCACCTCTGGTTCCAGGATTTTCGCTACGGCTTTCGCATGTTGGGCAAGAATGCGGTGTTGACGGCGGTGATTGTGGCCTCGCTAGCTATCGGCATCGGGGCGAATTCGGCCATTTTCAGCGTGGTGGATGCGTTATTGCTGCGTCCGCTTCCTTATCCGCACGCGGATCGGCTGGCGGCGGTGTGGCTGCACTCTCCCGCAATCGGCATTCTGCGCGACTGGCCGTCTCCCGGCCAATACATCGACATTCAGAACCAGAATCATTCCTTCGAGCAGATGGCCCTGGCGCAGAGCCGTAGCCATACGCTGACGGGCCGCGATCAGCCAGAGTTGGTCGATGTTCTGAGCACGCAATCGACCCTGCTGAGCATGTTTGGCGCGAAGGCTCTGCTGGGCCGTACGTTGTTGCCGGAAGAGGATAAACCGGGTAAACCGCCGGTAGCCATTCTGAGCAATGGCGTCTGGGTGCGCCTGTTCCACTCCGATGCCACCATTGTTGGCAAAAGCATCACGCTCGACGGAAAGTCGTTTACGGTTGCCGGAGTACTATCGCGCGGCTTCATACTCAATGCGGAAGTGCTGCCCTCCGAAGGCCCCATGAATAAGGTGGACATTTTTCTTCCACTGCCTTTGGGAGCGGATGCCGTCGAACGCCGGGGCGATGAGAACTACAACATTGTGGCGCGCCTCAAACCCGGCGTGTCGCTGCAGCAGGCCCAGGCCGACATCGACGTGATCGCCAGCCAGATCCGCGAGAAAGACAAACGCGGCTCCAGCTTCGGAATGGATGTCGTCGGCTTGCAGCAGCAGGTGGTTGGCGATGTGCGGCGCGCACTGCTGGTGCTGTTGGGCTCCGTCGCCCTGGTGTTGCTGATCGCCTGCGCCAACGTTGCCAACCTGCTGCTTGCCCGTGCTGCGGGCCGGGAAAAGGAAGTCGCGATCCGCACCGCCCTGGGAGCGAGCTGGCAGCGTCTGGCGCGGCAACTGCTGACGGAGAGCATTCTTCTGGGGCTTCTCGGCGGAGCCGCCGGGCTGCTTGTCGCTCGATTGAGCCTGGTCGTGGTGCGCACGATGAACCCGGGCAATATTCCCCGGCTCGATGCCGTCGGAATCAACGGCACAGTGCTGGCGTTTACCTTCGGCCTTTCGCTCGCCACCGGCATCCTGTTTGGCCTCGCGCCCGCGTGGCGGGCCACTCAGGTGGATCCAAACTCCTCGCTGAAGGCCGGTGGCCGCAGTGGACAATCGAATGGCGGCCTGCACATGAAGCGCCACCAGTTGCGCGGCTTGCTGGTGGTTTCAGAGCTTGCCTTTTCGCTCATGCTGTTGATCGGCGCCGGCCTGCTCATGCGCAGCTTTGTGCGCTTGCAGAGCGTGCCTCCGGGCTTCACCACAGACAACGTATTGACCATGCAGGTCGCCGCCAGCGACCCGAAATACGAACAGGACAAAGCCCTCGTTGGTTTCTGGCGTGAAGTCGAAAGCCGCATCGCTCATTTGCCCGGGGTGGTGGCCGAGGGCACGGTTTCGGCGCTGCCGCTGACTGGAACGGTGGGCTGGGGAGGCATCCACGTGGAGGGGTACACTCCGCCGCCAGGGCAAGAGCTGCAGGTCGATCAGCGGACTGCAAGCACCGACTACTTTCGGGCGATGCAGGTCCCTCTGGTCGCCGGCCGCTTTTTCTCCGAGCACGACACCACGGAGGCGCCGCCGGTCGCCATCATCGACCAAAAATTCGCCCAGCGATTTTGGCCCCACAACGACGCCGTTGGAAAACACCTGTGGCATGATCCGAAGAAACCCATCACCATCGTCGGCGTCGTGGGAACGGTGAAGCAATACGGTCTCGAGACAGACGGCAAGATCGCGACCTATTTCCCGCTGCAGCAGGACTTCGATCGCGGCTCGTTCCTGGTGGCCCGCTCGTCCTCTCAGGATGCGGGGCTCTCAAGCGCCGTCGTCAGCGAAATTCATGCGGTCGATCCATCTGTGGTGGTCTACGGCATACGCTCCATGCAGGATCGTCTGTATGATTCGCTGGCGCGCCAGCGCTTCGCGAGCACCATGCTGGGCGCCTTTGCAGCCTTCGCCCTGCTGCTGGCTGCTGTGGGCCTCTACGGCGTGATGTCGTATCTGGTTACCCAGAGCACACACGATATCGGCATTCTGGTTGCACTGGGCGCGCGGCCAGGAAATATATTACGTCTGGTCGTTCGCCAGGGAATGCAACTGACACTGCTCGGCATCGTCGCGGGGCTTGTGGGGGCGGCCGCTCTGACGCGGGTGATCGCCAGTCTGTTGTTCGGCGTAAGCGCCACCGACGTCGCTACGTTCCTGGCAGTGCCCGCCTTGCTGGCCGCGGTGGCGTTCGCCGCCACAGTGATTCCGGCGTGGCGGGCCACGGGGGTGGACCCAATGGTTGCCTTGCGCGACGAGTAGCGGCAGGCACACCGCCTTTCGTTCCCCGGCATGTCCGGACCGGAGGGGGGCCGGGGGAGGGCTATTTCCTGCGTATTTCCCGCCCCCTCCCAAAAAAAGTGTCGACCGGTTCGAAATCTCATTTTATTTGCCAATAATCTCTCCTAACCGCTCCCGCCAGGCGGGTGTCTAATGTGCGCATGAACATGGACGACCATGCCGCGATTCAGGCAGTTCTTGCCGGCGATAAAGATGCCTACGCGGTGTTGGTGGTTCGTCATAGTGCGCGGCTTTTTCGGGTGGCTTTCCGCATTACCGGCAACGAGGCCGATGCGGAAGATGTGGTGCAGGAAGCCTTGCTGCGGGGGTATCGCAAGCTGGAAGGTTTTGCCTCGCGGTCGGATTTCGGTACCTGGATTTATCGCATCGCGGTGCGTTGCGCCCTGGACAAAATTGGCGGCAACCAGGGGAACGACAGCGTCTCCATCAGCGAGACCACGGAGCAGCAGCAGAACGGGCTGCAGATTGCCGACCAGGCGGCAGGGCCGGAACGGCTTTTGTTGAGCGGCGAACTCGGAGCCATGCAGGAGATTGCGATGCACGGCCTTACGCCCACGGAACGAACCGCCTTTGTGCTGCGGCATTTGGAAGATTGCACTACGGAAGAGATCGCCACCGCGATGGGTATTCCACCCAACACGGCGAAACAATCGGTATTTCGCGCCGTGCAGAAACTGCGGCGCCGGTTAGCCACACTGAAGGTGAAAACATGATCCATTTGGGTGAAGAAGAGCTGATCGCGCAGGTGTACGGCGAGGGCGACAAAGCGGCTGCGCAAGCGCACCTCGATCAATGCGCGGAGTGTGCCAGGGCCTATGCTGCGCTGCGCGGCGATATGGCCGAGATGAATTTCGCAGAACCACCGGAGCGCGATGCTTTTTATGGCGAGAAGGTATGGGCGTCTCTCTCCGGCTCGTTGCCCGCGTATGAATCGCGAAAAGGGAACTGGCTGCGCATTGGACCGTGGAGAGGTTTGAGTTATGCCGCCGCCTGTGTCCTGCTGGGGGTGTGCACCTTTGTCGGTGGCCGTGTATGGGAGCGCAAGCAGGTGCGGAACACCGCAGAAACCCATCCTCAGCAGAAGCAGGTGGTTCCAACCCGTGAGCGGGTCGTGGTGGTGGTTCTGGGCGATCATCTGGACCGCTCGGAACGTCTGCTGGTGGAACTGAAACACGCCGATGCCGAGAGCACTGGAATAGATTCTCCACTGCTCGATGAAGCGCGCAGCCTTCTGCCGGCCAACCGCATTTGCCGCCAGAATGCCAGGCATGAGGACGATGCTGCGCTGGCAACAGCGCTCGATCGTCTGGATCATTTGCTGCAAGAACTGGTAGACCAACCCGGAGGGGTGAACGCGGCAACACTCGCCCGGCTGCAAAACGAAATCAACAGGGATGGCCTGCTCTTTGAGGTGCGTGTGCTGCGCTCTCGATTGCCGAGTCAACAGACGGCCGCTTCTGGCCAAACGAAGGGGGGCACGATATGAGGAATACATTTGTATTTTATTCCGCACTTTGGGGAGCCATGGTCTTTGCGCCGCTCGTAGGCCTTGCTCAAGGCTTTGCAGGGAGCGCTGATCCG
Organism: uncultured Acidobacteriaceae bacterium; assembly: GCA_963761405.1. Taxonomy (GTDB): domain Bacteria; phylum Acidobacteriota; class Terriglobia; order Terriglobales; family Acidobacteriaceae; genus PALSA-350. The sequence goes on from CAVXHH010000006.1 coordinate 311,615, forward strand.
GCCGCCATCGAGGGCGCCCCGGCCGGCACTGTTGCCGAGGGCAGCGGCCCGTATTGGGACGGAATCCGCGAGATTAACAACGGACACTGGGCAGAGGCGGAAAAAATATTCTCCAGCAACATCAAGCAAAAGGGCGACTATCCCGATGGGTCCCTCTACTGGAAGGCATACGCGCAGAACAAACTAACGCATGGGAAAAACACGCTCGAGACCTGCGCGGAATTGGGCCGTGACTTTCCCTCCAGTAAGTGGATCCACGAATGCAAAGCGCTGGAGATTGAGGTGCGCGCCGAACTCGGGCACCCGGTTGAGCCCCAGACAGAGGGCGATGACGACCTGAAGTTGTTGGCGCTCAATTGGATGATGCTGAGCAACGAACCGCGGGCCCTGACGGATCTGCAGGAAATTTTGAACGGCGACGCCAGCGAACCGCTGAAGCAAAAAGCCATATCCATTCTGGGGCAACATTATTCCGATGCCACGTATGCGGAAATTGTCCGCCTCCGTTATGTGCAGGGCGATGTCCGCATTGCACGCGGCGAGCAGAATGAAAAGCCGGCCGGCGCGGCATGGGAGCAGGCGGTTGCCGATCTACCGCTCGAAACCGGCTTTAGCTTGACCACGGGCAACAACGGCCGCGCGGAGATCGAACTCGAAGATGCTTCGACCCTCTACCTGGGAGAGAACTCGGTTCTCACCTTCAACGATCTACACACTACCAGCGGCGTTCCCTACACAGAGGTCGCTCTGCTTTCCGGCACCTTGTCAGTCGCGATCGAGTCGAACATCTCTGGGGAAGCCTTTATACTACGCACGCCCACAGACGATTTCGCCGTGCGCTATCCGCAGCGGGCTCATGTTCGTGTCGACAGCTACACCGACGCGATGGCCATCACGTCGCGAGATCCCGACGGCCTTACCGTCACCGAATTGTCACCGAAGAAGATACCTATGGGGCAGACAGTGGCCTTACACGAGGGCCACCCGATCGATGCTCCCAGCAGCGATGACTCAGCGGCGTTAGCCGATTTTGACAAATGGGTAGCGGATCGGACGGCGCAGCGAGCGGCGGCCATGACCAATGTGATGAAGGCTGCCGGGCTCACTGAGCCGCTGCCCGGCCTGGCCGACATGCAGGGGAAGGGCACATTTTTTGCCTGCCCGCCGTATGGCACCTGCTGGGAGCCGGCGGGCGCCGAGGACTCGCAGGACACCGACGCCAGAGAATCCGGGGCGCCTTCCCTTACCGGCCGGCGCCAGTCCGCCCACGTCATGAATGTGAACCTTGAGGTCCCCAGGTTCGCCGCGGCCCAGATCCTGCAACTGGGCTCTCCCAATCCCTTGAATGGCCCGTTGAGTAGCCCCTTTATCGATACCTTTTCTCCTTGTGTGCCTGCTTCGGTGCTTTACCGCGTGGTCAGGGATCCGATTACCGGCAACGCAAGGGTGGTCGATTCCGGGCTGGGAGGAGGCGCCGTTCCGTGGGGTTGGGCCGTGTGTCATGCCGGGGCCTGGGTTCATGTGAGAAGGCACCATCATTATGTCTGGTGTGCCGGAGAAAAGAGACACCATCTTGCGCCCGTTCACTGGGTCAAGAGCGAGCACAAGGTGGGTTTTGTGCCGATCCATCCCTTCGATGTCAAGGGCCGGCCGCCGATCAACCGCAAAGACGAGGTCTATACGATTAACAAGAACGGCTCGTCTCTCGAACGGGTGAAGTTTGATCCAACGCACCCGATCGAGGTTCTCAATTCGCCACCGCGCGAGTTTCGTAATACGTTCCTGCGTCCGTTAGCAAAGGCGGAGGTTCCGCACATGGAAGCGCGCGCGATCAGAGCGCCGCTTACGCTTGCCAAAGGGCCGGTCGAGAAAGGACCAGTCGCCAAGGGGCCATCCAAGGGGCCATCCGGGGCGCTGGTTACGAGGCCGGTGAGTATTCCGATTCGCTTCGATTCCAAGTCGCAGTCGTTCACGATGTCTAAAGAAGTGATGCATGGAGGCAGGAGCGTCACGGTTTCCGAACCGATGTCGAATCACGGGGGCACATTGCAGGCGCGAGGAGGAAGCTTCGCGGGTGGGCACGGTGGTCCGAGTGGCGGTGGTGGCGGCTCGCGCGGTGGTGGCGGTGGCGGCTCGGCTGGTGGTGGCCACGGTGGCAGTGCCGGCTCGGCTGGTGGTGGCCATGGTGGAGGTGGCGGCGGAAGCTCGAGTGGCGGTGGTCACGCTGGCGGCGGAGGAGGTAGCAGCTCCGGTGGATCCGGTGCATCAAGTGGAGGGGCAGGAGGGGCCTCCGCTGGCGGGGGTAGCCACCACTAGAGCATTTTCACTTCTACTCTGCACAGGAGGGTGCGGCGAAGTGCGGCTTTTCTTGAGGAAAAGCCGCCATGGGAGTCATTACTCTGTAAGCACCAGAAGTGAAAATGCTGTAAGGACATAATGGCGAGTTCCGGGAAAGCACCCATTGTGACGTTGCCCGGCTAACTGAGAACTCACTTTCCGAGTGGCCCGTCATGCTGGAGCGAACCAACACCCATCGCGGATTGGTTGATGAAAGCATGGACGGGCCGGAAAGTGATTTCGTCGAGCCCACTCAACGTTGGATGGAATACTCGAACAACACGGTTCCCGTCTTCTCATAAATGCGGTCTGATCAGCTTTCCCACGGAAAGTCACTCTGCATGCAGTTTGCTTCGACCGTGCGTAGAAGACGTTCGTGGGATATTCGCTCTCTGGCCGACTACATCAAATCAGGCTTTGAGGCTTTCTATCAGGTCGGCAGCGAAGCCCGCCAACAAAGCCGTCGCTGCGAACAGTAAGGTGTCACCCACATAGTTGACTCCCTCCACCGCGAGTGGAGAGCCCATCTCTGTGATGAGGATTGGAATGTAAAAGAAGATCGTCAGCAGCAGAAGCACTGTGCCTGCGCCTCCGGCGGCCGTTTGGCGAAAGCGAGGAATCATCAGCCCGACCCCCGCGGCGAGCAAGGTTATACCGACAAGGTAAGCCAGCAGCGCCGGCGCAGGCACCCAGGCCGGTGTCATCTTTCCCAAAGGGACGCCGGGCACGAACCGGGGGAAGAGAAAGTGCTGGATCGCGTAAAAGACGAAGGTACCCGCGACAGCGAATCGTCCAACCAGGATGAGCATGCGGCCTGGCAATTGCCCGCGCGTCCAAACGCTGCCCGCCAGCACCATCGCTCCACCGGCGAAGGCCGTTTCGCGCACCGCAATCGTCCAGAAGAGCCGCTCATGGATGTGCTTCGACAGGTTGGGCAAGTGGATAGCGAAGACGAAGATCAGGAACAGCAGCGCGAGCAGGATCGCCGACCACTGCACATACCGCCACGCGATGAAGCTGATGGCGGCCGCGAGCAGCGCCGCACCCACGAAATAGGTCCAAAACAGCGGCCCTGGCAGCCAGGACGGCACCCCGCCCATGAGATCGCGTGCCGCCAGAAAATGTTCCGCGGCAAAGATCGCCAGCGCCACCGCTTCAAAGACGGGCCCGAGCACCAGAATTCTGCCCACGCCCGATGCTGCCGCGAACCGGGCCCGAACAAGAACGAGTCCGGCTGCCAGCGCGGCAAGTCCTGCTCCAATCATCCCCCAGACCTCTACCGTCATAGACGTCTCCTCGATGCTGCTCACCTGCGGTTCTACAGCATTTGCGCAATTGGTGTAGGACCGGCCTCGCCGCAGCGAGCTAAGCCGCCAACCTTTACGTGGTTTTCTCTCAAAGAAAACCACACCTCGCTGCTCTTACCACACCACAGTAATTGCGAAAATGCTTTAAATGACACGAGCTTGGCGAGCCGATTCCCCATCGGGGCCGCTCACTGAGTTACTTCGTTAACTGCTTGCGGATCGATTGCAGTTCCGCGCGCCGTTTTGCCGTGGTTTTGGGGTAGGCCATCTTGAGGCCCTCCATTGCATCGAGCACAATGCGGCCAATGACCAGCCGGGCATTTTCCTTATCGTCTGCAGGTACGACGTACCAGGGCGCGTGATCGGTGCTGGTTGCATGCAGGCACGCCTCATAGGCCGCCATGTATTGCTTCCAAAACTTTCTTTCGTGAATATCTGCGAGGCTGAATTTCCAGTTCCTGTCGGCGTCGTCTATCCGCTTGAGAAACCGTCTGCGCTGCTCTTCCTGCGAGAGGTGAAGAAAAATCTTGATGGTCCGTGTTCCATTGCAATAGAGATGCTCCTCCAGGTTGACGCTGGACCGATAGCGCTCCTGCCAGATGCTTTTCTCGTTGCAGAGTTCTGGCGGAAGACCCTGCGCGCGAAGAATCTCAGGATGCACCCGGACAACCAGCACCTCCTCATAATAGGAACGATTGAAGATACCAATACGCCCGCGTTCAGGAAGGTTGCGCGTTGTGCGCCATAGAAAATCATGCTGCAGTTCTTCAGCGCTCGGCTGTTTGAAGCTGAACACCTGGCACCCCTGCGGATCCACGCCCGACATCACGTGGCGGATGGCGCCGTCCTTGCCGGCAGAATCCATGCCCTGGAATATCAGCAGCAATGCATAGCGATTGCCGGCGTAGTGAAGCTGTTGCAGGTTGCTAAGCTCTTCCACGTGGTCATCCAGAAGCTTCTTATATTGCTCCTTCGACTGGTAGAAAGGCTTGACCATCGTTTGCCGGTCACCGAGCTTGAATTCCTTGCCGGGAGGCACCCGAAACTGCTCAGAACTGATCTTCATCTCTCTCCATTCCGCGGATGATCCGCCGGGCCTGGCTTACGCGTCGTGAGCCGTACGAGGCACAAGTGCTTACGTCTCAGGCGCGGTACGCCGACTATTTCCTGATGCCTGCGGCCTCTTTCGCAACAAAGAGGAAGCGCAACGGTCGATCGCCATCAGCTTACAGCAAGGCGCTCGGCAAACGACCCGGACCTTGCGATGCGGACCTTGGTCGCGCTGGACCGAAATGCATCTAACTGAGGCCACGTTCCACCAGCATCCACATCTAAGTGGTAGTTTATGTAGACGGTGTTTACTGGGTTATGCCCGGCGAAGCCGTTTTTCCTTCGCAGGAGAACGGCCGAACTTGCAGCGAAGCTTGAGAAGCTGAGAGGCGAGAAAAAATATGCCAGAGAAGATGATCACCTGCCTGTGGTTCGACCACGGGAAAGCCCGCGAAGCAGCCGAATTCTATGCCGCCACGTTTCCCGACAGCCACGTCGGTAAGGTCACTGCCTCACCCACGGACACGCCATCGGGTGCCGAGGGCCAGGAACTCATCGTGGAATTTACGGTCTGCGGGCGAAATTTCATGGGCCTCAACGGCGGTCCGAAGTTCGTTCCCAATGAATCGGTCAGCTTTGTGATCCTCACTGAGGACCAGGCCGAGACCGACCGCCTGTGGAACGCCATCGTCAGCAACGGAGGCCAGGAAAGCATGTGCGGTTGGTGCAAGGACCGCTGGGGCTTTTCGTGGCAGATCACCCCGCGTGCACTGCTGGCGGCGACGCAGGACCGGGATCGAGCGGCAGCCAAGCGGGCGATGAAGGCGATGATGACGATGCGGAAAATCGATATCGCCGCAATCGAGGCCGCGCGCTCCGGCGAGCGTAGCGGATGAGTCCGCAGAAGCATCAGACTGTGCTCGAACCTCTACTTACAATGGAGGCCAACTGAGATGAAAGATCTCTTTGACCCAATCCTGGTGGAGGAGACAAAGCAGCGCATTCTGCAACTGCGACCTGAGAGCGAGCGGCAGTGGGGCAGCATGGCGGTCGCTCAAACTCTCGCCCACTGCACCTCTGGCGTGGAAATGGCGATGGGCGTCATCCGGGCGAAGCGTGCACCATTTCCTGCCTCCTTGCTTGGCCGGCTTATCAAGCCGTTGGTCTTCCGCGACGACAAGCCAATGCGCCGCAACTCGCCTTCATCGCCGGAGCTGTTCTCGGTGGATCTGACACAGTGTGAGTTCCAGCGCGAACGCTCCAGGCTCATCGCCGCAATCGAGACCTTTGCCGGCCAGGGCGCCGCGTGCTGCGCCAGTTACCCGCACCCTTTCTTCGGCCCACTCAAGCCGGAGCAGTGGGCGATCCTTATGTACAAGCACGTTGACCATCATCTGCGACAGTTCGGCGTTTGATATGGATGCCACCGAAAGCGCCTGAAGGTCTGAGCAGGACCATAGAGCTCATCTCGCAGCACCCAGCCGCGGAGTATGGATCGATATTCGAGGTACGTCCAGCAGGCGATATTCTATTTTCGTGGCCTCGCGAGGAACTCGCGCACCTCGACGGATGCGCGGCAGGCGACGACGGCTTTGCGTCCCCACGCCACGGCCTCATCCATGTTGGTTGCGTCGAGTATCCAAAAGCCGCCAATGTGTTCCTTGGTCTCAAGGTATGGTCCATCGGTGACGACCACCTTTCCGGCGGGCTGCTTGCGCAGTGATTTCGCGTGGGCCGCCGATTGCAGGCCGCCGGCGAAGAACCTGGCGCCGGCGGCAATCATCTCTTTATTGAGCGCTGAGATTTCGCGGACCATCTCTTCGTCCTCCAGGGACGGGTCGTAGTTGTCGGGGTGGTGAATAGCAACCAAATATTGCGGCATATTCTTCTCCTGGAATGATGTTCAGGCTAGTTGCCTGGCCTTCACCATAACGACGAACGGCGGGACCGGAATTCGACATAGTGTTCGATTATTTTGAAAAAAACGCTTCGGTTTAGTTTTTTCCGGGCGGTGCACCGCAACTCCTATCTCAAATTTCATCGCCCACACGGTCTTGCGGTGCTCGCCTGCTGCGTTCGATGCTGTTTCAGGTCGATCCGTTGGACCCAACAGGCATTGCGCTCGCTGCCTTGTCCATCCTCCGTGCTCGCAGCATCGGTTATTCCAGCCCGCCGGGCCGCTTCCATAGAACCCATTCTCGCTGCGACCCTTACGTGAACCACTACGCGTTTCAAGATTTCTGGTCCCCCGAAAAATGACCTCTCCGCCGAGTCACTCGTCGACGAACAGATTCGTACCGACCGTCGTGTGGGAAGCGATCTGCCCCGATGTCTCCACGGAACATGACGAAGTGTTCCGATTAGGTTCTGGGGAATCGAGACTTTTTTCGAACTCGGATTTTTTCTAGAACTATTTCGCTGACGATTGCGTCCAGTTCTTTAGGAGTACGAAGTAGGAGCGAATGGATGTTGTCGGATTCAAAGCAAACATTTCGGGGAATCACGCGCGCCATCTTTGCGCGTTTGCGCAAGAGGGCATTAAAAATCGGTTTTTCCGTTGCTGAGCGCGTTGGCAGCGCGAAGAAGGACGGTATCGGCATCCACTGGAACTACGACCCACACTCGGAAATTCTGGAGGTACAGTGCAGTACACCGTTCTGGATCAACGCAGCCCGCGTCAATGAGCAGCTTCGCAGCGAAATCGAAGCGACGATCCGCTCGAACCGGGCCGCCTAAAAGGAGAGATCGGCAGACGAGCACACGGCGCCATGCCGGTTCCCATGCTGGACAAAGACCATCAGCAGGGAATTAGGCTCTAGCGATATTCCGCTGCGAAGGCGTCTGCCCGGCTGCGTGGTGATCAACACGTTGGTCGGAGAATAGAATGCTGGGCTGGTATAGCCGCCGGGGAAGTAGCGACGTATCCACCTCGCAATCGAGCAGGTGCCCGAGGCTCTGGGTCGATGGAAGTGAAATTCAACCCTTCGGTTGAGTCGGGTTGCAGAAAAGCTCCGGTATCCTCACCCTGTGATTCCCACCGAGCCGATTGGCAGCATTCCTCGTCCCCCTGCATTGCTGGAAGCGATCGCGTCTCATCATGCGGGCGCACTGGGGCAAGACGCCCTCGAGCGCGCTTATTCTGAAGCTCTCAGAGATACCATGCAACGGTTCGAGCAGACGGGCTCGCCGGTTCTTACAGATGGCGAACAAACCAAGCCCAGCTTCGCAACCTACCCGCTGAGTGGACTTCACAACCTGGCCTCAGATGGAGTGGTTATTCCGTTCTGCGACGGCCACACGCGCCAGTTGCCAAAGTTGACCGCCGGGCCTTTTCGCTATGGAATCCATGCGGAGAGTTACGTCCGCGCCGCCCGGGCATACACCCAGTTGCCGATCAAGCAGGCTGTGATCTCAGCTTCTGCCATGAGCCTGCTCTATCCCGAGCGAGGCCTACCTGGCTACTCGCGGGAACAGTTTCTCGCCGATCTTGTCAACGAGGCCGAAGCGGATATTCGCGGCGCGCTCGATGCCGGCGCGGCCACTGTCCAGATAGATTTCACCGAAGGCCGGCTCTCGCTCAAGCTGGATTCAACCGGCGGACTTCTCAGAACCTTCATCGCCCTGAACAACCAGGTGCTGGATCGATTTAGCGGGGAGGAGCGGCGCAGAATTGGAGTGCATGTTTGCCCTGGCGCCGATCGTGATGCCACGCACAGCGCCGATGTTGACTATGCGGGCCTGCTGCCCGACCTGTTCCAGCTGAAGGCCGGCCGATTCTATCTCCAGTTGGCCAGCGAGAAAGATAAGTCGCGTGTTTTGCGCTTGATCGGCCAGCTTCTTCAACCACACCATTGGATATATGTCGGCGTGATCGATCCGATGGACACGGCGATCGAGTCCGCGTCCGAGGTTTGTGACCGCGTGCTTGAGGCTGCCGCATTCATTCCCCACCATCAACTCGGGACCACCGACGACTGCGGCTTTTCGCCGTTCGCGGATGACACTTCCACAGCCCGGGATACTGCGTTCCAGAAGATTCACGCCAGAGTCGAGGGCACGCAGATAGCCAGCAGTAAGCTGGGAGCGTAGGCTTCAGGGGCTAGGCTTGGTCTAGGCTTCAGCGTCAGCCTTCCGTGGGATGCCGCGCCAGAGATTTGCGCCAGGCGGAAATGATTTATGGAGTGCCCAGCGCCTTCTGAACGGCAGCATCCAGGTTCTCGGGATGAAACCCGAAGGGTCCTGGCTTGCTCTTATAAAGCACGCGACCATCGGTGTCGATCAGATACAGGCGGTCGGGCCATCCGGTGTAGGCGGTCTCAATCCGGTTGTCGAAGCTATCGACCACAGCGGGAAATTTGATGCCCAGTTTGCGCACACATGTACCTGCTACCGAAGCCCGCTCTTCCTCATCGCGGGGGCTGCGGAACAACACCTTATCCCGATAATTGCTTTGCATCTCCCATACGTCGGTGGGATGAGCCTCGAGAATGTAAACCGCGTAGAAGTTAACCTTGCCCTTGTACTGCTCAGCCAATTTGTTCAGGGCGGGAACCTCCCGCCGAAAAGGCGGTCAAGTATAGCTGCCGAAGACAAGAACGGCCGGCTTACCTGTCCACAGAGAAGCTAACGATACCGGCACTCTGGTATCGAGTGTCTTGACGGTGAAGTCTGGTGCTGTACCGCCAGTATCGAGAGAGCCCTTGCGCGCGTCGGACCACATCGTCTCGAACGGGAACAGAAAGTAGGCCGGCGTCGGTACCCTTGCCATGACGTGCCCAAAGACCTCGGGTGGCTGGCGCATGGCCCAATCGATATAGCCGACAAAAGCGAGCCAAAGGCAGAAAAGCGCTGCGAGCCCACCACCCAACCAGCGCTTTGTGCTCTTCTTTAGCACGATCAATCCAGCCTCACTTAAGGCTCACTTGGTCAGAGTATCCATTTCGAGATAACCCTGAGGCGCAATGCCAAAGGCATCGGCGACACGATTGAAGAAGGCAAACATGGCGGTAATATACACAGCCTCTGCGATCTGTGGCTCGCTCCAGCCATGATCGCGCAGAACCTGCACGTCTGCTGCAGTGGTGCGGTAGGCAGCCTCGGTCACCTTGGTTACGTAGTCGAGGAGAGCGCGCTCAGCCGGGGTGAGACCGGCTTCGTCGAGTTTTCCTTCCGCAATCGCCTGTACTGTTTTCTCGTCTGCTCCCTGAACCCGCAGGAAGTATGCATGTGAGTCCAGTCAATAGGGACAACGATTGAGCCATGATACCCAGCTGGCGATTGCTTCCTTGATGCGGCGGGTAAGGTGGCCTTCAGAAAAGTGCACCTTGTTACTGAAGCTCATCACCTCGCGCAGAAAATCCGGCCGATGGCTGAAACACTTGAGGATACCGGGCATCTGTTGACGGCCGGAGAAGGCGCGCCATTCGTCGTAGACCACGGCAATCTCGCCGGTCGCGTCTGCGTCTTCAATTAGTTTGATCTTCGTGTTTTCATCGGTCATGGTCTTCGCCAAACGCCCACCCCGCCAAAAAGATTAGCACAGTCCCGTATCGCCCCGCATGGCAAACTGCGTTCGTTGCGTAGCGGTCTTTTATAGAGGGATGCGGCGCAAAGCCAGTTCGCTAGTGGTGTCCGCCACACAAATGATCATTTATCCGTCTCGAAGGCAAGAGCTTTACAGGCTGCGGAAAAACCCGGTTTTGTATCGGGGCACGACTGTAGCCGTTCAGCTGCGGCGAGGCAGTCGTGCCCCGATACAAAGCCCAGCGCTAAAGCGCAGGATAGAGAGGTCAGATTTCTTCCGGCAGCACCGAAGCGTTGCCTCCTCCTGCCTTCAGCCGCGAGCTTTTCCGCAGCCTGTAGAGCCGTGTCCGGACAAGAAAAATCGATACAGAGCCGACCCACGCTCAAGCCCACACTCGCGAGATTCGAGGGGTTGCGGTAATACGATACGTTTAGTGTTACGTAACCCAGAGAGCCGCTGTTTCCAAAGGTCACCGAATGCCTGGTTACCTGTGTGCCCAGCGGTAATGGCGCTAAAGTGACACCGCTCGTTCGCCCTGCTACCCGTTTCGTAAGATAGCGCTTTTGGGATTCTCCGGTAGTCTCACTCTTGTAAGAAGTCGCAGTGAAAAACCAGGGGGAACCATGAAGGGGTTTACGAAGTCAATTCAAGTGGCGATGCTGGCAGCGGCGGGGGCCGTGTTAGCCGCCGGTTGTGCGGACTCCAGAGTCGCCAGCAAGCAGAGTCTTGCTGAAGCGCTCAACCACGATTACTCAGCCAGCGAAGATTGCCTGTTCGCCCGGCCGATGCCTTTTCCTTATCAAGTCGCTGTGAGCGACAAGCTGCTGGCGGAAACGCGGCACCGTCTCGATGCGCTGGCCGAGGCCGGCCTGTTGGAGAGGGAACAAACGACCCAGAACGGGGATACAATGAACCGCTACGTGCTGACCGCGGAGGGCAGCCGCACAGAAGGCAAAGGCCGCTTCTGCTATGGCCGCCGCCAGGTAACCAGCGTGGAGAAGTTTACCCCGCCCGTGGATTATCAAGGGATGCCGCTGACCAAGGTCGAGTACCACTTCGTGCTCAAGAACCCGCCGAGCTGGGTGAAGCAGGATGAAGTACGCCACGCGTTTCCGATGGTCGCGAAGTCGACCGCGGAGCAGCCGGTCGATGACGCCACACTGGTGCTGACCCACGATGGCTGGATCCTAACCTACTAGAGCATTTGCACTTCTACTCTGCACAGGAGGGTGCGGCGAAGTGCGGCTTTTCTTCCACCCCAGCAAGCACGCTTGCCGGGGACCCCGAGTTCTTGAGGAAAAGCCGCCATGGGAGTCGTTACTCTGTAAGCACCAGAGGTGAAAATGCTGTAACAAGTCTCTCCGACGCCCATATCGGCCATGAAGTTATGGCGGATATGGGCGGTTTTTCGTTTGCCACGAAAGTGGTATGCGCCGATGACCCGCCCGGTTGCATGCGAACGAACATTCGCCCATCCAGTCCCGAAGGGACGGGCCGAAGCTCTAAGCGCTCAGCAAAATGCGCAGATCGCGCAGATTGTTGTGGGTGGGGCCGGTGACCAGGGTGTCCCCGAGCGCGGTGAAGAGCGGATAGGCGTCGAAGCGCTCGAGCGCCGAGGCAGCATCCATCCCCAAGGCGTGACTTCTGTGTACGGTGGTGGTATCGGCGATGGCGCCCGCGGCGGCGCTGTTGCCGTCGATGCCGTCGCTGCCCGCACTGAGGACGACGGCTGCCGCGTCTTGCCCGGAGAGCTCTAGGGCACAGGCCAACGCAAACTGCTGGTTGCGGCCACCTTCTCCGTGTTCCTGGCCGAGCCGCACCGTGACTTCTCCACCGGAGAGCAAACATACCCTGGCATGCTTACGCCTTAGCTCATGGAAACGATCCAGCAGGTAGCGGGCGGCCTCAGCGTAGTCCCAATCGTCACAGGTGTTGTCGATAACGACTTCGTAGTGCAACGCAACCGCCTTGGCGCGCGCGGCGTCGAGCAGGTCGTCGCTCGAAAGCAAGGTTTCGACCGGCGCGCCGGACAGTGCCGGTGTTTCCGGTAGAGCGGGATCATCGAAGAAAGCTCGAATGGCCGGCGGGAAATGCTCGCGCAGACGATAGCGCGCGAGGATCTTCGCGGCACTCGGCGACGGTCGATCCATCGGGAAGCGTGGGACCGGAGGCCAAAGCATCGAGAGAACGCGGCGCAACATCCGATACCAACAATGAGCATCGCGCCGCGTGGCCGGCGGCGGCGGCCAGACGGCCACCCTTCACCGCGGAGAAGTGCTTGCGCACCGTGTTGATCTCGGCGATGGTGGCGCCCGAACCGACCAATGCCTGGTAAAGCGTTCGCGTGTCGGCCAGAGAGATGCGTGGATCGAGCGGCAACTCGAACATCGCAGAACCACCACCGCTGATCAGAAAAAACACCAGGTCGTGTTGGCTCAGGCCGTCAAGCAGTGCGAGTGCCGCGCGCGCGGATTGGAAGGAGTCCTGGTTGGGTAAAGGATGACCGCCGACGTAGTAGTCCACGCCCGCAATACGCTCGGCCGGGAGCGCCGGCGCGCAGCATAAGCCGCCGGCCAAGGGGCGCGGCAGGCGAGCGCACAGCGCGTCAAGCATAGGCAGAGCCGCTTTGCCGACGGCCACCGCGTAGACATTTTCATATAGGGCTACGGCGTCGAGCGGCCGCCGGCCGAAGGCGGCGGGAATGCTGGAGGAGAGAATCGCATGGTGGAAGATGCTGCGCGCGTCATCATGCAAGCGACGAAGCAAATCACGATCGGCGTTCACGACGGCGCAATCTCCGCAGGCAGAAAGTACGCTTCGATGCCGTCTTTGATCCAGACGCTCAACGCCAGTTGCACCTGATCGAGTTTGCCGGCGAAGAAATGATCGGCGCCCGGCACCAGCACCAGCTTTGCCGGCGGGGCCGCCGCGGCCACCGCGGCTTCGACCTCTGACTGCGGGCCATATTGATCCAGGGCGCCGCTGATAAATAGCTTGGGTTGGCGGCAGCCGGCAAGAAAGGAGTAGTGATACTCGCGGCCGGCGGCACGGACGGGAAGTCCCAACGCCGCGAGGCCCCGGACTCGCTCGTCGCCACAGCAAGTACGCAAACCGACACTGGCTCCAAAGGAGAAGCCGGCAAAAAGAATGGGCCGGTGATATTCCTGCTGCATCCAGTCCAGTGCGGCGCGCAGATCGTCTCGCTCGCCGTGACCGTTGTCGTGTGTGCCGTCACTCAGGCCGGCGCCGCGGAAGTTGAAGCGCAGCACCGGGAACCCGTGGGCCTGGAACGCCTTCATCGCGTGGTACACAACCTTGTTGTGCATGGTGCCGCCGAAGAGCGGGTGCGGATGGCAAACGATCGCGGCATAGGGGGCGTCGGGTTGCCCGGTATTCAGCAGTGCTTCGATGTGGCCTGCGGGCCCGCGCAAGGTATCGATGCTGCGCAGGATGGGAGTCGTATTCATAGCAACGGATTCATCGGTTCTAAACATCGTAATGGATCTCACCTGAGGCTCGTGGCCGGGACATAGCTAGAATGAAGAACGATGAAGCCACTTGACCCGCTGGAACTGACCCGCCGCCTGGTGGATATTGAATCGCTGACCTATAACGAGGCCGCCGTGGGGGCTTATCTCGAGGCCCTGCTGCACGAGCGCGGCTTTGCCGTGGAACGCACAGCGGTGCCCCAGCCGCCCAACAGCCGTTACACCGGCGAACGCTTCAACGTGTACGCGGGCGGCCGCGAGACGCCCGATGTGGTGCTGTCGACGCATATGGATACGGTGCCGCCGTTTATCCCCAGCCGCGAAGATGATCTGTTTCTCTACGGGCGCGGCTCGTGTGACGCCAAAGGCATTATCGCGGCGCAGATCGCGGCGGCCGAGCGGCTGCGCGAGGCCGGCGTGGCGGTCGGATTGCTGTTCGTGGTGGGCGAGGAACGCGACTCCGCAGGGGCCCGGGTGGCCAACCTCCATCCCAAAGGGAGCCGTTTCCTGATCAACGGGGAGCCCACGGACAACCGCCTGGCGCTGGCGTCGAAAGGCGCTCTGCGGGCGGAGATCGTGGCCCATGGCACCATGGCGCATTCGGCCTATCCGGAGTTGGGCGAGAGCGCCGTACACAAGCTGGTCGAGGCGCTCGACCGGCTGCTGGACGTGAAACTACCCACGGTCGAAGGCGTGGGCCCGAGCACGCTGAACATCGGCGTGATCGAGGGCGGCCGGGCGCCGAATGTGATTGCCGATGCCGCTTCGGCGCAGGTGCTGGTGCGGTTGGTGGGGCCTTCGCAGGAGACGCGCGCGGCCATCGAGCAGGCGGTGGCCGGCCTGGCTGAGGTGGCGTTTACGCTCGAAATCCCATTCATCCGCATGCGCCGGATGGAGGGCATGGAGACCATGGTTGCCGCCTTCACGACCGATATTCCCGCGTTGACCAACTGGGGTGAGCCGCTGCTGCTGGGTCCGGGCTCCATCCACGTGGCGCACACGCCGTTTGAAAAGATCGCCAAGCAGGAGCTGCTGGAGGCCGTGGACCTGTATTACGAGGTGGCGCGGCGCCTGGTGGCAGGATGAACACGTTCCGTCCGAGGATGTTCTTTTCGAAGACGCCGGGTTTGAGGACGCCGGGTTCGAGGACGTTCGGCTTGGGCACGCGGCTGAGATACGGTGGGCTGGCGGCCGCCGCAGGGTGGGTGGCCGGGTTGCTGGTCAGCTTTCCGTTCCGGCTCCCCCTTGCCTGGCGGTACGTCGATGGGCATACCGGCCGGCTGCCGGGCGTGCTTGCCGAAGGTGTGGTGGTATGGGCGGCGTTCACTCTCTTCATGGCGATGGCCGGCTTTCTGCCGCTGGTGCTGCCCCTGGTCCTGCTGATTCCGCCGGGCTGGGTGGTGCGCTGGCGGTGGATTGCGATTCCGGCAGCTCCCCTGGCCGCCATCGTGGCCGTCGACTACCGCATGGGGTTGGTGAGCAGGTATTACGTGCATCATCGGAGCGCGGTAGAGGTCTTTTTCTTTACCGCGCCGAACTTCTTCGTCACTACGTTCGCCCTGGTGGTGGTGTGGGTGTACGCGCTGCTGGCGAAACGCCGGCTTTCTCTCCGCGAACGGTAGACTTGTTATGGATGACAGACCCCCTTACACACTCCTCGACAACCCCGGCCAACGCGCTCGCCCAGGCATCCTCTTCGTATCTGCGCTCGGCGATGCACCAACCCGTCCAATGGCATGAGTGGGGCGCGGAAGCGTTTGCCCGCGCGGCCGCGGAAGACAAGCCGATCCTGCTCGACATTGGGGCGGTGTGGTGCCACTGGTGCCACGTGATGGATCGTGAAAGCTACGAAGATCCGGGGCTGGCCGCGGTGATTAACGAGAACTTCATCGCCGTCAAAGTCGACCGGGATGAACGTCCGGATGTGGACTCGCGCTACCAGGCCGCGGTCTCGGCGATCAGCGGACAAAATGGCTGGCCGCTCACCGCGGTGCTGACGGCAGAGGGCAGGCCGTTCTTTGGGGGCACGTACTTTCCCCGCGACGATCGCTACGGCCGGCCGGGCTTCGAGCGCGTGCTGCGCAGCATGGTGGAAGCCTGGACGACACGGCGTGACGAGGTGTTGGAGTCCGCCGCGAGCGTTGTGGAAGCGATTGAATACAACGAGAACTATGCCGGCCGCGGCGGCAGCCTGAGCATCGATATCGTGGACAAGATGGTGCAGTCGGCGCTCGAAAAGTTCGATCGTCACCATGGCGGTTTCGGATCGCAGCCGAAGTTCGGCCATCCTTCGGCTATCGATTTGCTGCTCGATGTAGCCGGGCGCACGGGCAACGCGGAGGCCAGGGAAGCAGCGACCGTGACCTTGGAAAAAATGGCGGGGGGCGGCGTGTATGACCATCTGGGCGGAGGCTTCCATCGTTATTCGACCGATGAGGCCTGGGTGGTGCCGCACTTCGAGAAAATGCTGTACGACAACGCGGAGCTGCTCAAGAACTACGTGCACCTCTTCCAGAGTGATGTCGATCCGGAGGCGGCGCGGGTGGCCAGAGACATCATTCGCTGGATGGATACCTGGCTGACCGATCGAGGGCGCGGCGGCTTTTATGCTTCGCAGGATGCGGACATAAACCTCGATGACGATGGCGATTACTTTACCTGGACGCGCGAGGAAGCTGCGGCCGTATTGAGCGCGGGGGAGATGGAGATTGCCGGGGCGTATTACGACATCGGCGACCTGGGAGATATGCACCACAATCCGGCGAAGAACGTGCTGCACGTAAAGCAGACGCTGGCGACGGTGGCGGCGCGTGCGGGCAAAAGTCTGGCCGAGGCCGAGGGGTTGCTGGCCAGCGCCCAGGCCAGGTTGTATGCGGCGCGGGGCGCGCGGCCCACGCCTTTTATCGACACCACCGTTTACACCAACTGGAATGCGTTGGCGGTATCGGCCTATCTCGAGTCAGCGCAGGTGCTGCGGTTGCCGGAGGTAAAGGCCTTTGCGCTGTTGACTCTCGACCGGCTGCTGCGGGAAGGTCTGCATGCGGAGCGCGGGCTGGCGCACGTGATCTCGTACGCGGGCGAGGTGGAGCCTAAGTGGGTCGCGGGACTGCTGGATGATTACGCCTTTCTTATCCACGCCTGCCTCGACGGGTGGCTGGCGACGGGTGCGATGAAGTATTACCAGGCGGCGCTGGGGCTTGCCGAGCGCATGATTGCGGAGTTCTACGACGCGACAGGCGGAGGCTTTTTCGATGCTGCGGCCAAAGGGGAAGCGGCGCTGGGCGTCTTGGCGGCCCGGCGCAAGCCCTTGCAGGATTCGCCGACGCCGGCAGGGAATCCTGCTGCCGCCGCGGCGCTGTTACGGCTGTACGGGCTATCGGAAAACGCTGCGCTGCGCGAGAAGGCGGAGGATACGCTGGAAGCATTCGCCGGGGTCGTGACTCACTTCGGGCTCTACGCGGGAACCTATGGGCTGGCGCTCGAACGTCTGCTGCTGCCGCCGGTGCAGGTGGTGGTGATTGGCGAAGATGCCGAGGCCGACACGCTGGAAGCGGCCGCTACCGTGGGGTATGCGGTGAACAAGAGCGTGATCCGGTTGACGCGGGAGCAGGTTGGGGGGCCGTTGCCGCCGTTGTTGGCGGAAACGCTGCCTGGGCTCCCGGGCTTAGCGGCCGGGCAAAGTTTTGCCGTGGTCTGCCGGGGGACCTCATGCCTGCCACCCACGGCAGACCCGGAGCAGCTGTTGGCTTTGTTGCAGGGATAAGGCGTCGTGCCGCTACTCCCCGGTGAAGGGGTTGGTTTCGTTCGGTTTTGCCATGGTGGGATCGGCGGCCTTCGCCGCCTCGGCTTCGGGTTTGGCCGCTGGGCCGGGGCCGCTCTGCACGCGGTAGGGACTGCCCGGCAGCATGCGATGCTCCTCGAGCGCCAGCCGGATGCGCCGCTGCATCTCGCGCATGGCGTCGAATTGCCTGCGCGCCAGGGTACGGATCTGGATGGGATAGATGACCTCGGTACCCTTGATGGAGTCCACCCCGAACACCTGCGGATCGCTGAGGAAAATATCCTTGTAATCAGGTTCGTTGCGTACCTGGATCGCAATCTGCTTTAACAGGGGGATGACCTGGTCGGGATTGGCGGAGAAATCGACGGAAACGTTGAGCGTCGAGACCGAGTAGCCGCGGGTCTGGTTGGCGACATTCGTGATCTGGCTGTTGGGAATGATGTAGAGCGTGCCGTCAAAACCGCGGACCGTGGTCTTGCGCAGGGTCATCGATTCCACCGTGCCCGTCATGCCCGCCAGGGTGACCACGTCGCCTACGTTGTACTGGTCTTCAATCAGGATCAGGATGCCGTTCAGCACGTCTTTGACGATCGTCTGCGCGGCCAGGCCGATGGCCACGCCGGCCACGCCTGCGCTGGCCAGGAAAGGCCCAAGGTTGAAGTTGAGCACATTCTCCATGATCTGCAGAAAGGCCAGAAAGGCGACGATCACAATGCCGGTGGCGCGGACGACCGTGGCCAGGGTACGCACCTGGGCGCCGCGGGCTTGCCCCAGCGTGTCACGGTGCTCGGCGATCTTGATGACCCGGCCGGTAAGGAAGTTGACCAGCAGGATCAGCGCCGTGGCATAGATGCCAATAAAGATCAGCTTGGGCAGGCCGATGTGGAGGAATTCCTGCACGTCGGTGAGCCATTCCTGGTCAAGACGGCGGAAAAATGTAGACGCGGGATCACGCGCGAAAAGGACAGAGGCGAGGGAGAAAATGGTGGCGTACACTGGCACCCTATGATGCTACTCGAGCGACGGTTGGTTGCGGCAGTGCTCGGGATCGGGATGGTCTCGACGGTGGGGTTTGCCCCCGGCCAAACGTTGTCCCGCAAGTCGCAGGTGGTGCAGCCCAAACAGGGTCCGCCGCCCGACCAGGCAGTACAGTCCGACACACCCGCGCAGGCGGAATCTGACCTTGAGCCCGAGCCGGCGCCTGAGACGGACCCGCCTCCTCCGGACCCGCCCCCGCCGCAGGCTCAGGCCGCGCCTGCGGAGCAAGCCGCGCCCGCGGAGCAGGCCGCCACGCCCGATGCCCCTTCGGGCGATCAGGAAACGCAGCCGGTGGCCAGCCAGGCGACAGCGGACGAAACGGCACCCCAGGCCGCGCCTGCGTCGGCGGCCGAACAGCAAAGGGCCGAACAGCAAAGGGCCGCCGAGGTGACCCCGCCCCCCGCGGCCTTGCCGCCGGTACGCCCGGCGCCGCCGGTGGGGAACGCCGCCCAGCAGGCCCTGCAGAAAGAGACCGACGCGCTGCTGCAGCTGGCGCAGGATTTGAAAGCGGAGATCGAGAAGGCCGGCAATAATACCTTGTCTTTGGCCGCGCTGCGCAAGGCGGAGGAGATTCAAAGACTGACCAAAAACCTAAAGGAAAAAATGAAAGAAGAGGAGCAGGCACCTGCAAGCAAATGATTAAAGCGGTTGCTTGTAGAAATGCGAGGTGGAGCATGAGGGTTCGCGGTAGCAGGCGTTGGCAAGCGGTGCTGTGGGTGCTGGTGGTAGCTGTGGCAATGCCCGGCCGCCTGGGGATGACCATGCAATTTCCGCTTGGCGGGGCTCCTGTTACCGGGGCGACCAACCCGGCCGACAGTGGGTTGGGCCGCGGACGCCTGGATGGGGACGGTACCTACGCGACCCGGGAGATAGAGGAGCACCAGCTGAAACGGCTCCGGGAAGAGCATCAAAAGGAGGTATTCAGCGATACGGCCCGCATGCTCGCGCTGGCCTCCGCACTGAAAGCAGAAGCGGACAAGGGCGCCAAGCCCACATCGGACAGCCTGAAGGACGTGGATGAGATCGCGAAGCTTGCCAAACGGGTTAGCGACCGGATCAAAACTCAGTAATGCGACTTAGTACCTCGCTGCTCTTACCAGAGCACACTCATTGCGAAAATACTTTCAGTACCAGCCGTGGGCGATGAATGAAACCGTTGCGGTGGCAGTCTCTTGCCGCCATAGGTTTACCGATCGAAATTGCGATGAAAGCCTGATGCGAACAATCTACCTCGGCGTGGATGTGGGTGGCACCAAGACGGCGGTGGTTCTGTCTGCGCAACCGCCGGTGGTGCTGGGGCGGATAGAGTTTTTGACCCAGCCCGAGCGCGGGCCGGCACACGCGCTCGATACGATTGTGCAGTTGGCGCGCCGCTTGTTGCTGCAACACGGATGCGAGCAGGAGCAAATTGCGTCCATCGGAGTAAGTTGCGGCAGCCCGCTCGATCGGGTGCGAGGCATTGTGCAGGCGCCGCCGAATCTACCAACCTGGGTGGATGTGCCGATTTGCCGCCTGCTCGAAGACGCGCTGCGACGCGACCTGCCGGTTGGAGAACGACGCCAACGCGGGTGCGGTGGCGGAGCACCGGTATGGCGCCGGCGTAGGCGCGGAGCACATGGTGTTTCTTACCCTGGGCACGGGCCTTGGCGCAGGCATCATCGCCGCAGGCAGTTTGTATCTTGGCGCCCATGGCGACGCTGGTGAGATAGGCCACGTGCGGTTGAGCCCGGCCGGGCCGGTGGGTTACCACAAGGCCGGTTCGGTGGAAGGATGGTCCAGCGGCGGGGGCATTGCGCAGCTGGCTGTGCGCATGCTGGAGCAAGCGGCACGGCGCGGCCGGTCAAGTGTGTTGCACGCCCAGTTAGCCGCCGGCACGCCGGTGACGGCGCGCGATGTAGGGCGCGCGGCGGAAGCGGGGGATGCGGTCGCGCTGGCCGTTCTGCGCAGCTCCGGGATGCGGCTGGGCCAGACGCTCGCCATGCTGATTGACGTGCTCAACCCGCAACGCATCGTGTTGGGAGGGCTGGCGTGGCGCATGGGCGAGCACTTGCTTGCCCCGATGCGTAGAGTGATGGAGCGCGAGGCATTGCCGCAGACGCTGCGCGCCTGTTCGGTGGTTCCGGCAGCACTGGGAGAGCAGATCGGCGATGTCGCTGCGCTGTGCGTCGCCATGGGGCTCGAAGGGAAACACGGCGCAGACATCCCAAGCGCATCCGGTTCGCGGACGAGCTAAATTTCTAGCCTTGTACAGCATGGAGGGTTCGTTTCAGTCGTCCCTTCGGGACTTGATCCTTGGATAGGATGGGGATTTCCAGGATAGTCCTGGGTACACAGCGAATCCTGGAGAGAAGTCCCGAAGGGACGGCTGAAGAGATGTTTCACCGTCATGTATGTTGCCTGGTTCATGTGGTGTTTGCGGCGAGTAAGCAACAGGGGAATAGGATCCGGCACGATGACAGACGCGTGCGCTCGCAGTTGTCTTCTACATGCTTTAAAACCCCTGCACTAACGGCACAGGTTAGAATCGAAAGCTGCAACCAAGGGGGAAGCGGATGAGTGGAAGACTGGCGGGCAAGACCGCTGTGGTCACGGCCGCGGGACAGGGCATTGGGCGAGCGACGGCGATCGCTTTTGCTGCACAAGGGGCCACCGTGTGGGCCACCGACATCAATCGCGCGGCACTCGACACGCTTGCTTTGGAACAGCCCCACATGGTTTGCCGCGAACTCGATGTGCGCAAGCCAAAGCAGATTGAACAACTCTCCGGCGAGTTGCCCGAGCCCGATATCCTGTTTAACTGTGTTGGCTTTGTCCATCACGGCACCATTCTCGATTGCAGCGAAGACGATTGGGATTTTTCTTTTGACCTGAATGTTCGATCGATGTATCGCACCTGTCGCGCCTTTCTGCCCGGTATGTTGCGTAAGGAACGGGGAAGTATCGTGAACGTGGCATCGATTGCGTCGAGTGTACGAGGCGTGCCCAACCGCTTCGTGTATACCAGTTCCAAGGCGGCGGTGGTCGGTTTGACCAAGGCGATCGCCATCGATTTTGTACGCCAGGGTATCCGCTGCAATGCGATTTGTCCGGGCACCGTGCAGTCGCCTTCGCTCGATGGACGCATTGCCGCGCAGGGCGATGTGGAACAGGTACGGCGCGAATTTATCGCCCGCCAACCCATGGGCCGGCTAGGAAAGCCGGAAGAGGTGGCGGAACTGGCGGTCTATCTTGCCTCGGATGAGTCCAGCTTCACTACAGGGCAGACCCACGTGATTGACGGCGGATGGAATATCTAAATACGGAAGAGGCATTGCGGAGTGTGCGCGAAGCCATCTTTTGAATGGCTTCGCAACGATGTAAAGGGGAAGGTAACTGGCTTTGCAAAGAGGTAGCCGGCTTCGCAAGAATACAGGAGTGGTTGCCTCTAGACCTGGGCCTTCCGGGCGTTCGCCCAGCGCTTGCGTTGGGCCGCTGCGATCTTCTTACGCGCTTCCACACTCAGGACGCGCTTGCCTTTGACCTTAGGCGCCGCGGAACCCTTCATAGAGCTCGCAGAAGCTCCCTTGCTGTGACCATTCGTCGTGCCCTGCAACAAAGCCTTCACTTGCTGCAGCCGTGTGATTTCATCGTTGATGTGTTCTAAGATCTCTTTGGTATTCAAAATGCCATTCTCCGGACGCAAAAGTCGTCGCCGATAGAATATCAAATTCACTCCTTCGTAGATACCTCGGGGCTAGAGCGAGCGATGATGGCGCGGAGAACCATGTTTCTAGAGCATTTTCACTTCTACTCTGCACAGGAGGGTGCGGCGAAGTACGGCTTTTCTTGAGGAAAAGCCGCCATGGGAGTCGTTACCCTGTAGACACCAGAAGTGAAAATGCTGTAAGTGGAACTGGAGTAGAAATGAATCTGCGTGCAAGGAAGGACTTTGCTTGTTTTTGAAAACTTCACTTAACCGGCTGCGTGGGCGCTCGATACTCGACGAGCGGTCGGCCTCGGCGGAGCAGTTATTCCTGGCGCCGCCGTTTACCGAAGACGTAGTATCGGCGATTCGTCTTATCTCGACCCGCCTTTCGCTCAAGGCCGATGAACCCTCGCGGCTGCTGTGGCAAAACGAAAGCAATGCCGCCTGCGAAGCGGAGTATGAAGCCCTGCGGCCGCTGTTTGCCGAAGCCGCTCCGCCAAAACGCGTACTCGAGATTGGACCGGGCTTTGGACGGTCCGTGGTCTTCTTTACCAGGAAGGGCTTGCTGCCGGCAAGCGAGATCAGTCTCTACGACGCCGACGGCGCCAGCACCCAGTACAAACAGAAGTACTACGACCATCCGCCCAAGTGGCCCGACACCGCGTCGTTCTGTGGCAATCTCACGCTCTTACGCCGCATGCTGGACTACAACGGAGTGACCGGATACCGGATTTTCGATGCCCAGCAACTGCCGCTCTCGGCGTTGCCCGGACCTTATGACTTGATTTACGGGTTTTACAGCATCGGCTTTCACTGGTCGCTCAAGTACTATCTCGACGACCTGGCGCCGTTAATGCACGAACGATCGTTGCTGGTCTGCACGCTGAACAAGAACTTTCGTCCCTTTCCCGGGCTGGAGCAGTTTTCCACCCGCGTGCTTGCCTGCCGCGAAGTGAAGAAGAACGCTGCGCCGCTTCGCTTGCTGGTGCTGAGTAAAGGTCCACTGCCCGCGGTGGGCCAATCCCTGGCGGAAGCTTTTCGCTGACGGAGAGCGCATTGCTATCATCGGACTCATGTGCGGCCGTTATGTACGTAAGTCGACCCGTAGAGAGATTGCCCGGTGGTTTGGCGCCGAGGACACGGAGATTGTCGAGTGGGGCGTGAGCTACAATGTCGCACCGCAGACGTTTCAGCCGGTGGTGCGGTTGCACCGCGCGGCAAATGACGACACCGGACAGCGCGAGATCGTTCTCATGCGCTGGGGTTTGATTCCTTATTGGTCAAAGGATGCAAAGATCGCCTACTCCACCATCAATGCCAG
Source organism: uncultured Acidobacteriaceae bacterium (assembly GCA_963761405.1). Lineage (GTDB taxonomy): Bacteria > Acidobacteriota > Terriglobia > Terriglobales > Acidobacteriaceae > PALSA-350. Next base: position 335,146 of record CAVXHH010000006.1, read on the forward strand.
GGCGGAGACGGTGGCCACGGCGCCTGCATTTCGCGACGCCTTTAAGCAGCGCCGCTGCCTGGTGCCCGCGGATGCATTCTACGAATGGCAGAAACTGGACCCGAAGCATAAGCAGCCATTTGCCATCGCGCTGGCCAGCCGTGAACCCTACGGTCTGGCCGGGCTGTGGGAGCGGTGGAAAGATCCCACGACGCACGAGTGGCTGGAGACGTTTACCATCATCACGACCGATGCCAACGAGGTGGTGGCGCCGTTGCACAATCGCATGCCGGTGATGCTTGCGCGCAAAGATTACGCGCGCTGGCTGGACCCTGCGGAACCGCCGCCGCTCGATCTGTTGCGGCCCTTCCCCGCGGAGCTGATGACGGCCTGGAAAGTGGATCAGGCGGTGGGCAACGTGCGCAACGACACGGCGCAATTGCTGGAGGCACAACCCGAAGCGCCGCCGGAAGACGGCTTATCCGGCGACCTCTTTCCTGGTTGAAGGCGCGCTTGTGAGCAGAAACAAAAGCGCGTTTTGCGCAAGGGACCCAGACCTATTCTGCTCTTGTTGCGGATACGCAACAGCCTTCAAGCGCCTGCGATGCTGCGTGATTCCTGCCAGGCGTGAGGCAAACAGTTGATTCACGGCGACTTTGGCGCGGCGCTCGCCGGGGGTGTTTTCTGATGTGCAACAACACCAGATACCGAAACTCAAAAAAGGCGCCTGTTACAGGGTAGATAACAGAAAAGGTTACGTAGCAACCGTAGCACAATCGCGCGGCCAAACGCAGGCGCAGGCGACGAAAATGTTACTGAAAGTATATTGCGCGATATCAAATCGTGGGCCATACTGCTCTTAGTTAAGTCGTAACTATGTCGGTCATAGTTATGTTTTTGAAGGGCTCCCTCTCTTACTGAACCCTTCTTTCTGTAGTGGTTCCCCTCCCCTGGAACATTGGAGATGCTATGAGTCCTCTTCGGAGACATGGCGGCGGACGTCCTCGCTCCGCCCATTCCATCCTGGACATCGCAGAACGTTGGGGTATATCAGAAAAGGCCGCGCGCCGTTTAGCCGCACGCCAGCTAAGCGACGAGATAATGGCCATCATGGTGGGCGACACCAAACGCTATGCGGCGGCGCAGCGGCGAGAAGTCGTTGCCCGAGGCAGATATACCGGGGGCATGCGGGCCCTGGGTATGCGCAGCCGTATGCCCGCGGGTCGTGCATGAGGGGGGCGGTGCCCGCACGCCGCCCCCCCGGCCCCGCAACCCAACGTCAAAATGCAAAAGCCGGCACCCTGGCGCGCTTCGGACTGGACCTGGGCAAGCAGGTGCGCCATGAGTTGATGCGCCGCATGAAGCAGGGGGACGTGAAGTATGCCCGTAAGCTTACGAACTCGCGCACTGTGATTGTGCTCGATTATGCCGGCGGCGAGATGGCGTTTATCTACAGCAGCGCCACCAAGGAGATTCTCTGCTTTCTTGGCCCGGACGCGGCCGAAATGAAGGGCTGGCGTAATGCGCAAGCTGCCGCGCCGGGTTTATTTGAGGCCCAGCCGCTGGGCGAGCAAGGAGCGGCCGATTGAGCGGCGACGCGCCTCTGCCCGCGAGCCTGGCGGCGGAGACGGCGATCCTGGGCGCCATCCTGCTCAACAACCGCCATTACCAGGAGGCGGCGGGGCGGATCGAGGCCGCCGACTTCTCACTCGATTCGCATCGCCGTATCTTTGTGCGGATCGGTGAGCTGGTGGTCGAGGGCCGGAGTGTCGACATCATCACCCTGGCCGAGCAGTTACAGCGCAGCAAGGAGTTATCGAATATCGGTGGAGTGGCGTATCTTGCCGCGCTGACCGAGGGGCTGCCGCGACGGCTCTCGATTGACGATTATGTGCGCATCGTCAAAGACAAATCGCTGCTGCGGCAAACCATCGTCGAAAGTCACAGAGTGGGCACCATGGCCGGCGACCAGTCGGACACTGCCGAGCAGGTATTGGCCGAGGCAGAGTCGGCCTTTCGCAGGATTGCCGGCAAGGCGGTGGCCTCTGGGCTGACCTCGGTGGCCGAATATATCGAAGGGCACTATCCGTGTATCGATAAAATTTTTGAGCAGAGCGCCGGGCTTACGGGTATCTCTTCCGGCTTTCCGCGACTCGATCATCTCACCGCCGGCTTTCAGCCGAAGGAGTTGACCATCCTGGGGGCGCGGCCTTCGATTGGCAAGACGGCGGTGGCGGCCAACATCGCCGTGCATGTTGCCGCGGCGGGTAAGCCGGTGGCGTTTTTCAGCCTGGAGATGCCGAGCAAGGCGCTCATCGACCGCATGTGTTGCGCGCGCGGCCGGGTCGATTTGCAGGCGCATCGACATGGAAAACTGAAGGATGACCAGAAGCAGCATTACCTGCGCGCGCTGGCGGATATTGTGGCCACGCCGCTCTACATCGATGATCAACCGGGACAGACCGCGACCATGATCGAGGCCAAGTCTGCCCGGCTGCAGGCCGCCCATGGTTTGAGCCTGGTGGTGGTGGACTACCTGGGCTTGATGGGGGCGGAACGCAAGGGAACAGAGACGCGGGAACAGGTGGTGGCCGGCATAAGCCGGGCGATGAAGGGGATGGCCAAGCGTCTGAACGTGCCGGTGATTTTGCTGTCGCAATTGAATCGCGAGTTACATAAGCGCATGGACAAACGGCCGATGCTTTCGGATCTGCGCGAGTCTGGAGCGATTGAGCAGGATGCCGACCTGGTGCTGTTTCTGCATCGCGAGGAATACTACAACCGCGAGGACGAATCGCTTGCCGGAAAGGGCGAACTGATCGTCGCCAAGGCACGGAATGGTCCGCTGGGAACCGTACATTTGTATTACGACGCGCGCACTTGCAGGTTTGCTGCCGAGAAGGAGTGAGGGGTTGCAGCAGGCAATTTACTGCGAACGCGTGAGCGTGCGGACGGCGGATATGCGAAGCTTTGGCAGGTGTGCGGGGAAGTTGATTATCACCTCGACTGATAGCTAGAGCAGTTTCTCAATAATTGAATCCATTTCCAGCGCCTCGCAAAGGTTGAGACCATCGAGCCGGTTCCCCTCAGGGGCTAAACGGGCTGCGGAAAAACTCGATGAATGAAGGGTACGGGCTTCAGCCCGTACATTACGGAAACAAAACCAGTGGGCTTTAGCCCCTGAGGGCGGCGTTTTCGTTCGAGAAACCTGCCCTCAGGGCCTAAAGGCCGCTTGGTTGTCTGGCTATATGTACGGCCTAAAGCTCGCTGCGGCGAGGCAGGCCGTACCCTTCACAACAGATAAATGATCATTTGTGTGGCGGACACCACTAGTGCCGCGTGGATGCAAGTAAGGTTGCCTTGGGCCGGCCACCGAGGCGCCCATTTGTTTTAGCGGCGGAGGTTTTGGCTGCGCTCTTCGACTTCCCTCCAACCGCACCCAGTCTGCTGGCCATCCACTTCCTGGAGCCAAAAAAACCTTCCAGGAGTGCTGGTAGGTAAATGTCAACATCCAGCTTGGGGAAATAGAGGCCGAAACCCGATGGAGATATCTCGATCAGTTCGAGCTTTGCAGCAGTAGCGTGCTCGAGTCCTTCGGCGTCTCGCGGTGAGAAGGATACTTCGAGCCCGGAGTTGAGACGAATCACGATGCGCCGGGTTTTGCCATCGTAATGGGTACTTACGGCTTTTGGGTGGGCTGCCTGGAGTTTTCTTGCTCTTCTATTTGCAGCGATAAAACCAACCCTTAACCCGCCGACCCACAAAACGGTTGGCATATGAGCATTTTAGCATAACCGTAACCGGTTGGGTTATCTGTCAAAAGCGCCTCAGTCCTCGTCTTCCTAGCCCCATTCTTCCGGGCGGGCGGGCGGTAATTTGAATGGGCGCGTCTTCCTGGTCCAGTTCTTCGGACTTTTTGCTGCCAGCGAATGGCGGCGGAGCCCACGTCGAGACCACGGACGGCTTGTTGCAGAGTCAACTGGCGCGGCTGCGTCGCCTGCTGCACGAAGGTGTAGACGGCGTAGCGGGTTTCGTCGGCGACGTCGTCGAGCGGGTCACCGGCGATCTTGCGTATGTCTCCGGGCCTGGCTGTCGTCGTGCATGCGCGTGCGCAGGGCTTCGAAGGTGCGCGGGCACACGTCGGTAATTTCGAACTCGCCGGTGCGCAGCATGCGATACAACAGTTGCCAGCCGCCCAGGCGGTCGTTCGAGGCCCGCTCGCAGGTGATTTCCCAGGGCTCGAAGCACTTCGTTGATCTGGTCGGCGATGGTGTGGCCGTCGCCGATTTCCTTGAAGTTCGCCGGATCGAGATAGGCAGCCACAATGCGGCGCCGCTCTCCGTTTTCTTCTGGTCTAATGAATGCATCGACCACCATCTCGGCCAGTTCGTAGGCGGGGACATGGGGAACGACTAACTCGCCGATCTTGCGGATGCGGCCCTGGGGAAACTCGGGGCCGTCGTGCTGCGCGCAGCACGCTGCGACTCGACGCCGGGGATCTCGATCTTCTGGCTGCAGCTCGGCCGGCCCACGGACGTAGAGCCCCACCGACGAAGAGGATTTGCCGTAGCCGTAGTCGATCGACAGGAAGTGGTTGTGCCACCACTCGACACCGGCCTCGGCCAGCGGACGCACCATGCCGGCGTGCACGAAAGGGAAGTAGGCTCCTTCAAGCGTGCACCAGCAGCCTTGTTCCATGGCGGCCGCGGCGCCGCCGGACATCATGTGCAGGCGCTTGGCGTAGTTTGCGTCGAGCGAGGTTGTGGTCGGAGAGTTTGCCGGGGATGAAGGCCACGGAGAAGGGAATGGCTTCGCCATCGGAGGGCCAGCAGCAATCGCGGTAGAGTTGGCCGGATTGCGCCGCGTCGCGTTGGTTGTGGACCGGGCAGTGGCCGCGCAGAAAGAGAGATCTGATGCCAGGCGGCGCCTACGTTGCCGGGGTTCGAGGTGAGGCGCATGCGCAGGCGCAGGGCGGGATCGGTGGCGCTCAAGCGGCCCAGTATGTTGCGGACTTGTTTCTCGGTGTGCAGGGTTGATTCGTCGAAGCCGATGAAGGAGTAGCGGGGGCCCGAGGTATTTCCAGACATCGTCGTCGGTCTTCATGTAGGCGAAGCGGATGGTGGCTCCGGAGGGGAAGCTCCAGGTCCATTTGGGGGAGCCCACGAAGACGCCGCCCATGGGGGCGTAGAGACGGCGGGTTTTGTCGATGATGTCGGTCATCTCGACAAAGGAGGAGCGGAAGACGATGGCGCGCAGGTTGGGGTTTTGGTATTCCTGGACGGCGTCCATGAGCATGGTTTCGGTTTTGAGGGAGCCGGCGGAGCCGCCGAAGAGCAGGATGTCGGCTTGGGAATCGAGCGCGGCCCGTTGGGCGGCGGTGGCCGGCATCCAGCGATAGGCGGGTCATGAAGTTTGTCCGGGGCCACATCTGCGTTCGAAGCGGTTCCACTAGAGGTAAGCAGCTCGTGGATCCTTCGGAACCGTGGTTGACGTGGGCTTCGTGAGCTACGTCGAGGATCTTCGGTCATGCTCTGGAGTCGCATCCAGGCGGCGCGGTAGAATGTCGGGCTCGGGCGGTTCGGTCTGCGGGTCGCGATGCTTGGTTGGTGCCGGCCCGCGGCCAGTTCTTCGCACAGGGAATCGAGCGCCTTGAGCTGTCCCAGGATGTTTCCCTTGGTCTTCTCGGGGTCGAGATCGGCCAGGTCCCAGTACTTGTTCAGGATCTGATTGCGGTCGAACTTCAGGCTTTTATGGAGTCGGCAGCATGCATGTATCTCCTTTTGGAAAGTCATTCGTGTAATATTTGGCTTCATGGGAAGCAAAGATAAAGGCAAGCGCGAGACGAAGAAGGCACCTAAACCTAAGCCCAAAGTAGAGCCCGGACGCAAGCGCGGGGAAGACAGCCGCCTCGGAGGGCCGCCCAAGAGCTGAGCGCGTTCCTACCTGATCGCCTACCTGAGATCTTTGTGGCGCACGGTCATGTTCCGTCCGTCTTCGGTGCGCACCCGCGCGATCCGCATGTTTGGGTCCACGTAGACGACCCTCGCCGCCGCGCCGTCGGCCAGCCTTACCCGTGACCCCTTGACGACCGCACCCTTGACTATCTGACGGGGTTGGCTCCATTTTTGGAGTTAAATCGCTCCATGGCGCGATCGTTGAGGTCCTCGGGCGGCGGTCTGTGGCGCGGTTCCGCGCCGCGGCCCGCGAGTTCCGCGTTGCGCGCCCGCTTGTAGTCGTGGTGCTCCTGCCGATTGGCCTCGAACACCGGGCGGGGAACGATCTGCAACTCTTCCGAGGCTCCATTCGGCATCTGTAACTGTAGCGAATAGCTGCGGTAGTGATATTGCGGATCGCCGAAGGCGAAATGATCCTGCTCGCGCAACACCTTGAAGTGCTGTTTCACCGCGGCCACGACCGCATCTTTTGCCTGCGGTGACTCGACCGCGATCTGGGCCGCGCCGTAGTCGCTGACGGTCTCCGCCGGCTGTCCTTCTGCCCTGAATCTTTTCCGCCAGGCGCGACGGATTCTTTCGCTCGCGGCTTGCCGCCAGCGTCGCCCCCTGGATGTGCCGAATCGATTTCCGCCAGGCTCGCCTGGTAGGCCGGCATGGCGTCGGTGGCCAGTGCCTGGTTGATTGCAGGGTTGCGGGTGGGCTGCACGATCTTACGGCCGGAAGCGGGGCTTCCTCTTGCGCCGACCGGCATCGCGGGTTCAAATCCCAGATCGGTGAGCGAGGGAAGCAGCAGGTTCAAAACCAAGCGCGTGGAGTGGATGTATGGCCATGGTTACCTTGGTAAAGGTTGCCTGCGAAGGAACCAATAAACGGCAAATAAAGGCCGAAACCTCTCTCTGCAGCTCGGGTTCGCATCGTATGTGAGGTTGTTGTAAGGAGAAGGAACGATGAAAACGAAATGGCTCGCTAGTCTCATCCTGGCTTCAGCTATGACGGCTCCAGCCTTTGCCCAAGTCGGTATCTACATCGGTCATCGAACCGCCACCGTTGCGCTATGAAGTTCGCGCCGGCCGATGCCGGGTCCGGGCTACGCCTGGGTCGATGGGTATTGGAACTGGGACGGGGAGAAGGTATGTGTGGGTCCCCGGAGAATGGCGCCGGCCTCCTTATGCGGAGGCGTACTGGAGCCATCCTCATTACGATCACTACGACCGTGGCTGGGAATACAACGAGGGTCACTGGGACCACGATGACCACCGCGATCACCACGATTGGGACCACGATCACGACCGCCACTAGACTTTACCCGGGGCTCGGCCGCAAGGCCGGGCCCTAGCTCTTGTTAATGAGCAGGTTCCTCGAAGTGGTACGGGCTTACAGCCCGACATCGACGGCGAAGCTTAGGACAGGCCGTAGCCCTGCCTGCAGAACTTTGTTTTTCCAAGCTCGAACGTTCGACGCCTTGCACACGGCTACTGCCGTCGCTCGCTGGCTTTAGGATGTCTTCATGGTAAAGAGCCTAACCGTACCCTTCAACAGGCGAAAGCCCTTAGCCTTCATCCAGCACTTTAAGGTTGCTGTCTATCTCGCATGCGCTTGCGAGCAGATTGGCCCGGGGCAGATAGCCGACCTGTCCCTTCGAGGAAACCTTTATGTAGAGCGGATCGCTGCTTCGGTCATTGGCCGTGGTGGCGGTTTCTGCGGTCGAGCCGCCGGCGAAGTATCCTGCCAGCCCTGACGGGAAGGGGTCGCCTGCGAGGGCGGCTTGGCCAGGTTGCCGGTCAACGGAGTCGACTCGCCGGGCCCACTCACCGGCGCATGGTCGGGTGGAGGCAGCACCAGGCTCTGCGCCTCTGCCGGCGACAGGATCTGCTTGAGCAGCCTGCTGGCTTCATCTTCCTGATGGTCTGTCATGGTTACAGTTTCCCTGCCTTGCCCAGGTTGCCGGCGACGCTGCTGCCGACCTCGATCCCAGAAGCTGGGCGTTTTGGCCGCCTGGGTCTCATCGCCCAGAACGCTATCGGCCGCATTGGAAGATGTGCCATAAAGCGACTGGTTGGCGCCGATGGGCACCGCCGTTGCGCCTAAGGCAGCCTGGTTGTAACCAGCTTCGCCGGCAATGCGCTTTTGCTGTGCCGCGGCCAGGTCGCCCGACAGGTCGCGGGTGTTCTGCTGTGCGCCGGCCGCCGCGGTGGCCGCATCGGCCGCGCTGTTCTGGCCGGTGCGCCGGGCCTGCGCCTGCAGCGCGCCGGCGAGCGAATTGGCGCCGGCGTCGGATACGTTGGCCAGGCCGGTGTTGATGGTCTGGTCGTATTCGCCTCCCGGGGTATAGGGATTGCCGGAGACGAATTTTGCCAGTTGGTTGTTGTAATTGCCGATGGCGTCTTCCGTGGAACCGAAGGCCGACTGCGCGTTGCCGAAGTCGGTGGCGTTTTCGTTGGACGCGGTGTTGAAGGCTTGCGTGGATTGGCCTCTGCTCATGTTTTTCCTCTCAGGTCTTTGGCGAAGTGCGCGAGCTCGCGGTCGACACAGTCGAAGCCCGCTCGCTGCAGCGGTTTCTGGATCATCTTTTTCAGTTGCCGGGGAACAAAACACTCCAGCCAGCGAAAGCCCTGGAGCTTTAATACGTAACTCAGCCCTTCGATCTCGCGGCGGCTGAAGGCGGTGGCCTTGGGGTCACAACCGACAAAGCGCAACTCCGCGATGGTCTCTACGTAGATACAGTTGCGGATGGTCCCACTCTCTTCCACGCCCACCAGGGCGATGGCGATGGCGGGGCCAAACAGCCAGGGCAGCTCGTAGTTGGTGCCTTGTGCGGCCTGGTGCTCGCGGTGCAGCTCGTTGTATGCGCGGCCAGTCGTCACGGGTGGCTTGGCGCAATGTCGATGCGCTTCATTTCACCGTGAGCCCGTGCTTGCCGGCGTAGACAAGCATCTGTTGCTGCGACGTATTCAGCGGCCTGGTTGATTTGACGGACGGCGGCGGCCGGATCCAGGCTGCCGAGGTTGTCTTTGGGATGAACGGCGCCGCATGCCGGGCAGGCGTCGTGGCCCACGGCAAGCTGGATCAGGTGGCGATTGCCTCGCTCGTCGCGCAGCTCGATCACATGGAAGCCGCTTGCCAGGTCAAGATATTGCTGGTGCAGGCTATACATTGGCGTAGAGTCTCCCTCCGTTGTCGCCGGTAGCGCCGCCACCGCCGGCGGCTCCTCCGCTGACGCCACCTGAGGCGGTCACGGTGGGCGTGCTGGAATAGCCGCTGCCGGCGCTGCCCGGCGTGACCTGGGTGACGGCACCGGCGGTGACCACGGCGGTGGCGGTTGCGCCGCTGCCCGTGCTATCGGTGATGGTCAGCAGCCGGCGCCGCGGTGAGCCCATTGCCGGGGTTGATGATCTGGTAGGCGACGATCGCGCCGCCGGTGACCACGGCGTGAATCACCGGCAGGACCAGTCCACTGGCGTTGGCGATGACGGAGACTTTGCCCACCGGCACCCAGGTATCGGGAAAGGTCTGCGCCAGCTGCGGTTTCAGTTGATACTTCTGCCCATCCCACACCACGAAGCCGTTGGTGGCGTAGGCGACGTTCAGGATCGTGCCCGCAGCGATTACTTTAGACCCGTTACCAAGGATTGAGGTCCACGAGGTGCCGACTCCGCCGGAACCGTAGACACGGACCGTGGCTGTGCTGCCGGCGGCGACCGAGTCTACCGTCGCGTAGTTCGATTGGTTGAGGGAGAGGTTGCTCCCGGCGGCGGCCGAGCTCATCAGGCCGGAGCTGACGGCCCCCGGTTGCACGACGTAGCTGCTCCAGTTTTGCTGGTTATAACTCGAGCGCAGGCGCCAGTAGAGGGTGGCGCCGGGGTTAGGGAAAACGTAGCTGGTGTTGGTGCTGATGGGGTAGACGGTGACTCCTGGAGGCAAAGTTGGCCACGGGCGAGCTGGATATTTCCTGATAGATGGGCGCGTTGTTCGCAGCTCTGCGCGCGTGCGGTGATGGAGACGGTGAAGCTTCCGTTGGCTCCGGTCACGGCGAGCCGCGAAGGCGCCGGCGGAGCGGTGAAGGCGGCGGCGGTGGCATCGACCTTGGTCAGCGGCGTGGTGCCCGTCTGCGCGTAGAGGGATTGCAGGGCGAGATGGATGCCGGTGAGCGTCTCTCGCAGGTCGCTGTTGCCCCGGGCCGCGGAGTTGATCTGCGCCAGGTTCACGCTAAGCGCCATTGCTGGTTCTCCCGGTGAACAACGGGCGCGTAAACAGGCTGCAGTACTTGAGCGCAAACCAGGCATTCGGCCATGGACCCGTTGGTGAAGCGCATGCGAAAGCGCTCGTTCTGGCCCCGGGCGCCTCCGTCGTAGCCTTTCCAGTTTTCCGGGGTCAGGGGAAAGGGCGCCAGCTTGATCTCGTTGCTGCCATTGGGCGGGGTCTGCGGCGAGTCGGCATAGGTTTCTGGCCACCATCACGGATACAGTCATGGAACCTTCGCCGAGGGCGTTGATGCTGACCCCGCCCAGCATGGAGACTTCCATCAGGTCCTGGGTGCTGGTGGTTTCGTACTGGCACGTCGATCCCGCTGCCGTTGTCGTTGTAAACGCCGGTGGCGATCATTTGCACCGTGCCGTCGGGGGCGGAGGATCCAATCAACACCTGGGACTGGCGCAGGGCTCCGAAGGGGGAGGCATTCGTCGGCAACTGGCGTTCACAGCGCATGGCCACCGCGCCCGGCGATATCGTCGAGGCTCCATTTGCGGGCCGCGCCCATGGCTACTTCCCGCCCCGCGTATTGGCTGAAGTGGATGGGTCCTGACAGGCCTTCCATGTAGTTCATGGTCAGGGTCTGGTTGGGGACGGTCGCGTTGCCGACCGGGATGCCGATGCGGATTTCCTTGTTTTCTTCGTCGACGCAGCACCAGATCAGATGCTGGTAGTCCCAGTTGATGGTCTGACCATAGGGTGGGGATTTCCTTGGTCATCAGCTTGGGTTCGCGGTTCGCTGGGCGCATAGGCGTAGGCTCCGCTGCGGTGTACGAAGAATAGAAACTCATTGGTAACGCAGACAGCGCGCGGCCCGCAGGGCCCCACACCTTCCCACCGCTGCTGCACCGACCAGGTGGAGGGGTCGGTGGCGGTGGGCGAGATGGTAAAGCCGGAGCGCTCTTTCAGGGAGAAGAGTGTGCCCTGAAATTCGCGGGCGCAGATGCAGCGCTGTCCGTTGCCGTTGGCTACCTGGATGGGGCTGGTGTCGCCGTAGTAAGACTCCGAGTCGGCGGCGAGCGAGATGTAGTGGCCGGAACCGTAGCCATCCACGCCGCTGAGCACGACGCGATCGATGGAGGGCGAGTAGTACACGTCGACCGCCGCGGGCGGTAGGATGCAGCGCAGCCGGTCGGTCATGTCGGTCGAGGTTTCGGCTTCGAGAAACTCATCGGTGAAGTTGAAGAAGGCAGTGGTGGTTGTGTTGTCGCCAATCACGGTTGCAGTCATGGGGATGCCCGCGCTGACCGTGGCCGAGGGAATGTAGAAGAAGGGACCGACGTTGGTGCCGTCCGCCACCGTGAATCCAATGGTGCGATTGAGGGTGTTGGCGGGGCCGATGGGGATGTTGGCCATGTACAGTTGATCGCCGGGCACGTCGACGCTGACCGAGGTGAAGGCGGCGACCGTGGGGCTCAGGTTTCCGTTGCGGTTGGTGAAGGCGATGCTGGCATAGCGCAGGCCGGTGCCTGTATCGGGGGCGATGTTGCCGGCTGCGCCGGAGCTGTTGGCGGAGCTGTTAGCGAGGGGAGCCGCCGGCCTGGCGGTTGCGGTAATGGTGGCGGTGGTCAGGGGCTGAAAGGATCCTACGAGCGCGTAGCTGTTGGCGGCAGGCGCGGCGGCTCCGGTGGCGACGTCGGCTTGGTAAAGATTGACGCCGGTGATCTGGTACAGGGTGGAGGGAATGGGGATCTGGATTGCGTCGTCGAGCGACGGTGTCGATCAGCGTTCCGGCCACGGAGGGAAGCGTCTCTCCCGGCTGCGTTGGTGAAGGTGGCGATCACGTAGACATCTCGCCCGGCAGGGAAGCTGCCCGAGCTTGGAGGCACGCTCGAGGTGGGTGTGGGCGGGGGCTGCAGTCCGCCGGGGGTGACGCGCGCGGTGTTCGCTGACGGAGGCGCTGCCGCCGGCGGCTGTGGTGGTCACCGTGACGGTTGCGCCCAGCGCGAAGCTGCCTACCTGGGCAAAGGCTCGCTGCCGAGGGCGCGGCCGCGCCGGTCGAGACGTCGGCCTCGTACACACGGACGGAGGTTGGTTGATACGGGATGGCGAGGCCGCGGATCCATCCCGCTAGGCTCGACAAGGCGGGAATGGCAAAGTGGGCGGCATCATTCAGATTGGTGTTGACCAGGATGCCGGGAGCGGAGGCGATGGACTCGCCCTGCGGGTTGACGTAGGTGATGGCAGAGATAGACATCGCGGCCGGCGGCAAAGGTTCCGCCGCTCGCGACTCGGGTGGGCTGCGGCCCGTTGGGCGCCGGCAGCCGGTTCACCAGGACCGGGGTTAGCTCCTGCCAGGTGACACCGCCATCGGTAACCGTGGCGTTTTCTGCGAGCGGCCACACCGGCTCGGTAGCGTGCGTGGCCCCGGCGGCGGTGCAGCGATACAGATGTCCGTTGCCGCCGGTCGCGGTGGGCTGCACATACTCGCCCACCAGGTAGGCGGTGGAGGGGAGCCATGGTGCGCCCAGCGGCTTTTGTCCGTAGGGATCGAGCTGCTGTGTGCTTAGGCCATACACGTGGATGGGGGCTTTGGGCGTCTGCAAGTCGGAGTATGCGATGAGCGCGCGGTTATAGGCCTCGGTCACGATGGCGTGCGCGTTGGGTGGCGGCGATACCAGCGGCCCCTGCACCCGCACCAGTCTGCCGCTGCCCGCGGGCCGCTCCACCAGCAGGTAGCCATCGGTATCGAAGACCATCGGTACCTGAAAGAGCGTCTCCCCGGGATTCTCAGGGGTGTAGATCAACGAGGCGAGCCCCGTGATCGCAGCCTGGTTAGGCCCCTGCAACGTTGTCTGCAGGCCGTACCGGGTGGCTACGGTGGTGAGCAGAAATCTGCAATTTTTGCAGACAGCCGCAACCCCCATAGGCAGCACGGTGGGATCGTCATTGTCGACGAGCCCGCCAAAGCGCGTGAACTCGTGCGGAATAAAGCCGTTGAAATTCATTAGGTAAAGGAAGAACAGAACGAGCGGGCGCCGCATACCGTCGGCATGGGCGCCCGGGTTTGTGAGGAGCGTTAGCAGTTTCGCAATGGGTGTACGATCGGAGCCGCGAACCTTTACGTGGTTTTCTCTCAAAGAAAACCACACCTCGCTGCTCTTACCAGACCGCTGTAATTGCGAAAATGCTCTACACCCTGCGCTTTTGCACCGTGAGGATCACGTTGCCGGTGGTGACGGCCGTGGCGTACGCGCCGGAAGCGATCGTTCCCCCCGGCTGGTAGACGTTGATGAGAAATGCATTCACGGTCGATCCGGCCACCTTCGGCTGCACATAATACCCACCGATATCTTCCACGTAAACCGCCGGCGCCAACGACAGCGGAAGCTCGAAGAGGCCCTCCACATCGAGCCCATTCGGGTTGCTGAGCGCCGCCAGGTTGAGGGGATCGCCGCCGCTGGTGAAGCTGCCGCTGAAGGTGAGTTGGATAAAGACGGTGAAGTTGCGCTCCCCCGCCCCACCGGTGTAATCGATGATTGCGCCTGTAACTGCCATGGTTTCTCCTTATCTTGAAATGAATAACTAAGCTCTGTGCCGCCTGGTTTGCCGCGCAGTGCGCCGCACCTGGCCCTGTTCCGCACGGACCAGTTGCTGCATGATCTCGTCCATGCCTTCCAGTGCCTTTTGTTCGTATGGTTGGTCCACGCATCGTTGCCGCGGACGGTAGCGACGAGCGCCGCCGTGCCGTAGGCCACCACATAGCCGATGCGCGGATGCGACAGCAACACGCTGTCGTCGCTGGTGAGCGCCGGCGGCCCAAATTCGCCCCGTATGCGTAGATCGACCGCTATGGAGCAGTTGGTGAGCCAGATCACCTGGCTGCGATATTCCCATCCGGCCAAGCCCTCGCGCGGCCGCAGGTCGGGCAGCACTTCGTAATTCCGCACCAGCCTGTAGTAGGCGGGGTCATCGCCCAGCGGGTTTCCAATCGATGCGCAGCGGTTGATCGGTGAGCGTCGCGAGCGGGCCGCTGCCGGCCTGGTAAGGCGCCAGGTTCGGTGTGCCCGGTGCGATGCCCGGCACCTCGACCACGGCGATATCCCACGACGACTGGGTCGATGCCAGTTGCGAGTTGGCATCGTCGTACACCTCGCAGATCAAGGGCACGAGGAAGGCTATCGGTCAGGTACGAACCTTGGGGATCGTCCAGCAGATTGCGTACCCGTGCCTTTACCTGACCCAGCGTCCAGCTCACGAGGCGGCTTGCCTTGCTTTTCGCTTTATCGCGCTCGGCCTTGATCTGGTTCACGATCTTCCACTCTTCGGCGGTGAGGCGATCCATTTCCACCGCGCCATAGGCGATGCGGGCGTTCTTGTATGCCTGCACCACGTTAAAAATATGGTGGCAGTTGGCGCACAGAATCGCTCCGTTCTTGGGCGTGATTGCGCAACTGGGGCAAGGGTCGGGCTGCCGGTCGGTGAGCGTGTTGGCCTGCATCACCCAGCGGGGCAATTCGGGAATGAGCCCTTCTTCGACCGCCAGGCGCGCCAGGTCGCGATGGGTATCGTTCACGTTCATGCGCTGCGAGTCGTTCTCGTACCAGGCATTGGCCGATTGCAGCCGTTGCAGGATGGAGGTGTTGCGCTTTTTGCGGATGGCGGTCAGGGTCTCGTGAAAGTCGCGCTCGCGCACTTCCACGTAAAATTCTCCGCGATCGCTGTAGGCCACTTCGGGCACGCGGATGGTGCCGCCTTTCTTGATGGTCGACAGGGTCATGATCGCCGACATAGCAGAGCACGCCGCCGAAGCCGCCATCCTGCTGCACGTATTCGCGGATGTATTCCGCGGCGAGCACCAGGGGTATGGCCGGCACGGGTTCCATCTGCATCATGTTCTGCGCGTCGCAGCCCAGGTCTTTGTGTCCCCAGCGGGTTTCGCGAATCACGTGGATGGTGTATGGCTTGCCGGGAGGGCAGGGAGCTATTTCCTCGGGGAAAAAGACACCGCCATTGATCTTGAGGGGAAAGGGGTTGAGGTTGAGGATGGTGACGGGCTTGTCGGCTTCGGCCTGTTTGAGCAGGCGCTGGATTTCGGCATAGCGCTTGACGGTCCAGCGCTGGCCAGGATCGCGAAACTTGCCGGGATCCTTGCCCCAGCAACGCTTCTGCATTGGCGCGCTGCATTTCTGGTGTGATGACGACTGTTGCCATGGGTGGAGCTCCTTTATCTGTAAGAGGGTGAGAGTGCTAGTGGTGTGTCTCACTGATTGAGTCCATTTTCAGCATCCCGCAAAGGGTGAAGGCAACCAGCCGGTAGGAACCAGCGCCGGTCTTGTATCAGGGCACGGCTTCAGCCGTGCCGCAAATATGCCGAAAAGGATCTGGGCTTTAGCCCCTGGGGTACGTTTTGTCACTGTTCCCTGACTGCACAAATCGCGCTTTAAAAGCCGTACCTCAGCGGCTAAAGCCATAAGGCGCACAAGATATTTGCGGCACGGCTGAAGCCGTGCCCTGATACAAAACCGGGGTTTTCCGCAGCCTGTAAAGCTCTTTCCTTCAAGACGGATAAACGATCATCTGCGTGAGACACACCACTAGGGTCGAGCGCGATCAGAGAATGCCAATGTGCTCATTGCCGTTGCCGGTGCGCCGGGCCAGCTCTTGCCGCCAGCGGCTCGCGGCCAGACTGCTGCTGTGCAGCGGAGAGATATGGTCACGCATCATCGCGTCGTACTCGATCTTCCGTTTCGTCTCTGCCTGTTCTTCTTCGTACTGATAGCCGTAGCAAATATTCTTGCGCGCGCGACTCCGGGCTGCCGCGGCGGCCGTTGATGCCCGCGCTATACTTCGCAATCAGATTCCTGCAGCGTATCGGTCGCGGGCACTTTGAGCCAGGGACCGAACACCATCTCGTAGTCGCCGCTCTCGGGATACGGCCCCAGCATCGGGGTAAACCCGTCGATCGCCTTGTAGGAATACCATTCCGCCTGGGTGCCATAACTCGAAGCCGGAAACCACTTCTCCAGAATCCAGCCCTCCGCGTGGGGATACTTCTTGACCTCGCGCATCTCCGTAACCACGCGAAGCGGCTGGTTATCGTGCCGCGAGTAGTTGCACCCGGGCGCGTGGGGATTGGGCTGAAAGTTCAACCCGCCCTTCTCTGCCGTCGAAAGCCCAGGAGCCCAATCGCGATAGACGCCCGACTCCTTAACCAGCCGGTCGCTGCCCACGATCAACCTCCAATGCGGCTTGCCGAAGGGATTGCGCCCCGCATAGGTAGTAAGAAAGCGCTGCGTTGCGGTGGGTACGATGTGGCTCACGCTTTGCCTCCACTGTGGGTGAAGGGCGCTGTTTTTCGGCCGTACCAGTTGGAAGACATGGCCGCATCGGTGCTTTCCAGGTGATACCCCACCACTTCGGGAATCATCGCGCGCCTGTTCCGCGGCCAGCATTTGGCAAACACCATATCGCCGCGGCCTGCATCGCTGTGCGCGACGGGATAGTCGAAGACGCCGGAGACGGCCGGGCACCACATCTGAAAGAAGCCGATGGGAATGTAACCGCCGCCGTCTTTGCTGGTGACCCGCGTGCCCAGGGGAAACGCGTTGAGGTGTACATACGCATCGCACTCGTGCTGCAGTGCGGGCACCTCAAGAAAGCGGTCCCACTGGTCGTAGCCTTTTACGCAGAACCGGTCGATGCCATAGAGCATGCCCGCGTCGAGGTTGGCATTCTGCAGCAGCACGCGGGTTTGCGGCGGCAGCCAGATATCCGCGTCCAGGTGGACGACCCATGCGTCCTGGCTCAACCGCTTGAGGCCTTCGTTGATGCCCGCGCCCTTGCAGAACTGATTCCAGCGCGTGTTCAGCGCATCGGTCTTGACGCATTCGACATGATGAAACTCGCAAATGCGCTGGGTATCCCGATCTTCCGCAGAGGTGACCACGACAATGCGATCGAACAGGTGCTTGTTAGCCGGCAGCGTGCAGCGCAGAAAGTCGGAGTAGTGGTCACACACCACGACGGCTTCCATCTTGAAACACGCATCGGGCAAACTTACCGCGCCGCCAGGGCAAGGGCATTCATAAGACATTGTGGTGCTCTCCATGTAGCTTGTAAAAAGCTGTGTTCTTTGCAAGAAGCCGCAGTTCGATCCCGCGTTTGTTGTTAGTTCTCAAATGCGCGCTAAACTAAAGCCGTGCCCTGCCTGGGAACTTTGTTTTTCCAGCGTGCGTCGAGGTTGTCGTGCGTCGAGTTTGTGCGAAGCCTGAAGCCGTGCCCTGCCTGAGAACTGTGTTTTGCCAGCGTCCGTTGAAGCCCTTGCGTCCGTCGTGCTCTTGCGAAGCACAGCGTTGTGACGAATTCCCGCCATGCACAAAAAAAGGAGGGCCGAGACGGTTATCCCGGCCCCTTCTCACCCAGTGCTAGTTGTAGACCGGCACCTTCAACCCGGTAACCGAGCTGATCGCCTGAGGATTATCCACTGCGTATTGCCTGGCATCCACGTAGTAGCAGCCCTCATTCGCCGTCGGATTACCCGAAGCCGGATCGTAGATCTGGAACACCCACTGTCCGCTGCGGTTCTTGAACCAGAACGGCGCCTTACCCCACACCACCTTGAGCCACGAACCGAACTCCATGAAGTCGATGCGGGAGTTGTCAGCATGGATATTCCGCACCACCTCGCGGCCGGCGATGGTGAACTGGCCAACGTTGGCGGTGAGCCCATCAAACCCCGGCATTTTGCCGTTGGTCATCTGGATCTCCTGCTTGGCGAAGCCCATTTCCTCATACGCCTGTATCTGTGCCGGATGCGCATGCCAGCACTGCGACTTGAGTGCATCCGTACCCAGCGACTGCTCCACACGGCTAAGCGCCGCGCGCAGCATAGGCAGTGAGAGCGGAGCGCCGCCCGCCGCAACACCGTTCGCAACCACATAATTCTGCGTCCGGTTGATGCCGAGGAAGGTGCCCGTAGTGGCCGTGTTGTGGAAATACGGAATGCCGTACAGAAACACGGGAGTGGTTGCCGCCACGCCAGCGACCATGATGAAGTCGCCAGGAACGGTACCGGCGGGCACCGCATCCACGGTTATGGACTGCGTCGACCCGAGCTTGTTGTTGACGTTGTTTACGTAGCAGGTGCCGCGCAGGGTGTACGTGTTGCTCATCACCTGCACCTGCTGGCCCTGTGAGATGAGCCGCGCGCCCCAGGGAGACGATGCCAGCACGATGGGGTTGGCGCCGCCACCGGCATAACTCGCATCTACCTGGCCGATTTTTCCGTCGCCGGCCTGCTGCAGAAACTGATCGCGATTCTTGGCCATCTGCACCGCGACATCGGCCAGCGTCTTGGTGACCGGGCTTTCAGAGACGACCTTGGGCCCGCTCTCGCCGATAATGTCTACCAGCCGCGAGTACTCCACTGGAATGACGGTGGCCAGCGGAGTCAGGGTTCCCTGATCCCACGCGCTGAAGTTACCCGCCGGCAGAATACCGCCGTCGAGGTTGAACAGCGCAACGTTGCCGGGGAACGCGGTCTGGAAGCGCAGACGGAAGCTGCGCAACGAAACGGGAGTGATGGAGCCGCGCTCAGAGATGCGGGCATCGAGCTTGGCTTCCTTTTCAATGAGCAGCTTGATGACCTCGTTCAATGCCTCAAGCTGCAGCTGCTGGGTTGTGGATGCTGTACCGATAACGTTAGACATAGTTTGTCCTTAGGCGCGGCTAGTCCGCGCGAACCGAGGGCATTTTCGCAATTGGTGTAGGCCGAAGCCGCTAGCGTTTACGTGGTTTTCTCTCAAAGAAAACCACACCTCGCTGCTCTTACCAGACCACCGTAATTGCGAAAATGCTTTGATACATCTGGGAATGGATCACCGCGAGGTCATCAGCTGCAGAACGCGAGGGAGAATGTGTTCTCTCGCCACCTTGTCAAAGGGTTTACCCGGGTTGGCCCGCTGCCACTCTGCCTGCGCGTGGTCAAACGCAGCGCTTGAGGTCATTGGGCCGCTGCCGGTGCCGGCAGGTCCGGTCGATCCTTTGGGTTCGGTCTTTCTGGTGCTGTCGATCTGGGCGTCTACCTTGGCGCGTTTGGCGGCGGAGGCGTTGGCAATTTGCACCCCTGCCTCGCGTAGTTCTTCGCGCGCTACGTCGGGGAGATACTGCTGCACGGCCCTATCGATGGCCGCGAGTCGCCGTTGGCGGGAAGCATCGCCAATGGGCAGCCGCTGCAGGGAATGCATTTGCCCCTGCAAGGCCGGGTTGGCTTGAATCCTGCTGATCAGCTTGGCGCCGATGGCTTTGGGGAGAATGTTCTTGAGATACGGACTCACCACGCCGCCCTGCTTTTCCACGTTGGCAATGATCCTGCTGATGCCGTCCTGGATACGCGTTTGGGCTTCGCTCTGCAATCCGCTCTCGAATGAACGTCTCTCTTCCACCTTCTCGCCGTGCTGGCGAATATTCAGCGCGCGTTCGCGCCGGTCGAGCTCGTCGGCCTTGCGCCGCAATGCGTCTGGCTGTGCCTCTGTCGCGGGGGAAGTGGCCGCGGAATCTTCCCTGAGGACTGCTAGTGCATCGTGTACGCGTTGGTCGCGTGTGCGCTCCTCTTCATCGCGATAGCGATTCGCTTTGAGGCGGGCGCTTACATCCTGTGCGCGGTGTTCCAGATCGAGACCCACCACGTTGTTTACAAATCCAAAAAAGTCTTCGCCGATCACCGGTTTGCCGTTCTGCATCATTACGTTGCCATCGGCATCGCGTTCGTACGAGAGCTCGGCGATTTTACCCAGCGAGGCCATGGTGCCTTCGCGTGTGGTCGAGCCGAGGAAGGTCTCGCGCACGTCGATCCAGGTCGACGAGTGATCCTGGGCGGCCTTGGCCGAGTCCAGGTCGGGAAACAGTTCACGATAGGGTTGCAGCTCCGCTGCTTCGCGCGCTGTCTTGTAGAGCTGCCCTTTGAGCCTGGCGTCGGCCTCGAGCAACTTACCGAACTCAGGGTGATCGGTGACCATCTGGCTGAGCAGTTCGGGGGTAACGATCACCTCAGGTTCGAGTTGGAAATCTTCTTCTTCCGCAATTGCCGGGGTGGCTTCGGCAACAGTCGCTGCGACTTCTGTGGTTGCGTCTTCTGGGGCCAGGGCCGCTTCCACCGCGGGCGCTTCCGTCAAAGCCGTAAGCTCTTCGGTAACAGCGGCGGGTTGTGGGTCGGCCGCCGGAATGGCAGCGAGCTTTTCTGTGAGCAGCGCCGCGGCATAGTCCTCGCGGATAGGAAACTTCGCCGGGTCCACGGTCGACGTGGGCTTCGCAGCAAAGGAAGGTGCGGCTGCCGGAGCCGGGGAGGGTGCGGGTGTAGGCGCAGCAGCAGCAGCGGCCGCCGCCGGAGCGGGGGCCGCGAGAGTAGCTTCAGTCATGGATGGCACTTCCTTCTATAGGGACGAACTAAGGTGAGGGCGCGGCGGCTCTTACTGCAACTTCTCCGCCAGCTTGATGAGAGTATTTGCGGCCTGCACCTGGCCATGAATGTTTCCCGAGGTGGCGGCGGGCGAAAGATGCATCAGCCCACCCACGGTGTTGACCACGTCATTGATCTCCTCGGGAGGAATCTCGGGCGCTTTCAGCGTGCCGGCTGCCGCCGCCACAGCTCTCTGCTGCGCAAGCGTCGCCAGTTGCTGCGTTTCCATCATTACCGCCGCGGTAAAGTACGCCAGTAGATTCTGCCAACCCGCGGGATTGTTATCGGGGATATCTGAGTTCTCCTGGCAATACTGCCGCACGACTTGCTTCAGCACCGTAAAGTCGTCGAGCGCCTGTTCCGGAAGAATCGTCGGCCGCACCTCGCCCGTAGGCATGCCGGTTACAGGGGACGATGACCGGCACCGCCTCGGCCTGCAACAGCCGGTCAATAATCTGCAGCACCTTCGAACGCATCGCCGCGCCTGGCACCACCATGTTCGGAACCCCAAGCGCCGTCGCCGCCTGCTCCTGGTTGGTGGGATCGTCGAAGATGGCCTGCGCCAAGGGGTTCGTCGCCGCCGCCAGCATCAAATCTCTCCAGCGCTGCCGCAGTTCGGCCGCGGTGACCGGCAGACCCCTGGTCGATATCGGCGTACGCATGTATGTTGCCCTGCAGATCATCGAGCCGTATGTAATCGTTACGGAACTCGGAACCTCGCTCCAGCACCACCTGGCGCATGTCCGCAGTAAGGTTGTCTTTGGCGCAATTCACTGCCAGCTCATCTGCTTTGGCGTGTTCTTCTTTCAGGCTGTCCCAGTAGACATTGAGCTTGCCCAGCGCGGCGTTCAGTTGCTGTTGTTGACCGCCAAAGGTTTCCACGACGGGTCGCCGGCGCCGCCGTACACCTGCGGCGGAATCCCGGCGAACATCTGCGCGTTATAGGCCAGCTTATCGAGATAGCCAAAAGCCTCATCGTGCATCTGAAACTGAAACTGATATAGCGCATCCGCCAGACGTAACGCGCCTGGAGCGCCCGTCCGCTTGAGCTTCACCAGGTTCAGCACCCCGGGCAGCATGGGCTTGCCCTGCAGTGACTTGGTATCGATCAGGTCTGCATTGGCCAGCGTTACGCCGGAGGAGCAGCGGTCCATAAACTCATGCAGGATATTCGCCATATCGTTGTACCGCTTTTGAAACGGCACCACGATGTCGCCAATCGATGGCGGATACAAGCCGAAGCCCTCATGCGTGCCGGCCCAGGTCCACTCCCTGGTAAGCGAAGCCTCGCGCGCCGACAGAAACGTAGAGCCGGTACTGATCAGCAGCAGCCCCGTGGGATACGCGGCCCGCATGCGTTCACCGAACTCGCGGTCGTCTTCCAGGTCAAAGGCCCAGGGCTGAATCCAGGTACGCGACAAGCGTGGGCCGTTGGTCCTGCAAAATGCTCGAACCCGAGCCCGTCTGCGAGTACACCTGTTGCCGGGCGATCCGATCGATGCTGCCATTGGCTCGAGAGCTCGCTCGGTCGCGCTGGCCGCGATCTGTTCGTACATCGCCGGATACGCCGCCCGCAGTGCTCCGACGTGTACCTCGACCTCGAGATTCAGAATCGGCGTCTGACGCAGGTTGTTGGCCGCCGGGTCGCAATCCACCTCCAGCGGGGAGTACAGGTTTTGCGCCACCATGCCGTTGGGCACTTCTTCCTCACCCACCTGGCTGGATCACCGGCCCATACTCGGCAGGGAAGAACGAGTCCTCGCCCAACGGCCGCCGGCAGCGCGCGCAATGCCGGGCATCGACGCCCATCGCCTCGGCGGCGACGGTCGCTCCGCAATGGAAGCAGTGGTAGCGATCGGGCGCCAGCTGTGTTTCGGTCTCGTGAAAGACCGGCTCCCGCGTGGTGCCGGCCCGCTCCGCATCCACCACGTAGCGGGTATGGCGGAACACCGCGCCCGTGGTGTACAGATACAGCAACTGTTGCTGAGCAGCGACTGCTCGCGGTTCTGCCGCTCGATAATGCCGATCAGCGTCTGCGCCGCTTTGGCGGTGGTTACATCCGCCAGTTGCTCGGCATCCTCGGGCATCCATTTCGATTTCGGCACCTGCGGAGCCAGGGCCGCCACAAACCCCGTGGCCAGCATCTGGTAGAAGTTGTTGCAATACTGGTAGAGGTCCTTGTCGTCGGCTTCCTGCGCGTGGTCGCCCTGGTTCATCCAGTCGACTGCGTTAAAAAAATCCGTTTCGCCCGGGCCGAAGGAGATGAACTGGTTGCCCTTGAAAAATTCCAGGTTTTGCGAGGCATCGCTGCATCAACACGATGCGGTCTTGCGACCACTGGTCTTTGTAACGGCGCACCAGGGCAATCAATCGTTGCTGATCGTCTTCGCTGAGCTGCGCGCTGTTCTGCGGCTCATCGGCCGTGCCCTGCATTGGGTCAGAGGGCGTATGTTCCATGCCGCGCTGTCGATTCGGGGTCGTGCCCACACCGGGGTAGGTTGCCATTTACGCCTGTTTCTTTCCTGCCGCTTCTGCCTGGTCGAGCACAGCGGCGATGCTGTCGGCCTTAGGTACCCACTGAACGCGGGGCCCGGCCTGCACCCTGTTGTAATCGCGATAAGCCTTGCGCGTGAGCGCATCGGCTAACTTCGAAGGACGCCGGCGAAGGCTCATCAGCTTCTCCAGCTCCTCCGCTTCGGCATCGATCTCGTCTGCCGCTTCTGTCTCAGTTTCGGCCGGAGCGCTCGAGCTGAACAGGGGGCCACCCAGCCCGAGCGTGGCGAGCCGGTCAAGCAGCACCGTCCGCTCCAGCGTTAACGCGCTCACCTGCGCGGTAAGCAGGCCGATCATCTCCGCGTGCGAAGCACGCGATATCCATGGTAGCGTCAAAAAAAGTTTCATCATCGACTCTGCTTCGCAAACCCTACTGCGTGCAGGTGTACCCCCAGGTGTAGAGCGTGGAAGCCGCAAGCGCGGTTTGTCCTGAATCGATCGAAAACGCCGTTGTTGATGGCACCGGGACAAATACCTGGGAGGCGCCGCTAAGCGCCGCGGCAGCCCCGTTGGCCGGGGTCATAATGCATTTAGCGAGCGTGGAATATGCCGTCCCGAAGGTGCCGGTCACGATCGCGGCACTTGTTGAAGGGGCGCTGCCGGTAGTCACCGAGACATATCCGGAAACGTCGTTCGAGTTAGCATTCGACGCGACGGTTGGGCTCGTACCTGCTCCTGCACCCGCTGTGAAGGTGGGCACTGAGGCATAAGTTCCGTTCGCCATGCCTGCGAGGTGCTTCGCGCTGACAGTGGACGTGTCGGTCATCTGATTCATCAGGACCGAGGCCGCGGCCGTCACATCGAAGACGATCGGAAAACTGCACCCGGGCAAGACGTTCAGTGCGAAACTTTCCGTGGTGAGCGTCGGGTAGAGATCGAGCCAGCCGACCGACTCGGTTTGCTCGGCGCTTGAGGGAGTTACACGGCATTTCGACTGGTAATACACCACTGCGCCCGGGACCTGCGAACTCGACGTGGTGCCCGCTGTGGGTAGGAAATAGAAGTTAGGAGGGGCGTACGATTGAATCTGACCGCCATTGCGCACCACATAAGAGTGGGTCGCATCGCCATAGGTAAACGTGGTGGCCGAGTTGCTGCTTGCCGGGCCGACCGGGGTCACTATCCCGGTCGAAGTCAGGTTAAAGATGGAATGCAAGCCAGAGGTAGAGGCGTCGAAGACGTTCCCCGTAAAAGAACCCGTGTTGGTGTCGTTTACCGAGATTCCATTCAGATTGACGAACCCGGTCGCTGTCGGCGAGAGGAAGATACTCTGCGTCCCCGACACCTGAGAGATCGCGCTGAAGCTCAACCCGGATCCACCGAGGCGAAGAGTGTTGGTGTCGTAAAGACCATACGTACCCACATTGGTGCAGGCCACGTTCGCCAGGTTGAGTTGGTTGCCCTCGGTTTGAAGGCAGCCAACGCCGTTACCATTGCCTACGTCAAAGAATTCCGCGTTGGCGAGGTTCAGGTCTGTGTTCTGAAGCTCAGCCATCTGCAAGCCCCACCCGGAGATGTGCGAACCGGTGACGCCGCTGATGGTGACGTGTGAGATAAACCCGGCTGGCGCGGTCCCCTCGTTGAAGTAGAGGGCCGGTGCCGTCGAGACGTTCAGGGGGTTCGTGCCGTACCCCGCCCCATAGATGGAGAGGCCGGTGAGCGAGATCCGGTCTGGCCAATGGATGGTGGTAGTAGTTGGGTCCTGGCCGATAAAGACCGCTTCTTTTGCGGCGCCGATTGACGAAACCGTGCTCACCGTGACGTTCCGGCAGGAATTGATTAAGACCGACTCCAGATCATTGACCGACGTGATGTTGGTTGCGGTGATGTTCTCGCATGGTAAAGCGTGAGCCGCAAATTCGGAGTCAAACCAACTCGTCTCAAAGCAGGCATCCTGGTTCTGTGAGCAGGACAGTCCATCGACTCGCAGGTCTGAGTTGTTTATCAGGAAAGCGCCGTTAGCGAAGAAGTTAGAAATCTTAAGGTTGTGGATTGAGGTGTGCTGCGAGCTGGCCAGACGAAGCCCACTCAAGTCGCCATTGTTAAGGGTTACGCCGTCAAGCACACAGTTGGTGCAGGTCTCAATATCGACTGCGTACCCGGAACTGCGGGCCGTCGCCGTCGGCCCGAAAGCCGATCGCCAGGTTCGACAACCCAAAACCCGTGGCGCCGGTGGATGCGATACAGTCGTTGGTGCCGATCGTCTGACAGACGAGCGAAGACGAAGGTCCATCCCCATACAGCACCACGTTCTGCGCGCCCGAAAGCACCGCCGCCGCGCTGTTGTCTAAAAGATAAGTGCCCGCCGGCACATACACCGATTTGGATAAGGACGCCGCCGCGGCGACCGCCGCCCGGATGCCGGCCGTGTCGGCGGCCATGTGCGCGCCATCACCCACGGCGCCAAAGTCTTTTACGCTGATGCCTTGTTGTAACTTCGCCGTGATGGTCTGTGTCACCGCGCCCGCGCCGCCCTGGTTATAGTTGCCTGAGGCGCCGGAGGCGACCACGGCGTACTGCGAGCCGTTCCATTGGTAGAAGGTGGAGGGCGTGGTCGTAATGTCTTCGATCCCCAGGTCGGGGATGCCGTGCACCGAGGCAATGATGGTGGCCGCGTTGCCCCGAGCGATCAGCTTGTACCATTCCGCCGTCAGCACGATGGTGTTGGGTCCGTCGTTGGTCTGGTTGGCGGTGATTGCTTCCTGCAGTCCGCCTGTTCCCGAGGTCAGATAAAACGGCGGCACATGCGTATAGACGGTTGCCATGTTTATGCTGCAAGCGCCGATGATACACTGAGCTGGGCGTGGCCACTTCGGTCAGTGGGGTTGCTGTCGACAATCTTGATCGGGCGTGCCGGCAGAAAAGGCAGCGAAGTTCTTTCCTCCGCCGCTCACCTGGCAGGTGGCCGGGGGAAAGGAGAACCCGCCGATGCTCGAGCCGGCTACCTGGAATTCACCGTATTGTGCGGCGATAATCTGGCCGACGTTCTGCCCCTGGACGGCGGTGAAGCAGGGAACCAGTGGCCAGAACCACCAATAAAAGTTTCTTCATAATGTTAATCGAACTCCGTAACGCGCACGATCGTGGTATTCGTGCTCGCCGATTTCAAGTTGATGAGCAGGGTCGCGGCCAGAGTAGTATCCTCCTGAGTTATCCGGCGGCGTACACCGAGCACGAGCCCATATCCTGCGCCTTGGGGTACCGGCGTGCCCAGCACAATCGGTTCCGATTGTGGCTCAATGGTATAGGTAGTGGTGAACGGGCGTGGCGGAGCCATCGTTGAACTGGTAGGCGAGCCCCTGGCCGGTCCCGCCATTGGCGCTGCCGTCTTCGATGATCTCGACCCGCCGTGTCACCTGGGTTGCCGAGACCGCGACAAACGCGCCGCCGCTGCCGTTGAGTGTAATCAGTCGTGTGTGAGCCATATGGTTAGCCTTCTTTTCCGCAATGTCATAGCGTTTCGGAATTGGTGTAGATCGAACCTACAGGCGTGTACGTGGTTTTCTCTCAAGGAAGATCACACCTCGCGAGTCTTACCAGGCCACGTAATTCCGAAACTGCTCTAAGCTGCTCATGTGAGTGACTCTCGTTTGAGCCGCTCGTCCAGGACGACCAGCGCATCCCAGTCGTCACGCAGCTTCGCCACATACTCCAGGAAGCTGTCTTGCCCATCTCTCTGTTGTGCCATTGCGATATCGGCCTTGACCGTGGCGATCTCAACTCGTTCGTAGCGGGAGATGGCGTCGGCATCCCACAGCGGCATCTTGCCCGCCACCGCCAGCACGAAGTCGCGGGCGTCTGCAGTCTCCGGGTCGGGCGCGAGCGGCGGCATAACGGGCCGGCGCGCGGCGCATCCGAGGGTGAGAGCAACAGCAAGCCATGGAGCGCGCACGAGACCCGCAGCGCAACCATTACTTGCTCTTGCCGAACGCCGCCTCGACCTGGGCGACGATCTCGGGAAAGTCGGTGATCAGTTTCTTCACTTCCGCAACCACGGAAGCGTCGAAGCTGATGTTGACGCCATTCGCGCCGGCCGCCGTCTCGGTCGATTGCACCGCGGCGACGAGCTCGCCGAGCGCGCCAAAAGCGATTTGTTCCACCGCCGCCGCCTGCGGGCTCACCAGCGACGTAAGCGACTCGATCACCGTCGCCTCATTCTGCAGGCCACCCAAGGACAATCGACCACCTTTTTTGAAACCGTGACTACATCCTTAAACAGGGACGCAAATGCGTGCCCAGCCGACTGCCAGGTGAATGCCATAGCTATGCTCCTTGTAACTGTTGCGTGTGTGAAAGCTACCAACCACTACTTATTGCCGGAACCACCCACCTCGGGCAGCGGACTACTCTTCAAGTAAGCAAACACCGCCAGCATAGCCGGCACTGCCGCCACCTTGACCATATTCACCAACCCCGCGCGGTCCAAAGTAAACACCGCCGGCAGCGCGACTGCGCCACTCGCCGCGGAAGCAAACGCGGAGATACCTGCCGCCGCCAAACCCTGCAGCCACACCTTAAGACTATTCATGAGTTCATCCTTAGTGGATCAACCACGCTTACGAACTGCCGTTAGGAACCTCATCGAACCACCGCCCGCTGAAAGTTCACGTAGTCTACTGCCATGGTGACGCTGGTGGCAGAGAGCGCGGTCGCGGACCATGATGCCGGATACATGGTGGTCGATGGCATGCTTCCGATCGCCACGCCGGTTCCACAAACCTCTCTCCCAGCGATGTACCAGTGCACGTTGGCGCCGTCGTTGACGAGGGTGAGCCGCTGCCAGCCAACCACAGCGGCAACCGTCGAATCCGTAGAAGTCGAACTGTATCGGCAGTACCAATCGTTCGCGACGCCGTTGGCTGAGCTGAGATAGAACCCTATGCCCGTCGTCCACGGGTTAACATTCGGGCTGCCGGCGAGGCCTGCCTGGTAGGCTCCCGCGGTCGTACCTGGAAGCACGGGCACGTAGACCGCGGTCTCCCATGTCCAGCCGAGCGGCATGTTCGGCGTAACCACATCGCCGCTTTCATTCTGGTAGCCGCAGGTGATGCCGGTGCCCGTGCCTCCGGTGCCAGAGGTCAGTAGCAGGTTGCCAGGGTGGTTCACATCGGTAAATGTGGTGTTGACGCCGCAAGTATCACCAGTGGCCGAGCCGATGACATTGCTCGCATTGTTCGCGCCGCTGAAATAGTCGTCGAACAGCGACGCATAAGGACCGGCGCTCTTTGATTGTGGCGAAAAGCCTCCGGGTACCCCGCCTCCGCCGGTCTGTTGTGCGCGGCCATGCGCAGCAGAGAACAGCAGCATCGCCGCCAGCAAGCGAAAGGGAAAACCGGCCCGCAAGGGGCTGCGGCTACTTTTAGAGTCACACATATTAAGCGCTCGCCCTTCTGAGCCAACCCGCTCGATACACGGCCAGGCCGGGTTTCTTATCAACCAGGGCATCGTAATAGGCCTCCGCTTCATTCCGCAGATCCTCCAGCACCTTTTCCGGATCGGCCAGGTCAAGTGCATGCAGGGTGAGTGGCCCGATGCGGCCATCGCCCACCACCCTCACGGCGTCCTGCAACATACTTGCTGCGTTTGCCACGCCGGCATTCACGCCCAGCGACAGTATCTTGTTCGCGATTTCCTGGTTCACAATTTCGGCGATACACAGCGGCTCGCAATAGTTCGTCTCGTAGATGCGGCGAGCAATCTGCAATGCGGCCGTTTTGCCCATGGAGCCGAAATACAGGCAGTTGGTCAGTTCGGGGTGCCAACGCTCATCGATCCCGAACCTGGTCCGTTTGCCATTGGGCGCGGTGGTAATGGTCCCCGATAGAGTTGCGTCTTCCCACCCCAGCACATAATCGATCGCCGTCTCTATATTTGCCATTGAAAGCCCTCGAAGTGCCGGTTCGTTCGAAACCGCGCCGGCGCAAGCGCCTCCCCTTGACTAAGGGAGTAGTTAGCCTCCACCTGGAATGCCGTCGCTTTGTATCCAGGCGTTCGACGGCACAGCCATAACACGCCGAAGGGAGTCGAGTTTCTAGCCGCTGAGGTACGGATGTTTGCTCGTTCCAAAGTAGCTCTCAGAGCTGCAAGCGGAATTACCGTGCGCCCATAAGATGAGCCAACAGCGCTATTACCGTCCCGCCGGCGCCGCCGCCCATCAACGCAACCATCGTAACCACGAGCTTGGCCTTGCCATTCGCTTCGCTCTTGACTGTTTCCAGGCCGTCCACTCGCCCCTCGGCCTTATCCATGCGCAGCTCATGCCGTACCAGCGTCGCTTCTACAATCGGCAACCGTCCATGGTGCCCATCCAACCCCAGCTCACGGCGAAGCATCTTCAATTCATTCCCGTTCTCGCGTCCCTGCTGCAGGCTTTCTTCCACTTTGCCCTTCAACTCCGTAAGCTGCTCCAGAATCTGCGCCTGCAAGGTGCGTGCGCTGGCCGCCTTCTCCTGTGGCGGCGTCAAAATCGCACCGTGCCTGAGAAGGTCACCGGCCCGCTGATGGTAATAGTGAAAGTGCCGCTGGGTATTGCCAGCACCGTCAGCGGGAGTGCGCTGCTGCTCAGTCCGCCCGCCGTTGCCGTCAGCATCGTGGTGCCGGGCGCGATACCCCGAACCAATCCATTCGTCGCATTCACAGTGGCATGTACGGGGGTCGTGCTGTTGTAGCCGCCCGCCACTGTCCCGTGGCTGTCGAGCGTGGTGCAGTTGGTGGTCGAGCCATCCGAATACAGGCAGGTGGCGATCAGCGCGTTCGTGTTACCGGCAAACAGACCGGTCACGCCACCGGTGGTTGCCAGCGAAATCCCGGTAAGCGTGACTGTCGGGTTCGAGAGCGTGAGGGCGAAGGCCGCGCTGCTCAAGCTCCCGATGGCGGCGCTTATGCTTGGCATGCCGGCCGCCACCGCCCTCACAAGTCCCGGGTTTGCCGAACCAACCGCTCCAATCGTAGCCTTGGTGGCATCGCTTGTGGACCATACCGTAACCGCGTTGCCGTGAATGTCTGCCACCGTGCAATCCGTCGTCGAGCTGTCGGAGTACACGCACGTGGCCGCGAACTGCAGCGTCGCGCCCACCGTCAGCGTGTTGAGGTTCCCCGCGGTCGTCAGGCGGGTGGAGATAAGCGTTGGCGGGGCCGCCGTGACCGTTAGGGGCACCGCGTTCGAAGTCACCCCTCCAGCCGGGGTGAAATTCACATAAGCCGCGAGTTGGGCGTTGCCTCCCGCCGTCATCGTGCTGCTCAGCCCGGTATAAGTTCCGTAAGTTGCCACTTTGAAAAAGGCGGTGTACGTTCCGGTGCCTGAGGTCGGTACCGTTGTCCCGCAGCTCCCGCCGCAGTCCCAGTAGCCGAGGCTTGAGACCGCGGCGTTGGTGTCAGAGGCTACCCAAACGGGCGAAGAGATCATGCCGCAACCGATCAAGGGCAGAGTGACAAAAGCTCCGGTGCCGGTCGTACCCACGTTTGTATAGGTTGCGTGGCAAAGCCAGCTCGTCGCCGAGGTCGTCGGTGTGGGTGCCGCTAAGAGCCCGCAATCGACCAGAGCGCCATTTGTCTGCGTCGCGGCCGGAATGTATATGCTGCAACTATTGACCGTGCCTCCGCCTGAAGGCGGTACCGCATAAGTTGCGTTGATGAAGTTCGGGTTATTCGCAAAAGATACGTCAAAGACGGAATTCCCCAGCGCGGTAGACATCGGCGCGCCAACGGTGGCACTCAGGTTCGTACTGCCGGCCGCGACTCCCGTAACCACGCCTGCGGCACTCACGGTCGCAATTGTCGGAGCTGTGCTGGTCCAGGGATTCACCACGTTTCCGTGGCTGTCGGCCGTCGCACAGTTGGTCGTCGAGCTGTCGGAGTACGTGCAGGTCGCCAGCATTTGAACGACGCCGCCGGGCGCAATCGCCGAAACACCACCCGTCGCCGCGAGCGATACCGAGCTCAGCGTTGCCGCGGCTGGTGTAACTGCCATGGCCCAATTCGCGGTGGTAATCCCTGCGACCGTTGCCGTCAGGTTCGCCGCGGTGCCGACGCTGACTGCAGTTACCAATCCGCCGGCAGTGATACTTACCTCGGCGCTGTTGCTGACCCAGGAGCTCACCGCGTTCCCGAACGAATCCGTCGTATTGCAATTGGTCGTTGAGCCGTTGGAATAAGTACAGGTCGCGGTCATCTGAATCGTGCCGCCGGCCACCAGACTGTGTACCGTGCCGACGTCGGAAAGCGCCACGCTCGATAGCGTCACTCCGCCAGACGACGTATAAGTCGCGCTCACGACCGCGCTTGGCACATATCCATACCCCGATGGATAGCTGTAGGGGTAGGGAACCGGGCCGGCTCCGGAAGTGTAGCCGGCGCCATAAAATCCAACAGCCTTCACCGTGGCCGAGGTCGTGAGCGTAATGGGGCCCGTATAAAGTTGCGTCGTTCCGCCTCCTGGGACGGGCGTCGAGCCGTCCGTCGTGTAATAGATCGACGTATTGCCCTGAGGCCCGGGACCGGACGTCAGGCCTGCATCCGTCATAGTTACGGTGTGCGGGCCAGAGTAAGTGCCTGAAGCGGGGCTGATGGTGGGAGCCACACTCGTTACGGTGGTGGGAGTCGCGCTGAGTACATTGCCGCTTTGCGTGGGCGGGTTGCTCTGGCACTCTTCGTTGACGATGTAGCCAGTCGAAGTGCCTCCGCACACTGACTGCTTTGTCGCCATAAACGCGCCCTGGATGATGTTGTTGTTTATCTGCCAGGCGCCCGCGCCGAAGCCCCAAAGGAAACCGCCTCCGCTGAAGCCGGGGCAGTTACCAATCGCATTGCCCTGAATTAAGTTGTTGTTTCCCTGCGAACCCTGGCCCCAGAACTCAACCGCAAAGACTTCTCCGCATCCTGTGGTGCTATTCGTAAGCGTTTCGACTTTTACATTATTTGAATCGGTGACCGCCGGGTTCACCGAGCTTGCCTGTTCGTCGAAGTTCATGTACTGGCAGCACGGTGTTGAGATGCCGAGAGACCCGTAAAAGGGGCTGACCTGGTCCTGGAAGATGTTGTTGTTCACGGTCGTCTTTGTGCTGATCACGCCGCCTTGAAATTCGATCTCGATACGGTGGATGTTGAGAAAGTAGTTGAACTCCACATCCAGATTGTTCGACTGCGAGATAGCTGTGGTGGGAGCAAAATTACCCCCGGCCGCAGTATTTTTAACGCCTTCTTCCAAATGGAAGAACTCGTTGTACCGCACGGTAATGTTTGTGATCTGCCCTTGGTTGATAAATACACCGGCGCAGAAGCCGCTGTAATCTGCGTTTTGATTGATGACCGCACTGCACGAGTTGGAGTCGCCAAACTGGTTGTACTCAATGGTGATGTTTGACAGTACGCTCGCCTGATTCCCATCAAAATAGGTCGATCCAGACTGCGCATAAGGATTCGTTCCAGTAGTTGCATCTGACGGCAGATTCGTCGAGCTGTTGTGCTCGATCGTCATGTGTGAATAAGTACCGGAGTATCCAGGGGTATAGAGCAAGCCGGCGTTGGCGCCGTGAATCCACTGGATGCTCATCGCTGCGGTGCATCCCCCAGAAGCATAGGAGAATATGTTTTGCGTTGGCGCGCTCGTGGAAATTACTGCTGTGTTC
Organism: uncultured Acidobacteriaceae bacterium; assembly: GCA_963761405.1. Lineage (GTDB taxonomy): Bacteria > Acidobacteriota > Terriglobia > Terriglobales > Acidobacteriaceae > PALSA-350. Next base: position 367,905 of record CAVXHH010000006.1, read on the forward strand.
GGCCATACTGCCGGTCCCGTGACCGAGACACCGCAGGGAATCGTCAGGCTGCTCGATGTCGAGTAGAGCCCGGACGAGAATGCCAGCGTGTTGCCACTGCCGCAAGAATTCAGCGCCGTCTGGATCGTCGCCTGGCTGGCGCCGGCCGGGAGTGTGGCGCACGTGGCGGCATGCGCGCGAGGGCAAAACAGCATCACCACGATGACAGCCGCAACACTGCAAATCTTCCGCATCATGGGATCGTCACCGCCGTCCACGTGGTGCCCGCGCACGAGTAGACAGAGGTGCTTGCGCCTCCGTCCGTCCTCAGCCAAAGAGAGCCGCTGCCATTGGGCGCGGTCCCACAGGCGCCGGTGGGCGCGCCCGTACCACTCGAAATCGTAACCGTGCCTAGTGCGATCGTGGGTGTACCTGTTCCCGCAACGGAAACGTGAGGGTTTGAACTGTTCGTGGTCGGCGGAGTTCCGGCCGTCGTGGCCCCGTTAAAGTCGGGTATCCCGAATCCGGGCCCGGGCCCCGACCCCAGCAGCCCCTGGCTCTGACCGCCCGCGGTGCGGTAGATCTGGTACGTGTTGACTCCGGCGCTCCACGGGCACACCACCTGAATAAATTGCGGAAACGTCCACGATCCGGAGGCCGGGCCATTGGTAATCGAAGCGGTGGTTCCGGGGATCAGGTTGCCGTCGAAGTCGGTGCCCGAGCAGACGTAGCTGATGGTCGTCGATCCCGTATCCGCAAAGCTTGTGATCCCCGGGGCGCCGATATTTGGTGTTTGGATCACGTTGAACGATCCGGCATGTCCACCGCCGAGAGCCAGCGGACTGTACGCCGTATTCGGGCCGTTCACCTGCAGAAGGTTGCCCGTAGACGATAGGTCGGGAATCGTGGGACCAAACGAGCCGACCGTAATGGAGCCGCCAAAGTTGCTCTGCGCGCTCGTGTTCTGCTGGTGGATTGCGCCATTCGTATCCACCCAGGTCTCGTCGTTTCCGTTGTTGATCGATAAGACGCTGGCCCCCCCATGATTGGGCGGGAAGCCATTGTTTACGGCAAGGATCTGAGGTTCGCTCGAACCATAGGCAACCACCGTCGACGGCGGTTGCTGCACGCTGCCGAGAACCAGAGAGACTGCGGCCGCGGGCGCGCCACTGTTGTGGATGGTTGCCGTGGTTGTGTATTCTCCGCGTGTGATCCCGTTGAACGTCGTGCCGGTTGTTCCGGTGTAGCACTCGTATTCTGTATCCACAAAGAAGCATCCAGCCGGAGAGAAGCCTGCCGTGCTGACAACAGTGGCAGTGGTATCGCTTAGCCCCTGGTTGGCTGAAAGCCTGGTTTGCGCGCCAAGCGTGGGGCAAGTGTAGCCGCCGTTGATACCGGTCACCGGCGATTGTCCGCAGCCCGTTGAGGAACCTCCCGTCGGACTTGATGGCGTATTGATCGTCGTGGCGTTGATCGTCTGCGCGTTCAAGCTTTCAGCCACAGGAACAAAGGCGACAAACCCATATTCGACCGTGTCCGCGGTCGACGCGCCATTGAACCTCAGGCCGAGGTAGCATCCCGATCCGGTGGCGGAGCTAAAATCTACCGGCGCACTGAAGTAGCCGCTGAAGGTGCTCGGCCATGCATTGGTAAGCGGCACCGTGAATGTGTCGTTCACCGATCCGCAGTTCGAATACACCTGTACCGTTTCACTGTTCGATCCCGCCGTCACATCCTTGGCCGAGAGGTACATCGTGTACTTGCCGGCCACAATCCTCTGGTCGGGGCCGATCGCGATCTCGCTGTTATTGAAGCGGTAACTCTGGCAATAGGTAGATCCGGCGTTATTCCCCACGGCGCAAGCCGCATAACTGTGCGTGATCGGCGATGTGTCGTCGAAGGTCCATCCGGTGGTGAGAGGGAACGGATCAAAGCTGAAGTTGTTGTCAAACTCCTCCGGAGTGATAAAGCCGCCCGCCATGCTCGTATAGGGCGCGGTCAGGTTCCCCGTGAAGAACGTCTCTGCGGTCTGTGCCGGGATTGGCTCCCGGTTATTCCCCGCCTGCAAGGGTGCCATAGGGTCCACCGGGGCTGCCGAATGCCTGCGACGTGGTGCCCGAGAACCGGCTGTAGAAGCCGTAGTTGATGAGCGAACTTACGCCGTAAGTGTTGCTCTTCGGCTCTGTGCCCAGGGTGGTTGAGTAGTCGGATGTGTTTCCCACTCCCCAATTCAGGAGGGGCAGGTTCGCGCTGTTGTTGAAGTTCCCGCCTACCCAATGCTGGTTGATGCCGCCGACGTAAACTTCTCCGCCGCCCCCCATGTGCTGATCTTCAATTTCAGAGTTCGCGGTGTCCCACTCCCACTGCGGCATCTGCCCGGCATGGGCTCCGCCCTCCGGCTCGCAGTAGAGATTCTTAAAATGGTCGAGCGACAGTGCCTCGCCAACCCCGCCGGTCTGGTCGTTGTAGAGCGACGTAAAGTAGAAGCAGGTATCCGCGCCCAGCCCGCTCCCGGAAGTTGTTCCCTCCTGCGAGTAGACATTGAAGTTGGAGAACGTGTTCTCGTTGCCCAGGGGGATGTTCACCGGGTTCGCGGCATAGAGGGTGATGCCGTCCCAGTGGGAGCCATCGGCAGTCGGCTGCGCCGCGAAGTAGTTGCCGTTCTCGATCGACGGCGGCCCGATGGCGACGCCATAGAACAAAAAGAGCGTGTAGAGATTCGAGAACACGCTGGCATACGAAGGCGACACCATGTAGATCATGGCGGTGTGGTTCACCTCTCCCCACGACGCTCCATTGATGTCGTTGGGCCAGAAGAGGAAAGACAGGTTCTCAATCTTCGCGTTGGCGCTCCACGAACCGACTGACCCTGAGCCTCCCAGTCCGGTAACGAGCGGGAAAGCAAAGGCCGCATTGCCCACGTTCCAACCGGGGAAATAGCCTGCCGTGCCGCTCGGCGTGGTGTCGCCCGCATTCAAGGTCGGCGTCACCGGCCAGGGATAGGCCGGCTTGAAGTTATTCAGCGGGACCACGGTTGCGTTTACAGAATGCGCGGCGCGCGACGTGCCGTTCTGTGCGCATTGGATGTTGTAGAGGGTATTCGCCGGCGTTGGGTTGCCGGCGTCCGACCGATCGAAGTAGCTAAACTGCTCGCCATCGATCTGGATCAGGCCGAACGGAGCAACGTTCGCTTCGTAGCCTGCCGCCGGGCTGATGGAGTTCGCGAGTGTAATCGACGAAGGGCATGCTCCGGATCCGATGGCTGTGGCCAGATTCTGAGCAGAACTCCCCGCGAACCACTCCGCCTGCGCATTTGTCGATCCGGTGGGCAGAGCGGCAGACAGCGTCCTCGGCGTTGCTCCGCCCGAGCAGCTGCCCGCGGTCGAGCTCACCGTCGCCGTGAAGATCGACGTCAAATAAGGAAACACGACCGTCTGGCCTACTGCCGGCGCGGTCTCGGCCGATGGCACGCACATCAAGGTGCTCGCCGCAGTGATGCCGGCGACACCGTTAAAGGCACCGCCGTGGTTTGCGCCGGCTCCCTGGAACCAGCCAGGCGCAACCGGATTAGAGGTCACGCCCGAGCGCACCGCAATGGGACGATAGAGAGCCGGGTGCGCGGTTGTGCCTGAATCGTTGACCGATTGCCACGGTTGCGTCGCGTCGATACGTCCATCGACCAGGAATGTGAGGTCGTGGATATGCGCCGCGCCCTGAGACGCCCCCTGTCCCTGGCTTGGATCGGGCCCCTGAAAGATATCCTCCCCAGGGAAGCCGGCAATCTGGGAGTTGATTCCCAGGCCGATGGGGCTTTGCCCTCTGAGGGTTTGCGTGTGGGTCAAGCAGATCCCGGCCGGGAATACCAGCGTGCCGCCGCCGCCCACCGCGGATAGACCTTGCGCGATCGCTGCGGTGTCGTCATGCGCCAGGTCCATCTCATGCGCAGTCGCTTGCGTAAACGGAGCGGCGGTCGTGAGGGTAGCGGTGTTGCCATTCGTGACCGCGGCGATAGTCGATTCAAACTGCGTCGTTGTCGAACCCACGAGGCCTACGGCGACGAGACTCCTGCCCACATCCGCTGCAGAGAAGAGAGGCGTGAATCCATTGATAATCGTCACCGTCGTGGAACCGGCAGTGAGTGTTCCGTAAACCTCGCGCAGGTCGCACGCCGCGCCGAACTCGGTCACCCCGCGCGCCGTGGCCGGCACATCGGCGCGATTGTCTTGCACGCGAAAGTTGCCTGTGTTGGTGAACGGCGTTCGTCCCACCCCGGGCTGCAGAATCACCGATCCATTGCTCGCCGCCGCAGCGTTGATGGCGCTCTGTGGGTTGTAGACCGTGGGCCCGGTAGCCACAAAATCGTATAGGTCTTGTGCCGCCGTATTCGTTGGGTTGTTGGCCACCAGGTCGTTGATTGCGGTGTTCAAACCGGTGCCCACACCGCCATTACCGACCTTCACGTACTGCGCGCCGTTCCACGCATACCACACGGTGGGCACCTGTGTTATATCCATCAGTCCCAGTTTAGAATTGCCCTGTGCTGCCGCGATAATCGCGGCCACATTCGCGGCGCCCCCCACCTGGTTATAAAACGCGTTGTCCAGAATGACTGTATTCGATTGTGGGTTGGTGAGGTTTTCGCTCAGTGCTTCTTGCAGGCCGCCCGTTGCCGAGGTAAGTGAAAACGGCAACTGGTGATCATTGACCGGAGCAATGCTGACCGCGCAGGTAACATTGCTATTCACCACGGAGGTGGGCACCACCGTCTCGGTCAGGGCGGGATTGCTGTCGACTATCAAAAGGGGCGTGCCCACGGTAAAGGCGAAGAAGAAGCTGGCGCCCCCCTGTACCCGGCACGAATCCGGCGCGAAGGCGCTATAGGTATTCGCCGCATAGCCGGGAACCTTCCACCGTCCATACTCTGAAGCAATGATCTGGCCCTCGATGTTCTGTCCCTGGACACTGGCGCAACAGAACAAAATCAGAACCACTCCAAAAAGTTTTTTCATAAGTAATAGCTATTGAGTCGCCAATCCAGTCCCGAAGGGATAACAACACAAACCCAACCCGAATCAGGGGTGCATCGCAATACAATCAATCTCAGAAACCGTAGAAACCGCCGCGCCCGCATTCGTGCCGTTTTGCAGCGTCACGGTAATCCCGGTAGTCGTCTTCCCCGTCACATACAGCGTCACGTTGGGCGCGCTCCCGCCAAGGGGCGTTCCAGGAGTGCACGTCACGCTATAAGCAGTATTCGCAAACGCCGTAGCCCAGCTGATGCTATTGCTGCACGTGGCATACGCCGAGTTGCTCGTGCTGCAAATGCCGGAGTTCAACACGAATGCTTGCATCACCGGGATTGCGGAGCCATTGCTGGCCGCGGTCACACGGCCGTACCCATCCACCGTCAGATTCGTGTTCGTATACGATCCCGGAGTCACCGCCGTCGCCGCCAGGTCTACATAGTTCCAGTTCGCCCCGGAGTTGTTGGCAATGGTAAAGCGAGGCTGAAAGTCGAGAATGTTCTGCTGCGGCAAAAGATTGCCGTTGCTCGCGACATACTGGTTGTACAACGTAGGCAGTGTCCCGCAGGACCCCGGCCCAAAATAGCTGCCATTCGAAACCAGGCATTGACCCATGGACCCCGCGCTGCCGGCCACCAGGTATCCCAGGTTCGTATTGATATATCCATTCTCCACGTCCACTGGCCACCCGGGGGTGCTCGTGCCCACCCCCAATGCGCCTGCGTTCACCACGTTATACGCGGTCATGTTCAGCGGACCGGCTACGCTTTGCGGCCCATGGTTCAGTGGTTGTGACAGAACCGGCATGGGATACACCACCGTCCCGTTCCACAGTGGCGCGCCGTTCGAGATATTGACCGTGCCGTTCAGGCCCCCGTTCAGTTGCCATGCCTGCGGCCAGCCCGGGTACGCGTTCCCGCTCGAAGAAAGCAGAGACACGTTATACCCGGAGTAGGGAATGATGGTGTCGTTGAACGCAATGCTGCACGGCGACGTATTTGTAAGAGGTAGGGAAGCGGCCGAGCCCACCGGTGTCTGGGTCTGGCTATACACCTGCGTTGGCCCCACCGTATTCCCCTGCGCCGTCTCCGCGCCGCGCACAGAGCCGATAAAGACGGTCATGCCCGCCGCATTGGCAGGGAAGCTAGTCGGCGGAGAAACGAGCAAAGTCCCCACGCCCGTAAGTTGGACCTGCAGCTCCGGCGAAGCCAGCGTATGATTCCCCGCGTCGTCGTAAAACGAAAACACAACGTAGTAGATCCCCGCCGCCATCGTCCCCGAGCCATAGACGATCGATACCGTAGGCAGCGTGAGTGGGTTAGGCAACCCCACCACTGACCCGTCGATCGACGTGTAGCACGAAGCCGTAGTGGGAACCACGCTGCCACTGCCGATGATCAGCCCCGCCTGTTCAAGGCCGAAGGTCAGCCGGCCATTCTTCACCGGCAGCCCTGAAGGCCCCATAAGCGTTCCGCTGACAGTCCCCGCAAACGAGGGAAGTGCGGCCATCATCAGGAAAATCCGGCCAAACCATCGCCACATATCAGTCTCTGTTCTTAAAACCCGCCGCCGCCGCGAACCAGTTGCATTCCGCACGTGATTACTTCTCCATACCGGTTGCGTGTATACGTCTTGATCCACGATCGAGCATTCCGAAACATCGCCATCTTCTTATGTTGCCCCAGCCAGACCAGCTCGCCCGCCTTCACCAGTTCGTCTGCCTTGCTTTTCGCGTAGTGATGATGCCGCCTGCTGGAGCATTTGTGCGCGATGCCGCCGTAGGTAAGCGATCGGGCCTCATCTTCGTTCAGAATGCACACCTTTACATGCGAAATCGTCTTCTGGAAAGAAGCCATTCATTCTCTCGAAGTATGAGTTGAGGCGCAGAAATACTATGAAGTCTCGTCACTTAGTCCCAGGGGTGAAGCGCGCTGGGAGCGCAATGAGAGGCAAGCGTACGAGAGCTTATCGACTCATCTTGCAGGTTGTGGGTGTTCAACTATATAGAGTGCAAATGGCGGCTAAAAGTTGAAATATAGTTGGATACGCATTGCCGCCTGAAAATTTATCTGTTTTTATGTGCATTGCGCACGCGCCGCTTTGCCTGATGGATCTTGCCTCTCACTAAGCCGACAGGGATACCAAGCATCTGCGCAATCTCCGGGGCGGGGGTATCTTCGAGGTAAGCCAACTCCAGTAGCCTTCGCTGGGCCGAAGTGAGTACGCGCAGCAGTTTGGCCAGATCGAGCCGTGCGGCCGTTGCCTCCACCTGGGGATCTTCGCGGCCGAACATGCCTCCTTCCGGAGCCCAATCGGATGGTGTCCCCGCATCGATGGACACCAGGTGGGCGTCGCCATTCTTTGCCTGGCGGCGCTTGCGCAAAATTGCCCGGCACTGGTTCACCGCGATCCGGCTGATCCAGGTGCGGAAGGCACAACTTTCCTGGAAGTCATGCAGGTGACTAAAGGCGAGCAAAAAAGTATCCTGTGAAAGATCATCTAACTCGTCTGTACGCAAGATAGACCTGCCGATTCCATGAACATAGCCGGCATGTTGTCGATACAGTTCCGCAGAAGCGTCTTCATCCCCCAAGCGCGCCGCGGCAATCAATGCAGCCTCATCCATTCGAGCCCCCGGCAAACCCCTGTTTATAAACGCCCGAACGAATCACTTGTCTAGCCGCCGGACGAGACGTCAATCCTCGTCCTCGCCATACAATTCCCGCCGCAAATGTTCTGCCGCAGCCACGCGTACAAACTCAATCATCCCCAGCGTGTCCGAGGCGATCTGTCCACAGCTGTCGTAGCAAATCTCGCCGCTCCCGGTGCGCGTAACGATCAGCACCTGGGTGACCTCATCCATGCCTTCCATCTTGGAAATAAGAAACTCGCTCGGGCTCGGTTCGTCCATGGTCACAGGGTCCTCGCAATCGACACGTCCAGAATATGCAGCGCATCCACATATCCTTCGTAGTAGGGCCGGCGGCCTGGCCGTGCGCCTTCCATCACCGCCATCACCACTACGTGTTCATAAGCGTGCCGCAGCGTTGTCGTGCTCTGCATTGCCCGCCGCCGTTGAAGCAGCCAATTCGTCCACGCGTGAAGTTTTCCTGACATTGCGTTTTCCTTTCGGTGAAGTTATCTTGTGTGCTCGCGACACTCTGCGTTGCCTTCGTTCCTCATCCCATTCAGACTGGAAGCGGTCCAGCGCCTCCCGCAGCCACGCCGGGTTCAGTTCTTTGCTTAAGCTCACGACCCAGTCATAGTGATTCCGCCGTTTCGCCGTGCGCGGATAGAGAAACGCTTTCGCGTCCCGATGTGCCCAGCCATTCAAACCGCGATAGTCCTGGATGGCGGTCAGAAAGATTTCCAAACCCAGATTGCGCGATCGCGCTGCAGGTGGACGATACGCGAGACCAGCCGACAAATAATCCGCATTGCTCATTCGGTCCTCTTTAACGGGGGATGGTGAGATGTCCGCATAGTGTGCCGGTAGCACCGAAGCCAATCGCCCTCGATGCGTTCCGCCGTTTTCGACGCCCCGGTAAAGCTGTCCCATCCTTGAACCACTGGATGTTGACTTACATAGCGCAGACCGTGCTTCGCGATGCCATTGCCTAAACTCGTCAAAGTACTCTCGATCTCCGCCGGTAGACTGGGCGCCGGAATCACCGGTTTCGTCTCCAGCAGCACTCTCCGTCCGGTCTCGTCCTCTCCGAACCGCACACCGCCGCCGTACGCGCGTCCGTCCACTCCGTGCAGGGCCAGGTAAGCGAAACACCCACTGCAGTGCATCCCGGCCCCGCGTCTCTTCCGACCAGCCCGGCAAGTTCGCGTATCTGCCCCGGCGTTGGCCAATACGTGCAGCGTCTTTTCCGCCATCGCATACGCCATCGCCAGCGCTGCCGGGTCGATCTCCTTCAGGTTGCGCACATGCGCCGCCGTTACCGCGCAGTTGTCTTCCTTCTCCAACGCCGTCGCGTAGCTGCCGCACCGCCCTGGCAATCGCGTGCTGCATATCGCGGGCGTCTCGCACCTCCGCGAAAATTTCCTCATACACGTTCATGGCTCACCTGCGGCGATACGGTAGCGCGCCGGCCACAACGCGGGTTGCGGGTTCGCGCGAGTCGTTCGCGAACCTTGCGAACGCACCGCTATGTCTGCGGTTGGCTCCGGCCCTCCAGCTCGATGAGTTTCGCCTGCACCCGCAATTGCCGCACTGTAGGGAAGCGGTCCATCTGTTCCGGCTTTCCCATGCGCAGCGTCCCCCGTCGCCATCCCGTGATCACCGATCTCCAGGTACTGCCAGGGCACGTCCCTCAGGTCCTGCGCCATCAGCAGGAGGCATTCCGGCGTCATGCGAAAGCTGCCGGCTCAGCGCCAGCTTGCCCAACTCGATCAGCGTGTTCTCGAGCCAGTGCGAGCGCTCGATCGACCGCGCTGACGACGCTGTTACGATTGATTTCCGCTCTGCTTGCATGGCCTCCCCCTGCGGACGCCGGCTTGTTGTACACCGTGATTTCTTCCTGGTAACGGGTCAAGATTGCGCAATCCACAAATACACACGGTCCCCATGGGCAACCGCCGACCGTGCCCGGTTGCCCAGCATCTGCCGAAACTGTGTCTTCGTTTAAGCTGGGGCTGGCGGAAAGAAAATCGCTGAGTGCTTTGGCATCACGGCCCTGCCATGGCATCTCCGGAGAAGCATGGTTCTTCGCTTTCCAGTACTCAGCAAGGATGGCTCGAAAGGGTGTATGCCGGGAATCAGGACTACGTTTCGAAGAAACTCTTTCCTGAGAAATATATGTTTTTAATAACTCTGGTTCTGAATGTGAATGTGAATCGGCATCGTCCGGCAATGCGTCCGCATTGCTCCCAGCATCCGCTCTCGATCATTCCAGGCAGCAACAGCGCCGGCTTGCCCCATCTGCGCGCCGCCGCTAACTTCGCCTTTTGGAATTGGAGACTTGCTTAGCCGCTCGACGCGGATTCTTTCCCGCTCCACGCGTCCATGGCGCCAGAGTCCGTCGTGAATCTGAAGAATTCCGCCAGCACCTGCCCGGGCTGGCTCCAGGCAGTTCGCTGCTAAGCCCGGTAATCTGTGCCAGTGCGCCGTCATCGTCGTGCAGCGTGCCACGGCGCCACAGATGGAAGAGCAGCAGAGATAGGCGCCATGCTGTTCGGTGCTCAGGTGCATGGTGTCGGCGAGATAGTCGCCAATAAAGACCGGCATCCAGATGTCGGTCTTGCCTGCGCTCAAAGTCTGGGAATGGTCGTGCTATGCCCGTAGAGCCTCATAGATTCCTCTCACTTGGTCGCACTTCTCAGCTGCCGGAAAGCCCGGCAAGATCAAGATGGCATGCACTGCGCGCAGGCGCAAGAGGCGGTACTAAAGAATCATGAGGGAAAAGGGGTAGTTAACTCGAAGTTACTCCCGGTAACCAGCGGGAAACGGCTCCGCGGCGGCATTGGAAAACAACAGGATTCGCGAAAGACCACAGTAGTTACTATTAGTTTACTACCCCTGCTTCCTCATCATTCTTCTCCGGCTCTCTTGACGGTCCCGGCAAGTGGCAGCAAGCTCAAAACAGATCACCTCGGTTCGCAGTTGACTATGGACGACAACCATGCTTCCTCATCGTTCACTGTTGATCAGATCATCCAGCAGCTATCGCGCTTCACCGCCGAGCAGCGCTCCCTCGCCTGGTCACCCAGCCGCCCTTCAGAGCCGGGGCAGGCGACTGTCGCAGGGCGGAAACTGCGGCCTCGACTTCAACCATGGAACCGCGCGCACGATGGACCCAGGCCGCCATCGCTTCCTTCGCGAACAGAAGAGGCTTCAACTATGAGACCTCAGACGGTGGCCCCCTGGGTGCTCGCCGGCCTGTCGAGCTCCGTTGGCGCCAGTCGAGCACACAACTGGCCTTACAGCGCTCTCTGGAGAAGACTCCAATGAGAAACCGAGCAACTCCGTCGCCGCCAGTTCATCGAGGGACTTCGTGCCGTAGCCGCGTTTTACGAGAAGAACCCCGCCGCCTGGTATGACGGCATGCATCTTACTTTAAACATGTATGTGTGGGGCCGCGCCGCGCGCAAAGCCCTTATCGAGACAGCCAGGCCGTTTGGCCACTGTAACAAGACATCTACGATGAAAACAACATTACCGTGTCCCGGCAGTTCAGCGAGCAGGTGACCCTGGCCGTCTTCGCTGCCCGTGCGCGGGTTTGCCGCCGCGTCGTTCTGGGCGCCCGCATCTTACCCGAAAGAATCGTGCCCGCTACCAGCGAAGTGACGCATTCCCGCGTCCAGAGTGGAGATTGTCGAGTGGCGAATGCGATCCTTTGTTAAAGGACGACCAACTCATCCCCCTAACCGGTTTTGGATCACCTGAAAATTGTCTGATCTTTCCTCCAACTCCACTTGCCCATGGTTGAGATACACTTAAGGGCGATGACGATCGAAGAAATACTCTCCCACATAGACGCCGAAATTAGCCGTTTAACAGAAGCCCGTGACCTGGTCGCTGGTACAGCCGTAGGTAAGGTGTCCCGCAGTCCACGTAAGAGCGGATTGGCCGCCCCCAAGCCCGCGCAGTGCGCAGCCAAGCGGGTTATTTCACCCGAAGGCCGAGCCCGCATCGCTGCCGCCCAGAAACTCCGTTGGGCTAAGCAGAAGCGCGCCAAAGACAAAGGCTTACGCGAAGCGAAATAAACGGCCACTCCCGCCGCCGCCAGGCTCCTCAGCAGGTAAGTCGTTGTTCCGGTTAGCACCACCACCATGCGCGAAAAATATCTCCCGCGCAAAGTGCGGCCGCGAAAACAATATATACAGAAATCCTGCAATCGCGATCAGCGGCGGCAGCGGGTAGAACCATATCCGGAATGGCCTCTCCATCTCCGGTTGGGTATGGCGCAACACCATGACTCCGACCTGTTGCAGCAAAAACTGCAACAGGATCCGTATCACCACCAACGCCGCCACCAGGTCTGCCAGCTGCAGCACGCAGAACACCATCGAGACCCCGGCCAGCATCAGCAGGGAAACGTTGGGGATGCGGTGCCGCGGGTGTACGCGGGCAAATATACGAAAGTAGTTATCGTCCAGCGCCGCCGCATAGGGCACCCGCGAATACCCCAGCAGCAGCGCATACACCGAAGCAAACGCAGTCCACACCACCAGCAGCCGCGACGATCCGTCCCGCCAGCGCGCCGTAGGCCCGTTGCACCACCACCGCCGCCACCGAGAGCCGCGCATTCGTCCCCGCCTGCCCAATCAGTTCCTGCCACGGCATCGTTCCCAGCACGCTCGTATTCATCAGCAGGTAAAGCACCGCCACCAGCGCCACCGACCACACAATGGCTCGTGGAATGGTCCGTCCCGGATCGCGCACTTCCGCACCCAGAAAATTTATGTTGTAGGCGCCCCAGTAATCGTAGGTCGCGATCAGCAGCGCCGCGCCCAGCCCGGTAAAAAATCCACGTCGATAGGTGAAACGCGCCCGGCGGAAACCCGAAGGCCAGGCTCGAGTGAAAGTGCAGCAGCCCGGTCAGAATCACCGCCATCATGCGTGCCCATCACGCCCAGCCAAAGCAAGCCCGAGAAGCGCGTCACGCTCTGGATGTTGCGATACAGCAAGGCCGCGGCGATCGCGCAGCACACCATCGCCACCAGCGTGCCCGGCCCCAGGCAGAATCGACAGCGGCAGCGTCGTTCACAAACGGAACAGGAATCGGCAGCTGGTAGGAGAAGTAGACTTTGCGCAGGCTCGGCCAAAGATAGCCGGCATATTGCGCCAGCCCCACGCATCCCGACGCGATCGAAAGCGGAGCGCTAAAGCTCAGTTGCCAGATATATAAGAAGGAGAGAAACCTGCCCCGCGCGTTGCGGCCCATAGATGTGCGCAGATACTCGTAGGATCCGCCGGCCTTCGGCATGGCCGCGCCCAGTTCCGCCCACACCAGTCCGTCGCAGGCCGCCAGCACCGCGCCCAGTATCCAGCCCAGAATGGCCTGGGGCCCATGCATCGCCAGCACGATCAGCGGCAGGGTCACGAACGGCCCCACCCCGATCATATTGATCATGTTCAGCGAAATCGCGCCCCGCAGCCCGATCCCGCGTACCAGCCCCTCGTTCTTAGCCAAAAAGCCTCCAATCTCACCTTGTGTCCGCTCGGGCGCACCTCACCACGGCTTGCGAGCCTTGCCGGGTGCCCCACTTCGCAAGCGTACCCGACAACTTGAAGCATTTTCGCAATTGGTATAGCCCGAAGCCGGCACGGTTTACGTGGCTTTCTCTCAAAGAAAACCACACCTCGCTGCTCTTACCACACCACAGTCATTGCGAAATGCTTCTGAGCGACCCGCGCACGCTCTCCCTCATCCCGAAGACCACCGGCTCACCCCATCCCGCACAGCCACGAGCCTACACCCCACATCCATGAATCTAAATCCACCGCGCACCCTGTCATATGCTATAGCTAACTACGACCTATGACTTATTCCCGCCCAGGCAGGACCGCCCGATTCTTAGCTCTCTGTGCCGCCTTCCTCCTCACCGCCGCCCCCTGCCAGGCGCAGAGCCCCAACCGCCTCCACCATCGCCGCCACCACCGACTACCAGCCTCTCCGCGTCGACCGGGGCGCCTCCGCGCTCCAGCAATCGCTGCGCAAGCTAGGCACCCGCTCCAGCCTCATGATGATCGTCGCCCATCCCGACGACGAAGACGGCGGCATGCTCACCTATGAATCCCGCGGCCAGGGCGCGCGTGTAGCCCTGCTGACCCTCAATCGCGGCGAGGGTGGCCAGAACATCATGTCCAACGACCTATGGGATGCAGCTGGCCCTGGTCCGCACCCAGGAACTGTTAGCCGCCGACCGCCGCTACGGCGTCGATCAGTACTTCACCCGCGTCGCCGACTTCGGCTTTTCCAAGACCCTCGATGAGGCCCTCTCCGTCTGGGGACACGACCGCGTCCTCTACGATGTCGTCCGCGCCGTCCGCCTCAATCGTCCCCTGGTCCTCGCCGCCGTCTTTGTCGGAGGCATCACCGACGGCCACGGCCAGCACCAGGTCTCGGGCGAAATGGCCCAGGAAGTCTTCAAAGCCGCCGGCGACCCCAACGTCTTTCCCGATCAAATCAAGGCCGGCCTTCTCCCCTGGACCCCGCTCAAGGTCTACGCCCGCGTGCCCTCCTTCTCCATCAGCCCCAAGGGCATGTACGACTACGCTACCGGCAAGTGGGCCCCGGTGCGTTTCTATGACTACGTGGCCGGCAAATCGATCGATGCCGTGCCCACCACCACCCTCACCATCACCGAGGGCGCCTACGACCCGTCCTCGGCAGCTCCTACATACAGCTCGCGCGAGAAGGCCTGGGCCAGCAAAAATCTCAGAACGGCGGCACCGGCATCCCGCTCTCCGGCGTCTTCAATGTGCCTTATCACCGTTACGGATCCCGCGTACCATCCCCCGACAAGGAACACTCCTTCTTCGACGGAATCGATATCTCGCTTGCCGGCATCGCCTCCCTGGCTTCCGGGACAGCATCCCTTTCCTCACCACCGGCCTGCACCAGATCGCCCTCTCCGTTGACCAGGCCACCCAGCGCCTTCGTCCCCGCCGCAGCCGGCGAAGCTGGTCCCCCTGCTGGCCGCCGGAATGAAACAGACACAGTTACTCATGCAGAAGGTAACCGCCTCCACCCTCTCCCCCGAGGAAAAATACAACATCAACTCACGAGCTCAAGGTGAAGGAGGCGCAATTCAACAGCGCCATCGTCGAGGCGCTCGGCGTCACGCTGAACGCGGTCGTCGCCCCCGCCGAACCCCGATCGCGGCCGTTCCGGCTTCGCCACCGATCCGCAGGATACCTTCACCACCGCCGTCCCGGGCCAGTCCTTCGGCGTCACCGCCTACCTCACCAACCCCAGCGGCCGTGCCCATTCAGATCGCAAAGCGTCTCCGTGCGTTCGACCGGGGCAGGGGACTGGCACATCCGCCCGCCAACCGCGCTCCAACGGCTCGCTCGATGGCCAACCAGCGCCAGGCCGCCGACTTCCACGTCACCGTGCCCGCTCGATGCCGAGGTGAACCAAGGCCTGCTTCCATCGCAAGGATGTCGAGCAGTCCTACTACGACCTCGACAGCGTCGCCTGCCTCGACCAGCCGCTGCCCGCCCTATCCTTTGGAGGCATGGCTCGAATTCAACGGTCGATGGCGTGCAGGTGCGCACCGGGCAGGCGGTGCAGACCGTGCAGCATGTGGTCGGTCGCGGCGGCGTCTACGAGCCGCTGCTTGATAGCGCCCGGCCATCTCCGTGGCTGCCACCGCCACCGCCGGCATTATTCCCCTGGACGACCCCAGGAGAGCCGGCGGCCAGGTGAACCTGCGCGTGCGCAGCAACGTCAAAGGCACAGCCGGCGACATCCGCCTTGAACCTGCCCGCGGGCTGGCAATTGTCACCACGTCTTCCCCGTTCACCCCGCAAGAGGGCGACCAGCAGACCGTCACCTTTGCCGTGACCCCCGCAACCTCGCCCTGCCAGCTATCCCGTCGCCCCGTCGCCGAGCTACCAGGGCCGCGACTACACCCAGGGTTACGAGACGGTCGGCTACCCCGGTCTGCGCCCCTACAACTACTACCAGCGCGGCCCCTTACAAGTTAGTAGGGGTCGATGTGAAGGTGGCTCCCGGTCTCAAGGTCGGTTACGTGATGGGCACCGGCGACGATGTTCCCCAATCGCTCGAGAGCATGGGCGTAGCCGTCGCACCTGTTGCAGCCGGCGGACATCAACGCCGGCGATCTCTCCGCTTACGATGTGATCGTCCTCGGCATTCGCGCCTATGCTGCGCGTCCCGAGCTCGCCACGTCCAACGGCCGCATGCTCGACTATGTGAAGAAGGGCGGCGTGCTCATCGTCCAGTACAACAGCCGCGAGTACGACCACAACTACGGCCCTTACCCCACTCAGTCTCACCGGCGATCCTGAAAAGGTGGTGGACGAGAGCCAACGCCGTCGAGCTTCTGCGAACCGGGCAGTCCCATCCTCTCCTGGCCCAATCGCATCACCGCTGCGGACTTCAAGGGCTGGGTCGAGGAGCGCGGCCATTCCTTCATGCACTCCTGGGACCCGCACTACGAGGCCTTGACCGAGACCCACGACGCAGGCCAGGACGACCAAAAGGGCGGCCTCCTCTACGCCCGCTACGGCAAGGGAGCCTATGTCTACGTAGCCTATCGCGCTCTACCGCCAGTTACCCGAGGGCATCCCCGGAGCCTACCGCCTCTTCGCCAACCTGCTAAGTCTGCCCAAAGCCCCAAACTAGCCGGGCCATCGGATTAACACGGTAGGGTCGACCCACAAGGCAAGTCCCGTAGGTACGGTTAAACCGCATCAAAATAAATAATTTACAGCAAGCTTAAGGGTGTCGGGCCCTCACATCGATGTGAATCTCGGGGAAATAGGGGTTTTGGTGTACACGCTGTGTACGTCCCAAACCGGTGAACCACGCTCCCGAAATTAACTCTGCTCTGCTCGCGGCGTCACGGAAGGTTTCTTTTTCTTCCTCTTGCTTTTGCCATGATCCTCTACCGAGGCAAAAATCGAATCGACGAGACGGCTCGCGCTAGAAGTGACCCGTGCCAAAACTTTCAATTGCTCGCGGCACGCGACGCTATCCACTGGGTGCGGATAGTTCATCGTATGATCAACTTCTCCCCAGACCTCTTCCATCAAGGTGCGTACCTGGATCTCGGCTGTGACCGTTATCCGTGACGCGGAGCCAACGACGTAGTGAACACTCGTGTACAGCGTATGACTCTCCTGGGTTGCGATCCCGCATTCCTTGAAAAAAAGGCGTGATTCATCGTCCCAGGTCCGCGCAAAAGGACCTTCTAAAAGCTCATAGAGGCTTTCGCTAAAGATCTGCCGTAAAGCATCATTTATTACGGGAATTTGCCTTGTGTGAAGGTGAAGCAGGCGTACACCAACCAAGTCGTTTACTTTTACCAGCAGATTGTCACGTGTGATCTCGAATGGCTTTCCATCTTGTTTGCATTTCCGGATTTTCCGCTCCAGCTTTTCTGCGAGATGGGTGGGGTCTTTTAATCGCGATTTGACCGAATGGATAGCTGAATTCAAGGCAACGGAACTTTTTAGCGCGCTCAGAAGCTGGCTGTGGAATAGTTCGATTTGAGGCGCAAAGGTTTGATACGCCTGTAGGAGGGATTTAATGTGTTGATGATCCTTCTTTGTAAGTTCATCCCCAGACATCTTCAGGCCTGCCCGTTGATTCTTTGCTCAACCTTTTTTGCGAGTGCCGTCAAAGCCTGCTTTGCACTTGCCCGTTGGTCCGGTGTCCCGGAACTCACGGCATAGAACGGCAAGCCTTCCCGTTGAGAGGAGGGCACCAGGCTACCGAAATCCTTGATTTCGCCAAGCTTGAATTGACCCAACGAGCCTTGCGCGAGGAGGGGATCAATCTTTCGCAGAAGTGTGACAACCTGACTGTAGATGTCCTTCTCAATCCTTGAAAGGTAGTGCGAATGCTGTTGCGCAATTGTTCCCCCGTACACGCGGAAGCCGCCCGGCACATAACCTAGAAAACCGGGCCTACCGCCGAGCAGCAGGGTTCCCTCGGGCGCTAGTTCAGATATTGTTTGCCAGTCTTGGATCCACGACGACAGTGTCCTCCCGAGGGTCCGCAAAGCGCGAAGGGAGAACAGGTCGCATGCCACAGGAACGATGAAATAATCGCAATCGAGCAAAACGCAGCGATTTAGAGCGCCGATGTTTGGCCCTGAGTCGTAAAAGACGTAATCAGCATTTACATCCTCAGCGACGGCGCCGATCAGTTCACTTATTGCCGTTGTACCGCGGAAGCCCTTGAGCTTACGCTGAAAACTCTGCGCCCAAAATTCTGAAAGGTCGACCTCAAATTCCGAGAGTCGAATGTCACCGGGCAGGAGGAAGAGATTTGGCACAGGAGTGTGAAGGGTCTTGATGATCTTGAACGTTCCAGTGGCCTCCGATAGTGGCCGTAACGCAGACCAGATCGTCTGGCCCGCCTTAGAATCAGCTTTGTCCAAAAGATCATCGACCACGTCGTCCGCTATCAGATACGAAGTCAAATTGCATTGCGGATCAGTGTCGACCAGGAGAACGCGGCGCCCCATGTCGGCCAGGATCGACGCAAGATTCATTGTCAGCGTCGTCTTCCCAACGCCGCCTTTGTGGTTGAACACGCTAATCCTAATGGGTTTTTTAGGGGAGGCCTCGCGGATGGGAGCTCTATTCATCTTCAGATGGCTCTGTTGCAACTGGGCTTCGCCTACGCTTGCTACGAAGCTTACGTCTAAGCGACACAAGGACCTCTTTAGCAGCGTCACGGTCGGGCAACGCGAGAACGAAGCGTTCACCAAGCGCGCTTAGCTGCCGGTGACCCTTCATAGAAGGAACGATGTAGCCCATTTTCACCGCATTCATCGTCGAGTTCGCGGTGTTAGAGAACTTAGGCTGGGCAGCCTCCGTGTTGAGTGTGCTTATGTCCAGCGTTTTGAAATGTGGCGTGTCCCGATAATGAGTGAGGTAGTATGCCAGACACGCAATCCGTTCCACATCTGTTTTGGGGATTTTCTCATTTAGAAAATCCTTCGGGGATATGTTGGTATTTTCGGAAAATGGGGCGCTAGTGTTCGTCGAAGCAGAGGGGAATCCAGCCACCGTTACTGGTGGGGTCCGAAAGGTTTCTTTGGGTCTTGTGGCTAGCGGAGCAACACCCAGGAATGTGGCAACTGACTCCAGGATGCGATTGCGGGCCTCCAAATCGAGAGGACGCAACACACCGATGATGGCCTGGAGCGCCTCGAATTCGTCTCCGGGTGCCCCCGCATTGGCGCGGGAATATAGGTTTGGTTCCCCACTCATGTCTATCTAATACCATAATTTGCGGTATCCGTGTATATTTTGTCGCCTATTAAGGGTGTATCGGGCAAGGTGGTGTCGTTGACGCCGAAAATAGTCCAGGATGAAAATCCTGGGCTCTTTCGTTTGGAAAGACAAAGTTCTCAGGCAGGGCACGGCTGCCTCGCCGCAGCGAGTGTAGCGTACCTGGCACGGCTTCAGCCGTGCCACGAAAGAATCCAAGCCCGACGGCTTTAGCCGCAGACGCAGCCGCTAACTCTCGCGAGCCCACTCCGGCAGAGCAAGCACCCAATCCTGTCCTTTGCCCTGATCGGCAACATTCAGCATGCGTCCATATTCCACTTCGCGCTTACCGCCGTCCCAAATCGATCGTCCATCGAACCGGCTTGCCGGCGCGGCGACGGCATCGCGTATTTCGCGCAATTCCGCTGGCCGCCCTACTTTGAGCAGATACTTGCGGATCACCCCGGATCGATCCAGCCCCTCATACTCGCCGGGTGTGGGCCACTGTTCCTGCAGCGCTTCGAGCGTCAGTTCCAGCTTCTCCACCAACTCCGGCGAAAGCACGCGCAGTTCTTCCAGCAACTCCTCTTTTCGCTGAAGCAGCAGCCGAACGGTAAGAGACGAGGGCGACCGGCTCACCATGATTCAACTCCATCAATATCGATTGCATTCCTGACGCCATCAGACGCCGAAAGGACCCAAAAGCGCGAGCGCCATATAGCGCCATAAACCGGCGGCTAAACCCGCCTTAATCCGTCTAACGATACTCCGCGCAGAATCCAGGGGCATCCTGGCCGATCAGCAGGCAGCCCCGTTTGATCTCGTCCACAATCAGCTTGCACGCATTTTGCGCATTGCACGGTGGGTGGGTGGCCGGGGACACCTGCAGGCATTCGTTCACCAGTTGCCGCGACCGCTCGATGCCCACGGCATTGAGACACGTACCGGTCGCGCTCGGCGGTCCCGCGTCGGCGGCTGGCGCCAGGTAGGGTTCCGTCACTCCGTACGCCTGTGCGATCGGGTGCAGGTCTGCCCGCAACTTCTCCCACTGGCCCGTCGTTTGCGGGCCCGGCTGCAGGCTGTAGACCAGGGGATCGATCTCGGCCGCGGTATGCACCATCGCCGCGATCGCCGGGTCCGCCTTGTGGTGGTGCTTGAAGGTATCGAGCGCGCTCTGGGTCTGTTTGGCAAATGTTTCCGTCAGCGCCTTCGCATCCTTCTCCTGGCCGGTCTTGCGGCTCTTCTTGAGCGCGTTCGCAAAGCTCTGCCGAAACGGCTGTGCATCGTGTTTCAGATTCTGCAACAGGTGCTGTATGTCTTTATCGCTCAAACGGTCTTCTGCCACAGCAATCCTGCCGGTGCTCACCAACCCGGCCAGCAGAACCAGAAACAGCCAGCGCATGCGTGTTCCTCCAATGGCAAAATGTATCCTATCTAGGTTCCTGTTGCCCGGGCAACAAAGTATGTGTACCCTCGGGCGCGGTCGAACAAAGAAAGAGCCGTTCCCCAGAATGACAGCAGAGCCCCCGGCGAAGGTCGCTCCTTTCCTTACCGACAGCTACGTCTTCGACTGGAAAGCCCAATCGTTTCGTGCCGACCTCATCTTTATTCTTCCCCTGGCCCTGTGCCTGGGCGTCGGTATCGGGCTCGGTCACCCGGGCGCGGCCCTGATCGTCGCCGGCGGCGCCTTTACCATCGGCTTTGGCGCCAAGCAGCATATCGATGAGTCTCGCTTTCTCCCCATGATCCTGGGGTCGCTGGGCATCGGCCTTGCCACCTTCATCGGCATGGTGGCGGGCCGCACCAACCTGGTGTTGGTCTTGCTTGCCGCGGGTGCGGCCTTTGTCTACGGCATGCTCTCCTTGCGCGCCGCGGGCATCAGTTGGGTAGGCCAGCAGTCGATCGTGTTTCTTCTCGTCGCCTCCGCGTATCCCTTTTCTCCCCGGGCGGCCGCCATCCGTTCCGCCCTGGTGATGGCCGGCGGCGCGCTGCAGATTATCAGCTCCAGCATCCTGCTCCGGCTGCTGCGCCAGTTGCGAACCGACCTGCTCTCCGTCGCCCGTTATGTGCGCGAAGAGCACCAGGCCCTGCGCTCATCGGTCGAGCAGGCCGCGCGTGCGCTCGTCGAGAATAAGCAACGGATAAAGCAAGCCTCGCCCAGCGCTCTACCCTACGCCTTGCGTCTAGCCGTCACCGTCGGCGTCAGCACAGAAATCTACCGCCACTTCGGCTTTGCCAATGGCTACTGGATCCCGATGACTGCCCTGCTGGTTCTCAGGCCCGGTCTCAGCGACACCGCGAGCCGGGCCATCGCCCGCACCGTCGGCACGCTCCTCGGGGCCATCCTGGCCAGCTTTGCCCTGGCCCATCTAGCCCCGTCGCCGCTTACGCTTGCGGTCTTGATCCTGTTCTTCGCCTGGCTCGCCTACTCCCTCAACAGCGTCAACTATGGCCTCTTCGTCCTCTGCCTCACGGCCTACATCGTCTGTCTGCTCGCTTTGGCCAGCATCCCTGGGAATCTGGTTGCCTACCACCGGGCCGTCAGCACCGTGATCGGGGGCTCCCTCGCCCTGTCCCTAAGGCTGCTGGTCATCCGTAACCGCAAGCAGCGCGCCCTGTCCCAGCCGGAAACCCAGCCCAGCGAATCCGCCGCCCATTGACCATGGAACGCTGCGCGCGTTTGCGGCTCAGGGCTGCGCCCAGGGTTGCGCCCGAGGTTGCGCTTCCTCGCAATCCTAGAAATACTTGAACAAGGAACTTGAACAAGGAAAATACTTGAACAAGCAAGATCTTTTGTTCGTCACCGCCATCTTATAGATCAGAGCATCGTCAAAAACACAGCACTATGGACAACCAGCTCTTACTTCCCCCGAGGACACTTAATGAAGAAGTCAGAAGTGCTGAACGCTTGGGGCCGCATCCTGAGTGGCCAAAAGCCGAGCCTTTCGATCGAAATCACGCGTGAATGCCCCCTGCGCTGCCCGGGTTGTTATGCCTATGAGCCGGAGCACCTCGGAACCGGCGTCAATCTCCGGCAACTTGCCGATTACAAGGGCGACGACCTCGTCCGCCGTCTGCTGGCGATTGTCGACCGTGAAAAGCCTCTTCATCTCTCGATCGTAGGCGGCGATCCCCTGGTGCGTTATCGTGAGCTTGAGATCCTGCTGCCCCAGCTCGAGCGCCGTGGTGTCCACGTCCAGGTGGTCACCAGCGCCTTCCGTCCGCTGCCCAAAGCCTGGTCTGAGCTCGAGAAGCTGAGCCTGGTGGTTTCGATCGATGGCCTTCAGCCCGAGCACGATGAGCGGCGCAAGCCCGCCACCTACGAGCGGATTCTCCATTCCATCCGTGACAGCCGGGTCACCATTCACTGCACCGTCACCGGTCAAATTGCCGGCCGTCCCGGTTACATGGAAGAGTTTCTGCGTTTCTGGAGTGAGCGGCCGGAGGTCAAGCGCATCTGGGTCAGCCTATTCACCCCGCAGCAGGGTGCTGAGGGCCCGGAGATCATCACTCCCGCCATGCGCCGTGTGCTCCTCGATGAGTTAGAGCGGCTTTTCCCTTTGTATCCAAAATTTCAGATGAACCCGCAGATGATCGAAGAGCTGCGGCATCCGCCCCAATCGCCGGACGAGTGCATCTTCGCTCGCACCACCACATCGCTTTCCGCCGACCTTCAAACGCGCATAGGCCCCTGTCAATTCGGCGGCGCGCCGGACTGCACCCAATGCGGTTGTGTCGCCTCCGTCGCATTGGCCGCCGTGGGCCACCACCAGGTGCTGCCGGGCCTTACCGCCGGTCACCTGATGATTGCCTCCGAGCGCGTAGGCGCCGGCGTAGGCAAGCTCCGCTCCTTCTTCAGCAAGCCCCCGGTCCTGCCGCCGCCCACTCCGCCGCCTCTGACTGTCATCAACAACGCAAAGTAAACCGCAGGAACGATGGAAAGACAAATCTCTCAAGCAGGCACGGCTGCCTCGCCGCAGCGAGCGTTAGCCGTGCCGCAATGCGCCTAAAATGATCTGGGCTTTGAGCCCCCGAGGGAACCGCGCCCCAGAGTGAAACTGTACCTGTTGCGTTATCGTAAGCATTTTCCGCAAATCGCCGCCGGCATCCTCGGCGTTTCCGTGAGCGAAGTCTCCCTTTCGACAGGTCGAGTCCGATCCGGTTCCCGGCGCGGAATATCGCTCTTGAGATCTACCTTGGGTTCCCGTAACGACCGCGACCCGCATCCCACACCCCAGCCCCACCCGTTACTTTGGTCATGGTCGCCGGCGTACCCGGCAATTTTCCTTGGCGCTGCGCATTTTCGCGACGCACTATTTACTATTTATAGAGACCCAAATCAGAGGTAGCCTGAGTGACGCAATCATATGAATCCACAGACGCCGGTCGTGTGCTCAGCCTGGAAGAAATCACGAGCCTCACCGAAGAGGGGGGCAAAGCCGCCGACACCCTCATGAACGTAGTCGCCCTGATCGCCACCCGGTTCAGGACCGATGTCTGTTCCGCCTATCTGCTCGAGCCGGATCGATCCAACCTGGTCCTGGCCGCGACCCTCGGCCTCCACCCGCGATGCATCGGCTCCCTGCGCATGCCCCTCAGCGAAGGCCTCACCGGCCTGGTCGCCGAGCGGGTGATGCCGGTCGCGGTGGAGGACACCAGGAATCATCCCCGCTTCAAATACTTCAAGGAGTCGGGCGAAGAGGTGTACCACTCCTTCCTCGGCGTGCCGCTTGATCGACCGCGGCATTCTGCAGGGTGTGCTCGTGGTGCAAACCAAAGAGCCCAGAGTCTTCCGCGAAGACGAAATTCGCAAGTTGTCCGAGGCCGCAAGCCAGGTCGCACCCGTGGTCAGCGAGGCGCGCACCCTGGATCGTTTCATCGCCCCGGTCCAGGAGCGCCTGTGGTCGGTCGCCCGCAATCTCTGCTGGTGTTGGGACTACGACTGCATCAGCTTGTTTCGCGACCTCAATCCCACCCGCTGGTGGCAGCTGAATCAGAATCCCATCGCGCTGCTCAACGAGATGCCGCTCGGAGAAATCGAGCGCCGCGCCACCGAACTGGGTCTGCATAGCCGCATCAACTATGTCTACCGCCGGCAGCAGGAATATCTGCGCGCCGACCGCACCTGGGGCTCCATGAACGCAGGTGTCCTCCGGCCTCATCCCGTGGCCTATTTCTCCGCCGAGTTCGGCTTGCACGAATCCCTGCCCATCTATTCCGGCGGCCTGGGTGTTCTCGCCGGAGACCACATCAAGAGCGCCTCCGATCTCGGCATTCCCCTCGTCGGCGTCGGCTTGTTCTACGGCGAAGGCTACTTTCTGCCAGCGCCTGGATAAGGACGGCTGGCAGCGGGAAGAATATCTCCAGACCGATGTCACCCAACTCCCCATGGAACTTGCCATCGGCAAGAACGGGGAACCGGTGGTGATCGAAATTCGAGACCCGCGGCGGCTCCATTCGCGCCAAGGTCTGGCGCGTCAAGGTCGGGCGTTGTGATCTTCTCTTGCTCGACTCCAAAGTCGCGGGCAATGCACCCGAAGATCTGGACCTCAGTTCTCGCCTCTACGGCGGCGACGCGCGCACCCGTATCCGTCAGGAGCTGCTCCTGGGCGTCGGCGGCTTTCGCGCTCTGAAGGCCATGGGCATTGCTCCCGGCGTCCTCCACCTCAACGAGGGGCACAGCGGGTTCGCGGTGCTGGAGGCGGTGCGCGATCGCATGCAGGAAGAAGGCCTGGACTTCGACACCGCAGCCAACCAGATTCCCCGGGAAGTGATCTTCACCACCCACACCCCGGTGCCGGCAGGCCACGACCGCTTTCCTGCCGATCTGATCGAGGAACACCTGGGCCCGCTGCGCGACCAACTGGGCATTTCGCAACAGCGACTGATGGGTTTTGGCCGCGAGAATCCCAACGATGCATCACGAACCCTTCTGCATGACCGTCCTCGGGTTGCTGCTCTCGCGCCGCGCCAATGCAGTTTCCTCTCTGCACGGCGAGGTCTCGCGCGCCATGTGGAAGGGCCTGTTTCCCGGCAAGTCGGAAGACGCGGTGCCCATCGGCCACATCACCAATGGGGTCCACGTTCCATCCTGGCTGGCGCCGCAAATGTCGCGTCTTTACGACCGCCATCTCGGGGTCGGCTGGCAGGGCAAGAGCTCCTGGCTGCGCACCTGGGAGCCGGTCGAAAATCTCGACGACGGCGAACTATGGGAAACCCACCTTGCGCTCAAGTCGCAGCTCATCGAGTTTGTCCGCCGCCGCGCGCGCGAACAGGCCGAACGCCGCGGCGAACCGAGTGAAACGCTGCTCCGCCTGGGCAAGGTGCTCTCTCCGGATGCGCTCACCATCGGCTTCGCCCGCCGCTTCGCCACCTACAAACGAGCCAACCTGATCCTCGCCGATATCGAGCGGCTGGCCTCCATGGTGAACGATCCCAAACGTCCGGTGCAATTCCTCTTCGCCGGCAAGGCCCATCCCCACGACGAGCCGGGAAAACTGGTACTGCAGCAGATCGCCGAGATGATGCGCGATTCCAAATTTGGAGACAAGTTTGTCTTCATCGAGAACTACGACATCAACGTCGGCCGCCACCTGGTGCAGGGCGTGGACGTCTGGCTGAACAATCCCCGCCGGCCCCTCGAAGCCTCCGGCACCAGCGGACAGAAGGTGGTGCTCAACGGCGGCCTGAATCTGTCGGTATTGGACGGCTGGTGGGCCGAAGCCTATGACGGCCTCAACGGCTTCGCCATCGGCGGCGGCAGAACCCACTCCAATATGGATGTGCATGACACCCGCGACGGCGAAGACCTCTACCGCGTTCTGCTGGACGAAGTGATCCCGCTCTACTATCAGCGCGACAAGGACGGTCTCCCGCGCGGCTGGATCACCCGCATGAAGCGGACCATCCGCACCCTGGGCTGGCGCTTCAGCGCCGACCGCATGGTCATGGACTACACCCGAAACTGCTACGTTCCCGCAGCCGGGGGCACCTCCAGCGAAATGAAGTCGCACGCCTGACCCGCGGAGGTGGTCGCAGCCGTCTCTTGAGAGAACTCCACGGGCATGCAACCGCCCCCGGGGCGGCCCCTACCGAGGCCCGCGGTCGCCTTGCTGCGGTCGAGGCTGTTCTTTAGGGCGAGATTCTTGCGGACGACCTTGCGGTTGCGGCCGAGGCTGTTCCGGACGACCTTGCTGTTGCGGCCGAGCCTGCTGTTGCGGTCGAGCCTGCTGTTGTGGCCGAGCCTGCTGTTGCGGACGAGCCTGCTGTTGCGGACGAGCCTGCTGTTCCGGACGAGCCTGCTGTTGCGGTTGAGCCTGCTGTTGTGGCCGAGCCTGCTGTTGCGGACGAGCCTGCTGTTGGCGAGCCTGCTGTTGCGGACGAGCCTGCTGTTCCGGACGAGCCTGCTGTTCCGGACGAGCCTGCTGTTCCGGCCGAGATTCTTGCGGACGAGCCTGCACCGGCCTGTTCTGTTGCGGAGAAGGCCCCACAGGCCTCACCGGCCCGCCCGTGATCGGCTTCGGTTGCGGCCGAGGATTCGGCGTGCCCGGCTCTGGCTGAGGCGTCGGCCGTCCATTCCCAGGACGATTATTTACAGGCCGGGTATAGGTCGGATAGCGCCCGGGTTGAGGCGGGCGGTAGTTCGGCGGCCGGTATCCCCAGTTGCCCCCATACCCCGGGCGGTTGCGATACCCCACGGGCCGGGGCCGATACCACGGTCTTGGCGGACGATACCCGCCACCCCAACCTCCCCAGGGGGCGCGGTTGTAGTACACCCGGCGAGCTCCCCAGTTCCATCCCCAGCCGCCCCATCCCCATGGCTGGCTTACCACCAACGCCGTGATCCCGATGCCAATCCCAAACGTAATCAACCCCGCATTTAGCCCCGACCCGGCATACACCACCGTCGGGTCGTATTGCGGCACGTACACAACCTGCGGATTTACCGGTTGGATCACGTAGTAGGGCTGACCTCCCTCCTGCTCCACTTCGACTTGCTGTTGCGGAGTGCTGCGCAGGGCGCCCGCGGCATAGGCCTGCGCCCGCAAGCGCTGAATCGACGCCGACACCTCACCCTGGTTCGCCGTCACCGCCACCCCAATGGCCGCATAGTCGTCGATGTTCTCCGCCATCGTCTCCAACACCTGGGGAAAACCCACCAGCGCGATAAACGCCGGATCGAACCCCTGTTGCTGGGCCGCGCTCGTGAGCTGCGAAAGACTCAGGTTGTTGTTTTGCGCCAGCCAGTTGTCCACATCCAGAATCTCCTGCGGGTTCGTCGACGCGGTCGTGATCTGCGCCAGCAGGGAGTCGGGATACAGGGCGATCGGGGCCAGCAGTTGATCCAGTTCCTGCGGCGTTGGGGGCGGTGGACCCTGGGCTTGAAGGTCGGGGGCAAGGCATTGAAACAGGATGAGGCCGATCAGAACAAAAACTGCGCTCAGAGTGGGTTTGCGTTGCATGCAAGGTCTCCTGATACAGCCCATCGCTCTTCACTAAAGGCCCAAAGCAACCCCCAAAGCACTCATGATCCGTGCGTGTACATACTACCCCACTGCCCATGCGGATACGCCGCGCATTCGATCATCCATAGGGTAGAGTGGGCCAAAGGAGGCTTTCCTTGCTGGCAGCCCACAGCTCTCTGAGCGACGCGGAAAGACCAGCGCGTGTCGCCGCGGTCATTTTGGCTGCAGGCAAATCCTCGCGCATGGGAGAACCGAAGCAGCTGCTCCCCCTGGGTGAGAACACGATGCTGGGCCAGACCATCGACAACGTGCGCCGCTCCGCTCTGCGCGAAATCATCCTCGTCCTTGGAGGTTCCGCGGAAGCCATTCGCCGTCATCTGATGCTCGGAGACGGTCTCAAGGTTGTCGACAACCCGTCCTGGCAGCAGGGAATCGCGAGTTCGTTGCGAGCCGGTCTCTCCGCCGTTGGCCCCGAAACAGAGGCAGCCCTCATCATCCTGGCCGACCAGCCCTTTGTTCGCCCTGAAACCTTCAACCGGCTCGCTCGACACTACGGCCAAACCCGCGCGCACATTGTGATTCCAACCCGCCGCGGCATCCGCGGCAACCCGATCCTGCTCGGCCGCTCCGTTTTCGCCGAGGTCATGGCGCTCGAAGGCGACGTGGGCTGCCGGGCGATCTTCGCCAATCACCTGCAGTCCATAGCGAAGCTCGAAGTAGAAGACGAAGGTATTCTGCTCGACATCGACAACCAGGGCGACTACGAGCGTCTGCGAAGCTTTCAGCCCGACACCCTTAGGGAATAGCCTCTGCCGCGCACCGGCGAGATGGCGGCTGGCAATCAGCGCAACACCATCTGCCAGGCGTTATCATAGGCTTTCGTAGAGGCACGCTTTAACCGTGGGGATCCCGAATTTCCTGCGCGCGGCGCTGGACACCACTGCGTGTGCGCCTTTCATCAAGGAAAGGCGCATGAGGTGAGCGGGTCCCCTCAACTTGACAGGAAATCGGGAGATTGGCCTTGTATAGCGACCAGCTACTTGCCCATTACGCTCATCCGCGCAATGCCGGCGCCGTCACCGATCCTTCCGCCAGGGCCATCGTCAAGAGCCCGTTCGACAGCGACACGGTCTTGATCACGCTGCGCATAGAACACAACATCGTTGAGGAAGCGAAGTTCAAGTGCATGGGCTGCGCCGTAGCCATCGCCTGTTCCTCCATGGCGACCGAGATGGTGTTAGGCAAATCCGTCGAAGAAGCGTATGCCCTCACCGAGCAAGCCGTAGCCGAGGCCCTCGGCGGCATTCCGGAGTACAAAATGCGCTGCAGCAACCTGGCCCCCACCGCCATCCGAAACGCCATCGACGACTGGAGAAAAGCCGGCAGCTGATCGGTTGTCTCCCGCACCGGCAAAAATCGCCGGCTGACGACTGACGACTGCCGACTAAAATCGCAGCTCGAGGGCGCACGCAAATTTATGTGCGCGAGAAGGTGAGAAGCGGCTGAATATCGTTCCGGTCGGCGGCGCGAAGAGCCCCGAGGTAGTCCCGCCGAAAATCTCCGGCTCGCGCGATATCGGCGCCGCCCCAGGTGAATAGAGGACGTCCCAGTCTCTGAGCAAGTACGTCGGCAATGAGCCGGGCGTGACGCCCGTTACCATTGGCGAACGGATGGATGGCGACGAGTCTGTGGTGAAAGCGGATAGCGATTTCGTCCGGCGCGAATGTTCGATGTTCCATCCAATAGCGAACATCCCCCAACAGAGCCGCTAAGGAATCGCGGATCTGGAAATGCGGAATGCCGATGTTTTTCTCGGTCGTCCTGTAGATCCCGGCCCATTTCCAGGTTTGGTCAAACATTCGCTGGTGCAGTTTTCTCACGTAGGCTTCGGAAAGAGGATCGTTTCCGTTTCTCCGGTCCAGGGCCCAGGCGAAGGCCTCAAGGATGTTCTGACGTTCCCACTCGTTCAGTTCTTCCTTCGTGGTGAGATCGGGGATAAGGTCGGCCTGCTCTTCGGGGGAAAGCGGTGTACTGCCGTCCCCCATTTCGAACAGAGTCATCGAGACAATCGACGCTTTCTGACGATGCGGCGTGTCTCCGCCTCCACGGCCTCGTCGATCTTGCCGGCCGCCTGATTCTCCAGCGCCATCGAGTGTTCGACTCCGATGACATACTGTTGCGCCTGGGAGCGTGCCCGGCTTTCGATAACCTCCTGCATGGTGCCGGCTCTGGGAACGAGGGCATAGACCAGGTCGCAATCGAGAGCGTTCGCCATAACTCGCAGGCTTTTCAGGGTGATGCGGTCTTCCGCTTCGGCCCTCTCCAACTGGAGAGGAAGCTGGCGGCTTGTGCCCAGACGACGCGCCAGTTCACCGGAGGAGATTCCCAGGGCCTGACGTAGCGCGCGTATCCAACCCTTGGGCGGCCGCGCATGGGTACGCACAGCTCTGTATGGAGCCAGACGCCGGTCAAGTTGTTTGAGTCTGAGATCTTTGAATTCATCGCGCATGCTCGCCTCTCCATGACAACATGACAAGTCGAGTGACAAGCTAAATATAGTCATTCTCCCCATCTGCGACAAGCTATACCTTGTCATACATTATCACGATGACAATCTAAAGCTTGTCATTATCATAAAATATCTGACAACCTAAAGATTGTCATACCGCCCCAATATGACAATCTAAAGGTTGTCATATTGAGCATACATTGAGCGCATCGAAGTTTCAACATTCAACCCCAAACCAACCCCAAATAAGACATCTCTGTACGTACTTTCAACAACTTGCAGCTGCTTAGAGCTGCGGAAACCCGAAGGAATCAAAGGCGTTCGAGCTGATGAGACATTAAGGTTCCGCGCTCCAGTCGCACCGTATGGCCTTCCTCGAACCGCTGCTCTCCACCGCCATCTCCAGCACCCGCATCGTTCGCCACGCCTGCAGCGGAGTGACCGCGAGAGCCGCATTTCCATGCATCGCATCGCGAATATTGATGTAGTAGCAGCGATAGTCCCCCGCCTCGGTCGGAATGCGCGTGCTCACCGGCTCGCCGCCCTCATCCACAGTGAGCGTGCCCCAATGCTCCGGACCCTCCGTTCCCCAGGGCTTGGAAGAAAACATATCCCCGGCCAGCAAGTGCGCCTCCTGGCAATCAATCCCGAATTTCCGAAAGGTCCCCTGGGTGCCGTTGAGGGTAAACCGAGGCCCCGGATCCCGCGCCAGGCAGGTCGCGCGCAGCCAGACGCTGAGGCCGGAGGGCACCGCCTGGGTATGAGAGTACCGGGTAGTGCAGGTAGTACGATCGAAGGCATCGTCGCTCCGCGCGCCCTCGCGCTCCACGCGGACACTGGCCCAGACCGATGCGGGAACACCAAAGAGCACCAGCGCCTGGTCCACCAGGTGCGCTCCCAGGTCCCAAAGCACACCCCCACCCGGACCGCCGTCCTCCCGCCAGGCGTGCAGCCGCGGCAACTGGCGATAAGCGGTCATAGTGGGATTCAAACATCACCAGCCGCCCCAGCCGATCGCTCTCCAGCAGCTTCCGCACGGTCAGGAAATCGCCATCCCAGCGCCGGTTCTGGTACACGCTCAGCAGCCTCCCCCGCGCCCGGGCCAGCTGGATCAGCTCCGCGGCCTCCGCCGAACTCAGGGCAAACGGCTTATCGATCACCACGTCGCGGTCAGCCAGCAGGCACTGCCGGGCGATCGGCAGATGGCTCGCGTTGGGCGTAGCCACCACCACCAGCCGGATACTGCTGTCCTGCAGCAGATCCTCGACCGAGGTCACGATCTTGACATGGGGAAACGCCGCGGCAGCCTCGGATCCGCGTTCTCTGGACGATGGCGGCAAGCTCCAGGCCCTCCACCGCTTGAATGGCGTTCGAGTGAAAAATGCGTCCCGCAAATCCAAAGCCAATCAAGCCAACCTGGATGCATTTCATGAGTCGTGCGGCTCTCCTTTGAATCTTTATACGTGAAGGGGAATTTCGGTTACTTTTGCCGGTTCCGAAGTTTCCCGGCCGGGTGTCCTTAGGCTTGACAAACCGGGACCAAGACAAGAGTATTAAATCCTGATGCAGACTCTGCACCATCCCGCTGGCTGTTGTTGCTGTGACAAGTGTTGTCCTTTGTCATCAGCACGAGCGGGTGTGAGTTTTCATAGCAGAGAGGTAGGGAATCCCTACCAGCCTTTCGCATAACTCAGACTAAGTAATCACAACCGCTGCCAGCCTCTGGCGAGCGGTTTTTTATTTGATACGAAAACGGAAAGGAGCCCATTTGCTGCAGACGCGAGCGTTGGAACATGGAAACCATGCCGGTAGGCTCCGCCTGCCGAAGCTGAGCCACCTCCAGATGCTGGAGGCGGAGAGCATCCACATCTTCCGCGAAGTGGCGGCTGAGTTCGAGAAGCCGGTCATGCTCTACTCCATCGGCAAGGATTCTTCCGTCATGCTGCGGCTGGCGCAGAAGGCCTTCTATCCCGGGCCCATTCCGTTTCCTCTCCTGCACGTCGATACCGGTTACAAATTCCGCGAAATGATCTCCTTTCGCGACGACTATACCCGCCAGCTCGGGGTGGAGCTGCTGGTGTGGCGCAATGAAGCCGCGATCGCCGACGGAGCCAATCCGGTGGCCCTGGGAACACGCCGCTGCTGCGGATTGCTCAAGACCACCGCGCTGCTCGATGGCCT
Source organism: uncultured Acidobacteriaceae bacterium (assembly GCA_963761405.1). Lineage (GTDB taxonomy): Bacteria > Acidobacteriota > Terriglobia > Terriglobales > Acidobacteriaceae > PALSA-350. Next base: position 399,987 of record CAVXHH010000006.1, read on the forward strand.
GCGTGCCCACGGCTTCGACGCTGCCTTCGGCGGAGCCCGCCGCGACGAAGAAAAATCCCGCGCCAAGGAACGCATCTTTTCCTTCCGCGACAGCGCCGGCCAGTGGGACCCGAAAAACCAGCGCCCCGAATTGTGGAATCTCTATAACGCGCGCGTCAATCCAGGCGAGAGCATCCGCGTATTTCCCCTCTCCAACTGGACCGAGTTGGACGTCTGGCATTACATCCACCTGGAAAATATCCCCGTCGTCCCGCTCTACTTCGCCAAAGAACGAAGGATGCTGGTGCGCGGCGACAGCCTGATTCCGATCGAGCAATCATTCGTGCAGAGCCTGCCCGGAGAAGAGCAGTGGGTCCGGTGCCGCCTGCGTTCGCTGGGATGCAGCCCTTGCACCGGAGCCATCCGCTCCGATGCCGACACCATTCCCAAAATTATCAGCGAGCTGGTGGCGTTCCGTTCGTCCGAGCGAGCCAACCGCGTGATCGATCACGATCAGGACGGATCGATGGAATTGAAGAAGCGTGAGGGCTATTTCTAATGCCACTCTCCCTCGATCCCGAACGCCGTACGAAGACATGTTTTCCATGGAGGATTTTCTCGCCGCGGAGCAGGCGAAGGAGCTGGTGCGCTTTCAGCACCGCAGGCAGCGTGGATGACGGCAAGTCGACCCTGATCGGCCGCCTGCTGTACGACTCGCAAAACGTCTACGAAGACCACGTGCGCGCCGTGACCAAAGCGGCCACCGCGAACGTCGCCGCCGCGATCGATTTTGCCCAGCTCACCGACGGCCTGCGCGCCGAGCGCGAGCAGGGCATCACCATCGATGTCGCCTACCGCTACTTCTCCACCACGCATCGCAAGTTCATCATCGCCGACACGCCGGGCCACGAGCAGTACACGCGCAACATGGCCACCGGCGCTTCCACTGCGGATGTCGCCATCATCCTGGTCGATGCCCGCAAAGGCATCCTGACCCAGTCGCGCCGTCACGCCTACATCGCCTCGCTGCTTGGGCACCCGCCACATCGTCGCCGCCGTCAACAAGATGGACCTGGTGGACTACTCGCCCGAGGTCTTTCGCCGGCTCGCAGCGCGATCTTGCAGCAGCTGGCAGCGCAAGCTGCACATCGCCGATCTGCAGGTGATCCCCATCAGCGCCTTGCTCGGCGACAATGTCGTCGACCGCGGCACAAGCATGGCCTGGTACGAGGGCCCAACGCTGCTCGAGTATCTGGAGACCGTGCCCCTCGGGCAGGATGTAACCGGCGCGTCCCTTCCGCCTGCCTATCCAGCGAGTGATCCGCCCCGACCAGGACTATCGCGGCTTTGCCGGACAGATCGCTTCCGGCTCCGTCTGGCCGGGCGATCGCGTCGTCGCTCTGCCCTCCGGCAGAACCAGCCGCGTCAAAAGCATCACCACCTTCGACGGCGATCTGGCCAGAGCCGTAGCGCCCATGTCGATCGCGATCACGCTCGAAGATGAGCTGGATATCAGCCGCGGAGAGATGCTCGCTGCCGCCCACCAGCCGCCGGTGGTTGCCGCCGAACTTCTGCCGCCGCGCTGGTCTGGATGAACGCCCAGCCGCTCGATCCCGGCCAAGACGCTATCTGCTCAAGCACACTTCGCAGACGGTCAAGGCCAGGGTCACCGCCATCCGGCATCGCGTGAACATGCAGACGCTCGATGCCGAGCCGGCTGCCACCCTCGAGCTCAACAGCATCGGCGTGGTCGACGTGGAGACCACGCGCCCGCTGTTTCTCGATCCCTATGACGCCAACCGGCTGAACCGGCAGCTTCATCCTGATCGATCCCGTATCGCACGCCACCGTCGCCGCCGGCATGGTGCGCGAGATGTTCAGCGGCCGGCAGGACGCGCCAGCCGTGGCGGCCATCGCCATCCGCAACCCGGAACGGCTCCGCGTCGATCGAGACCGCGTTGCTCGATGCCGGGGTGCAGTGGTACGCACGCGCACAACCAATCGCGATCTGTGGCAGAGACTGTTACAGATCGGCGTCGTGGTCCTGATCGACGCTGAGGGCATGCCGATTTCCCCGCCGAGATCTCGATCGCCCACGATCCTGCTGCGTTGGTCTTCGAGCCATTGGAGGAACCAACCATCGCCAGGGTTCTCGCGCGCTCAACAGGAGCAACCCATGAGTCCTTCAGGAAAAAATCACCACCGCGCGCACCCTGGTGAACCAGCAGATCGCGTCCGCTCGTCAAAGAAGACAGTCTGCGTCACCAGCAGCTTTCAGGCGGAAGATATGGTGGTGGTGCACCTGGTGCGGGAAGCCATCGGCGACGTGCCGGTGATCTTTCTCGACACCGGCTACCACTTCGCCGAGACCTACGAGTATCGCGATCGCCTGGCCCAGGAATGGAACCTGAACCTGGTGAATGTATTGCCCGCGCTCACCGTAGCCGAGCAGGAGTCGCAATTCGGCATCCTGAATCAGACCGCGCCCGATCGCTGCTGCGGCATGCGCAAGGTAGGCCCGCTCTTCGCATCGCTCGAACCCTATCGCTTGTGGTTTACCGGGCTGCGCCGCGAGCAGGCCAAGACCCGTGCCAACCTGCAGCCGGTGGACGCCTTCACCCTGCCCACCGGCAAGCAGTTACAGAAGATCAGCCCGCTGGCCGACTGGTCCACCCGCGACGTATGGCAGTACGCCGAGCAGTACGGTATCCCGCTGTTGCCGCTCTACGACAAGGGCTACACCAGCATCGGCTGCGAGCCATGTACCAGCCTGCCGTTCGATCCTGATGATCCTCGCTCAGGCCGCTGGGGTGGCCGCAAGCAGGAATGTGGTATCCACGTGCAACCGCAGTAGAAGAGAGTCCGTCATGTTGCAGCTGTTGATAGGATTTTCGATAGCAGTGGTCATCGCGCTCACGGGCGTGGGCGCGGGCGTGGTTACGGCACCGTTATTGATACTGTTCCTGCACGTGCCGGTGGAGATTGCCGTCAGCACCGCGTTGGCCTACGCGGCCGTCGTCAAGCTGATCGTGGTTCCGGTGCAGATTGTGCGCAAGCAGGTCATCTACCGCATCCTGCTCTGGATGCTGCTCGGCGGCGTCCCCGGCGTCATCCTGGGTTCGCTCTTCTTCCACCATGTCGCCCAGCACGGCCCAAAGTCGCTGCTCTACATCGTGCTCGGCTCCATCATCATCTTCTCCTCCGGCTGGCAGCTGTTTCGCCATTTTCGCCCCGACGCCATCACTCGGCCCACGACCGACCGTCCCAAAGTGGATGGGCTTGATCACCTTTCCCATCGCCGCCGAGGTAGGTTTCTCCTCTTCCGGAGCGGGCGCGCTGGGAACCGTCGCCTTGTTGGGGCTCACGTCGCTGACGCGCCGCGCAGGTAGTGGGCACCGACCTTACCTTTGGTCTGGTGCTTTCCGTCGTCGGCACCGGCGTCCACATGATCGGTGGCTCCTATGACTCGGCCTTGCTGTGGAAGCTCGGCATCGGCGGCGTCTTCGGAGCCATGGCCGGCAGCGGCGTCGCACCGCGCATACCCAACCGTCAACTCCGCTTCGCCCTATCCCTCTGGCTCATGACGATCGGCTTCCAATTCGTCTATCAAGCCATGTTCGCCCACCGGTAAGTAACCGCGGCGGTATCCGAGCCGCTGGAAAGACAAATTTCTCAGGCGGGGCACGCCTTTTACAGTTTGCTGAAAACTCGCTTTTGTATCAGGGCAAGGCTACCTCGCCGCAGCGGTGCCCTGGAGCTTCTACACTTCAGGAAATGAGGCGAGTCCCGAAGGGACGGCAGAATTTGTAGCCCGGCACGGAAGTGCCGGGTAGGATTAGACGACTCAGGGAGTCCCGCAGGGACGCCACAATCCTTACCACGGCACGTCGGTGCCGTGCCAGGCACCGCTGCCTCGCCGCAGCGAGCGTTAGCCGTGCCATAAGCGAGCCAAACTGAACTGGGCTTTAGCCCTTGAGGTACGCCTTTTCAAGCCCTTCACTGCAACGAGACGCTCCGTTCCGTCTCCGGGCTCTCCGCCAAATCACGAATCGCGCAAGCCAGTTCCACCGCCTGGGCCGAACTCTCCGGCGTACACTCCGTCGGCATGCGACCCTCCCGGCAGCAATCCACAAAATAGGCAAGCTGTGCGGCATAGGGATCAGTACCCCCGAGCACAATCTCCGCCATGGTTTCGGGTGGCCGCAGAAGCTGCAGATGATCGCCTGCGAAGCGAAGCTCGCCACCGCTCGAAAGCAACGTGAATCCCATGCCGAAGGGAACCTCACCGGCATGCCACCCTCCGGCAATCCCAACCTCGAAACCGTTTTTGTAGCGCAGCGAGCACTCGAGTACGTTCGCCGACCCAACCGTGTGCGCGCTCGCGCTTTCGGGCGCACCGAAAAGCAAGAGTGCCTGGTCGAAATCGTGTATCAGCATATCCAGGATCGCGCCCCCGCTCTCTTCCGGCCGCAGCAGCCACGGCGCCCATGTGGGCAGGCCCGATTTGCGCGTCAGTGATGCGGAACGCAAAGCGCCATAGGCCCGGCAAGCGACCACTTCATGAAGAAAGCGATAAGCCGGCCAGAATCGCAGTACCTGCGCCACCATCAGAATGCCTTTGTTCCGCGCCCACGCGCGTTCGCTCGCGCGCAGCATCGGGGAACACGCTTCCCGGGTGAGCGCCATGGGCTTCTCGCAAAGCACATGTTTGCCGGCGTCGAGTGCGGCGATGCTCAACGGTGCATGCAGGCCGGTCGGAAGACACAGATCGATCGCATCGATGCTGGGATCCTCAATCATCGCCTGGCAGAGTGCTGTCTGGTACACCCCGTGGTCGCTGTGTACCGGGACGCCGGCGAACTCCGGGCTGGTGCGCGTCACCACTTCCACGCCAGGCACTGCCTGGTACGACTCCAGGTGCTGCCGGCCCATCATCCCGAGCCCCAATAATCCGACCTTGAACGTTTTCTCCACCATGCTCCCTTAAGTATCCAGCCGGAACTTGTTCTCTGCCAGCCGAAACATCGGCCGCCACACCAGCCGATTCACCGTCACCACCATGAGCGACATGATGATGGTGGCCAGCAGCAAAATCGAAAACTGCCCATGATCGCTGGCCGCGCTGATCTGCGCCCCCAGCCCCAGCGTCTCGAGCGTGCGGTCTTTCAGGTGGAAAGTACTCCGCAACAATGCTGGCGTTCCAGGCGCCCGCCGGAAGCAGTCACCAGCCCGGTCACCAGGTAGGGAAAGATCCCCGGCAGAATCACGTCCTTCCACTTCTGCCAGCTGGGAGAAACTGGTAGAGCTTCGCCACCTCCTTCAGGTTCGAAGGAATCGCCTGGCCCCCGCAATCACATTGAACAGGATGTACCACTGCGTCCCCAGCAGCATGAGCGCAATCGACCCGATCCCCAATCCGCCACCCCAGCGCACCAGGGCGATCAGCAGGATAGGAAAGATCGCCGTCGCCGGATAGGACGCGGCAATCTGCGCCAGCGGCTGGGCGATCCTGCGCCAGCCGGGGATGAAAGCCAATCGCCACCCCGGTAGGAATGGTCCAGGCGGAGGCGATCAGCAGCGCCGCATTCACGCGCAGAAACGTCGCCCCCGCGCCCTTTCAGCAACTCCACGATCTCCGCTCCATGGATATGGCGCAGCAACTCCACCGCCCGGAAGGCGGCAAAGACCACCAGCAGAAGCGACCGCGCGACAATTAACAGCAGCGCCGCCAGACTGCGATCGCTTGCGCGGCGCGTGAGTGGGCCGCGCGACCAGCTCCCGCTGCCGCTGCGCCAGCCCGCGATAAATGCGTTCTCTCACTCGGCGACCACCGTCACCTGCTTCAACCAGCCCAGCGCCGTCGAGTTTTGCAGCATATAGAGAATCGGGCGAACTCTTGCGGCTGCTGCTCTCTCCCTGTTCGAACTTGAACTTATCCGCCCAGGCGATCACCGGCCGCCACACCAGCTGATCGGTGGCGACGATGATCAGGATCATGGTCACCGATCCCCAAAGCATGCCATGGCTGTCGCCCGTGCTGGCCGCCGTCTGCAGATACGAGCCCAGCCCCGGCAGACGAAAGTCGCGATCGCCGAGCACGAACATCTCGCAGGCCATCAGGAAGAACCATCCACCGGCGACCGAGACCATCGAGTTCCAAACCAGGCCAATCGCCGAGTACGGCAGTTCCAGCTGCCAGAAACGCTGCCATGCGGAAAAGCGAAAAACGCCGGACGCCTCGCGCAGTTCCCGCGGCAGACTCTTCAGCGAGGAGTAGAAACTGAACGCCATGTTCCACACCTGCCCGGTGAAGATCAGCAGGATCGCGCCCATCTCGATGCCCAGTTGACGCCCGGGAACGAGCGAGATCATGGCCAGCATCACGGCCGGTAGAAAACTCAGAACCGGGATCGATTGCAGGATATCGAGCGCCGCGATCATGAAGGCTTCGACCCGGGGTGTGTAGGCGGCGATGTAGCCGTAGCCCACCGCGAACGTCAGGCTCAGCAGGTACGCAACCGCGATGCGCACGATCGAATAGAACGCGTACAGCGGCAGCATCTTCGCCGAAGGCGAAATCTCGATCGCGGGCACCGGATGACCCATCCAATACTGCGCCATGCGCAACACGGCATAGAAAAGCGCCAGCCCGCAGGCGGCAACACTCAGGTCCAGGAAAAAGGGCCAGGTCCGCTCCAGCACCAGGGAGCGGGAAAGGGTGGGACGCGGAAGAGCCTGGGTGGCTCGCTCATTCGGCTTGCGCCTCTTCGACCGCTTCGGGTGACTCTTCTTCTTCGGGAAGGATGAACCGTCTGCGCGAAGCGTCAAAGTCAAACAACTCCGCATAGCGGCCCCAGTTGATCGCCGTCTCCAACTGCCGCAGCGTTTCATCCGCGCTGAACTGCTCATCGAGCATGTCGAGAAAAAACTCTTCCGGTACGGTGTGGTCTGACTTGGTATCGAGCGCGCGCGTAATCTGCCGCAGCAGCAGCACATTCTCGACCGCTGCTTTACGGAACAGTTCCTTCTGCAGCAGAATTTCCGATTCGGCATACTCCCGTCCCGCCGGGGTAATGGCCGCGTCGCCCTCTTCCACCTTGAGGAAGCCGAGCAGTTGCGCCGCATCGACAATGGGCAACAGGTCGTCGATCTCGAACGCCAGATCGTCGGCCAGACGGTAGATGTCGGCGCGGCCGTTGTAATCGATCAGCAATTCCAGCAGGCCGGCAATGCCTCCGGGCCGGGCATGGGGAAGCATCTGGTAGTGCATCTGCCGTTGATCGCGCGCCGCCATGCTTCTGCGGTACGGCGGCAGGGCGCCACGTCCGGCCGGGTGAGCACCTTGTAGATGTAGTCCACCAACTGGGTGAAGGCGGCGCTCTTGCGGTCGCGCGGCTGGGTCAGAGTCACCGCAAAATCCACCCGCACATGCCCCGGATTCCGGCCCAGCACGATGATGCGATCGGCCAGCAGCAGGGCTTCTTCAATGTTGTGCGTCACCAGAAAAATCGACTGCGTCGGAATCGTCTTCTTGTGCCACAGTTCCAGCAGTTCACTGCGCAGGTTCTCCGCTGTCAGCACGTCCAGGGCAGAGAAGGGCTCATCCATAAAGAGTACTTCCGGCTGCACCACCAGGGCCCGGGCGAATCCCACCCGTTGCCGCATGCCTCCGGAAAGTTCTTTCGGGTAGGCTGCCTGAAAACCGTCCAGGCCCACCGTGTTCAGGATCTTGAGACTCTGTTCCCGCCGCTCGTCGCTCGAGATGCCGCGAGCAATCAACGGCGCCTCGACGTTCTCGAGTACCGTTAACCAGGGAAAAAGCGCAAAGCTTTGAAAGACGATGCCGACGTTCACCTGGGTCTGCAGAATCGGCTTGCCGTGCCAGAAGACCTCGCCGGCCGAGGGGCGGGAGAGGCCGGCCAGCATGCGCAGCAGCGTAGACTTGCCCGAACCCGAGGGGCCCAGCAGTGCGACAATCTCTCCCTGCACAATCGACAGGTCAGTCGGCGCGATCACCTGGATGCGATTTTCGCTGGGTTGAGCGTAGTACTTCTCAACCTGCTGGGCGCGGATGATCGGTTCAGCCATGGGGAAATGTCCAACGAAAGGATTTGTGGTCAAATTATCTTATATGGTGAACTTGGCGTCGTAGATCTCGTACGGGCGGCCCACAACACTACAGCGGGATGCAGCATCTGACTCCGAAGCGTATGATTCCAGATACCGCGTCAGCCTTTATCTAACGATCTGCCTGCTTCGGCTGTTCTCGTGTGCTGGAGCGACGAGGGTCAGAAAGACATAGATCGTTACTCAGGAGCAAATGACCAATTCACAAGCAAAGCCCAAGGTGCTGGTAGCAGATGACGAGCGAGTAATCGCAGACACGCTTGCCATTATCCTAAACCAGAGCGGGTTTGAAGCCACAGCCGTGTACAACGGCGAAAAGGCCGTCGAAACAGCGCGCACACTCCGGCCCGACATGCTCATCTCCGACGTCATCATGACCGACATGAACGGCATTGACGCCGCGATCACCATTCGGACCATGCTGCCCAATTGCAAGATTCTGCTTTTTTCCGGCCAGGCCGCCACCGCCGATCTTTTGGACCGTGCGCGCGTCCAGGGCCACGAATTCGAGATTCTTGCCAAGCCCGTGCACCCACAGGATCTGCTGGCGCGTCTCCGCAGTTAGACCGGCAACCCGTTGCCATGTTTCACCGGCTGCGAATTTTTACACACATTTCATCTGCCCGCGGCCGCACGGCCGCGCGGCAGATGCAGCCCCCCGCCCTTACCTAGCAACACCTGACGAACCCGCAAGCGCTCGGTGACGATTCTGCCGGCCGCTCAAGATCCATATTGAACCGCATGCGTCGCCGATGGGAATCAATCACGGTGTCGTAGCAGTTTCGGCACTCATGGCCGCAGCAGAAAAGCCGATCAGAAACCTGACACCCACGAGGGAACAGAAGTCTCATCGCACCTTCCGCATCGCATGACACATCGCAGGACACATCGCAAAAGGCGAATCGCAACCCTGCTCTGCTCGCTGCTCGCCGCTGTCCCATCGGTGGCTGCTGTGCAAAAGGCGCCCCCGCCCAAAGTAGTCTTCCTGGGCGACGCCACTACGTACAACTGGAGCTTGCCCGCAAATTCAAATGCGTTCCAGGCCAACCCAAAATGGAATAATCAAGGTTTGACCGGCAGGCAAACCTCGGCTCAGATGCTTGCTCGATTCCAGGCCGACGTCGTCAGCAACCATCCGGCGATCGTTCATATTCTCGCCGGCGCCATCGATATCGCCCTTGTGGACGACGCCGATCGAGCCAGCCTGATCGATGTATTCGAAACCAATATGATCTCGATGGTCGCCCAGGCCGCGCACGCCAACATCAAGGTAATTCTGGGCACCATTCCGCCCCAGTTAATCGCCGATTCCGTGCAACAGCCGCAGACTTCGATCGTCTTTGAACCTACCCTCATCCAGGAACTGAACGCCTGGATAGAAAGCTATGGCTCGGCGAACCATATTCCGGTGATCAACTACCACGACGTTCTTTGCACCTGTGTCGGCTCGACCAACCCCGGCCCAAGCGGCTATTACCCTTTGATGTCGAGTGACGGATCCACGCCGTCGCCTGCAGGGTATGCGGCGATCACTCCGCTGGTGCAGATCGCCATCGCCACGCTTGACTTGACCCTGAATTCCGGCTACCTGGCGAATCTGGGCAGCGTCCGAAGCATCACCGAAGGCGCTTCCATTCAATTCACTGCCTACGGTCAGTACAGCGACGGCATTCCCAGGGCGATGCTCAACACCGATTTCGCGGGCCTCATCGGCACCTGGTCGTCGAGTAATCCTTCCGCGATGTATGTGGGATACAACGGCGAGGCCTTTGCCCTGTCACCCGGCGAAGCAACGATCAGCTTCACGACTCTCGGCGGCGTGTCTTTCTCCCCCTGGAATATGACCGTGGAACCTGCTCCGGATTGAGCGCCGCATAGATTTGCCGAGGAGCCATTCGCGAACCTCGCCTCTCCGTCCTTCGTATCAGTCGTCCACTGGCTCTGCCGACCCGCAAGCGATGAAACGGGAAGATTTTGTTTCTTGTTGGGCCTGTGCTTCACAGTTTGCTGGCGGTGTTTTTGGGTGGAAGCCCCTTGCTTTTAGCAGGGGGAGGCAACGCTTTAGCGTTGCCAAAAGAAATCCGACCTCTCTATCCTGCGCTTTAGCGCTGGGCTGTGTATCGGGGCAGCCTGTTTAGGGGTCTCTCGCGCCGCCGCGTTGCTCTCCGCAACAAAAACACAACCAAAGCAGCGCGAAGCATCCTCCTCCGCGTATCCTGTTCCTCGGAGGGTCGCTCATGACGAAGTATTTCTGGTCGATCCGCTCTACGGCCCATCGGCCGATGACAGAATGGGCTTTTAAGCAAGCATGAAAATCAATCCTCTCTCTCTGTTCTTACTCCTCGTTGCATCGTCAGGCTCGGCACAGGCGCAAGGCACCGTGCCCACGTTCACGCACGCCGTCGGACAAAACTCGTACATGCTTCTCGGCCGCGAGCCGGCAGCCGCCCAAACCACGACCGTCCCCGTGGTGTTAGTCCCCATCACGCTCTCGTTTGCAGCGAAACAGATTGCGGGCAAGCCTTTTGTGATGGAGGCCGTGACGGACGTACCGCACATCCTTCGTTCCCCCATCTTCTCCCGCTTCTCGTTCGCGTCCGGTAACGACACCCAATATGCCGATGCCATGCTGCGGACCACGTTTCCCCAGGCCAAGGGTTGGCACACCTTGCTGGGCAAACCAGAGGTCAAGCCGCTCAAGATCGATGTCCCTCTCGGCTACGGTTACATCCTCACCTCCAGAAAGAGTGGTGGTTCCTTCGCCGTCGTCGACGTGGAGTTTATGCAGAGGGAAATCTTCAAACAGCTTCCCAAGCAGGATGGCAAGCTGGTCATCGCCGTGACCCATAACACCACCTACTACTCCGATGGGGATGCGACGGAATGCTGCTCCTGGGGAACACACGGGGTCGATGCCTCCACTCAAAATTCTTTCGTCCTCGGGTCTTACTTGCAGGACGCGCCCGCCGTGGTCCTGGACCGCGACGTGCAGCCAATCACCCAGCAGCTTGGCGAGTTCCTCAACGATCCCTTGCATGACCCTTTGTTCCACGGGGATCACGACAACCCGCCTCCGGGCAATAAAGTTCCCGGTTGGTTGCGGCTCGCGAACGTGCCCGCGGGCGATCAGGGCCGTTGTGGCGGCACCGGCGTGGCCTCCATGTATTTCCTGCTCGAACCCACCAACACCAACGGCAAAAACGAAATCCCTGCATCGCAAAGCTTTGCCGCGCGGGCGGGCGCGAACACCTATCATCTGCAGAACGTGGCGCTCCTGCCCTGGTATACCGGTGCCTCGGACGGTCTCGGCAGCGCCTACAGCTTTCCCGATGCGCATGTGCTGACCTCCGCGGCTCAGCCGTGCCCGGCGCGCCACGCACTATGGGACGGCAATGAACCCGCGCCTCCCGAGCCCACGGTGGCCGCCATTCCCGACACCCAGGCGCCGAACGGCCATCGGCTGATTGGCTACTGGGAGGGCTATGGCGATGCCGGCTCCATCTTTTCTTTAAGCAGGATTTCGCCGCAGTGGGATGTCATCATCGTCGCCTTTGCCACGCCGGCAAAGAACGCTCCCGAAGGGACGATGCAGTTTCACACGCCCGCGGGACTCGACACCGCGCAGTTCAAGGCGGACATCGCACATCTCAAGAGCCAGGGTAAGAAGGTGATGATCTCGCTCGGCGGCGGCGGCCAGCATTTCACGCTTGCCGATCCGAATCGTGTTCCGCTCTACGTCTCCACCGTGACCCAAATCGTCAGCGATTACGGCTTCGACGGAATCGATATCGACTTCGAAAGCCCGTCGCTCTCGATCGACCCCGGCGACACGGACTTCAAACACCCCACGACGCCGTCGATCGTGAACCTCATCTCGGCCCTGCGCCAATTGCACGATCATTTCGGTCCCAGCTTCATGATCAGCCTGGTGCCTGAGGGAACGCAGATCCCCTCTGGCTACCCCAGCTATGGCGGGCAATTCGGTTCTTACCTGGCCATCACCTATGCCATCCGCGACATTCTCTCCTTTGTCGACGTGCAGAGCTACAACACTCCCCCGCTGGAGGGTCTTGACGGTGAGATCTACCAGCCGGGCAGCGTGGATTATCACGCCGCCATGACCGAACTCCTGTTGCACGGCTTCAACGTCGGCGGGGACCCTCAGCATTTCTTTCCGCCCATGCCTGCCGAGAAAGTAGCGGTGGGTTTCCTGACTCCGGATACAACGCCCACGATCGTGAGCCAGGCGATGGACTACCTCATCACCGGCAAGGCTCCTGCTGGAACGACCTATAAGCTGCTCCAGCCCACGGGCTATCCGGGCATGATCGGCGCAATGTTCTGGACCATCGACGACGATCGCCGCCACGACTACAACTACTCCAACGTAATCGGCCCGCAACTACACACCTACCCGGCAACGAAGTAGCGGTTCGCTCCGCTGCCGGAGAGAAGTCCCGAAGGGACGGCCTTGAGCTTGTCGAATGGTGACGGCTGAAAATAGCTGCAAATGGAAGGGACTTTAAGCCCCCTGGGCTTTTGCTGGCCAAGTAACAAGTTGCCAGGGGCTTAAAAGCCCCTGAGGTACGTTTTTTCACTGTTCCCTGGCTGCACAAGTCGCTCTTAAAAACCCGTACCTCAGGGCCTAAAGCCCGGATCGTTCTCGGCACATGTGCGGCACGGCTAACTAACGCTCGCTGCGGCGAGGCAGCCGTGCCCTGCCTGAGAAATTTGCTCTTCCATCGTGCTCCGAACTTCTCATTTCGTGGGTTTTCCGCAGCCTGTGAAGCCCGTACAAAATCGGGCAAGATTCTTCTGCCGTTAGGCCCTGAGGTATGCTCTTCCCATGTGATCCCGCGAAAAACCGTACCTCAGGGCCTAAAAGGACACACGGATGATCTGGGCAAAGGACAGGAGCTGACAATGGGCAAAAAGCGCGTCGCAGAGAGCAAACAATCCGTCGAGACGTTACCCGAGGGATTGGCGTCGACCTGCAGCATGTTGGCGGTCGGGCTCTTCATGCTCACCTTTATATTTCAGAACTTCATGATTCCGTCATCCTCCATGGCGAGTACGCTGCTGGTCGGCGATCATGTAGTGGTAGAGCGCGAGACACTCGCACCGGCCGCAAAGTGGGCGGGCTTTATGCACTACCGCGAAGTCCATCGTGGCGACGTCGTCGTTTTTTACAAGCCCACCGAGGAGCCTAACGGCGAGCACATTCATCTCGTGAAGCGTGTTGTCGGAATCCCCGGCGACCGCATTCATCTACGCAACGGTATCGTCTACCTGAACGGCGCCGCTCAGGATGAGCCGCAAGCCGCCAAGCCCACCGCAGCGAACTACGACCCCTACGTCGAAGATTTTCCTTCGATCGCTCCCTCTACCGAGCCAGAGGTCACCGCAGAATGGTCTGCCTCTTTGGGCAGCCATATAGAAGGCCAGGATTTGGTCGTACCTCCGGACAATTACTTCGTGATGGGTGACAACCGCACCATCAGTCTGGACAGCCGCTACTGGGGCTTCTTACCGCGGCAGAACATCGTAGGACGTGCCCTCTTCGTCTACTGGTCCATCCGGATGCCCGAATCCGGCAACGAAGAAGTACCGCTGGCTGAGCAAGCGGAATCCAGCCTGCACGAGTTCATTCACTTTTTCGATGAGACGCGCTGGAGCAGGACCTTTCACCGCGTCCGGTAACGCGCCTTTGCGCGACGCGAAAATGCTTTAGTCCCGCAAAACCCGCGCAAACACGTCACGGTCGACGTTGCCGCCGGTAGCCACCAGGCCCACGCGTTTTCCTGCGAGCATGTGCTTCTCTTTGAGTGCGGCAGCCAGCCCGGCTGCTCCCGCGCCCTCAACCACGTTATGCGTGTCGGTGAAATAGGCCTTCATCGCCAGGCGAATCTCTTCTTCGCTCACCCGCACCACGCGTTCCACGTTCTCCAGTACCACTTCCAGCGACGCATCGTCGGGCACGCGGCATGCCATTCCGTCGCCCAGTAAGGTAGTTGCCGGAGCAGCAATCTTCCGTCCCGCCTCGAATGAGAGTGCATACGCAGGCGCGTCTTCGGCCACAACGCCCACAATCTTCGTTCTCAAGTGCATTCCGTTACGAACCGCACTGCAGGCACATATCCCCGAACCCTGTCCGATGGGCACGTAGACTACATCCACATCCGCTACCGCCGAGAAAAACTCAATCCAGTACGTGCCCACTCCTTTCACAATGTCGCGATGGTAAGACGGCACAAAGTGCCACCCGTTTTGGCCCGCAAGCGCTTGCGCGTGTTCCCTCGCTGCCTGAAAATCGTTGCCGAACTCGATCAGAGCAGCGCCCTGCGCGCGCATGGCGGCATTCTTCTCTACACTGTTTCCTTGGGGCACGACCACGTGCGCCGCCACGTGGAAGCTTCTGGCTGCGAGCGCCACGGCCTGGCCGTGATTCCCGCGAGTCGCCGTAACCAATCCCGAGACGCCCTTCGATCCGCGAAAGAGTTCCGCAACATAGACCACCGCTGTCCGTGCCTTGAACGCGCCGATGGGCGTGTGGTTTTCGTGCTTCACCCACACCTCGGCTTCCATGCGCTCGCACAGCAGAGGCCATGTAAATTGCGGTGTGGGCGGCATCACCGCATACACCGCCTGCTGTGCTCCCCTGATTTCGTCAAGCGTGGGCAGAGTCGTTGTCATGAGCAGTTCTTCGGTCATACGATGCACCCCCTTGGGCGTTTCGGATGCGACAATCAATCCTAGGACAGTTTCGGAATTACCGTGGCCTGATAAAGCTCGCGAGGTGTGGTTTTCCTTGAGAGAAAACCACGTAAAGACCGATCGCTTCGGTCTACACCAATTCCGAAACTGCTTTAGCCGTGGGCAGAAGTCGTAGATAGAAAACGGCCGCGGGTTACAGGAGCATGAAAGGGTCTATGGAAACGCAAAGCAATCAGGTCACTCACTTCACCTCCGGGGGGCTCAAACTCGAGATCCACCCGGATCGCAGGAGTGCCGGCGCAGCCGCGGCGCGCGCGGCGGCGGAAGAGCTTCTTCGGTTAGACAAGCTGGGTAAAGACATCGGAGTCATCTTCGCCACCGGGGCATCGCAGTTCGATACGCTTGAGGTTCTGACTTCGACTCCCGGTTTGCCCTGGAACCACATACTGGGCTTTCACCTCGATGAGTATGTAGGCCTTTCCGAAGAGCATCCGGGGAGCTTTCGCCGCTATCTGCGCGAGCGGCTGACCAGCCGTGTGGCCATGAGCGCGTTTCTGGAGATGAACGGCACTGCCGGCGATCTTAACGCGGTCTGCCGCGATTATATGAAAGCGATGCGCCTCGCGGATCCGCAACTCTGTCTGATGGGCATCGGCGAAAATGGGCATATCGCATTCAACGATCCCGCGGAAGCCGACTTCAACGACCCCCTGCCGATGAAAGTGGTCGAGCTGGATCAGGCGTGCCGGCAGCAACAGGCCGCGGAAGGGTGGTTCCCAAGTTGGCAAGAGGCTCCCGCACGTGCTCTTACGCTCACCATCCCCACGGTATTTCGCATTCCGAAATTGATCGCGTCGGTGCCCGGCGCCCGCAAGGCACAAGTGATCCGCCGCACACTGCAGGACCCAATCTCGACCGATTGTCCCTCGACTCTTCTCCGCACGCATCCCGACGTTACCCTCTATCTGGATACGGACTCCGCGGCCGAGTTGCAAGATACGCTTCTTCAGTGAGCGCAGTAGATAGGCACGCAGTCGGGAGATGAGTGGGATGCCGGAAAACATCAGTGGATCGATCGCCGCGCCTCGAAAGGGCGGCCGGGTGCGATGGTGGATCGTGTGGACCTTGTTTTTTTCGACGGTCACCAACTACATCAGCCGGCAGACGTTCTCCGTCTTGGCCCCACTCATCACGGCGCAATACCATTTAAGCCACACCGATCTGGGCCGCATCCTGGGCGCCTTTCAGATCTCTTACGGCCTCACGTGGCTGCTCGGGGGCATATTTCTCGACGCCGTGGGGACGCGTCTGGGGCTCTCGCTGGCGGTGATTCTGTGGTCGGTGGTAAACATCTTTACCGGTTTTGCCAGCTCGGTTTTCGGTTTCGCGGCGTTCCGCTTTCTCTTAGGTATCGGTGAAGGTTTCAATTGGCCGGCGGCCAGCAAGACCGTTGCCGAATGGTTTCCCAGCCAGGAGCGCAGTGTTGCGGTAGCCATCTTCGATAGCGGGTCGAGCGTCGGAGGGGCCTTGGCCGCGCTGGTCATTCCCTGGGTCGCGTTGCAATTCGGCTGGCGTTGGTCCTTTGTGTTTTCCGGCATATTGGGCTTCGTTTGGCTGGGGATGTGGTTGCGCGTCTATCATCGGCTCGATCGTCATCCCCGGGTATCGGCAGAAGAGGCAGCGTTGATCCGCGCCGGCCAGGATGTGCCGCGTACCTCGTCTGGCCGCGGTCTGGAACGCTGGCTCGACCTGCTGAAGAACCGCAACGTGTGGGGAATCGTCCTGGGCCGGGCTTTGACCGATCCCATCTGGTGGTTCTACGTGTTCTGGCTGCCGCAATATCTGAGCGACGCTCGCGGCTTTAGCCTGAAGCAAATCGCCACGTTTGCCTGGATGCCGTTCATTGCCGCCGATGTAGGAAACTTTACCGGCGGCTTCCTCTCCGGCTATTGCATTCGCCGCGGCGTCTCCGTGGTGCGCGCCCGCACGTGGGTTTGCGCAATCAGTTGTTTGCCCATCCTGGCCGGCATCCCCGCCGCGCGCGTGCACAGCAGTGTGGGTGCGATGGCCCTCATCTGCATCGCCTTGTGGGGTTACGCCAGTTGGTCCACGATGGGCTTAACGCTGCCATCCGATCTGCTTCCGCAAGATGTTGTGGCCACGGTAACCGGCATGAGTGGACTAGCCGCCGCTGGCGTGAGCACGGTGTTTACCTTTGCCGTCGGGATTCTGGTCGATCGCTTCTCGTATGGTCCTGCGTTCGTGGTAGCCGGGCTGATGCCGCTGTTCGCGACCGCATGCGTGTTTCTGTTGATTCGTCCGCCGGTCAAAGCCGGGCTTGCCTAATCGCCACTATTTGCCCGCCGGTGGCGCGCCAGGGAGCCACAGAGGATTGCCCGCTGGAATATGCTCCACCTTCATGTTTGGAAAGACCACCCGCAAGTCCTGCGCGCACTTCTCCATGCCGGCTTCCTCCGATACTTCGTGGCCCAGCAGGATGAGCGCCTTGTGCCGGCCTTGCGCGCTCGCGTCGCGCACGTACTCCACCGTTTCCCACTCCGACGCTTCGCCGGCTATCAGCAATTCGATTTCCTCGGGACGAAGCGCCGTCACCTGCGCCTCCAGGCCGGCGGCGCCCGGCGCCAGCGCGATGTGGCTAACCACCAGGTTCGGATCGCCTTCCACCCGCAGGGTGTTGGCATGCAGCTTTGTCTGTATGGTCTTCGCCAACTCCCCGAGCTTGGTCGGGGGAATGGTCACGTGGAACGGATCATCCGGCTTGGCGTAGGTCTGCCAGCCCAGGGATTCCAACAATCCCACTCCAAAGGAATCGGGCGGAGTGCGATGAATCGCATCATGCAGCCGGAACACCACCATGTGGTGCTGCTCGATGAAAGCCAGCTTTTCTTTATAAACAGGATCATCGGCAAAGAACGCTGTGTCGTCGCGGTGATTGTAGAAGGTCGGCTCATGGGTGATCACCAGGTTCAATCCCCGTCGATTCGCTTCCTTCAGAACGTCCATCGTATCCAGAAATGTCGTGACAATTCCGGTCACAGGGGTTGCGGGATCCCCGGCCTTTATCGTATCCACCGAGTCGGGAACCGGGTGGGGATAGCGCTGCTGAATGCGATGAATCACATCGGCAGCTGTGGAGGTCTGGGCCACTCCCGCAAGGGGGAGAAGCATGAAACTCAAAACGATCGTCGCCATCGGCATCCAACCATCATGCATGGGCAATGGCTGTCTCACAAGTCCGTGGTGTTTCCGTTCCTGTTTCGTTTAGGGCGCTTTGCTCTAAGTCACGGCGCAACCGGCTCCAGCCTTTGCTTGCCGGCCCAGTGAGTATGTGGCGACTGAGATACACTGCACCCGAGGCCCTATGAAAACTTTCCTGATTTTGCTCGCACTCAGCACCACACTTTTGTGCGCACAGAACCCCCGCGAGGGGATTTGGGAGGGCTACGATGGCGAGTCGGTTCACGTTTCCCTGCAACTCATCGCTTTGGCCGAGGCGATCCCGGCGGATAGATACTCCTGGCGTCCCGCACCCGGTGTGCGATCGGTGAGCGAGGTGCTGGTGCACATCACCCAATCCAATTACTCTCTGCTGAGCGTCACGGGGCCGCCCATGCCGCCGGATATGGAGTCCGATGACCTGGAAAAGACGCTCACGTCAAAACCCATCATTATTGCGGACCTCAAGCGATCGCTGGAAGCGGTGAAACAAGCGCGGGCTCGGTTAAAGCCCGGCGACCTGGAACGCAAAGTATCCATTCAGGGCAAGACGGTTCCGGTCGAAGGCATGTATTTGCGCATCCTCACGCATGACAACGAGCACCTGGGGCAACTGGTAGCCTATGCGCGCTTCAATGGGATTGTCCCACCCTGGTCGAGGCCTGCGAAGCCGGCATAGAATCCAGCCAACCTCGTTCGTGGCCGGGAATGCTCTAGCTAGGCCCGCAGCGCCATCATCACTTTGGCGGTGGTAATCGCCTGCCCCACGTGCCGCTGGGTGTGCTCCGCGGCGTGCACCAGCAGTCCCGCCAGGGTAGTGGGCAGCCGCTGCCGGCCAATGCTCACCGGCAGATCAAGCGGCTGGCGGACGATCGCCTCCAGGCGCTCGCGCGTCTTCTCCATGCTCGCTTCGAACTCGCTCAGGATCGACTGCCCCCCTCCGGTCGCATCCATCTCACCCGCCAGCGCTGCGAACTGGTCCGGGCTTAGGGTAACGCCTTCGGCATAGCTGCAAAAGCGATCGAGGCTGCGAGCGATGTGCCGCACCTGGAACGCTACGGGAGGGAGGTTGAAAGGCCGTGCATGCCACTCGCGGTCATCAAGCCGCCCGCACCATAGAGAGATATCCTCCTGGGCCATCTCAAGCGAGTGAAGCAGCGCTCGCTGTATCACGGGAACATCAGCCAGCGTCCCTCGCAACCATGGTTCCAAAACCAACCTCCTCTTACTTCGGCAACAAAGCCGAGCGCGGTGAACCCGAGCTCGACCCGACTTACTTCGCAATCCAGGGATTGATTGGCAAGGGATTGACTGGCATAGGCCGGCAAACCCCAGGCGCCCGAGCCACTCGGTCACGATCCAGATCAACAGGCCGAAAGGGGCTTGACGTGTTGACGAAGCCAATCGAGGATTACGGCAAAGCGGAATTCCTGTCGGCTTATTGAGCCATCTATAAAAGCATATCCATCCTGGGCTTCGACTTCGACGTAAAGACCGTTGCGCCGGAGGAATACGTCCGTGGCCGTGAAGGCGATACGCTTGTTGCCGTCGAGGAACCCGTGGTTGTTACCGAATGACTCCATCAGTGCCGCCGCTTCTTCTTCGATGGAGCTGTAAGAACCAGTTTGCGGACGAAAGACAGCGGCCTCAACAGCGCCCTTGTCACGGACACCCTGGAGGCCACCAGACCGCTCGATCAGTCTGTGCTGCATCTGGTAGAGTTCCGCTACCGTGAGGTAATCCGCCATTTATTTGGCGAGGCGCTGCAACAGATCACGGTTGCGAGCAACCGACTGCTCAAAGGCATCCATCACCTCGGGCCGCACAAGATGCTGAGACGGAACCACATTGTGTAGATAGAACCCCAAGGCCTGTTCGAGCACATGCCGTTTTGTTTGTCCGTTCTGCTCGGCAACCGCCACAAACTCGTCATAGAGCTTGGCGTCGATCTCAGGGGTGAATTTTTTCGTCGTCCTGGCTGGCATGTTTTTTGCGCTCCCCGTTCTGGGTTTATTTTAGCTCTTAATCATGCTAGGCCAAGATGAATCTTGATTTATCCATCTTATTGAAATCAAAGAGATTCACAAACCGTGCGCCTGGCGGAATTCTCTCACCACCTGCGCCGGGTCGCGATGCTGCCCGTCTACTGCCTCGTTCATGGTCTGCATTTCTTCGGCGGTGACTTTGCCGGCCAGATCGGCGAAGGCCCCACGCAGTCGCGGCCAGCGGTCCAGAGCTTCCTGCCGCACCAGGGGAACTGCCTGGTAAGGCGGAAAGTAATGCTTGTCGTCCTGCAGGACCGCCAGATGAAACGCTTTGATCGGGCCGTCGGTCGAGTTGCCGGCAATGATGTCTACCTGGCGGCCATTCAACGCCCGGTAGAGCAGTCCCAGATCCATCAGCCGGGGAGAGCCGTCAAACTTCAGGCCGTAGGCTTGCTGCAGTCCCGGCAAGCCGTCTGGGCGCTGCTCAAATTCGTAGCCGACTCCGAGCTTCCACCGCGGGCTGTACTGCGCCGCCTGGCTCAGGGTCGTGAGGTGAAGCTGCTGCGCCTCCTGCCCGCGAATCACCATGGCGAAGGTGTTCTCAAATCCCAGCGGCTCGGTGACCACCACCTGGTCGCGCTGCTGGTAGAGCCGCCGCACCGTCTCCAGCACATGCTGCGGATCTTTGTCCACCGGTTGCTTGAGAATGGCGGTCAGCGCGGTGCCCGGTGTACTCGACGTAAGAATCGATGCGGCCGGCGATCAGCGCCTGGTTGCAGATGTAGCTACCGGCGAGATAGAAGCGGCGTTCCACCTTCATGCCGGTCTTCGCCTCGATGTGCTGGGCCAGCAACTCGCCCAGAACCACCTGCTCGGTAAAGTTCTTGGCTCCGATCACCGGATAATCCGGACGCGGCGGAGCACAGGCGGCCACGGACATGAGCAAAAGGCTCGCAGACGGCCGAAACAAACTGAACGGCGGAGGATCACGTGCGTCCCGGAGCAGGCACTTTCAGCCGGTTCTCCACCCAGCCCAGTCCGGTGTCGGCCGCGATCGCCAGCAGGGCCGCTGGGATGGCTCCGGCCAGCACCAGCCGATTGTCGACCGATGCCACACCGCGAAAAATGAATTCGCCCAGCCCTCCGGCCCCTACTGCCGCAGCGATGGTGGCAATGCCCACCGCCAACACCGTTGCGGTGCGTAACCCGGCCAGAATAAAGCCGGCCGCCAGCGGAAGCTCTACTTTGCGCAGCCTCTGCCCACTGGTCATGCCCAGCGCCTTGGCCACCTCCAGCACGGTGGGATCGACCCCCTCAATGCCGGCGTAGGTATTGCGCACGATGGGCAGCAGCGCATACGCGGTCAGCGCGGCGATGGCGATGCGCGCGGCACGGTCGCCGATCCACGGCAGCGGCAACAGGAAGCCAAAGAGCGCCAGGCTGGGAATGGTCTGGATGATATTCACCACTCCGAGCACCGGCTTGGCCCATCGCGGATGCCGGGTCAGCCATATCCCGGTCGGCACGCCGATGGCAGCAGCCAACAACATCGCGGACCCGGTCAGCCACAGATGTTCCAGCGTGAGCTCTGCGATCTCTGAGCCGTGCTGCGCTAGGAAGCCGGCATCATGTGTGTCTCCTGCGGGTGCCCCGATGCACAGCGCGCACATAGCTCTGCACTGCGGGAATCTGTCGAGCCGGAGAAATTCGTCCGCGGGGAGATTGGCCACGACCTTGCCGCCTTCGAGCAGCACGATGTGCGAGGCGAGGTAGAGCGCCTCGTCCAAATCGTGGGTGACCAACAGCACGGTCTTGTTGAGGCGCGCGGAGCAGCTCTCGCAGCATGTCCTGCATTTCCGCCCGGGTCAGCGGATCCAGCGCGCCGAAGGGTTCGTCCATCAGCAGCAGTTTAGGTTCAGCGGCGAGCGCCCGCGCCAGGCCGACACGCTGGCGTTGCCCACCGGAAAGCTGGTAGGGCAAGCGGCGGGCAAAGGTGGCGTAGTCCAATCCCACCTGGGTAAAGAGTTGGCGGACGCGTCGGCGATCTCTCCTGCCTGGGGCGGCCTTCGATTTCAAGCACCGTTCCGATGTTGCGTTCGGCGTCAAAGTGCGGAAAGAGACCGGTTTCCTGGATCACATATCCGATCGAACGGCGCAACGCGATCGGGTCCCAATCGGTGGTGGCCTTGGCTTCTACCAGCACCCGTCCGGCGGTCGGTTCGACCAGGCGGTTCACCATGCGCAGCAGGGTGGTCTTGCCCGAGCCGCTGCGTCCGAGAAGCGCGGTCGTGGAACCGGTTGGGATCTCCAGTTCGACGTGGTCGAGGATGACGCGGCCGTCAGGCGTGGTCAGCCCGACTTGATCGAAAGCAATGGCCGGCTCTGTGCTTTCGGAAGCAGTCATCGTGTGAAGAGTGCGGCCTGTCGAGGGTGTCTGAGAACCTGAGAGCTCAAGAAAGGCGCCGACCAGAGGGAAAACGGAGCCGTCCCTTCGGGACTGGATTGGCGAACGCCAGGCACCCGTCCAGTCCCGGAGACTTTCAGCAAACTATGAACCCCAGGCCCAACAAGAAACAAACTCTCCTCGAACTTAACTTGCAGACACTGAGTCGTGGGCGGCTCCACGACCACCCCGTCCATTTTGAGCGGCGGAGCACCCTTGACCCGCACCATGGTGATCTTGCTGAAACCTTCTTTGAAGCTGGGCGGACGCAGGCGCTCTGCCATCTTGCGCATGATGTCATCGCTCACCGTGCGTTCGCGGCGGCTGTTCCGCTCCATGCATACTTCCAGCGGAACATCGAAGAAGACCGCCTGCGCCTCGTAGCCGAAGCTCTTGGCCATCTTGATCCATTGCCGCCGTTCGTGGGCGGAAAGATTGGTCGCGTCGACATAGTTCCAGGGCATTTTCGCGATCAAGCGCGCCCGCAGCAGCGAACGGAGAGTCGAAAATACCAGTCCCTGGTAGCGCTGTTCGGTGATGTCGTCGAACAGGATGCTGCGCAGCATGTCGCTGGAAAGCGGGCGTAACTCCACGGCGCTTGAACCAGGTGGTCTTTCCCGACCCCGGCAGGCCGATGGCCAGCACCACGTAGCCTTTGAGATCTTTCGGGCTGGCCGAGGCGCAACTCAGGAGGAGGCACGGACGGCGATTCCGGCTGGGTTTCGACCACCAGCTTTCCCCCGCCGGTAGCCGGTGATTGAATCTCCACCGGTGCGAGTGTCCTCGCAGGCAACGAGCTCCGTCGTCTGATTCCGGGCAGGGTCGGCAGCGCTGACCAGAGAAGGCTCGGGCGCCCTGGCCGGCTTCTTATCCAGTTCCACGGCTACGTCCTGCTCCGTTGACGCTGTTGTTCCGGCGTCCGCGGGTGCGGACCGTTTCCCGCTTGTCTTCCGGGTACATCGGCTGTAAAGGCGTCGGCTGGTTGGCTGGAATCTCCTGTCCGATTTTTCCTGTTGATTCCGAGTCATTCACTCCGCGCTTGCCACGTCGTCTCATTCGGGCGCGCATCCATAGGCGCATGATGAGGATGTAACACAACTTCCGCCATCGCAGCAAATGCGCTGGTCCCATTTCCCGCAACCGCTCTTTGGTACACTCAAGTTTCGCGCTCACGCCCGAAGTGGCTCGCTAAATTTTGTCTATACCCACGCACTCAAACCGTTACCCACCTTCAAGGAGATCCCAAAGTATATGGCTGTAAAGGTTGGCATCAATGGCTTTGGCCGTATAGGCCGCAACGTGTTCCGGGCCGCGCTCGGCAATCCTGAAATCGAATTTGTCGCGGTCAATGACTTGACCAGCCCAGCAACCCTGGCGCATCTGCTCAAGTACGATTCGATTCTGGGAAACCTGCACCACACCATCACCGCCGGCGACGATTTCATCTCCGTCGACGGCAAGAAGCTCAAGGTTTACGCCGAGCGTGATCCCGCCAAGCTCGACTGGTCTTCCGTCGGCGCCCAGGTGGTGATCGAGTCCACCGGTCACTTCACCGATGCCACCAAGGCGAAGGCCCACCTGCAGGGCACGGTCAAGAAGGTCATCATCTCCGCGCCCGCGACCAACGAGGATCTGACCATCGTGCTGGGCGTCAACGAGAAGAAGTATGACCCCAAGACCCATCACGTCATCTCGAATGCATCCTGCACCACCAATTGCCTGGCGCCCCTGGCCAAGGTGATCAACGACACCTTCGGCATTGTCTCCGGCATCATGACCACGATCCACAGCTACACCAACGATCAGGTGATTCTCGACTTTCCCGCACAAGGATCTGCGCCGCGGACGCGCGGCTGCGCTTTCCATGATCCCCACCTCGACCGGTGCGGCCAAGGCTCTGCACCTGGTGGTGCCTGAACTCAAGGGCAAGCTGGACGGCTTCGCCATCCGTGTTCCCACACCGAACGTGTCGGTTGTCGATTTGACCTTCACTTCGGAAAAGCCGGTGACCAAGGAATCGGTCAACGAGGCTTTGAAGGCCGCGTCCGAGGGGCCGATGAAGGGCATCATGGGTTACGAAACCAATGAGCTGGTCTCGAGCGATTTCAAAGGCAACCCGCTTTCCTCCATCGTCGACAGCCCGCTCACCAAGACCGTAGGCACCAACATGGCCAAGGTCATCAGCTGGTACGACAACGAGTGGGGCTACTCCAACCGGGTGCGGGACCTGGTGTTGTTCCTCGAAAAAGCGGGGCTCTAAAGCAACGGTCTCGGAGTACTGCTGAGGAACTGCCATGGCAAAACTATCCATCCGCAACCTGGAGTTGAACAACAAGTACGTCTTTGTCCGCGTCGACTTCAATGTGCCGCTCTCGGATAGCGGTCTGCAGATTCTCGACGATACGCGGATCAAAGAGACCTTGCCCACGCTCGAGTACGCGCTGCGCCATCACGCCAAAGTGATTGTGGCTTCGCACCTCGGGCGTCCCAAAGGCAAGCCCAATCCCAAATACAGCCTGCGGCCGGTCGTGGACCGGCTGCGCACCCTTCTCGATCACGCGCTGGGCGAATCGGTCAACGTCGCCTTTTCGCCCGATTGCGTGGGCGACGTGGCCACCGAGCTGGCGCGCCAATTGGAATCAAGGCAGGTGCTTGCTGCTGGAGAATCTGCGCTTCCATGCCGGCGAGGAAGCCAACGACCCGCACTTCGCACGTCAACTCGCCAGCCTTTGCAACGTCTATGTAAATGACGCCTTTGGAAGCGCTCACCGGGCGCATGCTTCGACCGAAGGCATCACGCATTTCGTTTCCCAGTCCGCGGCCGGGCTGCTGCTCGAAAAGGAGTTGAACTACCTGGGCAAGGCGCTGGAGGCGCCGGAGAAGCCGTTCGTGGCTATCCTCGGCGGGGCGAAAGTCTCTGACAAGATCGAGGTCATTCACAACCTGTTGAGCAAGGTCGATGCACTGCTCATCGGGGGCGGCATGGCCTACACCTTCCTCAAAGCCAAGGGACAGGATGTAGGTAAGTCGCTGGTGGAAGCCGACAAGCTGGATGTAGCGCGGGAAGCGCTCAAGGAAGCGGAAAAGAAAGGTGTGCGTTTTCTCTTGCCCATCGATCACGTGCTGGCGGACAAATTTGCAGCCGACGCTGCTACCCAGATCTTCGAAGGGGACGGTCCCTTCCCTGCCGGCTGGATGGCGCTGGACATAGGCCCGGCTACGGTGGAGTTGTTTACGACAGAAATTGCCAAAGCGCGCACCATCGTATGGAACGGACCGATGGGGGTGTTTGAAATGCCGGCCTTTGCCCGCGGCACCACCGGCGTCGCTGAGGCACTGGCAGAGAATGCCGGCGCCATCACCATCGTTGGCGGCGGCGATTCCGTCTCCGCCGTCAAGCAGGCCGGGGTGGCAGACAAGATCAAGCACATCTCCACCGGCGGCGGCGCATCGCTCGAGTTTCTCGAAGGCAAACGGCTTCCCGGCGTCGAGGCACTCTCCGAAGCTCCCCGCTCATAGGACATGGCTGTCGTCAACCTCGAACTGCCGATACTGATCCTGATTGCAGGAATGGTGTTGGCGTTGGCCGCATGGCTGTTGGCGACGTTCACGCAGTTCCTTCGCGGCTACCGCTACCGCGTCAGCCTGGGGCTGATTGCTTTTCCGTTGGGCGGCTTGATGGGATTTATTTCCACCCTCAACGCGGCCAGCATGCTGGGCGACTGGCTGGCCGGCAAGCCGATGTCTTTCGTGCTGACCCTCGCTTACCTGGGCTACCTGGTATTTGGCTTTCTCGGCTGCTGGACGGTGGTGCGCCTGGCCGGCCGGGTGGATCGAAAACATACCCTTTCCGTGCTCTACAATTTGGTCAAGGAACACAAGGAACGCGATCAACATTGAGAACCCTAACGCATGCGTAAGCTCCTGATTGCCGCCAACTGGAAGATGTACAAAACGCCCACGGAGGCGCAGAGCTTCCTTCACACCTTTCTCCCTTTAGTGAAAGGGTCATGACCGCAAACGAAATTGTGATTTGCCCTCCCGCCGTCGATCTGGCGCCGGTGGTGCAATCGGTAAAAGGCTCGCACGTGACCGTGGGCGCGCAGAACATGCACTTCGCGGATGCAGGGCGCGTTTACCGGAGAGATCTCCGCCGCCATGCTTGTCGCCCTGGGGGTCACGCACGTGATCCTCGGTCACTCTGAGCGCCGCCAGTATTTTTGCGAGACCGACGAGACGGTCAACAAGAAGCTGGTGGCTGCTCTCAAGCACCATCTGATTCCGATTGTTTGCGTTGGTGAGCATGAGGATCGAACGGGAGAACGGCATGACGGAGGAGGTATTGTGCCGCCAGATCAGCCGCGCGATCCATCAGATTGATCCGGCGAAGCTGGCTCCGATGGTGATCGCCTATGAGCCCATCTGGGCGATTGGTACGGGTAAGACGGCAACACCGGCGATCGCTGCGGAAGCCCATTTCATCGTTCGCAGCGA
The DNA here is from genome assembly GCA_963761405.1 of uncultured Acidobacteriaceae bacterium. Classification (GTDB taxonomy): domain Bacteria; phylum Acidobacteriota; class Terriglobia; order Terriglobales; family Acidobacteriaceae; genus PALSA-350. The sequence continues at coordinate 426,966 of CAVXHH010000006.1, forward strand.
GGTTGCGCGGCTGGTCGGCAGGCATGTTGCCGATGCCATGCGTATTTTGTACGGCGGCAGCGTGAAACCGGAGAATGCGGAGGCCCTGCTCAGCCAGCCGGAGATTGATGGCGCCCTGGTCGGCGGCGCCAGCCTCGATCCCCATTCGTTCGCCGCAATCGTCAAAGCGGGCGAGGCGGGTAGGGGAGTCCGCCAGAGAAAACATCCATATTCCCGGGCTGGAAGCGGCAGATTGGACGAACCAGGAATACGTCAGGGACTTTTATCTGCGGAAAAACTCGACAGACGGATAAATGATCATCGGTGTAGCGGACACCACTGGGACGCGCAGCTCAAATCCTGACGAAAACCTCTTCCCCTTCGATACTTACCGGATAAACTGCAACCCTTTCCTGAGAGCTGTCGGTGGCCCCGGTGGCGGGGTCAAAGGCCCAGGCATGCCAGGGGCAAACCAGTTTCCCCGCCTCGATCATGCCCTCGGCGAGCGGGCCGCCCCTATGGGGGCATTCGTTATCCAGCGCCCGGATCACCCCGCCTACGTTCGCAATGCATAGCGTCCTCGAACCCGCGCTGAACTCCCGGGCCTGACCCACTCGCGGCAACTCGCTCTTGGTGCAAATTCTCACCAATTCGCTCATCGTTCGCTCATGCTACGCTCGAAATAGAATGGCGCCACCCACTAAACCGCAAATCCCGCAGACCGGAGACCTCTGGTGCCCTTCCTGCGCCAAACCGGTACACGATCCGCTGGTTTGCGGCGATTGCTCCGCGGTCCTCTGCCGCGTCTGCGGAACCCCGCTCGAATCCGCGGACGAACTCGCGTTCGGCTAGGATATGGCCAAAAGCCAATCCCGCTTCTTACCTCGCAAGCACACGCCACCACCCGGGTGGAAGAATCCGTTAGCGCCGCAGCAGCCGCTGGCCAGCGCCCGCTGGATGCTCGGCGCCCTGGTGGCGACCCTGCTCTTGCCGGCCTCTGCGTGTACATCACCGTTCTGCCTGCTCTTCTGGCAAGGCCAATGGCAACTGGTCTTCAAACCGTCACGCGTCATTACCGCCACCCCGGCCGTCGGCCGGCCTGAAGTACGACGAGATCTAGTTTGACGCGACTGAGACCGGCGTTCTGCAGCTCAAGGGCTGGTGGATTCCCGCAGATCCAACGCATCCGCGCAGCTGAGACCCTGCTCTTGCTCCATGACGGCGCCGGCTCGCTATCCGACACGCTGCCGCAGTTGCAGGCCTTGCACACCCTCGGCATCAACATGTTTGCCTTCGACTATCGCGGCTTCGGAAAAAGTGTGAACATCCATCCGTCGGAACGCAGCACCTACGAGGATGCGGACGCGGCCTGGCGCTACCTCACCGAGACGCGTCATCTATCGCCTTCCACCATCGTCCTGGATGGAGTTGGACTGGGAGCGGCCATCGCGGCGGAGACGGCCCGGCGCCATCCGCAGACGCCGGCGCTGATCCTCGAGGATCCTCGGCCACCGGTTCTCGACTCGTTGCAGTTTGATCCGCGAACGCGTCTGCTGCCCAGTCCGTTTGCTCTTCCATGATCGCTTCGACCCGACAGAGACACTGGCTCACCTGCGCACACCGAAGCTGTTGGTTTATTCCAAACGCAGAGGCGCCGCTCGCTACTACGATCTGGCGGCCGGCCCAAGCAGAAAGCGACCGTCGCCGCCGGATACGAAAACGCTGGACACGAAAACAAGGACTACCTGCATTGCCTGCGAGACTTTTCTAGGGAAGTATCTTCCCGGCGCGTTGAACCAGTACCCTGTTAAGCTTTGCGTACGAATACCGATACCAACAGGAGTTTGCTATTGTTTAGCTGGCTTAATCGCTTTGAAGGGTTAGGCGCCCTGGTCATGCGTCTGGTTTTGGGCGTCATCATGGTCCGCCATGGATATACCAAGATCATTCCATCGGGCGCGCTCTACAGTTTCAGCCACATGGTCCTCCGGATGCACTTGCCGGTCTGGCTCGGCTACGTCTCGGCCTTTACGGAATTCTTTGGCGGCATGCTGCTGATTGTCGGGCTATTGACCCGGGTTGCCGCGTTCATGACTGCGATCGACATGGCGGTTGCCATCATCAAGGTCCACCTCCATGGCGGCCTGCATGGGACCCAACTCCTTCGCTCTTCCGTTGGCGTTCTTCGCGATCGCGCTGATGCTGGTCTTCACCGGCTGCGGTTGGCTGGGGCTGGATGATTTTACAGGGAGGGGCGGGGCCGGACGCGCCAAGACGGTTTCGCGCTAGTTTTTTGTCGGGGAAAGGATCAGTTTGTCCCTATTCGACACGTTCGCTGTGTCAGATAGGGAGTCCGCAACCACCAAACCAGAAACCTTCAGCCATCGTCGTAAGCCCCCCGACTTCGATTCGGCCCGTAAGGTTCAAGATTGCGAGAATCGCGGTTTCCTCTTCTGACACAGCGAACGTGTCGTATAGAGCATTTTCGCAATTACCGTGGTCTGGTAAGAGCGCCGAGGTGTGGTTTTCTTTGAGAGAAAACCACGTAAACGTTGGCGGCTCCGATCAGCGCCAATTGCGAAAATGCTCGGGACAACCTGGGACGTATTACCTCCGGGTCAACTCGATACCAGATTCAGAAATTGCGTTGTCTTCAATTGCGATCCAGGGAAGACCAGCTCGAGATTGCGTGCTCCCAGGGTTTTGTATGCTGCTTCACCTAACACCTGTCGAAAATCGGTGGTGACGGCCAGGTCACGGTTCTGATAAAGCTGCTCGGCCGCCATGCCCGGCCACTTGCCGTACACCTTGCCACCTTTGACGGCCCCGCCGAGCACAAACATCACATTCGCATGGCCGTGGTCGGTACCGCCGGTGCCGTTCTGTTGGGCCGTGCGGCCGAATTCAGACATGGTCACCAGCACGACGTTCTCCGCATCGCTGCCCATATCGGTCCAGAAGGCGGAGATGCCCTGGCTGAAGTCGCGCAAGCAGTTGGCCAGCTGCCCGTTCACGCTGCCCTGGTTCTGGTGGGTATCCCAGCCGCCGATATCGGTGAAGGCCGCTTCCACACCCAGGTTCGCTTTCAGCAGTTGGGCGATCTGTTTCAAGTTGTCACCGAACGCGCTGTTCGGATAATTCGCACCCGGGCCGGGTTTGTAGTGCGCTGGGTCGGTCGACTTCAAGCATTTTGACGGCTTCGAAGGTTTCCTGGCCGGCGCCGTGCAGAACCGCATCGACAGAATCGGCATACATCGCTTCAAACGCCGAGCTGATGGGCGCGGCATTCGGATTCTTGCCCGCCACTGAAAAATCCTGGAGACGATGGATCGCGACCGCGGCAATCTTTCCGTCGAGCGTGCGCGGAACCTGGGAACCCAACACAACCGCGCGAAATGCAGTGTGGTTCCGGGATGGTGAAGATCTTCTGCCTGCAGGGCGCGGTTCAACCAGCCGTCGGGCGTCGCTTTTACGCCGGGGGTTCCGCTTTCCATGTAGTCCTGGGCATCGAAGTGTGAGCGCGTGGTGTCGGGTGAGCCGGCCGCATGCACCATCGCGAGATGGCCCTGGTCGAACAGGGGTTTGAACGATTGCATGGCCGGGTGCAGTCCGAAAAATCCATCCAGGTCGATCAGCTGGTTTTGCGGAATCGCAATTGTCGGCCGAAACTCGTAGTAGTTCTTTTCCCCGTGGGGAACCACGATGTTGAGCCCGTCGGCTGCGCCGCGTTGGAAGATGACGACCAGTTTCTTACCCTGGGCCTGGGCGCTGGTTGTCTGCGCAAGCACAGACCGCTGAAGCAAGGCCGGCACCACGGAGGTGCCCACCAAAGCCATCGCTCCGCCCTTCATAAATGCCCGACGCGTCGCCATGTACTACTCCCGCCCCATGGTTTAGAACTCCCCTGTGCAAACGCAGTATGGCAGGGAAAGTTGTGGTTCGGAGGAGTTTTTTGCGCAGCGGATGCGAGAGTTTTCCCCTCGTCGGGCCGGGCGTGCCCTACTCCATTGCCCTTTAGCCCCGCGTTTATCCCCGGGCTATAGTCGGCGGCCCACACCAACCCACTTGGAAGAGGACAGGTGCCATATCTACCCGCCAGGTCTTGGCCACGCGCGCCGTGCATTGGCACACGCGGGATGTACGCGCTACCATGTTTCCCAACGTCACAACGCGGAGGGCACGCGATGGAAACGGTAGAAACGGTAACGGAAACTTTGACCACAGCCGAGGACTTGGCGCGCGACAACCCTGTCCGGATTCCCAACGAAAGTTCAGCCTACCGCGCCGCACGCACGGCGTTGCTCGCGGAAGAAATCGAGCTGCGGCGCCACATCGAGCGCGTTGCCGCGCTGCGACGGGCTCTCCCACAAGGGGGCCCAGTCAGTGGCGATTATCGCTTTTTCGGCGAGACAGGCTCCACCGATTTCGCCGGCTTGTTCGGCGATAAACCAACCCTGGCCATCTACAGCTATATGTTCGGACCGCAACGAGAGCGTCCATGCCCAATGTGCACAAATCTGCTCGGCTCCTGGGAAGGCAACGCCGTGGATATAGCGCAGCGCATCTCCCTGGTCGTAGTTGCCCGTTCTCCCATCGAACGTCTGCTGGCATGGAAGAGTGAACGCGGCTGGAAGAATCTACGTCTCTACAGCGACCTCAACGGCGCCTATTCGCGTGACTATTTCGGGCTCCTGCCAGACGGCCAGGAGGTCCCGGCCTTCCATGTATTCACACGCCGCGACGGAACCATACGGCACTTCTGGGCCAGCGAGATGACCGGGTCGACGGCAGACCCTGGACAAGACCCCCGAGGCGCCCCGGATCCAGCCCCGCTATGGATGGTCCTCGATTCCACACCCGAAGGACGGGGCACGGACTGGTACCCGAAGCTGAATTACAACGGCTGAAGGCGACGTACGTGGTTGGCCCGCCCAGCACTCCCTGGCGCAAATATGCCCGCACCCGCCCACAACGACTCCGACGCCTTACTCGCTACTTCGTTAAAGAAGTGGTGGCCACACAGAGAACACGAATCGAGCAGCGTGAAGGCCCTTTTCTTTTTCTGTAACGTGCATCGATGGCGTAAGGCGTGAGCGATCAGATCCTGATACGCGAAGTACGGCCGGCCGACTTTGCGCAATGGAAACCGCTTTGGGATGGCTACAACGCGTTCTATGGCCGCAAAGATTCGACCGCGTTGCCCGATGCGGTGACGAACACGACGTGGTCCCGCTTCTTCGATGGCTATGAGCCAATGCACGCGCTGGTCGCGGAGCGTTCGGGAGAATTGCTGGGCCTGGTACATTACCTCTTTCATCGCAGTACCACGGCCATCGCCTCCACGTGCTACCTGCAGGATTTGTTCACCCTCGAGACGGCGAGAGGTACGGGTATAGGACGCGCGCTTAATCGAGGCAGTGTATCGTCGTGCGCAAGAGGCAAACGCCGGCAGGGTCTATTGGCTTACCCATGAAACCAACGCAACCGCGATGAAGCTCTACGACAAAGTCGCTGATAAGTCCGGTTTCGTGGTGTATCGAAAGAGCCTGTGAAAGGCTCGCACGATGTGTGCGGAGCTCACCGGGAAGTGGATCGCAGGCTCTGCATCACCAGCGCGGCGGCGGCGGTCACGAGTGAGACCGCCGCAACCACGCGTAGCGCTCGCTTGGCGTGGATAAGCTTCGGCGGATCAAACTCCGCGCCCAGCAGCGGGCTCGCGACTGGTTCTCCTGCGTAGGTATTTTCTCCGCCCAGGCGCACCCCCAGGGCACCCGCCATTGCGCTCTCTGGTTGGCCGGCATTCGGGCTCTTGTGTCGTTCGCCATCACGCCGCCATATCCGCAGGGCTGAGCTGCCTTCCGTATCACGCGCCGTGCCCGCAGCCATCGCGATTGCCAGGGCCGTCACCCTGGAAGGAAGGTAATTGGCCGCATCATCCAAACGTGCGGCTGCCTTGCCGAAGTAGAAATAGCGTTGATCGGCATGGCCGATCATGGAGTCCAACGTGTTGACCGCCTTGTACGCCATGGCCAGCGGGACACCCCCGATAGCCAGGTAGAACAAGGGCGCAACGATTCCATCGCAGGCGCTCTCAGCCAGCGTTTCGATGACCGCGCGATGAATCTCCGGCTCACTCAAAGCCTCGGTATCACGGCCCACAATTCTTGCCAGGCGTTGCCGGGCGAGGGGCAGGTCCTCTTGCTCCACGGCACGGAGGACCGCAGAGCTCTCATCGAACAGGTTGCGCGATGCCAGGCAGGTCCAGCCCAGCAGCATCTCCGTCACAGTACCGGTCCTGCAACCGAGTTGCTTTGCCCATGCGATCGCTTTCTCGGTTCCGAAGTAGGAAATGGCAACCACGCCGAGCGTGAGGGCTCCGCCGGCGAGCAATTCCTCGCTCGCGCCTTGCCCAGGCCGGCGAAGCCGCGCTTCTCCAACCTTTATGCAACGCCCAATCAGGCGAACGGGATGTGGAAGCCACTCCGGATCGCCGGCGATCCAGTCGAGAAGATATGCAGCAGCTATGGTTTTGGCACGAGGATTGGAACAGATCATCGATACGGCAACCCCACCCAGGAGAAGATACGCTGCATGTCGAGCGATGTGCTTACTGCCTGGGCAAGCCGATCGAGAGACTCTTCCCGCTGCGCCTTCCATGGAGTGAGCAGAGAGGGAGGACTTAGCTTATGAACGCTGCGCGCGATGCTCACAAACTGATGGCGAAAACAGTCCTCGTCGAAAATGCCGTGTACGTAACTGCCCAAAATACGCCGGTCAGCGCTGATGCATCCGTCCAGCTCCCCGGAGGCGAGGGTAGCGAAGGGTTCGGCCTGCGGCAGATAGACGGTCTTACCAACATGGATCTCATACCCGGCGATGCGATCTTCCGCGAGCGGCTGGCCAAAAAGCGAACCGCTATGGATTCTGCCTGAACAGAGGCGGGTAACTTTTTCTACCTGCATGGAAGTGTGTATAGGAAGCAAGCCGAGCCCCGGCATCGAACCCTGCCGCTCGATACCCATGGGGTCTGTCAGCTCATAGCCAAGCATCTGCATACCGCCGCAAATACCGACTACGAGACCAACCCTGGCCTGCTGGTGTATCGCCCGATCGAGATGATTCTCCCGCATCCACTCCAGGTCACTCATGGTCTGTTTACTTCCCGGGAGGATGACGACGTCAGCGTCCGCGAGCGGCGCAGCGGAGCGGCAGAACCGCAGATCGACAGAAGGCTCTGCGCGTAGCGAATCGAAGTCGGTAAAGTTTGAGAACGAGGGCAGCGCCACCACCGCGACGCGCAGTGCACGCTCGCGGCGGGTCTGCGCTGGTCTGCCACCTTGCCTGTGACGAATGCGTAATCGGCGGCAGGCCGACGCTATCTTCTTCGTCCAACGCGAGAGATGGCAAATGGGGAACCACGCCCAGGCAGGGTTTCGCCAGCCGTTCTTCCATCATGCGCACGCCTGGTGCGAGCAGGCTCAGGTCGCCGCGAAATTTGTTGATGCAGAAGCCCTGAATGCGCTCGCGCTCGTGCGGCTCCAGCAATTGAACGGTGCCGAGCAGGGAAGCGAAGACTCCACCGCGATCGATATCTCCCACCAAAAGGCAGGCTGCATCCGCCATCTGCGCCATGCGCATATTCACAATGTCATGCTGCTTCAGGTTGATTTCCGCCGGAGAGCCGGCGCCCTCCAAAACGATCACCTCAAAGGCGGAGGCGAGGGTCTGGTAGCTTTCGCGCACTACGGGCATCAGTTCTTCCACCCGCCGCTGGTGGTAGTCGGCGGCGGAAATCTGTCCCCAGATTTTCCCCCGCACCATCACCTGCGACGAGCAGTCGCCGGACGGCTTGATCAGGATGGGATTCATATGCACCGAGGGCACGATGCCCGCCGCTTCGGCCTGCAGGGCCTGCGCGCGGCCAATCTCCAATCCCTCGGGAGTCGCGGCGGAGTTCAGCGACATATTCTGCGATTTGAACGGAGCAACACGATAGCCCTGTCGCGCAAAGATGCGGCACAGCGCCGCAGTCATGAGAGATTTGCCAACATGCGAACTGGTTCCAAGAATCATGATGGCGCGGGCTTGGCTCATGGTGCTCCTGTATGTCGAGCGCTACGTTTTCGTCGAGCTACCCCACCTACCAGGCGCGCGACCACTTCGGACCAGCCTTGCTGCCATCCCGAAGACGCGCATCGATTCCGGCATTGAACTCGATCAACCTGCCGAATAGCCAAACCAGGTCCGACAACCGGTTGAGATACGCCAACACCTCCGGCTGAACCGCCTGCCCACTCTCAGAGAGGCGCACGGCTGCACGTTCCGCACGCCGGCAAACCGTACGTGCAACCTCATAAGCAGCCGACTCGGTGTACGCGCCGGGAAGCGACCAATCCGCAAGGATCCCTTCCGTCGCTTCGATTTTGTAAACCAGCTGAGTGAGAAAATCGATGTCTTCGGCAGTGATATGGATCTGCGGCTTCTTGCTCTCGGGCGGCGTCGCCAAAGCCGATCCCAGCCGGAACAGCGTCTTTTGAATCTGCTCGGTCCAACCGGCAATCTCTTCGTTCTTGCAAATACTGCGTGCAAAACCCAGCACGGTATTCAGCTCGTCCACCGTGCCGTACGACTCAACGCGCAGGTCTGCCTTTGAAATGCGAATACCGCCGGCAAGCCCAGTCTGACCTGCATCTCCACGTTTGGTTGCAATGCTCATGGTGTTTCTCCTATTGCTTCAAATTCATAGTGCACGACACAGCAGTACGATTGCGTTTGTTGCCACGCTTCCTGCTCGGAGCAACCGCAAAGGCGTTTCAAGACCACCCGCAACACGCCGGCGTGGGTCACCACGGCGATTGGGTCGTGGTCCGCATCCAGAATCTGCTTCACTTCCTCAAGTACACGCGCCTCGAACGCCTCAAAGCTTTCCCCGAGCGGCGCAGGCAGACGGGGATACGCCTCCATCCATCGGCGCGCGTACTCCGGATCCAGCTCTTCAATCTGATCCCAGTCGAGCCCCTCCCACGCGCCGAAGCAACACTCGCGCAATGCCGGACGGACCTCCAGCGGAATGCCTCGGGGGCCGGCAATTGCCTGCGCGGTGCTCCGGGCGCGGACCAGGTCACTGCTGTAAACCCTATCGATGGCCTGGCCGGAGAGCATTTCCACTAGCGGACCAAGCTGGGCCCGGCCGGCTGCGTTCAACTCCGGGTCGGAATGGCCGCAGAACCGCCCCGCCATCTCTGTCTCAGCATGCCGAATGAACAAGACGCGGTTCATGGTCTCCACACGCCGCACAGGTAAACCGCGATCTCCGTGAGCTGATTCGTGGCGCCAAAGCAGTCGCCGGTGACGCCACCCAGCTTGCGCATATAAAACCAACTGCTGAGCAAGGAAATCGCGATCGCGGATAAGACCGGAGCGATCGCAGCCTTGCGCAAGCATACAATCACGGTGGCGATGGTAAACAGGGAGCCAAACATCAGGGATGCAAGCGACGTAAGCCGCGCAATCCGGGCGCCCTGGCCCTCGCCCTCGCGCGCAGGGGGAAGAAAGTAGCTAAGCGGCAGCATCGACCAGCGGCACAACACATGGGCCGATACCAGGTAAGCCGTAAAGTGCTGCAGAGGCAACTCGGCCAGCAGCATCGCGCGGCTGCCCAGCGAAAATACCAGGGCTACGGCGCCATAGCTGCCAATGCGGCTGTCACGCAGAATCACCAGGCGCTGTTCGGCGGTCCAGCCGCCCATACTATCGGCAACATCGGCGAGACCGTCTTCGTGCAGGCAACCGGTGATGAGCACCAGAAACAGCAGAACCAGCACCGCGCACACCGGGCGGGCAAAATAAGGCGCAAGCCCTTTCTGCAACAGCGCCGCGCCCGAGCCAATCACCAGGCCCACCAGGGGAAAGAATTTCACCGAGCGCGCGAGGCCATCGGGTGCAAACGCCACCTGGGGTATCGGCAGTCGGGTTAGAAATTGAAAGGCTACCGCGATGTCCACCGCAAAGCGCGGAGCGGGGAAGCGCCGGCTCATGCGGAGGCTCCGCTGATGCCCGCGGAGGCGAAGGTCGCCATCTCTTTATAGAGCCCGATGGCCGCTTCGAGCACGGGCATGGCGAGCACCGCGCCCGAGCCTTCGCCCAGGCGCATATGCAGATCGAGCATCGGCTCAAGGTTGAGGTGGGCCAGTAGCGCGCGGTGGCCTGGTTCCTGCGATTGATGCCCGGCGAACAGATAGCTGCGCACCGGCGGAGCCATGGCGCAAGCGATCGCCGCTGCGGCAGTGGAGATAAAGCCGTCCATGACGATCGCGATCCGCCGCCGCGCCGCACCCAGCATCATGCCGGTCATGGCGGCGATCTCAAGGCCGCCGGCACAACGCAGAATCTCCCGCGGGCTCGTGGGCTGGGCGAAGTGGCGGCGCAAAACACTCTCTACAATGCGGCACTTGTGGTCATACGCCGCGCTGTCAAGGCCCGTACCGCGGCCCGTGACCAGGCTGGCCGCCATGCCGGTAATGGCTGCGGTCATCACGCTGGCCGCGGTGGTGTTGCCGATGCCCATTTCCCCAATCGCAAGCAGATGATCTCCCTTGGCAAAGGCCACCTCCGCCATCGTGAGCCCGACGGAAATCGCGGCCGCCAACTCTTCTTCGCTCATCGCCGCTTCCTGCAGCATATTTCTGCTGCCCCTGCGCACCTTGTATTGCGCCAGCCCCGCATAGCCGGCCAGGTCACCATCCACGCCCACATCCACCACGTGCACGTCTACATGGTTGAGGCGGGCGAGCACGTTGATGGCGGCTCCTCCAGAAAGAAAGTTGAGCACCATCTGCCGCGTCACTTCTGCCGGATACGCGCTCACTCCTTCCGCCGTAATGCCATGATCGGCCGCAAACACATAAACCGATTTGCGGATTCGATCAGGCAGGTTCCCACGGCAAATGCTGAACCACTGCGCCGCCAAATCCTCCAGGCGTCCCAGGCTCCCCAGCGGCTTGGTAAGCGCGTCCAGGTGGGTCCTTGCCTGTGCCTCATAAACGTCTGCCGGAGCCGCGATTTGGCCAATCACTTCTTCCAGGTGTTGTTCGAGTGCGGTGCTCATCGAGCCTCCTTCTGATACAACACGGCACGCTCAATCAACAGCGGGTGACGATCCGGAGGGCATTGAAATGCGTGCTCCAGGATCGACGGCCGCAGCATCTGCTCTGGAGTCCCACTCGCCAATGGCTCTCCCGGGCTCAGCAACAATACCGTGGAGAAATTCTTATCCACCAGGTGCAGATCGTGGATGGAGGCCAGGATGGTAATGCCCTCTGCCTGGAGAAAGTGAAGCAGGTCGATCAGTTCTACTTGCCTGCCGATGTCCATGTTTTGGGTTGGTTCATCCAGCATCAGCAGCCGGGGTTGTTGGGCAAGTCCCAGCGCGATCTTCACTCGCTGCCGCTCTCCTCCGCTCAACTCGTTGAAGATGCGATGGCGCAGGCCAGACACGTTGGCCAGATCGAGAGCACGGTCCACCGCCAGACGGTCACTACGCCCCGGCCCGCGTAACGCGCCCACGTAGGGGGTACGGCCCTGCTCCACCACCTGCTGAACGGTGAAGTCGAAAGCGAGTTCGAGTTGTTGCGGCACCAGCGCGACGGTGCGCGCGACCTCGCGCAACGGAATCGCCCCCATGGGCCGTCCATCGAGAACGACGCTCCCCGATGCCGGCTGCAGAACTCCGGCGGAGATACGTAACAGCGTCGTTTTGCCTGCCCCATTGGTACCGATCAGTGCAGTGCAGCTACCCTCTTCGATATCGAAGCTGGCCTGGCGCAACACCCTGCGGCCTTGGTAATCGAAATCGACCTCCCTCACCTGCAATAGGCTGCTCATACCGTGTAGCCCCGTTTCATCCTGCGTAGCAGGTAGAGAAAGAAGGGCGCACCGATAAACGCCATGATGATGCCCACCGGGACCTCTGAGGGCGCGAAGATCGTCCGCGCGGCAGTGTCGGCGAGGATCAGGAAGGCCGCCCCCGCCAGGGCTGTGACCGGCAGCAGGCGAACGTGATCGGGCCCTAACAGCAGCCGCCCCACGTGCGGCACAATCAGGCCGGCGAAACTGATCATGCCGCCGAGTGCGACGGCCACCGCCGTCAACAACGACCCGATAAGAATGATGCAGACCCGAGCCAACTCCACCCGCACTCCCAGTTGCTGCGCGTACTCATCGCCCAGGGCCAGAGTATTGAGCGTGCGCATCAGGGGTAAGGCGGCAAGCATTGCCGCGGCGAGCAGACAGACGCTCACCGCGAGCTCCGTCCAGGCAGGTATCCCGATCACTCCGTGCAGCCAGGAAAGCAGAATCCGGTTGCCGGCGCCGGACTTGTCCAATATCTCGAAAAAATAGCTCGTATTCGTGAACATCGTACTGATGGCAAAACCTGCCAACAGAAGGGTGACTACGTTGGTCTTACCTGCCGATCGAGCCAGGGAATAGACCAGGGCCATGGTGGCTGCCGACCCCGCGAAGGCCAGCATTGCCGTAGCGCTGAAACCGAAGATCGACCACTGAGAAAAGAAAAAGATGCCGATGCAGCCGCCAAAGATCGCGCCTCCCGACGCCCCAATGACGTACGGGTCGGCAATGGGATTGCGAAAAAGCCCTTGAAACAGAAGCCCGGCTACCGCCAGCGCGGCGCCCACTACCGCGGATGCCAGCACCCGCGGCAGGCGGAGCCGGAACAAGATGAGGCTCTGCGTCTCGGTCAACGGATGCAAGCCCAGCATCGCGGCTAGGATGGCCCGTGGCGAGATGTGAACGGCCCCGGCCGCCAGCGATCCCAGGATGGCGGCCGCCAGGACCAACGTCAGCAATAGCGTGAGAGCCAGGCCCTTCCCCTTGCCGTTTGCGGGTGAAGAAGCAGTTGCAGAATCAAGGTCCATCGCTTCCTGCTTTAAAGCCTCCAGCGGTATCGCTTCCCCCGCGGGACGCTCACGGGGCGCGGCGACCTCTACTTCCATCGCCACGATTCGCCTCCAAAGCTGATCTTGACCCCGCCTCGAACCGTGAACGGAAGCGACGGAAACCCGAACCGCTCACTGTAATGTTCGCTCAACAGGTTCTGTATATCAGTGTAGGCCGTAAGGGAGTGGGTGAGCTGGTAGCCCCCGCCTAGTTCCAACCGCTGGTAAGCACCGTCCAGATTGCGGTTCGGCAATAACAGACTGTTGCCGAACGACGCGTCGGTAAGAAAGTCGCTGTCGTCACGGCGTCCTACGAGCGTGCCGGTAAACGACCCATACCATTTGGAACGGTTATAGGTGAGCCCGAAGTAGCCGGAGTGTGGAGCGCGCCGGAACGGCCTGCCCCCGACCAGAGGAGAAAAGTCGCCGATGGCAATGTTAGGGAAGCTTGGGTTATAGCTGGGCAGCGAGTCGCTGGCGAACGAACGCTGCACGACCGCGTCAAGATAGGTGTAGCCGCCGCGGGCGAACAGGTGGCTGCCGATCTTATATTCGGTGGCCACCTCCGCACCCTGGGCGCGAAACGCCAGGGAGTTGACGGCGGCGCCAAATTGCACAGCCGGGTCGCTGGCGGCGGGCAAACCGAGAGCGAGCAAGGCCGACTGCGGCACAAACTCCACCCCGTTGGTGAACTCATTGTGAAAGTAGGTAAGGGTGACGCGGGCGCGGCCGTTCCACAGCTGCTGATCCACGCCGCCATCGAAGGTGCGCGACGTCTCCGGCCCGAGAGGGGGCTCCGAGGGCAGAACGTCATGCAGCGAAATGCTCTGGTAGTAGATACTGGGTTCTTTGATGCCCTTACCAAAGCTGAAGTTGAGCTTGGTGCCGCTCAGAAAGCCGGAGTTGGTGGGGCGGAAGAGGTAGTAGGCAAGGGAAGCGCGCGGTGTGGCCGCGAAACCGAAGAGACCATTGTCTTCAAGCCCGCTGCCTATTGTGTAATAAATACGATTGCGTATATCCCCGGCTAGCTGCACCGTGTAGCTGTAGTTGCCGCGCTCGATGGCGGTGGGGGTTCCCCCGGAGCTTTGCGTGGAGCCGCGCTCATCTTCATATTTGAATGCACCCAGCGCGACGACATGCGTGTTGACCCGGTAATCGGACTGGGCATAGACAAAGTCCCGCTTGCTCGGAGCAACATAGTCGTTGGGGAAGGTTTCGCCGTAGCTGGCGCCATATTGAAAAATGGCCTGCCCGCTCACGCTGTATCCATTCGCTCCCTTGACGGTCACCGGCGCCCCCAGGTAGATGTCGAGGCCCGGGTCATAGATGCCGGTAGCCGCGAAATCGGTGAAGTCGTAATGCAGACGCAGGCCGCCGTAGCGTATCTGGTTGTGCCATTTCTCGGTAGTCTGGTTGTTCCAGCCGGCGGAGTAGTAGTCATCCTGCTCCTTCACGTTGGTTGCATCGGGGATGCCGTAGAGCAGCACGGCATTCGGCTGATCCGCGGCCTCGTTAATGTGCCGCACCGTAAAGCGAAGGTCGTTCGCCGTGTTCGGGGTCCAGCCAAAATTCCCCACATAGGTTCCGTTGTGGAAGGAGTCGTTGGGCAGATTGTTGCGCGTGTCGGTTCTTGAGTAGGCCGAGTAATAATCAAAATGCTGAAAGGCCCCGCTCAGCGTGCCCACCTGGCGAAAGCTGTTGAAGTTGCCGCCATCGCCGGAATACGTCAGCAAGGGAAGCAGGGTGCTTCCGCGAGCCGTGGTGAGGCTCACCACGCCTGCCAGGGCATCGGAGCCGTACAGTGCGCTATTCGGTTCCCGCAGCACTTCGATCTTATCGAAGCCGACCGAATCGATATTGGCGAACTCCACCGCACCGCCTATGTCATCGGCAGGGACCCCGTCGATCAGCACCTTGTTGGCGTTGACGTTGCCGCCTCGTATGGATAGGCCCGTAGTCCCGCCGGCCTGGCCCGTCTGCGTCACCTGCACACCTGGAACCAGGCGCAGCGGATCTTGCACCTCCGTCGCGTAGCGATACTGATCCGCGTCGAGCACGCTGACCGGCGCGCCCAATTGCGCTTCCGGCGTCGGCCGTCCTGTCGCCGTCACTGTAACTTGTTGTGTGAGCGTCTGCGTCGCGAGGGTGATGTCTATTTGCGCTTTGCCCGTAGCGCTCAAGAAGACCGCATCGCTGGTGGTGGATTGGAACGTGGCCGCAGCGGCGCGAACCTGGTAACGAGCCGACTTCTGCAACGGGAACACATAGTTCCCAGAGGCATCGGTGGTGGTCTTGTCAGCAACCGATGTACCGTCCAACAACTCGACCGTCGCCGAGACAATGACCGCGCCCAGCGGGTCGGTTACGGTGCCGCGCAGGGTGCCGCTCTCGGCGCCATAAGCCGTGAACGCGGCGATGAGGAAAGAACAAAAGAAGACGTTTCGCAAGAAAGAAAAATTCAACACGTACAGGACTCCCTCGAGTTGGTTAAGCAAGGCCGGTCTCCTGACTTGCGCGTCCACAAACCTCAGCTGCCTTCCCAGGAGATTCGTCCCAGTGGCATGGATCGTGCCGGGTTCTCAGCGCTTACAGTTACGGGGTAGTGGCGGATTCACACCGCCTTCTCGTCACCTTGCCGTGATTGTTGTCGTAAGAACGGAACCGTCCCGTTCTCAGCTTCTGTAGTATCTAAACCGTCGAAGGAACGGCACGGCTTTAGAGGCTGGGAAAGCTCGATGAATGAAGGGTACGGGCTTCAGCCCGTACATTACCGAAACAAGAACAGTGGGCTTTAGCCACTGAGGGCAGCGTCTTCAGCCGAGAAACCCGCCCTCGGGGCCTAAAGGCCGCTTGGTTGGCCGATTTTATGTACGGCCTAAAGGCCGTACCCTTCATTCAGCGACTTTTTCCGCAGCCACGAACCTCCATCCTGGTCTCCCTCGAACCAAACTTAAGGATGAAACTCCTTGGCCATCTCTTCCAATGCATCGATAGCAACCGGGCTTGGATCCTGTATCCCGTTGCCTACGTAATACACTTTCCCTTCCTTCACGGCCTGCAGGCTGCTCCAGCCGGGCCGGTTTTGCAGCGCACTCAGGGTTACTCTGCCCCCGCGAATCAGTAAGAGAGCATCAGGAGAACGGCTCAGCACCGCCTCCATGCTGACCTGTGGCCAATCGGGAACCAGATCGTCGGTCACCGATTTACCCCCGGCGGCCTCAATAATTTCAGCGATGAACGCGTGCTTGCCGATCGTAATAATCGGGTCGTACCACACCGTAACCAGAACTCGCGGAGCGGACTTACCAGCAGTGCGAGCCTTTACCGCTTCGATACGGCGAGAAAGGTTCGCGTTCAGCGATGCCGCCTGCGGAACACGATTGAGCGCTTCTCCAAGACGCGTGACAGACTGCAGGATGCCGGCAAGACCGTGAGGGTCCACCAGATAAACCGGTATGCCGACAGCTTCCAACTGCGTCGCCGTGTCCAACGATCCGGGTATCTGGGTGCCTACAACCAGGTCGGGATGAAAAGAAAGAATGGTCTCGATCGAAGGCTTTACCAGGCCGCCCACGCTTGGTTTTTTCAGCGCTTCCGGCGGATAGGTGGTGTAGTCGCTCACCGCAACCACATCATCCCCCGATCCCAGCGCGAAGACGGCGTCGGTGACGCTGGGCGCGAGGCAAACCACACGATGCGGGTGGTCGGGGACGGTAACCTTGCGGCCTGCTTCGTCGGTCACGATGCGGCTGGCCGCGGCTGGCCGAAGGCAGCAGGCCGATGCCAGCAATAGGGCGAGGCACAGCAGCGCTTTCCTCACGCCGTCACCGCCGCTGCTCGCCGGGCGTTCCGAAGCGTCGCGGCAAAATGTTGCGCCACCGCGGGGTTCGCGCGAAAGTGAAGGTGTACATAGCTTGCGAGCACCGGGCCGCAGGTGAATCCTTCCTGCTGTTGTTTGCCGGACAGGGAGAATTCAACCTGGTAGCCGGTCGCCACCTCGGAGGAGGAACAGATACGGGAATAGTGAAAGCTATGGCCTCGAATCGAGGTACCCCGGGGGCCAAGCAAACAGTCTTGTGTAAACGTGACGGTGACGTAGCCAAAATCCACCAGCTTGCTGGTCATCTCCGTCGCCAATGGCACGATGCCGGCGAGAGGATATACGCTTCCGTCGCTGGCGCTCAGTCGCTGCGACAAGTAGAGCAAACCACCGCACTCGGCATACACATGCCCCCCGGAACGCACAAAGGCGCGGACCTGGTCCAGCATCCGGGTGTTTTCGCTGAGCTCCCGGGCGTAAAGTTCGGGGTAGCCGCCGCCGAAATAGAGCGCGTCCAACTCGGCCGGCAACGCCGAGTCGGCGATGGGGCTGAAGGGGACAATCTCCGCCCCCTGCTCGCGCAGCAGATCGAGATTGTCTTCGTAATAAAAGGAGAAAGCGCGGTCCCGGGCCACGCCGATACGCAAGCGCGGCGATCCACTTGCGAGCGCCGCGTCTTGCTTCGCGCCCTCGACAGCAATATCGAGAGCAGGAATATCGAGAGCCAGCAGGGCTTCGACGTGGAAGTACTTCTCGGCCAGGTCGGCCAGGGTATCGATCTGAGCATTGACTCGTACTTGATCGACTCGTGCCTGATCGCCCGGTACCACGTCGTCCGGGGTGGCCATCTCCGCCGCGGCATGCAAGCCGAGATGCCGCTCCGCAATCGCGATTTCAGGTTCCCGGGGAAGCCAACCCAGAATGGGAGTCTTGCACCGGGATTCTATGGCCGCTTGCAGCAGCCGGTAATGGTTTGGGCCGGCAACCCGGTTGAGGATGACCCCGCCAAAGCCCAGCCCAGTATCGAAGGACTCAAAACCAAGCACCACAGCGGCCACGCTACGCGCGCTCTTGGCACAATCCACCACCAACACCACGGGCAATCCGAGCAGCTTGGCAATCTCAGCGCTGCTGCCGGTTTCGGCGACCCCATCCTTGCCGTCGAATAGCCCCATCATGCCTTCCACGACCACAGCGTCGGCGTCTTTGGACGCAGACTGCAGCACCTCACGATTCGCTCGCTCAGAGAGCATCCAGGTATCGAGATTGCGTGCGGCTCGCCCCGCGATGCGGCTATGGTGTGTGGTATCGAGAAAGTCAGGTCCGCCCTTGAACGGTTGCACCACAAGGCCGCGTCTCCGCAGGCAGGCGATGATCGCTAGCGTCACCGTGGTCTTGCCCACGCCGCTGGCGGTGCCCCCTACCAACAGCCCGATCATTGGATTACCTCGGGGATCACCTTGGGAGTCACCTCGGGGGTGACGACGGAGTTCGCCTCGGCTTGGGGGCGGATTCTCGACGCGGTTTCCACTTGGCCTTTGAGCACCAGCGGAAGACCGGCGACCAGCAAAAGCACATTGCAGGCGACGCGGGCGACGCTCTGGTTCATTTCGCCCAGCAAATCACGAAAACGTCGACCCGACGGGTAAGCCGGAACCACGCCACTGCCCACTTCGTTCGAAACCAGCACAACCGGGCAGGGAGGTGACTGGAGGGCCTGGCAAAGATCCTCAACCGCCCGCTCGATCGAATGTGAATCGTCGCCCTTGGCTTCGAGAAGGTTGGAAGCAAAAAACGTCAGGCAGTCAATGATCATCAGGTCGCAATCGGGCCCATGGCGGAGGATTATATCGGCCAAATCCAGAGGTTCTTCGATGGTCCGCCAATGTGCCGGCCTGGTGTTTTGGTGGCGTTCGACCTTGCGCCGCATCTCATCGTCGCGCGCCTCGGCTGTGGCCACAAACACCACGCGGCGGGCGCCTTCGCCCAGTTGCTGCGCATAATGGCTCTTGCCGCTACGCACGCCCCCCAGCACCAGGGTCACGGTATTTTGGCGGGTTGACTCCATGCGTCGCCTCTGGCGCAGGGCGAGCCCTGACGCGAAGCGGGATCCAATAATCAGGCGGCGTCCGTGCTGATTTCAAACCGCATCAGCGAGGTTGCTTTCCAGCTCTCCCATCGAAGCGGAAAAAAGCCCTGGGGGCATCTGGCCGGTCTCCTGACTTGCGCATCATCGAACTTGAACAGCCTTCCCAGGACGTTCCATCCCAGTGGCCCGAGCAAATTGGTTCCAGCTCTCAGCGCTTACAGTTACGGGGTAGTGGCGGATTTGCACCGCCTTCCCGAACACCAGATGGCTCAACAATAGCTCGCCCGAAGCCGGCAGTCAATGTTGACCTCATCGACAATCGGACCATCAATCTTTTCTTTCCAACCCGGAACGAAGTCGTAGGCATAAAACCAAACCGGCTTGGTGCCCTTCCGCGCAGGGAGAGGCCCACGCGGCACTGGCCGTGAATAGCTATGTGCGACTTTCCTCAAAGAAAGTCGCATGCAGTTCGTGGCTCCGCCAACATCCACAGGAAATACGGGTTCGGTATATACCTATTGCGAAAATGCTCTAGCGATTATTCTTGTCGTCGAGCCCGCGAAGATCGACTTCGTTCATAACCCCAATCGTGACCGCGGCAAAGGTGAACACCTCAGTCCCCGGTTCGAGATGGCCGGCGATCACCTTATCCGGAGTGGCCAGCGTCACGTGCGAATGGATTCGACCGTTAATAATGTAGCCATTCATGCTCACCAGGTCCGCGGGCTGGGTAGGGTTCTTGGTGAAGGTGTTTTGCGAGGGAAAGGTGCGGTTGCCGACCTGGTGTACCTGGTAGCCGCGTACGGAACCGACACCCGCAAGAATCACTCCGTTCCGAATCTTCTGCTGCTTCACCATTTTCTCCATTCCCGCAAGCAGATCCGTCTGGTATTTGAAGTGGAGAACCACGATGCGATCGAAGTGTCCAGTAACAGCGGAAACGTCGGGAACCTGATCACTATTTGCCCGCGCATCGTCTGCCGGATTGGGTGAGGAGTTGATGATCGTGTGCCGCGTCTCCTGAGCGAAGGCCATGCTCGCTGTCAACGCAAACAAGACGACTAGTCTCATACCATTCCCCTTTAGGAGGGACAAAAGAGAGAAGCACGCGAGGGACGGGTACACGAGGCCGGCCGGCCTCCGCCAGGCAAACCTGCCAAAGGCCAGTCGATGGAGCCACGCAATTAAAATATTTGCTTCACGAAATGCGCGGTCTTGGTGCCGGCCTTTTCGGTGTAGTAGACGGTTACCTTTGCCGACTTGTCGGCGCCTTCAGCAATATCTTTGCCCGTATCTTTGGCCGCTCGGTCGGTCATATGGAAGGTCTCTTCGCTGCCATCCGCCGTTTTGACTGCAATGGTTTTCGCTCCCCGGTCGACATGAGTCACGGTGCCCTCGCTCGCCTTCAGGCCATCGTCACCAACGTTGTCGATCTCGCGGGTCGTCTCTTTTCCACCCACCACGGTGTAATGCACGGCAACCTTGCTGCCTTCCTTCAATCCGCCCAACGTGTCCGTCGCACCTTTCGCTGTGTCTTTGGCGCCGTGTACCGTCACGTCCTTGGCATAGTGAAACGTGTGTTCTGTGCCGTCGTCGGTCTTCACCACCAACACCTTGGTGCCGGAGTCGATTTTCTTAACCGTTCCATCCACCGCATGCACTACGTCCTGCGCCGCCAGGTTCAGCGACGTGGTCAGCAAAAAAGCACCCATAAGGGCGATTGTCTTCCTCATCAGATCCTCTTTTCTTCATTCGGTTGTAATTGGGCCCGGTCGAATGCTGGTTGTGCTCTTTTATAGTAACGCCTTGGGCCGGAGCGTTGATCCGCTTCTTCAGGCTTGCAAAAGCAAGTCGTAAGACAATCGGCAAGCCTGTCGACGGGAGAAATTCCGCCGTATATCTTAGGATCGTACGGGGATCGTATGGGGGAGCACATGGGCTCGGCCACGGAAAACCGAAACACCCACCGGAAGCGAGCTACTATGCGGGCTCGGCGAACCTATCGGCGCAAGGACTGCAAACTGCTTCCGGCACTGTTCTTGACACTGTGTCTGAACATTGTGTGCATGGCACAAGCAGAAGCACAGGCAACCAGCACAGGCACAACCAACCGACCCCAACAACCCGGCTTCGCAACAGGAGGACTCACGGGGGATTCGCACCCGCGAGTTTCTTGGCCTGGGTCGGCTGCCCGATGCCAAGATGGCTGCCGAAGGTTCCAAAGTCTTCGGAGCCACCTGTGGTTTCTGTCACGGTGCCGATGCCCGCGGCGCCAGCGGTCCTGACCTGTTGCGCTCTTCGGTGATCCTCGACGACAACGAGGGGGAGCTGATCAGTGCGACGGTACGCAATGGCAGGCCCGCCAAGGGCATGCCGGCTTTTCCGTCATTGACAGACGAACAGCTGCGCGATATCGCTGAATATCTTCACTTGCAAGTGGAGCTCGCCGCCAACCGGGGAACCTACAAGGCTCTGAACGTCGTCACCGGCGACCCCAAGGCGGGAGAAGCCTATTTCAACGGCCCTGGTCAATGCAGCAGGTGCCACTCAGCGACGGGCGACCTGGAACACATCGGTTCGAAAATGGACCCGCCAGAGTTGCAGCAGACATTCTTATATCCCGTCCCGCGGCAGCGATCCGCCCCCGCGGTGACGGTGACCTTCGCAGATGGCCACAAGATTACCGGAACGCTGAAGCATCTCGATGATTTTTATGTGTCGCTGAACGACGCGGCGGGCGACTACCACTCGATCTCCTTGCAAAAGGGAATTGAGGTGCAGGTAGACGATAAGCTGCTCGTCCATCGCCAGATGCTCGATAAGTACACCAACCAGCAGATGCACGACCTTACCGCCTACCTGGTGACCCTGAAATGAGGCTCGGAACCATGCAGCTGCGCTGCATCTTGCTCTTATCCTGTTGCTTGTGTGCCTTCTCGTTTCAGGGATTGGCGAGCGCCCAGGGGCTCGATCCGCAAAAGCTTCTGCAACAGGATCCGACCGATACCTGGCCCACTTACAACGGAGACTACTCTGGACGTCGCTTCAGCCCGCTCACCCAGGTTCAGCTTTCCAATGTGCATGCCTTGTCGTTGGCCTGGATGTTTCGCGTGCGCATCGGCGGCGGCGCCATGCGTGGCGTGGGAGAACCCGACATAAAATCCACGCCGCTGATGGTGAATGGCATTCTCTACTTCACCATTCCCGATCACGTGTTTGCCTTGGACGCGCGCACCGGCCTGGAACTGTGGCATTACGACTGGGTCGACAAGGGCGGCCACCTGATAGGAAATCGGGGAGTTGGCATGAAAGGCAACTGGCTCTACTTTCTTGCGCCCGATGGCTGGTTCATTTCGCTCGATGCGCAGACAGGCAAAGAGCGCTGGCGAAAGAAAGTGGCCGACGAAAAAAGGCAGTACTTCACCACCGGGGCGCCGATGGTGGTTGGCAACCACGTGATTGTGGGTGTGGGCGG
Source organism: uncultured Acidobacteriaceae bacterium (assembly GCA_963761405.1). GTDB lineage: Bacteria > Acidobacteriota > Terriglobia > Terriglobales > Acidobacteriaceae > PALSA-350. The sequence continues at coordinate 449,285 of CAVXHH010000006.1, forward strand.
CGACGCTATCGATCTTCCGGGCTATCTGGAAGCGCGCGATCCGGAAACAGGGGAACTGCAGTGGCGTTGGAATAGTGAGCCGGGCAAAGGGGAACCTGGCTCCGAAACCTGGCCCAACGAAACCGCCATGGCGCACGGCGGCGGCATGACGTGGCTCCCCGGCACCTATGACAAGGACTTGAACCTCTTGTATTGGGGGACGGGCAATGCCAACCCCGTGATGGCCGGGCAGGGAAGGCAAGGGGCCGATCTTTGGACCTGTTCCATCGTGGCGCTCAACGCGGACACCGGCAAACTGGCCTGGTATTTTCAGGCATCGCCCCACGACACGCACGATTGGGACAACACCGAGACACCCGTCTTGTTCGACGCGCAGATCGACGGCAAGCCGCGCAAGCTGCTGGGCCAGGCCTCGCGCAACGGCTATTTCTTCGTGCTCGATCGCACCAACGGCGAGAGCGTCGTATCCAAACCATTTGTTCCTTTGAATTGGTCGAAGGGCATCGACGCCAAGGGGCAGCCAATCCCCGACAAGCAACGGGAACCAACCATCGACGGAAACCTTTTGACGATCAATGGCGGTGGCGGAACCAACTGGATGCCGCCCAGCTATAACCCGCAGACGGGGCTGTTTTATGTCAATGCGGTTCTCGGCTACAGCCTGACCTACCTGACCGATACCAGCGAACATCCTGAAGGCTACGGCGGGTCGATACGCAACCTCTGGACGCAACACGTGCTCGAGGCACTCGATCACAAAACCGGAGAGGTGCAGTGGAGTCATGCCTACAGCAACGCCGACGACTCCGGAGGCGGTAGTCCGGGAATTCTGACCACAGCCGGCGGCCTTCTGTTCAGCGGTGACTACGATGGCAACCTGATCGCCTTCAACGCTGCCAACGGCGACATCGTGTGGCATTTCCCCATGTTGCGCCCACTGGGGAATGGACCGGAGACTTACTTGCTCGATGAGCGTCAATATGTAATCGCCGGAGGCGGCGACACACTCTACGCGTTTGCCCTCGTTCGCTGATGAATTGATTCGTTAATGAATTGATCCGCTAACTCAAAGCACTGTGACGGGATTCCACGGCAATTGTTAGTGAGCGGGCTCCGCATAAGGAATCGGCGCATTCCGCACCGGAGGCTTGTAGTCCACAAGCTCATCTACCGGCTTTTTCCCCGCCCAGGCAATGCCCCGAAGAATCATTGCCTGAATCTGTGGGTTGGCGAAGTTGGCATAGGTGTGTCCTTGCATCCAGACAAATGCGCGCGCGGGCTCACCCCCGGGAACCGTATGTTCGTAAGTCCAGATCTGCGGCACGACCTCACCTTTGTGTGCGCCGGCGCTCGGCGTTGCTGGGATCACAGCCGTGGCGAGCACGTGTATCGCCGGATCCTTTGCCCAGGTCATGTTGTAGAACGCTTCGTCGAAGATCGTGATGTCCGACATGCCTTTCATGATGGGGTTCGCCTTATCCACGATGGTGTAAGGAATATCCGCACCCAGGGTATAGTTCACTTCGCCGTGCTTCTTGGCGCCGCCCACCAGGGTCGCGAAATAGACTGGATCCGGACCGCACAGCGCATCGTGGAGACTGACGATGCCGCCTCCGCGCTTGACGAAATCGTCCAGGGCAGCTTTCTCGCTATCGTCCATATAGCCGGCGTCTCCCTTATAGATCACCAGAACGTCGGTATGGGCAAGCTCCGCGGCACTGGGGGCGTGCAACGAGCCATCGACTACGGCTCCGTGTTCGGTCAGAATCTTGCTCCAGTCCGCCAGAAACTGGGGATAGTCATGCAGGCCGGGCTGATGGCTCTTCAGGCCCGCACGCAGGTATACATGCATCCCGTTCGGGTTCTGCCCCGGTGGCCGGGGAGCCCCTTGTTGGGCGCTGCCTGGCACCGCCGACAGCGGCCACAAACCAACGCAAAGCATCGTCCCCAGAACAAATAGCGATAACCGTGATCTCATAACCATCCCTTGAGCCATAGATTGAATTGCGTGTACCGCCGAATAATAGACTAGAAGCTCTAATTAGAGGCAGGAAAGGGCAACACTCGATTCGCGTCAACGATCAATATAGGATTTGTTTTGTTTGGAACGCCGGAAACGCAACCGAAGTGGAGATCGTAGACTACCACTGAAATATTGAGGAAACGAGATGTCTCACGTATCAGAACAGAGTAAGTCAGCAGCTGCCATTCATCCAGGCGAAATCCTGTTGAAGGAGTTTCTTGAGCCGCTGGGGCTTTCGCGATATCGCCTTGCGAAGGATATTCTGGTCTCGCTACCGCGGATCAATGAAATAGTTCACGGCAAGCGATCCATCAGCGCGGACACGGCCCTGCGTCTCGGCACCTATTTCGCCCTTCCCGCGCAATTCTGGATGAATCTGCAGGCCGATTACGATTTGCGCCTGGCTCGCGCAAACAAAGACCTGAAGAAGATCAAGCCTCGGCCGGCTGCTTGAGGCCCGTCTCCTTTCGCTGCTCTTACCAGACCACAGTCATTGCGAAAATGCTTTAGAGTATAGAGGTCGCAATCGCCCTTTCGCAATCCAGTAGAATTCTCCTCAAATGACACATTCTGGCAGACACTTTCTCCAAATTCCGGGACCCACCAACGTCCCCGACCGTATCTTGCGGGCGATGCACCGCGCGGTTATCGATCATCGCAGCCAGGAGTTTGCCAGGCTGGGTTCCGAGGTCCTGGAAAATCTACGCCTCATCTTTCAAACCACGAGTCCGGTCATCATCTTTCCGGCTTCGGGTACGGGAGCGTGGGAAGCAGCCATCGTCAATACGCTCTCGCCGGGCGATCGGGTGCTGATGTTTGAGAGCGGGCACTTCTCGCAATTGTGGCGGCAGCAGGCGGAGCGGCTCGGGGTCGTGGTCGACTACGTGCCCGGCACTTGGCGTAGCGGCGCAGCAGCCACGGACCTGGCGTCGCGGTTAAGCGCCGACGATCGCCACATATACAAAGCAGTCATGGTGGTTCACAATGAGACCTCCACCGGGGTCACCAGCAACATTCCCAACATTCGCGCGGAGATGAATCGTCATCGTCATCCGGCGTTGCTGTTGGTCGATACGATTTCCTCTTTGGGCTCGATCGATTACCGCCATGACGAATGGGGAGTCGATGTAACCGTTGCCGGGTCGCAGAAGGGCCTGATGCTCCCGCCTGGTCTAAGCTTCAACGCGATTTCTGAAAAGGCGCTCGCTGCCAGCAAGACCGCAAAGCTGCCGCGCGCCTATTGGGATTGGCAGGAGATGCTGGGCCCCAACCGCAACGGCTTTTTCCCGTCCACGCCCGCAACCACTCTGCTCTACGGTTTAAAGGAGGCGCTGGCGATGTTGCTGGAGGAAGGACTACCCAACGTATTTCATCGCCATTGCCGCCATGCCGAAGCAACCCGCACCGCAGTGAGAACCTGGGGACTCGAGATTCTTTGCGACACTCCGCCTGAGTACTCCAGCGCACTCACTGCCGTGTTGATGCCTGAGGGGCATGATGCAGACCGTTTACGCGGCATCATCCTCGAGAACTTCGATATGTCTCTCGGTGCCGGCCTGTCCCGGCTTGCCGGCAAGGTCTTTCGCATCGGGCATCTGGGCAGCTTCAACGACCTGATGTTGGCCGGGACGCTCAGCGGAGTCGAGATGGGTCTACGCCTGGCGGGTGTTCCCCATCAGGCCGGCGGCGTGACCGCCGCCCTGCAATCGCTTGCTCCGGCCGAAACCCCAGCGACATAACAACACCGTGATCGGCGATCAACAAGGGTGTTTCTCCAGTCTTTGAGGCCAGCGCATGCACACGCTCCCGCCACTTCCGCTGAGCTCGCACGCCAAGCCCGTCGATGCATTTCCCGCTGCGGCAGAACTGGAAAAAGAGTTAAAGCAAAACATTAAGGGAGAAGTCCGCTTCGATCCCGCCAGCCGCGCCATGTATGCCACCGATGGATCCAATTACCGCCAGGTTCCGATTGGATTAGTCATTCCGCGCGACGACAGCGATGTAGTGGCCGCGATGGCAGCCTGCGAAAAATATGATGCTCCTGTCCTGGCTCGCGGCGCTGGTACCAGCCTGGCAGGGCAGTCCTGCAATGTTGCGGTGGTCCTCGACTTCACCAAATACATGAATCAAATCCTTGAACTCGATGCCAGGCAAGGGTTTGCTCGTGTTCAGCCTGGCGTCGTGCTTGACACCCTTCGCGATCGGGCGGAGGTACACAAACTAACGTTTGCTCCCGACCCCTCGACCCACAATCGCTGCACCATCGGGGGCATGATCGGCAACAACTCCTGCGGTACCCATTCCTTGCTTGGCGGCAAAACCGTCGACAACGTCGAAGCGCTGCGTATTTTGCTTTACGACGGAACACAGATGACGGTTGGCCCGGCGGCGGATGACGATTTTGATCGCGGCATTAAGAGCCAAGGGCGCCGCCCCGAGATTTACACCGCCCTGCGCTCCATCGGTGACCGCTATGCGGATTTGATCCGGGCGAAGTTTCCCCAGATTCCTCGCCGTGTCTCCGGCTATAACCTCGATGACCTGTTGCCCGAGCGATTCAATGTGGCGCGCGCACTGGTAGGGACTGAAGGCACCTGCGTCACGGTGCTGGAAGCACGCGTCAAGCTGATCCCCAGCCCACAACACCGGGTGCTGTTAGGGGTCGGTTACAGCGATGCCTTCGTCGCGGCAGACCACGTGCCTGAAATGCTCAGCTTTCAGCCGATCGGCCTGGAAGGCTTTGAGGGGAGCATCGTCGACGGGCTACGCCGCAAGGGCGCTCCCAAACTCGATTTGCTACCCGATGGGCGCGGCATCGTCCTGGTCGAATTCGGTTCCGACGATCCAGGGCATGCTCTGGGTTTGGCGCAACAACTGGTGGATCGACTAAGGCGCATGCCCGAACCACCCAATACGCGTCTCTACACCCCGGCCGAAGCGCGCGCTGTTTGGCATTTACGCGAATCCGGACCAAGAGCGGCAGCGTTTGCGCCCGGGGCGCGTCCGCAGTGGGAAGGTTGGGATGACGCGGCGGTTGCGCCGGAGAAGTTGGGCGCTTACCTGCGCGACATACGCGCGCTGATGAACGAATACGACTACGAAGGCGCGTTTTACGGGCACTTCGGCCACGGCTGTATTCACATGCGCGTCAGCTTCGATCTGCAGAGTGAATCGGGCATTCGCCGGTATGGTGAATTTATCGAGCGAGCTGCCGACCTGGTCCTAAGTTACGGTGGTTCGCTCTCGGGCGAACACGGTGACGGGCAATCGCGGGCCGCACTGCTGCCGAAAATGTTCGGGCCGGAATTGATGCGTGCTTTCCGCGAGTTCAAAGCGGTATGGGACCCACGGAACAAGCTGAACCCTCATAAGGTTGTGGATGCTTATTTGCCCACGGAAAATCTACGCTTGGGCGCGGACTACAAGCCGTTGCAGCCGGAGACGCATTTCAAGTTCGTCGACGATGGCGGCTCCTTTGCGAACGCCGCGGCACGATGCATTGGGCTCGGGGCGTGCCGCAAGGTAGATGGGGGCGCCATGTGTCCCAGCTACATGGTGACGCTGGAGGAGGAGCACAGTACGCGAGGGCGCGCGCACATGCTCTTCGAAATGCTTCAGGGAGAAGCCATCGATGGCGGCTGGAAAAATGAGCAGGTCAAGCAGGCGCTCGACCTGTGCCTTGCCTGCAAAGCCTGCAAAACCGAGTGCCCCGCAAACGTAGACCTGGCCACGTATAAAGCCGAATTTTTATCGCATTACTACCAGGGGAAGCGCCGCCCGCCGCATGCCTACGCCTTCGCCCTCATCGACCGGTGGGCACGGCTCGGTTCGTTCGCTCCGCGATTCGCCAACCTGCTGGCCAACACCTCGCGGTCGAAGCGCCTGATGCAAACGTTGCTGGCTCTTGCGCCGCAACGGCCGATGCCCCGGCTGGCCAACGTCAGCTTTCAGCAATGGGCGCGCAGGCAGCGGCCGGCCCCGGGCCCGCGGGTGATCCTATGGGCCGACACCTTCAACAATTACTTTAAGCCGGAGACCGGTCGCGCTGCGTGGGCAGTTCTTACCCATGCCGGCTTCCGCGTCACCGTTCCCCAGAGTCATCTATGCTGCGGCCGGCCACTCTATGACTTTGGCATGCTCGATCAGGCCAAACGTTACCTGTGCCGCATCCTCGATGTGCTTGCGTTTGAGATTGACGCCGGGTTGCCCATCGTCGTGCTGGAGCCAAGCTGTGCCTCTGTGTTTCGCGATGAGTTGCAGAACCTGTTTCCCGGCGATGAGCGTGCCGCGCGGTTGCGCCGGCAGACATTCCTGCTGAGCGAATTTCTCCAACAGCATGCTTCCGGGTATCAGCCCCCGCAGCTTGCAGAACAGGTGCTCCTCCATGGACACTGCCATCACAAGGCCATCATGAAGCTCAGCGACGAAGAGACCCTCTTGCGTAACATGGGTACGGATGTAAGGCCTCTCGACGCCGGCTGCTGCGGCATGGCAGGCCCATTCGGATTTGAGAGGGACAAGTACGCCGTCTCTCAGGCGATCGGCGAACGAGTGCTATTCCCCGCAGTCCGGCAAACCCCTGCGGAGACCTTGATCGTTGCCGACGGATTCAGTTGCCGTGAGCAAATCTTCCACGGAACCGGCCGTCAGGCCGTCCACCTGGCAGAGGTCCTGCACCGTGCCCTGCTGCAGGCAGAAAAGCAATGAATGCGGATTGCTCCTGATGGAGACTGCCCACTATTTAATCTGAATCGCCGCTTGCTCGGCACTCGCGCGTAGATCCCGGCAGAATTCGTCCATGCGTTTGCGATCTGTATCCCACGAGCACATAAAGCGCGCAGCGCCGCCGATAAACGTATAAAACTTCCATCCCCGCTTGTACATGGCATTCAAGATTTCATCCGCTGCGTGTACGAACACCGCGTTTGCCTCCGGCGGTGAAACCATGTGGATACCCGGAATATCCGCTATATGATCGGCTAGATAGCGCGCGCAGTCGTTCGCGTGCCGCGCGTTGCTCAGCCACGCCCTGCTGCCCAGCATGCCGACCCATGGAGCCGCGAGAAACCGCATCTTCGAGGCCAACTGTCCCGCTTGCTTGCACCGGTAGTCAAAGTCCTCAGCCAGCTTCCGATCGAAGAATAGAATCGCTTCGCCGACCGCCATTCCGTTCTTCGTACCACCAAAGCACAGCACGTCGATGCCGCTTTTCCAGGTAAGCTCCGCTGGCGAGCAGTCAAGACTCGCGCACGCATTGGCGAAGCGGGCTCCGTCCATGTGCAGCCGCAGCCCATTTTCCCGGCAGACGGTCGAGAGCGCCCGCAGTTCTTCTACGCTGTAGACGCGGCCTGTTTCGGTCGACTGACTGATCGTCACGGCGCGGGGTTTGGGGTAGTGAATGTCCTGCCGGTTGGTGGCGAACGCATGCACGGCCGCCGGCGTGAGTTTGCCGTCACTGGTTTCGGCGACAAACAGCTTGGAGCCATTGGAAAAAAACTCCGGGGCGCCGCATTCGTCGGTTTCCACATGCGAAGACTGGCAACAAATCACCGCGTGATAGGACTGGCAAAGGGACGCGAGCACGAGCGAATTCGCCGCCGTCCCGTTGAACGCGAAGAACACCTCGCATTCGGTCTCGAACATTTCTCTGAAGGCATCCGCGGCCGCCGCGGTCCAGGGATCGTCTCCGTATCCGGAGACGTGACCGCGGTTGGCTGTTTCCATGGCTGCCCAAGCCTCCGGGCATATGCCGGAATAGTTGTCGCTGGCGAACTGCTGCAGAAGGTCTTCGCTCTTGATGTCGCTCATGTCCCCTGTCTCCGCGCCCAGCCATCACCCGCCGGGGACGCCTGCCCCTGAGCATAACCCAACAGGCGTAGCTGGTTGCACTCGGGGGCCGTCCTTCAGGGACAAGCGACGAGAGACAACGACGACGGACAAGCGACAGAGACGGCTTGGCCGCGAACGCTACGGGCCGCGCGGGAAGCTCTCCCCTGCACCCTGTCAGGCGGACAAAAGTGAAGCGAAGCGGGCCCCATTACTTTAGTAAGGTAGGCAACCCTCTCCGCCGGGACGAGCCTTCTGTCTCGCTCCGATTAAGTCACATTGGCTGTGTGCTTTCCGGCCGGTGATAGCGCAACGGATCTCATAGCGGGTTTTAGCCAACCTACAAGTGTGAACGGGGTGGCCCGAAAGTGATACTGCTACATCGCTTTGCCTTCGGTACTATGGTGCCACTGAATGCCTTATCGCCTGGAACATTCTCCAGGCGCTACGCGATGAATTTAACCTACGGGACTGAGGTGTAACTATGCGTGTTCTTCCGACTTGTGCCCTTCTGTTGTCTCTCTCTGCCATGCCGGGCCTGTGCCAGAGCAGCAACGACGCCACCACCACCACTGCTCTGCCCGCAAACGCAAACGACGCGTCTGTGGATTACTCCGCCCTGCGTGAAAAGCTTGCTGCGCAGAACAAGGTTCTCACCGAGCAGGTCACCTCGCAACGCGCGATCGTCAAGAAGAACCAGATCCTGTTGAAGGAAGCCCAGAGGCTCGATGCCTCCAACAAGAAGCTTCTGGAAGAGAAGAAGAAACTCCAGACCGAAAATGCGGATCTCGAAAAGCAACGCCAGAGCCTGAAGACTTCGCAGGGGGACGTACAGAGCGCGGACGCCTCGAGCCCCTCGAACTAAGCGGCCTGCGGTAGAGGTTGCTATCTCCCGAGCTTCCCGGTATGCGGGAGGCTCGGCAACAGTGTCCGGCGTTGCCGAGATCGTCCCCACGATCGTCGGTCGCAATCGTCGGTTGCTAGACCCGCGTCCCATGACGTCTGCCCGTCCCGGGCTTTGGTTTAAGCATTTTCGCGATTGGTGTAGATCGAAGCCGGCAACCTTTACGTGGTTTTCTCTCAAAGAAAACCACACCTCGTTGCTCGTACCAGACCACAGAAATTGCGAAAATGCTCTAAGCCCTGGCTCCGGACCCTTGTCCCGGCAAACCGGGAGGAGTACCGTGTTTGTAGATTGCGTACGAACCCGGGGGCACCTATGAAATCTATCGCTATTCTCCCGCTAGCCGTCGTGCTCGCAACCAGCAGCGCCATCGGGCAAGACACCCTCACGCGTACCGGCGGAAACCAGGCAGCTTTGACTTGGACGCACGGCTCCCCGGCCCATTGTCCAGTCGGCCTGCAGGCAGACCACGGAAGATTCTTCGTGGAGAGGAATGTCAAAGACGATGGCGGCCCGTGGACAACGCAGCGAATCCATCTGACCGTGACCAATCTGCTGGCCCAGCAGATTGTGGGCGCGCAAATCACCGTCCATGGTTTGAGTGACAAATGGAGAGTTGTCCCCTTGGCCGGCGCTTCCCAGACCCCTGACCTCAGCAAGACGATCGATGTCGCGCTGGTCGTCGAGGGCAACGGTCACGCTTCCCATGACCTTGCACTGAGGCGCTTCAGCGCAGTAACCGCCATCGATGTGGACTCGGTCACTTACGCCGACGGCTCCGGTTGGAAGGCCTCAGCGCCCGGAGCATGTAGCGTGGCGCCGGCCCCCTTCATGCTTCTCAGTGCCGCGCGATAGGGCTAAGGCTAAGGCTCGTCAGGTTAGACGATCCCTCCAGTTCGACCCGCGCGTCCGAGCGAACAACGACGGGTACGTTTGCTCGATGGCAACCCATGGTTATGACCACCCGGCAATTTATAACTCCGCTGGGCTGTTCACTCCGTTGCTCCACCGTCCGTAATCCAGCGGAAGTCAACGTTCCGCCGAGCTACCCCCAGACCTTATCCAGACCTATTTCACCCTCCTCCGGATGCGGCCTGAATCCTTTGCTCGTGTAAGCTTGTCGCGCGGCAGGCCCGCTATCTGCTGAGGCTTTCGTTAAGTGCGACTGAACGCATTACGCAATGTACTCGAAATGCCTACTTTCGTGTTGTCGGCATTGTGAACCGTGTGCTACATTCGCGGAGTATAAGCAGGTTGGTTATCTCTACAATCTGCCCTCCCCCTAGGCCCATTTAAACGTGTTGCATCGATTGCTGGGTACAGTTCTGTTTGTAGAACGGTAGCCGGCATGCCAGATCCACTTAGGTGGTCATTTTTATGCTGGCGACGGGCGGGAAAGGCAGTGTGCCATGGCTCTTACACCAACGGACATGCTCAAGATTCAATCGGCTATTGATGCGTACGAAAAGAAGTTTCCTCACAAGCCATCTCCCACGGCTGTCGAGGCGTTGGCGTGGCAGGCAGCGAGGCGTGGACGCCCATGGCGCACCATGAAGAGTAGTGCAACCAGATTGGCCGGGAGTAGCTCCCCCGCCCGGCAGTTATCAGACGCGGGACAGAAGCCGCTCCCCCTGCGGTGGATTGGAAAAGTTTTTCCTGTAACTAGATAGCCATCTTGCGCCCCACGGCGCTCCAACAGCCTGCGAGCCAAGCCCACTCGAGCCGAACGAGGGTTTGAATGGGCCAACCCCTCATCCGTTGGCGGGCGGGCAAACGCGCGTCACGCCGGTTGATACAAACGTACAGATCGATACCATCGTCCAATAGATTTGCCTCTGAGCCTCTGGCTTACTCGTAACTGCGAATGATATTCGAGCAGCATTGGGCGGCAACTCGCAACGGCGTGAACCGACACCAAGGTATTGGCCGATACGTTGGTCCCATAGATTCGTCTCCGCGCCTCCGGCTTACTTCTAAGTGTAGAGCCCATCGATCAACGAAAGCAGGGCGACACCAGGCACACAACCACAGGAGACTGGCATGGCGAAAAATAAGACAGTGATTGTAACCGGAGCCTCGCAAGGCATCGGAGCAGCTGTTGTCCGGGCCTTTCTGGACCGCGGCTATAACGTTGTGGCAACGGCGCGCAACACGTCGAAGGCGTCCAGCAGGGCGGGGCAGAAAGCCGGTTGAAGGGCCTTGGCATTCAGCTCCCAGCCGCGCCGGTGCCCTTCGGTACCTACGTGGAGGCGGTGCAGACGGGCAGCCTCCTTTTTCTCAGCGGGATGCTTCCAGTGGTGGATCACAAACTGAAGTATCTTGGCCGGCTACCAAAGCGGATGAGATGGCGACGCTGGTGCTTGACTTCATGAAGGCACAGAACTGAATCGCGAGCTTTCACGGGGCAGGGCAGGGAACACGGGTTGCGGAGCATCGCGCCTGCTATTGAGTGAAACGCGGTGCGGGAAATGCGGTAGAGGGATATTGGTATGAAATGTGCGAATCCGCTTTGCGGTTTTGAGTCGTTGTATTTCCGGAGCGGGAGTCTGCACTGTATCGATTCCCGGGAAGAAGCGCGGGGCGCCCGCGCGCAAGCCCCGCGGAAACTCATCTGGCTCTGCCGCGAATGCACAAAATTGTGGTTCGTAGAAACCTGGAGGCCGCCCGGCCAACAGTTGAGACGGCGCGACCCGCTCACGAAGGATTGACTCGGTCGAAGCGGATTTTTCGTGCGATTGCAAATGAAACACAACCCAAATGGCGCGCGGGCGTCCAAATGAGTAAGATGTCGTCGTTCCCGTGGAGGACCATATGTGGGATACAGAAGGACAAGCAATTGAATTGACGGCTTCCCACCTGGTGGCAGCCGTGTTTTTGGACGAGGTGTCTGCCCGCGATGCAATCGCCGATCTCAAGCTGGCCGGGGTCCATGCGGACCACATCGGTGTCGCGTTGTCAGACGAGGGCAAGCGAGCACACGAGCTAAGCCCGGGCGGTAAACACCTCCCCAGCGATATGGAGGGAAAGCACAGCATCCTCTGGAGGGTCCGGCATAGCATCAGGCATGATGTACACGGCCACGATGGGCCGGGCTTATCCAGCCGCCATGATGCAGCGGTAGCGAATGCGGAGCAGCCGCCGTTCACGGAAATCGATCTCACCGATACGCTGCGCGGCCGGGGAATTGCGGAAGCAACCATCCGGCTGCTCCATCACCAGGTTGGGGCGAAGGGAATCCTGGTCATGGTGGACGCAGGCCATCGCGCGGATCAACTCGAATCCATTCTCCTGAAAAATCGGGGCATGCCGCGCACGGTGATGGTCACGGAGCGAGCGAAAATTACCAGCTAGGAATCGGCCGCCCGGTAGTGCGTCACAAGAGTAGTGCGTTACAAGTGTAGTGCGTCACAAGTAAGGTGATCTGCGTGCGAAGCAACACGAGTGCTTCGTCGTATTTAAGTTCCTCAAGGTAAGAACTCAGCTCAGGCCACTGAGCTGAACTAGAGCATTTTCGCAATTGGTGTAGACCAGCGCCGTATTCCCTGTGGATGTTGTTGGAGCCACCGATCTGCATGCGACTTTCTTCGAGGAAAGTCGCACATACCTGTTCCCGGCCAGTGCTGCGTGGCAGGAAATACGGCAAGCCGCCAACCTTTATGTGGTTTTCTCTCAAAGAAAACCACACCTCGCTGCTCTTACCAGACCACAGTAATTGCGAAAATGCTTTAACTGTGGACACATCTTTCGCAAATACCGTCTGTGAAAGTTCGTTGAACCGTTGAGCAGATCCTTGTCAGGAAATTGTCACAAATAGCCGCCCGGCTCACGACATATTTTAATGGGATTGGCGACAAGACTGTGACAACTCTGGCGGCCCCGCGGCATTAGGATTGCGAACTGGTAAGGGTCCCCCTCCATCGCGGGAGGGAAGCTCAAACGCAACTCACGACAACGCCTAAAGGAGAAATCCCATGCACTTCGACACCCCCTCACTGAGGCCATGGCTCGTTCCCGCGTGTGCACTCGCCCTGTTTCCTGCGCTGGCATCGGCGCAACACTATCAACAGACAAATCTGGTATCGAACGTCCCTGTGACTCCAGCCGCCTCCATCTCTGACCCAAACCTTACCAATGCATGGGGGCTGGTGCATAGCCCAACGAGTCCTTGGTGGATTTCCAACAACGCGGGCGGCACATCCACGCTCTACGACACTTCCGGTTTGAATCCTGCCAATCCCGCGGGACAGACCCCAGCGCCCACCTTGGTCCCCGTGACCATCATCGCGCTCAATGCTCCTGGGGAAACACCGGGAAATGGCGTCGTGGTTCCCAACGCTCCAAGCCAACCGGCGCCAGGATCTCCCACCGCTCTCTTGTTTAATGGCAGCACCACGGATTTCCCCGTTGCCGCGGGCAAGCCGGCGACCTTCATGTTTGTCACGGAAGACGGCACAATTCAAGGGTGGAACCCGAGTGTAAATCGCACCACCTCGATCATTGCGGTGGACAACTCGCAAGTCCCCAGCAAAGCCAATGGGGCGGTCTACAAAGGAGCGGCCATCATCAGTTTTGCGGGTGCTGAATATCTTTTAGCGGCCAACTTCCGCAGCGGGCAGGTGGATGTTTTTGATTCCAACTTCAAGCCATTCAGGCTTCCCGACGAATCCTTTAGGCTGGACGGAATCCCGCGTGGCTTTGCGCCCTTCAATGTGCAGAGCATCGGACCCAATATCTACATCACCTTTGCCCAGCAGGACTCAGCCAAGCACGATCAAGTCAACGGTGCGGGCCTGGGTTTCGTTTTGGTCTTCGATGGCCAAGGCAGAAGGCTGGTTCGCCTCGAGCATGGTGACTGGTTCAATGCGCCCTGGGGAGTGACGCTCGCTCCGGCGGACTTTGGTAAATTCAGCCACACCATATTGGTTGGCAATCTCGGCAGTGGCACCATCGCGGCCTTTGATCCGATAACCGGCCGTTTTCTGGGAAACATGTTGAATGCCGACGGCTCCACTCTAACGATCGACGGGCTGTGGGCGCTCGTCTTTGGGAGTGGAGGTGCTTCTGGTCCTGGGAGTACGTTGTTCTTCACCGCTGGCCCTGACAACCAAACCAATGGCTTGTTTGGAACCCTGACGCCGGTTGCCGCCGAACTATCGTTACTTGCCAATCAATAAGATGTATACGCGTCCGTAGATTTACTTGCGGGAAAGGGGCGTTCCCTGGTGAGCGCCCCTTTCCTGTATGCAAAACCGCAAAAGCCGTACCTCGCATTCACCTCAAGTAACGCAAAACGGCGGATGGTCCCTGCAAGCCTTTCTTTGGCTTGAGTGGGTACAAGAGGGCTTGCATCGGCCGCCCCGGCCACACCCCACGATTTTTATAGGGGCCCGGTCATCGTGGAACTGCGCTCAAGCATTTTCGCAATTGGTGTTGATCGAACCCGTATTTCCTGTTGGTGTTGGTGGAGCCACCGATCTGCATGCGACTTTCTTCGAGGAAAGTCGCACATAACTGTTCCCGGCTAGTGCTGCGTGGCAGGAAATACGGGAAACCGCCAACGTTTACGTGGTTTTCTCTCAAAGAAAACCACACCTCGTTGCTCTTACCAGACCATCGTAATCGCGAAAATGCTCTAATTGCCCATCATTATTTCTGCTTGGACGGCGACCACCAAGACGGCGGAAAGTAGGTGGCAGGAGTTAGCCGCCGATGAACAGCAAGACGCTCTTTTTCGTGGGCCTGCTTCTGGCCGCCAGCGGGGTTGTTTCCCCGGCCATTGCGCTGGTGGGGGGCATCGCTTACGGCTTCACGGTCGAGCATCCGTTTCGCCTGGAGAGCCATTCGCTGGCGAAACTACTGCTGCAGGCCTCGGTGGTTGCCTTGGGATTCGGCATGAACCTGCAGCAAGTCGTGCATGCGGGCCGCTCCGGCTTTATGTACACGGCGGTCAGCATCAGCTGCGCTATGTTGCTCGGCCTGCTCTTTGGGAGCCTGTTTAAGGTGGCCGGTAAGGCGTCGTTCCTTATCTCCGCGGGCACCGCCATTTGTGGTGGTAGCGCGATCGCCGCAATTTCGCCGATCACCGGCGCGGACCAGGAAGAAATCAGCGTATCCATGGGAACCGTCTTTCTCCTCAATTCCGTGGCCCTGCTTATCTTCCCTGTGATTGGGCATAGCCTGCATCTAAGTCAGAATCAATTCGGGCTATGGGCTGCCCTGGCCATTCACGACACCAGCTCGGTGGTTGGCGCTGCCGCAAAGTATGGAAACCAGGCGCTTGCCATTGGAACCACCGTAAAGCTGGCGCGCGCCCTTTGGATCGTTCCCGTTTCTCTCCTCGCTGCCGTTTACATGGCGAAGGTTTCTGGATCGAGCTCTCCCAATCGAGCCAGGGTTAGGATTCCCTGGTTCATTTTCCTCTTTTGTCTCGCGGCTGCGGCCAGCACCTACCTGCCGTATTTTGCAGTTCAGTTCAGCACGCTGAGCCATCTGGGCAAGGCTGGATTAACCGCGACCCTGTTTCTGATCGGGACCAGCCTGTCCAAAAACACGCTGCGCCAGGTCGGCATTCGGCCCTTGCTGCAGGGCATTATCCTCTGGATCATTGTTGGCGGCGTCTCCTTGGCGGCGATCTACTGGCATTACATTTCCATCTAGTGGTCTCCGCCACACAAATGATCATTTATCCGTCTCGAAGGCAAGAGCTTCACGGGCTGCGGAAAAACGTTATCGGAAACTTCATCTCTTTACCAGTTGGCTAGGGGGGAACGGCCGTAAAGGTAGTATCGCCCTCCGTCAACACCGCCAAGCCAGCCGTCAGCCTTGGCGTCATCCCTTTGTCATTCCGTGGAACTCTCATGCCGCGCATCGCGTACCCGGGGTTCATGTTGTCACAATCAGGCGCTCTCAGCCACTTGCGGCCCTCTGTGGATAGAATTACGGAGACACACGAGCCTTTTACCATGCTCTTCCATTTTTGGAGCCCCGAACCATGAATTCCATTCGCCGCAGCTCAATATTCTTCCTGGCCTCGCTGGCCGCGATTTGTATGCCCATCCTTGCGCAGTCGCCCGCATCCTCGCAGACGGAGGCTGCCCCGCAGCAGCATTACCTGCCCGCGCCCATGTTCGATGCCGCGGCCATCGACACCAAGGCCGATCCCTGCACAGACTTCTACCAGTACGCCTGCGGCCACTTCGCAACCAATCATCCCATCCCCGCCGACCAGTCCGGGGTCGACCAGTTCTATCTCGTCGACAACGTCAACACCGAACGCCTCAACAACATCCTCGCCAAATTTGCCGCACCCAGCCCCACCCGCACCACGAACGAGCAAAAAATCGGCGACTACTATGCTGCCTGCATGAACACGGGTCTCATCCACCAGAAAGGCCTCGAATCCATCCAGCCGCTGGTTACCGAGATCGACAAGGTCACCAAGCCTGGCCTGCCCCAGCTCACCGGCGAACTGCAGCGCCTCGGCGTCAATGCCTTCTTCGGCTTTGGCGAGCAACAAGACTTCAAAGACGCCTCCAAGCAGGTCGCCAGCGTCGACCAGGGCGGACTTGGCCTGCCCGAGCGCGACTATTACACCCGCACCGGCGACAAGGACAAACAAATCCGCGCCCAGTATGTCGAGCACATCACCAACATGCTCACTCTTTCCGGAGAAACCTCTCAGCAGGCGCTCGTCGACGCCAAGAACATTCTCGCCTTTGAAACCAAGCTGGCTGAGGCGTCCGACACCAACACCGCGCGCCGCGACCCCGCCGTCATTTACCACCCGCAGACCCTTGCCGATTTCGAGGCCGCCATCAAGCCCATCGCCATCCAACCTTTCCTTGAATCCGTGCACGCGCCCTCAGCGCTCCCCGGCCCGCTCGGTCCCGGCTCCGTCGTCAACGGCAATCCGAAATTTTTCCCAGCCCTGGCGGCCGCTATCACAGACACCGACATCCAGACCCTCCGCGCCTACCTCCGCATCAAGCTGCTGGAAACCTACCGCTCCAATCTGCCCAAGGCCATCGACGATGAAGGCTTCCGCTTCTACGGCACCATCCTCTACGGCCAACCCGAACAGCGCCCGCGCTGGAAGCGCTGCTCGACTTCTGTCGACGGCTCCCTCGGCGAAGCGCTTGGACAGGTCTACGTGCAACAATACTTCGCCGGCGACAGCAAAGAGAAAACGCTGCAGATGGTCCGCGACATCGAGTCCGCCATGGATGCGGACCTCGACACGCTGGATTGGATGGGCCCTGAGACCAAAGTCAAAGCCAAGGAGAAGCTCAACCTCATCGCTAACAAAATCGGCTACCCCGAACACTGGCGTGACTACTCCAAGCTCGAAATCTCACCGACGGACGCACTCGGCAATGCAGAACGCGCCGTCGCCTTCGAGAACGACCGCGAGCTCAACAAGATCGGCAAGCCGGTGGACAAGATGGAGTGGGGTATGACGCCGCCCACCGTGAACGCCTACTACGACCCCAGCATGAACAACATCAACTTTCCCGCCGGCATTCTGCAGCCCGCCTTCTACGACCCGCACGCCGATCTCGCCGAGAACTATGGCCACATCGGCGCAGTCATTGGCCACGAACTCACACACGGCTTCGACGACCAGGGCGCGCAGTTCGACGGCAACGGCAACCTCAAGGATTGGTGGAGCTCCGCCGACGAATCGAAGTTCAAAGAGAAGACCTCCTGCCTCGTCAATGAATACGGCAATTTCACCGCCGTCGACGACGTAAAGGTCAACGGCAAACTCACTCTGGGCGAAAACACCGCCGACAACGGCGGCCTCGTCCTCGCCTTCATGGCCTATCTCGACCGCGCCAAGAAGGACGCCATCGACACCACAAAGCAGATCGATGGCTACACCGGCCCACAACGTTTCTACATTGCCTTCGCGCAGAACTGGTGCGAAAACTCTCGGCCGGAGCAGGTGCGTGCGCAGGTCCTTCAGGACCCGCACTCGCCCGACCACTTCCGAGCCAATGGAGCCATCGTCAATCAGCCCGGATTCGCCGGCGCCTTCAGCTGCAAAAAAGGCGCTCCGATGGCTCCAGTAAGCAACTGTCGCGTCTGGTAGCGCTCACTCCGCCACCAGGTTTGCTTACTAGCGGCGCCGGTTCGGCAACCGCGAGAGGACGGGATCCAATGCGCTGGCTTTATGCAGCAATCATCGCCTTGTCGGCCATACTCATGCGCGGGGAGGCGATTGGCCAGGTTGTGGATGTATCACTCTATGGAGCGACACCTAACTCCGGCGAGAACAGCAGCCCAAGCGTTGCGCGAGCAATCGATTTTGCGTTCCGCCACCATCGTTCCAGGATAGTGTTCAAACGAGGGAGGTATGACTTTTGGCCCCACGGCGCGGTCATAAGCCACCTTTTTATCTCAAACCATGATGCAGTGGCGGAGCGCGCGGTCGCCATATCCATCGAACACGTCAGCGGCCTCGAACTTGATGGCAATGGGTCGGAATTTGTCTTTCATGATTCCATGCTGCCTATTGTTGTTGCGCATTCGGACCGGGTAACTCTGCGTAAGTTCTCGATAGATTATGCGAGCCCGCACATTGTGCAGGCAAAAGTAGTCAGCAAGCACGATGGTTTTGTCGATCTGCAAATAGACCGTCCCACGTCCTACAGAGTGAAAGACGATCACCTCTTCATTTTGGCTGAGGACGCCCCTCCTGGATCAGAACAGCTCGCGAGCGGAAGCGTCGTCTTTGATCCCGAGGGAAAGTGGCTCGTTGCCGGGACAGGCGACAACTGGGAGGTTAATAAAACCACAGCCAAAAGGATCGATCGAGATCATGTACGTTTATTTGGTCTGACCCAGCAAACCCGACCTGGTGATGTACTTATACTGTGGAATGGCGATCGTCCGAATCCAGCAATCCTGGTCAGCCAAAGCAGCCACATCCATGTCTCCAGTGCGCTGGTGTATAGCGCACAGGGTATGGGCTTCATCGCCCAGTACAGTGAAGACATTCATCTCGATAGTTTTAATGTCGTCTTGAAACCAGGAAGCGGCCGTTACGTCTCGACAACCGGGGACGCCGTACATTTTTCGAATTGCCGCGGACACATCATCGTCGAGAATGGTCTTTTCGAAAACATGCTCGATGACGGAATCAACGTGCATGGCTCCTATCTTCGAATCGCTGAAAAATTGGCGCCCGATACCCTTGTTCTTGAGTTTGGCCATCCACAAACATTCGGCTTGCCATTTGCAGTTTCTGGAGACACGCTCCGTTTTATTCAGCCGAAGACCCTGGAGCCTTATGCAATTGCCAAAGTGGCAGGAATGCATTCACTGGATGACAAGCATCTCTGGATACGCTTCACGGAAGCACTTCCTTCGTCTGTGGCGGTTAAGGACGCAGCGGAGAATCCGGCATGGCAGCCTGACGTAATTTACCGGCACAATCACATTCGTCATAACCGTGCGCGAGGAGCATTGTTCGCGAGTCAAGCCTCGACAGTCGTGGAAGATAATTTCTTTGATCATTTGTCAGGTCCGGCGCTCCTATTTAATGCAGATGCTTCCAACTGGTTCGAGAATGCTCCTGCTCGCAATGTGCTGGTTCGGCATAACAGGTTTCTTGATACAAATATGGGCCCTTATGGCCAGGGCTCCATTTCGATCCTCTTCCCGGTTGAAGAAACAAAGGCCGGCCAATATTTCAACGCCCGCAACCTACGAATCGAGGACAATTCGTTCGAACTGTTCCAAAAGCCACTCTTATACGCCACTTCGGTGGAAGGCCTGAGTTTCAAGCATAATCGCGTTCTGTTGAATCACGACTATCCTACAAACTTACGTGCGGATGCACCGCTCTTCTCGCTGAGCCACACGCGATGCGTCGATATATCTCAAAATGTACTGGAGGGCGTCGACCATGCGAGTACTCCAGATTCCACGTTGCTGAGTATCAAGGACCCCGGTACCCCTTTTGATAGGGCGAGTTGTATCGACAGTTTCCGACCTCTGAACGCTAAGTAGACAGGGAGATGTTTTAGTCTGCGTACCCCCGAGCTGAAAAGAACCGGCGTCCTGGTGCAAACGGGATCGAACTTATCGAAAAGCCGACTTTGCAGGCAGTTCGAGATTACTTCCGGATTGGCGGTAAACCAAACCGGAACCCCGCAGGGAAACCATCAAACGCCCATCGATCTTGACACAATATGCGATCATTTGCGTGAGACACACGACTAGCGTCCGGGTGCCCCCATTTTCGGGAAATGGCTAAAAAGTACGCACTAACGCACTAAGGGGGTCTCCTGGGGGACTTCGGGCCAATCTGAAGCCGTGGGAGGTTGGTGCGATTTCTTATAGAGGTATGGTGCGCACCTAAGCGCACTCAGTGTCCTCGTACTGGATTTCGCCGCGGGGGAAGTGTGCGCCTTAAGCGCCTTATGCGCCATAAGTCCCCCTTTTGAGTTGAAAGGGGCTGAAGCGGCGGGTTTTCAAGTCGTTGATGACGATGTTCCCCCACGGCCGGGCCGGTGTCCGGTTAGATTGTGGCGTCAAGTTGTCAAAGAGCTGCCCATCTAAGAGAGCGCCTGGGCGCACTCCTGCTTATCGCGCAAATCACCTGCTCACTCTGCGGCCTCGTCGCTGGGCGCAGGCATACAGGGTGGAAGTGTTATCAATCAGTTTTGTTCAATCATGGACAGCTTGCGATCGCCGAGATAATGATGAAGCCGTCAACGTGGAAGGCGCTCTAGGCACTCGTGCTCTCCGTAAGCTGATGGTGGCGGCGGCACGGAACCGGCGGTTCGGTGCAAAGCCGGGCAGCGCCGCCGGAATGAGGCGGCGCCGGAATATGAATCGTTACCTCCACACTAGTACGGTTTTTCGAATGCGTCGATAGGGTTTAAAGATTTTTTCAATTGGGGTGGGCGTCATACTTAGCATGGATTAGAGGCCGGGATGCCGACCGCCCGACAAAAGTAACCAGTCCCGGCCACAAATCCTTGACCACAAAGCCTTAGGCTGGCCTTGTGTACCCAAGCTCCATTCGATCATGCAAGACAAAAGATGGGGGTTAGTTCGTCTGTCCCTCATCGTCCATCGTCCGCATCGTCCGGAACCAAAATCCGCATACATCTCGCCCCAAATTATGTGCGACCATTGAAGGCAACGTGCCTGCCGATTACACTGTCCTCCAGTACATCGCCGATCTTCGAGCCATCCGCTCCACGGGCTCAGCAACCGCCGAAACTTCCTTTTACCCTCCCCTCGACCGTCTTTTCAATGCTGCTGGTCAAAACCTCAAGCCCACTGTCCTGTTTTCCACCCAGCTCCGCAACAGCGGAGCCGGCCTCCCCGACGGTGGATTCTTCCCCCAGCCCATACGGCAACGCCGCAGGGTCGAACCCGCACCGCTCCAGAATCCCGAGCGTGGCGTGGTAGAAATCAAGCCGGCTGACTACAATCTCGATGCTCTTGCCGTCGAGCCTCAAACCATCGGATATCTCCACCACTATGGTCTTGTCCTCATCACCAATCTCCGCGAGTTCCGGCTTCTTGCGCTGAATCCTAGTGATACCGTAAGAGTCTTGGAAAGCTATACCTTGGCAGTCACCGCCGCAGACCTCTGGTCCACATCGCTCACAAACTTCTCCAAACACAATGATCTGTTTCCAGACTTTCTCGCTCGCGTTATGCTCTACCGCGCACCGCTTGTCCTGCCCAAGGACGTAGCTTGGCTCCTCGCGTCATACGCGCGCGAAGCCCGCGCGCGCGCCGAATACCATCCTCTTGCCAGCTTCGATGCCGTCAAAACGGCGCTCCAGGAATCACTTGGCATTCGCTTTGAAGGCGAAAAGGGCGAGCACTTCTTCCGCTCCACCCTAGTCCAAACCCTCTTTTATGGGATCTTCTCCGCCTGGGTGCTTTGGCGTCGCGCACCCGAAGGCCGCGTACCAGGCGCCCACTTCGATTGGCGCCTCTCCGCCTACTACCTCCGCGTCCCTGTCCTTCGCAAGCTTTTCGGCGAGGTCTCCGAGCCGGGCGCGATCAACTCCATTCAACTCCAAGAGGTACTCAACCTTGCTGGAGAAGCGCTCGACCGCGTCCTGCCAGCCTTCTTTGATACTTTCCGTGAAGATGAGGCCGTCGCCTATTTCTACGAACCCTTTCTTGAAGCCTTCGACCCCCAACTCCGCAAAGACCTTGGCGTCTGGTATACACCAAAGCCCATCGTCGAATACATGGTTGAGCGCGTTGACCATCTCCTCCGCACCCAGCTTAATCAACCCCTCGGCCTTGCGAGTCTCTCCGTCCGTATCCTCGACCCCTGCTGTGGGACCGGTGCCTATCTCACCGCTGTCCTCCATCGCATCCACCTTACATTGCTCGCAGAGGCGGGCGAAGACACCGCCCTCGTCCCCAGCTCCCTCCGCAAAGCCGCCCTCACCCGCATCTTCGGCTTTGAGATTATGCCCGCGCCCTTCGTCATCGCCCACCTCCAGATCGCATCTTTGCTGGAGACTGCGCACGCTTCCCTCACCGACCAACACCGTGCCGGGGTCTACCTCACGAACTCTCTCACCGGCTGGGTTCCCGAGCGCCATCCTCAGTCTGTGATCTTCGAGGAGTTCCGGCGCGAACGCGAAGATTCCGAGCATATCAAGCAACAGGACACCATCCTCGTCATCCTCGGCAATCCGCCGTACAACGGCTACGCGGGCATCGCCACAATCGACGAAGAGCGCGACCTCTCTAATGCATACCGGTACGGTGTCGAGGGCTCACCAGAGCCGGAGGGTCACGGCCTCAATGAGCTCTATGTACGATTCCTTAGGGTCTCGGAGAGAAGGATTACGCAGAATGTCGGAGGTACCGGAATAGTCTGCTTCATAACTAACTATTCCTGGCTTGACGGCTCATCACACCCTACAATGCGCGACCAATACCTTCGGACGTTCCAGAATATTTACATAGATAACTTGAACGGTGACAAGTACCGAACCGGGAAGAAAACCCCCAAAGGGTTGCCGGACCCAAGTGTTTTCTCAACTCCAACGAATCGCGAGGGAATACAGCCCGGAACGGCGATTACAACCCTTCTGCGATCTGGCACTGCCGAAACTAGCCGCACCATCCAACTCAGAGAGCTCTGGGGTGCGGGCAAGCTCGCACAACTTCAACGCGAAAGTATAGCTGGACTGGAAACGGAGTATTTCTCTTTCGTCCCTGCGCTTGTGCTCGGCTCCAAATTCGCCATCCGAAACCACACGGCAGAGTACATTTCTTGGCCTAGTCTGCCGCAATTATTCCGAGTTTCATATCCCGGAATAAAGTCTAGCCGTGACTCATTGTTGGTGGACTTTGACCGTGATCGACTCATCAACCGTATGCTCTTGTACCTAGGCAGACAGGTCACCGACGAGGAGATGAAGAACCTCGTTCCTGCCTCAATGAAGAGTACCCAGAGGTTTAACGCACCTCGGGTCAGAGCAGTTTTGCAGGAGAAAGGATTTGTTTCTGAGCAGGTCGTTCAGTTTTGCTACCGTCCGTTCGATATGCGGTGGCTCTATTGGGAACCAACAACGAAACTTCTCGATGAGAAGCGGGAGGAATACGTTTTAAACAGCTTTGGACAACGCGGGTTCGCCATTGCAGAGACTTCACGAACAGGCTACAAGGCTCCACAAGTCACGAGATCTTTGATCGATTTAAATGCAACCGACGGCGGTGCGAACTGCTTTTTAGAATCCACACGCGTGCCCCTATTTGGGGCAGACACGCACGAAGTGAACCTGACGCCGGATGCCGCTAGGTTCTCTGAAGAGCTGAATTGGGCGAGCGAGGAACTGTTCTACCACTCCCTGTCGATCATGCACACGCCTCAATACGTTGCCGAAAATGAAAGCGCCTTGCGTGGCGACTGGCCCCGTATCCCACTCCCCGCCACAACCGACTTGCTGACCCAGTCCGCGAGCTTCGGCCGTCGCCTCGCCGAACTCCTTGACGCCGAATCTTCCATCACCCTCACCGCCGAATGGTCCTTCCTCGCGGCTCTGAAACTCCCCCTCGACCCCAACCTCGATGAAGCTCTCAAACTGGCCGCGGGGTGGGGCCATCAGGGTCAGGGCAGCACCGTGATGCCTGGGCGCGGCCTCGCCCCCGAACGCCCCTGGACTGAAACTGAACGCGAAAAGCTTGCCGCTCTCGCAGCCACCCAATCTCTTGCTCTCGACGACACACTTACCCTCGTCGGTGCATCCTGCGTTGATGTCTATCTCAACGGTGACGCCCACTGGTCTGCCGTCCCCATCCACATCTGGAATTACGCCCTTGGCGGATACCAGGTCCTCAAAAAGTGGCTAAGCTACCGCGAGTTCACCTCGGACGCTGCCTCGCCCCTCCTGCACCGCGCTCTTCGACCCGAAGAAACCGCCTACTTCGCCCAGGTTGTCCGCCGCATCGCTGCAATCCTGCTTCTCGGTCCTGCCCTCGATGCCACTTACCGCGCCATTCGTCTCACCGCTACCGGACTTCCCACCGAAGCGCTTCGCTGACTGCGGAAGGTGGGACCCGCCTCTCGGCGGCCTCGCTCAGCCTAGGCACCCGCAATTTCGAAGGCTTGCGGGGCCAGCGCCTTCAGTTCGATCAGCAGGGTCTTGTCTTCGTCCTCGTCATCTTCTGTCCCTTCGAAAAGATTCGGGTCATAGGGATTGACGTCATCATCGTCGAGGTCGTCTCGGTGCCGCTCTGTTCACCGACGCGATGCTTGGCTATCGCGGATTGAACGGTCGAACGCCGATTTCATGCACAAGGTCATTGACCATGCCATCGCCTATGTGGATCGCAAGATTCACACCAACGGCCTGGAGAACTACTGGAGTCTGCTCAAGCGCGCCGTGGGTGGAACCTACGAGAGTGTCGAGCCGTTCCATTTGTTTCGCTACCTCGACGAGCAATCGTTCCACTACAATACCCGTGCGACCAAAGACAACCCACTGAACGACGCAGATCGCTTCTCCGTCGTCCTATCCCAAGTGGCTGGCAATCGCCTCACCTATGCCGAGGTCACCGGCAAGGTGGGTGAAACGAATCTCTAAGCCTTTGCGCCTGAAAAGGGGCCGGAAACGGAAGTGAACGAGAAGCCAACCGAAAACTTCATTTCCGATGCCCTTTCTTTGTATCGGCTAAGTGTGCGCAAAATCCCGAGGATGTTAACGTAGTCCTGATTTTCGTCGAACCACAGTTGTGTGTTGCAGCCCACACAAAACACCGACTTGGCGATGTCTACCTTTGGCAGTGCGAGCCTAATCACCGACTTACAATGCTTGCAGGTTATGTCTATCGCCGGTATTTCCTGAAAGTCTATGAACGTTGAATTCTGCGGGGTCATTTCTTTGGCCGCTCCTCGGCCTTCTTAGCCTTCCGCTGTTCTTCGCGCTCTTTCTTTTCCGCTTCCATTTGTGCCTTAACCTTGGCCTGATCAGCTTTCAGGATCGTATCCATTTTGCGTTGTTGAACTTGTCGAATTCTGGGTTGTTTTTCATATCCATATAAGCGGCCTATACTTTTCCCTTAGCTTTTGCTCATCCCAAACCAATGATCGTGAGCCGATGAGGACGCTCATCGCAGTGGCGATATGGGCGAATTTGTCGTAGCTACGTAGTTGCCGATTGTTTCCCCACGCCAATAAATCGGCGATCTGAATGCCCGGAGTTTTCTCTTTGCAGGCAGAGCCGACATCGACTATATGGGACCAGACGCTATGGCCTCCCGTAGTCCTATCCCGTTCTGTCTCTCTGTCCCACTTAGCCTTAAATATCGGCTCAAAGGGCTCATTGCGATCAAAGAAGTAACTCGCCTCCACTTCCAACCCTTGGTACTTGAAAAAGTACCAAGCCATAATCCTCTCAGGGCATCCTTGGATGCACAAGTCAACAGGGGAGTCCATTTGGTAGGTTTTTGCTAGCAAGTTTTTGTAGTCCGACATGTTGACTGTCGCAGAAAATTGACAATAGGTGCTCTTTTCAACGCCTACCAAATAGACCAGAAGGTCGGATAGCAGGCTGTCTACTTTTACCTGATCCCACCCCTTCGCGATGCTGAATTCGCCACGAAGCCCGGCAGCCTCAACCATGTGCAGATAGGCTGCGGGAGGGGATCGGCTCACGAGTATCTGATTCCAGTCCGACTCAATTTTTGCCCACGCAGTATCGTCCGTCGCGATTCCCGCGAGCGTCATATATGGGTCTGATTCCTGTCCACTTTTGTCATAATACGACTTGAGCACGATAAGAATCCTCCCGTCGCCAATCCAAGCTACCGGAGATCTTTGCCCAGAGTGCTTTCGGGGCAAGGTCACTTCGCAACCCCATCATCGGGCAACAAACGTGATTTGCCAAGTATAAAGTTGTCCAAATTAGGGTAATAATATACTTGACTGACTACGAGTTTCGGCGTAGATTTTAAGCATGGACGCCGCCCCAAAAACACTACAGCAAGCCATTCAGTTCTTCAGCGATTTCGAGAACTGCCGTCAGTTCATGATCTCGGTCCGCTGGGAAGATGGCGTCGTGCGGTGCCCCACTTGCGACTCTGAAAAGGTCACCTACCTTGCGAATGCCAAGGTCTATCGTTGCTACGGTAATCACGCCAAGCAAAAATTCTCCCTGAAGGTCGGAACCATTTTTGAGGATTCGCCTATTGCCCTTGAGAAGTGGCTCCCCGCCGTTTGGCTCATAGTATCCGCAAAGAATGGCATAAGCAGCTATGAGGTTCACCGGGCATTAGGTGTCACCCAGAAGTCCACTTGGTTCATGATGCACCGCGTGCGCCTTGCCATGCAGAGCGGTTCCTTCAAGAAGGCTGGTGGCGATGGCAGCGAAGTCGAGATCGATGAAACCTTCATCGGCGGTAAAGCTCGCAACATGCACGTTGCCGAGCTCAAGAGAAAGATCAAGGGCACTGGCGGAAAAGGCAAGGCAATCGTCTTTGGCATCCTTGAGCGCGGCGGAAAGGTCCATGCTCAGGTCATTGAAGATAGGCTCAGCAAAACTGTAAGGCCGATCATCAGGGATCGCGTTGAGGCTGGTGCAACCCTCTATACAGACGTGATGCGCGGCTACTTCGGGCTGAATGACGAGTTCATTCACTTGATGGTCAACCATGCAGTCGAGTACGTGCATGGCCGGATTCACACCAATGGGATGGAGAATTTCTGGTCTTTGCTAAAGCGCGGCCTGAACGGAACTTACGTGAGCGTTGAACCATTCCACTTGTTCCGCTACCTCGATGAGCAATGCTTTCGGATCAACAACCGCGCAACCCCGGACAACCCGCTGAACGATGCGGACCGCTTTACATTCGCTATGACTCAGATCGCGGGAAGACGCCTGACCTATGCCGAGCTAACTGGCAAGGTGGGAGAAACGACGGCCTAAGGTTTTGGGCGGGAAGCGCGGGAAGCGCTCCGCTTAGGCGTTCGCTTCGCGGCCTTTTCGGCGTCCAGCTTCGCCTTTACTTCAGAGTGCGGTACGGCTACCAAGCGCCGCATAAAATCCGTGAATTTGGCAAAGTCGCCCGTCTCATTCTTGGCGGAACCGGTCGGTTGACTTGGCACAGTGAACCCTCAGAAATGAGGGTACGGTTCTGGTGTGCTCAAGTCAAGCATTAGCGATCCGAGAGAAAGCAGGGCTGATCCATCCCGCCGGAGATCCAGCCAAGAGGTTCATTGTGGAATTCCGCTTCTTTTGCGATGAAAGCTATGATCCGCCAAAGATTAGACGCCGAAAGGGATCAGTTCTCCCGGAGCCAAAGTGCTACGTGGTGGGCGGATTTATCGGCGATCAACGCACCTGGGAAAAAGTAGAGAAGCGATGGCGGAATAAGAACAAACGTGTTGGCGTGCCCCGCTATCATGCGGCGCACTTAAATGCCGCAACATACGAGTTTGACGGTTGGGGAAAAACAAGGAGACTTCGATATAGCAAGGACATGCTCAAGATCTTGAAGGATCAGAAGAGAAAACTTCATGGCATGTCGTGTGGCCTCTTTGTTGACGAATATCGCAGAATTATTAGCGCAGAAGGGCAGAAAAAGATGGGGCATCCCTATCTCGTGTGCTTCAAAGCATGTGTTGCCACGATTGCGCAGCATATGGATCACGGAGGCTTTGCCCCTGACGATACCTTTTCCGTCGTCCTTGATCGAAATATGTTCGAAGTTGATGCCGTAAGAATTTTTTACGCGATGAAGGATGATCCAGCTTTTCCTCATCGACATCGACTTGAAACTTGCACTCCGGGTGAGTCCGAAAAGTACATAGGACTGCAACCCGCTGATTTTGTCGCCTATGAAACTTTCAGGTTGATGCAGGGAACCAGAAACGGAATAACTGAAATACGTCATGCCCTCAACGGCATGTTCGGTACTACAGGATTTATGAGCCACCTCTACGGCAAAGAAGCCTTGGAAGCAATAAAACCATTAGTCGATGCGGCAAACTGCAAGGCGGACTATTACGTAGCCATTCCGCACTATGGTTGGGTCGCCAAAGGATAGTCAAACAAAGGAGCCTCTACGAAGTCAAACTTAGACCGGCTCAACTGAGTTGGGAGAACATAGTTTTCGGGTGAAGCATTGGGGCGCAAAACGGTAACCGTTACCGGGAAAGGGTTGGAGAAGCCGTGGCCGGTGGCGTAGCCTGAAGGCCCTCCCCGGAAAAAGAGTTGCGGCCAAATGAAGTTACTCGCTGTCTGTGCAGTGCTCATCCCGATTGTTTGTCTTGCCCAAAGCCAATCTGACGGTGCATCTAAGCCGGGCGTTGGCCCAGCCGGGGGATCGTGGCTGCGAATCGTGCGCGTGGACAAGATGGATGACAAGATTCAGATGGCGTATCGCCTCGCGATTCACCAAGACCACCGTTCTCCCAGCATCACCTACCTGTGCAACTCGGGAAATCTCCTTGGTGGCATATACGACGCCGCTGTCATGCTCACTCTCGATCACGTGATTGGCGAGCAGAACCTCTCAAGCGTGGGGTATCGCAAGGACCACTCCATACCGGGAGAGGGTTGGTGGAATAGAACAGACGACGGTCAAAGTCTGGTTATCCCAAAAGAACAACTTCGAAAGATGATTGATGGGCAAACCCTCCTGATTCAAGCAACCAAATTCGAAGGAGGCGTTATCGAGGACGAGTTCCCGACCGGCGGCCTAGACCAAGCAATGTTCGCGAAGGACTGCGGACAGTGACCTCATTCATGGACGGCCCGGAGTATCCGTTTGTCGGCTATGAGCCGAGCATAAACTGCAAACATCCGCGTTGCTGGAACTTGATGGTTCTTCCCTCGAAAATTTATCCAGCCATGCGGAGTGTAGAGAGCGACGACTCCATCCAAGGTGAAATATATAAACATCGCTCCAGCTGGCCCCCGGATGATTGGAGAGCATCCATTGGGTGTCCAGCCTGCGGAAATATTCTTCAGTACGTCGCTGATGACGTGGAGTGGGACCCGATTGAATATGACGAGGCGACCATCTGTTACGCCGATACAGTTTGTTATTCCGTATCAGGCCGATGCGCCAAATCAAGCTGTCCAGTTCCCGTACTATTTCATATAGTTTTAGATTCAGACCAAAATGACCCAGAAGGCGCTCTACGCGACAGGCTGCGCGACGCGTTCTATATCGGAAAGTGTGTCGCCGGGCACCCCCTGCTACCGGTCCCACAGATTTTGTACCGCTTGAATCGGATATTTGACGTGATACCGAGCGATTCTCTTCCATCGCGAGAATCCGACTAGCTATATCCATCGGGCACACCCCCACTGTTACCATTGGATTGCGCCCTGAATGGTTTCTCGAGGCAGCCCGGTTCGCAGCCGGGCGCTTCTGCGTTTTGGCGGAATTTCCCCTCAAGTCAGTCAAGTATATTATTACCCAAATTAGCTTGGAGCTGGGGGAACGGGGGACAGCCTGAGAGTGTGTCGGAGAGAAGATTTTGTATTTGTATAAGTTACATATAATCAATGCCTTACACAAAACAATAGATTTAGCAAGTTGTTGATTCTAAAAGGTCAGAAATCTATCTCCGACACACTGCTGAACTGCGTAAATTAATCTAAATGATCAGCCAGGGGTTATTTAATCTTCCAAGAATAGAATGCAAGAATGCCGCGACGATCTCGATGCGTAGCAGAAGGTGTGCCTCATTACATTACGCAGCGTAGTGTGGATAAGTGCGTGACGTTCTCGACAGAGGAAGACCGGCACACTTACTTGCGGCTGTTGCGAGCTAATCTGAGCGATGAAAAGGCGCGCCTTCATGCTTTTGATTTTAGCAATGGAGGATGCGCTCATCGGTCGCCGTAAAGTCGGGTTCTAGGTAAGTTCCCCGGCGCAGGCAGGTTACCGCAATCCCAGTTTTCTAGAACGCGGTTTCCGGGCGCGCATGGCAACTGTCCGACAAGACTCAGAAGATTTGTTTGGCCTAACTCAGAAGCTTGCGAACAGGTTTGGCCAGGTTTGATTTAGAAATCTGGGCTAAAGATCGTACGCATTAGAAAAGACAACAGGCCGTAGTGTGCGATGTAGCACACGCTCGTGGCGATTGCGACGGCTACACGAATCACCTGTACCCAAGTGGGCAGTCTATCTATGGCTCTTGAGACCACCCCCATGTCAGCCGTGCTCTCACGACTCTGACTGGGCCATCGAGTAAAAATGCCCCTTGGCGGGCCCGGATTGTGGAAAGGGATCAAGGACTGGAAGCGCCGCTGGCGGCATGAAAGTTAAACTTCTCCGGACCGCGCTTGAAAACGCGCTTCTCAGTAAACCGCAAGCCGGGCGAGTGGGCGATCAAATCGCCAACTCGCATCAAGGCAAGTCCCCCCGAGCATCCTTATCCCGCTGGCTAACGCTCGTAGCGCCATTCGCTGATGAAGTGGAAGCCGCGCTCGAGCAGCGGGTAGTGCGCGGGCGTCGGGGTTCGCGTGAGGGTGAGGACGGCGGGGCTGAAGGGCGCGGCGGGTTTGGCGGGCTGGTGTTTAGGGTCGGGTTTGGGTGGGTCGGGTGGGACCGACGTGAGCATGAGGTGGTTGGGGTCGGAGAGCTGCCAGGTGTAGTTGGTGGGGTCGCTGATGAAATAGCAGCTAATGCCGACGGTGTGTTTCTTGGGGTCGAGGTTGACAAGGGAGATCCAGAGCTGGCCGTCGGTGGAGCGGGTATAGCCGCGGCTGGAGGGGGCGACGTAGAGGTCCGTGATAGGAAGGCCCTTGGGGTCGATGAAGCCGCCGGAGGCTGGGTGGGTGGCGTCGAGATGCCAGGCGCCGGCCAGAGGGGATGGCGTGCGGAGCGAGACTTGAAGGTGGCGCCAGCCGATGGTCATGAAGATGGGTTGCACGACGAGGAAGGCGACGGCGAAGACGATCTCGGTGACCAGGATGGCGATGCGCCCGGCGCGGCGGCTGGCGGGGGGAACCCAGGTGGCGGTGGGGGCGGCGGGTTTGTGGCTCCAGAAGAAGCGGCAGAGGGAGAGGGCGTCGGGCAGGACGAGGAAGATGCAGCCGAGCAGCAGGTTGACGGCGAAAATCTTGACCGGCACGTCATAGCAGAAGTTGTAGAAGACGACATTGGTCACGACGAAGACGGAGAAGAGGGCTCCGACGAGCGCGGTGCGGCGGTAGAGCAGAAGGATGCCGCCGAGGAGCTCGGCTGAGCCGCAGATGATCTCGTAGACAGGGTTAAGACCGATGAGGGTCCAGAGCAAGGTCATGGGAGCCAGGTTGCCGACGGGCTCGTTGAGGACGGCGATCGAGGGACGGGGCATCTGGAATGGGAAGACCTTGGCCAGGCCATAGGTGACCATGAACATGCCGCAGGTGAGGCGGAGGAGGAAGCGAAGCCAGGCGTCAAGGGTGCGGTACTCGGTGCGAGGGTTGTTGCGGAAACGGGCGATGAAGGTCCAAAGAATGCCGCCGGCCAGGGCGCAGGTGAGGAAAAGGCCGTTCTGGATCCAGTTCATCGTGGTGTCGCCGGATTCGCTGGGGTGCCAGTGTGCGGCGATGCCGGTGAGATGGAAGAGATGCTGGCCGACGAACTCGGAGAGGTGATCGAAGGGCCAGTTGAGCTTGTCCTCAATCCAGCCGCCGACGACGGGGAAGGCCTGGAAGAGGGTTCCGTTTCTGGAGAGGAAGATGAAGCAGAAGAAGTAGAGGAAGGCGATGCGGAAGCCGAGGCGGGTTGCGGGGCTCCAGGGAGCGGGCGGAGTGGCGACCGTGGTGGCTGACGCGGGCGTGGGGAGTTCGGTGGGGGCGAGGGTGCCCGGTGCATCGACGGGGGTGGTGATGCCTGAAAGCTCCAAACGGTGACCTCCCGTGGGGATGATTCCGAATGATTGACGATTTTGATGTGGGGAGCGTGACGCGTCAAGCAGAGAAAATTCTGAGAATCCTTATCCCGCTGCGCTTGCGGCCGGTCGCGCGCGGAGCTAACTCCTCCGCTCGTTCCAGCACGAAACGCTGAAACATACCAATGATCCCGCCTGGCTCCGGACCGGCCACAGTGGCCATCGAGAACATGCGCGCCAGGTTCACTCCACGCACCCGCGCAACTTTGAGGCTGCCGAGTGCGAGCTGGTTGCGCACCGCCCATCGGGACACGAAGGCAATGCCCAGGCCCGCTTCCACCGCGCTCAGAAGGGCTTCTGTCGAATCGAACGTCATCGCCAGCCGCAGCGTCTTCACCTCTATGCCCGCGTTTTCCAGCGCCTGTTCGACAATCCTTCGCGAGCCCGAACCCAGCTCCCGCGCCACCAGGGTCGCGTTCTGCAACTCCTGCACGTCGATTTCTTCCCCAGCCCACTCATGCCCGGCGGGCACGACGCACACCATGTGATCCTCCATAAAAGGTTCCACCTGCACGTCGCGGCGCATCGCCGGCCCTTCGATCAGGCAAAGCTGTACCCGATGATCCACCAGCGCTTCCAGGATGGTTTGGGTATTGCCACCCACGACGCTGATCTCGATCTTGGGATGTTCCAGCAGAAACCGCGCAATCAACTTTGGCAGCAGGTATTGCCCGATGGTCTGGGATGCGCCCAGCATCAACCGTCCTACATGGGCGCCCGTGGTCGCCGCGACGGCTTCGCGGGCCTCTCGGGCAAGCGAGGCCAGCCGCTCTGCAAAAGGCACGAGCGCGGTTCCCGCCGGGGTGAGGGCAACCCGGCCGCCGGCACGGTCGAATAATGGAACGTCCAACTCCGATTCCAGCGTCTTGATCTGCTGGGTCACCGCGGACTGCGTCAACAACAACTCTTCCGCCGCCATGCGGAAATTGAGATGATGCGCCACCGCACGAAAGACCCGCAGGCGAAAGTTCTCCATGGCGTAAGAGTAGTCCCTGGTTTGCGTTTCCGCCTCTGGCAACGCAAGCCGGTCAGTCACTTTCGGGCGATTGTCGACGTTTGGCCGTACACTGGCAAAGCACAATCCCGGGCCATCTTCTTATCGCCGCGAGGGAGCAAGCGTATGGCAACTCTGTTACTGGTTGGCGCAACCGGCCTGGTGGGCCAGTCGGTTCTGCGTCAGGCGCTCGCCGACAGCAGGGTGGAGAAGTTGATAGTGCTTACCCGTAAGCCACTGCCTGCACACCTTCGCCTGGAAAATCCGCTGGTCGACTTTGACGCGCTGCCCGAAGATGCCCCCTGGTGGAATGTGGATGCCGGCATCTGCACCCTGGGCACCACCCTGCGCGAAGCCGGTTCGCATGTGGCCTTTCGTAAGGTGGATGTGGATTATCCGCTGACCGTGGCACGGTTACTGCACCAGCACGGCGCAAAAAGCTTTGCCTTCAATTCATCGATTGGCGCCGATCCCAAGGCACGGGCTTTCTACCGCCGCGTCAAAGGGGAAGTGGAGCAGAGATTAATCGCGGGCGGTTTTCCGTCGCTCACCCTGGTGCGCCCGTCCGGCATTCTCGGTCCGCGCAAGGCCCATCGTGCCTGGGAGGCCCGCACCATCAAGCTGTTTCATTCTTTGCGGCCGATTCTGCCACGCCATTACCGCGTCGTTCCCGCGGACAAGATTGCCAAAGCGCTGCTTGAAGCGGCCCTTTCCGCTCCCCCGGGGGTCCAGATCATCGAGTCTGAGCGGCTGTAGGGAACTAGACCTCCGAGAGAAAGGGCAGCCGCGGAGCCAGGGCAAAATTGAGCTGCACCAGAACGATGAAAGCAATGCTCACGTAGGTGTTGATGAGGCAAAGGCACGCTCCCAAAGCATAGAGGCCCTGGGCCACCAGGATCCGGCGCTCCATCGCACATTGCTTTTCCCGGGTAACGTCTTCCCGCAAGAGTCCGGCTCGCTCCGCGTACCGCCAACTGCCGTACAACACCGCGCCCAGCAGCAGGATATTCGCCCAGTAAGCAACCAGGACGCTGCGATAGAGAATAAAACCTGCGAGCAGCCGGGTGGAGAAAGGCATGATCGACACCGCAAAAAGGAATGCAATATGAATCCACGATAGATTGCGGTCGCTCCGCGTAAAGGAGTTGAGCTGCGCCTGCTGACCGTTCCAGAAGATTCCCAGCGTCATAAAGCTCATCAGGTAACTAATGAGCTGCGGTGCCGCGCCGGCCAGCGTCCGCCAAAGTTCCCCTTCGCTGTGGATCACTTCACTCGCCGGTACGTGCAGATCGAGCACCAGCAGGGTCATGGCGACGGCAAAGATGCCATCACTCAGCGCCGCAAGCCGCTCCAGGCTTTGCCCGGTTATTTGGTTGTAAGACTCGGGGCTATTGCCAGTCATCGTGTCGCCGGTCACAGTGTAACCGCCGTTGCTCCTTATCGGGCAGGCAAACGCACCCTTTACAATAGTCGGGTACACGCGGACGAAGGGACAGGGGATTGGATGGAGAAGGAGCTTTGGACAGCGGTCGACCAGTACACCACGGATTTGCTTTTGCCGGCAGACCCTGCCCTTGAGGCGGCGCTGGCAGCGACGCGCGCGGCTGGGATGCCGTCGATCAGTGTTTCCCCAGCCCAGGGAAAGCTGCTCATGCTGCTGGCCAAACTGGCCGGCGCAAAAAAAATCCTCGAGATCGGTACGTTAGGCGGTTACAGCACCATCTGGATGGCCAGGGCACTCCCTCCCGAAGGCCAACTCATCACGCTTGAGGCCGACCCCAAACACGCTGAGGTAGCTCGCGGCAATATTGCGCACGCCGGTTTCGCAGGCATGGTCGAAGTGCGTTTGGGCGATGCGCGTGCGGGTATACAGAAGCTGGCCGCCGAAGGTCTCGGCCCATTCGACCTGTTCTTCATCGACGCTGACAAGCGGAGCATTCCGCACTATCTGGAGTGGTCGCTCAAGCTGGCACACCGCGGCAGCTCGATCATCGTGGACAATGTCATCCGGGGCGGAGCTTTGATCGATGCCGCAAGCGACGATCCAAACGTTCATGGCGCGCGGCGCCTGCACGAGATATTGGCTGCCGAGCCGCGCCTCAGCGCTACCACCATCCAGACCGTGGGCAGCAAAGGATATGACGGCTTGACGCTGGCGCTGGTCGTTGGTGATTAGTGAAAGCGATGGGCAAGCAGTGTTATCGGGAGGAAGCGTGGAGAGGCGAGACTTTGTTACTTCGGCAATTGCGTTGGCGGGGGCGGCATTGAGCGGCGGCGAGGGCCGGGCGCAGGCGACTGCCCCTCGGGAGTTCTACCAGTTGCGGAAATACACCCTGCGCACCGGACCGCAATTGGCCTTGACGCAAAGCTATTTCGAGCGCGCGCTCATTCCCGCGCTCAATCGGATGGCTATCACCCCGGTCGGCGCATTCAAGCTCGATGTCGGTCCGGAAACGCCATCCTATTATTTGCTCGTCCCGGCAACGCAAGTGGAAACGCTGGTAACCCTCAACAGCCGCTTGGCGGAGGATTCGGAGTTTCTCAAAGCCTCCGCTATGTTTTGGGCGGCTCCCGCGACGGCCCCGGCATTTGTTCGCGTGGAGAGCACACTCCTCTCCGCGTTTTCGGGTTGGCCGAAACTGGTCGCACCGAAGAGCGATAAACGGATCTTCCAGCTGCGAACCTACGAGAGCGCCACCGACGCGGGGCATATCCGGAAGGTGCAGGTATTTAACGAAGCGGAGATCGCGATTTTCGCCCGCACTGGCTTGGCCCCGGTGTTCTTCGGCGACACATTGATCGGGCACCGCACGCCAAGCCTCACCTACATGCTGACCTTTGCGGATGTGGCGCAGTTGAATGCGAACTGGGCAGTGTTCGCCTCCGATCCAGCATGGAAGGAGCTTTCCCACAAGCCGCAGAATATGGACGCGGAGATTGTGAGTAATATTTCCAATCTGTATCTAAGCCCGCTGAGCTGCTCCCAAATTTAAACACCGCAACCGCGGTCCTAACGGATTTACCTGCTCTAAGCCGCTTCTAATTGAGTTATCTCGAAACGAATCGACCCATCGGGCTGGACGCGACTAGCAAGCCGGCATCTTCAAAGCATTTTCGCAATTACTGTGGTCCGGTAAGACCAGCGAGGTGTGGTTTTCCTTGAGAGAAAACCACGTAAAGGCCAGTGGCTTGCCCGTACACCAATTGCGAAAACGCTCCAGTGATCCTATAAGATATGGTCGAGGGGCCCTGTAGAATATGACTCATGCAGAGATGATTGCTCAATGGGATGAGCATATCGGCTATGAATTTTCGACTCGGGACGTCGCTTCGACGATCGCTACGATGGTAGAAGACGCCTATGTCAACCACATTCCAGTGATGACCGGCGGGTATGGGCATGCGGCACTGCGCACGTTCTATCAGCAGGACTTCATCACACCGATGCCGGCGGATGTGGCCATTCAGCTGGTCTCCCGCACCCTCGGTCAGGATCAATTAGTGGACGAGATCATCTTCTCCTTCACTCACACCGAAGAGATGCCGTGGATGCTTCCGGGCGTGGCGCCGACACATCGGCGCGTAGAGGTTCCGCTGGTGGTGGTCGTCGGCTTTCGCGACGGAAAGCTGGCGCATGAGCGCATCTATTGGGATCAGGCCTCGGTGCTCAAACAGATCGGCCTGCTCACGGATCCATCGCTTCCGGTATTCGGAGTAGAGACGGCACGCAAGCTCCTGGATCCAGCCATGCCCAGACCCTAACCAAGCCTGGAACCCGGTCGTCGCTCCGGTTTGTATACTCTCTGCAATCGGAGTTATGGCGCCGTGGCGTACCCGGCCCGGTCTCGTTGCCTTAAAGCAACATCAGGAGTGTTATGTTCGATGAACAGCTAACTGTCCCCAGCGCCATCGCCTTCCCATCCGATTGGGTGCGATCGCAGTTTCCCGCGCTCCATCAGGAGCCCGGTTTCATCTTCTTCGATAACGCTGCCGGCGCGCAGATTCCGCAGACCGTGTTCGACGCCGTCAACCGGCACCTGCTGCACTCGAACGTGCAGCGCGGCGGACGTTATGGCAAGAGCATGGAGGTGGACGCAACCATCGCCAAGGCCCGGGAAAGCGTCGCTGCACTCATCAACGCACAGCATCCCGAAGAAGTGGCGTTCGGCATGAACGCCACTTCGTTCCTGCGCCTGCTCAGCCTTGCTATTGGCCGCACCCTGGCCACGCGCAACCAGATCGTCGTCACCGATCTCGACCACGAAGCGAACATCGCCACCTGGCTGCAGCTTGAGCGCGAAGGAGCAAAGATCGTCTGGTGGAAGATGCGCGCCGATTCCAGGCTGCACGTCGAGGATCTGGCGCCGCTGCTGAATGCAAAGACGCGCATGGTCGCCTGCACCGTGGCCTCGAACGCGCTGGGCTCGCTGGTGGATGTGGCCGCTGTCGCCAGGCTGACGCATGCCGCTGGAGCAGACGTGGTTCTCGATTGCGTTCACTACGCTCCCCATGGTGTGATCGATGTTCAGGCACTCGATTGCGACTATCTCGTCTGCTCAGGCTATAAGGTCTTCGGACCGCACATGGGCTTTATGTGGGGCCGCCTGGGGCTGCTGTATGAGCTGCCTACCTTTCGCGAGGATTTCATTCCGGATGCTCCTCCCTTCAAGATTGAGGCGGGCACCTTCATCTACGAGAACGTCGCTGGTATGGCGGCTGCCGTGGCCTATCTCGAAGCGCTCGGCACACGGACGGCCGAGGACCAGGAGGGCGCCACGCCCGCATCGCGGCGAGACTCTATCGTGCACGCCATGACAGCGATCCGCTCCTACGAAGCGACGCTCTCCGCGGAGATGCTTCGCGTACTCAGGGCCGCCGGCGCCACCGTCTATGGAATCGACGACCCCGCCCGCTGCCACGAACGCGTGCCCACTCTCTGCTTCAATCTGCCGAACATTGCGCCTGCGCATGTCACGGAAGTTATGGCCGGCCGCGGCATCGGCATTCGTGACGGCCACATGTACACGCCGCGTTTGATGCAGCAGCTCGGTATCCCACTGGAGTCCGGCGTCCTGAGGGCCTCGCTCGTTCACTACAACACCGTCGATGAGATTCAAGAGTTCGGGAAGGTATTGCTTGGCATTGCCCGACGCCCGTAAGCCGGACGGTCAGATGCGAGTGTCAGCCTTCTCAGCGCCTGTGGCCGACACCACACCCGCGCCCCAACTCGAACGCAGGGTAACCCAGCGTCAGCTCACCATGATGACGATGGGCGGCGCCATCGGTGTCGGGCTCTTCCTTGGCAGTTCGCTCTCCATTCGGCTCGCGGGCCCGGGCGTCATCTTGTCGTATCTCTTCGGTGCTGTCATAACTCTAATCGTCGCGTACTCCATCGCCGAGATGGCGGTGGTGCATCCTGTGGCCGGCTCCTTCGGCGTGTATGCACAGACCTACCTCAACGAGTGGTCCGGTTTCGCCGTGCGCGTCACCTACGCCTTTGTGCAGATCATCGCGATCGGTGCGGAGGTTACGGCTGTAGCGATCTACTGTGCGGTGTGGTTTCCCACGGCGCCGCAGTGGCTGATCGTGGCCGCCGTCTCGCTCGTCCTGGTCGCTATCAACGCCATGCAGGTGGGCAGCTTCGCCGAGTTCGAATACTGGTTTGCCATCCTCAAGGTGGTCGCCATCGCGGCGTTTGTATTGATTGGCTTCGGTTTAATCGTCGGCCTGGGACCGGCCAAAGCAACCTCCAACTTGACCGGCCATGGTGGCGTTCTGCCAAATGGGATCAAGGGAGTGTGGCTGGCAATGAGTCTTACGCTCACCAGCTATATGGGGATCGAGATCATCGGTGTCACGGCCGGCGAGGCGCACCAGCCCGCGAAGACCATCCCCCGCGCTATGCGCGCTGTCGTTGCCCGGCTGATTCTCTGCTATGTGTTGTCGATCACTGTGATGCTGGCGATGACTCCCTGGGACAAGCTGGGCAGCGGGCTTACCGGCAGTCCCTTCGTATTCGCTTTCCGCAGCGTCGGGATACCGTATGCCGCGGGCATCATGAATCTGGTGGTCATCGCCGCTGCTCTCTCCAGCGCAAATGCGAATCTCTACCTCACCAGTCGCACCCTGTTTTCGTTGTCGCAGGATCGCTATCTGCCGCAGGCACTCGGGCGCCTCGGGCGCAATGGTGTGCCCTACCTTGCGTTGCTTCTGTCGACCGCGGGGATGGTTGCCGCCATCCTGCTGGCGATCTTCGCTCCGAACCACGCCTTCCTGTCGCTCTACGGCATTGCGGTGGCGGGAATGTTCTTCGTGTGGATGGTCATCCTGCTGGCCCATCTTTCGTTTCGTAAGGTGCTGGGGCCTGCGCGCATCGCGGCTCTGCCGGTGCGCCTGCCATTTTCTCCGTATGCGCAGGTCCTTGCTTTGGCAGCTCTCGCCGCGATCGCGGGCAGCACGTTCTTTGTGGAGAGCCTGCGGCACACTGTCCCGAATTTCCTGTTTTTCCTGCTCCTCATGGCCGTGTTTTATGCGAGGCTGCGGCGAAAGAGCGTTGCCTCGCGCGCGGGCTCCGGCAACGCCGGCTCTGGAGATGAGTGACCAGATCGGTATCGACATCGGTCGCAGACTGGTAAACGAGCGTCGTCATTCACCCGGCTGGAAATCAGTGCACGCTTGTCGCGACGCGGATCGAGCGATCCGATGCTAGCGC
This sequence comes from uncultured Acidobacteriaceae bacterium, assembly GCA_963761405.1. Classification (GTDB taxonomy): domain Bacteria; phylum Acidobacteriota; class Terriglobia; order Terriglobales; family Acidobacteriaceae; genus PALSA-350. The sequence continues at coordinate 489,133 of CAVXHH010000006.1, forward strand.
TTCGTTGCGACTAAAGCATTTTCACTTCTGGTGCATACAGAGCAACCGATCCCGATGCGGCTTTTCCTCAAGGAAAGCCGCACCTCGCCACACTCACCTGTGCAGAGTAGAAGTGAAAATGCTCTAAGGGCACGGATGCCAACTCAACCCATCCTCACTAGACAAGAGATTTGATTGAGACCTTGCCGAGGGGTATGAATTTACGATCCAGCGTGACAACCGTTGCGTTCGCGTGGAGGGCAAAAGCAGCCAGGTAGGCGTTAGTCCAAACATTCGGACCTCCCACAATCTGCCTGCCAAGTCGTTGCCAATGTTCGGTGAATTCTCCACGTTCTGGAAGAAAAATTACGCGGTCGTCAGTTCGCCACTCATCGTAGACATTCCATGCCTCAGTCGGAGACAAAACATCGTTGCCCATGACGTAAGCGTTGGTCAGAAGACGGAGGAAATCTAGCTCACTGATACGGCAAAAAGCAATCTGGTCGCTCTCTATGCCTTGTAGCCATTCGTTGACTAAAGCGTGGTGGACGTGCCGGTTGGAAGTGAGCGCAACCCAAATGTTGACATCAGGCAAGAAGGTCATCGAAATTGAAGTCTTTCAGATCGAGTGTACCCGGTTCTTTCGACGGGACCAGCGGCAGAGTCACCCGCTTGGAATGGGCCGGAACATCTGACTCGGCCTTCAATTCACGCTCGAAAGTACGAACGATGAACTCCTCAATCGTAACGCCTTGCGTGCGCGCGATTTTTTCACCTTTGCGGTAAACAGATTCTGGGAGTTCGATTGTCGTTCGCATGAGCCACCTCACCTCCATGATACCGCGGCCTCCAGAAAGCATTCAGGATTCAAGGTTTTTGAGTTTGCTCATCCGGCGTGGCCGACTTTGATCATCTAATTTGGCCCACCTGGGTAGTGGTATTGTGCATCATTGTTCTGACTTTGGCTTCATGGTTTTTGAGAGCTTTGTGGAGAGCCCGCGGTACACCGTCCCGAATTTCCTGCTTTTCCTGCTCCTCCTGGCGGTGTTTCACTTGAGGCTGCGACGCAAAGAAACTAATCATCCGCTAAGAGATGAATGATTGGGCAAGGCTCCCCAGCCGCGGACGCATCGCAGGAACGTACAAGGCGAGCGAGTGATTTTTTTATCTTCAAGAGGTCGGTAATTTTCTGCGCTATGATCTCCAGTTTGTGAGCTGCCATATCCCGCGTCTCCGTACAGCCTTTCCGTTCGTCGAGAGCAAGCAGCCCATGGATTTCCTCTAGTGTGAATCCCAAAGCCTGCGCTCGTTTAATGAAGAGTACTCGTCTCACCGTTTCTTCCGGATAGTGCCGAAAGCCACCACGGGGTTTCGACGGCTCTTTCAACAGAGCGCGCCGTTGATAATAGCGGATCGTTTCAACACTTACGCCGCTACGCTTTGCCAAGATGCCGATTGTCAGGTTATTGCTCATGTGTCTCATTTGACCCCGTACCATGGTACGGGGTTTAGAGTGAAATGAGGTAGGGTCTTCAAATGCGATCGTCATCCGGCGCGAATACGAAACTGGCACTTGCATGCAGCGTGCTGGCGGGTATTGGTGCATCCGCCTGTTGCGTTGGGCCACTTCTTCTTTTGAGTCTCGGTATCGGCGGCGCTTGGATCGGCCATTTGACTGGCCTCGAACCGTACCGACCCATCTTCATTGGGCTTACGCTCGTGTTCCTCTTCCTGGCTTTTCGGAAGCTGTATCTGGCTCCTCAGAGCTGCGCTGTGGAGGACAACTGCCTCGCGGATCGCACGCTCCGAGCGCAGAAAGCCTTGTTTTGGATCTTTGTGCCGCTATCGCTGTTTCTCGTAGTCAGTCCCTGGATGTTGCCCTTTTTCTATCGTTGAGAGGAGTCAACAATGCGTAAACTTCTTACCGCGCTACTCATCTGCTTCCCGGTCTCCGCGTTCGCCGGAACTCCGCAGACCGCCGTCCTTGATGTACAGAACATGACTTGCTCCATGTGCTCGATCACCATCCAGATGGCGCTCGAAAAAGTACCGGGAGTCATGAATACGAAGGTGGACTATGACCACAAGACCGCGACGGTGAAGTACGACTCGACCAAGATCAATCCGTCGGCCCTCATGAAAGCGACGACGAACGCGGGTTTTCCTTCGAGACTTCATGGTGGAGACAAGAGGTAATGACGTCGTCCAAGGCCATCCTGGAATCGGTGCTCACGTGTCCCCGGTGTGGCCACGCGACACTGGAAGAGATGCCTCTCGGCTCATGCCGCTTCTTTCACGCATGTGACAATTGCCATACCCTGATGCGACCGAATGCTGGAGATTGTTGCGTCTTCTGCTCCTACGGGTCGGTAAAGTGTCCGCCGATCCAATTGCAGAGCTGTTGCTGTGAATAGTTTGGCCTCATCGGCACGCGGGCGCATAGGAGCAGTCGAAAGCCTTGAAGAGGCAAGCAGTCCGGACGAGCGCGTGAGATGGTTCCAGGGCGAACACAGAGATGCTCTATGCGCCGGATGCCTGCGAGCGTGTCGTGCGCTGTTCCGTAGCTTCGGTGGAGAAGAGGCGGTTGTCCCTGAGAAAGAAGCTGCTGACGAATTTTAGCTTAGTATTATCTCCGAAGCCCAAGGGGTAGGAGCCGATGAGAGACCTGCTGAGGGAAACGCGTCAACTTGCACGGGGCCTTTACCGCAATCCCGGATTCACCTTGCTGGCGGTGCTCGCCATTGCCGGAGGCATTGGCGTCAACACCGCGATGTTCAGCGTGATCGAAAGCGTCATGCTGCGCCCGCTACCCTACCGCAACGCGGCAGAACTTGTAATCCTCTGGTCAGGAGTTCCTGCTAAAGATATTCAGAGGAACTGGACTTCTTTTCCAGATATCCAGGATTGGCGTCGCTCAGCCCACAGTTTTGACCAAATGGCTGGAATGTTGCGCATCGACCACGCGGATGTTAACAGCGGCGAGCAGGTGGAACGCATAAACGTAGGGCGTGTCTCCTCCGAGTTTTTTTCAGTGCTGGGAGTGGCCCCTCTGATGGGCCGCAGTTGGACGGCAGGGGAAGAAGAACGCCGGGCTCCGCAGGCCGTGATCAGCTATCCATTCTGGCAAACGCATTTTGGGGGCGCCGGCGATGTCATCGGCAAGACGTTGGTTGTCGATCACCGGCCTGCGATCGTGGTGGGGGTCATGCCACCCCATTTCGATTTTCCAACAGGGCATACCAGCGTTTGGATTCCGCTCACGTTCGTAGCCGAATGGCCGGCGTTTCTCACCGCCCGGCAGGCGGATGCGTTCAACGCGATCGCCCGACTCAAACCAGGAGTTACACCGGAACAGGCTCAGTTGGAAATGAACGCCGTCCATGCGCGCCTGAGCAAACAGTACCCTCAGTTTGAGGACGGCAAATCCATCAACGTCGTGCCCCTCACCGACGATCTGGTACCGCCACGCACACGCGCCTCACTATGGATGCTTTTTTCCGCGGTTCTCTTCGTGCTTTTGATTGCATGCGTGAATGTCGCAAGCCTCTTGCTCGCACGTCAGAGTTCGCGCCAGAAAGAGAACGCTGTCCGCATAGCGTTAGGCGCAGGCCGTGCGCGCATCCTCCGGCTCCATTTGATCGAGAGCCTGGTGCTTTCGGTCTTTGCGGCGGTGCCGGGTGTTTGCCTCGCGGCAGCAGCGATCCCCTTGATTCGCGCTTTTGGCCCCGCGGGTATTCGTGGCCTTACGGAGGTCAGGCTTGATCCCAAGGTTCTGGTCTTCTGCGCACTCCTCTCCGCGGGCACGGGGGTATTGTTGAGCCTGGGACCAGCTTGGCTCAGCGCGCGCCGCGACCCTCACGATACGTTAAAAGCAGGCAGCCGCACGATTGCGGGTAGTCTGACTCGTCGCCGCCTCAGTCATCTTCTGATGGCGCTTCAACTGGCGCTCGCTATGGTATTGGTCACAAGTACCGGGCTAATGCTGCGTAGTTTTCTTGAGAGCCAGAATGTCGATCTTGGTTTTAAACCGCAACGCTTGCTTTTTCTTCATCTCGATGCTCCTGCGACAGCGGACAACGACACGGGCCGGCCTGCGCGCCAGTTTGACCAGGTCTTGGCTCGTATAAGAGCACTTCCTGGCGTCAACGATGCGGGTGCGATTGATGAAATGTTCAGCAGTTATATCCCGGATGACGTTATCGAGGTAGAAGGCGAAGACCACGTTTCTGCCGCCGGCAATGCGGCCGCCAGTACTTCCCATGTGGTGAGTGGCGCATACTTCGAGACAACCGGAATACCACTGCTGCGGGGCAGGTACTTTTCGTCGACAGACAGCTTGCACACCCAACCCGTCGCAACGATCAACCAGGCCATGGCGAAAAGGTTCTGGCCGAACGCGGACCCTATCGGAAAGCGGTTCCGCTTCGGCGTTCCCGGAGAGGCCTCGGAATGGCAGACGGTCGTGGGCGTGGTGGGCGACTCACTGCCTGACGGTCCAGAAAGCCGTGTTTTTCCACTGTTTTATTTGCCCCAAAGCCAGCGTCCGTGGATTGCTTCGATGGACATAGTGATTCGCGTCGCAGATGACCGGCTTCCATTGGCAAACGCAATCCGGGCCGCCGTTCTCTCTGTGAATGGGCAGATACCCAGGTTCGCAGTGACCACGGTAGATGCGGAACTTGACACCTTAGGAACGCAGCGTCGCTCCTCGACATGGTTGCTCATCTCGTTTTCAGCCTTTGCGCTCGTTCTCGCCGCCATCGGGATTTACGGACTGGTTTCCTACTCAGTGACAGAGCGTACTGCCGAGATCGGTATCCGTATGGCTTTCGGAGCTGCCCGCCTGGATATCATTCGACTCGTGCTGGGACAGGTGCTGCTTTTAGCTGGCGGCGGATTGCTGCTGGGTGTGACAGCCGCTCTGATCGTCTCCCGAGCGGCTGCTAGCCTGCTCTTCGGCGTCGCGCCGACCGATGGCGTGACGCTTGCGGGAGCGACGCTGTTGCTGCTTACCGTCGCGCTCTTGGCAGGATATGTGCCAGCCAGGCGCGCTACCAGAGTGGACCCGGTGATTGCCCTGGCTGCTGAATAGTTGATCTGGCCGCCTTACAATTCAGGGTGCTGACGTATCGCTTCAGCCTTGAGGATGAAGCTGCCTTCCCTGACGACCTCGTCGTTGAGCTTCAGACCGTCCAGTATCGGGTAAAAACCATTTGATGAAGGACCGAGTTTGACCCGTCGCACAGCGAAACTGCCGTCACTGTCCTTAATCGGAAGGAAGACGTATTGTTTCTCCCCGATTGCCTGAACTGCCGATTCGGGAACCACAAGACCTTTACCGCCCGAGGACATAAATTCGACATCCATGTACATATCGAGCCGCAGACTCTCGTCGGAATTCGCTACCTCAATACGAGCCTGGGCCGTGCGCGTGGCAGGGTCCACCTGGGGTTGGATGTAGACGACGCGCCCCTTCCATACGCGCCCCGGATAAGCCTGAGCTGTCACTACAGCGGTTGTTCCGATATGAACAGTTGAGAAGTCTTTCTCGTTGATGCTTGCCATGACCCATACCTTCGATAAGTCGGCCACTGTAAACAGCTCCTGCGCCATATTCGTAACCAGTCCGGGGTTCGCGGTGCGTGTCAGCACGATTCCATTGATGGGCGCCGGCACCGACAAGTTTGCATCAATCTGTTCGGCTTGCTTTAGTGCGGCTATCTGACGATCACCCGCGCCGAGCAGTCTTAGCTTCTCCAACGCGGCGCGCACATGGGCCTCGTGCGCTGCGTGATTTGCCGCCACCTCTTCCTCCTCCTGCTGGCTCGCTGCGCCGAGTCTAAGGAGGTTTTCTGTTCGCTCCAGCTTCTTGTGATCTGCTTGCAACTCGGCCAGCATCGCCAGATACCCTGTTTCGGCGTCAGCGAGGTCGCTGCTGAAGACTACTGCCATCGGCTGGCCGCGCCGCACATGGTCGCCGAGCACCACATGAACCTGTCTGATGACACCGCCGACCAGAGGTGTGACATGCACTTCTTTGTACTCATCCGGGTTAACGACTCCAGGAACACGAAGTGTGCCGGCAGTCTCCCGCATGTCTACAGAGACGGTCTGAATCTGCGCCTTCTTCAGATCGTCCGGGTCAAGATCGACCTGCAAGGCTGCGTCCGGCGTGGTTGAGGCTATTGAATCATCGCTTGCAGGAGATGGCATGTCGGCCATGCGTGCCATCGGAGCGTGTTGGCGTGGCGTAGGCCGGCTGGAATTCCCTAGGCCGAACCAGAGCCAGACTGAAGCACCAAGGGCTATGACTACACCGAGACCGACCCACATCGTGCGGCGACGCGGTGCAGCGATCGTTTCCGTCTTATCTATATTTTGCATGCCTTCACCTTTCATGGCAGGTTGGTTCCTACTGCTTGTTCGAGAGCAATGCGCGCCGCGTACGCGTCGAGCAGGATTTCCGTATATCCGGTTTCAATATCGATGTAACGGCGTTGTTCCGCGATGACATCGAGTAGCGTCGTGCGACCGTAACTGTAGGTCTGGCGGACGATATCCAGATTGTGTGCCGCCTGGTCGCGCACACCGCTCCCGTAGACCGTTACCCGCGTCTGAGCACCATTGAGCCGGATGAGATTTTGTGAGACCTCATGCCGAAGACTCAGGCTGGCCGCCGCGACTTGACTGCTTGCCGCATGGATAGCCGCCGTGTCCGATACGACAGCGCCTTGATTACGATTGAAGAGCGGCAGATCGATGTTGAGTCCAAAGGTAGCGTAGTTGAACGTCTGACGTATCGGAGTAAGGTTCCCCGCAGCATCGACTCCTTGCTGCGAGAAGCCGCTATCCGGGCGCTGATAACCTCCGAATACGCTGGCATCCGGCTTTGCCGTTGCCTTATCCAAACGAAGCTCTGCGTTGGCCAGAGCTTCGTTCGCTCGCTGAAACGCCAGGTCAGGTCGATGATCCATCGCCAATTGCAGAAGCTGCTTCTGGTCATAGGCGAGAGGGGAGAGTTCAAGCGCCCCTTTTAACCGAATGGACTCCTCCGGGTCTATGCCCGCAGCTTCCTTAAGAGCAAGTAAGGCAACCTCTGCCTTCGCCTGATAGTCGATGCGCATCGTTTCGATGCGGTTGACTTCGACTCGCGTTTCGCCTGCGTCGAGCGTCGGCGTGGCGCCTTCACGCACGCGATCTTCCATAAGCTTCAAGAAGTCCCGGTTCACCCGAAGAAGCTGCTCCATGAACATCAGGTCACGGATCGAGGCGAGAGCCTGACCAAAGCGCGTGCGTACTTCGGCTGTGAGAAGACGTTCCTGATCGGCCACACTCTGCTGCGTGGCGTCCTCTTTATTCTGGGCGACTTCCGTGCGCCGGGCTCGGCGTCCGTAGAGTTCCAGCGGCAACGTGCCACCGACGTTAAAGCTGTTGTCGCCTCCATTCACTTCCTTGAGTCCACTCAACGTAAGCGATGGGTTCTTACGCAGGCGAGCCTGCGTTACGCCCCCTTTTGCCATTGCGATCTGCTGACGTTGCACCAACAAAGAGGGATTGGAGGCCAGAGCCCGCGTGACGAGTTCTGTCTCAGTGACTCCCTGTCTGAGATCGAGAAAATCGTTCGCGGAACGAAACGGGAAATCTGGAGGCTGCGCCGTCTGTCCAGAAAGCGGCAGGGCACCCACCAATAGCAACGTCATCAGCAACCACAATCGATAGGTAAATAGCATCCGTTTCATGTTCCTTACCTCACGTTGTTGTTGAACGATGTGTGGCCATGACCGTATGGTCCGTTCCAAGAAAGAGTGAAATGCCAGGCTCCGCTCATTGCGAAGTTCGAGGTCACTTTATAAACCCCTGTTTGGCGGGTTGGCGTAAGCTCGGCATCACCCGACATCGGACTCATGCCTGGCATGGACATGTTGGAGCCGAGTTGAACATCGCCGACATCGGCGGGCTGACCCTGGTCATCCTTGAACTGGATGACGAATTCGTTCTGCCCTTGTGTCAACTCGCCGGTCTTGTCCAGAAGCACGATGGTGAGCTTGCCGACAGTTTTTGTCGCGGCTGGTTTGAGCGAGGAAAGATTGGCCTTGTCGCTGTTGCAGCCAACCAGAACAAAGATGGAGGCCAACAAGATTACATAGAAAGTCTTCATGAAAGTGCTCCTTAGCGTGTGGTTGGAAGTGCTGGTGTGGCTGGCGCGGGGTGTAATAGTTCAGCGTGCGGTTGGCTGCGGCGAAGCTCACGCTCTCGCAACCACAAGAAGATAACCGGCGTGACAATGAGTACATGGGCAAGGGAACTGATCATACCGCCAAGAACAGGCGTCGCCAGCGGACGGATCACCTCGGAGCCGACGCGCGTACTCCAGAAGATTGGCAGCAAGCCTGCGACTATCGTCGACACCGTCATAAGCTTTGGGCGGAGACGGAGGAGAGCCCCTTCCATGACGGCCTCACGCAAATCCGCGGTCGTCAGCACTCCTCGTTCGTGGCGTTTTCGTTCGACGGCCTCTTCGAGGTAGATCACCATCACCACTGTCGTCTGCACTGCCGTACCGAAGAGGGCGATGAACCCGACCCAGACCGCAACCGAAAAGTTATAGTGCAGCAGCCAGAGCGGGTAGAGACCTCCGGTAAGAGCAAACGGCACGGCAAGCAAGACGTGCGCTGCTTCGAGGAAAGAGCGGTAGGTCAGGTAGAGCAGGATATAGATGATGCCGATGGCGATCGGTACGACAAGCTGTAGCCGCTTCTTCGCCCGAACCTCGTTTTCAAATTGCCCGCTCCAGTTGTAGTAGTAGCCAGCAGGCATCTTCACTTTTGCACGGATGGCCTTGTCTGCATCGGCGATGACACCGCCGGCATCCCGCCCACGCGCATTCATCAAAACGGAAACTTCCAGCAGGCCATTTTCACTGTTGATCTGAGCGGGGCCGGCCACCTGATGGATATCCGCAACTTGTCCCAGCGGAATCTGTGCTCCATTCGCTCCTGTTACGAGAACATTGGCTATATCTGTCGGATCGTGGCGGAACTCAGGTGCGTAGCGTACACGCACCGGGAAGCGCTGCCGCCCTTCGATGGTGGTGGTCAGATTGTTTTCACCGATAGCTGTCTCGATGACATCCTGGATCGCACCAACATCAATGCCGTAACGTGCAGCAGCCTCGCGGTTCGGCTTGATGTCCAGGTACAAGCCGCCGGTGACCTGCTCTGGATAGATATCGCTCGCGCCCCTCACCGTCCTTACAACGTCCGCTATTTCACGGGCCTTTGCTTCGAGTTGCGTCAGATCAGAGCCGAAGAGCTTGATGCCGATCTCTGACCGGATACCCGTGGTCAGCATGTCGATTCGGTTGATGATCGGCTGCGTCCAAATGTTGGCAACACCGGGCAGAGAGACGGCGCGGTCCATCTCGCTCTTGAGCTTCGGAAGCGTCATGCCAGGCCGCCATTGATCGCGTGGCTTGAGATGCACGATAGTCTCCGTCATGTTCAGCCCAGCCGGATCGGTGGAGGTCTCCGCGCGCGCTATCTTGGCCGCGACATAGGCGACCTCGGGAAAGCTGTCCAGCACTTTGTCCTGTCGCTTTGCGTAATCGATGTTCTGCGCGAGAGAGATGCTAGCATCCGCAATGGGCATGAACATGATGTCGCCCTCGTTGAGGGGAGGCATGAACTCACTGCCGATGCCGGAGGCCAGAACCACAGCGCCACCGAGGAAGACAAATGCAATGCCAAGCGTGATGGCGCGATGATCAAGAGCCCACGAAAGAGCAGGACGATAGAGCCGCCGCAGGAAACGCATGACCGGATTCCGGTCTTCCGAATGAAACTTGCCGCGGAGCAGAAGTATGCAAAGAATGGGTACCAGCGTCAGTGCAATGGCTGTCGCGCTCACCATAGCGAAGGTCTTTGCGAATGCGAGCGGATGGAAAAGCTTTCCTTCCTGCCCGGTAAGGGCGAACACAGGGACAAAGGCCAGGATGATGATCGCCATCGAGAAGAACGTCGGACGGCCAACCAGCTTTGTGGCCTTCATAACCGTTTCAAAGACGAGCCCTCGATCGCTTGTATCGACACCCTCCAGATGGCGGAACGCATTTTCGGTGACGACAATGCCGGCATCCACCAGCACACCAATGGCGATGGCAATGCCGGCAAGCGACATCACATTGGAAGTCACATGCGCGTAGTGCATCAGCAGGAAGGAACAGAGCACGGCAAGCGGCAACGGTAGGGTAACGACCAGAATGCTGCGGAAGTGCATCAGGAAAATGACATGCGCGAGTGTGACCAGGATGATCTCTTCGATCAACGCATGACGGAGTGTATCGACCGTAGCCTCGATCAATTGGGATCGGTCATAGAATGGAACGATGTGGACACCGGGAGGCAGACCGGGTTCGATCTCTTTGATTTTGTGTTTGACGCGGTCGATGACTTCTTTCGTATTTTCGCCTGTTCGCGCCACGATCACGCCGCCAACCGCCTCGGAGCCGTTCTTGACTAACGCCGCGGTGCGGAATGCGTCGCCAATCTTGACGTTGCCCAGATCCTTTACTAAGACGGGGGTACCGTTATGCGAACCGACCACGATGTTGCGAATATTGTCCAGGCTCTCGATCAGGCCGAGCCCGCGCACGATGGACCACGAGCCATTCTCGGAGATGACATTGCCGCCCACATTGGAGTTGCTTGCCATCACAGCGCGCATGACCACGCTGAGGGGAATGCCGTAGGAGCGCAGCCGGTTGGGATCGACATCGATCTGGTACTGCTGCACCGTGCCGCCGACGCTCGCTACTTCGGCAACGCCGGGGACAGAGTTAAGTTGGTAGCGTACGTACCAGTCCTGTAGCGAGCGCAGGTCCCGCAGACTCTTGCCGCCGCCTTCCACCGTGTACCAAAAGACGTGCCCCACACCGGTCGCATCCGGTCCAAGCGTGGGAACAACGCCCGCAGGCAACTCCTTGGTGACGAGGTTGAGCCGTTCCAGAACCCGGGTGCGTGCGAAATAGAGATCGACGTCATCATTGAGGATGACGAATATCATCGAGAAGCCGAAAGCAGATGAAGAGCGCACCACCTTCACGCCCGGCAAGCCCTGCAAATTGGTAGTGAGTGGATAGGTAATCTGGTCCTCAACCTCCTGCGGGCTGCGGCCCTGCCAATCGGTGAAAACGATAACCTGGTTGTCACTCAGGTCGGGAATGGCGTCGATGGGAGCACGCAGCATCGCCCACAGGCCCCAGCCTGCGATACCGGTCCAGAGCATGGCAATGATGAACTTGTGTTTTAGAGAAAAGTCGATAAGACGGTCAATCATGGCAAGCCTCTCCCTCAGCGCCTTTGATGAAATAGGCGGCCTGTTACCAAAACGAGGAAGCAGGGAGAGTCGCCCCGTCGCCCCCTTAAAACAGGAGTGCTCACGGTGGGCAAAATGCATAACTCTCGTATCTCTTCCACGCCAGATGCGGCCCGGAAACACGAAGACGCACGCATGCGCGTTCGCAAGAAAACGAGAGCTAAATCAGATTCTCAAGATTTCAACGGAAAGGAAGGGAGGGGCGTGCGGTGGCTGTTCGAGCAAATCAGGAACCATCGACAGCGGGACGGTTACATCAAGAGGAAGATCTGACCCAAGCATTGCTACGGGCGAAGACAGTATCGGAGAGGCAAAGTGAGACAGATCGTTCAGATCTGCATCATCATGCCGTTGCGTGATTTTCTGGCAGCACGGATGCTTGGCCGCCATGCTCATATCACATTGTCCTGCCATCTGCCGGCAGCACATCTTCTCCGCGTCGCTCATCCGAACATTCGGGACCAGACAGTCCGCACCCGTGACCCCAAGCAACAGCAGGAGCATGGTTGTGGCTACGATCTGATAAATGAGCTTCATTTCGTTTCGATGATAGAGACCGTTGCTTGCTTTGATTCCACTGCCCGGAAAAGGTTTCATGCTATTGGCAAAAAAAGCCGATCATAGATGACCGCCAGTCATTGCGAAAATGCTTTAGAGGCAGTGCAGGGGTTGAGCCACTGCCAACGCATCGTGGTAGAGAGCGGACGCGAGGCACAGTATCGCCAAGCTCGATGTCTTTCTTCAATGATTGCATGGCGATACACGACAATTGAAAGCCCCGGAAAGAACATGGGCGTTTGTTTCTCCGTGGCGCATGGAATGGAGATCTTTTGGGCTCAGAAAGTGCGTTTGGAGCATCATTACGATCTCAGGGTAGACTTGCTGGTTTCATGATCCGAAGCAACGGATGTCCGTCGATATTCTCAAGGGGGAAATAGACCAGATGCGTTTTTGGATCTACGCTGACAGTGTGAGCATGCGGCATAGCGAACTGCCCAATAGCCTTTAGCTCGCGCCCATTTTCTTCAAACGCTGTCACCGTGCCAGACTCGGCCGACACATACAATCTCTTTAAGCCGGGATCAAAAGCGAGCACATCCGGGTCTTCGCCCACCTGATGATTTGAGAGGACCTTCATCGAACCGAGGTCGACCACCGCCAGGGAGTGATTTTCTTCGCCCGCAACGAATGCGAGGCGGTTAATCAAATCGAGCGCGATGCCGTGGGGATTCTTGATCCCCGGCAAAGAATATCGGCCAACGATCTTCATTGCCGCAGGATCAATGGCTACCAGTTCATTCACGCCGTGCACGGCCACCAAGATGTGTCCGGAACCGGAATCGTAGACAGTATTTCCCGCACCGCCCCCGAGCGGGATGTTCGTCAGGAGCTTTCCGCTTGCTGTGTCCACCACCGCGTCTACACCGCCGTGCTCGTCTGACACGAAGACTCTCTTGGTGGCCGGCGAGTAAGCGAGTCCGTCGGGATAAGTCACAGGTCCGCTCGTCGCGACGGTTTTGAGGGTATTCATATCCACGGCGGCTACCTGATGCTCGCCGGTGACTGAGGCATAAACCCGGGTTATTTCGGGCACTGCAATGACACCATGCACACGTTTGAAGCCATCCAGATTGGCGACAACCTGCCGCTTTTCCGTGTCGAAGACTACGAGCTGGTCGGCGTTCATGTGGGCGATATAGAGCCGATGGTGTTGCGCATCGAGGCTTTGATAGTCAAACCGAACCGCTGGTCCGGGCAGTGGAACATCGGCCACCTGTTCCAATACCTGATTCCCCGAAGTGTGCCCTTGTGCAAGCGCGGCATGAACCGCAATCAAAAGGTTGAATGTCACCGCTGCGCGAGCATGCTTCAAATTCTTACCTCGGACTTTCATCGCCGACTCCCTGCAAACATTTGGCGTCAAAATTTGAACTCAACATCCAACTGCATGCGACGCGGTGGAAGGGCCGCGACCGCCTGGCCCAAAAAAGGCGAGCGGATTACCCCGATATAGGTCACATCATTTGGGTGGTTAAGAACATTGAATGAATTGACACCGATCGTGGCTATTGGTCCTTCTTTGCCCGCCTTCGTCAGTACAAAATCGTGTGCCAGATTGAGATCGAGATTCAGGTACCCGGGGCCGTGAAGGGAATTGCGGGGAACGCCCGCCGGCCGAGCGTTGGATAGGCCGATGTTGTAATCATCATTTCCAGTAGTGACATTTACGGGTTTGCCTGAGTAGGCCGACAGAGCTGTTCCAAAATTAAACCACTTGCCGGCCTCAAACGTTCCCAGCAGATCGAACTTGTTCCGTTGATCGTTGTCTGAACGACTCCAATCCGCCTTGGGGAAATAGCTGTTCGCCGGAAAATAGGTGATGCCACTGGTATTGTTGTAGGTCTTCCCGAGAGCATATCTCGCTTGTCCGGTGAAAAAGCTAACAGGTCTCCCGCGAAAGCCGACTTCGAGCCCATTGCTCTTTTGATAGCCCTCAGACTGAAGCGTCCGTTCCTGTCCCAGGTTTGGATTCGGGCGCGCAATGTAGTCAGGAGGTGGAGGAGCGTTCGCATCGATCGACCGGAACATGTCGATCCCTCTTACACCGACGTAGTTAGCAAACAGGGTGCTCCTCGCATTCAACTGCTGCTCGACTCCGACACCGTATTGAAGGGTGTAGGGGATACGCTGACTTGAACCGAGCACTACGACGCTGGTCGGAGCCCCTGCTAATTCCGGTTCTGTGATGGGGTAGCCGGGTGAATTCACAAGGAATCTTTTGAGCACTTCGCCGTTGAAATGCAGGAGGTCAGAGATAGGAGTTGGGCCGGTGCGGTCGAAGAAGATGCCTGCGCCTCCACGGATCACCGTTTTGCTTCTTGCGGTTGGAGCGTAGGCAAAGCTGAAACGCGGGCCGAGATTCCAGGGGATGTCGTGGAAATAGTTCTGCCAGTAATAGCGAACGCCGATGGAGACAGACAGGTTCGGCTTCAATCGAAGGTTGTCTTCGAATATGCCTGCAACAGTTTTTTCAAGGAAGGTGACGTGGCCCTGTCCGCTCTGCACGAGGTAGGAAAATGGGCGAGCCGCGGTGTAATCAGCAAGACTCGCGAACGAGTAGGTGCCCTGGCGGTTCGTAAAGTCGTCGAATGCCCGCCGGCTGATGTCCGGCACATCCACTCCGAACTTGATCTCCTGTCTGCCGGATGTCCAAGTGACGATATCCGTTCCGTCGAAGTGATATTCGGTCCTCCGAAAATTCGCCTGCGCACCCCCTCCAGTAAACGCACCAGACACGATCAGTTGCGGGTTCTCGTTCAGGTCATGGACCCGGCTGTCAGGGTGACCGACGAGAAAGTGGAGCTGATTCAGGAGCTTGGGTGAAAGGACATAGGTGTGGCCGACGTTGATCTCATGCTCGAAGGTCAAAGTATTCGTTCCAGCCTCTGGCAGCACCGTTCCACCGACTCCGAAATTCTGAACCGTCTTGTGTTCGTAGGAATATCCAATCCAAAGCTGATTTCCTTGTTTGTAGTCGCGAAATACGCGGCCCGAAAGGAAGTAGTGATTTGTAGGATTGGGGACGTTTGCGTTGATTACGCCGTTCGGCCCCGCTGCGACGACAATCGCCTGCTGATTGTCGCTGTCTTTGTCGAGGGCGAGTAGAAACGTGGTTTTCCTGCTGTGGCCGAGAGGGCCGGTAAGAGAGCCTTCGTAGTAGGTGCGCTGTTCCGATGGCTTGGTGGCCGCGAAGGCATTACCGGCATCGAACAAGGAGTCGCGATAAAGGAAATTTCCGGAGCCATGAAATTGCGGGGTTCCGCCTTTTGTGGTGATTTCAATGCGGGCGCGTCCGGGCCGGGAATAGAGCGCTGTGTATGGGTTTTGATTGATCTTGACGCTCTGGATCGCAGACGCCGTGACACCAGGGCCATTCGCTTCGAGGCCGTTGACGACAAGCGTCACCCCGTTCGTGCCGGTCGCATCGGCATCCAGAAATCGGGATATTGTGGTGATGTAGTCCTGATCAAACACAGGGAGTCGGTCGAGAGCGTCGCGGTCGATTGAATTGGAACTCTGGTTTTGCGCGATCTCCGTGCTTATCTGAGGCACACTGTCGGAAGCGCCGACGGTCACTTCCTGTGTAACCGCGGCAACCGGCATGACAATCCGCAGGGAACTGTGAACTTGCGAACCAACTTTCGCCGGCTGCTTGGTCTCGCGGAAATTTTCCTTTGTTACATCGATAAGATAGGAACCCGAAGGAATATTGGTGAAAGAGAAGTTGCCCGCGTTATCGGTGGTTCCTTGCGCGGCGGTTTGTCCACCGGGAGTAGCGATCACGATTTGGGCGCCGGGAATTACCGCACCGCTGGTGTCGAACACCGTGCCGCTGATCACCCGTCCTGGTGCGGAGTTCTGAGCCGCGGAGACTCCGGCAAGGACGCTTATCAGCACAAAAACCAAATGAAATCGACCTTGCATTACACCTCAAACGGATCTGGCGGCTAAGCTTTTGTGAGCAGATGGGCCCGTTGCCGCGACAACCTTTGGCAACCGAATGCGGAAAATAGAGCCTTCTCCCGTGCTGCTCTGTACTTCGATCGATCCCCTATGTGCGGTAACCGCCCACTGAGCAATCGACAAGCCAAGACCCGTTCCACCTTCTGCGCGAGTTCTGGCTTTGTCGATTCGATAGAACCTTTCGAAAATGCGATCCCGGTGTTCGGGAGGAATGCCAGGCCCACTGTCCCGTACTTCGACATAGGCATGTTGTTCGCCGTCTGTCACACGAATACGGATGTCGCCCTTGAGGGGCGAATACTTCACCGCGTTATCGATAAGGTTTACGAGCGCCTGGCGCAGGATTGTGCGGTCCGCCGAGACCATTACCGCGTTGCCTTCAATTCGTATCGTTCTGCTCCTTTTCCTCCGCCAGAACTTCGAGCAAGCCGGCGGATTCCTTTGCCAGATCGAGCAGGTCGGTTTCGGCGAGATGAAGTTGCACTCGTCCGGCGTCGGCGCGGGATATTGTTAACAGACTGTCCACCAATCGGGTCAGCCGATTTGTCTCTTCGAGCATGCTGCCAATGATGTCACGGTAGTATCTCTCATCCCCTTGCCGCTGAAGGGATACCTCACCGACGCTGCGAATCGCGGTCAGCGGTGTTCTCAACTCATGGGAGGCGTCGGCGGTAAATCTTCGCAGTTGATCAAAGGAGTTTTCAAGGCGTGCCAGTGCTGTATTGAACGCCGTTCCCAGTTGGCCCAGTTCGTCCTCAGGGTTGTTGATTGCGAGCCGCTCATGCAGATGATCAGCGGTAATCTCGGCAGCTCTCTTGGCCATCGAATCGACGGGCTTGAGCGCGCGTCCCGCGACCAGGTATCCCATCAATGCGACGAATGCTACAGTGATGGGCAGCCCTATTCCGAGGGCGGCAACCATCTCCCAGAATTCTCCCCACAGGCCCTCTTCGCTAACAGCCAGTCTCACAATCACGGACGTGCCGCCGGGCATGTGGTGGGCACGGCCCGACGTCCGGACTCTGATGCCGGACGGCAGGCGCAAAGACTTCGCTGATTCTCGGAAGCGTCCCGAGGTATTTACGGGTACTGGGCCTAAGGCTTGAGCACCGAGTTGTTCGCTTCGGTACAGAAGGGTGCCATTGGGCGCCCAGACTTCAAGAAAATATCCTCGGTCGAGTTCATCCCCTTCGGCTTCTCCTTCGTGCGAATTCAGTTCAAGCTTTCCTGCCGGGTTCATAAAGAGGTCTCCCTCGACAGTTTCCACATCGCGGTCGAGGCTGGCATCCAGTTGCTCTCGCAAGTTATGTAGAAAGAACGCGGAAACGCATACGGCATAAGCAACCAAAGCGATCGCGAGCAATGCAGCGTAGAACACGGTGAGCCGGGTGCGAAGATTTCTGCCTAATAACCCGCTCACGATTGCTCCTCACGTAGTGTGAATCCGACTCCGCGGACGGTGTGAAGTAGTTTTAGGTCGAATGGATCATCGAGTTTTCTGCGCAACCTTGCGATATGGACGTCGATCACATTGTCGAGCGGTGTAGCGCGTGCGGTTTCTCTCCACACATCGCGGGCGAGCATCTCGCGAGAGACAACGCGCCCATGATTCCGCGCCAGATATTCAAGAAGATCGAACTCACGCGCTGTAAGTTCGATACGCTGGCCCTGCCGAATGACGGTGCGCCGTACTGGGTCAACGTCAAGGTGGCCGATTGTCAGCACCGATTCTGTCTCGGTTCTGTTGCGCCTCAGGAGAGCGCGAATGCGCGCGCTCAGTTCCGCAAAGGCAAACGGCTTCACCAGGTAGTCGTCAGCGCCAGCGTCGAGACCGAGCACCCGGTCCTCGATTGCATCCTTGGCAGTGAGTAAGAGCACAGGGGTTCGCGCGCCTTGCTTGCGCAGGGTATTCAGCACTTCGATTCCGTCACGGCCAGGAAGCATGACATCGAGAATGATCAGGTCGAACGTGTGGGTGCTGGCTTGAAAGAAACCTTCTTCACCTGTCTGCGCCAACGTGACTTCGTAGCCTTCGGCTTCCAGCCCTTCCCGTAGCGCATTTCCCACTTTCGGTTCGTCTTCAACTACCAGGATTTGCATCGCCTAATCTCCTTCTCTTATAGGCCAGAAGCGAAGTCTTTGGTTTCTGAATTGTTTCTGAATCTTTCCTTAATCCGAATTCAGGAACTTATCAGTGGTATTTCAGGGGAGAGAGCCCCATTTCCAGGGTATAAGGGAATTGCCGCGACGTGGATCGAAGGCCTGAGGCAATCCTTTCAGGTTCGTGACGGCGGATTATCCTATGAAGATCCCGAAGGCTGCGGTGATTGTGTGCGTTTCCCTGTTGGTGGCGGGCGCGTTGGGTGCTGGATTCATGAAATGGCGGGGTTTCCGCGCCTCGACCCCTCCATCCGCCCTGGAGGTGGCTGCGGCGCGCTCACTGCGTGACTTTGCGATTCCACGCGCTGAAAAACGCAAAGTCAATCCTGTCGCAGGCGATCCTGCAGCACTCGAACAGGGCCGAAGTGATTTTCTTGCACGCTGCGCTTCGTGTCACGGAATCGATGGTCGTGGAGCGACGCCAATTGGAGCGAATCAGTATCCCCGCGTCCCAGATCTGCATTCCGATCAGACACAAAGCCTGAGCGATGGCGATATCCACTACATCATTGTAGACGGCGTCCAACTCACGGGAATGCCGGCCATGCACTCCCAGTTTGCGTCAGAAAGTTGGAAGCTCGTCTCCTATATACGCAGCCTTCGCTCGTCAACACCCCAGGAGGCCGCCATTCGGCAGCATGTTTCAAGCTCTGCGCATTACGTCGGCTCGGAATCGTGTCAGAAGTGTCATGCGGACATCTATGAACGGTGGAAGAAGACGCCGATGGCCAACGTGGTCCGCGATCCGAAGACACATCCTGACGCGATCATTCCTGATCTCAACACCAATAACGTTGCGAAGTTCACCGTCGATCAAGTGGCTTTCGTATACGGCAGCAAGTGGAAACAGCGCTACTTTACAAAAATCGGGGATGATTATTATCCGCTATCCGCGCAGTGGGACGTTGGCAACAAGAAGTGGCTCAAGTATCACGTTCCTGACACAGGAGCCGACTGGTGGACGGCCTACTACCCGTCAGACAACAAGCAGCGTCCAACCGGCCCAACCTGTGACGGTTGCCATTCGGTTAACTATGACATCCGCACCAAACAGGTCGCGGAATGGAATGTTGGCTGCGAACGTTGCCACGGGCCAGGAAGCGAACACGTTGCGCATCCGACCCGCACTAGCATTCTGAACCCGGCCGAAATGAATGATTTCGCTTCAGACGACACGTGCATTCAGTGTCACTCCCAAGGTCGGCCTCGTATGGGCCTCATCGACGGGAGAGCCTACGACTGGCCCGTCGGTTACCACGTTGGCCTGCGCCTTCAGGATTACTGGAAGCTCGAAGACATCACCCTTGGTCAAACCGGCTTCTTGCATTTTGCGGATGGCACAGCGCACAAGAACCGCATGCAGGGGAATGATTTCGTGCAAAGCGTAATGTATCGCCACGGAGTGACTTGCGCCACCTGCCATGATGCTCACGGCACTGACAACTACGCCCAGCTCCGCAAGCCGGCAGATAAGCTATGCCTTGACTGCCATTCTCCATGTTCGCCTAACGGACCGCATACCGCGAGCCTCGAAGAACATACTCACCACAAGGCCCGCAGCCCAGGCAGTCAGTGCATTGCCTGTCACATGCCCAGGATCGAGGCAGAAGGTGTTCCAGGCTCGTTCGTTCGTTCTCACACCTTCCAGTTCATTACGCCGGCGATGACGGTCCAGTACAAGATGCCCAACCCGTGCACTACATGCCATACCGACAAATCCACCGATTGGGCCGATAACGAGTTGCGTTCCTGGAAGACAACGTCCCCATGGCGTGTCGGACAGTAAACAAGAACTGGGCGATGTCATTTGGCTGCTTGCTTGGGGCGAAGATGATTGCCGTTTCGCAAAACGACTAGCGATCGACAGCCGCAATTGGTTTGGGAATCAGAAAACGTGACTTCAGGGCGCCAACTGGCGCTGGTGTGCGAATGCATTGAGGCGCATTACCGGTTGCAATTAGGGTTCCAGGCGGTTGGTGTCATCGTAAATGTGTCTGGAACGGTCATGATTGCGATACCACCGGCAGATTCGCAGTCTCCCAGGCGGCGAGGCTGCCCGCCATTTCGATCTGTCAAGAGTGGCACCCTCGGACACCGGAGCAATGCCTTGTAGTCTTGTTCGAACCCGTATCAGTCGCGAGCTTTGGTTGCTGCGAATCGCAGCCGCACGTAGTCGGCAATCCAAGTTCCATTGGCATCGCGAAGTTGCGGTTCCAAGATCGTCCGGACCTCTTGCAAATAGTCGTTGCGAGCTTCGTCGGAGAAGCCTTGAAAAAAGTTAAGAGCAAACGTCTCCAGGTAGCCAATGATATCGCCAGGCAACGGGGTCGGACGCGGAATCAGCGCAATGCTATCAATGCGAAACCCTGCGCGTTCCAACCTGGTAGCGTAATCGCCAGGTGTGGGGAAATACCACGGGACCCGAGCCTCGCCATCAAACCCACGGCGGGCCAATGCTTTCACCAGGGCGGTCCGGATCTTGTGAATGCAACCGTGGCCTCCGCATTCGCAACAAATCGGCCACCTGGTTTCAGAGAACGATAGACTCCAGCAAGCATCACATCCGCACGCTTGATCCAGTGCAGCGCGGCATTACTAAACACGGCATCGAATTCCTCGTTATACGGCAGGTTCTCGCCGCTGATCGCGAATGCGTCCAAGCCGAGCTTCCTCGCGGCTTCGATCTGGGGAGCGCTCGAATCGACCGCAACTACTTCACAACCCAGATCCGCGAGCTTTTTCGTTAATACGCCGTCTCCGCAACCAAGATCGAGGATCCTTTCGCCGAGCTTCGGTGCAAGCAAATCGACGACCGGCAATCCTAAGTCGGAGACGAATCTTGCGTTTTGGGCGTATGACGCCGGGTCCCAGATCTGTTCTGTCGACATGGCCGCAATGATAGCAGCTTGGAGTGTAACGTCCCGAATGGTCGCACAGAGTCGAGCGATCTACGGGTGCATCTTGGTTTTCCGGCAAACCGGAGTTAACCCTCAGTTGGCGCCGACAGGCCGTTGCGCGCGTCCCCATGGCGGGTCGGACAGTAACAAGAGCCGGGCGAGTGTGACCCAGCGCACGGCCGGTAGTGGCGATTTACGTTGGGTGAAGCAAATAGTTAAAGTGGCCGATGCTCCAACTCAAGAGCCAACTCCCGGCCGACTCCCGCGAAGTCTCCCTGGACTTCCTTTGCGCGAGCGAGGGCTGCCTGAACATGGGGCAGAACATTCTCGGCGCCAACACGCTTCAAAAAGTCAGAACCTGAGATCAGCCGCGAGGGTTGGTCTCGCGCCCCACAAAGAAGAAGCGTTTTGCCCGCTTTGTGCAGACGCTCGGAGAATTGCTCAAGGGCGTGGATGCCAGTTGCGTCGAGTGCCGTCATATTGCGAAGACGCAGGATCACCACGTCCCCAAACCTAGTCAAGTCCTTGGTGGCCTCGGCGAGTTTTTCGGTTGTCCCG
The DNA here is from genome assembly GCA_963761405.1 of uncultured Acidobacteriaceae bacterium. Classification (GTDB taxonomy): domain Bacteria; phylum Acidobacteriota; class Terriglobia; order Terriglobales; family Acidobacteriaceae; genus PALSA-350. Next base: position 510,624 of record CAVXHH010000006.1, read on the forward strand.
AAGAGAAACGGACCGTGAATGCGGAGGATGGTTACGTTGGACGGAATGTCCTTGTCCTGGAGAATGTGCGCCTGCCCATCTTGCAGGTATTCGCGCGTGACCGGCGCCACCGTCGTCGTCTCCGCGATACGGTAGATATAGAGGAGTGCCGCCAGCGTCATTCCGACTCCGACTGCTACCGTCAGGTCGGCGAAAACGGTCAGGGCGAATGTCGTAAACCAGACCGCAATGTCAGTCTTCGACAGACGAAGGATTGTGCCAATCTCGCGCCATTCCCCCATGTTGTAGGCCACCACGAATAAGACCGCCGCCAGCGTTGCCAACGGTACAAAGCGGGCCAGCGGTGCGGCAATCAGTAGAACGGCAAGCAGCGTAAGCGCATGGACCATTCCCGCTACCGGGGTAAGCGCCCCGGAACGGATGTTGGTCGCTGTGCGGGCAATCGCACCTGTTGCGGGGATGCCTCCAAAGAGAGGGGAGGCGATATTGGCAACTCCCTGCGCTATCAACTCCACGTTTGAGTTGTGGTGATCTCCGCTCATGCCGTCGGCAACGACCGCCGAAAGCAAACTTTCGACTGCGGCAAGCAGTGCAACGGTAAACGCTGACGGAAGCAAAAGGAGGATGTGTTCGGCGTGGAAGTTGGGTAAGGTGAAATGCGGAAAGCCCTGGGGAATGCCACCGAACTTGCTGCCAATGGTGTCGATCGGCAAATGGAAGGCAGCCATCGCAGCCGTTGACAGGAAAAGCGCGACGATCGAACCTGGGAGCCGCTTCGTTAGTCGTGGCCATAGCAAAATGACAACCAGCGAGCCCGCTGCGACAGCTACGGTTTGCCATTGTGTTGTTGCGGCATAGTGAATGAGCATCCTGATCCGGGCGATGAACTCGCTGGGGACTGGCGGCGTCTTGATGCCGAAGAAGTCTTTGATCTGGGTGGAAGCGATCAGCAGTGCGATCCCGTTGGTAAAGCCGATCGTAACCGGGCGCGGAATGTACTTGACGGCTGCACCCAGGCCCGTGAAACCCATGACCAGCAGCATGACTCCGGCCATGATTCCGACGAGCGCCAAACCGCCCAGCCCAAACTTCACAACGATTCCAGCGACGATCACGACGAAGGCGCCGGTAGGTCCGCCGATCTGGGTACGCGATCCGCCCAGCGCGGAGATCAGAAAGCCAGCTACCACCGCGGTATACAGGCCGGCCTGTGGGGGCACGCCAGACGCGATGGCAAAGGCCATCGCCAAAGGCAGCGCAACCAGACCGACTGTCAGCCCGGCGACAACGTCATGCGCAAATTGCCCAACCGTATAACCGCGCAGACACTCGATAGAACGAGGAAGCCACCCTTGCGCGGCACTCACGGGACACGCTCCAGCGGCTTCTCCATCGCATCCAACATGCTCAACGACTCCTTGAGATGGGCATGGAAGTAGATGCGCATCAGGCCCAGAACTTCAATGAGGATGGGGTCTCGAACCGAATAGAAGACCTGGTTGCCGACCTTACGATTCGAAACCAGTTGCTTAGCCCGCAGCACCGCGAGGTGCTGCGAGACGGTGGCTTGCTCCACGCCAAGCTTCTCGATCAACGCGCCGGCGGAGAGTTCTCCTGGGCTAAGGAGCTCCAGAATAGCGATTCTGGTTGGATGGGCAAGTGCCTGGAAGACGTCTGCTTTGAACCGTCGCAAAGGATCATGCATATATGAATATTACAATATTCGCATATATGCGTATATGAAACCCGTGCTGGCATCGTCCCACGTTCTAGGCGGGCGGGCAAAAGTTGATGTCACAACGCCATATTGGCTGAGATCAGGCAAGGATGCGTGCGCCCCACATCACGTTCAGCAGGCCAAACCATCCGAGGATGCGATACTTTCCTGCGACCGCGAATGGCTGATATACCACACGCAACGAAACCAACGATCAGGCCAACGAACAGAAACACCGTTCCCAGCATAACGGTGCGGGCGATTCATCGTAAATGTAGCTGAAACGGTCACGAATGCGATACCACCGGCAGATTCGCAGCCTCCCAGGCGGCGAGGCCGCCTGCCATTTCGATCAGGTTTGTGATTCCGTATCGGTGTAGGATACTGGCGGCGATCGATGAGCGATATCCGCCCGCGCAATGTACGGCAATGCGCCGGTCGCGGGGGATTTCGGCGATGCGCTCCTGCAAATGATTGAGCGGAATGTTCACGCTTTCCGCAAGATGCTTAGTGGCCCACTCGCGCGGATTTCTTATATCCAGGACTAGAGGCGGATCGGCAACCGCCAACTCTTCGGCCAGCGTCTGCGCATGGATGCGTTCTGTCGGCCACACCAGGTCAGGTCTTTCCGCGCATGCTTGCATGCCTCCGCGCAGATGGCCTTTTACGTGATCAAACCCAATACGGCCCAAGCGTAAAGCGGCTTCCTGTTCGCGTCCCGGCTCCGCAATAATCACGATCGGTTTATCGCGATCGAGCATCGTTCCGGCCCAGGTTGCGTATTGGCCACCGAGTCCGATGTTGATGCTTCCGGCGAGGTGCCCCTTGGCATATTCGGTTGCGTCCCGCACGTCGAGGATTTGCGCGTCCACGTCTCCCATCTGAATCAATTCGTCGAGCTCGACGGACCTCGAAACCGCTTCCAGATTCTTATCCAAAGTGACATGCTCGCGAGTGTTGAGGATGGCGTCGTAAGTGAAGTATGGCGGAGCGTCGGGCTGGTCGGCTGTAACCAGACGAATGAATACTTCCTTCGACATGGGCTGCAGCGCGTAATTGAAACGTCTTTGATCGCCGAGCGAGGAAACCGTATCCTTGGAGAGCTGCTTGCCGCAAAGGGATCCCGCACCGTGGGCCGGGTAGACCAGGGTCTCGTCAGGAAGGGTTAACAACTTGTCGCGCAACGAGTCGTAAAGATGCGCGCCGAGATCGTGGGCCGTCCATCCTATGGAAGCTCGCAGATCGGGGCGGCCAACGTCTCCGATAAACAACGTGTCGCCGGTAAGAACAGCGTGAGGCTTTGCCGCGTCCTGCTCCAGATCAAATACCAGGATCGAGATCGACTCGATGGTGTGGCCCGGTGTTTCGAGGATTTGCAGCCGCACTCCCGGAAAGTTGAGCGTGTCACCGTCCTTCATCGGCACGAAGGCGTATTCTGCTTTGGCGCAGGCGCCAAGATGGATGGTTGCGCCGCAGCTGTCGCGCAGCTCCAGATGCCCGGCAACGAAGTCAGCATGGAAGTGAGTCAGGAAGACATGGCGAATCTTGAGGCCGAATGTTTCAGCGTCGGCCAAGTACTGGTGGATGTCGCGTTGAGGGTCGACAATAACCGCTGTGGAACTCGCCTCGTCACCGACCAGGTAGGAGGCATGAGCGAGGCAGCCCAGGTAGTACTGTTTCAGGATCATGAGAATCTCTTTCCGTCACCATAATGCGGTTAGGCCCACACATCCCCTGAGAACGTCGCCGAAGAAGTCGCCTGCAACTCTATTCTGCTGCTACCACAAGGTTACACCGGCTGGAGAACTGTATTAAGGATTTGCGGCCGGAGGTGTGATGTTCTGTCCGATCAGGGTCGGGGCACTTGAGTTATCGCGCGCATTCCTGCCGGAATCGAGGAATCGTCTGCCTGGAAATTTAGAGCATGATTGCTCGTGCCCTGGATGGAAGGTGCGATCCGGAAACCGTTTGCGCCCGTTAGAAAGATCCTACTTTTCACGGTAACGGCGGTACCGGTCAAGAAGGGACGCTGGTCCGCGGGCTCGTAGAAAGACGAGGTTTCCCTCGAAGCGCTTCTCGTCGATGATCGCTCCGCCTTCGAGCGAGGCGAGGATGGAGCCTTCGGATTGGGGGATGCGAAAGCTGGATTCGACAAGCGGGTCCACTACGAGTGCGGCATCGATGGCAATCAGGAGTTGATCAAGCCCAGTGTGTTGAAGCGAGGAGACCGGAATTGCTTTCCGATCGCTGGAGAGGTGGGCGCGTTCCTGAAGGGGAACGAGATCGACCTTGTTCAAGACCGTGATGACGGGCTTGGTCGAGAGGGCGAGCTCGGCTAAAACTTTTTCAACCTGAGTTTTCTGCTCGTCGCACATGGGGCTGGCGGCATCCTGGACGTGAATCAGAATTTCGGCCCGCTCCAGCTCTTCGAGCGTGGCTCGGAAACTCGTTACGAGTGTGGGGGGAAGGTTGCGGATGAAACCGACGGTATCGGAGAGCAAGATCTTGCGGCGGGAAGGAAGCTGCAATTGCCGGAGTTTGGGGTCGAGGGTAGCGAACATACGAGCTGATTCGAGCACCCCAGCCTCGGTGAGGGCGTTGAAGAGAGTGCTTTTGCCGGCGTTGGTATAGCCGACGAGGGCAACCACGGGAACCGGGACCGCCTCGCGACGCTGCCGCTGCTGATGGCGGATGCGGCGGACGGCGTGGAGCTGGGATTTGATGTGGTCGATGCGCAAGTTGATTTTGCGGCGATCGGTCTCGAGCTGGGTTTCGCCCGGGCCGCGGGTTCCAATACCTCCGCCGAGCTGCGACATGGCGCGGCCGCGCCCGGCGAGGCGGGGCAACTGGTATTCAAGCTGCGCGAGTTCCACCTGCAGCTGACCTTCGCGCGTCCTGGCATGGCGGGCGAAGATGTCGAGTATGAGCTGCGAACGGTCAATGACGTGGCAAGTTAGCCGCGCTTCGATGTTGCGAAGCTGCGAGGGCGTGAGATCGTGGTCGAAGAGAACAAGCGACGCGTTGGTACTGGCCACAACCCCAACAATTTCGTCGAGTTTGCCTTGGCCGACGAGGCTGGAGGGATCGGGACTTTGGCGACGCTGGACGAGGGTGGCGGCGATGGTCGCACCGGCTGATCGGGCGAGCTCCTCAAACTCTGCGCGGCCGGCATCGAAATCGAGGGTAGAGGTTTCATTCCGCGGAAGGTCTTCTTCTCCAGCCACAACGGCGGCCGCGGCGCGAGCAAGTTGAACAGATGCGGTGAGCTGCTTGCGCTTACGGAGTTCTGCGGTGAACTCGACCACGACAATCACTGCAAGTTCCTGTTGCGTTTGCGAGGTACGGAGTTCGCGGGCTAGGAGTGCCTCGTCCTGGGCCTTACTGGCTTCGACGAGACTCCGACGGATTGTCTTTCCGCGATTCCGGCCTGATCGGGTTTGTGCCGGGGCGGCTTCAGGTGAAGCCTTCTTGGTAGTCAAAGCTGTCTCAATCTTGGGGCCGAGCCTCCGAAGGACTCCTCTCATAATACCGAATCCTCCGTGGACCGATCGGCAACGGGACGGGGAATGGCAGACAACTGGCCGTTTCGGGTTACGATTCCTCCATAATTCAGAATCCGTTCTGCGCATACCAACCATCGCAGTCTTACCTTCATGATTACTTATCAGAGACAAGACCTGGACTTGAATCCGGGTCCAAGCTGAGGTCCTAATTGTAACGATCTCTATTTTCTAAGTGCCGGGTTTGCCAAGCGCCGGTCCCTTCCGCCGCGGGATTTCCCGCCGCGGCAACAATCAGAAGGCGAAACGGGCGCCGACCGCCGGGGCAAGGTTGTTATTGTGGAAGTAGGGAACGCCTGGACCATGAGGGATGGCGATGGCCTGACCGCCGGTTACGTAGGAATACGCAATTCCGACAAAACCGTCGAAACGCTTGGTGAAGTGATGATCGGTATAGAGCGATCCCTCGTCCAGGGTGCCCGCGCAGGAAGCGCGGAAACCAGCTGCGGGCGAGCAGGCCGGCGGAAGACGGAAGTCGTTCTGCCGCTGCTGATACCAGGACAAAGTGACATCGGTTTTCTTGTCGACAGCGTATTTCACGCCCGCCCACCAATCCTGTAAGCGCCTTTCAGAGTCAAGATTGTTGTCTTCAACGCCGCTCAGGATATAACCACCCTGGCCCGAGGCGCCCACGCCCAACGGATTCGCCGGGTTATTCAGCCAGATGTATTCGTAGCCCGCAAAGAACTTCAACGGGTCCAACGTATACTTGGCAGCGATTAAAACGCCATTGTTGTCAGTGATGATGCCATATACGGTATTGGTCGTTCCGATCAGATTGGTCCCGGTAATGGGGTGTTGATTGATGCTGTTGGTGGTCGACTGATATGGTTGCGTCAGACTCTGAGGCCCCAGCAAGGGGTTCAATACGCTGATCGCATCGTTGTAATGTTGGTAGACGATGTCGGCGGACAACTTGCCGTAGTTTCCGCCGAGGTCGAATGCATAAGCGTTGTTATGCGCCGATTCCGGCGTACAGTTGACGGCAGTCCAGGTTGCTGAGGCCGAGTAGCAGCCGCCCGAACCATCGGCAAATTTATACATCGCGCCGAAATGGACTGGGCCATAGGTGAGGCGATACTTCAGGGCGTCGTCCCAACGGCTGTCTTCGGTGTCGCCGCCGCCAGCCACGGTGCCGTTATAGCCGATGTACGAAAAGTCATAGCTGCCGCCCGCCGGATCGTAAACGAGCACCGCATCGGTGCCGAGAGAGCGCTGACGACCGAAGGTCAGCGTGCCGAAATGCTCGGACGATACACCGCCGTAGAATTCGTCATTGAACGGTTGGCCCGCGCGCGCGCCGTCAATGGCGTACGAATAGCTGGCCCTGGGAAGGCCGTTGTTGATGGTTTGGGTGGCTGACGCGTTGGCGAGCAGGCCGGACTGCGGATTGATGCCAGTGTTGGCGTTAAACAGAACGGACCAGCCACGCGCAAACTCTTCCTTGCCCCTGATGCCCAGACCGGTTTGCTGCAGGTTGTTCGGTGCGATGAGGAATCGATGTTCATTCCCGTTTCGGTTTACCAGAGAGGCGCCTTCGTAGTTATAGCCGTTTTCCGGTAAGCCGTGGCTGACCCAGCCGCCGCCGACATCATACGCACCGTACAGCGTGATGCCGTGCCAGGTCAGCGTGCAATCGGTGGTGGCGAACTCGTGGCCGCTCGCGCAGGCCTCAGGGGTGCTCCGGTGCATCTTGATGTCCATCGTTGCTTCCTGGCCAACCTGAAAGCTGATTCCTACGCGCGTTGCATCGGCTAACCCTTGTTTTGCCGCGTGCATCTCGAAGCTCCCCAGAGGCAGCCCGGACGCCTGATAGCGCCCCCCGCTGTCGGTTGCGATCGTGCGCGTCGCACCTGTATCGACGTTCTTGATGGTCACCGTGACCCCGGGAACGGCTGCGCCGGTTTGGTCCGTCACGAAGCCAGAAAGGTTCGCTCCCGTTTGGGCCCACGCGACGCAATGCATGCAGAGGAAAATAAAGAGCGCTGCGAAGCCAGCTGTACGGAGCACCACTGTTTCTCCTGTTGTTTTCATTTGGTTGGATTGAACCGCTCCGATTGTTGGAGACCCAAAATGCGAATTTACGCGATTCGATAAGAGAAATCAAATTGATTTGATTCGATTTTGCTTCAAATGCAAGCGAGCGATTCGACATCGAATTGCCGGCGAGGGAGTCTTGAGGAGCAACGGCGCGCGAATCGAAGGATTACATGCGGCGGTCTGGATCGACCATCTTCGTAAGCCCGATCAAAGATTGCAGGAACTACTCTCCTGGAAAAGTCTCTTTTGATCTGGACACGAGACCGAAGAGTCGGCGAAATTGCATCGTCTTTTGGTATTCGATCCGATCCAGGCTAGATCTGGGCTGGATCGGAAATAGTTTTCACCGACCGCCAGCACACCCTCATCACGCCTTGAGCGCGGATGATACTGCTCTGGCTCGGAGAACCCTGAACGTTTACGTGATAATCGAAGTTACATAAACAGAGGTGAACACTCCGTCCCCAGGTTGCCGTGAATACCGAAATGCAGCTTCACTCTGCGCGGAGAGCTTCCATGGGATTCACCTTCGCCGCCTTGCAGGCGGGGACATAGGCGGCGAGGCCGCCGCAGACCAGCAATACCAAAGCGACGGCCATCAGTGTCCAGACGTCGTGTTCGGCGACTCCATAGAGAAAGCCGCGCACAAATCTACCGGAGGCGACCACCAGCAAAGTTCCGATGGCGACGCCGGCGATGACCAATGCGCCGGCTTGGCGCAAAACGAGCCATAATGCCTGCCACCGTTGTGCACCGAGTGCGATGCGCAGGCCAATCTCGCGGGTACGCTGGGCAACGACATAAGCGAGCAACCCATACAGTCCGCTAACGCAGAGAAGGAGCGCCGTTCCTCCGAAGATTTCGAGTAGATGGGCTGCCAGCGTTTGGTTCCCGTAGGAATCGGCGACGACTTGATCCATATTGGTGAAAGTCGCATCGGCAAACTCGGGGCTCGCCTGGCGTAGGAGAGAACGCAGTTCCGGAGTGATGGAACCAAGCGGCCTTTCTGTGCGCAGGGCGAGATCCATCGCCCTGCCTTCGATAGCGAGGTAGGAGTTGCTGTCAGGCGTCATCTGCGTGATGCAGATTTCGACCTCAGGTTCTGGTTGCGTAATTGAGCTTTGCCGCGCGTCGTCCAACAGCCCCACGACTTCTGTCGGCTGGTCCTTCCGCATGTCCAGCAGATGCATGCCGAGGACCGAATTCTGGTTTTGCGGATCCGGAGCGTATAGCCGCGCGAACGTGGGATTCACGATGGCGACCGGCTGCGATCCAGCGGTGTCTTCTTGGTTGAAATATCGCCCCGTGATCATGCCGAACCCGAAGACCCGTTGAGCTTCAGGGCTGACCACTCTGAAGTTGGAGCTGATTGAGTCGTTTCCACTTCGGTGATCGCCGTAGCCTTTGCCATTCATGGTCAGCTCCATGCGGAAGGTCTGGCCCAGTGGCACCTCGGTCATAAGCGTCGCAGCCTGCACTCCGGGAAGATGCTGGACTCGCTCAAGCAGGGGCTGGTAGAGCTCGGTCGTCATGTTGCGATTGGCGAAGCGGTAAGAAGGGATGGTAAGGTTCGCGACCATGATGTGGTCGGTACGAAAGCCCAGAGGCACATGGCGCAAGGCATAGATCGTGCGCAGCAGAAGCCCGCAGGCGACGAGCAAAGTGAGCGACATGGCGATTTCTGCAACTACCAGCGAACTGCGGATGCGATGTTGGCGGCGGTTCGTTCCACTTTGCTGCCCGCCTTGCCTGAGCGCGGGCTCTATGGGCATGTGCGCAGCGAGGAATGAGGGCCACAGAGACGAGAAAACGGTGGTGAGCAGAGTGAGCCCGGCTAGCCCAAGAAGGATTGCAGAATTCGCGTGTGCCGATAACCGTATAGGGAGGTGAGAAAGGATCTGTTTCTCAAAGAGCTTGATCGCTCCCAACGCAAGTAAACCTCCCAGCAGTGAAGCCGCACCACTTAAGACCAGGCCCTCGGCGACCAGTTGCTGCACGATCCTCACGCGACTGGCGCCGAGCGCGCCCCGCACCGCAATTTCGCGCTGCCGCACAGTAGCGCGAACCAGGAAGAGGTTGGTCACGTTGACGCAGGCAATGAGCCAAAGCACCCCGGCTGCCGCCAGGAGCGCAAGGAGTGCTCTCTTGAGATCTGCCTGTACCAGCGTATCGGCATATTTCCGGACGATGACAGACGCTCTACTTTCGCGAACTTCAGGATCCTCGTAACTTTTCGCAATCTGTGCCTGTAGTGTTCGCAACTCGGCCTGAGCTGCTTCTAACGTCACGCCTTTCTGGATACGGCCGATTACGGAGTAACTTCGTGGCGCGTCTTTTCGTGTTTTGTCAGCTTCGTCGAGATGAACGGCTGTCCAAACTTCCGATTGGTCCCTTATGCCCCCGAGAGAAAACCCTTTCGGCATCACGCCGACAACTGCATATGATTTACCGTCGAGCATTACGTTCTTACCAAGGATGGCTGGGTCGCCGCCATACATCTGTTGCCAGGCGCCGTCGTTCAATACGATTGTGTTGGCGTTCTTTCCGTCGGTGAACGGCTCTACATTTTCATCGAAGCCGTGGCCTAATCGTGGACGAACGCCCAGGGTGGGAAAGAAATTGGGACTTACGTTGCTGATTTGGACGTTGACGGCCCCGCCGTTGCCTTCCAGAAAACCCCGGAAGCCGCTTATGTAGTAAGCAAGCTGCTCGAATGTTTTGCTCTGTTGTTGCCACGCCCTGAGGTCAAGGTAGGCTGCGCCGCGATTGAGCCCCGGAGTGCCGTGGATGACCGCCTCGTCGACGGTTACGAGCCGTTCCGGGTGAGCATAGGGCAATGGCCTCAGTAGAACTTGATCGACCACTGCGAACATGGCGGTTGCAGCTGCGATGCCGAACGCGAGCGTTGCAATTACCGTTGTGGAGAATCCGAGAGATCTGCGCAATTGGCGCAGAGCCCCTTTTATATCTTGCTGCAGCGATTCGACCCAGACCCAGCCCCACGTGCGGCGAACGATGTCTTTCACCAGCGGAGCGTTGCCAAAATCCCGTTCGGCTTCGCGACGCGCTGCCTCCGGCGAGGCACCGCGCTCCTGCTTGTCAGCAGCGGCTAGAGCGAGATGAGCTTCAATCTCAGCGTCGAGGTCTGACTTGACGTTTTCAGCTCGAAAGATACGTTTCCAAAAGCCCCATCGTGGCATCACAATGGAGAGACTCTACAGGAATGGCAGTAGATTATCTACATGCAGCCACCGGCTCACTTTTGTCTTCGCGAAGGGCATTGATTTGAGGCATGGATGGGCCGCCCTCTCGAAACGTCGCGGTACGCGCTCTGACCCGAGCTCGGTCACGAAGGTAAAGTTTATCCGGTCACTAGCCCGGAAGCGTTGAGCGTTAGCGAACTTGTACGGCTCCTCTCAGAGGCCGTCGGCGAGCCTATCGATTACGTTCCCATCTCGAATGATGTTGCGCGCGAGGGAATGCAAAAGGCAGGTCTGCCAATCTTCCTTATCGACGGGTTGCTGCCGTTCGCATCGTCAACAGGTTGAGACAATCTGGCGACAAAGGAATGACAGATATCGAGCCTCCGGGATAGTAAGCTAAGCGGGGTCGAAAAATGTTTCCCTGGAGAGTACGATGAAACCATTTCGCACGATCTTCGCCAGAGACCTGGATTCCGTATCTCTCAAGAGTGAGATGGAGACTTATGGATACGTCTTCATCCGAGACCTGATTCCGAAAGGGGACCTGGAGCAGCTGCTCAGCGATATGATCGGCATTGCCTCGGACGAGGGCTGGACGATCGAGGGGTCCGCACCATCGGACCGCATCGCGAATCCCGCCAAGGCATGCTTCGATCCGGAGCCGAAATATAAGCAGGCCGCAAATCGCGCGTTCCGCCTGGAGCGGCTCCACGCATTGACGCATCATCCGGTATTGACGGATGTGATGAAGCGGCTGGTGGGGCCGCGCCTTTTCGTTCATCCTAAGCCCATCGCACGGATGATCTTCCCCAACTGTGAGCGTGCCCTTTTGCATGCCCACCAGGACAACTCGGGGATTGGCGGCAGCTCTGAGAGCTACACGGTGTGGTTGCCGCTCCATGATTGCCAGCAGGGAGAGGGGACGCTCGCGATCAAGGAAGCGTCGCACCTTTTTGGGCTTCAGCACACCGAGGGATATATCAACCCTGAAACAGCCCAGGGGGGCGATTGGGTAGGCGGGCGGATCAATGGGGGAGATTTTGTCTTCTTTCACAGCCTGACGGTGCATAGCTCGACATTCAGTACTTCCAGCCAACTCCGTTTTTCGGTGGATTGCCGGTTTCAAAGCTATGACGAAGCCGTCTCTCCATTCGAGATCGTGTTTCCCAACCAGGCTAAAGGCGGGCGGACTTGGGAAGCCACCTATGCGGACTGGAAACGTGATGATTGGAAGTACTATTGGCGCGATGTGCCTTTGCGTCTAAAGCCCTCACTGGCCGAGTTAGCCGCGCAAGCTGAGAAGGCGGAGAGCCCCGAAAAGCGACTCCGTTACGCGACCATGATGGAGCTGATCGAGCGAGAAATTCCCATGCTGGTGCACTGAGCGGCTCAAGACGAGTCGGAAGAAGGCCGGGAAACTCCTCCGGAAGCTCATCCACCTCCACGACTACGACGGTGAGTTCGCTCGTCCCTAAAACCAGCCGGTTAAGGGATACGCATTCTGAGGGCAAGGTCAGTATTGCCGAGGTCGAAGGCCGCTAATCGAACGGGTGCGTCATCAACCACAATGCAACATAGATAGAAAAGATGGACAACCCAAGAAAAACCAGGATTAGGCTCAGGATTTCAGAAATCTTCCAGCGGATTTGCCGAACCCTACGCTTACTGCCTTTACCAAAAGCTTTCGCTTGAGACACGACCGATCCCCTCTGAAAACAAGCGTGCAGGTACGGCGATTCCTGCTGTACCTGGCAGTTTGGAAAGAGTGTTTCTCCTAAAAGTGGAAGCCCAGTTCGGCGGTCAATGCTCGGGGAGTGACGTAATGAGTGCCGCTAAACGTAGAGAGGAAGTTGTAAAGAGCAACTTTGTTAGCCAGATTCACTGCCGATATGCGAAGGCTTACTCTATGCTTGTCGCCACCGAACAAATGATCGTCCCCAATGGAAGCATCAAAAAGGTTGCGAGGCTTCACCCGGGAAGGATTCCTATCGTCATTCTCCGTTCCCGGTGATGGAATTGAGAGCAAGCTCGACGTGAGCTGCGATGCAAGACACGTGGTTGGTAACCCGCTGGACGGCGTTGCCTTTACGCCACCGCAGGAGAGCCCAGCTTCGAATTCCTGGTCTGGTGTGAAGCCGCTCAGGTCAATAGCCGGTTGCCCATTCAGGGTCGTTGAGATACCTGCACAATGGCTATTTGGGTCAGTCACGTTGTAGCAGGGTGTAGACGCCGCGTTAAGACCGCTGTCGAAGCGCCAATTAAACCCGACCCACGGTCCGCGCCTGCCAGGCAGTTGATATTGGACATGAGTTGTCTGGTTGAATTTTTCGTCGTGATCAATTCGGAATGGATACCCGCTTTGTCCAACAGTTGCACCAGCGCCAGCGCTCTGGGGTGGGAAAAAGCGTGCCGCCACGGAGGACATCGAGACAAAGGCTGAGAATTTGTGGAAATTAGGAAGATCGGCGTGCAGAACAAAGCCCGGAGTCTTTGAGTTGTGCCAATCGATCGGAAAAAAAATGGGAGTGTTGCCGAGGATCGAGAAGTCGAAGGCACTATGCGTGTACTTCCAGATGTAGTCCCCACTGAGGACTAGATTCTTGCCAAATCCCTGCTGGAAGCCCGCATGAAATTCGTTCCGGTAACCCGGCTTCACAACGGTCGAGACCCCGGGTGTGCAGTTCAATAAAGGGGCAAGTATATCGCTGCCGCAGCCTTGGCTTGAAAGTACGAGATTCTCGTTGAAAGGACTCTCCAGAGTTCGGGCATAGGAGACGCGAAGCACAGTACCTGTTGTCTTCACGCTGTAGGATGCCCCGAGACGAGGCTCCGCCTGTCGGGCTACAGTGAGACCGTTATATAGATCTCCGCGGAGACCGACATTGAACAGCCAATTGCCAGCCTTGATCTGATCCTGAACATAGAGAGCGAGCTCTTTCACGTCCGCATGCCCAAAGTAGTTGTAGCTAACGCCCCCTCGGGTGAGATCGTACGGAAGCAGTACCGGGTTGAACGTGCCCCCGGTCGACGGATCATTGGAAACGGCGCCAGCCGCAGTGCACTGCGAGGGATCAGTGAATCCTGGAAGCGAGTTACCGTTGGCATCCACACATGGCGAGTTTGATGTCGCGTTGATGAGAGCAATTGGATCTCTCTCCCGTAAGAACGTGTGCTGGTAAAGAGCGCCCACTTTTATGCTGTTCCTCCGGGTCAAAATGGAGTAATCGATCCGGGCGCCGGCATTCAAGAGACTACGGCTCTGACTGATCGTCTGATTCTGGATCGGCCCCAGATCTGCTAGAGGATTACCACTCGGGTAGTAGTTAAAGCCGTCCCTGCGGACGAACCCACCAAAGTTGAAGATTGCATTGGATCCGATGACGTGGGTGTAGAGCGGTGCGATATCGTAGGTCTCAATTTTTGCGCGCTGGTCTGTGTTGCCCAGGTTGCCGAATACCGGATTGCTGCTGGAACCTCCGCTGACAATATTCTGAATGTTGAAATTGTCGAACGTATTCGGAGTCTGGAACCAGGACCGAGTGTAGTTAATATTGACGTGGATCGAATCCCTTTGCGTAAAACTACGGTCGACGCGGTCAAAGAAGTTAAGCTCGTTGCCCTTGTCATGAAAGACGGAATATTCGGGCCCATCCAGAAAGCGGCCAGAATTGAGTCCATCGGCCTCAAAAAAATTCCCCCAGTTCCGGCCGCCGTAGGAAAGGTCAAAGCCGCCAGTGGCGGAGCCGAACGAGCCGTAGGAAGCCGTCAGGTTTCCGTGTGGGGTAGTCGATCCCTGCCCTGATCGTGTTGTCACATTGATGATAAGACTTGTCTTACCACCGTACTCGGCGCTCGGCGCTCCGGGAATTGCCTCGATCGATTGAATAGCATTCGACGGAATTTGGTTGGAGAATACCTTGCTTTGCTGATCCGTGATCGGTTGGCCGTCGATAGAAAACTGATTCGAAGCATGATCGCCAAGTCCATGAAAAAGACCGTTGGAGTCGGCTGCGACACCCGGAGAAGCTAGGGTTACGAGTGAGCTAAGAGAGGATGATTGGCTTTCGAGGGGGAGTCTTTCAAAAAGGGCTCGGTCGATATTCGTGTGATTCGTTGGGTCTTTGCTCACTAGATCTTCCGCTTCCACGGTCACTGAGGTTGAAGTGCCTGCAACCTTCAACGCGATGGTGACGCTTACTGGTATCGACGAAGATACGGAGGCATCCTGCGCGACGGGTCCAAAGCCTGCTGCCTGGGCTGTCACGTGATATGAATTCAACGGAATATTTGTGAATTGGAAACGCCCCGTGCCATCCGTTACCGACGATCGGGAATAGCCGCTAACAGGGTTTAATAAGGAAACCGTCGCGCCAGGGATGACTGCCCCGGCGGGGTCGGTGACCGTTCCACTCACGATCCCTGAATTAGACTGAGCCGATAGCGGCGAGACCGCCGCGACTATGGAAATGGCAAGTACAGATACATTAAAGGCACGTCGCAATGACGAGTGCATACACGAACCCCCTAAAGGTTTTGAGGCTTTGTTGTCGAACTGCTTCTAGGCGAGAGAAGAGTCGGCGGGAGGAGGGCGTGTAAAAAGTGCGAAGTTCGAAAGAAGGGCACGCGGACGCGGGAGAACGACCGTAGCGTCGAACTGGGTAAACAAAAGCTTGATTGGTACCAGGCCGATCGAGTGGCCTACTTCAACAGTGAGATGAGCTGTTGAGCACAGACCGCAATCGCTGCCACCCGACCCCTCGGCGTGGCTGTGGGTAACGGATAGAAAACTGCCGAAGAGAACCAGCGTAATGCACAGAAGTCCGAGGAGAATTCTCCAAGGAGAGCGCACACGAGTGATCATATTCGGAGCAAACATGACCTTTAATATACAGCGACTTTGCCAAAAGGGGTAATTCCACTCTCTTCCTTGAACAATCCATCGGTATGCTGCCGCGCTCGACCACTTCCGCAGTTTTGCCTCCGAGACCAGACCCGCGCGTACCGGATTCAATTCCGTATAACGTAAGGCCTTCCACAAGTGCGACGCATCCAGCGGGCAGGAGTAATATTATCTCTGCCACTGGCGAACAAGAGCCGATTGCGAGGTTTAGGAGCACCCTAGCGACAACTCGCAAAAAAGCGTTGCCGGCGGGCTGTTGTGAATGGGAATGCTACGGTAGCCCTGAAGTGCTGCACATGATGGCAGGTTCCGGACAACAAGGGAACGGCCATTCGCTATACGCTCGAGAAAACCACCAGCATATGGCTAAAAACGATTACTGGATGCGACGATTCAAACGGCATCTAATTCTTGCCGTCACAGCAATTGCAACCATCTACTTGGCATATGCGGCGACACCTCCGCCAGATGTTCGCCATCGCCTGAGCATGGGTAGTGCCTATGCTGGTCTGAGTTTTCTCGCCGTATCGCTATGCCTCGGTCCATGGAACGTTCTGCGACGACGGTCTAATCCCATCAGCTTCGATCTGCGCCGGGATGTGGGCATTTGGACGGGCATCCTCGCCATCCTGCACACGGCTGTTGGTTTGACGGTGCATCTCCGAGGACGGATGTGGATGTACTTTTTCCAGCGGCTTCATCCGCTGAAATTGCAAAATACGCAATTCGGCCTTGCGAATTTTACTGGATTCGGCGCTGCTTTGCTCTTCATGACGCTCTTGGCGATCTCAAATGATTTCTCACTTCGCGCACTTGGGATTCGTCGCTGGAAATCTTTCCAGAGATGGACGTATTTAGCTTTCGCACTGACAGCGGCACACGGCGTCACTTATCAACTGGTCGAAAAACGCCACTACCCTTGGGTTCTCATCTTTACAGCGGTGGTGATTGCAGTATCCGCTACTCAGGTCCTTGGCTTTATTGAAGTTCAAGGTCGCATGAGTCACCGTTAAGAAGATTAGCGGCTCCTGCAAAAGGTCCGTGACTCTTGGGAGTTGGGAGATGCGGGGAGATGCACGTCAGAAGCCCGGACCCAATAAGCGCAGGGACCCTGGTCTGGCACAGATAAGCCTCTCGTTTGATCAGTTCTAAGCGATCCAACCCTTCTTAAACCGCTCCGTGGGTTGGCTTTTAGCTTAGCTAGCTAGTGTAGTGTCTCATTATTAGGATCTATTATGTGTCGAGTTTCATCTTATGATGAGGAGAACTCGATATGCGGGTACCCGGAGCCATTGTTCTGAAGGAAGAGGTCCGGCGGAAGTTGGAGCGGCAGTCTCGTAGCCGTTCGACCGCGGCGCGAGTGGTGATGCGTAGCCGCATTATTTTGCTGGCCAGTGACGGGCTGCAGAACAAGCAGATCGCGGAGAAGCTGCAGATTGCTCCACGCATGGTCACGCTGTGGCGCGGGCGTTTTCTCAAGTTGGGCATGGAGGGGCTGCTGAAAGATGCACCCCGGCCTGGACGCACCCCATTGATCTCCGCAGAAGTGACCGCGGCCCTGATTGCAAAAACCACTCAGAGTACGCCCCCCAACGCGACGCCATGGTCTACGCGGACCATGGCCAAGGAGATGAATATATCCAAGGCTTCGGTGTCGCGCATCTGGCAAGCCAACGGTTTGAAGCCGCATCGCTTGGAGAGTTTCAAAGTCAGCAACGATCCTAACTTCGCAGATAAGTTGGAAGCCATTATTGGGCTCTATCTCAACCCGCCTGAGCATGCGCTGGTGTTATCTGTGGATGAGAAGAGTCAGATTCAGGCGTTGGATCGGACGCAGCCAGGACTGCCTCTCAAAAAGGGGCGTGGCCAGACCATGACGCATGACTACAAACGCAACGGCACTACCACCTTGTTCGCGGCACTCGACACCGCCACCGGCGAGGTCTACGGGCTTTGCCAGCAGAAACACCGTCATCAGGAGTGGCTGAGGTTTCTGCGCATGATCGACCAGACCATACCTGCTGGCAAAGACATCTATCTGATCTGCGATAACTACGCCACTCACAAGCATGAACGAGTGCAACGATGGCTCGGAAGGCACAAGCGATTCCACATCCGCTTTACGCCCACCTCAGCTTCATGGCTCAACATGGTGGAACGCTTCTTTCGCGACATCACACAGAATCGACTGCGACGTGGAGTCTTTCAAGACCTCGAACAGTTGATCATGGCTATCGGAGAATACATCGACGGCCACAATCAGAATCCAAAGCCCTCTATCTGGACAGCAAAGGCTAACGACATCCTCGAAAAGGTAACTCGCGCTAAGACCGCCCTCAATAAAAGACGATCTGCGTGAGACACTACACTAGCACCGCGCTATGTGGGGTGATATCGATTCGGAAGTTGTTGTTTCGTCCCGCATTTCCCAAGTTCCAGTCTCGTCTGACAACAGATCTTGCTTCCGGAGTGTCCTCCTTTCTCTCTTGCGACGGTACCATGAGAGCACACCGTGTCATGGGTGGGTTTAGAATGTCCGTGTGACCGTAGATTGGATCATTGTTGCCGAAAAGATGGCAGAAGCTGCGCGTGCCAAGGTCGCTGAGGATCGGGGCAGCTGGAGGAGCTTTTGAACCAGCGTTCGCAGCGTCAGGCTGGGCAGGCGCCCCCTTCTTCTCAGTGAAGCGGCCAACCGTGACGTCCATCACGGGGGCGAATGGTTGTGAGCAGTTCTCCGGAGCCGGAGAATATTTTAGTCGAACCTTTTTCTAGATTGACCGCTTAAACATGAACTTGATGTTTACTGGTCAGCGACGTTTCTTGTTTGAAAGTGGAACCCTCGTCAGCTTTGGCTTCGCCAAGTGTTTCGCCTTCAAAGACCCATTCATATAAGAGCGGCAACAGGAGAAGAGTCAGCAATGTCGACGTGACCAGGCCGCCGATCACCACTGTTGCTAGAGGCCGTTGAACTTCCGCTCCGCTGGAAGTCGAGAAGGCCATGGGAATGAAGCCAAAGCTGGCAACACATGCAGTCATCAGAACCGGTCGGAGCCGGCGCGAAGCACCCGCAATGACAGCGTCGTAGGTAAAAAGTCCCGCCTCCCAGGCTTGATTGATGGAAGTTAATAGAACGACGCCATTCAGCATGGCAACACCGAATAGAGCGATAAATCCGACGGAGGCTGAGAGGTTCAGGTTCATACCTCGAAGCCACAGTGCCGCTATGCCGCCAACGAGGGCGAAGGGAATGTTGCCGATTACGAGAAGCGATTGCTTGACAGACTTGAAGGTGAGGTAAAGAAGCACGTAGATCAGGAGGATGACAATCGGGATGATAAGCGCAAGCCGTTTCGTAGCACGTTGCTGATTTTCGAATTGGCCACCGTACTCGATGGAATACCCGGCAGGTAGCTTCACCTGTCGCGCGATATTCGATTGAACGTCTTTGACGAAGCTGCCGAGGTCGCGGCCCCGGACATTTGACGTGACGACGATACGCCGCTGGCCATCCTCGCGGTCGATCTCTTCAGCGGCTCGCATCACCCGCACCAGAGCCACCTGTCTGAGCTTGACCAGTTCGCCTCCTGGCGAACGCAGCGTGATATCCTGTATCGCCTCAGGATTCGACCTATACTGTGCTGGAAGACGGAGAGCAATGTCGTAGCGCTTTTGGCCTTCAATTACCTGCGAAACGACGGTGCCCGATGCGCCTGCTTCCACGGCTTGCTCCACGTCGGTCACATTGAGACCGTAGCGAGCGAGCGCTTCACGATCGACCTTCACTGTTAGATCCGGCACGCCGGAGGTAAGCTGAATTTGGGCGTCCGCCGACCCCCGAACGCTCTCTGTGGCGCGAAGGACCTGTTGCGAGAGCGAATCGAGGGTGTCGAAGTCATCGCCGAAGATCTTGATGGCAAGGTCCGCCTTGACGCCAGAGACGGTCTCGTCCACGCGCATCGCCATCGGCTGCGTGAAGTCGTAGGCCAGGCCCGGAATCTGAGCCAATTCTTTGTCGAGCGCATCGATCAAGCTCCTCTTTGGTATGGAAGCGATGCCACTCGTTCATCGGTCGCAGGAGAAGATAGGTATCTCCTTCGTTGATTCCCATGGCTTCGGTTGCGAAGTCGGGGCGACCGATCTTGATGACAACATCGGCAATCTCGGGAAAGGCGCGAAGCTTCTTCTCGATGGACTTGCTGATCTCGACGGAATCGGTCAGAGAGATGCCAGGCAGCTTGCGCGTCTCGACCAGGATCGAGCCTTCGTCCAGCTTGCGGCATGAACTCGGTACCAATGATCGGTCAGCGACCAGAGAGCCACGATCAGAATGACGCAGGGCAGTCACGACGGTAAGGCTTGCGGTGGCGGATGACGAAAGCAAGCCAGCGCTGGTAGTGCTCCGTAAGCTTGCTCATCCATCCGCATTTTTTGCGCTTACTCGACGTTAGCAGGCAGCCCTTTGCTGAAGGCAAACGAAGTGAAGACCGGAATCGCAATCAGCGCCAGGAGCAGTGCCCCGAAAAGCGCGGAGCAGACAGTGAAGGCCATTGGCCGGAACATGCGACCTTCGAGTCCCTGGAGGAAGAAGATGGGCATATAGACGGCGATGATGATGACGACGCCGAAGGTCATCGGCCGAGCCACGTCGTGAGCGGCTGAGCGAACGGCGGCGAGCGCCCGTCTCATCGGGCCTTGCTCTCTTCAAGGCGGTGGATAGAGTTCTCCATCATGACGACCGCGCCATCGACGATCATGCCGAAGTCGATCGCGCCAAGGCTCATCAGATTCGCGCTGAAACCGAAGAGGCGCATGTTGATGAAAGCTGATCAGCATCGCCAGCGGAATGATGGATGCAGTAATCAGCGCGGCACGAACGTTGCCGAGGAAGAGGAAAAGAACGACCGTTACGAGGATGAAACCCTCGAAGAGGTTCTTCTTGACGGTGTGAATCGTTCCGTCGATCACCGTTGACTGATCGTAGAAAGGAACGATCTTCACGCCTGCAGGTAGGCGCATGCTCGGCGATCTTTTGCTTCACGAGCGCGATGACTCGCTTGCCATTCTCGCCCTTGAGCATGATGACCATGCCGGAGACGGTCTCGCCATTGCGCAGCACGGCTCCAGACGCTTTGGCGCGGGCCCGATCAGCAACTTTGGCCACATCGCTCAGCAAAACCGGAACCCCTTCGCTGCGACAGCAGAACGATGTTGCCTAGATCCCCGACGCTCTGAGCGCGGCCCTCGCCGCGCAGCGTGTACTGCTCGTCGTTGTGTTCGATGTAGCCGCCGCCGAAGTTGGCATTGTTCTCTGCGACCCGCTGGGCGACATCTTGCAAGGTCAGAGCCATACTGATCAGAAGCGCCGGATCGACGATGATCTGATACTGCTTGACCTCGCCGCCCCAGTTGTTGATCTCGCTCACGCCAGGAATGGTGCGAAGCTGCCGCTTGATCTGCCACTCCTGAATGTCCTTGAGCTCCATCGCGTTCATCGGACCGCTGAGCGTGTATTGATAGAGTTCGCCGAACGCTGTTGCCGGTAAGACCCAGTTGCGGCTGAATGCCTTTGGGCAGCTGGTTTGTGACCTGTCTGCAGCCGCTCATTGACCAGTTGCCGCGCAAAGTACATAGACACGGAATCGTCGAAGACGACCGTGATGATCGACAGGCCGAGCTTCGAGATGCGAACGTACCTCCTGCTGCTTCGGCATGCCCATCATCGCCTGCTCGATGGGATAGGTGACAAGCTGCTCGACTTCGGTGGGCGGCATCGACGGAGCGTCCGTCACGACTGTGACCTGATTGTTGGTGAGGTCGGGAAATGCCTCGACCGGCATTGTGTAGATGGCGTATCCGCCCCCAACGAGCAGAGCGAGAACCGAGGCAAGCACGATCCAGCGTGCGGAGAGAGCGGCGTCGATGAATCGATTCAACATGGCTAGTCTCCGATCGAAGATTTGAGAAGCTGGCTTTTGGCGAGGAAGCTGCCCTGCGCGATCACCCGCTCCTGGGGCTTCAGCCCGCTCTTGATCCGGATCTTATCTCCAACCAATTCTGCGGTATTGACCGCTTGCACCCTGAAGTGCTCCGCCGAAAGCTGAACAAAGACGACATCCTGACCATTCACTTGCTGTAGAGCTTCCTGGGGCACTAGGATGGCAGGGATGCCTCCCATTTGAAATTCCGCATTGGCCAGCATTTGAGGCCTCAACTTGCCGTCTGGATGCTTTATATCAATTCGCACTCGCGCTAGCCGGGTCGTGGCGTCGAATTCCATCCCAAGGTTCATCACACGACCCGCATAGGTCGCTCCTGGAACATCGGGAATGGTGACTGTGGCAGGCTGTCCTACATGCAGCTGAGCGCGTGTTGCTGCGCCCACCGAGGCCAGCATCCAGAGGTGGTTCAGGTCTCCAATGACGAACGTATCTGTTGCGGGAGAAACGGTTTGTCCAGGTGTGATGTTCTTTTCGAGGACGCGGCCACTTGCCGGAGCCTTAATCGGGATCAGGTCTGCATCTTCGGAAGTGTTCTCAAGTTCGGCCCCCTTGACATCGAGCAGGTCTTCTAGGTGACTGCGCTCCGCCTGCAGGTTGTTGGCTGCAACGCGAGTCGCGCTATGAGCGTCGACAAGTGCCTGCCGTGAACCATCCACATCCGAAACGGACGCAGCCTTGAGCGCATAGAGGCGAAGAGAACGGTCGTACTCTTTCTGGGCGACAGCTTCGTCGGTCTGCCGGCGCGTCATTTCAGCGGATGCATTCCCGTAGGTTGCCCGCACCTCGTGGACTTCATGGCTATGGAACTTGGCAAGTATCTGGCCTTTTAAAACGGCGTCCCCGACGTTGGCATACACATGCTCCACGCGTCCTTCGGCCAGAACACCCACTCTCCAAACTTCGTTGTCGGGGAGCGCAATTGTACCCTGCGCCGCCTGTGCGCTAAGAGCATGGCCTACTGTTACAGAGGTGACCGTTATTTGTTCCTGACGCTGCGCTTCGACGGGCAACACGACTTCGCTCACAGACCCATCCGGTCGTGACTTCGCCTCGTCTCCGGCGGGCGCAGGGGGCTGGGGCTTCCGACAACCTGCAAGAGTTGCGACACAAAGTCCGACGCTCAGGAACAATTTAAGCATGGCCGATTTCACTGATCGAGTCCCTCTGCATAGTTCAGTTCCACAACACTGAGGTGAACATCCTGGAGGGCGCGCACATAGCTCAGTTGAGCGTCAACGCGAATTCGTTCAGCATCCAGCAACCGCAGAAGATCCAGACCGCCTTCACGGTAGGCGGCACGGCTGATGTCAGAAATCTGGATTGCCTTGTCGCGCAATGGCACGAAGATTTCGAAATACTGACGTTTCTTTGCCTCGTACATCTTTTGCGTCAGAACAAGTTCGGCCGTAAGGCGCTCCCGCGTTGCCGCGTAGTTCTGTCTATCCGCGTCTTGTTGCACCCGAAGTGCACTGATCGCGGCTTGATTGCGGTTGAACAAGGGTAGATCGAACTGCACGCTCGCTACCGGTGTGTCGATGTTTACGTCTCGCTTGTAGCCGCCGTTCAAAAGCAGGTCAGGTCTGCTATTTGCTTTAGCCACGCGGATTTGCGCCGCCGTCTGATCGATCGCTTGCCGGCTGAGCAATCCTTCCGAACGTAGTTCGACGGGGCTCTCACCTGACAATTGCTCCCGTGGTTCTTCCAGCGTTTCGAAATCCGCCGAAAGAAGCCGATCCATAGCCGGCGAATTCATCTCTTGCGTCAGTTGAAGCATGGCTGTTTCAGAATCGAGCCGCGCGTTCGTCGCTGCCGCATGTACCTGTTGGCCTTGGAGTTGAACTCGAAGCAAATCGACCTCCGCCAGTTTGCCCTCTTTGAATCGGGCCTCATGGTAAGCGACAGTCTGCTGAAAGAAAGTGTCGTCGTCCGCGAAGAGGTTGGCGAGGACTTGCGTCGCAGCGGCCTTCCAGTACAGCTCGCGAACATTTAAAGCGATTTGTCGGCGTTGCGTTGCGGCCTGGATACGGGTACGCGCGATGTCCTGATCTGCCAACGCGAGCCTCCCACTGCGCTTGCCCGAGGTCTCGATCAATTCTGATCCCTCGTAGTAGATTTGCGAGTTCTCCCCAAGCCCGGTGTGATTTACAAAGTCCTCTTTACGGAAGAGAAAGCGAGGATTCGGAATTGCTCCCGCTTGCGTCTTACTCTTCTCGCGAGCCGCAATCAGATCTTGAGAAGCACGGAGTTCCGGGCGGTGCAGCATCGCATAATCGACGGCTTGCTGCGCGCTGAGCTGTTGCTGTTGCGCCACTGCGGGCGTTGCACAACATACTAGGGCGAGCCCAATAAGCAGTGGTAGCGCCGCGGAACCCCTGAGTTCGCAACTGTCCGGCGAGTAAAATGAAATCAACTCAAATACCTCCTGACCACCGCCATCAGTTCGTCGGCAGCCTCGAGTTGAGCTGCGGAAGTATGTTGCTGCGGATCAAGAACGTGGTGTCGGAGATGACCATCGATCAACTCTGCCATGAGGCCATTCATGGCACCACGGCACGCTGCGACCAATTGCAATACCTTTTCGCAGTCCTCGCCGCTGTCGATTGCCCGCTCAACCGCCTCGGCTTGCCCCTTGATACGCCGAACGCGTGCAAGAAGCTTGTCTTTGTCTTTCGTTGTATGCGCCATAAAAGTAGTCTACTCCAGTAGAGTATTTAAGTGAACCCGAAGTGGCAAGGGAACCCGGGGACAGATAGAACGCTTACAGTTACAAACGGCACTGTCTCACCAATCCAGTGTTCCTTGTGTTGTTGCCGCAGTCGCCTTCCTCTGTCGGCCTCCCTTGAGAGGGGCTGAGCGGCGCTTGCTCCAGGGATCGAACGAATTGCTCGGTCCCGAGGGGTCGACCCGTATGCGTGCTTCGTCGTATCTCTGCAATCTCTGATTCCGTTTCTCCTGATGCGAGGAATGCTTGCCAATCCGGCGTTCCAGTGACTTCGCCGTGGCTCTTCTGTTAGGAAGCCATCGGTTATCGAGCGAGTGCGACCAGGTAAACGAATTCGCCGGGTACGAAAGCGCAGGTCATTCAATGCGCAAGGCCCGCGCGGGGTCGATGGAGGCTGCGCGCCGTGCTGGAATGATGCCCGCAATGGCAGCCGTAACCACCAGCACGGCAATAGCGACTGCCATGACGGACAGGTTCACGCTGGTCGTCTCGTAAAGCTGTGACTTGACGTAGCGCACACAGAAGATGGCCACCGGGATGCCGATGGCGAGTCCGGCAGCGGCCTGCAGCACGGCTCCCCGTATGACTGTTCCAACTACGCGACTCCTCGCCGCTCCCAGCGCCATGCGGATGCCGATCTCAGGCGTGCGGCGAACGACAGTGTACGCAGTGACACCGTAGAGACCGATGGCGGCGAGCAGCAAGGCAAGCAGGCCGAAGAGGGAAGTGAGACGCGCGATGAGGCGCTCCTCAGTAAAGCGGTCATCAATCTGCTGCTGGAAGGTCTGGAACTTTACAACAGTGAGATTGGGATTGATGCCGGCCAACGTGTCTTCGACGATCTTTTCAAACCCGGCGACGGGATGAGCGGTCTGGATGACCAGTGTGCCGGCGTACATGGATTGGTCTTTGTCGAGTGGGTCCTTGGGGTCTCCGGCTATGCCTGCACGCTGGGTGAGCGGCAGAAAGTACATGGCGTGGTCTGTCCAGTAGACGCTGGTGTAAGTGGTGTCTTCCACCACGCCGACAATCTGATGCGCTCCATCTTTACCGGCCTGGCCGACGCCGGCAAAACCAAAGCTATGGCCGATGGGGTTGCGCTTGCCGAAGAACTGCTTGACAAACTCTTGATTGACGACGGCCACGGGCGCCGCATTCAACGTGTCGTGGATCGTGAAGCCGCGACCCATAACGACGTGGGTGCCGACCGAGTCGAAGTACTCTGCCGTGCCTTTGACCCAGGATGCGCCTTTGTTGAGGTCAGGATCGCCGGCTACCTTGACGCCTGACCCCCAATTGTTCGACTCCATTGGTGTGTAGGTAGAGAGGCCGACTTTGAGAACACCGGGAATCTGGTGGAAACGATCGACGATGACCTGGTAAAGAGGTTCGACCTCTGTGTTCTTGTAGCCGGCCGCCTGCGGGTTGATGTGGGCGATGTAGCGGTTGGCCGCATCGAGTTTCATGTCTACGGTCTGTGCCTTGTTGAGGCTCTGCGCGAAGAGGCCCGCGGCGACCAGCAGCACGAGCGAGAGTGCGGCCTGCAGGACAACGAGTGCGCGCTGCAACAAGGAGGCGCCCTGCGCGGTTGTACGCGCATTGGAGCGTAGAGCTTCAGAGGGCTGCGTGCGTGCGGCCAGCAGCGCCGGCGCAAGACCGAAGAGGACGCCGGTGGCGAGCGAAAGCGCGAAGGCAAATGCGATGACCAGCGGTGAAGGCGAAGCCGTGACCGGCATGTTGTGCTGATCGGGAAAGGCGAGGGCCAGCAGCGCGTGCGCCCCCAAATAGGAGACGGCAAGACCGAACAGGCCGCCGGCACCCGAGAGCAGAACGCTCTCCGTAAGCAACTGGCGCACGATGCGGGCGCGCTGCGCGCCAAGCGCCATGCGGACGGAAAGCTCCGCTCGACGGCCCATGCCGCGCACGAGCAGAAGGTTCGCGATATTGGCGCAGGCGATGAGAAGGACCAGGGCGGCAATCCATTGCAGCAGCTTCAGGTGGTCTTTGTATCCGTCCTGCATGCTCTGGATACCGCCGCCGCCGGGAGAGAGCACCACATGGGTGCGGGGGAGAACGTTTTTGGCGCGCGGATCGGTGAACGTCTTGAGCGGGGCAAACTGCTGCTTGAGCAGCGCGCTGGCCTTAGCCTGGAGGACCGGCAGAGAAGTTCCCGGCTTAACCCGGCCGAGGATGTAGGCCCACTGGAGGTCGGGATCGCTGAAGTACGGCGCGCCGATGACTGGATCCATCGAATTCATGGGAAGGAAGTATTTTGGGGGATTGGTGTCGATGCGATCCCCGTAGAATCCCTTGGGCGCAATACCGATGATGGTGGCCGGCTTGGTGTTGATGTAGAACGGGCTGCCCACAACAGACGGATCGCCGGCGTAATCCTGCTGCCATGTGTCATAGCTCATCACGGCGGTGATGGGTGCGCCCTTCTGGTCGTCGGCATCCGCAAAGAGCCGGCCCGCGGCGGGCGAAAGGCCGAAGACGCGGAAGTAGTTTCCGGAGACGAAGGTCGCCGCGACAGACCTCGCGACGGTCTGGGGTCCGCTGCGGCGAACGGTAATGGGCCGCCAGGCATAGCCGGACTCCAACGCGGCCAACTCTTCGAATTCCGGCAGGTTCTTCCTGAACATGGTGTAGGTGTCTGTAGCGAAGAGGGAGTAATCGCCCTCGTCGTCCCAGCCGCCGTTTACGCAACAGTCGTCTTTGTCACCGATGCGAATGAGCGTCTTAGGATCGACAACGGGAAGGTTATGGAGCAGGATGGCATTGACCAGGGTGAAGATGGCCGAGTTGGCGCCGATGCCGAGCGCGAGCGTGAGCAGCACGGTAAGGGTGAAACCCGGTGTTTTGCGCAATTGACGGAATGCATAACCTAAATCCTGTTGCAGTACACTCATGGCTGACCTCCGCCCATATGCCGGCGTGCATTCACAGCAATACTACGTTCGTGGACCAGTGTTTGTTCACAGCCAAAGGATAATTCTCGGTGCTGGTAGAACGCCTCACCGGTCAGGCATCCGCGGCCTCAAATCTCGACCCACATAACAGAGGGGCGCCCAAAGCGGGCGCCCCTCTGTTATGACGCACAACCGCTTACTCGCCGTTCGATCCCGACGTGGCCGCGGGATGAACGACGCGGTAGCTGGAGCCACCGTTCGCCCATACCAGCAGCAACAGGTCTTTGCCGGCCGGCAACTGTTTTACCTCGTTGCGGAACTGCTCTGCCGACTTCACAGGCCGGCGATTGATCTCAGTAATGACATCGCCACCCGACAACCCCGCATCTTCCGCAGGGCTGGCCGGCTGTACCTGTGCGACCGCAACACCTTCCACCTGCGAGGGCAGGTTCAGCTGTTGCCGAATCTCCGGCGTAAGGTCGCTGATGGCGATGCCCAAACGGGCATGCCCCGACTCGTCACTTGCAGCCGCCGCGACTTCCTGGTCCTTGTGGTACTCGCCAACCGTCAGGTCAATTTTCTGCGGCTGACCGTTTCGCACCACCTCCAACTGGATTTTTGTGCCCGGCGCTTTTTCGCTTACCACTACCTGAAGATCGCTGCCTGTTTCGACTGCTTCGCCGTTGACCCCGGTCACCACGTCCCCTGCCTTCATACCGGCGCGGCTGGCTGGAGAGTCAGGGGATACCTGCGCGATCAGGGCGCCGGTATTGCCGGTGAGGTTGAAGAACTTCGCATTGTCAGGAGTTACATCGTTCAACGAAACGCCGACGTATCCGTGGTGTACGACACCGTTCTTGATCAGCGCATCGACGACCGGATGGATGGTTTGCGTCGGAATCGCAAAACCCGCTCCCGCGAAGGCGCCCGTGCTCGAGATCAGGAAGGTGTTGATGCCCACCAGCTCTCCATGCGCATTCACCAACGGACCGCCCGAGTTACCGGGGTTGATGGCTGCGTCGGTCTGGATGAAGTCGCCCGGCTTGCGCGGGTCATCCGTGTAAGGGTTGGGCCGATCGACCGCGCTTACAATGCCACGCGTGACAGAGAACCGGAAGTAGCCGAAGGGGCTGCCAATGGCCAGCACAGACTGCCCCGGAACCAGCTTGGTGGAATCACCCCAGCCAATCGTCGGCAGATCTTTGGCATCGATCTTGACGACGGCCAAGTCTGTAAGCTTGTCAGTGCCAATTACCTTGGCCGGGAAGCTTCTGCGGTCGTGCATGGTGACACGCACTTCCACCGCGCCATCGACCACGTGATTGTTGGTCACAATGTATCCGTCGGGTGTGATGATCACGCCGCTGCCGATGCCGTGCTCAATCTGCCGTTGGCTTCGCCCTGGTCCCTGGAAAAATCTCGGACCTTGCCCCTGCCCTTGACCTTGACCAAAGCCAGGCCCAAAGAATTGGGAGAATGGATTGTCGCCTTGCCCGTCACTTCGCCCCTCGGCTTGAGCGGCGTCCTGCTCGGATCCGCGTGAGGTGACTGCGATATTGACGACCGCGGGCGTGACGCGCGAGGCTACCGCTTCGGTCGCCTGGTCGAGCGCCAGCAGGGGATCGATGCTGGCGTTGTTGATCGGCGTCGTCGGGGTATGGGGAGAGGTGGCAGCATCGACATGCTTATGTCCAAAAACAAAAGCACCGGTGAAAACAATGAGCGCAAGAGCGGCCAGGGGAGCAATCATCCGCTTTGCGCTAGCTCTTAATAAATTAGTTTCTTCGTGCATTGGTTTTCCTCATTTCGGGGTGAAGTGTTTTAGATCTGAAACGCGATCCAGTTTTCGGGAACGGAGAGAGTGGAATAAATTGCCTGGCGTGGAGCGCCATGGCCCGTCGTGGGTACTTCGACGGTAAACAAGATCAGCGTGATGCCCTCGCCGTCCTCATTCTCTACGGCGCGCAGTTGCAGGAAGCGCACGCTGCGGGGAGCGTACGCAGCACGTACAGGGGCATGAGGCTTGGGGGAACTTGCATGAGTCAACGGCATGACTGCGCGGGGGTTCCTCATAGGATGAAAGAGCGCATCCTGATAGGAGGCTGGCTGTGCTTTGTTGGACCGAGCCAGAACCAGGGCAGGGGTCGTTGAAGGGATCGTTGCGCGGGCTGGTGCGTCGGCCGGCAAACCAGTCCGTTGCATGTGCGGAGTGACGGCATTGCTGCCGGCAAAGCTGATCAAGCCGGGGCAGCGTTGCAACCCGAGCGCTGCCGAAAGAGTCACCAGTAAAGAAGCCGCTACCAGCCCGCGAGAGAATAGCGGACCCAGATTCGGGCTGCGATCGAGAATGTGTTCGACTCTGCCGGTCAGCTCGGAGTGCCGCTTCCACAAGCCGGGAGCCAAAGAGGCTGCGCGCTTTACCAGCCGGGTCTCAGCCAGCTTCGTCAGGCAGGTGGCATAGGCGCGTGCGTTGCCGGCTGCGTCGAGCACCGCATCATCGCAGGCTTGTTCACGTTCGCGGCAGAGGTTGCGTTCGGCCCAAAAAAGAGCCGGATTCAGCGGGCAGACTGCTCGTAACAGTTTCTGCAGCAAATTGGTCCAATCATCTCCGCGGTCCAGATGGGCCACTTCGTGGAGCACAATCTGCTTGCGGTCTGAAGGAGCGAGTTCGCACCACAGCGCACGGGGCATCACGATGGCGGGTTGAAAGAAGCCGACTACGCTGGGGGCATCCACGACATCGGAAAGACGTATCTCTACGGGGCGAGAGCCCTGCCGAACCACTATCGATTGCAGCTCGACGTCGAGCGCCGGGAAGGGAATCGGCGTCGAGGTACGCCACAGTGCTCTCATCTGCCACGCACTGGCCCCCAAGCGTGCCAGGGAGAATAGGGAAGCGAGCACCCACAAGCCCTCGAGTGCAAAAGCCCATCCAATGTTGAGGTGGAGCGCAAACGCTGCCTGGGGCGCAGCAGAGACAGCCAACGGCGCGGCGCCGAGCAGGCCGCGAAGCAGCACCAACCCAGGCAACGAAGCTACCAGCAGGAACACGATCAGCCACATGGTAAAGCGGGTGGAGGCACGCAGCGAGACACCTAACCGCGAAGCGAGCGTGAGGCAGACCCAGGCGAACGCCGTCAGCAGCAGACCCTGCCAGATGCTTGCGATCAGCAGCTGCGCAGGGCCGGTCGAAATCAATTGCTGCACGAAATTCGCTTCCATCGATATATCACCACTCACAATCGTCGCCCAGGTTCACTCCGCCTGCTGGATTGCATCTCTTAGACGCTGTAACTCTTCTGCTGTTACTTCGCTGTCACCCAGCAGAGATAACATCAGCTTCTCCCGGGAATCTCCGAAGAAACGGCGCAGCACCAACCGGACTTCGGAAATACCTGCTTCCTGCTCCGCAACCAGGGGGACGTAATAGAAAGCACGCCCTTCTTTGCGATGTTGCACATAGCCTTTTTGCTCCAAAATCCTGATTGTGGTCAGCACGGAGTTGTAAGCCAGTGCATTCTTCTTCGGTAAAGCCGCGGCGATGTCGCCGACGGTGGACTCCCCACGCGCCCAAAGGACCTTCATGAGCCGCAATTCCGCTTCGGTCAGCGTTGGCGATTTTTTGGGTGGCATAAAGCAGGTCCTCGGCGGTCTCAAGGGCCGCCTCTCACTAAAAACAAGGTTAACGCTGGGGCCTGAATTTGTCAACTAATCTATTAGTACTTGGACCCGGAACCCCGCGAGCTGTGTGCTGACGAGGGCTTCCGATTGGGCAACATCGGCGAACTGGAAGCTCATGCGTGAATTATTGCGGACCCTCTCTCGGTGTATTAACCTGAATCGCCGTCTGCCCCGTTAGAAGGAGAAAACATGCGACGAGTCTACTTTCTCATGCTGGCAGTCGCGTTCGGTTTTACGTTCATCTCGCGTGCGCTTGGTGATGGCGGTGCTTGGCGGGAGTACGAAGCGGATTCGAACATTGAATATTACCGCTGGACGAACTCTACTTTATGGGTCTGCGGGAGCGACGCCTCTATTGCCGTCTCCAGAGACGGAGGGGCCCACTGGAGTTCGGACCAACCGAAGATGCAGCCTCTTTCTCGTTCTTCGTTTTCGGGGTTCGTTTGGCTATGCGGTCGGAACCACTGGATTCATCGCCCTCACAAGCGACGGCGGTCTGACCTGGCAGCATACAGCCACTCCATACGTCGATGTGCTTTCCGCATCTTTTTCTGACTCCCGTCACGGCCTCCTGCGAACCAGGAGCGGGGTTCTTCAGACCACGGATGGAACGACCTGGACCTCTGTTTCGGAACGATACGCGATTGATTTCAATAAGTTTCCTTATGTATTAGGCGTGGCGGCGCTCGACCAGAAGCACATGGCGATACACATTTCCGAGCCTCCCCCTTCCGGGAGCGGATTCCTTTTCACAAAGGATGGCGGTATCAGTTGGTCCTTTGATCAAATACCCAATTCAACGATCACAAGCATGGTGATTCAAGGAGATCAATCTGGGCCGTCGGAACAGAAGTGGTCCACAAGGATAAACCTGGTGGCGGATACGCGGTACCGTTAGCGCTCTGCTCCGGCGATGGTGAAACGTGGCAACACACTACAAACGATATTCAAATGTGCCATTGGGAGGGTTGTGGGGGCAGATGCACCGACCAGGGATGCCTCGCAGCTCCGGGTCTTGTGCTCAGCGTATTCCAAAAAGAGGGGACTAGGACCGTTTTTCCGTCAAACCCCGACTTTACACTGCGGTGGGCAATTTCGGAGTCGACGATCTGCTTTGTTGGAGCCCGCGTCGAATGGGCCGATACGAGGATCGATCCTGTGGCAGATGCGTCGAAGATGTCAGGACCTCGGCACCCTCCGCAGATGCACAGCCCCTTGTAAAGATCACGTCGGCTGGTACCGTGCAGTGCATCTCATGCGGCTTGCAGTCGGTTTACGTCGATGCAAAGGCGAACGGTCGCTACATGCTGAAGACCACTTTGACGATCGATAAGAACGGTTTAGTAAATAACGTTGAATTCCAAGATGTACCGTCGACTACGCTGGCGGATAATATTCGTCGATCGATGATGCAGTGGATCTTCCTCCCGGTGCTCAAAAATGGTAGCCCGGTGGGTGTCAGGCTCAATACAACGGTGAATGTCGTCTCAATTCGGCCGAGATAAGCGGGCGTAAGCTACGTAGCGGCGGTGTGATCACCGGCCAGCCCGCCAGGCATTGAGCATGCGCCGTACCCGTAACATGCCAGGCAAACCATTGCTAACCATATATTCGATTGGCACGTGGCCGTGAAATAGGGCGCCACGATTCCCCAACGTTACCCATCGAGCGGCCCATGGCTCGCCAAAATTACTGTTAAGGGCTTCATAGATGCCAATTACGAGTGAGATTCTTGTCAGCGTGTCCTGATGTCTGAGCTCGGGATGTGCTCGCCAGCCATGAAATGTGGACGACGTTATCCCTCCGAGTAAACCTCGCGATTGGACCTCACTCGGGCCCCATCTCTGAACGATGTTCATGAATGTCTTGATTGCGCCAGCACTCAGACGTGCCCGCGTCTCCGGCTGAGAAAGGTCCGCGGCCGTCTGAAAGGGGTATCCGGCGACAGGGGGTAGGAACAATGTGGCCACGGGGGCACCTCTCGATCCCGTCAATCATTCTCCTCTAAACAGAAAATCACTACAACGGCAAAATTCGCCGATGCACCTTGCGTTCCCCTTGACATTCGACCAGAGGAGGGGATATCTTCAGGTCGAATGTCGACTGGAAACGCTGACGACCAACTCGAATTCCTACAAGGCACGCTCGACCTCCTGATTCTGCGGACGGTTGGTCTGGGGCCTGTGCATGGGCACGCCATCGCGAAGTCTATCGAATGCAGATCGCAAGAAGCTCTGCAGGTAGGGCACGGCTCTCTCTATCCGGCACTGCAACGGCTGATCAAGCAAGGTCTCATCGCGGGCGAGGATGGCACATCGGAAAACAATCGCAAGGCGCGCTTCTACCGGCTCACGGCAAAGGGCCGCAAAAGACTCTTTGCCGAGACTTCGAAGTGGCAGCGGTTTTCTGAAGCAGTCGGGCGCATTCTTACGCCGCTTACGGACGAGGGCAAGTAAAGCAACGACGAGGAGAAAGGATTGCCGGTATGACCTGGGGTAAGAACGAGGGTGGGCGATTGAAAGACGAGATGCAGGCGCACATCGACATCGAGATCCAGGAGAATATCGAGGCCGGCCTGTCGCCTCAGCAAGCGCGTCAAGCTGCGATGAAGAAGTTTGGAAATGTTTTGCTGGCCCAGGAAAGATCCCGCGAGATCTGGGGATGGGTGTGGGCGGAACGGGTATGGCAAGACATCCATTATGCTTTGCGGGGCTTGAGAAAGAATCCCGGCTTCTCCGTCGTCGCCGTCTTGTCTCTCGCGCTCGGCATCGGCGCCACCACTTCCATGTTCTCGCTCATCTATGCCGTGCTGATTCGTCCCGTTCCCTACGCCGACTGGCAGCGCCTGACCTACCCCATCTATCTTAACGACGATCAGCCCACATCGCCGGAGAGGTGGTTCAGCCTTACCTGGGCGCAGTATCAGCAACTACTTAAGGCCAACTCGATGGAGGATGCGCTCGGCGACGACAGCAGAACTTCGGAAATCACCGGTCACGATATTCCTGAAGAGGTCACCCTCACGTACATCACCGAAAATGCGAGCAGCTTTCTACGCGTTCCCGCCCTGCTCGGCCGCAACATCCAGCCCTCGGACGCCGAAGCCGCCGGGCAAAAGGCGCCGGTCGTGCTCAGCTACGACCTTTGGATGCGCCATTACAACGGCGATCGGAATGTTCTGGGAAAGACTCTCGAACTCGACCACACGCTGTACAGCATCGTGGCGTGATGCCCAAAGATTATGCCTGGGAACCCGACCTTTACGTTCCCATGTCTCTGCTGCCGACTGGCGAACGCAATGTTCTGCCCATCATGAAGCTCAAGCCTGGCGTGAGCCTGGCCAGCGCCAACGCCGAAATCGAGGCGCTGGTGCATCAGTTTGCGAAAGAAACTCCGCAATACTTTCCCAGACGGTTCCGCATGCATCTGGAACACATCACCGACCGCGTCGTCACAGCCGTAGGGCCCGCTCTTATTCTGCTCTTCGCCGCCGTCGTCATGCTGCTCATGATCGGCTGCGCCAATTGCTCGATTCTTCTGCTCGCGCGAGGCATGAGCCGACAGAACGAACTCGCCATGCGCGCCGCCATCGGCGCCAGTCGCTACCGCATTCTCCGCCAGTTGATCGTCGAAGCCGTGGTGCTCGCCGTCGCCGGCTCGCTGCTCGGCATCCTTTTGGCCTACTGGATGGCGAAGCTCATCTTCTCGCTCTTTCCCGACGTGTTCATGCACGAGTCCGTCATCCGCATTAATGTGCCCATCCTCGCCTTCTCCGTCGCGCTGGCCTTGCTGAGCGCGCTCCTCTTCGGACTTCTGCCGTCGCTTCGGATGTCGCGCCCCGATGTTTCCAAAGGGATGCAGTCCACCGCTCGTAAGATAGCCGGACGCAGTGGCCAGGCCCGCTCGCTCAATATGCTGATCGCCGCGCAGATCGCTCTGACCACGATCATTATGGGGGCAGCCGGAGCAGCGATCGGCGGCTTCATGCAGATGACGCACCGCAACTTTGGCTATGATCCGGAGCATGTGATGTCGGTGCCTGTTCCGCTCCATCAACACAGCTATCTCACCCGGGAAGCGCGCGCAACCTACCTCAAAACGCTGGAGGAGAAAATTGCCGCCGTGCCGGGAGTGACCCAGGTTGCCGTATCCGCCAACGCAACTCCGCCTCACGACGGCTACAGTCTTATCTTCGAAATCCTTGGCGTTGCCTCCGGGCAGCGCCAGTATCTGCGCGCCAACTTTATTGATCCGGCATATTTCTCCACACTCCACATCCCATTCTTGCAAGGCCGTTTGTGGAACCAGGCGGAAAATGCTCGCGGCGGCGCAGTCGCGGTCATCAATCAAACCCTCGCACGCCGATACTTTCCCAACGGCGATGCGATTGGACGGCAGATTCGCACGCCCATGCTCACCCTCGAAAGTGGCGATCCAGGGCAGCTCGTTGGTGTACCCGACACCAACGGCTGGCTTGAAATTATCGGGGTCGTAGCCGACTCCCTCAACGATGGATTAGACAAACCAGTGCAGCCCGCGCTCTATATGCCTTACCCGCGTTACATGTGGATGGGTGCACAGTTCCTCGTGCGCGCGCAGGGCTCACCCCTGGCCACATTCCATAACGTCCAACGCGCGATCCAGTCGGTCAATCCCGATCAGCAAACCGATCTTAATGCCCGCGACCTGAATCAATGGATTGCGCAGCAGCCCGAATTCAAGCAGCAGCGCTTGTTCTCTGTGCTCTTCGGTCTCTTCTCAGCGCTTGCCCTGGCCCTTGCGCTCGCCGGACTTTACAGCGTGGTTTCTTACTCCATCGCCCAACGCACTAATGAGTTTGGAATCCGCATGGCCCTTGGAGCGCAGCGCGCCGACGTACTTTGGATCGTCTGCCGCAACGTCGGCATCACCGTCTCGAGCGGCCTGCTCGCCGGACTCTCGATCTTTCTCGTCTTCCACAAGCTGCTTGCGCACTGGGCCCCTAACAGCTACGCGAGCCCCTTTCTCCTGGCCGCCGTAGCCGCACTTTTCCTCTTCTGTGCCGCTTCGGCCTGCATCCTACCAGCCCTGCGTGCTGCCTCAATCGACCCTATGGAAGCAGTCCGTTACGAGTAGTCCGGTGATCTGTCGAAAAGATGCCATTGCGCGTGGCCGCTAAATTTGTAAAAACTGTGAATTTTCGCGAAATTTATGCACGGAACGAGACACTGGACTGACTGACGTCAAGCTCGATCCGGTGTTTTTGCCTCGACCGGGACAGGGACGCCAAGTGTTATGTGAAAGTTCGTGCGTGTACCCGAAGTTTTCTCCTGCCCATTCGTCTTCTGTTCGTCACAAGAGCATGCTCCCAATGCGACGTTCAGTATGACCAAGATCTTCCCCAATCTCAATAGTGACGACGGCGCTGTTTGCAGTGGTCCGCTGGGCCTAAGCGGATCTGTGGAACGCGAGCATCCGGCTCATCGGGCCGAAGTGATGCAACTCTTCCGGGAGCTTCGAACCCCCCTCTACAGCTACCTGATTTGTAGTGGTGTGCAGGCGCACGAAGCGGAAGACGTCATCCAGGAAACATTTCTCCGCTTGCACGAACAGTTGCGCCAAGGCGTCAGGATTGCGGATCCAAGGCCCTGGCTTTTTCGCGTGGCGCACAATCTCTCGGTTAGTTTTCACCGCTCGGCTCGGCGATGGATTCATCCGGAACAATCGGCCGATCCGGACGAAGCGGTCTCATGGGCTGAGCAAGCGGACCGCCGGCTCAACCCCGAAGATGTTTACCTGCAGAAGGAATCGTTACAGAGGCTCGAGACCGGTTTGGCTTCGCTGACCCAGCAGCAAAGTCAATGCCTGCTTTTGCGCGTCGAAGGGCTTAAGTATCGTGAGATCGCGTCCATCATGGGCATAGGTGTATCCAGTGTCTCTGAACTCATCCAGCGAGCCATTGTCCGCTTGAGTGGAGTGCTCCATGCCTAGCTGGATGAGATGGCTTGGAAGCGGAAGCGACGCGCATCCCTCCGATGAGCAGATTGTCGCGCTCATCGACGGCCAACTGGCTGCGAGACAACACCCTGCTCTGCAGCATCACGTGGAGTCATGCTGGCGCTGCCTGACGAAGCGACAGCAGATGGAAGCCACAATCTTCGCGTTGGTGGAACGAAGAAACCTGATGACAGCAGGCCTTCCGCCGCTTTCGCCTAGAAGCGAGGAACGCCTGCTCGCTCAGATGGAAAAACACCCGAAGTCAGATGCTCGCGGTTGGACAAACCATCTTCTTGGCGCCTTGGGCCATTTGTCTTTGGAAACCATGAACCCTATCGTCGCCACCGCCCTGGTGGTCATTTTAGCCGTCAGCTTGCTGTTCATGATCTGGCAGCGCAAGCCTGAAACCCTCAATGCGCAGGATCTATTGAGCCGAGCCCAATCGCGGGAGTTAGCTGCAGCAGCCAACGCGCAGAGCGAACTTGTATGCCAGAAGATCGTGATCCGCAGCCGGTCGCAGGTTTTGGAGCGCACGTTTTATTACGATGCGCGCCACCGGCGACCGGCCAGGATCGAGCATCTTGATGCCAAGGCAGAGCACGTCAAGCGCGCTTTGTTGACTGCTGGTCTCAATTGGGATTCGCCTCTATCCGCGGTCGATTACAGTCGCTGGCGCGCCGCCCAAAGCCACGCCCAGGACCAGGTGAAACAAGGTGCGGATGGCTTGGTCACCGTGATCACGACGGTGCCCGCCGGCGCCGTCGCGGAGGAGTCAATCACCCTCCGCATTGCCGATCTGCATCCCGTGAGCCGAACCGTGGATGTCCGCAACGACGTCCGCAACCAGGATCGGTTTGAAATCGCGGAGCTAAGTTACACGCCGCTTTTGTGGAGCCAGCTGGACAGCTTCTCTGCTGTCACCAAGGATCTGCCCCATTTCGCCTTGCCCGCCGCCGTTCGCACGCTGACCGCCGGACAGCTGGATGAAGCTGAACTGGGCGCCCGCCTGGCGCTGAACCGCCTGCATGCCGATGCTTCGGAGCAGATTGAGATTGCACGCGCGGAGACGGGAGTGAGCGTGACAGGCGTGGTGGAAACTGCGCAGCGAAAGCTGGAACTGGACAGGGCATTGCGGCAAGTGCCGCACGTTGTGCCCTCATTATCGAGCGTGGAGCAGCTGAGCGCTCATCGTTCCATCGCCGAAGGCGGCGCAGCGATAGAACAAAATGAAGCGCCCGCGGGCGCGGCGCCGCTGGAGAAGTTCTTTCAAGAGCAGGCAAGGACGGCGGATGAGCTGAGCCAGATTTCCGAACAGCTGTTGACCTCAGCCCTTGCCGCACAGCAAGAAAGCGCCGCCATCAAAGAGCTTTCTCATCGTTTTGCCGAGAGAACCCTCAGTCCAAACGGCAAAGATGCCCTTCACCAATTGGTCTTGAGCCATGCACACGCCCTGCGTTCGGCTCTCAGTGGGCAGCAAGTTGTGATTGCTCGCCTCTTTCCCCAACTAGGAGAGGGAACCGGGAGCGGGTCTCCCGCGGCTTCCTCAGGCTCGTTTCTTGCCCTCGAGGGAGCACGCGACGTTGCTCTCTGTAAAGAGCTGATCTCGTCATCGGCTGGAACAACGCGTTCCGCGCAGTCGATTGCTTCCGACATGATCAGCACCGCTCATGACACAAACCATGCTCTGGATTCTCTCATTCAGGAAATGGGCGTTCCGGAGTAAGCACCCGATTTGCCGAACAGCCAGGAGCCTTCCGTCATGCGACTAAAAGTGTGTTCTTCGATATTTGCTCTCCTTCTCGCTGGGACCGCCCTGCAGGCGACAGCCCAAAACGCGCAATTCTCCGGAACTGTGAAGGATCAGCAGGGAGCCGTCATTCAAGGGGCGGAAGTGCGTGTGGTGAGCCAGGCAACCGCCGTGGAAAGAAAAACGGTGACCAACGCCGATGGCATTTATGTCGTTCCCTTTCTGATTCCCGCCGTTTACCAGATCTTTGTGCAGGCGCCGGGGTTCACCACCACCTCGAGCGAACCGCTTACGCTCAATGTAGGACAGTCATTGAGCTTTAACGTTCAACTGAGGGTTGGCGACTCGGCGCAGCAGGTGCTGGTCAGCTCGGATGTCCCCATCCTCGACACAACCACATCTTCGCTGAGCACCATCGAAACGTCACAGCGCATTGTTGACCTGCCTCTCAACGGACGCAACTTTGTACAGCTCGCGTGGCTTGGCGCTGGAGCAAACCAGGGCGCGCAGAACAATGGACCCTTGCGTGGCACGACTGACAACAATCGCCCCGGGATTCAGGTCGCCGTGAATGGCCTCACCAGTTTCGACAATAACTTCCTGCTTGATGGTGTCGACAATAACGAGATAGGTCAGGGAACCCTGGTGATTCAACCCGCGCCGGATGCGATCTCGGAATTTCGGGTGGAAGAAAACTCCATGCCGGCGCAATTCGGACGGGGCGGCGCGACCGTGAACGTGGTACTGAAGTCCGGTACCAATCATTTTCATGGAGGAGTCTACGAGTACCTTCGCAACAGCGTGCTCGATGCGCGCAACTACTTCGATCCCCAACGCCCCCCCTTCCAGCGAAATCAATATGGAGGACTCCTGGGCGGCCCGATCTGGCGTAATCGCACTTTTTTCTTTACCGATTACGAAGGCGAACGCATTCGTCAGGGCGTCTCGTATATCAGCACCGTCCCCACAGCCCTGATGCACGAGGGCAACTTTAGTGAGATTCAGAGCAACCTCTACGACCCTTACACGACCAATCCGGCGACCGACCAGAGAGCTTTGCTGAACCCGGGGAATCCGTACATCATCCCGCAAGGCCGCATTGATCCAGTCGGACAGGCCGTCGTCAATGTGCTGCCGCTGCCCAACTTACCAGGAGCAGTGAACAATTTTGTCTACACCCCGAAACAGGTCACGAATGGAGATCAATATGATTTCCGGCTCGATCACACGGTCAACGCTTCAAACCAGCTCTTCGCGCATTCGGCTTTGCAGGATGTAAGATTTCTCAAGCCCGCGCCGTTGGGCGCCGCGGGCGGTTGCTGCCAAGGGTTTGGAAGCAACATCGATGGCAAGCAACAGAGCTATGCAGTCGGGGAATACCACACCTTCAGTCCCAAATTGACCAACGATGGCAGATTTGCATTTCTCCGTTGGCAGATCAATACCCAGCACGTCGACTCCGGGCAGAACCGTTCTGAGGCTCTCGGCATACCCAACGCGAACCGCGGTGATCAGCATTCTTCGGGCCTGTCTCTGTTCAGCGTTTCCGGTTATACCCAGTTTGGCGATTCTCATTACGTGCCTGAAATAGCGACAGATGATACTTACCAGGTTACCGACCAGATCACCTGGACCAAGAACCGGCACCTGCTCAAGTTCGGTGGCGACTATCGCTTTCTCTCTCGCGACTTTTACCAGGCACAAGCGCCTTTCGGTACTTTTTCCTTCTCCGGGCGATACACCGAAAACCTGGCCACTTCGGATGGTGGCAATTCGATCGCCGATCTGTTGCTGGGTGTACCCGCATCCAAGCTGCAAGATGGTCTGGCGAGCATGGACGAGACGAACCAGAAGGAATACGACCTCTTTGTGCAGGACGACTGGAAGGCCACTGCAAAGCTCACGCTCAACCTTGGTCTGCGTTATGAGATCTTTTCGCCCGTGGGTGGAAGGGTAGGGAACTTCGATCTGAAGGCCGGATTTGTGCGCACCAATTACGGCCCGAATGCGGTGCCGAACGCGGGCGTGGATTATGACCTGCATGACATCGGTCCACGGGTGGGATTTGCCTATGCTCCCAGCACCCGGCTGCCGTTGGTGGTCCATGCCGCCTTTGGGATCTTCTATGCGCCCGAAGGAAACATCTTCAATGATCTGGGCGAGAACCCGCCGCTGTTGCAGCTTTACTCGGCTGCATACAATCCTGCGCAGCTTCCCCAATCGGCGCAACTGCTCAGTTCGGGTTTCCCGGCAACCCTGCCTTCGATCGACCCACTCCAGCCTACGGGTCAGGTCAAGACCACGGGCCCGCAACGATTGATCCCCCGGATCATGGAATGGAATGCGGGGATTGAACAGCAACTGGGCCATAGTTGGGTCGCCGGAGTCTCCTATGTTGGCACCCAGGGTCAACATCTCTGGGATAACGAAGCCAGTGACTTTGATCAGGCTCCCACGCCTCTGGACTCAAACTTTGGCCCTGCGCCAAATTACGGAAGGCCGTATTACAACACGCTTCCTGGCCTGAGCGATATTCTCACCATCGATTATCCGCGTTTCAGCCTGCACTTCAACGCGCTTGAGACTCGCCTGCAAAAGCAGTTATCCGCAAGCCTCTCGGTGTTGGCTGCCTACACCTGGAGCAAAGACATTGGTACCAGTCCGGGAACTCCTGGAGGCGCGGTGCAGGACACTTATGACACAGCAAACGAGCGCGGCTATGTAGAACCAGACTTTCGGCATCGCTTCACGGTCAGTTATACCTATCAGCTTCCCGTGGGGCGAGGACGGCAATTTGCTTCCAATACGAACAAACCGACGGACCTTTTCATCGGAGGATGGGAAGTGAGCGGGATTACGACCGCCCGCACCGGTGAGCACGAGACGGCATTTACCTCGAATGACTACACCAATACGGGTAGCTTTGGTCCTCGGCCTGACCTGCTACATAATCCCGCCGACCACTCATACAATTTGAGCGGGCAGGCAGCACTGGGCTGCACCCCGGGCAAGCGCGATCTGAACTGCTGGTTTAACCCTGCCGCTTTCGCCATTCCGCAACTCGCTCCGGGGCAGACCTTCTCGCATTTATTCGGGAACAGCTACACCGGTGAGGTGGTCGGGCCCGGCCAGCTGAATTTCGATGTTGCACTGTTAAAGC
Source organism: uncultured Acidobacteriaceae bacterium (assembly GCA_963761405.1). Lineage (GTDB taxonomy): Bacteria > Acidobacteriota > Terriglobia > Terriglobales > Acidobacteriaceae > PALSA-350. The sequence continues at coordinate 552,238 of CAVXHH010000006.1, forward strand.
AGTTCCCGATCATCGAAGGGCAGACCCTTACCTTTCGAGCGGAGGCGTTCAATATTGCCAATCATGCCCAGTTCCAAATTCCCAATGCCGTTCCCGATGTTCCCGGAGGTGCTTCGATCACATCGACACTTCCCGACAATCAACGAGAAATACAGTTCAGTCTGAAGTACAGCTTCTAATGTTAGGGGGTATTTGTGGCTGATCTGCGGCTGTTTCTTTTGACATGCGTAACCGGCACTCTACTCGGTGCCGGTGCGGGCGTGGGCGCGCAAGAGCGCCCGCCTGATGTTCTCGACCTTCCGTCCAGCAAGTTACTCCAGCTGCCGGTGCCTGGTCAGCCGAGATCGTCCAACAGTTTTCCGGCCGCGATGGCGTTGGATCCTACCGGCCGTTATGTGGCCATCCTGAACGATGGCTTTGGCACATTGGAATCGCACTTCAGCCAATCCATCTCCATTCTTGACCTGGTTACAAACCAGTTGAAGGATTTTCCTGATGATCGATTTGTGGTGGGGGCAAAGCAGACATATTTCGAGGGAATCACCTTCAACACCCGCGGCGACCTGATCTATGTCTCGGTAGGTTCGTACACCGACCCTACGGGCGGCGGCGCAGGTCATCTTGGTAATGGAATCGCCGTCTACCAGTTTCATGAAGGCTCGGTTACGCCTGACCACTTTCTCCCTATCGGGTTACAGCGATTGGCGCCCGACCGCCTCATCAACCCGGCCTTGCCGATGTTACCTTCTCATTCCGCCGTACCCTATCCGGCCGGAATCACCGTGGTAAGGGGCCAAACGCCTGCCGCCGAGAGGATCCTGGTCGCCGATAATCTAGCCGATAATGCACTCCTGCTCGACGCTCGGGATGGCCACGTAGTCACAACCTTTGACCTCAGCTTCAACCCCCACGTTCCAGCTTCTTATCCTTACGCAGTTGTGGTAAGCCGGGACGGTACACGTGCGTATTGTTCACTGTGGAACAATTCCTCAATCGCGGAACTGGATTTGGCGCATGGCAGGGTGGTGCGTCGGATTCCACTGCTCGCGCCCAAGCTGCCGCGCGTGGCCGGGTCTCATCCGACGGCGATGATCTTTGCCCCGGACGAGAAGCATCTGTATGTGTCGTTAGCGAACGCTGACGCAGTCGCTATCGTGGACGTCGCAAGCGGACGAATGACGGGACGAATTTCGACGCGTCTGCCGGGGCAGCAATACGCAGGCGCCTATCCAACGGCTCTCGCCATGAATGCGGCGGGTACCCGGCTCTACGTTGCCAACGCAGGCTCCGATGCGATTGCTGTCGTTTCCTTAGACCAGAGTCATCCGCCGTCGCTCCTGGGGTTTATTCCCACAGAATGGTTTCCGACCGCCCTCGCTATGCATGACAACGATCTCATCGTTGGCTCCGGCAAAGGTGAGGGGAGCGGGCCTAACCAGGGCTACCTGCCGGAGTGGGCTTCGCGCGGCGAGCGGCGCCATCCCTACGTGGTGGGACTGCTGCATGGCTCGATTGCCCGCATCGACGCGCGCCAGGCTGAAGGAACTATAGGTTCGCTTACCAGCGACGTGCAGAAAAGTAACCTCATGCTTCAACGATCTTTTTCCATGGAGTTTCCAGGTAATGCCCATCCTATTCGCCACGTGATTTATGTGATTAAGGAGAATCGCACCTACGATCAGTTCTTTGGCGATCTGAAGCCTGGCAATGGAGATCCAGAGCTCACCATGTATGGTGAGTCCGTTACCCCCAACCAGCACGCCCTGGCGCGACAGTTTGGAATTATCGACAACTTTTATTGCAGCGGCAATGTCTCCGGGGATGGACATGTGTGGTCGACGGCGGCGATTTCCAGCGATTACACGGAACGGACATGGCAGGTGATGCAACGAGGAGACGAGCGCACTTATGACTACGAGGGCGATGTCGACCATGACTATCCGGTGAAGGAGGGAATTCCGGACGTCGATGAGCCCTCCAGCGGCTACTTGTGGACCAACGCCGACCGGCATGGCCTGAGCCATCGTAATTACGCCGAATACGTAGAGAGCCAGTGGTGTGATGGCAGCACCCGGGTGACGGACGCCAAGGAGAATCATCCCCTGCCGCCGGGATTTGCCTGCCGGAAAGCTTTTATTGCTCCCAGGGAGCCCCTGCCTCCAGAGTTGAGCGCGAGACCCGGCGAGCTTAGTCCGTGGCCCTGGAAGATCCCCCAGCTGTACAGAAACATCGCGACCAAGCCGGAGATTGCCGGGCATTTCGATACGGCGTTTCCCGATTTTCGGATGGATTATCCCGACCAACTCCGGTTGAACGAGTTCCTGCGCGAGTTCCGTGGCTTTGTGCGGGCGCGGCAGGAAGGCCGGCGCGGTGTTATGCCTGCCTTGGTCATCATGCGTCTGCCCAACGACCATACTGCCGGCACGTCGCCGGGCATGCCCACTCCCTCCGCCGCGATTGCGGAAAATGATCTCGCCGTCGGCCGGCTGGTCGACGCTGTATCGCACAGCGTGTACTGGAGCGACACGGCGATTCTTATCGCCGAGGACGACGCGCAGGATGGCCCCGACCATGTGGATGCGCATCGCAGCCCCGTGCTTGTGATCAGCCGTTTCTCTCCGGGATCGCTTGCCCAGCCATTTGTCGATCACGCGTTTTACACGACCGTTGGGCTCATCCACACCGCCGAGGTACTTCTCGGGCTGCCACCCATGAACAACAACGATGCGCGTTCCCCTGTTATGTCGCCGCTCTTTTCCGGGCGCAGCCCTCAGCCGCCTTTCTTGGCTGACTTTCGCAATCAGCAAAGCGGTCTGATCTATCAGCAAAATACAAAGGACAGCAGAAATGCCGCGGCTTCAGCGGCTATGGATTTCAGGCACGCGGATGCCGCGGATAGCCGAACGCTCAACGCGATCCTGTGGGAGGACAGGAAAGGAAAAGTACCCTTTCCCAAGCATGATCGATGAGCGGTAAGGGTCAGCCTATAGGCTAGAGTATTGGGGCTATAGCATTTTCACTTCTGGTGTATACAGGGCAACCGCCCTCGACGCGGCTTTTCCTCAAGAAAAGACGCACTTCGCCACACTTGCCTGTGCGGAGTAGAAGTGAAAATGCTCTAATCCGGCCGAAGACGAAAAAACCGGCGGGCTAGCAAAGATTTCTCTTGATTAGCATACCAACGAGTAGGTATAGTGCGCACCATACCCACTGGTTGGTACTAAAATGCCAATAACCGAAGAAAGACACGAATCGAAAACCAAACTCCTGAAGGCTGCCATCCGGGTGATCCGCGTCAAGGGATATACGGCCACCCGGGTTGAGGACGTCTGCGAGGCGGCTGGTCTGACCAAAGGAAGCTTCTTCCACCACTTCGATAGCAAGGACGAACTGGCGCTGGCCGCGGCGGACTATTGGATTGAGGGCACTGGGGCGCGGTTTGGCTCCGCGTCTTACCACGAGCTAGCCGACCCGCTGGAGCGCTTGTTGGCCTATGTGGACCTTCGTAAGGCGATGCTGACGGGCCCGTTGCCTGACTTTACCTGCCTGGCGGGGACGATGGTGCAAGAGGTCTACACTACGCACCCGGCGATCCGCGAGGCATGCAACCGCAGCATTAGCGGGCACGCGGCCACACTGCTGGCCGATATTAAAGAGGCGATGCGGCAGCGTGGCATGCGCCCCAAATGGACCGCCGAAAGTCTCGCTCTGTACACCCAGGCCACCCTGCAGGGCGCGTTCATCCTGGCCAAGGCCCAGGGTGGTGCTGCGATTGCGGGGCAATGCATGGATCATCTGCGGCAATACATCGAGCTGCTGTTCCAACCATCACGGCGTTCCGCGCCACGCAGGCCATCGGGCGTTTCGGCAAGAGTTGCAAAACGACGACGAAGGGCTAAATGATGCGGAGTTGCCGTTTCGATAGCGTGGCCCATTAGCCACTAACCCAAAAGCTGGAAAGGCGGATACAGATGACGAGCATCGGAATGACAAGCATCGGAGTATCACGGCGGAAGGCGCTCCAATCGGGAGCTTGCGCACTGGCTGGAGCGGCGGGGCTCCTGGTAACGGCACCGGCGCACGCAGGTACGGAGCCGAGCACGAGATACGAAGAAATTGTCCGCAGGTGGTATCAGGCATGGGACACAAAGGACCAGGATCAATTTGAGGCCCTGATGGCCGACAACTTTACCTTCACCAGCGCGGCCGGCGACGACCACATCAGTAAGAGCGCTTTCAAAAGGCAATGCTGGGATACACAGATTGACTTTATCGATCGATTTGATTTGGAGCGGGTGTTCGGAAGCGGCAACGAGGTGTTTGTGAAGTATCTTTGCCACACAAAGAACGGTAAGTCGTTCCGGAATGTAGAGTATCTCCGGCTCAGAGACGGGAAAGTGGAGGCCATCGAGTGCTACTTCGGGGGCAAATCCACCTTTGCGTCAGCAGTAAGCAACGCGAGTTGACTTGTAGTTTCCGCATAACAAGGCGCATACCAGCGGAGGTAAAGAAGTGGCGAAAGACTTATCAGGAATTGCGCCCGTTATCTCTATCGACCGCCTTGATACGCTTCCGCTGCATCGCCAGATCTGCGAAGGGTTCCGTGCCGCAATTTCGCGGGGCAATTTGCAGCCCGGACAACAAATACCTTCCAGCAGGCACCTGGCGGAGGATCTGGAAGTATCCCGTTCTCCGGTCCTCGACGCCTATGGACGGTTGCTTTCCGAGGGTTACTTCGAAAGTCGAGCCGGATCGGGAACCTTCGTTTCGGCATCCTTGCCGGATCAACTCCCACACGGTAGAAGATCATGCTCAACCACGGGAGGATCTCGCTGTCCTTCCCGGCGTTCCTCGTTATTGCCGCGATGCGAAACTGATCCGTGGCGGCATGGCTCGGGACCCTTCGGAGTCCACCAGCCGGCGCTCGATCAGTTTCCTTTCGCAGCGTGGTCGAAGCTGCTCGCGGAACACGGACGAAGACCGTGTTTGCGCACCATGCATCGCAATGACCCGATGGGGCTTGACTGCCTGCGAGATGCAATCTGCTCTTACCTCCGCACCGCGAGGGCTGTCGCGTGCGACCCGTCGCAAATCATGATCGTATCGGGATCGCAACAGGCTCTGGAAATCACGGCGAGGGTGCTGCTGGATCCCGGCGATCCGGTGTGGATCGAAGAGCCAGGATCTCAGCTTGCACGGTCGGTTCTGCGCGGTGCAGGCTGCCGCATTGTCCCGGTCCCGGTAGACGACGAAGGCATAAATGTGTCCGCGGGGGTTAGTCTGCTGCCGAAAGCGCATGCCGCGTTTGTTACGCCGTCGCACCAATATCCCCTCGGCGTTACTATGAGCGCTGTTCGCCGGCTGAGTCTGCTGGATTGGGCTCGGGATACTGGAGCATGGGTTGTAGAAGACGACTATGACGGCGCATACCGTTATGACACTCCATCGGTTGCTTCCCTTCAGGGGATCGATGCGGACGCACGCGTGATTTACATTGGAACATTCAGCAGGGTTATCTTTCCGGCCGTAAGAGTGAGTTATATGGTTATCCCTCCCGATCTGATTGAAAGATTTATGGCGGTACGATTCTCGTTAGGTATCTTCCCCTTGTACTTATTCCAGGAAGTGCTCACGGATTTCCTCCGTGCCGGTCGATTTGCCCGGCATATTCGCCGCATGCGGGCACTCTATAAGGAACGCCGGGCTGCTCTGCTGGAGAGCGTGGAGAGCACTTGCGGGGATATGCTGGAGATCCACGGCTCGGCAGCCGGAATGCATCTGACTGTGACCCTCCCATCAGGATTCAACGACGTAGAAATCGCGCGTCAGGCAGCAAAGTACGGCTTATGCTTATGGCCACTATCGCCCTGTTATATGAATAAGCCGCGCCATGGTTTCGTGCTTGGGTTTGCAGCTACTCCGGCAGACCAGATGACGGGTGCGGTGCACCAGCTATCGAGACTTCTGAAGAAACAGCCCTGTCCATCTTAGTACACGCTAAGGGTCCGCGCGTTCTCGCTCCGAACAGGATGCATCTGGAGCGCGGGCGTGTCATGCTCGTAAACCGCGCAATCCAGTCACTGCGACGGTGATCACCTGCTCCCAGGTACTTGCGCGGGAGTGTACTTTCTTCCTATCGGACAGAGTTATAAAAGTCCCTCCCAGCCTTGGCGATCTGATAACCGGCTGTATTCTCGAACACTTTGCCGAACCCCTCTGCCTCAGGAATCAGCTCTATGGCGTCGAGTGCCACTGACGGCGTATTACTCCGGAGTGCGTCACCGAGACAGAACAGAGACTCATACCCACTGCGGCCGTTATTTGGGGCCTCAACCATCCTATTCCCTTGATTTAGCAAGAGCCAAGGCAAAAAACAAAATTATACAAAAGCTCATCGCGATTCCTATTAGACGAGCGGCGATTGGACCGTGCCGTCCTTCCCACAAACCCCAGAGTGAATAAATGACGCTGGACGACATGACTATTATCAGTGCGGCTAAAAGAGCTTGTACAGATTTGAATGATCTAACTGTCTCTCTCCTCCGTTTTGTATCCCTAGATAGCTCTGAAGCCACTGCATCTCCGCCCTTCTTCAACGCGTTGAGCATGTAGCCGACAGCGAGAATGATGGAGGCAACTAGACTGATTAACAAAACCTGCAGACCAAAAGAGGATATTGCCCCCACTACATAGAAGTGGACTAACAGAGCACCTGCAATTGCAACCGCAATCCATAATGAAATTAAGTTCGATAGGAATCGACGCCTAACGTTATTTCCGAGAGGTTGAATCAACGACATCCGCTGCCTCCTATTCCTAGCGCACTTAACGTCAAATCAGCGGCATGCGTAAGAAAATCACCAAATCCCTTGGATCCAACTAGTGCATTACAAGCCATGGCTGTTCCTTCTGAGTTGAGCGTTTTGCTGCGCAGTAGCTGTGCTCCCGCCGTGCGCCGACCCTCCTGTTTTTCAGGCTGCCTGCTGAAACCTGTCAACCCAAACATCTGTTTCATCGTAGATAACATATGTGATAGTTTTAGGCCAACACGTGCTTTGGGGTCTCACATGCTTGCTTACGCTGGTCCCGTGCCGATCAACCACCATTGGACAGTGAACTTCCCCGAACACCTGGGCACCCTTCGGAAGCAAAAGGGCATGACTCAACAGCAGCTTGCCGACCGCGTGGGCGTCCACGTCGTCCAGTTCCGTCGCTATGAGGCCGGGACTTCCCAGCCCACCCTCGATGTCATTCGCGGCATGGCTGTGGCTCCAGACATCAGGGCAGATGCGTTCTTTTCGCCCCGATGAACGCGGCCCGGACGATGCCCTCAAGCTCCAGTTTGAGGACGTCTCCCGCTTCGATCCGGAGTCCGAAAGGTCGTCCAGCAGGTCTTCGACGGTATAATTCTCTAGCACGAAGCCCGTCGCTGGTCTTCTGAACGTACAGCGGAACGGTAATCTTAGGAGGGACGGATTTCCGATGGCTCAGGTCGTAACCAACCCGAAGCAGCAAGCCCACGAACTCATCGACCGCATATCCGCTGCCCAGGCCTCAGCCCTCGTCGGCCTGATTACGTCCATGCTCGATCCGGTGGATCGCGCCATCGTCAACGCGCCCTTTGAGGATGAAGAGATCGGCCAAGCGGAGACCCGCGCCGTCGCCGAGTCCAAGGCTTGGCTGGCCGAGCATCCCGGCGAAGGCATCTCCTACGAAGAACTGTTGGCCGAGTTCGGCCTTGCCTCCGAAGACCTCCAACCCTGACAGGTCCAGGCGTGAAAAAGATCATCTTCACTCCGCCCGCCCGCGCCGACGTGCGCCGTATCGACCGCGAGACCGCCATGCGGATTCTCACCGCGCTCCACCGCTTCGCCGAGACTGGCGAGGGCGACATCAAAAAGCTGCAAGGCGACTCCGGGGAACTTCGGCTTCGCGTCGGAGACTACCGGCTCCGCTTCACCGAAAGCCCGCCCGGCACACTCTACATTCACGCCGTCCTGCACCGCTCCGAAGCCTACCGCTAACCGCCGCCAGGACGAACCTCGAACACTCGCCGGACGGCCCGAACGCCCGGCCGCCCTGCGGAAGCAAAAGGGCATGACTCAACAGCAGCTTCCCGACCCCGTGGGCATCCACGTCGTCCAGCTCCGTCGCTATGAGGCCGGGACTTTCCAGCCAACCCTCGATGTCATCCGCAGCGTGGCCGTGGCTCCAGGGATCAGTGCAGATGCGTTGTCAAGTTGTGGGGCTATCCGGCTGGATGATTTCCAAGCGGTACGATATCGATGCAAAAGTCGGCGAGGCTGAGGTTGCAGCAATGTCTAAACTGCCTCTGTCCTATAACCCGTACCGATTCATGCAGCAGGCCCTACTTATGGATCGATTCAAGCTCAAAGTTCATTTTGAGACAAAGGAGCTGCCGATTTATGTGCTGGTGGTGGCGAAGGGTGGCCCGAAGCTAAAGGCAAGCGAGATGAATCCTGCTGAAGCTCGCGGAATTAAGTCACCACTCGGTCAAGGCCGCCGGCGACCCCAATCGGGCGGTTGGAGGGACAGGTTGGCGCGCGGCCCCCTCGAAAACACCGCAAACTCCCAGCCGCTGCGAGATAGTAGCTTGGCCAGAGGTTCGTAGGGTAGCATCTGACCGCCATTCATCGAACGGGAATTATCGGTAACTTGCCCACCGCCGACCGTTCACCCGGGTTGGCAATTTACCGATAATTCGCAGGCATCCCACAGCAGAAGTGTGGCTCAGGCATCGGCATCGTGTTCCCCCGGACGAACACGACGCGGAGCGAATGCGGCGACACGATACCTATTGCAGCAGTTTCAGTTGCCCGCCGGTAACGATGGGTGCGGCTTTGCGCCCAGGGGCGCTGCGCGCAATGGGTCTGCCGAGTAAGCGCTCAAGACCGATGACAAATTGTAGTGCTCCAAGGGGTCGTCCACTTCCCTCTGCTTGTCGGAGTTCGGCAAAGACCTCGTCCCGATCGCCTCGTAGCAACTCGCCAAAGTGTGGCATCCGATCCAGCACAGGACGCACCGTGACCAACGCGTCGTCCTGGCCGGCCAGATGAGCACGAACGCTCGACCAAGGCCAGTCCTCAGCTCGCGACACCAAGCGCGCCCGAACCGGATTGAGGCTGACGTAACAGACCGCCGCCAACAGGTGTGACTCGTCCATAGCCACGGAGGCGAACCGGCTCTGAAACAAGTGGCCCGTCCAGTGGGCATTAGGCCCACACCTCGGTACCGGCCTTTCGCAAGCCGATCTTGCCATCGGCCTGGCGCAACAAGAACGCACCGCTGTCGCTGGATACCCGCCCAGCCGTGAAGTCGGTCTCCACGCGGCGCGAAAAATGGGCTGCAAAACTGAAGCTTGCTTGATTACACTCTGTCATGAGAAAGGCCCTTTCCTCTGCGCAACAACTTCGTCTCGACAACGTAGTTATGCCACAGAAAAGAGGGCCTTTCCACTATTCTTCTCCCACAAGAAACCCGCAAGACAAGACAGACTGTGAGAAATGCGTGCTAGACCACCTCGTGCTTCATTACCTAGTCATTGAGAATGCTAGAACTGCATTCTTGTACCGAGCTGGATATAGCGGGGTTGGCTGACGCCGCTTGCCTGCCCAAAACCTGCGTCCCTCAGGTTAGTGTCGATCAGGGTGTAGCGGTGGTGGTTGAATGCGTTGAAGAACTGTCCGTAGAACTCCCATCCGAGATGATCACCGATCTGGAAGCGCTTCACCGCTGCAAAGTCTTCCGTGAACACCGGGAAGCTAGTGAGGTCGCCATAGGAGGGAGCGGCGTTGCCAAGGGTAAATGGTGCAGGCTGTGCGAAGGCCGCCGGATTAATACGGCGGCTCACACCCGGGATATACGCGCCTGCCGAGACGTGCGTCGCTGCATCGACGCCGGGAACCTTGTTAGGGCGCAGGACACGGTTGAAGATAGGCAGGGTGTTGTTGGTGAGGATGGAGAGGGGGAAGCCGCTCTGGTAACGGTGGACACCGGTAAGGCTCCAGCCGCCAGCCAGCGCGTTGACGAGGCCGCCCTGATCCAGGAACCGCTGGCCGCGGCCGAAGGGCAGAGCATAGATGTAGTTGAGAACCAGGGCGTGGCGCACATCGCTGGGGAGCACCGACCGTTCGGCCGCTGGGTTATAGGCATTCTGCAGCACATTGTCGACGCTATCGAAGCCTTCATAGGTGGGGCTACTGTAGCCCATGTTCTTCGAGTAGGTGTAGTTGAAGTCGAGGGTAAGGTTGCTGCCGAATTGCCGACGCAGCAGCACCTGTAGGGCGTTGTAGACGGACGCGCCGGCCTTGGCCGATTGTGCGGTGAGTGTCTGGTACTGGGGGAAGGGCCGAAGCGCCTGCGCGACCGTTCCGCTGAAGCCCACATAGGGCAGTGTGATACCTGCAGCCTGAGCTTGCCCGCTGGGTCAACAACGAACCCAAACCTAGATAGGAAGGATTGAGCTGATTGATGTTCACCAGCTGCGGATCGACGAGCCGTGTTCCATGATTGCCGATGTAGTCCATCTCGAAGAGCCACTTCTTGCCAAGTGATTGCTGCACGCTTGCGGTCCACTCCTGCAGGCGCGGCAGGGCAGCTACATTGGGCTGATAGTAGGTGCCGGACTGTCCATTGATGAGGCCAGGCGACAGCGTGGGTTGCAAACTGCCGTTCTGCGGGTAGCCGCTCTGCAGGACGAACGCGGGTGTGACACCGTTGTTCGCCGTGGTGAAGGAGGCCTGCGGCTGAAAGCCGGTACCTACAACGGTGAGTTCATTGTCGGAGTAGAAGAGGCCATAGCCCGCGCGCAGGACGGTGGAAGGCGTCGCCTGATAAGCGAAGCCAAAGCGTCCGCTGACGGCGGAGAAGTCATTCGGTGCGAAGGTGCTTTGCCCGGAGCGGCCCGCTCCCGTGCCGGCAAAGATGAGCGCACCCGGGATGTTGCCGGCGGTTGGGTTGGGCGTTGTCAGGTTGATCATACTGCTGCGGCCGGTGACCTCGCTGGGAACAGTCTGGTACTCCCAGCGCACGCCGACGTTGACGGTGAGGCGATGGGTGGCCTTCCAGTCGTCCTGCGCGAAGAGACCGCCGTAGCTGCGGCGCGTGGCGATCTCAAGCGGCTCCCGAATGCCGCCGGTATCGACTTGGCCGAGGAGCAGGCTGGCAAATGCGTCGCCGGTGTTGCTGAGTGAGTTGGGATCGGCGCTCTCCTCGTTGGAGAAGCCCAAGGTTCCCTGGGTGACGCCGGGCACGATGTCGTTGAGCTGCGTCCGGCGGAACTCGCCACCGAAGCGGAGCGAGTGGTTGGCAAAGGCCCAACTGAAGGTGTCCTTCATCTGGAAGCTGTTTTCAACGGAACGCTGCGCGGTGTTGACGCCCGCGGAGGCGTAGCCGTTGGTGAACGTCATGGCCGGGAAGGTACCTCCTATAACGCCCCCGAGACCGATCTTCTGGATCTGATCGGTGTCTTCGCTGGGCGGCTGTTGCGAGTCGACGAAGCGGTTGTAGCCGACAGCGATGGAATTGAGTTTGTTCCCAGAGATGATCCAGTCGTAATTCACACGCGCCGTCTTGGTGATGGCAGTCTGCCGAATACCCGCAGTCAAGGGGTAGGGCAGTGCACTATCGACGCGGAAGCGTGGGATTTTGTTAGTTACGAGTGTCAGGCTCAAGCGATGCGCCGCCGCAATTTGATGATCGATCTTGAAGGTGAAGATATCGGGATTGAGCAGCTTCTCGCCTGCATAGGCAGAGTAGTTGTTTGCGCCAGCCTTCGCGACTTGCGGATAGTATGCCGCGATGGTTTTACCCACAGCATCGAGACGATCCGACGGAATCTTGTTTCCTGGAAAAGGATCGCGGATATAGTGGGTACCCGTAGGATCGAGACGCGTTGTCTGCGGATCGTAGATAGTCGCGCCGCCCGAGAAGTCGCCACCCAACTCATTCGTCGACGGCACGGTAAGTAGTTGCAGTGAATCCACGCCGCTCTTGCGCGAGCCGCCATACGAGAAGAAGAAAAACGAGCGATTATGGCCATCATAGATATGCGGGACGACGATAGGTCCGCCGATCGTCACGCCAAACTCGTTCTGATGCGTCGGAGGGTTGACTGCAGAGCCGTGAGGGTGGGCATTCAGGGCGGTGTTGCGGAGGTATTCGTATAGCGAGCCGTGAAGCAAGTTGGTGCCACTCTTGACAGAAAAGCTGCCGACTGCAGCTCCGGTATGGCCGTAATCGGCAGGAAGCATCGTAGACGTGAACTTGAACTCGCGCACGGCATCGACGGGCGGCGCGCTCTCATTAAAGGCCCCGGGAGTGCGCTGTTTGCCCGCGGAGAGACCTTCGAGCAGAATCTCAGTCACCTGCGTCTGACTGCCGTTCACCTGGATCTCATTGGTTGCGGACGTATTCTCCGTGCCGCTGAGGCGAATATTACCCTGAACGCTAGGGGCGAGGTAGATAAACGCTGCGGGACTGCGGATGCGGCCCTGCTGCACAAGCGGTAGCTGGTCATACTCTTTGCCACCGATCGCCGTCGAGATCTCGGCGGTGTTGGGCTGCAGAAGCGAAGGCTGGTCGGTCACGTCCACTGTAGTGTTGACGTTGCCGACGGTCAGATTGAGGTCGACGCGCGTGATGGTATCGACAACGAGCATCACACCACTGCGCTGCAGGATTGCAAAGCCGGGCTGCTCGACGCGCAGGGTGTAGCGGCCGGGTGCGAGCGCCGGGAAATCGTACGCGCCGCTGTCGCTGCTGACAGTGGTGCGGTGTACTCCGGTCGCCTCATTCTTGACGGCTACCGAGGCGCCGCGGACTACGCCCCCTTGCGGGTCGGCGACCGTGCCATTCAGGTGGGCCGTCTGGCCCCAGGCCGCAGCCGAAAAAAACGTGCAGAAACACAGAAAAAGCACCGTGGGTGTCCGCCTCCAAAGCTGTGCCGTCCTATTAAAAACCTTCATGATTTGACATCCCTTTCGAAGACCGTCGTGCGTAGCGTTGTAGCGTTATGGAGCGATGGAGTGAGCCGCGTATGCGATCTCGGCGAGATTTTGCCGAGATTGCTCGAGCGACGCAGTGGATTGGTTGTTCTGAGCAGCATGCACTGTAAGAAGCTGTTCGAGATCCTGATTAAGCCGTTGGACCTTAGCCGTGAGCGCAGCAACGTCGAGTGAGCCGGGGCGCTGCGTCTCTGCTGCCCCGGTGGCTGGAAGCAGCGAGAGCAGGAGATCGGCCTGATCCGCGAGCTTCTGCGCGTGGTCGCGCTCTAGCGCACGCACTCTGGGGTTTGCCGTCTCGGGATAGCGCATGTGGAGGCTCCCCAGCGCGAGAATGTGCTCGCTGCAGCGATCCGCAGCGAGCAGCATCTGCTGCACGTGCCGATCGCGCTCCTCGGCGGCGGGCCACTGGGACTTTAGCCAAGGCCCCATGAGCGGTGCTTCCAGCGTTCCACCGTCGCTGGCCTGGACATGCAGCAGGTGCTCGTGCTGCGCGGCCTCGGCGGGGGAAAGCAATGCAAGCTGCACGTTGGGCATGCTGCGCAGATCGGCTTCGATGAGAGAGCGACGGGCCTCAGGATCGATCACGCCGACGACGCGGACCTCACGAGAGGTGCGGGTGATATGGACGTCATCGCCAAGGTCAGCTTGCAGGGCGTGGAGGCGTTCGCGCACGCTCAGCTCGATATCGTCGAGCTCGGCGCGCGTAGGCGGCGGCGCAACGGGAGGGGGAACAGGCAGAGGCTCTTTCTCGCGTAGAGGGCTGGCGGCGAGAGGCATCACCTCGTTGGCAACCTCCGCAATCTGCACGTCGCGGTCGGCGAAGCGAAAGCTCTGCTGTAGCGGATGGAAGGTGGTTCGATCGAGCACGAGCGAAGCATTGCCTGTGGACAGGCGAATTTCACCGCTGCTCTGTCGGACGTTGACGGCATGTGACGAGGAGAGCAGGCGGAAGCTGTCGGCATCCGGTACATACTCCCAGGCGGTGCTGCCGGTCGGCGTCGCCGTAAGCGGAGCCGCGCTGCTCGCCTGTGTCTTCCCCGCGGAGTCGATGAGCCTGCGAAGGGTCGGGCCGGGCGCGGCGCTGCTCCACACTTCGACCCGCAAGCGGTGTACGTGTGCAACGTCTCGCGGAATGCCGCCACGAAACTCCACGTAGTTAAAACTCCGATGTACAACGGTGTTGGGCTGTAGGTTGTGGCTCTGCCAGAGAGTCGCGCGCTGCAGCACCTCCTCGGCACTCAACATGACCTGTTCGTCCTGCGTGACCGGCAGAAGGAACATGAGTACGAGCAGGAGCGCGAAGGACCAGGAACGGACGGGCCGCTTGGGGCTGCGCCACACCCGTAGCCGCTGCCACCAGCTCTGCGCGAGCCGGACGCGCGAACCCGACGCGAATGCGCTGCTGTGCGTCGTCGCCGCGATGGGCATAATGTAGTGCCGGGGGTCGGTGTAGCAGATGATGATTTCGATCTTCGGATTGCGGAAGGCGATCTCTACGCTGAGTTCGCGGCCTTCGCTGAAGGGGATGAGCGTGCGCTGGAGAAATTCGCCGTCCTCGTCAGGCGAAGTGACCGGCATGTAGAGCAGGCGCACACCCTGCTCGGAGAAGGCCTCGATGAAGGCGACCGGATTACCGCGATTGACATCGAGCTTCAATACAGTGCGGGGCGACTGCACGCTGAAGGACATCTGCGGCTCGGCATTGACGCAGAGTTCGACGCGAACGGGTCGATGCTCGAAGATCTCCTCGCTGCTGCGCATGGCACGGCGTACGAATGACTCTGCATCGCGCCTGTTGCTCTCGGGGCCGGTGGGGTCATCGAAAGAGCGGTCGGAGAGCGCCGGAATATTCAGTAGCCGGTTCGCGTGATCGAGACAGATGGAGCAGCCGGCGAGATGCGCGAGCAGAGATCGTGCGATAGACGTTCGTCTGCGTGTGTTCTCGGAAAGCGTCTGTCGCAGGATCTCGGGCGGGAGGCAGCCTTCGCCCTCACTCGAGAAGATGGTGCAGCGCAGCCACGACTCAAGCGCCGTCGGCGGCGCAGGATCGATTCTCTGCTCCGCGGAGTGGCGCAGGTCATGCCAGCTCGGAGCTGCCTTGAGTCTGCGGATTTCGGCGCGGGCGCTCTGCAGGCCTTTCTCGAGGCTCTCTCGGTTGCAGACGCAGAGTCTGCAGATCTCGCTGGGCAAATAGCCCAGGAAGAAACGCAGGATGAGGTACGAGGCCGCGCGGGTCTCGTGGCGGCGTGCGACCGTCCAGGCGCAGATGGACCTCAGCTCTTCTTCGAGCTCGCGGATGTGTAGCGGATGTACGTTGCGGATACTGAGCGCGAGTGAGTCGTAGTCTAACGCATCAAGAACGACATACTGCATCCGCGAGCGCCGCGTGATGTGCGCGAGATGAAGATTGCGCAGAAGACGGTTCAGGTAGGCCCCGAGGTTCTCGATGCCTGAAAGTTCAGGAGCCAGGCGAACGAACTGCACAAAGGCGTCGTGTAGCACATCCTCGGCCTCGGCCTGTTCTCCATCTGTGAGACGCAGCGCCCAGGCGCGCAGAGAGGCATAGTGCTCTAGAAAAGCAGAGCTATGCGTTTGCTCACGCCGAGGCACAATCTGAAGTTTCAACTTGGGCTCCTACATTAATGATTGCGATCGAGGCCGGAGCCGACCTGGCTTTGATGGGGATTCATGGAAGCTTAATCTGCGCGCCGGAGAGATCCGCTGAACGCACCGCTCCGGCAAATTTCTAGAAAAGCTAAGGTTTCGCCAGCACAAAGTGAAAGAGGCGGCTGGGGCCATCTTCCGGCAGCAGGTAGAGGTTGCTTCCCTGCAGCGCCATGGCCTCGCCCGTGTACGGCTTGCCGCGGTCGGTGACGCCGGAACGAACGCTGCGCACGATCTGCATCGAGGGCCACGCGTACCAGTCGATTGACCCGCTGGTACGGGTGAGATATCCCGAGGCCACGAGCATGCTATCGACGAACTTGATGTCCTGGTACTGGTTGGTCGACGGATTATCGATGACACGGAGCTGCTTGCCCTCGAAGTCGAGGACGTAGAACTGGCGGCTGCCCCAGTTTCCGGCAATGAGACTGTCGCCTGCCACAGCGACGCAGCCAAGATGATCGGCCACAGTGATCTTTCGTTTGAGGGCGAGCGTGTGCTTGTCGAGTTCCTCAAGGACGGCGGTGCTGTGCGGCTTGTACTCGGCCACGGGTACCCAGATGGAATCACCATGAATGGAGAAGCCACCGGGATGAAAACGCGGACCGTCGGTGACTTCGACTTGGCGCTCGAACATTGCGGTCGCGCGGTTGAACTGATGCAGATAGCCCTTATGATTTGTCGCATCGACCGAGGTGACCCAGATGTGCTCGCTATCAAGATCGATTCCTTGCACGTGGTAGAGCGTCCCTTCCAGGCTCCGAACCTCCGTAAGGCGCGCGTTCTCGACGCCAGTCACCGGCGTCACGTCCACTGATCTGATTTGTTGCGAAACCAAAGGCAGCATGAAGCACATGCTGCTAATAAACAGAACCGCTGTTCGAGTGATCATGTCGAGTCACCTTATAAGGAGCTGTCATTACGAGGTGATGAATACATCGAAGCCATATGTGAACATGAGACTGGTCTCAGTGGACAAGATGATATCGCCCTGGAACTGGCTGCAAGAGTTCCAAGCGGAAGCATCTCCAAAACGATCTTGGTTTCACCCGCCGAGTAGTTTGGGGTCGCAAACCGGGCCATATCGGCGCAAGTGATTCAAGCCGAATTAGTTACAAACCCGCTTTTTTTGCGCGGCGCGGGGACAGAGGAGAAGTTTGGACAGTCAAAGTTCTGTTCATAGCCGAAGTATAGCGGCTGCGTTTCACGGGATAAATCACAGTCAACCACAAGCCTGGATCAGGGGTGTGTGGCAACGATTCAGGAGAAAACCGGCCCTGATGCGACCTCTACGGCGCCGCCAATCTCGGTTGCAGAGAAATCGCCATGATTTCGGCTAAGGAAGAATCATGTCGATAAGTGATTGATTTCATGGTGCCCGGAGGGGGACTTGAACCCTCACAGCCATTGAAGGCCTACGGATTTTAAGTTCCGCTCGAACAGAAAACACGGGGCTTACACCGTTTGCCGGGTAGGCACAGCCATTTGCGGCCAATTGCGATAAGCTGTGACGCTGCTGGGACTTGCCGGAAATGGAGTAGCGAATGGTAGCAACCGGTAGTGGATGCTGGTAGGCACAGAATTAGGCACGCGGGAGAAAGGCAACAGGTCCCTGCCCTCGTTTCACGCGGCCTTACCATAAAAGTTACAACGCATTCCGGCGCAAAAGGCCCTAAGCAAAATTGATATGCGCTCCCTATTTAGGCGGCAGCCCGGCTCCACCTTGGAGCAATGACTGATTTTTGTCCCACCATGACAATAGCTCCGACTCCTTCCAGAAACCGAACGCCTGCCCAGTTAAACTATTAAAACGGCCTACGGCCATGTATAGAACAGTGACATTTCCATCACCACGAATCATTTGAACCAGGATGGGTAGGATAGACTTGTCGCCTTGCGGGTAATTATCAAGGGCTGCTTCACGTTCACCAGGATCTGCGCTAGCCATGAACTTCTTCATCGTGTCTGGAGTTTGCGGTTGCGTAAAGTTTATGCCCAAATGAGGCCCGAGTCGCTTTTCGGCGATGATAGCCCCGGCGGTTTCGTCGGCCAGCCTACGTAGCTCTGGATTTGCCGACTCCGGCTTGTTTCCGAGGCTTACTTGAACGAGATAATCGAAGGCGGGCCTGTCTTCCGCCCGAGCAAATGTGGCTAGAGTACCGATCCGAATGGTCTCGCCATACTGGCCCATCTGCAACCTAATCGGGGTCACTGATTGCTCAACTTGCGTTTGTGTAGCTGCGTTTACTGCTGAGCTAATGGTCGGCTGAAGGTCTTTGACTGCCTGTTAGTCTGGTTTTCGACTGTGCTCTTGATGAATGGCTGTTCCGCCTCAATTCCTCGACTAACCTGTGACGCTACCTCGGTCCGGATCACTCCCGTTAGTTCCCTTTCCGTACGACTCTTTGCCGCAGCGCTCACCAACGCGGTAATGTTCTCTGTCCGAAACTCGGTGTCGATCCGCGCCTGCACTTCAGTGCGAACATTAGCAAGCTCTTTTTCAACAGTAACCTGTGCTTGGACTTCCGCAGCGCCTGCCTGAGCCCGAAGCGCGGCAATTTCAGCCCTATTTCGGTCAAGCTCCGAATCAACAGTCGCCTTCATATCGCCGCGCATTTGCGTCACGGATGTGTATTGGAAGTACCCTGCAATGGCGATCAGTAAAGCGATGAAGCCGTCGGTGTACGTATACAAGTGCTTATAGAAACTGCGATCCTGACTGATTTGACCTTGAGCAAATTCAAGGTATTTGTTGCTTCGATCTATCTCCTGCCGAATCAATTCCGCAACTTCATCCGGCTCTCTTTGCCTCTGCGAGTCGATGATGCGAACCTCACTCCCGAGCGAATCACCGACCCGCTTATCATCTCATCTGCCATTTTGACAACCTCACCCGATTAGAGCGCTTGTGGGTCTTTGCTGGTGGTAAGGTTACCCGGAATTACCCACGCGGCCAAGGGCCTGCAAAGTCTCTTAAATGCGATGTGCCATCTGTTACATTAGCAATAACGTCCGATACTGTTAATGCAACAATGCGGAGGCTGACGATGGCAAAAGGAAAGTTCGTAGCGTACTACCGGGTATCAACCGCCAAGCAGGGCGCATCTGGACTAGGACTGGAAGCACAGCAAGAAGCCGTCCGTTCCTACCTCAATGGCGGGCGATGGGCAATGGTCTCTGAAGTAACTGAGATCGAATCCGGCAAGCGCAATGATCGTCCCGCCCTAACCAAAGCTCTTGCGCTCTGCCGGGTTCACGGCGCAACGCTGGTGATCGCTAAGCTTGATCGACTGGCCCGCAATGTGAATTTTATCTCCAACCTGATGGAGAGCGGGGTAGAGTTCACCGCTTTAGACTTCCCACAAGCTATTCGGTTGACTATTCACATCCTGGCAGCCGTTGCAGAGCATGAAGCGGTAATGATCAGCTCTCGCACCAAAGCCGCTCTAGCGGCTGCAAAGGCTCGCGGTACAAGGTTGGGCAATCCGACCTCGCAGATCGGTCGTAGAGCCGCTGAAGGCGCACAGGCCAGTGTCGCAGTGCGCAAAGCCAAGGCTGCTAAACGATCTGCCGACCTGCTCCCAATGGTCCGCGAGATACAGATGAGTGGCGCTGAGTCTTTACGGCAGATCGCCGCAGTCCTGAACACTCGCGGGATAGCAGCTCCAAGAGGAGGAGAATGGTCAGCCGTTCAGGTCAGGCGGGTTCTTGCTGGATAATTAAGGTTCCATATTTGCTTGGCAGGCCACCTGGCAGGGATCTCCGTGGCTGCCCATTGGGAACAGGCGACAGCCCCGGCCAGGAAAGCTCATGAGTAGCTAAGCCACCTTCCAGAGGCATGTGCAATCGCGTCAGAATCGCGCCTTTCATGAACAGGGTTAAGCCTTAGCCTCAACGTTCCCCGTCAGCGACCAGATCAGAGCGATTATCCAAGCAAAAGGAAGCCAGCCGAAGAAAATGCTGAGCACTAGAATAGCTACGCGGTCTTTGTGCCGACGCTTAAAGGCAATGAGTGTCGGAAAAAGGCAAAGTATGAAAGCGATCCCCGCGATTGCAAGGATGATGCCAAGAATGCCTGAAAATATGGTTCCGCCGCTCGGAGCATCCGCATCGCGGGCTGGAGCGCCAACAGTGTCTCCTGCCGGGTTCGGATCGGCGGCTTGCTCAGTTGCAACAGGAGCGGCTATGTCGGGGGTCGGAGCCGCTTGGTTGGTCGGATCGGCGGCAGTGGCGGGGGCAGCCTCCGGGGTATCGGGGGTCGGAGCTTGCACTGCGTCAGGGGCTACATCGGGGGTGGCAGTAGGCGCAGCCAGACTGTCACTGCTCGCTGGCGTTTGAATAGCGGCTCGATCAGCCATTGCCGTCACCGAACCGGCAAGCAAGACAGCGGCAAGGAACAGAGCAATACGTTTCATGTTCTTATTTTCCAGAAATACATTTGTACTGCTTAGCGTTTCAGACCCTGCCTAAAATTGTCCTTCCCACGAATGGGGCAGATAAGATCGGAGCAAGCCCCACCGGAGAGTTTCCCGGTAGTACTACTCGCGTAGCCTACGCGGCGCAGCCAAAGTACACGCGCCTATTAGGGATTGTCAAAGTGCTGGCAAGTTGGTATCAGAGTCGTGGCCGGTTCTAATTGGTTGGCCTCAAGATTAGGATGGGCAGTATGCTCCTCTTTAAGTATGTCAGTCCAGACGCAGCCCCGAGAGTATTCGAGAGTGCAGACGAATTATTTATTCGCTTCGGTTTGCCGAGCACCTATAACGACATCGCCAGCCTGACGGTCAAGTGATCACCCGCGTCTAATGCTATTCCGACCATTAGCAAGGCACGAAACGCCAAGCACAACGAGAACGATCAGCCTAAGCCAATACTTCGCGGTCCATTGTTCTGTTGAGAACAGGTCACCGATAGCAGCGCAGATGCAAATGAACCCTACAATGAGGCTGACCTTTGGACCGCCATACTTCAGGAGCAAGCTCATCTAGGCATCCTCATCTCCCGGCAGGGCTGATGCGACCTCGCTGCCATCCATCCTATCGTGAAGACCTACCACAATGAGGCTGTAAAGGGGGTCACTTCCCTCTTGCTGTGAGCCAGGGCCGGGGGATCTCGGGGGGTGTGTCTGTAGGAGCAGGAACGGACCCGGCCCGGCCTAGGACAGTCGGTTTCCTGTTCCTCTGTACGATTCACAGCATCTACCTCAGAAACACCTGCCAGCATCCTATGGGCCCACCTGTAAGCCCCTGTTCCACCTGCGTCTTAGGTACTGGCAAGGAATGGGTGAGAATTGGGAGGGAAACGGGTAGGAAACGAGTGGAGCTACGAGGAGGCTATTGACCAACATTTAACCCCGCTCTCTTCCTAGGTATCTCCGTTGGTCACTCTCTGTAAAGCTGCTGACTTCCGCCCGCGCTTGGCGTATAGTCAACCAACTCTAGCTGGTCATTCATGAATCTTGTCCCGGGGATACAAAGCCAACAGCGCCTGATGAACGGCATCACCCACCGTCTATCGGCATGAACTTATTTCTGGGGTACGATTTCATTACCTGCAAGGATGGGTGCAACATGGGCGATGAGGATAAGGTAGCAGCAGAACAACAACAAACACCCACTTGCAACACACTTCGCAGCGCGTCGTTGAATCGACTCATAGCCATCGTAGGTGACTTTACCTTCTCACTCATGCCTACAATCCTACTCCTGCGAGAAACGCCATGAAAGAGTGTGCGTTTTGCCCGGACACGGCAAAGCTGACCGGAGAGCATATTTTCAGCGATTGGATGAACGCCCTGTTACCTGGAAGGTGGGAGGGTAAATTCACGAGCGCTGACGGATCTGCTAAAAACTGGTCATCCGTAGGGCTCGACTTGAAGGCGAAAGTCGTTTGCGACAAATGCAACAACGGCTGGATGAGTAATCTGGAACGTCAACATGCTCAACCCATATTGACTCCGCTCATCGAAGGGAAGAGCGGTATTCCAATCAGTAAGTCAACTGCGCGCTCCATTGCTGTTTTTGCCTTTAAGACTGCTGTCATTATCGATCACGTTCGCAAAGACAAAGGCAGAGCACCATTCTTTTCCCGTCGCCTTCGAACTGCATTTAGAAATCACCTCGAAATACCCAGCGCGGTTCAGATGTGGATGTGCTCATATAGTCCCGGAATTCGAAGGGCCGACTATTTCGCCGGATATTATGACGGAGAGATGCCCTTCGTGGGCCCGCTTCAGCTTTATATATGCACGTATGGGATCGGGGGCTTTGCCTTTCAGGTTTTGGCAGAGAAGCAAATGACCATTGGAACCTATAGTCAGGGTGGGCGGTTCAAAAACTTGGCAGTTCCGTTTTGGCCCCATATCCCCTCGGGCGTCATCTGGCCGGTTCCCCTCAGGTTGCATAGTGTTCAAGAATTCACCGAGTTTCATAGGCAATGGGATAACCTCGGACTTCGTTAGATATGATGTCACCGAATCGGTTCGTCCCTGATGCAATAACGAGGCACAAAGGAAAGCCCATGACGGTCCGGTACTATCGACAGGGCGCTCAGATGCTCACTCGCTCAAAGCTGGCGAGCTTGAGGCTAGACGAATTGACCGACGAACATGCTAGGCAGTTCGCAGCGGAGTATGGCAAGCTTTCACCCTCTGGGATCAATCGAGGACTACGGACGCTGCGCCGTGCGCTGAACTTCGCGTACCAATGGAACCAACTCGACAAACCCATAAAGGTAGAACTGGCGAAAGGTGAGAATCAACGAGATCGCGTGCTGTCGGATTCTGAGCTTGCCGCGTACCTATGCGCTTGCCCTCAGCCTTGGCAGGATGTGGCGTCCATCATCTCGGAGGAAGGCATGAGGCCTGGTGAAGTTTTTGCTCTGCGCTGGCCTCACATCCTGATGGGTGACGGTTGTACTGGCCTGATCCGAGTAGTTGACGGCAAGTCCAAAGCAGCCCGGCGCATACTCCCAATGACCCCTGCAGTGCAGGCGCTCCTGAAGGCGCGCCATAAACTCCAAGGATGCCCCGCTGATGGCTGGGTTTTCCCCAGCGGCTCAGTTCGCGGGGAATGTCACGCAAGATGGCGTCAAGGGCCAGCATAAGCGAGCACTCCTGGAGTCCGGTGTCGCTCAATTTGTTCCGTACGTACTTCGCCATACCGCTCTCACTCGTTTAGGAAAGGCGGCGAGGGGCGACGTATTTGCACTTGCCAAGATCGCGGGGCACAGCACCATCACAATTACGCAGCGATATGTCCACCCTGAAGCTGAAACCATCGATGAGGTGTTCTTCAGAGCAAAGAATCAGAGGGTGGGCACAAAATTAGGCACAATCGACCCTTCTAAGGAGAGGCTCCCGAGCTATTCAGGTTGAGCGGGTTCCGCAAGCGATTGAAAATAAATAGCTTGCTGGTGCCCGGAGGGGGACTTGAACCCCCACAGCCATTGAAGGCCTACGGA
>CAVXHH010000007.1:0-146933 GCA_963761405.1 uncultured Acidobacteriaceae bacterium
ACTTTAGAGCATTTTCACTTCTACTCTGCACAGGAGGGTGCGGCGAAGTGCGGCTTTTTCTTCCACCCCAGCAGGCTCGCCTGCCGGGGCCCCCGGTTCTTGAGGAAAAGCCGCCATGGGAGTCGTTACTCTGTAAGCACCAGAAGTGGAAATGCTGTAGCGGCTCCAATTCCGTACTGCTTTTCATGTAGACATAACGCAATACGGAGGATTTGGCGCCTTGGAGCTGTGAGGGACAGACGAAACTTACCGGTGAGAGATCAAGGCCCTGTCCTGAATCTCTTCCTAGCCGGGAAACTTGGGGACGTTCACCACGTTTGTCTAATCATGGTGGTTACTATCCGGGCCTCAGGGCGCCCGTCGCGATTTCCGTCGATCTCGAAGGAGGTCTCATTGCCAGTATGGGGCGGCATCGCGGGTTGTTCCGGTACCGAGAACCCCGTTTTAGGAACTCGATGGGTGCGCCGTAGCGGAGCTATCTTTCTGTACTGTCGTTGCCATCGAGTTTTTCTCGGTTGATCCATGAACTAAAACGAACTCTTCAGCATTAACAAGGGCGCGACGCTTGTTGCAATGACGGCATACTGTTTCGTCACTTGCAATACCTGTGATCTGATTCGCGGCACTGAGTCGGGCATGTTGTACGATGGATTTGCCATGGATTCGACAATCGACAACAGCATAGAACTAAATCCATCCGAGATCGACCGCAATACCGACCGTTTGGAGAGCAAAGTGGATGCTTATTTCTCAGCTGATGTCGAGACGGATGGGCCGATACCTGGCCCGTTCTCCATTCTTTCCTTCGGTATCGTTTACGCCGGTTCCTTTGACGGTAAGCATTTTCGTCGCCCAAAGGTTTACGATCAGACTCTATATAAAGAACTCAGGCCAATCTCCGATAATTTTGAGGCGGAAGCCCTTCGCGTAAACGGGCTCGACAGGCGGCGTCTGGCTCAGGAGGGAGAATTCCCTGAGAACGCGATGACGGAGACTTGCCAATGGGTCAGACGAATTGCTGGTAGTGCTCAGCCCGTTCTCGTCGCGTATCCCCTCAGCTTTGATTGGACTTGGCTCTATTGGTATTTCGTTCGCTTCTCAAATGAGGGATCGCCCTTCGACTACTCACGTTGTTTCGATATCAAGACTGCACTGGCTGTCAAAGCTTCGATCCCGATTTCTGAGGCGGGTCGCTCGCGAATCACTCCATTGCTACGATCAAAGCGGGTTCACAGCCATCACGCCCTAGAGGATGCAATGGAACAGGCTGAACTGTTTGCCAATATTTTTGAATGGAGGGGCGTTGGTGGGTCAGCTTGCTGATCGTAAGGCAGACACAAGCGTACGAATTGCGACGCTTCAAGAGCGGCTTCGGGCGGCCGAGGCTATTGTAGAATCCAAAGCTTGTGTGTACGCTACGGGATCATTCGGGCGCCTCGAAGCTAGCTCTCATAGCGACTTGGATCTCTTTATCGTTGGCAAACGCGATGGCAAGGGGGGAAGCCTCCTCAAACGGTTAGACGAGATCTGCCTGAAGGCGGACCTCATCGAAGTAACTCGAGATCTCAAAATCCCGGAGTTCTCCGGCGACGGTCGATACCTTGTGCATTACCCTGTTGATGAATTCATTAAGACGCTCGGTACGCCGCAGGACGACGTAGCAAATACCTTTACGGCCAGACTCCTCTTGCTTCTCGAAAGCCGTCCCCTCCTCGAATCTGTTGTGTACGCCGAGGTCACAGCAGACGTCATTGCTGCTTACTGGAGAGACTACGAGGATCACAAGTCAGACTTTATGCCAGCTTTTCTTGGAAACGATATTCTGCGCTTGTGGAGGACGTTTTGCGTTAACTACGAGGCGCGGACAGAAAGAGCTCCGGAAGTTGAGAAGGCAAAGGGAAAACTGAAGAATTACAAGTTAAAACATAGTAGGCTTTTGACTTGTTATTCCGCGCTCCTCTATCTCCTCGCGGTCTATGGTAAGAATCAGACGGTGAGTCCCGCGAACGCGACATTTATGATTAGCTTGACGCCCACGGAGCGATTGCAGTGGCTCCTTGACCAGTCCGATCTGAAGGCTGCACATGACACAATAACCAGACTTCTAGGTCAATATGAAATTTTCTTGGAAACGACGAATTCGCGAGAGTCGGATCTGCTAGCACATTTTCTGGACAAAGATCTGAGCCGAAAATACTTGCGGGATGCTGTCGCTTTTGGAGATACGATCTTCCAAGCGTTGATGGATATTGGCAGCGGTAATCAATTTCAACGCCTCCTGATTGTGTAGCCGAGTTGATTATGATCCATTGAAGTTCTCATCAGTATTGGATAACGTCTATCCCTCATACCTTAGATTCGGCCCCAGCCACCGCTCCACTTCCCCCAAACTCATCCCTTTGCGCCCGGCGTAATCCGCCACCTGATCCGAGAATTCGGTGACGAGAATTCATTGACAGACTGACTGCACCCCTGAGTTGAAATACGCTGGGCGTCGATTAATTGGTGACACTGGTATTGAAGGGGCAGACGGAGTAATTACCACTCCAAGATCATCTGCCTATTTGTCACAACGGTGGTTATTCAATCCTGGTCCGCGCAATACCTTCCGAGGAGCCCCAGCCCTACGCCAGCACTTTCGACACTACCTTGCCCGCAACATCTGTCAGCCGAAAATCGCGCCCCTGGAACTTGAACGTCAGCTTGGTATGATCGACGCCCAGGCAGTGCAGGATGGTCGCCTGCAGATCGTGGATCGGCACCGGATCTTCCACCACGTTGTAGCAGTAATCATCTGTCTCCCCGATCGAGATGCCGGGCTTGATGCCGCCGCCGGCCATCCACATCGCGAAGCAGCGCGGGTGATGGTCGCGCCCGTAATTCGTCGCGCTCAGCTTGCCTTGGCAATAGACCGTGCGGCCGAATTCGCCGCCCCACACCACCAGCGTATCGTCCAGCAGCCCGCGCTGCTTCAGGTCCTTGCACCAGCGCCGCGGAGGGCTGATCGGTGCCCTTCGCCTGCAGAGCGATGTCGCGGGGAAGGTCGTTGTGCTGGTCCCAGCCGCGGTGGTAGAGCTGGATAAAGCGCACGTCGCGCTCCGCCAGCCGCCGCGCCAGCAGGCAATTGGCCGCATACGTCCCCGGCCTCCGCGAGTCGGGCCCATACATCTCGAATACCGAGTCGGGTTCCTTCGAAAGGTCCATCAGGTCGGGCACCGAAGTTTGCATCCGGTAGGCCATCTCATATTGCGTGATGCGAGTCTCGATCTCGGGATCGCCATACGCGTCGAACCACATCTTGTTGAGCTGGGCAAGCGAGTCCAGCATGCGGCGGCGCGACTCCCGGCGATGCCCGGTGGGTCATCCAGGTACAGCACCGGCTCGGCCCCCGCGCGAAAGCGGACCCCCTGATATTTGGACGACAGAAAACCGTTGCCCCATAGCCGCGAAAACAAAGGCTGGTCTGGGTTCAGTGCGTTCGCCTGCGAAATGAGCACGACGAACGCGGGCAGGTTTTGATTTTGACTGCCCAAGCCATACGTTACCCAAGCCCCCATGCTGGGACGGCCGGGCTGCTGGAAGCCGGTTTGGATAAACGTAATTGCGGGATCGTGGTTGATTGCGTCGGTGTTCACCGTTTTGATGATGGCGATGTCGTCGACAATTTTGGCGGTGTGCGGCAGCAGTTCGCTGATCCAGGCGCCGGATTTGCCGGCCTGTTGAAATTTGAAGATGGGGGCGGCCACGGGAAAGGACGCCTGGCCCGAGGTCATGCCGGTAATGCGTTGCCCCTTGCGGATGGAGTCCGGCAGCTCCGTACCCTGCAAATCTTTGAGCTTGGGCTTGTAGTCAAACAACTCGATCTGCGAAGGCGCGCCCGACTGGTGGAGGAAGATGACGCGCTTGGCCTTGGGCGCGAAATTCGGCATGCCAGGCAAACCGCCGGTTGCGGCATCTGCCGCCGGGCCCTCGGCCATCAGGCCCGGGCCGAGCAGGGAAGCGAGCGCCGCCACGCCAATCCCTTTTGCGGTGCGGCCGAAAAACTGCCGCCGGGTCATCTCCAGCAATATCTCGCGTCCCACTTTATCCATAACGTCACTCTTTCGTGATGGTTTCATCCATGTTGAGGATGGTGCTGGTCACCGTCGTCCAGGCAGCCAGCTCCGCTGGATCGAGCTTCGGATTGCGCTTCGCTTCGCCCACCCCGATCAGCTTGATCGCCGACGTCTTATCGCGGCGGTACTCCGCCAGCTCTTCACGTGCCAGCGTGAGCAGCACCGCGCGTTCCTGCGGCTGCGGCTCGCGGGCGGTAGCCAGCCGGAAGGCAAAGTCCACCCGCTTCTGCGGATCGCGCCCCGCCTGGGAAATGGTCTTCTCGGCGAGCATCCGGCTGGCCTCCACATACGTGGGGTCGTTGAGCAGCACCAGGGCCTGCAGCGGCGTATTGGTAAGGGTGCGGCGCGCGGTACACTTTTCGCGGTCGGGCGCGTCGAAGGTGGTCAGCGAGGGCGGCGGCACCGTCCGCTTCCACACCGTATACATGCTGCGCCGATAGAGGTCCTGGCCGGTAGATTGCGTATAAGTCTGCGCGGAGAAGCCTCCGCCGAAGGCCATCTCTTCCCACACGCCCTTCGGCTGGTAGGGGTAAACGCTCGGGCCGCCGATGCGGCGGTCGAGCAGGCCGGCCACGTCGAGCGCGTTGTCACGCACCATCTCGGCGGGCAGACGGAAACGCGGCCCCCTCGCCAGCAGACGGTTTTCAGGGTCGCGCTCCGCCATCTCCCGGGTCTCACGCGACGACTGCCGGTAGGTTGCGGAGGTGACAATCAGCCGCATCATCGCCTTGATGTCCCAGCCGCTGCTGACAAACTCGGTCGCCATCCAGTCGAGCAACTGCGGATGGCTGGGCTGCTCCCCTTGCGAGCCGAAATCTTCTGCCGTTTTCACGATGCCGACGCCAAAGCAGTCTTGCCAGTAGCGGTTGACCGCTACCCGCGCGGTCAGGGGATTCTTCGGGTCCACCAGCCACTGTGCCAAAGCCAGGCGATTCGGCGGCGACCCCGGCTGCAGCGGCGGCAAAAAAGCCGGGACACCCGGAGTCACCTTCTCACCCGGGTTGTCGTACTGGCCCCGCCCCAGGATGAACGTGTCTCGCGGCTTCTTCATCTCCTCCATCACCATTACGCTGGTGATCGAGGCTTCGAGCTTGCTCTGCTGCTCTCGCAACTCGACCAGTTGCGCGTACAGCCGGCGATCCTTCTGAGGCGCCGCATATTTCAGGTAGTACTCGCTTAATGCGGCCTGGTGCTCGCCCTCAAGGCGCGCTGCCTTGGCCTCCGGGGTTTCCGCTTTCTCTTCCTCGCCGATCTCTGCCTCGGCGGGCGGCTTTTCCGGCTGCAGCGCGGCGATCTGCTGTGCAGGTTTCGACGCCAGCTCCACCAGCAGGGAGCGTACCGGCATGCGGATGCCCAGGGCTTCCGCCTCCTCGTCGTTGAGTCCGCGGGTATAAATCCGCAGGTCGTCGAGCTCGCCCTCGAACGGCTTTCCGTTGGCTTTATTGCCGATCTCGAGTGGGGCCTCGGTGCGGAAGCTGCCGGTCAAGTTGTCTTTGACTACCTCTGTCGCCGCCGGCTTGCCGTTGACGTAGAACTTTACCCCGGACGCTTTGCCCGAGCCATCGTAGTCCACCACCAGGTGAGGGAACTTCGCTATCGGGTAGCGCTCGCTGGTGCGTACCTCGATCGCGTCGTCAGGCCATTTGGCGGCCAGGCGGACGATGAAGTGAAAGAGGCCTTTCTGCGGGCGGTCGTATTTGGGATCGTCGATGGCAAGCTCGTAGCCTTGCCAGTGTTCGGCGCTGTCGCGTTTTTGTACGAGCTTCATCGCGCTCGCGGGCGACGTCCGCGCCCAGAGCGCCAGGGCAAAGCGGTCGCCGCGGTCAAAGTCGCCGACGTTGCCGAAGGTCACCTGGGTTTCTCCGCTGAACTCTGCGGCCTTACCCACCTTGCCTTCGTCGTATACCAACTCGCCACGCACTGCCTTGCCATCGTGGTGCCGGCCAGAGGCGTCGGCCAAATCGCCGTCCAGCGGGTAGTAGGCGATTAAGCCTGCGGACGATGGCTCAGGGATCCCCGCCAACGCTGTCTTTTGCCACTCGTTCCGCCGTGCCGCGGTCTCTTTCTCGGGCAGCGCAGCGAGGGTGGTGGTGAGCCGGGTATTGACCTCGTCGAGCTGGTGCTGTTGCGCCGCGGTGGGCAACGGCAGCACCGGATCCGCATTGCCCAGGAAGCCGTCGAGGCCCCTTTCTGGAATGGTGTTGAAGTAGGCGACCATCTGGTAAAAATCCTTTTGCCGGATGGGGTCGAACTTGTGGTCGTGGCAGCGGGCGCAGCCCATGGTAAGGCCCAGCCAGACGGTGGCGGTGGTGCTGGCCCGGTCGATGACGTACTCCGCGTGGTACTCCTGGGGAACGGCGCCGCCTTCGAAGTTGATCATGTTATTGCGGTTGAAGCCGGTGGCGATCTTATCGTCCACAGTGGCGTTGGGCAGCAGATCGCCCGCCAGTTGCTCAACGGTGAACTGGTCGTACGGCATGTTCTGGTTGTAGGCCTTGATCACCCAGTCCCGCCAGGGCCACATCGCGCGCAGGCTGTCGATGTGGTAGCCGTGGGTGTCGGCGTAGCGGGCCAAGTCGAGCCACTCCATGGCCATGCGCTCGCCGTAGTGCGGCGAGGCGAGCAGCTGGTCGACGCGCTTCTCGTAGGCGTCGGGCGACTTGTCGGCGACAAACGAGTCCACCTCGGCCGGGGTGGGTGGCAGCCCGGTCAAGTCGAAGCTGGCCCTGCGCAACAGCGTGGCTTTGTCGGCCTCCGTCACTCGGCTTCAACCCTTCGCTCTCGAGCCGCGCCAGGACGAAACTGTCGATCGGGTTGCGCACCCACGCCTTGTCGTTTACTTGAGGCACGGCCGGGCGTTTGGGTGCCACGAACGACCACTGCGTTTCCCATTTGGCGCCCTGGTCGATCCACTGCTTGATGACCTCGACCTGCTTCTCCGTGAGCGTCTTGCCGGAGTAGACCGGCGGCATGCGGAAGCCCGCGTCCTTGGCGCTGATCTTCTGGTAGAGCTTGCTTTGCGCGGAGTTGCCGGGGACGATGATCCTGTAGCCGCCGCGGTCGGCGAACAGGCCCTCTGTCTCGTCGAGGCGCATGTTGGCCATGCGCACCTTTTCGTCTGGGCCATGGCACTTGAAGCAGTTGTCGGAGAGGATGGGACGGACCTCGCGGTTGAAGTCCACAGGTTTGGTGGGCGCCTCGGCCGCGGGCGCGGGGTGTGTCTGGGCGAGAATCCAGACGAGCGAGGCAGAGGCGAGCAGAACGAAGAACAACCGCGGCTTCAAGTTTTCCATCCCTCCGTGTTCATCCCTTCTGGCGTGCTCGGCGGGAAACCCTGCGGAATGATCTCCAGGTACGAGCGTAAAAGCCAGCATCCCGTTGGCAGCATCCCGTTTCCGTGACAACAGCAGACTCTACCAAGGGGTATCTTGGCAAGCTGGAAGTGAACGGGGGCTGGAAATTCAGGTCGCGGAGAATGTTCTCGCCGTATTCGGGGTAGGGCGGCTGGCCGCGATGGATGGTCAGCGATGCAAATCGTCTCGGTTGCGGCGTCAACCTGCGAAACCTAATTGAGCAACACACCCTGATTCGGACGATCGAGTGAAAACGTCGGTATTTCGATATCGAACCGCTCGCCGCGATCCGTCTCCATGAGGTAACTTCCGCCCATCATCCCCGATGGCGTGTTGAGCGGCGCGCCACTCGTGTAAACAAAGCTCTGGCCCGGTTTAAGGAGAGGCTGCTCCCCAACTACGCCAGACCCCTTGACCTCGGTCAATTCGCCGCGGGCATTCGAGATCATCCAATGCCGGGTTAACAGTTGCACTGTTTCTCTTCCCTGGTTTTCGATGGTCACGCGATAGGCCCAAAAATACTGTGCATCGCCAGGCGAAGAATTTGCCTCGAGGTAAGTAGTCTCAACGCTTACGGCGATGCTCCGTGTGATCGCTGTGTACAGTTTTCGATCTTCCATAGACCAAGCCTAGAACAAAGTTGGGATTTGTGATCAGACGCGGCGGAACTTTGGGAAGAAAGCGCGTCTTCTCAGTCCGAAGAGGCCCGAATCTTGAGGCAGCTAGAATAAGACTTCGATGGATCTGAGCCGGGGTTTCAACAGCTTCGCGGGATGGCCAGGCTCGCTGCATGATTAGGATGGTTTTCCTTTGGGTAATGTGAGTCGGATAAACGAGCAAATCGCATCACTTTCCACGCATTTGAATCGCTCTGACCGGCAAACCAGGATTCCATTTCGGCCCGATGTGGAAGGCTTGCGAGCGTTGGCTGTTGTTTTGGTGATTGGTTCGCATGCGGGCCTCCCCCTGTTGCAAGGTGGTTTTGTCGGTGTCGATGTTTTCTTCGTTCTTTCGGGTTATCTGATTACAAGTCTTCTGACGCAAGAGATTTTCTCGACTGGTTCCGTGAACTTTACACGCTTTTACGCGCGGCGTGCGCGACGTTTGTTGCCTGCGGCGATCACGATGGTTCTCGGTGTTTGCGGCGCGGAGGCGATCATCTTGAACCCCTTTACGCAAGCCAGGGTTCTGAAGGCAGCGTTTGCGACACTCCTTTATTCCAGCAATCTTTATTTTGCGTTCTTGAGGCTCCAGTATTTCGATCAGTATTCAGCTACCAATCCACTGTTACATACCTGGTCGCTGGGGGTTGAGGAGCAGTTTTATCTGCTCTGGCCTGTGCTGCTTCTTTTGTTAGCGCGACCGGCCCAGAGGGTTAAGCGTCTGATCGTGGCCCCGGTAATTATGGCATTGGTAATCATTGCGCTTCTATCGTTTGCGCTGTGGATGCGGTGGACCGCGGTCAATCCTGTTCTCGCGTTTTTTGAGATGCCGGCGAGGATCTGGGAGTTCAGTGCGGGTGCGGTCCTGGCATACATTCCGGTGCGATGGCTTGCCGGCCGCCAGCGGCTTTTCTCGTGGATGGGAGGGATTGGACTCGCCGCACTGCTGGCCAGTGCCGAACTGATGCGCGACTCGATGTTTCCCGGCTACCTCGCTGCCGTTCCTGTAATCGGAACGTTGTTCGTTCTGCTGGCGGGCGCGGGGGCTCCTCAATCGCCGGTAACGCGGCTGTTAAGCACCAGGCCGGCGCAGGTGGTGGGGCGGCTGTCGTATTCGCTCTACTTGTGGCATTGGCCGGTGCTGGTCATTGGGCGGCAATTGATTCCGAGTAACTCGATTGCCATTCGACTGGGTTGGATTGGGGTATCGGCTCTTATCGCGGCAGGGACGTATGTGTTGATAGAAAACCCGATTCGGTTTCAGCCATTTCTCATGGCGCGATCGGGCCTCACGATCGGCATTGCGGCACTCGGCACAATTTTGTGTATGGGCGCCTTGGGCACGTGGAGAGCGATCTTGCACCGTTCGCAAGAGTTCCGCAAGTATGATCGCATCGCCCGCGATCTTCCGGCCGTTTATCGCAAAGGCTGCGATCCGGATAGGGCGGACGCCCGTCCTCAAGTATGTTTTTTTGGCGAGACCGCGCATCCGCAATCGACAGTGGTGTTGTATGGGGATTCTCACGCAGCGCAATGGTTTCCGGCGGTGGTGGCGATTGCCGATGCGCAGCATTGGCGGCTGGCGACCATCCTCAAGCCAGGCTGTACCCCGCTGCGTCTCAAGGAAGAGCCGACCCCGACGATGGAGCAGGTTTGTGACCAGTGGCGGCGAGCGGCTATGGAAGACATCGAGAAGTTACATCCGGATCTGGTACTGCTCTCGAGCGCTTCGCGGCATCCCGGCGCTGGCGGCAAGATGATGGTGGACATGTGGGTTTGGGAACAGGGAGCACGTGACACCTTTACCGCACTGGCGAACCAGGGAGTGCAGGTTCGATATATTCGCGATACTCCGATTACAAACTTTGACGTGACAGGCTGCTTGGCGCAGGCGGAGTGGGACGGACACACGCGGTGTGAAGGGTCGCTTCCCGCCGAAGCGTTGAGTCCCGAAGTCTATGCCGCCGAGGTGAAGGCAGCGGAGGGTTTGAACAAAGTCAAGTTCCTCGATCTATCGGATCAGTTGTGCGGTTCTGATCGCTGTTATCTCGAAGTGAGCGGCCAGGTGATCTACCGGGATGGCGATCACTTGACTGCCACCTTCAGCCGGAGTCTGGCCAGGGCGTTATTTCAGCGATTGAGGGATAGCGAAAAACGACAAGAGAATTAGTGTGTCCGTATCTCGCTAAGGGTCATACGACGCTGCACCGTTGCCAGCAACTCGTTTCCACGCGCCGCAATCTTCTTCTGCCGCTCCTTCGGTAAGGAGGCAATCACATCATCGACTGCAATCATTTCACGCATTGTCGCCACTCCATTGGCTAGAGATTGTCGAGGTATTCTTTGTAACCTCCATGCTTCATGGGCCGGGTGTGGGAGCAAATCCCTTCATCCTTAACCGCCAGCCAAGAAACGTATATTCATCGGCGATCAGCTTGAGCAGCTGTTCGCGGCCAGAACCGATGCCGTGGCCCGCGTCGAAGTCAACCCGCAGCAGGATGGGGTTCGGACCACTGTTCGCCGCCTGCAATCTCGCCGTCATCTTGGTCAGCATCCAACTCGTGACGCGCGGATCGTTCGCGCCGGTTTCCAACAGCACGGGGGGATACTTCGCTCCGTCCCGCACATGTGCATAGGGGCTGATGGCATACATCGCGCGGAATTCGGGCTCCACCTTGACCGAACCATACTCAAACGCATTCATGGCGCCCGTCGATCGCTGTTCGCTGCGCAGAATATCCGTGATGCCGACCCGATAAAGCACCGCCCCGATCAGCTCCGGATGTTGGGTCAAAAATCCGCCCACCGCAATGCCACCCGCGCTCGTGCCCTCAATCGCCAGGTGCGCCGGCGACGTATACTTCTGTTCGATCAGGTAGCGCGCGCAGGCCACAAAGTCATCAATGGTGTGCTGCTTGGTGGTCTTCATCCCGGCCATGTGCCATGCCTCGCCGCGTTCGCCGCCTCCGCGCACGTGAGCGACACCGTAGATACCGCCCCGCTGCAGCCAGGGCAGCAAATACACGTTGAATCTCGGGGCAACCGTGAACCCGTACGCCCCGTAGCCATTCACCAGCGTAGGGTTCGAGCCATCCGTGGCCAGGCCTTTGCGGTACAGGATCGAGAGCGGGACCATGGTCCCGTCCGCGCTCTTTGCCAGCACTTCTTTCGCCGTGATGGAAGACATATCGACGGGGCTGGGCGGCTGCAGACCAGTATCCTTAAAGTGATGCGTCTTCGCTGAGTAAGCATAGGCCAAGGGCGAAGTTGTCCATCCTTCCATGAACACGGTTGCCCCTGATCTGCGGACCTCTGTGGTCACCGCATTCACCGTTCCCCGGATGGGGAGTGACACCTCCGCCTGCGACTTCTCTTGTTCGTACGGCACGCGTAACACGACGCTCGCGGCATCTCGAAAGCCATAGACATACAGCGCATCGAGAGCGGCGCTCAATCCGGTGCCGTCCCCGGCCGAAAGAATAAGGCTGCTCTCGGGCACCACCACACGGGCCTGCGCAAACGTTGCCTTGGTTGGGTCAAAGCTCATGACCCGCCCGTTGCCGGCCTTGATCATGCAGTAGATCTGGGCGCCGTGGATTTCCAGATGCAACACGTTGTCCGCGTGCTCCGCTACCTTGATCCAGGGGCCATCCTTCGTGCGCCGCACCCAATAGGCGGGGGTTTCCACCACTCCGGATACCTGCGACGCCAACAGCATTTCGGTTCCGGGCACCACCCGCATGGTGACCTCGCCGTTTTTCGGCAGGTTGAGCTCGGGATTCATCTCCGGACCGAACACCGCCACATCACTCGTCTCATCGGACCCCAGGCGATGGAAGTAAACCCGCTGATTGTTGTATTTCGTCGATGCCGCCGCCCCTGGCGCCATGGCCTGCAACCTGGAGAAATAGAAGCCCTGGCTATCGTCGGTCCACGAAGGCTCCGCGGATTGCGCGCGCGTAATCGACTCACCCAGCATCTTGCCCGAAGCTACGTCCAGCACGTGCAGGGTCGAGTTCTCCGAGCCGCCTAGCGACACCCCGATGGCGACAAATTTTGCGTCCGGGGAGGGCACGAAATAATCGATCGCTGCATGTTGACCACCGCTCGCCATCGTCGCCGGATCGAGCAGCAGGCGTGCTTCGCCGCCCGCCACCGGCCTTGTCTTCAACTGGGCATCGCTCTTGCCCGGCGGCGTCTCCAGGTAGAAATACTGGTCCAGCGTCCGGTTGATCGCTCGCACCGAGGGCACTGCATCCGCGAGCTTGTTCAGTTCGGCCAGGAGGGCTTCATTTTGCGTCGCGAGGGGCTTGAGCGCCGCCGCGGTGACAAGGTTTTCCGCTTTCATGTACTCGAGCAGCTCTGGCCCGCCAGCCTCCATCCAGCGATACGGATCCACCACGGTGGTGCCGAAGTAGGTATCGGTCACCGGGCGCGAGGGTGCAACCGGCGGGCTAAGCTGGGCGCGCATAGAGATAGGGAGCAGCAAAACGGTAACGACAGCAAACGGGCAAAAGTAGCTCATCGGGTCACCACGAGAATCCTACCAATGGGACCAGTCATTTGTGGATAAATCTCGCTTCCGGCTTGGAGGGTTCGAGTGACCATGCGAAGCGGGGGCTCGTCGAAGCAGGGGCTGCCTTGCCACGCGCGCATGTTGATTCGATGAACTGGATCTGAGCCTCGGTGGCGTTCTTGGTATCTAATTGATATGGTGCCCGATTAACGCCGAGCCGAATTTCGATTTTGGAGCTCTGTTGCAGAATCCATCCGAGACAGCCGCTCCCCTGCTTTCGTTTGACCACGCGGGTAAGGACTACACCAACGCAGGCGAACGAGTGCGAGCGCTCGACGATGTATCGCTCGAGATCGGCATCGGGCCGATTTGTTGCCGTGATGGGCCGCAGCGGATGCGGCAAGTCAACGCTACTTCACCTGGCGGGCGCTCTTGATTTTCCGACCACCGGGCATGTGCGGCTGGATGGCGTCGCGACCGATCAGTTGACCGAAGCCGGGCTCACGCAGGTTGCGCCGCGAGAAGATCGGTTTCGTTTTCCAGTCGTTTCAACTGCTCCATACGCTCAGCGTGGTGGAGAATGTTGAGGTTCCGCTGCTGCTGGCAGGCGACAGGGAATGCTCGTGCCAGAGCCATGGAGCGCATTGCCGATGTCGGATTGGCAGAGCTGGCGCAGCGCATGGTGCACCAGCTTTCCGGCGGACAAATGCAGCGCGTGGCGATTGCGCGCGCGCTGGTGCATCAGCCCACGCCTGATTCTCGCCGACGAGCCGACGGGCAATCTTGACACCGCAACCGGCAACGCGATTCTCGAGCTCTTGCAGCGCGTGTGCGCAGAACAGCAAGTGACGATCCTGATGGCAACGCACAGCGAAGAGGCATCGGCCATGGCCGACACCATCGTGCGCATGCGCGACGGACGGATCATCGAAGAGCGGGTCTGACATGGGTCGCTTGGCTCTTCTCTATCGGCTGATCCTACGGCCCCTGTTTCGACAGCCGGGACGTGCCCTGGTGATTCTGTTTGCCGTGGCGCTGGGCGATGCCGCCGTGGTGGCCATCGATCTGGCAGGCGATGCTGCGGCAGGCTCCTTTCATTCGTCGATGGAAACGTTGGCCGGGAAGGATGACTTTGAAGTCACCGCGGCCGGCGGACTTCCTGAGGCGATCGTCGCACGGATTGCCAGATTGCCCTACGCACTGCGCGTAAGCCCGCGCATTGAGGATCACGCAACCGTTGTCGCCACCGGCGAGACACGCGCCCGAGACCTTACCTTTGATCGGAGTCGATTTGGTTGCGGAGGCAAATAACGCTTCCGCAATCATTCAAGAACGCGATGCGTCAAGCGAAGGTCTTCCGCACATCAATGATCCGGATGCGGTGTGGGTGACAGGCGGACTGGGAAAAGCGGTTGGGAGATCGTATCCAACTTGCTGATCAACGACCATGCCCGGGAGTACGTGGTGCGCGGCTTGATTCCAGACTCGGCGAAGATGGGTACCGATGCCATCCTGATGGACATCGGAGCTGCGCAATTGGCGACCGGGAAAGTTGGGCGTGTTGACCGCATCCTCATCAAGACTCCGGACTCGAACAATTTCGAAATGTGGCAGAACAGACTGCAGCAGGCGCTGCCGGCGGGCGTGCTGCTGAATGCCCAGGGTACGGCAACCGCTGCCAATCGGCGCATGCTGGCGGCTTTCCGCTGGAATCTTCGCATGCTCAGCGGCATCGCGCTGCTGGTGGGAGCCTTTCTGATTTACAACGCCGTCTCCGTTTCCGTGGTGCGCAGGCGCTCCGATATCGGCATCATGCGCGCCCTGGGCGCGAGCCGCGGTGCGGTCATGGGCGCATTTCTACTGGAGGCTGCGCTGTTCGGCACCTTAGGTTCTGCGGCTGCATTGCCCCTGGGCCGCCTGCTCGCCGCGGGAGCCGTGGGTATGCTTTCGACCACAGTCAATGCGCTCTATGTCTCCAGCCGCCCCGGCGCCATGACGCCTATCCGCGGGGACCGTCGATTGCTTGCCTTTGTGGCAGGCATTGGCGTGGCTCTGGCTTCTGCGTTGGCCCCCGCACGGGAAGCCAGCATGGTGCCGCCGACGGAAGCAATGGCGCGCGGGCCGGCGCGAATTCGAAGTGCGCGTCGAGCGCAAGCGCGATGCATGGATCGCTCTGGTGCTGGCAGTATTGGGCACGCTCGCAGCGCTGGCGCCGCCCATTGACGGCAAGCCTTTGCTGGGGTACCTGTCGGCCCTGCTGTTTGTCGCTTCTGCCGCGATGCTCACTCCGTTGGTGGTGCACTACGCGACGTTCACCGGGTCGGGGACTGGGTCGAGATCGGGGCTTCGCGCGCGCACTCGGTGTGGAGGCCTTGCTTGCGTCGCGCAGCCTGGGCGGATCGTTGCGCAGAACTTCCGTGCTGGTGGCGGCGCTGGCCACGGCCATCGCGATGATGACATCTGTGGGCATCATGGTGGGCAGTTTCCGGCAGACGGTGTTGACATGGTTAGACAGCGAGTTGCCTGCGGACCTTTACCTGGCCCCTGCCGGAGCGATGGGCGGCGATCTGCATCCCACCATTGCGCCGGAGGTGGCGGACCGTATCGCGGCGACACCCGGCGTGGAGAGCGTGAGCCGCCTGCGCGCTTACGAAATTCAGTACCAGGGCCTCCCCGCCTCGCTGGCCGGCGCGAGCCGGGATCGCAATGCGCCTCGCCAGAACCTGACCTTCTTTTCGCAGAAGGCCAAGCGGGGACGTACTGCGCGAGTTGGCCACGGGCAACAATGCGGTCGTCAGCGAGCCGTTTGCCAACAAGCATCATGTCAAGGCCGGCGACACCATCACACTCCCGCTGGGCGAACAAGCGAGTCGCCTTCCGCGTGATCGATATCTTTTACGACTACGGTCACGAAGCGGGCTACATTGTGCTGGATTGGGGCACCCTGCTGCGGTATCTCCCCGACAGCGCGCCCACCAACCTCGCTGTCTACCTTGCGCCGGGCGCAGACCTCGACGCGGACGCGCGCCGCGATTCAAAAGGCCATTGCGAACAAGAGCCTGATGATGCTTTCGAATGGCGAGATACGGCGCCAGGCGATACGCGTCTTCGACCAGACATTTGCCATTACGTATGCGGTGGAGGCGATCTCGATCCTGGTGGCGATTGGCGGGGATTGCGGGCGCGCTGATCTCGATCGTGATGGACCGGAGGCGTGAGTTCGGGGTGCTGCGGTATCTCGGGGGCACGAGCGCGCAGATTCGCAAACTGATCCTGGTCGAGGCCGGGCTGATTGGCATCCTGGCCAATGTGCTGGGCCTGGCGCTCGGCTACGTGCTGTCGCTGGTGCTGGTGTACG
The DNA here is from genome assembly GCA_963761405.1 of uncultured Acidobacteriaceae bacterium. Classification (GTDB taxonomy): domain Bacteria; phylum Acidobacteriota; class Terriglobia; order Terriglobales; family Acidobacteriaceae; genus PALSA-350. The sequence goes on from CAVXHH010000007.1 coordinate 16,005, forward strand.
TGATCAACAAGCAGTCGTTCGGATGGACGATTCAGTTTCATTGGCCGGTTGCGGTGCTGCTGGGCTCGTTGAGCGTGGTGTATGTTGCCACGGTGCTGGCTGGGCTGTTGCCGGCGCGGCTCGCGGTCCGGTTGGATCCCATGGAGGTGGTGCATGAGGAATAAGTGGCTTGCCCTGCTGCTGTTCTCAACTTTCCTCACCGCTTTCCTCATGGCCACGTGCGCCATCGCGCAGGATTACCAAATCGCGCAGCCTGGTTACACATTTGCGTTTCCGCGAGACTACTTCAATCATGAGGACTATCAGACGGAGTGGTGGTACTACACGGGGAATGTGAAGGCGGCCGACGGCCATCGGTTCGGCTTTGAGCTGACCTTTTTCCGGCAAGGCGTTTCGCGCGCCGATAGCAGCCAGCCCATGGTTTGTGCATGATCTGTGGATGGCACACATCGCGCTGAGCGATGTGACCGGGCAGCGGTTTTACAGCGAGGAACGGCTCAATCGGGCCGGCCCCGGCGTTGCCGGCGTGGATGCCCAGACCGGGCTGGTGTGGAACGGCAATTGGCAGGCGCACATTGCAGAGCAGGAAGAGGAGCTGCGCGGCGTGGCTGACAAGTTTGGGCTTGCGTTGAATCTCAGGCCCGTCAAGCAGCCCGTGATTCAGGGCCAGAATGGGGTGAGCCAGAAGGCTGAGGGCGCCGGGCATGCTTCGCACTACTTTTCGCTGACCCGTCTTTTGACCACAGGATCGATTGATCTCGATGGGAAGACCTACCAGGTGGAGGGAACGTCGTGGATCGATCACGAGTTCTTTACCGGGTCGATGGCAGGGAATGAAACGGGGTGGGACTGGCTGAGCGTTCAACTTGCAGATGGGGCTGAGCTGATGCTGTACCGGCTGCGACATAAGGATGGCAGCATCGATCCGTACTCTTCGGGCAGTTATGTGGATGCGAGCGGCAAGTCTCAATTTCTGTCGGCTGCGGATTTTGTAATGACACCGGCGGCCGGCCCCCCGGCTGATTCCCCGGCTGATTTTTGGACCAGCCCGGCTACCAGGGCGACGTACCCGGTGCGATGGCACGTCTCCATTCCGCGCCTGAAGATGGAGATGGAGGTAACCACGCCGCTCAAAAGCCAGGAACTGGCCGGCAAATTCGGGACCACCTACTGGGAGGGAGCCATCGACGCCGGTGGAGTCCGCGATCAATCGCCGTTACGTGGAGTGGGGTACATCGAGATGGTTGGATATGCGGATACGGGCAGGCCTATCATTCCCAGGTGATTTCGTGGGCCGCTTCACTTGACAACCAAGTGCAGTCCGCGGCATTCTTTACTTGCATGCCAAGTAAAGATAAAGAGTCAATCCAATTACTCCAGGGCACGCTCGACCTGATCGTGTTGCGGACGCTGGCCGCGATGGGCTCCCAGCACGCCTACCAGATTGCCACGCGCCTCCAGCAAATCTCCGACCGCCTGCTCAACCTCAACCAGGGCACACTCTACCCCGCGCTGGTGCGGCTCGAGCAGTACGGTTGGATTAAGGGGACCTGGGGGAAAACGGAAAACAACCGGGAAGCAAAGTATTACGAAATCACCAAAGCGGGAAGAAAAGCCCTGAGCGCGGAAACACAGAAGTGGAGAACCCTGGCCGCCCTGGTCGAGCGCGTCCTGGTTGAGGAGCCTTAAGACCCATCCATATAGCTACAAGTCAAGGGAAATCTCCGTTTTCCTTCGATTGGCCTTCCGCTTTGGGTCAATTCCGTGGTCCCGCCTTTTCGGCATTGCCAATTCGACGGCGGGCCGTTGCTCGAGAGAATTGATCGCCTCCAATCCGTCATCCCCTGTACATTTGTTAAAGTAGGTATCACGTCGTCGTACCCGGCCCGTATTTCCCGGCCACGAATTCCCAAAATCTTTATCCTGCGGAACAGCCGGCTTTGAGGCCATACGGCCTTGAGACAGGGTGGGCCGCAGCTAACACAACATCAAACGCACCTATATTGGAGATGATCTATGTGGAAAGAGTCCTCCCCCGTGGAACTGGCCAAAACCAGCACAAACCCAACCCTCACCACGAAACCGCTCTCCGAAGACGAGTTGCGCGGCATCCTGGACCGGTTGGAAACAACCCGCGACATTTTCCGTGAGAATCGGGAATTGCGGAGTGTTCTGTCACGCCGCGACGCCGAGACCAAGGAATTGCGAACCCGCAACGCTGAGTTGGAAGAGATCATGCGGAAATTTGCCCCCATGCTTCTGAACGTAGCTACCACCATGGGGCTGGCGGCAAAGACGGAAACGCGCGATCGGGTTGAAGCCTAACCGCAGGGCCGCAGTGTAACTTTTTGGCAGATTTCGACTCAGACTAAGCGAGATCGAGCGCTTCCACGCGTTCTCCGCTCGTTCGATTCTATTCGTTCGTGCGAGCAGACCAAGGAGACTACCTTGCGGCCAAAACAGTATTTTGGGCACCTCTTGCTGATTGTCGTCTCGACTTTACTGGCAGTCTCGAGCGTCACTGCGCAGAAGATCAAGGGGCTGGAGCCGGGCGTCAAGGCGCCGGATTTCAAGCTTAAAGATCAGGAGGGAAAGCGGCAAACGCTTACTACGCTTGCCGGGCCCAACGGCCTGCTGCTGCTCTTCTTTCGTTCGGCCGATTGGTGCCCTTTCTGCAAAGGGCAGTTGGTTGATTTGCAAGGGATGCAGAAGGCGTTCGCCGCCAAGGGCATTAACGTCGCCGCAATAAGCTACGACTCCCCGGCGATTCTGGAGAGCTTTACGAAGCGTAAGGAAATCACCTACCCGATGCTCTCGGACACCTCTTCTTCGGTCATCAATGCTTACAAGATTCGCAACGAAGAGGCCACCGGCATCGAGCAGGGTATTCCTTACCCCGGGTTCTATCTGATCGACCGGCAAGGGATTATCCAGAAGCGCTACTTCGAGACGGCGTATTACAACCGCTTAACGGCCAGCAGCCTCTATGCCAACTTGTTTGGAGATTACCCTCTGCCGGCGCCTTCGAAGGAGCTACCCGCCACCCCTCATGTAACCATCCAGACGATGCAGTCGGATGCCGAGGTCACGCCGGGCGCAGTCTTTCAGCTTGCGGTGGCGATCACGCCGGGGCCGGACACGCACGTGTATGCGCCCGGCGCCGAGAAGTTGAACTACCATGTCGTCTCCCTCTCCATTGTGCCCTCCAAACTGTATACAGCGGCAGCGACGGATTATCCCAAATCAGAAATGATGACCTTCCCCGAACTCTCCCAGACCGTACCTGTCTACACCGAAAGGACGGTTCTGAGCGCATCGATAGCGCCCATCGTCGACAAGGACACGTTCAAGGCTTTCGCGTCGAGCCCGGATCTTCCGGTCCAGGGCGAGGTACGCTATCAGGCTTGCACTTCGAAAGTCTGCTACCCGCCGATAGGGGTGGCGGTGGCATGGGACGTACGGCTGCGGCAGTTCGACCTGGAGCGTGCCCCTGAAAATATCCAGCACAAGTAGGCTTTTGTTTTGCCTGCCGGCTTCTTTCCTCAGCGTGGGCGCCAGCCCCCCAGCCTTCCCCTCAGCTCCCCCCTCATCTCTTTTTAGACCGCGGCAATCGTTTGCCCACCCAGAGGCGTCAAAAGGGGTTTGTTCCAGCTCGTCCCGGTAAGATCCATTGCCCATTTGGGAACCAACGAGTGTAAGCTGTTGCGTGTGTCGAAAAACCCCAAAATGCCCTCACTGAAATCTGCTGAAACCACCTCGCTCTCACCTATCGATCGCCGTCAATTTATCAAAACAAGTTCTCTGGCCGCCGGCGCGCTCGCGTTTGGCGTGCCCGCACTTGTGCGTGGACAGAATCTCAACAGCAAGTTGAACATCGCCTGCGTCGGAATCGGCGGTAAAGGCCGCAGCGACACCGATGCCTGTGCCGATGAGCACATTGCCGCGTTGTGCGACGTGGATTCCGGTTCACAAGCTTACGCGATGCAAACGAAAAAATATCCGAGTGCAAAATTTTATAAAGATTTCCGCCAGATGTTGGACCAGATGGGCAATCAGATCGATGCGGTGACGGTTTCGACTCCCGATCATATGCATGCGATCGTGGCGTCGGCGGCGATGAGCAGGAACAAGGCTGTGTTTTGTCAGAAACCGCTCACGCAGACGATCTATGAAGCGCGCTATTTGCGGAAGATGGCCCACGAAAGAAAGCTCGTTACGCAGATGGGCAATCAGGGTAGCTCCGCGGACGGTTTGCGGCGCGCGGTAGAGACGATTCAAGATGGGCTCATCGGACAAGTGCATGAAGTGCACGTTTGGACGAACCGCCCAATTTGGCCGCAGGCACTCGATCGTCCAGTCGGAGAAGATCCGGTTCCTGCAACATTAGACTGGGATATTTGGCTTGGACCGGCTCCGCTGCGGCCGTACAAGGGGAATGTGAATCCAAAAGATCGATTTGGAATTTACGAGCCGTTCAACTGGCGCGGTTGGCAGGATTTCGGCACCGGCGCGCTGGGCGACATGGCATGCCACACCGTCAACATGCCGTTTCGCGCCTTGAGTCTCGAGGACCCGACGACTGTAGAGGCGACGCCGTTCGGCCGGATGAACAAGGAAACGTATCCCGTCGGTTCCAAAATTCGCTTCGACTTTCCCAAGCGCAAAACGCACGTTCCCCTCGAACATCCGCATCTTTTCCATCATTCCAGAAAGATCGAGTACGATGCGGTGACACTGTGGTGGTATGACGGCGGCCAACCTGACCCCACAGCCCGCGGCGGCCATGACCTCACCAACAAGCCGCCGGCCGAAGTGACTGCCGACATCGTCGCGCTGAGCGGCTCCGTGCCCGATAGCGGTTGTCTGCTGATTGGCGAGGGGGGCAAGGTCTTTTCTCCTGACGATTATGGAACGAATTTCTTTGTGAAGCTGAAGGGCGATCAAAAATTCCTCAACTACACCGAACACCCGGCGATGCCGCAATATCCGGAGCGCATTCCGCGCAACCATTACGGCAAGCCGGGCGGAAATAGTGTTCTTGCCCATGCACAGGAGTGGCTCGTTGCCGTTAAGGAAAACAAGCCGGAGATTTGCTACTCACGTTTTGACATCTCTTCGCGCCTCGCGGAGATCATGCTGCTGGGCTGCGTGTCATTGCGCGTGGGGCAGAAGCTTGAGTGGGATGGGCCGAAGATGGTTGCGAAAAATTGTCCTCAGGCGGCGCAGTTTATACGGCGGCAAGACCGTTCCGGCTGGGCTCTTTCCTGATTATGGACCCGATCACCGACTCTGAGGGCGGGGATTCAAGAGCGGCCAATAGAGGTGATCACCGGCCTTTTGGCCAGGAAACTGGGTTGTGGACCGGCGAGCAACTGCGGCTTTATGCGTCAGGACGGAACTGGTACTTCTCTAATAATGTTTCCCAAGAGCACCAGTCCTGTCTGACGGACAAAATCTGACGCACAAATTCCGACACACCCTGTTCGTTATTTAATTAATGGGGCTCGTGGTAATGGGACTCGTGGCGTTAGGATTGGGCACATTCGAATTACGGTTCCGGCCTGCGTCGTCTCCTCCCGCATCGCTATCGTTCCCGCCGCTGAAGGTGAAGCTGGCGTACGAGAAAACCGCTTGTGTGTAGGTAGCTGCTCCGGCTCCACCATTGCTTGCCGCGCCTGCAATTCCGTCCAGATTGGTGAGAAAGGTTGGGCCGAATGTGAATGTGAGGTTGTTATGCGTCAAAATGCAGGAAGTGAACTGCGATCCTACTGCCAGAACGCCGAACTGCTGCAGGCCCGTATGGATAGTGAGCGTTCCAAACGTCGCCTTGCCCGCACCCGCTCCTGAACCTGAGATTGATGAGCTTACTGTAGGAGAGCTTATGTCGAAGTAACTCACTGTCATCGGCGAGCCAGCAGCCGTCGTTTCGCCTGTCAGGTTCTGGCAGGTTAAAACACCGGTTGATGCGGCTTGGAGCAGGGAGGGGGAAAGCAGCGCCAGCAGCGCCGCAAGGTAGTAGGGACGAAACAACCTCATGGATTCACCTCAGATGGAATGAACAGCAGCGACAACTTTAGTCCTTTGTCTTTGTCCTGGCTATGCTTTTGCGTGAAAAGCGCATTTCCTCACTGTGTGCGTCCACTATACCGTCATTTCATCCCAGGCTTTTTCGGTAACCTCGGCGGTTTACCACGCGTAACTGCTGATGACGCGTTATTGCTCTACGGATACTACATCGGAATAACCAGCTCCCGGAAGATAGAGGATGCGACCTACGACAACTTAGCATTTCGCTATCTGTCTGCCGACCAGCATCCTTGCCACGATACCCTGGCTGCGTCTCGCGAGGAGTATCTGGAGGCACTGGCCGGCTTGTTCGGACAGGCCTTGAGGTTATGTCAGAAAGCTGGTTTGGTGAAGTTGGGTAACATAGCCATCGATGGCTACCGCGGTATTGATCTCTCTCCCGTTTTTTAGACCGACGGTTAGGTCTTCTCTCCGACACACTCTCTGTCTGACCACAAAATTATGACCGCAAATTCCAAAACCGGAAACCGAGCCGAGTTTCCATCATGTTCCTGCCGACGAGCCGCGACAGCCGCTTTGGATGACACTTTCGATAACGGCCCTTGCCTTCAGCCGATTTTTCCAGCTAAAATTGCGTGTCAAATTTTAAAACAGTTGGAAATGCACTTCTTTGGAGAGTCTAATGGCGTCTGTTCGTGAGTTTTCGGGTCCCCCTACCCTGGTAAGAAACATCCAAACCAGAACTGGTCTTCTCTTTCTCCTGGCGGTGTTCATGGGAACGATTCGGCTTTATGCCGCAATTACCGGTTCCATTTCCGGCATCGTGACCGACCCGTCGGGAGCGCTGATTCCGGGCATAACCGTCGTCGCCACGAGCGCGTCGACGAATATCCAACCACGCGGCGGTCACGGATTCAAAGGGCTTCTATAGTTTTCCCGGCGCTCAACGTCGACATTTACAATGTGACCGCCGCCCAGCCTGGATTTGAGGATTATCTGCAAAGTGGTGTGAAAATTGACACCAACTCCGCGTTGACGATCGATATCCGGCTGCAGGTTGGAACCGTCAACAACACGGTTTCCGTTCAGAGCGACCAACTGCAAGTCGAGACCCAGAACACGCAATTGGGTGACGTGATCGACGGCTCGAAGATTACCTCTGTCCCACTCAACGGACGCTCCTATCTGGACTTGTTGGCGCTACAGCCAGGTGTCTCGCCTTACAACGACGATTCGACGACGACGGGTGTGGGCGCAAGTACTGTCTCTGGAGACCAGAAAAATCCGGGACTTCAATCCGTTAATGGCGGCACCCCGGAATCGAATGGTTTCTGGTCAATGGCGCGGATGCGGAAGAAGGCGTTCACAATGGGGCTGCGCTTATCCCCAACCTTGACTCGATCGCGCAATTCCGCATCATCACGAATAACTTCAATGCCGAGTTTGGAAATTTCAGCGGCGGCCAGATCAACGTAGTCACAAAGTCCGGCTCCAACACGTTCCATGGTGACCTATTTGAGTTCCTGCGCAACACCGACCTCGATGCCAAGAATTACTACTCTTCGCAGCGCGGCGTGTTCCGCCAGAATCAATTTGGCGGGAACGATCGGTGGCCCGATCCGGAAAGATAGAGTTCTTTTTCTTTGGCGACTTTCAGGCGACGAAGCAGATATTGGGTCAATCGCAATTCTTCCCCGTGCCCTCCCTCGCCGATCGAACCGGCAATGTGTCGGATCAGGCCGCGCTGCTTGAAACGACTGCCCCTGCCAATCAGGGACAGGGAGTCGTCGGAGCGAATTGGGCAAGTCTTCTCTCGCAAAGGGTGGGATATCCGGTAGCCGCCGGAGAACCGTACTATACCGCTGGGTGCACGAACACGGCGACTTGCGTCTTCCCCAACGGCATGATTCCCGCGTCTGCGATTTCTCCGGTTGCACTCGACACGCTAAAGTACATTCCCCAACCGAACGTACCCGGACAAAACGCCTATCAGACGTCGGCATTCAATCAAGTCTTGTCGGACTACAAAGGGTCAGCTACGCGTCGATACCAACACGCGCTTCGGTTCGCTGTTCGCCTACTATTTTATTGATAAGTCCAACGTCGTTAACCCATACTATGCGGTTACTATCCCTGGCTTCGACGCGGCCAATGACGGCAGGACGCAACTGGCCAACGTGGGCTTGACCACCACGTTCAAGAATTCAGTGAACGACATTCGATTCGTCTATCTGCGCGACGTCAATTTCACTGGTGTTCCGCAAGAGGGGTTAGGCCCCACCCTTAGCTCCCTGGGATTCAATACGCCCTGGGGACCGACTGGCGGTATTGGATCTGTGGATTCGGCATTGGTAGGAGTGCCGAACTTCGACTTCAACAGCTACAGCTTCGGTTTACCGCAAGACACGCTTCGTCAGTTCAACAACACGTTTCAAATCATCGACAACTTACACCAAGATCATCGGTACCCACAGTATCCAGTTTGGCGGCGATCTTCACTACGACCAGATCAACGAGCGTAATACGTACGCTCAAAACGGCCAGTTTTCTTTCAATGGCCAGGAAACCGGCTTTGATTTTGGCGACTATCTCCTCGGGGCCCCACAGAGCTTCATTCAGGCGAGCCTTCAGCTCCTCGACTCGCGCTCCAAGTATTACGGATTTTATATACAGGATGGCTGGCGCGTCCGGCCGACCCTGACCATCAACTACGGCCTGCGTTGGGAAGTCAGCACGCCCTATTACGACACCCAGAACAAGCTGGAGACTCTGGTCCAGGGCGAGCAGTCGCAGGCGTTTCCGGGAGCACCCACCGGACTTCTCGTTCCTCTTGATCCGGGTATTCCCAGGACGCTTGCTCCGGTCAGGTACAAGAACTTTGCGCCCAGATTCGGGCTTGCGTATTCGCCCGCGGCCTCCGATGGCTTTCTTGGCAAGCTGGTTGGCGGTGCTGGCAAGAGCAGCATCCGAGCCGGCTATGGCCTCTTCTACACCTCGATCATCGACGCCACCGGATTTGTCGAAGTGGGCGATGCTCCTTATGGATTGTTTTATGCAAGCCCCGCGCCCGTACTTCTCCAGACGCCCTATGTCAGTCGCTCTACTGGTCAGGTGCAGCAAAATGCGTTTCCTTTCGTCTTTCCACCGACGAACGTATCTCCCAAGAAATCCGGATACGTCGTTTAACTTCTCCCAGGTTGAACCGATTTCGGGTTCTGATTATCTCGATCCCAGGAGTGTGCTGCCGTATGTCCAGCAATTCGAGTTGTCGATTCAACGGCAGACTCGGCTCAACCACTGTGCTTGAGCGTGAGTTACGTTGGTGCGGTCGGCCGCAAGCTCTTGCAGGCTAAGGAGGCAAATCCGGGAGACCCCAATTTGTGTTTGTTTTTGAACGATCCGTCGAATGTTGCGCCGGGCTCAGCTACGTGCGGGCCTGGCCTGGAACAAGGTCAATACGTTGAGGCCAACGGACAGGTCATCAACAGCACGCGCACCAGGTTTGGCGCTAACTTCGGTGCAAACTCTTTTATAACGTCGGCTGGATTCTCCAACTATAACTCCTTGCAGGCAAGCCTGCAGCACAATGAAAAGTACGCTAACTTCCTGATCGCTTACACTTACTCGAAGTCAATTGACAATGGTTCGAGCACCTTCGATGCCACCAATGTCTTCAACCCCGCGCTCAGCCGAGCTCTTTCCACCTTTGATGTTCCAAACAATCTCGCAGTCAGCTATACCGTTCAGTTGCCGTTCGACGACTTCGTCGGCAAGGGCGCGGTAGCGAGCCGGGTTTCGGCGGGTTGGGCCATCTCAGGGGTTACCAGCATCGCGACCGGTGAACCGGTTCAAATTCAAGAAACCGACGATCGCTCGCTGATCGGAGCGGGCGCCAGTTTTGACGTGCCGAACGCCGCCAATAACGGCAGCCCGTTATCTCGTGAACCGCAATCCACGGAACCGCCAAGGGCAGCCGTTCTTCAACACCAGTTATTTCGTGCAGGAAACCCTCGGTCAGGTCGGCACGATCCAGCGGAGGTTCTTCCACGGACCGGGAATTGATAACTACAACACCGCCTTACTCAAGGACACCAAGATTGCCGGAGAGAGGTCACTTCAATTCCGAGCCGAGGCCTTCAACGTGTTCAATCACGCTCAATTCAAAAACCCCAGTGGAAACTTCAACAACCAGGTGGCGGGTGGGTTTGGCTATGTAACGTCGGCCCGGGACCCGCGCATTTTGCAGGTTGCACTGAAGTTCCTATTCTAGTTGCCCGGCAATGGCATGCGACTTTCCTCAAAGAAAGTCGCATGCAGATCGGTGGCTCCACCAACATCCACAGGAAATACGGGTTCCCCGTATTTCCTGCCACGCGGCACTGGCTGGGAATAGTGATGTGCGACTTTCCTCAAAGAAAGTCGCATGCAGATCGGCGGCTCCACCAACATCCACAGGAAATACGGGTTCCCCGTATTTCCTGCCACGCGGCACTGGCTGGGAATAGTGATGTGCGACTTTCCTCAAAGAAAGTCGCATGCAGATCGGCGGCTCCACCAACATCCACAGGAAATACGGGTTCCCCGTATTTCCTGCCACGCGGCACTGGCTGGGAATAGTGATGTGCGACTTTCCTCAAAGAAAGTCGCATGCAGATTGGCGGCTCCACCAACATCCACAGGAAATACGGGTTCGGTCCTACGCCCATTGCGAAAATGCTGATCAAGGCCTGTAACAGCTGGTTTCCATTCCTTGATCAGCTGTTACAGTCCGCTCGTGATCGGGCTTCCGGAATGCAAGACCATACGACCCCTCATTCAGGCGTCCGCTCGCATGAAAATCACCGAAGTGCTGTCCGAATAGATGACCTTCCATTTGCCGAGTAACGGCAAGACGCGCACCATCGGGGATTGTTTTGCCAGTAAACAAAAATCAACTTTATATTTGTCCGGCAACGAATTGGGGTCGCTCTGGAGTGTCGCCCACTTTAAATATTCGTCTACGACCCCATTCCAATCGACAAGATCGGCCCCCCCGTACACGAAGACCGGCTGTTCCGGCGCTGCCCAGGTTAGATATCCGCCGTAGGTATAGTCGTTCAGCATTCTCCCGGAGAGATGGTGGGTCTTGATAAATTCCGCCGCTTTGACGGGGCTTCCCTTATCCACTTGACCAGTCAGGTTTTGAAGGCTGGGGAAACTCCAGAAAGCGATCAGCAGTGAGGCCGCAATCAACACTGCATTGGGTAACGGCCGATCCTCCTCGGCATGGTAACCTTCCCACAACGGTGAGAGCAGCCGCGACAAAATAGGTGCAGCTAATATGCCGAATACGAAGACCATGCGTCGATGATTCGCGGCAACCCCGATCCCCAGCACCAGCAGGAGCAATTCATCCCAGAACAGTTCCGACCGCCGCAAGATCATTACCAGGAAAATGGATCCGAGGACGGCAAGAAATCCAAGGCCGCGCCCGTCATTCAACTGGAGCGGCATCCACTCCTCTACCTGGCTTAGGTTGATCGGCGTATGAAACATCACGTTTAAGGGGTAGAAGACCTGCTTCGTACCTACTGGATTAAGCCACAACGCCGCGCACGAGAGGATCAACGCTAACGTCAACATCTGCCGCGTGCGCGAATGCCATGGTGAGGGCGCAAGCGGTCCTATCCTAAAACTGACTAAGGAACAAAGAAGAACTGCAACCCCAATGACGAGGCCGAGAACAAATGTCCCATGGCAGTTCACCCAGAGCGCAAAAAGCGGCGGCAGGCAAAAGAACCAACGGGGACTTCGCGTGCGCCCGAGGTGCAACAGCAGCAACTCCAAAATCAATAGAAGATAACCGATCATTTGCGGTCGTATGGAAAGACCGCTGGTAGCGAAGAGCCAGATGATCAAGCCTCCCAGAAATCCCACTTTTGCATTTCCTGAATAGATCCAACAAAGCCCATAGCTCGCTATCAGCAGCGCAGCACTCGATAAACACAGCCAGAGCATCAGGCCAGAGTAGCCGCCCAAACGATAGGCGCCATAGATAAGCACCTGCGAGAGCCACTCGTGGGGAATCCGAAGATGCTGGTCGCTGGTGTAGGTAAAAAGATCCGTGAGCGGAATAGTATGGGTCGTCCAAATAATCTGACCGGTTCTAAGATGCCACCACAGATCCGGGTCATCGAACCGCGACCGCACCGCCAGCACGGCCAGCACCATTAGAAGGCCGGCCAGCGCGACCGGGAATGAGAAGATGCTTCGCAAAATGCGAGCCCGTGCGGGATGGGCTGTTTGTTCTGCAACCAGGGATGCAGTGCTCACGCCGTGCCCAGCTCGGTGAGCATCGGGACGTCTGAAAGCGCTTCGTCTATCAGGCCCTGTGCGCCGGTCCCCCCTTCGGCGACCCGGATAAGGCGATGCAAATAAGCCCGTGAAATATTCAAACTGCGAGCAGCCAGCGTCTTGTTCCCATTGTTCTCGCGCACCGCCGCGGTAGCCAGCTTGACCTTGAAATCGCGAATCTGGCGCTCGAAGGAACTGTCAGGATGGTGATCGGAGATGCTGACAACATTCTCTTCCTGAATGTTCCGGGGCAGATCTTGCACCCGGATACACGAGTCGCCGGCAACGATGATCGCCCGCTGAATCGTATTTTCCAACTCGCGCACGTTGCCCGGCCAGGAGTAGCTTTGCAGAATCGCCATCGCCGCCTCATCGATGTAATCGATAGGCTTTTCGTACGTCTCAGAGTATTGCCGCAGGAAATGCGTCGCGATGGTCGGAATATCTTCCGCGTGCTCCTGAAGAGACGGAGCGTCGATTTTCATGACATTGATGCGGTAATAAAGGTCCTGGCGGAATTTACCTTGCTGCACCATCTCGCCCAGATCCTGATGCGTGGCGAAGATGATGCGCGCTCGCAATGGGATGAGCCGGTTGCTGCCCAGCCGGCTGAATTCGCGCTGTTGCAAAACGCGTAACAGCTTGACCTGGGTGCTGAGAGAGATCTCGCCGACCTCATCGAGAAAGAGCGTGCCGTCGCCGGCCTGCTCCAGATAACCTTCCCGTGAACCTACGGTTCCGGTAAACGCGCCTTTCTCGTGGCCGAACAATTCGGATTCAATCAAGGTTTCAGGGATGGCGCCGCAGGAGACAGCCACGAACGGCCGGTCCGAGCGGGAACCCAGATTATGGATGGCTTGAGCAATCAGCTCCTTGCCTGTGCCGCTTTCTCCAACGATGAGCACAGATGCATTGAGGCTGGCAACGCGTTGCACCAGGTCGTAAACCTGTTGCATAGGCGAGCTGGATCCGATCATTCGGTCGCATCCCGCACTTGCCTCCGCTAATTGCTGTTGTACACTCTGCAGCTTTCGCTTCAGAGACACACTCTCGTAGGCCCGCTGCAGCATGGTTTTCAGATCGCGGACCGAAGGCGGCTTCCGGCAATAACCATGTGCTCCCAGCTGGACCAACTCCACCGCGATGGTGCGCAAGGCGTCATCGACCATGACAACGGATGTAGATTCCGACGCCGCGATTCGCCGCGAACACTCAACCCGCTTTTCCAGCGAGCCGTGGTTTGAATCCAGGTCGAGGATGACAACATCACAACCCCCGGTAAGGAGCATGCGCTGTATTCCGGCCTCGTCCGACTCCACCAGAACCTTAAATCCATTTCCCAAGGCAGAAGACAGGATTGATTGCAGTTTTCGATCTTCAGAATAGAGTCCTATGCGGATCATATGTTGACGTTTCCCTCAACCTGGCAAATAAGGCACGTGGATAATCAGCGGGAGCAGAACAATCCATCGAGCTTGAAAAGATCCACCCTTTGGGGGGAGGGTGTGAATAAACAGTACTTTGAATGTTTGATTGCTCCAAAGAAATAGCTGATCAACCAGGAATTGTCGAGGTAACTCTGGTAACCGTTTGAGTAATCCTATGGCGAGTTAGTTATCAGGCTTCCTGCACATTATTACTGCCGGGACACTCCTTGGCGGTCGCTTGCTCTGTCTTGCGGAGCTGTTATTTCGCCGATTTGGATGCGGCCAAGCTCGCCCCCGGGGATCCGCCCACCGCGAAACGGGTGTATATGGGCTGCTTCACTCCCCAGGCCCGCGTGTAAACAGCCGTGGACACTGACCGGGGCGGCAACCCTCCTAAAGCCCTGAATTCCCGTTTATCCCGCCTTTTCCAGCTTTGGACGGCGAATTGCTCTTGCACCAGTACCTAACCGCAAGACCGAAAGGAGCCCGGTATGCACTCGATAGCCTTGTGGCCAACGCTCATCGTCGTCGCCATTGCAACATTCACCGATCTGCGTAGCCGGCGTATCCCCAATTGGCTGGTATTTCCGTTCCTACTTGCAGGCATCGTGGTTTCCGGGGTGCTGCACGGCTGGTCGGGCATCGGGCACAGCCTTGAAGGCATGGCCATGGGTGGGCTGCTTTTCGGCATTCTCTGTTGGATGGGCGGCATGGGCATGGGCGATGTGAAACTCTGTGCCGCGATCGGCGCCTGGATTGGGCCGGCACAACTGCTGACCGCCCTGGTCATCACGGGAATCGCCGGGGGCATCATGGCGCTTGGCTGGGCTCTCGCCGGCGGATTCCTGGGCGAGTTGTTCCAGGGCACGGGCGACCTGATTCTCGGTTTTGGCAAGCGGGGCTTGCGTCCTCATCCGGAGCTGGTTCTTGCCAATCCATTGACGCGCAAGATGCCTTACGCTCCCGCAATTGCGATTGGAACGATTTTCTCATTTTTTGCACGCTGAGGACTGAAATACGAATTATGGCGAGTTCAGAAACAACATGTCTAACCCAATTCAATCGGCCACGAAGTTAAGAAACGCAGAAGGGCGTGAACTCCTGATGTCGACTTTTACCCACGATCCCGACGCACTCGGCTCTAAAGTATTATCAGTCGCCCTCATTGGGCCACAGGAGCAGCGCCGCAAAGCCGTGGCCGGTGCTCTTGCCGGCTCCCAAGCAAGCATCACGCGCGAGTTCACCGCCTATCCGGGATTCGACGACGTGCCGCGCATGCTGGATCCAGGGTATGACGTCATCATTGTGGAGCTGGATTCGGATCCGGAGCAGGCTCTGGACCTCGTGGAGCATATTTGCAGCACTAGCTCCTCCACCGTAATGGTCTATTCCGCCAGCACGGATCCTGAGTTGTTGGTCCGCTGCATGCGCGCCGGGGCGCGCGAGTTTCTCACCCAGCCCATCGCTCCCAACACCATTGCGGAGGCCTTGGTACGCGCCTCCGTTCGGCGGCCGGCGATCAAGCCAGCCAAGAAGGTCAGCGGCAAGTTAATGGTATTTCTCGGCGCCAAGGGCGGCTCCGGCGTCACCACCATTGCCAGTAACTTCGCCTTGGCGCTGGCCAAGGAGTCTGGCCGAAGCACGCGTGCTGGTGGACCTCGACTTTCCTTTTGGAGATGCGGCTCTCCAGCTCGGAATCAGCCCCGAGTTTTCAACTGCGAATGCACTGCAGAACTCCGATCGTCTGGATTCCAACTTCCTCACCAAGCTGTTGACCAAACACAGCTCGGGGCTCTCCGTGCTGGCGGCTCCCGACCGATATACATCGGTGCAGGCTTCCGACGAAGCGGTGGAGAAACTGTTAGCCGTCGCGCGGCAGGACTTCGAGTATGTGGTGGTCGATGGTGGATCGAACCTGGGTGCCGGCGGCAAGATGCTCCTCGATGCGGCCTCTGTCGTTTATCTGGTCACCCAGGTAAGCATTCCCGAATTGCGCAACGGAAACCGGCTGATCTCGGAGTTCTTCAACTCCGGTCGCACGCTTGAAGTGGTAGTCAACCGATTCAGTCCGCGTTCCCTAAGCATCGACGAAGATCACATTCAGAAAGCCCTGACCAAACAGATTAACTGGAAGATCCCCAACGATTACCAGGCGGCCCGCCGCGCTCAAGACACAGCGACTCCCCTCGCGTTGGATGATTCGCCGATCTCCCGGGTGATTAAGCAAATGGCTAGAACAGCATGCAATTTGTCCCCCACCCACGACAAGAAGAAGCGGTTTAGCTTGTTCGCGTAAGGGTAGATAGCGAGTTTTTCGCAATGACTGAAATGGATGGTAAAGAGTGGAACAACTGAGCCTTGAGCAGTTCAAATCGGATATACATCGGACCCTGATCTCCAAGCTGGATCTTGAGAAGCTGTCGCGCGTCAACTCCGGCCAGGCGCGCCAGGCGGTTTCCACCATGGTCAACGAGATCATCAGAGACCAGAAGGTGCCGCTCAGCTTCAACGAGCAGGAGAGGATTCAGGAAGATCTGCTCGATGAGGTCTTCGGCCTCGGGCCGCTGGAGCCGTTGCTCCGGGATCCCACCATCTCCGACATCCTCGTCAACAACAAAGACCGTGTATTTATTGAACGCAGTGGCCTGCTGCAAAAGGTTGATACGGCATTTCGCGACGATCGCCATCTGCTGCAGATCATCGACCGCATCGTGTCGCGCGTCGGCCGCCGGGTCGATGAATCGTCGCCCATGGTCGACGCGCGCTTGCCGGACGGTTCGCGCGTCAATGCCATCATCCCTCCGCTGGCGCTCGATGGCCCGACTCTTGTCCATCCGCCGCTTCGGCACCGGCCCGCATTGCCGCCGATCAGCTCGTGGAACTGAAGAGCATCTCGCCGGAAATGATGGAGATGTTGGCGGCGGCGGTGCGCGCCCGCATCAGCATCCTGATCTCCGGCGGCACCGGCGCCGGCAAGACCACATTTCTCAACATTCTGTCGCAATACATTCCCCAGAACGAGCGCCTGGTCACCATCGAAGATGCGGCCGAATTGCAGCTCGCGCAGGAGAATATCGTGCGCCTGGAAACCCGGCCGCCCAACGTCGAAGGAAACGGCGCGGTCCGGCAGCGGCAGCTGCTGATCAACAGCCTTCGTATGCGCCCCGACCGCATCATCATCGGCGAGGTTCGCGGCGAAGAAGCGTTCGACATGCTGCAGGCGATGAACACCGGCCACGAGGGCTCGATGACCACCATTCACGCCAACACGCCCCGCGACGCCTTGTCCAGGCTCGAATCGATGGTCGCCATGACCAATCTCAATATCCCGGAAAGAACAGTTCGCCAGCAGATGGCGTCCGCCATATCCGATCGTGGTGCAGGTCTCCCGCATGAGCGACGGCACCCGCAAGGTGATCAGCATCTCCGAGATCACAGGCATGGAAGAAAACGTGATCAGCATGCAGGAGATCTTCAGCTTTCAACAAAAAGGGAATCGGGCCCGACGGCAGGGTGGTGGGAACATTCCAGCCCACCGGCATTCGACCCAAGTTCCTCGAGCGCCTCAAGGTCGGTGGCATCTTCCTTCCCCCGAGCTCTGTTCGAGCAGACCCTTGAAGTCAACTGAAGAAGTGAACTGAAGAGCGGAAAGGAGAGAAGCCTATGTTGTTGCTGCTATTGGTTGTGTTTTTAGGTATCTTCGCGGTTGCGGCGCTGCTGATGGTAGCGAGCGGAACCGGGGCCTCGCAGCGCACCAAGCAGACACTGACCCTGCTTCGTTCCACCCTCGCCGTAGGCTCACGGGACCTGCATGATCAGATCGTCGATATCCGCAAGCAGGAATTGCTCAGCGCAGTCCCCTGGATCAATCGTTTGCTGCTCAAGGTCGAGCTGGCTCCGCGCATGCGCGCCACGCTCTACCAGGCCAACGTAAAATGGACTGCCGGCGGCCTGATTCTAATGTGCATCGCCTGCTTTGTGTTTCCTGCCTATCTGGTTTACCTGCGAACCGGGGCCGTTCCTTTTGCTTTGTTGATCGGGTTGCTGCTCGGCGCCACGCCCTTTGTTTACGTGCTCCATAAGCGCAGCAAACGCTTTAACAAATTCGAAGAAGAGTTGCCGGAGGCGCTCAATTTGATGGTGAGCGCCCTGCGCGCCGGCCATAGTCTCGTGGCCGCCCTGGGCCTGGTGGGCAGCGAGGCGCCCGATCCCATAGGGTCCGAGTTCAAGATCTGCTGCGATGAGCAGAACTACGGCGTGGAGCTCAGAACGGCTTTGGATAACCTCGTCTCCCGCGTGCCGCTGCAGGACGTGAGAATCGTCACCACCGCGATTTTGATTCAAAAGGAGAGCGGGGGCAATCTCGCCGAGGTGCTCGACAAGACCGCCTACGTCATCCGGGAGAGATTCCGCCTGAGGCGGCAGGTGCGTATCCACACAGCGCAAGGGCGTATGACTGGATGGATTCTCTCCTTCCTCCCCGTCGTGCTCGGAATCGCCTTGTTTCTCGTCAACCCCGACCACATGAGCCTGCTGTGGAAGCGTGAGATCGGCATCAAGCTTCTTTATCTGTCGGCGGGCATGACCGTCACTGGCGCCTTGATCATTCGGAAAATCGTAAGCATGGAAGTCTGAAGGGGAATTATGGGATTCGCAGCTTTTACATTTTTCGTCATCTTCCTGTTGATCGCCAGCGGCGGCCTGCTCCTCTTCTATAGGGCGGCAGTGCTGGAACGTATCTCCAGCGTAGTCACTCCGCGGGCCAAGCAGGCGGGTGGCCTGTACGGTGCCTTCCAAAGACGCGTCTCTGTCGGCGGCATGGTCGGGCGCTTCGAACGTATCATGCCCAGGAGCCAGGCGGAAGTCTCGGTGGCCCAGCAGCGCCTCATCCGCGCCGGGTATCGAAACGACTCGGCACTGAGTGTCTTGTATGGCGCCAAGGTCCTGGTACCCCTCTCTCTTTGCCTCCTGGCCCTGCTGAGCGGCGTCACAAGTTACAACCCCTTCCTTGTCTGCGCCATAGCGCTGGGGATCGGATATCTGATCCCTGATTTTTGGCTGGGCAGACAGATCTCGAAGCGGCAGAAGCGTATCCAGCTTGGTCTGCCCGACGTACTCGACCTGCTGGTTATATGCATGGAGGCGGGCCAAAGCCTTGACCAGGCGACGGCACGCACGGCAGAAGAACTGAGCCGGGCGAAGCCTGAAATCAGCGATGAGTTGGGAGTCGTCGTGCTGGAACAGCGCGCCGGCCGCCCCCGGGCTGACGCCTGGAAACACATGGCCGAACGTACTGGAGTTGATAGCGTGCGCAATCTGGTTTCGGTGCTGGTGCAGTCGGAACAGTTTGGGACCAGCATCGCCAAGACACTGCGCATTCACGCCGACACCTTACGTACCCAGCGTCGCCAGAAAGTGGAGGAGCAAGCAGCCAAGACCACCGTCAAGCTGGTTTTCCCCCTGGTTTTCTTTATCTTTCCCTCGATCTTTCTGGTGGCTCTTAGGACCAGCCGCCATCATCATCACGGAATCGTTCAAAACATTTATCAACCACTGAGGAGAAGGGAGAAGACATGGACACCCCAACGATCATCCGGTTAGTTGCCGGCGTATTCTTTGTTGTCATATTGGTGATTCTTATTCAGCGCCGCCGGACGCGAGTTCGCTAACGCTACGTCACCGTGCTCGGCAGGTACGCGCTGGTAGGTACGGGCTGGTAGGTACGGGTTTAGCCCGTACATAAACCAAGGCATAATCGCTGGGCCTTTAGGCCCTGAGGTATGCTTTGTAGCTCTTAATTGCACGTTATGTACGGGCCACGTTATGTGCAGGCTGGTAGGCACTGGGCTGGTCGGTGCAGGCTCGGCAGGTACGCGCTGGTAGGTACGGGCTGGTAGGTACGGGCTTTAGCCCGTACATAAACCAAGGCATAATCGCTGGGCCTTTAGGCCCTGAGGTATGCTTTGTAGCTCTTAATTGCACGTTATGTACGGGCCACGTTATGTGCAGGCTGGTAGGCACTGGGCTGGTCGGTGCAGGCTGGCAGGTACGGGCTGGTAGGTACGGGCTTTAGCCCGTACATAAACCAAGGCTAATCGCTGGGCCTTTAGGCCCTGAGGTATGCTTTGTGGCTCTTAATTGCACGTTATGTACTGGAGGATCTCTCTCAATTCCGGGGCCAGGCCATAAAGCCTGGTTTAGCTGTCATAAATGAATCGAGATCCGTAGGGTGTGCCCGGTTGCGGGCACACGCCAAAAACGAAGGGGCTACATGGAACGACCGACGTACTGCGTATACAACCTCACGCGCGAATGTTTTCTCAATCTGGGAGTAACCCTCGCAGATACCTCTTTCGCGCGCCTCAAGGGGTTGATCGGACGGCTCAGATTGAAATCGAGCGAGGGTCTTTGGGTCGTACCTTCGAGCGGCATTCATACCCTCGGGGTGCTTTTCCCGCTCGATCTGATCTACCTGGACGACAGCTATCAGGTCATCCACGTCATTGAGTATTTTCCGACGTTCCGTATCGCTCCGCTGAAGATAAAGGCGGCGAGCGTATTGGAACTACCTCCCCACACAATCTATTCGTCGCAAACACAGTCTGGAGATCAGCTCGTGATCTGCCCGGCCGAGGAGATGGAGAGCCGGTTGCGAGCCCTACTCGCCGTCAGTTCCGAAGCCCAGAGCGAAGAACTGGGCTGCAAGGTGGCAAACGGATAAGGAAACGTCATGAAGAGCTGGTTCGAGGAACTCATGTCACAAGATCGGCGAAGGGCTCAGCGGCATATAGAGCCCCGGCTGGTTGCGTTTTACTGGGATGGCGCCGTTCCCCAACCACGCTATATCCGGGATGTGAGTAACACGGGTTTTTACCTGATAACGGAGCAACGCTGGTATCCGGGCGCATTGATCACCATGGCCCTGCAAAGGACAGAGAAGTCCGATGACGGATCAAAGCCTTCCGTTGGGGTGCAGGCGAAGGTGATTCGGTCGGGCGAAGACGGAGTTGCCGTGGCATTTGTATTTCCAAAGGCGGAGGATGCGCAACGGGTTACAAGTATCGTCGCCGGCGGGGTTGGGTTGACGGATGAGAAGTCACTGGATCTCTTCCTGCAGCCCTTGTGGATTAACCGGCCGATCGGGCCTGAGGGTGGGTCCTGGTGAGAGCAGCAATGGCTGTTACTTATCGGAAATCGAAGGGCTGCGGGAAGAGTGGGGCCACGGAGCAAGCAGTGCGCCATCGGTTAGATGGGCGCCGCGGAGGGAAATGGTGAAGACACTACTACGTGACGAAAGTGGACAGACGCTGATGTTTGTCGCTGTGAGTATGACCGTCATCCTTGGCGTTGTCGCCATGGCCGCCGACGTCGGAACGCTGTTACACGACAAAAGGAATCTGCAAATTGCAGCCGATAGTGCCGCCGTCGCCGGGGCGCGTAGAGGAAAAAGCCAGCTCCGTAACTGGAGATATGACAAACCTCGGGCCAGACGGCGTCGACCCAAAACGGCTTTACCAATGGGGCCAACGGGGTCACAGTCACGATCAACACTCCGCCGGCCAGTGGGCCCCATGCAGGCACGGCCGGTTATGTCGAAGCGATTGTGACGCAAGTCGAGCCGCTGTTCTTTGCCAAGCTGTTCGGCTTTACCACCATGACGGTACGGCCCGGGCGGTCGCCTTCGACGGCGCTACCGACAAGGGTTGCGTGTTGGGAACGACTGCCTTCCCGGCTGGCGCCACAGCCGGTAGCTCGAGTTGCAGGGGTCCTTTAATATCAATGGTCCAGGTTGCTCGGTTCTGGACGACTCGACAGACGCCGACCGGCCTGGATTTCACCGGGGCTGGCGGCACACTCACCGCGGGGTCGGTCGGGGTTTCGGGTCCGCCGTAGGCGGCCATACCGGCGACAGCAACCCTGCCCCCATTACGGGACGTCGCCCAGGTCAGCGACCCACTCGCTCCCTCCCTGCGCCTACGTATAGCGCCGGCCTCATGTACCGCTGCCCCACCGGCACAATCTGGGAGCGGCCAGCGCGCCGGCGGGGTCACCTGCTATAGCGGGAATATCAAGGTCCAGCACAACGTGACCATGACTACCGGTATATACGTCTTTACGGGAGATCTTGATTTCACTGGAGACGGCGGCTTGAAACTTGGGGACTGGAGGCGTCACCTCTACTTCGCCGGCCCCAACGGCCAGTTGGGCGGCCCCGGCAACGGGAATACAACGCTGACCTTACCGCTCCTAGCACCGGCGGCCCTTATAACGACATCCTGATCTTTCAGGATCCGGACCGATGCGACGATGGCGGAGTTGAACGGTAACTCCCATTACCGATCTTGACCGGGATCATCTATATCCCGTACGCTCCACTGGAGATTAGCGGAAATAGCTACCGTGAACCTCACCACCGTCTTGATCGTCAACCAATTGTTTGTTAGAGGGTAATGGAACCATAAACCTGACCAACTTCAACGACCACAGTAAGCAACTCCCCACTTACACCGTCGCATTAGTGGAGTAGAGAAATGACAAACACGATTGATTCCGGTTTGTGTCCCATGACCTTCCGCGACTTCCGCGGGCGCGTGTCCCGCTCCCGACTGACCGGCGACAGCTGGGCAGGGTTTGGTGGAGCTCGCGCTCACCTTGCCGCTGTTGCTGCTTATTCTGCTGGGAGCCGCGGAGTTTGCGCGTTTCGCGTGGGCCAGCATCGTAACTACCAACGCAGCGCGCGCCGGCGCCCAGTACGGCGCTCAGACCAACACCACCGCTTCCGACGCCACCGGAATGCAGACGGCCGCTCTTAACGACGGGGTCAATCTAGCCGGATTGACGGCGACGTCGAGTCTTGGTGCGCCTGCTCCACCGCGCCGACCACCCAGTTGTCGGGCCCGCTGAATGGGTGCATGAACGCCCTTTCCAGCTGTGCCTCCCCCGCCGTCGTTATCGAATACGTTCAGGTGAATACGTCGTCCACAATTACGCCGCTTTTCCGCTGGCCTGGGCTGCCGACGACATTTACTCCGAACGGCTCTGCGGTCATGGAGGTCGCACGGCCATGAATCGCTGATCGGACGCCGTCTGTTTTGCGCGGCCGACTGCCAAAGCAGTTCCGGCTTGCGTGACGAGCAGGGCACTTCCCCGTCGAGTTCGCTCTCGGGGCCTCCCTCCTATTTACGTTGGTGTGCGGTATCCTCACCACGTGCTTCGCGCTATATACCTACAACATCGTCTCCGAGGCGGCGCAGGGAAGCAGCCCGTTTTGCCATCGTTCGCGGTTCGGCATGTCACTTCGCCACGGCGTGCCCGGCGGCGATGGGAGACATTCAGACTTACGTGCAGAACCTGGGCTTTCCCGGCAGTAGTAACCTGGTGGCAACCGCTGCATGGTCCGCCTACCCCGCGGGAGGAACCTGTTCGCCTTCGGCTTTATGCAACAATCCGGGGAACCAGGTCACGGTGACCGTAACCGATCAGTTCCCGTTGGTCATTCCCTTTCTGCCGCGCCGAACGCTAAGCATGTCCAGCACGGCGGCAATGGTGATTTCTCAATGAGGCATTGCAGTCTTGGGAAGGGATGATCAAGGGCCACGTAGATAGAAAGTGGATCCGGAGATGTATTGGTTCGTCAGATCGTCATCTAAGGACCGTCGCAGCGCGGAGCGGTGTATCACGCCCCAACTGGCAGCCTATTATTGGAACGGAGACCACGCGGCGCCGCATCGTGTACGCGATATGAGTCCTACCGGGACATATATCGTGACCGAAGACCGTTGGCATGCAGGCACGCTGCTCATGCTAACCCTGCAGAAGCCCGTTACAGCTGACGACACCCGGTCCAGTCAATCGATCAGGGTGCAGTCGAAGGTCATCCGCTCGGGAACTGATGGAGTCGGCTTCGCGTTCATCTTTGCCGGCAAGGAGAGTGTTCTCTCCGAGGGCGCCGATAGGAAGACCTTTATAGCTTTCTCACAATGGGTTCAGGGTATTAAAGCTGACCTCAACCAATCGGAGCGAATAGGCTGGTAGGTCAGGGTTTTAACCCTGACATCAAGTCGAAGGAGAGCGGAAGGGCTTTACAGGCTGCGGAAAAACTCGATGCTGAAGGCAAGAGGGTAGGTACGGGCTTCAGCCCGTACATAATCGGGCAAGATTCTTCGGCCTTTAGGCCCTGAGGTATGCTCTTTCCATGTGATCCTGCGAAAAACCGTACCTCAGGGCCTAAAGGCCACGAGGATGACGACGTTTATGCCGGGGATGAATCCCCGGCCTACCCTGAAGGCGCGTTTTTCCGCAGCCTGTAAAGCCCCTGAGGTATGCGTCTTTTCTCATTTGCCCGCGAGGGCCTCGGGCATACCATCCAACCGGTCCATGTAATTTGTATGGACGAACTGGTGATCTATCAACCGTCGCCGGTCTGGATTTGCGGCCACGTATTCCAATTGTTTCTGAAAATCTTCCGCATCACGAATGCGATGCTCGTGGAAGCCGGTCTGCCAGACATCTCCCGTGAATTGCTTCCGAACCGAGAAAGAGAAACCGCCCTTAATACATTGAACGCACCGCTACGCGGTTTGCCCCTTTCCCGGCGTCAGCATGACATGCAGATGTTCCGGCATGACCGCAAACCCGTGCAGCAGGAACCGCCCCTGTTCTCTATATCCGAACATGGTTTTCACCAGCAGCTCGGCGTTCGCGGTTCGTACAAAGAGGGTTCTCCTTTGAAACGTCACGGTGGTGATGGCGTAGGTATTGATGGTGAGCCTCGCATCTGGGTCCAGAGAAGCATACCTCAGGGGCTAACAGGCGGCGGAAAAACGCAATGCTGAAGGCCGGAGAGGGTAGGTACGGGCTTCAGCCCGTACATAACAGGCTGCGGAAAAACTCAATGCTGGAGGCAGGAGAGGGTAGGTACGGGCTTCAGCCCGTACTAAACAGGCTGTGGAAAAACTCAATGCTGGAGGCAGGAGAGGGTAGGTACGGGCTTCAGCCCGTACTAAACAGGCTGTGGAAAAACTCAATGCTGGAGGCAGGAGAGGGTAGGTACGGGCTTCAGCCCGTACATAATCGGGCAGGATTCTTCGGCCTTTAGGCCCTGAGGTATGCTCTTTCCATGGGATCCTGCGAAAAACCGTACCTCAGGGCCTAAAGGCCACGAGGATGACGACGTTTTACGCCGGGGATAAATCCCCGGCCTACCCTGAAGTCGACTTTTTCCGCAGCCATCCACCGAAGCTATCCCTATTCCGCCGCCTCTGCCGGGATAATCAACAACACCTCGACCGCGGTCATTAATCCATTCTGCATCGCGGCCCTGAATTGCCACTGCTGCAGCGCGCCAAGCACGAACTTGCTCTGCGAAAAATCCACAGGAAACACAATGGCAAGTTTTTCAAACCGGCCCGATGCGTTGACAAACCCGTGCACCATAATCGCGTCGCCGTTAAGATCCCCAGGTGCCAGGCCGGGCCGCTCCATATCGTAGGGCCACGGTGCGTCGATCCGCGCTGTGCTCCCGCTGTCTGCGGCCGCCGGCAGGGAATACTGAAGAATCCAGCTCTTGCCTGAACCGACGTGCAGGTACACCGTGTACGCTGTCCTGCTGCCCCACAGCCCAACCGTCTCCGGATACTCCTCTGCCATTGATGACCCTACGACCACCACACCAAACTTGCCGTCCTTCGGCATGACGATGCGCGTGACCGTGGGTTGGGCGCCAGAACCGGCGTCAGTTGCCTGGCTGCCGCCGATGCTAGGCCCAACCTTAGCGACGCTATCGGAACCCGCGCCCTGGCCGGCCTGATTCCCAGGAGTGTCTCCCGGCCCCATCCCATTTTGCTTGCCGGCCTTGTTGCCGTTCCCACCGTCCACTGAGTTCACCTCGCGCGCCGGCGCCATCGCATCGGAGGCGCCGACCGCCGCCGTCTCATTGACCATCGGCAAAGTGATCGTCCCCCGTTCGAGATGGAGGTCGGAGAGTGACAATACTCTTGCCGGAACCGGAGCCCCGAGCGGCCTCGACGTCGTTTCTGGAACCTGCTTTACCCCCTCGGTTCCGTGTACGACGACGGGGGAAGTCGTGCTGGGAAGAAGCATAGGCTTATCTGTAACAAAGGCGCTTGCGGAAATCTTCACGTCCGCCAACTCGACTTCGTGATTGGGAGCAGTGAGATCGCGCCGTACGTTCGCCACAATCGTCACTTGTGGTGGAGGGAGAACGATCTGCCTGGCCGTGCTGCTTTCCGGCGACCACATCAGTATGAGTGGAATCGGAACTGCTTCCGGGAGTAGCATATTCGGCGGAAGGTCCGGCTGCACCAATGTTTGCGGCGCAGGAATTCGATCCGCGACCTGGAGCGGGAGAGAAGGCGCGGACGGCTGGCCACCGGAGGCAACTTCGCCCGCCCCGCGCTGCGGAGCTTGTGTGCTGTGGTTTTGGACTGGTTGCCGCACCTTTGGTTCTGGCCGCCAGAGACTTAGCAAGCGAACCGTGTACCGATGGACACTCGCCTCATCCTGAACCCTGACGCCGTGCTTGAGGTTGAGATATAACGATCCCATGACCACCACGTGCACCGCCATCGAGACCAGGAACCCCGACGGTCCCCGGCGAGACGGTTTCGGATCCGCAAAAAGCGAGATAATGCGAGACTCCATATCCTGGCCACTCCTCTTTGTGCCGCACGCAGTTTCTTACAGTCGTTGTCACACTTAAGGCATTTCTCACCAAGACCGAGCAAAATAAGACAGCTGCTCAAATGCGCACCGTGGTTGTTTCTCACCCTGGAGCCAAGCCAGACACGCCGCCTGGGTGGGCTTCCTGTCAGGGCGCTCCTGCACGTATCACAGTGCCTTGAGAGATCCGAACCCAGAGTTGCAATTTCAAGGCCAACCGCCAGCCGCCTAAGTCGCTGCAAAATGGCACGCCACCGGCATGGAGCGTGCTTACCCGGCTACACCTTGCGGCGGCGGTGGATACACGTGTTCACACTTGGCTCCAGGGCTGCTCTCTAAACCCATGATTCCGCGTCAACCGGCCGCTTTCTTCTTTGGCAGATCAATTGCGAAAGGTCTCAGGGAAGGCCTGACTGGCGGAACCGCCGGTTCGGATGGGTCTCTAAATGAATCGAAGACTACTCCTTATACTCGCGAGCGCTTTCGTCATTGCCGCGGCTTGCAGCTATCTCGTCTACCGCGTGGTCGGTACCCGGTTGGCCCTGGGACAGCAGAAGGCTACGCGCGTGATTGTTGCCGTCAACGACGTCAAACTGGGGAGCGTCTTGAAGGATGCCGATCTCTCCACCACCGACATCTCAGGACCTCTCCCCAAGGGCGCAATTCTCAAGCGGCAGGACGCGGTCGGCCGCGGCGTCATCTCCGACCTTTATCAAGGCGAGCCGATTGTTGAGAACCGGCTGGCTGCCGTCGGCTCGGGCGGCGGCTTGGCTGCGACCATTCGCCAGGGCATGCGAGCCTGCGCGGTCAAAGTGGATGAAGTCGTCGGCGTCGCAGGATTTGTCACCCCCGGTATGCGCGTCGATGTCCTCATCTCGGGCAATCCTCCGGGACCTGCGAACCTTGTGCAAGGGACCAAGGTGAAGACGCTGCTGCAGAACATCGAAGTTCTCTCTGCCGGTACGGACATTCAGAAAGACGCCGAAGGCAAACCTCAGCAAGTCCAGGTGGTCAACTCTATTGGTGACCCCAGACCAGGCGGAGCTCCTGAGCCTGGCGAGCAACCAGACTAAAATCCAGCTCGTTCTGCGCAATCCCCTGGATACGCAGACGGCCCATCCGCCAGGGACTGCCATGAACACCCTTTTCGCGGATGGCTACGGTCAAGCCCCCCGTCGTGGGTCACCGGGCTCCTCCTCCTCCGGCAGCTCGTATCTACCTGGTCGAGGTCTTTAACGGATCGAAGCGGACGGAAGAAAAATTCGCCGCGGGCGAGGGAAAACAGTGAGAGTGAAAGCCGGCGTCACCATGGTGTGTTTCTTTGCCTGGTTGTTATTCTTTTGCGCGCAGTCCGCGCTCCAGGCCCAAACGTCCACCACGCGTCCCTTATATCAGCCGCCAACTCCGTCTACCGGCGTAGCGAATCAGGACTCTTCCAACGACCTTTTCGTGGCTGTCGACAAGTCCGTGCTGGTCGACGTCGCGCATCCCATTCAGCGCATCGCCGTCGGTCTGGGCGAGTTTGCTGAAGCCACCGCCATCAGTCCATCGGAGGTCCTGGTCAACGGTAAGGCTCCAGGCGAAACCACCCTCATCGTCTGGGAAGCAGGGCGGTGGCCGTCAGTTTTTCAATGTGGTTGTCCGCCCAAGCGCGACTGCGGCCAACGATCGTGCGGAAGCGTTACGCCGCGAGCTCAAGGCAGAGCTGCCCGATCAGCAAGTCAAGGCAAGCTTCGAGAACGGCCAAGTCTTTCTTCGTGGCACGGTTAAGGACCTCACCAGCTCCGAACGCGCGGTGCAGATTGCGTCCACCGCCGGCAAGGTCGTCAACCTGTTGTATGTCGAGGTTCCCACCGCTGACCCGCAGATCCTTCTGAAGGTGCGCTTTGCCAGCGTCGACCGGACCGCGACCAAACAGCTTGGCTTGAATCTGTTCAGCACGGGCGCGACCAACACCCTCGGCACAGTCGGTACAGGACAGTTCCCTGTGCCGACTGTTTCGGTGCCAAGCGGGACTTCCCCTGCTACAGCGACGATATCGAATGCGCTGAACCTCTTCTTCTTCCGCCCCGACCTGAATCTGGGCGCCACCATCGAGGCCTTGGAAACTCAGGGGCTGGTGCAGGTGTCTGGCAGAGCCCAACGTGCTGGCGTCCAACGGCAAGCAGGCGAGCTTTCTCGCCGGCGGAGAATATCCCTACCCGGTGGTGCAGGGAATCGCCGGCGGCGTCGGGGGATCGGTCACCATCCTGTTCAAGGAATTTGGCGTTCGCCTCAACTTCATCCCCACCATCACCCCCCGCGGCACGATTCGTCTCCAGGTCGCCCCGGAAGTCAGCTCTCTGGACTTCACCCAGGCCGTAACGGTTTCAGGGTTCCAGATCCCCTCGATTGACGTCCGCAGAGTGAAGACCGAGGTCGAGCTGAACGATGGGCAAAGCTTTGCGATTGGCGGACTGCTCGACAATCGTGAAACCAAAACCTTCCAGAAGATCCCGTTCATCGGGGATATTCCGATCCTGGGCAAGTTCTTTCAGTCCATCTCGACCAATAAGACAAACACCGAGCTCATGGTCATCGTGACGCCGGAGATTGTGGCGCCCATCCCGGCGGGTCAGCCTCTGCCCGCGTTGAACTATCCTGACAAGTTCCTGCCCTCGAATTCCAACATACCGATGACCACACCGGGTGCGAGCGTAACCGGCGCCAAGGCGCCCGCTCCGCCGCCGCCAACCATGCCGATTGAGAAGTTGATCCAGAGCATGCAGCCCGAGCAGCCGCTGGTAACCGATTCGGGCTTTTCCACGGGAGGCTACAGTGCGTCATCCGGATCGTCATCAGGCGCCTCCGCCGCCTCCGGAGCCCGCCCCCAGTGATGCGCGTAGGTATGGGCTGGTAGGCAAGCGGGCCGGCAGGAATGGGCTGGTAGGAATGGGCTGGTAGGTATGGGCTTTAGCCCATACATCAACCACGGAGAATGAACGGGCCTTTAGGCCCTGAGGTATGCGCCTTAGGTAGGTATGGGCTGGTAGGTATGGGCAGGTAGGTATGGGCAGGCAGGTATGGGCTGGTAGGTATGGGCTGGTAGGTATGGGCTTTAGCCCATACATCAACCACGGAGAATGAACGGGCCTTTAGGCCCTGAGGTATGCGCTTTAGGCAGGTACGCGCAGGTAGGTATGGGCAGGTAGGTATGGGCAGGTAGGTATGGGCAGGTAGGTACGGGCTTTAGCCCATACATCAACCACGGAGAATGAACGGGCCCTTAGGCCCTGAGGTATGCGCCTTAGGTAGGTACGGGCAGGTAGGTATGGGCTGGTAGGTATGGGCAGGTAGGTATGGGCAGGTAGGTATGGGCTTTAGCCCATACATCAACCACGGAGAATGAACGGGCCTTTAGGCCCTGAGGTATGCGCTTTAGGCAGGTACGCGCTGGTAGGTATGGGCTTTATCGGCTGCGGAAAAACCCGGCTTTGTATCGGGCACGGCTTCAGCCGTGCCGTAAATGATTGAGAATACGTTGGGCTTTAGCCCCTGAGGTATTGCTTTCCTGTTCGCTGCGGAGTTTTTCCGCAGCCTGTTTAGGCCCTGAGATTCTTCGTTCTTTCTGAAGGTACGACCCGTAAACTCGCAACACCTCCCCCATTAAGGCAAACACCGTGACGCTGGTTGGGCCTGTCTATTGGGGATCGGTAGCACTGGCTGTTCTTCTTCACGAATCCGCTCACTTGGCAGCGGCCTATCTGGGCGGAGTGCGAGTGAAACATGTTGGCCTGAGCTGGAAGGGCCCATATATTGTCCGTGAGCCGGGTACACCAGCTACAGAACACCTTTATTTCCTTGTCCGGGCCGGGCATGAATTTGGTTCTATGTGTACTGTTCTGGCATTTGTCCGGGACATTTGCATTCGTGAACGGCTTTCTAGCCGTGATGAACTTGTTGCCGATACGTTCGTCGGATGGTCTGCGTGTTTATCGGATTTGGAAGCACGCTGGAGTAATCATGCGTCGTAAGGAATTGAACCAACGTACGATGAGTCACCGCGCCTGCCGCAGCGCATTTCTTCAGAGAAAGGAACTAGGCCGCAACTGGATGAAACCGATTCGCTCGATCTTCGACCGCCTCACTCGGCGCCGCAAGCCGAAACCCGATTTTCGTCTCAGGATCTCGAACCTCACCCGCCAATCCGTGCTCGCCCATTCCGTGGAGGTTGCGGATGAAGGCGCGAAGCGCAGAAAGGGTTTGCTGGGACGCCAGGAACTCCGGGCGGGAGAAGGCTTATGGATCCGGCCCTGCGAAGCGGTCCACACGTTCGGCATGCAATTCCCCATCGATCTCGTTTACCTGGACCGCAAACTGCGAGTGAAAAAGGTCAGGAGCGGCGTGCGTCCCTGGCGGCTCTCGGCCTGTTTCACCGCCCACTCTGTGCTCGAGCTCGCATCGGGCACGATACGCGAAACGCAGACCAAACCGGGCGACAGGATAGAATTTTCCATGTGGCAGCGCTCCGGCTCGATTTCCTGAGAAGAAACATAGGTCTGGTAGGTCAGGATTTCAACCCTGAAACTGCTGTTTCTACAAGTCAGGGACGAAGCGGATGGTATTTCAACAAGAGAAATTCATTTGGATGCTGAGTTTTGGTGTTGTATCAGGGCACGACTTTACAGGCTGCGGAAAAACTCAATGCTGGAGGCAGGAGAGGGTAGGTACGGGCTTCAGCCCGTACATAATCTGAGTGTTGGTGTTGTATCGGGGCACGATTTTACAGGTTGCGGAAAAACTCAATGCTGGAGGCAGGAGAGGGTAGGTACGGGCTTCAGCCCGTACATAATCTGAGTGTTGGTGTTGTATCGGGGCACGGCTTTACAGGTTGCGGAAAAACTCAATGCTGGAGGCAGGAGAGGGTAGGTACGGGCTTCAGCCCGTACATAATCTGAGTGTTGGTGTTGTATCGGGGCACGGCTTTACAGGTTGCGGAAAAACTCAATGCTGGAGGCAGGAGAGGGTAGGTACGGGCTTCGGCCCGTACATAATCGGGCAAGATTCTTTGGCCTTTAGGCCCTGAGGTATGCTCTTCCCATGTGATCCTGCGAAAAACCGTACCTCAGGGCCTAAAGGCCACAAGCATGACGGCGTTTATGCCGGGGATAAATCCCCGGCCTACCCCGAAGCTAGTCGGGCCGTAAATGATTAGGAATACGTGAATTGGGCTTCAGCCCCTGAGGTATTGCGCACCCTGCACGAAAGCCGTGCCCTGCCTGGGAAGTTTGCTCCTCCATCGTGCTCCGAACTTTTCATTTCATCGACTTTTTTCGCAGCGCGCATCCTGCACCAAATCCACTTCTGCGCACACTCTTTGAGCGTCTGAGGCACGCAACACCGGTGACAACGATAAGGCAAACACTGTGACCCTTGTGAATCCCGTGTTTTGGCTATCCCTGCTGGTGGCTCTCCTCTTACATGAGTGTGCGCACCTGGCGGCCGCCTATCTTACCCGGGTGCCCGTCAAGCGAGTCGGCCTCAGTTGGAAAGGGCCATATGTGGTTCGCGAGCCGGGTACTCCCGTGCAAAACACAATCATTTCACTCGCCGGCCCAGGCATGAACCTGATCTTCTGCGCGCTGTGCTGGCGCTCCTTGGGCATGTTCGCGTGGGTGAACTTGCTCTTGGGCGTCTTGAATCTTTTGCCCGTCCCCGCTTCCGATGGCCTGCGTGTTTATCGCATTTGGAGACGCCCGGGTTAGGCAACGTCGTGCCG
This sequence comes from uncultured Acidobacteriaceae bacterium, assembly GCA_963761405.1. GTDB lineage: Bacteria > Acidobacteriota > Terriglobia > Terriglobales > Acidobacteriaceae > PALSA-350. The sequence goes on from CAVXHH010000007.1 coordinate 48,231, forward strand.
GGTTACTCCTCGTGGTAGGTCAGGGTTTGGACATCTCCAAGACCAGGCGGACGGGCTTTGACAGGCTGCGGAAAAGCTCAATGCTGAACGCAGGAGAGGGTAGGTACGGGCTTCAGCCCGTACATAATCCGGCAAAACTCTTCGGCCTTTACAGGCTGCGGAAAAACTCGATGAATGAAGGGTACGGGCTTTAGCCCGTACATTAAGGAAACAAGAACAGTGGGCTTTAGCCCCTGAGGGCAGCGTTTTCGGTCGAGAAACCTGCCCTCAGGGCCTAAAGGCCGCTTGGTAGTCTGGTTATATGTACGGCCTGAAGGCCGTACCCTTCACAACAATGACTTTTTCCGCAGCCTGTTTAGGCCCTGAGGGATGCCCTTCCTGGGTGATCCTGCAAAAAACCGTACCTCAGGGCCTAGAGGCCGCAAGGATGACGACGTTTATGCCAGGGATAAATCCCCGGCCTGTTGTTGTGTATCGGGAGGCCGGTCTTAAACGCATCCCTCAGGGGCTCAAACAGGCTCCGGAAAAACGCGTCTTCAGGGTCGCGTTCCCATCCTCCTGCTGCGCATAGCGCGCTTCCCGTAACTCGACGATCGCGCCCAAGCTTGCTCAAGATTTTCGTCGGCTTACGCGCGTACCGCATGCTGCTTCCCTCCGGGTGTATACGCGGTGCATCTGTCCCATTCGAGCTTGTATACAGCCGTTCACACCGGAGCTCAATCTCAACCGCTAAGTCATTGGATTATAACGAGCAACCTCGCGTTGAAAAGTGGCTCTCCGCTTGCCATAGTAGACGGCATACCCAGCTCTTGGCTGGGACAATCAACTAACGGAGAAGAACTCAAATGAAAGATGGATTGTTGAAGCTCTCAGTCAAGATGCAGACCCTTCTGATGCAAGAAGAAGGTCAGGACCTCATCGAGTACGCGTTGGTGGTTGCTTTGATCGCCTTCGCAGCAGTCACCTCCATGAAGACGGTGGCCAACGATATCAACGCTGATCTTCGCAGCTATCGGCACCGCCCTCACCGCGGCTGGTTAGGATCAGGCCCTAACACAACGACCACACCACGTTTTCCTTGCCGGGAGAGCGAGTCATACCAGGGTGCTCTCCCTCGCCGAGGCAGACAAGGGCCAACAACTCATTTAGAAAGGACCTCAAATGCAGATCAAAATGTGGACGCTCATACTCCGGGATGCAGCGCCTGATCAAGAGGGAAGAGGGTCAGGACCTCATCGAATATGCGTTGGTGGTTGCTTTGATCGCCTTCGCAGCAGTCACCAGCATGCAAACGGTGGCCAACGATATCAACGCGATCTTCGCAGCTATCGGCACCGCCCTCACCGCCGCTGGGTAGGAGCGGGCCGGAACACACCTTTTCCTTGCCGGGAGAGCCTGCCATACCAGGCATGCTCTCCTTGGCCAAGGCAAATAGGGACCGGCAAATCATATAAAAAGGACCTCAAAGGCGGCTCAAATTGTGGATGCTCTCTGGGATGCAGCGCCTGATCAAGAGGGAAGAAGGTCAGGACCTGGTTGAATATGCTTTGGTGCTTGCTCTGATCGCCCTCGCAGCAGTCGCCAGCATGCAATACGCTGGCCATCGCCATCGACACTGCTTTGGTCAACATCGGCTTGGCGCTCACTAGTGCCGGCTAGGATCATGCCGGAACACACCAGGCCGCCTCATTCCCGACCGGAGAGATACGCGAGAACAGGCTCGTGACCAGCGAGCTCTCCCCTTACTTCATTGGGTTTTTGAGGAAATGCATTCATGCTGCTTCCGGTCGTGAATTCCAGTCTTGAACGAGGTGGAGACGACACTTCCACCCTCCGCGCCCATGGCAAGCAGATGTTTGCTCAATACAAGGATCATGGAGTCAAAAAGTGAAGACCATGGCGACCAGCGAGGGACCACACGCTGAATTCGACCAATGCGCCGCCCTCGTATGCGGAGCAGCTCGAAGTTCAAAGCGACTCGGCCACGCTCACGCTCAATGGCAAAAGCGACGAAAGCGGGGATACTTCCCGTATCTGATATTCACGCTATGCGCCATCTTGTATCTTCTTCCCTTCATGCGGCTTCTTTTGCAGACGCCACCTGAGGGACTACTTGTTTACGGCGCTGTGAGAATCGTTCACGGCCAGGTCTTCGCCCGCGACTTCTTTGAGGTGGTGGGGCCGGGCACTTTCTATTGGCTGGCCCTGTTCTTTAAGCTGTTCGGCGTAACCTTTGCCGCCACCCGTATATGCCTGTTCGTTACCTCCTTGGGGACAGGGTTAGCGATGTATTTCCTGTCGCGCAGGATATGCAGCCGGTACCAGATTCTTCCCTGCATCCTTTAGCCGGCACCTATTTCGGAACCTTATGGCCGTCGATCAGCCATCACGTGGATAGTAATTGCTTCGCATTGCTGTCGATTGCGTGCATGATCGTCTGGCAGGATAGACGTAAGCGTCGGGCTATTGTTTGCAGCCGGTGCGCTGGCGGGAGCCACCACATGTTTCCTTCAGCAAAAGGGAGTGCTGCTGCTGCTTGCCCTGCTGCTGTGGCTCTGGATGCAGCACCGGCGGAGGTCAACCCCGCTGTCATCGCTAGGGGCGGTGGCCGCAGGCTACACCAGCGTCGCTGGCGCTCTTGCTGGCTTATTTCTGGACCCAGCACGCCCTTTGGGACCTGGTCTATGCGAACGTGATTTGGCCAGCAGAGCACTATAGCGCAGTAAACGTGGTCCCATACGCGCACGGGATGATCCGCGACTGCTGGGATCATTTCGTAATCGCAAAGAGCGGCTTTCGCTGGACCATCGTCACCGCGTCAGTCCTGATCACCCCCTTCCTCTTTGTCGCGGCTTTACCCGCTCTGTTGCCGGCTCTCGCCGCCCGATCCATAAGGAACAATGTTCGGCCGGAGATTGTACTTTACTGGCTGTGCGGTGTTGCCTTATGGCTGTCGGAGCTTCACCGCAAGGATATCTTCCATCTTGTGTTCGGATCGCCGCTGCTGATAATCCTGTGCGTCTATTATCTCCAGCAGTACCGGGCGAAGGTTGCGGATTTAGCTTTGCAGATTCTTGCCATAAGCGCCACCTGTCTGGCTGTCTTCAATCTCTTCCTGGCCCTGTCTGCGCGTCCCATGACAACGCGGGTTGGCTCAGTAGCGGTATTCAAAAACGTTTCCGGTCTCACCGCTTTAGATGAAAAGGTACGCCCCGGCGAAGAGGTCTTTGCCTACCCGTATTGCCCTATGTACTATTTCTTGTCTGCCACTACGAATCCGACACGCTACGGTGGCCTGCTCTACAATTTCAACACTCCTGCCCAGTTCGATGAGGTCGTCCGAAGGCATTAGAACAACGCCGGGTACGGTACGTGCTGTGGGACACGCATTTCCAGGCGAAAGAAGTCCCCGCTCTCTTCCCCGCATCGGCGCGCATATCGCCCCGACGCATTGATTATCGAGCCTTACCTGGAATCGCACTATAAGGTCGTATGGGCCGACGCTGATACCCGCCTCATGGAACGGAAAAATGGGCGAGGGAAGGTGAAGGCCATGCAGACTAGCGAGACGTCACCACCCGATCTGGAAGTTCACGAAACATCCTGGGCTAATGAGATGGAGGCAACCGCTCCCAATCCAGCGACACGCGCGCCAAAGGCAAAGCTGACGAAACTGGATATATCCCGTATCTGATATTCGCACTCTGCGCCAGCTTGTACTTTCTTCCCTTTATGCGCATCCTCTTGCGGGAATGGAGACGAGGGACTACTTATTTCTGGCGCTGTGAGGATCGTTCACGGCCAGGTCTTCGCCCGCGACTTCTTTGAGGTGGTGGGGCCAGGGACTTTGTATTGGCTAGCCCTATTCTTTAAGCTTTTCGGCGTTACATTTGTGGCCACTCGAATATGCCTGTTCGTTACCGTCCCTGGGAACGGCGTTCGCGATGTATTTCCTGTCGCGCAGGATATGCAACCGATACCAGGTTCTCCCCTGCATCCTTCTGGCCGGTACATATTTCGGTTCGTCCTGGCCGGCCATTAGCCATCACGTGGACAGTAATTGTTTCGCCTTGCTTGCCGTCGCTTGCATGATCGTCTGGCAGGATAAACGTAAGGGTGTTCTATTGTTTGCCGCCGGTGCGCTGGCGGGAGCCACAACGTGCTGTTTTCAACCTAAGGGGATGCTGCTGCTGTTTGCCCTGCTGGTGTGGCTCTGGATGCAGCACCGGCGGCAATCAGCCTCGCTGTCATGGCTATGGGCGAGTGGCTGGAGGCTATGGTTGCGTAGTTGCGCTCATGCTGGTTTACTTCTGGAGCCGGCATGCACTTTGGGATCTGTTCTATGTCAACGTGCTCTGGCCGTCGCAGCACTATAGCGCGGTGAATGTTGTCCCATACGCGCAAGGCATCATCCACTACTACTGGGATCATTTCGTAATCGCGAAGAGCCGGCTTTCGCTGGACCAGTCGTCACCGCGTCAGTCCTGATTGCCCCTTTCCTCTTTGTCGCGGCTTTACCCGCCCTGTTGCCGGCTCTCGCCGCCCGATTCATAAGAAACAATACTCGGCCGGAGATTGTACTTCTCTGGCTGTGCGGATTTGCGTTGTGGTTCTCGGAGTTTCACCGCAAGGACATCTGCCATCTTGTATTCGGATCGCCGCTGCTGATGATCCTGTGCGTCTATTATCTCCAGCAGTACCGGGCCAAGGTTGCGGATTTAGCGTTGCAGATTCTTGCCATAAGCGCCACCTGCCTGGCTGGCTTCAATCTTTGTTCTGGCCCTCTCCGCGCGTCCCGTGGCCACCAGGGTGGGATCGGTGGCGCTGCTCAAGAGCGATCCCGCTCTAAGTTTGTTGCAGAGTAAAGCAACCCCCGGTGACGAAATCTTTGCCTACCCATACTGCGCCATGTACTACTTCTTGTCCGGCACGGTGAATCCGACCCGCTACGCCGCGATCATGTACGACTTCAACACCGGCTCCCAGTTTGAGGAGGTCGTGACAGTCCTGGATCAACGCCGGGTCAAGTACGTGGTGTGGAACAACGGGTTTCTGGACAAGGATGCGAAAATCTTCTTTCCCGGCATGAGGAAATTGCGAGACGACGAACTGATCATCGAGCCATACCTGGAATCGCACTACAAAGTCGTTTGGGCTGATACAGAGACCCAACTCATGGAGCGGAAGGACGAAGCTCATGCAAACTAGCGAGCAACCAGCGGCTCGCGAGCGAGGAATGGCTCATTCCCCGGGAACAGACTTGGTCAATTCATTCCTTCGTCCATACGGCTAGGATTGACTTTCCCGCCCGGTGCAGGAGCATACGGTCCAGCAAAGTGGAGGGAGGAACCAGGTATTGGTCCCAAAAGAGTATCTGGCGAAGGTCCGGCATGGCCTGGTGAAGCAATAGCCGGTTTCCGCAAGACGCCAGCATCCCAACCGAGTCCAGATACCATAATTTGCTCAGCGCACAGGCCTTAGGGCCACACTCGACCAGAGTGGCTCGATCATACCGTCGAAAGTGCCCGATCGATTGGTCAAAAGCTGTAAAGAGCCATTGGTGAGCGGGAGAAAGGACGATGAGTCTCCCTCCTTTTTTCAATAAGTTCGCCGCCCTCGCAAGCTCCTCCTTGTCTTGCTCAATGTGTTCCAGCACGTCGATATACAGGAGAGCGTCAAACCGGAGGTCCTGCGGAAGTGACTGCGTTGTGCCGACGCGGACCTCGCACTTAGATGTCGTTGGGTCGCCGGCAAGAGCTGCACCTGCCCGCTCAGCAAGCTTCGCATCCGGTTCAAGACAGATCCAGGAGCGAACTGCCTGCGGAGCTAGCAAGGCGGTGTTGGCTCCGATTCCGGCTCCGACTTCGAGCACGTCGCCGCTCAGAAATGGCCGCACGCACGAAGACCAATACTGCTTCCAGTGCGTTGCATGCGCGAAGATATCGAGTTCCTGCCCAACATACGGTAACTCGCTCATAGAGTCTGAAGCTGAACACAATCCGCCACAAAGTACTCATAGTCGCGGATGGGCAGAAATCCTAAGTTATTTCGACTCATCATCACCGAAAAAATAATCGTGAGCAATGCAGCGATAGACTGCGTCACTAATATGAATAGAAGCCCCCCAGTGAATGTGGCCCATCCGGGAATCGCCAGATGCGTGAACAGTCTTATCCCCGCAACCACCAGCATTAGGCAGAAGAAGGCTAACCCAAGGATTGCGGTGCCAACCAATAGCCGGGTGCTCACGATCTCGTAGCTGGCAAAAAGGGCCGACAAACCATGAATGATGAGTCCAACAAAATTCATCTGTGACTTGCCGCGGAGTCGCTTCCCTCGATCAGCCCGGATGGTGGTGTACGGGAGTCGCGCCTTGAGGATTGCGGCCGCGTAATGATTCCAAAGCTCTGGATAGGCAACGATACTGTTGATGTGTTCGCGGGGCAAAAGACTGAAATTCCCAAACCGTATGCTGCGTCCCGTAAGCATTCGATGTAACAGGCGATAGCAGCCATAGAACAACTTGAACGCAATAGTCTCGATGCGGCGGCCACGCTCGGCGAAAACAGTTACTGGACCAGGGTACGTTTCAAATGCTTCTACCAATCGCGGAATATCCTCAGGCAGGTCTTCGCCATCGGCATCCATAACAACCACAGCATCACCTGGAAGGTTCTGCTGAACATACGCTAGCGCAACAGCGATCGCACGTTGATGACCAAGGTTCCGACGTAACCTCAACACCCGAGTTGATTTCATCGCTCTCCGGGCGCCCGCGAACGCGTTCGATTCGGCTCTGCTGGACCCGTCGTCTACCAGTAGAACGCTAGCTTCGATCGCCGGATATCCAGTCAGACAGGCGTCTATTGCTGAGCACAAGATCCCCGCCGACTCCCAATCTTCGTAGAGCGGCATCACAATGGTGATTTTCATGATTTACCCATACTGCGCGCACGAATATCAGCTAGGCGACGGCACTATGGACAGGTAGAGGCTGGTATTGACATCCGACGGATAGCTCTCCAGCTGGTCACCGCTGGCAAACATCATCGAGGTCCGGCCAGGTCTATTGGCGTCATCCGTATCTCGCCGTCAAGGGTAAAGGCTAGCATCTTCGCTTCTTGTTAATACGACAAAACCTAAACAGAAACCGAAACCGGGACAGGCGGAGTAACCCCTAAAGCAGACGTCCCAACTCTGCTGTCATCCACTTTCGGGTCCACCTTGGCCAGTCTGTCCGCTTTTTCCTGATTCGCGCTTAATTTTGAGATTTGGCTTTCACCAGACACCGACCTGCGGGAACGATGCCCAGGTTCCGCTCGCGAAGATCGAGTGAGGGTAAACCGGCCGCATCGGCGATTACTTCCTTACGCCATGATGAAGAAACAGCGCGCTGTCATGGTTACCAAAGAAATCCTCGTACCCTCTCGACGCCGTCCAAAAACCGTACTACTGTGAAAGTAAGATACAAACTTCAGCGCCGTCTTGCCGTGACGGCCCTGCTTGGCCTTGCACCGGTGCGCTCCGCCCGTGCATCTGCCGCCAACCACCGGGAAAGCATCAGCGCTCGTCCGCATGATGACTTGGGTGTAGCAAACGGCAAGTGACGTCGAAGCGGAGAGCGGAGATCACAACGTAAGCAGGGGGCGCTCAGTGCGTCTTCTCGATTGAGTAGTTTTGACAACTTGGAAAAACACCACATCGCCGGCCACCAGCCCGAGGCCATCCCGGCCAGATGACACGGACGCCGGATGACGGGACCCTTGCCAACACTTGAGCGGGAGGCATAAAAAGCACCTTTTCTGCGCGCTTTGGCTATCGGGGCACCCCCTTATGGCGCATAAGGCGCTTAAGGCGCACTATTTCCCCCGCGCCAACAACGCGGCATCGCCGCTTATGCTTATGTATGGGCGATCAGCGCGACATTTTCCAATGTGGCAGCTTTCAATAAGGCGGCATCCAGAGTAGCAAGTGGCAGGCCCATGCGCTTTGCGAGTTCGAGGTATGTTCCATCGTAGAAGGTAAGTCCATGCTGTTGCTTCGTCTTCAAAACACTAGGGCAGGGTTGCCGAGGCATCGACCACGAATGGCATCAGTATCTGCGGCCTTCCCGGATCAGGTCAGAGATCTTCAGACCGTCGAGCCGATTGCCTTTCCGGCCCACCCGAATTGCAGCGACGGCTTCGGCGGGAGACTCCATCCCGATTGGTTCGCGGGGTCTCGCTGTGACGATCTTCTCGACGTACCGATCAAGCTCAAGGCCGCGAGCCCGCGCCTCAGCAGCGAGTTGGACTTCGACTTCGGGTTGCAATTGAATCTGGATCATCGCTTCTACCCGCCTTCTTCCGAGCAATATTCCTTTCGATAAATTCGTATTTCCATGTCCCCATGTTACTCGTGTCCGAGATAAAAGAATTTGATGTTGGTGAACGATCAGCACACGACTGGCCCTTATGGCGCATAAGGCGCATAAGGCGCACACTTTCCCCCAGGCCGCTTTTGTATACAGACGCACTTCCTTCCTGCCCGCGTAAACGGGCGAGCACACCAGCAGGAAATGGGGCGAGTCCCGAAGGGACGGCAGAATCTGTAGCCCGGCACGGAAGTGCCGGGTAGGATTAGACAACTCGGGGAGTCCCGCAGGGACGGCACAATCTTTACCAGGCCACGTCAGTGCCGTGGCCTGGAGTTTGTACAATTTTAGAGCCATGGAGTCAGGGGGTGGACCCGTGCCAGCCCCTGATTAAAGTCCAGGGGAGCGGGTTTTCACGACAAGGCGATTCCGCACTACCCTTTCATGTTCACCAACTCCGCACTCGCGAAGCTGACCACGTTGTAGCCGCAATCCACATACAGCACTTCGCCGCTGATTCCCGACGCCAGATCCGAAGCGAGGAACAAGGCCGCATTCCCCACCTCCGCCGGCTCCACATTGCGCTGCAGCGGCGAACGGGTTGCGTGTACCTTGAGCATCTCGCCTAACCCGCCGATACCCCGCGCCGCCAGGGTCTTGATGGGCCCCGCGGAAATCGCATTCACGCGAATCTTCATCCCTCCCAGATCGGTGGCCAGGTAGCGCACCGTGGCCTCGAGCGCCGCCTTGGCAACACCCATCACGTTGTACCGCGGCACCACCTTCTGCGATCCGTAATAGGTCATCGTCATGATGCTGCCGCCATCTGTCATAAGCGGCGCGGCGCCACGAGCCAAAGCAATCAGCGAATAGACACTGACCTCATGCGCCATCCGAAATCCCTCACGGGTGGTCAGCAGAAAGTCGTTGTGCAACTCCTCGGCCGGAGCAAACGCAACGCTGTGCACCAGAATATGCAGCTTGCCGTAGCGCTCTTTCAATTGCATGAAAACGGCGTCGATTTCCTGATCGCTCGACACATCGCATTGGAAAATGGCCGCGTCGGGCAGCTCCCCGGCCAGCGCCTCCGCCTCTACCTTAAGCCGCTCATTCTGGTAGCAGATCGCAAGCTGCGCGCCGGCTGCCGAAAGTTTTTGCGCGATTGCCCAGGCGATGCTCCGCTTGTTTGCCAGGCCAAAGACCACGGCCGTTTGACCTTTGAGATCGATCATTCCGCACTACTCCTTTATTTCTAAAGATATATCAGCCACCCAGGTCCACCAGCTCCACTGCTTCCATCGGGCCGCCCAAAAACCGCGCGCCCAGCCTGCGAAACTTCACCACCGAGTCGGTGGCGAAGAAGCGGCATCGGCCAGAAGAGCGGACGCCGCGGCCCGGCGAGCTGTGGCCGGCCAACATGCGCGCCGCCTGGCTGGCCGTTGCCTGCGCCGAATCGATCACCCGGATCACCGGCATGAGCGCCGCTTCCATCATCGGCCGCAGCAGCGGATAATGCGTGCACCCCAGCACCAGCGTGTCCGGATCCATGTCCGTCTCCTGCGCCTGCTCCAGCAATTCCGTCAGATAAATCCGCACCACCTCTGCCGTGACGGGATGGTCGACCCATCCTTCTTCCACCAGCGGCACCAGCAGGGGACACGCTTTTTCGAGCGCGCGCAGGCCTCGCTCACGGCAGGCCCCGGCATACGCGTGGCTGGCGATCGTTGCGTCGGTGCCAATCACCAGGATGTCTCTTGTTTTCGAGCAGCTGCGTGCCTCGTTGGCCCCGGTCTCGATCACCCCCAGAACCTGCACCGCGGTGGATGCGCGAATCTCGGTAAGCGCCAGCGCGCTGGCCGTGTTGCAGGCGATCACGAGAAAGTCCGCCCCCTGGTCGAGCAGAAAGCGGGTACTCGAAAGCGCATAGCGCACAATCGTCGCCTGCGACTTCGATCCGTAGGGCAGCCGGGCCGTGTCGCCCAGATACAGAAACTCCGCTTCGGGCAGCAAAGGCAGCAAAGCCCGCAACACCGTCAGTCCGCCAAAACCTGAATCGAATACCCCAATCTTCAACCGCTGCGAACTCACAGATGCTTCACCCCAGGCGCATCCGAAGCCAGATACACGCGCGTCAGGTCAGCGTGCCCGGCGAGGGTGTCGCGCGGTTGTCCATCCACCAGGAACCTTACCTGCGCGATCTGGGGAAAGTTGGCATGCAGTGTTTCGATGATGGAGAGCAGGGTCAGGGTCTCGGGTTCGATGCCCGAAGGGTGGGCCTCTACAAACGATCCGCTCAGGTCAACCACGGCTTCGGTACCCGGGGAGACATGGTTGGCGTCCGGCGGCATGCTCATAAAAAATATCCCGTTCACCCCCTTGTTGGCGGCAATGGGGTGGCGGGCGTTGGGCCGTGCGTAATTGGCGATGAGGTGTTGCAGAATCACGTGCGCGCTGGCGTTCGCGTCCACCGGCAATGCCAGGCTCTGGGTTGCCGGTTGCACCGACCCGTCCATATCGTTGGCAACCATCATGGTCACATTCTGCACCGGCCTGCCGGAGGGTGAGCCCAGGGGTTGGGTCTCCGCCGAGGCGAGCAGACGATCGAGCGCCCGTTCCCGCATGCGCAGCAGCACCACCGCCATCAGCACCGAGCTGACCAGCAGAGTCCAGAACAGGAAGCGCTGCCCGCGGGAGATCACGGCTGTTGCCTCCAATCATGCTGCCATTGTTCCACTGCCGCCACCATGGCCGCGATGATGCGGTCTTGATAGGCAGGGTCGGAAAGCGGGGTCACCCGGCCGGAGTTGTGCAACGGGGAGAGCTCGACCGCAATGGCCGGGCAGGTAAAGCTGTCCAGCGGCTGCAAGGCCGTACGTCCTAACGTGACCGGAATTTCCTCGTGGGTCATTGCCGAATCCACCTCCGACGAAAGCCGCAAACTCTGCTCCGCATAGGCGCCCTGGGCCGTCTCCCAGGGCAAAAAACGGGTGAGCGGAATTTGCGTCAGAGACGAAGTAAAGACGTGCGCGCCGCTGCCGCTGGTGGTCGCATGCAGGGTGATGCAGGCCGCCGCGCCCACATGGTTCGCCGCCTCGGCACGATTCAATTCCGGGATGGCGGTGTCTGACTCGCGCGTGGTGACCACATAAATACCGTGCGCGCCCAAGGTCGACCGCAAACGCACCGAGAGCGCCAGCACCAGGTCTTTTTCCATTTGATGGTCTGACAACCGCGCCCCTACGTCGGCGCCTCCATGGGCGGCGTCGATCACCACACCGAACCGCGGGGCCGCCCGCACGATTGCGGAGGGGGGAGCTGCCGGAGGTGCGGGCGTAGCCGGAATCGTCGTTTTGGCCGGGTCGTTCGAGGGCAATTGGGCCATGGCAACCAAAGCCCCGCCGAGCAAAGCCGCGGCGCTCAGCGCCGGCGCTTTAGTCCAGCGCATAGACGGCGAGGCCGCTCAGCAGCTTGGGATAAAAATCCGTGGACTTCTGGGGCATTACATCGCCCGCGAACGCGACTTCGCGCAACTGGCCCAACGTGATCGGATTGGTCAGGAAGGCCACGTCCGCCTCCCCGCGAAAAACCTGCTCCATGGCTTCGCCGGCATCGCGCACATACCGCAGGTTTCGTTGCTCCAGAATGGCTTCCGGAGTTATGCCCAACAACTGCTGCAGCACGAGCGAGTGCAACTGCGCCAGATCCAACCGCCGCTGCCGCTCCGGCAGCTCTGCCAATGCCTGGGCTACGACCGCGGGCTTGGCCACCAGCAGGTGATAGCCCGCTTTGCTGACCGCGACAAAGGCCGTCCCCGATTGCCGGGCCAACAACTTTGTCAGCTCGAACCCGTCTTCCGCACTGACTGTCTGAATATCGAAAAAATCGGCTGCCCGCTCCAAAAACCGCTCCGCCTGAAAGTCTTTGAGGCCGAAGACCACCCGGTGGGTAGGCAGAATGGTGATGCCCTTGGAGTCCATGTTGACGAAGGTCATCATCACCGCGGCTTCCGGGTATGCCGGCTGGGGCGTGGTGTTCGCCAGGTTCCGCTCCGTGCGCGCAACGCTGGCCGGGGTATGCTCACGCGAATAGTGCAACGCGGTCTCGTAGCGGTGATGACCGTCGGCGATGATGAACTTCTTATCCTCCATCGCTCCCAGCAGGATATTGATGGTGCTCATGTCGCTGACTTTCCACACCCGGTGGGTTACGCCGAATTCATCGGTCACTTCGATTTCCGGCGCCGCCGTCCCGGAAAACAGGATCTTCTCCGCCGTCAGGGCGGGATCCGAATAGAGCATGAAAATCTGCCCGAAGTGGGCTCTGGTCGCGCGCAGCAGGTTCAGCCTGTCTGACTTGGGCTTAGAAAGCGTCTGCTCGTGGCGGAAAACCACCTGTTGGCTGTAATCGCATACCTCTCCCAGGCCGATAAACGCGCGCCGCTCGTGTACTTCTCCATCGCCGCCCGGCACCGTAAAACGTTGCGAATAAGCGAAAATGCAGGGGTCCTTTTCCTGCGTCAGCACGCCCAGGCGGCGCCAGTCGGCGAAATCCCGGGCTGCCCGGCTATACACATCATTGCTTCCCGGTTCATCGAAGAGTTCGGGCAACCCCAGGATGATGCGCACCAGGTTGTAAAGACTTCGCTGGTAATAGGCCTGCTGCATCGCCGGCGTAATCTTGTCGTAGGGCTGCGTCACCACATCTTCCACGCGCACCATGCTGGGGTTGTAACGCAACGCGCGAAAGGGATAGATGCGGGCCATACTCGAACTTCCAACTCCAGACATCGGCAACCTCGTTCTGTGCTGCCAATTGCTTTGCTCTCTTATGCTTGCCAGATTGTACCTGAGCACGCAAGCCGCGCTGCCGCTTCCTCAAGGCCCGTCCCACGAGAGGCAACCCCGGGAAAACCGGGTGTACTCAATCGAACCCCTGGGCAAAAAAGCCCAGCACAGGTTTTATCTCAACGTGCTACCATCCGCACACGAACACTGGGACACGAGGGCTGGGCTATGGCGCTCTCCATCGAGCGCGGAATGGAGATCAACGGTTTGCCTGGGTCCGCTCCCTGGTCTTCACAGAACGGCCGCAAAAGCGGTCTGTGTGCACTCATGTCCGGTAAGACTGCCGTCGGACCTTTCTCTTTGGCCGGCTCCTTGTTTGCCCTTTGGCTGATCTGTGCCCCCCTGAGCCGGGCACAGGACCCGTTGAATGATGTCCATGTCCAACCGCCGCCGCCTGCCCCGGTAGCGCCTGTTTCTCCCGACGACCCAAAAGCCAAAACGGCTGCCCCGGCAACCACCACTCCGGCTCCGCTTGAGGGCAAGCGCGCCTTGACCGCGCGCCCCAATGAACGCATCCGTGTGGATGTGAACCTGGTCCTGGTACCCGTCATCGTCACCGACCCGCTCAACCGGCTGGTGACCGGGCTGGAGAAGCAGGATTTCTTTCTCTACGAGAACAATGCGTTGCAGAAGATCAAGAGTTTTTCCTCCGAGGATGCTCCAGTTTCAATCGGCGTCGTTTTCGACCTCAGCGGCAGCATGTCTGACAAAATCAACCGCGCCCGCAACTCGATCGTCGAGTTTTTGCACACCGCGAACCCGCAGGACGAGTTTTTTGTCATCGGCTTCAACGACCGGCCTGAATTGCTCAGCGATTTTACCGCGAATGTCGACAACATCGAGTCCCGTCTGCTCACCGTAAAGCCCGGCCACCGGACCGCGTTGCTAGACGCCATTTACTTTGGATTGAATAAGATGAAGCAGGCCAAGAACGAGCGGAAGGCGCTGCTGGTCGTGTCTGACGGCGGCGACAACCGCAGCCGCTATACCGAGAGCGAAGTGCGCGCGGTGGTGCGCGAGTCGGATGTGCAAATCTACTCCATCGGTATCTTCGATCAGTACGCGCCTACCCGCGAAGAGCAATTGGGCCCGATTCTGCTGCACGATGTAAGCGAGGAGACCGGCGGCCAGCTCTTCCGGGTCGACGATCTCGCGGATATGGCTGATATCGCGACCAAGATAAGTGCCGAGCTGCGTAACCAATACGTGCTGGGATACCGGTCGGAGGATATTAAACGGGACGGGAAGTGGCGTAAATTGAAGGTAAAGCTGGTTCCGCCCGAGGGGCTGCCCCAACTGACCGTTCACGCCCGTACCGGATACTATGCGCCTTTGCAGTAGAAGCCTTCTTCCGATTTTTCTGCTTTGCTGCTTGCCCTCGCTGGCCGTGGAGCAAGTGCCGGCCGCTGCACCTGGGCAATCGGCTTCGCCGGTGCAGCCGGAAAAGCAGCTGCCGCTCAATGTGGATCGCGATCCGGTTGCCACCCCGGAAGAGCCGCAGAGTACCGCCGCCGGTCAAGCGCCTCCAACCCCCATAGGGCGCGACAACGGGCGATATACCCTGCAGCGTAACGTCGATGAAGTGGTGTTGAATGCCACCGTGCTCGACGACAAACAGCATTTGGTGACGACCCTCACCAAGGACGACTTCAAGGTCTTCGAAGACGGGGTGCCGCAGGTCATCACTTCCTTTCAGCACCAGGACATTCCGATATCGCTCGGAATTCTGGTCGATAACTCAGGCTCGATGCGTACCAAGCGCCAGGCGGTGAACAACTCTGCACTCGATTTGGTGCGTTACTCGAACCCCGATGACGAGAGCTTCGTAGTCAATTTTTCCGACGAGGCGTATATCGATCAGGACTTCACGGCCAACGTCAACAAGCTGCGGGATGGTCTTTCCCACATTGATTCCAAGGGGGGAACCGCACTTTACGACGCCATCATGGCCTCCGCGGATTATCTGACCAAGAATGCGAAGCGTCCCAAGCAGGTTCTGCTCGTCATCACCGATGGAGAAGACAACGCTTCCAGCACGACCCTGGAGGAAACCGTGCGCCGGATTCAGGATCTCTCCGGGCCGGTGGTTTATTCGATAGGTTTGCTCTACGACGACTCCGGTGGCGGCCGGGAGGCTCGCCGGGCCAAGCGGGCTCTCGAATTGTTGGCCAACGAGACTGGCGGCATCTCCTTTTTCCCCAAGAATCTGGACCAGGTGGACGCTATTGCCGGCGAGGTGGCGCATGACATCCGCGAGCAATACACCATCGGGTATCACTCCACCAAACCCATCACCCAAGGCGGCTTCCGCGCGGTGCACGTAGAAGCGAAGGCCAAGGGCTACAACAAGTTGGCGGTCCGCACCAAGACCGGCTACTATCCCAGCTCGAAAAAAACCCCAGCTCCCCAATCCGCCGCCCAGCACAAAGATACGAATCCTTCAGTCAACTGAGCCTATGACCCTTACCACTCGTGAAATTGCCGCCCGCGCGCTGCTGGTCGCCGAGGATGTGACGGAGTTGATGGGGGCCACCCCCATGCTCCATCTTCACCGGGTTGTCCCCGCTGGGGCAGCCGATATCTACATAAAGCTCGAGTTCTTCAATCCCGGCGGCAGCGTCAAAGACCGCGCGGCCCTGGGCATGATCCTCGATGCCGAGCGCCGCGGTCTGCTGAAGCCCGGCGCAACGATCGTGGAGGCCACGGCCGGCAATACCGGGGTGGGCCTCGCCCTGGTCGGTGTTCATCGCGGTTACAAGGTTGTCCTGTTTGTGCCCGAAGGCTTTGCTGAGGAAAAATGCATCCTCATGCGGGGCTTTGGCGCCACCGTCATCCGCACTCCCGAGGCGGAGGCTATGTCGGGCGCCATCCGCCGCTGCCGGGCCATGGCCGAAGAAACTCCTGACGCGTTTGCCGCCCTCCAGTTCGACAATCCCGCCAATCCCGACTTCCACTACACCACCACCGCCCGCGAACTCTGGGAGCAGATGGAGGGCCGGGTGGACGCCTTTGTCGGCGGTATCGGTACCGGTGGCACGTTCTCCGGCATCGCGCGCTTTCTCAAGGAGCAGGATCCCGCCATCCTCACCGTGGCGGTCGAAACCCAGGGTTCCGTCCTGCAGGGCGGGGAGCGCGGCCACCACAAGGTGGAAGGCATCGGCGTCTCGTTTATTCCCGGGACCTTCCATCGCGAGTTCTGCGACGAGATCATTGCGGTCAACGATCCGGATGCGTTCGCCATGGTGAAACGGCTCGCCGCGGAAGAGGGCGTACTCGCCGGATCGAGTGGGGGCGCGGTCATGGACGCAACGGTGCAGATCGCAAAGCGTTTGGGCAAAGGCAAGCGGGTAGCCACCATCATCCCCGACTCGGCCGAACGCTACCTCTCGAAAAAGATCTTCGAGGGCGGATTATGAAATGCACCAACCCTCAATGCGCCTCCAAGGGCTTTTCCACCCGCGCCATCCACGACGGGCAATCGCCCGATCCCACCACCGGCGCCGTCAACGTCCCTATCTACGCCTCCTCCACCTATGCCCAGGAAGAGATCGGTAAGAACCGCGGCTACGAATACTCCCGCGTGTCCAACCCCACGCGTACGGCCCTCGAAGAGAATCTTGCCTCGCTCGAACGAGGCACTTCGGCCCACGTGTTTTCGAGCGGCATGGCGGCCATCGCAGCTCTGGTCGCCATGCTCAAGACCGGCGACCACGTGATATGCGGCTCCAACGTGTACGGGGGAACGCCGCGGCTTTTTGACCGCATCATTGCCAACTACGGCATCGCTTTTACCTACGTCGATACCACCGATCCCGAACAGGTGCGGCGGGCCATCCAGCCGACCACTCGCCTGGTGCACATTGAAACCCCCACCAACCCCATGATGCAGATCACCGACATCCGGCAAATTGCGGATATCTGTCATGAGCGCCGGGGAGCGGGGCAGTCCATCGATCTGAGCGTCGACAACACCTTCATGTCGCCGTACTTTCAGCGCCCGATCGAGTGGGGCGCGGATATCGTCATGCACTCCACCACCAAGTTTCTCAACGGCCACAGTGACGGTCTGGGCGGCGTGCTGGTGGCCACCACGCCTGAGCACAAAGAGTCCTTTGAGTTTGTGCAGAAGTGCACCGGGGGCATTCTCTCTCCCTTTGAGTGCTTTCTGGTGTTGCGCGGAGTCAAGACACTGGCGGTGCGCATGAAGCAGCACGAAACCAATGGCCGTGCGGTTGCTAGGTATCTCGCCGCTCATCCTGCTCTCCCGGTGGTTTTGTATCCTGGCCTGCCGCAGCATCCCCAGTATGAGTTGGCCTGCCGGCAGATGTCGGGGTTCGGCGCGCTCATTACTTTTGATACTGGGTCGATCGACAATGCCAATGCCGTCTTGCGCCGTCTAAAACTATGTACGGTCGGCGAATCTCTGGGTGGGGTGGAGACCCTCATCTCCCATCCTGCCAGCATGACCCATGCGGCGCTGGGCGAAGAAGGACGCGCCAAAATCGGGCTAAGCGATGGCATGCTGCGTATCTCGGTGGGCATTGAAGATGTCGACGACTTGCTCGAGGATTTAGAGCAAGGGCTGAGCGTGCTCTGATGGGGCTGGGGGCCACTGGAGAATGGTAAAATCAAGGGTTCACTCGACTCAGCGTATCCGTTTCGAGCAGAGAACGGAGCCCGCGCAATGAGTGCTCAAGCCGCCGATACCGCTCTCACCCCAACCCATTCTTTCGCGCTGACCGAAGATCAGGAGCAGCTGCGCAAGGAGATTCGCGATTTTGCCGCCCGCGAGATCGCACCCAACGTCATGCGCTGGGACGAAGCCAGCGAGTTTCCCCTGGAGGTAGTGCGCAAGCTGGGGGAGATGGGCCTGATGGGCGTCCTGTTCCCGGTAGAGCTTGGCGGAGCCGGTCTCGGCTACGCGGATTACGCGCTCGCCGTAGAAGAGCTTTCCGCCGTCGACGGTTCCATCGGTATCATCGTGGCGTCGCATAACTCGCTCTGCACCAATCACATTTTTGTCGCCGGCAATGACCAGCAGAAGCGTAAATACATTCCGCTGCTGGCGTCGGGCAAATGGCTTGGCGCCTGGGGACTCACCGAGCCTGGTTCAGGCTCCGACGCCGGCAGCGCGCGCACCAGTGCCGTGCGCAAGGGCGATCGTTGGGTACTCAACGGCAACAAGACATTCATCACCAACGGTCACTACGCCGACGTTTCTGTCATCATCGCGGTTACCGATAAAACCAAGGGCACCCGCGGGCTTTCGGCTTTTGTCGTAGAGAAGGGAACTCCCGGCTTTCGTCCGGGGAAGAAGGAAAACAAGCTCGGGCTTCGCGCCAGCGATACGTCGGAGTTGATTTTTGAGGACTGCGAGATTCCGGGAGAAAACCTGCTGGGGCAGGAGGGCGATGGCTTCATCGACTCCATGCGCATTCTCGATGGCGGACGCATCTCGATCGCCGCGCTTTCGCTCGGCATCGGGCGCGGCGCCTACGATGCTGCGCGCCGCTATGCGCAGCAGCGCCATCAGTTCGGTAAGGCGATCTCGGAATTTCAAGGCATTCAATGGAAACTCGCGGACATGGCGACCCAACTCGACGCCGCCCGCCTGCTCACGCTGCGCGCTGCCGTGATGAAGGATTCCGGCCAGAAAACCACACTGGAATCTTCCATGGCCAAACTGATGGCCAGTGAAGTAGCGGTGCGGGTGTGCGATGAGGCGGTGCAGCTTCACGGAGGATACGGTTTCATCAAGGACTACCCGGTCGAGAAGTTCTACCGCGACGTCAAGTTGTGTACCATCGGTGAAGGCACCAGCGAAATCCAGCGGCTCATCATCGCCCGCGAAATCCTGAACAAGTAGCCGAGGGAGTCCCGAAGGGACGGCAGAATCTGTAGCCCGGCACGGAAGTGCCGGGAGGATAGCAACAGCGAGTCCCGCAGGGACGGCACAGTCTTTACCACGGCATATCAGTGCCGTGTACCCATGATTTAATCCTGGGCTACTTTGGGCCGCCCCCATTCGGCAAGCTCAGGGCAGGCTCTCCGGGGCTGTTCCTGCCGAGCGTTTTGAGGAAAGATAAAAATGGAAAAAATCGACCACCTGGGCATTGCCGTCAAGAGTATTGCGCAGGCCCGGCATTTATATGAAACGCTTGGCTTCCCCGTGCTCGAAGAAGCCGGGGGAGAAGAAGACGTCCGCAGTGCCATGATCCCGATGGGAGACAGCCGGCTGCGTCTCCTGGAACCCTTGAACCCCGGGACCGGCCTGGGCAAGTTTCTCGCGCAGCACGGCGAAGGCTTGCATCACGTGGCACTCCATGTAGACGACATCTCCGGCGCCTTCGAAGAGATGAAGCAGGCAGGCATCCGGCTGCTTTCGGAAGACATCGAGATCGGGACCGGCGGACGCCTTCATTTCCTGGTCGACCCGTCGGCGGCCAACGGCGTGCTCCTGGAAATTTGCCAGGATCCGATCGCAGGGGTCTGAGCGCTCTTCATGCTTCTATCCATCAATACCAGCGGAGGGGCCGCCAGCGTAGCCCTGGGCAAGTTGGGTCCGGGCGCGAACGAGGTCCGGATCCTAGGCACCGCCGAGCTCGCCGTGCGCACCTATTCGGCACGCCTGATTCCCGAAATTGCTGAGATGCTCGATACGCAGAGCGCTACCATGCGCGACATCGAGGCCATTGTGGTAGTCAACGGCCCGGGGAGTTTCACCGGCATCCGGGTGGGCTTGAGCACGGCGAAGGGCTTGGCCGAGGGCGCTCGCATCCCCCTGATTGCCGTCTCCCGTCTGGCGCTGCTGGCCGGCGCGAGCCGCTTACCCCATGTGCTGGCCGCGGTCGACGCCGGCCGCGGTGAGTATTACGTCGGCGAATACCGTAGCGGCAGCAGACTGCGGGAAATGCTCTGGAGCGGAGAAGAGACGGTGGCAGCGGCCAGGCAGCCCGGCGCAGGGGCATTGGTCTGCGACGAGAGCGGCGCCGGTGATGTCTCCCCAACCAGCAACAGCGCCTGTGCCGCGCTTGCGATCTGTGGACCGGTGTATGTACAACCACCCGATGCTGCCCAGGCGCTTCGCTTCGCCCTGGCCCGTTTCCACGCGTGCGATTTTGACGACCTGGAAACCGTGGAGGCCAACTATCTCCGCCGCTCCGATGCGGAGCTCCTGCGTTCCACCCGGACCGGCCTGCCCGCCTCCCCGTGAGTTTCCCCATGCGCACGTTTCCTATTCGACCACCCATTCGAGCAATGGTTCGGCGGGACCTCGATCGTGTCCTTGTCCTCGCCGGAGAATCCATAGAGGCCCCGCGCTGGACTCTGCACGACTACGAGCAGATTCTGCAAGCGCCCGCGGAGGCTGCCCACCGCCTGCGCTCCGCCTGGGTCGCGGAGAGAGAGAGCCGCGTCATCGGTTTTGCCGCGGCTACCTGGTTGCGAGGCGAAACCGCGGCAGAACTCGAGAACCTGGTGGTGGAGCAGGGGTATCGGCGGCAAGGCATCGGCGCCGCCCTGGTCGCAGAGTGTGGAGCGTGGGCAGCCAGGGCCGGGGCCTCCCTCCTTCGTCTCGAGGTGCGTGCCTCGAACGCCGCCGCCCTTGCCCTCTATCACCGCTGCGGTTTCTCCGCTGCCGGGGTTCGCCGCGCCTATTACTCGGCGCCGGCCGAGGACGCTCTATTGCTGCAGGTTCCCGTGGGTTTGTAGAGGAATCTGGACAGCATCTTCGACACCTCTATAATTCCCCAAGGGTCTTGGTTTCATACATGGTTCGTGACGGATACTTCTATGGTTTTGGGTTTATCGCGGCTGCCATCCTGGTATCGGTGGTAACGGGAAGTTGGGTTTGGGGAGCCGTACCGGTTCTGCTCGCCTGCTTCTTCTTCTGGTTTTTCCGGGATCCCGCGCGTGCGGTGCCGGTCGAGGCCGGCCTGGTGGTTTCCCCCGCGGACGGCAAAATCACCGAGGTCGTTCGCATCCAGACGCCGGCCGGCGAGCGGATTCGCTTGAGTATCTTCCTCAGTGTCTTCGACGTGCACGTCAACCGAGCGCCCATTGCCGGCACGGTGCGCGAGGTGCGGTACCAGAAAGGCAAGCATCTGAATGCGCTTGACCCCAAGTCCGGTGAGAATGAACAGAACATCGTGACCATGCAAGGCGAGGATTTCGACGTGACCTTCAGCCAAATCGCCGGAATCCTGGCGCGCCGCATCATCTTTCGCTTTCGCGAAGGAGATTTTATCGAGCGCGGGCAGCGTGTCGGCCTGATCAAATTCGGCTCCCGGGTCAACGTCCTGTTGCCGGCTCACGCGCACCTGAGGGTAGCGCTCGGACAGCGGGTCAAGGGAGGGGCATCCATCCTGGCCGATATACTGCCGGCCGAGGACGAGGCATCGCTCGACATACTGGCGGAGAGTTTCGCTTGAATCGCGACAGCTCCACTCCACCCCACCTCAAGCGGAGGGGGCGCTTACGGCGCGGCTTGTATATCGTTCCGTCGATTTTTACCTCCGGCAATATCGCAGCCGGATATTTTGCCATTACGCAAAGCCTGCAGGGTTCGGTGCAGGAGCCGCGGCATTTCAACTACGCCGCCCTGGCCATCGGCTTCGCCATCCCCTTTGACGCCATCGATGGCCGCATCGCGCGCATGACAAAAACCACGAGCGAGTTCGGCAAGGAACTCGATTCGATGGCGGATGTCATCACCTTCGGCGTCGCTCCCAGTCTGTTGGCCTACACCTGGGGCTTTCACGCGCTGCCCATGGCGATGGATCCGCTTCTGCGGCAGAGGGTCGTGCAGTGGGGCGTGGTGGTCTGCTTTCTCTTTCTGCTCTGCGGCGCTGGCCGTCTGGCTCGTTTCAACATCGGCGCCAATATTCTGCCTACCAATCCCGGCCGGCCAGGTCGAAAGTATTTTGTGGGCATGCCGATTCCTGCCGCGGCAGGTGTGATTGCCGCCGTCGTCCATTTCTTTTCTGGAACGCCGGTGCCCAACTGGCGAATTGCAATCATGTGGATGGCGCTGGTCTTTTGCATTGGCTTGCTCATGGTCAGTACATGGCGCTTCTGGAGCGGCAAGGAAATCAACCTTGCCGATCGCCATCCCTTTCAGCGCATCGTGGTTCTGGGACTTGCCATCTACGCGACTGTGCTCTACTCGGAGATAGTGCTCCTGCTGCTGGCCTTCTTCTATATGTTTTCCGGCATCTTTGCCCGGGCAGCGTATTCCTGGCAGCGCAGGCACAAAGCCTCTCATAGACAGGATCCCCCTTTCTCTCCACCAGCACTTTCATGACCAGCCGATGACCACCAGCTACCGTATCGCTATAGTCGGGGCCGCCTCTATTCGCGGCAAACAGCTGAACGAAGCCCTCGCGGAGTCGACCTTTGTCACCTCGGAATTTTTGCTGCTGGACGATGAGCAGGGGCTGGGTCAACTGGAAGCGGTGGGCGATGAGGTTACTTTCATTCAGCCGATCGGGGCTGACTCCTTCGAGCGTATCGACTTCACCTTTTTCTGTGGGTCGGCGGAGCTGACCCGCCGCCACTGGCAAGCCGCGCAGCGGGCCGGTTCCAGTATTGTCGATCTCTCCGGAGGCCTTGAAGGCGAAGCCGGCGTGTTGATTTGCGCGCCCTGGGTGCAGGAGGGCATGGGTCAGGCGGCCCCGCAAGCCAGCGCGCCCGGCCTCCACACCCCGGCCGTCGTTTCCGCCCACCCCGCGGCCCTGGTGCTCGCGTTGCTGCTGGAACGGCTGCAGCGTGCGGGGGCTATTCGCCAGGTTTCCGCCACCGTGCTCGAGCCCGCCTCCGAGTATGGCCGCGCCGCGCTCGACGAACTGCACCAGCAGACCGTCACCCTGCTCTCCTTTCAGCCGGTCCCTATGGCGGTGTACGACGTCCAGGTAGCGTTCAACACGGTCGTTGCCTTCGGCGAAGCCGCCAAGGTCAGCCTGGCGGAAAGCGAAGCCAGGATCGGGCGCCACTACGCGCTGCTTTCCGGCGGAAAACTGCCCCAGCTTTCGCTGCAGCTGATCCATGCGTCCGTCTTCCATGGCCATACTTTTTCGATTGCCGTGGAATACGAACGCCCGGTAACGTTAGAGCAGATCGAAGAAACTCTTTCCGCTCCTCACTTGGAAGTTATCCTCGGCGACGCCGACGCTCCTGGCAATCTCAACTCCATCGGTGACAAAGATATTTCCGTCCGTGTCCGCTTCGATGAGCCAGGTGTTTCGCAGTCGCGGCGGTTGTGGCTTTGGGCCTCTGCCGACAACCTCGAGTTATCGGCATTGAATGCGCTGGAGTGTGCACAAGAGCTGCGCAAGTTGCGTCCTCAGGGCAAGGTTCAGTAGCAGTCCCATGGCGCAATGGCATTTACTCTTGAGAGGCGCCGCCGCAACCTTGTGCCTGTTCGGCGCAACGGCATGCGGCGTCCATTTTGAGCATTTGCCCGCTGGCATAGGGAAAGAGGAGCCGTCCTTTCGGGACTGGATTGGCGAACGTGGGCACCCGTTCAGTCCCTGAGTTCTTCAGCAAATCGTGAAGCCCAGGCCCAACAAGAAACAAACTCTTCCCGTTTCATCCCTCGCGGGTCGGCGAAGCCAGTGGACGACTGATAGCGATTTACATGCGTCTCTGACGAAAGAACTCGCGCAGCAGCGCCGCGCTTTCGTCTGCAAGTTCTCCGCTGGTGACCGCCATTTGATGGTTGAGCCGGGGATGATTGAGTACTTCCAGAACCGAATGCACAGCGCCGGCTTTGGGGTCGTCCGTGGCGTAGACGAGCCGGCTTATCCGCGCGTGGATCATGGCGCCGGCACACATCGCGCAGGGTTCGAGGGTGACAAAAAGTTCGCAACCCGGCAGGCGATAGTTGCCCAGGGTGCGGCCTGCCTCGCGGAGGGCGACGATCTCGGCGTGCGCGGTCGGGTCCGCGTCGCGGATCACCCGATTCTGTCCCCGGCCGGCCACCACGCCGTTTTCGACGACGATGGCCCCTACGGGGACCTCGCCGGCAGAAGCTGCGGCACGCGCCTCGTCCAGTGCCAGCGTAAGCGCTTCAAGGTCGGTCATGTTATTGATTAGACCAGAGACCCTCAACCGGCCGGCTGCTGCTGGCTCATGCAGTGCAGTGTTCCCAAGCCCCAGATCAGGTCGCCGGAGTGGATGCCGACCACCTTTCGGCCGGGAAACAGATCGGCGAGTACATTGAGCGCCTTGCGATCATTGGCGTCGTTGAAGGTAGGCGCCAGCACCAGCTCATTGGCGATGTAGAAATTGGCGTAGCTTGCCGGCAGCCGCTGACCTTGAAAGACGACCGGGGATGGCATGGGCAACTCGACGATGGTAAAGGGCCGGCCGGAGAGGTCGCGCGCCTCACGGAGGCGTTCCAGATTCTCCGCCAACGGAAGGTGGTTTTCGTCCGCGGGATTTGATTCCGTGACGGTGACGATTGTGGCGGGACCGACAAAACGGGTAATGTCGTCCACGTGACCGTGCGTATCATCCCCGGCGATGCCGCGATTCATCCATAGAACCTGGTCGATGCCGAGGTAGTCGTGAAAGACGCGCTCCAGATCTTCGCGGCTGAGCCCGGCATTGCGCTGCTGTACCGGGCTCAGCAGGCACTCTTCGGTGGTGATGAGTGTGCCGCGGCCATTCACGTCAATGCTGCCGCCTTCCAGAACTACGCGGTGGCCAGGCGGAAACGCCGGCGTCCAACTCGGCAGGTGGAGCAGTTCGGCGGCCTTCAAAGGAAGCTGGTCATCCAGTCGCCAGTCGTCGTACTTTGCCCAGGCATTGAAGTGCCAATTGGTGATGGCGACGGGGTTTTCCTGGTGCGCGCGGGTCAGAAAGATGGGACCGGAGTCGCGCAGCCAAATGCGATTCGTGGGCCACTGGTGAAAGTACACGCGGCCCAGTTGCGCGCCGGTTCGCCCCAGCAGGTTGCGCACGCGCTGCTCCGCAACCCCGTCTTCGACCAGCAGGTGCACGTCTTCTACCTGCGAGAGGTGGCGGACAATGTCGCAATAGACCCACGGGATAGGATGGAATCGACCGGGCCAGTCGGCCGCGTTGTGCGGCCATGCCAGCCAGGTAGCGGCATGGGTCTCCCACTCCGCCGGCATGCGATAACCCAGGCTGCGCGGGGTTACCGATTCAGTCGCCATGGCCGGGCTTGGTTGGCTCATCCAGAAAACGAGCCGTAATCGGGGGATAGAAATCAATGCGCCGGTCACGCAAAAATGGCCAGTTACGGCGCGTGTCCTCGAGGTGGGCCAGGTCGATCTCTTCAATCAGGATGGCTTCGCTGTCATGAGGCGCCTTGGCGAGGATGCGACCAAACGGGTCGGCGATAAACGAGCCGCCCCAGAACTCGAGTCCCACACCAGGCGCCTTGTTGCCGCGCACATCGCCCTGCTCGTGGCCGACGCGGTTGGCGGCAGCGACGTATACGCCGTTGGCGATGGCATGCGCGCGCTGGATGGTTTGCCACGCTTCGTACTGGGCCACTCCGAACGCTTCCTTCTCTGCCGGGTGCCAGCCAATCGCGGTTGGATAAAACAGCAGGTTTGCTCCACGGAGGGCAGTGATGCGTGCCGCCTCCGGGTACCACTGGTCCCAGCAGATGAGCGCGCCCACCCGCCCGACCGATGTATCGAACGCTTTGAAGCCCAGGTCGCCCGGCGTGAAGTAAAACTTCTCATAGTAGAGCGGATCGTCGGGGATATGCATTTTGCGGTAGATGCCGCTCAACGTGCCGTCACTCTCCAGCATGGCCACCGTATTGTGGTACAGCCCGGCGGCGCGGCGCTCGAAGAGGGAAGCGACGATGATTACTTTCTCTTCCCGGGCTACGGCAGAGAGCCGCTCCGTCGAAGGGCCGGGGATGGGCTCTGCCAGATCGAACAGCGCAACATCTTCCCGCTGGCAGAAATACTGAGCGCGGAAAAGCTCCGGGAGGCAGACGATGTTTGCGCCTCCGCGCGCCGCGTCACGCACCCGGTCTGCGGCCTTGTCGAGGTTGGCGTCGGGGTCGGGCGAGCAGGACATCTGCACCACGCCTACGCGGTATTTTGTTTCATTGGCCATAGTCGTTCTCTTGAAACTACTCAAAGATCAGGATCGCGGCGGCGATCACAGTCGTCCAAAGTCCACGCTTGTCGCCGATAGCGGACTGGGTCACGTTGGCGGTCCGGACGATCTTGTTGGAGATGCGGTAGATTTCTTTTTTCTCATCCCAGCTCTTATCGGGATCGAAATCCACGTTGAGGGTGGTAGCCAGCATCTCGGCGGCAAGTTCTTCGGCATACTCGCCTGCCTGATCTTCCGCTTCGCCAAAGCTGTGGTGCTCGCTTAGGTAACCATAGGTGTTGCGATCTGTCGGAATCGCGACCCCGATACTGGAAGCGACCAGCCGATGCGGCTCGCGGGTGGAGTTTTCTGCCACCACGGCGAAGACCACCTCGCCGGGCGAAAGATATTTCAGGCCTTCTTTGCGGGTGATGAGCTTGCACTGTGGGGGAAAGATCGAAGACACCCGAACCAGATTTTGCGCCGCGATCCCGGCGTCGCGCAGAGCCATTTCGAAAGAGGTAAGCCGTTCCTTGTGCTTCCCAACGCCTTTGGTCAAAAACAGACGCTTCGGGACCATGCTTTTGCCCAATGTTTCGCACCCTCCGACACGAACCTAACACAAACATGTGAATAGATGCGGCAGCCACCGTGAAGGTTGAAAAAAGGTACACCGGCGCAAATCCCGGCAGGCTCCGGTTGGGGCACAATAGCAATGAGATGGCATACCCGATCAAGGTTGAATATGCGGAGAGCCGCACGATCCGCGCACGCAATAAAACGGGCTATCGCGTTGCCCACTGGCCGATATGGATCTGGGTCTTCTTTCTCGCGCCCGGTCCCTGGACGTTCGATCTGTTTGCGCACGGCGGCAGCCGCAACAACGTGTTGTGGTTGTTGGCGGTAATGGCGGGAACCGCCATTGCGGGCTACTTTGGCCAGTTGCCCGGCGTGGAGCCGCGGCCCTACATTCTCCGCTTTACGGAAGACAAGCCAAATCCCCTGTACCGCAAGGTGTGCTATACCTTCGCGTGGAACGCGGTCATCACCTTCACCCTGTTGAACCTGGCGGGGCTGGTGATTGCCGCCGTCAGCGGCAAATGGGTGATGAAGCAGCTGTATCTGCAGGCCTATTTCCCGCTGTGCGCTACGGTGCTGCTGCTGGGTTTGTTCGGCCTGCTCCCCAGGGTGGGACGCTCGACCAAAGGCGAGGGGATGGAGCGGCGCTACTTTTACGGTGCGGTGTGGGCAGCGGTGATTTCGCAGACCCTGTTGCTGGTGTTGTGGAAGGCGCTGCCCAGGTCGCCGGCGACGAACGAGGTGAAGCTGGCGGTGTTTGTGTTGAGTTTGTTCGCGGTGGGTGCGGCTGCTGCGTTGGGCATGCTTCCACGGACGCGGCCGATCGTTCCCGGCCAGCTTATGGTGGCGGACTAACCGCTTTAGCCGTCATGCATGGGTGGCGGTGGCTTTGGGCTTGCGAGAGAGAGCGTACATAAGCGCCAGGAGCATAAAGAGAGAGCCCATCGCGGCCAGGCCCATCACCCGCAGGATGGAGACGGTGTACTTGCCGGCGCTGGGACTGTAATTGCAGCAGTAGAGAAGGATCAGGTCGCTCACCGAGCCGATGTGGTGGTTGCTGGCCTGGATCACCGCCAACCGGACGTCGCGCGGCTGGTAGTCAATGCCAAACAGATACTTCGACATGCGGCCATCCGGCGTGGCGATCATGATCACGCTGGAGTGGGCAAACTGATCCATCTTTCCATCGGGCCCCGGGATGCGCACGTAGTTGAAACCGGTCGCGGCGGCGAGGTCGGTGATCGAGGTCTGCGGTCCGGTGAGAAAATGCACATTCGCGCCGGCATCCGGTGTGCCCAGCGACTCCAGGAAGCGGGCTTTCTCTGCCGCGCCGTCCGCAGGTGTATCCGCCGGATCGATGCTGGCGATCACCACGTCGTAATCCTTGCCCGGAGCGAAACCAACGCCGCGCAGCGTTTTGGCCAGGCCGCTCAAAACCTGGGGGCAAAGCATTTTGCACTTGTAATAGACCAGCGCGACGACCACGGGACGTTGCTGAAAGTAAACCGCCAGCGGTACTTCGGTACCGCCGGAATCGAGAAAGCGGTCGCTGAGCGGGAGTTGTTTGCCCAGGTTCTGGTCGACGCCGGCCTTCTTGAGGTAAGCAGGGGCGGACTGTGCCGCAACGCCCACCGGCTTGTCGGCAGAATACTGCTGCGCCCAGACGGGCAGGCAAGCGGCAAGCATGAGAGCCGCGGCAACACCGGGCCAGAAGCAACGACGCATACTTACAGGTTACTCCTTCCTCGGGCCGTGATGGCGATGCCAGTACCCGCTGATTGCGCCTGTAATTCGCAAGGTGGTAGCCTGACTATTCGCTCTGGCTTCCACTATCCGCTTTCGGAGACACGCATCCATGCAGAAAAGCTACAACGGTCTTTCCTTGCCCACGGGGGGCGAGGCGATTCAATATGCAAACGGCAAGTACGAGATTCCCGATCATCCGATCATTCCGTTCATCGAGGGCGATGGCACGGGACGCGACATCTGGCGTGCATCGCAGCGCGTTTTCGACGCCGCTGTGGAAAAAGCCTACGCCGGCCGCAGGTCGGTTAAGTGGTTTGAAATCTTCGCCGGCGAGAAGGCATATCAGCAGTTCACCACCTGGCTGCCGGACGATTCAGTCAGCGCGGCGCGCGATCTGCGGGTATCGATCAAGGGTCCTCTCACAACCCCTGTCGGTGGCGGCATCCGTTCGCTGAATGTGGCCCTGCGGCAGATCCTCGATCTCTATTCCTGCGTACGGCCGATCAAGTACTACGCAGGGGTTCCCAGCCCGGTGAAGCATCCGGAGAAGCTCGACGTCGTGATCTTCCGTGAGAATACGGAAGATGTGTATGCCGGAATCGAGTTCAAGCAGGGCACGCCGGAAGTCAAGAAGATCATCGACTTTCTCAACAACGATATGTTGAAGGGCACGAAGAAGAAGATTCGCGAGGACTCCGGCATCGGGATCAAGCCGATTTCCATCTTCGGCACCAAGCGGCTGGTCCGC
The DNA here is from genome assembly GCA_963761405.1 of uncultured Acidobacteriaceae bacterium. Lineage (GTDB taxonomy): Bacteria > Acidobacteriota > Terriglobia > Terriglobales > Acidobacteriaceae > PALSA-350. Next base: position 77,581 of record CAVXHH010000007.1, read on the forward strand.
TACGCGATCAAGTATGCGCTGGAGAACGGACGCAAGTCCGTGACCCTGGTGCACAAAGGGAATATCCAGAAGTTTACCGAGGGCGCCTTCCGGGAGTGGGGTTACGAGGTGGCGACCCAGGAGTTCCGCGACCAGACAGTGACGGAGACGGAGAGCTGGATCCTAGGCAACCTGGAGGCCAACCCGAAACTAACGGTAGAACAGAACGCGGCCCTAATCGAGCCGGGGATCGACTTCGGCTCTGAGGATTTCCGAGCCGAAATGTACAAGAGCGTGCAGGGCGTGATTGACTCCATCGGAAAAACGCACGGCAAGGGGCAGTGGAAGAAGAAGCTGCTGATCAATGATCGGATTGCCGATTCCATTTTCCAGCAGGTGATTATCCGGCCTGAGGATTACAGCGTGCTGGCGTGCCCGAATCTGAATGGCGACTACATCTCCGACGCATGCGCCGCGCAGGTGGGCGGCCTGGGCATTGCGCCGGGGGCGAATATCGGCGACGGCTTTGCGGTGTTCGAAGCTACCCACGGCACAGCGCCCAAGTACGCCGACAAAGACGTGATCAATCCCGGATCGGTCATGCTTTCCGGGGTGATGATGTTTGAGTTTCTGGGTTGGAAAGAGGCGGCCAGGATGATCGAAGACGCTCTCGAGAAAACCATCCAACAGAAATATGTCACCTACGATTTTGAGCGGCAGATGCCCGGGTCCACCAAGGCGAAGACCAGTGAATTCGCCACCCGGATGATCGAAAACATGAAATAGGAGAGCTATGCGTAAGAAAGTAACCATCGTAGGAGCAGGGAATGTCGGCGCCACCTCGGCGCACTGGATCGCGGCCAAGGAACTGGCGGACATCGTGTTGGTCGACGTCGTCGAAGGCGTGCCGCAGGGCAAAGGGCTCGACCTGCTGGAAGCCATGCCGATTGAGAAGCGCGATGTACACGTGATCGGCACCAACGATTACGCGGACACAGCCAACTCAGACATCGTGGTGATCACGGCGGGGATTCCGCGGAAGCCGGGCATGAGCCGCGACGACCTGCTGCATACCAACTTCAAGATCATGACCGATGTGGTGGGCAAGGTGGTGGCGGCCTCGCCGAACGCCATCCTGATCATCGTTTCGAATCCGCTCGACGCCATGGCGCAGGCCGCCTTCAAGATCTCCAAATTTAACCGCGAGCGTGTCATTGGTATGGCGGGGATCCTCGATTCTGCCCGCTACCGCAGCTTCATTGCGGATGAGTTGAAGGTCTCGGTCGAGAATGTCACTGCGTTTGTGCTCGGTGGGCATGGCGACACGATGGTGCCCCTGCCGCGTTATTCCACGGTGGCGGGTATCCCGATTACCGAGCTTATGGATGCGGCCACGATCGAGCGTCTGGTGCAAAGGACGCGGGACGGTGGAGCGGAGATCGTCAAACATTTGAAGACCGGCAGCGCCTTTTATGCTCCCTCCGCGGCCGCGGTCGAGATGGTCGAGGCGATTCTCAAGGACAAGAAGAAGATTCTGCCTTGTGCTGCGTATCTTGAGGGTGAGTACGGCATTCACGGTCTCTACGTGGGCGTTCCGTGCAAGCTGGGCGAGCGTGGTCTGGAGCAGATCATTGAGATCAAGCTGACGAAGGAAGAAGCGGCAGCGCTCAAGAAGAGCGCCGACGCGGTGAAAGAGTTGTGCGGCGTCATCGGAGTCTAGCGTGAAGGGACGCGCGCGCCGGCTGGTCGGCACCAACATTGCGGATGCGGTGGGAGTGCTGAAGCAACTGGCAGGTCTGGAGTCGCAAATAGAAGCAGCCGCGGACATGATCGCGGCTGCTTTGCTTTCTGGCCACAAACTGCTGGCCTGCGGGAATGGCGGCAGCGCGGCCGACGCTTCGCATTTGACCACGGAGTTTGTGGCTCGCTATGACGGCGAACGGCGCGGGTATCCGGCGATCTCGCTGGCAGCGCATGGCGGAGACCTGACCGCCATCAGCAACGACTACTCCTTTGCGGATTTATTTGCCAGGCAAGTAAAGGCGTTTGGATTGCCGGGGGATGTTCTGGCGGTGTTTACCACCAGCGGTAAGAGCGAGAATGTTCTTCGCGCGCTGCACACGGCAAAGGAGATGGGCGTAAAGACGATTGCGTTTCTGGGACGCGATGGGGGCATGTGCGCGGGGTTGGCGGATGTGGAGTTGCTGGTTGCAGGTACGAACACAGCGCGGATTCAGGAAGGGCACAAGTTTCTGTTGCACAACATTTGCGAGTTGGTCGAGGAGCAGATTTCCGCTTGACGGGATAAGGGCTGGCCCGGAGGTATGGAGCGCACCACAAAGCTGGATAGGGAAAAAGGAGCCGCCCCTCCGGGCCTGGATCGGCGAACGTGGGCACCTTCCAGTCCGGAGTTTTCAGCAAACTGTGAAGCCCAGGGCCAACAAGAAACAAATGCTCCCCGTTTCATCCCTCGCGGATCGGCAACGCCAGTGGACGACTCATACAAAGCCAGCGTCGATTGAGGAAAAGCCCGTACCTACCCAGAATGAAATCCTTGGTAGGATGAGCTCGTTTGGGCCCATCCTACCAAGACGAGTTCTAGACGCGTTCGATGACCACGGTTTCCAGGGTTACGGGCTTGTGCGGCTTGTCTTGCGAGTTGCGGGGCACCTTGGAGATTTTCTCGACTATGTCGTAGCCCTCGACGACTTCCCCGAAGATGGTGTGCTTCCCCGTCAGCCATTGGGTGGCGGCAACGGTGATGAAAAATTGCGAGCCGTTGGTGTTAGGACCGGCATTCGCCATCGCCAGTTTGCCTGGCTTGCTCAGGTTGTGTGGCGAACCCTTGGTCTCGTCTTCAAAGCGATAGCCCGGACCACCCATGCCGCTGCCGGCAGGATCGCCGCCCTGAATCATGAAGTCGGGGATGACGCGGTGAAAGATGGTGCCGTCATACAACTTGCTGGTGCTCTTCTTGTTGCCGACCGGGTGGGTCCACTCGCGCTTGCCCTCGGCAAGATCCAGGAAGTTGGCTACCGTCTTGGGCGCGTCCTTCTCAAAGAGGCGGCAGACGATGGTGCCTTCGCTGGTGTTAAAAATCGCATACGTTCCTGCTTCACGGGACATGCATGGCTCCTGATGGTGATTTGAGTTCTAGTTGGGATTTGGGGCCGCGGCGGGCGCGCTCGCAGGTGCAGCGGGCGCGGCAGGTACACCTGGGGGCAACGGCGGCAAGGCCTTGCCCTCGCGCACGATGGTGACCTTGTCGAGCGTGATGGGTTGCAGCGGCTTGTCGTCCGCGTTACGCTGCACGCGCGCGATCGCCAAGACCACCGGCATACTCGATTCGTCACACTGCCCGAAGATGGTGTGCTTCTGGTTGAGATGCTCGGTCGGCACCTCGGTAATAAAAAACTGGGATCCGTTGGTTCCCGGGCCGGAATTCGCCATGGCCAACCGGCCCGGCACGTCGAAGTTGAGGTTGGGATCGAACTCGTCGGCAAACTCGTAGCCCGGGTCGCCGGTGCCGGTGCCGGTCGGATCGCCACCCTGAATCATGAACTCAGGAATCACCCGATGAAAGGTAGTGCCGTTATAAAACGGCTTGCCTCTGACCTTCCTCTTGGTCACGGGGTCGGTGAACGGCTTGGTTCCCTGAGCCAGGCCGATGAAATTGGCGACGGTGTTGGGTGCTTCTTTATCGAATAACCTGCAGGTAATGCGGCCCATGCTGGTATCGAGCACCGCTGTGGGACCGGTGGGCTCGATTACCGTGGGCACCTGGCTGACAGGCGCGTCCGGCAGTTCGGCAGGTGTCTGAGCTGGGGGTGCCTGGGGTGTTTCGGGGGGAGTAGCCTGCTGAGCCATTGCAAAGACGGTCGAAAACAGAAGCAACACAGCGGGTCGATATAGAAATCTCATGGAAAGGTCCAGTACCAGACTAAAGCATTTTCGCAATGACTGTGGTCTGGTAAGAGCAGCGAGGTGTGGTTTTCTTTGAGAGAAAACCACGTAAAGGTTCCAGGCGTTGGTATAAACCAATTGCGAAAATGCTAATACACCTCTTAAAGAAATGCGCTGCTGGCTGCTTCTTGCCGAAGGGCTACTTTTCTGTAACGCCCGGGCGGCTCTCGGACTGAAGTTGCCGGGAAACCGCCTGCACCTGGGCAAAGACCCGCAGGAAGTTGCCGCCGAGAATCTTGTTCATTTGCTCTGCGATGTAACCGCGGGCCATGAGCGCCTGGGTGATCTTGGGCAGGTCGGCTGCGGAATCCATCCCTTCTGGAGTGGACGGAATGCCATCAAAATCGGATCCCAGTCCAACGTGGTCGATGCCGGCAATCTTCGCGATGTGGTCGATGTGATCGATCAGAACACTGAACGGGGGACGCGGTATTTTCGCCATGTAGGTCTTGCCGATATCCTCGGCGAGGTCGTTGGGAATCGGTTTGCCGTCCTCCTTGAGCTTCGCCTCAGCCTCCGCTACCGCCTGCTTGATCACGGGCTCCTGTGCCTTGGCAGCCAGCCGATACGCGTCGCTCAAAAAGCTGGAGTAGAAATTCACCATCACCACGCCGCCATGCTGGCCGATCGCGCGCAGCATATCGTCGTCCATGTTGCGGGGGGAGTTGCAGAGGGCGCGCGCCGAGGAGTGGGAGGCGATGACCGGAGCGCGGCTGACGGCGAGCGTCCGGTAAAAGGTCTTGTCCGAGACGTGCGAGATATCGACTATCATGCCCAGGCGGTTCATCTCAGACACCACTTCCTGGCCAAAGTCACTGAGGCCATCTTTGGTGTGGGGCACCGCGGGGTCGTCGATATCACCGGAGGAGTCGGCCCAACCATTGGAGTTGCTCCAGGTAAGCGTCATGTAACGCACCCCGAGGCGGTAGTAATCGCGCAGCAGGCCCAGGCTGTGCTCGATCGAGTGGCCGCCTTCCACCCCCATAAGCGCGGCCAGCTTGTGCTCGCGATGCGCGGCGACGATGTCTTCGGGGGAGAACGCCATGCGCATTTGCTCAGGATGCTTTGCCGCCTGCTGGTAGACGGCGTCAATCAACTCCAGCGTGCGGTGCGCATCGTAACCGGTGTAGACCTTGGGGTCCACCCAGATGGAAAAGAACTCGGCTCCCAGGTTTCCTTTGCGCGCTGACTCGAAATTGAGGTACCCGCCTTTGAGCTCGTCGGTCAAATCGTAATCATCGTCGAGCATGCGCTGGGTGGTGTCTGCGTGGGTATCGATTACGATGGCGGCGTTGTGCACGGCGAGCGGGTCTGTTTGTTTGGTCACGGCAGGAGTCTTCGAGGTGGTTTGCGCGGCGAGAGGAAGCATGACGGTGAACAGCAGAAGGCAGCGCGCAATGTCCATCATTTCCTCAGATCCGTTGCCTACTCACGGGCACGCGGTGTTTCGAATTTTGAGCCGGTGCTCCACTCGGTGAAGGGACTGATGGTTTCGACAAGATCATCGCGGCGGTTGACGCTGGCGCGGAGGTAGTCGCGGTTCATCACCGCAATCACTTCCAGCGGAATTTCCTTGGGGCAGGCTCCGGTACACTCGCCGATATTGGTGCAGCTGCCAAAGGCCTCGGTGTTCATTTGCGCAACCATGCCCAGGGCGCGGCGGTCGCGTTCCGGCTTGCCCTGGGGCAGGATGCCGAGATGGGCGATCTTGGCCCCGGTAAAGAGCGCCGAAGAGGCGTTGGGGCAAGCCGCGACGCAAGCTCCGCAGCCGATGCAGGCGGCGGCGTCCATGGCGCGGTCAGAGATTTCTTTGCCGATGAGATGTGTGTTGCCATCGGTCGCATTGCCGGTAGAGACCGAGATGTAGCCACCGGAGGCGATGATGCGGTCGAAGCGCGCGGCGATCGACGACCAAATCCTTGATCATAGGAAAGGCGCCGGCACGCCACGGTTCCAGCAGCAGCTCCTGGCCATCTTTGAAGTGCCGCATGGTGAGCTGGCAGACGGTGGTGGCGCGATTGGGACCGTGGGCGACGCCGTTGATCATGAAGCCGCAGGAGCCGCAGATGCCTTCGCGGCAATCGTGCTCAAAGGCCACCGGTTCTTCGCCCTTTTCAATCAGCGTTTCGTTCAGCACGTCGATGACTTCGAGCATCGACATCTCCGCATTCTCCACCGTCGACCGGGTAGCTGACGAACTTGCCGGGAGTCTTGCGATTTTTCTGGCGCCAGATTTTCAGCGTTAGCTTCATTACTTGTAGCTCCTCTGGCTGGGGTGCACGTAGTGGAACTCCAACGGCTCCTTGGTCATGGTGGGCGGGTTGCCGGGCCCGCGATAACCCCATGCGGCGACGTAGGCATACTGATCATCGTCCCGTTGGGCTTCGCCTTCGGGTGTCTGATATTCCTCGCGGAAGTGGCCGCCGCAGGACTCATTGCGGTGGAGAGCGTCGATGCACATCAATTCGCCGAGCTCGAAGAAGTCGGCGACGCGGCCGGCCTTTTCCAGGCTCTGATTCAGATCTTCGCCGCTGCCGGGCACGTTGACGTTCTTCCAGTACTCCTCTTGCAGTGCACGAATCTGGCCGATGGCGGATTCGAGTCCCGCGGCGGTGCGCGACATGCCGCAGTAGTCCCACACGATCTTGCCCAGCTCGCGATGGAAGGAGTCGACGGTGCGCTTGCCCTTGATCGAGAGCAGCAGGTCGATGGTCTGGCGCACGCAGGCGACGGCTTGTTTTACCTCGGGCGCGGTATCGAGCATCGGCCTTGGGGAACTTATTGGTCGCCAGATAATTGCCGACAGTGTAGGGAACAATGAAGTAGCCATCGGAGAGGCCCTGCATCAGCGCACTGGCGCCCAGGCGATTGGCGCCGTGATCGGAGAAGTTGGCTTCGCCAATCACAAACAGCCCGGGGATGGTGCTTTGCAGGTTGTAGTCGACCCACAGGCCACCCATGGTGTAGTGGATGGCAGGGTAGATGCGCATCGGAACCTTGTAGGGATTCTCGTCGGTGATGCGCTGGTACATCTCGAACAGGTTATCGTAACGATCGCGGATCGTGTGTTCGCCCAGGCGCCGTGATGGCGTCGGTAAAGTCGAGGTAGACGCCGAGGCCCGTCTTCGCCCACGCCGCGGCCTTCGTCGCACACCGCCTTGGCGTTGCGCGATGCCACGTCGCGCGGCACCAGATTGCCGAAGCTGGGGTAGCGGCGTTCGAGATAGTAGTCGCGTTCTGCTTCTGGAATCTGATCGGGGGAGCGCTTGTCACCCTTGACCTTAGGCACCCAGATGCGGCCGTCGTTGCGCAGCGATTCGCTCATCAGCGTCAGCTTGGATTGGTAGTCGCCGGAGACGGGGATGCAGGTGGGATGAATCTGGGTGTAGCAAGGGTTGGCGAAATAGCGCCCCACGCTTGTGCGCGCGCCAGATGGCGGTGACGTTTGAGCCCTTGGCATTGGTGGAGAGGTAGTAGACGTTGCCGTAGCCACCGGTGCCGAGGATCACGGCGTCGGCGATGTGGGCGGTGATGGCGCCGGTGACCAGGTTGCGGGCGACAATGCCGCGGGCCTTACCGTCAATCACGATAAGGTCGAGCATCTCGGTGCGCGGGATGCATGGTGACGGTGCCGGCATGGATCTGGCGCTCGAGCGCCTGGTAGGCGCCGAGCAGCAGTTGCTGGCCGGTCTGGCCGCGGGCGTAGAAGGTGCGCGAGACCTGCGCGCCGCCAAAGGAGCGGTTGGTGAGCGCGCCACCGTACTCGCGGGCGAAGGGAACACCCTGGGCCACGCACTGATCGATGATGTTGACGCTGATCTGCGCCAGGCGATAGACGTTGGCTTCGCGGGCGCGGAAGTCGCCGCCCTTCACGGTGTCGTAGAAGAGGCGGTAAATGCTGTCGCCGTCGTTCTGGTAATTCTTGGCGGCATTGATGCCGCCCTGCGCGGCGATGGAGTGGGCGCGGCGGGGCGAGTCCTGAAAGCAGAAGCATTGCACGTTGTAGCCGAGCTCGCCCAGCGTAGCAGAGGCCGAAGCCCCCGCCAGGCCGGAGCCGACCACGATGATGGAGTGCTTCCGCTTGTTCGCGGGATTTACCAGCTTGACGTCGAAGCGAGCCTGTGTCCCATGCCTGCTCGATGGGGCCGGAGGGTGCTTTGGAGTCGAGGATCATTCTATTTCACCAGCCCCACTAGAACGCTTATCGGAATCGATATGTAACCGAGGACGATCAATAAAGCGATGACGATCGCCGCCTTTTCGAGAACCGCCGTGTGTTGTGGCTGCAGGACGCCGAGCGACTGAAACATGCTCCAGAGGCCATGGCGCAGGTGCAGGCCCAGCAGGCAGATGGCCACGATGTAAGAGGCGGAGACCCACCATACCTGAAAGCCAGAAACCACATTGTGGTACACGTCGCCCTCGATGTAGGCCGCGCCCGGATGAATATAGCCGGCGGTCAAATGCAGCAGGTGGAAAATGATGAAGGCCAGCACAATGGGACCGCGACCAGTACATGGTGCGGGAGGCGTAGGAAGAATGGATGGATTGTTTGCGCGCATAGCCGACGGGGCGCGCGCGTTGGTTGCGCAGGGCCAGTTGTACGGTCGCGATGATGTGCAGCGCGATGGCGATGAGCAGGACGATGCGCATGGGCCAGAGCAGCTCACCAATGCTGTGCAGAAACGCTCCATACGCGTTCAGTTTGGCGGGGCCCTCGAAGACCTGGAGATTGCCCAACAGGTGGGCGATCACGAAGCCAAACATCATGACGCCGGTAACCGCCATGACGATTTTCTTACCCACGGTGGAGGCCCAGAAGCCGGGTGCCCGATTGGCCCGCGGGGCGCTTGCAAGTGTGCTCATTTAATTTTTTCCGTGCCTCAGGTGATGCCGAAACTGTAGTTGCCGCAACTCTCTATTAAAGCATTTTTGCAATTTCTGTGGTGTGGTAAGGGCAGCGAGGTGTGGTTTTCTTTGCGAGATGCGCGTGGCTGGGCTCACAGGATTTCAGCCAGGTGGTGCAAGAGGGCACGAAAGGCCTGCCCCCGATGGCTGAGGCTCCATCGTGCCTCGTCGTCGAGCTCGGCCATGGTTTGGTCGCGGCTTGGCAGGTAGAAGAGCGGATCGTAACCGAAGCCGCCGGTGCCCCTGGGCGCGGTGAGGATGCGGCCCTCCACCGTTCCTTGCGTGGCCAGCAGCTCGATACCGTCCCGGGCGGCCGCGAGCGCGCAGCGATAATGGGCTCCGCGCTGTGCGGCAGGGACGCCGGCGAGTTGTTGTAACAGGCAAAGATTGTTGTTGGCGTCGACCGCCGGCACGACGTGAAAACCGGCATCGGCGGCGTAGCGGGCAGACCGAACACCAGGAGCGCCGCGCAGATAATCGACCTCGAGTCCGGAGTCATCCGCCAACACGATCTCGCCGCGAAGAAAGTGGCTGTAGTACACGGCCTTATCGCGGGCATTGCCTTCGAAGGTGGGAGCGTCTTCCGCAGGTGGTTCGATGGTTGCGAGGCCGGGCAGAGGAAGAATCCGCGCGGAGTGAGCGGAAGCCGCCTGGTTGAAGTCGCGCAGCTTGCCCGGGTTGGTGGTGGCAACGTATAGGGTGCGTGGCATAAGGGTGTCAGTGAAAAGAGGCCAGGGGGCAGCCCTCACAGCGCGCCTGCGGGCCGCAGTGATTTTTTCCTACGGCGACCACCAGGGCGTGAAACTCATTGAAAAGCTGAGAGCGAAATTCCGGCGGGTCGTTGGCGAAAGAGAGCTCCACCAGCTGTTGCACTTCAACATATTTCCGGTCGCGTGCCGCGAGGCCGTGGCGGGCAGTGATGCGGCGCAGATACTCATCGACGACCGGCACTGGATGCTTCAGCGCGTAGAGCAATATGGCGTCCGCGGTTTCTTCTCCTACGCCCGGCAGCGCCAGCAATTGCGAACGCACAAGGCGGGTTGGTTGCGCGGCGAGCCGGGTGAGCGATCCACTGTGCTCGCGATCGAGAAAGGCCACAAACGCCTGGATGGCTGCGGTTTTGCGCACCATGTAACCGGAGGGACGAATGAGCACACGCAGTTCTTCCACGGCAAGGCCGCGCAGGCCGGCGAGGTTCATCACTCCGCGCTCCACCAGGTTGGCGATGGAACGTTCTACCGCGCGCCAGGAAGTGTTCTGGGTAAGGTATGCGCCGACGATCACTTCCAAAGGCGTTTGCGCGGGCCACCATTGCTGGGGACCGTAGGCGGCCATGAGCCGGTCGTGGAAATTACGCAGAATCGGCGCGGCCGCGATTTGCGACACGGGCTGTGCGCGAAGAACTTCAGAGTGACTCATTTTTTGGCAGTGGGTCTCGTACTGGGGTTTGGGCAGTGGAATCGAACTTCGATTGCTGGAGCTGGTGCTTCCAGCCCAGCAGCTTCGCTTTCAGCGCTTCGGCTTCCGCCTCGGCGATCATGCCTTTGCGTTGAAACAGGATGGAGAGGCTGGTGTGCGCCAACACCTCGTCCGGGTCCAGTTCGATGAGGCGATGGGCAGTTGCGATCGCCGCGTCGAGATCGCCGGTCTCTTGCAAAGCGCGGACCAGCCCGTGCATGGCATCGAGCATGCCTGGATCGGCATCGAGGCAGCGGCGCAGCGTGAGCGCGGCTCCAGCCGCATCGCCTTCGGCAAGCTGGTCGAGTGCCTGGTGGTAGAGTTCTTCCGCGCCAGGGAATTGAGGGGGTGAAGTCATAGCCCAACTCGATGATAACGCCGCACCTCTTACCGAAGGAATTGCGTTTAAAGCAGCTTCGCAATTACTGTGGTCTGATCAAGATCGCGAGGTGTGGGTTTTTTAAACCATCGGTCTTCCGGCCCAAACCCCTGGCTCGTATTGACCAAACGGAATCTTAAAGGAGGCTCGATGGCGTCCATCATTGGCTTTGGCGTAATATTTTTGCGAGCGGAATGGCGGTGCATCCCTTTAGTTCAAAGGTGAACTCAAGAGATGCCCCACGCTAAGCATTTTCACTTCTGGTGCTTACAGAGTAACGACTCCCATGGCGGCTTTTCCTCAAGAACCGGGGTCCCCGGCAGGCGAGCCTGCTGGGGTGGAAGAAAAGCCGCACTTCGCCGCACCCTCCTGTGCAGAGTAGAAGTGAAAATGCTCTAAGCATTGTTGGCGACGAGAAATGTCTGGTTCTTTTCCATGGACTTGGTCAACTTCTCAAAATCGGCCTGAGTGAGTTGAGCAGGCAAGAAGTCTGTCCTGCCATCCGGATGCACCGCATCCTTCATCATTCGCTCGTGGTGATACGTTGAGACACTCAGCATGCGGCAGGGACGCTCACTCTTGTTGAAGAATGTGTGAGGCGCGTTGGGAGGCACCACCAGGCTCTCCCCGATTTCATACACGTCCCACTCAGCGACGCCCTGGCAGTTCCAGTGTCCCATTGACAGCGCGCCTTCCAGCACATAGAAGAACTCTGCAAAGGGGTGCTTATGGAGAGGGATCCCCATACCGGGCACGACCGTGGTCTCAAAGATGGAGAACGTGTAGCCCGTGTTTTCTCCCAGTGCCCTCCATAGCAACTGCATAGGCCCGATATCCAGCGCCGGGCCGCCGGTTCTGTTGTTCTTAATGACGTTGTGATGAATGACTTCTTCAAACGGTGTGGGGAAGTTTGACATAAAACAATCCTTTCGTGAATGAAGTTGGTGCTCTGGGGAGAACGCCAGAGCTTGTGAGTTGCGCAGCTACAGCATTTTCACTTCTGGTGCTTACAGAGTAACGACTCCCATGGCGGCTTTTCCTCAAGAAAAGCCGCACTTCGCCGCACCATCCTGTGCAGAGTAGAAGTGAAAATGCTCTAGCACTCTGCTAGTCCCGTGGGTCTCCACAGTTTTCTGTCGCGTGAATCGTTACAGGCCTGCACACAGCCGATCGGATCGCCTCGATGAGAGAAGTGGTTGACCCTCACGGAGGCCTTGCTATGTGGTCGTCACCGTCACGGCCTTACGCACATATCGGCTGCTTTCCAGTTCCTTCACCATGAATGCCGCAAGATCGGCGCGCGCAATCTTGTGCGCCTTCTCGCCGCCCTCCGTACTCAGCACCCTGGCAATGCCGGTCTTCTGGCGGTCGGTCAACATAGGCGGCCGCACGAGCGTCCAGTCCAGGTTGCTGCCTTCGATCTCGGCCTCCATGCCCGCCTTGTCTACCAGCAGACCCCGCAGAAACGTCCGCATCAGCACGTGCTCGTTGAAGAAGCCTGCGTTCTTGACGCTCTCGCCCGCACCCACCACCGAAATCTTAAGCAATCGCCGTACGCCATTGCGCCGCATCGCGTCCAGAATATTGTGTGCCGCGTTCGTTTCCATGGTCGTCACTTTCCACGGCGTCTTGCCACCCAGCGCGTCGATGACCGCATCCTGTCCGGCTACCGCCGCGTCGACCGCAGCCGTGTCCAGCACGTCGCCTGCAACAACTCTGACGTTCGCCTTCTTGTACTGCGCGGCGCCGCGCACGAAAGCCGTCACCGTGTGCCCGGCCGCCAACGCCTCATTTACCAGCGCCTCTCCGCTCTTGCCCGCTGCTCCAATCACTAGAACTTTCATCGCATCCTCCTCTTGCCTCGTGTATGGCCGCCGATCCAAATGCGGGGCCTGACAATTAGAGCCCCATGCTAACCATTGGTTGCAAAATAATCGTCGGTTCCTAAACCAATGGTTACGAATCAACATTCGGTCGCAAAAAAGCGTCGAAACGGACTAAGCTATTGAAGTGACATCCACATCACCAAGTCGACGGGTAGAGCGTAAGGAGAGGTTGCGGGGCGAAATCCTTGCGGCTGCCGGCAAAATGTTTGCCGATCGCGGCTACGAAGCCGTGACGCTTCGCGAAATCGCTAAAGAGATCGGCTATACGCACGCCGTGATCTATCAGCATTTCCCCGACAAGTGGCACATTCTTGTTGAGTTGAGCAGCGAGACGATCGGGCTGATGGTTCAGAACTTCGACGAGATTGCCGCGAAACATCGTGCACCCAAAGAGCGTCTTTTTGCGACTTCACGCGGCTTGATTCAATTCTGCATTGCCCATCCACAACAGTTCCGTAACGTCTTCTTCGGGCCTGAGAACCGCAACGGCGTCCGCGCCGGACAATATATCAACGATATTGGCGCGCCGTTGTTCGGGCGTTTCGTGCAGCTCTTTTTCGATGTTGCCAAGGAAGAAGGATTGCCAAACAGGGATGACATAGTGGTAGCTCACACCTGGTGGTTTTCGATTTTTGGTCTCGCCACACTCATGGTCATCCAAGGGGTTGTGCCCGATTTGCCTGACCAGGCTCTCGTGGTCGAGCAAACGATCGCAACGCTTTGGGCGGGCGTTCAGGCCGTTCCGCGATTGCCGAAGAGTGCAATCTCTAAGCGATCCGGCCGATCCGGTGCCTCGAAGCAATAACAGCTGAGCCAATTACCCGCCAGACGCCACATGTGCGTTAAGTATTTAATTACCGTCGAAAGCCAAGATCATTCCTTCGATTCGCTCTCATCGAGCCGCTGTTTTCGACTCCGCGCTGAGAGCCCGCAGGTGGGCCGGCAAAAAAGGCCGAACGATGTACTGGTAGGCAGCGCCACCCAGGCAGCCGCCGAGCAAAGGACCGGCAATCGGCACCCACCAATAATTTTCGGGCGATGGAAATGCAGCGGAGCCCCAGCCGGCGAGATAGCAGAAAATGCGCGGGCCGAGATCGCGCGCAGGGTTGAGCGCCCATGCTTCGAGGTAGCCCATCGATGCACCGATGGCAGCGACCAGCAACCCGATCATAAGCGCACCGGAATTCGCCTGCGGAGCCATCTCGTTGTATTGCTCGGTGATGGCGAAGATGCCGAAGATCAGAAACGCCGTCAGGATGACTTCATCGTAGAACGCATGCATGGGCGTGATAGCCAGCCCCGGATGGGTAAAGAACACCCCGGCAGCGCCGCCGGCCACGCGTGTGAGCTGCGCGGCGTTGTTGAAGTGATCGATCACGGGCACATACAACGAGTAGACAAGTGCCGCCCCGAGAATGCCGCCCATCACCTGAGCCACGCAATAGGGAAGCACCTTGCGCCAGGAGAACTTTCGATAGAGCGCAAGCGCCAGGGTGACCGCCGGATTGGCATGGGTGCCGGAGATGGATCCGGTGGCATAGATGGCCATAGTTACCGCGAGGCCCCACGCGATACAAACGCCCCAGTAAGAATTGAGATAGGGACTTGGGTTGTAAAGGGTGTACATGGCGGCGACGGAGTCGCCGAATGCGATGATGATGAAGACCGCCAGGGCCTCCGCAAGGTACTCGCCAAAATCTTGTCTCTTCATCCGACGAACGAATCCTGTGTTTAACGTGTGCCCTTCACGGTAGCAGGTATTTTCGTGCCAGGTCATTGAATTGCTGAAGCTGTTGGTCGATCCAGTCCTGCCCGGTCCCCAGCTCCCGCGCCATGAGCCTGGCCACCGCCGGGGCCATTTCGATCGCCGCGCGCGCATTCAAAAACAAAGCCCGGGTGCGGCGGGAGAGCACGTCGTCGAGAGTCCGCGCCATCTCCTTCCTGACGCCCCAGATCACTTCGGCGGCAAGATAGGGCAGGGCAGGATGAAGCCGTTGGCCGAGACGTTCGTCGGCCGCGGCCAGCGCGAGAATATCGTCCGCATCGGAACCGTACGCACCCAGGCTGCTGAGTGATTCCTCCTGCCGGTAGCCGTGGATTTTCAGGTTATGGGTCGTGCTGGGCACATCTTTGAGCTCGCCGAGCGTGATGGCGTGGTTCACGCAGTCTTCCGCCATGTGCCGGTAGGTGGTCCATTTGCCGCCCACGATAGTCAGCAGGCCGGAGTTATCGACATGGATGGTGTGATCGCGGGAGAGCGAGGAGGTCTTGCTGGTGGCGCTGCTCGCCTTGACCAGCGGGCGGATGCCGACATAGACGCTGAGCACGTCGCTGCGCTGCGGAGGGCGGCTGAGATATTGGGCGGCGGTGTCGAGGATGAACTGAATCTCCTCCTCGAAGGGAAGAGGGTTATACGAAGGCTCTTCGATCGCCGTGTCGGTGGTGCCGACCACCGTGTGCTCGTGCCAGGGAATGGCAAACAGCACGCGGCCGTCACTGGTGTGCGGCACCATGATGGCGGTGTCGCCGCGCAGGAAGGATTGTTCGAAGACCAGGTGGATGCCCTGGCTGGGCGCGATCATGGCTTGCACCTCAGGCTCGGCGAGGCGGCGCACGTCGTCGGCGAAAATGCCCGTCGCGTTCACCACGACATGCGCGGGGATGGTCATGCGCTTGCCAGTCTCACGGTCGACGGCGACGACGCCGTCGGCAAATCCGTCGGCGCCGCGGGTGATCTCGACCACGGGCGCGTAGTTGAGCAGCACCGCGCCTTCGTCGGCCGCGGTAGCGGCCAGATGGATGAGCAGGCGCGTGTCGTCAAACTGCCCGTCGTAATAAATGACGCCGCCGCGCAGTCCTTCAGTCTGGATGGTGGGCAGCCGCTCCAAAGTTTCTTCTCGCGAGAGCAGGCGCGACTTGCCAAAACCATACTTGCCTGCGAGCAGGTCATAGACCTTCATCCCGATGCCGTAGAAGGGAGCTTCCCACCAGGAGTAGTTGGGGACGACAAAGGCCAGATCGTGGACCAGGTGGGGAGCGTTCTGGCGCAGCAGGCCGCGCTCCTTCAGCGCTTCCATCACGAGCGAAACGTTGCCTTGTTCCAGATAGCGGACGCCGCCGTGCACCAGCTTGGTGCTGCGGCTGGAAGTGGCTGAGCCAAAGTCCATGCGCTCCAGCAACAGCACATCGAAGCCACGGTTGGCGGCATCCACGGCAACGCCTACGCCGGTGGCTCCTCCTCCAATGACGACGATGTCCCACGGAGTGGAACGAGCCTGCACGCGGGTGAGCATTGCCTGGCGATTCATCTATGCATCTCCTTCATGCCAGTTTCTCGATCGCTCCACTGCCCGCTTCCAGCGCTCGCGGCCGGCAGCGATTTTCGGTTGACCGGCCTTTGGTTCGTAGCGTGTATCGGCTGCGCGCAATTTGCGAATCTCCTCCGGATTGTTCCAGAAGCCCACGGCAAGGCCGGCTAGATAAGCGGCCCCGAGCGCGGTGGTCTCGTTGACCGCCGGGCGAATGACGGGTACGCCCAGCAGGTCTGCCTGGAACTGCATCAGCAGTTCGTCCACGGCGGCGCCGCCATCGACACGCAGCTCCTTGAATGGATGCTTGGTCTCTGCATTCATGGCGTCGATCACGTCGGCCACCTGGAAGGCGATGCTTTCTTCTGCCGCGCGGGCGATATGGCCTGGTTTGGTGCCGCGGCGCAATCCAATCAGCAGGCCGGTGGCGTACGGATCCCAGTAAGGGGCGCCCAGACCGACGAATGCCGGCACCAGGACCACTCCATCGGAATCTTCGACCGTGGCTGCCAGTTGATGCACCTCGGACGATTTGCGGATCAACTGCAAACTGTCGCGCAGCCATTGCACTACCGCGCCGCCAATGAAGATGCTGCCTTCGAGAGCATATTCCAACTTCTTATCGAGGCTGCAGATGAGGGTAGTGATCAGCCTCTTCTCTGACAGCACGAACTGGCTGCCGATGTTCTGCAACAGGAAGCAGCCGGTGCCGTAGGTGTTTTTCGCGTCGCCTGGCTGGATGCACAACTGACCAAAGAGAGCGGATTGCTGATCGCCCGCGATGCCTGCGATGTCGCTGGCTTCGAGGCCGAGGGTGGTGGTCACCTGGCCGATCTTTTCGCTCGACCAGACCACGGTCGGGCATCATGCTCTCGGGGATTTTGAAGAGCCGCAGAAGGTCGGCGTCCCACTTGTCTTCGACGATGTTGTAAAGCATGGTGCGCGACGCATTGGTGCGATCGGTGACGTGCTTTTTTCCGCTGGTCAAATTCCAGATCAACCAGCTGTCGACGGTGCCGAACGCCAGTTTGCCGGCCTCGGCCTTTTGCCTGGCGCCGTCTACGTTGTCGAGGATCCACGCAATTTTTGTAGCTGGAAAAGTAAGGATCGATCAGCAGCCCGGTTTTGTGGCGGACGGTTTCTTCCATGCCGTCGGCTTTCATCTGCTCGGCATATTTCGGCGGTGCGGCGATCCTGCCACACAATCGCGTTGTAGACCGGCTTGCCGGTGGCACGGTCCCACACGATCGTGGTCTCCCGTTGGTTGGTGATGCCCACTGCCGCCAGGTCGCGTGCGCGTATGCCCGCCTTGCCCAACACCTCGACCACAGAACTCATTTGCGACGTGAGAATGTCGAACGGATCATGCTCTACCCAGCCGCCCTGGGGGTAGATCTGTTTGAACTCACGCTGTGCATGGGCGACGATGGCCCCGTCTTTGGCAAAGAGAATCGAGCGCGAGCTGGTGGTTCCCTGGTCGAGCGAAAGAATGTAGGCCATAGCGCTCCTTAAGATGCCGAGGTGAGGAGATCGGTCCTTTGTCGCCCGCCGGCCTGCCAATGCCTGCGGAGTTATAGAGTGCCGGCATAGCGTCGTTAAAGAGTGTACCCGGGCGGAGCGCCGGGGCCCGCGTGCGAATGGTGTGTCTCAATGATTGCATCTATTTTCAATACCCCCGCAAAGGGTGAAGTCAACCGGCCGGTATTCCCTCAGGAGCTAAAAAACCCGCTTGATCTTTCAGGCTTTATGTACGGGCTAAGCAGGCTGCGGGAGAAACTTCGGGACGGGACGGGTGCCCGCGTTCGCCGATCCAGTCCCGAAGGGACGGCCTGAATGTGCAGGATGAAAATCCCGGGTACACACAACAGCTGCCCCTCCTGGGCTGCTCCTTTTTCCCTATGCCGACCCACGACGGATGAAACGGGAGATTTGTTTGTTGTTAACCCCCGGCAGCCCTGCTCCCCATGCAATCCACCATTCCATCCACTATTTTCCTACCGCTGCTGATGGTTTGACGTGATAGCATCAGGGCCGCAATCCAAGTGAGTGTGGCCAGAGCTGGGGTTTCTTCAGTCGGGCATTCTGCGTCGCGCCGGGTCAGAACCGAGCAATTGGAAGCGGACATCAGAAGTGGAGAAGATCATGGCAACCGACGCTATCCGCGGCCCTCTGCCCGGGCGACAGCCCGCGTACAGACATGTCAATCGAACGGTCGAACGCGTTTTCTATAGCGGGATGGCGGTCTTGCTCTGCGTCTGCGTCTACATTGGCTTTGCGCCAACCTATTTCCAGGCGGGGATGATGCGCGCGCCGCTTCCCAGCCCCATTCTTCACATCCACGGCGCCGCTTTCACTCTCTGGATGCTGCTGTTCGTTGTCCAGGCCGCCCTTATTTCCGCTCGCCGCGTCCAATGGCATCGTTCCCTCGGCGCGGTTGCGTTCTGCCTTCCCCCTATCATGATCGTGCTTGGCGTCATCGCCGCGATTGACGCGCTTCATCGTGGAGTCAGGATCGGCCCGCTTACTCCTGATGTCTCCGCTGCTTTCCCGTTGATCGGAATCGCCGTCTTCGCCGTCGTCATCTATGCGGCCTGGCGCGCACGACGCAGGCCCGACGCGCACAAGCGTCTCATTCTGCTGGCGACCACGGGCCTCGTGGGCGCAGCGTTTGGCCGCTTTCCCTGGGCCCGGATCGGACTACCCCCCGCTGCCGGACCGGCATCCGGGGTCGGCGCGGTGCTTCTGCTTATCATCATCTACGAACTTATCTTTATCCGCCGCATACACCGCTCCACCCTGTGGGCAGCGCCACTGGTTTTCGCGTCCGTGGCTCTCGCCGTCCCTATCGGAATGACTCCCGCCTGGCGCGCTTTCACCGCATTACTCAACCACGGCAAGTAAGGCGGCAGCGCTACAGCATTTTCACTTCTGGTGCTTACAGAGTAACGACTCCCATGGCGGCTTTTCCTCAAGAAAAGCCGCACTTCGCTGCTCCTGCCAGACCAGAGTCATTGCGAAAATGCTTTAGAGGGTGACGGTTTTCGTTGAGAGAAAACCACGCACAATCCGACTGCAACGGGTGTCATAGCCAGGGTCCGGCGACCGAATACCTTGGCCCGGGCAACCCCTTCCTCCTGGCTCCTCCCAAGGGTCCATTCACCGGGACCCAGCATGTCAATCCAGCCACCTACCTGGGCGGCGGCCGGGACTTCGGTCCGTTCGGTAGCAAATTCGAGCTGCTGCACCTTTACTCCCGCAACTTGACTCCAGACAAGACTGGGCGGCCCGAAGGAGGCCACTCGTTTGAGGAGTTCCTCACCATCTTGCGTACGGGAAAAGACTTCGATCATATTCGTCCAAACTGTACGGGAGCTTCCGCCGATGGCACATGCCTGTTGCCTCCATTCAATGGGGATCTGTTGCAAGTGATGCCCTGGCCCGTTCATCAAAACATGACGGACGAAGCGACCTTGACAATTGTGTCTTAATTGTTTAAGAGTCAAATGATAGACGCTTGCATGCATGCCGTCTGGAGAAGAGGGAGATGCCTATAAAAGGGCAAATCTGACACAGCTCAAGCTGCGGCGCGGCGTGTATCTGGATTTGAGCAGGACACGCCCTCCAGCACGGTATCAGAGGCTTAAGCCGTGGCACGCGCGCTTCCACGATAGCCGGCAGATTGGCAGCAGAAACGTATTGTCTACGTCCTGAGGTTTCCCGAATGACGTTTCTTCGTGTTCTCCCTATACTTCTGTTTGCCTGGGCCTTTGCCGAACGCATGCCGGCACAGACCGCAGCCGGCCAGCCTCAGCCCCTCTCTTCACAACCATCGTTCGATGCCCACACCGTCGCGCTCACCGTTCCTGATGGCACTCCGCTGCAGATCGCTCTCGATAAGGAAGTGCGCGTCCGCAAAATCGGCCAGCCTATCACCGGACGCGTCATGCAGCCGGTGTATGTCTTCGACCATCTCGTCATTCCGGTCGGCACCGCGGCAACCGGGCGCATCTCGGCAATTTATCCGGTTGCCGGCCGCGCGCGAACTCTGGACGCGCTCAACGCCGATTTCACTCCGCCCCACAAGCTCGGTGTTGTCTTCGACGAGCTCATCCTGCCCGATGGGCGTCGCATAAGCCTCCATGCGAACGTAGTCCCCGGCTCGGGACAGGTTGTCCGGCTGGTGACCGCAGACCAGCACAAAAAGAACGTCGTAAAGGATGCCGCCGCGCAAAAGATGGATCAGGCGCGCGCGCAGTGGAACAATGTCATGAAGCAGGTGGAGTCGCCCGGGCGGATGCATCTCGTCACGCGCTATGCCGTCGCGCAGCTTCCCGTACACCCGCAATATATCGATGCCGGAACGCTCTACTCCGCCGAACTCTCGCAGCCGCTCGACTTTGGGAGCGAGTCCGTCTCCTCCAAAACTCTTTCTGCCATCGGCACGCGGCCTGCGCCGGGAAGCCTAGTCCACGCTGTGCTGCGGACGCCTCTCAATTCAGCGAAGACGCTGAAGAGTGCGGATGTGGATGCCGAACTCTCGCAGCCGCTCTTCAATCAAGGAAGCCTCATCCTCCCCGCGGGAACCTGCCTCCGCGGCTCTGTCCTTCAAGTGCGTCCCGCCCGCAGTTTTCACCGTAACGGACAACTGCGTATCGCTTTTCGCGAGGTGATCCTTCCCGACGGAGCCGTACAGACGGTGGACACTAGCCTGCAAGGTATCCAGTCCGGCGCTGCAGACCATGCGCAGCTCGATGCAGAGGGCGGCACCAAAGCAACTTCATCCAAGATGCGGTATATCTCGACCGGCACATCAGTGGGCCTGGCACTGATCGGAAGCGGCGGACGGAAGGACGTTGGCGCCGCCAGTCCAACCGCTGGCGGCGCAACCGGATTCAAGCTGATCGGGCTGATTGTCGGCATCGCCTTCCGCTCTCACACTTACGGCATCCTGATGAGCGCGTACGGTGGCAGCCGCTCCATCTACAACAACTTTCTAGGACGAGGACGTAACATCGTTTTTCCAAAGAACACCGCGATGGAGATCGGCTTCGGCAGCAGAACGTCGCTGCCCATGCCCGGCGCCGAGCCCGAAAAGCAACGATGAAAAGAACGATGAAGCGGGCGTTCACTCCGCTTCCCAGCTTCGCAATTTCTGTTCTCTGGCGCGCTCCCGGCTTATCAATACTGATCTCCCAAGCATGCCTTAGCCAGCCCTTGTCCGAGAGAAAGGAAAGGATCGCTCAGGGGCCGGAAGACGTGAAAAAATCAGTTAGGGCCGCAGGTGAACTGCCGATGAGCGTGGACGACCTACAGTGTTTTCCATCGGCGTTCATCCGCATTCATTGGGGCACCCACTGGATGCGCGCTGGGAGGATTACGAGATGCGGAAAGGGTTTACGAGAACACCACAAGCGGACGAGCCCGCGACGGGAGGCAAGAACTACATAACGCGGAGCGGGCTGCAGCGCCTCAAAGATGAGCACCGGTTTCTGCTCACCAGGGACCGCCCGGCCGTGGCGGAGGTGGTGTCGTGGGCTGCCGGCAACGGCGATCGCAGTGAAAACGCCGACTATCAGTACGGCAAGCGGCGGCTGCGGCAGATCGATGGGCGGATTCGTTTTCTCACCAAGCGAATCGAAGCCGCGGAAGTGGTGGACCCGGAAGCTCCGAGAGCGGGGCAGCGGGAGACGAGGGCATTCTTCGGGGCGACGGTGCGCTATGCCAATGCCGCGGGAGCGGAGCGAGTGGTGAGCATCGTAGGCACGGACGAGGTCGATCTCAACCGCAACCACATCAGTTGGGTGTCACCTCTGGGGCGCGCGTTGATGAAGTCGGCAGCGGGTGACAGCGTAGTTCTCCAAGCGCCGGGCGGGACAGAACACCTGACGGTGCTGGAAGTACGTTACGAGCGCATTGCTGTGGAACCGTTCCGTGAACCACCTGGATCCGAGCCCTCGGCAAAGGGACTCCCTCGCCGACGCTCACCTGACGAAGAAGAGACGAAACGGCACAGGGAGTGAAAGAGCGACGACGGTAATAGAGTGCTATCGGCTTTTGGCAAGCGACCGGAGATGAGTTGAGTCCTCATAAACGTCCTTCTCGGCGGCTCGCCTCCCGATTCGATCAGCTCTGCATCAACGAAAGCATATAGTAAATATTCTATAAACTGCTTCGATTTGCGATACCATTCGGTGTGATGGTATCCAGGGAGGAAGCCCCATCAGTCGCCGAACTCCACTTTGAGGGGACTCGCTGGAGGTGCTGTCGGGCTTTCCCGATGAGGTCAAGCGGACGTTCGGATTCTCGCTGCGGCAGCTTCAAATCGGCAGGGAGCCGACATCGCAAACGCGCAGCATGAGTTCCATCGGCTCAGGCGTCTACGAATTGAAAGAGGCCGATGAGCACACGTGGTACCGGGCGATCTACCTGTCGAAGGTGGGCAACACGATTTACGTGTTGCACTGCTTTGAGAAGGAGAGCCGCAAGACTGGCCGGAGAGACATTGAGGTTGCCAGGCAGCGCCTTAAACTAGTCAGGCAACGATTGCAGGAGCAGAGGGTACATGAAAAGCGCAGCGAGAAATAGGCCGACCCATATCGTAAAGGGAAACATCTTTGACGCCTTGGGCTTCTCTGCGTCGGAAGCCAGTGCACTGAAAATCAAGGCGGAGATTCTATCCGCCATCCTTGAAAATGTACGGGCAAAGGGGTACACGCAGGCCCAGCTTGTAGGCATTCTGGACGAGTACCAGCCGTCAGTGAGCAACCTACTCAAGGGGCGCATCTCCCAGGTAAGCATCGAGAAGCTGTTGCGCTATGCCGACCGGCTGCATTTGCGGACGACCATCGCAGTGCGGCCCATAGAGGGTGGGGATAAGGGGACACGATACCCATCCCCAGAATTGCGGCAATAGGATGGAGCTGTCCCCCTATCTCCCAAACCAATAGAGAGAAACATGATCGCTGGGAAACAATTGCTCAATCCTCCTTGCGGCGTTACACTTCAGCGGCTTTCCTTCCCACCAAATTCAGACCTCGGAGCGCCACGGTGCCTCGTCTTCTTTTCCGGTTTCTTTGCATCTTTGCGTGCGCGGCCCTTTCCTGCCTTGCGGCCGATCGGGTTCTCTTCACCCGCCTGGGCCCCACCCAATCCACCCTTTTTATCTCGAACGCCGATGGCTCCGGGGAGCAGCCGCTCACGCAGCCAGGCTCGCTCAATTACAATCCCGCGTGGTCTCCCAAGGGTGATTGGATCGCCTTTACGTCGGAGCGGGCCGGTCCCGCCAATCTCTTCCGCATGCATCCCGACGGTAGCGAAGTCGAACGCCTGACGGCCGATGCGGCCTACGACGATCAGGCCGCATTCTCTCCCGATGGCGGGCAGATCGCCTTTGTTTCGACGCGGGCCGAGGGTTTTGCGAATCTTTGGGTACTGGACCTCGCCACCCGCAAAGAGCAGGCGCTGACCACCGGGCGGGGTGGCGATTTCAGGCCGGCGTGGTCTCCCGATGGCCAGTGGATCGCCTTCTCTTCGGACCGCGACAGTAGCCTTCCCACCGCCAAAAGCCGTTGGGAGCGGCTGCAACTCGTCGACATCTATCTCATTCACTCCGACGGCTCGGGGCTCAGGCGTATTTCGCAGCACGGGAACTTCTGCGGCAACCCCAAATGGACGGCTGACAGCAAGAGCGTCGTGACCTACTGCATGCCGGCGGAAGACACATGGAGCAACCGAACCAAACTGCTTACGCCTTATGAGGCGGGCGCAGAGAACCAGCTTTACAGGATTGATATCGCCACCGGCTCTATCGCTCCCATTACGAGCGGCCCGGGCGTCAAACTGGCGCCGTCTGTTCTTGCCTCCGGCAAGGTTGCCTATCTGCGTGGCGACGGAGCCAGGATGGAGATTGTTTCCGCCGGCCTCAAGGTGGGCCCCTCCGGTGCGGACATCGCGTCCAATCCCGCTGCCTGGTCTCCGGATGGCAATCACGTTGTCTACAGCCGTACAGCTTTTAAGCCGAGCTCCGAACCGGTGAAGCAATGGAGCCGGAATCCGAACTTTGATCTCTACGCGACCACGGAGTTGCCGGCCTACGATCAAACCGGAATGCGTCTGGCGGTTTCAAACGTAGTTCCCGGCGGTGTCACCAGTCTGATGGTCATCGACGGCGACCAGCCGGCGCACGCCATCCTCGAGCGGAAGGATTTGATCCTGGGCCCGCAATGGTCGCCGGACAGCAAGCAGATCGTTGTCGGCGTCGGCGGCTTCACTGCTTTTCTTGACTTCGCCGCGGGAACCAAAAAGCCTATCGATCGGGTCAATGGAGGAGCGCAGGTGGCAATCCTCAATGCCGACGGCACCGGCTTCCACGTGGTTACCTCGGGTGCGAACAACAACGGTTTTGCGGCCTTTTCACCCGACGGAAGACGCCTTGTCTACCGCACCGCCGGACCCGATGGCGAAGGTCTGCGCATCATGAATCTTGCCGACCGCTCCGTGACCGTGTTGACCGATCAGTACGATAACTTTCCTTTGTGGTCCCCGCGCGGAGACCTGATCGCCTTTGTGCGCAACATTGCGGGCGACTTTGAAGTGATGACGGTTCATCCAGATGGGAAGGATGTAACCCAATTGACGCACACGCACGGCAATGAAGCGCACCTGGCCTGGTCTCCCGACGGCGCGCGGTTATTGTTTACGAGTTCGCGAATGGGATTCAAGGACGAGACCCTTTACACCGGCAGCCCGCAACCATATGGCGAGATTTTTGTGATGAACTGTGACGGCACCCATGTGGAGCAGCTCACCGATGACCAGTGGGAAGAAGGCGGTCCCGCCTGGCAGCCTCAC
Source organism: uncultured Acidobacteriaceae bacterium (assembly GCA_963761405.1). GTDB lineage: Bacteria > Acidobacteriota > Terriglobia > Terriglobales > Acidobacteriaceae > PALSA-350. The sequence continues at coordinate 102,312 of CAVXHH010000007.1, forward strand.
CGTCCGGCCCCGACATCTGCACAGGCTACTCGAAGATAACCGCACAGCTTAAGTCTCCATCGACGCGCTTCAGTCCCGCGATTCCCCGGGCGCATGTCACGACCATTCCGGATTCGTCGCCGGGCACTGTTCAGGTCAATCGCTGCAGTGGCGAGGCCCCGGGGAGGCCAAGACTGCTCTAACCGAAGGTGAAGGAATAGGCTCGTGCTCCCGGCGACAGGAACTCTATGCGGAACGTACGGTCAAGAATGTTGTTTTTCTGACGCACGAGTTGATAAAGCCGGTCGCCGGTCACGACGCCGTAACCCTCCGCGTCGGTATCCACGCCATGGTCCGCGCCGGGCGCATGACCGTCGAGGGTCACCCGGAAACGGACAGGCTTACCGTCGCCGGAGGGCCGTAACACAAGGTGTAGATCTCGCGCGTGGAAGCGATACGAGATACTGTCCGCCGGAGCTAGCGCGGTTGCCACCTGATCCTGGTCGACCCATGAACCCGCCAGCGCCCACTGGTTTAGTTTGAGTGCGCCGGGTGTTTGATAGAGTTTCGGATCATCCTGGTTGAGTCCTCCGGGGGAGGCAAAGTTCTGCGCTTTGGCGTAGCCGATATAGGTTTCGGGCGATTGCACATCGTCCACATCGGGGGCAGCTTCCGCGCCGGTAGCGGCGATTTTGGTTGCGGTCCCCGGCAGAGGCTTATGGTTGGCCTCTTCGAGCAGGGTGCGAATCTGCTGTTCCGTTTCGTCGTAAGCGCCTTCGCCAAAGTGGTGAAAACGGATGTTACCCTGCGCATCGATCAGGTAATCGGCAGGCCAATACTCGTTGTGGAAGTTACGCCAGATCTGGTAGTCGTCATCCATCGCAACCGGATAGGCGATTCCCAGGTCATTGATGGCTTTTCGAACATTCGCCTCATCCTTCTCAAAGGCAAACTCGGGGGTATGCACGCCGAGGATGACCAGGCCGCTGCCTTTGTATTTTCTGTTCCATGCCTTGAGATAGGGCAGCGTGCGCAGGCAGTTGATGCAGGAGTAGGTCCAGAAATCGACCAGCACTACTTTTCCGCGAAGCGATTCCGCAGTCAGCGGCGGGGTGTTGATCCAGGCGGTGGCTCGCCCAAGGTCTGGAAGGGTTGTGACCTCCGCGTCGACCTGGCCGTCGTTGATGTCAATCGTCTGGGTTACGACGATTCGCTTGGGTTGCTTCGCGGCGTGGAAGTGATCGAGGATGCCCTGTTCCAGACCGCCGGTCCCGGCAAGAGAGAGGCGGGTGAGCACGCCACGATCGAGGCCAAACGCGACCGCGGCGACGGCCGCAAGTACCGCGATGCCGAGGATGCGGCGAATCCACTCCTCCGCGCCTAAAGAGCGTTTCATCGCCGCGAAGACATGGCCGCCGGCGAACAGCGCTATGGCGAGGGATGTCGCCGCCCCCGCCGCGTAGCACAGAAGGAGGAGGGCGGTGTGCGCGCTGGCGCCTTCCAGAGCCGCACCGGTAAGAATCAGACCGAGGATCGGACCTGCGCAGGGCGCCCACAACAAACCAGTACCCACACCCAGCAAGAAGGAATTGAGTACACTTGCACCTGCATCGGAATTTTGCGAAAGCCGATTGCCGAGTTGGACGATCGGACGCGTGAGTCGTTCCGCCAGCGAGGAGAAGAGCAGCGTTAGCCCGAACACCCCGAAGAGGATCAGCGCGGCAACACGGCCGAACTGATTGGCGCGTACCGCCCAGGCTCCTCCCACGGTGGCGAGGCTGGCGACCAGTGCAAAGGTGATGCACATGCCGGCAAGCAGCGGCAGGCCGCTCTTGCGAAAGGGCTGATCGGACCGGGCGAAGACGAACGGCAACACCGGCAGGATGCAGGGACTGACAATGGTGAGAACGCCACCAAAATACGCTATGAACAAAAGCAACATGTGCTCACCAGGTTCTTCTCTGGATGGAAAGCCAGTAATTGTACCGGAACAAAGGATCCGGCCCAACATGGGACTACGGAAGATCGAAGAAGTTACGCCCGCCCTTAAGCGGATGTTTTTTTTGCCCCAGGCGGATGAGGTTAAACCACTTGGATTCAGTCTCGGCCGGCATGCTCGCCGCACGCTGCCCGGTGTCCTCTTGCTCCTGGTTTTCTTGGCAGTCAGCTCTGTGCCGGGACTCTGGGCGCAAACGCCCGCTGCCGCCCCGTCGCACCCTACCAGTACACCTTATGCAGGGGATTTAAGCATCTTCGAGACCCCCGGACGCGACCAGCGTTTGCAGGTCGATCGGGTTATGGATCTGCTGCACTTGAAACCCGGTGTCACCATTGCGGATATCGGTGCGGGCGGGGGGTGGTTCAGCGTGCGCGCCGCACGACGGGTCGCTCCCGGCGGGCGAGTGATCGCTGAGGATATCAATCCCAAAGGGATTGCCTACATCGAGCAGCGGGCTCAGCGCGAGCATCTCGACAATATCGACACGCTCCTGGGTACCCCCGACGACCCGAAGCTGACGCCCGATTCGCTCGACGCCGCCTTGATGCTGAAGGTCTACCACGAGATCGCGCGTCCTCAGCCCGTGCTTGCCAGTCTTCGTGCGGCGCTGAAACCTGGAGCCCGCTTCGGCATTATCGACAAGAACGGCAACGGCTCGGACCACGGCCTCAACGAACCGATCGTCCGCGCTGAGGTGGAGCGGGCAGGGTTTCGCCAAGTCGCCCGGTACGATTTCACCAAAGGCGATGGCCAGGATTATTTTCTGATTTTTGAAAAGCGATGAAGCCTGAGGGCGCACGAACTGTTTGCTACGAGGCCGGCTTTAGAGCAGGTTCGCAAATGACTGTGGTCTGATACCGCGAGGTGTGGTTTTCTTTGGGAGAAACCACGAAAAGGTCTTTCACTTCCGGTATTTCCTGCCACGATCATTACCTCTACGGGCACCCCAAAAGAGAACAATGACCGTTGTGGCTTACGGTACGACTAACGCTCGCTGCGGCGAGGCAGTCCCGCCGTAGCCGGCGAATGACCGGAATGTATCCACGATTGTCTTCGCCATCGCGTCACGATTCCGTTTGTTCAGCAGTTCATGGCCGGCGCCCGGGACCGGGAGCAATTGGGTCGGCGCCGGGATGAGCTTGAGCGCCGCTGCCACCTCCTCGATGGAGCCGAAGCCGTCGCGCGTGCCGTGAACGAACAACGCCGGTACCTGGAGGCAGGGGAAATGCGCTGTGCGCGGCGCAGCGGGCTGCAGGGGAGGATGAAGCGGGTAAGAAAGCAGCAGCAGGCGATGGACAAGCTCCGGTTCGTCCGCGGTGAGCATTGATGCTTGCCGGCCGCCGTAGGAGTGGCCGCCAAGAAAGACCCGTCCAGTGGTTCGCCGCCGAATCGACGCGACCGCGGCGCGCAGGCCGAGCTGGTCGCGTTCCGCGCTGCCGCGCGGTGGTGGTCCCTGCGGCCGCTGTTGACGAAAGACAAGGTCGCAGCGCAGCACAGCCAGTCCTGTCGCAGAAAATGCACTGGCGAGCGCGATGAGCAGCGGAGCGTTACAGTTCGAACCCGCGCCGTGGGTCAAGACGAGGCAATCGTTCCCAGGATCCAAAGCGCCGTGAAGAAAGCCTCGAACAGGAAGTTCCCCTGCCGCATCTTCGCGAAATTGCTGGCCATCGTTCATAACAGGTTCAACCTGGTGTAGTGTCTCACTGATCGAATCCATTTTCAGCACCCCGCAAAGGGTGAAGCCAACCAGCCGGTATCGCCTCAGGGGCTTGAAGCCCCGTACCCTCCAAAACGGAGAAACGTTCCTCTGCGTGAGACACAGCATTCGATATCCCTGCAAAGCAGAGCTAGAATCGTAGTTATATGAGCACACCTATCCAGAAAATTCCCGTGCGCCGCATCAACGGCGAAGACACCAACCTCGGCGAGTACAGCGGAAAAGTTCTTCTTATCGTGAACGTCGCGTCGAAGTGCGGACTCACCAAGCAATACGAGTCTTTGGAGAAGCTCTATCGTGATTACCGCGACCGCGGCCTGGTGATCGCTGGTTTTCCTGCCAACGATTTCAAAGGCCAGGAACCGGGCAGCAATGCCGAAATCGAAAGCTTTTGCAGCAGCACCTTTGGCGTGGACTTTCCTTTGTTTGAAAAGATCACCGTGGTGGGCGAAGGGAAGCATCCCCTGTACCAGGCGCTGATCGATGCCCAGCCTGAGGCGATCAGCACCTCAGCGGTGCCTTTCGCCGAGAATTTGAAAAAATACGGGATCGAGACCAACGAAGCGCCGGAGATCCTGTGGAATTTTGAGAAGTTCGTTGTCGACCGCGATGGCAAGGTGGCGGCCCGGTTCGCGCCCGATACCACGGCGGATGACCCTGCCCTCTTGAAGGTGGTGGAGATGGAGTTGGCTAAGGCGTAGTTCCGTCTACACCAATTGCGAAAATGCTCCAGTGTCAGCGGGTGACGGCCAGCTCTTCTTCGAGCAGTTGCTTTTGGAACAGATCGGCATAGTACCCGTTGCGCGCGAGCAACGCATCGTGGGTTCCCAACTCGACGATGCGTCCGGCCCCCAGCACGGCAATCTGGTCGGCATGGCGCACGGTAGAGATGCGGTGGGAGATGAAGATTGTGGTGCGGCCCTGCATCACTCTTTGTAGCTCGCCCAGAATCTGCTCTTCGGTGTAGGTGTCGACGCTCGAAAGCGCGTCGTCGAGGATCAGGATGCGGGGATCGCGGATCACTGCGCGCGCAATCGCAGTGCGCTGCTTTTGCCCCCCGGAAAGGGTCACGCCTCGCTCCCCGACGGTGGTGGCGAAGCCGGCAGGGAACTCGTCAAACTCACGGCGGATGTGCGCCGCTTCGGCTGCTTCGAGTACCTGGCCATCCGTGGCCAAGGGCGCACCGAAGGCAATGTTGCCGCGAATGGTCTGGCTGAAGAGAAAGGTCTCCTGGGGAACGAAGCCAATGTTTGCCCGCAGCACCCCGAGGGGATAGTCGCGGATGGGGCGGTCATCGATCAGCACCGTTCCCGGCGCTGCGTCATAAAGCCGCGGGATTAGATTGATGAGCGTGGATTTGCCCGAACCGGTTGGGCCCACAATGGCAAGGCTGCTGCCGGCGGGAATCTTGAGCGACAGTGAGTGCAGCACTTCTGCCCGGCCGGCATCCGCGCCGGAATACGAAAAATTCAGGTTACGAAACTCGATATCGCCGCGCAGCGTCAGATCGGCGGGGATTGAGACATCGGCCGCGGCATTGTCGATCGTGGGCTGGTTCGACAGCAGCTCATCGATGCGCACCACCGAAGCCGTGCCCCGCTGCCACAGGTTCACTACCCAGCCAAGGGCGATGACCGGCCAGGTGAGCATGACCATATAAGTATTGAAGGCGACAAAATCACCGATGCTGATGCGGTGAGAAAGCACTTCATGCCCGCCCACCAGCAGCGTGATGGCCAGCGCGAGGCCGAGCACAAACTCGAGCGTGGGCCAGAGCATGCCCATGAGCTGGACGAGACGCAGACCGCGGCGGATATTTTCCTTGTTGGCCTTTTCAAAGGCGGCGATCTGCGCTTCTTCCTGGGCAAAGGCGCGGACCAGCCGGGCGCCGGAAAAATTCTCCTGGGCCTGGGCGGAGATCTCCGAGTACATCGCCTGGATGCGTTCGAAACGCTCGTGAATCTTGTGTCCCAGGGACTGCACCAGGACGCTGACCAGGGGCAGCGGCACCAGGGCTACCAGGGTCAGCCAGGGACTGATACGGAGCAGAAAATACAACGCACCGATGGAGAACAGGACCGTGTTCGCGCTGTACATAATGGCCGGCCCCAGCAGCAAACGCACTGCGTTGAGGTCGTTGGTCATGCGGGCCATGATGTCGCCGGTGCGATGCTGCTGGAAGTAAGCGGCCGGCTGCCGTTCCAGGTGGCGAAAGAGATCGTTGCGCAGGTCGAACTCAATCTCGCGGGAAATGCCGATAATGATCCAGCGGGTGAGGAAGAGAAAAACGCCCTTGGCGGCGGAGATCAGCACCAGCAGCCCGGCATACAAGAGAATCTTTTGCCGCGTGACGCCGTGGTTCAGGTCGTCGATGGCGATGCGGATGACCTGGGGGAAGAAGATCCAGATGATATTCGCAATGACCGCGGAGAGGCCGCCCCACACAAAGTCACGGGAATAGCGACGCAAATACGGGAACAGAGGGCGCAGCGGAGCCAGCATGCTTGTCTGATTCTAAAGCAGACACTGCCGGCGCAAACTCAGGTTGGCGTGCGCAGCAGCAGATACGCGCCGGTGAGGCCAAAAAGCAGGTCAGGCGACCAGGCTGCCAGCAGCGTGGGCAGCAGGTTCACGTCGCCCAGGGCTTGAAAGGTTTGCGTGACCAACAAGTAGGCGATCGCCAGGCCGATCGCCGCGGCGATGCCGGTCAGGGACCCGCGTTTGCCCATGGAGAGCGCGAAGGGAATCGCCAATACGGCCATCACCAGCGTGATGAGCGGATAGGCTAGCTTCAGGTTGAGCTGGATACTCAGGTCTTTGGTGTCAAAGCCGCTTTGCCCCAGGTCGCGGATATAGCGCTCCAGTTCGCCGAAGCTCATCTCCTTGGCCTGTACCGCTTCCTTTTTGAAGTATTGCGGCTGTTCGTCGATCTCAGGAAAGCTTTCGACACTGAACTGGCCATAGCTGCTGACGGCTTCGCCATCGAACCGGCGCTCCCAGCCATGCTCAAACACCCATTGCTGCAGTTGGGGTTCCCAATGGACACTCGAGGCGAACACGCGGCGGGAAAGGGCAAAGTTCTCCGGGTCGAATTCGAACACGGTCAGGTTGGCGAAGCGGTCTTCTTTCTGGTCGAAGAACTGGTAATAGAAAATCCGTCCGGGTTTCCCCGGCTCCTGTTTGCCGAAGATCCACTTCTGATCGGGGCGCAGGAAGGTTTGCGCCGGCCTGCCTTTGATGACGCTGCGCAGCGCCTCCTGCCGCCGGTTTGCGGTGGGAAGGTAAGACTGATCGAAGAGGAAAAGCGCAACCGCGATCATGGCCGATACCACCAGGATGGGCGTCATGACCCGGTACAGGCTGATGCCGGTGGCCTTCATGGCGGTGAATTCGTTGGTCCGCGTGAGCACACCAAACGTGACCAGCACGGCCACCAGCACACCCAGGGGCGTGATGTTGTAGAACATGTTGGGCGTGAGATTGATGAGGTAATCTCCTACCGTGACCAGCGGCGTGCGGTTGCGGATAATATCGCCGAGCAATTCGAAGAAGGTAAACACCAGCAGCAACAGCACGAAGCTAACCAGCACCAGGACAAAGGTAGTGAGAAACTCGCGCAGCACATACCCGTCGAGAATGAGGGGAAACCGACCCCGCTCGTGGGTATGGCGCTCTTCCTCAATGCGCCCCGCGGGTTTGGCGTTCGGACTGAAGATTTCCAGGTTTTGGAACCAGCCGGCGATGGTGGAGAATTGCGTTCCGGCCACTCTGCCTACGGCCATCTGGCGCAGCAGCACCAGACCGGATAACGCAAAGAGAATGTTGGCCGCCCAAACGCCCAGGAAAACAGGAAGCTTGCCCTCGCGGGCGAGCGAGACGCCGGTCAGCGATAGAGAGTAGTAGATGAAGACCAGCGCGATGGTGACCACGAAGCCGGTGCTCTTGCCGCCACGCCGCGAGGAGAGGCCGAGCGGGATACCGATCAGCATCAGTACCAGGCAGGCCGCCGGATAAGCAAAGCGCTTCTGCAGTTCAATCAGGAAGGGTTTGCCGCCCGCTGCCTGCGCCTGGTCGTAAAGAGCGCGGTTCGACAGGGCAAGGATGGGCGCCTCATTGTGACCGAAGTGGGTGTCTTCCTGGGCGCCGATCGACAGGGGAAGCACCGATTCCGCAAAGGTGGTGACCTGGTATTGCGGCCCGCCATTGGCGCTTACCATTTCGTGCTCAGTGCCGCTGCGCAAACGCATGAGCAGTGTGTTGGGCCCGCCGCTGGCAACAACGGCTTCCTCCGCAGTGGTGATCTTGGGTGTGGAGGGATCGCTCAGATCGGCGAGGAAGATGCGCTGCCAATGCGCAGCGCCTGTGCCGGCGCGGATGTCCTGCACGTAGAGAACATAGTTCTTAAAGTCTTCATAGAAGACGCGCGGCTCAATTTGAAAGGAAGCCTGCTGATTCTTGAGGTCATCTTTCAGTTGCAGCAGCGCCGCCGTTGCCCGGGGAGCCAGGTAAAGCGAATTGGCCAGGGAGATTCCCCAGGCAATGATCGCCACCGCCGACACGACCTTAACAAAAAACCAGACGCCGATGCCCGCCGCCCGCATGGCGGTGATTTCGCTGTCGGCAGAGAGCCGGCTCAGGCCGAGAAGCACTCCAACCAACACCGCCATGGGAATGGTGAGCGTCAAGGTGTTGGGGAGAAGAAACAGAAAGACCTTGGCCACGCCACCTAACGACGCAGTATTGCGCGCGGCCATTTCCAACAGCTCACCGATGTTCTTCATAAAAAGAATGAAGGTAAAGAGCGCGCCACCCAGCAGGGCGTGCGAGAGCACTTCATTCCAGATATAGCGGGTGAGGATGCGCAAGGCTAGATCCTGTCAACTGGATCTAGTTTAGAGCATTTCGTTTGCGGGTCGGGTGGCGTGGCGGGCACCCGGGTGCGTGGGCCGGGGATTTTCTTGAAAGAGAAAGGGGTGCGCTTGGAGAGGCCGCCGCACGTGACGTCCGCGCGATATCTTTCGACGTGGAAAGATGTATCGACTTTTCCCGCGCACCCTAAGGAGGGAGAGCATGCTGCTGGAAAGAAGTCTGCCCGTGGCCGAAGATGCAGGCAATGGCGAGAAGGTGTTACCCGCGGTGTTTCAACGCGAGTCAACGGCCGAGAAGAGAAGGCTCTTCCGAGGAGTCGCCGGAAACAGCGTCGCGGGGAAGAAAACGATACCCGATGCCGCGTACGGTTTCGAGAAAGACCGGCTCGGCGGGATTGTCTTCAATGTAGCGCCGCAGGCGGACCATGAAGTTGTCGATGGCGCGCGTGTCGGTATCTTCGTGCAGCCGCCAAACCTGTTCCAGTAACTCCTTGCGCGAGATGATCCGGCCCTGGTTGAGCACGAGGTGGCGGAGCAGGTCGCTCTCCATCAAGGTGAGGCGGATGGTTTTTTCCGGCGTGGTCAGTTGCAGTGCAGCGAAATCGATGGTGCGGCCGGCAAAGGTGAAAACGGAGGCCGCATCGGAAGGCGATGGCGGCGCAGGCTCGGCGGGCACAGGTGGGCGCAGCCACGCCATGCGGCGAAGCAAACCGTTCAGACGCGCCAGCAATATCGAAAGGTCAAAAGGTTTGGAAAGATAGTCGTCGGCGCCGGCGCTGAATCCGTTGAGCACATCTTCCGGACGGCTCCGGGCGGTGAGCATAAGGATGGGGACAAAGTTTTGCTGCGACCGTAATTCCGAGGCGACGGAGAAGCCATCGCGTCCGGGCAGCATGACGTCGAGGATGATGGCGTCGATGGAGTCGGCCGCGACCATCTCCAGCGCGCTTTCGCCGTCGACCGCGAGCTGCACCGTGTAGCCCTCGGCGCGCAAATTGAAGAGCAGACCCTGCGCCAGGTGAGCCTCATCTTCCACCACCAGAATATGAGCGATATGAGCGGGATGCGTCACGGCAGCGCCTCCTTGCGCGCGGTGGAGACGGTGCGCGGCAGTTGCAGCCGGATGGTGGAGCCGCGGCCCTCGCCTTCTGACTCCGCCACCACATCGCCGCCGTGCTGGCGGGCGATGGTGCGCACCAGGAAGAGGCCGAGGCCCGTGCCCTGAATGCGGAAGACGTTGCGCGTGGGCACGCGGTAGAAACGCCGGAAGATCCGGTTCAGATGCGGGGGGGCGATCCCCAAACCCTGATCCGCAACGGTAAGCATCAACCATGCCTCGCCTTCGACCGCAAGCCGTACCTTCAGGTGGGGTCCCTGGGGAGAATACTTGACCGCGTTGTCGAGGATGTTCAGGACCGCGGTGCGCAGATCCCCGGGGTTACCGACCACGGCGAGCTGCTGCGCATCCGGGTTCACGGTTAGCTCGATGGTTGACTCCTGCAGGTGATGACGCTGCAGCGTGGTCTGGATACACTCGCGGACCACATCGTCGAACAACAGCGGAAGGCGGACCTGGTTGCGCGCGCGTTGGCCCACTTCTCCCGCCTTAAGCACCTGTTCCACGGTGGCCAGCAGGCGTTCTGTATCGGAGAGCATGATGTCGTAGAACTCCCGCCGTTTGGGCTCGGGCAGTTCGTGGCGCTGCAGGGTTTCCAGATACAGCCGGATGGAGGTGATCGGTGTCTTCAATTCGTGGGTAACGGCATTGAGAAAGCTGTCCTGTCGTTCGTTACGCCGTACCTCGCGTACCAGGAAGATGGTGTTCAAGACCAGGCCCGCGATTAGCAACAGGAAGAACGGAACGCCCACCACCAACAGGATGAGGCTGCGCCAGTTGATGATGATCCAGCCGACGTTGAGGGTGATGGCGAGAGCCACCAGGCAGGCGCCGAGGGTGATGAAAAAAGCGATCGTATTTCTGCGTTTGGCGACACGCATAATCGGCAGGCCCTTGCCAAAGTATAGCGGCGGATCAAACTAAAAGCAGTTTCGCAATGGATGCGGCGCGAAGCGGCGACCCGCACAGATCGCCGCGCACAAATCGCCGCCGGGGAAGCCCAAAGCCACCCTACTTACCGTCGTCATCCTTATCATCGTCATCCGGATCACGACGCCCCGCCGCCTGCCTGGCCAGCATAGCGGGCACTGGTTTGTCGCCCATCGCATCGCGCCACAGGATCACATTCAACACCCGCGGATCGGCCCGGTCTTCATGGGTAAAATCCATACGCATGGAGGCCTGGGCGCCCGGCGCTTTGGGACCGTTTGCCTGGTACAACAACCCGTTGTCCCGGTTGCGATAGTCCGCGTCATACGCCGGTTGATCGCCGGCCCCGGCGAAAAGCGGCGCGATGGGCGGAGCAAAGGCATCGTTGTTGTTCATCGGCGGCACGTCCAACAGCTCCTCCATCGTCCGCAGCACGCTTACGGTGGTGTAAAACGTACTGTCCACGACCGGCTGCGCCCGGCGGGGCGAGTACTTGCTCACCACCAGGGCAATGCTGCGATGCGCGTCGACATGGTCGGCCCCCGCCTGGGCATCATCTTCCAGGATGAAGAAGGCGGTGTCGTCCCAATAGGGGCTGTGGGAGATGGCCTCGACCGCTCGTCCTACCGCCAGATCGTTATCGGCAACCGACGCTTTGGGCGTCGGCATCCCCGGCGTGGTTCCCGCTGTGTGGTCGTTCGGCAATCGTAGCTCTATAAACTGCGGCATCGTATCCCGGCCTTGCTTACGCTCCTCGACCCATTGGCGAAAGTGGGTCAGGAACTCTTCCACCCGCAATTGATCGGGAAAATTCAGTTCGAAGTCCGGAAATTTCGGATCGAAGTGACCCACCAGCTCAGGCTTGGTGGGCACATTCTCCTGAATCAAAGGGATCGGCCAGGGATAGGGGCTCGTACCGCCCCCGTAGTTGCTTGGAATCGCTTCGCCGTGCCGTATGTCGCCGCGCTCTCCGCACTGCACCGGCTCCGGCTCGGGTGTTCCCTGGATGGGGGACCCACCTTTAGGCACCATATCGGGGTTGGCGCAGAAGACGGTCGAAATAAACTCGCCGAAGTGGTAAAGGCTCTTGCCGTGCCGCGCCAGATCCGTCCAGATATAGCTGCTGCCGGGCTCGTTGACATCCGATATCCCTTCACGCAGCGGGTAGCCTTTCTCCACCTCGCCCTCGTAGTCGTAGAGCCGCTCTTTGCCACGATAGCTCTGTTGCCAGGTTTTCTCCGTGTAGTCGCTCGAGATCGCGGCATTCGACCACACGTGGCCGTCGCCCGAAACTTCGCCGGAATCGTAAAAGTTATCCAGAACCCCAAACTGCAGCGCCAGCTTGTGCTCATTCGGCGTAATGGGCTCGCCGAACATGGTAAGCGCCGGCAGCCCGTTGCCCGTCCCCAGGTCTCCCAGGATCTGATCGTAGGTCCGGTTTTCCTTGATGATGTAGATCACATGTTTGATGGGATTCTGCCCACCCTGGAAGGCGATCTTGGCCTGTGCCGCCTTCATCATATTTGTCTCAATTACGGTGCGCGTCAGCTGTTCGCGCTGCTCACCAATTTTGTTCAGGTCGATCGCCGCCAGCGATCCATGGAGCATCGTGCCGATGTAGGTGAAGCTGCGCTTGGAGGACGCCAGGCCCGGGATCCGCGGCTGGGGCAGATCGTTCCGGCTGGTGCCCGTGCCCTTTGCGGTAGCCACGTAGAGCGTACTGCCGGCCACCGTCAGCGCGGTGGGATACCATTCGGTCGGCAACCAGGCCACCGCGGAGATCATCTTTCCCGGCGCTTGCCGCCCGCCAATGTCGAATACGGCGACCGCGTCCGAGCCGGTGTTTGCGGCAAAGAGCCGCTTGCCATCCTTGGCGACCGCGACCGCATCCGGCACGGCTCCAAAATAGGTCTGCCCGGGCAAACGCGTGTCATAGAGTGCCTGGAGCCGGCACGCGCCGCCGGCCACATCCACCGCGGCCACTGCATCGCGGTTGGCCAGCGCAACATAAAGGGTCTTCTCGTCAGGGCTCCAGGCAAAGGCCGCCGGATGGGAACTGGGCAAGGTCGCTACCTTGGGAGGCAGAAGCGCCAGCCTCTTGAGCACCTTGCCGTCATTCAGGTCCAACTCGGCCACCGCGGAGCCGTTCCATAACGCGACAAAGGCGCGGCTCCCCGATCGGTTCACAGTCACGGCAACCGGGTAAGTGGAGGGCACCACATTTCCCTGCGACAGGTCGAAGCGGCGGATCACCTTGCCGCCGGCCCCATCCAGCAACAGAACATCGTCGGAAAGATTGTCGGCCACCAACAACTGATCGCCGCCGTCCGGGCCACGGCGCACGGCGATACCGGCCGGCGACGGAATCGCCATACCCGCGGGCAGGACCGCGCCAATCTTGTTCTGTGTTTTTCCCGGCGCCAGCCGCTGCAAGGGAACCGGAAGCAGCTTCTCCGCCGTCACCACGCCATCGACGAAGCTGTAGACGGCCACCGCATTGCCCGTTTCGACTTTGTCGCTTCCGTTGGCCTCCGCCCCGTTCCCCGTGGGCGCTGTGAGCGAATCAAAGACCGCATACAGGTGTTTGCCATCCTTGCCGAACGCCAGCCCGGAATAGAGCGTTTGCGGCAAACCCGACGCCGTTCTCGACTCCGGGTAGTCCCTCACTTTGCCTGTCTGGATGTCCAGCACGGCGATCGACTGCTGGTAGAGCGACTCGAACGTACCGAAACCGGCGTTCACCACCGCCAGGTAGCGGCCGTCCGGCGAGGTCGCCGCCGTCATGGGCAGGCTATTCAGTTTTTGTGGAGATCCGGGCACCGGCTCTACCAGCTGCTTGCTGGTGGGCAGGTTCAGAGTCCGGGAAGGCGCTTCGTTCTGTGCGCGAACGGCCGGCGCCGCGGACGCAAGGGTAACCAGAACAAACCATGTTGCAACAGACGAAAGTCGTAGAGAACCAGCCACCATCCACACCCCACAAAACAGAATTTTCCAATCGCCCCCTCAGGGGCTAGAGTCCAAAACATTTTCAAGCACTTACAGCACGGTTTGAGCCGTGTCCGGATACAAAAGCGAGTCTTTCCGCAGGTTGTAAAGCCCGCCGGGCGGGCTGGTACCCATTATGCCGATCGGTCATTACAAAACTCTTACGAACGACATTTGCCGCCCCTGTTAGCTTCAAAGCTAACGGCCACGCCACCAGATGCAAGGACCCGATTGTTACCTGGAGTCGAAAGGGACTCCCTACCAGACCATGCAGACAGAAGTAGTAGAAACCTCTCCAGTCCTACCGTTCCCCCCCCAGGTCGACACATTTGCGGGCAAGGCAGATGAGCCGAAGCGTGCAGAAAAGCACAGCAACGTGCCGGTTCTTGGCCGCGCGACGCACAACACTCAAATGAATTGGGTCACCTTCGGCTTTATGGCAGCTTTTCACGTGCTGGGTGTGGTGGCGCTCTTTATGTTTACCTGGAAGGCATTCTTCTGCTTCGTCGGACTGTGGGTGGTGGCGATCAACATGGGTATCGGCATGGGCTACCACCGGCTGCTGACCCATCGCGGCTACCGCACACCGCGTTGGCTGGAGTATTTTCTTTCCGTTTGCGGCACCCTGGCCCTGGAAGGTGGACCCATCTTCTGGGTAGCTACCCACCGGGTTCATCACCAGCACACCGATCGCGAGGGTGATCCGCACACCCCCCACGATGGCGGGTGGTGGTCGCACGCCGGCTGGATTATCTCCGGCGACGCCCTGCACCACGAGACGGCGCTCATGGCCCGGTACGCACCCGATCTGGCGAAGGATCCGTTTCAGGTCTGGCTCAGCAAATATCACTACGTACCCATGGTCGTGGTCGGCCTCCTGCTGCTGGCCTTCGGCGGATGGCCGTGCGTAATGTGGGGCATCTTTCTGCGTGTAACTCTGGGCCTGCACGCCACCTGGTTGGTCAATTCCGCCACCCACATGTGGGGCTCCCGTCGTTTTTCTACGCGCGACGACTCGCGCAACAACTGGTGGGTAGCGCTGCTGACCGGCGGCGAGGGCTGGCACAACAACCACCATGCACACCCCGTCTCGGTAAGGCACGGCCTCACCTGGTGGGAGTTCGATCCTAACTTCTACGGCATCTGGATACTGCAGAAGCTGGGGCTCGCGCAGAACGTAAAAGTGGCGCAGTTCGATCCCCACGATCCACGGCCCGCAGGCGTTTCTTAAGGTCGTATTCGGGTGACCGGTGTTTGGGGGTAGCGACAGCGCGCACCAGAGATTTGGCGAATGTTCGCCAATCCAGTCCCGAAGGGACATCCTGAGCCGAGGAGATAGTTGACGGCCACCTAGGATGAACAGTCCTCGGTACACTCGAATCCCGGAGAAAAAGAAGTCCCGAAGGGACGGCTGAAGAGACGTGTCACGGTCACGTATTTCGGCTGGCCTACGTTGGTGTTCGCGACGGCAGAGCGGCGATCCGTGATTCACCAGGACATCCGCATCCGCTTCGCGGACGAGCTGAATTTCTAGCCTTGCACGGCAGGACGATTCGTTTCAGCCGTCCCTGCGGGACTTGATCCTTGGCTCGGATTTGGATCCCCAGGATTTCGTCCTGGGCTACTTTCAGCCGCCCCTCCGGGGCTGTTCCTGATTCCCTAATCTGGCTTTGCCCCTTCGGGGCTGCTCCTGCTTCCCTAACCCACAAAATCCACTTGTACCGGGGTGGGGATGATGCCGCGCTCGTAGCCCATGCCAAGCAGCTTGCGGATAGCTTCTTTCCCATCCTCGCCATAATTGAGCGTCCGCTCGTTCACGTACATGCTGACAAAGCGGTTGGCCAACTGGGGGTCAAGGTCACGGGCAAATTGCATGGCGTATTCAAGAGCTGCTTCGCGGTGGTCGAGCGCGTGCTGGATGCTGTCGCGTAACGCCTGGGTCACGGTGAGCATGACATCCTCACCCAGGCTGCGGCGAATGGCGTTGCCACCGAGCGGTAAGGGCAAACCGGTCTGCTCCCTCCACCACACGCCCAGATCGAGAATCTTGTGCAGCCCGTTGGCGGCGTAGGTGAGCTGGCCTTCATGGATGATGAGACCGGCGTCAAAATTGCCCGCAACAACTTCAGGAATGATGCGATCAAAAGGAACGGTTACGGTTTCCACCTCGGGCGCGAACAGCTTCAGCGCCAAATAGGCAGTAGTGAGCGTGCCGGGAACCGCAATGCGCACGCGCCCGATCTGATCGGCCGTCATGCGATGGCCGGCCACAATCATCGGGCCGTAGTTCTCTCCGACGCTTCCACCGCACGCCATCAAGGCATAGTCCTTCTGGACGTACGGATAGGCGTGAAAGGAGATCGCAGTGACGTCGTAGAACGCTTCGTTCATGGCCTTGTGATTGAGGGTTTCGATATCGCAAAGAGTATGGCTGAACTTGTAACCGGGAACGCGAATCTTACCCGTGGCCAGGCCATAGAACATAAAGGCGTCATCGGAGTCCGGACTGTGAGCAATGGCGATCTCTTTGACCATGCCGGGGGCGGTGGCGAGGCCTCGGGCGGGGACATCTGGCTGGTGCGAAATCGGTGTAGTGGTCACAAGATCCTTTCTCAAAAACTGCTATACGTTCGACGGCGCCGCGGAGCGGCCGGAACATGGTTCCACGGAACAGGCCATCCCTAAAGAGTGCGCGTGCGGGGAGTATCGCCAAACGAGCCCAGCGTGCTGGCGCAGCCCACCGCGGCCAGCACCTTGACCGCCTCGCCGGCCAGGAACGGGGCAACCGATTGGGCGAAGACCAGGGAAAGCTTTGCGTGCGTGAGCAGCCCGAGCCAGCCTGCGCCCACGGCGAGAATCAGCATGCCGGCGACCGATGCGGCCGCAAGCCCAGCCAGAAATCGGCGATGGCCACGGCGATAGAGCACGCTGGCCAGCGCGGCGGCAAAGGGATAGGCAAGCAGGTAACCCCCGGTTGGACCGAGGAGCTGTGCCAAGCCACCCGGACCGTGGGGGCTGAACACCGGCAGGCCGGCAACCCCTTCCACCAGGTAAAGCGCCAGGCACACAAAGGCCGCCCCCGGTCCGAAGAGTAACCCTAACAGCAGCACGGCGAAGGTCTGCATGGTCACCGGAATGGGAGTAAAGCCGAGCGGTACGGCGACGTGGGCGCAAAGCGCTACCAGGCCTGTGGCCAATACCACCGCACCGCGCACCCGCCAGCCAACCCGTGGTTCGTGCAGCAGGCGATAACTCTCATGCTTATAGCCGATCTCTTCCATCATTCACTCTTCCTTACGAACCGGGCCGGTTAGTCGGGATTGTTTTGCGCCAGCTCTAGTGCCGGCGAGCTTAGGGCCGGCGAGCTTCAGACCGGCTGGCGATACCTTTGGCCGCTGCCGTTGGGACCTTTGCACCGTCAGCCGCGGGCTCCGTGCCATTGGCGCCCAGAGGCTCATGGCGCAGAATATGCCGGGCCACCGAAAAAGCCACCCACAGCAATGCGCAGAAGCTGATTGCGAAAGCCACGAACAAAAGCCGCATAGGGGACGACCGGGCTCAAGAACTATTGAAGCATAACAAAAAACCGTCCGGGCAGTTTTGGTCGATCGAGCGCAAACTCGCGGTGAGCCACTCCAGACATGGCTCCGGCCCACCGGAAACCGGGAGCACCAGAAGGTCATCGGACCTCTTCGGGCTTACCAAGTATGGTTCCCTGGGTGGCGGAACGGGGATGCAAAGTGGTGATTCACTGAGAAGATAAAGCAAGCCTATGGTGAGGTCCCGATGAACGGAGAAAAGAAAACACAGCTGCTGAGATTGCGGGAGAGGCTCTCCTGGTGCTTTCTTCGTTCGGGCCGCCGGGTGGCCACCGCGATGGCGATTGTGATTGCCGCTTCTCTGGGATATCACGCGATCTTCGGGGCGAACGGATTGTCGGCGTATCAGCAGAAACGGAATCAGCATCAGTTGCTGCAGAAAGAGATTCAGCAACTGCAAGAGCAAAATACCCGCCTGCAGCAGCACGTCGATCATCTGCGGTCAGACCCCGATGCCATCGAACATGAGGCCCGCGTCATTCTGCGTTACGCCAAGCCGGGCGAGGTCATCTACGCCCTGAACGACAAGGCCCTGAACAACAAGGCCGAGGCGAAGCAGACCCCCAGGTAACACCCTCGCCCTGCCGGCAACAAATCAAAGGGTGCACCAGGTCTCGCTTTTGAGATCCGGGATGTGCAGCTTATTTTTCCTCGGATACCGCCGTCAGGGCAGACAGCGGAGGGCTGTCACGCTCTACGGGGAAGAGAAACTTCAGCGGCGAGCGCACGATCTGGCGAAGCAGAAAGCGGAGCAGCAACAGTTGTTCGCGGCCACGGACGTCATACGCGCGCAGGGCCACGAACGAAGCAATCGAAAAACTGACCCCCAGGTTAAGGACAAACGTTAGGCCAATGCCGGCCATGGCGGAATAAAACCAATCCTTGCCGAAAGAACTGGTGCCGAAGCGTGCGGCTGCCAGCGCCAGTGTGCCGGTGGAGAGGGTAACGTGGCGAACATCAAACGGGATACCAAAGAAACGGGCTATGACGGGTACGAAACCCAATAGATAGCCGAGCGCAATGCTGGTGCTCCAGCCGGCAAGGTTAAGCTCGATCCAGGCAGCCAAACGCGTCATGCTGTTTTGCCCGATGCGCAAACCGAACGGATGCTGGGAGACGGCTTCGGTCAGACGGTGAAAGACGGCAAAGTTCTCGCACCAGCCGCCGATGAGTGCCGCCAGCCATAAGATCACGCCTGTACCCGCCGCATAAATAATGGTCCCCGAGGTGAACGGATGCAGCGCCTCGTAGACGTGGCGTGCACTTTCCTCCACTAGGTACGACTTGGAGAACATGACGCGCCACAAGCGCTCCAGGGCAACCGAGCCGATGCAGACCGCGATGACGTTGCCGATGGCGGCAGCCAGTTGGGTACGGCTGATCCGTGCGGTGAAATCGGAGATCTTGCTCCAGCTGGCGTCGCCGGGGTTGCTGCGCACGATGCCGGCAAAGGTGGCCGCGGTGGCTGAAGGCTGCTTGGTGGCCAGTACCAGGCCGAAGACCTGCAAGAGGATGAAACTGATCGCGTAGTTGGTGCCGGCGAGAAAACCCTCCACGAAGAGGGGGAAATTCTGTTCGACGATGCGCATCTTGATTGCGGCGGTCAGTACGGTCAAGAGGCCGCCACCTCCGGCCGCGAGCCACATTTGCCAATATTCCTTTCGGCTGTGGGCGATGTAGTGTTCGCCGCTGCGGCCGGTGCGTTCCACGGTTTTGCGTGCCAGCAGGTTCAGATTCTGTTTGAGCAGGGCGGAAACGCGTTTATCTTCGAGCCGCCCTTCGATGATCTGGTTCAGCAGGTTACGAGCGGCCTGGGAACTCTCGGCCACAACCGGGACAGGGACCTCGCCGAAGGTGAGAATTCCGGCCAGCCCGTGCATGCGCTGCAGCGCCAGCTCGATACTGCGCAGGTCGAGCACCATGTCTGCGCTGACACCCGTGGTCTCCATCCCTATCCGCACCCGGCCAAGTTCTTTGCGGCAGGCCCCCACCGCCTCTTTCCACACCTGAAAGCGGACGGCCGCGGACGTGGGATCGGTCGCTTGTACAAGCATCTCGGTCGAGAAAATCAAGTGGTAAAAGGGTGAGTTCCGCACCGTGGAGTCACCACCGCGCTCGCGCATGGCCGCAGTGACGCCACGACCCGCGGTGCGGGTCGCGATGAGACACAGCGACTGGCGTAAATCATTCTGCAAGCGAGGAGACAGGCGCGGTCCACCCGCGGTCGAAGCCGGAGCGAGCAGTGCGAGGATCCGCTCAAAGACAGGCTGCGGCAGATCCAGAAAGCGCTCGACATCGCGGGAGTGGGCGAACAGCGACACCATGAGGCGCGAGCTGTCGGAAACATCCATCGCCGAAGGCAAGACGCGATTGAAGAGACGCCGAAGCCCTTCGGAGAGCACTGAGTGATGTCGGGGCAGGCCGGCTTCGGCCAACAAGCCCACCGAGTCCAACTCGGCGAGCATGGATTGAAGGGTCTCCTGAAAATCGAGGCGCAGCAGATCGTCATGCTCCAGCATGCGGATCCAGTACAGAAGACGCACGTTGAAGGCGCGGTCGTTTGCCCCAGTCCAAATGCAATGGAAAAGCCGGGTGAAGCCGGCGGTTTGCGCATCGATCGTAGTCGCGGCAGAAAATGCTTTGGTGCGGGCGCGCAATTCATCCTGGGCGCGTGCGAAGGCGGGCCTCTGCCGCGAATGCCGGCGAAGGCGAAGGTATTTTCGGATGGAGCGGCCCAGTTTCACAGTGTGCTCGATTCGATCTTAGCTTGCTTGCGCCAAGGGCAATGTCAAACTGCGTGCGCGGGCCGCAGTTCGTCCACGGCCCGGGAAAGCGCCGTTTGCAGTTGCTCCTGCGTGGTCTCGTCGAGTTTGACCCCACCGATGGTCAGGTAGAAGACGTCAATGGCGATCTCCCCCTCGGTGTCGATGATGGCCACCTCGATATTGCACTGGTGGGCGGCCAGAGTCGTGGCGATCTGGCGTAAGAGCCCCGGGCCGTCCTGGGCGACAACCTGCAGCAACGTGCTGTGCGTCGAAGAAGTGTTATCGAAATCCAGGCGCGTTTCTACCTTCACCATGATAGGCGCACGCACAGCGTGGCGGCGGCGCAACAAGACTTCGATCGGCGTCTTGAGCGAGATGACGTCGAGCATGCTTTCGCGGAAACGCTCTACCTCGGAAACATTCAATTCCAATGTGCGGAACGGGTCGGAAAATAGGAAAGTGTCGACGACGATGCCGGCGTCGTTCGAAAACGCTTCGGCTTTGACGATGTTCATGCCCCAGGATGAAAGCGCGCCCGCCATGTCGGCAAACAGCAGCGGCCGATCGCTGCTGATGACGGTAAGTTCGAAAAGTTGGCGCAGGGTACGCAGGGTGATCTGGGCGGCTGAGGCGGAGAGCTGCAGAGCCATCTGGAAATGATCGCGAATCTGCTCCGGCATGCGGGTTTGCAGGTAACGCTGGGGAAACCCTTCGAGAAAGCTGCGCAGTTCCTGGGCGCGTTCCGGAGCGAGGGTGAGAATGCGCTTCAGCAAGGTGGGGTCGACAGCAGCGCGGTAGCGCTCCTGGTCGATACTTCGGTCCATGAAGTTGGAAGTCGCGATGTAGAGCTGCCAAAGGCTATCCGCCTTCCATGGGGTCAGAGCATCGGGGTTGACTGCCTTGATGTCGGCGTAGGTCATCAGGCAAAGCATTTTGAGATGGGTTTGCGAAGCTGCCTTTTCCGCAAAAGTGCGTATGGTTTCGGCAGCGAAGATGTCGCGGCGCAGGGTCATCGACATTTCCAGGTGATTGCGTATCAGGCGCCGCACCTGGTCGCGTTCTTCCGCATCCAGTTCAAGCCGGGCAAGCAGGCTATCGGCGAGCTCCACGCTTTGCACGGTGTGATCGCCTGTGCGCCGAGCCTTCCCGGTGTCGTGCATCAGCAGGGCAAGGAAGAAGAGGTCGAGCCGGTCGATCTCCGTCAGCAGGCCCGCAAAGCGCCGTTCCCAGGCGAGATGCGGCTGCCGCAGCGCATGGACGTTATCGATGACGAGAAAGGTATGCTCATCGACGGTGTAGCGATGGTACGAGTCGCGAATCACCAACGCGTCGATGCCGTGGAATTCGGGTATAAGCAACTCCAGGATGCCGAGCGCGTGCATGGTGCGCAGTGCGTGCGCGGCGTGCGGCCCGAGCAGGATCTCGCGCAAACCATTCCACAGAAAGGGCCCCTCGGGAATATGCACGTCGAGAACGGGGAGAGCATCGGCGAGGCGGTCTTCGGCGTTTTGCGTCAGCCGGTACCCGTGCGCCGCCACCAGGGCAAATACGCGAAGAATGCCCTCCGGGCCGGTGAGCAGGGAGGATTCCGAAACATCGACGCGTCCGTCCTGGACGACAAAGTCGGTGCCGGCTATGGGAACGCGCTTGCGCCGCTGGGGCCGGTAGAACGACTGCCGTGCCGGCGGCAGAGCTTCCATGAGCAGGATCGCGCGGCGATACACGGTGCGCGCATGGCGGTAATAGGTCCGCATCCAATACGCGGGGTCGGAGGTACCCCTGGTTTCGAGGCCGATACTCTGCGCCGCCGCTTCGTCCTGCGCATGCCAATCGAGGCTGTTATCGTCGCGGCCGCTGCGGAAGTGGAGAAAACATCGAGTGGCGCTCAGAAAGTCAAAGGCCGACGCGGCGTCGTTGTGCGCAGAATAAAGCGGGTTTCCGAAGCTGGAGGGCCACGCTTTGTGCTCGTGGACGTGGTGCAACAGCTGTAGCCAGTGGGCGAGTTGATGATCGCGCAGACCGCCTGGACACTCTTTGATGTTGGGCTCGAGATGAAAAATGGTGTTGCCGAACTTTTGATGGCGGGCACGCGCCAGCTCGGCAAGCTTGTGGACGATGGCGCTCCATTCGCGCAAAGCCACCTCGGGCAGCGTTTTTGCCTGCAGAGACTGGTAGAGCCCGTGGTCTCCGGCGATGAACCGGCGATCCAGCAGGGAGAGCGTGAATTCGACGTTATCCGGGTCGTAGCGGTCGCACTCTTTGAGGGTGCGGATCATGGGGCTGACACGCAGTCCCAGATCCCACATGGCTTGATTGCACCCGCGGACGGTCTCGCGAAGAACGTCCTCAACTTTTTCGTCGGCGCAGAGGTACAGAAGGTCGACATCCGAGGAGGGGAAGAGCTCTTTGCGGCCGAAGCCGCCGACCGCCAGGAGCGCCAGCCCGCTGGGAAGCTCCGCTCCGCTCTCGAATCGCCACAGCGGCTCGAGCACCCCGTCGACGACCTGGGCGCGGCGGCGAATCGCCAACACGCCGTTGCCGTTGCGCTCGAAGGACTGCCGCATGGCGGCCATCTCGGCCTGATAGTGCTCTCGCAACTGCTGGTGAGACGTGAATGCAGGTTTCATGTCGATTGCCGGCCAACTCAATGCATGGAGGGACAGGTCGGCGTGATTCCCGCATCTCTGCAAATCAGGCGAGAGATGCGGGAATCCGTCGACCATACCCTGGGACCAGACCCAGGACCACACCCTGGACCCAGTTTTGTTTAGAAGTCCCTGGTGGAATTCCCTTTAAAGCGCGGCCACACCACGGTCGCCATTGCGAATGCGGATGGCTTCATCGATTCCCGAGACGAAGATCTTTCCGTCGCCGATCTTTCCCGTTCTTGTCGCCGTGATAATTGCCTGAACGGCTTTTTCCAGGAGTTCGTCCGGGACGACCGTTTCGATCTTGATCTTGGGCAAAAGATCGACGGAATATTCGCGTCCGCGATAGAACTCCGTGTGGCCTTTTTGGCGCCCGTGACCGCGTGCTTCGAGGATCGTCATGCCCTCGACACCAATGGCGAGCAGGGCATCTTTGACGGCATCGAGCTTTGATGGCTGAATGACAGCTTCTATTTTCTGCATATCTGCTTTCAAGAGTAGCAAGAGTATAGCTGTGGGCGCCCCCCAACTGTCCCAAACGGCACCCAGACAGTTCCCAAAGAGTCTATGACGTGTCCATGATTCTCACCATTCCCCCCCGGTAACCCGGGGCGGGATGGCTTATAGTGTTCCTATGAGCACACCAGGCAACGACCGGTATTTCTTGGGAAATCTGGAGTCCTTTGGCAAGAATCAGGAGAAAGTCCGCGAAGTCAATTTCGGTTATGAGGAGCCCGAGGGGGTGGTGATGACCTCTTTGGACTTTGCCGTGAATTGGGTGCGTAAGAGTTCCGTTTGGCCGATGACGTTTGGCTTGGCCTGCTGCGCGATCGAAATGATGTCGATGGGCGGGGCTCGTTTCGACGTGGCGCGTTTTGGGGCTGAAGTCTTTCGTCCCTCTCCGCGGCAGTCCGATCTGATGGTGATTGCCGGAAGAGTCTCGCAAAAGATGGCCCCGGTGATCCGCCGGCTCTATGAGCAAATGCCGGAACCGAAGTGGGTCATTTCGATGGGCGCCTGCGCCACTTCTGGTGGGGTCTTCAATAATTACGCACTGGTTCAAGGGGTAAACCAAATTATCCCGGTGGACGTCTATGTGCCTGGCTGTCCGCCGCGTCCCGAGCAGTTGATGTATGCGATTACCCTTCTCCAGGAGAAGATTCTGCGCGAACGGGGCAGCGCAAAACGTGTATTAAACTTCCAATAATTGTGCAACTGTAATACGTTGGGTGTGCGGTCTTCTATCGGATCAGAGCACGATGCTGCCAGGCAAGAGGGTTAACTACGTGCTCACTGCCCCCTCATTTGAATCATAAGATGTTGATTATACGCTGGTCTGGGTACGGCTTTTGTTGTAGATTACCGGATGTAGTTGTAGATCGCCGGATGTGGATATTTTGCATCCAAGCTTTGTGTTGACGTTACGGCAAATGGATTTAGCCCCAAGCCGGTTCATTTGGTTCGTTCAGTGACTTTCCGAGATTTGAATAACTTTCCAGTGGTTGCGGAGGATAGACGCATGCACTTTCGCCCGTTGAGTTCACTGGGTCGAATGCTGATAGTTGCAAGTGTTGTGGGACTCGGTTCCGTGAGTCTCCTTGCCCAGGATTCGTCCAGTACCGCCTCAAAGCCGATAGCTCCCGCGGAGCCGGGGGCTTCTCGAATCGATCTTTTTGCAGGTTACTCGTACCTTGCCCCGCACGGTTCGGTCACGATTCCTGGTGGCGCCGGTATCGGAATCTCCGGCCCAATCAGCTACTCCTCCATCAACTACGGTGCGATTGGGAGTTTCAACTACTTCTTCAATCGCTATGTAGGCGCCCAGGTTGAGTATGCGAATCATCCTGACGGGAACAATGACGGAGCGTCTACCGGTCAGTTGGGTATTGTTTTCCGCTACCCGACGGCCGAGATCACCCCGTTTGTTCATGCGGATGCCGGCTTCGTGAGACTGGGCGGCCCCTACAAGCAGCCTTACACTTACGGTCCTGCATTGACCGTGGGCGGTGGTCTTGACTACGCTCTGCCGTTTCTGGACGGCCACCTTGGCCTGCGCCTGTTCCAGGCGGACTACGAATACTTTCACGACAATTTCGGTCCCCAGCCACCGTATCCAACCGGCGGCCGCGCGAACCTGAATGTCGTGCGTTTGAGCACCGGGCTTATCTACCACATTGGCAGCATCCTTCCGCCGCCTCCTGTGACTTATGCCTGCACCGCGGCTCCGTCTCCCGCATTTCCCGGCGACCCGATTACGGTCACTGGCACGGCGACGAATCTGAATCCCAAAAAGACCGCAAGCTATAGCTGGACGGGGAATGAGGGCGTCAAGGTTACCGGCGACAACACCACGGGCGCCGTAGATACGACCGGCCTCGCTCCCGGCAACTACACCGTGACCGGTCACGTTTCTGAAGGGCAGAAGGTTGGTATGTTCGCCGATTGCACGGCGAACTTCACCATCAGGCAGTTCGATCCGCCGACCCTCAGCTGCACGGCCAATCCAACGACCGTCTCCCCAGGTGGCACCGCCACCATCAGCGCGACGGGCGTGAGCCCGCAAAACCGTCCACTGACTTACACGTTTAGCGCCTCGGCCGGCCAGATCAGCGGCAGCGGCAACAGCGCGACGTTGAGCACAGCGGGCGCGCCTGCCGGTTCGATCACCGTTACCGGTACTGTGCAGGACGACAAGGGACAATCGGCTACGTGCAGCACTTCGGTCAACGTGGAAGCGCCGCCACCGCCGCCTGCTCCTAAAACCAAGACGCTTTGCTCGATCAACTTCGATCGCGATACCAAGCGTCCAGCCCGCGTCGACAACGAAGCGAAGGCCTGCCTCGATGACGTCGCTCTGAACCTGCAACAATCCACAGATGCCTCCGCAGTGCTGGTTGGTGAGGCGGCTTCCACTGAGAAGAAGGCCGACACGCTGGCTGCACAACGTGCTGTCAACACGAAGGACTACCTGGTGACGGAGAAGGGCATTGATGCTTCCCGGATCTCGGTACGCTCCGGTACACAAGGCAACAAGGAAGTGGAGAACTACCTTGTACCTTCCGGCGCAACCTTCGACAATGACGTGCAGGGCACCACACCCGTGGACGAAGGCACGGTGAAGGTCCAGAGCCGCAAGGCCCCGGCTCCCAGGCACCACAGGAAGAAGAAAGCAGCCGCCCCGGCGAAGTAAGTACCGAGGCAGTTCGAAGGAAAAGGGTGACCAGTTAGTAATGGTCACCCTTTTCCTTTTGCTTGACCGTGCCGGTCCTGCAGGCGCACGGTGATGCTGGGCAATCTCCGTCGAGCTTTTTGAATATTCCAGGCTCTCCAAGTAGAAAAACCATGACTCCATTTATCCGGTGCATCCTCTCCTCCTCCTTTCTTCTGCTCGCTCTCGCTCCCAACCAAGTCACGCTCGCGCAGTCGACCGCATGGATCCCGGTGGGACCCGATGGCGGAGATGGGCGCAGTTTTGCCGCGGACCCTTCCAATGACCGGCATATCTACCTGGGAACTACCAATAGTTGGATCTACCAGAGCGAAGATGGTGGCGCCAGTTGGAGCCGTCTTGCCAAACTGGCCAAAAGCGAAGATCTGATTCTCGACAATATCGTCGTCGATGAGTCCGATGCCAAAACCCTGCTGGTCGGCGCCTGGGTGTTGGATCATGTTGACGGTGGCTTGTTTATCAGCCACGACGGCGGCAAGAGCTGGACCGCGGTCGACGCCATGAAGGGGCAGTCGATCCGGGCGCTCACCCAGGCGCCTTCCGATGCAAAGGTGTGGATCGCCGGCACTCTGAGAGGGGTGTATCGCAGCGAGGATAGCGGTGTGCACTGGAACCAGATATCGCCGGAGGGCAGCACGGAACTGCATGAAGTCGAGTCCATTGCCATCGACCCCCAGGATCCGCGAACCGTTTACGCGGGTACCTGGCACCTGCCATGGAAGACCACCGATGGCGGCGCCAACTGGCACAACATCAAGCAGGGCCTGATTGAGGACTCGGACGTGTTCTCGATCATCATCGATCCCACCGTGCCCAGCGTTGTCTACACCAGTGCCTGTTCCGGCATCTATCGCAGCGACAACGGCGGCGAGCTTTACAAAAAGATCCAGGGAATTCCGGCGACCGCGCGCCGAACCCGCGTCCTGATGCTGGATCCCACCAACCGGAACACTGTCTACGCCGGCACCACGGAAGGGTTGTATAAAACACTCGATGGCGGGGCTACTTTTCGCCGCATGACCGGTCCGGACGTCATTGTGAACGACGTATATGTCGATCCCAGGAACCCGCAACACGTGCTGCTGGCCACTGACCGCGGCGGCGTGCTGGAGAGCGACGATGCGGCCTTCAGCTTCAAGGGATCCAACACCGGCTTTTCCCAGCGCCAGGTTTCGAGCCTCCTCGTCGACGCAAAAACGCCGCAAACTATCTTTGCCGGCGTGGTAAACGACAAGAGCTATGGCGGTGTCTTCGTGTCTCATGACGAAGGCGCCACCTGGAGCCAGGAAAGCAATGGGCTTGAGGGAAGGGACATCTTTAGCCTGTCGCAGGCTGCCGATGGCACGGTGCTGGCCGGAACGAATAGCGGCGTCTTCCGTCTCCAGGGGGCGACGTGGCAACCGGATGGAAAGGTCGTCAAGGGCGTCACCAAGACCTCCTACGTAGTCCACAAGGGCAAGCGCTCCAAGGCGGTAACGACCATCATGGTGCCCGATGGAACGATCGAAGGCCGGGTGAGTGTGGTGGACGCGTCGGGTAGCGCCTGGTACGCCGCCACCGCGAAGGGAATCTATGCCAGCGCGAATCAGGGAGCCTCTTGGGCAGGTGGGCCGGTGCTGGGCAAGACTGAATTTCACGCTGTGGCGGCCTCCGGACCGATGGTCATAGCTGCGCAGCGTACCTCGCTCTTCATCTCCCAGGACGGTGCAAAGACCTGGCAGCCGTTGGCCATGCCGTCCAGGCTTACCCTGGTGCAGGCAATCGCCATCGCCGGCAACGGAAGCCTCTGGCTGGGCGGCCGCGAGGGGGTCTTCTATAGTGAAGATCAGGGGCAGAACTGGAATATGATGTCGACGCTCCCTCTGTCGGACATCAGCGGACTGGCCTATGATCCGGATCTCAAACGCGTTGTGATTACTTCCTGGGCCTCCAGTTGGGTGCTGGCTGTGAACCCGGCGGACCGTACCTTCAAGTTCTGGGATCCCGGCTGGAAGGTAAGGCACGTGCGCTCGACGGGCGGACGGTTGCTGGCGGCGACCTCGTATAACGGAGTCGTCCTGGAGCCCGAAAAGGCGCCTTCGAAGGTTGCCGTAGCCCATAACCCGTAAGAAGCCGGCGGGGGTATGATTCGCAATTTTCAATGGCAGGACCTGGCCCGGCTGCACCAGCTGGACCAGGTCTGTTTTCCGCCGGAGATTGCTTACTCCCGGGCTGAATTGCATTACTTCCTGACCCTTCCCAACAGCTCCTGCTGGATTGTTGAACAAGCAGAAGGCCGGCTCGCCGGTTTTGTCATCATCGAGCGTGTCCGCCGGAACGGGCGCCTCTTCGGTCACGTGGTCACCCTGGATGTGGACCCGCCCGACCGCCGCCGCGGCTGGGGCAGACTGTTGCTCAAAACCGCGGAAGAGCAAATGAAGCAGGAAGGCGCATCTCTCGTCAGCCTGGAGGTAGCGGAGAATAATGCCGCCGCGCAACAGTTCTATCGCAGCCTGGGGTTCGTCGTCAGCGGGAGGATCGCGAAATACTATGGAGGGAAGATCGACGCCGACGTGATGGAGAAGGTGCTCTAAAGCTAGCCCGCCACCACACCAGAGCTGTCCAAATTAGCTTCTGAAGAAGTTTGCTGGCGGTGTTTTTGGGTGGAAGCCCCCTGCTTTAGCCGGGGGAGGCAACGCTTTAGCGTTGCCGGAAGAAATTCGACCTCTCTATCCTGCGCTTTAGCGCTGGGCTTTGTATCGAGGCACGTCTGCCTCGCCGCGGCGAGCTTCAGCCGTGCCCTCGAGTTTCTACATTTCAGGAAATGGGGCGAGTCCCGAAGGGACGGGACAATCCGTAGCCCGGCACGGGAGTGCCGTGTAGGATTAGACAACTCAGGGAGTCCCGCAGGGACGGCACAATCTTTACCACGGCACGTCAGTGCCGTGTGCGACCGGGTTCTTCCGGAGCTCTGCGCCGCCACATGCCTCTGTCGCATCGGCCTGGCTTCGAGGGGGGAGAAACCTGAGGGGGAAACGATCTGTAGGGGGGAACCAACTGAGGACTTTGACCGCTAAAGAAACTGTGTCGGTTGCTGTTGCCCGCGCTGCATACTCGGGGAGTGAGTAAGCTCGGCGGTTACGCTTGCGCTGGTTCGACGATGGCCTTCAGCTCACCGGCAACAACCAGCGTTCAGCCTCTTAGCGGAGTAACAGCTTCCAGCAAATGGCGGCGACGGCAACGAACGCTCCCTGGAAGGCCAGCGCAAAGACCACGCCACGCGCGCATCCCAGTTTGTCTTCGTAGTAGAGCTCCTCTGGATTGTCGGAACAAACCTCGGCAACGTTGAGTGAAACGATGGCCTCCGACTTACGGACGATGCGCAACTCCGGCCTTAACGATTGCTCGGTGAGAAGTGAAAACGTCTGTGTGCTCATTGGTGTTTCCCCTTTCAGCTACTGAGTGTAGCGGGAAGAGCATCTCGTGTCTCATGAGTCGCATACAACTTTGGTTGGGAGATCTACGACGCGTATCAGAAAGGTACAACAATAGTGTCATAATGGAACGAAAAGGGGCTCCAGAGCGAGGTTTTTGGAGTGTTTTCGCGCGCGTTTATTACCCCGGTAAGGGGGATAATCACACTTGAGAGTATGACGAAAGATTGGAGACAAGGAGAGATTCAAAACCTACCGCCGATTCCAGCCCTCTATGCCGCCGGTTGCAGGGTAATGACTGTGATTTCAGGAGGACAGCGGAAGCGAAAAGGCAGAGTGACTGCACCGATGCCGCGGTTTACGTAGAGTTGCATTCCGTCTGCCAGCCGGAAGAGACCGTGAATGTATTTTCTCCCCAAATCCGGCAGCAGCAACGGGGGCATGAATGGGGGGCGGATCTGGCCCCCGTGGGTATGCCCGGAGAGAACCAGGTCGATAGAATGCCCGACAGCGTAGTCGGCGTAATCGGGTTCGTGTGCCAGCAGGATGAGTGGTTCCTGTTGTCGATTCCTGGCTGCAGGCAATGCGGCGCTTAGGTCAGGCCGCTGCTCAAGTGCATCCTGAATGCCGGCGAGCCAGAGGCGCTGGCCTTCGCGCTCCAGTGGAACCGAACTGTTTGCCAACAGAGGGATGTTGTGGGTTGCCAGGGCATCCGTGATCGCGGGTGCGCCGACCAGCGTGTCGTGGTTTCCCATGACCGCGTAACGTAGCGGACATTCGATACGGCTAAGAATCTCGGCGCAGTGGTAGCCCAGCTGGATGTTGAAACGCCTGGGCAGCGGATTCGAGCTGACAAAATCGCCGTTCAGCACCACCAGATCGGGAGCCAGGGCATTGGCTTTGCGCACGACGGCTTCCAGGAAAATGGCTTCGGTGTATGCCTCGAAATGAAAATCGCTGATCTGCACGATCTTCAGCCCGGCGAACGCAGCAGGCAATCGGGGGATAGCGATGCTGCGAAAAACAATCTCCAGTTCGTGGCGGGCAATTTCGCCGGCATAGAAGGCCAGTCCAAACACCGAGGCCGCAGCGGCCCCCAGAAAATTTCTGCGAGTCAACGCCGCATCCGCGAGGGACGGCGGCTTCTCGGGTGCAATGACCAGCGTCGGTTCCATCAGGAAAGGCTATCCGGCGTTATCGCAATTGGGATGCAGGCAGTTTCGCCATGGGTGTAGACCGAACCCGTATTTCCTGTTGATGTTCGTAAAGCCACGATCTGCATGCGGCTTTCCGCGAAGAAAGCCGCACATAATTGTTCTCGGCCAGTGCTGCGTGGCAGGAAATACGGGGAAGCGACATGCCTCTTCGTGGTTTTCTCCCAAGGGACACAACACCTCGCGATCTTTCGCGGGCCAGCGTCATTGCGAACGTGCTTTGAAGCCATTTACCAAGTTTAAAGGGTAGTGGTCAAAGTTCGATGAGGCCGGGCCTGGCCGGTACCTGAAAAGGGAACAGGGATTACCGCGCAAGGCCGGGAAAAATGCTCCGAAGGGCGGGGTAGAGGCGGCGATAGTTGGCGTAGGTTTGCTGCATCACGCGGGTCACCTCTTGGTCGGGCGCGGTGCGCTTGGCCACTCTGACCACCGCATCGCAGGCCGCGTCCACCGAAGGCCAGACACCGGCGCCGACCCCGGCCAGCAGCGCGGCGCCGTAAGCGGCGCCCTCTTCCGCCTGCACCGTCTCCACTTGCTGGCCATAGACATCGGCCTGGATCTGCCGCCACAGAGGCGAGCGTGCCCCGCCGCCTCCCACACGAATAGCCTCGACCGGCACACCGAGTTCCCGGAAAATGGTCAGCGTGTCTTTGAGGCTGAAGGCCACCCCTTCGAGGATCGCCCGGATTACGTTTCCCCGAGTATGATCGGCCGCCAAACCCACCACCGCGGCACGCGCGTTGGGGTCCAGATGCGGGGTTCGTTCTCCCATGAGATAGGGAGCCCAAAGGACGCCCCCGGCGCCGGGCGGAACCTTGGCTGCTTCGGCGCTCAGTTGGTCGTAAGGCTCCCCCTTGTTGGGGCCTGCTTGATCGACGCCGAAGTTATCCCGAAACCAGCGTAGCGACAGGCCCGCCGCCTGGGTGACTCCCATCACATGCCAACGGCCGGGAATGGCATGGCAAAAGGTGTGCAGGCGTCCCCGCGGGTCGGTGATCGGGGTGTCGGTGGCGGCGAAGACCACGCCGGAAGTGCCGATGGTGGCGCTCACATCGCCGGGACGGACGATGCCCATCCCGGTTGCGCCCGCTGCCTGATCTCCCGCGCCTGCGACTACCGGGGTACCGGATTTGAGGCCGGTGCTAGCCGCCGCCGCCTCGGTCACCTGGCCCACGATCTCCTGGGATTCGTGGAGTGCAGGGAGGCAATCCGGGTTCAAATCAACCCCATCCAGCATAGGATCGGACCAACGCCGATGCGCTACGTCGAGCAGCAGTGTGCCCGAGGCGTCGGAAACGTCGATCGCGCGTACGCCGGTGAGGCAGAGGCGGACGTAGTCCTTGGGCAGGAGAAAGCTATTGAACCTCCGCCAGATCCCGGGTTCGTTGGTTCTCACCCAGAGCAATTTGGTGAGAGTGAAGTTGGTCAGAGCAGGATTGGAGGTGAGTTCGACCAGGCGATGCGGGCCAATGGTGTCGTCGAGGTAGCGGCATTCGGCGGCCGTTCGTTGATCGCACCAGATGAGCGACGGCCGCAGGACTTCGTTATTGCGATCCAGCAGTACAGCGCCATGCATCTGGCCGCTCAGCCCGACGCAGGCGATCTCTGTCGCCGAGATGTCGCTCTCGCGCAACAATTTGCGCACCGCCGCCTGGCACGCCTTCCACCAGTCCTGCGGATCCTGTTCTGCCCAACCGCTGCGTGGAGAGGCAAACGGCTCGTGCTCGTGGATCGCCGAAGCAATGACCGCGCCTGATTCGTCGATGAGCAGGGCGCGCGTCCCACCCGTGCCCACATCGATGCCTAGCAGCTTGATAGCTCTGTCCCCCTGGGATGGCCGTTGACCAAGTGTAGCGGAGAACGCGGAACGTGTTAACAGGCCGAACCTGCAAATGATTGCGGCTGGCAGGCTGCGGATGAGCCCGTTGCAGAACAGCCGAAAGCCGTGCCCTGCCTGAGAAATTTGTCGTTCCATTGTGCGTCGCAGGGTTCCTGCGTCAAGTTTTTCCACAGTCTGTAAAGGTTTTTGGGTGGAAGCCCCCTGCTTTAGCGTTGCCGGAAGAAATCCGACCTCTCTATCCTGCGCTTTAGCGCTGGGCTTTGTATCGCGGCGAGCGAAGCAAAGGGTCCTTTCCGGGCTTTCTCTCCAGGAAAACCGCTCCTCGCGATCTTTAGTAACGCCACAGGAATGGTTAAACCGCTTTCAGAGCTCCCGGCTGCATCCTTTCTCGGCCCTCGTAAGCTGTTGATTGTGACAACAAAAGGGGGACTTATCTCGCTTTTCTCGCACAAAGCGCATTCTTTTTTCGCCTGGTGAGGGGGCCTACGGGAGAGACCAGACGGACTTTTATCGCTTATCTCGCTTATCTCGCATTTCTCGCGCAAAGTGCATTCTTTTTTCGCCCGGTGAGGGGGCTGCGGGAGATAGCAGAGGCCTAGCGCGAATCAACAGGGGTGCGCCCAGTGCGTGTCCTCTTGAGCCTGGCAGTTCTTTGACAACTTGACCTCCACCATGACCGGACACCGGCCCGGCCGCGGCATGGCTTAAAGCCATGCCGCATGCCGCGCACACTTCGGCTTAGAACTGATTCCACAAGTACTGGTTGTACACGTCGTGATGGAACTGGATCTCGGGAGCCTTGATCAGGCTGCCAAGCAGACGCGGACAGCGGTCCGCCGAGGCTTGTTTGAGATCGGCATAGCGGGCCTTGACGTCCTCTCCGAGCAGGGTCGTGGTCCATTTCGATTTGCGAAAATCCTCGATCGCCGTATACACGTTGTCAGGCAGGTAACGCTTGGCCTGGCGCAGGTCCTTGATCTTGGACATTTCCCCTTCGAGGCCGGTGCGGAAAATGGAATACAGGGTCATATAAGGATTGGCGTCGGGACCAACCGACCGTACCTCCACCCGCGCGCTCTTTTCGTTCCCCAGGGGCACGCGCACCATGGATCCGCGATCGATGGGCGAAGCCTTGATCTGATTGGGCGCTTCAAAGTGCGGGTCGAGGCGCCGATACGCATTGACGCTGGCATTTAGCACCAGGCAGATATCGTTCGCGCTGGAGAGAACGCGATCGATGAACGACCAGGCTAACGGGCTGATCTTCTCTTCTCCCGCCGGATCCCAGAACAGGTTCTTGCCCCCCTGGCTGATGGAAACGTTGGTATGCATGCCGTTGCCGTTGACACCGATCACCGGCTTGGGCAAGAACGAAGCGGAGAAACCCATCCGTGTGGCGACCTGGCGGCAGATGAGCTTGTAGAGCTGGATCTGGTCCGCGGCAGCCACCACTTCGCCGTAGCCGTAGTTGATTTCGAACTGCGAAGGCGCGACTTCCGGGTGGTCCTTCTCATTCTCGAAGCCCATCGCGCGCTGCACCTCGGCGGTGGTGTCGATAAACGTGCGCAACGGGTCGCCGGGAAGCGAGTGATAGTATCCGCCGGTGTTGACGTACTCGAACTTGCCCGTTTCATGGTAGCGACGCTCGGCATCGACGCCTTGAAACAAGAACCCTTCAATTTCGTTGGCGGCATTCAGGGTGTAGCCGTTCTTTTCGTTCTGCTCCACGGCAAAGGACTTGAGCACGCTGCGCATATCGGCGGGGTATACGTCGCCGCCCTTGTCGATGACCTCGCCGAAGACCACCACTTTGCCGGCGCCGAAGTAGTCCGCCGGCACCCAGTAGAAGGCGCTCCAATCAATTCCCAGCCGAAGGTCGCTCTCCCGCTGGGCAGAAAAGCCGCGGATCGAGGAGCCATCGAAGGTAAGGTTGTCCCAGCTCTTGATGAGAAATTTCTTGTCGTAGTCGAGCATGTGCAGGCGGCCTTCCAGGTCGCTGAACAGCACGGTGACGGCCTTGATGCTTTTCTCGTCGGTAAGGTACTTGAGCCGCTCTTCCTGCAACTGGTGCTGGGGAACTCGATTCCTCCGCTGCTCTTTTGCCTTCACGTTCATCTCTTCGAGCTCTGGATAGGGTAGCGTGAGAAAATTGCGCAATTCGTTCAACATGGATCTCCTTCAGAGTGGATATCAACGGGCGCCGTCCAAGCCCCTGAACCGGCAAATCTTGAACGGCCAATCAGATTCAGCATATCGCGTGGCCCGCCGGCAACCAAAATTGTTCAGGATCTTTCCCCTGCAAACGGCGAGAAACGCTTATGCTGGTGACTCCCGCGCAGTACGCGCCAACCCCTAGCAGAAGGAAACTCGCGTGACCCTCACGACGCAGGATACAGAGAAAGCCGCCGCGGCACGCAAGAGCCTGGAATACGTCAAGGACGGCATGGTGGTCGGGCTCGGTACCGGTTCCACCGCAACCTTTGCCATCGAGTTTCTGGGCCAGCGGGTCCGCGACGGCTTGAAGATTCGCGGCATCCCTACTTCGAAAGCCAGTGGTGCGCTGGCACGCTCCTTAAAGATCCCGCTCACCAGCTTCGATGAGGTTTCGTATACCGATGTCACCATCGACGGGGCCGACGAGGTGGCTCCCGGCCTGGCA
This sequence comes from uncultured Acidobacteriaceae bacterium, assembly GCA_963761405.1. Lineage (GTDB taxonomy): Bacteria > Acidobacteriota > Terriglobia > Terriglobales > Acidobacteriaceae > PALSA-350. Next base: position 137,274 of record CAVXHH010000007.1, read on the forward strand.
TTGATCAAGGGCGGCGGGGGCGCGCTGCTGCATGAAAAAATTGTGGCGGCAGCCTCCCGCTTCCTGGTGATCGTGGCGGATGAACACAAAGTGGTGGAGCGGCTCGGCCGCTTCCCGCTTCCCGTCGAGGTGATTCCGTTCGCGGCCTCACCCGTTAAAACACAGCTGGAGGCGATCGGCGCGCATCCGGTTTTGCGCGCCGGCCATGATGGCTCGCCGTATATTACGGACGAAGGTAACTTCATCTTCGATTGCCACTACGGAGAGATTCTGGATCCGTCCGCAGTGGCTCACGCGATCAAGAGTATGGTTGGCGTCGTGGAGCACGGATTGTTCCTCAAACTCGCCTCGGTAGCGATTATCGCCGGACCCCAGGGCGCGCGCGCTATTGGCAAGTAGTGCGCTATGGCTGATTGGAAAAGGGGATTGTGTCGTGGAAGCGCTTCATGTCGACGCCGGCCATTCTGCCTTCGGGATCGTAGACAAAAATGTCTGTAAATTTCGCGTCCCAGATAACCTCGTTGGCGCGGTAGGATGAGCGGGCGTTGACCACCTGCGAAAACGTCTCATCCATACCGGTGAGCAGAATTAGAAATTCCGCGCCGCTCCCGCATAGCTCGTCCTCCGTGATCCCGAAAAGCGGACTGTCCTGATCGACGGTGTGCACGACCGTCCAGGAAAGAGGGAAGAAGACCACGCTCTCACGCTCCAGCCGAAGCGGATAATAGCGGCGCACCGAGATGTCGTTCGCGTTGGTCTCAAAACGCGAGACCAGAAGCCTGCAACGTAAATCGATGATCTGATTGTTGCGCGTGTTGATGATGCGGAACTGGAAGGCGCGAAGATTCCCAGTCCACGACATCACGGCGGTTCGACTAAAGAGGATGTCAGCCACCGGCCGGGAGAAGCGCGCGAACACCAATCCCGTAACCACCGCCAGACCCAGCAAGCTCACGACGGACTCTAACGCAACCAGGGTGTTGGTAGCGAAACCGACAGGCACAGTGCTGCCATAGCCGATAGTCGCCGAGGTGTGAATGCTGAAGAAGAAGGCCCGGAGAAATGGAGAATATATGCCGATATCGATCGTGTTGACCAGGCCGCTGATTCCACAAGCGACATAACCCAGCGCAAAAAAGCCGTTGAGCGCCAGGTAAACGATGGCGACAAAGAGGAAGAAGCGGCTCCAGCTGGTCGAGACCAGGTTCGAATAAGCGAGGAATGCATGCAGCCCTCGGCCCCTGGTTTGCACGTTGAAGCTGCCGTCGCGGTTGAGCAGGCGAAGGGCACGCTGCTGCGAGACGACCCGGCCGAATCCCAGATCGCTCGAAGGATCATCCGCGGCTTTGGCCTGTTTTTCCTTAATCTCCTGGTCCATCTGCTGGTCGCTCACCGGACTATTTTCTCCGAGCGCTTCGGCATGGGAATTACAAAGCCAATTTTCGATGGAGCAGGGCGAGCGCAAAGCTCAGACAGAGTTGCGCGAGTTCCGCATCGTAGCGGTAGCCTTCATCGCGCATGAAGGCGTGTGCGCCATTCACTTCGATCCATTGGAAATTGGCTCCCACCTCATCGAGCCGGGCTTTGACCAGGTTGCGGCCCGCGAGGGGAACGTGCGGATCCTGACGCCCCCAAATGTGCAGGAGTTCGCCCTTGATTTCTCCCGCCCGCGCCAGAGAATCATCCTGCTTGTCCAGGCCAAGGCTGTGGCTGTGAATATCCGTTGCATAGAAGCACACGGTTGCGAGTACATCGGGGTTCGTGGCGGCGCGAAAGGCCAAATGACCGCCCATGCAGATGCCGATCGTGCCTAGCCGGCCAGTGCACTCCTCCAGACCTTTGAGGTAGTCGAGCAGCGTGCGCGCATCGCTGTCGTAGGAGGAGACAGCTTTGCCGTACTTGTCGGCATTGCCCTTGTCGGAGCCGGCCTGATCGTACGCCAGCACCGTTCCTGCTGGTTCGAGCTCGTGATACACCTCGGGAATCGCCACGATGTACCCATGGCCGGCAATAAAGGCAGCAAAGCGGCGGATGGGACCAGTGGCCTGGAATATCTCGGAAAAGAGTACAACCGCGGGGTATTTGCCTTTGGCTGCGGGGCGAAGCATGTAGGTCCGCATGGGACCGGTGGGGGTGGGGATATCGACGGCAAGTTCTTCTTGAAGGATCATGAAAACTCCACAGGCCAGCTTACCTGATAATGGCCAGGTCTCGATGAGGTGGGTCCGGAGCGCATCTAAAAAAGGAACCGTGCTCACCGCTTCTAAAATGCGACCGCGCTCACCGCACTAATACACGACCGCTCTAGTCGCGCGAGAAACACGAACCGGGAAGAGAGAAACGATGGTCATTGGCTGGTTACAGAGAGAGCTTGCCGGGGGAAATGAATCTCCGTGGGGTTTGGTGGAAGCGGCGCAGCGCTCCGTGCAGCTGCCCTGCCTGTTAGTGCCGCAACCGGCTCATGCTGTACTGGCGGGTGCACTGGCCGAGGGGCTGCGGCCGGAAATTTTTGGCGAGCTGGCACCCGAGATCAAGCGCGCCATTCAGATGCACGATACCGGCTGGGCGGCGAGCGATGCGCAGCAGATTCAACGGTTGCGCGCGGAGGGGCCACACGCCGGCAAGGCCGCTCCGGTCTCCTTTGTCGCGATTCCCCCCGCGGAGACGGTGGAGGCGTGGAGCGCCTCGATCGACAGTGTTGAAACCTTTTCCAGAGTTGGGGCGATCCTCGTCAGCCGTCATTTCTGTTTGCTCGCGCAGTCACACCTGGTGCAGCACCAGAAATTTGCCCAGGGGGAGAAGTTGCGCCAGCTAAGGCTCGAAGGGAGCACTCTGCAGAGTGGCCAGAAACCCAGCGCAGACGAGCTTGACCGGTGGACGGCGGCGTTGGGGTTTTGCGACCTGGTTTCGCTCTACCTGCTGTGCGGGCTGCACAACGAAGTGGAGTTTCCCCTCGCGCATCCAGCCTCGGTTCAGGCAAAAACAGCGCCCCGGGTGAAGATGCAAAGGAAGGAACGAGGTCTTCGCTTCTCCCCGGAGACCGTGCGCCCGGGCTGCATTTTGACCATCCAGGCGCTCCAACATCCCTTGCCCACGCACGGGCCGCGTGCCGAGACCCTCACCTGGGAGGTGCAGTAATAGCCGGCCGAGAAACGCGAGAGCGAGCGCTGGCCGCAATCGTCATAAGCGCTGGGGCGCTGGCTGGAGAAGGGAATCCGGCGACGGAGGGCGGAATCCGGACCCGGCTAGACCAGATCTCCAACCTTGTCGGCGATGCTGCTGGCGGCTGAGCCGACATTGCTGGCAACCGAACTGACGCGTGAGGCGACATCGCTGGCCGCGTCTCGGGTCTGCTTGTAAACCCGCGTTGCGTGCTTGGTCAGATCCTCGTGCGTGTCCTTGATGTAGTCGGTCGCATCCTGCAGATTGCGCTTGAGCTGTTTGCGGGTTTTCTCCCCGGTTTGTGGAGCATAGATGAGAGCCGCAGCCGCACCGGCGGCTACCCCGAGGCAGAAAACTGCCCAGTAACGGACTACGTTCATGACCATCCACCTTTCAGGAAGAACAAGTAAGTCACCCATTGGAGTGCGTTGAGACTGGAATAGGTTGCAGACGGCAACAGCTGAGGTCTCTCCCGGTTCTCGCAATGGTTCTAAACGATCGAGAGAGTAACGCTTTAGCCCTAAAATGCTATTGATTTTTGGAGAAAAAATCCTTAAAATAAGAACTTTGGCATGTCCCAGTGGACCCCATTACGCAGAGTTCCCGCTGGGCATTTTGTTGCTCATCTCCCTAGAGGTTAATGGATCAATGGCAAAACGTCGTGGTAATCCCAACTGGGGCAAGCCGGAGCCAATAGGCCCGGTCGTCCCGACCGTCACTTCTTTCGAACAGGTCGTTAAAGAATTTAAACTGACCCCCGATCAGTATGTGCGTTCTACGCGGTTGCGCGAGTGGGCGCGGCGCAATAAGAACTCGAAGTATATCCCGGAAGCGCTCCTGGAAGCCTGGGGTTTTGAAATCGAATCCACGTTGTAACGAGCAGCCGGTCGATAGGTACCAAAAAGAGAACGCCGAGAACGCCGCCCCGAGCGGCGTTCTCGGCGTTAGCAGTGTCAAATGGCCGCAGCGAACGAGATGTGACAGCGGCCACGCAATAGGTGGACAATACAGGAATGCAGGGAAAAACGCCGTTTACCGATGTACCGGGGGCCCTGGCGGAGTTCAAGGCTGGGCGCATGATCGTCGTGGTCGACGACGAGGACCGTGAGAACGAGGGAGACCTTACCCTTGCGGCGGAATTCGTCACCCCCGAAGCCATCAATTTTATGTCGAAGTTCGGGCGCGGGCTCATCTGCCTGAGCCTGACCGAAGAGCGCGCCGACTATCTCCGGCTGGGCCCGATGTCGCAGCAGAATTCCTCGCGATTTGGCACCGCCTTTACAGAATCCATCGAAGCCAGGGAAGGCGTGACCACCGGCATCTCTGCGTACGATCGGTCGCACACCATTCAGGTGGCGATTGATGCGCGTATGACCGCTGCCGACCTGGCGCGGCCAGGGCATGTTTTTCCTCTGCGTGCGCGGCGCGGGGGGGTGCTGGTGCGTGCAGGACAAACCGAAGCATCGGTCGATCTGGCCCGTATGGCCGGGCTCATCCCGGCAGGTGTGATCTGCGAGATCATGAACGACGATGGCACCATGGCGCGGGTGCCCGACCTGGTGCAGTTTTGCCATCAGCACGGTTTGAAGATGCTTACCGTGGCGGAGCTGATCCGCTTTCGACTGCAGAACGAACGTTACATTTTCCGCGTGGCGGAATCCATTCTTCCCACCCGCTTTGGGGACTTTCGCATGATCGCCTACGAGAGCGAAGTCGATGGCGGAGAAAGCCACCTTGCGTTGGTTCGAGGCGAGGTAAGCTCGGAGCTCAACCCGGAACCGGTCCTGGTCCGAGTGCATTCCCATTGCCTGGCGGGAGATGTTTTCGGCACTACGCTCTGCGATTGCCACCAGGTAGTGCAGCGCTCGCTGGAGATGATCGCGCAAGCGGGCCGGGGCGCGCTGGTTTATCTGCACAATACAAGTAAAGGTTTCGATATTGATCGCAACATAAACCCACACAGGCTCTTATTGCACCGCGAAGCACGCAGCGGCGAACCCTGGGATGACCGGCATCACCGGATCTTGCGCCAGGTTGGGCTGGGTGGCCAGATACTCTCGGATCTGAACATTCGCAAGATCCGCCTGCTCTCCAATACGCCTACCCATGTGCCGGCGCTGCAGGGCTTCGACCTGGAGATCGTGGACCAGGTCGGGCTGACGCTCGAGAGCAAGCCGCTCCCGGCAAAACTGCTTTAAACCTGCGCCACAGCCTCCAGCCGGGGCAGCGTAAATCCGCGCCCTTCCAGCTCGCTCTGCAGTTGCTCTACATTCTGAAAGAGCGCGGCGTGGAGGCCCACTGCCTCCGCGCCTGCCGTATTCTTCTCCAGGTTGTCGATGAACAAAGCGCGCTTTGGATCAACCTTGAGCTTCTTGACGGTGTGGAGGTAAATCGCCGGATCAGGCTTGACCAAGCCAACTTCGCAAGACCAGGTGAGGTGGTCGAACTGCTGCAGCCACAGAAAACGAGGCAGCATATAGCGAAGCACTCCAGCCGGCATATTCGACAGGATGCCGAGCCGAAAGCCTGCTTGCTTGATCCTGGGCAGCCAGGAAAGCATGGCTGGATTCAGATTCATCCACATCCGGGCGTCCTGTTCCATGAGTTGTTCGATCTGCTGGGGCGTAAAGGTAACGCCATTTTCCCGAGCAACGGTTTGCCAGTAGGTTTGGTCATTCAAAATATCGGCATCGTAGTCCAGGCGATGGGCCCAATAGGCCTTTTCGAAGCCCTCCTCGGTCAAGCGAGCGATCGCCAGCATGTTGTTGTGCGCCGTGGGGTCTGGTGGTCCGCTGAGAACTTCACCATAGTCAAAGATCACGGCTTCGAGATCCATCGAGTGCGGGCTCCTACGGGCCCCGTTCGGGGCCAAAATGAGATGATGTACCGCTATTACACCATGCAGCCGGTGGCGAATAGCAGCGTAAGAAGGGAGGGAACCTGGTGAGAGACGATGCGGGCAAGCCGTTCCGGTGGTCCGCGCGCACCCGGTGGGATATGGCAGAAACGACGTGGGCTCAGCAGCTTGCGCGGTTGCGCGCGGGTGGCGCACAGCTTTGGGACCTGACCGCCTCGAACCCGACGCGCTGCGGCTTTGACTATGACGCGTCTATGCTGGCGCCACTGGTAGACCCGTCGGCGCTGCTTTATGATCCTGATCCAAAGGGCCTGCGCTCCGCTCGCGAGGCCGTAAGCCGCTATTACCGCGACCATGGCGCCGCGGTCGACCCGGAGGAGATCTTTCTTACCACCAGCACCAGCGAAGCCTACAGCTTTCTCTTCCGGCTTCTTTGCGATCCGGGCGACGAGATCCTGATTGGGCAGCCAGGTTACCCACTGTTCGATTTTCTGGCCCAGCTCGACAATGTCGGCCTTATTCCCTACGAGCTTTTCTACGATCACGGCTGGCATCTGGATCTTGAGGCACTACGCCGCCGAATCACCCCCCGCACCCGGGCAATTACGGTCGTCCACCCCAACAATCCCACGGGACATTTCACCCGGCACCTGGAACGGATGGCCATGGAACGATTGTGCCGCGAGCATGGCCTGGCACTGATTGTGGACGAAGTCTTTCTGGACTACGGGTTGGCAGGGCAGCGCGTAGGCAAGGACCCGAAGGATCAGGACCCGAAGGATCAGGAAAGCTTCGTTACCGGCGCCCACCCTGTGCCCACTTTCGTGCTCAGTGGGCTCAGCAAAGTGGCTGCGCTCCCCCAAATGAAGGCTGCCTGGATCGCTTGCTTCGCGGAGAAAGAGGCCCTCGATCGCCTGGAGATCATCGCCGACACGTTTCTCTCCTTGAATGCCCCGATCCAATGCGCAATGCCCAGCTGGCTGTATGGGCGCGCACGGTTGCAACAGCAGATACGGCAGCGCTTGCAGGGGAACATTGCCGCACTGGATGACCTGCTGAGCCGCCAGACGCTGGTAACGCGGCTGGAGATCGAGGCAGGTTGGTATGCCGTGTTACGGGTTCCGGCGTGGCAATCGGAGGAGCAGACTGCCCTCGAGTTGCTGGTGAAGCGAGGCGTGGTCGTGCATCCGGGGGGTTTTTTTGGGTTTTCAGGCCAGGGGTGGATCGTGGTGAGCCTGCTTGGGCCTGAAAGAGAGGTCAGAGAGGGCATCGAGGCCCTGCTAGGGCATTTTAAGGGCCATTCTTGAAATCCCCAGTGGAAAGGGAGGACTCAAATTGATTACTAATACTTTTGGGTCATTCACCTATTACTTCAAGGCATATATTTCAAGTGCTTCATTTTAAAACATATTTATACTGGAAACGGTGCTTGAAATTGCCCTTAACGCGTGCATGAAGTATCGCGTTGCACACACCTCTCCGATTACCTCATGTGTCACATTCGAAATCCTGGCTGAAGAAACGGATTCGATTGCTTTTCCTCGCCAATTGTCGTTTCCGGGCCATGGCCGGGTACTACCCGTATCGCATCGGGTAACACCAGCAAGCGCTCCCGCAGCGAGCGCAGAATCCGGCGGCTATCGCCACCCGGAAGATCGGTTCGCCCGATCGATCCGGCAAATAACGTATCTCCCGCCAGCAGCAGCTGCGGCCCCGGGAAGAGCAGACAAATGCTGCCCGGTGTGTGCCCGGGTGTATGTAGGACCTCAGCCGCAAGGGAAGGAAGCCCAAGGCTGAGCCCATCGTCGGCGCTGGCGTCGGGAGCTGTGATCTCGGGCGTGGCAATGCCGAGCCAGCCAGCCTGCATTTCCATCATGCCCAGCAGGTCAAGATCGTGCTGGTTGAGAAACACCGGGGCGCCGGTAGCCCTTTTGAGCAATGCCGCTCCACCTACATGGTCGATATGCGCATGGGTGATCAGAATCTGCTGCACCGTCAGGCCATGCTTCGCCAGGCGGAAGAGGATCTCGGGAATGTTGTCTCCCGGGTCGACGACGATTGCCTGGCGAGTCGTCTCGTCGCCGAGGATGGTGCAATTGCAGCGGAGTGGGCCAACGGGAAAGGTTTCGAGAATCATTCCTTCATTTTATGAGGTTGGCTTATGAGGATAACGGGGGAGATTCACTTGAGGAACGGACGACGCTGGTTACAATGCAGCCATGCGGGCTTACGCAGCGATCGGGGCCTTGACCGGCTGGTTTGCGCTGGTTCTACAGCTTCACCTGATGCTTGCGCAGACGCCTGGACTGGGCAGGGCGCTGGTAGGTACCGTCGTCACCTTCTTCAGCTTCTTCACGATCCTGACCAATGTGCTGGTAGCGCTGGTGTTTACGTTTGTCGCCATGCGGCCTGACGGAGGGGGATTCTTCCGGCGTCCGTCGGTGCAGGCGGCCACCACTGTGTACATCGCGATCGTCGGCATCTGCTACCACCTGCTGCTGCGGCAGTTGTGGCAACCGCGGGGTGGGCAATTGGTCGCCGATACCCTTTTGCATTACGTGATGCCGGTGGGCTACGTGCTGTATTGGTTTTTCTTCGCGCCACGGACGTGGCTGCATTGGAAAGATGCCGTCGCCTGGCTAGTGTATCCCGGAGTCTACCTGGTTTATATCCTTGCGCGAGGCGCTGTGATCGGGGTTTACCCCTACCCCTTTGTCAACGTGGGTCTACTGGGGTATGGCGGCGTGTTTATCCGGGCCGCCATCCTGGTGGTTGTCTTTGTGGGAATAGGTTTGCTGGTGGTGGCGGTGGGCCGCCGTATGCGCGGCCGCGTTCCCGCCTAAATCGTCTTACTTCGCTGGGGTTGCCGGCTTGGCTGGAGCGGAAGTGGTGTGCCCGGTCTTGAGGCCCGAAAGCACAGAGCGCCCGCCGCTGCTCCGCTGAATCAAAACCGTTAGCCCAATCGAGGTGAACATGAACAGGATGGCCGCGTAGGTAGTCACCTTGGTCAACAGGTTCGCTGCTCCGCGGGGACCGAACGCGGTTTGCGACCCCTGGCCGCCGAAAGCGCCGGCGAGGTCGGCACTCTTGCCCTGTTGCAGCAAAACAACCCCAATCAGAATCAAACAAACAATAATGTGAATGGTACCGACAAACCAGATCATGCCTGAACCTCATTAATATGGTGCGGAAGGGGGGACTTGAACCCCCATGCCTCTCGGCGCCACCCCCTCAAGATGGTGTGTCTGCCAATTTCACCACTTCCGCGCTCAAAAAAGCTACCTTGCATTCAACAGCCTGCCGCGATTGCAGGCAGGCGCCAAATCTTTTTGTCCATTCTTGCCACCAACGTTGCCCTGTACCGCGTTTCACCGGCTTTCGCCATCGGAAATGCCGCTAGACGGGCAAAGAAAGTGACGGCCCGCCTGAGGGAACGTGCCGTTCTGATGGTATCGCGCCCGGAGCCGTATCGCAACGTGGACGGGTCAGAGCCCAAACTTTAACGCTTCGATCTAAGGCTCGTCCAATGCGGCTCGTCCATTTCATCCCGTCGACGGTTCGCTCAAGGGCGATAATCGAGCAGATTCTGATCACTCTCCTGGTAGATTGTAGGAGTAAAAGTGGCCCGCGGGACGTTCTCG
>CAVXHH010000008.1:0-108445 GCA_963761405.1 uncultured Acidobacteriaceae bacterium
TAAGACGCCAAAACCCAGGAAAAGTTGTGGCCCGTACACCGAGCTGGGTACCTATGCGCTGAGAGACAAGGCTCGCCTCTCGCCTCGACCGCATCTGCCGATAACGAGCAAAGCGGACAAGGATAGAAGCCCCTGACAAGACGACACATACTCCATGCGGGAGCATTGATTCTCTCCATGCTGGTCGGAGGCAATGACGGGACCTCGCAAAGCCTGGTGCAGGGACCTCCGGTTGCGCCTTGGACGTTTGGTCCATTTTCCAGGATCGGCTTCGACTCGCACGCTGGTTTGGGAGGAATCGGGTTCGATGTAGCCACTCCTTTAGCCAGGAAATTCAATATTCGCGCGGGCTCTGATTTCTTCGGCTACAGCACAAGCTTCCAGGAACAGGGAGCCAACGTCGCCGTCAACCTCCGGTTGCGATCGGGACACGCATCCGTGGATTGGTTCCCATTCGGCGGCCGCCTTCGACTGAGTCCCCTGGTGGTCTTCGCGAACAACAATCGAGCGAAAGCAACTGCGCTCATCCCGGCGGGTAGCACCGTTACTTTGAATGGCCAGGATTACATAAGCAGTTTCACCGACCCTCTTCACGGAAGCGGTTCGGTCGATTTCAGAAAGGCGTCGCCCGGCTTTACGCTGGGGACGGGGAACGTGATTCCGCGCACCCGCAACCACCTGAGCATCCCCGTGGAAGGGGGATTCTACTATGTTGGCCAACCCGGATTGAAGGTCCGTTTCACGGGAAGCGCGTGCGACCCCACGCAACCCCCGGCGGTCGGGTGTGAATCAGTAAATGATGACCCGGGGTTCCAGCGGAACCTCGCCGCATTTATCGCGCGTAATAACCATAACCTCAGCTACGCATCTTTCTTTCCCATTTTCTCGGTTGGCTTTGGCTATTCCTTTTAGGGAGACGAGGCGAAGATTGTGAGCGGTCTCGCGTTCGATTGCACTTCGACGAGAAGAACGGCCGAGAGGATGATGCGGCCGGGGATGCTGGCTATTCTTGCCATCGCGCTACTACTACGGTTACTTATCGTATGGTTTGTACTGGTAAAGTTTCCGCATAACTGGCTCTATACCCGCGGGATCGAGTTGGGAACGCTGGCCCACTCTCTGGCCGTAGGACAGGGACTAAGCTCGCCGTTCCTTAGCCCGCGTCTTGGGGGCTCGCCTTTCGGGGGATCGTCGTTCGGGGGAGCGACAGGGCCGACCGCTCTGCTGGCGCCGGGATATCCCGCGGTGATTGCCGTCTTCTTTTGCATCTTCGGCTCGTTCACCACCGCGGCTGCCGTCGCCGTGATGGGAGCACAGATTCTTTTCAGTGTGACGACCGTGCTCCTGATGATGCTGGTCGCGCGGCGATCGTTCGGCACGCACGCGGCCTATATCAGCGGAATGATTTGGGCGGTCTCATTGCCGCTCCTCTGGATGCCGACGATCTTTTGGGAGACCTGCCTGTCGACCCTGCTGCTGGTGGGGATGATCGCGCTGGCGCTGCGCTGTGAGCGGCGACCGGACAAAATCTTATGGGCTCTGATGGGCGCCTATGCCGCTCTGGCGGCGCTGGTGAATCCGGCATTGCTGCTCAGCCTGCTGGCTCTGCTTGCATGGGCAGGCTGGCAAACACGAAAGACATTTTCGCATTTCCCCATAGCCTTGATTGTTTTCTGCGCCGTGTTTGCGCAGTGGCCCATACGGAATGCGCGCGTGCTGCATGCGTTTATTCCCCTGCGCAGCACGGTTGGCCTGGAGTTATGGATGGGAAACCGCGCCGGAGCTACCGGCTTTCTCGATGAATCGGTATTTCCTCTATTTAACCGATGGGAGTACGAGCAATATGCCGCCAAAGGGGAAGTTACCTACATGCGGGATAAGGCGGCATTGGCCAGGGCCTACGTGCGCGCGCACCCGGGTGAGTTCCTGCGTCTCAGCACGATAAGATTCATCCGCTTTTGGACGGGAACCGGGACCCGGATGGTTCTGCGATCTACGCTCTCCATGCCGTGCTGACATCCACTCTCGGCTGGCTGGGTATGTGGCGTCTGGTGAGAAAACAACGCTTCGGCCTGGCAGCGTTGCTCGCCTTACCCTTGATTCTTTTTCCACTGCCCTACTACATTACCCACGCCGAGTTCCGCTATCGCCTGGTTGTCGACCCCCTGCTGACGATGCTGGCTGGGTATGCCATCAGCGGCGATTACAAACCTGTGGAGCAAGCGTGACCAGCATCGCGGTAGCCGCGGGAACGACTCGTTCCCCGATGACGCGGCCGGAGGGGCGCGTCTATGTCAAGACGATTCTCACCCTGGCTCTGGCGTTGCGGCTGACGGTGGTGGCCATAGTGCTTTTCACTATACCCGAGAGACTGGTTGTTCAGCAAAGCGCCGGACCTTGGCTTATCTGGCCGTTGCCTTAAATTCCGGTCACGGACTTTCCTCGCCGTTCGGGGGATCGACAGGACCTACCGCATTTCTGGCGCCGGGCTATCCTGCGATTCTAGCCCTCGTCTTCCGCATCTTCGGCAGTTACAGTATTGCTTCCGGCGCAGCGATGATGGGACTGCAGAGCCTATGCACGCTGCTCACCATCGCGGCGATGATGTATGTAGCCCGGCGAATCTTCGGCGCGCGGGTTGCGAACGCAGCAGGAGCATTCTGGGCGGTGTCTCTCCCTCTCCTCTGGCTGCCGGCTATGCTTTGGGATACCAGCCTCTCCATCTTGCTGCTGACCGGCATGGTCGCGCTGGCTACGCGCGCAGTGAATCCACCCGGCAAGAACGGCTGGGTATTCATGGGAGCTTATTGCGGTCTGGTGATGCTGGTAAACCCCTCGCTTACCCTGGCGTTGTTCGCTATCCTGGGCTGGATCGTCTACCAGGTTCGACTGGCTTCACGCCACCGTCTCGGATACAGACCGTGGCTGTGCCTGCTTGCGTGGCTCGCCGTCTTCGCTCCGTGGCCGGTGCGCAACGCACGCGTTCTGCACGCCTTTATCCCCCTGCGCAGCAACTTTGGGTACGAGGTTTGGCAGGGGAACCACAAGGGCGCCACCGGCCTCTTCGACTCAACGCTCGAGCCACTCAACAACAAACATGAGTACGCCGAGTACGCCCGCGACGGCGAGGTCGCGTATATGAGCAACAAATCGAGGCTGGCCAAAGACTACATCCGCGCGCATCCCGCTGAATTCGTCCGGCTCAGCGCCGAACGCGTGGCACGCTTCTGGACTGGCGCCGGATCAATGAGCAATTCCGGTGTCGTCGAACTCCATGCCGTCGTCACTTCTCTGCTCGGCCTTGTGGGGCTTGGGGCCATGTTCCAACGGCAGCGGGCGGTGGCCACGCTTTTCCTGCTGCCTCTGCTTATTTTTCCCCTTCCCTACTACATCACGCATCCGGACTTCCGTTTCCGCCTGGTGTTGGATCCGCTGTTAACCATACTGGGCGCATACGCCGTTGTGCGGATGGAGACCTATTGGAAGAGCCAACACCACGCATGACGCTCTCTCTGAGGCGCTTACTGGAAGATGCTGACTTCCGGGGACGATGAGCCGCTGGAGCCAGTCAAGTCCATGGCGATGGTTCCGCTTCCACTCAGGGTCAACTGGTCAACCACCATATTTCCGATGGCGTAGGTGGTTGATCCGCCGGCGCCATTCAACTGAACCAAGTCCGCAAAGCTGCTGTTATGGAAATAAAGTCCGCCGCTGAAGTTCAGCGCGGCGCCGGCGCCGATCAAGGTGTTGTTATACGTGTTCGAGTGGGCGGAGAAGAAGAGCAGTCCGCGAGTTCCTGTAGCCGAGTAGGTGTCGGAACTGGGAGCGCCGATATAAGTTCCCCCCGTGCTGCACTGAGATACCAGCACATTCCCGGTAAGAGAAGCCGGGGTGCTGCCGGGGGGTGCTGTACCGGAACAATTCAGGTAGTAGGAGGGGACCGTGCTAATCACGCTCGAGGCTGCTCCCGAGCCACCGGCAAATGTCGGGCCTCCACTTATGAAATAGAATATGACGCCTGGCGTGGATGGCTGTGTGCCGACCCACGCATTGCGAATGGTGGTGGATGAGCCGACGGTCAGGTCTCCATTTAGATAGTAAACTCCGGGCATGAAGATCACGACATCGTTGGCATAGCCTGCAAGACTCGTGGTGTCGATGCCGCTGGGATAATAGCCGGGGTTAAATTCCAGGCAGTTGCCATAGATATCCCCACGGTTATACGGATAAGTGGAACTATGCGTCAGGTAATGTTGTTGAGGAGCCGAATTGGGGCAACTGTCGGTTCCGCTCGCGACCCAGGTGCCGGAAGTATAGCCATAGGTTGGATCGGAGGCCGGTGTATAGCCCTGAGCGACGGTGGCCACGGGAGTCACGGCCTCTGCCACCTTTCCTGTCGGCTGAGTGGGCGCGGGGACGCTGGCGTAGGGGTCGGGAGCGACCGATGCGGGACTCTTCCACTGCGCATGGGTGGTGTTGTTCAAGATGTAATTGGCGCCGCAAAACTGGTTGGTAGACGGTCCTCCGACAACCGCCACATTCCCGCCGGTTCCCGACGGCCCTGCCGCACTGGTATCGATAGGATAGCCAGAGCCGCCACGGCAGTAGATGGCGTTGCTGGAGGCATTCGAGGAAGGAGCACCATCGGCGGACGAGTTCACCTCGATGCTGGTCTGTGGACCGCCCACAATCACAATGTGAGCACCGCCGGAAAGGGTAAGAGACGAACTCATGGTGGGGTTGAGAATGACGAGCGGCGCGGGCGGGCTTCCGGAAGGCAGGCCACAGGTACAGGACGCTCCCAGTGCCAGCGACTTGATCCCAACCAGTCCCATGAACCAAGTGAACGGCTTCTCTTGCACCACGACATTGAGGAACGGGTAGGTGGTACCGGTAGCTCTGACCCCGGTCACCGCGGTGGGGAAGGACCAGCTTACGGCAACTGCGCTCCCGGCCGTGCCCGCGCCCCATCCAGCAGCAGATGTAGTCGCAGTATAGCCGTTGAATCCTGCGTATTGGCAGAGCGCAGCGGATGACGACGATGAACAGTCGCCTGCCGTGCCGACGGTAAAGCCGGGGCTGCTGGTGATTTTGCCGGTGCTCAGGGCAAGCATGTCCATAGCCCCGGCCACGCAAGCGGCATCGGCGGCCGATTGCGCCGCCTGGCGATGGAACCACATGTTGGAGAGGTCGACAGCGAAGCCCACGGAGGCAAGCAGGAACGTGCCCAGAATCACGAGCAGGAACACCGAGGCCTGGCCGGATTGGCTATTGAGACGTGGCTTCTGCATCAACGGTTACGGTCCACTAGTACAGGATTTCTCCCTGAGAGGTAAAGGTCACCGCGTTGGCCAACCCGGGGAGATTGATATAGGGAACATACGTGTAGGCAACCTTGACCGCGACTGGATTCCCCTTGGCTGCGGTGCTGTTGGCATAAGTCACGGTAACCGTGATAGCGGATAGGTTGTGCAAAGAGGCGGACGCTGCCGCAGTCACGACTGCCTGTACATTCGAGTAAGGCGACTGATTGGTGCAGGTAGTATCCGGCCCGCTGCAGATCGAGCTGTCGATTCCGTGCATAGTCGCGTACCGGACCCCTTCCTGGGCTGCATCGTTCAATACGCTACAGGTGTAAGTGAACATGCAAAGCTCGAATAGCCAGAAGACGAGGGAGATGGCCACCAGGAGAGAGATCAGCATTTCCAGTGTGGCCTGTCCCTCTTGTTTCCCCAGCCGCCTCGCCGAACAGGGGCGACTCATTGGATGGCCCTCATTTCCACGGTGCGATGAAAGGTGCGGAGGGGAAAGATGGACACGGGCATGGGAACTGGTGGAGTGACGGTGTAGAGCACATCGACGCGGTTCAACTGGAAGGTGGGGGATTCAGGATCTATATCGGGGGTGCCGGTGACCGCGCCTGCCCCGCTGCTCGGGGTAGTGCATTGGGTAGTGTTATTGGATGTGTTTACGCCCACGGCACTGGAGCATACCTGTATGGAAACGTTGGAGGTTGACGCGCCGGAAAGTCCAATGCTGGCAATGGCAAGATTAGAAATCACAGCGGCACTCGGCTCAGCGGCCTGGGCGGGCGACGAGGTGCCCTGGATGGAATACTCGATTGCGTTGCGGGCGGCGGAGTTCAGCGAGGTGGCAACCAGAAAGAAGAACCCGAAGTCCACGGCGTAGCAGACCAGGATGGTAAAGATAGGAATCATGAGAGCGACCTCAATCAGGCTCTGACCTTCCTCTTTGTGCCACCAACGTGGTGTAGTGCATGCCGCCGGGAGACTCGACCTGCGCATGGAACACATGCTTTCGCTGTTGCCCTTGGTGGGGACGAAGGCAGTTATGGGGACAAGAGGACGGGTCTTATTCCTGATTGCTGCCAGCCCATTTGCGCACGACATAGACTTACTATCGGCGATGGCCGTTCAACTATTAGTATCCCAATGGATTGGATCAAGGCCATTCTTGCCCACTTACTGTGCCATTTTCAAGCGTTCGCACGCGAGTGACCGGACGCATAACATACGCATGACCTATGTAAGTATCTCTCTTTGGGCTCGTGGAAAGATGGCATTGACATTGCGGCTGCTTGATTACAACATCCAACTAGACAGCAGGCGTTTTTGCTATTCGACACAATCCGACACTTCGACAAGGAGAACGGCAATGAGAAATCTAAGGGGCATTTTATCTGGTCTTCTATACGATGAATCCGGCCAGGATCTTATCGAATATGCACTCGTGGCTGCACTGATCGCCTTAGGCGCCACCGCTGCAATGAACACTCTGGCAGGCACGATCAGCACCGCCTTTGCCACGGTTGGATCCAAGCTGACCAGCAACGTATAGCGCAGATATCCAGACGGCCGTGAGCCAATGCCGGCGGCGGGAGCGAGACGCAAGCAGGCTGGTGAGGCTCACAGGCTGGGGAATCAAGACAATGAAAGCCATCAAGCAGCGCTGACCTGAGAGTGTTCCGTGGGAAAACTGAATACTGAGTTTGCATACGCGGCTTGTTGCCTTTTGTGCGCCTTAGCGGGCGCGGCGTACGACGTGATAGGACGGCGGATCCCGAACGCTTTTACGCTGCCCGCGATGTTGTTTGGCCTGCTGCTGCATTTCACCCTGGGCGGGTGGCGTCAGTTGGGCACGGCGGCGGCGGGCGGCCTGTTTTGCGGCCTGATCTTTCTGTTGTTTCATCTGGCCGGCGGCATGGGCGGGGGAGACGTGAAGCTGATCACCGCGGCAGGCTGCAGCGCGGGGCTTTCGCTGATTGCCCCACTCCTTATTCTGACATCGCTCGCGGGGGGAGTGATGGCAGTAGGCGTTGCCCTCTATCATCGCCGGCTCAAGCAGACGGTGGTGAACCTGTGCGCACTTGCGCTTCATCACCGGACGGCGGGCCTGGCGCCGCACCCGGAATTGAACCTCGACAATCAGCAAGCGCTCCGCTTGCCCTACGCACTGGCGATCGCGGCCGGGAGCGCGCTCAGCCTTTGCCTGTTGTTGGTGCGGAGGTGAGGCGATGAAGGCAAAGCGTCTGCTCGCTGCCCTGTTGTTCGCGATGATGGTTTCAGGGTTATTCACCTTTTGGCTGAGCCGCCGGGTGGCCAAGGCGGCGCATGTCGAGACGCCGCGCAAGCAAGTCTATGTCGCCGCAGCCAAGGCGTTGGACGCGGGCGAACTACTGAAACCCGGGAGCATGCAATTAGTGGAATGGCCTGGACCGGGACCACTTACGGGCGGCTTCAGCAAGATTGCAGATGTCGCGGGCAGAATTGTGCTTTATCCGCTGCCCAAGGGCGAACTGATTTTGGAACGGCAATTGGCAGCGGCGGGATCGGGCGCCGGCTTGACCGCCGAGATTCCATCGGGCATGCGGGCGATCTCGGTTCGCTCCGATGAGATTGTGGGGGTGGCGGGTTTCCTGCTGCCCGGCACCCACGTCGACGTGCTGATGACCTATCACTCCACGGCCACACCGGAGCCCCGGACACTGACGGTGTTACAAGACGTGGTAGTGCTGGCCGCAGGGCAGCAGACGCAGCCGGAGCGAGACGGCAAGCCAATCAGCGTGAACGTGGTCACCCTGCTGCTGATGCCAGAGGACGCGGAGAAATTAGTGCTGGCCACCAGCCTGGGAGGCATTTATTTCGTACTCCGGAACGGCTCCGACGTAGAGCAGGCAAGGAGCTCGCCGGTTGGGCTCGGTCAACTAGCTGGGTCTTCCGCAGCTACGGCCGACCCTCCCAACCTGGCAAACGCAGCGACTAAGGCCAAAGTACCCGTTAAGCCCAGGTACGAGGTGGAAACCATCCTTGGGGATAAGAAGGTGTTCGATGGCTTCCGCTAGAGTACGCATTGTGAATTGGTGGGGCGGGGGTTGGCAGGGCGGGGGCCGCGCTGCGCTGGCATGGGTTATGCTCGCGGGCGCGGGCCAGGCACAAGCCCCGCCTGCGGTTGCAAATCCATACCCAACGGCTCCTGCCGCGCCGCCGGCTAGGGCGCTCGACGATGTGATATTGCCGGACGCTACCTCCACGCTCAGCAGTTCGACTCGATCCGCGAGCCAGTCTCTGCACCTGCTGGTGGGGCGGTCGATTTTTATCAAGAGCGAGACCCGGCTCAAGCGGGTGTATGTGGGCAATCCGTTGGCGCTCGATTCGTTCACCTCGACCCCCACGCAGATCGTGGTTACGGCGAAAGCCCCGGGGGTGAGCAGCCTGATTTTGTGGGATGAAGGGGGGCAGTCGACGACCTATCTGATTCACTCCGACCTGGATGTGGAGAGCCTGGGAAAACAGCTTCGCGCCGCCCTGCCGAATGACAACGTCCAGGTAGAAGCAGAGGAGGACCGGGTTGCCCTATCCGGCATAGTATTCAACGATGCCTCCGCCGAGGCAGCGGTCAAGCTGGCCACCCTGTACGCGAAGAATGTGGTTAATACGATCATCGTAGCCCAGCCGCACATCCCCCAGGTGAAGCTGCAGGTGGAGATCATCGAGATCGACCGGTCGAAGGTAGACCAGTTCGGGCTTAACTTGTTCAGCGAGGGGAAGAATACCAGCAACGTCACCACTGGACAGTTTCCTTCGACCCAAACCTTTACGCCTGCGAGCGGCACTGCTCCGGCAACCCTCACTACCAACAATCCTCTCAACCTGTTGTTCTTTCGTTTCGGCCCAAATATCGGGTTGACCTTGCAGGATCTTGAAGACCGGCAGATAGCGCAAATCCTGGCCGAGCCGACGATTACTACGTTGAGCGGATTGAAGGGATCGTTTCTTGCCGGAGGTGAGTTTCCCTTTCCCGTGGTGCAGGGTTCTTCCGGAGGGCTTACATCAATCACGATTCAGTTCAGGCCCTACGGGGTGAAGTTGGACTTTACTCCGGTTGTGAATGCCGACGGGACCATTCAGCTGAAGGTGGCGCCGGAAGTAAGCGCCCTGGATTACACCAACGCGGTCACTATCTCCGGTTACACCATTCCCGCCATCTCCACCCGGCGGGCAGAGACCCAGGTAGAGCTGCGCGATGGAGAGAGCTTCGCAATCTCCGGGCTGCTCGACCGCCGCACCACCGACATTTTCAACAAGATACCGGGAATCGGCGACGTGCCGATACTGGGCCAGTTGTTCCGCTCAAAAAATGTGAATCACTCGACGGTGGAGCTAATGGTAATCGTGACACCTACCATTGTCGATCCGCTGAACCGTCCGGTTGCGCCCACTCCACCACAACTGCCGGTGCCCACCCTCGACCCAAAGCAATTCGACCAGAAGACAGGCAAGCAGACACGAGCGACGCCAACCCAACCGCCAGCCCAACCGCAAACCCAGCCAGGGACAGGCGCAACACAATGACCCAGAACACTCAGCATCCGGATGGTCTGCAAGTAGCGCTGTTAACCGTGCACGTCGAAGCGGAGACGGCAGAGCTGATCCGCAAGTCCGCCTCCCAAATGCCCTGGACGCTGGTTTGTGTAGATTACGAGAACTATTTCTCGACTGCCAAGCTGCCACCGCTTACCCAGCGGGCGATCGAAGCCCAGGGCTGCGTAGCGGTGGTCGACTTCGATAAGGATCCGGAGCTCGCGCTAGCGACGGCGGAATGTTTGCGCCACAGTTTTTACCACAAGGTGGCGATCCTGGCTCTTTCTTCCACCACCGATCCAGACCGGTTGCTGCGCGCCATGCGCGCAGGGTACAGCGAATTTCTAGGTAAACCGTTCGACAGCGACGAATTCACCGACGCGCTCACCCGGCTCGACTATCGCTGGACGGCCAACGTAACCCGTCCGGCCAATTCGGGAAAAATTCTATCCTTCTTCGGCGCCAAAGGCGGGGTGGGCACGACCACCCTGGCGGTGCATCTGGCGATGTACCTGGTTCGCGGCCTGGGCAAGAAGGTGCTGCTCATCGACAATCACGCGCAGCTAGGACACGTCGTGCTGTACCTGGCCATGGACGGAAGCAATCATCACTTTTATGACCTGGTGCAGAATGTGAGCCGGCTGGACCAGGAATTGCTTCGCGGATTCATCGCTACCCACGCGAGCGGCTTGGACGTTCTGTCCTCTCCCGATGTTTATGGCGGCTCCTGGAAGACAGACGCCGACTCGGTCGAGCGGACACTGGAATTTCTGAGCACCCAGTACGATTTTGTGCTGCTGG
Source organism: uncultured Acidobacteriaceae bacterium (assembly GCA_963761405.1). Classification (GTDB taxonomy): domain Bacteria; phylum Acidobacteriota; class Terriglobia; order Terriglobales; family Acidobacteriaceae; genus PALSA-350. Next base: position 10,683 of record CAVXHH010000008.1, read on the forward strand.
ATTGCGAGGCTTCGTTCGAGGACATCAACCTTGCCGTGGTTGCTTTCTCCAACTGGATATATCTGGTCGCGACTCCAGAGATCGGGGCGATTCGCGATTTATCGCGCTATGTGGATGGACTTATTCAAAATGAGCAGGCGACCAATAAATTACAGGTGATTATCAACCGCTACTCCTCGCACGAGGCAGTCACCCTGGAGCAGATCGAGAGGGCGGTTCACCTGCCGATCGCGATCAAGATCTCCAATAACTACGGTGAGTTAGTTCGCTCCATCAATATCGGTGAACCGCTGACGCTGGAAAGCAAGTCGGATTTTTCCGTGCAGATGACGAAGTGGGCTACCTCCTTAGTCAAGGTGGGTACACCTACGGCTGCGGAGCCGGCAAAGAAGAAGTTTGCCCTGTGGTAGTCACGAACGCTTGAGGTGGAGAGAGGCGCCGGATGAATAACTCGACTGTAGATGCGAGAACTGGGGGGAGCACGCGGGTTGTGCCCGCCATCTTGAGAAGCGCGAAACCGGTGGCGCTCAAGATGCAGCAGGAAATCAAGGGCGCAGTGCATGAAGGGCTGATCAAGCGGCTGGATCTGGAAAAGATCGGCCAGATGCACGAGAACCCCGCGTCGCAACAGCAACTGGTTGCGGTGATTCAGCAGCTGATCAGCGAGCAGAACATTCCGCTCTCGGGCGCAGAACGGGATCGGCTGGCGCAGGAGGTGCTGGATGAAGTCTTTGGCCTGGGTCCGCTGGAACCTCTGCTGCAGGATCCGACGGTGAACGACATTCTGGTGAACACCTACAGCGCGGTGTATGTAGAGCGGCACGGCGTGCTGGAGAAAACCACGGTGACCTTCAAGGATGACCGGCACCTGATGCATGTGATCGACAAGATTGTCTCCGCGGTGGGCAGGCGGGTCGACGAGTCCTCGCCTATGGTGGACGCCCGTCTCAAAGACGGATCGCGGGTCAACGTGATTATTCCGCCCCTGGCGGTGGACGGACCGATTCTTTCCATCCGTAAGTTTGGGGCGAAGCCGCTGGGAGCAGAGGACCTGTTGCGCAACAAGGCGCTGACCGAACCGATGCTCGAAGTCCTGAAAGGCGCGGTGCAGGCGCGGCTCAACATCATCGTCTCCGGGGGCACCGGCGCGGGTAAGACTACCTTGCTGAACGTGCTGTCGGGCTTCATCGACGAGCGCGAGCGCATCGTGACCATTGAAGACTCGGCCGAAATGCAAGTGAAGCACGAGCACGTGGTGCGGCTGGAGTGCCGGCCTCCGAATGTGGAAGGGAACGGGGCGGTAAAGCAGAGAGAACTGGTGATCAACGCGCTTCGCATGCGGCCTGACCGGATCGTGCTGGGTGAAGTGCGCGGTGAAGAATGTATGGACATGCTACAGGCTATGAACACGGGCCACGACGGTTCCCTGACCACGGTTCACGCCAACACGCCACGGGATGCGATAGCCCGCATGGAGACCATGGCGATGATGGGCAGTGTGAGCCTGCCGGAAAAAGCCATTCGTGCGCAGATCGCGTCGGCCATTCATCTGATCGTGCAGATAGCCCGCATGAGCGACGGTACACGCCGGGTTACCCACGTCACCGAACTCACGGGGGCGTTCAGCGACGTGATCAGCATGCAGGAGATCTTTGTGTTTGAGCGGGAGGGCCTGGGACCCAATGGGAAGGTGAGGGGGCGTTTTCGCTCCAGCGGCATCGTGCCAAAATTCACCGACAAATTAAAGGCTGCGGGCATTCCGGTGCCGACCGGTCTGCTCGATTACTCGCAGGAAGTGTAGGGGTTATAGAGATGGCGCTTGTGGCTCTGATGTTTGTGCTGATTCTGTCCGTCACCTTCGGGTTGGTGATGGCGATGACGCGGCCGTCGCCGGCGGAGAAGATCATCGCGCAACGAATGGCGCTGATCCACAAGTTACAGAAGGACAAGGCCGGCGCCCAGGAGAGCGAGCAATTGCTCAAGCAGGCCAGCGTGAGCAAGTTGGCCTGGATTGAGGAAATAATCGCGCCTTACCCCTGGGCGCAGACCATGCAGAAGCGCATTCTCCAGGCCGGCAGCACAACCACGGTTACCAATTTAATTCTGACGAGTCTGGGTTTGTCGATCACCGGCTACGCCATGGCGTGGCTGTTCGCGCCCCTGCTGCTGATCGATATCCCTGCCGGGATCGCGCTGGGTTCGCTGCCATACGGCATTCTTTCCTTCAAGCGAGGGCGCAGAATCAACGCATTTAACTCGGTTCTGGCGGAGTCCATCGACATGCTGGCGCGCTCCCTACGAGCCGGTCATTCCGTAGCCAGTGCGATGGAAATGCTGGCGGAGAATGCCCAGGAGCCGGCGGCTTCCGAATTCAACGAGATCTTCAAACAACAGAACCTCGGCTTGCCCATGCGCGACGCACTGATGCAACTTCTGGATCGCGTTCCCTCGGGCGATCTGCGCGTTCTGGTGACCGCCATCCTGGTGCAGAGGGACACCGGCGGCAACCTGGCTGAGATTCTCGACCGCACGGTCTTTGTGATTCGGGAACGGCTGCGCATTCAGGGCGAGATCCAGGTGCAGACCGCCCAGGGAAGACTTACGGGATGGATTCTGATCGCGCTCCCGGTGGTGATGCTGTTGCTGCTGAACCTGTTGAATCCGGGGTACTCCAGTATTCTCCTCACCGATCCATTCGGACGCAAGCTGATCTACTTCAGTGTCGGGATGCTGGCGGTGGGCGCTCTGATCATCCGCCAGATCGTCAACGGAATCGAGGTTTAGCGGAGAGATGAGCCTGATCTTGTATATCGCGGTGATGTTTACCGTCTTTCTTTTTCTAGCCCTGCTGGTTGCTCCGGCCATCCTGCGACCCTCGCCTGCGGCCAGACGGATGTTGGAGATGGTGCAGAGCACGCGCCCGGACGAGAGAAGCATCGGCAATAAGGAGCGGCTACAACAGACGATCATGTCGATGGCCAAGCGCCTGCACGCGCGGTTGGGACTTACCGAGGATGAAAAGACCAAACAGCAGTTGCTGAGCGCGGGGGTAAGAAGCAGTCGAAGCATGACCGCATACGCGGCCAGCCGCGTCGTCGGTCCGGTCATCGGTCTGGTGTGCGGAAGCCTGATCCCCACCAACACCGTTTTCTGGGCTTTGACTCTGGGCGCCGTTCTCTATCTTGTCCCCGACATGTGGCTGAGAACGATGATCCGTAAGCGGAGAGAACGCATCAGGAAAAGTCTTCCGGATGCGCTCGATCTACTGGTGATTTGCGTAGAGGCCGGGCTGGGTTTGGATCAGGCCATGCTGCGGGTAGGACAGGAGCTGAACATCAGCCATCCGGATCTGCACCATGAGTTCATGCAAGTGAATTTTGAGCAACTTGCGGGCAAGCCGCGGCTGGAAGCGTGGAAGAGCGCGGCAGAGCGCACACAGATCCCGGAGTTTTCTCTGTTTGTCAGCATGTTGGTGCAAGCGGACCGGTTCGGCACTCCCATCGTCAGAGCACTGAGCAGGTTTGGCGATGAAATCCGTATGAAACGACGGCAACGTGCGGAAGAGATGGCGGCGAAGACCAAAATAAAAATACTTTTCCCGCTGGTGCTGTTCATATTCCCCTGTATTTTCATTGTCCTGCTGGCGCCCGCGGTTCTGAACATCGCCAAGAACATGCAGTCATTCAAGTAGCTTTATGGCTGCAAGTGAATGCAACGGCGATAGTTTCTTATAGAGTTTGGCCGTACGAGATCGGGAGAAAGGAGGGATACCTCAGATGGATACGACAACCTTGGTTCGCATCGTAGCAGCTGTATTGGCGGTGGCTGTGCTGGCATTCTTGATTTACCGCCGGAAACACGTGAAAACATAGCCTTGCCGATCACGCTTAGAAGTGCGATGGCCGATCCCTGATCCCACCGATTAGGTTCAAAGATCGGCCATCGTAATTGCTACAGACAGTGAGTAGTTTTAAAGCATTTTCGCAATTACCGTGATCCAATAAACACCGCGACGTGTGGTTTTCCTTGAGAGAAAACCACGGAAATGCCTACTCCTTCGGTTTACACCCATTGCGTAAATGCTCTAGCTGCAGGGCTTGCCGGCATCCGCATGGGCTCCTTTGGCCTTTGCATCGGCTTCAGACATATAAGCGCCGGCCTTGGTGGTGCCGTAATACTTCGTACCGTAGCAGTGGTAAACCTTGGTGGAAGTATTGAGCCAGACCATACCTGGGCCGCCGCCGGGAGCCGCGGTCTTGGTTGCCGCAGTCCTCGTCTTGGCCGTCGACCTGGGCGTTGGAGCAGCGCCGGGAGCCGTAGGCGTGGCCGTTGCAGGAGCAGACGGGGCGGGAGTCGCGGCCGGGGTGGCAGCAGCGGCTGCCGCCGCATACCAGGTTTTCACGCCTTTGTGCCCTCGGCACGCACCACTCTTGCTCGCACCAGTCCAATAGGAACCGTCGTTACAGAGGCCGGTAGCACCGGCAGGGGCGCCCGCAGGGGCCTGCGCCACGCCTGCTTGCGAAGTAATCATTGCGGTTAAAGCCAGCGCGCTAATAGCCAGCATCGAGTGAATCAGTGTCTTCATATGCACTCCAATCTGAGGAACGGTGTGGATTTTAGGCGGCCCCAATGCTACGACGACTGCACAGGCAGTGCAAGAATTGTTGATCGGGTGCAAGATCACCGGGCCCAGATATAACTCCTGACCTACCTCTGAGCGTGCGCTCCAAGTATTGCATTAAGTTACGCTGTAAACAGGGCCTGGCAGTGAATTCTAGTCAGTACGGGGAACGGAAAGGTCTAGAATCCTGGTCTAGCATTCTGGAGCACCATGCCTTTTACGCCAAGCACCATTGCCGCGCTGGTCATCGCCGCAAGTTTTGCCGCGGGGCTCAACGTGTATGCGACGGTGCTGACCCTGGGCCTGCTGGCTCGTGCCCATTGGGTTGTGTTGCCGCCGGGTCTGGAAGGTCTGTCGAATTGGTGGATTATCGGTGTGAGCGGAACGCTTTTCTGCGTTGAGTTCTTCGCCGATAAAATTCCCGGGCTCGATCTGCTGTGGAACGCGATGCACACGTTTATCCGCGTGCCGGTGGCCGCGCTGCTGGCCTATCGCGCTACCACGCAGCTGGCGCCCGGCATGCAGCTGTTGGCCACCGCGGTAGGCGCGGCCATTGCCCTGGCTGCCCATGGATCCAAGACGGCCGCCCGGGCGTTGGTCACCCCCAGCCCGGAGCCGATCTCGAACATAGCTCTGAGCAGCAGCGAAGATGTAGCGGCGGTGGGCATTACCTGGCTGGCGACACAGCACCCCTGGGCCGCCGCCGGCATCACCATTGGCTTGCTGGTGGTGACGGCTTTGCTGATGAGGTGGGTCGTCAAAGCTTTGCGTGGAACGTGGCAGAAACTACGGGCAGCCGTGCCCGCGTTTTAGATTTAGAGTCGTGCGCCCTGCGGTGGATGCTTCTCCATCGCTGTCACAAAGCATCCCTCATCTTGAGCGGAAGTGAACCGGGGCAGGCCCGCGCTCAACGTTGAGCTGAACGGCGGGTGTGCGAGGGCAAGGATAGCGGCCCGGTCACATCTGTCTCCCCTTCCGGGAGGACGCAAACGGAACCCGCAACCCCGGCCTGCCTGGCGGCTGCCAGCAAGCGCTGCACCGGTTCTTCCATCGGCTCCTGGGAGAGCCGGAAGGTTCCATAATGCATGGGGATCATTCGCCGCGCGCCCAGGTCAAGAAAACCCTGGAGCGCCTCCTCGGGGCAGGTGTGCACTCCGCGGTAGCTATCCGGCCTGTAGGCTCCGATCGGCAACAAGGCGACCTCCGGCTTGAGACGTTGGCCAATCATGCGAAAGCCATCGAAGTAAGCGGTGTCGCCGGAGTGGTAGAGCGCATGGCCGCCGCCCCGGATCACATAGCCTCCGAAGCCACGATGGGTGTCTTTAAAGAGGCGCGCTCCCCAGTGCTTGCAGGGCGTCATGGTTATCTCAAGACCCTCGATCGACTTGGTTTGCCACCACTCAAAGGTGACCACGCGGGCAAAGCCCAGGTCGCTAACCAGGTCTTCAACGCCCCACGGCACGACGACGATCGGTGCTTTGCCCGTGATCCTGGTGTTATGGGCCACGATCCGGCGTAAGGACGGCCGGTTGAGATGATCCATATGCGCATGCGAGAGCAGCACCATATCGATGGCGGGCAGATCTTTGATACGCACACCGGGCCGGCGCAAACGGCGCAACGCAATGAGCCGCTCGGCAAACACCGGATCGATAAGCAATTTACGCCCGCCGATCTGGATCAGGAAGGAGGAATGGCCAATAAACGTAACCCCCAGGTCGCGGGAGTTCACCAGGACGGGCTGCTTCGATTCTCCCGTCATGGGCCTGAACGCAGACTCACCGACCAACGTGCCCAGCGATTGCATCTTGAGCAGAACCGCTGTTCTGCGGTCGGTCCGTTTGGTCCGTTCGGTCATGGTTTTCATCGAGACCCCAAAAGTGCCAACCCAACTGTTTCTAATTAGACGGCTGCTGGTTAGATTCGGTCGACCGCCGGCAAGATGCCATTTCGCTCCTGCTGGGGGTCAAGGGCTGCGCCACGCTCAGGGCGGCCGTATCTCCCTCTACCAATAGACGCTACGCGTTTCAGAATGATGTAGAAGAGCGTATATTCGGTTAAAAACCAGCGCTTTTCTGCCCATGTATCCGTATCGTAACCGCAGGCTCGTAACCAAAGGGGCCGTCACCAAATGGGCCGCCACCGCGGCCGGCCTCAAGCAAACAGCGGTTCGACGCCGAGGTTGTGCATCAGGAACGAATAAATATCCGCCGCCGTATCGAGTGCCTTGCTGGTGCTGCTGGCTCCATGGCCAGACTGCGTATCGACGCGGATTAAAACCGGGTTGGCGTGGCTGGCTTTCTGCTGCAGGGTTGCCGCGTACTTGAAGGAATGCGCCGGCACGACCCGATCATCATGATCGGCAGTAGTAATCAGGGTCGCTGGATACGTTTCGCCAGGGCGAATATTGTGCACCGGCGAGTAGCGATAAAGGGCCTGGAACTCCTCCTTGTTATCACTCGAGCCGTAGTCCGCGATCCAGTTCCAGCCGATGGTGAACTTCTGGAAGCGAAGCATATCCATGACCCCAACCTGGGGCACGGCGGCGCGGAAAAGATCTGGCCGCTGGTTGATGACTGCGCCTACCAGCAGACCGCCGTTCGATCCTCCTGAGATCGCCAGCTTTTGCGAAGAGGTGTACTTGTTGTGGATCAACCACTCGGCCGCGGCAATGAAGTCATCGAAGACGTTCTGCTTTTCGAGCTTCATCCCCGCTTGATGCCACGTCTCGCCATATTCGCCGCCACCGCGAATGTTTGCGGAGGCGTAAATGAATCCCTGTTCCAGCAAAGCCAGGCGCAGCGGGTTGAACTCCGGCGGGATGGAAACATTGAAGCCGCCATAGGCATAGAGCAACGCCGGATTGCTGCCATCCAGCTTCAGTCCTCGCTTGAACACGAGAAACATCGGCACCTTGGTACCGTCTTTGCTGGAATAGAAGACCTGCTTGGTTTCGTAGTCTTCCGCCGCAAAGCCGCGGATTGCAGACTCGCGGAAAACGGCGGATTCTTTGGCCGCGAGGTCGTAGCGAAAAATTGTGCTGGGATAGTTGAACGAGGAATACGCGTAGAAGGCAGAGCTGTCGTCGCGCCGTCCACCAAAACCGCCCGCAGTCCCTGGTCCCGGCAAGGCAATCGCATTCTCCATGACACCTTCGAGCGAATAGACGTATGGGTGCGAGGTCACATCCCGGGCATACGTAGCAAAGAGCTTGCCCCCCTGAGTGGAAACGCTGCTGAGCGTGTCGGCGGTTTCAGGTAGAACCGCCTTCCATTCCTCCGCGGGCTGGTGCGGATCGTACAGGGCGACCCGGCCATTGGGAGCGCCGTGGTTGGTCATGATTAGAAACCGGTCGCCGATATTGTCAATGACCTGAAAACTATCGTTGCCGACTTCGGCAACGATGGGAACGAAGCCGGACTCAGACGCCGAGAGGTCACGAAAAAAAAGCGCGTTGCCGTCTTTGCCCTGGCCGCGCTCAGACACGGTGAGGATCGCGAAACGTTCGTCTTCTGTCGTCTCTAACGTATGAAAGCGTTGCGGGTGCGCCTGGTCCTCAAAGATCAAACGATCGTCTGACTGCGCTGTGCCCAACCGATGGTAGTAGACCTTGTGCCCTTCGTTGCGTGAAGAGAGATCGTGGCCGTCCTCGGGTTCGTCGTACCGGCTGTAAAAGAAACCGTCACCGAACCAGGCGAGCCCGGTAACCTTCAACCATTTGAGGTGATCCTCGAGAACAACTCCGGTCTCCATCTCGAGCACACGGCCTTCTTGCCAGTCGGAGCCACCGCTCGACAGATAGTAGGCCAGGTAGCGCCCATCTCGCGAAGGTTCGCCGGTCATCAAGCGCACGGTACCGTCGGCGGAGAGCTGATTGGGGTCAATCAGGACGCGCGGGGTATCCGTCAGCCCTTTCTGCACGTAGAGCACGCTCTGGTTCTGCAGCCCGTCATTCTTCGACCACAGGTAGTAGTCCCCACTTCGGCTGGGGATACCGTACTTGGGGTAGTTATAGAGTTCCTGCAGCCGCTGCTTGAGCTGCGACCGATAGGGGATCTGGGCCAGATAGTCGAACGTAACCTGATTCTGCGCCGCTACCCAGGCCTGGGTTTCGGTCGAATTGTCATCTTCCAGCCAGCGATAGGGGTCGGCGACCGCGGTCCCATGATAATCATCCACCTGGTCAGCTTTGCGAGTCTCAGGATAATTCACAGTCGTTTTTCAATCCTCTATCCCAAGCACCTCGTTCTGTGCCGGCATCGCGAGACAGAACCGCCGAGCTTCATCAGAACGACAACGATTTCAAAAATTCGCGAAAATCCGGTCCCAACTCATTGTGGTTCAGGCCGAATTCCACCGTTGCTTTCAGCATACCGAGCTTGTCACCGGCATCAAAGCGCAGCCCGTCAAAACTGTAACCGTAGACTTTTTCGTGCTGCAGCAAGCCCTTGATGCCGTCTGTCAATTGCAGTTCTCCGCCGGCGCCAAGCGTTGTCGTTTCCAGCACGTCGAAGATTCTGGGGGTAAGGATGTAGCGCCCGATAATCGCGTTACGCGACGGAGCATCCTCCGGCTTGGGCTTCTCCACCAGGCCTTTGACGTCGAACACCCGCGGCCGCCCTTCGACCGGCGAGCAGTCGAGCACGCCATAGGAAGAGATAGCCGGACCGTCGACGACTTGTGTGGCCAGGATGGAAGACTGCGTTTGCTCGAACACTTCGATCATCTGCTGCAGGCAGGGCACCTTGGCTTCGATAATGTCATCCGGCAAGATCACGGCAAATGGCTCGTCGCCCACCAGGTCACGGGCCATCAGAACCGCGTGGCCCAGACCCATGGCTTCCTTCTGGCGAACATACGCGATACGCGCCATATGCGATATCTGCCGCGTCATGGCAAGGAGTTCTGTCTTACCCCGCTTCTCGAGGAGCTGTTCCAGCTCAAAGCTGATGTCGAAGTGGTCTTCGATCTCCGCCTTGTTTCTGCCGGTGACAATAATGATCTGTTCACAACCGGCCGCGATCGCCTCTTCTACGCCGTACTGGATGAGTGGTTTGTCGACGAGCGCCAACATCTCTTTAGGCAGTGCTTTGGTTGCCGGCAAAAAGCGGGTGCCGAGACCGGCCGCCGGAAAAACTGCTTTGCGTACTCTAGCTTTCATCTCGTTCGATCCTTCACGCCCGGTGAGGCTCTTCGGTCTGAATCGTTGATCGTCTGCCTGGATGCAAATCTGTGGTGGCCAGGATGCAGGAACATCTAGAGTGTAGGCGAGGTGTCCCCCAATAGTGCGCGGCGCACTATTTTTATCGGCGGAAATCCTTGCTTGAGGAAATTGTCGTGAAATTGTTGCAGTGAAAACTGCGCGCCCTCTTTTTTCTCAAGATCGGCACGCAGCTTCATGATCTCGAGCTTACCCAATGTGTAATAGAGATAGGTTGCATCGGTGGTACCCCGCTTGGTTTCGACCAATCCGCTCTCGTGCGTTTGATAACCCTGGTCTACAAAAAAGTCTACCGCCTGATCGAACGTCATCTGTCCGGTATGCAGTTGGATGCCTACAACGAACCGGGCGTCGCGCAATAAAGCATCTTGTAGTTGTCCCAGGCGAATCATTTTGGCGTCACGCGCGTCACGCGCTCCCGTGCCCGGTTGGCCATACCCCTGGTCAAGCATCATCTGCTCGCAATAATGCGCCCAGCCTTCGGCGTTCGAGGCGGCTCCCAAAATCTTCCGCACCGTGCTGGGCGCCTGTGGGGCCCACAGAAACTGCACGTAGTGTCCTGGATAGGCTTCATGGATCGCGGTGCTGAGGATCGTTCCCCGGTTGAACTCCGCCATGTGTTCTGCAATTTGCTTCGCCGTGTCGTGGGGCGCAGGCAACGTCACATTGAAGTAGGCTTCTTTGGCAACCTTCTCAAAGGCCCCGGGAGTATCCATCGACGCCAGCGTGGTGGCTCGCAAAAAAGGCGGCGTCTCGACCACCATGGGGCGCACCGGCGAAGGAATATCCACGATGTGCCGGGCCTGAATGAACTGGATCAGATTCTGAAAGGTGTCGCGGAAACTCTGCAGAAGATGATCGGGGGCGGGATGGTCACGGCCCAGCTCGTCCAGGAGCTCGCGCGGTTGCCGATGGGGATCGATTTCGTTGGCAATCCGCTTAAAATCCGCCTGATTTTTGTGCAGGTCCGCATAGCCGATCTCCAGCAGCCTGGGCAGGGGCGTGTCGACCATCTCGTCGTAAAGCAGCTTCTTCGAGTAGGTGTCCGCACCGAACCGGAAGTCGCCGTGGGAGTTGGGAAGCACATCTTTGCGGAGCCAGGTTTCATAACCCTGGAGCGCAGCAATGACGGCTCCATTCGTTTGCGAAAATTCCGCTTTCAGTTGTTGGTTCTGGGCCTGCTCAAAGGCTTTGGGGACATCGACCTGAAAAAAATGGATGATGTCGGGCAGTTGTTCGAGCGCGATTTCGGTATAGATGTGGGGCGGGTTCTTAAGATTCTGACGGGCGGCGTCGAATGCCGCCGGCATGAGCTTTTCGCGAGCGACGAGTAAGCGCAGCCGATCGTCAGGGGAAGCGAAGGTGCGCTCCATGAGCACGTATGCGCTGTTCGATATGCCACTCGAGTACTGATCGGGATCCTTCTCCCACAAGCGAATCGTGTTGAGCGAGAGCAGCGTGCTGTGAATGTTGCCCAACAGCAACTCCAGATCGCCCTGGCTGGTCAGATCGAGCTGGCCGGCGGGAATCGCAGCGAATTTTGCCTCGAAGCGCTCGAGATCTGCTCTTTCCTTATCGACCCCGGCGCGTGAGTAATCCTCTAGCCGCGCATCGTACTGGTGCAGACCATCGGCGGTGCCGATCGACGGGGAGTAATGGAAATAGACCTGGTCGAAGTATTGATCGGCCAGCAGGCGAAGGGAGTCCGCTGCTCCGTTGACGGACTGAGCCGGCGGCGACACGGCCCTTCTGTTGGAGCAGCCGGAACTGGACGCTACCGCGATTCCTAACACTGCTGTCGCAATTCTTTTGCAATGCAAGCGAATCATTTCTCCTATGTAACACCGAGGTTGGTTCGTTATCTGCGCCGCTGCGGAGCCGCGACCTCGACGTCATCACTCGCCGCAAGCTGTTCCAGCAACGTTCGGATCTCTGCCAGAACATCCTGTGGCTCAGATGCTTTAAGGGGAAAACGCAGCACGCCCTGCGGAGTGAACTGCGCACCCTTCTTGGCATTCTGCGCCACCAGCTTCATCAAATGGCCGGGATCGATATTTGCCTGGCCGGTAAAACGAATGTGGATCTGATCGCGCTTGCGATCGACCTGCGCCACGCCCGTCCGCTCGCATTGCAGGCGCAGGCTGGCTGCATCGAGCAAATGGCGGACGCTGACCGGCAACTCACCGTAACGATCTTCGAGCTCTGCCCGCACGTCGCTCAGGCCACCTTCATCCTGTGCGCCGGCAATCTTCTTGTAGATGCGCAGGCGCTGGTTTTCTTCTTCGATGTAGGCTTCGTCGATACGCAGGCTGATGCCCAGGTTGAGCTGGGTGCTGGCCCGTTGGGGTTTCTCCTCGCCTTTCAGTTCGCTGACGGCGTGCTGCAGCATGCTGGTGTACATTTCAAAGCCCACGGCCTCGATGTGGCCGCTCTGCTCCCCGCCCAGCATATTGCCCGCACCGCGCAGTTCCAGATCGAGTGCAGCGATCTTAAAGCCCGCGCCCAGGTCAGAGAACTCCTTGAGCGCCGCCAGCCGCCGGCGTGCAATCTCAGTCAACTCCTGCTCTGGAGGAATCAGCAGGTAGGCATACGCGCGGCGGTTGGAGCGGCCAACTCTTCCCCGAAGCTGGTAAAGCTCGGAGAGCCCGTGCCGATCGGCACGGCTGATCAGGATGGTGTTGGCCAGCGGAATATCCAGGCCGTTCTCAATAATCGTGGTGGCGACCAGCACATCGTATTCGCCATGCATAAAGGCCAGCATCACCCGCTCCAGCTCGCCCTCGGTCATCTGACCGTGGCCAACCGCAATGCGAGCCTGGGGCACAAGCTCGCGAAGCTTGGCGCTGATTTCGTAAATGGTTTCCACGCGGTTGTGGACAAAATAGACCTGGCCGCCACGCTCCAGTTCCAGTTCGAGGGCGGAGCGAATCAGCTTCTCATCGAATCTGGCCACCACGGTTTGAATCGCCATGCGATCTTTGGGAGGCGTTTCAATCACGCTCATATCGCGCAGACCGACCAACGACATATGCAGAGTACGAGGAATGGGCGTGGCCGACATGGCCAGCACATCAATTTCGCGACGCATCTGCTTCAGGCGTTCCTTGTGCCGTACACCGAAGCGCTGCTCTTCGTCCACTACCAGCAGCCCGAGGTTTTGAAAGAGCAGATCCTTCGAGAGCAGGCGGTGGGTACCGATCAGGATGTCGACCTTGCCCGCTTCCACGCGTTCCAGAATCAACTTCTGCTCGCGGGGGCTGCGGAAGCGGGAAATCATCTCGATGATGATGGGGAACTTCTGGAAGCGGCTTTTGAAGGTTTCGAAATGCTGAAAGCTCAGAACTGTGGTGGGCGTCAGCACCGCGACCTGGCGGCCATCCTGCACCGCTTTGAAAGCGGCGCGCATGGCCACCTCGGTCTTGCCGTAACCCACATCGCCCACCAACAGACGATCCATGGGCAGCGTCGATTCCATGTCGCGCTTGATGTCGGCAATCGCGGAAATCTGGTCCTCGGTCTCGTTGTAATCGAACGCATCCTCGAACTCGCGCTGAAAATCGTTATCCACGGGAAACGCATGACCTTCCGCGGCTTTGCGCTGAGCGTAGAGCTTGAGCAGCTCATCGGCCATGTCTTGCATGGCCTTCTTGACCCGCGCCTTGGTTTTGGCCCATTGCTGGCTACCCAGGCGGTTCAGCACCGGCGCCGGGCCGGCATCGGTGGAACGGTATTTTTGAATTAAATCGAGCCGGGTCAGCGGGACGTAGAGCCGCGCCTGTTCGGCAAACTCCAGCACCATGAACTCGACCTTGATGCCGTCCTGCTCGATTTCTCGCAATCCCATGTAGCGGGCGATGCCGTGCTCCACGTGCACGACGTAATCGCCAACCGTCAGATCGCGAAAGTCGGAAATAAAAGCGGCCGTCTTTGACTTGGCCTTGCGCACCACCGGCCGGGCGGCTACATCGGCCTCGTCGGAGAAATCGTTGGCGCCGAACAATACCAGGTTGCAATCGGGCAGGCTCACACCGCTCGAAATCGCACTCTGCACCAGCACGGGGGTGCGAAAATCGCCCGCCAGGTGGCTGGATTCGTCGTATGCCTGCTCGGCGCCGGGGGCCTGGGCACGGCTGCCCAGGCGGTAGGGTTGGCCGTACTCCCGCAGCAGGGCAGCCAGCCGTTCCACCTCTCCGTGGTTCGGCGCCACCAGCAGCATGCGGGTTTGTTGTTCCGCCAGGGACTTGATCTGTTGCAGAAATGCCGGAATCGAACCGTGAAAGCGCAGCGTTGGACGGGAGGAGAAACTGATCTCGTCCATCGGGTTCACGTCTTCCTCCAGGACGTCGATCGCGCCCAGCTGGTCCACCTCGAGGCCGGGCAGCGAGGAGATTTTTGCCTGCAGTTCGGGCGGCGAAAGATAGATGTCGGTGGGGCTGATCAGCGAACCAATCCCGCTTCGTTCATGCTTCTGCTCGACTTTGCTCCACCAGCGGTCCGCCTGGTTGGCAACCATGGCAGGCTCTTCCTGAAAGACGTGGACCTTGGGAAACAGGTCGAACAGGGTGCGGTCGGCGCCGGCCACGGGACAGAAAAATTCCCAGCCGGGAAAAACACTCACGCCGCCGGCCACGAGAGCGCGATGGAGAAGCTCAGGGTCGTCGCCCGCGTCGAGACGGTTTCCACTCAAGCGCTGGTGCACCGCGGCGAGCAGATCTTCTGAAACCGGGGTTTCGGTCAGGGGCAGCAGCCACGCCTCGTCAAGGGCGGCCGACGAGCGTTGCGAGTCCGGCTCAAATTTGCGGATCGATTCGATCTCGTCGCCGAACAACTCCATGCGGACCGGACGGTCGGCCTCCGGGGAATAGACATCGAAGATGCCGCCGCGGCGGGTGAACTGGCCCGGCATCTCCACGATGTCCATGGGGCTGTAGCCCACGCTCGCCAGGTGCGTGGTGAGCTCTTCCAGGTCGACTTCTTCATCGCGGCGCAGTACGCGCCCGAGATTGGCATAATATTCCGCGGGAAAGACGCGCATGCAGGCGGCCTCTACGGGAACAATCACGATCGACGCCGCACCGGTCGCGATCTTCCACAGCACAGAGGCGCGCTGCTCCTGCACGTCCGGATGAGGCGACAGATTTTCGAAGGGCAATACATCGTGAGCGGGCAGGCGCAGTACGTGCTCGGGGGCAAAGGCGCCGGTAAGCTCACATGCCGCGCGCAACGTCAGCTGGAGTGAATCCGCAGCCTTGTTGTCAGCAACGATCACCACCACCGGGGACTGGGCAGCCCGGGCGAAGAGGGGCAGATAGAGGGCGCGGGCGGTGGCAGTGAGCCCGGAGACACGTTTGCGCCCCGCACTGAGGGCCAGATGCCTTCGTACGCGTTCAAACGCTTCACAGTGTTCCAGGTCCGTGAGCAGCTCTCGGACGAAGGGGAGGATCATGCCTGAGGTCATTCTAACCGGAGGCTATTTTCTGGGGATCTGCGCAGGAGTTTAGCCGGGCCGTAAAACGTCGAAAATGATCTGGGCTTTACAGGCTGTGGCCCCTTTTTGGTCGTTCACCGGCTCTGCCAATCCGCGGGGGATGAAACGGGAACATTTCGACAAGACTGTGGCCGCAACCGGTTAAGCCCCGGGCTACGGCGTTGCCATGATCTGGGCTTTCAGCCCATTTGGGAGCCCGCAAAACACAACACGGGCAACACCGGCGGAGAGCCGGCATCACCCGTGCTTTGAAACCAGCTTGGCCTAGGCCTGAACGGCGACTGCCTTTTCGGCATTCGAGACGGCTGCGGCAGGCACACCATCTTTTCCCTGGCCCGGCTTGCGGATGTCGATGCCACCCTTGAAGAACGCGCCATCTTCGATGCTGATGCGCTGCGCAATCACATCCCCGGTCAAGGAACCTTCACTGCGGATGTCTACACGGTCGCTGGCATTGATGTTTCCGCGTACTTTGCCAAGAACAACGACTTCGCGGGCAGAAATATTGGCCGAGACCTGTCCATTGCGGCCAACCGTAACCCGGTTGCCGGGTAAGTTGATCGCGCCTTCAACCTTGCCGTCGATGTACAACGACTCGGAACCCGTCACTTCGCCCTTGACCACCAGGCTCTTGCCGATAGTGGCCTGGTCGGCGGCTGCGGGCGATGCAGGAGAGGTGCTGGAAGTACGCATGTTGGTTGATTCGTGGCTGGTCGCCGCGGGTACAGACGGACGCGTCGGCTCCGTGCTAGGCGACATCGAGGGACTTCCAGGTTGGTTCGGTTTCCACATCTCTGTTGTACTTCCTTTCGTTTACTTCTGGATACAGGCCCCCGAACAACCCCGCGGAACGGTATCCGCAATCAGGGCAAATCAGGCGGAGCTGCTGGTTTCCTTATCACTTACTTGCCCGGCTGAAGCCGCAAAGGCCGCGCAATCCTTGCTCTTCTCTGCATCTTAACCACGCTAGACGCAAAATTGAAATCCCCCATTCCGAATCTTTCAAGGTTCACGGTGACCTGACCCATTAGTATCAACAAAGACATGTCCCAGAATTACCTCGATCCGCGCCTCTATTCCCGTAATGACTGACCGCGAACTCCTCCGTCGCATTGAACGCTCCCCTGGCCAGCGGGCCGGCTACAAGCAACTGGTCCACGAACTGGGTTCGGGCGGTGGCCGCGAACGGCGGATGCTGGTGGAGCAACTCGACCGGCTGGCGGCCCGCGGGGAACTGGTCAAATCTGACCGCGATCACTGGGCTCTGCCCCAGGCAGCCAGCCGATCGAACCTCATCGCCGGCCGTTTGGACGTGCACCGCGACGGCTTCGGCTTCGTTCGTCCAGAAGCCCGCCAAACCGGCGGGGATGACGATATCTTTATTCCTCCCAATGAGATGAACGGCGCTATGCAGGGCGACCAGGTGCTGGTGGAGCTCGCGCCCCCGCGTGCCGACGGCCGGCATAGCGGGCGGATCGCCAGAGTCCTCAACCGCCGCAACCCCACGGTGGTTGGCATTTTCCATTATGCGCTGCAAGAGCATGCGCCGGGTAACTTCGTAACACCTTTTGACGAACGTGTAACCCAACCCATCCTGATTCCCTATGGGCAGGAGCGAGAGCTGGAGCAGGCGCTGCAGCGGGCGCCCGCCTCGGGCGTGCGCACACCCCATCGCGTGCTGGGCGAGACGGCCCAGCGTGCTGCGGACGGCGCCTCCGGGCTCGAGGGCATGGTGGTCGATGTGGAAATCACCGACTGGCCTACGGGTACACGCGGCGCACGCGGCCGGGTAACCGAAATTCTGGGCCGGGAAGGCGATTTTGGGGTCGATGTGGAAATCGTCATCCGCAAGCACCATTTACCCCATGTCTTTCCCTCTGGCGTTCTGGCGGAGGCTCGTTCCGCCGCGCACCTGGATGTCGAGGAAGCGAATCGCCGTCGCGATTTTCGCGAGCTGCCCATCGTTACCATCGATGGAGAAACGGCGCGGGACTTCGACGACGCTGTGTTGGTTCGCCAGCACGGGGGCGCCGAGGGCACCTGGGAATTGCAGGTACACATCGCCGATGTCGCCCAGTATGTGCTGCCGGGGTCGGCGCTCGATCTCGAAGCCCGCCTGCGCGGCACCTCGGTCTATTTCCCCGATCGTGCGGTCCCCATGCTGCCGCAAGAGCTTTCGAGCGATATCTGCAGCTTGCGGCCGGGCGAAGATCGCCTCGTCCTTTCCTGCATCATGATGATTGATCCCGAAGGCGAAATCCGCAGCTACGAGGTTACCCAGGGAGTGATTCGCTCCGCCGGCCGGATGACCTACACGCAAGTGCACGCGATTATTGCCGGCGACCCACAAACGCGGGAACAATTTGCTCCGCTGGTAGTGGAATTCGAGCGTATGTATGAGTTGGCAAGGCTGCTGAACCGAAAGCGCCAGCGCCGCGGCTCGATCGATTTCGATTTGCCCGAGCCGGTGATTGAATTCGATTCCCAGGGCGCCATGCAGAGCATCGTTCGTTCGGAGCGTAGCTGGGCCAACCGCCTCATTGAAGAATTCATGCTCTCGGCCAACGAGTGCGTCGCCTCGTGGCTGCAGAACCTCGACGTACCGTCACTGTATCGAATTCACGAAAAACCAGAGCCCCGGCGGGTGGTGGAATTTGAGAGCGTGGCGGCTGGTTTCGGCTACTCACTCGGCCTCGGGCCGCTCCCGGTAAAGCGTGTGACGATGAAGTCGGACCGGCGAGAACAGAAAGGCCGCGGGGGCGGCCATGGCCGCCCCGCCCGGGTGCACGAGATTCCCGAAGACATCGCCGTGACCCCGCGGATGTATCAGCAACTGGCGCTGAAGATAGCCGGGAAGCCGGAAGAGCGTATCCTCGCCCACCTGATGCTGCGCTCCCTGCGCCAGGCGCGGTACAGCGAAAAGAACGAGGGCCACTTTGCACTGGCTGCGCCTTGCTACACGCATTTCACCTCGCCCATCCGCCGCTATCCGGATTTAATCGTCCACCGCATCACCAAGGCAATCCTGGCATCCGGTGCAAGTGGCATGGGGGTGCCTGCAAAGCCCGTCACGCATAAGAAACCCGTGCGCTCCGCCGAGGATCCATACGAAGAAGCTCCCGTCAGCGAAGCCGAGCTCGCCGCCATCGCCTCTGAAACAAGCCAGGCGGAGCGTCGCTCGGCCGATGCGGAACGGGAATTGATCGAGTGGAAAAAAGTCAAATTCATGCAAGACCGTCTCGGTGACGAATTTGACGCCATGATTCTCAGCATCACGAAATACGGCTGCTTCGTCGAACTCGACAGCTTGTTTATCGAAGGCCTGGTGCCGATCATGAGCCTCCAGGGCGACAATTACACTTTTCGTGAGAACACGCGCCAGATTATGGGCGAGCATTCCGGGCGGCGCTATTCCATGGGCGATCGGGCACGGGTGATCCTCGATCGGGTCGATTCCATTCAGCGCCGGTTACAGTTTGCGATATTGGAAGAAGTCGCGCCGGTCCGCCTGGACCGTCCCAGAAAAACCAAGGCGAGCGGCAAGGCCGGCAAGAGCCATCCTTATATTCCGCCAAAGAGTAAGGTGTTGCGCAAAGGCAAGGGGAAGGCGAAGGCGAAGGCGAAAAACAAACGTCCGGGCAAGAAGCGGAGCTAAGGAAGCGGGGCTAAGGGAGCGGGGCGTGAAGGATCGCGGTAGCGGCCGCATAGGACACGCCCATTTAGTCGAACGTTCCGGGAGTTTTTGCATCTATATGTATGTACCTCTCGCCAGTCCGCGAGTTCACTTGGGTTCCAATCGCCTCGCGCCGCTGGAGATTGTAGTGTGTCTCCAGGGGTGTCGATTCCAGCGCCGTTTCGTCGCGACGGCCCTGTCCGGCTTTGCACCGAACTGCCAGTTCCGTGCCGCCGCAACCGGCTTACAGAAAGAACCAGTACGGAAGCGGGTTAACAATTGGTCTGAACCGGCATCGCCGCAGCGAGCGGCCTCGCCGCAGCGAGCGAAGCAAGGTGTCCTTTCGTGGTTTTCTCTCCGGCAAAACCACGCCTCGCGATTTTTGTAAGGCCACAGGAAGGGTTAAACCTCTTTCCGCGCTCCCGGCTGCATCTTTTTCGGCCCTCGTAAGCTGTCGATTGTGAAAACACAGGGGGGTTATGTCGCTTATCTCGCTTATCTCGCTTTTGTCGCTTTTGTCGCACTTTCTTCAATTTTTTTCGCCCGGTGAGGGGGCTGCGGGAGAGAGCAGGGGGGCTGCGGGAAATAGTAGGGGGGTTATCTCGCTTTTCTCGCACAAAGTGCATTCTTTTTTCGCCCGGTGAGGGGGCTGCGGGAGAGAGCAGCTCAATTGCGCGATGAGCAGGGGTGCGCCCAGTGCGTGTCCTCTTGAGCTTGGCAGTTCTTTGACAACTTAGTGCACCACCATGACCGGACACCGGCCCGGCGTGGAACCCAGGACTGTCGTCCCGGGTAGGTACGGGCTTCACAGGCTGCGGAAAAGCTCCGGGACTGGACGGGTGCCCACGTTCGCCGATCCAGTCCCGAAGGGACGGCAGAATCTGTAGCCCGGCACGGAAGTGCCGGATAGGATTAGACCACTTAGGGAGTCCCGAAGGGACGCCACAATCTTTACCACGGCACGTCAGTGCCCTGCCTGAGAACTTTGTCATTTCCCTCGTGCGTCGCAGCGTTCTTTTTGTCGAGTTTTTCCGGAAGCCTGTTCAGCCCTGGTGTGTGTACGAGCTTCGCCGCGATGCTTCTTTACTGACTGTTCCATAGGATCCTGGGCAGCAGGAAAACCAGCTGCATTGCCGGCAATTTACAATGAGTTGAGTTAGCTCTTGGGAGAGTCCATGGCACATATGGTGGTTTGCGCGAAATATAAGCAGGAAATGGAAGGTCTCGACGAGCCTCCGTTTGATAGCGACTTTGGCCAGAAAATCTACGCTCACGTTTCGAAAAAGGCTTGGGGCGAATGGATCGAGCGGCAAAAAATGTTGCTCAACGAGTACCGCCTGCAACCCTGGACCAAGGAGGCGCAGGAGTTTCTGGTGGAGCAGATGCAGGAATTTTTCTTCGGCGAAGGATCTGCGCTTCCCAAGGAATTCGTTCCCCCCGCTCACTGAGCAGCAGCGCGGCAGAAAAGCTCCTGGCTTACCCGCGCCTGCGCCAGTCGTGTACACTCAAGAGGTTAATTTTGCCGTCGGGACGTGGCTCAGCCTGGTAGAGCACTCGCTTGGGGTGCGAGGGGTCGGCAGTTCAAATCTGCCCGTCCCGACCATTAAATTCCAACCATCCATAGCTATTCCACCAACCGCACATCTCGCGTCAGCGGATAGCCTCGTGCTCCCGCCGCTCACGACGGATCCGGTTGGCTTGCAACAGCATTAAGGCCAACGGCAGGCCGGCGTAAGCCCTGCGGTGGCAATGCCGGCAACGCACCGGATACTGCAGCAGCAAAAGTCGCTCTAAATCTTTGAGCCGAAAACGGGATAAGCGGAAACTGGAGGAGGAGCACTCAGAACAAGTCACTGGAGTTCACCGGCTTCCATCAAATATTGCTGTGGCGGTTTCAGCGTGGACTCAGACTAAACGGTACCTTCATGGCTTCCGCGGAGGAAACCACACCCCGTCTCCTACAAGCGCAGCCACTGCGAAACCTTCTATAATCGATCCAGCCCGAAGGTACCGCTACTCTAGCACGATTTCGGGGCCGTCAAAGCAGTTTCGGGGAGAGCTTACACTGGCCGCCGCGAATCTCGAAAGACGGCGCGAAAACGTCGTTCCCTGCTGCTGGAGCAGATGAGGTAGACCATGGTTTGGGATGTATCGTTCACCTGCGACATTTGCGGAAGAAAGAAAAGTGGTTCGAACCATTGGTGGATGCTGGTTCTGGGCGACGTTCCGTGCTTCGAGGAAGGAGAACCCCGTCAACGGTTTACACTCATGCCGTGGAACCAGGCGGAGAGCGGCAACCAGGAGTTTTATCACCTCTGCGGCCAGGGCTGTGCCATGCAATCCATGGAGCGGTTTATGAGCCACGGCAGCATCGTCGCGGATGGGCTGCTGCAGAGCACCACAGAATCCCCAACCAATTCGTGATTCTGGAAGAGTTTTGCGAACTACAGCATTTACAACTCGAAGAGCCCGGGCTTTGCCGCGGGGCGAACGGCGGGACGTTCCTTCACCTGGATCTGCACTTGCGGTTCGGGACCGGCAAGGATCCCCAGAATCTCTCGCAATTCCTTGCGCACTTTGTGCAGGCGGGCTTCAGTCTGCTGCACCGCTTGCTGCTGTTGCGGCAACGGCAATTCGGACTGGTTGCCTCGTTTGCTTCGACTCTCCACCTGGATTGCCTGGCGGGCGCCGGCAATGGTGTACCCCTCGTCATATAACAGGCGCTTGACCCGCAACGCCATTTCTACGTCGCGCCGGCGATAGAGCCGCTGGCCGGTACCGCTCTTGTTCGGTTTGAGCTGAGTAAACTCACTCTCCCAAAAACGCAAAACATAAGGCGCCACGGAGCACAACCGGGCAACTTCGCCGATGCGAAAGTAGAGCTTGTCGGGAATCTCCGTCTTTTGCGGAGCGCGTTGCTGAGGCAGGTGAGTAGCCATGCTGATCAAGAGGCGGTAGACCGATGAATACCCGCCTTAGCTCAGAAGTATAGGCCAGCTTTTATAAGACCCGGAGCTTTTCTTCTGTGTCAACGTGGATTTCTCAGCGCAATATACCTACTCTGATAACGCCTGACGCGGCACCCAAAGAATTCTCATCTCGCCTCTAACTCACCTCACCGCGTACTCCGCTGCAAAGGGTGATTAGCAGTTTCGGAATTGGTGTAGACCGAAGCCACTGGCCTTTACGTGGTTCTCTCTCAAGGAAAACCACACCTCGCGAGTTTTATCAGGCCGCAGTACTTCCGAAACTGCTTTAGACCGCCGCTGTCTCCTCGATGACCGAGGTAACAACCGGCTCACGCGCAGTGCTACCGAGCGGCGCCGCACGCAAATACTGAGAAGGCCAACTGGTAACATCGCCCAGCTTGCTGGCTGCATGCAGCGGCCAGTAAGGTTCGCGTAAAAGCTCTCGCGCCAGCAGCACCACATCTGCCTGGCCGGTGCGCACGATGTGCTCGGCTTGATCTGCTCCCGTGATCATGCCGACCGCCCCCGTTGGGATCTGTGCCTCGCGCCGAATGCGTTCTGCAAAGCTTGTCTGATAGCCCGGTCCAACCGGCATCACGGCAGAGGGCGTCAACCCGCCGGAGGATACATCGACTAAGTCAACATTGTGCGCTTTGAAAACTTTCGCCAGGGCAACGGATTGATCGATGTCCCAACCGCCGGGGGCCCAGTCGGTGGCGGAGATTCTCACCAGCAGCGGCAACTCCGCCGGCAACACAGCATGCACGGCGTCCACGACCTCCACCACCAGGCGAATGCGATTCTCAAAGCTGCCGCCATATGCATCGGTGCGCCGGTTGCTGAGCGGCGAAAGAAATTCATGCAGCAGATAGCCATGCGCGGCATGGAGCTCGATCAGGTCGAATCCTGCCTCCAGGGCACGCACGGCTGCCCTGACGAACGCCTTGGTAATGCCTTGAATGCCGGCGAGATCGAGTTCGACGGGCTGGGCAAAGGTCCCGGCAAAGGGCACCGCGCTGGGCGCCATCACATTCCGCCAGCCTCCCTCGTCCGGGGTCAGGCATCGCTGCTCCGCTGCCCAGGGACGAGCCATACTTGCCTTGCGCCCGGCGTGGGCCAGTTGTACCCCTGCGCGTACCCCTTGTCCGTGGAGGAATTCGACAATTCGCTTGAGGCCCGGAATGTGATCGTCTTTCCACAGTCCCAGATCCTGCGGAGTAATGCGGCCTTCCGCAAGCACCGCCGCCGCCTCCGTCATGACCAACCCGGCTCCGCCTACCGCCCTGCTGCCCAAATGCACCAAATGCCAGTCGTTGCTAAAGCCATCTTCGCTGGAGTATTGACACATGGGAGAAACAAATACGCGATTGGAAAAAGTGACGCCCGCGAGCTGGAACGGAGAGAACAACTGCGATTGGTGTTGGGACATTCAAACCCTCTAACAACAGATTAAATGGCTTCGCCTTCATCAGCGTCAGATGCACCCGGCGACAGAAAGTCGCAGCTTTCCCGGCCCCCGGCGTTTCGCGGGAGCCATATGTTTGCTGTCTTGTGGAACTTTCTTGGGAAAGTTTTGCGGAACGTTTTATGGGAACTGGGGCGAACATCTCCGCGTACTTCCCTGAGGGAGAACCAATATGAGAGGTGGCATGCCGAAGCGCTTTCACTTTTTTTATGCCCGATCGGGTTCAAAAGCCCCTGGGTTTCTCCCGGCAAGAAGCCGGGGAAGCGATTTTGCCATCGCCCTGGGATTCCCCTTACTGGCCGTCTTGCTTCTTGGCGCAACCGGCTGCAAGGTGCGGGTGGACAAGTCTGAAGACGGCAAGAATGTGAAAATTGCCACCCCCTTTGGATCGATCGCGGTAAACCAAAACCAGACTTCTGCCTCAGATGTTGGCCTCCCGGCCTATCCCGGCGCGACGACGGATACAGGAGGAGACGGAAATAAGTCGGCTAACGTCGATATGGGGTTTGGCTCTTGGAAGTTGCGTGTGAAGGTGGCGCATTACACGACTACCGATGGCCGGGATCAGGTCATCAGCTTTTATCGTAAGGCCCTGAGCGAATACGGCGGCGTGATTGAATGCTCAGGAGATACGGCGGTCGGCACACCGGCGACCACCGGCGAAGGCCTCAACTGCGATCACTCCGACCATAGCGACAAGAGCGTGCGCGGCGCTTTCAACTCCGGCGATCTGGAGTTGAAGGCCGGTTCCCCCCACCATCAACACCTTGTCGTACTCAAACGCGGGGACTCCGGGACAACCCATTTCAGCCTGATCGCGTTGGATCTTCCACACGGCAGCGACAACGAACAACAAGGCACCAACTAAAGCATTCCTCACCCAGCGCGCTCGCCGGGCCGCAGGCGGAGTTCCACGCCTTCCAGCAGGCCGGTGACCAGGGCGAGCGGCAGTCCGACGACATTGAAATAGCAGCCGCTGATGCGGGGAATCCACCGCGCAGCGTAGCCCTGGATAGCGTAAGCCCCCGCCTTATCCATCGGTTCTCCGCTGGCCACATAGCGGGAGACTTCTTCGGCCGGGAGCGTGCGCATGGTGACTTGGGTCAGCTCCGCGGCTATTTCGATAGCGGGCGAGTTCGATCCCCAGACCACGGCAACCCCGGTCACTACATGGTGAGTACGCCCGGATAAGCGGAGAAGCATGCGTTCCGCGTCGGCGGCGTCCGTTGGCTTGCCCATGACCTCGTCGTCGCAAACAACGACGGTATCCGCGCCCAGAACCATCCACGGTTCCGCGGCCGAGGCGGATCGCAGGGCAAAGATGGCCTCGGCTTTCTCCCGGGCGAGCCGGGTCGCGAAGCGGATGGGGTCTTCCCCCGGCCGCCGCACCTCTGGTATCGACGAGGCCTGAACGGTAAAGCGGTATCCCGCCTGCAAAAGCAGCTCTCGCCGGCGCGGCGAGCCGGAAGCAAGGATGAGCTCAGCCATGCCTATAAGTCAGCCATGCTGGTGCCCGCGCGCACACCCTTCTGGTTGGCGAACGCCCAGGCCATCCGGGGGGTGTTGTGAGCAATGCCGAAACGGCCGTCAGGACCCAACAGGAGGATGCCGCCGTGGCCCTGGAGACGCGCATGGAGATAGGCGATGGCATCCTGGGCGGCTTGCTCCGGCCCTAATTGCGGTACCCGGTCGACGGCCCACTTGCCCAGTACCAGCTTCATGATCGGTTCGCCCCAACCGGTAAGCGAGGCGGCCGCACTGCGATTGTCGGCATACCCGCCACAGCCGATCAGCGATGAGTCGCCGACGCGGCCCGGGGCTTTGTTCACCGTGCCCCCGGTGGAGGTGGCGGCGGCCAGATTCCCGCCGGCGTCGAGGGCCACCGCACCCACGGTGTCATGCGAGTCGGCCGGCAGCTGCGGGCCGGCAAAGGTCGGGTCCGGAATCCCCGCCTTCTCCCGCGCCTGCGCCACCGCCAGGCGTTCCCGCTCCCGCTCCAGCACCAACTCGGCGTTGTCGACCAGGTGCATCCCCTGCTCCTGGGCAAAGGCTTCCGCGCCGGCCCCAACAAAATAGACATGCGGGCTGCGCTCCAGCACCAGGCGCGCGGCCTGGATGGGGTTCTTCAGTTTTTCGACGCAAGCCACACCGCCCGCCCGCAGCGTGCGACCGTCCATCATCAGCGCGTCCAACTGTACCCGTCCGTCGCGGGTGAGAAAGCTGCCCCGGCCGGCATCGAATGTTTCGTCGTCTTCCAGCACGGTGACCGCCGCCTCGACCGCGTCCAGCGCCGAGGCCCCCCGCATCAGCATGCCGTAGCCTTTCTCCACTGCCCGCAGGACGCCCTGCGCGTGCGCCTGTAGCTGGTCCGCAGGAATATCCCAGGCGCCGCCATGAACCAGCAGCACCGGAGAACCAGGAAAAAAGCCGGGGTCGAAATCTCCCGTCATCATCAGACGCGGGGAGCTGGGCGAAGATCCGGACGAAGATCGCCGTTGCTGCCGCGGGCGGGAACGGCGGCACTCTGAGGCTGATTGGTGTGCAGGATCGATGGCTGGCTGTCTTCGACCCGGGCAGGCTGCTTTTTCGTTTGCAGATAGGTGTAACGAATGCGATGGATCACCGTAACCGTGGACAGAACCGCCAGGACCCAGAGGACCGAGGCCATGACACCCCAACGGTTGAAGAGCGCGCCAAGGATGATCAGAACCACACGCTCCGGCCGTTCCATAAACCCTACTTTGCAGGAACCGATGAGCGCTTCGGCACGCGCCCGGGTGTAGGAAACCATGAGCGAGGTAACCATGACGAAGGCGGCCAGAACGACATAGAAAAAGCGATTGCCGCGGGCGTAAAAAACCAGCAGGCCAAAGAACAAAACCACGTCGCTGTAGCGGTCGATTACCGAGTCGAAGAAGGCTCCAAAGATCGTGACCTGGTCGGTCTGGCGAGCCACCCGTCCGTCGACCATGTCGAAAATGCCCGCGCCGATAATGACCAGGCCGGCATAGACAAACATACGCACGTAATTGTGCTCATTGGCCAGGCCAAAGAGAATGGCCGCGACGGTGTTGATCAACAGACCCAGGAAAGTGAGCACGTTAGGCGAGATCCGGGTGAGCGCGAGCCCGTTCACGATGCCCTGCAGAATTACACCGCAGCCCTTGCCAAAGGCGTTGGTCCAGCTCATGGCGCCTCGTCGTGAATGGTGGTGAGCTTCAGAATCTCCAGTTCACGCTTGCCGTTCGGGGTCACAATCGCGGCGATGTCGCCAACCTGCTTGCCCACCAGTCCCCGGCCGATCGGCGAGGTCGTGGAAATGAGTCCTTGACTCACGTCGGATTCCTCACTGGTGACGAGCTTATACGTAATTTCCTCATTTTTGGTCGAGTCGAAGACCACCACGGTGGAACCGAAAGCGATTCTATCCCTGGGAATGTTGGTCAGGTTGACCAGGGAAAGCTCGGCCATGCGCTTCTTAAGCTGGCCCAGGCGGGCATTGACGAAGACCTGGCGCTGCTTGGCCATGTGGTACTCCGCGTTCTCACTCAGATCTCCCAGCGAAGCTGCCTTCTTGATCTCGATAGGCAACTCGTGGGTGAGCTCGTGCTCCAGCACGCGGATTTGTTCTTCCAGCTTTTTCTTTATGTGTTCTGGCATTTCGCAATGATTCCAACCGCACTGACCCAACACTGACCCAACAATGATCCTGGATCGGGGCCGACGGGCAAAGAACGAAAGACGATTATACGACGTACGTGAGCACGGGCTGCGCCGTAAGCCCCAGTTCGTCGGATACAGCGACCCCGATCCGGCGGTCGCCCACGTCTAAACCAAGAATTCGGCGCTGCATGAGCTGCGAGGAATCCATGGATTGCACCTATCACGTTACACCGGTGCCGTCATAGGATCACCCAGCTTTTGATTACCGGTTTGGCCGTTCCCGGGGCAACCGTCTTCGCGCCGTGGGGTTATTCGGGGCGCTTTCGGGAAAAGCGGGAGAGAATCGCATCATAAAATGGAGGTAGAGAATCCAATCCACCAAGGTCCCCGCTTGTGCGACGTTTTCTGTTAGGTTTTCTGGTCCTGGTTATGGTCTTGGCGTACCTCGGCTACCACGAACTAAACGTGCCCGTCGCACCCCGGGGGGAGACGTTCGTCGAAGTCGCGCCGGGCATGGGTACCCGTGCTATCGGCGCCAAGCTTGCTGGGGATGGAATTATCGGCAGCCAATACCTCTTTGATTTTTGGCATATGGTGCGCGGCGGCACGCTGAAGGCGGGAGAATATCGATTCGCGGAGTCAGAGACGCTTCCGGCGGTTTACAACCGGATCGTGCGTGGCGACGTATATACCCGCACCGTGACCATTCCCGAGGGCTTCAACCTGTTCGACATCGCACAAGCAGTCGAGGATGCCCAGTTGGGATCGAAAGACAGTTTTCTTGCCGCCGCCAGCGAGAACGTAGCTCTGATTGCCGACCTCGATCCCGGCGCCAAAAATCTGGAGGGCTACCTCTATCCCGACACCTATCGCTTTCCAAGACGGTTGCCGGCCAGCCAGATCCTTGGCGCGATGGTGAGGCAGTTTCGCCAGAGCACCGCCTCGATCGGCTTGCAAGGCGACTACCACCGAATCGTGACCCTGGCATCTTTGATAGAGAAAGAGACTCCGCAAGCCGAAGATCGCCCCCTGGTCGCGAGCGTACTCGACAACCGGCTCGCCAAAAACATGCCTTTAATGACCGACCCGACCGTGATCTATGCGGCGCTGCTGGAGAAAAAATACCGGGGAACGATCTACCAGTCCGACCTGCAACGGGACTCCGCCTACAACACCTATCGTCACACCGGGCTGCCGCCGGGACCGATTTGCAGCCCGGGCATGGCGTCGTTGACGGCGGCGATGCATCCTGCCGATAGTCGTTTTCTCTATTTCGTGGCCGATGCAAACGCCTCCGGCCACTCGCGATTTGCCAGCACCCTGGAAGAGCATGAGCGAAATGTGAGCGCGTACCGTCGGGGACTCAAAGACGCCCAGGGAGCCCATTGAATAGTCGGCGCAGCGCAAATTGCCGGTACGGGACCGGCGCCGGGAGTTTCATGACCGGGCTCCTACGCCTCGGGCAGGTGCTCTATACTCGCAGTTTCCGAGTGGAATGGATGCGGAGAGACTGGTGGAAGCTTTTGGCGCTGTTGGTACCGGTTTTGACCGGATGCCTGAGCCACACCCGCAAACTGCAGCAGCCAAAATTGGCCGGGCCGGTGATGAACTCCGACGCCATCCAGCTGGTGGCAGCGGTCAATCGCCGCTTTGACGATATAAACTCTCTCAGCGCGACGGTGGATTTTGCGGCCTCGGTGGGCGGAGTCCATAAAGGCAAGCAGACTGACTACACCTCCATTCACGGGTACATTCGCCTGCGCAAGTCGCAAATGCTGCGGGTCTTAGGCTATCTGCCGGTAGTGCGCCTGCGGGCGTTTGATCTGGTCAGCGATGGCACCAGGTTCACCCTGCTGATTCCCCCCGAAGATCGCGCCATTCAGGGGAGCAATACCGTCACCAAGCCGGCGAAGAGCGCGTTCGAGAACTTGCGCCCGGAGATGTTCTTTGACTCGATCCTGATTCGCAGCATCTCTCCGGACTGGATCGTTTCGCTTACCAACTCCAGCCAGACAACCTTGGTGCCCAAAGCCAAGCAGCTGATCGAGCAGCCAGAATACGACCTGACCGTGTTGAAACCGGGGGAAACGAGCGCGACCGCCGGGCTCGCGCGGGTGGCGAAACCGCTGCGCGTCATCCACTTCAGCCGGGTGAACCTCTTGCCTACCGGGCAGGACATCTACAACGCGGACGGCGACCTGGAAACCCAGGTGACCTATGGGCCCTATCAGGACTTCAACGGAACCCAGTTTCCCAGCACCATCACCATTGACCGGATGCTGGACGAATTCAAGGTCACGCTTACGGTGGAAAAGCTGGTGTTGAATCAGCCGCTGGCCGATGACCAGTTCGAGTTAGAGGTGCCCAAGGGGTACAAACTGCAGAAGATGCCGTAAACCGGCGCGCTCAGAGCAGGCCGGCGCGCTCCGCATGAGCCTGAATCTCCTGGTTGATCGCGAGCGCCAGGGCCAGCGCAGCGCGCGCTTCTTCGGGCTTGACCCGGGGTGGTTTGCGGGTACGCACCGAGTCGAGGAAGGCCTGGATCTCCAGTAACAGAGGCTCGCCACCCTCAACCGGCGGTTTGCTCGGCATGAGCGCCGCGGCTGGGGGCGCGGTTCCGGCGGCGCCGGGCGCTGCTTGGCCGGGCGCAACCTCAATGACCAGCAGATCCTGCCGGGCATAATCGATCGACAGGTACTGGTGCGGCTGGAAGAAGCGCAGCTTGCGGACCGTTTCCGTGCTGACCCGGCTGGCGGTGAAGTTGGCGACGCAGCCAGTCGCAAACTCCAGGCGAACGTTGGCAATGTCGACCGTGGACGATAAGATCCTCAGGCCGACGGCATGCAGCTGCCGCACCGGCGAGCGCACAAAGCTGAGCACGATATCCAGATCGTGGATCATCAGGTCCAGCACCACGTCCACGTCCAGAGCACGGCGGTGAAAGACGCTCAGGCGATGGGCTTCAAAGAACATCGGCCCGTTGACCAACGGCGCGGCCACGGTAACTGCTGGGTTGAAGCGCTCCAGCAGGCCGACCTGGAGGATCCGCCCGCCGGCCGCCGCTTGCTCGACCAGGGCATCTGCCTCCCGGAGGTTGACCGCGATGGGCTTTTCCAGCAGGACATCCAGTCCCTGGGCCAAAGCCTGGGAGGCCACGGAATAATGCGCGGACGTGGGCACGCAGATGGAAACCGCGTCCAGGTGGAGGGTACCTGCCCGGCAGGCGTCGAGGCACGCCTCAGGCGAGTGAAAGACCGCGAGGCCGTCCTGCCGGCGCAGCGTCGCGGCCGCTACCGGATCCGTATCGGCGACCGCAATCAGCCGCACCCCGAACCCGGCTTGCTGCAGCTGCCGATAGATGCGCAGATGATTGCGGCCAAAGGCGCCCGCGCCGAAGACGGCGACGTTGAGAACGTTTTCACTGCTCATCTGCACTGGTGAGTGTACCGAAGTATGGCCGCAGATCTGGATAGAGTGACTACTGACTGCCGCAGCGGCCTGTGCCGGGATCTGCTTGCACGCGCCGGGTGGGCGCAAACATTATTTTCCCTGAACCGCGCCCAGACATTTTGAGTAGAGCGCGATCAGCTGGTTCACCTGATCTTCGGGCTTGGAACCGGTGGCGGCGACGAAACCAGCGGCGGGGGAAGTGCCTTTTCCCAGACCTGCCGATGCGGCGACAAACTTCAATAAATCCAGAGCGATATCTTCGTTACGGCGTGCAGCACTCAAGGCGGTGACAGCCTGTTCCATGTACTTCCTCCGAGGCGATGCTACCAGAAGCGGAGGACCCTTGCCGACCGCGCCGGCAGGACCACAAAGATCGGGCCGGCCGCGTTGCTTGCGAATCGGCCGCGGCCGCTTCGGGTATGCTGCTAGGTGCATCCGCTGGGATGAGGTGGCTCTGGGCTGACGGCAAAGGTGACTCTTGTGGCATTGATTGCGATCCAGCAGATTCGTCGCATGCGGGGCGGAGCCCAGAGCCACCTCATGCTCGCTTCCGACAACAATCTGTATGTGGTCAAATTCAGCAATAATCCCCAACATGTGCGGGTGCTGGCCAATGAGTTGTTGGCTACCCGGCTGGGCGCGGCGATTGGGCTTGCCGTTGCCCCTTCGGACGTGATCGAGGTGAGCGATTGGCTCATCCGCAATACCCCCGAGCTGAAAGTCGAATCCCGCGGCGGCCCACAGCCGTGCCAGCCGGGACTCCACTTCGCCTCCCGCTGGGTAGGGGGCCTGATGCCCGGCCAGGTGGTGGATTATTTGCCCCAGGAGCAATTGCTCGAAGTGCGCAACCTGGAAGAGTTCGCCGGCATTCTTGCGTTGGACAAGTGGACCTGCAACATCAACGGCCGGCAAGCCGTTTTCCAGAAGACCCGCCGGGAACGCCGCTACCGCGCGACGTTTATCGACCAGGGATATTGTTTCCATGCCGGGGACTGGAAATTTATCGACGCCAGCCTGGGCGGCGTCTTTGCCGAGAATACCGTCTACCGGGGCGTGACCGGGTGGTCGAGCTTTGAGCCCTGGCTTGGCCGGATCGAGACCCTTTCGCCGGAAATTGTGTGGGCGATCGCGGAGATCATTCCCCCGGAGTGGTATGGCGGCGACATGAGCGCGCTGGAGGACCTCTTGCAGCGGCTCCTCGCCCGCCGGGTGCGGGTGCGGGAGCTGATCGTGGCTTTCAGGGAATCCGCGCGGCAGCCTTTTCCCAATTGGGGTGCTGAGAGCGGCAAAGGTTTGCATAGGGGCTTTCCCACGACCGCCTTCGGTGCATGATGGTGATGTAGGCATACGGCGCCCTTGACCCCGGCGGCTTCGGGACCAGGTTGCCGCGGGAGGAGCGGAGTTGATGGAGCGGAAACAGTGTGAGTTCCAAATCATCCGTTATGTGCCGGATCCGGTGAAGAACGAGTTCATCAACATCGGCGTGCTGCTCCGTACCGCCGATGGAGAGCGGAGCGAGCTGCGCTTCACCCGGGACTGGGGCCGCGTCCGTTGTCTCGACCCGGATGCGGATACCCAGATGCTCGAGGCGCTGGAGATCGAAGTAGGGCATCGGTTGCGCACCCAACCGGCCGATCACCCCAAACCCATCATGGGCCTGCTGGAAACATCGCTATCCAATGGCGTACAGATCACCGAGGCCAAAGGGTATCTGGCCGAGAGCTTTCTTGCCGGTCTTGAGGATCTCATGCGCCAGCATGTGGATACGCCGCGGCGCGAACGGAGCCAACGGCGCGGGGGCCGGGCGGCCGTGCTTGCGGCTATGCGCTCCCGGTTTGAGGAAGCTGGGGTCTGGACGTTGATGCGCAAGCAGATCGCCGCTGCGACCTACACCAAGCCAGGAGATCCTCTGCGCATCGACTGCGGCTACCGCAACGGCGTGGTGAAGATGTTCCACGCGATCTCGCTCGAGACCGACGCCGACGATGCCAAGCTGCTGGCATTCGCCGCTCCCAGCCTTACGGCGGGGGTTAGGGGACGGGATGAAGCGGATCTATTGCTGACCGCGATCATTGAGCCGATCGGATGGCCGGCGGGCGACGCCGAGCCGGCCGAGGAGCGGACGGCGCTGTACACCTACGCGCGGGAGACCATGCAGGAAAACGGGATCCGGGTGATGACGACCTCCGACCTGGCGCACCTCGCGGCAACCGCCCGGGAGGAGCTTCATGTGTGAGCGGCAACGCACAAGAACGGACGAGATGAAATAATCGGCAGCATGAACGCCTCTGCTGTCGTTGGCGTGGTCATGGGCAGCAAGAGTGACTACGACGTGCTTTTGCCCTGCATCGACCTGCTACGGGAATTTGCCATTCCCTACGAAGCCCGCATCGTCTCCGCGCATCGCACGCCTGACTGGCTTTTTCAATATGCCGAGCAGGCCGAGCCCCGGGGACTCAAAATTATTATCGCGGCCGCTGGGGGCGCGGCCCACTTGCCGGGGATGATGGCCGCCAAGACCATTCTTCCCGTGCTGGCAGTCCCGGTCCCATCTACCTGCCTGCAAGGCCTAGATTCTTTGCTCTCGATTGTCCAGATGCCCAGGGGGATTCCCGTCGCCACCCTGGCCATCGGCAAATCCGGCGCGGCCAACGCCGCGTTGCTCGCAGTGGCCATCCTGGCCGGCCACGATCCGGAACTGGCCAACCGGCTGCGCGCCTGGAGGCTGGCGCGCAGCCAGGAAGTGATGCAAACGGAGTTGCCGGAATCCCTTTCCCAATGACCGCGATCGTTCAGGGCTCGACCATCGGCATCCTGGGTGGCGGACAACTGGGCCGCATGACCGCCATGGCCGCGCGTTCGCTGGGCTACCGCGTGCAAGTGATGGATCCCGATCCGTCGTGCCCGGCCCGCTTTGTGGTCGATGCCTGCTTTGTGGGCTCCTGGGACGACGCCCGCGCGGCCGCCGATCTGGCCCGTGGCTGTGACGTGATTACGCTCGAGATCGAGCAGATTTCGCTGGCCTCGCTCGAAGCCGCGGGCCGCCACGCTCCGGTGCGTCCGGGCAAAGACATCCTGGCCATGGTGCAGGATCGCATCCAGCAAAAAAACTGGCTGCGCGACCACGGTTACCCGGTTGGCCCCTACCGAACCATCCATTCAGAAGCCGATCTGCTGCAGGCAGTCGCGGATTTAGGCGGCCGGATCTATCTCAAGCACGCCCGTGGCGGCTACGACGGCAAGGGGCAGGTGAAGCTTGACCTGGCGCAGGCAGGTTTGCCGGGGCCGGAGGTTGCCGTTGCCTGGCGGACCTTGGGGGGCCAGCCCTGCGTCGCTGAAAAAGCATTCGATCTGCAATCGGAGATCTCGGTGATGGTGGCGCGCAATCCCAGCGGCGAGGTTGTGGCCTACCCGGCTGCGACCAACCATCATGAGCGCCAGATCCTGGTTTGGAGCGCGCTGCCCTCCTCGATATCGCCGGCGCTGGAGAAGCGCGCCCAGGACATTGCGACCACCATGGCGAGCCAGCTCAAATTGGAGGGTTTGCTCGCAGTGGAGATGTTTGTCACCGCCGGAGAGGGTCTCTATGTAAACGAGCTGGCGCCGCGGCCGCACAACAGCTATCACGCCAGCCAGCGTTGCTGCGTGACCAGCCAATTCGAGCAGGCAGTCCGCGCGGTGTGCGATCTGCCTCTGGGGGATGTGCGCATCATGCGTCCGGCGGCGATCGCCAATTTGCTGGGGGATCTTTGGCTGAACGAAGGGCTGCAGACGGAGCCGCACTTCGCGCAGGCGCTCGCGGTTCCCGAGGTAAGCCTGCATCTGTATGAGAAACATACCGCCCGCGCGGGCAGGAAGATGGGCCATCTTTCTGCCACGGCGGATACCGCGGAAGAGGCTGTAAGCCGGGTGATGGAAGCCAGGAGCCGGCTTTAGAGCATTTTCACTTCTACTCTGCACAGGAGGGTGCGGCGAAGTGCGGCTTTTCTTGAGGAAAAGCCGCCATGGGAGTCGTTACTCTGTAAGCACCAGAACTGAAAATGCGGTAGCGCAGCCTAGCCGATGTCCTCGTTCCAGTTTTCCAGGTATTTCTTTACCTCCGCCATAAACCTGCCGGCATCGGCGCCGTCGATGATGCGGTGGTCAAAGCCCAGGGTCAGCCGGATGATGCTGCGGATCGCGAGCGAATCCGAACCGTTCTCATCAGTAACCACGGTTGCTTCTTTAAACAGGCCGCCCACGCCCAAAATCGCCGATTCGGGTTGATTGATGACCGGGGTGCCGAACTGTTCGCCGAAAATCCCGGGATTGGTAATCGTAAAGGTGCCGGAAGCGACTTCTTCCGGCTTCAGCTTCTTGGCCCTGGCCCTCTCCGCCAGGTCGACAATCGCCCGCGCGATGCCCAGGAAGCTCTTATCCTCCGCCTGGCGGATCACGGGCACAATCAGCCCCCAATCCAGGGCCACGGCGATGCCCAGATTGATGTTCTTGTGGTAGCGGATGGCCTCGCCCTCCATCGAAGCGTTCACGATGGGCATCTTGCGCAGGGTGGCGATCACCGCGCGGGACAGGAAGGGCATGTACGTGAGCTTGACCCCGTTGCGCTGCTCGTACTTGGATTTTTCCTTCTCTCGAACGCGCACAATCCGGCTCATATCGATCTTGAAGACGGTATGCACGTGGGCGCTGGTTCGCTTCGAGTCCACCATCCGCTGGGCAATGATCGAACGCATGCGCGTCAGGGGTACCAGTTCGTCCCCGGCGGTGACGACAGGAGCCGGCGCCGCGGCCGGAGGCTTCGCTACAGCCGAGGCTGGTGAGGCGGCCGGCATCGCAGCCGCTGGAGATGCAGCGGGCTTCGCTGCCGGCGCGGCCGCTCCACCTTTGGCCAGGAAACCAAGGATGTCTTCCTTGGTGATTCTTCCGGCTGACCCGGTGCCGGGAACCTTCGTCAGGTCCAGATTGTTCTCTCGCGCAATCTTGCGCACCAGGGGCGACGAGCGAACTCGCTCTCCGGCCTGGCCGTCGTCGTGACTGGTGTCGCTGTCGGCCTCCGGGGTGCGGGCTTCGACCGAAGCGGGCGGTGCTGTCTTCGCCGTGGGTTGGGCACTGAGTTGGGGCGCCGCGGGAGCAGCTACGGCCCCGGCCGCTCCACCCACGCTGATGGTCGCGACCACCGTGTTGATCTGCACCGTGGCGCCGGCCTGCACCTTGATTTCGGACAACGTGCCCGCCACCGGGGAAGGAATCTCTGCGTCGACCTTGTCGGTAGAGATCTCGAACAACGGCTCATCCTGTTGCACGGTGTCGCCGGGCTTCTTCAGCCACTTGGTAATGGTGCCCTCGAAAATGGACTCGCCCATCTGGGGCATGATCACGTCGGTGGCGGCCGCAGGGGTCGCAGCCGCGGGGGCTGGAGTGGGAGCTGGATCGGAAGCCGGCGGGGCTAGTGCTGCATTCTTTGAGGCATCCGGCGCAACCGACGAAACTGGCGCCACCTTTGCCGCGGCTCCGTTGCCGGACGCGTCGGAGATCACGCCAACCACCGTGTTGATCTGAACCGTGTTGCCCTCGGTAATCTTGATTTCAGAAAGCACGCCTGCCGCGGGAGAGGGAATCTCTGCGTCGACTTTGTCGGTAGAGATCTCGAACAACGGCTCATCCTGTTGCACGGTGTCGCCGGGCTTCTTCAGCCACTTGGTAATTGTGCCTTCAAAAATCGACTCGCCCATCTGGGGCATGATCACATCGGTCGGCATGGACTCCCTTTCGCAACCAAACTTCACTTGTCCTTCACGGGGCCTTCAGCAATCCGGGCCTGCCGCCCGAACCCCCGCAATTTGTTTTCCGGTAGCCTTGGCCGGCGAGAAAAACCCCGGCGAGAACTCCCTATTCTAGAGCAATCCCACGCCCGCCGTGGTGCCTTCGCGGGGCAAGCCGCCGGGGAGCAGATCGTCCAGCGCTTCTACCCACACCAGCTGCCGCTCAAAGACGCGGCTAAAATGCCGGGCGATCGCATGGGTCGCCTGCTCCATCGAGGGCGCGGGATCTACTTCCGCCTCCATGCTGGTGACGCCACGATCGCTGATGCCACAGGGGACGATCAGTTCAAAGTCCTCCAGATCGGTGGTCACATTAAGGGCAAAGCCGTGGGTCGTGACCCCGCGGGCGACATGCACGCCCAGGGCAGCGATTTTCCTCTCCGCAACGGCGCCACCGGGCATGGTCCAAACACCGGCTCGGCCCGGGAAACGCTGGGTCAACACGCCGTAATCCCCACAGGCGCGAATCAGTACCTCCTCCAGCTTGCGCAGGTAGGCCACAATGCCCAGCGGCGGCGTGTATCCACGCAGGTTGAGGATGGGATACCCGACCAGCTGCCCGGGCCCGTGATAGGTGACATCGCCACCACGGTTGGTCTCCACCACCGAGATGCCGCGCCGCGCCAGCAATTCCCCGGCGGCGATCACGTGCCGGCGATGGGCATTCCTGCCCAGAGTAAGCACCGGCGGATGTTCGACCAGCAGGAGCACATCGCCGATGCGTTCCTGCTGCCGCAAAGCACACACCTGCTCTTGCACCGCGAGCGCGGCGGCGTAGTCCATGCGGCCGAGATTGACCAGAGACACGACCATCGTCAGCAAAACAGGCCCGGGATCGCGCCCAGCGTCCCGGGTGCCCGAGAGCAGTTTCGGAATTACTGTGGCCTGATAAAGCTCGCGATGTGTGGTTTTCCTTGAGAGAAAACCACGTAAATGCCTATCGGCTTCGGTCTACACCAATTCCGAAACTGCTTTAAGCCATCTCAAACGTTGATGGCCATGTTTTCGACGCTGCCAAAGCCGTCGAGCATCGCCTCGGCCAGGGTGGGGTGGGCGTGGATGGTGAACATGAGTTCCTCGATGGTCGCCTCCAACTCCAGTGCCACCACCGCTTCGGCGATCATTTCCGTGGCCTGCGGTCCGATGATGTGGACTCCCAGCAACTCCCCGTATTTGGCATCTGCCACCACTTTCACGAAGCCTTCGTGGGAGCCGACGATCGAAGCCTTCGAGTTGGCGGAGAAGGGAAACTTGCCTACCTTCACCTCATGCCCCGCGGCCTTGGCCTGGGCTTCGGTGAGGCCCACGCTGCCAATCTGCGGTTCACAGTAGGTGCAGGCGGGAATGCGGTCCCGGCGCACCGGCCGGGCCCGTTTGCCCGCAACTTTGGCCGCCACCACCATGCCGGCCATCGCCGCCACATGGGCCAACTGCGGCAGGCCGGCAACAATGTCGCCGATGGCGAAGATGCCCGGTTCCCCGGTTTGCATCCACTCGTCGGTCTTGATGAAGCCGCGCTCCACCTCGACCCTGGTTGCCTCCAACCCAATACCGGCGGTACGCGGGGCCCGGCCAACCGCCACCAATACCGTTTCCGCGTCCTTCACCACCTGCTTGCCGTCGGCGGCGGTGAACGTCACCTTTACGCCGTCCTTGGTCTTCTCTACTTTGTCCACCTTGGCGCCGGTGTGGGTTTCGATCCCACGCTTGCGAAAGACTCGAGCCAGTTCCTTGCTGACTTCCTCGTCTTCGTTGGGAACCATGCGCGGCAGATATTCAACGATCGTGATCTCGCTGCCAAAACTCTTGAAGATGGAGCCAAATTCGACCCCCACGGCGCCGGCGCCGATCACCACCATCGACTTGGGTATCTGCGCCAGGGCAAGAATTTCCATGTTGGTCAGGATGCTCTTGGCATCGGATTCCACGCCGGGCAACATGCGGGCGTCGGAACCGGTGGCGATCACCACGTTTTTCGCCTGGACCATCTTCTTCTCGCCGTTTGCCGACTCGACCGAAACCGAGTGAATACCCTCCTTCGCTGCGCCGGTAAGCCGGCCATAGCCTTCGAAGGTCGTCACTTTGTTCTTGCGCATCAGGAAGTCGAGACCCTTGACGTGCTTGGTGATAATGCCGTTCTTGCGGTCCAGGATCGTCTTCCAGTTGATGGTGACCTTGCCTACCCCTTCGATGCCAT
The DNA here is from genome assembly GCA_963761405.1 of uncultured Acidobacteriaceae bacterium. Taxonomy (GTDB): domain Bacteria; phylum Acidobacteriota; class Terriglobia; order Terriglobales; family Acidobacteriaceae; genus PALSA-350. The sequence continues at coordinate 49,252 of CAVXHH010000008.1, forward strand.
GTTCCGTGGCATTCTTCAGGTGGTCATACACCTCGGCGTCGAAGAGCAGGGACTTGGTAGGAATGCAACCCCAGTGCAGGCAAGTGCCGCCCAGCTTTTTCTCCCGCTCGATCAGGGCAACTTTCAACCCGTACTGCCCGGCGCGGATGGCGGTTGTATAGCCTCCGGGACCACCGCCAATGATGACCATGTCGTAAATTGTGTCTGCCACAGCAAGCTCCCAAGATTCGATCTGTTGGCCGGCGGAACCTGTCCGTCAACCGGTTGTTGGACGCAAAACCATTATTTTACGCGAACGTGTCCCAGCCCCGGCCCGGCTCCCCGGCCTCCTCTTCAGACCTGCAGTTCCCCGCGCCGGGCCGCGTTGTGCCACACTGGACGGGTGCGACCGCACCTGGCCACGCTCGTCGCCGACTACCGACGTTATGGTCTGCAGATTGCGGTCGTCACCCACCGCGGCAACCGCCGTTTCTCCTCGACGTACCTTCAGCTGGCAGAGTTAAGCGCCCGCTGTGCCCATGCCTTCGACCAGCAGGGCCTGCAGCCGGGAGATCGGGTTCTTCTCTGGGGTGCTAACTCGGTGGAGTGGATGGCGGCATTCTTTGGATGCATCCTGCGCGGAATCGTCGCAGTGCCGCTCGATGCCGCGGGCAGCCTGCAGCTGGCCCAGCGCGTTGTGTCTGAAGTCCGGCCCCGGCTTCTTGCCGGCGATCTCAAATTGCTGCAGCAGCTCAGCCCGGAACCGGCGATTCCATGTATGAGCTTTGCCGGTTTCGCCGCCACCCTTCCTGAGCCCGACTACACTCCGTTCGCCGGCCTCTCGCGCGACACGCCGCTGCAGATCATCTTCACCTCCGGAACGACCGCCGAGCCCAAGGGCATTGTGCACACCCACGGCAACGTGCTCGCCTCGCTCGATCCCATGGAACAGGAGATCGGCAAGTATCTGCGTTATGAGCGCTTCGTGCATCCCTTACGGATTCTGGACACGCTGCCGCTCAGCCACGTTTTCGGGCAGTTCATGAGTCTGTGGGTTCCCCCCTTGCTGGCGGCGGAAGTCCACTTTGAAGACCGCCTGCAGGCGCCGCGCCTGGCCCGGCTACTGCGGCAGGAACGCATCTCGGTGCTGGCGGCGGTACCTCGGGTGCTCGATTTGCTGCGCGCCTGGCTGGAGAGCGAATTCCCCGGGCTGCTGGAAGACGTGGCCACGGCGCGTGGCGAGTCGATTGCCAGGCATTGGTGGCGCTTCCTCGCGGTGCATCGCCGGCTGGGCTTTAAATTCTGGGCTTTGGTGTCCGGAGGAGCTACCGTTCCAGCCGATCTGGAGAGCTTTTGGACCACTGCCGGCTTCGCCGTGATCCAGGGCTACGGGATGACCGAAACCACGGCCCTGGTCACCTTGAATCACCCCTTCAAGATTGCCCGCGGCAGCATCGGCAAGCCGCTTGCCGGGCGGGAGGTGAGGATCGGAGACGATGGCGAGATCCTGGTGCGCGGGGCCTCGATTGCCGCCCAGGTGTGGCGTGCCGGTGGTCTTGCGTCGCGTGACCATGCAGACGACTGGCTGCCGACCGGGGATCTGGCCTCGCGCAACGAGGCGGGAGAGCTGGTCTTCGCCGGGCGCAAGAGCGACGTCATCGTGACCTCCGCGGGATTGAATATCCACCCTCAGGATCTGGAGGCAGTACTGCATCGTCAACCGGGCCTGCGCGCCTCCCTGGTTGTGGCCTACGATTCGCCCACCGGCCCCGCGCCGGCGGCGATCCTCATCGCCGAGGCGAACGAGGCCGGCGACTCGATCCTGCAGGGTGCGGTGGATAGCGCCAATCACGAGCTTGCCCCCTTTCAGCAAATTCGCTACTGGCTACGTTGGCCCCAGCCGGCCTTTCCTCTCACTTCGACGGGAAAAATCCTGCGCCGTTCGGTGCAGGCCTGGGCGCAACGGTCGTTAACCGCCGGCGCGGGCGCGAAGGAAGGACCAGCCGATCCTCTGCTCGCCGTCTTGCGCCGGCTCGGAGTCGCCGACCGGGAAATCCTATCGAGCGATCGCCTGGCGGACGATCTGCATCTGGATAGCCTCGCCATGGTGCAGCTGCAATCGACCCTGGAAACCCAATTTGGGGTCGAGCTGGAGGATAGCGTCTGGGAACGGGTGAAGACGGTCGGCGATCTGCGTGGTCTGCTCCACAGCGCTCCGGCGGAGGCTTTTGCGAGCGTCACCCTGTCCTCCCCTCTGTCCTTTTTGCCGGAAAAGAGCGCGGCTGCGTCTGGGACCGTGACCATGCCGGGGATGCAGTCGGCATCCCCGGTCGCATCCGGCCCAGCAATTGGGGCCTCTGGCTCAGGAACGCGGGCCTCCGGCCCAGGAACGAGCGCCGTCTTTCCGCGTTGGCCTGGATGGGGGCCGGTCCGCGCAGTGCGCACCGTCTTTCTTGAATGCATCCTGCGGCCCTTGGTCTGGCTGCTGCTGGCGCCGCGGATTGCACCGCCGGTCTCCCTCATCCGCCCGTCGTTGTTGATCGCCAACCATCTCACTGCGTTGGACGTCCCGGTCATTCTGTACGCGCTGAGCAGCACCGACCGGGACCATGTGGCGGTCGCCATGTCGGGCGAGTTGCTGACCGGCTGGCGCCGGGGAAAGGCCCAGCGCCACCGCCTGCTCACCGCCTTAACGCCGCTTGCCTATGGATTGGTTACGGCACTCTTTGATGTCTTCCCGTTGCCCCGGGGAGCGGGTTTACGGCAGAGTTTTGCTCACGCCGGGGACGCCATGGACCACGGGCTCCACGTCCTGGTTTTTCCTGAAGGGCGCCGTTCGGCGGATGGCCGCTTGCAACCGTTCGAGCCGGGTATTGGCCTTCTGGCGCAGGAGTCGGAGGTGCCCGTGCAGCCTATTCTGGTGGCGGGGTTGGGCTGGGGCGAAGGGAAAAAGTGGCCGAAACGGGGAACGGTGACGGTTCGCCTGGGCACTCCGCTGGCAATGGAAGCCGGTGAAGAACCGCAGGTCTTTGCCAAGCGGCTGGAGGCGGCTGTCGCCGCGTTGGCGAGGAGCTGACGGATTCTTATCCGAGGAGGCGCGCGGCCTCTTTGGCAAAGTAGGTCACGGTGAAATCCGCGCCGGCGCGGCGAATCGAGACCAGGGACTCCATCATGGCCCGCTCGCGATCGAGCCAGCCCTTGGCGAAAGCGGCCTGCAACATCGCGTATTCCCCCGAAACCTGGTACGCGCCTATCGGCACGTCCACGCGCTCGCGCGCGGCCCGAAGGACGTCCAGGTAGGGCATGGCCGGCTTCACCAGGATCATGTCAGCGCCCTCGGTAATATCCTGATCGATTTCCCGCATGGCCTCGCGCAGGTTCGCGCCATCCATCTGATAGGTACGGCGGTCGCCAAATTGCGGCGCTGAATCTGCGGCTTCGCGAAAAGGGCCATAGAAAGCAGACGCCACCTTGGCCGCGTAAGAGAGAATCGGAATCTGCTCCAGCCCGGCGTCGTCCAGTTGGTCTCGAATCACCCCTACGCGGCCGTCCATCATGTCGGAAGGAGCTACGATATCCGCCCCGGCCGCGGCCAGCGATACTGCGGTGCGGGCGATCAGGTCCAGGCTGGTGTCGTTTTCTACCTCGTAGGCATCGCCGCTTTTGGTCACCACGCCGCAATGGCCATGCGAAGTGTATTCGCACAGGCAAACGTCGGCCACCAGCAGCAGCCTGCTGGCCGCAGGCTTAAACGCGCGGAGGGCTTGCTGCACAATGCCGTCTTCCGCGTATGCGCCGCTCGCCTGTTCGTCTTTGTGAGCCGGGAGCCCGAAGAGCAAGAGACCTCCCAGGCCGAGTCGCGTCGCCTCTTCCACTTCTTTCATCGCTTCGTCGATGGAGAGGTTGTAGACCCCGGGCATGGAGCTGATCTCGCGCCTTACCCCTTCGCCGGGACAAATAAACAGGGGATAAATCAAGGCGCCTGGATGGAGATGCACTTCGCGAACGAGCGAGCGCATCGCCTCGGTACGCCGCAAACGCCGCAGGCGGGTGACAGGGAATTCCATTTCTTGATTCTACGGGCTGGCGATTGGAGCTGTAGTTCAGCCTACCGCATGGTTGTTCGCGCCGAGCGTTCAACCTAGATGGGCGTATTCTCCCCTTTGGGCGCTCTGCGACAAACCTTTAGTCGTTGCCCGCGGTGTGCACCATCTGCTTGATGACTGAGCGCTCCTCGTCCAGAGGACCGGAGTTGCCGCACTTATTCACTATCCAATGCTGGTAATTGTTGTTGAGGAAGAGCAGATATTGTTTGCCGGCTTGCAGGTTGAAGCCATCTTCGCTGTGCTCGCTGAAAATAGTAATCTCGCCTGTCTGCTTTCCTTTGACCCTCTGGTCGATGTGCACGACGTAGTCGGTCCCATCCAGGCTGTCCCAGGCCTGCGGCACTTGCCGCGACGACACCACCGTGGCGATGACCACCACCTGGGATTCTTTCCGTTCCTCGTCAACGGGGGTTGTGTTTGCACAGGCAGCAAAGGAGGCTGTTGCACAAAATACGCAAGCTAATGCTGTGGCAATTCGCTTCAAGCTGCCTCACTTTCTTAACGCCGTTCGAACCCGCAATTCTGCTCCTATGATCCCACGAGTGCAGAGTGATTCCATGCGTATAAAGCGATAACGAACCAAGAGATTCATCCGCATTACACAAAAGTTGCATCGCCGGACAGGCGTAATCGCGGTGGTTTCGACGTTGTCAAAAACCTATTCGGGCCAACGGCGGAAGACCAACGCGCCATTGGTTCCACCGAAGCCGAAAGAGTTGGAGAGCGCAACTTCCAGTGCAGCGGTCTGCGGTTTATGGGCGACGTAGTTCAGGTCGCAGGCGGGATCGGGATCGTCGAGATTGGTCGTGGGGGGAACAATCTGGCGTTGGAGGGCCATAATGGTGATCCCCGCTTCCAAGCCGCCGGCCCCGCCCAGCAGATGGCCGGTCATGGATTTGGTGGAACTCACCAGCAGCTTACCGCTGGTCGCCCGCTCGCCGAAGAGAGACTTGATGGCTGCCGTTTCCAGCGCATCGCCCAAAGGCGTTGAAGTTGCATGGGCGTTGACATAGTCGACCGCGGAAGGGTCCAGCCTGGCGCTGCGCAGAGCATTCTTCATGGCCCGCAGGCAGCCTTCTCCCTCGGGCGCCATGCTGGTGATGTGGTAAGCGTCCGCGCTCATCCCATAGCCTACGATCTCAGCCAGGATTTTGGCGTCGCGGTTGCGCGCATGTTCCAGTTCTTCCAGGATGAGGATGCCGGCGCCTTCGCCGACCACAAAGCCATCGCGGTCCTTGTCGAACGGGCGGCACGCATGTTCGGGGTCTGCGTTGCGCGTGGAAAGGGCGCGCATGGCGGCAAACCCGCCCACACCCATAGGGGTAATGGCAGCTTCCGCCCCGCCGGCGATCATCACATCGGCATCGTCGCGCTCAATGGTGCGAAACGCATTGCCGACGGAATGGGCACTGGTGGTGCAAGCCGTGCTGGTCGCCTCGTTCGGCCCCAGGGCGCCATAGCGAATGCTCACCTGGCCGGCCGCCAAGTTGACAATGGTCCCGGGAATAAAAAATGGTGAAATCTTGCGCGGGCCGCCATGCAGCATGGCGGTGTGCTCCCGCTCAATCACGTCAAAGCCGCCGATACCGGAACCGATGTGCACGCCCACGCGTTCTGCGTTTTCCGGACTGATCTTCAGCCCTGAATGCATCATCGCTTCGTGGGTCGCGGCAAGTGCGAAATGGATGAAGCGCCCCATCTTGCGCGCTTCTTTCTTGTCCATAAATCGCAGTGGATCAAAGTTCTTCACCTCAGCCGCGAATGTCACCGGGAAACCGGTTGCATCGAAACTGGTGATGGGAGCCATTCCGCTCTTGCCTGCCAGCAGATTGTCCCAGACCTCGGGCGCGGTGTTGCCTATCCCACACAACAGCCCAATGCCTGTAACGACGACCCTTCTTCCCAAATCACTTACTGCCTTTCGAGTTTTTCTCGATGTATTCGGTAGCGTCTTTTACCGTCTTGATTTTTTCCGCATCCTCGTCCGGGATCTCCAGGTCAAAGGCTTCCTCAAACTGCATTACCAGTTCGACCACGTCGAGCGAGTCTGCACCCAAATCCTCTTGAAACGACGCGCTGGGTGTTACCTCCGCTTCATCGACCTGAAGTTGCTCGACGATAATCTGCTTTACCTTCTCTTCTACTCCTGCCATGCCGTTCTCCTGTCTATGAAAACAACTCGTTATAGAGTCCTAAGACTCTTTAGGTGGGGCGAACGGTCCGGGAAGGCGGTGCGGCATTCGTTCCGGTTTTCCTCCAGGCGCCGCCTGCTACACAAAAGACCTGGGCCTTGCAGAAGATCCTAGCGGGATCCGCTGCGCCGCCAATGCCTTGGCAGGAGATGACAACAGGAAAAACGGCCTGATCCGCAAGCCGCGCAGTTCACGGCCCCAAAGTTTCCAGTCTACTGAGCGCTCCAAGTGGTGTAAAGCGCGGCACTCCGGAGGCTCGGCGCCCGTTTACCTCAGCAACTCCACCCTCGGGACGAGTAAAGTCAAAAAAGCAGATGGCCATGTTTCCGAACCTACTCACACTCATCTTTGCCGCTGCCGGCGGTTTGCTCGCCGGTATGGTCGTGGCCACGTATTTTGAGCGGAGCCGTACCGGGGCCGAGCGCGCCCATTTTGAAAAATCCTCGAAGACACTGGCCGACCAGCTGGCCGACACGCGTGCGCGTCTCGACGAAGCGCGAACCGAGGAGGCGCGCCACCTGGCGACGATTGCCCGCCTTGAGGAGCGCCACGCGGCCACGGAACGGGTAGTGGAGCAGATGCGCGTCGATCTGCCGGAGACGTTCAAGTCTCTGGCCAGCACCGTTCTGGAAGAAAAAACGCGGCGTTTTGCCCAGGAGAATCAGACCGGATTGGGCCAGGTCCTCGAACCTCTCAAGGCCAGGCTGCAGGATTTCCAGAACAGGATCGAGGCTGCTCATATGGAGCAGGTCAGAGGCGGCGTTCATCTCAACGCCCAGATCGATAAACTGTTCGATTCGAACACCCGGTTTACCGAGCAGGCGAACAACCTGGCCAGCGCTCTGCGCGGTTCGAGCAAAGCGCAGGGGGCCTGGGGAGAACTGATCCTGGAAAGGATTTTGCAGTCCGCCGGCCTGCGCCCGGGCCATGAATACGAGACCCAGGTGAACTACACCGCGGAAAACGGCAGACGCGCCCAGCCGGACGTCGTCATCCACCTGCCGGGGGACCGCCACCTGGTCATCGACTCGAAGGTTTCCCTCATCCACTACGAGGCGCACACCGCCGCCGAGACCGATGCGGCAAGAGTGCTGGCGGCCGATAACCACAGCAGTTCCGTGCGCGCCCATATCCGGGGCCTTGCGGAGAAGAATTATCAGACTCTGTACGGCCTTAATTCCTTCGACTTCGTCATCATGTTTCTTCCCGTCGAGCCGGCGTTCATGCTCGCGATTTCGCGGGATGACAAGATCTGGGAACAGGCGTGGCAGCGAAACATCTTGCTGGTCAGCCCCAGCACACTTCTTTTTGTCTTGCGCACCGTAGCTTCCCTGTGGGGCCAGGAGCAGCAAAAGCGCAATGTGGAGGAAATTGCGCGGAAAGGTGCGGATCTCTACAACAAGCTGGCGGCCTTTATTGCGGACTTTACGGAGGTGGGGAGCCGGCTCGACGGCGCCCAGCGAAGCTACGCCGACGCCATGTCCAAACTGCACATCGGAAAGGGCAATGTGATTCGTCAGGCCGAGATGCTGAAGTCGCTCGGCGTCAAGCCGACCAAGCAATTACCCCAGGGATTGGTCGAGTTGTCGCAGCAGGAAACGTTGGAGTTAGCGGATCCGGAACTGATCGATACGCCGAACCTGCCGTAGGCGCCTTTGTCAAACCCGATCGAAACCCTCGCGTAACCGCCTCCATGTGGTATCGAGGGTTTCCGGCAGTACGCGGGTCTCTGCGATAACCGTCATGAAGTTGGAATCGCCCAGCCACCGCGGAAGAGCATGCAGGTGGAGATGTTCTTCGACGCCGGCCCCGGCGGCCTTACCCAGGTTCATTCCGAAATTGATCCCATGAGGTTCGTATACCCGGCGCAGGACGGCGTCGGTGCGTTGCGCCAGCGCCATCATTTCCGACGCAGCCGCCCGGTCCACTTCGGCAAGTGTTGCCTGGTGGGCATAGGGCACGATCATCACGTGACCGGAGGAGTAGGGAAACGCATTGAGAACGATGAAGCTATGCTCCGCCCGGAGCACGATGTTGGCCGCCCGGTCCGCTTCGACGGCGGAGCCGCCCTGTTCCACCGCGAATTGAGTGGCCGCAAGCAGGTTACAAAAGACGCAGTGACAGTCACCGCTCCACGCAGCCAACGCCGCAGGTACTCCCTTGCGTCCGTCAGGATCAGCATCCACGAGGTAAGCGTATCTCCAGGGGGTCCACAAGTAGTCCATGCGGTTCAAGTATACGGAGTAGCCGGTGACCGATTGGGGGCCACGGCACAAGCCGGCGCCGGTGTCTACACCGGCAGGTTATAAATCAATAAAAATAGGCATTTCCCCTGTGTTTCAAGCGTCTTGGCCCGTCCTGAATTGCCCAGGAGTTCGTTGACATGCTTTCCCGGCGATTGCTATAGTTGTTATGAAGGGTCTACGTAGAGGATTCGGCGTAGACGTCCATCGCCGCTCTTGCTTGAACCCCCACCCGGATGCTCCTACCGGAGATTTAAGTGCCAAGCCATTTCCATCGGCTTGGCTCGCAGTCTCCCACCGAACGTTGCTGGCGGAGAGTAAGCTCTACGGTGCCCTTACTTCGCGGACCAGGCCTGCAAGTAGTGCCGCGATGCAAGCTACGGGAATGAATCGCCGAGAGCCCTGGTCAACTCTATTAAAAAGACCAGGACGACGGAATTCAAGAAGTCTTGTAGTGGTGGACCGGTCGGGATTTACCGATCGAAGAATCCGGAGCTGGCATTCATGGCAGACGTCCTAAATCCTGAACGAACCGAGAGCACACACCTGAACACCGAACTGCAAACCCCAACGCTTGATGCACCGGCGGATCATTTCGACCCGTCTGAGGAATTAACCCTTCACCCGCAAGCTGTCGCCCCCAGCGTGCCGCACCCAGTCATGGATTCCAAACCCGCCGCCCCACATTCTGACGACACCGAAATGACCGGCATGGAAGACTTTGCCGCGGCCCTGGAATCTTTCGACCGCGAGCAAGCAGCGGAAGCTGCCGCGCAGGCCTACGACGACAACGTCGTTACCGGCACTGTCATCAAGCTGACAGACAAGCACGTTGTGGTCGACGTCGGGCTCAAGTCCGAAGGTCTTATCCCGCTGGAGCAAGTGCTGGATGCCGAAGGCCAGTCTAAGTTGAAGGCAGGCGACACGGTCGAAGTGGTCGTGGAGCGCGAAGAAGCCGAAGGCGGCTTCCTGCTGAGTTACGACAAGGCGCAGCGCCACCGGGTCTGGGATGCCATTGAACGTGCAGCCAACGACAAGACTCCGGTGGTTGGCATCGTATTGGGCCGCGTCAAGGGTGGTCTCACCGTCGATATCGGTATCAAGGCATTTCTGCCTGGTTCCCAACTCGAAATTCGCCCGGTGCGCAATCTCGACGGCTATATCGGCCAGCAGATCGAAGTGCGCGTCATCAAGCTGAATAAGAAGCGCGGCAACGTGGTGGTTTCGCGCAAGGAACTGCTCGAAGAAGAGCAGTCCAGCAAACGCGGTCTAACGCTCGAGCATCTCGAAGAAGGCGCGATTCTTACCGGTACGGTTAAAAACCTGACCGACTACGGCGCTTTCGTCGATCTCGGCGGCATCGATGGACTGTTACATATTACGGATATGTCGTGGGGCCGGCTTACCCATCCCCGCGATCTGGTCAATGTAGGCGACGAAATCCAGGTTAAGGTACTCAAGTTCGATCGCGAGAAGCAGCGTGTTTCGCTGGGTTTCAAGCAACTCACGCCCGATCCGTGGCTCGATGCAGTGGAGCGTTATCCCATCGGCGCCCGCGTCCGTGGCCGAGTGCTCAGCGTGACCGACTACGGCTCCTTCGTCGAACTGGAGCAGGGCATCGAGGGACTGGTGCACGTCTCCGAGATGACCTGGTCCAAGCGCATGAAGCATCCCTCCAAGCTGGTCAAGCCCGGTGACGAGGTCGAGACGGTGGTTCTCAGCGTCAACCCCAACGACCGTCGTATTTCTCTGGGCATGAAGCAACTGCTCGAGAATCCCTGGGAGCATTTGTCCGAGCGTTACCCGGCCGGGACCATCGTGGAAGGGCGAGTGCGGAACCTGACCGATTTTGGCGCCTTCATCGAAATTGAAGACGGCATCGACGGTCTGGTCCACGTGAGCAACCTGAGCTGGACCAAGCGGGTCAAGCATCCTTCTGAGATTCTCAAGAAGGGCGAGAAAGTGCGTGCTGTGGTCCTCGGGGTGGAAGCGGAGAACCGTCGCCTGTCGCTCGGCATCAAGCAACTGCAGCCCGATGTGTGGGAGACGTTCTTTGCCCAGCACCGCGTCGGTGATGTGGTGAAGGGCAAGGTACTGCGGACGGCGCAATTTGGCGCTTTCATCGAGATCGCCGAAGGTGTCGAAGGCCTCTGCCATGTTTCCGAAGCAGCTGACCTGGGTGGCACACCCATCAAGCTCGAAGCAGGTCAGGAGCACGACTTCAAAATCATCAAGATGAATCAGGATGAGAAGAAGGTTGGCCTCAGCTTGCGCGCGGTCGGCGAAGAAGCCAGCCGAGCCGATGTGGAAGCTTACAAACAGCCGGTCTCAAGCTCTACCACCACGTTGGGAGACCTGGTCAACTGGAAGCGCCTCGAACACGAGTAGCGGCGTAGCAACAAAGTTTCGCGGCTTTTCCCTTGCGGAAAAGCCGCGATTTTATTTGGACGCTTCGATTTTTAAATCAAAGTCGAACTGCTTCTTGCTGTCGAAAGAGCTGATTGATTTCGTTCTGGACTTGTGTCCTTTGAACTCCGCCCACAGTTGATAGTCGACGTCTGAGCTCAGCTGCCCAAAGCGGTACCGCCCATCCGCCTCAGTGATAAACGTTCTCACTTCCCGACTTTTCTGATCCTGCAGGTAAACCACTGCGTTCGCCTGGGGAAGCGACTCCGCGTTCTGCACGATGCCCTGCACCACCCTGACCGACTGCCCGATTTTCTGCGCCAGGCTGTGCGGCAGCGACGCTGCAGCGGCCAGCAGAAGCAACAGCGTCGCCAGAAATCGGGCCTGCTTTACAAAATGTTGTTGCCCACCATGCCGCACTTTCCCCGGCGACTCGCAATCAAAAGACCTTGCCCGCAACCCAAACCTCATTCCTCTTCCTCTTCCGCCACTTGATCGTCCTCATCTTCGTAGCCTTCCTCGTCCACCCTGGAGAGTTCGAGCGGTTCAGTTGCGACTACTTCGTACTCGATGCCGCACTCATCGCAGACAACGACGTCCCCTTCTTCAACTTCATCGGGATCGAAATCGAGAACGCTCTCACATTCCTGACAAACTGGCATACTGCTCTCCTTTCACGGAGCATTAAGATGTTCATGATGCCGCAACCAACATACGGCTTGGCTAGTTTCCGAGAGAACTTCCAAGACGTCAAGGCACTCCCACCGAGACACCAAATCGTACCGCGAACGGAGACCAAGTTTGAAAAAGATTGCGCGCCGGCGGTTGCCAAGGATGCAAACCTGGCTTTTGTGTCACCGGATCCTCTCCGCCGGCTGGGCTGCGGCTCTTGCGGTTGCCTGCGTGGGGCCGATGTCGACCGCACATGCTGCTTCCCCGCCTACTTCCCCAAAGGTCACGCTGGATTTCCGCGCCGTCGGCGAAGCCATCACGCCCGCTCCCGCTGACCCTGCGATTCGCCGCGCTTTGCAGCAGATTACCGCTCGAGAAATACAGCAATCGATCGCCACGCTGGTGAGCTTCAACAACCGCAGCACCCTCTCCTCCGTACGTCAGGACCTGCGGCCGGGCGAGGGCGTTCTTGCGGCAGCGGACTGGATCGAGGCGCAATACCAAAAGGACTCCGCTGCTTGCGGAGGGTGCCTGGAGGTGAAGCGCGACAGCTTTACCGAAGTGCCGCAAAGTCGCATTCCTCAGCCCACGCCCATTACCAACGTATACGCTGTGCTGCGAGGAAAAGATCCATTGCAGAGCAAGCGGATGTATCTTGTGACCGGCCATTACGACTCACGCAATTCAACCAACGAGAACACCCGGGATCCGGCGCCCGGAGCCAACGACGACGCCAGCGGCGTGGCTGTCAGCCTGGCCTGCGCGCGGGTGCTCAGCCGCATGCAGTTTCCCGCAACGCTGGTGTTCGTCGCCGTAGCGGGAGAAGAGCAGGGCTTGAATGGCAGCCGGCACCTGGCCCACCTCGCTCGCAACGAAGGGTGGGATTTGCAAGGCGTATTGAATAACGACATTGTCGGCGGCGACACCACGCCCCAAGACAAGTTTGAAGACAAGCATCTTGTGCGAGTCTTTTCCGAGCAGGTTCCACAATCCGCCACCCCCGAAGAGGTGAAGCGGATCGAAGCCACCGGCGGCGAAAACGACTCTCCGTCCCGCCAACTGGCGCGAGCCATGGCTGCTGTAGCGCGCACCTACTTCAAGCCCGATACCTTCCGCCCCGTGCTCGAGTTTCGTCAGGACCGCTTCCTTCGCGGCGGGGACCACAGGTCCTTCAATCAGGAAGGTTTCTCGGCAGTGCGCCTCACCGAATGGCGAGAGAACTTCGACCATCAGCACCAGAATGTGCGCATCGAAAACGGAGTGCAGTATGGCGATCTGATCGGCTTTGTCGATTTCGCCTACACCGCCCAGGTTGCCCGACTCAACGCCGCTACGCTGGCCAACCTGGCCCTGGCCCCCGCTGCACCGGACAAGGTTCGGATGCTCAACACGGCCCTGGGTAACAATACTGCCCTTAGCTGGTCATCGGCGGACGGTGCGGCTCCGTCCACCAGCTATGAGGTCGTTTGGCGCGAGACCTCTGCGCCTGACTGGCAGTACGTTGCTACCAGCGCAAAGTTTGGTGACATTCCCGCGAAACAACAGGACGGGAGCGAGGTCCATGCTGTCACCGTACCGATCTCCAGGGACAACGTTATCTTCGGTGTACGCTCGGTCGACCGGGCCGGCCATGCGAGCACGGTGGTGACACCCGTGGTGGAACGCTAACGGGGGCTTTGATCCCGGTGAGGGTCAAAACGCGTTAGTCTTACAGAAGATGTCCCAGTAGAAGAGTGATGGCACGCTTTCCGCGCAGCGGGTTTTCCGCCCTTTCATTTCCGAGCTTTCGCGGCGCCACCAGACAACTGGTCGTGGCCAACCTCGGCGCTTATTTTGCGCTGCTCATCATGGAGTACGCCGCCCCGCGCACGGCGCTGCTGGTCTTAGACTATTTTGCGCTTACCCCGGATAGGTTGTTTGGCGGATTTGTATGGCAGTTGGCGACCTACAGCTTCCTCAATACAGGGGTGCTGCATGTCGCATTCAACCTGCTCACCTTGTGGTTTATCGGGGCTTTCCTGGAAACGTCCAAGGGAAGCCGCTGGCTGCTGGAAATTTACTTTCTCTGCGCCGCGGGCGGGGGTCTGATCGGCAGCGTACTTACCCTGACCCACATCTTTCATTCCGATCCTCGCTCCACCACCTATAGTGCAGACGCGGCACTGTTCGGTCTGTTGGCTGCCTTCGCAGCCTTGTTTGGGGATCTTGAGATGTACATGTTCCCGCTGCCGGTGGCCATCAAGGCCAAATATCTGGTCATTGTGTACATGCTGATTGAGATAGCGATGCTGCTCTCGGGCGGGCCGCCGCTGGCCTACTTCACGATTCTCAGCGGCGCTTTGATCGGGTTCCTGTTTGCCCGGCGCGCTCCGCGCAGGGGCATGAGCATGGCTGTCAGTGAAGGCGTATTCAGCTTGCGCAACAACTACTATCGGTGGAAGCGCCGCCGCACGGCGCGCAAGTTCGAGGTGTACATGCGCAAGCAGAACCGCGACGTCCGCTTCGACAGCGAGGGCCGCTACATCGACCCCGACGAGAAGCGCGATCCCAACGACCGCAAGTGGATGAACTGACGAGGGTTAGGATTTCGTTGGGACGGCTGGGCTTTCGGCAAGAATGCAAACCGCCATAGCAAAGAGCATGCGGGCGAATCCGTTCAGCCACGTATAAAGCGTCGCAAAGCACAGGTTCAGGGAATATAGTTGGAGGCGACGTGGCGCGCAAAAAGGCAAAGGTAACATCAGCAAATCTGCGGGATTACCCAAGCTACAGCATCGATGAGGTGGCCCGCTACATTGGTGTTCCCAAGAGGACAATGCGCGCTTGGATAACGGGTTACGGCTACAAAACATCTAAAGGGCTAACGAAGGCTCTTCCGATTATCCAGCCTGCGGACCCCGACAAGAATCTGCTCTCGTTCAACAATCTTGTCGAAGCGCAGGTGTTGTCCGCAACAAGAGAACGGAACATCAGTACCGCTAAGCTGCGCCGGACAATCGAATATATGAGGAGCCAACTCAATGAAGAGCGGCCCCTGTTGACCTGCGTGTTCGATAGTCACGGTCAGGACATATTTGTCCAACGCTTATCGGGAAAAAACCTGAGCCATCCGCTGAATGTTACTCGTCATGGCCAATACGGGTTCAGGGCTATTCTAAAAAAATACCTGAACCGTATCGAGCGAGACGCAAACGGCAATCCAACAAGAGTATTCCCAATGCGGACGGGCGATTCGCGGCGGAAGAAAAGCATTGTCATCCATCCCTCTATATCTGCGGGGAAGCCTGCGCTCAGCGGCAGTGGGATCATGGTTGAAGTCATCTGGCGCCGAAAGAAAGCAGGAGAGTCAATCGGTATGCTCGCGAAGGATTTTCGACTAAAACACAGTGAAATCAAGGCGGCGATCAAATACTACGACGCCGCCTGATCCGGTTTTCTTCGTTGATCGGAACCTTGGGGCGAGCTACTTACCGGAGAGACTTATAGCGGTCGGTTTTCGCCTGGTGGTTCACGATGATCACTTCTCCAAGCGACAGGATGTCAAAGATCCCGAAGTTATTGCTGTCTGCGGCCAGAATCGATGGTTCCTACTGACGGGAGACAGTGATCTTCCCCGACGCTGGCGGAACGAAGTTGATCTCGCTGAAATCGGAGTGTTCTGCCAGACAAACAACCATCAAGGGCCTCAGCTTTGGGTCCCCAGAATAATACTTCTCCGGTCGAAGATCCTCCGAGTGGCCGACAAGCAGAAGGTTCCGTTCGTCGCCTATATAACCGCAGACTCGAAACCAAGGCTCAGGCTAATGGCATCTTGATATAGTTTTTCTGGTCTACCCCGTCAGCTCGTCGTGCGGATATGCAATTCCTTCAATTGCTGCGGGCTCACCGGGGTGGGGGCGTCCACCATCAGGTCGATGGCCTTGGCGGTCTTGGGGAAGGCGATGACTTCACGCAGGCTCGGCGCTCCAGCAAGGATCATCGCAATGCGATCCAGGCCCAGGGCAATACCGCCGTGGGGCGGCGTGCCGTAAGTGAGCGCTTCGAGGAAGAATCCGAAACGCGACCGCGCTTCCTCTTCGCTCATGCCGAGCGCCCGGAATATCTCCTGCTGCACATCCTGGCGATGGATACGAATAGAACCGGAAGCAAGCTCCAGCCCGTTCATCGCCAAATCGTAGTAGCGTGCGCGCACCGACGCAGGATCAGAGACCAGCCTCTCCATGTCCTCTTCGTGCGGCGACGTGAACGGATGGTGGGCGGGCACCCAGCGCTGCGACTCCTTGTCGAAATCGAACATGGGAAAATCCGTTACCCAGATTGGACGGAAGGCTGCATCCCCGGCCACGGAGCCGCCTTGAAGGCGCTCCGGTGACTCGACGACCTGGTCGGTGAGGTCGGACACTCGATGACGGTCAGCATAGCGCCGGGCCATCTCCACCCGAAAATTACCCGCCGCCGAATAGACCGAGATTTCCCGCTCGGAGAGGTGGCCGTGCGCCTTGGTGTCGCTGGCCGGCACGTGCGCGGCTGCGTCTCCGGCAACCAGTACCAGCAGGTCTTCGGCCGTACCTTCGGTCCGCAGCGGCGCCGCTTCGCGTATCTTCCTGACCGCGTCGGGAAAGCTCTTTTCCAGCCGCTTCCAGTCATCGATCAGCTTCGCTCCCTTGCTGGCATCGAAAAAGGGGCGATTGTCGTCGCGCTCCTTGCGCGACAGCTCGCCTACTTTGGGGATGCACACCACCACCACCGGCAGAGTCGGGTCAATCGCCAAAGCCGCCAGATCCTCGTCACTAAAAGCGGAGCGAACATCCGTCAATCCCGGCATCCGCAAATCCGGTTTATCGATCCCGTAGCGGCGCATGGCCTCGTCGTAGGTGATGCGGGGAAACGGGGTGGCCAGCACCACGCCCACCGCGCCGAACGCCGCCCGCAAAAAGGTCTCTACCACCAGGAAGACATCGTCCTGGCGCACGAACGACATCTCCAGATCGATCTGGGTGAATTCCGGCTGCCGGTCGGCACGCAGGTCTTCGTCGCGAAAGCAACGCACGATTTGAAAGTACTTTTCAAAGCCCGAGATCATCAGGATCTGTTTGAACAGCTGGGGCGATTGCGGCAGGGCGTAGAACTGGCCGCCGTGCACCCGGCTGGGCACCAGGTAGTCGCGTGCTCCTTCCGGCGTCGAACGGGTCAGGAAGGGGGTCTCGATTTCCAGAAAGCCCTGGCTCGACAAACTCTCGCGCACCGCGCGGGCGATCTTATGGCGGAGCTCCAAATTCTGTTGCATCTGTTGCCGGCGCAGATCCAGGTAGCGATATTTCAGGCGCAATTCTTCGTTGGCGATGGCGTCTTCGGCGGGCGAAAACGGCGGCACCCTGGAGTCGTTCAACACCAACAACTGCTCGGCGACCACTTCGACTTCCCCCGTGGCCATCTTGGGGTTGATCACTTCCGGGCTGCGCAGCCGCACCGTACCTACCGCCGCCACTACGTACTCTGGCCGTACCTGTTCGCCCTTGGCGTGGCCTTCCGGCGTCAGGTCCTTGTTCAGCACGATTTGGGTAATCCCGGTGCGGTCCCGCAGGTCGAGGAAGATCAGGTTGCCATGGTCACGGCGCCGGTTTACCCATCCCATGAGGATGACCTGTTCGCCGGCTTGCTGCGCGCGGAGCTGCCCACAAGTATGCGTGCGCTGAAGAGTGCCTAAAAAGTCGAGCAATGCGGATGTCCTAGTTTGAAGTTGAAGTGGGAGAGGAGGCGAGAAACGCGGCCAGTTGGCCTCGGGGCACCTTGGTCTGCTCACCGGAAGCGAAGTGCTTTACCGTCAAGATACCGGAGGCAACCTCG
The DNA here is from genome assembly GCA_963761405.1 of uncultured Acidobacteriaceae bacterium. Lineage (GTDB taxonomy): Bacteria > Acidobacteriota > Terriglobia > Terriglobales > Acidobacteriaceae > PALSA-350. Next base: position 66,697 of record CAVXHH010000008.1, read on the forward strand.
TCCTCGCCGAGAATCACGATGGCCCGGGCCAGTTTATTTGCCGTCTCGAACGATTTCTTGAGGCGAAACGACCCATCGCCCAGCTCGATCCGTAGTCCTGCGCCGCGTAATTCCCTGGCCAATACCAGTGCGGCGGCATTGATTTGGTCACCCAGCGGGGCGATGTAGGCCGCGGCCAGCAGCGGCGCATTCCCGGCATGTGCCTCGAGCGCGAGCACCAGGCGGTCCTCGCCCATGGCAAAGCCAATCCCCGGCGCCCTGGGGCCGCCGATCGCCTCTGAGAGCCCGTCATACCGGCCCCCGCCCAGCAGGGCATTCTGGGCCCCCAGGCCGCCTTCGCCGGCGCCCACCTGTATGAATTCGAACGTCGTCCGGGTGTAGTAATCGAGGCCCCGCACCAGACGATGGTCGTGCTCGTAGCGCACCCCGCAGGCGTCAAGGGCTGTACACACGGCGGTAAAGTGTTCCTTCGACCCTTCATCGAGCGAGTCCCAGATGCGGGGCAGCGCGGCGATGATGGGCTGGTCCTGCGGATGTTTGCAATCGAGCACCCGCAACGGGTTGGTCGCCGCCCGGCGTTGACAGTCCGCGCACATGCTCGCCGCCACCGGCTCCAGGGCAGTGCGCAACGCCTGCACGTAGCGCGGCCGGTCCGTAGCCGAACCGACAGAATTCAGCAACAGCTTCCAGTTCGAAATGCCCAGCTCCCCGAGCAGCGTAGCCAGCATTTCCAATACTTCCGCATCGCGCAGGGGCGACTCGCTGCCCGCGCTTGGGGGACCGATGACCTCGGCGCCGATTTGAAAAAACTGGCGGTAACGGCCCTTTTGCGGCCGCTCACGGCGGAACTGGGGTCCGATGTAGTAGAGCTTCTGCAATTGACCGGTCTCGCCCAGTTTGTGCTCGATGTAGGCGCGCACTACCCCGGCGGTATTCTCCGGACGCAGGGTAAGCGATTGCGCCGTTTCCGGCTGGCTTCGGCCCTGTCGTGGAGGGTCCGCCACCGGCGTAAAGGTGTACATTTCCTTGGAAACGATATCGGTTTCCTCGCCCACCCCACGGGCGAAGAGCTGCGTGTCCTCAAAAATGGGCGTGCGGATTTCGCCGAAGGCATAGCGCTCAAAAACGCGCCGTGCTGTAGTTTCGATGCGGTTCCAAAGTTCAGTTTCGGGTGGCAGCAGGTCCCGGGTGCCGCGAACAGCTTGCAAAGTGCTCATAAGTACCGAAGTATCCGACTACTTACCAGAATACAGGCGTGTTCTCTTGAGATCCACTCGGGCCGTCTTCCTTGCTGCTGTCGAACTACCAGTTTTCCCGCTCTTTGAGGTAAGTCGCCGTGTAGTCCACGTAATTGCGGGCATACTGCAGGATTGCCTCGCGGTCATTGGCGTCGAGGCGGCGTCGCTCCCGGGCCGGAACACCCGCCCAAAGCGTGTTGGCGGGTACAACCGTGTTCTCTGGAACCAGGGCTCCCGCGGCAATAATGGAGCCCTCGCCAATCCTGGCGTTGTTGAGAATCGTCGCCCCCATGCCGATGAGGCACGCATCTTCAATCAGGCACCCGTGAACGGTCGCATTGTGTCCGATCGTGACCCAATCGCCAACCTCGACCGAATGCTTATAGCGCATGCCGTGCAACACGGCGCAATCCTGAACATTACTGTGAGCGCCCACGCGTATGGAATGCACATCGCCCCGCAAAACCGCATTCATCCACACGCTGGCGTGTTCGCCCAGGGTAACTTCGCCTAATATCTGCGCGGATATATCCACGTAACAGGTGGGGGGAATGACTGGAATATGACCTAAATAAGAACGGACCATCGGAAATTCCTCCCTGGGACCTCGCGAAAAATGCACCAGAAGCTGATGATTAAGCTTGACTCCATACCTCAAAGGTAACGTAAGCTGTTAGAACCCAATTGGGATGTTTGGAGGTGTGGTTCATTTGGCAGAGGTTCGCGTGCAAGAAGGCGAGCCGCTTGAAAATGCATTGCGCCGGTTTAAGCGTAAGGTTCAGCAGGAAGACATCATTAAGGAAGTGAAGCGTCACTCCTTTTACCTGAAGCCCGGCGAGCGTCGACGCGTGAAAGAAGCGTTGGCGCGCAAGCGGAATCGTAAGAAGGCTAGAAAAGAGCAGGATTAACCCTGCAGCGCCGGCTTACCGTGGTTGCCTAAGCAATACGGTAGGCCGGCTATCTCGCACTCTTCAAGAATTTTTGGAAAGAGGTTTGTAACGCACCATTTGCCCTCTCATTCCCGTTACTGTCGAGTGCGAGGAAATTTGTCGAATACAGACGAATCAAGCTGGTTGGTGAAAAGACGCCGATTTAGCGATTGGTCGACGGAATACTAGAATTCCAAGGCATGTTCGGGGGGACGCGTATGGATTTCATCGATAAGATCTTGAAATGTTCCGATTGCGGTAACGACTTTGTCTTTACCGCCGGCGAACAACTGTTCTTTCACGATAAGCAGTTTAAGAACGATCCAAAGCGGTGCAAACAGTGCAAAATCAAACGTGTGGCCGGAACCGGCAATGGCGTGCGCACAGAAACCCGGACAGTATGTTCGGAGTGCGCCACAGAAACCACGGTTCCCTTTAAGCCCACGCAAGGCCGTCCCGTGCTCTGCAGGTCATGCTTCCAGCAGCGGCGGCCCCCAGTTCCAGCCGCAGTCGCAGTCAGCGCAGCTTCCTAGGCATCTTTGCCGCAGAAGTAGATTCACACACGCAGTGCGGGCGTTCGTGATGAGAACGTTCCGCGCCGCGTGCGCTTTGGCCTGAAAATTTGTCATCCCGGAGCCGCTAACTCGCGGTGGCTTTAATTCGCGGGCTGGGGTTTGCGCGTGGCGGTGCGTCCACCGGCCTTCGCGGCCGGTTTAACAGGTGGGCTGATCTTCGGCGCAAGCGCCTTCTGCTTCTTGTCTTCGTGGGTTACGAGTAGAGCCTCGAGCTGCCGCAAAAGACTCATGATGTTCATGGGCTTGACCAGCATCTCGTCCATGCCTTCGTCTCGCCACTCCGAGCCCGGTACCGGGAACGCCGTCAGCATGGCGACCGCCGGTTGATAATGGGCCTGCTTGGCTGCGCGAACTACCTCGAGTCCCGCCGACTCGTTCTCCATCCGCATGTCGGTGATCACCATGTGAAAGGTGCCGGCCTTGAGTTTCGCCCGGGCCTCGCGCGCAGAAGATGCTGTTTCCACCTCAAAGTCGTTCATTTCCAGTACCGCCTTGAGGGTCAGCAAAATCGCGAGTTCGTCATCAACTAAAAGAATGCGACGTTTCATGGGGAAAACTCCAAGGTGCAATGATCAGTGTACGTCTCAGGAGAACGCCGTTCACCTCGGATCCTACTTAGAACGGCGTTTGCCGGCGCGGCACGGTCCTTTGGTCACGCCGACCGGGCGATTGCTCTAGACTGGCAACGTGGCAGAATATCACGTTGAGAACTTCGGATGCCGTGCCAGCCGGGCCGACGGCGAAATCATAAGCGCCGAATTGCGCCGGCGCGGCCTAACCCCGGCACTGAGCCCTGCCCAAGCCGACGTGATTGTTGCCAACACCTGCAGTGTTACAGCGCAGGCGGACCGCACCGCCCGTGCCTTCCTGCGCCGGGTTCGCCGGCAAAACCCCACCGCGCGCATCCTGGTTACCGGCTGTTACGCGCAGCGTGCGCCGCAAGAGGTTGCGGCGCTCCCCGGGGTGCACGCTGTGATTGGCAACAGCCATAAAAACCTGGTGCCTGAGATTGCCCGTCAGGCTGCAGGTTTTGTCTCGCTCTCCGCGCTGCAGCCGGCCGGCCTCTCCGTGCCCGGTGTTTATATCCCCAGTGTTTATGTTGATGACACGTTCGCTCATGCCGACCTGACCATGCCCCAGGGCGGCTGGCAGGCTGCGAATGGCGCGGCGGCCGCGCAGACGCGGCCGAATCTCAAAGTGCAGGATGGTTGTGGGAACCGCTGCTCCTTCTGCATCATCCCCACCACCCGCGGCCACAGCCGCTCTTTGTCGATGGAATCCTGCCTGCACAGCGTGGAGGCTTTTGCCGCTGGGGGCGGAGCCGAGCTGGTGCTTTCCGGCATCAACCTGGGCCGCTGGGGCAGGGATCTGGAACCGGAATCGACTCTGGAAGAGCTGGTAAGCGCCATCCTGCGGCGCACAACTCTGCCACGTTTGCGCCTGAGCTCGATCGAGCCGATGGATTGGACGCCCGGTCTGCTGGCCCTTTTCCGGGAATACTCGAAAGACCACGCGGAAGCCGGCGGCAGTCGCCTCGCCCGCCATGCTCACCTCCCTCTGCAGTCCGGATCCGACGCCATTCTGCGCGCCATGCACCGCCGCTATCGCCCCTGGCACTACGCGGAGAAATTGCGCTTGATTCAGGAAAGCGTGCCCGATGCTTCGTTAGGCGCGGATGTCATGGTGGGCTTTCCCGGCGAGAGCGATGCCTTGTTTGAAGAGAGCTTTGCCTTCATCGCAGCGCAGCCCTTTACGTACCTGCACCTGTTTCCTTTTTCCCCTCGTCCCGGCACTCGGGGCTGGCAATTGGCCCAGGAGTCGCCCGTGCCGCCACAAGCGGTTGCGGAGCGCATGAAACGCCTGCGGGAACTGATCGCCGTTCGGAATCGTATCTTTCGGCAGAGCTTTGTGGGTCGTACCTTGCCCGCCGTCACCCTGCACGCAGCGCCGGACGGAGTACCGCGGGCCTTGACCGACAACTTTCTGGAGGTGTGCCTTAACCAGCAGGTGCTCTCGAACCAGAGCGTCCGCGTGCGCGTTACAGGACTTGAGGGTGGCGGCCTGGCTGCCAGCCTTGCTGGATGACCCATGCTGCATCACCCATGCTGCATGGCCAACGCGTCGCGTGACCAACATAACCAACAGGTCGCGAGAGAGTTTCCGGTTCCGTCTCTCGTAATGCTATGCTTTATTTGAGGGGCCTTGCGTCTCTCGTTTCCGGAGGAAACCATCGATAAGCGTTCGGCTAAGTCTTTTATCCGCATTAACGACAGAATTCGCGCGCGTGAAATCCGCGTCATCGACGAAAACGGTGAACAGCTCGGAATCCTGCCTCCCTTTGAAGCTCTGAAGATCGCCCGCGAACGTGGTCTCGACCTGGTGGAAGTTTCCCCCACGGCGCAACCGCCAGTCTGCCGCATTCAGGACTACGGTAAGTTCCTTTACGAAAAGGACAAGAGCGACCGCGCAGCGCGCAAGAAGCAAAAAGTCATCGTAGTCAAGGAAGTCAAGTTCTCTGTGACCGTAGACGAACATGATTACCAGACTAAGAAGAATCAGGCGGTTCGATTCCTGGGTGAAGGCGACAAGGTAAAGGCCTCGTTGCGCTTCAAAGGCCGCCAGATGGCGCACCGCGAGCTGGGTTACGCCATCATCAACCGGCTCATTCAGGATATGGGCGAAGCAGGGATCGTGGAGTTCATGCCGCGCATGGAAGGCACGACGCTGCACGCGATTCTCGCTCCCGGGAAGAAAGCCGAAGCCCCCAAGAAGCCCGCGGCGCCCAAGCCGCCGGCCCCGCTGGTAGGCCAGCAGCCACAGTCGGCTCAGTCGTAGCCGTTTCCCTGTCTATTAGTTGAGGGAGCAGTTCGAGGGATACGTCCGCTTCGGCTGTGTCCTCTACGCCCTCGGGAGTAGCGCCCTGCCCGTCTCTCCCGTATAATGGCTAAAGTTATAAACACGCAAAGCAAGCAGGAAAACCATGCCCAAATTAAAGACCCACAAGGGCGCGGCCAAGCGCTTTAAGAAAACTGCCACGGGAAAGATTCTCCGCGGCCAGACCAAAAAGCGCCACATCCTCACCTCCAAGACCAAGAAGGTCAAGAAGAAGTTGAGTGGCACCGTCCTGGTTTCTGAAGCTGACAAGCGCAAGGTAGCGCGCATGATTCCCTACGCCTGATCTGCCCTTACGGGTTCTGGGCACGCGGACCGCGCGGCCCCTGTCTAAGTCAAGACAAGAAGATCAGCTTAATCAGCGAGTGAAGAGGTATTTCCTACCTCCAGCCGCGCAACGTAGTGCCTAAAGGAGAACCAACATGCCCCGCGTAAAACGTGGCACAAAACGCAACGACCGCCGCAAAAAGATCCTCAAGCGCGCCAGCGGCTACTTCCTCACCAAATCCAAGCTTTACCAGGCAGCGCAGGAAGCTGTCGAGCGCGGTCTCAAGTTCGCCTACATCGGCCGCCGCCAGAAGAAGCGCCAGTTTCGCTCACTCTGGATCGTCCGCATCGGCGCCGCCGCCAAGCTCAACGGCATCAGCTACTCCCAGCTCATCCACGGGCTCAAGGTGGCGGGTATCGAGTTGGACCGCAAGATCCTGGCCGACATCGCCGTCCATGATTCAGCCGGATTTACTGCGCTCACCGATCAGGCCAAGAGCGCACTCTCCAAGACCGCCGCCGCGTAAATCCTACGTAAATCCGTTCAGCGGAATTTGCTCGAGCCCGGTCGAACTTCAATTTCGGTCGGGCTATTGCGCGCGTAGTAGCCTCCTTTGCCAAGCCCTGGAAGCGTTCCCATGCAGCCTGCTGATCTTGCTGAACTAAAAGACTATTCGCCTGCTTCGCTGGACAGGTACTTTGGCGGAATTCTGGCGCTGTTCGAGAAGGAAGCGGCCGCCGCCGCTACCCCCGGCGAACTGGAGCAGTTGCGTATTCGCTGGATTGGCCGCAAGCAGGGGCTGCTGGTCTGGATCAGCGAAGATGTGAAAAAAGCACCGGCCGACCAGCGCCGGGAGGTGGGCAAACGGTTCAACGCGCTCAAATCTGCGATCGAGCCACGTTGCGATCCGGAGCAAGTGCGAGCGCCGAGTGCCGCGGAATCCGCCGCCGAATCGATCGACATCACGCTTCCCGGAACACGTCGCGCTCTCGGTGCTGAGCACCCGCTGATGCGCACCATGAACGAGATCGTCACCGTGTTTGCGGCGATGGGCTACTCGGTCGGCCTGGGTCCTGAGGTGGAGACCGATTACTACAATTTCGAATCGCTGAACTTTCCCCCCGGCCACCCGGCACGCGATACGCAGGATACCCTGGTGATCGCGCAGCAGGAGCGCAAACCGCTGCGCGACCGGCTGCTGATGCGCACCCACACCTCGCCGGTCCAGATCCACACCATGGAACAGCAACCACCACCGTTGCGTATCGTCATACCCGGCAAAGTCCATCGCAACGATGCTGCCGATGCCACCCACTCGCCGATCTTTCATCAGGTTGAGGGGCTTTGTGTCGACACCGACATCACCTTCTCCGATCTCAAGGGCACGCTCGACCATGCCATGAAGATGTTCTTCGGCAACAGTGTCAAGACGCGGTTTTTCCCGTCATTCTTTCCTTTCACTGAGCCCTCCGCCGATGTGCAGATCAGCTGCATCTTCTGTGGCGGCCGAGGCTGCCGTAAGTGCAAACAGTCCGGCTGGATCGAATTGCTCGGCTGCGGCATGGTCGACCCGGCGGTATTCGGCTTCGTGGCCCGGCAGCAGCCAGCGTACGATGCAAACAAAATCAGCGGCTTCGCCTTCGGCATGGGCGTGGAGCGCATTGCGATGATGAAGTACGGCATCGGCGACATCGGCCAACTTTATTCCGGGGATATGCGCTTTCTGGAGCAATTCAGGTAAGCCGCAAACGATATGAATATTCTTTCCCAATGGATTCGTTCCTACGTGCCCGGAATCACTCTCGCCGACCGTGAGCTGGCCGAGGCGTTGACGCTGCGCGGCATCGCGGTCGAAGGCATCTTCGATCTGGGCCCGGGGAACGGCTCGCTCTTCGAGATGGACATCACCACCAACCGCGTCGATGCCATGAACCACTACGGCATCGCCCGCGAAGCGGCCGCCATCGTGGGCGCCCCACTGGATCCACTCGATGCGACGCTCCCCGCATTCGAACCAGTGACGGTTCCAATTAGGGTTTCGATCGAAGCTCCCGAACTCTGCGGCCGGTTTACGGCCCGGGCTCTCAGCCAGGTGCGGATCCAGCCGTCGACAGGGCTGGTTGCGGAGCGGTTCGGCCTGCTGCAACAAAAGCTCATTTCGAACGCCGTCGACGCGACGAACTATGTCACCCAGGCGATGGGCCACCCCACCCACGCCTTCGATCGCGACAAGCTGGAAGGGGGCATCATCCTGCGCCGTGCCCGGAGCGGCGAAAAGCTTAGAACCCTGGATGGCGTCGAGCGGGTGCTCGACCAGGACGATCTGGTCGTGGCCGATGAAGCGAAGGCTCTTGCACTGGCAGGCGTCATGGGCGGCTGGGATACGATGATCACCGCCGAAACAAGAAATGTTCTGGTGGAAGCAGCCTGGTTCGATCCGGCGTCGATTCGTCGCACCAGCAAGCGTCACGGTTTGCATACCGATGCCTCCCATCGCTTCGAGCGCGGGGCCGACTTGAACGCAGCGCCGGTGGCGTCTGCCCTGGTCTGCCAACTCATTCTTGCTGCCGGCGGTCATGTGGCCGGAGAGATGGTCGACGTCGTTGTACCCGAAGCAGCCGCGCGCACGGCAGATCGCCCCGCAATCTCTCTCGCCCATCGTGAAGTGCGCCGCCTGTTAGGCGCGACCGAAGACGGCAGAGGCGTGGAGCAGGCGACCACCGAGTCGGTACTGCAGGCCCTGGGCTGTGGATTGCAGAAGGTTGCCGAAGGCGACTACCGGGTGGCGCTGCCCAGCTGGCGGCTCGATCTGGAACGCGAGATCGATCTGATCGAAGAGATCGCACGCGTCTACGGCTACAACCGCTTCGCCAATACGCTTCCCGGTTTCTCCGGCATGGTGCGCGAACAGCCGCATGCAAACAAAGAGTCGATTCTCCGCCAGGCCTTGCTTGCACTCGGTTGGAACGAAGCGTTATCCAGCTCCTTTTGTTCTGCTACCGATGCGGTTACCTTTGCACCGCAGCCCGGCGTGGCGGTGGCCATAGGGAATCCGCTGAACGAAGAGGCCGGCATGCTGCGGCCCTCGTTGTTGCCCGGGATGCTGACCATGCTGGCGCACAACCTCAACCGCAATGTCAGCGACATTCAACTGTTTGAAAAAGGCACTGTCTTCAGCGGCAGCCCGGAACGCGTCGACGAGCACCCGGCGCTCGCTCTGGGCGCCTCCGGCAAGGCTTGGAGCGGGCCGGAGCGGGCGGTGTACGCGCTCGATTTTTATGATCTCAAAGGCACGATCGAAGAGTTAGTCGAAAAGTTTGCCACCCGCTCCTTCTACTTCGATACCTTCGCCGCAGGCGCGGGGATCATTCCGTCCTGGCTTCACCCCGGACGCGCGGCACGCGTGGTGGCCGATGGCTTGACCCTTGGTTGGTTCGGACAGCTGAACCCCGTCATCGCGCAACAACGCAAATTCCGCCAGAGTGTGTACGTGGGCGAGATCTACCTTGACCGGCTGTATCGGCTGCCGCTACGTCAACCAATCGCTCAAGAACTCTCGCGCTTCCAGGCCGTCGATCGCGATTTCTCTTTCACCTTTCCGGATGCGGTGCAATGGAAATCCATCGCCGAGGCGCTGGACAATCTGCACCTCGCGGACCTCACGCGGTTCGTGCCGCAAGAGATCTTTCGCGGCGCGTCAGAAAAAGGACAAGCGTCGTCCGCCGGTCACTATTCCGTTCTGATTCGCATCACTTTTCAGGCATTGGTGCGGACGCTTCGGGATGAGGAGCTGCAAAGTTATTCACAGGCCGTGATCGGCGCGCTCGAGTCCCTGGGTGGAAAACAGCGCTTGTAATTGTGCATCCCGCCTCTGGCAAAGAGCGCGAAATTCACCGACTTCTTCCCCAAAATCTTCCATCCTCCATCTAGAGCATTTTCACTTCTACTCTGCACAGGAGGGTGCAGCGAAGTGCGGCTTTTCTTCCACCCCAGCAAGCTCGCTTGCCGGGGACCCCGGTTCTTGAGGAAAAGCCGCCATAGGAGTCGTTACTCTGTAAGCACCAGAAGTGAAAATGCTGTAGCGCGAAAAGATTGCGGGAACATTTTTAGACAACGCGGCGCGAGTCTTTCTTGTGGGATCGCGTGTTTCCCTGTTCTCTTTGCAAGCTATACTTTCAGTAAGCACGCAATCCCGCTTTTGTGTCAGGAGGTATCGATGTCTACGCTGGCGGAAAACCCTCCCGAGATGAGTATGGCTGCAGACGATTTTCAGGCGTTGGAAGAACGCGTACTGCGCACGGTTGAATTGCTCAAGGGCGAGCGCGAGCTGCGATTCTCAGTAGAGCAACACGCTTCGCGTCTTTCACATCGTGTCGAAGAACAGGCCACGCAGGTTGCCCAGCTCGAAGAGCAACTCGCGAGCTTGCAAAAAGAGCGGGAAGCGGTGCGCGGGCGCATCGAGCGTCTGCTCAAGCATATTGACGAACTGGGCGCATGAACGGTGAAACATGGCAGAAAGTAAATTGGAAGTGCGGCGGGCGAGTACCTCAGTCAGCGTAGAGATTTACGATCAGACCTATCACCTTCGGGCGCACGATCCGGAGTACATTCAAAAGCTGGCCGAAACCGTTGATTCCAAGATGCGCGCCGTATCGGCAAACGGTAATACGGTCGACTCCCTGCGGGTCGCCGTGCTAGCGGCCCTGAACATCGCCGACGAACTCATGCGGCTGCAGGAGCATTGCCGCCTGCTCAGAGGAACCATGAGCGAGACGCAGACCATCCTGCGCACCCGCGCCAACAGCCTCTCGGGCCTGCTGGACTCGGTGCTCGTCGACGAACATCGTTATACCGATCCAGTTCCGGTGGGCGCGCGCACCGGCGTCCCGGCCTGATCGTTACTTGCCAATCAGACCGTCTGACGTTAGCATCCATGTCAGAGACCGGCCTGCAAAGCAGGTATCTCAGTTAACGCTGGTTGAACCAATATTCATCGAACCGGGACTCGACTCGAAAAATCGGCTCAGTGTGCAGTGTCCGCCAGTCCGGAATGCCTAAAGAGCTGCGGAGAGTCCCAAACGTCTCAGGACGGGTTCACCAGCGCACTGTGACACGGCCCAGTGGGTCGGTTTCGTCTGCTTCTTGCGTGCATCCGCATCTCTTCCAGTTCGGCCGTCTCGTCCTGCCGACCTATGGATTTCTACTCGCCCTGGGCGCGATGCTTTCTCTGCTGGTGTGCGTTCGCATGGCCCGGCTGCTCGCCCTCGACACCGACAAAATCTGGAGCCTGGCTCTGCTCGCCATCGTCACGTCGCTGTTGGGGAGCAGAATTTTTTGGGTCCTGTTCCATTGGCCCCAATATGGCGTGCGGGTGCTCGGCATGAGCGGGACCCACAACTTCGACAGCGGCCTCACCGGCACGGTGCTTGCGATGGTCGTCGGCGCGGCTTATGCCCGGCGCCTCAGGCTCCCTCTCCGGCGAACGGCCGATGCCTTTGCGCCTAGCCTGGCGCTGGGTAGTTCCGTCGTTTCCATTGGTTGCCTGGAAGCTGGTTGCGACTACGGAACTCCGACACATCTGCCCTGGGCGGTTATCTTCACCAGCCGGCAGGCCGCGGCCGGAACCCCGCTGGGGATACCACTGCACCCGACGCAACTCTACAGCAGCGCTGCAGAGTTTTTACTGTTCGTCCTGCTGCTCTGGCTGTTGCATCGGCCCCATGCCGATGGAGAGATTGTGGGTGCGTGGCTTTTCCTGGGCGGTTTCTCCAGTTTCCTGCTCGCATTTTTGCGCGGCGATGCCGGCCCGTGGGTTTTCGGCCTCATCCCGGTTACCCAGTTGATCGCCGCGGTCATGGTGTTCGCGGGCGCCCTGTTGTGGATGCATCGGACCCCCGCCCCCACCCCCGACAACGATTTTCAGGTACCGGCCCGTGGCTGACCAGTCGCCGTTTCGCCAGGTCCACGTCCCCGAAGAAGCGAATGGCCAACGTCTGGACCTTTTTCTGGCCCAGCACCTCGGCGAGGTCAGCCGCTCGCGAGTGCAAATGCTGCTGGAACAGGGCAGCGTCCTGATCGAGGGCAAGCAGGCCAAGGCCTCCCGTAAAGTGCGCAGCGGGGAGAGCATCTCCATCCTCGGCGATCCGCAGCCGCCGCCCTTGCGTGCCATGGCAGAGGCGATTCCGCTGGAGATCGTTTATGAAGATGACGACCTCGCGGTGGTGAATAAACCTGCCGGGATGATGGTGCACGCCGGTGCCGGGGCCACGGAGGATGCGCGCAACCGCGGAACCCTGGTCAATGCCCTGTTGCACCACATGCGCGAGCTATCCGCGTCCAGTGGTCCGCTGCGCCCGGGGATTGTGCACCGCCTCGACAAGCAGACCAGCGGACTGATTGTCGTCGCCAAAAACGACATTGCCCATTCCAGGCTGGCGTCCATGTTCTCTCGCCGTCAGGTGCGCAAGCTCTACCTCGCGCTGGTGCAGGGTGAGCTCACACCAGATCGGGGTACGGTGAACGCAGGGATCAGCCGCGATGCGGTCCGCCGGACGCGGATGACCACGCGTCGCGAAGGGGGCCGGTCGGCGGTTTCCCATTGGGAGGTGCTGCGCCGTATCCACGGCCCTTACGGCAGCTTCACCCTGGTCTCGGTCCGCATTGAGACCGGACGCACGCACCAGATTCGCGTCCACATGGCATCGCTCGGGCATCCTGTCGTCGGGGACACGCTCTATGGGGCCTCTACCGCCGTTGCGCCCCTGGAAGGCGCCAGGCATGGGCGCGGGAGTAGTCTTCCGCGGCTGGTCCTGCCACGCAACTTTCTCCACGCCGCGGAACTGGAGTTCGCGCACCCCGCCACCGGGGAACGCCTCAGCATGGTTTCTAACCTGCCCGTGGATTTGCGGGACTTCATGGCACAACTCGCGCCTCCCCCGAAGGCCCCGCAGGCTGACCGGAATGCTCTAGAATGAAAACGGTTCCTATGACCTTGAAGAATATTTGCCTGCGCTCGTCCGCCAGATTGATCGCGAACGCGTTGCTTTTACCCCCGCTCGCCGTTGCGCTCACGGTCAACGCCGCTTCGGCGCAGACGCCTGCCACCAAGGCCTCGGGGCCTCCGGTTCCGGCGTCGCAAGTCACGGATCAACCCCCCGTTCCTGCCTCCAGCCGACCGCCCGTCGCTGGAACTCTGAGTGCTGTCCCCCAAGCCACAAATGCCGGGCAGAGCGGCGATGGTCAGACGGACGGCAATTTCACCATCCGGACCAATGTCAACGAAGTGAACGTGATCTTCACCGTTACCGACAAGCATGGCCGGTTCATCCCCAACCTGCAGCAGAGAGACTTCGCCCTGCTGGACAACCAGAAGGCGCCCGCCCAAGTCTACAAGTTTACCCAGCAGACGAACCTTCCCCTGCGGGTGGGCATCATGATCGATGCCAGCACCTCGATCCGGCAACGCTTTGAGTTTGAGCAAAGCGCCGCCATCCAGTTTCTTCAGCAAGTAGTCCGGCCGCAAAGCGATCTGGCCTTTGTCATGGGCTTTGACGTCACGCCTTACGTCACCCAGAACTACACCAACGACCAGGATAAGCTCGAGGCCGGCATCACCAAGCTGCGGCCGGGCGGCGGCACCGCTCTGTTCGACGCTGTCTACACTGCCTGCCGCGATCAGCTGATAAAAGTCCCCAACCCTCAGCAAGGTTCGGTGCGCAAGGCGCTCATCGTGATCTCCGATGGAGACGATAACCAGAGCCGGGCCTATCCCGACGACGCCATCAAAATGTGCCAGCGTGCCGACACCATCCTTTACGCCATCAGCACCAATGTGAGCCCCAGCCGCGACCGGGGGGATGATGTGCTCAGAAAAATGTCTGAAGCGACCGGTGGTCTCGCCTTTTTCCCCAAGCGCATCGAAGACATGTCAGGCAGCTTTCATGACATCGAAGAAGAGCTGCGCAGCCAATATTCTCTGGCCTATCGTCCCGCGGACTTCAAGCTGGACGGGGCCTTCCGCTCCATCTACCTTGTGGCCCTCCCGCGCGGCTACCAGGTCCGCGCCAAAAAAGGCTATTTCGCGCCCAAGAGCTAATACCGCTTCTTAGTAAAATTCGATAAAATTCCATCGTTTTGGTTGTTTCGAGCGTTGGCAATCTCTTTCCGGGTGCGTGTAGCCGCCGGGGTATCGCCGGGCGGCATGGACCAGTCCTGCATTCATGGGCACTCGGTGGAGGTGCGCTGCCCCGGCCGCGCAAAGCTGCCGTCCGAAACACCCCGTGGACCAAGCAAACTATGTGACGATGAAGCATCTCTTCATCCGTCTCTTCGGGACTCGGTTATTCTTCGTTCCCATTTCCCGGCGTTTCCGATGCCGGGGTCGGCGGTGTGGCGTCCCTTCGGGACTGGATTGGCGCCGGTTTTTTGTAAAATTCGATAAAATTCGATCGTTTTGGTTGTTTTGGAGCGTTGGCAATCCTCTTTCCGGGTGCGTGTAGCTGTCGGGGTATCGCCGGGCGGGATGGACCAGTCCCGCGTTCATTGGCACTCGGTGGAGGTGCGCTGCCCCGGCCGCGCAAAGCTGCCGTCCGGAACAACACGTGGACCAGGCAACCTACGTGACGATGAGAGATCTCTTCAGCCGTCCCTTCGGGACTGGATTGGCGCCGGTTTTTTGTAAAACTCGATAAAATTCGATCGTTTTGGTTGTTTTGGAGCGTTAGTTAGCAATCCTGTTCGCGCTGCGGTGAAGTAATGCTCGCTGCGGCGATAAATGCTCGCTGCGGCGAAATGTGCTTGCTGCGAGGCGAAGTGTGCAAGGGCTTCGGTTTTGTTTTGGTCAGCGGCGGCGGCCGAAGCGGTTCCTTCCTATACCTATAGAGAAAGGGACTCTGGTGTCTGGAACAGCAAAGAACCCCGGAGCCTGAGACGGCGATGGCGTGGTTTCCGAGGAGCTGACGCGGTTGGCGAAGGCGGAGTCGCTGGGGTCAAAGATAGAGCTTGGGGAAGATAGAGTTGGGGATTGGTTTGGAGGGCGGCGGCGCATCCGCGGCTGAAGGTTGAGTGGGTTCCGGAGTGGATTCGGGGCCGGTGAGGTCAGGCGCATCTTCTTCCTGGGAAAGGGAAGGGGTTGGCTCGGGGTCGATGTTTTCCCCCTCCTGCTGGCGACGCCAGGCGGCTTGATAGAAGTTCGGTTCGGGGAGCGGAGGGGCGGATTTTTTCTGGGAGGCGCCGGCGCGACGGTCTGGGATGAGGCCCTGGATGGCCACGATCATGGAGAGGGCCTTCATCTGGGCGGTCATGCTGCCGCGGGTGATTTCGTGGCTGAGGGCGGCGATTTCCCAGAGGCGGTCAAGGACTCGTTCGCGGGTCAGGTTCAGCTGACGCTGTTCTTCGGCTTGCTGAGCGAGGAGCTGCTGCTGCAGGGCGGCGCGGTGCTCAAGCATGTAGGCGCTGACACGGGGTTTGGATTTGGTGTAGGCGGCGGTGTCGGGGCTGAGGCCTGCAGCCTGGGCGGCATCCCGGTCGGTCATGGTTCCAGAAAGGACCAGGCGGGCGAAGACCATTTCCCGATCGGTGATGAGGTCGTTGACTTTATTTTTTGGCATAGACGTCTCCTTGAGTTTGGAAAGAGAAGATACGGGTTCGGCTTGGTGTGGTTTCTCGATAAGATCCATCGTCTCGGTTTGCACCGATTGCGAGAGTGCTTGCTTGCACAGGCACGTAAAAAATCCCGCCGGGGCGGGAGGATTGCGTTGCCTGATTTGTGACAGGGATCGGGTGTGACACCGGATAGTGATAACACCATCCTTCGCTCGCGTGTAGGCCGAAACTACCGGCAACTGCAAGCATGGGAGCGGCTACGCGAGAATCAGCTCCCTGCCTAAATCGTCTACTGATATATAGATGCCGTTGCGGGAAAAAAGATAACTGCCGGAACCGCTTTTTCCAGATCCAGTAGTTTCCTTCGGGAGGTTACTTTTGGGGTATTCGGGAGGAAGGTCGTACAAGAATTGAGCGGATGAGGGCTTAACAGGCTGCGGAAAAAATCGACAACCGCGAGAAAATCGTGCCTCCGGGGCTGCTCCTTTTTCCCTATGACGACCCACGAGGGATGACGGCTTCCGCCGTGCCGGGGCCGGGATAAATGCCCGGCCTACCCAGGATGAAATCGTGGGCACACAACATCACGCCGCGCGAGGCCAACCCGTTGCCCGCACAAACACCACTCATCCCAGCATGGCCAACAGCTGCGCCTGCTCAATCACCGGAACTTTGAGCTCTTTTGCTTTCTCGAGCTTCGATCCTGCTTCTTCTCCGGCGACCAGGTAGCTGGTCTTCTTGCTGACGGAACCGGAAACCCGTCCCCCGGCTGCCTCGATCCTGGCCTTCGCTTCTTCGCGCGTCAGATCGGCCATGGTGCCGGTCAGCACAAACGTCAAGCCATCGAGCTGGGAGGATTTGCGTTTCTTCTCCGCGGTGAACGTCAGCCCGGCCAGGCGCAGCTTTTCTACCAGCGCGCGATTCTTTTTCTCGGCAAAATATTCCTGAATCGCCTCGGCCACACGCGGGCCCACCTCATCCACCGCCTCCAGTTCCTCAACGCTTGCCGCCATCAGTGCATCCATAGAGCCGAAGGACTCGGCCAACAACTGCGCTGTGCGTTCCCCAACAAAGCGAATACCCAGGGCGAAGAGCACCCGGTTCAACGGCAACTTCTTTGAGCTCTCAATTTCCGCAAGCAGTGACTGGGCACTCTTCTTTCCGATACGTTCCAGTCCCAGTAGCCGCTCTTCCGTAAGAGCATAGATATCGGCGACGCTGGTCAACATTTGTCGCTCAAGCAGTTGCATAACCAAGGCATCGCCCAGCCCTTCGATGTTCATCAGCTTACGGGACGCAAAGTGTAGAACGCTTTCCTTGATGCGGGCCGGGCAATCGGCATTGACGCAGCGATAATCCGCTTCCCCCTCATCCCGCACCACCACGCTGCCGCACACCGGGCAATGCGCCGGGAAGGCAAAGATCTTGTCACCGCGAGGATGCTGCGCATCGTCGATCACCGCGACGACTTTCGGAATCACGTCGCCACCGCGCTCCACCAGCACAGAATCTCCGATTTTCAGGCCCAGGCGTTCGATCTCGTCCGCGTTGTGCAGCGTGGCCCGGCTCACCGTAGTGCCTCCTATCAAAACCGGACGCAGCACGGCCACCGGCGTTAATTTGCCCGTGCGCCCTACCTGTACCGCGATGTCTTCCACCACAGTCATGCCGGAGCGAGCCGTGAACTTGTAGGCCACCGCCCAGCGTGGTGCGCGTCCGGTGTAGCCCAGCCGCCGCTGCAGCGCCGTCTGGTTCACCTTGATCACGACTCCGTCGATTTCGTACCCCAGAGCCTCGCGCTGTCCTTCCGCCCAGGCCACGAAGGCGAGCAGCTCCTCCAGCGTGTGCAAGGGCTTGCGATGGCGGTTGACGCGAAAGCCCGCGCTGCTGAGCGCCTCCAGCGCCAACCATTGTTCGGGGAAAGCGCTCTCTCCTCTTTCCAGCGCAAAGTAGGCGTAGAAGGCTAATTTGCGCTGGGCTACGATGTTGGGCTCCAGGGTCCGGATAGTTCCCGCGGCAGCGTTCCTGGCGTTCGCCGCCGGGGCCAGTCCTTGCTCCACACGTTCGCGGTTCATTTTTAGAAACGCTTCATCGGGCAGTATCACTTCGCCCCGCACCTCGAAGCTCTGCGGAAGGCCCGCGCGCTGTAAGTGGTCTTTGGAAACCGATAAAGGCACCGATCGTATGGTGCGCACGTTGCTGGTGACGTCCTCACCCGTGGTACCGTCGCCCCGGGTCAAGGCGCTCTGCAACAACGCGTCGCCGGCAGGGCCCGCCTCATATTGCAGCGCCAGCGATACGCCGTCCATCTTCAATTCACATACAAAGCTCACTTCGATGTTGCCCAGCGCCGCCCGCACGCGCTGTTCCCAATCGCGCAGCTCCTGTTCGCTGTTCACGTTATCGAGCGAAAGCATGGGCCGCGAGTGCAGTACCTTGGCGAAGCCCTCTTTCGGCTTGCCTCCGACTCGCTGGCTGGGTGAGTCGGCAGTCACCAACTCGGGATGTTGGGCTTCGAGCTCCCGCAGTGCGCGCATCTTCGCGTCGTACTCGGCGTCGGAGATCTCAGGCGAATCGAGCACGTGATATTGATATTCGTGGTGGCGGAGTTCCTCGCGCAGCTCGTCGATTCGCTTTCCGGCTGGCTCAAGCGGGCTCGCGGCACTGCTGGATCGGGTTTCGGACATAGCGTGCATTATAGAAACCGGGTGGCTCTGCTGAAAGCCAGGGCACAACCGCGATGTTTTAAGAGGTTGGCTTCATTTTATGGAACCCGTTACTCACTTCCTCGCCGGCGCCTGCCTGGGCCGCTCGGGGTTCAATCGCAGGACCGCGTACGCTACTCTGGCCATGACGCTCGCGGCAGAGGCGCCAGACCTGGATGTGCTTTGGAGTCTGCGCGGCCCAGTGGCCGGTTTTCAGCATCACCGCGGCATCACCCACACTTTTTTGGGAGCGCCCTTCGTTGCCCTCGCCGTGACTGCGGTCGTGTGGCTTTGGCATCGTAGCCGGCGTAGTCAGCCCGGCATCCCGCCACGCTGGGGCTGGGTATGGTTCTTATCCTGGTTGGCGGTGCTGAGCCACATCTTCCTCGACTGGACCAACAATTACGGCGTTCGCCCATTTTTCCCTTTCAACCCACGCTGGTACTCGTTGGACATCGCCTTCATCCTCGAGCCGGTCGTTTTTGGCGCTTTGCTGTTAGGCCTGATTGTGCCCGCGGTTCTTGGCATGGCTGACCGCGAGATGGGTGCGGGCAAGCCGTTATTTCGTGGCCGCGGTTGGGCGATTGCCGCCCTGGTTCTGGTGGGGACCGATCTGGGCGTCCGCGCGGTTGAACATCATCGGGCATTGCACTTGATCGCCAACACCAGCTTCGGCGATCAACCGACGCTGCGTGCCGGCGCCGAACCATTTCCGGTGAATCCGTTCCGTTGGTTCGCCATCGCCGAGACGGCCGGCTACTACCAGTTGGGTTCGGTCGACACTTGGGCGGAAACCGTCGACACTATCGACCAGGACGATGTCATCTTCAAGCCACCCGTCACACCGGCGGTGATGGCTGCGAAGCAGTCATTGCTGGGCAAGGTGTATCTGGGCTGGGCGAGGTTTCCGGTGACAACCGATCGCGGTCCCGCGAACCTGGTCGCTTCGGACGAAGTCGCGCCGGAACCGGAGGATACGGCCGTCGCGTTTCGGGACCTGAGATTCGCCGCGCGCGTCCTGGCGAGCGGAAGAGGTGGGGACGCGGTACTGCACGCCTGGGTCTATGTCAGCCCGCAAGGCGCCATCGACGCGATGATTATGAGCGGGCGTGTACAAAAATGATTCGGAAGGGGGCTTTTAAAGCAGTTTCGCGGTGAGGATTACGCCGCCGGCTTCCCCCGCCGCTTCCGCACCGTCCGCCACACCCAATATCCCAGCAGGGCCAGCAATACCGCCAGCCCAATCAACAGGGCCACGCTATGCCGGGTAGCCAATCGGCCGGCGATGCTCACAATCTCGGGCCCGTACCGGATGGTGAGAATCACAATGGTCAGGTCGCGGATCACCCGGCCGGCAAAGACCGCCAGCAGGAAGGTCGTGATTTTCACCTCAAAGACCCCGGCAGCGATCACGAAAAGCTTCCACGGAGTCGGCGGAGGCAGCATCGAGGGAATCATCAGGGCCAGAAACTCCTGCTTTTCGAACCGGTCGCGCAGTTGCTCGAATCGCGCACGGTCGATCCGCTTCATGAGCAAGATCTCGCCGCCTGCCCGCCCCAGCAGGAAGGGCACCAGCCCGCCCAGCGCCGACCCCGCAGCCGCAAACAGGACATAGAGATAAAAGAACTTCTTGTCGGCCCAGACGTATGTGGCGAGGAACAGGTCCATGGGTACGGGCACGGCCGCGGCGTCAATAAAGGCAATGCAACCGGCACCCCAAAAGCCAAACGGCTTTAAGAGCGCCAGCAGCCAGATCTTGTACTTAACGAAGAGGTGGACAAGCTTCTTCAAGATCGATCCCGATCGTCCCCGTGGCGGAAGTTTTCGTCATGCAGGGTTGCGAGTCCCTCGATGAGGGCTAAAGCGTGCGGGATGAGAGGAAGGACCGCTTCCAGCGAGCCTTTGGCGCCGCGTGGGCTTCCCGGCAGATTCACGATCAGCGATCGGCCCCGGGTACCGGAAACGGAGCGGCTGAGGGGGGCGAACTGAGTTTGCTTGCGCCCCTCGGCACGCATCAATTCGGCGAACCCGTCCAGAACCCGATCGCACACGGCCCTGGTCGCCTCGGGGGTCACGTCTCGCGGCGCTATGCCGGTGCCTCCCGTCGTCACCACCAGGTTTGCCACCTCGCATTGTTGCCGCAGGGCGTCTTCGATCTGCGTTTGCTCGTCTGGTATTACCAGGTGGCTGATCACCTGAAAATCGTTTGCCTTGAGCAACTCGGCCACCACCGGGCCGGAGACATCCACCCGTTGCCCCCGGAAGCAGGAGTCGCTCACGGTAATGACAGCGGCACGCATCATAAGCTAACTGTGCTCCTCGTTTGCGGTCCAAGCACTGTGCCCGGTAACTGCGTGACTGCACTGCAAACGATTGTAAGGGTTCAGTGTGAAAAGCCAGAGTCCGGTACGATTCAAAAAAATGAGAGAATGACGGGGTGTGCGGAGTCCGTCGCCGGTGGTTGCTTCCGGCCAGGATTCCACCCTCGACGACTGGCCGATGCCCTCAACCGAAGTTCCAACCAGCCCTCCCGGCCGATCACCGGAGCCGATCTCCAAACGTAGGCGCGCTCGCTACGAGGAGCTGGAACCTGATGAACTCCTACACCTGATCGACAGGCTTGAGGACGAGCGCTCCCAGGCTCGCCGCCGTGAAGGAATGTGGATTTCCTTCATTGCCCATCTGTTTCTGTTCTGGTTTCTATTTTACGGTCCGAAATTTCGCACGCATCAGCCGCACGTCGTCAATCCGAACGAAACGCCGAGGGACACGACGTTCCTGAATCTTCCTCCGGATTTGCAGAAGCAAGTCAAGCCCAGGCCTCAGGCGCCCCTATCTGACAAGAACCGGATCGCACAATCTGCCCATCCAACGCTCGACCGTAAAACCCTGCAGCAGCTGGAAGCGATGAAGCGGGCAGGCCCGCCGCAGCCAGAGGCTCCGCAAGCGGCTCCGCCGCAACCTGCTCCGCAAGCCGCGCCGCCCGCGGCGGCTCCGCCGCAACAGCAGGCCCGCTCTGCACCGCCCCCCCCACCGCCACCGCAGCAGGCTATCTTGAATGAACCCAAGCCCGCGCCCACCGCGCCGGCCAAACCCAGCTTCGAGACCGGTCCCCAAAACGCCGGCGATGCGATTCGCCAGGCGGAACGCGATGCCGCCCGCAATAAAGGCGGCCCCTCCGGCGACTACGGACAAAATGCGCCCTCCCAGCATCCGGCCCTGGGGTTGGGTCCCGACATCCTCAGCGACACCATGGGTGTCGATTTCGGCGCGTACATGAGGCGGGTCATCGAAGCCACCAAGCGAAGCTGGTATCCCATCATTCCCGAGTCGGCGCGCCCGCCTCTGGACAAGCAGGGCCGTGTGGGTGTGCGGTTCAAGATTTATCCCGACGGCAGCGTCAAGCAAATGATCCTGGAATTCCCTTCGGGCGATGTCTCACTGGACCGGGCAGCCTGGGGTGGTATTACCGGCGCCTCGCCCTATCCACCTCTCCCCAAAGAGTTCAAAGGGCCGTTCCTGGAGCTCCGCTTTGGCTTCTACTACAATCTGGATCCGTATAAGGATCGTTGATTGAGGCGCCTCTGTGCCCGCTGATCCCGAGTTCCGAAAACGTCAAATCTACGCCTTGTTGCTGGTGGCGGTGATACTTATGCTCGCGGGGCTGAGCCGATCCTCGTTGGCTTCTGTGTTCCCGCCCGGCTGGTGGAGAATTTGGTAGAGGACCGGACGGACCCATTGCTGGCGGACCCATTGTTGGTTGTCATTCTGGGACCGACCGGCAGCGGAAAGACCTCTCTTTCCGTCGCGCTCGGCCGGCATTTCGATGGCGAGATTGTCAGCTGTGATTCCGTGGCCGTCTATCGTGGCCTGGAGGTTGGGTCTGCCAAACCCAGCGCCGAGGAACGGATCCTGGTGCCGCATCACCTGCTCGACGTCGTCGATCCGGATGCGTTCTACACCGCCGGTGACTACTGCCGGGACGCGCGTGCCGCCATAGCCGCCATCACCACCCGTTCCAGACTGCCCATCATTACCGGGGGAACAGGCCTGTACCTTCGGGCGCTCTTGCAAGGCTTATTTCCCGGCCCGCAGAGGTCCGCGGCGCTCCGCGATCGACTCCTGCGCAAAGCCGAAGCGAGGGGGGCGCTCTACCTCCACAGGATACTAAAGCGGCTTGATCCCCCCTCGGCCGCGCGGATTCACGCCAACGATGTACCCAAGATCGTGCGGGCGATCGAGGTTACGCTCGCCGGATCCAGGCCCATGTCGGAAGCACTCAAGGCGGGACGCGAACCATTGACGGGCTACCGCGTGCTACGCATCGGCCTCGACCCGGCCCGCCCGCAACTCTACCAGCGGATCAATGCCCGGGCGCGCACGATGTTTGCCCAGGGCCTGCTGGAGGAGACCGCTGAACTGGCTGCCCGTTACGGCCACCCGCCAGCACTAGACTCTTTGGGCTACCGCCAGGCATCACAATATCTGGCCGGCACACTCACGTTGGAGCAAGCCATCGCCGCCGCCAGTCAGGGCCATCGCAATTACGCCAAACGCCAGCTCACCTGGTTTCGCCGTGAGCCCGATGTCTGCTGGTTGACTGGTTTCGGCGATGATCCTTCTCTTCGGCAGGCGGCCGAGAGCCTGGTCGCCGAGGCCCTCGCGCGCCGAGCCCCATGAGCCATCGGCAATCACCCCGGTAAATGCGCAACGCGATGTGCTTTCGCCAGATACAATGAGTCTATTAAGTCAAGAGGATGGCCGGTGTGCGTCTTCGCGGCGCGGGCCAGGCACTGGAAGACGGGCCCTGGATAGCAGGCCCTGGATACTGGACGTAGAGAGAGCAGAGATTCGAAGGATGAGTGAGCGGTTGAGCTGGGGCAAGCTGTGGAACACAGGGCAAGGGATGCGCACCGCCACGTGGTGCATGGCGTTTATGGGGATGTTGGCCGCTGGGAGCTTCCCGGTGAGCACCCTAAGATCCGCGGTGGCCGAAGATACGGCTTCGACTCGAACCACACTGACCGTGGCCACGAGTAATGCGGGCCCCCGAACGCGGGCGACACTGACGGCCCACGTTATCGCGCCCGGCGTTACTGGGCAAGGCGTTACTGGGCAAAACCAGGCAGGCGCTCCATTGGGCGTGGTGAACTTTCGCTCGGGCGACCTGGACCTGGGGTCGGCGCTCCTGGATGGCGAAGGCAATGCTTCTGTGGAAACGGATAACCTGACCGCGGGAACCCACCAGGTAGTCGCTGTCTACAAAGGCAAAGACAACAACCAGAATTCGGTTTCGAAACCCGAGCAGGTGCAGGCTTACGTGTCGACCGCAGCCGGATTTACCGTGGCTGCGGCGCCGACCTCGCTCTCCACTGCCGTGGGCGGTTTTGTGAGCAGCATCGTCACCGTAACGCCGGTCAACGGCTTCAGCGGTTTAGTCAATCTTTCCTGTGTCGGGCTACCTTTCAATACCACCTGCACGTTTACTCCGGTGAGTGTACCTGCGAATTGCAGCAGCGCCGGGAACTGTGTCGCGGGCACGAGCGTTATGCAGATTCAAACCCAGGCGCCCTCGCCCATAGCGGACAACCGCCAGGATACCGGCATGCGGCGCTATGTTTTCGTCTTCCCGGCTTTGTTCGGTCTGTTGGGTTTGGGGGCCTGCAAGCGTCGCGGCTGGCGCAACCTGGCCTTGGTGATGCTGACATTTGCCGGAGTCATGGGAATTACGGCCTGTGCGCAGCGTTATCGATATCTCAATCACGGG
This sequence comes from uncultured Acidobacteriaceae bacterium, assembly GCA_963761405.1. Lineage (GTDB taxonomy): Bacteria > Acidobacteriota > Terriglobia > Terriglobales > Acidobacteriaceae > PALSA-350. The sequence goes on from CAVXHH010000008.1 coordinate 90,674, forward strand.
CCGACGGATAACCCGGGAACCCCAATTGGCAGCTATACCCTGACAGTGGAATCGCAGTCGTCGACCGGTTCACTGACAGTCACGCCGCCCACCGAGCCGCAGGTCACGCTGACGATCACCGCCCCGAAGAGCTAGCGTAATGTCTCACTGACTGAGTCCATTTTCAGCGCCCCGCAAACGGTGAAGCCAACCAACCGGAATTCCCTGAGGGACTTAAAGCCCAAGATGTTTTCGATCGGCATAGGGGGAGCGGTGACCCGCTCTCCCCTGCCACACCACCCGGCATGCGGGTCCGCACCGGGCGGTTCGAGAAATTGAGGTCATGAGAGACGAGGTATTCCCAGCTTGTCCGCCCAGCTTAGGTCGAGCACGCTGTTCAGAAGCATTCCACTGTTGCGCCACCAGCGACGGGTGTTACCCGCCACCTGTCGTGCCGTTTCTTTGGAAGCTCCTCGCGTGATCAGTTCCCGATAGGTGGTAGTGCCGCGTTTCCATTGTTTGAGCTGGATCGCCCGCATTCGGTGGCGTATCCACATGTCCAGCTCTCGCCAGACCTTGGGAGTTTGCGCCAGACGGAAATAGGCTTTCCAACCCAGAACATAGCTTCGCAGCTTTTCCACCACTGCAGGAACACTGTACCCGCCACTGCGGCGGGTGAGTTCCCGAACCCTTTGCTTGAACGTACGCTTTGCTTTATCCGCAACCCGGCGATGGATCCTGCCGCCGGACGCGACCCAGAAGCTGTAACCCAGGAACTTCCGCTGCAACACGCTGGCCACCGTGCTCTTGGCCGGATTGACCGTGAGCCGCAGACGTCCATAGAGTTTCAGCAACAGAGCCATCACCCGCTCGCCCGACCGTTGAGAACGAACATAAACGTTCGCATCATCGGCGTAGCGCACGAAGCAATGACCCCTCCGTTCCAGTTCCTTGTCCACCTCGTCGAGAAGCACATTGGCCAGTAGCGGTGATAGCGGCCCGCCTTGCGGCGTCCCCATCACTCGCTCTTTTACCACCCCGTCCATCATGATGCCGCTATTCAGATACGCGCGGATCAGCCGAATCGCTCCGGCGTCTCCGATCCGTTTCTGCATCCGGTCGATCAGGATGTCGTGATTGACTCGATCGAAGGAAGTTACGACACACTACCCATCGTCAGGATCTTCCCGAGCGAGTCACGATCATTCGTCCTCGTCATCCGTTTGAGGGAAGGCAGCTTGAGCTTCTTCGGACGATGCATCGCAAGGGGCGAGCGTATCTCATCCTGATCCTGCCCGATGGCAGTAAATCTCTGATCCCTGCGGACTGGACAGATTTTGTCTCTGTGACTGGGCCTCGAAAGAGCCCCGCCGACACGTTGGGTTCCGTAGAGGACTTGCTTCACGCTCGCGCCATCACAGACGCTCTTCTCAACCGTCTTGCGGCCACGAAAAGGGAGGCGGCTAAGAAGGAGAGTCCCCTTGCGAGAAAACCATCCGAGTCTGTTCGATCTGCTTCTCGATGAAAACTGTCCGTGGGAAGCCGTTCAGTCTGAGCAGCAGCTTCTAGCCATCGACATCCTGGCAAGGATGATCGCCAACGCCATTCTGCCCCACTACGAGGAGAAGAACGATGAATGAATCCGGAAAGGTAAAGCTCAGTCATACGCGGCGCGCAGCGTTTGTTTATATACGCCAGTCCAGCCCTTCGCAGGTGGAATACAACCGGGAGTCGACGGCACGGCAGTATGCTTTGGTGGAAAAGGCCTGCGCGCTGGGTTGGGCCAAAGAACAGGTGACCGTCGTTGACGAAGACCTTGGTCTTTCCGGCTCCGGATCGGTGAAGCGCTCCGGGTTTGCCCGCATGACCGCGGAAGTGGCTCTGGGCCACGTGGGCATCGTACTGGGACTGGAAGTATCCCGGCTGGCGCGCAACAACGCCGACTGGTATCGCCTGCTCGACCTGTGCGGCATGACGGATACGCTGATCGGAGACAGCGACGGAATCTATCATCCGGCTCTTTTCAACGATCGCCTGATCCTCGGTTTGAAAGGCACGATGTCGGAAGCGGAACTGCATATCCTGCGCGCTCGGCTTGATGGCGGAATCCGCAACAAAGCTGCGCGAGGCGAACTGCGCCGTGGTCTACCCGTAGGTTTTGTGTGGGGCGAGGAGGATGGTGAAGTTCGCTTCCAACCCGACGAAGCCGTGATCGGCGCCATTCGCACGGTGTTCTCGAAGTTTACGGAACTGGGATCGGCCCGCAAGGTATGGCTCTGGTTTCGTTCCGAACGACTCTCCTTCCCGTTGCGCGCCACCATGAGCAGTCCGATCCGCTGGGTTGCTGCGACCTATACCGCCATCCATCATGTGCTCACCAACCCGGTGTATGCTGGCGCATATGCTTACGGAAAGTGCCGCCATGAGCGTTACGTCGATGAACAGGGCAGGTTGCGCAGACGAACGCGTCATCTGCCCCAGGCCGAGTGGGCGGTGCTTCTTCCCGATCATCATCCCGGCTTCATCGACTGGGCAACCTACCAGGCCAACCAGACTCGCATCGACGCCAACGTTCATCCCCAACCTCACCAGGCAGGCGGTGCAGTGAGAGAAGGCGCCGCACTGCTGCAGGGTCTGGCCATTTGCGGCAAGTGCGGCCGCCATCTACATACACACTACCGGGGCAGAAACGCTTCGCCCGGCTATCACTGCTCAGGCAAGGACATCGTCCAGGGACGCGGCGTTTACTGTCTCAACATCGGCGGCATCCAGATCGATCAGGCGGTGGCGAATGCGTTTCTGAAAGCGTTGACGCCCGCTGCGGTGGAAGCCACCGAACAGGCTATGCGGCAACTCGAAACGGATCACGATGCGGCACTCGGTCAGTGGCGCCTGGCGGTAGAACGTGCCCGCTATGAGGCCGAACGCGCCGAGCGCCAGTATCGCGCTGTAGAACCGGAAAACAGGCTGGTGGCGCGCGGCTTGGAGACGGAGTGGGAAAAACGATTGCGTGATCTCACGGCGGCGGAGGCAGAGCTCGAGCGTCGCCAGCAACAGCGCCCGCACACGCTCAGCCCGAAAGAGAGAGCCAGGGTCCGTGCTCTCGGTTCTGATCTGCGCAAAGTTTGGGACTGGCCCACCACCACGTATCGCGATCGCAAGGAGCTATTGCGTACCCTGCTCGAAGACGTCATCGTAGCTGTTGATCGCCCCGAACATAAGGCCCACCTCACGCTGCGCTGGCGAGGCGGGGAGCTTACGGAGATCGATCTTCCTCTGCCCCGCTCCCTGCCACGCGGTCTGCGCACCAGCGAAGACACGCTCTCGTTGTTACCTCGTCTGGCGGCTCTCTATCCCGACGAAGTCATCGCCGGCATCCTGAATCGTCAGGGACGCAAGACAGCGACCGGGGAACGCTTCACCGCCAATCAGGTCGGCAGTCTGCGACGTTATCGCGGCATCCCGCGTTACCAGCCGCCAGCGCAGCCTCCGCAGGGGGATGTCGTCCCGATCCGTAAGGCCGCGCAGATCCTGGGCATGAACACTTCCACTATCCATCGTTGGCTGGCCGAGGGCTTCATCGCCGGTGAACAGGCTACTCCTGGCGCCCCGTGGCAAATCCGCATCACCGAAGAACTGCGCGCGCGAATCGTCGAGCAGGCCCCGCCGGACTATCTGCCCATGCTGGAAGCAACCATGAAACTCGGCGTCTCGCGTCAGACGGTGTTGCAGCGTGTAAAGCGCGGCGACCTCGAAGCCATGCTTGTTACAAGCGGGCGACGTAAGGGCTTGCGAATCAAAATCGTAGAAGATCATCCCACGCTATTTGCAACTACTTCATGAGTCTGGGGGCAGTATGAAGATGGATCGAAGAATTTCTCCAGGTCCACATCCACCACCACCCGCCGGCCCGATTGCACATACGCTTGCGCCGCTTGAACGGCCTGATGTGCGCTCCGACCCGGCCGGAAGCCGTAGCTATGGGGGCTGAACGTTGGATCAACGATGGGCTGCAACACCTGAAGCAGCGCCTGCTGGATGAGCCGATCCGTCACCGTCGGGATGCCAAGCTCGCGCTCGCCTCCATCCGGCTTCCGAATCGCTACCCGACGCACCGGTTCAGGCCGGTACGTGCCAGACAACAGTTGTTCCCGAATCTCGGGCCATTGGCTGCGCAGCCGTACCGCGGTCTGGTCGATGTCCAAACCGTCGATACCGGCTGCGCCCTTGTTGGACCGCACCCGTTTCCATGCCTGCTGCATGTTCTCTCTTGCCAGGGCCGCATACAGCAGCCCCGGCCCTGTGCTCGTCGCTTCAAGACGCGGGCGCTTGGCTTCGTCGCTGACTGGGTCAGACAGGGTTTCACCCTGCACTACTCCAGTCCGCTCCGCCGAGGCGGACATCTGACGCATTGCCCTACGCATCGTCATGCCGTCGAACACTCCTTCCCGTTCGGTCCTTCAGTCGCCTCAGCGACCTACTTCGACCTCTGCTGACTTCTCGCTCCGGCTCAACACCGTCGCCCTTTCGGGCACAACGCGAGATCTCCCCAGGTAAGAACGCACTCCTTCACTGCACGACCGCCGGATCTACGCCACCACCCTTTGGTCACAAGAGCTTCGCGGCGGTTTGCCCGCTCGCCCTGGTCCGCAGCGCCTTCTATCCGGTTCTTGTTCATCGGCCCGCAGCTTCGCTCCACGCTTCCTCCCCACACTCGGTCGCCCTCATGCAGTTGCGCTTCGCTTCGCTCGCTGTGACCTGCTTACGGCGGGACTCGCACCTCGCTGTTGGCGTTACAAAACCGTGACTGTGGCGTATAGCTCCCCCTGCGAGCAAGCCATATTTTCCTCTCGGTACCCTGGTGCAAACCCAAGTACCTTTCGCGTTCTGCCGGGCATCTATACCTCGCGACACCCTGTGTTTTCGCACCTGCGCCTATCTCCGCCACCCAGTACATGCGGTTCCGGCGCGGTGCTATCTGACCCGTTCTCCTGGACATGAGTCCGGCATAAGAGCCAGTATCCATCTCGCCTTGGCCGGCGCATTACCATCGCGCCTCATAGCTCCCTCCGAAGTAAGGGCGTATTGAAACAATACAATTGCCATCCCCCGTTGGACACGGCAATCTACCACTTAAGCAGTACGCATACAACTTAAGGGGTACGGATAACACTTAAGTCGTAAGGCTCAAAATTTGATTGTGATACCCGAGGAGGGTTTGTGAAAAAGCTTGCTATTGCAATGGTTCTCTGTCTGAGTGCGGCTACCGGGTTCTCCCAGTGCAGGACCGATCGCGTGAACGCCAACAAGGAGAAGCACCTGGCATCTTCCGTGATTGTGGGTACGGTGACGGCAGCATCACCCGTACCGGAAGCCTGGGATTTTCTGGACGGCGTGAACTACACCGTCCGCATCGACGCCAAGATCCATGGTAAGGCGCGCGCTCATACTGAGGTGACGGTTTTCAGCGAAAATAGTCCTCGCTTCTTCGCCATGTATGTGGGCCAGCAGTACATGCTGTACCTGCAGCCCCAGTACGGCCGCAACCAGGTCGACAACTGCGGCAACTCGCACGCGCTGGGCGATAACCTGTCGACGGCTTCGAGCAAGCAGCCAAAGCTGACTGCCGCCCGCGGTTATTAATTCTGTATCACGGTATCACTGCTTGGAATGGGGTGTCTCGAACCGGCACCCCGTCCCCTTTTTGCAACAACACGCAATCGCTTCTATTGCAGAAGCGTTCCATTCTCCGGTTCGGTCTTGGCTTCTTCCGGTGGAATGACCACGGCGGCCGCAACCTTGTCTTCGTCCTCAAGATGCAGCAGGCGGACACCCTGGGTTGAACGGCCGGCTGCGCGGATGGTCTTGGTGTCGATACGGATGATCTTGCCGTATTGGCTGATGACCATAAGTTCCGAGGTCTCATCGACCAGAAGGATCGCGCTCACTTTGCCATTGCGGGTAGTGGTCTTGACGTTGATGACGCCGCGGCCGCCGCGAGTCTGAAGCCGGTATTCGTCCACGTCGGTGCGTTTGCCGTAACCCTGCTCAGTGATGGAGAGGATAAGCGAAGGCGATTGGCCGCCGGCGCCGTTCTTTTTTCGTTCGAGGGGAGTCGCCGCCAAGCCGACCAGGTAGTCGCCCTTCATCAGGTCGATACCACGGACGCCATAAGCGGGCCGGCCCATGGAGCGTACATCCTCTTCGCCGAAGCGAATGGCCATCCCGCCATGGGTGGCCAGGAAAATGATCTGATTACCGTCTGTGTTGCAGGCGCCAATCAATTCGTCGTCGTCGTCGATACCGATGGCAATGATGCCGCGCGCCATCACATTGCAAAAGTCCTTCAGCGGCGTCTTCTTGACCGTGCCTTTGCGGGTGGCAAAGAAGATGAACTTGCCGTCTTCTTCCAGGTTGCGCACAGGCAGAATAGTGCGCACGTTCTCGCCCGGCTGCAGGTTGAGCAGGCTGGCCATGGATTTGCCCTTGCCCGCAGCCCCAACGTCGGGAATCTCATAGACTTTGAGCCAATAGACACGCCCGGTGTTGGTGAAGCAGAGCAGATAGGCATGGGTGGAGTCGACGATGAGCTGGGAGACGAAATCCTCTTCGCGCGTCTTCATCCCCAGCCGGCCAGTACCACCACGCCGTTGTTGACGGTAGATGGAAATGGGCGTGCGCTTGAGGTAGCCGGTATGAGAAACCGTGATGGCGACCTGTTCGTCCGCGATCAGATCTTCGAGTTGCAGCTCAGCGGTCTCGTCGAGAATCTGGGTCCGGCGTTCATCGCCGAAATCCTTGCGGACGGCTTCGAGTTCTTTGACGATCACAGCGCGGAGTTTCGCTTCCGAAGCCAGAATGGCCTCATACTCCGCAATGCGCTCACGCACCTCGGCCAGTTCCTTGAGAATTTCGTCGGTGGAAAGCTGGGTGAGGCGGTAGAGCTGCAGTTCGAGGATGGCATCGATCTGACGATAGCTGAGACCCGGCTCGCGTTCCGGAGCGCCCGGGATCAGCGGGTCCAGTTTGAAAACAATGTCCTTGGACAGGGAAAAGCGGCGCAGGTTTTCACGCGCTTCCGCGCGGGATCCGGAACCACGGATGATGCGGATGACCTGGTCGATGTTATCCAGGGCGATTTTGTAGCCTTCGAGAATGTGTTCGCGCTCGCGGGCCTTCTTGAGCAGGAACGAGGTACGCCGGCGAACAACGTCCACCCGGTGATTGATAAAGTGACGAATTGCGTCGTGCAGCGCCAGCTCGCGCGGCTGGCCATTGACCACCGCGAGAAAGATCATCGAGAAGCTCTCTTGCATCTGGGTATGCTTGTAGAGCTGGTTCAACACGATCTGTGCTTCTGCGCCGCGCTTGAGGCCGATAACGATGCGCATTCCGTCACGGTCGCTCTCATCGCGGAAATCATCTTCCGCAATGTCGGTAATGATTTTTTCATTGACCAGCTCGGCGATGCGTTCGATCAGTTTGGACTTATTGACCTGGTAGGGAATCTCGGTGACGATGATCGCCTGGCGATTATTCTTGAGCTGCTCGATGGCAGCCTTGGCGCGCATCAGGAAGCGCCCACGGCCGGTCGCGTAGGCTTGCGCGATGCCCCCGCGGCCATAGATGAAGCCGCCGGTGGGGAAGTCCGGTCCTTGCACATGCTTTAAAACTTCAGCCAGGCCGGCCTGCGGATTCTTTACCAGCTCGATGGTCGCGGTGATCACTTCGGTGAGGTTGTGCGGCGGAATATTGGTCGCCATCCCTACAGCAATTCCATTCGACCCGTTCACGATCAGGTTGGGGAAGCGCGTCGGCAGCACGGTGGGTTCCGTGGTGCTTTCGTCGTAATTGGGAACGAAGTCCACCGTGTCCTGATCGATATCGGCCAGCATCTGGCCGGCAATGCGGGTCATGCGGCACTCGGTGTAGCGCATGGCCGCCGGCGGGTCGCCGTCTACGGAGCCGAAGTTCCCCTGCCCATCGATCATGGGATAACGCATGCTAAAGGGCTGCGCCAGCCGCACCATGGTGTCGTAAATGGCCGAATCGCCGTGGGGGTGAAACACACCCATCGCCTGCCCGACTACCTTGGCGCACTTGGCATATTTCTTGTTGTGCTCCAGACCCATGCCGTGCAGGGTGTAGAGAATCCGCCGATGCACCGGCTTGAAACCATCGCGAATATCAGGGAGCGCGCGCCCGATGATGACCGACATTGAGTAGTCGAGATACGAACGCTTCATCTCCTCTTCAATGTTGATGGGGATGAGGCGCGTTCCTGGGCCGTCTGGCGGATTGCCGTCGCTGCCGTTGGGACCTAGCGGAAGGAGAGGATTCTGATCGTCTGCCATAAGAGGGTGGGCCTTAGCGGGGGATGAGAAAATCGCCTGCGGAAAGCGCTTGCGAAGCCGCTCAATCTGCGCCTAAGGGCTATTTTGATCATACGTCTTTCGGGGCCACCCAGCAAGGGTGTGGGGCCACTCTAAGTCTTTTTCTTTGAATAATTTGTGCATTACAGGACTGGAGTTCAGCAAGCTCTCGAAAACCGCCGCCCGCGGGCCTCGCACATGATCTCCGGTTGGGTCGTCAGGGCAGCGAAATGACACTGAGTGCGGCTTCGAGAAGCAGCAGGGCGCCGACCACCGCCAGCGTCACGGGGCGATAACGAGTTTCAAGAAAATCGGCAAACACCCCGGCGATGAAGGTAAACAGAAAGGGAAGCGCCCACAGGGTAGGTTCACTGGAAATTCCGGGAGTGATGAGGGTAAAAAGCAGCACCGCCAGAAGCAGAGGAACGGTATTGCCGAAATAGCGCGATCGCCGCGTCGGCAGATACAGAATCAGGGCGGTAGCGGCGGCAAGCGTCGTAGCCGCGTTGGTCAGGCTGGGAAACCAGTGCCGCGCAGGCTCAAAAGAAAACCAGATGCGCCCCGCGCCACTGCGAAAGAAGTAGCTGCCGGCGTCGAGGCTGAAGTTATATGACGCGAACACCAGCAACAGCGCTCCGATGCCGACCGTCATCATGATGGGAACGATGTAGGCGCGACGGTCCTCCGCCAGGTAAGCCATCAAGCCAATAGCCACCAGGAACGCGATAAGAAAGGCGGCCACGTGCGACGTCGCCGTAAATGCGAGCGTCAGCGTGAGCAGAATAATGCGTGCGCGCCACTTGCGTGGCGGCCCCTGCATGGCGTGGGCCACCCCCATAAACGTGTACAGCGAGGCGAACAATCCAAAGGCAGTGAGAATTTCATTGTTGGGGTAGGTGCAGGCATGGATGACCTGGGGACTAAAACAGTAGAGAGCCAACGCAATAAAGCCGCCGGGATTACCGAATAGGCGTCGGGTGACCCACCACAACGCGCCCCCCAGGAAAACTCCGGTGAGCAGAAACCCGCTATGCAGCAGTACCAGCACATAGCGGAGTTCATGGCGCATCTCCCAGGTGGAAGTGTCCTGGTTCTCGCCCGCGAGCACACGTTGCAACGTCAGGGGCAAGCCGGCAATCCGATAGCCCAGCGTGCCGTCGGGAAGGTTGCCGCAGGTGGTGAAATAGCCGGCCAGGGGATTCGACTTTTCCCACATCTCTCTGCCGCAGCGGGCGAAGTCGTAGTCCCGCGAGGTGAGCGTTTGCCGATGGAAGACCCACAGGCATTGCGCGGCCAGCAACAGGAGCAGCAGGGCTGCTAGTTGCTGGGGACGCCTGAACTGGAAGCCTTGGGCCTTAGGCATGGATGGGCGGTTTCTCTAGAGCAGTTTCGGAATTGGTGTAGACCGAACCCGTATTTCCTGTTGCTGTTGGTGGAGCCACCGAACTGCATGCGACTTTCTTTGAGGACAGTCGCACATAATTGTTCCCGGCCAGTGCTGCGTGGCAGGAAATACGGGAAGCGATCGATATTTACGTGGTTTTCTCCCAAAGAAAACCACACCTCGCCGCTCTTTATCAGACCACAGTCATTGCGAAGCTGCTCTAGAGACGGGGCAACGTGAAACGAGTATTGGGTAAGTATTGCCGGGCATTGGGAAAGCCGAAGAGCCGTCCATAACTGGTGTAGCCGGTTTCGCTGGTCCAGAGCCAGATCCGCTTGACGAGCGGGTACCCCTGGGGCCACGGCGCCTCGTGCATGCGCCAGGCAAAAGGGTAGTGGCTGAAGATCAGGCTGGCCCGGCGGAGATGGCTGGGCGAGCTGACCACCAACACGGAGTTCCAGCCGTGCGCCTGCATGATCTTGTAGGAGTAAAAGGCGTTCTGGATCGTGTTGCGCGATTCGCCTTCAGCAAAGACAGCGGAATCAGGGACGCCCTGGGAAAGCGCAAACCGCCGCATCACCTGCGCCTCGACGACCTTGTTGAACACCGCGCCTCCGGACATCAACAGACGCGGTGCGACGCCGGCGCGGTACTGCCGGATGCCTTCAAGGACACGCGAACGGGCGATCGCCCCAATGGAGCCATCTGCATTCGCCGGGTTGCCCAGCACCAGGATCACATCGAATTGCTGCTGCTGTGTGTCGCTCATAGGTATGGACACATAGAGGATGATCCCACAGGCAATGGCCGTCGCCAGTACGATTCCAAAAGCACGTAGTTTCCGAAGCCATGCGCGCCCCATCGTGACAACCATAGATGTGTTGATTAAAGCATTTTCGCAATTACTGTGGCGGTGTACCCCCATTGCGAAACTGCATTAGCGAGTCACAGGGTCACATGACCGCGATGATGTCCCTCAACCGGCGAAGGCCTGGACCTCAAGCGCAATCTTTGCCTCTTGCTCGATACGCGCCTTTGTCAGGTCGAAACTCTGCTGAAGGTTCAGCCAAAACTCAGGGCTGGTTCCGAAATATCGGGCCAAACGGAGAGAAGTCTCGGGAGTTACGGCGCGGCGCCCGTGCACGATCTCCCCAATGCGCGTTGCCGGAACACGGATGTCCATGGCCAGCTTATGCTGGCTTATTTCCAGCGGCTTTAGGAATTCCTCCAACAGCACTTCTCCGGGATGAGTCGTGAGCCGTTGAAACGCCCAGCCTGTTGCGGGTTTGTTAACGCGACGCATGTCTTTTGTCCATGACTTGCTAGTGATAATCCGTTATTTCCACTTCGTGGGCGCCGTCTTCGCGCCACACAAAACAAATACGGTATTGATCGTTGATTCTGATGCTGTGTTGTCCTTTGCGATCCCCCGACAGCGCTTCGAGGCGATTGCCAGGAGGGGCCCGCAGATCGTTCAGAGCAGAGGCCGCATGGATCATATCCAGTTTTCGACGTGCGGCAGTTAGAATGCTCGGCCACCGGCGACTCTTTCCCTCCCGAAAAAGCTCGGCGGTCTGGTCGTCATGAAAGCTCTGAATCACTCTGGGAACTAAGATTATGACGTTTTGCGTTATACGTCAACCAGGTAATGCTCTCACTTGCTGCTACTCTGATGCCAATGTCTGTAGGTAGAAGCGAATCAGAGCGGCTGGTCTCCGCCGACCGCGGGGAAGACGACAACTCGTTCGAACTGAAGCTGCGGCCGAAGTGGCTAAGGGAGTTCATCGGCCAGGAGAAGGCCAAAGAGCAGCTGGGCATTGCCCTCGACTGCGGCGAAGTCGCGCGGCGAGGCGCTCGATCACGTGCTGCTGTTCGGCCCCCCGGGCCTGGGCAAGACCACCCTGGCGACCATCATTGCCAACGAAATGGATGTGGGCTTTCAGCAAACTTCCGGCCCCGCGCTGCAAATTCAGGGGGATCTAACCGCGATCCTGACCAATCTGCGCGATCGCCAGGTTCTCTTTCTCGACGAGATTCACCGTTTGCAACCAGTGCTCGAAGAAAAACTTTACACCGCGCTCGAAGACTACAAACTGGACATCATCATCGGGCAGGGACCGGCGGCGCGGACCCATGTGATGGAAATCAAGCCCTTCACGTTTATCGCCGCAACCACACGGCCCGGGCTGCTTTCTTCGCCCTTGCGGTCGCGCTTCGGCATCCTGCTGCGGCTGGAGTTTTATACCGATGACGAGCTGCGCTACATCGTAGAGCGTTCGGCGGAAGTGTTGCAGGTGCCGGTCGACCGGGACGGCGCCGCGGAGATAGCCATGCGCTCGCGGGGAACACCGCGCATCGCCAACCGCCTTCTGCGCCGCGTGCGCGATTACGCCCAGGTGCGCGGTACCGGGAGCATCGACCGCCCCACAGCCGAAGCTGCCTTGAAGCTGCACGGGGTGGACGCGCACGGCTTCGACGACCTCGATCGCCGGCTGTTGCTGACCATCATTGAAAAATACGGCGGTGGCCCGGTGGGGCTGAACACCCTGGCAGCCAGCCTGGCGGAGGAGGAAGATGCGCTGGAAGAGGTCTACGAGCCGTTCCTGATCCAGATCGGCTTTCTTGACCGCACCCCTCGCGGGCGCATAGCGACGAGGCTCGCTTACGAGCACTTCGGGCTGCCCTTGCCCCACAAACAAACCCCGCTTTTCTGAACCTGCGCCCCCGAACCGGCTGGTGGTATCGTCTGCGCCCACCTCGCACTGTTGTAATCTGACCCCGTGGCCCCCTTGCTGGAAGTTGAGCATCTCTCCATCTTTTTTCGCGACCAGGCGGTTGTCCGCGACCTGAGCTTCTCCGTCGGCCAGGGAGAAGTGCTCGGCCTGGTGGGGGAGTCAGGGTCGGGCAAGTCGCTGACCTCGCTCTCCATTCTGCGACTTCTGGATTCCGCCGCACGCGTGGAAGGTGTCATCCGTTTTGAGGGTACGGATCTGTTAGGCCTGAAACCGGAGAAGATGCGAGCCTATCGCGGCCGTAAGATTGCCATGATCTTTCAGGAACCCATGACGGCGCTCAATCCCGTGATGCCGGTTGGACGGCAGATTGCCGAAGCCATCGAAACCCATCAACCGGCACTGACGCGCAAACAGGTGCGCGAGGCTGTCGTCGAAGCCATGACTGCCGTGGCCATCGCCGAGCCCCAGGTCCGCCTGCGCGACTATCCTCACCAGTTCTCCGGAGGCCAGAGGCAGCGCCTGCTCATCGCCATGGCGCTGGTGAATCGCCCTCTGCTGCTGATCGCCGACGAACCCACAACCGCCCTCGATGTCACGGTACAGGCCCAGATCCTGCTCCTTTTGAAAGCGTTGCAACAGCGGAACGGTCTCGGCATGTTATTCATTTCCCATGATCTGGCGGTGGTGGCGCAGGTTGCCGACCGGGTGGCGGTGATGCGCCGGGGCCTGCTGCTCGAGACCGGCACGCGTGACCAGGTTTTTCTCCATCCGCAACATGGGTATACCAAGAGCCTGCTTGGAGCGGTCCCTACGCTCCATACCGATCGCGACCGGCCGCTGGCGACCCTGTCTGCTGACGAGGGTGCAGCCGGAACCCTGGTCGAGCGTGCACCCAGCCATTGGGTGCGCTCGGTTCCGGATGTCTGATATTCTGGCGGTTTGCGGCCGACTTCCGGGAATGTCAAGCCCCTGAAAGTGCTCCGCGGGAACGCACTCCGGTCGTCTCTATGCGCGCTTTACTTATCTCCGACATCCACGCCAATATCGACGCTCTGGAAGCGGTGCTTGATGCTTCCCCACAGCACGACGTGGTCTGGAACCTGGGCGATGTGGTCGGTTATGGAGCAGCGCCGAACGAAGTCATTGAGCGGGTGCGCGGTCTGGGCACTACCTTTGTCCGGGGAAATCATGATCGCGCTTGCAGCGGGCAACTATCGCTGGAGGATTTCAACCCGGTGGCCAGCCGCGCCGCTCGGTGGACCCGGCAAGTGCTCACCCCGGAGCATGTGGACTGGCTGCAACATATGGCGCGCGGACCGGTCACGCCGGATGGCCCCTCGGTAAGCTGCATGCACGGATCGTATCTCGACGAAGATGCATACCTGCTCTCCGTACGCGACGCAAGGCTGCCGCTGCAGCAGGCGGAAACCCGCATCAATTTCTTTGGCCACACGCATTTACAGGGAGGCTTCGCCGCCCACGGCGAGGACTGGTTCAAACTAGACCCCGTCTACAGCAGCGACGATGAACCGGATGTGTCGGAACTGGTGCTGATTCCGGGTGCGCGCTATCTGATCAATCCCGGTTCGGTGGGCCAACCGCGCGACCATGATCGCCGGGCCGCCTTTGCGATTTACGACGATCAGCGGATGGCCGTCGAGTTCCGCCGCGTGCCGTATGACTTCCAGCAGGCACAGATGCGTATCCTGCGCGCGGGTCTCCCCGACCAGTTGGCCATGCGCCTCGGCCACGGCCGCTAAGACAGCAGTTCGAAGGGGCTTTTAAAGTCCATCATTTTTTTCGTAACTTACGACCCGACTCTGCCGTCCAAACCCCCCCGTGGACCCGGCAACATACGTGACGGCGAGATATCCCTTCAGCCGTCCCTTCGGGACTGGATGGGCAAACGTGGGTACCCGTCCAGTCCCGGAGTTTTTCAGCAAACTGTGAAGCCGCGGAGGGCTGCGATGCCGAAGATTACGCTTCTGCTTCGGCCTTAACGGTGACCTTCACGTGGGCGGTCACTTCGCGATGCAACTTGATCGGCACGTGGAACTCACCCAGCTGACGCAGCGGCTCCTCCAGCTGCAGCTTGCGGCGGTCGATGGCGAAGCCCTTCTGCTCCAGCTGATGTGCGATCTCGGCCGAGGTCACTGAGCCGAATAGATGCTCGTTCTCTCCGACCTTGCGCTCGAACACCAACTCCACTTTGTCGAGTTGGCTAACCAGCAACTCGGCCTCGGATTTTTCCTTGGCAGAACGGCGCACGGCAGCATGCTTCATCTGCTCGATCACCACTTTGTTGGCGGCCGTGGCTTCCATAGCGAGCTTCTTCGGCAACAGAAAGTTGCGGCCATAGCCTTCGGCGACCTTGACTACATCGCCACGCTGGCCGAGCTTGTTGACGTCTTCTTTCAGAATGACTTCCATAAAATCTCCTGGTGTTCCGCTTCGGTCTACTCCAATTGCGAAACTGCTAGAAGCGGGCTGCAAACGGCAGCAACGCGATATTGCGAGCCTGCTTGATGGCCCGCGCCAATCCACGCTGGTGCGTGGTGCAGACGCCGGTCAGGCGGCGAGGCACAATCTTGCCCCGCTCGGCGACAAACTGTTGCAGCAGCCGCACATCGCGATAGTGGATGGAGTCGATCTTCTCGACACAGAATTTGCAAACCTTCTTGCGCCGGAAGAACTTGCGTCCACCGCCGCCGGGGCCACCGGGGCGCCCGCCGGGCGGCCGGCCGCCGGGACCGGAGGATGAAGGCCCGGAACCCTCGGGCCGGGAACTTGGTGCGCTGGGCGTGCTGGTTTCGTCAGCCATAATTTCCTATTCCTTCTCGGGTCCCGTGGACCCGGCACGGCTTCTGCCCTCGGCAGAGCCGCAATCGCTTGTTTGAAAACAAATATCTTGCAAATGCCGGCCGTTTTCGCAATTGGTGTGGACCGAAGTTGCCGGCCTTTACGTGGTTTTCTCTCAAAGAAAACCACACCTCTCTGCTCTTGCCGGACCACGGTCATTGCGAAAACGGATTACGCTGTGGCCGCTTCTGCCGACGCCGGTGCCGCAGCAGGCTCGACGGCCGCGGGCGCCGGTGCCGCCGGCTGCGCGCTGAGCTTCTTACGCGTGGCGCGAATCGCCTTGATCTTGGCTACCCGCTTCTCTTCTTCGTCCATACGGACGGAGATGAACTTGATCACCGGCTCAGACACGCGGAGCCGGCGTTCAATCTCGCCCACCAAAGAGCCATCGGCATGGATGGTCAGCAGAACATAGTTGCCGTCGTTGAACTTCTTCACCGTGTAAGCAAGCTTGCGGCGGCCGAGCTTTTCCACCGACTTGATGCTGCCACCGCCGGCGGTAATGTTGCCCTCCAGTCCGGCGATCAGCTTGTCCAGATCTTCGTCCAGAATGTCCGGACGAACGATAAACATAATTTCATACGTGCGTTGCATGGCTACTCTCCAATTCATTCCTGCTCATCGCCGGTTTCGCGGCGATTGAACTCATTCATTGCCGGGCCGGCTCCTTTGGCCAGCACCATCTCGACTGCCCGCGCCGTGCGGTCGAGAACCTCATCCAGTACCACCAGCTGCGCCTTGCGCATGGGCGTAAGCACATAGTCCTTGCGCCCGCGCCGTGCACTCTCTGCCGCTTCATCCCCCGCGGGCGCTACCCCGATACGAATCCGCAGCCACTCTTCACTGCCCAACGCACCGGAGATGGATTTCACTCCGTTGTGCCCACCCGCGCTGCCCCGCTCACGAATACGCAACGAACCCAGCCTGAGAGCGATCTCGTCGTAAATCACGATCAGATCGCGCTTCGCGTCGGCATCAAACTCGTTCACCAACCCCTGAACCGAGATGCCGCTCAGGTTCATGAACGTCTCCGGCTTAGCCAAAACCACGTCTCTGCCGGCGATGCGCACGGTGGCGGTCAGCGCGCGGCAGCGGCGATTCACCACCGCTGCGCCACCCTGTTCCGCCAGCCGGTCGATGGCCAGAAAACCGACATTGTGGGGAGTGAACTGGTATTCGATGCCCGGATTTCCCAGGCCAACCACCAGAGCCGGACCCCTTCTTTCCCCGTCCACCGCACTTGCCCCGGCAGCCAAGCTAGGATCCCGTCAAACAGCCCGTCACTTCTTCGCGCCCTTTTCCGGAGCCGCTTCGGGAGCGTCGGTCTTGCCCTTCTTGGCAACTTCCGGCTCGGCCGGGCCGGCTGCCGCCGCTGCGTCGACTGCCGGCGCAGCTTCTTCCTTGATCGCTACCACATGGGCAATGGTCGCGCTCTCATCGGTAATGAACTTGAGCTTGCCACCGTGCGGCAGATCGGCCACGCGGAGCGAAGCGTTCAAACCCAGACCGCCGACATTCAAACCAATGTGGCTGGGAATGTCGCCAGGCAGACACTCGATTTCCACTTCACGCAGTACCTGGTCGAGAATGCCGCCCTGCATCTTCACGCCCACCGGAATTCCCTCAAGCAATACCGGCACCTTAACCCGCATTGCCTTGTCCATGGCAATCCGCTTGAGGTCGATGTGCATGAGCTTGCCCTTGATTGGCTCATATTGCCAATCCACAATCATGGCTTTGGTCCGTGCCGTGCCGCCGATCTCCAGATCGAAAATCGTGTTGTGACCGGAATCCGAATGAAGGATACGGGTAATCTGCTTGGGATCGAGCTCCACTGCAATCGAAGCTTCCTGGGCCCCATAGAGGACGCCCGGGATCTTGCCTGCCACGCGCACCCGGCGTGCTGCATTCTTGTTGAACTTGCCCTCACGGGCCTTTGCCGCTACTACTTCCTGCTCAGCCATACTCTTCTCCTGCATTCCTTTGCGAGACCTAGCATCTAACTAAACAACGAACTCACGCTGGTCTCCATATGGATACTCTCGATCGTGGCTCCCAACAGGCCGGCGACGGAGAGTACCTTGATCTTTCCCAGCCGTTCCAACTTCAACGCTTCTTCGCGCAGCGGAATCGAGTCGGTCACAATCACTTCCTGCAACCGCGAGCTGGATATACGCTCAATGGCAGGCCCTGACAGTACCGCATGCGAAGCCGCCGCATACACTTTGACTGCTCCCGCATCAAGCAGTGCCTGGGCCGTCTTTACCAGCGTCCCCGCGGTATCGATGATGTCGTCGATGATCAGGCAGGTTCTTCCCTGCACATCGCCGATCACATTCATCACTTCGGTCACATTCAGGTCCGTTCGCCGCTTATCGACGATAGCCAACGGAGCCTGCATTTTGGTCGCAAAAAACCGCGCCCGTTCCACACCGCCCGCATC
>CAVXHH010000009.1:0-562941 GCA_963761405.1 uncultured Acidobacteriaceae bacterium
GAACACCGAGCGTATGAAATAAGTCCGGGCCAACATCGTTGTTGCGAACATTCACATCGGTATTCCTGCCGTCCATCATCGCATTTGAGTTATTCGACCACCACGACCCAATCCGCTTCTGCATCACCGTCACCGACTCCACCCCCGGCAACACCCGCAGCCGCCGCTGCAGCTCCTGGTAAAACTGCACCACATCCGCCTGACGTATGCAGGCCCTGCGTGATTTCACCCAGAACACCACCAGTCCATCCGCTCGCATTCCCAGCGGAATTTCTGCAGATTCCGCAGCGTCCGAATCAGCAACCCACCGCCCACCAGCAGCACCACGCACAGCGCCATCTGCAACGCAACCCGATCACCTTCCCAGTACCGCGTCTCCCCCGCATCCGTGCTCGAAGTCGCCGCCGAAGTCTTCAACGCCAACTCCGCACCACCCGCAATCGCCACCCGAAACGGCGCCAGCCCAAACAGCACCGCCGCCAACACCAGCATCCCCAGCGCAAACAGCAGCACCTCCTGTCCGGCGCAAGGCTCGACTCAATCTGCGCCCACCGCCCCAGCGCCGCGTCGCCATCTCCGCAAACCCCCACGCCAGCGCGCCGCCCGCGTCACCAGCAGCAAACTCTCCGCCAGCAACTGCCTCAGCAGCTCTCCACGCCGCGCACCCAACGCCGCCCGTATGCTGAACTCCCGCTGCCGCGCCATTGCTCCGCGCCATCAGCATCATCACCACATTGCTCAGCGCAATCAGCAGCACCAGCGCCACCATCGCCATCAGTATCTGCAGCGGCTGTCCAGACCGCCGCCCACACCCAGGAAATTTCTTCGCCTCCTTCAAACTCAGCATCGGCGGCTTCTCGCCCGCCTTCGGACCGCCCAGGCCCAGCATACGCCGCCCGTCTGAAATACCGCCTGCACCGTCGCCACCGCCTGCTCCGGACTCACCCCGTCCGCCACCCGCGCCAGCAGATGCAGCACCACCAGTTCGGGTCCACCAGGTACATGTGCTTGCCGTCGTCCCCTCGCCGGCTGCCCCACGCATTGAACTCCGCCCGCGACTGCAGCGGAATCCAAAGGTCCAGCGACCGCGCCTCCTCCGTCCCTTCAAACGCCGGCCCCGCCACGCCCACAATCGTGAACGGAATCCCCTTCAGAAACAGCGTCTTCCCCACGATGCCCTTGTCCTTCGCAAACCGCCGCGTCCAGTACGAGTAGCTGATCACCACCGTCGACGTATGCTGCGTCTCATCGGCCATATGTCAAGCCCGCGCCCCAGCTCCATCGGCACACCCAGCCCGCTGAAGAAGTTCCCGCTCACCATGTCGCCGTCAGCCTGCTCCGGCTCCGGCCCATACCGCACCGCCATCTTGTCGCCTTCGATAGCGGCACATACAGCATCACGTCGCGGAACGCCTCTTCTCCTGCCGCAGCGCCTCAAACATCGGATAAGAAAACGACGCCTCCATCGCTCGACCCCTGTCTGGTGCGCCTCATCGCGGAACACTCGATGTACGCACGTAATACACCCGCTGACGGATCCTGCACCGGCAGGACTCTGCAGCAGCATCGCGTGCATCACGCTGAACACCGCCGTATTCGCGCCCACACCCAGCGCCAGCGTCAGAATCGCCGTCACCGCAAACCCGGGACTCTGCCGCAACCGCACGCAGCCCAAACCGCACATCGCGCCATCATCTTATCCATCCAGACCCACCGTCCCCTCACATAAAATCGCTCCTGCGCCGCGCGCACATTCCCAAACTCCCGCCGAGCCATCCGCCGCGCCTCCTCCTCACTCAAGCCCTCGCGCCGCAACTCATCCGCCTCCAGCTCAAGATGCGCCTTGATCTCCTCCGCAAAATCATCCGCACTGCGTCTCGCCAGAACATAGCTACACCGTCTCCCTGCGAATCCCACTTCGGATCGAGCACCAGCGCCATCGCCCGCGTCAGCCGTCTGCCACCTCGCCGTCTTCGCCGACCAGGTGCTCACGCCCCTTGGGTCAGCGAATAAAACCGCGCCTTCCGGTTGTTCTCGCTCACGCCCCACTCCGCCGAATCCACTTCTTGTCCTCCAGCCGCTGCAGCGCCAGGTAGAGCGATCCATGGTCGACAAAAAACACCTCTTCAGACTCGTCGTTGAATCAAACGCGCCACGCCCTGCCCATGGCAAGGTCCTAGCACCAGCGTCTTCAGAATCAGGAGGTCCAGCGTCCCCTGCAACAAGGCAATACGGTCGTCGTTACTCTCTTGGGTAGCCATTCGACCCAAGTATCCTCCACTGGGTCGGATGTCAACCCGAAGCATCGAAAATCTGGCATTCCTCTCCGCCCGCGAACAACGAACAATCTCTCGTTGAAGCCGCCAGAGCTATAATTGCCCTTATCTCAGGAGAGACGAATGCCCATACAGTCCACCCAAAACATCTGGCACAACGGAAATCTCATCCCGTGGGATAAAGCCCAGATTCACGTCATGTCCCACGTCGTTCACTACGGCTCCTCCGTCTTCGAAGGCATACGCTGTTACACACCCGGCGTCTTCCGCCTACCCGAACACTCGGCCCGCCTTATCGACTCTGCCAAAATCTATCGCATGCCGCTTCCCTACACCGCCGAGCAGGACTCTCCGCCGCCGTCGTCGACGTCATCGAAGCCAACGGTGTCACTCCCTGCTACATCCGCCCCAATCGCCTTCCGCGGCTACAGCGAGATCGGTGTCAATCCTCTCAAGTGTCCCGTCGAGGTCTATATCGCCAATTTCCCCTGGGGCAAATACGTTCACGGCACCGAAGGCGCCGACGTCTGCATCTCCAGCTGGAACCGCCTCGCTCCCAACACCATGCCCTCACTTGCCAAGGCTGGTGCCAACTACATGAACTCCCAGCTCATTCGCATGGAGGCTGAGGCCAACGGCTACTCCGAAGGCATCGCTCTCGATGTCAACGGCTACCTCTCCGAAGGTTCCGGCGAAAACCTCTTCCTCGTACGCGACGGCGTTCTCTACACGAGCCCCCTCGCCAACTCGGTACTCAACGGCATCACCCGCAACTCCGTCCTCACTCTCGCCAAACAGCTCGGCATTCCTGTCGTCGAGCAGGCCCTGCCCCGCGAACTCATCTACATCTGCGAGGAAGCCTTCTTCACCGGCACCGCCGCCGAGGTCACTCACCTCCGCTCGGTCGATCGCATCCTCATCGGCGACGGTTCCATGGGCCCCATCACCAAAGCCCTCCACGATGAGTTCTTCGGAATCGTCCACGGCACCAAACCCGACCGCTACAACTGGCTCACCCCGGGTCGACGTCAAGGTCGCCGAACCCGTAGGCGCATAAGTAACCAAATCCGTTGCAAATAGAAAAGACAGCTCGCAATGGGCTGTCTTTTTCATTTCCGTCTCAGGGATCAAGTCGAAAATTGAGTTGAATATGCCCCATCATCACTTCTGGCTCCCTCTTTTTGCATCATTTGGTTAGCGCCGTTGTCAGCCTTTCTGTCTCTTCTGCACAAACTGATTCTTCTTTTGCGAGACCCATCGGAAGGGATAAACCATTTCTGGTCAAATTCTGGGTCGCAATCGGAACCTTCGGGCCAGTCTTCTTCATCTTGTTGAAGCTAAGTGTCTTTTGCTAACAACAAAAGCACTCGCCCTTCTTCTCCCGTTGAGAAATTGCGGTTAGCCTGGCCACCAGCAAGAAAACTCTCAGCAAATCGCTTGTTTTGTGCGACCATACCCAGCACATGCCCACAAATGTGCCTGTCCCCCAGACCGCACCCGCAGTCGGCTCTCCTCCTCTCCATCGCCCACTTCGTCTGCGCGATCTCGTCCTCACCCAGATCCTCTGCGTCGTCGGCAGCTCCTGGGTCGGCATCGCCGGCGGCCTCGGCCGCGCCCAGGCCCTCACCTGGATCGCCGCGATGCTCGTCTTCTACCTCCCCATGGCCGCCTCCGTCATCTGCCTCAATCGCGCAGATGCCGCTCGAAGGCGGCCTCTACGTCTGGGCCCGCACCGCCTTCGGAGATCTCGGCGGCTTCATGACCGCCTGGAACCTCTGGGTCTACGGCATCGCCGTCACCGCCTCCATCCTCTACGCCATCCCCACCGAACTCTCCTACCTCATCGGCCCCGCCGCCGCGTGGCTCCCCGAAGATCACCTCGTCTCCTTCCTCATCGTCGCCATCATCGTCCTCGCCATCGCCGTCGCCGCCAACCGCGGCCTCGATCTCGGCAAGTGGATCCACAACATCGGCGGCGTCTCCATGCTCGCCGTCTTCGCCACGCTCATTCTCCTGCCCGCCTGGGCGCTCCTCCATCACCAGCCCATCCACTGGGAGCCGCTCCCCATCCAGCTCCCCCGCGCCAATCTCTTCTCGCTCGCCATCTTCGGCCAGATGATCTTCGGAGCCCAGTGCGGCCTCGAGTACATCGCCATCCTCGCCGGCGAAAGCCGCTCCCCCGCCCGCTCCATCGGCCAGTCCGTGCTCATCGCCTCGCCCATCATCTGCGCCATGTTCATCTTCGGCACCAGCTCCGTGCGTCGCCTTCGCCCACGGCCGCATCGACTTCATCGCCCCCATCCCCCAAACCCTGCGCCTCGCCCTCGGCAACAGCGGAGCCGCCAGCCTCTTCGCCCAGACTCGCCATCCTGCTCCTCCAGCTCCGCCTGCTCGGAGCCGCCAGCTACGTCTTCACCGGCAGTCACTCGCCTCCCCATGGTCGCCGGCTGGGACCACCTCATCCCCGCCTGGTTCACCCGCCTCCATCCCCGCTTCCGCACTCCCACCAACTCCATCCTCGCCACCACCGCGCTCATGCTTCGCGCTGCTGCTCCTCGGCAGCGCCGGAGTCCACGCCCAGGAGGCCTTCCAGGTCCTCTCCAACGCCAGCGTCGCCCACTACCAGATCGCTTACGTCGCCATGTTCGCCATCCCCCTCGTCGGAGCCAAAGCCCTCCGCATCACCCTCCCCCGCTGGTTCCGCTGGACCTCGCTCACCGGCCTGATCGCCACTCTCTTCGCCTTCTGCATCTCCGCCTACCCCGTCGTCGCCGTCGTCAACCCCCGCGCCTACGCCGCCAAAGTCCTCGGCACCACCCTAATAAGCAACCTTATCGGTTACACATTCTATCGCCTCCGCCGCACCCCCTCGGCGACGAAATAAAAAGGCAGACCTGGGTTCTCAGAACTTGACTTACCTCTAAAGCGTCTCCTGAGCGCAGTTGAAGAAACCCGCTTCTCGACCTCAACCCGCAATCCATCTCAAAACAAAAGAGGCAGCCCCAAAGGCTGCCTCTCCCGTCAAAGCCTAATAAAGACTAAGCCTCCGGCAACAATCACCGCTTCCTTCTTCGCAATCTTCCGCAGCATATCCTCACCCACCGCCAGATGCTGATCCACCAGCCGCGACGGCGTATGTGCCAGCCACTCCGCCAGCGAAATATCCTGGTAGAACGGCGTCGGAAACACCTCGACAAACACCAGGTCCGTATCGCCCGTGTTCTCGACATAGTGCGGAGCCGACTTATCGATGTACCCCACATCCCCCTCCTCGAAGTCCATCGTCCGCGCCCGTCCACCGGCAGCAAACACCGTCATCCGCCCCTTGCCGCTCACGTAGTACTGCCACTCGTCTTCATTCGGATGCCAGTGCAGCTCCCGCAGTCCACCCGGCTTCAGCGTCACGATCGCCGCCGCGATATTCGTCGCCGGCCAGTTCTTGCGGTCGACGATCTTCACCTCGCCGCCCTTCGACACCTTCGTCGGCTTCATCTCGCCCGGCCTGAAGTCGTAGCTGTTCGGCACCGCCCCCGTCCCCGCCTCCGCATCCTTCTTCTCCTCCGCAAGCGGGCGCGGCAGCGGCCGTTGAAAGATGAACAACTCCTTCTTCGGCACCTTCGCAAACGTCTCCGCCGGCACATCGAAGTTCTTCGCCAGCACCTCCGGCGGCGTATGCGTCAGCCAGTCCGTCAGCAGAAACGTCTCGAACTCATTGAAGTTCCCATCATCGAACACCAGCAGAAACCGCGCCCCATCCGGCCCCAGCCCCTGGATCGAGTGCGGAATCCCGCCGGAAAGATCCACAGATCGCCCTCATTCACATCGCTCACATGGCGCGCGCCCCTCCGTGATCCACACCCGTAATCCGCGCGCTTCCATACAGCATCAGCGCCCACTCCGCGCCCGACGTGCCAGTGCAGCTCGCGAATGCCGCCCGTCATCAGCCGCATCTCCACGCCCGCCATCTTCTTCGAGATCGGCCAGGTCGCGCACCGTCACCTGCCGCGTCCATCCGCCCGCCTCAATCCGCTTATGCGACAGCGAAAACGAATACTTGAACGGCGGCTGCCCACCCGCATCCGTCTCCGGCGACCACACCGAGTTGGGTTCTGCTTATCCAGCACCGTATTATTCGGCCCCGGCTCCGTCTCATTCACTCCCGTGTGGTTCGGTACGATGACAGGCTTCTCCTGCCCCTGTCCCTGCGCCACCTGCATCCCTGCCGCCGCTACCAGAACCGCAGATCCGGTCTCAAGAAATTTGCGCCGGCTCAACCTCGTTTGGTCCTTTTCCTCTGCCACAGTGCCTTCCTTTCGTCTGAACAAACAACAATCATCAACCCATCATTGATGGAACCACCAAAAGCTGTCTTCTGCAACTCGCCACCGATATAACGCGTCACGGAGCTGGATCCGCCTTCGTAGCCGGATTGTTCACCTTGAAGCGATACGTCAATCCAAAATAAGCCAGCGTCAACGGAGCACCATGCGCATTCTCACGCATCGCACTCCCAGGCGAAAAATGCCCCACGCCCACATTCATCACAAGGTAGTCACGGATCACCCACTTGCCCGACGCATCGAACTCCCGGCCAATATCCCCACTCAACAACCCCGTCGTCGGAGCCGCGACAACAATCCCCTGGCTGCTGTTGTAGATGTTGTCGAATCGCGAAGCCACCTGCAGCCACTCCTGCTGGATCAGCAGCGTCACATGCTTGGCTGGAGTCAGGTGCCCTTGATCCGTTCCTGCTTGATGTTTTGGAATCCGAAAAGATCGGTCAACCCGAACGCATTATGGTCGCTCGGGTACTGCTGATCAAACGTATTGATCTTCGTCAGGTCCTTCCGCGTATTCCCCGAAGCATAGTCATACTCGCCCAGCAACCGCGGCTTCCAGTACACCGTCTGCGAGGTATACCCCGCCTTGATGTACCCCGCACTTGCAACCACCGAATCGTTCGCATGGCTGCCCCCGCTGTATCGCAATCAATCCATCGAAGTCGAACCCGCCCGGAATATGTCCCGCAGCCTCCACTCCCGGCGTCGTAATCGTCTCCGAACCGAAGCTTCCCTGCTGCCCCTCCACTCGGGGAAACGCCTTGATATACACAAACGGCTGAATCACCGCATGCGGCACCCATGTCCCGATCGTTCCCACCGCGCCATGAAACGTCAGCCCCGCGCCATGCTTGTCCAGCGATGTCGGCTGCACTGTCACCACCGACGTGCTGAACACATCGATCCGGTTCTTATCTCCATACCGGCCCAGAAACCCATCCCACGAACGGCTGTTGTTGGTCCAGTCGCTGATACCCACCAGACGCTCGCCATTGTTCAGCTCCTGTCGGCCGGCGATGATCTTTACCTTGCCGGATTCGAACTGTAGATAAGCCTGTCGAGCATCGAAGGTATCCCGCTGGTTCGCCGCGACGTACTGCAGCGGCAGCCCCAGCGCATGGGTATCGATGAACTGGATATACCCAGTCAGGAATTTCGTCGGCCGCACCTCCAGCCCGCCATACACTCGTGTCAGTTCATACAACTGTTCGTTGCCGGAGATATAGTCCACCGAGGTCTGGTTTTCCGTCCGTCCTCGCAACTGCATATCGAACGTAGCCCACTTCGGCACGCCGCTAAGCTTCAGCGGCTGCACCTTCCCCAAAATCTGCGGGTATTCGATATATTGCACCGCCGCCTGCTGTGCCTGTATTTGAGAAGTTCCGATCAGCCCCACCACGGCCGTCAGAACACACCCGAACTTGAGTCCCCCACTGCCTGAGCCCGATCTTCGTTGCCTGCCCAAAATCCCGGATACTACACCCAATTCCGACACCTCTGCGTTGGCCCGCGCAAATCATGCAACAGTCAACAAGCGTTAGTGAAATATCGATTTGAAATCAACATTCACCTGCCATGATTAGATGCCACCTCTTTGCTGAACGACGTTCGCATCGATCAAGACCAAAGTCGGGTTCGTCGACCAGCGCGCACCCAGGTACACCGGAAAACAGCCTTCCGTTATAACAACCCACGGCTCCGCTCGGAGTTTCTAAGCGCATCCCTCAAAATAATTGGCGTATCTTTTACTGCTCCCCACACTGTCATGCAGGTGACCGCGTTTGCCGCGCAGATCACCACAACGTGACCACAAAAACACCACCAGAAGAACGCGATTTCACGCCAACCCCCATGAAAAACGCCTATGATCCAGTTTTTTCGCGACGAACCGACGCCTGAAATTTTTCCGGCTTAAGGATTTTTTGGCTGGTTTCTCATCCCCAGAACATGAAAATCCTTCAGCCCACCCTTCAGGACATAGACCAGCTTATTGTTGCCGTTCGGGTCCGTCGGCCTCAGGAAAAAGCCATGCTCCAGCACAAAATCGCCTCGTGTTGCTGATGATCCCCTCGATCATCTCGTTATCGTAGAAATAGACCCGAACCCAGAGCCCCGGAACAATCGGCGCATGTTCATGAAAATGCAGGGCCCGGTGCCGGAGATCGCCATCGAAGGTCTTCACGAAGAACACCGCCTTGGCATCCTTCGTCGGAACCTCTTCCACCGCCTCTGAATCCAGCAGCCTCAGCCGAATGGAGTCAAGAGGATACTGAGATCGTTACGCAACAGTTGATCGATCGATCCCAGTTCGCTCACTTCGGCGAAGCCCCGGACCGCACGATCTTCATAGCGAACGACTACCCGATGAGTGTCCGACGCCTCATCGTTCTTACTTCCGGCTACGCGTGATCCTGAGGCGACAGATCGTACTGCTTGATCTTGTACAGCAGAGCCTTGTAGCTGATCTGCAGGTCGTTTGCCGCTGCCTTCCGGTTCCATCCACTCCCTCCAGTACCTGTGCGATCGCCGTGGATTCCGCTTCGCCCTTGAGATTCTGGACCATGCGCCTTCAATCCGGCTCCGTTCGGAGCACTTCCGCCGTGCTACTGCGGCCCGCTCCTGATAAGCCTCGCGGAGTCAAGCTCATCCAGAATAGCCTTTTCGTCGCCAAGCACGAGGTACCGGTTGACGACATTCTCCAACTCCCGCAGATTGCCCGGCCAGTGTGCTCCGATCAGCGTATCCAGCAGGTTCTTCGAGAACGCAAGTGGTTCACGGCCGTACTTCTTCGCGCCCTTGCGCATGAAGTACTCCGACAGCACCGGAATCTCATCTTCGCGCTCGCGCAGCGGCGGAATGCTCAACGTAAATCCATTCAGGCGGTAGTAGAGGTCCTCGCGGAACGTCTTGTTCGCCATCGCTTCCTTCATGTTGATGTTGGTCGCCGCAATCACGCGCACGTCCACCTTCATCGGCGAACGGCTGCCCAGCCGCGAGAATGTACCGTCCTGCAACACCTGCAGCAGCTTGGCCTGCAGAATGGCCGGCATTTCGCCAATCTCGTCGAGGAAGATCGTTCCACCTGAGCAGATTTCGAACTTGCCAGGCTTGGTCTTCACCGCACCTGTAAACGCGCCCTGTTCATAGCCGAACAGCTCGCTCTCCAGCAGGTCCGCCGGAACGGCCGCGCAGTTCACCTTCAGGAAGATGTTCTGACTGCGTGCGGACATCTTGTGCGTATATAGTGCAAGAATTTCCTTGCCCGTTCCGCTCTCGCCCAGAATCAGGAGCGGAATATCGGCGCGAGCGACCAGCGACGCCTGCGCCTCGAGATCGCGCATCCGTTTGCTGGAGCGGACAAAGGAGTGAGTCTCGTTCAGCGGAATCTCGCGCGTGGCCTCCGTCGCGGCAACCTTCTTCTCGCCGTAGCCGCCAGATGCTCTTCAATGGCCTGCTCAACATCGCTGCCGAGTGAACGGCTTCATCACAATGGCCCGTACGCCAAGCCGGATCACCATCTCGAGATCGCGCAGCTCCGCCGAGCACGACAGTACGATCACCGGAAGCTTCGGCTTCGTGCAGCGAATGTGGGTCAACAGCGGAAGCGGATCGCGATTCGTATGCAGCGCCAGCAGCAGGAGATCCGGCTCTTCGTCCTGCTCTAGTCGATCGAGCAGCGCCTGCTCCTCCGAGAAGAGACTGAGGGAATACTGGTTCGCCGAGCGTCAACCGCAGGTAGTCAAGAACCGCCAGATCCGGCTCAGAATGAGAATCTGGGACCGGACTTGACACTGGACTTCAAAGCAGACATCGGATATGACATTGAAGCTGACATACAAACCCCTATGGCCCGGTTTGGAATCTCCGCCCAAACCTTGCGAGTTGATCGGGACTCACAATCTTCCGAAGATCTCACGATACCTTGATCTAACCGGCTGTGAAGGCGGAGAGACCTCCACAACCCTTACTCAGCGAATTCTAGATCGTTTTCAAAGAACTTCGACAAAAAAATGTTAATAATTTTGCGACAAAAGAGATAAAGGATTTCCACTTCCTTATCACTCAGGCTTAGCTTACATGTTACGTGAATGGGAAAGGAAAAAATGTTCTCTTTTGACAGGTTACTTTTGTAACCGATGGATACCAATTTATATTTACTCGCAAAAGCAGCAGCGCAGCCTGTTTCGGCCTTCAGTATGGTTCGGTTGAGCAAGCATCCTCAAGAGAAATATTTTGCAACTACGCCCGGAATGGCGCTCAACGTGCAACATGAAGGGCATTGCAGAGTTGTTGCCTGCTCGACCTCGAAGGAAAAAATGACCTTGGTTCAGAATGCAGAATCCGCTGCAGCGCTCAATCTGCCGCCTCTCGATATCATCTTCGGCAAGACTGCAGCAATGCAGGCTGTCCGAAATAAGCTGGAGCGCGTCGCAGAGACCGACGTTCCCGTTCTGATCCAGGGCGAGAGCGGAACCGGTAAGGAAATTTGTGTCCGCCTGCTCCATGCTCTCTCCATGCGAGCACGCGGTTCACTGGTGAAGGTGAGTTGTCCGGCCATTCCGAACTCGCTGCTCGAAACCGAGCTGTTTGGCTATGAAAAGGGCGCCTTTACGGGCGCCATGACCACCAAGCTTGGCCGGGTCGAGCAGGCCCATCATCGGCACTCTCTTCCTGGATGAGGTTGGCAGTCTCGATCTCGCGGTTCAGTCCAAGCTCCTTCAGGTCCTGCAGGACGGCACCTTCGTCCGCGTGGGTGGTCACGAACCCCGCTCCATTGCCACCCGCCTCGTCTCGGCCTCGAACGGCGATCTTCGCAACCAGGTCGAGGACGGCACCTTCCGCCTGGACTTCCTCTTCCGCATCAACGCCGTGACGATCAATCTTCCGCCCCTGCGCCAACGAATCGCCGATCTGCCGATTCTGATTGACTACTTCATCGACCACTACGCCAAGGCCTTCCAGCACACCCCGGAGTTGCTCTCGAAGAGTGCCGTCCGCCTGATGCAGAACTATCACTGGCCGGGCAACATCCGCCAGCTCGAAAACCTCATTCGCAGCTATGTCCTCATCGGCAGCGAAGAGGCGCTGGTCGCGGAGCTGATGCCGGACGACTCCCCGCGGCGGAATCATCACCGAGATCGACCTCAGCGAGCCCGTCTCGCTCAAGAGCATCACCAAGCAGGCCACCCAGGATCTCGAGCGCCAGATCATCCTCAAGGTCCTGCAGGCCAATAGCTGGAACCGGCAGAAGACCGCAAAATGGCTGCAGATCAGCTATCGTTCGCTGCTCTATAAGCTCAGCGAGGTCGGGATGCCGGAGGTTCCACCTCGGCCCATCCGTATGCCCAAATGCTCAAGAAGCGCGACGAGCGGACGTCAAGACCGCTCTCTCTTCTCGCACCCGAATCTACTCGCAGGCCCCACTCCAGTGGCGATCTCGGAGCGCCGCAGCTTGACAAACGCTACTCCGGAGCCACCCCAAGGACGTGCCCGCTTGCAAAGTTCAGCCGAGACCACCACTAACTCGACGGCCAGCCTAGGTCACGCCGATACTCGGTCCAAACATGGAGGCTTACTGCGCGCCCTGTCGCCGGACGATCGTCTTGATCGTCTCGAACATGATCAGCAGGTCCAGCCCCAGCGTCATGTGCTTGATGTAGTAGAGGTCGTACTCCAGCTTCTCCCGCGCTCTCCGCCAGCGTCGCGCCGTACCCGTACCGCACCTGCGCCCATCCGGTCAGCCCCGGACGAATCATGTGCCGCAGATCGAAGTACGGAATCTTCTCCGCCAGCATCGGCACAAACTCCGGACGCTCCGGCCGCGGCCCCACAAACCCCATGTCGCCGCACAGCACGTTCCAAAGCTGCGGAACCTCATCCAGCCGCGTCTTGCGCATGAACATGCCGATCTTCGTCACGCGCGGATCGTTCTTCGTCGCCCACTTCGCCCCCGCGGCTTCGGCATCGGTCCGCATCGTGCGAAACTTGTGCACCGTGAAGTTACGTCCGCCCCATCCCCACCCGTGTCTGGTGAAAAAAGATCGGTCCCGGCGAAGACAGCCGAACCAGCAGCACCACAAACGGAAAGAAGGGAAGGAACAGCAGCAAGCCCACAAGCGCGCGGTCAGCGTCGAAACGATCCGCCGCGCGATCTGCTGCGACGGCTTCACCCGAAATCCCTCGCTGTAGATAAAGCTGCTCGGCCGCAGAGCGTCGAGGTGCAGCTTGCCGGTCAGCCGCTCCAGCAGCGGTCCCGCCTCTTCGATCACCACGCCGTT
Source organism: uncultured Acidobacteriaceae bacterium (assembly GCA_963761405.1). Taxonomy (GTDB): domain Bacteria; phylum Acidobacteriota; class Terriglobia; order Terriglobales; family Acidobacteriaceae; genus PALSA-350. The sequence continues at coordinate 12,895 of CAVXHH010000009.1, forward strand.
GAAGCGCAGCTGCAGCAGCTCCCGCACCGGAAGCTCGCCGCGCCGGTCTTCCAGAGCGCCACAATCATCCGGTCGACTCCGGCGTTCGGCCCACGAAACCGCGCCAGCGCGGCGGCGAATGCCTCTTTGCGTTCCGACTTGTCGACTGCGAGGCTCGTCCCACCCGACGACCTCCATCCCCGCGTCCTTGCGCTGTGCCTGCAGCGTCTCGACCACCGTCTGCGCCCGTTCCCCCGCGCCCAGCACATACACCCGTTCGCGAAACATCTTGTGTCCGATGATCCACTCGTACGCGCTGCGCCACAGCAATCAGCGCCGCCGTCAGAAAGCCCAGCCCCACCACCAGCACATAACGGCCCGATATCCGTCGTCCGGGAAAGAAGTAGATCAGTGCGGATAGCAGAAAGGAGAGAAACCCCAACACCAGCAGCAGCCGGAAGTAAATCTCCCACCGCGCCGAGATGCGTTGCGGCTCATACAGATCGAAGTAGTAGGAGCACAGCAGCGTGGTCAGGACGTGAGGCCAGGCAATCTTCAGCCCCCGTACTCATAGTTCAGTACGAGATACGTGTCCGGGCCCTATCATCAGCGCCGTCGCCAGCAGGAAAGAGCCGCTGACGATCAGCGCCTCACACAACAGCAGAACGATGGTGCGGGTTGGGTAGTAAACATTGAACAGCCGTATCATTGCGGCTCGTGGCTCCATCTGTTCCTGTCTACTCCGTCTCCGCATCGTAGCTGTCGTACCCGTAGTAGGTGCCGGGCTCGGCGCATCCTGTGCCGCATTCAGCACAAACCCCAGAAGACTCTGGAGGCCTTCATCTCGCTCTGCGCTCGTTGCGCCACAGGATACTTCGTCACGCCTCCTCGTGCCACCAGCAGCACACCGTCGCAGACGCGCGCCAGGTTCACCGCATCGGAGACCGGCAGCACCGGCGACGAGTCAACGATGATCCAGTCGAAGTAGCGGCGAGCACGTCGGATCAGTTCTGCAAAGCGCGGATTGCCCGAGAGATCGGCGGCCTTGTCCCCGCCATTTCCGCCAGCGATAAACGTCAGGTTCGGCAGGACCGTCGTGCCGCGTTCCGTCCGCGCCGCCGTGGGCCTCTTCCGCGCGCTGCATCACTTCGACCATCTCGGCCTTACCCGCCAGATAGTCGGCCAGTCCCGGATGCGCCTCGCATCCCAGCAGCTGATGCAGCGTATAGCGGCGCATGTCGCCGTCGATCAGCAGCACCTTGCTGTTCTTGTGCCGCGCCAGGCTAGATCGCCAGATTGGCCGCGACGAAGCTCTTGCCCTCCTGCGGCAGGCCGCTGCGTCACCAGGATCGACTTCAGCGGGCTGATGTCGCGCAGCTCATAGATGCGCGACCGCAGGCTCCGGAACTGCTCCACCGCGCGCCGCGCTCCTGCAGTGCCGGAAGCGTTCGTAGCGACGGGGATCCACGGCCGCCGCGGCACGTTGTTCAGGTCGAAATCCGGCCCGTCGGTCACGCGTGGTGCTCACTCGGCGTCCGCGCTCGTGCACATGCTTCGTCACAGGCATCGGCGGCTGAACCAATGCCAACTCGGCCTCTGCAACTGCGGTAGGACAGCGTCACTAGCGCCGGCTGGCTCGCTGGCAACGCGCGAATCCGTTCGCTCCGGCCGCTCCGTCTGCCGCTCCGATTCTGCCTTCTGCAAGTGCTTCGTAAATGCGGCTCATCGATCACGCCTTCCGGTAGGGTCTGCCGTTGAAACGCTGTCAGTATAATTCAGGGGATCGCGTTCTGCACTGCGTACTCCGCGGTGATGAGAGCCCGCTGCCCCCCATGGCGGCGGTAGAGACCAGGAAGGGCTGCGTCTCCAGTTCCAGTTCGACCGCGACCGCCTTCGACAATGGCAGGCGTCACCTGCTGCACCTGCTCCACATACGCCACGATCAGCGCAGTGCTCGCAGATCAGGTTGATAATGCGTGGAATTCCGCGGCTGTACCGGTGCACCAGCTCCAACGTCTCCGGCGGAAAGATCTGCCACGACGCCCCGGCGATCCGCAGCCGCTCGGACGACGTACGCGTGTGTCTGGCGTCTCTGTCAGCGCCTGCGTCCGGCACCACAGCGACAACCCGCTGCCGCAGTTGCCGCACGCTCGGATGCCGCAGCTTCTCTTCCAGCTCGGGCTGGCCCGACAGCACAATCTGCAGCAAGCTTCTCCGACGATGTCTCCAGGTTCGTCAGCAGCCGTATCTCTTCCAGCAGCTCCCACGAGAGGTTCTGCGCCTCATCCACCACCACCACGCAGGTCTCTTCCATCCGGATACCGCTCGATCAGCCACCGGTTCAACTGCAGCAGCATGCCGGACTTGGTCCGCGTCGTCGGCACCAGGCCGAAGTCGGTCAGCACGAACTCCAGAAAGTCCAGCACATCGAGCCGCGGGTTGAAGACAAACGCCGTCGACACCCGCCGGTTGCTCAACGAGCTCAGACGCCCGCCGCAGCAGCGTCGTCTTGCCCGTGCCCACCTCGCCCGTCAGCACCGTAAATCCCTTGCGCGCCGGAGATGCCGTACTCCAGGCAGGCCAGCGCCTCACGCGTATGCGGCATCATGTAAAGAAACCGCGGGTCCGGACTCGTCCCAAACGGACTGCTTTGCAGTTTGAAGAACGCTTTATACATCGTTATCCACCCGCATTCATCAGCGCCTTGGCGTCTGCTGTAAGGTCCAGGCAGGGATTGTGTTCATCTTTTTTGGAGCGGGGTTGTTGCGCCTCCACGCCTGGAATATCGGCGACGAAGGCCCGCTCGTCTTTGGGACGCTCGCGCTGGCGCTGGGACTTGGATTCGGGGTGGCAGCGGCAGTCTCATACTTCCTCTCCCGCTCCTTTGGTCTGTTGAGCCGGTAAGGCGGGTGGCGGCAATGCAGGATGCCCGGCCCGCCCTGGCAATTGGCCATGGGTGGAATGAGGAGTCGTCGGCGATGGACGAGCAAACGTTCCACGCGCTCTATGCTGCTAGAGCGAAGCCGCTGGGGGCATATATCGTGCGCATGTGCGGACGCCCGGACGTGACAAACGATCTTCTGCAGGAGACCTACTGCCGCTTTCTCTCCGCCCATCGTGGCCATTGGGAGCTTGCGGAAGCCAGACCCTACCTGTTCCGCATCGCGACCAATCTGCTCCACGATCGATGGCGCAAAGGCGAGGATGCGACCTGGTGCGAATCTCCGGAAATTGCCTGCGAACAAGATCTTGATACCCAGATCGATGTTCGCGATCTAATGCAGCAGCTCAAACCCAGAGAGCGGCAGCTGCTTTGGTTAGCCTATGTGGAGGGCATGAACCATAGCGAAATCGCCAGCTCCACTGGATTGCACTCGATGAGCGTTCGCATTCTGCTGCTTCGAGCGCGCCGAAGGGCGGCCGAGTTGCTGAGACAAAAGGAGAGGGTGGTTCATGAAGTGTGAGCGAGAGCAGCAGGTTATAGAAGCAATGCGCAACGGATTGTGGAGCGCCCCGTTGCGCGCTCATGTGCGAGATTGCGTGCTCTGCACGCAAACGAAATTGATTGCGGAGGCGCTGCAGGAGGATGGCCGCAAAGGCGGAAAGGCTGCTCGATCTTCCGCCGGCCGGTATGGTCTGGCGCCGCGCTCAGAGCAGGGGGCGCACCCTGTGCTATGCAGCGGGCCGACGCGTCGTCCGTTTCTCATTGTCGGCGCGCTTGGCTCGGTCTATTCCGTAGGGATTGTGCTGTGGGGGATCCTGCAGCTTCCTCAGTTCGTCTACCGGCCGTTCGTGGCGACTCCCGGATTGACCGGGGGCGTGGTACTCGCGGGCGCGGCGCTGTCAGCAATACTGGCCATCGCGGGATCGTGTGTATTGGTACTTGCTGCAAAGCGCTGATGCATCTGCCCAGACACGGCAAGCTCGCCGCCCAGATCGTTATCGCGCCGTCCTGAACAACGACAAAGCTAACCCGGAGAGAGGATGTTCGATATTCGGTGCGGGCGTCGCCTACTTGCTGCGTACTCCGACAGCGACCAGCGCGATGCCGCCCACTAATGAGATCACACTTAGCGCGGGGGGAATGGGCACAGTTTTCCTTTGCTCGTGTCCGATCTGAATTGGGCCGGCATCGACGTCTTTCTTTTCATGGGTGAAGGAAAAACCACCCAGAGCGAAACCGATAATGCCAAGGACGATCAGAATAACTCCAATAACGGTTGCAGGTTTCATGAATCCCTCTTCTTTCCTTTAATAACCTGCAACTAGGATGCAAACGGGCGGTTGAGAATACTCGAAAAATCACTGGTGCTATACCCGCGACCATTGCCGCAACATAAAAGGTCGTTCCAGAGACCCTACGAGACTTATCGGAAGCGACCGCGTAATCCACAACGAAAACTCTTCAACGAATCGTATCTGCTTGTGACAATTCGGCTTACAATTCCGAACATGAAGCTGATGCTTGGTTTGGCGCTTTCTCTTCTCGTGACCCGCGCGGCCGTTGGGGAAGACGTGGAGCTGCGAAATCGCGCGGAGCAGTACCTGAGCCGCGCGCTCGTTGCCAGCAGGCTCACAACGCCGATCAATATTCGTACCGACGTAACATTTTCCGCGACGGGAGGCGACGGCGCCGCGGCGGATGGCAGCTATGTCCGCATCCGAAGCAGCGACAATGCGCTTCGCGAGGACTTTGCCCTCGGCGACTATCGCATGTCGCGCATTCAGGAAAATGGCAACGTAGCGACGCACGGACAATGGGTCGACATTCCTTATACTTTGCGCAAGGTCATGGAGTTTGTGCCGTACCTGCCCATTCGATTCGATTCGACCGACGTCATCACCAGCATCGACGAGACGAAGATGAGTGGCCGCCCTGCCGTTTGCATTCAATTTCTTACGGTCCGGGGCGAAGATCGGGATCCCGGTGACGTGTGCTGAGCAAGGAGAAGGATACTGTGATTGAGTGGCATGATCGCGATCATTCCTTCCAGGCGATTGAATACGGCACTGTCAAAGATGCTCTACTGCCGTCTCATTTTGTTTATCGCGAAGGAGAAAAGCTCGTGATCGATGCGAGCGTGCATTGGACGCTTCTCGATGCCAGGCCCGATGATGCTTTTGTTGCGGCGGCGGATTGGCGGCACGCGTTCTACTGCAAGTCCTTTTCGATGCCGGTGCCGAAATCCGCTCCTCAGCCTGCGGCGAAAGGCGGTGTCGATGCGCCAGTCATTACCATCGAGGTCCGGGTGCATGTTCGTCCAGATGGCACCGTAGGAAAAGCCGAACTCGTGAAACCGGTGCGGGATGACTTGGATTCCGAAGCGGTGGAGTTGGTCAAGACCTGGACCTACCAACCAGGAACCTGCGAGGGAGTAAAGCAAGATATCGCCATAGACGTGGCAGTGCACTTTCAGGGCAGGTAGCGCCATCTTCAACCAGCATCAGGAAGCTCGGTCCCGCAACTCAGCGGCTTAGTTGACTCCACCTTTTAATCGCCGCCGTCTGCGGATACTCGTCCTTGTCGATCATGATCTTATCCGCCGACTCGTCCATCAGCAGCTTGACTGTAGAGCGGAGCAGGGAAGAAAAGATGGTGAATCGAGAGCGGGTTGTCGGGCGGCCGAGGTTAATTGGATTCTTCGCCGGTTTCTTCCATTGGCCGTCGCACGAGTGACACCGCCACATCTTGCGGCCGAGCGGCAGCGGAACCGACAACATGGTGAGGGATGCAAGCGCGGCTCCGCGCGATTGGCTCGCGAAGGTGATGTCTGTGGAGGTACACCGCGGGCAACGGGGTTGCAGAAAGTCGTCGTCACCGCCGAATTCGATGGATACGGGCACCGACTGGTTCAACAAATCGAGAGCCGCCGCCTGGTCTCTTGCTTCCACTTGCAGGCGGATGCCGCCGACAAAGTTGGACACCTGCCAATCGAGGCGGACCAGGTTCTCGTCGCGAAGAAATACATAAATGCCGGCGGATTCAAGCAGAGAACGGGCCACAATCGCCTCGGAGAGATCACGGTATCGGCGCAGCGTGACCAGGGTCCGAGGCTCGTCTTCCCCCTCCGGGTCTTCGATCACGGGCGGTTCGAGCTTACGGCGCGCAAACTCCGCGCGCAGCGCCGCCTGCGCAGTATCCGTGAGCGAATCATAGGCCCGCGCCAGTTCCATCAATTCCACTTCGCCCATTTGCGAATAGCTTGCCGCGAGATATTCCGGTTCGATATGCATGCATTGAGCCAGTTGCCTTCAGAATACGCTTTCGGTGAGATTCGGGAAGGGTCTAAGCATTGCTTTGGCATGCTCCTCTTCACGTTTAAGGTGCCCGAAACTGCTAAGCATCCACGTCTTATCTGCGGACCATCTATGGACGGACCGCCGGCGAGTAGAACCACCTATTGTCTTAGGGATAAATCGGTGGCCGGGAGACAACTCGCGGCTCTCTTTCAAGCTCTAAATCAAAGTTCAAGGAGAAATTATGTCCCATTGGAAGAATCTTGCTTTCTCAGGGCTCGCAGCATCCTTGTTAACCTGTGCCGCGGTGGCTCCCGCCCAGGTCTCCATCAATATTGGCGTCCCGCCCGTTTGTCCTTACGGTTATTTTGACTACGCTCCGTACGACTGCGCTCCTTATGGCTACTATGGCCCCGACTGGTTCGCCGGCGGCATCTTCATCGGGGCGGGCCCTTGGTTTCATGGTCACCGCGGGTTCTACGGCCACGTTGACAACCGTTTCGATCCTCATCACGGTTATCACGGCCCGCTGCCCGGCCGCGGAGCTCAGCCTTTCAACCACTTCGAGGGTAACGAGGCGCGCGACGGACATGGCAACGTAGGCAACGCTCCTCACGATGCCGGTAGGGAGCATGCTCTGCCCGGCTATCATGGCGGCGGCGCCCCGCACGGCGGCGGCTCACACGGCGGTGGTGGTCACCGCTAAAGCGCTGCTTGTTTACGATTGTTGATGAAGGTCGCAAAAAGCCGGTCCCTACGAACCAGGGACCGGCTTTCGCTTGTCCGCAGCTGGCCACGCTGGTCCTGATGCAAGAGTCCCGCTTGAACCTCGCTCTAGAATCCTCCATAAGGATTGCCCGTATCCCCGATGCCGGCGCCGCGATAGGCTAAGCAGGAGGCCCTCATGAAAAATTTGCTGACAGAAACCGCCGACCGGGCCGCACGTTACCTGGCAGAGATCGAGCATCGCGGCGTGATACCGTTGCCTGACGCTGTGGCCCGCCTTGAAGTACTAGGCGGGCCGCTGCCCGAACTGCCAACCGATCCGATGCAGGTGCTGGCGCTGCTCGATGACATTGGCTCACCCGCCACCGTAGCCACCGCGGGAGGCCGCTACTTCGGCTTTGTCATCGGCGGTACGTTGCCCGCGGCCCTGGCGGCCAACTGGATGGCAGGCGCCTGGGACCAGAATGCGGCGATGCATGTCATGTCTCCCGTCGCCGCGAAGTTAGAAGAGATTGTTCTCGCGTGGATGGTCGACTTGCTCGGTCTGCCTGCTAAATCGGGCGCGGGATTTGTTACGGGCACGACCATGGCAAATTTTTCCGCGCTGGCCGCTGCGCGCACCGCCTTGCTAAGCCGCGCGGGATGGAACGTCGAAGAGGATGGATTATTTGGAGCACCACCGCTTCACGTGGTGGTCGGCGATGAGGTCCACGTCTCGGTGCTTAAGGCGCTCTCCTTGCTTGGACTGGGGCGTTCACGGGTGACGCGCGTGCCGGCGGATGCACAGGGACGTATGCGGCCGGACCATCTGCCGCCGCTCGACAACAAGACTCTGATCTGCGCGCAGGCGGGGAATGTGAACAGCGGTGCGTTCGATCCCGTTGGGGAGATCTGCGCGCGGGCGCAGCAAGCAGATGCCTGGGTCCACGTCGATGGCGCCTTCGGGCTGTGGGCCGCCGTCTCGCCTGAATATTCGCCTTTGCTGGCCGGCGCACAAGCCGCCGATTCCTGGGCCATTGATTGCCACAAGTGGTTGAACGTGCCCTACGACTCCGCCATTGCGGTGGTGCGCAAGCCGGCGTACCTGCACCGTGCGATGGCAATGACTGCTGCTTACCTGACGCCGGGCGAAGGGCGCGAGCCCTGGCACTTTGCACCGGAGATGTCGCGGCGCGCGCGCGGGGTCGAGTTATGGGCGGCGATGCGCTCTCTTGGGCGCAGCGGGCTGCAGGAGTTGATCGAGCGCAATTGCCGCCAGGCGAAGTTGTTTGCCGAACGGCTTCGGGCTGCAGGGTTCACCATCTTGAATGAAGTGGTCCTGAATCAGGTGCTGGTCTCGTTCGGGGCTGAGCAGGATACGCTGCGCGTCATCGCAGAAGTTCAGAATGACGGCACCTGTTGGTGCGGGGGCACCCAGTTGCACGGACAAGCGGCCATGCGCATCAGCGTCTCCAGTTGGGCCACAACCGATGACGACGTCGAACGCAGCGTGGCAGCGATGATCAAAATCGGCAAGCGGCAAAGTCAACCGGTAACTCAGTGACACGCGAACTTGCGCGCGGGGTTGCAAATGTTGCGACGCGCTTAACTATCTTCGACGGCCACATCGGGGAGATCACGGCCTTGGAGTGGAGCCTGCGGGCCTTGGTGTCGGTGCTGCCGGCAGGGTGCGATGCGCGGGATCGGTGGGCAGCGCGGAAACTCCGGCCTGTGCGTTATAGGCCTTGATCAGGTCATCGGTGATGTCGAGATCTGCCGTAACATACCACACGACGGGCGCCGCATCGGAGCCGCGCTCAATCACAGCCGAGTAACCGTGCTGCCGCGCATAGGTCTGCAGAAACGTATAAACCTTTTGCGCCACTTGCTGAAACGCTTGTTGTGACTCATTCTGCGAGTCACTTTTAAAGTCGTCCGCGTCGCGCTGCAGCTGCCGTTCTTTGCTATCAAGTGTCCGGGCTCGCGTTGCCTGTGCCGGGTCACTTTGTTGGTTACCGGCCGACTCGACCTGCTTCTGCAAGGCCTCGATCTCGTCACTGAGCGTTTTCAAGGCTGCCTGTCGAGGAGCCAGTTTGGTTTGCAATGCGCTCAGCGCCTGCTGTTCCTCGGTAGTCTGCAGCACCGCGGCATTGAAGTTTACGGTGACGATTTTCTCGGGAGTTTGAGAACCTGAGGGTGTCTGGGCAACCGCTGTACCGTGAGCAGCCGCGGTAGCGCAAGTGAAAAGCAGGAGTGCTTGAAGTCGCTTCGTCATGTTTTTTTCCGGATGCGTTCGGTGCTATGGCCCGACGCTCTTGATGAGTTGGAATGCAGCCGGATCCATTTTGAAATAAGGCGGTGGCCTGGAAACGGCAAAACTGAGTAGGGCGAGGGGAGTCTGCGCAGGGGGCGGTACGAACGTGCGCCCCACGGGCAAGCTCGAAAAGCTAAGCGCGCAGTAGGTGCACTCGGCCAACAGAGTGACTCCAGACCGCGAACGTACTTGAAATGCGATTGCCGGCGGAATCAGCGCCGAAGCTGTGCTCTTCTGTGGGTACCCGGTAAAGGCGAATCGCGGTGCTTCGAGCGTGCGCGTGGTCGCCGGCGCGTCGGCAATTGACCCGGGAACCCTGCGCCCCACCGCCAAGCCACGGCGACTGCCGGCAGATGCTCTGTGACTTGGAAAATCCCCCGCGACAATACTCGCGGGACCAGAATTGCGGTCAGGACTCCGGTCAGGACCGCCCGTACGTAGATGGTTCAAACTCTCCTGCGATGCGCGAGTGTCCGCTTGCGCGCTGAGTAAAGCAGACGGGTTGCCGCCGCGCCCGGTATCGATCGCGGAGCTGTACATCGCGCCAGGTTTATGCGCGATGATCAACATCGATATCGCCAGAACGATGATCGCGGCCAAGCGAAGTTGTTCTGTGCGCGTTGTGCTTACGCGATGACCGGCGCGAGGACGCAGAGGAACACCTTCGCGGATCGCTCGGGTAACAAACCGCTGCTTCATGCCTCGGGGCAGACGCGCGCCTGGATCTTTCCACGCGTGTGCGGCCCATAGCTGGGCGCCCAGTACATTCCACTCCGTGATGCGGCTGCGGCACGATTCACACTGTCGCGCATGTTCGCGCAGCTCTGCCGCTTCGGACCGGGTAAGCTGCCCGCTCGCCGCCAGCGCGCACAGCACTTCAAAATAACCGTGGTCTTCGGTCATCGCGTCTCTCCTCGCGAGGCAACGCCGTCTGCACACGGACCCCCGAAGAATGCTTTCCTCAGCTTTTCGAGCCCGCGATACAAGTTGTGGCGGACTACCCGAACCGTCTCCCCCGTCTTGACCGATACCTCTTCAGCAGTAAGGCCTTCGTAATAGATAAGCTCGATCGTTCGTCGTTGGCGCGGCTGAAGGAGGCTCAAGACCTGCTCGGCTAAGATACTCATCTCCGCCGCGGAATAACCGGAAACACGCTCCGGCCTTACCAGGAGTTCCTGCAGGCAATCGTCGAGCGAATCCGTCTCGAAGAATCGATTTGCAGCGAGCGATCGACGGCAGTTGAAGATCCGTTGGTAAGCGAACATATAGAGCCAGGTCTTGAAGTCTCCCCTGGCTGGATCGAACTGACGGATGGAGCGAAACACATCGAGAAATATTTGCTGCACTGCATCTTCCGCCTCAGCGTCATTGCGCAGCATGCGGCGCGCGACCCCAAATATGCGTGCGCTGTGGCGCTCGAACAGAACCGTCAAAGCGTCCGCATTTCCATCTTGCAGCCGTTCGACTAAAGCCTCATCAGACGAGAGCCGGTGTTGCAGATGACCCAGAAACGAGCTGGCGCCGCCGGCGACCGCGGCAGGAAGATCACAGACGCGCGTATCTTCAAACTCAGCCGCCGGGGCAGGGAGCAAGCCGAAAGCGAGACGCGGCATCCGAGAACTCATCGCACTGCCGGTGCGCGCGGCATCGGTAGAGGCACAAATCCAGCGGAAACATGAGCCAATTTCCTACCCATATGCGACCGTCCTACCAGTGTATGCACGCGGAGTGCAGGGTATTCCCCACTTGGCCCGCGTTTTTTTTATTTTCACCGATTGCCGGTTCTGGCCGCAATGCCGGCCGAGCCCGGGGGCTTGCCGGCGTGTGCTCAAAAAAAATGCCTGAGTATGGTCCAGTAACAAGCCGGCTCCACATTCCCTATTGCTTTCCTCTCGAAATTGCGGCATTCTCCTGTTGGTAAGCAAAATGAACACCACACGGAACGAGTCCGCATGAAACAGAAAAAGGATGTGCAGCAGGGAACGTTGGCCCTCATGCTGCTCAAGACCCTCGATATGCTGGGCCCGCTGCACGGCTATGGCATTGCCCGGCGCATTGAGCAGATCAGCGGCGATCTGTTGTCGGTGAACCAGGGCACGCTGTATCCCGTTCTGCTGCGGTTGGAGCAGGAGGGCGCCATCACCTCGGAGTGGGGGCCTTCAGAAAATAACCGCAGGGCACGGTTCTACCGGCTCACGCGTGCGGGGTATAAATTGCTGGAAGCGGAAAAGCGCGATTGGGAGCAGACGGCGGCCATCATCGCGCGCTTCTTTGAAGTGAAGGCAGGCGATCTCGCATGAGAGCCCTGCGTCGGCTCCGAACCCGCCTTCGGAACTTCACCACCGGTAGCCGCGGCGGCCATTCCAGCCTGGCGAGCTCTCGCCATCGATCCGTCCAACCTCATGCGGGAAGAGTAAGGCATTGCAGAGTTCGCCAAAACGGCCCAAATCGGGGCTATGGCGACCGAGACTATCGGATAGGGCATCCTGAGTGTGGCGGAACCATCGCATGAAGGATAATGAAACCATGACCGGAATTCAGTTCCTGACTGATGACAAGGGCGTAAGGTCGCCGTGCAAATCGACCTTAAAAAGCATCGCGCCTTGTGGGAAGACATCGAGGATGTCTTGGTTTCGCAGTCGCGCCGCCACGAAAAACGCACTCCGCTCGCCAAAGTGAAAGCGAACCTCATCAAGAGCGGCAAGCTCTCGCGTGAGTAACTATCGCGACGCTTTGACCGCGAGCGCGGAAAAAGAATGGAACTGGTTACCGGCGAAACGGATCACCCGATTTGTCGGGCGTTCGGAAAAGAATCGGAAAGGGATTGGGCGCACAAATGGCATCGCTGAGTGTGAAGTTGCTCGATGAGTCCGCAAAGGCGCCGACGGTGGCTCATCCCGGCGAAGACATCGGTTACGACCTTTACGCCAGCCAGGACCACACCCTTGTTCCCGGGCAGGTGCACCGCGTGCGTACGGGTGTGGCGGTAGAGGGTGAAGCCGGCGGACTGCCTGTCGGATTCCTGGTGAAAGATCGCTCGTCCATGGCGTCGAAAGGCGTGTTCAGCCACGGCGGTGTGATCGACTCCACCTATCGGGGAGAGATCGTTGTGCTCATGACCACCCTGGCCGATACTTACGAAATACGGTCAGGAGACAGGATCGCGCAATTGGTGCCTACTCCCGTGCTGACCGGAGACGTGATCGTGTCGACCGACCTGGCGAGCGGCGCCAGGGGAAGCCGGGGGTTTGGCAGCTCCGGACGTTGAGGGCAATAGACGGCAGCGGTCGCACCCACAATTCTGACTTCGAGAACGCCGAGGCGTCTTCTCAGTTGGAATGTTTTGCTGGCTACTCGAGAATCTTGCCGATGAGCCACATGTGCCCGAATGGGTCAAACACGGCGCCCTGGAGCATGCGGCGAATGGGGCGAGGGCCAAGCGTAGGATGCGCATGTTCCATCACCGGATCCTTGGAAATAGCGCCCGCGGCCAGCGCCCTGCGTTGCACGGCTTCCGGATCGTCCACGAAGAGCTCGATTCTCACAGTCGTAAAACCTGCGGCAGCAGGACCGCATGTGCCGAAAGCCGGTGATTCGGTAGCGAGAAAAAATGGCGCGCCGTGAATCGAAAGACCGGCAACCACATGCTCGCCGCCTGACAAGTGCCAGAGGACGTCAGCATCGAAGGCAGCTTTGTAGAATGCGATCGCGTCGATCGCGTCGCCGACGGCTAGCATCGGAGAGATTTGAGTCTTCAGAACCGCGGCGTGCGCTACCGTGGCTCCCCATTCTTCAGGGCGCAAGTCACGAGCATGACGGGAGAACAGCCAGTGGTGGCCATCCAGATCCGTGGCGCCATATTGCAGTTCACCGTAAACCGTTTCGTGGAGATCTTCCACGATGTTGACCCCAGCAGATTTTGCGTGCTGAAAATGGGCGTCCACCTCTTCGATGAAGACAGTGAGACTCTGCGTCGCAAACCCGAGCTGCATAGGATTCGCGTATCGATCGCCCGGCTTTTGCAGCATGATCCAGCCGTTGCCGGCACGCATCTGCGCTCCGCTGATGGGGTCGCCGTAGCGGTAGTGCTCAACGAAACCGAAGGCGTTGCTGAGCCAGGCAATGGCCTCCTCCAGGTCCCGATAAGTGACGTGAGGAAGCAGCGTGTCAGAAGGTACGGAGCGATTGGAAATCATCGTGTGTCCCCCTCAGCAAGATCAGTCGCATACACAGCCCGAAACTCTCGAGGTTGCATCTTCTTCAGCGCCTTGAACTGGCGATTGAAATTGGCAAGGTTGTTATAGCCAACCTCATCCGCGATTACGGAAATCGGCTTCTGCGAATGCATCAGCAGTGCACACGCGTTGCCGATCCGTAATTGAACCACGTAGTCGCTGATCCCCATCCGCGCGTGCAGCTTGAATAATCGATGCAGCGAGCTGCGGCTCATGGCGCCCACATGCACCAGCTTGGCTATCGCGATTCGCTCGCGATAGTGCGCATGCAGGTAAGAGATCACTCGTCCAATCCGTTCCTCCGTAGTTGCAGGCAAATCCTCGGTCGGGTGCGCGGAGGTCAGCGAGCCGGTGTGAGAATCGCTCGCGAGCAGCAACAGCAGATCGAGTAGCGAGATGATTCGCTTTCCCGGCGTTTGCACGAGCATCTCACAAATCGCCGTCTGTGCCTTTGCTCGTGTGGTTTCGGAGAAGGTGACCGCCCGTCCGGAACGCGCCAGCAGCCTGCGTATCGGGTGCAGCTCGACGTGCGGGTCAATCATCCCGCGGACGAATGCTTCGGTAAACCAGAGCACGATCGCCTGGTGCATCTGATCTTCGTTCACCGCTTCGGCGGAGTACCAGGTATGCGGAATCTTCGGCCCGATCAGCACCAGGTCGCCGTGGTCGTAGGCAGAGATATTGTCGCCGACAAAACGCTGTCCGCGGCTGTTGAGCGTGAGCGTCAGTTCGTATTCAACGTTGTAATGCCATTGGAAGGGAATCCGCTTCAACCGCCGATCGAACAGTACCCACGATGCATCTCCCGGGGCCGCGATGTGTTCGAGGTAGGGCTTCATCGAAGAAGGTGGAACTAGATTGATTGTATCTCGCAATGCCTATCTCGTGGGATTCCAGTATTAGTATTTGCCACTCCAGGCTAACCGTCGCGCCTTCCAATTCGCTAGAGTCCTTGCATGCGCTCACACGCGGAGGTTGGCAATGCATATCGCGACAGAATCCACCGCTAAGTCTGCTACTCAAGCAAAGCCTGAGCCGGCGCCCAACACCCTGGCTGCGAATTTCCTCAAGACACCGCTTCGAGATATTCAGAAGACGCTGCCGCTGCGGGTACTCTCTGCGCAAGACTTCACCCACTGGCAGACCTATGGCTTTGTGGTTGTCCCGCAGGCAGTGCCGGCAAGCAACGTTGAGCGCCTGGTGAAGTTTTTGTGGGAGTTTCAGGAAATGGATCCCAAGGATCCGCAGACCTGGGGCGGGGGACAGCTCCGAGCGCATGCCATGCAGGAGCTGAACAACAGCGGCATGGTCGAGGTGTACAACCACCAGACTCTTTGGGATAACCGCCAATGCCGGCGCGTGTACGACACCTTTGTCGATATCTGGGACGACGAGCGACTCTGGGTCACCATCGATCGCGCCAATCTCAATCCACCGAACCGCAGCGGCCGGGCATTCGGCGGCTTTATCCATACCGACATCGATACCACCCTTGAGCCTCTCCCGGTGAACGTACAGGGGGTGTTGTCGCTGGCAGATTCCGATACGGAAACCGGGGGCTTTCAATGTGTGCCCGAGTTTTTTCGGACCTTCGAGGAGTGGAAGAAGAAGCAGCCGCCAGGGCGGGACGGCTTCAAGCCCGATGTCACAGGATTTGAGGTCTACCCGGTGCCGATGAAAGCCGGGGACCTGCTCCTCTTCAACAGTCAACTGGCCCACGGGATTCGTCCGAATACCTCTGAGAACAAGGTGCGCCTGGCGCAATACATTTCGATGACGCCGGCCGATCCGAAAAATGCCGCCCTTCGCGAACAGCGCATACATTCGTGGCGCGAACGCCGTGCTCCCGAGGGCTATGCATTTCCGGGCGACCCTCGCGAATGGGAGCGCACGAAATACCCGGTCGCCGAGCTGACGCCTTTGGGCCAGCGCCTTCTCGGCGTGGAAGAGTGGTAGTGGGTTACCCGGTGGACGCCGCAATGTAAAGCGTGTATTCCTTACTGCGGGCTATGGAGGTAAAGAATGCTAACCAGTACCATCAGCAGCAAGGGCCAACTCAGCAGTTCCTATCGCAATTCGCCGCCGTCTCGGACTGAAGGAGGGTGATCGCGTCGAATTTGTTGTGGAAGGTGAGAAGACCATCATTCGTCCCGCGCAGCCGGCGAAAAATCCCTTCGAGAAATATGCGGGGGTGCTTCCTGTCTTTCGGTCCAAACGCGAAAACAATGCCTGGATAAGCAGCTTGCGTGACGAGGAATCTGCTGACTAGGTCGCTTACCCTGTCAGGCGCACCAGTTGTTCCGCCTCGACCCTGGTTCCCAGGATCGACACTTTCGGTATCTGGCCGCGCGCCATCGCGACTTCATCGCAGCGATAGAGCCGGGGGCAGTTCTGGCAATCCTTGTAAATCTTGTCGGGCAGTGCGGTCCGATCCTCCACCTGGCGGAAGCCGTGCTTAAAGAAAAAATCCGGGATGCGGGTAAAGAGACACACACACCCAACCCCATGGTCTTCTGCTTCATCGAGCAATGCCTGTAGCAGCAGGCCGCCGGTGCCTTTGCCCTTGGCCTCGGGGCGCATCACGATCGAGCGCACTTCGGCCAGGTGCGGACCGTACAGGTGCAGCGCCCCACAGCCCTGAAAGATGCCCTGTGCCGATTCCGCGATGGTAAAGTCGCGCACGTTTTCGCAGATCTCGGCAAAGGCCCGCCGCAGCAGGGTCCCATCCTGCGACAGACTGTTGACTAACTCATATATGTTGGACGCATCCTGAAGCCGCGCCTTACGTATTTCCATCCATCTGTCCCATCGCCGCAGAGAGTCTTGCTTCTTGCGCTGCTAACGCCTCACGCACCCGGCTCACCGCGGTGCCGCCAATGACATCGTGGCAGTTTACAGTCGCATCGAGCGTGATGCTGGCAAAAAAATCGGCTTCGAACTCCGGCCCAAACTCCTTCAACTCCGCGAGCGTAAGGCCGTCGAGTTCGCAACCCTTTTCCAAACCATAGCGTACCGCCAACCCAATTTTCTCGTGCGCCTTGCGAAAGGGAACTCCCTTGTGCACGAGGTAGGTCGCGGCGGCCATGGCATTCAGATAACCGGTCTCGCACGCTTTGTGCATGCCGGCCGTGTTGAAGCGAAGAGCTGCCGTAAACCTGGCCAGCAACGCGGTCATGCGTTCTGCTGCGTCGGCGGCCGAAAAGAGCGGCTCCTGGCTCTCCTGCAGGTCCTTGTTATAGGCCAGCGGAAGTCCCTTGAGCAACATCGTTACCGTCTGCGCCGCGCCATTGATGCGGGCCACCTTGGCGCGCACCAGTTCGGTCAGGTCGGGATTCTTCTTCTGCGGCATCGCGCTCGACCCGGTCGAAAATGCTTCCGGCAACTCGACAAATCCAAACTCCGCCGTCGCATAGAGCGTGATCTCTTCCGCAAACCGGCTGGCGTGTACAGCGACCAGTGTCAGCGCCTGTAAAAACTCCAGTGCGAAGTCGCGGTCGCTGGTAGCGTCCATGCTATTGGCGGTGGGTGCGCTGAATCCCAACTCCCGCGCGGCAATCGTCCGGTCCAGCTTTAGGGTGGCGCCCGCCACCGCCCCGGAACCCAGCGGACAATAATTCAGGCGGCGGCTACATCCCCCAGCCGGGTTATGTCGCGCAGCAGCATTTCTCCATACGCCTGCATCCAGTGGGCTACCAACACCGGTTCCGCTCGCTGCAAATGGGTATACGCAGGCATCACCGCCTCGCCCGCGGCCCGGGCCTGCCCCGCGAGCGCGCGCGCCCAATGGACAAGGTTAGTTGCAATCGCGCCGCATTGCTCGCGCACGTACAGGCGGAGGTCGGTGGCAATCTGCTCGTTGCGGCTGCGGCCCGTGTGCAGCTTGAAACCCAGGTCGCCTATGCGCGCTACCAGTTCGAGCTCCACAAAGTGGTGAATATCTTCCGCCTGCAGGCAGCCGTGAATATCACTGGGCGGCCGCTGCGCAAATTCGTCGCGAATCGCATCGAGCGCGCCCACAATCCGCTCCAGTTCCGCCGGCGTTAGGATGCCCGCGGCGGCAATGGTGCGGGCATGCGCTTTGCTGGCAGCTGCTTCTTGAGGAAGCAGCCGCCAATCAAAGGCAAGGGATCGTTGCCATTGTTCGAAGTCGTGGTCTAGTGGCTCGCGAAAGCGGCCCGACCACATCTTCACTGGTGCGCCTCTTTCTTCTGCAGCAGACGCGCCCGGGTGCGTGCGGGCAGACCCAGAATCTGGATGAAGCCCTTCGCGTCTTTCTGGTCGTAGCTGTCCCCCATGGTGAATGAAGACAAATCGTCCGAGTAGAGCGAGTACGGCGAATGCCGGCCGGCTACTGCAATGTTTCCCTTGTAGAGCGAGAGACTCACCGTACCGGTGACAAACTTCTGTGTGTTCTCGACGAACGCGTCCAGGGCTTCGCGCAGCGGGGTAAACCACAGGCCGAAGTACACCAGCTCGGCATACTTCAGGGCGAGCTGCTGCTTGTAGTGCATCACTTCGCGGTCCAGGGTCAACGCCTCGATCTCACGATGCGCGGTGGTGATCAGGGTGCCGCCCGGAGTCTCATAAAGGCCGCGGCTCTTCATGCCGACGAAACGGTTCTCCACCAGGTCGATGCGGCCGATGGCATTGCGCGCGCCAATCTCGTTCAGCAGTTCCACAATCTGCACCGGCTCCAGCTGCATGCCGTCTACCGAAACAGGTTTGCCTTCGACGAAGCCGATCTCGACCTTTTCTTCCCGGTCGGGCGCCTCCTGTGGGGAGCGGGTCATCACCCAGGTGCTGGGCAACGGTGCATTCCCGGCGTTCTCCAGCTCGCCACCCTCGTGGCTTATGTGCCACAGGTTGCGATCCCGCGAGTGGATTTTCTGCCGGCTCGCCGCCACTGGAATGCCATGCGCCTCGGCATAGTCCAGGCAATCTTCGCGCGACTTCAGATTCCATTCACGCCACGGCGCAATCACTTTCAGATCCGGCGCCAGCGCCTGGTAAGCATGCTCAAAACGCACCTGGTCGTTGCCTTTGCCGGTGCAGCCATGGGCCACGGCTTCCGCGCCTTCCGCCAGCGCCACGGCTACCTGGTGCTTGGCGATCACCGGCCGCGCGATCGAGGTGCCCAGCAGATACTTGTGCTCATAGATTGCGCCCGCGCGTACCGTCGGGTAAACGTACTCGCGCACGAACTCATCGCGCAGGTCGAGCACGACGGCCTTCTTCGCGCCTGTGGCATAGGCTTTCGCCACCACGGCATCCAGGTCCTCTGCCTGACCCACATCGGCAATCATGGCGATTACATCCATGCCATAGTTTTCATTGAGCCAGGGAATAATGATCGAGGTGTCGAGACCACCTGAGTAAGCAAGAACAACTTTTTTCGCCATGCGAAACTCCTTCAGAAAAATAACTCTCAATGCGCCGGAATTTTGGGTGAAGTCAACAGCGTTCCGTCACCCGCCTGTCCGCCTTAAAGTGTGCTTGCGGCTCACTGCGGGAAAGGTACGCCACAAGCTGTAAACGCGATGTGAATACCTGGTGTCAACACTTGGTGCGGTCAGTTGCCGAGAACCTATACCGCCGTCTCGCGCGAACCCGCCAGTCCGCCGCCCAGCAGCAGAACCATCAGCGCCTTCTGCGCATGCAGCCGGTTCTCCGCCTGCTCAAACACCACCGACTGCGGCCCATCGAGCACCGCATCCGTGACCTCGGCATTGCGGTGCGCGGGCAGGCAATGCATAAACACGGCATGCGGCGCGGCATGCGCCATCAACGTCTCGTTCACCTGGTAAGGCTTGAAGATTGGCGCGCGTTTGGTCACTTCGTGCTCAAAGCCCATGCTGGTGCAAACATCGGTGTAGACCGCATCCGCGCCGCGTACCGCCGCCACTACATCGTGGGTAAGCGTAAGCGTGGCGCCCGATGCCTCGCAGATCTTGCGCGCCTGCGCGGTGATCTCGGGCTTCGGCATGTATCCCTTAGGTGAGGCGACGGTGCAGTGCGCCCCCAGCAGGGCAGAAGTCAGCATCAATGAGTGACAGACATTGTTGCCGTCGCCCACATAGGTAAACCGCACACCGCGCGCCGTGCCGAACCGTTCCTCAATGGTCATGAAGTCGGCCAGCGCCTGGCAGGGATGCTCCAGATCGCTGAGCGCATTGATGACCGGCACCCTCGAATACTCCGCCATTTCCGTGATCGTCTCGTGGGAGTAGGTGCGCAGCACAATCAGGCTTACCCACCGCTCCACATTGCGCGCGATATCCGCCAGCGACTCGCGCTCGCCTAGCGGAGATTGCGTCTGATCCACGAACATCGCTGAACCACCCAGCGTATTCATTCCGGCTTCAAACGTCAGCCGTGTGCGCAGCGAAGCCTTCTCGAAGAACATCACCATCTGGCGCGCATCGAGCGAGTAGCGGTAATCGGCAGGCGCCGCCTTGATGGCATGCGCCAGCTCCATGATGGCGGCAATCTCCGATGGAGACAGGTCGGCAACGGAGCAGAGATCGCGCCCGGCTAGGGTCACGGTGGCTTGAGCGAGCATAGTGCTCTCCTGATGTACCACATGTTCGTCCACTAAAATTTTGCTAGCCATTCTCTTGCCCCCCTGTGGTTTGATGCGCCGCGGCAAAGCTGGGCAAGCCGGCGGACTCTTCCGTCAAAATTTCGTTCAGTGCCGCGACCGCCAGCTCCACGTGCTCCTTGCCCATGATGTAAGGCGGCAAGAAACGCAGCACGGTCTCGCTGGTGCGGTTGATCAGGATGCGCCGCTCGAGCATCTTGGCGACGATGCGCTTGGCCAGCTCGGCGGAGTTCATTTCGATCGCCAGCATCAGGCCCATGCCCCGCACGTCGACCACACTCTCGTGGCGGGCCGCCAGGTCGTGCAGCTGGTGCTTGAAGTACGCGCCGGTCTGCTGAATATTGCCCAGCAAACCTTCCTTCTCCATGGTGTCAATCACGGCGATTGCTGCCGCGCACGCCAGCGGGCCGCCGCCGAACGTCGTGCCATGCAAACCGGGATGGATGCCTCGCGATGCCTCCTCGGTGCACAGCATCGCCCCCAGCGGCAACCCGCCCGCCAGCGGCTTGGCCAGCGTAGTCACATCGGGCTGAATGCCAAAGTGCTGGTAGGCACACCACTTGCCCGTACGGCCCAGGCCCGATTGAATTTCATCCGCGATCAGCAACGCGCCGGTCGATTGCGTCAGCTCGCGAGCGGCGGCAAAAAATTCCTGTGATACCGGCCGAATGCCGCCCTCGCCTTGAACCGGCTCGATCAGGATGGCGCACACGGCGCTCGAAAAGCTTGCCCGCAGGTGAGCCACATCGTTGAAGCGCACAAAATCCACTCCCGGCACCAGCGGCTGGAAGGGCTCGCGATACTTGTCCTTATGCGTGGTCGATACCGAACCCATGGTGCGCCCGTGAAAGCTGTTTTCGAGCGCCAGGAACCGGGTGCCCATCGCGTGGCCCTCACTCCGCTTTACAGCAGAGTAGGCGCGCGCCAGTTTCATCGCGGCTTCCCATGCCTCAGTGCCGCTATTGCAGAAGAACGCGCGATCGAGGCCCGTTCTCTCCGTCAGCCGTAACGCCAGCTCCGCCTGCCCTTCGTGGAAGTACAGGTTCGAGATATGCACCAGTTTGCGGCTCTGCCGTTCGATGGCCTCGTTCACCGCCGGATGCCCGTAGCCCAACGCATTGACGCCAATACCGCTCAGCAGGTCGAGGTACCGGTTGCCGTTGCCGTCGACCAGGTACATGCCGGCTCCGTCTACAAACAGAATCGGATTGCGCTCATAAGTGGGGAGCAGCAGCCTGGCTTCCGCTGCCTTTACGTCTTCGAGCTTCATGCCACCATCACCTCAGTCCCTTGAAGTACCCGCGTCGAACACAGGTCGGGTAGTACTGATGCCGCGTCCGCGGGCAGTATCCGCACCCGCTTCACGCCCGCCAGCAGCGCCTCGCGGCACGCGCTCAGTTTGGGCAGCATGCCTCCGCTGATCACGGCATCCTGCGTCAGGCCGGCAATTTGATCCACAGTCAACCAGCGCATCACCTGGCCATTGGCCCCGCGTACACCGGGCACATCGGTAAGAAAGACCAGCGCATCGGCTTCGCAGGCCACGGCGCACGCCGCCGCCATCTCGTCGGCATTAATGTTGTAGTACTCGCCGTCAAAGCCCAGTGCCAGGCTCGAGATCACAGGCACCGCGCCCATTTTCCAGATCGCATCGAGCCAACGCGTGTCCGAGGCTACAATCTCACCCACAAAACCCAGGTCTGGGGTGGTGCGCTTCTTACGCGCGCGGAAAATCAATCCATCGCCACCCGTAAGGCCCACGCCCGCCTGGCCGTGCGCGCCCAGCGCCGCCACCAGTTCCTTGTTCACCCGGCCGCCCAACACCATCAGCGCGGCATCGCGCGTTTCGGCATCGGTAATGCGCAAGCCGGCAATAAATTCGCTTTGCTTGCCCATCTGCTTCAGCGTGCGGGTGAGCTGCGCGCCGCCGCCATGCACCACCGCGACCTCGTTGCCATCCCTTGCCAGCACCGCCACCGCGCGTGCGCAGCCCTGCAGCAAGGTCTGATCTTCGAGCGCCGAACCACCGAGCTTGACGACGAATCTCATGCCAATCCCTCCGCTTCATCCCATCCGTACATCAGGTTCATATTCTCCACCGCCTGTCCCGCCGCGCCCTTGAGCAGGTTATCCAAACACGAAACCACCACACAGCGCCGCCCATCTTTCGCCAACTGGAAGCCGATGTCGCAATAGTTGGTGCGCACGGAATACTGAATCTGCGGCAGATGCGCGCTACCGCGACCGGTTTTGCCCGGGCTGAACACGCGCACCATCGGGCTCCCGGAATAAAACGCACGCAAGCACGCATCCACCTCCGCAACTTCCTTCTTCTCCCGGAACGTTACGTAGATGGTGGAGAGGATCCCCCGCGGAATCGGCAACAGGTGCGGAGTAAAGATAATCTGCGGCTCCTCTAAACCCAATTGCTCCAGCATCTCGCCCATGTGCCGATGGCCAAACACCGCGTACGCGGAGAGATTATCCGCCGCATACATAAAGTGCGTTCCTGGGGTGGGCGCTTTGCCGGCGCCGGAGACGCCCGATTTGGAATCGCAGATGATGCCGCGGTCCAGATCCAACCACCCCGCGGCCACCAGCGGCTTCAATGCCAGGATGATGGATGTGGCATAACAGCCCGGATTG
Source organism: uncultured Acidobacteriaceae bacterium (assembly GCA_963761405.1). Lineage (GTDB taxonomy): Bacteria > Acidobacteriota > Terriglobia > Terriglobales > Acidobacteriaceae > PALSA-350. Next base: position 35,609 of record CAVXHH010000009.1, read on the forward strand.
GCCACCAATTGCGCGTTGCGAATGCAGGCGCGATGCAACTCCGGCAGCCCATAGACGCTCTTTGCCTGGATCTGGCTCGCCAGTGCGGCGTCCGCGTCGTGAAGATTGTAGATTGCGCGGTTTTCGTGCGCGTGCAAGCGCCAGGCTCCGCTTAAATCCACCACCCTCAACCCGCGTGCCAGCGCTTCCGGCACCCAGCTCCGCGATTGTTCATGCGGCGTCGCCAGAAACAGCAGCTCCACGCCGCGCTGCTTCAATAATTCCCACGAGAACGGTTCGACCATCAGGCCGGCGCTGCCGTTATTATCCGCCAGCTGGGGATGCAGGTCAGTCAGCCGCACTGCTTCGGCGTCGCGGCCCACAAAGACCGGTGGCCGCCCTTTGAGAGCAGGGTGGTGCAACAGCAGCCGTGCCAACTCGAGGCCGGCGTAGCCGCTCACACCGGCTACCGCGGTTTGGATCGGGCCCGTGGTCATCAGCCGATCATCGCTTCCAGGCGATCCCGCAACAGCGTCGCTCGCTTTTGGTCAGGACAAATGATCAGCACTGTGTCGTCGCCGGCGATGGTTCCAACCACTTCGGGCCAGTCTTCGCCATCAATGGCCAGGGCGACTGGTTGCGCGCTTCCGTTGATCGTGATCAACACCAATTGGTTGATCGCCTGCTTCACTTTCAGTCCGAAGCTTCTCAGCATTTCGGCGGTATCGGGCAGGGCATCTTCCTCATCGCTCGACCGCCCCGCCGTTGGGCGTCGCATAGCCATTCGGACCTTTGTAGAGATGCAGCTCATGAATGTCGCGCGAGAGCGTCGCCTGGGTTACTTCAAACCCGCGCTTGACCAGCCGGCGGCGCAATTCATCCTGGCTGCCGATGGGCGCGCCTGAGACGAGTTCCCGAATTGCGGTATGCCGGTCCTGCTTCATAGTGCTTGTCCCAAAGACCGAGCGCGGCCGATGGCCGCGCTCGGTGTGTGCATAAAAATACATCAACATGTATAAATATACAGAGGCTGTTTGTCAACGAATGGATGCTTCTTTTTCAACAAAATCCATCACCCGCGTTACTGCGGTCGCGGCTTGACTGCGGTCACGACACAGCCAGGTCTTTTGTTCCGGTTACTCTCTATGGTGCAAAAGAAAATTTAATCAGCAGATGCTTGCCACGGAAACGGGGATTATAGTTACGTATGGGTTTCTTTGCCTCAAACACGCTGGAGCGCAGGTCCACCCCTAACCTGCTGGATTCCCGTTTTGATCACGACTCTTGCGGCGTCGGTTTTGTGGCCACGCTTCGCAATCAGCCCTCCCATGAAATTCTGACTCAGGCCCTCACCGCGCTGGCTCGGCTGGCGCATCGCGGGGCCATTGCCGCGGACGGCAAAAGCAGCGATGGCGTCGGCATCATGACCGCCATTCCGCGGGAATTTATCCTCGCCTCCACTGGTCTTTCGCTCGCCGCGGATGCTCCGCTGGGTGTCGGCGTAGTGTTTTTGCCCAGCGAATCCAGCGCCGCCACGCAAGCGCTGGAGCAGGCGCTCGCGGCGCAAAAGCTGCAAGTCCTCGCCTGGCGGGTAGTCCCCACCCGCGAAGAGATTCTGGGCGAGATCGCGCTGTCCAGCATTCCCGTCATTCGCCAGGTGCTGGTCACAGCCAGTGACCCCGCGTTCTTTGAGCGTCGCCTTTACCTCGCCCGCAAGCAGTTCGAGCGCGAGGGCGAAGCGGCTTCCCAACTTGCCGCAGGCTCGAATGCAGGGCCCGCTGCCTACGTCTGCTCGCTTTCTTCTCACTCCATGGTTTACAAGGCCATGTGCGCGGGGCGCCTGCTGTCTGAGTTCTATCCCGACCTGGCTGACCCGGCCTATGTCACCCCCTTCGCCATCTTCCACCAGCGGTACGCCACCAACGTCGCGCCCTCGTGGGACCGCGCGCAGCCCTTGCGGACTCTGGCGCACAATGGGGAAATCAATACCGTGTGGGGCAACCGGGCCCGCATGGACGCCCGGGCGGCGACGATTCCCGCGGAATGTCACCCTATTCTCACCAAGGATGGCTCCGACTCCACCAGCCTCGACGAGGTAGTCGAGTTGTTGGCGCGCAACGGCCGCAGCGTGGCCGAGGCGGTCAGAATGTTGCTGCCTCCCGCCGGCCGGCAGAAAGAATCAGCTTTTCTCCACTACCACGCAGATTGCGTGGAACCCTGGGATGGCCCTGCGGCGCTGGCGTTTGCCGATGGTCACCTGGTTGGCGTGGCGCTCGACCGTAACGGCCTGCGCCCCTGCCGTTATTTTCTAACCGAAGACGCACTGGTCGTCGCCGGGTCCGAAGCCGGCCTCGTCGACCTCGATCCGGAGAAGATTATCCACAGCGGCCGCCTTGGTCCCGGCGAAATGCTGGTCGCCGATCTGGATGCGCACCAGTTGCTCGAAGACGAGCAGCTCCTTAAAGAATTCGACCGTTTCACCGGCTACGGCGCGTTGGTCGAAGACACTCCCCTCGAGCCCGCTGCTTTTACCCCGGCGATTGAGGATCTGACTCAGGTGCAGCAGGCTTTCGGCTACACCCGGGAAGATGTTCGGATGGTGCTGGCTCCCATGGCCAGCGACGGCAAAGACGCGGTGTGGTCCATGGGGGACGATACCCCCCTTGCGCCCCTGGCGCATGCGCCGCGGCCGGTCTACGCCTTCTTCCGCCAGCGCTTTGCCCAGGTTACCAACCCGGCCATCGATCCCGTGCGCGAGTCCATCGTCATCCAGCTGCACACGCGTCTCGGCCCGTGGCCTCACATCCTCGACACCAAGGCGCGCATCCCCGGCTTGTCGCTCGAGTCTCCGTTTCTCTCCCTGGGCCAGATGCACGCTCTGCGCAATCGGGAGCACGCGCTCGCCGACGAGATGCCGTTGGCGGTGCTCGACTGCGTCTTCGCTCCGTCGTGCAACCTGCGCCAGGCAATCGATGATTTGTGTGCCCGTGCCGTGGAACTGGTGCAGGGCGGCGCAGCCATCCTGCTGCTCAGCGACCGCGCCATCGCGCAACCTGGCGGGCGCGCCGAGTTTCTCCCCATTCCCATGGCCATGGCCACGGGCGCCGTCCATCACGCCCTGGTCAACGCCGGGGTGCGCACCCATGCCGGCCTTGCCGTCGAGGCGGGCGATTGTCGCGACCTGCACCACGTGGCCGTGCTCTTTGGCTATGGAGCGGGTGCGGTGTGTCCCTGGCTGGCGCTCGAAACTGCGCGCAACCTCGACCCTGAACATGGCGAAGCCAACATGCTGCACGCCTTGGACCTCGGCCTGGCAAAGATCATGTCGAAGATGGGCATTTCTGTGCTCGATAGCTATCGCGGCGCGCACCTGTTCGACATTCTCGGCCTCGACCGTGACGTGGTGGAGTACTGCTTCCCCGGCACGCCGTCGCCCATCTCCGGTATTGGTTTCAGTCAACTCGAAGTTGCGCTGCGCGACCTCTGGTCGGCGGCTCAGGAAGAAGACAGCCAGCCGGCCCTGATGAACGTGGCTCATCAGGAGTCGCTGCCCCCGACCGCGACTGCCCAGCAGCCCGTCGCCCCGCAGCAGGCCAAAGCCCTGCCCGACTATGGTTGGGTTCGCTTCCGCAAGGACGATCGCGCTGAGCCCCACGGCTGGCAGCCGCAAACCGTCCGTGCCCTGCAAGTGGTAACCGGGACTGCTCGCGGCGCCGCTGCCCTGAATGTGTTGCCTGCTCAAGCCTGGACCGCCTTCAATACCCAGGCCGCCGAAAGCAAGCCGACCGTTCTGCGCGACCTGCTGGAAATTCGTCCCGCCGCCGCCCCCCTGGCTCTTGACCAGGTAGAGGCGGCGCCCACCCTCATGCATCGCTTCATTGCTTCGGCCATGTCGCTCGGATCCTTGAGCCCCGAGGCACACCAGACCATCACCGAAGCGATGAACCAGATCGGCGCACGCTCCAATACCGGCGAGGGCGGAGAAGATCCCGTGGTCTATCCGGCCTATCCGGGCGCGCCCGCCATCCTCAGCAACAAGGTGAAGCAGGTGGCCTCCGCCCGCTTTGGCGTCACCACCGAATATCTCGCCCACGCCGAGGAGATCGAAATCAAGATCTCCCAGGGATCGAAGCCCGGCGAAGGTGGCCAGCTCCCCGGTCACAAGGTCACCGAGCTGATCGCACGCCTGCGCCATGCGCAACCCGGCGTGGCTCTCATCAGCCCTCCGCCGCACCATGACATTTATTCCATTGAAGATCTGGCCCAGCTCATCTTCGATCTCAAGCGCGTCAATCCGCGCGCCGCGATCGGCGTCAAGCTGGTTTCCGGGTGCGGTGTGGGTACGGTGGCAGCCGGCGTGGCCAAGGCCTATGCGGACTACATCGTCATCGCCGGCCACTCCGGCGGCACCGGAGCCTCGCCTCTTTCCAGCATCAAGTATGCCGGCAACCCGTGGGAGATCGGCCTTGCTGAAGCCCAACAAGTCCTGATGCAGAACGGCCTGCGCGGCCGCGTGCGCCTGCGTTGCGACGGCGGGCTCCGCACCGGCCGGGATGTTTTGATCGCCGCCTTGCTGGGCGCTGACGAATTTGCTTTTGGCACCGCGGTGTTGGTGGCGTTGGGCTGCGACATGGCTCGTCAATGTCACCTCAACACGTGTCCTACCGGCATCGCGACGCAACGGCCCGATTTGCGCGCCAAGTTTCGCGGCAAGCCGGCCAACGTAGTTCGCTTTTTTGAGGAGCTTACCCGCGACCTGCAAATGCTCATGGCCAGCCTGGGCCTGCCCTCGCTTGAGGCGGCAACCGGACGCATCGATCTGCTGGAGCAGGTGAGCGCCGCCGGCGGACTCGACCTCAGCCCGTTGCTCGCTCCTGCGCAGGAAGGCCACGTACGGTGGCAGGGCCAGCGCAATCGTCGCCCTACCGATCATGCCGCCATCGACAATGCCTGGGTCCAGCCTGCGCTCACGGCGCGGGCCGCGGGGCTACCCTTCTCCGTCGAAGCCACCATCGCCAACCAGCACCGCACCTTGGGTGCGCGGCTGGCCGGCGAGCTCGTTTGGCACGGCCTCCATCACAAGAAGACGCCTCTGCATTTCAAATTAACCGGCATTGCCGGCCAGTCGTTCGGAGCCTTCGCCGTGCCTGGCATGCAGTTGGTGCTCGACGGCATGGCCAACGACTTTGTCGGCAAGGGCCTTTGCGGTGGAGAACTGATTCTTCGCGGCCAGGGGCGTGCCGCGCGCGAGAGCGAGCTCCACGTCATTCTGGGCAATGTCGCTCTCTATGGAGCCACCAGCGGCTCGTTGTTTGCCGCCGGCCGCGCGGGTGAGCGTTTCGCTGTCCGCAATTCCGGCGCACTGGCGGTCATCGAAGGTATCGGCGACCACGGCTGCGAATACATGACCGGCGGCCTGGTGGCCGTCTTGGGCTCCACCGGGCAAAACTTCGGCGCCGGCATGACCGGCGGTTTGGCCTGGGTCTTCGATGAAGATGACACCTTCATTGCCCAGAACCCGGTACCACACCAGCTTTTTAACACCGGAGCCGTTGCCTCAACTCGACCACGAGGCAGGCGAAGAACTGCGTCAGCTGATCACGTTGCACGCAGAAAAAACCGGCAGCACCCGCGCCCACTGGATTCTCTCCGACTGGGCAAACCTCTCCGCGCGCTTCATACGCCTCACCCCAATCCCGCAGGCATAAAGGCCGTACCCTCTTATGGCTCCCTCCATCTCGGCTAAAAAAGCCGGGATGGATGGCGAAAATGCTCTACCGGCACCAGATTTCGTCCATGCGCAACCAAACTGCGGCATGCGCACACCGTCAAACCACCCACAAACACCCCCGCGTTACAATCGTCAGGGTTTGTGACCCCGCTCATGTTCAATCTGGAAACCTTGGTAGATGTAGTCGGGCTAGTGGCGGCCAGCAAGCGTGAACGCGCGATGCTATGGCAAGACGCCTCAGGTGCTTGGCAGCCCATGTCGAGCACCGCGCTCATGGCGCGTGTCTATGCCTTGGCCAACACCTTCACCGCCTGGGGAATCGTCAAGGGCGACCGCATCGCGATCCTGGCGGAGAATCGCTGGGAGTGGGCAGCGGTCGACTTCGCGGCCTTGATACTGGGCGCAGCCGATGTGCCCATCTATCCCACGCTCACCGCCGAGCAAATCGCCATCCTCCTCAATGACTCCGGCGCGCGTATTGCCGTGGTGTCGAGCGAAGTGCAATACAACAAAATCGCCTCCATCCGCAGCCGGACCCAGCTGGAGCACGTCGTCGTGATGGACGACATAGCCGCCGCAGAGTGCACGCTCCTATCCTCGCTGTTGCAGGGTGCCGACGCAGGCGCCGCCTCCGTGGACATCGCTTCCTGGCTGCGCAGCTACAGCGTAAAGCCCGAAGACCTGGCCACTCTCATCTACACCTCGGGGACTACCGGCGAGTCCAAGGGCGTTATGCTCACCCACGGCAACATCGCCTCGAACCTGAACTACTCCACCCGCACCTTTACCTGGGGACCCCAGTCCACCTGCATCTCGTTTTTACCGCTCTCGCACATTACGGCCCGCCACCTGGATTACGCGCTTCTCTCTTACGGCGCGACCATCGCCCACTGCGGAAGCTTCGACCGGCTCCCCGCCTCCATGGCGAGCGTGCAGCCTACTGTTTTTGTCGCCGTGCCCCGGGTGTACGAGAAGATTCGGGATGAGGTGAAACGGCGAGCTGGAATTAAACCGCTCTCCCACAAAATCTTCAACTGGGCCATCGCGACCGGGCGGCGGCACCGCGACCAGATCTTGCGCGGGCAAACACCCTCCTCGCTCACCTGGCGCCTCGCCAACCGCCTGGTTTATCAGAAAGTAAGGCAGGCGTTCGGCGGCAAGGTACAAGACTTTATCTCCGGCGGCGCGCCCCTTGGCATGGACACAGCCTCCTGGTTTGCCGATGTGGGCATTCGCATCTTCGAAGGCTACGGTCTCACCGAAACGTCGCCGGTCCTGGCTCTGAATAACGCGAAAAATCACCGCATGGGTTCGGTGGGCAAGCCGATCGAGACGGTGGAAGTCCGCTTTACCTCCGATGGCGAGTTGCTGGTCAGGGGCCCCTTCGTCTTTTCCGGGTATTGGCACAAGCCGGAGGCTACCGCTGAGGCCATCGAGCCCGACGGATGGTTCCACACCGGAGATATCGGGCGTGCCGATGACGATGGATTCCTCTACATCACCGACCGCAAGAAGGAGCTGATCAAAACCTCCGGCGGCAAGATGATCGCTCCCCAGCCGATCGAAGGCAAGCTGAACGCGAGCCTCCTGGTCGACAACGCCGTACTGGTGGGCGACCGCCACAAATTTGTGAGTCTGCTCATCGCGCCCAACTTTGCGGCGCTTGAGAGCCTGGCGCGGCAGCAGGGAATTGCCTTCACCTCGCGCGCCGAACTGGTCCGGAATCCGGCCGTGCTGGCGGCTTATCAAGCCTGTGTCGACGCGGTCAACCAGGGTCTCGCGAACTTCGAGACGATCAAGCGTTTCCACGTAGTAGCCGACGAGTGGTCGATCAACACCGGCGAACTGACCCCTAGCCTCAAACTCAAGCGGCGCGTCATCGTTCAGCGATACGCTGCTGAAATTGCCGCCCTCTACCAAGACGAATCGACGTCTCATCGTTAAAGCGGTTGAAACCACACCCCGCGAGCTTTATCTCGCCCCGCGACTGTGGCACGGTAGTAAGTGGCGCGAAAGCATTCCGGGCCGCATCTAAGTATTTACTTCATCCGTCTTTCCACCGGAAAATACCGCTGAGGTGTCCCTGTGAAGAAGCATCCGCTGATAAGCATTCTCGTCGCGATCGTTGTTCTCTTGCTGGTGGCTGTTCTCCTCATCCCGTTGTTCGTCAATGCCAATACCTTCCGTCCCACCCTGGAGTCGCAGCTCTCCTCGGCCCTTGGCCGCAAGGTAACCCTCGGCGATCTCAGCTTCTCGATCTTCTCCGGCAGCCTGGTGGCCAACAACATCTCCATTGCCGACAACCCTGCTTTCAGCCCCAAGCCCTTTCTTGAGGCCAAGTCACTGCACATCGGGGTGGAAATGGGTCCGCTGGTTTTCCATAAGCAGTTATTGGTCACCAACCTGGTTGCCGATTCGCCTTCGATTAACCTCGTTCACAACGCCCAAGGCACGTGGAACTTCTCTGACATCGGCAAAACCGCCGGCAGCCGTACGCAAAACACCCAGCAGGAGAGCGCCCTGCCCAACTTCACCGTGGGGCAGATGCGGGTGGCCGATGGCACAGCCACCGTCTCCGACCTCCCGCTCACCGGAACTCCCTTCGTTTACAGCGATCTGAATCTCACGGTGGACCAATTCTCCTTCGCCAAGGCGTTCCCCTTTACGCTCTCGGCAAAGCTTCCCGCGGGTGGTTTGCTCGATGTCAAGGGCAACGCCGGGCCGGTGAACGCGAAAGACGCCTCGGAGACGCCACTCGGCGCCAACATCCACTTGAAACACTTCGATCCGGTAGCCGCCGGCGTGATTCCTGCGAGCCAGGGAATTTCGATGCTCGCCGACATTACCGCCCAGGTCACCTCCAATGGGCAAACTCTAAACAGCAACGGGACGGTGAACGCTTCGCGCTTGGTATTGGTGGCCAACGGCGCGCCCACTCCAAAACCGGTGGATATTGCGTACACCATTGCCCACAACCTCGATGCCCGGACCGGCCAGATCACCGACCTGGGTATCAAGACCGGCGGCGTCACCATACACATCAATGGAACCTATTCCATGACGGGTCCACAGACCACCGTCGCGCTCCATCTGGCTGCACCGAACCTGCCCATCAACCAGGTCGAAGCGCTCTTGCCGGCCGCGGGCATTCGCCTGCCCAGCGGATCGAGTTTGCAGGGCGGGACGCTCACCGCCAATCTCGCTATCGATGGCCCGGCCAACGCCCCAACGATCAGCGGGCCGGTGCAGGTGGACAACACTCTGCTGGCCGGCTTCGATCTCAGCTCGAAGATTGGCGGTCTCAAGGGTGGTTCCGCATCGGGCGCGAAGGGCACCCAGATTCAGACTCTGCGCGCCACCGTGAACTCCTCGCCGCAGGGCACGCGGATCGACAACCTCTACACCTCGGTTCCGGTGATTGGGACTGCCACCGGGGCGGGGACCATTGCGCCGCAGGGCGGTTTGAACTTTCAGGTTGTGGCAAAACTCAATCCCAACTCCGGCTTGCTGAGCGGTGTCACCTCGGTGGCTGGTGGAGTGTTAGGGCAGGCGGTCAGCACCGCGGCGGCGAATGGAATTCCTGTTCACATCACCGGCACGACGAGCAACCCTGTGATCCAGGCTGACCTGAACAAGGTGCTGCAGCAGAATGCCGGCAACCTTCTCAAACAGCAACTGCTGGGCAAGGGCAATACCAACGGCAAACCCAATCCGAGCGACGTCCTCAACAAGCTCTTCCATCACTAGATGCGGTAGCGCCAATTCACAAGTCGCGGCAAAGGGAAAGGCCACCCCTTCGTCGGCTCTTGCCACCCAATTTCCCTTGCGCGCTCTCCGCAGCTATGATGCACAAGGCGCTACGATAACAGTGCACGTTTCAGTGCACGCTTTTAGGAGAAGAACCAAAATGCGAGTTGGAATCCTTACCGGAGGCGGCGACTGCCCCGGACTGAATGCGGTGATCCGCGCTGCAGTACGTAAAGGTATTTTCCATCACCACGATGAGTTCATCGGTTTCATCGAAGGCTGGCGTGGCGTGGTGGAAAACAAGACCATGCCCCTTACCCTCGAAACCGTATCCGGAATCCTGCAGCTTGGCGGCACCATCCTGCGGACTTCCCGCACCAACCCGCGCAAGATGGAGGGCGGCATCGACAAGTGCATGGCCACCATCAAGGCCAATCAGCTCGATGCACTCATTACCATCGGCGGCGATGATACCCAGGGTGTCGCCAATGCGCTGGTCGAGAAGGGCGTCAAGGTCGTCGGTGTTCCCAAGACCATCGATAACGACCTCAGCGGAACCGACGCGTGCTTCGGCTTCGATACCGCGGTCTCGATTGCCACCGAAGCGGTCGACCGCCTGCACTCTACTGCCGAGGCGCACAACCGGGTCATCGTCTGCGAGGTCATGGGACGCGACGCCGGCTGGATTGCCATTACCTCTGGCATCGCCGGTGGCGCGGATGTGATCTTCGTACCTGAAAAGCCAATCGACATCGATGCCGCAGTGAAGATCCTCAAGGAACGTCACGATCGGGGAAAGCTATTTTCGATCGTCGTGGTCGCCGAGGGCGCCAAAATTCCCGGCACAGACAAACTAGCCACGCAGGGAGCGAAGGTCGACGCATTCGGTCACGCGCGTCTCAGCGGCATCGGGCAAACCGTCGCGGAATTGATTGAAGAAAAGACCGGATACGAAACTCGCTCTGTGAACCTTGGGCACACGCAGCGTGGCGGCACGCCGACGGCTTATGACCGTATGCTGGCCACCCGCTACGGCTCGTTTGCCATCGACTTGGTGCATGAAGGCAAGTTCGGCCGGCTTGTCGTGTTGCGGGGCACAGAGATTACCCACATTCCGCTGGCGGATGCGATCGCAAAAACACGCACCATAGGTGACGACTTGATTTCTCTTGCCGCCGGTTTGCAACCGCAATTGTAATTATTTACGTCGTCGCGCAGAAATCTTGATTGCCTTGCTAGGCTTTATGAATGAAGCAGATAGTTGGATACATGGAATCTTCAGGATTAACTTTCCTGTTGTAGGGATCAGGTCGGATACGATGTCCTTAGTAACCGCCTGTTCTCCTCTGGTAATGCTTCGCAAGGCTACAAATTCTGTTACGCTCCTACCGGATCCGAACAAAGCCGCAGCAGTGGTTTCACAGCGGACATAACCCTTAGAAAAACGCACTAAATGGGCCATGGAAACTGTGAAACCGCGCAAAACCCGGGGGATTCCCGCGATACGCGATAATCTCTTGTGTTACAGGGTGAAAACGCGGTATAAGCACAACGGCGGGTTAGTCCTCTCGCCCGGTCCAGCAGTTCCCAGAGGAGAGCACTTCGATGAGAACCACACCGGCGAGAGATGAGGTTCGCGAAGTCATGGACATTCGCATGGCTTCCGACTACCTCGGCATCAGTCCCGACACGCTGTACAAGTATGCTTCCGATGGCTTCGTGCCCGCGTTCAAGCTCGGCAACCGCTGGCGCTTCAAACGCTCGCGTCTCGATGACTGGATGGATCAGCAGTCCTCTGAGGGTGCTCCGCGCAGAACAGATCCGCAGCCTGAGGTGGCGCAGCCCCGAAAGCCGCAATCGGTCGTTACCCGCCCGAAAAGAGCCATGAGCGCCGCTCGCTGACCACGGCGTTGGCAGCAGGTGCCATCGTTTGCTCTGTCTCAGGACACGGCTTTACAGTTTGCAGAAGGACCGATTTTGTATCAGGGCACGGCTTTAGAGGCTGCGGAAAAACTCTGTGAATGAAGGGTACGGGCTTCAGCCCGTACATTACGGAAACAAAAACAGTGGGCTTTAGCCACTGAGGGCGGCGTTTTCGACCGAGAAACCTGCCCTCGGGGCCTAAAGGCCGTTTGGTTATCTCACTAGATGTACGGCCTAAATAGCCGTGCCGCAGTGCGCCGAAAATGATGGGCTTTAAGCCCCTGAGGGACGATTTTCTCGCGCTCTTTGGCCGTCTTGAGGCAGCTCCCGGATCCCCGGCAACCGCGCTGCAGCCCTACTGAAGATGGTCTCTTAGGATGACCAGCAACACCCCGGCCGCGATGAAAAGCAGCAAAGTCAGCGTACTGTAGGCCACTTGCAGGCGAAGTTTTTGCTGCCCTGTGGGCCGTCCAAAAGCCAACCGGAGTTTCTCCCGGCGCAACGACATGGCCGTCTGCTGGGTCCCTAACACCAGCATCACCAACGCGGCCAGAAAACTAACCGGCAGATGCTCCCGGCTGGAATTATTGTATGCGCGATAAAAGAACTGGCCCGTCAGCACCGAAAGCCCGACCACGGTGGATAGTTCGAAAATGAGAGCGAGCTTTAAAAAGCGCAGCAACGGACGCCTCCCTGGCATGAGTCCAAAGCTAAGTTTAGTAAGGATCATCCAGATGGGGCAAGGCAGATTCCATAAAAAGAAAACCAACGGAACATGGGCCGTGTGCGTGCGTTCCGCTTCAGGTAGGCTCTGTCTGCAATGACTGGAATAAGAGACAATGCAGCCATGACACCTGCGCCGACAACCGAAGAGATTGTGGAAGTCGGCCTGCGCTCCTCGCTGCTCGGCATCGTCATCAACCTCACCCTGGCGATGGTCAAATGCCTCACCGGGATCTTTGGGCATTCGTTCGCCCTTTTGGCCGATGGAGTCGAATCTTTCCTGGATGTCATCAGTTCCTCGGTCGTCTACTGGGGGCTGCGGCTGGCCATCAAGCCGCCGGACAGGGATCATCCTTACGGGCATGGCAAGGCCGACCCGATCGCCGCTGCCGTGGTCGGCGTCGCCATGATCGCCGCCGCCGTCGGCATTGCCGCGGAAAGCATCAACCTCATTCGTACCCCGCATAAGCTGCCCCAGGCTTACACCCTCTGGGTTCTGGTGTGCGTATTTCCCGTCAAGGCGTTGCTGTCACGATATGTTTCCGGGGTGAGCCGGAAACTGGAGAGTTCCGCCCTCCGGGGCGACGCCTGGCATCATCTCAGCGACGCGATCGTCTCCGGCTTTGCCTTCGTCGGTATCTCCGCGGCGTTATGGACCGGGGACCCAACCGCGGACGACTGGGCCGCCTTGTGCGCCGCTCCCTTCATCCTTTTCGGTGGCTGGCAGCAGCTGCGCCGCCCTGTGGCCGAACTGTTGGACACTGCGCCCAGCCCGGAAATTGGAGAGCATGTTCGCAGGGTGGCCACCGCCGTCCCGGGAGTGTTTGGGGTGGAAAAATGCTTTGTCCGCAAGGTGGGCTTTCGCTATTACGTCGATCTGCATGTGGTCGTGCGCGGCGAGCTGACCGTCCGTGCCGGCCATCGAATCGCGCATGCCGTTGCCGATCAGGTCCGTGAGCAAGTCCCGAAAATTGCCGAGGTTCTGGTGCACATCGAGCCGGAAGAAGAGCTTTTGGCAAGCCATCCCGGCGAGTTGATGGCGGAAGAAGTTAGGGAAGCTCCTCCGTCCTCGCGCCTGCATTGAACCCGTTGCGGCACGACGCAAGTCGTACCCCGGCACGGCCTCAAACGCGCCTTCAGGGTATGCCGGGGATTTATCCCCGGCATAAACGCGGTCATCCTTGCGGCCCTGAGGTACGGTTTAAGCCCTCATCCGTTCAATTCTTCGCGAATACCCGAAAAGTAACCTCCGAAACGAAACTCCTGAACCTGGAAAGCGCCTGGAAAGCGGTTCCGGCACTTATATCTACTCCCGCGAGGGTATATGCTGTAAGCAGACGATTTCGGCAGGGAACTGATTCTCGCGTAGCCGCTCCCTGGCCTTCGGTTGCCGGTAGTTTCGGCCTACACGCGAGCGAAGGATGGTGTTACCGCCGTCCGGTGTCTCACCCGATCCCTGTCACAAATCAGGCAACATAATCATCCTGCCCCGGCGGGATTTTTTACGGGTTCCCACCGTGTTTTCCCTGCGCACGCAAGCACTCTCGCAATCGCTGGAAACCGAAGGCCGTGCACACTTCGCAGCAGCGAGCATCACTTCGCCGCAGCGAGCATCACTTCGCCGCAGCGAGCATCACTTCGCCGGAGCGAACCGGATGGCCAACGGCCAAAACAGCCGAAACGATCGAATTTTATCCAATTTTACGAAAAACCGGCGCCAATCCGGTCCCGAAGGGACGGCTGAAGAGATGCTTCACCGTCACGTAGGTTGCCCGGTCCATGCCACTCGGCGATACTCCGACACGGCTACACGAACCCGGAAAGAGGATGGCCAACGCGCCAAAACAGCCAAAAACAATCGAATTTTATCGAATTTTACAAAAAAACGGCCCCAATCCAGTCCCGAAGGGACGGCTGAAAGTCACACTTGTCCAAATTAGCTTTTCTGAAGAAGTTTGCTGGCGGTGTTTTTGGGTGGAAGCCCCCTGCTTTAGCAGGGGGAGGCAACGCTTTAGCGTTGCCGGAAGAAATCTGACCTCTCTATCCTGCGCTTTAGCGCTGGGCTTTGTATCAGGGCACGGCTTCCTCGCCGCAGCGAGCGTCAGCCGCAAAATCGAAAAAATGATGGGCTTTTAGCCCCTGCTGGATCCTCTTGACCGCAACGCTCAATTACCCAACCACAACCTGTCTTCCAAATGCCGCTCGCTTTTTTCTCGCGCCCAATGGAATCAACCTGGTCCATCTCGGCTCCAAGCTAATTTGGGCAGCTCTGGATGAAAATACCCCAGGATGAAAATCCTGGGGACACCCAATGCCGGAGGAGAAGTCCCGAAGGGACGGCTGAAGAGATGCCTCACCGTCACCCATGTTGAATGGTCCATGCCGCCCGGCGATACCCGACAACTACACGCACCCGGAAAGAGGACGGCCAACGCTCGAAAACAGCCAAAACGATCGAATTTTATCCAATTTTACAAAAAACCGGCGCCAATCCAGTCCCCGAAGGGACGGCTGAAGAGATGTTTCACCGTTACGTATGTTGACTGGTCCATGCCACTCGGCGATACTCCGACGGCTACACGAACCCGGAAAGAGGATGGACAACGAGCCAAAACCACCAAAACGATCGAATTTTATCCAATTTTACAAAAAACCGGCGCCAATCCTGTCCGGGGAACCTTTAGCGCGGCGGGGCAGGGTAAGCGGGAAATGCGCGCTCCAGCTTGCGCATGGCCCGGTATTTCAAGCCCACCCAGCCGGCATATCCGAGTTGCACCGCAATAGTGATCACGTAGGCAAGAACAAGATGACGATGGGCCATAATTTCCTTCTCTTCAATGGACTGCTCAATGCGTAACTTCAAGGCTGGCTTCCAAAGCATGGAGCGCGGCATGCTGTTCTGCCTTCTGCCGCCGTCGTTCCACGCTATACCGCCATGCCGCAATCAAAAGTCCCCACGCCAGCCAGGCGCCGAGGTTCCACCACACCGCCGGCCACATCGCCGGGTCGAGACCGGAATTGGCATCCCCGCCGATTACGGGAGACGGGTGCTGCGTGCGCCACCAGCGGGTCGAAAAATAGACGATAGGCACGTCGACATAGCCAAAGATCGCCAGCACCGCCGCCAATGTCCGCATTTGTGGACCATCGGCGAGCTGGCGCAGCAGCAGGTAGCTGGCGTAAATAAGCCAAAGCACAAGGGTAGAGGTCAACCGGGCATCCCAGGTCCACCAGATGCCCCAAACCGGCCTGGCCCACAATGGGCCCTGGATCAGTACCAGCGTGCAAAAGACCATGCCCATCTCCGCGCAGGCCAGTGCCGCCGCATCGGAACTCAGGGCGCGTGTGGGATTGGTGCGCCGGGAGGCGAGATACACAATGGATGCCACAAAGCTGATGAAGAAAAATAGAAACGTCATCATCGCCGAGGGAAAATGGTAGTAGAAGATGCGCTGGATGTCGCCCATGGTAGCCTCGGTGGGCGCGACATACATACCCTGGTAAAAAGCATAGCCGAGCGAGCAAAGGGTAATTGCGAGCCAAACCCAGCGGAAGACCTTCATCACGACACTCCTGGTGCGTACCACTTACAGTTTAGAACAAAGCGCACTCAGCGAGCGGAGCCACACACGGGGAATACAATTTGTGACGATGGATGAGCCTCAATCCAGACGCTCCAACGACACTGAGCCGTTGCTGATCCAAATTGCCGCGGGCTGGTTCCTCATGGGGTCCGATAGCGATCAGAGCGTGGAAGCGCCGGCGCATCGTGTATGGATCGATTCGTTTGCCATGGCGGCAACGCAAGTCACGGTCAGTGAATACGCACGGTTTCTGGATGCAACCGGAAGCAGGCCCCCACCGTACTGGGGAGAGGCTCACCTCGCTCATCCTCAGCAACCCGTGGTTGCCGTCTCGTGGTTCGAAGCAGTTGCCTATTGCACTTGGCTTTGCGAGACGACGGGCGCGCATTATCGGTTGCCGACAGAAGCGGAGTGGGAGCGAGCCGCGCGAGGCGGTATCGAGCAAATGGTTTTCCCGTGGGGCAATGATCCGCCCATGTCGCGGCCTGGCTACGATGCTCGTTGGAAGACCGGACCGGAACCGGTGGGACAGTCCCCACCGAATGCGTACGGGCTATTCGAGATGTGCGAGAACGTCCATGAATGGTGCAGCGATTGGTTCGGGGCCGGCTACTACCCGGTTTCGCCGGAGCGAAATCCCCGGGGACCCGGCGAGGGCGGCAGAAAGGCATCGCGTGGAGGCTCCTGGCGGCACCACATCAAGATCTCACGCTGTTCGGCACGCTCCAGCATTCCGCCGGAATTCCAATATGCGGACTACGGCTTTCGTGTGGCGCGCGACGGAGTTCGCTGAGCCCATGCGGCAAGATGTACCCGCGCTGCGGCTGCGGGCGGAGGCGGTGTTGCCGGCGAATGCTGAAGACCTGAAGCCCAGTCTGGAGCCCGGCGATGCGGTGCGCGAGGTGCTGCCATGAACGGGAACCCTCGCCCTCTTTCCGTAACGATGCTGGCATGGCTCTATATCGCTGTAGGCACGGCCGGGTTTTTTTTGCACCTGCACGAGCTCAACCGCGGGAATGTCTTTCAATTCGATGGCATCTGGATTGAACTCACCGAGTGCATGGCGATTCTGTGCGGAGCTTTCCTCCTCCGCGGCCACAACTGGGCCCGCTGGCTGGCGATGGCGTGGATTGGACTCCACGTAATCCTGAGCGTGCTGGAAACGGATCGTGGGTTGATTGTGCATTGCATTCTCTTGGTGGTGTTCGCCTGGGTTCTGTTTCGTCCCCAAGCCGGCCGCTACTTCCGCGGCCTGCCTGCCGAGTCAACTTGATGTCGTCTTGAATCTTCGCGACCGGTGGATTCATCCAAACCGCAAACGCGATTTGTGGAGATGAGATGCTATGGCCGCTTTTTGTTCATGCTGTGGTGCGGAAATTACCTTGAAAGCAGAGGCCTGCGCTGTTTGTGGCACGCCGCGGCATGGAATGCTGCCGCCGGATCGCAAGCCCGTGCTCGATACGGGAACGGACGAGTCTCAACAAGACGTCGATCGTAAGGGGCGCAGGCCGCGGTTGTAACATCCGCGGTTGCGGATGTCGGTTGCGTGTCGTCCGGGCCTGCGTTCACCGGGCGCGCATTCAGATGTCCCGCTTCCCCGTACGTATGCCCGGCGATGGGGAGGCTCAAAGTTATCTGTGGAGATCGTCGAAGAGGTGCGCAACCTTGCTGGTGGTGGCTTGCGCCCCCGGCGTGCTGGACACCCAACCGAGTAATAGAACCAGTGCACCGCATCCGGTCATGACCCACCAGATGGCGTGCGTCGCCTGGGTGAAGTCGGTGCCTTTTGCGCGGCTCGCGGCGACGACGGTGCCGGCTACCGCAACACCGAGTGCGGCTCCCACCTGCCGGCCAGTGGATGCGATGGCGGCCGCCACCCCGGCTTGCGATAACGGCATGCCCGCCACCGCGCTGTTGGTGATCGCAGGATTCACCATGCCAAGGCCAAGACCAAACAAGCCGTAGGCCAGCAGTAGCAGGGCGAGAGGCGTACCGACACTCAGGCCGGTGAGGAGCAAGGTGCTGAGCAGAAAGCCCGCGCCCGATGCCAGCAACGAAGGGCGCGTGCCGTAAGCCCCTACCAGGCGGCCGGAGAGCGGCGCGCTCACCATCATCAGGATGGCTAGGGGCATGGTGCAAAGACCGGTGAGCAAGGCAGAGAATCCGCGTGCCTGTTGCAGGTACAGCGTGTTGAGAAACAAGAAGCCGGCAAATTGGGCGAAGGCGCACACGGCCAGCAGGGTGGCGCTGCTGAAAGGTATGCTGCGAAAAAAGCGTAAGTCCACCAGGGGGTCTTTTCGCCGCGGCTCATAGAAAAGGAAGATGACAACAGCGGCGCCGGCCGTCGTAAACAAGCCGAGGATCAGCAAGGACGACCAGCCTTCATGCGGGCCTTCAATCACGGCACAGGTCAAAGTAGCCAGGGCGGTCAATACCAGAAGTTGCCCGACGGGATCGAACGCGCGGGCGCGCGGTGCTTTGGATTCCGGTACGAACCTGGCCGCCAAACCGGCGGCAACGATGCCAATGGGGAGATTGATCCAGAAGATGGAGCGCCAACCCACGGCCTCAGTGAGCGCTCCCCCGATGAGCGGGCCAATAGCCAGCGACGCACCGGCCACAGCGCCCCAAATACCTACAGCGCGTGCCCGGTCCTTCGGCTGTGGAAATGCGTTGGCTATGATCGACAGCGCCACCGGGTTCAGCATGGACGCGCCCAGACCCTGCAGGGCACGGAAACCGATAAGCTGGCCGATGCTATGTGCCAGGCTGCATAGAAGCGATCCGGCGCAGAAAAGGGCCAGACCGATCTGAAAGACGCGACGGCGCCCGAAACGGTCTGACATGGAACCCGAAAGCATCAGCAGGCTGGCGACCACCAACGTGTATGCGTCGAGGATCCATTGCAGCCCGGAGAGCGAGGCGTGCAGATCGTGTTGAATGGCCGGCAGAGCGACGTTCACGATGGTGACGTCCATGCCGACGATCAGCAGGCTCATGCAACAGATGCCCAGGATCAGATTGGGGTGCGTCGCTTTTTTCCGCGGATCCACGGCGGTTACCGCGCGCACCCCTGAAGACGGGTTGGCAGGTGGGTTGGCTTTCGGCAATGTGCCTCCAGCCTCTAGATGCGCTGCCGTGCGGAGGGAATTCAAAAATGTGTGCTTGTCTAATGGCCCAAAAGCACCTCCCACAAAGGTCCATGCGTGAGCGACGAGCAGCCGTTTGCCATACAACTACGATTTGCTCCGCTGTCACCCAAGAACTATGGTGAACTGCGCTATAACCCGTATGCTGTTCATCAAGCGGCGGTTCTTCAAGTGCTCCGTTCATCGATTCCTTCGGGGGAGGGACTCGATGAACGGAACTACGAGAATCGCCGCTATGGAAACTACTGAATCGCTTTTCTGTCTCCAGTCTCTCGTTTCCTGAGGTAATTGAATGGCCGCCACCAAGCCGGAAGAAACATTCCACAAGTACCTCAGACAGCACTTTGAAAAAGTGTCGCAAAACAGGGTACGAAAGTTTGCCGAAGAAAGACGGGCTCCTAACGTGGAGATCGGCCCCGGAGTGCGCTCCCCGGACGGAAGCGCCGGTGACCCTAAATAGAGCAGTTCCGCATCTACCGAAACGTCGGTTTCGGCGGAGAGCACACTGATTCAAACCAGCGGCTGATGTACACCTGGGCGTGCGCTTCCCCACAGAAATGTCTGGCTTCCTCTGAGTTTGCCGCTTCGCTGTTCCATCGAAGTACGGTAAGCTCGAACTCTCCACAACGAATGACGAACCAGTGAATGGGGCTACTGGTTACGAGTCCACAGATTTCACATCTAAATTCCTGTACCGTCGCCATGCGTTCGTTCCCTCATCGGCGTTTGCCAGCATGATTGGAACACACCCTCTAAAGCCGGTCGAGGGCCAGGGGGAGACCGCATGGCACCTCGCAAACCCGCGAGAAAACTCTGGTCCGCGGTGTAGCCCCGGACTTTAGTCCGGTTAAGCGGATCTTCAAACCCGCTTAACGTGTAAGGCCGCAGGAATGGTTAAAACCGCTTTCCAAGCGCTTTCAGAGCTCCCGGCTGCATCCTTTCTCGGCCCTCGTAAGCTGTCGATTGTGATACACAGGGGGCTTCTCTCGCTTATCTCGCTTATCTCGCCTTTCTCGCTCATACGCCTATTTTTTCGCATGGTGAGGGGGCAGCGGGAGAGAGCAGGGGGCCTATCTCGCTTTTCTCGCACAAAGTGCATTCTTTTTTCGCCCGGGTGAGGGGGCTGCGGGAGAGAACAGAGGCATTGCGCGAATGAGCAGGGGTGCGCCCAGTGCGTGTCCTCTTGAGCTTGGCAGTTCTTTGACAACTTAGCGCACCACCATGACCGGACACCGCGGCCGAGGGGGGACACTATCGCTCAGTTGCAGAAAAGCATCTCCCCCCATCCTCTTCCTGGGTAGGTACGGGCTGCACAACTCCGAAGGGTACGGGCTTTAACAGGCTGCGGAAAAACTCGACAGACTGAGGCGTTCGAGCCTGCCTCGCAGTTTTCGTGCGTCGCGTCCTCGCCACAGCCTGTAAAGGAGTGCCCTGATACAAAACCTAACTCAGCTTGAAACGCTTCAGCGAGGAAATGTAGAGAATGACCGTTCTTCCTTACTGTTTCCAGGTATTTTTCCTCCTTATATATATCTGTTAGGGGCCACGGAGGCCGAACTTGTCGCAAAGCTGGCCAAAACGTGTCGCGAAAAACGTCTCAGCGATCGGTTAACGCGCGGTAACCGGCCACTTCGACCGGCTTTAGCTCGGTGGAGCTCCCGGCATGCCTACCATCCAGGCGACCCCGAACTTATCCGTGCACATGCCGAATAGCGGAGACCAGAAGGTCGGCATCAATGGCATCTGCATACTGCCGTCTTGCTTGAGCGCTTCGTAGATCCCCTTGATTTCGGCCTCGTCGTTTGACTCTACCGAAACCTGAAAACCACCGATCGGCGTAGAGCGGCCTTTCGGCGCATCGCAACCCATCAGCCGCACGTCTCCCAACTGGATCGAGGTATGCATGATCTTGTCTTGCCAATCCGGGTCCACCGGCATTCCCACCGGCGCGTCTTTGTACTTCATCGTGAAACAGTCGGTGACGCCGAAAACAGTTTTGTAGAACGCAAACGCTTCGGCGCAATTTCCCTGAAAATTCAAGTGCACATTCATCTGCATGGTGTTTCTCCTGTTTTGGTTTCATTTGTAACTTTAAGTGTGCGAAGGATCGGTTCTCCTCGCAGAGCACAGTGTGGTTCTCGGCGCGGATCTCAGGGCGCCATCACAACCGCGCCCCGTTTTCCGCGATGGTCTGCTGTCCATCAGTGGCTTACCCTGGTTAAGAGCTGTGCCAGCTTGTCCAGGCTTTGGCTCCAACCTGCTTCCATGCCTTTGAGGTACATCGGGGCTGCGCTGGTCATGCTCATCACGTGGATGTCGAGAGTCACTTCCGTGCCGCCGTTTTTTTCTTCCAGGAAAACCGAGTTCCAGGTCTCGAAGAGAGCGTTGCCATCTTGATCCAATGGAGTTGCCGTGAAGTGAAAACGGTAAGGGGCGAAGAACTCCACCACCCGGCCTGTCATCGCGTAAACGGTCTCGTCCGGCGCTTTCATCGCAAGGTAAATCTTACCGCCGCCTTTGGCCTCGAACTCGCAGCGGGGAATGGTGAAGCCGCTAGGCGCCCACCACTCGGCGAGCATCTCCGGCTTGGTCCACGCGGAAAACACAAGATCGCGCGGGGCTTGAAAGAAGCGGCGCAAGTGCAGCTCGGTGGGCGCGGCGTTGGTATCGGGCACACGGGGCGGCTGCATCGCCACCAGGTACTCGGCAAACTTATCGAAGGCACTGTTCCAACCGCCGGTATGCCCGTCGCACGCGCTCTGCGTGAGGAACGGGCCCTGGGTAAAGGTCATCAGCGTCTTCGTACCAAGCTCCTGCAGGCGCACGGTCACCGTGTTTTCTTCGAAGTCCATGTTGGTGAGGCCTACATCGCCAGGCACGTCCCAGGCGAAGGAAAAGACCAGCAACTCCGGCGGTTTTACTTCGCGCACCGTACCATGCTGCTTCAACGTCACGGTATTGCCGGTTGCCGGCACCAGGCCTTGCATGGTTCGGCGCCAGGGCGCCCCGGGGATTTTCGGCATGTCGAGCTCGACGGTCTTGAAGCCACGGGGGCCCATCCACTGCATCTGCATCGCCGGATCGGTCCATGCATTCCACACCAGCTCACGCGGTGCATCGAAGACCCGGGTGATTTTCAGCTCATAAGTTTTTGCGGCGTCTTGCTCTTTCGCTATGGTTGCTGTGGTCATCACTTCTCCTTTTTCCTGCGGTTTTTTGGTTGGGCCGGTTTCTGTTTGGTTTTCTTTTGCGCCTGCAGCCTCTGTAGATAGGCATCCAGGCGATCGAAGCTCTCTTCCCAGTGCCTCCGGTACTCGTTGATCCAGTCAGCCGCGGACTTGAGCGCCACTGGATTCAGCCGCGCTGGTCTGGTTTGCGCTTCGCGGCCGCGATCGATGAGGCCTGCTTTCTCCAGCACCTTGAGATGTTTGGAGATGGCCGGCATCGACATTTTGAAGGGCTCGGCCAGCTCGGTCACGGAGGTGTCGCCCAGCGCGAGCCGGGCCAGAATAGCGCGACGCGTCGGGTCGGCCAGTGCTGCGAAGGTTGCGTCCAGATTTGGTGCGGTCATGGGTTGGTCCAGCGTGCATTAATTCACCGGTTGGTTATATAACCGATTGGTGAAATATAGGCCGACGGATTGTGGATGTCAACGGGTTATGCGATTTTTTTCGGGGGCTAGAGCATTTTCGCAATGACTGTGGCGTGATAACAGCAGCGAGGTGTGGTTTTCTTTGAGAGAAAACCACGTAAAGGTTAGGTCTACACACATTGCGAAAATGCTCTGGGGAAGCAGGAACACCCCCGGAGGGGCGGCTGAAAATCAGAGTTGTCCAAATTGTGCGCTGAGCAGCGCGTTGTTCAGGAGGGTTGAAGTCCCTCTGGTTCTCAGATGAGGAGGGCCATATCCGAAAGCGGGGGTAATGCCTCGCTGGCCGCAGAGGCGAGATGGTTCTGCGGAGGGCAGGGTGTCCATCGCGAGATGGAATCCGAAGGGCATGAGGAGAAGTACCGGGCCGTAATCGAGGGGGCAGCCCCGACGATGAACCGGTCGGCCAAAGGTGGGGCAAGGTCGAGGCTGCAATTTGGAGGCGAAGGCGTTCTCATTCACCCACCGCACCAAGGTGTTTGCGGACGGCACGGTACGGAAGAACAATGCGTGACCTCAGGAGAACTGACAAGGTCTCTGGATGGTTTCGGAGTAAGCAAGCCTATAAGCGAAAGCGAAAGGGTGAGCGAAGCCTTGTCAGTAGTCGGACGGTTGAGTAGTACCTTAAGCGCGGTGAAAGCCGCGTGACCGGGCAACCGGCGACCGAATGGGTTGGGGAAGGCAACCGACGAAGGCGGTTGGGAAGAGAGAGGAAGACAGTGAGTAAGGGTGGAGAGGTGGATCAGTTCCTTAAGTGAAATACCCGTACGCTTCGCCCGAGGAAACTGTTGGACGGATCGACCCAATGGGGGCAAGCGAAGGACCATTCCTTTCTTCTCCTGCTTCCCGGAAGAGTGAGCCTTCGTGAAAGCCGTGTGCGGGAAAACCGCATGCACGGTTTGAGCGGCGGACGGTGGCTAGCATCTGGGCAACCCGATGCGCCACCTCCGACCCGACAGCTTTTCTGAAGAAGTTTGCTGGCGGTGTTTTTGGGTGGAAGCCCCCTGCTTTAGCAGGGGGAGGCAACGCTTTAGCGTTGCCGGAAGAAATCTGACCTCTCTATCCTGCGCTTTAGCGCTGGGTTTTGTATCAGGGCACGGCAGCCTCGCCGCAGCGAGCAGCCTCGCCGCAGCGAGCGTTAGCCGTGCCGTAAATTACGAAAAAATGATGGGCTTTAGCCCCTGCTGGATCCTCTTGACCTCAACGCTCAGTTATCCAACCGCAACCTGTTTTCCAAATGCCGCTCGCTTTGCTCTTGCGCCCAATGGAATCAACCTGGTCCATCTCAGCTCCAAGTTAATTTGGACAGCTCTGGCTGCTGCCACGCAACACTGGCCGGGATCAGATTTTTAGAAGACAAACTTGACGGAGAATTGGTTGGAACGCGGGACTCCCTGCTGATAGAGGGCCCCGGTGCCCCCATAGCTCTGGTTCAACAATTTGGTGGCTTGTCCAAAAAGCGCGTCCGACAGATAGGGGTCGATGTAGCCGAAGTCTGGATGGTTCAGGAGATTGAAGGTTTCCGCCCCTATCTGCATATTCAAATGATCAAGCAGATGAAAGTCACGCCGGGCCCCGATATTCGTTTGCACGAGGCTGAATCCTCGAAGAAGATTCCTGGGCGCGTTTCCCGCCTCTGTGGGCCGAGGCAAACTGAATGCCGGGTTGATCGCGTCCAGGCCGCCGTTGAATGCGCGGCCTCCCGGATATTGTGACCCGCGCAGATAGAAAGGGCGCCCTGGATTGAGGTTCACTCCGCTGTAGAAAGTATTCCCCGTCACCGGATCGAGAGAGAAGTTTCCCGAAAGGTTGACTGGGAACCCTGTTCTCGCAATCAGCCGTCCATCGACCGCCCAGGTCCCCACCAGTTTTTTGAGGAAGCCGCGCCCGGCTGGTTTGGGCAGGTCCCAGGACACCGCGCTCTCGAGGTTATGGCGAACATCCAAGTCCGACGTTCCATAGACGAACGGATATGCCGGATCCGTGGATCCGAAATCGAAGGAGTGGGCGAGAGTATAGGAAGCTAGAGCCTCCACACCATGAGCAAGGGAACGTTGGAACTTGGCCTCAAATGCCTGGTAGTTCGATGTGAGGCCCGAGGGAAAGTAAGACACATCGCCAAACTCGGAGCTAACCTGCCTGACGTCTCGTCGCTGCTCCTGCAGCAACCGGCGGCCGGCCGCGCCCACATAGGAAAGCGTCACCGCCTGGTTTTTGCCGAGCGCCTTGTCCACGCCGATATCCCATTGCAGGCTGTAGGGAAGCTGGAGATGCGTGGGAAAAGCAAACACGCTTGTATTGGTGTAGGGGGGAGCCACGGCGGTCGAAACCTCGAGCTGCGAGGAGCTAACCGGGAGCGGCGCGCTGTACGAAAAACTGGACGCGCTAAAGCCAATGCCGTTAAAGGCCCGCAAGGCCGGCTGATTGCCTGTGTCGAAGAAAACGCCGCCGCCGGCGCGCACAACCAGTTGTCTAGCGGGCCGGGGGTCAACCAGCCAGGCAAGGCCCAGGCGCGGCGCGAAATTGTACCAGCTGGTGTTCCATAAAGGGGTGCCTCGGGGCGCAAGGTGCAGCGTAGCAGGCGAAGCAACGTCGCCAAGCACGGTGTAGGCATCTGCGCCGGGTTCTCCCTTCGGAGGTGGGTTCACCTCCCAACGGAGGCCGAGCGACAAAGTGAGGGGCTTCGCGACGTGCCACTCGTCCTGCACGAAGGCGGAAAATTGGTTGACGATGGGGCTCGCCGGAGCGCTTCGCGTAACCAGAATGCCAGACGCCCGGTTGGTCACGAGTGCCGCCCGGTCAAAAAAATATGCCTGCACCGAGAGCGCCGGCGGTACCACATGGGAGGCGATACGGCGTTGGTCGATGCCCAGCTTCAATAAGTGATTCCCCGATTGAATGCTGAAGGCGTCGCGAAGATTCCATTGATGCAAGGTGCCGGTTGCCCGATCTGTGTAGCTGGCGGTGTCACCGACCCCCAGGATGTGGATATAAACCCTCGCTGCCCTGGAGTTTTGAAAGCCACCGAGCCCAATCGCCGGGTTCAGATTCTGCGCCCGGAAGAACGTTAGATCGGTAACTGTGTTTGTACCTGTGGTATTCCGCGCGAAGCCGAGCCTGAACTCGTTGCTGGCGGTTCCCGTCACCTGGGAAGTGGCTCCAAGAGTGAAGGTTTGGGTATTGACCTGGTTGGAGGTAAGAGAGGTAAGTTGCTCGAGTTGCTCATGGCTTGGTGCGCCGCCATAGCGAAAGAATGTGGAAAGCTTTGGGGAAAAGGTGCGGTCCAAACGAAAGCTGGTCGAATTGACCGCCGCCGGAAGCGTAAAGGGACCTACAATGGTGAGGGAAAGTCCGGTCGGTTGGCCGGCCGCATTGGTGATCTCGGGACCGCCGTAGTCGGCGAAGGTGTTGAGCACGGGCAACAATGCGGCGGGAACTTCCTGGAGCAATGAGTTGCCAGGGGCGTACCGGAATGCTTGTGGCGTTGGCTGGCTAAGTTTAAGCCGCTCATACGACAGGAAGAAGAAGGTCTTGTCGGGAGTGCGGTTGAGATGCGGCAGCAGGAGAGGGCCGCCCAGGGTTCCTCCAGCGTCGTGCTGTTCGTAGGCTCTGCTGTTGGGGTAGCCATTCAAGTTGCCATAGTGATACCCGGAAAAGAAGTCGAGAGCATCGGCACTATAGTCGCGGAAATAGTCGTACGCGCTGCCGTGCAAAGCGTTTGTGCCGGAGCGCGTGAGGAAGGTGAACTGACCGCCCGGCGTACGGCCGTACTCGGCCGAGTAAGTCGAGCTCAGGACGCGAAACTCCTGCAGCGCGTCGACGGAGACCAGGCTGTGCGTGGTGCCGAGCGCAGTGGAGCCGGCAGCAGAACCCGCGCCCGTAATGCGCGCGTTGCCTGACGTAAGCCCGGAGCTGATATTGGCCGAAATACCATCGACAAAAAACTCGTTAGCCTGGGTCCGCTGGCCGTTGACACTAAAGTCGCCTTGCTCGCTGGAGCCTTGCCCCGCCGCTTGCGGGCTCTGCGTAACAATGCCGGGCGTAATCGAAATAAGGTCCTGAAAGCTTCTTCCGTTCAAAGGGACATTGGTGACAAATTTTCGATCAACGACGGTATTGACCGATCCATCGGTGGTGTTGAGGGTGAGGCCGCTGGCATCGACGATGACGGATTCGGCTACCGGGCCAACTTTCAGGCGGATGAGCAGCGCCCTGGTATCGCCGACGTTCAGAAGCAGGCCGGTGAGCTGCGTAGTCGCAAAGCCGGCACGTTCAATCTGCAAGGAGTAGGCTCCGGGAATAACGCCGCCCAGCAGGAAACTACCTTCCCCGTTGGTCGTCGCGTCATTCTCCGCTCCGGTCTGGACATTGATCAGTTTGAGCTTGGCGTCGGGAATGCTGGACCTGGTCGAGTCCTGCACAACGCCCATGACGGTCGAAGTCGTGATTTGTGTATGGCCGGGTAAGGTCAGACTGAGAAGTAATGACACCAGCAGTCTTATCTTTTGAATTGGCTGAGCGATCCCTATGACCCTAAGTTTCACTGCGTCTGACCGGCCCTTTGGGGTTGCATTGATCCATTTAAGCGTAAAGAGTCGATTCCCGCTTGAATCTACCCTGAAAGCACTTTTTATTTTTAGACGTGCTATTTATTTTCGCAATCTCCAGCGACCGGCGTGATCGCAGGCTTTGCACGCAGGCGACCATGGCATTTGCTTCAAAATAGTAGCCATCCGGCAGGGTAGATTCAAGCGAAACTCTCCTCCTTACTAGTGAACCTATTGCTATTGAGGAGATTACCTTGCATCACTTGCTGCCGACTTTTCGGGGGGAGATCTTTGCCTTTCTTCGCCACATCGCCAGGAAATTGCGTTCCGCCTGGAACGGTACTTGCTCTATCTCGTCGTTCTATCACAAACCCACAGCCAGAGGATTCGCAGGTACAGCGGTCACCGGCGATTGGCTCCGCGAAGACGTTTTGCATCGGGATCGCCATCGCTGTCGAGGCTGCGGGAGGAAGGGCCAACAGGCATTGCTCGACGCTTTTGCAATCCGGCCGCCCGAGCACCGCGCCGAGACGGTGATCACGCTGTGTGCACGCTGCCAGGAGGCCGTTGCGCATTTGCAGCGAAACGACAGGATCAGCGCAATCTTCATTTTCGGCGGCAGAAACGAGACCCGATACTACGCCGTGCCCAGCAGGGCGGGCATGGTCCCGGAAAGCTGCGCTGGCTGAAAACGTTTGAGGTTGCCGCTGCCGACCTCGCCGCTCCTTACGTAACTGATGCGGTGCTCGAAGCGGAAGACATCACTCGGCGTTGAGCACCGTAGAGAACAACAACAAACTCACCGTGGTAAAAATAACGTCGTAGCCCGCCAAAAGCTTGATCCAAAGCCCCGGCTCCGAGTCGCCGAGCAGGATAGCGGTCGTGGACTCGACCATACCCAGCAGCGCGGGAATAAAAATCGGAAACAGCAGCAGAGGCAGCAGCAGTTCGCGATTCCGGGTACGTACAGACAACGCGGCAAAGAACGTTCCATTCACCACCAGCGCCCACGTGCCCAAGGGCAGAACCAACGCCAACAGCCACGTCTGGCCCAGCGGATGCAGGTTGTAAAAAATAACAAACAACGGCGCCAGAATAATCTGCACCAGGCTCACGAAGAGGAAGTTCGCAATCACCTTGGCCAGAAACAGCGCAGAGGCAGGCGCGGGCGCCATGCGCTGAGCATCCAGAACCTGGTGCCGCAGTTCACGGCTCCACGCTTGATTCAGCGCGGTCACGCTCGCGAAGAGCGTCGCGACGCATAGAATGCCCCCGGCAATCTGCCGCGAGACAGAAGAGGTGGGATCGAACGCCAGGCTGAAAAGCACCACCACCAGCAGGGCAAAAAAGAGCATCCCGTTGATGGCGTCTTTCGACCGCCATTCGAGCCGCAGGTCCTTCGTCAGGTGGATCAGCAGATAACTCATGCGCGCACCGCATCTTTGGTCAGGTCGGCGACCGTAGCTTTTGCCGCGCGCAGGTAATCTTGCGGCGCAAGCAGAACTTGCGTGCCCCGTTGCCCGGCAGAGACAGAAATCTGATCGAACAGCTCAATCGTCTCGTCGGCGAAAACCGGAAAGTCCTTTTTGGCCCCAAAGACCGTGACTCCGCCGCGGATGTAGCCGGTGAGCGGCTGCACATCTTTGAGCGAGACCATCTCCGCCTTGCGCGCTCCGGCGGCGCGGCCCAGCTTCTTAAAGTCCAGTTCCGCGTCTCCGGGAATCACCGCAAACACATATTGAGCAGGCCCGGTAGTCGTCAGCAACGTCTTGAAGACCTGTTCGACCGGCAGGCCGATCTTCCGCGCCACGCCGATCGCGGACAGGTCGTCGGGATCCACCTCGTACTCCTGCAGGGTGAAAGCGATGCCGAGATTTTCTAGGATGCGTGCCGCGTTCGTCTTCATACGGCGTGGAGGGCCGGCCCCTCTGTCGTGGTGATCAGCTGGCCCCCTTCCATGGTAAGAAAGTAGTCCGCCAGCGGTTCCGCCAGCGATCGCTGATGCGTCGTCAGGACCACGGTGCGCCGTCCTCCACGCAGCTTGCCCAGCAGGGCGACCATCTTGCCCGCGCTGGCGGCGTCCATATTCGAGAAGGGTTCGTCCAGCAGCAGCAGTTCCGGCTGGGGCAGCAGTACCCGGGCGAGCGAGGTGCGTTGCCGCATGCCCTGCGAAAACTGCCCCACCGGCCGCGTGAGTGCAGGGTCGAGACCCACCGAGAGCAGCGCCTCGGCCGGCGTAAGGCAGGCGCAGGTGCGGTACAGCCCGGCGAAGTAGCGCAGGTTTTCCATTGCAGAAAGCTCGTCGTAAAGCATCGGCGCGTGGCTCATGTAGCCGATGCGTGCCCGCTGCCCGGGCAAGCTTTTCGAGCTTGCCTTCGACCTGCATCCGAGCCGTGCCCAACGTCGGCTCCAGCAACCCGGCGAGCACCCGCAGCAGGGTCGATTTGCCGGCGCCGTTTTCTCCCAGCAGAATGTAACAGCGGCCCGCGGCTAAGCTCAGCGAGACTTTGCGCAGCGCAGGGAAGCGCCCATACAGGCGCGATACATCGTCAAGCTGCACGAACGTCGTGGACACTGCATTGGAGTATAGAGGCTTGAGGGCGAGTGCTATTTGCTTGCGACCGGAGCAGGAGGAGTTTTGAGCGATGCAGTATTCGGCGCGGGCTTGGCCGCCGCATACTTTGAGGCGCACTTGGCTTGCAACTCCGTCGCATGAAACACGCCGTCTCGGCCATAGGTGCCCATGGCGAGCGCCTGGGAACCGTCTTTGAAGGTATCGGGCGGGGGCTCAATGCCCTGGTAGCTAACCTGCAGCGTGTGTCCCTGCTCTGAGAGAACAAAGTGCGCATTCGTCCCGCTGCGCTCGATGGAGTGCGGCGCCACATCCCCGGCTACGCGCAGATGGCGGGTGTATGCCTTGTTGCCCATGCCCTGTAGTTCGCTGATGGTGACGTAGTAGCTCTTGTCCGCCTGCACGCCAGTGACGGCGAGGTAGATAATCGTGCCCAGGATGACTATGGCGGCGGCGCTGATGCGGAGTACCTGGGGACGGATCTTCATGGCTTCCTAAGGGTAGGAGTTCCGCATCGCTTCCGTCAAGGGCCACCGGTCCGTATGGCTTTCGCGGCCTGCAAGAGACCACTGCGGCGCCTGCCGCATCTGAACGTATAATCTAGGGTACTGTAGCGATCCATCTCTATTCACCCAATCCATCCCATCCACCGGTAACGAGGCGATTTGACTATGAGCGGCAACGGAAATGGCAACCACCAGGCGGTTCAGGGAATGAGCAAGGACGAGGTCAATCCGGCGCATGAAATTCTAAAGCCGCGTGCCGAGTGGATCGTTAAGCGGAAACTCGAAGCGGCGCGCACCGGCGACTCCAACATGTCGCAAATGCATTTTGCCCGCCAGGGCAAGATCACTGAAGAGATGGCCTACGTTGCCGAGCGGGAAAAGCTCGCCGTGGGGTTGATCCGCGACGAGATCGCCGCCGGGCGCCTGATCATTCCCGCGAACATCTACCACCCTGAGCTGGAACCCATGGGGATCGGCGTCGCCACCCGCTGCAAGATCAACGCGAATATCGGCAACTCCGCCGTGACCTCCAATATCCGAGAAGAGCTCGACAAGCTGCATACCGCGGTGAACTTCGGCGCCGACACGGTGATGGATCTATCGACCGGCGGCAACATTCCTGAGATCCGGGAAGCGATTATGCGCCACAGCCCGGTTCCGATCGGTACCGTACCCATCTATGAAGCGCTCAACCGGGTCAAGAAGCTTGAAGATCTGAACATCGACGTCTATCTCGAAGTGATTGAGGAGCAGGCCCAGCAGGGCGTCGATTATTTCACCGTCCATGCCGGTGTGCTGATCCAGTACGTGCCCATGGTGGCCAAGCGCATTACCGGCATCGTGAGCCGCGGCGGCGCGATCCTTGCCCAATGGATGACCCATCACCACAAGCAGAATTTTCTCTACGAGCACTTCGATCGCATCGTCAAGGTCATGGCCAAGTACGACGTCAGCTTCTCCCTGGGAGACGGTTTGCGCCCGGGATGCGTTGCTGACGCTAGTGACGAAGCGCAATTTGCCGAGTTGAAGACCTTGGGCGAGTTGACCCGGTCTGCCTGGAAGAGCGATGTGCAGGTCATGATCGAAGGTCCGGGCCACGTGCCGCTGGACAAGATTCAGGAGCAGGTGGAGAAAGAGGTTGCACTCTGCGACGGCGCTCCGTTCTACACCCTGGGACCGCTGGTCACCGATATCGCGCCCGGCTACGACCACATCACCAGCGCCATTGGAGCCGCCATCATCGGCTGGCATGGCGCTTCCATGTTGTGCTACGTCACCCCCAAGGAGCACCTGGGTCTGCCTAACGAAAAAGACGTAAAGGACGGCATGATTGCCTACCGCATCGCCGCTCACGCCGCCGACATCGCGCGTCATCGGCCGGGAGCGCGGGACCGCGACGACGCCATCAGCTACGCGCGTTACACCTTTGATTGGAACAAGCAGTTCGCCTTATCCCTCGATCCGGAGACGGCGCGTTCGATGCACGACGAGACCCTGCCCGACGACTACTACAAGGAAGCAGCGTTTTGCAGCATGTGCGGCCCTAAATTCTGCTCCATGAACTGGTCGAGCAAAGTAGATGCCTTCAACAAAGAAGTCCACGGTCTGGAGAAGAAAGATCTAACCGAGCTGGTAACCTTGCAGGCTGAAAGCCTGGCCACCCGCAACTAACACCACACTACGGAACGTCATCTAAAGTAGCCGTAGCGCGCACCAGCGCAGCCGTAATGTGTGCCATCTGCGATTGCGCGCGCGCCGCATCATGCGCATCAATCGCCTCGTTCACCCCTGGGATCACCACTGCGGCGTACCCCGTATACTCTCCCGGGGCAAAGATCACATGGCGAAACCAGGGCCGGCCGGGGAGCCCTTCGGGCGCCAGCATATCCTCTTCTACCTCTCGCAGCGCAGCATTCAGCGCAGCCGTATCCCCAGTGGCGCTGACCTCTTTGCCAAGGACCACCGCCGCCTGAGCCGTAAACCGGTTGGCAGCGGCCAGCGCCGCATCGAAGTCCACCGTCATCTTCGCATCGCGCGCCCGCGCCTGCGCAGCCGCCAGATACGCTTGAATTTGCCGCGCATACGTGACGTAGTCGTAAGGCAGCACGTCGGCATCGGCCATGTGCAATGCTTCCAAACCCAACACCCGCGCCATCTGTTGTTCGTACACAAACATCGGGTCAGCATTCATCAGGAACCACGCGTAGTTGTCAAACGCCGAGTGATACACCCCATAAGGCCCGGTCGAACCAATATCGGTCGAGGGAACACCGAGGTGCTGCAGAAACGGCGTGTAGTCCGAACCGCTGCCCAGGTCGCCGACGCGCACATCCCCGCCTCCCGGCGGCGCGACGATCTGGATGTCGTTGAACGAGGTGCCGGCACGCCGCCGCCCCGCCAAATCGCCTTGGTCCTTCTTCCACTCGTCGTAAACAGAACCGCCCCTGGGGCTTGCCACTTCCATGGTCACTTCGCGAACAAACTGCTTGAGCGAGGGCACGGCCGCGGCTTCAAAGCGCGGGCCAGAAACGCTGGCATCGGTATTGATGTAAGCGACCGCGTGCGCCAGTTGCCGCGCGTGGTCCTCCGCCCATTCCGTCGAACCAATCAGCCCTTCCTCCTCCGCATCCCAGCTGCCAAAAAACATGGTGCGGCGCGGCTTCCATCCTTGCGCCAGCAGCACTCCCACGCCATGCACCGCCTCCAGCATCGCCGTCGTCCCGCTGTTGGGATCGACCGCCCCAAAGACCCATGCATCGCGGTGGTTGCCCGTAATCACCCACTCGTCCGGCAGTTCCGCGCCTTGAATCTTGCCGATCACATCCCAGATCGTGCGTTCGGCGTAGTCCATCTTGAGCCGCATGTGCACCTTGAGTAAGCCCGCGCCGCCAACGTGGTAGCTGAAAGGCAGCGCGCCCTGCCACTCCCTGGGCGCCACCGGGCCGCCCATGTTTTCCAGGATCGGGGACGCATCGTGGTAGGACAATGGCATCGAGGGGACGGTAGGCAGGCTGCTTGCCTGCGAGAGCAGGAGCCGCTTCGAGGCCGCCAGCCCGGGCGTGGACGCAATATCCGGCGTGGTCGCATCGCCCGGATACTTAAACATGTACTGCACCGAACCGCGCTGTACCCCGGTGTCCGGGCGCCACGGGCCATGGGGATACTTGTCCCCCTGGAAGTACCCATCGTCGGCAGGGTCGGAATAGATGATGATTCCCGCGGCCCCCAATTGCTGCGCCAGGTAGACTTTCACGCCACGAAAGTTCATCCCGTACCGCGCCAGCACGAGTTTTCCCGCAACCGGGATATGCATCTCTTCCAGCTTCTTGAAATCCTCCGGCCGCCCGTAGTTGGCATAGACCACATCTGCGGTCACATCGCAGGAGGGCGAGGAGCCATGGAACGCGGGCAGCACGCGCGGGTCGTCCTGGTACGCATCGCCATCGACGTGCTCGCGGCTCGGTCCGGTCATTACGATCTTGCCGTCCGTGCCCGTCGCCTGTAGAAAGACTTCCTGCGGCAGGTTCATCCACGCTTTATAAGGAACGATCTGCGTCTCGAGCCCCGCCGCCTTGAACTTGGCGGCCACATACAGGGCCGTATCGTAGTCCTCTTTGCTGCCTGCGACGTGGGGAACGGCGGTCAGCGTCTTGAGCTCTTCCCGGGCCAGCTTGGGATCGGGAACCGCGAGGAATTCCTGGTCAAGCTTCGCCTGCTGGCTAAAGTCCCGGTATCCCAGCACTCGATCCGGAAAAGGCGAGACCTGCGCCACCATCGAGGCGTGCGCCATTATCAGCAGGGCAGAGCAGACAAGTTTCTTGGGCAAGTAACGATCTCTCCCCGGCCGACCACGGATGGCACATCGAAATCAAAGTCTATAGGAAGCGCGAAGCAGCCCGCGAACGGCACTCTCAAAAGGCGAGGGAGGAAACGGACTGCCGCCGCGACCCGCGGCAGCAGTCCCATGATTTAAGCCACCAGTTGGGCACAATGGGAGCAGCGCGTGGCGGCGACGGGGATGTCGCTCAGGCACTGTGGGCAGGGTTTGGTGGTGGGCGGCGCAACGACCTTGGGGTGAAACTTCGCCATCAACGTGTTGACCGGCAGCACAACGAAGAAATAGACGACAAAAGCAATGATCAGGAACGAGATCGTCGCGTTCAGAAAGTCACCGTACTTGATAATGCCGCCATGGACGTTGAGCACCAATGCGGAAAAATCAGGCTTGTGGACAACCGCCGCAATGAGCGGGTTGATGATATTGGCAACCAGTGAGTTGACAATGGCCGTAAACGCGGCGCCGATGACGACGGCAATGGCGAGATCGACCACGTTGCCGCGCAGGATAAAGTCGCGAAATCCTTTAAACATGTGGCTCCTGGAGGGTGGGGAATGTGTTTGGCCGGTCTGCCCGAAAAGTGTACTGCAACCTGGGCAATCTCGAACATCGGAATGCGTTTCGGCTTGGACTCGGTCAAAGTGAATTTGAGCGCGGCCTACAGCAGCCATCCGGCGTACGGATATAGCAGCAGGAACAGGATCACGCACAGTGCCAGGATGTCGGTGTAGATCAGCACCACCACCGCACCGTGATAAAAACTCCAGCGATGCTGCAGGCAGCGCATGGTGTCCCAGGTGCCAAGCGTAGCGATCAGTGTGGGGATCAGCAGCTTGATCGACGCGCGATCATCCGGGAAACCGGCCAGGCGGAAGGCCAGCAGCAGGCTACCCAGAACCAGCACCGTTCCTCGAGATAGAGACCGATGCCGGAGGTTTAAAGCGCTGAAAGCCATGGGAGAAAAGTTACACCGTCGCTCTTAACTTTACCGAAGAGCGCGGCCCGTGCGAGGTGTGTGCCCGGCGTGCGTACATCGCGTGCGTGCCCATCGTGCGTAGAAGGACGCGATGGAAAAGCACGGCCGATTGTTGCAGCGCGTTTAGCTCGCCGTCACCGTCTCCAGGCCGCGCAGCGCTTCTCCGTAGGGTGCGCGCAGAACCCCGCGCTCGGTAATGATCGCGGTCACATACTTGGCCGGGGTCACATCGAATGCCGGGTTTTCAATGCCCACTCCATGAGGCGTGAGCTGCTTGCCGCCATGGTGCGTCACTTCGATCGCCGCCCGTTGCTCGATCGGGATGGCGTCCCCGGTGGCCGTAGCCAGGTCGATTGTCGACCACGGGCAGGCGACATAAAACGGGATGCCATGCTCTTTGGCGAGGATCGCAACGCCGTAGGTGCCGATCTTGTTGGCGACATCGCCGTTGGCGGCGACGCGGTCAGAGCCGACGATGACTGCCTGGATTTTCCCCTGGCGCATCAGGCTGGCTGCCATGTTGTCGCACAACACAGTCGTGGGGATGCCGTCATGCATCAGTTCCCAGGCAGTGAGGCGCGCACCCTGCAAAAAAGGCCGCGTCTCATCCGCGTAGACGTGGAGCTGGTGTCCTCGTTCGACGGCCGAGCGAATCACCCCCAGCGCCATCCCATACCCGCAGGAAGCCAGGGCGCCCGCATTGCAGTGGGTCAGCACGCCACCGGAGGCGGGCATCAGCGGCGCTCCATGCGCGCCCATCGTGCGACAGGCGGCGATATCTTCGTCATACATGGCGCGCGCCTCGGCGACCAACCCGGTCTTGATCGCATCGATGGTAGCGCCCGGCTGCCCGGCCAGTGCGAAGAAGCAGCGCCGCATCCGTTCAATCGCCCAAAACAGATTGACGGCTGTCGGCCGTGTAGCGGCCAGCTTCTTGCTGATTGCTTCCAGTTCCTTGATGAGCGCCGGCAGCGTGGCTGCCGAGCTATTTTGGATGCCCAGGGCGACGCCCATGGCAGCAGAGACGCCGATTGCCGGCGCTCCGCGCACCACCATGGTTGTAATCACATCCGCCACCTCGTCACTGCTGGTGGCCAGTACATAAGTCTCTTCGAGGGGTAAACGCGTCTGATCGAGAAACCGGACGCCCTCGGCGGTCCATTCAAGGGTGGGTATCATGCCATAACCAGTCTAAAGCAACGCCCCACCCCTACACCGACCCCGCCAGCACCTCGCCCATCGAGAGCAACTTATTGACCGTATTCCAATTTCGCCCGGTAGACACGCAACCCAGCATCTTCTCGATCCGCGCCAGAGGGATCGCCGGCCGAGCCATGCCATTGGGGTAGTAGATATACATCTCCCGGCCCTTCATGCGCAGTTCCTCCGGCTCGCACGCGAGGCCAAGAATCTGCTCCCGCGTCTGCCGTGCAGGCGCGCTCGCCAGAAAAACCACCAGCAGCCGGTTAGGCTCCACCTCCGGACGTCCCGCGAAAGGATTGTTCGCAATCACCTTGCGCATTTCAGCCAGAGTCCGGACCACGACTCCGACGCGAAAGCCAAACTTCTTCTCGATCGCGTCCTCGAGTTTGCTTGCCAGCTCTACTGCATCACCGGAATCGTCATGAAACACAACATTCCCGCTCTGGATATACGTTTGCACTCCGCGCAGCCCCAGCCCCGAGCAGAGAGTTCTCAGCGCTTCCATGCTCACCTGGTGGTGGCCGCCGACATTCACCCCTCGCAGCATCGCGACTGACACTGCCATGGTTCCCTCCGAGAAGCTTCACCGGCCCTTCACCGGTCCGTCACCGGCTATGGTATCGATGTATGGTGGTGAGGTCGATGGCGGAGGTGCACAATGCAAGATCCCCTCTGGATCAAGTCGCTGTTAGCAGTCCATATCACTGCCGGCGTCACGGCTTTCGTGATGGCGCCCCTTGCCTTGGCGACGGCCAAGGGTGGCAAGGCGCATCGGCGTTGGGGCAAGATCTATTTCTGGGCCATGGCGGTGGTGGCCTCCACTGCACTGGTGCTTGCTCTGTACCGGCCCGTGCTCTTTCTGGCGCTGGTGGCGGTGTTCAGTTTTTATGCGGCGTATGCCGCCTACCGGGTATTGTCGTATAAGAATTTACCGCGCGGCGGAAACGTGGCGTGGCCCGATTGGGGCGCCGCCATGTTTACCTTCGCATCGAGTTTCACTCTGGCGTTGTTGGGTGCGGTCAAGCCTGCACTCGTGCGGCACCTCGGTATTCCGGCGATCGTTTTTGGCATAATCGGCATGGTGCTGGCGGGTAAATCGATGCGGCTCTTTCTAAGTCCACCAAAAGAAAAGATGTTCTGGTGGTACGAACATTTAGGGGGCATGCTGGCCAGCTACATCGCCGCCTGGACAGCCTTTAGCGTTACGACGATCGGCCGCTTTGTTCATGGCGGCTGGGTAATCTGGGTGCTGCCGACGTTTATTGGCGTTCCGGTGATTTCCTTGACGACCGCCTACTACAAGCGGAAGTTCGCTCCACGCCCAAAAATTGATTCCACATCGGCCGCCTGATGCCCTCTGAGCTTATCTTTCGCGCCGCGTCGCCGGCCGATGCCTACGCGCTTGCAGAACTGTCGATTTTGGGCGGCGATGGCATGTACGAGTTCCTGCTGGAAGAGTTCGCCCCCCGGGAGATGCTCGCCGGCTTGTTGGCCCGCAGTATGAAGCAGGATGCCGGCGGATCCACCTGGCGTCATTGTTTCGTCGCCGGCGACGAGGGAAGCGTCGTAGGAATGATCAACGCCTATCCTGCCGCCTGGCTGCGGGACGAGGAGCGCGACATCCTGCCCCACGACCGCGTGCAGGTTCTCGACCCTATAGACCAGGCCCAGGATTGGGAGAGTTTCCTGATCAACAGCATCGCTGTGCGTGTGAGCCATCGGAGGCAGGGGATTGGC
The DNA here is from genome assembly GCA_963761405.1 of uncultured Acidobacteriaceae bacterium. Classification (GTDB taxonomy): domain Bacteria; phylum Acidobacteriota; class Terriglobia; order Terriglobales; family Acidobacteriaceae; genus PALSA-350. The sequence continues at coordinate 73,473 of CAVXHH010000009.1, forward strand.
AGGCGACTCGTCCAGTGGGCCGTCGACCAGGCAAAGCTGGGCGGCTTTGCCCGTATCAGCGCCAACGTCTGGGAAGACAATTTGCCCCCCCGAGCGCTCTTCGAGAATCAGGGCTTTCGCGTAGAGACGCGGGTCGAAGTACCGTCGCATCCCGGCCTGCCGCACATCGGCGGCAGCCTGGTGATGGTGCGGCCGGCGGAGTTGAGCTGATCAAAACCGAAGGGACTTACGTTTGTGTTATACCGGCCGTGCAATTCCGCTACCGAAGGGTGATTGCGCGTTTCCGTAGGGCCGATAAGCTCACACTATGACTCGCCCCCTCGGAACTCGTCGACGGCCAGGCTCTTTGCCCATCGCACTGCTCGCTGCCGGCGTGCTGGCATGCACCGCTGTCTCTCCGTGCCTGGCACAGGATGCGGCCACCGCGTCGAGCCTGAGCCAGGAGACTGCGGCTTTGCCCAGCGGTCTTGCGCCCATAAACCAGCTCGAGGTGGGCAGCTCCCGGTTAGCCCTGGACAGCAACGGCAACCTGTTCCGCTCCGACAAAGGCAAACGCTGGCGCCAGATCCATGCGCAGTGGGACGGCAAAGCAGTTGAATTGTTAGGGATACCTGCCCTGACCACCGCTCCGGGAAGCGGCCAAGCGCCCCGATCCGAAGACGATCAGGAGGCCTATGCGGCGGTCTTGCTGAGGAGCACAACGTCATTGCACTGGGTGAGTGTGGACCGTGGCAAAACCTGGACCCGCTCTACCCTCGACGATGTCCGCCGTAGCGATGTGAGGTGGTCCGCCCCCGATCAGCTGGCCGAGAACAAGTAAAGCATTTTCGCAATTATTATGGTCTGGTAAGAGCAGCGAGGAGTGGTTTTCTTTGAGAGAAAACCACGTAAAGGCTGGCGGCGTCGGTATAGACCAGTTGCGAAAATGCTGTCGCGGCCTGTTTCGCGGAAAGCCGCATGCAGTTCGGTGGCTCCACCAACCTCCACGGAAGTTCCGGCTACGCCCGCGAAACTGTTTTCGGCGCGGCGCCCTGGCGCAAGAAGCGGGCCGCCAGCGGTGTCCATACCAGCCGATACCGGGTGCTCTTGCGCACATTCCCGACAATGCTCGGCCGAAAGCAGGCCAGGCATGTACCCCCTTCGTGGCGGACGCTTGGATAAACGATGCCTAGCGAGCCGATCTCCATCAATTCCATCGCCAACTGCTGCGATCGCACATAGCTGGACGGGCTCAGAGCCTCGTCCTCGATGCCCCTCAGGTCGTGGAACGGCGCGGTGAAATCCGCCAGGTAGTCGTCATACTCAATCTCTTCGCGGTCCTTCCAACCGATCTCCGCGAACTCGATGTTCTTGTGGAAGATTACCTCGGCCTTGGCCGTTGCCGGCTCGAACGCCGCATACCAGGCGCCGCGGTCAGGGCTTGAAAAGCGCGCTCCCAGCGGATTGGCATGGGTAAACGCGGCATTGATGACGCGATAGTACGGCACATGGAAAACCAGGTCCCATGGGGTGATGCCCGGGCTTCGGTTTTCCTCGGCCAGCAGGCGGCCATTGGTCGCGTTGTCCAGCTCGAACACCAGCTTCAGGTCGTCGCCATCGGCGATGCGCGTAAGCACCGAATCTTCGTGAGGAGAGTACTTGGCCGGTAGCAGCCGGTGGGTATCGAAGCGGCGTAGGTTGGTTACCGGAAGAGCCACCATAACTGTTTGTTTTTAACGTCCACCGCGCCGCGCATCCAGCAACCGCCGCACGACATCCATTGCCGGCGCGCCACCGCGCAGGATGTAGGCAAGCGGGGTGCCGCCGGCAAAGATAGGGTTGCTGTTGGGTAACTGCATCCACTGGTCGGCGAGCCGTTGGCTATAGAGAATATTGAGCGACTTGAAGATGCCGATCAGGTAAGAAATCCGCACCAGACGATCCTGGTCAAGCGTCTTGCCCCGGCCCGGGTTTTGTTTGAGCAGGTAGTACGAGCTGCTGGAGATACCGCCCAGCAGCAAGCGCACATCCTCATCTCGAAGCTCCCAGGCCTCGACGATCTTGAACATCGCCTTTAGTCCGGCCGCGGAAAGTCGACGACGCTCATCGGCGCGAGAAAGGTCGGGCAGCGCGGCCGCAGTGTATCGCGTCTCGGGATAAGCCAGAGCATCAGGGCGCACTGTGGAAGTCAAAAGTTAACACTCCAGTTATGGACAATTATAACTCCATAAAAGGAGCCACGCGTAATCTCCCTTCTGCTTTCCTCAAACATCACCCACGCTCAAAGCCCCAGCCCAATCAACAACCCATCGATCTGCCGTTCAAACCGCCGTCGATCATAAGAAACCAGCGCCATGCGCCACAGACCCTGCAGGTAGGTAACGATCACCGGCACAACAACTTCAGGATCGACCTCCCTCCCCAGCAGCCCCGCCTCCTTATCAACAATCAGCCGCGCTGTGATGCGCTCGACCAGTATCAACAACTGCTGCTGCACATACGCATGCAGTTCCGGGTCGTCCATCACCTCATGAGACAGGCTGCCCGCCATCAAGCAAACCGGTGACGGTGTTTTCGGGTCATCCAGGCAGTCGAGCACCGTTTTGAACAGGGCTCGCACGCCCAGCGCGGCGCTGGGCGCCGAATCAAACGCCTCGGCGCGACGCAGGCCAACCGTTGCGTTGTAATGCTTCAAACATTCCAGGTAAGCCTGCTTCTTGCTCTTGAGCGTGTTGTAGAACGACCCCTCACCGATGCCCATCCTCGCCAGCAAATCGCGCAGCGACGTACTGGCATACCCGGTCTCCCAGAAGAGCCGCGTTGCTCGTTCAAGAGCGTTTGTGTAATCGAACTCCAGAGTGCGAGCCATGCAGTCACCTCCCCTATTGACAGAGCCAAAAGCCTGGTCCATTCTTTAGCAAGTGCTACAGTAAGTCAACCAGGAGAATCTATACGTAGTAGACCCGGAAAATGTCGAGCAGCGGTCGGACAGCACGCATGGCATGAGCCGGACTGAGGTGCGTTCGACCCACGCTGACAGCCATCTGGGTCATGTTTTTGCCGACGGCCCCAAGGATGCCGGAGGATTGCGGTACTGCATCCATTCGGCGTCTCTGCGCTTCATTCCCGTCGAAGATCCGGAGAGCAAAGGCTACGGCGAATATCTCAAACTATTTACGCATTTTCACTTCTACTCTGCACAGGAGGGTGCGGCGAAGTGCGGCTTTTCTTGAGGAAAAGCCGCCATGGGAGTCGTTACTCTGTAAGCACCAGAAGTGAAAATACTATTTGCGCCCAAGGAGGAGAAATAAAATGTCAACATCTGAGGAAACGGCAATCCTGGCCGGCGGCTGCTTTTGGGGTATGCAGGATTTGTTGCGCATCTACCCCGGTGTTCTGTCGACCCGCGTCGGATACAGCGGCGGGGATGTTGCCAACGCAACCTATCGCAATCATGGGACTCATGCCGAGGCGATCGAGATCGTTTTTGATCCGCAGCGGCTGAGCTACCGCAAGTTGCTGGAGTTCTTCTTTCAGATTCACGATCCAACCACAAAAAATCGGCAGGGAAACGATCGTGGAATCAGCTATCGCTCTGCCATCTACTACACCACGGAAGAGCAGAAGCAGACTGCGGAAGACACCATCGCCGACGTCAATGCCTCAGGACTTTGGCCCGGAAAAGTCGTGACCGAAGTCGCACCCGCCGGCCCCTTCTGGCTAGCTGAGCCCGAGCATCAGGACTACCTGGAACGCTACCCGAACGGCTACACCTGCCACTACATCCGGCCGAACTGGAGCCTGCCGCGTCGCGCCGCAGTGTCTGCCTGAGAGCAAGATTCCAGACTCTTTCCGTGCCGCCAACCCGAGTGCCCCTGTCTCCCCACGTTTGTTGTGGGGAGACAGGGGAAATTCACAGCGCCTTGCAACCCACACCACCACGCGGCCGACTTAAACCCGCACCGAACGATTTATTCTGCCATCGCAGTACCGCCCCCAACCGAGCGGGAACCAGGGGCCTTACCTTTCCGTACTCCAATTGAGTCTCCTGGAAGCACACGGGAGCGGAGGGATGCATGCTGGCAGATTTGCGCGACGCGCTGCGACAACTGTGGAAGGCCCCGGGGTTTACCACCACGGCGGTTCTTACCCTGGCCTTGGGAATCGGAGCGACTACCGCGATCTTCACCCTCATTCACCAGGTCATGTTGAAATCCCTGCCGGTGGCCAAGCCGGATGAGCTGTGGAGGATCGGCGATAAGATTCGCTGCTGCAACTGGGGAGGCTACAACCAGGGCGAAGACGGCGATTTCTCGCTCTTTTCCTGGGAGACCTATAAGCATTTTCGTGCCGGCACGCCCGAGTTCACCGATTTGGCCGCGCTGCAGGCCGGCAACGCGGCGCTTGGCGTCCGCAGGGCGGGGGCCCAGTCCCCGGCAGAGACGCGCAACGGAGAGTACGTCTCTGGAAACTTCTTTCGGACGTTGGGTGTGCAGCCGTGGATCGGCCGGCTTATGATCGACGCCGATGATCAGGAGGGCGCGCCCTCCGTAGCCGTGATGAGCTACCACGTCTGGAAGGAGAAGTACGGTTCCGACCCTTCCGTGGTCGGCGCCAGCTACCAGATCAATGGACATCCATTTACCGTGATCGGCGTCGCTCCCCCAGGCTTCTATGGAGCAAAGTTGGCTGGGGGAGGCATGCCGGATATGTGGCTTCCACTCACCACAGAACTCCTGATCGATGGAGCCACCGCCCGGCTCAAAAGGCCGGACGGCAGCTTTCTCGACCTGATCGGGCGAGTCGGTCCCGGGGTCACTCCTAAGACGCTCGAAGCCAAGCTGCGAGTCGAATTCCACGACTGGCTGGCGAGCCATGTGCAGGATATGCAGCCAGGCGAGAAGCAGCTCTGGCAGCAGCAGACACTGCATCTCGCACCCGGCGGCGCGGGCGTCGCCGCGATGAAAGATCAATATCAGGATGGACTGAAGCTGCTGCTGGTAGCGGCAGCATGTGTACTGCTCGTGGCCTGCGGAAATCTGGCCAACCTGGTCCTGGCACGCGGCTTCAAAGATCGCGCACAGACGTCGATACGTATGGCGCTGGGTGCTTCGCGCCGGCGCCTGGTACGCAAGGCGCTGGTGGAGTCGGTCTTGCTCGCGGTGATTGGAGGAGCCCTCGGCGTTGCGGTCGCCTATGCCGGCACCCGGCTGATTCTCTATCTCGCGTTCCAGACCGGCGGTCCGAACAATTACGTGCCGGTCGACGCGACGCCCTCCTGGCCTGTGCTGCTCTTTACGCTGGGTGTATCGGTGCTGACCGGAATCATTTTTGGTATCGCGCCCGCCTGGATGACGTCGCGTGCCGATCCGGTCGAAGCTCTGCGCGGTGCGAATCGTGCCGTAGGCGGGCGGCATTCCTGGGCGCAGAAGTCGCTCGTCATCGGGCAGGCCGCGATGTCTCTGGTCTTGCTCTCTGCCGCCGCGCTGCTCGGACGCAGCTTGCGCAATCTGGAGCACCAGGACTTCGGCTTTGAGACCCAGGGCCGCTACATCGCCTGGATCAATCCCATGCTGGGCAACTACAAGCCCGAGCACCTGGAACCGATGTTTCAGCAGATCGACGATCGTCTCATGCAGATTCCCGGAGTGCGCATGGTGGCGCCGGCACTGTATGCGCCGATGTCTGGCGATAGCTGGAACGACGGCGTTCGCATAGAGGGCAGGCCCGAGCCTGGAGCGAAAGAAGACACGAGTGCCTCGTGGACGCGCGTGATGCCGAACTTCTTTGCGGCTGTGGGGGCCAAGATGGTGCTTGGCCGTCCCATCACCCAGGACGACACGGCGACGACGCGCAAGGTGGCGGTGATCAACGAAGCCTTTGCGAAAAAATTCTTCAAAGGCCAGAACCCGGTCGGCCAGCATTTCGGCCCCGACAAAATAAAGTACTCGTCAACCTATGAAATCGTCGGCGTCAGCCGGGATATGCGCTATCTCACTTACGACTACAAAGATCCCGTGCGGCCAATGTTTTGGCTGGCGGAGGCGCAAACCGCGCAGTACGACGATCCGGCTTTTGTGAGCGGGGAACTCTGGTCCCATTATCTTTACGACATTGTGATCTGGGCGCCGGGCAATCCGCCGGGCATGGAAGATCGGGTACGCAAGGCGCTGGCCAGTGTCGATCCAGACCTGGTGTTGTATGGCGTTGACCCGTACAGCAAGGTCGTCGGCAACGACTTTCAGCAGGAAAACATGATCGCCACGTTAACCTCGCTCTTCGGCGTATTGGGTCTGGTGCTGGCAGCGATCGGACTGTATGGCGTGATGGCCTACATGGTCGAGCAGCGGACCAGCGAGATCGGTGTGCGGATGGCTTTGGGTGCGGATCGCGGCAGTGTGGTCAGGATGGTGCTGCGTGGCGCCTTCTCCCAGGTAGGCATCGGCTTGGCGCTCGGCATTCCGGCAGCCATTGGGGCCGGCAAGCTCATGTCCGGCCAGCTCTTCGCCGTCAAGCCCTGGGATCCGGTGATGCTGACTTTGGCGACTTTGCTGCTGGCCCTCGCGGCTCTGCTTGCGTCGGTGATCCCGGCACGCCGCGCCGCAGGCGTGCAACCCATGGTGGCTCTACGCAACGAGTAAGCCCTTCATCGTCCATCGACCTCCACCCGCACTGGCCGCGCGATGGACTGCACGTCAGGGTCGTAGTACTCGTACAACCGCGACTGAAAGGTGTGCGCGCGTATCGGGTATTTCGCCCGCAAACGAATTTTCAGCGTGACCTCCTGGTGCGGGGCAAGGCCATTGAAATAGAGGATGGCCTGGGTTGCCGTGAGGCTGAACTTCTCCAGCCGTCCAGCGTTCACGCCGGCCCCTTTCTCCTGCAACGCCTGCAGGTCGTCGCTCAGCAGATCAAAGCCCGGCGGGATGCCCAGATCTACCATGACCATGTTCGCGGTCTTGTCCAGGTGATTGCGAATCGTTACCGTCTCAGTGGCTATATCATTCTGCGCCAGCCGCGTGCGGTCGTAGGCAACGTCGATGGAAAGCGGCTCCGCGGCGGGCTTATCGCCCCACGGGATAAAGGAACGACCCACCACCTGGTAAGCAAGGCTGCCCGTTCCGGCGAAATGCAGCCGGATCGACGCTGCCTGGAGCCCATCGATATTCTTGAACACGAACTGGTGAAGCAGGTCATTGTTCTGCGCAGTAATCTCCAGGCTTCTCACCTCCTTGCCGTCAAGACTCACCTGCAACGATCCGCGCACATCACTCGCGCTCAGTTGCGTGGCCAGCAGCAACGCGCGAAGAGCCATGATGGTTGCTTGGGTTGTGCCCCAGGCGCCCGAAGCCTGCTTCTTCTGCGCGATGAAATTGAGCGCCTTGCGTACCGGTTCCGACGCTTGCCCCCACTTGAGCAGCGCCTGCGTGGCCAGGCCGGTGGTCTCGATGGCAGCGCTTGCGCCGGTGGAGTAAACGCCGGTTTCCTCCGTGCTCCAGAACACTTGATCCTCCTTTTCCGTGCGCGCGTCGAGTAGCGCCTGCATGGACCGGCGAGTGAATGCGCGGTCGCGCCCGTACTCGGCGGCGAAGTTCGCAATCACAGCGAGCGTGTAGGCATCCGGCTCAGGGTTCTGATGAGCCTCGATGAAATCCTTCGCCTCGTCGATAGCTGGACCCTGCATGCCTGTGTTGACCAGCGACCACGCGATATAAGCCGTGATGCGCAGCACGTTGGAGTTGTAGCGATTGGTCGCGCCTTCGTTGATAAAGGAGACGTCCGGCTTCCAGCTGCCGTCCGGCTGTTGCCGGCTTACAAGCCAGGCGCGGGTGCGTTCGATCAGCCGTGGATCGACGTCTGACACCTTCGCCATATCGTTGAATTCCATCAGGCCGTAAGCGGTGAGGATCTTGTTGGCCGGTGCCTCGCCGAACCAGGAGAAGCCGCCACCAGGAACCTCGAAGGTCAGCAGACGCTGGTAGCCATTGGCAATGTAGCCTTCGGCTTTGGCGTGTGTTTCCGGCGTGAGCTTCTTGGTGCGCTTCATGTAATCAAGCGCCAGTACGTTGGGATATGTGCTGGAGGAGGTCTGCTCAAAGCAACCGCCAGGCATGCTGAGGATGCTGTCCATCCCTTCGATGAGCTGGCTAAGCGGGCCGGGTACAGGCGGACGAGGATGCTGGTGGCATCGGCAATTGCAGTGCCGGGGAAGTGCAGCTCGTGTGCGGCGGAATCTTCCAGTCGCCCGTTGAAGACCAGGTCTTGTTCGCGGCCGTTGGGGATGACCTCGATCTCGCGCACCACGATGTCATTGCGAGAAGCGGCGCCCTCCATGTGGGCGGAGAGCGTGAGCTTGAATTTGCCGATGCGAGTGGCGGTGATCGAAAATTGCGAACCACCCACGCGGCCCGATTCCGCAGAGACAGATTTTTCCGCCGTATCGTGATCGAGCGAAAACCAGTCGTCTGGTTGCAGCTTGAGGCTCATCTGCCCAGGTTTGCCCGAGTAGTTGTAAACCGCGATCGGGATCGAGACCTGATCACCCTGGGTGAGCGTGACCGGTAGATCGAGATCTACGAAGAAATCTTGAAAGACCTTCAGGCTCGAGGTCGCGGTGCCGAGCGCACCGGAGGCGGTGGAGGCGAGCATGGCCATGCGCCACGTAGTGATGGAGTCGGCGACCGGGATAGAGATGTTCGCGTTGCCCTGGGCATCCGTAATGATCTCCGGGTTGATGTACAGCGCTTCCGGAAAGTAGGAGCGAACGTGCGCCGCCGACACCGATGACGTCTTGAGCACAACAGCGAACGAACGCCCTTGCATTTGCTGGGCGGCAAAGTCACCTCTTTCCATAGGTCCGCCGACCGCTCTCTTCGCATCCATCACGCGCGCGCCACCCGCTATGCCGCCCATCGCGCCGCTCACCACTCCCCTCGCTTGCGCTTGCATCGGCAGTGGAGCGGGCTGCACTGCCACCGTCACGGCTTGGGATACGCTGCCAACATAGAGTATGGCGCTGAGCATCGCGCGGTCGCGCTCCTCGAGTGTGAGGTCGCCCGAGAGGTTCCTGAATCCAGGCGACGCGATCTCCACCCGGTACCTGCCCGGAGCAAGAGCCGCAAAGTCGAATCGGCCCTCGCCATCCGCATGCGCGGTGCGCGTGTTTTCGGTGGAGGTTTGATGCAGTGTGATCGTCGCGCCTGGAACCACGGCGCCTGACTGATCGGCTACCGTACCGCTCACCTCCGCTCGTTGATTCCACGGGCCGCGGTTGTGTTCGACATGTATCTCCACCTTGCCTTGGTTTCCCGTGTGGGCCAGGGTTCCGGAGCGGGCTTCAATATACGTGACCAAATCATCTCCGCTGTTGAATGCGCCATCAGGCCCCGCACTCCGCACTAGGTAAAACTGCGGTCCGCCCCGTCCATCGTTTTGGTACCAGCCTGTCGGTTCAACATGCAGAGGCCTATTCCAGGAGTCCACGTTCGCGTCGCGCAGCCGGCCGCTATTGACCATCGATGGAATATCCTGCGCGTCGCCCTGTGTGCGCAGCTCTTCGCTGAGTTGTGCCGAGAGCTTGCGTACCTGGTCGAGAAACACGTCCCGGTAGCGCTGCTGGTAGTCGAAGTACTTATCCTGCGGCAGGCTGCGGCCAAACTCCGTGTCGAGGTGCGCGGGCTCTGCCATCTCGGTTGCAGAGAAGAGAGCGCGCGCCGCCGTGTCTTGCCGGTCTTTTTCTCCGCCCCCTTCTTCCGCGGGTTCGAGAGCGCTCGACAGAGAGAGTGAGTGGATTTCGTAGCGCGGCTTCATCACCTCCTGTTCAAGATAGAAAAATGTTTTCGCAAAGCCGGGCTGCTTCTCCGCCAGGGCGAACACTGCTTCGTCTACAATCTGCAGGCCAAGCGCGGCGCTGACTCCTTCGCCGTGGGCGTTGGTTACCCGGAAGCAAATACGCGCATCGCCGCCCGGTTTATAGCTGTGTGCGTCCGTTGTGGTTTCAATTTTCAAATCGTCCGCCGGCTGTACGAAGATCAGACGATGATCCGCGACCGGTTGCGCGTCGCGGCCGATGAGATAGGCGTCGATGTCGAGCGTGCCCGCCATCTCCCCCGTCGCCGCGAGGGTCAGTTCGGCCTGCCCATTCTGCAGGTCAAGATCGCGCGTCAGTATCGTCTGGCCATTGCGTACGATATCGATGTAGGCCGAGCCACGAGCGCGCGTGGAAATCACATTCAAGGCAATTCGATCGCCGGCCTTCACCACGGCATGGTTGACGCGCAGCAGGATCTGGTCTGCGCCTCCCCGCGTCTCGAGCGGAAGATCGGCCGTCGTGCGAGCTCCACGATGATCATCGGCGTCTACGCGAAGGGACGGGCTTTCTGAGCCGGGAGCGATATGAATCGTGGCGATGCCGTTGCTGTCGGCTGTGACCTGTTGATCGTGTGCGTCCGGGATGTGGACGGTGAGCGAAGCGGCCGCGGGTGTGCCGTCCGGATACGAGCTTAAGAGAAATACCTGGTTCTCAAGATGAGGAATCAGTGTGCCTCCCTCTGGGACTGCGGTAATCAGCAAAGCCGACTGGCTGACGGTGATCGGTTCGCCTCGCGTCTCGGCATGGTCCGCGGAGTCTTTGATGGTGGCCTCGACCACGGCGCGGGCTGCACCCTTGCCGGCAGACCGCCCGGCAAAGTAGGGCGGCAGCTGCAGGTCGAAGTGATACGCGCCGTCTTTATCTGTTTTGCCTTTGGCGGATGCTGCTTCAAATACATCGACATCCATACTGGTTATCTTGATCGCCGTTTCGGCGTGATCGACGGGCTTGCCGAAGAAGTAGATCGCGCGCACCGTGCCGGTGACGTGATCGCCAGGACGATAGTCCCGCCGCGGATTGTTGTCCTTTTCGGTGAACTCCACCTCCACTTTGAACTTGGGTAGAACATACCGTTCGACGTTGAGGGCAACCTCGGCAGTATTCGAAGCAGCGGAGCCATCGCCCATAATCGCGCGCAGATGGTACGTGCCCAGGTTTACCTCATCGGCGAGCGAGAACTCCGCGGAGGCGACCCCAAAACGATCTGTTGCTGTGCTCTTTTTGAAGACCTTGTTGCCGCGGGAGTCTTCCACCTCGAAAGTAAGGTTGCGATCCGCATCGGCCCGGTGGCTGGCGCGATCGAGCCCGAGGGCGCGCACATGAATCGTCTGGCCGGGCTGGTAGATGGGTTTCTCCGTGGTGAGCAGAATTGATGCCGAATCCTTGATCAGGATCGGCTCCGTGAATTCAGTGGAACCGATGGGTGTATCCGCGATGAAGTGAACATCGTATTTACCCGCGAGCCCGGCCGGAAAACGAAACTGGGCTGCGACTGTACCGTGTTGGTTCAAGCGCCCGGAGAAGAGCAGAAGGGCTCGCCGTTGCGGAACGAGCAATTCGGCACGTACAGTGCCGGTGAGTGCCGCGTCCTGATTGCTTGCGTCAGAGACCAGCACGCGCATGGCGGCGTCGCTGCCGGCGAGATACTCGGTTTGGCCAAGAATGTGAACCACTGGCCGGCGCAGTATCCGCGACACCGGCTCGACGCCGGCGATCGCTGCGACGTGGGTGTCGTCGTATTCGAAACGATACCGTACCCGTTGCCAAACCACATCTTCGATTGCGATTGGCTGCGACGGCGCGATCGTTTGTTGCCAGGTCCCGTCGGCCTTGACGATTGCGACGGCCCGCTCCGCATGGCCGAGAACGTGCTCCTCGGGATCGACGATCTCGGCGATGAGCTTGCCGGAGCCCGGCTGCGCCCCATGGTAGGGGAGCGTGACCGAGAGCGCGCCATGCATGAACGTGGCGGCGGCCGAAGGGGTGCCTGCCTCGGTAAACGGAGCATAAGCTCCGGTGAGGACAATCAGGAGCAGTGCAACCAGAGGAGGGAGGGAAAATTGAAGTAGAACGCTGCCACAACGCGTGTGCATGCCGATTCTCCGAGCCTGCTGCCGGGTATTGGGGGCGGGGTGGCAGCTTCTGTCTAAGCGGAGAACGCGGACGCTCTACAACCTTGCACAAAAACTTAAAACATTTTCGCCGTTCAGATGGATGGGCACCTATTCTCTCGACCAACTCAGGCCGTCGCTGCTCGTCCAGCGCTCCCCATCGTCGGTCGTTAACACGAAGCGCGACCCAGGAAGTGGATTTGCGGCCAGGTCTCCGCCGGCGGGCGAGCTCCCCGGAGGAATAGCAGGGGATGCATTGACCGAGACCGTCTGAGACGCAGAACCAACGCGAAGCGTGATGTCTGCAACTGCCTCGTGCAAAGCCGTCACCTCGGCGACGACCGACCGTGTGAAAAAACCCGTTGCCTGCACTTGTAGCCGGTAGCTGCCGGGCGGCAACCCCGCCGTGCGAAATCGCCCCTGGTTGTCCGTAGTCACGGTGCTCACGGCCACGCCGTTGCGGTTGGTGGCGACCACGGTTGCACCGGGAATCACAGCGCCGGAAGTATCCGTAATCGTGCCGGATAATGTCGAACCTGTGGTCGCAACCGGAGCGGAACCCGTCTTGAGCGCAAGTGCTGCATTGCCGACGGGGACAGGCGAGGTCAGCGCAACCCTGACTGCGTGGCCTTTCCATGGCACGGGCACGGGCTTCCAATGTCTCCCGGCGTCATCGCTCAAGAAGAGCTGGTTCCCGGTGTCGATAGCGAGTCGCTCCTCTGCCTGGGAAGCCATCGAAAGGATGGCCAGATGGCTCGGAAGAGGATTCGGCGCAGGCAAAACAGATTGCTTGCGATCGACTGCGAGCGCCCGCATCGGTCCTCCCACGCTTGGTGCCGGAGCCACGAACGAGTCGGCCTGTGCTTGAGGCCGTACCTCGGGTTGGTTTGCGATGCCGCTGACAACGCCCATCATCCCGCCTACACCGGCAGGCGCCAGTTGTCGACTTGCCTGAATGCGCGGCGATGGTTGCCTTCGACCGGCCACCGCGCGCTTTGGGTTCGAAGGTTGGGCGAGCGGCTTTGCCTCGTGAGCGGCTTCCGGCGGCGGGCTCGCGGCTGGGGGCGCGACAGGTAGACGGGCATCGGCCGTCTGGGTTGGTGCGGACTCTTGCCGAGCCGGCGTCCCTCCGTTGCGAATCAAGAAGATCACGAGAAGGAGCGCGGCGAACGCGGGAATCCCCGCCCATGCGGGATGCCAGCGGGGGAACCAGCGGCGTCCAACAGCTTCAGGTTGCCGGGTCGGGGACGCATCGCCTGGCGGAAGCGACAGCGCAACGATCTGTCGGCAGGCCGTGCAAACGGCCAGATGCGCCAGTGTCTCCTGCTGCTCATGCGCGGGCAGGGCGTGTTCGGCGAAGGCGTTGAGCTGGTCCGCGTCTGGATGCTGGCCGGATTGGAGAAGGTCGCTCATAGTTGTCCAGATGCGGCGTTGCCGTGGGTTGCCGTCTTCTCTGAGAACGAAGTGGTTTGCGAACTTTGCAGCAAAGCACGCAGATTGATTTCCAGATCGCGAGGGTCGTTGCCCAATGCTTCTTCGGCGGCCCGTTTGCTTAATCCGCCGGCCTGTAGTTGATGCAGCAATTGCTTGCGCAGATCCACCAGCAGCCGCTTGAGCCGCCGGCTGATGGTGCTCGTAGGAATATGAATTTACACAACGTCCACGCCGGGCTACCAGCCATCCGGCTACAATTACGCGAGGCTGCACGTCTCATCTCTCCGCCTCCCAAAACAAGAACCCCGCATTTTGACTAAATATCAGGTTAGATATAGTCTAGGTTTTGCGTGGACACAGAGATCATCAAACGGTCATTGGAAAGCAGCGGATTGCGCTGCACGCCGCAGCGTTACGCCGTGATGGCATTCCTGATGGAGCAAAACCGGCATCCCACGGCTGTGGAAATCTTCGCAGCTGTCAATCGGATGGATCCGCGCTCTTCCCGGGCCACAACCTATAACAATCTGCGTGACCTGGTGCAGGCGGGCCTGGTGCGCGAAGTGGCTGTCGAGGGCCGAGCCGCGCGCTTCGATGCCAAAGGCCTGTTGCACCATCACTTCATCTGCGACCTCTGTGGAAACGTGGAAGACCTTGAGTGGTACGACGTTCCCAGTCCTGCAACGGCCTCCCTCGGCAAGCGAGTTGTTCGCGAATGCGAACTCATTTTCCGCGGGCTTTGCGCCGGGTGCGCCCCCAAGCACAGTACCGTCAAGTCTCGTAAGCGTGTGCATGCCGGATCCACGGCGCGCGTCGGCAAGCAGTCAGCGCCGATTGCTCGATGAGAAAGCCGCCAAGCCTCTATAACCAAGTCTCGATCACGTAACCGTCGATTCGTAATTCGTAACTGTTTCTTAACCAATTTGAAGGAAAGGGATTTTATGGCCAAGGAAGAACAATTCGTCACAGCAGTAGGGGAGCCAGTCCACGAGCACAACGGAAGTGGAGCCAAGTGCCCCTTCACCGCCGGCACCCGCCAACACGCCGTCACTGGAACCCATGCCAATGCAGACTGGTGGCCCAATCAACTCAATGTGAATATCCTGCACCAACATTCGTCGCTGTCCGATCCCATGGGCGAAACCTTTAACTATGCCGAGGAGTTCAAAACTCTCGACCTGAATGCCGTGATTAAGGACCTGCATGCCCTGATGACGACTTCGCAGAGCTGGTGGCCCGCGGATTACGGCCACTACGGGCCGTTGTTCATTCGCATGGCGTGGCATAGCGCGGGCACGTATCGTATTGCGGATGGCCGAGGCGGTGCGGGGTCCGGAGCGCAGCGCTTTGCGCCTCTCAACAGCTGGCCCGACAACGTGAGCCTCGACAAAGCGCGCCGTCTGCTCTGGCCCATCAAACAGAAGTACGGCAAGAAAATCTCCTGGGCCGACCTGATGATTCTTACCGGGAACGTGGCCCTGGAGTCGATGGGACTCAAGACCTTCGGGTACGCCGGCGGCCGTCCGGATATCTGGGAACCGGAAGAAGACATCTACTGGGGACCTGAGAAGACCTGGCTGGGAGACGAGCGCTACCGCGGAGACCGCCAGCTCGACAATCCTCTGGGCGCCGTGCAGATGGGCCTCATTTACGTGAACCCCGAAGGACCTAACGGCAATCCGGATCCCGTTGCCGCGGCCAGGGATATCCGCGAAACATTCGGCCGAATGGCGATGAATGACGAGGAAACCGTGGCTCTCATCGCCGGTGGACACACCTTCGGCAAAGCCCACGGCGCCGCCGAACCGAACACCTATATGGGTCCCGAACCCGAGGGCGCCCCGCTCGAAGCGCAAGGCCTCGGTTGGGTCAATACCTATGGCACCGGCGCAGGCCCCCACGCCATCACCAGCGGGTTAGAAGGCGCATGGACCGCCAACCCGGTGAAGTGGGATAACGGCTTCTTCGACAACCTGTTCGGCCATGAATGGGAACTGACAAAGAGCCCAGCCGGCGCGCAGCAATGGACTCCCAAAGACAAATCCGCATCAGGCACTGTGCCAGATGCCTTTGATCCGGCAAAGAAGCACCCACCCATGATGTTCACGACCGACCTTGCGCTCAAAGTAGACCCGATCTACGCCAAGATTTCAAAGCGCTTCCACGAGCATCCGGAGCAATTGGCAGACGAGTTTGCCCGGGCCTGGTTTAAGCTCACCCACCGCGACATGGGCCCGATTGCGCGCTATCTTGGCCCGCTCGTTCCCAAGGAGCCGTTGTTGTGGCAGGACCCTGTTCCCGCGGTGGATCATGCTCTCATCGGGGAGCCGGAGATCGCCGCGCTCAAGACGAAGATCCTTGCGTCCGGACTTTCCATCTCCCAGTTGGTCTCGACCGCCTGGGCGTCCGCTACCACTTTCCGTGGCAGTGACAAACGTGGCGGAGCGAACGGTGCGCGCGTTCGCCTCACGCCGCAGAAGTATTGGGAAGTCAATCAACCCGAGGAGCTGGCAAAGGTTCTGCAGAAGCTGGAGGCGATCCAGAAAGAGTTCAACGGTTCGCAGTCTGGGGGAAAGAAGGTTTCGCTGGCTGACCTGATTGTTCTGGGTGGTTGCGCGGCCGTCGAAGCGGCTGCGAAGAAGGCCGGCCAGCAGGTGAAGGTGGGTTTCACGCCGGGACGCACCGATGCATCGCAGGAGCAGACCGATGTAAGTTCCTTCGCTGTTTTGGAGCCGGTTGCAGACGGCTTCCGCAACTACCTCCGCAAGGGACACCATGGGTCAGCAGCGGAACTGCTGTTAGACCGGGCGAACTTGTTGACGCTGACAGCTCCCGAGATGACGGTTCTGTTGGGTGGCCTGCGCGCGCTGAATGCCAACGTGGGTCAGTCCGCACATGGCGTCTTCACCAAGCAGCCCGAAGCCTTGACCAACGACTTCTTCGTCAATCTACTGGACATGAACACGAAGTGGCATAAGTCCGCTAGTTCGGAGGGAGTGTTGGAGGGGCACGATCGGGCAACCGGCGAGCTCAAGTGGACTGGCACCGTGGTCGATCTCGTCTTCGGTTCCAACTCCCAGCTTCGGGCTGTCGCGGAAGTTTACGCATGCAGCGATTCGAAGGAGATGTTTGTGAAGGACTTCGTAGCCGCGTGGAACAAGGTGATGAACCTTGATCGCTTCGACATCGCGTAACCACAAGCAGGACGAACGCACGCCCAGCAGTTTTTGATTTGTAGCAACCACAAATACGGTGCCCCCTATCTCCTCTGCTTTCGGGGGAGATAGGGGGCATATATTTTTTCGCGTTGACTCCTGGAAAGGCCGTACCAGGAGCCGCACAGGCGGTACGGTTTTCTTCTCAGCGATCTGTGGGGATTTTACTGTCCGGCAGCAATCACAGTAGACCGCGCGACCTGCCTGGTAAGCCGCGGCCGTTCCGCATTCCTGTGGCGCTTGTGCAGGGTCACTTCCTTCACCTGCGCTTCTCCACGATTCTCTGCCGCGGTAAGCTCCGTGGAATCAACCAACTCAGGAGTAAGCCCGGCGAGATACGTAAGCAGATCGTTGCTGGAGGTGAAAATGTTTGCGCCCGCATGCCTGCCCTCAGTGGCAGCGACAAATATACCGGTATGGCTCGCGGGATTGAGCGCAATATAGGTGGTAAAGCCCGCCCCTCCCCCGGTTTTCTCGATGATCATGGCAGGATCATCCGGCTCGTTAATGTGTACCCATCCGAGGCCGATGCCGTTAGGAACACCGGCGTGTCCCAGGCCCTGCGTCCAGCGGAGTTCCGAGGGTTGAATGTAGGTCGCCGTTGCCGCGGGATCCTGGTGCATGGGGACGCCGGGCAGAGCGAGGAGGTATTTGAGCCAGCGCATCATGTCGTTCGCCGTCGAATACACCCCTCCGGACCCGGCAGCGGCCGTCGTATCCGCGCAGGGACCCTCATTTTTAGACCCGACGAGGAGACGAGAGCACTCGCCGGAGGTCGGGGTTACCGTCGTATCCCGCAGCCCAAGGGGCTTGGCGATTCGCTCCGCAAACAATTGCGGATAGGGCTTGCCGGCAGCGACCGCCAGCGCGTCCGCGAGCAGGTCGAAGCCGATGTTGGAATAGTGTGCGGCCGTTCCGGGAAGCGTACGCAGGCGAAAGGCAGGGAGCCATTGCCAGCGAAAGCTATAGTCCGGAAACGTAAAATGGCCGGAATCGCCCAGTGGGTACGCGATTTCGCGCGGCAGGCCCGCCGTATGTGTGGCCAGATCGCGCAGCGTGATCGGCCGGCCGCTCAGGCCGCGAAACGTCCGCTCGGGAACCGTGACGTTGCGGGGGGCGAACTTCTGCAGAGGGTCCGAGAGGGATACGCGGCCATCGGCGGCCAGCTTCACCAGCAGGTCCGTCGTCATGATCTTTGACAGCGAGCAAAGACGGATCAGGGAGTCCGCAGTGGGCTTCTGGTGGGAGCCAGGATACGTCTGGCCATAGCTTTGCATCCACTTCTCATTACCACGGACCACCACCACAACCATCCCGGTGGACCCGCTCCGCTGGAACAGGTCAGCAACAAAGGGGTCGGCCGATTGGAGCTGAGGCAGCGGTGCGGTCTGGGCCTGCAGCCTGTGTATGGAAAAGGGCACGAAGAGGATGAGGGCTGCAAGCCATCGAATCGGAAGCATCCGTCGCCCCTTATGAGCCAGGTTTAAAGCGTGGTCCCCAATCCTCCGGACCGCAACGTCACCCATTGGTTTCCCCCAAAGCAGGCAAAATCCCCACTGTCTCTCTGGAAGCAACCGCGGGGGCGGGCAATTTGCTACACATCTGTCGCGCTATCGATGAATCAGTAATCGATAAAACCATTCCTACTATATGAAAAACACGACTTTGGCTCTGAGTCCAGAATATTCCATCGGGTAGAACGTAAGGGAACGAACCTAAAGTTCCCCATCGTTTTTGGTACTCCTCTCCTGTTTACCATAAGGTTACGTTCGGCCGTCCCCGAGTTCGCGGACGAATTGACGAAAAACCCCTGCCAGTTTTTATTGCCATGCGAAGATCGCATCCGCGATAGACTCATCCGGGCGAATTTATGAGACCAATTAGACCAATCAAACGAATCCAACCGATATGTATCTGGGCTGCCGCTGCTGCGCTGCTCGCGACTGGCATCGTAACCCTACGGGCCCAGGGGGGCGGCGCCGCTCAGGCGCTATTCAGCTCCCTTGATACCGACAACGACGGGACGCTGACCAAGCCCGAGTTGGAGTCTGGCTTCAACTCCTGGTTTACAGCCTGGGACACCACCCACAGCGGGACCCTGAACCAGGGTCAGATTACGGCCGGACTCACCAAACTGCTGCCTGCGCTACCCGCGGTCAAGCCTGGGCAAGCCAACACCTTCAACCCCGCAGGTAATTCGACGCCGATACCCGTATCGCAAACGGCTGTGGACGCCATGATGGCAGCCTTGCCCACGACCCCCGGCGCCAAGCCGTTGCACCCGCGCAGGGTGCTGGTGATGGCGCATACCGGTGCGGGAGGGTTCGTGCATGCCTCGATCCCGCTGGCTGCCAAGGCGGTGGAAGCGCTAGGCAACCAGGGCGGCCTGTGGACCACCACTGTCAGCTACGACGCAGCGGATATCAACACCAACAATCTCAAGAAATACGACGCCATTTTCCTCGACAGCACAACCGCGTGCTTCCTCGACGATCCGGATCCCGCGGTGACGGCCGCGCGGCGTGCGGCATTTCTGAGTTTCGTGCGAGGCGGAAAGGGGATCGCCGGCATCCACGCGGCGTCCGACGCCTACCACACCGACTGCCTGGCGAGCGAGGCCGCCATAAAAAGCGGCACCCCGCTGAATATCGCAGCGTTGATTCTGGCCGCCCGGTTCGTCACCGCTGCCGACAAGGATGGTGACGATACCGTTAGCCATCAGGAATGGGCTGCCCTGGCCGACGATTGGTTCCAGAAGCTGGATACAGGCAATACCGGGAAGGTCACCCGCGCCGATTTTGCGGAACACTTCCGTTCGTTGCTGCCGCCACCGAACGCGCGTCTTACCGGTGTGGAATCGAAGCCTGTTCAGCAATGGCCGGAGTTCAATACGCTCATTGGCGGTTACTTTAAATTTCACTGGCCCGATCCGCAACTGATTACGGTCAAGATCGATGACCCGAACAGTCCTCTCACGGCCATGTTTCATGGCCAGGAATTCGAGATCCACGACGAGACCTATACCTTCATTCAGGAATCCTTCTCGCGCAGGAACGTGCATGTGTTGACCAGTATCGATTACAACAAGATGAGCGCCGCGGATAAGGCGAAAGAAGCGAATCCGCGAACCGACGGCGATTATGCCTTGAGCTATATTCGCCGCGAGGGCAAGGGGCGCGTGTTCTACGAAGGGCACGGCCACAGTGATCGCGTATACGCCATGACGCCGATGCTGGAACACCTTCGCGCCGGGATTCAATACGCGCTGGGCGATCTGAAAGCGGATGACAGCCCCTCGGTGAAATAGGCTGTTCCCTGGCGGGAGGGGAACAGACGAAACTGGTACGCGTCGCGGTGACCTATTAGGTCACCGCGATTTTCTTCGCGAACATCCTGTCCAAATATGGTAGGCGGTGTCATGACCGCAGGCCCGCACAGCCTGGAAGCCGCAGGCCGCAAGGGCATTCCCCAGCTGGTCTGTCCGGGCGCAATCGACATGGTCAATTTTGGACCTGCCGAAACCGTGCCCGCCCACTTCCGCAACCGTCAGCTCTTAACACGCGCCACCCTATGGGCGAACCCTCCACTGGAGAAGCGGCAAATGACGAGAGGCGAGGCCTGGAATCTGGCCAACCACTGGGTGGAGGCTTGGAATGCTCATGATTTGGGCTTGATCCTGACGCACTATGAGGATGCGATCGAGTTGACTTCCCCAGCGGCCGCCCAGCTCTTGGGGAGGCCTGATGGCAAGGTAGTCGGCAAGGCAAACTTGAGCGCTTACTTTCAGCGAGGGTTGGAAGCCTACCCGGAACTCCACTTTCGTCTCGAAGATGTGCTTTGGGGCGTGAATAGTCTCCTGCTCTACTACACGAATCAAAAAGGGACACGCACGGGAGAGTTCATGGAGTTGTCACCGAGCGGAAAAGTGGCTCGCGTGGTGGCGAACTACAGTGCCTAGCAGGCAGAGCCGTGTCGCCCTTCCCGATTAATCTTTGACCAGAAAATAGACCACGGCGGTGATCGCGGCAGTCATAAAGACCCAGGCAAACTGGTACCAGTAAAAAAAAGGGAAGCCGAAGAGCGTCGGCGTGCTGCGCGCGTAGAGGGCTGGAAAAAGCAGCCCCATTGCGGGAAGGACGAGCAGCCAATTCCAGCGAGCGTTGCGTTTGTTGCCGCCGCTTTCTGCCATAACCCTCATTATAGAGCGGTGTTCGGCCCCTTTCGACGAAACGGTAAACTGGAACCATGAAGCGCCGACTCATCGAGCAGTACGAAGTGGTTCGTAAGCTGGGCGCTGGGGGCAGCGGCGTCGTGTACCTGGCCAACGACACGCTGCTTATGCGGCCTGTAGTGTTGAAGATTTTGAAGCGGGGCGCGCTATCGATCGAGCAGATGCGGAAAACGGTGCTGCGCGAGGCGCGGCTGGCTTCGGCCATTGAGCACCCGAACGTCTGCGCGATTTATGACGTGGGCGACTCAGAAGACGAAGCCTACATCGTCATGCAATATGTGCCCGGCGATTCACTGGACAAGATCATCGCCAACGGACCGGCGAGCGTCCAGCTTGGGCTCTCCGTAGGGATCCAGATCGCGGATGGGCTGAGCGCCGCGCACCGGCTGGGCATTTTCCATCGCGATCTGAAACCGGCCAACGTCATGCTGACCGATGGCGGCGTGGTCAAGATACTGGACTTTGGTCTGGCCCGCAGACTCTCCGCCGCCGAAGCCGAGTTCGATCCAGCAAAACCTCGCCAGGACCCGGCAAAACGCCAGTTACGCACCACCTACACCGCCCGTGGCGGCACCATCGCCTACATGGCGCCGGAGCAGTTTGTGACCGGCCAGACCAGCGTGCAAAGCGATATCTTCGCCGTCGGCGTCACCCTCTATGAACTCTTGAGCGGCCGGCACCCATTTGTGCGTCCGGAAGCGGAAGAATTGCAGAGCGTACGCGCGATCCAGTTCGCCGATCCCTTGCCCCTGGCAGAGTCCAATCCTGAAATGCCTCCGGAACTCGCCAGTGTCATCAACACCTGTCTCCAGAAGACGCCCAGCGGCCGCTATTCTTCCGCCGCCGACCTGCGCGAAGCCTTGCGGACCATCATGAAGACGGTGCAGTTCGAGACCGGCATCCTCCCCGGCGACGCCGCCGCCAACCTGCAGGTCCCCGCCGCCGAGCGCGAAAAAAGGACGACCGGCTTTCTCTCCTTGCTGGCCGAGCGTTTTCGCGAGTCGGCTGATCTGCAGCAGCGCCAGAATACGATCCTCGTTCTCCCTTTCCAGAACTTCGGCCAGACCGGGGAGTCGCCGCTCTACGGCTATGCGCTCGCCGACGCCATCGCCGCGCGCCTGGCGCGCATGTCGTCGCTGGTCGTGCGCCCCTCGAGTTCGCTGATGCAGTTGCCCGTGCCCATGCAACAAATGGATCCACTCTCGGTGGGCAAGAAGCTGCTGGTGCAATGGGTGCTCGCCGGCAACTTCATGCGTTCTGAAAAGGGTTTCGATCTCAACTGGCAATTGCTCGACGTGCCCGGTCAGAGTGTGCGCGCAGGCGGAACCATCAGCGTGCCCTCGTTCGATTTGATCGCGGTGCAGACCGAGATTTGCAATGAAGTTTTCGCCACGCTGCAAGGCCTGGGGAAACTGCAGCAGAACGGCGAAGCAACCCGCAATGCTCCCATGGCCGAGGCATTGTCTGAAGAGTATCTGCAGGCTCGTGCGCTCCTCTCCTCGTTCATGTCGCGTTCCGGCGCACGCGGCGATCTCGACAAGGCACGCGCTATGTTTGAAAGTGTGGTCGCGCGCGATGCCGAGTTCGCGCCCGGCTGGAGCGGGCTGGGCATTACCCAACTGCAATATGTGCGCCACGGGTTAGGCGGCCAATTGCACCTGCTCGCCGCGCGCCGCAACTTCGACCGCGCACTCGAACTCGATCCCGGCTCGATCGAGGCCAACCTTTATCGCGTGTACATGCTGCTTTCCCGCGGAGAGAAACAGAGTGCGCGCCATGGCATCGAGCATCTGCTGCTGACGGCTGACAACAACTATGACGTACACCTGGTAGCGGGCCAGACCCTGCGCCTGGATGGAATGTATGAAGAAGCCCTGCAGCAGTTTAACCGGTCTCTGCAACTCAATCCTTCGAACGCCCCGGTTGTGTATAACCACCGCGCCCGCGTCTACCAATACCAGAACCAGCTCGAGCTGGCGGAGGAAGAGCTGCAGAAAGGGTTGACCCTCGAACCCAGGCATCCCTTGCTGCGCACTTCGATCGCTTATCAAAGAATGCGGCAGGGCGATATGCAACAGGCGATTGGCATTCTCGAATCGGTGATTCGTGACGACGACAGTATGCGCATTGCCTTTCCTACGTTGGCCTTGTGTTATGTGCAGGTGGGTGAGCGGGAGCGCGCGACCTCGCTGATCGAAGAGGATTCGCTCTCGGCCGCTGAGGCTGACAGTGAGATGGCCTATCGCCTGGCGACCTACTTCGCTGTGGAAGGAGATGAGAGCGAAGCACTGCACTGGCTGCGCCGAGCGATCTATCTGGGCAACGAAAACTATCCCTGGTTCTCCAAGAACCCAGCCTGGAATCGGCTCCACGGGCACACCGACTTTGAACGCATCCTGGATGACTTAAAGAAAAGCCACAAGATCAACCAGAAAACCTGGAGGCGGCTCCTGGAGCGCGTGCCAACAGAAAAGCTGGCGTAGCGCGAAGCCAAAGGAAAAGCCCCATCCAAAACAAAGGATGGGGCACCCAGACAGTTGTAGCGGGTTAGAAAGTTTTCGGCAGTAGCTCAGTCTTCTGGTCTTGCACTGGGGTAAGAAACATCGGATCAGTAAGGCTGAACACAACGGTAGACTCAGCGGAAAGGTCCGCCGACCAGTTCGTGAGCAGCCAGTGCGCGGTAGCTACCCCGGCGCCTACGGCGGTGCCGACAACTGCGCCCACTCCGCCACCGACGGCTGCTCCTACGAGGGCTCCGCCGCCGGCGCCAATGCCCAACTCGGCAATGGTCCGCTTGCCATGTTCGTTGGCGACTATATCGCCTTCGCCCTTCGTCTTGGTATTGGAGCCGAAGGTGTCAATGACTTCCGCGTGCAACGGGTAGCGCGTGCCGTCAGGCAGGACGAATGCATCAGGACGGAGATGAAGCACAGAACCGCCATGGAGGCGGTTGCCGACAGTGGCAAACACTACTCTGCCGTGCAACTCGGAACCCATGGGCACAACGACTCTGCCGTTGCGCAGGATGTCTTCGGTGAGCTGCGCGCGGAAGGCCGTGCCGGGCTTGGTGGAGCCGGCATCGATATCCTGCAGCATGCGGACCTTGAACACCGTTCCTTCCGGCAGCGCATTGGCCGGGCCGGGAACATAGGTGACGATGTCTCTATCGCGGCTGTCCGTGGATCCATCGAAGTTCGCGTCCGCGGAGCGTCCGCGCAGTGCGGCGTGAGGCGTATAGTCTTGCGCCGATGGCGGCAGGGGCGTTTCGATGATGCCTGCATCGGGATTGTCAGAAGCGGCAGCAGCCGGGGTTTGCGCCGGAGAAACGGCGGGCGCCGGGGCCGGCTGGGGTGCCGCGGCCGCAGGGGTCGGAGGCGCCTGCTCGGTCGTGGTGATTACATCGTTGGCGGGCGGCTCCGAAACGCCTTGGTAGGGACTTGGCTTTGCTGCCTGTGTCCCATCGGCGGTCGTTGCCTGCGCCAGGACCATCGTGCTGCTCAGAACCAGTGTGGCCGCTGCGGCCAGAGAAAAATTTGCTTTACTCATAAATGTTCCTAACCCCACTGCGCACCGCGAGTGGCGTTGCACGTACAGATTAGTTCAAGCTTACGCCTGCGTAAGCTAACAACAGAAGGAGAGAACCACGCGGGTAACATACCCGGTTGTCATTTGCGTAAACAGTGACGGAAATTCCGGATTTCTCTCCGCGCCTCCCACATCTCGCGACAAATGCGAGGGATAGGAGGTATGCCGGCTCCTCGGCGGGCTCTTTTTTTCGGATAGAATCGATACAGACGCAAAGATGGGGAGTTTCATCAGCACGATCGGCGGGGTGGATGGACAAGCAATTGCCGTCGATCGCCGCGCCCGCCTGAACGACCGTTTACAACACCACATTGCAAGGAGCGATATGACCGAAATTGTTGCCATTCACGCGCGCGAAATTCTCGATTCCCGGGGCAATCCGACGGTAGAGGCCGATGTGCTTCTGGCGGGTGGAACCATGGGGCGCGCGGCTGTACCCAGCGGGGCCTCTACCGGCGAGCATGAGGCTGTGGAACTGCGCGATGGCGACAAAGCGCACTACCTGGGCAAGGGAGTGCTGCAGGCAGTGGAGAACGTCGAAAGCATCCTGGCCCCTGAGCTCGCGGGCATGGATGCGGCCAACCAGCGCCTGATCGATGCCACGATGATTGCTCTCGACGGCACGGAGAACAAGGGCAAGCTGGGCGCCAACGCGATCCTGGCGGTTTCGATGGCTACCGCCCGGGCCGCTGCGAATGCACTCCAGATCCCGCTCTATCGCTACCTCGGCGGGGTGAATGCCTCGGTGCTGCCGGTGCCGATGATGAACATCATCAACGGCGGCGCGCACGCCGACAACAACGTGGACTTTCAGGAGTTCATGGTGATGCCGGTAGGGGCGGAGCGTTTTGCCGACGCACTCCGTTGGGGCGTCGAAGTCTTCCATACCCTGAAGGGCGTGCTGAAGAAGCGCGGCTACGGCACCGCGGTGGGCGACGAGGGTGGCTTTGCTCCTTCCTTGAAGTCGAATGTGGAAGCCATCGAAGTGATCCTGGAAGCGATTGAACTCGCAGGATTCAAAGCAGGGGAAGAAATCGCCATCGCGCTCGATCCGGCCGCAAGCGAGTTCTTCGACAAGGAAAAGGGACGTTACGTTTTCAAGAAGAGCGACCGCAGCGAGCGAACCAGCGAAGAGATGACGCAGTTCTGGGCGAGTTGGGCGAGGCAATACCCGATCATCTCGCTCGAAGACGGATTGGCCGAAGACGATTGGGCCGGCTGGCAGCACCTCACCGCGGAACTGGGCGAAAAGGTGCAGTTGGTGGGCGACGATCTATTCGTAACCAACACGGAACGTTTGCAGAAAGGGATCGAGCAGCGCGTAGGCAACTCGATTCTGATTAAGGTGAACCAGATCGGCACCATCAGCGAAACCTTCGAGGCCATCGCCCTGGCGCGCCGTTACGGTTACACTTCGGTCATTTCGCACCGCAGCGGGGAGACGGAAGACACGTTCATCGCGGACTTGGCTGTGGCCACGGGCGCCGGACAGATCAAGACCGGCTCCGCCTCGCGCACCGACCGCATCGCGAAGTACAACCAGCTGCTGCGCATCGAGGAGGAGCTGGGGCAGGGAGCCGAGTTCCTCGGCCTCGCCGCCGTGAATGCCGGGGAGTAAGCGTGTCTTTAAGAAAGCCGGTAGTTCTCACAATTCTGGACGGCTGGGGTTACCGGCCGGAAACATTTGCCAATGCGGTCGCGCTGGCGCGCAAGCCCACCTATGACCATCTGCTGGCGTCGTATCCCAACAGCTTGCTGCATGCCTCCGATCACTTCGTGGGCTTGCCCGATGGGCAGATGGGCAACAGCGAAGTGGGCCATCTGAATATTGGCTCGGGCCGCGTGGTGCACATGGACATTACGCGCATCGACGAGCTGATTCGCACCGGCGAATTCTTTCGTCATCCGGTGATCGTCGATGCGCTCAAGCATGCCGGGGAGAAGGGCCGCGCCCTGCACTTGCTGGGGTTGGTCTCCGATGGAGGCGTCCACTCCCAACAAGCGCATTTGTATGCCCTGTTGCTGGCTGCCAGGCAGCATGGAATCGAGCGCGTTTTTGTACACGCCTTTCTCGATGGCCGCGACACTCTGCCCACCAGCGGAGTGGGCTACCTCGAAAATCTACAACGGAAAATCGATGAAATCGGCGTCGGCAAAATTGCCAGCGTCGGCGGCCGCTACTTTGCCATGGACCGCGACCGGCGATGGGAGCGGGAGAAGAAGGCTTTCGATGCCATGATGGGCGCCACCGAGGGGGGCGCGTACGCCGATCCCGTTGCGCGGGTGAAAGAGTGCTACCACAACGGCGTGACCGACGAGTTTGTAGAGCCGTTTGTCGTATTGGATAGCGAAGGACAACCGGTGGGCCGGCTGCGCGATGGAGACGCCTGCATTTGTTTCAACTATCGCGCCGACCGGGTCCGCCAGATCACGCGTGTGATTGCGCGCAACAGCGGCATCACGAAAGACGATGGTCAGTCGCTGCCCGGCGCCGACGATCAGGATCGCACCATTCCGCCCTCGGCGATACCAAAGCAACTGCACTACGTGTGCATGACGCAGTATGACAAGCAGTTCTCTCTGCCCCTGGTGTTATTGCCCGAGGCCATGGAAAACCTGCTCGCGGATATGCTGGCGCAGGCCAATCTGCGCAACCTGCGCATTGCCGAGACGGAGAAGTATGCGCACGTAACCTACTTCTTCAACGGCGGCATCGAAAAGCCGTTCGGTGGCGAAGACCGCGTGCTCGTGCCTTCGCAAAAAGTGGCGACCTACGATCTGGCGCCGGAGATGAGCGCATCCGGAATCGCGGATGCGGTGATCAAGGCGATTGGCGATCCGGCGTTCGATCTGGTGGTGGTGAACTTTGCCAATGCCGACATGGTGGCGCACTCCGGTAAGTTGGAGCCGACCATTCGCGGTGTCGAGACGGTCGATCTTTGCCTGGGCCGCATTTACCAAACGATCAAGCAACGTGGTGGCTCGATGCTCATTACGGCGGATCACGGCAATGCCGAGTTGATGGTCGATCCTGGATCGGGCGGTCCGCACACCTCGCACACTACCAATCCGGTGCCGGTGATCCTGGTGAGTGAGGATGCGGGCAGGTACCGGCTCCGTGAGGATGGCTCGCTGCGCGACATCTCGCCTACGCTGCTCGGCATGCTCGGCCTCGAACAGCCACACAGAATGACCGGAGGAGATTTGCGGGTAGATCTCTTGCCCCAACCCGAACGTTCGAACAGCTAAAGCACGCTGCGGAAAGACTCGACGAAATGAAAAATTCGGAGCATGGTGGAAAGACGAATTTCTCAGGCAGGGCACGATTGCCTCGCCGCAGCGAGCGTTAGTCGTGCCGTTAGGCGTTCGCCGATCCAGTCCCGAAGGGACGGCTGAAGAGATGTCTCACCGTCACGTAGGTTGCCTGGTCCACGGGGTGTTTGCGACGGCAGCGCGGCGATCCATGATTCACCGGGATTCACCAGGACATACGCATCCGCTTCGCCGACGAGCCGGAAATTTCTAGCCTTGCACGGCGGGACGGTTCGTTTCAGCCGTCCCTCCGGGACTTGATCCTTGGATAGGATTGGGATCCCCGGGATTTTATCCTGGGCCTGGAGTTTCTACATTTTTAGAGCCATGGAGTCAGAGGACGGACCCGTGCCAGCCCCGGACTAAAGTCCGGCAGATGCCGGGGATAAATCCCCGGCATACCCTATTTCTTTTGGCGAAGTCGTCGATCTTTTTGTCGAGCGCCTGTCCCAGCGCTCGAATCAACCTTGTAGATTCCCGTCGACCACGCTCGACTTGGCAAAATAGTCGTCCTTGTTCTTGCGCACTTCGAGTGTCTGCACGCCGGCATCACCGGTCACCTTCGCTGTTGCCAGCGGAGTTGCCCGGGCAAATGCGGCTGTCGCATCGTCGGTCGTGCTGAGGTCCATTCTGGCATTCGTCAACGTGCTGACCAGCGTCGTTGACCGCGGCGCTATCCGCCGGGGATGACGACGGCTTGAGAATCTGCCAGCCGTCTTTGGTCCGATCAAACTCCAGGTCTTCACCCTTCTTGAGCAGCTCAACCCGGCTTACCTTGTCGGCGCTCAACGTGACCAGGCTCTTATCCCGCAGATCGTTCAGGCTTTTTGCCAGGCTGCTCTTGCTGATAGCTGGCGACGGTGAACACCCTGGGATCCGTCGGCCAGCGCTGCGTAGACATCTCCACCGGCAGGCGTGTCGTCGCCCAACAGCAATTGCCGCGTGCCGTCCTTGCCGCGTAATATCCAACTCGACCTGCGGCCGGGTCGAGACCGTATTGCTTCCGATCGGAGGCTTTCTCTTCCACGACGCGATCGGCATTCAGCCCCGATAGCGTCGAGAGCACGCCGGCGACCGCCTCCTGATCGGCGGGGTAGGGCTTAGGCTCGGTAATCTGCCACTTGCCGTCTTGTCTTTTTGAGCGTGACCGGTTCCTTCTGCTTAATGATGAGCTGCGTCACGTCCGCAGGATTGATTTTGACGATCACCGGAGCGGCACTGGCGCGGAAGCAGCGGCATTCTCTTCCGCCGGCTTATGGTGCTGCGACCAATAAAGAACGCCGCCCAGCGTGGCGAGTACAACGACTGCGACGATCAGACCGCGGAAATTCATAGGGAGATGAAGCTCTTATCTTCTCTTCCACCAGACGAGCGTTCCGGCGATCACCACCATCAACGGCAGCACGAATTGGCTGGTCGCCCGCACCAGGTTCGAATTGCGCCCGGGTCATGGTGATGCGGCGATCTTCCTGCGGCTTGGGACGGATGGAGATCAGATCCTCGTCCGACGAAAGCCAGTTCACGGCGTTCAACGCCAGATCGCCGTTGCCGTTGAAACGGAGGAAGCGATTCGCAGCCCACGAGGAGCTGCCGGTCACCACGAAGCGGCCCTCGGAGTTTTGCTTTCCGGTGCTATACGTCCCCGCCGCGGCAATGGTCAGCGGTCCCTTGCGATTGTTGGGATCAGCGACGCTGACTTCGGGGGAACTCAGGTTCGATGGTGGCCAGGCTGCTGCTGGACGAATCGAATAGCTTCTCGACGGTGGTCTTGCCGGTGTTCTTGATTTCGAGCGAGCGGGAGAGAGGGAAGCCGACGGCGCTGCCCCGCATCTGCGCCACGATCGGCTGCGAAGTGTAGGTGGTCACCAGCGCTACCTGGGGACCAAGTCCGGCAAGCTGGCCCACGGGGTTCAGATCGAGAATCATATCCTTGTCCAGGGTCACGCCCCAGCTCTGCGAGCAAGACCGGTCAGCGCATCGTTGGCGGCAATCGTCGAACGTCCGAACTGAACCGGCGGATCCAGCATGAAGAACGCCCGGCCGCCATTCTCGACATAGTTCTTGATCGCGTCCACCTGCGGCTGCTGATAATCGTGCGTGGGCCCGGCGACGACCAGCGTCGTGCAGTCGGCCGGCACCTCTGCCTTTTGCAGCAGGTCGATGCCTTGGACTGATATTCATCCTTCGCCAGGAGATCCTTGAATTGTGACAAGTCCGTCGCGCTCGGTGTCGTCAATGGCATGCTCTCCGCTGCCGGCGACAAAACATACGGTGCGCGTCGTGCCCTTGAGATCGCGGATGAAGGCTCCGGTGATGCCCTTCTTCCGTCATGCTCTTTGCGGTTTCTTTCTTGGCGCCGATCTGGACCACGGCAGTTCCGAACTCGCGGACTCCGGCGGCACGCGCCAGTTGCGGATTCTTATCCGGATCCACATACTCAACGCGCACCTTGGGCGAAAGGTTGGCATACTGGTCGAGCAGGTCTTTCCCTTGCTGGAACCGCGTGCTCTGGTTGAAGTAGGTGATGGTGGCGTTCTGCTTGAGGCCGCCTACGATCTTCTTCGTCTGGTCCGACAGGCTATACCGCTTGTTCGAAGTGGTATCGAACGACTTGTTGTAGCGATCGGCCAGCATGTTCGCCACCACCACGATGGCGAGCACCACCAGCGATATAAATGGCGGCGTAGGCTCCATACTTGGTCTGTCTCGCTTTTAGCCATTGACTCGCCATCTAGGACCTCCAGCGCAGGGATTCCATGGAGCGCGCCGTGAAAAAGAGCCCCAGGAAGATCCCGCTGAGATAAAAGATGACGTCTTTCGACATCGAATCACTCCTTTGGCGAAGGATTCGAAGTGAGTAATGACGGAGAGATAGGCAGAGCACCTGGGCCCAGGTTGCCGATTCGTAGCCGCTGGTCCACTCCAGCACCCAGAGCAAAAGGCAAACACCAAAGGTGGCGGCTCCGGCGATGATCTGATTCTTGGTCAAGGTCGAGATGAACGTTCCCAGAGCAAGCAGCGTGCCCGCCTGCAACAAGCAAACCCAGGTAGCCGACGGCCAGCGGCTTCCAATCGGGCTTGCCCGTAGTGGAAGAGAAAAGCAAAATTGAGCGCGGTAAAGAGCAGCAGGCAGGCAGTAGAGCATCATGGCCGCCAGCCATTTTCCCAGGATGACTTCGATGTCGCGAACCGGCGAGGTGGCCAGCAATTCAATCGTTCCGGAACGCTTTTCCTCGGCGAAGAGCCGCATGGTGATCATGGGAATGAAGAAAAGCCCCACCACGCTGGCGTTCGAAAGCAGCGGCCGGATGATCTGCTCGTTGATGTTCATGGGGAAGGTCTGACCGCGCATTTGCATCTCCATGCCCTCGATCACGAAATAACCGAGGGCGTTCCAGAAGAAGAAACCGAAGATCAGACCAAACATGGTCAACAAAAGATAGGCAATGGGGGATACGAAATAACTCCGCAGCTCTTTGGCTGCAAATGGTCCAGATATTTCTCATGACGGCGCTCGATCGCGGATTTTCTCAGCCTCGACCGGAGCCTCGCTCCCGGTGAGTTGGAGGAAGATCTCTTCCAGGCTCTTGGCCGCCGAGACGGAGTTCAGTGAGATCCCAGCCGGAGGCGACGACCGCCCGCGCCAGGTCGCCGCGCACAAGTTGCCCCTTCTGGCTTTGCACCTCAAAGAGCAGGCTCGCATCTTTGTGCTCGGTACACAGCACGCGGCTCACGCCTGCAACCGCTTCGAGCTTCTGCTGCACCGCCAGGGCGTCGAGCTGGCCTTCGCGGAGGCGCACTTCGAGCACAAGAGATTCAGCGTCGCGCGCCCGGGCCTGCAGGTTGCGCACCGAATCGGTTGCCACCAGCTTGCCCTTGTTGATGATGATGCACCTGTTCGCAGGTCTGTTCGACCTCGGGAAGAATATGGGTGCTGAGAAGGATGGTGTGGTCGCCGGCCAGGCTCTTGATCAGGTCGCGGGTTTCGTTGATCTGTTTGGGGTCGAGGCCGGCAGTGGGCTCGTCAAGAATCAATACGTCGGGGTTGTGGATGATGGCCTGTGCCAGGCCGACCCTCTGCCGGTAGCCTTTGGAAAGCTTGCCCAGCAGCTTGGTTTTGACATCGGCGACAAAGCAGCGGTCACACACGTAGTCGATGCGCTTTTCCAGCTCAGCACCGGAAAGGCCCTTGAGTTTGCCCACGAAACGCAGAGTATTCGGCCGTCTCCATCTCGGGGTAGAGAGGCGGCGTTTCGGGCAAGATATCCGATTCGCTTCTTGACCTCGAAGCGGCTGTTCCAGAACATCGAAGCCCGCAACCGACGCGGTGCCGGTGGAAGGAGAAAGGAAGCAGGTGAGGATGCGCATGGTCGTCGTCTTCCCGGCGCCATTGGGGCCGAGAAATCCAACGATCTGACCCTTGGCTACGGAGAAGGAAACTTGATCAACGGCAACTGCGCGAGCGTACCTTTTTGTGACGTCTTTGACTATGATCATCGCTGACAAGGAATTTGACGGTATCCCGGAATGGTGATCAACTCGAGTTGCACTCCTCGACCAGTCCGAACGTCGTGGCAACAACACCATCGTAAAAAGGAGACTCTGTCCGATGTCAATTCCGGCGCCGGAGTGAGTTGCCGCGGTACACTGGAGCAGAATTCGAATCAACCTGCCGCGCGGCGCATCCCCTATCTTAGCCTGTGCTAATTAACCAGAATGCCAATCTCGCAGTCGCGCACGTCTGGAGCAACACACCTCGACGCTAAGGGATGGGAATGAGCGCCGCCTCCGCCACACTCACTCAGGCAGACCATGACTGGAAGCCGAAGACAAACCCCTGGCTGATTGCCTTTGTGGTTTCGCTGGCTGCGTTCATGGAAGTGCTCGATACCAGCATCGCCAACGTAGCCCTGCCCCATATTGCCGGAAACCTCGGCGCCAGCCAGGACCAGAGCACCTGGGTGCTCACCTCCTACCTGGTTTCGAATGCCATCGTTTTGCCCATCAGCGGCTGGCTGGTAAGCGTGTTCGGGCGCAAACGGTTCTTCATGACCTGCATCGTCATCTTCACCATCAGCTCTCTCGCTCTGCGGCATCGCGCCCAGCCTGGGGATTTTGCTGATCGCGCGCGTGATCCAGGGTGCGGGGGGCGGCGGGCTGCAGCCGATGGCGCAGGCCATTCTGGCGGATACCTTTCCGCCACGCTTGCGTGGTCTCGCTTTCTCCTTGTATGGAGTGACGGCCATCTTCGCGCCTTCGATTGGACCCACGCTCGGCGGTTGGATCACGGACAACTACACCTGGCGATGGATTTTCCTGATGAACCTGCCGGTGGGGATTCTGGCAGTGTTTCTGGTCTATCACGCTGGTGGAGGATCCACCGTATCTGACCCGGGCGCGCGCGCTGGGCAGACGGGTCAAGCTCGACTACGTCGGCTTCTCGCTGCTGACCCTGGGCGTTGGGCGCGTTGCAGATCCTGCTCGACAAAGGGCAGGAAGACGACTGGTTTGGCTCGGACTTTATTGTCACCCTGATCGTGATTGCCAGCGTTTGCCTGACCGCCCTGGTGGTATGGGAGCTCTATCAGAAGAGTCCCATCGTGGACGTCAGGCTGTTCGAGAATTTCAATTTCGCTACCTCCAGCATGATGATGTTTGTGGTGGGCGGCATGTCGTTTGCCACCACGGTGCTGGTGCCCCAGTTTCTGCAAGTGAACATGGGGTACACCGCGGAGTCGGCGGGCATGGTTCTTTCTGCCGCAGGCTTTGTGTTGCTGGGGGCGTTGCCTTTCATCGGCATGCTGGCCGGCCGATTCCAGGGCCGTTATCTCATCGCGACGGGATGGCTTCTGCTGACCTGCAGCATGTTCCTGTCGACCCGGCGCATCGATCTGCTGATTAGCTTCAACTCGGCCACGCTGCTGCGCATTGCGCAATACGCTCCCCTCGGGCCTGGTCTTCATCCCCACGACTGCGGCGGCCTATTACGGCATGCCGAAGGACAAGAACAACGCGGTTGCCGGGCTGGTGAATTTCATGCGCAATATCGGCGCCAGTGTGGGAACCTCTGTGGTGACCACTGTGCTTGCGCGGCGCAATCAATTCCATCAGGAAAGGCTGGGCAGCCACATCACGGCGGGGAACCCGGCCCTCCGCGGCACCGTCGACGGCCTGACTCAACAACTGCAGCATGGCGGCATGAGCGCGCATGACGCGCTCAATGGCGCCTATGGACGTGTCTATCAAAATCTCCAGCTACAGGCATCCACTCTGTCGTACATCGACACCTTCTGGCTGCTGACGGTGGCGGCCGCCGCCATGTTCTGCATGACGTTTGTATTGAAGAAGAATGATCCCCGCGGCGGCGAGAAGGTCGTCGCCCACTAAATGCTTTAGGCTATCGAGATCACCCAAGGGCCCGCACCTTCCAATAAGCAAGGATGAGAATGAATTTGCCTACATCAGGACTGCCAGGGCTGGAACAACTCAAACAGGGGATGCGCGCGGCATGGATGGCCGGCGACTTCGGCAAGATAGCGGAATACTCCGTAAAGGAGGCTGAGGGCTTTGTCGCGTCCCTGGACATCACCGAAGGGATGAAGGTGTTGGACGTGGCCTGCGGCACCGGTAATCTGGCGATTCCTGCTGCCCGCAAAGGGGCGCGGGTTACGGGTGTCGATATCGCCACCAATCTGCTTGGGCAGGCGCGCCACCGGGCCGCGGCAGAAGGCATGCGGATCACTTTCGAAGAAGGGGATGCGGAAGACCTGCCGTTTCCTAACTCGGAGTTTGATGTGGTCATGAGCATGTTTGGAGCGATGTTTGCGCCCCGCCCGGACCTCGTTGCGTCGGAACTCGCGCGCGTCTGCCGCCGTGGCGGAAGAATCGCGATGGCCAACTGGACGCCGGAGGGCTTTACAGGAAAGTTGTTCCAGCTTTCCAACGCACATCTGCCGCCGCCCGCGGGACTTGCCCCACCAGTGCTGTGGGGGCACGAAGCCACGGTGCGTGAAAGGTTAACGGCTCACGGCGTGAAGGTTGAAACAAAACGCCAGTCCATGATTTTTTACTATCCATTTCCGCCCAGCGAAGTGGTGCAATTCTTTCGCGAATATTTCGGGCCCACCAAGATGGCGTTTGCGCGCATGGACGCGGCCGGCCAGGCTGCATACACCAAGGACCTGGAAAAACTGTGGGCGGAGCATAACGAATCCGATAGCGGAACCCTGATTCACAATGAATACCTCGTGGTGATCGGTACCCGCGCGTAAGCCTGTCCCACTGATGCACAGTAGCGATTCGCTACAATCAGGTGGTGGACCCTGTCGCTTACACCGATATCGTTCATGAGCGGGCGTAGCAGGATCGTCATGCAAAGACGTAGCGCAGGCTTGTTGATGTACCGGCGAGGAAATCCGGAGCTCGAAGTGTTTCTGGTCCACCCCGGCGGTCCATTCTGGAAAAAGAAAAATCTGGGAGCCTGGTCGGTTCCAAAAGGTGGCTACGAAGAGGATGAGCCGGCACTCGACGCCGCACGGCGCGAGTTTCGGGAGGAAACCGGCTTCGTGGCAGAAGGTACTTTTCTCGAACTCGGCGTAGTGCAGCAGGCGGGCAGCAAGGTGGTTTCTGCGTGGGCCTTCGCAGGGGATTGCGACCCGGCCGCTATGACCAGCAACCTCTGCCATGTGGAGTGGCCGCCGCGCTCCGGGCGCATGATCGAGATCCCGGAAGTAGATCGTGGGGCATGGTTTTCCATTAGCGCCGCGCGGCAGCATATTTTGAAAACCCAGGCGCCTTTTCTCGACCGGCTGTTGCGGTTGTTGCATAGCGGCAACGCCGCCGCCGAACCTGTGTCGCCCTAGTTGGCTATAACAGGCACTCTGTTCAACCCCTGACAGCAATCCTGGATCGAAATAGTTCAGACCTGTCCAAATTGTGCGCTGAGCAGCGCGTTGTTCAGGAGGGTTGAAGTCCCTCTGGTTCTCAGATGAGGAGGGCCATATCCGAAAGCGGGGGTAATGCCTCGCTGGCCGCAGAGGCGAGATGGTTCTGCGGAGGGCAGGGTGTCCATTGTGAGATGGAATCCGAAGGGCATGAGGAGAAGTACCGGGCCGTAATCGAGGGGGCAGCCCCGACGATGAACCGGTCGGCCAAAGGTGGGGCAAGGTCGAGGCTGCAATTTGGAGGCGAAGGCGTTCTCATTCACCCACCGCACCAAGGTGTTTGCGGACGGCACGGTACGGAAGAACAATGCGTGACCTCAGGAGAACTGACAAGGTCTCTGGATGGTTTCGGAGTAAGCAAGCCTATAAGCGAAAGCGAAAGGGTGAGCGAAGCCTTGTCAGTAGTCGGACGGTTGAGTAGTACCTTAAGCGCGGTGAAAGCCGCGTGACCGGGCAACCGGCGACCGAATGGGTTGGGGAAGGCAACCGACGAAGGCGGTTGGGAAGAGAGAGGAAGACAGTGAGTAAGGGTGGAGAGGTGGATCAGTTCCTTAAGTGAAATACCCGTACGCTTCGCCCGAGGAAACTGTTGGACGGATCGACCCAACGGGGGCAAGCGAAGGACCATTCCTTTCTTCTCCTGCTTCCCGGAAGAGTGAGCCTTCGTGAAAGCCGTGTGCGGGAAAACCGCATGCACGGTTTGAGCGGCGGACGGTGGCTAGCATCTGGGCAACCCGATGCGCCACCTCCGACCCGACAGCTTTTCTGAAGAAGTTTGCTGGCGGTGTTTTTGGGTGGAAGCCCCCTGCTTTAGCAGGGGGAGGCAACGCTTCAGCGTTGCCGGAAGCAATCTGACCTCTCTATCCTGCGCTTTAGCGCTGGGCTTTGTATCGGGGCACGACTGCCTCGCCGCAGCGAGCGTTCTCGCCGCAGCGAGCGTTCTCGCCGCAGCGAGCGTTCTCGCCGCAGCGAGCGTTCTCGCCGCAGCGAGCGTTCTCGCCGCAGCGAGCGTTCTCGCCGCAGCGAGCGTCCTCGCCGTGCCACAGAACAATCATTAAAAAGGGCTGTGTAACAGGCAATTTGGTAGAGCCGCGGGCATTCCCGAACAATCTCTCGATCGAAATAGTCAGCGCATTTTTTGGGAACCAGCCTGGCTCAAGCTGCGTAAAGGGTGTTAGCACCCCGTGCATGCGAGCGGGCTGATAGCAGGAAAGCCTTGTGTGTGACTGCTTTCCTGTGGTGATGCCACACGGTGGCGTGGCATTCTGATGTGGTATGCGCACAGGAGCGTCGATGGCGGAAGCGAAGCTCGATCTATTGCAGGGCACTCTGGACCTGATGGTGCTGCAAACACTGGTGGCCATGGGAGACATGCACGGCTACGGTATCGCCCGGCGCATCGAGCAGGTAAGCGGCGATGAGATTCTGCTCAACCAAGGCACGATTTATGCCTCACTGGTGCGGTTGCAGCAGCGCGGATGGATCGCCGCGGAGTGGGGCGTTTCCGATAACAACCGCAAAGCGAAGTACTACTCGATTACCAGGAGCGGCCGCAAGCAGTTGGCCGCCGACGCCGCCTACTGGCGGCGATTGTCGCGTGTGATGAGCCGCGTGTTGACCGCGCCGGCAGAGGGGAAGGCGTAATGAGCGCATGGCGGGAAGCACTGCAGCGGATAGGCTCCTTTCTGCATAGGAAGCAACGGGACACGGAACTCGATGCCGAAATCTCCGCGAATTTGGAGTTCGCGGTTGAAGACAACATAAAGCGCGGCATGACGGCCGATGAAGCGCGGCGGCGGGCGCTGATCCAGTTTGGCGGAGTCGCACAGGCGAAAGAGCAACAACGCGCGGCGCGGGGTTTGCCGTGGCTCGAAGTGTTGCTGCAGGACCTGCGGTTCACGTTTCGCACCCTGGGCCGCGATCGCGGCTTTACTGTCATCGCGGTGATCATACTCGGGCTGGGGATCGGCGCAAACATCACCGTGTTCAGCGTCGTGAACACGATCCTGCTGCGGCCGCTGCCATTTCACAATTCACAGCAATTGGTCCGGATCCTTTCCAAGAACGAGCGCGGCG
Source organism: uncultured Acidobacteriaceae bacterium (assembly GCA_963761405.1). Taxonomy (GTDB): domain Bacteria; phylum Acidobacteriota; class Terriglobia; order Terriglobales; family Acidobacteriaceae; genus PALSA-350. The sequence goes on from CAVXHH010000009.1 coordinate 111,230, forward strand.
GCGAATCGAGCATGACCTATTCCACCGATGCCGTCGAAGATTTCCAGCGGCGCAACCAATCGTTCCAGGAGGTTTCGGGTTATTTCGCCTTCTCCACACCCGACAACGTCAAGCTTATGGGGAACGGGCAGCCGCAGCCGGTCACTGGACTGTCCATCGCCGGCAACTTTTTTCATACGCTGGGTGTCGAGCCCATGCTGGGCAGGCTGTTTGCTCCCGAGGAATGCGTGCGCCACGGCCGGCCGGTCGTGCTCCTGAGTCACGGTTTCTGGAAGAGGCAGTTTGGCGGCAACCCGCAGATCGTCGGACAAGCCATCAATCTGGACGGAACACCCGTCACCGTCATCGGCGTGATGCCGGGCACCTTCGACTTTGGATCCGTCTTTTCGCCGGGCGCCAAGGTCGATCTGTATCAACCGGCGATCTTTGAAGATATTCGTGATGAGGGCAACACCATGGCCCTCATTGGGCGTTTGAAGCCGGAAGTGAGCCTCGCGCAAGCCCAGGCGGAGGCGGACCTTGTTTTCCCCACCCTTCCTGTCAGCCTTCGGCATCCCGAATATAAAGGCGATTACACCGGCAGAATGCTGGGCTTGAAAGATTACGTGAGCGGCAAGTTGCGCCGGTCACTCATCGTATTGTGGTGTGCGGTGGGCCTGATTCTGCTGATCGTGTGCGTGAACCTTTCCAATCTGCTGCTGGCGCGCGGGGCTGCGCGCAGCAAGGAGTTTGCCATGCGCACCGCGCTGGGGGCGGGGCGCGGCCGCCTGCTGCGCCAATTGCTGACAGAGAGCCTGATGCTTTCAGGCCTGGGCGCGGTGCTGGGGCTGGCAATTGCTTTGGCCATCACCACCTATCTTGCCCACCAGGGATCGATCGCTCTTCCTTTGCTGAGCAGCGTGTGTATTGATGTGGCTGCCTTGGCCTGGACAGTGCTGATTGCCGTGGCGGCAGCGATCTTCTTTGGGCTTGCTCCGGGCCTCAGGCTGTCCGGCGGCAACTTGCAGGAAGCGCTCAAGGACTCCGGTCATGGAACGAGCCTGGGCCGGAGGCATGAGGCAATGCGCTCGGTGTTGATCATTGTGGAGATTGCCATGGCCTGCGTGTTGCTGGTAGGCGCGGGCTTGCTTCTGCGGAGTTTTCTGCGCATTCTCGATGTCGATCTGGGGTTCCAGCCGAGCCGGGCGGCCTCCATCAGCGTGGATTATGACGATAAAGGCGATCCCGCCAAACGAAGCGTGATCTGGCAGGAGGTGGTGCGCAGGGTCGAAGAGATTCCGGGCGTCGAGACCGCCGGGATTACCGACGGCTTGCCCATGAGCCGAAATCGAAGCTGGGGCATTCAGGCAAAAGGCAAAGAGTATCGCCGAGGGGAACTCGAAGATACGTTTGTGTATGTTGTATCGCCGGGCTATCTCAATGCGATCGGCATGCGCATGGTAAAGGGCCGCGACATTCGCTGGGACGATAACGACAAGAAGGAAGCAGTGGTGATCATCAATGAGACGGTCGCGCGACGGCTATGGCCGGGGCAGGACCCGATTGACCGGCTCGCGGTCGTCGGCGGTTCGGATGCGCGTGTCATTGGAGTGATTGCCGATGTACACGAGAGCAACGTGGAAGGCGTGCCGGGATGGCAAATGTACATCTCGGCAACTGCGCCTCAGTACGGGCCGGCAGGAGCGCAACTAGTAGTGCGCACCAAGCTGCCACCGGCAACGCTCGCCGCTGACGTGATGCATACGTTGCGCCAGATCAATCCCGGTCAGCCGTCCACGGAGTTTCTGCCCCTGCAGCGGTTGGTGGACCATGTTGTGTCGCCACGGCGGTTTTTCGTGTTGCTGGTGGGTATATTTGCCGGGCTGGGGTTGGTCTTGGCCTCACTGGGAATTTATGGTGTGATCTCGTATTCGGTGACCCAGCAGAGCAAGGAGATTGGTATTCGGATGGCGTTGGGCGCAAGCCAGGGCCGGGTGCAGTTTGCTGTGATCGCAAGGACACTGTGGCTGGCGTTGATTGGTATTGCTTTGGGGACGTTGGCTTCGTTCGCCGTCGGAAGCCTGATTGCCTCGCTGCTGTATGGAACGCCGGCGACCGACCGGGCTACGTTCGTCTGCATGATCTTGTTGCTTGGGGCGGTGGCGCTGCTTGCCGGGTATATTCCTGCGCGGCGGGCCTCGCGGATCAATCCTATGATTGCTTTGCGTAATAACTGAGACGGTTTACCTCCGCCCGGCAGCCGTGCCTGAACGGATGCCGGGCGTGGCGCAAGCTTTACCCGTCCATCCGAGAAATTTTGACCGCATTCAATTTTCTCTTGACACGCCCCTGACTCGGGCCCATTATTTGACCATGGTCAAAAATGGGCCGGCCACGACGAAGGGCGAGCAAACTCGCGAGCTGATTTTTACCACTGCGCTGGAACTGTTTCGCGAGAACGGTTTCGACGCAACCACGATGCAGGAAGTATCCAACCGCGCCCAGGTTGCGAAGAGCGCCGCCTACTACTACTTCCCCAGCAAGGAAGCGATTATTCAGGCTTACTACGAAGCCGTTCAGGCGGAACAGGAACGCCTATGCAAAGCAGCGTTCGCGAAAACGAACGATCTTAAAAAACGCCTTCACGTAGCCATGCAGTCCAAGTTCGATCTGGCACAGCACGACCGCAGGCTCCTCGGCATTGTTTTTCGATACACCGGAGAACCCACTCACCCACTCTCCTGCCTGGGCGCAGGGACTGCTGAGATCCGCCGCCGTGCTACGGCAGTTTTCCACCAGGCGCTCTCTGTCGCGCGCCTACCCAGGGACCTCGAACAGCTTCTTCCGCTTGCGTTATGGTCGCTCCAGATGGGCCTGCTCGTAATGTTTCTCTACGACACGTCTGAAGATCAAAAACGCACTCGCCAGTTAGCCGGCGGCTCCATCGACTTCACGGTCAGAATGATGGCGCTGGCCAAGCTACCTATCCTCAAGCCGGTGCGCACCAGGCTGCTCACGCTTCTGCGGGAAGCCAGCCTTCTTCCCGAACTCAGATGAGGATGCCCACGGAAAAGATTTGCTGGCGGTGTTTTTGGGTGGAAGCCCCCTGCTTTAGCAGGGGGGGCAACGCTTCAGCGTTGCCGGAAGAAATATGACCTCTCTATCCTGCGCTTTAGCGCTGGGCTTTGTATCGGGGCACAACTGCCTCGCCGCAGCGAGCGTCAGTCGCCGCAGCGAGCGTCAGTCGTACCGTACGACCGAAATGGAAGAGGGCTGAAGCCTGGCTGAAGCCCGTACCCTTCATTTCGTCGACTTTTTCCGCAGCCTGCGAAGCCGTGCCGTAGTTGTTGTTCCAATACGCGAATGCCCCAGGTCTCAAAAGCGAAACCTGGGGCACTCTTCGAATGATTATTGTTGCTGTTGGGTGATTTAGAAGTTGAGACGAAGGGCCACCTGCACCTGCCGGGCGGGATAGGCGTTGGCGGCGGTATAGGTGCCGAAGCTTGCACCATCGGTGATTGCGCTGTCGGGTTGCTGGAAATTGGTCGCGTTCAAGACGTTAAAGGCTTCGATAGCGAAATTCCAGCTTGCTCGACTCCGACCAGAGAGGGACAGCCTTGTGAGCGGCCAGGTCAAGCTGGCCGAATCGCGGGCCCGCGCAGGCGTTGCGGCCCGCGCGTTGCCGAAGTATTGACTGGGCATAGGGACGGTCACCTGGCTTTGCTATTGAGTGTGCCACTCGAGCGCGCTGTTGGTTTTGGTGCAATTGGCGCGCGGCGCATAGACCGCGCTTCGCGGTGCTCACCAGGTTCGGGCGCACCGCGTAGGCCGCGCTGGTACTTGAGACCGCGTACTGCGCATTGGGGCATAGGTCAGGTTGATGGGCAGTCCGCTGGATACGAGATTGATCGCTGAAAGCTGCCACCCTCCAAGCACGGCCTGCTGCCAACCCGGAGCGTTCTGACCGAACATCCGGTCCTTGCCAAAGGGCAGATCGGCAATCACGGAGAGGGTGTTGTTCAGCGTCTGATCGTAGCTCGAAAGACCGCGATCGCCGCCGGGTTGAAGATGTTTACCACGGCCGAATCACCACCGTTCGTCTCCAGATCGGCAGAGGCGTTGTTGATCGCCTTCGACCAGGTGAACGAATTGATGAGGTAGATTCCGTTGCTGTAGCGGCGCTCCAGCTTGGCCTGGAGCGAGTTGTAGACGAGATATCCCGAAGGAAACGCGGTCAGGATATTGGTGAAGGTCGAGATGGGGCGGCGCGCCTGCTGGGTGAGACAGCCGACACCCGTGTTGCAGCTTACCGGTTCCGTCGAGGCCTGGTTGAAGTCGCCGAGAACCGGAATGTGCGTGCCATGGTTGCCGACATAGGAGAGCTCCAGCGTCGTGTCCTTCATGAGTTGTTGCTGCACGGTGAGGTGAAACGTCTGTACGTAGCCGGTGGGAAAGTCGCTCGGGATATAACGGTCTGCGCCTTCAGGGTAGAAAAGTTCTGCGCCGTGGCAAAGCCGGTCTCATAGCCTGACTGCGTGGTGCGGAAACAGTTACTCGGGTTTTGCGTGAGTGAAGTGCAGAGCGGTTGGACCGCTCCGCTCACCTGGAACGGCGGCGTCTGGTCGATGGTTGCGTCGACGATGTTCGGTCCGTTGTATCCGAGCGTGCTCTCACCGCCAAAGCGGAAGTAGTGAAGATAGCCGATTCCGTAGCCTCCGCGGATCACCGTCGTCGGCGTGGCCTGGTAGGCGAAGCCAACCCTCGGAGCGAAGTTCTTGGTGTTCAGATTGATCAGCGTGCGGTTGTAGAGTGAGCCGCCATACGCCTGGACCAGCGTATTGGTCGTGGGATCGAAGTTGGCGAGCAGGTTGTGCTGCTCCCAGTTCGGGCGTTACCAGCTCATAGCGCAAACCGAGGTTCAGCGTGAGCTTATCGCTGGCTTTGTAGTCGTCCTGAATGTAGCCCATGTGCCAGCGGCGTTCGTAGTTGATCTCGGCGAGATTGTTCAGCTCGTAGTGGCTGCGCGCGCCCAGCAGAAAGTCGGCAAGATTGTATGCTTGCCGATGCACAACGTCGGTGGCTTGCGCGGCGGTGTTGCGGCTGAATTGTCCGGCGTAGGTGTCCGCGCCGAACTGCGGATGGAAGTCAGAGATGGCGATCTCGAGATAGCCATACTCGTAGCCTACCTTGAAGCTGTTGCGCCCTTTCAGGAAACCGTAGTTCACCTTGGGGTTGGCGAGGTAGGGATTCGTGAACTGGGGATTCGTCGATTGCCGGCCGAACTGAGAGTAGCCGGTGACGCTTTGCGTGTTGAGACCACCGTTGATGCTGGGATCGTCGGGGATGTTGGGGATGTTGAATTCCTTCAGCAGGTTTTCGGCGCCGAGGTTGATCGGGCTCTTGCCGCTCTCGGTCCAGGTGAGACCGAGTCGAAGCTGCAGAATGGATTTCGCGTTGGGCGTGAAGTTGTAACCGGCGGCAATCTGCCGGGTGCGCGCGTACAGGGTTCCGTTGCTGTTGCCGCCTGCGAGGCCGGGAATGTTCGGCGCCAGAAAGAAGGTCACCGCGCGCTGACTGTAGCGTCCGAACCCGGTGGACCTGGGGGCTGATGAATGCATCCACGCGGCCATCGCCCTTATCGTCGATGGTGTGATTGGCGGGCGCGGAGACGATAGTTGTTGCCTCCTGCGGCGACCACGGTGTTGGGCGGCGGCAGCAGGCTGAGCACCTTGGCGGCAAAGGGACTCTGGTCGGCCACGGGTATCTGTCCATTGGCATACACGGTTCCCGTGATCGGGTTGACCAGCGGAGATAGGGTTTCCGCTGGCATCGGTAAAAGACCCACCGGCTTGCGCAGCGGTCGGCACCACCGCGGTAATGATCGAATGATCGATGTGCCGCAGCCCTTCATAGTCGGCGAAGAAGAAAAGCTTGTCGCGCCGGATCGGCCCACCGACGGTAGCCGCCAAACTGGTTCTGCACCAGGGTCGGTTTGACCCCGGTACCGATGAACGGACCATAGGCGTTCAAGCACCGTGTTGCGCAGATAGTCGTACGCCACACCGTGAAAGCGTTGGTGCCGCTGTGGGTGGTCGCGTTGATGACCGCGCCGGCGGCACGACCGTACTCGGCGCTGAAGTTATCGGTCTGGACTTTGAATTCCTGGACGGCGTCGGGGGAGGGAATGATGGCCTCGTTGGAATATCCCTGGTTCGCGGTCTGGTAGGCGTTGTTGTCGATACCGTCCAGCTGGAAATTGTTGACCATGGGAATTCAGGCCGTTGACGTCGTAGGAGGCGTCGCGGCTGGGGCGGGACAAGACTTCGAGCAGGGACTTGCGTACCCCCGGAACCAGGGTGGAGAGGTCGGCGTAGGAGCGGCCGTTCAGCGGCAGGTTGACGATCTCACGCGATTGCACGGTCTCGCCACGGTCGCTGGTATCTGTTTCGAGCTGGCTGGCGGCTCCGGAGACGATCACGCTCTGGGCATCGGCGCCGACCCTCAGGGCAAGAGCCACTCGTTGCCTGGCTCCGACGGTCACCGTGAAACGGTCCGTCTGCGCTTTTTCAAAACCGGACGCGGTCACCGTAATGGAATATTCGCCAGGCTGGACGTTGGTGAACTCGTAGTCGCCGTTGCCGTCGGTCTGCCGGGTTACGGTGATGCCCTTGGCGATATTCAGAAGTTCCACCGTAGCGGAAGGGACGTTGGCCCCACTGGGATCTTTAATCGTGCCCAGCACCGACGCGGAGTCGAATTGTCCCCAGGCGGGCATGACAGACGATCGCGAGAAAGGTCATGAGGAAAAGATGGAGGATGATGTCGCCCCCGATGGGAAATCGAACGGGTGCGTCGATGGTCATCTCTGGCTCCTAAGTAAGTGATTGCGCTTTTGTACTGCCTGCGATGCGCAGTTGCAGTAGAAGTAACAGTCGCCCTCCGAGCCACCAAGGCAATTCACCGACACGCAACCGATACACGCCGTAACCTCCATCGGTGCAGCGATTTATCGGAAATTCACGAGGACCGATACAGTGAAAGGAATGTTTCAATTTCATTTACGGAGGTTCACATCCATCTGGTCCACTGAGAGTCTTACCCATGCTCTCGCTGACAAAGACGCGGGCGTCCCAGTGCCGCGGCGAGCGACCCACGTCGCGCGTTGGTGGGGCGCATCATCACGTCGTCTACGTTCGCGAAGTCTGAGCGGCTGTCGAGCCTTCTTGCCTACGTGTGCGACCTTACCCTGAACGGGCGGGTGAAAGAGATCAACGAACAAAAGATCGGTGAGGCTGTGTTTGGGCGGTCGCGTGACTACGATTCCTCGATTGACGGAATCGTTCGCACGCAGGCCAGCAGGCTTCGCCAGACGGCTCGACCTTTACTTCAGGAGGAGGGGCGGATGAGCCGATGCGGATCGTCATTCCTCGCGGCGGTTATGTTCCGTTCTTCGAGCCACGAGCGACTCCGGTTGCGCCGCCGGATTTAACGGCTCCTTTGATGCTGCCCCCGGAGCACGCGCCAAGTGCGGTGGCCGCGCTGCGGCCGGCTGCGCGCTCCGCCGCTGCCTTGGCGGCCACGACACTCCCCTGGTTCCTGGTCGCGATGCTTGCCGCGGCCTTGCTGATGGTGATTCTCGCCAACCGCACTTTGCGCACCGGACAAGCGGCTCCGCAGGCGGTTCATTCCGCTGTGGAGCCAGATGTTTGTGGCGGACCAGCAGAACGCTGGATCGTGCCTGCAGACAGCGGCCTGGTGATGTGGCAGGGACTGGTGGGCACGAACTGTGGGCCTGCGAGAGTACCTCAGCGGCGACTACCGAACGAATCTCCGTGGGGCCTAACGGCGCTTCGCAGAAGATTGTGCTCGACCTGGGCAGCCGGCGTTATACGTCGATCGTCGATCTGGAAGTCGCCAAATCGCTGTCGCTGATTTCCCAGTCGTTGAAGAGCAAGCTTGAGATGCGCTACGCGCGCGATGTGCGGCCCAACGATCTGAAGCAGGGCAATGTGATTCTCGTTGGGGCCGCGGAGGCCAATCCATGGGTTGAGCTTGTTCGAACACAATATGAACTTTGTGTTCGTCAATGACCGGGTGCATAAGATTTTTTCTGTACGGAACCGCGCTCCTCGGGGCAATGAGACCCCGCCAGTGGGACTCTTTTTATGCGGATGCACAGCATCGGGTCTACGCGTGTGGTCGCGTTTCTGCCCAATCTGAGTGGAAATGGAAACGCGCTCATTCTGGAAGGGACTTCGATGGCCGGCACGGAGAGTGCGTGGGACTTTGTCTCTGACGATTCGCAACTGATTGCCATTTCTTGAAACGAATACAACGCGCGGATGGCACGCTTCCCCACTTCGAGGTGGTTTTAGGCACGAACAATGTGAGTGGCAGCGCAGTGAAGGGCACGATCCTGGCTTGGCGCACTGGGCCCTAGTCAAGGCCGCACTTCGTAGGTCAGAGACATTCTTCCTGAGCGGTATACCTTGTGGTTCGACAGCGTGAGACGGGCTTGCCGGTACGGCGGCGGCAGCAAGGGCACGCCGGCGCCGAGCATGACCGGGATAAGGCTTACCTCAACCATGTCGACTTCTCCCAGGTCGAGCAGCGATCGAAACAGTTCTCCTCCACCCATCAACCAGATGTCTTTGCTGCTTTGCGCACGCAACGATTGCACTCCGTCGCGGTCCAAATCGGAGATGATCGTGATCCGCGGGTGGTGTTCGCTCCTGAGTGTTCGGGAGACGACGACGACCCTTACCCCCTTCATACTCTTTTCGCCCAATCTCGCGACTGCGGCTTCCCAGGTTCGGCGGCCCATCAACAAGGTATCGAATTGCGCCCAGATCTCAGCGAAGTTCACCTCGGGTTCCATCTCAATCCAGTCGGCTTCACCGTTAGGTCCGGCGATGAAGCCATCGAGGCTCATCGCTACCCCATAGCGAATTTTGCTCATAGTGCGCCGCCTTTCTTCAGCAACCTATTTTCCTACGATTCGCTTTACAGCATTTTCACTTCTGGTGCTTACAGAGTAACGACTCCCATGGCGGCTTTTTCTCAAGAAAAGCCGCACTTCGCCGCGCCCTCCTGTGCAGAGTAGAAGTGAAAATGCTCTAGTTGGCGAGGTCTGCGATTTGCACGTGATAGGGTTCAAGCAAGCTGCCTGTCGCGCGATCGACGGTGGCGCGTGCGATCTGGTAGTTGATCTGGGTTTGTAACAGGTCTGAGCTCCGATTGTGCGAGCTTGGTTTGCGAATCCAGGACGAAAAAATTCGTCTCAGCGCCAAGCTCGTATTTCCGCTGATCGGCAGCGAGTGATTTCTGGGCAAGCTCCAGAGATGTCTTTGCCCGCGGCAAGGGTAAGCTTCGCCTCTTCCAGCAGATGCACGGAATCTTTGACCTGGCGAACGATCTCTTCCCTGGTTATTTGAGAGGTGTATAGATCATGCCGCCGCGCTACGAGCGCAGTGCCTAGATTCGCCTTCGCGCGCTCGATTCCTGATCGGAAGGTTCAGAGTGAGTGTTCCCCCGTAACCCGGGAAACCGAACCCAAACATCTGGCTGAGCGATGCTCCCAAGCCGCCCTGGCTGATCAATTTCCCCGTGTTCAGGTCATATTGATTGCCGCCAATGCCGTTGGTCTGATAGAAGCCGGTGAGCGAGAGGTCAGGCTTCAGACCGTTGTGGGCGAGTCGAATGCTGGTTTCATCATTGGCGAGGGCGTCGTTGGCCGCGGCAATTTCCGGACGGGCGATGAGCGCTTTTCTAAGGACCTCCACAGGATCGACATTCTCAATTTCTCCCTCCGGCTCCGGCTTCTCGACCAGGTCCAGCTCGAGCGCTGCCAGCGCCGGATCCTGATCCACACCGATGGTAAAACGAAAGGCCTCCTGCGCCTGCTTAAGAACGTATTCGCTCTGGATGGCCTGCAGCCGGCGAGCAGCTACTTCCGATTGGGAGCGATAGATATCGAGCGGTGGCAAGGCGCCGAGTTCCAGAGCCCGCTTGTCATGCTGATAGCTGCTCTCGGCCAAGGCAAGAGACCTCTGCTCGACATCGAAGCTTCCGCGCGCCTGGACAACAGTCCAGTATTCCGTGACGACCTGCAGGATAGCGTCGTTCACCTGCGCCTCAAAGCTGGCGCGCGATTGCTGAAGAGCGCGTCGAGCGATGATGAGAGGAGCCGTGTTGGCAAAGCGTCCGGCATTGCGCAGCAGGGGTTGGGTAAACTGCAGGGTCACCGTCGAGTTGACGTATGGATTAAGAAAGTAAAAGCTGTTGTTGGTGGACGATCGATTGCTGGAAAAACCGGCGAATATATTGGTTCCGGTCATGAACGTCTGGGTGTAACTCGTCTGCACAGTCTGACTCAGCGTGTTCAAAGCAGCGTTGGTTTCGCCCACACCTTGCAGTTGGCTAACAGCCGGAATACGAGAATCGATTGACATTCGCGCTGCTTTGGATCAAGGGGTCAAACGGCTTGTAGGCGCCAAGCAGGGAAAACTTCTGCGCTTCCACCTGCGTTTCTTCGATGCGAATATTGCTGTTATTTTCAAGCGCCAGGCGCACCGCATCCTGAAGGCGAAGATGTAACTTGCCGTCGATCACATAGTCTTGCACGTGTGCCGGAGGAGAAAGTTTGCCGGACTTTACCTGCTGCGTCAGGAGCGCCGAGTAGCTTTCAGGTGACTGCGCATCCGCCGGGAAGAGGGCGACCAACATAGGCAAACAAAACAGTGCAATGCGGAAAAGACCCATCGTGCCGCTCCGGGATACTATCGAAGATCTACTCAATAAGGTGTGCTCTTCGTTAATTCAACTTTATTCATAGCGGATCGCGTCTACCGGATCGAGGCGGGCCGCCTTCATCGCCGGATAAATTCCGAAAACCAGCCCGACGCTGATGGACACGAGAAAAGCAAGTGCGATCGAACTTGCGGTCACGATGGTCGACCATCCTGCCAGCCAGGCGATCAGGCGAGACAGGATGAAGCCAAAGATGATGCCCAGCGTTCCACCGGTGAAGGAGATGGTGGTGGCTTCGACGACAAACTGTCGAATGATGTCGGATTGCTGCGCGCCCACTGCGCGGCGAAGACCAATTTCGCGTGTGCGCTCGAGAATGCTGGCCAGCATGATGTTCATGATTCCGATACCGCCCACGAACAGAGAGATGGACGCAATGGCAACCATGACGGCATTGAATAGACGTTCTGTGCGTTGTTGCTCGGCAAGCAGTTCGGCAGGGACGATGACACTGAAGTCGCTGGCTCCATGATGAGAGGAATTGAGAACGGCGCTGACCACTTGCGCCGCTGCGGTCATGTCGATGTTCTCCCGCAGGTTGAGATAGATACCATCAATTTCATCGCGCACTTCGCTGTAGCTGTCTTCCAGGCGAAGGATGGCGACGTGGAAGGGAATATAGATGACGTTGTTGGGGTCTTCGGTGGGCACTCCCGCCACCTCGGTCTGCGCGCTGAGTTGCGGACTCACGATGCCGATCACGCGGAACCATTGCTCATTCACCTTTACGTACTGCCCGATCGGATCGGCCGCTCCAAACAGGTTGAACTTGGCGGCGATGCCCAAAACGCAGACAGACGCGGCATGATCTTCGTCCTGACGATCGAAGAACCTGCCGTTCAAAGGTGAAGGCCGGCAATTTGCTGGTACTGCGGTTCCACTCCGAAGACGGCGGGCACATCCTGCTGCGATTTTGGAATGGTCTTGGAGGGGGTCACACGCTTGCGGGGCGTCGATGCCTGAATGCCGTCAACGTCATCCAGTATGACGCGATAGTCCTCAAGGGTTAAGCCGGGAGAAATCTTGCGCATCTTTTGATGGGCCTGCCACTCGGTGGTTTCCTTGGCCTCGACGATGAGATTGCGGACACCCATCTGTTCAATCAGCGCCATCACTTTCTGCCTTGCGCCGGCGCCGATGGACAGCATGGCAACCACGGCCGCCACGCCGAAGATCATGCCCAGCATGGTCAACAGCGAACGAAGTCCGTGCAGCATGAGGTTCTGTAGACCGAGCTCTACGTCCCGAACCCACTGCTGGTAGCCGAAACGGAAGCCTCGGGCAGGCGGAGCGGTAGGTTCCCGATGTCGTGGGCATCTAAGGTGTCCCTCCGCCGGGCGTTGCGGAGCCTGCGCTTTGCTGTTTTCGCGGAAGCGTCGGATCGATCATGGCAACTGAAGTCCCTTCGCTCAGTCCCTCGATCACAGCGCGGCTTTCCGTTTCGTCCTTGATCTCGATTTCCTTGTTGCTCATAGTCCTTGCCGCGTTTCAGGTAGACGATGTGCTTGCCGTCCTTGAGGAATAGCGCCTGGCGAGGGAGGTAAGACACATTTTTTCTGGTGTCACCAAGGAACAAGAGCTGCGCCGTCATCCCCGAGTGCAGAGGTGCATCCGCATCGGCAAGCTGCATGGTGACATCGAAGGTGCCGCCGGCGTTATCGTCGAAAAATTCACGGGTTGACATTCCGCCGACCTGCTTGACCTTGGCGTGATAGGTGCGGCCAGGCAATGCATCGAACACTACGTCTACGGATTGCCCCTGCTTGACGTTACCGCGGTTACGTTCGCTTATCTTCGCCTTCAGTTCCAGTTCGGTTGGATCGACTACCTGGGCGATGGCGCTTCCCGCTTGCGCCTGGTCGCCTGCATGGTAATCCGGGCACCGACATGCCGGTAAAAAAGAAACCTCCTGAGGCATCCATGTTTTTTTGAATGGAAATCAGTCCATCCATCGGCGCGGTGACGCTCATCTTGTCGATGTTTTGCTGTGCTTGATCCATCTCCAGTTTTGACTTGTTGTATTTCTCCTGGGCTAGATAGACCGAGGCTTGCCCCGACTTGTTGTGCGATTCAATGTCCCTCTCCAGCTCGGCCAGCAGCTGCTTTGCCTGCTTCAGGGCGGCGTCGTTTTTTGCCGCATCGATGGCGCTCACGATCTCTTTCTTCTGCACATCGAGTTCCGCTTGCTCTGACGTCGTAGCGGGCCTTGAGCAGTGCCACTTTATCCTGGGCCTTAAGCACTGCGGCGTCTGCCTTTGCCTTGGTGATCTCCTGCTCGGCCTGCAATAATTCCGAGCGGCTCTGCTCCAGCTTGTAGTGCTGTTCGCTGGGATCGAACTCGATCACGACGTCGCCCTTCTTTACCGGCAAACGGCCGGCCAGCAGTCGAGTGATCTGCAGTGCGCCCCCGCCAACAGCCGGCGCGGTGAGCATCATGGTATGGGTCGCATTGAGTTCGCCGTTGGCATGAACTTTCAGATCGAGGTCGCCGCGCTTAACCTGGGCCAGGGGAATGCCATCGCTGGCGATCGCCAGGCGGGATCGGCTGCAGTGCAAACCCAATCAGGATCACCATGGCAAGAACTGCCGCGAGGGCTGACCAGCGGGTAAGAGGCCTCGGCTTCATGCGTGCCTGCTCATTTCTTTACCGAAGGATCCTTGGCGAGAGGATCCTCGAGTGCCACTCGATCTCCGGGGCGTAAACCGCCGGAGACAAGGATGCGATCGCGGCTTCTGCGGCTAACCTCGATCGGCTGTTCCCGATACTTTGATCCATCCACGACGTAAGCCACCGTCTGACCAGACTTCTGAAAAGAGGCTTGCACCGGGATGGCAATTGCATTCGGAATGCGGTCAACGATGACGGTGATCTGCGCGGTCATGCCGGGCTTAAGGCGCGGATCCTTCTGATCGAGCGCGATCTGGAGATTGAAATCTCTGGGTATGGGCCAGCCTGCGGAGAAGTCCATGGTGGCGATGGTGCCGATCTGTTCGAGCTTGCCGGTAAACTGCCGCTCAGGAATCGCATCCAGTTGAACGGTCGCGGATTGGTGGGCTGCAAGGCGGCCACGGTCCGCTTCGTCCACTCGGGCCGAGACCCGCAACGTGGAAACGTCTGGCAGTTCGGCGATCGGCGCGCCGGCCCAGACTCTCTCGCCCAGGCTTGAACGGAGCCATATTACCCACATGCCAAACCGATACCAGGTTGACCAGGCCGCTCGAAGGTGCGACCAAGGTCATGGTGGCCAGGGAGCGCTGCGCACGCTCGAGGTCATAGGCCGCTTTTCTGCTCGCGTCCAATTTGCTATCGACGTTGGCGTGGATAACGGCGCGATCTGACTTCAACTTTTCTTCTACTTCGTGCAGCTTCTGCTGGGTGTTTGCCACTTTCAGATTGGCTTCGGCTCCTTCGATTTTGGATACGATCTCCTGCTTGCTGGCGTCCAGCTTGGCCACTTCCACATCGTATTGGGCCTTGGTAACGGCGGTCATGTCTTCTTCTTCGGTGAGGCGCGATGCCGCGCGCACCTGGTCGATCGCTGCCTGGGCCGATTTGAGGGCCGATTGATCCTGCGCCAAATCCTGCTCGGTTTTCGATTTGTCGAACTCGACGATCATGTCGCCCTTCTTCACATCGACGCCGCTGGTTGCGATCTTGAGGATTTGCAGCTCACCCGCCTCGGCCGGAGCGGAGATGCTCAACGACTTCATCGCCTTCACTTCGCCTCGAAACTGAACCTATCGACGAACTCTTCCCGTTTCACCGTCGAAGGCTGGAATGGTAGAGGATCGATGGGAGAGGTGTACCAATCCAAAGATGGCGGCGCTGCTGATCGAACAGGATTGCGGCCACGATCATGGCCTTGCGCCGCTTGCGCAGGTTCATGCTCGGAGGTTCCGCACGGATGCATCATCGCACGTTCCGGCGACGGTGTGGGCGCCGGACGGCACGGTATCGACCGCCGCAGAAAGGCCGGGCAGCAGCCTCGGATCGGTGCACTGATGGACCAGATAGGCGGAAAAGGTGCGCACCTTGGCAGAAAAGTCGCCGGGCCTTCCCATGGGGTCGATTACTTCCAACTGTGCGGGACAAACGAGGTCGGGGTAGGCATCAAGATGTACGCGCGCTTTCTCGGCCGTCGTGAAGCGCCAGAACATCCTGCTGATTGACCGGAACCTGCACCTCCATTTCGGAAGGATCGACGACCTGCATGAAAGGCACGCCCGGCCGCACTTGATCACCTTCCTGCACCTCTCCGATATTTCCCTGCTTCCAGATTGTGTTGAGAACGACGACCCCATCTGATGGGGGAATGAACCTGCATCAGGGCGGCGTTGGCCTTGGCGTGCAACATGGTTTCGCGGGCACGATCACGTTGGATTTCGAGGATGCGAATGGAGGCCTGCGCCGTCTTGCGTTTCAGGCTGAACGTTTCTTTGAGTTGATCCAGGGTCGCTTTGGCTTCGTCGAGAGTCTCGCGGGCTTTCTCGGCATCGATCCGTGACAGCAACTCGATCTTTTGCATCTCCAGTTCGGCTTTCGCCAGATCGCCTTCGGCTACCTTCGATTTCGGTTTCGTCCTTGGCCCGAGCTGCATCTTCTTTGGCTTCTTCCTGCAAGACATCGTCCGCCAGTTTGCTCTTTTGCGCTTGTTTGTCCAGGAAGTCGCGCAGTTGGGCCTGGCGGTCAAATTCCACCAGCAGGTCTCCCTGCTTTCACGCTGGACCCGGCGGGTCGCAGATTGGTGATGGTGAGGGTGCCCTCCTTTTCGCCGGCCAGAAGTGGGGCCTGGATCGAACGTGTCCGGACGGCCTGGGTCGTGCCTTTCAGGCGCAAGACTCCGGCTGCGTCAGCAGTGGTGGGCGAAGACGTTGTGAGGATTTTTGAGGTGGCCGGCTCTTTCGCTCGAACCAACCAGATGATGACTGTTGACAGCGCGGCCAACGACGCGAACAGTATCGTGACGCTTAGCCCGAGCCAAGGGTGTTTTCGCCACCGGCGCTGTTCCGGCTCCGGCGCCCGCTCCGGGAGAGGCTCGCCTGTTCGGCCCGGAGCGGGTGCGACGGCAGTGTCTGGCTCGGCAAGAGGGGATCGCATGCAACCGTGCTCCTGTCACGCAAAAACCATGATATAGCGGATAAGTCCGCTACCAACGCTGTTTGTTTTTCAGCGCGTCAGCTTTGTAACGATTGGATTGCTGAATATTGGACGTGTGAAACTGGTGAATCGCTCACCTTTTATTTTTTGCGGCGTCGGGGGAGGGAGCGATGATACGCTCTTCCGGGCTACGTGGATTAGAAAAAGCAAACACAGTGGTTGAACGAGACTCTATTCACCAGCTATCATCGCGAAACCGTCAAAGGTCGAGCCCCATCTCAACCTTTCGGATGACGCGCCATCGCGGGCGCAGGAGATAGTATTCTCACGCAGGAGCTACTGCGTTGGTAGATGCCACGGAGTGAATTCCTCTGCCTGGGCGAGTGGCGGGAAGTTTCGCCTTGAATTCTGGAAAGTTCGGCTCTAAGGAGAACGGAATGCTTGGCGCCGGCGATAAGGTCTTCACCCTTACGGGCAGGATTCATTTGGCAAAGATCGTTGAGCTAAGTGAAGGAACGTTGGCGGTGGATGCCGGGATCACACAGATCTGCGTTGGGCTGAGCGAAGAGCAACTCTCCTGGCGCCCACGGCCAGGAAGCTGGTCTATTGCCGAAAACCTGGCGCACCTGCGCACGACAACAGAAGTTTTCCTGCCCGCAGTCGATGGCGCCCTGGAAGCAAGCAGGAAGCTGAAGCTGCACAGTGACGGACCCTTCCGTTTGAATCTGTACGGCCGCCTCCTGGTCTGGGGAATGGAGTCGCGGTCCCTCGTCAAAATGAAAGCGCCCAATCGCATTCGGCCACAATTGCTGCATTCTCCCGCCTCGGAGTTAGAGCATTTTCTTATCTCGCAGGCAGGTCTCAGGCGGCGTATCGCGGAGGCCGATGGTTTGGACCTCACCGCTTTGCGATTTCCCTCTCCTGTCGCCGGCTACTTTCGGGTGAATCTGCTGGAATTCTTTTCTGCTTTCAACGCGCATTCGCGGCGGCATCTGCGGCAGGCCCACAGGGTCCGGCGGGCTATGCCTTCGTCCACTCTGCACGATCACGCGTAGATTGTCTCGCAATCTCGATTCCGGCAACGCGCATTTCCAGGGGAAACTCCTATAAATGAGCAGGCCGCGCGTTCTCCTCGAAGATAGAGATACCATGCTCTAAACGTATTTTCGCAATTACTGTGGTCTGGTAAGAGCAGCGAGGAGTGGTTTTCTTTGAGAGAAAACCACGTAAGGGCCAGCGGCTTCGGTCTACACCAATTGCGAGAATGCTCTAAACGCTGATGCAGAACGAAACGGAACAGACGGATGTAACGGTCATTGGTGGTGGCCTCGCCGGTATGGCGGCATCGATTCATCTCGCCGATGCGGGCATGAGCGTCTTATGTATCGAGGCGGATCCCTTTGATAGCGACCCGGTGGGCGAGTCGCTGGACTGGTCCGCGCCCGATCTGCTGAAGGGGCTTGGTCTGACGAAAGAGCACCTGCTTGAACACGGCATCGCCACCTACAAACGGCATGTTGTTTTGAAGCTCCGAGACGGGTCGGAGCAGCACTATGTTCCTGGCGAGTGGCTGGGGAAGCCTCCCTATAACGTGGATCTCAGAACCTTGCACGTCGATCGCGGGCAACTGAACCAGGCAGTGCGTGAGATTTTTCTCGGCAAGGGCATCCGGCTGGTCAGCGACCGAGTGGTTCATGTCGAGACCGCCGGACGGATCGTCAAAGCTGTCGTTACCGCTCAAGGGAAACGGATCGTGTCTCGATGGTTTCTTGACGCGTCCGGCTCGAGTGCGAGCTTATTTCCGCGGATATTCAAGTTGCCTGTATACGAGTATGGTCCGCACAAGGTCGCGATGTGGGACTACTTTACTGTTTCGGAATCCATCGAGGGAACCACGCTGTACGCCGACGGCGCGGGGCCGCGATACATGGAGTGGGTTTGGCAGATACCGATTCACCCCCACACGGTAAGTGTGGGCTATGTGTGTCCAGGGAATGCGGTCAAAGAAAAGCGGCAGCGGGGACTCAGTATGCAAGAGATCTTTGCAGCTCAGCTGCAAGAATTCCCCGATCTGCAAACGCTGGCCAAGGATCCGGCGAAGGATCCGGCCAAGAGACCGCCTCGGACCACGTCGTTTCGCTGCCGCGTTTTTGCCAAGACCGCTGGGCCCAACTGGCTGGTGGCCGGCGAGGCTGCGGCGATGGTTGACCCGATGACCTCAAACGGTGTAACCGCCGCCTTGAGACACGCGGCTGAGGCGGCCGCGCTGATTATCCGATTTCGTGAACGGACAAGCATTCCGCGCCTGCCCGCATCCATGTATAGCCAGCGGGTGTTGAGTCTCGCCAGGTTTTTCAATAGCGCGATTGAGGACGTGCTCTACGATTGGCCGATCCGAAACCGAATTGGCCCGTTTCATGCCGGCGATGTTTACACAATTCCCGCCTGGAGCATCAACGTCCTCTACTCGCGATCGCGCCCGCGAGGATTCGTGTCTACCACTCTGTTTCGTCTGCTGCTGGCGTCGCTGAGATATTCCCTTGGAACTTTGCGCTGGTGTTGCAGCCGCTGGGTGTCATCTCCGCCCATCTCAGCCGCATCGTAAAATGCACGGCCCGGTTGGCGCCGTTGCGATGTTATTTGACACAATAGGGAAAGAAGCGCATCGGGGTTTATTTCTTCGTCGGGCAATAGTCAAGCGAGCAGATCGAGGAGGCATGATGTTGCGTGCGGGACAATTGGTCGGGTTCGTCCTGACTACCGATTACGATCAGGCACGAGCCTTCTACGAGGGTAAGCTTGGCTTGGAGTTCGTCAGCCTCGACCAGTTCGCGCTCGTCGTGCGCACCCGCGAGAACAACATTCGAATTGCCAAAGTGCCGAACTTCCAGCCTCATCCCGGCACCGTGCTGGGATGGGACGTGGACGATGTAGAGGCGGTTGTGCGCTGGCTTCAGGGTCGAGGCGTGGTTACCGAGAAGTACGGCTTCGTTCCCGATCAGGAACTGGGGATCTGGACCTCACCGTCCGGAGACAAGGTTGCCTGGTTCAAAGATCCGGATGGCAATGTCCTCTCCCTAAGCCATCACGTGTAGCCACCCGAGACGAATCGGACAAATTTCTCACGAAGGTCGATACTCGACGCGGTTTTAGCCGTGCCGAGGTTTCGCTCGAAGCCGGCTGCGAAGCGCAAGCCGCGGCCCGATCAGAAGCCCGGGAAGCCGAAGAAGCGCTAACGACACAACCAACGAAATCATAGCCTATTTTCCTTGCGTCATTCTTCCTATGAAGAATTCTCATCTTGACAATCTGGAGGAAAAGCTGTGTCATCTTGATTGTCGAGGGGAGAATCCCATTTCCGCCAAGGAGCACGAAGTAACCGGGAAGGACGCGCAGTCTCGTGACGTAATTCAGGGCACCCTGGAGATGCTGATCATGAAGACGCTTGCGCTCGAGGCCATGCATGGCTACGGTATCGCCCTGCGTATCGAGCAAATCAGTAGGGGAGTGTTCCGAGTAAATCCCGGTTCGTTGCTGCCCGCACTGAGCCGTATGGAGCGCGCGGGCCGCGTCAAGTCAGAATGGCGCGCGACCGAGAACAATCGCAGGGCCAAATACTACCTGCTTACGCCGAAAGGGCACAAAGCCTTCGCCAACGAAACGGCACAGTGGAAGCGACAGACGGATGCGATCGCCCGCATTCTGGAAGCCTGAACGGTTTCGAGGCTGACATCTGTGGAGCAGGGTTCCCTTTGATCATAGTTATGCAAGGAGGAGCACGGTGCGGTGGCTGACCAATTCCATCAACGGCGTCAAATCCCTTTGGTACAAGGAGAGACTGGAAGGCGAGCTCGACGAGGAACTGGATAGCTACCTGGAAGCCTCTGCCGCCGACAAGCGGCGGGCCGGGATGCCCCCTGAACTGGCGCGCCGGGCTGCCCTGGTGGAGGTGGGTAGCCGCAACTCCGTCAAGCATCAAGTATGGTCTTCGCGCTGGGAGTCGAAGCTCGACAATTTTCTGCAAGACGTGCGCGTTGCCGTTCGACAGTTGCGCAGGTCGCCGGGCTTCACTCTTTCCGCAGTGCTTACTCTTGCCCTGGGCATCGGCGCAAATACCGCGATATTTTCTGTAGTCGATGCTGTACTTCTCAAGCCGCTCGGCTATCCGGATCCCGACCGCATCGTTGAGTTCTTCCTGGACTTTCCGCAGGGTTCTACTCGTGCTGCCGCAGTGCCTGATTTTCATCTTTGGCGTGAACAGACCCAGGCATTTCAATCCGTTTCGGCTTTTGACTTCGACCCGCAAATAGTCAACTTAACGGATGGAGTACCGCAACAACTTCACGGGCTTCATGTCACGGCTGATTATTTTCGGTTGTTCGGTGCTTCTCTTGTCCTGGGTCGCACTTTCACCAGCAAAGAGGACAGTCCAAACGCCGGCAGGGTCGCTGTTATCAGTTACAGCATGTGGAAGCGCAGATATGGTGGAGACACAAGCATTGTAAGCAGGGCAATTTCTCTCGGAAACGAACCAGTCACCATCGTTGGCGTAACCTCGCAGAGATTCCATCCCGATCCGATGGCGGATTTATGGCTTCCATTCCAATTTGATTTGAACAGCAGGGACCAGACGCACTACTTTAAGGTCGCGGGGCGACTAAGGCCTGGGATTACATTGGAGCAGGCCAACGCGCAACTAAAAGTCCTTGCCCGGCACGCCAATCCGCCGGCAGACCCTCAAATGGGCTTTAGTGTCCAGCCCCTTCGCGATGCCACTGTGAGAGACGTGCGTTCCTTGCTGCTCGTGCTTGGCGGGACAGTCAGCTTTGTCCTGTTGATTGCGTGTGCGAATGTGGCAAATTTGTTTCTTGTCCGGGCTACCGGCCGGAAAAATGAATTCGCCATTCGTGCTGCGTTAGGCGCGGGGCGCGGCCGCATACTGCGTCAGCTACTCACAGAAAGCACCTTGCTTTCCTCCATTGGCGGTCTGCTGGGCCTCGCGGTAGGGCTTATTGGTGTTCGCGCCCTGTTGACCGCGGCGCCAGCTAATCTTCCTCGCATGGGAGAGAATGGCAACGCAGTCGCACTCGATTGGCGCGTGCTCGCATTTACACTTGGGCTGTCTTTACTTACCGGCATTCTTTTCGGCATCCTTCCTGCGTGGGGTGCCTCACGGCCAGATCTTAACGGTGCACTGAAGGAAAGTGGCAACCGGCAGGGCAACGGACCAAATCAGAACAAGACGCGTTCCTTGTTGGTTATCAGCGAGGTATCTCTCGCCATAGTGCTGCTGATAGGGGCGGCGCTCCTGATCCGGACCTTCGTTGCGTTACGTCAAGTGAAGCCTGGCTTTGATCCTCATAACGTGTTGGCCATAGACATGTCGCTTTCGGGAACGCGTTTTGATCACACAGCAGATGTCTCTCGGATGGTGAGTAATGCACGAGAACGCTTGAATGCTCTTCCGGGTGTTGAGGCTTCAGCTATGACGTCCTGGCCTCCGCTCAGGGGCAGAATGGGGATACCTTTCGTGGTAATCGGGCGGCCTCTGGGGAACCAATCCAGCACCGGTGATGGCATCTGGATGGATGCGTCACCGGGTTACTTTCAGGCCTTAAGAATTCCCGTCCTACGCGGGCGGGTTTTCACAGAAGAGGATGACGCAGCCGCTCCGCGTGTGGTTCTTATCAATGGAAGTATGGCGAAACGGTACTGGCCCAACCAGGATCCAATCGGTCAGCAGATCGTGATTGGCAAGGGACTAGGTCCGAAGTTTGAGGAACCACCGCGCCAGATTGTCGGCATTGTGGGAGATACTCGCGATAACGATCTGAGCGATGCCCCGGAACCTACGATGATTATTCCCGAGGCGCAGGAAACCGACGGTCTGACCGTGTTCAGTTTGAAGTTTGGTCCGGTGGTCTGGCTCGCTCGCACACAGCGAGACCCGCACCAGACGGCACTTATCGCCGCCGAACAGTTGCGCCAGGCTAGCGGTGGATTGCCTGTGGGGCACATACGCACCATGGAGGAGCTCCTTTCGGATTCGACCACCCCGCAGGACTTTAACATGATCCTGCTGGGAATTTTCGCAGCTTTGGCTCTGGTGCTCGCCGCGATAGGGATTTATGGAGTACTGGCCTATTCGATTGCTCAGAGAACGCACGAGATTGGGATTCGCATGGCGTTAGGTGCGGATCGCGCGCATATTCGTAATCGGTTCTTGAAACAAGGCCTCCTACTGACGGTGATAGGAGTGCTGATTGGCATGGCGGCAGCCGGTGGCTTGACTCGATTCATAGCCGGCTTTCTCTTCGGAGTTAGGCCTTGGGACCCCTTAGTGTTTGTCGCCGTGCCCTCCCTCTTGGTCGTTGTCGCGTTGCTCGCGACATGGATCCCGGCAAGGAAAGCAGCCGGCGTGGACCCGATCCGATCTCTGCGCCTGGAGTAGGAGCGCTGCTTTAGAGGATTTTCACTTCTACTCTGCACAGGAGGGTGGGGCGAAGTGCGGCTTTTCTTGAGGAAAAGCCGCCATGGGAGTCGTCACTCTGTAAGCACCAGAAGTGAAAATGCTTTAGGCGACGCTATGATAGTCAGAACCGATGTTGAACCCAAGGCCGCGGGGCAGCCACCATTGCGGCCTTCCCGCTGGGCTCGTCGATCACATTTGGTGCAGGGTGTAAGGAGCGTGCGCAGGCATGAATCGTGCTCAGAAGGTAGCAGCGACGGTGTCGTTTGCGGCGGTGATTGTGTGCGTGGCCGGGATCTTCATGACTCGGGGAGTGATGGATGACCTGCCTTTCCTGCGTGGACAGCGATCCGGATGGAATGCCGCGCCTTCGTCGTATGGAATCGTGGACCAGCGGCCCTGGGAGACGGCCAAAACACTCTCGCCGTTAGCCAGGTCTGCCGAGGAACAGGAGCTCGCACGCGAAGCGGAGCGGCTGGCCGACAATGAAGTCGACCAGAACTTCGCCCAATCGCTTCGCCAGGCGAGTGCGGAGACCCATGCGCTGACCGGTGAGGCATTGGCTTTGCAGCAGCGGGTTACGCAATTGCAGCAAACCGTCAAAGCAGACCAGCAGCAAGTGGCTGCGTTGACGGCCAAGGCCGGTCTCGCCCCTGCTGCCCCTGCGGCGGCGAACGATGCCGGCGCCCAGGGCGGAGACGATCTGAGCGTTGCCAAGGCGCAGCTCAGCTTAGACCAGGAGGAATTGTCGGACGCGATGGAGGACCTGGCGCGGGCCAGCGGCGACCATCGAGGCAAGATTCAGCAGGAGCTCGCGGCACGCCAGGCATCGGTGAAGAAGTACGAAGCGCAAGCGGCCACCGGCGATGCGGCGGTCGCCGTGGTCTCGGCGACACAGTACAAAACGTTGGCCGGCCAGCTCGCCGCATGGCGGGCGCAGCGAACCAGAAAACAACTGATCGCCCAGGCAGAGCAGCTGGCACAGGCCGACGTCGCCGCACTCACCGCGGACCAGGCAAGACTGAAGCGCGAGGGCGATGCCGCCGAAGCAGCAGCGGCCGCATCCCAGGCGGCAGGGGAGTCCGGGGCTGCCCGGGTGAAGGACCTGCAGGCCATGGTCAACCAACGGACCATCCTGAGCATTCTCGCGGACCGGCTAGCTGCGCAGCAGCAACTGGCGACGCTCTACGTTCGGTGGGGCGCTCAGGTGGATTTGCAGCACAAAATCCTTTTTCACCTGATGCTGCGATCGCTCACGGTGATTGCCATCATCGTCCTCTTGACCATTTTGGCAGGCTGGGGATTGCAGCTGGCGTTCGATCGGATGTCCAGCGACCGGCGCGAGAAACAGACACTGCGGATTATTTTGAATCTGGGTACGCAAGCGGTTGGCTTGTTGTTGGTGCTGCTGGTGATTTTTGGCACTCCACAGCAGACGCCGACGATTCTGGGTTTGGCGACGGCAGGATTGACCGTAGTCTTCCAGGACTTCATCTTGGCATTCTGTGGGTGGTTCGTGCTGATGGGGCGGAACGGGATCAAGGTGGGTGATTGGGTAGAGATCGACGGCGTCGGCGGAGAAGCCGTGCAGATCGGGCTGTTTCGCACCTGGCTGCTGGAGACGGGGAACTGGACGGCGATTGGCCATCCCACCGGGCGGCGGGTTTCTTTTCTGAACGGCTATGCGATTCACGGCAGGTTCTTCAACTTCTCCACCGCCGGCCAGTGGATGTGGGACGAAGTGAAGGTGACGATTCCCCCGGGAGCGCCGGCCTATCCCTTCATCGACAAAGTCCGCGAGGCTGCCCTCCAGGTGACTCAGGCCGACGCCAAGTTGGCCGAGGAGGAGTGGAAGCGCGTGACCCACGAGCAGGGTACGCCGCAATTCAGCGCGACGCCTTCCGTCGATATGCTGCCTTCGGGCGCCGGCGTCGACGTGGTGGTGCGCTACGTCACGCGGGCCGGGGCGCGGCTGGAGACGCGGAACCGTCTTCTGGGAACAGTCGTTGAGCTGATGCTGGGAGCGCGCGAGGTAAGCGCGCAGACGAAGACAGGCAGCGGCGACAAGGTCAGCTAAAAGCGGCGGTCGAGGCGGGGATACCAAGTGACTTGGAACGTCGTGCTGGTGTCGGATTGACGTCCCGTCTTGTAGAAGGGAATGAGCCAGCGTTCGTATTGCAGATGCGCCTTTAACTCAACGTCGGGGGTAAGGCGCTTGACCACGTCGAAGCGGAAGTCGGTCTGCGTGGTGCCGCCGGGGATAAAGTCCTTGGAAGCCTTGTCACTGCGGTAAGAAGCCTGCAGCCATTCGCGCGGCGAAAGATGGTAGGTGAGCCATGCCTGGCCACCTTTATTCTCGCGCCCAATCCAGTCGCCAAACAGCAAGCCGTTATTGGTGTAGCCATCCCTCTGCACCACTTCGATGTACATGTCCTGCCCACCATTGCTGAGGCCGGTATCGGGATCGGTCGAGACTCCTTCGACCCGTAAATCGAGCTTGGGTACGCCAGGAATATGAGACAAGTAGAGACCGGGGCGTACCGCGGCGTGGCGCGGCGCCGTGATGGGGAAAACGTCATCGTGTACTTCAGAGTCGTTGTAAAAAGTGAGCCAGTGGTTAAGGAACGGCAGGCGCCACGAAAAGTCGAAGGCGCTGAAGCGGGCGCCAGGATCCTTGCGAGAAAACTTCTCGCCTCCGTTGGTATCGCTGATGCTGTAGAAGCTACGCCAGAACGTTCCCAAGGTAACGGGCTCGTGTCCCACGCCTCCCCAGATCACGGTGCGCTCAAAACCAATTTCCACATTGGGGGTGGGCTTGAAAGAAATTTTCTCCGCATGGGTCCACGGGCTTACCGGATCGTTATGACCCTTGAGCGGGCCAACGAAAAAATCGTAACGAATGAGACCCGCGATGCGGGAGATGTACGGGATGTAAAGCGGCTCGACGCGATTGATGCGGAAGCTGTAGACATTTTCCGCATTGTTGCTCCAGGCGAATCCACCGCCTACGCCCGGTCCATACCAGTTGTCCATTTTGCCGAACGAGACTTCGTGACCGACAACGTGCGCGGAAACGTAGCCTTCGAGGACGGTCAGGTTGTTGACCGAAGCAATCGGGCCCAACGGGATGGTGGTATTGCCGGCTAAGGGAACGGAGGCAAAGGTGGCGAAGCCGTCGATCAGGCCCAGAGTCTGCGCCACGCTGAGGGGATACCCCTCCCAGGAAGGCGCGTGTTGCGACTCTCCCCGGAAGTACGCGGAAAATATGCCATAGTGCGCGCGCGCGCTGAAGCCGGTGTAGTTGTTGAAGCCGGCCGCATAGGGGCGGCCAAAATCATTAACGTCGGTTTGCCCAAGATGAAAGCTGTCGCGCAAGGGTGTGCCCGCAATGCCCATCACCCGCTCATACAGTGAGTCGAGGCCGCCCTGGCCGAACTTCTGGTCGAGAGGGATCCGCACATCGGGTTGCAGCTCTTTCTCCAGGGCAGTATAGATATCGATGGCTTCATCGCTGGTGCTGCTGGTGATTCTGTCCGCGCTTTCGTCCAGCATGTGCGCCACGCTCAGGCGCGTCCAGGGGCGGATGCTGATAAATACGGTGTCGACGTATCCCAGCCCATACAGTCGCATCACCGCCGGGTAGATCCAGCTGTCCAGCGGGATGTAGGTGGAGCCCATGCCCTTGATCGATTTGAGCGGCTCGTAGGGTGCGAAGTGAATGGCTTCACGGGGAGCAGGCAGTTGGTCGGCAGAGGCGGCCGGCGCGGTGTTTGGCGGGGAACTCTGCTGCGTGGCCGATGCGGCCGCCGGAGGCGGTGACTGATCCTGGGCCGGAATGTCTGAGGCGTATGAGATTCCAGGGGTCAGTAAGACCATCAGGCACACGACAGCAAGGAATTCCACTCACACCTCAAGCACACAAAGCGGTTGATGCCGGATATGACCTGCGGTGGAGGCAAATACCAGGCAAGGAGACGTGACCCAAAATCGATCACCATCTTCAAGCTAACGAAAGCAGAACCCATGGTCAATCGTTTGCGGCATGCAGTGAAGCGCGAAGATAACGGGGGGCTATAGCATTTTCGCGATGGGTGTAGACGGGAAGCAGCCGACCCTTACGTGGTTTTCTCTCAAAAGAAAACCATACCTCGCTGCTCTGACCAGGCCACTGTCATTGCGAAAATGCTTTATACGAGCGCCTTGCGCGCGGCTTTGATGGCGGCATCGAGTTCTTGCGAGAATTCGTCCACGAGTTCATTCTTCCAGCGGGCGGCGAAGAGCTTCCTGGCCTTGAGGTAACGCTCCATGTGGGTAAGAGGGTCGCGGCCGGAATGCCGGCCCTTGCGGGATCCGGTTTGGCCCAATGCACGATAAACCTTGCCCTCCACCAATACGGGCCCATCCCCCTGCCGCACTCGTTCCAGGCTTTCGTAAGCCACCCGGTAGATGGCCACCACGTCATTGCCGTCAACAGTGATGACAGGTATGCGGTGGCTTTTTGCGTGCTCGATCAAGGGATCTTCCTCGCCGATCGCCAGGGCGTGGTTTGACGATGGCGCAGGCGATGGCGCAGGCGAAGTTAAAGACCAGGGATTATTCTCCACCGCGAAGATGATGGGCAGATTGCGTTTGGCGGCGCGTTTGAGCGTGTGCTTCCAGTCGGCGGGCGCGCTGGTTGCCGCGCGCGCAAATGCGACCACTACGTTCCCCTTTTTTTTCCGCCGGTGGGCCGAGGCCACCTCGGTTACCATGTGCAACTGCTCCGGAGTGGAGCAAGGCGGAATGATATTGTGCGTGAAGCCATTTGCGGTGGGTGCGTGATTCGTCGCGGGGCGGCGCCTGTAAAGCTGGGCCACGATCTCGCCCAGCGGAACGCCTTTCACCAGGCCGGCAATCGAGTCATCGGGGGAGAGGGCGATCGTGTCTTCTGGACGCAGGTCGATGACCCATCCGGAGGCGATCGCTTCCTGGCCCATCGAAGCATGGTAGACGCTGCCCGATTGTTTACGCAGACGGGCTGCATGTTCTGTCAGCAGGCGGCATCGAACCATGGTGGCGTACAACTGTTTGAGCTTTGCGTCAGAGATCAGCGAGCCGCCGGCTGACACTTCTGCCGCGGCGGCCGTCCGCGGAACCCTACCAGTCATGGTTACGGTTTCTCCTGGGCCGTGGGAATAACGACAATTGAATAAAGCGCTGATTGTAAATCACACTTCTCCGCGGCGGCACGTCATTATGCGCCAAGCAAATTTGTTTGCGCGAGAGATTGTGGAAAGTGCGCGGAGTTTTTCACAGAGAATGTGAAAAAGCCTGTGCATTTCCGGCCCTCTGTACCGCGCAATTCCTGAAACGACGGGGGTTCTAGCACTCTGCACTGCTTTTGATGCTCGTGTTCCGCAATGGAATTATGTGGAGTAGTCCGAGTTGATCCGAACGTATTCCGCGGTAAGATCCGTCGTCCAAAAACGACACACGCCGCGCCCCAGACCCAGATCCACATGGATGATGAGGTCGCGTTGCTTCAGGTAGTCGTGGGTGGCGGCCTCGTGGAAGCGCGGCGATAGGCCGCCCTGGTGGCAAATCTCGAGCGGACCAAAGGAAATATTGATCCGCGTGGGATCGATCGCGACCCCCGCGTAGCCGATCGCCGCGAGAATACGGCCCCAATTCGGATCGCAACCTGCCCACGCGGTCTTCACCAGCGGTGAGTGAGCGATGGCGCGCGCTACGCGTAGAGCATCGGCATCGGTAAGTGCTCCGCCAATGACCAGCTCAACCACGTGCTCCACACCCTCTCCGTCTTGCACGATTTGTTTGGCCAGGGATACGCAGACGGATTCGAGCGCGGCGCAGAACGACTTCGTGGACTGATTTGCTTTGGTGTTTGCAGTCTCGTGGTCGTGGCCTTCGATCACGACCCCGCTCACCCCGCTGGCGAGCAGTAGAAGGGTGTCGTTGGTCGAGGTATCGCCATCGATCGAGATGCGATTGAAACTGCTCTCCGCGGCGTGGTGCAGCAGGTCTTGCGCTACGGCGGGTTCGAGGGCCGCGTCGGTAAACAGGTAAACCAGCATGGTGGCATGCGGAGCAGCATGGGGAGCCGACTGCAGTTGCGGATGAATCATGCCCGCGCCCTTGGCAATGCCGGCAACCCGAACCGTTACTCCCTCAACCGCGAAACTTGCGGCGGCAAGCTTCGCGCGCGTGTCGGTGGTCATGATGGCGCCGGCCATTTGTTGCAGGTGAGCCGCGGAGGAACCCAGCGCGGCATGCAGTGCCGGCAACGCGGCGGTCAGCTTCTCCACCGGCAGAGGCACACCGATGATGCCGGTCGATGAGGGGAAGACGGCATGTGCGTCGCAGTGGAACAAAGCGGCGGCGCCGGCGCAAGATTGCTGTGCGGCGGCGATGCCGGCCTCCCCCGTGGCGCAGTTGGCATTGCCGGCATTCACGAGCACCACGCTGACGTGATTCTGGCTTCGCTCCAGATGGCGCTGCCCCACAATCAGCGGGGCGGCAATCACTTTATTGCTGGTGAACATGGCGGCGGCAACCGCCGCCGGAACGGCGACCGCGCAGGCAAGGTCTGGATTACCGCTGGCCTTGATGCCTGCCCGCACCGCCGAAAAAGAAAAACCGCTAGGCACTTGGTCATCGGTGAGAGCACTCACCGGGGGAAGAGGAGACGTATCGGTCATGTGGTTTTACTCTATCAAGGGAAAGCAAAGGATGATCACAGATGCAACACGAAACGGATGAGCAGGTTCTTGAGGCTGATCGGGCGGGGCAGTTTCAACTGCCGGCGGAGTTCCTCAGGATGCGCAACGTGGATATCGCACGAGGCCAAAATGTGGTGCTGCACGATATCAACCTCAGCATCGCCAGTGGGGAGCACATTGCCATTCTCGGCCCGAACGGATGCGGAAAATCGACCCTGATCAAGGCGATGACCTGCGAGTGCTATCCCATCATTCGTCCCGGCATGGAGATGGAGGTATTTGGCCGCGATCGGTGGGACGTGCAGGAACTGCGTAAGCATCTCGGTGTGGTAGCGGCGGAGCTGCCCGGCGAACGGACCTCGGTCACGCGGGGAGTGGATGCCGTGGTCAGCGGTTTCTTTGCCAGCTCCACGCTCTGGCCAAATCTGGTGGTAACCGAGAGCATGCGCAGCGCTGCCCTGGAGGCGCTCGAGTTGCTCGATGCCGTGTATCTGCGTGACCGGTGGGTCGGCGAAATGTCGGCGGGAGAGAAGCGGCGCGTGATGATTGCGCGGGCCCTGGTGCACCGGCCGGAGATGTTGCTGCTGGACGAGCCGAGCAATGCGCTTGACCTGGCCGCGCAACGCGAACTGCGCGAGATTCTCCGCGGCGTCGCAGTTGGCTCCGCCACGCGGCGAGGCACCGGCATGGTGATGGTGACCCATCACCTGGCGGATATTCTGCCCGAGATCGATCGCGTGGTCATGATGCGCGGCGGCCGCGTTGTGGGTGATGGGCCAAAACAGGAATTGCTGCGGGCATCCCGCCTGCAGGAGCTCTTCGGCGTTTCTCTTGAATTGACAGAGCGCAATGGATACTGGCATTCCTGGTAGGGTACCCGCGGCGAGATGTTTGCCATCGAGGCAAAGGTTCCTGCTTGACCTCGGCCCGGCCGTCGTTTTAATTTATGGCTACACGGGAAAGGAGGATGATCCAGCGAATGAAAAATTCTGATGGTAGTTGTTGTACAATACGTGAGGTGACTGAGGCTTAGAGCGTGCGCTCTAGACCTGGCGGTAAATAATTCGTCCGCCGAGGCCCACTTCGTAAGAAGAGCGGACGCCTCAGCCAAACTCCACAGCTTCACCGGTGATCAAGGCCCGCGACCATTCCAGGTTGCGGGCCTTTCACATTTCGTCGCGGGCTTTTCACCTTTTCTGTGCGGGCCTCGAAGGGTTGCCGCGCAGGCTTACAATTGAATCCATGGAACCACTGGTAATTGCGGGTAAGGCCTTTCAGTCCCGGCTGATCGTCGGTACGGGCAAATACAAGGACGGCCCGGAGACACAGGCGGCCATCGAAGCTTCCGGAGCGGAGATGGTGACGGTTGCGGTGCGGCGGCGTGAACCTCGATCGCACCCGGGAGTCGCTGCTCGACTACATCGATCCGGAACGCTACTTTCTGCTGCCCAATACCGCTGGATGCTACACCGCGGATGAGGCCATTCGCGCCGCCAGGCTCGGACGGGAGGTGGGCATCTCCGACTGGGTAAAGATTGAAGTGATCGGTGACCAGGCGACGCTCTACCCGGATGTACAGGCAACGCTCGAAGCCACCCGGGTTTTGGTCAAGGAAGGTTTCACGGTTCTTCCCTACACCTCCGATGACATGGTGTTTGCGCGGCGGCTGATCGACGCCGGGAGCCGCTGCCGTCATGCCGCTGGGCGCGCCCATCGGCAGCGGCATGGGCTTGCAGAATCTGGCGACCCTGCGCATCCTGCGCGAGATGATTACCGAGGTGCCTCTGATTGTCGATGCCGGTGTGGGCATGGCTTCCGATGTCTGCCTGGCGATGGATATGGGAGCGCGACGCAGTGTTGATCAACTCCGCCATCGCGCATGCCGCCAAGCCCGTGCTCATGGCCGAGGCGATGCAGCATGCGGTCCTCGCCGGACGGCAGTCCTTCCTCTCCGGCCGCATGCCGAGGAAGCTCTACGCGACCGCCAGCTCGCCGCTGGAAGGTCTCTCCAGGTAGGCCCGCCTCGCGCACCCACAAGACTATTACAGGCGTCCCCGGTGTGGGATAGACTCGGTCTCATGCGCGTCTTCGGCATCGACTGCGGAACCAACTGCACCGGCTACGGCGTGGTGGACGTGCACTATGGAAGCCGGGAAACACGCCTGATCGCGGTGGCGGCCGGCGGTCTCAAGCTGGCCAAGGATCAGCCGCTGCCCGAACGCCTGGCCTATATCTATGGGGAACTCTCAGCCCTGCTCGAGCTGCATCGTCCGCAAGTGGTGGCGGTCGAAGGAGTGTTTTATTCCGTGAATGCCAAGTCTGCGTTGAAACTGGGACATGTACGCGGAGTGGCTTTGTTGGCGGCCGCAATGCAGGGTCTGCCCGTCGCGGAGTATGCTCCGCTCACGATTAAATCCGCGGTGGTGGGCTACGGCATGGCGCAGAAGGAGCAGGTGCAGTTTATGGTCGCGCGTCTGCTCGGCCTGGACCACGCACCGCAACCGGCCGATGCCGCCGATGCGCTGGCGATCGCCATTTGCCACGTGCACACCGCACAAACGCTGTCGTTGCAGGCGGAATCGCGCACTTGAGGTCAAGGTTGCATTTTCCGCGACGCGCGCTCTGGGCATGCTTGCCCGTTCTGCTTGTGCCCTGCATTTTGCCCTTCATCTCGCATATCGGGTCGCCGCTCGCCGCCGCGCAGGAGGCGGCCCGCGCACAGATTCGCTTTACCTACGAAAACCCGAAGTTGCAGCCGCAAAAGTATGTTGTGACTGTGAACGAAGATGGCAGCGGGCACTTTCTCTCCGAGGTGGGCGCTTCGGAGAAAAACGAGAACGATCCTGATAATGTTCCCGCGGGGCCGCAGGATCTGCCGATCCACATCTCCGCGGCGCTCCGCCAGCAGATGTTTGCCACCGCGCGAAAGAACAAATTGTTCGCCATTGCGTGCGACGGCCGGGAGAAGAACATCGCTTTCCAGGGAACCAAGACGCTGGAGTACGAAGGGCCGGAAGGGAAAGGAAGTTGCACGTACAACTGGAGCAAGAACGCCCAGATTGAAAAGCTTACCGACCAGTTTGAAGCGGTTGCGGCAACGCTGGAGGAGGGCGCCAAGTTGCAGCGGCAATATGAACACGGCCGGCTCAGCCTCGACCAGGAAATGGAATTTCTGGAGCAGCTGGCGCACGAGGGGCGGGCGATCGAAGTGGAGAATATTGCTCCGATTTTAAAGACGCTCGCGGGCGACGAGGCGATATTGCAGCGGGTGCAGCGGCGCGCTCGAGCCCTGCTGCAAGGGGTAAAAGACGATTAGCCGCCGCAGCCGCGCGTTTCGTGCCCCCCTTTCGTCTAATACTGTGCGGCGCGGACTTGGGATCTAGTCTGTGCGGGATGACCGATCTGCGGCCAAGTTCGTTACTGGTTCATTACCCTTGCGCTGCCCGCATGGTCCTTCGTTCGGATATGCTTCACACGGAACTTATTCTGTAAAGATTGGTTAAAAGCATTAGAGGCGTTTTCCGGTTGTCGCCGCAAACGGCTCAAGGGGTTCGATTCTGAATCCCAACAGGAAATGGAGGTGCTCCATGAGGCAGCACCCTGGAATCACGAATATCGTTGCCCGGCCGGTGGTAACGGCTGCGCTTTTCTTGGTGTGCATGGGTTTCGCCGTTGGCCGGGCGCGCGCTCAGGACGCCCCGTCCAACGTTGCCCGCGTGAGCTTTGTGCAGGGTTCGGTGCAACTGATGCCGGGGCAGGGAACTGATTTCCAGCAAGCAGTGTTGAATATGCCGGTGCTGGATGGATCGCGTTTGCAGACCGGCGTGGATGGCGAGGCGGAAGTCGAGTTTGGCGATGGAAGCGTGGCCCGTTTGACGCCCAACAGCTCCCTCCAGTTTGACCACCTCGGGCAAGATCAAGTGCAGGTGGAGCAGCTCGGTGGTTTGGGTTATTACGAGTTTAACGTCGGCGACGGACACCCACCCTTCGGCGTGCAGTTCGCCAATGTCGATGTACAGCCGACCGCAAATTCCATTCTGCGTGTGGGCATGGACGCCGGATGGGAAGTCGCGGTCATCAGCGGTTCGGTGAATGTGCAAGGGAACGGCATCCCTTCCGCCGCCGTTACAGAAAATCAAAGTGTTCGTTCCAGCGCCGACAACAGCGGGGCTCCCTACGCGGTCGCCCAGGGGATCAATGGCGATTCCTGGGATAACTGGAACCAGGATCGCGATCAGGCGATCGCCCAGGAAGCATCGCTGCAAACTCCGGTGCGCGATGACTCGGCGAATCCGCAGAGCGAGAACTGGAATGACCTGGACGCCGACGGAAATTGGTATCCGGTGGAGGGCGCCGGTAATGTGTGGGTTCCGTCAGGCACGGGTCCAGGTTGGGATCCCTACGGGGCCGGCTATTGGGGCTACTATCCCACCCTCGGCTATACCTGGATCTCGGCTTATCCCTGGGGCTGGCTGCCATATCACTGCGGCAACTGGAGCTACTATTCCTTTGGTTGGGGTTGGGCTCCGGGAGGTGGCTGCGGCCGCGTATGGTCTCCTGTAATCGTGGTGCATGCTCATCCTCCTGGGTGGACGATGCCGGTACGCCCTCCGGGCGGCATTCGGCCTGTACCCGGGCAGCGGCTGGTGGCGGTCGATCGCGGTCCAGAGGCGAAAGGTCCTTGGGGGTTTCACGGCCCAGCGCCACGGCCCGACCATCAACAGGAGCTGAATTTTAAAGGGGAGGCGGTTGCCCCGATCGGCCGAATTGACGTGCGTCCGCAGGCGTTTGCCGGAGTGAGGGGCACAGCGCCGGGAACGCGAGCGGTGTTGAGTGGTGTCTCACCGCGGCCGATTTCCACCAATACTTACCTGCGGGGCGGCAATCCGCCCAGCGGGGTGGAACGGCCGAACGAACCGTCCTCTTTCCAGCGACCGGTAGAGAGACCGGCAGAGAGACCGAATGTTGGGTATCCGGCGGTGCAGTCCCCCAATCAACGGTCGACGTACGTGCCCCGGGGGCCGGCGCCCTCGGCTCACTATTCGTCTCCGCCGCCGCAACCTCATTACTCGGCCCCGCCGCCGCGCGCCGCGGCGCCTGCCGGCCCGCGCCGTTAGAAGATTCCACGACTGGCCCTAAAGAAAAGCCACCCTTCGCCAATCCGCGAAGGGTGGCTTTCATCTAGGCGCCCTCCATCGCACCACCACCAAGCGCCCGAAACAAACCCGCCATCGCAGGCAGCGGTACCGCCTCCGCGCGAACTCGTCCGTCCACATCAACCCGCCGAAACGCCGCATCCACTGCATCGGGAGAATATCCCGCGGCCCGCAGATTATTGCCCAGGGTTTTGCGTTTTAGGGCGAAGACCTGGCGCAGAAAGCGCAGAAAACCCACCGGCTCGACTCCCAACTCTTCGAACCGGGAGTGCATGGTCAAGCGAATCACAGTGGAGTAGACCTTGGGAGGCGGCGAGAACGCCTCGGGTGGCAAGGTGAAAAGGTTTTCGGTTGTGGCGTACATCTGCGTAGTGGCCGACAGCAGGCCGTACTCGCTCGATCCGGGCGGGGCAACGATGCGCTCTGCGACTTCCCGTTGGGTCATCAGCACGGCGCGGTCGATGACGGCGCTATGAGCGAACAGGTGCATCAGGATGGGTGAAGAGATGTAATACGGCAGGTTGCCGACCACCTGCAGCCGGACCCCGCGTTGCGTGGCCCATTGCGTCAGGTCGAAATGCAGAATGTCCTGGCAAAGCACCTCTACCGAACTTCCGGCCGCTTGCATCCACTCGAGCTGCAGCGACGCTGCCAGGGCAGCGTCAAGCTCAATTGCGACCAGCAGCTTGGCGCGCGGGGCTAGCAGCCGGGTCAGCACCCCTTTGCCGGGTCCAATTTCGAGCACCGTGGCCCGGCTCAGATCGCCCAAAGCGTCTACGATCGCGCGCGGCGCGGTGGTGCTCACCAGAAAGTTCTGACCCAGCTTGGGTTTTTGCCGGGATGGGGCGTGCTTTCGGTCTGGCATTTTGTTTGCACTGGGGGCGCCGCGGATTGCTGGCGCGGGAGCGCACAGGTAGACTACCCAATTGCGACCGGAAATCCAGGATCCTTCTCTGCATCATACGGAAACGGCTCTGGAAAAAAGAGGTGTTGGCCATGCATATCGTTTTTGCCGCGTCAGAGTGTGTTCCCTACGTCAAGACCGGCGGCGTTGCTGAAGTCGTCGGCGCGCTGCCAAAGGAGCTGGTGCGCCAGGGCCATCGGGTCACCGTCTACCTGCCGCTCTACCGGCAGGTGCAAAAGCATTTGAAGGACCGCCGGATCGCGATTCGCAGTCTCACCATTCCTTTTTCTTACTACAACCGTTTTGTGACGGTCGTCGATGGAGGCGCCCCCAACGGGGTGCAGTTTTATTTCATCGACTGTCCCGAGTTGTTCGATCGGGAGTTTCTTTACGAGACCCCCTCCGGCGATTATGCAGACAATGCGGAGCGGTTTGGGTTGTTTTGCCGCGCGGTACTCGATAGCACCAAACTGTTAGGGGTGCCGGATGCCTTTCACCTTCACGGTTGGCCGGCGGCCGCGCTCGCGATTTTGCTGCGGACGGTCTACTACTTTGATCCGGTGTTGAAGAACGTTTCCTGCCTGCTCACCATCCATAACTCGGACCGCCAGGGTTGGTTTCCCCGGGAAACGGTGGAGAAGCTCCTGCTGCCCTGGGATGTATATACCGCCGAGCGGGCGGAGTTTTACGGAACCTTCGATTTTTTGAAGGGCGGCATCGTCTATTCCGACGCCATCACCACCGTGAGCCGGAAGTATGCCGCCGAGATTCAGACATCGGAATTCGGCAGCGGCCTGGAAGGTGTGTTGCGCGCCCGGGCCCAGGATCTCCATGGCATTCTCAACGGAGTCGATTATCAGGTGTGGAATCCGGCGACCGATAGCAAGATCGCGGCGCATTACACACCCGAACGGCTGGAAGGAAAGCTCGCCTGCCGCAAGGATCTGCTCCACGCCTTTGGTGTTTCGAACGTGGGGGAGGACACGCCGGTAGTCGGCATGGTGTCACGCCTGGCGACGCAGAAGGGTTTTGATCTCCTGGCCCAGGCCTTCGATCAGCTCGTGCAGGAGAAGGTGTTCCTGGTGATTCTGGGCACGGGCGAACCGTATTATGAGAACCTGCTGCGCAGCTGGCAGGAACGGTTTCCTCATAAAGTAGCAGTAGCGATTACGTATGATGAGACGCTTTCGCACAAGGTGGAAGCAGGCTCGGACATGATCCTGATGCCTTCACGATCGGAGCCCTGCGGGTTGAATCAGATCGTCGGCATGAAGTACGGCACGATCCCGGTGGTGCACGCCGCCGGCGGCCTTGATGACACCGTGCAGGAGTGGTCGGCCGACACTGAGACCGGGACCGGCTTCCGCTTCGGCGAGTATCGGCCGGAGGAGCTGCTAGGCGCTCTGCGCTCTGCGTTTGCCTCGTTCACCGATAAGAAACAGTGGCAGAAGCTGATGCGCAACGGCATGGCCCGCGATTATTCCTGGACCGGTCCGGCCAGGGAATACATTCAGCTTTACGAAGAGATTGTGCGCCGGCGCTCGTAGAGCGGTTTCGACTCTGGCCGCGAGTCGTTCTGCGGGCTTTAGTCCCTGCGGCAGTTCTACAGGCTGCGGAAAAACTCCAGGGCGACTGAAGCGTTTGAGCCGATGGAAAGACAAATGTTTCAGGCAGGGCACGACTTCAGCCATAAGAGCCTTGCGGCACGACGCGGCTTTAGCCACTGAGGTACGGTTCTCTTTCGATTTGAAGTTGCCCTCAGGGGCTGAGGCCCTTGTCATTTGCGGTTTTTGTGCGGCCCGGCTAAAGCCGTGCCCTGATACAAAACCGACTTTCTCCGCAGCCTGCTTTACCCCTTCACCCTCTGCGCGCGGATGAAGAAATAAACCGGCAAGCCGGCCAGGATGATCAGCGTCCCCACCAGCGAGCTGTGTACGTTGCCGGCGAAGGAGTAGTAGAGCAACACCGCGGCCGCCAGAATGAAGAGCGCAGGCAGCACCGGATATCCCCAACTGCGGAATGGCCGCTCGGCTGCCGGAATGCGGCGCCGGTAAACAAAGATGGTCGTGGCTGTGAGCAGGTAGAAAAGCCACTCGGCAAAAATCGCGAGCTCAAAGAGCTGCTGAAATCGTCCCACCAGCAGCAGCAGTAAGGTGCTTAACAATCCTTGCGCTATCAGAGATGTGGAAGGGCTTTGGAAGCGAGGATGAATGGTTGCCATGGCAGCGGGGAACAGCCGGTCACGCGCCGCGGCGAAGGGCACACGGGCGCCCGACATGGTGGTCCCGTTGAGGGTAACGAGGATACTGAGCGCCATGGCCGCGGAGACCAGGGAAGCGCCCCAATGGCCGGAAACAACCGACATCGCCACCACTGCCGGCCGTGCAGAGGCTGCGATCTGCTCCGCCGGTAGAACGTACTGGATGGCCGCATTCGTGGCCATGTAGAGCACGCCCACCACGCCCACCCCTGCGATCAGCGCAATCGGCAGGCTCCGCTCCGGGCGCTTCACTTCCCCGGCGACCATGGTGAGGTCATTCCAGCCGTCATAGGCCCATAGGGACGCAATCAGCGCGACCATGAATCCCTGCACTCCACCTTGCGCACCGGCAAAGCTGGTGTGGAAATTGGCCAGCAGGCCGTGCGGACTCGCAAAGCAGAAACCGGTGATCACCAACACCAGCACCACTTTCAGCCAGGTGAAGAAGAGCTGAAAGTCGCCCGCCTTCTTAATGCCCAGGTAATTGAGACCGGTTATCAGCCATGCCGCAACAATCGCGAACACCTGCGTCCACGTAATCAGCAGAGGATCCCGAAGGACCACTCCATCGAGCCATGCGAAAGCAGGGAAGATACCCAGCACCCGCGCCAGGCCGACGGTGATGGTGGCGATGGAGGCCGGCTTGGCAACGGCGAACCACGTCCACATGTAGAGAAAGGCGGGCACATCGCCGTAGGCATTCCGCAGAAAGACGTACTCGCCGCCTGCGCGCGGCATCATGGCGCCAAGCTCCGCGTAGGTCATGGCGCCGAACAGCGTCAGCACGCCGCCGACGATCCAGGCCAGGTAGACCATCCGCGCTGAGCCCACCGCGCGCATCATTTCCTGCGGAACGAGAAAGATGCCGCTGCCGATGATGGTGCCCACCACGATGGCGGTAGCGTGCCAAACGCCAAGCACGCGCGGGAGATCGGGTGCGGTGGAGGCCGGGATGTTTCGGGTCTCATCTTGCACGGTGAGCCGTAGGGAAAACTGGGGAGGTCTCTCCACGGCGCTTCTTTGAGCAAGCGGGCGGAGAACGTACGCGAGTCTAGCATTTTCGCAATGAGTGTAGACCGAACCCAACCAACCTTTACGTGGTTTTCTCTCAAAGAAAACCACACCTCGCTGCTCTTACCAGACCAAAGTAATTGCGAAAATGCTCTAGCATGCCGCTCCAAGGCGCTTGGCTTACACCGGATTGGCCGGCGGAGACGCAACCGTCTCTGCCGGATGGAAATAGTCATGGATGGCCGTGGCCAGGTGGGGCGCAACCACGGAGGCCAGCGCCTGTAGGGTGGCGCCCTGTACGCCGCGCACACTGCCGAAGTGGGCCACCAGCCGATTGCGCGTTTGCGGTCCAACTCCGGGAATGGTGAGCAGATCGGACGCCCGATCCCGAATCTCCCGCCGCTTGCGGTGGTAGGTCACCGCGAAGCGGTGCGATTCGTCGCGAATTCTCTGCACCAGGTGCAAGACCGGCGATCGGCGGTCCAGCGCGATGGGCTCTTCCTCCTGCCCGTAGACGTAGATAATTTCCTCTCGCTTGGCAATCGAGGCCAGCGGTTGCGTGGTGATGCCCAGCAGTTCCAGCGCCTCAGCCGCAGCGTGCAGCTGGCCCAGGCCTCCATCGATCAGAATCAGGCTGGGCATTGTTTGCTGTTCCTCTTGGACCCGGCGGTACCGTCTGCCGACCACCTCGCGCATGGAAGCGAAATCATCGACGCCTTCGACCGTCTTGATCTGAAATTTCCGGTAGTCCGATTTCTTCATCGCCCCGTCTTCCCACACCACCATCGAGGCAACGGTCTCCGCGCCCTGGATGTGGGAGATATCAAAGCACTCAATGCGCCGCGGCAAATCGGGCAGCGTCAACAGATCCTGCAGCGATTCTTCAATCACTTTCCGTGAAGGCTGCAGGGTGCGGAAGCGCTGGTCGAAACTCTGCTTGGCATTTTGCCCGGCAAGGTCGACCAGGGATCGCTTCTCCCCGCGCTGCGGCACGGCCAGTTCAACCTTGTGCTGGGCACGCTCGCTGAGCAGCGCCGCCAGCGTCCCGCGATCCGCAAAATCAACCGGGATGTAGACCGTGCGCGGCACATACTGCTGGTCGATATAGACCTGCTTCAGCAGGGCGGAGAAGAAGAAGGAAGCGCTGAAGCCCGCGCCATACGATTGCGTTTCCGTGCCATCGATCTGCGCGGCGGGTTCGCGATCGCTCTCCGGTTCCGGCTTGTCCCGATCCGGTTCCTCCGGCGCCGCACGCTCCGAGGTGTTGAGTTCGGGCGGATACTCCGGCAGCTCTTCCCAGAAGAATTCCCGGCGGTCGACGATCTTGCCTCCCCGCATATGGAAGAGATTCACAGCCAGCATGCCGTTCTCGTGGTGGTAGCCGTATACGTCGGCGTCATCGCTGTCGGTGGTCGCCATGCGCTGTCTTTCCTGCACCTGGCTCATGGTCACCAGCAGATCGCGGTACCTGGCTGCGAGTTCGAAGAGTTCCGCAGCGGCGGCGGCCTGCATCCGCTCCTCCAGGGAGTTGCTTAATTCCGTCTGCCGTCCTTCCAGGAACATCTGTGCGTCCCGCACCGCTTCGCGGTAGGTCTCGGGCGTGGTCAGCGCTTCGACGCAGGGTCCGAGGCAGCGCTTGATGTAATACTGCAGGCAGGGACGCGCGTGGTAGCGCGACAGATCCACCTTGCAACTGGGCAGCAGAAAGCTGCGGTGGATCAGGTCGACGACCCGGTGGGCGAGATTGCCGGGGAAGAAGGGTCCGTAATACGCGCTGCCGTCTTTACGCAGCCTCCGGGTTACAAAAACTTTAGGGTAACGATCCGCCAGGGTCAGCTTGACATAGGGGTAGGTCTTGTCGTCGCGCAACAGGATGTTGAAGCGCGGTTTGCGCTGCTTGATGAGGTTGTTTTCAAGCGCTAGCGCCTCCTGCTCGTTTTCCACCAGGATGTAATCCACGTCCACGGCCTCGCGCATGAGCGATCCGGTCTTGGCGTTCGCCTGGGCAGCACCCAACAGGTACGAACGTACCCGGGAGCGAAGATTTTTGGCCTTGCCGACGTAGATCACTTCGTCTTGCGCGTTACGGTAGAGATAGACCCCCGGCCGGTTTGGCAGGGTGCGTATCTTCTCTTGCAGATCCATTTGGAGGTTCCTGGTAGAAGTTCGAGGAAAATTCGAGCGAAAGTCCCTGATCTAAAGTTTAGATCAGGCGGCACAAAGTGCATTTAGCAGGTAAAACTTTCCTGTTCCAGTACATTACTACGCACCAAGCTGGACACTTTCCCGCGCAAGTCATTGCAGGGAAACTACTAAGAGTCGCGTTGGTTTTGGCATTGCTCGTGCTACTAATTCACAGATGGGCGAAGGTGTGCCTTTGGTAAGACAGACGCGGTTATGCCGCAAACGGGGAGCAAGTCTTTTATGATCCGAATCGATAAGACGTCGCAACAGGCAGCAATCCTTTTGGGAGCAGTCGCGCTGATGCTTACCGCTGGCTGCTCCACCAAGAACTATGTGCGTTCCCAAACCGCTCCGCTGGTGCAAAAGACCAACGAGCTCGATGATGCCACGGCGGCAAACAACCGCGCCATCCAAAGCACCAATGAACGTGCGCAAGCGGGCATTCAGCAGGCGCAGCAGAGCGCCAACACCGCCACGCAAAATGCCACCGCGGCCGGTCAAGCTGCCGCCAAAGCACAGGGCAGCGCGCAGGAGGCGGTCAATCGCGCCGACTCGCTGGCCAGCGTGGTAGCGAACCTCGACAACTACAAGCAGATTGGGGACGTCTCGGTTACGTTCGCATTCGACAAGAGCGTCTTGACCAAGTCAGACAAGGCTCAGCTGGATGGTTTAGGTCCGCAGCTCGGCTCGGCGAGGGGTTACATCCTCGAAGTGACTGGCGGAACGGACTCGGTAGGCAATGCGGATTACAACTACCAGCTAAGCCAGCGCCGCGCGGAAGCGGTGGTGCAGTATCTGGCCGCCAAGTTCAATGTGCCGCCGCACAAGTTCTACCTGATCGGCATCGGCAAGGATCAGGAAGTCGCCACCAACAAGACGGCCGCGGGACGGGCGCAGAATCGCCGGGTGCAAGTGCAGATTCTGTCCAACACATCGCAGACGACTTCCACGGCAGTCTCAGAAGTTCGCTAGGTTTTTTGAATCCATCGCTCGCGCCCCACATTCCCCACGCACAGTAGGGTATGCGGGGCGTGGCTTCACGGGTTGTGAAACCGCTTTAGAGCGGCAGGTGGCTCACATGTTCCGCGCGAACATCCGCGGCGCTGAACAGCCGGTAAAACGGCGCACCCTTGGCCGCGGCTTCCACCGCCGGACGTCCTTTGGCCTCTTCCCGTTCCACCAGGCACACCACGCCAATGACGCGCATGCCCGCCTCCCGCGCAGCTTCGATCGCGGTAACGGTGGACGCGCCGGTGGTGCACACGTCGTCGACGATAATCACGGGCGCCTCCGCGTGTTGAAATCCCTCGATACGCCGTCCCGTGCCGTGCGACTTTTCTGCTTTTCGTACCAGGAATCCATCCAGAACCGGGGCTCCCGGAGCTTCCAGAGCATGCCAGGCGCTCGCTGCCGCCACATTGCAGACGATGGGGTCTGCGCCGAGCGTAAGGCCGCCTATGGCGCGCGCATGCAACTCATGCCGGCGAATCAGATCGAGCACCGCCAGACCGGTCAGGCGCCCACCCTCTCCCGTGAGTGTGGTGGTGCGGCAGTCAATGTAGTAATCGCTGGAGGCCCCGGACGAGAGCTTGAACTCGCCCAGGCGGAAAGAGATGCGGGCCAGCATCTTGAGCAGCGCGTCACGATGAGCGAGGGTCATGGTTTGAGTGTACAAAATCCACCTTCAGGTCCTGCACTGCCAAGCCAGGGCCGACGCTGTGCGCTGAGAACAGCCTTCGCCATCAGTGTTGGCCAGTTGCGTCCTCGTGCTTGGATGGCTTGGCAACCTCAACAGGAACCTGGATACTGCCGGCGCGGCCGGTGACCGGGTCCCACACGCCAAGGCTGAGGAACTGATCGCCCTTCGCCAGATTGATCTGCTGGTCCAGCACGATAGGCCGGTGGGGGCTGCGGAGATATGCCGCCTCCTTGAGGACCATTGTCACCTGCTCTGCGTTTCGCTGCACCAGGCTGCCGTAATGGTTCAGCACAATGGCGGCGACTCCAAAGACGATCTGATGCTTCCCATCAATGTTTGTTACGGTGAGGTCGTCCATCGGCACCGTGTACCGGATCGAAAATGGGACTGACCCTTTCTTTCGAGGTGGAGGCGCTAAGGAACCCGAGGGCTTGTCCAATCCGGCAAGAGAGGGGTCTGACGCCGGAAGCACCATTGCCTGAAAAATAATAGGACGACGATTCAGTTCAATCACTTCGTCCTTTTCTCCGTTCACCAGGAGGCGCGTTCTCGACTTCGCAGGCTGCTCTGTGTCGCGAAGGCTGCCATCCGCGAAGTATCCGCTTCGGTAACTGAGATGGTACGAGCCTCCGTCCACAACAACGCGAATCTTGTGCCATTTGTTATTGAAATGCAGATCCCGCGGAGAGTAGGTCAGGGTGTAAAAGCTGGTATCTGAGTCGAGAAAATGCTCAGTAGCCTGCTTCAAGCCGTTGTTGTCGTAGAAGGCTTGTCCTCCG
The DNA here is from genome assembly GCA_963761405.1 of uncultured Acidobacteriaceae bacterium. Classification (GTDB taxonomy): domain Bacteria; phylum Acidobacteriota; class Terriglobia; order Terriglobales; family Acidobacteriaceae; genus PALSA-350. Next base: position 154,297 of record CAVXHH010000009.1, read on the forward strand.
GTGGCCTGAGCCACCTGGTTCATGGCGATGTGCTGCTCTGCAAGTGCCAACAGCGCCTCGGGCTGCAAAATCACCATGAGCCCCCGGGCATCAATTGGGTAGATGGCGATACGCTCTTGATCGAGTTCATCATAAAGTTCGCGATAGGCGGCGTCACTCTGCAGAGGGACAGCGTTGGGGATCAGAAAGCGCGAGGTCCCGCCGGAGAACCATAGGACGTTCTTCCTTCCGGGAAGTCTGCTTAAAGTAGTGGCAATCTCCCGCAGCATGTCGAAGTCGGTTAGATATTCGCGGTTCAGCGGAGGAAAGCGCGGAATCGCTTTATGAAGGGCATCCAAGAGCAGCTTGCGGTCTGAAGTGAAGTTCTGCACAAGAAAACAGCCTGAATCTGCACGCAGAAAGATGGCGAGAGGTTGCCCCTCATCCGGTTGCTCATTCAGAAACTTCGTCAGCTCGTAGTTGAGATACATCTGCTCGGGCATGTCGATCTCGGCAAGGTCGATCACCACGATATTCAGGACCGGAGGCAGGTGCAGGAGATAGCCGTTGCTGTAAAGGCCAGGCGTGCTCACCGGCAGTATGGTTGCCCCAGGTATGCCGGCGTGCTCCTCGAACGAGGCAAGCGCCTGAGGCCGCTTGTTATCGAAGATGTGAAAAGCAGATTGCGGCAGACCATGCACCGGATTGCCCTTTGCGTCCGTCACCGTGACATCGGTAAGCACGACATGGGTGTTGGCCTGAAATGTATAGGGGGGCTGATTCGGGGGTGTTTGCGGGGCATGTTGCGCCTGTGTCCGCGACGAGTAGAAGAGTGGTGCGGAACAAACAGCAATTGCCAGAACCAACCTGGAGCGTCGCGAAATCATAAGTTCTTTGGAAACTTGATTTCCGTCCAACAGACTATTGATGAAAGGATGGGTTGGCAAGTTGCCAGGATAAGTTCACGCGCCTGAACACGTTGAACGCCTCGATCTTTGCTGTGCCCGAGAGAAAGTAGCTCGGGACATCGGGAAGTCTAAGGACAGAGCGAGGGTTATGGTCTGAGTGTACAAAAATGCCTTTAGTTGATTTTGTCCAGGTGCCGAAACCCACCGGTAGTGAAAAACAGAATGGCAAAAATCGTTCCGTTGTACGTGGCATGGATCAAGGTGCTGGCGGCAAGGGACTGGCTCCACAGGCGGACACCGCAGAGCACGAGGCTGACCGAGAAGAGGACTGCCAACGGCGCCCAGGCGTGGGCCAGCTGATCGGCATGGACCAAGGCGAAGGCGATGCTGGTGAGCGTGCAGGAGAAGGTGAGAGCCGCCACACTCCAGCGCGGGGCGTCATTGGCCCCTCCGGGATAGATCCCTCCGGCAATGGAGCCTCCCGGCTGAATTCCTTCCGCCACGTCTGCGCCTGCGGGAGCAATTTCGGCGGCATACGCGCCGGCTGGGAATGGCTGCTTCTGCCAACCACGGTTCAGCCCGCGCGCCCGCCCGCCCAGCCAATCCCAGGCCGAGGCCAGGGAGGGCAGTAAAAATCCCCGAAAGGCCAGCTCTTCAAAAACCGGGGCGACGAACGTACCGAACAGGGCCACCATCCACACATCGCCCGGGGTGCGAAAGAAATCGTCAATAGGCAGTGTCTTGGGAATCGGAAGGAAGTTGGAGAGGAACTGGACCCCGAGGCTCAGCGCCACGCCGCCGGCGAGCAGGGAACGCCAGCGGCGACGCACCGCTCCGGGGTTCCAGTGCACACCCCGGGGGAACGGTTGCTGCCAAACGTAGGTAAAGACGGCCCACACGATCGCCCCGGCGATGAGATAACCGATCGCCATGCTGGGAATAAGCAGGCGCGGCTCGCGCAGCAGCTGGTCCGGCGTCTCCCGCCCCATCAGGTGCAAGCCCATGACGATGGCGAACGCGGAAACACTGGCCAAAATCAGAACCACGATGGCCACCGTGAAAAACAGAACCGTGTGACCGAAGTTGGGGATGCGCCGGGGCGCCGCGGTTGGGAGGGCAGGCGGCGGTACCGGCGGCAAGCCCTCGGGAACGTAGGTTGAGGAGAGAATCTCCTGATCGTCAGTCGACATGGTTACTGCGGTTTCCTCGCGCGGGCGGTGCTTTTGGCCGTTCGTCCGGCGCTCTTGCGCGACGCATCGATGTGGTCGCCGTTGGTTCCAGTGAGCAAGGCAGCCGTCAATGGCAGCAGCGGGGGAGCCACAGGAAAATAACGGCGCAGAAATTCCCCGGTACGCGAGCCGAGTGTAGCAGCTACCTCGGCGGGAGTGCCCTTCGCCACCAATTGGCCGCCGTCTTCGCCGCCCTCCGGCCCGAGATCCAGAATCCAGTCCGCGCTGCGAATCACGTCCAGATTGTGTTCGATAATGATCACCGTGTTGCCCAGGTCGGTCAGGCGGTGCAGCACTTCGAGCAGCCTGCGCACGTCATCGAAGTGTAGCCCGGTGGTGGGTTCATCGAGCAGGTAAAGAGTCTTTCCGGTTTGCCGCTTGGAGAGTTCGCGCGCCAGCTTCATACGCTGGGCCTCGCCTCCGGAAAGCGTGGTTGCGGCCTGACCCAGGTGAATGTAGCCGAGCCCGACATCTACCAGGGTTTCAAGTTTCTGCCGTACTTGCGGAATGTCGGTCAGCACCGGCAGCGCGTCCTCGATGGCCAGATCGAGCAGATCGGCGATCGAGTACCCGTTGAAGGTCACCGCCAGGGTTTCTTGATTGTAGCGGCGGCCATTACACACATCGCACAGCACGTACACATCGGGCAGAAAATTCATCTCGATGCGCCGCTGGCCCTCACCCTGGCAAGCCTCGCAGCGGCCGCCGGAAACGTTGAACGAAAACCGGCCCGGTTTGTAGCCCCGCTCCCGTGACTCCGGCAGGCGCGCGAACAGGTCGCGTATGGCGGTGAATACTCCGGTATAGGTGGCCGGGTTGGAACGCGGCGTGCGCCCGATAGGCGATTGGTCGATGCGCACCGCCTTATCGATGTTCTTGAAACCCTCGATGGTCTTGTGCGCGCCGGGTGTTTCCCGCGAGCCGTAGAGTTCCTGCGCCAGCGCCCGATAGAGCGTGTCATTTACCAGCGTGCTCTTGCCCGAGCCGGAGACACCGGTGACTACCGTCATTACGTTTAACGGAAACCGCGCGGTTAGATTTTTTAGATTGTGGCTGCTCGCGCCTTCGACAGTGATCCAATTGCCCTGCAGCGCGCGCGGCGCGTCCCTGCGGATGGTCTGCAACTGGCCGGAAAGATACTGACCGGTCAGCGAGATGTCTGTCTCCATGATCTCTTGCGGAGTTCCTGCCGCGACCACATGGCCGCCGAGCTTGCCCGCGCCCGGACCCAGGTCGAGCACGTAATCGGCATGGCGGATGGTGTCTTCGTCGTGTTCGACCACCAGCACAGTATTACCAAGGTCACGCAGCGACTTGAGGGCCTCAATCAGGCGCTGGTTGTCCCGCTGATGCAGGCCGATGGACGGTTCATCGAGCACATACAGCACTCCCCGCAAGCGCGAACCAATTTGCGTCGCCAGGCGAATGCGCTGGCCTTCGCCGCCGGAGAGGGACGCGGCATTGCGGTCGAGCGAGAGATAGCTGAGGCCGACCGAGTTCAGAAACTCGAGCCGCTCCACCACCTCACGGCGAAGCCGCTCCGCAATGAGCGCCTCCCGCGCCGAGAACTGGATCCCGCGCGCCGCGTTCAGCGCACTGCGCAGCGGCAACGCGGTGAAGCCGGCAATGGATAAGCCGCCCACCTTCACTGCCAGTGACTCCGGCCGCAGCCGCTTGCCTTCGCAGGCCGGGCAAATCGTCGCCGACATGTAGTTCAACAGCCAATCGCGATAGCTCTCGGACTTCGACTCTTCCAGCGAATCGCGCAACCATGCCAGGATGCCGTGGAAGCCGGTCCGCGGCGCCTCTTCCCGTCCGGGTCCGTGCAGCAGCAACTTCTGCTGCTTGTCGCTGAGCTCCTCGAACGGTTTACTCAAATCGATCTTGTAGCGTTGCGCGGCCAGGTGCAGCAGGCGCGCCAGATATTGCGAGCCACCGCCCGGCCCGAGTGCCCCATCGGTAATGGGTTTTGACCAGTCGGTAATCACTTTTGCTGCGTCGAAGTCATAAATACTGCCCAATCCATGACACGCGCCGCATGCGCCATAAGTGCTATTGAACGAAAAGCTTCGAGGCTCCAACTTGGGGATATCAAGTCCGCAGTCTGGGCATGCCATGGAAGACGAATAAAGCTGCTCTTCTTCCCCGGCAACTGCGGTAAGAACCAGTCCGTTGGCCATCTGCAACGCTTTGGCCACCGAGGTTTCGAGCCGCTTTTCTACGCCCGGTTTGAGGACGACGCGATCGATGATGGCTTCAATGGTGTGTTTCTTATTGCGTTCGAGACGAATGGAGTCGGCGAGGTCGCGCATTTCGCCGTCAATGCGAGCGCGAAAGCCTTGCTGATCCAATTCATCGAGCAGGTCTTTGAACTCGCCCTTGCGGCCGCGAACCACGGGCGCGTAGATGATGACGCGTTCCCCCGGTGCCAGCGAGAGAATGCGCTCGACAATCTGTTCGGCGGATTGGCGGGAGATCGGGTTGCCGCACTTGGGGCAATGAGGTACGCCGATCGAAGCGTACAGCAGCCGCAGGTAGTCGTAGATTTCGGTGATGGTGCCGACAGTGGAGCGAGGGCTGCGGCTGGTGGTTTTTTGTTCGATCGAAATCGCCGGACTCAGGCCTTCGATGGAATCGACGTCGGGGCGCTCGATCTGGTCAAGAAACTGGCGGGCGTAGGCGGAGAGAGTTTCGACGTAGCGACGCTGACCTTCGGCGTAGATCGTATCGAAGGCCAGAGAAGACTTGCCTGATCCCGAGAGGCCGGTGACCACGGTAAGCGTATTGCGGGGGATTCGGATATTGATGTCGCGGAGATTGTGCTGACGCGCTCCACGCACGGTGATATGAGTAATCGGCATTCAGGCTCGGAAACAGATTGCTGGCGATCGATCGGGGCCGCACGCAGTGAATACGCAGGGCGAGGGTACAAGTAACCACTCTATGTATCTTATTCGGCAATAGAAACAAGGGTCAACGTAGGGCTGCTTTCTGTAACAATGACACACTGGTGTAAGGAGCGGATGCGCTCCCGGCATTAGCAGGAAAATGAATGAGAGTGCGCATACGACGCACGAAGGGCGAGCGAAAAACTCTGGTTTGAAGGGCCATTTATGGGAATCGATGTCAGTATGTTGATGGTGTTTTGCGCGGCGATCGCCGCCCTCGCACTCGGTGTGATGCTGGGCTACATGTGCTTGAAAACGCTGTTCGATGTGTTGCGCTTCCATGCTCGACTGTCTCCGGCCGGCAGCACCAAGGCCGAGACGCAGGTTGCTCGGGTCTAAACCAATGTTCGCACTGGGTGGTTTTCTCTCCAGGAAAACCACACCGCGCGATCATGCTCCGGCCACTGTAATTACGAAAGTGCTCTTAGTTCTTCCCTGATTCTCCCCCTGTATCCCCCTCGAACATCACAGCCCTTGCGTTTCGGGGGCTTTCCCAGGCGGGCCCGTCTACTGCTGCCGCTGTGGCGGCGGATTCTCCTGCGCTCCTTGTTGCGGTCCCGGTTGCGCTCCCTGTTGCGCTGCTTGTTGTGCCTGGCGGAGTTGCTGCAGCTGCTCGAATAGCTGCTGCGGAGTCCTCACCCCCGGGTTCCCCGGCGCGGCAGGCGGTGGCTGCACCTCCGGTGCCGGCGGGTTGACGTCTGAGACATCCTGTTGCTCGGCCGCATCCTCCGGAACCGCTTGATGGAAAGCTTGCGAAGGCGGAGCCTCCCCGCTTCGGGTGACGGGTGTGAGGATCAGTTCCCGGGGGGCGCCATTGGTCAGGTCTCCAAGCAGCACCAGGTTGTACGCCGTGCCGTTCAACAAATCGGCCAGCACATCGCGGGGTGTTCCGGGACCGAACGTGCCGAAGACACGTTCATCATTGCCCAGCCCGCTGATGTGCATGCCGCTCTGGGTGGCCACCTGGTGCAGTATGGCGGTCAGGCTTGCATTCTCGGCGTGAATCGATAACCGGTTGTCGGCGAAGGCAATCTGCGCCTCTTGCGCTGGCTGCTGCAGCAGGGAAGCCGGCTCCGTCGGGGCGGCTGGGGATTCCGGCGCTTGTGCGGGCTGCGCGGACGGCGCTGTCTCAGTCGGTGCTGCAACCGCTGCACCCGGCGTAGCAGCAGCAGCGGGCGGTGCTGCCTGAGCCGGCGCTGCATCCGCGGCAGGCGGCGTAGCGTCAGCTGGAGGCTGTGCTGTCGGATCCCGCCGGCCGCGAAAGCGCTGGCCATGGAGTGTATGGATCGGGAATGCCGCCAGCAGCGCCAGGCCGCCGATCGCGATCCACCGAAGAATCCGCCGTTCGAAGCACGCCATTCCCATACCTATCGGATTACCCCGCCACGCCCGCCGCTCCAACTCCACCTGCTGCAGCGATGGAACTCTCTCTCTGTACTAGACTAGCAGTGGTCGTACCGGAGAGCGAGCCGCCGTTGATGCTGCGTTTGGCTCCCCGGCAATTGAGGAAAGCCCCATGTTTCTGCTTGCCCGGCCATGCCGTCGCGTCGAACTCGTGATGACTCTTCTTACGCTGCTGGCGCCCAGCCGGGTCTTCGCCGTATCGTGCACCACGCAGGCGCAGATGGCTGACGCGGAGCGCAATGCTCTGATCCAGACGGCGCACACACTCGCCTCGGCGGTACAGAGCGGAAACGTTGCCGCGGTGCAGGCATTGACCATTCCCAAAGTGAAAACCCAGTTTGATTCCATCGCAACGACAATCCAGCAGACCGCGCCTCTGCTTGCCGGGGCCACTGTGACGATAGACGCACTGTATGGTCTGGACGCTTCGGATTTGAAGTCCGCGGTGGAGGATACCTCGTTTTTTTGCGGAGTGGCCAACTCGCCGGTGCATGCCGAAGTTTCCATTCCCCAGCTTCCCCAGGGCCAATATGCACTCACGCTGGTGCACGCCACGGGGAACAAGCAGCCCCAGCAGATGGCTTTTCTCTTGCAGAAGAACGGCGATTGGCAGCTGGCGGGGTTTTTCGTGAAACCGCTGTGGCTGGCTGGACACGACAGCATTTGGTATTGGACCAAGGCCCGCGCCTATAACCAGAAGGGCCAGAAGTGGAATGCCTACTTCTACTACACAACCGCCGCCTACTTGGCGACTCCGGTGGATTTGCTGACCAGCCCGAACCTGGACAAATTGAACCAGGAGGCGGCGGGTTCCAAGCCAGACGGCTTGCCGGGAACCCAGCCCATGCAGATCAACGCCGACGGTAAGACCTATTCCGTCAGCGATTTGCACACCGACGGATCGCTGGGCGGTCTGGACTTGGTGATCCGTTATGCCGCGACCGATGCAGCCGACCCGGTCGTTACCCGGGGCCTGAACCTCGAGGTGATGAAGGCCACGCTTGCCGCTCATCCCGAACTCCGGGAAGGATTTCACGGGTTGTGGGTCTTTGCCGATGCTCCAAACCAACGGCCCTTTGGCAATGAACTGGCGATGAGCGAGATTCATTGAGCCTCGTTTGCGCCCCCATGCCCGTTGCAGCATCCGAAAGAATGACCGAGGGAAGTGTGCTGTATGGCTTTTGAGGTGGAAAAGACGTTGTCGCGGGCGATTGCCGAGCGAAGGGCATCCCCTAGTTTCGACGGGGACCCGATTGCTGAAGCCGACCTGATCGGGATTCTGCGCGCCGGCTTGCAGGCGCCCAGTAGTTATAACCTGCAGCCGTGGCGCTTTATCGTGGTCCGCGGTCAGGAACAGAAGAGGAAGCTGCGCGCCGCCAGCTATAACCAGGCCAAGGTGGAAGAGGCCTCGGCCATGATCGTCGCCTGCGGCGACGCCGACGGCTGGCGCAACGGAGACCTTGATGAAATGCTGCGCCTGGGGCGCATGGGGGGCATGCCGGAGAATTACGCCGAACAGGCCAAGTCCACGATTCCCAACTATCTTTCCAATCATCCCAACATGCCTTTGTGGCTTACTCGCCAGGTGATGCTGGCCTTTACGCACATGATGCTGATGGCCGAGGTGCTCGGCTATGACACCGCGCCGATGGAAGGTTTTGAGCAGGATAAAGTCCACGAAGTACTCAAGCTTCCGCTCAGCTACTTCGTGGTGGCACTCCTCGGCATCGGTCATCTCAAAGGACCGGACAAGTTTCAGAGCGAGCGCTTCAACATGGCGCGCACTGTGTTTGCCGAGGAGTATGGCAAGCCGATCCGGTTCGCCTCTTCGTCCTAAGCAGATTCGTAAGAGGATCTTGTAAGCTGCCGTTTGGCTCTTTCCCCCACCGGGCACGATTTATTTTCCGGGTACGCAGGTCTTTGCAGGAGCACTTCTGTGCGTCGTGAGTATCCAGAGGCCCCCATTGTCGGCGTGGGCGCCGTGGTGATCGAGGGTGCGCGGGTGCTGCTGGTCCGCCGCGGCAACGCACCCCTCAAGGGCGAGTGGTCCCTGCCTGGCGGCGCGTTGGAGCTGGGTGAGACTCTGCAGCAGGGCGTCGTCCGCGAGGTGCTCGAAGAGACGGGCCTGATGGTCGAACCGCTGGCCATGATCGAAGTGCTCGACCGTATCACCCGCGATGAGGCGTCCAGCCGGATTCACTATCACTATGTACTGATCGATTTTGTATGCCGCGTCACCGGCGGAACTCTGTGCGGCGGCAGTGACGCGGACGAAGCCCGCTGGGTGGGCAGGGAAGAACTGCATGAGCAAGGTGGATATGGTTTAGCATCGATCACAGTGCGCGTGATTGAGAAGGCTTTCCGGTTCGATCCGCGGTGAGATTTCCTACGTGCCCGGTACATCGCCTTTCCAGACATACGCCCCCGCTTGGGGTAAGCCGATATGTGCCAGGACACGGTAGACGAATTGCTCTGCCATCTCGGCTGCGTCCATTGGCCGGTTATAAAAGGACGGGATCACGGGAAAGATGACGGCCCCCGCGTCCGCGGCCAGGCTCATGTTGCGCAAATGGATCTTGTTAAACGGCGTCTCGCGAACGCAGAGAATCAGCGGGCGCTGCTCTTTGAGACTTACGTCGGCGGCGCGCTCGATCAGGTTCGACGCCAGTCCATGGGCAATACCCGCGAGCGTGCCCATGCTGCAAGGCAAAATGACCATGCCGTCTGCGGGATAACTGCCGCTGGCCGGCCCCGCGCCGATATCGTTTTCCGCCAGTTGCTGTACTTTCGTGGCGGGCTTACCCAACAGCTTCGCTACCAGCTCGCTGCGGCCGCTGAGTTGCAGCTCCTCGGCGATCACCCGCAGAGAGCTTTCCGAAGCGATGAAGCTCACGCGAGAGACACGCTGGTCAAGCTCCAGCGTTTGCAGCAGGCGCTGGCCGAAGATGGATCCGCTGGCGCCGGTCATAGCCACTATCAGATTCTTGCCCGGATTCATGCCAGCACTCGATCGAAGATGGCATCGACGTTGGCCAGCTGGCGTTCCAATTGAAAGGCCCGGTCCAGTTGCCCAGCCGGCAACCGATCCCCGATCGCGGGATCATGCTCGACCAGGTCGCGGAAGATCAGGTCTTCCTTCCACGCCCGCATGGCGTGTGCCTGCACCAGCCCGTAAGCTTCTTCGCGCGACATGCCGGCCTCGGTCAGGTCGAGCAGAAGCTGCCCTGAAAAGATGAGGCCTCCCGTGCTCTCCAGGTTCTTGAGCATGCGCCGGGGATAGACCAGTAACTTCTCGATCAGCGCGGTGGTCTTGGAGAGCATGTAGTCGGTCAGGATAGTCGAATCGGGAAAAATGATGCGTTCGACCGACGAGTGAGAGATGTCCCGCTCGTGCCACAAGGCCACATTCTCCAGGGCCGCCTGCGTATTGGAGCGCAGCACCCGCGCCAGACCGCTCATTTGCTCTGAGGTGATGGGGTTTCGTTTGTGCGGCATGGCGGAGGAGCCCTTCTGCTTCTCCGAGAAAAACTCCTCCGCCTCACGCACTTCGGTGCGTTGCAGATGGCGGATTTCCGTGGCGATTTTATCCAGCGTGGACGCCAGCACCGCCAGGGTCGCGATATACGCGGCATGGCGATCGCGCTGGATGACTTGCGTGGCCACCGGCGCGGCGCGCAGTCCGAGCCTGGCACAGATACTTTCTTCGTGCTCTGGTTTGAGATGCCCAAAGGTGCCGACGGCGCCGGAAAGTTTGCCCACACGCATGTCTTCCGCACTGGCGTCGAACCGAACCAGGTCGCGCCGGATCTCCGCGTACCAGTTAAGCAGTTTGAGACCGAACGTCGTTGGCTCGGCGTGGATCCCGTGCGTGCGCCCGATGGTGGGCGTGTGTTTGAATTCGAGCGCGCGCTGCATCAGGATGCTGGCCAGCGCCAGGATGCCCTCACGAATCACCCCGGAAGCCGCTTTGATTTGCAGCGCCTGCGCGGTGTCCACGACATCGTTCGAAGTGAGCCCGTAGTGCAGCCACCGCGCCTCCGGCCCGATTTTCTCCGCCACCGCGGTGGTGAACGCGATGACGTCGTGTTTCACCTCGGCTTCGATTTCTTGAATGCGGGCGACGTCCACTTCTCCATAGGCGCGGATCGCCCGCGCGGCCGCGGGGGGTACGATGCCCGCCTCGGCCAGGACGTCAGAAGCCGTAGCCTCGACCTCCAGCCACATGCGGTACTTGTTTTCTTCACTCCAGATCCGGCCCATCGCCGGGCGGGTATATCGAGCGATCAACCAACGCCTCCCGTAAAGCAGTTTCGCAACGTACTATTCTATCGTTCCTGCATCTGAGTAAGTGGGAGTGAGACATCCATGGACGAGTCACCTGAACTGATTACGATTGAACTGTTTCGCGATGCCCTGGAAGCAGACATGGCAAAAACCCGGCTGGACTCGGCGGGGATTACCAGCTTTCTGGTGGGAGAAAACGCCGCCATGCTTTACGGGACCGGGCTGGGTGGGCTGCAGCTGCAAGTGAGCCCTAAAGATGAAGCGGATGCGCGAAGCATTCTGAACGACCCCGGGCCGGGCGCTGAGGTCCCCTCAGTCCCCTAAAGGGGTTCTAGCGGCGGTGGAGCGGACTGGATTGGGCCGCGCCCCCAACCCCAAAAAACTCGCCCATTTCCTCATGCAGGAAGCCTTGGCCTGCACGGTAGGGCTGGATCCACTTGCCATCAATAACAAATTGAGGGATGGCTCGCTTGCCGACATGCCGCATCACCTCGTCGGCAGCTCCGGGGCTCGTCTCGATGTCGATCTCGGTATACGAGATCCGGTGCTTTTCGAGAAACTTCTTGGCTTCGCGACAATCGCGGCACCACGATGCGGAATAGACCAGCACGTGCATTCCCCAATCATACCGGGAAGAGCGCTACTTTGCTGTCTTCCCCGTCCTGAGGGGCCTAACGAACAGGTCATTCCGCATCCTCCCCATAATTCATCCCAAGCCGCATTCCAGGCCCCATCCCAAGCGACATTCCTACGCCACCGGGGGAGCGCAGGTACCTCTCGCTGTCTTTTGTTGTTACGATTTGTCATTTAGGATCGAAGCAAATCGCAACCTAAGCTGAGGAGCAAGTCTTGCGCGAAGTATTCGTGGGAGCAAAATGGAACCCAAAATGGAAAATGGTCGTTGGCATTCCCACACGAGGACGTCCGTTGATCCTCGCCGAGACCATTGCTTTCCTCGCCCTACAGACAAGGCAGCCTGACCAGATCGTAGTGGCGTATGCGGAGTTGGCGGATATCGGCGACGCGGCCGCCCGGTTCCCGCATGTGACCTTCCTACAGGCAGAACTGGGACTTACCCGGCAGCGGAACTCCATTCTCGCCGTCGCCCGGCACAGCGATATGCTGGTTTTCATCGACGACGACTTCTATCTCGACCCTCGCTACTTGGAGATCAGCGAGCGCTTTTTCATAACCCATCCCGAGGTCGCCGCTGCGTCCGGAAGGGTTTTGGCCGACGATGTGAAAGGCCCCGGTCTCACGGTCGCGCAGGCTATGGCCATCGTTGCCGACAACAGCGGCGTCGAGGTTGTGCAGCAGATCGATCCCGCCTACTTTGCTTACGGCTGCAATATGTGTCTGCGTATGGCTCCGATCCGCGAGCATGGGCTGCGCTTCGATGAGACGCTTCCGCTCTATGGCTGGTACGAGGACTGGGATTTCTCCCGTCAGATGGCTCCGTTCGGTTCGATCGTTCGCATCTCCGATGCCTGCGGAGTTCACCTCGCCGTCAAGATTGGCCGCATCACCGGCAGGCGCATGGGCTACGCGCAAGTGGCCAATCCTATCTACCTTGCGCGCAAAGGAACATTCCCCTGGTCCCATGTGTTTCGATTTATCGTGGGTCCCTGTCTGAAAAACCTGGCGCGCAGTCTTGCCCCGGAGGCGCACGTAGACAGGCTGGGAAGGTTTTGTGGAAACGTGGCCGCATTTCGCGATCTGCTGACCGGGACGCTCAGTCCGGAACACATCACCAATCTCTAGAGCCGCTTCGCTTCAGCCTTTGCGCCAGTCCGTATATTGCAGCAGGATGTAGTTGTCCGTCATGCCCGCGATATAGTCGGCCACCACGCGGGGAACGCCTTGGCTGAGCGTCTGGGACTGGTTCGCCGCCGGTAGTAACGATGGATCGTTGACCCAGCGGGTAAACAGCTCGCGCACGACCGTGGCCGCTTCCTGCAGATCACGCTGCAACTCCTCGCGGCTGTAAAGCGTGGCGTACAGATGCTGCTTGGCTTCGCGGCGAAGGTCTTCGATCTCCGGGGAAAAAGCCACGAGCCGCTGTCCCGACCGCCGGACGTCCGTGAGCGTGGTGACTCCTTCGGCCTCTACGCGGCGCGCAGTTTCGTGGATAAGATCACCCACCAGCGTGTTCAGCATCTTCTTGAGCGCCTCGTTCGCCCGCAGATTTTCCGCGGCTGTTGGATGCTCCCGCTCCACTGCGCGCAAAGACTGGTCGAAGATGCGTACATGCTGCCGCAGGGCTTCCGCATGCAGCATGCCGGCTTCGATCCCATCGTCCATGTCGGCGGTGAGGTACGCGATCTCATCGGCGAGATCGATCACCTGTGCCTCCAGGGGGGGCTGCTGGTCGAGGAAGTAGGGGGCGAGTTCCGGATGTTCCACCGCGGAGTAGTTACGAGAATGTTTGACGATTCCCTCGCGCACGCCAAGCGTCAAATTCAGCCCGCGAAAGGCGGCGTAACGAACCTCGAAGTACTCGACAATGCGCAAGGCGTGCAGATTGTGGTCGAAGCCCAGCCCAAAGGGCCGCAACGCTTCGTCCAGGGCCTTCTCGCCGGCATGCCCAAAGGGCGGGTGGCCGATGTCGTGCACCAGCGCCAGCGCCTCGGTCATGTCTTCATTCAAATGCAGCGCGCCGGCAATGGCGCGGGCGATTTGCGCGACTTCCATGGTGTGTGTAAGCCGGCTGCGAAAGTGGTCGGAGTGGCGGTGGGTAAAGACCTGTGTTTTTCCCGCCAGGCGGCGGAAGGCTCGCGCATGAATCACCCGCGCGCGGTCACGCTGGAAAGGCGTTCGATAAGCGTGCGCCGCCTCGGGATGCTCCCGCTGCGCCAGCCGGCTATCGTCAGCAACAGAACACCCGGGCGGCAGCGCGAAGGCTTTCCCGGAGCCCCCGGCCACTTACTGTTTCGGGCTGGCGCCGGCCGATTCTTCCTTGGCCAGCTTGACCCGCGCGGTATCGAGCTTCTTCTGCACTTTGCTCACATCTCCGGGCTCCGCATCCGCGGGCGTGGTGCGGGCATATTCCTGCAAACTCAGTTCCCATTGCCCCGCCGCCAGCTTCAGCCGGCCGGTCTTCTCGTAAAGCTCGCCCAGGTGGTCGTGGACCGCCGGGTCTTTTGCCATGCGTTCAATCGCCTTGCGCAAATTGACTTCCGCCAGCGCGTACTGGCCCATCTTGAAATAAACCCAGCCCAACGAATCCAGGTAGGCTCCGTTCTGGGGATCCAGCTGTACCGCCTTCTGGACCATGGCCAGCGCATCATCAAGTTTCACTCCGCGATCGGCCAGCATGTAGCCCAGATAGTTCAGCGTATTGCTGTTGTTGGCGTCGATGGCGAGGATCTTGCGGAACTCCTCTTCCGCGGAATCGTAATGCTTCTGCCGCTCATCCAGGGCCCCGCGGTAAAAGTCGATATAGATCTTGTCGTCCTGCTTGGTGGAAAGGGTATCCGCGGCGTCGATCTCATCGGCCGCCTCTTTCCAGCGCCGCAGACGGGTGTACATCTGTGCCAGGGCCAGGTCTACGTCGCGGTCGTCAGGGTTCCCATGCAGTTGCGCCTTGGCCAGCTTCAGGCCCTCTTCCGCTTTGCCCGAATCGGCCAGCTGCCCGGCAAGCATCAACTGGATGGCCTTATCCTTCGGTATCGCCAGCGCCGCCTGCTGTGCCACTTGCGTGGCTTTGTCGTATTGCTTCGCATCGCGGTAGGCCTCTACCTCGCCCTGATATCCGCTCTCGGCATATTTATCGCCCATCGCCACCATGAGCTGGTAAGCCTGAACCGCCTGGTCTGCCTTGTCCTGCTCGCGGTAGACGTTGGCCAGCCGGTCCAGGAAGATGGAACGGTTGTTCTTTTCCGCATCGGAGTATTGCCCGTCCGGGTGGCTGCTTTGCTTCACCAAAAGCTGCAGGTTCTGGGCCGCCTCGTCGTAATGGCCCAGCGAGTCATCGATCAGGGCTTCATTGAAGCCAACTTCCAGCGAATCCGACGCCAGCGCCTTGGCCTTCTTCAACGTGGTCAGTGCCTGCTCATAGTGACCCTGGCGGCGCTCGATCTCCGCGATGCGCAAATAGGTCTGCGCGTCCTGCGGATCCGCTGCCGAAATGGCTTCGAAGTGCTTCAGAGCCGGGCCAAACTGGTCGTCGTTCAAGAGTGCCTGCGCCAGGCCGCGCTCCGCGTCCAGGTTATCCGGCTCCAGGTCGAGCGCTTTGCTGTAGGCGTCGATGGCATTCTTGTTTTGCTTGAGCTGGTCGTAGCTCATGCCCATCGCGTAATCCATTTTCGCCGTGCGGTCATCCGCGGGCACGGCGTTCAGCACCGCCAGCGCGTGCGTCATGTCGCCCGAATCGCTGTACAGGCGGGCGAGGTTCAACACAACATCTTCGGAGCTGGGATCGATCTGCTGCGCCGCCTTGAACTGTTCTTCCGCGCGCGGTGTGTCATGGCTCAGGGAGTAGAGCTGGCCCAGAAGCAGGCGGCTCTCGATATCGTTGCTCTGCAACTCCACAATCTTGCTGTATTCGGCGATAGCCAGTTGCAGCACCTTTTCTGAAGGACCGCCATTCTGCACATTGCCCAGCGATTGCAGGTACACCCGGCCCAGCAGCTTGTGGGCATCCAGGTTATTGGGCTCGGTCTTAAGTATTTCCTGCGCTGCCAGCACCGCATCGCGTACCCGGCCGGTGCGCAGATAGAGTTCCGCCAAACCGCTGTTCAGATATTTCGAGGTCGGGTCGGCGTCCAGGGCCAGCTTGTATTCCTCGATGGCCCGCGTGGCGTACTCAGGCCGGCCGTAGTTCGTCGCCATCTCCTCGTACATGTGGGCCAAGCCGAAGTGATAGTACGCGGTCGCCCGGTCCGGTTGCTTTGCCGGAACAGTTTGCTTAGCGAGCGGTTGCGCCTTGCCGGCGGCGGCCGGAGCGGCTGTCTGCTGCGCCGATCCTTTGGCCTGGGGAGACGTCGCTTGGGGAGACGCCATCGCCGACCCCGGAACAACGATCGTTGCGCAAACGAGCGCCAGCGAGAAGAAGGGAACTTGGCGAATCCTGCTGGGGGGGTGAGGCTTAGACTTGATGGTCATTGATGAGAGTTCCTGCTTTTGTCCTATTGAACTGACGCCGGCGGTCCAAATGCGGTTCAGAGGAACCCGCAATTTTTTTGTCATATGCGTTTGTTAGACCTCACCGGCGTGCCATCTGGTCCCAAAAAACGATTGTAAAGCCGTCCAAAACGGCCAGACACTCCCCAAACTTGTTACTTTGGTCTCGAGCGGCCAGGCTGCAAACAGAAAGCGCACAACACTACCATCCGCTAGTCTAGACCATTCCACTTCCGCCTGCCCATGACGGATAAGGCACCGTGCAGCCATTTTCCACATGGCGACAACTTCTCCACAACTTCCATTTCTATGGAGAGGCACCCCGGTCAATGCCGGAAGTGCCGCACTCCCGTAAACACCATAGCCACGCCAAGTTTGTCGGCCGCCGCAATCACTTCCGCATCCCGAACCGACCCTCCAGGTTGAATCACCGCCGTGGCGCCGGCCGCTACTACCGCTTCCAGGCCGTCCGCGAAGGGAAAGAATGCGTCGGAGGCTGCCACACAATGGGCGAGAGGCAGCACTGCCTTCATGGCGCCGAACCTGGCCGCATCCACCCGGCTCATTTGGCCTGCACCCACACCGATCGTCTGTCCGTCGCGGGCATACACAATGGCGTTGGACTTCACATGTTTCGCCACCTTCCAGGCAAATAGCAGCGACTCGAGTTCCTCTGCGGTAGGTTGGCGCGCGGTCACCACCCGCAGCTGGTCCGCCGGGACATCTTGAGTATCCGCGTCCTGCAGCAACAGGCCCCCGGAAACCTGCTTCACCACCCTGGCCGGCGTCGCGTGCTTGACCACCAGCAAACGCAGATTCTTCTTGGTCGCCAGTCTTGCTTTCGCCGTCTCGCTGAAGGCGGGGGCCGCGATCGCTTCGACAAAAAGTTTGCCGATCTCCTCCGCCAATGCTTCGTCGACTTCGCGATTGACGCCGATGACGCTGCCAAAGGCCGATACCGGATCGGTGGCCAGCGCTTTCCGATACGCCTCGACCGCGGTGGAACCGATGGCCGCGCCGCTGGGATTGCTGTGCTTGATGATGACGACCGCCGGCTGCGCGAACTCGTGCACCAGCTCCCAGGCGGCATCCAGGTCGACCAGGTTGTTGTAGCTCAGCTCTTTGCCCTGCAGTTGCTCTGCCCCCGCAACCCCGTCACCCGTGCCGTCGCCATAGAGGGCCGCGCCCTGGTGGGGATTCTCCCCGTAGCGAAGGTCGGCGGTCTTGGAATAGGCCAGAAGCAGCGCTGGGGGGAACTGGGCGCCGCCGCGATCGGCTGCAGCGAGCTCCAGATCGGCTTGCTGTTCGGTGGCAATCTTGTTGAACGTAGTAGCGATTGCCGAATCGTACGAAGCGGTGAGAGCGAATGCCTGCCGCGCCAGTCTCCAGCGCGTCTCCAGCGAAAGCGCCCCATCGTTGGCCAGCATCTCCGCTGCCAGTGCGGAGTAGTCCGTAGCCGCGGTGACCACGGCGACATCTTCAAAGTTCTTGGCGGCGGAACGCAGCATGGAAGGGCCGCCAATATCGATGTTCTCCACCAGCTCTCCGAACGAGACGCCCGGTTTGCGCGCCGTCTCTTCGAAGGCGTAAAGGTTGACCACCACCATATCGATCGGTTCGATACCTTGTGCCGCGACGGCTGCCCGGTGTTCCGCGCTATCCCGCCGGTGCAGGATTCCTCCGTGAACGCCCGGATGCAAGGTCTTCACCCGTCCATCCAACATTTCGGGGAACCCGGTGAGATCGGAAACATCGCGCACTTCGAGGCCGGCTTCGCGCAATGCGCGCGCCGTTCCGCCGGTTGAGATCAACTCCACATGCATCGTGCCCAGTTGCCGGGCGAAATCTACCAGGCCCGTCTTATCCGTGACACTCAAAAGGGCCCGTTTCACTTGCTTATTCTGCACTCCAGACCTGCCCCTTTTACCTCAAATTTGAATCGGAATTTGTGAAATGGGAGTAAGAAAACCGCTCCCGCGTGTGAGATGAAACCGACCCGGCCAACGGATCGTCTATTTCGCCCGGTTGCCCGAATTTGTGTTGCACCCTCGCTCAGGATAGCTTAGCGCTATGGCGTTAAACTGGGGAGGCAATCGGCCGTCGCAAAGTCCAGCGGAGATTCTCCCGCCGGAAGGCCGCGCCGATCCTCGTTCCTACGGCAGAATGCCCGGCTACGACGGGGATCCGGGGCCCCTTCCGCCCCCACCTTCGCGGCGCTCCGCCGGTAATCGCTGGGCCTCAGCCCCCGCCACCTACACGCTGGTCGGCATCAACTGCGCGGTGTATGTGGCGATGGTGCTTAACGGGGTATCTCCAAGTAATCCTACGCAGTGCTCGAACTGGTGCATTGGGGCGCCAATTTCGGCGGCTATGTGCTCGCCGGGCAGTGGTGGCGTTTGCTCACTGCTGCGTTTGTCCACGTAGGTTTCTTGCACCTGGCGACCAACATGTGGTGCTTGTGGAACCTGGGATTATTGGGGGAGCCGCTCCTCGGCCCGGTCGGAGTGGTTGCCGTCTATGGGCTCACTGGGATTGCCGGCAACCTGCTCAGCACCGCGGTCCATCCACAGATGGTCGGCGCCGGTGCTTCCGGCGCGGTCTTCGGCCTTGCCGGGGTGCTCATCCTGTTGCTCAAAGCGAAACTGCTCCCTGTGGCCCCGGAGGAGATTCGCCGGCTGCGCAAGAGCGTGATTTACTTCGCCCTCTTGAACTTTGTGATTGGGGGCACGTCGATGTTCCTGCGCACCAGTATCCAAATCGACAACATGGCCCACCTGGGAGGATTTCTCTGTGGCCTGGCGCTGGGAGCACCGCTGGTACCCAGAATCGGCGTGGCCAGGAGCCAATACGCCCTTCGCTCCTGGGCCGCCTACGGCGGTATGACGGTGCTGATGCTGGTCTTCGCCTTCGGTATCGCGGCCTTCTGGCGCTAAGAGCGGCACGGCCCCACCAGCAATCGAATTTAAGGGAGCGCCAGCTCCCTAATTTGGCATCCCGACCAAAGCGTAGCGAAGAGGAGGGACCCGCAGTTCTACCTTTGCCTTGAGCAACTTGAACGTCCGGGGCAAAGCCCGTCGAGGCATTCCTGCGACTTCGAGCAATCTTCAGCGAACGGCGGTTGCGGCGAACTTCTTCACCATGGCCAGCAGCAGCTTGCGGTCGCTATCGTTCAGATTGGTGGCGTAACGCCTTATCTGGGTCAAGAACCGCAATTCGTCATCGGTCAGCTTCTGGGTGTTCATTTCCCGGCCCAAAGAGTCTTCCGCGAAAAACTGCGCCAGCGGAATGTCCAGCGCTCCGGCGATCTTGGCCAGCGTATCGAGCGACGGAACGGTATGCCCATTCTCGACTCTGGATAGGTAACAGCGCAGCAGGCCGGTGCGCTTCTCGATATCTCCCTGCGATAGACCCTTTTGCAGCCGGTACGCCCGGATGGTTACGCCAATCTTCATAAGCGATTACCTTCGTTCAAACTTTCACCCCGTATGGACCAGATGCCATATACAGATTGCTGTTAACAGATCAGTTAATTTTAAGGTGTTGGCAGCATAGTTAACATGCCGAACCGGCCACTAGCAAGGTCTTTCTTCATCCAGGCCCTTTATTTTTCCCAATCAGGGTTTTGCGTACCCCCGAAGGTTCCGCGGAGAGCGGATCAAGCCCGCTTTTCGAGGGAAAGGCGAAGGAGTGGCACGTGCCCTAAATCAGGGCAAGGCCTTACAAGTTGCAAGAAAAACTGTCCGAGTCGTCCGGATCCAGTCCCGCAGGGACGGCACAATCATTACCACGGCACGGAAATGCGGTGGTAACCCAGGATTTCATCCTGATTACTTTCAGCCGCCCCTCCGGGGCTGCTCCTCTTTCCCTCTGCCGACCCACGAAGGATGAAACGGGGGGATAAACCCTCTTCAGCGCCTGAGACACGCCACTAGCTCATGAACAACCCGCCATTCACGTCGAGCACATGCCCGGTAATATAACCAGCTTGCGGGGACGCGAGAAATGCCACCGCGTGGGCCACCTCTTCTTCGCTGCCCGGGCGTCCCAGCGGGATGTGGCTCAGGAACGCCGCCCGCTGCTTTTCGTCGAGCGCCGCGGTCATTGCGGTTTCGATATAACCCGGAGCGACCGCGTTGACGGTCACCGAGCGCGACGCCAGTTCGCGCGCCATCGACATCGTGAAACCGATCAGGCCGGCCTTGCTGGCCGCGTAGTTTGCCTGTCCCGCCTGGCCGGTACGTCCCACCACGCTGGTGATGTTGATAATTCTGCCCCAGCGCCCGCGCAACATCGGGTTGAGCAATGCCTGGGTCAGAAGAAACGCGCCGGTAAGATTGGTAGTCATCACCGCATCCCACTCGGCTCGCTTCATGCGCAGGAGCAGCATGTCGCGCGTGATGCCCGCGTTATTGACCAGTATCTCGACACTGCCGAAATGGGCGATAGCCGCCTTGGCCGTAGCCTGGATGGAGGCTTCCTCGGCCACATCCATGACAAAGGACTTGGCCTGGCCGCCGGCAGCGACAATCTCCCCGGCCACCGCTTCCAGCTTTTCTTCATTGCGCGCGGCTAACGCGATGCGGGCGCCCAACTTCGCCACCGCCAGCGCGCAGGCGCGGCCGATCCCCTGGGATGCTCCGCTCACCAATGCTGTTTTGCCTTCTAAATTTTCCATGGTCCCTCTCTGCAAAAGTGTGAGGGTAACAGATGCGGGAGATTAACCAACCTTGGCCGTGCGCACGCCCGCTGCTTCGAGCACGGGCAGCTTGCCCCACGAGACTGGGTCCAACGACCACAGGTAGACCACCAGCTCCCGCGAGTAGTGCAACAGTGGCGGGGTTTCCGGGAGTTCAATCCCGTACCTCGCGGGAAGGTCATTCCATTCGATTTCCGCCTCCGCGGCCTCGAGCGGCCAGGGCATGTGGTGAATATCGCTGCGCAGCAGTTGCCCGCCGCGGTTCGAGGTAAAGAGACAATAGCGTTCGGTAAGAAAGTGCTCGATCGTCCCCGGACGGCTTTGGTCGACCGCACGTACCTGCCCCAGCCCGCGATAGTGCGCTCGGAACCGTACCGGCTTCGCGCTCAACAGCCGTTCGCTCTGGTAGGTGAATTCCTCCTGGCTGCGCGTTTTGATCGACATCCGCGCCCAATGGTAGGGCAGATGGAAAACCGTCTTGGCAAACACCACCGCCAGTGGATTCGACGCCTCCAGGCAAAAGAAATACACGCCGGCGCGATTCGTATTGCGCTCCCGGACATAGGTTCTCAGATTCAGCTCAGGGAAGCGGCTGGCGCCGGGAATGCGCGGCACTCCGCGAAATTGCACCCGGTCCATGGAGAAGGGAACCACGCCCACCCAGGCGGATTGATCGAAGGTATCCACTTGCAGACCGGAAGGCAGCAGCGATTCCAGTTTTGCCGCGGGCACCGGCCAATGCGCAAACAGCAGGTCGTTCCAACGCTGCATCATCGTCCACGGACGCTTGGGCAGCGCGTAAGGCCGGTGGTTTACGACCGACAAAACATCAGGTTGGGAATTGCGGCTCGTGGCCATAGGAGGGAACTCACTCGATAAAGGCTCAATCCGCACCGCGGTTGCACTCTCATAGTATCTTAAGTCGGCTCCCGGTGAGGCTGGCGCGCGGTTCTTCCGGCAAGCCGAAAGTACTACGCCCACAGGATCGGTGGAATGCTCTATGCTGAATTTCAACCATGGCTCAGAGCAAGATTGAAACGGGCGAGACTGAAACCGGCGCGATGGAAACCACGGCTTCCCCGGCCCTGCCGGAAGAACCTCGAAACCAGACCGAAGTCTATGCCGTGCACGGCGCCGACCCGGAAGTGCTGGCCTATGCCATGGCGAAGTACTCCCGATCGTCGCTTTCCATGAAGGAATCTCTGCGCGAAATCTCCAGCCAGCGCGCAGAGCATTTTCTCAATACGTTTTACTTTCAATATGGCCATCGCTCGATTGCCGATCTGGCGCATGTGGCCTTCGCCGTGGAACGGCTTTCGCTGCTGGCCGCCATCATCCTGGTCGATGAGCAGCGTTGGGATGGCCAGGAGCGTTCCACGCGCTACCAGAACTTTCGCAAGAGCGGCTGGTATCTCCCCGATTTCTCCTCAGATCCCGCCGCCAGTGTGCTGTTTACCGAGGCCATCGACTCGCTCTTCGCCGCATATCACACCACCGCGGAGAGCATGGCCGAGCATCTCAAGGCACGCACCGCGCGTCCGCCGGAGATGAAGGAAGAAGCCTTTCACCGCATCATGAAGGCGCGTGCTTTCGACGTTGCCCGCTACCTGCTGCCGCTCGCGTCCAATACTTCGCTGGGCCAGATCGTGAACGCGCGCACGCTCGAAACCCAGATTTCGCGTCTGCTCTCCGATCCTCACCAGGAGGTGCGCCAACTCGGCGAGCGGCTCAGAGAAGCCGCCGCGGGCTCCGCGTGGAATGTGCAGAGCGAAGCACTCTCGGCGTTGCAACGATCGATCGCCGAGCTTGACCCCGCGCTCGGTATCACCGCTGAAGCACTGCTGATGCGCGAGGTCAAGACCGCGCCGACACTGGTGAAGTATGCGGCGGCCAACGACTACGTGATGGCCGCGCGAAGCGAGTTGGCTGCGGCTGCGGCTGCGCTCATGAACGGCGCGCCCATAGAGACGACCGACAGCCCCGTCGATCTGGTGGACGACCAGCCACTCGAAATCGATCTGGCGGCCACGCTGCTTTACGGCGTCAGCCACTACTCGTATTGCCAGCTGGCGCGGGCCGTTGCCGCGCTTGACGAGGCACGCCGCAACGAGATCATCGCCCTGGGCGCGCGGCGCCGCGGCCGCCACGACGAACTTCTGCGTGCGTTCTCCGCGGGGCAGGGTCTGCGCTTCGACATTTTGATGGATATCGGCGGCTTCCGCGACATGCACCGTCATCGGCGTTGCGTGCAAATCCTGCAGCCCTTTACCAATCTCCACGGCTACGAAGTGCCCGAAGGGTTGGAGGATGCGGGCCTCCTGCAGCCCTATCACGCGGCCATGAAGCAGGCGCACGCGGCCTTCGCGAAGGTTGCGCAGGCGGGGCTCGAAGAGAATGCGCGCTATGTGTTGCCACTGGGCACGCGCACTCGCGCGCTCTTCAAGATGGACTTCGCCGAAGCTCTCTACATCGCGGAGTTGCGCTCCGCGCCGGCTGGCCATTTCTCCTACCGTCGCGTCGCCTGGGAGATGTACCAGGCCGTGGCGCGCAGGCATCCAGCGCTGGCTTCCTACTTTCGTGTCGCCGACATCCATGAGCCGGTCGATCTGCTGCAGCGTTAGAGCATTTTCGCAATAGGTTTATACCGAAGCCGTAAATCTTTACGTGGTTTTCTCTCAAGGAAAACCACACCTCACTGCTCTTACCAGACCACAGTAATTGCGAAAATGCGTTAAAGTTACCTCAACGCAGGTTACGCCTTTTGTTCCCCCTTTATGCACAGCGAAGGTGAAACCGCTTTAATCTTCAAATGCGGTGGTATGATCCACTACAAGTTGTTCCCTCAATGAATCATTTCGCATGCGCAACGCGGTCGCCGAGCGCTTCTGGAGTTCGTTTCAGGGCATTACATTTTCACTGGAGATATCCCCATGGCAGACGATCGTTCCCGCGCCATTGACCTGGCATTCGCGCAAATTGAGAAGCAGTTCGGTAAGGGCTCCATCATGCGCCTGGGCAGCAAAGAGGCCATTGTGCCCATCTCCGTCATCTCCACCGGCTCGATCTCTTTCGATTCGGCGCTCGGTGTGGGGGGTGTTCCGCGTGGCCGTGTGATCGAAATTTTTGGCCCTGAATCGTCGGGCAAAACCACCATCACGCTGCAGATCATTGCCGAAGCACAGAAGGCCGGCGGCATGGCGGCCTTTGTGGATGCGGAACATGCGCTCGATCCGCAGTATGCAAAAAAACTCGGCGTCGATGTCGACAACCTGCTCGTGTCCCAACCCGATTATGGGGAACAGGCGCTCGAAATTACCGAAGCGCTGGTACGTTCCGGCGCCATCGATGTGTTGGTTGTGGACTCAGTAGCGGCTCTGGTGCCCAAGGCCGAACTGGATGGTGAAATGGGCGACTCGCATATGGGACTGCAAGCGCGTCTCATGTCGCAGGCGCTGCGCAAACTTACCGGTACGGTCTCGAAATCGCGTACTTCCTTGATCTTCATCAACCAGATCCGCGAGAAGATCGGTGTGATGTTCGGCAATCCGGAAACGACCACTGGCGGCCGCGCGCTCAAGTTCTACTCTTCTGTGCGCATCGATATTCGCCGCATTGCTGCCGTCAAGGAAGGCGATGTGGTGGTCGGCTCCCGCACCAAGATTAAAGTGGTGAAGAACAAGGTAGCTGCGCCATTCCGCGAAGCTGAGTTCGACATTCTTTATGGCGAAGGCATCTCCCGCGAAGGCGATGTGCTCGATCTTGCCGTGACGCAGAATGTGGTGGAGAAGTCAGGCGCCTGGTATAGCTACTCCGGTGAACGCATTGGTCAGGGCAGGGAAAATGTTCGTAGCTTCCTCAAGGAGCATCCTGAGATTTTCGCCCGTATCGACACACAATTGCGGCAAAAGCTCGGCCTTACCGGGGTCAAGCCGGCCGACATTCCGGCGGTTCCGCTCAACGGATCGGCCCAGGCTGCCGAAGCGGTCAAGGTGCCTGTGCGCCGCCAGTAACCAAACCAACCGGCTGGACGGAGCTTCGCTCATTCAGCCGGTTTGCCCGCCCGGCCCCCACCGCTTACAATCACTTGTCTTGAGCACCGTCAAAGCCATCTACCCGGGTAGCTTCGATCCCTTGACCAATGGTCATCTGGATCTGGTTGCGCGTGGTGCGAAAATCTTCGACCACCTGGTGGTCGCGATCCTGAACAATTCTGAAAAGGCTCCCTTGTTTTCCGTTGCCGAGCGGACCGAGATGATCACCGAGGCGGTTGCGCCGTTTGGCAACGTGTCGGTGGCGACCTTTAACGGTCTGTTGGTGGAGTTTGTACTCGAGCAGCATGCGCAGGCCATTCTGCGCGGCGTTCGCGCCATCAGCGACTACGAGTACGAGCTGCAGATGGCGCTGATGAATCGCCGGCTGGCCCCAACGGTAGAAACCGTGTTCCTGATGGCGGATGAAAAGTATTCCTATGTAAGCTCACGCCTCATCAAGAATGTCTTCGAGTTGGGCGGCTCGGTCGAAGGGCTCGTCCCCCAGACCGTCATCAGCCGCTTGCAAGCCCGCGTAGTACCCAACCGCGGCTAGAGCCTGGTCACCGCGCCTGGGCGCCATGAGTATGAGTCGTAGTAGACTCGTCGGCAAAGAGCAGGGGGACCAATGCTGCGGGATCTTATCTTTGCTTTTCGGGGTCTCTTCCGAAACAAGGTATTCGCGACGTCGGCGATATTGACCATTGGACTGGGGATTGGTTCAAGCGTCGTGATGTTTACCGTGTTCAGCGCAGTTCTTTTGCGTCCGTTGCCTTACTCCGACCCCGGCCGGCTTGTCGTGATCTGGGAAACCAAGCAACAACTAAAGGCAGATCGCGTAACCGTGGCTGCGCCCAACTTTGAAGATTGGCGCGAACAGAACCATGTCTTTGAAGGTATGACGATTGTGGAGGGAGGGTTGTACCACCTGGCCAGACCCGCCGCGACCGCGAACATCACAGCTCTCAAGGCAGACGGCAACTTTTTCCCCCTTCTTGGCATGAGTGCCCATATCGGCCGGACCCTCAGCATGGAAGACGTCCGGTCGAAGTCCGACGTTTTGGTCCTCAGTGACGCGTTGTGGAAGAAGGAGTTTGGAGGCAAGGCAGACGTAATCGGGCAGACGACAAAGCTTGACAATGTCACCTACACCATTGCGGGTGTGTTGCCGCCTGACTTCTATTTTCCTGTGGCGAAACATTGGGATGCTGTAGTGCCACTGCGGATAGATGCAGAGGAGCAGGCCGATAGACAGGCCCACACCTACGGGGTGGTTGCGCGTTTGCGCAAGCACGTAAGCCTCGGTCAGGCGCAGGCGGAAATG
This sequence comes from uncultured Acidobacteriaceae bacterium, assembly GCA_963761405.1. Lineage (GTDB taxonomy): Bacteria > Acidobacteriota > Terriglobia > Terriglobales > Acidobacteriaceae > PALSA-350. The sequence continues at coordinate 180,218 of CAVXHH010000009.1, forward strand.
GACACGATCGCCCGTGGGCTGGCGGTCAAGTATCCAACCTCGAACGCAGGCTCGGGGGTAAGACTGGTTCCCCTCAGGGAAGAGGCAGTAGGAAATGTGCGCGCGGTACTTACGGCTATTTCGGGCGCCGTCGGACTGTTGCTTCTCATCGTGTGTTCCAACGTTGCCATGCTCTTGTTGATACGCTCAGCAGGGCGAAAGACCGAGATCGCTATTCGCACCGCCATGGGCGCCGGCCGCAGAAGGCTGCTCACGCAATTGTTGATCGAAAACCTGCTGTTGGCTTCGCTGGGCGGAGCGCTTGGACTGGCGTTAGCCTGGAGTTGCGTGCCGCTGCTTCGCGCCATGCCGGTCAACTTACCAGGTCTCGGCCAGGCCTCGATTGACTGGCGCGTTCTGGCATTCTCACTCTTCGCCATCACGGCCTGCGTCAATCTATTTGGACTCGCGCCGGCTTTGAATTTAGTGCGAAAACCTGCCAGCCCCGTCTTGCAGAGCGTTGGCCGCCAGTCGCTGATCGGTGGAGACAAGAGCACGGTTCGCATTCTTCATGCTTTCGTTCTTCTGGAAACGACGTTCGCTATCGTCTTATTAACCAGCGCTGGATTGCTCGCCGGCAGCTTGTGGAAGGTGGTCAACGTAGACCCGGGATTTGCTTCGCAGCGTGTCGTAGCAGGCGACTTGTCTCTTGCGCTGCTACCGCATCCCGATCCGCACTACGTAATCTCCTTTTACAACAGCGTTCTCGAACGCTTCAGGCAGTTCCCAGAGGTGGCGGCCGCCGGGATGACAACCAATCTTCCCATCGGCGGCCGGAGTTGGGAGACGTACTTTTCGATCGAAGGGCGCCCGCTCTTGCCGGACCAGGTTCTGGATACCGCGCAGCGGATTGTGAGTGCCGGATATTTCCAAACCATGGGGATCCCCCTGGTGGCTGGACGGTTTTTTGACGATCACGACATCCATCGCGCAGAACCAATTGCAATTGTGAATGATGCCTTTGTACGACGCTATTTTCCAGACGGAAGCCCCGTTGGGCATCGTGTGAAGTTGGGCCGTCTTGAGGATACCGGGGCGCCATGGTTTTTTACCATTGTTGGAGTTGTTGGAAACGTCAGGTATCGTGATCTCGAAACCTCCTCCTCTCCCGAGATGTACATGTGCTTGTCGCAGATGACAGGCAGCCTGCAGAAGATGGCGCCGGATGCGATGACCCTCGTCGTGAAGTCGCGTCACGCAACAGATCTTCTTCCGAACTTGATGCGCGGCCAGATAGCAAAGATGAATAGCCAAGTCATAGTTACGGATATTCGTACGATGAACTCTGTGCTCTCCGAATCCACGACCCCGCTTCGGTTCAACGTCGAGCTCTTCGTTCTTTTTGGAGGGCTTGCGCTGGTCCTTGCCTGGATCGGCATCTACGGTGTCATGACCTATGCGACCGTGATGCGCCTGCGGGAGATTGCGATACGGATGGCCCTGGGCGCTTCCCCTCATAGCATTCTAGGGCTGGTGATGGGGAGGGCAACGCGCCTTGCAGCAGCCGGGATTCTTCTAGGGCTGTCGGTGTCATGGTTCTCTGCTCGTCTTCTCCGCTCGGTCCTATATGGTGTTAGCCCGCACGCAACGTCAGTTTTGGTAGCAGTATCGCTTGTGGTCTGTTCGGCCGCGGCGCTGGCCAGCTATTTGCCGGCACGTCGCGCCATGGCGGTCGACCCGAATGCGATCTTGAGAAGCGAATGACCTAGCCATTTTCGACGCGCGACTTTATATCCCAGTACGCCGTATCGATAAGTTCGCGTAGGGCTGCGGCGTTTGTGAACGTTCCCGTTCTGAGCTTCACATGACGCATGAACTTGCCTGCGCCTTGCAGCAACCGGGCCGGATCCGGCAGCGCTGCGCCCTGAAAGAAACCCACATTTACGTGCGAAGTGAATACATTGACGTAGCCGAAGGGCGCATCTCCCAGAAGGGCAACCGGGCACCCGTCATGCAAGAGCTCTCGAACTTCATCCCCGCATGTTCGCATCACATCGAACCACTGACGCGCGATGGCCCCCAATTCGCCTTCGTGTTCGTTCATCCAGGCGTCGATCGCGGGGTCTCGCTCCAGGGCGCCGTTCAATCGCAGCAATTCTGTTCTCACGGTCACTCTACTTTGGGTTAGGAGTAGCCCGGGCAGCCAAGATCGGGAGCAGATCTTCGACTGCATGGCAGGTGTAGTCGGGGCGCGCCGATGCGAGTTCCTGGCGCCTGCCGTAGCCGTAGGTAACGGCGATCGAAGTTACGCCGTTCGCGCCGGCGGCTTCGATATCGAAGTTGCGGTCGCCGATCATGCACGAGCTGGCGGGATCGAGAGACTGCTCTTCCAGCAGACGGCGGAGCAGGGCCGTCTTGCTGTGATGGACCGACCCGGGCGTGTCCCCGTATACCGCAAGAAAGTAGCGGGTTAGATCGAATCTGTCGAGGATCCGCACGGCGGCTTCTTGGCGTTTGGAAGTGCAGACAAAGAGTTGCCAGCCTGAGTTCCTGAGACTCTCCAACACCGTGTGGATGCCCGGATAGACGGAGTTCTCCACCCATCCCGTGGCATTGTAACACGAGCGGTAGTCGCGGATGAGAGCGGCACGGTGAGACTCGTCGGCGACCGGCATGAGGCGGTGCCAGGACTGTTCCGCGGGAGGCCCGATGAACCAGTCGAGAGGTCCGGTCCAGGCGACGCCATTGGCTTCGAGGGCCTTGGTAAGGCATCCGAGAATACCCGGCTTCGAGTCGGTAAGCGTGCCGTCAAGATCGAATATTGCAGTCCTGTGCATCCTCATGGAATCAGTATCGCTCACCGCTCCGGAACGTCCCGTCCGGCCCCTCGGCGATTTTCCGTTCCCCTGTCCACTTGGGCGAAGTCAACAGATCCCGGGAGGGACGGCCGAAAATAAACCGCTGGCGCGCATTTCGCGGTGAGTAACTTTAGGTCATGTACTCCCGTACCCTGGAAACGCATTTCGTCTCTTATGTAAGCGCCTAAAAACCTGTATCTCTTAAATCAGACGATATCGGCAGGCGGCGGCTTCTCACGCAACCGCGCCATGCCGGCAGTTGCCGGTAGTTTCGGCCTAAGCGCGAGCGAAGGATGGCGTGAACGCTATCCGGTGTCACGCTGATCCTTGTCATAAATCAGCCAACACCAGCCCAGGCATGAGTGCGCGAACAAAGCTCGCGTCTCCGCATGCTTCCCCTCCTGTGGCTAGCTGGAAAATACGGCCTCCCCCAATCTCCTAAGAACGAGAAAGAGGTTCGCTATGCCCAAAAATCCTGTCACCGATCCCATCACCGATCAGGAAATCGCCTTTGCCCACCTGGTTCTCTCCGGAACCATGAATGACCAGCGCGCCGCCGAAGCCGTCGGCCTCAACGCCTCCACCGCCGCCTACACCAAATCCAAGCCCCGCGTCCGCGACTACATGATCGAGCACCGCGCCGCCGTCGAGGAAAAGCTGATCAACCAGGAAGCCGAAGGGCTGCGCAACCTTAATATCGGCCGCGATCAGGTCCTGGCCCGCCTCTGGTATCTGGCCAATCTCGACCATGAAGCCACCAGAGGCAGCATGGCCGGCCAGATCAAAGCCCTGTCCTTGATCATCGCCATCGCATGCCTCATCCCAAACCGTCTTAATGCCGGCCGCCGGGCCCCTACGCAACCCGCGTTCCCGTCCGCCCAAGCCCCACAATTCGACGTCGCTGAGCGGATTCGCCAGCAAAGCCAGGTCGAAAGTGCAGAGCCGGGCCCATCCGCAACCGCCGTGGAAACGCAACCCGTCGCCCCTCAAGTGCCCAAACCACCGCCGCCTCCCAGGCCAACCGAAGCCGCACCCGCTCCCAACCTGAACCGCGACCAAGCCGGCATCCTGAATCCCTTCGTCTACCCCGAAGCCACGAACCCGGTTCCCGATCCGTTTGGGCTCGTCTACCCCGCCGATATCAACACAACCGGCCCCTTCGAGCTGCAGATTCCTACTCTAAAAGACGCCTTTCCACGCGGCCGCTGAAACCCGTAAAAAAGGACGAGAATTATCGAATTTTATCCAATCTTACTCACTTCACGGGTTGGGCCCACTCACCAGGCGCGCCTGGGCGGCTGTGAGTGATAGGGGTGTAGAGACCTGATATAGGTCCAGATGCGAGTTATGACCGGGCATCCGTGCGCAATGCATGAGGCATTGCGCGGAGCATAACCCTCATTTGCCCGCGCGCGGCACGGATGCGACCGCGTGTGCGGCTTGCGCTGAAGAAAGCCGCGCGAACCGCGCCGAGGCCATAAGCTGCACAGCAAATTCGGGGCAATCCAAGCCGCGCGGCCGCCAGCCCGGCCGTGGTTTACTTCGCGGCTATGTCGATCGATGCCCGGGTGGTCTCCCAGTCAATGTTCATCATGCATTCGGTGCCGGACTTCTCGTAGGAAATGGTGAAGTTCTCGACCGGAGAAGGAAGGCTCGCCGCTTTCATGTCCAATCGAGCCAGTTCGTCACTCTCATACTTGTACGGGATGCCCCACTCGCCGGTCTTCTTGTTAATAATGAGAGTCCACTTATCGGCAGTCGGGACCGTAAAGATTGTGTAACTGCCGGCAGGTACCGGCTTACCACCAACGACAATGTCACTGCTGGTGACGAACGTTGTGGCTGCATTTGCCCCGGTGCGCCACACTTTGCCAAAGGGAACGAGGCCGCCGTAGATCTTTCGTCCGTTCATACGGGGGCTGGCGTAAGCAGTCTGGATCGTTTTGCCGCCGCCGAGGTCGCAGGAGGCAGATGCCGCTGGGCTGGTTTTTCCGCCTCGACACGCGGCGAGGAGGGTGAGGCTGATAGCTAAAGCCGTTAGCAGGCCAATTCGTCTTTGCACGGTTTCCCCTTTGAATACCTGAATTTGCCAAAGCTTTGGACGTGTGAACGTCCACGCGTTCGGCCGAAACGAGTTCATCGATCACTCTTTGCATGGTCGCACGACAGCAATCTGGCAGGAATGCCGGATTGAAAAACAGCTAGAATAGCTATAATGTTGACTGTAGGTAGTTTGGAGGAAGCCATGGTGACCGTCACATCTGTAGAGGCCCAAAACCGCTTTGGTCAGTTGATCGACATGGCACAGCGGGAGACCGTATCGGTTACGCGTCATGGCCGTCCGGCAGCCTTTATCGTCTCTCCGCGGGATATGGAAGAACTTCTGGACTCTCGGCGGAGACGCAGCCGAGCCGTTGCCGAGTTGGAGGCATGGTCTGCGCAAGCCCGGAAGAGCCAATCTCCGGCCCAGGCCGCTGCATCAGCGGCGTTGACCGATGAGGAAGTCAATCGGATGGTGCATGAGCTGAGGTGACCGTTCACCGCGTGGTATTTGATACGAGCACGCTGGTCTCAGCCGCTTTGCGCCCTGACTCGATACCAAATCAAGCGCTGCTCCGGGCTATGAGCCTCTGCGACCTGTGCGCCAGTCAGGCTACCTTGGACGAGCTCAAGGAAGTATTGGCAAGGGAGAAGTTTTGCCTCTATCTGGCGGACGCCGCACGTCAGGAGTTTCTACACCGTGTGGAGAATAACGCGCGCCTGTTTGTGGTACGAGAAGAGGATTGTCTTTCAGTCGATCCGGCGTGCCGTGACCCCAAGGACAGCAAATTCCTGGCCGTGGCGGCCGAAGCGGAAGCGGAGGTCCTCGTCAGCAGCGATGAGGACTTGCTGTTGCTTGATCCTTGGAATGGTGTGCGGATCGTGCGCCCAGCGGAGTTTCTAAGTCTGATCGGGTAGAAGTGAAAATGCTCTAGCACAAGGTGTTTTCAGGAGAGCTTGTCGAAAAAGAGATAAATGGCGGCAATCCGGCCGTCCCGGGCGATGATGAAATCCGTTCCGGCGTACTCCGGCGCATCGCCAGGGCGGCCCGATACCCACGGAACCCGCCCACCGTCGCCAACCTCCTCGGGCTCGGCAATTGGCTGATAGGTAAATTCGGGATGAGTCGCCTTGATTGTACCTGCGATGCGATCGATCTCATCGCGGCCACGGTAGGCACCCTTGCTGGGATCGTAGAAAACCACATCTTCGGTGTAGAGCTCGTTGATCGCTGCGCGTCTCCGCTCCGGGTCGTTTTCACCGAAGACATCCCGAAGGTTCCGTATAAGCAAGGTCGAAATGCTGTTCGACATAGTTGTCTCCTGGTTTGAAGCGATTTGGCCCATTCAAAGCCGCCTTCATTCCTATCATCGATTTCGTATCTATCGATGTCGATATATATGATGTCGATTATACTGAGCTGGGATTCAGTATCTATGGAGAAAAGAAAACCACCGGAGGCCATTCACACGTGGCTGATCATGATGAAGGCCTCGCAAGCCGTCGCGCGTTACTCGTTCCCACCCATCCTGGCGGAGGGACTAGGCGACTCGGATTTCCGCATTCTTGACATGCTGCTCCATAAGGGACCAATGCCGGTGAATGCCATCGGTCCCAAGGTTAACCTCAACCCCGGATCTGTCAGCGTTGCCGTCGATCGACTGTACAAGAAGGGATTGGTCGATCGCGTGGAGAGCGAGAGCGATCGCCGCGTTCGCACCGTTTCTCTGACTGAAAAAGGCCGCCGGGGCTTCGTTCCAATCTTCCGCCGGCACGCCGCTCTCATCAAACGCGCATTTCAGGATGTTTCGCCCGACGAGCAACGTCAAATGGAAGAAGTGCTCAAGAGAATCGGAAGACGCGCCGAAGAATTGGACGAACAAGAGGGCCACAGTTAGGATCGTGTCGCGGATTGTCGGGGCACGAGTTTCAGTCGTACCGCAAAACCGGTACGGAAGAGGGCTGTGAAGCCCGGGCCAAACAAGAAACGAAATCTCCCCGTCTCATCCCTCGCGGGTCGGCGGAAGCAGGCCGGTCAACGCCTCCCACAGATGCAGCTCATCCAAAGAAAAGAGAAATCTGCACTTGACATATTCTTATACGGGAATATATTTGCAGAATGGCACGAGCGGCAACCACAACCGATGTCTTTAACGCCATAGCGGAGCCCCGGCGGCGCGAAGTGATTGCCGTGCTGGCCGATGGCCGGGAGTACGCGGTGAATGAGGTGGTGCTGCGATTGCGCCTGCCTCAGCCGGCCGTCTCGAAACACCTCGGGGTGTTGCGCAAGGTAGGTGTAGTGTCGATGGTCAAGCGCGGACAGCACCGGATGTACCGCTTGAATGCGGCGGAGCTGAAGCCGGTGCATGACTGGGTCAAGACCTTCGAGCGCTATTGGACACATCAACTGAGTCATATCAAGGAGCGCGCGGAGCGCAAGGCTCTCGAGCGAATCATCTCCGAATGATCTACGCGCGGCACACAACAAACAGCGGCACAAAGGAGGATGAATGGAAGCGGCCATTAAGGAAAACGTATTGCAGACCTTTGCAATCGTGAAAGAGGAGCAGATTGCAGCGCCGATCAACATCGTCTTCGAGACGATTCTCGAGCAGATGGGCCCGTTGAACTCCACACCGGAGAAGCCCATGCCGATGAAGTTCGAAGCGTGGCCGGGCGGACGCTGGTTTCGCGACATGGGTAACAACAGCGGACACTTCTGGGGTGTGGTGCAGGCCATCAAACCCCCGTCACTGCTGGAGATCTCCGGTCCGCTCTTTATGTCGACCCCGGCCGTCTCGAATATCCAGTACCGGCTCACGGAAGAAAACGGTGTGACCCTTCTCCGCTTTGTGCATCGTGCGATGGGTTGGATCGGCGACTCCGACCGTGGAGTAGAGGCCGGCTGGTCGGACCTGATGGATCGAATTCGCACCGCGGCGAGGCGCAAAGCAGGAAGCAGCTAGCCATGTGTCCCATGTGTCTGGCAACCATCGCGTGGATTGCGCTTGGCGCCACCTCGACCGGCGGTATTTCCGCGCTTGCCGTCAAGAGGTTCCGCATCGCAAACAGGGAACCTACAACCCGGAGGAATCCGGAGCAGGGAGGGAGTTATGGACAGGAATAACGAGACGCAGACCAACATGAACACGCCACCGATTGTTTCGCCGCAGGAGTGGGAAGAAGCGCGCCAGCAACTACTGGTGAAGGAGAAGGAGTTGACGCGCACGCGGGATGCCATGGCCGCCGCGCGCCGGCGCATGCCGTGGTTGGCCGTCGAGAAGGCCTACACGTTTGAAGGACCCGCGGGTAAGGTCAACCTGCTCGACCTTTTCGATGGCCGCCGGCAACTGGTGCTCTATCGTGCTTTCTTCGAGCCGGGCGTCTTCGGCTGGCCCGATCACGCCTGCCGGGGTTGCTCCCTGGGCGCCGATCAGGTCTCCAACTTGGCCCATCTCAACGCTCGCGACACCACGCTTGCGTACGCATCCCGCGCCCCACAGGCCGATATCGCTCGCCTGAAGACTCGGATGGGATGGCAGCAAATACCCTGGTACACCATCACCGACAGCTTCGACGTCGACTTCGGCGTCGACGAGTGGCATGGAACGAACGTGTTTTTCCGTGACGGTGACGATCGCATCTTCCGCACGTACTTCATCAACAACCGCGGTGACGAGGCCATGGGAAGCGTCTGGAGCTATCTCGACATCACTCCACTCGGCCGTCAGGAGAAATGGGAGGACTCTCCCCAGGGCCACCCCCAGACAGCGCCCTACAAGTGGTGGAACTGGCACGATGCATACGGCGCCTCGGACGCCAGGTGGGACAAGGTGGTCGATCAGGCTCTAGTGACGTTGAACCTGAACGACTAGCGGGTCGTATCAGTCGTCCACTGTCTGTGCCAACCCGCGAGGGATGAGACGGGGAGAGTTTGTTTCTTGTTGCACGGCTTCGGGTTGAGGAAGAACTCGACGCACGAAAACTGCGAGGCAGCCGTGCCCTGCCTGAAAAAATTGTGTTTCCATCGTGCAACGCGCGTATTTCGCGGGCCTGGTTCTACTCCTGAGTCTCTGTCGCTTTTAGTTGTGGGCGCCATTCACAGGGCCGCTGGGCAGCGGCGCCTGCACCGGTGCCTGCCGCGCCGGCTGGCCGGAATCCTGTGCGAGTTTTGGCGTGGCAGAACCTGAATAACTGCAGTGGTAGAGCACCGTCAGACTGTCTCCGTCGTAACCCCGGGGAAGATGGTCGAACTTCTGTATTCGGCCGGCAGCCCTCAAGCATGAAACATCGAGCGATCCGTACCCGCTCGACGTTTCCATAGCCGGAGCTTCATGCTTGCCGCTCTGCGATATCGCGACTTGCATGTAAACCGTTGCGCCCACCGGGGTACTGGCGTCTACTTCCGACGGGTTCCAATTCTGTGCGACCTTGCTTCTCACCGCGTCTGTGTACTCGCTGAGTTGCGATGCAAGGCTCTCTATCGGTGCGGGCCTTGCCGGCATGGCGACCGCCGTCGTTTGCGGCGTGTCCCGTTGCACTGGATGACTGTTGATCGACGCGAGGTCGCGATACGAACAAGGATAAAGTACTTTCAGGCTGTCCCGGGCGCCACCCTCAGGCGGACCAAAGGTTCTGACTTGCTGCACCGCGAGAACGCAGGACGCATCGAGCGATGGAGAACCACTCGGCCTGCGCAACTCGACGTCATGCGGGGAACCGTCATGGGCGATGGTGAACGCAACGTCCGCCGCAGCCCCCGCAGGGATACCGGACACCGCCGGTGGGTTCCAACTCTGTCCCACCCTGCTTTTGATGACGTCCCAATACCATGGAGACGGGGACGGGTTGCCGCTCTCTTTCAATGCGGCAGCAACCGTCAGACCCCGGGCAGTTGCGGCGCGTGCCGAGGGAAACAGTGGATTCCCCCCGGGACGGCTGCCCAAGAGGCATATCCCTACCAGGAGCATTCCGCTTGCGACTACCGCCACGACTCCTGCTTTGTTGTTGTACGGCAACTTGGAGTTCCTGGCGGTCAGCCAAAGTACAGTGGCGGTTACCAAAATCAGCAAAGATACGGACGTGCTTCGCCCCACCTTTTCGCTCAGAGCGTCGAAGATTCCATAAAGAAGAAGGCAAAGGACCCCGCTGGCCGCCCCAAGGATGACGAACGCCTCGGGCCCACTTACGGGGAGCGGCTTTTGCCGCGCCACCGGCGGCCGATAGGTTGTCTGTGCCGGCGCTGTCCGTCGATCTTCGCTTCCTGCTTCCCAATCGTCAGCCGGCGCGTATCGAAGCGGCGGCCCGTTCGGTTCGAGTACCGCCCGCAGCGCCACTTCATCATGCCTCGCGTAGGCATCGTTCGCTTGTTGTGTCAGCCGCTCACACCGGCGCCTGTCCTGCTCATCCACCGCCAGGTCAGGATGCACTCGCTTCAGAACCCGGATCCACAGTCTCTTGAGTTCGGGCGACGTTTCAACGAGTACGGTCAATTTATATCTCCGTTTCGCAATGCTTCACGACTGCTCCCCCTGGTAAGGCAGCATGCAAACGCCGGGCAATGCGCGCTTCGGTCTGCCACGGCTCCAGGTAGCCGCATGCCTGAGGACCTGGCTCAGTGGCTGCCGTTGCAGCTCTTCGCCGTAGATTCTTCATCGACACTTCTTCATCGACACCAGTGCTCATGCCTCCCCGTACCCGCGCTCCCCGTATGCAGCCTCCCACACTGGACTCCCACCTTGACTCCGATCCTGACTTCGATCTTGACTCCGAGCCTCAGATCCCTGCAAGGCCGGCATTGGGGTGGTGTTTCCTATTTGACCAGTGACCGATGGCCCGCACCATTACTCTTTCCGGTACCATTCCAGTACCATCGCGGCGTGCCGATCGCGACGGACCCGGAAAGATGACGCAGCGAGGCAGGGCAGGCATCGCTTCTACCCGGAACGGGCAGGCCGCTGTGCAACTTGTGTAACTGTTACGGGTGGTAACCATCGGGGCGACGCTGAAACCCGGTGCGGGCGCGCGGCTGGGATTCTCTTGCTGTCAGGCGGTTTTCGATTTGCCCGTTTACAGCTATAGTTGTCTGGGTCAAGTACCTTACCGTTAATGTCGCTTACGGTTGAGGCCAGACCGCCATGTCAGCGTATCCTCTCAAAACGCGGCTCTTTGCTGATTGCGTTTTCGGGGTCTCCCTGATCCTCTCCTCCGGAAGCCATGCGCAGCAGCCCTCGCCGCAGGCCTACGCCGCGTATCAAGCCGGGGCCGCGGCTCTCGCCCGCAACGATTTCAATACCGCCCGTGAGGAGTTTGAAAAGGTGGTTCATCTTGCGCCCTCCCTGGAGCAGGGACACAGCGCCCTGGGCAACGTTCTGGTGCGGATGGGGCGCACAGAGGACGGCATTCGCGAACTGCAGAAAGCGCTGGCGATGAATGCCGGCGACGGGAGCGCCCAATTGAGCCTGGCTCTTGCCTACGAACGCGGTGGTCAATTCGCCAGGGCGCTGCCCTGGTTTGCGAAACTCGAGACCGCATCGCGCGCCGAAAAGCACCCGCTGCCGTCGACTGTGACTGCGGCATACGCTCGAGCGCTGGCGGCAACGAAGCAGTTTTCCGCAGCGGTGGCAAGAATGAAGGAGGCAGTAGCGGCAGATCCGCACAATGCGGAATTGCAGGACGACCTGGGATCTCTCTATGCACAGCATGAAGACTGGCCCAACGCGGCACGGGCATTCACCGCTGCCTTGCACACAAATCCCGATCTCGCCACCGCCCATTTGCATCTGGGGACGACGTTGTGGGCGCAGCAGCAGCCGGGCGCATTGGAGGAGTTAACCAGCGCCTATCGGCTGGCGCCTGAAAACGTGCCGATCGTTCTGCAACTGGGGCAGGCTCTGGCGTCAAGCGGCAACGATGCACAGGCAATCCCACTCTTGCAGCACGCGTTGGAACTCGATCCCCATTCGACCGCGGCAGCGTATCAACTGGGCCTGGCGTTGCAACGCACGGGGAAAGTAGACGATGCGATTCCGCTTTTGCAGAAGGCCGCCGGAGCCGACGGCGCCAATGCAGAGGTGCTGACAAATTTGGGATTGGCCCTCTGCCAGGCGCAACGAATGAAGGAAGCGGTTCCTTTTCTGCAGCGCGCGGTGTCTTTAACGCCCGGCAGTATAACGGCCCACCAGGATCTTGCAGCGGCCTACATTCAGCTCAGCCAGTTTGACGATGCAGTGGGCCAGTTGCGCGCGGCGTTGCAGCTATCTCCGGATGCTCCGCAACTGCATTACAACCTGGGCCTGGCTTTCAAGATGCAGGACGATGCGGTCGAGGCGATTCCGGAATTGGAGGCGGCGGAGAAGCTCGACCCATCCGCGCCCGAGCCGCCGTACGCCCTCGGTCTGTTGCATTTGCAGGCCGGACGCTACGCCGATGCGGCGCGGGAGTTGAACAACTCACTCAAGCTGCGGCCGGAAAATGGTGAAGCGTGGGCCACATTGGGCAGCGTCTACAACCACCTGGACAAGCTGCCCGAGGCGGCAGAGGCGTTACACGAGGCGATTCGGCGGTTACCGGAGCAGCCTGATCCGCACCTGACACTGGCCGCGGTTCTGGCAAAACAGAATCAGCCGACGGAGGCTACGGCAGAACGAAAGGTGGCGGCCGGGTTCATGCGCGCCAACATGAACCGTCAGCGGGCAGAGGTTGCCGCCAACTCCGCGCAGGCCCTGCTGAAGAGCGGCAAGATGGACGATGCCATCGCAGGATTTCGCAGCGCGTTGAGCTACGACCCGAATTATGCCGCGGCGCACCTGGGTCTGGCGAATGCGCTCCAGCGGCAAGGGAACATGATCGAGGCGGCAGCGGAGCGGCAGAAAGCAGAGGCTCTGCCCCAGAGCACTGAGCCACAGCACTGAGCCACAAGAGCAGCGGTAAAGAACGGCTGCAAATCACCGAGCCGGCGGCGTATTCCCGAATGTACAGTCGTTCGAGCAATCGGCTATAGTTTGGAGGTCTGTCCGCGGCGGGTTGCCGGGGACGGACGAGGTCACGGGCAATGGGCGGTTTCACTCAACCGTACGGACTATGAATCTCCTGGCTCGATGCGTACTGATTTCGTTCCTGATCGCGTGCGGAGCTTCTGTCTTTTGTCTAAGGGAGATTCGTGGTGCGCAAGATCAGCGAGCAGAAGAGGCGAGCGCGCGCAAGGCCTACGCAGACAAGATTCGCGAAACGTATAGTTTTCCGTTCGGGAAAGATAACATCGCGTTGCCCGGCAACGCCGCCGTGGAAGGGAACGAATTTCTTGCAGCGAGCGCTTTTCCTGATGCCGCCTACTGTGGCCACTGCCACCAGGAGGCATATCATGAGTGGCGCCAGTCACTGCATGCCAATGCCTTCCGGGCCCCGTTCTATCGCGCCAGCGTCAATATCCTGATACGCACCAAGGGGATCGAGTTTGCCCGCCATTGCGATAGCTGCCACAACCCGGTCGGTGTGCTTGCCGGCGCTCTGACCACAGGCTCCACTCTCGACCGGTCGTTCGACCGTGACGGCCTCACCTGCATGACCTGCCACTCCATCGAAAGCGTTCCGGCCACGCTGGGCAATGGAAGCTTTGTGATGGGGCTGCCTGCGGTCATGGTCGATGAGCAAGGGAACCGCATCCCGGGGGTTGTTCCCGACGCCGATATCATGGCCCATCCCGATCGGCACGTCAGGGCGGTGATGCGGAACGTTCTTCATACTCCAGAATTCTGCTCCGCGTGTCACAAAGCAAATCTACCGCCGCCGCTGAACAGCTATAAGTGGATTCGCGCATTTACCGCCTATGACGAATGGCAGGGCTCAAAGTTTTCGCAGCGCAATCCGCTTACGTTTTATTCCGCCGATTTCGTCAGCTGTCAGGGATGCCATATGAAGCGAGAGGCGATCAGTCTGCCAGACTACGGAGACAAGCCGGGAATATTGGCGTCCCATAGATGGCCGGCGGGGAACACGGCGGTGCCCTTTTACTACGGATTCGACGAGCAGTTGGAGCGGACAGTCGAATTCCTAAAGAGCGGCGGCTACCTCAACGTCGATCTCTTCGCGCTGAAAACAGAAAGCGGCACGATGCTCGCGCCGCTGGGCACCAAGCCATTCACGCTACAACCGAACCAGACGGTGGATGCGTTTGTGATCGTGCAGAACAAGAACATCGGCCACTCGCTGATACCCGAGGTGCGCGATCTTTACCAGGCATGGCTTCAGTTTACGGTGAAGGATGCTTCCGGAGCGGCGATTTACGACAGCGGATACCTGAAGCCGGATGGCACGCTGGACGAACGCGCCCACAGTTTCACCAATCGCCCGGTCGACATGACGGGAAACTTTGTGGACAACCACAAAGTCTTTACCATTCATTCCATGGCCTACGACAATACCGTTCAGGCAGGGCGGTCGGCGCTTGTCCGCTATCGGTTCCACATACCTGAAAGCGCGAAGGGCCCGTTGACGATCACCGCGCGGGTCAACTATCGCCATTTGCGGCAGAGCTATCTGAACAACGTATTGGGCAAGGATCATCCCGCGTATCCGGTAGTGCAGCTTGCCGCTACGACGCGCACACTGAACCTTGGCGATAACCCGGCCATGGCGCCTCTGGCAACGGATAATCCGGAGTGGATGCGTTGGAACAATGCCGGCATTGGATACCTGGACCAACTGCAATATGAGGATGCGCTGCAAGCGTTTACCCAGGTCGTTCGCCTGCGGCCCGATTACAAAGATGGCTACGTCAATCTTGCAGTCACCTACATCGAATGGGAAAAATACGCCGACGCGCGCGCTCCGCTGGAGAAGGCGCTTACGCTGCGGCCTGACGACGCGCGGGCGCTTTACTATTTGGCGTTAGTCGAACGGCGGCAGAGACATTCCGAGGCGGAAGTGGCCGATCTGCAGAAGGTGGTGGCGCAATACCCCGACTCGCGCGATGCGCGCCGGGAGCTTGGCATCTCCTATTACCAGCAGCATCGCGGCGACGACGCTGTGGCGCAGTTCAAGGCGCTGCAGGCCATCGATCCGGATGATGTCGCCGCTCACTACAACCTTGCTATTCTCTATCGACGGATGGGTATGAAGGAGCAGGCGGCAAAGGAAGCTTCTCTCTACGCGATCAAGAGAATCGATCCGGCGGCGCCCACATATTCGCTGGACTACCTGCGCAAGCATCCTGAAATTTCGACGGAGAGCGTGCCCTGGCACATCCACACGGAGTCCATGCAGGCGGCGGGCAGTGGTACCGGACAGCCGTAAACCGGGGGATGGTGATTTCTTGAATCGTCGCAAGTTCATTCGCTCGCTCAGCCGCACGGCCCTCGTTTTGCCGTTGGCAGACCTTGTTGCCCTGGCTTCACCCGGGCAACAGCAGCCACAGACCGAGCCACAAGCAAGAAAGAGCGTTGGTCCGCAAGAGCGCAGCTACGATGCGAAGCCCGCGCCGCCGCCCCCAGGTCCCAAGTCGCCCATCGAGGGTACGCCGCTGGGGGTGAGCTTTGCCGATGTCGCGCAGCAAGCCGGGCTCGATATCAAGACGATCTACGGCGCGGAAGGGTCCAATCAATATCTGCTGGAGACCACCGGCTGCGGGCTGGCCTTCTTCGACTATGACGACGATGGCTGGCTCGATCTATTCCTGGTGAACGGCTGGCGCCTGCAAGGGTTCACGCCTGGACAGGAACCGCATTGTCACCTGTTCCGGAACAATCGCGATGGAACGTTCACCGATGTGACCGCGGGCTCGGGACTGGAGCATAAGACGGGTTGGGGCCAGGCGTGCTGTGTGGGCGATTACAACAACGACGGCCATGACGATTTGTTCGTGACCTACTATGGCCAAAACGCTCTTTATCGCAACAACGGCAATGGCAAATTTACCGATGTGACGGAACAGGCGGGCCTGTTGCAACCAGGACCGAAGATACGATGGAACACGGGCTGCACGTTCGTGGATTACGACCGCGACGGGCACCTGGATCTGTTTGTTGCCAATTACGTAGACTTCGATTTGAAAACAGCGCCCAAGCCCGAGGACGGTCCTTGCACCTACAAGGGCATTCTCGTAGCCTGCGGTCCTCCGGGACTTCCTGGCGGGAGAAATATTCTGTATCACAATCGCGGCGACGGAACGTTCACCGATGTCAGCGAGAAATCGGGCATGTGGACCGCGGTCGGCACGTATGGTCTGAGCGTAGCGGCTTCGGACCTGGACAACGACGGCTGGCCGGATATTTACGTGGCCAACGACTCGGCTCCGGCGACCCTGTACCTCAACCAGAAAGACGGTACGTTCCGCGATATCGCCATCGAGGGTGGCGCAGCACTTTCCGCGGAGGCGAAACCCCAGGCAGGCATGGGCGTTTCCATCGGCGACTACAATCGCGACGGCAATCTCGATGTGGTCAAGACCAACTTTGCGGGCGACACAGATTCCCTCTACACCAACCTGGGAGATGCCAATTTCGAGGATCGAACCTATCCCGGCGGACTGGGAGTCAATACGCGTCTGCTGGGCTGGGGCGTAGGCTTCTTCGATATGGATAATGATGGTTGGCTCGACATTCTGATGTCGAATGGCCACGTTTATCCCGAAGTCGATAAGTCGAAGGCCGATCTGAAGTACGCTGAGCACAAGTACCTTTATCGCAATCTTCGAAACGGACGGTTTGAAGAAGTAACGAACCAGGGGGGCGCGGGTATTCTGGAGAACGCGCCCGCTCGCGGCTGCGCGTTTGGCGATTACGACAATGACGGAGTGATCGATGTCGCCGTCAACTGCATCAATTCTGTGCCTCAGCTTCTGCGTGGCACCTCAACACTCAATCGAAATTGGATCAAGATCAAACTCGTGGGCGTTAAGTCGAATCGTTCGGGCATAGGGAGCCGCGTCATCGTCACTGCGCAGAACGTGCCGGACGCGAGCAAACCGCTGGTGCAGATAGACGAACTGCGCAGTGGCGGCAGCTACTTCTCGCAAAACGACCTGCGATTGCACTTTGGATTGGATCAGGCGAGGAAGGTAGAGATGGTAGAAATTCGTTGGTTGAGCGGGCAGGTGGACCAGCTCAAGAATCTAGAGGTGAATCAACTCTACGTTATCCAGGAAGGCGGCAAGATCCTGAAGTCCGGCCCCTTGCCCCAGGCAAAGGCGCCGGCACAGGGGAAGGGTTAGCGATGCCGCGCCACACCTTGCTTTTGTTGCTGCTGCTGCTCGCTTCTTCGGCGATTGCCGGGCAAGCCCAATACAGCAAACCGGGTGTTCCACAGAGCGGTTCTCAGGTGCGCTCGCAGGTCAGCTGCCCTTGGCTGACCCAGGGAAGCGCTGCTCGCTTTCTTGGCGGGGACGCATCTGTAACAGTAAACGTTGTGAGTGGGGAAGACGGCTCCTGCACGTTTTTGCGGCAGCAGGGACCCCGCGACTCCCTGGCGATTCTTGTCGGCAAGGCCGCAACGGTGTCCTGTCCCGCGGGGAGCACGGAGTTGAAGGGCATCGGCAACCAAGCGGCGAGGTGCAAGGCCCCCGGCTCACGCGGAGCGGTTGACATGGTAAGCAGCCGCGTGCGCGATATCCCTTTCACCGTGACGCACACGGCTCCCGGACAAAAG
The DNA here is from genome assembly GCA_963761405.1 of uncultured Acidobacteriaceae bacterium. Taxonomy (GTDB): domain Bacteria; phylum Acidobacteriota; class Terriglobia; order Terriglobales; family Acidobacteriaceae; genus PALSA-350. The sequence goes on from CAVXHH010000009.1 coordinate 197,737, forward strand.
CGCGCTGTGAAGTCGTCCGATGCGCAGGGAGATGCGTTGGAGCAGATCGCGGAGCAAATCGCCGGAAACCTCTTTTGATGCAGTGTCTGCGAAGCCCTTACCCTTCAAAACGGATAAACGATCCTCTGCGTGAGACAAACCACTAGAGCGGTGTTCGCGTTGAGCGAACGATAACCCATTGACTATAAAGGATATGGGAGCAGCCCATATCCGGAAACCCAGGACTATAATCGGCGTGGGAAACAATGAGACATCAAGGTCTTTCCACCGGCTCTCTTTGAGCGCCAAAACGCACGCCCCACCACGTGAGCTTGAATCATGAGCGTAGATAAGACAATTCGCAGGGTCACCGACCTCGAACAGCAACAGGCGGATACTTATCGCTACTGGCAGAGTTTATCCATTGGAGCTCGACTTTCTGCCGTTTGGGACCTCAGTGAAGCGGCCTACGGCTTTGCCGCCGCTTTCAAGGGAGTTCCGGTCAATGACGCCAAAGGATCTGAACGAGCTATTAGGCGCGTTGCACGATCAGGGCGTTAATTACCTTCACAGAGAAACCCATCATCGTTGTCTGGTGAGCTCGATGTAATCGACGGGCGCCGGTTCTTCCTGATTGGGTGTTCCACGCAGCGTAAGCGTGTCGCCGGGCTTGAGGCGAACGTCCGCAACGGCGAAGAGCGTACTGGTGCTGCCGTCGAGGTGCGGGTCGACCGCCGCTGGAGGTAGCGTGTCATTGGCGATCCAGTGCGCCAGCGGCTGGTTGTTCAAAAGCAGATCGTAGTGTGCGGCGCCCGTGCGCAGGTCAAAATAGCGCACGCCGATGGTGTAGACGCCGGCGGCCCGGCCAGGTTTGGTGGTGAGTGTACACGGAGCAGAGCGGTTGCAAACAACCGCCTTGCCGGCGGACGCCGTTTCCCATGGAGTTACAGCGACGGTGACGTATCCGTCTGACTGCATGGACTCGGCTTCGATCCGGTCAGGATACTGGCCGACACGCCTCAACTTATCGGGAATGCCGGAGATGTTTTGGAACCATGCGGTGACCGCGTCCCGCCATACGACGGCATGGCCGGCCTCGTATTCGAAGAGCGCCAGAGTGTCTTCATAGCGCTGATTGTCGATAAGGCCATGCAGAGCACGCCATCGCGGCGCATACGTGGCCGCGGCGGCTGCGCCCTCATAGTGCGAGTCGTAGACGTGCTGTACCAGGGTCTTGCCGCTCTGCAGCATGTAGTCGTAAGGCACGTGATGCATGAAGAGCAGCAGACTGTCGGGGCACGTATCCAAGGACTCGTAGACCTTTGCCAGTTGGGGCGGGTACTGGCCAATGTAGCCGGTTCCGGTGGCGACCGTGCGGTCCATGCCGATGCCATGTTTATCGGCGCGGAACCATTGGCCCCAACCGTTGCGCTCGGCGGACTCAATCCCCGGACCGTAGTGGATGCCGATGATATTGGTCAGTCCCCCGATGCCCAGTGGTCCGGTGTACTGCTCGTACACCCGCCAGGAGTTGGCCTGCAGGCCGTTGACCACATCGACGACCTTGGGATTGTTGCCAAAGGTAAGGCGGGTCCAGGTGTCGATGATCTCCGCAGTCGTCAGTTCAGGATTCCATGCCAGCTTGCCGAAGCCGTAAAGATTGGCCATGGCCATAGGGTGATGCAGCCAGTTGGTATCCAGGCCCACATTGGCAACACCGACAAACCCACCCAGGGGTTGATGGAAGCTTTTGCCCTCAACCATCTCGCTGACCGGCGTACTCCGGTTCTGTGCGCGCAGGTCGGTGTTGAGCGCCCACTTCCACATCGGGACGAGGAACACCATGTGACGCTGCTGCCCGGTGTACTCCTGGGTGATTTGCAGTTCGATGGCCTGGCTGGTGTGGCGCAGCGCGGCAAATAAGGGGGAGACCGGCTCGCGCACCTGGAAGTCGATGGGGCCGTGCTTGACCTGGATCACCACGTTGGGTTCGAACTTGCCATCCAGAGCGCGAAAGTTGTCATAGCCCGCGCGGGCGCGGTCGGCCTTGAGGTCATTCCAGTCGAGGTGATTGTTGTAGACGAAGCCGCGATACAGCACCACGCCGCCATGGGGCTTCAGCGCGCGGGCCACCACGTTCGCCGCCTGCGCCGGTGTTCGGCCGTACTTCGAAGGGCCAGGCCGGCCTTCGGAATCCGCCTTGATGACGAAGCCGGCGAAGTCCGGGATGGCGCGGTAGATCTCATTTACTTTTTCCTTCCACCACGCAGCGACCCGGGGATCCAATGGATCGAAGGTGCTCAGGTGGCCCACAGCCTGGGGGCTGGAAAGATCAACGGAGAGCGACATGCGCACCCCCCAGGGGCGAAAGGTATCCGCAATGCGCGCCAACTCGACAATCATCTCGGGATCAAGCGTGTGCAGGTTGGAATTCACGTTGTTGACTGTGGCTCCGTTGAGCCCGACGGAGGCGAGCAGGCGGCCATACTCCGAGACCCGGTGCAGGTCCGGGCGCACATGGCCATTGTCGAAAAAAATACTGCGGCCGGCATAACCGCGCTCGATGGTTCCGTCGAAGTTATCCCACTGGTTTACCCAGCGGATGGGCGACGAGGGAGATTCCGTATCCGGGGTGAGGGGCATCTGCTGCGCGATTTGTTCCAACACGCGGAAGACCCCATAGAGTTCGCCGCGGTCGTCACCGCCGGCGATGATCCAGTAGTGGTGGCCATGGGCCGCAATCTGCGAGAAGGAGAAGCCGCCTGCCGTGACGGTCGCCTTCCAGGCGGGAAGAAGATGCCGGATCTCGAGCGGTGTGCCGAGAACGAACGCATCCTCCGCGGGGAGCGAGGAGGCATCGCGAAGAGTCTCTCCCAGCATCGAGTGCAGGCCACGGGCCAGTTCGCTGGAGGCGCTCACGGCAACGGCCGAACGGCCGGTGGCGACAACGTAGTGAGGCATGGTGTTGTACTGCAGTTGAACCGGCAGGGGCAGAGGGGCATAACGCAGCCAGCCTTCCTCTCCCGTCTCTGCACGTAAGTGGGGAGACAACGGCAGGAGGCTAAAGGCCAGGAAGCTGACCGCGGCGCGGAGGCGCATTGCTTCTATCCTACCGTTCGCTGGAGGCTTATTGCGCTATAGACTGGTTGCGCGTATTCGTAGAATTACCTTATGACCCAGCACATCGGTATCGTTGCCTGCTCCGCCGAAGGGGCCGCTCTTTGTTATCGTTCCATCTGCCTGGGAGGGGCGCATCTTTTCGGTCCGCATGACCACCCTGAGATCTCCCTGCACACCCACCCTCTGGCGGAGTACATGAAATGTATCTACCGCGGTGACTGGCAGGGCGTGGGCGAGCTGATGCTCTCGTCGGCGAATAAGCTGGCGTCCCTCGGGGCCGACTTTCTTATTTGCCCCGATAACACGATTCATCAGGCGCTGCCAACCATCGAATCGCGTCTGCCGCTGCGCTGGTTGCACATCGCCGATGTCGTCGCCGCACAGGCAGTGGGCCGCCGCTTTCGGCGGCTCGGTCTAACCGGCACGCGTTATCTAGTGGAGAGCGAGGTGTACCCGGAAAAGCTGAAAGCGCGCGATCTGGAGTATGTGCGCCCGAACCCCGAAGAGCGCGAAGCGATCGATCGCATCATCATGGACGAGCTGGTCTATGGCGTGCTCAAGCCGGAGTCGGTCGTAACCTTTCAACGGGTGATGGAACGGATGAAAGAGGAGGGCTGTGACGCAGTCGTGCTGGGCTGCACCGAAATTCCCTTGTTGATGAACGACGAAAACTCGCCGCTGCCTACCCTCGATTCGACGCGGTTGCTGGCGCGGATGGCTTTGCGCCGCGCGGTGCAGCCCCGGGTAATTTAAGCATTTTCGCAATTACTGTGGTCTGGTAAGTGCAGTGAGGTGTGGTTTTCTTTGAGAGAAAACCACGTAAAGGTTCGCGGCTTCGGTGTACACCCATTGCGAAAATGCTCTAGCTTCTGATTTTTATCGGCGCGAATTCGAGTTCCAGGCCCAGGTCCCCGGGCAGGATCGCGATCTTTACCTTGGCCAGCGATTCGACGATCCAGTCCGCGGCCGTGAGCTGATCGACGGTGTGGGAAAAGGTGGTGGCGAGCACCTTGCAGCCTGCTGCGTGGCCGGCTTTGCTGCCGGATGTCGAATCCTCGATCACGATGCAGTCTGCCGGCGCCAGCCCAAGAATGTGCGCGCCCTTGAGATAGGGCTCCGGGTGAGGCTTACCATTGGCCACCATGTCCGCGGTCACGATGTGCCGCGGCACCGGCACGCCGGCGAACGCCAGCCTGCTGCGCGCCAGCCGTTCGGTGGCCGAGGTGACAATGGTCCAGAACTTTTGCGGTAGCAATTGCAGAATGGAGGTCACACCTTCCAGCACCTGGAGGCCCTCGTTGTCGCCAACCTCCAGATCTTCGATCACACGGAGTTCGGCCGCATGGTCGGCGTCGGGTCTCAGCGTGCGGACCGTTTCGATCGCGCGCATACCGTGCGCCGCTTGGATGGTCTCGCGCACGTCGAGTCCATGGCGTTCGGCCCAGGTCTGCCAGCTTCGCTCAACCGATCCCAGCGAGCTGATCAACACTCCATCCATATCAAAAAGCAGCCCCTTGGTTCTTACCGTGATCATGCCGCGTCTCCCAGGGCAAACCTTCGCCCTGCTTCCAGTAAAGCATTAACGGCTTCGCGCGAACCGCTCTCCGCGTAGATACGCAACAATGGCTCGGTGCCCGAAGCGCGCAACAGCAGCCAACTCTCGGCCGGCATCGGCTTGCCGTCATCCGCTGAGTTGTGGAGATAGAACTTGAGTCCATCCAGCGTTTCCAGCCGCAAGACGCGCATGCCGGCAAACTCGTTCACACCTGCTGCCGCACGGCGTATTGCCGACTGCTTCATCTGCTCCGCGATATGCAGGTCAAGGCGGCCATAGTAATGCTCGCCGTATTCCTGCTGTAGACCGCTGACCAGCGAGCCCAGGGTGCGCCCTTCGTCCGCCATGACATTGGCGAGGAGCAGGGCATTGAGCAGCCCATCGCGTTCCGGCAGATGCCTGCCTATGCCGATGCTGCCTGATTCTTCGCCGCCGATAAGGATTTCTTTATCCAGCATGAGTTGGCATACGTGCTTGAAGCCAATGCCGTGCTCGTAGACTTTGCGTCCGTAGCGGGCCGCAATGCGGTCCACCATTTTGGTGGTGTTGAACGCCCGGGCTACATCTCCCGGCCACTGCTTGCGTTTGAGCAGCCATTCGAGCAGTACACAATAGATTTTATTGGCGTCGACGAAGCGGCCTTCCTCGTCTACTGCGCCGATGCGGTCCGCGTCGCCGTCGGTGGCAAAGCCGGCCTGGCAGTGATGCTCTAACACGGCGACTTCAAGCGCGCGGATGTGGGGCGGAATGGGCTCCGGCTGAATGCCGGGGAACAACGGATTCAACTTTGCGCGGATCTCGATGTGGTCGATGCCCATGCCGGCGAATATGCCCGAGAGCACGCCTCGTCCCGCGCCGTACATGCAGTCGACGGCGTATTTTTGCCTGGTGGCGGCAATGCGTTTGAGGTCGGCGAAGGCCGAGATGGCGTCCACATAGGGGCTGAGAAAGTCAGTCTCGGTAATGGCGGCGCGGCCCGACGCCGCGGGTACTCCCTGTCCCAGGTAGCCCTGGATCAACTCCATGATGGCCGGGCTGCCCGAACCTCCATAGCTCGCTTTGTATTTCACCCCGTTCCACTGGTAAGGGTTGTGGCTGGAAGTAATCATGACGCCACCCGCCGCGCGCAAATGCTTCACCGCGTAAGAGAGAGCCGGAGTGGGGGTGATGCGATCGGCGAGGCGCACCGGGATGCCTGCGTCCACGGCCACTTCGGCAACGATCTGCGCAAAACGCTGCGACATGAACCGGGTGTCGTAGGCGATGCAAATGCCGCGCGCAGCATCTTCGTGCTGGCGCACATAGCGGGCGATGGCGCTTGCCGCGATGCGCACATTGTCATCGGTGAAGTCATCGGCGAGAATGCCCCGCCAGCCGTCCGTTCCGAATTGAATAGGTTTCTGCATCACAAAGAGAAGACAGCGAGAGCCGGGTTAGCATTTTCGCAATTGTCGTAGACCGGCCTCGCCGCTAAGCCGGAAACCTTTACGTGGTTTTCTCTCAAGGAAAACCACACCTCGCTGCTCTTACCAGACCACAGTCATTGCGAAAATGCTTTAGAGTAATTCGTCGTGAAGGCCGGCAAGCCCGCTGACTACCCGGCGCACGTCCTGGGAACGCTCCCGTGTAGTGATTAGAATAGCGTCCTCGGTTTCCACCACCACCAGGTCCTCGACTCCGACCAGCGCAACAAATTTTTCCGGACTGTAAACGTAATTGTTGCGAGCATCGATGGCCAGCATGTCTTTCGCTTCGGCGACGTTGCCATCCTTCGCTTTGCCCTGCGCCAATTGATGTTCGTACAACGCCTCCCAGGAACCCAGATCGTTCCAGCCAAAATCCGTGGGCAGGCAGTAGATGTTCGAACGATGCTCACCCTTGGTCGACCGGGGCTCGAGCACGGCGTAGTCGATGCTGATGTTTTCACAAGCAGGATAAAGCTCGCGAAATACTTCCTGGAAGCGAGGCGTTCCATAGGCGTCGGCAATCTGCTGCAGAATCGGCGCGGTCTCCGACAGATGCTCGCGAATCGCGTTGGCCAGGGTGCGCGCGGTCCAGAGGAAGATGCCGCTGTTCCAGTAATACGTGCCCGCGCGCATGAACTCTTCTGCGCGCGCCCGGTTGGGCTTCTCGGTGAAGCGGCGGACGCGCAGCACGTGATCAGGCAGTGCCTCGCCGGTTTCAATGTAGCCGTATCCGGTTTCTGGTCTCACCGGCTTGACGCCCAGCACGACGATGTTTTCGCCTGCGGCGGCCACGGCGATGCCTTGCTCAATGGTTGCCTGATACTTTTTCTCGTCGGTAATCACATGGTCAGAAGGAAAGACCCCGAGCACCGCATCGGGCGAGGTGCGCTCGATGAGGAAGGCGGCCAGGCCGGCCGCGGGCGCCGTGTTGCGCGCTGCCGGTTCACACACCATGTGCTCGCCGAGCAGGGTGTGCAGCTGCCCGGAAATTGCTTCGGAAAGCAAGTCGTTGGTGATGACCCAAAGTTCCTGCGAGCTCGCCAGAGATCCCAGGCGATCGACCGTGCTCTGGATCATGGTGCGCGCGCCGTCGAGCACGAGCAATTGTTTCGCACGCCAGCGGCGGCTCCTGGGCCAGAATCGGGTTCCGCTGCCGCCGGCCAGGATAATCGGATGGAATTCGACGTTAGGTTTCATGGGCTCTTTTTGATTTCACCGGGCGGTCATTCCTTCGATCGGTCATTTGCCAGGTCCTAGGAAAGACTGGCGAAGAATTGCTTCATTCTGACCAGGCCTTCTTCCACGTCGTTGTGTGAAACCGCATAGGACAGCCGGATGTGCTGCTGCGTGCCGAAGGCTTCCCCGGGAACCGCGACCACATGCGCCTCGTGCAGCAGACGCGAGGCCAGCTCGGTGGAGGTCTTTGCTCCCGGCTTGCCCAGGAACGACGACACATTGGGGTAGACATAAAATGCGCCGTCGGGTCGGGTGCAGGTGATGCCGGGAATGGCCGTTAATCCGGCCAGGATGCGGTCGCGTAGTTTGAGGTAATCTGCCCGCATTTCGGTGACACATACCTGGGATCCGGTGAGCGCTGCAATGGCCGCCTTTTGCACGATGGCCGCAGTCGAGGAAGTCGACTGGCTCTGCAGCTTGCTCATGGCGGCGATGATGGGCTTGGGGCCGAGCGCGAACCCGGCGCGCCAGCCGGTCATGGCGTACGTCTTGGAAAGTGAGCCAAGCACGATCACATGCTCCTTGGCCTCGACAAAAGAACCGCCGGAGACCGGAGCACCGGCATATTGCAGATACACGTAGCACTCGTCGAGCAGCAGAAAGATTCCCCGGGCGTGGGCCAGCTTGACGATGCGCTCGAGGTCCGCGGGCGCGATGACCGAGCCGGCCGGGTTCGAGGGCGTGTTCAGAATGATGACCTTGGTGCGCGGCGTAATCGCTCGCTCGATGGCGTCCGCCGTGATGCGGAAGTGATCCGCCTCTTCGGTCGGCAGAAGCACGACCTTTCCGCCGGCGTATTGAATGATGTCCTTGAACGAGACCCAATAGGGAACGGGCAGAATCACTTCATCGCCATGGTCCACCAGCACCTGGATGGCGTTAAAGAGCGCCAGTTTGCCGCCGGTGGTGAAAACAGTCTCGTCCGCAGCGTAGTCGGAACCGAAGTCGCAGGCGTGGCGTTCCACGATGGCTTTGCGCAGTTCGGGGATGCCGGCAACGACCGTGTAACGGGTGAAGTTGCTTTCAATGGCCGCGATGGCGGCGTCTTTGATGTGCCGCGGTGTCGCAAAATGGGGCTCGCCGGCGCCAAAGTCGACCAGCTGGACGCCCTGTGCGCGCAGCCTGGCTGCTTCGGCAGTGACTGCCATGGTGGCGGAGATTTCAATTCGTCCGATGCGGTCGGAAAGGATCCTGGTAGCGGTGGGTACGGTCATCCCTTCTATCTTGTCAGACCTGTGCCTGTTCGCGGAAGCCACAAAATGGTAATGGACGGCAGCATGGCACTTCCGCCTGGAGCAAAATCCTTTAGCGAGACCGACGCGGAAATACTCTATTTCCCGGACTGTTGCAGCAATACCCGCTCGGCGGCGGCCAGGTCTTCTTCGGTATCCACTCCAATGGTGTCGAAGGGAGTACGCGCAACGTAAATGCCGATGCCCTCCTCGAGCCAGCGTAATTGTTCCAGCCGCTCGACGGATTCGAGCGGGCTGGGCGGCAACTCGGCGAAGCGGCGCAGAGCGGCCTTGCGGTAGGCGTAGATGCCGATGTGCTTTTGCGGGGGCAGGGGAGTGCCTCGCTGATAGGGAATGGTGGCGCGGGAGAAGTAGAGCGCCCGGCCATTGCTTGCCGTCACCACTTTTACGGCATTGGGATCTTCGACCAGGTGCGGAGCGCAAGGGGTCGAAAGGGTAGTCACCTGGGCGTCCGTGTCTGCAAAGGGCGAGAGTAGAGCCTCGATGTGTTCCGGACGCAGCAAGGGCTCGTCGCCCTGGATGTTGACGTAGATATCCGCATCGACAATGGCCGCGACAGCCTGCACTCGGTCCGTGCCGCTGGCGAGTGCAGCCGAAGTCATGATGCTTGGCCAGCCCTGCGACTCGGCATACGCGGCGACCTCGGGCGAGTCGGTCGCAATCAACACCTGGTCGAGTTGCGGGCAGGCGCTGGCTGCGCGATAGACCCAACCGAGCATGGGGACGCCGGCGATCTCGCGGAGCACCTTGCGCGGCAGCCTGGTGGAGGCAAGCCGGGCGGGAATGACGGCTACGACGCGCTCGCGCGCAGCAGGGGATTTAGTCATGCCGGTTCGAGTGGAACGGGTCAGATCCCAGCGCACCCGCTGCGTCTCCGGGACTCGCGATATCCAGGTTGACGACGACTGGTTCCTGGCCGCTGCGTACGATGCGTAAGCAGGGCGAATTTGGCGGGGGAACGGGATTCTCGGGCATGAGCAGTTACTGTAAATGCTCTAGTCGGCAGATTGTGTGCAATTTGGAACGTGGGGTGACAGGGTAGAATAGTAGAAATAAGGTAGATTTGAGGATTTAGGAACATGTGTGCACTGAATATCAAGGATCCGGAGGCTCACCGTCTCGCTGCGGCAATCGCCCAGGAAACCGGGGAGACCATGACGCATGTAGTGACCGAGGCTTTGCGCGAACGCTTTGAGCGGCTGCCAAGCCGCCAGCGGAAGGCTGGAGTGGAAGAACTTCGCGCGATTGCGGAGCGTGCGGGGGCGGCCGCCCAGGGTCCATACCTTGATCACGGGGATTTTCTGTACGACGAACGAGGGCTTCCTAAGTGATTCTGGATACGTCTGCATTGAGCGCCATCTTTTTTAGAGAACCTGAGGGCGATCGTTTCCTCAAGATGATTCATGACGCTGACGGTTGCCGCATCAGCGCGGCGAACTTTGTTGAGTTTTCCATGGTGATAGACGCTCAACTGGGCCTGGAGGCCGGCCGACAGGTTGATATGTTTTTCCGGCGAGCCGAGATCGCTATCGAGCCGGTTACAGTCGAGCACGCCTACCTTGCACGGCAAGCGTTCCTCGATTTCGGCAAGGGAAGGCACGCTGCACGATTAAACTTCGGCGACTGCTTTGCCTATGCACTGGCAAAGTCAACTGGTGAGCCGCTCTTGTTCAAGGGAATGGATTTCAGCAAGACCGACATCCGTCAGGCGGATGGAAGCTTGTTTGATCGATAACCCCAGACCAAATAAGCTACAAGAGCGGCTCAATGACGACTGTATTTTCCGATTATGCTGTCGTCTATGTGCGGCTCAGCCCTGGGTTTCAAGTCTGAAACCAATTTTGCGCTTGGTCACAGGTGGGAGAGCCTTCATCTTTTTCACTTCGTGGGCAACACGATCGATGTCTTCAACGAGGATCTCGAGAACGGAGGCCACGCGGTCATGCCTCCGTTCCAGTTTCTCGACACGGGCCGCGACGTCGTTATTCGACGCGATGAGTTCCCGCATGCGGACAAAGGCGCTGACCACATAGATGCTCATTTTGATGGCGCGTTCGCTGTTCAGCACGGCAGACAGCATCACAACTCCGTGCTCGGTGAAAACGAAAGGCACATATTTCGAGTGTTGCCCCCGCCCTGTTTCTAGGGTCGCAAATTGCGACCTTAGAGATGCTGATTCTTCCCTCGTGAGCCGGAACATAAAGGCCGCTGGAAACCTTCTCCGATTGCGCCTGACTGCTTCATTGAGACGCTTTGTGGGCACGCCATACAACTCCGCCAGATCAGCATCGAGCATTACCTTGTGGCCCCGGACCACCCGGATAAGGCTTTCCACAGGGCGAGGCACGTCAAGTTGTTTGCCGGGTTGTCCTGTCGCGATGGTCATGCGGTTCACGCAAGTGTATCGTCCTCGCTGATCGCCGCGTGTTTCCCGCTCTGTTGCCCGCAGTTTCTTGTAGAATCAGCGGCTTAGCTCCACAGATGATTAAAACCGATTCAGGTTTCTCGCAGATGGTCCCGAATCAGCACCAGGCAGATGAAAAGACGGAGGCTATCGTTGGCAACCGGAAAGAGTAACAAGCCTGATTACGGAATCGACGCCGCAATGTCCTTCGCAATCTCTTTCTCCGCCCCTGCGATCGTCAGCCGCCGGCGCGCAGCTTTGCAGAAGGCGCTAGCTGTCGTTGCGATAAAGAAGATCGCGTATCGCGGTTCGGCGGGCTTCGTTCGCTTCGCTCTGGCTCTTGCGGTCGAAGGCGTCCGTCGTGCCGCTGGTTGTGGGGTGGGTCGACTCAGGCTCGCTACAAGATGGACAGCGATTCGCGAAGCCGGGCTTATCCGGCTTCAGCTCGAATTCTTCTGAGCAGATGGCGCAGGTTTTAACCGGGAAAGGCATAGCGTCTCTATTGTAAAGGAGGTACGGCGTCTTGGCAGCCTCCTCTGCGAGGGAGCCGCCAGGCGCTGCCATGAGTGCGACAACTGTTGTAGAATCAACGCAGGGCGGCGTAGCTCAGATGGTTAGAGCGACGGACTCATAACCCGTAGGTCGATGGTTCGATTCCATTCGCCGCCACCAGTCTCTCCCTTGGCTGCACTACAGCATTTTCACTTCTGGTGCTTACAGAGTACGACTCCCATGGCGGCTTTTCCTCAAGAAAAGCCGCACTTCGCCGCACCCTCTTGTGCAGAGTAGAAGTGAAAATGCTCTAGCTTTCCCCCCGGTGAAAGTCCCCTTCCTCAAGGAAGAGCCGTACACCCCCTGACAGGCCGGCTCCACACCCTGGGACACGCTGACAGCCGGCGTGCAAAGTGTCCGGCCCCTAGAAAAACAGTTCCGGTGACACATGAAAGCGCTCGCTCAGCCGGGCGATGTGATCTTTGTTGAGATCACGCTTTCCACGTAGCACCTCGGAGACGACGCTCGGCGCTCCGAATACGTCCACCAGGTCCTTTTGCTTGAGACCGTGCTGATCCATAAGGAAAGCGATCGCCTCGGTTGGCGTCGCCTTCGGCAAGTGATAGCGCTTCTCTTCGAAATCCTCGATCAGCAATGTGAGCAGTTCCGCCAGGTCCTTCTCTTCGGAGCTGAGGTTTGCATGGTTCTGCTGCAGCTTAAAGAGTGCCGCGGTGTAGCCCTCATTCTCTTCCTCGGTATGGATAACCTTCGGAGGAACGCTTGCCAGCAATTCAGCATATGCGGGGTTTGCCGTGATTACATTCATTTCTTCCATCCTTCCTGGTCGTACTCGGCGTGCGTAAGCACTTCGCGGAGGAACAGCGTTTTCGTCCGGTAGTTAATTTCGGCGATGAGCTGATAGGTGTTGCCTTTGATTATCACGGGGTACCAGGAGATCTGGCCAGCGGCAGAGGGCTACGCTTTTCCTTTTAGAATCAATAGGGTGTAAGAAATACTCGATTCCACCCGGCCTTCCGTTTCCCCGTTGGTTCCTCCGTGCGTCTAACCCAGTAGTATTATTTGTCTAATCCATCCTTATGGTCCAAAGTGGTGCTATGTCTCGAACCTTTAAGCGCACAGTGTTTGGTCTCTCAATCCTGTTGGTGGCGTTGGTCTTTCTGGGTGGGTTGGGCCCCAGCCGCGTACGCGCGGATGCGCAGCCGGACGGTGCCTACCCCGAGATGGAGGTCTACAGCGAGGTGCTAAGGAAGGTTCAGACGGACTACGTGGTCGACCCCAACATGACCAAGGTAACGGTGGGCGCCCTGCACGGGCTACTCGAGTCGCTCGATCCTGACTCCAGTTACCTGACTCCGGACGAATACAAGGCTTACAAGGGGCGGACCAACGAGGGCTCCGCGCAAATTGGGTTGAACATCTCCAAACGCTTCGGATACGCGACGGTGGTCTCGGTCGAGCCGGGCAGCCCGGCGGCAAAAGAGCAGATCGAGGACGGGGATATCGTCGAAGCCATCGACGGACAATCGACCCGCGAAATGTCGCTGGTGATGATCCGGCTGCTGCTCGAAGGCAAGCCTGGAACCAGCGTGACGTTCTCGCTGGTGCGTCCCCGCAAGGCAGAACCGGACAAGATTACCCTGACCCGCACGGTGTCGGCGGTTCCCGCGCTGGGAGAAACGCAGTACGAGAACAGCAGCATCCTCTATCTTAAGCCCGTGGTGCTGACCAAAGAGCGCGTGGGGGAGATTGCCAGCCGCCTGAAGGCGATGCAGAAGAATGGGAACAAGAAAATCCTGCTGGATCTGCGCGATGTCGCGGAAGGGGATGAGGAGCAAGGCGTGCGTCTGGCCAATTTGTTTCTCGAATCGGGGACTATCGTGACCCTATCCGGCCAGAAGTATCCGTACGAAGCTTTCAATGCGGATACCTCCAAGTTCATTACCGGCGCGCCCCTGGTGGTTCTGGTCAACCACGGCACGTCGAGTCCCGGCGAGATTGTCGCCGCGGCGGTGCTCGATAACAAGCGGGGCGACGTGGTCGGCGATCGCACTTTCGGGGAAGGCTCGGTACAAAAGACCATGGAGCTTCCGGATGGCGCAGCGCTGATTCTCTCGGTGGCCAAGTATGCTTCGCCGTTGGGCAAGAAGATTCAGGACGACGCGGTGACGCCCAATGTCGTAATCGCCGCCAGCCAGGATACGGAAGAACCAACGGAAGGAACAAAAGCACCCAAGCCCGATGATCAATTGATCAAGGCGCTCGATATCCTGAAGCAGAAAAGCGCCTGAATCCGAGCATGTTTGTTCCTCCCGCGCGGACGGACGGCCTGACTCTCAGCATGCCTTATTTTCCCAAGCCTCTGGCGCCGCTTCGCGACCGTACCCATGGCGCGCATCGCAGCCTTGAAAATCCGTACACGGAGCGGATCTCCTCTTGATAGGGCAAGCCTCATCCTCCGGTACCTCCGGCTTTCGTCCGCCCGGCACCTCCGGCCTGGCGCCGTTGAAGCTCGCGGGCGGCATCACTTTCTTTGTCCTGCTGGCCCTGGCCATCGTCGCCGGATCGTTGACCGGCCTCATGCTGGTTTACTCGGTAAACCTGCCGCAAATCGCGGATCTGGAACGCTACCGTCCCATCACCTCGACCGACCTGCTCGACGTACACGGACGGGTATTCGGCTCCTTTGCCCTGGAGCGGCGCGTCGTCGTTCCCTATGAAGCGCTTCCCCCGGTGCTTCGCCAGGCGGTGATCTCGATTGAGGATAAGAATTTCGAGAGCCATTGGGGGGTCAACATTTTCCGCGTGCTGGGCGCAGCCTATCACGATTTGACCTCGAACGGCCGTACCCAGGGCGCCTCCACGCTGACCATGCAATTGGCGCGGAATCTCTTTCTCTCCGCCGAACAAACATTCGGGCGCAAGGTGCAGGAGATTTTTCTCTCCATTCAAATCGAACGGGCGTTTACCAAAGAGCAGATTTTTACCCTGTACGCCAACCAGATTTATCTGGGGCAGGGCGTCTATGGATTCGAAGCCGGATCGGAATACTACTTCAGCAAACACGCGCGGGAACTGACGCTCCCGGAAGCAGCGTTACTGGCTGCGTTACCCAAGGGACCGGTGTCCTATTCGCCGCTGGTGAACCCGGATCGCGCCTTCCGGCGGCGGAACGTGGTGATCAATTCCATGCTGGAAGACGGCGTGATTACCAATGCGCAAGCCAATGCAGCCAAGGCCGCGCCGCTGGGCTTGCATATCGAGCCTCCGTCGAACAGTATTGCCCCGTGGTTTGTAGAAGACGTGCGCCGCGAACTGGAGCGGCAGTTTGGCAGCGAGCAGGTGCATGAAGAGGGTCTACGGGTCTACACGACGTTGGATCTCGATCTGCAACAGGCAGCCAATCGCGCTGTTCTGGAGGGAGTCGCCGCACTGGAACGCCGCCATGGCTGGAAAGGCAATCTGCTCAATGTGCTTGCGGCCGGCGGAACGTTGGAGGATTTTCGTCATCCGGATTGGCGCCAGCCGCCCGCCCCAGGAATGTATGTACACGCGCTGGTGACGAATGTTTTGCCCTACCAGGTGACCGCGCGTATCGGGCAGCAGCAGGTGATTTTGGGGCCTGATGATTTTGCCTGGACCAAGGAGCGCGATGCGGAGAACTTTCTTCATCCTGGCGACATTATTTACGTGCGCATCGTGGCGTCGGCCGATTCCAACCTGGTGTTACATGCGGCGCTGGAGCAGGATTCCGGTATCCAGGGATCGCTGATGGCCGTCGATAACACTTCGGGCGAAGTATTGGCCATGGTAGGCGGGCGCGACTTCAACCTGTCGCAGTTCAACCGCGCGACGCAGGCCGAGCGGCAAACAGGATCTTCGTTTAAACCTTACGTCTACGCGACCGCAGTGGACGAAGGGGCGACGCCCCAGGAAACAATTGTCGACGCGCCGGTTACGTTTTCGACAGCGGTTGGCCCGTATACGCCGCACAATTACGACGATACGTTTGAAGGGCCGGTTTCGTTGGTACACGCATTTGCCGATTCGCGGAACATCCCGGCGGTCAAGCTCGCGGAACGGGTTGGTATACGCAAGGTGATCGCCACGGCACACCAGTTCGGCCTGGCCAGCACCATTCCGCCATTTCTTCCTGTCGCCCTGGGTTCGGTTGAGGCAACGTTGCAGGAGCAGGTAGCGGCGTACAGCAGCTTTCCCAATGATGGGGTTCGCCTTGGGCCGCACCTCATTCGTAAGGTCACGAATGCGGATGGGCTCACCTTGTCGGAGAGTCCCACGACGGTGGCTGAGTCCACGAGCATGAGAACGGCGCGCATCATGATGACGCTGTTCAAGTCGGTGATTGCGCCTGGCGGCACCGCCGCGGAGGCTGGGTCGCTGCATCATCCCCTGGGCGGCAAGACGGGTACGACCAGCGACTTCAACGATGCCTGGTTCATCGGGTTTTCTCCGTCGGTCACTGCCGGCGTGTGGGTGGGTTATGACAACCGCCAGTCGCTGGGCGATAAGGAGAGCGGCGGCCACGCGGCGTTGCCGTTGTGGATGGATTTTATGAAGGTCGCCATTGCCGATCACCCAGACGAGCACTTTCCCGGAGATGCGCCCAAGCTGCCGGCGACCAACCTGGCTACCACCCATCCCGCGGCTCGACCAGCAGCTACTCCGTAAAGCTAGTGCAGAGGGGGTACCCCCTCTGCACTACTAAATGCCGCTGTTCGAGACTGCCCTCGATTCGCCGATGAAAACGATCATGACGCGCGTTACCCCCTAGAAAGAAACCAAATCTGCCCGTGTCATCCCTCGCGGGTCGGCATAGGAAAGAAGGAGCAGTCCCTTCGGGACTGGATCGGCGAACCCGGACACCCGTCCAGTCCCGGAGTTTTTCTGCCGCCTAAAGCTGTGCCCGGCCTGAAAGATTTGTCTTTCCATCGCGCGTCGCTGTTTGCAGCGTCTTACAGCAATGTTTCATCGGCGTTTTCCGTTGCCAGCAGGCGCGTCAGTTGAAGATAGCGCTTCGCCCGGACGACATCGCGCAGGATTTGCTCTTTCAGAGCCTCCGCGGAGGGCCATTTGCGCTCCTCACGAAGCCGGTGATAGAACAACAGCCTTAGAGGTGTGCGGTCGTCAAGGGGGATGGGGCGAAAGTTGAGCAGATGGGATTCCACTGCGAACGAATCGGCGCCGAAGGTCGGCCGATTGCCGACGTTGGTTACGGCGTCGAACCATTCCCCGGCTATGCGCAACCGTGTGACGTACACACCATTTGCCGGCAGCAGATCCCGATAAGGCGCCAGGTTGATGGTGGGGACAGTGAGTGTGCCCCCAATGCCGCGGCCGCTTGCGGGCGTCGAATCGACAAAGAACCCGTGTCCAAGCAGCGCCCGAGCCGTGCTGAGCCGGCCCTGGGAAAGCAACTCCCTGATTTTGCTGCTGGAAACGGTGAATCCTCGCACCTGGCATGCGGCGTGGATCACCACTGCAAAATCCAGCGTACGTCCGAGTTCGGTCAGCTCCGCCGTTCCGCCTTCGGCGCGATAGCCGAAGCGAAAATTGGTTCCTTCATGAACCTCCACGGCGCGCAAAGCATCATGCACGATGGCGGTGACGAATTCCGCGGCGCGCATCCGGGAGAGCTCGGCGGTGAAGGGCAGCACCAGGACGGCGTCTACGCCGGCGTCTCGTAATAACTCCAGACGTGTCTCGATCGGGGTAATCAGCCGGGGGCAGCTTTCCGGCCGGAGGAACTGCAACGGATGCGGGTCAAAGGTAACCGCCACGGATCGTGACGACCGGGTCGCGGCGCTGAGCCTGAGCCGTTCGAGGATGAACTGATGGCCGATATGCACGCCGTCGAAGTTGCCAATGCTCACGTCGTGCGCCCAAAGCCGCCGGGAATCTCGCCGAGATTGCGGAAGCACTTGCCATGGTCAGATCTTCGAAGCCCACACGCAAGCCGTCGTAGGCGAGCTGGATGTGCTCAGGCAGTTCGTTGTTGGTGTCGGCGTGGGAGAGATCGTGAGACATGTGGGTAAAGAATGCGCGCCGCGGCTTCATGCGGGCGACGAAGCCCAGGGCCTGTTCAAGCGTAGCGTGGCTGGGGTGCGGTGTTTTGCGCAGAGCATCGAGGATGACCACATCAAGATCCTGCAACAGCGGCAGGCTGCTGTCGGGGATGGTGTTCATGTCGGTCAGGCAGGCGGCGTTGCCAAAGCGAAAACCGGCTACCTCGATTCTGCCGTGGGTGAGCGGGACGCGATAAAAGGTCGCACCCTCAATTTCGACCGAGGTCCCGAGACGATGCATTTCCACCTGCGCCCGCGTCGGGTAGCGGGCATTGGGATCGAATGTGTAATCGAAGATGCGTTCAATCACGGTGGCCGCAGCATCATCGGCATACAGAGGGACTTTGTTCGGGCGTCTGAAAGTGAGCGGCCGTAAATCATCGAGGCCGAGGATGTGGTCGGCATGGGAGTGGGTATAGAGCACCGCGTCCACATGATCGATACCTTCCCGGAGGGCCTGTGTACGAAAGTCCGGTCCGGTGTCGATGATCACCCGATGTCCGGCCCAGGCGACGGCGATCGAGGGCCGGGTACGCCGATCGCGCGGGTCCGTCGAGGTGCAGACCCGGCACGTGCAGCCAAGCGTCGGCACACCCATGGAGGTACCACTGCCCAGTATCGTGATCTCTGCTTGCACGCGCTCCCTGGGAAGTCTCTAGCGGGGTTTGCCGGCCTGCGGCGGCCGCTGGGCAGAACTGGCGATGGCGTTGGTGATTTCAAGAAACGACATGCGCAGATCGAAGAGCGCATTCTGCAACAGGCGCTTCTCCTGCTCGGTTATGTTGCCCCTGGTTTTGTCATCGAGCACGGTGAGCATGTCAATGCTTTGCCTTGCGCCCAGAATGTCGATGCGCGGCTGCTCGTTGGGCGCGGTGCCTGCGCCCATCTGCATCGCCGCAGTCATGTACAGCGATTGGACCAGGCGATCGAAGTTCATGGCGGGGGGGATGGGTTGGCCGGGATTCGCCTTCCGCACCATGTCGTCGAGACGGTGCGCGGAGGCGTGGTATTCCCGGCTCTGCTCCGCGGTTTCTGCCGCGGTAGGTTCGGGGACCATCTCGTCTTCGCCGGTTTCCGCCAGTTCTTCCAAGTCTTCCGGTAACGTTTGTTTCTTGTTATCGACAGCCGGGCTCACGGCCGGCGCGGGTCGTTCCACAACCTGCGCAGCCCGTTCTACAACCGGGGCAGGTGCGCTCTCGCTTGCCTTGGCTTCGCCTTCGCGCAACTCGCCATCGGCGGTGAATTTGCGGCGGTCGGTTACGGTGAATTGCGGTTCTTTCTCACGCATGGTTTCTTCCAATCGTCTTTTGTACGCTGCCTGACACTACTGACACACGAATGGCCGGCAGGCTGGGGTTCGCTATAGCTACCTGGATGCTGCCACGGGCCGGGTGATTGGGGGAGGCGCCGCTAACGTCGCCACCCCTCCGTCATAGGTTATCTCCGCATTGCGTTCCACGGCTTCGAGGCGGATAAACCCCAGCGCGAGCGTTACCGGCACGCCGCCGCGGACGAGCGATGCGGCGCTGGTGATGCGCCCGACGGGCTGATCGCCACTGCGCAAGTCCATTGGTAAGGCATGGGGCGGCAGGGCATCGGGGGGCAAGGCGGCGGGCCGGGCAGCTTGCAGTGCAAACTGCCGGAACTGCCGGTTTACCTTTCCCCGGGAGCGGATGCGCTCCACGATTTCCTGGCCCAGGTAGCAACCCTTGCTGAAATTGAGGGCACGCGCCTGTGCGGTTTCCTGGGGTAAGTCGCGATCATTCAGGTCTACACCGTACAGTGGAATTGCTTCCACGACCCGCAGCGCTTCGGTGGCCTGGAGCCCGCAAGGGTGGGCGCCCGCTGCCTGCAAAGTCTCCCAAACAGCAAGCACATGTTCGGGGGCAAACCACAATTCATAGCGTGGGACGGAGACGCCGTATGCCTCGATGAGGAGGCAGTCCACCTCGCCGATCCGAACCTGGCTCATGCGGGCGTTCTCCAGGCTGGACGCCGGGGAAGCAAGGCCCAAAGTTGCCAGCACCCGCGGCGCGTCCGGGCCGGCCAGCAATAAGGCCGTCCACTGGCGGCTAACGTCTGCCAGCTCTACATCGTCCATTATCACGAAGTGTTCGAGATGGCTCATCACGCCCTGGATCTGGTCCCTACTGGTATCGAGCAACAAATCATCGGCGCGGCGGTATACGTAACAGTCGCCTTGAATCCGACCCTGCACGCTGAGTAGAAAACTGTAATTGCCCTGTCCTTCGGGGAGAGCCTGCACGGTATTTGAGACCATGCCGTTCAACCAGCGCAGACGATCGCTGCCGGTAACCAGAATCCTGCCGCGCCATCCCAGATCGCTGACCCCGGCCGAGCGCAGCAGAGAATCAAGCTCCCCCGCCAGACCGTCAAACGTGTGGGGAGTGAGTACGCCGCAGTGTTGCCTGAGTTCCGCCGCACCCTCCTTTGCCATCGCGGCGGCCAGGGGCGTCGGCGAGGGAAGGCCTACGGGATCGGGTGCTTCCTGGGGAGTGGCACCGGCGGTAGTAATGGGATCGGTGACTGGATCGGGGTGGCTCATGGCAGAAAGCACAATAAAATTATAGCCTTGCAGTAGAGCAAGTGCGGCGCGGGTCAAAAGGTCAGGCTTAAGGTGAGGCTTGGGGCGAGGCCGGGAAAAGGTCAAAGCATGAAGGATATCTGCAGCAAGTGGATACATAGCGTCATGGTGGTGCTCCTCTTACCGTTGGGGCTGGCGCCGGCGATGTGCGCCTATGCCCAGAGCACTCCGTCTGCGCCGCCTCAAATTCCGCAGATTGAGAAGCCCCAGAGTCCTCAGCCCGATACGCCGGATGCCGACAAGCCGCAAAAAGACACGCGCATTTCCCCGGAACAGACCAAGGAGTTGTTTCGCTCCGTGAATCAGATTCTTTCCTTTGCCAGCGATGACACCCAGTTGCCGATTCGGCATGAGGTGAAGCGGCGGCTCATCAGCCGGGAGCAGGTGGAAAAGTACATTCTGGAGAAATTTAAAGACGATAAGGATGCCAAACGCATGCAGCGCGAGGAGATCGTGCTCAAGAAGTTTGGCCTTCTCGATCGTGATTTTCAGTTGCAGCCGTTCCTGGTGAGCCTGTTGAAGGAGCAGATTGCGGGTTACTACGACAACAAGACCAAGACGGTGAATCTGCTGGACTGGGTGAAACCCGAAGAGCAAAAGCCGGTAATGGCCCACGAGCTGACGCATGCGCTGCAGGATCAGCACACCGATCTCGACAAGTGGGAGCCGGAAGATCCGGATACGTTTTCCAAAGACGCCAAGGAAGACAATGAGCGCCTGGCGACCGATGAGCGGGATACGGCGCGAGACGCAGTCCTTGAAGGACAGGCGATGGCCGTCTACCTCGACTACGACTTGAAGCCGAAGGGCAAGAGCCTGCGTACCGCACCAGACGTGATGCGGACCCCGGAAGACGACGCCGCTATTGGAGATGGTTCGCCGGTGATGGAGCGGGCGCCTCTTCTGCTGCAACAATCGCTCCTTTTTCCTTACCGGGATGGGTTAGGGTTCGAGCAACGGCTGTTGAAGGACAAAGGCGCGCAGTATGCGTTTGCGGGGGTTCTGGACCGGCCGCCCTCGACCAGCTACGAGATCATGAATCCGACCGCCTACGAACGGTCGGCCAAGGTTCCGCTGCTCACCATGCCAGACGTACACCCGTTGTTGGATCCCGACTATCAGCCATACGATGTGGGCGTGATGGGCGAGCTCGATGTGCGGATTTTGACCGAGCTCTTCGGCGGCCCGGATGCCGCGGCGACGCTGACGCCGCAATGGAAGGGAGGCCTCTACTATGCGGTACAAAGTCGCAAGGCGGTGACCCCCGCGCAGCAAGCATCCACCGCCTCGGTTGCGCTGCTTTATCTCTCGGCGTGGCGGAGCGAAGGCGCGGCCCGGGAATTCGCGAAACTCTACGCGCGGGAATTGAACAAGAAGTACTCGGGTGTGGTGCGCGATGCGGCCGCGGAGACCTCGGCTACGGAGCAGGTTTACAACGGCAGTGAAGGACCTATCCTGATCGTGCGCCAAGGCGCGCAGGTATTCGTGAGCGAAAGCTTCGACCTCACCACGGCGCGCAAGCTGCAGTTTCTTTTCTTCGGAGCGCAAGAGGGCGGCGATACGCAGGAAGCGGCGCACGCGTTACCACCGCAGGACGAGCTCACCGCGCACCTGAGCCGGCTGATGACCGGCTGCGGTGTGATGAAGGCGGCCTTGCGGCCCTGATGTTGTTCCTTTTGCGGTGTGGGGTCGCGCGTAACCGCAGGTCCCTCCACTTCGCTACGCTTCGGTCGGGATGACAAATTTTAGGGTAGTTTGTTCGGGATGGGATTGGCTTGTGGTGGGGGGAACTGCAGCGGTTCCGTTCCTGGGGAAGCCGCATGTCGTTAGCATTTTTGCGGGCGGGTATACTGAGAGGGAATTTATTTCCCCAAAGACGCGAACCGGGTAAGGGCGCGTACGGAGCCGGGTTTGCAGCAGGCGGAAATCGGAATCATCGGCGGGAGTGGGCTGTACGCCATGCCCGGCCTGAGTCGTCCTCACGAAATTGAGGTAAGTACGCCGTTTGGCCACCCCTCAGACGTTTTTATGGCCGGCGAGCTGGAGGGGCGGAAGGTGGCTTTTTTGGCCCGCCACGGCCGGGGTCATCGGCTTTTGCCCAGCGAGCTGAACTTTCGCGCCAATATCTACGCGATGAAGAAATTGGGCGTGGAGCGCATCATCTCCGCTTCTGCCGTTGGATCGCTCAAGCTGGAGCATAAACCCACCGAATTTGTTGTTCCCGATCAGTTCATCGACCGCACCACGCAGCGCATCGCCACGTTTTTCGGCGAGGGGATCGTGGGGCATGTCGCGTTTGGCGATCCGGTGTGCGCCACGGTCGCCAAAGCGATCCAACAAGGTGCGCAGAGCGTTGGGGTTGTCGCCAAGCCGGGCGGCGTATATGTCTGCATGGAAGGGCCCCAGTTTTCTACGCGCGCCGAATCGAATCTCTATCGCAGTTGGGGCGCCGATGTGATCGGCATGACCAATCTTCAGGAGGCGAAGTTAGCCCGCGAAGCAGAGATCTGTTACGCGACCATGGCGATGGTTACCGACTACGATTGCTGGCACGAGGAGCATGACGCGGTCACGGTCGACCAGGTGGTTGCCGTGCTGCATCAGAATTCGGCCAACGCCGCCAAGGCGGTGCGCGCAGCGGTTGCCGGCATGCCCCGCGATCGAGCCTGCGCCTGTGCGACCGCGCTTAAGTTCGCCATCCTTACCAGCCCGGAAGCGATTCCTGCAGCGACCCGCGAGAAGCTGGAGTTGCTGCTGGGCAAATACAATTCCTGAAACAGAGACGGCAGGTTTCCAGCGGAAACCTCCTGCAGAAAGAATCCATGTCCATTCTCGTCGTAGGCAGTGTTGCATTTGACAGCATTGAGACACCGCAAGGCCGGCGCGACCGGTGCCTTGGCGGCGCGGCTACGTACTTCGCGTTGGCCGCAAGTTACTTCACCGACGTCCGCGTCATTGCCGTTGTGGGCGAGGACTTCACCGCGGAGCACGAGGCCGTCCTGACGCGCCGCGGCGTGGATACACGGGGCCTCGAGCACACCTCGGGCAAGAGCTTCCATTGGACCGGATCCTATGTGAAGAGTTTGAACGAGGCACAGACTCTCAAGACGGAGCTGAACGTCTTCGAGAGCTTCTCCCCCAAGGTACCGGAGGCTTACAACGACAGTGAGTTTCTGTTTCTGGCGAATATCGACCCGGTGCTGCAAAGCAATGTTCGCCGGCAAATGCCCAACGTGCGCATGGTGTGCGGCGACACCATGAACTACTGGATCACCGGCCACCGGGACAACCTGACCAAGGTGCTTAGTGTACTGGATGGACTGTTGATCAACGATGGCGAGGCCAAGCTGCTCGCCGATCACTCCAACCTGGTTCTGGCTGCGCGCAAGATTCTGGCGATGGGGCCGAAGGCGCTCATCGTGAAGCATGGCGAGTACGGGGCGACGGCGTTCTTTAGCGAGCATGCCTTCCCCGGAGCAAAAACCGGTAGTGTGACGCTGCCGTTCCGCGCACCGGCCTTGCCGCTGGAGGAAGTGGTGGATCCGACCGGCGCCGGAGACTCCTTCGCCGGAGGCTTCTTTGGATACCTCGCCTCGCAGCCCGAGGTGACACCGCAGGCTTTTAAGAATGCGATGTTCTACGGTGGCGTGATGGGCTCCTTTGCGGTGCAACGGTTTGGCACAGAGCAATTACAATCGCTCACGCGTGAGGAGATAGATAAGCGGTTCGCTCTCTTCCGTGAGCTTTCTCATCTTGACTGAGGGGGAAGGCGGTCCAGTGAAGTCGCCGCAGGACGGTCCGGGTATGGCCCCGCAAGGCGGTCCCCCGCGGGCGCGACGCGGCGGCCGGTGGATGTCGCCGCCAGGCAGTCAAGTGACTGAAAAGTACAGTGATGCCGAGGCCATCCAGCGGGAGACCGTCCTGGTGGCGTGGACTGCGCTGGCGCTCGGCCTGGTGGCCCTGGCCTATTGTGTGCGGCACGGCACGCTGCTGCTGTACGGCGATGCGGTAGCGCACTTGCATATCGCCCGCCGCGTCTTTGATTCCAATACCCCCGGTTTTCGCCAGCTCGGTTCGGTCTGGCTGCCGTTGCCGCACATTCTGCTTTTGCCGTTTGTCTGGAACATGGCCTGGTGGCAGAACGGCCTGGCGGGAGCCTGCGTGTCTATCCCCAGCTATGTGCTGGGATGCGCCGGGATCTACCGGCTGGCGCGGATGTGGCTGGACCGGTCCGCCGCGATCGTTGTAGTGGCCTTTTACGGGTTGAATCCCGGCCTGCTTTATATGGCGACCACGGCCATGACCGAACCCCTGTTTCTGGCGCAACTGATTTGGGCCGTACTTTTGATTGTTCAATATGAACGCGCTCTCGCAGCTCCTGAGCCCGCCGAGGGTTCTTCGGGTGACCGCCTTCTTATCGCTGCCGGGTTGGTTCTGGTTGCCGCCATCTTTACCCGTTACGACGGGTGGGTGTATGCCGCCGCAGCCTGGCTGTTTGCCACCTGGGCGACGATCAGGGCGCGTGCTCGCTGGAACTGGCGAGGGCCCGTGGCAGGCGCCTGGGTGTTGTTTACCGCCATGCTGGTGGCGGCTCCGTCGTTGTGGCTGGCCTACAACGCAAAGCAATTTGGCGATCCGCTAGACTTTATCCGCGGTCCTTATTCGGCACGTGCGATTGAAGTCCGGACGTCTCCTCCTGGCGCATCGCCCCGTCCGGGTCTTCACAACCTGCCGGATGCGGCGATTTATTTTCTAAAAGCCGCGGAGCTGGGCGCGGCGCCGGTGCGGCTGGGAAAGCTCTTGTGCTGGCTGAGCGCCGCGGGCGCCGTGACGTCCTTTTGGGTCTTTCGCCGGCGGCAGTTCTGGCCGGTGCTGTTGCTGTTGCTGCCGCTGCCTTTCTATGCCTACTCGGTGGCCTACGGCTCCGTGCCCATCTTCATCCCCGTCTGGCGCCCATTTTCCTGGTACAACACGCGTTACGGCATGGAGCTGTTGCCGGCCTTCGCGCTGTTTACCGGCAGCCTTGTCCGCCTGCTGTTCGTTCATCGGCCGAGCCTGCGGCGTTATGCCGTCGTGGCGTGTTTCCTTCTGGTGGTGGGCAACAGTGTGGCGTTGTTGCGTGCGCGTCCGCTGGTGTTTCAGGAGGCAGTGGTCAACGCGCGCAGCCGGATCGCGTTTGAAACCGCGCTGGCCAAAGCCCTACTGGAGATTCCGGGGCAGGGGTTGATCATGATGCGGGTCTCAGGCGATGTCGGGGCGGTGCAGCAAGCGGGCATCCCGCTTCGCCGCACCCTGAACGAGGGAGATTATCTGACTTGGGAGCGTGCTCTCAAGGATCCTGCGCGGGCTGCGTCCGCAGTGGTCGCGCTCGATGGAGATGTTGTTTCCCAGGCGGTTCTGCAACACCCGGAGGGGCTGCTGCTGGTCAACGTGATTTGCTCCACCGGCCAGCCGTGCGCGCATATCTACCGCTCCCAGCTTGCGGGCAGCCGCTAAGAAAACCACGCAGAACAAAAGTGGTTACACGCCACGGCGTATTGTGGGCTCACAGCGGCAGGTGCGCGATGGTAGCATCACGCTCAAGCAATGTTCCTGAACCTATTCCACTTCACCGAGCCGGTCCGCAGCTTTCACTTCAGTGACCTGGAGCAGATGCTGCTTGCGAGTGGTGTGGCCACGCGGTTGTTGATGGCCTGCCTTCTGGGCGGCGCCATCGGGGCGGAGCGGGAGTACCATAAAAAGTCGCTCGGTTTGCGCACCAACCTGCTCATCTGCTGCGGCTGCGCCATGTTTACGTTTCTCTCCGCGGTCCTGGCGGGGGACAACAATCCAGACAAAGGACGTGTGGCGTCGAACATCGTGCAAGGCATCGGCTTTCTGGGCGCAGGTCTGATCATGCGCAACCGCTTTCGGGTGAGCGGGCTGACCAACGCCGCGACCGTCTTTGTGGTGGCCAGCATCGGCATGGCCTGCGGCGCAGGTTTGTTTGCCCCCGCAGCCCTGGCCACGGTCATTGTGCTCATCGCGCTTACCGCCATCGGGGTGCTGGAGACACGGTTCAACATCAAGATGTTTTCGCTGGTGTATGAAGTGCGAGGCGAAGACCGCAATGCCATTCAGGGCGCTGTGCTCAACGCGCTCGACCTGCAGGGAAAGCGCCTGGTGGAACCGGAACAGGATGTGGTGGCGCAACTGCAGCGTATTTGCTTTTCTGTGCTGGGTACATCGAGCCAGCACAAGTTCCTGATTGCGCATCTGCGCGCTTCGCCGGTCGTGGGCAAGCTGATGACCTATCACGATGCGGAGGACGAGTGATCCCGTTTGTAAAAGCACATGCCTGCGGTAACGACTTTCTGGTCATCCAGGCAAATCTCGCAGGAACCGAAGCCCCGGCCGATCTCGCTCGAAGGCTCTGCCGGCGCAATCAGGGTATAGGAGCCGACGGGGTGGAGTTCCTATCGTGGCAGGGGGAACGCAGCGGGCAGGGGGAACGCAGGGGCAAGATCCGCCTGCATAACGCCGACGGCTCGATTGCCGAGATCTCGGGCAACGGCACCCGCTGTGCAGCGGCGTGGATCGCCTATGAGACCAAGGCCGGCCCGGGTGACGAAGTCGTACTCGAAACCGACGCGGGGCCGCGTATCTGCCGCATCGAAGCGGTCGAGGGATCTGCCTTTCGCATCGCTTCTTCCATGGGGATCCCCGAGGTCAAGCCGCACCATCTGCAGCTCACCCGCAAACAAGCGATCAAGGGCGCCGTGGTCTCGACCGGCAACCCCCACTTCGTGATCTTTGTCGACCAACCGGATTTCAACGTACACGGCTATGCCTGGGAGGTGATTGGCGCTGAGATCTGCCATCACCCCGAGTTTCCCCAGCAAACGAATGTGGAGTTTGTGCGCATGTGCGGTCCCGATGAAATCGAGATACGCATCTATGAGCGCGGCGTCGGTCCCACTTCTTCTTCCGGCACCGGTACCTGCGCCAGCGGCAGCGCCGCGATCGCACTGCGCGATGCTGCGCCGGTGCTGCGCGTGAACTCTCCCGGCGGACCGCAAACGGTGGAATGGCACGGACCAGATTCCGAGATTCTGCTGACGGGCCCCGCCGAGCTCATTTGTTTCGGGGAGACATGGTGAGACATGGTGAGGCATGGTGAGGAAGGGTCTCCCCCGATGATGAAGGTTCCTGAAGCAGGGGTGCGTAACCTGAGTATCGCCGCCGTGCGCCGCGGATCGCGCGTGAGCATCATCTCTCCGGCCAGTTATCCCCATCCCGAGCGGCTGGCGCGGGGAGTGGAGGCGCTGGGCCATCTGGGTTTCGTGCCTTCGGTGGGCCGCCAGGCGCTGGCGAAGGCGCATCATTATTTTGCCGGGACCGCGCAAGCCCGGCTGGACGATCTGCATGCCGCTTTCCTCGATCCGGAGGCGGGAGCGATTTTTTGTAGCCGTGGAGGTTACGGATCCAATTATCTTCTAGCGGGCCTTGACCTGGGCCTGGTGCGGGAGCATCCCAAGCCGCTCATTGCTTATTCCGACATGACCTATATGCAGACCTGGCTATTGGACCAGGTGGGCCTTGTCTCTTTCCATGGACCCATGATTGCGGGCGACTTTTCGTTGCCGGATGGAGTCGATGAACCGAGCCTGCTGGCAGCGCTCGGCGGCGAACGCTGGTTCGTGGGTGAGGCATCCGGCCTGCGGATGCTGAAATCCGGAAAAGCCGCCGGCGTGCTCTATGGCGGCTGCCTGACGATGCTCGTGGCCTCCCTGGGCACACCCCACGCGCCGCGCACCGAGGGCAAGCTCCTCTTTCTGGAGGACCGGGACGTAAAGCCGTATCAATTAGATCGATTACTGCGACAGATGATACTGGCGGGAAAATTTGAAGGCGTAAAGGGCATTATTTTCGGCGAGATGCTCGACTGCCTGGCTCCCGGACAAACGGACGGTTTAGTGGACGAAATGATTTTGCGCGTGTTCGACTGGTTTGAGGGGCCGATCGGCATTGGCCTTCGTTCCGGCCATGTGTCGCGGCGCAATGTGACGCTCGCCTTCGGCATCGAAGCGGAGCTGGATTTGCTGCGAGCACCGCTGCTGAGCTTTATGCAGAGGGCGACAGAAAAATAAGGCCATGGCACACGATATGACAGCAACGAAACACATTCACCTGATCGGGATTTGCGGTTCCGCGATGGCCTCGCTTGCCGGAATGCTGCAATCAAGGGCTTACCGCGTGACGGGATCGGATGCCGCGGCGTATCCGCCCATGTCTGATCTTTTGCAAGCGCTGGGGATCGAGATCAAAGAGCCCTACGCCGAAGCGAATCTCGCGCCTCGCCCTGACCTGGTGATCGTGGGCAACGCCATCTCCCGGGGAAATGTGGAACTGGAATATGTGCTCGACCAGCGCATACCATTTCGTTCGCTTGCCGAAACCATCCAGCACGAATTTCTGCCCGGTAAGGATTCGCTGGTAGTGGCGGGAACGCACGGAAAGACCACGACCACCAGCATGCTGGCGTGGATCTACGAGGTCGCGTCGCGGAGCAAGCCGGAGGTTGCGCCCTCGTTCCTGATCGGCGGCATCGCAGAAAATTTCGGTACCAGCTTTCGCGTGCGCGAGGGCAGGCCATTCATCCTGGAAGGCGATGAGTACGATACGGCCTTTTTCGATAAAGGGCCGAAGTTCATGCACTACTTTCCCGACGCGTTGATACTGACCCACGTGGAGTTTGACCACGCCGATATCTACGAGAACCTGGCCGCGGTAAAGACTGCTTTCCGGCGGCTTGTGAACCTGGTTCCGCGCCGCGGCCGGGTGATTGCCTACGACGGCAGCACCAACGTGGACGATTGCGTGGCGAAGGCCTTTTGTACTGTCGAGCGTTACGGGTTCAAACCTGGTTCTACATGGCAGATCAAGGAGCTCACCCACAAGGGAAGCGACTCGACCTGGAAGATTTTTCGTTCGGGTCAGGAGTGGCTGCAGGTGACGCTGCCTATGCCCGGAGAACATAATGCGCTCAATGCAACCGCGGCGGCGGCATTGGCCGCGGGGGAGGGAATCGCCGACGCTTCGATCGTCGAAGCGCTGTCTACCTTCCGCAGTGTCAAGCGCAGGCTGGAGGTGCGGGCCATCGCCGCGGGGGTGACGATCGTGGATGATTTCGCCCACCACCCAACGGCAATCCGCGAGACATTGAAAGCTCTGCGCGCGGCGTATCCTGAACAGAGACTCTGGGCCGTGCTCGAGCCGCGGTCGAATACGTTGCGTAGAAATGTTTTCGAGCGCGAGCTGGTGGAGAGTCTGTCTCTCGCCGACGGCATCGTGGTAGCCGGGGTGTTCAAGCAGGAAAGCATTCCTGAAGCGGAGCGCATGCATCCGGAAAAAGTAGTAGCCGCACTGGTGCGGGCGGGGCAGGACGCGACTTTCTTTCCCACCGCCGATGCCATTGTGCAAGGGCTTTCGCCGCGGCTGAAGCCGGGCGACGTCGTGGCCATCCTTTCCAACGGCGGCTTTGACGGCATCTACGAGAAGCTGCCCAAATATCTCGAGCAGCGGAGCCGCGCTTGAAACTCCGCGCCACGGGTATGCGGTAATGTTCAGTTCGCTTACGATCCTTTTTACCTACGTGATTCTTGCTTTGCCGGCTGCGGCGGTCGGCATTCCGTGGGCATTGCTGACCGGGAACATCGGCCTGCTTTATCGCTGGAGCATGTGGATTCTGCGCACCGGTTTACGCCTGGCGCGCATTCGGGTCGTGGTGGATGGCCGCGAGCATCTTCTTGCCCAGCCCTGTATCTTCATGACCAACCATGTCTCGAATCTCGATCCGCCCATCCTGTTTCCCGAGCTGCCGTTCCGCACCGCATTTTTCCTGAAACGTTCGCTGATGAAAATTCCGATTCTTGGCATGGGCATGCGGCTGGCCGACTTTATTCCGGTGGATCGCGACGGGCGCCTGGAGTCGGCGCGGGAGAGCGTCAAAGTAGGCAACCGGGTCCTGGCTTCCGGCGTAAACATCTCGACTTTTCCTGAGGGCACGCGCTCACGCAACGGCAGGCTGCTGCCGTTCAAGAAGGGCCCTTTTTATCTCGCCATGGAGTCGGGAGCGCCAGTGATTCCCGTTTCGATTCGGGGGTCAGAGCGGATGATGACGAAAGGCAGCCTGCGCATCCAGCCTGGAACCGCGCACGTGACCTTCCACCCACCGGTCTACCCGGCGCAATTTGCTACCCGTGAGCAGCTTATCCTTGCGGTGCGCACGGCCATTGCGTCGGGGTTGCCGGAATCGATGTGGGGCGAGGAAATGCTGCCTACTGCTTGACGATGGCGTTGTAGCCGTCGGAGAGCAGCTTCTGCTTAATGGCCGTGGCCTGCGTGCGATTGGCAAACGGGCCTACCTGAACGTGCAACAGCTTGTCTTGAGGCTCGTTGCGCACCACCACTCCGTAGCCGCGCTGACGCAGGGCAGACACCAGAACGTCAGCATCCTCGCGGCGGGCCACGGCGGCAATTTGCACCATGGGTTGCCCGGAAGCGGCGATCACGCTCATGTCTGTCGCAACCGCGCCGGGTTGTTCCACGGCTGATAGCGCTGCCGACGGCTTCTTGCGGGGCGCCGGCGCTTGCCGCCGCGGGGTCTCGTCCTTGGGGGCAACGGATGCAGCGTCCTCGTCCTGCCCGGCACTCGCGACGGCAGGGGGTTGTGTGGTTTTTTCGGGAGCGGGCACGTCATTCATCTGTGCCGCTGGGGCAGGCGTCTGCGCCACTGGGGCGGGCGTCTGCTCCGCCGGGGCGGTTGGGGGGGGCGGAGTATTCTCCGCCGTCGCGGTTTCTTCCGGTTCGGTCACACTGGGCACGGATGGAGCTGCCGATCGAATTACCTGCGTGATGGCTCCGGTTCCACGGCCCATGGAGTAACCAAAGCCAAAGAACACGCCGCAGACCAAAACCAGGCCAAAGAAAATACCCAGCAGGGAGGCGGTGCTGAGTGTTACCTCCGACGAGCGGTCTACGTCTTCTTCTTCCAGCAAGGATCTCATAGCTGTTTCTCCGGCTTGATCTCGGTAACGCCCGCGGCGGTCGCGGGCATCCGCATATCACTCATTTTATTAAAAAGACTCATCATTTCCAAAGGCAGGGGAAAGACGATGGTGGTGTTTTTTTCCACGCCAATATCGGTAAGGGTCTGTAAGTAGCGCAATTGCAATGTCATAGGTTGCGTCGCTAAAAGCGCGGCCGCATCCACCAGGCGCTGGGCGGCTGCAAACTCGCCGTCGGCATGGATGACTTTGGCCCGCTTTTCGCGTTCCGCCTCGGCCTGTTTTGCCATGGCGCGTAGCATCGACTCCGGCAGGTCCACCTGCTTCACTTCGACATTGACTACCTTTACCCCCCACGGTGCGGTGTGCTGGTCGATAATGGTTTGGATCCTCTGGTTGAGGGCTTCCCGATGCGATAGCAGTTCATCCAGTTCCACTTCACCGAGCACCGAGCGAAGCGTGGTCTGGGCAAACTGCGAGGTCTGGTAGACGTAATTCATCACTTCGATCACGGCGCGTGAGGGGTCGATCACCTTAAGTGTGATGACCGCATTCACTTTCAGGGTCACGTTATCGCGAGTAATAATGTCCTGGGGCGGTACTTCCAGCACTTCCTGGCGCAGGGAGACGCGCACCATTTGGTCGAAAGGGCGAAAAATGAGAATGACACCCGGCCCCTTGGGTGTAGGCAGAGCGCGCCCAAGGCGGAAGACCACCCCGCGTTCATATTCTCTGAGGATCTTTACAGAGTTGATCAGGTAGATGCCAACGACGAATACGACGATCAGGCCGGGAATGCCTATACCCATGATGGGCCTCGCTTATACCCGATTGTACAGGAGCAGCCTGTTTGCTCGAGCCCGGTGTAGTTCTATCCGCCAGGGCAGACAGGCTTAGAGAACCCGCTCCACCAACAGGGTGAGATCGCGCAACCCGCGTACGCGCACCCGTTCGCCCGGCACGGCCGGGCTGGTGGATTCGGCTTGCCAGAGCTCACCGTTCACCAAGACCTGACCCGTGGGTGCAAGCGGCTGGGTGACTACGGCGATCATGCCGATCATGGCGTCGCCTCCCATACGCACCTTGCTTCGGCGTGCGCGGAGAGCGAGACGCAACAAAAAGACGGTGATCAGCCCGAAGGCCAGCCCGGTACTGAGTGCGGTCGCAAGATGCACACGCAGTTCAGGAACAGGACCGTCCACCAGGGTGAGCGCGCCGATCACCAGAGAAACGATGCCCGCGGCGGCCAAAACCCCATGGCTGGCAAACTTTGCCTCCAGGATAAGCAACACGAAAGCGGCGGCCAACAGCATCACCGAGGTATAGCGGACGGGCAACAGGTTGAGCGCAAAGAGAGCGAGCAGGACCATGATGGTGCCCAGTGTTCCCGGAATGATGGTGCCCGGAGCGTTGAACTCCACATAGATCAACAGGGCGCCCACCACCAGCAACAGAACAGCCAGGTTGGGATCGGTGAGCCGGTCGAGAATCGCTTCGCGCAACGTTGGATCGACCGTGATCTGCTGCGCGTCGCGCGTATGCAGCGTCACTTTGGACCCATCGAAGCGGGTGATGGTGCGGGCGTCCAACTCGTTCAACAACGTGGCGTTGTCGGGTGCGATCAAATCGATCAGCTTCAGTTGCAGCGCTTCGGTGTCGCTGT
The DNA here is from genome assembly GCA_963761405.1 of uncultured Acidobacteriaceae bacterium. GTDB lineage: Bacteria > Acidobacteriota > Terriglobia > Terriglobales > Acidobacteriaceae > PALSA-350. The sequence goes on from CAVXHH010000009.1 coordinate 230,659, forward strand.
AGGATTTGGAAGAACGGACCGCATCCTCGGCGGCGGTCACATTCCGTCCCCGGCGGGCCACATAAGAACGCAGAAACGCGGCGGTATCGTTCTCCAGCTTCTGCTTCATGATGTCGTCGAGCTTGCCGCCCTCGACCACGGGATGCGCCGCGCCGGCATTGCTGCCCGGAGCCATCGCGGCCACATCGGCAGCTTCCAGAAGGAAGAATCCCGCCGATCCGGCCCTGCTGCCGGAAGGCGCGACATACACGATCACCGGCACCGGCGACGCGATGACCTTACCCACCATCTGACGCATGGAATCGAGCAGGCCGCCAGGGGTATTGATTTCAATGAGGACGGCGGCGGCATGTTGTGCCGCCCCGGCATCCAGGCCCCGTGCCATGTACTCGGCGCTGATCGGCTGAATGGTGTCGTCCAGATGGATCACGATCACGCGCGGCTGCTCGGTATGGGCGGCCCCGTCACCGGCTCCCAGACCGGCCCCATGCCCGGCGAGTGCCGAGCAAAAGGCCGCCATCAGGACCAGCTCCGGCAAACCTCGCTGTGAAGCACGCGACCAAATCCGCGACCAAGTCATGGACCGAATGATGGACCGAATCATCGACCGAATCATGGCAACGAGGATACCCCTTATCCCACTAGTATTTCTCTGGCCGGGGCCGGGGCCGGGGCCGGGGCCGGGGCCGGGGCCGGGGCGCCGGGGGGTCATGGAACCGCTTGGCCTTTGCTCTCGATCTGTTGCCGCAGAGCGCGTGCCTTTGCGTTCCCCGGTTCGAGCTTGAGCGCGCTGCTCACGTCCGCCGCCGCCTCGGGCTTCTGGTTGGCCTGAAGGTCGAGACGGCCCAGGACAAGGTAGGCGGTGACGTTCGGCTGGGTTTTAATCGATGCGTCTGCCTCCAGGCGCGCATTTTTGACGTCGCCCCCGCCCTCCCGGACCAGCGCCAGGCCGGCATGGGCGTCCGCATTGTCGGCATCCGCCTCGAGCGCCGCCTGAAACTCGCGCTCAGCTTCCAAGATCAGCCCCTGGTTGAAAAAGCGCATGCCCGCCTGGGCGAGTGCGGCCGCCTGCTTAGGCGGTGGCAGACTTGCCAAGTGCTCCTCTTGCATCTGCTCCATCGCAAAGGCCGCTTGCCGGAAGGAGGCTTCGTTGAAGGTCCGCTTAATGCGCTCCAGGGGCATGCTGTCATCCGTCGCCGCGGGAGCGAAGGCAGCATTGACGCGGTTGCCCGCGGGACCAGGCCCCGTCGCCGCCGCCGGGTGCTGCCCGCCGGCATGCAAAGCGGCCTGATAGGTCTGAGCTTCGGTGTCCTGGGGATGAAGCTTCAACGTTTGCCCGATAGCCCGCAGGGCGCCCGCCACGTCTTTTTTCCGGGTCAAGGCCAGGGCAAGATTGAATTGATAATCCGGATCGTTGGGGTCGGCGTTCACCGCCTGCTGGAAGAAGGACGTGGCGTCCAAGCCCCGGCGGCTGGCTGCCACCCCCTGGTTGTTGACCACTTCCGGCAGGGGTAACTGCTTGCTCACAAAGGCGAAGGCGTCTTCCGCCTTGATGTAGCTTCCAAGATAAAAATAGGCCAGGCCACGATCGAAGTCGGCCTCGCGTGCGCCGGAATCGTTGAGCGGCAGCCGTCCCAGGGTGGTTGCCGCCAACTCAAACTGCTGGTTGGCAAAATAGGCCTTGCCCAAGGCCAGCAGCGCCGGCGAAAAGCTGGGGTCCAGGTGCACCGCCTCTTTCAGGTGGCGAATCTGTTCCGCGGGATCGGGCTCTACCAGTCCCCGGATGTAGTTTTCCAAAGTATCCGCGCGCAGCCCGCCGCCGGCGGCGACGAAGGTATTGCGGGCTACCGCGAAGTGGGGATCCAACTGCTTGGCCAGCTCCCAGGCAAGGCTGTTCAGCAAGTCGAGCAAATGGGTAATATCCGCTTCTTCCTGGATGGGGGCGGACATGTGCAGGGCGTCGACTTGCAGGATCTGGGTCTTGATCTGGAAGCGTGCGCCGGCGGTCGAAAATGACCCCACGACGATGTAGTTCGCGTCCAGCGTTTCCGCCAGCCGAATCGCGCTGGCGCGCGAAGGCTGAAAGGTGGAGGGAAGCCCTAAATGATCGAGAGCGTACAGCCGGTCATCGCGGCTGATGGGCATAAAGCCAGCCGAGGTCAGGCGACGGTTCAGCATCTCTGGAACTGCTTCGCTGATCCAGTCCAGGTTCGGCTGGTCGGTCCGGTTGTCGAAGGGGAGCACGAGCAATAATTGTCCCTGAGGGACTGATGATTGTACCGGCGGGGCCTGGCTGGAAGGGGTGGCCGCGTCCGCGGGGGTGTTCGTGGTTGCCGTGGAGCTCTGCCCCAGCAGCCCGCAAGGGAAGAAAGCCGCCAAAAAGAGGATCAGGGCCGGGATCGAGACATTTCCGCCGCTACGGTGCAAGGGAGGTTTCCGCACGGCGCGTCTCTGCTTCAGGAAAAGCCGCCAAGGCATTCGGGCCCTGGAAAACGCCGGAAGAGCACAGTTTGGAGGACGGAAAAGCACCCCCCCAGTATAGTTCCGGGGGATTGTGGCATTCGGGATTATCGCTCTCCGGATGCCTCGGCGAGCCCGGGAGTGCTCAAGCTCGCTACCTGCGGACGATTGAAGTGCAGGACCGCGGCCCACTCCCCCTGGCGGTCTTCACTCCACACGATCTGGCCGTCGAGAAGGTGAGCGATGGCAGCCGGCGCCAGGTCGCGATGGAAATCGAAAAAGCGTGTGTCCAGGGCCTCGTTGCGCGCTCCCAGGTCCATCATCAGGCGGGGCGGGTCGTATTTGGTCGAAAAAGCGAAGCCGACGCTGTAGTCCTGGGTAGAGGCTGCCGCCTTCTGAATCTCCGGCAGGGAGAAATTTGCCACGCTTACGACCGGCATCGGCTTTCTCACGTAGCCCAATTCCGGCTTGGTGAGTTCATCGGTGGCCGGCCAGGCGGTCAGGATTGTGCTGCCGTGGAAGCGGTTCACGATTTGCCGGATCCCCTGCTGATGCAACCGGATCACGTCGGCGTAGTTCAGGTTATCTTCGGGAGCGAACTTGTAGGGCGGGTTGACGAAGAGGCCAATGATAAAGGCCGCGGCGCTGAGCAGAACCAGGCCCCACCAATAGGGTACCCGGCGGTAAAAGGTGGAGACACACAGCAGCAGAAGAAGGGGATAGAGGGGGAGCAGGTAGCGAGTAAGCAGGGCGCCCCCAAGCAAGGAGAAGAAGAAGATATTGGCCAGCATCACGGCGTAAAGGATCGCCTGGTCCGGCGGGGAAATGCGCGGCCGCAGCGCTCCGCCCCGTTCCCGCAAGGGCAACAGGAGCATGGCCCCCAACATACAGAGCACGGGTACGAACATGTTCATATGTGCGGTGAGCTGCAGTGCGCGGTGCGCCAGGGCCAAAAGGAACCGCAACGGCGACAGGTTGGCGGTTGCGTTGTAACGAAGGAATTCCGGATTGCCGAAAATGAAGCCGGTGCGGTGACGATAGTAGGCATACCAGGGCAGCAGCGTTGCGGGCGCTGCGAGCATGGCTAGAGCAACGCGCAGGTGCGGGCGGCGGTCCAGGTTTCCATCGTTGTTGCCGCTGTTGTTGCCATTATTGCTGCCATCGTTGTTGCGCAGCCAGAGGTAGCCTTCCCAGAGGGCAATGGCCAGAGGTGTAACAATGGCTGTTTCTTTCGACCACGCCGCGACGGCAAAGCAGGCGACCGCGGCCCAGAGGAGCCGCGGACTTCGTTGGCCGGCGAAGACGAAGGCCAGCCCCCACAGTGTGCCCGCCGCGGCAAACATATCCGCGTGGGCCAGCGTGCTTTGCGCAAACCAAATGGGATAGATCGCGGTGAGCAAGGTGGCGGTAGCCGCCACTCTCTGACGGCCATTCAACAGAATCCCCAGGCGATACACGGCGAGCAGCGCGATCGCAGTGATCAGGCACATGGCAGTGCGGGTCACCGCGGGTGTAAACCCGGACTTCCACCACAACGCCAGGTAAAGCGAGGGAAGCGGCGGGTGGGCATTCGCCAGGGTACTCGAAGGAATCACATCGCCGGTGCGAAAGAAGTCGTAGGCCGCGGGGATGTAGTAGCCGGCTTCGTCCCAGTAGTAAGGCAACCGCAACAGCGTGAGGTGGGAGAGGTAGACGGCTACGAAGAGCAAGGGAAAGATCAGCCGGAGAGGCAGGGGGCGGTCGACCGGTGATTGCTGTTGCGCGGCCACGAGTCTTTCTCTCTTCCCGGAAAAGTTACGTTTGCTTGCTCAGGCCGCAGTCATTGCGAGACTGCTCTAGTGGACTGTAACAGTGGATTAAAGCAGGAGTGCCCGACTTCAGGGTATGCCGGGGATTGATCCCCGGCATAAACGTCGTCATCCTTGTGGCCTTTAGGCCCCGTTCAGAGTAGAGGTGACAGCCCGCTAGTGGACTGGTCCCTGGGGGATGACCGGCGGACGTGGTTCGAGGGAAATGGCGCCGAAGGCGTGCTCATACTGCAACACGTTCTGCCCCAGTACATTGGATAATGCTTTGGCCTGTTGCGGGCTGAGGTAAATGGTTTGGAACGTATTGATGGTGATCTGTTCGGGCGTGTCCTGGTAGGCGGTGCCGAAGGTGAGACGGAAGTCCCAAACGCTCTTTTGCACTTGAACGCTGTTGGCATAACCCTCGCGATAGTCGGGCGTACGCTCGAGAAGAACGCTCGGTTGATTCGTGTCCTGGCTCATGATGGCTATAGACTATCCGACCGCGCCGTTTAAGCGAAGCGGTCTGAGGCACCCTGCGATTCTCTCCCAATTTCCTGGAAATAAATCTCTGCGTTTTATCCTTCGCGGATGGGCGCAGCCAGTGGGCGAGGGATACAACCCCGCGCCTCACTCCGGGTGGTAGCGGCGGAAGATGAGGGAGGCGTTGGTGCCGCCAAAGCCGAAGGAGTTGGTCATAGCGTACTCCATCGGCGCAGGCAGGCCTTTGTCCCTGACCAGGCGGAAACAGCAGGCCTCCTCGACTTGCTCCAGATTGGTCATGGGGGGAGCCACCTGATCCCTCAGCGCCAGCACGGTGATGCCGGCTTCCAGGCTTCCGGCTCCGCCCAGAAGATGGCCGGTCATCGACTTGGTTGAGCTGACCAGCAGAGTCTTGGCCGAGTCGCCAAAGGTCTCGCAGATGGCGCGGGCTTCGGCTCGATCGCCGAGTGGGGTAGAGGTGGCGTGGGCGTTGAGATAGCCGATCGCGCTGGGGTCCACGGCGGCATCGTGCAGCGCTAGCTGCATCACCCGGCGTACGCCGCGGCCATCTTCGGGCGGTGCATTGGTGTGATAGGCATCGCCGTTTGCCGCGTAGCCAACCAACTCCGCAAGAATGGGCGCGCCGCGCTTTACGGCATGGTCCCATTCTTCCAAAACGAGTATGCCGGCGCCTTCGCCCACCACGAACCCATCGCGGCCGGCATCCCAGGGGCGCGATGCGGTTGCGGGGTCGTCATTGCGGGTGGAGAGCGCGCGCATGGAGGCAAAACCGGCGACGGAGAGCGGGGTCACCGCGGCTTCGCTGCCGCCGCAGATCATTACGTCTGCGTCGCCCCTCTGGATCACGCGGAATGACTCACCCACCGCATGCGCACCCGTGGTGCAAGCGGTGGCGCTGGTTAGGTTGGGGCCGGTCGCATGGTAACGAATCGAAATTTGTCCGGCGGCGAGGTTGGCGATGGTCGCAGTAATGAAGAAGGGAGACACCCGGTGGGGGCCGGCGGAAATCAACTTGCTGTGCTCCCGCTCGATGACTTCAAAAGCCCCAATGCCGCTGCCGACGTAGACTCCGACTTTTTCTGAATTTTCGGCCGTCATGTCCAAACCGGTCTGCGCCACGGCGAACTCCGAGGCGGCCAGGGCAAACTGGATAAACCGGCCCATCTTCTTGATTTCTTTGCGCTCGATAAAGTCTTCGGGAACGAAATTCTTCACTTCGCCGGCGATACGGCAGCTAAACCCCGTTGTATCAAACAGGGTGATCCCCGTGATACCGGATTCCCCCTGCAGCAGGGCTTTCCACGTATTTTCTGTTCCGATGCCCACGGGGCTTACCAAGCCAACCCCGGTCACGACTACACGACGCTGCTGAATGTTCATTTTGAATGAGGGCGCAGGGACCTTTCTCTACCTGCGACCGTGGTGTATGCGGGAATCTTCTCCGGGGAGCCGCGAACGACGCGCTGGTCCACGAAGCGCTGGTCCAACGGTAGGGAAGCAGACTATCCGTTCGATCTGTTGGTGCGAAAGGGGGGACTCGAACCCCCATGGGTTGCCCCGCCAGATCCTAAGTCTGGTGCGTCTGCCAATTTCGCCACTTTCGCGTCTCGCCGATAGGCTTCATGGTGCCGGCTGAGGGTCGTGATTCTCAGAGCCTCTATAAGCAAAACACATCAGCCGATGGTTGGTGAGGGTGGCAAAAAATGCAGCCACCACTGCTTCATCAACGGCGTAAGCCTATAGATGTCCCTTGATGATAATCGATGCAATCGGAGAATGCACCGCGGATGGGAATCCGCAGTTACAGGAGAGTCTCCCAGCCATCGCGAAACAGCGATCTGCGCAGCCGGGCAGCGCTACAGGCTGGCCCGAGTCCGGGTCAGGTCCATGAGAGTCTGGTGGGCCCCGTTACCTTCCGGCCCGGTCGCCCCCTCTTTCGGAAGCAACTGCTCGTACTTTCCGGTCGGCTCCAACACCCATGCCTCCCGGCGGTCGGCGCGGTTAAAATTCCAAATAATCTCAGTAAAGTTCGCCGGGCGTCCTTGTGTTTGCCGGGGGCAGCTCCTAGCATTTGTCACGACCGAAGCATTTGTCTCGACCGAGCACACCAAAAACGCATTCCACGGAAAGTTGGACACCCATGAGCCGTGTAATTCAGGAACAGCCCTTCGAGCAGCCATTGGCGACGGTCGACGACGACCGTACCGGCGTAAAGGTCGAAACGCTGAAGCAGGCGATTCTGGAAAATCTGCGCTACGTCGTGGGCCAGGACCCGGAATCGGCGACCGACATGGACTACTTCATGGCTGTTGCGTACACGGTGCGCGATCGTATTCTGGCTCGCTGGCTGGCCACGAAACAGAGTTACAAGGAACACAGTGCGCGTGTGGTTGGTTATCTGTCCGCGGAGTTTCTGATGGGCCCCCACCTAGCCAACAACATGCTGAACCTGGGAGTCGAGGACCCCATCCGGCAGGCGGCCAACGAACTCGGCTTGGATCTGGACCGCATCGTTGCGCAAGAGCGTGAACCCGGCCTTGGAAACGGTGGGCTGGGCCGCCTGGCGGCCTGCTATCTGGACTCTTTGGCAACTTTGGGCATCCCCGCGATTGGATATGGGATTCGCTACCAGTTTGGGATGTTTCACCAGGAGATCCACGACGGTTGGCAGGTAGAGCTTACCGACTATTGGCTCCGTTACGGAAATCCCTGGGAGATTCGGCGGGCTCGGGAAGCGGTAGAGGTGTGCTTCGGCGGCCACACGGAATCCTCGAAGGACTCGCTGGGAAATTACAAAGTGCAGTGGATTCCTGCTTCGGTGGTAAAGGGAATTCCTTACGACACGCCGATTTTGGGATACAACTCGGGAGTCGCCAATGATCTCAGGTTGTGGAGGTCGGAGGCGACCGAGTCCTTCTATTTCGAGCGCTTTAACAGCGGCGATTATGAAGGCGCCGTCGCTTCCAAGACCTTCGCCGAAAATATCTCCAAGGTGCTGTATCCCAACGACGAGAATATCCATGGCAAGGAACTTCGTCTGCAGCAGCAATACTTTTTTACGTCTTGTGCGCTGCAGGACATGATTCGGATTCACCTCGCCTGCGGCCGTCCGATCGATCATTTTCACAAGAAGTGGGCCATTCAGCTCAACGACACGCATCCATCGATCGGTGTCGCGGAGCTGATGCGCTTGCTCGTGGACGAGCAGGGTCTTGGCTGGGAGACAGCCTGGAACATTACTTCCAACACCTTCAGCTACACCAACCACACCCTTTTGCCGGAAGCGCTCGAACGCTGGTCTTTGCCACTTTTTGCTTCTTTGCTTCCCCGCCACGTCGAGATCATTTACGAGATCAATGCTCGTTTTCTGAATGAGGTACGCGAACGATTTCCGGGAGACAACGAGAAGGCAGCTCGCTTGTCGATTATTGACGAACAGGGTCAGAAGTACGTCCGCATGGCGAACCTTGCGTGCATCGGCAGCAAACACATCAATGGAGTCGCGGAATTGCACACGCAATTGTTGAAGAGCGACGTTCTGCGGGATTTCCATGATCTGTGGCCGGAGAAAATCGTCAATGTGACCAATGGCGTCACACCAAGACGCTGGCTGGCAGTGAGCAATCCCGAGCAATCGAAGCTGATGACCAGCAAGATTGGCGATGGCTGGATCCGCGACCTGGATCAACTGCGACAGTTGGAAGCCTATGTCGAGGATGCCGCGTTTCGCTCCGACTGGCGCAAGGTGCAGTATGACGTCAAAGTCAGGCTCGCAGACTATATCAAGGAGGAAACTGGTATCACGGTAGATCCCAGTTCCATGTTCGACACGCAGGTGAAGCGAATCCATGAGTACAAGCGGCAACACCTGAATGTGTTGCTACATTCTTACCCTCTACCTTCGCTTGAAGCGGGCACCCCAAACTCGAGATCACCCCGCGTACCTTTTTATTCGGCGGCAAAGCGGCGGCCGGCTATGCCGCCGCAAAGCTGATCATCAAACTTATTAACTCCGTCGGTGAAGTCATCAATGAGGCCGGAGGTGATGCACCGCCTCAAGGTGGTGTTTCTGCCCGACTACAACGTGACGTTTGGACAAAAGGTCTATCCCGCCGCCGATCTGAGCGAGCAGATATCCACCGCGGGGAAAGAGGCGTCGGGGACGGGGAACATGAAGTTCGCAATGAACGGCGCGCTGACGATCGGCACCCTCGACGGCGCCAACATAGAAATCAGGGACGCGGTAGGGCACGAGAACTTCTTCCTGTTTGGTTTGACTGCGCAGCAGGTGGCTGCAACCAAGGCGGCAGGCTATCACCCGCGAGCGATCTACGAAGCCAACCCGATGCTTCGCGAAGTGATCGATAGTATCGAAGCCGGCCGGTTTTCGCGCGGCGATCGTGCACTGTTTCGTCCATTGATCGATGGTTTACTCAACAACGATCCCTACCTGCTGTTTGCCGACTACCAGTCGTATGTGGATTGCCAGGACCGGGTGAGCGCGACCTTCCTCGACCGTGAAAAGTGGTCGAAGATGGCGATCTACAACATTGCGCGGATGGGAAAGTTCTCGTCCGATCGGGCGATTCAGGAGTACTGCAGAAACATCTGGGGCGTGAGCAAGTTTGATGGGAGCCGGCCGTAGCGAACGTGTGGATGCATCCGCCGGCTCAGGATCATTGCGGCACTTCGATCAAAGCGCCGGAAGTCTCCTCGGGGACACGGGCATACACGTAGGGACCTTCGGGCACCAGGGCTACCCTGGCTCCCGCCGGGAGTCCACGAAGCACCGCGGCGGTCGCGGCTTGCGAGGTCGCGAAGCAACGGGAAGCCAGGTTGCCCAGCTGGTCGTTTGAGATCCCGGGCAGGTAGAAGAACAGCTCGTGCTTTTGCCCGGCAAGCGCCAGTTTCTCCAGCTGCCACTGGTCGACGACTACGTCCGCGTTTCCGATCTCGTCGAGGAAATGGTCGTAGCTGGAAAAGCCTGCGACCTTTTCTGCAAACTCCGGAGAACCCACGCCCTCGGCGCATTCGCCCATGATCAGGATCCTGCCCCCCGGCTTGACGATGTGCTGGGCGGCGGTAAGGCCCTTGATGGTTTGGTAGAACGTCAAGTCCAGGGGAAAGCCGGCCGCGCTGGTGATGACGGCGTCGGCCAATCCGGAGAGCCGCTCGAGCGATGTGGTGCGCAGGAACTGAACGCCGGCAGCATGGGCCTCCACCGGATCGCCGGCGAAGATGCCCGAAACCTCGCGGCTCTGGGTCAGGGTTACGTCCAGCATGAAGTCGTGTCTCGCCATCCGGGCGATTTCCAGCAGTTGCGCATGCAAGGGGTTGGCGTCGATCGATCCCTCGGTGGCCAACGGTTCGCGCATGAACAGGGGCGAGTGAATCACCTTGATGGTTTCCTGAGCTGCCAGCCCGGGCGCCACCAGCTTGCGGCCGCCGGAAAACCCAAGCATCAGGTGCTGCTCGATAAAGCCGAGGGTTATATGCAAATCCGCCGCCATGAAGCGTTCGTCGATGTAGACAGGAATGCCTCTGCCCGTCTTTCCCAGCCAGCGATGCTGCGCCAGCACGCGCGCATCGTGGTTGACGACGCGATACTTTGCGGCGATCTCGGCGCCGAGGATCGCCTTGATCTCGCTGGACGTGGCTTCCCGATGCAGTCCGGTCGCGATCAGGATGGTTACACCATCGACGGGGATGCCCGCCGCGTGCAGCCGCTGGAGTAAGGGAGGTAACGTGAGCCAGTTGGGCGCGGGCCGGGTGATGTCGCACACGGAGATCGCCGCGGTCTTTTTGCCGGCTGCCAGTGCCGATAGCGGCTTGCTGCCGATGGGTTGATCGAGCGCCCGGTCGAGCGCCGCGGTTACATCGGGTAAAGGCGATGCAGAGCGACTTTCAATCACTTCGTAGCGGGGCCCGTCGGGCAACTGGAGGTCCAGGCCATGTTGGCCGAAGGCAAACCGTATCTGCATGTGTTTCCTGCCTGGCTCTACTTTAGAGCATTTTCACTTCTACTCTGCACAGGAGGGTGCGGCGAAGTGCGGCTTTTCTTGAGGAAAAGCCGCCATGGGAGTCGTTACTCTGTAAGCACCAGAAGTGAAAATGCTGTACCGGGTTCGGGATGTGGTTGAAAATCAGGCGCGTCGTTTGATTAGTAGCTAGTAGCCCGCGGCTTTGCCGAAGGTGTGACGCTTGTCCTGGCCACCCTGGATCAGTCCGGTTTTGGGATCTACGGCGATACATTCTCCGTCGCTCCAGTGATGGTCGTCGCCATCGCCACCCTTGATGGCGTAACCCATCGAGCGGAGAGCCCGCAGGGTGTTCTCGGGAAAACCCGGTTCCACAAAAACGATGTCGGGCAGGTATTGATGGTGAAAGCGGGGAGCGTCCACTGCTTGCTGGATGTTCAAGCCACCGTCGGATGCGCTGAGCAGGATGTTGGCGACGGTGGTGATAATGCGAGGTCCACCGGGAGAGCCGATGACAAAGCGGACCTTATGGTTCTCGAGCACAATGATGGGCGTCATGGCCGACAACGGCCGTTTTCGCGGAGCAATCGCGTTTGCCGGCGACTGAATCAGCCCATACATATTGGGCGCACCGATCTTGGAAGTGAAATCGTCCATCTCATCATTCAGAAGGAAGCCCAGCCCCTCGGCCGTGGCCCCGGAACCGAAGCTGTTGTTGAGGGTATATGTAACCGAGACTGCATCGCCGGCCTCATCGATCACGGAAAAGTGCGTCGTCTGCTTCGATTCCGCGGCAGGCTGCGTCTCTGTTTCTTGCGGCAGATAGCCTGGCGGCCGAGTCAGTGTAGACGAAGGGGTCGCCATGGTCAGTCTGATGCTCTTTCGCCACGCCGCCGCGTAGCGCTTGTCGATGAGTTGCGCTGTGGGTATGGATTCGAAGTCAGGATCCCCCAGGAAAGAAGTGCGGTCTTTGAACACGCGGCGGAACGCTTCGAGGATCAGGTGCATGCTCTCGGGCGTGCGATCGCCCATCGATGCCAGATCGAAGCCTTGCAGGATGTTGAGCGTTTCCAGCAACGCAATGCCCCCGGAGGAGGGTGGAGGCGGAGCAAGAATCTGGTATTGGCGATACCTTCCGGTCAGTAGCTTGCGATCCTTTACCTGGTAGACGGCAAGGTCTTTCTTACTCACCAGGCCGCCGTGCTTCTGGATGGCGCCTGCCAGTTGGTTGGCCAGGGCGCCATGATAGAAGCTCGCGGGGTCTTGTGCGATGAGGGTCAGCGTGCGCGCTAACTCCGGCTGCTTAAACACAGCGCCCGCCGGGTAGTAGTTGCCATCGCGCTGGAAGATGCGGCGCGATTCAGGAAACCGGGAAAGCAGGGGATCGTGCAGCATGGCTGCTTCTTCTGTGCTTAGGGTGTAGCCTTTTTCCGCAAACTGTATGGCAGGCGCCATGACCTGCTTGAGTGAGAGCTTGCCGAAGCGTCGCTGCGCCTCGACCAGTCCAGCGACTGTTCCCGGGACCCCGACTGACAAATAGCCGACGGTGGAGGCCTGGGGAACGATAGAGCCTTTGCTGTCGAGATACATGTTGGCGGTCGCGGCCAGTGGCGCCTCTTCGCGGAAGTCGAGGAAGTGTGTTTCGCCGTTGGCCAGGCGCAGCATCATAAAGCCGCCTCCGCCCAGATTGCCTGCGTCGGGGTAGACGACCGCCAGGGCAAAGCCGGTTGCGACCGCGGCATCGACTGCATTGCCGCCGGCCTTGAGCATCTGCAAGCCCGCGTCACTGGCGAGGTGATGGACGCTGACCACCATGGCGTGTTGTGCTTCGACCGGGGCGACGTCGGGCAACGCTCCGGATGGGCCTTGCGCGCGGGTTGGCAGCAAGAGGAAGACCAGCATCAGGAGGCAAAGTGCGGACAGGCCGGCGATGGGTTTTGGCATAGGTGGTCTCGATCGGTGGGTAGCTCATGACAGTGTAAGGCAACAAAAAAGGCGCCCTGGGAGGGCGCCTTTTTTTGTTGGTGGCTGGTTTTGTCTAGGGCAAGTAATAACGGAAGGAGGTGAAGAATATATTGTCCGTTGCCACGGGTGTGGCGCCTACGCCGGACCAGATGTTGCGCTGGAAGTAGGAGTACTGTATTCCCTGGCGCAGACGACCGGCCGGGCCATTGTAGAGGTTGTACCAGTAACCCGCCGTGAACTCCTGAACATCCTTGGTGTCCGCGGTGCAGTTGCCTGGATTGGCGGGGCTGTAGCCTGTGATCGTGGTTCCCGGGACCGGCTCGGCATCGCAGCCGGTTTCTACGTTAAGGTACGAGCCGTATCCGACCGCTCTGGTCGGGCTGGTCAGGAAGTAGCGCCGGCCTACATAATCGGCGCCATAGTTGAAGTAAACATCAAGGCGCTTGGTTGCGTGGAACTCGAGCGTTCCGAGGGCGCTCCAATTGTGCAGCAGAGCCAACTGGCCGTCCGGCCGAACGGTCAGGTCAGCGATTGAGCTGCTGCCATAGCGCCCAGTGCCGTCACCGTAGAGCCCTTTGAGGCCGACGCTGACATGGTTGTGCACGAGCGGCACCCGCCCGCTTGCACCGACCCCTCCACCTACCGTGCTGTCGTTGTACGCACCGGCGGACGTGGGTTTGCTGCCCGTGTCGTTAGGAAAGATGCGGTCACGGAAAAAGCTGGCGACGCCAAACAGCTCGTAGTGGCCCAAACTGGGCGACTCGTATACCACCTTGGCAAGGAGGTCAGGAGCGAGGTTGGCAGAGTAGTTTGCCACGTTGGTGTTGGCAGCCGATGTACCAGCGGAGTTGTACAGACCGCCGGCGTTGCCGGCCGAACCAATGATGAAGTTGGTGGGAAGATTGTGGCCAGCCACGTTCAGAGTCTGCGGATTTTCAGCGGAGATCGCGAGCGAAGCCTTGGTGCCGAAATCCTTGCTGATCCGAAATCCATATTGCCGTGCCCAGACAAAGCCGGCGCTGTACTGCGCGTCAATGGTTTGGGGCAGGATCTCAGTCCTGGGTTGCGTCAGCTTGGTCGTTTCCGTGGCGAGTGACCACGTTTGACCGCCGGTGAAGGTCAGGGAGTTGTACTTCGCCTGGGCCCACAGTTGGCGTTGGCGCAACGTGTAGCTATTACTTTGGTTGTTGTTGGAAGTGACGCCGGCGCTCAGGAAATCGGCCTCATAGTAGCCTCCGATCGAAAGATTGGGACTGGCTTTGCCGGTGGCTAACAAGGCGATGCGGGACTGACGGCCCGATCCGAAGAACTCCGAGTACTGGCCCGCGTTCGCGTAGTTGAGCGGAATCCCGGTGAACTGGGTGTTGATGTCGGCGCCCTCGGCGCGCTGCCGCCACACCGTTTCAGCAGCCAGGAAGCTTCCCGTCGGGGAGAGCGTAACCCCTTTGAAATGGATAGTGTCGGGGTTGTTGATCTGCTTTTCCACCTTGGCCTGCTCGTCCTGGACGGTGGTCGCAATAGAAGTAGTGTTGGTCTTAAGGTCGGTAACCGCGCCCTGCAGATTGCTGACGGCCTGCGTGTTCTCAGTCAGCGTCGCCGATTGCTGGGCAGCCTGTTGCTGCGCCTGGGCAGCCGCAGCCTGGGCCGCGGCCGCAGCCTGCTGCGCTTGCTGCAGTTGCTGGTCACGGTCGCTCAGCTGTTGCCTGAGCTGCTGAATCTGCGTTTGCATGTCGTCCCGCAGCGATTGAATCTGGCTCTGGACCGAAGGTGGTTTGGGCACTGCTGCCTTATGGGTCACCGGCTTTTTGTGTTTTGTGGGGGGGGCACTCGTGGCACCCGACGCTGTCGTCTGCGCCAGCCCGGCAGATAGCGCCGAGACAAGGGCCAGCGTGGCCAGCGTCTTCAGTTGGTTCTTCATTGTTCCTCTCTCTGTTTGCCTTGTGATTGCAGTGCGCTCACGCCGCATTCGTTGACGTCTTTAAAAAGGAATATTGCGGCCTCGAAGTACGTTGGTAAGCCGAAAGTGACCACGCGTGCGAACTGCGGCAAGGAAGGAATCTGAGCCCCGTGCGGGTCGTTTCGCACTGTGAGGTTCTCAGTTACCTGTGAAGATCTGAAGAATTTGCCGTGAAAAAGCGAAGAAAGCGTGGCCCTTCCAGTTTTAAGAAATGGTGAACAATGCCTTTGTTTTGAAAGAGTCGCACGCCGGCAGCGCATGAAACGGGGCGAAGATGACCGCAAAGCGTCATAGTCAAGGCGGCATTCCATGTGGCACACTTGCCGGTCAATGCTCCGGCCTGCGCGCTAATCTGCGGTGGCGGAGCCCTCCGCCGGCGTGTTCCAAACAACGAAGCTTTCCGGCCGGCTCTATTTGTTGATGTCGTTAAAACAGTATTGTTAAAACGACTCAGGCAAAGCGGACGGTCACTTCGCCGAACCTGGGAAAGCTGGCTACCGCCACGGAACCGCTGTCAGCCAGGGTTTTGCCGGTCCAGCTCCCGGTGGTGATCCATTGGCCGGCGCGTAAGCCTCCGGTGCGACCCTGCGCCTCATTGGCCAGCCATAATACGAGTCGCAGCAAGTCGCCCCCGGCGGCATTTTTTCCGCCGTGGACGCGGATGAAGCCATCCACGTTCATTTGCGCAGTTTCATCGGCGAAGGGGAAATCCTGCCAGCCTTCCACCGCCGCGCCGGATACGAACCCCGCGTTGGACTGCAGGTCGGCAATGGCGGTGAGCCGGTCAGCCGCATCGGGGTCGAGCAGCGCCGATTCGAGCAATTCGATCGCCGGATGGCAGCTGGCGATGGCCTGCAGCAGCTCTTGCCGGCTGTAGGGCGCGGACCGCACAGGCAGATCTTTGCCCATGAGGAAGGCGATCTCGGCCTCTACGCCGCGC
Organism: uncultured Acidobacteriaceae bacterium; assembly: GCA_963761405.1. Taxonomy (GTDB): domain Bacteria; phylum Acidobacteriota; class Terriglobia; order Terriglobales; family Acidobacteriaceae; genus PALSA-350. Next base: position 246,250 of record CAVXHH010000009.1, read on the forward strand.
ATCCGGCAGTATTGCGTGGCAATCCGGTCGCCGCTGGCGGCAAAGCCGTCGAGGCGCATGGGGGCATAGAGTGGAGTCGCCTCCGGCGCAGGCGCGCCGACCTTCCAACCGCCCACCGCTCCCAGCGCCTCCAGCATGGCATCCTGCACATAGTAGGCCTCGTCGAGCGTTTTTGGCCGTAGCGCGAGCGGCAGATCGTCGATGGGCTGCAGGGTTCGGCGCGCCTCCAGAAGCATCATGGCGGCCTGGTACAGCCGGTCTTTGTCGGCTCCTGCCAAGGTTGTCTGCTGATCCATATTTCTCCTCAAAATTTCCTCAGGGTCTGGTGGTGATTCCACAGTGTAGGCTGAGGTTCTCCGGCTTTGACTCTCTTTACCTTAGAGGAACAGGGCTGCGCTTTGTAGGCGTAACTTATGGCCATCACGAGCGTCCTATCACTGTAGTCGGCGACAAGAACGGTTTTCCGGGATTCCATGCTGATAAAAAAATCGAACGACATTCCGTCTTCTGAGATCACTCCTAAAAGCACCTATTTGAATCGCCGGGCATTCATGGCCGGCGCCGCTGCCCTCGGCGTTGCCGGGGCGGCGGCCGATCGTATCACTCGTATGGCCGATCCAGAGCACGTTGCCGCCGCAACCAAGCTGCAGACGGTGAAGAGCCCGCTTTCTACAACCGGCTTGACGTTGACCTCGTACAAAGACATTACCTCTTACAACAATTTCTATGAGTTTGGGGTAGAGAAAGACGATCCGGCCAGGAACGCCGGGCGCCTGAAGACACGTCCGTGGACGGTTACCGTGGACGGCCTGGTGAAGAAGAAGAAAACGGTTGGCATCGATGACTTGCTGAGCTTTAAGCCGATCGAGGAACGCGTGTATCGCCACCGTTGTGTTGAGGCCTGGAGCATGGTGATTCCGTGGGCGGGCTATTCGCTTTCGGAATTGATCAAGTGGGCCGAACCGCTCCCCAGCGCGAAGTATGTGCAATTTCTAACCCTTCTGGATCGCAACGTGATGCCAGGACTGTCGGAGATCAACCTGAACTGGCCTTACTCGGAGGCCCTGCGTATGGACGAAGCCATGCATCCGCTCACATTGCTGACCTTCGGTCTATATGGTGAAGTGTTACCCAACCAGGATGGCGCGCCGGTCCGGATTGTGGTGCCGTGGAAGTACGGCTTCAAATCCGCGAAGTCGATTGTAAAGATACAGTTCACCGCAGACCAGCCGAACACTGCCTGGAACCAGATTGCGCCGGCGGAATACGGTTTTTATTCCAATGTGAATCCCAATGTCGACCATCCGCGCTGGAGCCAGAAAACCGAACGCCGTATTGGGGCGTCTCTCTTCGAGCAACGCCAACCCACGCTGATGTTCAACGGCTACGGGGATCAGGTGGCCAGTCTTTACAAAGGCATGGATCTGGAGAAATACTTTTAGATCGTTGAACAAGAAAGCCATTGCCGGTCTTAAAGTTGCGGTTTGGATCGCTTGCCTGACTCCTCTCGGGCTATTGGTCTATGACGGGCTGCAAAGCAATCTTGGGGCCGACCCTACGGCAACGGTCACGCACGCCACGGGCTTCGCCACACTGCGCCTGTTGGTGATCTCGCTCGCGATTACACCGGTGCGCAGGCTGTCTCGAAGCCTGGGATGGATGGTGCGTTTTCGCCGGCTGTTGGGTTTATTTGCTTTTTTCTACGGCTGCCTGCATCTGCTCACCTACCTTTGGCTGTATTCCGGCTTCAATGTGGCGGCGATGATCGACGACATCGCCAAGCGCCGCTACATTATGGTGGGCATGACGGCCTGGTTGCTGTTGCTACCTCTGGCGGCCACTTCGACCACCTGGTCCATTCGCAAACTCGGGGGGAAGCGCTGGCAGGCCCTGCATAGGCTGGCATATGTCGCTGCCATCTGCGGCGTGATTCACTATTGGTGGATCGTCAAGACCGGAGTGCGTACACCGATCACGATCACGCTGGCATTGACGTTGCTTTTGGTGGCCCGCATGGCCTGGTCCGCGCGCGAGCGCGTGAAGAAGAGCCAAACAGCAGTCGGCAGCGCGGCCTAGGGCAGTTTCAGCTCCCTTCTGGACGGGATTGGCGTCGGTTTTTTGTAAAATTCGATAAAATTCGATCGTTTTTGGCTGTTTTGGGCGTTGGCAATCCTCTTTCCGGTGCGTGTAGCCGTTTTTGGGGTATCGCCGGGCGGCATGGACCACCAGGGCTAAAAGCGCTCTTCCATTTCGGTCGCTGCGGCGAGGCAGTCGTGCCGCGATACAAAGCCCAGCGCTAAAGCGCAGGATAGAGAGGTCAGATTTCTTCCGGCAACGCTGAAGCGTTGCCTCCCCCTGCTAAAGCAGGGGGCTTCCACCCAAAAACACCGCCAGCAAACTTCTTCGAAAAGCTAATTTGGACAGGTCTGATTTTCAGCCGTCCCTTCGGGACTGGATTGGGGTCGTTTTTTTGTAAAATTCGATAAAATTCGATCGTTTTGGTTGTTCTAGGGCGTTGGCGATCCTGCTCGCTGCCGGCGAAGTAAAAAATCTCGCCGGGGCGGGATGAAGTGTTGCCTGATTTGTGACAGGGATCGGGTGTGACACCGGACAGTGGTAAACACCATCCTTCGCTCGCGTGTAGGCCGAAACTACGGGCAACTGCAGGCCAGGGAGCGGAGACGCGAGAATCCTCTCCCTGTCGAAATCGTCTGCTAACAGGATATACCGTTGTGGGAGCAAATATGGGCGCCGGAACCGCTTACCAGGCACAGGAGTTTCCTTTCGGGGGTTACTTTTTCCGCAGCCTGTGAAGCCCGTACCTACGCTCTCTTGCTTTCAGATTGTGCTTTAGAGCAGTTCTTCTACGCCGGCGAACATGTCTGTCTCCATGGGTGAGGAAGGAAGCCCGCGCGCGGCTGCCAGCAAATATTTTTCTTCTCCACCTGTCTCTTCGAAGATGACTTTGACCTTGGCCAGAAGATCGGCCTGCGTCGTGTGCTGGCTGAAGGCTTCAAATTTCTTTGCCTTCAGATCACCGCATGCCAGCACCAGCGAAGCCGGCATCAAGGATATCTTCCGCGCTTCGTCTGCATCGGCATAAGCCAAAAAAGGTGTCGCGCCGTAGTACAGCTTCTGCGGGCGATACGGAAGCAGCCCGGCGTCTGCCTGCTCCGGAGCAAAATTATTTCGGCCGGCCCAATAAAAAGCTGCGGTCGCAAAGCACGAAACCATGGTGTGGTCAGGATGCAGGTTCACATTGCCGTCGCCGCCGAAGGTCAGCACCACGTGGGGACGGAAGCGGCGGATGCGTTCGACCAGCACTGTTGTAACCGCGGTAAAGTCCTGACGCGCCAGATCGCCATCGGGATAAGAGAGCACCTCTCCCTGGGTCACGTGCAGCACGCGCAGAGCCGCGGCGAACTCCTGGCGACGTAATTGGGCGAGCTCGTCGCCGTTTCGGGCGCTGCCGCGGTTCGACGCAGCGCGGCCTTCCGTCAGGCAAACGACGCAGGTCTCCACCCCGCGCCGATGGGCCAACATGAGCGCGCCGCCAAAAGCCCCGCATTCGTCATCGGGATGGGCGGTAAAACACATCAGCCGCAGAGCCACGGTGCGTCTCCTGTTTTAAAGCATTTTCGCAATGACTGTGGCCTGGCAAGAGCAGCGCGGAGTGGTTTTCCTTGAGAGAAAACCACGTAAAGGCCGGCGGGTTCCATCTACACCAATTGCGAAACTGCTTAGTGATGATCGCGGGCAAACTGGGTCGTGTTCTAGTCCCACGGCAGGCAGTTTTCGGCTACCGGCCGAAAGCTTCTGCGGTGGAGGGGACTGGGGCCATGCGCGGCCAGGGCTTTCTTGTGCTCGGGGGTACCGTAGCCCTTGTGAGAAGCCAGACCATACAGCGGATACTCACGATCGAATTGACGCATGCGGTTGTCGCGGTAAACCTTGGCGAGTACGGAGGCGGCGGCGATCGAGATGCTAAGGGAATCGCCATAGATAATGCTGGTTTGCGCACAGGCGAGATCAAGCCGCATGGCGTCGATCAGCAGATGGTCGGGCGCCATCGCCAGGCTGCAAACCGCCGCGCTCATGGCTACGCGTGTTGCCTGATAGATGTTGATGCGGTCGATGGTCTCCGCATCGACTTCTTCAATCGCAACCGCCAGGGCCTTGCGCTCGACGATTCTTGCCAGGCGCTCGCGGTCTTCAGGGAGCAATTGCTTGGAGTCGCGCAGCCCTTGAATGCGGCAGCCTTCGGGCAGAATCACCGCCGCAGCCACAACCGGACCGAAGAGCGCGCCGCGCCCCACCTCATCCACGCCGGCAATTATTTTGGCCCCGGTTGCGCGGGCCGCCCGCTCATAGCGGTTTCCGCACACCAGCGCCCGAAGCATGCGCATCTTGCGGGTCGCGGCAGAAAGCTCGCGCTCGATCTCTTCCGGCTCCTCAATCTTTTCCGGCTCTGGGGGAGCCTCTTCACTCCGGCTCGGCATAGGGGAGCGAGGCAAGGTGCGGTCCTTTTGCGCCGAGGCTGTTTGCGTTGTAGACACGCGCAGGGAAATGCTCCGAAAACCCGGGTCGGCAAAATCGGGCCGACAAAATCGAGTTTAGATCATTTTGCCAGGCGTTCGTGGCGCCTGGACCGCGTTTCCCACAGCGTGCAGCAAAAAAAAAGGGCGGGGAATCGACGAAGGAACGCCCCGGCAGCGATTGCTCCCGGGGCGCGCTTGCTGGATCTCTGGATCTTCTGGATGGCCGTTGAGCTACTTGCGTTCGACTTCTTTCAAGCGAGCAGCCTTACCGCGCAGACCACGCAGGTAGAAGAGCTTGGAGCGGCGAACACGGGCGGAGCGAACTTTCTCCACCTTGTCGACCACCTTGGAGTTGAAGGGGAAAATGCGCTCGACACCCTGGCCGAAGCTCATCTTGCGCACGGTGAAGCTGCCCTGGGCGCCGTTTTTGAGCGCAATCACGATGCCTTCGAATGCCTGCAGGCGTTCTTTGTCGCCTTCTTTGATCTTGACCTGCACCCGTACCGTGTCGCCGGGTACAAAGGTGGGCAGGTCAGTACGCCGGAGCTTTTCGGCGAGGCGTTGCATAACTGGATGAATAGACATAATTGGTTCCTGACGGGTTCTTGGACGCTATGAAAATCTGAGTTACGTCGAAGTTCTTAGTTTACACGGAATCTTCGCTTTGCGCGTCGGCGGCGCGCAGTTCGAGCGCGCGCAGAAAGGCGCGATCTTCCGCGCTCAAGTCTGCCCCCTGCAGCAGGTCGGGCCGATTGCGGAGAGTCTTTTTGAGTGCCTGCTGCCGCCGCCAGCCGCGAATCTGCTCATGGTTGCCGCTGCTCAACACTTCGGGCACGGTCAAGCCGCGGAACTCAGCAGGACGTGTGTAGTGCGGGTAATCGAGCAATCCACCGGCGCCATGGGTCGAGCGCAGCCCGTCCGCGGCCCGGTTTTCAAGTAATTCGTCGGCAGCGCCAAAGCTTTCGTACTCGGAGGAGGCGTCGTTGCCCAGCACGCCCGGGAGCAGACGCATGGTAGCGTCCAGCAGCACAGCGGCTGCCAGCTCCCCTCCGGAGAGGACATAGTCTCCTATCGAGAGCTCCTGGTCGGCGACCATGTCGTTCACCCGTTCATCGACGCCTTCATAACGCCCGCACAGCAAGACCACTCGCTGGGTTTGCGCCAGTGCGCGGGCCGTGGCCTGCGAAAATCGTCTGCCCTGCGCGGAAAGCAGAATCACGGTTTCCCGGCCGGTGTCCCTGGCTGCTTTGGGCGCAAGGCCCAGATACTCGACCGCTTCGGCCAGCGGCTCGGGCTTGAGCACCATGCCTTCGCCGCCGCCGAAGGGCCGGTCGTCTACGGTGCGATGCCGATCGTGGGTGAATTGGCGCAGGTCATGTATGCCAACCGCCAGCAAGCCGCCGTTGAGAGCGCGCTTGACCACGCCATGCTCCAACATGCCGGCAAAAAAACCAGGGAAGATGGTGATGATGTCGAAGCGCATGGTCATGACTCCGGCTCACTCTCATCGGCTGCCTGATGCAGGCGATGGTCCTCGTGCTCCTGCTCGGTGAGGGGCGCCTGCATGGCCAGCAGACCCTCCGGTAGCTCCATCTCCAGCCGTTTGGCTTCTACATCTATTTTTCTGAGGTAAGCGCGCACGAAGGGGATCAATAATTCGCCGCCCGCCGGGGTACGTAGGACCAGCATGGCCGGTCCGGTCCCTTCCGGCTCCACATCGGTGATTTCGCCGGCAACCACGGCTGCTCCACGGCTCACGTCGACCACTCGCGCGCCGATCAGGTCGCTGACATAGACGGCATCGCCATCGAGCGGAATGCGTTCTTCGGGGGGAGTGACCACCTCGAAGCCGCGGAGATGCTCCGCGCCGGCGATCGAATCGACATCGAGAAACTTCAACACCACGCGGCCCTTGTGGAGCCAATGGGATTCCACGTTCACCTCGCTCATGGCCTCTGATCGAGACCCCGCCGGCGGGCGAAGAAACAGCCGCTTGCGCTGGGTGAAATGTTGCGGGAAGTCGGTGAAGCTATCCGCCAGAACCTCACCGCGACGTCCCTGAGGACGTACGATGCGCGCAAGCAGGACCCAGCTGGCATGGGATACCAAGGGTCGTTGACTCATGAAAAGTTCCCGGCGGAGGTTTTCCCCGGCATCCTGGGGAGCAAGGGCGGCAAGCAATCGCAAAAGAACTGCTTACGAATCGACCGGTTTCCTGACCTCATCTTCTTCCAGGATGTCGAGCGTATATCGATGGTGCAACTTCATGCTCACCGCGCTCAAAATGGTACGCATGGAGCGCGCTGTGCGGCCCTGTTTGCCGATGACCTTGCCCACGTCCGCTGAGGCCACGCGGAGGCGAAGCACGGTGTTTTCATCCCTGGCGACGGCCTGCACTTCGACGGCATGCGGATCGTCCACCAAGGCTTTGGCTATTTCGAGGACTAGTTGCTGCATATCGTCATGATTCGCGTCTTGCATCATTCGAGCGGCCTCAAAAGAACCCAACCAGGCGAGACTGTCTTAGCAATCTGCCGCAGCCCTGAATGACTTCAGAAACCGGCGTTGGCAAGGGTTCCTTTATGACCGAGCATTAAACCGCGTTTGTGGGGTTGTGTCCAGCGTGTTTTCGCGAGCCGTTGAGCAAAGGCTCGATTTATACGCGTCCGCATCGTGAGGGGGTTGGTTTACGGCCCCTTATGGGACATTGGCCAGCATCAAGCCGATCTGCGCAGCCGCGCAGGGAGCCGCCGAGGTCCCACAGCCGAAGCCGCCAACGTTTACGTGGTTTCTCCCGAAGAAAACCACGTAAACGCTGTTCTTACCAGACCACAGTCATTGCGAAAGTGCTTTAGGCGGCGGTAGCCGCCGGCGTGTGCGCCTTGAGCAGTTTCGCCACACGTTCGGAGAGTTGCGCTCCGTTGCTGGTCCAGTGCTCGATACGCTCCCGCTTTAGATCGACGGTGGCCGGGTTGGTGCGTGGGTTGTAGGTGCCCACCACCTCAATCGACCGGCCATTGCGGGCACGATCCTTCTCAATCACTACAACTCGATAATACGGCTGCTTCCGTGCACCGAAGCGAGCCAAACGAATCATCAACACGGGTGTAAATCCTTTCAGATATTCTTCCCTGTCAGGGTGGAAATCCGGGTGGGGTTTGGGGGCAGTAGCGAGCGGAACGGTCCGCTTGGACGCACACTCCCCAACACCTAAGTATCGCCGGACCGAACAGATTGCGCAAGTCGTGCGACGCCGCCGAAGGGAATTGCTTAAGCGACCGCGTTCAAGTAGCTGGAGAAGAGAGGGGTCGAGTATTCCTGAATGAAGGCCGTGAGCCTGACCATCATGGCGCTGTAGGTTGCGACCGCCCGATGGGCATTCACCGAGGCTCCCGCGGTCGATGCGGAGAACAAATACTGCGCTAGCGCCAACAGGACGCAGAGCCGGATTTGCACGGCGTCACTGCGCAGACCTTCTAACATGTCTTGATCTACGCCCTCACCATGCTCGGCAGCGTAATCTGCCAATTGAACCAGCACAGAGGAATTCTTATACATGGCCCAGAGGCCTTTCGAGCCATGGATGCGCTGCCAGATGTCGTTGGCGGTTACCTGGAGTTCGCTCTTGTAGAGATAGCGCTCTGTGATCTCTTCGATACCCCAGTCATTGTTGCTCAATTGACTGATGATGCCGTCCCAGGTTTTGGCACGTCGCTTCAACTGGTGCCTGCGCCAAAAGACGGCGTAGGCAATCAGCAATACGGTAAGCATTACCTGGATGATCACCAAAAGCATGTTGTTATTTCACCTGCATTCGGATGAGCGCGGTACGGGCGACCTTTGCTCTTCCAGCAAGTGTAACTAAAAACTGTTCCATTTGTGGACTGAATTCACGCCGACGTAACTCTTTAGTTGTAAATACCCACACTAAAAAGCCGAGTTCGAGGGCGTAGGCGACTGCCCTGAGGGGCTCGAGTACGGTCGAGGCGCCGGGATGGCTCTCCCCCAGGCTCACTATCAGATTGACGGCACTATAAAAAGACAGGGCGGTCGCTATTTGGAGGACTTTGTCTTTCCAGCCGATGCCGAGGACCTGGGCAAAACCTGCAGTTGTTACGAAGATCAACATGCGGAGCAGTCCGACGGTGAGGTTCAGAGGTTTTTTAATGTCATCAATGCGGTTGCCCGTATCCTGAACATGCCAGGCGAGGAAGACGCCGCAGACGATCGCCAGCACAATGAGTCCAACAAACACGCGCGTAGAGCCGGGGGGTAACGATGCGTGTACCGGGCGCAGAACGTGCCAGGCGATCTCGAACAGAACCGCCAATTCGAGCAGGTACATGAGAGGCAGCGACGCAAACTGGAGGGAGTTGCCGACGTGGAGCGGATACATCGAAAGGGCCAAGGCGACGACGATGTCGCTTAGCAGATTGAAGGCGATATACAGGGTAAATATGGGAAATGTCTTATATCGGCGGCGCAAAACAAGCGTCGCGAGCAGGCAAATCTCGGCTACGAAGCCAAGAAGCACCACCACCGAGTAGAACGCCCGCAGAGCCACGTTGCACCTTCAAAGATGCAGAATACCGCAACGCAGGGGTTTCACAAATGCAATCTTCTTACTTGACGCCGCCCTTGAGCAAATAGATGAGGAGGTCCGCAAGCGGGCTGGCATGGGCGGCAGTGGACAACGCGAGCATCCCGGCTACGGCCAGGGTGCGGATCAGGGTGATTTTCACAAGGCTCTCCAAGGGCGCTGAGCTGCGCTTAACCAGAGAGTACCTTTCCGGGTGACTGCCTGCTACAACTTTTGTGGTATTACTACTCAGTATATAAATTTTAAGCACTGGTAACGGCGCGATGACTGGAATGCGTGTTTTCGGCTTACCGTTTGTGGACCGAGGGGGCATAAACACAGACAGAATGGGCAAACTGAGGTCACCAGGAAGGGTGACCTTGGTACCGGAAGGTGAAGGGGAGTGGCCTTTTTAGGGGATTCCCGTTCGCATGAGATCTGGCTATTATCATGCAATGGAGACTTCCCTCACGGTTGCGATCGATCGTCCTGTAGAACTCCGCGCGGCGGTTCGCTTCCCACTGTGTGTACCGATTACTATTTGCACGGAAACGGGAGACCTGCCGGCGGTTACGGAAAACATTTCGGCCAATGGCGTTTTATTTGAGCTCGCTACCGCGTTAGTTGTCGGTAGCCTTGTGAGCTTCACCATCGCTATGCCGGCAGAAGCGATGGGTACCCCCACCGATGTTGTATTGCACTGCACCGGCCGCGTGGTACGCTGCACACCAGACGTAAAGACATCACATGTCGCAGCTGTAATCGATAAATATCATTTTAGCCACTGAAGCTGTTTTGGTCCCTGACGCCATGCTATCTGCCAAGCCTGATTTTCCCGATGCCGGTAGTGCCGACGGCGCATTCGATCCCGACGAGGGTGCAGACAATGCTGCGATTCGAATCGTTCTAGCCGATTCGCAGGCGATCTACCGGGTAGGTATCCGGAAGATTTTTGCACTCGAAGACGATATCCGTGTGATTGCCCAAGTCGATACTTTGGCTGGCCTTCACAGTGCTATTCAACGTTTTCCCACGGACCTGATTTTGCTCGAGGGCAATTTGATTTCCGGCACGGTCGACGCTATTCCGGAATTGGTCCGCCGTGCGCCGCAGCTGAAAATCATCGTGCAGTCCGCCCAGAACGACGAAACCAACACGGTTGAGTTGTACCGTCGTGGGGTGCGCGGCATCATTCCCCGGTCGATCTCACCTGACTTGCTGGTGAAGTGCGTGCGCAAAATCGCGGCCGGAGAAACCTGGATCGATAACCAATCGATCAATTGGGTCATCGAAGCCTATCGCTCCCAGGCCACCGCGCTGACCAGTCCTCGAACCCAGCCCCGGCTGTCACCCAAGGAACTGGCGATCATCACCTGCATCACCCAGGGTAAGCGGAACAAGGAGATTGCTTATCAGCTCGGCACCACGGAGCAGGTAATCAAGAACTATCTGCGCAAGGTGTACGACAAGTTGGGTGTTTCAGATCGGCTCGAGCTTGCTCTTTATTGTCTGCACCATCAGCTGCACAAGAAGGCGTCGGGTACGGTGCCTGCGAACGGTGCCGACCTGAGCGAAGCGCTGGTTGCAAACAACAGCAAGCCCTAAAGCAGTTTCGCAATGAACAAGGATATGCGACAAGGATGTGCGACTTTCTTCGCGGAAAGTCGCACATGCAGTTCGGTGCTTCCACCGACAGCTACAGAGAACCCTTCTACACCCTTAGCGCCGGATGTTCGTGAGCATCCACACGAACAGGCTGACCAGCGCAGCGAAAAAGAGCAGCAGAAATCCACCCAGCACATACGCGGCGGTGCGTTGCTGTTCCGGCCTGGGACGGGTTATGCCGAAGGCGTTGATGAAGCTCTCCATCAGAAAAATCAATAGTTTCATGCCATCGCTCGATGCTCCAGTATCCATCCTGGCGGCCAGTTTCAACGAGTAGCCGGGCATCGCGGCCGATTGGCTGGACCAATTGCCCGGGCGGCACGCAAGCTCGGAGGCTAGAGCAGTTTCGCTTCTTCTCTGCGCAAGAGCCGCAAATTCATATCAGTCACGGTGATCGTTGGTCAGGCTTGCGGTGACTCCCACGCGCCAGTCTCAGCGGAACGGAAAATGGCTTCGATGACAGCCATATTTTTGATCGCATCCGCGAGCGGAACCGGGGCCTGGCCGCGTTCCCGCAGGGAACGGGAGAAGACATCGCCTTGAATCGTGTATTGATCGCAGACGGGGAAGGTCTCAACCGTGATGCCGCTACCCACCAGATCGCGGCCGTCGTCGATTAGGATCCGGCAAGGCCGGTCATTGGGCGCATTGAACGGGATTTCGATTTCAATGCGGCCCTTGGTTCCGAACAACTGCATGCGCTGATAGGGGACAAGCTGCGTGCTGCAGGTGAATACGGAATGCCCCGAGGGAAATTCGAGCATGGCCGACGTCAAGCGGTCCACCTTCATGACCGGGTCATTCTCCAGCAATGCCGACACACGCAATGGCTCTTCGCCGAACAGGAATCGCGAAGTGTTGATGGGGTAGCACCCGATGTCCATCAGCGCGCCTCCGCCGCATTCAGGAATATTGCGGATGTTTTTGGGGTCCGCATTGAAGTAGCTGAAGAAACCCTGGATCGAACGGAGTGGACCGATGCGCCCCGCCTGAACCAGTTCGCGTGCGCGCAGCCACTGCGGATGGGTGCGTACCATGAAGGCCTCGCCGATGACTACGCCGGTACGCTGCTGTGCCGCTAAAAGAGTTTTCGCCTCGGCCACCGTCATGCTGAGCGGCTTCTCGCAGAGAACGTGTTTGCCCGCTTCGGCGGCTTTGATCGACCAGGGGACGTGCAGCTGGTTGGGCAGGGGATTGTAGACGGCCTCAATTTGCGGGTCGGCGAGCAGCTCTTCATACGATCCATAGGCTTTGGCGATGCCTAGTGTGCGCGCAGCCTCCTCGGCTTTGTGGAGCTCGCGCGATGCAATCGCGGTTACCTCGGTCCATTCCCCCAGTTGCATGGCCGGCACCACTTTTCTGACGCCGATTCCGGCCGTGCTCAGAACACCCCAGCGAACTTTGTTTGTCATCTCGAACATGATAGAGCACATGGCGCTATTTCTGTTTGCGCCCCGGCCACACCGGATCGCGTTTCTCCAGGAAGGCGCTCAGCCCCTCGCGGAAATCGGGGCTGTTGCGGATCTTTTCGTTCCATCGCATCGCTCGCGCCAGGTCACGGTCCAGGCGTTCCTTGGCGAAGCCGCTGAGGATTTTTTTGATCGCACTCATCGATTCCGGACTGTTCTTGATGAGCAGCGCGGCCAGCGCCTGCACGCGCGACATCAGCTCGCCCGCAGGCACCACCTCCGTGACCAGGCCCAGGGAAAAGGCTTCTGCCGCATCGAAAATCCGGCCCGACAGCAGCAGTGTCTTGGCTTTTTTTTCTCCGATCATCTCCAGCAGAAAGACGGAGACGATCGCGGGAACGAAACCAATTCTGGCCTCGGTATAGCCGAACTTGGCGTTGGGCTCGGCGAGGGTAAAATCGCACAAGGTTGCCAAGCCGCTACCGCCGGCAATGGCTGGACCATTTACCGCGGCGATGGTCGGTTTGTCCAGCTCGTAGAGCCGGCGCATCATCCACATCATCGCTTCGGCGTCTACGCGCTGATCTTCCGGGCGCTGATTGCTGAGCGACTTGAGACTCTCCAGATCCATGCCCGAACAAAAAGCCGTGCCCGCGCCGGTGAGCACGACCACCCCGCAGGAGCAGGACGCCGATTCGCCCGTGGCATGCGTAAGCTCGGCAATCATCTGCGGATTCAAGGCATTGCGGCGCTGAGGCCGATTCATGGTAATGGTGTGGACGCCGTCGGCTTCCTTGATTTCGAGCGTTGCGTAATTGATGGCCACGGTTTCTCGAATGCTCCTCGCTACTTTACTGCACCGAATTTATCAGCGATCGCCCGGCCCTCCGCCAGCAAATGGTCCAGAGGCAGCAAACGGGGCAGCTGGGCGCCCAGTCTGCTTAGTTCGTGGATCGCCGCTTCGGTCGCCACGTTGCCGACCAGGGCATCCTGGGCGAAAGGACAGCCTCCCTGGCCACCCAGTGCCATATCCAGGCGCCTGCAGCCCGCCTGGTAGGCCGCGGCAACCTGGGCCGCGACCCGCTCGGGACGCGCATGAAGGTGGGCGCCCAGCCGGATCCCAGGCACTTCTTCGAGCACAGCACCGATCACGGAGAGAATCTGCTCCGGGCCGGCGATCCCGACCGTATCGGCCAGCGAAATATCCTCAATGCCCAGGTCCTTCAGGCACTGGCAGGCAGCGACTACGTCCTCTTGCCGCCACGGGTCGCCATAGGGATTGCCAAAGGCCATCGAGATATAGACAACCACGCCGAGGCCGTCCCGCCACGCTTGCAGGGATATCCCTTCGAGTGCCCGCCGGCCCTCGAGCAAGGTCTGTCGTTGGTTGCGGGCAAGAAAGGTAGCCGATATGGAGTAGGGAAAGCCCAGGGTGCGGACCGCCCCGGTGCGAATCGCCCGCTCGGCGCCCTGCTGGTTGACGACGATCCCAATAATCTCCACGTGGGCGGGCGGCTTGAGCAAAGCCAGCACACGTTCGGAATCGGCCATCTGCGGCACGGCGGCTGGGGAAACAAAGGAGACAGCGTCGATATGTTCGAAGCCCGCGTCCACCAGCGCCTGCAGGTAGCCGGCCTTGACCTCGGCGGGAATTTGCCGTGGCATGGCCTGCCACGCATCGCGCGGGCACTCAATGATTTTGACCGGCTCCGTGGTCACCGATGTCTCTTTCCCGGGTGGTTATTTTTGCGCCAGCAGCCAGAGAACGCCGAAGCCCAGCAGGTGGAAAACCGTTACCTGCATCAGCGCTCGCCCACGCGTGGTCCATTTGATGGCCACACTTGCGTATAAACCGTACAAAGCCCATTGGGCATACAACATTATCTGCGACCAGCTGTCGCTTGTCTGCTCGGCAAGACCGAGTTGGGGCTGCTTGAGGAGCAGCGCGTAAGGATAAAGCAGTTGTAATTTGAACAACCCGGGCGGCCCCATCAGGGGCAGGATCTCTGCCGTTTTGACCGCGGCAACCGTGATCGCGATGCCTGCCAGCAGCGGCCACCAGGCTAGCCAACCAGCGCCGCCGGCCGCGCGCCCAGACGCGCGACGGGGCCCCGGGGATTTTCTTCTTTTCTTAGGGGTACTTCCTGGTTTCTTCGGCCGCGCCAGCGTTTGCGAACTCATAGTCCGAGCATAATGCCCGCTGTTGGAGACGGTGGCGCAATCGTGCCGGGCGCAATGCCCGCGCACCTTTCTAATCACACCGTGGGTATGGCATTTTCGGGTTCCGCAGCCTGTTCAGCGGGGCACAAGAATGCTATCGGGTATGGGAGCTTCGTCCGATTCCTGGCGCTTGTTCAAGCCACCATAGCGACGTTCACGCCGCTGGTAGTCGGCAATGGCTTCGAGCAAGTGGATCCCGCGAAAATCGGGCCATAGGCGATCGGTGACGTAGATTTCCGAATACGCCATCTGCCACAGCAGGAAGTTGGAAACGCGAAATTCGCCGCTGGTGCGGACCACCAGGTCAGGGTCAGGCATATGTGCGGTATACAGATGACGCGTTAGATCGTCTTCACTGATGTTCTGCAAAGAAAGGTTCTTGTCCGCAGCCTCGCGAGCCAAGGCCTGGACCGCGTCTACCAGTTCGCTGCGAGCTCCATAATTGAGTGCCAGGGTTAGTACCGTGCCGTTGTTGTGCGCCGTGGCTTCGGCAGCCCAGTGCATTTTTTCCTGTACTTCCGCGGGCAGTTCGTGGATGCGGCCGATGTAAGCGATGCGAACATTATTGTCGTTCATGCGCTGCACGTTATCGACCAGGTAGGAGCGCAGCAGGCGCATCAGGAAGTTGACTTCCGTTTTGGGGCGCCGCAGGTTGTTCTCTAGCGAGAAGGCGTAGAGCGTGAGCCAGGGCAGGTTTATGCGCGAGGCCGTCTCGACGACATACTGGACCGCCTGCGCGCCTTGCTGATGACCAAGAAAGCGCCGAAGGCTGCGCTTACCGGCCCAGCGGCCGTTGCCATCCATGATGATGGCTACGTGCTCTGGCAGGCGGGCCGGATCCAGTTGGCGATAGATGGCCTGCTCTTCAGGAGAAAGTTCAGCTACGCGGTTCGCTGGCAGGAATCGCAAAGGGATTGCCTTTCCCTACGACCGTAGCACATGGTCCCCTCCCCCGCAAAACCGCCGGCGCCAGGCACAGCGAAGGCCAGGCGCAGCGCAGCCTGGAAGCTGCGCGCCGGGACGAAACGCTGGGGCCACAATAGCCGGGGAGGGTCGCTGCGACAACACCAGTTCTAGGCAGTTCTGCGGCGTCCCATGGCCAAGTCACGCACCTGGTTGAGGAACATCGAGCGCTGCAGGTTATCCATCTGGCCAACATAAGGAGCAAGTTCTGCCAGGAATGGATCGCCGAGAATCGAGGCCGTCTCTTCATGCTTGCGGCTACGGGCATCACGAAGCAGATTGCAAATATCGATTTCGAGCGCGGCGGCCAGCCGTGCCAGGGAAGACAGGGTCGGCATCGCCTTGCCATTTTCGATTTTGGAAATGTAGGTACGAGGAACCTGCATGCGGCCAGCAAGCTGGCGCTGGCTGAGATTGCGTCCCTTGCGAAGATCGCGCACAGCGCGCGCCACCTGCAGGCCGTTGTCTTCAGCCACAGCTTCTTCTGGCTCGCCGGCGAACTGCGGAACGAGGCGCTCCGGTTCTTCGACTTCGAGCGGTTTGTGGCAGCGCCTGCAAAGGGAGTTCGCTGTGCGGAACTGCACCAGGGTGCAGCGTTCACAACGAAGAACCTCTCGCGCCTCGACGGTTGTTAAGGTAGTGGCCATAATTTTGTAACGGAGCGCCAGAGCAAGGCGATCCTGATAGGAAGCGCCTTTTCAGATCACCTTGAACGCTTTCGCGCCAAGTATCTGTTTGGGGACGGTCCCTACCTGATTCATGATTACAGTGATGCAGGGTATCTTCAATGTCAAGTTAAAAAGTAGGGCGAAAGCGGAAAACGTGGTACGAATTTCGGAAGAAAGCCTAAGAAAACCGGAGCCTCCGGGTGGCGTACGCAACAAAGGGTAACGATATGGGTGCAATAAACTACACGCGAAATGACGCCTGGACGCTGCTGAATGAGTACACGCAATCGACCAGTTTGCTCAAACATGCGCTCGCCGTCGAAGCATGCATGGAGGCTCATGGCGAACAGCAAACGACAGCGCGCGGGCTCATCGGAGACGAGCAAAACGAGCTGCGTGAGACCTATCGCATTACTGGTTTGCTGCACGATTTCGATTACGAAAAATATCCCAGCCCCGCGCAGCATCCTTTTGCAGGCAACAAAATTCTCACGCAGCAAGGATGGCCGGAAGAGATTCGCGAAGCGATCATGGGCCACGCACAATACTCTGGTGTGCCGAGAATTTCGCATTTGTCGAAAGCCCTTTTTGCAAGCGATGAACTAGCCGGATTCCTGACCGCCGTTGCGCTCGTGAAACCCACTAGATCCATCTTCGATGTCGACCTGACAAGTGTGCGTAAGAAGCTGAAAGACAAGGGTTTCGCGCGTGGTGTACACCGCGAAGACATCATTTTGGGAGCGCAGGAATTAGAGCTGGATGTGGATGTACATATCGACTTCTGCATTCGCGCCATGCGCCGTCATGCGGAGGTTTTGGGTTTGGCTGGTCGCGATGGTTCGGCCGCCGTGTCTCCCCCGGTGTAACCTCCCGCCTCCGGCTTGAAATGGATGCGCTGCGCCGCGCAGGCGAGCCGGCAAATTCTCCGAAGTCGACGATGCGATGGGCATCCATAACGTAATTGATATTGTTACGTACGTGCGTTGGACCGTCCGTTGGGCGATCACGCGTCGGGTGCATCCGGATCAGTTTTGGTTTCGCGGCGAAGGCAAAAAAATCATTCTTCGCAGAGCAGAATCAGCTTGCGCGCGCGGCGCGCAAGGACTGGTTTGCGCAATGGTGGTCACGCAAAATCTGCTTGGCAGCAACGACTTTTTTACCGCATCCAATGGGGTGATGAAGGCGCGTTTTCTTGTCCCACCTTCGTGTTATTGGCTGGTCTGATTCATTGCCCGCCGCGGTATTGTTCTGAGCGCAACGGATCGGAGTTTTCCGGAGCCTGCGGATCGATGGCGAAGTCGAAAATCTCTCCCTGCGCGAACCCCGGGCTGGACGGCAAAGGCACGAGAGCATACTCGCCGGGGTTGAGGGTCTGGTGCAACGACAACCGATACCAGTCCGTGACGCCCACCCGCTGCTGCTTCAACCCGATTACGTCCGGGTACTGCCCATCGGCATTCTTTGCCTCCTGCTTCAGTTGCTCCATGGCATTTTTCGCTACAGAGCGACGTTCGCTTTCAATGCTCAGGCGAACGACCACCAGGTCGGAACGGCCATTATCGCTACCGGAAACACCACGCAGGAAAAACAGTGGAGACGCGTCGTGCACCCGGACCATCGCCGCTTCGCCTTTGAATTCGATGGTGTGCCGCAGCTTGAGTGAGAAGCCGGGGTCATCGGGAGCGGCCGGCGGCCTTAGCCGCACCAACTCATGGAGACCCTTCCATGTATCCAGCGCCCATATATGTCCGTAGGTGGGTAACTGGAGGCCATCCGCGACACTGATGTCATCGGAGGAGACCCCCTCCTCCGGTGGCCCCTGGGCGTGGCTTACGCCAGGCACACTGTAACTAAGGATCAGAGCCAGGGATAGAAGGCGGTGGATTTGCATGTGTCGGGTACTTTTCTTGGGAGCATTTTCGCAATTGGTGTAGACCGAAGAGAACAACCTTTACGTGGTTTTCTCTCAAAGAAAGCCACACCTCGCTGCTCTTACCAGACCACAGGAATTGCGAAAACGCTTTAGCAGTATGCCCATCGGTCGTTCTGCGGACCAAACCATCCTAAAGCAGTTTCGCGATCACCGCGGCCGGATGACGATCCTTGCAATGCGGTCTGGCGAATGCGATCTGGCGAATTCCAGGGCGGCGGGCTCCAGAGTGTGAAGAAACTCCCACGGAGTTTCTTCACACCGGAGTGAGAACCAAGACCTGCAAATTGGCCGCGGGGAAGAGTCGGCACAGGAGGGCCGGTAATGCTGGGGCCTAAAAGGCGTAGAGGAAGTAGCCCGCCAGCAAAGCAAACACGGTCATGACGACAATCGCTTCGAGCTTTTCGTAATTCGGGGTAACACCGCTGAAGTGATAGCGGCTAGGCTTCCTGGTGTCATATTGGATGGCCAGATGCTCGCCGACAGCGTAGGGTGCGATGTGCCGGATGCCCTGGTGGCAGAATTCGCCATGACTCACCTGGCCGCTTTCGCCCACCTGATAGGTGAACTTTATTTGGTAGTGACCGGCGATCTCCCCCACGTGGTCGTTGGATCCCACCCACTCACAAGAGTCCACAGTGGCGTCAGTGGTCGCCCAGGAACGAGTATGAGATAGCTTCCATAGCAGATCGGTCATTATCTTCTCTTTCGACTAAGCCATCTTTCGGTCATAGGGGTTGGCTGAAAGATAATCTGAGGAAGTATGTCACATTTGGGGGATGTTGCAAAGAGGAAAAATATGCAATAGGGGGCAATTTGGGTTAACTCGCCTGGCCCGCCAGTTCGGTACAAAGCCGGGCACAAACCCACCCGAGACTACGCCGCTTGCGGCGGCCAGCCGTCCGCAACAGAGTGCTTGGCGATCCCATGATCCGAACCTCGCCCTCGGCGACCTCTACCCGCTGGGTGAGCGCCCGGAGATGGCCGCGACGAAGCCTGGGCGGCCTCGACGGCTATGGGTGCATGCGTACCAGCCATCGTATTCAACGGGCCATGCCACAGGATGATTAGTATTCCTTCTAGGGCCTTTTTTCCAGGGCCTCGGCGGACCGGGCCGCCCCGCCCATGGGTCCGGCCCGATTGGCACAAAGCGGCCGAGATGCTATGCTGGCGAGTTTCCTTATGGCCAGCCAAAACCCAGAACCACCCATGACCCCCGGCGGAGCAGAGCAGCCTCCGAGGTTCTCAAATACAGTTGCTTCTGTCCTTGACCCGCAAAGTGGGAAAAGCCGCGCCCATGCGGCCGGCATGGAGGCGCTTCTGCTTGCATTGCGCCAGCAGGAGGCCGATATCCGCCAGGGCGGAGGGCAAAAAGCGATCGACGCCCAGCACGGCAAGAAGCGTTTGACGGCCAGAGAAAGGCTGGACCTGCTCCTTGATCCCGGGGAGGATTTCCTGGAGCTGGGTCTATTTGCCGCCTACGGTATGTATGAAGAGTGGGGTGGGGCCGCCGCCGCCGGGGTCGTGACCGGCCTGGGCTGGATTGCGGGCCGGTTGGCGATGGTGATCGCCAACGACGCCACGGTGAAAGCCGGCGCGTTTTTCCCGATGACGGCGAAGAAGGTTTTGCGGGCCCAGGCAATAGCCCTGGAAAACAGGATCCCAACCATCTATCTGGTTGATTCCGCAGGTGTTTTCCTGCCCCTGCAGGAGGATGTCTTTCCCGACCAGGACGATTTTGGGCGGATTTTCCGTAATAACGCCGTCATGAGCGCGAAGGGCATACCCCAGATCACGGCCATTATGGGCATGTGCGTGGCCGGGGGCGCTTATCTTCCGGTCATGACCGACCATGTGTTGATGACGGAAGGGAGTGGGCTTTTTTTGGCTGGGCCGGCCCTGGTGCAAGCCGCGATCGGCCAGAAGTATTCCGCCGAAGAGCTGGGTGGCGCCACGATGCACGCGGAGATCTCGGGCACAGTCGACTTTAAGGAGCCCAACGACCATTTGTGCCTGGCCAGGGTGCGCTCCCTGGTTGCCCGCCTGGGTCACGGCCCGGCGGCGCCATTTGACCGGTCGGCGTACGACCCGCGGCTCGATCGGCCCAAATTTGCCTCGCAGGACCTTTATGCGTTGCTCGATCCGGACCCAGCCAAGGGCGGCGGCAACAGTTACGACATGCACGAAGTGATTGCCCGGCTGGTCGACCGTTCGCAGTTCGACGAATACAAGGCGGACTACGGCAAGACTGTCCTGTGCGGCTATGGCCGCATTGGCGGCTTTGCGGTAGGCATTGTCGCCAATCAGAAAACTCACCAAACGCACACCAGCCAGACGGGGGAGAAGAGGGTCGAGTTTGGCGGCGTGATTTACGCCGAAAGTGCTTCGAAGGCCGCGCGCTTCATCATGGACTGCAATCAGAACCTGATTCCGCTCATTTTTCTTCATGACGTCAACGGCTTCATGGTGGGGCGGGATGCGGAGTGGACCGGTATTATCCGCGCCGGCGCGCAAATGGTCTCGGCTGTGGCCAACTCCACCGTGCCCAAGATCACGGTGATCCTTGGCGGTTCCTTTGGTGCAGGTCACTATGCGATGTGCGGCAAGGCGTACGATCCGCGTTTCCTCTTCGCCTGGCCGACGGCGCGTTATGCCGTGATGAGCGGAGCCTCCGCGGCGACCACGCTGGTCGAGATCAAGATCCGGCAGTTAGAACGCGGTGGCAAACAGTTGAGCGACGCGGATAAGAGCCAGGTCCTCGCTTCCATCAAGGCAGCCTACGACGAGCAGACGGACTGCCGGTACGCAGCCGCACGATTGTGGGTGGACGCCATCATTGATCCGGCAAAGACGCGGGATGTTCTGCTGACCGCGCTGCAGGCGGCGGCGCTGAATCCTGAGGTGGAAAAATTCAACCCGGGAGTGATTCAGACTTAGTTCTGGCTGGGGATCGAAACGCAGGCCATCGATCTCATATTCCCAGTAACGGCAACCTCTCGGCGACGGCGGCGGCGCGCAAGTCAGCATCCAGAGTGGCCAATGGCAAGCCGCGCCGTAGCGCCAACTCCAGATAAGCTGCGCCGTACAGTGTGAGCCCGTAAAGATGGGCGAGTTGCAAAGTTTCATTCCAGGCCCGCCTCTCCGTCTCAAGATCGAGACGGATAGGCAATGACGCTAGATCCGCCAAAGTTGCACGTTGGAAAGCGATGTCATGGCGCCCGCGGCGGATGCCCATCTGCAAGACATTGGCGACCTCGAGCCGCCATAGGGATGGCACCCAGGCGCCACCTTTTACAAGCAGTTCAAAAACCTGGCGGACGGCCGGCGTCGTTTCCTCTGCATGAATCCAAGCCAGGGTTGCGGAACTATCAAGTACAAGGCTCACGGCCGGTATGTGTCTCGATCGGCCTTGAGTGTCTCCCAGTCGAACGGGCCAAGCCCGGCTTCGACCGCTCGGTCCCGCATGCGTTGCAGCGCAGCCAGTGCCTGCGTTTGATCGATCTGCTCGGTTGCAGGGACCAGTCGGGCGACGGGCCGCACATGGCGGGTTATGGTGATCTCCTCGCCCTTTTCCACCCGGTCGAGCAGCGCGCTTAGTTTGTTTTTTGCTTCGAAAGCGCCGAATTCTTTCATCGAAACTCCCAATCCAGAACCTCTCAATCTAGCTTAAGCTAGATCGTAGCAGGTCGTGTATCCTGCTTGAAATCATGAAACGGGTCATCACGGCGGCCATCCTCATCCCTCTGGTGCTGCTGCTCCTTCTTAAGGGATCGTTTTTGCTCGTCGTCGCCGCGACGGCGCTGGTCGCCGGTCTAGCCATCTGGGAATATTTTTCGATTGCCACGCTCCACGGGTCGCAGCCGCCGCGCGTATTGAGCCTTGTCTCCTTGGCCATCCTGTTCGCGGCTGCCTACTTCAGTCCCTCGCTTATCTTGCCGGCGATTGGTCTTTGCGGCCTGGCGCTGTTGATCGTCTGTGGTTTCGGCTCGCCGCTGGAGCGCGTTCTGCCCGACACGGCCTACGCGGTTTTTGGATTGTTCTACTGTGGCCTGACCCTCATCACCATCCCGCTGATATGGGTGCAATCGGGCGGTCCCTCGCTGGTGATGTTTTTGTTGTGCATCGTGTGGGCAGGCGACATTGCGGCGCTTTACGTGGGGCGGCGGTTTGGACGAACCAAGCTTGCGCCGCGCCTCAGCCCGAATAAAAGCTGGGAGGGAAGTGCGGCTTCGCTTGCCGGCAGCCTGCTCACGGCCGCGGGCTTAGTGGCGCTCGCGCGATCCGTAGAAGTGATCCATTTTACCGGGCCGCTGGCTCTCTGGCTGGGCCTGGCGGCGGTCTTGAACATCTTTGCCCAGGTGGGCGACCTGGTCGAATCCGCCATCAAGCGAGGAGCAGGGGTTAAGGATTCCGGCGCCATGCTTCCCGGCCACGGAGGCATCCTTGACCGTATCGACGCCCTTCTGCTGGCCGCACCTGCGCTGTGGTACGCTCAATGGATTCAGCAGTATCTCCAGCGGGTCCACTTGCGTTGAAGCACATCTGCATCCTCGGTTCCACCGGTTCCATCGGGACCAGCACCCTCTCTATCATTGAGCGCTATCCGGAGCGTTTTGCGGTTGCCTCGCTCGCCTGCGGCAGCAATGTCGATCTGGCTTTCTCCCAATGCCGGCAATGGTCGCCGGCGGTGGTCTCGATGGCTACCGAGACGATGGCTGCCGAACTCCGTGCGCGGCTCAAGGCGGCAGGTCATCACTCGATCGAAGTGGTGTACGGCAGCGCGGGCACGGTGCGCGCCGCCACGCTGGCCCAGGTGGATTTTGTGGTCTCGGCGATCGTCGGCCTGGCGGGCCTGGAAGCGACGTATGCCGCCGTGGAGGCGGGCAAAGACGTAGGCCTGGCCAACAAAGAAGCCATGGTCGCCGCGGGAGAGATTCTTACCACGCTGGCGCGCCGGCGCAAGGGGCAGCTTTTACCCATTGATTCCGAGCACAACGCGGTCCACCAATGCCTGCGCGGAGGATCCGCCGGGGAAGTGCGGCGCATCTGGCTGACCGCGTCCGGCGGCCCGTTTCGTCAGTTGCCGCTCGATCAATTTCCATACGTCACCGTCGCGCAGGCACTCCGCCACCCCACCTGGGTCATGGGGCGCCGGGTCACCATCGACTCCGCCACCATGCTCAACAAGGGCCTGGAAATCATTGAAGCCTGCCGGCTCTTCGATCTGGCTCCATCCGCGGTGCGCGTCACGGTACATCCCCAATCGACCGTGCATTCCCTGGTGGAGTTTGTCGATGGCAGCATTCTGGCGCAGGTCTCGGTCACCGATATGCGGCTGCCGATTCTGTACGCGATGAGCTTTCCCGAGCGGGTGCCGAGCGAACTCACATTCGATATGGCGACGCTTGGCCAACTGAGCTTCGAGCCGCCTGATTTCGAACGGTTTCCCTGTCTTCGCCTGGCTTACCAGGCAGCCGAATCGGGAGCCGCTGCCTGCATCGCGCTGAATGCGGCAGACGAGGTGGCGGTCGAAGCATTCCTCGAAGGCACCATTCCCTTTACCAGCATCCCGCGTACAATTGAGGCTGTTCTTGAGGTAACGCCGCCGAGCCATCCTGATACGATCCAGGATGTGCTTTCGTTGGACGAGGAAGCACGGCGGATTGCCCGCAGCGTTGTGTCAAGGGCTTCACCTGTCTTGCGTTGACTTAGCTTGCAGTCATTGCTCACTGCAGGGAATTGAGTCCAGTCCACACTTCAGTAGTTCGGTGCTTCAGCGATCAGGCTGGATCCGGCAGAGAGGTACATGAGCGAATTTCTATGTCATTTTTCTTAACCAGCACAGTTTCCATGCTTGTTGTGCTCGGCATCATGGTACTGGTGCACGAGTTTGGCCATTTCGCGGTCGCGAAGCTATGCGGCGTGCGGGTCGAAGTGTTCTCCGTGGGGTTCGGGAAGCGGCTTTTCGGCTTCCGCCGGGGAGACACCGACTACCGGCTGAGTTTGCTGCCCCTGGGCGGCTACGTCAAAATGTCGGGGGAGACGCCGGGTGAAGGTTCCACCGGCGACCCGGCGGAGTTTAGCGCCCACCCGCGCTGGCAGCGCATTCTTATCGGGTTGGCTGGTCCAGTTTCGAATTTCCTGCTCGCCTTGCTGCTCATGACCGGCTTTTACATGATGCACAACGAGGTTGAGGCGTTTCGCGCTCAACCGGCGAATATCGACTTTGTGTCAGACCACACCGCCGCGGCTGCCGCCGGGCTGAAGCCGGGCGACATTATCACCCGTTTCGATGGGGTCACGAACCCTACGTGGGAGCAAGTTTCCATTCGGGCCGCTATGAATGTGGGGCAGCCGGTTGCGGTTGAGGTCAATCGCGATGGCGAGATCGTGAGCAGCCAGCTGTCCGTTGCCAAACCGCATGGGTCAGACGACTTCGACTTTGAAACCATCGGTTTCGTTCCGCGGATGCAGCGCGGACCGCTACAGATCCGGTCGATCGAACCCTCGCTGCCCGCGGCCAAGGCAGGACTGAAATCCGGCGACCAGATTCTCTCCGTGAATGGGCTCTCCCTGCACTCCGTCGACGCTTTACTGGCTTTTTTGCAACAGGACAGTGGCCGCCCGGTCCACATCCTCGTGTCGCGCAACGGCGAGACCCTCCCGATAGACTTACAGCCCGTGATGGCGGATCCGGGCGATGGGCACAGACTGTACCGGATCGGCTTTACCCTGAATCCGCCGCCGTTCACCATCCAGCAGCTTCCGCCTGCGCAGGCTTTGCACCAGTCGGTGCGCTTCAACCTGCGATATTCCGGTCTGATTCTCGAAGTGCTGCAGCGCATGGTCACGCGCCGCTTTGCCGTACAGGACCTGAGCGGACCGATTGGTATTGCCCGGGAGACCGGCCTGGCGGTCGAGCAACCCGGCTGGCAGCCGATCATCGGCCTCATGTCCATCATTAGTCTCAACCTGGGCATCTTCAATCTTTTGCCGATTCCGATTCTCGACGGCGGCGTGATTGTGTTGCTGCTGATCGAGGGAGTGATGCGGCGTGACCTGAATCAGGAGTTCAAGGAGCGGATCTACCAGGCGGCGTTTGTTGTCCTGCTGATCTTCGCCGCCTTCGTGATGTTCAACGACATCTCCAAGCTTCAGGTGTTCAGCAAGCTGAAGCCGTAGGGCAGGTTTTCGGTAGGTCCAAAAGGGCACGGCCTTAGGCCGTGCCCTTAGTTGTTAGGACCGGAGAAAGGCACCCCGACCTTTCCGAAGCGGTGTTTAGCGGTGCCCTTCCTTCGAGATTTGCCCTTCTCATCCGCGGGAACCCTCTATCCATCGAGTTCTTCCGCGCGCGGCGCACACTTGCCTTGAGGCATTCGCTACACTGCACCCATGCCTGTTTCGCAAACCCGAATCCGCGTGCGCTATGCCGAAACCGATCAAATGGGTGTGGTGTACTACGCCAACTTCTTCATCTGGTTTGAGGTGGGCCGAGCCGAACTCCTGCGCCAGCTCGGCTTTCATTACAAACAGATGGAAATCGATGACGACTGCCACATCCCGGTGGTCGAAGCCCAGTGCCGATACAAGTCCCCAGCGCGTTACGACGATGAGCTGGTGCTCGAGACCAGGGTCCTCGCCGTGCGGCGGTCGATCATCCGATTCGGTTATCGCCTGCTTCGGCCGGAGACGGAGCAAGACAAGACCACGCTCCTGGCCGAAGGGGAAACCACCCATGTCACCGTCAACCGCTCGATGCACAAAGTGCCTCTGCCCCGGAGATATGTCGAGGTCCTGGCGCAATTCCTCGCAGCCCATCCGATTCCTTAACTATTTCCGCTTAGAGCATTTTCGCAATTGGTGTAGACCGAACCCGTATTTCCTGTGGATGCTGGTGGAGCCACCGAACTGCATGCGACTTTCTTTGAGGAAAGTCGCACATAATCGTTCCCGGCCAGTGCTGCGTGGCAGGAAATACGGGGAAGACGCCAACGTTTACGTGGTTTTCTCTCAAAGAAAACCACACCTCGCTGCTCTTACCAAACCACAGTAATTGCGAAAATGCTTTATCTGCCTTCGCGCACCTGTGCGCTTATTACCCCACGCGAAGAAATGATCTAACCTGCATGCATGTCCCGCGCCCATGGCGTGCTCGGAGCGGCTGGTATTGACCAGAACTTCCTCTCCCCCACGCGAATTCTCTGTCTGCTTCTTCCTGTCGTTTCCCTGGGCTTTTCTGTTTTCCTGGGTTTGCCGGGCGCTGTGTACGCTCCGGATGCGGCGCAGTATCGACTGCTCGGGCTGGGCCAGCGAGGCGCGGTGCCGCCACCTTTTTCGGCGCGCATTCTGGGGCCGGCGCTGGCGGGCTGGCTGGGGAGGGGCACTCACCTCGGCGTCGATACCGGCTTTTTGCTGTTGGGCATCCTTTGCCTGGTAGTCCTGCTGGCCCTGGTCGCTGGACTGCTGTGGTCATGGCGGGCGCCGGCTGCGATCTTTGCCGGTATTTTCCTAATGCCTTTGTGGGTGGATCTCTTCCATGACTATTATCTGCCCGATGTGCTGCATGCCGCCCTCCTCGCGGCCATTCTGCTGTGCCTGCTCTTCGGCCATACAGGGCTGGGTCTGCTGCTGCTCTTTCCCGCCTACCTGGCGCGCGAGTCTACCGTCCTGGTTGCGTTCTGCCTGGTTTTTGCTTGTTGGCGACGCGTTCGGCTCAGCTCCGCCGTGCTTGGATTTCTGGCGTTGTTGTGTGGGGGGCTGGTAAGCCGGCACTTCGGGCAGGGTGGTCTCGCCAACGTGCACGGCGTGGGTGGCGGCGTCTATATCATGGGCAAGTTTTTCTGGAGCTTCTCCAAGAACTTTCTCGGGCTCCCGCTGTGGAGCAATACGCTGCCCGAGTGCACCCCGGTCTGGGTCGCGGCCATTCCCCCGGGTTTTCCCCTCGGCGCGATTCGCCAGGTTGGGCTGTGCCACGCGGACCTCTGGGGGCCTGCCCGTCTTCTGCTCGCCTGGTTCGGTATTTTCGGGATCGGGCCGGCGTTTGCAGCGGTGCTTTGGCGGAAGATTTTTTCTTCGCCCGCGCTTTTGGGCCGGTCCGTCTTTACGTGGTTTTCTCGCAAAGAAAACCACACCTCGTTGCTCTTACCAGACCACAGTCATCGCGAACATGCTCTAGCGGTTGGCGCATTTGAGGACCAGGTATACGGGACAGAACGCATGCCCGGCATGGTCATTATTTTCCGCTTCTGCATTGTCTATGGAGTCATCAGCATCCTCATGACACCACTGCTAGGCGCCAGCGCCGACCGCCTGGTGGAGTACGGGTGGCCGTTCTACCTGGTGGTGCTTCCCTGGTTTGTTTGCCGTTCGGACGGCGGTGCTGGTCAGCGCTCCGTGGGGCTCCTGCTCCTCCACCTGGGCACTTGCTGGCTGGCGTGGTTTGGCTTCCGGCAGCAGACCTATGTCTATCCCGCTTTAGCCGTATTGGCTTTAAATGGCTTAGGTTACGCGCTGCTTCGGCGCGCCCGTTTCGGCACCGCCGCCTTGGTAAGTTACTAGGTTATCCACATTGTGGATAACCTGTGGATTCACTCCCGGGAACGCTCCGCCACTGTGATGATTTTTTAGGTGTTTCGCATTTATGTAATCGATGCTGTGACTATTTGGCCTGGGACGTGTCTTTTGCCGCTCCCGGCGCGGATTGCAGCCCTCTAAAACGATACTCATATGGTGACGAATAGGGCTACGCCGTGAGGGTACCCGCTTTCCGCGGGTCGCGTTCGATCCCGGCTCTCTTTGTCTTGATTGGAAATACCGGTAACTCGGGCGGTTCAGGATAAGGATGAGGGAGTGTGTGCGGCAGTCTTTCGCTCTCTGAAGCGCCACGCGGCAAATAGAATCATGAGGGCAAAGTAACCGCCACATACATCAAAGCCTACATCTGTAACCGTGCTTGTTCGTTGGGGTACGAACCTCTGGTGTAACTCGTCGGCGGTGCCCAGCAGCCCGGTCAACAGCAGGGCCCATCCCGCCGCACGGTTCCTCAGCGGCCAGCCGGCGCTGCCGGAGAGCCGCGGACGGCGCAGGCTGAGGAGCCAGTACGACGTAGTAAAAAATGCCAGGCAGGCAAGGCCATAACCAATCAGGTGGCCCAGCTTGCGCACCGCCTCGACGAATTCCCAATAGCGCTGATAGGGGAGTGTTCTGAAAAGCCGGAACCAGAACGGCGCCAACAATCCCGCCGTGTTCTCAATGGAAAATCTCTGCGTTCCAGCGGTGGCGATGACCAGAACCACGACGGCTGCGGGAAAGAAAATAGCCAGCTTCCCGAGCGATCCAAAGCCCGGATGTCCGCTTCGGGAGTCTTCGATCGCGGCGCGGTTTTGCCTGAAGAAAAGCCGCACTACGCTCCGCCCTCGGGTGCAGCGTGCAACGGAACATGCTCTTCTGCCATGAGCTCAGTATAAGGGGATGGATGGGGATTCGTTACTTGTCGCGGGCGACGACGAAATCAGGCATCCAGAGCAGTGCGCGTTTGTAATCGGATTCGGGCAGCCCGGCGATCGCGGCGCGGGCCACCTCGGCGTATTGGAAAGCCGCGGTAAGAGCATATTTCACCGAGCCATGGCGCTCCAGGATGTCGAGTACTTCCTGGTGGCTGGTGCGCTGAAAGCTCAAATCTTCAAGCACCTTCAGGATGGCTGCGTGCTCATGCGCCGTGCCGTGCTCGAGCGCATGGACGACGGCAAGAGTGGCTTTACCTTCCCGCAGATCACTGGCAACCGGCTTGCCGAGTACCTGCTCGGTGGCGGTCAGGTCAAGTACGTCGTCCACAATCTGGAAGGCAATTCCGAGATTCCGGCCGTACTCTCCCAATTGTTCTTCGATCTTTTCGGTGGCTCCCGCCAGAACCGCCCCCAGACGCATCGAGACATCGAACAGGCAGGCCGTCTTGCGGTAGATCAGGTCGTAGTACTCGGCTTCGCCGACCGGCTTGCCGAGTTTTTCCATCTGCACGAACTCGCCCTCGACCATTTGCTGGGTCAGGCCGATCAACAGGTCCAGCACCTGGAACTTGCGTTCCTCAAGGGCGATGTGGAAGGCCCGCATGTAGAGCCAGTCGCCGGCCAGCACACATTTTGAGTTGCCCCAGGTGGTATTGGCCGAAGGCCGGCCCCGGCGCGTGTCGGCTCCATCGATGATGTCGTCGTGGACCAGGGTTGCCGTGTGCACCATCTCCACCACCGCGCCCAGCCGCACCATGCCGTGGCCGTGGTAGCCGAGCGCTTTCGCCGCCAGCAGCAGCAGGGAAGGCCGGATCCGCTTGCCCCCGCTCTCGCGCAAATGATCGGCGATGTCGGTAATGGCTCCTACATTCGAGACGGCGTCGCGCACCAACTCGGTCTCGATCGCACTCAGGTCGTCGCGCAGCAGGTCGAAGACTTCCTTGGCCGTCGCTATCGCTTGTGTGCTCACTTACGCTCCAGGTGCATAACTCGCGTTCGAAAACTCTACCTCGGCCGATCTGCGCCAAAATTGCTTTATACCATCCCGCCCAAAAGCGGCAAGCCCCGCTTCAGTTCGTCCGATAATTCGTGAACTGCATATCGATTCCGAAATCGTGACCCTTTATCAGTGCAATTGCCTCTTGTAGAGTATCGCGATCCTTGCCTGTTATGCGTACCGTATCGCCCTGAATGGAAGCCTGGACCTTTTTCTTGGATTCCTTGATCAGTTTGACGATCTCTTTGGCCTTGTCTCCGGGGATGCCCTGCTGCAAGGTGATCTTTTGGCGGACGCTAGATCCCGAGGCCGGTTCAATCTTGCCGTACTCGAGGGCCTTTAACGACACCCCGCGTTTGACGAACTTTTGCTGCAGGATCTCCGTAACGGCCTTGAGCTTGTACTGGTCGGAAGACGCCAGTTCGATCGCTTCGTCCCCCTCTAGTAACTTGATTTCGGAGTGGGAATCCTTGAGATCGAAGCGCGTCCTCACCTCCTTGATGGCCTGGTCCATCGCGTTCTTCACTTCCTGAACGTCTACCTTGCTAATCACATCGAACGAGTTGTCTGCCGCCATGTGCTGTCCTTCCTCGATTATGAGCGCAAAAGCTGTTGTCTACCGCTGGCCTACGACGCTCCGTCCGGCGTTACGCCAAAAAAACGGAAGAAGTTGTTGGCTGTGCTGGAAGCGACCTGCTCCGCCGGAACACCCAATACTTCGCCCAATGTGTCTGCGACCCTGCCGACCCATCCCGGCTCGTTGCGCTTGCCGCGATGGGGCAAAGGGGCAAGAAACGGTGCATCGGTCTCAATCAGCATGTGGTCGAGCGGAACCCTGGCGGCCACGTCGCGTATGTTTCCTGCCTTGGGAAAAGTGATGTTGCCGGCGAACGAGATGAGAAATCCACAATCCATGGCTCGCCTGGCGTGCTCCCACTCGCCCGTAAAACAGTGCAGAATGCCGCCCAGGTTCGTCTGCGCCCATTGTTTTTCGATCATCTCCAGGGTGTCGTCCCATGCGTTGCTGCTGCCATCCGAGGGCCGGCAATGGATGATGATCGGCCGCCGCCGGTTTGCGCCGATCGCCATTTGTTGGGCAAAAACGTACTTCTGCTGTTCCCTCGGCGAGTGGTCATAATAATAATCCAGCCCGATCTCGCCCACGGCAAGCACATCCTGGTGGGCCAGCAACCCATCCAGTTTTTCGAGTGCGGCCTGGTCCGCTAACCGGGCTTCGTGGGGGTGAATCCCTGCCGTGGCCAGAATGCGCGGCATCCCTGGTTTGCCGGCATAAGCGCGGCTGATCTCCAGGGCCTGTTGCATGGTATCCGGCCCCTCGCCGATGCCGATGGATAAAACAGTACGCACCCCTTGTTGCCAGGCCCGCTGCAGCAGTTGTTCCCGGTCAGCGTCATAGCGCGGGCTGTCAAGATGTGCGTGTGAGTCGACCAGCGGCCTTGCTCCTTGCTTTCCGACAGTCTATTTGAGCCGCGCGCCTATTTCGATATCTTCCAGGAAGCCGGCCAGCACGGGTTTTCCCTTTTCGCCTACCGATGCCGCAACGATCATCCCATTCGACTCCAGGCCGCGCAGCTTTCTCGGCGCCAGGTTGGCGACAATCACCACCTTGCGGCCGATGAGTTTCTCCGGCTCATACGCTTCGGCGATGCCGGCAACAATCTGGCGCACTTCATTGCCCAGGTTTACTTCCAGGCGCAAGAGCCGGTCCGCGCCCTTTACCCGCTCGGCAACCTGAACCTGTCCCACGCGCAACTCAATTTTGGCAAAATCGTCGATGGTGATAGTCGCCGGTTTGTCCGTCGGCGGGGTCACCTGGGGCGCCGTTCCTACGGAGGCCGCGGGCGTCAATGCAGCAGATCCTTTGCCGGCAACGCTCTCCGATAGCTGCGCTGCCGCGACCGCGGTTTGCTGTTCGACTACTCCGGTTGCCTGTGACGCTGCTTGTGACGCCGGTTTCGGCATCTGTTGGGGTGGCTCTGGGGCGCTGGTGACCACCGCGGCCGCAGTTTCCGGTTCCGCCTCGACGCGTTTGGGGGTGTTGTTCATTTCCAGTTCTTCCATGCGTTTGACTGTGTCCTTTTCTGCCCGGGGAAAAATAGGGCCCAGTGGCCCGAGTGTGGTTCCTGGCGCCAGTTGTCCCCAACGCACATCCTTAAGATCCGCATGGGCAATATCGCCCAGCCCCAGTTGCGCCCAGATTCTCGCTGTGGCGTCGGGCAGGACGGGGTAGGCCAGAGCGGTGATGATACGAAGCGCTTCGGCGCAGGTGTAAAGAATGGATGCCAGCAAGCTGCGCGTGGGCGCGTCCTCGGCCGCTTTCAGCTTCCATGGAGCCTTTTCTGTGATGAAGCCATCGACCACGGCAACCAGGGCCCAGAGGGCTTCAAGCGCACGCGAAAAATCGAGCGCTTCAAAATGCAAGGCAAAGTCGCTCATCGCCGTTTCGGCGGCAGCGACGATTCGAGGTTCGGCCTCTCCTGCCGGCACCACTCCGGCGAAGTTCTGCGTGATCATGGCCAGGATGCGGCTGGTCAGGTTGCCATAGCCGTTGGCCAGATCGGCGTTGTAGCGCTGCACCAGGGCATCGAAAGAGAAGCTGCCGTCCTGGCCAAACACGACTTCGCGCATCAGGAAGTAGCGCAAGGCGTCAGCGCCCAGCGTGTCCACGATGGTCTCTGCGCGCACAATGTTCCCGCGCGATTTGGACATCTTGCTTTGCTCAAAAAGCAGCCAGCCGTGGGCCACGAAGCTCTTGGGCAGGGGTAAACCCGCGGCCATGAGAAAGGCCGGCCAATACACGCAATGGAAGCGGATGATCTCCTTGCCCACCAGCTGCACGTCGGCGGGCCAGAAGCGAGCGAAGCGCTGCTGGTCCTGGGGTGCGTCGCTGCCATAGCCCAGCGCGGTGATGTAGTTGGCCAGCGCGTCCATCCACACATAGATCACGTGCTTTGGGTCGCCCGGCACCGGGATGCCCCAGTCGAAACTGGTACGGCTGATCGACAGATCTTTCAATCCACCGCGGACAAACGAGATGACCTCGTTGCGGCGCGCTTCCGGACGGATGAACTGCGGATTTTTTTCGTACAGCTCCAGCAACGGCCGCTCGAAAGCGGAGAGCTTGAAGAAGTAGTTTTCTTCGCTGACCGTTTCCGTGATGCGTCCACAGTCGGGGCAGGGCGAGCCTGGCGGGGCATCGACATACAGTTCGTCGGAGACACAATATTGGCCGGTATAGCTGCCCTTGTAGATGAAGCCGCGCTGCTGCAGGGTCAGAAAGAGTTTCTGTACACCTTGCCGGTGCCGGTCTTCAGTAGTTCGTATGTAATCGTCGTAGCGAAGACCCATGCGATCCCAAAGATCGCGGAACTGCCCGGACACCGTGGTAGCGAACGCGTGCGGTGTTTGCCCCGCGAGTTTCGCCGAGCGCTCGATTTTTTGTCCGTGCTCGTCGGTCCCGGTCAAAAACCATGTTTCATAGCCCAGGGCTCGTTTGCGGCGCGCGATGGCATCCGCCACGACCGTGGTATAGGCGTGACCGATATGCGGCCGGGCATTCACATAGTAGATCGGGGTGGTGATGTAGAAGCTGGGTTTATTCGACATGGGCAAGGCGGCGGTGCATCGTTCTCGTGGATGGTCCTGGTGCAAGGTCCGGTGCATGGTCCTGGCCCCATTGGGCGGACACGCGGACAATGCGCTCTACTCAATCCTAACAGGCCGTGACAAACCCGGAGGCGGGCTGGCCTTCTGCTAGAATCGGCAAGAAAATCAGGGGTTTTGCGCGCCTTGCGACGCGCGGCCAGCCGGTGAGCCTACGTGTATCGGAAACAGCAGAGACTTCTTCGCGAGCGCCTCCGCTCCGTGCTTCGCGACCAGTATCAGGTGGAACTCTCTCACATCGCGATCGAACAACCTCCCAACCTGGAAATGGGCGAGTATGCGCTGCCGGTAGCCTTTGAATTGGCCCGGTCTCTCAAGCGGCCGCCCCGGGCGATTGCCACGGAACTGGTTGCGCACCTGATGCCGTTGGAGGGCTTCGCTTCGTTCACCGTGGCGGGCGCCGGCTATATCAACGGCAAGCTCGATCGCCAGGCAGCCGCGCAGCAGGTCGCACGCGATGACGTGGCCGAAGAGCAGAACCATCTTCATTCGCTGGTGGAGCACACCAGCATCAATCCCAATAAAGCTGCGCACGTCGGTCATTTGCGCAACGCCATTCTGGGCGACACGTTCGTGCTCATGCTGCGCGCGGCGGGGCAGCAGGTAGACGTACAAAATTACATCGACAACACCGGTGTGCAGGTTGCCGATGTGGTGGTCGGCCTGACGCACTTTGAGGGTTACGATCTCGCCCGAGTGCAGCAGTTGCTGGCCGATCTGAAGGCACAGGGCAAGCGCATCGATGATTACTGCTGGGACCTGTATGCGCGCGTCTCGCAGTGGTATGACGCATCGGACGCAGAGAAACAGGAACGAAGAAAGATACGCCTCGACACGCTGCACGCCATTGAGGTGGGTGGCAATGAGACTGCGCAGATTGCCGACCTGCTCTCGACGGCGGTGCTTCGCCGCCATCTCGAAACCATGCTGCGCCTGGGCATCGAATATGATTTTCTGCCTCGCGAAAGCGAAATTCTCCATCTCAAATTCTGGGATCTTGCCTTTGCTCAACTGAAGGCGAAGGGCGTGCTCTACCTGGAGACTGAGGGCAAGAACCAGGGCTGCTGGGTCATGCGGCGGGTTTCAACAGCGCCTGCGGAGAGCGTTCCCGAGGTGGTTTCCGGCGAAGATGCGGACGCGCCGGATGAAGATGCGAAGGTGATCGTCCGCTCCAATGGAACCGTTACGTATGTCGGTAAAGATATTGCCTATCACTTGTGGAAGTTTGGCTTGCTGGGCCGTGACTTCGGCTACGCGCCGTTTTTTGCCTACAACGATCACATGTGTTGGATCTCGACCGAGGCGGGCGAGGCGCAGCACCCGAATTTTGGCGGGGCGCAGGCAATCTACAACGTGATTGACAGCCGCCAGAACGACCCCCAGTCCATCGTGATCGAGGCGCTGCGCGGCCTTGGATATACGGAAGCCGCGTCCCACTATGTCCACTTTTCGTACGCCATGGTGGCGCTCACGCCGCGCTGCGCTCTGGAGCTTGGCTACCAGATCGCGGAAGAAGATCGTAGCCGCGCCTACATTGAAGTGTCGGGGCGCAAGGGTTTTGGGGTGAAAGCGGAGGATCTCCTGGACCGGCTCACGGCTGCGGCGAAAGAGGAAGTGGACAGCCGCCATCCGCACCGGGAGGAGGAAGTCCGGCGCGGGATCGCGGAACAGATCGCGGTGGGCGCGCTGCGTTACTTCATGCTCAAATTCACTCGCAACAGCGTCATTGCTTTCGATTTTAAAGAGGCGCTCAGCTTCGAGGGCGAGACGGGTCCCTACGTGCAGTACGCGGTAGTGCGGGCGCGCAATATTTTTCGTAAGGCGGGCACGACGCCGGAGGCGGCGTTGGCCAAGGTTGAGGCCGCCGATTATCTGGAAGGCGAAGCAGCGGCCGGGATATGGGAATTGTGGATCATGGCTTCGCGGCTGAGCCTGGTGCTGGATCAGTGCATTGCCGCTGCAGAGCCCGCATATCTGGCCAAGCATGTTTTCCAACTGGCGCAGACGTTCAATAATTTCTACCACCGGCATCACATTCTTACCGAAGAAGATGCAGCGCGGAAGCAGTTTCTATTTGCCACCGCCGCTGTGGCCGAGCGCGCCATGGTGCGCTGTTTGTCCTGGCTGGGTATCACTGTCCCTGACGTGATGTAGCACGGCCACTCAATTGTCTGTAGCAGGTAAAAGAGCCGTGCCGCAGCGGCTAAACAGGCTTCGGAAAAACTCAATGCTGGAGGCAGGAGAGGGTAGGTACGGGCTTCAGCCCGTACATAATCGGGCAAGATTCTTCGGCCTTTGGGCCCTGAGGTACGCTCTTCCCATGTGATCCTGCGAAAAACCGTACCTCAGGGCCTAAAGGCCACAAGGATGACGACGTTTATGCCGGGGATAAATCCCCGGCCTACCCTGAAGATGCGTTTTTCAGCAACCCGCAAAGCCGTGCCTTGCCTGAGAGATTTGTCTTTCTATCGTGCTCCGAACATTTCTGCGGTTCTGACTCCGCATGCTTGATGAAGGTACGGCCCTTATTGGATCGGGCTACCGTTGACCGTCAACTGCCCCAGCGTTTGCACGTCCTGCTGTTTCACCGCGTCGGGAAGGGGAGCGTAGTTCAGGCCGCTCGACGCCTGTTGTCCGTCCGTCACCAGATACGTGACGAACTTCTTCAGGGCGGCGCGTTTCTGCGCGTCCTTGCCGTCCTTCGGGATGATCAAAAAGGTGAGTGTGGAGATCGGGTAGGCGTCCGCCGCAGAGGCCGGCGGGTTCGCGATCGAGGTCCGTGGATCCTTCGCCAGCTGATCCTTGAAGGCATCGATCGCAGCCGTGGTGCCCGTAGCGCTGGGAAGTACGTAGTTGCCGGCCTGATTCTTGATCGCGGCTACGGGAAGCCTGTTCTGCGTCGCATAGGTCAACTCAACATAGCTGATCGCGCCGGGAAATTGCTTTACCTGGCCGGTAACGCCCTCGCTGCCCTTGGCGCCAAGCCCCAATGGCCAGCTCACCGACTTGCCTTTGCCGACCTTTTGTGACCACTCCGGGCTTACCGCCGCAAGGTAGGTCGTGAAGGCATCGGTGGTGCCACTGC
The DNA here is from genome assembly GCA_963761405.1 of uncultured Acidobacteriaceae bacterium. GTDB lineage: Bacteria > Acidobacteriota > Terriglobia > Terriglobales > Acidobacteriaceae > PALSA-350. The sequence continues at coordinate 282,493 of CAVXHH010000009.1, forward strand.
CCTCGGCGCGGTGGACCACGGTAATCTTCACATTGGGAAGCTTCGCGCCAGGGTTGTCCTGCTTAAGCACCGGGTCCTGCCAGCTGGTGATCTTGCCCAGGAAAATACCTGCGAGCGCATCCGATGAGAGCTGCAGCGGCTTCTGAAGTCCATCCAAATTGTAGGTAACGCACACGGGGCCGGCGGACTCTGGAATCTGGATCACTGGAGTCATCTGGGCCAAATCCTGGTCCGATAACGGAGCATCGGAAGCACCGAAGTCTACCGTGCCCGACTTCACCTGCTGAATTCCGCCGCCACTCCCAATCGACTGATAGTTAATTTGCACGTTGGCATGCGACTGCTGAAAGTCCTGAATCCAACGTCCCATTACGGGATACACAAACGTGCTACCCGCTCCGTTCAGCGCAACCGTTTCGCTGGACGATGACCCATTGCAGGCGATGAGTCCCCCGAGTCCCGATAACAACAGCAACCCGGCTGCTCCGATTCTTACTGGATGCATGAAAGTCCTCCACACCATTCGGTGTACCACGGCGTGGCATGAGATGCCCGGTGCGCCCAAATGTTTACGGATATTTCACACAGCAATGCAGGGTTGTTATTGCGCGTAGCTGCGGACCCATTCCGTGATGCTGCGCACCGCGATCCCGGAGGGACCCTTGGCCATCCACGGCTTCTGCTCTTCGGTCCACGCCACACCCGCGATGTCGAGATGGATCCAGGGCGTGTCTTCCACAAATTCTTTGAGAAACATCGCCGCCGTAATGGCTCCGCCATAGCGGCTTCCACCCGTGTTCATGATGTCGGCGATGCTGGACTTGATCATCTCCCGGTAATCGTCCTCAACCGGCAGACGCCAGAAACGCTCGCCAGAGATCTTGAGCGCGTCGGTGAAATGCTGATAAGTCTCGTCGTCATTCGAGAAAGACCCGGCATTGACCATGCCCAGGGCAACCACGCAGGCCCCGGTCAGCGTCGCGGCATCGATTAAATGCGTAGCGCCGAGTTGTCGCGCATATGCAAGTCCGTCCGCGAGCACTAACCGCCCTTCCGCGTCGGTGTTGATAATCTCAATGCTTTTGCCGGACATCGCGATCTGCACATCGCCCGGTTTCATCGCCGTTCCTGAAGGCATATTCTCTGCCGCGCACACGACGCCGATCACGCGGACGGACGGCTTCAATTGTGCGATGGCCTGCATGGCGCCGATCATGGCGGCTCCGCCGGCCATGTCGTACTTCATCTTTTCCATGCCGTCCGCCGGCTTGATCGAGATGCCGCCGGTGTCGAACGTAATACCTTTGCCTACCAGGCCCAGCACAGGGGAGGCGGGCGCCTTCGCAGGTTCGTACTTCATGACGATCAACGCAGGTGGCTCTTGCGACCCCTTGGTCACCCCCCAAAAAGCCCCCATCTTCAATTCCTTGAGCTTGTCGGCGCCGTAAACCTCGCAGGTCAACCCGTATTGCGAGCACATTTCCGCGGCTTTTTGGCCCAGAACCGTAGGGGTCATCACATTGCCCGGCTCGTTGACCAGGGTGCGCGTGAAGTTTTGCGCTTCTCCGAGGATCACACCCTCGCGCAGCGCGGCTTCGATCGCGGCTTGATTGGCCTTGTGATCGAGAACCACGTTCAACTGCTCGATGCTCTGGTCCTTTCGGTCCGTGCGATAGGTGTCCGGATCGAAGTCTCCGACATAGGCGCCTTCGACCAGGGCCCGCGTTGCCGCCGCTGGATCGAGCCCCTCAAACGACGGGATGACGATCGATAGCTCGCGCAGCTTACGGGGTTTAGCAAATCGAACTGCGGCGCCGGCTGCCTTACGCACCTCCGCGGTTGTGGCCTTGCCCAGGCCAACCAGCAGGATCCGCGCAGCCTTGCATCCGTCAGGGGCGTGCGACAGGACCGTGTCGCAGCTGCCGGCGGCAAATTCGCCGCTGCCGAGTATGGTTGCGGTTGCCTTCGCGGCCCCGTTTCCAGCGGTCAAAAGCTTGATGGCCGGTTTCGCCTGGGACTGCTTTTTCTCTGCTGCCGCATCGAACGCGAAAATCACCAACAGATCGCTTGCCACTCGGTCGATCTTGCCCGTAACGAGTTTCGTCTTCATCGGAATTAGATTCCTTAAGTCTATTAAAGTGTGTTGTTTGTCTAGCAAGATGTCGAAAATGGTTGAAGGGTTGGGCCACGCCTACTTATGTTGGGAGCGAACAATGGCTGCCCGCGCTTCACGATCGTCTTCGCGCCGCCGCTCGGTCTCCCGCTTATCCCAGTCCTGTTTTCCTTTGGCCACGGCAAGTTCGCACTTCACCCGCCCATGGCGGAAATAAAGGCGGGTGGGAATGAGCGTTAAACCCTTCAGCTGCGTCTTCCCCATGAGCTTTTGCAATTCCTGGCGATGCAGCAGGAGCTTACGGGTGCGGACCGAATCGTGATTGGCGGAGTTTCCATGGGAGTATGGACCGATGTGTGCATTCAGCAAAAAGGCTTCGCCATCTTTGATGATTCCGTACGCATCTTTGAGGTTGGCCTGCCCTTCGCGAATGGACTTGACCTCGGTTCCCCTGAGCGCGATGCCGGCTTCGAACTTGTCGAGCAGAAAGTAATTGTGCGAGGCGGCGCGATTGACAGCGGCGTCTCGTTCGCCCGCGGCGACCGGTTCCCGGGGTTTCCTGTTGGGCTTGCTGGCTTCGGTAGATTTCATGCGGCTTTCCTTAATGAAAGCCGCACCCGTTGCTGTGTCGAGACCCGCGTAGCAGGAAACACCGGTTCCCTAGGCTTCGCTTTTTGCGGGGAGGGAGTCGTGTTTTGACTCGATGGACGGGGCATACATTTGGTCGCGAATCTTCATGCTAGCACGCGACTTGGAGGTAAAAGCAGGACTCTCCCGAATGGTATACTCGGGCGATAATAGAAGAGAGAAATACACTGTGGCCGGGACGGATTGGCGCTGATTCAGGACCGGTTATGTTCATGAACGAAGCGCATGTTGTGACATTCCCCCGACAGCAGTTTCACAATGGGTGCCGATCGAAGCGAATGATCCGTTCGTGGTTTTCACTCAAGGGAGACCACGCTCCGGCCGCGTCCGGACCAAGTGCTGGGGCAGCGGCTTGAGAGAACATGCGGTTTGACTTATTTGGAGTGCGATGAATCGCCGTCAAAAGAATTGGGCTCTGTCCACTGCGCTTACCCTGCTTCTGAGCTTGAGCATAAGCTGCCTCGCTTTTTCCGGCCCCAGCGCAAAAACGTTGTTTGCCCGCGGCGTGGCAGCCGAGGCCAAAGACGACCCCATCACGGCCTACGAAAACTACTACCAGGCCTTCGAAAAAGAACCCAAGAACTTTCGTTATAAGACGGCTTACGAACGTTTGCGCTTTTTGGCGGGGTCGGCGCACGTGAGCAAGGGTGAAAAACTCAGCGCGCAGGGAGACCAGACAGGCGCCCTTACGGAGTTTCTGCGGGCCCTGGAGATCGATCCCAGCAACGAACTGGCGCACCAGGACATTCAGCGCACCCGGGATAAGCTTGCCGCGCCCGCGCCCAACCAGGAAACCTCGCTTCCCGAGGGCAAGCAAGCCGAACTCGACCAGGTCGGCAGCCCGGTGCAGCTGAAACCCATCTCCAACGAACCCCTCACCTTGCACATGTCTGAAGACAGCAAGGTCGTGTATGCAACGGTGGGTAAAGCGGCGGGGATCAACGTGCTGTTCGATCCCGAATATACCTCCAAGCGCATCCAGGTGGACATTGCCAACGTATCGCTGCTCGATGCCCTGCGCATCGTGGGCGTATCGTCGGGTACGTTTTGGCATCCGGTGACCTCCAACACCATTTTTGTCGCCATGAACACCCGCGGCAAGCGGCAGGAATTGGAAGAAGAGGCGGTCCAGACCTTCTATCTGGCGAATACTGCGCAGCAAAACGACCTCAACGATATACAGACCGCGTTGCGCAACCTGCTGGTGAATGCCAAGCTTTACGGCGTGCCAAGCCAGAGCGCCATCGTGATGCGGGCCACGCCGGACGAGTTGTTGCTGGCGCAAAAACTCATCAACGATCTGGATAAATCCCGTCCTGAGGTCGTAGTCGACGTGGCGCTGCTGGAAGTGAATCGAGACAAGACGCGGACGATTGGAATTCAGCTCCCGGGCACCTTCGGCCTGCAATTGCAGCCTCCAAACGCTACTAGCAGCGCCACAACCGGGACGACGACGGGTACGACCACGGGCACGACCACCACCGGAAGTACGACCAACCTGACGCTGAACAGTCTTTCTCATCTCAATGCGACCAATTTTGCGGTGAGCATAGGCCAGGCGACCGCCAACCTGCTGCTTTCGGATTCCGATACCAAGGTTCTGCAAAATCCCAGTATCCGGGCAACAGACGGGCAGAAGGCCGACCTTAAGGTTGGCTCACGCATCCCGGTGGCTACTGGCTCTTACCAGACGGGTGCGGCAACCGCCGTTGTCAGCTCGCTGGTAAACACACAGTTCACTTATCTGGATGTTGGTGTGGAGATCGAGATTACGCCCATCGTGCACTACGACCGCGACGTGACTCTCAAGATCAAAATCATCTCCTCCCAGGAGAGCAGCCAAGTCAACATCGGAGGCATTACCGAACCGGTCATCAGTCAGAGGACCTCCGAGCAGGTGGTCCGCCTTAAAGAAGGCGAAGTCAACATACTGGGCGGATTTTTGCAGAAACAGGATCTCATTACCATTGGCGGAACCCCGGGCCTGGGCGAACTTCCGATCCTGAAGTACTTTTTCGGCTCCACAGCGCATGAGGTGTCGGACCAAGAAATTATCTTCATGCTGACCCCCCATGTCGTGCGCGCCACCGAGATCAGCCCTCAGAATCTGCAGGAAATCGATACAGGCACGGGCGCCAATGTGGAGTTGCGGCGCATTTCCGCGCCGGCGAATGGGCAGTCGAGCGGTCTGCCTCCGGGCTTGCAGCCGCATGCTGCCGCCGCGCCGCCCCCGGGGCCTCAGCTCCCCGGTATCGCCGGGCCGCCAACCTCAGCCACGTCGAGTGCTGTGATTCCCGGCTCGGTGACCCTGCAAATCGCTCAGCCGGCCGCGGTTCCCAAGGTGGGCGCTAGCTTCCAGGTGGCTGTGAACCTCAATGGAGGCCAGGACGTGTTTTCGGTGCCCATGCAGCTGCATTATGACCACACCAAGCTGGCGTTGATCAACGTAGACACCGGCGGCTTTCTGGGCCACGACGGCCAGGCCATCGCCTTGGTGCATCGCGATGATGGCGCCGGCAATGTGGTCATCTCGGCTTCGCGTCCGCCCGGAGTTGCCGGCGTAAACGGAGCCGGAGCGGTCTGCCTCCTGACTTTCCAGGCAAGCGCTGCCGGTGATGCTGAGATCGCCGTCGTCCGTGCCTCGGCGAAAAATAGCGCGCAGCAAGCCGTGAATATCCCGGGATCGCAAGCCATGGTACACGTGCAATAAGGGCCCTTTATGCAGTGCAGACTACGTCCACGCAGCGCGGCAGTCTCGGCGAGTCCCCAGGCGGGCTTGACGCTGGTCGAGCTGATCGTGACCGTTGCCATCCTGGCCATCCTTGCTTCTGCCGTCGTGCCGCTGGCTCGCTTTCGCGCGCAACGGGAACGCGAACGCCAACTGCGCTATGACCTGTGGCAGATGCGAGATGCCATCGATCACTATAAGGACGCCGCCGAGCGCCACGCTTTTATCACCAAGGTGGATTCGCAAAACTATCCGCCCGATCTTGAGACACTGGTCAATGGTGTGGATGCTCAGGGGAAGAAGCTCAAGTTTCTCCGCCGCATCCCAGTCGATCCGATGACCGGCAAAGCCGAGTGGACGCTGCGCTCGACACAGGACGACCCCACTAGCGATTCGTGGGGAGGTCAGAATGTTTTCGACGTTGCCTCCAAGTCGCAGGGGACTGGGCTCGATGGAACGAAGTATTCCGATTGGTAGGCTTGTGAGAAGATCCGGCGTCCGCTCTCGAATTCGATGCTCGCGCAGTGTACGGTCACGGGCCGCGGCCGGCTTTACCCTGGTCGAATTGATGGTGGTCATGCTCATCATCGCGATCCTGGCCGCTATCGCGATCCCTGCTTATGTCTCGTCCATTCGCGCTGCCCGCGAAGCTGTCCTCAAAGAGGACCTGCACGTGATGCGCGATGCTATCGATTCCTACACCAATGACAAAGACAAGGCGCCGCAGTCGCTCGATGACCTGGTGAGCGCCGGGTATCTAAAAGCGCTGCCTCTCGATCCGATCACACACAGCAGCAGCACCTGGGTGCCGACCGTCGACGACACGCTGCAGAGCGTCGATCAGACCGACCCCGGGCTGACGGACGTGCACAGCGGCTCGGACCAGCAGGGCAGCGATGGGCAGCCCTACTCCACCTGGTAGTTCCCCACGGGACCCACCCTCTGGGCGGACAGGCTCAGGAGACGGGTTTTTCTTCCGCTCCGGCCAGAATGTGCGCCCACAATTCCTTGATCCCGAAGCCTGTCTTGGTGGAGCACAGCAGCAACTCGCTCAATTCCAATCCTTGCTTGAGCCGAGCCAGCGCCTTCGTCCGTTCGTTGCCGGAGAGCCGATCCGCCTTCGTCCCCACCGTCAGGAAAGGGCGGCCCATCCCCTTGAGGGAAGCAATCAGTTGCTGATCAGTGGCCTGCACCGGAATGTTGCTGTCGACCAGGCAAACGCAGAGGACCAAGTTCGGCCGTTCTTCAAGGTAAGGATTAATAAACTTAGGCCACTCCGCTGAAATGGAACGGGATATCTTGGCGTAGCCGTATCCGGGAAGGTCCGCAAAAAGCATCCGGGGCTGGCGCGCCGTCGGCGAGTCCGATAAGGCAAAGAAGTTGATGGCGCGCGTCCGCCCTGGGGAGGCAGAAACCTTGGCCGCCTTTTCACCGAGCAAACCATTAATCAAGCTGGATTTGCCGACGTTCGATCGGCCTAGAAAGGCAAACTCCGGAGCCGTGGCGGCAGGGAACTGCTCCGGAGACAATGCCGACAACAAGAACTTAGTGACCAGGTGCATACACCCAGTTTACTGGGCGCGCGGCTGGCCGGCGGGGACAGAGGGTTTTACCACCGCCAGAGCCTCGGGAGTCTCCTCGCGCAACTCGGGTAACGGGCCCTCGAGCGCGATTTTGAGCACCTCATCCATCTGATCGACGAAATGCAGCTTCATCACGCTGCGCAGGTTTTCGGGCAGGTCGGCCACGTCTTTCTCGTTGGCACGGGGCAGAACGGCTTCAAAGATGCCGGCACGGTGGGCCGCCAGCAGCTTCTCTTTCAAACCACCGATGGGCAGAACCTTGCCGCGCAGGGTAATTTCGCCGGTCATCGCGATGTCCCTGCGTACCGGGACCTTGACCAGGGCGCTGGCCAGCGCGGTTGCCAGGGTGATGCCGGCGGAAGGGCCGTCCTTGGGAATCGCGCCTTCTGGAACGTGCACGTGAATGTCGACGTTGCGATAGAAGTCCTTGGGTAGGCCCAGGTGCTGCGCACGGCTCCGGATGTAGGATAGGGCCGCCTGTGCCGACTCCTGCATCACGTCGCCCAGTTGTCCTGTCAGGGTCAACTTACCCTTACCGTCCAGCACCTGCACTTCCGTGGAGAGGATGCTGCCACCCACTTCCGTCCAGGCGAGGCCCGTGACCAGGCCAATCTCGCTGGTCTCGTGCAGCTGCGAGTCGCGGAACTTGGCTACACCTAAAAACTCGTTGACATTGGTATCGGCGATGTCTTCCTTATGCTTGGCGCCGTTCTTAACCACCCGGCGCGCTACCTTGCGGCATACGTTGCCGATTTCGCGCTCCAGGTTGCGTACCCCGGCTTCGCGGGTATACCCGCGAATGATATCGGTCAGCGCGGCATCGCTGAAAACAGCATTCTTGTCGGTAAGCCCGGTGGCCTCGCGCTGCTTCTTAACCAGGTATTGCTTGGCAATCTCGAGCTTCTCCGCCTCGGTATAGCCGTGCAGGCGCAAGATCTCCATGCGGTCCTGAAGGGGCGCCGGAATGGTGTGCAGCACGTTGGCCGTGGCTACGAAAAGCACTTGCGAGAGGTCGTATTCCACGTCGAGATAGTGGTCTTGAAAAGCCGTATTCTGCTCCGGATCCAGCACCTCGAGCAACGCCGAGGCGGGGTCGCCGCGCAGATCAGAGGCCATCTTGTCCACTTCATCGAGCATGAAGACGGGGTTCTTGGTTCCTGCCTTCTTCATCGACTGGATGATCTGCCCGGGCAGCGCGCCGATGTAGGTCCGGCGATGCCCGCGGATCTCAGCCTCATCGCGCACGCCGCCCAGGGACATGCGGACGAACTTGCGTCCGGTGGCCTTGGCGATCGACATGCCGAGCGAGGTCTTGCCCACCCCTGGAGGTCCGACGAAACAGAGGATCGAGCCTTTGGGATTCTTTACCAGCTGGCGGACGGCCAGAAATTCGAGGATGCGCTCTTTAATCTTCTCCAGGCCGTAGTGGTCTTCATTCAAGACCTTCTCGGCGTGGTCGATGCTGCGTGTCTCTTTGCTCTTCTTCTTCCACGGCACGGCCAGCAGCCAGTCGAGATAGTTTCTGGAGACGGTGGACTCGGCCGACATCGGCGGCATGGCTTCGAGCTTTTTCAGCTCCTGGATGGCTTTATCGAAGACTTCTTTGGGCATGCCTGCGCTATCAATCTTCTTGCGCAGTTCATCGAACTCACTCTTCTCACCGCGCCCCAGTTCCTTCTGGATGGCCTTTATCTTCTCGTTGAGGTAGTACTCTTTCTGGGCGCGCTCCATCTGCCGCTTTACCCGGCTTTGCACGCTGCGATCCATGTTCAGTTTTTCAATTTCGATATCCAGCACATCGGCCACACGAGTCAACCGCTCGCTAGGATCGAAGATGTCGAGCAGTTCCTGCTTCTCTTCAATCGAAAGCTGCAGGTTGGCGGCGATGGTGTCGGAGAGCTTCGCCGGCTCATCCATGCGGACCGCGGCGATCATGGTTTCGTAATTCAGCGATTGCTGTAACTTGACGTACTGCTCAAAGAGGGAAGTGACCCGCTGCATCACTGCTTCCACTTGCGGATTGACTTCGAGCTGGCGATTGGCGACGCGTACGGTGGCCACAAAGAAGCCATCCGCGTCGTTCATCTCGACGGCCTTGGCCCGCTCCAGTCCTTCCACCAGCACTTTGATATTGCCGTCCGGCATCTTTACGCTCTGGACGATGTTGCCAATCGTTCCCACCGAGTAGATGTCTTCCGGCCGCGGCTCATCGATGCCTGCGTCGTGCTGTGTGGCCAGAAAGATCTTGCGGTCTCCGGTCAAAGCCTCTTCCAGAGCGCGAACGCTGGACTCACGACCGACAACAAACGGCGTCATCATGTAAGGAAAAATGACCATGTCCCGAATGGGCATCATGGGAAGCTTGCGAAGCTCACCTTTGTCACGGTTTTCTTTGGCCTGTGTCACGCGATTTCCTTTCACTTATCTCCCTTATACAGAGGAAAAGGGACTTGCGCCAATGCCCCGGAGGTTAGGGGCTTGAAGCAATCAACAGTGCTGAAAAGGTGATTACTTAGTAAAGAGTTGGTTTTCAAGATGTGCAAATTGTGTTCAGGATGTGGAAAACCTGGCAATCCCGGTTCCCCGATTACCTCCCAGTTCCTCAATTAGACAATTAGACGGGAAAGCGACGCTTTGGGTTCTAAAGGATGGACCGCGACCGGCTAGCCGACGTCGATGGCGGATTTCGCCCCCGACATGCCGGTTTGTTGGGCACCGCTCCACGCGCCTCGAAAACGGTCCACTCTTGGTGGTCAAATCATGGGGGCAGCGTTTGCCGCGCCGTGCGGTATGCTAAAGCCTTGACGCCATGGATGACACGTCGATAACGATACGCCGCTACACGGACTTCGCCGAGATGAAGGCGGACGAGTACCGGTACTGGCAAAGCCGGCCTGGGCATGAACGGCTGGACGCGGTTGTTGAAATGATCGAAACCGCTTATGCGCTGAAGGGGTGGGAGATCGAGCCGGATGTACCAAGACTACAAAGACCTTTTGTCCGCCTTCCATGCCCATGGCGTTAAATACCTTACGCTCGATATGCCGGTTGCAGACCAATTTTGGGATAGGAACCGGCCCCCCAAAACGGGTCTTCGGTCCCCAAGGAGACCGAAGACTGAAACAAGCCAAATGGAAGAGTAAGCCAGCAGCGCGAAGCGCTATCCGGCCTTCTCCAGCAGCGTCACCGAGAGGTCGCGCTTCTGAACCATTTCCGCCGTGATATCCAGCTCCTTGATTTTCTTGTTGCTGGGGAGGTGGTACATCAGATCCAGCATCAGTTCTTCCAGGATCATGCGCAGGCCGCGGGCTCCGACCTTGCGATTGAGCGCTTCGCGGGCCACGGCGCGCGAGGCATCGTCAGCAAACAACAACTTCACTCCCTCATACTCAAAGAGGCGCTGATATTGTTTGAGGATGGCGTTGCGCGGCTTGGTGAGAATCTCTACCAGGGCATCCTCGTCCAGCTCGTCAAGAATTCCGATCACCGGCAGGCGGCCGACAAATTCAGGAATAAGGCCGAACTTGATCAGATCCTGGGGTTGTGCCTGACGCAGAAGTTCGGTGTCGCGCTGCGCGGGCAAAACTCCCGCTTCCTGGGCATCTTTGTCCGAGAGCGCCTTGAAGCCTAACGCTTTCTTGCCCACACGGCGGCCGACCAGCCGTTCCAACCCGACGAAGGCACCACCGCAGATAAAGAGGATGTTGGTGGTGTCGACCGGGGTGAACTCCTGGTGCGGATGCTTCCGTCCGCCCTGGGGCGGCACATTCGCTACCGTGCCTTCGAGGATCTTCAGCAAAGCCTGTTGCACGCCCTCTCCGGAGACATCCCGGGTGATCGAGGGGTTTTCATCCTTGCGCCCGATTTTGTCGATTTCATCAATATAGATAATGCCGGTTTGCGCACGCGCCACGTCCCCATCCGCCGCCTGCAGCAGCTTCAGGATAATGTTCTCCACGTCCTCGCCGACATAGCCGGCTTCTGTCAATGTGGTCGCATCGACGATGGCAAAGGGCACATCGAGCATCTTGGCCAGGGTGTGCGCGAGCAGGGTCTTGCCGCTTCCGGTTGGCCCCACAAGCAGGATATTGGACTTGGAAAGCTCGACGTCATTGCCGCGCGTCCGGTTCATCTGGATACGCTTGTAGTGGTTGTAGACGGCGACCGCCAACTTCTTCTTGGTTTGATCCTGGCCGATGACGTACTCGTCCAGAAACGCCTTGACCTCTTGCGGTTTAGGCAAGTGCGCCGGCGCAGCACCCGGCTGCGCCTCGCCGCGGTCATCTTCGAGAATCGAGTTGCACACCGCAACGCATTCATCACAGATGTATGCCCGCGGATAGTCGCTTGGTGAGGAGATCAATTTAGCAACGGCGTCCTGCGATTTATGACAGAACGAGCAACGGAGCGTATCGTCTGTTCCCCTCGGCGTTTTCATACTGCAACTCCTTTTGCCCTGATGACCGTCAGGTGCGTGGCCGATCTATGATTTCGTCGATGATGCCGTACTCTTTTGCCTGTTGGGCGTTCATGATGAAGTCTCTCTCCACATCGCGTTCAATGCGATCCAGTGACTGCGCTGTGTGCTTCGACATCAACTTGTTCGTGATTTCGCGGATGCGCAGAATCTCGCGAGCATGAATGTCTATATCGGTGGCCTGCCCGGAAAGACCGCCCATCGAGGGCTGGTGAATCAGGATGCGGGAGTTGGGCAGGGCAAAGCGCTTGCCCTTGGTGCCGCTCATCAGTAGGAAAGCCGCCATGCTCGCTGCCTGCCCGATGCAGTACGTCACCACATCGTTGCGGATGAACTGCATGGTGTCGTAGATGGCCAGACCCGCGGTAATGGAGCCCCCGGGAGAATTGATGTAGAGTTGCAGATCCTTCTCTGGGTCTTCACCGGAGAGAAACAGCATTTGGGCGATCACCAGGTTCGCGATCTGGTCGTCGATCGGCGTTCCCAGAAAAATAATGTTGTCGCGAAGCAAACGAGAATAGATGTCGTAGGCTCGCTCGCCTCGACTCGTTTGCTCGACCACCATAGGTACAAGTGCCATGCTCTCCCTTACTTTTGCCGTGAGCGGTGCACGCCCCCGTCGTCATTCTTCCCGTTTCAGTTCAAGATGCTAAACGCTCATACAACAACGCGCCCATCTTCTCTCTTCGCAAGCGTTCCCGGATTCTAGCGAGGCTACCGTCCTCAGTCAAACGTGCGCGCAGGCTCTCTGCCGGCTCGCGCATTTGCAAGGAGATAGCTTGCAATTCACTTTCCACCTCTGCTTCCGGCACGTCGATGTTCTCGATGTCCGCAATGCGGTCAAGCAGAATCGACCCCTTCACATCGAGCATTGCGGAGGGTCGTTGCCCGGCACGCAAGCGATCGAAATCGAGATTGCGCATATCCTCGGTGCGCATGCCTTGCGACGCGAGCGCCCGCAGGCCACGGTCGAGCCGCTCTTCGATCTGATGCTGCACCATTGATTCCGGAACCGGGAATTCGAAGCGTCGCACCAAAGCATCCAACAGACGATTCGTCGTCTCGCTTTGCACCCTGCGCTGTTTATCGGCGGCCAGGTGTTCGCGCAGTTGCCGGGTAAAGTCCGCAAGGCTCTCGTACGGTCCGAGCTCCTTGGCAAGCTCATCGTTCCACTCCGGCTCGATCTTTTGCTTGATGCCTATCACTTTCATGTCGTAGGCTACCCGCTTGCCGGCAAGTTTTCGCTCGCTGAAATCGTCTGGATAGCTCACCTCGAACTTTAACTCTTGACCGGGAGTGGCCCCGCGCAGTGCGCCGTTGAAGCTCTCGAGCGTATTCGGTCCACCTACCTCAACCATCACGTCGTGCCCGAATATCGGCTCGGGATGCTCTTCGCTTTCCCCCTCCGCGGGCTGCACGTTGCCGGTAAAGCTGATCTGGGCGAAATCGCCATCGGCCAGTGCCCGCTCTTCGGTCACCGGTTCCATCGTCGAACGTGAGTCACGAATGCGCGCCAGTTCGGCATCCACTTCGGCATCGGTCAGCTCGGCCGACGGGCGTTCTACTTTTACGTCCTGATAGCCATCGACAGAGAAGTCGGGAAGCACTTCGAACGCAGCTTTGAAGTGCAGGGGTTTGCCGTCTTCCAGTTCGATACCCATTACCTGGGGCTGCGATATGGGCTTGAGCTGGCGTTCGGCGATGGCGGTGCGGAAGTGCTGGGGCAGAACCGCTTCCATCACTTCCTGGCGAATCTGCTCCGCGTAGCGGCTGCGAACCAGCGACTCCGGGACTTTGCCCGAACGGAAACCGGGAATGCGCACATTCTTTTGATAGCGTTTGGTCACGGCGCGGAAACTGCGGGCTACTTCGTCCGCGGGAATTTCGATTTCCACTTCTCGAGTGCACTCCGGGTTCAGGGTCGCGTCATGGGAGTGATCGTGGCCTTCATGGCCGTGAGCTTCGGGGGCGTGGCCGGCAGCTTCTTCGGTGGCGGTAGACCCGCCTTCAGATTGGGGTGAGGTTTCAATCATTTCAGTTGAGCTCAACGTATGCCTTCCAGGTTTGCTCGCTCCTCGCGGATACCGCGGTTCAGAGTCGATATGCGCGGATTAGCCTGTAAACAGCCTGCTTTCATCGTATGAGGCTTTCCCGGGAGGGTCAAACCCGCAGCGCAAAGAATGCAGATCCACTATTAATCACAATACACCCTTTTCCGGTTACTCCTGGCAACGCAACCCTCACTACACAACAGGGGGAATGCGATAGAACATGACTGTGCCGGGAGCTCACAATTCCTCCTGATGCGGCCTGCGTACGTGAGCAACGAAGCGCGGATCGGCTGCCTGGTAGTGCTTGTAATTGCGCCGCCCGTCGCTGAGACTCAGATTGCCGTTTACCGTTCTTCGCACTACGTCCGCGTCGCGATCATCCTGACCGTCATCCTGCCACCAGCAGACCTGGCACAATTCCTGGGCTTCAGGCGCGGATAGTGTTTTATACCCACAGCAGAGGCACCGGGCTGCGACCGCTCTTCGCATCCTTTAAGTATGCGCCGGATCAAGGCGCTATGGGCGTTCTGCGGCGCCGTCTCCATTACCACAGTAATAGTTCCCCTCCTCGTGTCTGATGACACGGAAGAGATATTGCGCTAGGGGGTTACGGCTTAAACAATCCCAGACGAACTTTCCACGTGACCGATTGGCCGGGACGAAGCGTCACGATACCGGTGTCCATGCTCTTCCACTCCTTGCCGAAGGGGTCGATGAGATTGAATTGCGGTTCGATGGCGACAAACGAAGCGTCTTTCGGCGCATAGGCTTGCACTGCTTTTATCTCCGGGGAAAGTGCGGAAACCTGCAACCCGTAATCGGATTCAGGATCGATCAGCTTCACATCGATGGCGCCGTTGGTTCGCTGGAAGTGGGTGAAACTGTCATCGAGAAAACGATCGTCGAGAGCCACGCCGCCGGCAGCGTTGTAGTCGTATACCGTGCCCTTGACCGGTTTGAGTTGCCCGGTCGGGAATACGTCACCGTAATTGTTTACCGGCGCCATCATGGAAGCCGGTATATGCAGAAGCGCCTGCGCGCGATGGCCGCTCGGTATCTGGAAGTAGGGATGCCAGCCGATCGACATGGGTTCCGGCTCTTTGCCGACGTTTCTGGCGGTGATGCTGACGTCGACGGCGTCCCCGGTGAGTGCGATCGTCATTTCAAGATCGGTGTCCGATATCCAGTGGCCGCCGAAATCTCCCGCGTGGATGACGCCGGTGACGGTTTGTCCATCCGCGGTGGTCTGGGTTTGAAGATCTTCCACCTTGTCTTTGGTGATCAATCCATGAATCGCAACCACCCGCCCGCCGGGGTTCTTGCTGGGAAAATTGGCCGGGAGGGCGAGCGTATGTCCTCGCCAATGGGTGATTACCGATTTGCCATCGGCTGAAGGCTCACCCTCAATGCGATTGGGGTAGGGAACCAGGAAGGCGCCGCCGAAGCTGAAGGACACATTGCCCAATGCGTCTTTGCCGTCGCCGGTCAACTGCTTTGCCGCGTCTGCGACCGAAGGCGAATGAAGCAAAGGGATCTCTCCCTTGCCCGGAATGGCCGCGGTGACCTGCAACATGTTCATGCCGCGCCCCGGAAGCAGGGTTACGGAGAGGAACTCGGGTTTGCCGCCGTCGCTTGTCGGTTTGCGTGCAAGCGTCACAACGTCTGCGCCGCCGATCTGTAACGGCGCGGTTGCGGTGGGTTGCGGCGCCGGTTCGGCGGGGGCGGGCGGCGTTTGCCGGCAACCCGTGCTCAGCACAGCGCATGCGCCGAAGATCAAGGCAAACCAAGCGTTTCCGTTGTGCATCGACACTTTCGGAGTCTTCCTTTCGCGATGTGACAATTGTGGGAATGGCCTTCCCGCCTATTCCCGGAACCAGTAGAAAAGCAAAAATGATATTACGCCGCTTTTCGCTTGAGCCTTACAATCGGGTATGAGCAGCTTCCTTCGATTGAACCTAGCTTCGCCTATGGGGAGCCCCGGTTTACCTGCAGCAGACCCTGCTACGAAACCGGGTCCGATCCCAGGCAATTTGAATCCGCTCGTTCTTTTCAACCAGCAGGTCATTCACTGCCAGCGCTGCACGCGCCTGCGAAAATATTGTGAAGAGATCGCTACCAGCAAGCGCAGGTCCTACCGGGACTGGATTTATTGGGCCAAGCCTGTGCCCTCGTTTGGCGACGAGAAGGCACGCTTGCTGATACTCGGTTTGGCTCCGGGTGCCCACGGGTCCAACCGCACCGGCCGCCCGTTTACCGGAGACGGCTCCGGGGACTTTATGTACCCCATACTGCACGAGACCGGCTTTGCCACGCAGCCTCATTCTGTCTCTCGGGGTGACGGCATGCAGCTGAAGGACAGCTGGATAAGCTCGGTCGTCCGTTGTGCGCCCCCCGACAACTCGCCCAAGCGCTCCGAACTGGCAAATTGTGCGCCCTATCTGGATGAAGAGATTGCCTTGCTCCCCAATTTGCGGGTGGTAGTTTGCCTCGGCCGCATCGCCTTCGACAGCTTTTTGCAGCACCTGGTGCGGACGGGGCAGTGTGCGCGCAAGCCGCGCTTCAAGTTCTCCCACGGAGCCGAATACGCGCTCCCCGGAGGCGGCTATCTGATTGCCAGCTTTCATCCATCGCTGCAGAACACGAATACCGGCAGACTCACGCGCAGCATGCTGTTCGACGCTTTCGACCGAGCCCGCGTTTTGTTGGGCGCTTCGGACGCAGTGCGCACCCTCCGCCGATAAAGCAATTTCGCGATGGGAAATCGAGGAAGCGGCAGGCCTTTACGTGGTTTTTCCCCCAGGAAAACCACGCCTTGCCACCCTTCTCGGGCTACGGTAATGGCACAAGTGCTCTAAGGTGAGCGAGCCTATGACGGTGTCTGATGGCGCGGTAATCGCATTGGTGGTCATGCTGATCGCGGCCTTTCCAGCATGGCCCCACAGCCGTAATTGGGGCTACTACCCGAGCGCGGCCGTAAGCGTGATCCTGATTGCCCTGGTGATCTTCCTGGTGGCGCGCACCGTCTAGAGCTGTGGCCTCGATCAAACATCATGGAGCGGGAGACGGGGATCGAACCCGCAACCAACGGCTTGGGAAGCCGCTACTCTACCATTGAGCTACTCCCGCCCAAGGCCACCCGCTTATTCTACCCTTAAAGCATTTTTCGCCATGACTGTCGTGTGGTGGTAGTTGCCTCGACACGCTGTATGATTTCGGGGGATGCCCTCCCTCCGCTTCCGGACCATGCTTTCTGTCGCGTTCGCGCTTCTGGCGGGAGCGGCGTTGCGCTTGTGGTTTATTCGCGTATTCCCTCAGATCCAGGGGGATTCGCTCCTCTACGCGGACATAGCCAGAAACTGGCTTCTTCATGGCGTCTACGGCCGGTCTGTTCTTCATGACGGGGGCCCGCCAACGATCGCTCCCACGCTGGTCCGCTTGCCTGGATATCCGGGGTTCCTCGCCCTTTGTTTCGCGGCTTTCGGAAATCAGAACTACTTCGCCGTTCTTTATCTGCAGGCGATCATCGACCTGGCAACCTGCCTGATCGTCGCCGGATTCGTTCGCCGGCTCTGCGGGCCGCGCGCCGCGATGGTTGCGCTCTGGCTGGCGGCGCTTTGTCCCTTCACGGCAAACTACGTGGCCATGCCGCTGACCGAAACGCTTTCGATCTTTTGCGTGGCTCTCGGCCTTTATGCTTTTGCCGCAGTGCTGGCGCGGCCACACTGGGGATGGTTGCTGACACTTGCATGCGCCTGGAGCTACAGCGCTCTGTTGCGGCCGGATGGCGCGCTGCTGGCGGTGGTCTTCTTCCCCGCGCTCATCCTCTACGGCGGCAGTTCGTTGGGCGTCGCGCGCGCTCTCCGTATCGCGCTTGTCTGTGCCGTGGTCTCGGTGCTGCCGTTCGCCGCGTGGACGTTGCGAAACTGGTCGACCTTCAAAGTATTTGAGCCGCTCGCACCCCGATCCGCTACGGATCCGGGCGAACCTGCCGCCCCCGGATTTCAACGCTGGACGAAAACGTGGTTGGCCGATTTTGCGTCCACGTATGAAATTTATTGGAATGTGCCTGGGGACGCGATCGACATCCAGGCTCTGCCCCAGCGGGCGTTGGACTCGCCGGCCAACAATCGCGAGACCCTCAACCTGATCGCGCAATACAACACCGCCGATGTGCTTGCACCGCAAATCGACGCCGGCTTTGCTGCGCTGGCCGCGCAGCGTATCCGCGCGCATCCCTTCCGCTATTACGTAACGCTGCCCCTGCTGCGCCTGGCGGATATGTGGCTTCGGCCTCGCGTGGAGATGCTCAACATAGAACTGCGTTGGTGGCAATATCAGCAGCATTATGCGGAGACCCGCATAGCGTATGCCTATGGCGCATGGAACCTGATCTATTTGCTGACCGCCTTGATCGGAGTGTTCTATCGCCCGCGATATACAACTGTCATGGTGGCCTATTGTGTGGTGCGCAGTATGTTGTTGTTGACCCTCGAGGCGCCCGAGCCGCGCTACACGCTGGAGTGCTTTCCCATCATTATCGCCTTCGCGGCTGTCGCCCTCTCGGCCCTTCTCGACCGCCGCGTCCGCGACCGGGCCTGACATAGTGGTGTGTCTCACGCAGATGATCGTTTATCTGTTTTGAAGGGTACGGGCTTTAAAGGCTGCGGAAAAACCCTCGAGAGACCCAACTAGTCCGGTCCGGGAAGGCTGGACACTCATGCACAGGATTTCAGCTGTCCGTGCGGGACTCAACGAGGGTTTTCTCCGCAACAGGCCACCAGGGCGGTTTTCGGGAAATGGCTAAAAAGTACGCACTAACGCACTAAGCCCCCTCCTGGGAGGAATTTTTCGGGTTGGGCGGTCTGTTGCTCCATCAGATCTGCGTATTCGGGATCGATGGCAGAGCGGGGGGTGGTGGCGCGTCCCCGGTGGCAGCCGAAGAGGAGGCTGTGGTTCTGGTGAGGGTTCCGGCGGTCGTCCTCGGTGAGTACATTGTTCTTTCGATCAGTTTCTGCGCGGTTGGGCAGGCTGGACAGCCCCATAGGGATCCTTAGGTCTCGAATCATGATTCGGCGCTCTTACGGTGGCTAGCTTCGGATGGGGTTTCCATCGGCAGCGAGCGGTTCCATGGCGGACGAGCCGCGAGGGTGCCTTGCATGCATGTATCAGGACCTAGAGCATTTTCACTTCTACTCTGCACAGGAGGGTGCGGCGAAGTGCGGCTTTTCTTGAGGAAAAGCCGCCATGGGAGCCGTTACTCTGTACGCACCAGAAGTGAAAATGCTGTCGCATCGGGGTGCGCCCACGAGATGCTTGCTCTTTGGGGCAACACGGTACATCCGCCTGGATACACGTCGGCGCTTTACGCTTGAGGTATTTTCTCCAAGGGTCAGCGGTATCTACTTATATAGATCCAATTTCTGGAGGAAAGTTCAAATTCTTGTTGCAATAAAAATGTTGGGCCGGGGATGAGCGGCGGCTTGAGCGTCGATACGGTGGTTGGCTCCTGCCGTTCGCAGTGTCTGTTGCAGGCAGCACGCGCCGCTATGTCGGCCAACTCCCTAAGGTCGTGTCTCACGCAGATGATCGTTTATCTGTTTTGAAGGGTACGGGCTTTAAAGCCCATCATTACGGAAACAAAAAACCGTGGGCCTAAAGGCCGGTTGGTTGCCTGGTTATATGGACGGCCTAAAAACAGGCTGCGGAAAAACTCCGCAGCGAACAGGAAAGCAATACCTCAGGGGCTGAAGCCCAACGTATTCTCAATTTTTTTTGGCACGACTAATGCTCGCTGCGGCGAGGCAGTCGTGCCCTGATACAAAACAGGAGTTTTTCCGCAGCCTGCTAAAAGCCCCTGAGGGAATGCCGAACGCCTCTCGCTGCCAAATTTGGTGTATTGAAAATGGATGCAATCCTTGAGACCCGCCTTAGGTCCCGGGCCGCCCGCCGGTCACGACCCTCCGATTCCAGGATTACGGTCGTGATCCATTTGCCACCATTTTGTCGCATCGAATCTTCAAGATAGCGGCGGTAACACCCGGTAAGACTTAGACCCTGTTATTAATAGAGGGTCACGACGGCGCGAGCGATCGCAGAATTGACCATGGGTGCTTCAGAGGTAACCACACAATTTGCCGCGGCTGACGCGCCGGTCATTCGATGCGGGGCGCCGGGCCGCGTAAATCTGATCGGCGAGCACACCGATTACAGCGGAGGCTTTGTTATGCCTGCCGCGATCGATTTCCGCACCATTGCGAGTATTCGTGCGCGCAACGACGGCCGCATCGTCCTCTCGTCAGAAAATATGCCCGACCCGATTTCGTATGCCGCGGACCCATTACCGGCCAAGGCCCGTAAACACTGGAGCGATTATCCCATCGGGGTTGCCTGGAGCCTGGCGCAACAGGGCGTGCATGCAGGTGGATTCGATCTCTCGCTTGTGGGCAACGTTCCCCTGGGCGCAGGGTTGAGTTCCTCGGCATCGATCGAAGTGGCGACGGCGCTGGCGCTGCTGGAACTTGCCGGTGTCTCCATGCCTCTGGCAACCATTGCACTGGCCTGCCAGCGCGCAGAAAACGTCTTTGTGGGCGCCCGTAGCGGCATCATGGATCAATTCATTGCCTGCGCTGGAAAGCAAGACCACGCACTGATGCTCGATTGCCGATCGCTGGAATATCGCCTGTTACCCATTCCCGCTCATGTGCGCCTCATCATCTGCAATTCCATGGTCAAGCATGAGCACGCGGGTGGGCGATACAACGAGCGGCGGGAAGAGGTGGAAGAGGGCACCCGCATTCTTCATCAACGCTGGCCCACAGTCGTCGCCTTACGCGATGCCACTGAGGCACAGTTGATAGAGTGCAAACCGCAGATGCCGGAGAATGTCTTTCGTCGCTGCCGCCACATTATCACCGAGAACCGGCGGGTGCAGCTGGCCGCGTCCGCGCTCGAGCTTGGTGATCTATACGCATTTGGCGCCTTGATGGCTGAGGCACACCGAAGCTTTCGCGATGATTTTGAAGCCAGTTGCAGCGAGATCGACACCCTGGTCGAGATGGCCTCCCGCATTCCTGGATGCTACGGAGCCCGCATCACCGGCGGTGGCTTTGGAGGCTGCACCATCAACCTGGTGGACGAAAGCATGGCAGAGCAATTCCGCCGGTCGATCTATACGCAATATCGTGCAACCAATGGAATCGATGCCGACATCTATCTATGTAGGGCTTCCGACGGCGCGACACGCATCTCATGAGTAGATGCGGTCGCTGTTAGTGCGTCTGATCGTATTTCCATCGCCTTCTTTTTGCGATTACCTCCCCGGAAAACAACCCCCTCGCAATCTTGCTCAAGCGCGGCAGTCATGACAACTGCTCCTAAAAAAGCATCGAGCCGAACAGTGGAGGTGGCCGAATCTTTAGGAAAATTAGCTAACTCGATTCCTCTGTGGAAATACCGGGGTTTGTGGATACAACTTTAGGGTAATTAATGCGCCGCGGAAGTAACCTGACAAGAGTAAACTTGCCGGAGCAGTGAAGAGGACTCACAATGATCTCCCAATGTTTAAATCCCGCATGCCGCAAAGAGCTTCATTATCTTCGCAATGGCAGAGTGATACGGACAACGCGCCGGATTGGGGCGGAAGTCCGGGTTGAACATTTCTGGCTTTGCGGTGAGTGCCACATGGATTTTGACTTTCT
Organism: uncultured Acidobacteriaceae bacterium; assembly: GCA_963761405.1. GTDB lineage: Bacteria > Acidobacteriota > Terriglobia > Terriglobales > Acidobacteriaceae > PALSA-350. The sequence goes on from CAVXHH010000009.1 coordinate 303,790, forward strand.
CTTTGCGAAAGACGGCCGCGTTTCACTCGCGCCGAGGCCCAGATTTATTGCCACTTCGCATATCGATGTTGCCCAACCCACCCTTGACCTCTTGCTGGTCTCATAGCGAATGGGCGCGGACGAAACCCCGCGACGTCGGGATTGAGCCTCTACGAAATTGTCATTCCGACCGGGGCGTTCGAGCAGATGGAAGACCAATTTCTCAGGTAGGGCACGGCTGCCTCGCCGCAGCGGGCGTTAGTCGTGCCCTGATACAAAGCCAGGGACCGTTGAGTAAAAGCCGTACCTCAGCGAGAAATCTCTAGCCTTGCACGGCGGGACGGTTTGTTTCAGTCGTCCCTGCGGGACTTGATCCTTGGATCGGATTGGGGTACCCAAGATTTCATCCTGGGCTATTTTCAGCCACTTTCAGCCGCCCCTCCGGGGCTGCTCCTCTTTCCCTCTGCTCGAACACAGGAAATCCGAGGGAGCGTAGTGGCCGGACCTGCGCTGTCTCTTTCAGTTCTCTCCTACCCTCTGTAGCCTGCGCAAAACTGGACGAGCCCGGTACTGTCAAGACTCCCTTCACATAGTTCAATCCCGCTTTTCCTCAACCGGCGCCAGTTCTGCACAAACCCCGCTCTCACAACGGCCAACCCGGCAGACTAGACTGAAGCTAGCCCATGGCAGAATTCACCCACCTTCATCTCCACACTGACTATTCGCTTCTCGATGGCGCCTGCGATGTCGAAAAACTAGTTGCGCACGTCGATAAGATCGGGCAAAAAGCAGTGGCCATCACCGACCACGGCAATATCTACGGCGCCGTGCATTTCTTTGAGGCTGCCAAGGCCAAAGGCATCAAGCCGATCCTGGGATGCGAGCTCTATATTTGCGGCAATGAAGACCATCGCGCTGCTCCAGAGAAGGATAAGTATCACCATCTGCTGGTGTTAGCGGAAAACGAAGAAGGCTATCGCAACCTGGTGCGGATTACTTCCGAGGCCTCTCTACATGGCTTCTATCGCAAACCTCGCATCAGCAAGAACTATCTGGCCAAACACGCCCAGGGCCTGATCGGTTTCTCCGGATGCCTGGCCGGAGAGGTTTGCAACAACCTCATGGCCGGTAAGTACGAGGACGCCAAAGCGACGGCCGCGCAGTACCAGGATATTTTTGGCCGGGGCAACTTCTTTCTGGAAATCCAGGATCAGGGATTGGAACTGGAAAAGAAGATTCACGCCGACCTGTTTCGCATGGAAAAGGAGCTGGACATCCCGCTGGTCGCGACCAACGACAGCCACTATCTATGCGAAGACGACCACCACGCCCACGAGGTGCTGTTGTGCGTGCAAACCGCCGGCTCCATCCACGATCCAAAGCGCTTCAAATTCGACAGTGACCAGTTCTTCGTCAAGAGCGCGGATGAGATGGAGCGCCTCTTCCCGCATGCTCCCGAAGTGGTCAGCCGCACCATGCAGTTCGCGGAGCGTTGTTCCTTCAAGCTGAGCAAGGTGACCAATCCGTTCCCGGAGTTTGCCGTTCCCGCCGGGCACACGATCGATAGCTATTTCGCTGAGGTGTGCCGCGCCGGGTTTCGCAAGCGGCTCGACACCGCCATTCATCATCTGGGTGAGCGCGGCCTGCGCCGCCGGCCCATCTCGGACTACGAAGAGCGGCTGGAACGCGAGATCGATTGCATCCAGCAGATGAAGTTTGCCGGCTATTTCCTGATCGTGTGGGACTTTATCAAGTATGCCCGGGAAGTGAATATCCCCGTGGGCCCGGGCCGCGGTTCTGCTGCTGGATCGCTGGTGTCGTACGCCATGGAGATTACCGATATCGATCCGCTGCAGAACGCGTTGCTCTTTGAGCGTTTTCTGAATCCCGAGCGTGTCTCCATGCCGGATATCGATATCGACTTCTGCATGAACCGCCGCGGAGAAGTGATCGACTATGTCACCCGCAAGTACGGCAGGGAACAGGTAGCACAGATCATTACGTTTAACACCATGGCCGCCCGCGCAGCCATCAAAGATGTTGGCCGCGCACTCGATCTGCCTTATGGAGAAGTGGATCGTGTAGCCAAGATGATCCCGGCAACCATTGGCGTCACCATCAGCAAGGCGCTCGAAGATTCACCGCAAATGCAGGAGGCCTACGACAAAGAGCCTGTGGTGAAGGAGCTGATCGATACCGCGCGCAAGCTCGAAGGGCTGGTGCGCGGAGCGGGGTTGCATGCTGCCGGCGTGGTGATCGCGCCCCAGCCTCTTACCGAACTCGTACCCGTCAGCCGCAGCAAGAATGACGAAATCGTCACCGCGTATGACATGAAAGCGGTGGAGAAACTCGGCCTGCTGAAAATGGACTTTCTCGGGCTCACCACGCTGACCGTCATTGACGATGCCCTTAAACTCATTGAGCAGAAGCGTGGCAGCAAGCTCGATTTGTCGCTGATCCCCCTGGACGATGTGGAAACCTATGAGAAGGTCTTCCATCGCGCGCTCACCTCCGGCGTGTTCCAGTTCGAATCCGGCGGCATGCGCGATGTGCTGCGCCGGTATAAACCTTCCTCCGTGGAAGATTTGACCGCCCTCAACGCTCTGTATCGACCAGGACCGATTCAGGGCGGCATGATCGATGACTTCATTGAGCGCAAGTGGGGCCGTAGGGTCGTTAGTTACGAATTGCCTCAGTTGGAAGCCCTGCTCTCAGAAACGCTGGGCGTAATTGTTTACCAGGAACAGGTGATGCAGATCGCCAACGTCCTGGCAGGTTACTCGCTGGGCGATGCCGATTTACTCCGCCGTGCCATGGGCAAGAAGAATGCCGAAGAAATGGCCAAACAGCGCACCCGCTTCGTCGAGGGGGCGGTTGCGCGCAAGCATCCCAAGGATAAAATAGTTCACATTTTCGACTTAATGGAGCAGTTTGCCGGGTACGGCTTCAATAAGTCGCATTCCGCGGCCTATGCCTTGCTGGCTTACCACACTGCCTATCTCAAGACCCATTTCCCGGTCGAGTTTATGGCCGCGCTTCTGAGCTCAGAAATCTCGAAACCTGAAAATGTAGTCAAGTACATCAAGGAGTGCCGCGAGATCGGCATTGCCGTGGAACCTCCCGATGTACAGGTGTCCGGGGCAGACTTCACACCGAGCGCGACCGGCATTCGTTTCGGGCTTACGGCGATCAAGAACGTGGGCCGCAATGCCATTGATTCGATTCTTGCCGCGCGGCAGGTGCTGGCCGAGGAGAATCATGCCGGCTTCGCCAACTTCTGGGAGTTTTGCGAGAAGGTCGATCTGCGGCTGATGAACAAGCGGGTTCTGGAATCGTTGATCAAGAGCGGAGCGCTCGACTCCTTCGGCCGCCGCGCCCAACTGATGGCCTCCGCGGATCGAGCGATGGAGCGCGCGCAGCAGGCGCAACGCGATCTGCTCGCCGGACAGCATGGCCTCTTCGCCGGCCTGGCTGCCGTGTTCGGCGGTGGGGCCAATGGCGCCAAGAGTGTTGATGATCTGCCCAATACCCCGGACTGGGACGAGAACCAGCGTCTGCAAGCGGAGAAAGAGGTGCTCGGTTTCTTCGTCTCCGGCCACCCGCTGGACAAGTACGCGGAAAAGCTCCGCAACCTCAACGTGGTGGATACGGCGACGGCTCTCGAGATGAAGGCCCCGCCCCCTGCGAACCGGCGCCGCGGTGGCGGAGAGCCGGAGAACTTATTGGCGATTGCCGGCGTAATTGTCGGTCTGAAGGTCGGCAAATCCAAACGCTCCGGGGAGATGTATGCCCAGGCGTCCCTTGAAGATACGGTGGGCAAGATCGATATCATCTGTTTCCCCAAGGACTATGCGCGGCTAAGCGAAAGTCTCAAGATCGAAGTCCCGGTCCTGATTAAGGGGGTGCTGCGTGCGGATGATGATGAGTCAGCACCGAAGCTCTCGGTTTCGAGCGTGCAGCCGTTGGAAGATATTCGCATCAAGTTGCCCCAGAACGTCCGCATCCGGGTACCGCTGGAGAGCGCGAGTGAGGCCATGCTGGGGTCGCTTCGCGCCATGATCACGGCTGCGCCGGGTCCCGGCCGGCTGATGATCAATCTCGAAAGCCGCGGGGAGTATTGCGTGATGCTGGAACCCGAGGGCCTTTCCGTCGCCGCCGACAGGGGCTTCATCGAGCGCGCCGAACAGCTCCTGGGCCTTGGCGCGGTGCAGGCCTTCGAATAGAACTTCACCCATAGCTAAGAGGATAGTAACCGCCGGCGCACGCGGGTAACTGTTGAAAACGCTATAATCGAGTCAAACAACAACAGCAACGGCCAAGCGGCAGACTTTCCGCGCTGGCATAGGCGATCGAAGTCCCATGACCGACCAGGCAACAGCAAATGTAGACCAGGCGCTCGTAGTCGCGGAACCCACGAATCCAGCGTGGCTCAAGACGGAACTGGCGCGGCACCCGCAGCGGCCCTACCCGATGGACTTCATCCAACGCCTCTTTACCGACTTTTCGGAGATCCACGGCGATCGGGCCTTCGGCGACGATCTTGCCATGGCGTGTGGTTTGGCGCGCTTTCATGGTGAGGAAGTATTGGCCATCGGCAACCTGAAAGGGCGGGGAACCAAAGAGAAAGTGCGCCGAAATTTCGGCATGCCGAATCCGGAGGGCTATCGCAAGGCGCTGCGCGCCATGAAGATTGCCGAAAAATTTCACCGTCCCGTGTTCACGTTCATCGATCTCACCGGGGCCAATCCCGGCATTGCCGCGGAAGAACGCGGTCAGGCCGAGGCCATCGCTCGCAATCTGCGCGAGATGGCAAAGTTGCGCGTCCCGACCCTTGCCATCATTACCGGTGAGGGTGGTTCCGGCGGCGCGCTTGCACTGGCCGTCGCCGACCGTGTTCTGATGATGGAAAATGCGGTCTATTCGGTGATTGCCCCCGAGGCTTGCGGTTCGATCATGTGGCGTGATGCGGGCAAAAAAGCCCAGGCCGCCGCGGCCCTGAAGATTACCTCCCAAGATGTACTCCGTTTGGGTTGTGTAGACGACGTAGTGCCGGAACCCCAAGGGGGAGCCCAAAATGATCCGGTGGCAGCTACCGCCCTACTCGACGAGAAGCTCGCCTGGCATCTCAACGAATTGCGGGCCATGCCTCTGGAAGAGATGATGGCACGCCGATTCACCAAGTTTCGGGAGATTGCGCGGTTCTATACCAACGCCTGAAGTGCCTATGTCGACAGCATTTTGTTCCCGTGGTCCCTTGTGCGTGATCACCCTGCTCGGGGTTCGCTTACCGCGGATGCGGGAGGCGCACGCTTGACCCTTACCTCTGCCGGCCGTGTGCGCGCATTCGGCTACGTCATCATCGCCGGAATCTACTTTTATTTAGTCCAAAGCCTTGCGGTCCACGCCGCCAACGGCCTTTCGAGCGGCGTTTGGCTCCCGGTCGTCGAGCGCAGCATTTTGCTCTTTCTGCTGGTGTTTGGGTACGCCGCGATGGGACGTGTCTTGAACCAGCAGCGCGAACCCATTCGCGACATGGGACTGGTCTTCCGTCCCGGTTGGCAGCGCGAGTTTGGTCTGGGCTCCGCGCTGGGTTGGGGGATGCTGGTTGCGAGCATTCTTCCCCTGGTTCTCAGCGGCGGCTTGATCATCACACTTTGGCTGATTCCACGCCAGTTCGGGATTCTGCTTATCGATGCATTGCTGCTGGCCGTGGCTGCGCTGGCAGAAGAGGTGGCTTTCCGGGGATATCCTTTCCAGCGAATGATCGAGGCCGTGGGGCCAACGCTGGCTACGATCGTCTTTTCTTTCGTGTTTGCCGCGTTACATCTCTTCAATCCGGGAGCGAATCGAGCCAGCTTTCTGGTCACCATTCTCGGTAGCTGGTTGCTCTCGGTGGCGTATCTGCGCACCCGGGCACTTTGGGTTTGCTGGGGATGGCACTTTGCCTGGAATGCAAGTATGTGCCTGGTTTTTGGACTGCCCGTGAGTGGCATCACACAGTTCTCGCCGGTGATTCAGAGCAACACTGTGGGTCCCTCCTGGATGACCGGTGGCGAGTATGGGCCCGAGGGGAGCGCGGCGGCTACGGTCGTGCTGCTGATCGGTACATTCATCGTCTACCGGGTGACCCGGCGGTACGCTTATCTATACGCGCAGCCGGTCATCATTCCTGCCGGTATCCCCGTGGATCTCGATGCCATGAGCCGTACGCTGGCTCCGCACCACCCGCTGGATCCGCCGCCGCAGCCGGCGGGATCGACTCTGGTCCAGATCACTTCTCTTTCCAGTTCAATCCAGCCGGCCCAGGCAACCCAGCCGACGGAGCCAACCTTGATTCCGGCAACTTCCGCCCTGCCGCACCCGGTTGCAGAGCCGCAAGAGCGGCCGGAATAAGCATCGTCGGGAAAGTGTTTCCGTGATGTTTCTTCGGGGCTGACACCGGTTATCGGGCTCGCGATTTGCCGCGATCAAACTTTCTTCTCCGTGCGCCCCAAACGGCACTTGCAAATTCACTACAAGTGGGACCATCATTGGCAGGATGAGGAATGCGCTATGGCTGGGGTCGCCGCCAAACAATTTCTTCCTGCCTGCGCACCCTCCGGAGTGCGCTGCGCCGCTGCTTTGCTGGCTTTCGCCACGCTTGGCAGCTTAGCACCCGCCACTGCACAGGTATTCACCGTGCAGCGCGAACATCTGGGCGCCAAGGAAACCAATCTCACTACCGTCCAACCCACCAAGGTTGAGCTCGACACCAAGCCGATCACCGAGCGGACGCGGCAGCAGCTGATTCGTACTTTCCAGGCCGATGAAGCGTTTGCGGTGCGCCCACTTCCACTGGGCACGCGTGGCGTCGTACTGCACGCCAACGGCCCGCTGAGCCCTTCCGGAAGCGCGTATGCGGAAGCGTTGGAAAAGTACGGCATTTCCGTTAAGCCGGGCGATCGCGTTGTGATCACCAAGTTTGAGGTGAAGCCGGATCGCATTCTTTTCGAATTCAACGACGGCCCGGAAAAGCATCATCACATCCTGCAGCACATTGAAGTGGGTGCCGGCGTGGGCACGGTGCCCCTGGCCCAGGATGACGGCCATGTGCCGGTTGGCTCGCGGATGTTTCTGCTCTTCAACAAATTTGTCCCTGAGATGACGGCATCTCAGGTGCGTAACCTCATCGCCCCGCTGATCGACTTTTCGCTCAAGACCCCGGTCGAAGCTTATGCCGATACTCTGCCGCCGAAACTGAAAGGGGCGGTTTTGAACCATGAAGTGCTGGTCGGCATGAACCGTGAGATGGTGTTGAAGGCTGTAGGCCAGCCCGATCAGAAGGTTCGCGAAACAGAAGGCCAGGTGCCATTCGAAGAATGGATTTATGGGCAGGCTCCGCATGAGGTCCAGTTTGTCCGCTTCAATGGAAACCGAGTCATCCGTTTAGAAATTGCCGACGTTGGCCAAACACCCGTGATTCGCGACAAGGACGAAACCGACGGCTACTTTGCCGGGCAGTTCGTTCACCAGGTGCGTCTCGGGGATGCGCCGCCAGCTGCACCGAACGGGGACCATGCTCCCACCGCCGCGCCTAGCTTGCGTAAACCAGGAGAAACTCTGCCCAATGCGGTGGACAATGATCGCCAGCTAAAACCGGTGCAGTTTCCCGATGATGAGAAGCCCAAGCCGATTCCGCCGCCGCCTGGTACCAGTCCATCGCAATTAGCGGATGTGTCCACGAATCGTCCTTCCAACTAATCCACCACGCGGTGAGAACACGATCCTGCGACCGCAGGATCGTGTAACATAAACGGAGTAGCGCCTTCCGTTTCGTCCCGACATCAAAACTGCCCGGGGAACTAGCCGCTGCAAATCATTTCACGTGCTCCGTGATCCTGAGCCGGGTCGAAACAGGCGTTTGGGCGGAACCGCGTGCCGGCAGCATGTCTGTCGAAGAGGAGAGATCGATTATGGCGAAAGTAGCCAAAACCGCAGACCGTTCCAAGATGATGGACACTGCCAAGGGCATTGAATGTCCCAAATGCAGTAAGGCGACGCGCATTGTGAAGCGAGTCAAGGATCGGGAACGTGGTGTTCCCGGAGGCGTTTACATCTCCTGCTCCGCCTGCGATTTCTACGAAAAGCTCTAGGCATTTTCAGCTCGCAATTTGCTGAAAAACTCCGGGACCGGATGGGTGCCCACGTTCGCCGATCCAGTCCCGAAGGGACGGCTGAAAATAGCCCAGGATGAAAATCCTGGGTACACGACCCAATGCCGGACAGAAGTCCCGTAGGGACGGCTGAAGAGATGTCTCACCGTCACGTATGTTGCCGGGTCCAACGGGGTGTTTGCGACCCGTATTTCCTGTGGATGTTGGTGGAGCCACCGAACTGCATGCGACTTTCCGTGAAGAAAGTCGCACATAACTGTTCCCGGCCATTGCTGCGTGGCAGGAAATGCGGGGACGGCAGAGCTGCGATCCATGGTTCACTGGGATTCAGCAGGACATACGCATCCGAATGGCGGAAGAGCTGGAAATTTCTAGCCTTGCACGGCGGGGCGGATCGTTTCAGTCGTCCCTGCGGGACTTGATTCTTGGATAGGATTGGGATCCCCAGGATTTCATACATGGGCTACTTTCAGCCAGAGCTGTCCAAATTAGCTTGGAGCTGGGATGGACGAGGTTGATTCCATTGGGCGCAAGAACAAAGCGAGCGGCATTTGGAAAACAGGTTGTGGTTGGGTAATTGAGCGTTGCGGTCAAGAGGATCCAGCAGGGGCTAAAAGCCCATCATTTTTTCGATTTTGCGGCTGACGCTCGCTGCGGCGAGGCAGCCGTGCCCTGATACAAAGCCCAGCGCTAAAGCGCAGGATAGAGAGGTCAGATTTCTTCCGGCAACGCTAAAGCGTTGCCTCCCCCTGCTAAAGCAGGGGGCTTGCCCCCAAAAACACCGCCAGCAAACTTCTTCAGAAAAGCTAATTTGGACAAGTGTGACTTTCAGCCGCCCCTCCGGGGCTGCTCCCCTTTCCCTATGCCAGCGAAAGGACTACCGAAGTCCGGTTGCGGCCTGCATCTCCGCCAAAACGGCTTGCGCCGCCGCCTGCGGGTCTGCCGCCCGGGTAATCGGTCGCCCTACCACGAGATAACTCGCCCCGGCTGTAATCGCCGTTCCGGGTGTGGCCACTCGGCGTTGGTCGCCGACGGCTGCCCCCTCTGGACGAATTCCTGGGATTACGAGCAGCGGCTCGCTGCCCAGTTGGCTCCGCAAACGGGGCACCTCGACCGCGGAGCACACCAGCCCCCGAACCCCGCAGCCCATGGCCAGGCTTGCCAGCCTATCCACTTGGGCTTCTGCCCCCCCGCTCACCCCGGTAGCTTCCAGCTGCGTGTCATCGATGCTGGTTAAAACAGTGACGGCCAGAAGCCCGAGGCCCGATTCTCCCGCGGCTTCCGACGCCGCGGTGAGCATGGCCGACCCGCCGGCCGCGTGGACCGTCAGCAGGTTGACCGCCAGAGACCCCGCCGCTCGCACCGCCGAAGCGACCGTGTTTGGGATATCGTGCAGCTTCAGGTCGAGAAAGATCGAGAAGCCACGCCGCTGCAGTTCCGTGACCAGGGAATTTCCCGCGGCGATATAAAGTTCCAGGCCGACCTTCAACCACGAGGTGGCTCCCTCCAGCCGGTCCACCAGGGCCAGTGCCGATTTGGCATCTGGAAAGTCAAGCGCGACGATCAGCCGCTCCCGGGCCGGAGCCGCCGATACTGCGGTACCGGCTAGCTCGGTGCGGTGGTGGTACGCCGTGTTTTCAGCGGATGCGGAAGAACTAGCCACAATGACTCAATGGTAGAGAAGGCCCGTGTGGATGACTTACCGTTGGAACTGTGCCGGCCAGCTCATCTCTGCAATTTGAGTAGGGCTGAGCGCCGGATCGACCAGGTCCAGCCGGACCGGCGCCAGACCGCGGAACCCTAAAACTCTAGCGGCCGCATACGACAGGTCGACGACTCTCGATTCAGGCACCGGGCCGCGGTCGTTTACCCGAACCAGGACCGAGCGGTGGTTGCGGAGATTGGTCACCAGGACCGTAGCTCCCAGCGGAAGACTCCGGTGGGCACAGGTCATAGAGTTCATATTGAAGGGTTCACCACTCGCCGTCGCTTGTCCTTGAAAGGCACGTCCGTACCAGGAAGCTTTTCCGGTTTGGTGCCAGTGGCGGTGATGGGCCGTTGGGGTTGAGGTTTGCGTGTCGGCTTGCGCCGCTTCTGGCTGAGCCAGTGTGGAACCGGGTGCGATGCAGAGAGCCGACAGTACAGCGCCGGCGAGGATGGCGGGCCCAAATGGCCAATGTGTGTGGCTTGCGATAGTTGGCATTTTTCTCCTGTTATGATTGTAAGGAGCGCGTCAGCGCTAAGTCAATATTTGTCAATAACTTATTAAGGTTTCCTCCTATCACGAATTGGCCTGAAATGGCTACCGGCAGCCGATCGTTTCTGCTGCCGTCTTCACTAGAATAGACGGGATTGTTCAGCCTGAGGTTGTACCTGATCGGGATTCCTCCTCACCAAAGTTACGCACCGGGGACCGGAATTCGGCGGCTCCGGGAATGGCTAGAAACTCCACCGGGGAAGCATACTCTTAGATAAGGGTTTACGCCGCTCTGTGCAAAAATCCAGGTAACCTAACGAAAATCGAAAAGAAGCTCTAAATGACCTCCGAGCCACGAGTTCGGCCCATTGCACTCACGATCGCCGGTTTTGATCCTTCGTCCGGGGCCGGCATGACCGCCGACCTGAAAACCTTCTCCGCTTTTGGAATCTACGGCGTCGCCTGCATTTCCGCGTTGACCGTGCAATCGACGCTGGGTGTCCGTGCGGTTGAGCCACTCCCGGCTGTCCTGGTCCGGCAGACTTTGCAGTGTCTGGCAGAGGACGTCGAGCTTTCCGGCCTCAAGATCGGAATGTTGGGCAGCTCCCCCGTAGCGAGCGAAGTCGCCTCCTTTCTAGCAGCCTGGTCCGGGACGATCGCCCGGGAACGAGTTGTGCTGGACCCGGTGTTGCGCTCCAGCTCCGGTGCACCTCTGCTCGATCCGAACGGTGTCCGTATTCTCCGGGAGATGCTACTCCCGCGGGTCGGGTGGATTACGCCGAATCTGGACGAGCTGGCCATCCTTACCGGCGCCGAGGTTGTCGCCGGCGATTCGCTCCGGCGTGAACAGGTGCCCGCAGCGGCCGCTTGCCTCAAGGAGATCGCCGCCCGGCAGGGCAACGGCGATCTGAATGTGCTGGTTACCGGGGGCCACCTCGGCCGGCCGGATGACTTTTTGCTCGCCGCGTCAGGAGAGCCAACCTGGCTTCCCGGCGAAATGATCGTTACCAATGCCACCCACGGAACCGGTTGCGCCTTTTCGAGCGCCTTGCTCTGTGGTCTCATTTCGAACCTCGGCTCGCTCGAGGCCGCGGCCGGCGCCAAAGCCTATGTCACGGAGGCGCTCCGTTCCGCGTATCCGGTGGGCAAAGGGAAGGGTCCAATGAACCACCTCTTTCGCTTTGATTCGGTCCGTTAGAGTGCCGATCTGCCAGATTGCTATTTCGGACTCTTCTTCGCCAAATGCGATTTGGTGTTTTCGATTTGGGCTTCCCCATTCGCGGGCTAGATTGCCGTTGATTGGTCACCATCGCGATAGAGCTGCGCTCCTTTTTTCAATCCCTCCTGTGTGGGCTGCCGGTTGAGATGACCGTTGCTGTTACAACATCTGGTTCATGGAGGAGTGTTCTCGTTCGGCGAATGCCTTTCGCCGGGTTCGATTGGCGACTGGCAATTGGGTCGGCGTGCCTGGTCATGATGGTCGTTACGACCGTCCTTGGACGCCTGCCATCATTTGCTCGGAAGCTACCCTCACATGCTCAATCCCTCGAGTGTGGGTTGCCGATTAAGAGGACTGTTACCGTTGCGAGATCGGATTGTCCACTGAGTTCTCTTGTTTGCGAATGTATTTTGCAGCTTTCGATTCGGCGCTCCGCATTCTTTCCGGCGAATCACAGTTACGATTGACCGTGGTTGTCTGGCGTCAGGTGGGTGGAGTTGCATTCAATGTTCAATCCCTCCGCTGTGGGTTGCCGTTCGAGATGACCGTTGCTGTTGCAATATCTGGAACCCGTAGCAAGTTTTCTTATTCGGGAATGACTTTTGCCATTTTCGATTTGCCCCCGGCCATTGAGCGGGGGAGCCGAACTTTAGATCGCCGCTGGGTTGGTTGCGGTCATGTCGGCAAAGTTGCCTTCATTTTCTCAATCCCTCCTGCGTGGGTTGGCGGTTCAGGTGACCGTTGCGGTTGCAACATTGGAGTGAGTGCCAAGGCTCTCTCGTTTATGAATGCGGTTTGAGGTTTTCGATTCGCACCCGCCATTTGCGATCCGGCTTCAACACCACCGGGTTTATATCAGGGCCCGGCTTCCGCCGTGTCCTGATTTAAAGGAAATGATGGTTGAGCAAGAGCCGTACCTCAGCGGTTAAAGCCGGGGTGCGCAGAGAAGCTTATGCCACGGCTAACGCTCGCTGCGGCGAGGCAGCCGTGCCCTGCCTGAGAAGTTTGTCTTTCCATCGGCTCTGGGCTTCTGATTGCATCGAGTCTTTCCCCAGCCTGTTAAGCCCGTGTGGGCGACTTTGAACCGAACCACCGCGGTTGCCAAATCAAACTCAGCAGCGGCTTATCAAGTCCACGAATGACGTTTACCATTTCCCATTTGCGATTCTCCTTCCCCTCACCCGTCCAGTCCCACGGTTTCTTGGGAGTTCTCTCACATCCTGTTAAGACCCCGAAGGCGACTTTGGACCGAACCACAGTGGTTGCCAAATCGCACTCACTGGAGGCGTATCAAGTCCACGAATGACGTTTGCCGTTTTCCATTTGCGTTTCTCCTTCCTCACCGGAGTCCGGAACCGGCAAACCTTCCGAGGAGGATCGAGAAATGGCTGGTGGTCTTTCCCCTGGTCGCGCCTCGGACCGAACCAAACATCGGCATCGACGGGGCAGAGTGAAAAGTTAAGAGTGGGGGAATCCGCGCTGGAACGTCTTTAAGGTTTGTCCTCTGGGGGGAGGAGGGTTAAGTGCGGGGGGGGGGGAAGATTTGATTTTCAAACTCGGTCTAACGCTTACCGCCACTTCACGAACGCCAGCCTATCGCTGGGCGAGTTCGATTTCCAGCCGGGTGTTCTTGGCGAACACCACCTCGTGGCCGCGGGCGATCCATGTGTCAAAAACGACCTTCCCGACTTCGTAATAGCCAAAGCCCGAAACCAGGCCGCCATTCGACGATGCCGTGCCGATGACCCGGGTCAGCAGGTCGAGCCCATTGCTGGTCAGAGCCTCCCGGACCAGCCCGGCGCCGGTGCTGTCAGACACCGCCGCCAGCGCGCCCAGGGTGATGGGGGCCAGGAAGCGGTTCGCGCTGTTTGCCTTGATCTGGCCTTCGTCGTCGATCTGGACCCGGTCGCTCCGGACGCTCTCCGCCGCGATCACGCGGCCGTGAACCAATCTCTCGTCACCCTCGGGCAGTTGCGCCTTGTTGAACGTCAGCCGCAAGCTTCCGTTGTGTCCGAACATGGCTGCCGGCTTGACCTGCACCACGCTCCCGATCAGGTGGGTGCCCTGGGGCAGCAAAAGCTTTCCGTGAACCGGGGTCGCGGTGCCTCCCGTAGAATCCGCCGCCGTCGCTACGGCAGCCGGATCGCTCTCAAACAGAGGCTGGGTCAGAACCGCTTCCACCGGCATGCCGGCGGACGCTGTGCTCGAATCCACCGGATCCACCAGGCGCGCTTCGATGTCGCCCGTCAGTTTAAGCTCGCTCAGATCGGCCACCTGCACGGGAGCGGGTACCGCCTGTCCCACTAACTCCAATGGCTGCTTCAGTTCCACGTCATACTGTGTGCCGGCCCAGAGCTCCTGGGGATGCACAGGGATCTGTTCATAAAGGGACTGCTTCGCCTTGTCCCACTTGTGCGGTGTGGCCAGAGTTTCCGCGGTTTCCCGCTTGGTCCAATGAAACAATCCGGCAATCTTCTGTGCCAGGGACCGGTGCGGCGTCTCCTCCGGCTGCATCATGCGCACCAGCGTCGTCGTCCGCTCCGTCGCGTCCGTTTCGATGGCAAAATGACGTCCGTCAGGGGTCTGCAAGTCGGTAAAGGTGACATCGGCATCTTTCAGGGGGGTCAAGTCGCCGTTAAACATGGCTGCGGTGCGAACCTGTCGGCTAACGGAGTGTTTGCCGGTGATCACGCCGGATACTTTGGAATTGGCCGGGACGGCAACGTGATCGATGAGGTAGATTGGTTCCGTGAGATGGCCTTCAATGGCGGTGCCGACCCGCATGCGATAGCTCTTATCAAGCTCGACCCGGAGTGGTACACCTGCTGGAACCAGCTCCGTGGATGCGGGCGCAAGATCCTGGGCAAATGCTGAGCTTGTGGTGGTGGCGACTGTTGCTGCAAATAACGCTGCCAGTGCTATTTTCATGATCGGACCCCTTGCGGCAGACTTGCGGGCAGACTACGCATCGCATTTCGCTCGACGACACCAAGAGCCATTTTTTCTTCTGTTACCGTGACTTGGGGGAGGGGCGGAAATGCGGCTTGGTCCAGGCGGTCGGAAGCGGGTTGCGGTTGGGTACCGCGAATTAGCTACCGGACGACCTTCCTCTACCGATTCCTACATGCCGAGAGTAGGCTGTCCAGGGCCGGAAGTATATCACTCGTTGGTTGCAAAAATGTCCCAGAAAAAATCACCGGAAGGTAACTAGGAAGCGACATTCTTTAGTTTGTTCAACGTCTCAGCGCAGGGATGAACCATTGCAGGCGGTTGAAAAAAACCTAGGAAGCGACACTTTTAGTTTGTTTCCGTCGCAGCGCAGGGGTGAACCATTGCAGGCGGTTGAAAAAAACCTAGGAAGCGACACTTTTAGTTTGTTCAACGTCTCCTTCTATAACCAGGAAACGTCGAATGTATCTGAGCGGCTCGTCGTGTGCGGCCATTTCGCGCAGATGATATTTCCAGACGTCGGCCTTGAGGGTTCGCCGGGTGAACGGTTTGCGGGTCACGGTTACGATGCGGCCGGATTTGTCGCGGCGGGTGTAACTTGCCGCGGGAACCAAAAAACTGATTTGGGAACCCTGCTTCCAGAAGGCCCGGGCAAACTCGTGGGCGAAAAGCAGTGCATAATAACGCCGTCCCAGGGAAAGCACTTCTACCGCGTCGTCAAAATTGGTCCAGGAGGAGTCGATCGTGGCCTGAAACCACTTGCGAAAGGCAAATTCATTGGCGCGCGCCTGGCGAATGACGATACGAAGGAGTTCCTGCTTTGTCATAGCACCTCTTGGGTTCGCGGATGACCCGTATTCGGCCCTCGCGCCTTTTTGGTACGTGTCCTGAAAAGCCTTTACTTTAAGCTACTTATTTATGCGCCAAGAGCCGCACCAATTGCCACAAGTTTAATGAAAGTTCATTCAAAAATTCGTAATCGCGGCGGTAGTCTGGCTTGGTGGTTTCCTGCAGCCGCCCCTGCGTCGTCCAGGCAGACGCGGCTCCTGCGCGCGGCGTGTGGCCGGCGGAATGTCGTTGCGACGATGCATAAGTCCATCACTATCATGGTCTTAGCGACGATTTTTGCCTCGGTTCCGGGGTCCGGCCGGGCCGCAGTAGCCACACCTTCCGGGGTGGATACCAACCCACTCAATCTGGATCCCCTCGTACGCCAAGCCTATGACCGCTACTACATTCTGGATTACGACGGTGCATTGTCGCGGTTTGAACAGGTCCAGGCGGAGAATCCGGCGAATCCGATTGCTGTGGATTATGTGCTCGACACGGTCATCTTCCGTGAACTCTATCGCCTCGACCTGCTCGACACAACTTTCTACGCTCATGATGGATTTCTCAGCAGTAAGCACGCGGCGGCCGTCGATCCGGCCGTGGCCTCTCGCGTTAACTTGCTGTTTTCAAAGGTGATAGAGCTTTCTGACCAACAACTTCACCAAAACTCCGAGGACGTGGATGCGCTTTTCGCCAGAGGCTGGGCGCGGAGTTTGCGCGCGGTGTACATCGGCTTGATCGATCGCAGCTTTGTTCCCGCGCTCCATGTCGCTTTGCAGGCGCGGAATGACAACGAAAAGGTGCTGAAGCTGGATCCGCTATATATTGATGCCAAGTTGATCGTCGGCATTCACCAGTATGTCGCCGGCAGTCTCCCTTTTGGGCTGAGAATGCTCGTCGTCGCCGCCGGCATTACCGGCTCTAAGTCAAAAGGAATAAATGATTTACAAGATGCCGGGGCGCGCGGCGTAATCACCTCGGTCAAGTCGCGGACGGCGCTTGCGTTGTTTCTTCGCCGGGAAGCGAAGTATGACGAAGCGATCGCCGTCACCCGGACGCTCACTGACGAATACCCCCGGGATTTTCTCTTTCGGTTGGAATTGGCTAATCTGACGAAGGATGCCGGCCGGGGCAAAGAGGCCATTGCCCAATACCGGCAGTTGCTGGCTCAGGGCAGGAAACCCGGATTTTTCCCCTCCGCCCATCTGGAGCTCGCCTGGTTCGGGCTCGCTGACACACTGCAAGGGCAACGAAACTACGCCGACGCGGCGGAGGCCTATGACGAAGCGACGGCCCAGCCGACCATCAGTGTGGATCTCAAGGGTCGTTGCGATCTCAACGCGGGCAAGATGTATGATCTTTTGAATGAACGAGATATGGCGATGAGGCAATATCAGGCGGTGCTCCAGCAGGACGCCGAATCGGCGCAGGCAGATAGCGCCCGAAAGTATTTGAAGTCTCCTTTTACTGCGCGTTAGGGCGCATTCGCCAATCTATGGTTTAAGTCTACGGTTCAAGTCTATGATAGGAATGGCTTTGGAGGTGTTATGACGAGCTCATATTGTGCAGGCTGTGGGGTTCCGCTGTCCGCCGGTGCGCGCTTTTGCTCGGCCTGCGGCAAGGCCGTAAATGAGCCGGGTCCCGTCTTCGCCTATGGGACTCCGGCTCCCCCCATCACACGGCCCCGTACCGGGAGGAAGCTGGCCGGAGTGTGCCAGGGTCTTGCCAATCACTACGGTTGGGATGTGACGGTGACCCGCGTCATCACCGTGCTCCTGTCTGTGGCCACATTCCCGATCGGTTTGGTCGCCTATCTCTTGTTCTGGGTTCTGCTGCCCGAAGAGCCCCAAGCTGCCACTGGTGTCAGCGGTCTGAGCACAACGGTTTGACGTTTGCTTAGGGAAGAGCGAAATGGAGATCGCCGATTTCCATTTGCGGGATAGTGTCGAGAACCGCCGCCATTGGGCGAATCGTTTTCATTGCGGTGTTGCGCATGACGAATCGCAATCGTGTCTGGGAAACTGGCGACCCACCCCGCCAAGGCTTTGCTCCTGCCTAACTCGCAGGCAGAAGGCAAAAGCTTGGAAAATCCTTCCAAGCCGGATAGGCTGAAGTTCAATCAGCAACCATCATTTGCGTGAGGCCCCCGGCTTTTGAAAGACAAGACTACATTGCCAGATCGTCCATTTCACTATTCCAGCAACAAATCGATATTGCATTGCGAGAAGGTTTCCCTGGTTG
Organism: uncultured Acidobacteriaceae bacterium; assembly: GCA_963761405.1. Classification (GTDB taxonomy): domain Bacteria; phylum Acidobacteriota; class Terriglobia; order Terriglobales; family Acidobacteriaceae; genus PALSA-350. The sequence goes on from CAVXHH010000009.1 coordinate 321,359, forward strand.
CTCTCGCAAAAGAGTTCGGCACCCCCCTATATGTCTATTCCACCGGGCAGATCCTCGACCGGTATCGGCTCTTCTCCAAGGCATTTGGTCATAGGGATCACCTCATTTGCTATTCGGTAAAGGCAAACTCCAATTTGTCGATTCTCAAGCTGCTGGCCGATCAGGACTCCGGATTCGATATCGTCTCGGGAGGTGAGCTTTCGCGCATCCTCGAGGTTAATAAGAAGGCCGCCCGGCGAGTCGTGTTCTCGGGTGTCGGTAAGACCGCTGCGGAAATCGATCTGGCGCTTGCCGCGGGAATTCTAATTTTCAATGTGGAGAGCGAATCGGAGCTGGCGCTGCTTGCCGGGCGAGCGGCAAAGAAGCGCGTCCGGGCCAGGGTCGCGTTGCGGGTCAACCCGAACGTCTTTGCCGAAACCCATCCTTATATATCCACCGGCCTTCGCGAACATAAGTTTGGAATCGACATTCAGTCTGCCCGGTCCGTTTACCAGGACGCAAAGCGATCCCGTTATCTGGATCCGGTCGGGATCAGCGTTCACATCGGTTCCCAGATTCGGATCGCGGAGCCATTCGGGGCCGCGCTCGATGGGGTAGCCGAACTGATCCGCGAACTCGAGGGCGACGGTATCAGGATCAAGTTCGTCGATGCCGGGGGTGGCTTGGGCATCGACTATCACCAGGGGACGGTGCCTCCGGCGAACCAGCCGCCGTCGCCCGCTTTCGATCCCGAAGACGAAATTGCCAAATATGCCGCCGCGATCGACCGAGCCCTCCGGGGGCTCGAGGTAAAACTGCTGCTGGAGCCTGGACGCTTTCTTATCGCTCAGGCGGGTGCACTGCTAACCAGGGTGCTGAACGTCAAGCGCAATGGTAGTAAGACTTTCGTAATCACCGACGCTGCCATGAATGACCTGATCCGGCCGGCTCTGTATCAGGCGCACCACGAGATCGTGCCGGTTGTGCACGATCCTTCGGCAAGACCGAATGTGGTCGACATCGTCGGGCCGGTCTGCGAGACGGGCGACTTTTTTGCCCGGGATCGAAGTATCGCGGAAGTCCAGGAAGAGGACCTCGTCGCCATTCTCGATGCCGGCGCCTATGGAATGTCCCAGACCTCCAACTACAATTCCCGGCCGCGGCCGGCAGAGGTGTTGGTGGAAGGGAAGAGAGCTCGGCTGATTCGGAGGCGAGAAACGATGCGCGACTTGCTCGGGCCGGAGAGCCGGCTGCTCTGACCGGCGAATTCGCCTTGCCGCAAAGGTTTTCGACAATCGATTGGGAAAATGAAGTTCGCCGGAAGGGGCATGGCGTTCGAGTATTCCCCCTTTGGATCGAACGACTGCCGTTGCCCAATCGAACTCAGTAGCGGCGTATCAAGTCCACGAATACCGTTTTCCGTTCCCCATTTGCGATCCGGCTTCAACCGGGCCATAGTAAGAAACAAAATCTCTCCGTTTCATCCGTCGAGGGTTGGCAGAGTCGGTGGACGACTGATGCAAAGCCGGAGTCGGTTTTTCCGGGGTTGGAGTGCCAAACCCAGGATTTCATCCTGGCTACTTTCAGCCGCGCCTCCGGGGACTGCTCCTTTTCCGTATGCCGACCCGCGAGGGATGAAACGAGGGAGCTTTTGTTTCTTCCTTAGATGGCAAGAGGCCCGGGCATAGCCCGGGCCTCCTGAGCGGAATACCGCAAAAATGTTACTGGGTAAGAGAGTGGACCGAAGCCAGGGTATTTGCTGCAGGCTCGGCCGGCTGCGCCTGAGTGGGTGTTTCGGCAGGCATCGAAGACGCCTTAACGGTGTGGGTCACGGCGGAGTCTTCCACGTGGTGGGGCCCGAGGCCCAGACTGATCAGGGCGCGACTGTCCGGCGTGAGCTTGGTCTGCCAGCCGTGGTCGGACTGATATTGCCGCATGGCGACCTCAGTCTGCGCGTCCCACTGTTTGCTGGGCTCACCCTTGAGATATTTCTGCTGGATCAACGCGTTCTGGATCTCGCTGGCCCGTTCTGAGTCGATGACCCTTTGGCCGTGAATCCGGCTGACTTTCTTGCCCTTCTTGGAAGAAGCCACCCGGGAATGGCCGGAGGTCGGCGCACGATGAGTCCGGCTGCCAAAAGCGGGAACGATTGCCAGGGTCGAAAGCAACAGCAGTACCTGGCCGGCGCGCAAAGAGGACATGCATACCTCGATTGGGGGGATTTTTTCCTTCTCGTCACACTACAAGTTGACCGGCAGGATTGCAATCGAAGAGAGTCCCGGGGGCCTAATTTTCCGGCCGCCGGTAATGGTTACCAGGTAAAATGTGCAAATTTACTCGGGTAAATGGTCGCTGACAGTTACCTTTGGGCCAGCTGAGAAAAGCTTAAGGACTACCTTACTCCTCAACTAGCCCGCGGCAAGGGAATAATTTTACGGTAGCGTTCCTCCCAGGTAGTTGCCTCCCGCATTAGGACTTCGGGAGTCGATCACCCGGAAGCCGACGTCCTGGCCTGACTTCAAGCCCGAGACGACCGACTGGAATTGATCGATGCTGGTCACCGGTTGCCGGTTGATCTCGGTGATCACCAGGCCTGCCTGCAGCCCAGCTTCATCCGCAAAGGAACCCGGCTTCACCTGAGTAACCAGGACGCCGTGAATGCCCTTGCTGGTGAGTGCCTGAGGAACCGCTTCGACCGTAAGGCCGAGCTTGCCCTCGGAGGCATTGGGAGCGCTTTCCGGTCCATTGTCTCCGTTTTGAGCAGCAGGCTGCGCTGCGTAGAGTTTGGCCCGATCGGCAATGGTGAGCGTGGCGCTCGCTTCCTGGCCGTTACGTAAGTAGCCCAGATGGACAGTGCTTCCCGGTTTGCGGGCCGCAATGTCCGTGACCAGCGCGTCTCCATCCTTAATAGACTTGCCGTCCACCGTAGTAATAATGTCGCCACCCTTCATGCCTGCCTGGTCGGCTGGTCCATGGGGGCTAACGGCACTCACTAGCACGCCTGACTTGAAACCGTAGACGCGCTGCACGGCGGGCGAAAGAACACCCTGGAACTGCACCCCGATCGAACCGCGGATGACCTTGTGCTCCGGACCAATCAGGTCGTTATACACGCCGATCACGGTGTTGGAGGGCATCGCGAACCCGATTCCCTCGTAACCCGCGGATTGGGTCAGAATCGCCGTGTTCACCCCAATCACCTGGTCCGCCATGTTGACGAGAGGGCCACCGGAATTGCCTGGATTAATGGCGGCATCCGTTTGGATAAAGTGTTGGAACTGCCCGGCAGCTCCCTTTTCAATGGTCCGGTTTCTGGCCGAGACGATCCCGGCCGTGACCGTTTGCGTAAGAGCGAACGGGCTGCCGATGGCAACGACCCAATCGCCCACCTGGCTGGCATCGGAATTGCCCATCTTCACGGTGGGCAGGGGTTCTTTGGTTTCGATCTTCACCACTGCCAGATCCGTATCCTTATCTACGCCGACGACTTTGCCCGGCCGCCCCTGGAAGCCTTCTGGGTCGGTCGAAAGCTTGACATAGATACGATCCGCTTTCTCGACCACGTGGTTATTGGTAATGATGTAGCCCCGAGGGTCGACGATGAAGCCGGAGCCGAGAGACTCACGCACCTGGTCGCCCCCCTGTTCCGCGCCGCCGCCACCCTGTCCCTGGCCGCCAAAGAACCGATTGAAGAAATCCTGAAAGTTCTGGTCCGGACCCTGACCCTGGCCTTGGCCCGGACCCGGAGCTTGGTCCTGGTCGTTGTCATCATCCCCACCGGGAGGGACCGCCGGCGCCGCACGAGGGCCGCGGCGGCGAGGACGCGATTCTTCCTGCGGCAGTGTCTCGGTATTGATGTTCACCACGGCCGGCCCTACGTCCTTGGCTAGCTGGGTAAAGGTGGTGGATAAGGTTACCGGGTTGGGAATCTTCAGCGGAGTGGCGTCTGAGCTGTCGGTTTGCTTTTCATTTCCACGAACCCCGTGGACAGCAACGGATCCAATCAGAATGCCGGCTGAGAGCGTGCCAAGGATGGTAAAGGTTGAAGCGAGACGGCTTGCGCGAAGCCGGTCGAGCAGCGGTTTCATCTGGGTCTAACCTCGTCGGTTGGGAAGCATGCAAGGGCTGGCATTTCTAAGGGGCTGATCGCACCCCTCAGAGCTATCACACAATTGGTGTGAGCCAGGAACGAGAGCAGGACGTCGCCGTTCTCCCACAGAACGGCGGCACTAGAGCATTTTCGCAATTGGTGGAGATCGAAGCCGCCAACGCTTACGTGGTTTTCTCTCAAAGAAAACCACACCTCGCTGCTCTTACCAGACCACAGTCATTGCGAAAATGCTTTAACCCTTTTGCTGCCACACAGTCACTGTGGTGCCTTCCCTAGTATAGCCAAAAGCTGCCCGCTGGGATGGCACCCTGTTGTAGCGGCTGGTGCGGCAGCACCATTTGTGAGTGCGGCAGCGCGATTTCTTAGCGCGGCAGCAACATTTAGTCGTTAGACGCAGCTCAGCCGACTTGAGTTACTTGACTGGCTTGCGCCCAATCCATTCGGCCGTCATGACACCGGCCAAGATAAGGAGCGCGCCGCAACCGGCGCGGGTGCTCAATCCCTGATGCAGAAAAGCAAGCGACGTCAGCCACGCAAACACTGGCTCCAAGGCATATATAAGGACCAGATAGGTGGGCGGCAAAAACTGTTGCACCCAGCTTTGGACGGTAAATGCGACCGCAGTGGCCAAAACCGCCTCTACCAACAGTGTTATGACGACCAGGCCGGTCAGCCGGAGGTGGGGTCTTTCGAGCAAGGGCAGCGACGCCGCCATCAGCAGCGTGCAGAAGCCAAGCTGCAGGAGCGCAAGATGCTGAAAGGGAACGGTTTGCAGGCAAGCTCCCGGGGCTGGAACCCCGCCGCCCTCAGGCTGGCCAGGTTCTTTCTCTGCAACGCGGTCCTTCTCGGAAATGCGGTCTTGGAAAACGATGTGGCAGGTAAAGGCGAAGGCGCAACCGAGCGTAAGCAGATCGCCGGCGCCAATCCCGCCGAGATCAGGCAGCGCAAAGATGCCGCCTGCGGCTTTTGCCGGCGCCGCCAGCAGCGCTACCCCAACAAAGGCAAGCAACACCCCAAGCCATACATTCCAGGGTGGCGGGTGGCTTCCGCGCCGCCGTACTCCGGGCAGTGCGGCAAGCAAGGGCACCAGCACCAGGGTCAAGCCGGTAAGGAAGGCGGAGTTGGAAGGCGTTGTGAGATTCAGCCCCGAGGTCTGAAATTGGTAGGCGATCGCCAGGATGAGGCCGAGAATGGCGCCGTTTTTCCAACCCGCGGGGCCGATGTGCTTCCATTGCCGGCGATAAACCACCGCCAGGCACAAAAACGCCAACGCCATCCGCAGCAGATTGAAGAGCAAGGGAGAAATATCGCGCAGCGCATCCTTGACCAGGACGAAGGTGGATCCCCAAATGGCGACCACGCAAAACAATATGAGATGGGCACGAACCGATCGCGACATAGGTAGGGTGTTTAAGGCATTTTCGCAATTACTGTGATCTGGTAAGAGCAGCGAGGAGTGGTTTTCTTTGAGAGAAAACCACGTAACGGCTGGCTGCTTCGGTCTACACCAATTGCGAAACTGCCGTAGGTAACGTTACGATCGTTTGCGCTTCGCCGGAGAGCTGCCGGTCGAACAAGTGCTCAGAGTGTGCCGCCACCCGCGTCTGATACCTGGTCGAGCGCCAACAATAGGAGGAGCAGAATGCGCTTGAGCGCCAACTCGCGACCGCTGGCGTCGTACCACTCAGCGCTGGTGTGGATGCCCCCGCCGTCTCCGCCCGCACCGATGCTGAGCGCCGGAACCCCCCGGGACAAGGGAATGTTGGCGTCGGTCGAGGCCACGCGCTGCTCGCTGCGAATGCCCAGGTGTCGATCCACGGCATGCAGCGCCAAGAGCAAAGGAGAATCGTCGCTGAGCTGGCCCGATGGCCGATCGCCAATCCGTTCGATCTGGAATTGCACTGCTCCGTGTCCCTTGGCTCCGTTTTTCCCCGGCCCATTCGCCGCGAGCACCGCATCTTCGACTACGCGGTGGAGAGAGACTTCCAGCCGGACCAACTGCTCTGCTTCCAGACTGCGTAGATCGAAGCGAGCGGTCGCCCGTTCGGGAATGGAGTTTACCGAACTGCCGCCGTCGATGGTGCCGATGTTGAGAGTCGTGCGGGGTGAGGAGGGCAGCGCGATTTCGCTCAGGGCGGCGATCGCTTGGCTCATCACGACAATGGGATTCGGTGTTCCCGCATCCGTCCATGAGTGGCCGCCCGGACCCTGAATCGTGACCAGGTAGCGGCGGCTGCCCAGCGCCTGGGTCACGACCACCTCACAGCCGGCGCCGTCGAGCACCACATTGGCGGCGATTTTCTCGCGCCATGGGGAAGCCCCATAGAGGTAGCGCATTCCCCTAAGATCGCCCTCGCCTTCTTCGCCGACATTGCCGGCAAAGAGCAAGTCGCAGGGGAGCTCGATCCCGCTGCTTTGCAATGCGGCCGCCAAGGCCAGGATTCCGGCTACCCCGGCGCCGTTATCGCACGCACCCGGCGCCTGCAGGCGATTGTTCTCAACCAGCGGAGCGATGGGCGTGTGGAGAGGAAATACCGTATCGATGTGCGCCGACAGCACCACACACCGCCGGCCGGCGAGCGATCCGCTGCCCCGATAGGAGCCCAGCACATTGCCTTCGGGGTCGATCTCGACCTGCTCCAGATTCAGTTCACGGAAGCGCTCCGCCAGCCACTCCGCGCGCCTGCCTTCGCCGAACGGAGGCGCCGCAATCGATACCAGCTCTTGCTGCCACTGCATCACTTTTCGTTCATGCAGGTGAAACCACTGGAAGGCTGCATGCACGCGCGGCAACGCAGCCAGTTGGCCGATGCGGGAAAAAGCTGAGTGGGTGGGGGCGCCGAGCATAACAGATCCTCAGAGTAGCACCCTCTTCGGGAGGCGATCACAGCGGTGGGCAATCGATTGCGGAGGGATCGTTTGGGTATTCCACGTTCACCAGAAACAAGCCTCGAGCCGGCGCTGTCGGGCCGGCTCGTTCGCGCGCGCGTGACTCCAGAATCGACGGAAGGCTTGCCTCCTCCAGATTTCCGCGTCCCACCTCGAGAAACGTACCCACCAGGTTCCTCACCATGTGGTGCAGAAATCCGTTGCCCCGCACGCGATACCGCAGCAGGTCTCGCTCTGCATCCAGAACCCACTCGGAGGCATGGAGGCAGCGCACGTTGCCGCCGTCCTTCGATCCGGAATCCCGCTCCCCCCGATCGGGGTCGCTGGCGGCAAACGAGGTGAAGTCGTGTTCGCCGCAAACCCTGGCCGCAGCGTGCTGCATGGCTTCCAGATGCAAGGGCGCGTTGAACGCATACACATAGGGTGCGTGCCAGGGGGGACAAATCTCTCCGCGAAAGATCCTGTATTCGTAGGTTTTTGCCAGCGCACTGTGCCGGGCATGAAAATCATCCTTTGCCCGGAGTGCGCTGAGTACACGTATGGAAGGGGGTAACGTGCGGTTGAGCGCACGCATAAGATTTGCTTCAGGAATCGGTGCGGCCAGCGCAAACGACGCCACCTGGCCCAGCGCGTGTACGCCCGCGTCGGTGCGGCCTGAGCCTTGCGGCAGCACGTCTTCGCCGGTTACGCGAGCCAGCGCGCTGCGCAACTCGCCCTGCACCGTCGGGCAGCCGGGTTGTACCTGCCAACCGTGGAATCCGCGGCCGTCATAGGCCAGCACCAGCTTCCACATCTTGGTCTTGGTATCCAATTGTCTGTCCTGTCATCCGTCTTGGCTTTGTGGATATCACGCATCTTAATCCCCTATTTTCGTGGACACTCGGCGAGGTGCGGCACCCCGGGGGTATTGAACGCCACACAAAGGAGGATAGGGAAAGAGGAGCAGCCCCGGAGGGGCGGCTGAAAGTGTTGCCGTGCAAGGCTTGATGTTACCCCAGCTCGTCCGCGAAGCCGATGCGCATGTCCCGGTGAATCCCGGCGAATCATGGATCGCCGCTCTGTCGTTGCAAACACCCCCGTGGCCCCCGGCAACATACGTGACGGTGAGATATCTCTTCAGCCGTCCCTTCGGGACTGGATTGGCGAAGGTGACGAAAGAGGTCGCTGCGATATACTCGGCCAAAGGTTAGGCAGGCCCAGGACGACCGGACGGAAAGCTTTGCTTTCACATCGAAGGAATCAATCGAGGGGAAGCAATGAAACGGAACCGATTAATTAAAGAATGAAATCCCGGTAACCCAATTCCCAAAGACGAAATCCGGGAACGAATTCCGGGGCAAGAGCGTAACTGCTATCGAGCCGTAAACCGTGGCGAGCGAAAACTAGAGTCAACGGGCGACCATGTTGCATCTGCCATGCTAGCTCCTAACTATTCAGACAGAACGGCGAGGGCATGAGGCCCAAACCCTTGAGATTTTGACCTCACGATGAAAAATTCAACATCCCGTCGTAGTTCCTATCGCGTTTCCAAGCTGCTCGTACGGTTGTGTGGCCAGCATGGAAGGCAGGTTTTTCCTAAGCTGCAAGCAACCGCGGCGATCGTGTCTCTACTGTGTGCCAGTGTGCCAGTGCCTGGCGAAGCACAGCAGCAGGCACCGCAAGAGGCACCGGTATCCGCACCCGCTGCGGGACTCCCGCCCGCGCCCGAGCCCAACTACACCCAGCCGCTCTTCATGCGCCCGGGCACCAAGGACTTTACCAAGCCGCACAAGATTTTTCCCAACTACCTCAAGACGTGGGAACCCATTACGGTCGAGGCGCCGGTCGCCGCGAACTCCCAGCGCCTGGATGGCTTAGTCCATGGCGGCAAGATTTACCTGAGCCTGGCCGATGCCATCGTTCTCGGCCTGGAGAACAACTACGATATCGCGATCCAACGCTACAACCTCGACATTGCGGACACCGACCTGCTCCGCGCCCGGGCCGGATCGAGTCTTCTCGGCGTGAGTAGCGGCCTGGTCGAGGGTACCCTGGGCGGTTCGACTGTCAGCACCACCTCTCTCAGTTCGGGTGGCGGTCCTGGCGGTACATCGACCGCGGTGGGCGGCGCCGGTTCCGGTTCCGGAGGTATCGTGGTCACCACCAATGGGAGCGGCCCAACACCGGAAGCATTGGATCCTGTGCTCACCGGAACGCTGCAACTGGAACGGACCACGACTCCCCAGCCCACGCCTTTCGGCAGTGGTGGCCCAACCCTGAACACCAACACGGACCAATACAATTTCGGTTACAACCAGGGCTTTATTACCGGCAGCCAGATCCAGGTTGCGTATAACAACACCCGCGTCACGACCAACAGTATCTTCAACGCGTACAGTCCGGAGTTGCAGTCGACCTTTAGGGCCACAATCACCCAACACCTGCTGAACGGCTTTGGTCCGGGAATCAACGGGCGGTTCATCCTCGAAGCCAAGAACGACCGCCGCATCAGCGACTCCGCATTTCGCCAGCAGATTCTTTTCACCATCAACCAGATCGAGAACATTTACTGGGTTTTGGTAAGCGACTACGAAGATGTGCAGGCGAAGCAGCGGGCACTCGAGCAGTCTACCCGGCTGGCGGCGGACAATCGCAAGCAGTTGCAGATCGGTACCCTGGCTCCGCTGGATGTGCTGAATTCAGATAACCAGGTGTCTACCGACACCCAGGCTCTGATCACGTCACAAACCAGCCTTGAGTATCAGCAACTGATCATGAAGCAGGCGATCAGCCGCAATTTAAATGATCCGAATCTTGCCAACGCACCGGTCATTCCGACAGACCGCGTCTCGCTCCTGGAAATGCCGGAAGAACGGACGCCGGTCGAAGACCTGGTGCAGAAGGCTTATGTCAACCGGCCCGAGATTGAGCAGAACATTCTCAATCTCAGGAACACGGAGATTACCCTGCGAGCGGTGAAGAACAATCTGCTGCCCACTGTGGATCTCTATGGCTTTTATGGAGCTTCTGGTCTGGGCGGTACGAGGAGTCCCTTTTGCTCAACGCAGTTCTTTGGCGCAGCGGCGTGCGATGTTCCCACGGTCGGCTACGGAACGGTGTTCACCAATTTGTTCAACAGTACCGGTCCCGACAAGGGCGCCGGAATCAATGTGAATATTCCGTTGCGCAATCGGACGGCACAGGCCTTGCAGGCTCGCGCCCTGCTCGAATACCGCCAAGCCGAGATGCGACTGCAGCAGCTTTACATTCAAGTGCGCATCCAGGTCATTAATGGGCAGTATGCGCTGACCAACGACCGGGCCGCGGTGCAGGCTTCGCTCGCCGCGCGTGAGTACAACTCGCAGTCCTACGAGGCGGAAGTGAAGAAGCTGCGGCTGGGCGCTTCGACCACGGCAAACGTGTTACAGCAGGAGAGAAACCTCGCCACCGCGGAAAACAACGTGATATCGACCGAGGCCACGTATGCCAAGGATCGCGCATCGCTCGAACAACTGCTGGCGCAGACTCTGGATCAATATGGGATACAGCTCTCCGATGCGGTGAGCGGGACGGTCACCAAGGAGCCAGTGATTCCGGGCTTGGAACCGGCAAAGGCTGCGCCCGAGGCTTCTGTTCCGGGACAGCAACAGCAGTTGCAGCATACTGAGGAAATGCCCAAGCTGCCGGTCTTGCCGGCACAGCCCCAGCTGACCCCGGAAGAGCAACAGAATCTTCCGCCGGCGACACCGCCACCGGCAACGCCGCAGCAGCCATGATTTGAGCCTATCCGGCACGTTCTTTGTGCCGGATAGGGGCGAAGATAATCGTTTATTCGTTTTGAAGGGTACGGGGCTTCACAGGCTGCGGAAAAAGTCGACAGACTGAAGCGTTCGAGCAGAGGGAAAGACAAATTTCTCAGGCAGGGCACGGCTTCAGCCGTGTCCCCATGTGCCGAGAATGATCCGGGCTAGCCCCTGAGGGAATACCGGCTGGTTGGCTTCACCCTTTGCGGGGTGCTGAAGATGGACTCAATCGGTGAGACACTCCACCGGGTCAACGACTCTCGAACCGCCGCACTTTCGTAACGTGACTAGACGCTGCTTTAACGTTCCGCGATCTGCTCCAGCAGGTGAAAGAACTCAGGAAAAGAGATTGCCGCCGCATCCGCGCCGGCAATCAGGGTGTCCCCTTCGGCGCGCAAGGCGGTGACGGCGAACGCCATGGCGATGCGGTGATCTCCGCCCGAATCGACCACCGCTCCGTGAAGCCGTTGCCCACCGGGCACGTCGAGGCCGTCATCGAACTCCCGCACCTCGGCGCCCATCGCGCGCAAGTTTTGGGCGACCAGCGCGATGCGATCGCTTTCCTTGACGCGCAACTCGCGGGCATCGCGAATCCGGATGCCTCCACGCGTGTGCGGCGCAATGGCGGCCAGCACGGGCAATTCGTCGATCAATTGCGCCGCCAGCGCGCCACTGATCTCCGTAGATCCCATGCCTTGCGCGGGGGCCGTCAGCCCCACGCTGCCAATCAGCTCACCCTGGTTTTCTTCCAGGTTGAGCACGTTGATCTTCGCCCCCAGCGCGGTCAAAACATCCAGCAGCGTGGCTCGGGTGGGGTTCATACCCAACTGATCCAGCAGCAGGCTCGATTGAGGGAAGAGCGCAGCCGCGCACAGAAAGAAGGCCGCGGAAGACATATCGCCGGGTACCGTCGCTTCGATCGCGTGCAGCTTCTGCCCACCGGTGATGCTGACCGAATCGTTCGTTCGCCGAATCTCGGCTCCGAACGCGCGCAATGCCAGTTCGCCGTGATCGCGTGTCCGTACCGCTTCTGTCACCGTGGTTGTTCCTTCAGCCTGCAGGCCGGCGAAAAGCAATGCAGTCTTTACCTGGGCGCTGGGCACCGGAGTCCGGTAATCGATCCCATGAAGCTTGCCGCCATGGATCTCGACCGGCGCGTGGCCATCTTTTAGATGGATCGACGCGCCCATCTCCAGCAGCGGTTTGCGCACCCGCTCCATCGGCCGGCGGTTCAACGAGGCATCGCCTTCGAGGGTGAACGAACCTTGCTGGGCGGCAAGCAGTCCTGACAGCATACGCATCGTCGAGCCGGAGTTACCGCAATCCAGAATCGCGTTCGGTGGAGTCAACGTGCCTGCGCAACCCTCGACCTCGACCGCGCCGCCTGAGCGGGTCACTTTGGCGCCCATTTGCTGCATACAGGCGAGACTGCTGGCGCAATCGGCGCCAGTAGAAAAGTTCTGAAAGCGGCTGACGCCTTCCGCCAGCCCCGCCAGCAGGGCGTAGCGATGAGAAATGCTCTTGTCGCCAGGCAGGCGCAAAGTGCCCAGCAGGTTGCGCGCCGGGCGGATGGTTTGCTCTGTTGTTTTTTCGATTTTGAGGGTGTCAGCCAACGGTTTGGCTCCAATCTTCAGGTTCGGGGCAGGCAAATGAGCCAACGTTTATCCTAAAGCACTTTTGGAAGGAGTGTTGTTTTCGAGGCCGCTAGGAAGCGGTTACCACTGGGTTCAGAACCTTCAGCACGATGACGGTTTCGTCGTCAAAGCGTTCCACCCCACCCTGAAATGCGGAGAGCTCCTCGTAGATCGCGTCCACGATTCCGTTCGCAGTGTTGTTGATCTCCCGGGTGACCAGATCGGTCAGGCGCTCGGTGCCAAACATCTCTTCGCGCTCATTCACGGCATCGACGATGCCATCGCTGAAGAAGATGACTGCGTCGCCGGGCCGCATGGAAAGTGTGAATTCTTCATAGCTTACATCCTTGAACATGCCCAGCGGAAACCCTTCGGCCTGCACCGTTTCCACCTCGCCGCCACGGCAAATGAGCGGCTGTACTGCGCCCGCGTTCGCGATCTGCAGCGTCTGCTTGTCATCGTTCCAGACGGCGAAGACCATGGTCACATATTGCGAATCCATCTTTCGTTCCTGCAACGAGTCATTCAGCTGCTTCAGCATCGTGGCCGGTGAAAGGCACTGGGTGCTGGCCGCGCGCATGATCCCACTGATCAACGCCGCATACAGGGCGGCCGGCGCCGCCTTGCCGCTGACGTCCCCCATGGCGATGCCCAGGCAACTGTCGTCGTAAGGCAGAAAATCGTAGAGATCTCCTCCGATGGTGCGCGCGGGCAGAAACCTGGTGGCGAATTCGGCATGCAGACGGCGCGGCGCCTTGGGAGGAAGCAGCCGCAGTTGCACCTCGCGCGCCATATCGAGATCGTGCTCCAGACGCTGTTCCTGTTGGGTCACCCGGCTGTACAGCCGGGCATTCTCGATGGCCACGGCAATCTGCGAGGCCAGGGTCAACAGGGTGCGCTGGTGATCTTCGTTGAAGTAGTTGACCCGCACATGCTCCAGGTCCAGCACCCCGATGAGCTTGCCCTTATAGATGAGGGGCACTGCCATTTCAGACCGCGTCTCCGGGTTCACCAGAAAATAGCGTGCGTCTTTACGCACATCGCCGGTGTGGATCAGCCTTCGCTCGCGTACGGCGGTCCCCACCAGGCCACGGTCCAGGGGCACCTTCTCCGAAGGGGTCACGGTGTGGCCAAAGCGCACGGCGTACTGCGTCTCCAGCACTTGCTCCCGCTCGTTGAGCAGCAGAACGCTGAACATCTGGTAGTCGATGATGCGCCGCAGCAGCTCCCCGATGCGCTCCAGCAGGGGATCGAGGTCGAGAATCGAAGTAACCTCACGGGCGATCTCATTGAGCACCGAAAGGGTTTGCGCCTGGCGCGCCACGCGCGTGTACAGGCGTGCATTTTCGATCGCCTGGGCCACGCGTGAGGCGGTCAACTCCAGCAAACGCCGGTCGTCGGGCCGGAAATAGCCAACCTGCTCGGCTTGCAGGTCGATCACCCCGATGACCCGGTTCTTTATGATGAGCGGCACGGCTAATTCCGAGCGCACATCGGGGTTGGCGCTGATGTAGTTTTTTTCCAGCCGTACGTCTTCGAGCAGGATGGATTCATGCTGTTCCGCAGCCCGCCCGACGACTCCCTGGCCCACCCGGATCTTCAGGCGCTCGATTTCCGGCGTGTGCCCGATCTGGAAGCGCATCCGCAGGTCGTTGGTTCGTTCATTCAACAGCAGAATGGCGAAAATCCTGTAGTCGATCACTGCCCGTACCAGATCGGCCGTACGGTGCATCAGGGTCTGTAGATCGAGGGTGGCATTGAGGGTATTGGCCAGCCGGAGCAGGAATTCGGTCTGCAGCGGTTCCACGCGCGCCGGGGCGGGGACTCGCGGAGCTTCAGAACTGGGACGGTAATCGCCCTCAAACGATTGCGTGGCAATCGTTTGCGTCGGTTTTTTCGTCGCTTCGGCGTCGTCTTGATCAGGCGGAGGAGTCATACAAAGGTCGAGTCATCATAGAGCATTTTAGGGCGAGCTCTCTCAAACGGTGCCGGCTTTGTGTCAATCATCCACTGGCTGTGCCAACCGGCGAGCGATGAAACGGGGAGATTCTGTTTCTTGGGGAGGGCATTTTCGAAATCGGAAGAAAACCGTACCTCAGCGGCTTCCAAAAGCCGTGCCCCTGAGAAACTTGTCTTTTCATGGCGCGTCTCTGGGCTTGGAATTGGACGCCCCGCCACCAGGGCTAACGCTCGCTGCGGCGAGGTAGCCCTGAATTTATACACCGGAAGTTCTCGCGGGTTTGAAAACCCGCAGCCCCGGACTAAAGTCCGGGGCTGGCACGGATCAAGCCTGCAGCTTGCCCTCATCCATTCGCGGCTTCATACTCCCGCAGGATGGCGACGCTGGCGCTTGCGCCGATACGGGTGGCGCCGGCCTCCAGCATGGCGCGTGCATCCTGAAGGGTGCGAATTCCGCCGGAAGCCTTTACCCCGCAGCGATTCCCGGCTACGCCGCGCAAGATCGCCACGTCGGCCGCCGTGGCTCCTCCGGTAGAGAATCCTGTGCTGGTTTTCAGAAAGTCGGTGCCCGCGCTCACGGCCAGCTCAGAGGCCCGCAGCTTCTCTTCCACAGTCAACAACGATGTCTCGAGGATGACCTTTACCATCGCGCCGGCTTCGTGCGCAACCTGCACGACGCCCCGGATATCCTGCTCCACCAGCGCATTCATGCCCGACTTCAGCAGGCCCAGGTTGATAACCATGTCCAGCTCGTGGGCGCCCAGTTTGATCAATGCAAGGGCTTCTTCCCGTTTGGTGGTGGCCAGGTTGGCTCCCAGCGGGAATCCGACCACGACACCAACGGGGACACCACTGCCCGCCATGATGGAATGCGCCAACGCAACCCACGCGGGATTGACCATGGCACAGGCAAAGCGGTAGGTGGCTGCCTCCTCACACAACTTCACCACCTGCTCCCGGGTGGCTTCCGGTTTCAGCAAAGTGTGGTCAAAAACCGCGGCCAGCGCGGTCGGGGTCGCCAAGGCAGTGGCGGCAAATCCAGCAACATCAAAACATCCAGCGCCGTGATCGAGCTCCGGCTGCAGCACTCTGGTGGTCATGGAACAAGCTCCCTTCTACTAGACTCCGGGGGGACTCTATTCCCTCCAGAGGGCAAAGATCAACGTCAAATTTTGTTCATTACGTCTCATCGGGGTTGAAAAGACGTATATCCGGCAGGTTACGAAAGCGCTCCTGGTAATCCATTCCGTAACCGATCACGAAATGGTTGGGAATGGTAAATCCCACATAATCGGCGTCGATTTTCTCCAGGCGCCGCGCCGGCTTATCCAGGCATGTAGCGATTTTAAGGGTTTTGGGTTTGTGCTGCAGCAACAGCTTGCGTAGAAACACCAGGGTAAGGCCGGTGTCCAGAATGTCTTCCACCAGGATTACGTTGCGGCCCCCGATCGGGGTGTCCAGATCTTTGATCAGCCGTACCGCGCCGCTGGTCTTTACCCCCTTATAGCTGGAAATGGCGACGAAGTCGAAAGTCGTCTCTACTGAGATGCTTCTTGCCAGGTCGGAGAGAAAAATCGCCGCCCCTTTCAAAACGCCTACCAGAAGGATCGCCTCACCTGCGAAGTCGCGGCTGATCTGCGCCCCGATTTCCACCACCCGGGCCGCGATCTCTTCGCGCCGGAACAACATGTCATGCTCGTGCTCGTTCATCCGCTTTTGCCATTCTTCCATGGATTCCTGTGCGAAAGCACCCGGCTATACTGTTAACACAGACGCATGTATCCCTTCATTCACATCGGACATTTTTCTATCGGCACGTTTGGCCTTTGCCTGTGGTTAGCGTCGGTGTGCGCCTGTTGGACACTCTATTGCAATTTTCGCCGTTATGGCATTGATGCCGACGCCGTGGGCGTGGCTGCCTATACGACGGTAGGCGGCGTGGTCGGCGCTAAATTGTGGCACGTACTGGAAGATCCAAACTTGCTCATCCACCAGCCGTTGCTGGTTCTGTTCGATCGCGCGGGCTTTGCCTGGTTTGGTGGTCTGCTGGCCGGGATCGCGGTACTGGTGTGGTCCGGGCGGCAAGCGAAAATCGGCGGCCTGGGCATGCTCGATCTGGCCGCACCCGCGGTGGCCGTCGGTTATGGAGTGGGCCGCATCGGTTGTCTCGTCTCCGGCGATGGCGATTACGGCATTCCAACGAATCTGCCCTGGGGCATGAGCTTTCCTCACGGGCTGGTTCCTACCGACCAGAGAGTGCATCCAACGCCCATCTATGAATTTCTGGTGGCCCTGTTGATTGCCAGGTATCTCTGGTGGCGGGGGACGAAATCTACGAAGGGCGCGGCACCGCGGCTGGGCCAAATCACCGGCGAGTACCTGGTGCTCAGTGGAGTGGTTCGCTTCCTGGTCGAATTCATCCGCATCAATCCACGCATCTACTGGGGTATGAGCAATGCCCAAGTAGCGAGCCTGGGCTCGATTGCCGCCGGCCTTTTGCTCATTCTTTGGGCGCGGCGGCGGAGTGTCACCTCCGCGGCGAGTGTCTCCAAGGGGCTACCCGTCGAGGTTGCATCCCGGCAATAAGCAGTTTCGCGATGGGATCAGGCCGAATCGGTCTTTTCGTGGTGTTTCTCCCCAAACCACAGTTCGCGATCCTGGAACAGGAAACCGTCATTGCGAAACTGCGGCAGCAACATCACGACGAGCCCCCGATGATCCATCAAAGACGAGCACTCGATGCTCGATCAAAGACGAGCACCCGATGATGCATCCAAGGACGAGCACCTGGTGCTCGATAGAAGAGGAAAACCATGGCACAATCTGATCAACTTCGCGTCCCCGAACCCGCCCGCTCCGATGCGAAATCTTTCGAACTGCTGCGCGTCTGGATCGCACACCAGGATCAGCACATCAGCATGCGGGTCGGCGTGTGGAAAGACCCTGAAGCCTGGGGCATGATGCTTGCCGACCTGGCGCGCCACATTGCCACGGCCTTCGAGCAGTCCGAGAAACGTGATCCAATCGAAACGCTCGCGCGCATCAAGGCGGGTTTTGAAACAGAGATGGAATCCCCTACGGATGAGGTCCGGGGCGAGGTGCAGGGTACGTTTGCCGGTTGAAACATTGAACGATCAGATCATTATTCGTGGTGCGCGCACACACAACCTGAAGAATATCGACTGCGATCTGACCCACGGCCTGCTCACCGTGGTCTCCGGCGTTTCAGGTTCGGGGAAATCCTCGCTCGCGTTTGACACCATTTACGCCGAGGGGCAGCGCCGCTACGTCGAGTCTCTCTCCGCATACGCGCGCCAGTTTCTGGAACGGATTGAGAAGCCGGATGTGGATCTGATCGACGGTCTGGCGCCGGCCATTGCCATTAAACAGAAGAACTCGACCCGGAATCCGCGGTCCACGGTGGCCACCGCCACCGAGATCTACGATTACCTTCGTCTCCTGTTTGCGCGCTGCGGCACGGCGCATTGCATTGTTTGCGGCGGCGTGGTCAAGCGGGACACGGTCGACGAGATTGCCGCCTCCATCCTGGCGCTGGGCGAGGGCACACGGCTTTACGCATTGTTTCCCGTGCAGCCGCGTGTTGTGGCTGCGCCCGAAGCACAGGACACCCACCCGGCGCCCAAACGGGCGAAAAAGACCGCGGCCAGAAAGACGGACAACCCGGCCCTGCCCAACGATGCCTTCAAAGAGCGGCTCACCGAACTGCGCACCCGCGGCTTCAATCGCCTCTATCAGAACGGCAAGATCGTGGAATTCTCTAACCCCGAATCGTTGCTTGATCTTGACTTTGGCCAGGCGGTCTATGCACTGGTCGATCGGCTGGTGGTTGCATCCGATGGCCGGGCGCGTATCGTGGATGCCGCCGAAATCGGCTTTCGCGAATCTGGAGAGATTGTTTTCGAGACCGTTTCGCGGGATGCAGATCCAACGGAACCCAAGCGGCTGCGTTTCTCCCAGGCCTTCGAATGCAAACTCTGCCATCGTGTTTACCGCGAGCCGGAGCCGCGGCTGTTCTCGTTCAACAACCCCTATGGCGCTTGCGAACGCTGCCAGGGCTTCGGCAACACCATTGACTTCGATCTCAACCTCATCATTCCCGATAAACAAAAGACCTTGAATGAAGGCGCGATCGATCCCTGGACCCGGCCAAAGTATCGTCCTTACCAGACCGAACTCAAGAAGGCGGCACAGCAGCATGGTGTTCCGCTCGATGTGCCCTGGAGAGAATTGACCGCGTCCCAACAGGCGTTGGTACTCGATGGCCATGGGGCCTTTCCCGGTGTCCACGGATTCTTCGCTTTTCTGGAGCGCAAGAAATACAAGCTGCATGTGCGCGTGATGCTGAGCAAGTACCGGGGGTACGCGATCTGTCCCGAGTGCAAGGGAACGCGTCTGCGCGCAGAAGCGCGGGCGGTCCGCATCAACGGCAACAATATCTGCGAGGTCTCGGCCTTCAGCATCCGCGAGGCCCATCGCTTCTTCGAGGGTCTCACCTTGACCCGGCTGCAGCAGGAGATTGCCGGCGGTATTCTGGTCGAGATACAACAGCGGTTACATTTTCTCGATGCGGTTGGCCTCGAGTACATTACGCTTGACCGGCTCGCGTCGACCCTCTCCGGGGGCGAATCGCAGCGCATCCAATTGGCCACCTCGCTCGGGTCCCGCCTGGTCGGAGCGCTCTATGTCCTCGACGAACCCTCGATCGGCCTGCACAGCCGGGATACCGCCAAGCTAATTCGCATCCTCGAAGAGCTCCGCGATCTGGGCAATACCATCCTGGTGGTGGAGCATGACCCCGACGTTATTCGCGCGGCCGACTGGCTCGTCGATCTGGGCCCGGGCGCGGGAGAGTTGGGCGGCCGCATTCTTGCCTCGGGAACGGTCGAAGACGTGGAGAAGAATCCAGACTCCCTCACCGGCCGCTATCTGAGCGGGCAGCTCACGATTCCCATCCCCACCCGGCGGCGTGAGCCTATGCGCGAGAAGCTGGAGTTGCGCGGCGCGCGGATTCACAACCTGCACGGGCTCGATGTGGAGATCCCCATGGGCATGCTGGTCTGCATCACCGGTGTCTCCGGCTCGGGCAAATCTACCCTGGTGCATGACGTGCTTTACCCCGCGGTCTCCCACGCCCTGGGAAAGAACGAGGGTGGCGACCCTTCGCATCTGTACCGCGAACTCAAAGGGGCGGAGCGGCTGAACGACATCGTTCTGGTGGATCAGGCGCCCATCGGGCGCACCCCCCGCTCCAACCCGGTAACCTATATCAAGGCATTCGATGCCATCCGAGAGCTATTTGCCGCGCAACCCGAGGCCCAGCGGCGGGGCTATTCGGCCGGGCATTTTTCCTTCAATGTGCCCGGCGGACGCTGCGACGTATGTGACGGGGATGGCACGGTGACGGTGGAGATGCAGTTTCTGGCCGACGTCGAGCTGCCCTGCGAAGAGTGCAACGGAACGCGCTACAAGGCCAGCACGCTTGAGGTTAAGTACAAGGGAAAGAGCATCTACGACACGCTCAACCTGACCATCAAGGAGGCGCTGCGCTTCTTCACCGGCCAGACCCGGATCCTGGAAAAGCTGGCAGTGCTGGACGAAGTCGGCCTTGGGTATGTGCGTCTGGGCCAGTCGGCGACGACGCTTTCTGGCGGAGAGGCGCAGCGGGTCAAACTGGCGGCGCACCTTTCCCTGGGGCGAAGCTCCGCCGCCCGCGCTACCAACGGGACCGGCGGGACCAACGGGCTGGTCAAGAAAGGGGGCAGCCGCGTGCTCTATATCCTCGACGAACCGACCACTGGCCTGCACTTCGATGACGTGAGCAAACTGTTGACCGCCTTTAAGCGGCTGATTGACGCCGGGGGCTCGCTGGTGGTCATCGAGCACAACCTGGACGTGATCAAATCGGCGGATTGGGTGATCGATCTGGGTCCGGAAGCTGGAGCGGGCGGCGGCCAGGTGGTGGCCGTGGGAACACCGGAGCAGGTAGCACAGACAGCCGGTTCCCATACCGGGTATTGGCTGGGGCTGGCCCTGGCGGCGCAAGAGGCGCGGGTCGAGCAATGAGGCGTTCTTCTAATCGGCGGCTGCTGCTTTCCCTGGTGGTCTTGGCCGGGTTGCTGGGGGCGCGGGGCGGCCGGGCGCAGAACCAGCTTCCACCGGGAACGCAGCTGCCAGACGACGAACCGGCGAGAAAAGGCCAACTGGCGCCTGCCGCGAAGACCGATCGGGAAGCGGCTGAAGGCAAGATCGAACAACGGGATTTCGCCGGCGCACGGTCCTTGCTGGAAACATACCTGGGCAGGAATCCGTCGGATGCCCGAGCCCTTTTCGACCTGGGCTATGTGGAGGATGCGGACGGCCACGAAGATGCTGCCGCCGCTGCCTACCGCAAGGCCATCGCTGCCGACCCTAAGCAGTTCGAGGCACGGCTGGCACTGGGTTTGCTGCTGGCCCACCATGCCAAGTTCGATGAGGCTCGGGAACAACTGAAACAAGCGACGGCGCTGGCGGCGGACCCGCCCAACCCGTCTACCCAGGCCCAGGCGTTTCGCACACTGGCTGAGCTGGATCGGACAAGCGATCCCCCCGCGGCGCGGGATGCCCTGGTGGAGGCGCTCAAGCTAACGCCGGAGACGCCGGCCGACTTGCTGCTGACGGCGCAAATCGCGGAGGCCAACGACGAACCGGATTTGGCGCAGACCGCTTACCAACGCCTCCTCGCCGGTCATCCGGCCGCGGAAATGGCTTCGGCGGCGACCGGCGGGCTGGCCCAGCTGCTGATCAAGGAGAAGAAGTACGGCGAAGCCGAACCCTTGCTGAAGAGCGCGGTGGAGCGCGACCCGCGGGACCCCGCTCTCACTGCGCAATTAGCCGCGGCGCTGCTGGCCCAGCAAAAGAATGACGAGGCACTGCCGTTACTGGAGACGTTGCGGCAATTGGAGCCGGGCAACGGCTCCGTGGACCAGATGCTGGCTGATGCCTACTCCCAGGCCGGTCAACCGGAGAAGGCTGAGCCTATTTATGCGCGCATGGCGCTCGCGCATCCCGATAACGAGGACATTCTGGCTGGACAGGGCGAAAACCTTCTTCGGGAGAAGCATTATGCCCAGGCGCAGGCGGTGCTGGAACGGGCGGTCAAGCTCAAACCGGACGATGGCGACGCCTGGAGCGGACTCGCTTTTGCCGCTTCCGAAAACAAACAGTACACCGCAGCCCTGAATGCTCTTTCCATGCGAGCAAAACTTTTGGGTGAGACTCCAGTTTCTTACTTCCTTTGGGCAACTTCATACGATAATCTTCACCTGTCGAAACAAGCGCAGGAATACTACCGTAAGTTCCTCGCCGTTGCCGACGGCAAATTTCCCGACCAGGAATGGCAAGCCAAGCATCGACTCGTTACTCTTGCCGGGGGTCATTAACGAAAGACGTACCGTAAGCCCTCCGAGAGGTGCCCTATGCGGTTCGTGGCTACGACACTCGCCATCACTGCTTTAACCCTTAGCCTTTCCTGTGCCCGCGCCTTCGCCGTGGATGAAAGAGTCCCCGATCCGCAAGCATTGGCGGCGCTCATGCTCAAGGCCGACCAGGCTCTACCAAAAGATCAGTGCTTTCTCTATGCCGAGCTGGTTCACCAGATGACCGAGCTCGCCGGGCAGCAGATCGAATGCGGGCAATGAAGATCAAGCCTCGGCTACCCTGAGGCTGGTGCAGAAGTATGCAGAGAAGATCCATATCGGCGTCGCTGAGGATGGCAAGAAGATGAAAAATGCCGAGCAGTTGATGCGCCATACCTCGTATCGGCTGAACGACATTCTGAATGCTGCTTCGTATGACGATCGGCAAGCCCTGCAGGCGACGTTGAAGCAGTTGGAGCAGGTGCAAACCGAGTTGATGATGCAGGTCTTCAAGAAATAGACTTTTCCTGCCCGGCGGCACGCGGTTCGACGATGAAAATGTTGCGCCATCACGGGCGTTTGCGTTTTTCTCACGGTGGCGCCGGCCGTCGTTCCCTCATGGGCGCAATCCAGGAAAGACCCCTTAACCGATCAGCAGATCGAAGACGTGCGCGAGGCCGGCGATCAGCCTCCGCAACGAATCAAGCTCTTCATCGGCTACGTCGAGGAGCGCACCAAAGAGATTCATAGTCTGGATACGGACGTCCACGCGCAGAACAGGGAAGTGCGCACGCACAACCTGCTCGATGAATTCACACGCCTCTCCGACGAGCTTGAAGACAATATGGACAACTTTAACGAAGAGCATGCGGATCTGCGCAAAGAGCTCAAGGAGATTGCGGATAAGAGCACGGAATGGACCACGATCCTGAACGAACCCAAGCCGAGCGCCCAATATGACTTTATGCGCAAGACTGCGCTCGATGCGAACGAAAGCGTACATGAAGCAGCCACGCAGATGCTGGCCGACCAGGTGAAATACTTCGCCGAGAAAAAGAAGGCGGAGAAAGAAGCAGAAAAGAAAGCCGAAAGAGACGCAAAAGACAGCGAAACGAGATAGGTACATCCGCGCTGTTTTCTGTTTGGAACCAGTTTTCCCGCAAGCCGAAGTCCTGCTACGCTGGAGGCGGTGAATCCCGAATTGCACTCGCTGTTTGCGGAAGAATACCGTGCCCTTCGGCCGCGTGCTCCGCTTCCGTTTCTTGAGATCCGTTTCCGTCGCTTCACCAGCCTGAACACCACCATCCGCTTGCGCGAAGGTCGAGTGCACGTGCACTTATCCGATTTGTTGGAAGGCGCGCCGGAAGGGGTTCTGCGCGCGATCGCTCACATCCTGTTCGCCAAGCTCTATCGCAAGCCGCTGAACGCTGCGCAAACCAGCCGCTATCGCCGGTTCGCTTCGAGCGAAGCCGTCATGCGTCAGACGGAGTTGATCCGCCAATCCCGCGGCCGCAAGAAGATGGTGGGGCCGCAGGGGCAGCACTATGATCTGGACGAAGTCTTCGAGAGCCTCAACCGCAGGTTTTTCCACGGCTTGATGGGCCGGCCGCTGCTTACGTGGAGTGGCCACGCGGCCAAGCGCAGTCTGGGCCATTACGATCCGGCGCACAACACCATCGTGGTCAGCAGGGTCTTCGACCGCAAGAACACGCCGCGCTACGCGGTGGAGTATCTGCTCTACCACGAGATGCTCCATCTGAAACATCCGGTGAAGGTGCGCGGCGGCCGCCGCTGTGTTCATCCCCGCGAGTTCCAACTCGAAGAGCGTCTTTTCCCGGAGTGGGACAAAGCGAAAGAGTACTTGAAGACGATCTGATAGACCGGCGTCCGTAATAGTTACGAATCAGCGTTTTCTGTCTTGCTGAAGAACGCGTCGAGCAGAAGCAGTATTCCGCCGACCACGATCGCGGAATCGGCGACGTTGAAATCCGGCCAGTGGTAGTGAATGATGTGTACTTCAAGAAAATCGATCACGTAGCCGAAGCGCACACGGTCGTAGGCATTGCCGAGCGCGCCGCCGAGGATGAGCGCCAACGCGATCGTGGTGGCGCTCAGCTTTCGCCCAATCTTGAGCAGCGCTACCAGCACCGCCACTGCCGCCAGCAAAGAAAAAACCAGCAGCATCCAGCGCACGCGGCCCGGCGAGCTCGAATTATCGAACAGGCTGAAGGCCGCGCCAGGATTCTCCACGTGGCTGATGGCAAAGACGTGTGGAATGACGGTAAAGTGATCGCCCAGCTCAATGCGCCGGGCCGCAAACCATTTCGTCCATCGATCCGCGGCCACAACCAGCACGGAGAGCAACAGGAGCCATCCCCTGGAATCTCTGTTTGAGGCCGTCATGCGCCTTCTTCCGCGAGCACACCCATTTGTTCGAGCGCAGCCGAGCAGCGTTCGCAGACCGTGGGCCACCGCCGGTCGGCGCCGGTGAGCACCGAGTAGTTCCAGCAACGCTCACACTTTTTGCCGAGAGCCGGAAAAGTTGTCGCGCTGACCGCGGTCGCCGGTCCCGTTACCACTTCCACCTGGGAAACGTTCAGCAGCTCCTTCAAACTTCCGAAATACCGCTCGAGTAGCGGGCCCATTTTCTCGGGAACCTCCACCACCAGGCGGGCATCGAGCGCCTTGCCAATCAGCTTGGCTTTGCGGGCCTCTTCGAGGCTCTTGAGGGCTTCGTCGCGAATCATCAGCAAAGTCGACCAGTCATTCATGAACTCCGCATCGATGGCCGCCGCCAGACTCGCCGGCTTGGGGAAGAGCTCCAGATGCACGCTGGGCAAGCGCTCGGCCAGGGCCGGCATGTATTGCCAGACCTCCTCCGCGGTAAAGCTGAGTATGGGCGCCACCAGGCGCACCAGCGCTTCAGAAATCATCCACAACACGGTCTGTGCCGACCGGCGGGCTGGGTTCTGCGGGGCGAAGGTGTAGATCCTGTCTTTGACCGCATCAATATACAGCGCGCTTAGCTCCGCGACCGCAAATTCATTGAGCGCGTGATAGATGCGATGGAATTCAAAGTCCTCATACGAGCGCAGTACTTTTTCGGTAAGCTCGCGCGTGCGCCCCAGCATGTATCGGTCGAGCGGCGGCATCTGCTCCCAGGGAATCGCATCCTTCACCGGATCAAAACCGCTCAGGTTGCTCAGCAGGAAGCGGAAGGTGTTGCGCAGCTTACGGTAGCTTTCCGCGACCCGCTGCATCAGGTTCTCACTGCCCACCACGTCTTCACGGAAGTCGACCGAGGCCACCCAGAGACGGACGATCTCTGCGCCGAAGCGCTGCGCGATATCCACCGGATCGACGCCGTTGTCTCCGCTCTTGGACATGGCGCGCCCCTGCTCATCGAGCGTCCAGCCGCAGGTGGCGGCCATGCGATAAGGCGCGGCATCCCGGGTGCCGATGGCGCAGAGCAGGGAAGACTGGAACCAGCCGCGATGTTGGTCGCCCCCCTCGATATAGAGGTCGGCCGGCCACGGGAGGTCCTTTTCGACGCCCAGAACGGCTGCCTGGCTGGCGCCGCTCTCGAACCACACGTCGAGAATGTCCATCTCTTTCTGAAAGCCGGCTGCCGTACCGCACGATGGGCAAGTAGCGCCCGGCGGCAGAATCTCCGCCACTTCGCGCACGTACCAGGCGTCGGCCCCTTCGGCGGCGAAGAGTTCCACAATCCGTTTGTTCACCGCTGCGTCGTTCAGCGGCTTCCTGCAGCCGGTGCACAGAAAGACCGCGATCGGCACTCCCCAGATCCGCTGGCGTGAGATGCACCAGTCGGGACGCGAGGAGACCATGTTGGAGATGCGTTCTTTCCCCCAACCGGGGTCCCACTTCACTCCCTCGATTGCCTCCAGCGCGCGCTGGCGGAAGGTGGTGACCGAGCCGTCAGGCTGGGTCATGGGCGTTTCCATGCCGATAAACCACTGCTCCGTGGCCCGGAAGATGACCGGTCGGTGGCAGCGCCAGCAGTGCGGGTAGGAGTGATGGATGTCCTGCCGTCCCATGAGGGCGTGACGTTCCGCCAACAAACCGATGATGGGTTCGTTGGCCTTGAAGACATAAAGCCCGTCATATGCGGGCAATCCGTTGCGCAGATGGCCGCCGTCGTCTACGTCGCATAACTGGCTCAAGCCATACCGGGTGCCGGTCGCGAAGTCATCCACGCCGTGCGCCGGAGCGGTGTGGACCACACCCGTTCCCTGGTCGGTGGTGACGTAGGTGGCGAGCACACCCAGGATTGTGCGCTCCAGGAATGGGTGGGTGAAGGTGGTTCGCTCCAGCCGGGCACCCGGAAAACGGGCGATTTCGTGAGCGCTTTCAAGTCCGCAGGCGGTTCGGGTTGCCGCGGCGAGGGCTTCGGCAACGATATAAACCTCCCCCTCGTGTTCCAGGGCGACGTATTCGAAGTCTGGGTGAAAGGCCACGGCGAGCGACGCGGGGAGCGTCCAGGGCGTGGTCGTCCAGATGATGGTCGAGACCCGTTTCCCGGCGAGCCGGACGTGGATGGCTTCCGGAGCGCTGGTCAGCCGGTAGCGCACGTAGACGCTGGGGCTGGTGTGCATTTCGTATTCGATTTCCGCCTCGGCCAGCGCCGTGCGGTCGTGCATGCACCACAGAACCGGTTTCAGGCCCTTGTAAACGAAGCCTTTTTCCAGGAAACCAAAGAAGGTCTCAACGATTTTGGACTCATACTCCGGGGTCATGGTGGAGTAAGGGCGATTCCAGCGCCCGAAAACACCCAGCCGCTGGAACTGGGCCCGCTGCAGATCGAGGTACTTCTGGGCGTATTCCCGGCAGGCGCGGCGCACCGCGATGGTCGGCATCTGCAGTTTCTTGCCGCCCAGCTTGGCGTCCACCTTGATTTCGATCGGCAAGCCGTGGCAGTCCCATCCAGGCACGTAAGGGGCATTGAAGCCGGCCATGGTCTTCGATTTCACTACGAAATCTTTGAGGCACTTATTGAGCGCGTGTCCCAGGTGGATTTCTCCGTTGGCGTAGGGGGGGCCATCGTGCAGCACGTAGCTGGGCGCATCCTGGCGCACCGCCCGAATTTGCTCATAAAGTCCTTCCTGTTCCCAGGCCGCCAGCCGTTTGGGCTCGCTCTGGGGCAGATTTGCCTTCATGGGGAAATCCGTATGGGGGAGGTTCAGAGTCGCCTTTAGATCAGACACCGGCATGGGTTCTCCAATTGAAAAACGAACAATTTCTTATTGTATCTTCGCCGGCGGGCGGGTAACTCCCGGGTCGTTACGCCTCATCGCCGCAAAAGTTTACCAAGTGCTTACGTAGAGGCCTAAAAGGGTGTCTAATACGTTTAAATGGATCTCCACTCGATACGGATTACGTATTGTGGGAGAGCGAGACAAACCGGGCGAGAGTCGTCCATAATGAGGAGATAGGCGGAGAGAGGCAGACTCGCTCTCTTTTCTCGTAGAGTCCTATGGCCAATCAGGTTTTACTACCTCCGGAGCTCGACAGGCAAGATCAGGTGAGAGAGCCTAAGTTGCTTGCCGAGATCATTGATGAACCGGCGTGGAAGACGATCGCCGGCAACATTTACGATCTGATGTACCCCAGGAAGCTTCCTCCTCTTGTACTGACGTCCACGCCGATTGCGGTCGTCGACCCGATGAAGGAGAAGCGAGGCCGCGCCTCCTCCATCATCTCCATCGCCGTCCACGTAGTCATCATGGCGATCATCTTGTGGGCCTTCCTCGCGGTAAAGAAGGCAGTAACAAAAAAGAATGAGGTAGTGACCAACGTCGACGTGCCCAATTTCATGCCAATTGCTCCCAAAGGCCCGCAGATGGGTGGCGGTGGCGGTGGTGGCTCGCACGACATTCTGCAAGCGCCCAAGGGGCGGTTGCCCAAGTTCGAGGAGCAGCCGATCACGCCGCCGATGGTGATCAAGAATGATGCGCCCAAGCTGGCTGTGGAACCGGCGATCATGATGCCCAAGGACATCCAGTTACCGAATAACAACCTGCCTAACCTGGGAGATCCGCGCACCGCCGTTGTGGGCCCGGCTTCGAATGGAACCGGCAGTGGCGCCGGCATCGGTAGCGGATCCGGGGGCGGCATTGGATCGGGCAAAGGCAACGGCTACGGTCCGGGCGAGGGAGGCGGCTACGGAGGCGGCCTTTACCATGTCGGTGGCGGCGTTTCTGCCCCGCAGCTCATTTATTCTCCTGACCCTGAGTTCTCTGACGAGGCTCGGCGGGCGAAATACCAGGGAGTGTGCGTAGTCTCGTTGATCGTGGACGCGCAGGGCAATCCTCAGCGGGTGCAGGTGGTGCGTCATCTGGGCATGGGACTCGACGAGAAAGCCGTCGAAGCGGTGAAGCAGTATAAGTTCAAGGCCGCCACCCTTCAAGGAAAGCCGGTGCCGGTGGAAGTGAACATCGAAGTAAATTTCCGCATCTACTAACTCGAAATTGCTTTCCCCCCATCCACTTGACGGGTGGCCCATTCAAGCCTTTTTGGGCTTGAGTGGGTTATCGTTTGCTCGTAGGTTGGCCAAATTTAAACCGAGCCCACCACTTCTAACCCGGCTCGAACAAGCCCGCGGGTATCTCCTGCTCACTCGACAGCATCGCCTTCCACGGATCCCGGCGGAGCCGTTCCCGCCACTCGCCGAACGCCGCAATCAGGAATCGGGGCGCCTTGGACGACTTCAATTCAGCCCACTCCAACGGCAGTGCCGCGGACATGCCCAATCGAGCGCGGCTGGAATACGGAGCCACCGCCGTTGCATCGCGCTCGTTGCGAAGGTAGTCGACAAAAATCTTGTTCTTCCTCGCGACCTTACTCATCTTGCTGATGTAGAGCTTGCTGTTGTCCTGCTCCATCTGCAGCGTAAACGCATGTGTAAACGCTTTGATACGCTCCCATTCATACTTCGGCCGGATGGGCGCGACCACGTGCAGGCCCTTGCCACCGGTCGTTTTCACGAAGCTCTGCAGGCCTAATTTACCCAACCGCTCCTTCACTTCCAACGCGCTCTCGCACAGCGTCGGCCAGGACACGGCCTCATCCGGATCAAGATCGAAGATGAGGCGGTCCGGATGCTCCAGATCGGCGTTGGTCGATCCCCACGGATGAATCTCGAGCACATTCATCTGTGCCAGCCCGGCGAGCGCCCCCGCCCCCTGCACGGTGACATAGGTCTCCGTGCCCTTATCTTTGTGATTGGGAATCTCCACCCCTTCTATGCCGGGAGGCATACCAGGCCCGAGATGCTTTTGGTAGAAACACTTCTTGCCCGTGCCGTTGGGGCAACGCACCAGCGACAGGGGCCTGCCGACGACGTGGGGCAGCATGCGTTCCGCTACCGCCAGATAGTAGTCAATCAATGCCTGCTTGGTGAGCGCGGTCTCCGGATCGATGATCTTATCGGGATGCGTCACGCGGAAGCCCAGCTGGCTTTGGGGACCGGCTGTTGACGGCGCGGGGCCGCCAGCATCGGGTTTCGGTGAGGCTTGCTTTGCCGTGGACGGACGTTCTTTTTCCGCTGCCGCTTCTGCCGCCGCAGCAAGGCTCGCATTCGCGACCTCGCGGCGCACTTCCGACGCATTCTTGTCTTCCCGCAGACCCTTGAAGCTCGCTTGCCGGACGAGGTTGTCGGCAGTCCAGGTGCTGAACCGCACCTCGGCCACCAGCTCGGGCTTTACCCAGAGAGCATCCTTGGCCGCCGCGGGAGGCACCTCGGCGAAGGGTATCGCTTTTTGCCGCAAAGCTTCCAACCGCTGCCGCAGTGCGTGTGAGGTCGCCTGGGTGAAACCGGTGCCCGCCCGGCCGGCGTAGACTAACTTCTTGTTTTTGTAATGTCCCAGCAGAAGAGCGCCGATCCCTTCGGTTCCGTTCGCCGGCTT
The DNA here is from genome assembly GCA_963761405.1 of uncultured Acidobacteriaceae bacterium. Taxonomy (GTDB): domain Bacteria; phylum Acidobacteriota; class Terriglobia; order Terriglobales; family Acidobacteriaceae; genus PALSA-350. The sequence goes on from CAVXHH010000009.1 coordinate 351,053, forward strand.
GGTAAAGCCTCCGATGACCAACTCTTGCCGGCGAACGCACTTGACCTTGATCCAGGATTTGCTGCGCCCCGAGGTGTAAGCGCCGGCCGCGAGTTTGGAAATAATGCCTTCCGCGCCCAGCCGGCATGCTTCCGCCAGGATCGCCTTTCCTTCCGTCGCAATATGCTGCCCGTAGCGAACGGTCTCGCCTTGCGGCATGCTCTCCAGCATCTGCGCCAGAATCCGCTTGCGCTCGGTCAGAGCCAGCGGGCGAAGATTCTTGCCGTTGAGGTGCAGCAGATCAAAAGCAAAATAAGTCAGGGCGTGGGACGCCCCCTCGTCGAAGGCCGCCTGCAAATCGGCAAAACTGCTTTGCCCGGACGGAGAAAGCACCACCACCTCTCCATCCAGAATCGCGCTCTCGACCCTAATCCCGCCGAGCGCCCGCGCCACGGCGCCCATGCGATGCGTCCAGTCGAGACCGCTGCGGGTGAAGAGGCGAACCTTACCGGTCTTGCCGATATGTGCCTGCTCGATATGTGCCTGCTCGATATGCGCTTGGATGCGATAGCCGTCCAGTTTTAGTTCATGGACCCAACGCTCGCCCTCAGGCGGGGCAGTTGCTTCCGAGGCCAATTGCGGCAGAAGGAAGGCAGGCATGGGCTCCGTGTTTCCTGGCAGGCCCACCGGCGCAAACGGCACTGCTTGTACAGGCGACGGCCTCGCAGGAAAGCTCCTGTGTGGCTTCGAAGTTTCCGGACGGTTCGATTGCCACACGTGATCTCCTTCACGCGCGATCGCGTCCATGTCGCGCTGCGTGAGGACACTGTTCGGGGCCTTCTCGACGATCGGTTCATCCGCCGCAGTCTGCTCGTACTCGTCGTGCTCTTTAATCAGTAACCAGTTCGGTTTCGCTTCGTTTGCCGCCTTGCCGCCCATGCGCACCAGAACCCACTTGCCGTGCAATTTGGTTCCGTGAAGAATGAACTTCAAGTTGCCTTTGGCCAGGGATGCATCGGCGTCGCCCAGCGGCTCCCACGTGCCTTCATCCCAAAGCATCACCGTGCCGCCGCCGTACTGGCCTTTCGGGATGGCGCCTTCAAATCCGCCGTATTCCATCGGGTGATCTTCTACCTGGACCGCCAGGCGCTTATCGCCGGGCACGAAGCTCGGTCCCTTTGTGACCGCCCAGCTCTTCAACACTCCGTGCAGTCCCAGGCGAAAGTCGTAGTGTAGACGAGTCGCAGCGTGCTTCTGAATAACAAATGGCAGGGGCCCCTCCATCGCCGTCGAGGCGGCAGGTTGGGCGCTTTGCGTCTCAGGCTCTCCGCTTGGTTCGGCGGTCTTGCTGAAGTCGCGCATGGCGCGATAGCGCTCGAGTTGTTCGTCGACCAGGCTGGACGAGGAGGGAGCGGGGGGATGCCGTGGCGCCGGGGACTTAGCCGCCTTGGCTGCATCCGCTTTCTTTGTTTTACGGGCCATTCTCGAAAGATCCTCCCAAAGCAAAAACTCTACGCTTTCCGGCGGGTCGCCAGGAACGCAGTAGCGTAGCTCAGTAGGATGAGGATCACGGTGAACAGGCTGTGCCGCAGATCGCCGATCACCGATCCGATAAGAAATGCGACCGACGCCAAAAGTACTAAGAGCGTGGTCCACGGATACCACCACGCCTTATAGGGGCGGGGAAGGTCTGGTTCGCGTCTTCGCAGCAGCAGCAAGGCGGCGAAACCTGAGATGTAGATGGCCACGAACAGGATCGAGGCAACCGCAATCAGGGAATCGTATGTGCCGCTAAGCACCAGCAGGATGCCGAAGAAGGCACACAGGAAGAGCGCCATGGTAGGCGTCCCTCCCGCATTCACCTTGGTCACCCTTTGCGGCAATAGTCCATCTCGCGCCATGGCAAACAAAATGCGCGGGGTGAGCATAAGCAAGGCATTGATCGCGCTAAAGGCCGAAACGACGGAGATGAAAAGAATGAATTGCTTGCCGTACCTGCCAAACACGAGCAGGGCGGCGTCGGCGGCGGGTAACTGGGAACCCGCGAGATGGCCCATCCCCAGCACATGGAGATACGCGGCGTTCATCAGCAGATAAATAGCGGCGCAGCAGACAACGCTGCCCATCATCGCGCGGGGGAGGTTACGTGAGGGATTTTTATCTTCCTCCACGAAGTAAATCGGCCCGTACCACCCGTCGTAAGTGATGATCACGCCTTGCAGGGCCACGATCAAGCCGAGGAAAAAGCTGTGCCCATGGCCTGAGGATGCAGGAAGGAGCGAAGCGCCGGATGCCGCAGGCGAACTGACCAGGCATGCAATGGCCAGCCCGACAAGTCCGAGAGCTTTGGCCAGACTGGTGAGTTCCTGCGCCCGGCTGCCTGGCCGAAGGCCGATCCAATTGAGCAGAGCCAGCACCAGGATAGCCGTGACACTCACCAAAGGAATGTGTCCGGCAAGACCGGGAAAAAGTCCTGCGGCAAACTCGCCCAGAGCCACGGCGAGGTAGCCCGTAGCCACCACTTCCGCTACCGCATTACAGCAACCGATCACGAAACCGGTCCTTCTTCCGAACGCGCGGCTGCCATAGGCATAAAAGCCACCTGCGTTGGGCAGCATGGTTCCCAGCTCTGTCACCGAGCTACAGCAGAGAAGTGCGTAAACGCCGCCCAGAGTCCAGACTGCAAGGACCAGGGGCCCACTCCCTAACCGGCCGGCGATCTCGCCGGGAGTGCGTAGTATGCCGGAACCGATGGTAGTGCCGACGCCGACCGCAATGCCGAAGCCGGCTCCGAGCACGCGCAGCAGGTGCCCGGTGGGGGCGCTCGCGGACTGTGTATTGCTACCCATACAAGCGCGCCTCGGCTAGAGCAGTTTCGGAATTACCGTGACCTGAATAGATCGGCTCCATCAAAATCAACAGGAAATACGAATTCGGTCTACACCAATTCCGAAACTGCCTTAGCGATATCCTTTTTTAAACAGGCTGCTGAAGAGACCAAATAGTAGAGGATGGAGTGACCCAGGTCAAATCAACTCCAGTCCAAACCCGGCCCCGGGGACCCTGCCCTGGAACTTGGAGTTTTTGACCCTGTTTGGTACTCTTGTTTGGGTACGCATGCGCGCGTAGCTCAGTTGGATAGAGCGTCTGGCTACGAACCAGAAGGTCGGGAGTTCGAATCTCTCCGCGCGCACCACGCGGAATCAATCACCTAAACATCCCACTCCCATCGGCTTAACCCTTCGTCTGCGTCTTATTCCGGGCCCGTCATCCCGGCCTCCCAGGCGTTGGTCGAAAATTGAGTTACAGAGTTCTTCCTCTCCGGCGGAGTCGATTGTGAAAGTATCCGAACGCACACTTGCCTGGGCGCAGCGAATCGCAGCGTTGGCCATCGTCTTGTTCTGGGTCTCATTTTGGGCCGACCACCAGGAGCTCCCCGCGAACGTGGTCGATTTCGAGTGGTGCTTTTTGCTACCCGATCTGCTGTGGATCGTAGGCGCTTTTTGGGTGGCGAGCCGTTGGCTCATCACTCGCGATCGCCGCGCCGGCACCGCGACCGCGGTAGCGGGCAGCTCATTGGTTTACCTTGGCCTGCTCGACACTGCCTGCAATGTCCGCCACGCGCAATACACCGGTTCGTTCTCCAGGGGCGCCCTCAACGCGACCGTCAATGTTGCCTGCTTGTTGTTTGGCTGGGGCAACCTCTGGTATGCGATGAAGCGCAGCAAGTTCGAGCCTCTCAATTGAACACCAGGTCCGATCGGACGGTGCGATTGCGTCCGATCTCTTTCGCCCGGTAGAGAGCGCCATCGACTGCCGCAAGCAACTGCGTATCTGAGGTCGCGCCGCCGCTGGTAACGGCCGCTCCTAGGCTGACGGTGATCGACAGCGTTGCCCCGTTGAGAAACATCGGACCGCTGTCTACGGCGGAACGAATCCTTTCCGCGCCGTGATCGAGTTCCTCTCTGCCGCAGCCGGGGAGCACAATCAGAAATTCTTCTCCGCCGTAGCGGCCGACCGAATCGTAACTGCGAACAGCTCTCACAATGCGCTGCGTCACTTCCCGCAGCGCCGCGTCTCCGGTCAGGTGACCGTGGGTGTCATTGATTTTTTTGAAGTGATCGATGTCCAGCATCAAGAGACCGGTCGCTGTCTTGCTGCGAGCGGAGCGCTCCAATTCACGGCGCAGCGTCTCCAGGATGGCCCCGCGGTTCCAGATTCCGGTGAGTGGATCATGCGTGGCCTGAAATCGCATTTGTTCGTGTGCCTGTATCTGATCGTCCTGCAGCGTGAGGATGCGGTTGCACGCTCGCAACCGCGCCTGCAATTCGCTTCTATCGAACGGTTTGGTCAGGTAGTCGTCGGCCCCCGCCTCCAGCCCCCTCACCAAGTCCTGCTTGGCGTCTTTGGCGGTTGCCAGAAGTATGTACTGGTAAGGAATCTGGTTCTGCTCGCGCACCTTGCAGCACAAATCCAGGCCATTGATCTCCGGCATCATCCAATCGAGGATGAGGACTTGCGGCCGAGGCTCCCGCTCGAGAATATTCCAGGCTTTCGCGCCATCTTCCGCAACCGTGACCCGGTAACCCCAGTTTTCCAACCAACTCTGCAGAATCCTGCGGAACATGGCATCGTCTTCCGCAACCAGTACTCGACTGCAGGCGTCGCCGGGCCGCTCGAACTGCAAGAGATTCGTGTTCCCTGGCTCGGTCATGTTGATTGCTTTCTCGTTCATCGCCTTGTCTTCATTTCCTTCTTGCGGGCGGTCCAGCGACCAGCTGCGCGTCAGACTTCGCGCCCAGTACGCTTTGGATGGAGATCGTTACCGCCGCAAGCTCGGCCTCAAACTTTGCGTATAGGCGCTCGGCGGATTGCAGCTCAGACTTCTCGCCGAGCTGCTCGAGGGCGCGTATTTGTTGTGAAAGAGCCGCTATTCCCAGGTATCCCACTTCTCCCTTCAGGGTGTGCGCTATCTCCTCGACGGCGCTTGCATTCCCCTGCGTGATCGCTTGACGTAAGCCCGCCATGTGCCCGGGAACATCTCTCAGAAAAATGCCCATCACTTCCTGAAAGAGCGTTTCGTCGCCGCCCAGGCTTTGCAGGGTTTGCGCTATGTCCCAGGCCACCACAGGGGCGACGGTCTTTAGCTCTTGCCCGGCGTGCGCGGGCGCGCCAGTGCCGGCTTGAACCGGGACGTTGGCGGCAAGGGCTTCTTCCAGCCGTTGGCTGTTGATCGGCTTGGTCAGGTATCCGTCCATTCCCGCTTGGAGACAACGCTCACGATCGCCCTTCATGGCGTGTGCCGTCATGGCAATGATCGGCAGATGAAGGTGAGTCCTTCGCTCGCTCTCGCGAATTTTTGTCGCGGTCGTAAGCCCGTCCATCTCCGGCATCTGAACATCCATCAACACCAGATCGAAGCTCTGCCTTGCCAGCAGCTCGAGAACGAAGCGGCCATTCTCGGCTACCACCACCGAGTGCCCCATCTTCTCCAGCATGCGGGTGGCAACGATCTGGTTGACCCGGTTATCTTCAGCCAAAAGAATGTGCAGCCTTTTCGTTGGGTACGGCTGGTCTGGCTGCATGACTGGTGCGGCTTGAGCGGCGGTTTGGTGTTGGCCAAGCGCGGTGACGATGGCTGCCAGCAGTTCTCGCTTGCGGATCGGCTTGTGCAGGTAGGCCACGATTCCAAGCTGGCGGCAGCGCTCCAGATCTCCCCGGTAACCGCCGGAGGTGAGCATGATGATGGTCATCTGCTCCAGAGGTGTGTGTTGCCGAATTTGTTCGACCAGCCCGAAACCATCCATCTCCGGCATGTGCATATCGGTCAGGACCAGCCGATAGGGTTGCCCGGCGCTTGCGGCGGAAACCAGTTCCGCCAAAGCGGCTTCTCCACCTTCGGCGCATTTTGTTTGCGCACCCCAGGAGGCCAGCATGCCCTGCAAGATTTGCCGATTGGTTCGGTTGTCGTCCACCACCAGAATCCTCTGGCCCTGTAGCGTCGCCGGCGCTGCGACCGGTTGTGCATGGGGCCTTTGATCGAGAGCTTTCAAGTGGACAGTGAAATGAAACTGCGTGCCTTTGCCCACTTCGCTCTCGAGCCAGATTCTTCCCCCCATCATCTCCGCCAGGCGCGCCGAAATAGTGAGGCCAAGACCGGTGCCACCGTACTTGCGTGTGGTCGAAGTATCGGCCTGGGTGAAAGGAGAGAAGATAGCCGCCTGCTTCTCCTGGGAAATCCCGATACCCGTGTCGGTAACTGTGAAACGTACGATTCTGGTGTCGAGTTCTTTACGCTCGAGTTCCAACTTCAGAACCACTTCGCCGTGATGCGTGAACTTAATCGCGTTGCTCACCAGGTTGAGAAGAATCTGGCGCAAGCGGCCCGGATCTCCCTCCACCATTTCCGGAACATCGGGAGCAATTTCACACAGAAGCTCCAGTCCGCCTTCATCGGCGCGCGCCGCGAAGGTTTTTAAAACATTCTCGGCGCAATCGCGCAAGTTGAAGTCGATTGCTTCCAGATCAACCTTGCCCGCCTCGATCTTGGAGTAGTCGAGGATGTCGTTGATCACGCTGAGCAGGGAATCCGCCGACATCTTTACCGTTTCCAGACATTCCCGTTGGTCGGGCGTGAGCGGGGTGTCGAGGACCAGGTCGGTCATGCCGATCACACCGTTGAGCGGCGTCCGGATTTCGTGGCTCATGTTGGCGAGGAATTCGCTCTTGGCGTGGTTGGCCACTTCCGCAACCTCTTTGGCCAGCCGCATCTCCTGCTCTGCATGGATGCGCTCAGCGACTTCGATCCGCAGGTCCCAGGTCCGCTGCTCCACCCGAAGTTCCAAGTCCTCTTTTGCGTTTTGCAGCGCCAGGTCCCGTTGTTCGACCCGTTCCAACATCTGGTTGAACGAATGTACGAGCATGCCGCTTTCATCTGTGCCCGCGGCGACGGCGCGCAGTGAGAAATTGTTGTCCGCCGTAACCCTCCCGGCTATCTCGGCGAGGTGCACAATGGGGTCACTCACGACGCGCAGCAGGCGTGAGGAGAGCAGGTACGCCACAAGTATGGAAATGAACAACACCAGGACCGCGATCCTGATGTACTGCCGGAGCCTGGCGCCCGATCCACTCAGGTCCGATATGATCGCAATCGAGCCGACCACGTCGTTGTTCAGGGAGACGTCATGGAACAGGGTGATGGAGTCCCGGTTGAATTGGGCCTCACAGCTTTGCCGCGGCTGTATGTGAATGTCACGCGCGAGGCTCGCGCGGTGATATTCGGCAAAAACTTCTCCGGCATTGTTGTATAAGCAGGCAACTAACACATCTTTATTTGCGCGCAGAGCTCCCAGCATCTCGTCTGCGGTCGTCCGATCATTCAGGGCCAGGGAGACGGCTGTATTGGCGCCCAGAATATCCGCCAGCGCCGTTAGCTCGCTCACCTTATAGGTGCGAAAACTCTGGTGTTGGTAGACAGCGAATCCTAAACATGCCAGCACCACCGCCAATATGCTCGAAGTCAACGACGACAAAGCCAGTTTGCGCCGAATTGGAAGATTTCTGAAAATCATGCGCTTACTTCTCCCGGCGTTTGCCCAAAACACTGTGAGCCAGGGCTAGCACAGCGTGCCCGCGGGCTACTCTACAAGTCGCGGCACTCCCCAGGGCTCTCCCGCCGTGCTGCGAGTACGGGATGTGCATTCAGAACCGCCTGCTGGGTGGGGAGATCAGGCTGCGCGCTATGGATGCGAGCAGCGGGACGAAGGCAAGAAACACCAACTCGCAGACCACAGCTCTCATCGGGGCCGGTTTCATTGCGCTCCAGGTCCGGATTTGCCAGATCCTCCTGGCGGCACCGACAAAGATACTCAATGAGTCTTATCGGCATGCTTTCGGCGTCCCATCATGGTTACCGAAGGGCGAGTCGGGCTAAGCAGGGCGCGGCCGGATGGAGAGTCTCGGCGGCTTTCGATGTTGCCTGGGTCGGCCTTAAGGAAACCACGACTGTTCTGAAATCGCGCTGGAAGTAACTTTCGTGCGGGCATGTCTGCAATTAGGTCAGCAGCCGGCTGGCCGAAAGCGAATGCTCTGGACACCGCTCGGAGTCTTTGTGAGGCGCAACAAAGACCTCAGATGGAACGACAAACCTTGAAGGGAGGGAACGGCTTTAGCCGCGCCGTAGAAGCTGGTACAACCGGAACATCCGTTAAAGCGACTGTAATATGGTGTTGCTTCGGATTTGCGAGCAAGGGGAATTAGAACGTGATTGGCAAATCAGATCTATGCACTTGCCTCTTGCTCGGCGCGGCAATGGCAGCGATGGGACAGAGCAGGCGGGAAAACCTCAGCAAGTGCCAGTCCGCTGACCCGGACACAAAAATCGTCGGATGCACGGCGCTTATTCAGGCGGGCCAGGATGCGGCGGACAATTTGTCCACCATCTACAACAACCTCGGCGTCGCCTATGAGGACAAGGGCGATTACGACCGCGCAATCCAGGATTTCAATGAAACGATCCGCCTGAAACCGAGTATCGCAGCTCCGTTCTACGGCCGCGGTGAGGCGTACGACCACAAGGGCGATTACGACCGCGCGATCCAGGATTACAACGAAGCAATTCGCCTGAAACCGAATTTTGTATTCGCCTACAACGCCCGCGGCGCCGCCTGCAGGAACAAGGGCGAATACGACCGCGCGATCCAAGATTACAGCCAAGCCATTCGCCTCGACTCAAATTACGCGCTCGCCTACAACAACCGTGGCGAGAGCTACTACCACAAGGGCGAATACGACCGCGCGATCCAGGATTACAACGAAGCAATTCGCCTAAAACCGAATCTCGCAACCGCCCACTACAACCGCGGACTTGCCTACTTTCTCCAGACCAACCTGACCGCGGCTGTTGCGGACTTTGAGCACGCGATCTCTGCCTCGCCGTCTCCGCACGCGGCGGTTAACGCAGCGGTAATGATGCACTTGGCCATCAAGCGGCAGGGGCACGACGATGCGCATCAACTCGCGTCGGTGGCGTCTGCCGCAGACCTCTCAAAATGGCCTGGGCCGGTCCTGAAGCTCGATCTGGGACAGATGACAGCCGCTGAGGTAATGGCGGCCGCGGCCAACGCCGACGCCCAAAGTCAGAAGTGGCAGGTTTGCGAAGCGAACTACTTCACCGGCGAGGACGCGCTATTGCATCATCAACGGACGAAGGCGCTGGCGCGCCTCAAGTCCGCGCGCGATGGCTGCCCGAAGAGCGACGGGATGTACGACGCGGCACTGGCGGAACTGAAGCGGCTGGGTGCACCGGCTATTCCGGCCAAATAGGGACGACGAGTAAAATTACTTTGCAGCCAACGGCGCGGCGGGCTCTTCTTTGGGCGCCGGCGGGGCCGCCAGCCGTATCTCCTCAACGATATCAATCCCGGCACTGCGCAGCAGTTCCGCCACCACGTCACGGTTGAGGCGGGTGAAATCGAATTCAACCCGGATTGTCTTTTCCTGCTCGCTGAGCGCGATTTTGCGAATACCGTAGACGCCGCGCATCTTGCCCAACGCAATCATGGCTGGCTCGGCCGGGTGCAGTTCGTAGCGAAAGAGGGCGTCAAGATTGGTCGTCATCTGGTCATCATAGCAAGCGGCTCACTCTAGAGCAGTTTCGGAATTGGTGTAGACCGAAGCCACAGTCGTTTACGTGGTTTTCTCTCAAGGAAAACCACACCTCGCGAGCTTTATCAGGCCACAGTAATTCCGAAACTGCTCTAAAGGCGGGAGAGGTAATCGAGAATCTCGGGCGAGGTCCAGTCCTGTGCGTTGATAAACTTTCGCCGGATCTCACCATTGCGATCGATGACGTAGGTATCGGGAAAAACGAAAGTCCCATAGAGCGCGTTGCTGTGCTGTTGTCCATCGCGAATGGTGGTGAAGTCGATCCGGTGCCTGCCCAGAAACCGCTGGTAGGCATCCGCATCCTGATCGACCGAGACCCCCAGCACTACCAACTGCGGCATTTGCAGCTGCAACTGGTTGAGGGAGGGAATCTCTTCAATACAGGGCGCGCACCAGCTTGCCCAAAAATTCAGAATGACGACTTTTCCCCGGTAACTGCTGAGCCGCACACTCCGTGCGCCATCGGTCACCGTGAAATCGGGTGCCGGCTTCCCGACCTGCCGTGGATGGTCCCCACGATCGCAGCCCGAGGCCAGCAGAAGCGAGAGCAACAACCCACAAGAGACGATCCACCTGGTCACACTTTCTATAATAATGACAACCAGCCGAAAAGGCCGAGCGGAGTCGCTCCGAGGCCGATCCGCAGGGAGGAAAGGATCGCCTATGCGTCTCTCCGTCATTGTGCCCGCGCGCAACGAGGCCGATGTTCTTCGGCCTTGTCTTGAGTCTTTGCTGGCCCAGTCGGAGGCTGGTTTTGCCCTCGGGAGGATTGGGAATTGCTCCTGGTGGATGACGGCTCGACCGACGCGACGCGCTCGATCGCGCTCTACCTTGCCGGGCGTGACCGTCCTCGATCCTGAGCCGCTCAAACCGGGTTGGACCGGCAAGGCAAACGCTGTCTGGACGGCTGCCCAGAAAGTCACACGGAGATTGGCTTCTGTTTACCGACGCCGATACCATCCACGACCCCGGGCAACCTGCAGCGAGCCCTCCACGAAGCGCAACACGCCCAGGTGGTGATGCTTTCCTACTCTCCGCGGCAAGTGGTGACCGGCTTTTGGCAGCGGGCCTTGATGCCGTTGATTTTTTCCGAGCTCTCGCTCGCCTATCCCCCGGAGAAGGTCTCTGACCCTGCTTCGCGGGTGGCCGCTGCCAATGGGCAATTCCTGATGGTGGAGCGAGCTGCTTACTTTCAGGTGGGCGGCCACTCGGCGGTGGCCGGCTCGCTGCTGGAAGACGTGGATTTGGCCTCTCTGCTTGAAACGCCGAAAATACCCCATCCGCTTCCGTTACGCGCCCGATGCGCTCAGCGCCAGGATGTACCGCAGCTTCGGCGCCATGATTGAGGGTTGGACCAAGAATCTGGCCAGGCTATTTGGCTATCCCTGTGATGATGGCGCTGTGGAAAACAATCGATCTGCTCCTGCTTGTCTGGCTTGCCCCTGCTGATCGTGGCATTTCTTTGCCCGTGACCATAACTCGCTACGCCCTGGCCGCGGTCTGGCTTAGGGTGCTTTGGCGGTTTTATACCCGGGTCGCGAAGTCCAATTTCTCCGCCCTCGATTGCGCGCTGTCCGTCTTGGCCTTGCCCCTGTTTTGTCTGTTGCTGGTAAGGAGCTGGTGGCACACAGCGTGCGCAACCAAGTGGCTTGGAAAGGCCGGGCCTACTCCACAACGAAACAATGATGGCTGGCAAACAATGATGGCTGGCGGCCCCGTTTGACCGGGTCATGCAAGGGCGGGGATTTCAAGCTGCCGGCAAACATTCAACATCAAAAAAATGAATAACATAGCCTGCGCGCGGCATCTCATGTGAGGCTTGGGAATCGATATAATCCAAGCTGGTCGACGCGATCTCGCAACCGTTGGATACGTATGATCTTGCTGACCCGAAAAGCCGAATTCTCCTCTTCCCACTACTACTGGTCCGACCAGTTGTCGGCGGAGGAAAACCTGCGTCTTTTCGGCAAGTGCGCGAATCGAAACGGCCATGGTCACAACTACACCCTGGAAGTGACCGTAGAGGGAGAAGTGGACCCGGTTTCCGGCTTTGTGGTCGACCTGAAGGAACTGAAAGACGTGATCAATCGCCAGGTGGTGGACGTGTACGATCACCGTCATTTGAATCTCGAGGTTCCGGAATTCAAACATGTGATTCCGACCACCGAGAATCTCGCCATCGCCATCTGGAAGCGCCTGGAGAATCAAATCGAGGGGCCAAACTGCACCGCGTTCGTGTGTACGAGATGCCCGATTTATTCTCCGATTACTACGGTGAAGCATGAGAGCTTACTTGTCGCGCCGGTATGTCCTGAGCGCCTCGCATCGCCTGTACTCCGAGGCCTACAGCGAGGAAAAGAATCGCGCCGTCTACGGCAAATGCAGCAATCCCCATGGCCACGGTCATAACTATGTCGTCGAGGTGACGGTGGGCGGGCAGGTCGATCCGGTGACCGGGTATGGTCTGCAATCTGGCCGATCTGGATAGCTGTGTACAAAGCAACGTGATCGACCGTTTTGACCACACCAATCTAAATTTTGATGAGCGCTTCTCGCAGGAGGTGCCCACCACCGAGAATCTATGTATAGCCATTCACGACCTGCTCGCGGAGCACTTTGTTCACGCTGATCTTGAACGAGTGAGGGTGGAAGAGACGCGGAACAATTTTTTCGAGTATGCGGGAAAGGGAAAGCATGGCACATCCAGCAGTCGTTCGTAAGCCTCCCGTCGCCGGTAGGGGATTGAGCGGATATTCCACCGAGGATCTTTACACCGAGTTGATCACCCGGTTGGGCGAAGACCCCGGCGGGATGGCCTGGTAAAGACGCCGGAGCGGGCCGCAAAGGCGATGAGCTTTCTGACCAAGGGCTACCAGGAAGACGCGGAGGAAGATTCTGCGCGGTGCGCTCTTCGATGTCGATTACGACGAAATGGTGATCGTGCGCGACATCGAGGTCTTTTCCCTTTGCGAGCATCATATGCTGCCCTTTTTCGGCAAGGTTCATGTGGCCTACATCCCCAAGGGAAAGGTGATTGGCCTGAGCAAGATAGCCCGCCTGGTGGAGGTGTTTGCCCGGCGCCTGCAGGTACAGGAGCGGCTTACCCGGCAGATTGCCGACGCCATTCAGGACGCGATCGAGCCCCAGGGGGTCGGCGTCGTGATCGAGGCCCGGCATCTTTGCATGATGATGCGGGGGGTGGAGAAGCAGAACTCCTCGACCGTGACCTCAGCCATGCAGGGAGTCTTCCACCAGCAGAACACCCGCGCGGAATTTCTGTCCCTGGTCCAGTCCCGTCCGCCAACAGAGACGGCTGACCATGCGACCCTGCACTGCGAAGCCTGGCCGTGGGCGCTCGCTCAGTGCAGTTCTCCCACGCTCTCTATAGTAGAGAGTGTGAATGGGCTCTTGGTGATCGATAAACCGAGCGGGATGACGTCTCACGATGTCGTCTCCCGCCTGCGTCGCGTGACCGGCGAATCGGCGATCGGCCATCTGGGGACTCTGGATCCAATGGCGACCGGGGTGTTACCGGTTTTGCTGGGGAAGTACACCCGCCTCGCCCAATTTTTCGGCCCGCTCCCCAAGACCTACACCGGAGCCGATCCGGTTTGGGTTTGCCACCGATACCTACGATGCGGAAGGAGTTCCCGGCAGCCCCGGCGCGGATGGGCGTTGCCGTTGCCGTCGAACCAGGAAATCCAGGCCGCCGCCGCGCGCTTTCGCGGCCAGGTGGAGCAGACTCCGCCGCCCTATCTCCGCCAAGAAGATAGACGGCAAACCCGCCTACAAGTCAGCGCGGCGTGGCGAGACCGTGGTGTTGAAACCGGTGTCGCTCCTGATCGAGGAGTTCAGCGTCGGCGAGCTGCGACGGCGAGTGCGCGGAGTTCACGATCCGCATTTCGTCTGGAGGCTATGTGCGCTCGGTAGCCCATGACCTGGGCCAGGCTGCTGGGTTGCGGTGCTCATCTGGCGCGGTTGCGCCGGATCGCCGCCGGCCCCTTTACCCTTAGCCAGGCGCTCACGCTGGAGGAACTAGCCGCCCAGGCGGCTGCCGGAACGCTGGAGCAAAGTTTGCCTCACCCCCGGACCCTGCTGCCCGAACTGCCTGCCACCACGGCCGATCTTTGGATCGCCGGCCGGCTGCGCAACGGCAATGCGGTGAATCTGCCCGAGTTCTCCACCGCTCCGCTGGCCAAGGTTTTCGCCGGCCAGCGCGATCTGGTGGCGATTGTGCGTCGCGTGGCCGGCACACTCTTTCAACCCATCGTGGTTCTGGGTTGATGTCGTTCATTTCTTGAGCAGCGGGCACGATCAGCGGCAGCAGATTTTTTGCCACCTGGGCATTCCCCTGGTCCGTCGCATGAATGCCGTCGGCCTGCATGCCGCCCGGCACTCCATACACGTTTTTGCAGCAGAAACGGCAGCATCGGCACGTGATACTTAGCCGCCAGCAGCGCATAGGTCTGGTTGAATTGCCGGATGTAGTCGGGGCCGTAGTTCGGCGGCAGGGTAATGCCGCCCAGCACCACTTTCAGCCCCGGAATCGTAGCAGCGGTGGACACGATGTGATCAAGGTTCTCGCGGGTGCTGGCAATGGGCAATCCGCGCAGGCCGTCGTTGCCGCCAAAGGCCACGATCACCAGCACCGGCTTCAAGACGCAATGCGTCCTGGAGCCGATCGACGCCGTCTTTGGTGGTATTTCCACTGACCCCCTGATTGATGACCTGGTAGCGGTAGCCCATCGCGTTCAGGTCCTTCTCCAGGTAGTCGGGATAGCTGTCGCCGGTGTCCGCGCCGAAGCCGGCGGTGAGGCTGTCACCAAAAGCGACGATCACCGGCCGCCCGTCGGGCGCAGGCGTGGTATCGCTGGCTTGAGCAGGGGGCGCGGCTTCGGGAGCTGTTTGAGGAGCCGCAGTTTCAGGAGTCTTGGACCGGCAAGCGGCAAGCAGGGAACCGGCGAACAGGAGGCATGCGAGTCGGTAGGTCACAAGCCCACTCTAAAGCATTCGACTGAAACGTCGAAAGTCCGATGCATGCGGTTACTTGAGGCCTCGATCTCGTAGCGTTTGGTATCTCCCGGCGTTCTATGGGGAGATGCCGGAAATTAACACAATAAGCGGTTGCGTTCTCCGTCTTGGTGAAGGGGATGTGCTTTGCTTCGGTCGGCGAGCGAAAGATTCAGGGGATAGAGCAAACAGGGGAGCAGGGGAAACAATGAGCGTAACGGCATGATTGAAGTTCGCGCACTAAAAAAATCAATTCGAAATGGCAACCGGACCATCGAGATCCTCAAGCAACATCGACCTGTTGATTCCGGCCGGGCAATTCGTCGCCATCATGGGCGCATCGGGAAGCGGCAAGAGCACCCTGCTGGGACTGCTTGGCAGGCCTCGATTCTCCCACCGAGGGCCGAGGTCCTGATCGACGGCATCGAGATCAGCCATCTCCCCGAAGACAAGCTGGCCGAAGTGCGCGGCCGCAAGCTGGGCTTCGTTTTTCAGTCCTTTCAATTGATACCCACGCTCACTGCCCTGGAAAACGTCCTGCTGCCGCATGAACTGAACGGCGGAGGAAACGGCCGCGCCACGGCGGCCGATCTGCTGCGCAGCGTCGGACTCGCCGATCGCATGCATCACTACCCCATTCAGCTTTCCGGCGGCGAGCAGCAGCGGGTCGCTCTGGCCCGCGCCTTTGTTTGCAACCGCCCATCATTTTTGCCGACGAACCCACCGGCAATCTCGATTCCGAAAACGGCGCCCACGTACTCGATCTGTTGCTCGAAAGAAATCGCGCCAGCGGCGCAACCCTGGTGCTGGTGACCCACGATGCGCAGGTCTCGTCCCACGCCGATCGCCGCGTCGTTCTGCGCGACGGCATGATCGTCGAAGACACCATGCAGAGGCCGGATGATATGAGCACCGATCAAAAACCGCTCGCTGACCTGGGCCTCCGCCGCGAAGATAGCCTGGCGCGAATTGCAGGCCTCGCGAGCGAAATTCCTGTTCGTGATCATCTCCGTCGCCATCGGCGTCGCCGCCCTCACGGGTGTGCGCGGCTTCAGCGATTCGTTTCAGAAGACGCTGCTGGGCGAGGCGCGCACCATCATGGCGGCGGATCTTTCCGCGCGCATGTTTCGCCAGCCGACCCCAGAAGAAGAGCAGCAGTTGAACGCGATGGCCTCGCGTGGCGTGCAACGGACCCAGGTCACCGATACTGTTTCGATGGTCTCTTCGCCGGGCGATCCGGTGCCGCTTCTGGTTTCGCTCAAAGCAGTCGATCCACAAGCAGTATCCCTTTTACGGCACAGGTCGATCTGCAGCCGGCGGGAGATCTGCGCCAGGTGCTTACCGATTCGACCGTGGTGGTCGCAGAAGACCTGCTGATTCGCCTGCACACGCAGGTGGGCGCGAGCCTCAAGATCGGCGACAACACCTTCCGCATCGCAGCTATCCTGGTGCGCGAACCGGACCGCATGAGCTCGGGCATGGGGCTGGGTCCGCGGGTGATGATGACCCAGAGCGCGCTCGAAAAGAGCGGGCTGCTGCAGCAGGGCAGCCGCTCCGGCGAGCGCTTTCTGTTCAAGCTGTCGCCCGGCAACAGCAACATCGCCAAGGTGCGCGCCCGCCTGGAACAGGTTTTGCCGGACGCGCAGGTGACCGACTTCCGGGAGAGCAACCCCGCGCTGACCGACGGCCTCAAGCGTTCGACCGGCCTGCTCAGCCTGATCTGCCTGGTAGCCATGGTGCTGGGCGCGATCGGCGTGGCGATGGCCATGCGCGCGCATCTGCAGCAACGGGTCGAAGTGCTCGCCATCATGAAGTCGATCGGCGCCCGGTCCTCGGATATTTTGCGCATCTATCTCTTCCAGACGGTGCTGCTCGGCTTGGTGGGTGGCTTGATCGGCGTCTGTATGGGGCTGGGGGTGGAGTGGGTCTTCCCCACCCTGTTGGGCAAGTTCCTGCCCCTGCAACTGGATCTTCGTCTCCCCTGGCATTCCGCGCTGGCGGGGCTGGCTACCGGCATTCTCACCACCGTTCTCTTCTGCTTGCCGCCGCTGTTGCAGATCCGCTCCGTCCGGCCAAACCTGGTGCTGCGCAGAATGGTGGAGGAGCCCAGCGCCGAGCGGAGCTGGTGGGTCCGCTTGCGCCAAAGCAAGGCGCAATGGATCATCGCCGTGTCATCCTGTTGGGTTTGGCGCCATCGCTTCCGCGCTCTCCGATTCGGTCGTAGGTCGGGCGCATGGTTCGCGGGGGCCTTGTGCGCGCTGCTGATCGTCATTCTTGGCGTGTCGGCGCTCACCCTGCGCGTGCTGCGCGCATTTCTGTCGCGCACCCGGATGCATCTGCAATCCGCCGTTCGCCATGGCCTCGCGAACCTCTATCGGCCGGGCAATCAATCCGCAGCCGTGCTGGCCGCCTTGGGCACGGGCGTGATGCTGATCCTGACCGTCTTTCTCATGCAGCACGGCGTGATCGGGGAGATGAAGCTGACCTCGGGCCCTAACCTGCCGAATATTTTCCTGGTCGATATCAGCAGCAAGGAACTCGACGGCGTGAAGCAATTGTTGGCGCAGCAGCCGGCGGTCGACGGAGAGTGGAGACGCTCCCCTCCGTCGCCGGAAGAATTATTTCTGTGGATGGCACCGCCGCCGACGGCACTCAAACTGAAGAATTATCCCAAGCGCCTGCTCTCCAGACCGTGTCGCTCACCTGGTCGACGGCGCTGCCCGCACGGGTCCTACGATGGCGCAGGGAGCATGGTGGGACAGGGACGATGGGCAATCGCTCGCCGTGACCGAGCACATTGCGCAGCGGCTTCATCTGCATCTCGGTTCGCACATGGTGTTCACTTCGAACGGAAGAACCATTTCCGCCAAGGTCATGGCGATCATTCGTCACAATGGCCAGCACGTGTATGCGCGCAGCGAATTCATCCTCACGCCGCGGGCTCTGGCTGGGCTGCCGGTGGTCTGGTATGGCGCGGTGCATGTCGACCCGCGAGCAGGTGGGAGCGGTGCAGCGGGCGCTCTTCAACGCGTATCCCACGGTGACGGTGATCAACATTGCCGATGTGATTGAGACCATCCAGGGAGTGGTGCAGCAGATCACGATCGTGGTTCGCTTTCTGGCGGCGTTTTCTATTCTTGCGGGCGCCGTCATTCTGGCCTCGAGCATTGCCAGCACCCAATTCCGCCGGGTGCGCGAGGTGGTGGTGCTGAAGACTCTGGGCGCGAAGCGAAACCACATCGCCGCCGTCTTCAGCGTGGAGTTCATTGTGCTCGGGCTGCTCGCGGGGTTGGTGGGTGTGATCTTCGCCAACCTGCTTTCGCGGGTGCTGCTGCATCGGCTCGATGTGGCCTTCCACATAGAGTGGCTGGCGACGGCGATCGCCCTGGTAGGAACGGCCGTGCTGGCCACCGCGACCGGCTGGGTCGCCAGCTTCCGCATCCTGGGCCAAAAGCCGCTGCAGGTGCTCAGGGAGGAGTAGCGCAGCTTTTCGGGCCTATTCGTTAGTAGAGCAAAAGAATTGTCATCCCGACCGGAGCGGTAGCGAAGTGGAGGGACCTGCTGTTTGTTTCCTTTCCGACGCTCTCAATCAGTAGCGCTTTCTCCACGACAAGCCGTTAGAATCGTCCCCAGGTATCCAACTTCGGCCCCAACCTCGAGTCCGGGAGAGTAAGTCCAGGAGAGGAGCCCCAGGGAAATGTTCGAACGCTATACAGAGAAGGCGCGCCGCGTCATCTTCTTCGCCCGGTACGAAGCCAGCCAGTTCGGCTCGCCCAATATCGAGACTGAGCACCTGCTGCTCGGCCTGATACGCGAAGACAAGGCGTTAACCAACCGCTTCCTGCGCGCGCGCCATGCGACGCTGGAATCGATTCGCAGGCAGGTCGAAGGACACACAACCATCCGCGAAAGCGTCTCCACCAGTGTCGATCTGCCGCTTTCCGACGAGTGCAAGCGCGTGCTGGCTTTTGCCGCGGGCGAGGCGGAAGGGCTCGGCCACAAACACATCGGCACCGAGCACTTGTTGCTCGGCCTTTTGCGCGAAGAAAAATGCTTCGCCGCGGAGATATTGCGGGAGCGCGGTTTGCAACTCGACGCCCTTCGTCAGGAGTTATCCCGGGTAGCGCACCAATCGGCGCCGCTACGTTCCATGGAAACCAGTCCTGCGACCGAACCCGCGAAAGATCTCACGCAGGCGGCAATGGATGGCCAACTCGAACCGATCGTTGGCCGCGATCTGGAGCTCGAGTGCATCATGGCGATTCTTGCCGGCCGCCACAAAAACAATCCGCTTCTCCTGGGCGAGCGCGGCGTCGGCAAAACCGCGATCGTCGAGGGTTTGGCGCAGCGCATTGCCGATGGCGTCGTTCCCGCGTTCCTGGCGGAAAAGCGCATATTGGCCCTTGGGCCGGAACTCATTGCCGACGGACCGAGGGATCGACAGCGATTCGAAGAGCTGAAGAAACTACTGGGTGCCAATCCATCCGAAGTGATCTTGTTCATCGATGACCTACAGGACCTCATCGGGTCGACGGCGAACTCCGAAATGCCGGAAGGACTAAGAGTTCTCAGGTACGCGCTCTTGTATACCGGTGTGCAATGCATCCTTACGGGCACTGTGAGTGACAACGGGGAGCCGGCGCAGCAGACTTCCTGGTTCCGGCAGTATTGTCGCCGGATGCATGTCCGTCCGCTCGATGCGGGAGTCACGCTCATTGCGCTCAAGGCTCGCAAGAGCCGGCTGGAGAAGTTCCACGGTGTGACCTTTACCGAAGAAGCCTTGGATTTTGCCGCGCACTCCGCGGCTGGCTATCTCCCGGGCAGTCCACTACCGGGCAAGGCGATCGAACTGCTGGACGCCGCCGGATCGCTGGTAAAGTTGCGCCAGGGTGCGCCTCCGCAGGAGATTGCGGACGCCGAAAAACATCGCCGCTCGATCATCCATCACATGGAAACCGCGATCGCGAACCATGAATTTGAGAAGGCCCGATTTTATTCCGACGAAGAGCGCAAGGAAAGTGAGAACCTCCGAGCACTCAAAGAAAAGCACCATTTCGGAGATCCTTCTTCCACCGTTGTCGGTGCGGATGCCCTGAAAGAAGTCATCTCTCGCTGGGCGGCTTACCCCTATCGACCCTAGAAGAGAATCCAGAGGCGAACCTCGGTGCTCTCGCCCCGGGAACGGGCCGCGAGTGGGCCGCGAGCCGTGCGATTGACCGGAGCGAGTCCAGCTTCTACTATAGAGAGGAGCTTGGCGCGTCTGCAGGCTTCCTTATTTGCCGCATTGCCCCCTCGTTCAATGGTAGGACAGCTGCCTCTGGAGCAGCATATCGGGGTTCGAATCCCTGGGGGGCAACCAACAGCGTAAGCCATTGATAGCAAGCGGCTTAGCATTTATCGGCTCGAATTCCTATATTTTGCCCTCACCGCCCCCAACATCGTCTATCCGTCACCCCGTTACACCGTGGGACTATCAAACGCAGCCACTTCAACATTAAGCAGCTTGAGAGCCGGGCCGTTGGGGCGGGTTTCGCCCTGCTCCCAATTGCGCACGGTCGAGGCCCTGGTGTGCTGGACCTCGAATCTTTGGCAATCGCAGACTTTTATGTTGCCATCCTATGAGTATAGGTTGTAAAAGTGTTCGTAGTGCACTCGCCACATACCGGTAGATAGAGGGGAGAAACCGTTGTACTTCGGTTTCCGGCGAAAAATGCACAAACTGCGAGAGACTGCATGAGCAGGACCGTAGTTGCATCCGGTTTAGAACCGCCAATAGAAGTTCCTGGGAGTCATCTATCACACCACGAAGAACGACCGGGTGTTGGCCCAGTGTCGCTGAATTTCGTCCTAGCCTGCTGCAAGTAGGCTCAAACCACAACCAACAACGACATGAGTAGACAAATATTCATGGGAGGAACAATGAGCTTGCGCGGTATTGCATTCATGCAGTCTAGGGCGAACCTGGTCACATCGCGACTCGTGTTGTCTATGGTAACTCTCAGCCTGATTTTCTTCTGTGTCGCCGGATGGGCACAGGACGAAGGAGCCAACCACGGCGACAACACTCCGCCGATACTGAAAATCGGCGCGCATGCTCCGGATTTCAGCCTGCCGGGGATAGACGGGAAGATACATAGCCTCAAGGACTATGCAGCGAGTAAGGTCCTGGTGGTTATCTTTAACTGTAATCACTGCCCGGTCGCGCAGATGTATGAACAGCGAATCAAGCAGTTGGTAACCAGCTATAAAGATCGAGGAGTATCGGTGGTTGTGATCATGGGAAATGATCCGAGTGCAGAGGCCTTGAACGAATATGGTTACACGGATGTAGGCGATACGCTTGCCGATATGAAAATACGGGCAGAATACAGACATTTCAATTATCCGTATCTGTACGATGGCGCTACGCAAGCTGTTGCGCTGAAGTATGGACCCACTGCGACCCCCCATGCATTTGTCTTTGACCAGCAGCGTATCCTGCGCTATGAAGGCCGCATTGATAGCAATCAGCAAGAGAAACTGGCAACGAAACACGAAGTTCGAAATGCGATTGAAGCCCTGCTTGCGGGGAAGCCGGTTGGAGTTACAGATGCGCCCGCGGTTGGCTGCTCTACGAAGTGGGCCAGCATGACCCCAGAGGCCAGGAGAGAGGACGCAGAGTTCGACCAGAAACCGGTAGCTCTTGATTTGATCTCTGCCGATCAAATCAAAACTCTGCGCCAAAACGTGGGCACCGGCAAGCTTCTGCTGGTAAATGTTTGGGCCACCTGGTGCGGACCCTGTGTTCAGGAATTTCCAACTTTGCAAAAGATAGCGCGCATATATGCGGCGCGGGAGATCAATATCGTGGATTTGAGCATCAACAATCCTGACGAGAAGAGCATGGTGCGGTCATTTCTCCTGAAGCAACACGCGTTCAACAAAAATCTTCTGTTCAATGGCAACGATGTTGCCGATGCAGTAAAAGCTTTCGGTATGGGTTGGGCGGGTGCTGCGCCCTATACGGTGCTGATTGGGACGAAAGGCGAGGTGTTGTACAGGACACAGGGAAGGTTCGACGAGGTGGGCCTTCGTCGCGCGATTGTGAAGAATCTTGCGGACGACAACTACATCGGGCAGAACGCCTACTGGAACAGCACCTTCTGAGTTACGGATCTTTAGCTCACGACGCACCCATGCGGCGTATGGCATGTTCTTTAAGCGCCTGAACCCGCGGGAGAGCGCACCAGCCGTACCTGGAACTTGCTCCGGTCGCCGCGGTGTCTGGCGATGAAGTATTCGAGTGGCGTGCCGTTCTCCAGCAGGCCGATGCTCTTCAGTAGCAACGCCGGACTGCCGGCTCGGACGCCAAGCAGCTTGGCATGAGCGCGCTCAAGCGCGATGGCTTCAACGGTGCGGTGTCCCTGGGCAATGGTGAGCCCATATTTGCGCGAGAGGACTTCGTAAAGCGACTGGTTAGAGAGGTCTTCATGCACTAAGTTTGGACACATCTTCTCTGGCAGGTAAGTGACCACGAGTACTTCGGGGCCGCCGTCCAAGGAGCGGAGACGGTCGAGCATGATTACCGGCTCGCCTTCGGGAAGCTTTAGGGCCTCAGCAACTTCGTCATCTGCGCCGACTACCTTGAACTTCAAAACTTGCGTAGAGACTGTCTGGCCCTTGGCGGCCGCATCTTCGTGGAGCCCGTTCAGAGTCTGCATTAACCCGCCCTCGTACTTCGGGTGGGCAACAGTGCTGCGCTTACCGTTCTGTTTGATGATGAGGCCGTTGTAGCCCAGATCGGCCATGGCTTGGCGGACTACTGTGCGGCTGATCGCAAGGGCGTCACAAAACTCCTGCTCGCTCGGCAGTAATTGCCCCGGATGCCACTCTTTGGACGTAATCCGGGCCGCGATGTACGAACTAAGCTGGAAATAGTACGGAACAGGACTGTCGTGTCGGATTACGCCGACGCGCTCTATTGCTACAGATTCTCCCATAGATTACTGGCTCGGCCATCTTACGCTGTCATCCTATCATGCCTTTGTGCGACTACGGCTTTTTGGCTCCGATTCGGTGTGCCCATAGGGAAGCACGTATGCGCGCTCTTTACTTGCCACAGTGTCCGGCCTCCGCTTGCGCGGCACCCACAGCATTCTGGTCGCATTCCACGCTTATGTAGCCATCCGCAGCTCGGACGGCCAAAAGCAATAGAGCGGCGTCAAGGGGCGTCATCGGTACCGCTTTGCAGCAGGGTATTAACTTTTATGTTGACATCCTGTCATGATAGGCAGTATAAAATTTTCTTCCTGGAGTCTGCGGATATTTGAAATTTGAAATCAGTATTTGAAAGATGAAAGCATTTGTTCCCTTGTTTAGCCAAACACCGGGTCGAGGGGTGGAGCGACAGTGGAAGCGTTTTTAAGACCAGAGCTGGATTCTCAGAACAACGCATTTTCAGGCGCAGAGAAGGATGCCGATCTATCTGGGTTACCAGCACCAACACTTTAAGCACTTTGGGAGGGCAGTAATGTTTCGTCATATCACCATCGGCGCAGTTGTTACGGCGATTCTCTTTTCGTTACCCCTTGCTCGCGCCCAAAGCACGAATGCGACCGCTACCGGCTTGATCACCGACGCGACCGGAGCCGCAGTGCCGGGCGCGGCCGTCGAACTTATCAACAATGCCACGAATGTTCCCAGCACGACCGTCACGAACGGTAACGGCCTATACCGAATCGCGGGGCTGATCCCGGGGACCTACACTGCGCGTGTATCGAAGACGGGTTTCAAGACCGCCCTGAAAGACGAGATCGCGCTGCACGTGCAGGACGTAGTCGAACTGAACTTTGCTCTCGGGGTTGGCTTTGTCAATGAGGTCATGACCGTGGAGTCCGGCGAACCGTTGTTGCAGACTGAGACAACCTCATTGAGTACCGTGGTCGACGAACGGACGGTGAAGGACATCCCGCTTAATGGCCGTAACGTGCTGAATCTGGTAACGCTTGTTCCCAGTGTCGTTGCTCAGGGGGAAACAACGGGAAATCCGATCCAGACCAATTCGTTCGTCAACTCCTGGGGTAATTACCAGATTGGCGGCGGTTTTGCCAACCAGAGCGCGACCTTTGTCGATGGCGCGCCGATCAATACCAGTTATGTCAACTCGATTAGTCTCGTACCGAGTCAGGATTCCATTTCGGAATTTCGTATTGAGACCAATGACGTCAGCACGGAGTACGGCCGCTTTGCGGGCGGCGTCATCAACATGAGCACCAAGTCCGGCACAAATGCTATCCATGGCACCGTCTACGAGTACATCCGCAACAAAGTACTGAACGCCAACGATTTCTTCAGCAACGGGGCGGGCATAGCGCGTGCTCCATTCACGCAAAACCAATATGGAGTAACTCTGGGCGCACCGATCAAGAAAGATAAAATATTCAATTTCTTCAGTTGGGAAGGATTTCGACTGAGTACTTCTCGGACGGCAATCTATACCGTCCCAACGGCGGCGGAGCGAGCGGGAGATTTTTCCGCCATACCAGGCGGCATTTACGACCCCTATACCACTACCCTAAATCCAGCTACCGGACAATATACGCGCACGCAATTCACGGGCTGCGATGGGACTCGGCCCAACGTGATTTGTCCCAGCCGATTCGACCCCACATCGCAGGTCTTACAGAATATTTTCCCGCTACCGCCGCCCGCCTACGCAAATTTGACGGTCAACAACTATCCGGCAGCCGGCGCGAGCGGCGGCCGATACAACCAGTACGTCGACCGTGTCGATTGGGCCCTCTCCGATAGACAGCATCTCTTTGCCCGCTACACGTCTTGGCCCGTAACCATAGCTGAGATAAATCCCTTCAAGGCCCAAGAGAGTAGCGCTTTTCACGTTACGGGTGCTCCGCTGCAGGTGAATACAGACAACTTCGGTGTCTTCGGAGACGACTACTTAATCAACAAAACAACCACCGCCGCAATCCGCATATACGTTTTCCGCTTCACTTTCGATGCGATCCCGTTGAGCCAAGGGTTTGACTTGTCGAGTCTCGGGCCCGCATGGGCAGCTTTGGCCCCCAATATAACAAGCAGTGCATTGCACCAGCTACCGGTCCCAAACCTGATCGGGGTAACCAACGCTGGTGGTTCCGTTGCGGGGTATCAGTTCAACAGCTTGGACACCACTGTTACGGATACAAGCAACAATCTGGGAGCCTCAGGAAATATCGCCAAGGTGATCGGAAAACACAATCTTACTGTGGGCGGCGAAGTGAGACATATCCAGTGGTTCTATACACAGAGCTGCGACGAAGATGGTTATTTCACCTTCGACCCCGGTTTCACGCAACAGAATCCGCTTGCAGCCCTGGGAACGGATGGCGGCGCCGCGGTTGCCTCATTCCTGTTGGGAGTGCCGAGCAGCGGAAATTTGCAGAACGTGTATAACACTTCAGCTACTCAGTGGTATGGCGGGCTCTATATCGACGATAACTATCATCTCAGCCCTCGTTTGACGCTGCACGGCGGCTTGAGGTGGGAGCAGCCGGGGGCGTTCTCTGAGCGCCACAATGCCTTAACCGTGCTGCTTCCCAATGCGGCCGATCCGCTCTCGGCGCCGACGGGCCTTAGTCTTAAGGGGCAAATCGCCCGCGTGAATACCCCGCTCTACCCCCATGCCACGAGCCAG
Source organism: uncultured Acidobacteriaceae bacterium (assembly GCA_963761405.1). Taxonomy (GTDB): domain Bacteria; phylum Acidobacteriota; class Terriglobia; order Terriglobales; family Acidobacteriaceae; genus PALSA-350. Next base: position 376,380 of record CAVXHH010000009.1, read on the forward strand.
ATCCTTCACTGGGACCGTTTCTCGCCACGTGTAGGATTCGACTTCAAAGCCAGGGAAACCACGCTCGTGCGGGGCGGCTACGGAATTACTTACTTGCCGAATGATGTTGGGTTCGCGTCGGCCCCGTTCGGATCGCCAGTCGATCAGGCAACCACCAATTTTAATTCTTCTCAGGATGGAGGCCTGACCCCCTATTCCACTATAAGCAACCCGTTTCCGGCAGGGCTCGCGCAACCCATCGCCGGCAACGCCGGCCTGCTGGGGGAGCTCGAAGGCCAAAATGTTAACTCACCGATTCCGAATCAGGCCTATCCTTATGTGCAGCAGTGGAATTTCAACATCGAGCAGGAGTTAGGCAGCAAGTCGGTGCTGAAGATAGGGTATGGTGCTTCCAAAGGAACGCATTTGCCGCTGTTCCTGCTGCAGTTGAATCAACTCCCAGACCAATACGACTCTCTTGGGCCTGCGCTGCTGAACTCGGTACCGAATCCGTTTCTAGGCAAGCTGCCGGCCACCTCACCCCTTAATAGTGCGTCGACGGTCCCGGCTGGTCTCCTGCTCGGGCCCTACCCACAGTACACAGGCTTCGCTGCTGCTTCTCCAACCCTGGGGGCTTCGACCTACAACTCGCTGCAGGTGACGGTGCGCCACAATTTCGGCGCCGGGGGCAACATCGTTGGGAACTACACGTGGTCGAGGCTAATGAGCAATGTCGACACTCTGACTGGGTGGCTTGAGCAAACCAGTCCCGGGGATCAGTATGGAGCTCAGGACCAATATAACCTTCACTCCGAGCGTTCCGTTTCCAGCAACAATTATCCGCAGAACTTCATTCTAAGCTATGTCCTCGATTTACCGGTAGGAAGGGGCAAGCGCTGGATGAGCAACCTGGGTGGAATTGGGAATGGGGTCATCGGGGGATGGACGATGAGCGGTATAACAAATTACATAAGTGGGCAGCCGGTGGGCTTGGCGTCTCAGGGCACAACGCTCAATTCAGTTTTTGGTGCCGGAGCTCCCCGGCCGAATGTAGTTCCGGGCTGCAATAAAAAGATCGGCGGATCGCCTACGAGCCGTGTGAACGAGTGGTTCAATACGGCCTGCTATACAGAGCCGGATAGCTTTGGTTTCGGCGATGATCCGCGCATTGACAATGGCGTGACCGGCGCCGGCGTCGCCAACTGGGACGTGGGTTTATCCAAGATCTTCCCACTCTTCAGGGAGGGTACTAACTTCCAGTTCAGGGCGGAGACGTTCAACTTGGCAAACCATGTTCAGTTCGCTGTTCCCGGGAATACACTCGGTAGCGGATCGTTCGGTGTCGTCACCAGCCAATTCAACTTCCCGAGAATCTTCCAATTCAGCGGAAGAATTAACTTCTGACAACGACTGGTCACCGGATGCACCGGAGAGGTTTCATATTCGCGGCCGGAGGAATGCTGCTCGCATCTGCTCTAAAGCTCAGAGCAGAGCATCACGTGATCTCCGCCGAACCGCTCATCGTTGAATCCGAATTGGGGTCGTTTACCGGACGGTACACGCCTATCGAAGATTTTTACGTCCGAAATCATTTCCCAATCCCGGATACTGGGGCGGGTTGGCTGGTTGTCGAAGGCGAGGTAGAAAAGCCCCGAAAATTTACCCTGGATAGTTTCGCGGCAATGGCTCCGCGGGAACTCGGTGCTGTTCTTGAGTGCGCGGGGGGGCCTCTGCGCGCAACCACTTTAACCAGCGCCGGCCTTTGGCGAGGCTGGCCCCTTGCGGAGATTCTTGCCCTCGTGTCTCCGCGGCCTTCTGCGCGCTACGTTCACCTCATCGGACGCGACGGTTTTTCTCGCAGCGTCCCGATGGGGAGGGCGCGCGAGGAAGGTCTTCTGGCTACCAGCCTGAACGGGCGCCCACTGGGACGCAATCACGGCCATCCATGGCGCGCTCTTTTTCCGGGCTCGTACGGCATGGATTCGGTGAAATGGCTCAGCAAGATCGTCGTCGCCGATAAGGCCTTGCCATCCATCGATGCGTCTTACTTACAAAGCATACAATTGCCGGGCGGCGCCGTTGACATGCAGCCTTTGCCGAAGGTTCAAGTGAAATCCATCATCACTGCTCCGGCGGATGGAACCGTCCTTCCAAGAGGCGCCGTCACCGTGCGCGGTCTTGCATGGTCGGGTTCGGCAAAGATCTCAGGCGTTCAGGTGAGCCCCGATGGTGGATCGTCATGGCAACCCACGACGATCTCGGGCGGCAGCAACCGCTACGATTGGACCCTGTGGCAGATCTCTGTCGCGCTCGACCAGCCGGGTGTCGTAAACCTGGTTGCAAAGGCCACCGACGAGGCCGGCAATACTCAACCCGAGAAATGGGATCCGCGCCGCGCGGACCTCTATGCCTATAATGTTTGGCACCGGATCCGTTGCGTTATGTTGTAGCTGGAGGCAAACGTGTTAAGTAGATCCAGGTTGCCGGGTGTGTCCGCTCTTTTCTGCTTGACCATGGGAACGGCTTTGGCGGTCCAATCGTGGGGCACAGATGCTCCAAACGCCGCGAATTGGAGCATCAAGGGCGACGGAATGGTTTGCTGTCCCTGTCGCGTCCCTTGCCCCTGCCGGCAAAACAGCAAGCCGAGTTATGGCCATTGCGAGTCCACGCTCTATCTGCGGGTCAAAAAAGGCTATTACAAGGACGTGAGTCTCGACGGCCTCCAAGTGGTCGAGACTGGTGGAATGTGCGCGGCCAGCTATGAGCCGCTCTCCGCCCTCTATTTCGACTCCTCCGAAACCCCGGCACGGCGAGAAGCCTATATGAGCTTAGTTGCAAGCTTTTCAAAGCGCACCGGGGAGTTTCCTCATGTGCAATCGGTACCGCTTCATTCGCAAGTGACAGGTGGGCACTTGTTCCACGTATCCATTCCCGACATCCTCGAGCTCGTTGTCGATCGTAACTGGGGACTTGCCTCGCCTCCCATGCCCATGGTTGCGGCAAGCGATCAGTTTGCCAATACGATCCAATACGCTGAGAACATTCGTTATCGCATGCATGACGATCAGGCGGGATTGAACTTCGACTATAGCCGGCGGCAAGCCAATTATCGATTGATCGATCTGTCGTCTCGCGATTATGAGACGGAATCCATGCTGGTCCAATTTATAGACGGCAAAGGATGGTTCTCTCCCCGGCAGATGCAATTGATCAGAGCGCAGAATCTTCAATTGCCTGAGCTGGATAAGATTCGCGATACTGCAATTCGCCTGAAAACTGCGCGCGAGACGCACTGATGCGGCGCCAGGCAAGGTTCGCATGCGCACTCCTGCTTTTCACAATGGCATTTTTTCTGGCCAAGCCAGCGTCCGCTCAAACCAACGACGCGTTGCTTAAGCAGGGCCAGCGCGCGCTCCAGGCCAAGGACTTCGCGAGCGCGGCCCAAGCCTTTCGGCAATTGGTTCAGCGGGCCCCTACGGGCGAAAACTACGAAAATTTAGCGAGTGCCGAAGCGCCTGCCGGCCAGCTACGCCTCGCTATCGCGCATCTTCAACAATCCATCCGTCTAGGCAACCGCACAAGCCGCATTTATAACAACCTTGGTATTGTCCTCATGGAGGCGCAAGACCCCGCCGCTGCAATCGAAGCGTTTCGACAGGCGGTTGCCTTGGATCCGGCGAATCTTTCCTCGGGCTACGGCTTGGGATTGGCTCTGATGACTTCCGGCGAACCTGCTGCCGCGGCCGCCCAGGTTGAGCAGACGCTGAAGCTGGCCCCTCAAGATCCGCGTCTCTGGGCTCTTTTGGTTGACGCTGAGTTTGCATCCGGCCGCTCCGCGGAAGCCCTGGCTTCGACGCAGGATGCGCTCAAAAACATTCCTGACGATCCGCGCCTGGAAGTCGCCCTCGCGACCAGTTGCCTCCGCTTTCGAGCCGTTCAACGGGCACGCGAGCTGCTGGAAGACGCCAGTGAGTCAACGCCGAATAGTCCCGAAATTGCTCTCCTGCTCGCAAGGGCAAGCTTGATGGCGGCGGAACCCGTCGAAGCCTTGGCGGTTCTTGAGGGTATGGCGCCCGCCGATCGAAAGGGAACAGAAAGGCTGCTGCTGCTGGGAGAGGCTCACGCGCTGAGGGGTGAAAGGGACAAAGCCGCAAGCGATTTACGTCTTGCTCTTCACGATGAGCCCAACAATCCTCAATGCTTATCGGTCTACGCGTGGCTGCAAAATCTCACCGGCCATCACCAGGAGGCCATTGCGACGCTTACAAAGGCCCGTTCCATTCTCCCCAAAGTTCCCTGGATACCCTATCGCATCGCAGTGAGTTACTACTTCCTGGGAAACTACCGGCAGGCAGAAAAAGCCTGTGAAGAGGTGATGGAACTCGATCCCAAATTCGCTCCAGCGTACTTCTTGCGCGGACTTTCGAAACTCAAGGAAAATACTTTTGAGCAAGCTCGAGGTGATTTATCCCAAGCCGTCACGTTGGCCCCGGACGATGCCCTCTTCCATCGCGAACTCGCGATTGCACTCTATGACAGTGGAAAGCCGCTCCCTGCTAATCAGCAGTTCGATATCGCATTACGACTGGATCCCAAGGATGCGGAGGGTTATTTCTGGCGCGCCAAATCAATGGAAAGTTTGGGAGAGAAGGAGAAAGCGATTGCCGATTTGAATGTAGTTATGAACCTGAATCCAAGTTATACGGCTGCCTATGCGGAACTGGCAGATCTCTACAAAGGAACCGGCCGTCCAGAAAAAGCTGCGGCCGTCTTAGCTCAACAAAAGCAGCTCGGCGCTTCTTCCCAACCCTCGGGAGACGACAGCCTCCTGCACAGTTTGCCAGACACGGCGCCTTAAGGATCTCCTACGCGTCAGACGGTGGTTCCGGCAGTTTCCATTTCTACCGCCGCGGCAATCTTCTTCAGTTCCCGCACACTCTGCGCAACCGCGCTATCCTCGTCCCCCAGGTAATCGGGATGCAGAAAATCGATTTCAACCGCAAGAAAACCCTGATAACCAACGCGGGAGAGCAATCTTGCCAGTTGCAAGTTGTCAACGATGCCGTCCCCCACCGGCGTGCACGAGAAGAAATACCACTCGTCTGCCGCCACGCCCTTTTGCGGCTTCAGATCCTTGATGTGAGTTGCGTAGACATGCTTGGCCAGCTTCTCCATACCTTTGATTGGATCGTCGAGTAAGCGCACAAAATTCCCAGTGTCGAAGTTGATCCCCAGGAAGGGAGAGTCGACAGCGGTAAGCAGGCGGAGCATTTCATCGGAGGTGAAGTCGATGTGGTTCTCTACCGCCAGGCGCACGTGATATTTCTCGGCAGTTTTAACGGCCTCGGAAAACATCCGGGTGAGCCGGTCAAGCTGCGGCTGATGCGGTTGATTACGAAACATCAGGCTGCTGCCAACAACACGCATCACGTCCGCCCCGATCGCCCTGGCACGCTCGATACCGTGCACCATGTCGTCGTAGGCTCCTTCGTTCAATCCGCCTTCGAGGCCGTCCGGATGTCCCCAGGCATAGACGCGGTCGAACCCATATTCGTCGAGGAGGCTCTTGATGCTTGTCAGGTAACTGGAGTCAAAGCGTGGAAAGAAACAGGACTCCAGAGACACCCCGTCTACCCCAAGTTCCTTGGCCCGTGATAGAAAATCTTCGAGCGAAAGCCCACGTGGCGGCGACGACTGCTGAGGATAGACTTCTCCGAAAAAGCGATGGTAGCAATAACTGTCAATTCCAACTTTCACTTTGATTCTCCCACCCCATCCCAGCATTTGTAGAAGTGCATTTAAAGAGCTTCGACCGAGAAGCCGAGGATATCTCCAAGCATCTGAATATCGGCTTGATTGTGGCCGGTCGTGAGCAGGTAGTGATGTGAAGCTAGAGACTGCACCAGAGCGGGCCCGTTCTTTACCCGGATCACTGCCCCATTCCTGCAGTCAGAATCCGGATACTGTGCATAGAATTCGAGTCCTCCTTCGGCCACGCTCATCAGGTCGAGTTTGGGATGCAATTTCGCCAGGGTTATAGGACCCTCGGGAAGACGTGCGTCAATGGCGGTTGCGTTATCGTTCACGATCGACAGCACCTTCGGCTTCAGGTTCCATTCCGTGGAAAACGATTGCGGCACCACGCCGAGATAGCCGCAATGCGCCACCAGGATGCAGTTTTCCGGCTCGGGAACGGTCGGAAAAGATGGGATCCGCTCATGCTTGAGCGCCGCCTGACCCAGAATGAACGGATATAGGTTGGTCATCATGATCGGCACGCCCAGGGATCGGTGCAGGATGAGCTTCGTCAGCATGGCCATCGTATCTGCTTCGCAGCCCCAAATCAGCTTCTCTTCCTCATACAAAAGGTTCCATGCGAGGCAAGGAGTGGTGTCGGAGAAATGCGATTCGTTCAGGCAGTTCATGCCGGCGGCCTGAATCGTAGAATCCTCGTCCAATTCGCGCTTGACCGCCAGGTAAAGCTTGAGCGCACTCAGATAGCCGCGTGACGACACTCCTTGCAGCGGCACCTTCCGGGCATCGGCGGCAGCCTGCGCTTCCGCGTCCCCGATCGCCTGAGCGGATTCTCCGAGCTCCTTGAAGCTTTTTCTAATGATCTGGACGCCGAACTTCGCGCAGATCCGTTGCGTACACTCGTCCTCCCACCAATAGAATCGTTTGAAGATGCTGGCCTGGAAGCCTGCTCCGGGGTTGTCCTGGAAAACTAGAAATTTCGCTTTGCGGAGCTGGCGCTTAACTCCCAGGGCCCTGCACATTTTCCTGGCCTGGTCGAGGCTGTTTGGCGCCAGCGAAGCGATTCCCTCCGAGCGCATATACGCGGCAATCTCCCAGTCCCACATAGAGACGGTTCCGAACTCAGAAGTGATAATCAGCAGCGGGATCCGGATTGCTTTCAGTTTCGGCATATTCCGGTAGGCCGCGCCGAGCACCTGAGGCAGAACGACCGCGTCGGCCGAATCGGGCACGACAGATCCAAGAGGGGCAGGCTCCAGGAACTCTGCCACGTCGTGGAACAGGCGATTGAGCGCGGTGAGTTGTCGATTGAATTCTTCATCCGGTTCCGCGGTGAAGTAGACCGGCAGAAGAGCTGGTTTCTCAATCCGATGTGTCATTAGGGCTCCTGCTTCTCATCTGTCGTTCTCGTTTTTTCAATAGCTGGGAACGGTAGGTCGCATCTGTAACTGTACGCGTTCTATCTTCTACTTAGGCGATCGCCCGATAGGAGCCCCACCGGCACGGGTGGGCGAAGAACTTCGGCTATCGCAGCCAGACGGTTGAAAGAAGGTTCATCGATCTGAATGTCCAGAACCTGCGCGATCACCTGTGTCCAACCGTGCAGGAAGTAGACCCAGCCGTCTTCGACGATAAGGTTTCGCTTCTCGCGCTGGGCAAGTGCCTGATGCAGAAAATCGAGTTCACCACGGTAGTTCAGCTCCCAGGCGAGGCCGTTGACCGGGAAGTTGCCCGCATCGGTGATCGGTGATCCGGGCAAGTCCTTGCCCATTCCGGTCGCATTGATCACCAGCGATCCGGGAGGCAGGGCATCCATCAGCTCGTCATTGCGTCGCGGATCCTCATGACAGTAATATTCGAATTCGATATCCAATCCCAGGGATGCGACCATCCGGCGAAGCTCGTCGATCCTTTCTGGAGAACGGTTAACGATCACCATCCGGCGCGGCCGGTCGCCGGCTTTTCGAACACGGCTGAAATGCAGTATCAGTGCGGTGGCGGAACCTCCTGCTCCCAGTAAGAGAACGTGGCCGCCGGTTGTTTCGAAATAGTTCGGCTCCACAAAAGTGTCAAGGCTCATGCCGCCGCTTATGGGATCTTTGGCGTGGCCTTCCAACCGCCCCTCTCGTTTGGATATGCACGAAATTTCTCCGCCGAGCTGGGCGAGGGGGTCGAGGTAGTCAAATAGGTCGCGCGCGGCGTCCAGCAGATTGATCTTGTGCGTGGTGACCAGTGCTCCGAGGCAGTTCGGATCGTTCTTGATTTGGGTGACGGCGCGACGGTAATTCTCAGGATCGTCGTCAAGCTTTAGATCCATCCCTCCGAGCGAGACTTCCGGTCTCTGCAGTTGATCCATCCACGGAGGAAAGACTTTCATGATAGAAGACCGGCGCGTGCTGACGCCGAGGAAATACATCCGCTTGGGTCGCTGCGAACGGGAAAGCTTCATGCCGGCGCTCCTTGCGTAAGTACGGGATGAAGCGGGGCTTGCCCCCGGAGAACAGCGATACAATCCCGCAATGACTGCCACCCCATGCCGCCGGCTGCACCATCGGTATGGGCTCCACAATGAGGGGTGGCAATCAGCCGCGGGTGATGGCGCAGAGGGCTGTTTGCCGAAGGCGGCTCCTGACAGTAAACATCCAATGCGGCTCCCCCCAACCTGCCCGAGTCCAGGGCGGCAAGTAGTGCCTGTTCGTCGATCAACTCCCCCCGGGCGGCGTTGACGATGTAGGCTCCCGGTTTCGTGCGGGAAAGGAAATCGGCATTGACCATCTGTCGCGTCTCGGCCAGCAATGGCGCGTGCAACAACAGGAAGTCTGCTTCGCGGATCACCTCCTCGAGTTCCGTCAGCTGCACGTCCAACGCAAGCGCCAGGCTCTTGTCTCCGAAGGGATCGTAAGCCAGGATCGTCGCCTGCCAAGGCTGGAGTCTCCGGGCGACCTCCTTCCCGACAGATCCAAAACCGATCAGGCCGATTACCTTTCCCGCCAGCACCTTGCCCTGTAGCCGCGGCCACTTGCCGTCTCGAACGGACGCGGACGATTGGGGAATCGATCGCGCCAGCGAAAGCAGCAAGCCGATCGTGAGCTCGGCCACGGAAACCGAGTTGGCGGTCGGAGTATTCGTCACCGTGATGTTCTTCCTCGCGGCCGCGTCGAGGTCTACATTGTCCACGCCCACACCGTAGCGTGCGATTACTTTAAGCCTGTCGGCCGATTCAAGCGCCGCGCAGTCAACGCAGTCCAGCCCCGCGATCAGCCCATCGCAACCGGGCAACTGCTGTCGCAACTCCTCCGACGTGAGCGGGCGCCCGCGTGGGTTGTAGATCACCTCGCCCACCGCCGACTCCAATTCCTGACATAGCCGCGTGTCATACAATCCGAAGGTCGTAGGCGTCACAAGAACTCGGTATGTCTTTAGATCCGGCTCCATTGAATGTCACTTCTCTTGTCCAGAGCGTTCATGTTGTCGACGATTGTCGGGATGCCGTTCCGCTCCAGAAGCCGCTTGCGGAAGCCGACGGCATCAATGGTGGCGTAATCGTGTCCGGCATGCCCTGGATAGACGAAGAATGTAATTAGATCGTCTCCACCAGTGTTGATGGAGCGATGGGCCCAGTAAGGGGTCACATACGTCACATGGCCGGGCCGGAGTTCCTCGACGGACACTTCGCCCGCCTCATTCTCCATCAAGAGAACGCCCTGTCCTTGTAGGCAGTAGTAGATTTCCGCAGTGTCGCGTACGCGATGGTAGTGCCCTTTGGTCATAAAATATTCCTTACCTACGCGTCCGGGATGAATGATGGACAAGCCGCTCGATAACTCGCCGGGGGCTTCGGGGCGGCGGTTCTCGTAGACCTCATAGACCAACGGATCGCCCGAATCCAGCATCGCCTGGAAAGCTTCTCGATCCGCAAACTTGTTCGGCAGGGAAGAGAGGCGACGCTCGATATGGTTGTCGAATGACGCACTATTGCCGTTCAGCGGAAAGATCGGGTACCCGTACGGTCGTGATTTCACAAATCCTCCTCGCCACGATGGTGCAGAACTACTTTGAGTACATTCCCCGAGCGCACGGCGTTCATCGCTTCCAGCGCACGATCCAGTCCGTAGCGGGCGCTCACCAAAGGAGCAAGATCCACCGTTCCTGAACGGATCATCTCCATTGAACGCCGGCAATCGCCGGTGCTGCAGCCAGTGGTGCCTGTGACGATCAGCTCCTTGTAATGAACAAGGTTGGCGTCGAGCGAGATTCCGGTGCCGGTGCTCGAAAGACCGGCAAACAGGTTGATGCGACCCCGAATTGCTGCGAGTGCCGGGGCTTCTTCCATCGCTTCGCGGACTCCTGCCGCGACCACGACTACATCGGCTCCCCTTCCTCCTGTCTCCGCGGCTATCACTTCCCGCAGAGGCTCTTCGTGTAGATTCACCACCCGGTGCGCGCCCGCCGCCATGGCCATCTGCAGGCGCTCCGTCGATTTCCCGCTAACCACGATCTTCTTGACTCCGGCCGTTCTCGCCGCGATCACATGCATGATTCCGACTGGGCCGGGGCCCATGATCAGAACCACGTCCTCGCTGCTGATTCTTAGCGCGTCCTGGCCATGAAGCACGCAAGCAAACGGCTCCGCCAGAGCGATCACCGCGCCGTCCAGCGCGTCGTCGATGCGGATCAAGTTGTCCTGCTCGAGAAAGGCCGCCGGAAGCCTGATAAATTCCGCGAATGCACCATCCATCGTGATGCCGAGCGCGTCATAGTTCGCGCACAGGTTGTTCTGGCTGCGCTTGCACTGTGGGCAGTGGCCGCAGCCCACGTTGGGCGCAACAAACACGCGTTGCCCAACGCGATAGCCGCCATCCACCTTGCTACCGAGTTCGGCGATGGTACCTACCATTTCATGGCCCGGTATCCGAACCGTCCCCGGGCCGTACTTGCGGTGACCGCCCTTTAAAATGCGCAGGTCCGTCGCGCAGATGCTCGCATATTCCATGCGCAACACAATTTCTCCCGCGGCCGCCGAGGGCGTGGGCCATTGTTCCAACCTCAGGTCCTCTGGGCCGTGATAAACCGCCGCTAACATCGGTTTGTCTCCCCGGCCGCGGCCACCGTCTCGAGCACTTCTGCTATGCGCACACTGCGCTCCTGCTGGAATGACTTGGTGGCGGCTAGAACTCCGGCCACTGCCCACCGTCCGTCATAGCCGTTCACACACGGCTGCGTGCCCATGCGAATGCATCCCAGAAAATATTTCATCTCCCGCACGTACGCCGAACCGAAGCGTTCCGGCCAGGAGCGAAAGATCGGAGTCACAAGCCCGCGCTCACGATCGGTGCAGACCACTATGGATTGCCCGCGAACGTCTCCGATCTGCAACAGCCCTTTCTCACCGACAATCTCAACCCGCGCGTCGTAACCGTAATCGCATGGACAAATGCCGGAGATTGTACCCAGCGCGCCGCTTTCGAAGCGAACGCTCACCACGGCCGTGTCATAGAAGTGCGGCGTATCTACGCCGTGTTTCTGGCCCTTGAAGTTCGAAACCTCGGCGTACACGCGTTCAGGGTTAGAGCCTGCCAGCCACCGTATCGCGTCCCAATCATGGCTGTTTACTTCCGCGAGCATGCCGTTCGATGTCTCGAGATCGCGAGCCCAGGCAGGAGGCAACCCCGGCCCGTGGGTCAGCGACTTGATCAGCATGGGCTTGCCGATCTCTCCCGCTTCGATGCGGGCCGCCGCCGTCTGAAAGTCGGGGTCGAAGCGTCGCATAAATCCGAGTTGCAGCAGCACGGCATTTCGTTCGGCGGACGCGATCATCTCGTCGCATTCTTCAATTGTCAGCGCCATCGGCTTTTCGCAGAAGATATGCTTCCCGTGTGCTGCCGCGGTGATTGCCAGCTCCCGGTGCGTGAACGTCGGAGTGGTAATGATTACGGCCTCGAATGCGACCCGGTCCATGGCCTCATCGAGTGAGCTGAATCGGGCGTCGACTCCGAACCGGTCACCAGTCTTCTGCAAAGCGGTGGGGTTCGGATCTACGAGGGCTACGAGTCTTGCTTCGCGGACGTGCTGTGTCAATGATTCCGCGTGCACCTGACCGGCACGGCCGGTGCCTAACAGGCAAACTTTAATTTCGTTTGTCATTCGTCTCGAATCCGGTCTTGAGTCTTAGCTGCCAGCACAAATAACGCTCCAGCGCGGCGTCATAGGTAGCACGCAAGGCTTGATTCGGCAACAGCACCTTGCCCGCCAAAGGAGCCAGGGCCGTTGCCGTCTCGGCTAAGTCGGTGATTAGTCCGGCAGCCTTGCCTGCAATCATTGCGCTGCCCCAGGTTGCGCATTCCTGGCGCGCTAGTTGCTCGTAGGGAACCGAGAGAATATCGGACTTGATCTGATTCCAACTCTCGCTCTTTGCTCCTCCGCCGATCACGCGCGCTTCGACCAGGTTCAGTTCCGGCGAAAGCCCACGCAAGATGCGGAGATACCAGGCGTACTCGTAGCCAATGCTTTCCAGAATTGCTCGAAAAAAGTGCTTCCGCGTGTGCGCCCAGGAGAACCCAACCCAAGCGCCCCTCATCTGCGGGCCTGCCGGGCAGATGCGGCCGCCCAGGTGGGGTGAAAAGAGCAGGCCATCGCACCCCGGCGGAGCTTCGATGGCGCTCGCGAATAGCTCGTGGTAGAGTTCGTCCGAATCACCGGCGCGCTCCTGGTTGTTCCAGAACTCCTGGCCGTACCACTGCAACGCTAACCCGCCTCCACCGACGTAGGCCAGCGGGTTCCAGATTCCCGGGATGACAGAGCGCATGGTTATCAAAGCCCGATGACGTGTGTCTGCGACAAATCGATCTGTACAGCAAGCTAGTACGGAGGCCGTTCCCGCAGTGTCCAACAGCATTCCTGGTTTCACCACCCCCGCCCCCAACGCTCCCGCAGCTGTGTCACCGCAACCTGCTGCCACTGGCGTGCCTGCCCGTAGACCAAAATCTCGGGCTGCCTCCGCGCTCAGTTCACCAATCACCGTCCATGGCTCAACAACTCTGGGGAGCCGTTGGGCATCGATTTCAAGCGAGCTGCACAGTTCCTCCGACCATGTTCCTGCCTCGGCATCGCCAACCGCCGTGAAGTGCAGAAAGGTGCGATCAATAAAGGCCTCTTCCGCGCGCAGCTTTACGGCTCGGCCCGCTACGTAGCAACCAGGGGTAACGAATTTAATGATGCGTTCGTAGTCCGACGGCCGTTCGTTGGCCCACCACAACATCTTCGGGCCGTGATTGCAAGTTGGAGGGCAGCCGGTGAGCGCTGTTACGCGGTCCGCGAAGCGCCCGCGGATATGTTCAATGTAGGGTTCGCAACGCGAGTCAAGCCACGAATCAAACCGTACCGCAGGCTGAAAATTCTCGTCGATCGCCCCAATTCCAGCCATCTGGCTGTCGAATGCCAGGCCGGCCACCTGCGACGGATCCACTCGGCACGAATCCATGCATTGGCGGATGGCCACCGCGGCAGAGCGATAAAAATCATCCATCTCCTGCTCGACTACACCCGCTTGCGGACAATGCAAGGAGACCTCAGCCCGCCCCTCAGACACGAGGCGCGCGCTCAAGTCGTAAAGAGCCGCTTTGGTCGCGGTAGTTCCCAGATCAATGCCGAGAAGGAACATTTCGATCCTGAATCTCTATCATGCTATGATTACAGCGCTTACGGTACCATCCTGGAAAAACAGTGTCAAACCAGTCGCACGCCCGTCGTGTTGCCAAGAGGAAGCAACCGATGGACGCTTGAAATCCGGGTATGGGCAATGGGGCCGGATGAGAGCCGGAGTGGCTATTGAGGGCTACACAGGCTGCGGAAAAACGCGGTTTTGTATCAGGGCACGGCTTCAGCCGTGCCGCACATCATGAAAAAATGATGGGCTTTAGCCCCTGAGGGCAGCGTTTTCGATCGAGAAACCTGCCCTCAGGGCCTAAAGGATGCTTGCTTGTCTGGTTAGTTATATGTGCGGCCTGAAGGCCGTATATATAACTACCTTGAGTTTTTCCGCAGCTTGTACAACCGCGAACTCTCCCACCTCTCGCCGCAGCGCACCACGTGATAGCTTTGCCCCGCCTCACTTGCCGCGGCGACAAAATCCTCCACAGGAGCCGTGTTGAAGGCAAACATGTCGTAATGGCAAGGGATGACTGTGCGGGCGTTGGCCTCCCGCCCCAGCCATGCCGCTTCCTGGGCGGTCAGGTTACCGGCAACGCCCCTTTCAGGAGCGCGACCGTTGATAGGGAGAAGCGCAACATCAATTTGAAATGGCCTTAGGCTTTCCACCAGACCGGGATGCAGGACAGTATCTCCGCTGTGGTAGATCCCCCATTTCCCAAACTCAATGACGTACCCCAGGAACCGGCACCTGCCCGTCGAATCGAACTCCACCCTCTCGTGCGCCGATGCCACGGCGCTGATCCGGAAGCCATGGATCTCTTTACTCTCGCCCTGATCCAGGCCCAGGGTAGCGGGCCACCGGGTAGACAGTTTTGTCTCGACTGCGTCCCGCTCCGCTTCAGGAACGAGCATTGTCAGATGGGGATTTGCCTGAAACAACGCGAGTAGAGTCTCAGGATCGAGATGATCCGTATGAAGGTGGCTTGACGTGACAATATCGACGAAGCTCAGCTTTCCCGGTTCGACGGGCAACGCTGTCATCCGCATATGCGGGGTCGGCGTGGCTGCATATTTCCGGGCTAGCGAGTCGGAGAGATAGGGATCAAGAAGAAGATGACGGCCGTTCCATTGCAGAAGAAAACCACTTTGGCCTAACCACCAAAGCCGGAATCCATCATCGCTCCTGTCGGCTTTTGCGATATCCTTCAGGAGAGCTTGATCACGCAACAAAGGTTCAATCAGGGCCTTTTGCATGTCAGCTCGTCCTCTCCCAGTTTCTGGTTATGCCGCAGATATTGTGCTGGATGGTACCATGATAGGATGATAGCATAACGTCCATGGAGCAAGCTCTTTTCGACAGTCCCGGAATCGTCAAACATCACAGTCCGATACCCTACTATTTTCAATTGAGTAGCTATGTCGAGCAGAAGATCAAGGCGAAAGAATTGCTGCCCGGCTGTCTCATGCCAAGTGAGCAGGAAATCTGCGAAAAACTGGGGATTAGCCGGACGGTCGTTCGCCAGGCGATGGCCGATCTGGAGCGAAAAGGCTTAGTCACCAAGCAGAGCGGAAAACGTAGCGCAGTAGCATACCCCACTTACAACGGCAGCCTCATGCAAAATCTGCGGGGCTTCTATGAGGACGCCGTATCGAAGGGGCAGAAGCCTACTACGCGTGTTCTCGATCTTAGGGTGGAACCGGCTACAGGTGAGGTCGCGGAAGCTCTCAAGCTTGAAGAAGGTGTCCCTGTGATTATGATCAACCGCCTTCGCTTCCTCGATGGGGAACCTGAGGTACTGGTCGTGACTTACCTTTCGGAAAGCAAATGCCCGGGCCTGGTGAGCGAAGATTTGACCAACCAATCCCTCTACGAGTTGCTGGACCGGAAATTCGGGCTGGTCATCGCGCAAGGACATCGCACCGTGGAGGCGATCGCACTCGATTCTGCCGATGCCAAGCTGCTAAATTTGCGTCCAAAAAGCCCGGCAATTCTACTAAAGAGCGTTGGTCTGCTTGAGGATGGTGAGCCGCTGGAGTACTTTGTGGCGAAACACCGCGGAGATCGCAGCAAATTTCACATCAACCTGGTACGCGATATCAGCGCGCTGCCGAAGCTCTGAGCAGGCGTCAACTCACGTTCGCATGAAAGCCCAAAGACCCTATGAATCCTCCTCGATTGGCGTATCGCGTCTGAGGATTTCACCGCCGTCTGGTTGGCTTCCGAGTGTTCGACGCCAGCGTTCTGCTCATCAAGGCTCTCGGCGGGGACTGGAACGTCAATAAATTGCCAAAGGTCTAGCGTTGATTGCCGTCTGAGCAAAATGCCCCTATAATCTTGGCAGATTGCCAGGGGTATTTATGGCTCAAGCTGCTGAAGTTCGTGCCAGGAGAGAACTGGCGATGTTCTATCGTCGCATCGAGGTGAAGCTCGGAGTCACGGCCCTGCGTTCTGACCGTGATCTTGCCCGTTTGGTGGAGGAACGTCTTCCCCTCACTTCGGTTGAGTCGCTTTCCCATCACGGCATGAGCGATGAAGAAATCTATAGCCTCATCGTTCCGCGCCGAACGCTGGTTCATCGGAAAACGCGCCGTGAGTCTCTGACCCACGATGAATCGGATCGCGCCGTTCGGATCGCTCGCATCACCTCCCTGGCCGAAGAAGTCTTTGGCGACGACGCCAAGGCTGCCCGTTGGCTACGCAAAGCAAAGTCTCGTTTTGATGGGCGCAGCCCGCTGGAGATGCTGCGTACAGAAGCCGCTGCACGATTGGTAGAAGAGATGCTTCTGCAACTCGATTACGGATTTTCAGCGTGACATATTTTGGGATTCCTGCGTCGAGCGGGTATTTCCCGATATGATTCTTTGGCGCGTAAGCAATTACCAGACTTTGGACGGAGTAGGCGGCCTGTATGTGTCTGGACGTTGGCATACAAAAGGCCATCCGGTCGTCTATTGCACCCAAAACCCTGCCACAGCCTTGCTCGAAACACTCGTCCATATCGAGATCGACTCTGAGGACCGGCCTGAGCGTTTTCAATTATTGAGGATTGAAGGGCCCGACTTGCTCTCCATTCAAAAGGCCGAAGTAGATTCCTGGCCTCAGAATTGGGCGGAGGACATCAGCACTACTCAGACAGTTGGAGATCGTTGGCTCACCGAAGGACGCTCTCTACTATTACAAGTGCCGAGCATACTTGTGCCAGAGACATGGAATGTATTGGTCAACCCACAACACGCCGAAGCCAACCTTCTGACGATTACTGCGACCCATGAGCGCGCTTTCGATGCCCGCCTGCTGTAATCCATATGTCCGAAGTTGAGCGCCGGGCAGGTGTCGATACGGAGACTGGAGTAGAGTGCCTCAATGAGAGAGGCCCTTTTTGTGGTGAATCGGGCCCAGGCTCTTTCAGCAACAGCCGGAGTTGGCCCACATTGCGGCGCGCGTTGCCTGCAACGGACACTGCGAACGGCAGGAGCACCACCGTATCGCAACGCATAAGTCGCCGTTCATCCCTGGAGCGACATTTTTATTGCAACAAAGTTGTCCCATTCCTCCAGGAATTGTATCTATATAAGTGAACACCGCTGACGCTTGAAGAAAAATACCTTAAGAGCGAAGCGCCGTCGTGTATTCAGGCCAAGGTACCGTGTCGCCCAAGAGACTAAATATCTCGTGGATGCACCGGACGCCAGGTCCCGATGCATGCATGCAAGGCACCCGGGCGGATCCTCCGCCATGGAACCGCTCGCTTCCGATGGAAACCCCACCCGAAGCTAGCCACCGTAAGAGCGGCGCATCATGATACGAAACCTAAGGATGGGGATAGGGCGGCCCAGCCTGTCCACCCTCGCAGAACGAAGGAACGAGCTACTCACCGAGGACGACTCGCCAGAACCACAGCCTCCTCTATACGCGCCACCACCCCTCTGGTCAGCCATCGATCCCGAATACCCAGACCTGGTGGGTGATGACCTGATGGAAGAAGAGACCGCCCAACCCGAAAAATCCTCCCAGGAGGGGGCTTAGTGCGTTAGTGCGTACTTTTTAGCCATTTCCCGAGAACCGCCCTCGTGACCTGTCGCAGAGAAAACGTTAAAGCATTTTCACTTCTGGTGCATACAGAGCAACCGGTCCCGATGAGGCTTTTCCTCAAGAAAAGCCACACCTCGCCGCACTCACTTGTGCAGAGTAGAAGTGAAAATACTCTAGTAGAGCAAATGAATTGCCGATCTCCACTGTAAATTGTCCGCGAGTGAGCAAATTTTCCGCGTAATATTTTCCGCTTACATGGGCGATTCATCCAGTCAGTTACTGTGCTCTACATCGTTTGAGACATTGCTGTTACTTTCGAGCGATTTACCCTGAATGAGGTTTAGATATGAAGCGTCTCCCCCGCAAGAAATTACAAAAGTCACCAGCCGCGAACTTCATTCTTTCGCTGTCACTGCTTGTGCTGGCAGGGTGCGGTCTCACGGTTAATAACCCAACTTCTTTCGACCGCCCAACCGGTACGGCCGCGGCCCTGAACAGCGCCGTCCCTATTGAGGGCCACGTTGGCGGGGATCAATGGCAGGTCAGAAATGCGAGCGTTCAGTTATATTCCGTGGGCACCACAGGAACGGCTTCTAACGCGTCGCCGCTTTTGACCCAACCGGTCTCGACGGATAGCAACGGCAACTTCAGGATTACAGAAGCATACTCATGCCCTTCGCCTACGTCACAGCTTTACCTGGTTGCGAGCGGCGGTACTCCGGCTCCAGGACCAGTCACCAATAACCAGGCCATTGCGTTGATGACCGTGCTCGGTCCCTGCAATGGTTTATCTTCTTCGACGAGTTATCCAATCAATGAGGTGACGACGGTAGGTTCGGTATGGCCCTTGTCACCCTACATGACTTCAGCCACCCAATTGGGTTCCCACCCGAATGATCAGTCCCTGACAGCAGCGCTTAAGCTGGTGAACCAACTCGTAAACCTCCAGCAGGCTGTCTCACCGGGTGTGGGGGTACCGGCCGGAGAGGCCGTTCAGACCGCAAAGCTCTACACCCTTGCGAACGAGTTCCACGGCTGCGTATTGTCAGCCGGGGGTGAGGCCGGCGACGGCAGCGCCTGTGGCCAGCTATTTTCGCTGGCCACTGTGCCTGGAGGCGCTGCGCCTAAGAATATAATTGACGCAGCTCTTCGATTGGCGCAAACCAATCAGCTCAACCTTGAGGGTCTCTTCCAACTTGTACCTGGCAACGCGATTTACCAGCCCATCCTCCCTACGCCTCCCGCCAGCTGGGATCTCAAACTGATTGCCATTCCAGCGCCGCCGAGTTTTTCGCCACCTCCAGGAGCGTATTCGCTCGGTCAGCAGATCGTGCTGACCACCACTGCGCCGGGAGCGGCTATCCATTACAGCACCGATGGCAGCCGGCCCTCGTCATACTCGGCCGTCTATGATGGCCCTCTCGTGCTCTCATCAACAGAAACAATCACCGCGGTTTCGATCACAGAGGAGATAAGCAGCTCAACTGCTATAGCGGCGTTCCGCTCCAGTGCGTCCAAGAATCTGGAAGTAGCGCCAAGCCAGGTGTCCCTATCCCCATCGCAGAGCCAGTTATTCACCGCGTCGATTGCCGGGTCACCCGCTCCGCCCGTAACTTGGAGCATCAGTCCGGCTGTCGGCACGATCTCTGCCGCTGGCCTGTATACAGCGCCGGCATCCATCACCAGCGCACAAACCGTTACCGTTACCGCGGCCGGTGCCAGGAAATCCACAGGGAGCGCTCACGCCGTCGTCTCGCTCACTCCGCCTGCCGCTGTTGGGGTCGCGGTAAGTCCGTCCAATGCGTCCTTGAGCTTATCTCAGAGCCGGCAGTTCACAGCCACGGTGACCGGCTCGTCGAATACACAGGTCAAGTGGTCCCTGAGCCCGGTTGTCGGCACGATCTCTGCCGCCGGCCTCTATACGGCGCCGGCGTCTATCACCAGCGCGCAGACAGTCACAGTCACCGCGACCAGCAGTGCGAATCCCAGCATATCTGCCACCGCCACGGTGACTACGGTAGCTGGCGCTAGCACCAACCCCAGCACGGGAAAAACCTATTATCTGGCCACCGCGGCGGCTGGGGGGCAGGACTCTAATTCCGGTCTTTCGGCCACGGCGCCATGGCTTACACCGAATCATGCACTCAACTGCGGAGATGTGATTCTCGCCGCGGCGAGTACGTCGTACTCATCCAGTAACTTCAGAAGTGGGAACTGGGGCACGGTTTCATGCCCGGCGGCGAACAATGTGGCCTGGCTCAAGTGCGCCCAGTTTGACGCCTGCAAGATCACCACTGCCGGGGGCCAACCGGGGATCTACGTGGATAAGAGCTTTTGGGGAGTGCAGGGTTGGGAAGTCACGGCGTCCAACAGCACCTCTTCGTTTTGCTTCGGGGCTGCTCCCAACTACCTTACTCCGGTTACGATTCATCACATCATTTTCGCCAACAACATCGCGAACGGATGCCGGCAAGGCGGCTTTACCACGTTCAACAGCGGCAAAACCGCAAGCGAGGATTACGTTTCGATTATCGGCAATATCGCCTATAACGCGGCCCAAAACGGCGCCGAGTGTTTTAGCGGCATCAGCATCTACCAACCGATTCAGTCGGATTCTCTTCCTGGAACCCACATCTATGTGGCCGGGAACTTCTCCTATGGCAACCTCGATGCCAATCCGTGTGCCGGCGGTATCCCCACGGATGGTGAAGGTCTGATCTTTGACACTTTTGATGGAGATCAGGGAGGATTGCCGTCGTACGCGGCCCAGGCGCTGGCCGAAAACAATATCCTTGTGGGGAACGGCGGGCGGGGATTGCAGGTAGGCAACAACAGCATCGGGACTGGACCATTCGCCACCATTTACCTCCGCAACAACACCCTGTGGGGGAACAATGGCGATCGCAATCAAAACACGAATGCCATCTGCGGAGAGTTGTCGCTGTTCCGGACGGTGAACACGACCGCCACCTCCAATCTCGCAGAAACCAACCAGGTAACCGGATGCGGCGAGAACCCGATTTATGCTTTCTATGTCTGGGGTGGCAATACTACAGACAATGTCTCGCAGAACTGGGGATACGCCGTCAGTGGGACGACCAGCAGCGGCTCCTACAATAGCCCAGGCTTTGCCTTCGAGGCGAACAATACTTTTGGCGAGAACCCACAGTTTGCCAACCCGATTACGCCTGGAGCCCCCAATTGCAATGGTTCCAGCAGCGTTCCCGCATGCATGGCAGCAGTGATCGCGAATTTCAAGCCAACGAATACCGCGGCAGCCGGTTTTGGTTATCAGCCACCAGCCAGCACACCGCTCTACGATCCCTTGTTTCCGCAGTGGCTGTGCACCACATCTCTCCCCGCGGGTCTGGTTACGATGGGCTGCCAAACCGCGCCGTAAAGCATTTTCGCAATTGGTGTAGACCGAAGCCTCGAACCTTTACGTGGTTTTCTCTCAAAGAAAACCACACCTCGTTGCTCTTGCCAGACCACAGTAATTGCGAAAATGCTCTCTAGGCCGCTTTGGAGCCCACGCTGGCACTTTGCCGCTATCTTTTGGCTTAGTGGGTATCTTACGAGCCTGTGCCCGAAAGCTGCCTCTCTTACTTCAGGCAGTGTGTCCGTATTTCCCAGGCGAAACGGTCTGCATCTGGTGATCGTCTTTCGCTCCGCTCATCACTCCAGGCATGGTGGCCACCTTATTGGACGAACTCGCCTGGGCAGCAAACGCAACCGGTTTCTCCGAGCGGGGTGGGTTTACCCAATGATAGAGGCGCGCCGGCCATTGACGGTATGGCCAACTCGGCTTGAGCAATTCCTCGATCAGCTCCGGCTGTTGCCAGGGAGTGTCTTGATAAGCGTGTGGTACGCCGCTGCTCTCGGGGCTCAATGAGGTCACCTTGGGAAAGAAGGCCACCGTGTCGCCCGCTCGAAGACCGAGTCGCTGCTCGGCTGGAATGGGTGAATCCCCGCCAAGCTGTCGGCACAGCAACCCGACCAGGTCGCCTTGAGCATCGATCGGCAAGTGTCCAAGCTGCGTGCAACGCGGATTCAACTCAAGCAGGTATGCTGCCCTGGTCTGCTCATCAAGGATGAAATCGACACCGTAAAAGCCAGACAGCTGCAGCTTCTTTGCCAGCTTGTCCGCAGCCTGCGCGATCTCGGGATGGTGAATCAACTTCACTACCATCGCTGCAGAGGTTGCCCCCTGGGCCTGCAAAACTTCCGCGGTCACCGTACCTAAAATCTCGCCCTTCCAGCAGGCCATCATCAGGTTTGCCGGGCGGCCGGGAATGTACTCTTGCAGCGTCACTACCGGCGTACTATCTTTTCTGCTCCAGAACGCAAGCGGATCGCGGTCGACGACCATCCGTTTGTAGACAGCCGCCCAGCTTAACGGCCTCAGCATTTGATTCAGCTCAGCCGCCGCCTCTGCCGCAGAATCCACCACTCGTACACCTCTGCCGCCCCAGGTGCCATCCTGCTTCAGCACTGCACGATCGACCGGGCGATCAAACCACTTACCGAGCTCACCCTGGGTTCTTATGCGTGCAGACCGGGGCACGCGAATGCCGAGCTCCTGCGCCACATTCTGCAGATGCTCGCGGCTGGCTACCACTTCGAAGTGCTTCGCCTCGCCGAGCGACCTGGCGATCACCATCCGTAGCTCCGGCTGCTCCTCATAAAGTTGGTGTAACTGTAAGACCACGCCATCATCACAGGGAATCACCACGCCAGGAGACGCCGCATGGAGGGCTTGCTTCAGCGAATCCAGCGACCGCAGCCGGCTATAGTGATGATACCTGCTGATTCCGCGCACATGTCGCAGAGGGTGTCCCGGAGCACAAACAGCTTCCACTCTACACCCATGATCCAACAACGACGCCGCGATCTTGGCTGCCAATGGCCACCAGCTGGAAGCCGCTATCACTACGGTTGTTTGCATAGGACGCCGCCTTACGAATTCAATAGATACAATGGGGAAAGCTCTATCTTCTGATGTTGGCTCTTTTGATCGGGACATGAAATCACCATTGGCCTTCCTGGATGATTCCAGCAAACTCAGCCGAAGCGAACATCGGCTAACGGAACCTGCGTGTCCTCCAAAGACGGGCGCCACACGCGAAGCCACTGGGCCAGGAACAGGGCGACGAATTGAGTATTGGTAAAGAGGTACCGCCGCCACAGACGCGCCGGATCCTGGCACAGCCGGTATAGCCATTGCAGGCCAGCCTCCTGAAGGAACTGCGGCGGCTCCTGCAACAACCCCGAATGGTAGTCAAACGCGGCGCCCACCGCTAACACCGGCAAGTTGAGGTATTGACTCATTTCGTAGGTGAATACCTCCTGCCGTGGGCACCCCAGACCGACAAACAGAATCTGCGCCCCGGAACTCCTGATTCGCTCCACCGTCGCCATTTGTTCACGAGCAGATAATGTACGGAACTCCGAAGGCTGAGCACCGGCGATTATTAGCCCGGGACATATTGCCTGCATACGACGGCAGAGCTCCTGTAGGACTTCTGCCTTGCTCCCGTAGAAGTAAACACTGATGCCCTCGCGTGCCGCTTCCTGGCAAACCTGTAGTGTGAGATTTGGCCCGTAGACGCGATCGGCCAACTTGGTCCCGTACAGCAGGTTCAATGCCCAGCGCACTGGCTGACCATCCGGAGTAACCAGGTCGAACGAATTCAGGCGGTGCCGGTGTGCCGGCTCAAGAGCGCCGGTGATAAGACCATGTACAGCGAGCGCCGTCGTAGCGCACCGCCTCCCAGCCTTTGCGTCGCTTATAATGCGATCGACCGCGCACTCGTAGTCCAGAGCGCTGATTGCAACCCCCAGTACGTTCTTCTTCCCGTGATCGATCATGCGGCCTCCTCCTTACTCCAGCGGTCGACATTCCTGTCGAATATCTGCTCCAGAATGTCTGCCACGCTATAAAGCTGCTTCCACTCCGGATAGTGTTGAGAAAACTTGCTCGTGTCGCTGATCCACCAGATGTGATCGCCAGTGCGGTTGGCTTCGCGATATGTCGATATAAGCCTTCTTCCCGCGATCCGCTCACAGAGGTCAATTGCTTCCAGCATCGACGCGTTACTAAAGCGGCCGCCTCCGATGTTGTAGACCTCGCCACTCCGCGGGCGTTGGAAGAAGTGATAGAAGCAGTTGATCAGGTCTGCGCTGTGTATGTTGTCTCGTACCTGCTTGCCCTTGTAACCGAGGACCGTGTATGGGCTGCCGGTAGCGGTGCAGCGCATCAGGTACGCGAGAAATCCATGAAGGGCGGTACCGCTGTGATTGGGCCCGGTCAGGCAACCACCGCGGAAACAAGCGGTCTTCATTCCGAAATAGCGCCCATATTCCTGCACCAGGATATCTGCGGCCACCTTGGAGGCTCCGAAAAGGCTGTGCAGCGTCTGATCCAGGGACATGTGTTCATCGACGCCGGCGAAATACGGATGCGACCGATCGATTTCCCATCGTGTCTCTAACTCCACGAGCGGCAGACGGTTCGGGGTATCCCCATAGACCTTATTCGTAGACGTAAAGATGAACGCTGCGTCCGGACAGTGAACGCGCGTCGCTTGCAGCAGGTTCAGAGTCCCGTTCGCATTTACTGTGAAGTCGGTATGCGGATCCCGCGCAGCCCAGTCATGAGACGGCTGGGCCGCGGTATGAATCACCAGGGCAACAGACCTTCCCAGCCGAGCGAACAGGCGGTTCACCGCGCCGTCGTTGCGGATGTCAAAGTCATAGTGACGATATCGCTGCCCGAGTTTGCTCTTGAGCCGTTCCTGGTTCCACTCCGTGGATGCTTCACGGCCAAAAAACTGTTGCCGCATATCGTTGTCTATGCCGACAACATCCAATCCAAGGCCGGCAAAGAATTCCGCAGCCTCTGAACCAACAAGACCCGCGGACCCTGTAATTACGACAACACTCATAGTGTTTTCCTCCTCAATTGCACGTTTAGAACTGCGCGGCAATCGTGTTATTGCGGTTGTACAAATAAGCTTTCTTTTCCAGGAAGCCGCAGCGCCTCCTGGTATGCGAGTTCATGTTGAGCGGCGATCGAACTCCACGTGTATCGAGCGGCGTGGATTCTGGATGTGCTACACAACCCTGCATGCCGCTCTGGATCTTGCGCCAGCGCATCCAGGAGTAAAAGTGCCTCATCGCTGCCTTTGCTTGGCAGAAAGGACGGCAACATCTCGGGCGGTGTTGCGGCGCCGATCGTGGACAGCACAGGAAGCCCGTTGGTCAGAGCCGCCAGCATACTGCCTCGCCGTTCACTCGCTCCGTCTGGAAAGGGGAGATATGCCGCAAAGGAGCGAGCCAGTATCTCAGATACCTGGGCAAACTCCAGATCGATCGACCATCGGACTTCAGGGGCACTTTGCTGCAGGTCCCACATATATTTCTGGTGGGCGGCTGGTGCGCTTCCCATCACGTGAAACGAGAACTGGCGCTGTGACTCCATACTCCTTCGAGCGAGTTCGACAAATTGCTCGATGCCTTTGTTAGGTCGAATCTGGCCGAAGTACACGACCGTCCTATCCCGGCTGCCATCCGTTGCGGCCGCGGGTACGTTGCTTCCGATGGGAATGACAGTCTGAGGTGCGCCGATGTTCGCGAGTTGCCGGTCGTAAAGCGATCGCTCGTAATGGCTGCAAAATATCACGGTGCGAGCGGTTCCCCGGAATAACTGGGTAGAAATCCTCTGCAGGCGTGGCAGAGCTGAATACTCGTGTACCGTCACCACCGATACATCTGCCACCTTCATCAAGCCAAGAAAGTGGGGAAACAGCGAGCCGCGATAACCGATGGAAGGATATTGCAGGTGCACAATGTCATAGTTTTCCTTTCTTAGTTGCCGGGCAAACGCAAACACCGATGTGGCACTCCAATCTTTTGGAGTCAACACCTGCGCGGCTATATCTCTTTCCGCAAGGGCCTGCGCCAGCGAGCGGGTGTAGTTCTTAACTCCGCAAAAGGGCGTGTGGTTATCGCCGACAATCAGGGCTACTTTTAACCTCATAGGGACCTCGTTCTCAATAACCTGTCTACGAAACGCAGAACTGCCTTCCACCTACCTGAGGCGCGCGGGCTGACTGAGCGCAAAGAACTTCGCGGATCAGGAACCTCGAACATAACAACTGTTGTTACAAACAAACGTCTAAGCTACCGATGCAAGAGCAGCGTGGCCGCGGGACATCAGGCAGCGGCGGTACACGTCCTCGTAACGGCCGGCCATGCGCAAGGACGAGAACTCAGTTTCCACACGCCGGCGGCCGGCGCCGCCCATCTGACGTGCAAACGCCGGGTCGCGCAAGAGCTTCAACAGCGCACCGCTCAGCCCGGCCCCATCCTCCGGCAGCATGATGCCGTCGATGCCATCCCTGAGCACATCGGGCACACCACCGACCGCGGTGGCGACCACGGGCTTTTTCATAGCCATCGCCTCCAGAAGCGCCATGGGCGTTCCCTCTCGGCGCGAAGGCATAACGAACACGTCCATCATCGCCAGATAAGGCCGAATATCAGCTCGATAACCAGGAAGCAGTACCCTACCGGACAAGCCAAGGTCCCGCACCAGGGATTCAAGGCGCGGCCTTTCGACACCTTCGCCGAGAATGACGTAAAAAGCATCCTGTCCAGCGTCGGTGATCTTTCTTGCTGCCTCGATCAGACGTTCGTGGCCTTTCTGGATATCGAGCCGGCCCACCGCACCGATGACAGGCACCCCGGGCGGAATGCCCAGTGACGCCCGCACCTCATCGTTTTCAAACTCGGTATTTCGCAGCTCATTTTGGAAGCTACCGAGATCGATGCCATTCGGTATCACTTCAATGCGGCGCGGAGAGACGAGTACCCGGCGCATCGACGCACCGACGGAACTGGAAACAGCGATCACCTTGTCGCAACCATGAAGCACAGCGGCATCGATCGATTCCACCAGCCTGGTCCGCAGGTTTTGTCCGGTCCAAAGGTGGTGAGTCGCTACCATGGGAATGCCGGTCATTCTGGATACGACGGCGCCATATAGGCGGCTCTTGGGCTCATGGCAATGTAAGATCTCGATCTTTGCCTCTTCGACCAGAGACTTTAGACCTTGTATTGCATCCCAGTCGAGCCAGCCGCGGCAGGGCACTGTGACCGCATCGATGCCCGCTGTCCTGGCAGCGGAAACAATCGCTGTGCTGGAACCTCTCTTCTTATCGAGGGTAGCGAGCCTTACGTCGAACGATTCCCGGTCGAGAGCAGTGATCAGCGTCATGATCATCTGTTCCGCACCGTAGAAACCGAGGCTACTGGTGAGTTGCAGTACCCGCGTCTTTACTCCGGCCGGGGCGCTTATCACATTGCACGTAACAGTGTTCACCAGTCAGCCCCCCAACTCGGTCACATTGCCCACCAGAGCAGATCTTCGATCTGGAATCGCTTCGACCTGCCGCCGGGCTACACGACCGCCCAATTCGGCCTCGTAACGCCGAATGATCAGCCGCCACTGGTGAGACGTCTCCACATATCGGCGAGCGGCCGCGGCCATGCGCGTTCGCAGTTCCGGCTCAAGCAGCAGCCGCTTCACCGCTGCGGCGAACTCCGCATCGTCATCGGCTATAAAAAGATGAACTTCCGGCTCAACCCCTAGACCGTGAACAGCGATGCTGCTGGCTACTACCGGCACTCCCATCGCCATCGCTTCCAACACCTTGTTCAGGATGCCCCCACCCATCCGGAGCGGGGCAACCGCTACGCCCGCGTTCCGGGTCAGCGGCCGAACATCCTCTACGAAGCCGGTGACCGTTACCGATGGATCCTGCCCCAGGGCAACGACGTCGTTCGTGGGCTTAGATCCTATAACAAAAAATCTGGCCGACGGCACTTCGCGTCGAACCGCGGGCCAGATGTCATGATAGAAATGGAAAACCGCGTCCGGGTTCGGGTGGTAATCCATGGTACCCACGAAGCAGACTCCCTCGGCATGCGCTCCAGGAGGTTCGAAGTGGAAATAGTCCAGATCGACGCCGTTGGTGAGGCAATTACTCACCGGGATCTTCGGGTCTATGCGATTCATCTCCACTACGTTTTCCGGAGTGAGGACCGCCACCATATCCACCCGTCGCGCCACATGGCGTTCGAAGCGCCGGCTGATACCACGATAGCTATGGATCAGGAACCGATCGATCCACCCTCGAACAACGCGCAGTCTCCGTTCCTCGTTGGCGTCGCTGACGCTGTGCAGAACCCATACCTTGAACGCTTCCATCGGATCGCAAAGGTATAAGCCCGCCTCAATGTCTGCCTCCACTACGTCGAAGTCTTGTAATTGCTGCTGGGCGCGGATCCATCCGCACGCCTCCGTGCTGATGGCTTGGGTAAAGTAATACGGGATGCCCGAGATATAGCTGCGAAAGAAATTGACGGCACGCTCCCAGGCGTTTTCCGACAGCTGGACCTTCGGCCTGAGAATGATCTTGACCTGGCAGTAACGCTGCAGCTCTTCGACGAGCGCGGGTTCGGGCTCCTGACTAACCACACACAGCAGGGTGACGCTATGGTTCTCACTGAGATACCGGATCCGTTGAAAGATCTGGATCTTGGTGCCATCTTGCGGCGGGTACGGGAAATAGTTAGAGATAGTAAGAATCTTCATTGATCTAGCGGGTCCCCACCGTTGTTTGTGCCCTCGCTTCGTCGCTGCTCCAGAGCGCGGCAACAACGGCGATCAGAATCCAAACATTGAACAGAATCGAGCCTGTTTCATAGCTCTCGACGTTCATATTCAATACAACAACGATCATGGAGCAGAGTAAGCCGGTGCCCATAGGCAACCCGCGTCTCGTCAGGAGGAAGGCACGACGGCTCGTGACCGCAAGCAGACACACAAGGGCGGTGAGTCCCAATAGCCCGGTCTCCGCCAGCGTCAGGAAAAATTTATTGTGAACGATATATTCGAAGCTCTGCCGCTGATCGCTGGGGATGAACCCGAACATCTTATATTCATAATTGTTCAAACCCTGGCCGACCACAGGCGAGTCGGACGCCATGTTCAGGGCGGTGCCGATCAGGCCTGTTCTACCATCAAGCGTTCCTATGTGGCCTTCATCCGAGCGAGCCGAGAATTTGTCTGCCAGGCTGGCCCCCAACAATGCGATACAGAGAAGCCCAAGAAGGACGTGCCCGCGGCGAATCAGCCGTTGCCGCCAGAGAAGCATAAACAGTGGTACGACTCCGATGGCGAGGATGCCCGGCGCCGCGCGGGTGAGAGTGCAACCGAGCCCTGCGACTCCAAGAACCATGCCCAGACCAGCCAGTACCTTGCGAGCTTTGCGGATGGGAAAGAAGTACTCAATAGCGACCAGGGGTAGCAAGGCAGCAAGGTAACCCGCAGCCAGGGTGGGCGTGCTCAGACCGGCCGAGCGAAATACCTGGTTATCATATTCACCAGGCGCATAGACGTGAATGCCCAGTTGCCTCTTCAGAAGCATCTCGACCACGCAGATGCCGCCGATCGCGATCACTGCCCAGACAATCGCCAGCGATGCGGCCTGGAGCTCTTTTTTGCCTTGTCTCACTGAGAAGGCCAACACTACAAACAGGAGCGCGGCCCGGAAATGCTCGATGAAGCCATAAACGCTCAGCTGGAGGTCGCTAGACTTAGTGAAGGAGATCAGATCCGTAACCAGGAGCAATGCGACCGGAGCAAGGAAGCCCACAAAATCACGCAGAGGCTTCGTCGTCCCTTTCTGGCGTTGGACCATGGCGTCGACCAGGAGCCAGATAACCCATAAATCACTTAAGTAAATCGCTAACCCATCACTCGCTCCCACGTTGGGCCGATATACGAAGTGATGGCTCAGGGAAAAGCCGGCGCTAAGAACAAGCCCGAACACAGCGAAAGGCCGAGTCCCAAGCGCGCTGCACCCGGCGACAACGACCATGGCAAGGACAACGGCTGCAAATACAACAATGGAAAATTTGATGGCGGTTACTGCCAGCACGGAGGACAGCAACACAAGGGCTATCTTCGCCCGGGTTCCCAGGGGCGATGGACCAGCCACAAACTCGGGCGCGGAAGCGCCGTTCAGCGCCATGCTGCGAACACGAACTGACATCGACTCTCCCCCGATCTTGGTGTCTTAACCTTCAGTTGCGAACCGCACTGTGGTCGCCTGTGACTAACCCGCATTCACGACCCTTTTCTCACGCCGGGCCATCATCGAGGTGAGTCGTTCCGAAACTACGGCTTTTACAGTCCTGAGTTCAGCCGGCGAGAATGTGCCCGTACCAAGCAGAACCGCCAAATAAATCACTACGCCCATCGGAATCGCGGCCACAAGAGGCACGGCCCTGAAGTAAACAAGGCACAATCCCATCAGCGCCGAAGCCCCGGCAGAACGGGCTAACGGGACCAGCACCTCTGCCCGGAAGAGCTTCCTGGACACGAAGAAATACTCGAGCGAACCGAAGGTAAACAGCGAGATTAGGGTCGAGATGGCGGCGCCGCTCGGTCCGTACCGGCTGATAAGTACCCAGCCGAGAGTGATGTTCACAACTAATGCCGCGACGTTGCTATAGAGATCGAGCATCTGGTGGTGGCTCGCAATAAGAACACGCGCAAACACCATCGAGACAGAAAAGACACAGACTGTCCACGCCAGAAGCTGCAACACCGGAGCCGCCGAAGCAAACTTGTGGCCGAACACCAGGTCAATAATCCTGGGCGCCAGAACGGATATACCAGTCGCCATCGGGACGGTGAGCAGGGTCAGGTATTTGATGGATTGATTGCAATCCTGTCGAAACTGCTCCTTTGACTTGATAAACGACGCCGACATCATCGGCAACAATGCAATTTGGTAACTGAAGAGAAATGTTTTGATGATGTCGGTGATCCGGCTGGCGGCATTGTAAGTTCCCACATCGGAAACGCCGGCGAGCTTCGACAGCATCAGCGTGTTGACTGACCAGGCGGCAGCGCTGGCAACAGCGGTAAACAAGAAGGGCAAGCCTCGGTAGGCGAGCTTGCCCGACGCGCCAGACATCACGCGGAAATCGAGTGACAGACCGGTATGACGTGCCAGCACCACAAAACCTAGCAAGGTAGTGAGTGCGCGCGTGATCACCATGCCTTCCACCACGCCGAGCACTCCGTGCCCATGGAGAACCATGTACACGCCAGTGATCAGCCTGCCGGCTGTATCGGCCACCGAGAGCACAGCGCGAAGGCGCATCTCCTGCAGTCCCTCGCAGAGTGAAAGCGCATACTGCTGGAGGATTGAGACCAGCAGTATCCACGCCAGAAGGCGAATGCCCAGCGCGACCTCTGGAGGATAGTGAAAGACATGCAGAACCCCGAGCATGACCGGCAGCACGATCGCGGTGGCGAGAACAGCGACTCCGATAGCAGCGTTGGCATAGAACGAGAATCGCTCCGGCTCGGCCGCGATCGCGCGGGTGATCATCGTTCCAACACCAAACGTGGCGATCAACTCGAAGAGGCTTGTAAATGTAAGAATGACGGTGTACGAGCCCATACCGTCGCGGCCTAACGTTCTGGCGATGACCAGAATGAGCGCGAAAGACAAGGCCGGCTTTGCCGTTTCCGCAAACGCCAGGTACCCCGTATTTCTCAAGACTGACTTAAGCCGGCTCATGCGATTAGTTGATCCTTTTTCCTGTCGGGGGCATCGTTTTGGGCCATAGCTTCGCCGTGTCAGTCACATCGTGGTTTTTGCTGCGGCGAAGTGACCCAGTCCTCTGGCTTATTAGCTGACGAGTAAGTAATAGCGAGGACCGGGAATGAACCTCTGGCATGAGTGTTGCTTCAACGTGCCCGAAAACACGTTTCGCGGTGTGTCCCATAGCAGGTATTTGTCTCGCCATGGGATCTGCCTGCTCTCAAAATCTAATGCATGGTGCGGCTGGTACTGTTCTTAAAGTGGTGCTGGAGGAATCGTCGGTGACCACTCGACGATTACCGGCTGGCCAGTTGCCGCCCTGACCAGCTCTGAGGCCGTCAAACGAAAGTGCTATTGTGCTAGTAACTTCCATGGCCATGGAGAGCCTTTAAGTTCCATTTTGCGACCACATCTGCGCCAGCTTGCGTGGCCCACGCAGCAGACGACGTTACAGTTTGGAATAGAGCTTCTGGGGAATGGGATAAACCCGTTTATTGAGCACGGCGCCCAGGACCTTAACCTCTGACGAACGAAGACTCTCCACCGCTGCGAGTGCCGATTCCTTGCGGGTAGACTCCGCCTCAATCACCAGCACCACACCATCTGACAGGCGTCCCAGGGCGATTGCATCCGCATAGTGTGCCAGCGGCGGGGCATCCACAATAACGATGTCGAACTCTGCTCGCAGTTCTGCGCACCGCGCCGTCAGGCGTTCCGAGCTCAGCAAGTGCGACGACCCGGTGGCACGCGATCCCGCGGATATGACCCACAGCTTGTCGTTAGTGACAGATTTCGCGAAAGAGCGGATCGAGCCATCCCGGGAAAGGGCATCCGAAAGACCGTGTTCGTGGTTGGTACGAAACAGTCCGGTCTTGGCCGGCGACCGAAAGTTCGCTTCTACCAGGCAAACCGACCTGTCTCCGTTTGCCGCTAAGGTCTCCGCTGCGGAAATGGCGGTGTGGGTGCATCCGTTGCCATGCTCTATCCCGGCGAAGACCACCACGCGAGGAGCA
The DNA here is from genome assembly GCA_963761405.1 of uncultured Acidobacteriaceae bacterium. Classification (GTDB taxonomy): domain Bacteria; phylum Acidobacteriota; class Terriglobia; order Terriglobales; family Acidobacteriaceae; genus PALSA-350. The sequence goes on from CAVXHH010000009.1 coordinate 408,494, forward strand.
TCGAGCGTCTGTGGGGCGAGCAACTGCTGCACCAGCCTTACACTTCCGTCGTCGACAGACACCGGTTTGCAATACGCTGCTTCCTCAGCTTTCGAGATGCGAATGGCCGGCATCACGGTTTGCACCGATCGAACTTCGTGGTAACGCTCCATGTCATGCAAAAGATCGAAGTTTCTGCTCATTGTGCCTCTCCTTACGGATAAAGATTTGATCAGCCTGCTACCTGCTGGTTTGTGTACCGTCTGAGCTATTCAAGGTTGCCGGCAGAGTAATTGTTTGACCATCGTGGATAAAATTAGGATCTGCAACCGACGGATTGGAATGAAGAATCTGTTGCAGATGCTCTGGAGTGCAGCTGCCAAAGCGTTGCGTACAGATGGAAGATAGTGTCTGCCCAGTGCGAACCAATACCGTAGAGCTTGCCGGCGGCGCATTCATTACGGGCGGCAGCATTGCGGGAACGAGCGGCTGAATCATGCTGTCGGCGTGCACGGCGTCGGGCGTCGGCGTTCTTTGATGAACCGCCCAGAACACTCCAAGCAGCATGCTGAGAGCGGCACACACAACAACGGCCTTCACCAGCGACAATGTTGGCGCCGACGATACCCGAAAAGCCTTCACGATGGCGGGCGCCTGACTTTGTTCCTTCAGTTCGGTGGAAGGTGGGAGGCTCTCCTGCAACGGCTTGAGGTCGAGGTCGCCAATCACTTCGCGAAGGATGTCGCCGTCAATGACTGTCCGCTTTAAAGCACAACCCACCGACAAGGCATTGAAGCAGAGGTTATTGATATTACGAGGAATGCCTTCACTGTACCTGGCGATAAGCTCGACCGCAGAGCGGGTAAACAGCGACTCACTTTGCTGATAGCCGGCCGTTTGCAGGCGATGTTTTATATAAAGAGCCGTCTCTTCCTCAGTAAAAGGCTTCAACCGGGCAACAATCGGGATTCTCTGCCGTAATTGGACCAGACTGGGCGCCGCCAGTTTCTCAGCGAGTTGGGGCTGTCCGGAGAGAACGATCTGCAGAAACTGCCCCGTCGAGATCTGGAAGTTGGAAAGCATGCGAACTACTTCCAGCACCGAATCATCAAGGTTCTGCGCTTCGTCGATGACCAGAATGACCGGCTTGCCGGAACGCGCTTGCTCCACCAGGAAGTCGTTGAATTTCATCTGCAGTTCGAAAAGGGTTCCCTCGGCCTGCTGCACTCCGAGGTCGACCAGTATGCCCCGCAGAAACTCATGCGGTGTACACATGGTTTGGAATAGAAAAACGGTGGTGGCCTTGTCTCGAAGTTGTTGCAACGCCTGCATGAGCAAGGTAGTTTTACCCATGCCAGGCTTTGCGATCATGGCCACGAAACCACAGCCGCTCTTTACCCCATAAAGGAGAGAGGCCAGTGCTTCGCGATGGGTTGAGCTTGCATACAGATAGCGCGGATCAGGCGCGTTGCTGAAGGGCTGCTCTTCCAGCTTGTAAAAGTCAAGCACCATGGCGGTGTCCTATGCGAGCCTCTTGGGTAGAGCCACTACCTGGGGAAGGCCGAGATAGTTGCTCACCTGCGCAGGCGTATGGAAAGAGGAGTCGAAGTACTCAAAGAAGCACACCATGCCTACACTCAGCAGAAGAGCGAAGCCAAACGCGAAGATCATGGTAAGCGCGAGGCTGCGGTCCGGCACCGCCGAGAGAGCCGGCGGCACAGCGAGCGCTACGTTCGCAATGCGGGATTTATCCAGTGCATCCGATGTCCGTTCCTGGTCGCTCTTGGAGCGATAGAGCAGGTAGTTGTCTGCACTCACTTTCACCTCGCGTTCCAGGTCCTGTTGCGCAATGGCCTGCTGGTCCAAATCAATGATTTGCGTTTGCAGGCTCTGAATCGTCTTTTTCACCTGGGCCAGCGACGCACCCTGGGCCGCATGATCGGTTTCGGTCTTGGCCAGGTCCTCGCGTAGAAGCTCGAAGGTCGGATCGCGGTCTGTTGTTTGATTGATGTAAGGTTTGCTCTCCGCCTCGGTAATGGCTGCCTTCGCCGCCGCAACCTCGCGGTCTGCTTCCTGCACCAGAGGATAGGTCGAAGCATACTTCGTCGCTAAGTCTGACCGTTTGGTTTGCGCGGCCAACAGCGTGGCGTGCAATTGCTCCAGCAAGAGGCTGGGGGCGTTCACATCCTGCTTGGTCGCCGATCTTTCCGGCGTCACTTTCATTTGCGTGCGATCGCTCTCAAGCCTTCGTTCGTCCGAGGCGATCGCCTCTTCTGCCCCGTGTGCCTGGCCGATCGCATTGGAAAGCTGCTGCGCCAAAGCTGCACGTTCCAGCTCAGGAGCCGCGGCGCCCGTCTTTTGGAATGCTTTGAGGTGATCTTCCGCAGTCTCCAAAGCTTTTTGCGATTTAAGCGCTTCACCCTGGAAGAACTCATAAGAACCCACCGGCCGATGTACCTTCGCCTGCTTCTCCAGGTAGAACTCTCCGAGTGACTTGAGGACACCATAGGATTGTTTCGGATCCGATGAGCTGTAGCTCACCGCGATCAGGTTGGTTTTAGGAAGTGCCTCCACCTTGAGATCCTGCGCCAGGGCCCGTGCAGCCAGTTCGACCTTGTCCGACTCGCCCAGCCTGCGACGAAACATGTCGAGCACGGGATGCCGCGACTTGCTCTGGAGATTATTGGCCTCAACCACCTGCCTCAGCACGTCACTGCTCTTCAGAAGCTCGGCCTCCGAATTGATCTCTGCTTCGGAGATCTGTGTATTGTCGTTCACCATCTGGGTTGTGGCCTGCGAAGTGACGACGGGGTCTAACCGATCATGGTTGACCAGGATCGCCATCTTCGAGGTATAGTGCGACGGATTCATAAAACCGGCCACCACACCGGCGATCAGCGCGATGAGAAAGGTCGCAACCAGTACCTGCCGGCGACGGAATAACGGCGCAGCAAGATCCCGCAAAGAGAGGGCCGTCGAGGTGCTCCTGACCGGGTAAACGAGATTCAATTCCTTCGTGTCTTGCATGCTTGCCTGCCTTTCTGCCTGATACGTGTGCGTGTGTTTTTAGGAAGAGCGATACTCATTAAAAGGGGTTTGGTTGAAGATATGCCCCGCCAGTGACCGAATATGGAACATACTTACGGAAACTCGTGATGAATGAATCCGGCACGACGATCATGTCGCCGGGCTTGAGAGTAACGTCCTCGTCAAGCTTTTTGCCGTTGAGTATGTCTTTAAGATCGAATTTCTCGACGTGGAAAGTGCCGTTCGGGGTCTTATGAAAGAGAAATACCTGGGTCTTGGCAGACGGCGCGAGTCCGCCGGCAACCGCGATGCCTTCAGCCACGGTAGTTTCGCTGCGCAGCTCGTACTGACCCGGCTTACCTACCTGCCCGGAGACGGTAAAGAGCGGCTTCTGAAAGTCTTTCAGATCGACATTGACGATGGGGTCGTGGAGGGTACCCGCATAAGCGGTCTTGACCGCCTCGATCACATCCGGAACCGTGGTTCCCTGCACGTGGAGACTGCCCCCATTCTGCAGGTTGATAAAACCATCAGGCTGTACCGTGACGGTTTGGTTCAGCTCCGGAGTGAGTGGGAACGCCAGCACCAGCACATCCTGGCGTTGAATAATGTAGCGGGGATTTCGCTGCACAAGCTGTAGCTGCGATCCTGAAGACGTGTTGTCTGCGGTTCGAACCGTGGCAGCAGCATTTGTCTCCGCGATCTGCTGACCCGAAAGTGGGACTGCTGCACATAACAGGGTTAGAACACCTGCCACATAAGTTTCTAGTTTCATGGTGAGCATAGACTTACTCCTTGCCCTGGCGGATTCGTTTTAAAGACATCGCTTCGCCATGTCAGTCACATTGTGACGTTTGCCTTTAGCGAATTTGTCCGGTCCCTTGACTCGTCTACTGAATACACCCGCAATAGCGAGGGACCTGGAGAGAGAACTGTGGGGCTCTAAGTACTGCTAAAACATACCCAAGGTTGCGTTTCACATCGTGTCCCACGGCTGTGGTTCTCTAGCCGTGGATTCTGCTTGCTCTTAGAATCTAAAGCAGGAAGCCGTCTGTTATGTTTTTAAGTTTGTGTCGGGGCGTATCGTTGGTGACCACCTGACCATTACCATTCGCTCGCTTCTTTCTCCTTGACCGGATCCGGGCTCTCGGCCAACGGAGACTCTCATCGCGGCAAAAAGTCCGAAAAACACCAGTGAGTCCTTGCCAGTGTGCAGGCACATGAGAAGCGAAACTAACCGTAACACCTTCTTGGATTACGGCCGTTCCCGCGTGTCGAGCGAGAAGTTATTTGATCCAGCCTGAAGCTGCTAGCATCCATCATTAGTGAGGTGATCTCGGAGCATTCATCTTACTTGTCACGTGAACTGTGGCGCTTGTTTTCAAGAAGTGGGGGGGAAAGTCATGGGGTCTGCTGTTGACGTAGCCATCATTGGAGCTGGTCCTTACGGTCTATCACTCGCAGCTCATCTAAGAGCAGGGAAGCTCTCGTACCGTATTTTTGGTAGTCCGATGTCCAGCTGGCGAAACATGCCTGACCGCACCTGGCTTAAGTCAGAGGGATTCGCCTCCAGCCTGTTCGACCCCAAGTCTTCCTTTACGCTCGCCCGTTATTGCCTGGAGCAATCGCTTCCTTATGCGGACGTGGGGATTCCGGTGCCTATCGAAACGTTTGTAGCCTACGGTATCGAATTTCAGCGCCGTTTCGCCCCTCATCTCGAGGAGACCGTGATCACTTCGGTCGTGCCTGCCGCGGATGGCTTTGAGCTCACCACGGAGGCCGGGGAAGTCGTGCGCTGCAAACGTGTTGTGGTGGCCGCCGGCATCACTCACTTCAGCTTTATCCCGCCGGTGATGGGAGATCTGCCACGAGAAGTTGTGACCCACAGCTCCGATCACAAAGACGTGAGCAGATTCGAAGGTCGTCGGGTAGCCGTCATTGGGGCTGGGGCCTCGGCTATCGATCTCGCCGGCCTGCTGCATGAAGCAGGCGCCGACACACATTTGATTGCCCGCCGTTCGGCCATTGCGTTCCACGAAGCTCCTACCGAACCCCGGCCCATCACCCAACGCGTGTTCAATCCACGGTCAGGTCTCGGTCTCGGGTGGCGTTCAAGGCTTTGCACCGATGCGCCTCTGCTGTTCCATTCCATGCCAAAAAAGATTCGCACACGTGCCGTCCAGCGTCACCTCGGGCCGGCTCCGGGTTGGTTTGCCAAAAGCAGGTTTGTGGGGCGGGTGACCAGCCATCTGGGAACGCGCATGAAACAGGTCAACATGTCCGGTAACAGCGTTTCCTTGCAATTTACTCAGCAGGACAACTCCGACAAAGAGCTCCAGTTTGACCACGTCATTTGCGCGACTGGTTACAAGGTAAAACTGCAGCGCCTCGGCTTTCTGGATCCCAGCATTCGTAACCAAATGGCTACTGCTGACGACGTGCCTTTGCTGACTCGCAATTTCGAGTCCGTTATACCGGGCCTGTACTTCGTTGGCCTGGCGTCATCCAACAGTTTCGGTCCGCTCTGTCGATTTGCTTATGGAGCGAAATTCACATCGAAGCGGCTTGCCCGTCATCTCGCGGCGGGCCGTTAAAGCATTTTGGCAATCGATGCTCTGCGTTGGAGCGGCGCTCGCGGTCAAACCCGAGCACAGGTTTGTTTTATCGAGCGGGCTTCACCTCGACTTGGTGCCGGACTTGGCGCTGGACTTCTCCTGGACTTCTATTCGAGAGGCTGCTATTCCAAGGAAGCTAAGACCCTAACACGTCCAGCCGGTACTCGGGCTTTGGATCCTGCTCGGCGTGCCACGTTCGTACTGCATCCTCATATACCTGCGCCATGAACTCTCCCTTGCGATCCCAGTCGAAGTGTTCCACCACCGACCTCTGGGCCGCACGGCCCATACTCAAACAAAGGTCTGGATCACTTGCCAGCCGGACCATGGCTGCCGCTAACTCTGCTACCGCTGCTTCTGGCGTACTCGTCGTCACTTTGATTCCTGTACCCTCTTTCACTTGCAGACCCGGTCCGCCCAGATCCAAACAGATCACTGGGCGCCCGCTCGCCAGGGCTTCCAGGCACACATTCCCGAATGCCTCATGCAGCGCGGGGTGCACCAAAACGTCGCACTCTGCCAACTTGCCATAGACATCTTGAAGTGTAGGCAGTTTTCCCCAGAAGGTAACCCTCTCTTCGACACCTAGTTTTCGCGCTAAGCTTTTGAGGTGGCCCATTTCGACACCATCGTTGATGATCCAGTACTCCGAATCCGGGTGGCTCTCCTGCAGCTTGGCGAACGCTAGAAGCCCTAGATGAAATCCCTTCCACGGCAGCAAACGTCCTATGCTGATTAGCCTGAATGGCTTCTGCTGTCGTGTTCCCAGACGCTCAAAAAAGCGCCTTTCGCCAGGGGTCATTCCGAATTGTGGGTGCACCACCACTTGTCGGGCGCCAAGCATTCTGAGCCGTACCGCGGTCTGTTCCGTGGTTGCCAGCGAGACTGCCGCTCGTCGTCCAGTAGCTCTTACGAAGGGGTCACATTCGCCCAACTTGCGAGCGAAACTCCTTAATAATTCGAAAGCCTTTCCCCGTGGGCTGAAGGATGACCAGAAGGTAGCAGGAGCTGATTCTCCGCCACCCACCGGTCCCCAGATAAAGGGTACCGGCAGCAACGACAGTAGACTTGGCATCCAGTACCGCCCCAGCGTGATATGGTGCACGACGTCGAATCCGATCTTCCTGTGCATTCTGCGGCCCGCAAAATAGGCGAGCACTTGCCACAGGTAACAGTGGCCTTCGAATCCAAGCCGGCCTTTCTCCCAAAAGAGCGCCCAGGAGGGCAGCTCAACATAGGTAAATGTCAACCGTGGAATCGGATTTCTGGCCAGGCTCTTCTCAATTGTTTCGCGCCACCCGGTTTGAGTGAACACAAAGACATCGTGGAACTTTGCCAGTTGCAGTATCCAGTTCCATCCCACTGCATGTTCGGAGCCCTTATCAGGTTCGCAGTGATAGGCCGAAATCAGTATTTTCATCTTCTTCTTGATACCTCTTCCCAGCGCGAAAAGCGAGCCGGAAATACACCATCAGGGCAGCAGTCGGCAGGCAGCATACCCATTCTAGCCGGAGGGGCCAGCCCTTTGAGGGATCTGGTTAGAACAGTATTGGTTACAGGTAGAGCCCGAGGCAGGTTACTACCAGGTGCACAGCTACACCAATAGTGCTAGCCTCAGTCTCTTGCTTTGTTCAAGCTCGCACGATTTGAGTATGGAGGTTTCGCCGAGATAGTAGTACTTACATCATGACTGCCAAGATCGGATGCGGACCAAAAAAAAATGAGCGAATCGATTGCAATTACCGTGGTTGGATATAGAGCGGGCCGAAATCGAAATGCCCCCGCACGCGTGCCGGCAATACGCTGAGGATCCATATCCGGCCGCGGATAATGCCGATGCGCTGCTGATCCTGAGCGACTGGGCAGAATTCAGCCGCCTGGATCTCAAGCGGCTGCGCTACACCCTTCGCTACCCGATCATCATTGACGGCCGCAACCTGTTCGATCCCTGGCAGATGCAGGATCTGGGCTTCACCCACCTCTGCGTTGGCAGACCTTCCCAGTCCACGCCGGTCGAATCCAGATCGACCAAGGTCGGCCCTAGATCTAGATAAAGGCGGAGAGCGAGTCGAACGGCTCGCGCTCGATTCCAAGACGAGGAAGCCGGCAACGGGCGGCGATCTGGCCGCGTCCAAAACTTGCCTTAGCCCGAAGATGTACCCGACGGTAATCTCCTTTCGTTTGTCCCCGGTCAGCAAATGTTTTGATTTTGCGCCCCGCAAATCGTAACTTCGATCTTGACAGATAAGGGGCCCGGCATTTCAAGACCAACCTTCGTAGCTACTATAAGTTGGGCCCACGAGTAACTCCTCCCCCGCAAAATGCTTTGGATGGCGTTGTGTTCCTTCGCAGGAATACGGCGTAGAAAAGGTAACCTTGAGCCTTGAGCGCACAGGTGTAGTCATTGTTGGCGGGGGGCCGGCCGGCATAGCGCCGCTGTTAGCGGCTCACCGGCGCGGCCGGCTCTCTGAAGTACTCAGCCACGGTGTTACCGTAGTGGAGCAGTCCGTCGCCGTGGGCGAGGGAAGCATCGGCCGTTGGTGCATTAACTCCGACAGCACGGGCTTCAGCTTTGCGGACTGCCTTGCTGGTCCAGCCGATGGCGAATTAGCAGCCCTGCGCAACCATCCCATCACGCGTGAAGTGTTCGCGGCGGGCGACGGCACGGTGCCGCTGCAGCGCGCCGGAGAGTTTCTCGCCATCGTCGGGCAAGCGATCAACGATGTGGTGATCAGCTCGCCTAAAGGCCGTGTGCTGAACCGCCACACAGCGGTCTCAACCCAGCGCACAAGTAAAGGGTGGCTTACGCTGGTGAGAGACGCCGCGACCAGCCGCCAGCGCGCCATCGAGTCGCACCACCTGATTTTGGCAACCGGCGCCAGCCAGCCGCTCGAACGGCTGCAGCGAGAAGTCGTGGCCGGCGTGAACCTGGCGAACCGGTGCGGAGACCGGCTGGTGCAGTCTGGGGATGTGATAAGCCGCGAAGGCTTCGCCGCAGTAGCCACCTCTTTGGGCACACTTGGCCGTGCGCCCCGGGTCGCCATCGTAGGTGGCTCCACCAGCGCCGGGGCGCTTGCCCACGCCTTGCTCAATAACATGCCCGGGGTTACGTTCGGTCCCCGCGGTGTCGCGATTATGCATCGACGACCGTTACGTATCTACTATCCCAGCGTGGATGCAGCGCTGGCGGACAAATACACCGAGTTCGGGCCCGATGACGTCTGCCCGGTGAGTGGAAGGGTTTTCCGCCTGGCCGGCTTCCGCCTGGATTCTCGCGAGCTCATCATGCAGGCGCGCGGACTGGGTGGCCGCCCGGCTGAGCCTCGCCTGCACTTGCACCGGCTGGGTGAAAACGATGCAGAGTCCCTGGCCCTGCTGGACAACGCCGACCTGGTGATCGCTGCGCTGGGTTACCGGCCGCGTGCATTGCCCGTGCTTGACCAGGCGGGGCGCGCCGTTCGGTTGCATTCGCACACGGGCCCGCAGGCACCTCTGGTGGATGGCCACTGCCGGGTCATGGACGCAGACGGCAAGCCCCTCCCTGACCTGTTTGCTATCGGTTTGGCAGCAGGCTTTGTGCCCCACGGCAAGCTCGGTGGTGAGCCAAGTTTTCGTGGACAGGCCAACGGTCTGTGGCTGTGGCAAAGCGATGTAGGCGGAATGATTGTCGACGCCCTGCTCTTTGGCCCGCAGGCAAGAGTGCGACGAGCCCTGATCGACTCAAAGAGCATACGCGAATGTGGCCCAGGGAGCGCCGGCATGAAGATACCGATGACTCGCCCCACCCCGCCGCGCCTTTCGCTCGCCGTCAAGGAACTGCAGTTGCTCGAGGAAAGTGGGATTTTCAGCAACTTCGGCCCTGTCAATACGCGGTTCGAGAAGAAAGTGCTGGAGCGTTTCTTCGGCGGAAAAGGCGCCTGCACCACGGTTTGCAATGCAACGATCGGCCTGATGCTGGCGGTGAAAGAAGCAGTGGGCGAACCAGCACCCGGACAGTACGCGCTGATGCCCAGCTTTACCTTTGCCGCCGCGGCCCATGCCGCGATGTGGTGCGGGCTTACACCGTTGTTCTGCGATATCCATCCCCAAACCTGGGCAGCAGATCTTGCCGCGGAAGCAGAAATGCTCCAGGGGTACGCAGGCAAGATTGCCGTAGTCATGCCGTATGCGACCTTCGGCTACGCAATTGATCTGGAGCGTTACACTCGCATCGCCCAACAGCTCGGGGTGCCGGTGGTGGTGGATGCCGCAGCGTCTTTGGGCACGTTTGATGAGCAGGGGCAGGGCTTCGGCAGTGGTTTTGCCGGTAGCATCGTGTATTCCATGCACGCCACCAAGTCGTTTGCCGCAGGCGAGGGCGGGTTGATCTACAGTGCTGACCCGGATCGTATCGCGAGGCTGCGGACGATGAGCAGTTTCGGTTTTGGCGAGCCGCGCTCGGCTACCATGCCCGGCTTAAACGCCAAGCTGAGCGAAGTGGGCGCGCTGCTGTGCGAGCTCAGGTTGGCCGATTACGAACCTATCAGCCGGCACCGTGCCGCCTTGCTCGACCGCTACCGCGATTTGTTGCCGCAACTGGATTTTCAGCAGCGCACACCCGGCGTCCAGGCGCACCAGTTCACGCCCGTCCTGCTGCCCGCGCAACATAAAACGGAACGAGTGGCGATCCGCGCGCAATTGGCAGAACGCGGCATCGGCACTGGTGCGTACTTCAGCCCTCATTTGATGGAGCAGCCATACTTCCGCGATCGTTGTGTGGCCGGCCCATTGCCGGTGTGCGACGAGGTTGCGGCGAGAATGATCAGTCTGCCGCTGTTCGACAGCATGACGCACGATGAGGTCGAGTACGTGGCGCAGAACGTGCATGAGGTTCTGCGTGCCGGCGAAACCACCGGCGACACTAGGAACCCTGTGTACGCACGCAAAGGCCGTTCGAGAAGAGAAGTCGCCGCCGACTAGAGCATTTTTCGCGATTCCTGTGGTGTGGTAAGAGCAGCGAGGTGTGGTTTTCTTTGAGAGAAAACCACGTAAAGGTTGGCGGCGTTGGTCTACACCAATTGCGAAAATGCTGTAGCATCGCCATGTTGCGGCTGAGCAAGGCGAGATAACCATCTCGTCGGGAAAGGGGCAATGATGACGTTCACCACTCCTTTTCGTTGTGCTGTTGTCTTCAAAGCGTACTCCTGGGACACGTTCGTCGAGCGCCAGGCGCACCGGCTTGCTGCAGCCGCCGGCAAACTGGACTTCTACATCCAGATCGATGAAACCAATGGTTCGGTGGGACCGATCCCGTTTGAGCGTGTGCAACGCTTCAGCTGCGCCGATCTGGAAGCTTCGGGTCTGCCGATGCGCTTCGGCCTGGGGGGTGTGTTGTGGTGGAACCCGGACTACGCCCACTACCAATTCCTGCAGCATCATCCGGACTACGACTATTACGTGTTCGTCGAGTATGACTGCGTCGTGCAATGCGCGATTGAGGAGTTTGCTCGCCGCGCCGCTGACCGGTGCGCCGACCTAGTCGCGTTGCCCATCACGCAATCGTTTGACACCTGGCACTGGCGGGCTTACCAGAATGACGTCTACCAGCGAAGCGAAGTCAAGCTGGCGCTGCTCAACGTCACTCTGCACTCTGCGGCCGCACTTCGGCTGCTACATCAACGCCGGCTGGAGATGGCGAATGCTTCGTCTGATGGCTGGCCGAGCAGTGAAGTGTTTGTGCCGACCGAGACGGCGCGGGCCGGCTTAAACTGGTTATCGTTGGCGGACTTCGGCGATGTATCGCGTTGCGATTGGTTCCCGCCGACTGTTGAAGACAACTTAACGCCTGGCGATGGCCCTGCTTTCGTACACCCGGTGCTCGACCGCAGGCGTTACATCGCTTCGGTGCTGCACAATGCCGGCTCTTTGCCGCCGGGCGGCATCAAGCGTGCGTTGCAGGGCTTCGCACGGGAGGAATATGCGAAGCTTCTGTGGCCGGCTGCTCGCGGCCGGGCAGAAAGGCGAGTCCGTCACAAAATACTGCGCTGGCGGCAGCAATGGGCAGCGTGGCGCCGGGTCACGGGTGAGGCAGCCATCCGGCCACAGCCACGCACGGCGCCTTCCCGCAAGATCATACCTGGAAAAATGTAGACGGCTCGCGGCCGCGCAATCCATTCACCCTCTCATGGCAACCGCGAGGAAGGTCACTTAATCGCAGCAGCCTGGAGCGGGTGCCTGACCTGCTCAACCCATTGGGCACGCCAGGATGGGGCATCAAAGGGGTCGCCGAAATACTGTGTCTCATGCCGGCATTTTCCTTTTTCAAACTCCATGATGCTGACGGTATACACCGGCTTTCCTTCATAGTTGATCAAATATTCCGTGACCCAGAGATTTCCCGAGCCACTGATGCGGAGCACGGTGAACCCGGCGGGGCGGCCTGGATGATGCCCTCGCAGGCTCTTTAGATTCTCTCTGCCGTGTATGCGCTCACCCGATTGCGGGTATTCGCAGACCGCGTTCTCTTGATAAATGTCATGCTCCGCTGCCAGATCACCGGCCGCGGATGCCGACCAATGCTGCTCCAGAGTTGCTCGAATTTGTTGCTCTCTCATCGCCATTTGAGATCCACTCCGACGCTTCCTCGACGGAAGCAGGAATTTGTGCGGCCACGGAACAAGGAACAAATGGCCGCGGGCCTTTTCCTCACGGGCAAGCGGTGCGGCCAAGCCCGTTTCCCAGCCGTTCGAGTCTGATCGAAGCGGCTGGAAAGGACCGATTCCATCCCAGGTGCTCCGGCAAATCAATTGTACAAAGGTATCGACGGTACCTTCGTACGGGATGAGGGCAATTGCGATCCGGCGAAATTACGGGTGTCCGTCCTGAGAAAGTCTGGTCGCGGGCGGTTGATTCCGCAGCAGATTGCCGGTAGCGAATTCAAGGTTGACGGCCCCTAGAAATAATTCCGATCGTGCCGGCTTGTCGGTCTTGCTGCGGACCTCGCGCGCACGTCCCCCCATCCCGGTGACGACGACGCGGCCCGCCTGCGCGCACTTTCTGCAACGCTCGCGGCAATCCGAACCGAGCTCCGCGCGTCGGGGGTTATTTCCACATCGTCTGCTGTGCTCGAGGGGCAGCCGTCCACCAGCTTCCCCATGCTGCAGGAAATGGAACGAATCGTTGCACTCCTGACCGAAGTCTTTCAACGCGGTGAGATCGTCGATGGTTCCAAGAACGCGCCGGTAGGGAACTGGTGGCACGCTCTGTTTCTGCCCGATGCATTCCAGAACCGACAACTTCGCCGGTTTGGAATCGCAGACGGATGCCGTGCGCTTTGAGTTTGAGTTTCGCCATCGGCGCGAGCAAGAGGTTGTCGAGTGTGATCGCATTCAGAGGGCTCAGCCGGCGTTGCATTCCATCTACCTGCTGGAACTCAGTCTTCTCTCACATCGTGGGCGACGGAAGGCCGACTTTGAATGGACCCAGCGCCAAACTGAGGCCCTGGACCATTTTCTAAACGAATACAGCGATGCACTTATGCAAATTGCCGCATGGATCGCACAGGAACGGGGAGCACCTGTGCGCATCACCGATGATTCTATCCAGCTATTGCAGCAAACCTTCGAGGAGCACAGCTCGCCGAACTCGCGGGCTATCACCGATATCTGTCAGAAGATGGTCTCCTCTCTGCTCGTGCTGGGAAACGAGTGCTAAAGGCCGCAGCCTGTTCAGCCCGCGCCAACCCAGGAAAGGGATGGGGGAGACGCCTTTCTGCAACAATGGAAGGATAGTCTCCCCCCCGCGGCCGGGGCGGTGTGCGGTGATGGTGGTGCGCTAAGTTGTCAAAGAGCTGCCAAGCTCAAGAGGACACGCACTGGGCGCACCCCTGCTGATCCGCGCAATTGATCTGCTCTCTCTCGCAGCCCCCTCACTGAGCGAAAAAATGTACAAATGTGCGAGAGATGCGAAGTAAGCGAGATAAGTCTGTCTGCTCTCTCTCGCAGCCCCCTCACCGAGCAATAAAAATGTACAAATGTGCGAGAAAAGCGAAGTAAGCGAGATAAGTCTGTTGTGGTTTCAAAATCAACAGCTTACGAGGGCCGAAAAAGCATGCAGCCGGGAGCTCTGACAGCGGTTTAACCATTCTTGTGGCCTTACAAAGATCGCGAGCGGTGGTTTTCCTGGAGAGAAAGCCAGGAAGGGGCCCTTTGCTTCGCTCGCTGCGGTGAGGCCGCTTCAGACCCATTGTTCAATCGCTTCCGCACTGGTGCTTTCTGTAAGCCGGTTGCGGCGGCACGGAACTCGTAGTTCGGTGCAAAGCCGGACAGGGCCGTCGCGATGGAACGGCGCTGGAATCGACACCGCTGGAGACTTATTGCAATCTCCAGCGGCGCGAGGCGATTGGACCCACGTGAACTCGCGGACTGGCGCCCCGGTATACAGATATAGATGCAGAAACCCTCGGAAAGTTCAGCTGAACGGGCGTGTCGACAGTAACTTGGATAATCAGGGTCCCTTCCGGCAGTGACACCTGACGTTACTTGGCACCCATAAGATATCGGGCCGGCTCCGCCGTATCACTCGGCAAGCTGGCCCGTGGACTTCGTGGGTGAGACTGGGTGAGACCCGATCTTCCTCGCAGCGTCATCCAGCAAAACTGGATTCTTTCAGTCAGCAGCCTGCTGTGAAATGTGCTGCACTTCTCGCAGCAAACCGGTCTCCACGTCGAAAATGAAGCCGCGCACCGGGATGTCTTTGGCAACCGTGTTTTCCGCAGACTGTAAAGCTCTTGCCTTCGAAACGGATAAATGCTCTGATTCGCTTCGCCTACGCCCAGCTGAATCCGCTCTTACTCAAGGGCAGTGTTCTGATCCGCTTGCCGGTCGCCGCAAAGATGGCATTGCAAGCCGCCGGCAAAATCGGCGGCAGTGTTGGCTCGCCCAAGCCCGTCGGCGCGTAGTCGGTCTTGCGCCAGTAAACTTCGATCTTCGGCGCTTGCCTCATGCGCATCAGCGGGTGGTTGTGGAAGTTCGACTGTTCGATCCTGCCGTTCTTCAGCGTGATTTCTTGCGCCAAATGGCCCATGCCTTCCATGATGCCGCCCTGCGCCATGCTCTCGGCCGCCCTTGGATTGATGATCTGGCTGCCGACATCTCCCGCTGCCCAGACGCGGTTGACCGTCACCTTGTTGTCCTTATCGACGGTCACCTCGGCTACTTCGGCAAAGTAGCCTAAGTGGCAGAACCATGCGGCAATGCCCATGCCGCGGCCGGGTTGCTTCTCGCGCTTCGCCCAACCTGACTTCTCAGCTACCAACGTAAGCACGCCTTTGAACCGCTCGGGGATCAGAACCGACTGTCCAGTTGGCTCGTGGTCGCCCACAGCATCGTGTTCGCCTGAGCTCCACGGCACTTCTTTGTTGCTGAGCAGTTCCAGTTGAAACTCCAGTGGATCGCGTCCGGCGGCGCAAGCCACCTCGTCGAGGAACGACTGCGCCACCCAGCAGTAAGCGTTATCGCCGGGGGCGCGCAGGGCCCCGGTGCGCAGCATCAGCGGCTGCGCCGAAGTGTACAGTGCGTAAGCGGACGGGAAGGAGGCAGGATACGAATCCCCTCCAATGCCGCCCCCGGACGCGAGGTGCTTGTCATCGCCAAAGCTGATGAAGTGTTGCCGCCACACGGTGAGTTTCCCCTGGCCATCCAGGCCGGCTTTAAGGCCATGTGTCCCGGCCGGGCGCAGGCCGTCGTGGCCCATGTCATCTTCGCGGGACCAGAGTAACTTGACCGGCGCATCGATTTGCTTGGCGATCCAGGCTGCCTCGACCAGGTAGTCGTTCTGCAGACGGCGTCCAAAGCTGCCGCCCGAGCGAACCATGTGGGTCGTGATGTCGCTCTGCTGGATACCCAGAGTCTTCGCTACCAGCTCAAGGCCGTTGCCTGGCAGCGTGCTGGTGGACCACATCTCCAGCTTTCCGTCCTTCCAGTGCGCGGTGGAGCCCTGCGGCTCGAGGGTCGCGTGGGAAATGAACGGGTATTCATAAGTCGCCTCGACCACCTTCGCCGACGACTTGAGCGTCGCGTCCACGTCGCCATATTTGTGTACGGTGGTGGCCGGCGGGGCCGCAAGAAGTTCCTTTGCCCTCGTACTAAAGCCCTCGGAGCTTTGCGTGGCAGCCGGGCCAAGGTCCCAGTCGACCTTGAGTTGCCGACGCGCCTGCTGGGCCTGCCACCAGGTGTCTGCCACGATGGCGATGCCCGGCTCCATGCCGGGCTCCCACGGTGTGAACGCCGCGGGTGTGATGCCTCCATCGATGACCAGGACATGGCGCACGCCTGGCAGCGCCTTGATCTGATCGAGGTTGGCGCTCTTCACTTTCCCGGCAAACACGGGAGCTTTTTCGATGGATGCGTACAACATTCCGGGAACTTGCACATCGATGCCGTAGAGTGGCTTGCCGGTGACGATGGCAGGCGTGTCTACGCCGGCCTGCGACTTGCCGATAATGCAGTAATCCTTGGGATCTTTGAGCTTGACGGTGCTGAGCGCGGGCGCGGGCAGGGAAGCGGCCTTGGCGGCCAGCTCGCCGTAGCCTGCGGAGCGGCCTGACCCGGAATGGATCACTCGGCCGTGTTGCGTGGCGCATTCTGCCTCCGGCGCCCCCCACTTCTGGGCAGCGGCGGTGATCAGCAACTGCCGACCGGCTGCGCCCACGCGGCGCATGGGCTCCCAGCCCTGCGGCGTGTTCGCCGAGCCTCCGGAAAACTGGCGGCCGTATATCTTCTCGTCCAGTTCGGCCTGCTTCACCCGAACATCCGTCCAATCGACATCCAGTTCTTCGGCAATCAACATGGGCAGCATGTTACGCATACCCTGGCCGGACTCTGAGGCGCGCGCCATGATGGTGGTTACCCCATCCGGAGCAATGTGGATGAAGGCTTGCGGGGTAAGGTCGGGCGCTTTGCCGTCATCCTGGGCCGCGGCAGTGGGCAAGTGGTAGAGATTCAACGCCAGACCACCGCCCGCAAGGGCCGTTAACTGCAGAAACGATCGCCGATTCACGCGCATCTGAATGCCCCCTTTACTCACCGCGGGCGGTGCCCGCACTCGAACTTTGGTCGGCGTTGGCCGCCTGGTGGATTGCTTCACGGATACGCGTGTATGTTCCACAACGGCAGAGGTTGCCGCTCATGGCCGCGTCAATCTCCGCGTCGGTGGGATGCGGTGTGCGCGCCAGCAGCGCCGTGGCCGACATGATCTGGCCTGCCTGGCAATAGCCGCACTGCGGCACGTCGATCGCCTTCCACGCCACCTGCACCGGATGCAGGCCATCGGGCGAGAGCCCTTCGATCGTCGTGATCGCTCTGTTGCCCACCGACCCCACGCTCGTGATGCAAGAGCGGACTGCGTCTCCGCCGAGATGTACTGTGCATGCCCCGCACAATCCCATCCCGCATCCGTACTTCGAGCCCTTGTGGTCCAGCACATCGCGCAGAACCCACAACAGCGGCGTGTCCGGTGACACGTCGACCGTCTTGACTACATTGTTGACTGTCAATTCAACCGGCATAGGTTCGCTCCCAAAATTGCGTGCGAATAACAGCGGATCGCAGAGACACGATTCACAACGGAATGCGTGTATCGCGGTGATTGTTTGCGATTCTACCGCTCGCGATCGGTCTGCGAAAATCGCGAGTGCGAATTCGCAGTAATTCCACTAGTTTGACGCCAGTAATTCGCAGGAAGTCGCAGGCACGGGGCTAAAAGCGTGCCAGATTGCGATCCACCGGGAAAGTCGTAATGCGCTACCATGCCGCAACGCTCCCGCATTCTGATGCTTCTTCGAATGTACCGGGATGAAGCGAGGGCGGTGATCAATGAGCTCAAAGGGGTGCCACGTAGACCTCTAGCACTAAAGTGATACGCCAAGCCTGAGAGCGGGGGGTGGACTGATACGACGGTATCCGTAGATTAGTGGTTGAGCAAATCAAAGAAGGAAAGGAACCGATGAAACATTTGAAAGAATTTTGCCTGGTTCTCGCGTTGCTGTGCCCGTTTGCCGACGGGCGACCGGTTCACGCCGAATCCGTACCATCGGGATGCGCATTCCATTGGATTTCAGTTGCCGAAGTGTCTGGCTCACCGGCGTATGTACGGCTGCGGTACGAAATCGAAGCTCTCGCGTCGGCCCAAGCAGGTGTCACGTCGATGGTTCAAGGTCTTAAGGAGTTCAAAACCGCATCCGAACCGTCCATGGCACTCTCTGCAATGATCACGAGCACCAACGATGGCAACGATGCTTTGCATTGCTCTGCGGCTATCATGGATAGATACACGCCGACGGGGGTTGATGACGGAGTCATAAAAGCTCTGCTGATACAGGTTTTCAATGAGGAGGCAACTGTCTTGATGGCTACACAGGCCGACGTGAAGAAGAAGATTCTAGTAGCAGTAGGTCAGTCTAGTCAGACAAGCGACGTTGCTCAGGACGCAGAAAATATGTCAGCAATGCAGGCAAAGCAGAAAGATGCTGCCGAATCTTTAACGATGGCGTTTTCAGAATCACTCATGCTCGCGGTTGACCTGAGCGATATGAAAGCAAAAAATACGGCCAAAACTACGCTGTCGTGCGGCGAGTTGAAGGACCTTCAGAAGAAAAGTGCGGCCATTGTCTCGAATCGAGATAGCAGTATCTATCATGACGATGCTTCGCTGTTCAACTCTTTTCTAAACGCTCATGAATGTAAAGCACGGTAGAGTCGAAGACCGTCCTATCGCAGGTCTTCTCGACTAGTCCCGCGCGAGGTTGTCCGTGCCACCGTGCGTGTTGTCTAGCCCGTGAGTCTATGGAGGCAACAAGAGAAGTAACGCACCACAATACCAAATTTGCATACCAATACCGCTGCACCGCTCTTGCCGTATTGTGTACGCGTGAGTGAAGGATTCAAATACTGATAGGGGTATTAAATGCGCGCCACTATCCGTTGGTTCGTGTTTTTCTTTTCCGATGGAGGCGAGGTCTTCGAGTTCGCTGAGGTATCGGACGTCGGAATAACCCCCTTTGAATACATACGATTATCGCACTCAGAGCTTCCGTCTTAGGCAGATTGTCTGCGAAGTGGTTCAAATTTTGCATGCTTAGGGACGCCAACAAAATAAAAGATTAGCCCTCCTCGGCTTTCTCTTCCTGGATGGATGTCTCGTAATCCTGACCGCCATAGAAGACGCCGAGAATGGCCACCTGGTCAGCATCCACCTCGAACGCGATCACAATGCGTTTTCGGTAGCTGGTTATTCGTAGACCAGGACGGATATCGTCCCTCTGGATGCCTCGATGCGGAAGAGACTGCAGGCTTTCGCAATACGTCACAATGGAATCGGCATAACGGGCCGCCACTTCGGGAGATGAGGCATCAGCGATGTAGCGGTAGAGTTCGGTCAGGTGCGCCTCGGACTCGGGCGTGAAAATAACCGTGTAGGGCATCAGCGTTTTTTCGCGGCCTTTTTGTGTTCGGCCGAGAGCGTGGCTCGTACATCGTCCGCGGAGACTGCGCGCGACGGATCGGCTTTTAGGGCATCATAGGCCGGAGCCACCTGCTCCCGTAGCCAGCCTTCCACCGCGCGGTCTCGTGCAAGCAAGGTTCGCAATCCTTCCCGTATGACTTCGCTTTCGGTTGCGTACTCGCCAGTAGCAACCTTCGCGCGCACGAGATCGGCCATTTCGTTTGGAAGGGTAATGCTGAGTTGTTGGGTTGTCCGCATGAGAATCTCCGGCAACAGAGTAGGATTAAATCCTACTCTGTTGCCTTTCCGGTTTCCAGGCGTGTTCGCTGACTTTCGAGTGAAAGAAGGCGTAAATTCGATCATGACTCGAGCTGAAGAGGCAAAACTGCTGTTCCCGGCCGGTCTTTTGAAGATCATTGAAGGGCGGAAGGCGCGTCCACCCGGCTGTCCCGAAAAAGCGTCCAATTGGCGTCCAATAAGCATTTCCGAAATGTCCTCAGAGGCCCTTTGGTATTCGTGTCCTCTGTTTTCAATAAGTTACGCGCCATCGACGCGCTTTCACGGCGATAACACGGGGTTCAAATCCCGTCGGGGCGCCAACAAAATAAAAGACTTAGATGAAAAAAGTCTAAACCTCAAAAGGCAAATGTTAAAGTATTTTCAAAGTCGTTGAGGAGTCAGAGGGCCAAATGAATCTCACTGCAAAGCCTTCCCTTACCGAGCTTGCTAGCTTGCTACGCAAAGAGGACGACAATGCCGGGCACCACAGTATTTGGGTTGGATATGACGGTCAGGTACACATCGAC
Organism: uncultured Acidobacteriaceae bacterium; assembly: GCA_963761405.1. Taxonomy (GTDB): domain Bacteria; phylum Acidobacteriota; class Terriglobia; order Terriglobales; family Acidobacteriaceae; genus PALSA-350. The sequence goes on from CAVXHH010000009.1 coordinate 428,400, forward strand.
CAGTTCTCTTCAGGGTTCGACATCCATAACCCCGCCATTAAGTTCCGGCTCGAAACTTGCACGAAGGGGAACCAATACGTGGGTCCGGTTGCTGCTGGCGATGAGATTTGGGTTAAGCGGGTCTACAGCGCGCTAACGGAAAACTGGGAGAGCGGTGAAACCGGCTACGTAGACGTTTTCTAAGTTCCACGGTGCGGTAAGCCTCCCGGGAAATATCACACAAATCTCACAATCCTGCTGGTTCTCCACAATCCACGACGACTTGACGTCAGGTAGCCCAACCCCTACTTTGTTCATAGGCGCACTCGGCGTCTGGCAGCAAGGGCAACCGCCCCTTACACGCTGAAATTCCGAACCCAAAAGCTTGTTTTCAAAAGGTGTCATCTATGACGAGGGAGAAATTCTCTACTTGGATGGCCTGCGTTCGCGAGTGTTTGAGGGATTGTTCCCTGATTCTTTCGCTGGCGGCGGCTGTACGCGACTTGATGAAATAGACTATCCGGGCAGCAGCTCTGATTATTGAAGGCGGGGCTGCTCGCCTGTTCGGAATCAGACTTTCTCTTTCAAATAGCGCTTCTAGCGCTTCGCCCATTGAAGGTAATCCAATTCTGTCTCCGGTTCGCTGATCGCTACTCCATAGCCGTCTCAGTTTGACGCGCAGTAGGGCTTCCATGCGTTTCAGCGAGTTGATGCTGTTCTTCACGGCGATAACACGGGTTCAAATCCCGTCGGGGACGCCAGACCGCACGGCCGTAATCCAGGGGGATGAACAATCCCAAGACGGACATTACCGCGCCAAGCAGGATCTCTGCTGCAGCGATTCAAATATAAATCCATGTGCGATAGTGCATAGTGTTATGGCGGTCTTGTGCGAATCGTTCAAAACGAAATGGCTTGCGCGGTTTGTCCGGCGCGAGGCGATAGCCGACAAGAGCTTGCGTGAGGCTATCGAGCGAGCCGAGAGCGGCCTTATCGATGCCGATCTCGGAGGCGGGATTATCAAGCAACGCGTCGCCCGAAAGGGGCAGGGACGATCAGGCGGGTATCGCATGATCGTTGGCTGTCGCGTGAAGGACCGGGCGGTATTCCTCTTTGGCTTTGCAAAGAACGAACGGGAGAACATCGAAGACGACGAATTGCTCTCTCTCCGGGAGACTGCGGGAAAATGGCTTGCAGCCGACGCCGCCCGGATTCAGAAGGAACTTGAGTTGGCAATCTACAGGAGATCAATGGTGACGAAGAAAACGAATAGGGTGGTGGAGGCAATCCTTGAGATGGCCGATGACCAGCTCCGCAGCGGCCTGATGGATAAGGCGGAACATGAAAAGATCACAATTCGCCACTTGGGGCGACATGCCCTTAGCACTGCCGAGCCAATTAACCCCCAGGAAATCCGCACGTTGCGAGAGCGGGCACACCTGAGTCAAGCGGTGTTTGCCCGTTACCTCAACCTCACCGTGGGTTATGTGTCGCAGTTGGAGCGCGGGACCAAACAGCCGAAAGGGCCGACGCTGACTTTGCTCAATGTCATTCGACGTAAAGGGTTTGAGGCTATCCTCTAGGCCGGCCCGGATAGCCATTGTCAAATTCCGATCCGCTCGCCTCATCGAGCGAGATCTCATCATCTGCTGCTCCTCCTTTAGCGATGTGGCAGAGTGATTTCGGCAAATAGTTCTCGAACGGGATAGCGAGGTCCATGGTCTCCATTGAGCAGTGCATCCAAATTGCAGCACCAATCCAGCGCTGCTTCGACCTGTCCCGCAGCATAGAGGTTCATTTACTTGGAACAGAGCAGTCGGGCGAGCAAGCAGTAGGGGGAGTCACCACTGGTGTTATCGGCTCAAACGAGTTTGTCCGTTGGCGCGCAAGGCATTTTGGGATTCGTCAACACCTCACCAGCAGAATTACTGCATTCGATCCACCCGGCTACTTCCAGGACACGATGGTCGAGGGCGCTTTTCAATTCATGCAGCACGATCATTTCTTCCGGGCTTTGTCGGAAAATAGCACCAACATGACAGATCGCTTGACCTTTGCAGCTCCTTTGCCAATTCTCGGACCGATCGCAGAGCGATTGTTCTTAAGAAGCTATATGGAACGCTTTCTCAGGCGGCGGAACTCAATCTTGAAACAGGTCGCCGAATCAGATAGGTGGTCCTGCTTTCTTCCAAAGTGCACACGTTCGTTTTAGCCGCCACCTGTCGCTGCTGATCCCCGATCAATTGCCGGCGCCCTCCTGCTTGGAGAGCCGCACACGTGAACCCGACTGAAGCCTTGCGAACGGATTAAAGCCAAGCGAAATACAGCACTGGTCCGCTCCAAGACATGACAATCCGAAGCGGACGAGTGCACGTCCACCAACGCCTCAGAAACCGGTACGGACTCTGAGGGAAGCCGAGGGATCCGCCTGCGCGCGTCTTCAGAAGGCACCTCTTTTATTCATAGCGGAGAGCTTCAGCGGGTGGGACGGCGATGGCGTGGCGGGCGGGCAGCAGGCAGGCGAGCAGTGCGCTGAGAGCGAGGAGCGCGGCGGCTGCGAAGAGACTGCCTGGAGCTTTTGCAATTTCCATCAATCCAGGACAAACGCAGTCGAGATCCGCACCCATTCAAGCCAAAAGCAGGCTTGAATGAGCCACCCTCGCTTGTGAATACCTTTGGTATTCAGCATTCGATCCTCATAGGTTCACGGCTTAGAGCATTTTCACTTCTACTCTGCACAGGAGGGTGCGGCGAAGTGCGGCTTTTCTTCCACCCCAGCAAGCTCGCTTGCCGGGGGCCCCCGGTTCTTGAGGAAAAGCCGCCATGTGAGTCGTTACTCTGTAAGCACCAGAAGTGAAAATGCTGTAGTGATCGTGATCGTTACACTTTGGCTGAAATGAAGGGAAAGGCGGGCCGGGGACGGAAGCTCAAGAATTTCTTGAGGGGAGGGCGCGCATCTCTTACTGAACTTCACCATTCTGCAGTACCTGTTTGGTCACTTCTCCCGGGGTGCTGGTTCCCTTCTGCTGCGCGATTTGGCTGCGCAGACGCTGGAATTGGGCAAGAGCTTTTTTCTGCTCTTCCGTATGTCCGAGGGTCCGTTCGGCCTGTGCGAGGCGATACCAGGCCACTTCGTCCTCTGCGTTGAGGGCGAGGGCCTTTTGCAGGTGCGGTACGGCGAGGGCCGGTTTCTGCTGCGCCAGCAGGGTGGCCGCCAGCCCCACCATCGCTTCCTGAAAGTCGGGATAGTATTGCAGCGCAGCCTCAAAGAGCGGCCGTGCCTGATCAAATTCGCCGGCTTGGCGATGGATTTCGCCTAGTTCGTAGAGTGCGTTGGCGTTTCCCGGATCCAGCTCCAGTTCCTGCTCAAACTCCCGTTCGGCGGCGGCGCGGTCTTCTGGCGCGTGCGTCTGCTGAAATCGCTCCAACAAGGTTCGGCCAATACGGTAGTGGATCTTGGGACGATGGGGATCAAGTTTCAGAACCTCGCGATATTCGCCGATTGCGGCGTTGGCCGCTCCCTCGCTTTCGAAAGCTTCGGCAGCGGCCTGGTGCCGCCATACGGAAGTTGGGGCTACAGCCTGCAACTTATGCAGGGTGAGAAAGGCGTAGTTTCCGTAGGTGCGGCCGGTGTGATAAAGGATTTCCGGATCGTTGGGATATAAGCGGTTCAACTCCAGGGCCATCGTCACCGCGTCCTCGTCCCGCTGCAAGCCGGTATAGGCGCGCAGCAACTGCAGGCCGCAGAGACGTCGGGTGGTGGGGTCGCCGCCATGCTCGAAGCCCTTCTGCAATGCGGGCAGCGCCGGTTCGAACCGGCCGAGCTCGGCGAGCGATAAGCCGATCAAACTGTCCAGGCCGGGCAGGCCCGGTTTTATTTTTTGCGCTGTCTGCGCTTCGCTGACGGCCTGCTCATAATCGCGCAGCTTGAAGTCGACGACGGCAAGCGTGGCATGTACTTCCGCAACCTCGGGGTCGAGCTTTGCCAGCTTCTCAAAGGCTGCTTGCGCCTCGGGATATTGCCCTGCCGCGAGCGCGGTCTGGCCGGCAGACGCGTACTGTTCCTCGGCCTGCTGCCGGGTTGCCTGGGCCAGGATGGAGGCGGGCGAAAGGGACGAGAAGGCCAGCACCGCACTCAGTACTATTTGCTTGGGTTTCAAAGGAGAACCAGCCGTTGCCCCAGGGACGGGTTCAAGTGTACCTCCTGCGCACAAACCTCCGCCACGCCGTGTAGGGCGTGGCGGAGGCAAAGCCGACTCGCCGGCCGGCGAATCAGAAGGTGAGCTTGCCGCTGACCTGAAGGATGCGCGGCGCCGAGGATAGAGTCACCAAGCCGAAGTTGGAAGTACCCACGGCACTCTGAATCGCTGCGTTGCCTCCCGACCCAGCGACGATCAAGCCACCTACATTGCCGCCATATTGGTGATGGTTAAAGGTGTTGAAAGCGTCCAGTTTCAGTGCGAACCTGAGCCGCTCGGTAAATTCGAACTCCTTGCCAACACCCGCATCCCAGTTATTGATGCCGGGCTGCCGCAGGGTATTGCGCCCAATGTTTCCGTAGGTCCCGAGCGCGGGTTGGGTGAAGCAGTCCGTATTGATGCGCTGGAACTGCCGAACCAGGTTGCTATGAACGTTGCAGCCTGGTACGAGATTCGCATGCTCATCAAAAGTTCCGTTCAGGTTTTGGATATCGTTCGCCGTGATGGAATACGGAAAGCCGGTCTGGAAGGTCGTGATGCCGGTAAGCTGCCAGCCGCCAACGCCCAGGTTGGTGAGCCGGTTGACTCCGCCGCCGAACTTCTTGCCTCGGCCGAACGGTAGTTGATACACATAGCTGGCGACGAACCGCTGATCGACATCGAAGTCCGAAGGCCCGTAATCCAGGCGCGGGTCATGATTGTTTTCGAAGCCCTGAAAGCCGGATCCTGTGGCCCCGACACCGGCTGCCGCCGACTTGTCGTCCAGACTCTTGGCCCAGGTATAGACTGCCGTTGCCGATAAATCGCCAGAGCGATGCTCAAACTTGACGTTCCCCGCATTGTAGTGGGAGTAGCCATGGAAGTCGCTGTCGATGTAGTCCCCGTTGAAATTCGGATAAGGCAACCGGCTGATGACCGTGCAGGGAGCCTGGTTGATGTTGAGGTAGCTGCCGGTGACCGGATCCTGAGCCTGGCAGAACGCCTGACTCGACGCGGGTATTGGATTGGGCTGTGCAATATCGCGGCGGTCGAGCAGATGTGTGGACTTGGTACCGATGTAGTTCACTTCGAGCGTTGTATTGTTTGCCAGCTCGCGCTCAACCGAAAACGTCCACGATTGCACATAGGGATCCAGCGGGTTCTCCGACTCGATGACGGCGATGAACCCTAGCGTTGATTCGGGGAAGGGACCGAGTTTGGAGAAGCTAGGAAACAGCTGATTGGTCAACTTGGGAGCGCTGGCGACGGTGGTCGGGGTGAGATTGTTGCGGATGCTATAGGGATAGATATCCGCCGAGTCATCGATTTCGCGTCCTTCAAAGGAATCGAAGAAGATGCCGTAGCCGCCGCGGACAACGGTCTTATCGGTTAGGCGGTAGTTAACGCCAAAGCGAGGAGCAAAGGGATATTTCTGGCCGCCGCGGGGTGTCCTGCCGCAGTAGCGCAGGATGGGGCCTCCATTGATGCCAACCCCGGGCGCTACTCCATCTGTGGTCAACTGCGGATCGGAATAGCAAAGGCCGCCTTGCGGGTTAGTGGTGTCGAGCCAGAAGAAATGGTCCGTGGCTTCATACGCCGCCGCGCGGAAGTCCCAACGCAGCCCATAGTTGAGAGAAAGCTTCTGGGTGACCTTCCAGTCATCTTCGACATAAGGGCCAAAGTAGTTGAACACATGGTTTTGTGGGTTGCCGGCCTCCGTCGTCGGGCTTAAGGGGCCGGGCACAAATCCGGCTGCGCCATTGTAATAGCCGGTCAGCAGGTCACCGATGGCATTGCCGGTGCCGCACAGCGGCAGGTTGTTGTTGAGCGGCGAGGCGGGATTGGTGCAGCCGACGGTATTGATGGCTGCCGTTCTGGCGCTGAAGGTAAAGTCGCCATAGAAATCATCGTCCAGGTTGCGAATCAGGCGCCAGTGACGATAATCGATGCCCAGGCCGATGGTGTGCTTTCCGTGCACGCTGGTAAACGAATCGGCAAACTCCCAGTTCGGATTATCCGACCCGGTATAGGAGTTGACCGGACCACCGGCGCCTGAGAAGCCGCCGGTCGAGAAACCGAAATTCGGATAGGTCTGTTGCAGAGATCCGAACGTCGTAAAGACGCCCGTCTCGCCCAGCGAGTTCACAAAGGAAGCAGGCGGAGCCACCGAACCCTGCGGGGACTGGGCTCGCAGTCTGCCGAAGCGGAAATTGTTTACATTCTTGGCGCCCAGGCTGATGGTATGAGAGATCTCCCAGCTGTCTTCGGTTTCGAAGGATTGCTCTTGACCATAAGCTTCGATCGATCCGGAGCTGCCCGTGTTGGTGGTGTTGGTATAGGTGGAGTGGGTGTAGCGGCCGAACACGGAGCCTAGCTTGCCCAGGGCCTGATCGCCGCGGTAGGTCTGCTGATTGGTGACCAGTGGACCGGGAATCGTCTGGATGAAGTTGATGACGCCCTCGGGAAGGTTGGCCACGCCCGGCTTGCCAAAGTAGCCGGCGCCAATACCAGCCGCCGCGAGCCGCGAAGTTTGCGCGCTCACCGGAATTTTTCCTGCAAAGTCATTCAACCCGGTTGCCGGGTCCACCGGCAGGCAGTCGAAGCCTGCGTTCTGCACTGCCGTGCAGGTGGGTGTTCCATAGGCAGGCAGCAAACCACCGGGAAGGCCATTGACCGCAGGATAGGTGGTTTGGGTAAAATCGCCCGCCAATTCCGCCTGGGTGGGTAGGATATCTTCCACTCTTTGGCCGGTATCTGCCCGCCAGCCTTCATAGTTGACCAACCAGAAGGTTTTGTTGCGCCCGTTGTAGAGCTTCGGTATATAGACCGGACCGGAGGCGACGAACCCGAACTGGTTCAGAAGCACAGAGGGATTGACTGTTTTGACGCCGGCGATGGTATCGGTCGAGGTAGGGAACGGCGACGCGTCGAAGGCATTGTTGCGGTTCGATTCGAAGAATGTCCCATGGAGCGAATTTGTTCCCGACTTGCTGACGATGTTCACCTGGCTGGCGCCGAATCCATTCTCCGCCGGATAAATCCCACTCTGCACCTTGAATTCCCCGATCGCGTCCTGGGAGAGAATGACCGCCGGAGTCTGCAGCGCCTGATCCGTATTGACGAGGCCGTCGAGGGTAAAGTTGTTTCCCTCAGGACGACCGCCGTTGATACTAATGGCGTCGCCTTTACCTTGGCGGAAGGTGCCTTGCTCGCCCCCCACGGTCACCGCCCCGGCGCCAATCAAGATCAGCTGCAAAAAGTTGCGCCCGTTCAATGGAAGGTTAGCCACCTCATCGCCGCTTACTTCCTGCGATAAGGCCGCGGTGTCCGTGTCCAGGTTCAAGGCTTCTGCCGTCACTTGCAAGGTCGCGGTCACGGCTCCCGGCTTCAAAGAGAGATCGATGCGGATCTTCTGGTCAATTGCCAAGGTGAACGGGACAGTCACGGATTTTTCAAAGCCTGCGGCCTGCGCTGAAACGGTGTAGGCACCAGGTTTCAACGATGGCGCGGTGAAGTCTCCGGCGGAAGTGGTTACTGTGTGGAAAGCGACGTTGGTTGCCGTGTTGGCGACGGTAATCTGGACGTTCGGCAGGATGGCCCCGGTGCTGTCGCTGATCGTACCCAGGATCGTGCCGGTTGCTCCGGTCTGTCCGAAGGACATGCTGCTCGCCGCCACGGCGAGAACAAAGAACCCACAAACTCTCCTCAATGACATTTCCCCCCCCCACAAAAGAGCTTCACTGCACACCACCGCGGGCGAGCTGTGCTCGCTATCCTCCGGCTAAATCTTCTTGCTGCGGAAAAATCGGAATGATCGCATCCCCGGGAAATTCCCACCAGATGGGCGGCGAGAACGTGCAAATCTGACGCAGGAAGGACAATATAGCGCGTAAAATCCAAGTGTCAAGAGAAAAAGTATTTCCTATTCGAAGTTTAGAGGTTTCCTATATGCGGCTCCTTTTCCGGTTCCGGGCGGGCACTGGCCAGGCGGCAGCGCCAGAGCCAGAGCATGGGTGACGTCTTCGCCATCCGGGCGGACGTCGGCTACCTGATGGGATGGCACTTCCGCGCTGCGCCACCGGAGGGCTGAGGAGACGCGCCGCGAGAAGCGTTGCGGGGGGCCGGAAGTTTGAGTATCGCGGGCAGGTCATGGTCAAAGCCCAGCAGAGTCGTGCTGTTGCCCAGCCCATACGATGCAGGCAAGATCGGACAAAAAGAGATACCAAAAGGCAACTTGTTCCCTATCGCAACATTGCGATGCAGGCGAGATCGCGGCTGTTGAAGGCCACGCGGGTCGCGAACATACCGCGCCGAAGCCACTGGGATTTCGAGGAGCTCGCCGGAGATCGACTCAACCGGTTTCGTCAGAGGCCCTCTCCTATTGGAGAAAGGAGAGGGCGCGCTCTCTCCTTTTCCGTCAAGGAGACTGCCATCCGGGCGTTTATGCCCGGATTTCCCGCATCACCGCACTCCGGCAAGTCCGGGGAATGCGCCGTTCTCTCGAGGAAAGGCTCCCCTTCGATTACTGGCTTGGGTTATAGATATGGTAGATAGTTTTATCCACAACGATATCGGCCACTGGAGGTCCGCAGAGAGTCGCGCGCATGTGGAGAGCAGCGCTCCCGGTCGTATAAGGTTCCTCTGCCAGGAAGCAGTTTCCATCGCGCTGTTTCTCAAACTTGTGGTAGTAGAGGAACTCGGCATCGATGTAGTAGCGCACGCCATAGCTGCGGAGTGTGGCGAGCAGATCGTCCTGGTGGCGGAGGTGCATCAGGTAGCCGGGATCCATCATCAGCCCCTCAGTCTGGATGAGTGGATCGTCAAGCAGATAGCCCGTCATGCCTGCGCCGCCACCCATGGCGTAGACTCCGGGATGCGACTGCGCGAAGGCTCGTATCTGAAGAGCGACTCTATAGACGTGATCCATCGTTCGCTCTGTCTTATAATGCACGCGAAGTAAGAGCACGAGGGCGAGGCCGTATGCGGCGGCCTTCATCCACAGCGGCTTCCGGGAGTACCACGTGGAACCAGGGAGCGCGAGCAGCAGCACAAGACCTGCAAGCAATGCGAAGCGCAGGCTGTAGTAATACCAGCCCCACAACGGCCAGTCGCTCAGGAGCGAAAGAACGCCGATGTGTACATATGGAAAAGCGACAGCGGCACCCAGCACGGCGTGCTCCTTGGGAGCCAGCCTCTTCCAGACCAGCCGGAAGGCAATGGCCGCATACACCAGAAAGACTGCCAGGAACCATCCGTTGAGGCCACTGTTTTCGATCGCGAAGAGAGTGGGCCAGGGGCTCGATTTCAGCTGCTTGGCAACACCGGAGACCGGCATCCATATATGAAAGTAAACGCGGTTGAAAATGAAGTAAGCCAGCAGCAGCGGTCCACCGCCGATTGCAAAACCACCCATCTGACGGAATCCAATACCCCGCCTCTGCTCCGGTTCGACGAGCGTGAAGATCAGCAGCAACAAAACCAGAAAGACCGCATCCAGTCTGGACAACACTGTGAGCGCAGCGAGCAGGCCGATGCCAACCGAACGCAGAAAAGTCCAGCTTGCGGGCTGTGAGCGAAAGGCCAGCAACAGACCGAGGCCCAACGGCAACGTAAGGGTGACCTCCATTCCCTGGCAGAAAATATGAATGCAGGGGATCAGAAAAACGAGCGCGAGCGCATTCGTAACAAATAGCCCACTACCCGGCCGTTCAAGCAGCTTGCGCGCAGAAAGAAACGTTGCCGCGGTAGCGGCGATCCAGAGCAACCACAGCCCTCGAAAGATGCCGGCCAGGCTGGTAGCAAACTTGCTTGTTAAAACAAGGACAACGAAATAAAGCGGATGGTATCCATTGGTACGATGGATGCCATCGAAGGTCGAGCCCACACCGGCGGCAACATTTTGCGCCACTTTGAGATAGTAGTAAAAATCGTCTTCCACGAAGGGCATGATGCGCGTGGGACTGCGCAGAGGCGTGTAAAAGATCCAGGCGCTGGCCATCACGACGATTAGGAACGTGCTCCAGTTGACGATGTCACGGGTGCGCTGCTCGTTCCCAACTCGGGTCTTCTCAACGGAAACTGTGGAATGCATAAACCCCCAGCTCTGCACATTAAGTTGATTTGGCGATAGGGGGGTTGCCGAGTCGATAGTAGCGGGAAGCACGCTGAGAAGAAACTGATCTTTTGTCCAGTAACCCTGAACTATCCTCCTCCTCAGTAGGTTAGTTTGAAAATCCAAAGGAGTCAGAATTTATGAAACATGAAGAATGCTCCTGCAATAAGACAGCCGAAGGCTAAAAAATGATTCCAGTGCAAGCGATCTCCAAAGTAGAAGACACTGAATACTCCAAAAACTGTAAGGGTAATGACCTCCTGCATCACTTTCAGCTGATCGGGCGAGAAGGTCCTGGCGCCAATCCGATTGGCCGGCACCTGAAGGCAGTATTCGAAAAACGCAATAGACCAGCTTGCCAATATCACCTTCCAAAGCGACACGTCTTTGAACTTCAAATGACCGTACCAGGCGAAGGTCATAAAGATGTTTGAGCCTATGAGCAAGAGAATCGTCCGCATGCCTGCATCATATACAGCACGGCACGTCATCTCCGCTCGCCCGTTCGCCTCGAATGCGGACGAGAGTTTCGCCCTATGCAGGCACACCATGTATAAATGTTCCCGGGGCCGCCTGGATCGGGTCCTGGAAGCATGAAGCCAAGAAAGTAAGGAGATTGATCATGCCCAATTTAACTGCGCGACGGCTCGCCGCCTGCGTTGTATTATGCGCAGGCATTGTGCAGGCTGCGCCCGCCGCGGAGATTCTTATCGGGGATGCGAAGTCCCAGCCGGAGAGTTTGACTCTCGCACCGGGTGGGGTCCTGATCGTCGGTAGCGCGAGCACTCCGTTCATCTACAAGGTGCGCCCCGGCTCGACCACTGCTGAGAAGTTCGTGGACGCCAGTGCCGAAGGTCCCGGCACCTTTTTCTTCGGTATGCTGGCCGATGCCGCTACCAACACGGTATGGGCGTGTCAGCTAACCCCGGTGCCAGACACAACGCCGGTTAGGCGTCATACCGCCTTGAGAGCCTTTGATCTCTCCACGGGAGCGGAAAAGCTTCGTTGGAACCTGCCGGGTGACAACAGTACCTGCAACGATTTCTCGCTCGGACCAGACAAGGCGTTGTACATCAGTGACACGGCCAACAGCAAAATCTACAAGCTGGCTGCCGGTGCGGCCACTGCCGAGCTCTTCCTCGAAGATCACGCGCTCTACGGCATTGACGGCATCACCTTTTTGGACGGCACGCTGTATGTCAACAATGTGTTCTCGAACAATCTCTACCGCATCCCTGTGGATGCCGCCGGTAAGGCTGGGCACCCTGTCGATATCTGGATGGATCAGCCTGTGAAAGGGCCGGATGGCATGCGTGCGGCGAACGGCAAGTTGCTCCTTGCTGAGAATGGCAGCGGCCAGATTGCCGTTCTTACTGTCACCGGCGATAAGGCCAGCGTCACCGTTATCAAGGAAGGGCTCAAGACACCAACCGCCGTCGAGCCCGCGGGCGACACCATTTGGGTCGCCGAACGCGGCGCGGGCAAGGCCGTGTCGATTCCGATGCCGAAGTGATAAAGAGACGGGTCCTCTAACACGTTCAGCCGGACAACGACCGGCCACGCAGGGGATTGGATCGTCGAAGACGTTGAGCTGATATAAAGGGCTGTCGTTCTATCCTTGTTATGATGCAGCGTCTGCGCTTCCTGGCTCTCGGGTTCCTGGTTCTCTTTGCGCTCGCTGTTTCGCTCACCCGGTGTGCCGGCGCCTCATCTCAGGAGAACCCGGATAGAGCCTGTGCCCGTTGCCACCAGGCTATTTACGATAGTTATCAGAAAACTCCCATGGCGCGGGCCAGCGGAGCCGCCACCGAGGGTCTGCTGCCGGGCGAGTTTACGCATGTCCCTTCCGGCGTACATTACCGTCTCTTCCTGCGCGACGGGCGTGCCTGGCTCAGCTACGATCGGCCCAACGCTTCACCCGAACACGCCCTGAAAGGAGAGCGGGAGCTCTTCTACTTCGTCGGCTCCGGCCAACGGGGACGCACCTACCTGTTTCAGAAGGACGGCTATTGGTTTGAGAGTCCCGTCAACTGGTATGGCAAGCAGAAGGTTTGGGATATGAATCCGAAATCGATCGGTGTGCGGGAAATGCCGTTTACCCTGAAGGTAGATGCAGGTTGCCTTCACTGCCACGCCACCGCCGTACAACCCTCACTTCCCGGTGCGAGAAATCATTTCGCGGCGCAACCGTTTTTGTTTGGCGGCATCACCTGCCAGTCGTGTCACGGAGATCCCGCGGCGCACATTGCCAGTGGCGGCTCCGCCCCAATACTCAACCCGGCAAAGCTGTCGCCCGCCAGGCGAGACTCGGTTTGCCTGCAATGTCACCTCGAAGGCGAGACGGCGGTCAACCTCCCCGGCCGCTCCCTGGCGGACTTTCTTCCAGGCGAAGACCTCTCCGAATATGTAACTCACTTTGTTCACGCCGGCGAGATCGGTCCGCAGGGCAGAGCAACCAGTCAATGGGAAGCGCTGCTGCAAAGCCAATGCAAGCGCAAAAGTGGTGATCGGCTTACGTGTACAACGTGTCACGATCCCCACAGCTCGCCTGCTGCCGAAGACCGCGTCAGCTACTTTCGCGGCCGCTGCCTCACGTGTCATGGCGCGCCCGCTTTTGTCAGCAAGCATCACCCCGATCAGCCGAACTGCAGCGGGTGCCACATGCCGCGTCAGAAGTCAGGAGACGTGGCGCATGAACAAGTAACAGATCATCGCATCCAGCGCCCTGCCTCACTATCGCTCGATCCGGTCGCTGCACAAGCGGGTGATCTGACGGTGGTCGGCGGCGGCTCGGCGAGCGACCGCGCGCTGGGGCTCGCCTACTTTCAGTTTGCCCAGGGTGGTAATGAGCAGGCGGGGCATCGGGCCATGCAGTTGTTGCAGCAGGCCGAGGTCCAGGGCGGTCGGGGCGGGGAACCGGCAGACCCCGATTTGCACACCGCACTCGGCTTTCTGAATCAACTTGCCGGCGATCGTCCGGCAGCTGTGCGTGAGTATCAGGCAGCGCTCCGCACAAACCCGGCCGATGCGGTGGCCGTTGGTGACCTGGCCATCCTTCAGGCACGTGCCGGCGATCTCAAAGCGGCCGTAGCCGGCTTGCGGTGGGTCAGCGAGCATGATCCGGGCGATACTTCCGCGAGTATGGATCTGGTAACGATTGAGTGTTCCATCGGCGATCCACGCACCGCCACCGCGGTGCTGGCGCATTTGCTCGAGTTCTCTCCAGACGATGGCAAAGCGCGTCAGACCCTGGCGGCCATCGAAGGTAACCCCGGCCGCTGCGGGCATTAATGCATTTTCGCAATTGGTTTACACCGAAGCCGCCAACGTTTACGTGGTTTTCTCTCAAAGAAAACCACACCTCGCAGCTCTTACCAGACCACAGTAATTGCGAAAACGTTTTAAGGCTTCGCCTGTCCCGACCCTTCTTTGAGCGAGATGATCTGGTCTGCCGTTACCCCGGGAAACATTTCCTTCCGCCCGCTCGGCCAACGCACTTCGATCGAAGCGACCCGGGTTGCCTGCCCCAGCCCAAAATGCAACCGCATATCGTTGTTGGAGCTGTAGCTGGAGCCGCTGCGCACTTCGTCCACCCACACCCGCGGCGGCGCCAGCTCCGCGCTCAGCATCGTCACCCGTGCGCCGATACCGTCCCGGTTCGACGTGACGCCAATCAAGTGGATTCCCAGCCAATGGTTCTGATTCCTGGCCAGGTTCACCAACAGAAGGGGATAGCCGCTCACATCATTCACCACGGCTTCCTGCCGGCCATCGTTCCAGAGATCCCCGATGGCCAGACCTCGGCTCGACTCCGGCTGCGTGATGCCGGGGCCCGCATCCTTGGAAATGTCCTTGAACTTGCCTTTGCCCAAATTCCAATAAAGCACACGCGGCTCCCGGTACGCCGAGCCCATATTGCCGCTGTCTACTTCCGGATACACGTGGCCGTTCACCAGCAGCAGATCGGGCCACCCGTCATTGTCGACATCCATAAACTCGACGCCCCAGCCGAGGTATTGGGTGTTGACGCCAATACCGGCGGCGTACGTCTCATCGCTGAAGACGTGCTCGCCGCTGTTACGTAAGAGCGTCGAGGTGTCGTCGGAGAAATTGGTCTTCATGATATCCAGGTGGCCGTCACCGTCATAATCCCCGATGGCCGAACCCATGCCCGCCTGCTCCCGTCCATCATCATTGAGCGCGGCGCCCGTCTCTGCCGCGGTATCGGTAAACGTGCCATCGTGGTTGTTGTGGTAAAGGATAGCAGGCGTCGAATCGCAAGCGATGAAGATATCGGGCCAGCCGTCTTCGTCGTAGTCGATGGTCGAGACGCTAAAGCAATAGTGGCCTGGCGTCTTCTCAAAGCCGCTTGCCTTGGTCACATCTTCAAACCTGCCGTTGCCCAGGTTGTGGTAAAGAATGTTGGGGGAGCTCGCCAGTCCTCTCGGCCCGCACATCACCGGAACCCCCTTCCAGGTGCAGCCTGGTCCAGCACCGGGAACGGGGACCGTCGCCAGATCGAAGCTGACGTAATTGGCTACCGCGAGATCGAGCTTGCCATCCCGGTCGTAGTCGACAAATGCGCAGCCCGTTCCCCACAGCTTGCCCGTGCCGGCAACTCCCGCGGCAGCGGCTACCTCTTTGAACGTGCCGTTACCCTGGTTGTGATAGAGCCGGTTCTTGCCGTAGGCGGTAACAAAAAGATCCTCGTAACCGTCATTGTCGTAGTCGCCCACGCACGCGCCCTGGCCCCACCCGGTTTCCGTAAGGCCGGCATGCGCGGTTACATCCGTGAACGTGCCATCGTGGTTGTTATGAAACAGATGGCTGGTGGGGTGCGGCGCTTTCGGATCCTTCGCGTGTAACAGGTCTCCATTGACCAGAAAGATATCGGGCCAGCCGTCGTTGTCGTAGTCGAAGATGGCCACACCGCTCCCGGTCGCCTCCAGAATGTAACGCTTCGACTCCACGCCGCCGTTGGCGTTGAGCACCCGGATGCCTGCCTTTCCGGCGACATCCTCAAACCACGCCGGCCCGCTGTGTTCCGGTTGTGGGGGATACACGCGTGCTCCAGCCGCTCCCATCGCCCCCGTGCTGAGCACGGAACTCACCAGCAGAAAAAGGAGCGCAAGCATGGCAATTCTCTCGATCGGCCCGCTCCTGCCCTCTATGTGCATGCCTGATTCTAGTGGACGGTCACAAGGACGAGAAACATCCGGCGGCTTTTTCTGCAACTGGAAGTGCAACGCGTTTCCGCCGGGCGGCCGGCGCCGCATAGAGCCAGACCGGTCCGGCGCCTGATATAAACTGTGCGCTGTAGTTCTATGGCCAAGCTGCGCATCCTGTGTTTTGTCATCCCGCTGGCGGCCGCGCTCACCGGCTTGCCCCCGGCGGCTTTTGCACAAGCCGCAAATCCGCCCGGCACCTCCACGGCTGACGCCCAAAAGCTGCTTGACACAGGGCGAACGGAAGAGGCGCTAAAGGCACTCGATGCGCTCGCCCAACAGCAGCCGGAACCCGCCGGTGTCGAGCGCTTGCGCGGCACAGCCTACTATGAGCAGGGGAACATGGCGTCGTCCGCGGCAGCGTTTGCCCGTGCCCTCGCCCAAGACCCCGGCGATCGCGAATCCATGCAAATGGAGGGCGTTGCGCTCTTTCGCACCGGCAAATCCGCTGAGGCGATCCCCTTGCTCGAGCGCGCACACCTTTCGATTGCCCGCACCAATATCGACAGCAACTATCTGTTGGGACTCTGCTACCTCGATACGCGGAGATTCGATGATGCGCGCAGGGCCTTTGCCACCCAATACAAGTTTCCGCCGGACTCAGCTTCCGCGTACCTGCTGGCCGCAAGAATGATGCTGCGGCGCGATTACCTCCCGGTGGCCGACAGCTACGCGCAGAAGGCGCTGGCGATCGACCCGAATCTTCCCATGGCTCATCTGCTCATTGGGCAGATCAGGCTCTCGCAGTCGCACCTGACAGAAGCGATCGCGGAGTTCACCAGCGAGAGCGTGCGGAATCCTCTTTATGGCGAAGTGTATGACCGGCTGGGCGAGGCCTATCTGCACCAGGGCGACTACGCCAAGGCGCAGGAGGCGCTCGATCGCGCCGTGCTGCTCGAACCAAATTCGGCGGTGCCGTATACCCTGCTGGGGAAAGTCCTAGTGAAGCAACAGGATCCACTCATGGCGAAACTGTATCTCGATAAGGCGGTGGCCCTCGATCCGGCAAATTACACCGCCCACACCCTGCTCGGCCAGGTCTATCGTTCTCTCGGGCAAGGGGCGCGGGCCTCCCACGAGTTCCAGGTAGCGGAGCAACTGCAGGCCGCCACGCAGCCCAGGATCGAAACCGTTAAGTAGGCGTGACAGCAGCCGGTAACAGGGCCGGCCTCGACCCGCCTCCCCAATCTCAGCTCGCCGGTCTCACCGGGTACAATGGAACCCGGGTTTCCATCCATGCGCCCGCCACGGCGCGTGATGGCCGGCCGGAGCCTGCTCTATCGCACACTCCGGTAGGGTCAGCGTGAAAAATGACCGTCCTTGTTCGTACCGCACTGCTTATGCTGTCCATCGGCGCCGGCTTTCCCGGACCGAGCCCGGGATGGGGCCAAGGCCCGAGCCCAAGATCGATTGAAGGCCCGATTGAAGGCCCGAGTGAAGGCCTCCTGGCTACCGATCTCAACGGGCATCCTGACCAGCTTGCGCCGCCCGGGACACGGGCCGTCGTTCTCTTCTTTGCGGCGTCCGATTGCCCCATCTCCAACCGGTACATTCCTGAAATGCAGCGCCTGGCGAAGCAGTTCGAACCGCTCGGCGTCCGCATATGGTTCGTGTATCCCAATCCGGGCGATACGGCCGAAGTGGTTCGCGCCCACGACCGTGACTATGCCGTCGGCGCTTACACCGCGCTCGACAGAAACCAGACGCTGACCAGGATGGCGCATGCCACTATCACCCCGGAGGCTGTGGTTCTTGTGCCCAACGGCGAGAGCCTGCGCGAGGTATATCGCGGGCGGATCGATGATCGCTACCTCGCGCTGGGCTCCGAGCGGACGCAAGCGGCGCATCACGATCTCGAAGAAGCCATCAGCGCCGTGCTGGCCGGCGGGGCCGTTCCGCAGCCAGGCGGGCCGCCCGTGGGCTGCTCGATCGTGAGCCTGCAGCCATGAACCGCACTCGCTGTGTCCAGTGGTCCATACCGATCCTGGCCGCGGCGGCCGTGTATGTATCCGTCGTGATTACGAACGGCCGGGTATTCGCCGCCCCGGCTCCCGGTCAATCCGCGCAAGTCACCTGGTCCCGTCAGATTGCGCCGCTGGTGTACAACCACTGCACCACCTGTCACCATCCCGGAGGCGCCGGCCCGTTCAGCCTGCTGACGTATCAGGACGCGCGCCGTTGGGGTGCGCAGATGGCTGCGGTCACGACGTCGCGCTTTATGCCGCCCTGGCTGCCACAGCACGGCTACGGCGACTTTGCGGATGAGCGAAGACTCACCAGCGAAGAGATCGCGCAAATCGCCAAATGGGTGCAAACCGGCATGCAGCAAGGCGAGGCCTCCGCCGCCCCGGCGGCGCCCACGTACAGCACGACATGGCAATATGGCACGCCCGACCTCATCCTGACGGTGGAGCGCCCGTTTCTGTTAGCTGCATCGGGAACCGACGTTTTTCGCAACTTCATTTTGCCCTACCCGCTCGAGCAAACGCATTACATCCGCGCCATGGAGATTCGCCCCGCGGCCGCGCAGATCGTTCATCACGCGAACATCCTCATCGATCGCACCGCATCGTTTCGCCGCGCCCACCCGGAGCAATGGAAGAACGGTGTTCCAGGAATGGAGTTGGATGTCGATGCCGGCAACGACTTTGATCCGGAAAGCAATTTCTTGTTTTGGAAACCGGATACGCCGGTCCTGGTTGAGCCCGAAGGTACGCCATGGCGACTCGATCCCGGCAATGACCTGATTCTCAACATGCATCTCAAACCGTCGGGCAAGCCGGAGACAGCCGCGGCGCAGGTCGGCCTCTATTTCACCGATCACCCGCCCACGAAACAACCGATGCTGTTGCAGTTGGAGAACGATCGCGCGCTCGATATCCCGGCCGGTCAAGCGGACTTCGTGGTCGAGGATTCCTTGCGGCTCCCTGTCGATGTCGACGTGCTCGGCATCTATCCCCACGCGCACTACCTGGGCAAGCGGATGGAAGCGTGGGCCGTACTACCCGATCGGCAGAAAAAATGGCTGATCCTTATTCCCGGCTGGGACATCGACCGGCAGTCCGTTTACCGTTATCGCAACCCGATGTTTTTGCCCAAGGGTTCGGTGGTGCACATGCGGTACGTGTATGACAATTCCTCCGCGAACCCGCACAATCCGCATAGCCCGCCGATACGGGTGAAAGCCGGGAATCGCTCTGAGGATGAGATGGCGCACCTTTGGCTGCAGGTATTGCCGGTGAATACACCGAGCCACGCGCCCGATCCCAGGCTCTTGTTAGAGGAGGCCTGGATGCGAAACTGGCTCAGCAAAGACCCGGACGATCTCATTCCGCTCTCGAACCTCGCCTCTGCTATGGCCGGCCAGGCCAGATATGGGGAGGCGATTGCTGCTTTCCGCCATGCCCTTGCGCTGCATCCTGGTGACGAACGCCTGCTGAACCAGCTCGCCGTCGCGCTCGACAATTCCCGCGACTGGCAGCAGGCCGCTAAGACGTATGCGGAAGATATCGAAGCGCATCCTGACACCTGTAATGCGCGATTCAACCTGGCGCGTTTGCAGTTAAAGCACGATCGCGCGAGCGAAGCTGAGCAGCAGTTCCGCACCATGCTGCAACAGTGCCCTGCGGATGCCTCGGTGCATAGCGGGCTTGGGGTCGCACTGGCGCGAGAGGGCCAGGCGCAAGCCGCGCAGGCTGAGTTTCAGGCTGCGTTGCGCGTCGATGCGCACGATTTTACGGCCCTTTACAACCTGGGAGATTTTGCCTTACAGGCAGATGAGACAGACCAGGCGGTGAAGTTTTTCGAAGCCGCCACCAGCCGGAACCCGAAGGATGCGGACGCGCACCAGCAACTCGCCGGCGCTTATGCCTTATCGGGCCGCATCGGCGACGCCATCGTGCAACTGCGGCAGGCGATTGCGCTCTCGCCGGATAACCCTGATCTGCACGCGCTGCTGTCACAGGCGCTGGGCACTGCCGGGGAACTGGAACCGGCGGTCGCGGAGCAAAAGATGGCCGTGCATCTGCGGGCCGATGATGCCGATAATTGGAACAACCTGGGTGTGCTGGAAGCCAGGGCCGGCCGGGTCGGCGAAGCACGGGAAGACTTTCGCCACGCCTTACGGCTGGCTCCCGGCCACGCGCAGGCGCGGGCCAATCTGGATCATCTTCCCTCATCTTGAAGTTTCGTCAGCTTTTTAAAGCGTCGATCCTCCGTCCCTCGGAGTGCCTGCGGCGGTAACGAGCCGCTGTCTTGTGGCTCTAAACGCCATTGACGAGCGTGACCCGATAGGTCGCGCCTTTAAGACGATGCTCACGCGCTTCCCGATAAGCAGGACTGTCATACCAGGCCTTCGCCGCCTCCATACTGGGGAATTCGAGGATAACGGTGCCTTCCGTCGGAGGTCCTTCCAGATCTTCCATGTCGCCGTAAAGAGCAAGCACCTTGACCGGATGTCCGGCAAGTGTCGCCGGAACATCCTTTGAGTAAGCTGCCATCTCACGCTCATCGAGCATCGTGTAGCGCGTAAAAACCAGGTAGGCACTCATTGAAGATCTCCGTTTTTCATTGTCAGCCTCGTGGGTCACACCAAGTCAGCTCATGGTATCCCAGGGACCAAACCCAACGCTAAAGTCGTGCCGTGGAGTTTGCGAAATTTTCAACGAGGGTAGACACAGAAAAACCTTCGGAATATTGGGCTTTTGCGACACTCAGAGCGTCTTGCTTTTGTGTGCGGAACGACCGAAGTCGTACCCCGCCACGGCCTCAAACGCGCCTTCAGGGCAGGCCGGGGATAAATCCCCGGCATAAACGTGGTCATCCTTGTGGCCTTTACAGGCTGCGAAAAAACCCTGAGGAATTTGTCTTTCCATCGTGCTCCGAACTGCTCATTTCGTCAGTTGCGGCCGGCCATCACGCCACCGTCCACAGGGATGGTCGTTCCGGTGATCCAGGAAGCTTCATCCGAGGCGAGAAACAGAATTGCCGCAGCAACATCTCCGGGCTGCCCGTTTCGTCCGAGCGGGTGAAAGGTGTTGAATGTCGGCAGCACCTTGGCGACGTCTTCGTCGCTTAAGAAGGTGGAATAGACAGGCGTCTCGACAACCGCCGGAGCCACAGCGTTGATGCGGATATGGTCGCCCGCAAGTTCAAGGGCCAGGTTGCGCGCGAGAGCGTGCACACCGGCGTTCGCCGCCGAGTAGGCGCTGGAGGGCGTCGCGCC
Source organism: uncultured Acidobacteriaceae bacterium (assembly GCA_963761405.1). Taxonomy (GTDB): domain Bacteria; phylum Acidobacteriota; class Terriglobia; order Terriglobales; family Acidobacteriaceae; genus PALSA-350. The sequence goes on from CAVXHH010000009.1 coordinate 449,118, forward strand.
CACGGCCTGCAGAGCCCACATCGAACCCGTGTTCACAATCGCGCCGCCGCCGCGCTTCTTCATGCTCCTCGCCGCCGCCTGCGCCATGAAGAATTTGCCCTTGAGGATTGTGTCGAGGAACCAGTCATATTGCTCCTCCGTCACTTCACCAAAAGGAATTGGTTTGAAGACCCCGGCATTGTTAATCAAAATGTCGACTCCGCCGAATCGTTTCTCGGCAGCATCGGCCAGTGCGGTTGCGGTCGCGACTTTGCCTATATCGCCCGCCAAGATGCCAACCCGGCTTGCATCTGAGAACCCCGCCGCGGCCGCGCGAAGTTTCGCTTCGTCCCGTCCGTTCAAGAGCACGCTGGCTCCTTCAGCGTAAAGGCGTTTGGCGGCTTCGAGGCCGATGCCCGAACCACCTCCCGTGATAATGGCTACCTTATTCTCGAAACGCATTCCAACTCCTCCTTGATCTATCTACCGGTAGATACACTTACAGCTCTTCCATCGTGCCCGGACTGGGTTGGCAAACCGGCTCAAAGGCCACCGCTTCAGTGGCATGTAACTGTTGCTGTGAACGCAGTTTCGCAATTACTCTGGTCCAATAAAGACTGCGAGGTGTGGTTTTCTTTGAGAGAAAACCACGTAAATGCCTACTCCTTCGGCCTACACCAATTGCGAAACTGCTATGAACGCATAGCTTATTTCCTATACAGAGAAACGATTGCTTTAGGCAATGCCAAGCTTGCGTTGCAGCTGCTCGAGCGAGATGCCCTTCGTCTCCGGATACACGAACAGCACAACCAGGAACTGGACCACCATCATAGTGGCAAAGAAAGCGAAAGGCAGGCCACCGGAATATTTCGCCAGGATTGGGAATAGAAGCGAGATGCAGGCATTCATCAACCAGTGGGCAGAAGACCCGAGGCTTTGGCCCTTGGAGCGGACGCGGTTGGGGAAGACCTCCGCAATGTAAACCCAGATCACGGCGCCCTGGGAAACGGAGAAGAACCCAATATAGCCGACCAGCAGCCAAACCAGCAGTGCGGCATGGGTGTGGGTGAAGAAGACGGTCGCGACCCCGGCGAGGCAAAAAGCCATGCCGACGCTACCGATAAGCAGCAGTGTCTTTCGCCCCAGCTTGTCGATGAGCGACATTCCCAGCAGCGTTGCCAGCAGATTCATCAGGCCGATCAGCACCGTCTGCAGGGAACTGGAGACCTGGCTGAAACCGGCCGAGGCGAAGATGTAGTTGGAGTAGTAAAGGATGGCATTGATGCCCGCGAGTTGATTAAACAGCCCGATGCTGACGGCCAGAAAGATGGGGAGACGGTATTCACGTTTAAAGAGGGGCTCGGCGGCCATGCCGCGCTCCATGTGGATGGAGTCCATGATCTCGCGCAACTCAGTTTCAGAATCAGGGGAGCCCATCATATTCAGGATGGCGAGTGCCTCATCGGTCCGGTTACGGGTGACGAGCCAGCGCGAGCTGCGCGGGATGCGGAACAACATGACCAGAAAGATGAGGGAGGGAACCGCGGCAATGCCCAGCTGCCAGCGCCACTGCAACTCGCCCAGGTGGAAGAGCGTAATGATGTAGTTGGAGAGGTAAGCAAGCAGTATGCCGGCGACGACGTTGATCTGAAAGAGGCCGACCATTCTGCCGCGCAACTTTGCCGGCGCCAGCTCCGCGATATACACCGGCCCGAGGACAGACGAACCGCCGATGCCCAATCCACCGATCAAGCGAAACACCATCAGCGAGGGCCAATTCCAGGCGAAGGCACAACCCAGGGCCGAGATGGTATAGAGAACGGCCATGATGCGCAGCGCCTCACGGCCGCCGATGCGCTGGCCCAGTACCCCCGCGCTCATGGCGCCGATCACCGTGCCCACCAGGCCGATAAAGACCGTTAGACCCAGCGTGAAGGGTGTGAGGTGATAGACGACCGTCAATTGCTGGGTGGTGCCGGCGATGACCGCCGTGTCAAAGCCGAACAAAAGACCGCCAAGGGCGCCGACGATCGTACTTTCAAGAAGGTATCTGGTCATTGCCATGGAGTCTCTCTCTTATGCGAATCCGTGATCAAAGCGGGTTGCTGCGATGATTCTTACATGGTCAGCCTAATGCGCAGGCCGGCCAGGCTTTTGTTGGCCACACCCATTGCGAAAACTGCTGTCGCGGTCAAAACCAGGATTGAAACCAAAATTGTATCTGGTTGGAAACTTTCTGGGTACTTTGCTCGGCGCGGCGAAAACCCGCGCCCGCTCTGTCCCTCAGCGGTCCCCTCAATGCTCTTGGACCGAGGCACGCGCGGAAAACCACTTCTTCCCCACGTAGAGCAAGTAACCGAGCTGGACAAACCACACCAGGAAGTAGGCCATCACCAGGTGCCGATGGGCGAGTGCCGAGTCGATATTGGGATCAAAAGGAAAGATGGAAGCAAGCGCTGTGCTGTGGATCAAGGGACCTTCCTATACGGTAGCTTCAAAAGCTTGTGCCGCCGCCTCTTGCTCCGCAGCCTGCCGGCGGCGCTCAGCGGCAAAACGAATGCTGACCACGAGAACTGCCCAGGCCAGCCAGGCGAAGATGTTCCACTCGACCGCAGGCAACAGATTGGGCGCGACCCCCCGAACCTGGACCGCCAAAAAATACCGGAGCGGGATGCTGCGTGCGCCACCACCGGGTGGTCATATAAACCAGGGGAACGTCGCAGTAGGCGAAGATGGCCACTACGGCGGCCAGGGCGCGCATCCCGCCTCCCACCACGACGTGGCGCAGCACCAGGTAGGCAAGGTAGATGAGCCAAAGGACCATCGTTGCAGTCAGCCGGGCATCCCAGGTCCACCAGATACCCCACACAGCCCGGCCCCAGAGTGAGCCGGTAGCCATGCCGAGAAAACAGAAAACAACCCCCATCTCGGCAGACGAAACCGCGAGTGCGTCCGCTGCGAGAGAGAACTTTGGCGAGCGCACGCGCGTCGCGAGGTAAGCGATGGAACAGACGAGATTCACCAGAAAGCAAAATGACATCGCGACCCAGGTGGGCACGTGGTAATAGAGGATGCGTCCGACGTTGGCCTGGTCGGCGTCGGCCGGTACGGTGAGCGCGACGTGCAGACCATATCCAAGAAGCCCCAAGGTGAGAACCGGCCAAATCCATCGCAGTGCTCGAAACAGATGCATCGCGCTCCCCAAAAATCTCTTTGTGGTCAATCATAGGCGACAGGCGTCTATCTGGACGACCATAGCTATCTGTAGGGGGGAAGTATGCTGATGACGAAACGCAGGCCCGCCAGCGTTGGCGAGATTCTGATCGAAGAATTTATGGGGCCGATGGGTTTGACGCAAGATGTGCTGGCAAAAGCGATGGGAGTGCAGCGGAAACACGTCAATGAACTGTGCAATAACCGCCGCAACGTGACGGCCCCAACCGCACTCATCCTTGCTCGTGTATTCGGTAACAGCCCCGATTTCTGCCTAAACCTGCAGCGGCGGAGTGATCTTTGGGAAGCGATGCACTCGTCTCGTGAACGCGAGCGGATCGAACGGGCTCGGCCGTTGACAGCCAGGGTGTGAAAGCTTTGCTATTCGGGTGCGGCCGGTGCGTGGCTGCCGAGCAGTTCGATCTGCCCTGTCATCACATGACCATACAAGCGATACTCGCCACTTGCTGATTGTGTCGAGAAGCTGCGGAACAAGCCGCCTTTTTCCGCACCGTAAGCTTGTGCATTCACGTCGCCGATATCTACGGATACGTGAACGCTCCGGTAATCCCACAAGCGAGCGGAGGAAATGCTAATCTGGCCGGCATAGAGATCGATATCCTTATCGCCCGCGATCTCCTCCACCTTTACCTGGCCGGCAGACATCTTTACTTTCAGACTTGTTTTTCGGGGCACTTGTATGAGCACTTGAAAGTTGCCCTCATGAGAGCCGCCGGCGATAGTCAGTGTTCCATGATCCGGGTTTCCGGAAAAATGGAGGCGGATTTGCGCAGCCTCCTCGGCATCTCTGGAAGTGCACGAAACATGAATCGCCGCGTCGTCGGTTCCTACAATGTCGAGGCCCGCCGGTCGTGAATCGATGGTGAGAACGGCTCTCGACCGCAGCGGGGCTTCCAGCGTTTGACCGCACGGTGTCTCCGCTTCAGCGAAGCCGGCTAGATTGCAGGCAAGTAGAGCCAAGCCTGCGGTGGCGCAGAGGATCCTCATTCTGTTCCGTACGCTATCGGCTTAACGGTGGTTCCCACAAATTTCTCGGACAGGCACTGCGGTATCTGCCTTAGTAAAGGTAAAGTAAAAAGGCCTGGTCGATTGAGTGCTGTATGCTATTGCCAGATGCGCCGCTTTGTTTCCAGCTTATTGCTGTTAGTGCTCGCCCTGCCGCTATTCGCCCCCGCTTTGGGATCGGCGCAGGAATCTCATCTCCGGGCGTGTTGCCGGCGTGGAGGAGCACATCACTGCATGGAAATGGCTGAAATGCCACCCAGTGGGCCTGTCGTGCGCATGAACTGCACAGCGTTTCCAGGGGCGGTTATTCCAGCTACCGCGGGAGTGTGGACACTGTTTCCCGCGCAAGCGTCTTCCTGCCCAGGCATTGTTGAAACTGAAATCATTGGACAAGTCGAGGCCGGCTACCGCATCTCCCTTGGCCGGGCACGACAGAAGCGTGGACCTCCAACACAAAAGAGCTAGCTGATGTGGCATATGTATCTCGAGCCTGCTTTCGGCTCCTTACGTATGTTCCACGGGAGACGTGCCTGCGCGGTGCGCCTTCTTCTTATCTGTCTTTTGTGGCCTGCCGCTTTCTCGCGGTACTGGGGCTGTCCGCACCATGAGCAAGTTGATTTTTGTGGCGAATTTGATCTTTTTCTTTGCAGCATCGGCCTACGCGTCGATCTTCAGCGGCGTACAAGGTGTCGTCCATGATCCGCAGCACAGGCCGGTCAGCGGCTCAACCGTTACGCTTCGCGCAGGGGACTCTGATCTAACCTTTCATGCGGTCTCTGATGCCAACGGTGGATTCCAGATCCCGTCTGTTCCTGCAGGCGAATACATCATCACCATCAGCGACGCTGGCTTTGCCGATCTGAAGCAGGCGGTTACGGTGAATAGTGAAGCGTCATTAACACTGCACTTCCAGCTTGCTATTTCGGTCGTAAAACAGTCGGTGCATGTCGAAGGATCTGCAAACACAGCAAATCCGGATTCCACAACGACCCAGACACTCATTACGCGTGAAGACATCGCCCGTACTCCTGGTGCGGATCGCACCAATGCGCTGGAGGCGATCACAGATTACGTCCCGGGCTCTTATGAGACGCACGATCTGCTCCATATCCGCGGAGGTCACCAGGTCAGCTATCTCATCGATGGCGTCAACATCCCCAACACCAACATCGCCAGCAACATCGCACCGCAGATCGATCCCAAAGACATCAACACGCTCGAAGTCAACCGCGGTAGCTATGACGCCGATCTCGGTGATCGCACCTATGGCATCTTCGACATTGTTCCGCGCACGGGCTTTGAGCGCAACCGCGACGGCGAGCTCGTCTTGACGGGCGGCAGCTTTCTGCAAACGAACGATCAAATCAGTCTCGGCGACCACTCCCAACGCTTTGCCTGGTTCACCAGTCTGAATGGCAACCGAAGCGACTTCGGTCTTCAGCCGCCGATCGCCCAGCCCCTTCACGACGCGGAGAACGGATACGGAGGTTTCGGGACGATCGTCTTCAATCACGATCCCGCGAACCAGTTCCGTCTCGTTGGCCAGCTGCGCACAGACTATTATCAGATTCCGAACGATCCAAACGTAAACGATTTTGAAAATGACTTCTATAACTCAAGCGGCCTCTTCGACTCCGAACGAGAGACTGACAGCTACGTTGCTGGAAGCTGGCTGCATACATTCAATCCGAAGACCGTCGCGCAGATTTCACCTTTTTTCCACTTCAACCGTGCCAACTACGAGCCGAGCGCAAACGATCGGCCCGCGGCGACCGTCGCGGATGAAACCGGCATCTACGGTGGCGTGCAAGGATCCATTTCTACGGTGATCGCAAAGAACTCACTCTCGGCAGGCGTGTATGGGTATGCGCAGCATGAGAACGATCGATTCGGCGCAGTCTTCAACGATGGAAGCAGCCCGGATTTCAGCGTTCATCCAATCGTGGTTGGCGGCGTTGAAGAGGTCTGGGTGGAGGATAATTACAAGCCAACGGGATGGCTGACGCTGACCGGCGGAGAGCGCCAGACCCGCTTCTCAGGGGCGATCAGCGAGAACGCTGCCTATCCCCGTATCGGTATTGCGGTGCGGATACCGCGGTTGAACTGGGTTTTCCGCGCCTTTTACGGGCATTTTTATCAGCCGCCGCCGCTCACCAGTATTACCGGGCAGGCGCTTAACTATGCGCAGACCTTCGCCGGCGACACGTTCGTCCCGCTGCACGCTGAGCGCGACGAAGAGCACCAGTTCGGTGTCCAGGTACCCTTTCGCGGTTGGCTACTGGACGCCGACACCTTTAAGACGCGGGCACAGAACTTTCTTGATCACAACAATATCGGCGAATCGAGCATCTTTATTCCCATCACGGTACAGGGTGCTCTGGTTCAGGCGTGGGAGCTTACTCTGCGTTCGCCGCGCCTCTGGCGCTTCGGGCAGGCGCATCTCTCGTACTCGAATCAACTGGCGCAGCAGATTGGAGCCATTACAGGTGGCTTGACCTGTGTAGGCCCGTCGGCCGAGCCGGGACAACCTTGCTATGTCGCGCCGGGGTACTCCGCGCTCGACCACGACCAGCGCAACACGCTGAACTTCGGCTTCAACGGCAATCTGCCGTATCGCGTCTTCGGATCCTTTAACGTGTACTACGGCTCAGGGTTCTCGAACGGATATCAGGACCCGCCGTCGCCCTACAGCGGTGCTTACCTGCCATCTCATACCACAGCCGATCTCGCGCTGGGCAGAGATTTCGGTGAGAACTTCACCATCTCAGTCAACGCGTTGAACGTCGGCAACACGCGGGTGCTTCTCGACAACAGCCTCACTTTTGGCGGCTTTCACTACAACGATCCCCGGCAGATCTATGCCGAGCTACGTTACCGCTTCAAGTTTTAAAGCAGTTTTCGGAATTGGTGTAGACCGAAGCTACAGGCCTTTTCGTGGTTTTCTCTCAAGGAAAACCACACCTCGCGAACCTTATCAGGCCACAGTAATTCCGAAACTGCTCTAGCGGTGTGTCTCACGCCGAGGATCGTTTATCTCTGGGTGGAAGCCCCCCTGCTTTAGCAGGGGGAGGCAACGCTTTAGCGTTGCCGGAAGAAATCTGATCTCCTTATTCTGCGCTTTAGCGCTGGGCTTTATCGGGGCACGATTGCCTCGCCGCAGCGAGCGTTAGCGGTGCCGCTAAAGCTCTCGCCGCTTGCAGCATTTGGCCACATGGGGTCTCCGCTTTGGCCAAGCCAGCAAGATTGCAGGCAAGCAGAGCCAAGCCTGCTACGGCGCGAAGGTCATTCTGTTCACTACGCTAACGGCCCAACGGGGGTTCCCACAAATCTCTCGCCGGTAGATGTAATCGGCGGGGCGTGGTCTGTGTTCGCGAAAACTTCAAAAATTACCGCGCCCGCCGAGCGTTAAGCCGGTTCTCAACCCGGGAGCCTTGCAGGCGGTTTCAGCCGCAAACCGGCGACTCTCAGTCGCAATCAAACGTACCGGCCTTCAGCCGGGAGTTGTTAGCAACGAGAGGGAATAAATCTGCCCGATTTCAGTTAACGAAGCCGCAGGCCCTTTGGGCCATAAGGTTTACGGATGCTTTCGCCCAGTCCTTTGGGAGGCTTGTCTCTTATCTCTGCCGGCCTCCTGGCTACACCAACCACGACTCCATTGCGGACCGCACGATACAAGGTCCCGAGGGGAATCCCGTTGTCCGGCGTTCTCGGAAACATCGCGAATGAGATGAGCCCGGTGAACTATGGCTAAAACGATCTATCCATTGACCTCGGTGCGTTTCTTTGCGGCATCCCTTGTTTTATTTCACCATTCGGTGCGGATTTTTCTACCTGTCTTCTCCGCGAGGGGTGTTCACGACGTCCCCAAGGATATGACCGGTATCGTATCGCTTGCATTCCCGGTTTCCCCCAGCTTTTTCTTCTTCCTCTCCGGTTATGTGCTGAGTTTGGTGTATTTGCATAACGTGCCGAGTCTCGATAAGAGCAATTTTTTCGCGGCAAGGTTTGCCCGTCTTTATCCTCTGTACTTTGTCGTTTTAGTGCTCGATACGCCGGAGCTTCTGGTGCCCGAGGTACAACGGTACGGCATGAAACTTGGGCTGACCATGACAGCAGGGATATTTGCAGCAAATGTGGGGATGCTGCAAGTCTGGAAGCGAAACTGGCTGCTGCGCATCAACGTTGTCAGTTGGTCTCTCTGCGTGGAAGCTTTCTTTTATCTGTGCTTCCCGTGGCTCGGCGTCTTGCTTTGGAAGCTGCGTGGGGCGCGGCTGTGGATGACAGCGTTGGCGTTGTACGCTGGAGGGCAGGCGCTGGTTTGGGCAATGAGGCCGCATCTGAGTCTTGGGATGGTACTGACCTTGCCGCCGATGCATCTTTCAACTTTCGCGCTGGGGATTCTGCTGGCCCGTTGGCAGACGCTGCAACGAGAGGACGAAGCGCAGGTGCGAGTGTGGCAGGTGAACATCGTGCTCGGGCTGTCGGTTGCCGGCCTTTTGGGAAGTGCACTGCTGGTTCCCTTTTTTCGTGTTCCGGCTCCCTACTACAATGGGCTGCTGGCGCCGATATTTGCGGGGTTCGTATGGGCTCTTTCAGTGATCGCCACTCCACTGTCCCGGTGGTTGTGTAGCAGATGGCTAGTGAACCTGGGGAATGCCAGTTATGCGCTCTACCTGATTCATGTGCCACTCCTTTCCTTGTTTCTGCACTTTCGGTGGGTGACCCTTCCGTTCTATCCGGTATACCTGGCGCTGTGTGTAGGGTTGAGTTTGTTGAGCTTCCGCTATTTCGAGACGCCCGTCCGTTTCTGGTTCCTGGGATGGTTTCCGAGGCGCCGGTTGCGAGACACTCAGTGACGTCTTGCGCAGCAGCCCCTCGGGCGCCAATAAGTGTACCGTTCCGTGACGGATAGTCCTGCCGTAAGTGGGGACTGTGCACGGGGCCTTCGCCCCAAAATACACCACACCGTCGGATTCAAGGCAGGCCGCTTACTCTAACTCAATCTTCACGGACGGCGTCCTGCTCTGCGTTGTTCCCGCAAATGGATGTCTAGAGCATTTTCACTTCTGGTGTATACAGGGCAACCGCTCCCGAGGCGGCTTTTCCCCAAGAACCGGGGTCCCCGGCAGGCGAGCCTGCTGGAGTGGAAGAAAAGCCGCTCTTCGCTGATCTCCCCTGTACAGAGTAGAAGTGAAAATGCTCTAAAGGCCGGGTGTGCATCTTATCCACCTTGTCTCTGCCGGGTATGTGTACTGAATTGCTCCATTCAAGTTATCTAAGTCGCGTTCTTAGTTGTCTGCGCAGTGACCTCCGTAGCTGTCTGACTTAGTTAACCCCGCAAAATACCTAAATTGTGAGCATAATTGAGCAAAGGGCAGCGATTTCACGCGGCGATGTTCAGGAGGGCTTGGATATCTGGAGATAACTATCTCGCTGAGCGGCCGGGAATCGCATTGCCGGCAGACCTTCCAATTGCCAGACATGTTTCATTCTGGCTTCAGTGGAGTTCCCGCATGGCGAAATACCCCCAATATCCACATTAGTGACTTAATAAGTATAATCTGATGGCATTGAATATCATCCTACGCGCCGGTACCTAAGGGATAGGTTGCGATCGCACGCGGTACACATGCCGCGCAGATAGTTGTTATCACGTTGAGGAATCGCGCGTCTGATATGAATCGTGAGCAATCCATTGCGGGAGCCTCTGTGCTGCTTGTCACATTTCTTGTGATGCTCTTCGGAGCCATGCCGACGGCATATTGTGCTGACAAAGTATCTGCGGACGACCTCGAGGCAGCTATGCGAACGCTCAACTTCCTGGAGTCGCTTCCGAAGGATGGGGCCATTGTCGTAGGAGTCGTCTATCCGTCCGACGTTCCTGCCGGCAAAGGGTTGGCGGCACAAACAGCCAAAATTATCAGTGGAATACGTGGACCTGGTTCCAGACAATTTCAGACATTGGTTGTATCCACCGATGACCTGGCTCATTTCGATGGTCATCTGGATGCGCTCTTTCTGGTCACTGGCTGCTCAAAGCATTCGGATGTAATCCTGGAGGCCATTCTCCGTCATCACCTCGTGAGTATCTCCGACGATCCAATCTGCATTGAGGCAAAATGCTGTGTCCTGACGGTGCGCGCAGGGCAGCGGGTCGAGATAACGCTCAATACCGCTTTGGCTGACGCTGTGGGGGCACGATTTTCCCTTGTTTTCACGATGGTGGTGAAACGCCTATGAATCCAAGTTTCGCACGTACGATATGCAAGAGGAGACGGGGCGCCCTCCTGGGATTGATGGTGGCCGTGATGGTAGCGTTCCTACCTTGTTTGCTTCAAGGTCAGTCGTTGGACTATGGCGCGCTGGAACAGTTGTTTCAAGAGCCGGTGACCACCAGCGTTGACGGCTCGCCACAGCGGGTAGGCGACGTTCCGGCGACAATGGAGATCATCACAGCGGACGAGATTCGCCGCTCGGGCGCCAAGGATATACCCGGTGTTTTGCGTCATGCGGGCGGAGTCGACACCCTCGAATGGGGCAATGACAATATCGACGTCAGTGTGCGCGGCTATGATCAAGCCGTTTCTGCGCGGCTGCTGGTGCTGGTGGATGGCCGCCAGGTATATACGGACGACTACGGTTACACGCCATGGAGTTCGGTTCCTGTCGAGCTTGGCATGATCCGCCAAATCGAAATTGTCAAGGGTCCGAACAGCGCACTGTTTGGCTTCAACGCGGCCGGCGGCATCATCAATATCATCACCTACAATCCGCTGTACGACAAGGTGAATACGGCGTCCGCGTCCGGAGGGACTCAGGAACTCGGGGCCGGATCGCTGGTAGCCACGCGTCAATTCGGCCGAAGAGCAGCGGCGCGTCTTGCTGTAGGAGGAAACTTCGACGGCGATTTTTCGACGCCCATTCCGCCCGCCGAGGAGATCACGTTACGAAATAACGAATACCGCGGCTCAGTCAACCTCGATGGCGTCATTCGCATTCGCGAAAAGATGGTGCTGGACATCGAAGCCACCTACGTAAAGACACAACTGAACGAGATAGAGCCGAGCTATGAGCTGGCGAACTCGCAGCATGGCATTGCTTCGCTCAGGGGTAAATTTACAGCGGAGACTGGCTTCGGCCTGCTGGCGGCCACTTTGTATACAAATCGGTCGCAGTTCACCGCCGCTCCGGGTTTTCTTGACCAAATTTTCCACTTGAACAACCAGGTGACCGTGGCCGAGTTACAAGACATATTTAGACTCGGGACGCATCACACCTTGCGAGCCGCGGCAGAATATCGGTACACCAGTGAGAAGACCAACGCCAACCACCGGCGCCGATGTCGATGACAAAATTTTCGCTTTGAGCGGCACGTGGAAGTGGGTGATTACCCCCACCGTTTCGTTAACCAATGCGTTGCGCGTCGATCGCCTTTCCCTTGGCCGCAGCGGCTTTATCCCACCCGGTTACCCCTTCAGCAACGCGGACTGGAATCGAACCATCACACAGCCCAGCTACAACACCGGGCTGGTCTGGAGGCCGAGCGAGGTGGATTCGCTCCGATTCACCTCCAGCCGAGGCGCCGAGCTTCCCAGCCTGGTCGATAGCGGCGCTCTGATTTTCATCAGCCCGTTTTACAACACCACCGGTTCTCCTTTTCTCAAGCCGACCGTCGTGACGAATTACGAGATCGGTTGGGATCGCACCATCGCCGGTCCGCGCATCCTCTTTCGCAGCGCTGCGTTTTTTCAGAAAAGCCAGGATCTTCGAGCCGTTACCGGCGACTACATTTCGTCGCCGGATGGTCCTTATCAACTACCCAGCAATATTGGCAATTCGAATGCATTCGGCGCCGAGCTGAGCCTAAGGTTCGCGGGTTCCAAGGGCTATCGTTGGGGTGTTGCGTACCGCCCCGAGCGGATCGACGATCACTTTGTACCGGCGGCTCGGAACGGGGCTGCATTCACCGATTATCAGCACACGACGCCCGTTCATCTGTTGAAGGCCAATCTCGGCTGGACAAACGATAGGTGGGAAATCGATGGGTATCTTCACTATCAGTCTGCGACTCATGGCATTCAGGTGACAGGAATCACGGGGGGCCTCACACCGGTTGCCGGCTTCGCCTCGCTGGATGCGCGGGTTGCGTACAAGTTAACGAACCTGTTGACGTGGTCGGTAGCGGGCCAGAATCTCTCCCAGGCAAGCCAACGGCAGACCGTCGGAGCCGCGATCGAAAGGCGCGTGCTGGGCACCATGACGTTCCATTTTTGAGTGACGCATACATGAACTTGTTCTGGCAGATCACGATGATCGAGTTCCTGCTGAACGTGGCGGTCTTTGCCGGCGCGATCATCTTCTACGGTCCTGTGCAACTGTTCGCGGCGCGCCTCGCGGGGGGGCGTAAGTACATCGAGGAATTGGCCTCCGGCACGCTTTTTGGCATTGCCACGGCGGTCGCGCTGTTGTTGCCGGTGCATTTGGAAGGAGGCGCGGCGGTTAGCTGCAGTACGATCCTGCTCGCACTTGTCGGCCCTCTTGATGGATGGGTCGCGATCCTGGGAGGTCTCGCATTCTCCATGGCAATTGAATCCGTGCCATGGATGGCGAGCGAGCAATCCAATCAGGTTGCCGTGATTCTATTGCTCGTCTCCGCGGGGGTCGGCCTGCTGTTCCGCTGGGCACTGAAGTATCACCGGGACTCTCGAGCCCGGCAATTTCGATATTTCCATCTCCCACTCCTGGGCGTGCTGTCGGCGGCCGGAGCCTTAGGTGTTGTGACGATATTCCAGAGGGGACAGGCGGTAGCTTCTTCAATCGCTCCCGCCATGGTATCCAATATCCTCTCCGCCATCATTCTCGGCACGCTTTTGCTGCATGAGAAGCGCCGGTCTGAAACCGAGCGGGAACTACGGGTGAGCGAGGCGCGTCTTGCCGGGCAGGCAAAGGAACTTGCCTCGGCTCGCGACAATGCCGAAGGCGCAAACCGCGCCAAATCAGCCTTTCTCGCGAACATGAGCCACGAACTGAGGACACCGCTGAATGCCATTCTTGGCTATGCCCAACTGCTGAAGCGGGATCGCACCTTGACTCAATGGCAGTCGGAAGCCTGCAACACGATTCAACAGAGCGGCGAGCATCTTCTGATGCTCATTACAGACATTCTGGACCTTGCCAAGATTGAAGCCGGAAAGATAGAACTGCAACTCGGCCCCGTTGACATGAGCGGCTTTCTGCATGGAATCGCCAATATCATACGCATCAAAGCCGAAGAAAAAGGGCTCGACTTTGAGTGTGATATCGCAGCGGACGTTCCCGCTGTGGTACAGGTGGACGCGAAACGTTTGCGCCAGGTCTTGCTCAATCTACTCTCGAACGCGGTCAAGTTCACCGATCAGGGAGTCGTCACCCTGCAGGTTAGGAAGGTATCCCAATCACCCGGGCAGGTACGGCTCACGTTTGAAGTTCGGGACACCGGCATCGGCATCGGGAAAGATCAACTGGAAAGGGTGTTTCGCCCCTTTGAGCAAGCCGGCGATGAACAGCATCGCGCCGGCGGCACCGGCCTCGGATTGGGCATCAGCCAACAGTTGGTTCGATTGATGGACAGTGAAGTCCGCGTGCAAAGCGAGTCGGGGCGGGGAAGCTGTTTCTCGTTCGATATGCCTGCTCTTGTGGTTGATTTCGAGCGGACCGTTACGGAAATGAGTGGGCACGTGACCGGTTACGAGGGGCAGCGCAAGCGGGTACTGGTGGTGGATGACACGGAAGCGAACAGGTCTGTGTTGAGTGATTCGCTGGGTGGCTTGGGCTTCGAAGTAAGTCAGGCAGTCAATGGCCTCGATGCCCTGGAATCGGCTCAAGCCAGGCCTCCGGACTTGATTCTGATGGACATTCGCATGCCCATCATGAATGGCTTGGAAGCGATGGCCCGGATGCGGCAGATACCGGAGTTACGCGCAATACCCATCATCGCTGTTTCCGCCGGAGTCACCCAGGATAAGAAGGCCGACTGCATGACGGCGGGGGCCAATGCCTTTTTAACCAAGCCGATCGACACCACTTACATGCTGCAGGAGATAGGCAAGCTGCTCAGCTTGACATGGATTCAAGAATATCCCCGGCAGGCAACCTCCGCGGTACGCGACCGGGCGGAGCAGTTTGTGGTGCCCGAGCCGGCGCAAATGGAGGCTCTTCGTGAACTGGCGAAGTCAGGCAACATGCGGGCAATCAGGGAAAATGCCGAACAGCTCATACTCCTCGACGGGCGATATCGCCCGTTTGCGGAAAGGATCTCCGAATTGGCGTTAGGGTATCAATCCAAGGCTGTCCTTCGTTTGGTGGAGAAGCATTCCATACAGAATTAGGGGGAACAGGTGGCACAATCATGAACCAAGTCTTGCCGGATATATGCGGACAAAAAATTCTGATCGTAGACGACATCCCTGCCAATCTGGCGGTCGCCGTAGATCACCTGGAAGGGAGCAACTTTCAGGTAATGGTCGCTCAAGATGGCGAAGAGGGCATCGAAAGAGCCCAACTGGTGCAGCCGGACCTCATTCTGCTGGACATCATGATGCCGGGTATAGATGGCTTGGAAACCTGCCGCCGCCTCAAAGCAATCGAAAGCACGCGTGACATCCCGGTGATTTTCATGACGGCAATGGCCGACCTGGCGGATAAGGTTGCAGCATTTACGGCGGGAGGAGTCGACTATGTCACTAAGCCGTTTCAAATGGAGGAAGTGTCAGCGCGGATCAACACGCATCTGACGCTCCGCGCTCAGCAGCGGCAACTTATAACAAGAAATGCGCAGCTACACGCATCTGAACTCCGTTATCGCAGTCTCTTTGAGACATCCAAAGACGGCCTTTTGTTGATCAATCTTGAGAGCGGGAAGATTACGGATGTCAATCTGGCTGTGGTCAAGATGCTTGGCTATAGCCGCGATCATTTCCTCGACCACAAACTATCCGATGTTCTGCCATTCAAGGATATTCCAGACTGCGAGACATGCCTGATCGACCTCGAAACCGTTGAGTCTGCCAATTTTGACGATTGGTCCCTTGAAACCAAGGATAAATCGCGTGTCAACGTAGAGTTTGTCAGCAACGTATACCGGGTCGATGGAGCCCGGATCGTGCAATGCAATATCCGCGACATTACGGACCGCAAGCAGTCGGAAGCGCGCATCCGCCATATGGCGCTTCACGACGCGCTCACCGGCCTGCCGAACCGTGTTCTGCTGCAGGATCGCTTAACTCAGGCAATCGCGCTGGGCGCCCGCAATCAACAGCGAGTCGCTGTACTGATGCTTGATCTGGATCAATTCAAGCACGTCAACGATTCGCTTGGCCACCACGTTGGCGATTGCCTTCTGCAGGCGGTGTCTCGAAGACTGACGGCCTACACGCGCGAAAGCGACATCGTGGCTCGCCTGGGCGGAGACGAATTCGTCGTTGGATTGCTTAGCATCCAAGATAACTTCGCCATCGAAAAAGTGGTGCAGAAGCTCCTCCTGGCTTTGCACGATCCGTTCCACATCGAAGGCCATGAGCTGAATGTAGGTAGCAGCATCGGCATCAGCCAGTACCCAAGCGATGGGGAGAACCCCGGAACTCTGTTGCGAGCCGCGGACACGGCCATGTATGAGGCTAAGGCACACGCCCGCGGCGGCTACCGGTTCTTTACGTCGGAGCTCGATGCGGCAACGCAGCGGCGGCTCTTGCTGACGACCGATTTGCATCATGCCCGCGCACTGGGACAGTTCGTGCTCCATTATCAGCCGCAGGTTTCCACGGTCGACGGAACCATCACCGCGGTCGAGGCTCTGCTGCGATGGAACCACCCCGGGCACGGTCAGATTGCTCCGAATGAATTCATCCCGTTGCTGGAAGAATTGGGATTGATGATCGAGGTTGGAAGCTGGGCTTTGAAAACAGCGTGTCTGCAAAATGTCGCCTGGCAACGCGAAGGTTTGCCGCCTGTACGCATGGCTGTGAATGTGTCGGCGCAGCAGTTCTATCGAGGCGATCTCGCGCGAACGGTCAGAGAGGTATTAATCGAAAGCAAATTGCAACCGGAATGGCTGGAACTCGAGTTGACCGAGAGCTTGACTCTGGACGACACGGAAACAACGATCAATATAATGAACGAACTCAAGCTGCTGGGGTTGAGCCTCTCGCTCGATGACTTTGGCACCGGTTGGTCATCACTGTCTTGTTTGCGACGGTTCCCCCTTGACCGTCTCAAGATCGATCGATCGTTTATGTGCGACATCACGACTCAGCCCGCCGCCGAGGCAGTGGTCACCAGCATTCTGGACCTGGCGCGCAATCTCGGTCTTACCTGCATCGCCGAAGGAGTCGAAACTGTGGAACAGCGTGAGTATCTAAACAAGAAGAAGTGTGCTGAAATCCAGGGATTCCTGTACAGTCCGGCTTTGCCGGCGACGGAGTGCGCTGCGCTGATGAGATCAGGAAAATTAGGTCTCGTCGAAATTCTAGGAAGCCTGGGGCCATCCTCTGTCAATGGGTCTCCCGGCGAGCCAGTCTCAACGGGATTTGGCATAAGCGTCACGTCGAAGCCATCTTGACGGGACTGGGGCCGCTCATTTACTTCCCCGAGATACAGCACGCTTTTCCCGTTCCCTCGGTAACGGTCGTGATGCGGTCCACAAAGGGCGCCTCGAACTGTTCCTTTAAGCCGCTTGGCCAATCGACCTCCAACTGGTCGAGCTTCTCGGCGGTTCCTAAACCAAAATGCAGCCGAAGGTCGCTGCTGGAAACATAGCTGGAGCCGCTGCGCACCTCCTGTGCCCAGGTTTTGCCACCGGCCAACAGGGTGACGCGAGCGCCGATGCCGTCGCGGTTGGATCGCGTACCAACCGTGCGGATGCCTACCCAGTGATTCTTGTTCAACGCCTCGTTCACCAACAGGGATGGCTTGGCGCCGGAATTATTGATCACCGCCGAGACTCGCCCGTCATTCCAGAAATCGGCGACGGCCAGGCCGCGGCTGGATTCCGGTGCGGTACATCCCGGTCCGGCTTGCTGGCTCATGTCCTTGAATTTTCCGTTTCCCTGGTTCCAATAGACCAGGCGCGGTTCCTTATAAGTAGCCCCCAGATGGGCGGTGTCCACCTCCGGGTAGACGTGCCCGTTGGCAATCAATAGATCGGGCCAGCCGTCGTTATCCATGTCGAGAAACATGACGCCCCAGCCCAGGTACTGCGTGTTCAGTCCCAGCCCAACATCGAATATTTTCGAGCTGTACGTTCCGTCTCCGTTGTTCTGGTAAAGCGATGAGGTGTCATCGGAGAAGTTGGTCTTGAAAATGTCCGGCCATCCATCACCGTTGAAATCACCCACCGTCGCGCCCATCCCCGCCTGTTCGCGGCCATCTTCATCGAAGGCTACCGACGCGTCCACGCCCACATCCGTGAAGGTTCCGTCCCGGTTGTTGCGATAAAGAATGCTCGGGGTGCTGTCGCAGGCCACGTAGATGTCAGGCCAACCATCGCGGTTGTAATCGAGCGTCGATACTCCCAAACAATAATGGCCGTAGGTCTTTTCAATTCCGCTGCTCTTGCTCACGTCGGCAAAGCGCCCGTCGCCCAGATTGTGATACAAGACGTTCGGCGCGGAAGGCAGTCCCCGCGGCCCGCACATCACAGGCACTCCTTTCCATATACACATCTGGCCTTCGCCGGGCCGGGGGATGGTCTTCCAATCGAAGTGAACATAGTTGGCCACCATCAGGTCGAGCTTGCCGTCGCGATCGTAATCCACGAACGCGCAGCCGGAACCCCACTCCCCGCTGCCCGCAACGCCCGCGGCGGTCGCCACTTCCTTGAATGTTCCGTCGCGCTGGTTGTGGTAAAGACGGTTCTTGCCGTAGTAAGTGACGTACAAATCGTCGAAGCCGTCGTTGTCGTAGTCACCTACGCAGGCACCCTGTCCCCAGCCGCTGGCCGCCAAGCCCGCTTTCTGGGTCACATCGGTGAAGGTTCCATCATGATTGTTGTGGTACAGGTGCCCGGTGGGTTGCTGCGCCGAGTCACCGCCCAGCGATTCGCCGTTGACCAGGTAAATGTCGGGCCAGCCGTCGCGATCGTAGTCGAGGATCGCGACCCCGCTGCCGGTGGTTTCGATGATGTACTTCTTGGTATTCATCTCGCCGTTGACGTTATGCATCTGCAAGGCGGCGGGGCCGGCCACGTCGACGAACCAGGCGGGCGACGGATGAAGGGTATTCGCAGGATAAGGGGCTGGGGGCAGGGCTAACATCGCCGCCAGCCATAGGAACCAAACTGCCATCTTACGAATGCTAAAGCATTTTCGCAATCGGCGTAGGACCGAACCCGTATCTCCTGTTGGTGTTGGTGGAGCCACCGAACTGCATGCGACTTTCTTTGAGGAAAGTCGCACGTAACTGTTCCCGGCCAGTGCTGCGTGGCAGGAAATACGGGCAAGCCGCTAACCTTTACGTGGTTTTCTCTCAAAGAAAACCACACCTCGTTGCTCTTGCCAGACCACAGTAATTGCGAAAATGCCAGCACCTGGGGCGTGAGCCTCCGCGAGCGTATTCTTGTGCTTGGGCTATGCAGAAACTCCGTTTGCTCTTCTTCTTATCAGCGCTGGCGCCGGTCTGTTGTCTGGGGCAAACCGCGCCTCCAGCGGCAGCCTCCGGCGTCGCGTCGATCGCTACCCTGCAGCAGCAAGCGGCGCAACAGCCGCCGGTGCCAGGCGCCAGCCGCCAGCTCGGCATCGCTTATTACCGCAGCGGCAAGCTGCTGGATGCGGAGCGAGCCTTTGCCGCCGCCATGGCCCAGGACGCCAACGATCTGGAATCGGTGCAGATGCGCGGGCTCACGCTGTATCGCCTGGGCCAGCCGGCCGCGGCCATTCCTTACCTGGAACGCGTGCGGCAGTGGATGCCCAACGCGAATGCCGATGCCAACCACGTGCTGGGCCTCGCTTACCTGAATGCCCGGCGCTATGACGACGCTCGCCGCGCCTTTGCCGGGCAGTATGGCGTAGGCCCGGACTCCGCCGCGGCGTATCTGTTGACCGCGGGACTGCTGCTGCAGGCCTCCCTGCCGGAGCTCGCCGCCGAGCACGCGCAGAAAGCGCTCGCCCTATCGCCTCAGCTTCCCCTGGCGCACTTCACCCTGGGCGAGGTCTACCTTTACAAATCCGACATTCCCCACGCGCGGGAGCAGTTCGAGCAGGAGTGCAGCATTAATCCTGCCTATGCCCCCGCGTACGACCGGCTAGGCGACGTTTACACCAGGATAGGCGAGTATCAACGGGCCCAGGAGGCCCTGACCCGCGCCCTCTCTCTCGACACCTCCAGCACCGGTCCGTTCGTTCAAATGGGCAAGGTGTTTCTCCGCCGTGGAGACCCGGAGAGCGCCGAGTTGTATCTGCAACACGCAGCGAAAATGGATCCCGGCAACTACATCACCCATACTCTGCTGGGGCAGGCGTACCGGGCCATGGGCAAAGAGCAGGAGGCCAAGAGCGAGCTGGATGCGGCGGCGCAAATCCATGCTTCCAGCCAGCCCAAATTGCAGCCGATCGAGTAATGCGCTTTAGTGCAGGCGGAGGGTCACGAGTTTGGTTTGCAACGGAACACCGCCCCCGATTGAGATTTCGAGCAGAGCTTCGAAGGGCCGGATTTCGCCTCCCGACCATCCCAGCCGGCGAAGCAAATCGGCGGCGCTATCGGGGCGGCACGCATAATCGACCGCGGCCTGGGTTCCGAGCGTCGTCAGGCCGCTGAAGATGAGCATATGTTTGCCCGGTTGCATGCCGGGGACCAGGGCAACCACGGCGTAATCGCGCGTCAGGGGATGCTCCGGGCGGGAATAAATCGCCGGCTCGCCGGCTTTAGGATGGTGGTTTACGAAACC
Source organism: uncultured Acidobacteriaceae bacterium (assembly GCA_963761405.1). Taxonomy (GTDB): domain Bacteria; phylum Acidobacteriota; class Terriglobia; order Terriglobales; family Acidobacteriaceae; genus PALSA-350. The sequence goes on from CAVXHH010000009.1 coordinate 469,252, forward strand.
GGCCGAATCCTTATCGGCCGTCAAAGTGAAGTCCATCACCGACTCAGAGACACGCAGCGAGGGATTTTCGGCGGTCGATCCGATAAAAATCAGGTCTTTGGTCTTGGCCTCATCCCAGGTGGTGAGCATACTCCGCTTGAGGATGAAGTGAGCCCGATGATCGTCAAAAAGTCTGGTTAGCGTGTAGACCGATGCCAGCTCACCAATGCCCGTATAGGTGTCTACATAGCTGTCACTGTTCTTCTGGCTCGCCAGGTCTTCGGGGCGGGCATAGCGCAAGCCGTCCTTCGAGTCTCCCACGAACATGGCGTTGCTATAGATCAGCAGGGCGGGATCATCATTGAAGAACGGTTTCCAGAAGGTGGTCACCGCCGACCGAGGAGCTATCGCAGCGGCCCAGCGACGCCATACTCGAGCTGCCCCGGCGGTAAACACGATGGCGAACAGGAGAATTAGAGCGGCGACCGGCCGCCCGCGAATCAAGCGGCGCGGAACAACGGCCGGCGGCGTCACCACTACCTGCTCCGGCTTAACCGGCTCCACGGTCTGCGGAAGCACCGGGACGGGAATCGCAGGTACCGGCGCCGTCCCATGTTTGGGCCGAAACACCGGCATATAGTGGCCTTTGGGAATCTCTACAACCAGTTCTTCGCCGTGGCCTTCTTCTTCGAAATAGCCGGCCAGCTTTTGTCGCAACAGGCGGGCGTGCGTGCGCACAATGCTGTCCTCACTGGAGTTGTAGCCAGGGGGCCGATGAAAGACGCGAATCCCGATTTGTTGCTCGGTCGCGTCTTCAGGAGCATGGCGGAGCGCACAGTCGGAGACGTAGAGCAGGAACTCACAAAGTCGAGGGGAAGACTTCATTGGTTGGCTGGCGGCGATGCGACCGATCAGTAGAAGCCGCGGATCAGTTTCCGACCTGCTGCCTGCCAAAACTGGATGTGAAGCTACCATGGGTTCCCAAAGACGCAAAAGACGAGTGTTTCACCTGCCATTTCACGTGTCAAATCACTGTAAAAGCGTTGCCAGCCCCCGTTGTAGGGCCAATACTTTGTTGCGGTACATAAGAAGGTCTGCGCCGCGCAGTCAAGCACGAACCGGGCTGCGAAAACTTACCGAGCCCCGGATGGCCTATCGGGTTTGGCGGCTTGCACGAACGATCAGTTGCTTTTCTTTTGGAGGGGTTATGCGAGAGCACAATGTTGTTTCAGGTCCACAGGGCAGAACGGTTGGGGTCAAGTATGCTTGGCTCAGCTCGCTGTTGCTGTTGTTGTTTGGGATGTTTTCCGCGATTCAGCCGGCCCACGCCCAGGCGGTTTATGGGTCGATCTTCGGCACCGTCACCGACAACACAGGCGCGGTGATTCCCAACGCGACGATCAAGGTCACCGATACCGCGAAGGGAACCCAGGTGACCGTACAAACTGGAGCGGACGGCGATTATCGGGTGCAGCACCTCATTCCCGACACCTACCGGGTGGACGCGGTGGTGAACGGGTTCAGCACCAGTTCAGCTGACAACATTCTTATATACGCCGATACCTCACCCAAAGTGGATCTAAAGCTTTCTGTGGGCTCGACCTCGAATACCGTCACGGTGAGCTCCGCGTCTCCCCTTCTGCAGACGGATCGCGCAGAGGTCAGCACGATCTTGAACGAGCGGGCGGTGCAGAATCTGCCCAACTTCAACCGGAATTTCACCGCGTTCGAGCTGCTGACTCCGGGTACCAGTTTCATCGGCTGGGACGTGGGCGAGGCGAACAACCCGCAGCGCAGCCAGCAGATCGAAGTGAACGGCCAGCTGCCCTTCTCCACCGGCTATGAGTTGGACGGCACCGACAACCAGGATCCCATCATCGGTGTAGCGGTGATCAGCCCCAACCTCGACGCCATCTCCGAGGAGAAGGTGACCGCGCAAAACTACGATGCCGAATTCGGCAAAGCCGTCGCCGGCCTGGTAACGGCCCAAACCAGGTCCGGCTCGAATAGCCTCCACGGCTCCGCGTTTGAGTACCGCCGCTCCGACGCGCAGCAAGCCCGCGATCCCTTCACCGAGTTCGCTCCCGATCCGATCAGCGGCCGCTATCTTTCCCCCAATCTGCACAATCAATTCGGCGGATCGGTGGGCGGCCCCATATTTAAAGACAAGCTCTTCTTTTTTGCCGACTACCAGGGGCTGCGCGAGAAGACGGGGACAGCCTTGCTCACCACGGTGCCGACGGCGCTGGCCAAATCGAGCTGCCTCTCAGGAAACGGTTGCGACTTCAGCGAATACACACAGGGAGGGCAGGGGCAGATCTTCGATCCCGCCACCAACCAAACCGCCCTTACCGGTCGTACTCCATTCGCCAACAACTTCATTCCGGCCGATCGTCTTTCGGCTCCGGCGGTCAACTTCCTCAAGCTGCTGCCGAACCCAAATGTAGCGGGCGCGGGCATTGTGAATAATTACCTGGCTTCCGGCTCCGGCCTGTTCAGCAACGATCAGGTGGATGGGCGTGTCGACAGCCAGCTCACCGATCGGCTGCATATTTTTGGCCGCTATACCTACTTTCAATCGAGCCTGTCGGGCGCACCCTATTTTGGCGCGGCCGGCGGCGGTGGGTTTGGCAGCGGAGGCTTCGCCGGAACCGACGCGGCCCGCGATCAGAGCGTGGCGGCCGGTCTTGACAAAGTAGTCAGCGCGCACTGGCTGACCGATGCCCGTTTTGGATACTTCCGCATTCACCTGGACGAGAACGGGCCTGGCTTCAACCAGGCGCTGGGCAACCAGCTTGGTATTCCCAACGCAAACGTTGGTAACCTCGCACTCAATGGCGGCCTGCCGCAGTTCAACATCGACAACGCCAGCAATGGCACCAACGGAGGGGGCAACCTGGAGTACGGCACGTCGGCCGCCCAGTTTTCGCAGGATTCCAGCCAGTTTCAGTTCGTCAATAACTGGTCGCACCTGAAAGGGAACCACAACATCCGCTTCGGCCTGGATTTGCGCTATGCCTTGAACCATCTGGTCGGACTGGATAACAACAATGTGCGGTCGGGCAACTTCCACTTTGCACAGAACCGCACCGCCGGCGTGCTCGATCCGGTAACCGGTTCCACTTCTTCCGGGCTGGGTTTTGCTACCTTCCTGCTGGGCGACGTTACCAGCTTCCAGCGCACCCAAACCCAGAATACCGATGCCGAGGAGCGGCAAAAGCGGTTCTTCTTTTACGGACAAGATCAGTGGCGGATCACCAATAAGCTGACCCTCAACTATGGTTTGCGTTGGGAGCAGATTTTGCCCGAGACCGTCACCGGTAAAGGCGAGGGAGGGCTTCTCGACCTCAATACAGGGGACATCCGCATCGCCGGCTATGGGCCCTACGGAACGAACCTGAATGTGCAGAAGAACTGGTTGAACCTTGGGCCGCGTGTCGGAATAGCCTACCAGGCCAGTGCGAATACCGTGGTCCGCACAGGATATGGACGGGTGTACGGACAGGGTTGGTCCGGCAATACCTTCGGCGAGGTACTGACGTTCTCCTTTCCGACCCAGGTTTCACAAAATCTGAACCCGTTGTCAAATGCGGCCTCCCTATTCAATCTCACCCAAGGACCCCCGGGCTTTTCCTTCGCGCCGATCCCGGCCGACGGCAACTATCCGTTACCAGACGGAGTCGGCGTTCCCCTGCGGCCGCTGCGTGTGCGCCTCAACACCTTGGATGCCTGGAACCTGGCCGTTCAGCAGCAGCTCAATTCCACTCTGTCTTTGCAGATCGGCTATGTCGGCAGTCACGGCATCCACAACCAGTTCGACTCCTCCAACCAGGCCAGCCCCAATACGCAGACGATCGCCGGTTTCAACCAGATCAACCCCGAAACGGGGAAGATATACACCCAGAGTGAGCGCCGTCCCTACTTCAACGGCACCGCGCAAAGGGAACTGGGTCTGAACTTCGGCCATGCCTTCGGTTGGGAGCAGGATCTTCGCTATAACGCCAATCAGGCCACCAGTAGCTACGAAGCTTTGCAGGTGGTGGTCGAAAAGCGCTTCGCCCAGGGATTGCAGTTCATCTCGCATTACACGTTTTCCCGAGCCCAGGCGCACGAGTCGTACTACTACTTCATCGATCCCCGGGTGGGCTACGGGCCCAGTTACTACAATCGGCGCAACGCCTTCGTCTTCGCCGGCAACTACGATCTACCCGTTCGGCAAAGGCAAGTTAGTTGGAGGCAATGTGAAGGGTTGGGTGGATGAAATCATCGGCGGCTTCGCGTTGAACGGCAATGTAACGATTCAAGGCGGATTACCTTACACGCCGGGCTATGCTCTCAGCAGCAGCGACAATGACGTCGCGGGTTTCCTGAACCGGGCCAACACCACCAGCGACTTCAACCTGCACGGCGGCTCGCTGAATCCGTTAACCCACAAAGCGCAGTACTTCACCCCGTCGCCGTATGTGCTGCAACCGTCGGGTCCACAAAACTCCTTTGGTCCTTACGCGCGGCCCGCGGCGGGCACTTTCGGCAACCTGGGTCGTGACACACTCATCGCGCCCGGTTTGTGGAATGCCGATCTCGCGTTAGCCAAGAACTTCAACCTTACCGAACGGTTACACTTTCAACTGCGGGCGGAGGCCTACAACGCGTTCAACCATGTCAATCTGGGCTTTCCTGATTCCTGCGTTGACTGCCAGGACGGTAACGCAGGCACCATCTCCAGTTCTCTCTCTACGCAGGACGGAACCTCGCTGCGCCGTCTGCAGTTCTCAGGGCGCTTCTCCTTCTAGAGCATTTTCGCAATGACTGTGGTGTGGTAAGAGCAGCGAGGCGTGGTTTTCTTTGAGAGAAAACCACGTAAAGGTTGGTGGCTTCGGTCTACACTAATTGCGAAAATGCTGTAACCAGATGGAAGGCGGCCTTCCGCAGGCCGCCTTCCACTCCTGCAAGATCTCCGTCCCCCGGTTACCCCGCAGAAAAAAGATACCGCTATGGTTATGAAACGATGAGGTCCTGCTTTTTTTTGCTTCTCGCGATGAGTGCTGGTTTGCTGGCCGCCCAGGAACCTGTGGGCGACCGGGCAGCTGCGCTTCCCGCGCTGCCGGCTTTTTCAACGGAGCAAACGGATCAACCGCCCCAGCTTGCCCTCACCAGCGCCATCACGGCCAGCAAGCCCTTCAGTGTGACCGGTCCCCGCGGCGCGCTGCTGGGCCAGCAGGATGGTTCGTTTGAAGCCTGGATCTTTCCCTGGAAGATTCTTGGCGGCATGCACATCAGTGTGGCCATGCAGGACTACCCGGTCCCCATCGATGTCAACCAGCAGGCGGCCACCATCAAGGTGCAGCCGGGCCACACGACCATCACCTTCTCGCACGCCAATTTCACAATACGGGAGACGCTCTTCGCTCCGCAAAACGCTCCCGAGGGCGCAGGCGCTCTGGCCTTTTTTTCGATGGATGCGGTGCGTCCCATGACGGTTACCTTTAGCTTTACCCCGGAGATGCAGCGCATGTGGCCGGCCCCCTCCGACGACCGGCCCTCGCCGGAGTGGGTCAAGCGAGGTGACTCCGGTTTTTACGTGCTGCATCTTAATTTTCCCGATCACGCCGCGGCGCTGGCTATCCCCACCGCGCAATACGGCATTCTTCCGCCGTACCAGGAACGGCCTAAAGAGTATCCGCTACAGTTTGTGATCCATTTCGACCCGGCGACCGATTCCGGCAAGCTCTATCCCCTGTTGATGACGACTGCGGAGACCACGGCCGAGGCGGCCACCCCATCGTTAGCCGGCCGCCTGCAGTCGCTCGACAGCCAGTTTCAGCAGCTTTACCGCGACACGCAGAAGCACTTCGAACAATTCTCCGCGCAACATCTCAGCATCGAGACGCCGGACAAGAGACTGAACCAGGCCTTCGCGTGGGCAGAAGTCGCCATTGACCAGCTTCGCGTGCAGACCACGCCCAGTCACTCCGAAACCGCCTTGGTGGCGGGTTTCTTTGGTTCGGGAGATTCCGCCCGGCCGGGCTTCGGCTGGTATTTTGGCCGCGATGCACTGTGGACGCTTTACGCCGTCAACAGCTACGGCGACTACCAGTTGACGCGCGACGAGCTGAACTTCCTCATCCATCGGCAGAGTCCAGAGGGCAAGATGATTCACGAATGGGCGCAGACCGCCGATCTGGTGGATTGGAAAAGTCTTCCCTACGCCTTTGCCTCGGCCGATGCCACTCCGCTGCTGCTGATGGCAGGCGAGGATTACCTCAAGATCAGCGGCGACACACAATTCATTCAGGCTCACTGGGAGGCGTTCGAAAAGGCCTGGAATTTCGAGACGTCGCATGATACCGATGGCATTTACGACAACTCCGAAGGCTCCGGATGGGTGGAGTCCTGGCCGCCGGGGATGCCCCACCAGGAAATTTATCTGGCCGCGCTCGACCGGCAGGCAAGTACAGCAATGGCTGCTCTGGCCCGAGCCACGGGCCACGCGGAGACGGCACAGCAGGCCGAGGCGCGGGCCGCGAAGATCGGGGCAACGCTGGAGAAAGAGTATCTGCTCCCCGGCGGGGGCTTTTATGCTTTCAGCTACAACGGTGAAGGCAAGATCGACTCCAGCCCCACCATTTTTCCCGCCGTCGCTTCCTGGGACGGAACCTACGAACTGCAGCATGTGCACCCGATGTTGAACCGCTGGGCGGCGCCGGAGTTTTCGACCGATTGGGGCACCCGCGACTTGAGCCCCACAGTATCGTTTTACGATCCCATCAGTTATCACCAGGGTACGGTGTGGCCGCTCTACACCGGCTGGGTGTCGGTTGCGGAATATCGTAACGGCCGTAGTCTCTCCGCGTATGCGCACCTGATGCAAAATGCCGATCTTACCTGGGCCCAGGATCTGGGTGCCGCCACCGAACTGCTTTCCGGTCAGTTCTTTGCTCCGCTGGGCCGCAGCACGTCTCACCACCTATGGTCGTCGGCGATGGTCATCTCGCCCGTGGTGCGTGGCCTGTTCGGCCTGGAGTGGGACGCGGCCGCGCATAAGCTCGCGGTCACGCCAAGCCTGCCGGCGGAGTGGGATCACGCGGCCCTGCGCCAGGTGCCGCTGGGCGACGGACGAGTCGACGTGGAGATGACGCGGGCGGGCAGCGAACTGCTGGTGCGCGCGACAGGATCTTCGCTGGTCCTTGGCTCGCATACTCCGGGGGCAAAGTTTTTGGGCGGTGTGTTGCGCATTCCGTTGCCGCCGGTCGAGGTCGGTCTCTCCCAGGCTTTGCCGGAACCTGGTTCGACCACCCAAAACATGAAAGTGATTGACCAGCAATACTCGAGCGGAGCGCTCACGCTCACTTTGTCGGCCCCGGCGGGCCGCCGGGAAACCCTTGTGCTCCGGGTGAACGATAAGGGCGCGAGCCCTCATGTGGAAGGCGGCCAGTTGGGGCCAGGCGCATCTTCTTTACGCCCCTTGGAGGTCGATTTCGGCGCCGGCCAAGGTTACGTTGAGAAAATCGTCAGGATTACCTGGTGATGCGCGGAGTTTAAAGGCGGCACGACTAACGCTCGCTGCGGCGAGGCAGTCGGGCATGCCGCAGCTAGCGTTAGCGGTGCCCCGGAGTTTCTCCATTTCAGGAAACGAGGCGAGTCCCGAAGGGACGGCAGAATCTGTAGCCCGGCACGGAAGTGCCGGGTAGGATTAGACAACTTAGGGAGTCCCGCAGGGACGGCACAACCTTTACCACGGCACGGCTGCCTCGCCGCAGCGAGCGTTAACCGTGCCGATACGAAACCAAGATGACTAGGGCTAAACAGGCTGCGGAAAAACTCTGGTCCGCGGTGAGTTCGCGGCGTAGTCCTTGGTGTAGTCCGGGGAAACGGGTTTTCAAACCCGTTTAACGTTCGGCAATAAAATCGGGGCTTCAGCCCTGGTGTTTGTAATCCCCGAAACAGCAAATGGGCTCTAGCGTCTGCATGAGAAGTGGGTTTTGTATCAGGGCACGACTGACACTCGCTGCGGCGAGGCAGCCGTGTCCTAACAACAAACAGAATCTTCCCATTTCATCCCTCGCGGGTCGGGAGAGCCAGCGTGAGACTGATACAAAGCAAAAACGCAAGGTTGTCTAGCATCGTCGCCATAGGGAAAGCTAAATTGGCCAAGTTTGTCCTGGCTGCGCTCCTCTGCTCGACTTTGGCGCCGGCGCAGCTTTTATTTGACACTGATTCAGTTGCGCCCCAACGTTTTGTGGCCGTACACGGGCGCAAAGCTCTGGTCATGGGCTACGCGTCCAGCGGCCTGGAGCTGTGGGCCTACCCGCTGCAACTGGTCAGCGGATATGAACTGGGCTTTCGCTTACCCGGAGGTACCAGCGAGGTTCCCGCCGCCGCATTGATTCGCCGCGTCATCTATCAGCCCGAGGCCGTCACCCGCATTTACATTGGTCCCGATTTCGTCGTCAGGGAAAAGCTGTTTGTGCCTCTCGAGGAACCGGCCGTCCTGCTGACGTACACGGTGGAATCCCGCCACGATGTCGAGATCGTAATCCACTTCAAGCCGGTAGTCGATCTGATGTGGCCGGGTTCGCTGGGCGGCCAGAATGCACATTGGGATGCTGCGTCTTCGGCTTACATCCTGGCCGATGGGACGGGCAAATATTCCGCGTTGATCGGCTCTCCCGCAGCGGTCTCGCATGACCAGGTGCTGAACAGCGCGGAGCCGGGATTCGAGCCCGGTGGCCTGGCGTTCGCCATCCGCGCCGGAGGGGAGGGCAGCCATTCCGCTACCGTGGTGGTTGCGCAAAACGTTGCCGGCGCGAGCCCCGCGGAGCGCATGCGGGGGCTGCTCGCGGCCGAGGCCGGCCTGGAGGCCGAGGCGCAAAGCCACTACGTGCAACTGATGGCCAGGACCCTGCGCATTCAAACGCCCGACCCCGCCGTCAATCAGCAACTGGCATGGGCGCAGATCGCGCTGGACCAGGCCTGGGTTCTGTAATCCGATGGACGGCTGCGGATCGGTCGGGGGCTATGGCCCCTCCCGGGCTGCCCGGCGTCCGCAATACGCCTGGTTCTTCGCCGGCGACGGCCTCATCGCCATCGATGCCCTGGTGAATAGCGGGGACTACAGCCGGGCGCGGGAGGCGCTCACCTTCATCGCAAAATACCAGAACGCCCGCACCGGAATGATGTGGCACGAGCTCGCGCAGGGTGTCGCTCCGGACGAGTGGGCGGCCAACTATCCCTACATGTTTGTCCATGTCGACATCACCTTCCAGTATCTGATCGCCGTCGAGCGCTATATCGCGGCCAGCGGGGATAGGCAATTTCTCGAGCAAAATTGGCCCGGATTGGAAGCAGCCTACCGGTATTGTCAATCGCTCGTCAGCCGGCAGGATGGACTTCCCCGTATTCCCTCGAACAAAGAGGGAATCGACGAGCAGGACAGGATGAGTGAGGACCTCAGCCTCTCCATGGGGTGGGTGAATGCCGCGGCGGCCTTTGCCCGATTGGCCACTTTGAGTGGGCATGCCCCCCTGGCCGAAGAAGCCTCGCGATCGAGCGAACGGGCAAGGAACTCGGCCGCGGGTCGCTATTGGGATGACGCGCGCGACACCTGGATCGACGGCTATGACGTATCGGGCGGCGCCATCTTTCGCGGCAGCGAGGGCGCGTTGGAGCTGGTGGCGGCCGGCATTCTCGACCGGCGCAAATCGGACTTGATCCTCGACCGGATTGCTTCCCCCGATTTCCAGACCGACTGGGGCACCCGGGAGGTGGGCGCCGGCTCGCCCTTTTTTGATCCGGATTCCTACGGCAGCGGAGGCGTTTCCGGGCCCGGCGCCGCGGGAGCCGGCACGGTGTATTGGCTGCAACACCGGCCCGCCGTCGCTTTTCCCATTTGGCGTTCCCTGGTTCCCTGGGGCACGCTGGATTCCCTGGGCCACATGCACGAGCTGCTTACCGGAGACGTCTATCGCCAGCAGGAGGAATCCGTCCCCGAGCAGACCTGGTCTTCGGCGGCGTTCCTCTCCGCCGCCGTGCGCGGGCTGCTGGGGCTGAGCAGAGACGCGCAGGCCAATCGCGTCCAATTCTCCCCCCATCTTCCCGCGGGCTGGGACACCCTGGCGGTAAGCAATATTGAGGTCGCCGGCGGCCGCCTGGCGCTGACGATTGCCCGGGTGCCCGGGGGCTTGAAACTGAGCGCGCAGAATTCCGGCGCGCCCTTGCCGTTTGTGTACTCTCCGGAAATTCCTTTGGGGGCCCAAATCAAAGATGCGGAGCTGAATGGCAAACCGATTCACGCGGGAAAGGAACTCCATCCCCAGGACACGCACGCCGGCCTCTCGTTTACTCTGCCTGCCGGAAAAAGCGATTGCTTCCTCCGCTATGAAGGGGGTGTGTCGGTTACCGCGCAAGATCCCGATCCTCTGCAAGGCGAAATGAGCAAGGCGATCAAGATCATCTCGGTGGCCTACCAGGGGACGCGCCTGGTAGTGGACGCCGCCGTGACGTCCGACGCCTCCGCTTCCAACCTTGCGTTGCGCACCGGCGAAAAGCCGGTCCATGTGCAAGGCGGCAAAATACGCTTGCTGTCCGATGGCCTCTACGAACTGTCCGTCGAGCCGTCGCCGGGCTCCGCTTACCGGAATGTCGAGATTGTCGTGGATTTCGCCGGGGGCGTCCGCGGCAAGCAGAGCAGTCCATAAACCTGATCCGCAGCTCTCCACGGCCGGTGGCGGCAGGTAAACAGGGGTCGATTTACAGGATAGCCGGGGTGGCCGGGAGGTAAATCGCCGCAATTCGACGCCCGGCGCTCAAAAAAAGCCGGCCGCTCTGTACAGGCAGCCAAATGGTCGACAGGCCTTGTCAGGCGATGCCTCGCATGATGCAGAAGGCTGCGGGAAGCAAGTGGTTTGCCTTCGCGGGCATGGGATTGGCGCGGGATTTACGACGCGCGAAACCGCGATGCCTCGTAAATTTATCCTTCATTACGTATTCGATCATGCCGCCGTTAGTCTTCAATCCTCTCGGACCTTCAAACTCAAAAAAAATGGCTCGAAATGGATTACCGCACGCCAGGTGCGGTTTGGGAGGATCAGCATGACACTGACATGGAAAAGAACTCTAGGGGCAGCCATCTTGACATGGGCTCTTGCCTGCAACGCCGTATTCGCGCAATCCGATCGCGCAACGATCACCGGGACGGTTACGGACACGGCGTCCGCGGTCGTGCCGCAAGTCCAGGTCCGGGTAACCGATACTGGAAAAAACGATACCCAGACGGTGACCACGGACAGCGGGGGGCTTTACCGCGTGGGCAACCTCCCAACCGGCAACTACACGGTCGAGTTCTCCCGTACCGGCTTCAAAACTCTGGACCGAACCGGCATTACTTTGCTGATTGGGCAGGTGGTCGAGATGAATGTGTCGCTTTCAGCAGGGGGCGCAACGGAGACGGTACAAGTGACGGGAGAGCCGTCTCAACTGCAGACGGAAACTACCTCTGTCGGGACCAATCTCGATGCCCAAGCCGTGAGCGAGCTCCCAATCAATGTTCAGGGGAGCCGCAATCTATCCAACTTCCTGTTTCAATATGTTCCCGGAGTCGAAGGGAGCGATTACGAGTCGCATATCGATGGCAGCACGGCCTTTACGAAGGAGGTGCTGATCGACGGCACCTCCGCCATCTCGCAGATTGGCGGCTACATCAGTGAATCGCAGCCTCCGCAGGAAGCCGTCCAGGAGTTCCAGGCAGATACCGCGGGCATTGCCCCGGATGCCGGACGCAGCGGCGGCGGTGTGTTTCGCTACGAGCTCAAATCAGGCGCCAACCAGATTCATGGCAGCTTGTTTGGCTTTCTGCATTCGACAGGTTTGGATGCCTATACCGCGGCCAACCATCTGGCTGCCATTACCGATCCCTCGAACGCGGCGGCGTACCTGCATAAGAGCGATACCCTCTCTGACTGGGGAGGTGGTTTTGGCGGTCACTTTATAAAGAACAAGCTGTTTTATTTCGTCGCATTAGAGCGGTATCAGCAAAGCGACCGGGCTCTCGGCAATAACAGCCGCACGGTGCCGACCGACGCGATGTTGGGATTGAATGCCGACGGAAGCACGGCTGCCTTCGCGGACCTCAGCCCGCAGCTTACGACCTCGAACCTGATCGGTACGGACCCATGCGGAAACAAGGTCTACCAGGGAGCTGTCGTCAACCCGGCCAACAACTGCGTCTTCGTCAATAACCAGATTCCGACCAGCCTCATCACATCCTCCCCAACACGGCAGATCATCCAGCTGTTCCATCAGTATTACAGGCCGCAGACGAACACCACGCTCAACGAAGCAGGTCCCTCGTATCAACCGGACCCCTACTTTCACAATACCCAGAGCAGTATCAAGATCGACTACAACGTGAGCAGCCGGCAGCATCTGAACGGCTCCTTCTATTATGATAACTACCCGCGCATCAACGCCGACCAGGGAGGCGCGTGGTCTCCGACCCTCCCGAACGGCGGCCCGTTGGCGAACTCGTACAGTCACAACACCACGGCTCCCGGCGCCCGCGTGAGCGACTCCTACGCGTTTACACCCAATCTGGTGAATACCGTGTATGCGACGTTCAGCAGTTTCCGCAATCCGAGCATCGCGCTTTCAGAGTCTGGAAACTGGGACAGCAAGCTTGGGCTGCTCAACGGCGCCGGTAACTTCCCGCTCATCAACTTCTCTTCCGGCTATTTTGGCAATGGAGCAAACTATCAGAACGGCTGGAACTTCTCTCCGCTGGGGAGCCAGTTCAATGACCACTATTCCGGCAACACCTACGTCTATAGCGATCAGGTTATTTATAACCATGGCCGGCACAGTCTAAAACTGGGGGCTGAGTTTCGCGCCCTGCAATTCAACTCCCATCCCGACCAGGGAACGTTTCAAGGTGGAAACCCGCTGATCTTCGATCCAACGTCGACCGCAGGCGCATGGTACAACTACGCCAATGGCTACAACAACCTGGGCAATGCCTTTGCCAGTTTTCTTCTCGGAGATGTTTTCCGGGCGACGAACACGACCCCTGATCCGGAGTATGGGCGACGCAAAACATTCTCCGTGTATGCCAGTGACACCATCAAGGTGAATCCACGGCTCACCGTCAACGTAAGCCTTCGCTGGGACTACAACAATCCCTACAAGGAGAAGTACGGTCATTGGTCCAGCTTCGTGACCGATGCCTCGAACCCGGTTACTGGCCTCGAAGGCGAGTACCAGTATCTTTCCAATGGCAGCCAGTCATTCGAAACCCGCCAGGACTGGTTCAACTATGCCCCGCACATCGGCGCGGCTTACATGCTGACGAACAAGACCGTTCTACGCGGCAACTACGCCGTGTTCTATGTGCCGCTCAACCTGAATACCTACGGCGGCATCCCCTATCAGACAAGCGGAAACCCGGGATTCTACCAGCAGAGCACGGAGAGCAACTTCAACTGGGGCACGGGCTACCATCCCACCCTCAGCCAGGTAAAGACACCGGACTACACACAGTACGGTCCCGTGAGCATCGATCCGCGCGCGTTAACGCCCGGCAATACGGAGCAATACAACATCGGCATTCAGCGCGAACTTGATCGCGCTACGACGTTCGAAGCCAACTGGATACAGAGTGCCAGTTATCACCTGCAGAGCGGAATCTTTCGCAACAACCAGCCCACCGTGGCCAACCTGCAAAACTACTTGATCAATGGCAAGTTTCCAGCCTCCTATAACGGTTATTACAACGGGGTGGGGGCGACCTATGCGGGCATCACGCCCTATCCGCAGGTTGCCGCCGGTTTCGGTCCGCTGTATTCGGTGGGATCGCCGCTCGGCAATGGCGACTACAAGAGCGTGCAGCTAAGCATTACCCGGCGAGTGGCCAATGGGCTGTCGGCGCAAGGGAGTTATAACTGGTCCCGGGCTCACGGCGATGTGGATTCCAACTTTGAAGAGTTGTACTACGCGGGCTCTTTACAAAACATCTATGACCTGCAGGACGAACGCAAAGACATTCTGGACTTCGACCAGACCCATATCGTGAAAGGCTACATCATCTACAACCTTCCCTTCGGCCGCGGGGAACGATTCCTGGGAACTTCGAGCCGGTTGCTGGATGGTGTAGTAGGCGGTTGGAGCACGGACTTCAACTTCCACTACAACTCGGGAACTCCGATATCGCTGCACTCTTCCAATAGCTACCCCGGCTTTCAGTCGGTGTACGCCAATATCGCTCCCAATTGCAATCTCACGACAGGCCACAAGGGAATCGGGCAGACGTATCTCAATACATCCTGTTTCTCCAATCCTGATGCTTCCACAGGAGCCCTGGGGAACGGCCAGAACTTCCAGGCCGGCGCTCGCAATCCCGGCTTCTCCTCCGAGGATCTGGCCGCGCACAAGACCTTCAGCGCGGGCTCAGACAACCAATACAAATTGACCCTTCGCATGGAGTTCTACAACGTCTTCAATCGTGCTCATCTCGATGGACCGGTCGCCAACCTAACCGATCCCAACTATGGCCGTATCACCAACTACACCAGTGACCCCGGCCGGGTTGGGCAGTTCGGAGCGCGGTTCACGTTCTGATGCCTGCAAGCCGCAGCGCTGGGTGAAGGGGTTGCACTCTACCCAGCGCCTGCGGCCAATCGATTTTCGCCGATCGATTCTCAAAAAAAGCAAAGCGATCGCGGTAGTGAACATGGATCGCACATGCGGATGGTCACAATAAGTGGAAAGGATGAAGGATGTTTTGGTCAGGTGTCCCGATTGCCCGTGCCAGGTTGCTTTTTGCGGCATCGATGGCCGTTCTCATCGCAGTCTCCGGCCAACGCGGCTGGGGCGCGGATCGTGTTGCCGGCAAATGGACGCTGGTCTGGAACGACGAATTCAATGCGCCCGATGGCAGCATGCCGGATCCAGATAAATGGAGCATCGTCCGCGATGGTTCTGGATTCGGCAATCGGGAGCTTGAATACTACACAGGCCTGCCAACCAATTTGCACATTGAGGGCGGTAACCTGGTCATCACCGCCAGAAAGGAAACTTTTAAAGGAGCGGATGGGGTCGTACGGGACTACACATCGGCGAGGCTCGAAACGGCCGGTCACTTTCAGCAGAAGTATGGCCGGTTCGAAGCGCGTATCAAGGTACCGAAGGGGCAGGGAATCTGGCCCGCATTTTGGATGCTTGGCAGCGACTTCCGTTCGGCGGGTTGGCCCGCATGCGGGGAGATCGACATCATGGAGCATGTCGGCTTGGAGCCAGGGATGGTTCACGGGACACTGCACGGGCCGGGCTATGCATCGATCAACCCGCTCACCGGAGCCTACGCTTTACCCAACGACGAAGCTATCAGCGACGACTTCCACGTGTTCGCAGTGGATTGGATGCCCGAAGCGGTACGGTTTTACGTGGACGGCCATCTTTTTGAGACCCAAACGGCAGACAGCATACCGAACAGCGATCGCTGGGTCTTCGATCATCCGTTTTACATTCTCTTGAACGTCGCCGTGGGCGGGGCGTGGCCAGGCAGTCCCGATGCGGCGACACCGTTTCCCGCATCCATGCTTGTCGACTATGTGCGGGTCTATACGCTTCAGCCCTAGCTAGCAGCCTGCTAAGAGATACCCCGGCTAAAAGGATGCCCTTCCGGTCTTTTGCAGAGCGGGCGGCAAGCTGTAAACCCGTACATAATCGATAACCATGTCGGCGGGGTTGGGCGTTACGTTGTCCGCGCTTCCAGGCCAATCCCCGCCGACTTCCAGGCTCATCATTAGATAGAAGGGCTTGTCGAACACCCATTCCGATTCATTGGGGAGATCGCTCGCCTGTTTTATGAAGTACACATTGGAAGGGGTGTCGACATAGAACTGCATTGTCTGAGGCGACCAGATAATGCCGTACGTGTGAAAACCGCCGTCGTCCACTCGGCCGCCGTTCGGCAGGGTGTAGTCGTGCCAGATTCCGTTTTGTCCAAAAGATCCCGGCCCGTGAAGCGTCGATCGAATCACATTCGGTCCCAGGCCGTGGCGTCCATTCTGTGCTCCAACATTCTCCATGATGTCGATGGACCCGGCGGCCGGCCAACCGACCTTCAAGAAGTTGGAGCCCATTAACCAGAATGCCGGCCACAAACCAGCCCCTACCGGTAGCTTCATCCGCGCCTCGATGCGGCCGTATTGAAAGTCCTTCAGGCCGCGCGTGGACAGCCGCACAGTGGTCCAGGAGTCGTCGCGATTCCGCGAGGCTCGCAGTACCAGTTGCCCTGTCCCATTGAGGAATACGCTTTGCTGCGCGGGAGGACAGTTGAGGGTATCGCTGCAAGGAGCGCCCTTCGCCCCATCCTGTGAATTGCTTTCCTGAACCCAACGACTCGGATCGGGAAGATGGCCGCCAGGCCCGTCGAAGTCGTCGCTCCATACCGGCTCGCCCCAATCTACCGGAGCATTGAGCGTCACGGTTGATGAACTTTGCCGATGTCCCACCAGATAGCCCGCGAGAAATACAATGACAAGCACGCCCGCAACGAGTGCATATTTCAGCAGCATTTGCCAACTGCCGCTCATTTTGTCGAGCACGGAGTTGGAGCCAACGTTCTCCGAGCTCGTTACCGTGGGAACACTCAATGGCTGCTCGTCCTGTATCGGGGGCTCAGCGTCAGGCGACGCGGCGGTGTCCTCCTTCTGATTCGGGACAAATTGAGGAATGTACCGCCCCCTTGGCAATACGATCTGTAACCGATGATCTCTTCCCTCGTGCTCGTAATACTCGCTGAGCTTCTTGCGGAGATCCCTGGCTGTGACGCGAACGATCGGATCGGTTTGCGAATCGAATGTGGACTCTTTTCGACCAAGCGCTTCGACCGCCACCGTTCGTTCCCGAATCTCCTCCCCTTCACCCTCGAAATACTTGTTGCAAACGAACGACAGGAATCGGACGAGGTTCAAAGACCGGCAGATCGGCGGGTGATTGAGAACGCGTTCCAGCTCCTCTTTCGATTCCAAAAGAGTGGAATCGAAAGGCATGGTTTCCTTGCCGCCGTGTTCTGCAATTTGAGATTTGCGGGTCTCGAAGACCTTATTCTCCGGTGGCATCGTCAGGTCCCTTGTGTTGCCGGCTTGCTCCGATTGCGGAAGGCGTTCTACAGACACCTCGGAGGAGCCCGATACGGATGCAGTCGATCAACATCTTTCAACGCCAAATCATAACAGTCTGCCCATAGGTCGAGGGCGGAGCAAAATCGGGCCAGTGTGGCGGAGCAAGCATCCGCGTCTTCCGCTCAAGGCGAGGTGGAGAGCCCAGCTTGCACCGTGCCAGCGGAGAAGAGATTTCCGTTTCACGCAGTTATGGCAGTCGTATCAATAGCTTACAACCCTAACGTGACGGTGAAGGATAGTCTCCCCCGCGGCCGCGGTGTTCGGTCATGGTGGTGCGCCAAGTTGTCAAAGAACTTCCAATCTCAAGAGGACACGCACTGGGCGTACCCCTGCTGATTCGCGCCATTCATGTGCTCTCTCCCGCAGCCCCCTCACCGGGCGAAAAGAATGTACAAATATGCGAGAAAAGCGAAGTAAGCGAAGTAAGTCCGTTGTGGTTTCAGAATCAACAGCTTACGAGGGCCGAGAAAGGATGCAGCCGGGAACTCTGACAGGGGTTTCACCATCCTGTGGCCTGACAAAGATCGCGAGGAGTGGTTTTCTCTCCAGAAAAACCACGCAAGGACCCTTTGCTTCGCTCGCTGCGGCGAGGCCGCTCGCTGCGGCGAGGCCGGTTCAGACCCATCGTTAAACCGCTTCCGCACTGGTGCTTTCTGTAAGCCGGTTGCGGCGGCACGGAACTGGCAGTTCGGTGCAAAGCCGGGCAGGGCCGTGGCGATGAAACGGCGCTGGAATCGACACCGCTGGAGATTCATTGGAATCTCCAGCGGCACGAGGCGATTGGACCCAAGTAAACTGGCGGACTGGCCAGAGGTACACCTATATAGATGCAGAAACCTCCGGAAAGTTGGGCTGAACGGGCGCGTCAATAGTAATTAGTCAGGGAGTAATTAGATAATCGGGGTCCCCTGCGGCAGTAACCTCTGAAGTCACTTGGCAGCAGAGGCGAAACTGCTTCAATCGCCTGCGGACTCGAGCGCGGGCAACTCCGCGGCGACGGTGGTTTGCTGGACCTTTGCGCTGCTGACAAGAATGACCGAAAGTACGACCACCGTGCTGCCGGCAAGAATGAAGCCGGTTACCCGCTCATGCAGCACCAGCCAGCCCAAGAATACAGCGACCACCGGATTCACATAGGCATAGGTAGATACCTTCGACGTCGGCACGTGCTCCAGCAACCAGATGTAGGCGGTGTAGCCGATCCAGGATCCGCAGACCACCAGGTAGGCGACGGCGCCGATGCCGCGGATGGTCCATACCACGTGAGAGAAATCGCCTGCCGCTATGGCGAAGAGAAAATTTGCCACCGCGGCGGCGGTGACCTGCCACCCCGTCGCGCTAAAGGAATCCATGCCCGACTGCCAGCGTTTCGATAACACCGACCCCAGAGCCCAACTAAACGACCCGCCCAACAAGCTGATCGAGGCCCAGAGCTCCTTGCGGCCGAGGGCACTCCTCGACATCAGCTCAGGGTAGAACAACACCAGCAGGCCCACCACGCCCAGGGCGAGCCCCGCTTTGCCCCGTCCGGAGATACTGTGATGGCCCAGCAGCATCGAGTCGAGCACCAGGAACCACAAGGGCGTGACGGCAATGATCAGGGCCGCGAGCCCGGTGGAGACATGAAGCTCGGCATAGGAGAGGGTCAGATTGCCGCCCATCAGCAACAAGACTCCCACGATGCCGGCGCTGGCGATTTGCCGGGGCCTATACCAGATCTTCCGCCCCGTCCAGGCGCACGCAGCCAGCATGAGGACGCCGGCGATGGAGAAGCGAAGTGCGCACATCAGAGCCGGAGGAATGGACTGAACGGCGATGTCAATGCCGAGATAGGTGGATCCCCAGAACACATAGACGAGGCCAAAGGCAAGAATAACCTTCCATCGGTTTGGCTGGCTGGTTGGGGGCATAGTTGGTCAATCAGCGGGGTGCGGTGTCGTACTCTAAAGCGTAACGCGGGCAAGCGCCCGTGGCAATGCAGGGAGCCGACAGGACGTTGACCTCTGCAACCGCGATCAACCTCCGCCTGACAGCATCATCCGGGAAGCACGGCTGAATAAGCATACTTACGTGCAAATGCATGCAATTCCCGGTCGAAGGTGACCAGCGTGGCGTGAAGCTCCGTGGAATAGGCCAGAAGGAAGCAGTCTCCGACAGCTTTCGACGCCTGACGTGCCGCCAATGGCTCGGTGATCCGGCGGAATCCCATCTCCAGGTCCCGTGGCTCGGGATAGAGCTCCACCCGCGGGTCTTCCAGCCAGCGGTCATAAATGCCCCAGGCTTTTCGAAGTGTCAGCGCCTGGCCGCCCATTACAGACACATTGCTGAGAAGACGCAGGAGTCCGATTTGTGTATACCGGGAAAAAATCAGCCTGTGATCGTCCGGCAGCATCTTCAGCCACTTCCATGCACGGGCGCTATGAACGTGGCCGGTATCGGAAAGCGCCAACCAGACATTCAGGTCAGGAAAGAACAAGGTCATGTGGGTTCTCGTCCGTAGGGTACTGGGGACCACGCTTGCCCGAGCTACGAATCAGAGGGCCAGTGACCGGTCGACCTTTTGTGGCGCCCGGGTAGGTCTGCTCGATCGCGTGTACGATCAACGAGCGAATGGAGGCGCCCGAGCGTTCTGCCCGGTCGCGCAGCCGATCGTGCAGCGGTTCCGGAATATCGATTGTGGTACGGACTGCCATGCCATGATTATGGCACACGCGATAGACGTATGTTTGATTGGGCTTGACCGGCCCGGATCCGGGGCATATACCAGATCTTCCGTCCCGTCCAGGCACACACAGCCAGCATGAGGACCCCGCCGGTGGCTATGCAGGGAACTCGGGTAAGGCAAAAGGATGGGCAATACAGTTTCGACGATGACTCTCCGGACGCGGAGCCGTGTTTGTCGGCTCCGCGTCTAAGAAGAGCAGCGACTATCTTCCCTTGGGCGCAAACCCGAACTGGAAGCTTACCGTGATGCTGCGTCCGGGCGTCAACGTCAAATCATCGCCTGGGTCGATCGCATACGGAGCGGCAAAGGTGCCGGCGTTTGCGGGAGCAATACCCACGATGCTGCGTTCGTCGAGGAGATTGTTGACGCTCAGCCTGAGCTTCGACTGACCGAAGGGCGCGAATTTATGGAAGTTGTAGTTAAAGAAAAGGTTGCTGATCGAGAAAGGATTGATCGGAACAGCCTGATGGATCACGCCCTGAATGGGAGTCGCATTCGGGTCGCTGTTGTTGTTGTCGTTGAACTGGGTGCCGACTCGCTTGTTGAAGAAGCCTACCTGCCACTCCCTGTTCTGATAGGTGATGCCTTCCTGCTCGGTATCGTGCGGTGAGCCGGCAACTTCAGCCAGCGGCGTAGTTGGGGTGGCAAAATACTGCGCCGAGGTAATGGTGCCGTTGAGGAAGATGCTCAGGCCCTTGGTCACGAGGAAGTTACCTTCCCCTTCGAAGCCCCGGGTGCGTGAATCAGGGCTCTGGAAATACTGTGTAAAGGTGCCGGCCGTGTTTGTCTGCGGCGCAGACGCGTAAGCGTTTTGGAAGTGGACGTAATATCCGTCCAGGTCGAAGCTGGCGCGGTTGAACTTCACCACGGTACCACCCTGGTAGGTGTCACCGACGGTGGGCTTGGGCAGCGTGCTGACCTGGGCGTTGGTTACGTCAAATACCGAAGACGGGGGGATATTGCTTCCCCGTCCGTACTGGCCATAGACCGACCAGTTCGGCAGCAAGCGGTAGTTGGCTTCGACTGAAGGCAGCCAGGAGTTATATCCAGCGTCGTGCGTCGTGGAGAGCGCGCCGTTCAAATCGCCCACGACGTGATTGTTGTCGGCATATTGAGTCAGGCTCTGGTTATAGTAAGCATCCTTGATGCCGAAGGTGAGGGTGAATCTGGGAATGGCCACTAACTGGTATTCGGCAAAGGGCTGAACGGAGTTTGTGAAAAAGGTTTCGTGCAGTCTTACACCATTGATTCCAATCTCATCGACCCAGTTGGCGGGATTGGAATTGATTTGATAGCGGTTGGTATGCGAGAACTCGTACCAGTATCCGGCGCGGAAAACTCCGTATCTCGACGCCTGGCTCAGTGTGACAATGCCACCGATACGATTGTACTGGTTTTCCTTGTTCACGCCGCCGTTCGACGTAATGGTTTGGAAGAAGGTTCCGGGAACCGGGTTGTTTGGGTCGACCGTCGTGGAGTCCGCCGTCTTGCGGATGTAGTGCTGGTGGTTGGAATAGTTATACACATAGGCCTTGGAATCGAGCTTCCAGCCGTGCGCCAGATCCGTAACCAGGGCGAGATAACTGAAGTCGGTCGGGACATGGTAGAACTGGTACTTATAATAAAGCGCGTTAGCCGATCCGCCGGGGTTGGTGGGGTTCGATTGCAGCAGGAATCTATAGCCGTACTCCTGGACCTGCCCCCGGGTCGGGGTATTGGTATCGGGCGTATTGTTATCCAGAAGCACGAAGCTGCTGAGGGCCGAGAAGTAGGTCTTATCGGAGAACTTGTAGGTGTACTTGACGGCGGCGGAAGACCGGATCTGGTAATTGTTGGTCTGGAAGCCGTCGGAAGTCAGGTGGTTGCCCTCGAGCCAGAAGTTGGCCTTCTTGCCGTTAGCGAATAAGCCCGAGTTGTATTGGAAGTCAAACAGGTTTGTATTGAACGATCCGTAGGACTCGTTGACTCTGAATCCCTGGTCCGTCTGTAGCTGGGGAGAGAGGAGATGGATCGAGCCGCCATAGTTGGTCGGGCCGATGTCCGACGCGGTGCCGGGGCTGCGATCGAAATCGACGCCGCCGACCGTTGGCCCGGGGAAGAATACCCAGGAGTGGTGGGTGGGGTCGTTGGTGTCCTCAAAAGGAATACCGTCGTAAGAGATGGTATATTCGCCGTCGATAAAACCGCGGAATGCGGTGCCGCTCTGTCCCAGTCCGACGCCGTTCGAGCTGACGCTGAAGGTGCCTGGAACGATTTGCACGAGTTCCGTGTAGTCGGAAACTGGCGATGCGAAGTTATTGATGAAGTTACTGGGAATCTCGGTCCTGGCCGATTGGGCACTGAGCAGTGCTTTCACCGGAGACAGCTGCGCGGCTTCGGACTTCGCATCCTCTGCTTCGGCGTTTACAAGAATCTCGTCTGTTGCCGATGCCAGCGACATGGAAAACTGAAGCGGCGTCGCTTTTTCTGTCCCGATGGAAACGCCTTCACGGGGTGCGATCGAAAAGCCCGGCGCGGATACCTCCACTGTGTAGCTGCCGACCGGGATATCGGAAATCGTGAACTCTCCCTTGTTGTTAGTGCTCGCCTGGTACAGGCTCTGTCCCGCTTGACTTTTAACGGTTACGCTTGCACCGGCAATCGTCCGGGCGCTCGGATCGACCACCGTGCCTTCCAATGTTCCTGTATTTGATTGTGCGCTTACGAGTCGCGGCAAAGCCACGCCCGCTAAGATGATGAAACTCATCATTACAGCAAAAAAACGACGAATCAAAGGCTTCTCCAATAGTTGACTTTATCCCCAGTTATTTGTAAGCAATCCGGGGTCAAAGAGATTGTGATTGTTCTTCGTAATTTACGAATTATTCGTTAACGCACGGTTACACCATTGTTAAGACAAATTGATCAAAAGCATGCGTTTTTTTCGAGAAAAGCCTGTAACTTGTTTGCCGGTCAGCCGTCGCCTTAGGCCCTGACAGCTTCGGGGACGGTTTCGGTAACAAGTTAACGTTTATGATGGCGGGCGCTGCGTACGACCCCAGGCACACTAGTTTTTAGCAGGCTGCAGGCTTAATCCGTGCTTATCGTGCCAGCCCCGGATTTTAGTCCGGGTTTTTGCAAAAGCAAAAGGTCGAGGTCACGAAAAACGTACGGGTTGATTGAGGAGCTCGGAGCAACCCAAAATTAAAACCTTAAAAGGTTAATAGGTTTAATCGCACGTTAATCTTGAGGCTCCATTCTGGGAGCGGTAATTGCGCGCAGGACTGTTTTTCTACCGAGGGAGAGCTATGAGAAAGACATCCATTTTTGGGTGCGCGTACTTGTGCCTTTTGATGAGCCCATTGGGCGCGGTCGCACAAAGCACGACCGGCTCCATCACCGGCCACGTGGTCGATATCGCGAATGCCGCCCTCCAGGGCGCGCGTGTGCAACTGGATCCGGGGGGCCGCAACGCCGCTTCTGACAACCAGGGAGGCTTCCGCTTTCAGGATCTTGCGCCCGGCTCCTATACCGTTACTGTGTCGTTTGTAGGCTTCTCCACCTATACCGCCAGCGTAACTGTAACCGCCGGGCAAACCACCGACACCACGGACACCATGGCGGTAGCCAATACGAACGAACAGGTTCTGGTCTCCGCCACCCGCGCCCATGGGGAAGCAGAAGCGATCAATCGCGAGCTGACCGCGGAAAACATCCTGCAGGTGCTGCCTCACGACGTGATCACGAGCCTGCCCAATGCCAACGTGGCCGATGCTATCGGCCGCCTGCCCAGCGTGACCCTGGAGCGCGATGAGGGCGAAGGTAAATACGTACAGATTCGCGGCACAGAGCCCCGCTTCAGCAACGTCACCATTGACGGGGTCAACGTGCCGTCGCCGGAAAACGTGCGCCAGATCAAGCTCGATATCGTGCCCGGAGACCTGGTGGAATCGGTCGAGATCAACAAGACGCTGCTCGCCCATTCGGACGGCGACGCGATCGGCGGCTCCATCAATTTGCGCACCAAGACCGCCGGCGAGCGGCCCACCGAGGACTTCTTTGGCCAGGGTGGTTACACGCCGATTCTGAACGGCCGCACCGAGAGCCAGTTCGGTCTCACCCTTGGGCGCCGCTTTGGCCCAACACACCGTCTGGGCGCGACCGGTGGCTTCACCTATGACTTCAATGGCCGCGGCATCGACGACGTGGAACCGGTCCCGGTCGCCAACCAGCTTGCCGACGGCAGTTACGCGCCCAGCTACTCCCAGGCCGACCTGCGCGAATACCGCTACTACCGCGACCGCTATGGCTACGCCGGCAGCTTCGATTACAAATTCTCTGACACTTCCAACATCTATGCCCACCTGCTCTATTCCCACTTCAACAACTTTGGCGATCGTTGGGACTACAACCTGTCGAGCGTCGACGGGAGCACTGCTTTTAACGCTCCGGCGGGAGCAGGCAATCCCGGCTTTGTGACGTTCGGCGCGGAACAGCGGCGGCCGGTCCAGGTCATCGGCAGCCTGGCCGTCGGGGGTGACAAATTCTTCAAGAATTCTGTCTTCAACTACGAACTGGCTGTCGGACGCGCCGCTTCAGAGGACCATGGCTACCAGAACGCATCGTTCCAGGCTACCGACCCCACCTCGCCCGTGAACAACGTCCAGTTCGGTGTCAATACCAGCCGTCCGTTGGTACCACAGTATCCCGTCCTGAACGGTGTCAACATCTTTGACTCGACGCAGTACTCCCTCACCGGCGCCGATATCAGTTACGGTTATGGACCGCAGGTGAACCTGCAGGCCGGCGCCGGTTATACCCAGAACTACTCTTTTGGAGAGCACCGCGGCGTGTTTGAAATCGGGGCCAAGATCCGTAACGTGCACAAATTCAATCGGGCTAACGATGAGGTCTATACCTCGCCGAACACCTCCATTCCGTTCACCCAGTTTCCCGACAGCTTCCGTAACAATAACTACTACAATGGCGACGAATACAAGTTTGGCCCGGTCACCCAGCTCTCCTCGCTGTTTGAGTTCATCCGCACCAACACTTCGGTGTTGGCGGTCGATCCGGTGGCGACGGCTATTCAGAATGCCGGTTCGGACTTTGCCCTCGACGAGCGCATTCCCGCCGGCTACGTCTCCAATTCCATTACCTGGGGAAAATTCGAGCTCTACACCGGCTTACGCGTCGAAGCCACGGACGAGCGTCTCGAGGGGCAGATCGTCACCTTTGACGCGGACGGCAACCTGTTGCCCATCACCACTCAGGTGACCCATCCCAGCTACATCAATGTTTTGCCGACGGCGCAATTACGCTACGCGCTGCCCTCGAGCGGCAGCCTGCGCTTCGTCTATGGCCGCGGCTTTGCCCGGCCCGACTACCAGGATCTGCCTCCGTCCCTGACCTTTAATCTGGCATCGGCCAAGGCGAGCGGCACGATCTCCGCGGGCAATCCAAACCTGAAGCCGACCAATTCCAACAACTACGATTTGCTCTACGAGACTGCTATCAAGCCGTTCGGTCTTTTCCAGGCCGGCATCTTCTACAAAGACATCACCAGTCCAATTTATGCGACACAGAGCTACGTCCTGCCGGGGAATCCGTTGTACGCCAACTATCCAAACTATCGATTTGACCAGTCGGTCAACGGCACCAGCGCCTATCTCTGGGGTTATGAGGTTGCTTACGAGCAGCGCTTCAGCTTCTTGCCCGGCTTGCTCGGCGGCCTTGGCTTCTCGGGGAACTACAGCTACACAGATTCGTTGGCTCGCGGCGTGCCGTTTCGCACCGACCAGCCTCATCTTCTGCGGCAGTCGCCGAATACTTTCAACGTGAGCCCGACTTACGACCGTGGCCCACTGTCGGTTCGTTTGGGTATCACTTACAACGAGGCCAACATTGACTTCTACCAGTATCAGAACCTGGCCATCGATCCAACAACCAATCAGACGGTACCCAGTCCCGTACCGCTGGGTATCAACGGTCCAAACGGAGACAACTATTTCTATACCCACACGCAGATCGACCTGCAGGGCAGCTACCACATCAAGGGCCCAGTTTCGGTCTATGCCTACGGGCTGAATCTCAACAACGAGGTTTTCGGTTTCTATAACGGCAACCCGAACAATGTGGTGCAGCGTGAGTTCTACCAACCGACGGTTGCTGCAGGCGTCCGCTGGTCCTTAGCTCGGGAGAGTAAGTAAACTCCGAGGGACCTAACGCTCCCTACAAGCGAGGGGCATCAGGCGCCGGCGGCGCAGGAAGATGTTCCTTATAAGCGGCTGCGGGCGATCGGAGATGCCCGGAGACACGATCCAACTGGTGGATTCCTCGACAAAGCAAGAACAAAAAGAGGCTTTCCTGGGGAAGGATACGCTTCGACTCTGAAGTGCAGAAACGTCAGGCCGCGGTTTCTGGACGTACAGAGACCGCGGCCCGCTTGCACGTAAGCGCTCGACGAGAGTTGTTGCAGAACCCGCACAGCTATACCCTGCGGAAAGGACGCTTGACTGGATTTTTCATCGAGAAAAATCCAACCTCACGCATGTTCTTCGGGTACATCTACGCGGGTGCTGCTCTAGAAGTACAGTTTGGCTCCAATCTGAATTCTGCGCGGCAGATGGGTGCTTGTTACCTGACCGAAGTTCGTATCCGCGATATTGGTATCTACTCCCGAATAGTTGGTGTGGTTGAATGCATTGAAGAATTCTCCCCGCAACTGGAATTTGTAGCGTTCGCCGATTTGAACATTCTTGATCGCTCCCAGATCCCAGTTCTGGAAGCCTGGCCCCACGAACGAGCCGTTACTGCTGGTGCCAAAGTGGCCCACAGCCTGGGCAAAGGAAGAGGTCGAGAAGAACTGTTTAAACTGCTTGGGGCGGGAGACGGGCGCAATCTGGTCTGGACGCGGAGCAATGGCACCGTTCGGTGTGCTGATACCCAGCCCTCCCGGATAGGTTCCCGCAATGCAGCCCTTTGGATTGTCAGCCGGAGCGACGCAGGCAAAGGGATCGACTGCCTGTGTGACAGTCGCAGATTGCCCGGTTTCGACCGACGTAATCCCGGAGACTTCCCAACCGCCGAGGACGTGCCCGGTGAATCCGTGCTGAGCGGTAAAGAACGGCAGCTGATAGATATAGTTTGCGATGAAGATCTGCGGCGTATTGAGCGACGACGGACCGTAATCGAGCCTTGGATTGTAGGTATCGGTAGTCGCCGTGTCGCGATCGTTGGATTGAGTGGTGAGGTTCCTGGACCAGGTGTAAGCGATGCCAATTGTCAGGCCATTGGCGACGCGGCGGTTCAGTGACACCTGCAGCGAATTGTAGTTATCGGTGAAGCCGGGAGTGCGCGCCTTGAAGTAGGAATAGCCCAGGTACGGCCGTACAGCATTTACGTCGACCGTCGGGTTAGCAGCCCTGGCGCTGAGGGTCGGCTGGTTCAGATCGACCTCACCGAGCAACTGCCGGCCTGCTGTACCGACATACGATATCTCGAAGATCGTGTTTTGTAGAATCTGCTGCTGCAGCGACAAGTTATAGGAGGCATAAGAAGGCACCTTGAACGCTGGACTGCCGGTCAGCTCGAGACGATTCGGCGCCAGTGAGGCGGCCTGCGTGCCTGCCAGCGGCCTGTCGAAACTCGTATTGTTGATCGTGGAGGTCTGCACGAGCGGCGGGTCGGTGAACGCATTCTGCTCCCATATGCCGTTCAGCGTCCGGTCATAAAAGATACCGAAGCCGCCACGGATGGACGTTTTACCGTCCCTGGTGGGGGCGTAAGCAAAGCCAACGCGTGGGCCAAAGTTTTTATTTGAACTCGGATTGACGCGCTGCCCAAACGGAGAGCAGGTCACGCCCGGCGATATGGCCTTGGCCTCATTGCATGCTGCGCCCGCGGGAAAGATGATGCCGTTGGTGTAGGTCGCGGGCAGAATGCCTTGCCCTGCGACGAAATTGCCGCTCGCATCGATTGCGGGCGCCAGACTGGGGTTGTACAGCGACGGAAGGAAGTTATTGAGCGTGTTGTTTGAATCCGTCGGAGACGGAAAGTAGCTCCAGCGCAGTCCCAGATTCAAAGTCAACCGCGGGGTCACCTTCCAATCGTCCTGTCCGTAGGCTTCCACATTGACGTAGTGAAGATCGGGGATAATATCGCGGCTCGCCTGGGAGTAAATGCTTGCGTTACCGAGAAGAAAATCCTGCCAGGTATTGAAGTTGAAGCTGGCGTCGCCCTCCGAAGCATTCTCTGTCTTCAGCAGCTGCGATACGGAGAAACCAACCCGAAACGTGTGCTTGCCGTGAGTGAGCGAAAGATTGTCGAAGAAGGTTCGGTCCAGATTGCGTTCGTGGTAGGGAGCGCTGGCCTGCGCAAGGCCGGTGATCGTGCCGCCGGTGAAGCTGACACTGGGGATACGCCCGTATGGATCCACATAAGCGGTATTGTTCGTGAGACTGGCGGCGACTGTGGGAGAATTGGCGACGCCGCTCAGCGTGGCGCTGATGGTTCCCTGCGAATAGGCGAATTCCGCTTCGTTCACAATATTCGGGGTGATGGTGTAGGTCAGATTGCCCACCACGTTTTCGCCCGGGGCATTGACGGTGGTGTTGACCAGGTTGGGATAGTTCGCGGCCGCAAAAAGACCTGTGGGGAAGTTCTCCGGCGTCTCGTCCTGGATAGCGCGGCCGAAGAAATGGATCTTGTCGGTAAAGTTGTGATCGATGCGTACGATGTCTTGACGGACGTTATTCAACGAAGAAAAGGTCGAGACGTTGTTGCCGCCGCTGTTGGCCGCGAACTTGTCGAAGACATTTGTCAAATAGACCTTGGCGTTCTGGCTGTAGCAGGAAGGATTGATGGTGCTCTGCTGCGAGGCCGCGTCATACGTCACGCAGCCAGCGGGGGCGGATGCCGTTATGTTGCCGGCAACAATGCCATTGAGCTGCGCGGTGGTGGGAGCGGTAACGCTGTTGGTCTCGGGCGAGCTTACCTTGCGCCATTCTTCCGACCAGAAGAAGAACGTCTTGTCTTTTCCGCGATTGTAGACCTTGGGAATCCACAACGGACCGCCCAGGGTGAAGCCGAAGTTGTTGTAGCGCTCAATGCCACGTGGCGTGCCGGTCTGATTCCCGAAATAGGTATTCGCGTTCAGTGCGTCGTTGCGGACAAATTCGTAGGCGTCGCCATGGTATCGACTGGTTCCTTGCTTGGTTGCTACCAGTACCTGGGCGCCCGCGCTTCGACCGTAGCTGGCATCGTAGGTGCCGCGCTCGAGCGTGAATTCCTGAATGGCGTCCACGCTGGGCACGTTGAGCAGCGTCGAGTTCGAACCGCTGTCGTTAATATCGGCTCCGTCCACCGACCAGTTATTGGCCGTGGATCGCGCGCCATTCACGGCAACGGTGCTCGTGTTGTTGAGGCCGAAGCCGGTCTCATCGCCCAGTCCGCTGACTACACCCGGCTGCAGAGTGACCAACTGCTCAAAATTGCGATTGCTCAGTTCCAGTTCCCGCACCTGGGTGCCGCTGACCGTGCCGGACTGTGCGCTGCTCGAAGTCTCGATGGCGACGGCGTCCTCCTGCACAGTTATAGTCTCGCTGACCGCGCCGGTCTGGAGATGCGCATCCACCGTTCGCTTTTGCGCTACAAATACCGTGACATTTTCCGCCTTGAAGGCCTTAAAGCCGGGCGCCGAGACGCTGATGGTATAGGTGCCGGGAGCAAGATTGGTGGCGGTGTAGCTGCCGCTCTTGTCCGTCTGGATCGACCTTGGATTGCCCTTGGTCGTAACGTTGGTTATTTCGACCTGAGCGCCCGGAATCACGGCGCCCGATGAATCTGTCACGCTCCCGTTGATGCTTGCATCGACTTCCTGGGCCAGCGAAAGACTTGAACAACTTAACCCAAGTAGTAGGAGCAAAGAGAATCCGCGTAAGTATTTTTGCATCGAGTGGCCTCATTGAAAAACAATTGGACTTGCGTGGACTTGCCTTCCGGCGAAAGGCTGGCTGTGTTTGATCGAGAGATTCGGCTTGCGATCACCGGGCTACGCGTGAGACGAACAAAATCTCGCGCTTCCGCCATAAAGAAGCGGCGGAAGCGGTTAATAGACGAGCTGGGGGACTTGGATCGGGCTGTCCCCGGGTGTAGAACTCCGGGTCTTTCCCAGGCGTCTCCGGCGACGAACGCGGAAACTGCTTGGCTGCATCAACATTAATACAGTATCAATATTAATGTTGCGTCGGATAGGGGATTTGCAGCAAAATTTTCGAGCCGGGTTCATGCATTAGGTTCAAGAGGTGGGTTCCGAACGGTTGGGCCCTGGTTAGGAGAATACCCATGAAAACTTCCCAAAAAGTTTTCATGATACGATCGCGATTTAGGCTACGCCCCGTTCATGCCACGGGAGTGGGCGGCGGTCGGCAAACCGGGATGAGCGTGCCGATAGGAATTCGTTTGGGAGCGGCTGCCGCGATCCTCTTGCTCTGCTGGAGTGGAGAGCGCAGCGGCTTCGGGCAGAGTGTGGCGCCCGCGCAAAGCACGCTGCAACAGGCAGTTACCAACGGATCGGCCGCTCTCAATAAGGGTGACTATGCTGGTGCCGAAAAGGCTTTTCGAGAGGCGCTGGCTCTGGATCCGGAGTCCGTCCCCATCCTCAACAACCTTGCGATCTGCGTCGTTCGCCAGCAGCGGCAGCAGGAGGCGATTGCGCTCTATGAGCGCGCGCTGCGGCTCAAGCCGGGCGACTCCGTAACGCGGAGGAATCTTGGCGTAGCTTATTTTCGCGCCCAGGAATATGAGTTGGCCCTCCCCCTGCTTCAGTCTTTCGCCAAGGAAACGTCCAGCTTCCAGGCGCTCGACCTTACCGGCTTAGACCTGTTTGCCCTGGACCGCTACAGCGAAGCCGCGCAATATCTCGAGGCGGCGCACAAACTCGAGCCTACGGATCTGCAAACGCTCGACGTTTTAGGAAAAGCGTACCTGAGAACAAAGAACTATTCCGCCGTGACCGGGGTGTTTAGCGAGATCATGGCGATCAATCCCGACTCCGCTGCGGCACATGTAATGATGGCGATGGCGAATGACAAGCTCTACCGCCCGGACGCCGCCATCAAGGAGTTCGATGCCGCTCTCGCCGCCGATCCTCACTATCCGGGCATTCATACAGGGCTCGGCATTATTTATTGGAGAAACGAAAATATCGATGCGGCCGAACGCGAGTTCCGGGAAGAATTAACCAGCTACCCGAAGGACCCGATTGCCAACTGCACCCTGGGCCGGATCCTGCGCGGGGCACGCAATAAGCCCGCCGAAGCTATTCCTTATCTTGAAGCAGCGTTGAAGGTGAATCCTTCCTATCGAGACGCTTTGCTGGCGCTGGGCCAGGCAAGGATCTCGATCGAGCAGCCGGACGCGGCGATCGAAGCCCTGCAAAAAGCGGTCGCGCTCGATCCGAACGACGCTCAGGCGCACTACATCCTGGGAACCGCCCTCAACAAAAGCGGTCGATTAGCCGAAGGCGCAAAGCAGCGATCGATATGCGCACAGCTCCGCGCAAGAGAGCGAGCCCAAAACAACCCGGGGGCCGAAGAGAGCCGGTGATGGAGTGCGAACCCTTCATTCACTTGAGGTCTCACGCACCCTCTTCGACAAATGCAGTCTCCTGCAAACCTCCACCTTCGATGAGCAAGCCAAGCGATTCTGCTCCTCCATCAAAGGTGATGGTTAACCCGGATGTGCGATAACTCCTCCATACAAAAGAGCACGAGCGTGATAATCGCTAGAGCGAATTCGACTCGCTCGGCGACCACCGTACGTGCCGTTAAAGGTTTTTGGCGCCACCGCGTGGCGGGACGACGGCGAAGGCGCCACACTCGCAGGAGCCCGAATAGACTCACCAAGGCGCCGCCCAGCGCCAGTGCCATCATCGGTATCCGAATGGAGTCTGTGTGAAAACGGTCCCAGAACCCGCCAGCTTCGGCAGCAGCGGCGAGCGAACCCACTCCTATCAGAAGGCGCACTCCGCTCAGGGCGATAAAGAATGTACAGACACTTTGCAAAAGCACGAAGAAAAAACTGGACAAGGCAATTGCACCTCGAATTCTCGGTTTCTCGGTGGAGCTGAGTCCGAATGAACTGCTTTTCGTCGAGTCAGAGGAAATAGCCGACATCACAATCCCTCTCGGCGGCAAGGTCGCCGAAGTATGTTGAGTTCGCCTGTTTACCTGTCCCATGCCGGCTGAGCCGGCCGCCGGGGAATACGCCCGGCATTGCCATTCCCCACCAGCGTCATTCTACCCCCGTCACCCATCTCCTGTTCAAGGCTGCCGGCAGCCAAGCGCTCGCGGGAGGCTCGCCGCTGGTGGCAGTCCCGGGTTTTATCCCAAGGGGGCCACTCTACAATAGAGACATGGGCGAGACACTCAAAGACCCAATCGGCGTGCCGATTTCGCTTGAGGTGTACCTTTTGTCCTCAGGGTACGAACCGGACGCGGAGTATGTCGACGGCGAGATAGAAGAATGTCCGATGGGGGAGTTTGATCACAATGCGTGGCAGCAGGCCATCCAGTTGTGTGTTCGATATGAATAAGATCAAGGAACTCTTCGATCAAAGCTAGTCTCGGTCGCGTTGAGAATCTCCCCGCCGGCTGTTTCTGAAATTCTCAAGGAATTTCGGCACCGGGCGGCGCGCAAACATGCTCGAGATGCAATCAAGACATCATTTCCAAAGTGTTTATCTTGCTCGACACGTCAAAGGAGAGTTTTTCCACGTCGGTACAGAGGGATCCGCGGTCCGGCTCGGGGATTTCGTGCAGAAGCTCGGTGAAGGGGGTAAATTCGCAGCCGGCAAACACGGCGAAGCCTACGCTGTCGGCCATTCTGCAACTGATCTTGATCAGTTCAGGGATGCGCCAGGAAACACCCGTCTGCCTGGGGGAATGATGTTCGGAAATAACCGCTTCCAGGTCCGCCGGCATTTTCCAGTCGGCGACGAGGTTCCGTCCGGCCTCACAATGATCGAATCCGAATAGATCGCGCTCGCAGTAAAGAATGCTGTCAGGTGGTCCGCTGTAGGCAGTTAATAAATCTGCGTAGGCTTTGGGCCGCATCACCGCCAGCGCCAGACGCCCGATATCGTGCATCACACCCGCCGTGTAGGCAGTTTCTTTGTTCATGCAACCCGCGCGGGCGAGCTCTTCGGCTATCAATCCACAGGCCAGACTGTGACGCCATATGGCGCGCAGAGATTGATGGTTTAAAGACTTGCCAAGGTACGCTCTTACGCCGACTGTCAAACAAACACCCTTGAGACTGTCGGTTCCCAGGAGGGCGATGGCCTGCAGAATGCTGTTAATGGGGGAGCGGCTGGCGTACAAGGCGGAGTTGACAATGGTAAGCACTTCGCCCGAGAAAGCCGGGTCGGCCGAGATTAAATCGCTCAGCTGGCGCATCGATACATCGGCCTTATTGGCCAACTGCAAAACCCGAATGGCGATTTGCGGAAACGGAGGTACGCGGAGATGGGCCCAGGGCGGCTTGACTGCCTCGTCGCTCGGTCCGGCAAGGGGCACTCTTTCTGAACCCTTTCTGTGATGAACCCCAAAGAAAGCAGGACGGCGTTTGTTTTGGAACGAGGTCGGCCTCGGAGTAAAGAAGTGAATCGTGCCGTGCTGCTGCATCTAAAGCAGTTTCGCAATTACTCCGCTCCAATGATGACCGCGAGGTGTGGTTTTCTTTGAGAGAAAACCACGAAAAGGTCTTTCACTTCGGCCTGCACCCATTGCGAAACTGCTATAGATATCGGCAACGATGGGGTTCGCTTCAGTGGCCCGGCATCGGCCGCGGGGACGTAATCCTGCGCGAGGAGCACTTGTAGCTTGAGCGAGGGAGTGTATTCGGCCCGCGATCCACACTGGTCCGGTCCGGTCTGTGGTCTATGATTCTGTTGTGCTGGTTACCTGACGCGGGTTCGGGCGTCGGCGAGGAAGTTGCGCAAGCGCGCCGCTTGCTCGCGCTGTGCCAGAACGAGACGATTTTGGCGTTCGCGGTGGCCGGGATGCTCGAGCGAGGCGGCGACGAGTTCGTCCCGGCGAGCGTTGGCTTCGAGGGTCAAAGCTTTGGCCAGCATGGCCGTGTAAAAGCGGGGGCTCACTTCGTAGGGTTCGTCAGGAAGATTGGGAAGGGCCATAATTTTTGCGGGGGAGGGTTAAGATTTCGAGCGATATGCCGATACTATCGATAAGCGGCAATTGGCGAAAGATTACAATCCGGGCTTCCGGAAGTGCTTTCCCTCGCCTCTCCCCTCGTTACCTCTCGCCGTTACACTCTCATACACACCTCGTCATGTGTCCCAGAAAGGAACACAAAATGATGCCTCCACCCCAAAACCTTCATTCTGATCGTTAACATGATTCTTCCCCGGCTTCGCAACGACCTTGATCTGATGCCCTCACCTCTCGCCGCCCAGCCGGGACTTCTGCTTCGTGACTCCCTTCATTATTCCGATGCGACGTTAGTTATTCCTCCACTCCTGATACCAGCCCTGGCCTGCTTCGACGGGATACAAACCGACCTGGAACTGAAGGCAGAGCTCATCCGGATTACCGCGGATCCCGAGATCGGTGGCGTGGCGCAACAGTTGATCCAGGTCCTCAGCCAGGCAGGCTTTCTTGAGGATGAGAACTACGCCCGGATGAAGCAAAGCCGTCACCTGGCTTTCAGCGAAAGTCCGGTACGCAAAGCAGCGTTTGCCGGCTCGGCATACCCTGCGGAGATCGGACCGCTGCGCGAGCTAACGGAACGCTACCTCGAGGGTGCGGCGCCGATCGACCGTGGAGTGATTGGGATTGCCGCGCCCCATGTCAGCCCTCACGGGGGCTCGCAATGTTATCGCGCAGCCTATCAGCAACTCACCCCGGAATTGCGGGACCGCACCTTCGTTGTGTTAGGAACCTCGCACTATGGGCCGTCGGGCAAGTTTGGGTTGACGCGTAAGCCCTTCGAAACCCCGTGGGGAAAAACAGGAATCGACGAAACCCTGGTGCGTGCGCTGGAGGCGCAACCTGCCGCGATCATGGAGGACTACTGTCACGCAGTGGAGCATTCGATTGAATTTCAGGTGCTTTTTCTGCAATACCTTTATGGACCGCAGGTGCGCATCCTTCCGATTCTTTGCGGATCGTTCGGCAAAAGTATCCATCAAGGTGGCGTTCCCGAAGACGATGGGGACGTGGAGCGTTTTCTGGGAACTTTAGGGGAGATTGCGGCAAAAGAGGAGAAGCGTCTGTTGTGGGTGCTCGGCGTCGATATGGCGCATATGGGCCTGCGCTACGGGGACCATGGCGCCGCCCGTGCGGACCGCGATGAGATGATTGCCGTAAGAGAGCGCGACCATCTGCGGATCGGACGCATGAACGCCGGCGATGCGCAGGGATTTTGGGAGCTGGTGAAAGAGAAGCGAGACGACTTGAAGTGGTGCGGGTCCTCACCCATCTACACCTTTATGAGAACCGTTCCGCAGGCGCGGGGAACGCTGCATCGCTATGAGCAATGGAACATCGATGAGCGAAGCATCGTGAGCTTCGCCGGAATTTCTTTTACCCGATAAGCAGTTTCGCAATGGGTGTAGATGGAATCCGTATTTCCTGTGGGGGGTGGTGGAGCTACCGAACTGCATGCGACTTTCCGTGAAGAAAGCCGCACATAGCTGTTCTCGGCCAGTGCTGCGTGGCAGGAAATACGGGGAACCCGTATTTCCTGTGGATGCCCTATGATTGAGCCAAGCGGCGTTTAGCATGCAACGACTCGGGATTTCTGGGAAACGATCGAATCGCAGGGCGCAATCCGCCAGGGTTCTTCTTCTGTGCGCTGCGCTGGTGATGGGGCACACTGGATTTGCGCAAACGGGCCAAGGTGCTCATTCGGGCGCCAATCCGGGCAATCCAGTCGGTGACATCGTTCAATCTTTGCAGCGGCAGAATTTCGATGATGCCTTGCGCGACGCCGACAGGGCTCTCAAGCAAACTCCGAAAGACAAACGAATCTGGACCCTGCGTGGAATGGCCTATGCCGGGAAAGGTGAGCCATCGCTGGCACTCGCCTCCTATCGCCAGGCGATGGACCTCGATCCTGCCTATCTGCCTGCGATCGAGGCAGCGGCTCAAACCGCATATCAACAACGAAGCAGCGCAGCGAGGCCACTGATCTTGCGCGTGCTCGCGCAACTGCCCAACGACCCTACTTCGCATAGCATGCTCGCGTTCCTGGACTACGCCGCCAAGGATTGTGCGGGCGCCATCCCTCACTTTGAGAAGGGTGGAGAGGTGCTCGCCAGGCAGCCCATTGCCCTGGCGGCTTATGGTGCTTGCCTTGCCCAGGCCGGCCATTACGATCAGGCAATCCCGCTCTTTCAGCAGGCGTTGAGTGGCGAGCCCTCGAGAGAAAGCATTCGCTTCAATTTAGCTTTGGCGCAGTGGAAGACCGGCCAAACACAAGAAGCGTTGTCGACGCTGCAGCCCGCTATGGAGGGGGGCAAAGGTCAAAGCGATGCTCTTCTGCTTGCGGCCGATATTTGGGAGTCGACCAACGACACGCAGCGCGCGGTCGAGTTGTTGCGCCAGGCGATCCTCGCCAATCCCAGCAACGTGGATGCCTATCTCGATTTCGCGTCTCTCTCTTACGACCACGCGTCGATGCAGGTCGGTATCGACATCCTGAATACCGGCGTCACGCAGCTCCCGAAGGAAGCGCGTCTTTACCTGGTTCGGGGAATTCTGTACACCCAGCTGGGGAAATTCGACCAGGCTACTGACGATTTTGGGACGGCGAACCGCCTTGATCCTAAGCTCTCGGTGCTCGGTGCGGCGAAGGGTCTGGAGGCGTCGCAGGAACACAAGTCCGGCGAGGCCCTCAGCGCATTTCGCGCCGCGGCCAAAGCTCAGCCCAAGGATGCTCTAACCCAATATCTTCTTGCGGAAGCACTCTCTCAGCAGAGCCCACCGGAAGGCAGCACGGAGTATGCGGAAGAAGTGGGGGCGGCGAAAGCGGCCTGCCGCCTCGACCCCTCGATGACCGCGGCTCATGACCTGCTGGCTACGATCTACCTGCGCGATGGACATACTGCGCAGGCTATCG
This sequence comes from uncultured Acidobacteriaceae bacterium, assembly GCA_963761405.1. GTDB lineage: Bacteria > Acidobacteriota > Terriglobia > Terriglobales > Acidobacteriaceae > PALSA-350. The sequence continues at coordinate 506,251 of CAVXHH010000009.1, forward strand.
AGCAATCGAATGCCGCGCTCGCCGCTGATCCCAAAGACCAGCAGGCGATTTTTCATCTGGTTCTCGGGCTGAGGAAGACCGGAGATAAGGAGCGGATAGCCTCCTTGCTCAAACAGCTGGCCGCATTGCGAGACGCCACCCGATCCGATTCGACGCAAAGTAAACGATATCAACTGCAGGAGATCCCGGTTGACCAACCGAGCCATTAAAGCAGTTTCGGAATTGGTGTAGACCGAAGCCGCGGGCGTTTGCGTGGTTTTCTCTCAAGGAAAACCCCACTTCGCGAGCTTTATCAGGCCACAGTAATTCCGAAACTGCTCTAGAGCACGATCGGACCTCAATCGAATGGGTGACGCATTCGAGTGGAACAATGATCAGTGAGCTGTGGCTCCCGCTACTGCTGGTGACGCTTTCCTCTTGAACTCCTTGCGAATCTTTTGGCTGTCGTCAATGTCGGTCAGGTCGGCCTTTTCTTTGGCGGTCTTCGGTCTTGCAATGCGCGCTTTCGCCGGGATCGAATACGCGAGGGTCGCTGGCCAGGCAAGCATAGGGCGTAAGGTTCGGCTCGGTGGTAAACATGTCGCTCAGGTCCGAAGCCAGGGCATCTTCGAGATTCAGCGATCCTAACCCGAGGAGTTCGTAGATGGTCTTTTGTATGCTGCCCATGCTGCTGTGCCGGTGCGACAAGTATCCAGTGCGAACATAGGGACTCATGACCAGAAGAACACTGCGGTGGGCATCCACATGATCCACCCCGCTCTGTGGATCATCTTCGGTCACAAAGATGGCTGTGTCCTTCCAGATCGCACTGTGCGAGACGAACGTCGATGATCTGTCCCAGCGCCAGGTCGTTGTCAGCTACATAGGACTCAAGCAGACGGATAGCCATCGCCGGGACGAGGACCGGCCGTGTGATCGTTTCCCAGGCGCATGACGATCATCGCTGGGATATCGCCTGCCGACAATCGCGCACCAAAATCTTTGCGGAACTCCTCGCTGCGAACAATGTCGGGAATACCCATATTGGCTGTCGCAAAATTGCGATCCGTCGCCGCAAAGACGGGTTGCGGTAGAGGAGCATTCAGGAATAGCCGCTGTCCCTCCGGTTCCGACCCCACCATCTCATCCATTCCTTCCACTTCCAGAGACTCGCCGTAGTTCAGCACGTGCAAGCCCACTGTTGCTGACGTGCTCCCACAGCGAGCCGAACTCAGGTTCGTCTTCCGGCATAGGTCCATCCGTGGCCCCTCCCAGGGCGCGCCGCCCGGGTGCTCGGCTGAAGGCGTTGCCATGCCTCGCGCCCGCCGTAGCTGGAAGGCCATGCCTGCGCCATCCAGGGCGTCGGCGCAATGCCGAGCGCCCAGCGATGCCCATCGACGGATACGTCACTGTCTGTGTAGTAATCGATCGCTGGTTGCGAATCGTCGCCGCCATCGAGTGCGCGTTTGGTGTTACGTGCAGGTCCTGCATCGCCGGATTGCCTTTTACCCGGCCGTGGATGCCATAGCGAGCCAGGGAGGGATCTCCATCCGCTCCAGCCAAGTCGCCAAAAACGTCGTCGAAGGTACGGTTCTCGCGAATGATGAGGAACACATGCTTCAGATGTGGCAATGGACTGCTTTTCACGCGCGCCGCTGTATTGTTTTCGACAACATTGCGTGACTGCTCTTGCGCCCGATCCGCATCGCTGACGGGTATGGCTGAGATGCTCCCCAGTTCCAGCTCGCCGATGTACGCGCCATGCAGAGCGGGGTTGAACTTGCTCCCGGCATTGGGGCCGCTTCCTTTGCCCTTGGAATTCGCCACATAAATCATGCCGTCCGCAGAAACCACCACGGCCGACGGGCTCCAACCCACGGGCAGGTGTCCCAGGACTCGTCTCTCGGTAGTATCGATCACGCCCAGCGCATTGATACCTTCTTCGGTTACATATAACCGGTTGGATGTGAGCGCGAGCCCACTTGGCATGACGCCGCGCAATGGATTGCCTTCACGATCCTGAAACTCCGGGCCCACAAAAGGACTGAGTGGGATCATGCGTCTGCAATCCTCGACCATCGGCGTCGATGACGGCCACTGCATCCTCGTGCGCCAGTGCGACATAGACTGCATTTTCGTTTGCCACCACCGCGGAGGGTGCGGCCCCTCCAACCACTTTCGTCGACGAGATGGGTGTGCCCAGCCTGAGCGAGGCTACGTGCCTGGCCTTTGCGCGGTCGCTTAGGTCATAGGTCCATAGCGAGCTTCCGCGGGTATTGTTCGCGTCGCCCAGTCCCGGCACCTGGCGGCCTTCTACGGAGGCTCCGTCTTGCGCGGCTTTCGATGGATAACCAAAGGGTGGAAAATGCAGCCCGCTGTGCAACCGGTCTGCATTGTCGGCGCCAGGAATGGTCTTGTATTCGAACAGTCCTGAGTTGGCGACGTAAAGCCGCTTGTCATCGGGGCTCAGGCAAAGGGCGATCGGGTTGACTCCGGTTGCCAGCGTAGCGACCTTCGTCTTCGTCGCCGTGTCGATCACCACCACTCGCCAGTTGGCCTGGTCGATCACATATAACCTGCGTCCATCCTGGTTCGTCAGCACCAGCGATGGCGGCGAAACTTTCCTGGTAGACATGGCCTCGCAATGCGCCATTCAGGTTGATCCGCGCGATCCGGTGCCAATCAGCCGTTGCCATCGACCTCGACGGCGCCGCTGTCGCCGGTCGAAACGTAGAGCATCTTGCCGTTGGGGGAGTATGCCACCCCGGCGTAGACCTCAACTCCAGGAACACTCAGAAACCCGCGAGGATTCTGCGTCACGTTGGGCTCTGCGTTGCGGGACGATCAATGACGTTCAGCGCAAAGGGAAAACCTAGTGAGGGCGCAACCAGCTGCTGGCCATCCGGACGGAGTGCCAAGGCAAACGGAAATGGCGCAACAGATATCCAATCGCCGGCAGGCGTGATCCGCCTCCCATTAGGAATGGTCGTGGCCCCAACAGATTAGGGTCTAGCCAGCGAGTATCCGGTAAGGTTGAACATGCAATTAGCAGGCAGAGACCCTTCAAAGCAAACCTGCGACATCAGGAAGGCAGCCGGGCTAGCCCGTACATCAATCCAGCAGAATCATAAGGCCTCTAGGCCCTAGGGTACGCTCCGGCTGTCCTTCCGCAGAACAACGACGGGTCATCTGCTTTCACTCGTCGCTCCACCCCGATGAATCTCCTGCGCGACCAGCTCATACTGATCCGACGCAAGATAATCGACATGAGCAGCGATCGCAGCGCGCCACCGTACACGAGCCTTATCCAGCGAGCCAAAGTTGTAATCATGGAACCAACCATTGCAACTAAGCTGCGCCTTGGTCGCCCCGTCGAGTGTATAGAAGCGAATCCACAGACCGTTCGCGTGGGCGCGCTCTACCAGCGCGCGAAGCCGGTTCATCTTGTCCGCTGTCCACTCACCCGCGTTTGGCTGCCCGCCGGCCTCAACCACTTTCCACGGATTGTTCCACCACCGCCGGTAGTTCGTCGCTTTCCCGGGATCCATCACCTCGGGCGCCGCAGAAGGATCTTTATCTTCTGTGTGAATGGCGCCGAACAGCAACACGCGATCCCCCGTCTGCAGCTGATCGTAGAACACCGTTTGCTGCTCATCGGGCTCGCCGGTCAGAACCAATATTGGCTTCACGTCCAGTGGCTGCACATCCGTCGCCTCTGCCCCTTTCACCGAAGTCGTAAGCCAGGACTGATACTTGCGGAGCAGCGCCAACACAGCCGCCAGGTGCTCCGGCTTGTTGTCTTTGAAATCGAGATTGAGCGTAATGATCGGCCAATTACCATGGTTGCCATCGCGCAGCGCCTTCTCTACGATCGGCCGGACCCGCTCGAAGAAATACTGATCCATGGTTGGCTCGTTGCCGTAGGTCGGTTCTCCATGCGTGACCACCGACCAGCTGCGGCCCGTCTTGGGATCGGTATGCCACGCCAGGTCCTGCTCGATGGCCACGCGGGGTGCCCGCAGAAAGCGCACGATCAATGCGGTCGCCCCACCATTCAAAGTAGGGATAGCAGTTGTGCGCATCCATCACCGTGCGCGCACCCGGATGCAACTGCTGCGCGCTGCAGCGGAAGAACAACAAACCAGGAGGAGCCAGGGCGAACTTCGCATCGCTTATTCCTCAGGAAAATTTATGTACAGCGGACTACTGATCAACTCGCTGGCCCCTGCGTGGTCGCGCACCTCTACACGCAGGTAATGCCGGCCTGCGCCTGGCGTGACGCGTAGTTTTCACGGTGGAGTCGACTCCGTCGAGCGGAAGAGGTGTGTTTGTGATCCTCACCATCTAACAACAGGTGAACCACAGATCCCTCGGCCGCAATCGTATGGATACGCACTGAAACGACCGCCCCACCCGGGATGTGTAATGTGCCGCCCATCTTTGCCGAGGCGCCTTGCGCGTCAGCCTCAAAGTCCACCATCTTGTCCCGCGAGGCAGTCAGATCGATGAAGGTGCGTCCGGCCCGAATTCCCTTCAGCATCGCCGGCACAGAAAGTTCATCAGCTTCGATCGCTGTCGTTGGCCAGCCGATGGCTCCAACGTCTCCCGGCGAAATGGTCGCGTTGTGGTTGTCGCTGCCGCCAACCGCTGCCAGGCGATGCCCTGCGCGCAATTGAGAGTCCCAGTATTTCGCGCTCGAGAACATGATCTCTCCATAATTGATCACTTCCACTGCGCTGAAAAGGCTCATGTCCGCATCGGCAGCAGGCATCCAACGGCAGCCCATGCATTGTTCGCCCTTCAGGCGCTTCGGCATGGTTCACCGAAGCGATGCCGCCCTTGGCGCGTGCGTCGCGCAGGATGGCATTCAGATCGAGACCGCCTTCGCTGATCCGCCAGTCCATGAACTGCGTCACGCCGAACACATTGAAGTGCCCATGAAAGGTAGTCATCTCGCGTCCCGGAATCAGCAGCAGGTGATCGAAGAACGGTTGCAGCTCGCGCAAGTCGTCGTATTGCGAGTCGGTATTGTGGTCGGTAATCGCAATGAAATCCAGGCTGCGCGCCGCCGCTGCCTGCACCGTCAGAAACAGGGGACAAGGCACCTTGCGGCCGCTCTGGCTTTGGCAGCTGCCGTCGCTATGCGCGGTGTGCATATGCAGATCGCCGCGATACCACCGCGTGCCTCGTGGCCAGGGGCTGCGCGGTGAAAGCCTCGTCTTCGGCCCGGGAGTTAAAGCGTATCTCCGCCTGGTAGTGCGAAACCACCTGCGGGCGCATGTTCGGAACCGCGATGATCAGCCGCCACTCCCCGGCAGGAATCGCTCCGGGAAGATACGACGGCGTGGCATCCGTCTCGCTGATGGTGAAATGGCTTTTGTTTCCGCCGCTCTCTCCACGAAAGCGTTGCGGGTCGGCGATGCCGAGATCCAGGGTAGCGCGTTGATCTCTTGTCCGTGTAATGGAAGTCGACGCTGATGCGATGTACGCCGGCAGGCACGGTAAAGGGGACATCGAAGTAGGTCTTATTCTGCTGCGCCCTTGACGTCGCCGGTAAGCACCAGCGAGGTTTCCTGGCCGCACCTGAGCCACCGCGCCGGTTTGTTGCGCAGTTGCTTCAGTTGCCCACGAGCCAATGATGCAAGCCAGAATGATGCGAGAGCGCGCACCACAGACAAAGACACCGAAGCGCTCCATGATGTCCGAAGTTCAATACTACTCCCGAGTAGCGAGTGAACTCGCAACCAAATAGCCAACAAGTTCGGGTGCCGCAGTGCCTCGCAGGTGCCACGTTTCGATGAGACGTGCGACACCCAAGTTTGACCGCAACGCATTTTCGTGCCGTAGCCTAGAAGTCTACCCGGAGAGCGAACTGCATCACCCGCGGATCGCCCGAGAGCGACGTGATCTGCGCCGCAGCCCCGGTGCTGATATCGCCGCCCGGCGCGGCAAACAGCGGGTGATTGAGAACGTTAAAGACCTCCCAACGAAACTCGGTCCTCAGGTTTTCCGTGATAGGGAAGTCCTTGATCAGGGCAGCGTCGAAGACATCGGTGGCGGGAGAGTTCAGCGAATTGCGGCTGCCATTACCCACGACTCCGTTGCCTGCATCGGCAAAAGCATCGGACAAGCCCGAGCCAAAGGGAGCGCAGCCCTTGGTGGCGCTGGCATAGAACCAGCAGGAGGGCTTATGCACGTAATGAACTTTGCCCACCACGTTGGGGACCGCGGTCGCATAACCGTAAGGATCCAGCAGGCTGCTTTCGCTTCCCCATGTCGCCGTAAAGGGTATGCCGCTGTAATACGTGTACACACCAGACGTGCGCCAATTGCCCAGCACCCATGACAACGGACCGGAGTTCAACATGCTCTTGCCTTGGCCGAAGGGCAGCTCGTACACATAGCTGACGCCGACGCGTTGCGGCGTGTTGAACTCGCTCGGTCCGTACCACGAGTTCTCGATTGCGCCCGTTCGGCGGACCGCCCGGATTGTTCTCCAGTTCCTCCGGCGTGTTGTCCAGGCTGCGCGAGTAGGTGTAGGCGGCGCGTACGCTGAAGCCGTTTGCCATCTGGTGGGTAAGGCTCGCCTGCAGTCCGTTGTAGTTGCCGTGACCAATCGGCGTGGTGTACTCCACCTGGCCGAAGTTCGGGTACGGTATGGTCGAGGTCACCACGTTGTTGACGATGAGAGGCTGGTTGTAGTCGTAGATCAGGTTGTTGTGGGTTGATTTGGTGCCGACATAATCCACCTCGCCCAGGCACTTTCCGCCCGAAGTCACGCTGCACGCCCAGGCTCCACTGCTGCACCATCGGTTCCTTCTTCGCCGGATCCACCGCGCGAATATGAAACTGCTGCAGTGCGTTCAGGTTGATGGTCGAAGGATCGAGGAAATTGGAAGGAAAGCCGATCGCCGGCTTGAAGCACCGGCACCGTATTGCTGGAAGGTGTCTTGTTCACCAGGAACGGAGGATTCAGCGCCAGCTGGTTCTCGCTGCCGATCCGCTCGAGCAGCGAGTAGTAGACGCCGTAGCCTCCGCGTACCACCGTTTTTGGGTCCACAGAGTACGAGATGCCGATGCGCGGCCCGAAGTTGGTGGTCGTGGGGCTCACCAGCGTGCGATCGCCCAGCGAGCCGCCGGTGGCGAAGCTCAGTGACCCGGCGCCGGCAGGGTTGAAGTTTGCCAGCTCGTTCTTGCCCGAATAGGGTGGCGTTGCGAAGTCATAGCGCAGGCCAAGATTCAGGGTGAGTTTCGGCGTCACCTTCCAGTCGTCCTCGACAAAGCCGGCCGCCATCCAAAGCCGCTGGTCCACGAAGCAACACGTTCGTTAGCTGCGTATAGAAGGGTGCGCCAAACAGCCCGTCCGCGTAGTCCGTGATCCCGGACGGATTTCCGAGTCCGGAGAATACGCCGGAGAAGGAAAGTCGCCACGCGTGCCTGGCTCGTCCTGGAAAATATTGCGCATCGGGGCAGAAGACAGGTTCACGCCAAATTTGAAGCTGTGCGGGCCCTTGGTCCACGAGACGGTGTCGTTAAACTGGTACAACATGCGGCACCTGCGACTTGGGCAGGAAGTCAGGCGAACCAAGGTAGGTGTGATTGTTGAACGCGGTGAGCGATACGCCACCACCAATGGCCGGATTACTGGGGATGCCAGGAACGAATTGTCCCGCTGTCTGCGGCAGAGGCGAACGGCTGTTGTTGCCCGTACGAACGATCCCGCACCCAGCCAAAGCGGAAGTCGTTCAGGAGATTCGGTCCAAAGATGTGCGTCCATCCCAGTACAAAGCTGGAGCCGGACAGAAACTGGTTACCCCACGCCGACGTGCCGGTACCGTCCGCCAGGCCGCCGAAGTAGCCAGGGATCTGACGGGTGCGAGTGAAGTAGTTGAACCGGCCGAACACCGTGTTGTTCTGCGAAGGTGTCCAGTCAACCCGGCCATCGTAGCTGGAATTGAAATCGGTGGCTGCGCCAGTACGCGCGAAATTGTTGAATTCGGGATAGGTGGCGCCCCCTGTTTGTCGTTCGGTTCGGGGAAAAGCGCAATCAGCTTGGCCACCGCGGGATCGATCTTCGCTGTCGGGTCGCTCTTGAAGCTATTGTTGACCAGCGGAACGCAGTTGGTGGCCGTATAGGGCGCGGAGCAGGTGGAAAGGTTGTAGACCGTTGGCGTACGCCGGCACTCCGGCGTTGGCAGCCGCAGTCGCGCTGAAATCACCGATGCGCTCATTGTCCAGCGGCACCGTCGAAATACGCGAAAGCCCCTGCTTGATGCGCGTTCCCTCATAGTTGAAGAAGCCGAAGATGCGATCCTTCTTAATCGGACCGCCAAAGCTGCCACCGTATTGGTTCTGATTGTTCTCTGGCTTGACGTTCGTCGTCTGCTTGGTGAAGTAATCGAACGAGTCAAAATACTGGTTACGCACATAGTAGTAGGCGGCGCCGTGAATATTGTTGGAGCCGCTGCGCGTGTTTACCGACACCACCGCCGCCCGGGGCTCGGCCATACTCGGCAGGAGTAGGGGCTGGTGATCACATTGAATTGTGCGATTACGTCGACCGATGGGTGCGAGGCCTCGGTGCTCAGTTCCTGTACGTTTTCCGAAAAGGTATTGTTGTCGATCCCGTCCAGGAGGAAATTGTTTTGCAGCGAGTGGACACCGTTCACGTTGAAGTCCCCGGTGCGGCCGGCGGAGGTCGCGCCACTCTGGTTGGTGTAGCGGGCGATCTGCACTCCTGGGACCACGCGCAGCAGGTCGTCCCAGTTGCGCAGGTACAGCGGCGTCTCTTCGATCACATCGCTGGTCACCAGCATCCCGATGGATGCATCGTCGCGTTGCAGGTCAAGCCCGGTGGCGTTGACCTCGACTGTCTGGTTCGCGGCGCCGACGGCCAAATGCAGGTCCAGCCGACTCCGTTCGCCCACACCGATTTTTACCTTTTCCTGAATCTGTGAAAAACCATTGGCCGCTGCGGTCAGGGTGTAGTCGCCGATCGGCAGATCGGGCAGCGAGTAGGCGCCATCCGCCAAGCTCTTGCTCGTGCGGCGTATAGCCGGTCTCCGCGGATGTCACGGTCAGCTCTGTGCCGGCGACGGCAGCTCCGCTCGAATCGAGAACCAGTCCGCTGAGCGAGCCGGTGTTGACTTGGGCGTGCAGTGCATTTGGGGAGAACAGGGTGCCCAGCGCAGCGCACAGTGCTACCAGGGCAATGCGGGTTTGGGCAAAGTTCCTTATCGACCGAAGGGAACGGACGAATACCTGAACAGATCTTTCTCTCGTATCCACGATGGTGCTCCTGGGCAAAGGTGTCTTGCGAGCATGCCGGCTGGTGTAGATCCAGCCAACAGATGAGGAACCTGGTGTTGCGAATTTGGTGCGTTCGCTAACCGCTTATGGCAAAGAATTTAATTCATTCCCAGTCCCATCTCGTGAATAGCCGTGTTAAATATTGGTGAACTCCGCGGAGCACTTTCATCGGCTCAAAAGGAGATGAGGCGCTGTATGCTCACGCGTCTGTGCATCTCGACAGAACGTCGAAGTCTTAAACTATCTGTAACCTTGTAAGTGTTCGACTGAGGTAGACTTATGTCGGGAAGACCGTCGCCACCAGTTTCTGGAACGCCGGCCGCTCGCGCAGCGAATCGAATCGCGGGTCCACTCCGATCCATACTGCTTCCGCTTCTCGATCGTTCACCGATTGCGCCAACAGGGCGAGCGCCCCATCCCCATCTCCGAGGGCCGCGGTTAAAAGCGCTTGGCGAAAGCGGCTGATCGCCGTTTGCGGGGACAATAGTTGAAGACTCTGCACGATGCGGCCGGCTTGATCGGTTGCGCCGCTCAAAGCCAGAATCTCGGCCACCCCCGCCATCATGGGAAGCTCCGCGCCGGAGGCGGGCCGAATGCCCTCCGCGAGCTGCCGGGCCTGATCCTTGCTCCCCGCAAGCGCGCACATCAGCGCTACAAAAAAACGCGCTTCCACCGGAAGCGGCCCGTAGACCGACGCCTCTGAAAGTTGCAGGACGCCCTCTTCGTATCGCCTGGTCAGGTGCAGAATGCGTACGTGCGCGATCTTCTGGCGATTCGAAAAAGGGTCGATGCCTTGCGCCATCTCCAGGTGATGCGACGCCTCATCGAAGCGTCCAAGGGCAGCGAGAAACAATCCGTTTCGTCGTGCGGCGGAAACGTGCGTTCCCAAGCCGGCGCTGGTACGAAAACTCTTTTCGGCACTCACCCAATCCCATGCCAGGGCTTGGGCGGCGCCGAGACAGGAGTGGCACTCGATCATCTCCGGGTCGAGGTCGATGGCCCGGAGAGCCGCGGCTTTTGCACGCGCAACGACGGCGGGCGATGGCGTCGCGCCGCGCAGGGCGAGCTCCGCATGGCAGTGAGATATGCCGCAGAAGGGCCGGGCGTAGCCAGGCGCTACTTCGCTCGCTTCCTGAAATTTAAGCAAAGCGGCCGGCACGTCGGCTACCGTTCCTTCGTCGAGCAAAGTTTCCGCGTGCATAAGGAGCGGGTAAGCTGCCATCATCAAGCCTCCCGGAGTCGCTTTACGCCTGCGTACGAGGGACTGCTCAGGCCGCGCCCGGCTGACGAAAGCGGTCGCGATTTGCTCTTGTATTCTGAACAGCGATTCTGTATCCGCCTCTGTATCAAAACGGTGAGAGCTAAGCTGGAACCCGTCGGAGCTTAGAACCCTGGCGGTAATACGAAGCCGGTGATCGTCTTCTCGCACCGCGCCTTCGATAATGTTCTGGATACCCAGCTTCTCGGATAACGACGGCAGATCGTAAGGCGCCGCAATAAACTGTGACAGAGAGGATCGCGCGATCACTCGTATCCCGGACGTATGGGTCAGTTCATGAGTAATTTCTTCCGTAATGCCGTGGGCACAACGCGCGGAGAGAGGCCGTTGGGAAAGATCCACGAAGGGCAGCACGGCGACAGCAACCCCCACCCCTTCGATAAGGAGTCGTTCGTCGCCGGGCAGTGCGTTCGAAGCGGGTTCCACCGCGGCCTCATTCTTGCGGAACACGGGCACATAGGTTCCCGGGCGGAAGTAAATGAACACCGGGTTCCTCTTGCCTTCTGATTCGTAGTACTCCTTCAGCTTGGTTCGCAGGCGCCTGGCTTCGGTGCGCACGATGGAATCCTGACTCGGATGGTAGGGTGGCTTACGGTCGTAGACTTCGGTCCCAATCACGTATTCCTTGAGCGAATCCGTGTTTCCCGCAAGGGCATTCTCGATAGCAAAGCGAAGAAAGCGCCCCAGCCGATCCGACTGCGCAAAGAGTGAACTTTGCAAAAGGCGGGCCAGTTCTGCCCGCACCTCTTGTTCCGATAGGCTTTCGGTACTGTTTTTATCCTCCAATGTGCACCCTCAAGAAAGATTACGCAAATAAGATGCGGGACTTCGACAAAAGCCCGCGGCCAAGCTTGTACCTCGCCGCGTATGCGGTGTGGAGCGACGCCTGAGTAACCATGTGATGATAGCGCTTCCAATGGGCCCCACCTAACGCAAATCACTGTTAGCTGACAGTTGCTCACCGGGTTACCGGGCCGCGAAGGAAAGCAGCACCCTGCCGCCCATCGTCATTACAACCCAGGCAAACCACTTCCTCACCGTTACCTGACAGTTGCTCACGGTCTCAAAGCAGGCAAACTCTGTCACGCTTACCAATACAAGGTTGGGGGTCGAACTTGACCGAGAGTGCTGACGAGGTGCGTTTGCTGGCACTGGTTCCGACAGAAATGCGGAGCCAGATTCGCCGTCAGTTGACCCCTCTCGGCGTGACCATCGACTTTGTCGACAAGACGGGCGACGTGTCTCAACGCGCGCTCGGCCGAACTTCGTACCAGGTGGTGCTTGTGCCTGCCGTGCTGCCCGATACCGGGTGGTGGTCGTTATGGGCAGAGATCAGCTTGCTCGACCCTCGGCCGGAAATTGTGGTATATACGCACACTGCGAGTTTTCGGCTGTGGTCGGGGGTGCTGGAAATGGGAGGCTACGATGTTATCGTCGAGCCATTCACCGACAAAGAACTTCAGGGGGCCATACTTCGCGCAGCGAGAAGTTTCAGGCTGGGCCGCGCCAAAGAAAACGAAGAAGAATGATTTTGTGACCCGGAGAGGGCCATGTTTCGCAAGCTCGCGGTAGCCTACAACCAGTCTCCAGAATCGGAGCGGGCGCTCTCCACCGCCATTCAGTTGGCCAGAGCCCTCAATGCGGAACTGCACATTATCACCGTCGTCGGGGATCTTCCGGCATATACTGCTTTTGCGGCCGCCGGTGGGGAAACATCGCGCGTTCTGATCGACGACCAGCAGAAGTTCTATGAAGCCTTGAAAGAGAAGGCGCACTCATTGGCTTCTAACCACGGTATCGAACCCCATAGTCACCTGATTGAGGGAAGAGAAGTGCGGGCCATTGTCGACTTTCTGCGTCAGCAAAAAGCCGACTTGCTGGTGCTGGGACTGCATCAACGTGACTTCTACATCGAGCGCTTATGGAGTACGGTCTACGAATTGGCGCAAGAGGCGCCATGCAGCGTTCTGGGTGTGCATTAGTTCGCTTCCTTTTCATGGACGGAGGAGCGTCACCGCTCCTTAGAACTTCCGTGCCCCTCGATGCACTGCGGATGAACCGTTAAACCCTGGCTACGGGAGTCGAAAAAAGATGTCAAAAAAAGCCGTTCTGGTTCCACTCATCACGTTGGGTGCCGCTGCCGCCATTCTTTTCTCAATCCAGGGGTGCTGGACCTCGTGGGAAGGGGGCAGCCGAGAGCAACGCACCGACGACGCCTACGTACGCGCAGATATGACGCCATTAAGTACGCGTATCTCCGGAACTGTGAGAAAAATCGAGGTCAACGATTATCAATCCGTCGCGCCCGGCCAGTTGCTGGCACAGCTCGACGACGAAGATTATCGCGCCATTCTCGCCGAGGCCACGGCGGCGCTCGCCGGGGCGCGTGCAAACCTCGAAGACAACCAGGCGGCGAAACGAATTCAAGACGCCCAGATTCAGAACGCTGAGGCCGGCATCGAGCAGGCAACCGCGGCCGCGAATGCCGCGCAGGCTGGTGTGTCTTCGGTCCAACCGGATGTTGACCGGACCGAGAGCGAACGCAAGCGCCAACAAGCGTTGCTGGCCGCCAAGGCCGCAACCCACCAGGAAGTAGAACAGGTGGACGCAGATGCGGCCCGCTACGTGAGTACGCTGGCCAGCCGGCAGGCCGACCTGGCGCGCGCGCGGGCTGCTCTTACCAGCAGCCGCGTCTCGCTCGAAACAGCAAAGAGACAACGCGCCGCACTCAACACCAAAGACGAGGTGTATCGAGCCGATATTCAGGCCAAACAGGCAGCGATCATCGTAGCCAACGTCAATCTCGGCTATACGCGCATTGTTGCGCCCGCGGCAGGCGCGGTTGGGGAACGTCACGTGCAGGATGGACAGCTGGTTTCACCCGGCATGCAAGTCATTGATCTGGTCAAGGGCGACGTGTGGATACAGGCGAATTACAAAGAGACCCAACTCACCAACATTCGCAAAGGCGACGTCGCCGACGTCACGATCGATACGTTTCCGGGAACCGTGCTGCACGGAAAAGTGGTGGAGATTGCCCCCGCCAGTGGTTCCCAGTTCGCTCTGCTGCCACCAGACAATGCAACCGGCAACTTTACCAAGGTGGTTCAGCGCATCCCGGTGAAGATCGCGCTCGATGCGGGCCATCCGCTGGAGGATCGGTTGCGCCCCGGCTTCTCGGCGGTGGTGACCATTCATGCATCCGGCAAAGATGCGAAGGGTTCCCAGCCTTGAGCACCGCTCCTTCCAATCCGCCAACCTCATCGACGCCTGCAACGCCCGCGGTCATTACGACGCATCCGGTTGTTGGCGTCCTCGGTGTTCTGCTCGGCGCCATGATTGCGACCTTCACCGGCCGCCTCATCAGTGTTGGACTTGCCGACCTGCGCGGCGCATTGCACCTTGGTGTCGATGAGGCTTCGTGGATTGGCACGGCATTCAACGCCGCCATGATGTTCATCGGCCCCTTCTCTGTATATCTCGGCGGACTTCTGGGCGCCAGGCGAGTGCTTCTGGGTTGCGCGTTTCTGTTTACGTTGGTCAGCCTCGCGCTGCCATTTGCAACCAACCTCCCGGTTATGCTGCTTCTGCTGGTGCTGGGCGGGTTGACCGCAGGAACGTTCTACCCGCTCACCCTCTCGTTCGTATTACGCAACCTCCCCATGCGGTACGTGCTGCTGGGGATTGCGATGTACGCCATGGACATCGTCTTCACCACGAACTTCGCGACCTCGCTCGAAGCCTGGTACATCGATCACCTCTCGTGGCATTGGCTCTTCTGGAACAGTGCCGTGCTGACGCCTATCATGATGGTCCTGATCTACTTCGGAATCCCGTGGCAGCCCATGCCGGCTGCAAAAGAGGGGCAACCCAAACCGAACTGGAGAGGGTTTCTCTACGCCAGCCTGGGATTTTCGCTGTTATACATGGCGTTCGATCAGGGGCAGAGACTCGATTGGCTGCACTCCGGAACCATTACCGGGCTGTTTGCCTCCGGCGCATTCCTGCTCGTGATGACCGTTGTGCGCCGGCTGCGCACGCCGAACCCGCTTATCAACCTCGGCTTTCTTGTGCGGCGCAACACGGTGCTGCTGGGGGTTGTCCTGATCTTTTTTCGCTTCGTCATACTGGCGACGGTGGTGGTGATTCCGAGTTATCTGGGCTCGGTCAAAGGCTATCTGCCGCTGCAGACCGGCCCAGTCTTGCTCTGGGTTGCCCTGCCGCAGTGTGTCTGCGGGCTGCTCGCGATGTACCTGCTGAAATATATCGACGCCCGCTTGATCCTGACCTTCGGCTTTAGTCTGGTCGCCGCCGCCTGCCTATTGAACGCTCATCTTTCCTCCGCATGGTCGGGCGGCAATTTCCTGCTCTCGCAGGGGCTTATGGCTGTCGGGCTGGCCTGTGCGTTCAATGGCCTGGTGGGAGCGATCGTACTCGAGGTCCTCAATACCGGCGCATTGAGCCGGCCGATCGATGTGCTTACCTTCGCCGGTTATTTCCAGACTGTGCGCCTCTTAGGCGGCGAAATGGGCGCCGCCTTCATGCAGCGTTTTCTCGCGACGCGGGAACAGTTTCATTCCAACATCCTCGGCCTCGGCGTCCAGTTAGGCCAACAAGCTACCCATCAACGATTGTTCGGTCTCACAGCCGGCTTGCTGAGTCACTCCACCGGTTTGGCGGTTGCAACCGGCCGTGCGGGAGAGATCCTGGCCCTGCAGGTCAAACAACAGTCGTTCACGCTGGCAATTACAGACAGCTTTCTGCTCATAGCATGGTCTGCATTTTGCGTGCTGCTGGTGATCGCCTGCATGGCCCCGGTGCCGACTCAATATCGGCAAGTAGTTGGGGCCTCCGCGGGAACGGCGTGAAAAAGATCGAGGGATTACAGATGCGGTTTAAGACGAAACAGATGATTCTCTCGCTCATGCTTCCGTGCGCCCTGATAACTGGAGGCACAGCCGCGAGCGCCCGGGGCCAGGGAACCGCCGCCCCGCTGGTTCTTACGCTCACCCAGGCGATTGATCTTGCCCTGAAGCAGAACCGTGACCTGAAGCTGGCGCGACTCGCGGTCAACGACAGTGAGCACAAGAAAGAGATTGCGCGCTCCGACTACTTTCCTCATATCAAGAACGAGTCCAACCTGCTGCATATCACCGATCTGGCTGGAGTAAAGATTCCTGCCGGGGCATTTGGAACTCCGGCCGCCACCGGACCGATTCCGGCAAAGAACTTATTTCTCGATCAGGGCGCGGTCACTTCCTACACCAGTGGCACCGGTCTCGCTCAACCGCTGACACAGATGTTCAAGATCAGGGAAGCGAATCGAGCCGCAAGCGCGGATGTCAACTCGGCCAGGATTCAAGTGAATCAAACCGAGAACGAGGTCGCGCTCGAAGTGCGGCAGCTCTACGATGGGATTCTGATAGCGCAACTCAAACAGCAGGCCGCGGCGGAAGAAGTGAGCGCCAGCCAGGTCAAGCTCCGGGAGAGTGCGGATGCGGTCGAAAAGGGTAGCGCACTCGAAGTGGTTGCGCTGGAGAGTCATGCCTCGCTTCTTGACGCTGAGGAGGCGGCGCTCACGCAGAGGCTAGAGCTTCATGATCTCATCCTCACCCTCAACGACCTGTTGGGTCTTCCCCTTAAGACCGAACTCCAACTCGATCCAGACACATCCGCTGCCACGATCTCGATTCCCACTCGGGAAGAAGGCTTACGCATTGCCGGTGAGCACAGTCCTCAAATCCGCGCTGCCGATCAGGCAGTCGTGAAAGCCAGGGCGGGTCTCGCAGCCGCGAAGGACGCCTATATCCCGGATGTCACCGGCCTCGCGCGCTACAGCTATCAGGACGGAATACCCCTCCTCGTCCATAACTTCGGGACATTCGGTGTTTCCCTCACCTATGACTTGTTTGACGGAGGGCATCGCATCGCTGCGATC
Organism: uncultured Acidobacteriaceae bacterium; assembly: GCA_963761405.1. Classification (GTDB taxonomy): domain Bacteria; phylum Acidobacteriota; class Terriglobia; order Terriglobales; family Acidobacteriaceae; genus PALSA-350. Next base: position 522,756 of record CAVXHH010000009.1, read on the forward strand.
AAGGACTCGCAAACGTTGCTCTCTGAAGCTGAGCTCTATCGAGTGAAGGTGGAGGAGGAAGTAGCGGTGCAGGTGGAGAAAGCTTACGACAAAGTGGAACAGTTGCAGAATGTGGTGGGCGTGGCCGAAGAAGCGTTGAAGGTAAGAACAGAGGCTGCCCGGTTGTCTGATCGGCGCTTTGAGCAGACCGCCGCCCTTGCTTCCGCCCGTGCGGAGGCCCATGCGAAATCAATCGCGGCCCAGGCGACGCTTATCCAGGCCCGGCTTGGCTTATCGCTGGCCCAGGGCGAGCTCATAAAAACGATTGGGCAGCTACCGCGCTGATGTGCGCATATGTCCGCGGGCAAGCTACAGGTCCGCAGTGGGGTCGAGTCTTCGGGTACAGCGACTGATCGTTCGCAGAGCAGACGCAATTCCTGGAATGGTGCAGGGCTTTTACTGGGCTTGTTTGGAACCCTGACGCCGATTGCCGCTTGAGTGGGTACAAGAGGGCTTGCATCGGCCCCCCGGCCACACCTCGCGATTTTCATAGGGGGCCCGGTCATTGCGGAACTGCGCTAACTAATTGCCCATCAGTATTTCTGCTTGGACCGCGACCGCCAAGCCGACGAAAGTGGGTGGCAGGAGTTAGCCGTCGATGAACAGTTTTGTGGAGCGGACCTATCGTTCTCCAAAAGCAGAAGAGAGAGTTCTATTCACGCGGAGGGTGTCTATGAGTTCATTCGGAGTGGAGAGTGGCAGCGATTTCCAGCGCCCTGAGTTCCATGCGATGGGAGATGATCTGCTGGTTGCGGCGGCCCAGGCCGGTGAGGAGTGGGCGTTCGCTGAACTCTGCAGCCGCAATTCCAAGCGTCTGTTCCACATGATCTATCGGGTTACAAGAAACTGTGAAGACGCGGAGGATGCACTTCAGGATTCCATCCTGAGAGCGTTTCGAAACCTGCATCAATTTGACGGCCGCTCGAGCTTTGCGACCTGGCTCACACGTATCGGTATCAATTCAGCGCTCATGATCCTGCGTAAGAAACGCATTCGCCTGGAAATCTCGATGGATGGAACTGTGGAAGGCGACGTCTGCGAGATATGGCATGTTGCGGATCATTCCCCTAATCCCGAGCAGTTCTATGTGGATCACGAGAGGTCTATGCATCTGCAGCAGGCCATCTGCGGTCTACCCAACACGCTTCGATCGGTCATTGAGCTGGGACAAATGGAAGGGCATTCCATGAAGGAGATTGCGAATCATATGGGTATTTCCATCCCCGCGGCGAAGTCCCGGTTGGCGCGAGCGCGAGCCGCGCTGCGCAAATCGATGCTATAGCCTGCCGCAGGCAAGTCAGGTGCTCGACTTTACCTCCCCCGTGGTTGTGAGCCGTTCACGAAGCAAGTCGTCGAGATCGCCGAGCTTATCGGTCACCAGGTTCAGCTTGCGAGATAGATTCTGGATCTCCGATTCAGCGCGGCGGTTCACGTCGAAGTCCAGTTCGCTGCGCAGCCGGTCCTTCTTGTCCTGCCGGTTCTGGCTCATCATGATGACCGGCGCCTGAATCGCTGCGAGCATCGACAGGAACAAATTGAGCAGAATGAACGGGTACGGGTCCCATGCCTTGACTCTGAGAAAAATGTTGATGCAGGTATATACAATCAACACCACGCCAAAGGTGATGATGAAGCTCCACGAGCCTCCGAAGTTGGCGACGCCGTCCGCGATGTGCTCGCCGAAAGTGTACTTTTCTTCAATCAGATCGTTGGGGTTGCGGGACGCGCGGATTCGTACCAGTTGTTGCGACGCATGGAATTGATGCCCGAGCACGGTCAGCATATCCATACCGGCCAACGGCTTACGTTGCAGCAGAATCTCGATATCGTCGCGGCTGATCTCGACACAGGTGGTTTTTTCGGTGGCCAGGGCGCTGGTCTGGTGCGGTGTTTGATCCAACATGGAAGCGAAACCAAAAAACTGGCCATGGCTTGGTTCATCGACGATCACCTCCTGGTGGTCGTCGTCGACCGTCGTGACCTGCACATTGCCCGACATCAGGATGTATGCGTGCATGCCGGGATCGCCCATCTTGTAGATGCGCTGCCGGGGAGCAAATGTCTTGAGCTCGACTTGGGCGGCCAGAACCGCAATTTCATCGTCGTCGAGCAAGGCAAAAAGCGGGACATGTTTCAACTCTGTCGGGTCACACGGCATGGATCACCTCATTGGGGCGCTGGATATGGTTGAGTCAACTGCGAGAGACAATAACAGGCCGTCGATACAGGCAGGTGGAATTTTGCCGGCATCGCGCATAGGGCGGGGCGCAAACGGGACGGATTTGGCCTCATTCTGTCGTGCAGTAAGAATCTTAGAAGCAATAGCTTAGCTGTGATATGCGATCTGAAACGCGAAGTTTGCCGCGACCGATTCTGTGCCGATCGCACCCGTCGAAAGCTATCAACTCTTAAGAGAAACCCGTGCGCTGATATAGCAGGCGGGAGCCATGAGTCTATGTGGTTCTTTGACCCAGCCCCGCAGGATAGTAGTAAGCCTGTGTTGCCGATTACGCCTGCCAGGGGTCGATGATTGCGACTCCCGTTAGCTCGAAGTCGGATGCGTTGCGCGTTACGACGCTCATGCCATGAACCATGGCTGTCGCCGCGATCAGAGCGTCTCGATCAGCACAAGGGTTCGGCACATGCAGCGCCGCACATCTTTGCGCCACGAGGGTATCGACAGCAAGAATGCGTCCGTGGAACGCGGGCAGTACCTGATCTTCCATCCAGGACCTAAGCATCTCCCCCTGCGATCGGTCACGGCGCTCGATCAGGAGAATTCCGATTTCCAACTCCATAATGGAAATGACCGACAGGAATAGCGTTGGGGTCGAAACGCTTTTAGCCCATGCCCTGACATTGCGATGAACCTTGCCTGTCTTCACCTTCCGTAGTTCCGACACGACATTGGTGTCGAGCAGGTACATCAGGGCAAGTCCGCGGGACGGTGAAGCTTGCCTTGTAAACGAGGAGGCTCAAATTCGACATCGGCAGCGCCGGGCATCGCCAGCAAGTCCATGATGTTTTCCTGCTTGTCCAAAATTTTCCGATACTCTTCTATGGTCAACAGCACATGCGCAGGCCGGCCGCGATCCGTGATAAACACAGGGCCTTGCTCAGCGGCTTTTTTGGCTCTGCTGGCATCCTGATTGAATTCCCGGCTTGAGAGCGTTGTAATCGCCATATCCCCAACCCTAAAATAGTAACGTTGCTACATTATAATGCGAATCAGTTCAATCCAGGGAAAATAGGTGGCCAGTGGGAGTCGAAAAAGAAATTCTCTCTCTCATACTACGAAGTTTCTGATGGCGAGGATTCCCTGCAATTCTCGCCCACCCACTATGTCGACATCACGCAAGTGGAGCCGACGAAACGCGCGGCCTGTTACGGGCACGCCAGCCAGACTCCCGATCGTTATTACGCGCTGCAGGATCAGGTCGCCGCGTTTCGCGGTATCGAAAGCGGCTACAAAAGAGCCGAAGCCTTCCTGCTGCAACGACAAAGTCCGGCTGATCCTCTTGAGGCTTTGACTCGCTAGAGCGTGCCATGAATACCCAGCTTCGGACAAAATGCGATAACCTGATTTGCCGAGGGGAGTAGGGACCGTGGACCTATCTGAAGCACATGCACCAGTCAGCGACTTTCTCGAACGGACGAACAGTGGGCAGCAATTTCGACTCTCCAACGACCAGTTCGCGCACTTTAACGAGCAGGGTTACGTCGCCGGCATCCAGGTTCTCAACGACCGCCAGGTAGACGCTCTGTGTGGCGAATTGAACGGCTTGATGAAGAAAACTCATCCCGCCAACCACTTATTTCACGAGTACCACTCCAACGAATCGAATGATCCGGATGCGGTGTTGTTTCACGCGCTGGGAGCCTGGCGCACCGGACCTGGCTTCCATGACGTGCTTTGGAGCCCGGCCTTTCTGGCGCCCGCGTCGCAATTGTTAGGCGGCCCGGTGCGCTTCTGGCACGATCAGCTGTTCTGCAAGCCTGCGCATCATGGGGGAGTGGTTGCCTGGCATCAGGACTACTCCTACTGGACGCGCACGGAGCCGATGTCGCATCTCACCTGCTGGATCGCGCTCGACGACAGCGATCGCGACAACGGTTGCCTCTACTACATCCCCGGAAGCCATCGTTGGGAGCTGCTGCCTAGGACCGGCCTCACGGGAAACATGGACGAGATCATGACCGTCTTATCGCCGGAACAGAAGGCGGCCTTCCGTCCGGCGCCGATCGAATTGAAACGAGGGCAATGCACGTTCCATCACCCGTTGATGGTGCACGGCTCGTATGCCAACCGCTCCGAGCGGCCGCGACGGGCCACTTTGATCAACGCTTTTCGCGACGGGGTGCAGTCAGCGGCCGATGAAGCGCTCCTGGAAGGGGTGCCGCCCATTCCCAGGGGAAACAAAATGCAGGGCCAATTCTTTCCCCTGTTGTTCGATCCTTCAGCGGCTTCCTAGGCAAGCGCTGAAACGCCGCGCAAATATTGCTCCACCAGATCCCGCTCTTTCTTGGTATACGGTTCGAGCGGCGGTGTCAGCGCTCCGCCGCATATACCCATCAGTTGCAAAGCGCATTTGAGTCCGCGCACCGGGTTCGCTGGATGGTCCGCGGAGCGATAGATCGCATGGTCAAACAAGATCGCTTGCTGATGGAGCGCCTGCACCCGATCTACGTCATGCGCGGCCGCTGCTTCATACAGTTCGACAAACAGCCGCGGCAGCACGTTGGAGCCGCCGGCCATGCCGCCGTGCGCTCCCAGAAGCACGGCTTCGGCAAGAAGATCGTCGGGCCCCACCAGCAGGCTGAAATCGGGCATGTGCCGCACGCCCTCGCGCACGGCGTGAAAATAACCCATGTTCAGGCCGCTATCCTTGAGCCCCACGATATTAGGAAAACTTGCGGCCTCAATCGCCGTTGCAGTCTCAATCCAACTGTGTGTATTGAGCGGGGCGTTGTACAGAAACAGCGGCAACGGCGATGCCGACGCGAGCTTCTTGAAATAGCGCAGGAGATCCGCCTGGCTCACCTGGTAGTAGTACGGCGGTGCTGCCACCACCGCTACGGCGCCGCACGCATACGCTTGGGCCGCCATGCGCAGCGCGTCCTGGTACGACGTGTCGGTGATGCCGACAATCACCGGCACGCGGGAACGGACGAGTTGGCAGGTCTGTTCAATGACCGCTGCGCGCACCGCGTAGGGTAGGTTGGGCGCTTCCCCCGTCGTGCCCAGAATGAAAATGCCGTGAACTCCGCCGCCGATCAGGTGCTCTATCAGCCGTTCGAGACCTTTCTGATCCAGGGTAAGGTGTTCATCGAGGGGTGTCACCATGGCGGTAATGACACCGCGGAGCGGGCGAAACGGTTTCTGGTTCAAGCGGGTCCCCTGAGAAATAAAAGACTGAGAATCATAGCATTTCGTCCACATTCTCTCCGCGGGCCGAAAGAATATAGTGCTAGAGAGGGTAGTGGTCATCAATTCGACGGGGACGGGAGCGCGGCAGGAGCGCATGAGTATCGAACACACGGTTTTGGCGATAGCGCAGGAGAGCGATCCGCAGCTCAACATGCTCAAAGGCCTGCGGCACATTGTGGGCCACGACCGGGCGGCGTTTGCCAGTGCGGTCAACGATCCGGTCGTCATTCTCAATTGGTCGGGACCCAAGGCGGTGCTGCGCGAGGTCTTCACCCTGTGCAAGGATGTTCGCTGGGTGCATTCGCGTTCAGCAGGATTGGACAGCACGCTTTTCCCTGAGCTGGTTGCGAGCAAGGTACCTCTTACCAACGGAAGTGGGGTCTTCAGCTTGTCGCTGGCAGAATTCTCGCTGGCGGCGATTCTGTATTTCGCCAAGGATTTTCGGCGGATGATCCGCAACCAGGCAGCGGGGGTGTGGGAGCAATTCGACGTAGAAGAGATTGCCGGGCAGACGGTCGGTATTGTGGGCTATGGCGATATAGGCCGCGCCGTAGCGGCGCGCGTTCATCCCATGGGGATGCAGGTACTGGCGATCAAAAGACACCCTCCGCAAACCGCCGATCCACTGATTGCACAGTTTTATCCACCCGAAGCGTTACTCGAGATGCTCGCGCGCTGTGACTACGTAGTGGTTTCGCTGCCGCTCACCGCGGAGACCCACCACATGATCAGCGACGCGCAGTTCGCAGCCATGAAGCCGACGGCAGTGGTCATCAATGTGGGCCGCGGACCGGTGATCGACCAGGCGGCGATGGTGCGCGTCTTGACGGAAAAGCGCATCAAAGGCGCCGGCCTAGACGTATTTGAAAAGGAGCCGCTCCCTCCCGGCGATCCAATGTACAAGCTCGAGAACGTATTGCTCTCGCCCCACTGCGCAGACCACACCGCGGAGTGGCTCAACCAGGCGATGCGTTTTTTTCTCGAACAGGATCGCCGCTTTTCCAATGGAGAACCGCTCCAGAACATTGTCAACAAAAGCCTCGGCTATTGAGCTGTTTCGCATTGGGTGTGGACCAGGACGCTGCGGAAAAACTCGCAAGATGCAAGAAGAACGTTCCCCAGGGGCTAAAGCCCAGATTATTTTCAGCACTTACGGCACGACTGAAGTCGTGCCCTGATACAGAATCCGAGTTTTTCCGCAGCCTGTTAAGAGACGAAACTGCCTCCAAGAACGGAAATCGACACGATGGATGATCGAAAATTCGACAAGCACGACGGGCCACGCAGATTACGCAGCGACCTCTGGTTCAGCGATAAGGCCGAACCCGGCGAAACCCCGGTTTACCTGGAGCGCTATACCAACTACGGCATCACCCGCGAAGAACTTCAATCGGGCCGGCCGATCATTGGCATAGCTCAGAGCGGGAGCGATCTTGTCCCCTGCAACCGAATCCACATTGCTCTTGCAGAGCGGGTAAAGGCCGGCATTCGCGATGGGGGAGGAATCCCTTTTGAATTTCCTACCCTCCCCATTCAGGAGACGGGCCGGCGCCCCACCGCCGCACTCGACCGCAACATGGCCTATCTCGCCCTGGTCGAGACCCTTATCGGGTACCCGTTCGATGGCGTGGTGCTCACCACGGGCTGCGACAAGACCACGCCTGCTGCCCTGATGGCGGCCGCTACCGTCAACCTACCGGCGATCGTGCTGTCCGGCGGTCCCATGCTCGACGGCTATGTCAACGGCAAGCTGGCGGGGACGGGGCTTGTGCTTTGGGAAGCGCGCCGCCAATATGCCGAAGGCAAAATTACCGCCGAGGAAATCGTCAGCAACGTGATCGACGGCATACCGAGCGCCGGCCACTGCAATTCCATGGGAACGGCGCTGTCGATGAATTCTCTGGCCGAAGCATTAGGCATGTCCCTGCCTGGCTGCGGCACGATCCCGGCGCCCTACGCACAACGGGCCAAAATGGCCTACCTTACCGGCCGCCGCATCGTGGAGATGGTTGACGAAGATCTTACCCCGGGCAAGATTCTTACCCGCGACGCATTTGAGAATGCGATCGTGGTCAATTCCGCGATTGGCGGCTCGACGAACTGCCCGCCGCATATCATCGCCATCGCGCGGCATGCAGGGGTCGAGGTGAACATTCGCGACTGGGAGCAGGTCGGCCATCAGATTCACCTGCTGGCAAACGTACAGCCCGCGGGGGAATTTCTCGGCGAAGCCTATCATCGTGCCGGCGGTGTCGGCGCCATCTTCGGCGAGCTGATGCAGGCGGGTAAGATCCGTACAGGGGCACTCACCGTCAGCGGTAAGACTGTTGCGGAAAACTACAAGGATGCGCGCAGCCGCGATACCAACGTCATCCGCACCTATGCCAACCCATTGAAGCAGAATGCGGGCTTGCTGGTGGTTTCGGGTAACCTGTTCAGCTCCGCGCTGGTGAAGACCTCAGTCATCAGTGATGCGTTCAGACACCGTTACCTTTCCGATCCGGGCAACGAAGACTGTTTCGTAGCCCGCGCGATCGTCTTCGACGGGCCGGAAGATTACCGCAAGCGCATTGAGGACCCCTCGCTGGCTATCGACGAGCACTCCATCCTCGTAGTCCGCGGGGCGGGTCCGGTGGGGTATCCAGGTTCGGCCGAGGTGGTCAATATGACGCCGCCCGGCAGCCTGGTGCGACAGGGAATTCGCATGCTGCCCTGCATGGGGGATGGCCGCCAAAGCGGCACGTCTGACAGTCCATCGATTCTGAATATTTCGCCTGAAGCAGCGATTGGCGGCAACCTTGCAATTCTCCAAACCGGCGATCAGATCAAAGTCGACCTCAAACAACGGCGTGTGGATGTGCTGCTGTCTGAGGAAGAGATTGCGGGGCGCCGCGCCGCAATGAAGCCGGCGGAGATTACCAATCACTCGCCTTGGGAAGAGTTTTACCGGTCGCACGTCGGCCAGCTCGAAACCGGGGCGTGCCTGGAGTTTGCCGTCAAGTATCACGACCTGCGCAAGGTCGTTCCCCGTCACTCGCACTGAACTGAAAGGACTCAAAAAAGCATTTATGGCAAAGCCCGTGAGAGTGGGATTCGTTGGATCGCGTTTTGCGGCAAAGTTTCATTGGGAGGCCATCCGCCGCGTCTACTCCGTACCGGTGGAGATGGTGGGCGTGACCTCCAAAACAAGCGAGGCGCGAGACGCGTTTGCACACGAGGCGGGCATCCGCACCTTCGATACCTTTACCGCGCTGTGCGCCGCAGTCGATGTGGTCGATCTGTGCACCCCTCCCTCCTCTCATGAAGCGCTCGCCGTCGAGGCCCTGGGACTGGGGAAGCACGTGATCATCGAGAAACCGCTCACGGGCTTCTACGGCGCGGGTGCGGAGGCGTTTGACGGCCGATCCTTCTCCCGGGAAAAGATGCTCGCTGAGGCGGTTGCTAGTTGCGGCCGCATCCTCACTGCGGCCCAGGCGAGTGGTAAGCGGGTTTGCTATGCCGAGAACTGGGTCTACGCGCCGGCGATTCAGAAAGAACGAGAAATCCTGGAGAAGAGCGGGGCGCAGATTCTCCGCATCCTTGCTGAGGAATCGCACAGCGGATCCCACTCCCCGTACTACGGTCAATGGAAATTCTCCGGTGGCGGATCCATGGTCGGCAAGGGATGCCATCCATTGAGCGCGGCGCTTTATTTGAAGCGGGTCGAGGGCGAAGCGCGGGATGGAAAGGCCATTCGTCCGGTCACGGTAAGCGCCCGCACCCATGAGATCACCCGCCTGCCAAACTTCCGCGATGAGGGTTTTCTGCGCACGGGCTATGACGATATTGAGGATTACGCACAGGTACACATCACCTTTGCCGACGGAACCATTGCCGATATTTTCGCATCGGAGCTGGTGATGGGCGGCGTGGCCAATTGGTTAGAAGTGTTTTGCAACAATCACCGTACTCGATGCAACATGAACCCGACCAACGCATTGGAGACATTCAATCCCCGGGAAGACATCCTGAAGGACGTCTATGTGGTGGAGAAGACCAGCACCAAGCAAGGCTGGAGCCACCCTGCTCCGGACGAAGGCTGGCAGCACGGCTATCCGCAAGAGTTCCAGGACTTTATGGAGAGCATCTACCACGATCGAGAGCCGCTCTCCGGCATAGCCCTGGCGATGGACACGATCGCCACCATCTACGCCGGCTATCTATCCGTGGAGCGTGGCGGAAGCGAAGTTGCAATTCCGCTTTAACCTCAGGGCTCCACAACCGGAGCTCGCCATTGGAACGCAAATACCGAAAACAGGTAGGCACACCCCGAGGCGAGAAAAATCAGCAGCGCATGGTTGGTCCACAGCATCCCCACAATGAACGTGAAGAGCACACTCCCCGCGGCGCCCATCGCGCCCCCAATGCCCACCACCGTCCCAACGGAACTCGAAGGAAACATATCGGACGGAGTCGACAGAAGATTGGACGACCAACCCTGGTGGGCCGCAGTGGCCAGGCATAACAAGGCGATCGCCTGCCAGAGCGGGTGAACAAACGGAACCAACACCACCGGCACCGCACACAGGGCGCACACCAGCATGGCAAATCTTCGGCCCAGGCGAACCGAGTGCCCGCGGCGGATAAAGAAACCCGCAAGCCAGCCCCCTGCGATGCTGCCGATCGTCGCGCCCAGGTAGACGATGATCAGCGGCAGGCCCAGGTGCTTCATATCCATGTGAAATCGCTCGTTGAAATATTTCGGTAGCCAGAAAAGATAGAACCACCAGATGGCATCCGTACACGCCTTCGACAGCGCAAACACCCACGTGCCGCGGTTCGCCAGAAGAGACCGATACGGTGCGGGTGTGGCGGCGGGTGAGCCAGGAGGACTATCTACAGAACTGCCGAACCGGGGTTGCAGGCGGTCATACGGAAAGAGCAACCAACCGGCGAGCCAGAGCAGGCCGAGACTGCCGGTAGTGAAGAACGCTGCCTGCCAGCCATAGCGGACAGCGACGAAAGGAATCAGCAGCGGGGCAATCAGCGCGCCGGCGCTGGTTCCTGAATTGAATATCCCAGTAGCAAGCGCTCGCTCCTCCGCGGGAAACCAGTCTGCGGTGGCTTTGAGCGCAGAAGGAAAGTTACCCGACTCGCCCAGACCGAGCGCAAAGCGGGCCATGCCAAAGCCCAGCGGGGTCCGCGCCAGCACGTGGCTAAGCGAGGCAAGCGCCCACAACCCGATCGACAGGGCGTAGCCCTTTTTCACCCCGACACGATCCACAACGCGTCCCGCCACCAGAAATCCGAGACCGTACGCGAGAATGAAACAGTTGACGATGTAGCTGTAGTGCCGGTTGTAGAGAGCCGGGTCCTGATCGCCACCGAGTATGTGCCGGAGGACGGGCTCCACCAGGCTCAGAGCAGAACGATCCATGTAGTTGATGGTGGTGGCTACAAACAGCAGGCCGCACACCACCCAGCGCAGGTTCGATTTGTTGGGAAGGGAACTCATCCGTCGGCGTTTACACGTCCATCATCTACGGTGCGCGTTGTGGACGCGAAAGCATGCAGTTCGCCTCATCGTCGTTTTTGCAATCCGTGATACCCTGCGGGATCATCGTACTGAATCCGCATTCTGGAGTAAACATTGGGTTCCAATCGTTTCGATCTTGCAGGTAAATGCGCAGTGGTGGTTGGCGGTACATCGGGGCTGGGGAAGGCAATTGCCCTGGGTTTTGCGGAAGCCGGCGCGGATGTGGTCGCGACCTCTCGCCGTGGGGAGGAGACCCAGCAAGCCGCGAAGCAGATCGCTGCCCTGGGGCGCGGAGGGTTGCCGGTGACGGTGGATGTTCGCGACCGGGCTTCTATTGAGGCGCTGCAACGTCAGGTTCTGGATACATTCGGGAAGGTCGATATCCTGGTGAATGCAGCCGGCATCACGCACAAGGCGCCCACGCTCGAGTGTTCTGAAGAGGATTGGACCAGCGTGCTCGACGTAAACCTGAACGGCGCCTGGCGGTGTTGTCAGATTTTCGGGAATACGATGGTTGGCCAGGGCTTTGGAAAGATTCTCAATATTGTCTCGCTCTCGACCTTTGTCGGCTTTAACCAGGTTGCGGCATACGCGGTCAGCAAGGCCGGCCTGGGCGCGCTCACCAAAACGCTGGCGATCGAACTCGCTCCCCATAAAATTTGTGTGAATGCCATCGCTGCAGGCATTTTTCCGACGGCGCTGAATGCAGAGTTGATTCTGCATACCGGACGCGGACGCGAATTAAAGATGCGTACGCCGATGAAACGCTTTGGCGAGATGGATGAAATCGTCGGAGGCGCGATCTACCTGGTTTCTGATGCAGCTTCGTTCGTGACGGGAGAAATCCTGGTAATCGATGGCGGATTTCTCGCTAGCGGAGTGAACCAATAGTCATGAAAATTCTCAGCGCCAAGGTGATTGTCTGTAGTCCCGGGCGTAACTTCGTCACCTTGAAAATCGAGACCGACCAGGGTATTTACGGCCTTGGGGACGCGACCCTCAACGGCCGCGAGCTGGCCGTCGCCAGCTATCTCGAAGAGCACCTGTCGCCTTGCCTGATCGGCCGGGATCCTTTCCAGACAGAAGACATCTGGCATTATTTCTACCGCGGCGCTTACTGGCGTCGAGGCCCTGTGACCATGACCGCCATTGCCGCCGTGGATATGGCGCTGTGGGACATCAAGGGCAAAGCGCTTGGCGTGCCTGTTTATAACCTGTTGGGAGGCAAAAGCCGCAACCAGGTTCTGGTATATGCGCATGCCACCGGCCGCGACATCGCAGAAACCGTGGACGAGGTGGAGAAATATCGTGCGCTGGGCTATTCCGCGATTCGCGCCCAGAGCGGAGTACCCGGGCTCACGTCGACCTATGGCGTATCCAAAGATGACAAGTATTACGAGCCCGCCGAGCGCGGCTTGCCATCGGAAAGCCTATGGTCCACGGAGAAGTATCTGCGCCATGTGCCGAAGCTTTTTGAAGCGCTGCGCACGACGCTGGGTGACGATCTGGATCTGCTTCACGATGCGCATCACCGTCTCACGCCGATGGAGGCAGCGCGCCTGGGCAAGGAGCTGGAGCCGTATCATCTTTTCTGGCTGGAGGACGCTGTGGCCGCGGAGCTGCAGGAGGGCTTCCGTCTCATCCGCCGGCATACCACGACGCCGCTCGCTGTCGGCGAAGTTTTTAATAGCGTTTGGGACGCGGAGCTACTGATACGGGAGCAATTGATCGATTACCTGCGCATGAGCGTAGTGCATGGCGGTGGCCTCACCCCGATGAAAAAGATCGCCGATTTTGCCGCCATGTATCACGTGCGTATGGGCAGTCACGGCGCCAGCGATATGTCGCCGGTGTGCATGGGGGCCGCTCTGCATCTCGATATTGCGATCAACAACTTCGGCATTCAGGAACACATGCTGCACAATGCTGAGACGGAAGAAACCTTTCCTCATGCCTATGTTTTCCGTAACGGTTTTATGTACCCCGGAGACGAGCCTGGGCTGGGGGTCGATATCCGGGAAGACGTGGCCGCGAAATTTCCCTACCAGCGCGCTTACCTCCCCGTTAACCGCAAGGAAGATGGAACCCTCTTTCACTGGTAAGTTGGGACTCGGGTGCGCATCCCCCTCCGCAGGAGAAGCAGCGAAAGCCGTTAGACTTAGACTTATCGCTTCTGGTACACACCAATTGCGAAACTGCTCACAGCGAATGAAGGGATGTTGCCAATGTCTGAGGATATTTTGCGCGAGCCAACCCGGCGCCGGTTTCTGGGGGTAAGCGGGGCGGCCCTGGCCGGGGCTGCAATGGCGCCGCTGGTGCAGGCCCAGCAGGTGCGGTCGGATGATCACAGTCAACCGAACGAGAAGCAACCCGGTGAGAATAACGAGCCGCTGGACGCAGAGAACCCAAGCTCGGTCTGGTCGCCGGAAACCGACAATGGCACCGTCGAGCCGTTCAAGTACTCCTTCGCACTGGCGCACAAGCGCATCGAGAGTGGCGGGTGGACACGGCAGGTGACCGCCCGGGAGTTGCCTATATCGAAGACCCTGGCCGGGGTTGAGATGCGGTTGATTCGTGGCGGTGTGCGCGAACTGCACTGGCACACCAGTGCGGAGTGGGCCTTTATGATCTACGGCAACGCACGCATAACCGCCGTAGACGCGCAGGGACGCAGCTTTGTCAACGACGTCGCGCAGGGCGACCTGTGGTTGTTTCCGGGTGGAATTCCTCATTCCATCCAGGGGTTGGGGCCCGATGGAGCCAAGTTCCTGCTGGTCTTCAACGATGGAGACTTCAATGAGTTCGAAACGTTCTTGCTGACTGACTGGTTTAAGCACACGCCCCGGGAAGTGTTGGGAAAGAATTTCGGCGTGCCGGCTTCCACCTTCGACAGCGTTCCTAAGAAGGAATTATTTATCTTTGCTACCGATCTGCCTCGGCCTCTTGCGGAGGAACAGCAGGCCGCGGCCGCGGGTACAGGGCAGATCGACGGCGACTACGTCTTCAGGGCCAGCACGATGGCGCCGACCAAAGTTACGGCAGGCGGCGAAGTGCGGATCGTGGAAAAAAAGAATTTCCCTGCGACCGACATCGCGGCGGCGATCGTACGTGTGAAGCCGGGTGGCATGCGCGAGTTGCACTGGCATCCACTGTCTGACGAGTGGCAATACTACGTGAGCGGCAAGGGCCGCATGACGGTCTTTCAGGCGGGCGGCAAAGCCCGGACCTTCGACTTCCAGGCGGGCGACGTGGGTTACATCAAGATGTCCCGTCCGCACTACATCGAGAACATGGGGACGGAGGACCTGGTCTTTCTCGAGGTCTTCCCCATCGGAACTTATCAGGACATTTCCGCCGCGGAATGGCTGGCGCACACGCCCGCCCGCTTGGTAGACCAGCACCTCAAAACCGGAGAAGACTTCCTGAACAAAATCGCAAAGAAGGAAGCGGTGGTGACGCCACTCTAGGCAGGTTGAGGGATACGCTCGCCGCCGAAGCACGATAGGATGCGATCTGGATGATTCGGCGGATTGCCTCATAAGACGCGCCGGCAGTCCGGGCATTTTTAGAGCATTTTCGCAATTACTGTGGTGTGGTAAGAGCAGTGAGGTGTGGTTTTCTTTGAGAGAAAACCACGTAAACGTTGGTGGCTTGCCGTATTTCCTGCCACGCAGCAATGGCCGGGAATAATTATGTGCGACTTTCCTCGAAGAAAGTCGCGTGCAGATCGGCGGCTCCACCAACATCCACAGGAAATACGGCTTCGGTCTACACCAATTGCGAAAATGCTCTAAAGAATCGAGATAAGCGGTTTGTCCTCTGGAAACAGGATATTTCTCTCGGTGCTTTTCTGGGTGTGTCTCGGGCTCCCCCTGTGCAGCCAGCAAACCGTTGCCGGAGCCAGCTGGAGCGGAGTGCTGCGCACCGCGGCGGGCCCCCCGATCAGCGGCTCTACTGTTGAGCTGGTAGAACAAACCGCAACGCACAAAGCACACAGAGCGGTCACCCAGGCAGACGGTCGCTTCGCATTCCACCGCCTGCCGCCGCTCCGCTATACGCTGTTTGCCATCATAGGCGGCCGTCGCACCGCCTATGCGCAAATTATTGACTTGACTTCGACCGATCTGGCAATTGGTCTGACGCAGCCAGATCCGACCTCGTCGCCCAAGCCAGTGGCGGCACGCGATGTGCTGCTTACCCTCACCGAGCAGGGAGTACTTTCGTTGCAGCAGCCGGAAGCCGCAACCGAGACCGCCAGCGGCGTAGCACTTTCCAGCCACGCCGTCAGTGAGCTGCCCCTGAACAAGCGAGACATCAGCCAATTGCTGCTGCTCGCGGCGGGCACCATGACCGATGCAAACGGGGCTGCGAACTTCACCCAGCAGTTCGCCATCAACGGACAACGCGGGGTCGAGGCGACGTTTGCCATGGACGGAGCGGATATCAGCGATCCGGAAATGGGTGGTTCGACCTTCAGCAACTTCAACGTCGACGCAGTGGAGGAGATTCAGTCGCAATCCGGGGTTATGCCGGCGCAAATCGGCAACGGAGGCGCCGGCTTTACCAACATCATCACCCGGTCGGGCAAGAGCGGCTTCCACGGCTCTTTTTTTGAGTTTCTGCGCAACTCCGCCTTCGATGCCAGGAACTACTTCGACCACTCCTCCATCGCCGACCCCGGCAGGCTGCCGCCCTTCCGTCGCAATGAGTTCGGCTTGACCAATGGCGGCCCCGTGGTTCTGCCGGGTCTGTACAACGGCGCGGGCAAGACGTTTTACTTCGGCCAATATCAAGGTTTTCGCCAGGTGCTGGGCACCACCCAGGTGTTTCCCGTGCCCACCGCGCTCGAACGCGCCGGTTACGACGGCACGGCCTTTCCCGGCGACGTCCTGAAGGTTCCCGTGGATGCGGGGATAGCCCGCGTTCTGGCGCGCTATCCGCTGCCAAACAATCCGGTTGGATCGTATGGGGTCCACACGTACGCCAGTTCGTCTCCGGTAGTGACCGATGCAGACCAGTTCTCGCTGCGCCTCGATCATCGGATCTCCGACAAATCGCAGCTCTTGGCCCGCTTCAACCTCGACAACCTGAACGGGCCTACCACCAATCCTGACCAAACCGTAATCGACCCCGCCTTCGGCATTCGCTACATCGACCAGCAGCGCAACCTGGTGCTTACCTATACCCGCACCGCGTCAGCGCGATTGATTTTGGAATCCTCCGCCAGCGTGACCCGGTCGACGCCTTCGTTTCCAACCGCCGACTTTACCGATCCGGCGGTTAAGTTCAATGACGGTTCCTATGAACCTTTCAATTCGGCCGCCGGAACGGTGATCAGCATCTATGGCAATCTCTTTCAAGCGCGGCAAAATGTTTTCTTCACTACCCCCCGCCATGCCTTCAAAGCGGGGGTTGAGGTCCGCCTGAATCGCGACACCACCTACTTTGGCATTAGCCCGAACGGGGAGTATGACTTCGGCGGAGGCATCGCTTACTCCCCCATCGATATTCCGTCGCAAAGCGGCCAGCACGACATCCATGCCGGCGATCCACTGCCGGATACGCTCAGCGCCCTACTCAGTGGAAGCCCTTTCGTCTACACGATCGCCGTCGCGCCCACCTATTTCTCCGGCGGCCCTCATATTGGGGCGACCGCCATCAACCGTAACGCCGCTGCGTTCTATGCTCAGGACACGTGGAAGCTTACTCCGCGGCTGGTGCTGGATTACGGTCTGCGCTACGAGTTGTACTCACCCTTCTCTGAACGCGCAAAGCGAACCTCCGGGCTTGCCTTTACCAAAACCCCGAACGGAGTGGAGCAAACCTTCGTCATCAATCCGCAACCTGGCTATCGTTTCAATCTCAACGGGCTGGGACCGCGGGTGCAACTGGATTGGCTGGCAGGCCGGCAGGTTCATCTCAAGGTGGGAGGCGCCATTACCACCATCCCGCCCAATCTCTTCCAGGACGATCAGCTCACCGGCTCCGCCCCGTTCGTCATCAATCCCCGTATCACCTCGGCTTCCGCGGCGCCCATTCCTTACGGGTTCCAGATCACCTCGAGCGAGTTGCCGCGCGCCTACACCCCGCAGGGCAATGACATTTTCGCCAACGGCACGAAAGCCGTGGCCGCCAACACGGTCCTCGATGTAACCCGTTACCAACAGGATCTTGCTGCGCTCTCCCCGACCCACCAAATCACGCCGCTCAATATTTCCTCCATCGATCCCGCCTTTGGGAACGCTTATCTGCAGACGTGGACTATGGGTCTGGAGCGCCATTTCGGCGACCTGGTAGCGGATGCGAGCTACGTAGGAACCGCGGCGGTCAAACTGGCGAGGGACAGCTTTTTCAACGGCTATCCGGGCGCCGGTCCGAGCTTCGCTCCATATACGCAGTTCGACCCGGCCGGCAACATCACAGGCGGCTTCGGCACCGAGAACGTCGTCACCAGCACCGCCCACTCTTCGTACCATTCCCTGCAAACATCGCTGCAGGAGAACGTCGCGCATGGAGGACCCGGAGTGCAGGCCAGCTACACATGGTCCAAGGCTCTGGACGAAACCAGCGCGGTCATAGGTGGATTCGTGAACGGAAACACCGGGACGGTGTCGCAGACAGCGCCGCAAAGTCCCTTTGACACCCATCCGGAGAAAGGGCCGGCCACCTTCGATGTGGCGAATGCTTTCACGCTGAGCCTGGCGCAGGATCTTCATGGTGAGGAGGTAGAGTGGCTGCAACCACTGGGCAGCTTGGTGACCAAAGGCTGGGAGTTGCTCAGCATTTCGAGTATCAACAGCGGCTCGCCCTTCACGGTGTATTCCGGTCTGCAGCAAACCGCGGCGGGAACCCAGGGTTCGGACCGTCCGGACCAGGTCGGCATTCCGCATCTTTCCACCAGCCGCAAGGTGCGCGAGGACTATTTTGGTTTAGGCGCAAACAACGCCTCGTTTTTCTCCATCCCTATCGGTGTGCCTGGGGGCACGGGTCCGAACAAAGGGCGCTTCGGCACGCTGGGCCGTGATACGTTTCGTGGGCCGGCCTATTACGACTTTGATTTTGCGTTGATCAAGAGCACGCCCATCGGCCGCCGCTCGAGCGGCATTGAGCGCATGAATCTGCAGTTTCGCGCAGAGTTCTTCAACCTATTCAACATCGTCAATTTGAGCTTGCCGGCAAACACTCTGCTGGGGGCCGGCTTCGGCGAAATCAGCCGTACGGCCGGCACCTCGCGGCAGATCCAATTTTCCTTGAAACTGATTTATTGAAAGGTCTCAGGTCGACCAGCAAAATCATTTTGCTCGGGGCTTAGGCCGCCTTCTCACTGGGATGCGTATTTCACTCTCCGAACGCACGCGCTTTACCCACGCACCCGCCCCCGCCGCCAGTTCGGGATGATCCTCTTCGCTCCAGGCGGGGTGATCGTCGCGCAAGAAAGTAAGCAGGCGGCGGCGACGCAGCTCGGCACGAGCCGTTTCCACCAAAAAGGCGCTCCGTCCACGAGGACCGACAATTGAATCGATCTCTTCGATCAGCTCCTGCGGTAAAACGATGTGCGTTCTTCGTGCCGCCATAGTAGGCCCCATATCTAGTGTGCCACTAAGTGTGCTTGCAAACGACGAGTCTTTGCCTTCCGCGGCTCCCGGATCGGCCCTGAAAGCGATAGCAGGTTCAAAATGAGCGCAACCCCCCGTACGAGGCAACAACCCGCACCGGCGTGCCCATCTACGAATACTGTGGAAAATGATCGGCCACCTCGCAATTCATGACTGACGAAGGATCGCCGGATGCGAGACAATCGGTACGCGCCAAGACCCGATAGAGCGGAGGAAGACAAACCTTGAATACCATCCATCCGAGGGCCGGGCAACCGGCCATCGCCTCTGACCTCGTAGACATTCCCAAGTTGATCACCGCGTATTTCGCGAATCGGCCCGATCCGCGGGTACCGGAACAGCGCGTGGCCTTTGGCACCTCGGGTCACCGGGGCTCGTCGTTCCGCAGTGGATTCAACGAGTGGCATATTCTCGCGATCACGCAGGCGATTTGTCTGTACCGGAGCCAGCAAAAGGTCGACGGTCCCCTGTTTCTGGGGATCGACACGCATGCACTCTCGCGCCCGGCGCTGACCAGCGCTATGGAGGTGCTGGCGGCGAACCGCGTCGACGTGATGCTGGCGCCGAACGATGGCTACACGCCGACTCCGGCGGTTTCGCATGCCATCCTCACCTACAATCGCGGCCGCAAGACCGGCCTTGCCGATGGCATCGTAGTCACGCCGTCGCACAATCCTCCCGATTCCGGCGGTTTTAAATATAACCCCACCCACGGAGGCCCAGCGGCCGGCGAGACGACATCGTGGATCGAAGCCAAGGCGAACGAGTTTCTGGCGGCGAAGCTCGATGGCGTCGCACGCGTGTCTTTCGAGAAAGCGATGTCTGCCGGCACCACGCACTGGCATGACTACATCCATGCCTACGTGGAGGATCTGGGCAACATAATCGACATGGAAGCCATCCGGGCCTCGGGAATCAACTTCGGAGTGCATCCGCTGGGCGGGGCCGGCGTGCATTATTGGGGGCCGATCGCGGAACGCTACAAATTGAATCTCACGCTGGTAAGCGATGTGGTCGATCCTACCTTTCGCTTCATGACCCTCGATTGGGATGGCAAGATCCGTATGGATCCTTCCTCGAAGTACGCGATGCAGTCACTGATTGCTTTGAAAGAAAAGTTTGCCGTTGCGGTGGCCTGCGATACCGACCATGACCGCCACGGCGTTGTGACTCGCGGCAGGGGATTGTTACCTGCCAATCACTATCTCGCGGTCTGCATCCACTATCTGTTTACCCACAGGCCGCAGTGGGGCAAGCAGGTAGCGGTGGGCAAGACGGCGGTCAGCAGCAGCATGATCGATCGTGTTGCCGGCGGACTGGCTAGAAAGCTTTACGAGGTTCCCGTCGGCTTCAAGTATTTTGTCGACGGCCTGCTTGAAGGCACGCTGGGGTTTGTGGGGGAAGAGAGCGCCGGCGCGTCCTTCCTACGCAAGAACGGTGAGGTGTGGACTACCGATAAGGATGGATTAATCGCTGCGCTTCTGGCTGCGGAGATCACCGCCACCATGAGTAAAGATCCGGGCGAAATCTATCACCAGCTCACGCAGCAGTTTGGTGACCCGCTCTACGACCGGACCGATGCCCCCGCAACCACCCAGCAAAAGAAGATGCTGGCCAAGATGAACAAGGAGAGCATCCAAACGCCCACCCTGGCGGGAGAAAAAATACAGACCATCCTCACCCACGCGCCAGGCGATGGCCAGGCAATCGGCGGCGTCAAAGTGATCGCCGAGAGCGGCTGGTTTGCAGCGCGGCCGTCTGGTACCGAAGAGCTCTACAAAATCTACGCCGAAAGCTTTCTCGACCAAAAACATCTGGAACGGATCGAGGCGGAGGCGCAGACCATCGTGAGCGAGGCCTTTACCGCACCGGTCGGTTAAGTTTGTTTCGCGATGGATCTTCGACTGCTATTCTTCCCCGGCAGGTGGATTTGGCGGCCTGAAACAAAACCAGTGTTTGTTGAGGAAAAGCCGTACCTCAGCGGCTTCTAAACAGGCTGCGGAGAAACGCGTCTTCAGGGTAGGCCGGGGATTTATCCCCGGCATAAACGTCGTCATCCTTGTGGCCTTTAGGCCCTGAGGTACGGTTTTTCGCAAGATCAAATCGGAAGAGCATACCTCAGGGCCTAAAGGCCGAAGAGTCTTGCCGGATGATGTACGGGCTGAAGCCCGTACATACCCTCTCCTGCCTACAGCATTGAGTTGTTCCGCAGCCTGTAAAGCCGTGCCCTGATACAAAAACCTAAGTGTTTCGGCAGCCTGCTAAAACTTGTTCCAAAGATACTGGTTATACACATCGTGGTGGTACTGCACCTCCGGCGCCTTCACAAACGTACCCAGCAGCCGCGGGCAGCGATCTGCCGAAGCCTTCTTCAACTCCGCATACCGCTCTTTCACATCCGCGCCCAACAGAGTGCCGGTCCACTCCGCAGCATGGAAATTCTCCAGCGCCGTATAGATGTTGTCGGGCAGAAACCGTTTGGCCTTGCGAAGATTATCGATATTCGCCGTCTGCCCTTCGATCCCCGTTCTAAACACGGAATAGAGCACCAGGTAAGGATTCGCATCGGGGCTGACCGAGCGAACTTCCACGCGCATGCTCTTCTCGTTGCCGATAGGGATGCGCACCATCGATCCGCGATCGGTAGCCGACGCCATCAGCTGGTTCGGCGCTTCAAAATGCGGATCAAGACGGCGATAGGCATTCACGCTGGCATTCAGCAGCACGCAGATATCGTTCCCATGGGTAAGAATGCGGTCAATAAACTCCCAACCCATCTTGCTCAGCTTCTCTTCACCGTTCCCATCCCAAAAAAGGTTCTTGCCCTTCTCGCTGATGGAAACGTTGGTGTGCATCCCGCTGCCGTTCACACCCACCACCGGCTTGGGCAGAAACGAAGCAGTGAGCCCCATCCGCGTAGCCACTTGCCGGCAGATGAGCTTATAGAGCTGTATCTGATCGGCAGCGGTCACCACGTCACTGTAGCTGTAGTTGATCTCAAACTGCGAAGGCGCCACTTCCGGGTGGTCCTTCTCGTTCTCAAACCCCATCGCGCGCTGCACTTCCGCGCTGGTATCGATGAAGGTCCGCAGCGTATCGCCTGGCAGGGAGTGGTAGTATCCTCCGGTGTTGACATACTCGAAGCTCTGCGCTTCGTGGTAGTGGCGCTCGGCATCCGTGCCCTTAAACAGAAACCCTTCGATCTCATTGGCGGCGTTCAGCGTATAGCCCTTGGAATTGTAGAGACCATTGGCGTAGCTCTTGAGCACCCCGCGAATGTCGGCGGAGTAGGCTTTGCCGTCTTTGGCGATCACCTCGCCAAACACCAATACCTTGCCCGCTCCGAACACGTCGGAGGGCACCCAATAGAAAGATCCCCAGTCGATGCCCAGGCGAAGGTCGCTCTCTCGCTGTGCGGTAAAGCCCCGGATGGAGCTGCCGTCGAAGGTAAGGTTGTCGTCGCTTTTGATGATGAACTTCTTGTCGTAGTCCAGCATATGCAGCCGGCCTTCGAGATCGCTAAAGACCACGGTCACGGCCTTGATGCGCTTTTCGCCGCCAAGGTACTTCAGCCGTTCTTCGCGGATAGTGTCCGCAGCCACGTGGCGCCTGCGCTGGTCCTTCGCCGCAAGATTCAGCTCTTCCAGCTCAGCATAGGGCATTTCGATGAAGTTGCGGAGTGCGTCGGACATAGGGCTCCTCGGGGAATCGTATTCCCGCCAATTTTTTTAACGCAAACGGTGTAAATATAGGGGCCTGCTGACGAACAGACGGAACGTTTACTATTCCACATCGCTGCTCAAGCGGAGGTAAGTTTGATCCCTACTGCCCTTAATCGAGGAGAGCTTTGATCTCCGCCATATCAAAGTGGATGCCGCGGGCCGTGTCGGTGAAGGTGGCGCTTCGCTTGAGTTCGCCCTCCCGGTAGTAGGAGGAACTCCCATCCTCGGGATCAATCACCCATATCTGGCCAATCCCCATGGCGCTGTAGTCTTCGAGTTTCCGCTTTAGACGCCTCAGGGTATCTTCCGGCGATAGAATCTCGAAAACAGCTAAGGGAGGTTTGATAGCAATCGGTTCTGTCGGCTGAGCACGGTCAAGCACAGCAACATCGGGAACACGGAAACGCGTCGCAGCGACCTGGATACGGAGTTCGGGTCGAACGCGCACATTCCACTCTTTTCGGTGTTGTCTAAACCAGGCACAAATGGCGTCTTGCCAGGCAGAATGGTCGTCTTCCCCCATGGGCCGCTCCTCGATCTCACCATCGACATACTCAGCGTCCGGCTCGTAGGACGAACGCAGGTAGATCTCGATCGGTACGCGTGTGGTTGTCGCCATGGGCGCCTCGCTGACCTAAGGATACCGCCACCGTTCGGGATTTTGGCAAATTATACAAAACCGAGGCCAGAGCGCCTTTGCCTGTAGGCGCGCGTCCCGGGGTTTCGAGCGATTTCATCCATTCGGACAAAAACACCGCCAAAGGGACGTGTACCCATTCAAGCCAAGAGAAGGCTTGAATGGGCCACCCCGCGGAGGGGTTAGCTGTCCGCCGAAAAAGCGCTCACACGCAGTTACTCTGCCCGCAGAGTCTCCGCGGGATCGATGGTGGCAATACGGAGTGCCGGTAACAAACTCGCTACCGCGGCAATCAACAGCAGCAGTAGAGGAACACAGAACAACGTCACGCGATCATAAGGGCTCACGCCATAAATTTCGCTCTTCAAAGCACGCAGCGCGAGGAAAGAAAGTGCAAGCCCGGCCACGACGCCCCCACCCACCGCGGTTGCGGCGCCCAGCCCTGCGCGCACGATAGCGCCCCCCAGCGTGCAGCCCAGCGCAATGCGAATCCCGATCTCACGCCGTCGCTGCACCACCAGGTGAGAAACCAGCGCATAAATGCCGATCGAAGACAGCAGCAGCGCCAGCCCAGCCAAAATCCCCAAAAGCGTCACCTCGATATGCTGCATCTTCAATTGTTCATTCAGCAGGTCACGCATCGAGTAGAACCCTGAGAAAGGCAATGCCGGATCAACTTCAGCCAGCGCTCGCTGCATAGCGTCGGTCAATCCGGTTAACGGGCCACGGGTGCGGACAATCCACGAAGGTTGGAACCAGAGGTTCCCCGCGGCGATCACCGGTCCCGGGGTTTGCGCCGCCGGCAAATAAGCAGTTGGCTCCGTCGTCAAAGGCGCATCTTCGTACAGCCCCGGCTTCTTTTGCACACTGGCAACTACGCCCACGATCGCGTAGCTGACCCCACCACCCCCAATTTGGAAATGATGCCCCACGGCTTTGCGGTCGCTGTAGAAGTGCCGCGCGAAGTCGACATTCACCACCGCAACCGGCTCCGAGGTAGAAATGTCGCTCGACAGCACCCCTCTCCCCGAGAGCAGGGGAATCTGTAGGGTTGAGAAATATCCCGGCGTTACGTAGGTAAGGTTTGAGCTATCCTGCTTGCCGGCCTGCGGCCCATCCTTGATGTCGATCGAATAGTTGAGCCCGCGTTCATAGGGAACGCTCAGTCCAACCGCAGCATCCTCCACTCCTGGAATCCGGCGGATGGAAGCGAGACTCTTATCCAGCAGACCGACGAACCGTAGCGGGTCGTTATAACCCACCGCAGTCAGAGATGCTTTGGCGGTCATCACATTGGTTGCATCGAAGCCAGGCGGCAGGGTTTCCAAATGCACAAGCGTGCGCACCAGCAGACCAGCGCATGCCAGCAGCACCACGGTCAGCGCGACTTCCGCGCCGATGAGCCACTGCCGCGTCCGCCCGGATCCACTGACCACGGCGCGCGTGCCGGCCGCCAGGGTGGATCGCAGGTCCAGCCTTCGTGTTTCTAACGCAGGCATGGCGCCGAACAACACGCTCGTCAGCAGGGCGGCCCCGGCCGCAAACAACAGCACCCGGCTGTCGAGGGCGAAGCCGCCGAGGGGAACCATCTCCTCCGGCAGCCATTGTTTTGCGCCGCGCATCAAGGCAACCGCCAGTGCCAACCCCGCGGCCCCACCGGCCAGGGCCAGCAGCAGATTTTCGATCCATAGCTGCCACAGAACCCGTGCGCGCGAAGCTCCCAACGCCATCCGTGTGGCCACTTCCAGATGGCGCCGGGCAATCCGCACCAGGGTCAGCCCGGCCAGGTTGGCGCAGGCAATCACCAATACGAAGCCAACGGCGAGCATCAAGGCCTCGACCTTCGTCCCCATGGGGCCGCCGAGATAACTCTGCATCGGCTGGGCATAAAACCAGATCCTGGTGCGCGGGTCGATATAACCGGGCCTGGGCAGATGGCTGATCTGGGCGGCGACTTGCTCCCAGGTTGTTCCCGGTTTCAGCCGCATCATGATGCCGCAATTGCTGCCGCCACACTCGCCCGTGGTTGCCGGCTGCAACGGAGTGAAGAGATCGGCGTTGCCGGGGACCATTGCCCGCCGCGGCAGCACGCCGACAACGGTGTACGGCTCCTCCTTCAACCGAAGAGTTGAGCCAATGATTCCGGAATCGGCATGGAATGCGGATTGCCATAGCGCGTAGCTCAGCACCACGGCGGGGTCCCCGTGCGGCCGGTCTTCGTCCCTGGTGAAGCTGCGGCCCAGATAAAGTGGAATCCCCAGCACGTCGAAGTAATGCGCTGAAACGCGCGCCGCCTGCACATAGAGGGTAGCCTTGCCGGCCGTCGGCCCTGTTTGCATATTCAGGCCGCCGGTACCGCCCCAGGAAGCCAGTGTGACCGCATGCAAATTGGACTTCAACGACTCCCAGGTCTCGCCATCATGACTATCGTCTTCTTCTGATACTTGCTCGCCGGTGCGCGGATTCGTGCCTTCCACGTGCGACATCAGGACGCCGATGCGTTCCGGCTGCGGATAGGGCAGGGTGCGTAGTAGAAAGCCGTCCAGCAGGCTAAAGACCGCGGAGTTCACGCCGATCGCCAGGGTCAGCGTCAGTATCACCGCGAAGCTAAAGCCGATCGATCTGCGCAACTGGCGTACGGCGTAACCAAAATCCTGAGCCAGGTTGTCGAAGAGCATCGTGCCTCGCGCCTCGCGGCATTGTTGCCGTACTTGTTCGGTTCCGCCCAGTGCCACTTTGGCGCGCCGCATGGCGTCGTTTGGGGCACCTTCACTGTATTTCGCCGCCTCGCGATCCAGGTGATATTGCAATTCTTCGTCCAGTTCGCGGTTGACGGCCTGGCGATGCAAGAAGGCGCGGAGTCGATAGAGCAGGTCGCTGAGCATGGCGTTCCCCCCATCACTTCTACATAAGACAATAATCCAGGTTGGTGTAGAAGCACAAGGGAAGCGGCAAAGCCTACTAGCGGATTGGCTGCCCTCCACGCTGGACCCTGATCAACATCAATTTGGCTTTCTCTCAGGGGAAACGACATCTACAGCATTTTCACTTCTGGTGCTTACAGAGTAACGACTCCCATGGCGGCTTTTCCTCAAGAAAAACCGCACTTCGCCGCACCCTCCTGTGCAGAGTAGAAGTGAAAATGCTCTAGCGCCTTTATAAGGCCACAGTAACTGCCCTAAAGTGGTAAAACCAGAGGCATGCGTTTGACGTGGCTCCATTCTCCGCGGCTGCACTCTGTGGTTTTCCTCCTCGGCCTGGCTTGCCTCACGCACCCGAACGCGCTCGCGCAGGGTGACCCAGGTGTCTCAACCACCGCATGGAAGGCCGGCCATTTTGCAGTGAATACCGCCGCTCTGTTAAGCCGGTCAGACATTGTGCTGGCCAAACCAAACACTGCGCCCGCGGAAGCGATGCCGATGGGCAACGGCCGCCTCGGCATCGCTGTGTGGGCTGGCAGCGGATTGACGGCGCAATTGAACCGGGGCGATACCTTGCCACATCGGGATTCTCCCGGCCAACTAGTTATACCGGGCCTCGCCGCGCTCACGACCGCGAAGGATTTTAGTGGCCGGCTGGATCTGTTCAACGGATCACTCATCGAACACGGCGGCGGCATCACCCTCGTCGCCTATGTTCAGGTCTCCACCGACACCTTCGTAGTCGACGTAAGCGGCGCAGATCCGAATAAGACGCAAACTGCTGAACTCTATCTTTGGGAGCCCCGCAAGCCGGACGCCTCGGCTACGGGCAAGGTTGGCATGCTGGCCGAAACATGGATCGACCAATATGGCCCCGGAGCCTCCGGCGAGAAGTTTGGCTCCCTCGCGGCCATCACCGCGACGGGCCGCGAGGTATCGGTCAGAGCAAGCAGCGCACGCGCGGTGACGGTGAGCTTCAAGCCTGCCGCAGACGGACACTTTCGGGTCGTGGTCGCATGTCCGCAATACACCGGTACAGAGAGCCAGCGCGCCGGCATTGCCAGAGCATTAGCGAACAGCGATCCCAACGAGCACACAGCCTGGTGGCACTTGTTCTGGGGCCGTGCAGGACTGATCAAGCTCACTTCCGCAGATGGCTCCGCCGAGTACATGGAGAACCTGCGCAACCTGTATCTCTACACTGCGGCCGCAGAAAGCGGGGGCAGGTTTCCTGGTTCGCAGGCGGGCATCGCGGATCTCTTCTCCGCGGTAGAGGACACCCACCATTGGGATCCCGCTGCCTTCTGGCATTGGAATCTGCGCATGCAGGTCGCCGCGAACATCGATGCCGGCGTACCCGAGTTGAATGCGCCCTACTTCCATTTGTATCGCGAGAATCTTGCCCACATCGAAGACTGGACAACGAAACACATGGCTGGCCGTCCTGGTATCTGTGTGCCGGAGACGATGCGCTTCAACGGGCCTGGCTACGAGTACGAGCCGCAGTGGGACTCGTCGAAGCCCCCAAGCATCGGCCTGAATTGCGATGCCGGCTCGCCACCGTATTACAACGCACGCACTTTATCCACCGGTGCGGAAGTATCGCTCTGGATCTGGCAGCAGTACCTGGCAACCGGCGACCGCACCTTTCTCGCGTCGAACTACCCGGTGATGGCCGCAAGCACCAGGTTTTTGCTGGCGTACGAGACGCGCGGCGCGGACGGAAATATGCACACCCACCCGTCGAATGCTCATGAACAGCAGTGGGATACGCTCGATCCGACCACCGATTTGTCTGCGCGCCGCGCTCTCTTTCCTGTAGTCATCCAGGCTGCAAAGCTGTTGCACGCCGATAACAGGTTGGTGGACCAACTGGAGCAGGAAATGACCGAAATTCCCCCACTTCCGCAGGTTGAGAAAGCTGTCGCCGGCCAGCCGAAGCAGGCCGTGATTGCCGAGTCCTATGATCCGCAAGCGGCCGAGCATAACGAGGAGAACACTGGCTTGGAGCCGGTGTGGCCCTACAACCTGATTGGCGACGATTCCTCCATGCTGGCGCCGGCGAAAGCCACGTACGCCACACGACCCTACCCGGTTCATCAGGATTGGAGTTTTGATCCGGTACAGGCGGCGCGGCTCGGCTTAAGCGACGAAGTTCGCTCGACGTTGATCGCGCTGACCGAACACTACCAGAAATACATCAACGGCTTTGCCAACTGGGGCGGACCCGCGGGAGAGTTTTATGTCGAGCAGGAAGGCGTTGTAGCGCTCGCGCTGCCCGAAGCGCTGGTGCAAGACTACGACGGCCTGATGCGCATTGCGCCGGCAACGCCATCGCAGTGGGATTTCGAAGGCAGCGTCTGGGTTCGCGATCATACCCGCGTCGACGTGCAGGTGAGGGCCGGCGTGCCCACGACGGTAGTGATCGAAGCCGGAGCAACCTCGACCCTGCATCTCCGCAATCCGTGGCCGGGTCAGGGGGTAACCGTCATCGATGCGCTGGGAAAGACGGTCACGCAGGGAAGCAGCACCGGTTCCGTCATGGATATTCCGGTGCGCAAGGGAGAAGCGTATTTGCTGCAGCCATCGAACGCCAAGGCCGAACCCTTTGCACCGATCACCGGTACGGCTGCAAAGCAATGCAAGAAACTTGGCAACGTCCAAATCGGAAAATAGCGGGAGGCCGTCCCTACGGGGCGCGGCTAGAGCATTTTCGCAATTGGTGTAGACCAACGCCGCCAATCTTTACGTGGTTTTCTCCTCAAAGAAAACCACACCTCGCTGCTCTTACAAGACCACAGTAATTGCGAAAATGCTTTAAATCGCAGTGTCCCCACGCTCATCATTCCGAATGCGGATTGCCTGTTCTACGCGGGTCACAAAAATCTTGCCATCGCCGATCTTGCCCGTCTTCGCCGCGCTGACGATTGCCTGAATCACCTTTTCCACCATGTCGTCGAGCACCACGAGTTCCAGCTTTACCTTGGGCAATAGATCCGTCGAATACTCCCGTCCACGGTAGAACTCCGTATGGCCCTTTTGCCGGCCATGTCCACGGACCTCGCTAATGGTCATACCAGAGATTCCGAGCTCCACCAGCGCATCTTTCACCACGTCCAACTTAGACGGCTGCAGCACTGCTTCTATCTTCTGCATTCAGCCCTTTCTCATCACCGCTCCAGTACCGTGACCGCGTGAGTATGCCTGGACTTTTTATAACGCCCAGGTCTCGCTTTGGAGACCCGGGCCTCTTTTGCCACGGTCACTTAGTTCCCGTAGTCATACCCTTCTTCGCCATGCTGGGACAGATCTAACCCGGTGCGCTCGTCTTCTTCGCTCACGCGCAGCCCTACGGTCTTATCCACGAGGAACAAGATAAGCAACGTCCCAACGATCGACAAAACCCACGCGATCGCGACCCCCACTGCCTGGTTCAGCATCTGCCCCGGATTGCCTTCGAGCAGGCCGGTCGGCTTCCCCGCGCCGAAAATCGGATTGATGGCGCTGCTGGCGAAAACTCCGGTCAACAGGGCGCCCATCGTTCCCCCGGCGCCATGAACGCCAAAGGCATCGAGCGAATCGTCATAGCCAAAGATGGCCTTTACCTTCACCACCATCAGGTAGCAAAATACGCCGGCGATCAGACCGATCCACAAAGCTGAAATGGGGGTCACAAAGCCGGAAGCGGGGGTGATGGCCACCAGACCGGCCACCGCTCCGGAGATGGCGCCGAGGGCGGAACACTTCCGGTTGCGCACCCACTCCGCCGCGCTCCACCCCACCGCGGCTGCAGCCGCGCCGAAGTGCGTGGCCACGAAAGCCGAGGTCGCGAGGCTGCCCGCGCTCAGCGCCGAGCCCGCATTAAATCCAAACCAACCCACCCACAGCAGGCATGCCCCAATAAAGCTCAGCACCACGGAGTGCGGCGGCATTGCCAGCTTGGGGTAGCCCAGCCGCTTGCCCAGGTACAACGCGGTGATGAGCGCCGAAACCCCCGAAGTTACGTGGACGACCGTTCCCCCTGCAAAATCGAGACAGGGGAATCGCCCGCCAAGAGACGCATTCAGCAGCCCCCCTTTGCCCCACACCATATGCGCCATCGGGCTATATACGACAATGGCCCAAAGCACCATGAACAGCAGCATCGCCGAGAACTTCATCCGCTCCGCGAAGGCTCCGGTAATGAGCGCCGGCGTAATGATGGCGAACATCAATTGATAGACCATGAATGTCTGCAGCGGTATGGTCGCCGCGTATTTGACATCCGGCGCCAGACCGACACCGTGCAAAAGCACGTTGTGCAGGCCGCCGATAAACGCGTTTCCTTCGCCAAACGCCAGCGAATAGGTGACCAGCGCCCACAGCACCGTGATCACCGCCATCATGGCGAATGTCTGCATCATGGTGCCCAGCACATTCTTTTTGCGCACCAGGCCGCCGTAAAAGAGAGCCAGTCCCGGGCCGCTCATCATCAGAACCAGCGCTGCGCTCACCAGCATCCACGCGTTGTCGCCGGCGGATTGCGCCGCGGCAATTGCCGCCGTTTGATCCGCAGAGCTCTTTTCCAGCGCCGCCAGCCGATCGGTTGAGGGGGTTGCCGGAGTCTGCGCCATGGCCACATTTCCCGCGCCCCACACCGCCATCACCAGCAAAACTACGCGTACCAGCCTTGCTATTCGATCAAGTCGCCTCGTCAATCCGTAAGCCTCCGCCAGGTTTCAGAGAAATTGACCCTGCCCACACACCCCATTCTTTTCTCTGTTCGCTTACTTTACACAACATGTCCGCCTATCCCAACATCAAATCGCGGCTCGCGTCCCGGTCGCTCAGAAACCTCACCGGCCGCCTGATCCTGCAATGTGCATGATTCAGAAATGCGCATGGTGCTAGAAGTGGTAGATAAGGTCACCGGCCAGCGTGAGCTGGCTCTTCTTGGTCGGCGCGCCACTTACCCCACCGACGGACGGTGAGTCGTAGGCCGGCACGTCGTAGGAGTGCTCATAGCGTAACTCCGGCCGGAAGGTGACCGTGCTTCCCAGCCAGAAATTAAATCCCACCAGATGCTCGCTGTACCGCGTCTTGTTGCCGGTCCGCTGGCCGCGCAGATCATCGACGTACTCGTTGCGGATCGTCAGTGAGCTGTGATGGTGATTGAACTCGTGCTCGAGGTAGTTGAGGATGGCATAGTCCGGCGCAAAGCAATGCGTGTCTAAAGGATTGCACTGCGCTCCATTCGCCCCACCGATGAGCGAAGGGCCGGTAATCTCACCGGCATTGGCGCCGATATTGGCGTTGGCTCCATAGCTGATACACGGAGTCAATCCATAACATAAGTTGGGAACATCCCGTTCGTACTGATACCAGGCCTCGGTATCCTCGTGCCACGTGGCATTGATCCTGTGGTAGTGCGTCAGATAGTAAGCGGAGAGATTGTTGTAGGCGTATTTTCCAGAATTGATGGAGTTGGCGCAGGCATACAAATTATCGCCGCCATTGCTCCAGGTGTAAGCGGCGCAAAAGTTTCCCGTCAGCTTGGCATTTGAGATCCAGGGAGCCGATTCGCAGCCGGCGGAGACTCCGGCCTGCACTGTCCAATGATCGCTCACCTTGGTCGTGACGTTGATTCCGTGTTGGGTGTAGCAGTCGTAGGTATACAGAATCGAGTGGCTGTAGGTGTAGTTGTTCGGCGCCAGCTGCGCTTCAATATCCGGCAGCGAGATGTAGCGTCCGATGCGGACATCCGTACCCTTGGCTATATGCGGGAGATAAAAGTCCAGATAATACATCACCGGATCGTAGCCGTAGGTGTTGTTGCTCTTGAGCAACTGCTGGCTAAAGACGCCCTTGGCTGTGGTGTAGCGGTAGTCGAGGCCATAGAGGTTGGCAAACCGGAATCCCCAATCGAAGTGATCGGTCTGCACGGTATTCGGTAGACGCTCGAAGTAGAGCGCAACCTGGTTGAGCTGGAAAGAATTCGGAATGACGTCGTACGCGGTCTCGTTATTGGCATACCGCCCCTTGTTGGAAGTGCTCGCGTTGCCGCCGATGTCGAACCAGCCATAGATTTTGACGCGACTCTTGTTCTCGTTGATCGCCTGCATGAGCGGGTAGGTGCCGTAGTCGGGCGCGCCGATAACAACGGTGCCTCCTATTGGCCAGTCGGCGGAAGGGAAAGGCGGCGAGTTCAAGGGACGCGGCGTTCCCCGACGCTCTGGTTCGGGTGAGGCCGGCGATCCGTTGGAATCCACGGTCCAATCATCCAGATAGGCGTGTCCCAAGCGGGTAAAGAAACCCCGCGGCGGGGTCGCGGCGGCAGCCGGCTCCGCAGCCGCGCTCGCCTGGGGAGGGTCGGTCTCCTGCGTGCTGATGCTCTGGGCGAGACTGGTAGGAGCTACGATGCCTACGGCAAAAAAAAGAAAGGCGATAAGAACGCCGGAGTATCTCTGAATATGGTGCATGAAAGGGCCTCTGCCAATCTACTCATCTTGCGCTGCATGCTTAGTAGATTCGAAGGTCCGTAAAGAGTGCGTAAAGATCGGCCGGAGGCGGCAGCCATGTGTCACTCTCGGGTGACGTGGATCTTTATGAATTCCTTATGCTGTTTGCGGTAAATCCGATGCATCCGCCACTCCGTCCATATTCTAAAAATGGCACTATCGCAGTGCCAAATGGGCGCGAGCCCTCAAACACCGGTGCCCTTTCGGGAGGCTGGGTGGGCTACCCGCCACCCGGCCAAAAAATTATCCATTCTCACGTGAGCCTTTATCGGATGAAATGCTGGGGTCCCATCTTGTTGGCTTCGTGTTACCCATCGGGAAAGAACGGAGCAGAGGTCTTTGCGGCATGAGCAAAAGGGAGCATGGTTTGCAAACCACACCTGCCTCTAGCTATTGTGGATATGTTCAGGGAAAGGGTCCACCCACATGTCTCCATCACGCCGTGAATTCGTAGCATCGCTAGCCGGTGCAGCCGCAATGACCCAGTTCGCTCCAGCAGCGCGTGCATTTGCCGCCTCGTGCCCGTTTCATCTTTCTGTCATCAACGATGAAATCACCCAGGACTTCGGCCGTGCCTGCGAGATCGCTGCGCAAGACTTCGGGTTGCACTGGATCGAATTGCGCGGCATGTGGGACAAGAACCTAACCGAACTGGACGCGAAAGAAATCGCGGAGGCCCGCCGGCTGCTGGACAAATACCAGTTGCGCGTGACCGATATAGCGAGCCCGCTCTTCAAGGTCGATTGGCCCGGCGCCCCGCTCTCCAAGGAGAGCCCCAAGCGCGACCAGTTCCATGCCGGTTTCGATTTCCAGCAGCAGGAACAGTTGCTGGACCATTGTGTAGAGCTGGCAAAGCAATTCCAGACGGACCGCATCCGGTGCTTTGATTTTTGGCGGCTGGACGATCCTTCGCCGTACCGCGTGGCGATCAACGACAAACTGCGCGGCGCGGCGGAAGTGTGCGCTAAACACAACCTCATCCTGCTGCTGGAAAATGAGATGGCGTGTAACACTGGAACGGGAGAAGAGGCCGCTGCGGTTCTGCAAGCGATCCCCAACTCCAACTTCATGCTGAACTGGGATCCCGGCAATGCCGCGGCGCTCAACAGCACTCCGTATCCGGATGGGTACAATCTGCTGCCGCATGGGCGCATTGGCCACTGCCATGCGAAAGATGTGCAGCGCCCGGTGGGCAAGAAATATGAGTGGGCGCCGGTGGGCGCGGGCGTGGTCGATTGGGTAGGACAGTTTCGCGCGCTTGCCCAGGACGGCTATCATCACGCCGTCAGTCTGGAGACACACTGGCGCGGGGCGGGTACGCCCGAAGCCAGCACTCGTATCAGCATGCAGGGGCTTAAGAGTACGCTCAGCAAGGCCGGCTTGAACTGCTGAATTACTCTGTCAGCCGTGGATCGGGAGGCGCATCCGGCGCACTGACCTCTTTCGCATAGAACATATGCGAGATGCGGGGCGGCTCGCTGCCTCGATGGAAGCCCAGGACACGATTGCGAATCTGCAAATCGGAAGCGGTGAAGCGCTCCCGTTGCCGCAGGTATTCAAGCCAGGATTCGGTCACAAATGTTTCGTTGATGTGTCCCGGGTCGGATGCATCCTGGTAGACGCCCCAGCGAATCGCGCCATCCCGTAGCCGCACGTCCCTAAGTTTATGGACGGCCCGGGTAAACGCGGCATAGTCGTGGGGATCAATGGTGTAGTCAATCGAGACGCGTACCGGCCCGTCGCTGTCTTCACGCTCCGACGCCAGCTTGGGTGCCGGCAGGGAATAGAGGTGTGGACTGAAGTCGGGCTGCACGCCGCGCAACACGTGAAAGCGCAAGGATAAGGGGAGCGTGGCCGCCAGGCCCACCGCCGCGCACATGAGCGACTTCGAAGTAGACACATGCTCGGCGATATAGCCCCAGATCACCCCGCCCAGCGCCATGCCCCCGGCGAAGATCATCTGGTAGGCGCCGAGTGCCCGCGCCTGCACCCATGCCGGTACGGAAACCTGCACCGCCAGGTTCAAAGTCGACATGGCGCTGGTCCAGGCAAAACCTCCAGCCAGCAGCATGGGAATAATGATCAGCGGCATTCTCACCAGCGCCAGCACCGCCAGGGTGGCGACAAACACGCCGGTAGCCGCGGCGATGATGTGATCGGCAGAGAGAATTTTGCGAACGCGTGGGAGCAGGGTCGCGCCAATCACCGCGCCGCAGCCCATGCTGCCGTTCAGAATACCGTAACCCATCGCGCCCTGGTGCAGATCGCGACGAGCCACGATGGCCAGCAAAGCCCAGACGGCGCTCACAAAGAGAGTGAAGATGAGGGTGCGCATAAACGCTGCCTGCAGCATCGGCGCATAGCGCAAATAGCGAATGCCGGCGCGTACCGAGCCGCGTATGCGCTCGGCCGGCAAGGCGCTCTTGAAAAACGGGTTGCGCTGCCAGCGATACAGCACCCAAATCACACCCACAAACGAAAGAGAGTTGAGCAAAAACACCGAGGCGGCGCCGGTGGTGGCGCGGCTGTACAGTGCGATGGCCATTCCACCCAGCGCCGGTCCAAGGGCGCGGGCCAGGTTAAAGCCGGCGCTGTTGAGCGAGACGGCATCCGGCAGCTGCGGGCGGGGAATGACCTCGGGCACAATCGCTTGCCACGCCGGGCTGTTCATGGCCGTGCCGATATTCAGCAGGAACGTCAATATCAGCAGGATCCACGGTGAAATGATGTCGAAGAACGTAAGCACGCTGAGGATGGCGACTGCCGTCAGCATCCAGGCCTGCCAGAAAATGAGCAACCGCCGGCGATCGAAAATATCGGCCGTGGCCCCCGCCAGCAAGCCCAGGATGACCACCGGCAGGCTGGCCGCGGTCTGCATCAAGGCAATCAGCAAGGGAGACGGCGTGAGCACCGTCATCAGCCAGGTGCCCGCCGTGTCCTGCATCCAACCGCCCAGGTTAGAGACGATCGAAGCCAGCCACAGATCGCGAAACAGCCGCACCTTCAACGGTTCGAAGCCGTTCAGCTTTTCTTCCGCCGTTACTGGATCTGTGTTCAATGTCGTCATGAGGGAGAGGGAGCGCCGGTCGTTCCATTATCCCAGAGTGCCGGCGGCCCGTCGGCGGATGTTCCGGCCTGCGCAACACCAACCCTGCAAAAAAGACGCTCGTAACTATCTACATCTTTTCCCGTCTTAGTGAGCAGATGGCAGGTGAGCCGTCGCCGAGCGTTGGAGAGGGGAACACAAATGGCCGATACCGTGGTAGCTACAGCTGTTTGTTCTGATACCCCCTCGGAGATGTCGGGTCGCGGCCGTGGAGCCTGGAAGAGCATGGCGGCGACGCGCGGTCAACAGGCGGTCACGCTCCTGTTGACCACGGTGCCCCTGGCGGAGCGGATGTTGCTTTATAACCTGGCCATGGTGGCCCTGGTGATGCTTCCCGATAAAGGAATTCTCCGCTTCCTGCAGCACACCAGCTAACGCTTCACCCTCTCTAGGCGAAGAGTCCGGGTTCGAGCCCCGGTAACGCTACCAAAAACCTCAATAAAATCAATAGCTTGAAGGCAAACGCGGAAAGTCCGTCGTTTGCCGTTTTCGTTCTGGTGGCACTTTGGTCGTCGCTGTGCTCGGTATAAATCGAGTGGTACCGACAGCGCGCCGCCGTCGCCAAGGCTTGTTTGGAATCTGTGTGATCGATTCTAGCCGGGCGAAAAAAGCTGCTAAGGCCGCCCCCGCCCTCATAAACTCTTGCTACGCTAGGCCCATGGAAAAGCTTAGCTTTTCGTACAGCATAGTGTTTGAAGGCGTCAGCTTCGGGCGCTGCGATATGCAGACTCTTGCGTTTGATACAGAGTGCCTAATGTCGGTGCCGCGCCCAAAACTCGTGCATGGAATGATTGATGATATGTTCCCAAAACAGTTCCTTGCCCTGACGACAGCCCCAGGTTTGCTAATAACGATCAAAGGATGCCACTACCTCATGGGAAACCTTGAACCCAACGGCATTTTTTCCGCTCAGCCTGACTGCTGACGGGGGCGGATCGATCCAGCTAGCTAGACTCGCCGATGAACGCTTATGGGAGCGCCAACATGCCAGCGGCGTTAGGTGCCCCACCCAGTTAAGCATAGTGGATAATTATCGAACGGGGTCAACCATGCCAACTGAGATCGTCCACCAGCAAACGCCAGAGGAAGCCGAGCTCCTTCGCAAGCGCGAGGAGCTTGCTGCCGTCCGTGCTGAGTTGGCTGAGCGCGAACTCGGACTCGCAGACCTCCATGCCCAGCTCAAGAGCTTTGAAGGCCGCTATCTTCGTCAGGTCGGCGCCCTTTATGCCGAGTTGGACGAATGGGAAGCCCGTATCGCCGAATTGGATGACTCGCTCGATACCAATCCCACGACCAAGCAACGCGCCGCCGAAGCCCGAAAGCACGCCGACGAAACCCATGAAGCTACGCACGGTGACGCCTCCAAGACCCCGGACTTCAAACCCTCGGCCGAGCTAAAGAGTCTCTTCAGAGACGTAGCCAAACGCATCCATCCGGATTTTGCTAAGGATGAAGCCGAGCGTCTGCTCCGCACCAAGCTTATGGCCCAAGCAAATGAGGCGTACACCCAAGGCGACACCGAAGCAATTCAGCGCGTACTCGATGAGTTTGGTAACTCGCCTGAGTCTGTGGAGGGAGAAGGTATAGGCGCAGAACTCATCCGCCTCATCCGTCAGATTCATCAGGCAAGGAAGAACATCTCGACCATCGAGCAAGAGCTTGGCGAACTCCGTACAAGCGAGATCGCACAACTGAAGATGAATGCCGACGCAGCCGTACGGGAGGGCCGAGACTTGCTCGCTGAACTCGCTGCCACCGTTCACGAGCAGATTGCAGACTCAAGAAAGAGACATGAGACCTTGACCACGGAGTTGAAGCGGCATGGCCGATAAGAATGCCATCCAGCTTGTGCCCGGTCAGGACCGTTCGATAGTACCGTCGGCAGCCCGTTCGGGCCTTGTGACACGTGGCCGAAAAGACGCGACTACGCTTGTAATAAATCTACATCATGGCCCAGCTTTCCTTCCCGCGCGTGTGTTGAACATACTCATCTCAAGAACGAACTTCGCAATTTGTCACGATGAAAGACGCCAGGCGATCAACCACTCTCTTTTGATCTTGGGGCCAACGTCGTTGGCTATGGTTGCCACAGACGGGCATCGGCTGGCTCTCGCGGAAAAGACAGGCGAGCGAATTCAAGGGGTGAGGGACGAAACGCGGGTGCTCATAACACGTCCTGCCCTCCAAGAGATACATGAATTGCTCTTGGACGACCCTAGCGTGGATAGTTTGTTGTTTGTTGAGTCCATCGAGACATTCACTTTTCATGTCGGCCAACGCACCGTCAGTTGGGTCAAGCCTACTGAGAAGTTCCCCGACTACGAGGCTTTTATGACGCGAGAGACGCAACGCCCCGCGAGGTTTGTTGTCGTCCGTGCGGGCGCGCTGTCTGCGGCCATTCAGAGAGTGGCTCCGTCCGACTTCGACGTGTACCTGGTTCGGTTGCGCTTTGAGCACAGCATGCTTCAACTAACAGGACCAACTGCTTTCATTGGCGAATACGAGGAGGTCATCCGCACTTTGTACACAGAGGAGACCGTTGAAGCGGATTTCAACGCGCAATATCTTCGGGATTTTGTCTCTGCTCTCGACGATCAGGGCGACGTAAGGCTTCAGCTCAATGACACCACGTCGGCATTAGAAATAGGGGCCGAGGGACAAGAGATTGGGTATAGATACCGCTATTTGTGTATGCCGATGCGGCCACATGACCCCGCGCATTCGCCGCTACCGGCAGACTTCACCAGTTCGGTGTCGGCCCGCGAGTTCCAGGCACTCATTAACAACACCAATTTCGACGGGCTAAACGCGAGTCAGTCTTCTATGCTGGTGCTTACGCGAGAATCAGTGACCGTCGTAATCCGCGATGGTCAGCGACTCTATACTCAGAAAGCTACTATCTCCCCCGCAAATGGCGCGAGTCACGCGCTAAAAATACTTGTCCCGCACGGAACCATGTGCAAGATCCAGCGGCTACTTCGCGAATCGGATGTCGAGCGGTTAGAGTTCGCTGAAAACAGCGTCGGCATAAGATTCCGTATTGGCGATCGGGCAAACGCGTGGCTAAAGCGCACAGAACACGATTGGGAGAACGATGCCGTGATCCCGCCGACTGAATTCAGCGTCACGGTGCCGACTGAAGTGTTCAGAGCACTCGTTGAGCGCACTGTCTTTGTCCTGCCGAAGGAGACGTCACG
This sequence comes from uncultured Acidobacteriaceae bacterium, assembly GCA_963761405.1. Classification (GTDB taxonomy): domain Bacteria; phylum Acidobacteriota; class Terriglobia; order Terriglobales; family Acidobacteriaceae; genus PALSA-350. The sequence goes on from CAVXHH010000009.1 coordinate 561,434, forward strand.
CTACACGCCGGACGCTGCTCTGCTGGTCGTCAAAGCCAATTCGATAAGCATGGTAGCCATAGACAGCCACCGCTTGTCATTCGCCGAAACGACTAACGAACTTGTTGACGGCGCTGTCGGGAGGAACGATATTCTCATCGCGCGTGAAATGCTGCCTGAAATCGAACGGTTGCTCACCGACTCGCAGTCTAGAAAGTTAGGTTTCGCAGATGGCGAAGATGCAATCAGTTGCTGCGTTGACGATTGCGTCCTCAGTTGGGCAACCCCAGTAGCAAAGCACAAGCTCCCTAACTACGGGGCTATCCTGCTTGACGATAGAGCAAATATCGCAGTTGTTCAGGCCAGTGAGCTTCGCGAAGCAATCCGGCACGTCTGTGGGCCTGACGGTTGGCATCAGAAGTCAGAGCTATTACTGAGGCTAGACAAGAGATCGCTCAAAATCGGCATTGAAACGATCAAGGGCGAAAAACAGGAAGAGTCAATTAGAGCGCGATATTCCGGGGAACCGCTGACGATAGGATTTTACACCCGCTACATCCTTGACTTTCTCGATACGCTAGGCGGTGTGGGACGGGTTCGGCTCGCGTTCAAGGACGCTCAGTCTGCCATGGAGATGCGCCCAGACGGTGACGCGGCGGAGATTCAGTGGCGCTATCTCGTAATGCCCGCAAGGATCAGCGAGGAAGAGCGGAGCAAATGAGCTTCGCTTTATCATCCATTCGGAATAAAACCTTGAGGTGTGTTCTTGCCAAGTATGCGCTCCATTCCGGCGATTCCGGCGTTGACATAGACAACGCCACAATAGGTGCATTCGTAGACATTGTCGCTGTCTTTTACATTCAACCGTTTCATCCAGTCTCTGAGCAGCGCCTCAGGATTCTTTAGCTTTCTCTGTGGAGGACCTCCCGCAGTGCATCTGTCAGTGAGAGCCTCCGATAATGGGCACTCGGATTCTTTGTGTTTCGATTGTTTCGACAACATTGTCTTTCAGCCTCCTGCGCGCATTACGGCCTTCGCAACAATATGGTGGCACTTGTGAAACATTCCCGCTACAGTATTCTGCGACCGACCGTGGAATCTGAGTGAATGAGACTCAACATGTGTAGAAATTGCATATGGCTTGTCACAGTCACTCCCACCATGAGGGAACTCGCGGGTTCCACACTGCAACGCCATGATGCCAGGAGCAAGTACCACCCCGATGCTCTGAGTAGCTGTACCATCCATCTCCGCACCGAGCGCTGGCGTATGTCGGAACCGTTGCATCGTGGACTACGCCGATCGTTGCGAACACAAGTGCGAGACCGAGAATCAATCCAAGTCGAGATGCCCTACGTCGAATCAAATCGACGCAGACCTTGACCAGCAATGCCAAACTGATAAGAGTTGGCAGGATGTTCTGAGGGTGAATCATCCAACTAAGTAACGCAATACCGAGGACGAATGCAACGCGTCGCAATACTTTTTTCGCCATCGCAAATCCTCCACGCGAACACGCTCCGCAAAGC
>CAVXHH010000010.1:0-285542 GCA_963761405.1 uncultured Acidobacteriaceae bacterium
CGCAAAGCGAATGCGCTCGATTTCGACGACCTGCTGCTCGAGGCGGTGCGCCTTCTGCGTTCCTCCGCCGAGGTGCGGGAGCGCTATAACCGCCGCTACCGCTACCTTCTGATCGATGAATATCAAGACACCAACCGGCCGCAATACGAGCTGATGAAGCTGCTCTCGGGTACGGAACACAACGTGTGCGTTGTGGGGGATGAAGACCAGAGCATCTACTCATGGCGTGGCGCCGATATCCGGAACATCCTCGAGTTCGAGCGCGATTTCCCTGAAGCGAAGACCATCCGGCTGGAGCAAAACTACCGTTCCACCCAGGTGATTTTCGAGGGCGCTTCCGCAGTGGTGGCGCGCAATTTGCAGCGCAAGGGCAAAAATCTGTGGACGTCGCGCGAGGGCGGAGCCAAGATCGGCTACTACGAAGCGCCGGATGGCGAAAACGAAGCGCTCTTTATTGCGGACTACATTCAGAAATACATGCGCCGTGCCGGCGAGGAACAGGAATCACCGCGCGCCGCGGTGCTTTAACGTACGAACTCGCAATCCCGGCTGGTGGAAGAAGCGTTGCGCCGCTACGGCATCGCCTACACCATGGTGGGCGGCTTTTCGTTTTATGACCGATCTGAGATCAAGGATTTGCTCAGTTACCTGAAGCTGGTGCAGAACCCGGATGACTCGATTGCGCTGGCACGGGTGATCAATACACCGTCACGCGGCATCGGCAAGACGACGATGGAGGTGTTGGAGCGGCTCAGTCTCGAGACCGGTATGAGCACTTGGAAGGCGCTCGAGCGCGCGCTGAAGGATCAACTACTGTCCACCCGGGCCTGCATCGCGTTGGATACGTTTCGCCGGTTGATCAATGATGGCCGCGCGCTGCTGGAGCCGGGGTTTGCCGAGAAGCTCAGCGAAGACGTTAACCCCGTGCCGCCGCCGAGCGAGGCCCAGTCAAGCGTCGATGCGAGCGCTGAGTCCAGCATCGAGTTCAGCGCCGAGGGGGGCCAAACAAGCGACTCCGGCGAGTGGGAAGACATGAGCTTCGACTTTGGCGACCTCGATCCGGATGAGGGCGACGCGGAGTTTCGGCCAGGCGATCTGGACGCAGAGGGAGGGGAAGCATTTCCGTCGCGGACGTTCGCCGAAGCAGGGCCCTCGCCGTTGGCGAAAGCGGAATTAAAGCCGCAGCCGGGCGAAGCGGATGCCGTTGCCTCTCAAGCATCCGCAGGATTCCGAAAGCCTGGAGATGCAGCGACGCTGCCGGAATTGATTCGCTTCCTTATCGACCGCACGGGCTACATTCGTTCGCTCGAGGACGAAGGAACGCCGGAGTCGATCTCGCGCATTGAGAACTTGAAGGAGCTTGCCAACGCTGCTCAGGACGCACAGCAGCGGGGAGAAACGTTGTCTGAGTTTCTCGACCATGCCGCACTGGTCAGCGACGCGGATGGTTACAATCCGGAAAGCCGGGTCACGCTGATGAGCCTGCATGCCGCCAAGGGCCTGGAGTTTCCGCTGGTTCTTTTGGCCGGCATGGAGGAGGGTTTGTTTCCCCATTCACGCACCCTCAACCAGCCCAATGAACTCGAAGAAGAACGGCGGCTTTGCTACGTGGGCATGACGCGGGCTATGGATGCACTGGTGTTGACCCGAGCGCGCTACCGTCGCAGATACGGGAACGATATGCCGGAATCGAGTATCCCCTCGCGCTTTTTGGAAGAGATTCCGCCGCATCTGCTGGAGGACCTGACCCGGGGCCAGCGCCCATCCAGCGGCGCATATGCGGGCCGTTATGGCTCGAACCGCAGCCGTGGCGAGGAGTGGGATTCGCCGCGGCATTACAGCTACGAAGATGAGGATCAGCGCACACGCTCGGTTTCTCGAAGCGGGTCTGCTTCGCCGGGCAATCGTGTACAGGCAGGGCCGAAGACCGGTTCTTTGGACAACATCGCGCAGTTTTTCTCCTCGCGAAAAAGTAGCGGAAGCCGTCCCCCACTGGAGATCCCGGTCTCCGGTGGGGTCACAGGATTCCGGAACGGCCAGCGCGTTCGCCATCCGAAATACGGCGAGGGCGTGGTGTTCCGCCGCGAGGGTGACGGTGACGATGCGAAGATTACGGTACAATTTGCTGAATTCGGCGTGAAAAAGCTAGTGGAGAAATTTGCTCAGCTGGAAAAGGTTTAGACAAGGAAGATAATGGCCAATACCAAAAGTGTAGAAGACAAGTTGGAACGGAAGAAGATCAAGCGCACGGCGCGCAAGAAGGCAGCACCCAAGGCTGCGCGCACTGTGCCCCGTGGTTCCAACAAGAAGAAAACCAAGAAGGCGTCTCGAGGTCAAAGCAAGCGCTAGAGCAGTTTCGCAACACCTCGTAGGGCAGGCTGAGCCGGCCCTACGGGAAATCTTCCCTCCAAATCTGCCCTTCAGGAGCCGAGACGCTGCGGAAGCAACTGTTCGCAACCAAATCGATCGACAAGCTCATCAGCGACTCGGAGCTGCCCGAGCACTCTCTGAAGAAAACGCTCGGCCCCTGGTCGCTGACTGCGCTGGGGATCGGCGCGGTGATTGGTTCTGGAATTTTTACCGTGATCGGCACGGCCATCGCGGGCGAAAAGTTCGACACTTCTTCGATCCTGAATACGCCGTTGTTGGATTACCTGGTCAATCACCACGCCCTATCCGGCCGCCCGGGGGCGGGGCCCGCCTTGGCGTTTTCTATCTTGCTGGTGGCCATCGTTTGCGCGTTTACCGGCCTCTGCTATGCCGAACTGGCGTCGATGATCCCCATCGCCGGCAGCGCCTATACCTACACCTACGCCACGATGGGAGAATTGGTGGCCTGGATCATTGGCTGGGACCTGATCCTGGAGTATGCGGTGAGCAACATGGCCGTGTGCGTCGGCTTTGCCGCGCACATTGTCGACTTTATGGACTGGTTCGGCGTCCACCCCAGCGCACGTTGGATTTCGCCGGCGTTTTTACCTTCGGGCCTCACCGACCTGCAAGGCGGCACCATCTACCAGCCAGGCTGGCACCTGGGCTTTAACTTTCCGGCCTTTCTGATTGTCCTGATTCTGACCGTGGTTCTGGTGCGAGGCATCCGTGAATCCGCGGGCGCCAACAACGTGATGGTTCTGCTTAAAATCTCCGCCATCCTGGTGTTTGTCATCCTCGCGGCGCGCTTCATCCACCCCGGTCACTGGCATCCATTCGTCCCCAATGGCTGGTCCGGCGTGCTTACCGGTGGCAGCATCATTTTCTTCACCTACATCGGCTTTGACTCGGTGTCGACTGCGGCGGAGGAGTGCCATCGTCCGCAGCGCGATGTCCCCTTCGGCATTCTGGCCACACTGGTCATTTGCACGCTGCTTTACATGAGCGTAGCCGTGGTGCTCACCGGTTTGGTTCCGTGGCAAACGCTGATTGACGATGCGGCCCCGGTGGTCAATACGCTGAAGAAGTTGAGCCACGATACAGGCTCAACGACGTTGCCATGGGTCCGGTTGATTGTGCTGCTGGGCGCCATGCTGGGCATGATCTCGTCCATCCTGGTGTTCCAGCTTGGCCAGGCTCGGGTCTGGTTTGCCATGTCACGGGATCGGCTCTTTCCTCCCTGGTTCGGCAAGGTCCACCCGCGCTACCGCACCCCGGCAGTGGCTACCTGGGTGGCAGGGTTTGTGGTCGCCATTCCCAGCGGGTTGCTGGATATTGGCACGCTGGCCGATCTGGCAAATATCGGAACGCTTTTCGCGTTTGTGCTGGTTTCGATTGGAGTGTTGATTCTGCGTTATCGTGAACCTGACCGGCACCGGAGCTTCCGCGCCCCCGGCGGCATCCTTGTTCCCATCCTGAGCATTTTCTTTTGTGTGTTGCTCATGTCAGGTTTGCCGGTGATTACCTGGCTGCGCTTTTTTGGCTGGCTGATCATCGGGCTGACCATCTACGTTCTTTACAGCCGCAAGCACAGTGAATTTTCATCCCTGTCATGAACCGCACCGCTACCGCGCGCCGGGTCGCGCCCATCTGGCTTCGCTCCCTGCCAAAGGCCGAGCTCCATCTGCACCTGGAAGGCACCGTCTCCCCGGAAACTCTGGTTGAATTGAGCCAACGGCAGGATGACGGCAGGCTCACGCTGGCGCAGGCGCGCGCCCTTTATCGCTATACCGATTTCACCGGTTTCCTGCTGGCGTTCAAAGCCGTCAGTGAGCGGCTACGAACGGCGGCAGATTATGAGTTGATCACCTATCGCATGCTGGAGCGTCTAGCGGCCCAGGGAGTGGTGCACGCCGAGGCCTACGTCTCGGTGGGGGTTGTCTACTACTGGCGACGCATCGAGTTTGAATCGCTATTTCACGGCATGGAAGCAGCCCGGGTGCGTGCCGAGCGGCAATTCGGAATCACCCTCTATTGGATTTTCGACGCGGTCCGTCACTTTGGGCCGGAGGAGGCGGCGCGGGTGTTTCGCAAGGCGGCGGAATTGCGGCGAGATTCGCCCAGCATCGTGGGCATCGGGATCGGCGGCGACGAACGCCGGGCCGGCGCCGAACCCTTTCGCGACCTGTTTAAGGAAGCCCAGGATGCCGGGTTACGTCTGACCGCACATGCCGGCGAAACCGCGGGGCCTGAGAGTATCTGGGCAGCGCTCAATATTGGCGCCGAGCGCATCGGGCATGCCCTCTCCGCGCAGCTGGATCAGGATCTGATGGATGTGCTGGCAGAACGCCAGGTCCCGCTCGAAATATGCGTTACTTCCAATTTGCGCACCGGCTGTTGCCCCTCACTGGAGCAGCACCCGCTGAGGCGTTATTTCGATGCCGGGTTAATGGTGACCCTGAACTCTGATGATCCGGCGATGTTCCTGAGCGATCTTCAGGACGAATATCGCCTTGCTCATGAGTCGTTTGGCTTTTCCGAGGAACACTTGCGGGAACTGGCTGCAAATTCCATTGAGGCAAGCTTTCTTCCCGCACCACGAAAGGTAGCCTTGCTACGTCAAATTGAGCAGGTGAAATAGCCCGTTGGTGTCGATAACCGTAACTACGTAGTTCTCATCAACCTGCGCTATGATTTCGGCATGATGTACATGGATGGTAACCAAAATTACGGGCCCCAGGCCACCGGCTCGTCGCCGGGCGCCTCCCCCTCCCAGGAAGAAGGCTCTGCAATGGCTATTGTTGGCTGGACTTCTGTTGCTGTTGGTATTGCTGCCGTGGGTCTCTACGTCGGTCGCGAGTTGCGTGCGCGGTACAAGTTCAATCACCGCACGCAGTATGATTTTTTCTCGCACGCCGGGGATAGTGTCTGCACAGCGGACTACGGCACCGGAATCTAAACTTTCAGTACGCGTTGCGCGGTCTAGCTTCCAAGCTGCTGTTCTTCTTCCACTGGCAGCAGGGATTCTTCGGTCAGGTGGTCGATGGCCCGGAGGGAGGGGAAGAGCACGCTCCAGATGCCGGTAATGGCGAGGGCCCCCAGGCCTCCGGCCACTACGGCTCGCACCGCGCCCCACCACTGTGCGGTGAGACCGCTCTCGAACTCACCCAACTCGTTCGACGCGCCGACAAAGAGCGAATTTACGGCGCTGACCCTGCCTCGCATAGAACTCGGGGTCGCCAACTGCAACATCGATGACCGAATGACCACGCTTACCATGTCCGCTGCGCCCACCACCAGCAGAGCGGCGAGGGATAGCGGTAAGCTCCTCGACAGGCCGAAGACGACGGTAGCCACCCCATAGAGCGCAACCCCTTTGAACATCAGCGCGCCCGGATGCCGCAAGACGGGCCGGAAGGTCATCCAGATCGAAACCGCCAGCGCGCCCACCGCCGGGGCCGAGCGCAGCGCGCCCAATCCCTGCGGCCCGGTGCGCAACAGATCATGGGCAAAGATCGGCAGCAACGCGGTGGCGCCGCCGAGCAACACTACGAACAGATCGAGAGAAATCGATCCCAACAAAAGCCTGGACTTCCAAACGTAGCGAAACCCCGCCAGGATCACGTCGGTCGAAATGGCGCGGTGTTCCATGCGGCCCGGGCGTACGTGCAGAGAAGCGATCAACGCTACGAAGCTGATCCCGGTCGCGAGGGTAAAGACAAAGACGATGGGAGCTCCGTACAGTCTTCCTTTGAGGGGCAGGGTGTAGAGCAGGCCACCGACCGCCGGCCCAGCGATGTTGGCTATCTGGAAGACCGTGGCGCCCCAGGTAATGGCGTTCACGAAGTGCTCCGTAGGAATCAGGTGAGGCAGCAGGGCGGAACTGGCAGGCCCGCTGAATGCCCGTCCAGTGCCGATGAGGAACAGCACGGCAAAAATCGGCCCGACTTTATGCAACCCCTGGAGGGCGAAGATCAACAGCGCCAGGGTGCACAGGATCTGTACCGTATAGCAAACGAGGATGACCGCGCGCCGGTCGTAGCGGTCGGCTACATGCCCAGCCGGAAGCAAAAACAGAAGCCCAGGCAAGAAAAGCACCAGCCCGGTGAATCCCAAATCGATGGCCCGGTGGGTGATCTCGTACACCTGCCACGCCACAGCGAGCGCCTGGGCTTCCGCACCCATGATCACCATCACCCGCGCCAATTGATAACGGCGAAAATCCCGATGGGCGAACGCTGCTGTACCTGTTCTCGGTGAGGCCATAGATTCTCGGTGAGGCCATAGATCTGATTGTTAATGCTTAAACAAAACCCAAGAGAATCGCTCCTTCGCCCGATCTTCGTTAAAACTCTCGGAATGCACACGAACCACAGCGTGACGGGAAATGAGACGGGTACGAGGAACCCTCTCAGAGCCGTCACTTTGCCGGGAAGCGCGCTCCCGATAGAGCCATCCCTGACCGCCCCCGGCAAGGATATCGCAGGCGCCCAGATGGGATAGGATGCAGGCATGGACTCTCCGGCAGCCGTAGGTGAAAAGTATGGTTACTGAGCCTCAACCCGTAGTCACGCAGAGGGAGCCCGAGACGAGACTCAGCCCCGAGGCGGCACTAGAGGAGTTGCTCGCGGGGAATCGGAGATTTACCAGCGGCCGCCCGTCCGCCCACCGGCGTGACCTTGCTATGTTGCAACAGACCCTGGAGAAGCAGGAACCCTTTGCGGCGGTGCTTTCCTGTTCCGACTCACGCGTGCCGGTGGAGGTGGTATTTGACCAGACCATCGGACAGCTCTTCGTAACCCGCGTGGCGGGAAATATCGTAACCGCGGAGATCATTGCCAGTCTCGAGTATGCTGCCGCCGTGCTGGGAACCAACACCATTCTGGTGATGGGCCATAGCAGGTGTGGAGCGGTCACGGCCGCGATTCAGGGATTATCGGTCCCGGGACAGATCGGCACACTCTTCCCGTACATAGAGCCTGCCGTGGAGCAAGCCGGGCCCGACTTAGAGACCACGATTCGCGCCAACGCGCGGATTCAAGCGGCCCGCCTGCTGGCATCCTCTCCGTTGCTGACCGCTATGGTGGAAGAAGGCAAGGTGAAGATTACGGCCGGGCATTTTGACATTCGCACCGGAGCCGTGACGCTGCTGGAGAGTTAGAGGCATTTTTGCTTACCTGGTTTTCTTTGAGAGAAAACCACGTAAGGTTCCTGGCGGACACCTCTAGTTTCCGTGTACGTAGCTTGCGTATTGGGTGTCGACGATGCCCAGGTTGCGCGCCAACCCCAGTTTGGCCTCATTATGTTGGCCGGTGGTGCTCACCAGGGTCGTTTCGGCATTGGCCAGCGTAGCCTGTGCCTGAACCACTGGCAGGTTGTCGTCGACCCCCGCTTGAAAACGTTCTGTGGTCTGTTCCAATTCCTTCTGCGCCAGGGCTACGTTGCTTTGCGCCACCCGAACCAGCTCGGTGGCTGACTGTACGTCGAGGATGCTATCTCTGAGTTGCTGGTTGATCTGCTCTTTTAAGCCGGCAAGTTGTTGCATGAGACTGGTGAGGTTGGCGGCTGCGACTCCGCTATCTCCACGGAACTTGGCTTCCTCAAACACCGGCAGATTCAGCGAACCCTGGGCTATAAATGTTCCGTGATAGAGGGCGCCGGTGACCCCGGTGACCCCATAGTTGCCTGAGAAATCGAGCGTTGGGAACCGCTCCCATTTGGCCGCCTTCCGCTGCAACTGCGCGGCGCGAATCTGCGCCTGCAAACCCTGGTAATCCTGCCGGTTCTGGTAAGCCATGCGCTTGGCTTCCTCGATGCTCATGGTGGCCAGGTCCGCATAGGGCGCCGTATCTGTCAGCTGGATCTCCTGTTCCGCGGGAAGGCCGATCTCCCGGTTGAGGGCGATCTTTGCTTTCGCAAAGTTCACCTCCGCAGTGATCACACTCTGCTGCTGGGTTTGAAACTGGACCCGCGCCCGCAATTCATCGAGATTCGCCGCAGTCCCTGCCTGGTGCTCGGCTATGGTTTGGTCGAGCAACAGCTTGTCCGCCTGCAAAAGGGCCCGTGCGTTGTCCACCTGGGATCCCAACGCGATTGCCTGCAGATAAGAGTCGCCGACGTTCAGCACCACCAGTCCACGCGAAGACTGCTTGCTGAAGTAGGCAGCGCGCTCGCTCGCCTTCGCCGCCCGATAACGATCGATGACGGGCATACTGAAGAGGGTCTGGGAGTAGTTCACCATGGCATCGGTAACGTTGACCTTCACGACCGTGGATACCGATGAGAGGTTCAGCCCCGGAAAAATGGATCCGATTTCCTGGAGCACCCCGTTGGAAAACCCGATGGCCGCCAGATTGATCTGATGTGCTCCCGAATCCGCCTGCGCGGTGATGGTGGGCAGCAGAGGTTGCAGGCTCTGAAGCGTCTGCGCTTGAGCGCTGTGCTCCTGCTGACGAGCCTCGACCAGCGCCAAATTGTGCTCGATGCCCATGGCGATGGCTTGGTCGAGGGTGAGTAGTTTGACCCCGGCGGTTGGCTTAACGCCGGCAACGCTGCCGTAGTACGGGCTCTGCGCAGAGCTTTGATTTGCCGTTTGCGCCGGCAGCATGGTGGTGGACAGCAACCCCGCAGTACATGCCGCCGCCAGGAAGCGCCGCGCTCGAATCGTCATTATGGGTGGTCGCTTCCTTTCCGTTCAATCCTTTAGATCGATCCCGGGGCTCCAGGTTGCCCAAAGTTGGCCGTTCCGAGGTTCTCTTATCGTACTAAAGCATTTTCGCCATGACTGTGGTCTGGCAAGAGCGGCGAGGTGTGGTTTTCTTTGAGGTTTGCCGGCAGCGCATTCGGGCCGAGAGGGGCCAAGAGAGGCTGGTTTCGATTGCTCTTACTCGTCAAATCAGCAAGCACGGTTGGGAAGACCGCCCAGGCTCCCTGGTCATCTCTCGTCATCCGCGGAAATGCGTTTGCAGGAGACTTCGGGGACGCTACGACTCGTCGTCGGCGTGCACGTGTTTGTGGGCAGAGGCGATCACCTTTTCCGCCGCTGCGGCGGGAACCACTTCATAACGCGCCATTTCCATGTGGAAGCTACCCAGCCCCTGGGTGAGAGAGGTGAGCGCCGAGCCATAGGTGAGCATTTCAGCCATCGGCACCTCTGCACGGATGACGGTGGTGCCCCGGCCGTTTTCGCCGCCGCCACTTTCCATCTTTTGGATCCTGCCTCGCCGCCCGGTCAGATCCCCGGTAAGAACGCCGGTAAACCCCTCGGGCGCCTCAATCTCGACCCGCATCAGCGGCTCCAGTAGAACCGGCCTGGACTTCTCCATGCAGTTGCGGAAAGCCAGGCGGCCCGCAAGGCGGAACGAAAGCTCGTTGGAGTCCACATCGTGGTAGCTGCCGTCGTAAAGCACGACCCGAAAATCCACCATGGGAAAGCCTGCCACGCAACCACGGGCTGCTGCTTCCTGGACGCCCTTCTCGACCGCTGGAATAAAGGTGCGCGGAATGGCCCCGCCGAAGATCTGGTTGACGAACTCAAATCCTGCACCCAGGGGTAGAGGCTCCACGCGGATCCAGCAGTCGCCAAACTGGCCGTGGCCTCCGCTCTGCTTTTTGTGCCTCCCCTGGGCCTCCGCTCTGCCGCGGATCGTTTCCCGATAGGGCACCTTGGGGGCTTTGAGCGTTACGTCGGTGTGGTAGCGGCGGTGCAGCCGGTGGACGACGGACTCGATATGAGGCTGGCCCGATCCTGCCAGAAGGAATTCGTGAGTGGCATCATCCCGATAAAACCGGACCATCAGGTCCTCTTCCATCAGCTTGTGCACGGCGGGTGCAAGCTTTTCCTCGTCGGCCCGTGTTTTGGGTTCAATGGCATAGGTAACTGCCGGCTCCGGCATGGTCACCGGGTCGAAGTAAATCTCATGCCCAGCGTCGCCCAGGGTGTCGCCGGTAAAGGTCTCGCGCAGCTTGGCCACGGCGCCCACATCGCCTGCGTGCAGCTCGGTGACCGGGACCGCCGTGCGTCCCTGCATAACCGTCAAGTGCGCTAGCCGTTCGGTGTTGCGATGGGTGTAATTGCTGACCGTTGCATCGCTTTCGGCTATACCGGAGAAGACCTTGAAAAAAGAAATCCGTCCGGCAAAGTTATCCGACATGGTCTTGAAGACATATAACGAAAGCGGTTCGCAATCCTCCACTTTGCGCAACACCATTTCGGCGACGGAATCGGGGCTGCGGCCGGGAGTCTCGTCCACGCCGTTCAAGTAGCCGTCGTTGCCGTCCGCCGATCCGTCCGCCGTTTTGGGCCCTCGCCGATCAGCCGCAGGCTCTGACGGCCTCGGCTTGCCGGCGCCCACGGCTTCCATCGCGCCCCGGGCAGCGACCGGGACACGCTCCGTCGGTGACGGGGCGTAGAGCTGGAGGAAATCCAGCAGATGGTCGCTGCCTACGTTCCTCAGGCCGCTCGAAAAAAGCACGGGGAAAATGCGGTCTTCGCGGATAGCCTCATGGAGGGCGACAATGAGGTGTTCTTCCGGGATGGTTCCTTCGCGGAAGAACTCTTCCATTAGCTCGTCTTTGCCTTCGGCTACCAGCTCAACCAACGCCTGGTGGGCGAGTGTAGCTTCTTCGCGAAGGCGCACGGGGATCTCCGAAAGCCTTCCCCGGCCCGTTCCATCGGGTTCGTATACGAAGGCTTCCATGGTTACGAGGTCGACAACGCCGCGGAAGTTGGGGTTTTGACCATTTCCTTCCACAATCGGCAACTGCACAGGAACGACCTGGCGTCCGAAACCTTCTCGTAAGGCGTTGAGGGTACGTTCGCGATCCGCTCGAGGATGATCCATCTGGTTGACCACGATGATTCGAGGCAGGTTAAACTCTTCACCAAACTTCCACACGCGCCGGGTCATTGCCTCGACGCCACATGCGGCATTGACGACGAGCAAAGCTGCTTCCACCGGCAGCAGCGCCGCGCGCGCCTCGTGCACGAACATGGGGAAGCCGGGAGTATCCACAAAATTGATTTTTACGTTGTGCCACTCGGCGAATGCCAACGCGTTCTGCATCGTGGTACGGCGCGCCACTTCCTCTTCGTCATAGGCGGTCACCGCGCTGCCGTCATCCACACGACCGAGTCTCTCGGTCATTTTGGCGGCCTGCAGAAGGGCGGAAACCAGGGTGGTCTTGCCGCAGTGTGCATGTCCCACCAGGGCGACGTTACGAATGTCCGGTCCTTGATAAATTTTCAATGAACGATTCATCCGACAGATCTCCAATTCTGAACATTGCAGGCCCCAGCACTGGGAATTGGGCGCGATCGAAGCGCGTGCGCGGGCGCATCGTGGCCATGCTAAAGCGGTTTCGGAATTACTGTGGCCTGATAAAGCCCGCGAGGTGTGGTTTTCCTTGAGAGAAAACCACGTAAACGACGGTGGCTTCGGTCTACACCAATTCCGAAACTGCCATAAGCGCCAATTGCACAGGCTCTATTTCTCTGCACGCGAGCGGCCTGCTTCCGTTGCGGGAACCGAGTGTAGCACAGAGTCCGCGCACCGTACCTGTGTGTTCCTTTGCCGCGCGGGACCGAGGCGGCGTCGCCGCGAGACGCCGCCGCGAGTCCACTATTTCGGATCGAGTTCCTGGCGTTGCCGGCGCAAATTCCAGGCAAAGATACCGATCCGTAAAAACAGGATTACCAGGAGGGCGACGGCCAGCGCTGCCGATTGGCCGTGCACTCCGCGGCGAAGCAGAAAGCCCAATGCGCACAGAACGACGATCACGAATGCGCCGAAGGTTAGCCACTCAGTGCGATTTTTCATATCGTTTCTTCCTTAGACTCTGCCGGTCCTGTTCGGCATGCGATTTTTGGGTTCATCCCTGAGTGAACTCCTCGACAGCCGCACGTAGATTACGATGGCTAGTCCGGCAAAGACCCCCATGGCGATCATGGAACTGAGTTGAAAACGAAAAAGCACGCCGGCGTTGCCGGTATGAGCGCCGGCAGGGAGCACGGCCTCGAGCAAAACAAAGACGCAAAGGCCAATCGCGGCTGCTCCAACCAGGCTTAAGACGATCTTGATGGTCGCGGCTCCCATCCCCCTCCGGAAGGCAGCATCATATCGCATCCAGCCATGGCCCATTACCGAAAGGGCACGAGGCGCCCGCTGACCGATTACAATGGACGGGAGTGAAGGTCTGAAGAGTGAAGGGCAAAGGAACCATGCACGCTATCCCGTTAATGCCTCCGGCTACCAATTCCAACAGGCACCCAAAACGGCCTCGCCGCGGGCTACGCCTGGCGTTCCTGATGTTGAGCACGGTCGTTTCGGCGCAATTCGCCGGCGCCCAGACCACCACGGTCCATGATCCCGCGGCTCTCAAGCCCCCGCCGGGCGCGCGCGTGGCAATCGTCGAGTTTGAAGACATGGAGTGCCCTGATTGTGCCCGCGCGAACCCGCTTTTGCTGGAAGCGGCGGCGCAATACCATATCCCGTGGGTACGTCACGATTTTCCCTTGACGTTTCACGCCTGGAGTTTTGACGCTGCGGTGGATGCGCGCTGGTTCGATACCAAGTCCAAAAAGCTTGGCGATGATTTTCGCGATGCCGTCTTTGCCAATCAGCAGCTGATCGATGCCGCGGGTGACACTTCACCGGAAACGCCTGCGGGTCCTACAGCGGCCGCGTCGGGTGCAATTCGCAATTTCGCGGAAAAGTTCGCACAGCAACATGACATCGCGTTTCCCTTTGTGGTGGATCCACAAAAGAAGCTGGCGGCAGAGGTTCAGGCGGACCTGGATCTCGGCAAACGAATCGGCATCGAGCACACGCCGACGATCTGGGTCGTTACCAACAAGACGAACGGTGTGCCTTTTGTGGAAGTAGTCGACCGTCAAAAGCTTTACCAGATCATCGACCAGGCTCTGGCGGAGACCAAGGCGCCGTCCGCGCCGATCCGCCACGGTACCGGACAGTAGAAGCACTCTGGCCGGGACAGATGGCGCCCTAGGTCTGGATCTTTACCAATTGTCCGGGCGTGGTTTGCCGCGTCTGCGGTGAACGCCAGTGGTCGATGTAAGAAATCTGGTGCACACAAGAGACGGTGCAGTGCGGAGCGCAGCTTTTCTCCGTTAGATATTCGCGCTGGAGGTCGGCTTTTGTATATTGTGCCAGGGGAACTCCGGGAAAACCCCGCTGCTGCGAGCAATAATGCACGAGCCCTTCTTCGCAAACGTAGAGGAAACGTGAGCCGGCCCGGCAACGCCAGTTGTTCGGCTCGGCATTGGCAATCGCCTCCTGAAACTTGTTGAAGCGTGAATAGTTTTTCTTGGCCATCCCGGCCATCTGGTAGTAGACGCGCCGTTCTTCATCTTTTAACGCCTTCAGCTGGCCGTCGCCGTCGTGGATGATGCCGATGGTCGACGTAAACCCGAGCTCTAACGCGCGGTTGCCGATGACCAAAGCATCCTGGGGATTGCTGATACCGCCGCCAACCACAGAATTGATATTGACGTGGAACTCGGCGTGCTCGGAGAGAAACTCCAGCTTCTTGTCCAGAACCTTGAGGCTCTTCTTCGAAATTTCGTCCGGCTGAATGTTATCGATGGAGATCTGCATGTGGTCGAGACCGGCGCGGTTCAGCCGCTCGATCCTCTCCGGCATCAACAGGTATCCGTTGGTGATCATGCCGGCGACTCGTCCATGATGGCGGATACGAGCGATGATGGCGTCCAGTTCGGGATGGGTGAGCGGCTCGCCGCCGGAGATGGTGATGATGCTCGAGCCTAAATTGGCCAGAGCATCGATGCGCCGCAGCATCTCGTCCAAAGGCACCGGCTTCGAAACCTTGTCGTACTCGTTGCAATAGGCACAGGACAGATTGCAGAATCGCATGGGCACGATCTGTGCCATGACCACGTGACGGGTGGAAGCTAATGCATGCCCAACTACGGCCAGCTCACGCAATTTGCGGGTAGCTGCTTTGGCTCGGCCCCTGAATGTATGCTTCTGTCGCATCTGCCCTTTATTCAATCACAGGGCAAGCAGGGGCGCGAGTAACTGGAAAGGAATGGCGCTGATCGAGGACTGAGTGGCGATCAGGCGATCCGGACTGTTTGTCAATGCTTTTTCGGTTTTCCGGCGCTCAAGGTCAGGATCTGCTCTTGCTTGTTCCGCATGACGGTTACCTGGACCGGCTGTCCGCGGTGATTGCGTATCGCCTTGACCCAATCGCTGCGACGCGTCATCTGATTCGCATCGACCTTGACAACGACGTCGCCGGCCTTCAGGCCAGCCCGCCCTGCCGGGCTCTGGTAATCCACATTCTCCACCAGCAGGCCGGTACCGCTCGTTACGCCGAAATAGTCAGCTAATTGCGTCTTGACCGGGTTGACATCGGCGCCAATATACAGCGCTTTAGGGATCACGCTCTCGAGAAAGGCAGCACCATGGGAAGGAGCTCTTCCCAGAAAACTTTGGCTCCCTGTTTTCGACGAGGGCGCAGGCGCGGCCGGATCGGGCACACTGAAATGCCGCAACCATGCTTGTTGTTGCAAGACTGACTGGTCGCAGAGCTGGACGACCATGCTCATCGGTTTGCCATCCCGGCTTACGAGTAGAGAGACCGTGCGTCCAGAGGGCATTTCGCGCAGCCGCCGCCGCAACTGGTCGGCATTGTCAAAGGCCTGACCGTCGAGCTGCAGGATCACGTCGTGCACTTTCAGGCCGGACTTACCGGCCGGAGCGTCGTGGTCCACCATGGTGACTTCAGCTCCGTGAGCATCCTTCAAATGGAGTGCGTTGACGCGGTCGCTATCAACCTCCCCCAAAACGACTCCAAGATAGCCCTGCGAGTTGTAGAGCAGAAATTCGGGGCCCAGGCTGTTCGGCAGACTCAGCCCGTCGCCCGCCGCCATGGCGGCATGACTTAAAACAAGGCCGCCCACAACCATAGCCAGCGAACCTAAGATCGGAAAGTGCTTCATTGGAGAACTCCCAAGGGACTCAAAAAGTTGAGACTTGCGGCAGCCCAAACCCAAGCTACTGGATTTGGGGGAATTCCTCCAGAACTTCTCGCGAGACGGTTCGAATATGAGGATTGTCATCCTCCGATGCGACCGTATGCAAGACCTCTTGGACGCTGCTATCAGCCTCGACCGGCGGCAGAAGCTCAATGGCACGCGAACGTACAGTAGCGTCCCGGTCGCTCAACAAGGCTTCCAGCACCCCGTCGCGTACCCGCACATCCTCGGCTACGTAGGGCTTCAGACCGTCTAAAGCTTTCAGCCGGACCGCGGGGCTCTTGTCGTAGCGCAAGGCCACCAGCAACGCTCGGCGGATCGGGCCGTCAGAACATTGGTGTCCGGCGCGGCATTCGTCAGCCAGCAGGCTAACGGAATTCTGCGCCACCCCTGGGTTCAACTTACTCTGCGCCCCCAGAATCAGAAGGTTCCGGATCTGGGGATCATCGAGCGATCCCTGGGTCGTCTCAGGAACCAGGCGATTGAAGCGCACTTCCACATTTTCGGTGTTTGGCTCGCGGACAATGCTGCTGACGTTGGCGATTGTTCCCGCTCCGACGATAGCCGCAGGCAACTCGGCAGGAGTGCGGTGGCTGCGGAGTGCCGACTCGTAGCCGGCCCAGCCTCCGGAACCAAGGCCTAGAACCAACAATGCGGAGGCTGCCACGGGAGAGCGGCTCAGTATGCTCAGGCTGCGGAAAAAAGACTGCTGCGCACGCATGAGCCAGCCGCTCCGCGGCATGCTGTCCAGCGCTTCCTCCAGCTGTAATCGCGCCTGCGCCAATAGATTGGCGGAAGGCTCCTGCGACGGCGCAAGCGCCATCGCCTGCTGCAGGGCTTGTACGGCTGCAAACTCTTCCTGGCAGCGTTTGCAGGTTGCCAGATGACCTTCCAGCACATGACACTGATCGTCAGGAAGTTCTCCGTACGCATAGAGAGCTATCTTCTGTTGCGCCAGCTCACATTCCATTTGTAACCTCGCCTCACCGTAAAGTCGCCAAATTCGTTCTTAATTTTCTAGTCGCCCGGAAGAGCGTGTTCTTGGCGGTCTCTTCCGTGGTGTTTAACATTTCACCGATCGTTCTTAGTCTCAGGCCCTGGTAGTGCTTCAACTCAAAAACCATGCGTTCCCGTGGGGTCAGGTGTCCTAACGCCTCCTGGATCCGTTCCCCCAGCAGCTTCCGTTCGAGTTCGCGCTCTGGATTGGCCATCGAGCGATCGTCGGAGATGTTGCTGAGCAGGTCCATTTCCCCACCGCTGGAATCGACGACAATCGACTGCTCTTCACGGCGCGACTTACGCCGGCGCAGATGATCGAGACACAGGTTGGTCACAATGCGGTAGATCCAGGTATAGAAGGAACATTCGAAGCGGAAATTCGCCAGGTAGCGGTAGGCTTTCAGGAAAGCTTCCTGATGAATATCCTGGGCATCCTGTTCGGAGCCGGTCAACCGCAGGGCTAGCCGTAAGACTGGCTGATCGTATTGACGCACCAGAGCTTCAAAGGCAGTCCGCGAACCATTTTGCGCCTCACGGATCAGCTCGGTTTCGGTGGCGCGCCCCCATGCTTCGCTTGCCATGCCTGGGATGGATTGTATCGTTCGCTGCGCCACCCAGGCAGATCCACCCGCCTTGATTAGCCTTTGCGATGTAAAGCGAAGCGCGTTCGCCGTCATTCGTCGCTCCAGGTACACACTCAACCGCTGTCCCTATTGGGACGAAGCGGCCGGAGTTTGGTAAGCATGGAAGCGTCAAGTTTGAATGCTCGATCTCATCGGCGAACGACATTCGATAGACTGAGCCAATGTCTACCCTTTTCCCCGACTCCGGCGAAACGATTGTCGCCTATTGCGACGGTGGTTCTCGCGGCAATCCCGGCCCTGCCGGCTTCGGCGTCTATATCCAGGACGCGTCCGGAAGGGTGTTGGCTGAATTAAGTCAATACCTGGGTACGCGCACCAATAATTATGCCGAGTATTCCGCACTTCTGGGAGCGCTCGAATTTGCCATTGCCAAAGGACACAAACGTCTGCGGGTCGTTTCCGATTCGGAACTTATGGTGAAGCAAATCAAGGGCCAGTATCGCGTGAACAGCCCGGAACTTCGCCCTCTCTACGAGGAGGCAAAACGCCGGATCCCGCAGTTGGACCATTTCCAGATTCAGCATGTACTGCGGGAGAAAAATCGGCACGCGGACCGGCTGGCGAATCTGGCCATGGACCGCGGTATGGGGAGGGCGGCGCCGGCTAACCCGGCTCCCGAACCAGCCGCGCCCTCTCCCCGCTCTTCGGCGCCCCGCTCTTCGGCGCCCCGCTCTTCGGCGCCCCCCTCTTCAGCGCCCCAGAGGGCGGTTATGCTCCGCGGCCTGGTGAAAAACGGGGTGGTACACGTATTGGGCGGGGAGCTGCCGGACGGAACTTTCGTCAAACTCATTCCCGAGTGAGGCTGTCCCAGCGGGACTGGATCTCCGCCGGTTTTGTAAAATTGAATAAAATTCGATCGTTTTGGTTGTTTTCGAGCGATAGCCACGTGAACCAGGCAATGTACGTGATTGTGCGGCATGTCTTCAGCCGTCCCTTCGGGACTTCTCTTCGGGGTTCGAGTGTACCAGGACTGCTGTCCTGGGCTATTTTCATCCGTCCCTTCGGGACTGGATCTCCGTCGGTTTTGTAAAATTGAATAAAATTCGATCGTTTTGGTTGTTTTGACGCGATAGCCACGTGAACCAGGCAATGTACGTGACTGTGCGGCATGTCTTCAGCTGTCCCTTCGGGACTTCTCTTCGGCATTGGAGGGCAACCCAGGATTCATCCTGGGCTATTTTCAGCCAGAGCTGTCCAAATTAACTTGGAGCTGAGATGGACCAGGTTGAATCCATTGGGCGCAAGAGCAAAGCGAGCGGCATTTGGAAAACAGGTTGTGGTTGGATAACTGAGCGTTGAGGTCTACAGGAGCCAGCAGGGGCTAAACAGGCTGCGGAAAAACTCAATGCTGAAGGCAGGAGAGGGTAGGTACGGGCTAAAAAGCCCATCATTTTTTCGTAATTTACGGCACGGCTAACGCTCGCTGCGGCGAGGCTGCTCGCTGCGGCGAGGCTGCCGTGCCCTGATACAAAACCCAGCGCTAAAGCGCAGGATTGAGAAGTCGGATTTCTTCCGGCAACGCTAAAGCGTTGCCTCCCCCAGCTAAAGCAGGGGGCTTCCACCCAAAAACACCGCCAGCAAACTTCTTCACAAAAGCTAATTTGGACAGGTCTGTTTTTCAGCCGTCCCTTCGGGACTGGATCTCCGCCGGTTTTGTAAAATTGAATAAAATTCGATCGTTTTTGGTTGTTTTGGCGCGTTGGCAGTCCTGCTCGCCGCCGGGCGAGTTTTGAACGAGACGATAGGGGCTGGGTTCGGTCAGGCGTGGTTTTCTCGATAGGGACCAGGAAAAGATCCATCGTTTCGGTTCGCATTGCGAGAGTGCTTGCTTGCGCAGGAAAGCACGTAAAAAATCCCGCCGGGCGGGAGGATTGTGTTGCCTGATTTTGGACAGGGATCGGGTGTCACACCGGACAGCGATAACACCATCCTTCGCTCGCGTGTAGGCCGAAACTACCGGCAATTGCAGGCCAAGGAGCGGCGACGCGAGAATCCGCTGCCTTGCCGAAAACCGTCTCATCACATTATATACCGTTGCTGGACCAGATATGAGCGTTTTTAGCCCGCGAGGGCGGTTTTCACCAATTCACTGACGACGCGGCCATCGGCTCTGAGGCCGCTCGTCTTGATGCGTGCCTGGACCGCCTTCATCACGATGCCTATGTCTTTCTGCCCGGGATTGGACCCCTGGGCGCGTAACTCCGCCAGCGTTGCGGTAACCAGTTGGCGAAGCTCTTCCTCCCCGGCCGCCTTTGGCATGTACTCCTCGATCACCGTAATCTCGGCGGCTTCCTTTTCCGCCAGTTCCGGCCGGTTGCCCTTGGTGAATTGCTCGATCGAATCTCTCCGCTGCTTGATCATGGTGGTCAGAACCTGACCCACCTGCTCATCGGTCACCGGCGCGCGCTGCTCTATCTCTTTATTCTTCAACGCAGAAACTACCATGCGCAGGGTGGACAAGCGCTCCGCTGCCCGTAGCCGCATGGCGGCCACCATATCCTTACGAATCTTCTCTACCAGGCTCATACCCCTCCGGTTTTGCCGAAACTTAGATTATAGAAACCTGTGCTCCCGGCGACTTTTATTACAATGGAGCCAAGGACAAACCATGATTCGCAAGACCCGGCTTTTTACTCCAGGACCTACCCCGCTTCTTCCTGCTGCCCAGTTCGCGATGGCGGCCGCCGATATCCATCACAGGACACCGGAATTTCGCGCCCTGTACATGAAAGTACTCCGTGATCTGAAGACGTTTGTTGGAACCAGGAACGACGTCATCCTGCTAGCCTCCTCGGGCACCGGAGCGATGGAAGCCTCGGTCTCAAACCTCACTTCGCCGGGCGACCGTGTGCTGGTGCTCATGGCAGGCAAGTTCGGCGAGCGATGGGTGAGCCTGGCCAAGGCATTTGGGTGTGATGTGGATGTAGTCAGCGTGCCCTACGGACAGACCTTCGATCTGAAAGAGGTGCGCAACGCGCTCAAGATCGAGACCCGCGCCGTATTTATGCAGGCCACGGAGACTTCCACCGGCGTGCGTCACAACGTCGCGGGAGTGGCCGAAGTGCTCAAAAAGAGCGGACGCGACGCCCTGTTGGTGGTGGATGCAATCACCGGTCTGGGTACCACGCATATCGACATGGACGCGTGGGGCATCGATGTTCTGATCGGCGGATCGCAGAAGGCGGTCATGATTCCACCTGGCCTCTCCTACCTCGCGGTCAGTGACCGTGCCTGGGAGCTGATGGAGATCAGCCTCAATCCCCGTTACTACTTCGACCTGCGCAAGGAGCGAAAGAATGCGGCCAAGGGCGAATCTGCCTACACGCCGGCTGTGTCTCTGATCGCCGCGCTGGGCGCCGCGCTCGACTATATCGCCGGGCAGGCGGATGGTGACCTTGCGCGAGGACGCGCGATGCTGGTGGAAAACGCGGAAACCTGCGCCGCGATGACCCGTGCCGCCGTCGAGGCACTGGGATTGAAGCTCTTCGCTCCCGATGCGCCGTCTGCTGCGTGCACCGCGGTGCTGCCTCCCCCGGGTATGGATTCCGGCGCCTTCGTCAAGGAGTTGAAGAGCCGCTTTGCCGCCGTCATCACCAACGGGCAGGGCGAGATGAAAGGGCAGATCTTCCGGATTGCTCATCTCGGATTCTTCGATTACATGGACACCATTGCATTGATCGGCGCTCTGGAGCAAGTGGCTCACGCCCTCAAGCTTCCGGGTTTCGCTTTTGGAAAGGCACTGATAGCTGCCCAGAACGTCTTCGCTTCTCGAGCTCCCGATGAAGCTGCAAAGCGCGATCTCGCCCTGGCTGGGGCCTCCGCGCGTTAAAGAACAAGGAAAGTGACGGCTGCTCGATTCTGACGGCAAAAAGCACTCAAAATGCGTTCCAACCGTCCTCTTCGCGACTGCTGCCGGCCCGTGCCGGCAGTAGTCGCAGGGGTGACCAGAAATCTTTAGGAGTGCGATGAAGATCGTATTGGCAGAGAAAGTCTCACCCGCCACCCTGGCGGTGTTGCAAGGCGAGAGTAGTTGGCAGGTTGTGACCCACGATCAAATCAAGAACGGGTTGGCTGCCGAACTGGCGGATGCGGACGGGCTCGTGGTTCGGTCCGCGGTGCAGGTGGACGATGCCCTGTTGGAGGCGGCTCCCAAGCTGCGAGTGATTGGACGAGCCGGAGTGGGGGTCGACAACATCGACGCCGATGCCGCGACGCGACGCGGCATCGTGGTAATGAACACACCCGGCGCCAACGCCATTGCCGTTGCCGAGCTGACCATTGGGCTGATGCTGGCGCTGGGCCGCCAGCTACCCCGCGCCAACGCTCTACTGCACGCCGGCAAATGGGAAAAGAAGTCGCTGCAGGGAACCGAACTGCGGGGTAAGCAACTGGGCATTCTCGGGCTAGGGCGCGTGGGTCTCGAAGTAGCGCGCCGCGCCAAGGCCTTTGGCATGGAACTGCTGGGTCATGATCCTTTTGTGACGCCCGCAATTGCCCGGGAGAATGGTGTTCGCCTCTGCACAGCGGACGAATTATTTCGCGACTCGGATTACCTGACGCTGCACGTAGGGCTTACTCCGCAGACCGCGGGGATCATCAACGCGCGAACGCTGGCCACCATGAGGAAAAGTGCGCGTATCGTAAATTGCGCGCGCGGCGAGTTGATCGACGACGCGGCCCTGGTAGAGGCTATCCGCTCCGGGCAAGTGGCGGGCGCTGCCCTGGATGTCTTTAGCCAGGAACCGTTGAAAGACTCCGCTTACTTCGGCCTGGACAACGTGATTCTGACGCCGCACATTGCCGGCTCTACCGGCGAGGCGCAGGAGGCGGTCGGCGTCCAGATTGCGATGCAGGTCAAGGAGTACCTGAAGTTCGGCGTAGTCCAGAATGCGGTCAACCTGCCCTCCATGACCTTCGATGAGTATCAGGAGCTGTCGCCTTACATTGTGATGGCCGAGCGCCTGGGCGCGTTTCTATCTCCGCTGGCTGCTGGGAATCTGGAGAGCATTCATCTTTCCTATAGTGGGCGGGTGGCCCAAGGCAAGACCGAGCTGGTGCGGAACGCCGCGATTCAGGGTGTGCTGGCCCACTCGGAAGTTGTGAATCGTATCAATGCGCTCTCCGTGGCTGCCGAGCGCGGCATCCGAGTGCACGAAGAGAAGAGCGAGGGAGGATCGGGCGGCGCGGGAACCGTGCTTAAGATTACCTTGCATACAGGCACCGGAGACACCACCGCAAGCGCCACGGTTCTTCATGGCAGTTCGCCGCGGCTGCTCTCCTGCGACGGCATCGATATCGAAGCCCCGCTTCATGGAACGCTGCTGTTCATCCGCAACCTGGATGTGCCCGGCGTGATTGGCCGTATCGGTACCATACTTGGCCAGCATAAAATGAATATTGCGAACTTTGCCCTGGGCCGGAGCCAGCGGAGCGGCCAGCACAATGCGCTGGCGGTGGTCCAGATCGACGGCAGTGTAGCGCCTTCCGTCTTGGTCGCACTGCAGGCCACGGAAGCCATTACCGAGGTTCGGCTCATCGAGTTGGCCGACCGCCAGCCTGCACCTGTAGTCAGCGAATGAAGAATTTGTAACTTTGAAGGAGCGCGCGGATGCCGCTATACGAATACAAGTGTAAAAAGTGCGGGCACCGATTTGAATTGATTCAGAGTTTCTCTGCCGAAGACGCAAAGGAATGCCCGATTTGTCACGGTGAGGTGGAACGGCTCATCTCCACCC
The DNA here is from genome assembly GCA_963761405.1 of uncultured Acidobacteriaceae bacterium. Taxonomy (GTDB): domain Bacteria; phylum Acidobacteriota; class Terriglobia; order Terriglobales; family Acidobacteriaceae; genus PALSA-350. Next base: position 22,767 of record CAVXHH010000010.1, read on the forward strand.
CGGCCCGCGCACATTTCAAGGGTTCCGGGTTCTACTCCACAGACTACGCTAACTCTTCGAGCAAACCAGCGGATTCCGGCTCGGGAAGCTCGGGTTCGGGCGCGGCCTCGAAGGCTTCCGGAGGGACCGACAAGGGTTCCACCGACAAGGGTTCGACCGATAAAGGATCTGCTGCCAAGACCGAAAGCACTTCGACCCCCGCCCCGGCGACTTCCTCGAGCAAATCGGATTAGAACGCACTCCTCGCCGCCTCGAACCGTTCCGTCACCACGATTTAAAGCATTTTCGCAATTACTGTGGTCCGGTAAGAGCAGCGAGGAGTGGTTTTCTTTGAGAGAAAACCACGTAAGGGTCGGCGGCTTCGGTCTACACCAATTGCGAAAATGCACTAGGGCGAGCGTAGATAGCTAGCTAGTAGCTCAAGAATTCGTTAAGTGCAGCTGCGTGAGGAGACCCGTTGCCGACTTTGGCGGGATCAATCCGACCGAGAAGCTCGAAGGCGTGCTTAGTTTTGTGGTACGGACCCTTGGTTTTTGTGGCGCGCGAGGCATCCATTAGGGTCGTCACCAGATCGTTTTTGAGAATTGCTTCTACGTCGTTTTGGCTGCCGCGGAGGGCGTTGAGTTGGAATCCCGATCCATAGAATGAGGCAAGGGCTGTACGGTCTGCAAGAAACCATGCCTCCATGGCTTGAACCATGAGAAACACCTTGTGACGGTCGAGCACAGGGAATTTCCAATGGTCGCGCTGAGTAAGGTGCGCAATGGCATCCTCAGCGGTGACTGGGCCTTCGGAGTCAACCAGAAGTACACAAAGTTCGTCTCGCTTACTGTTAAGGATCGCCGTCGTGAACCGGCTAAACGCCTCATCGCGGCTGCCGCAGACTACGGTCTTTGGATGACGTCCATCCGGGGCCACTTTCCGGAAGTAGGCGTTAAAGCCATAGCGGCAGCGAGGTCGAGTCCCTTGGCCCTTCCCTCCCCCTTCTACATAAACCGTGACCGTCACCAGCGATTTCCTCCGATTTGCCCACTCGTCCAAAGATTTCCAAGGGAATAATCTTTCAGCCAGACGGCGAGGTCCTGTTGGCTGAGTCGCTGGATTACGGTGGAGCCCTCGACTTTCTCCGAAATACAGACAGATTCCGGATCGTCCGAGAATGCATCGACGAGTGAAGGTGAGTGCGTAGTGACGATTAACTGTGTGCGCGTCGAGGCCTCGCGGAGTAGATCGGCGAGAGTGGGGATCGTGTCAGGGTGAAGGCCGAGTTCAGGTTCGTCAATGCAAGTAACCGGCGGCGGCGTTGGATTGAGAAGGATTGAAAGCATGGCAAGCCAGCGAAGCATTCCATCGGAAAGGCGAGAGGCGGGTACGGAGAAGCCTCCATTCTCTTCAATGGCGATTTGGAGATGAGTGCTGACTATCCTTACGTCAACGCTTTTAACGGGCTCATAGAAGCGCTTAACCAGCTCTGTTAGCTCTTCAAACACAGGTTTGTGATTATCCCGGTAGTGCGCCAGCATCTGCGCAAGGTTGTAGCCATCCTCTTCAAGGCGCGAAATAGGTTGGCCGACGGGTCTGGGCTCACGCGGCGGGCAGTCCGCACCGAATTCCCAATCTTGATGAAAATCGAAACTTTCAAAGAACTCGGCCATGTCGAAGAGTTCAGGAAACATCTGACCAGTACCGGACGTTTGTACTGACCGCGAAGCCAGTTGAGAGAGGATCGAACGGTCCAGATTGAGATCGAAGGAAATTGGATCGCCCCCAAGTGTCATGCGGGGATGAATCGTCCCTTGCGAGCCGCTGCGCTCGAACCAGCTATAAAGGTCGTCTCTCCTACCGCTTTCCTCCACGGTTTCAATAGTCTCTGCATGAACGCGAAACGAAGATTCGTACTTCTCAAGGTCTATCGAAAGGCCATAATATCGAGGCCTTGTGCCATTTAAGAGTCGATCTATGCCACCCAGGGAGAATTGCGTCCGGAGCGAGCATTGTGAATTCTTGCTCTTTATTCCTTTCCAGATCCACTCATCAACGCCGCCGGTAGCCAATACGGCGCTCCAGGGTTCCTTGTCCGGCAGGAAATACAGCAGGCGGATAACTTCAATGAGATTCGACTTCCCGCTGCCGTTGGGTCCTATGAGGATGTTGAGCGGGTGAAGCTCGATGGGTTCCGTCCTGGGGCCGAAGGAGAGGAGATTAACGGGCTGGATGGATTTAAGGGTGGGGTGTTCCATGGCACGCTCCAGAGTCCTTTATAGCGGATCACCACAGGGGTATAGGCGGTACACACCACCCGCGTAGCGTGGATGCCAACGAGGATACCCCTCGAGCGGGGAAATGTGCCGGCGATCGGCTAAAAAGAGCCATCCGTCCTCACACTTACCGCGCGGCGGCTGCGGGCAGAATTTCCGCTACGTCTACCCATTGCGTAGGATAGTCGCCGGTGTAGCAAGCCGTGCAGTAGCGGTTGTGCTCTTCGCCGTCACAGGCTTGCTCCAAGCCTTCGAGCGATAGGTAAGCCAGCGAATCGGCTTCAATGTACTGCCGAATATCTTCAACCGAGGAATTGGCGGCGATCAGCTCGCTCTTGTTGGGCGTATCGACCCCGTAATAGCAGGGCGAGATGGTAGGCGGGCAGCTGATGCGCATATGCACTTCCCTGGCGCCGGCGGCGCGCACCATGCGCACGATCTTGCGGCTGGTGGTGCCGCGGATAATCGAGTCGTCGATCAGGATGATGCGTTTGCCTTCGAGCAGATTGCGCACTGGGTTCAGCTTGAGCTTCACTCCGAAATCGCGCACCCGCTGCTCGGGCTCGATGAATGTGCGCCCCACATAGTGGTTGCGGATAAGGCCAAAATTGAAGGGAATGCCACTCTCTGCGGCGTACCCTAAAGCCGCGGTGACGCCGGAATCGGGAACGGGCACCACCAGGTCGGCATCGACCCCCGATTCGCGCGCCAGGCGCCGCCCCATCTGCTCTCTGCTGGCCTGCACCCAGCGGCCGAAGATGCGGCTGTCGGGGCGGGCAAAATAAACATGCTCGAAGATGCAGCTTGCTTGCCGCATGCCGGTGGCATATTGCACTGAAGTGACGCCGTCGCGCGTGACCATCACCACTTCCCCAGGCTGTACGTCCCGTTCGTACTTGGCGCGCAGCAAGTCAAAGGCGCAAGTCTCCGAAGCGAAGACCACCGTATCCGGTCCGTCGGGATTGCTGATACGCCCCATGGAAAGTGGCCGGAATCCATGAGGATCGCGGGCGGCAAAGATGCGGTCTCGGGTCATCATGACGATCGAGAAAGCGCCCGTCACCTGGCGCAGCGAGTCACCGATAGCTTCGATCAGCGTTTTGGCCGTGGAGTGCGCGATGAGCTGCACGATGATTTCAGAATCACTGGTGGTCTGGAAGTACGCGCCCTCCCGCTCGAGGCGTGCACGCAGTGTGCCTAAATTCACCAGGTTTCCATTGTGCGCGATGGCAATCAGGCCGCGTGTCGAGTCCACCCGGATGGGTTGCGCATTCAGGAGCGCCGAGTCGCCAGTGGTCGAATAGCGCGTGTGGCCAATGGCTAATTCTCCCGGCAATTTCGCAAGAACATCGTCGGTAAAAATGTCGGCTACCAGGCCCATGCCCTTGATGTTGAAGAGATTGGTGTAGTCGGCGGTGGCAATGCCGGCGGACTCTTGCCCGCGATGCTGCAGTGCGTAGAGGGCAAGATACGCCTGCCGTGCGGCATCGGGGTGGCCGTGTACCGCAACCACGCCACACTCTTCCCGCAACTTGTCGAAGGGATTGGAGCCCGATTCCTGGTCTTCTTGCAGGTCGTCTTCTTGCAGGTGTTTTTCCCGCAGGTCTTCTTGCTGATTGCAATGCTGGTTGATGTTCGTGCTCCCCATGGCCTTAGTTCACTACCGGCGGGTCATTGCGCAGCAGCGCCGCCAGCGCGCCTGACCAGACATTCCGCAAGCCCGAGACCTTTTCCCGGATCAGCACCTGGCCGTCCACCGCAAGCTCAAAAAGATCAGTTATGGTTTCACCGAGCGTCGCCACCATCAGGCCCTTGTACTGCGCAACCAGCTGTTCGATCTGGGCCACCGATTCCCGGGAACAACTGAGGATGCACTGGCTCGCCGTTTCCCCGAAGAGGTCCCATTCGGCGGGCAGATCGGGCGCTTTCGAGAGATTGGCGCGTACCCCGATTGTGTGTCGAAAGCATCCTTCCGCCAATGCCACGGCAACCCCGCCATCGGAGATGTCCCGGGCGGAATGGATCAGGCCCTGCTCAGCCAACTCGGCCAGCAAGCGGTGCAGGCCGGCTTCCACCGTAAGATCCAGGCTCGGTGGTGTGCCCCACAGCGCGGAGAGAACCTTGCGGGCGTATTCCGAGGAGCCAAACTCCTGCATGCGCTCCTCCAGTGGGGAAACAGCGGCGGGAGCAATCAGCAGGACTGCGTCGCCGGCGCGACGGAAGTCTGCCGCCACCGCTTTGTCGATCTGATCGAGAATGCCGACGATGCCGATGACCGGCGTAGGGTAAATGCCCTGCCCGCGCGTCTCGTTATAAAGCGACACGTTGCCTCCGGTGATCGGCGTTTCAAACGCCACGCATGCATCGGAGATGCCGTCGATGGCCGGTGAGAGCTGGGCCATGATTTCCGGTTTTTCGGGGTTGCCGAAATTGAGGCAGTTGGTGGCCGCCACCGGCGTGGCCCCCGTGCACGCGACCTTGCGCGCTGCTTCGGCCACGGCGTGGGAGGCGCCCAGCTTTGGATCCAGGTAGCACCAGCGTTCATTACCGTCGAGCGCCATGGCCAGACCGCGGGTGGTGCCCTTGATCCGCATCACGCCCGCTTCGCCGCCCGGACCCTGCACGGTATTGGTCTGCACCATGGAGTCGTACTGCTCGTGGATCCAGTTCTTGGAACAGATATTCGAGGACGCGAGCAAACTGCGCAGTTCATCAGCGGAGTTGGTGGCCGCCGCGGGGTCGCGGCTAAGCCTCTCCTCAAAAAGGTCAGCCTCTCCAGCACCTCGGGTGGCGGGCTGCGGCGCACCGGCGCCTTCCACTGCCCGACCGGCCGGTGGTACAGCGGCGCATCGTCGGTGAGCGACTGGTTGGGAATATCGGCAACCAATTGGCCATGGTGCAAAATGCGCAATCTGGGTTCGGCGATCACCTCGCCGACGATGACGGCATCCAGGCCCCATTTTTCAAAGACACGGATCACTTCGGCTTCGCGATGTTTGTCGGCGACCAGCAGCATGCGCTCCTGGCTCTCGCTCAACATGATCTCGTAGGCCGTCATTCCCGTTTCCCGTTGCGGCACGTGGTCAAGTTCCACTTCCAGCCCCACGCCTCCGCGAGCGCCCATTTCGCAGGTGGAGCAGGTGAGCCCAGCGGCCCCCATATCCTGGATGCCGACCACCGCGCCGGTGCGCATGGCTTCAATGCATGCCTCAAGCAGCAGCTTCTCCATGAAGGGGTCACCCACCTGCACGTTGGGCCGCTTTTGCTCCGCACTTTCCTTGAACTCTTCGCTGGCCATGGTGGCGCCGTGGATGCCGTCCCGGCCGGTCTTTGCCCCCACGTAAATGACCGGATTCCCAATGCCCGATGCCTTGGCATAGAAGATCTCATCCCGCCTCACCAGGCCCAGGGCGAAGGCGTTGACCAGATTATTGCCCGAATAACAAGGGGCAAACCGTGTCTCGCCACCCAGGTTAGGCACGCCGAAGCAGTTTCCGTAGGCCGCGATGCCGCTGACGACGCCTTCCAGCAGGGAATGATTCTTGCGCACCACGGCAGAAGCCGACCGGGGGTCGCCCTGTTTCTCTGGCCCCAGCTCCTCTTCGGTGATGGGGCCGAAACGGAGGGAATCCATCACGGCCAGCGGCCGCGCGCCCATGGTGAAGATATCGCGCAGGATACCCCCAACGCCCGTGGCAGCGCCTTGAAAGGGCTCAATGAACGAGGGGTGATTGTGCGACTCGATTTTGAAAGCGCAGGCCCAGCCATCGCCGACGTCGATAATGCCGGCATTTTCTCCCGGCCCCTGGACCACCAGTTTGCTGCGGGTCGGCAGCCGCTTTAGATGGACACGAGAGGATTTGTACGAGCAGTGCTCACTCCACATGACGCTGAAGATGCCCAGCTCGGTGAGCCCTGGGGGGCGGCCAAGGGCGGAAACGATCCGTTGGTACTCCTCGGGTGTGATGCTGTGCTGCGCCAGAAGTTCCGGCGTCAAAGAGATGGATTCCAGGTCCACGGAGAGCGACTCAGGTTTCATGCGGGTAAGCTCATTGTCGCATGTTGCAGGAGTGTGACGGCGTAGAAAGCGCTACTTGCCGATGCTCGACTCCGCCATGTTGAGAAACACGTTGGTCATGCTCTCGGCCCCGCCGTCAGCGCTTTGAATCAGCAGGATGGAGACGAGATCGTTGGTGGGATCGAGCCAGCCCTCGGTCCCGAAGGCCCCACCGTGGCCATAGGTGCCGATGGTGTGCCCAGCCAACTCGCCCAGCGGCCCCGTCACCACTTCCCAGCCGAGGCCCCATTTGGAGCCCCGCACCCACCCCACGGGCCGAATGTCGCCGGTCTGCGGCTCAGTCATCGCGTGCACTGAGAATGGCGAGAGGTAGCGGTGGCCCTGGTAAACGCCGTTGTTGAGCATCATGCGGTAGACGTGCAGCAGATCTTCGGCGGTGGAGTAAAGACCCCATGCCGGCGCCGGAAAGACCGATCCCTTGCGGTACCTTGCCGGGTCGCCGCCCAGAATGGTGCCCGGGCCGCGCACAAAATTCCCGTCTTTTTTTGCGTACACCATCGCAATACGCGCGATCTTGTCTGGTGGCGGGTAGAAAGAGCTGTCTTTCATCCCCAGCGGTCGAAGGATCCGCTCGGTGATGAAGTCCGCATACTTCTGGCCGGAGCAGACCTCGATGATGCGGCCAAGGATCTCGATCCCCGGGCTGGAGTAGCTCCATTGCGTGCCCGGCTGAAAGAGCAGCGGTTGTTTAGCGAGCTGTCTTACGACCTCATCGAGGGGTACGCTCAGCGTTTGCGCATAGTCGGGGATGGCAGGAGGCCCGGGGTAGTCCTGAATACCTGCGGTATGCGTGAGCAGGTCACGAATGGTGATGGCATGGTTGGGGATGCTGAGGCGTTCTGAGTCGGCGCCGAACGTGGTGGCGACGCGCAGGTTGTGGAACTCCGGCAGGTACTGTTCCACCGGGTCGCGCAGGGCAAGCTTGCCTTCTTCGGCCAGCATCATGATGCCGATCGACGTGATCGGCTTGGTCATGGACATGATCTGAAAGATTGTGTCCTTTTGCATCGGGTGGCCGGCTTCGATATCGGCCATGCCTGTGGCGTCGAACTCAACAATGTCATCGCCATGGGCCACCAGGGTGACGGCGCCGGCGACTGCCTTCTGATCGACAAAAGCCTTCATCCGCTGGGGGATTTTCTGGAGAACGTCCTGGTCTATGCCCGCTGCTTTGGGGCTCGCTGCTTTGGGGTTGGACTGAGCGAGGGCCGAGGAGAGCGTCGCCACACATAGTAGGGAGAGGAGTAGTTTGCGCACAGAAAAGAGTTTAGAGCATTTTCTGGAAAGTCCTGAACAACGGCCGGTGATGGGCCCGAAACCGACGGAATCCGTGACGGCCGGCGGCCGCGCGGCCATGTGATTCTGTACCCGGCGATTCTCTGATAAAGTTTGACTCGCCCGGCAGGTGGACTCGCCTGCCGGGCGGCAACGGACATTGAGCACTGGGATGGGGCGCGTGATGAACCGTCGTGATTTCATCGTGGGAACGTCCGCATTGCTGGCCTTGCAGGACGGGTTTGCCTCCGAGCCGTCGTTAGCGTACGACCCTCGCCGCCCGCAGTTCCATTTGCTGCCCGCCAAAAACTGGATGAACGACCCCGACGGCCCCATTTATTTCAACGGCAAGTACCACATGTTCTTTCAGTACAACCCTTTGGCGGCGGTGTGGGGCGATATGAGCTGGTACCACTCGGTAAGCCCGGACATGATTCATTGGGCGCATCTCCCGATTGCCTTTACCCCTACGCCGGGTAGCCCGGATTCGTTTGGCTGCTTTTCCGGCTCGGCCATCCAAGCCGGCAACCGGGTCTACCAGATCTACACCGGGACCAGGGTCGGGCCGAAGGAATTGGCCACCATCCGCGATGGCGAAGACAAGGTCCAGGAATCGCAGTGCCTGGCGTATTCCGACGATCCGCGGCTAATCCAGTGGACCAAGCTTCCGCAGCCGATCATCCCGTTGCCGCCGCCGGGCATGCAGGTGACCGGCTTCCGCGACCCCTCTGTCTGGAGGCAAGGGGAATGGTATTACATGACGGTCGGCTCCGGAGTGGCGAACGCCGGCGGCTGTGTGTTGCTGTACCGCTCAAAAGAGATCGAAGACGCAACCCGCTGGGAATATCTGCATCCGTTGACCAGCGGGGAGTGGAATGGCCACAAAACCGCGAACCCGTGCGATGACGGCGAAATGTGGGAGTGCCCGGACTTTTTCGCACTCGATGGCGGGCACGTGCTGATTTATTCCACGCTGGGCAAGGTGTTCTGGCAATCTGGCGAGCTCGATACCGCGGCGATGAAATTCCATGTCGACAAGACAGGAGAACTGGATCTCGGGGCCTTCTACGCTCCGAAAACGCAGCTGGACGCGAGCGGCCGCAGGATCCTGTGGGGCTGGGTCCAGGAGCGGCGCTCCCAGGACGCGATGCGTGCGGCCGGTTGGTCGGGCATGATGAGCCTGCCGCGCGTGCTGAACCTGGACACCAGCGGAGCTCTGCGGGTGACCACTTTGCCGGAACTCGACCAGCTGCGCGCCGGCGCGCTTCCGGTAGAAGGGAGTGGCCGGTGTAAGCTGCCGGTTGCGTCTGGCGAGTTGCTTTGCGCGGGGGGTGCCGGGAGTTCGTTCGAGTTGATGATGAGTGAGGGCGCGACAGAATTGGTGCGTGTGCGCTACTCGCCCGAGAGGCACGCCATGATTGCGGACGATAAGGAAATTCAGCTCGAAGCGGGGGACCCGCCGACGCTGCACGCGTTTGTCGATGGATCCGTCATTGAAATGATTCTTGGCCAACGGATCGGCTACACCAAACGGTTCTACTTCGACGGAACCGTCGCACCGGACGTGGACGTTCGCGTCGCCGGTTCTTCTGGGGTGAAGCTGAGCGCATGGAAGATCGCTGCGATCTCCTCCAACCGCCTGACCACTGCAGCATCCTGAGCGAGCGAGTCGCTGCCCCAAGGCTCAGCCGCGCCACACCGCGGCCACTGCACGCACGTGCTCCGGTCCGGTGCGGCAACAACCACCAATCCATTGCGCGCCGGCGGACCGCCAACTCTGCGCCAGCTCGCCGAATCGCCGTCCCTCTCCCTCGCCTAGCCAGCAGCGATGGACCGAATCCCACTGCTCCCCGGAGTTGGGGTAAACGATGATGGGCTTGCTCGTGACCTGCGCCAGCTCATGGATCAGGCTGCCTATCAGATGGGGAGCGGTGCAATTGATGCCGATCCCGATCACCTGGGCCTCTCGCTCAAGCAGCTCCGCGCATGCGCGCAAGGTCTCGCCATGGGAAACATGGATGGCATCCCGGCAGGTAAAGCTGAGATAGGCTGCCACGTTCGGATAAGGGCGCAGCGCCGCGAGCATGGCGCGGGCTTCGTCCAGCGAAGGAATGCTCTCCAGGGCCAGAAAGTCGGCATTGGTTCGAGCGACCACCGCGATGCGCCTGCTGTGGAAATCGACCAGTTCCTCGAAAGAGCAGGTGTAATTGCCGTGGTACTCCGCTCCGTTGTGCAGCATGGCGCCATATGGTCCTAGCGAACCCGCGATCCATATCTTCCGCGGCGAGGTAGCCTGATACTCGGCTCTCACCTTTTCGGCCAGGGCCACTGAAGCGCGCAGCGCATCGGCAGCTTTGTCGACCGCCTCTTCGGGACTGTAGCCGACCTGCTGAAAGCCCTCAGCCGAAACCTGGTAGCTGGCGGTCAGCAGGCAATCCGCGCCGGCCTCGAGGTAGTCGCGGTGGACGGCCGCGATGGCCTCGGGGGAACTCTCGAGCACGTGCGCAGACCACAGGGATCCCGAAAGGTCAAAACCTCGGCGCTCCAGTTCGGTGGCCATGCCTCCGTCGAGAACATGCAGGCCGCTGAGGTCGAGTTGCTGCAAGGGCGTCATCCGGTGGCGGTTGGGGGCTGCTTCACCGCAGTGTACGCCCGGTCTTTTCGGGGGAATGGGGAGCGCGGTTTGCCTGGCATGGGCAGGCCTGCATCTTCTGATACACTTTGAGTCAGTTCGCGGGCAGTTTCAAAGGGATCCGCCAGGGACCTTTTGGCCGGCAAACATCCTTCCAAACAGCAAGTTCGGGGAGTGGCTCAGCCTGGTAGAGCACCTGGTTCGGGACCAGGGGGTCGGAGGTTCGAATCCTCTCTCCCCGACCATTCTGATTTTCGGAACCTCTCGCCCGGGCCTTGTGGCGCTGAGCAAAGTAACCTCGCTAATGGCGCGGTAACTATTACCACTGGATGAAAATCTTCTTGTGGCTGCGCGCAATAAGGGCCGAATTTCTCGTCTATACAAATAGATGCACAATGCGGACGACACGTACCCTCGTCCGGGGCCTATTATGCATGCAAGGTTTGCTTAACGCTGGGCTGTGTCCTCGGCTCGCGTCTGCTGCAGTGTCAAGGCTTTAAGTCCTTCAGGAACAACAGTTGTCCCATGTTAGTACTGTCACATTTTGCTGGCGCTGGTAGTAGACTGGGAGTCGGAGAGCCTGTGAACCGTTTCCATTTCCGGACCGCAAGGTGAGTGTGCGAGATTTACCCGCTTATGACAACCCTCCCGCGGTGGAGACCGTCATGGGATTTCATTTTGCTCAGATCGCAGGCTGGAATCCGCTGCATTTGGGTCAACTTTTTTCAGCATTCGAGCTGGAATATCCAAACGGGGAAATGCTTGCCCCCGTTGTGGATTTATCGCTGGCGAGTCGAGGCGGGGCACTCAATTTCGTAGAAGCCCTTACCTTGCGGGCCGCCTTTTCGGACAAGGCGAAATCTCAGCTTGTACAAGTGCAGCAATCCTTTTTTCTTCGCAACTGGCGCAAGGTGCACGAGAGCCAGCAATATGCTCACTATTCAGAGCTAAAACCGCGGTTCCTGACCGACTGGCAACGTTTCAACAACTTTCTACAAGGAGTAGGCCTCGCGCCGCCGGCCGTTTATCGGTGCGAAGTGATTTACGTGAACCATCTCGTTCGAGGGGATATTTGGAATTCCTATAACGATTTGGCAGCGCTGTTCAAGCCCATTGCGGAACGCGCCGCTACTGCGGATCAGGGACGCCAATACGCGTTCTTACCTGAGGCCGCGACAGTCAACCTGGTCGCGGGATACAATCTCGCCCACATGGCCGTTAGTCTTCAAATCCAGGCTCAATCAGCAATCAGGCAGCCGGAAGGTACAGAAGTGATTCAGCTTACCGTAACTGCCCAAAGCAAACCAGACTCCGAAAGTGAAGACGGTCTAATTAGCGCACTCGACAAATGCCACGAAGCTGTCGTGCTTGGATTCGACGATGCAACTACAAGCAAGGCTCACAGGATTTGGGGGAAAAGGTAATGGCTGCAACCCACGCGCCAACTCTCCGTGTTGAGCAAATTATGCAACGTCGCGCCCGCCCGCGGCCGGACCACTCAAGACTTACCATGGTTCAACCTTCGTACCAAGCCCCATGGCTGTTCGCAGCACTCGAGCGGATCCACGAAATCGAGAATAACCCTCGCAACTACCCCGGGGTTGCTAATCTAGAGGTGACACAGCAAACCGCTATGTATGCACGGTCCGTCCTCGGCAGTTTGATATCCCTTGATCTCCCGAGCCCGGTGGTCTGTCCCCTATCGGGCGGTGCTCTGGGTGTTGCCTGGTCGGTCGGCTCCCGGGAGCTAGAGACTGTCATCTATCCCGACAACTCAACTAGTTTTGTTGTTTCTCATGGTGGTGTAGTCGTTGCCGACGCTACGTTTAACCACAGTGACACGGATTCCTTGGAAGACGCTCTGACGCAGCTTCTTGGGGCATAGCTTGGCACAGGAATCGAATAGTGAGACCCGACGACGCCGGAATTTCCGGAGACACACTGCTTCTACGCGCCCTGGTGGATCCTAACTGGTGGAAGGTCGAAAACGGTATCTCACGCGTGACTTCATTTGCATTCACGAGCGGGGATGAGCCGTCCTGCTACATCGATACCCCACAACGCCGGCGAACGATGGCTGAGAGATATCCCGACATACCATTCGGGCGATTTCAAGCCTCAGCGGCGCGCTCATTAGGCTTTAACATCACCCATGATCCGGAGGGCGACCCCGACGGCAGCTCTGAACATGTTGTCCTTACTCCCGCCGACCAGCAACGCAGCAAGAGCCAACACCAAAAGGCCTGCCGGGCGCTCGCAGGGGCGAACGAATTTCTGTCCTCTGAGCAGTTTCGTAGTGCGTGACTACTCCGCGAACAGGATCTGGTTGTTGGGCCTGAGTTGCTAGGAGCAGTATGTGCCTTTATTTCTGGAGGCTAGCTTCATTGCTAGTGTTCCAAGATCTGTCCGTGCTTGCGGCTGCGATACAAAGTAATGAGCCGGTTCAAAGGACCTTGAAAAGGTACGGGGACGCGGTAGAGGGTGGACGACGGCCGCGATGAACCAATGCTCGGAGAATAGCGTTCAGCACCTCATCCAACCGTTTTCCAACATCTTCCGCAAGAAACCGAAGCACAAGATAGCCATTTTCTTGTAGCAGTAGATCCTTTCGTCGGTCGCGCCGGTACGCCTCGACACCGGCAAAGTGTTGTTCGCCGTCCAACTCAACAGCGATACGCCGCATCCGCGCACAGCAGGTCCACCTCCATCTTCCCCAAACCGTCGAACGGAATGGGGAGCTCGACATTGAGCCGAAACCGCCCGCTTGTTTCAGCGAGAGTCTCAAGCCGCCGAAAAAGAAAAAGCTCACTCGCACTTCTGGCGCGATCGGTATCCTTCTGGCTTGCCTCAACAAAGAGATTCGCTAAAGGAGGGTCAACCCCATCAAGGACCAGCCGCCGTACGGTAGACGAGTATTGAGCCTTCCATTGGGGATCGACGGGAAGCGATATATTCGACGGCCAGCCAGGCAGCGCACTGGCGGGTAAATGAAGCTTGTAGCCTACTGCCTCATAGCCCTTACAGCGGCGATCAAACATTCGCGAAAGCATCGGTACATCAAAATCGGCATAGTCGTACACCTGGACTTCCCGCTTTCCGTCGTGAATCCGGTGAAGGCGGCCTACATACTGCGCAATCGTCCCGCGCCAGGAGATGGGTAACGTAAGAAAAAGGGTGTCCAATCGGGCATCGTCGAACCCCTCGCCGGCGTAGGGTCCTGTTGCCAGCAGCAGACGCTCCTCATCGTCTGGAATGACTTTGAGCATCGCGCGCGTCTTGGCCATCTCTTTCTTGCCCATACCGCCGCGAAGCACAACCACATGTTTAATTTCAGGCGTCAACTGCTGTACCAGCTTATCGAGATGGTCGTTCCGCTCCGTCAGCACGATCGGGGAACGGCGTTCTCGAACAGCTTGCACGACCTCCCGGCATATAAGCCGTGTGCGGCCGTCGTCGCAAACAAGTTCGTCGGTAAGTTCGCGAAACTGGGCGCGCAGGTCAGGATTCGGCACGCGCAGCGCGCGAAACCCTGTCGGCCGGACGAGGACGGTGTGCTCGAACGGCCGAGCGGCCGCCTGCTCCCTTCCGTTGACCCGATGGCGCAGCGGGCCGCATTGCATAAAAATGATGGGATGGTGCCCGTCTTTACGGGTCACGGTTGCAGACAAACCGGTCACGAACCGCGCTTTCGCGTGGCGCGCAACCTGTTCGAAACTGTAGGCGGAAAGGTGATGGCATTCGTCGACGATCAGGTGCCCATAATTGCCAACGATATCGTCAACTACTCCCTTGTGGACCAGGCTTTGAATGGTTGCAACGTCGAGGATCCCGGTCGGCACTCTGCGCCCACCTCCAACCCGACCGATAGCATCTGACGGCAACCCCAAAAACGTCGACAGCCGTTCAATCCATTGTTCTTGCAATTGCCGCCGATGCACGAGCACCAGCGTGTTGACGGCACGCTTTGCGATCAACCATGCCCCAACCACGGTCTTGCCGAAAGCCGTAGTCGCCGAGAGTACGCCCGTCTCTTGCGCAAGCATGGTTTCTGCAGCGACTCTTTGCTCCTGGCGCAATTCTCCCTGGAAAGCAACATTCAGCGGGTTCCCCGAGAAACGATCGTCACGCAGGACCCATGAGATCTTCAGGTCTGAAAGCAGCTGACGGAGATCCTCCAGGCAGCCACGAGGCAAGCCGAGAGAGTGCGGATAATCCCGCGCACAGCCAACGATCCGGGGAGTGTCGTAGGTCGGTCGACGCATCGCTTGCGCTCTGATAAAATTCAGGGTTTTGAAAGGCTGCCAGCCGGATCAGACGGTTGCGCAGAGCGGGAGGCAAAAGGTCTTTGGCAATGAATATTTCGCTACCCAAAACCAACTCCAATTGCTTTGGCAAAGGACCAGCTATCGATCCCCTTCCCCTTCGGCGCGACTCAGGAGAGAACCAGGCAAGGGCATCGCCTTCTTCCTCGCTCGGGTAAAGACGGACTCCCATGACCTGCCCTTTAGCTTCCGCCTTGCTCACGCACTCTTCGACTTCGGTGCGGTCGATTCTGCGAACCTCCGACAGAAAAGCCCATTGATCCTCATAGGGAAATAGCTTGTCGTCGAGAAATAAGCTGTTGCCCAGCTGCCTTGGTTTCCGTTGTAGCGGCAGTGCGATCAGACTGCCGAAGCCACCTTGCGGAAGAGTGTCTTGATTGGGAAAAAACCTGTCATAGGAATCCAAACCGACATCCGGGCGGCGCTCCATCGTTTCCGTCAGAACATGCGAGGCGAGTTTGCGAGCAAGCGCAGCTGGAATGGCCTCGCTGAAGAAAAACCAGACATGGCCTCCATTGCCGGAGCGAGACCTCTCCAGCGCAGCCGGGAGATTCATCGCACGACAGGTTTCGATAAACGCCCCTGCATCTTCTTGCCAAGTCGCTTTGTCGAAATCCGCGACAACAAAGAAGCACGTCTCATCCAGCAGCATCGGGTAAACGCCGATGGTGAAATCCCAGCCGTTGCCATCCTGCCCGGACAGATGATAACGAATCACCTCATCCGTAACCGGCAGGAACCGGCGATGCGGGCACTCCGCGCATTTGATTCTCGGCTTTTCACATACGCCCTTAACCCACTCATTTGCGCATGCGGGAGCATAGCCGGATTTCCCGGTCTTGCGGCTCTCAAAGCGGCGTGGATAAACATCGTCGCGACCGCGGAAGAGCGACCGGAAGAGCGCGACCTTGTCCTCCGGGGCAGAACGGTGATGGATGCGCTTGGTTTGATCGATCAATGGAATCTTCTGGCTGTTCTATCCATCTGTTGCCCAGTTCAAGATTGCCGACAGGTCAGCTACGTGCGAGAACGCCTTGTCGTTCGTAACTAAGATAGCGCTGACGGACACTGCGTGTGCCGCGATCAACATGTCGAGATTGCCAAGTGGCTTGCCCGCAGCCTCCTGTTTCGCTCGAAACCGTCCATAGGCATGGGCCTCGTCTCTCCCTCAAGGGAGAATCTGAATCTTGCCAAGAACCCCTCCAGGGCTGGACGGAGCGTCTTTACACTTGGACTCTTTGCGACGCCGTATTGGAGTTCGGCCTCGGTAATCGCTGATATGCACGCAATCTCGCCGTGCTGGAGTCCGGCCAGCTTTGCGCGTGAAGCTGGGGAATTGCCTTTCACGATGTAGCTCACCGTATTGGTGTCGATCATGTATCGCTGGCTCACAGCTCTTCTCGCTGCTGGGGATGAAGACTTTCGCTTTCTCCGCCTGCGCCATGGACGCTTCCCTCCGGTATGCATCATGCTATATCACGCAGGATTTCAAGTTGCTTTGGCGTGTCGCAGTACTCTACAGACCCTACGGACCTTGCGTTGGGAGTAGCCGCGGGTCTTTGCCGGGCATTGCCGATGATTCACCAGAAAATGCCGATAGACACTAGGGGACCTCCCTATTGTCTGTGCCTGCGGTTCCGTTCAAGGCGGGCGACCTGGTTGAGATAACAGGCGTAAGCGCCAACGGGGGGTTATGCTCCCATCGTCGTCAAGCCGATCATCCGTCACGAACTGATGGCGATGCTTTGCCGGCTAGGGGCGAATCGCGGCTCGCCAGAACAGCGATCAGAACCAAAGAAAACCCAGGAGGTGGTCATGAATGAGGTGGTGAACAAGTCCGAGGTTCTTAGCCGGCTGGATGGCGACGCAGAACTTCTCCGGGAGTTGATCGATATTTTTCTCGCCGACTCCAACTCACTGCTGGAGCACGTCTCAAACGCGGTGACCCGTCAGGATCCAGCGGGTCTGGAACGCGCGGCGCATAAATTGAGAGGGTCGGTGAGCATTTTCGGCAGCCGTGCAGCCACCCAGGCCGCGCAGGAGCTGGAGACGATGGGCCACCACTCGGATCTACCTCACGCGAAAGAAGTGTTTGCGCAACTCAAAAGTCAGATTGCAGAGCTGGAGGAAGCTTTGGGTGAATTGAGACAGGAAACATGGTCAGGGTCCTGATCAGAACCAACCTGATTTTGTTCGGCCAAGCTATCTTCAAAACAAATCAACAAGTTGTATCGTCAAAATATGAGTGGATCCGCTGATTAGGACACCTCAAAACGACAACGGAACCGGCAAAGCCGGAACTCGGCTGGTATGCTATAGGTGGCTGTGAGCGTCGCACATAAAATCCGCCCTAACCTGTCCAGGCTCACCTTTGTCTTCCTGGGGTTGGCGATTTCCGTATTTACCTGGGGCCTACAGTACAAGCTCTCCCTTTATGCTCCCCCCCACTCCACGTCCCATGACATCCCTGAAGCCAAGCTGCTATCGAGAGATGAACAGGTAACGGTCCGTGATGGTTTACTTGTAAGTAGCACGGAAGCCTGGCCCCTTCTCGTGCAGGTCGTATCGTTCGGTCTCTTGGCATTTGTCTTACTGCGCCTTAACCTCAGCGGCGCCCCGCGGCTCGGTTGCCAGGCACTTGAAGCGAAGCGCCCAAGGCGCGTTTCCTGCCGCCCAGGTCTGAACGCCTTCTTTTTTCGTCCCCCTCCCGCCCTTAGCTAGTTTCTCTTCCGAAAACACAAGCAGAACCATTCGGTTCAAGCCGAAACGCCGGTTGTCGCTGGCGTGTCTCTGCGGGGTTAGTCCGTTATCGGGGCTTCGACCGGCCTTAAATCTATCGAATAGGTGCATTCCAGATATGCGAAAGCGAATCTCCTTGATTCTCGCCGTAGGCTTGGCGCTGCCTGTCCTTGCCGGTGTGATTGCGTGCAATTCCAGGAGCAGGAACTCGCAGGCGGATGCCGCGGAAATTCCGTCGGCAACCGTAGCCGCGGTCAAGCGGGGAAATATAGTACATACTCTCAATCTCGCCGGGCAGTTCCAGCCCTATCAGGTCATCGATGTTCACGCAAAAGTCTCCGGCTATATCCGGCGCATTTACGTGGACATCGGTGACAAGGTCCGTCAGGGCCAGGTCGTGGCCGTCCTGGAAGTGCCGGAACTGAGCGCTCAATTGAAAGGCACAGTAGCGGAAGTTGCCAGCCGGAAAGACGAAATCGCTCGCGCCCAGCAGGAAGTGCTGCGCGCGCAGTCCGAACACGCCTCCCTGCATGCCAACTACACCCGGCTGAAACAGGCCGCTGCTGGCCAACCCGGCTTGATCGCGGAGCAGGAACTGGATGACGCTCAATCGAAAGATTTGGCTTCGGAGGCTCAAATCGATGCAGCCAAGTCCGCGCTCAGCGCCGCCCGGCAAAACTTCGATGTTGCCGGCGCCGATAACGAGAGGGTCAGCGCTCTGGCGGATTACACCCGGGTCGTTGCCCCCATCGACGGCGTGATCATCTGGCGCTATGCCGATACCGGCGCCCTGATCCAGGCTGGCACCGCCTCCGATGTTCAATCCCTACCCCTGGTGAAGCTCTCGCAGAGCAGCTTGCTCCGCCTGCGCATTCCCGTTCCCGAAGATGCGGTCGAGTTCATCCACGTCGGGGCTCAGGTCAATGTGCAAGTGGATGCTGTCCACCGCACCCTCGTGGGCAAGGTAGTTCGCTTTACCAGGGATATCAGCCTCGCTACGCGAACCATGGAAACCGAAATCGATGTCGAGAACAAAGACTTGTCCCTCACCCCCGGCATGTATGCCGACACCACCATCGAGTTGGAGCGA
This sequence comes from uncultured Acidobacteriaceae bacterium, assembly GCA_963761405.1. Lineage (GTDB taxonomy): Bacteria > Acidobacteriota > Terriglobia > Terriglobales > Acidobacteriaceae > PALSA-350. Next base: position 41,161 of record CAVXHH010000010.1, read on the forward strand.
AGAGACCACGTCTTGACCATTCCCGTGCAAGCCGTCATCAACAACGGCAATCAATCGTCGGTGCTCATCGTCGACGGTCAGAACCACGTGCAGACGCGGAATCTGACCCTCGGCTTGCAAGGTTCCAACCTGGTCGAAGTGAAGAATGGATTGGCGGAGGGAGATCGTGTCATCACCGGCGGGCAGGCGAACTACGAGGTGGGAGAAACCGTAAAACCGAGACTCGAACAGTTGCCGGCCTTCGACGTGAATGAAGAAAAGTCAGGGGGCGAGTAGCCATGCCTAAGTTCGCTCTCAAGTATCCGTTCTTCATCATCATGATTTGTATGGTGATCATGGTGGTCGGCGTCACTACCATTGCCGGTATGCCGGTGGACCTGTTTCCGAAAATCGATATTCCGGTGGTGGTGGTCGCGACCTTCTATTCCGGCATGCCCCCCCAGCAAATCGAAGCCGATATCACCGACACCTTCGAGCGCTTCTTCACCCTGGGCAGCAACATCGACCACATCGAGTCGCGATCGCTGACCGGCGTCAGCCTGATCAAGATCTACTTCAAGCCGGGTACGGATGCCAATGCAGCCTTGAGCAATATCGCCAACCTGGCTCATGGCCGATCTGCGCCGATTACCCCCTGGCACCCTGCCTCCCGTCGTGCTCGGTATGGATGCATCGAGCCAGCCGGTGTGCCTGGTGACCTTGAAAGGGCAGGGGCTGAACGAGACCGAACTCAAGGATCTGGCCCAGTTCCAGGTGCGCAACCAGATTGCCAATGTGCCCGGCGCCTCTGTGCCCCAGCCCTATGGCGGACGCTACCGCCAGATCATGGTCTACGTCGATCCGCTCAAGCTGGAGGCGCACAACCTGAGCTTGATGGACGTGGTCCGTGCCGTGAATCAATCGAACCTCATCTTGCCCGCCGGCGATGTTCGCATCGGTCCCAAGGACTACAACATCTACGCCAATAGCCAGGTCACCACACCAGAGCTCATCAACGACCTCCCCCTGAAGTCGGTCGGCAATGCCTCCGTCATGGTAGGCGATATCGGCAAGGCGGAGGACTCGGGAACGCTTCAGACCAACATTGTGCGCATCGATGGCCAGCGTTCGGTCTATGTCCCAATCCTGAAGCAGGGCGGCGACAGCAACACCATCACCATCGTCAACGGCATGAAGGCGGCGATCAAGAACCTGGTCGACATACCCGCGTCGCTCAAAACCGCCGTCGTCTTCGACCAGTCCATATTCGTCAAATCCGCCATCAAGAACCTCATGAACGAGGGTGGCATCGGCCTGGTTCTTACCGCCTTGATGATCCTGTTGTTCCTGGGCAGCGTACGCGCTACCTTCGCGGTTCTCTTATCCATTCCCCTCTCCGCGCTCGCAGCCTTTATTTGCATCAGCGCCGGAGGCGGCTCTATCAACACCATGGTCCTGGCGGGGTTAGCGCTGGCCTTTTCCCGCTTGATCGATAACTCGGTCGTGGTGCTCGAAAACATCTTCCGCCACCTGGAGATGGGAGCCACGCCCGCGGTTGCGGCCGAGGTCGGTGGCAATGAGGTTCAATTGGCCGTGCTCGCTGCCACCTTCACGACCGCGATCGTGTTCTTTCCCGTTGCCCTCCTCTACGGAGTGAGCCGGTATCTCTTTACCGCCCTGGCACTGACTGTTGTCTTCGCCCTCTTTGCTTCCTATGCCGTAGCCATGACCGTAGTGCCGCTCTATTGCGCCCGGTTTATCAAGTCCGCTGACGTGGAACATGAACAAGTTGTGCAAACGGATGGCGCGGCCCTTCTGGCTCCAGCGCCAAACCAATCCTTCTTCCAAAGAATCGTTGCCAGTTTCAATCGCTGGTTCCAGAGAATGCTTGAACGGTACGTCGTAGTGGTGAATCGCTCCATATTGCGACCAGTCGCCACCGCCTTCGGCATCCTCGGCGTTGTCCTTCTCAGCTTTGCCTTATTTCCTTTGCTCGGCCGATCCTACTTTCCCCGCACTGACCCCGGTCAATTTGTCATTAATATCCACTGCCCCAGTGGAACCCGCATCGAGCTCAGCAACAATTACGTTGCCCAGGTGGAACAGGAGATTCGCGATGTGGTGCGTCCCCACGATCTGGATATGATCGTCTCCAATATCGGAATTACTCCCGATCTCTCCGCCATCTATACCAGCAATTCGTCCATGGATACCGCGTTCGTGCAGGTGAGCCTGAAGCCGGGACACGAGATCGGAAGCTACGAATACATGGCCCGCGTGCGCAAAAAGCTCGCGAATGACATGCCTCAGTTGAGCACCTACTTCCAGGCCGGAGGATTGGTCGATTCCGTCATCAACCAGGGACTGCCGGCGCCGATCGATATTCAGGTAAGCGGCAACGACATGGATCAGTCGTTTGCCATTGCCAGCCGCATCGCCGCCCAGGTCAAGCAGCTCAAGGATGTCGGCGATGTGCTGATTCCTCAGAACCTGCGTTATCCCGGTGTGGCCCTCGACATAGATCGCGAACGAGCCAGCCTGATCGGGTTATCGCCCAAGGAGATCGTAGACAACGTCATTACCGCGCTCACTTCGAACGGCAGTGGTCGCGCCCAGTTACTGGATCGACCCCCGGACCGGGAATAACTACATGCTCACCGTGCAGTACTTCGACCAGAAGATCGCCCACATGAGCATGGACGACTTCAAGCAGATTCCCCTGCGGGCCGATGCCCAGGCTTCGTACACTCCCTTGCAATCGGTCGCGGCCATTAAGGAAATCAATACCCCTACGGAAGTGGATCACTATCAGATCCGGCGTGTGATTGACGTCTATGTGATGCCATCGACAGAAGCGCTGCAACACGTGAACCGCGAGGTCAACCAGATCATTGCCGGCGTCGAAAAGCCCAAGAACATCCGCGTCACGGTCCGCGGAAGCGTGATCAGCATGAATGAATCGTTCTTCCGCTTTGGCATTGGTCTGGTGCTCGCGATCGTGCTCGTATATCTCATCCTCATGGCTCAGTTCGCCTCCTTCGTCGATCCGTTCATCATCTTGATGGCCATTCCCCCTGGGCTCACTGGAGTGCTCATCATCCTGCTGCTCACCGGCAGCACCCTGAACGTGATGTCGCTGATGGGGGTGATCATGATGACTGGCATTGTGGTGTCGAACAGCATCCTCATCGTGGAGTTCGCCGGCCAACTTCATCAACAGGGCTTGAGCATCTCGGATGCGGTCGTGCAATCCTGCAAGATTCGCTTGCGTCCGATTCTGATGACCTCGCTGGCCACGCTGCTGGGGATGATTCCGATGGCGCTGGGTCTCGAGGCCGGGAGCGAGCAATATGCGCCGCTCGCTCGCGCCATCATCGGCGGCCTGGCCGTTTCCGTGGTGGCCACGGTCTTCCTGGTCCCCGCTGTCTACCTGATCATCCACGGCAAGGGCAAGCAGGCTCAGGCCGGGCAGGCAGGCACTCATGCCTGACGACGCTCACCCGGCGTATCCGTCGCGGTTACGTTCTTTCTGGTCCCCGCCAAGCAGGCATCCGTCGATGGCCGGCGGAAGAACAAGAATGCGGTTGCACAAGAGGCATTAAGAATGTCGAGAAGAAAAACGAATCCGCGTCATCATTTGTTAGTGATCCTGTCCCTGCTCGGCTGCGCAGCCGGCTCTGCGGCCCAGACGCCGGAGACTCATGCATCGCTGCCCGACGCTCCGCAGGTCCGCCTCATCGCCCAGGTTGGTCAATCGAATGTTCCTATGCCGCCGAAGCCCGCCAGCTCAGCGTCCGCGCCGCCGGCCGGCTCTCTTCCTCACTTGAATCGCGTGCAAGCCGAACAGATGGCCATCAAAAACAACCCCCGAATCAGCGTTGCCCATCTGCTCGCGTTAGCCCAGCATCAGGTCGTTCGCGAGTCACGAGCCGCCGAATTGCCAACCGCCACCGGGAGCATCACCGCCGTGGACGCAAAGGATGGCTCGCGTCTCTCATCCGGAACGATTACTGCCTCGCGCCTCTTTGAACACGCCGCCGCAGGCGGTAGCGGCACGCAATTGATCACCGATTTTGGACGAACCAAAAACCTGATCGCGTCTTCCCGGCTACAGGAAAAAGCGCAGAACGCGACCCTCCTCGCTACCACCGCGGATATTGTAGCCGCCACAGATCAGGCATTCTATGACGCACTGCAGGCCCAGGCCCTGCTGCGCGTGGCCCAGCAGAATGTCGACACCCGGCAGACGACGCAAACCCAGGTCGACCAGATGACCAGGAACAACCTCAAGTCAACTCTCGATCTAAGCTTCGCGAACGTGAATCTCTCCCAGGCCAAATTGTTGCTGCTCGATGCCCAGAACAATCGCGATTCCACCATGGCCGCCTTGGACGCAGTGTTGGGTCTCGATAGACAGGTTGTTTATCAGTTGGAAGACGAGACTACGCCCTTGCCGCCGCCGCCTCCGGACATCGAAGCGCTGACCCAGCTTGCTTTGCGGCAAAGGCCCGACCTGCAGGCGTTGGATTACGATCAGCAGGCAGCCGTTAAGTTCAGCCGGGCCCAGCGCGATCAGAGTTTCCCCACCATCAGCGCCGCGGGAACGGCCGGCAGTGTGCCCATTCGTCCCTCTCAGTTCTACAACTCCAACTGGTGGGGCGCTATCGGGGTAAACCTCAATATCCCTATATTCACTGGCTTTCTCTATTCCGCCGAAGCTAAGGAAGCAACTCTTCGAGCGCAAGCCGGCGCAGAAAGGAGCCGCGATCTGCGAGACCGGATCGTGCGCGATGTTCGTACCGCGTGGTTGGCCGCCAATACAGCATTCCAGCGCGTCAGCGTCACCGCCGAACTGTTGCAACAGGCGAATCTGGCATTGACTCTCGCTCAGACACGATATCAGTTAGGGTTGAGTTCCATCGTGGAACTCAGCCAGGCGCAGTTCCAGCAAACCGACGCCGCCATCGGCAACGCCGACGCCCAGTATCAATACCGCCTCACCCTCGCGACCATCAACTATCAAATTGGCGCTACCCCATGATCGAGCACTTAACACTGAAGGACCGCCTCCGCGATATTGACTCCGCTGTCTCGACGAGGCGGTTACCATGCCGCTGATTGGTGAGAGACCAGAGCTGGATTTAAAGACCGTCGTCTACGGAACCGATTTTTCCATCTTCTCCCAGAACGCAGGCCTTTACGCGGCCTTCCTCGCCGGACATTTCTCAACGGTGTTGATGGTATCACGGCCGCTCTGGCCACGCGTGCCGGGGATAGCGGCGCATCAGCTCGCGGCGGACTTGCGGATACAGCCGCTCCCAGAATCCTGCGAGATCGGAAGTGGTTTGCACCGCCCGCTGATTCGGCGCCAGCAGGTGGACCACCACAGGGTGTCTGCGCCGGCCCAATCCGCGGCGTTTCCCGCATGCCAAAGAAATCCTGCAAGCGGGAGGCGATCCAGGGCGGCTTGCCGGCTTCGTAGTGAACTTTCGTCTGCCGCCCATTCGGCAATCGAATGCGCGTGGGCGCGATCTCGTTCCAGCCTTCGCGCAACCATCTTTTGCTCCAGCAACGGACACAGGTTTGCCGCCGCGTTCTTCAACTTCGTTGAAGCTTCGCAGCCCCAGGCACAAGCGTTTCAGGGCCTGTGGAATGTCAGGCGGCTCGAAGCCGGCGAACTGAACCCGCGCCACGAACTCATCAAGCGTCTCCTTATCGACAAAGCGATCGATGCCCGCTTCCAATGCTTTTTGCGCCAGCAGCTCGGCTGCGGCCTCCGCGTCCGGATGCCGCTCCTCGCGATTCCTGTATCACCAGCTCGTCATACAGCAGCGCGCTCACGGCTTCGACTCGCTCACCTCGCGCGGTTCCACTCCACGCCGGATTTCTCCCGCACATTTTCCGGAAATAACTCGATCAGCCACTCCGGCTCGATGCGCGCCGTCATACGAATCAACGGCAGCGGCTTATCCTTGCGATCCTCGGCATCGACCGCCACCATGAATTCGTAACGCGGCGGGTCGCCCGCCACCTCCGCCGAACCGCCTGTCGAGAGCAGCACCTGGTTGCCTGCGCGCCGCCGCGCCACCCGATCCGGAAACCCCGCCAGTACAGACATCAACAACGCGTCGTCGTTGTGGCTCGTCTGCCGGGCAGGGCGAGCAATTCTGCGCAGCTGTTCTACCTGCTGCCGGGTCCGGTAATCCTGATCGGAGTCGATGGCCGCCAGCAGATCATTTTTCTCCGAGCGCGCGCCCGACCCCAGCAGCGCCGCCGCGACGCAACCGTCTTCGCCCACCCCGCGCTCCATCGCCGCGATGAGAATGCGCGACAAGCCGCGGATGCAGTGGATACCGCGCCAGCTGCTGCACCAGGCTCTTCGGTGGCGCCCAGGCGGTCGAGCAGAGACTCGGCGCTTTCTACTGCCTCCGGCGGCGCATCCAACCATGCGAGGTCGATGGGACGAAGTTGCATCGCCCGCAGAGCAAGGCAAAGCTGGGAGAGATCGCTGCGCGCGATCTCCGGTGCGTCGTGTTCTGGCCGGCGCTGATAATCCTCCATCCCGTATAGAGACGCAGCACCCGGCCTGGCCCGGTACGTCCCGCTCGCCCTGCTCTTTGCGTTGCCGAGGCCTTGCTCACCCGGCCGACCTGCAGCGTCGGCAATCCTGTCCATTGGGAGTGAGTCGCAATGCGCGCCAATCCGCTATCGATGACGGCGTTGACACCCTCGACCGTCACTGAGCTTTCCGCAACATTCGTAGCCAGAATTACTTTTCGTTGTTCAGCAGGCATGATCGCGCGATCCTGTTCCGCAGGGGACAGGTCGCCATGCAGCGGCAGCACCAGCAAATTAGCCCGCCGCGCGACGGTCTGGCTCTCGCGCATGGCGCGCCGGATCTCCGCGGCCCCGGGCAAAAAAGCCAGTACATCGCCCGAAGGATCTTCCGCGATCAGCAGCTCGAGCGCCTCCGTCAACTGTGTCTCCAGAGGCTCTTAGGGGAGTAGGGCAGATGCCGGATCGAAACCTCGAACAATCGTCCCTCTGACCGCAGGACCGGACAGCCGCCAAGATATTCCGCGACATGACCCGGTATCGAGCGTCGCCGACATGACGATGATCCGCAGGCCCGGCCGCGTCTGCTGCAGGCGCTTGAGCAATGCCAGCGCGAGATCGCTCTCCAGGTGGCGTTCATGGAACTCATCCAGCACCACGGCCCCAACGCCCTTCAGCGTCGGATCGGAGAGCAGCCGTCGCGTGAGCACTCCTTCGGTAACAAATCGCAACCCGAGTCCGTGAGCCCAATGGCCTCTTCAAACCGAACCTGGTAACCAGTGGTCTGGCCAACCGGTTCGCCCATCTCCCAGGCCACACGCCGCGCCGCCAATCGGGCAGCGATCCGCCGCGGTTCGAGCACAACCACTTCACCACTCACAATTTCAAGCAAAGCCGGCGGCACGCGGGTCGTCTTACCCGCGCCAGGCGGTGCCTCAATGACAAGGTTCGGACAATCGCGTAAAGACTCAATGATCTCCGGCAGAATCGCGTCCACCGGAAGTACAGGTTTGCTGATCACCAATTTTCATCGAAACACGCCCTTCGCAACCGTCAACGGGCCACGTCCTTTCCACCCTCTCCCCCATGCTTGCCCGACCCTCTGCTCTGCGAACTCGAGCAGTTTCACAATTGGTTTACACCAAAGCCGCCAACGTTTACGTGGTTTTCTCTCAAAGAAAACCACACCTCGCTGCTCTTACCAGACCTCTGTAATTGCGAAAATGCTTTAAACTTCTCCCCATGATGTTCACGATGCCTCGAATACTCTCAAACTCACGGCTGCGGCTGTGCTTCTTTCTCTCGCGACTGCTCCTATGCAAGCGCAAGACTGGGCCAGGAACGCGCCTCGATGCATCGCCCCGCCATCACGAGTACGTCGCCTTCAAGCATGGCAGATCGTACCGTCCAGGCCTTCGTGGTTTACCCGAAGTCAAGACCAAGGCCCCAGTCGTCGTTCTGATCCACGAGATCTTCGGCCTCAGCGACTGGGCTAAGGAGATGGCCGACGAGCTGGCCGCACAGGGATTCATCGTAATCGCTCCCGACCTGCTCTCCGGCTTCGGACCCCACGGCGGTGGCTCGAGTGAATTTTCCGAGCCAGGATGCCGCGGTAAAGGCTGTCTCCGGACTGAATCCAGACATCGTGACTGCCGATCTCGACGCCGCCGCCGACTACGGCAAACATCTTCCCGCCGCCAACGGCAAAATCGCCGTGATCGGCTTCTGCTGGGGTGGCGGCAAAGTCCTTCGCCTTCGCCGCCCATCGCAAAGATCTCTCCGCCGCCTTTGTCTTCTACGGTCCTGGCCCCGCGGCAGCGGTGACCACCATCACCGCGCCCGTCTATGGCTTCTACGCCGGCAACGACGCGCGCATCGGCGCCACCATCCCGGCTACCACCGCAGCCATGAAGGCCGCCGGCAAGAAATATCGAGCCCGTCACCTACGACGGCGCCGGTCACGGCTTCATGCGCGCCGGCGAAGATCCCACCAACACGGTCCCCGGAAACAAGACTGCGCGCGAGGAAGGCTTCGCCCGGCTCGTCCAACTGCTTCAACGGATGTAGAACACGAAAGGGAACAAAATGGCCAAGGTCGTCTCGGTCGAGGCGCGTACCGTACATATTCCTCTGCGCGTGGCGACTGCCTTTGCGCGTCGCAAGGTAACCTCACGCGATTACAGCCTGGTAAAGATCCGCACCGACGACGGGATCGAAGGCATCGGTCATTGCTACGCCGGCCATTCCGGCGGGCAATGTCGTGACCACGGCAGTGCGCGAAATGCTGGCGCCCATGCTGATCGGCGTTGACCCCTACGCGACCGAACTGCACTGGAAGAATATGTATCAGGAAGTGTTGCTGCATGGCCGCGTCGGCTCAGTCATGCGGGCGCTCAGCATTCTCGATACGGCGCTATGGGACAGAAACGCCAGGGCGGCCAATCTGCCCCTATACAAGTATCTCGGCGCCGCCTACGAGGACACGGTTCCCGCCTATGCCAGCGGCGGCTACTACCTCGACGGCAAGACGCCCGAAATGCTGGGCGAAGAAATGGCCGGCTACGTAGCCCTCGGCCTTGACGCCGTGAAGATGAAGGTCGGCCGTGGTGATCTGAGGTCAGAAGAGGCCAGGATCGCAGCAGCGCGCAAGGCCATCGGGCCGGACGTGCTGCTCATGCTGGACGCCAACAATGCCTGGTCCGATGTACCGACAGCCTTGCGCTTCATCGAACGCTACGCGCCTTATGACCCCTATTGGGTGGAAGAGCCCTTCAACCCCGATCAGATCGACAACCACGCCAAACTGGCGGCGGCCATCAGCATTCCCGTAGCCACCGGCGAAATCGAGGCCGGACGCTGGCGCTTCAAGGAATTGCTGGACAAGCAGGCAGCGTCCATCCTGCAACCCGACGCCCTGGTCTGCGGCGGCATCTACCGAATTCCGCCGCATCGCTGCGCTGGCCGATGCCTACGGTGTCACCATCTGCCCCCACTGGTTCCACGATCTGCACGCACACATGGTGGCGGCCTCGCCCAACGGTCAATTCGTCGAATACTTCCCCGACGAAAAAGTATTCAATTTCGCGAGATTATCGACCGCCAACTGAAAGTGCGTAACGGCGGCCTGGCACTCACAACCGAGCCCGGCCTGGGCTATCAATTCGACGAAAAGGCAATTGCCCACGTTACCAGTCAGATGCCTGGAAGTAAGGTCTGGAAGCTGAGGGTGCCCGAGTGAGCCAGACGCGTTTGGGTGAGTATCCGCGGCAGTGCCGTGAAGCGCGCCCTGCAATTTTTATCCTTTCCGAATCAAAGATCGTGCTTCGGTATCCAGACCCGACCTTCAAGGTAGAACGCCCCATGGACTTTGGCCTCAAAGGATAAAACGGCATTGGTACTAGCCGGCGGTGGCGGCTTAGGCCGGGCAATCGCCGAATCGCTGGCCCAGCGAAGGCGCAAACATCGCCGTAGCCGGGATAAGGAGCCGATTCCATCGACCGGCACGCAAGCAGCATTGGCAGCCATCGGCGATCAAGAACCTCGGTCTTGATCTGGGACCTTTCCGACCTGACCCAAATCGACGGGCACATCTCGAAAATCGAACGCGAACTGGGCCCAGTCGACATCCTCGTGAACAACAGCGGCGGCCCGCCGCCGACGACGGCCAGCGGTCAGGATCCTGCCCTGTGGTCGAAACATTTTCAGGCCATGGTGCTTTCGGTCATCGCCACCACCGACCGCGTGCTGCCGAACATGCGAGCGCGGCATTGGGGCCGCATCATCACCAGCGCTTCCTCCGGCGTGGTGGCGCCCATCCCCAATCTCGCCATTTCCAATGCGCTGCGCCTCTCGCTGGTCGGATGGTCCAAAACGCTGGCCCGCGAAGTCGCCAAAGACGGCATTACCGCAAACATCATTCTGCCCGGACGCATCGCGACCGACCGCATCAAGTTTCTCGACGAGGCGAAAGCCAAACGCGAAGGCCGCAACCTGGAGCAGGTGCTGGAGGAAAGTACGGCCAGCATTCCGGCCGGCCGTTTCGGCAAACCGGAAGAATACGGCGACGTGGTTGCCTTTCTCGCCAGTGAGCGAGCCGCCTACATCACCGGCTCCGTCGTCCGCGTCGATGGCGGCATGATCGCCGGCATCTAGAGCATTTTCGCAATTACTGTGGTCTGGCAAGAGCAACGAGGTGTGGTTTTCTTTGAGAGAAAACCACGTAAAGGCCGGCGGCTTGCCGTATTTCCTGCCACGCAGCACTGGCCGGGAACAGTTATGTGCGACTTTCCTCAAAGAAAGTCGCATGCAGTTCGGTGGTTCCACCAACATCCACAGGAAATGCGGCTTCGGTCTACACCAATTGCGAAAATGCTTAGAGATTGCAGTCAGGAGCGCACCATAACGGAGCAGATACCAGTGGAGTTAGACAAAAAACCAGGGCAACGCTCTCCTCCATAGCGACGGCAACCCTCACCACCGTGCTGCTGAAGAAAGGGCTGCGCAATGTCTGGCTGCGCGGCACCAGACCGTTGCGCCCTGGACAAAAACGCGCCGTCGGCCCGGCCTTCACATTGCGCTTTGTCCCTGCGCGCGAAGATCTGGCTACACCCGAATCCTGGAGTTCGCCCGTCTCGACCCGCGCCGCAATCGAAGCGATGCCGCCTGACTGCATTGCCGTTGTCGACGCCATGGGCATCACCGACGCCGGCATTTTCGGAGACATTCTCTGCGCGCGTATGAAGGTGCGCGGGGTTGCCGCGCTGGTCACGGATGGCGTCGTGCGCGATGTCGCCGGCGTGCTCGACACCGGTTTGCCGGTCTGGTGCAGGGGCGCGGCGGCGCCCCCATCGGTCGCCGGTTTGACGTTCGTAAATTGGCAGCAGCCGATTGGCTGCGGTGGGGTAGCGGTGTTTCCAGACGATGTGATCGTCGTCGATGACGACGGCGCCGTCGTCATTCCCCGGGCGTTGCTGAATGACGTGGTAGAAGCAGCCGCCGAGCAGGAGAAGCTCGAGGCGTGGATTATGGCTGAGGTGAAGGCAGGAGCACCCCTGCCTGGCCTCTACCCGCCGAATGCGGAAAACAAAGCTCGCTATGAAGCATTCCGCAGCGAGACCGCCAAATAAGTCCAGGGAGATTGACGAAGCTAGCGACCGAACGTGCCGTGCAATAAAGCATTTTCACTTCTGGTGCATACAGAGCAAACCGATCCCGACGCGGCTTTTCCCAAGAACCGGGGTCCCCGGCAGGCGAGCCTGCTGGGGTGGAAGAACCGGGGTGGAAGAAAAGCCGCACCTCGCCGCACTCACCTGTGCAGAGTAGAAGTGAAAATGCTCTAGTATGGCGTTGTGCATGATCCAAAGGAACGGGACACCACCAAAGGCCTACGCAAGGGGCTCACCAGCTATGGCGATGCTGGCTTCTCTTTGTTCCTGCGTAAGGCCTTTATCAAGGCCAGCGGCTACTCCGAGGACGCGCTCGACCGCCCGATCGTTGGCGTTACTAATACCTTCAGCGACTACAACCCATGCCACGGCAATGTGCCCGATCTGATCGAGAGCATAAAGCGCGGCGTTCTGCTTGCCGGCGGATTGCCCATGGTGTTTCCTACTATTTCTATCGGCGAAAGCTTCGCTCATCCGACCTCGATGTTCCTGCGCAACCTGATGGCCATGGATACGGAAGAAATGATCCGCGCGCAGCCGATGGATGCAGTGGTGCTGGTCGGCGGTTGCGACAAGACTCTACCAGCCCTGGTGATGGGCGCCGCCAGCAATGATCTGCCCGCCATCGTTGTACCTACCGGGCCGATGGTGGTGGGCCATCACAAGGGTGAAGTGCTGGGAGCATGCACCGACTGCCGCCGGCTCTGGGGGCAGTACCGGGCCGGCGCCATCGACGTTGCCGAGATGGAACTGATCAGCGGACGCCTCGCTCCCTCGGTCGGTACCTGCATGGTGATGGGGACCGCGAGCACCATGGCGTGCATCCTCGAAGCGATGGGGTTGGCATTGCCTATGAGTGCCACGGCGCCCGCCACCCACGCCGACCGGCGCCGCATCGCCGAGGCCAGCGGCAAGCGCGCCGCCGAGATGGCTATCGCCGGCGCGCCCATGCCGAGCAACCTGATTACCACCGCCTCGGTCCGCAACGCGATGATTGTGCTGCAGGCAATAGGCGGCTCCACGAATGGATTGATTCATCTGGCGGCCATAGCCGGCCGTGCCGGCGTTCCTATGGACCTGGCATCCTTCGATCAATTGGGCAGGGAAGTCCCGGTGCTGCTCAACCTCAAACCCTCGGGCACGCATTACATGGAGCATTTCCATCATGCCGGCGGCCTGCCTGCTCTCATGCGCGAGCTTGGCGTCGCTGCTCAATCTCGACGCGCCCAGCGTTGCCGGCGGCTCCATCGGGGACGCGATTGCACAGGCAGAAGAAGTGCCGGGCCAGGATGTGATTCGCAGCATCGCCGCGCCGCTCAAGGTAGGGGGAGCCATGGCGGTGCTGCGCGGCAATCTGGCGCCAAACAGTGCGGTCATCAAACAATCTGCTGCTTCGCCTAACTTGATGCGTCACACTGGGCGCGCGGTGGTGTTCGACTCCGTCGAAGATATGACTGCGCGCATTGACTTGCCGGATCTCGATGTGGGCCCGGAGGACGTTCTGGTTCTGCGCAATGCGGGCCCCAAGGGCGCGCCCGGCATGCCCGAGGCCGGCTACCTGCCGATCCCGATGAAGCTCGCTCGCCAGGGTGTAAAGGATATGGTTCGCATTTCTGATGCACGCATGAGCGGCACCGCCTTCGGCACCATCGTGCTGCACATCACGCCGGAGGCGGCCGTGGGTGGTCCCCTGGCAATTGTCGAGACCGGTGACCGGATCAGGCTCGACGTGGAAGCGCGCCGGATCGATTTGCTGATCGACGACGAAGAGCTGCAACGCCGTCTCGCGCTGTGGAAGCAATTGCCACCGCGATCCAACCGTGCCATGCGAGGCTACGCGCGATTGTTCCAAGACAGCGTGTTGCAGGCCGACCAGGGGTGCGATTTCAATTTCCTCCGCGGTGAAGGCGACGCCAGTACGCTCTCTTAGCAGCAAACGTCATAACCACGACAAGTCGGCAACCTCCCCTGGCGTGAGCGATAGACCTGGATTGTATCGATCATTATTAACGGTTAGTATGAGCGATAGAAGGCCCGCTATCGCCCATGACCTGGAACTGGCAAAGCTCGGATTGGCCCGATTTCAAGTGGGACCGCTCGCGGATTTCCGCCGCCGAAGAGCAGTTCGTGCTGGGTGCGGGCATTGCCATTGGGACCGTCAAACACCTCGGTGAGGATGACCACAGCCAGTTCCTCGTGGAACTGATGAGCGGGGAGGCCGTGACCACATCGGCGATCGAAGGCGAAATTCTCAACCGGGCCAGTGTGCAATCGTCCATCCTGCGCCAGCTTGGACTGGCATCTCCCGACAAACGACGTGTCCTGCCCGCAGAACAGGGCATTGCAGAGATGATGGTCGATCTTTACCGCTCACTCTCGCAGCCGCTTTCTTATGAAATGCTGTTTGGCTGGCACCGGATGGTCACTGCCGGCACGAAAGACCTCGCGGACATTGGACGATATCGCACAAGCCGGGAACCTATGCAGGTCATCTCCGCTCGAATTGGCGCTCCAATCGTCCATTTCGAGGCTCCGCCCTCGACACGAGTTCCGGCGGAAATGAAGCGGTTCATCTCATGGTTCAATCGCACCGCGCCGCACGGCACGGAACCGCTGCCGGTCATCACGCGCGCCGGAACAGCCCATCTGTATTTCGAGTCGATCCATCCTTTCGAGGATGGGAACGGGAGGATTGGGCGCGCCATCGCTGAAAAAGCGATGACGCAGAGCTTCGGCCATCCGGTATTCGTCTCTCTTGCGACGACCATCTTGGCACACCAAAAGCGATACTATCGGGCGCTCGCACGAGCAAATCGTCAGAACGAGATCACAGAATGGCTGGTTTGGTTCGCTGAGATTGCATTGGAATCGCAGCGCCGCAGTATCGCCCAGGCGGAATTCATCATTGCTAAAGCCAAGCTGCTCGACCGGCTGCGCGGTCAAATCAATGATAGACAGCAAAGGGCGCTCCTGCGCATGTTCCGCGAAGGCCCCGAAGGATTCCAGGGTGGTCTGAGCGCAGGGAACTACGGCACTATTACTGGAGCTTCTGCTGCCACAACCACCCGCGATCTGGCCGACCTCACGGAAAAGGGAGCCCTCATCCGCACAGGCGAGCGGAGGCACGCACGCTATGCTCTGAACTTAACCTAACTAAAGCGAAAGGCGAAAGCAGTCGCGAAAGAGCAGCAAGATGTAGATGCTTACCACCAAAGGGCGCCATCGACACCACTTCGTAGTATTTCAGCCTGGTCTGGCGCGATGCATGATGTAGCTGTGAAACAAACAAATCCCAACTTCGATGCACTGATGGTTTTCCTGGCCAATTGGGAAGGGATCGAGCGCGCGGCGCTCGGCAGGATCGTAACCGCAGGCCAACTGGCCGATGTGCAGGAACTCGAACGCCTGTTCGCGCTCCCCTCAGAAAAGCCAAGGGGCTTACGGCGTTAACTTGCTCGTCCGCCATCGAGCAGTTTCGCAATTCCGAAAATGCTTCAATGCTGGCTCAGGCCCCAGACATAGGCGGCAACAGCTTGCACCTGCTCGTCTGTCAACTGCGCTCCTCCCATCGGTGGCATGGGGCTGCGATATTGTTTCGGCTGCGACACGCCCTCGATGATGGTCTTGGCGATCCCGGGGTAACTGCCATCGCTCCACAACCATGTCTTGTCCGTTAGATCGGGACCCAGGGGAGTGCCCGTCCCACCGGCGCCATGGCAACCAGTGCACGACGCTCCGCCGACCTGGCCGTGGTAGACGCGATTGCCAAGAGCTACCATCTCTGGCGTGGCTCCAGGAGGAACCGGCGGATTGCCGGCGCCGGATGCGGGAGCCGCACCATCCGCTGCGTTTGTCTCAGCTTCGACGATATCGCCCGCCGGAGCGGACGCGCTCGGGCAGGGAGTGAAATCAGACGAGCCGGCTCCTGCGGACCCTGAATAGACTATGCGGTAGATCCTTCCAGCAATGTCGTCGGACACGTAAAGCGAGCCGTCCGGGGCCACGGCAACACCGCTCGGACGGTGTACGGCCTTGTCTGGTGTCCTGATCGCGCCGGCAAAACCGTCGGCAAATATTTCACACCTGCCGGATTTCTCCAGGGATTGAAAGACCACGTTGTAGCCACCCTGGGGATAGGGAGCTCGATTCCAGGAGCCGTGGAAGGCAATGAATACGCCATCGCGGTAGCGTGCGGGAAATTGTTTCTGGTCGTAGAACGCCATTCCGTTAGGAGCCCAATGTGCGGGAAACGCCGCGACCGGGGCGATCTTGCTTGCGCAAACACCGACTTTTTTGCCGCCGTCCCCGCCGTACTCTGGCGCGAGCACCAGCTTCTGCTGGGCCGGGTCGTAATAGCATTCGGGCCAGCCATAGTCGCCGCCCGATTTCAAAAGCAGCAATTCTTCGGCGGGCAACGTGGCTTCCTGGTCAGGCCGGTATAGATCCGGCCAGTTGGAATGCAACTGGTCCCGTCCGTGTTGGGTTACATAGACACGATGGCCGGTTGTGTCGACGCCGAACCCTTCTCCGTTGCGTATACCGGTCACGAAGCGGTTGGCCGGCGAAAATATCTGGTTGGTCTTGTTGGCGTCAAATCGCCAGATGCCGCCGCGGTTCTCGAGTTCTGTACACGGGTCTGCCCCGGGCGATTTCAGCTCCCGGTTCTTTAGCTGGCATGCGTTCGTTGCCGTACCGACGTCGACATAGATAAATCCGTCGGCGCTGATGTAGAACGGGTGCATGGGGTGATCGCCGCCAAGAGGCAAGCCGGAAACCACGGTGACCGCGGGGCCCTGGGGCACGATGGAGCCGGCTGCCAAGGTATAGCGAACGATGCGATCGTTGATTTCCGCATAGATTGCCCCTTTGTAGAGGCCGATGCCGGTGCCCCCGGCGCCGCCGGTTTGAGCGGTCTCGCCAAAACGTTCTTTCACATCGGCCTTGCCGTCGCCGGTCGTGTCCTTCAGCGCAACCAGAAATCCGCCTGCAGGTGGCTTCGGCTCTGGGGAGTAATCCTTGTCAGTCCAGGTGTTGACGTAAACCACACCGCCGGGACCAACCACCAGGTGACGGGCGTGACCAATCTCATCAGCAAATATCGTCGCGCAAAATCCGGGCGGCAGCTTCAACCCGCTGTCATCGTTCGCGCATGACTGGGACCTGGTTTGCGCACCCGATGGATCTGGCGCCAACGAGCCGGCACACAGTACTCCGAACGCGGCGGTGGCAGGCAGCAAAGTTCTCAGTAGAGCTTTAAAGCGCATGGACCATTCCCCCAAAAAACGAAAGCCGCAAACTTCTATGGAGAGAGCCTACTTGAAATAATCGGAATCCGACAGCTTTTCAGCCTCCGGACCGACGGCGCGGATTTTTCGGCGAGATGCTCCGCCGGTCTGGTGAGGAAGAATTCCACAAGGCGGTACCGAAATACCGACCGCGTCCGAGACCTCGAACGCGGTCGGTCTGGAGGGTGTGTTTACAAGCGGCCGAACTTCTTCACCGCTTCTTGAATGGACTTCGTGCTTTCGATGTACGCGTACATGCTGTGTTCTTTAAAGTCCAGTTGCTGTGACAATACCAGGACTTTCGGCGCGATCTCCCGGGGCACGACCACGATTCCGTCGCTATCTGCCGCCACAATGTCGCCGGCACTCACCTTGATTCCGTCGCATACAACCGGTACGCCGGTGCCGGCGACACGATAGTGTCCAGCGGAAGTTGAGGGAACGATGCCGCTGGCATAGACAGGAAACCCAATCTTGCGCAGATACGCTACATCCCGTACGCCCCCATCGATGACTGCCCCAGCGAATTCGCGTGCCGCCATAGCAGTCCCCATCAGGCCGCCCATGCCGGCGATGTCTGCCCCATCCTGCACGCTCATCACATAGACCGAATCCTTTGCCCCCTGGTCGATCGCCGTGAGCATCGGCGTGAGCGCGTTTGGATCGTGGTTCTCTTCCTTCACCAGTTTTACGGTGACCGCATAACCTGCGAACTTTGTGGTGAAGATCGGCTGCATGTGGTGCGTCATGTATTGGCGTTGCCCGGTCAGCTGCTCGATCGCGTCGGAGACCGAAGAGACCTCCACGTGGCGGTACCCAGCCAGCATAGCCACAGGGTCGTTGGCATACACCGAGGCATCGGGAAATGTTTGTCCATGCAACAGCAATGTAAGCAGCAGGCAGGGAACGGCAAGCGCAGCTGCCAGAAACAATCCGCGCTTATAGCATTTTCGCAATTGATGTAGACCGAAGCCACCGACCTTTACGTGGTTTTCTCTCAAAGAAAACCACACCTCGCTGGCCTTACCACACCAGAGTAATTGCGAAAATGCGTTAGACCGCACGGCTTTACGGTTGGTTGTTGGCAAAAGATACAGATCCACGGTTCTCTCCTTGTAGTGCAGCCACCGACGGCGGTCTACCAATCCAGAATCGCCCCGTCGGCCGCGCGCGCGACCGAGGTAGCGAAAGTCTCTTGTCGGAACGGATGTTTGGCTGCCTCCGCCTCGTCCACTTCAATTCCCAGGCCCGGCGATTCTGTCTTTGACCAGTAGCCATTTTCCATTTTCAAGGCATGCTTTACCACGTCCCATCGCCATGGCACGTCGGTGAGCATATCTTCCTGGATGAGAAAGTTTGGCGTCGATAGGGCGAAGTGGAGTGCGGCAGCGTTGGCAATCGGTCCCAGGGGGTTATGAGGGGCCACGCCCATATAGTAGGTCTCGGCGGCGGCCGCTATCTTTTTTGCTTCTGCAAGGCCGCCGCAGTGACACAAATCAGGTTGGATAACGTGGCACGCTTGCTGCTCGAAGACTTCGCGGAACTGGTAGCGGGAGACGAGCCGTTCGCCCGTCGCGATGGGTACACTCACCGCTTCACGCACCTGCCGCAGAGCCGCTATATTTTCCGGAGGAACCGGCTCTTCGCAGAAGTACGGACTGAATTCCTCAATCGCATGGATATATTGGATTGCCATCGCGGGCGAGGTGCGACCGTGGAAGTCGATCATGATATCGATGTCGTCTCCTACGGCCACCCGCAGTTTCTCAAACATCTGCGAAAACCGGCGGACATACTGTCTGCCCATCAAGGGCTCGGAATAGGGTACAAAGACAACCTTTAACGCTGTATAGCCACGGGCCACTACCTCGCCCGCAAGATCAATCAGAGGTTGGGAATCAAAAGTCTGATAGACGGCCTTCATATCGCCGCCGCCAAGGTGGGTATACATACGGACTCGATCACGCACTTCACCGCCAAGCAGCCGGTAGACGGGAACGCCCAGGGACTTACCAAAAATATCCCAACACGCTTGTTCTATTCCGCTGATTGCGCTCATGCCGATCACGCCCATGCGGAAAAATGAATGGCGATACAGCTTTTGATAGAGGTGCTCTATGTTGCGAGGATCTTCGCCGAGCAGCATAGGCGTGAAATCTTCGATGGCTCCGGCGACCGCCCGGGTCTTCCACTCGAGCGAAGCCTCTCCCCATCCGAAGAGCCCCGCCTGATCGGTTAAGACCTTAACGAATATCCAATTCCGCATCTCTGCGTTGACCACGACCGTCTCGACACCGGTAATCTTCATAGGGCTCCTGAGCGAGAGGGTGGGACAGGCGCCGATGCCTGTAGTTGGGGGACCTGCGGTTCTTATTTCTTCAGCGGCGCCTTTGCGTGCTTCGGAATAGCCACACTCTCCGGGAGCGCCCAGGCGAACAACACGGTGCCGGAGCTGGTCAATAAATATTGGCGCCCGTCGAGTTCATAGGTAATCGGCGAGCTGCCTATGCGCGACCCTGAGCCGGCATGCCAAAGAGTCTTGCCGGTACTTGTTTCGAGAGCCAGGAAGTTTCCTGGAGCGTCTCCAGTGAAGGTGAGTCCGGAAGCTGTTGTCAGTACGCCCGCCCCCGAACCTCCCTCGCCAAGTTCGTGCGTCCATCGAATCTTGCCTGTCTGGTAATCGATCGCCTCCAGAACCCCTTTGCCCCAGAGACCATAATCTGCTCCCGCCCAGCCATAGGATCCATCCGCTGGTTTGTTGAAGTAGAGGCTATAGCTGGGATGGGCACTCACAATAAACAGACCTGTCTTCGGATCGAAGCTGGGCGACCGGTAGTTGGTCAAGCCACCCTCATCCGGCGCTATCAGCCGGCCGTCGGGCGCCGGATCTTTTGCCGGGTCAGGCATCGGTTGACCCTTTTTGTCCAGTCCCTGCGCCCAGTTCACCGGCCCGAAAGGAACGGTCAACAGGTTCTCGCCGTTCGTACGATCGAGGACAAAAAAATAACCGTTCCGTGAACTTTGCAACAGCATCTTTCGCGGTTTGCCGTGGAATGTACCGTCGACCAATACCGGTACTTCCACGGCGTCCCAATCGTGGGTGTCGTGCGGCGAGGGCTGAAACGCCCAGACCAACTTGCCCGTGTCGGGGTTCAGGGCCACGATGCTGCAGGTGTAGAGGTCGTCCCCGGGTCGGGAATTGCCATCCAACACCGGCGTCGGGTTTCCCGTTCCCCAGTAGATGAGGTTGAGGTCTGGATCGTAGGTCCCGGCCATCCAGGTGGTGCCGCCCGTGGTGACCCCAGGCCCCGGGGGAGGATCTACATCAAACGTCCACTGCTTCCGTCCCGTTTCCGGATCGATCGCATACAAATACATGGGCAAATTATCCAGATCCCCGCCCACCCCCACGATGACGTGATTGCCCACGATGAGCGGCGCCACCGTCGACCAGTAGCCTTTCTTCGAGTCGTTGAGCTCGATGATCCAACGCACTTTGCCGTCTTTCGCGTTGAGTGAGACCAGATGCGCATCTGGAGAAACCGAATAGACCCAGCCCTTGTAAATGGCAACCCCACGCTGGCCGATATGCTCCCCATGATTCGGAGGATACGTGTAATGCCAGATCTGGTGGCCGGAGCGTGCGTCGACGGCCCAGATATTATCCGGGACGGTAAAGTACAACACGCCATCCACCAGGAGCGGAGAGGACTTAATTCCTGCCTGCTGATTCGTCTGATAGGCCCAGGCAAGGCTTAAATTGGCCACATTCTGCGGCGTGATCTGTGTCAGCGGGCTATGGCGCCGTCCGGAGTAGTCGCCGTGGTAGCTTGGCCAACTATCCGCCGGCGGGTGCAGAAGCGTCGCGGCGTCCACATCCTGCGCCTGCAGTGGATGCAAAGACAAAAGAACTACGGTGCTCGTGAGAAGCAGAGCGTTTCTTAGCAACTTCATGTGGATCAGGACCCCTCCCCAGAACGGGTCTAATGAAGCGTCTGGATATAAGCCATCAGGTTGTGGATGTCGTCATCGGTGTATTTGCTGAACTGGGCCACGTGAGCGTCCACCGGCGAATCGACTTTGAACTTCACATCGTCTACACGCCAGGACCGGTACCTGCCCGTGTCGTCCCGCATCCCGATCGTGAATTCGTCCCGATAGGCTAGAATGCCCGCAATCGTTTCACCCGAGGGGAGGGTTACCGTTACTTTGCTCTTCACATCTCTGGGATACAGCATTCGTTCTTCCAACTGTAGACCTTGATAGCGGGAGGCGATGCCAGCCAGATCGCCCGTAGGCGAGTGGCATTTCGAACAGCCTCCAGCACCGTCAAAATAGGCCTTTCCGGCCTCGACGTTTCCGGTCTGAAGGTCAGACACATCCACGCCTTTCCTGCTACCGCTTTGGGCCAATGCTTTGGTCTGCTGCGAGTGGATAAAGGCAGCAAGGTTCGCGATCTGTTCGCCGGACAACGGGAACGCCGGCATACCCTTGTCCGGCCGTCCGTGCATCACGACATCCCCAATCTTGTCTCCGCCAACGTCTGCGGAGACTAGCTTCGATCGGGTGAGATCAGGGCCCGTTTCTCCGCCGCCCGCATCGCGGCCGTGGCAGAAGGCACAATTCTGCTGGAAAAGCGCGCCCCCTGCCGTAACTGCTTCGGCTGAGACCGTTGGTACAGAGTTTTGCGTTGCCGGGGTTGCGGGCGCCTGGGCAGCGTAAATGTGTAACTGTCTACCCTGGTAACCAGCGAGCCCGGCGATTGCCGCCAGGAATGCCAAATCCCGAAACCTCTTCATTCTTGTCACACCACCTTCAAAATTCGGGTTCTAATCTCACTTGGCGGGCGTGGATCCAGGTAAACGCGGGTGTGAGGCCGTGCTTCCTTCGGTCATCCCCAGAGTCCACTGATCGCCTCGAAATACATCTTCCGTTCCGAAGAGAGCGCACTGAATCTCCTTACAGATCCGGCCGAAGGCGGAATTTCGCCCGGAGAGCAGTTTATTGAGGATTGTGCGGAGACGCAATCCTTAGAGATTTCTGATCGCTCCGCTGCTATCGCCCGCTCGTGACCCACTCTTCGACAGGGAGCTTTGACCGTCGAAGCCAAATCCTCTAAAGTTTCGATTCATGAGACGAGTCTTGCTGCTTGCGTTTGTCATCGCTTCCATAACCCAAATGCCGGCGCAGACCGCCCAACGCCCCGCGATTACCGGCATCGCCTTCGCACGCTTTTATACGACCGATCAGGCTGGCGCCGAAAAATTCTATGAGGGCACCCTTGGGTACAAACGCCTGCAGCAGGGTAGTACGTTGGTCTATCCGGTGAACGGGTCCCAATGGATTGAGGTTTTGACCTCCCCCGCGCCTCCTCAGCCGAACTTCCGTATGGCCGCCGTCGCATTCACCACCCGCAATGCAGCGGAGTTGGAGCGTTATCTGGCGGCCCATGGAGTTAAGGTGGAAATGCCATTGCACGCAGGGGAGTTCGGGGTCCGCGATCCTGAGGGTAACCTGATCATTTTCGTGCAGAGCCGTTCCAACAAACTGGTCGCCGGCGCGCCGCCCTCGCCCGATGCAGTCAGCAGACGCATAATCCACGTAGGCTTCATAGTGCGGGACGCTGCGAAGGAGGATGCGTTTTGGCGAGATGTGCTGGGCTTTCATCCCTATTGGCATGGCGGCGGAACGGCGCAACGGCCAGAGTGGCAAAGTGTCCAGGTGCCGGACGGTACTGACTGGCTGGAATACATGCTCAATGTGTCCCCGACACCGACTCTAAAGCTGGCCGGGGTGATGGACCATCTCTCCCTCGGGGTGGCGCACATGCCGGATGCGATCGCGCAGCTGGAGAAGAACAAGTGTGAGGGACCGAACTGTACCAGCAGCAAGGTCGGCAGCGATGGAAAGGTGCAGGTCAATCTCTATGATCCTGACCTGACCCGGGCGGAATTGATGGAATTCACGCCGGTTAGGGATCCTTGCTGCTCGCCGTTCCTTGGCAAGCACCCGGGCCCGGACGAAGATAAGTAGACTGAGCGGCCCTTTCGGTAACCTGGCCTTTGTTAGTTGCTTGAGGGGGCTGCATTCTGCCGCGCGCGCGCGCTATCTCGCTGCTTCTCTGTGGCGACCGCCGCGGTTGCATTTCCCGCCAGCCGATACGCAGACGCCAGGGCACTGTACACCGCCGCGTCGGGTGTGCCCGCGTCCACAGCCTGTTTTAGATATGCGACTGCGGACTCTGCCTGCTGTTGCGCCAACGCGGAGAGGCCACGCCGGTATAGGTTGATGACCGAGTCCGCGCTATTGGTATAGGAAGGATCGGTGAGATTCCATAGCTGCTGACGGTCTCCCCCGACCAGACGGAAATTGATCGCTTGCGACGTGCTCTCACCGGTTTCCGGGTCAGTAACGTGGATGACCAGGCGATAGTTGCCAGGGTGTAGATCGGTGGTGGGAATATCCGTTCCCATCAGAAGATTGCCCGCGGGATCGAAACCGGAGCGATCTATGGTTTGTGTCTGCTCCTTCTTCGTGGCTACACCAAGCTGGCCGATCAGGTACGAAACCTGCAAATTTTTCCCCTTCAACGAGACCGGAGAACCTGGCTGCTCCCAGAGCTGGTAAATCACCCTGACCGGATCTCCGCCGGTAAGAGAGACGTTATCGGCACCCGTCACCGGAATTTTTACGCCTGCAAAGCTGAACGGTTGATCCTGCGCGTAGTCGCGCTGCGGGGTGGCGATCGAGGAAAAGACCACCTGGCTCATGCCCAGGGTATGGTCAAAGGCAGGCACCAGAACGCCCCGCGTCTGGGCAAAGCTTTGCTTGGTGACCAAATTGGTCACGTCTACCTTGAGCTGGTACTTGCCGGGCACGGCGACCAGGCGGCCGGCTATCGCCAGGGGCCGAAGGCGTAACTGATTGACCTGGTCGGAAGTGAGAAAGTCGTGCAGGTCATGGGTGTCGGTGTAAATCACCTTGCCCTCGCTGCTCAGCAGCTGCGCTTCCACCGACAGCGAATAATAGACCCGTTGGCCGGCATCTTTCCCCAGCACAAAATCGCCGGGGTTCAATACCCGAAGCAGGTAATGGATGCTGGCCTGGTTCGTACCATCCCGGGTAGCCATGGCAGAAAGATCGCTATAGTCCTGGCCCAGCAGAACGCGGTGGGTTACGCCCTCCAGCAGTGCGCGCCGCCGCGCCAGCAGGTCGCGGTTTTCCGGCAGGTTGCGATAATCGCGGATCTTGTTGAGCAGCGCATCCGATTCCAGGGTAGGCGTTCCCGCCGTATTGTCTACCGGCTCATTGGGGAAAAGGGAGAGAGTCAGGTTGGCGACCTCATTTCCCAGGTCAGTCTTGATGATCTTTAGGGCTGCCTTCGGATCGTTGATCGCATTGGTGCTGTCGATCAGTGCGTCCGGACCGTCCTGGTAGGGAGAGTAAATCTTGAAGTCTTCCGCCCCACTTTTTTTGTAGAAGACGACGGAAAAATACGGCGCGAGGGCGCTTGCCGGGTCCTGATAAAACCAGGTTTCGATAGGCTTCAGCTCTCTGGCATTCAGATAGGCTCGCTTCTGCTGCGGAGCACCCAAAGTGATGTAGACCATGCCTCGGTCTGTGCTCCATCCGTCCAATGCCGCAAGCGAGCCAAAGTGAGTATTGGCATATTCCAGCCGGCGGTAGTGTTCTTCCCGAAAGGTGTTGGTCGGAGAGTTTGGATCCGGATTACGAATGGCCCAGAAAGCTTCGATGAAATGGTCGCGATCCTGATTGCTGGTCAGACTCAGGAAGATAGCCTTCTCCTGGTTTGTGATCAGGTAGCTGACCTCCTCATCCAGCCAATGTTCATAGGTCGGCGGGAGCTTCGCATGCTTGGCTGCCCAGGCTGCGGGAGGGCAGAGTAGGGGCCCGACGACAAGAGCAACCAGAACGCCGGTCGCGTATACAAAACGCTTTAACAATTTAGCCTCACGTTTGCCGCGGTTTTCGGCTGCAGCAGAAGCCAACATCGCCGGTTCACGCACTTCCAGTGTAATGGATTGGAAACGTGCAGGTGGCTTCCCCCGCACCCACAAAAGAAAAAGGGAGGGAGATGTTTCCATCCCCCTCCCAGTGAATTACCAAACACCGATCAGAACTCGAACCGTATCGATCCGCGGCTATAAAACGCGCGTTGGAAGGACTCGGGCTTCAGGTAATCCACGTCGGGAACTCCATAGCTGAGAGCAACGTTCTGGTCGACGGCCGTCAGGGAACGAGAGTTGCTCACGTTGAAACTATCAAAGGAGAACTTGATCTTGTACCGCTCACCCAAGGGTAGCGGGTAGTCTGCATGCAGATCGAGTTGATAGTTGGAGGGCTCGGTGCCGACAGTTCCACGGCCGCCGATCGGCACTTCGCCGGCATCGGTGTAGACAGGATGCGCGCCGAGTTGGCTGATCGGTTGCCCGGAAGTACCGCGGAGGCCGATGCCGCCGGTGAAACGCCTCATGAACCCGTTGGGGATGGTGTACGAACCGTACAGATTGCCCACCTGTCTCCGATCCGTATTCAGGTAACCCTCCTGGAACTGCTGACCGAGAAGGCCGAGAACGCCATTGGTAAAGTCATACAGCGAGCTGATGCTCGGGTCCGATTGTCCGTTATCGTTGCGGTAAAGACCCTCGTAGTTACCGTAGAGTTTGGCCCAACGGTAGTTCGCGCGTAGCAGGAAGTTGTGGCTAAAGTTCTTGTTTGCTTCGAGCTCCACCGCCTGGTAGTGGCGGTATGGATTGGAAAAGCCATCGGGCTTTCCGTCCGGCGTAGGGGCACCGGCCGTCAGAACGTTGTAACCGCAAGCGCCACCCACTACCTGGCCCAGAGTGTTTTTCTGCAAGCCATAGTTGGCAACGTTGGAGCCCGTGGTGTTATTGCCGACTGCCGGGCAGTTGGCCGGTGGCCCAGCCGCTTGCGTGTAAGCCTGTTCTTGCTCGTTGACGAAAAGGTCAGTTTTCGCGCTTAGGTTCCCCACAACGAACTGCTGCCCGACAAAGCCTGCAAGAGCGCCTTCCGGCGATGCCCCCGACGTATCCTCAATGATGCGCAGCAACCGGCGGTCCGTGTAGCGAGCACTCAGGACGAAGCCCTCGTATTGGCGCTCCAGCCCTCCGACATACTCCTCTTCGAGGTTCAACTTGGTATTGTGCGCAATGAAGATGGGCGACGCGCCGCCGCTGGCGGAAACGTTTCCGCCCTGCTGGCCGGCTGCGGGGTCACCGCTAATCAGGTGGGCCGCATCAAGCACGGGCACTACGGTGCCATACGGGCCAATTACGACATTGTTGTTTGCATCGGCTTCTGGCTTCCAATTGGCTTGGTAGACATCCAATTCATTGGAGAGGTCACGCAGCGCGCCATCCTGCGGGAACGACTGGGTATAGCGACCCCAGTTGAAGAATACCTTCGACTTGCGGTCGCCAAAGGGATCGACATTGATGCCCAGACGGGGAGACCAGTTGTCGTTGTAGGTATAGGACTGAGTCGTCGCGTTGAGTTGTTCCTCGTCCCACCGGATGCCGAGGTTGAAGGTGACAAAGCGGTTTAATGCGTAATTGTCGTTAGCATAGATAGCGTGATATGCCTCACTGGTCTCCGCAACTGGATTGCTGAAGATGCCGCGGGACTGCTGGAGATAGACCTGTGTGCCGTTGTAGAGAGGGCAGTCGGTGAGCGAGCAGTCGACCTTCCCGGTTGCCGGATCGGTGGCCGCGGGAAGCAGGTTGAACGCTGCATTCGTCGAGGCGCCTACGAGTGCCGGGTTGCTGGTGATGCCGGCGACATTAACCCCTGCGATGTTGGTGCTCGGGAAGTTGAATTGGCCGCCCGGGTAGGCTTTTTGCAATCGGTAGATGGAGTGACTGAACCCCCAACCCAAGGAAAGCGTGTGTTGGCCATGGAAATTGACAGTCTTTTCAGTGTCGATACCAAAGCCGTAGTCGTGGGTGACGGGATTCTGCAGAAACTGGACCCCCTGAGCATAGTACGCGGCTGCCTGGCGAAGGCCGGTGTAGTCCTCGATGAAGTTCACGTTGTCGAGTGGAGTTTCCGTAAAGTCACTTCGTTTGGCCGAGGCCGAGAGGTCCAACTGCCAGGTCGGCGAGAGGGAGCTGGTCAGGTGCAGCGTTTCGCTGCGCGTGCCGTAGATCCAGCGGCTGAAAGTGGCATTGCCGCCGACGTTTAGTTGAGGATAGAAAGGGAACGTGTCTTCATTCGCGACGCCGTATCCGGCATTGGTCTTGGATGGATCGCCAAAAGCAGACGCATCCAGACTGGTGGCGTCATTCAACTTGAAGGTTACCTTGGCTGCCCAGCTGTTTACCGTTGTCTTGTTCGTAAAAGGGCCGTTGGCAAAGTTAGGAGACACAGATGGCGACTCCCAGAAAACCTTATTGAGGGCTGGGTTGTAGGCGCCATAGAAAAACAGTTTCTCCTTCAGGTTCACGCCGGGAACGTAGCCGCCGAACTCTGCGGAAGCGTCGTATTGGGGCTCGGACGCGATGTGACCGCGCACATTCACGCGTTGAAAATAATTGTCCGCATACCGTTGACCTGCGCTGAAAGCGTCAGGGGCGAAAAAGGCTGCGAGCGCACCGTGGTACCCATTTCCACCAGATTTAGTGACGATTTGCACGATACCGCCATCGCCCTTGCCATACCTGGGTTCGAAGGCTCCGGTTTTCACCTGCACCTCCTGGACGAAGGTTAGGTTAAGGCCAGTCCCTAGAGAACCATAAACCGGGCTCCACACGCCCAGGCCACCATAGCCGCCATCGGTGATGTTTACGCCGTCGGCGATGTATTGGTTTTCCAGGCCGGTCGCACCCCCAATCGCGGGATTAGCGTTACCGCTGCCGCCGGAGTTGGCAACTCCGGGCGCCGTATAAAACAAGCTACCTACATTTCGGGCCACCGGAACCTGGCTGTAGAAGGAGCTCGTGAGGTTGGAGCTAAGCGCCGTTGAGCCCGTATCAATACTCGTCTCCGTCGCATCCACCTGGATCGTCTGCGCGACGGCTCCTGCCTGCAGAATCAGGTTCACGCTGTTGATGCGATTGATTTCAGCGTTAAGCGCCTTCGTAACCACTTTGTTGAAACCTTCGCGCTCCACAGTGATCGTGTACGCTCCGGGGGTAAGGCCGGTCACCACCCAGCGGCCGGAATCGTCCGTGGTGACGCTACGCGTGTCAGAATTGCCTACAACCGTCACCGATGCGCCCGGCACGACCGCGCCGCTGCTATCGGTCACGAGCCCCTGAAGGCCGCCTTTGGTCCCTGACAGTTCCTGCGCTGAAAGGGTTAGCACGCAGCTCGCGATCGCGAACGCCACTAGGACGAACAGGCTGCCTATCTTGGAAATACCGCTGCTGATTCTTGAGTTTGCCACGGAATGCTCTCCTTAAAAACAGGTGCACGGCCGACTTAGGTTGGATGCCGGAAGCTGTCTATAAGGTTTGACGCTAGCCCGATAACACATCTTGCTGGTAAATCCCCAGATCCATTCGGCCCAAAGGGTAAGTCCCGTCCGCATCTAGCCCCGGACGCGTACCACCTGTAATGACCTAAGGAACAGCAATTGGATTGCCTAAGTAACCCAAAAGTGGGAGAAGCGCAATGATTTTTCCGTAAGATGCATTGAATCAGTAAATTAATTAACACAAAAAAAGGCATTGCGGAGCGCCCAGAACGCCGCGAATATTCCATAAACCATAGTTTCATCCACCTCGGTCCGCTTTTTCGTAACTTTTTAATATAAATTTCATGCAGTCTTCATGGAGCTTGCAAAAACCTTCCGCGAAGCTGACTCTCCGCGGCGGAAAACATCACCGCCACTGACCAAGTGGCCGGCCCGTCAGCTTGGATACCTTAGAGCAGTTTCGCAATTGGTGTGGTCCGACAAAGACTGCGAGGTGTGGTTTTCTCTTGAGAGAAAACCACGTAAAAGTCTGTCGCTTCCCGTATTTCCTGCCACGCAGCACTGGCTGGAAACAATTATGTGCGACTTTCCTCAAAGAAAGTCGCATGCAGTTCGGGGGCTCGAACAACATCCACAGGAAACACGGGTTCGGTCTACACCAATTGCGAAATTGCTCTAGCCTCGGGAGAGATAGCGAGCCAGTAGCTCTCCAAGCTTTCTTCCCGTAGTGTCAGAACCGTCTCCCTGCTCCTCAGGAGGGCTCAATTGTTGACAGTGTTACAGGCTCATTTCACCAAATCGCATCCGAAACGGGTGTCCCGCAATTAAATGTTTGTTTTGTTAGGCTTACTTTTTTGTTTCTTGTTAACTATGGAAAAAACTCGTCGGAATCAAAGGCTTCGAGCCGATGGAAAGACGAATTTCTCAGGCAGGGCACTGCTGCCTCGCCGCAGCGAGCGTTAGCCGCGCCGCAATGCGTCGAAAATATTTTGGGCTTTACAGGCTGCGGAAAAAGGCGTCTTCAGGGTAGGCCGGGGATTTATCCCCGGCATTAACGTCGCCATCCTTGTGGCCTTTAGGCCCTGAGGTACGGTTTTTCGCGGGATTGCAGTCGAAAAGCATACCTCAGGGCCTAAAAGGCCGAAGAGTCTCGCCCGATTAAAGTACGGGCTTTAAACAGTTTTAGCTGCTTTTCCTGAGCAAGCCTGGTTGCATTCGCAACTAGGGCACTGCGGCCGAAGTGAGCGAACACATCGCCAAGCTGCGCAGAAACCTGGCCTCGCATATGCCAGTAGGAGTCGTGCCTGGTGTTAGCAGTATAAGAAGCATCCTCAGCCTGATAGCGAGTGAAGAATCCCGGAAGATCCGCATCGGAAATGCCGCTTGCGATCGCGCGTAGAACAGACACCCCGGCGTCATGACGAGCGTTCATGTCACATAGAGTTTGTAGAAAGAAATCCGACTTGTCCTGGCCGATATAGCTACCGTGGGCGAAAAAGACGCCATCTAGAGAGATCGTGATGCTCGTTGTCGCCTCGTATTCAGGGGCCAACGCCGCGTCTTGCGCGGTGAGACTTTGAGCGTCCTGAGCGGATATTCTGCCGAACTCCGTCGCCGACATGCTACGCGTCGGAGAGATCACCCTGACAGACCCGACTGCTATGCCATAGCCACCCGCGAGCGATTGGCGTGAGCGCTCCAGCAACGAACGCGAGTGGGTCCAACGGACATCGGCTGGCGGGGATTCGGTCATCACCGCTAATTTTACGGCGTGAGTTTTCAGACGCAGCAAGGGCGCCGGAGCTTCTATTCTCCGGCGCCCTTGCTCGTCATGCGCACCAATGTACGCGTTTGCGCCTCAATCGCAGCAGGGCAAACCAAGGCCGGGATCGCAACCCGATACCGGCAAGATGCTGGTGACAACGGGATGTAACCCGACCCGCATCAAGCCTAAAAGAAAAAGGGCCGGGATCGCTCCCGGCCCCTCAGGTCGTTAGCGTTTAGAAGATGACTTTAAGAGCTCCCTGAATCTGGCGAGCGCCCGTCGTGCCGTCGTTCTGCCCCAGCTGAGACGTGGAAATGCCAAACTGTGGCGAGGTGAAGGTCAAGGCTGCGGGCGAAGAGAAGTTGGGGTGATTGAGCACGTTATAGCTTTCTGCGCGAAAGACCACCTTCACTCCTTCGATCAGAGACTGCGTCTTTTGGAACACCACGTCCGTGTTTACGAAGCCCGGGCCATAGTAGGCATTTCGTCCGATCGACACTGGGACGTCGAAGGGTGCATTCGCGAAAGCGCCGGCGGATGGGCCGGTGATTTTGCCACCGGAGACAATCGTTCCCCGGCCTGATGGGTAGGCTTTGCCAACCAATTGAGGACGATCCGTAAGCCCGGTATGCAGGTTATCGCGTGTGCCGCGCAAGTCGAACGGAAGCCCGGTCTGAACCTGTTGGATACCTGACAGCTGGATACCTTCGAAGATGCGGCCAAGGACGCCGTTCGAAAGGAACTGCTCTCCGTGGCCGATGGGCAGCGCGTACACAATGGCAGCCGTACCGCGCTGACGAACGTCAAAGGGCGAGTTGCCGTATTCCGCTTTTATGTTAAAGGTGTCGCGAGGCAGACCGCTATTGCCGGCGCCAGGAGCCAGGGGATCGCTCCCGTCGTCGAGCGAGTGCGCGAAGGTGTAGCTGCCTAGCAGGCTGAATCCACCCAGGCGCTGGGTGACTTTGATCTGGGCGGCGTTGTAATTGCTCGAGGCAATTGCGGTCTGCTGCAGGTCTTGGAAGAAGGCAGTATTGTTGGTCGCTCCGGCGAGGTAAAGATTGGTGAACTGCAGGGAAGATGGATCAGCGCCCGAAGCAATCAGTTGCTGAACCAATGCAGGTTGTGGCGGAGCACCATCGATTTCCCTAAGTAGATGGGTGCCGTGGCTGCCTACATAATCGATTTCAGCCGTAAGACCGCGCCCGAATTCGTGTTGCACACCAAGATTCCAGGTTTGGCTGCCGGGTATTTTCAGATGGGGGTCGATTGTGACCGGTGTGTTGAAGTCGCCGTTCGTGATGTTGGCGGAAGGAGTAAGGTTGCCCGGCAGAGGAGCACTGGCGACTACCGGCGTTGGGGTCCCAGGGATGAAGTTTCCATGCGCGCCCAGGTTCAACGGAAACTCGTTCAAGGAAGTCTGGAATGGCGGGTTCGACTTGGCGTTCCCGAACAGGTTGTCGAAGACGCGATCATGGAAAATACCGTAGCCGGCACGGATTGCTGTCTTGCCATCTCCATTCGGATCATAGGCAAAGCCGATCCGTGGCTCCAGCAGTCTCAAGCTGTCGCTATAAAGCTGTCTGCCGGTGCCGGGGCCTACCGGGGTGAAGCTGAAATAGCCTACAGCCGGAACGGGAGCGGAAGCATCCCCGAAGAAGTTAGAGAAATTACCGTCTCTTTCATAAGGGACACCGTTGAACTCGTAACGGAAACCGAGATTCGCGGTGAATTTCCGTGAGATCTTCCAGTCGTCCTGGAAGAAAATTCCGAACTCATGCTGCACGAAGCGGGTCGTGTCTGTTGGCCGCCGGACGCCAGCACGGGTAAAGAATTGATATTCCGAGGAATTGGCGATTGCCCCCGTCGCTCCCCAGATCAAGTCTTGCAAGTTCAGATAACTGGCCGCGTTCGGGTCGGAATTGTAAGCCGGGACGCCATACGTCGTGAAATTGTTCAGCGCCAGCAAGTTGCGCGAGAAAAAATTGTCGAAACTCGTGTCCTTCACGTCGCGGAACTCGCCCCCGAAACGGAGAGAGTGCGCTCCCTGCGTCAGCGAAAACGTATCGGCCAGTAACAGCGTAGAGCTGAGGCGCGCCTGACCATTGCTTTCGCCGAGGTCAACGCAACCGAGAGTGAAGAAATAAGGGATATCGACATCGCGGCCATTGCCGAAATTGTCAAGCCCCGTAATGGCGTCGATGCCGTTGTGGTCACACAGGAAGGCCGCGTTGTTAAGGTTATAACCGGCGCGAAACAGGTTGCTTGCCTTCACACCCAGGCTGGAGGCGATGGAGATAACGCCGTTGTGGGTGGTGGCAGGAACCGAGGTGGTGCCGTAGCCCGGCAGCACTTCATCATGAAACGGATCAGATTCGTTCGAGTGGGAATACTGATACCGCACGGTCAATTGATGTTTTTCCGTAAGCTTCTGGTCAAACCTGCCGGTGAAGCTATACGAATTCAACCTATCTGGCGAAGCAAACGCGTAAATGGTACTGACTCCGTCGCCCAGGTCGGACTGGCCTACGGGTGCGAGCGCAAGAATGCGGGACACGGTAGGGTCGCGCGGCAGGCCAGTCAAGTTATTGGGATTTGCTGCATTGGTAAGATCCACGAAGGTCTGCGTTCCGTCCACCGGATCGGTATAGGTAAATACGCCGCTCTTGAAGGCCGCTGTCGGAGTAGTCTGGAAGGCAGTGGTGGTCGTCCGAAATCGCTGCGCCTCGCCATTGAGAAAAAAGAAGGTGTGGTCCTTCCAGGCGGGGCCACCGACCGAGGCGCCAAAGTCGTTGCGGACATATGGGTTTTGCGGGCCGTCCTCCTTCTTATTGAAGAAGTCTCGGGCGCCAAGGGCGTTGTAGCGTCCAAATTCGTAGGCATCCCCGTGGAAAGCATTCGTGCCGTCGCGGGTAAGCACATCGATAATGGCGCCGGTATTGCGGCCATACTCGGCATCAAAGTTATTCGTGATTACGCGGAACTCCTGCGCGGAGTCTGGATTCGCCGACGAGATACCGCCCTGCCCACCCGGCACGGACGTGTCATTGTTGTCGGCGCCATCGAGCAGGAAGTTGTTGTTGCGGTCACGCTGTCCGTTCACTGAAAATCCGCCGATGTTGTTCGTGCTGGTCACGACACCGGGCGAAAGCAGGACCAGCTGATAAGGATCACGCAGGATCAGCGGAAGGTCATTGATCTGCTGCGAATCGATCACCGTGGATAGCTCTGAGGTCTGCGTTTCGACAGGGGCGCCCTGCTCAGCAGCCACCCTGACAGTCTGATTCGCGGATCCCACACCCAACTTGAAGTTAACCGCCAGGACCTGGGCGATGGTGAGAACCAGACTGCTTCGCGTGTTGGCCGCGAAGCCTGTAGCGGTCACCGTCACGTCATAGCTCGAGGGTGGCAGACCAGCAAAATTGTAAACGCCGGCCGAGGAGGAGGTGACAGTCTGGGTAAGGGCCGTCGCCGTGTTGGTCGCCGTCAAGGTGGCATTGATCACAGCGCGGCCGCTGGGATCCAGAACCTGACCGGTGATGCTGCCAGTTTGTGCGAAAGCCTGCGAGGTAAACGAAAACAGAAGGATGGCGAAGGTCAGGAGGAGGCTCGCGGAAGAAATGAGGGGAGTCGTGCGAGAGTTGATGACAGTCATTGAATGGCCCTTCGTTTTCAGGATTTCTAGAGAGTACTTAGCCTAAAGATCAATTTACGCTGCAAGTCGAGTACCATTCCCGCGTACCACCCGATTTGTGGCTGCGACCGTTCCAATTTCGTTAATCCCTGCTCAAGGGAAGAAAACTGGAGAAACGAACTAAGAGAGGTTTTCGCGTAAGCTCACCGTCGTCGTCGATTCGAAGCCCTGGGATCGCGTCTAGATGTTGCAATGCGAGTGCTTAGTTCGGTCCGGTTTAGTCCAGGACCCGCCCAGGCTCTCCTACTTCGACCCCACTAGAGCACCTCCGTTGTCGAAACGATTTGCCCGCGCTGCGCGAACGGCGGTTCGATTCAGTCAAATCGAGCTCAGGGAATGGCAAAGCAAATTATTAAATTTCGAGGAAAAGAGCGGCAGAGAATATGTTTTTTCATATGCGTGTCATTTCCCCGGCGTGTTCAGAGCCTGTGGAGAGGTTGGCCGGCGCAAGATACGGCAGGTCCTGGCACAGCACCAGGAGGCTCATTGCCACCATGCGGCCCCTGGCCACCGTACGTTGTGGACCGGCCGGCACTTTGGCCATTGGGTCCGGTGAGCGTTTCCTTTGTCGCGCCGGCCTCGCGCTTTACGTTGCGCGTGCCTGTTTGACCGTAGGGCCCGTTGGTCGTGGATTGAAACCCGTGCCCTTCCCTTGAGATTCATTCGTTCCTATTTTGCGCTAGCGCTCATCGCTTTGCGCATCTGAGCTTCTGCCGCATCGCTCCAGTATCTGCAATTAAGCTGCAGGAACACGGAGGTATAAGGAACCGTCATAGTCGTTTTCAAGACGAGAACGTGAAACGTCTTCCCCACTTCGTCCACCTTGGCGATGATTTGTTCATGTGGCAGCGACGTGATCGCTCGTCCCCTGAGCGTTGTTTTGATTCGCTCGCGGTACTCAGTCACTCCGGGCGCATCTTTCTCGGGAACGAACGGGAGCTCGGCATCCATGTAGACGATGGGCCTCACCTGGATCGAGCTGTCGATCGCGTCCAGAACGGTGCGTACCACCTCTATCTGGTCTGCGTTGGTTTCAATCGTTTCCACACCCGCCGAGCTCTGTAAGGGATACGCGGAATCGACAATCATGATCCAGTTGCGATGGCCGAGCAAAGGCAATACCCGCCCCAGTCTTGTTTGCCACTCCGCCGTGGGCCGCTGCGCACCGGCCGGGAGATGGGTCAGCATCACCAGTGACGCCAACAGGGATACGATTGCCTTGCGTCTGCCGATCATGCGTTCCCTCCTGCAAAAGCCTCTCTTCGCTTCATGCGGACCCCGAGAAAGGAGTAGAGCGCGATGCCGCAGTAGCAAACGAACGGCACCATGTAGGCCTCCGCGATACTGTGTTGCGTCTGCGAGATCCAACCCATCAGCGGCGTGAGCACGGCGCCTCCGACAATCGCCATCACGATCAGCGATCCCCCAATTTTCGTATTCCGATCCAGCCCGTCGATGCCCAAAGCAAAAATCGTAGGGAACATGACTGACATAAAAAAGCTGGTGACGAAGATGGCCCAGAGTCCTACCCAGCCGGGGAAGGCCACCCCCACAGCCACCAGGGCAATATTCACCAGGCTATACACGCCCATCAGGGTAGCCGGCTTGACGTAGCGCATCAGGGCCGCCGAGCTGAACCTACCCAAGCCGAACGCAACCAGCGTGCCGGTAAGAAAGTAGCCGGCGATCTTTTCCGGCTCATGCGTCCCATCCTGCACGTACTGGATAAAGTAGCTCCAGGTGCCAACCTGGGCGCCCACATAGAGGAATTGCGCGACGATGGCGAAAAGAAAATTAGGGTAACGCAGCAACTCTCTAAAGCTGCCGTGATCCTGTTGCGCGTCCTCGTGCTCTCTGGCAATGGCAGGAAACTTCGTACGCGCGATCATGAAAGCCCAAATGAGCGCAATGAGCCCAACCACCAGGTAGGGAACCACCACGCGCATCGTCTCGTGCTTCAGGTAGGCGTCATACGTATGGGCGGCGCGCATCGCGGCTGTCTGTTGCGGTGTGAGCTCTACACCAGAAAAGATGAAAATTGTGCCGCCCAATACCCCACTGATAGCTCCCAAAGGATTAAATGCCTGAGAGAAGTTCAAACGGCGGGCGGCGCTTTCAGGCGAACCCAGCTGCGCGATGAAAGGGTTGGAAGCTGTCTCCAGAAATGAAAGCCCGCTGGCAATGACGAACAGGGCGAAGAGGAAGAAACCGTAGCGCCCCATGAGCGCGGCCGGCCAGAAAAGGAATGTTCCGCTGGCGAAGAGAAGCAGTCCCACCACGATACCGAATTTATAGCCCATCTTGCGCATCAACAGCGCCGCGGGAATGGCCAGTACAAAATAACCCATGTAGAACGCCGACTGCACCAGTCCAGCTTCAAATCGAGTGATGGCGAACGACTTCATGAACTGGCGAATGAGAACGTCGTTCAAATTGTTCGGAACCCCCCAAAGAAAGAACAGCGCGGTTACCAGGAAGAAGGGAACAGCCAATCCCTTGGAGAACAGTGGCTGTGTTGTATGCGCGACTTCTTTCGGGTCCGTAGACAGAGGCACCAGCATCGAAGCGTGTGTCCTTTCCTGGTTTGTAACTAATCAATCTCCACAAAGGTGGACGTGGATGCCCAGCTCCGCCATCATCGCCGCTTTGGCCGCCGGCGCCTGGTCGGCTACCTGGCGAGTGGGAGCAACGATAGCAGTTGCACCACGCTCGTGGCAAAATGGTGTGCGCCGATGTTTCGAAGGCTAAAGCATTTTCGCAATGCTCTGGCGAATCATCGCAGGTACAGGAATGGAAGCAGTCTCGAGACCCTGGGTCGTACTGGTCGGGGGATTTTTAGGATCAGGCAAAACCACGTTGATCCTGGCCGCGGCGCGTGAACTGGACCGGCGCGGTTTGCGCAGCGCCATGGTTTGGAATGATCAGGGCCATGACCTGGTCGACCGCCGCTATGCAGATCTGTCGGGCGTCCGCTCTGAGGAAGTCACTGGCGGGTGCTTCTGCTGCCGCCTTTCCGGCCTGATGCATGCCATCGGCGATCTCCGCGCTCATTCGCCCGATGTGATTTTCGCGGAACCGGTGGGAAGCTGCACCGATCTCTCCGCCACCGTGCTTCGGCCACTGCTCGAATACAGCGACACCTATCGGCTCTCGCCGCTTACCGTCCTGGTCGATCCGCTTCGCGCCCGCGGCATGCTCGAAAAGAATGCCGACCCCGACATGCGGTTTTTGTTTGACAAGCAAATCCAGGAAGCCGATCTGGTCTGTTTCACCAAGTCCGACCTCACCTCCGAATATCCCCAAATCGACGCCCCGCACGTGCGCCGGTTAAGCGCCAGGACGGGGCAGGGTGTCGTTGCCTGGTTAGACGAGGTTCTCTCTGGTGCAATTGCCGCCGGCGAGCAAAGGCTGGAGATTGATTACTCCGAATATGCCCGGGCGGAGGCGGCACTTGCCTGGTTGAATCTGCGAGCGCTTTTCGAACCTGGGAATTTGCTCTCTCCGGCGATGCTCCTTGGGCCCTTGCTCGACAGCATCGATGGCGCGCTCACCGCCGGCAAAATCTCCATCGCCCACGTGAAAGCAACCGTTACCGCCCCCACGGGTTGGGTCAGGGCAGCGATCTGTGCGAATGGGCAGGAACCAATGGTCGACGGGGATCTCGACGCCTCACCTGCCGGCAAGTTGGAGTTACTGCTCAACCTTCGCGCCGTCGGCGATCCCGCCGAGGTGCGCGCGATTGTGGAGCGGGAGGTTCATAGGCTGGACGCCGGCCTTACCCAATGTACTGTCGACTGCTTTAGCCCCGCGCCGCCTGTTCCGGAGCGCCGTATCCCTGTGGCGGGATAGCGCTGCGCGACTGCGCAGATCGGGTCGCGCTGTCGATGTCGTGGTCCGAGGAGCTGCCTCAGACGCGCTTGGCGTTGACCTTGGTGGCGAGTCCGGCTTTCTCCAATATCCAAATTCCCAGGTAATTTACATCGAGTTCATACCACGCCATGCCGTGGCGAGCCGAAACCGGGTGTGCGTGGTGGTTGTTGTGCCATCCCTCGCCTCCGGTCAGCAGGGCTACCCACCAGTTATTGCGGGAGTCGTCCCGGGTATCAAAGCGGCGAGAACCCCAGATGTGCGTCGCGGAGTTCACCAGCCAGGTCACGTGAAGGCCAACGGTGACGCGAAAGAAAATCCCCCACAACACCCACGGCCAGCCGCCGGCCGCCAGCAAAGCAAAACCCAGCACCGTTACCGGCAGCCAGTGGAACCGGTTCAGCCAGCGGTAGAAGCCCTGTTTCATGAGGTCGGGGGCATAGCGTTGCAGCACGCTACTGTCGTTGTGCAGCGAACCAGTCAGAATCCAGCCCATGTGGGACCACCACTTGCCGTCGCGCGGGGAATGGGGGTCGCCCGCCTTATCGGTAAATTGATGGTGCAGGCGATGCACGGCCACCCAGTACACCGGGCTGCCCTGCAGAGCCATCGTGCCCAGGATGGCCATTGTGTACTCCAGCCACCTCGGAACAAGGTAGCCGCGATGCGTGAGCAGCCGGTGGTAGGCCATGCCAATGCCGATGTCCTGGGTTAGAACCCAGGTAATACCAAAGACGGCCAGGGCCGACCACCGAAACTGGAACAAGGCTGCCACCGCTCCGAGGTGGAAGATGCCGATAATCAGGGCAAAACTCCAATGGATTTTGTCCTGGTCGGGCCCCGGCGCCGTCTGCAGCGAGGCTGCTTCCAATGCCGCGTCTACCGAATTTGTCGAAGTTGCCATGTCCCCATTCCGCCTTCCACCGTAGGCTAGTTGGCGCAAGCCCCGAGCGGTGTAAGAGTTGCGTAATACCTGGTTTTGGGTCTGCGGGCGATCCTCTCTCCCATCCTCTGAAGCCGCGCCGTCGTTACTTGTGGTAGTTACGAAGTCGGTCGTATACTGAATATGCGACCGCGAAGGTCGGGATTGCATCCTATGGACAAGCGGGAATGCTAAGGCTAACGAAGAAGGCGGATTACGGCTTAATGGCGCTGAAGTTCCTTGCCGAACGCGCCAACATGCCTTCCCTAAGTGCCAAGGATATCGCTGAGGCCTATGGCATTCCGCCTCAGCTGCTGGCCAAGATTTTGCAGCGACTCACCAAGGCAGGGCTGCTTCGCTCCCACGCCGGAACCAATGGCGGCTACGCGCTATCCCGGCGGCCTGAAGAGATTACGGCGTTTGAGGTGATCGGGGCTATTGACGGACCGCTTTTTATTACTTCCTGTGCCACCGGGCCCCGCGGTTGTGACCTCACCGACAGCTGCACAGTCAAGGAGCCGTTGCGTAAGGTGAATGAGAGCATCTCGGATGTGTTGAAGGCGATTCGCGTAAGCGACCTGTGTGAGCCTGAGGACAGCCGAAAATACCACGGCAAGTCGATCGAACCTATGCTGGTGAGTTTGGGCGGCTGAGCCGCGGTTCAAGAGTGATAGAGATCAGGAGAACGCAATGAGCACCGTTGAGAACACAGTGAAGGCCCCGGCAAACGTAAAGTTGCCGATTTACATGGATGATCACGCGACCACGCCGATGGACCCGCGCGTGCTGGAAGCGATGATTCCGTACTTCACTTCGAAATTTGGTAACGCCGCCAGCCGCAACCACTCCTTTGGATGGGAAGCTGAGCAGGGTGTTGAGCGCGCGCGCGAGCAGGTTGCGAAGTTGATCGGCGCCACCGCCAAGGAGATCATCTTTACCTCCGGCGCCACCGAGAGCAACAATCTGGCCATCAAGGGCATTGCCGAGATGTACCGCGAACGCGGCAATCACATCATTACCCAGGTAACCGAGCACAAAGCCGTGCTCGACACCTGCAAGCGGTTGGAAAAGTACGGCTACCGCATCACCTATCTGCCCGTAAAGGCAGACGGCCTGATCGACATTGAAGACCTGAAGCGGGCCATCGACGACAAGACCATCCTGGTCTCTATCATGTTTGCTAACAACGAGATAGGTGTCATCCAGCCGGTAGCGGAGATAGGCAAACTCTGTCACCAGCACAACGTGATTTTCCACACCGATGCGGTGCAGGCAGTGGGTAAGATCCCGGTGGACGTAAATGCCATGAACATCGATTGCCTGTCCCTGACCGGGCACAAGATCTACGGCCCCAAGGGGTGTGGCGCTTTGTATGTCCGGCGGCGCAATCCCCGAGTCCAGATTTCCGCGCAGATCGACGGTGGCGGCCACGAACGCGGCATGCGCTCCGGTACCCTCAACGTGCCCAGCATCGTGGGCCTGGGCAAGGCCTGCGAGATTGCGGGCGAAGAGATGGCTGCCGAGGCAGAGCGGCTGGGCAGGTTCCGCGATAAGCTGAAGGCCAGGCTGGAATCCAATCTCGACTATCTCCACGTCAATGGCTCCATGGAGCACCGTCTGCCGGCCAACTTGAACGTGAGCTTTGTCTACGTCGAGGGTGAGTCGCTGCTGATGGGTATCAATGATGTAGCAGTTTCCAGTGGATCGGCCTGCACCTCGGCGTCACTTGAGCCATCTTATGTATTAAAGGCTCTAGGGCTCGGCGACGATGTAGCGCACAGCTCGATTCGTTTTGGGTTGGGCCGCTTCAATACCGAAGCTGAGGTCGATTACGTTGCCGACAAGGTGATCGACGTGGTGCAAAAGCTTCGTGAGCTCTCACCGCTTTACGAAATGGTGAAAGAAGGCATCGACATTTCAAAGATTGAGTGGCAGGCACACTAAAATTCTTTTGGTGTAAAGCACAACTACGCTGCATACGAAATACGGAGACGGAAATGGCATATAGCGACAAGGTAATTGATCACTACAACAATCCTCGGAATGTGGGCCAGATGGATAAGAGTCAGTCTGAGGTAGGTACCGGTCTGGTGGGCGCCCCGGAGTGCGGCGACGTCATGCGGTTGCAGATCCGGGTGAATCCCGAAACCCAGGTCATTGAAGAAGCGAAGTTCAAGACCTTCGGCTGTGGTTCCGCTATCGCTTCCTCCTCGCTCGCAACCGAGTGGGTCAAGGGCAAAACGATTGCCGAAGCCATGCAGATCAAGAACACCGACATTGTGAAGGAACTGGCGTTGCCGCCGGTCAAGATTCACTGCTCGGTGTTGGCGGAAGATGCGATTCGCGCCGCCATTGGCGATTGGAAAAAGAAGAATGGCGTGACCGAGTCAGCAGAAGTGGCTGCCTCCGTATAACGAATCATCGAATACGTGGGACGTCTCGCCCAAACTGGGCGAGAGTCCCACGCGAGAAGGCAAGATGGATTTAGCTGTCCTCAATGCCGAAAACGCCACACCCAATCAGAAGGGCATCCAGGTAACGGAGCGCGCTCTGAAACGGATTCGCGTCGCCATGGCCAAAGAGGGTGTCTCTCCGCAAGAGGGTGGCCTTCGCCTGGGCATTCAGGGCGGCGGCTGCTCCGGCCTTTCGTACAACATTCGTTTCGATTCTCAGCCGCGTGAGCGCGATCGCGTGTACAACTTTGAAGAGGTTCGTGTCTTCGTCGATCCCAAGTCGTTTATCTACCTGCACGGCATGATCCTCGACTACGAAGAGACGCTGATGCGGCAGGGTTTCAACTTCATCAATCCTCACTCGACCAAGTCTTGCGGTTGCGGTTCTTCGTTTTCGGCGTAGAGCGGTTTCACGTCGGAGTCTGCTTCGCCCTATGCAAACGATGGAAACAGTCAGTGCACCCGCAAAATGCTGGTCCTGCGGCCGGCAAGGCGCGGACGGGCAGCCTTTTTGCGCCGGATGCGGAAAGGTGCAGCCGCCGC
Source organism: uncultured Acidobacteriaceae bacterium (assembly GCA_963761405.1). GTDB lineage: Bacteria > Acidobacteriota > Terriglobia > Terriglobales > Acidobacteriaceae > PALSA-350. The sequence continues at coordinate 82,841 of CAVXHH010000010.1, forward strand.
GGCAGACGGATTACTTCGCTATGTTCGGGTTGCCGCCGAAGCTCGATCTTGATGTGCAAGCGCTGGAGAAGCAGTTCTACCGCTACAGCCGCAAGCTGCATCCCGATGTGCATGCGCGCGCATCGGTCGAAGAGCAGGGGTGGAGCCTTGCGCAAGCCTCGCTTCTGAACGATGCGTATCGAACCTTGAAGAATCCGCTGGAGCGCACCAAATATCTTCTCCAGCTCGAAGGGGTGCAATTCGAAGACCCGCGTGGCCAGGGTGATGGGAACCCCTCGAAGGTACCGGCGGATCTATTGGAAGAGGTTTTCGAGTTGAATATGCAACTTGAGGAGTTGCGCCAGAATCAGAAATCGGGGGAAGACGATCCACAGTTGCGCGGCGATCTCGGGAGCGCAAAGAGCCGTTTTTCCGGGCAGTTGAGCGCGCTTGACCAGCAGGTGCGGTCGCAATGGTCAGCCTGGGACGCCGCATGGGAGCAAAGTAACGAAGCCGGAAAGACCGCGGCCAAAGAAGCGATGACGGCGTTGTTGCAGCGTCGCAGTTACCTGCAGAATCTGGTGCGCGACGTGGACCAGACCCTGGGAGAGTCCTGAGAGTTATGGCGGAAGAACGCGTAGTCGGTATAGACCTGGGCACGACCAACTCGTTGATCGCCTTCATGCAAGGCGAGAAGCCAGTGGTTATCCCAGGGGAAGATGGTTTGAACCTGGTGCCCTCCGTGGTCGCTCTGGGACCCGCTCGCGAGGGTGGCCGCCCCGTCATGCTGGTCGGCAACGGAGCACGCCACACGCTGCTCGATACGCCCGAGAAGGCCGTCTATTCGGTCAAGCGCCTGATGGGTCGCGGTGTCGAAGATGTTGCTGAGGAATTGAAGTTTTTTCCCTTCCGCCTGGTCGATGACCTGCAGCCGGGAGAGGTGTTGCGGATTCGCCTCGGGGAGGCGGAGTTCACGCCACCGGAGATTTCGGCGCACATCCTTCGCCAGCTGAAGCACAACGCCGAGCGCTATTTTGGCGCACCTGTCGCGCAGGCGGTCATCACCGTGCCGGCCTACTTTAATGACGCGCAACGGCAGGCGACCAAGGATGCGGGACGCATGGCCGGCCTCGAAGTGCTGCGTCTCGTAAATGAACCTACAGCGGCGGCTCTCGCTTATGGGCTCGATCGTCAAAAGGAAGGCATCATCGCCGTGTATGACTTCGGCGGTGGCACCTTCGACGTCTCGATACTCAAGCTGCACGAAGGCATTTTTGAGGTCATCGCCACCAATGGCGATACCCACCTGGGCGGCGATGACATTGACAATCTGTTGATCGCCATCGCGCTCGACGACATTGCCGGCGATCTGGGAACCGACGTGCGCCGTCAGCCGGAAACGATTCAGGCCATACGCAAAGCTGTGATCGAGGCCAAGATTGCTCTCTCTTCACAGTCTGTCGCTCAAATCGATATCCAACTGCCCCAGGGTGGCCATTACCTTCGTGAACTGTCTCGCGACCAATTTGAGCAGATGATTCTGCCCATCGTCACCCGCACCATCGCTCCCTGCCGCGACGCGCTGCGCGATGCGCACTTATCTGCTGATCAAATTGACGAAGTCGTGTTGGTGGGCGGTTCCACGCGCATTCCCGCGGTGCAGCGGCTGGTCAGCGAAGTCTTTGAGCTGCCCCGGCGAGGCAAAGCTCCCCGCACCGAGCTCAATCCCGATGAGGTGGTTGCGTTAGGCGCGGCCGTGCAGGCCAATATTCTGGGCGGTGGATCGAAAGCCACCGAGGATATGCTTCTCCTCGATGTGACCCCGTTATCCCTGGGAATCGAGGCATTGGGTGGAGTGGTCGCCAAGATCATTCAGCGCAACTCGACCATCCCCGCTTCCGCTTCGGAGCATTTCACCACCGGGGTCGATGGGCAAACGAATGTCGCCATCCATGTGCTGCAGGGCGAACGCGAAATGGCGAAGGACTGCCGCTCGCTGGCGCGCTTCGACCTTAAGGGAATTCCTCCTATGACCGCGGGGTTGCCGCGCATCGAGGTTAAATTCCTTATCGACGCCAACGGCATCCTGAACGTGTCGGCGCTTGAGCAGCGCAGTGGCAAGCAGGCCGAGGTTTCGGTGAAGCCGGCCTATGGGCTTACCGACGAGCAGGTAGAGTCGATGATTCTCGAATCCTTCGATCACGCCGAAGAGGATATTCATCTCCGCCAGTTGGTTGAAGCCAGAAACGAAGCGGATACTATTCTCAGCAAGCTTGAAAAAGCTCCGTCGAGTCCCGCATGGCGGTTGCTTACTGCCGGCGAACTTGCGCAGATCGCCTCCTTGAGCGCCGAGTTAGACGTTTTGCGGCGGGGCGACGATTTGCAGGCGTTACGCGCCGGCACCGATGCGCTCGACAAAGCGACTCACCGCCTCGCTGAACTCATGATGGATGACGCGGTGTCGAGCGCCATCAAGGGCCAGACCATGCAATCGGCGGACGAACAATTAGGCCAGGGCCCCGCTGCCCCGCACCCCATCGCACAGGCCGAGTTTCAGTGATAGAAAGCATGCATACACCATGAATCAGAATCAGAACGCCAAGCCGGATAACGTGGTCCGAATCACTTTTCTTCCTGAAGGCCGGACAGTGGAATTCGCTTATGGCACGCTACCCTACGGGCACCATGGAAAACCCATGTCGTTCCTCGACGTGGCCGAGCATTTCGACATTTTCCTCGACCACGCCTGTGGCGGTGTCTGCGCTTGCACCACCTGTCATCTTTGGACCAAGGAGGGCAGCGAGTCACTCACACCCGCGGACGACGATGAGCTCGACCGGCTGGATATGGCTGCGGATCAACAATTAAATTCCCGCCTCGGTTGCCAGGCCGTGATCACTGCTCCGGGGAACTATGTGGTCGAGATTCCAAAGTGGAACCGCAATTATGTTTCCGAGGGCAAGCCCCTCACCCTGGCCGAACAGAAGTGAGAGGTTGACGATGGCGCGCGAGATTACCTGGAGTGACGCGGAAGAAATTGGGATCCAGTTGCAGGAAAAATTTCCTGACCTCGATCCCTTCACGGTGCGCTTTACCGACCTGCACAAATACGTCACCGCGCTCGACGGCTTTACCGATGACCCCGCAAAGTCAAATGAGGCCAAGCTGGAGGCCATCCAAATGGCCTGGCACGAAGAGTACAAAGACGCTCAGTAACCATCACGGTTTCTTGAAAAGGAAGCTGCAAAACGCGGGCTCGTTCCGATAGTAATCGGGATCGATCACACTATCCGCGGCATCAAGGCTGTCATCCGTTATGTATTCCCAAGTGCGCCTCCCGTCAGGAGTGGAGAGTTCAACGCCAATAGAAAGCATTGCGGAAGAGTTCAATCCCCGCAGGTCCCTCATTTTCGTAGATCGCTAACACGTCGAAGCGGACTTGCTGCGGTACAACGGGTAGGGCCAGAAGATATTGGCGTGCCAAGCGTCGCAGCACGCGGGTCTTGTCCGCGTCCACCGCCGATTCTGCTGTAAATACACTCCGGTAGGTGCGGGTTTTCACTTCAATGAAGCAGAGAGTATTCTCTTCCCACCCGATCAGATCAAGGTCGCCACGGGCTTTTGCGCTGCGCCAGTCGCGCGCCACGATTGTGTAGCCGCGGCGGCGCAAATAGAAATACGCAGTATCTTCGCCGCGCCTCCCCAGTTCCAGGTGGGCTGGCCGTCGGGGGCGTCTCTGCAGGCGGCCAGCAAGAGCGTCGCTAGCGTGAACAAACCCTTCGAGCAGCCGTAGCGTAAACATGGGCTCCATTGTCTCCGGAATAGGCCGGATTGCCAACACGAATGAAAATCCTTTAGATCCGTCGTCCGACGGCTTCGCCGACCCGTGAGAGATGAATCGGGAGATTTGTCTGTTGTTACGAAGCCCGACTTCAGGTTGCGGAAAAACTCGACGAGATGAGAGGTTCGGAGCAGATGGAAAAGGAGCAGTCCCGAAGGGACGGCTGAAAGTCAGACCTGTGCAGATTGTGCGCTGAGCAGCGCGTTGTTCAGGAGGGTTGAAGTCCCTCTGGTTCTCAGATGAGGAGGGCCATATCCGAAAGCGGGGGTAATGCCTCGCTGGCCGCAGAGGCGAGATGGTTCTGCGGAGGGCAGGGTGTCCATTGTGAGATGGAATCCGAAGGGCATGAGGAGAAGTACCGGGCCGTAATCGAGGGGGCAGCCCCGACGATGAACCGGTCGGCCAAAGGTGGGGCAAGGTCGAGCCTGCAATTTGGAGGCGAAGGCGTTCTCATTCACCCACCGCACCAAGGTGTTTGCGGACGGCACGGTACGGAAGAACAGCGCGTGACCTCAGGAGGACTGACAGTGTTTCCGGTTGGCATCGGAGTAAGCGGACCTATAAGCGAGAGCGAAATGGCGAGCGATGCGCTGTCAGTAGTCGGACGGCTGAAAAGTACCAGAAGCGTGGTGAAAGCCATGTGACCGGGCAACCGGCGACAGAAATGGATCGGGGAAGTCAGCCGACGAAGATGCTGGGAAGAGAGAGGAAGACCAATGAGTAAGGGCGCGGAGGAGGATCAGTTCCTTAAGTGATATACCCGTACGCTTCGCCCGAGGAAACTGTTGGACGGATCGACCCAACGGGGGCAAGCGAAGGACCATTCCTTTCTTCTCCTGCTTCCCGGAAGAGTGAGCCTTCGTGAAAGCCGTGTGCGGGAAAACCGCATGCACGGTTTGAGCGGCGGACGGTGGCTAGCATCTGGGCAACCCGATGCGCCACCTCCGACCCGACAGCTCTTCTGAAGAAGTTTGCTGGCCGTGTTTTTGGGTGGAAGCCCCCTGCTTTAGCAGGGGGGCAACGCTTTAGCGTTGCCGGAAGAAATCCGACCTCTCTATCCTGCGCTTTAGCGCTGGGCTTGTATCAGGGCACGACTGCCTCGCCGCAGCGAGCGTCAGCCGTGCCGCAAGATCGAAAAAATGATCTGGGCTTTACAGGCTGCGGAAAAACTCCTGTTTTGTATCAGGGCACGACTGCCTCGCCGCAGCGATCGTTAGTCGTGCCGTAAATAATTGAGAATACGTTGGGCTTTAGCCCCTGCTGGATCCTCTTGACCTCAACGTCCTGGGCTATTTTCAGCCGTCCCTGCGGGACTCGCCCCATTTCCTAAAATGTAGAATTTCTCGGCCGTCGTAAGCTGTTGATTGTAAACCCACAATGGGCTTTTCCCGCTTTTCTCGCTTTTTTCGCATACCTCGCTTACCTCTCTTTTCTCGCACATAGGCCTATTTTTTCGCCCGGTGAGGGGGCTGCGGGAGCGAGCAGATGCATTGCGTGAAAACTCCGGGACTGAACGCGTGCCCCTCTGCTTATCCCCTGGAAATTGCCCGAGACAGCCAGCTAGTAGTGCCGGTACCAGCTCTCCACTATCCGAGCGTATGCATCCCCATCCCAGTCCATAGGCTGGAATCGTGGCAGCACAAAGCGGTTGGAAGTCCGGGTAACAAGGCCGCCAAAGTTGGAGCAGGCGCACTCGAATCCATTCGCCCGCACCGTGTCGACTGTATGTCGGGTGTAGTGGTTCTTCTTGCCAAAGGGATAGGCGAAGCTGGTGATCGTCTTGCCGGTGAGTGCTTCCAGCCGCCCCTTGCTGCCCCCAATTTCATGCTGTTGCTGGTCGGACGGCAGCAGTGCCAGGACGGGATGGGTAAGGGTATGGGCGCCAATCTCCACCAGGTCTCCAGAAGCTAGCTCGCGCAACTCATTCTCGGTGAGGCACCGATGTTGCCGGCGATCCCCATATGTCGCACCTCTACGCAGCTGTTCGAGTGCCTGCTCCCGCTCCGCGTCCGATAGTGTCACCAGCATTCCATAAAGTGTCAGGTATGCCGCTTGGCGGGGTCCCGGGGCGTCTTCCCATGCTCTCCAGCTTCTATCCGGATCCACACCCGGCGACTCGGCGGATTGCGGCGGAAAGGCATAGGCGTAGTCGTAGCCCTTCAAATTCAGACTTAACTCCTGTTGGCGCGTCGCCGGGTCGAGGATGAGCTTCGCCAGCTCATCCCACCAGAGGTTGTCAGGAACATTCAGATATCCAGGGGTAACAAAGACGGTAGCCGGCACACCCGACGACTCCAGTGCAGGCTTAGCGGCGTGTAAGTTATCCGCGTAGCCATCGTCAAAAGTGATGCAGACGGGCCGGGATGGAAGATCTTTGTCCGATCTTGCCCTGGCCAGCTCTTTGAGCGATACCGGATTGGCGATCGTCTTCAGAACCTGCAAATGCTGGGCAAAATGCTCTGGGCTCACCCCGAGTGCCCATGGGTCCACGTTCGCCTCAGCCACGCGATGGTAGACGAGGATCATGGCCTTCTTGTGAAAGACGGTGCGGGCCCGATGCATGCGCCGTGCCGCCTTCTTCAGCGTGTTTCGGAACGGAATGTTCTGGGGAACGTTGATTTGTACTACCTCCGGACCTGCTGGACTTGCCCTGGGGATGCCGGCGCTGCATTCCGCTGTACGAAAGCCGGCAGAACGCGCAGCAGAAGCAGCAATAATCCCTGAGGATAACGATAGGCAAGGATTTGGAGCTTCCGGCGAAGATGATCCGGACGTATCGCCGCATGCGATCTCGCCACCTCCGACGCAAGTTGCCGCCCGTACTGTCTTCGCCAGGATCTGATCCCATCGCAGAATGCGAGCAGGCGGTGGACATCGTAGCGAACATACCTCGCCTGCCTGCGCAATACCTGCAGGGTGGTGGTCAACATCAACTCTGAGTTGCGCGACGTGTTTGTTCCGTGCATCCGGTACTCGGCGACGATCACGGCGTGGCAACAGATCGGCCGCACGCGTGCAATGCGCAGGTAAAGATCGTAATCTTCAGCCACACGAAGCGCGGTATCGAATCCTCCCACCTCATCGAAAATGCTTCTGCGGAACAATACAGAAGAAATCATTTCGATGAAATTGCTCTTCAGCAGCGCCTCATAGTGCCGGCGGGGTTCACACGCCTTATCGGAGTTTCCTAAGTGGGAACCGTCGGCCGCGATAAACACGTGATCTCCTACCGTGATGGCGCAATCCGGGTGCGCTGCGAGCGCATGCAGTCCAGACTCGATCGCTTCCGGCCGCAGGCGGTCATCCGCGTCCAGAAAGACAACGTAACTCCCCTTACTCTCCCGAATACCCGCATTGCGTGCTACCGACAGGCCGAGGTTCTGCTGCCGTATGTAGCGGACGGGAAGCCGTTGAGCAATCTCCGGGCTGCTATCCGTGGATCCGTCATCGATCACAACAACTTCTACTGCCCCATAGCTCTGCGCCAGGGCGCTCCTTAGTGCTTCTTCAAGAAACACCGCCCCGTTATAGCAGGGAACAATCACTGTTACCAAGGGGACGTTATTCATAAAGTGGTCGATGTGCTCGGAGCATTTGTATCAGTGTCTGGATTGGGGCCCGGCTTGCGTCGCCGCAGCGAGCGTTAGTCGGGCCGTAAGTGTCTTGAAAACATCTTGGGCTTTACAGGCTGCGGAAAAACTCCGTTTTGTATCAGGGCACGGCTTCAGTCGTGCCGCAAAAAGCCGCAAATGACAAGGGCTTTAGCCCCTGAGGGCAATTTTCGAATCGAAAGAGAACCGTACCTCAGCGGCTTAAGCCATAAGGCGCACAAGATATTTGCGGCACGGCTGAAGCCGTGCCCTACCTGAGAAGTTTGTCTTTCCATCTGCTCGAACGCTTTAGTCTGTCGAGTTTTTCCGTAGCCTGTTAAGCCCCCGCGGCCCTCCCGAATCAGCCGTTACAGTTCTCTGGGAGCTCGAATGAATCGTATATCGACTACCCTCCGGGATAGGCTGTGCGGCAATAAAATGGCGCTGGCCTTTGTTGACTGCGGAGATACATCTGCACTGTTCTGCGTCGTCTTGATTACTTTCAGCTATGCGGAGAGCGCACAGCCTTTGCGTTAGCCGCCCGCAATCCAGCTCCGGCTGTTCTAGATTCGTACACGCCTCTGGCGATGTCCACCCAAGCGGCGCCGTCAATCGCGAAGGCAGGTGGCCCGTTGCGGCCAGGACCCCGCCATAGTCTTAGCCACGAGAAAACCAGGGCTCCAGATCTCCGGGAAGAAACAAACTCCCGTTTCATCCCTCGTGGGTCGGCATAGGGAAAAAGGAGTCGTCCCAGAGGGGCGGCTGAAAGTAGCCAGGATGAAATCCTGGGCAACCACGGCACGTCAGTGCCGTGGGTTGCCCAGTAGGAAGCGGCAAAAATTGTGAACCCGCTCTAAACTATTCACAGTAACCGACGTGAAAAACCCCATCACCATTTCGAAAGAAGACTACCTGAAGGCCGTTCTGGAAGCGGAGAGCGAAGGCCAGGCAGTCATCCCGGCAACGCTGGCGCACTGGTTGTGTGTGTCTCCGCCGGCGGTCACCATGGCGATCAAGCGCCTGCGGCGCGATGGTTTTCTTGAAGTCAAGCCGGATGGCATTGTAAGGCTCACGCCCAAGGGCAAAAAGACAGCGTATCGAACCGCCTTGCGCCACCACCTCATCGAGCGGATGCTGGCGGAGATGTTCGGCATGGAATGGTTTGAGGTGCATGACGAAGCCGAACGCCTGGAGCATGCCGTGTCGCCTGCATTTGAGGCTAAACTGTTGGAAAAACTGGGCTCGAAGGGAACCTGCCCACACGGCAACTGGGTCTTGCCGGAAAGTCCGGAGCAGCGTGGGAAACGCGGGATGGTATTGCTTTCAGACGCCGCCGAGGACTCCGGATACACCGTGGTAAGCCTCTATGAGCGTGACCAGAAGTTGTTGCTCTTTCTGCACCAGGCCGGCATAGCGCCCGGTGGCCGGGTCAACGTTCTGGCCAAGAATTACGACCGCACCATCTCGATTGAGACCACAGCGGGGCGTTCCACGTTAGGCCACCCTGCGGCGGAAAATGTCTGGGTCAAACGGAGGTCCGGCGGGAAAGCATGACCTCGCACAGAATGGTTTTAGAATTACCTAAGCGTTGGGAACGGAGGTTTTCTCCGGCATTCCCAAAGTAATGGAATATCGAAGAGTTGTCGCATTGCGAACAGGTGTCGTTGAGGTAGCCTCGATGCGAATGAGGAATCTTTCCTTTATCTGGTTTGTGGGCGCCGTGGTGTGGTGGATTGACGCCGCTGTAGCCGTCCACTACGGCAACAAGCCGCATGCCGTCCTGGCGCTTGCGGTGGCCTGCGTGTTCTTTGCCGCCGGCATTGTGTGGGTAAAGAGCACCGAGAAGCGGTGATTCCGAAACTGCTTTAGGAATTCTGAAAGCGCGTCTCAATCAGATCCAGTTCGCGCTCGATGGTTCTCAGCACTTCATCATTGATCTTGTCCTCGTTGCGCAGGCTGACCGCCGTGGAGCGTTCGAGCGCCCATAGTTCCCGGGTAAGATTGCGTTCGTAGCGGGCCACGGCGACCTCTCGTTTCTGCTTCGTAGACTCCCCACGGCCTCCGAGCAGCGTAGCGCGGGTGCGGTAGTGGCGCATCTTGTCTTCGTAAATCGCTGCATGTTCTGACTTTGCTTCCCGTGCCAGATTCTCCAGATAGGCGAGCACGGTGTTCAGGATGAGAAGACGCGCCTGCTGCTCTTCAGCGCCGCCCTCGCCGCCGGAAGACAGTCCCAGTCTGGTAATAATCACCGGCAGCGATAGCCCCTGCAGCACAAGGGTCGCGAAGATCACGCAGAACGTAAGAAAGATGATGAGGTTTCGCTGGGGAAACGGGGCGCCGTTCTGCAACGTCGTTGGCAATGAGATTGCGGCCGCCAGGGCCAGTACCCCGCGCATGCCGGTCCAGGCCACAATAAAAACCTGTTTCCCGCTGGGCCTTGGCTCCGTCTGATGCAGCCTGTGGTGCCGAATCCAATAGGAGATCATGGCGCCGGGATATACCCAGATGATTCTCAACGCCACCACCAGGATCGCGAACGTCGCTCCGTACCACGTCAGTTGCCATGCGGAAAGATCGTGGATCCCGCTGAGCACCAGCGGAAGCTGCAGGCCCATCAGAATAAAAATAATCCCGTTAAGCGCAAACTCGAGTGTCTTCCACACCGCCGAGCTGTCCAGCCGTGCGTTGATCGACAGCACCTCTGAGTTCTTTCGCCCAAGATAAAGCCCGCAGGCAACCACCGCCAGCACCCCCGAAGCGTGAATGCCCTCGGCCGCAAGATAGGCAAAGTAGGGGGTGGCCAGCGAAAGCGTGATTTCGACCGGGGCGTCGGTGATGTGCAGCGATATCTTATGAATGATCCACGCAGATAGCAGTCCAATCGACAGTCCGCCGCAGACCAGCCACAACAGTTCCAGCATCGCGACGCCCACCGTGGGCCGCTGCCCGGCAACCACCAGCGCAACCGTAAATTGCAGAGCGAGCAGGCCGCTGGCATCGTTGACCAGGCTCTCCCCTTCCAGTATGTCGACGATCCGGCGCGGCAGACCGAGACGTTTTGCAATGGCCCCGGCGGCGATGGCGTCGGTCGTCGAAACCACCGCTCCCAGAACGGCGCCGAGGCGATAATCGAATCCGGGAATGAGCCAGCCCGTGCCCAGTGCGACGCCCAGCACCGTAAAACCAACCAGGCCAAACGCAAGCATCAGAATGCTGGCCAGGTTATGGTGAAAGTCTCGCCAGGACGTGTTAAACCCACCGATGTACAGTAACGGCGGCAGAACCACCAAAAAGACCACGTCGGGATCGAGTGCCATGTGAGGCAGATTCGGCAGCAGCGAGAGAACCACGCCACCGAGAAACAGCACAATTGGATAAGGAGTTTTGAAACGCTGCGCAAGGGTGGCCAGCCCGGCGACGAGGAGCACCAGAAAAAGCAGTGTGAGCTCGAGGTGATGTATACCGGCGGCCTGCACGGGTATTCTCCAGAAGCTCCAGCTTAACCTTCAGACGAACCGCGAGAAAAGCTGGCTACCCTCCGTAATAGGCAAAGGGTGGAATCGGCAGCCCCATTTCGGCCGCAAATCCCACCCCTTTTCCGGCAAATCTAAATCTAAACGGTGGCCGAGGCTACGTCGGCTGCGTGTGCGTGCTCCCGCTCCGCCTGTGCTATGCACTGTTCGAGAATATCGAGGCCAATCGTCGCCTCATGCTGATGGATGATCAGCGGCGGCGACAGTCGAAGAGAGCTTTCTCCGCAGCCCAGCAACAGCAGACCCTGTTCAAACGCCAGGGAGACGATTCGGTCCCGCAACGCTGGTGCGGCCTCGCGGGTCAGCTGGTTCTTGACGATCTCAATACCGATCATCAGCCCCCTGCCGCGAACCTCGCCCACAATGGGGTGCTTCGCCGGCCAGTCACGCAGCCGGGAGAAGAAAACCTCTCCCATGCCGGCCGCGTTGGCGATGCCTTCGCGCTCCAGAACATCCATGGTCGCGATCGCCGCGGCAATGGCCACCGGGTTGCCGCCAAAAGTGGAGGCATGGGAGCCGGGCACCCAATCCATCAGATTCGCTCGCGTCATGCAAATCCCCAGCGGCATGCCCGAAGCGATTCCTTTGGCGATGCAAACCATATCCGGCTGCACGCCGGAGTGCTCCACCGCCCACCATTTCCCGGTACGGCCAGCTCCGGATTGCACCTCATCCACCACCAGCAGAATGCCGTGCTTATCGCAGATGCGGCGCAGCTCCTGCATGAAAATATCCGGCGCCACGACGTAACCGCCTTCGCCCTGGATGGGCTCAACGAAAATCGCGGCAACCTCCTCCGGCGGCAGTGTCGTCTTGAACAACTTCTCTTCGATGTAGCGGGCGCAAGCCAGCGCAAAACGCTCCTCCTCCTGGGGCCCCCCGCTGCAGCCGCGGTAAGCATACGGATAGCGCACATGCGTGACCCCGGGAACCAGCGGCGCAAATCGGCGCCGCTGCTGCGGCCTGGAGGCGGTGAGCGAAAGTGCGCCCATCGTCCGTCCGTGAAAGGCTCCAAAAAAGGCGATCACGTTCTGCCGGCCGGTATGGTAGCGGGCCAGCTTCAGCGCGCACTCGATCGCTTCCGCCCCCGAATTGCCGTAGTAGAAACGATGCGGCCCCGGCATCGGCGCGATCGCCGAAAGCCGCTCTGCCAGGGCAATCATGTGCTCGTAGTAGAAATCGGTGCCCGAGATGTGTATCAATTCTGCTGCCTGTTTCTGGATGGCCGCGACCACCTCCGGATGGCAATGCCCGGTAGAAACCACCGCAATCCCGGCGGCAAAGTCCAAAAACTCGTTTCCATCCACATCTGTCACGCGCACACCCCGGCCGCTCTTCGCAACCATCGGATACGAACGGGTGTAGCTCGGGGAAACATAGCGATCGTCCGCGGCGACAATCGCCCGGGCTTTCGGCCCAGGAAGCGGGCCGGTAATCTTTGGGCCGTATTGGGCCAGGAGCGCACTGCTTACGTGACCATTCTTCTGCATGATGCTTTCTCTGCTTTCTCGGCGTACCGTATCGGCGCCGGGCCTGACCGGATTTCCAGCTGCCATCCAAATCAGGGTGTGCGGCTCTTTCGTTGAGGAAAGCCGCATGAAGCTCTCTCGACACCATCAGTCCGGCTGCAAGTCCCGGTAGAAGGTGGGTCGATGGACCGCCTGCATCGGGGCGCAAGGCGGACAGAGGCTGGGCAGCGCTTCGGCGGAGTAAAGCTAGTCACCGCCGAAGAGACTAGGTCGGGTACCCGCGGGGAGCACCCCGGAAAGCCTGGGTGGCGCGATGGGACGCGCAGACCAGCGCAAGCAAAGCGCCGGCATGGAAGAACCGCCGGTATCCATCTTGCACCGTTTTTGGCTTTCCACCCGCATCCAGAATGTCCTCTTGCACCCTAAGCCTAGCACGGCTCTTTGGCGAGTTGGTTGTTCCTGAACCCGTATTTCCTGTGGATGTTGGTGGAGCCACCAATCTGCATGCGACTTTCTATGAGGAAAGTCGCACATAATTGTTCCCGGCCAGTGCTGCGTGGCAGGAAATACGGGGAATCGACCGTGAGACTATTTCCTCTTCCAGCGGGCGCCATCTTTGGAGTCCTCGATCGCGATTCCGAGCGCGGCCAGCTGGTTGCGGATACCGTCGCTTCGTGCAAAATTGCGTGTGCGGCGTGCCTGCTCTCGCTCTGCCAGCAGTGCATCGATTTGCTGGTCGCTGAGCGAATACGCGGCCACAAGCTCCGGCGCTGCCTGCTCGCCCCGTCCTTCGTCCTGTGCCCATTGCAGGGAGGCACGAGAAATCTCGGCATCGCGGTCTTCAAGAATGCCGAAGACTTCATCGAAGCGCCGTAATACTTCCTCGATGCCGGTGACGTTCTCGGTGTAAAGCTTGCCCGCGTCCGCTGCCACGTTGCCCGCGCGCACCAGGTCGAAAATCGCTGCTCTGGCCTCCGAGGTATTCAGATCGTTGGCCAGTGCCGCGTAAAAGTTTTGCTGCGCCTTCTCCGTCTGGTTTCGCAGCTCTTCATTCAACCCCGCCGGCCAACCTGCGCCGCGGATTCGCTTTGCGAAGGTGCGCACCCGATCCACCGCGCTCGCCGATTCCGTCAAACCTTCCATGGTGAAGTTCAGCGGGTGGAGGTAGGGAACCGAGATCAATAGAAAACGGATCGCGGAGGCCTTGTAGCCCTTGAGCAGCAAATCACGCAAAGTGAAGAAGTTGCCTTCGGACTTCGACATCTTGCGGCCGTCGACCAGCAAAAAACGCACATGCATCCAGTGGTATGCCAACGTTTTTCCGGTTGCCGATTCCGACTGTGCGATCTCATTCTCGTGGTGCGGGAACATCAGGTCTTCGCCCCCGGCGTGCAGGTCGAAGCTCTCGCCCAGGTATCTGAGCGCCATCGCCGAGCACTCGATATGCCACCCCGGCCGCCCCGCGCCCAGAGCTGTGTTCCAGCTCGTCTCGCCAGGCTTGGCAGCCTTCCACAAAGCGAAGTCGCGGGCCGAATCCTTGTCGTACTCGTCCACATCCACCCGCGCCCCGTCGTTGATCGCAGAGAAATCTTTCTTCGCCAGCTTGCCGTATTCCGGAAACCCGGCAATGCGGAAGTACCACGAGCCGTCCGGTGCTTGATAGGCAAGATTCTTGGCTGCCAGGCGCTCGATCAGCGTCACCATCTGGGGAATATTTTCCGTAGCGCGCGCCACGATTTCGGGCCGCTCGCACCCCAGGGCATCCAGGTCCTGGAAAAACGCCCGTTCGTATTTCGCCGTATATTCTTCGATCTTCATGTGCGCGGCCGACGCATTGCGGATGATCTTGTCGTCCACGTCCGTAATATTCATTACCTGAAGAATCTTGCGCCCCTGTTGTTTAAGAAAGCGGCGCAAAATATCCAGTTGCAGGAACGTACGGAAATTACCGATATGGCCGTAGTCGTAAACCGTTGGCCCACACACGTAAATGCGCAGGGTCTCGCCATCGATTGGTTCGAGATCTTCGACAGTATTGGAGAGTGTATTGAAGAGACGGATGATCATCCGGGCTGGAGTCTTGGGTTTTGCGAGTATTTGGTAGCTAACACGTCATCGTACCGTCTTGAACGATCGAACGTCCACTCGGGTTGCATTTCCTTGCGGCCTACGGCAAGAGCCGCTTGACCTCGGCAATCGATTTGCCTTTCCAATGCCGGGTGAAGTTGTCGAGCGAGCAGAGGCTGGCGCTGCGCATCCGGTCTACATAAAGCGTGCCCAATAGATGATCGATCTCATGTTGCAGGATGCGTGCGTGCCACCCTGAGGCGCGAATCACTTTGGCGCGGCCATTTTCATCCAGACATTCGACCTTCACCTTTCGCGCGCGGGGTACAAGCGCCATCAGGCCGGGGACGCTGAGGCAGCCTTCAAAAAATTCCATCTCCACCTCGGATTCGAGCGTCAAAATCGGATTGATGATCACATGAAAGGCCACCGGCTTGCGCTCCCTCTCGGCCAGCACTTCCCGGCTCAGGTCTTTCATGTTTTCTTCGCGGTCTTCGATCACCGCGAGTTGTAACGGCAGGCCTACCTGGGGCGCGGCCAAGCCGACGCCCGGAGCATCCAGCATGGTCTCGCGCATCGCTGCGATCAGTTCCTGCGTGCTGGGCAGCCGTATTTCTTCCGGTTGCAGCGCCTTGGCGCGGGTGCGCAATACCGGCTCACCCACCGCTCTGATCTTTAGAATCAAGGGGCTACCCCTTTGAGAGCTGGGGCTGGCACGGGCGCGCTTGCGGGCCCTCCCAGGGCCAACTTTGGATCGGCGGTCAGGTCCAGGGGGGCCCATCCGCCTGCCAGCAGCTTCGGCCACGCGGCCGCCCCGATCATGGCCGCGTTATCGGTGGAGAGTGCAACCGAAGGAAAGGCAATCGGCAGGTTGCGTCTTTCCGCTTCGGCCGTGAAGCGTTCCCGCAGTTCGCGGTTCGCCGCGACTCCTCCTGAAACCAAAATAATTTCCGCACCCAGAACTTCGGCAGCCTGGAAGGTTTTTCGTTTCAGATCGTCGACCACCGCGCGTTGAAAGGACGCAATGAGCCCCAACGTCTTGGCGTCGCATAAAGGGAGTGCGTCCGATGGGCCCGGCCTATCCAGCGCACTCAGCGCCTCTCGCCGCCGCTCGATCGAAGGGTAAAGGTCGTGGATCTGGACAAAACGCAAAACCGCCGTCTTCACTCCACTGAAGGAGAATGGGAATCTGTCTTCGCTCCCGGCCAAGCCGGGGCGATGAGCTTTCTTTTTGACCTGGGTGAGCGTAAAGGCGACCGATGAAGGATCCCCGTGGGGGGCCAAGGCGTCGATCCAGGGGCCACCCGGGTATCCCAATCCCAGCAACTTGGCGACCTTATCGAAAGCCTCGCCGGCCGCATCATCGAGCGTAGCGCCCACGTTGCGATAATCAAAGCCCCCATCTGGGTCCCGGGCCGTATCGCGCCGGACTAGATAAAGGTGGCTATGCCCGCCGGAGACAACCAGGGCCAGGGATCGGGCATAGGACTCGCTCAGCGTTTCGCCTTGCGCCAACAGAACCGCGTGGATATGACCCTCAAGGTGGTTGACGCCAATCAGCGGCTTGCCCACGGCAAAGGCCAGTGACTTGGCATAGGCGACACCTACCAGCAACGCGCCCGCCAGGCCGGGGCCCTCGGTCACGGCGATGGCGTCGAGATCCGCCAGGCCGACGCCCGCTTTGTCGAGTGCGGCACGGACCACGGGAACGATGTTGCGCAGGTGTTCTCGCGAAGCCAGTTCGGGTACCACCCCACCATACGGCGCATGGATGGCGATCTGCGAGGCCACAATGCTCGAGAGTACGCGGCGCCCGCGCTCCACGACTGCCGCTGCGGTCTCATCGCAAGAGCTCTCAATGGCCAGAACCAGGCCGCTGCCCGGGCTGCGGCTCTCCGCGGCTTTAGAAAGCGGGGATTGACTCACCTTTCTATAGTAGTAGACACGGAGTAGTAGACATGGCCACACCCGCAGGCAACCAGGCAGAGGAAGCTGCCGCGCAGATCGTCGCCCGGCTGCGTGCCGCCGGCCACCAGGCCTGGTTCGTTGGCGGGTGCGTGCGCGACCTGCTGCTGGGCCGCGAGCCTAAGGACTTCGACGTGGCAACGAGTGCCCCGCCACAGCAGGTGCTCACCCTCTTTGAAAGGACCTTTTCGGTGGGTGCGCACTTCGGTGTCGTTCTGGTCTCGAGCGAAACCTCAGACCATCCGGGTGAAGAAATTCTGACCGAGGTCGCGACCTTTCGCAGTGATGGCGCCTACTCCGACGGCAGGCGCCCGGATGCCGTGCGGTTCTCCACCAGCCCGCAAGAGGATGTGCGGCGCCGGGACTTTACCATCAACGGCTTGCTGCTGGATCCGGAGGCGCTCGCCGAAACCAGGATGACCGGCAAGACCCACACGGCCGACAGTCTCAAAGACGCAGTCCTCGACTTTGTCGGGGGCGTCGAAGACCTGCATGCCGGTGTGATACGGGCCATCGGAGACCCGGCCGAGCGTTTTGCTGAAGACAAATTGCGCATGCTGCGGGCCGTGCGCTTCGCCGCGCGCCTGGCGTTCGAGCTTGAGCCTGCGACGGCGAGAGCGATCCGGCAACTTGCGCCCGCCGTGAGCCAGGTAAGCCGCGAACGCGTTCGCGAAGAATTAACCCGCATGCTCACCGAGGGCCACGCAGGCCGTGCGTTCACCTTGCTGGATCAGACTGGGTTGCTCTCCCAGGTGCTGCCTGAGGTGGCCCGCATGAAGGGAGTCGCCCAGCCCCCGCAATACCATCCGGAGGGGGACGTATGGGTCCACACGCTCTTATTGCTTGACCAGTTGCCGGCCGGGTGTCCGATGGCCCTGGCGTGGGGCGCCTTGCTGCATGACGTTGGTAAGCCCGCGACTTTTCGCGTGGCGCCCGACCGCATCCGTTTCGACGGGCACGCAGAGGTCGGGGTGGGTATTGCCGAAGAAATTTGCCGGCGTCTCCGGTTTCCCAACCACGAAACCGAGCAGATTCTTTCCCTCATCGCCAACCACATGCGTTTTGGGGACGTGCGCAAGATGAAGGAGTCCACTCTGAAGCGGTTCTTCCGCCTGCGAGACTTTGACCAGCATCTGGCCCTTCACCGTGTCGATTGCCTCGCCAGTCACGGATCTCTCGAGTTGTATGATTTTGCCCGGCAGCGCTTTGAGGCCCTGCCTCAGGAGCAGGTGCGGCCAACCCTGCTGGTGAATGGCAAGGATCTGATTGCAGCCGGATACCAACCCGGCCCGCAATTTTCTCAGATGCTCGCAGCGGCCGAAGATGCCCAACTGGAAGGAGCGATTCACACCCGCGAACAGGCCCTCGCGGTTATTCAGGAACGTTGGCCCCGGCGCGGCTTTACCGTTTGCTGAAAACGCGGTTTTTGTATCAGGACACGACGGCCTCGCCGCCGCGAGCGTTTCCGGCCCTCGGATGCGGAAGCGCGGCGCTGCCCGGCTCTAAAGATGTTACTAAAGACACCTCTTGCACCCGCCCCAAATCCGTACTACCGTGAAATTAGGAAGTTGTACGTCAGCGCCGTCTCACCACGTCCCTGCTTGGCCTTGCACCGATCGCTCGCCCGTGCATCCGCCCCCAGTCTCCGGGAACGCATCAGCCTCTGCAGGCAGGATGCCCCGGTGTTTCGCAAACAGTAGTGTGACCTTCGAAGTGACAGATACGTCTGTCCGCGGCATTCCGCGCCCGCCCCACGCCCCGAATGGGCGCCTGCGGAGAGCGGAAATCACCGTGCGAGCAGGGTACGCTCAGTGCGTCCTCTTGATGGAGCAGTTTTGACAACTTGGAACACTCTCACGCCGGCGCCGGTGTTCTCCCTGTCGTCGGCTGTCAGAAAAGTCGTTCGCGCCGGGCCGCCGAACGGCTCCGGCAAGCTCGACCGCGATCGGCTCCTTGCGCAAGCGATCGCGGCCCTGGGTGTTTTCATTTGCAAATCTTGAGCACCTTGCCCCATCCCACTTGAGCACCTTGCCCGCTTTTCGCTCTTTTGGGTTTTTTTCGATCCTCAGCGCATTTTGCTTTGTATCAGGGCACAACTTTACAAGCTGCGGAAAAGCCCGGTTGAGTCCCGGGAGGGGGGGCTTAGTGCGTTAGTGCGTACTTTTTAGCCATTTCCCGTCGGCAGAGCCAGACTGTTCCAGCCCACTCGTGGTGTCCGCCCCACAGCTCCAAGCTAATTTGGACAGCTCTGATTTTCAGCCGTCCCTTCGGGACTGGATTGGGGAACCGTACGCCTCGACTCCGAAAATGGTAGGGCCCCCCTCCCAGCGGAACCGCCGGGAGGGGGGCTACGCACCTCTACTTCTTTGCGTGTTCGAACCGCTTGTTGACCTCATCCCAGTTCACCGTTCCCCACCAGGCGGCAAGGTAATCCGGCCGTTTGTTCTGGTACTTCAGGTAGTAGGCGTGCTCCCACACATCATTCCCCAGAATTGGAAAATGCCCTTGGGAAATCGGATTGTCCTGGTTTGGCGTGGTGACCACTTTGAGCTTCTCGCCCTCGAAAACCAGCCATCCCCAACCGGAACCAAACTGTTTTGCCGTGGTCTCATTGAACAGCTTCTTGAAGTCCGCGAAGCTGCCAAAATCCTTCTTGATCTGGTCGGCGATTTTGCCCGTGGGCTCACCGCCCCCGCCCGGCTTCATAATGGCCCAGAACATGGTGTGGTTCACATGACCGCCGCCGTTGTTCCGCACCACGCCGCGGATGTCCTCGGGAATCGAGGGTAGGTTGCGCAGCAGGTCTTCCGGTGTGTGCTTCGAAAGTTCTGGGTGCTTCTCGATAGCACCGTTGAGATTGTTGACGTAAGCGGCGTGATGCTTGTCGTGATGAAGCTTCATCGTTTCCGCATCGATGTGCGGTTCAAGCGCGGCGTAGTCGTAGGGAAGCGGTGGCAATTCGTAAGCCAAAATATCCTCCTGGATTGATCCCTCATCCACCAGGGATGAGTCTCGGAACAACTTGCCCGGATCGGGGCATCATGGGGGTTAAAGAAACCGTTGGTGGACAAAATCACCAGGCGCAACAGCTGCGCCCGCTTTGCCCTCTCCAATACTGCGTCTCCATGCTATCGGATGCAACCCAGCCGGGCTGGGTTCTCGAATCTGAGCTCACGGCCGCCATCGGTTTCATGGCAAGAAAGTACCAGTTACCAGCCAGCCCCCCAATGTCCTTTGCTGTGATCCTGGCGAAGCCCGGGTTTACACTCAGAACAGTTTTGCCCTGCTAAAGGATTTTCGCAATCACTGCGGTGTGGTAAGAGCAGCGAGGTGTGGTTTTCTGTGAGAGAAACCACGTAAAGGCCAGTCCTTACGGTCTGCACCAATTGCGAAAATGCCTTAAGCAGCGCGGGGTTTATCAGCTTTTTTGGCTTTTTTTGAGAACAGATCTGCTTTGACCCGGACACGAATAACCCGCAGGCAGCTTCTACGCCAGGCGGGCGCCACCGGAGCGCTCGCCTTTGGCGCGTCAGGTCTGGCCGCCGGCGAAGGACTTCAAGACCAGTCACCTCCCACTCCCAACACCGGAAACTCCCCTAAGACCGAGTCCCAGGCCGCCGAAAAGTACGCTCACCCGCCGGGCGTCTTTATCAACCGCCCGCTCACCCAGGTCTCGAGGATTGCCGAGGCCCTGCTCGACGATATGATGGGCCGCAATTGCGATTTTTTCTTCAACGAAGCCAGTCCGCGTAGCGGCCTCGTGCGCGACCGGGCCCCGGTAGAAGGACGATCTCTCAGCCGCGTCGCCAGCATTGCCGCTACCGGCTTTGGATTGAGTGCTTTATGCATTGCCGCCAAATATAACTATCTGCGCCCCCTGGATTGCGAGCAGCGGGTCGAGAAGACCCTCGCCTTTCTCCTGGAAGAATGTCCCCACGAGCACGGCTTTCTCTACCACTTCATCGATATCGATAGCGGACAGCGGCTTTTCGGCAGCGAGTTGTCTTCCATCGATACCGCATTGTTGTTATGCGGCGTGCTCCACTGCCGTCAATACTTTACCGGCAACGCGCGTATTGAAGCGTTGGCTACGACCTTCTACCGCCGCATCGACTGGCTATGGATGATGAATGCGGGCAACACGCTTTCTATGGGCTGGTTGCCCGACCAGGGCTTCCTCAAGAACCGATGGGATATCTACTCCGAACTGACCACCATGTATCTGCTGGCGATCGGCTCACCCACCCATCCGCTTCCCGCCGAGGCCTGGGAGTCGGTGCAGCGTCCGGTCATTTCCTATGGCGGCATCGACTACATCAGCGGCAACGCGCCGCTCTTCATCCATCAATACCCCCAGGCCTGGTGCGACTATCGCAACTTGCGCGACCGGCACGCAAATTACTTCACCAATTCGATTGCCGCAACCCGGGCCCACCAGCTCTGGTGCCTTGTGCAGGGACAAAAATTTCCCTGGATCGATCAGGATATGTGGGGTATCTCCGCGTCCGATTCTCGACAGGGATATCGTGTTTGGGGCGGCCCCCCGGCGATTGGGCCGCTCGACGGCACGCTCGTGCCCTGCGCCGCCGCAGGCTCTCTGGTCTTTCTTCCCGCGGAATGTTCTCACGTTCTGTTAACGATGCGTGAACGTTATGGCGATAAGCTCTACGGACGCTATGGATTTGCAGATGCCTTTCAACCCAAAGCCGGGTGGTATGGTGATGACGTGATTGGCATCGATGTCGGCATCGGTATGCTGATGGCAGAAAACCTCCGCAGCGGCTTTGTTTGGGAGTGCTTCATGAAGAATCGAGAAATTGGCCATGCTATGCGCGAAGTCGCTTTCCATCCTGATCCGGACGCAAACACGCAGGTACTGTGAAATCTTGATTTTCAAGAAACTAATCCATGCACCCTCGTTATCAAGCCTCTAAGGAGCCGCTTGGCGTCCGGCTCTTTTCACCAAGATTCCTTCTTGCAAGTCCTTTGTAACTTCGAGAGCATCCATCTGTCAGTTACTTCCAAGGGGAATTTCTGGAACAGCCGCAATATTCACCCCGCAAAGGCAGGGAACGTGAGGAAGACAAGACAATGACAGATCAGGCTCCCGGCTACCGTTGGGTTCATGGGCAAGGGCACGCCTTCGGATCACCCGGCGCAGAGCCGCGTTGGACTTCCAGCAGAAAAGACGCGGTCGGCATGGCCTATTCCGCCGCCAGCCGCATCTGGTACACCATCTCGCATGGCGTCCTGAACGAAATCTACTATCCCACCATCGATCGTCCGCAAACCAGGGATATGGGGTTCCTGCTGACCGATGGCCAGACATTCGTTCACGAAGAGAAGCGCGATCTGGATCGGACTTTCGAATATATCGACGCCAATTCATCGGCCGTTCGGCTTACCAATTCCGATCGCCAGGGCCGCTACAAGATCATCAAGGAAATCATTGCCGACCCGCATCACCCCGTCGTCTTGATGCGCGTGCGTGTCGAAGGCGACGAGTCTTTGCTGTCGCGCATGAAGGCCTATGCGCTCCTGGCCCCCCACCTGGATGTCGGCGGAGCCGGCAATTCCGGCTCTGTGCTCGACCTGGCAGGCAAGCGCGTGGTGCTGGCGTGGAAGAATGGCATCTCTCTTGTCATGGCGGCAAGTTGCGGATTCAGCCGCGCCAGTTGCGGTTACGTGGGCGCAAGCGACGGTTGGCAGGATCTGATGGACAACTTTCGCATGGAGTGGGAATTCGGTTCTGCGCTCGATGGCAACATCGCCCTCACCGGTGAGATCGATCTCAGCGTAAACCGGGAGTTTGTGGTGGCCATCGCCCTCGGAGAGGGGCATCACTCGGCTTTGACCACTGCATTGGCCGCAGTGACCACACCCTTCGATCAGAGCCTGAAGCGCTTTATCGAGCAGTGGCATCGGGCGGCGACCCCCGAGCACTTGAAGGCCGCCTCCCAGGACGCCGGCCGTCTCCTTCAGGTAAGCCAGAACGTCATCCTGTCCCACGAGGACAAGTACTATTCCGGCGCGTTTATTGCTTCGGCCTCCATTCCCTGGGGCCAGCACAAGGGAGATGACGACGTGGGCGGTTACCACCTCGTCTGGACCCGCGACATGGTGCAGAGCGCCACTGCCTTACTGGCTTGCGGTCGCGTGGACACCGCTCGCCGCGCCTTGGTGTATCTGGCCTGCACCCAGAAACCGGATGGGAGTTTTGCCCAAAACTTTTGGATCAACGGCACGCCTTACTGGTCGGGGATTCAACTCGACGAAATTGCTTTTCCCATCATCCTGGCGTGGCGCCTTTGGAAGTTGGATGGCCTGGGAGGCTTCGATGTGTTTCCCTTCGCCGAGCGCGCCGCGGGTTTCCTCGTCCGCCGGTCGCCGGTGACGCAGCAGGAACGCTGGGAGGAGGCGCCCGGTTATTCGCCCTCGACCCTGGCCGCGATGATCTGTGGCTTGATCTGCGCCGCCGACATCGCGCGCGCCAATGGCGCGCGCGAATTGGCCCAATTTCTTGAAGAGCATGCGGATTGGATCGAGGCCCACCTCGAGGACTGGACGGTGACAGAAAACGGTACGCTGTTGCCTGGCGTCCCCCGGCACTACATGCGTATTCGTCCGCCGCAGTGCGGTGATCCTTATGTGCACGAGGGTTGCGACCAGCAAACGGTTCGCATCAACAACCGGGGGCCAGGGGAGAGAGTAGACTTCGAAGCCGCCAACGTGGTCGACGCCGGCTTCCTGGAGCTGGTTCGCTATGGTTTGCGGCGCGCTGACGATCCAATTGTGGTCGATTCGTTGAAGGTGATCGATCACGTGCTCAAAGTGGAAACTCCCGTGGGTCCATCCTGGCGGCGCTATAACCACGACGGTTATGGGCAACGCCATGACGGCGGGCCCTTCCTGGGCTGGGGACAGGGTCGTGCGTGGCCGCTATTGACCGGCGAGCGGGCGCACTATGAACTGGCCGCCGGACACGATGTGAAACCTTACATCCTTGCCCTGGAAGGCTTCAGTTCTCAGGGCGGCATGTTGCCGGAGCAGATCTGGGACGCGCCTGATATCCCGGAGTTGGGGCTGAAACTGGGAAAGGTTACCGGAGCGGCCATGCCCTTGGTTTGGGCCCATGCTGAATATGTCAAGCTGCTGCGCTCGGTGACCGATGGCAAAGTGTTCGACCGCATCTCCGTGGTGGAACAGCGCTACAGCAACGGCAGGCGGTCCGCTCCTATCGAGGTCTTCCGGCTCAACCGGCAACTGCAGAGCATCGTTGCGGGAAGGACGCTGCGTCTGCTGGCCGACGACTATTTTTCTCTGGTATGGACGGTCGATAACTGGGAGACGGCGCATCGAACAGAGGGCCGGACCATGGGGGTTGCAGGCCACTTCGCCGACATGGAAACGGAGCCCGGCAAAGCCGGCAAGCTGATCTTTACCCTGGCCTGGCGCGATCATTGGGAAGGTCGCAATTTCGAGGTCCTGCTCGAGCCGGCTTGATCCGCCCGTGGTATTAAATCTTAAAGACACAGAACCGGTGGAGAGACGTGAACTGAAAACCAAAGTATTCTCGAAAGGAAGGGTGAGGTTGTTATGAGCGAAGAATTGGATCAGTTGTCCATCAATGCGCTGCGGTTTCTTGCCGTCGATGCGGTAGAGAAGGCCAACAGCGGCCACCCGGGAGCGCCCCTGGGCGATTCTCCGATGACCTACCTGCTCTTTCACAAGTTCATGCGTCACAATCCGGCGAATTCCAAGTGGAGCAATCGCGATCGCTTTGTCCTTTCCAATGGACATGCGTCGGCTCTGTTGTATTCGGTACTGCACCTGACCGGATACAAGGTCGGCATGGAAGATTTGCAACAGTTTCGGCAGTGGGGTTCCATCACACCCGGCCACCCGGAGTATGGCCATACCGATGGAGTGGAAGTGACGACTGGTCCTCTGGGACAGGGCTTCGCCATGGGTGTGGGCATGGCGATTGCGGAAAAACATTTGGCGGCGCGTTATAACCGCCCCGGCTATAACGTCGTCGATCACTTCACCTACGTGATGTGCGGCGATGGCGACTTGATGGAAGGGGTCTCGCACGAAGCCGGTTCTCTTGCCGGTACGCTTCGCCTGGGCAAGATGATCTATCTGTACGACGACAACCTGGTCTCGCTCGATGGCCCGACGGAGCTTTCTTTCACCGAAGATGTGACCGAACGTTTTGAGGGCTATCACTGGCATGTGCAGATGGTCGACAACGGCAACGATCTCGAAGCCATCTCCGCCGCCATCAAAATCGCCCAGGGGGTTACGGATAAGCCATCGCTGATTCGGGTGCGGACGGTCATCGGTTACGGCAGCCCAAAAGCAGGTACCAGTAAGGTGCACGGTGAGGCGCTCGGCGCAGAAGCAGTTAAGGCCACCAAGAAGAAACTGAACTGGCCCGAAGACAAGACGTTCTATGTCCCGGATGAGGCGAAGGCGAACTGGCTGCAGGCCGTCGACAACGGCAAGAAGTACGAGGCGGAGTGGAACGACTTGTTTGCGCGTTACAAGAAAGAATTTCCGGATGTCGCATCGGAGTTTGAACGCGTGCAGTCTGGAGTACTCGCCGGCGGCTGGGAGAAGAGTCTGCCGGTCTATGCGGCCACCGCCAAGCCGATCGCCACGCGCAGTGCGGGCGGCGAAATCATGGATGCGATCGCTGCAGTTGTGCCCGAATTGATTGGCGGCGCGGCTGATCTCACCGCTTCGACCAAGACGATTTTGAAGACCGGTGGTAACTTCCATCTCGATCCTGCCGGGCGCAATATCTGGTTCGGCGTGCGTGAGTTTGGCATGTGCGCGGCGGTCAATGGAATGGCCGTGCACGGCGGCTTGATCCCTTACGGATCGACGTTCTTCACCTTCAGCGACTACTGCAAGCCAGCGCTTCGTTTGGCCGCTTTGATGCAATCGCACTCGCTCTTTGTCTTCACCCACGATTCCATCGCACTGGGTGAGGACGGTCCAACTCACCAGCCGATCGAGCAGCTCGCCATGCTGCGCGCGACTCCCCACCTCACCGACTTTCGTCCCGCGGATGCCAATGAAACCAGCGCCGCGTGGCGCCTGGCTTTGGAACGTAGCAAGCCGGCCTTCATGGCGCTTTCACGGCAGAACCTGCCCATTCTCGACCCCGACAAATACCAGGTGGCCGAGGGCGTCCGCAAAGGAGCCTACATCCTGCAGGACGGCGGCGCCTCACCCGATGTGCTTCTGGTCGCGGCCGGCGCTGAGGTTTGGCCGGTGTTGCAGGCTGCCGCGGATCTGAAGAAAGAAGGCATCTCCGCGCGCGTCGTCTCCATGCCCAGCTTCCGCATCTTTGAAGAGCAGCCTGACGCTTACAAGCAACAGATCTTTCCCGATCATCTGCCCGCGCTCGCGGTCGAAGCCGCTGCTCCCATGCCATGGTGGAAATATGTCGGGCGGCAGGGCGACGTGATCGGTCTGGAGCGCTTCGGTGCTTCCTCTACGGGAGCAAAAGCACTTGAAGAGCTGGGCTTCAGTCCGGCGAATATCGTCAAACGCGCAAAGCAGCTGTTGGAGCGCGTACGGCCCGCGGCAACGGCTGGGGCTGGAAAGTCCTAAAGCCCCACTCCTTGTCAAAGACCCGGGTGCCTTATGAGCATTGAGGCTTTTGGTGGCGCATATCTCGCGAAAACGAGCGAGGTATGCGCCACCCAGGCTTGTGGTCGGGACAGAATTCTGGAGGGACGTAGGCGATGGTAGATGTCAGCACAATTCTTTGGGATGTAGGCGGGGTTCTGCTGACCAACGGCTGGGACCATGTGGAACGTGGCGCCGTCCTGCAGCACTTCGGCCTCGACTTCGACTTGATCGAGCCGCGGCACCAGTATGCCAACGATGATTGGGAGAAGGGCCTCACGACCGTGGAGCAGTATCTCCAGCACACCATCTTTTTCGAGCCCCGCCCCTTTACCTCCGGCGACTTTCTTCAGCAGATGAAGGAGCGATCGGTACTATTGCCGCACGGCGCTATGCGAATCCTTCAGGAGCTTGCCGCATCAGAGCAAATGGAACTGGTGATGCTGAACAATGAAGCCCGCGAGCTGAATGACTACCGCATCGACCAATTTGCCCTGGGAGCGTACTTCGACGTTTTCCTCAGCTCCTGCTATCTGGGACTTCGCAAGCCAGACCCCAAGATTTTCGAGCTGGCGCTCGATGTTCTTCAACGCGACGCAGACGAGGTAGCTTTTATCGATGACCGGCAGCATAACTGCGATGCCGCCGCGGCTTTAGGAATTCACGCTATTCGCTACCAGGATGAAGCGCAATGCGTGCAGGCGCTGGAGCAATTGGGTATTGACGCCGGCGTAAGGACGTAACCGACACAGTTGCCAGCAAGGAGCAATGCCATGGCCACCATGGAAGTAAAGTTTTCTCCCGAAGATTTGAAAGCGGCGCAGAGCGCCGAGCGAATTCCTGAGCCTACGGCCGTCGTCATTTTCGGCGCTTCCGGCGATTTAACCAAACGCAAGCTCCTGCCTGCTCTCTTCCATCTCGAGCAATCCGGCCTTTTGCCTGGGAAATTCTCCGTCATCGGCGTGGCCCGCCGCCCGCTGCAGGATGAATTTGCAAAAGACATGCGTGAAGGCATTTTGCAGTTCGGCGGTGTGAAGGAAGGCGAGAAAAAGCTCGACGAGTTCATGGCCAAGGTGACCTATCACGCCATGAACTTCGACGACCCGCAGGGTTACGGAAAATTGAAGACCTTGCTCGAAGGGATCGACGAGACACAGGGCACTATGGGGAACAGGCTTTTCTACCTGGCGACTGCCCCTGAGTACTTCGCCGACATTATCGAGCAACTGGGCGCGCATGGAATGGCGAAACCGGAAAAGGGCAAAGTCCACACCATCATCGAAAAACCCTTTGGCCACGATCTGGCTTCCGCGCGGGCGTTGAACGACGAGGTCAACCGGGTGTTTGCCGAAGACCAGATCTTCCGCATCGACCACTATCTGGGCAAAGAGACGGTGCAGAACATCCTCGTCTTTCGCTTCGCCAACGGAATCTTCGAACCTGTATGGAATCGCAACTACGTGGACCATGTGCAGATCACGGCGGCCGAGGATATCGGCATCGAGGGCCGTGGGCCCTTTTATGAGAAGGCCGGCGCGCTCCGCGATGTGGTGCAGAACCATGTCATGGAGCTGCTTTCGTTCGTCGCCCTGGAGCCTCCCGTCTCTTTCGAGGCTGAGTCGATGCGCCGGGAAAAGGTTAAAGTGTGGCGCTCCATAACTCCCGTCCACCCCATGGATTTCGTGCGTGGCCAATATGGTCCCGGCATCGTGGATGGTAAAGCAGTCAAAGGTTACCGGCAGGAGGATCGCGTCGACCCCAACTCCGGCACCGAGACCTATGCGGCATTGAAGCTCGGTATCGAGAATTGGCGCTGGGCGGGAGTGCCGTTCTACGTGCGCGCGGGCAAACGGCTGGCAAAACGAGCGACCGAGATCACCGTGCAGTTCAAGCAACCACCGCAGTTGCTATTTAAGAACCAGTCCGGTGCCTGCCGTGAGCTGCAGCCAAACCTGATCACCATGCGAATTCAACCGGACGAGGGCATCTCCCTGCGCTTTGGCGCCAAGGTTCCCAGTCCAAATATGGAAGTCTGCCCCGTGAACATGAACTTCAGCTACGCGGACGCATTCGGCAAGTCCTCGGCCAACGGCTACGAACGGCTGCTGCTCGACGCCATGCTGGGCGATGCCACTCTGTTTGCCCATCGGGATGGGGTAGAGGCCACGTGGTCGCTCCTGACCCCGATTCTTGAGCAATGGGCCGGCAGCAAGCCCAAAGGCTTTCCCAACTATGCCAGCGGCACCTGGGGTCCGGAGTCGGGCGATGAGCTACTCGCCCGCGATGGCCGCGCTTGGCATAAACTCTAAATGCTCGAATCCGCGGCAAAACGACAGGAAGTCGGTAATCAGGTTGCATGGCTGAGAAAATAGAGGTTTTGTACTACGTAGACACCACCGCAGACGCAGTGAGTCGCCGCGCTGCACAATATTTGGTCGACGGTATCGTTGCGGCTGTCGCGGCTCGGGGCAGGGCGCGCATCGCAATTTCCGGGGGCAACACCCCGAAAGGCGAATTCGAACTATTGGCCACTAGCCCCTACCGCGAGCAGACTCCCTGGGACAAGCTCGAACTCTATTGGGTCGACGAACGCTGCGTTCCGCCGGACCACGCCGACAGCAACTACCGTATGACGCGGCAAGCCCTGCTGGACAAGGTGCCCCTGGCGGGCAGCCAGGTCTTTCGTATCCAGGGTGAGCTCGATCCCGAAGAAGGCGCGGCCAGATATGAGTTCGATATCCGGCAAAGCTTTCGCCTGGAGGGCGCGGAGATACCGATATTCGACTTGGTCGCCTTAGGCATGGGGCCCGACGGCCATACGGCTTCTTTGTTCCCCCATACCGAGGGATTGCACGAGCTGATGCGGATCGCGATTGCCAATCATGTCGTCCAGAAAGACGCGTGGCGGGTTACCCTCACTTCGCCCGTCATCAACCGGGCACGCGATGTTTTCTTCTTGATCGAGGGCGCCGATAAGGTGCCGGCGCTCAAGCAGGTTTTTCTTGGCCCCTACGATCCGGAAACATTTCCCTCCCAGTTGATTCGGCCTGCCAGCCGCCGCATTACACTGTTGCTGGATTCTGCCGCCGCCGCGGCATTGCCCCAGCCCGGCGTCAACGGCCAAGGCAGACTGGAGATCAATCGATGATCCTGGCAGGTGACGTGGGCGGTACCAAGGTGCACTTGGCCCTCTACCAGTTCGACCGTGGACAATTGCTTGCCGCGCACGACCGCAAATATTCCGCTCGGGATTTTCCCGGGTTAGTGCAGGTAGTGGAAGCATTTCTGGCCGAGTGCGAGCAGTTCCTCGGGCAACCGGCGGACGTCTTGTCTGCTTGTTTTGGGGTTCCGGGGCCGGTGCGCCATGGCCGCTTGAAGCTCACCAATCTCCCCTGGGTACTCGACTCCGGCCAACTGGCCATCGATCTCAAGATTCCGCACGTGTTTCTCATTAACGATCTGGAGGCGAACGGGTATGGCATTGCTGAACTGAACCCGGACCAGATTCTGGTGCTGAGCAAGGGGGATGTCGACGCGGAAGGGAATCGCGGACTCATTGCCGCGGGCACAGGATTGGGAGAGGCGATTCTGGTGTGGAACGGCCAGAGTCACCTGCCGATGGCCTCAGAGGGAGGCCATAGCGATTTCGCCGCCCGCAATGAAGAAGAGATTGGTTTGCTGCGCTACCTCCAGAAAACCCTGAAAGGCCGCGTCAGTTCCGAGCGCGTTATTTCCGGTCTCGGCTTAGCCAATGTCTACGCATTCTGCCGCGATGTAAAGCGTATGGAAGAGCCGGCCTGGCTAAAAGATCGTATGCGCACAGAGGATCCAAACGCGGTCATTGGCGAGTTGGGCGAGTCGGGCGCCAGCGAACTTTGCGTGGAGGCGTTGAATATCTTCGTCTCCTCCTACGGCGCCGAAGCCGGCAATCTCGCATTGAAGATTCTTGCTGTGGGCGGCATGTACGTGGGGGGAGGTATCGCCCCCAAACTGCTCAAGAAAATGCAGGATGGTACGTTCATGAAGGCGTTTGTCGATAAAGGCCGGTTGAGCGATCTGCTGGTACAGACGCCGGTGCGCCTTATCTTGGAAAGCCGCGCCGCCCTCATGGGCGCTGCCGCCTACGCCGAAGCCCGGGCGGCCGAAATCGGCGGCCACTCCGAGCGTGCACAATCGATAGAAATGGCGCCTTCCTAGAGCAGGTTTGGGTTATGCACATAAAATCGCCCCAACGATTTGTCGGCGCGATGGTCTTTTTCCTCGCCGCCTTGATGGCAGCCGCTCCGCGCAGAGCGCTGGCGCATGCGGTGCTGGTAAGTTCTGCCCCTCAGAGGAATGCCGCCGTGAGCGGCCCAGACATCCACATCAACCTCAAGTACAACTCGCGCGTCGATGGCGGACATTCGGCTCTGAGCCTTCTCAAACCCGACGGCAGCGTGGAACGAATCGGCGGATTGACGCAGCCTCTTCCCGACGTCATGTCGGCGACAGTTCACGGCTTGGCGAGGGGGACTTATATACTTCGCTGGCAAGTGCTGTCCAGTGATGGGCACATCACCCGAGGAGAAGTCCCTTTCCGAGTCAACTAGAGCATTTTCGCAACTGCCCCGGAACGCACGAGCGTCCGCCCTCTCAGGCTCGCCCTCTCAGCGACAAATCGAAGGGTGCCCCAGGTCTTGCTTTTGAGACCTGGGATCCGCGCAACTAATCGCGAATGGAAAACCCCACTGCCTTGATCTGGCTTCTACGGGATATCGATCTTTTGAGCACGTTGCTGCGCGCGGCAACGCTCTCTTTTGAGGCATTGCTGCTGGGCGGCATTCTCTATTGGATCGTCGTTGCGCGCCCTGCGGCAGCAAGCGGCGCAGTGGTATCCTCCTGCCTCCGCGGCATTCGCTGGGCCGCCATCGCTTTGGCGCTGGCCGAGATGGCGACAGTGGCTTCCTCTTCCGCATCGTTGCTTGGCGACAGCGGCCTCCTTCTCAGCGACCTTCTGCACGCAGAATTCTTTAGAGCCGGGCTGAGTGCCGCTGCCCTCGCAGTGCTCCTGTGGACCTGCGCGCGTATAAGAATCCGTAACCGAGCCGCCGTTTTCGTCGCCGCTCAGCCTCCTGTTGCTGGTTGCCACCGTATCCACCAGCCACGCGATGGCTCGCTTGGATCATCGCTGGTTGCTGGGTTTTGCCACCGCGGCTCACCATCTGGGAACGGCGGCATGGATCGGGGCCATGCCCTTCCTGCTGATTTCGCTCGGCCGTGCGGAGAACGTGGAGGAAGCGCGCTCCTTAGCCGCGCGCTACTCTTCCATGGCGCTGTGGAGTGTCGTGGTCCTGGTTGCGGCTGGAATCCTCATGGCATGGTTCTATGTCGGTACCTGGAATGGGCTCTATGGAACCAGCTATGGTGTCCTGTTGCTGGCCAAAATCTACCTTCTGCTGGTGATGCTCCTGATGGGTCTGGGTAACTGGACCGTGGTTCGCCGGCTCAACGTCAATCCGCAGCCCTTGCTGGCCAGGCTCCGCCGTTTCGCCGAGGCGGAGGTCGGCCTGGGATTTACCGCCGTTTTGGCTGCTGCATCCATGTCTGCCCAGCCTCCGGCTGTGGATGTCCCCACCCAGATATCGTTGCCGGTCATCGCTGCGCGTCTGCATCCGGAAATGCCGCGTTTGCAGAGTCCCGCCGCGTCTCAACTCACCCCGCCCACGTCGATCGAAACCGCCGTCCGCGAGACTGAGTTCCAGCCCGGCGGGGCCAGCGACGCCACCGATAATGAATGGTCTGAATATAACCATCACTGGGCAGGCCTGATCGTATTGGCTGCGGGGCTGTTGGCGTTGCTGAGCCGTTTTCGCACTTTTCGCTGGGCGCGCTTTTGGCCGCTCACCTTCGCCGGTCTATCCGTCTTCATCTTGTTGCGCGCCGATCCTGAGAACTGGCCTCTGGGCCCACGACCCTTCTGGGCCAGTTTTTCCGCGCCAGATGTTTTGCAGCATCGGGTGGCCGCGTTGCTTGTTCTGTGCTTCGCCGCATTCGAGTGTGCCGTGCAGGCGGGTAAGCTGCGAGCGCGATGGGCGCCCATGATCTTTCCCGCCATGTGTGCTCTGGGTGCTGCCGTTCTGCTCACCCATAATCATGGTTCTCCCGATGGGGCAGAAGACTTGCTGGCTTCGCTGAGCCATACACCTATCGCCTTGTTGGGGGCGACCGCCGGGTGGACACGCTGGCTGGAGTTGCGGTTGCCCCAAAGCCGCGATTCCAGAGTTGCCGGCTTCCTCTGGCCAATATTCCTGGCTGCGGTCGGGCTGATACTCCTTAACTATCGCGAAAGCTAATTTAGCTGCGCACCAGGAGGACTGTACTAGCTAGCCAAGCAGCGTAGTCGTTACAGGGATTCGGCGACAAGCGTATTACTTGCGCTAACTAAGTGGTGAGAGGCATGAGTGCAACTAAGTGCGCCAATGAGGTCTGTTCGTTTGTCCCTGTTGGTTAAGGAAGACTGCACAAACGAAAAAGATTGCTATCTGAAGGATTCACTTGGGTTGATCGAAAGTTAATATTATGCGTGCCCACCAATGGCCGACCCCTCGCAATTACTCACGTGGATCCCTTGCATACCCGTTAAGGCACTGTAGTAGTTTCTGACATTGAGCTAATTAATTTTCTTGACAATCTCCAGGACAGCAGTTACCGTTCCGCTACTCCCCCCCCAACAGTCGTGCGTCCCTCGGAAATCCCATGCGTCATTTTTCTGCAGTCCTTGCTCTCAGCCTTGGTGGCCGACTTTTCTCTGAACGCAAGTTCTCGAGTCGATCCGGCTTCCGCGCCCTCGCGTTTGAATTAGCCTGCCTGCTCTCGCTGATCGGGAGTGCTGCCTACGGGCAAGCGCCGGTGGGAGATGCTTTCAACGAATCGACTTTGAATACAAGTTTGTGGATGGTGAAAGCGCCGGTAAGCGGCTCGGCGGCTTTGAGCGGTGGGCAATTAGTAATTACCGTGCCCGGAGGAACTGACCACCAGGCCTACACCCCTCTCAATGCCGTGCGTGTGATTCAGGCGGTGAGCAACGCCAACTTTGACGTCTACGTCAAAATCAACTCACAGCTGACACCATCTGCCCAGGATAGTTTCGCCGGGTTGCTGGTGGGGGGAGATGGCAGCAATTGGATCTACTACTATGCCTACACGGATGGATCGAATGTGGATCTGCTGTGTGCCAGCGTTGACGCCGGTGCACAGAATATCCGGTTGAATACGATACCGTTCGCCGGCTATCCTGTGCCGACTTATCTCCGGCTGCAGCGAGCGGGTACGACGTATACCGCATATTGGTCGGCGGATGCAGTGAGCTGGACTTCGGCTGGGAGCTTCAACGACAGTCTGGTGGTGACCCACCTTGGGCCCTTTGCCGGCAACAACAACAGCAATCCGGCGAATGCTCCGGCCGTGTCCGCGGCGTTCGGCGGCTTTGAGAACACACCTTCCGCGTCTACCGTAGCGACACCGACGTTCACCCCACCCAGCGGGACCAGCTTCTCGCCCACTCTTAGCGTGACCGTCGCCGACAGCACGCCCAATGCGACGATTTACTACACCATCGATGGCAGCACGCCGACCACGTCCTCCGCGATTTACTCCGGCGCCATTACCTTGAGTGCCTCCGCTACTGTGAAAGCCATCGCGACCGCCAGCGGCTTCACCCAGAGTGCAGCCGGCTCCGCCAGCTATACCCTGATGGTGGCCGCAGGCCCTCCGGTCTCGGACGAGTTCAACGAATCGAGTCTAAATACGGGGTTGTGGACCGTACGCGCGCCTGTTGGCGGAACGGCGGCTGTGAGTAACGGTGAGCTGGTGATCACTGTGCCCGCAGGGAGCAATCACGATGCGGTTGTGCCTGCGCTCGATGCCGTCCAGGTGGTGCAGTCGATCAGTAACGCTGATTTCGATGTAGCCGTTAAGATCGATTCCACGCTTCTAGCGAGCGCGGTCTATAACGGGCAGGGCATTATGGTCGAAGGGGACGCCAAGGACTACATCCGCTACGAAGTTGACGCAACCGGAAGCGTCGTCCTGTCAGCTTCTACCATCACATCAGGGAACCAGACCACGAAGATAAACCTTAGCGCCATTTTCAGGCTATGCTGTGCCGACATATCTGCGCCTGCAGCGAGTGGGTACAACCTACACAGCATTCTGGTCGGCCGATGGCGTCAACTGGAACCAGGCGGGGATCTTCACTGATAGCCTGACTGTAACCGGCCTTGCTCCGTACGCATGGAACTACAACGCAACCCCGAGCAAAGCACCTGCCATTACGGCGAAATTTGACTGGTTCCACAACCTCGCAGGAACCACAACGCCGACTGCGGCTACGCCGACGTTCTCGCCGGCGAGTGGTACCAGCTTCTCATCCACGCTCAGCGTGACCATCGCCGACAGTACGCCGTCCTCGACAATTTATTACACGACGGATGGCAGCACGCCGACAACGGGTTCAACTGTTTTCTCAAGCTCAAGTCCGATCGAGCTGAGCGCTTCGGCCACGGTAAATGCAATCGCTACCGCCAGCGGTGACACGCAGAGTGCAGTCGGCTCCGCCAGCTACACCCTGGTGGCAGAGTCACCCACGGCGACACCGACGTTCACCCCACCCAGCGGGACCAGCTTCTCCTCGACCCTGAGCGTGACCATCGCCGACAGTACGCCGTCCTCGACAACTTATTACACGACGGATGGCAGCACTCCGACCACATCTTCGGCGATTTACACCGGCGCCATTACCTTGAGCGCCTCCGCTACTGTGAAAGCCATTGCGACCGCCAGCGGCTTCACCCAGAGTGCAGCCGGCTCCGCCAGCTATACCCTGACGGTGGCCGCAGGAAGTCCGGTCTCGGACGAATTCAACGAATCGAGTCTAAATACGGGGTTGTGGACGGTACGTGCCCCTGTTGGCGGAACGGCGGCTGTGAGTAACGGTGAGCTGGTTATCACTGTGCCCGCAGGGAGCAATCACGATGCGGTTGTGCCCGCGCTCGATGCCGTCCAGGTGGTGCAGTCGATCAGTAATGCTGATTTCGATGTAGCCGTTAAGATCGATTCCACGCTTCTAGCGAGCGCGGTCTATAACGGGCAGGGCATTATGGTCGAGGGGGACGCCAAGGACTACATCCGCTACGAAGTTGACGCAACCGGAAGCGTCGTCCTGTCAGCTTCTACCATCGACATCAGGGAACCAGACCACGCAGATAAACCTGGCGCCATTTTCAGGCTACGCGGTGCCGACATATCTGCGCCTGCAGCGAGTGGGTACAACCTACACAGCATTCTGGTCGGCCGATGGCGTCAACTGGAACCAGGCGGGGATCTTCACTGATAGCCTGACTGTAACCGGCCTTGCTCCGTACGCATGGAACTACAATGCAACCCCGAGCAAAGCACCTGCCATTACGGCGAAATTTGACTGGTTCCACAACCTCGCAGGAACCACAACGCCGACTGCGGCTACGCCGACGTTCTCGCCCGCGAGTGGTACCAGCTTCTCATCCACGCTCAGCGTGACCATCGCCGACAGTACGCCGTCCTCGACAATTTATTACACGACGGATGGCAGCACGCCGACAACGGGTTCAACTGTTTTCTCAAGCTCAAGTCCGATCGAGCTGAGCGCTTCGGCCACGGTAAACGCAATCGCGACCGCCAGCGGATTCAACCAGAGTGCGGTTGGTTCAGCCAGCTACACCTTCACTGGCGGCGGCGGAACGGGTGGGATTGTTTCGGACAACTTCGACGAGACGACACTGAACACCTCGTTGTGGACAACGGAAAACCCTCTAGGGGACGGCATCGTGACCATGATCGGCACGGCTGCGACCTTAAATGTGCCGCAAGGGACGATTCATAATCTGTCGACATCGGCAGACAACACTCTGCGCGTCATGCAGCCAGTAGGAAACTCTAACTTCAGTGTCGATGTTCGCTTCCAGTCCGCGCCGGAGATCGGCAACCAGGATGAAGGCATCCTGGTGGAGCAGGATAGTGGCGACTTCCTGCGCTTCGATGTTTTCTTCAACGGGACCGTAGGGCCTGAGCTGTTTGCTGCCGGCGTCACAGGTGGCAGTACCACGACCTTTGTCAGCACGCAGATATCGCTGCCCAAGGCTCCGCTGGTGTTGCGTCTGGCGCGTAACGGCAACGTCTGGACCGGAAGCTGGTCCACCGATGGCGTGACGTTTACCGCGGCACCCTACTTCACCTTCGATCTGAACGCCGCACGTGTCGGACCCTATGCCGGAACCTCGGCGAGCACTGCCGTCAATTCGCCGGCCTTTACGGCCATCGTCGATTATTTCTTTGCCACGTCGAACCCGATCGCCAACCGGGACGGGGCGATCCCATATGGGTATACCACCGTAGACGCGAATCCTCCAACGGTGGTGGAAAAAACTCTGGCGGACATCGAGGGAACAGGGCGGCTCAACCCAGTGATCGGCACCGAGGAGCCTACGGTCAATGGCAACATGGGCACCGGCGGTATCTACTGGTATCAGTATCCGGCTTCAGGAAACATAACAGGTACGTGGACGAGGCACACCATCGTGCCTTCGGGCGATGCTTATGAAGACATGGTGCCCCTCGATGTGAATGGTGACGGGGCGGTGGACATCATTTGCAGTTACGATCCCACCGACACTGGCAACTACTCGATCGTGTGGTTTGAGAATCCACGAGGACAAGGCGGTAGTGCCACGACAAGTCCCTGGGTGGAGCACGTCATCGGCCCCGGCTACGGGGAGAACAACATGTTTCTTGCCGACATCGACGGCGATGGCAAGATGGACGTCGTCACTCCTTCTTCGATCTTCTTCCAGAACAGCGCGACCTCCTGGACGCAGGTGAAATACAGTAGTTCCTTCCGTGGCGTCGGGCTATTGGATATCGGTTCCGGTCTCGGCAGTATCAATCTGTCGGGCACTGGGCCGTCGCCGTTCAACCTTGTGTGGTACGAAAATCCGCGCGAGACGGGCGGCAATGCACGCACCGGGCAATGGATCATGCACACCATCGCCTCCACGCCCTATCCTTGCACTCCCGCAAGCGTGTGCGCCGATGGCGGCGATACGGCTGTTTACAGCGGACTCGACGTGAATGGTGATGGCATGATGGACATCATCTCAGCCCAGTCGGAAGGTAACCTGACCGGCCCAGTACCTCCGGGAGGCCTGGTTTGGTGGCAAGCGCCGACAGATCGGCGCAACGGCACCTGGATCAAGCACACGATTGACGCCAACATGATTGATGTACACCGGATTGCCATTGGGGACATGGACAAGAATGGAACCACGGACATCATCGTGGCCGAGCAGGATCAGGCGCCTCTCCGCCGGGTGACCGTCTACTACAATGACGGCCACGGTGTTCTCACACCGGAGACGATTTCGAACGCCGAGGGCCACAACATTTGGGTGGGTGATATCACCGGAACCGGTACGCTCGAAATCTTCAACTCCGGCCACGGCTACTTCCTCAACGCGCATCCTCTGCAAATCTTTTTGAACCCATATTGATGCAGGCCCAAGCTGTTTGCGCGAGCACTTTACACTCGGCAAACAGATGTTCTCCTGTGAGAAAAAGCTTCCTTATTTAGTCTAGAGGAGACGGAATCACCGTTATGCCCAGGCTCTGCTAACGTGCGATTCTTCATCAGTGCATCGGGGGTCTGTTTTCGCGTTCTCACGCCCCCTCTAAAGCCCCGGAGAGGCAATGTCGGACCAATCTCAATCACAAAGCATGAGATCGGGGCGCAACTCGTCCTAACCCGTTCACGTCTAAACACCGTCTAAGTGTTCATTGGAGCTCCATTTGGTATCGATCAAGCGTATTTTCCGCAGGCGGCCAGTCGCCCTTGCAACCATCCTCCTGATTTCTCCCCTTGCGGTGGTCGCACAGCGGTTGCCCGGCACGGCTCATCCGCAGCACTATACCCTGCAACTGACCCCAAACCTGCAGGCGGCAACCTTCACCGGCAGGGAAACGATTGATCTGACTCTGGCCCAGCCGGCGGATTCGATCGTGTTGAACGCGGCTGAACTCAAATTTGGCGCTGTCACGGCAGAGATCGATGGCAAAACCCTGGCTGCGGAAGTGTCGCTGAATCCCGGCCGGCAGCAAGCTGCCTTTCATTTCCCGCACCAATTGCCGGCTGGACAAGTCACCTTAAAAATTGCCTACAGCGGCATCTTGAATGGAGGGCTGCGCGGCTTCTATCTTTCCAAAACCGCCACCCGAAGCTATGCCGTGACACAGTTTGAGCCAACCGATGCGCGCCGCGCCTTTCCCAGTTTCGATGAGCCCGCCTATAAGGCGACCTTTGATGTAAGCCTGGTCATTGCCAAGGGCGATACTGCGATCGGAAACACCAATATTGCCTCCGACCAGCCGGGCCCCATCGCGGGGGAGCACATCATTACCTTCGCCCGCACCCCCCGGATGTCAACCTACCTGGTGGCTTTCCTGGTGGGCGACTTCAAGTGTCTTTCCGGCGAAAGTGACGGCGTGCCGATTCGCGCCTGCGCCACGCCGGACCAGGTGCAGAACGCCCAATTCGCCCTCTCCGGCGCCGAGTTCTTTCTCCACTACTACGATGTCTATTTCGGCATTAAGTACCCCATGCCCAAGTTGGATATGATTGCAATCCCCGATTTCGAAGCCGGAGCCATGGAGAACTTCGGCGCCATCACCTATCGCGAAACGGCCATGCTCTTGAACGAAAAAACCGCATCCATCGATGAGAAAAAGGGCGTTGCCGTGGATGTGGCGCATGAGATGGCTCATCAATGGTTTGGTGACATGGTGACCATGGAGTGGTGGAACAACATTTGGCTGAATGAAGGCTTCGCTACATGGATGTCGAACAAGCCGTTAGCTGCGTGGAAGCCGGAGTGGAAGATTCCCCAGGATCAGGCTGCAGAGCTGAATGGAACTCTGGACCTCGATGCCGCGCCTGTCACCAGGGCTATTCGCGCCCGGGCCGATACTCCAGAAGAAATCAACGAGATGTTCGATGGCATCACTTACGGCAAGGCTGCAGCCGTACTTCAGATGACCGAACACTATCTGGGCGAGGAGACCTTTCGCGCGGGCGTCCATCGCTATTTGCAGCAGCATATCTATGGCAATGCCACGGCGGAGGATTTCTGGAACACGTTACACCAAACCAGCGGTAAGCCCGTCGACAAGATCATGGCAAGCCTGGTGGCCCAACCGGGCGAGCCGCTGCTGACCTTTAGCAGCGCGCGCCAAGGCGCAGTGGAGGTGACACAGAAGCGCTTCTTCATCGACCCCAAGGGAACCTCCGCCGGGCATGGCGAAGCAGACGCTCCGCCGCAGAGTTGGGTTTTGCCCGTCTGCCTGAAAAACAGTGCGGATCAACCCGACTGTCCCATCCTGAGCAATGGTGCGCAGCGCCTGGCGGCGCCGCAAACGCCGGTCTTTTACGGCAACGCAGGCGGTCAGGGCTACTATCGCAGCCGATATGACGGTAGCGACTATCAACAACTGCTGCGCACGGTGGAGACCGGCCTTACGCCCCCTGAGCGCATCACCTTCCTGGGAAGCCAATGGGCGCAGGTCCGTGCCGGCATCGCCGGCGTGGGCGACTTCCTTAATCTCGTTGCTGCGGTTCGTAACGACAACAGCTCGTTTGTGATCGGTACCGTCGCTTCCGCTTTGCGCGTCATCGATCAACAGGTGGTCTCGACGCCAAAGGAGCATGCAGAGATTGCCGGCTGGGTCCGAAAGAATTTTGCTCCTGCGCTGGAGAGACTTGGGCCGCCGGCTGCAGCGGACGCACCCGATCAGATTCTGTTGCGGGCCGACCTATTCGAGCTTCTCGGTGACACCGGTGACGATCCGCGGGTGATCGCGCAAGCCACGCGGAGTGCGCAGCAGTATCTCCGCGACCCTGCCTCCGTCGACTCCACCTTGGCGGCGCGTGCACTGAGTGTCGCCGCGCAAAACGGAGACGCCGCGTTGTTCGAGCAAGTGCAACGGGTCAGCCAGACCGCCAAAGATCCGCAGCTGCGTGTCCAGGCTTTGCACGCACTCGCGCTGTTTCGCAATCCTGCGCTCGTCACCCGTGCTTTAGAGTACGCGGTGTCGGGCAAGGTCAAAAACCAGGATGCGTTACAACTGGTCCGCATCGAAATGCGCGACCGCCGCACGCGAGACGTGGCCTGGCAGTTCGTCCAGAAAAACTGGCCCCAGGTGAAAGCGCAAATCACCCCATGGATGGGCGGAACGTTGGTGGAGTCTATGGGCAGCTTCTGCAGCGCTGACCGCAGCAGCCAGGTCGCACAATTTTTCTCAGGGCACTCAGTGCCCGCAACTTCTCGCGCACTCGACAAGGCAAGAGCCGGTATCGCGGAATGCGTGCAGCTGCGCGCGGCGCAAGAGACTCATTTGCAGCAGTGGCTGCAGAGCAACGTAACCGATGGTCACCCTAGTGGCCTGTAACATCTGTTCTGTGCTCTCACTGGTACAAAACGGCCGCGTATTCCACAAAGGTTGTACGATAAACTGCAATCTGTCACTTGAGCTGATACATTGCTTCTGCTTCAATCAACGAGTGAACCCTGAGCCCCATTCCCCTGCTTCTACTTCGCGCCAGACCGTCCCCGGCAAGGTTGTCGAGTTTGCGGATCTTCGCTTGTCCACCCCGATGACCGGCCAACCGGTTGTCCTGTTCGAGTATGAAGATCGGCAGGGCATTCGATCGATTCACCAAGTGGCGCTTACCTGTACCGGCGAGGGCCACGGCGGACTGATTTATTTCGGCGGCTACGATAAAGGCAAGTTCAGCATCTTTCGCGCCGATTGCATTCATCGGGTTGTAACTCTTTAAGACATCTTTCTCCTTCGTCCTAACTAACAAAGCGGGAAATCTGCCTCAGATCGTCCCGGTGCGCAATCGTCCAATCCGCAACACCCATCGCCCATCCCCTGGTGCCCCAGTTGAGAACCAAAGAGTAAACTTCGGTGCAATCGGTGCAAACGCCCTCAAGTCATTGATTGGAAAGAACAAGCGGTAGCAGCTGGTCCCGCCTGCCCGCACTGTTGAGCCGTTCGGCCGATTACTAAATACTCATCCGACCCCCACCCGAGAAAAAAACCGTTTCATTTTGGGACAGCAGAGTGTTAGCCTCACTTCCGACTCGCCATGAACCTGCAACTTTAGAGTCATGCGCAGGGAATGTACCCTCAGCAGTTGCAAGTTAATAGCCTCCCCGTAAACTAGGGAGTGCCCGAACAAAAGTTGTACAGGAGTGCTGTCTCATGTCCGTAGCGCCGGTCAAAATTTGGGGAAGTTCTTTCGTGGGGAAGTTGGCCTGTCTGTCGCTGCTGCCGCTGTTCGTCGGCGCCTCGAGCGCGATGGCAGCCGTGCCTGCAGTTCTCGTCGACTCACAACAAACAATCGGGGTTGGTTACAACGGCCCGCAGGCCATTGCGGTGAACGGTACCAACCAGGGCGCTGTCTTCATTGCCGATACGGGCAACAACCAGGTTATCGCGCTGCTAGCTGGAAACAACTTCCTGGTTCAGCCCCAGGGCCTTACGTTCAACAGCCCGCAGGCGCTTGCTCTCGACGCCAAGGGTGACCTCTTTGTCGGCGACGTGCCCACCAGCAACGGGAATAGTTTTGGCAGGGTGACTGAGTTGACGGCAGACGCCACCGGGAATTTAACCGGAGCAACACAGGTTGTTTTCTCCGGCGCTCCGCTCACCAACCCCACCACGATGACCATAGACAGCGCCGGCACTTTGTTCATCGGCGACTTTCCGCCTTCAGGCAACGGAGCGGTCTATTCACTCGTGCCCGGCTCTACACCTCAGCCGCTGACTATTACCGGAGGCCCGCCGGCCCAGTGGTTGCCATCGGCCCTGCTGAGGGACTCATCGAACAATCTCTATTTTGCGGACGACGGAAATGGGCAGGGCAGCAGCGGTAACGTCTATATTATTGCCGACACCGGTGGAACCGCGCAGCGGGTTCAGACCGAATCCTTTTCGCTGTTTCAGCCATCCGGTCTGGCGCTCGACGCGGCAGGCAATCTTGACATCCTGACACTTCTCGGATCGGGTCAGGGCGTAAACGCGGGCCAGCAGGTCATAGTGATTCCCGCGGCCTCGTCCACTCCTTACATTCTTCCGAATAGCGGAATCAACACCGGCACCAGCATGGCGTTCGACGCAAACGGCAATCTCGATGTGGTCGATTCCTTCCATAACAATGTTGTCCAGTTGTCTTACGGCACTCCCACCAATATGGGCAATACAGCCGTCGGCCAGACTGGATTTCAGGTCCTCTTCAACTTTGAATTTAATGCGCCCGCCACGCTTCGTGGATTTCGCATCGTCACCGAAGGCGACGCGAGCACGCAAATCACTCAGCTCTCTGGTGGAACCTGCACCAATGGAGTGCACAACAATTTGCCCAATGGCGGACCCGCCGTTTCGCCCTTCAGTCCGTATACCTGCTCGGAACCCTACGCGGGCACGCCCACCTTGCCGGGTCTGCTCAGTTCCGCCATCCTGGTTCGCGGGCCCAATGCCACGATCCTTGGTTCGGCGCCGGTTTACCAGAACGGCACCGCCGGCGTAGAGGTCACTTATCCGCTGGCCGTCACCACGACCGCAACGAATTTGCAGCAGCCGCAGGCTTTGGCAATTTCGGGAGCGAACAGGAAGGTCTACATCGCCGACACGCAGGCGGGCGTGGTGTATGCCACCGCCGGCCTTGGCAGCACCGCTCTAACCCCGGTTTCAACCGGGAACCTCACCTTGCAGGCGCCGGCCGCGTTGGCGCTGGACGGAGCCGGCAATCTGTTCATTGCTGACTTCAACCTCGGCGAAGTCATCGAGGTCCCGACCGCCACCGGCCAGGCGCCTTCCGTGGTCATTCCCTCGGGTGGCCTGTTGCAGCACCCGATTTCCATGGCTATCGATAGTCTGGGCAATCTGTATGTAGGCGATGGGGGTCCTGAGGGGATCTTCGCCGACAATTCCAACCCGGGATATGTGGTCAAGCTACCGGCTGGCGGCACGCCGTTTAAGATGACGATTCCTTCCATTCCGATTGTCTTTCCTGAGTCTCTGGCCATCTACCCTTACTCCAATGCTCTATACATCGGCGATGGTGGCGGCACCACGGGCATCGGTCAGGTAATCGAGGTGTTAGCGGATGGAAGCGCAGCGTTTGGTATCCCTCTTCCGGAAGTGACCAATCCCAGCGGGATGGCCTTTGACGTTACAGGAGATCTCTACGTGCTGGATGGGACAGCCAACACGATTACTGTCGACCCCGTCTACACCCCCGGTGCTCAAGCGTACCCGTTGCTCTTCGACAACACGACCCTTGCCGCGGCGAGTGCTCTTGCTATTTCCGCCGGCGGACAGAGTTTTGTAATCGCGAATATCGGGAACGGAAGCACCAACAGCCTGGTTTTCCTGAATGGCAATAGAGGCACGTTGAAGTTTGGCGGCGTTCCCGTTGGAACCCAAAGTCAGACGATGACTGCCTATGAGTACAACGTTGGCAACGCGCTCATGACGCTGGCGTCGCCTTATTACACGACCAACGGGCCCAACAATGCGTTCAGCATCCTGGGTAGTTCTACTTGTGGTGCGAACGTAGTCTTGTCTGGCGGCGTCCCGTGCACCATCAACGTCCAATTCACACCTACGGCGACTGGCCAGACCTCGCAGCAGATCACGGTCGACAGCGATGCCTACAACAGCGGCGTACCCATCCTGACCATACAAGGAACCGGGAGAGCCGCCGCTGCGGTGGTGAAAAACAAAAACACAAAGTGATCTACGAGGGGAGCCCGGAATGCAAAGCATCGCGTTCCGGGCTTTAGCGGTGCCAGCTTAATTTGGGGTAGTAGGTGATCTGTACGGAACCGGTGAAATCGTGCTCAGGCCCTGTGGCCAGGGCCGGCACTTTCCAGAACTCGGCTTGACCAAAAGCATTCAACTCCAGGTTGTCTTTGAGCCGAAGCACCGCTTTAATGTCGAAGTCGTTCTGCGTCGTGCCCCCGGGAATAAAGTTCTTCGAGACCTTTGCATTGCGGTATCCCAGCTGGAGATATTCCTTGGGGCTGAGCCAGTCGGTCAACCACACTTGACCGCCCTTGCCTTCCCGCCCGATCCAACTTCCCAAGAGATTGTTCTTGTTCGTGTAGCCGTCTATATATTGAAACTCGTAATAGAGGAAGCCGCCTCCCTGAGAGGAAGCAACCGGATCCGTCGATACCGCTTCACCGCGCAGATCGACATGCGGTAACCCTGGGATGTGCGACAGGTAAAGGCCCGGGTTCACCGCCGCACGGCGCGGTGCAGCAAGCGGGCTCACGTCGTCATGAACGATGGAGTCGGAATACAGGGTCAGCCATTTCTCCACCCACGGCAGCCTCCAGGCAAAGTCAAAACTGGAATGACGGGAGCCGGGATCGTTGCGACTCTCCTTTTGCGCCAGGCTTACATTGCTGAAGCTGGTGAAGCTATTCCAAAAGGAGCCGAATGTGAGAGGAACATGGCCCTCACCGGCAAAGATAACCACCCGCGAAAATCCGAACTCCAGATTCCTGCTCGGCTTGAAGCTGAACTTCTCCGCATGAATCCAAGGCGCGTTGGGATAACGGTGCCCTTTCAGCGAGCCAAACAGCCCCTCGTAACGGAACGGTCCCAGCGCATCCGATAGCAGCGGAACCCACAGCGGCGTTACCCGATTGATGCGCAGGCCATAGATAGGTTCGGCATTGTTGCTGAGCGCCAGACTGCCGGATTGCGTGGGCCCCCACCAGTCCTCTGATTTGC
The DNA here is from genome assembly GCA_963761405.1 of uncultured Acidobacteriaceae bacterium. Lineage (GTDB taxonomy): Bacteria > Acidobacteriota > Terriglobia > Terriglobales > Acidobacteriaceae > PALSA-350. The sequence goes on from CAVXHH010000010.1 coordinate 127,797, forward strand.
CGACAGAGATCTCGTGGTTGGCCACCGTCACGCCAAGGTTGGCATTGATCAGGCGAAACACATTGGTCTGCGGCACTATCTCCGGCGCCAGCAAAGGTGTGTTATCGACTTGTGCAATCAGGGCCTGCACCGAATCGGGGTAGGCCGCGCGCCCAGGAGCATGCTGATATTCTCCGCGTACATTCAGCGATAGGTGGTAACCCTCGGCCTTTGCCGTGAAACCGTCGATCGCGTTAAACCCTCCCTGATAAGGCCGCCCGTAGTCATTGATAATCGTCTGCCCAAAGTGGAAAGAGTCGTTGATCGGCCGGCCCTTGATGTACAGACTCCGGGTGTAAACATCCGAAAGCTCGGCCTGCGGGGTCGTCTGCCCGGTATCCGCTCCAAATTCTGTCGCCAGCGCCTGAAAAATGCTCCACGCCTCCCCATCCTGGGGGGCATCTTGAAGATTCGGGTAGGTTTCCTGAAGAATTTGCAGGCAACTGGTACGCGTCCACGGCCGCATGCCCAGGTATGCGGAGTCGGCATAGCCTAAAGAAAAAAGGCGTTCAAACGCGGGATAGACCCAGCTGTCAAGAGGCACATAAACCTGACCATATTTGGTGTTCAGGTCTGGTTCCGGGCCGGAGAAGGCTCGGTCGAGGTTTGCCGGCAGGATATTCGTCGTGGCAGTTTGCTGGGACAGCGCCGGCAGCCAGGGCACTGCGGTGACCGAGAGAATCAAAGCAAATCGAACCAGCAGCCCCGGCATTAACAGTTGCTGCCGCATGTGCGGGCCCCACTTCTTTGCAAATTCAAAATGCTCTCCAAATTACGAGCCACCACCTTCGAGCATAATGCAATTGGAGAACCCGCGTTTACCCCCGTTATCCCCGCGCCGCTACGTCTCCCTCGTCGCAGACCACTGAGCACGGCCATACTCGCCCAGCGTCACCGTACCGCTCATCGCATTTCCATCAGCAGTTCCGCTGAATGAGTATTCGATCTCATTTCCTCCCACCGGCATCACGCTTTGAAACTTCACCTGCTGTGCGTGCACCTTTCCGGTCAGATTTCCGGCATAAATCTCCCCTTGATGCACGCCCCTGACTCCGCCTTCCTGCTGTTCCAGCAGAAAGCGCTGCGATCCTTCGCCGCACAGGTATTTCATTTGAACCTTCCAGATTCCGGCCACATTTGCCGGTGCGCCTCGCGGAATCTCCGGCGCAGAAAACTTCGGTGGATGGGAAAGCGTCGCCAGAATCGCGTCGCCCACGATCCTGGCATCCCCCGGCATCATCATATAAGGCATGATCGTCACCGAACTTTCCATCTCATCGGGACGCGTGCCGCTAAACTCATCGAACTGTATCCGTGGAGTGCCCGCATCGAGCGTCTCCACCAGTTCGTTGCCGGTGATGTGCAGTATGTTGGCATCCCACTTGATCAGCAGCCGCGGCGAGTGATTCGATAGATCCTCCGGCTGCAGGTACTCGGTGGTCACTGAGGGCAGCGGCTTGACCTTCGCCTCGATGTCCGCCAGCCACTCCTTCCATGTATTCCACTCCGCTTCATGGTCACGCCGGGTCCACATCTCGACCGCGGTGAACATACCGATGATCTCTTCTTTTCCCACCTTCAACGACCGCCCAACGTTGTGGTGCGGAGCCGCCTGGAACCAGGCTGCCTGCGTCAGGTCCTTTGGCCCCAGCAAAAGCCCGGCGCACTGCGGTCCCCGCATGCACTTGCCTCCGCTATAGCCGACAAACGTGGCCCCCGCTGCGAGATGAATGTTCGGGATGGTGAGATTTTCCGCCGCCGCGTCTACAAAGACCGGAATGCTCCTCGCTTTGGCCGCCTTGCAGATGTTTGCAACGCTCAGCGGCCCGGTGGCGGCCTCCGGGGATGACAGGATATAAATCATCGCCGTCCGCGGGCTCATCTCGGCTTCTAATTGTTCTGGTGTTTCCACCTCCACCACCTCGACGCCGAGCAACCGCGCGCCTACGTCGTAGGGATTGCGCGAGTGCCTGGGGATGATGACCTGGTTCTTGAGGCCTGTCTTCGCCAGGTAGGGCATGCTCTGTGACTTTTCCGGATCGGTTCCCGCGATGCAGGCTGCGGTGGCGGTGGTAATCGCGGCCGCGCAGCCCGCCGTCACGATACCCCAGTCTGCGCCGGTTATCTTTGCCAGCCGAGCGCCCACGGCTGCCATCAACTCGTCCATGTGCACGTAATGACGCCCCGCCTCTTCCATCGCCTGCTTCACTTCGGGCAAAGAGAGAGAACCGCTGATGATGGTGTAGGTCCCCTTCGCATTGATGATCGGGCGCACCCCAATCGCCTCATACGGATTAGGACCCAACGGCGCCGATACAGGGTCCGTGAGGCCAGAGACCGACATGCCATGACCCGCGGTTGGTAAAAGCGTAGTGGCCACTCCCGCCATCACCGACCCTTGCACGAACGTGCGCCTGCTCAACTTCGGCTTACTGAATTGCTCCATGCTTTTCATTGTGCCCTCCCGGGAAATAAAAAACGAACGCGATACCAGACTGGGTCTTCCCGGGTCGAGTGAGCGGGTCAGAAATGGAAGGCTTCTGCAACGCCTTCCATTTCTTGACACTACCGAAGATCATCGGTACGCTCTGTTTTATCATTGCTTAGTTTTCTTTTATCATCGTTTGGTTTCGGGTTCAGACACTAAAGGCGTCTAAAAAGGCGCCGCGCACCAAAATTCTTTACTTTGAGAGGTCAGGTTCCATGAAACAAACCAGACTCGCGTCTTTTGCCGGCGTGGTTGCCGTCGTACTTTTGGGGACTCTTGCGGCGTGGGCGGCCATTACCGGTTCGATTTCAGGAGTTGTCACCGACCCCAGCGGGGCTGTCGTACCCGGGGTGACCGTGGTTGCCACCTCTATTTCGACGAACGTGCAGAGCACCGCCGTCACCGATGCGAAGGGCTTTTACAACCTGCCCACCCTCAGCGTTGACACCTATAACCTCTCCACCAGCCAGACCGGGTTTCGCGACTACCTGCGGAGCGGGGTAAAGATCGATGCGAATTCCGCCGTGCGCGTCGACATCACCATGCAGCTCGGCACCGTTACCAATACGGTGAGCGTGAAAAGCGACGCCCTCCAGGTGGAGACCGAGAGCACGCAGAATGGTGTGCTGATCGATGGCGCCAAGATTACGTCCGTACCGCTCAACGGTCGCTCCTACATCGACCTCTTGAAGTTGCAGCCGGGCGTGTCGCCTTACTCCCACAGTCAGGACAGCAGTACGTCTGGGGTCGGCGCGACCCAGGTATCGGGTGACCTCGATAACGGGCAGCAATCCGTCAACGGCGGCCGCAGCGGGTCCAACGCATTTATTGTGAATGGAGCCAACGCAGAAGAAGGTGTACACAACGGCGCGGCCATCATCCCCAATCTCGACTCCATTGCGCAGTTCCGCATCATCACCAACAATTTCAATGCGGAGTACGGAAACTACAGCGGTGGCCAGGTCAATGTAGTCACTAAGTCAGGAACCAATCAATATCACGGTACGGCGTTCGACTTCCTGCGCAACACCGATCTTGATGCCAAAAACTACGAATCCCAGACGGGCCGCGGGGTTTTCATCCAGAATCAATTCGGCGGAGCGGCCGGCGGCCCGATCCGCAAGAATAAAATATTCTGGTTCGGCGACTACCAGGGAACGCGGCAGATTGTGGGAGCAACCGTAAACTATGCGGTGCCGTCCAGCGATGATCGATCGGGAAATCTGATAGACGCGGTCGGCACTCCTGCTCAGCCAGGATTTGGCGGCGCTGTCACCGGCGCCGGCTGGGCAAACACGCTCTCCCAAAAGTTGGGCTATACCGTTACTCAGGGAGAACCCTATTACGCCTTTGGCTGCACCGACACGTCCACCTGCGTCTTTCCCAATGCCGTGATTCCGCAGAGCGCGTTGTCGCCGGTGGCAGTGAACACGCTGAAATACATCCCTTCGGCAAACGCGACAGTCAACGGTGGACCCGGCTTCTCCACCTCTGCCGTCAACCAGACGTTGACCGATGATAAGGGCAGCGGCCGCGTCGACATTCCTACGCGGTTTGGCGCCGTGTTTGGCTATTACTTCATTGACAGGTACCACACCATCAATCCCTACACCGAGGGAGTAACCGTGCCGGGCTTCGCCGCGACCAATAAGGGTCAAAGCCAGCTGATCAATGTGGGGTTGACCACCACATTCAATTCGTCGACCGTCAACGATGTTCGTCTCGCCTATCTGCGCGATGTAAACCAGACGGGCCAACCCACCGCGGGACAGGGTTTGGGTGTCAGCCTCGCCTCGCAGGGTTTTGTTACTCCGTGGGGCCCCGGGGGCGGCATCTCCCCCATCAACTCTTCGTACGAGGGTGTTACAAATCTGCAGTTCAACAACTTCACCACTGGTATTCCGCAGGACGCGTTGAGGCAGTACAACAACACCTTCCAAATCGTCGATAACCTAACCAAAATTTTTGGAACGCACACGTTGCAGTTTGGCACTAACCTCCACTACAACCAGATCAACGAGCGGAACTACGACTGTTATAACGGGTGCTTTGCTTTTGATGGTTCCGAGAGCGGCTACGATTTTGCAGACTACCTGCTTGGTGCGCCGGTGAGCTTTGTGCAGGCCAGCCAGCAGCTTCTTGATTCGCGCAGTAAATACTACGGGTTTTATGCTCAGGACAGCTGGCGCGCGAGTCGCACTCTCACCCTCAATTACGGTCTCCGTTGGGAGGCCGCCACACCCTGGTACGATACGCAGAACAAGCTCGAAACGGTCGTTGTCGGGGAGCAGTCATTATCTTTTCCCGGTGCTCCCCTGGGTCTGGTTGTCCCTGGAGACCCGGGCATTCCGCGCACGCTCGGGCCTACCAAGTACGGCAACTTCGCTCCCAGGGTCGGCTTTGCTTATGCGCCGGACGTGAAGGACGGCCTTCTTGGCAAGCTGCTGGGCGGGGCAGGAAAGACTAGCATACGTGCTGGTTACGGCATCTTCTATAGCTCGATTGAGGATGCCACCGGCTTCGTCGAGGTAGGCGACGCGCCGTACGGCAACTACTATTCAGTGTCATCGACCGAGCTGGCCACCCCGTTTGTCGATCGGCCGTCGGGAATTGGGGCGGGACAGAAGTTTCCCTTCGTCTTTCCTCCAACCAATGTGTCTCCCAAGAATCCCGATACGACCTTCAACTTTGCGGCCGCGACACCCATCGGCGGATCCGACTATTACTACCCCAAGAACAAGCTACCCTATGTTCAGGAATGGGAACTCTCACTCCAGCGCCAATTGGGAACCGCAACCGTGCTCAGCGTGAACTACGTCGGCACGGTGGGTAGGCAGCTGCTGACGTTTGAGGAGTCGAATCCTGGGGACCAGGCGCTGTGCCTCCAATTGAGCAACAAGGCCAATGTGGCGCCAGGTTCGACGACGTGCGGCCCCCACGGCGAAGACACGATTTACACTACTGCCAGTGGTGCGACGGTGAGCGGGACCAGGCCGAACTTCGGGATTAACTTCAACAGCAATCCGTACCTGAAGACGGCGGTCAGCTCCAGCTTCAACTCGCTGCAGGTGACCCTGGAGCACACGGAAAAATACCTCAACTTCCTGATTGGATATACCTTTGAGAAGTCGCTGGATAACGGTTCGGATTCTTTCGATGCGACCAATCCGTCGGATCCTGGTCAAACTCGCGCACTATCGAGCTTTGACGTTCCGCATAACCTGGTCGCGAGCTACACCGTGCAGTTGCCCTTCGATCACTTTATCGGCGGGGGGGAACTTGCCAAGCGGTTCACCGCGGGTTGGGAGCTTTCCGGCGTATCGACCTTTGCGAAGGGAGAGCCGGTCACGCTCAACGAGAATGACGATAATTCATTGCTGGGCGCCTTTAATGCAAATGTGGATGTGCCCAACTACGCAAACAACGGCAGCTCTCTTTTTGTAAATAAGAACCCGCGAAAAGGGCTGCCCTATTTCAATCCGAACTACTTCACAACGGAAACAATCGGGCAAGTAGGCAACGCAGCGCGGCGATCCTTCTCCGGTCCTGGCCTCGATAATTTTGATATGGCGCTGCTTAAGAGCACTACCATTACCGAGAACACCAAACTGCAATTCCGGGCAGAGGCGTTCAACGTTTTTAACCATGCACAGTTCCAGAATCCGGGTGGGCTGGTCAACAACCCAGGCCAGGGCGGATTTGGCTATGTAACCGGGGCGAACGATCCCCGCATCATGCAATTGGCGTTGAAGTTCGTGTTCTAGAGCATTTTCACTTCTACTCTGCACAGGATTGTGCGGCGAAGTGCGGCTTTTCTTGAGGAAAAGCCGCCATGGGAGTCGTTACCCTGTAAGCACCAGAAGTGAAAATGTTCTAACGTGAGAAGAGGTCCTTTGGCGAAGATGGTTTGGCGGCGGGGCATCTTCGCCCGTGTCGTTATTTTTGGATTGGTCTCGGCGGGTAGGTTGCATGCGCAGCAGCCTGGCGCGGCTATCTTTGCGTCCAACTGCGCCGTCTGTCACGGCGCGGACGGCCGGGGCGGCGAGCACGGGCCGAACATTGCCACAGCTACCGAAGTGCAACGCCTTACCAACCGCGATTTGGCCGGCATCATCCACAATGGAATTTCCGGCGCGGGGATGCCCGCCTTTTCTTCGTTCCAACCGCAACAAGTTGACGAAATTATCAGTTATTTGAGGATTCTGCAGGGCCGGGGAGATATCGTTAAGCTCCCGGGAGACCCCAATCAAGGCAAAGCCCTATTCTTCGGCAAAGCGCAATGCTCCCAATGTCACATGGTCAACGGCAAAGGTGGCTTTATCGGCAGCGAGCTCTCATTCTATGGCGCCGATGCCAAGCCGGAGCGGATGCGTGCAGTGATTCTTGATCCTGACAAGAATCTACCCGCTGAGAAAAAAGCCATCACCGTGGTGACAAATTCGGGACAGAAGTTTACCGGCCTGCTCAAGGTCAACGACAACTTTTCTCTCTCGATACAGACCCTGGATGGCGCCTTCCACTTTTTCCCCAAGTCCGAACTTGCTCAGGTGGACTTTGGATCGCAGTCTTTGATGCCGGCTTCCACGCTGAACGGAAAGGAAGTGGATGACCTGGTCAGCTATCTTCTGAATATTGGAAGCGAAAACTCCAAGCGCTCTCCCGCGCACTCCGCAGACTCTGACGATGACGACTAAAGTGGGGCAGTCTTTGATCGGACGGTAGTCGCAGCAGGAAAGGCCAATGAAAATTTCACTCCGCCAAATCGTAATCGCTACTGTCGCCCTGCTAGCCTTGTCGGGCCTGGGGCCAAATAACCTGGTTCGTGTGGAGGCAGAAGCCTCGAGTCCGCTGGAGGCCCTCCAGCCCGCCTTCTGGAATCTCTTCGACCACAAGGCGCAACTGACCAAAGTCGCCTCAGGCTTCGGCTTCACGGAAGGACCGGTCTGGGACCCCGCGGGCTATCTGTGGGTGAGCGACGAGACCCTCAACAAAATCTTCAAAGTAGACACCACCACCGGCCAGAAGCAGGAGATCCTTTCCCTGGGAGACCCCGACGGCAGCACGTACGATCGGCAACATCGGCTTTTGGACTGTGCGAGCGTTCTGCGCGCCATCATTCGCCTCTCGCCTGATGGCAAGAGCTATACCACGGTCGTCGATCGATACCAGGGAATGCGTCTCAACAGCCCCAATGATGTGGTGCTGGGTCCGGACGGCGCCATCTACTTTACCGATCCCACCTCCGACTTGCCCAAGGATCAGAAGCAGGAGATCCCCTTCAAAGGCGTCTACCGCATTGCCTCCGATGGCCAGCTTCAACTGCTTACCAAAGACATTGTCGATCCCAATGGGCTCGCTTTTTCGCCCGACGGCACGAAGTTCTATGTAGATGATTCAACCCTACGCAACATCCACGTCTTCGATTTCAAAGATGGTCATCTGAGCAACGGGCGCATCTTTGGCGTCGAGCCGGGCGGCAAACACGAGGGTGTGCCCGACGGTATGAAGATCGATCGCTCAGGGAATCTTTATGTGGTGGGCCCAAAGGGAATTTGGGTTTGGGATCCGGCTGGTCACCACCTGGGAACGATCGTGGTTCCCGAGCAGCCCGCGAATCTTGCTTGGGGAGATCCGGACTACGGGACCCTCTACCTGACCGCGACCACTTCCGTGTACAAGATATCGACCCGTACCCATGGGTTTATCCCCTATTTGTGAGCCTGGAATGAAGCATCGATGGCAACCCGCCTCTCTGTATCTGCTGTTCCTGTTGGCAGGCACTCTATTTCTGTCTGCCCAGGGCTTTAGGCCGATCCAGCCCTCAGGCGCCGCGCTTCCGAATGTTGCAGCCAGCCCCGGTCTCCTGGCCAACGGCACGCTCTACATCTCCGGCCAGGGGGACTCCGCCGGCAAAGATTTTTCCGGGCAAATGGAGCAGGCCATGCACAACGTGCAGGCCGTGTTGCGTGGCGCAGGCATGGATCTTGGCAACATCGTCTGGATGAACATCTACCTGACGGATCCTCACAGCCTCCCCAGGTTGGAAGATGCTTACTGGAAAATAATTGGGTCAGACCCTCCGGCAAGGACGGTATTGACAGTCGCGGCTCTGCCCGATGGAGAACTGGTTGAGATCAACTGCATTGCAGTCGCTGACACCAGCCGGCGCAAGGCCATCTGGCCTGCCGGGTGGCCGCACGCATCGCATCAGGATCCCCCCGCCATCCTCGCCGGTGACGTCTTGTACCTGTCGGCGCAGGGAGGGGAGAATCCTGTCACGGGAAAACTGCCGTCCGATTTTTCCGCGGAGACGAAACAGGCTCTCGACAACGTAAGCACGATATTGGCTGCAACCCAGATGAGCACAAAGAATGTTCTATGGGTCAATCCCTACCTGGGCGTGGGCGGCCAGTACGATGTAATGGGCGCTATTTACCAAACCTACTTTGAATTCGGCAACACTCCTGGCCGGGGCACGATTCAGGTCGTCGGCCTTCCTCGCGGAGAGCACATGGTCTTTAGTTGCATCGCGGGAGCGGATCTCAGCAAACGCAAAGCCGTGCGTCCGCGCAATATGCCCCCCAGCGCAACCGCGAGCCCGGGAATCCTGTACGGCGACACCCTCTACCTATCCGCTAAAGATGGATTCATACCGGGGCAGGGCATGGTTACGCCTCTATTTGATTTGCAGCTTCGTCAGTCTATGCGCAATCTGCTCGACGGCCTAGAGGAGGTTGACATGGATTTCTCCAACGTTGTCTTCAGCACCGTGTACCTCCGCCAGATGAAGGATGATAAGCAGATGAACGACCTGTACAGTAAATTCTTCGAGCCCCCTTATCCCGCTCGATCGACGCTGCAGCAAAATCTTGAGGTGGGCGACGAGGCTGCCGAACAAATCTCCGTCATCGCGGTCAAGAAATGAAACGTAGAGATTTTGTGCGCTGGGCTGCTGCATTCCCACTGCTGGCACAGGTCGGCTTCCACGAAGCAATGGGGACCGGGTGGGCAGAAGTTGCCCGCAACTCCACTGACAATCTGTACACGCGCCTCGGCGTCAAGCCGCTCATCAACGGCCGCGGTACCTGGACGTACCTCAGCGCCAGCATCGAGTTGCCCGAAGTGCGCTCCGCGCAGGTGCAGGCCTCTCAACATTTTGTAAACATCTTCGATTTGCAGCGAGCCGTAGGCAAGCGTCTGGCGGCGCTCACGGGTGCGGAGTCGGGCATGATTACCTCCGGCGCGGCCGGCGCCATGGCGGTCGCCACTGCCGGCTGCATCGCCGGCACAGATCCTGACAAGATCTGGCAATTGCCCAACACCGATGGCCTCAGGAATGAAGTGGTCATGGTCGGTGGGCGAAGTGTATTTGACAATGCCATTCGCCTCGCCGGCGGCAAGCTCGTGCTCGCCGAATCCGCGGAACAGATTCCCAATGCAATCAGTCAAAGCACGGTCATGGTGTATACGACCTCCTCACCTGAGCAACTAGCGAAAGAGATCGCAATTGCCAAGGACCATCGTGTTCCTATTTTTATGGATGCGGCCGACGGCATTCCTCCGGTAGACAAGCTTCAGCTGTTCGCCAAGATGGGCTGCGACCTCTACACCTTCAGCGGAGGCAAGGGATTGTGTGGACCCCAATCCAGTGGCATTCTCCTCGGCCGCAAAGATCTCATCGAGGCCGCCCTGGCCAATAGCAATCCCTGGGAGGGCGCCGTCTGCCGGCCCATGAAGGTCGGCAAAGAAGAAATCATGGGATGTTTGGCGGCGGTCGAGGCGTGGTTGAAGATGGATGTGCCCCGGCTCAACCGCGAATGGGGTGCCCTCGTTCAACGTATTGCCACCCTGGTTGGAACAGTTCCGGGCGTGGAGACCAAGCTCTTCACGCCGGAAGAGAATCAATGCCCGACACTCAGCGTTTCCTGGGATCAGAAAGCCTGGCGCTACACCACAGCAGACTGCGCCAGGGACCTGCTGGAAGGAACGCCCAGCATCGCTGTGTTGACCGAAGACAATCCCAGTGATGTTCTCTCCCGCAACCCAGCCCATCAACGGCCCCCCAGGGCCGACGATAAGCTGCAAATCGTTTCCATGACGCTGCGTCCGGGCGAAGAAATCATCATAGGTCAAAGACTCCGGCAGCTGTTGACGCAAGCCCGTCGCCAAGCGTCTGTGAGAATACCGAACCAGCCAACAACGAATATCAATGTGTAACCCTTACAGCTACGAACGAAGGCTTGGTGTTTCCAGATGAGATATGCTCGCACTCTCGGTTTGCTTGCCGTCGCCGTGTCCGCCTCTGTGGTGAGCTCCGCGGCGGGCGCTGCCCCATGCCAGATTCACAGTACGGTCTTTGAAGGCTGGCAAGCGCAACAGGTTTCGAACGACTGGGTGCAACTGACCTTTGTGCCCCAGTTGGGTGGCCGCCTGATGCAGGTTGCTTTCAACGGGCACCCCTATCTATTCAACAACCCGGTCTACAAAGGCAAATACATCTCTCCCACTGAGGCGGCAGGCCGCTGGATTAACTATGGCGGTGACAAAATCTGGCCTCTTCCGGAAGGTGACGAGGACGAGCAGCACTGGCAGGGAGCGTCCACTCCGCTCGACGATGGCCCCTACGCCTTCTCTGTTGTCGCTCAGGGTCCCCGATGCGCCGTGCGCCTCGAAGGTCCTCCAGATCCACCTACCGGTCTCCAGTACACCAGGGAGATCAGCATCGGCAGCGATTCCCCGGAAATATCCTTCCATGCGATCACGAAAAACTTTACCGGCCATTCCATCACCTGGTCGGTGCAATCGGTCTCTCAGTACAACCTCTCCGACGCCGGCGATCCCACGCAATACAATCACGATTTCTGGGCAATTACTCCACTCAATCCGAACTCGGGGTATTTGCTCGGCTACCACCCTCGTGACGGCCTGGCCACCGACCCTGCGTACGGCACAAAGGATGGTTTGTTCCGGCTGAACTGGAAGTATCTGGAAAGCGAGGTCTGGCTCGATTCCACTGCCGGCTGGGTCGCGTTGATTGATGGTGCGACGCAATACGCCATGGTCGAAAGAACCAAACACGTTGCCGGTGGGGATTATCCCGGCAAAGCCACAGTCATCTTTTACAAAAACGGTCCCATGATGCGGTTGAATGACAAGGGCTTCCCCTATCTACCATCGACCACCCTGCAAGAGACGCCCTATTACATGGAAGCAGAACTGAATAGTCCAATGGCCGTTCTGGGGCCGGGTGAAACCTATGCTTTCGATACCAACTGGTTTCCCTCACGCCTAAGCCACGACTTCACCACCGTGACGGATGCTGGTCTCGTTGGAAAACCGCTCGTCGTTCGCCGTAACGGCGCCAACCTCGACCTCTCCGGCAACTTTGGGGCCTTCTACCCTGGGGAGCTCAAGGCTTTTCTTTATGATGAGGGAGGCCTGAAGCAGAAAGAAGTGACACTCGAGTCCGTTCGCCCTCAGGATCCGATTGCACTCCACCAGTCCATTGCGGCAGAGAAGAACATAGCCCGGGTTGCGCTTCATCTCATCGATAGCAATGGCGCAGATCGGGGAGCACTGGGCGAGGAATTCGTTACCGTCAACGATGAAGGGCATTGACCGCATGAAGCATCACCGCACGTGGGTTCTTCTTTTCTGCGCAGGGGTTCTGATTTCCGGCCCGGTTTCCTGTTTTGTCGGCAATGCTCAGGCGCAAGCGCCTGCCCAATCCATACAAGACGATTGGCCTTCTTACAATGGCGACTACACCGGACGGCGCTTTAGCGGCCTCACCCAGATCACACTCCAGAATGCCGGCCAACTGCAGGCGCAATGGGTCTTTCATACCAGGACTCCTGGCGTGCTCGAAGCGACGCCCGTGGTCGTGAATGGGATCATGTACTTCACCGGATCGAACGATGCATTTGCCCTCAACGCCCAATCGGGCGAGTTGCTTTGGCACTACGCGCGACCGACCTCCAGCGGCCTGATCGACGACGCTTCCGGCCATATCAATCGCGGAGTGGCCATCTATGGCACCCGCCTTTATATGGAAACGGATAACGCCCACCTGCTCTGTCTGGATGCTCGCTCCGGAAACCTGATCTTTGACGTTGCCTATGCGGACTGGAACAAGAACTATGGAGCCACCGGCGCGCCGCTCATCGTCAAGGACAAAGTATTGGTAGCTACTTCCGGCGGGGACGACGGCGTGCGCGGCTTTCTCGCCGCCTTCGATGCGCAAACGGGCAAGTTGGCCTGGCGTCTGTGGACCATTCCCGCGCCTGGTGAATTTGGCTCGTCCAGTTGGCCCGGCGATGCCTACCTGCACGGCGGCGGTACCGCATGGATGCCGGGCACTTATGATCCGGAGTTAAACACCCTCTATTGGGGAACCGGCAATGCATCCCCGGACTACGATGGAAGCGTGCGGCCCGGCGACGATCTATATACGGCCAGCTTGCTCGCCATCGATCCCGACACCGGCAAGCTGAAGTGGTACTTCCAATTCACGCCCCACGACCTCTACGACTATGACTCCGTGGAGACTCCGGTCCTCGTCGACATGCAATATCAGGGCCAGCCAAGAAAACTCATTGTCGAAGCAAACCGTAACGGTTACGTGTATGTGCTCGATCGCACCACTGGCAAGTTCCTCTCGGCCACGCAATTCGTCAAAACTTTGAACTGGGCGAAGTCCATCGATGCCAACGGCCGCCCTGTGGTCAGTGATCTCAAGCCCACAGCCGAAGGAACTTCCATTTGTCCGGGCGTCCAAGGGGCTACCAATTGGTATTCACCTTCTTATAACGAACTTACGCACTTGTTCTATTTCATGAATCTCGAGAGTTGTTCGATCTATAAGCGGAAGCCGGCGCCGTTCAAAGAAGGTGACGCATACTACTCGACCGGAACCACACGCGACCCCAACGCAAAAAGCTCGAAGGTGCTTCTTGCCTTCGATCCGCAGACGGCGTCGTTCGCTTGGCGTTATCCGCAGGAGGGCGATTCCTTCGGTTATGGCGGTGTCATGTCCACCGCAACGGGCCTGGTATTCTTCGCCGACAATCAAGGGTTCTTTGAGGCTGCGGATGGCAGAACGGGAAAGTCCTTGTGGCACTTCAACACCGGACAAAACCTGCATGCCTCGCCCATGAGCTACGCTGTGGGTGGCCATCAATACGTGGCCATTGCCTCCGGCAGCGATTTATTCAGCTTCGCCTTGCCCGCTGCCCCACCGCCGGCACCCTAGCCTAACTTCCGCAGTTTGCAATGGGTGTAGACCGAATCCGATTTCCTGTTGCTGTAGCCGGTTCGTCTCATCGGCCCTACACCAGCTCCAGATCGATTCTTTTGGCATCGGGCTTTGGCTGAACAACCCGGAAGCTGCGAATCTGTCCCGTTTGTATGCTTTCCGGCTTCGCGGCGGCGCTGCTCGGGCCGCCTTTCCACTTTGCCTTCAGCATGGAACTTAACGACGAGAGATCCACCGCGCCCTCGCTCGACGGTGTGGGCTCCGCCGCGCTGTTTCCTCCAACGATGCGGCATGCACCCTCGATGCCTTCCCCCAGTTCGACCCTTGCCAATCCCTGAGAAACATCGAGAATGCGGCCGCTCACCGAGCTGCCCGGCGGATGCTCCGCCAGGTATTCGTCCACGCTCACCGACGTCCGTTGTTTCATGCTGAGGCGCAATTGCCGCTTTGTCTTGTCTATTTCCAGCACCTGCGCTTTGACCACCTGGCCGGCTTTGAGCACGTCCTGCGGATGCTGAATATGCTTTTCCGCGCTGATCTCGCTGACGTGAATCATGCCTTCGATCCCATCCGCCAGTTGCACAAACGCGCCGAACTTCGTGAAACTCGTAACTGGTCCTTCGATCGCCGAGCCAACCGGAAATTTTTGTTCTATCTCCGCCCAGGGATCGCCCAACGTTTGTTTAAGACCCAGGGAGAGACGGCGTTCGCCCATGTTCACTCCCAAAACCACCGCTTCCACGGTATCGCCCTGTTTGAGCACATCACTGGGCTTGCGCGCCTTTTTCGCCCACGACATCTCTGACAAGTGGATCAGGCCCTCGACCCCAGGCTCTATCTCCACGAACGCCCCAAAATCGGTCACCCGGGTCACCACACCCTGCACCCGGTCGCCGGTCTTCAACCTCGCCGCTACCCCATCCCAGGGGTGGGGCAAAAGTTGTTTCATGCCCACCGAGATGCGCTGCTTTGCGGAATCGATCTTGAGTACTTTGGCCTCGACCTCCTGGCCCACCGAGAGCACATCGTCGGCTTTGCTTATGCGGCTCCAGGAAATATCTCCAATGTGCAGCAACGCGTCCACTCCGCCTATGTCGACAAACGCGCCATAGCCAGTCAGGCTGCGCACCGTGCCGTGCACGGTTTCACCTTCCCTGATCTCCGTATATCGCCGCTCTTTGGTGGAGCGCTCTTCCTCTTCCGCCAGCACGCGACGGTCGACGACCACGTCTTCGTCGTCCACATCGAGCTTGATGATGCGGCACCGGATCTGCTGCCCAACCAACTTTTCCATGTCGGCGGCTTCGCGGGCTCCGCTGCGCGAAGCGGGCATAAAGGCCCGCACGCCTACGTCCACGCTCAACCCGCCCTTCACCAATCCGGTCACGGTACCAGAGATGGGAACCTTGTCGGTGAAAGCCCGCTCCAGCGCAGTCCAATCCTTGGGCTGTTCCACGCGAAAGCGAGAGAGCTCGTAGTACCCTTCGGCGTTGCGGCCTTTCACGGCCACCAGTAACTTGTCGCCGGCTTTTACAGCTTCGTTCCCACTTTGAAAGGGGGCCAGCGGCAGAACGCCTTCGGTCTTGTATCCAATATCAAGGAACACCGAGTCGCTGGAGACGGCGACGACGGTCGCCTCAATTTGCCTGGTACCTTCTGCCTTGCGCCGATGGCTCTGCTCGTACTCGGAAAAAATCGCGTCAAACGATTCGGTGGGTTCGGATTCTGATCCGGATTTTGGTCCGGTATTTTCGGGGTAAGGAGCGGCGCTATTATCCATGGGAGTCCAAGCAGCGTACGGCCTGATCGCTCAGAATACCACCCTCACCGCTCTTCTTCCCCGCGTCTCACTCCTCCTCCCGCTCGCGGGGCACAATCATGAGGTGTTTGAGGGCGACGCCGCGCAGCACACTCACGTTCTGTGGCTTGCCCGCTCGCTCTGTGGTCAGCAGCCGGTGCAGGTCGTCGATGCCGCCGATCGGTTGCGTGGCAAAGCCCACCATCACGTCGCCCGGCTCCATGCCTGCGCTCGAAGCGGCTCCATGCGGCGTCAGGGCTGTTGCCATCACTCCTGAAGATAGAGGCAGCTTGTACTCGTACACCAGCCGCCGCGGGATGGGCACGTTTTGGGCGGCAATTCCAATCGAGCTGCGGCGTACCCGCCCATGTTGCAGAATCTGGGCCACCACATACTTAGCCGTGTCGATGCCGACGGCAAAGGAGAGGCCCTGGGCGCCCAGAATGGTTGCGGTATTCACACCAATCACGCAGCCGGTGGAATCCAACAGCGGTCCGCCGGAATTGCCGGGATTGAGCGGCGCGTCCGTTTGGATGATCTCTTCCATCATCCGGCCGGAGACTGCGCGCATGCTGCGGCCCAGCGCGCTGACGACGCCCGCTGTCACCGAAAACTGAAAACCAAAAGGATTGCCCACGGCAATAGCAATTTGGCCAATGCGCAAGCGTTTCGAGATGCCGAGCGGGGCAGGGGAGAACACGGCATGCTCGGTTCGCAGCACAGCAATATCTGTATCTCGATCTTCACCGATAAGCACCGCGCCGCTGCGGCTGCCGTCCGTGAAGATGAGTGAAATCTTCGCTGCCTGATGCACCACATGGCTATTGGTAAGAATCAGGCCGTCGGGAGTAAACACGAAGCCAGAGCCCGATCCCTCGTGGCTCTGCCGGCTCTCTCGCCGTTTGCTCTGCACGTCAATTTTCACCAACGATCCGCTTACCCGCTCCACGGCTCGCGTCACCGCGTGTGAGTAGCTGTCCAGCAGGTCGGAGTCATCCAGCCTGCTCGCGACCACGCCCGTATCCAATGAAGATTTTTGTTCCATTCGGTTCTTCCATAGCAGTTTCGCAATTGGTTTAGATCGAAGTGGTCCTTATCAGGCCACAGTAATTGCGAAACTGCTCTAAATTGCAATCAAACCCCGCGTTATGCCAATTGTCACCGCTTCTGTCCGTGTCCGCGCGCCGAGCTTCGCCATAACCGAGCTTATGTGGAACTTCACCGTGTGCTCTGAAATATTGAGCTGTGTTGCGACCTGCTTGTTCCGGTGACCTCGCGCCATCAGGCGCAACACCTCCACTTCTCTCCCAGTTAAATGCTCGGTCTCGGGCGTCGTTTCGATCGTCGTCTCGATCGTTGGCGAGGGCTCGCGGGGCAGCGTCACCGCAAAGCCTGCCACTGTGGCTGCAATGGCGGCCGCCAGTGGATGCGCGGTCATCTCTATGGGCAGCACTGTATAGATATGCATGCGTGCGGCGCCGCGCACCATGGCCGCCCCCGGCTGCTCCGCAAGCAACACGGTCGGCGTCTCAGAAAAAATCTCCCGCAATCCGCCGCGATGCGCCACCCGCGACACGAAATCATCTCCGGCTGCAATCACCAGGGCATCCGGGCTGTCGGTTCGCACGCGAAACAGCAAAGTCGACAGCAGCGCAACCGGCAGCCATGTCAACTCCTCCGCAGTCCGCAGCGTTTCGAACAAGTGCGCCTGCGTCATCGACTCTACGCAGGGCAGCACCAGCCATCGGTCCAGCGGAGAATCGGAGTGCCCCGGTCTTCGCTTCTCAACCACGATCCGCCAGTATCGCCGTCAGATCCATCTTTACGCCGCCGCGTAGTACCACCATCGGAATCGAGTCTCCGACCTTCAGGCGCAAAAGCCGTTGCTGCACATCGTGTACGTTATGAACCGGGTGGCCATTGACCGACAGAATCAGGTCGCCCACCAGGATCCCGGCCGATGCGGCAGGGGCACGCGGTTCCACGTGCAACACCAGCAAAGCTTCCTCGACCCCGGCCGCGAAGTGCGCGCGTGACGCCTCGGGCGCCGGCACGGCCTGCATCGCTGCGCCGAGAAACGGGCGAGGCACATGGCCTCGTTCGAGAAGGTGGTCGACCACGCGATCGATGGTCGCTGCCGGTACAGTGATGACTGCATTGCGAGCCAGCGCAGTGCTGTTGATACCCAACACGCGACGCCCCTCGTTCACCAGGGCGCTCCCTGACTGGCCTACGTAGAGTTGCACGTCTGGACGGATGAGCGAATCCATCTCTCCACCGCGCCAGGTACGCCAACTGCCGCCCAGTCGGGCGACGATTCCCGCGCTGGCCGAGATGTCACCCAGAGACGATCGGCCCACGGCCAGTACCACCTCGCCCACCCGCGCCGGCCGGGCGCCTGTGGTCTCAGCCGCCCTACCTGTGCCGCTCTCGATGCGCAGCACAGCGAGATCTGTTCCCGCATCGGTACCCGCAAGCGTGGCGTTGACGGGGTCACCCTGGTGGGCAACCTGCAGGCCGTCCCGCCGGCGCAATCCATGGCGCACGGTCACGATCACCCCAGGCCGCCAAACTACGCCGCTTGAGGTGGAGCGGCCACCTCCGTGTATCGTTACGATGCTGTCTTGAACCGCTTCCACGGTTTCCGCTATTTGGCGCGAGAGCCCACTCCAGATTCCCGCATTCTGCGCTGCTGCTTCCATGACCTTCTCCATTGAGGAACAAGATCATCGTGACACTTCCCTGGGCTGCTCACATCGCCCAGATGGCCAGGGTCACTCCAGAAAAAACCTGGAGGTTACGCGCTTCGCGGCCCGCGAAAGAACTCGATAAATGAAAGGGATCGCCGGCTACGGATGGGAGGCCAGTTCCTTCTCCGACTCCGCGATCAGCTTGCGGAAGACCTCGACCGCTGGAACCGAAGGCGATGCAAGGGCATCTTTGCCTGAATACCGCCATACCGGCGGGGCGTCGAGTGGAGACCAGTGCGGATCATCCTTGCTTCCGCGATAAACGACGAACATATCCTGCGCAGAGCCAGCCTCGATTTGCGGCTCGGGATTGGAGGTAGGGTTTCCGGGCCAACGAGCACCCGCACGAGTCGTAGATTGGGTCGGGGAGCTCGTCGAGTCCCCGCTCACTGGAGGAGGTCCGTTGATCGGAGTACCGCCGATCGTGGGTTGTATCAATTTACCGCTGCCCTTGCGTATCGTGACTATGAGGTCTGCGTCAGATCCATCCTGCACGAGCGTAAACCGTCCCCACTGATCCAGGGCTCTCTCCACATCCGCGCGGGCGGTGCGATTGGCGTTCGGGTCCCTGACGTCTACACCGGCGGTTGGATCGACGGTCACGAAGATCGTCCTGGCATGGAGAACATCCGCCGGAAGAACCGTCTTTTTCCTGGCGGAAGCAAGGGCAGCGCAAAGGATGATTACAGTGACTGCGAGGAATCTGCGTAGAGGCATAGTGGTCCTCCAGCTACGCGCCAAGTTTACACCTTGCTAAGTGACGATGACGATGGGGATTCCCCGTACCCGCCGCCCTTAGTCCTTCTGATGGAAGATCGAATTATTGATGTCCGGCCAGATTTCCTTGAACACGAACACCCCGCCATCAATGGCAAGATTCGTGATCCACCGCTGGTAGGTCTTGGTGACCGTCCGCTCCGGGCTCGGATAGTAGAGATTGGCTATGCCTGCAAACGCGCCCGCTCCCACCACTTCGCTAAAGTTGAACGCCTTGTTGCCGTCATCGGAACGTGTGATGAAGACGCGCGTGATCGCGTATCCAACCCGGTTGCGAACCTTCCCCTTACCGAGCGTGTAATACCGGGTGTCCTGGTGCAAAATCGACGGAATGATGAACTCAACCCAGGTGTTCTCGTTGACCGCGTCGGCGAGTGTATGCCAGTAATACCTGCCAAAGCCCCTGGCGCCCTGGCCGAAATAAGGATAGGAATCGGTGGCCTGCGCAATCCCAGCCTGGGCCGCTACGAAGATGAACGAGGAGTAATCAAGACTGTCGAGCATGGCCGTCTTGAACTTCTCTTTCACCGATTGCGGGGGGAGCTGTTCATCGGCGCTCACCGCGCGGAAGTTGGGCACGACAAAAAGAATCCGCTTCGTCTGTCTCCCCTGGGCCAGGGCGTCCGCGGGAGGCGTTGTGCTCGCGGCAGGGGCGGCGGACGTCCCCGCCTGCGGTTGCTGGGGAATACCAGCGCCGGGGTCGTCGGGCAGTTCTGAGTCCAGCGCCGCGCCTGGCGAAGCGGCCGTCAGATAAGCGACCGGGGCCTCGATAACAACGATCGACCCATCCGAGGGAGTTTCATCCGTGCTTGCATTCGCTCCCCGAGCAAAGATACCCCCCATCAGGAGTCCAAAAACAAGAAAAGACGATCTCTTCGAGACGCTCATACAAGCCCTTTGATTACGGTGACGTGAGTTTGGGTGCAAGCTATTGGTATTTCTTAGGATCGCTGTAGGTCCAGGGGCCTTTTAGACCGCTGGCCGTCGTTTCTTTCGGGATTTTGTAGTTCTTTGCGAGCACACACGTTTGGGCGTGATCTGAATGTGCTCACCCACGATGACGATTCCCATAGGTGACGGTCTCATATTTGACGTACAAATCGAAGCAGAAGGAGAAAAAAGGTTCCTCACAAGGGACCTCTTCGGCTACAACCTTCAGGGCAGAAGGTACTTCTTGAGCGCTGCCAGCCCCTCTTCAATGGCAGCAGGTTCAATGGCATAGCCAAAGCGGACGTGACCCTCGCCCTGCCCACCGAAAACCACCCCCGGAACGGTTGCGACGTGCGCCTTCGTCAACAGCGTCCTGGCTGCGGCGCGGCTGTCTTTGCTGATCTTCGTCACCTGGGGAAAAGCGTAGAACGCCCCCTGCGGCATCTCACAAGGTAAGCCCACTTCGTTTAGACCCTTCACCAGCAGGTTTCGTCTCAGCCGGTACTCCTCACGCCGGGCGTTCAGTTCGCTGCGGGGAATGCGCAGGGCCTCCAGTGCGGCCCACTGGGTCATCGTCGATACGCCATTGACGGAGTACAAAACCAGCTTCCTGATCCCGGTCATAAAGGGCTCATTGGCCACGGCGTAGCCCACGCGCCACCCGGTCATGCCGTAGCTTTTGGAAAAGGTGTACGTCGAAATCGTGCGCCCGGCCATTCCCGGTAACGACGCGATCGAGAAGTGTTCCCCCTCGTACACCAAGTCTTCATAGGCCTCGTCTGCAATCACCAACAAGTCATGTTTGCGCGCAAACGCGGCCACTTCCTCTGCTTCCCCCCGGGAAAATACCGTACCGGTCGGATTTTGCGGGGTATTGTAATAAATTGCCCGCGTGTGCGGAGTGGCAAAGTCCTCCAACGTCCGCGTTAACCCCCCGCTGCGCGCCGTTGCTGTCGGCACCAGGAGCGCCCGCGCCTGGCAGCCGGTAATCATCTCCCGGATAGGCGTCCAATAGGGTGAAAACAGCAACACGTCATCGCCCGGGTCGAGTACCGCCTGGAAGGCAACATACAGCGCATGCGCGCCCCCTGCGGTCACAATCACGTTGTCCGCAGACACCTCAAGACCATTGCGCTCTTTCAGCTTGGTGGCGATTGCCTCGCGCAGTGGTTCGATGCCGGATGAGGGCGCATAGCGGGTCTTGTTTTCGACCACAGCGCTCAGCAGCGCGTATTTCACCGCGCTCGGAGTATCAAAAAATGGCTCGCCACCGTGGAAACCATGCACCGTTTGCCCGGCTGCCCGCAGCTCCATTACCTGGTTCCGCACCTGGACAATACTGGAAAACCCCACTTCGTCCAGCCGCTTGGCCAGCCGCATTGCGTCTGCCGCCATGGTTCCCGCTCCTCGGCAAAACCGACCTTACCCCTCACCCCAAAAATGCTTTAACGCTGGGCGTTTACCTCGGGTGTCATTCAGGAGACCGCCCTCAACGAAAATTCTGCGCAAGAAAATGCCTTACCCTACCCCCCTTGCCGATGCAGAATAGAAGTGAAAAGGCTGAATACATGAAATCCAGATATCTCTACCTCGCTGCCGCGGTAGCTTTCCTGGTTGGTGCAGTGGTGGAATTCCATTCTCCGCGTAGCCTTACCGCCGCCATTCTTGACACCATAGCGGGCGCAATCTTTCTCTACCTCGCGTTGACTCCTCAAAAGATCCGCGTCAAACCGCCTGAGTGAACGTGCGTTCGATGAAGAGAACTACACCTTGATAAAGATTTTCTTCCGGTACATCAACAGCACTGGGATGAAGCACACCAGCACGTAGGCGAGAGCATAGAGCAGCGATCCGAAGGACGGATTGATCACCGGGAAGAACCATTTCTGGTAAATGAACTGTTGCAGGTCAATCACCTGGGCGCCGTTATGCACCTCGATGGTATTCAACGCGCCCGCCAGAAGCTCTGAGATGACATAGGCGGTAATCGCGTTCGATCCAAACACCAGCCAGGGAAACGTCCAGCCCCGGGTCCATTTCCTGATCTCGACCAGGTAAAAGCAGATTGCCAGCAACAGCAGCGTACAGCCGGCTGCGAACAATACGTAGGAGCTGGTCCAGAGCTTCTTGTTGATCGGGAACCAAACATTCCATAGGTTGCCCAGCAAGAGCCCGCAAATAGAAGTCATCAGCAAGGCCATGGCTTTCGTGCCCGCCAATTTTGGCCGTCGCAGCCAGATCCCCGTGAGCACACCGAACAAAATAGTACCCATCGCCGGAATGTCGCTGATCAGGCCTTCCGGGTCGCGCACGCCTTCATAAAGCCGGCCGGGAAAGATCTTGCGGTCGAGAAAGGCCACCCAATTCTGGTTGGGATCGAGCAGAGCCACCCCGTGGGTGGGAACGCCAACGCCCGGGATTGGAACCCAGCGCATCAGGATCCAGTAGCCGAGCAGTGCCGCCACCGCGGTCGTAGCGGCCACCCAGGCTCGGCTATTCCATAGGTAAAGCAGGCTGGCGAACAGAAAGCAGATCGCGATGCGTTGCAGCACACCATAGATCCGCAGGCTCCCGAGCTCAAACATCGGAAACCCGTTGACTACCAGGCCCAGGCAGAACAAGATCAGCGATCGCTTCACCACGTGCAGGCGAAGCGTGCCCTTGGATTCTCCGCGCGCCAGGCGCGACTCGTTCGAGAACACGATCGAAATACCCGCGATGAAGAGGAAGGAAGGGAACACCAGGTCGGTCAGGGTCCAGCCATTCCAGGCACTATGCTCCAACTGCCGGTAGCTATAGAGGCCGCTGCCTCCGTTGTTCACCAGGATCATGAAGGCGATGGTGATGCCGCGCGCCACATCCAGCGAGACCAGCCGTCGCATTGGATTGGCAACTGTCTCTGGTGCGGTATGGGTGGTAGCCGTGTTCTTGGTAGCGATGGTTGCCAAGCTTTTGCCTCCGCCAATGCGATCCTGAATTCGATTCTGAACGTGATCCTCGTCGAGGCGGGGTCCTTAGGTGTTACGTCCAGAAACTGCAGTCGCTGCGTATTGGGAAGTGTATCTGCTGCATCGAAGCAGTGTCGAGCCTGCTAATCTCGCTGCAATGCGGCGCTCAATCATCTGGTTCGTGCTGGCGGCGGCGTGGGGCATCGACTGCGCGCTCGCCCTCTTCCATCACAATCGGCTGCAATCCGCCCTGACGGCCTTCTTCGCCTGCTGTTTCCTGGTTGCCGGCCTCTTCCTCCGCAGCCGCGAGCAGAGAACTACGGGGCGCTAGCTAGCCCCCCGGGCCAACCCCTGGACGGGCGCCCCACATTCGCTGGCGGTGTTTTTGGGTGGAAGCCCCCTGCTTTAGCGGGGGGAGGCAACGCTTTAGCGTTGCCGGAAGAAATCCGACCTCTCTATCCTGCGCTTTAGCGCTGGGCTTTGTATCAGTCGTCCACCGGCTTCGCCGACCCGCGAGGGATGAAACGGGCGTCCTGCGACTGATGTTTGTTTTGTTGAACTTGCATTTTTGTTTCTTTGTTACGGCCCGGCGAAAGCCGTGCCCTGATACAAAACCGGGTTTTTCCGCAGCCTGTAAAGCTCCTGCGGCTCGCCCACTCGTCCGAAACGTTGTCGTCCAAACGCCAACTACGTCGCCAAAATACCCGAATACACTGCCATGCCAGCGACCGCATCCACCCCAATCGTGTCCAGGGCATCGATCTCGCCCTGCTCCCGAATGCCACCCGCCACAATCAGCCGTCGCTTGGTCGTTTGCTTCAGCCGCTGTGCCACTTCGAGAGGGAAGCCCTGCATGGTTCCCTCCCGATCGATATGCGTATAGAGAAACCCGCCGCAATACAGCTCCAGCTGGGGAATGGCTTCATCCGGGGTAAGCTCTACCTTTTCCTTCCACCCCTTCACTGCGACCCGGCCTCCTTTCGTATCTACGCTGAAAACCAGCTGTTCCAACCCGACCGACGCCGCCAACTCGCGCGCGAACCCGGTGTTTACCAAATCGGCGCCGCCAAACAGCGCCGAGCCCACGATCACCCGCCGAGCCCCCGAACGCAACACCGCCGCCGCTTTTTCCGCTGTCCGAATGCCGCCGCCTACCTGGCAGGGCAAACGTTTGGCGATCTGCTCGATCAACGCGCTATTTTCGCCCTGCCGCATGGCGGCATCGAGGTCGATCAACTGCACCAGCGGATAGCGCGCGAAGCGGCTTATCCAGTATTCAAAGTCGTCGAAGGCCAGCTTCAGCGTCTCACCCTGCAGCAGCTGCACAATCCTGCCGCCCATCAAGTCGATCGAGGGAATCAGCAAGGCAACCTCACCGCCACGCCCCGGGCGGCCAACTCCTGCTTAAGCACCCGAACGTCGGCGATGCCGAAATGAAAAATACTCGCCGCCAGCGCCGCATGGGCTCGGCCACTTTGGAATACCTGGGCAAAATGTTCTGCCGTACCGGCGCCTCCGGAGGCAATCACCGGAATCTCTACCGCGTCACTCACCCGTGCAGTCAATTCGCAATCGAATCCAGCGCGGGTGCCGTCCGCATCCATGGAGGTCAAGAGGATCTCGCCCGCCCCACGCGCCTCGGCTTCGCGCGCCCAGGCAATCACATGCCGTCCGGTAGGTTTCCGGCCACCGCTTACGAATACCTCTGCCTCCCCCACCGGGTCACTGCTCTCCCGCGCGCGCCGCGCATCAATGGCTACAATCACCGCTTGGGCGCCGAAGCTGCGCCCGATGGCGTCGATCAGCGTAGGATCCGCGATGGCCGCCGAATTGACACTCACCTTATCCGCGCCGGCATCGAACACTGCTGCCGCGTCGTCTGCCGAGCGTATACCGCCCCCAACGGTAAACGGGATGAACAGCGTCTTTGCCGTTCGCCGCACCGTATCCAGCAAGGTCCCGCGGCCCTCGTGTGTGGCGGTGATATCCAGCAGGACGATCTCATCGGCACCCGCAGTTGCGTGCCGCTTGGCCAACTCCGCCGGATCGCCGGCATCCACCAGGTCCACGAACTGCACCCCTTTTACCACCCGTCCGCCGCGTACATCCAGGCAGGCGATGATCCGCTTGGTCAGCATGCCAGCTCCACAAAGTTGCGCAGCACCCGCATGCCGGTAGCTCCGGACTTCTCCGGATGAAACTGCACCCCCATCACGTTGCCCCGCTCCACCGCCCCGGAAAACGGGGAGCCGTAGTCGGTAACAGCGACGGTTTCCGTAGTCACCGGCGCGCGATAGGAATGGGTGTAATACACGAAAGCGCCGTTCTCCACCCCGCGCATCAGGCGCGATGCAGGAGCGACCTGCACCTCATTCCAGCCCACATGCGGCACCTTCACCTCGCCGGCAAACCGCTCGCATTGCCCGCTGAAAAGGCCTAGACCTTGCACCGCCGGCGCCTCTGTGCTGCCTTCGAAGAGCCATTGCAACCCCACGCAGATCCCAAGGAATGGGACACCCCTGGCGACGACCTCGCCTACAGCAGCGGTCAACCCCGTCTCCTCGAGTAGCTGGGTCGCCTGAAAATGACCGACGCCAGGCAGGATCACCTTCTGCGCCGCGCGCACCACCTCAGGATCGGCCGTGACCGTTGCCTGGCAACCGAGGGCATCGAGAGCCTTCATCACCGAGGTCAGATTGCCCGCCTTGTAGTCGATGACCGCGATTCCATTCACAGCAATCCTTTGGTGCTGGGCAACATCTCGCCCAGCTGCTTATCCTTGGAGCAGGCCACGCGCAGCGCCCGGGCGAAGGCCTTGAACAACGCCTCGATTTTGTGATGGTTCGACCGGCCGTACATGGTCGCAACGTGCACGTTGGCCCGCGCACCGCGGGCAAAGCCTTCAAAAAAATCCTCCACCAGTTCGCTTTGCAAATCGCCTACCAGGCGCTTCTTGACCTTGGTCTTGACCACGCAGGCCACTCGTCCGCTCATGTCGACCGCCGCCACGCCCAGCGTCTCATCCATCGGCATCAGAAAATAGCCCGCGCGCAGAATGCCTTTCTTATCTCCCAGCGCCTGGTCGAAGGCTTCGCCCAACGCGATGCCCACGTCTTCTACCGTGTGGTGCTGGTCCACATCCAGATCGCCGTCGCATAGCAGGTCCAGGTCGAAGGCGCCGTGGCGGGTGAACAGCTCCAGCATGTGGTCGAAAAAACGAATGCCGGTCTTGACCTTGTAGCGCCCGCTGCCTTCGATCACCAGCTTCAACGAAATCCTGGTCTCGGTTGTGCTGCGATCGATTGCCCCCTGGCGGATGACCCCCGCTTCTGCCTTCGCCCGCCGCACTATCTTCTTTTTTGCCATCATCCCCGCACCCATCCGATCTCGTTTAGCGCTTCGCTCATAGCCGTCATGGCCTGTTCCATCTGTGCTCGCGTGCCCACCGTCAAACGGACACACCCATCGCAACCCTGGTCGTTCGACCGGTCGCGCGTGAGCACGCCGCGCCGATGCATCGCCCGCACAAACTCGGCATGCCGCTCCCCGATCTTCACCAAAACAAAGTTTGCCTGCGTAGGCCACTGGGGTACGCCGAGCTGCTGCAGGCTCTCGACCATCTCTGCGCGTGCCGCCCTTACTTCCTCGACATACCACTGCAGGTACGCGTCGTCATCCAATGCAGCCGGCAGGCAGACCAGCGCCAGCGAGTTGACGCTGTAGGGGGAGATCACCGTCCGCAGCCACCGCTGCATGCCCGTCGGAGCTGCCAGCATCCCCAACCGCAATCCCGCCAATCCGTAGGCTTTTGAGAACGTGCGCGCCACAATGAGATTCGGCGCCTGTCCCACCAAGTCGATCACGGTTTCGCCGCAGAAATGGTAATAGGCCTCATCGACCAGCACCACCGCTTGCGGGGCAGCGTGGAGAATCTGCAAAATCTGTTGCCGGCTAGCCACCGTCCCCGTAGGACTGTTCGGGCTGGCGATTGCGATCAACCGCGTTTGCGCCGTGATTGCCGCCAACAAACCCTCCAGCGGAAAGGCAAAATCCGCCCCCGAGGGAACCGTCTTCACCGTCGCGTCGGTACAGGAGCCGTAGACCTCGTACATGGAGTAGGTCGGGGTAGGGAAGAGGAACTCGTCTCCGTGATCGAGGTACGTCTGGCAAAGAACGTGGATGGCCTCGTCTACTCCATTCGTCAGCAGAACCTGTTCGGCATCGAGACCCAGGTGCTGCGCAACCTTGGCTTCCACCTGGCCACGCTCAGGATACTTCGTCAGGTCGCCCGCCGCGACCTGTGCCAGCGCTTCGAGGACCCGTGGGGAGCAGGCGACGGTGTTTTCGTTGAAATCCAGCCGCAGGCCTTCCCGGTTGCCCAGTGGAGGATGATAAGCGCGCATCCGCTGCACTGCGGCCCGCGGCGCCGGCGTTTGTTGCAACACGATTTCAGCCATGGATCCCCCTTGCCCGCACTGCCTCCGCGTGGCCATGCAGTCCTTCTGCCTCAGCCAACGCAATCGCGGCAGGCCCCAGCTTTTCCAGTCCCGCCAGCGTATATTCCTGCACCGTGATCAGCTTCAGGTAGTCCATTACGCTCAGCCCGCCGCGCACCTGTGCCACCCCGCCCGTGGGCAGCGTGTGGTTGGGGCCGGAAACGTAGTCCCCCATCGGTTGCGCCGAGTATCGCCCAATAAATACCGAGCCGGCATTGAAAACCCAGTCCAGGTCTTCTTTTGCATCTACGGTCAGGTGCTCGGGCGCCAGGCGGTTGGTGATGGCGCGCGCCTCGTCCACGGAAGCAGCGATCACCGCCAGTCCGTTGCGGTCGATCGCCTGCCGGGCAATTGAATTTTTCTTGACCCGCTGCCCAACTTCCTTGATCACCTTGCGCGCGAGGCCTTCATTCGTCGTGATCAGGATGGCCAGCGCCTCGGGGTCGTGTTCCGCCTGCGCCACCAGGTCGGCTGCTATCCCCATCGGGTCGCCGTTTTCGCTGGTCACCACGATCTCCGTAGGTCCCGCCAGCATATCGATCGCGCAATCGAAGGCCACCAGCTTCTTAGCCGCAGTCACGTACCAGTTCCCCGGGCCCACGATCTTATCCACGCGGCCAATGCTTTCCGTGCCGAAGGCGAGTGCTGCCACGGCCTGCGCGCCCCCCATGCGATAAAACCCGTTTACGCCCAGCATCGCGGCCGCGGCCAGCGTCTCCTGGGCAGGCTTCGCCGACGCCACCACGATGCGCTGCACTCCGGCCACCTGCGCTGGAATCACCGTCATCAGCAGCGTAGAGGGCAGCGGGTACCGCCCGCTGGGGACATAGCATCCCACTGCACCCAGGGGCCGCACCCGCTGGCCGGTGGTCAGCCCGTCGCTCGAAGCGCTCCACTCCTCTGGCATTTGCCGTTGGGCGAAACGCCGGATATTGTCCGCCGCGGTCTCCATCGCGGCCCGCAGTGGCTTTGCCGTCGCGACCCACGCCTCGTCCATTTCGGCGCGTGTAATTTCCAGCGGCTGTGCTGGTCGAAGGCCGTCGAGCTTCGCTGCATACCGGCGCAGCGCCTTGTCTCCGCCCTTGCGCACATCCGCGACGATGCGTTGCACCACCGGCATGGTGCGCGCCGTATTGTGTGCGCCTCTCTGTTCCAGCTCGCTCAGCATGCGATAGGTCTTCTTGCCGCCCCGCCCCTGCGTCTTAACCAGCCTCATGCCACCGTCCTCCACCGCAACCCAATCCCAACCCCCTAAAAAACAATCTTGTTAAGCGGATACTCAACAATCCCGGTAGCGCCCGCACTCTTGAGCTTGGGAATCACATCCCGCAGTACACTCTCCTCGAGAACCGTATTCAGCGCCGCCCAACCGGCATCGCTCAAAGTGGAAATCGTCGGAGAATCCAGTGCCGGCAGCATCGCCAACACCTTCTCCAGGTTCTGCTTCTGCACGTTCATCATCAATCCAACCCGGCCCTGTGCTGCGATTGCCCCATTCAGCATCAGCGAGATATTGTCGATCTTCTGCTTCTTCCAGGGATCCTCGTATGCGGAGCGATTCGCGATCAGGTGTGTTTCGCTTTCCATCACGGTATCGATAATGCGCAGCCGGTTCGCCCGCAACGAGCTTCCCGTCTCGGTCACTTCGACAATCGCATCGGCCAGCGTAGGCGGCTTGACTTCCGTCGCGCCCCAGCTGAATTCCACTTTGACCGCGACCCCTTTGGCAGCGAAGTAACGTTTCGTCACCTCAACCAGTTCGGTCGCAATCACTTTGCCGCTCAACTCTTCTGCCTTCTGATAAGAAGAATCCTCAGGCACGCACAGCACCCAGCGCACTTTGGTCCGCGTGGCCTTTGAATAGGTGAGCGAGGTGACACTGGCAACATCGAGCCCGC
Organism: uncultured Acidobacteriaceae bacterium; assembly: GCA_963761405.1. Lineage (GTDB taxonomy): Bacteria > Acidobacteriota > Terriglobia > Terriglobales > Acidobacteriaceae > PALSA-350. The sequence continues at coordinate 157,175 of CAVXHH010000010.1, forward strand.
TTTCCACCACCCAATCAATGCCGGTCAGACCTGCGTCGAGCACACCTTTCTCTACGTACCGCGCCATCTCCTGCGCCCGGATCAGCATGCACTCGATCTCGCTATCGTCGATGCCGGGAAAGTACGAACGCCCATTGGCGTAGATGTGCCACCCCGCACGCTCAAACAGCGCGATCGTTGCGTCTTGCAGGCTTCCCTTGGGGATCCCGAGTTTCAGCTTACCGGCCATGCTGCGCCTCCACCGGCATCGGAATGGCACGGGTAAAGCAGCTCACTGTTCCCTCGTGGCAGACCAACCCGTCACCTTCGACGGCCACGCGGAACAGGATCGTGTCCTGGTCGCAATCGGTCGCGGCGGTAACCACACGCAGGCGGTTTCCGCTGGTTTCCCCCTTCATCCACAGCTTCTGCCGCGTCCGGCTCCAGAAGGTCACAAAACCTGTCTCCAGCGTCTTGGCATAGCTCGTCTCGTTCAAAAAGCCGAACATCAGCACTTCTCCGCTCTCCGCATCCTGCGCAATTGCAGGCAGCAGTCCGTCCATCTTTGCAAAATCGAGTTGCAACGTCTTCGTCATTCCCGCTTCCCCTTTGTTCAAAATCGCCCAAACGCAAAAAAGCCCGCGTGCGCATGCGCGCCGGCGGGCTCGTCCTGATCCTGGTTGGCCTCTATCTCTGGCCGGAACCGTCCGCCGACACGCTCGCCACGGGATGATGGTGATGACGATGGTGGTGAGTGCGGGCTGACATTCTTCCTAAAAGCTAACCGTCTCTCGCTTTGCTGTCAACTTAAGGGTAAAAATGCTCTATCGGCGCCATGCAAACCAACCTAGCCAAACTTTCGTATCTGTTGCTGGCCTTATTGGTTGCCGGTTCATCGTTGTTTTACGTAGCCAGCACGTCCGCGGCCTTTGACAGCTTCCTCAATGCCGGCCGTGCCCGGCCGCCGGTCGACTTTTCTGACAATGCCCATTTCCTCGTGGAACCGCTCCCCGAGTCCCGGAACGCCGGTTTGCAGGCTGAGGACCAGGTCGTTTCCGTCGACGGCCGCCCGTTCACCGGCATGGCCGGCCTGATTGGCCAAATCTTCCATGCTCATCCGGGACAAACGGTCGCCATCCTATTCCGCAATCGGTCGGGAGAAATGCACACCGCACACGTGCAGCTGATAGCGCGGCGAAGGGGTCCTCCCACAGTTTCCTTCTGGTTGATCAATATCGTGCTGGTTGGGATCTTTCCTGCATTCTGCCTTTTCGTAGGTTTTTGGGTGGTACTGGCAAGGCCGCTCGATTGGAATGCATGGTTTGTGCTCGGCATCATGAACGGGGTGCCGACCTTCATCGGTCATGTCGGCTACTTTCCCGGCTTTCTCGCTCCCTTTACGACTTTTTGGCAGACCTTGGCCCTGCAGTGGATGTTCATTTCGCTGATCCTGTTCAGCATCTATTTTCCCGTCCGCTCCCGCCTCGACACGCGCCTTCCCTGGATCAAGTGGTTCATCATCGTTCCCCAGATCGTCATCGGACCGGCTCTCGCTGCCATCGAATATGGCTTGCTGTATCAAAGTCGTTCCGTCCGGCCCTACCTTGTCGCGACCTATCCTCTGGAACTCGCCGGCACCGTGTTCAGCGCGATTTCCGTCTGCGTCTTTATCGCCGCCGTGGTCCGCAAGCTCTTCACCGTTCCCACCCCGGATGCCCGGCGCCGCCTGGGGGTGGTCGCCGCTGGTTCTCTGCTCGGCCTGGGGCCGATCCTCATTCTTCAGATCACCGCCACTTTTTCGCCCAAGCCGCTCTTTGAAACGGTCCCTTCCTGGGCTCTCATTACAGTGGGGATCCTGTTCACATTCTTTCCCCTCTCGCTCGCTTACACCATCATCGTGCAGCGGGCCCTCGACCTCCGCATCATCCTCCGCCAGGGCACGCGTTACGCGTTCGCCCGCGGCACGCTGATCGTGCTGCAAGCCATCGTCTTTATCTTCCTAGGCTACCGGCTATTCCGTTTTGTCCATGCCTCCGGCCGCGTGGCCCATCTCATTGCGCCGATCGCGTTCGTCGTCGTCGTTCTGTTTCTCCGTTGGCGCATCGCGCGTCCGCTCTCCCAGTGGCTCGATCGGCGCTTTTTTCGTGAAGCCTATTCCGTCGAGCAGATACTGGTCGACCTTTCCGAACAGGCCCGCACCTTCACTGAAACCGAGCCCTTGCTCCGTACCATCACCGAGCGCATCGGCCAAACCCTGCACGTGGAGCGAATCTCCTTCCTCCTCCGCGAGGGAAGTCTCTTTCGCTTGCAATATCCGCATGGCACTCCGGATGACGACGTCTTGCTGGCGGAAAACTCTTCCGCCATCCGCGCCCTGGCCATTGACCGCAGTCCCAAGCGCGTCTACCGCGAGCATCCCGACCCCTGGATGGTGCTGGCTGCTCCGGCTGAGATTTCTGTTCTCGACCGCCTTCAGGCCGAGCTCCTGTTGCCACTGCAAGGCCGCTCCAGCCTCATCGGGGTCATGACTCTGGGTCCCAAGCTCAGCGAAGAACCATATTCCCGCTCCGACCGGCAATTGCTTTCCTCCGTCGCCCTGCAAGCCGGGCTGGCCATTGAAAATAACGCCCTCGTCCATAAGCTGGCGGAGGAGTCAGCCGGACGCCAGCGCATCGATCGCGAAATCGAGATTGCCCGCGAGGTGCAGGAACGGCTCCTGCCACAGATCTACCCCATCGTGCCCGGAATCGAGTTCGCAGGCTACAGCCGCACGGCGCAAGAGGTGGGCGGGGACTACTACGACTTCATCCTGCTCGAGAACGGCCGTCTCGGTATCGCCATCGGCGACGTCTCCGGCAAAGGCATCTCCGCGGCCTTGTTGATGGCTTCGATCCGCGCCGCCCTCCACGGACTTACCTTTGCCGGAACGCTGGACCTCGCTCGCCTGATGCAGGGACTCAACCGCATCATTTACGATTCCTCCACCAGTAATCGCTTTGTCACCTTTTTCTTTGGGGAATACGATCCTGCGACGCGCACACTTGGTTATGTGAATGCCGGCCATAACGCACCCGTAATCTTGCGCCCCGCCAGTCCAGAGTTGAATGGCCATTCTCATACGCTGCCTCGCAAGCTCGCGGACGACGCTGCGGCTTCTTGCCGGACGCAGCGCCTCGAGGAGGGCGGACCCGTGGTCGGTATTTTCAACGAAGTTCACTACGAGCAAGGCTGCATCCAGTTGCAACCCTTCGACGCACTCATCGCCTTCACCGATGGAATCAGCGAAGCCATGACGGCCGATTTCGAAGAGTGGGGTGAGGAGCGCCTGATTGCAGAGGCCATGAACAGCGCGCACCGTTCCGCGCACGATATCGTTACCGCGGTGGTCGCGGGTGCAGATCGATTTACCGCGGGCGCCGCCCAAAACGACGACCTCTCGCTCGTCGTGCTCAAGGTGCTCTAAACATGCGTTTTCACCCGGTCATTCTGTTCGCGTACTTCTGCCTGGCTGCCGCCGCGGTGCTACGCGCACAAAACTCCCCCAACGAGTACGCCACGTTCATGAGTCACGGCAGGGCTGTCTCCTGCGCGGTGTATGGCGACGATGATGCCGCCCCAACCCTCATCTTTCTCCGTGGCGTCAGCCCTGCGGACCTCATTCTCGGCCACCAGGAAGCACACTTCTTTGCGGAGCACGGCTTTCGCGTTTTGCTCCCCGACTATTTGAGCGCCACGGCTACCGCCGCGGCCACCGCGGCCAACTATCGCCGATGGGCCCAGGTTGTAGACGATATCGTCGTAGATCTGCGCAGCCGCCCCACCCCCCGCAACAAGAAGATCGCTCTCGCCGGACAGGGCCTGGGAGCCTCCGTCGCTTTGGTCGCCGCATCGAACAGGTTAGAAGTGGAAGCCATTGCTGAGTGGTCCGGTCTGCTGCCGAACGAATTTTTCTCCCAGGTTCAGGGTCTGGCGCCCTTGCTCATCCTGCACGGCGAGCTGGATAAGCAGGTTCCGATTGTCAACGCCCGCCAGTTGGTCCGCCTCTGCCAATTGAAAGATTTCACCTGCGAAATCCAGATTTACGCCGGCGAAGGCCACGACTTCGCCAACCACATCATGGACTCCGCCAACCAACGCGCCCTGGCCTTCTTCCGAAGCTACCTCCACTAAATTCCCTACGGCAACGCGGCAACATCGGTGGGAGGATCCTTCAACCCCAACCCCGTCATATGCAGCCGCGACGACTCCTGCAGGTAATAGTGCAATCTGCCCGCCGCCGCTGGGTAGCTCAACCCCTCTTCGCGAATATTCGAAATGCAATTCCGCTCCGCGTCTTTTCGGCCTGGCCGCGGTCCCCACGTAATATACACACCGAGAGAATCGGGCGAGCTTAAGCCCGGCCTCTCCCCAATGAGCACCACAGCCAGAGGTGCGCGGAGCGCTTCGCCAATCGCGTCTCCAACGGCCACCCGCCCCTGTTCCACCACGCATACCGGCGCCAGCCGCCAGCCGGGAATCAAAGGCAGAAGGGCTCCCATCAATCGCAGTGCGTGCCGTTCCACAGCCAATGCCGAGAGCCCATCCGCGATGACAAAAACAACATCGTATTCGCCTGGGGTGAGCAGCGCCTTCGAATCCGTGCTCAAGGCCCGCCCCAGATCGGGCCGTCGCAAGTACGTTGCCCGATCCTTCGCCTGGCTCTCGAGCCCCATCGCCGGCATCCCCGATCGCCGTAGTTCATCGCACAACATCCGCACATCGATCGCCGCATGCACCGCATCGCGTGCCTGCGCATGCGCCAGTTGAAAGTCAAGCAAGGGACCCGTCGCCAGGCTTACCCCGGTGCTTGGCAGTCCGATGCGTGCCGGCGTATAACTGCGCAGCGCCTGGCGCGCTGCGGCTGACAGCACCGGTGGCGTCAGATCCAGAATCGCCTCCGTCGGCTTGGTTTTTCGCTTCCAGGGAATAAGCATCGGTCGTTATGTCAGAAAAGCCGGAACACTCAGCCGCCGGCGCGCGTCTCCCTGCAGCCACGCCTCAAATTCCGGCGCCGGACGCAAGCCGAGGGCCCGCCGCAGGTAAAGCGCATCATGAAAAGACGTGCTCTGGTAGTGCAGCATCACATCGTCTGCCCCGGGCACGCCCATGATGTAATTCACTCCGGCGGTGCCCAGCAGCGTCAGCAGCACGTCCATGTCATCCTGATCGGCTTCCGCGTGATTCGTATAGCAGATATCGCAACCCATGGGCAGCCCCAGCAACTTGCCGCAAAAATGGTCTTCCAGCCCGGCGCGAATAATCTGCTTCCCGTCGTACAAATACTCCGGCCCGATGAACCCAACTACGGTGTTGACCAGCATTGGCCGGTAGCGCCGCGCAACCCCGTACGCCCGAGCCTCACAGGTCTGCTGGTCCACCCCATGATGCGCATCGGCAGAAAGCGCGCTGCCTTGGCCCGTCTCGAAATACATCACGTTATCGCCCCGTGTGGGCTTGCCGCCAAGCTCGTCCTGCGCAAACACTGCCCCGCGCCCGAGTTCCCTCGCCGCCGCGCAGGCTTCATCCAGCAGCGCCAGGCTTACACCAAACGATTGGTTAGCCGCCTCTGTCCCCGCGATCGATTGAAACACCAGGTCGACCGGCGCGCCTTGTTGCAGCGCCACCATCAGCGTTGAAACGTGAGCCAGCACACAGCTCTGGATGGGGATCCCGTGTTTCTGCCGTACGTGGTCGATCAATTGCAGCAGTGTCTTCACGCTGCTCGCATTGTCCGCAGCGGGATTGATCCCGATCACCGCATCCCCCGAGCCCAGCAGCAGCCCATCCACCATCGATGCCGCGATGCCCGCCGGATCGTCCACTGGATGGTTCGGTTGTAGCCGCGTCGAGAGCCTCCCCGGCAAGCCCACCGTGGTGCGGAACCGCGTCACCACGCGTATCTTGCGCGCCACCAGAATCAGATCCTGCGCTCGCATCAACTTGCTCACCGCCGCCGCCATTTCCGGCGTTAACCCCGGCCTGATCGCCGCCAGCATCGCACCCGTCGCCGCGTCAGAAAGCAGCCAATCGCGCAAGTCTCCCACCGTGAATGCCGAGATAGGAGCAAAGGCAACTGGATCGTGACTATCGACAATCAGACGCGTCACTTCGTCGCTTTCATAAGGCACCACCGCTTCTTCAAGAAACGTGCGTAGCGGAAAATCGGCCAGCGTCATCTGGGCTGCGGCACGCTGCTCGCCGCTCTCCGCGGCGATCCCGGCCAGCGCATCCCCTGAGCGGTAAGGACTGGCCTTGGCCAAAAGGTCGCGAAGATCCGCAAAGTGATAGGTGACGTCGCGTATCTTTCTGCGCAGCCGCATCGTGTCGTCCATGGTAATACGGCCCGGCAACTTACAGCCCCGGCAACGGCAATCCTGATATCCTGCAAGCCATCTTGACTACGACACTGACTCGACACCAGGCCCTACGATGCAGTGGCGCCCAGACCAGCCTGCCCAACCCGTGGCATCTTTTGCCCATCTTGTTGGCGTTGCCATGCGGCTTCGCTGCCGGACCTGTTGCCCGGGCCCAGGCGCCCGCGCCGTCTCACCCCGTCGTTCTGCACGCCGCGCGCCTGCTTGATATCGAAGGCGGCCGCATCGTCACTCCGGGTGAGGTCCTCGTCGATGGCGAAAAAATCGTTGCCGCCGGCTCATCCGTCGCCCATCCCGCCGGTGCGGAGACCATCGATCTTGGTGATACCACCCTGCTTCCCGGCCTCATCGATGCCCATGTGCATCTCTTTCTTCATCCCGGTGCGGAAGATCTGCAAACTGTCACCGAGTCGGTTCCGCAACGCGTCATCGCGGCCACACTTGCGGCCAAGGCCGATCTGTTTGCCGGTTTTACCGCCGAACGCGACATGGGCACAGAAGGCGCCGGCTCGGCCGATACCGCCGTCCGCGAAGCCATTGATCAGGGACTCATTCCCGGCCCGCGTATGCGCGTCAGTGGCAATGCCATCAGCGTCCTGGGTGGCCACGAGGACGCACTCCACTACAACCCTGAGCAGCACGTGCTCTCGAACGCGACCTACGCCAATAACGCCGATGAATTGGTGACCGTAATACGCGAGCAGATCAAGGAGGGAGCCGACTTCATCAAGATCTACGAAACCGGGCGCGACTTCCTCAAAGACGGTCAGTTTCACTCCACCGTCCAGTTTTCTGAAGCCGAGCTGGCTCGCGCCGTCGCCGAAGCCGCTCGTCTTGACACCCGCGTCGCCGTGCATTGTGAAGGGGAGCCGGGCGCCCTTTACGCCGCCCAAGCTGGAGTGGCCTCGATCGACCACGCCGACCAGCTCAGCGATGAGACCATGCGCATCATGCGCGAACGGCAGATCTACGCCGTTCCCACGTTTACCATCCAGGAGTATTTCGCCTCCCATGCCGGCTCCCCGGCCGGCGCCACCCAGGAACATTGGCTGCTCGACTATCACGCGCAGCAGTTCCGCCGTCAGCTCGAACACGGCGTGCCCATGGCGGTCGGGTCCGACGTTGGTCCCTTTCCCCACGGTACCCAGGCGCGCGAATTGGAACTCATGGTGCAGTTCGGTATGAAACCTCTCGAAGTCCTCAAGGCCGATTTGCTGAATGGAGCCCGGCTGCTTGATTGGGAACACGAGATTGGTGCGCTCAGCCCCGGTTACAAAGCCGATATTATCGCCGTGCCCGGCAACCCTCTCGAAGACATCCGCGTCCTAGAGCGGGTTGCATTTGTTATGAAGGGCGGCATAGTCTACCGCCGGTAGAAACCCGCGGTAGAAGTCCCGGGTACTTATTCAAGATAAGTATCCCCGTTGTAATTGATATGCAAAGGAAACTTGTATAGTAGCCGCAGCGGCCGCCGGGGCCTCACCCCGGCGCGTGGTCAGGCCCCGGCCGCATGCGATCTGCACAGTCGCGCAGCAATGTAGTCTTTCGCTGCAACGATGTTTGAAATCTTAAGGAGAGAGCATGACCAAGACAGTAGTTGCGCTGAGTCTGATGGGCCTGATGATTCTGCCGGCGTTTGGACAGGATAAAGAAGCGGATCGAGTCATGGCCGCGGGAACGGTAATTTCTGAAATCATGAACTTGCCCGATGACATTCCGCAGGATGTGATTGATAAAGCAGATTGTGTTGTCGTTCTACCGTCGGTCCTTAAAGCTGCGTTTATCTTCGGTGGCAGCTACGGACGTGGAGTGATGTCTTGCCGCACCGGGCATGACTTCCACGGTGCCTGGAGCGCGCCCACCATGATGGCGCTCGAAGGGGCAAGCTTCGGATTGCAATTGGGCGGGCAGGCCACGGACTTCGTGCTTCTCCTCATGACGCCCACCTCCGCCTCGAACATTCTTAACAGCAAGGTCAAGATCGGTGGCGATGCTTCCGCGGCCGCCGGCCCCGTCGGCCGCAATGCCACGGCGGAAACGGATGTGACCTTGCGCGCGGAGATCCTCTCGTACTCACGTGCCCGCGGGCTCTTCGCCGGCGTTTCGCTCGCCGGTTCCACATTGCGTCCCGATAACGACGGCAACAAAAGACTCTACGGCAAAGATGTGACCGCGTCGGCGATTGTCTTTGATAAGGCGGTACCGCCGCCACCCTCAGCGGCTAAGCTGCTGCATACGCTGAACCAACACTCCCCTAAAAACCTGTCTCAAAATTAGTAAATCCAGCGCGCCCCAATCCTGCCGCATCTCTTTCGGCAAGGTTGGGGCCGCTTGGTTCCAGCGCCACAAACTCCCCGCACCACCGCGGGCACCCGCTGCGAAGCCGCAAAGTCACCGAAATACTCCCCCTTATCCACCACTTCCACAGTTCTGCGCCTCCCCGAATCGCCGTGGCGTCTTGTTCGATCCTCTCCCCCGGCGTAGCCTTGCTTTAGGCGATTTTTAGCCCTCCACCGCCGCTCGTTTTCGAGCCCAGGTGGAAGCCCGGCTGGCCCTGAGACGGACTAGTCAACAAGACCTCGAGATTGAGCTGCGCGGGGTGCGGCCTTCCGGCGTTCTCCACAGCCAGTTGTCCGGTTTCCAGGCATCGGGGTGGGGCATATGCATATAAACTACTAGATATAGTGGTTCTGGCTTGACACACGCCATGGAGAGCGGTACTTTCGCATCTCACGGTCTTGCTCTTGCAGACTTCTGTTCCACCGTTTTGGATGTTTTGTCCACCCCAGCCTGGGTTTGTTTGCGTTTCCCGGGAAGGCCTGTTGACCTCCTGTTTTCTAAAGCGCCAGATACGAGCGCACGGGGGCGGCTTTCCTGTCATTCTTTTGAAATTTGCGAGGAGAACTAATGGCCGAGGCCAATAATTCCGTAACTTCCGCTGCCACGAATGGCTGGGCGGCCCACTACAGTCAGTCCGCGCCGAAGCCTGAATCCACCACCGGCGTGCGCTGCACCCGCTTCTTTTCCAAGCCCGGTATCTCTCCCTACAGCGAGGTCACGTGGGAGCGGCGTACCGCCTCGATTACCGACGCCGCCGGCGGAACAATATTTGAGCAGAAAGACGTCGAAGTTCCTGTCGACTGGTCGATGACCGCGACCAACATCGTTGCTTCCAAGTACCTGCACGGCCACATTGGCACCCCGGCGGGTGAGTTTGGAGCCCGCGAAACCGGTGTCCGTCAACTCGTCGCTCGCGTCGCCGAGACCATCCGCGACTGGGGTATGGCGGGAGGCTATTTTGCCACTCCGGAAGATGCCGCGATTTTCCACGACGAACTCGTCCATCTGCTGATTACGCAAAAGGTCGCCTTCAACTCGCCTGTCTGGTTCAACGTCGGCTGCGAGCGCCTGGAACCGAATTCGGATGGGCAAAACTGGCATTGGAATGCGCATACCTGCGCGGTCGAATTCTCCGCCACCGGCTACCGTAATCCGCAGTGCTCGGCCTGCTTTATCAACTCGGTCGAGGACTCGCTCGATTCCATCCTCACCCTGGCCAAGACCGAAGGCATGCTCTTCAAATGGGGTTCGGGCACGGGAACCAACCTCTCCGGCATCCGTGGATCGATGGAAACCCTCTCCGGCGGCGGCACCGCAAGCGGACCGCTCAGCTTCATGCGTGGTTTCGATGCCTTTGCGGGGGTCATCAAGTCCGGTGGCAAGACCCGGCGGGCAGCCAAGATGGTCATTCTCAACGTCGACCATCCGGATATTGCCGACTTTATCGAGTGCAAGGCCAAAGAAGAAGTCAAAGCCTGGACATTGATGCAGGCCGGCTACGACGGATCGGGTCCCGACTCGGAAGCCTACAGCTCCATCTTTTTCCAGAACGCCAACAACTCCGTGCGCGTGAACGACGACTTCATGCGCGCCGTCGACCGCGATCAGGATTTCACCACCCGCAAGGTAAAGGGCGGGGAACCGGCCAGGGTCTACAAGGCGCGCGACCTCATGAAGAAAATTGCCGAAGCCACCTGGCAGTGCGGCGACCCCGGCATGCAGTACGACACCACCATCAACAAGTGGCACACCTCCAAGAATTCAGGCCGCATCAACGCCTCCAATCCTTGCTCCGAGTACATGTTCCTCGACGACTCGGCCTGCAATCTGGCCAGCTTCAACCTGCTCAAGTTCGTCACCTCCGCAGGCGCCTTTGATGTGGACGCATATCGCCGTGCCATCGACATCATGATTACCGCCATGGACATCCTGGTGGACAACTCCGGCTACCCAACCGAAGCGATCGTGCGTAACTCCCACGACTACCGGCCTCTGGGACTCGGTTACGCCAACCTTGGCGCCCTCCTCATGGCTATGGGCTTGCCCTATGACAGCGATGCGGGCAGAGATTTTGCTGCGGCACTCACCGCCATCATGTGCGGCCAGGCTTACCTGCAATCCTCCGTGCTGGCTGAAAAGGCTCCCGCGCTGGTCTCGGCCACCGCCCTTTGCCAACAGGCGCAATATGCAGACGGTTCCGGCCTTAACCAACGAGGCGGCGCCTGCCCCGGTTTCTACGTCAACCGTGAGCCCTTCCTCGATGTCATTCGCATGCATCGTGCCGAAGTCAACAAGATCGGCCACGTCAATTCCTCCGAGCCCTTCACCACGCCGCAGCTCGCTGCGCTCATTCAGGCCAGCAAGGATTGCTGGGATCAGGCGCTCGCCCAGGGCGAGAAGTTCGGCTTCCGCAACTCTCAGGTCACCGTGCTCGCTCCCACCGGCACCATCGGCTTCATGATGGATTGCGACACCACCGGCATCGAGCCCGATCTGGCCCTGATCAAGTACAAAAAGCTGGTTGGCGGGGGCATGATCAAAATCGTCAACAACACCGTGCCCGTTGCCCTGTTCAAGCTCGGGTACACCAATCCCCAGGTGGATTCGATCGTCAGCTACATTGACTCCACCGGCACCATTGAAGGCGCGCCCGGCATCAAGCCCGAACACCTCGCCGTCTTTGATTGCAGCTTTAAGCCCAGCAAAGGCACGCGCTCCATCCACTCCTCCGGCCATATCAAGATGATGGCTGCTGCCCAGCCGTTCCTCTCCGGAGCCATTTCCAAAACCGTCAACCTGCCGCACGACGCCACGCTCGACGACATCATTCAGGCCTACATGGAGTCCTGGCGTTTGGGGCTCAAGGCAGTCGCCATCTACCGCGACGGATCGAAGGGCGCCCAGCCGCTCAATGTCTCCGACGGCAACAAGGCCAAGGTCATCAAGAATGCGCTCAATACCGAAAACACTGCCGACGTAGCCATCAGTGCTGCCGCCAACCGCGTCCTCACTGCCATGGCGCAGGGGGACACCACCTCGATCGGCGACGATCTGCGGGTGCTGGAAGACAAGGTTTCCGCTCGGCTCGAGGTCACTGCCAACGCAGTGGTGACCGCCGCCAATGCCTTCTCCGCGTCCATTGCCAATGCCGTCAACCTTGGCCAGGCTGCTGCTCAGCGCGAAGATCCTGAGACGACGCAGGGGCCGCCCCGTGCTGTTCGCCATCGCCTGCCCGAAGAGCGCGCCTCGCTCACCCACAAGTTCTCCATTGCCGGGCACGAGGGCTACATCACGGTTGGCCTTTACCCCAATGGACAACCCGGAGAAATCTTCATCAAGATGGCCAAGGAGGGCTCCACGGTTTCCGGGCTCATGGATTCCTTCGCCACCGCCGTTTCGCTTTCCCTGCAACACGGCGTTCCGCTCAAGGTGCTATGCGAGAAGTTCGCCCACACCCGCTTTGAGCCCTCCGGCTGGACCGGCAGTGAACAGATTGGCTTTGCCAAGTCGATCATGGATTACATCTTCCGCTGGCTCCAGTTGCGCTTCCTGTCCGGCCATCAACTGAGTCTGTTCTCCAGCTTGACGGCGGGGGCGCAGCACCCGGCAGGTTTGGCGCCAGATCCCGTATCTGGCCCCGCGTCTGGCCCCGCATCCGATCTGGACGATACCCCATCGACTCAGCCCCTGGGGTTCGCAGCGGGAAGGTATGAAACCAGGCCGCCCTCCGGTGGAATCGTGCCCGAACCGGGAGCTCCCAGTCACGGCGGCGCCACCCCCAGCTTCGATATGGAGGACCGGGGAATCTTCGGAGCGCCGGAAACTCGCAAGGGTGGCGCCATATTCCATGCAGCCGACGCCATGAAGGAGTATCTCGACATGGGCGATGCCCCCAGTTGCCATACCTGCGGCGCCATCATGGTCCGCAACGGCAGCTGTTACCGATGCATGAGTTGCGGTTCCACCAGCGGCTGCAGCTAGAGTTAAACGGGCCACAAAAACAACGGGTGTCTCATCCTGAGCGCTGTCTTGCACCGCGGATGGGGCACCCGTTCACTGTTTCCCTCCACCACAACCCGTCAAAGGGTCGCGGCGTACAGCTCCCTGAGGTCACGCATCCGGCTCCGCGTCAGAGTGATCAGGCAGCGGGTCCGGGAACTCGGCTCCAGCGACCCCGGGTGTTTCACCGTGCCTACGTCGTAAACTCTCACCAGGGCATCGCACGCCGTTACCCGGTATTTCTCCCACACCACTTCCGTCCCATCGAGCGCCAGGGCATTGGAGTCATTGGGCGACTGTTGGATGAGCGCCTCTCGCAGCGCATCGAAAAACTGTGTGTAGTTCTTGTAGGTCTCGACCCGCGCGTCATTCAGGCATACATCGCGGTCGGTCACCGTCTGTGCTTCCGGACAGGCGCCCACCTCGTGGGCCATTTCCGCCTGGAAAGCCAGATCCGCGATGCGCTGCTGCTTCCCATCCTGCGCGGCACAACGCGCGGTGATGCCCAGAACGCCGCAGCTCAGACTCAAAACCAACACCAGCATCCGCCCCATCGCTCGCACCTCCGCCACCCATCTTAATCGGCAACATCTGCGGGCGTTGAGAGAACGGCGGCCCGGCGTGAGCGGGACCCTTTTACACGATTGGATCTTCAGGTTGGGAGCAGAAGAAACCCCGGGGAAAGGCAGCTTTGCGGCCCACTTCCCCCCGGGGGATGTCGTTGCGGATGGAACTTGCTTAGAGCATTTTCGCAATTGGTGTAGGCCGAAGCCGCCAACCTTTACGTGGTTTTCTCTCAAAGAAAACCACACCTCGCCGCGCTTACCACACCACAGTGATTGCGAAAATGCTTTAATAGCCCAGAAACTTGCCCATGGTGCCGTAGGTTGGTTCGCGCCGTTCCTGAGTTTCCAACTGGATTGGCGTATCCTGCCACCGTCCGCTCGGTTCCGCTTGCACCGGCTTTTTGGGCGGCATCGACGGTTGCCCCTTTTGCGCCCAGTTTCCGATCGCGGTCACGATCCGGGCTGCGGCCAGCCGCCTTGAGGGCCCATCGCCCTTCTTACCTCCCTTGAACTCTCCCAGCGATTGCGGCGCGTGCCCGTCTTCCAGCGCACCCAGGCTCCAATCGCCTTCGGGCATTGGGCACATCACGAAAATCGTCCGCTGGCTGCGTACGATAAATTCCACTGTGGGGTTGCCGTCCTGAAGATCCAACCGGGGATCAAGCTCCAGCTTTTCTTTGCTGGTGAAGTCGAATGCGGACTCGACCAAGGCGGAAAGCTCTAACAACTTAGCTTCCCTCTCCTTTTCCATGATCCGATCACGCTCTTCCGCAAGCCTGCGGTCGGTTTCGACCACCAGCTTGCGTGCCTGCTCAAACATGTCTAACAACACCTGCTCCATGCCATGACCCTCGGGAGCAGTATGCTGGCTATCCGATGTAGGCGGCCATACAACTATCCGGCTACCTTGGCTGAATCTGGCTCCGCATCTGCTTCCGGGGCCGCACGCGATTGCTTTAGTGTCGCCGGCGATCCCGGTCGCGGTCGCGGTTGCCGCCGCCACCCGGGCCGCCCCCGCTTCCGCCACGGCTCTGCCGGCCACCACCCCCGCCGCCGCCCTGCTTCGGTTTGTAGCAGCTCTTGCAATACACCGGCCGGTCGCCTCGTGGCTCAAAGGGCACCGTGGTCGTTTGACCGCAGCTCGCGCAGACCACCGTCGTGCCCGAACTCATCCCCGCGCCGGCTCCGGAACCGGCAGTGTACCCCCCGCCCTCGTGGTGAGAGTGAGCAGCCGAGTGCCCCCCGCCCCCGCCCCCGCCGGAACTCTGCTTTGCCTGACGGCACGGCTTGCAGCGCCGCGGTGAGGAGTAGCCGCGCTCCTGGAAAAACTGCTGTTCGCCGGCGGTGAACACGAATTCCTGACCGCAGTCGCTACACATTAGTAACAGGTCGCTGCCGCTCATGGCTTCGCCCCCTTCAGCGAGTGTACTGCGAACCCCTCACGCGCATGGGGAATGTTACACGCAAAACGGACGCCTCACATTTGTCTTTCGGCCATCACGGCTGGTTGCACAAACACCGGGGCAATTATCGGTTTAAACTGGGTTTTGGGCTGCCCCATGGGAAGGAAAATGATGCAAAAACGACAAATGCTGGCGTTCCTATTAGTGGCTGCCGCGACCACGCTGGCGCCGGCCAAGCAGCTGGGATGGACCCAGCTTTTCGACGGCAAAAATCTAGTCGGTTGGCGCCACGTCGGGCCAGGAAGCTTCGTCGTCGAGCATGGGATGTTGAAGACCCAGGGAGGGACGGGCCTGCTTTATTCCACCAAAGGTCCCTTCAACGACTGCGAAATTAAAGTGGTGTACCGCATGGAGCACGACAACGATAACTCCGGTGTGTTCATTCGTATTCCCGCCGAGCCGCCGGATCCCTGGATGGCCGTCAACCGCGGATATGAAGTCCAGATCGACAACCACCCGGAGCTTAGCCAGGAGGATGACTATCACGTCACCGGCACTTTGTACTCGCTGACCCGGCCGCTGGCCAAGCCAGGAAAGCCCGGCCCTGAATGGAACACGATGCTGATTCGCATCGAAGGGCCCCGAACCCAGGTCTTTGTGAATGACGTAAAGGTGACGGATTACATCGAAGGCCAGCCCGTGCCGGACAAGAAATTCCCCTACGAGCCTGACCGGGGCCCACGCCCAGAAAAGGGTTGGATTGGCCTGCAGAATCACGGTGACAAAGATGTCGTCTACTTCAAGACCGTGGCCGTCCGCGTCTTGGGTACCGAGCAGGAATTCATCCCCTAAAGCATTTTCTCTACATCCCGTCGTAGTTAGGGCCGCCGCCCCCCTCCGGGGGGACCCAGGTAATGACCTGGTACGGGTCCATAATGTCGCACGTCTTGCAATGGACACAGTTGGCAAAGTTGATATGGATCTGCTTGCCCGCTTCTCCGTCGACCATTTCATACACCGCGGCCGGACAAAAATGCTGGCACGGATTGCCGAATTCCTGCGTACAGCGATGGTTGCAAATATCGAGGTCGCGAATCACCAGGTGTACCGGCTGATCGTCTTCGTGCCGCGTGCCTGAGTGATACACATCCGTCAGCTTGTCGAAGCTGAGCTTGCCGTCGTTCTTCGCCGGGCCCAGCGCCGCTTCGCGGCCATACGTCGATCGCCCAATGGCATCCAGCCGGCGCATGTTTTTGTAACCGGCATGGTTCTTGAAGTCGGAGCCCACATTCCTGCCCCCCAGCAACTGCTGTACGCCGCTCCGCGCCAGGCCGCCCAACAACCCATCTTCAAACCCCTGGTGAAAATTGCGCACCGGGTACAACTCCTCTTTGATCCAGCTGCCCTCGACGCGGCTCTGATACCGGCTCAGCGCTGCGCTCGAGTAGTCGCCCACCAACATGGAATCGAACGCCGTTTCCGCCGCCAGCATGCCACTCTTGATGGCCAGGTGGATCCCTTTCAGCCGCTGCGAGTTCAGCAAGCTGGCTGAGTCCCCAGCGATCATCCAGCCCTCGCCCGACAACTTCGGCATAGTTAGCCACCCGCCGTAGGGCAGGCTCTTTGCCCCGTAGCGCACCATCTTGCCACCCTCAAGCAGCGGCCGTACCAGTGCATGCTCCTTGAACGATTGGAAAGCGTGTTGCGGGTCGAGCCTCGGATCCTGGTAATCCAGCCCAACCACATAGCCGACCGAAAGCAATGTATCGGAGACGCCATAAATCCACGCTCCTCCATACTCTTCCCAGGTGAGCGGATACCCCAGGGTGTAGATCACCTCACCTTTCCCCACCCGGCCCGCCGGAATCTCCCACAGCTCCTTGATCCCCACGCCATAGGTCTGCGCATGCTCGGGATCTTCCAGGTGCAGCCGCTCGATCAGTTGCTTGCTGCATGACCCGCGCGCACCCTCGGCCAATACCGTCATCTTGGCGCGCAGATCGTAGCCGGGTTCAAAGTTGGACTTGGGCTGTCCCTGCTTATCCACGCCTTTGTCGTCGGTCCGTACGCCCACCACGCGGTCCTGGTCGAAAAGCAGCTCACTCCCGGCAAAGCCCGTAAAAATCGTGATCCCTGCCGCCTCTACCTTCGCCGCCATCCACTTCACGAATTTATTGATGGAGATGACGTAGTTGCCATGGTCGCGCAGCGGTGGCGGTACGATGGGGAACTTCCAGTGGCCCTCGGCCGTGAGGTAGTACACCGATTCCCGGGTGACGTGCGCGTCGATGGGAGCTTCGGCCTCGAATCCGGGTAACAGCTCATTCATGGAGCGAGGGTCCAGCAGCGCTCCAGAGAGGCAATGCTGTCCCGCCTCCCGCGCCTTCTCCAGAACGTAGATGTTCTCCTTGGAAAGGGGAGGAGTGGTTGATCCTTTAAATGCCAGCTGGTCGTTGTGTGCGTCGATCAATTGCGACAGCCGCAGCGCGCAGGCCATGCCCGCGGGCCCCCCGCCTACGATCACAACATCCGCTTCCATCTGCGGTCGTTCGATGCCCTCGATTGGTTGGCGAAAGTGAATCATGCTCTTACCAGACCACAGTAATTGCGAAAATGCTTTTAGCCCTTGGCCTTCTTGATCTCTTCGGTAAGTGCCGGGACCACATCGAACAGGTTGCCCACGATGCCGTAATCGGCGATCTCGAAAATGGGGGCCTCGACATCTTTGTTGATCGCCACAATAGTACGCGCACCCTTCATGCCCACAATATGCTGAATTGCGCCGCTGATCCCGAGCGCGATGTAGAGTTTGGGGGCCACGGTCTGGCCAGAGCTGCCAATCTGCCGTTCCAGGGGCAGCCAGCCGTTATCGCAGATCGGCCTCGACGCCGCTACCTCTCCGCCCAACGCCCGGGCCAGGTCTTCCGCCAGCGCGACGTTCTTCTGTTCCTTGATCCCCCGCCCAATGGCCACAATGGTCTCGGCCTGCGATAGATCCACCGCCTGCTTCGCCTCCTGAAACACCTCGTGCGGAGTAATCCGCAACGCCGCCGGCGCGGCAGCTTCCACCGTTTCCACCGATGCCGAACCGCGCTCTGCCTGGTCGGCCCGGTACGCGCCTATTTGCACCGTCGCCAGCCACGGTGCGTCGCCCGCAAAGCCCACGTCCGCCACAAATTTTCCCTGAAACATCTGCCGCGTGAATAACAGCTTGTCGCCTTCGTACTTGTAGCCGATCGCGTCCGAGATCAGCGTACGGTCCAGCGCCAACGCTAGCCGGGGAGCAAAATCACGTACCTGGTAGGTGTGGGGAAACAGGACCAGTTTCGGTTGCTGGCCGGCAAGAAAGTTCTTCAGGGCATGAACGTACGCGTCCGAGGTATAGGCATCGAGGGAGGGTGCTTCCAGGTCGTAAACCTTCTCCACCTGGTAGCTCGCCAATTCCTGCGCCAGACCAGCCGTCTGGTTGCCCGGCAGCACGACCGTAACCGGCCAGCCGGTCTCCTTGCCAATCGCTTGCGCGCCGGCCAAGGTTTCGAGCGAAACGCGGTTCAGCTTCCCGTCCCGCTGTTCTGCAACCACCATAATGCGATCGGTCATCTACTGCCTTTTGCGCTGCGCGAGTTTTAAAACTCCGGCGCGCCGCGGCGCAGGTAAGCGCCCGTCGATCCGGCGATTCCTGAAACCATCACGGAAAAGGCAAAGTAGTAGGCCACCGGGTGGGCCCAGCCCGGTGCGTAGGTCAGGTCCTGCACCAGCCAGAGCAGCAGAACGGTCGCGATGATTCCAAACTGTCCGGCGATCACCATCAGCATAAAGCCGCGATTTCTGCGCTTATCCAGAAGCTCGACTTGGTCGGGGGTCAGATTCCGTTCTTCCAGGGGGAGAAACATATTGGCCATGCTGTATTCCCTCGTGCGTAATCCTGAATTGTACGAGATCTCGGGCGCAGCGCGAAAGAGCCGCTCTAAATGCTCTAAATCACCCGCGCCTGATTCTTGAGTTGCTCCACCAGCTTCCGTGCCACTTCGGCGGGAGTGCCTTCCAGCATCTCGGTCTTCTTTTGCTTCACCGGCAGGTAGAGCCGCTCAATCTGTTGCTGGTTCTTGCTCAACTTCCCCTCAACCTCAGCCCAGGTCACCTTGCGTAGCGGCTTCAGCCTGGCTTGTTTAATGCCAATCAACGTGGCATAGCGCAGCTTGTTGATGCCGCTTTGGATGGTGAGTACGGCGGGCAAAGGAACATCGACGTGCTGGTAGCGGCCGGCTTCGAGTTCCCGTTTCAGGCGCAGACCGCCCTCCGTCTTCTCGATTCCGATGATGATGGTGGCGTGCGGCCATCCCAGCACCTCGGCCAGCAGAACCCCCGTCTGGGCGTAACCAAAATCGTCTGACTGCAATCCGGTCACCACCAGGTCAAAGGTTTCGCCGGCAATCGCCGCCGCCAGGGCCCGGGCAACATTGGCCGCATCGAGGGTGCCGAACCGGTCATCTTCCAGGTGGATTGCGCGATCCGCCCCCTTGGCCAAAGCCTCCCGCAACACCTGTTGCGACCGCGCAGGGCCGGCGGTCACCACCACTACCTCGCCCCCGTGCTTCTCCTTTTGCCGCAGCGCCTCTTCCAGCGCATACGCATCGGGCTCGTTTACTTCATAGGAGACGTCTTCGCGAATCCAGGTTCCGGCCTCATTCAACTTCAGCGGCGCGTCTTTCTGCGGTACCTGCTTGATGCAAACCAATATCTTCATAAGCCTAAATGAACGCAACCGATTGAAGGCTCGACACCTCAAACCGTTTCCGGCAGCGGATATTCTTACACCCAACCACGTCATCCTTGCGGACCATATACGACTGAGCCTTGGCGAACCGGGCGCGATCGCGTTCGTCGGGTCTCCCCGCTAGCTGTGCCTTTTTGCGCCGCACCAGCCACGACACCTCATATTCTTCGGCCTTGCCACAGTGTGGGCAGGTCAGCGTGTGTTTCCGCGGTTCCGTTTTTTCCTCGAAGAAGTCCCGTTCTTCCATGGCCTGTCCCGCTCTCCCGGCGCCACCATTATGTGTGGAACCGCAGAAGAAAGTATTCCATACTTAAAGAGATGGCGAAAAGGAAGCGGCGGCCCGAAAAATTCTCAATTGTGAAGGCCGTCAAGGCCAACGCGCGCGATCGCGTCGGCCAGCCTCGGCCAGAGCGTGTCATCGTCGACGACCAGCAGCGGCAAAGCAGCCGTAAGCCCAAACACCGCCAAACCCTGCCCCAGCTGCTGAACGCAGACTAACCGCGCAAACCAGGCCGAGAAACCGGAAACTCCAACCCAATCCAGTCCCGGAGCGGCTGAAAATAGCCCGGTCCAGTCCCGAAGGGACGCCACACCGCAGAGCCCGGCATGGAAATGCCCTGGAACCGGAAAATCAACCCAACTGAGTCCCGAAGGGACGACAGAATCTCGAGCCCGGCACGGAAGTGCCGGGTAGAATCAGACAGCTCAGGGAGTCCCGCAGGGACGGCACAATCTTTACCACGGCACGTTTGGTGCCGTGGCAGGCCCTACTTTACAAGCTGCGGAAAAACTCCTGCTTTGTATCAGGGCACGGCTTCAGCCGTGTCTCCATGAGCCCGCGGCTCACCCAAGGTGATGAAAACCATGGAGCGAGTTATTTAGTTATTTTAGTACCAAGTTTCCGTGGGCCGAGGTTGCTGCGGCACTGGAGCAATAGTGAGGTGGTTTTCGACTGTGTCGTAAAGCGTCGAAAATGATGGGCTTTACAGGCTGCGGAAAAACTCGCGATCTGAAGGGTACGGCCTTTAGGCCGTACATCTAGTGAGACAACCAGTCGGCCTTTAGGCCCCGAGGGCAGGTTTCTCGACCGAAAACGCTGCCCTCAGGGGCTTTTAGCCCCTGAGGTTCTCGCCCGATCCAAAATCCGTCTCGCACGGGAGCGCCCTCTTCTGGAGCAAAAAAATGCCCCCCATCGTCTGGGAGGTCATTTCTGTACCGTACACCGGCGTTCGTTTACGCCGCGGAAACGACATACGGATCGACGATCAAGGGCTCGATTGCGGCCTGCGGCAAAATCTCCGGCATGCGGACATCGGTATAGCGACCGGAGGCCACGTCGACAAACACTACGTTTGCGGTATCTTCCGTCCGGGTGGTGCTGATATGGAGTTTGCGAACAGCTTTGATGGCCACAGTCGCGAGAAGAAACCGATTTTCTATCTTAAGGCCTGCCGAATAAACCAGTTCAGAGCGCATGGAGCCTCACATATTTCAGGGTTAAATAGCCTCGAAGGGGACTCAGGCTCAGGAAAGACAGGACGCAAGCCGAAGTGTTACAAGCACTTCTCTCAGCATACAGGGGCACAGCCATTGCACCTATGGAATTCGTACCTCGCTGGCGCACCGGAACCCAGGGGTAATCAAAAACCAGCAATTCGCTCCATTTCTGCCTCAACCGGGAGCCCCTACCCCCGCCCCGCAAGAACCTCAGCCAGATGCAACGCGTGGCGCGGAGAATTCTGCCGGATCTGTTCCCGGCAGCTAAAACCATCCGTCACCAGGATCGTCTCCGCGGCCGCACTCCGAACCGCCGGCAGCAGCACCCGTTCGCCCAGTGCTTGTGACACCGCGAACTTGTCCTTTTCAAACCCGAACGGGCCCGCCATACCGCAGCACCCGGAATCCAGCATGTTTACCTGAGCATGGGTGGCCTGCAGCAAAGAAATCTCATCCTGCATCCCCATCAGCGCTTTTTGATGGCAATGCCCGTGCAGAACGATCCGCCGCCCATGCATCTGCGGTGGCTGGTACCCGGGCGCGTGCCGGGTAAGAAATTCGCCCAGCAGAAAGGTCTGGTTTGCCAACCGCCGCGCCCGTTCCTCTGTGGGAAAAAAATTCTTCAGCTCATCCCGAAACACGCTCGCACAGCTCGGCTCGAGCATCACGAACGGCATGCCGGCGTCGATCTGCGGGCCCAGGCGCTCAAGGATGTCTGACAGGTATTTCCGCGCCTGGTCGAGAAACCCGAAGTCGTAAAGCGGCCGGCCGCAACATATATGTTCTGCCGGGAACTGCACCTGGAAACCGGCCCCAGCCAGCACCTCGTGCGCTGCACCCAACACCTGGGGATGAAAGTAGTTGTTCCAGGTATCCGGCCACAACAACAGGGAAGTCCCGCGCGACCCGATGCCCCGCGCCGCGTGGCGGTATTCCGACTGGAAGCTTCGCCCCGCAAACTGCGGTAAGGTGCGCTGCGGCGCCACACCCGCAATGGCCTTCACCACCGAACGGATCCCGGGGATGCGCATGGGCAGGTTCGCCAGCCCGGGCGCAGCGGAGGCGAGGTGAGCCCAGCGGTCCATAAAGCCAAAGAGGTAGTGCTGCAGCGGGTGGATGCGGCCCTTGTAATGGTGCCCCAAAAACTCCGCCTTCCACGTTGCCATGTCCACGTTTACCGGGCATTCGGTCTTACAAGCCTTGCACGAGAGGCACAGATCGAGCGCCTCCTTCACCTCATGGTTGCGCCACCCATCCGTGATCACACTGCCCTGCAACATCTCCCACAGCAGGTGGGCCCGGCCGCGGGTGGAGTGCTTCTCCTCCCGCGTGGCCATATAGCTGGGGCACATCGTGCCGTGGTCCGTCTTGCGGCACGCTCCCACACCCACGCAGCGCAGCGTGGTCTCGCCAAATCCGCCCGGGTCCAACGGATACGTAAACCAGGTGTCGACCTTTTTCGCCTGGTAGCCGGCCCCCAGCCGAAGATTGTCCACCGCATCGTAGACCTTGGCCGGGTCGATCATCTTGCCCGGGTTCATACCATTGTCCGGATCCCACAGAGCCTTGAACTCCTGAAACGCCTGCATCAACTCCGGGCCATACATTTTGGGCAGCAGGCTCCCGCGCGCTTGCCCATCCCCGTGTTCGCCCGACAACGAGCCCCCGTGGGCCAGGCAAATATCCGCCGCCTGGTCGATAAACTCGCGATACTTCCCGATGCCTTCCGTCGTTTCCAAGTCGAAGGTAATGCGCAGGTGAACACAGCCTTGGCCAAAGTGTCCGTACATCGGCGTGGTGTACCCATAACGTTCGAGCAGGGTGTACAGGTCGCGCAGGTAGCTCCCCAAGTGGTTCGGAGGTACGGCGGAATCCTCCCAGCCCTCCCATCCGTGCTTTTCCCCGGGTACGAACACCGTTGCGCCCAGCGCCGATTCGCGCACCCGCCACACCCGCCTGGCATCGGCTTCGGAGTACCGCCGCACCGTGCAGCTCTTGCCGAACGTAAGCGCAGCCTCCGTAAATTCATTGGCGATCATGTCCGCGTCCTCCGCGGAGTCGGCGCCAAATTCGCACAGCAGAAAACCCCGGCCTTCCGGCAGCAGCAGCACATCGTCCACCGCCAGGTGCTTGCGCAGCATGTAGTCCACCATCAGGCCGTCGAAGCCTTCGAGACCAATCGGCCGGTAAGCCAGCACTGCGGGCACGTAATCCGCGGCGATAAAAGGATCGGCAAACCCCAGCACCACCAGCCGGCGATGCTGTGGGCTATGTTTGAGCGTGCAGCGCGACTCCAGCACCGTGACGCAGGTGCCCTCGGTACCCACCAGCGCGCGGGCCACGTGAAAGCCATTCTCCGGCAGCAGCTCGTCGAGGTTATAGCCGGATACGCGGCGGGGAATCTTAGGAAACCGCTTCCGGATCAGCTCCCCGTACGTATCCCGGATGCGCGCCAGCCCGGCATAGATCTGCCCCCGGCGTCCGCCGCCGGCGATGATCGACTGCAGTTCGCTTTCAGAGGTCGCGCCCACGGTAAGCCGCGTGCCGTCGTACAGCAGGATGTCGAGCGACTCAATATTGTCGACCGTCTTGCCCCCCATCAGCGCGTGTACGCCACAGGAGTTGTTACCGATCATGCCGCCAAGGGTGCAGCGGCTATGTGTCGCGGGGTCGGGAGCGAACGTAAGGTCGTATTCTTCGGCGGCATCGCGCAGCCGGTCAAGCACGATGCCGGGCTGTACCCGGGCAAACTTATGTATGGGGTCCAGCTCCAGAATCGAGTGCATGTATTTCGAGAAATCCAGAATCACGGCGACATTGCAGCACTGGCCGGCCAGGCTGGTGCCCCCTCCGCGCGAGAGCACCGGTGCGCCCATCGCGCGGCACGCCGCCACGGTGGCCACGACGTCCTCCTCATCCACCGGCAGTACCAGACCGATCGGTACCTGCCGGTAGTTAGAGGCATCGGTCGCGTAGAGTGCGCGCGAAGCCTGATCGAAGCGAACCTCGCCGCGCACCACCTGCCGTAGTTTCGCTTCAAGGGCCCGCGAAGCCGAAAAGCTCTCGTGGGCGTGCGCAGCCTGGGGACCGGTCGAATTCTGCAGGATGGGGAACGCGGAAGGGGCGGCCATAATCAAGACGATGGTATCAAGCGGATCGCAAGGCCATGGCACGGCTTCAGCCGAGCCGCAAATATCCTGTGTACCCTACGGCTTTACAGGCTGCGGAAGACCCGGTTTTGTATCAGGGCACGGCTGCCTCGCCGCAGCGAGCGTTAGCCGCAACGCGCCGAAAATCATCTGGGCTTTAACAGGCTGCGGAAAAACTCTGCGAATGAAGGGTACGGGCTTCAGCCCGTACATTACGGAAACAAAAACAGTGGGCTTTAGCCCCTGAGGGCAGCGTTTTCGGCCGAGAAACCTGCCCTCAGGGCCTAAGGGCCATTTGGTTGCCTAACTACATGTACGGCCTTTAAGCCCCTGAGGTTCGGCTTTTCCTCAACCGACACCGGCTTTGTATCAGTCGTCCACGGGCTTCGCCGACCCGCGAGGGGATGAAACGGGTGTCCCGCAATGAATGTTTGTTTTGTCAGGCTCTACCCGCAACGGTATACACTGTAGTCAGACGATTTAGGCAGGGGGTTGATTCTCGCGTAGCCGCTCCTTGGCCTGTGGTTGCCGGCAGTTTCGGCCTACACGCGAGCGAAGGATGGTGTTATCACTGTCCGGTGTCTCACCCGGTCCCTGTCAAAAATCAGGCAACACAACATCCCGCCCCGGCGGGATTTTTACTTGGCACGCAAGCAGTCCCGCAATCGGTGGAAACCGAAGCCCCTGATCTTGGCCTGGTCCTTATCGAGAAAACCACGCCTGGCCGAACACTACTTCGCCCCCGCGACGAGCAGCACCGCCGACGCGCGAAAACCACCAAAACGATCGAATTTTATCCAATTTTACAAAAAACCGGCGCCAATCCAGTCTCGAAGAGCCTGAGCTTGCCGAATGGGGACGGCTGAAGAAATGTTTCGCCGTCACAAATGTTGCCTGGTCCACGCGGGGTGTTTGCGACGGCGGCGCCTGCCCACCTTTCGGTCGCTTGCGGGAGAAACTGACGTCTAACGCGCGAAAACGACCAAAACGATCGAATTTTATCGAATTTTACAAAAATCCAGTCCCGAAGGGACGGCACAATCTGTAGCCCGGCACGGAAGTGCCGGGTAGGATTAGACAACTCAGGGAGTCCCGCAGGGACGGCACAATCTTTACCACAGCACTGCCAGCCGAGGATGAAATCCTGGGTACACTCCAACCGGAGAGAGCAGTCCCGAAAGGACGGCGGGCGCCCGACCCCTTTTGGCCGCTTGCGGGAGAAACTGGCGTCTAACGCGCGAGAACCCCCAAAAAGATCGAATTTTATCCAACTTTACAAAAAACCGGCGCCAATCCCGAGCCCGAAAAAAAAGGATATTATCTCTGGCGGACACCACTAGGTGGAGAACCATGAAACGAGACCTGCAATTTGCCGTTCGGATGCTCTTGAAGCAACCCGGCTTTAGCCTGATTGCGGTCCTTACTCTGGCGCTCGGCATCGGGGTCACTTCCGCGGTGTTCAGCCTGATTCAGGGCGTGCTCTTGACGCCGCCGCCCTACAGCAAGCCCCACCAGCTTGTCTTGGTGCCCAGCACCCGAATGGACGGGCAAAAAGAGGAAAACCCGCGCGGCTGGCCCTCCCAGCAATGGATAGAGTGGCAGAAAGAGGCAAAATCGTTTGCCGGCATCGCCGGTTACGATTGGCAGTTCAATTTCCTGATCCGCAACGATGGCAGCCAGTCAATGCAGGGCATGGCCGTCACAAAAGATTATCTGCAGACCATGGGATTGCGCCCCGTGTTGGGCCGAGGCTTTGCCCAGCAGGACTTCGCGCAGGGACCCGTCAAGGTGATTCTTCTGGGGTACGAGTTCTGGCAGCGAACCTTCAACGGCGATCCGCAAATTATCGGCAAAACCGTGCGTATCAGCCGCTGGGATGTGCCGCCCACCATCATCGGCGTTATGCCGCCGGGTGTGCGCTTTCTGCCTTCGCCGGGAGCCGCAAAAGAACCGAACTACAACGTCAACGCGATGGTGGATTTCTGGAGCCCCGCCGACCCCAACCCGCAATCCATGAAGGATCCGGATTGGAATGTGGTGGCGCGCCTGAACGATGGAGTGACGCCGCAGCAAGCGCAACGCGAACTGGCGGTGCTCACGGCGGGCGAGGCACAATCCGAGAAACAATTCGCAGGTTTCGTGCCCCAACTGCAATCGCTCTCCGACGAAATGAATCATGACGGCCGGGGCATTTTGCTCCCGCTGCTCGGCGCGGCCGCACTCGTGCTCTTGATCGGCTGCGGCAACGCGGCGGCTTTGCTGTTGGTGCGCGGGCTGCAGCGCCAGCAGGAGTATGCCGTGCGCAGCGCCATGGGTATGGGCCGCATGGCGCTCTTGCGCCAGGTTTCCGTGGAAAGCCTGCTGCTCGCGCTGCTCGGTGGGGTCTTCGGTGTGGGGCTGGCAATTGCCATTGTCAAGGTGTTCAAGCTGATTGCCGGGCATGCGGTCCCGCGCCTCGATAGCGTCACCGCGGGATGGGCGGTACTGGCATGGGGGTTGGGCGCGGCCGTGCTGGCGTCGATGTTGGCCGCCGTGTTCCCGGCGTTGCGGGCATTTCGGCTCGATCCGATGGACGTGCTGAAGAGTGCCGGCCCCAAAGGAACGGCGGGCCTCGGGGAGCGTCGCCTTCTGCGCGGCGTCACCGTCGCCCAAACCGCCCTGACTCTGGCCTTGCTTGTGGGGGCCGGCTTGCTGATCCGCACCATGATCAATATTGCGAGAGTGCCGTCGGGCTATAACACCAGCCACATCTTGACCATGAGTGTTACAGAGGTACGGAGTCGTTCCGAGTGGACCAACTTTCACAAGCAGGCATTGCAGCGGGTCTCGGCGATTCCCGGCGTGCAATACGCGGCGTTCGCGTGGGGAGTGCCCCTTACCGGAAACAATTGGCCGGCCACTATGGAAATCGAAGGCCAGCCTCCGGCCGTCAAGGAGAGCGACAAGACCGCGCTCCCGCTGCGCGCTGTCACCGAAGACTATTTCAAGTTGATGGGGCTGCCCATGCTCGGGGGACGCGACTTTCGTTCGAACGATGAGGGGGGCAACATGCCGGGTGTAGCCATCGTCAACCAGGCATTTGCGGATCGCTACTTTCCTAAGGCGAGTGCCATTGGGCGGAAGATTTGGCTCAACGGCCGCAACCAGCCGGGTACGGAAATCGTCGGTGAGGTCTCCAATGGTCGAACCGATGATTTGACGCAGGCGGCGTCCCCGGAGATTTATATGTCGTTGTGGCAGGCGCAGGCGTTTTCAAAACACCTGGTGATTCGCACCCAGGCTGACCCGCGGACCGTGATGGTTGCAGTGGAACGGGAACTCCACCAGGTGGATCCTACCGCCGCTGTCGAAAATCCGAGAACCCTGACACAGATTCGCGACGACTCACTGGCCTCGCGAACCTTCGCGATGCAGTTGCTCGTCGGCTTTGCGATTGTGGGCAGCATGTTGACGCTGGTAGGCATCTACGGCGTCCTTTCGCTCTCCGTCGCCTCCAGAAGCCGTGAGCTGGGCATTCGCCTGGCGGTGGGTGCGCAACAAAGTGACATTCGCGGCCTGATCTTCGGCGAAGGCTTTCGTTTGATCGCCGTCGGCGTCTTCGCAGGTGTGGCGCTCGCGACTGTTTTATCCCGAGTGCTGAGCACCTTTCTATTTCAGGTGCAGCCGAACGATCCCATGACGTTGGTCGTAGTGGGTGCATTATTCGCGGCCGTAGCGTTGCTCGCCTGCTGGGTGCCGGTGCGGCGAGCCGCAAAGGTCGATCCGCTCGAGGCCATACGCTACGAGTAAACAAGATACAGCCAGGGATCATGTCCCTTTCAGAATCTATATGAAAAATAAACTTGCCCACGGGCTTCTCAGGTACTTTGCGGCCGTAGTCTTGGCCGTCGCCACCACCAGCTGTTCCTACCATGCACAAGCGCAGGCTGCGGCAGCTGCACCGGCTTTGGGCGCATCGGCCGGTCCGCAATCCGCGCCGTCGCTTCACCTGGTCGCCTATCTCTTCGCCGGCCGGCAATCGAACTACACAACGCTTCTCAAGACTATGCAATTCGGCAAAATCACGGATCTATACCTGGCCTTTGCCAACCCTCCCAAGTGCGAGGGAGTATGCACGTCCGCCAGCGACATGCGGTTCTCGATCGAGGGTGAAACCGACGCCGATATCGACGCGATGGTCCGTGCTGCTCACGCCGCCGGAGTCCGCGTCGTGGTCTCCATCGGCGGCGATAAAGGCGACCAGCGCATCATTCAGTTTTATAACGCAGGGCTTTCGGCACCGGTCGTGGCGTCTCTGCGAACCTTTGTTTCGGCGCACAACTTCGACGGGGTCGACTCGGATATTGAAGACCCCAGCAATATGGGCGAGCCCTACCTTACCTTCACCACCGCTTTAACCTCAACCTTCCATCCCGACGGCAAAATAGTCACTGCCGCTGTTGCCAAATATATTCAGGGGTCGATGCCGGATGCAGCCTTGCGCCAGTTCGACCTGCTGAACGTCATGAGCTACTCGTCCATGAGCGCCGCCGTCAACGTTCTGGATTTTTACACCAATCAGGAGAAGATTCCCCCGTCGAAACTCGTTCTCGGTGTCCCCTTCTTTGGATCAAGCGCCGATGACCATGAAGAAAGCTATAAGAACATCCTTGCCGCCTATCCCAACGCCTGGAAAGTCGATATGGCCGGGGGTGGCCCGCTCGACGATGGATTGGCCTTCCATTATGTCGGAGAGTCCACTATGGCGCAGGAGACGCTGCTGGGAAAGAAGTACGGCGGCGTCATGTTCTGGGATCTGGGCGGGGATGCTCCAGCGCCCCACTCCCTGCTGAATGTCATCGAAGCGAACTTCTAGTGCATTTTCACTTCTACTCTGCACAGGTGAGTGCGGCGAGGTGCGGCTTTTCTTGGGGAAAAGCCGCGTCCGGGATCGGTTACTCTGTATGCACCAGAAGTGAAAATGCTTTAGTTCGGCAAACTGGCCCAGGTCACCGAACTCGGCCGATGTGTGGTCGGTTTTGTATCAGGGCACGGCATCAGGCTGCGGAAGAGCTTGACGGAATCAAAGGCTTCGAGCCGATGGAAAGACAAATTTCTCAGGCAGGGCTGGTTTGAAGGGTACGGGCTTTAGCCCGTACATCAGTGATCGAAACCGGTTCGGCTTTAGCCGCTGAGGTACGGCTTTCCTTTGATCAAAGATCAAGCTCGCGGGCCAAACGGTCCGAACCATTTTAGGGTTGGTGTCTCGCGCTCCGCGTAAATTTACGAACGAGAAACTCCTGAAGCAGGTTTGAAACTGCCGAGGAGCCGATGCCGATCGCAGTATTTTGAAATGTCAATCCGAGATTGTTTTTGTTCCCTGGAGAGGAGTAAAGATTCGAGATGCCGCCCGCCGCCAATCCACCCAGCAGGCCGGAATAGTTATATTGCCAGTGTCCGTTATCGCCCTTGCACAGCACGGACATGCCGATGGCATAAAACGCTCTTTGCTTCACACCGCCAGTTCCTTTGTAGAAATACCGGGGGTCCTGCTTGAACAGCGATGGGAGCACAGCGCTTCCGAGGAGGGTATCCACGGAACCGGTTCCGTAGGACGAGCCAAAACGTTTTGCGTATCCGCCCGGGCCGGCGCCATAGCCTTTCAGGCCGCCTGCTGCCTGCTGAAATCCAGACGAGGCCAGGTCCACGCCGATGGTCTCTGGGTCAATGAGTGTTTTTAAAGCAAGTTCATATTTTTGCCTGGCGTGCAGGGGAACAGCGTTGGGGTTGTAAGTCACGAAGAAGTTCGGGACGACTCCCAGGATCCGCTGTTGCTCTTCTGTCTTTATCTGCTCCTCCGCCAATTCTTTTTCACTCACACTCACCGTCACCTCAGCGGTTGCGATTTGGATTCTTAGCGTCAATGTGCCGAGATCGAGTCGTCGATTTCCGTCCAATTCTCCGTGAACAGTTTTCACAGCGAACCCGGGCGCGCTGAATTCGAGGTCGAATGCAGCTGTGTCGGGCGAAAGGACGAAGGAACCATCTTCATTGGTAACCACCGTTGTCGGGGTTCCCGCTGTAAGTTCGATCAAGGAGACGGTTGCGCCTTGAATCGGATTTCCCTGCTGATCCGTGACAATTCCTGCAACTGAGCTCGATTCCTTGTGTATCCGCATGGGCGCCGGTACGATCTGGCCTGAACCTGTCGACAGCAGGGCAAACGTTGAAGCCAACAAAACGGCGTACCCCTTCGGCACCACCAGCCAACGCCGTTTCGCAATCCTCGTAATCAATGACGCCTCGAACAATGCAATGACAAATGGAATACTCCCCTGGGGTTCTGAATGACTCTGCAGTCGATAACGCCGTCGCAGCTGCTTTAGAGAAACGCGAGCTCCGCAATCTCTTCTGTCTCCGGAACGGGCGCGCGCCTTCGAACCAGCAACCGATTAATTGCGAACGAAGCCAGAATCACCAGAAGAGGATCGACCGGATGGCGGAAGCCGGGATCGAGATGGCTCAGATAGTAGGGAATTGGGAACGACAGCAGGACCAGAAGATAGAGCATCGCAACGGCGCGCCGGCCCTCACGGAAAAGGTGGTAGAGGCCGAAAAGCGAAAGCGCCGAAAGTGTGCTGAGAAGCAAAATATTTTCAGGATCAAACGGCTCTTGCCGCAGGTACTCGAGATGCAAGCTCCAAAATCCCGTCCACATAAAAATTGCATGGCGCAGCGACCGCAGCGCATAGGCCCCGGGATGAGCTCTGATGTAGCCAATCGCCTCCTGGCGCTTGGCAGCCATATAGCGTAACTCCCCCAGGCGCTCGTACCGCGTATTCTCACGCGCGCTGCCTGAGGGATGTTCTTCCCCGTCCCACCAGTGCAGGCTGTTGTTTACATTGCCCACGCAGACCTCCAGCCAGAAGCCGTCTTTAAAAATGACTGGGTCATGCAGCACCAACTCATTGCGTACGACCCACGGCATAATTGTCACCACCATCGATGCCAATCCAACGCTGGCCGCCGCAAAAACGCGCTTACGTTTCTGAGCCAGGTGGAAGCAAAGCCAGCCGCCGAGGAACGGTCCAACCCCGGCCATCACGGGGTTGGTGAGCGACGCGAAGCCAAGAAGCGCCCCGAACCCGGCCCATGCTGTCAGGCGGTCTGAAAACCGCAGCGAGAGAACCAACAGGAAAATTACCGCAAGCAGCAATGCTACAAAGGCGTGGTACCACATCGTCGTTGCGGAGAGATCGATTGCGTAGGGAAAGAAGACCCAAATCCACGCCGCAATTTTGGCTGTTCGCAGATCGATGCTTTTGCGTGCGATCAGAAAAATCGGCACCGACGTAACCGCCGAGAAAAACGTGTTGAGCCCCAGGAACACCAGCGCCGACGCCTTGGTATACACGCCGAACACAGCAAAAACGCCGGCCAGCATGTATGGGTAAACGGGTGTGAGCAGGGCCGTGGGGCCGGTGTGGGCCCAGTATGGATTCCCATACCCGAGCCCCAGGGCGAGGGAACGAGCCACGCGTCCTATCTCATAACCAAATTCCCAGTGATCTCGTCCAGGGTCGAGAAAACCCTTGTAGACGAACGCCACGACCACCATGCGCACGCCCCACCCCGCCAGGACGGTCCAGAACAGCCAACGGCTGGAAGGAAGCTGCCTTATCGGGCGAGTACGATCGATGCGAGGGGAAGCAGCAGTAGCCGGTAAAACTAACAACGATTGTGGCAAAACAATGCTCCGCAAAAAAGAAGTAGCTATTTGTAAAAAGAAGTAGCTATTTGTGAAGAGCATTAAGGTCGTTTAATTTACCCTGCGCGCCGAAAATTATTCCGTCGCATCGTTGCCGCAAAAAAATTTGAGCCATCAGGGTAGATCGAGCGATGAAGCGACTCTATAGGTGAGAAGAGAGCAGGCGTGAAGCAAAGTGACGTGAAGTAGAGCGGCGTGAGATAGACCGGTGTGAGGTAAAGCGGTGTGAGGGGAAATCCTGGGTATGCTAAAAAACTCGCTTTTGTGTTACCTACATCCCCGGTACCTTCTGTTACCTACTTGCCCGGTCCGTACCTCTTGCTAGGGCACGACTTTACAGGGCTGCGAAAAAACTCGAGTCGCCAATCCAGTCCCGAAGGGACGGCTGAAGAGATATCTCACCATCACGCATGCTGGGACTACGATCGCGAACTCTACAAAAAACGCAACCAGCCGGAGGCCCTAATACCGGACGATCGTTTTCCATTGCCGGCCTAGCCGCAAGATGCCTGTTCCCATCGCATAGGTCACCCAAAGTAATAAGACCAATGGAGTTTCTCTGTTCCGTGGAGCCGCAGACTCTGCAACAAGCAGGGGAATCGCGAGGACTAACAAACCAGTTTGAATTTTGGCCTGGACGACATGCTCTCGTGACTCCAGCGGGCGGCCGTATTTCCTCAGGGCATAAACGCAAACCCGGGCAAGACCGTAGAAGAAGAATATACAAATCAGCGCAAGACTCCCCAAACGATAGCCGAGTAGGGGCAAAAGCATTGGCGCATATTTGTAAAAGGCTAGTGCTGAAAACGTCGCTAACCTGGCGTAAGGATATTTGCGCAAATGCGCGCTCGAGTGAAGTATCAGCAAACCTAATAGAGCCAAATTCATGAGTCCGGCAAAGGCGGCCTGGGACCAACTGAACATTAGACCTAGGACTCCTAGCAGAACAAATCCAACACAAATGTGCGAGGCGCCAAAGACCCAGAAGGAAATAGTCGCTCCTGATAAGCGATCCTGCTCGTCCTTCAGCGGACGATCGCGTTCGTCGTTCCACAAACGGCCAAACTCGTACACAGTAATCCAGAGAACATACGAGATAGCGAACTCGGTCAGAAGACCCCGTTTGAAGGCACAGATCGCAACGACGAGAGGGAGAATCTCCTGTAAGAGATATCCAAGACCTCCTGCGACAGTTTGGATACGAGTGAAGGCGGTATAGCAGAAGGGAAGAGAGGCCACTAAGTTCCGCTTCATTGCTCTTAGACATCCTCGGCTTCGAGGCGGTGCATGGTATCGCCGACGATTCGATAGGCGACGGATGCGTGTCGTATCAGGTCGTCATCTTCGGGGTTGTCCGTCATGACGGTCATATGGACATTGCGAAACTCGGGAAACCGGGAAAGTAGAAGGTTCCACTTATTACCCGTAGAGTCGAGCGCGAGCTGACCTGTGCAAACGTCATCGGCCTGGTAAGCAAGATCTGAGGCGACGTAGCCATCCAGCTGAAGCTCCTGGACAACAGCAATCGCGATGGCCGCAAGGCTGGCGGTTGCAAGATAGACTTGGCGATGCTCTTGCTTTGCTTCATGGATTTCGAGAAGAACGCGAGGATTGTTTTTCTCGGCCAAGGCTCGATGGACATAGTCCGTGGCCGCGGCTTCGACGTCCGGCTTGCTGTGACCGCGAAGGCAGCGGATGAGTAGAGGCCGGGCCAGATCACGACCCACAAGATGGTTCAATATTGCAGCAGCGCGGCTCAATGCGAATGCGCGCAGAAGAGTTGCGCTAATTGAAAGACGGAGGCTGCGAACGAATTCGCGCGTCGTATTCTCGAGGATCAACGTGCCGCATAGGTCGACGACCAACACGTCCATGCGGACACCCCTATGGTCCAACGTAAACAGCGTTTTGCAATAATATCAGCATCGTGCAAGCCAACGCAGGAGAGTGAAGCCGGGTTGTGGGTTGGGACGGCCCGGGACAACCCGGGGGCGACCGGCACGCTCACCTCTATCTCTGTAACTGCAATGATCACGTAAACATCCCGTTCCCGAGTTCCACAATTCTTCCGGTTCAATTGCTATCGTCCAGCATGGCCTCGTAAGCGTCGTTCAATCGATAGCGCCTCGATTTCTTGGCCGGGTTGGTCGCTTCGAGAAAACCGTTCTCGACCCAGCGCTGACATAGCAGAGCTGCTGTACGCGGCTGGAACCCGAAGAGTGCGCCAATCTCTTTCGCAGTAATCTCGCGCGAGCGATGGAACAGCTCCAGCACCTTCCTCTGCCGGGCGTCAAGAGTGCGGAGCAGCTGCGTCCGGTCCTTGCTGCCTTTGGTCGACTCGCTTTTGGCCTGGTCGCGGACGTTCTCGAACGAGACGGCCATTCCCTCGATAAAGTAGGAAATCCATCCGGTGATGTCTGCCTGGGCGCGGCCCATATAGTAGTTGTGCGACGGCCCGACAGTCAGCGCTTCGTAGTAATCCTTGAGGGCACGGGCATAGTATTCCTCCAACGCGTACAAGCCCTTGAGGTCATATCCTCCGAGATGCAGAATGAGGGTTGTAAACAGCCGCGCTGTCCGGCCATTGCCGTCGTAGTAGGGATGGATCGTAGCCAATTGGTAGTGCGCAATGCCGGCCTTGATCGGCACCGGCAATTCCTCCTGCCGGTTGATCCATGCCACGAACTGCTTCATCAGCGACGGAGCATCTTTGGCCTCTGGGGGCATGTAGACGATGGCGCTGGAGCGGCTGTCCCGAATGACGTTCTGGCCGTCCCGATACGCCGTCGGTCTCACTCGTGTCTTCCCACCACTCATGACCAGAGCATGAAGTTTCTGCACGGCGGTCTCGGTCACAGCCTCGTGCTGTTGCGCCGACCTCTCTACCTCATCCAGCGCCGCGTAATAGCCCTTGACCTCGCCCTCGTCGCGCTCACGCCCCGGAAAGTGTTGGGCATCTCCGATCACCTGCGCGACCTGTTCCTGCGTCAGCCGGTTGCCTTCAATCATGGTCGAGTAGTGGGTGGAAAACAGCCGCGCCGTCTCCCGCAAATTGGCAAGTACGCGTGGTGTGATCGGCAGCGATTGAATCGCCTGCCGCACGGCCTCAATGCGCATGAGATTACCAGCCATGGCCGGTGTGATTGTAAAGACAGGGTTGAAGGTCGGCTGCTTTTTGGTCGCCATTCTGCCCCCGCGCCTTGCCGATAACATGCGCTTATTATGCCGTTATTATACCGAGAAACTGCGGTGAAAGCGCAACGGCTGCGGACTGACTTATGCGACCTATGCGTTGGTGCGTTGGTGCGTACTTCTTAGCCTTTTCCCGGCAACGCAATCCCGGCAAAGATCTTGATCACGGCGGAATCGTCTTCCCGGCCATAGCCGGCCCGCGAAGCCTGCACAAACATCTCGTGGGCTTTGCTCGCCAGCGATACCGGGAAACCGTGGGCGCGCGCCGCATCCACCACCAGGCCAAGATCCTTGACGAAGATGTCCACCGCGGAGAGCGGCGTGTAATCACCCGCCAGCACATGCGCCATCCGGTTCTCGAACATCCAGCTGTTGCCGGCGCTGTGTGTAATCACCTCGTACAGGGCAGCAGGGTCGACGCCCTCACGCAAACCCAGGGCCATCGCTTCCGCCGCCGCTGCGATATGAACCCCGGCCAGAAGCTGGTTGATCATTTTGATCTTGCTCCCGTTACCGGCGGCCGCGCCCAGGCGATACACCTTCGCCGCCATCGCATCGAGGGCGCCCCCGGCCTTGGCATACGCGTCGGGGTGCCCTGAGGTCATCATCGTGATCTCACCTTTGGCCGCCTTCACGGCCCCGCCGGAGATCGGCGCATCCAGGTACAGAATGCCTTTCTCCGCCAGGCGTTTCTCGAGCGCGATCGACCACTCCGGCGCAACGGTCGAGCACATCACGAAAACGCTTCCGGCCTGCATAGCTTCGGCGGCGCCCCCTGCGCCAAACAAAACCGCCTCGGTCTGCGCCGAGTTCACCACCACACTCACCAGAACCTCGCAAGCGCCGGCCACCGCAGCCGGGCTCTCGCAGGCCACGCCACCCTCCGCGGCAAAGTCCCGCGCCACCTCACTGCGCACGTCGAACACATGCACGTCGTAGCCGCCGCGCCGCAGGGATCTGGCCATGCCCATCCCCATAGCGCCCAGACCAACGACTCCAATACAGCGCTCACTCATAGGTTCTTCTCCTTGGAACGTGCTCGTTTCTCAGGCCGGCGGGGCCAATGCGCGCGTTGCCACGCATCGCGCCGTGACGGGAACCCAGGAAATGCGCGTCGAATCATTTTAGATTCCGACCGCCAACGCGACACGTGTATCCAAGCTGGTTGCCTTCGAGAGTGCTGGGCCAGACAGTTTGATAGACTTCCGCGATGAAACAACGACCGATCATTGCCGGCCTGAAAGTCTCTCTGTTCGCTGTCTGCTTGCCGATTCTCGCGTCTGCGCAAACGCCCGCTGTCCCG
This sequence comes from uncultured Acidobacteriaceae bacterium, assembly GCA_963761405.1. Taxonomy (GTDB): domain Bacteria; phylum Acidobacteriota; class Terriglobia; order Terriglobales; family Acidobacteriaceae; genus PALSA-350. The sequence goes on from CAVXHH010000010.1 coordinate 193,540, forward strand.
GCGCCTGCCAATGCTCCGCCTGCTGCTGCCGCGCCGGCGCCACCACCCTATGTCTCGCCTGAGATCCACCCGGACAGCTCCGTGACCCTACGGTCTTCGGGCGCCGAACGCAGCAGAAGGTCGACCTGATTCTCGAAGGCGCGGTGACACCCATGCAGCAGGATGCCGACGGTCTGTGGACCGCTACCACGCCCGTACTCGCACCCGAAATTTACGGCTACCGCTTCGTCGTCGACGGCACCCCGATACTCGACCCCAGGAACACCGATGTGCGCGACAACCTGCAGAGCCAGTGGAGCAACCTCACCATCCCCGGCACGCCGCCCGAGCCCTGGGAACTGCAGTCCATTCCGCACGGCATCGTCGAGCATCATTTCTACACCTCGCAGGTGGTGCTGGGTCTGCCCAACAATCAAAGCGATTACTACGTCTACACGCCGCCCCGCTACAACGCGAAAGACCGGCGCAGTTATCCCGTGCTCTATCTACTGCACGGCTACAGCGACGCAGCCGACGGCTGGTCCTCTGTCGGCAAGGCGAACTTCATCCTCGACAGCCTCATCAACTCCGGCAAGGCAAAGCCAATGATTGTGGTCATGACGCTCGGCTATGGGAACATGGCGGTGCTCAAGACCGGGACGCACTCCCGCTCTGAGCGCGGAGAGCGTCGATCTTTTCCAAAAGGCACTGCTCACCGAAGTGATTCCGCAGATCGAGTCCAACTATCACGTATCCAGGAAGCGCGAGGACCGCGCTATCGCTGGGCTTTCCATGGGCGGCCATGAGAGCCTGTTCATCGGTCTTACCCACCCTGAGCTGTTCGCCTGGATTGGCACTTTTTCCGCCGGCCTGAATCCCACCAGCATTGCGCAACTCCCGTCCACCACCGCGCAGAAGGCGAATCTCCGTCTGCTCTGGATGGCCTGCGGGGTAGACGACGCGCTCCTCAAGCCTAACCAGACCGTGATCGCCACGCTCAAAGCCGAAGGCCTTCCGGTGACGGCTATCGAAACCCCAGGTCATCACCAATGGCCGGTCTGGCGCGACAACCTCATACACTTTGCTCCGCTACTGTTTCAGAAGTAGTGTGCGGCGAGCGCCTATCGCGCGTTGAGTCCGCTCTTCTCCGTTTGATCGCGATGTGACGCGCCCATACGGCACGCAACCAGAAAGGCCTGCACCGTCGCCTCGACGTTGGCTTTGTTCCGACCCACGATGTCGAAGGCGGTGCCGTGCGCCGGCGTCGTGATGGGTATCGGTAATCCGCCCTGGATGGTCACTCCTTTGTCAAAGCCCATGAGCTTGAGGGCGATCTGCCCCTGGTCGTGATACATCGTCACCACGCCGTCATATTCGCCGTCACGGGCTTTGATAAAAATGGTGTCGGCAGGGAACGGCCCGGCGACGGAATACCCTTTTGCCTGCGCCTCGATGACCGCCGGCGCGATGATGTCGATCTCCTCCCGGCCGAACGAACCGCCCTCACCGGCATGAGGATTGAGCGCGGCCACCGCCAGCCGCGGCCGCTCGAACCCCGCCGATTGCAGCGCTTCGTAAAGCAACTGAATGGAACCCAGGATCCTTTCCCGGGTCACAGAAAGAACCACGTCCTTCAGGGGCACATGCGAAGAAATACGAGAAGTCCACAAGCCGCCCAGCGTATTGAACTCGCACACGTAGGAACTGACCTTCAGGCGATCGGCAAAAAAGTGGAGCTCATCGCTGAACTTCATTCCAGACATAACCATGGAGCGTTTGTTCAAAGGGGCAAAACAAATAGCGTCTACCAGGCCCATCGATGCGGCGTCGAGACACATCCCCAGAACTTTGAGTACCGAGGCGCCCGCAGCGCCGGATACAGTGGCGTGCGCAGCCTCTCCCCGGCCAATACTCTCTACCGGGAGAAAAAGCGGAGGACCGCCGGCGCGCGCGTCCACCTCGTCGAAAGAGCGGATGGTGCGCATGGCCACGCGCACTCCCGCAATCGCTTGGCCTTCTTCCCACAGCCACGCATCGCCGGCTAAGACCACGTCGGCGTCTCCGATGACATCGCTGCGCACCAACAACTTGGCGATCAACTCGGGACCTATCCCGGCCGGATCACCTAGGGTGAGCGATATCCTCGGCTTGCGCGCGCTGCTCACGAGGCCCTGCTCGCACATCGCGCTCCTGAGCGCGAGCAACGCGGGTACAGTATTCGTGGAGTCTCAGCTTTCATAGAAATCCCCAGCCAGTGTAACTGCTGCTGCACGTGCGGTCGCCGCGCCCATATTTGCGTTGCCTTGCGCAGCACTAGCGGGAACATCAGCTTTTCGCAAAATCGGCGGCGGGCAAATCTGCGGGCGCAGCGTGGCCGGCAGACTTCAGTGCCAAGGACAGGATGCTTGCGACCAGAAGGTTCACCGCGAGCGCCGGCAGTGCGGCGTACAGGGTGTAAACGTGTCCGGCAAAGTGCAGTGGATAGATCGAGCTCCTCAGCCCCAGCGATCCAGCCATAGCCGTCCCCGCGGTCATGCCGGCGAGCCATCCCCAGAGCAAAGCCGAGCCGTGAAAGAAGCGAGTGAACAGGCCGCCCGCGACCGCAGGCAGCACTTGCAGAATCCAGATCCCACCCAGAAGCTGCAGCTCAATGGCGAATTGAGCGCGCACCAGAAGAACGAACGCGAGCGCGCCAAACTTGATAGCCAGGGAAATGAGCTTGGCGGTCGTGGCTTCCTGTCCGCCCGTCATCGCGCTCGAAAAGAATGAGCGATGCAGCAGCTCTCCGTACAGGTTGCGGGTAAACAGGTTGGCCGTAGCAATGGACATGATGGCCGCCGGTACCAACGCTCCGATGGCAATGGCCGCCAGGCAGAAGCCGGCAAACCAGGAAGGAAACATGGTCGTTAACAGCAAGGGCACCGTGCTGGAGGAATTTGCCGTGTGCACGCCGGCCGCCAGGGCCACGTAGCCCAGCAATGCGATAAAGCCCAGCAACAGGTTATAGGCCGGCATAAGGGCCGCGTTACGCCGGATCACGCGATCGCTGGCCGCACTGAGCGTGCCGGTGATCGTGTGCGGGTAGAGCATCAGCGCCATAGCCGATCCCAGGGCAAGCGATGCGTAGCTCGTGAATTGCGCCGGCCGCAGGATGATCGATGCCGGCGGCGTGTGCTGGGCGAGGGTGGAGGACGCCACCGCGAACACATGGCCATACCCACCGAGGCGCGCAGGGATGACGAATACCGCCGCCAGCACCATCACGTAGAGCATGATGTCTTTCACAATGGCGATGAGCGCCGGAGCACGCAGGCCGCTCGAGTAAGTGTAGGCGGCGAGAATGATAAAGGCGGCAATCAGCGGCCACTCTCCTCGGATACCCAGGGCAGCGATCACCTCGCGCATGCCGACCAGCTGCAGCGCGATATAGGGCATGGTGGCAAGAATGCCGGTCACCGCGACCGCCACAGAGAGCCAGCGGCTTTGGTAGCGTCCGCGAACATAGTCGGCCAGGGTTATGTAACCGTTGTGGCGGCATATGCGCCACAGGGGAGGCAGCACCAGCATCATGATGGGGTAGCTCAGGATGCAGTAGGGAATCGCGAAGAAGCCGATGGCGCCGGCGCCGAAGAGTGCCGCGGGAACCGCTATGACCGTGTAGGCCGTGTAGAGATCGCCACCGATCAGGAACCAGGTGACCAGGCCGCCGAACTTGCGCCCGGCCAGGCCCCATTCATCCAGATTGGAGAGTTCCGATCGTCTCCAGCGCACCGCCCAGAAACCGGCGCCGGTGACCAGCAGAAAGCAAAAGCAAAAAACCGCCAGCGCTACGGGATGGATGGGGAAAGGCATGTCTCCTTGGTAACGCCTTACTAGCGCAGCAGAGCTCCGTTCGAGCCAGTCCACTCATCCACAACCACTCCCAGATCATTCAGGATCTGGATGGTGGCTTCTACATTGCGGCGAATCGCGATGCGTTCGGCTCTGGGTGCGGTAGGCGACTCCTCAATGGCAACCACCCGGCCATACGGCCACGCGTCGGGTGACAAAGAGGAGAGCGCTTTGGGCAAATCGTCCAGCCGCACATCGACTTCCTGTTTGCGGGCGTTTGCCGGCCGCAGCACGCCTCCGGCGTTAAAGCCGTTCGGGTCTTGGTCACGGTAGATGATGATCAGTGTGACCGTCTGCGGATGGACGACCAGAAACGGATTGGCATACAAGTCTTTGGTGCGCACGCTGAAGATAACGATTTTTAGAGGGCGGTGGAATCTGCTCCAGTGCCTGCCGAGCCGCGTCCATCTTGCTCTGTGCCGCCTGCCGAGCCTGGCGGACCGTCGCCCGCGAGGGCTCAGAACTGGATACGGGCGTCTTGCTGCAGCCCGTGGCCAACGGCACGAGGGCGCACAGCACGAGAGCGCACACCACTGGGGCGCACGGCAAAGGGGTCTGGATAAGCGGGGCTTTCCAGCGGCCATCGGGTCCTATCGGGGAAAAAGCGTGCGGGCGCTGCGGGTGGGCCACAAACGTAAGCATAGCAAGGGGAACACCCATATGCTGCGAAGGCTGCGCGCAGCGGTTACAGCATTTTCACTTCTGGTGCTTACAGAGTAACGACTCCCATGGCGGCTTTTCCTCAAGAACCGGGGTCCCCGGCAGGCGAGCCTGCTGGGGTAGAAGAAAAGCCGCACTCTCCTGTGCAGAGTAGAAGTGAAAATGCTCTAGTGTGGTGAGTCTGAAGTCCATTAAAGAAATGTTCTTTGGTTTTGTATCAGGGCACGACTTCAGTCGTGCCGTTCAGCCGCAAATGACGAGGGCTTCAGCCCCTGAGGACTGTTGTTCGAACCACTCCAATACGTCAAATTGTTCAATGAACTTCAGACTCACCACACTAGTGATCATGGTTCATTTTGTGGATCATCTGCCTTCCCAGACGGCCGTGCGCTTCTCCAGGAAGGCAGCAGTGCCTTCGGCCTTATCGCGCGTAGAACAGGCGAGACCGAAAAGTGAAGCTTCCAGTTCGAGACCACTGGCAAGGGGCAGATCGTAGCCCGCGTTCACCGCTCGGATGGAATCGCGGACGGCGAGCGGCGGCATGGCGGCAATGGTTTGTGCGAGGTGCTCAGCGCGTACCAACAGTTGGTCGGGTTCCACAACCTCATCGACCAGGCCCAGGCGCAACGCCTCAGCAGCGGTGACGGCCTCCCCTGTCAAAATCATCTTGAGTGCCGCCCCTTTGCCGATCAGCCTCGGCAGCCGCTGGGTGCCGCCATAGCCTGGCATAATGCCGATCTTGACCTCTGGTTGGCCCAAACGGGCGCTCGAGCTGGCGATGCGCAGGGTACAGGCGAGTGCAAGCTCACAGCCGCCGCCCAGCGCGAAGCCGTTAATGCAGGCAATGACGGGTTTACCGCAGTTTTCAATCAGGCCGAAGACGCGCTGCCCGCGGGTAGCGGCCTGCTCGCCTTCCAGGGCAGAAAGAGAAGCGAGCTCCCGGATGTCGGCGCCGGCCACAAAGGCCTTGTCTCCTCCTCCCGTGATCAGCACGGCCCGGACGGCGGCATTCTGCCGAATATCCAGAAAGACTTGCTCCAATTCAGCCATGCTGCGGTGGTTCAGTGCATTCAGCACTTTGGGCCGATCAAGCGTGACCACCGCAAGCGGTGGGCGCAGTTCGTAGCGAAGATTCTCCAGATCCATGGGGCATCGACTCCTGAGGACGAAACTGCTTTAAAGCATAGTTGCAATGGGGGTCGGCCAGGTGATCCTTCCCTTCAAACCACTTGCCTGGGAGAGGGAATGGAGGCTACAGGCGGTGATACAGTCAGAGAGAGATAGGCATTTTGATGATCAAGGGAATCACGATCGTGCGGCCGGCAGGCACGCCTGAGGCGTATGCCAGGCTAGCCGGCTTTTTCTCCGCGCTTGGATTTGAGGGTGGCCGGGGATGGGAAGAGGAGCTTAGCCGGGGCGTTTCTTTCCTCGCGCCGCTGGGGAACCTGGAGTTTGCCGATGGCGTCGCGCCCAGCCCCGCCGAGATTATGGTCGAGGTAACCGGCCTCGAAGCCGTGCAAACCGTGGCTCACGATTGGATGCTCCGCAATGGGGGCGAGCAGGAAGTAGCGCGACGGTTAAGCGCCGTGACCGAAACCACCTGGAAGACGCGCTTGTTTACGGTAGAACCGGCGCCGGGCCACTCCATCGCTTTTTGGGAATGGGACGATCCTCTCAAAGGAAAGCCAGTTGCCGTGGAGGGAGATCTGAGCGCTCACGGCATGCGATTTGCCGTGGTGGTGTCGCGCTGGAACGCAGTCATTACCGACCGCCTCTTGCAGGGAGCGCTCGACGGCCTTTATCGCAGCGGCGCGGCCCGGCGCGATGTCCAGGTGATCCGGGTTCCCGGAGCGTGGGAAATCCCGTTGGCGGCGCGCAAGGCCGCGATGGGTGGCCACGTCGACGCCGTGATCACTCTGGGTGTTCTATTGCGCGGGGAGACGGCGCATTACGAAGCGATTTACAACGAGGTTTCTCGTGGTATCGGGCAGTCGCAGCAGGAGACGGGCATTCCCCACGCCTTTGGAGTGTTGACCTGCGAAACGCTGGAGCAGGCGCTCGACCGCGCGGGCCTCAAGGCAGGCAATAAAGGATTCGAGGCCGCGATGGCGGCGATTGAAATGGTCTCGCTCGACCGCAAGATGGGCGATCCCGCGGCGGCCAAAGGTCAGAATCAAGTGCATCTTCCATGACCGCTACCGGCAAGCGGCGCAAGTCGCGCGAACTGGCCATGCAGATGCTCTTTCAGGCAGATGTCGGCAAACACAGCGCGGAACAGGTGCGCAAGACCTTTTGGGAATCGCGCGACGGGGTCGATGCCGAGACGCGCGGCTTTTCCGAGGACATTTTCCGCGTGGCCACCGCCCGCAACGAAGAGATCGATGAGCTGATACAGGCGCATTCGGCGAACTGGCGCCTCAACCGGATGCCGGCGGTTGATCGCAACGTGCTGCGCGCGGCTGTCGCTGAATTGCTCGGCTTTCCCGATACCCCTGTACCTGTCGTGATCAACGAGTCGCTCGAAATAGCCCGCCGTTACTCGGCCCCCGAGTCGCTGAACTTCTTGAACGGCGTCCTGGATGCGATCGCCAGGCAGAAAAAGGCGTAAGGGCTCTAACAGGCATTGCGGGCACGAATTTCTCTTTACGTTTCATGGACGGGTCGGTCTTTTGCCGATGTTTGCACCTGAATCAGAGCAAGAATCAAGATAAACTTGGGGTAGAACACCTGTATTTTCTTCAAGAAGAGTGCCGGACTCTCTTGCCCGGCGGTTGCCGGGAAAAATGCCATGAGGATGAACACCCATCATCCAGGCAGCGCCGGCGAACGTCCTGAACGCGAAACCACCCAGAGAGGGAAAAAACGATGGCGCTCTTGCCGCGACGAGGACAAGCGTGACAATTTTCCGTTCGCGTCGGCTGCGCGAGTTTGCCGGCTTAGTCCTGGCAATTTGCCTGGCGCGCGCCCTCCCGGGACAGGCCGTTGCCGGTCCCGTTTCCGTCGACCCTGTATCGGTGAACAGCACTTCTGCGGATGACCAGGCGCAATCTACCAAGCCCCCAACACCTGCCACGGCTCCTCCTTCGACTTCGGTGCCGGATGCCCCAGTGCCCGTTACCGGGACCGATATCGCACCTGCGGCGCCTGGGGGCCCGCCGCCTCCAGTAACTCCCGCAACCCCAGCAGCGCCGGCGGTTTCTGGCCAGCAAAGTGGGACGCCACCGCCTTTGTCGCCAAAGGATAAGGCGGCCGCTGAGCTCAAACGGCAAGAACACCAGCGAATCGCCGGGGTCGTGCCCAACTTCAACGTCTCCTACACCGAAGACGCCTCTCCGCTCTCGCCGAAGCAGAAGTTGCATCTTGCCTTGCACACGGCGGTCGATCCAGTTTCGTTCGCTCTCGCCGCATTCGATGCCGGGCTCAGCCAGGCGGAGAACGACTTTCAGGGATATGGGCAGGGGGCGCAGGGATACGCCAAGCGGTACGGCGCTTCCTACGCAGATAACTTCGATGGGACGCTGCTGGGCAATGCAATTTTCCCCATTCTGTTCAAGCAGGACCCGCGATATTTTCGGCGAGGGAGGGGAACTTTCACCAGCCGGCTGCTTTATTCCGTGTCGACCACAGTCTGGACCAGGAACGATAATGGCTCGCATAGCCCGAACTACTCCAACATTCTGGGAAATCTGGCCGCTGGAGGAATCTCGAATCTTTATTACCCGGCATCCGATCGCGGCGCAGGGCTGACCTTCGAGCGCGGCTTCACCGTGACGGCCTATGGCGTGTTCGGTGGTGTGTTTAATGAATTCTGGCCAGACGTCGCGAAAAAAATCTTCAAAAACAGAATGGCCAAGCTACAGCCCGATGTTCCTGTTGCGGCTAATCAGGCTCCAACGGCTCCTGCCGCCCCTGCCGCTCCCCGTTAAAGCATTTTCACTTCAGATCCATCACTACAATTCGTCCGTCGGATTGAAAGCTACCGCCGGTCGCCGTTTTGGCGGTGGTCAGGGGATTTTCCGGGGTTACGTAGGCCGACCCGGCCAAAACGCCGGCTCCGGCAAAACTCTGCTGCAGAAAGTCGCGCTCCTGGTCGACATTGGCGTCGATGCGGTTCATAAGACGTTCGAGGCAGCGAAAGAGATCGTACTGCGGACACTTCGTCACCTGGACTACCACAGCAAAAAAGGCCCCAGCCATGAAGGCTGAGGCCCTGATCATTTGCTTGCTTCGCTTCGCAGCACTCGTCGCTTAGTAGCGATAGGTCTCCGGCTTGTAGGGGCCTTCCTTCGCCACGCCCAGATAATCAGCCTGGGCGGTGCTCAGAGTCGTCAGCTTTACGCCGATCTTCTCCAGGTGCAGGCGCGCTACTTCCTCATCCAGCTTCTTGGGCAGGGTATAGACATCGACTTTGTAAGTGTCCTTGTTCTTCCAAAGGTCGAGCTGAGCCAGCGTCTGATTCGCAAAGCTGTTGCTCATCACGAAGCTGGGGTGACCGGTGGCGCAACCCAGATTTACCAGGCGGCCCTCAGCCAGAACAAAGATGGTGTGTGCCGGGCTGCCCTTGGTTGCGGCAAAGTTGTACTGGTCCACCTGGGGCTTGACGTTGATCTTCTCCACGCCCTTTTCCTTGTTCAGACGATCGATCTGGATCTCGTTGTCGAAGTGGCCTATGTTGCAGACGATGGCCTGGTCCTTCATCTTCGCCATGTGGTCCAGGGTCAGCACGTCCACATTGCCGGTGCAGGTAACGTAGATGTCGCCGCGGCCCAAAGTGTCTTCGACGGTGGTCACTTCGAAGCCTTCCATCGCCGCCTGCAGAGCATTGATGGGATCGATCTCAGTCACCACAACCCGGGCGCCCATGCCGCGCAGAGAGTGAGCGGAACCCTTGCCCACGTCGCCGTAGCCGCAAATGACAGCGACCTTGCCGGCTACCATGACATCGGTAGCCCGCTTGATGCCGTCCGCCAACGATTCGCGGCAGCCGTAGAGATTGTCGAACTTCGACTTGGTGACGGAGTCGTTCACATTGATGGCGGGGATCAGCAGCTTGCCCTGTTCCTTCATCTTGTAAAGACGATGCACCCCGGTTGTGGTCTCTTCCGAGACGCCGCGCCATGCTTTCGCGACCGTGTGCCAGTGCTGGGGATCTTCCGCATGCACCTTCTTCAGCAGATCTTTGATCACCTGCTCTTCATGATTGGAAGACGGGGTGTTGACCCAACCGTCGCCATCTTCCAACTCGTAGCCTTTGTGGATGAGCAGAGTGACATCTCCGCCATCGTCCACAACCAACTCCGGTCCCTTGCCCTCTCCGTGATCCAGGGCCTGGGCGGTGCACCACCAGTACTCTTCGAGCGACTCGCCCTTCCAGGCGAATACCGGAACTCCTGCTGCCGCAATTGCCGCCGCGGCATGGTCCTGGGTGGAAAAAATATTGCAGCTTGCCCAACGGACGCTCGCGCCCAGGTCCACCAGGGTCTCGATCAGCACCGCGGTTTGAATCGTCATGTGCAGGGAGCCAGTGATGCGTACACCGGCGAGTGGCTTGTCCGCGGCATATTTGCGGCGAATGGACATCAGTCCCGGCATCTCGTGTTCTGCAATTGAGATCTCTTTGCGTCCCCAGTCGGCCAGGGAGAGGTCAGCCACCTTGTAGTCAGTGGCTTTGCGGTCGATCGTAGCTGTTGCCATATTGAATTTCCTCACATCGATACATCAGAATATATTGATATAATAGCGGGTGATGGTTATTGGGTCAATCGTAAAATCTCTGCGTGTTCTTGGTGACGCGAATCGCCTGCGGATGTTGTTACTTCTGTCACGCGAGGAGCTATCGGTGGCCGAGTTGCAGGAGATTCTGGGCCAGGGGCAGAGCACAATCTCCACGCATCTGGCGCAATTGAAGCATGCGGGTCTGGTCGAGGACCGGCGTGCGGGTAAGAACATCTGGTATCGGTCCAAACCTGCCTCCAAAGCTGGTGGCGAGGTCTTGTCTCAATTGCTGGCGTTGTTGCAGCAAGCCCCGGAGGAGCTCCCGGAAGCCCAGCATGATCAGGCAGCCCTGGAGTTGGCGCTACGCAAGCGGCAGGATAAGACGCGCGCATTTTTCGATGATATGGCGGGGAGGCTGGGACGGGAATATGTTCCCGGCCGCTCCTGGAAGAGCATTGCTGAGGCCCTGCTGCAATTGTTGCCGCCCATGGTCATCGCCGATTTGGGAGCAGGCGAGGGAGCGTTTTCACTGCTGTTGGCGCAGCGCGCGCAACAGGTGATTGCGGTCGACAATTCCGACCGGATGGTTGAGCTGGGGAGCGCGCTGGCGCAGAAGCAGGGTGTTACGGCGCTCGAGTATCGCAAGGGAGATCTGGAAGCGGTGCCGATCGCCGATAGATCGGTGGACCTGGCGCTGTTCAGCCAATCCCTCCACCACGCAATCCATCCGGAACGCGCGGTTGGGGAAGCGTGGCGCATTTTGAAGCCGGGCGGGCGGATAGCGGTCCTGGACCTGGTGCAACATCGCTTTGCCGAGGCGAGAGAACTCTATGCCGATGTGTGGCTGGGCTTCAGCGAGGTAGAGCTGGAGTCGTTGTTAGCCGAGGCCGGTTTCCGTGGTGTGCACACCGCGGTGGTGCATAAGGAAACGGAGGCGCCGTTTTTCCAGACCGTGCTCGCTGTAGGCAACAAGCCGCTTGAAAGCTGGTGTGGTGAGTCTGAAGTCCACTAAAGAAATGTTCTTTGGTTTTGTATCAGGGCACGACTTCAGTCGTGCCGTAAAGCCGCAAATGACGAGGGCTTCAGCCCCTGAGGACTGTTGTTCGAACCACTCCAATACGTCAAATTGTTCAATGAACTTCAGACTCACCACACTAGAGCATTTTCGCAATGGGTGTACAGCGAAGCCATCGGCCTTTACGTGGTTTTCTCTCAAAGAAAAACCACACCTCGCTGCTCTTACCAGGACACAGTAATTGCGAAAATACTTTAGTTGGCTTTCTCCAGCGCCAGCAGCTTCTTCTTACGATCGACGCCCCAGCGGTAGCCGGTGAGCGAGCCGTCGCTGCCGATTACCCGGTGGCAGGGAACGGCTATCGCCACCGGGTTGGTGGCGCAGGCGCGCGCCACCGCTCGGACAGCGGTGGGTTGGCCGATGGCCCGGGCTAGTTCCGCATAACTTCTTGTTTCGCCGCGCGGAATCTGGCGTAGCGCCCGCCATACGCGAGCCTGGAACGCCGTTGCCCGCACATCGAGCGGCAGATCGCCGGCCGCAGGGTGATCGGTCATCGCGGCTAGAACGGCCGCTACGTGGTGCTGAAGGCTGGTTGCATCCGGCACGATGTTTGCGGCACGAAACTGCTGCTGCAGCTCCCGCTCGAGCTCCGCCGCCTGGTCGCCCAACATCACGCTGCACACCCCACGCTCCGTGGCGGCCACCAGCAACATTCCTAACTCGCAGCGGGTCGTTGCAAAGCGAATGGTCTCGTTCAAGCCGCCATCGCGGAAGCGGGCAGGGCTCATTCCCAGAGACTCTGCTGCCTGTTCATAGAACCTGCTTGAGGAGCCGTAGCCCGCCTCGTAGATCGCTTCGGTAACGCTGGCTCCAGGCGCCGAGAGGCTCTTGCGCATCGTGGCCGCCCGCAATTGCGCCTGGTAGGCGCGAGGGCTCAGGCCCAGCACCCGGGTGAACTGTCGCTGCAGCGTGAAGGGGCTGCTGCGGGCTACTTTGGCCAGATCGGCCAGGGTCACCGCCCGCTCGCGATGCGCGGCAAGATAGCGGCAAAGCCGGGTCACGGTTGCTGTTTCAGGGAGTTCGCCCAGCGGCGCACAACGCTTGCACGCGCGGTAGCCTGCAGCCAGCGCCCCAACAGCCTCGGGGAAGAACCGCACATTAGCCTCGGCCGGGCGACGGCTGGGACAGGAAGGCCGGCAAAAGATTCCGGTGCTGGCTACGGCATAAACGAAGCTGGCGTTGGCGTCCCGCGCCAGCACCTGTTGCCATGCCTGGGTTGGGTTGAGCGCGGTTTGCTGAGTGGTTGACATGCCAGAATCATGGACCCTGGCCAAAGCCTAAGACTATCCGCTTCTTGCCGGGGAATTTTTTTTGCATAAGAAAGCCCCGCCTCTCCGATAAGCGTGGGAGCGGCGGGGCGCTAAAGCAGTTTCGGAATTGGTGTAGACCGAAGCGATCGGTATTTACGTGGTTTTCTCCCAAGGAAAACCACACCTCGCGGCCTTTATCACACCACAGTAATTCCGAAACTGCTCTAGTCGAGGTTATTTAGATGCGGTCGCGAGTTCGGGTTTTCCCTTCAGACCGGCTGCTTCGCGCAGCGTTGCGGCCTTGTCGGTTGCTTCCCAGGTGAAGTCCGCATCGGTACGTCCGAAGTGGCCATAAGCGGCCGTCTTGCGGTAGATCGGACGGCGCAGATCCAGACTCTCGATAATGCCCTTGGGCGTGAGCTTGAAGTTGGCGCGCACCAACTTCTGCAGGGTTGCGGAGTCAACGGCTCCGGTGCCAAAGGTCTCTACCAGAACGCTGACCGGCTCGGCGACGCCAATGGCGTATGCCAACTGCACTTCGCAGCGCTTGGCGAGGCCCGCGGCCACGATGTTCTTAGCGATATAGCGAGCCATGTAGGCCGCCGAGCGGTCGACCTTTGTCGGATCCTTGCCGCTGAAGGCGCCGCCGCCATGACGTCCCATACCACCGTAGGTGTCTACGATGATCTTGCGCCCGGTCAGGCCGGTGTCGCCCATCGGTCCACCGATCACGAACCGTCCGGTTGGATTGATGTGGTACTTGGTGTCTGCATCGAGAAGGCTGGCGGGCAAAGTGGCCTGGATCACGTATTTCAGGATGTCGGCGCGAAGATCCTCGGTGGAAACGGTCTCGGAATGCTGGGTGGAAATGACCACGGCATCCACTCTGACCGGGTTCATATCCTTGTCGTATTCCACCGTCACCTGGCTCTTGCCGTCGGGCCGGAGGTAGGAGAGCTTTCCGCTCTTGCGCACCTCGGTAAGTTTGTGACTGAGCTTGTGGGCCAGCGAGATCGGCGTGGGCATCATCTCCGCGTTCTCGTTGGTTGCGAAGCCGAACATCATGCCCTGGTCGCCGGCTCCACCGGTGTCCACTCCCATGGCGATATCGCCGGATTGTTTGTTGATGCTGGAGATGACGGCGCACGTATTGGAGTCGAAACCATAAAGGGCGTTATCGTAGCCGATCGACGCCACGACCCCACGTACCAGGGATTGGAAGTCGACGTAGGCCTTGGTGGTGATCTCACCGGCGATGACGACCAGGCCGGTGGCGGTAAGCGTTTCGGCGGCTACACGGCTGAATGGGTCCTGCGCCAGGCAGGCGTCGAGGATCGCATCGGAGATCTGGTCGGCGATCTTGTCGGGATGCCCCTCGGTCACCGATTCAGAAGTAAATAGAAATCTATCGTGTTGTGGCAAAGCAGCTCCTCCTGTATTTCGTTCGCGCGGCAGCAATTTCCCGGCTTCGCTCTGTCGTTATCTTTAAACGGTACCAGAGAGGGATCAGGCGGGCAAAGAGTCCTGGCCGGCGCGGCCTGACAAACGGAGGTCACCTGTATGGTCTTCGAACGCAACGGCTGCCGGGGCGTGGATCCCCTGCGGAAGTGGCCCGAGCGAAATTTTCTTATGAACATAGGTCCACACAAACCAGCTGAGGCCGGCCACCAGCATGATGAGTACGCCAATACCCGTCCAGCGCAGCCGCTGGTCGGGCCGGTTGCCTGATCCGCCGCGGGCTTTGCTGGCATTCTCAGCAAAGCGCACCCAGCCGTCTTCGTCGGCCAGGGCGCCGGTCAGTTGGTGGGCGCTGAGATACCGTCCGACCCACTCCTCTTGATCCAGTCCCACGACCCGGGCATATTCACGGACCATGCTCTTGTTAAACACCCCTCCCGGAAGCACTTCGAAGTGCTCTTCTTCCAGGGCCACAAGGTGCCGGTTGCTGATCTTTGTGATCCGGGTAATGGCGTCGAGCGTGATTCCGCGGAATTCTCGTTCCTGCCGTAGTGTGTCGCCGAAATTCTCCATACCATTCATCCTTCGGGTAAACCCGATGGCTTTGTCAAAAGAAGAACCCGGCGAAGGGCGGTCCTGCACCGGTAAAGCCGACAGCGATCAAACGGGGCTATTTTATCTGGAGCAGGCCCTGTGCCGACATTCTCAAGCATATTGCCGCGAGCTGCCAGAATCAAAAACAAATCGCTCTAGCGCCTTTGGTTTGAGCACGCTACAGCATCCCCTACGCTGCTGGACCTCATCTTCCCAGGTAGCGCTCGATCGCTTGCCGAGCGCGTCCGCCGGAGATCGTCCGCCGGCGGGTTTAGCCATCAAGCAATTTTGCTACACTCGGCTCAGTCAGGCGAATAGCATGAATAGGTTAGTCATCGGCAATTTGCTCCATCGGCCGTTGCGGTCGGGCATCAGCATTCTGGCGGTCGCGATTGAGGTCGCGATGATCCTTTCGATCGTGGGCATTTTGTTTGGCCAGATTGAGGGTTCGCGCAGGCAGACCAGCGGCATCGGTGCGGACCTGATCGTCCGGCCTCCGAATGCGAGCTTTCTAACCGGGGTGAGCGGCGCTCCTCTTCCGGCCAAGGTAGCTGGCATTATCAGTCAGCTGCCGCACGTTGCTGTGGCTTCGCCGGCGATCCAGCACTTGTCTGTAGAAACGGCGGTGGAGACAATCTGGGGCATCGACTACGCCTCCTATAACGCCTTGAAACCCTTCGTTTTTGTCTCCGGGGCGCCGTTCCAGGGGCCCAACGATGTGATCGTCGACGATGTTTTCGCCCGATCGGGCAAGCACCACGTGGTGGGCGAAACGATACCGGTGCTGGGCAACCCGTTCCGTATCTGCGGCATTGTCGAGCACGGCAAGGGTGGGCGAAAGTTTGTGCCTATCAAAACTTTAGGCGGCCTAATAGGCGCGGAGAACAATGCCTCATTGGTGTTTGTGAGGAGCGATGATCCCCGGAACCAGCAGCTCATCGAGCAGGAGATTCACGCCCGTCCCGGGATGTCTCAATACCAGGTGTCTACCTTGGCCGAGTCTCTCTCGCAGATGACGCCGGAGCATCTTCCGGCTTTTACCGATGCGTTGTATGTGGTGATTGGCCTTGCGGTGGTGGTTGGCTTCATCGTTATTTTTCAGGCGATGTATACCGCAGTGCTTGAGCGAACGCGCGAGATCGGGATCCTGAAATCATTGGGCGCGTCCCAGGGTTACATCGTGAATCTTGTTTTGCGGGAGACTGCGCTGCTTTCGCTGGTTGGGATTGCCCTGGGCATCGGAATCACTTTTGTGTTGAAGGCTGGGATGGATGTTAAGTTTCCCACGCTTCCGTTTCCGGTGAGTCTGCATTGGATTGTTTCAGCGACGCTGATAGCCTTCGGCGGAGCGCTGGTGGGAGCCAGTTATCCCGCGTTGAAGGCGGCGCGCAAGGATCCAATCGAAGCGTTGGCTTACGAGTAGGGTAGAAATTTAGCTCGTCCCCGTGGCGGATGCGCATGTCCGGGTGAATCCCGGTGAATCACGTGAATCCTGGTGAATCCCGGATTGGCCTCTGCCGTCCAAAAAACCACGCTTTTGTGGTTTTCTCCCCACAAAAGCCACTCCTCGCGATCTGTGTAAGGCCACAGGAACGGTTAAACCGCTTTAAGGGCTCCCGGCTGCATCCTTTCTCAGTCCTCGTAAGCTGTTAATTGTGCAAACACCGGGGGCTTACCTCGCTTACCTCGCATTTCTCGCTTATCTCGCATTTCTCGCTTACCTCGCATTTCTCGCTTATCTCGCTTATCTCGCTTATCTCGCACAAAGTGCATTCTTTTTTCGCCCGGTGAGGGGGCTGAGGGAGAGAGCAGATGCTCTTTCGATTTGAAACTGCCCTCAGGGGCTAAAAAGGCCCTTGTCGTTTGCCCTGTATCAGGGAACAAAATCTTCCCGTTTCATCGCTCGCGGGTCGGCATAGGGAAAAAGGAGCAGCCCCAGACGGGCGACGGAAAATAGCCCAGCTTGATACGGAAAAAGAGCAGTCCCGTAGGGACGGCTGAAAATCACACTTGTCCAAATTGCCTTTTCTGAAGAAGTTTGCTGGCGGTGCTTTTGGGTGGAAGCCCCCTGCTTTAGCAGGGGGAGGCAACGCTTCAGCGTTGCCGGAAGAAATCCGACCTCTCTGTCCTGCGCTTTAGCGCTGGGCTTTGTATCAGGGCACGACTGCCTCGTCGCAGCGAGCGTCCTCGTCGCAGCGAGCGTCC
Organism: uncultured Acidobacteriaceae bacterium; assembly: GCA_963761405.1. GTDB lineage: Bacteria > Acidobacteriota > Terriglobia > Terriglobales > Acidobacteriaceae > PALSA-350. The sequence continues at coordinate 210,367 of CAVXHH010000010.1, forward strand.
TCGCCGCAGCGAGCGTTAGTCGTGCCGCAAAAAAGCCGCAAATGAACAAGGGCTTCAGCCCCCTGAGGTACGGCTTTTACTCAACCGTCCCTGGCTTTGTATCAGTCGTCCACCGGCTCTGCCGACCCGCGAGGGATGAAACGGGGAGAGTTTGTTTCTTGTTGGGCTTGGGCTTCACAGTTTGCTGAAAAACTTCGGGACTGGATTGGCAAACGTCGGGCTCTCTAGGTGCTGTGACCCAGGATGATCCACTCTGACAGCTGTTGCGCCACGGCGTCATGTTGGCGGTCCCGGGCGTAGTCGGCCGGTGTTTTTCCCTGATTACATGTCTGTGTGGCGTTCGCTCCTGCTTTGAGAAGGAGCTGCGTCATAGCACCCAGGCCGGCAGCCGCTGCCTGGTGCAAAGGGGCATAGCCGCCCGCCTGGGGTTGGTTTACGCTTGCCCCGTGTGCGATCAGGATGCCGGCGGTCTCGCAATCCCGGCCCAACGCGATGCACGCATGCAGGGGCTGGTTCTGCATCGGATTGCGGGAGAGTTGGTTGACGTCCGCTCCGTGATTGAGCAGCAAAGTGGTCGCCTGCGGTCCACCGAATGCCGCTGCCAGATGGAGCGGCGACCAGCCATCGACGGAGGTCTGATGAATGAGCTGGCCATCCTGCTGCAGCAAGCGTTCGATCCGGCCGCAATCCCCCAGCGCAGCGGCCTCGAAGATATCCAGATCGGTCAGACGCGTGAGCAGGAAGTCCCGGATCAGCAGCTGTCCGCTATAAATGCTCCACAAAAAAGCCGAGACGCCCTGGGCGTCTCTGCTGGTAATCAGGGATGGGTCTTCTTCCGCTGCGGAGGCGACTTCCGCTGTTTCGCCGTTGCGGATGAGGTTAAGAAAGCGCTGGCTCACAGCGACAGGTTAGCACCCTTACGCTGAGTTGCTTTCGTTAGGGTTTGGCAGGTTCTTCGCTATCGGCCACGGATGCCGCCAGATCAGTCTCCTTCGATCCCTCGTTCACTGAGCCTGGCTTGGTGCGATTGGAGTAAATGCGGAAGGTGACGACCATATCGATCACCACCGGTTCCGGCTGACCATTGATCATGGCCGGCTTGAAATGCGAGTTCTTGACAGCTTCGACTGCTTTTTCGTCGAGTCCGAAGCCGATGGGCCGGGCGATCGCCATCTGGCGCGGAGTTCCCGAGGCGTCAACGACGATGCGCAAGCGCTCCATGCCGGCGATGCCATATTCCTGAGCATATTCGTTGGAGCTGGGATCGATGCTGTTCAAGACCTTAGGCGGCATCATGCCTTCGCTGAGAACCTTGACGTTTCCGTCGGCGGGCATGAAGGGGCGGTGCTGGCTCTTGCTGGTGAAGTATTGCTGCCAAAAGTCGGGCAGGTGCGAGAGCATGCGCTGATCCATACCACCGGCGAATATGTTGTCGAGCGCCTCGTTCATCATCATGTCGCTATGTGCCGGAGAGGCCGCTGCCAGGGCTTCGTTGGTCTCGGCGGCGGCACTATGGGTGGCGGCAGGCTTGGGCATGTCAGAGGTCGTTGTCTGGATCGTTGCCTGGATCGTTGCCTGGCCGGCTGCCGTGCCCGTTGCCTCATCGTGTCTTTTCAACGTCTGGGCGGCCGCCAGTTCCTGCGGAGCCGGCTCATGCTTTTTCTTCTTGTCCTTTTTCACTTTGGGGATGACGATCAGCTCGCGATCGATGGAGATGTGGACCGGTTTCTTCGAGATCTTGACCTGGTCATAGGCCTTGGTTTCGTCTTGAAAAGGCAACGCGCCGAGGAAATGCAACCCGTAGCGATCGGCCTCGAACTCCAGCTTGCGTTTGGAAAGCGTTACTTTTTGAATCTTGAAGCCGGAAAGAGTGAAGGAGCCGATTGCTGGGGCGCCGTTCACTTTGCCATTCTGATCGAAACTAAGATCGTCGCCGAGGTAGGAGCCGCGCAAAAAGATAAGCTTGCCGACGTAGCGGCTGCGCAGGTCATCTTCGGTGAGCGGCGGGGTTGACCGAAGCAGCGCTGCGTCCGCCGCAGCCGATGCCGCGGGAGTGGCCGGAGCCAAGGCCGCAGCGACCGCGGCAGGAGCCACCGCTCCGTTGGCAGCTGTCTGCTGCGCAGTGGAGAAGGTGGTCATCGTGCCGCACAGCAAGGCCGTGGTCATCACGGATGAGAGCTGCTGGTCAAACCTCATGGTTCTCCTTGTCGGCGCCGGCCGGCGGCGAAGCCAAGCACCCGCTCCGCGGTCCGATCCGTCCCGAGTGCGTGCAGTGTGGTGTCAAGCCTGGGGGCTGGTGAGGGGGCCGGGGTGGAAGTGGCTCAATCCGGCTGGTGAAAGAGTAGTGGGATTTGCCTTCGGCGCCTGGGCCTGGGCGTTTTCCGCCATCAACATGATGGCCAGTGCCAGCAACAATCCGATGCGAATCAGTACAGCTACCAGTGACTCAGAGGCGCGTTGGGTCATACGGGGGAACCTCAGCTTTAATGTAAAGAGAGCGTATGTCGTTCGGAATGAAGCGGAAATGCCTCTTTTGTGCGCGAAATGTAACCCCACCCCCGTTGACTCACTAGCCCAATTGCGTTAGTCTGATCTTCTTGCGCAGTGCCGCGTCCGGCCCTCTGTAGTCGCCGACTGATCCGATGAGAAGGGAACTCCGATTCATTCGGAAAGCCCCTTCACAGCAAACCGATCTGAGATTGAGCGAGCCCAGGTAGCCTGCCAGGAAAGCGACCGAAGAGACGCTTCAAATCTAATCTTCGCTACTCAAGCGATTCTGAACCTTTCGTTTGCCGGATTTGCGAGCCGCGAGTTTTTGCGGTGGAGTCGAGCGCGTCCTAACGATGGTTCTCCTGGGAGAACAGGTACACGATGTCTACGTATTTTCCGAGCTCGCACGATATCACACGCAAATGGTTCGTCATGGATGCCAGCGGCAAAACGCTGGGACGTCTGGCGACGGAAGCCGCCAGCATGCTGGCGGGGAAGAACAATCCGAAATACACACCCTTCATCGACATGGGAGACCACGTCATCGTGGTCAATGCGGAGAAGATCGTGTTGACCGGGCTTAAGAGCCAACAGAAGGTCTACCGGCGTTACACCGGGTTTCCTGGTGGACTGCGGGAAGAGTCTTTCGTGCGGTTGCTGGCCCGCCGGCCGGAAAAGATTGTCGAAGATGCGATCAAGGGTATGTTGCCCAAGAACAAAATGGGCCGCCAGATGGGAACCAAGCTCAAGGTTTACCGGGGCGACAAGCATCCCCACCAGGCACAGCAGCCGGTGACCCTGGAGTTCGTTAGCTAACGAGCGCACCGGGTTTCGCTGGAATCGTTAAAGATGCTCGAGAGAGCTAAGAACATAGGACGGACATGGCAGATTTAGTTCAGTACTACGGAACAGGGCGTCGTAAATCCAGCGTAGCGCGTGTTTTTCTGCGCCCTGGCAGCGGTAACTTTGTCGTGAATCAAAAACCCCACGACACCTACTTTGTCACCATTGAACAGCGGGTTTCTGCCAAGCGGCCCCTGGAACTGGTGGAGCTGGCGGGCACCTTCGACGTTCTGGCTACGGTCAAGGGTGGCGGCGTCAGCGCTCAGGCCGATGCGGTCAAGATGGGGATTGCCCGCGCCCTGCTCGAGTTCAACATTGAGCTGCGTAAGACGCTGAAGGCCGACGGTTTGCTGTCTCGCGATGCGCGCATCAAAGAGCGAAAGAAGTACGGGCAGAAGGGTGCTCGTAAGCGGTTCCAGTTCAGCAAGCGCTAGATTCGTTGTTGTTTGTAGGTAGTAAGCAGACGACGTATTGCAAAATCTTCTCCGCCCGCGGTTTGAGGAGCGGGCGAGGGAAATCAATCCCGGCACGCCGGGATGCACTTCAAGAGGAGGTAGTTTGGCCACCATCACGATGAAGGAGTTGCTCGAAGCAGGCGTTCACTTCGGGCATCAGACCAAGCGTTGGAACCCGCGGATGAAGGAATATATCTTCGGTGAGCGCAACGGAATTTACATCATCGATCTGCAAAAAACCTTGAAGATGTTCAAGGAAGCCAGCAAGTTTGTCACCGATCTGACCGGACAGGGCAAAGTCATCCTTTTTGTCGGTACCAAGCGACAGGCCCAGGACGCGATCGCCGAAGAGGCAAACCGATGCGGCATGTTCTACATCAATCAGCGCTGGCTGGGTGGACTGCTCACCAACTGGATCACTGTCCAGAAGTCTGTTAAGCGGCTTCAGGAACTGGATGAGATGGCGACCGACGGCCGCTATGAACTGCTGACCAAGAAAGAAGTCATCAAGCTGGAGCGTGAACGCAAGCATTTGCAGGCAAACCTGGCCGGCATCAAGAACATGCGCCGCTTGCCCGATGCGCTGTTCATCGTGGATTCGAACAATGAAGCCATTGCGGTAAAGGAAGCGCGCAAGCTGGGCATCCCAGTGGTCGCCGTGGTTGATACGAATTGCGATCCTACCGTGGTGGACTACGTAATTCCCGGCAACGACGATGCGCTGCGCGCGATTCGTTTGTTTACTTCCAAGATCTCCGATTCGGTGGTCGAAGGCGTTCAGATGGTGACCGACAAGCGGGCGAGCGAAGCTGGTGTGACGGCGGACGCGCAGCTTGAGGCTGCTCCTGTTGAGATAGCGGGGCTGGACGCAGGCGCAGACGAACCAGCCGTTGACAGCGAAGTGGTCGACCTGGAAGCTGCACTGGGTGGAGGCATCCGCAAGGCTCCCGGAGTGATCACCGTGGATGAGCCGGAAGTCGCTGAGCGGACGCTGTAGAAAGTACCAGCCTGAATCAAACCGAGAGGCGGGGGCCTTGGGTTCGCATTGCCGAACTCCTCCTGCCGCCGCTCTCTAACTGACCCTCATAGTGCTACCTGGGCTTTTGGGCCTGTTCGCAGGCCAGTAAAGGAACTGTAATAGGATGTCTACCGTGACTGAAAATATCTCTGCCTCACAAGTGAAGGAGCTTCGCGAGAAGACAGGCGCGCCCATGATGGACTGCCGGAACGCCCTGGCTGAAGCCAAGGGCGATTTGGAGCAGGCGGTGGTTGTCCTGCGCAAGCGGGGCCTGGCATCCGCAGCCAAGAAGGCGTCACGCAGCACCTCCGAGGGCGCTGTCGGCACCTACATTCATGCCGGCGGCAAAATCGGCGTGCTGATCGAAATCAACTGCGAGAGCGATTTTGTCGCGCGCACAGAAGATTTCCAGGAGCTGCTGAAAGACATCTCCATGCATATCGCGGCTACCGACCCTCGCTATATTCGCCGCGAAGATGTCACGGCCCAGGATCTGGAGCGGGAGAAGGACATCTATCGCTCCCAGGCGGCGGCAACCGGCAAGCCGGCGCCGATGATCGAGAAGATCGTCGAAGGCAAAATGAGCAAGTTTTATGAGGAAGTTTGCCTGCTGGATCAGCCTTTCATCAAGGACCAGTCGTTTGCCATCAAGGATTTGATTGCGCAGAAGATCGGCAAGCTGGGCGAGAACCTGAGTGTGCGCCGCTTTGCCCGGTTCAAGGTTGGCGATCCGGTCTGGACTGTGGCGCAGATCAAGCCGAACACTGCGGAGTAAGGGTTGCGGTGAGCGAGATGGAGGCAGGGCCGGGAATTTTCCCGGCCCCGCCTTTTTGGCGTGCAGGACTTTCTTGCACCTTCGTAATGTTCGGCAGTCCCTTCGGGACTGCTCCTTCTTTTCTCTCCAGTTTGGTGAGGCTTTTCCGCGGTCTGTAAAGCACTTATCTTCAATACGGATAGAGGACCATCGGTGTGGCGGACACCATGAGCGGGCCGTTCCGAATGTGCGATACTTTGCATGAATGTATAAGAGAGTCCTGCTCAAACTGTCGGGAGAAGCGCTGGCGGCCGACCGCGGCTTCGGCGTGGATGTTGCCAAACTGCATGAGATTTCCACTGAGATTCTGGCCGTCCGGGATCTAGGTGTCGAAGTCGCGATTGTCGTCGGTGGGGGAAACTTCTTTCGTGGCGTGGCCGAACAGGCGCGCATGATGGACCGCGTTTCCGCCGACCAGATGGGCATGCTGGCTACCGTGATCAATGCGCTCGCCCTGCAGGATGCGCTGGAAAAATGCGAGGTGCAGACGCGTGTGATGTCTGCGATTGAGATGAACCAGGTGGCTGAGCCGTACATCCGGCGACGGGCCATCCGGCATCTTGAGAAGGGTCGAGTGGTCATATTTGCCGCCGGCCTGGGCAATCCGTATTTCTCGACGGATACCGCCGCTTCGCTGCGCGCCATGGAAATCAAGGCGGATGTATTGCTCAAGGCTACGAAAGTAGAAGGGATTTACGACGCGGATCCTGTTATTACCAAAGATGCAGTTAAATTCGAGCAGATTACCTACATGGAAATCCTCCGGCTCGGTCTAAAGGTTATGGATAGTACGGCCGTCAGCCTGTGCAAGGACAATAATTTGCCCATGATCATCTTCAATATGAATCGTCCTGGAAACATCCTGCGTGTTGTGAGCGGAGAAAAGGTCGGTTCGCTGGTGACTGCCTGATTCCCCAGAGCACACTCGCGGAACGCCCCCCGGCCCCCGTACTTCAGGCCCCAGAAAGATCGGCCCCCTCACTGCAGGCCCCGGCGCAACTTGCCCCAGCAGGTCCAATGCTGGCGTCGCCGGCTGCCGTTTCGGCGCCCCGGCGCTCGCAATTACCCGCTCTGACCGGGATCCGTTGTTTCGCCGCTCTGAACCTGGTCTTTTTTCATTTTGCCGATCCCCATTCGTTTGGGCCTCTGAGCCCGGTGGTGAACGGCGGCTACATTTCCGTCAGCTTCTTTTTGCTCCTTTCCGGCTTCATACTGACCTATAACTATGCCGATCGCGCCGAACGGGGAGCGCTCACCGCGCGTAGCTTTTGGTCTGCCCGCTTCTCCCGGCTGTATCCCGTCTACGCTTTTAGCCTTTTGCTTTCGGCCGGGACGCTGGCGCAAGAGGTGAGCGCGCATACCAGGCTGGACTTTCGCCTGGGATTGATTCTCACCCCGCTGCTGCTGCAGGGATGGCATCCGGTCCTCTCCACCTTCTGGAACACGCCGGCATGGACCATGTCCACCGAGGCTTTCTTCTATCTCTTGTTTCCCTGGTTGATCACGCGCCGTCGTCCCCGCCGGGCAAGGACCATCGTGCTGATGCTGCTGGGGGCGTGGCTCTGCGGCCTGATGCTGCCTGCGCTCTACATCCACTTCAATCCAGATGGCGATCTCCACCCCGATCGTTATTCCGTCGGTTTCTGGATGCGGGCGTTGAAGTTCATGCCGCTGCAGCATCTGCCTTCGTTTCTCTTTGGCATGGCGTTGGGATTTCTGAATGAGAAGATTCGGCCGGAGAGCCGCAAGCGCCTGGCGGCCGGTATCTTTGCCTTTGTGGCGCTGTACCTGGTTCTTTGCGTAGGCGACCGCTTGCCGTACGCGCTGATGCATGATGGTCTGCTGATGCCGCTGTTTGCCGGGGTCATCCTCTGCCTGGCGGGGCGCAATCCGATTGCCTGGTTTTTTGGCTTGCTGCCATTTATTGCGATCGGCGAAGCCAGTTATTGCCTCTACCTGCTGCACTTTAATCTCTGGACGCTGCTGCATGACTCGCATCTTTTGGAGAAGAGCGGTCTGATCGCTTTCGATCCCTGGATCTCGTACCTGCTGTTGGTCATCGCTGCGTTGCTGACCAAGAGGCTGATCGAGCGGCCCACGAGGGGATGGATCCTTCGCGTTCTGCAGCCCCGCACGGTTCGCACAGCCTAAAAGAGCCGGAGTTTCTTCGGGTGTTGCGCCCTGGGATGGACGGGTCTGTTTTCAGAAATGGAAGATCAGGTCGCTGGCTACGGTGAGCTGGCGGCAAGCAGAACGTAACCATCGCATGTCCAAGTGTGATTCACGGAGAGGGTTTTGAGAAACCTCTCCTCGGTTCATAACACAAGAGGGCCATGCGCTAAGCGCATGGCCCTCTTGTGTGCCAATCAGGCAGACTACTCCGGCACAGTTTCCACTGCGTGGTTGCCATGGGTGATGGCAGCATTGCAAGTGGGCTGTGACGTGGCCCTGAAGGGTGAGTTCTGTACCGCCGAGAGTGCTCCGGTCGAGGGATTCAGAAACAAACCAGACACCGTGTTACCGAGGTAGTTGGAGGTGTAGATATAGCGGCCTTCGGCAGGATCGACCAGGATGCAGGTCGGCCCAGCATCGACACTATACGTTGTGGCGCCGGCAATCTGGGTGGCATTGCCCGTGCCGCGATCGATGGTATAGGCGCTGACGTCGTTGGCATTATAGTTGGCAACGTATACGTAGATACCACGGGGATCGACCTGGACGGCATCCGGAAGATTGTCGGTTTTAAACGGGGTCTGCTGGGCAATCAGTGTTCCGTTGCTCTGGATCAGGAAACCAATCATCTGATTGGCGGCGCCGTCGGTGACATAGAGGAATTTATTGGTCGGATCGCTGGCAATCGCATTAGGAGCGACGCCTACAGGAAACGTGCCAATCGCGGTGAGGGCGCCACTCGAGCCAACCGTAAACGCGGAGAGGGTGGCGTCGGTTTCGTTGACCGCGTAGACGTAGCCGCCGTTAGGCAGCACATTCACGGCTACCGGATTGTTGCCCACCGGGAAAAAACTAGTTTTTCCGTTGGGGACCGGCGTGCACAGGCTGCCGAGTGCGCCCAGGCCGCCATTCGCATTGACAGGGTAAACCACCAACGCGCCAGGTCCGGGGATGTTGGTGCTGTATTGCGGCTGGTAGGTTTCGACCACATAAAGAAAGGTGCCGGCTTTGTTGATAGCCAACTGCATGGGGTAGCTGCCGGGAGTATTGCAGGTCTGCTGGGGATAGAGCTTGCCATCGGTTCCGATTGCGAACTCCACAATCGTGTTGTCGTCGTGGTGGATGACGTAAAGATTCTTGCCGTTGGCTGACGCGATGTCCGCTACCGGATTGCGGCCACCCGACTGGTAGGGAGAGTCGGGAATCGGTGTCAAGGCTCCCGCCTGGCTGTCTACCCTGTAGACGTTGATCTGTCCTGGGTTTGCTTTGGAGGAGGTGACGTAAAGAAAGTCAATTGTATTGCTGGGTCCGCACGCAGTAAGACCGAATCCAAAACCAAGGGATACCACAGAGGCCAGTGCGGTCCGGCCGAATTTACTGAACTTCATGCGCTTCCTTCATCCTGGCCCAACAAAACAAATGGAGCAGGGCTGCAGCTCGCAGCAGAGCTATGGATAGAGAGTCTCTAGAGACCTTCTTGCATTGTAAAAGCTCGGACTGCTTTCGGCCACCTCGGTCGAAAGCCCGGTCCGCGTACACACATAACCGAAAAAGCCCTAGAACAATGTACCGCTAGCGGTGCACCAAGTTGGCTCGCCAGTGGTGGCGAAGCCAGTTGTTGGGGGCTTCCGCAACGTCGTCAGGGTTCCGGTAGTCGAGTTGATCACGGCACCGGTCACGGTGCTATCGGCAAAGTTGGCGGTGTAGAGGTACTGGTTCGAAGGGTCCTCAAGAATACAGCTTGGAACGGCGCCGGAGCCGAAGGTGACGCTCGTATTGCTGGTGGCGCCAGCCAACGGCTCCAATACGCCGTTCGTCTGGTTTATGAAGTAGCCGCTCACCGAACTTGCCGGGCTGGTTTGCGTCAGGTTGGGTCCCCGGTTGGCCACGTAAACGAATTTGCCCTGGCGGTCGACGATCATGGTTTGCGGATTGGCGGTGGTACCTGAATTCGGGACTGCGCCGGTCACCAGGGCTTGGAGCGCGCCGTTGGTGCCGACCGTGTAGGGCAAGATCACGCCCGGGTTCGCCCCGAACTGGTCATCGATCAAATAGATGTATCTGGGGCTAGCGTAGATATAAGCAAGCTGCTGGGCGCCGGTGATAATCGGCGTGTTCTGTGTCAGCGTCAGCTGGCCACCGCTTAGCGCGTAGACGAAGACAGACTGGTTTGGGTCGGCCGAGCTGCCGCTGCCGCCCTCAATGGTGTAAATGAAGGAATTGGTCGGGAGTACGGAGAAGTAGATGGGCGCGCTACCAACCGGGAAATAGGAGAGGTTGGTGCCATTCGCGTTCTTCACCGTCTCATTGGTGATGAGCGAGAGCCTGCCCGTATTGGCGTCGATATTGAAGGAAGTGATGTCTCCGCAGATGGTTTCAGGTTTTCCGCTCACATATCCCTGGCACGTGGTCGGATCGGTCACAGTGGAATCGAGGACGAACAGATGCGCGCCACTGGAGTCGGTCTGGATGGCGATGGGCTGGTTGCCCTGACTGGTGTAACTCGCCTGGAAACTGATCGCGCCTTTGCCGCCGATGGTGAATAGGGAGATATTGGCTCCCGTGTTGCTGGGGATTGCCCCGGGCGGACAGGCGACCTGGGTGGTTAAACCGCACCCGGCGTTCAGCACATAAAGAAACCGGCCGGCGTTGGTCACCAGGGCTTTCGTGGGGTTATAGCCGCCGGAGCCATAGGGGGAATTCGGCGTAGGTGTCAGATTGCCAAGATTGTTATCGATTTGGAAGCCGGAAACCTGACTGTATTGCGTGCCGGTGACATACATATAAGCGACTGTGTGGTCCGAACTGCAGGAGGTTACTCCCAATCCCGTTCCAAGGGATACTGCCAAGGCCAGAGTAGTCCGGCCGAATTTCCTGAACTTCATGCGTTTCCTTCATCCTTGGTCGCTATTGCGGTCTAGGGCTAAACTGTCCTAAAAAATTGATCTTACAGGGTATTGTAAAAGCTAGAACGACTTTCGGCTAGGGCGGTTATCCCTCGACCCCCTTGGAGATCAACGAAGCGGCGCAGCTTTGCAGCCAGAAAAGTTGCGCAACTTTGTATCGTTGGACGTTTGGCTCCTCAAGCCGGTGAGGGCCCCGTCGTATTTTTCTTGAGATCTGCGTGCCGCGGGACCTGCGGGTGCTCGCTCTCAACCCTAAAGAGGGAATTCGGGAAGGAATTCACCCTCGGCACCAACATTTTGTTGGTGCCGAATGCAGGCTGTTTACCATACGCGGCAAGAGTCCTGCGGATACATGGGGGAACCCTTCTTGCAGCTGAAGGCCTTACCGAACTCGTCAAAGTTCTGCACAGCTCCGTTTACTCGCCATCTGCCGGGGGAATGCGGATCGGTCAAAACATCATTGCGTAAGTTTTGTTCGCGCTCGTTCTGGCACCATACCTGGCCGAAAGCCAGGAAGTAGCGCTGCGCCGGAGTGTAGCCGTCGATCTCCGGCGGAGTGGCCGCGGAAGGTTCTTTCGCTAGAGTATCCATCAGGGCCAGGTAGGCGAGACGAAGCCCGCCGTTGTCCGCGGTATTCTCTCCCAGCGTCAGATGGCCGTTGAGCTTGAGGCCCGGGACCGCGTCGAAATTACCGTACTCCGTGGCCTCACACTCGGTGCGTTCGGTGAACGCTTTGCGATCGGCGGGTGTCTGCCATTCCCGCACCGTGCCATGGCCATCGTATTTGCTGCCTTGATCGTCGAAACCATGGGTCATTTCATGGCCTATGACGACACCGATGCCACCGAAGTTTACTGCCGCATCCTTGGAGTAGTCGTAGAAAGGCGGTTGCAGGATGCCGGCGGGAAAGTTGATGTCGTTCATGCTGGGATTGTAGTAGGCGTTCACGGTGGGTGGGGTCATCAGCCACTCCGTCTCATCCACCGGCTTGCCCAGCTTGTTCAGGTTGCGGCGATCTTCGAAAACGGACCCGCGGGCAATGTTTCCCAGCAGGTCGTCCGGCTTCACTTCCAGGGTCGAGTAATCGCGCCAGTGCTCCGGATAGCCAATCTTATTGCGTATCAAGGCCAGCTTTTCGAGTGCCGTCTTCTTGGTGGCTTCTGACATCCAGGGCAATTGCTCAATATCCTTGCCCATGGAGGCATCGAGCGCGTTGACCAGTTGGAGCATGTTCTCTTTCTTTTCCGGGCTGAAATACTTTTTCACCCAATCCTGTCCCACCGCTTCGCCCAGAACCCTGTCGGTGGCTTGTGTACACCGCTTCCATCGCGGGGCCAGCTCTTTCTGACCGAGCAAATCGCGATGAAAGAAATTGAAATTCTCCTGCTCGAACGGCCCTGACAACCAGGGAGCCGCTTCATGGATGGCACGCCAGCGGAGGTAGCTTTTCCACTCCGGGATTCCCTGATCGCGGATTTGCGCGTTCATGATCGTAAAGAAGCCTGGAGACACCACATCGAGCGAGGGGAACGAGCGTACGCCGATGCCCCCGAAGTAGGCCTGCCAGTCGAAGTCGGGAGTCAGCCCATCGAATTCGGTAAGCGTCATGATGTGATAGCGCTTTGCCGGATCCCTGCGCTCCGTCCGGCTCATCGAGGCCTGCGCCAGGGCAGTCTCAATGGTCATGACGATCTTTGCCTCACTGGCGGCTTTCTGCGGCGTATCCCCGGCGAGCACAAACATCGCGCTCATGTGGGCCAGGTATTGCTCGCGAATCTTCTGTTGTTCCGGGGTTTGCGCCAGGTAGTAGTCCCGGTCCGGCAGGGTCAGTCCGCCCTGGTCGGCTTGAGCAATCTGGCGGCTGGAATCGGCCTGATCCTGGCCAACACCGAAGTTGAAGACTCCGCTGACGCCGTCGCGAATCTCCAGGGTAGCCAGCAGGGCAGCCAGTTGCTTCTTGTCGTTCAGGCCGTCGATGAGGTTCAGCGTGGGCTGGAGGGCCGTTATCCCCTTCTCGTCGGCCAGCTTTACGTTCATGCAGGAGGCGTAGAAGTCGCCATACTTCTGTTCGAGGGGCGTCCGATCCGGTTTGGGAGCGGCAGCTGACTCCAGTTCCCTATAGAGGAGCCAATCGTTTCGCTCGCGCAGCTCACTGAACTCACCCCAGCGCACCTGGTCAGGCGGGATGGGGTTGTTCTTGATCCAGTTGCCGCAAGCGTACTGATAAAAGTCTGTGCAGGGATCGGCGGTCTTGTCGATCGCGGTGAGGTCGAAGCTCTGCGGGGCCTTGGGCTCGGCTGGGACGGTGCTGTTTTGCGCATGAGCCAATGAGGCAAAAAGCAGGAGGGTGGCGATTTGGTATGACTTCATAGTCTCCCTGACCGTTTAGAGGTGGGCGGAGAGTCTAGAGCATTTCATTTCCTGTCGAGCAGAGAGGGCGGCTTTCTCGACGAGACGCCGCGTCAGGGAGTGGTTGCTCTGGATACACCGTGAAAATGTTCTAGCCTTGTTAGAAAACTTTGACATGGAACGTGAGGTATTTCTTCGGGTCTTCGCGGATCGCCCCGATGAGGCCCCGCGATTCGGTCAATGTCTGGTCGAGATTGTTGTAGAGAGAAGGGTTGACGACTAGCTGCCCGATCGTCCCCTGGCCGCTGTCTACGCGGTTCAGGACCGAATCGAGTTTGTCGACAGTGTCGCGCAGTTTGGCTGCGAACTGGGGGTCTTTGGCAATCATACCCAGGCCACCCTTGCCGGCGTTGATGTCTGCAAGCAGCTGGTTGGCGCCGGCTACGGACTGGTTCAGGTTGTTGGCCAGCGTTTCGTCTTTCAGCAGCTTGCCGATCGTGCCCTTGCCCTCATCCAGGCTGGCCACCATGTTGTCCAGCTTAGCCACGGTGTCGTTGACGTGGTTGTACAGGGTGTCGTCGGCCACCAGCTTGCCGATGGAGCCCTTGCCACTCGCGACCGTATCCACCAGTTGCGACAGTTGATTCAAAGTAGACGTTGCTTTGTTGTAGAGTTCCGGACTGTTAATCAACTCACCGATTGAGCCCTTGGTGGAGTTCAGCGAGTCGGCGAGGTTGTCCACCTTGGCCAGGATGGTATTCAACTGCTCGATCGTGCCCTGGCTGGACTTGATGACATCGGAGAGATTCGGGGTCTCGTTGGTTTTAAGCTCCGCGTTATTCTGCACCATCGGGCCGGTTGCGGTCTTGCTATTGATGTCTACGACGGTGTCGCCCAAAACGCCGATGGTCTCGAGGCTCGAGGTGGAATCGGTATGCACCGCGTCTCTGTACTTGGCGCCGATTTTAAAGGTCACCTCAACCGGGGTGAGCTTGCGTGCGGGTACGATCGCAATGCGGGCGACGTTGCCGACAGTGAAGCCTTCAAGGTTGACCGGAGCGCCCACTTTGATGCCGGCGGCATTCTCAAAATAGGAACGGAGGGTGATTTTGCCGGTGAATATGCCCCCCGTGCTGCCCGTCATGAGAAAGATGAGAGCCGTCAAGGCTGCCAACGCCACGATGACCAGGACGCCCACCTTCAGTTGTGACCACTGGACTTCCTGCTGGCTCGGCACAGATCTCCTCAGGTTAGAACGGTACGGCAGAGCACTCCCTGCTGCGACTGAGCATATCAAATGACACTTTTAGGTGGCACTCTTAGGCGGTCCGCTCCAACCGACGGTGGTAAGGGTTTTCCATGAAAATGCTCTAGTTTTCCATGACGACGGTGGCCATTGCCAGCTTGGCCGTGTGGGTGAGAGAGAGGGAGATGGTTTTCACCCCGAGCTCCCTGGCGAGAATTTCCGCCCGTCCGCGCAGTGCAAGCATGGGCCGGCCACCCGGGTTGCGCTCGACCTGAAAATCATTCCACCAAACCCCTCTGCTGATCCCTGTTCCCAGTGCTTTTGCGCCCGCCTCCTTGGCGGCGAAGCGTGCGGCGAAGCTTTCCGCGCTCATGCGCTTGCGGCGGCAATAGGCAATCTCATGCTCGGTATAAACGCGCTGCAGAAAGCGATCGCCGAAGCGCTCAATCGAGTGCGCAATGCGCTCGATCTCAATCAAATCGATGCCTGTGCCGATCAACATGCAGACCACATTACCACGGGGCCAACCATGGTCATCAAGGGCTCCCACAAATGTAACCAGAGTGCGAGACCGAGGTACCTGTCCTGCAGTTGAAGATTGCTTTCAGAGGGCCGATCAATACAGCAAGCGAGTTATATTCAAGGTTCGCGAATACATTTCCGGCAAAATGGTTCTACACGCGACACTCTATGTCTGATACGCAGTCAATGATCGATAACTATTGCGATGATGTTCTCTATATAACGGCGCTTTTGCCGGAAGACCAGTCGCTCGTGGTCGCCAGGCTCAGCGGACTGATTCCCGACTCTGGCGCATGGATTCGGAGCCGGTCCTACGTCGAACCGGGAACGGCTCGTTTTGTGTTCGAGTTTCCGCGCGACATCTGTGTCGAAATTTACGGAATGCTGGTCTCTGTCGGCCTGCAGCTCACGGCCGCGTCTCATCTGTTGCTAACGGAGCTTTGCCGCTGCACACCGCATGTTTTCGATCCATCTTCGCGCAAGCTCAGCGCGGTGGATGGGGCGTCGCTCGACGCCGCCACCCGCTACATCTGTTCGCTCGAAATTGTCAAAGTGCAGTTGCAGATCTGGATGGTCAAGGAAGAAGAACTGGAAACGCAGCTTGGCGAACGCCCTTGTTTTGCTGCTTAAGTTTCGCAGCCTGTTAAGGCTTGCTGTAGATCTTGTCTCTGCCCTCTGGAGCCGTATCGGATCGGGGCCCATCAGGCGTCGACCAGCCCATAGCGGCGCTGCCATGCCTCGCGCAGCCGGCTCCATACCTTGCTTTTTTCCTCTTCGGTGACCTCGCCGTTCGCCGATACGAAAGACGCCGACTCAGCTTTCGCCAGCTCCAGAAGCGTGCGGTCGCGTACCAGATTGGCTACCCGGAAATCGGGAATACCCGCCTGCCGGGTGCCAAAGAACTCTCCCGGCCCGCGCAGTTGCAGGTCCAACTCCGCCAGCTCGAATCCGTTTTGCGTGCGCACCATGGCGGCCAGGCGCTCCGCAGCCTGGGGTGAGATTTTTCCTCCGGTCATCAGGATGCAATGCGACCTGGCGCGGCCGCGGCCGACGCGGCCGCGCAGCTGATGCATCTGGGCCAGACCGAAGCGCTCCGCGTGTTCAATCACCATCATGGTTGCATTTGGCACATCGACGCCCACTTCGATGACCGTGGTCGCGATGAGTACGTCCAGCTCCTTGCGCTGAAAGCGGCGCATGATGATCTCTTTCTCATCCGCATCTAATCGTCCATGCAGCAGGCCCAATCGTAGACCGTGGAGGGCGCCGGCTTTCAGTTCCTGATACATGTCGGTAGCGGCTTTGAGCGAAGGGCCCGACGGGGGCGAAACAGGCTTGAATAAGAGGCCCTTGCTTTTGGCTTTGCCCCCGGGCGCGCGATCGAGTTGCGCGACTTCCGGTTCGGGGTCGCCGGCTGCGAAGTCCAATTCGGGCTGATCCTCTTTGGCGCCTTCGATGACGGGATAGACCACATAGGCCTGGTGCCCGAGCCGCACCTGTTCGCGGAGCATGTTCCATATCTCACCTGCCATTGCGTCGGACACCTGGCGGGTAACGATGGGTGTGCGCCCGGGAGGCAATTCATCGAGCACGCTGAGATCGAGGTCGCCGTAGAGAGAAAGAGCGAGCGTTCGGGGAATCGGCGTTGCGGTCATTACCAGGACATCCGGTTCGCCGGCATTCGGCTTTTGCATCAGGCGAAAGCGTTGCAGCACGCCAAAGCGGTGTTGTTCATCGACGACGACCAGTCCGAGCTTGGCGAAATCGACGCTTTCTTCTATCAGGGCATGGGTTCCAATCACCAATTGCGCTTCACCCCGGGCGATGAGCCTGCGATTGCTGCGTTTGCGATCCTCATCCAGCGAGCCGGTCAGCAGGACTACCTTGTAGGACTGCTGCGATCGCTCCAGCAGCTTGCGCGCTCCCAGAAAGTGCTGCGTTGCCAGGATTTCTGTGGGCGCCATCAGCGCTGCCTGGTAGCCGTTTTCGATTGCGACCAGCATTGCCTGCAGGGCCACGATCGTCTTTCCCGACCCCACATCGCCTTGCAGCAACCGGCGCATCGGTTCCGGCGCCCGCATATCGGCGACAATCTCGCCCAACGCGTTTTTTTGCGCCTTGGTGGGGTGAAACGGCAGCACCTGGCGCAGTGCCGCGCGCACCGCGTCATTGGTTTCGAAGGGAATACCCTGCCGCTGGCGAAGTTTCTTGCGCTTCAACTCCAGGCCCAGCTCGAGGAAGAAGAACTCCTCAAAAATGAGCCGTTTTTGCGCTGGTGTCGTCCAGGCCTGAAGCTGGTTCATGGGGGTTCCCGCCTCGGGAAAGTGCGCCCAGCGGAGGGCATCTTCGCGGCTGGGCAGCTCCAACCGGCGGCACAGGGCGGTGGGCAGGGTCTCCGGGATGCGCCCCTTGAGGTCCTCCAGCACTCTCCAAAGAACGCGCCGCTGCCAACGCGATGCCAGCTTGTTGCCCAGGGTTTCATAGACAGGCGCGATGCGCCCTACTTCCAACAGCTTGGATTCTTCGTCGTCGTGGTCATCCGGCAGCACTTCCACCTGCGGCTGAATCATTTTGAAACTATTGCTGCTGCGGGAGGCTTCCACCTTGCCGTAGAGGGCCACCCACTGGCCGGCTTTGAAACGGTCCTTCAGGTAGGTTCCGTGAAACCACATGCATTTGACCTTGCTCAGGCCCTGGCCGACGGTCATTTCGAAGATGGGCATGCGCCGGGTGCGCAACAGAGCCATGCCCCGCACCTCGCCGATCAGGCTGGCCATTTCGCCGGGTTTCAAGTCCTCTATAAGTTGTGGACGAAGGCGGTCTTCGTAGCGGAAGGGAAGATGGTAGAGCAGGTCTTCGATGGTGGCGATGCGCTTTTCCTGCAGCGTCTGGGCGATGCGCGGGCCGATACCCTTGACGAATTGCAGGGGGGTTTCCAGAGTCAATAGCACATCAGCGATGCTATCAGCGGCGCGAGATCACGCCGCCCGGTCGCTTCCACTGGCTCCGGTGATGGGAAGGTGCGTTCTCCCATCCAGTGGAAGCGCCCCAGAACTCTGCCTGAACCAGTCCGGCAGGCGCCTGGCGCCGAGCATGCTGAGAAAGCTCGCCGGCGACTGGGAATTTGCTCGCGGGTGGCCAATTCGCCGGCGCGGCAATTCGGGTGTCAGCAAGCGATTCGCTGCCGGCTGGCAGAACTGTCGCGGAGCAACCGTCCCGGGGTTAGCGGGCGGAGAAGCCTGGGCGCCGCTTTTGGTTCGCTGTGTCGAACATGTCGACGCACCGGGCGTCCATGTGCTCGGCCATCTGGAACACGCGGTCGAGCTTGTCGTCGAGCGAGGGTTTGCTACCAGACCTGGGCAGTGAAACGTAACGGGAACCTACAGCAATTTTTTGTGTGCGCATAATGAGTACTTGTATACGTCAGCCTCGGAGCTGCGAAAATGCGCCAATCACACTATTACCCCGGACCAAACGGGCTAGCCGGTATCCCCATTCGATCGCACCTCTGGTTACCTGCGTCCTTGCGGTATCGCCTACGGCGAGCCAGCGGCGGCTATGTGCTACAAAACACGTGCAAATCGGCTCGCCTCGCGTGTTACCAAGGTGGCTCTGTGGGCGGAGAGCGCATTTACCGGCTGGGGGATCGGCTCCAAGATCGGCTCGGGGATCGGCTCCAACCATCCCAGCCGGGTCCCCCGAACGTACCCGGTGCCGCGGAACGTCGGATTTGCAGCCTGTAGAATCGCTCGGTGAACGACCTCCAGAGCTTCAGCTACAGCCAGCGGCTCGGCCTCTGGATGGTTCCCCGGCTGGTCGCTCTACTGTTGCGGGCGCTGCACCGAACGCTGCGCTACGAAGTGGTGGTGGAACCTGGCGCCGTCCCGGCGACCCCGCCGGCTCTTCAGGTGTGGTGTTTTTGGCATCGCTGCCTTATTCCCTGTGCCTGTTATTTTCACGGCCGGTTCAAGATGGCGGTTCTGGTCAGCCATAGCTTCGACGGCGAGTTGATTGCGCGCACGATTGAACGTCTCGGCTTTTTGACCGCACGCGGATCGAGCACGCGGTTTGGGGCCAGCGGTCTGCTGGCGCTGGCCCGGGCCCTTGAGGGTGGCCATCTGGCGGCCTTTACGGCCGACGGACCGCGAGGCCCGGTCTACAAGGTGAAACCGGGAGCGGTGAAGCTGGCCCAGATCACGGGCTACCCCATCGGCGTTTTCTATGCGCATCCCGAAAGAGCGTGGCAGCTGCGGTCCTGGGACCGCTTCCTGATCCCGAAGCCGTTTTCTCGTGTGGCCATTAGCTGGGCCCGGCAGGTCGAGGCGCCACAGACCGAAGACCCACTGGTGATGGAAGCCAAGCGGCTGGAGGTGGAAGCGGCGCTGGAGCGAGCCCGGCTGAATGCTGAGCGGCACTTTAGCCGGCCTGTGGATGGAACCGGGCGCTGAACCTACTTCAGGAGATGAACATGCAGTCTCCATAGGAGAAGAAGCGATAACCGGCTTGGACCGCGTGACGATAGGCGGCCAGCGTGTGGTCTTTGCCGGCAAAGGCGCTCACCAGCATCAGCAGGGTCGATTGCGGCAGGTGAAAATTGGTGAGCAGTGCGCCCACCACGCGGAAGCGCGAGCCCGGCGACAGGAAGATGCTGGTGGCGCCGGAATGCGCCTCGAGCCTACCGATACTGGCGCAGTGCTCCAGAACGCGCACCGTCGTCGTACCGGCGGCGACCACGCGCCGGCCTTCAAGAAGGGCCCGATTAACCTGGAGAGCCGTTTCCTCAGGAAGCGAATATCTCTCCGCGTGGAGACGGATTTCGGCTACCTCCGCCACCCGCACTGGTTGAAACGTACCCAGCCCCACGTGGAGCGTCAGGGGCGCGATGACCACGCCGCGGGCGCGCGTCTGCTCCAGAATCTCAGGGGTGAAGTGCAGCCCGGCGGTGGGCGCGGCGACGGAGCCGCGTTGGCGCGCAAAGATGGTCTGGTAGCGCTCCCGATCGAGCGGCTCGTCGGGCTGTTGTTTGGGCCGATGAATGTAGGGGGGAAGAGGCACATGTCCCAGGACTTCAAGCCGGGCAAAGAAATCGTCCACCGGGGTGAAGCGCAGCAGGCGCTCGCCGAAGTCCCCATCGGCTACGACGGTGGCTTGCAAGCTCGGCTCTCCGGCGGGGGTGGCAAAGGTGAGCTCGTGACCCACCGCGATCCTCCGGGCGGGACGCGCCAGAGCGTACCACTCCCACTCGCTGACCTGCTCGGTAAGCAATAGTTCCACTTTGCCGGTAGAGGGTTGCAGGGAGCCCGGGGGGCCTTGGACCAGCCTTGTACCGAACAGCCGCGCAGGGATCACGCGGCTGTCGTTGAACACCAGCACATCGCCTTCTCGGAGTAGCTGGGGCAGGTGGTCAAACCACAAATCCTGCCATCTCCCGGTTTCCCGGCCCAGGGACAGCATGCGGCTGCCCCCACGCTGGTTCGGCGGTTGCTGCGCGATCAATTCAGGGGGAAGTTCGAAGTCGAAATCGGAGACCAGCACAGGTCTGATTAGATCACTGGAACGATGCCCGCTATCCCTCGCGGATCCTGTCATTCAGAGTATCCTCGAAAGTGGGAGAGCGGTGCATCATGGCGACCACAACTCATGTCCCCGTAGAGGTTTATCTGCGCTCCTCCTACGAGCCCGATGCGGAGTATGTCGACGGCAAGATTGAGGAACGCCCGATGGGAGAGTTGGACCACGCATTGTGGCAACAGGCGATCTTGAAATGGTTCTGGCCGCACGAAAAGGAATGGAATGTCCGCGCGATACAAGAGTTGCGCGTTCAGGTCGCGGCAACTCGATATCGAGTGCCGGATGTGACCTTGCTCGATCGCAACCTACCCATGGAACAGATCGTCACGCGCCCCCCGCTGGCCGTTTTCGAGGTTTTGTCTCCTGAAGACAGCCTGCAGCGTTTGAAGCGGAGGCTGGAAGACTACCGCGCCATGGGCATCGCGGAAATCTGGGTGATCGATCCTCAGGATAGCTGCTTCTATCGTTACGAAGACCGGCAGCTTACGCGCAACGAATCCTTTTCGCTCGCCGAAAAAGGCATCGCCTTTGCCATGAACGAGCTCAAGAATCTGCTCGACTGAACCCTGCAAGACGTAGGCGAATCCTACGGTAGCGATCTGCGCGGTCGCGCAGAGAGTTTCACTATAAACTCGTCAAACGATGGCTTCCCCCACAAAATTGCCCTCCCAAGCGGAGAACCCGGAGCCAAAGAAGCCTGTCTTCCTGCTGGACGCGATGTCTTTCATTTTTCGCGCCTATCACGCGATGCAGCGCCAGCGCCCCATGTCTACCCGCAGCGGCGTGCCTACGGCGGCCACGTTTGTTTTCGTCAACATGATCAACAAGCTCCGGCGCGATTTTCAGCCGGAGTACTTTGCCGCCGTCTTCGATGTGAGCGGCGCCGTCTTTCGCGATGAGCGCTCGCGGAGCATCGCTACGGTGCGCAAATGGAACATCAAGACGCAGACGTTTGATGAGATCGACTACGAGGGGTATAAGGCTAACCGCACCGCGATGCCGCCGGACCTGGCCCAGCAGTTGCCGTACATTCGCCGGTCGCTCGAAGCGTTTCATATCCCCATTCTGCAATCGGAAGGTTTCGAAGCCGACGATGTAATCGGCACGTTGGCGCGGCAGGCCGCCGGGCAGGGCCACGATGTCTTCGTGGTTTCGAACGATAAAGACATGCTGCAACTGGTTACGGGGCAGATCAAGGTGCTCAACCCCGTCAAGGACAACCTGATCCTCGATCGCGACAAGGTAGTGGAGGTGCTTGGGGTGGCGCCGGAACAGGTCATCGACGTGATGGCTCTGCGCGGAGACTCCATCGACAACATACCAGGCGCTCCCGGAATCGGCGACAAGGGTTCGGTGGAACTGATTCAGCAGTTCGGCAGCGTTGAGGGGGTTCTCGACCACGCCTCGGAAGTAAAGCGCAAGACCTATCGCGAATCGCTTGAGAACAATCGAGAGATGGTGCTGCTCAGCAAGGAGCTGGTGACCATCCATTGTGAAGTGCCGGTGGAACTGGACCTGAACAAGATGCTGACCCAGGCGCCGGATGTGAACGCCTGCCGCGCGCTGTTCAACGAGCTCGAGTTCACCACCATGCTCAAGGAGTTGGCTCCGGAAGAGCAGGCAACGCCGCTATCCATTGTGGTAGACCCTTCGCCTGAGGCGGTGGTGGCCTTCGCAGCGCTGGCGCGCAAAGAGGGCTTTGCCCTGGCCTTCGACACCACGTTGCTGGAAGTTGCTTCAGAACAGGTGGCAGAGGCCGAAGGTGAGGCGATCGAAGAGGAAGAGCCGGAGCTCAAGACGATGTCGCTGTTCGGCCAGGCGGACGCTCCGCCGTTGGCCGAGGCCGCGGCTGCGCGTACTTTGAGCATTGCGCTCTCCGCGGAGCCGGGCGCGGTATTGCTCTTTTGTCTGGATGCGGCGGCTTGTGATGGCCCGGCCGTGCAAGCCCTGCGCGAGTTGTTGGCCGACGAGCAAACGCCAAAATCAGTACACGACCTGAGGGCCGCGATGCGCATTCTTGGGTCGCATGGCGTGAGCCATGGGCTGCGGCTGGCTGGTCCGGTGGATGACGTAATGCTCTACTCCTACCTCATCAACCCGACGCACACCACGCATTCCCTGAGCGATGTGGCAGCGCGGTTTACCAGCCGGGCCTTGCCGGGCCCTGGCGACACGCTGCTGCCTGAGTCGGCGCGCGCGATCCATGCGCTTGCGCCGCTGCTCAAAGGCGACGTAGAGTCGCTGGGCGCCGGTGAGGTGTATCGCGATATAGATCTGCCTTTGGTACCGGTGCTGCTGGGAATGGAACAGGCCGGCGTGCGCATCGATCGTGCCGTGCTTTCTGCGATGGCGGACCGGCTCACGGCGGACATGCACACGGTGAGCGAACAGATTTTCGAAGGCTCCGGCCATCGGTTCAACATCAATTCGCCTAAGCAGTTGGGCGACGTGCTGTTCAACAAGATGAACCTGCCCAAGCCTATGAAGTATGGCAAGGGCAAGGTGGTCTCGACGGCCGTCGATGTGCTTGAGGAGTTGGCTCAGCATAACGAGGTACCGCGCCAGGTGCTGCAATACCGGCAGCTGGCCAAGCTCAAGTCCAACTACGTTGACTCGTTGCCATTACTGGCCGATGCGGAGGGCCGGGTACACACCACGTTCAACCAGGTGGGCACTGCCACAGGCCGCCTGTCCTCCACCAATCCGAACCTGCAAAATATTCCGGTCAAGACGGAACTGGGCCGTGAGATTCGCGCGGCGTTCATCGCGGCGCCCGGAAATGTACTCATCTCCGCCGACTATTCACAGATTGAATTGCGGCTCATGGCGCACTTCTCTGAAGACCCTCTGCTGGTGCGCGCGTTTGCCGAAGGGCAAGACATCCACACGCTCACCGCATCGGAAGTCTTTGGCATTGCGCCTGAGGCGATGGATAAACAGACGCGCGATCGCGCCAAGGCCGTCAACTTCGGCATTGTGTACGGCATCTCTCCCTTTGGGCTCGCAGCCCAACTCGGTATCGAGCAAAATGTAGCCCGGCTTTACATCGAAACGTACTTTGCGCGTTACAGCGGCGTGCGTGCCTACATCGATCGCCTGCTGGAGGAGACGCGGAGAGAACAGAAGGTACGCACTCTGTTTGGCCGCGTGCGCCCGATTCCCGATATGCAGAGCCGCAATGCCAATCTGCGCGGCTTTGCGGAGCGCACGGCAGTCAATACGCCGTTGCAGGGCACGGCGGCGGACCTGATTAAGATTGCCATGATCCGCATTGACCGCCGGCTCCAGGAAGAGAAGTTCGCCGCGAAGATGACGCTCCAGGTACACGACGAACTGCTCTTCGATGTTCCGGAAAGTGAAGTGGAACAAGTAAAGCAGATGGTGCGGCACGAGATGGAAACAGTGATTGCACTCAAAGTGCCGATCGTGGTCGACTGCGGCGCGGGCCCCAACTGGCGCGACCTGGAATAGCTGCTGTATCGCTCAGTCGCCAAGATGGAAAACGACGTTCACCGTGGTTTGCACCTCGATAGGTTCCCCGTTGAGCAAGTATGGCCTATAGCGCCAGGAACGCACGGCGTCGATAGCCGCTTCTTGCAGCATCGGAGGCCCGCTGATGACCCGCAGGTTCTCAATCGTGCCGGCTTTGGAAACCGTAGCCTCGAGGACAACCGTGCCCTGGATGCGCGCTTCCTTCGCGATTACCGGATACTGCGGAGCGATTTTATCCAACAGGTTACCCGCCATGACGCCCCCGGAGAGCTTTAGGTTTGGGGGGCGGGCTTCAACCACTGTGGGCCGGCCTGTCGTGATACCGTTCCATACTCCGTTCATAGCGCTGCCGGATGTGCCGTTGCTCATGTTTTCCATGCCTGTAACGCCATCCATCGAAGGCTGAGGTAACGCGGATTCCGTCACCATCTTGATCTGTCGAGGGATCTTACTTGGCATTTGCAGCTTGCTGTCGACTATCTCAGATCGAGGCTGCAATTTCGCTTGCGGCATTGGCGGTGGCGGTGCGGGCGGCGGGGCCGGCGCCACCAGCAGGGAAGCCATGGCTTGTGTGGGCAATGCTTCAGGATGCAGGAGCGGCCAGATAACGAGTGCCAGCAGCGCCGCGCAATTGACGAACAAGGCTACGACGGACCAATACTTACTCCTGGTTTTAATCTGGTTTGCAGACTCCATTAGAGCGTCTTCAAACATTTGCCGCACCTCACTAAGTCGACTTGCTGCTTAGTTAGACACCGGCGCTTAACTTATTGCGTGCCACTCGGGTTTAGCAGTACGGCCCCCGATTGCGCCACTGAGGTTTTGATTCCAAATATTAAAGCAGAACAAACCAGGCACTTCAGCATTTGAGACCTTCTCATCTTGTTAGTCCCCCAGGTATAGGAATGACGAATCTGCTGGTTCCAGGATCATTTGCCAAGCCGCTTTGCCACATCCAAGGCTTTTTCTGCCGGGCAAAGGAAAACGTCATCGATGTCGGAACGTCTGCTGCTCAGTTCACCAAACTGCCAGCCTCCTCGCTTCAAAAACGCAGCCTTGTATTCGAATTTCTGCATCCAACCTCCGAATACTTCATCCGGATCAATGCCGCGTCTTCGGTATACTGGTTCGTTGACCTCCATGAGAAGCAAGGGACGAAACCGCCGGATCGTTTCCGCTGCACCCGCAAGAAACCTGTCTTCATGCCCTTCTATATCCAGCTTGATGAAGTCGATCCGTTGGATATCGGGATTGCCGATTATCTCGTCGTCGAGGAGATTAACCTCTGCTGCGACGCAGGGAAGGCGTTGGTCGCTGGAGTCGATGACGATGGCCGCATTTCCAGTCTCGGCACCGTGGCTAAAGTCTTCGAGCAGTCTGATCTGAACTTCTGCCTTTTGGTCCGAAAGCCCCTTCCGGTACATACGCGCCACGGATTCCACGTTGTTAGTGCGGAGGTTCTCCGCGAGGCGCGTGAAGTTACCGGGAACAGGCTCGAAAGCATGCAGTTGGCCACCGGTCAGTGCTTGTGCCAGCGGCACGGACCAAAAGCCCACATTGGCTCCCACATCCAGAACGGTCCAGTCGGAGCGCATCAGCTTCAGCACTGCTTTTATCAGCCTGGTCTCATAGTCGCCGGTGTAATATGCAACTGCTTCGGTTTCTGTTCTTAGATCGATGAGCATCCGATATCCCAGACGCATCGAGATTTGCACCTTCGCATCGTCAGCAGAAGGAGGAAAAAAGCCATTCACTATCTTTCCCGCCATTCCGCGACCTCTCAGATCGGGCAGGCATCGCAGCAAAATGGCGCTGCAAACTCGGATACCGTGATGGAACTGGCCCTTTGCAGTCCGCATATTTTCGTAGCAGCAGCTGATATTTAATCAGCGATCCGATGCCAGCTTCTGGACTAGATGACCATAGAACCTCGGTGCAGTTACGGTCGTCATTTTTTTGTCTTTTCTCTGTAATATCACAGGACAATAATGTGGCGTTTCAGGAGCGCAGAAGTTTTCCTGTTGCTCGTCCTTTGTGGGCTGTTGGAGGGGAAAATCAGCTTGCATTGAACCTTGCGCGAAGTTCGCTTTGCGCGTGAGGCACTGTGCGAATGGGGTTATCCGTTTCGTCTCACTTAAAAGGGTACGGGCTAAGAATGTCTGCGTGAGAAATGGCAGACCGCAGGGTTCCTCGGCTCCGCTCAACGACTGCGGACCGGGGCTCCCGGAAAATGAACTGGAGCTGGTTTCCCCCGCCCAGCGGAGCGAGATCAGTCGCCGGCCGCAGCAGTGGCCAGGGGCGCATCGCTGGGACGGCGACTAAAGTGGTTGCTGAGGCGATCGAAGTATAGATAGATGATGGGCGTGGTGTAGAGCGTGAGCACCTGGCTGAACAAAAGGCCGCCTGCGATGGCCACACCCAGTGGCCGGCGCAACTCAGATCCGGTACCCGTGCCGAAGGCCAGCGGCAGCGCGCCAAACAATGCCGCCATGGTCGTCATGAGGATAGGACGAAAGCGCAGCATGCAGGCTTCAAAGATGGCGTCGCGCGTATTCTTGCCATGTTCGCGTTCGGCAATCAGGGCGAAGTCGATCATCATGATGGCGTTCTTCTTGACGATGCCGATGAGCAGAAAAATCCCAATGATGGAGATAACGTCGAGTTCGCTGTGAAACAGAATGAGCGCGAGAATCGCGCCAACGCTGGCCGAGGGCAATGTGGTCAGAATCGTAATCGGATGTACGAGGCTTTCATACAGCATCCCGAGCACGATGTAGATGGCGAGCAGCGCGGTGATGATGAGCAGCGGCTCGGTGGAGAGAGATTTCTGGAAGGCCTGGGCCGTACCGGCGAACGTGCCGCGCACCGATGCGGGAACGCCGATGCGGCGCTGCATCTGGTCGATCAATAGCGTCGCCTGCCCGAGGGAGATTCCGGGCGCAAGGTTGAAGGAGACGGTCACCGAAGGAAAGAAGGAGGAGTGGTTCACCCCCAGCGGCGAGGTCGATGGCGTGGAATGAGTGAAGGCATTCAGCGGGACAATGCCGCCGTTCGGGCGAGTGCACGAACGTGGACCGGAGCGTGCGCGGGCTCAGCAAAAACTGCGGAGCGGCCTGCAAGACTACGTAGTACTGGTTGAGCGAGGTGTAGATGGTAGACACCTGCGACTCGCCAAATCCGAAATAGAGCGAATTATCAATCAGCTGCGGAGTGATGCCGTAGCGGGCGGCCGATGGCCGGTCGTAGTTCAGCATCATCTGCAAGCCGTGGTTCTGCTGGTCGGTGGTCACGTCTTTGAGTTGCGGTATCTTGCGCATCTCTTCGTAGAGGCGTGGACCCCAGATGCCCAGATCCTCGACCGTATCGGCGGAAAGCTGGTACTGGTAGGCAGCATTGCTCTGCCGGCCGCCAACGCTCAAATCCTGCGATGCTTGCAGGAAAGTAGAAGCGCCGGTGAGCTTTTGCAGTTTGGGCCGTAGGCGATCGACCACGGCAGCCGCGCTGATGCCGCGCTCTGCCAATGGCTTCAGGATGATAAACGTGAAGCCGGTATTGATCGCGCCGCCGCCGGGTCCGCCCTGGCCTCCCGTAAAGCCGACGACATTCATCACCGCCGGATCGGCCTGCACCGTCTTTTCCACTGCCAGAACGGAGTCGCGCATGGATTGGAACGATGCGTCCTGGGCCCCTTGCATCCCGCCCTGGATGCTGCCCGTATCCTGCAGGGGGAAAAAGCCCTTGGGTACGCGACCGATGAGCACAACGTTCAAAGCCAATGTCGCGAACAGGGTAAACATGATGAGTAGCGGGTGGGCCAGCGACCAGATGAGGGTCCGGCGGTAGCCCTCGAGCAACAAGTCAAAGGCATGCTCGCTGGCGCGGTAAATGCGGTTATGAATCTCGGCCCCCAGCGGTCTGAGCAGGCGGGAGCACATCATCGGCGTCACCGTCAGCGAGATGAGCATGGAGACGGCGATCGACGTGGTCAGAACGAAAGCGAATTCATGAAAGATGCGGCCGACGATGCCGCCCATGAAAAGGATGGGGACAAAGACGGCGATCAGCGAAAGGCTCATGGAGAGGACGGTGAAGCTAACCTCTTGCGCGCCCTGCAGGGACGCTTCCATGACCGGCATGCCCGTTTCAATCAGGCGCGTGATGTTTTCCATGACCACGATCGCGTCGTCCACCACGAAGCCGGTGGAGATGGTCAACGCCATCAGGGAGAGGTTGTCGAGGCTGTAGCCGACCAGATACATCACACCGAAGGTGCCGATCAGCGAGACGGTGACGGCTACGCCGGGAATCAAGGTCCCGCGCGGGCTACGGAGAAAAGCGAAGACCACGCCGATCACCAGGATGATGGAGATCATCAAGGTGCGCTCGACGTCGTTCACCGAGGCGCGAATGGTGGTCGTGAGGTCGGTCACGATATCGAGGTTGTCGCCTGCGGGAATGGACGCGCGCACCGAAGGCAGTGTTGCCTTGATGCGATCGACAACCTGGATGACATTGGCGCCGGGAAGACGGAAGACGAGCAGGATGACGGCCGGCTTCTGATTGACGAAGCCGGCGGCGCGCGAGGTCTGGACCGCGTCGTAGACGTTGGCCACATCGCGCAAACGAACTACGCCGCCGTGGCCATTCGAGCCGATGATCAGGGGAGCGTAGTCCACGGCCTTCGAGATCTGGTCGTTGGCGGTGATGTCGGCGGTGGTGTTGTCGTCGGAAATCTGGCCCTTGGGCCGATTGGAGTTTTGCTCGCTGATCACGCGGGCGACATCCTGCAAGCCGAGGCCAAAGCTATTCAGCTGTTGCGGGTTGGCGTCCACGCGCACGGCGGGCAAAGAACTACCCACCACCTGCACCTGGCCCACTCCCTGCACCTGCGACAGCTTCTGCTGGATGATCGATGAGGCGGTGTCGTAAAGGTCGGCCCTGCCGCGAATGGCAGAGGTCAGGTCGAGCACCATCACCGGGGCGAGCGACGAATTGATTTTTCGATAAACGGGGTTGGCCGGCAGGTTGGCCGGCAGATAGGTGCGGGCTGCATTGATAGCCGCCTCGACATCGCGCGCCGCGCCATCGACATCGCGGGTCAGGTCAAATTGCAACGTGACCGAGCACAGGCCGAGGGTGCTGGAAGAGGTCATCTGGGTAACCCCGGCGATGTGGCCGAACTGGCGCTCCAGGGGAGTCGCTACGGAAGAGGCCATCACTTCAGGGCTTGCGCCCGGCAGGGTCGTGGCCACTGTGATGGTGGCGAAATCAATCTGCGGCAGTGAGGAAACGGGCAGGTTGAAAAAGGCGAGCATGCCGGCGATGGCGATGGCGATGGTAAGCAGCGTGGTGGCTACAGGCCGCCGGATGAAGGGGGCGGAGATGTTCATGCGCCGCTCGCTCCGGAAGTTGGCTCGGTACGGGCAATGCTCGCGTGCGTACGGCCGGAAAAGCGCGTGGCGATACGGTCGAAGAAGATATAGATGATGGGCGTGGTGTAAAGCGTAAGCACCTGGCTTACGAGCAGGCCGCCGACCATCGCGATGCCCAGCGGGCGGCGTAGTTCGGAGCCTATGCCCGTGCCGAAAGCCAGAGGGATGCCGGCGAACAATGCGGCCAGCGTGGTCATGAGGATGGGGCGGAAGCGCAGCAGCGAAGCCTCATAGATGGCTTCGACGGAGTTCTTGCCGTGCAGTCGCTCGGCCTCGAGGGCGAAGTCGACAATCATGATGCCATTTTTCTTGACAATGCCGATCAGCAGGATGATGCCAATGACCGCGATAATGTCGAGCGACTGGCCAAAGAGGCGCAGGGCCAGCAGCGCGCCCACGCCGGCTGAGGGCAGTGTGGAGAGGATGGTGAGGGGGTGGATGAAACTCTCGTACAGCACGCCAAGCACGATGTAGACGGCGAGCAGCGCCGCGAGAATCAGCAGTGCTTCGTTGCCGCCGATGGCGGTATACGCGGCTGCCGTTCCCTGGAAGCCGATGATCACGCTGACCGGCATGTGCAGGCGGACTTGTGTGCGCTCGACGGCGTCGACCGCCTGGCCCAGGGATGACCCCGGTGCCACATTGAAGGATACGGTCACCACCGGAAACTGACCCTGGTGCGAGATGGTGAGCGGAGAAGGCTTCATCTCGAAATGGGTGAAGGCAGAGAGCGGAACGGGTGTCGCCAGGGTGCTGGTGGAAGCAGACCCGCCGGCGAAAGTCTGGCCTGAGGTCTGGCTGCTCGCTGCGGAAGCTCCGCTCGAAGAGGACGCTGTCGAGGTGGACGATGAGAATGCGTTCGTGGGATTACCGGTCGCCAGGTTGGAACCGGTCGGCGACGCGGTGGTGGATGCATTGCCGACGGTGTTGCCCTGAGGGGTCAACGACGAAGAGGAGCTGGTGCTCGATGCAGCAGAAAGCTGCGTGCCCTGGGTGGTCGACGAGTTCGCGCTGGACGAAGCGTTCAGCGTAGTCACCGAGCTGGCCGCGGAAGTATTTCTGCCCGAAGTAGATGCAGCCGCGCTCGCACCCGTCGTGGTTGCAGATCCCTGCACGTACAGGCTGTTGAGTTTCCGCGGGTCCCTCTGGAACGCTGGCGAGGCTTCCAGGATCACGTGGTACTGGTTTGACTGGGTGTAGATGGTGCTGATCTGGCGTTGGCCGAAGGCATCGTAAAGCGTGGAGTCGATGGTGTCGGCGGTGATGTTCATGCGCGAGGCCGTGGCCCGGTCGATGGCGAGCTGCGCAGTGACGCCGTTCGGTTGGTCATCGGTGGCCACATCCCGCAGTTGGGGAAGCTTGCGCATGGCGTCGACCAGTTTGCCGGTCCAGAGGGCCAGTTCGGCGGGGTCCGGGTCTTCCAGGGTGTATTGGTATTGCGTGCGGCTGGCACGATCGTCAACGGTCAGATCCTGCACCGGCTGCATGTAGAGCTGAATGCCGGGAACTTTCCGCAGACTGCGATCCAGGCGCTCAATCACCTGGGCCGCCGTCAGGCCGCGAATCGAGGGGTCTTTGAGGTTGATCTGGATCCGTCCGCTGTTGAGCGTCGTGTTGACGCCATCCGCGCCAATAAAAGACGAAAGACTCTTTACCGCGGGGTCCTGCAAGATCTCATGAGCGAGTTGTTGCTGCTTGCGCGCCATGGCGGTAAAGGAGATAGACTCGGGCGCCTGCGAAATGCCTTGAAGGATGCCCGTGTCCTGCGTGGGGAAGAAGCCTTTGGGGATCTCGATGTACAGCACGATGGTGAGCACGAGCATGGCGGTTGCGATCAGAAGCATGGGGATCTCGTAGCGGAAAACCCAACGCAAGCTGCGGCCATAGGCGGCGATGACTCGTTTGAACAGGCCTTCGGTGTAGTGATAGAAGCGCGTTTGCTCAGATTCCGGGGTGTGGCGCAGGATGCGCGCGGCCATCATCGGCGTCAGGGTCAGGGACACAAACGCGGAGATCAGGATGGTGACGCTGAGGGTGACGGCGAACTCGCGAAATAGCCGCCCGACAATGTCTCCCATAAAGAGCAGAGGGATGAGCACGGCGATCAGCGAGATGGTGAGCGAGATGATGGTGAAGCCGATCTGCTGCGCGCCCCGCAGTGCGGCCTCCATCGGCGTGAGCCCCTCTTCGAGATAACGGGAAATGTTCTCGATCATCACGATGGCGTCGTCCACGACAAAACCGGTCGAGATCGTAAAGGCCATGAGCGTCAGGTTGTTGAGGCTGTAACCCAGGGCCTGCATCACGGCGAAGGTTCCCACCAGGGAGAGCGGTACGGCAACGCTGGGAATAATAGTGGCGGAAAGGCTGCGTAGAAAAAGAAAGATCACCATGACGACCAGTGCAATGGTGAGCATGAGCTCGAACTCGACGTCGCGCACCGAAGCGCGAATGGTATTGGTGCGGTCGGTGAGGACAGTAAGTTTTACCGCGACCGGCAGCGTTGCCTGTAGTTTGGGCAGCAGCTCTTCAATTTCCTGCACCACCTGAATGGTGTTGGCGCCGGGCTGGCGTTGGATGTTGACGATGACGGCCGGGGTCTCGTTCATCCAGGCGGCAAGCTTGGTGTTTTCAACATCGTCAGTTACGCGCGCTACATCGGTAAGCATGACGGGCGCGCCGTTCTTGTAGGCGACGACCAGGTCACGGTAGGCGGCGCTCGAAAGCAACTGGTCATCCGCGTTGATTTGGAAATTCTGCGCCGGGCCATCGAAGCTGCCCTTGGCGGAGTTCACACTTTGCGTGGTGAGCGCATTGCGCAGATCCTCCATGTTGACGCCATAGGAAGCGAGTGCTGTGGGATTGGCCTGAATGCGGACGGCCGGCTTCTGTCCGCCGCTGATGGTGACCAGCCCGACGCCCCCGAGCTGCGAAATCTTGGGAGCGAGCCGGGTGTCGACCAGGTCTTCGACGCGCGAGAGCGGTAAGGCGTTGGAAGTGAGCGCGAGGGTGAGGACCGGGGCATCGGCGGGATTGGATTTGCTGTAGACCGGCGGTACGGGCAGGTCTGTGGGCAGGTAACCCTGGGCGGCATTGATCGCGGCCTGCACTTCTTGTTCGGCGACGTCGATGTTGAGGGCCAGCGCGAACTGCAGCACGATGACCGAGCTGCCGTCGGAGCTGGTGGAGGTCATTTGCGTGAGCCCGGCTACCTGGCCGAACTGGCGCTCCAGCGGCGCGGTCACCGCCGAAGACATCACCTGGGGACTCGCGCCAGGATAAAACGTCTGCACCTGGATGGTGGGGTAGTCGGCTTCCGGCAGCGCGGAGACCGGCAGCGTCGTGTAAGACGCGAGGCCGATGACCAGGATCGCGACCATCAGGAGAGAGGTTGCGACCGGTCGAAGTACGAAAGTGCGGGACGGATTCACGGCTTTTGTACGACCGCGTCCTTTCCGGCCAGGGTGTCTGCGGCCCCCCCATTGCCGGTGACGGGGGCTTGTGGCGATGGTTCTATTTCCACCTTCGTGCCGTCTTGCAGCTTGTCAAAGCCGGTGAGTGAGACGGTGTCGCCGGGGTTAAGGCCTTCTACCGCGGAGACGTTGCCATCGTTGGACCTCTCGACAATGTTGTGGATGGAGGCGGTATGGTCGCTGTTGATTTTATAAACGAAGGCCTGCACGCCATTGCGCTGTATGGCCGCGCTGGGGACGAGCAGAGTGTTATGCAGTGTGCTTACCAGCAGGCGGGCGTTGACGAACTGGTTGGGAAACAGGGCGAGATCCCGGTTGTCAAACTCGGCCCGAAAGCGAATGGTGCCGGTGGTGGTGTCGACCTGGTTGTCGATGGTGAGCAGATGTCCGGTGGCGAGCTTGCTCAGTTGCGCGCGATCGTAGGCGTCGACGGGCAGAGCGGTTCGTTTCAGAATCTGTGACCTTACCTGGGGAAGGTTATCTTCGGCCACGTTGAAGACGACCGTGATGGGCTGCAATTGTGTCACCACGACGAGTGCATTCGCGTTGCCGGCAAAAATCGTATTGCCGGGATCGACGAGCCGCAGGCCAACGCGCCCGGAAGCGGGCGCCGTCAGATGGCAGTAGCTCAGTTGCACCTGCTGGTATTCCACCTGCCCTTCATCATTCTTCACCGTGCCCTTGTATTGCTCTACGGCTTGTTCCTGGTCGTCGAGGGTCTGGTGGGCGATGGCGTTGAGCGCGACGGCTTTCTGGTAGCGGGAGAGGTCGATCTCTGCCTGCTTAAGCAGGCCCTGGTCATGTTGCAGAGTGCCTTCCGCCTGCTTTAGCTGGGCCTCGTATGGCCGGGGGTCGATTTCGATCAGCGACTGGCCCTTGCGGACCATCTCGCCTTCGCGATAGTTGACGGCGACGACCTTGCCCGTCACCTGGCTGTAGACGCTGACGGTGGAGAGGGGGGTGACGGTACCCAGCGCGTCGACATGGATGCCGATATCGCCCTCGCGAACCGTGGCGGCCTTGATGGTGACTGCCTCGGCCTTTTCCAGGGTACCCTGGTCGGGTTTGGGCTTCGGCCGATGCGTCACCAGCAGCACGACGACGATCACCAGCAGGGCGAGCAGCAGCATGCCAAGCCATGGGCGACGTTTTTTGCCGGAGGCAGGCGAGACGCCATTGAAAGGATCAGGACGCAGGCCCGCTTCGTGACTTTCCATGAGGTGCTGAACTCCAGTAAAAGGATGGGGCTTTTTTCTTGCGGTCTTACCAGTACTCTAACAGCGCCCCAATTAGATGAGGGGGCGCCTTTCCAGGATGGATTTTGATTTCGAGAGCAGCCGGCTTCCGTTTTGCTCTCGCCATCCGGCACGCGTTCAGGGCACGCGTTCGATCGGATTTTGGGGCGCGCGGAGTTGCTGTTTGTCAGGTCGTTTGTCAGATTAAGGGACGGAGACTTAGGCCGATAGCGCTCATTTAAGATGATTTCTAAAAGCCAAGAAGGTCGAAATCCCCAGAGGGTCTAAAGAAATGGGTAGAGTGATAGGACAAGAGACGCCCTGCGGCGCAATCAAGACAGTTGCGTTGCGGGCGTTCATGAGCGGCCTTTTGGCATTTTTGCCGGCGGCCAATATACAAGCGCAGACGCCCCCGCCTCCTCTGCTTCCGCCGGGTTCGCCGCAGGCTGCGGGCCAACACGTCTTCGCAACCCGGTGCGCATCGTGCCACGGCACCAACGCGACGGGCGGCGAGTTTGCGCCGTCCATCGTGGAACGTGTGCCCCTGCGCACCGATGAGGAACTGGTGAGGCTCTTGCACAGCGGCCTGCCCTCGTCCGGCATGCCGCCTTTTCCCGATATCGTCGACCAGGACCGTACCAACCTGATCAGCTTCCTGCGCACCCTGAAGCCATCTTCGGGTGCGGCCATCGAGCGCGCTTCGGTCACGCTCGAAGGCGGAAAGACGCTCCAGGGCACAGCGTTGAACCGCTCAGCCACTGATATGCAGATGTTGGGCGACGACCACAAGCTCTATCTGCTGCGCAAGATCGGAGTCGGACGAGTACCGGGTGGTGACGTCGCAGGCCGACTGGCCGAGCTACAACGGGCAGACGGTCGGCAGCCGCTACAGCGAACTGACGCAGATCACCAACGCCAATGTTTCCCGGTTACAGCCCAAGTGGATGTATGACCCTGCCCAGTATCAGGGAAGTGCAGGCGACCCCGGTGGTGGTGGCGGGCGTGATGTACGTCACCTACGCCAACGAATGCTTTGCGCTCGATGCAGGCAGCGGACGCCAGATATGGCACTATCAGCGCTCGCGCACCCAGGGCCTCGGTCGGGAACTCCGTTTCCGGTGCGAACCGCGGTGTGGCGGTCGCCGGCGACAAGGTATTCATGGTCACCGATAACGCTCACCTGATTGCGCTCAACCGAACCACCGGAGCGCTTGTATGGGAGACGCCGATGGCCGACTGGCGCCTAAGAACTACAACGCCACCGGCGCACCCCTCGTCGTCGGCAGCATGGTGATCTCCGGAATCTCCGGCGGCGACGAGGGAGCGCGCGGCTTTGTGGTGGCCTTCGATCAGGCGTCGGGCAAGGAGATTGTGGCGCTTTTGGACCACGCCGAAACGCGGCG
This sequence comes from uncultured Acidobacteriaceae bacterium, assembly GCA_963761405.1. Taxonomy (GTDB): domain Bacteria; phylum Acidobacteriota; class Terriglobia; order Terriglobales; family Acidobacteriaceae; genus PALSA-350. Next base: position 245,788 of record CAVXHH010000010.1, read on the forward strand.
AGCCCGGCTCCGAGACCTGGCAGGGAACAGGGATCGATCATCCCGGCGGAGGCACCTGGATGACGGGAACCTACGACAAGGAGCTCGACACTCTCTACTGGCCGGTCGGCAATCCGGGCAACGATCTGATCGGAGACGATCGCAAGGGCGACAATCTCTACACCGATTCCGTGGTTGCGCTCGATCCAACGACGGGCAAGCTGAAGTGGTATTTCCAGTTCACGCCGCACGATGTGCATGACTACGACGCCATGGCTCCCCCGTCGCTGGTCGATGCCGAGTGGGAAGGGAAGCCGCGCAAGTTGATGGTGCAGGCCAACCGCAACGGTTTTCTTTATGTGCTGGACCGCACCAACGGCAAGTTTCTGCTCGGACGAGCCTATACCACCAAGCTGGACCTGGGCTACCGGCCTGACGCCCGAAGGCCGGCCCATCGTCGCGCCCGGCCAGGAGCCGACGCATGAGGGCACAAGGGTTTGCCCCTGGCTGAATGGCGCGACCAACTGGTATTCGGCCTCGTGGAATCCGCTCACTTCGCTTTACTACGTGCAGACCAACGACAAGTGCGGCATCTTCACCCGCACCGACATGCCGTTTCAAGTGGGCCACGACTACATGGGCGGCTCCAACAGCCCCTGACCCGGACGATTCCGGGCAGCGGGTTCTGCGCGCATTCGACATTCAGACTGGCAAGCCAGTTTGGGAGCTGCCCCAGACCGGCCGCGCAGATACCTTCGGCGGCGTGCTCAGCACGGCCGGCGGCGTGGTTTTTTTCGGAGCAGACGACGGAGCGTTGGCTGCTGCGGACGCGAAGACCGGCAAGCCGCTCTGGAGCTTCCAGACCAACGAGGCGCCGCATGCCTCGCCCATGACCTATCTGTTCGACAACCAGCAATACGTCGCGGTCGCCATGGGTCCGAACATCATCGCCTTCGGCCTGCCGGATTAAGCCCAAGTTGCAATTCGTGGCCAAGGCACTTAACCTCCTTCCGCGCGTACAGCGAGAAAAAGGGGTGTCCATTTGAAGCAATCACGGAGAGATTTTGTCAAAGCCGGCTCGAGCTCCCTGGTCTTTGGTTCGACGGGGTTCGATCGCCTGTACAGCTCAACCTCAAGGGCAGCGTTGCACGCACAGACGTTGAAGGTGCCGTTGGGACTGCAGCTGTATTCGGTGCGAGAACTCCTGCCCAAGGATTACGAGGGCACGCTGAAACAGCTCGGAGCCATTGGCTTTCGTGAAGTCGAATCAGCCGGCTACTACAATCACAGCGCTGCGCAAGTGAAGCAGGCCATGAGCGCCGCCGGGTTGCACCTGGTGAGCGCGCATTATGGCTCAGACGATTTGCATCAGAAGCTCGATCGAGATTCTTGCCTTCAACAAAGAGTTGGGTGTCAGTTACATTATTTGTTCTTTCCCCGGCTTCAAAGATCCCTCGCGCGTCAAGGGCCTCCCTGCGAAAGAACGATCCACCGCCTTCACGCTGCAAGACTGGCGATGGAATGCGGAGCAGTTCAACACCATCGGCGCAAAAGTGAGCGCCGCCGGTCTGAAGTTCGGCTATCACAACCACACCATGGAGTTCCATAGATCGGATGGCGTGGTGCCTTACGATGAGTTGCTGCGTCTGACCGATCCGGCCCACGTCACGATGGAGATGGATTGCGGCTGGGTCACGGTCGGGGGTGCGAATCCGGTCGATTATCTGCGCAAATATCCCACCCGCATCACCATGCTGCACGTAAAGGATTTCAAGGGCATCACTCCTGACTCATCGATCGAGAATGTGCCCACGATCGTCGAGTTTGGGCAGGGCACGATCGACTACCGTCCGATCTTCGCAGCAGGCAGCCAAGTCCGGAGTGGTGAAGCATTGCTTTGTCGAGCAGGAAGGCTACAACGTGCCGCCGATGGAGGGCCTGAAGATCGATGCCGACTACATGCACAAGCTAGGCGTGAGTTAGAAAAGCACCAAGCTGGCCTGCAAAGCCTCGTGTCAGCCCCTGGGGGCGTTGCGCAGCAGGCGGCTTACTCGGGCCGGGGCAGCTACACCCAGCAGCTGTGGTGCAGCCGAGATACCCAGAGGCCGAAGATCGAGAGCACGCACAGACCAACCAACCGGGTCAACGAAAAGGCAGCACCAGCTTTACCCCATACGCAATGGCTGCAGAAATCAGAGCGCCCATCCACAACCGCGCGACGCGAGAGACCGACGCAACCACCGCACCAATACGCGCCTGCAGCGCACGGCGCAGCAGCGCGAACTCCACCCACCCGGCCAATCCCTGCGGAAAGCGTGAGCCCGGCAACTCCCCAGCGCCGATCGATGCCCAGCAGCCGTGGAAGCGGCAAGAGCAAACAGATAGCCCAGTGCCACCGTCAACACCACGCGAATGATCGCGAAGTTTAGCGGGGTGCGCGTATCCCGCAGCGCATAGAACGCAGACGAATAGAGCCTGCCCGATGTCGAGGCCAGAAGGCCCACGCCTGAACCCGCGAGAACACTCCACACGAACGTCACATCATTCGCCTGAAAGTGTCCGCCGCGGTAGATGGTGGCGACGACCACGTCGCCAAGAACGACAAAGGCCACCGCCGAAGGCACAACAAAGAAAGAAATATTCTTGAGCCCATTCTCCAGGCGCTGGCGCAGCACCATGCTGATTTCTTCTGCGTGCCTAACGCACTCGACATGGCGGGCAACTCGGCGGCAGAAATCGCCATGCCGAACAAGCTCACCGGCAAGTGAGTTCAAAGTCTGCGCGTAGGCCAGACGCCGAGACCGCCATGTCGGCAAAAGAGCTCGCCAGCAACGAATCGACGTACGCGCTTATCTGCACCACGCCACGGCTCACGAATACAGGGAAGAAGTTCCGCACCACGGCCTGCACGTGCTCCGTGCGCAGCGTGAGCTGCAGATGCAGCGGACGCAGAAAGCCCATGACCGTCGGCAATTGCACTGCGAACTGCAGGCCGCTGCCGATGACCGACGCAACGGAGATGACGATCGCAAGCGTGGACTCTCCGACATGGCCACCCTTCCATAGCAACGCGGTGATCATGGCCACGTTCCAGATCACTGGCGCGGAATACGAGAGAAAGAACTTGCGGTGGCTGTTCAGGATGCCCAGGCACCATGCCGACATGACGAGCAGCGCCGCCCCGGGAAAAAGGATCTGCACCAAGCCGGATGGTGAGCAGACGCTTCTCTCCCTGCAACGCGGGCGCAATGACGTCGATCAGCCAGGGGGCAGCGAAGACTGCCCGCCAGTGTCAGCAGCGACGTGATCAGAAAGAGGATGGCGAAGATCGCTTCGGCCAGCTGCGTGGCTTCCTCGTGCCGCTCTTCGGCCCGCAGCCGGGCGTACACGGGGATAAAGGAAGCGGAGAGAACGCCCTCGCCGAAAAGAGTTTGCAGAAAGTTGGGAATGCGGAAAGCGCCGCGAAATGCGTCCGCAGCGTCGGAGTTGCCGAAGTAATGCGCGAACACCCGCTCGCGTACCAGCCCAATGAGCTTGCTGAGCAGAATGCCGGCGCTGACAGCGAAGGCGGAGGAGCGGGAACTGTGGCGTTTAGGTGGGGTGGGTGTACTCAAGCCTGTCATCACGTTGGCTGCTGATGCTGGCTTTACTCTAAAGCATGCGGTGCGTGTTGCTCTGCAACTTCCATGCCAACAGGCACCAGTTTGTAACGCCGGTAAATCAAAGCAGTTTCGCAATGGGTGTAGATCGAAGGAGTTGGCCTTTACGTGATTTTCCCTCAAGGAAAAGCACACCTCGCGATCTTTATCAGGACACGAAATTGCGAAACTGCTCTAAGCCTGTTGCTGCTCCAGTTGCGTCACCAGCTCTTCCCACTCGGCAGTGAGCAAAGCGTGCTGCTCGCGCAGGCTTTCCAGCAGTTGGGTCACGCGCTGCGTTTCCTCTGCGCTCTCATACACTTCCCAGAGATTCTTCTGCACCGGCAATCGAGCTCTCTATCCGCGGAATCTCTTCTTCGACAAAACTACAACGTTCCTGCAGTTGCTGCAGCTTGATGGGGTTCAGACGGCGAACCTTGGCGACGGCAGCCTCGGTAGACGGCTTGTCTTGTACAGCCGTGTTGCTGATCGGCGCCGTCCCGTTCGACCGGCTTACCTGCGCATTCATCATTTGCTTTGCGATGCAGATAGTCTTCGTAGTTGCCGGGATAGACGTGCACGTGGCCGCCCTCGACTTCAAAGATGCGGGTCGCGAGCCGATCGATAAAGTAGCGATCGTGCGAGACCATGACCACGGTTCCGTTGAAGCGAGCGATGGCTTCGAGCAGAACATCCTTGGCTCGGAGGTCGAGGTGATTCGTAGGCTCGTCCAGCAGCAGAAAGTTTGCCGGGCTCACCAGAATGCGGGCCAGGGCATAGCGGTTGCGCTCTCCTCCGGAGAGCACGCCCAGCGGTTTGAAGACATCGTCGCCGGAGAAGAGGAAGCAGCCCAGCAGGCTGCGCAGATCGGTGGTCGACACGCGCGGCGCGGTGTTGCTGATGTCGTCCAGCATGCGAGCGTCGCCGTCGAGCACCTTGTACTGATCCTGGGCAAAGTATTCGGCGGTGACATTGTGGCCCAGGCGCAGCGTGCCGCTCGAGGGCGGCTCCATGCCCGAGAGCATGCGGATCAGCGTCGATTTGCCCGCCCCGTTCACGCCCACCAGCGCGATGCGATCGCCGCGGTCGATGGTGAAGCTCACGTCTTCCAGCACCTGCTTGGGACCGTAGTTCTTTGCCAGGTCTGCGACTTCGACCACGGTACGGCCAGATGGCTGCGGCTGGGGAAAGCTGAAGTGGATCGCCTGCTCTTCCACCGGGATCTCGATGCGCTCGATCTTGTCCAGCTCCTTGATGCGGCTCTGCACCTGCTTGGCCTTGGTGGCCTGGACGCGAAAGCGGTTGATGAAGGCTTCCAGATGTTCGATATGCTCGCGCTGGTTTTTGTAGGCCGCCTCCAGTCTGCGCGCGGCGTTCCGCTTTTTGCTGCAAGATATTTCTCGTAATTGCCGTGGTAGACGTGCAGGCTCTTGTTCCAGATCTCGATGGTCTTGTCCACGGTGACGTCGAGAAAGTAGCGATCGTGGGAGATGAGGATGTAGCCGTTGGGATAGTTGTGGAGGTAGCCCTCGAGCCAGTTGCGGGTTTCGAGGTCGAGGTGGTTGGTAGGCTCGTCGAGCAGCAGCAGGTTGGGCTTTTGCAGCAGCAGCTTGGCCAGCGCGATACGCATTTGCCAGCCGCCGGAAAACTCCTCCGTCTGCCGCGACCAGTCGTGCTTGCTGAAGCCCAGGCCGCCGAGCACCGCGCCTACCTGCGCGTCGAGTGCATAGCCGTCATGGGCGCGGAAGTGGGAGTCGAGATGAGAGAAGCGATCGGCCGCTGCGGCATACTCGGGCGTTGCCGGGTCAAACTCAGCCAGACGGGTGGAGAGGATCTCGAGTTCCTGCTCCATGTCACGCAACTCGGCGAAGACCGAGAGGCATTCGGCGAAAACGCTGCGGCCGCTAGAGCGCCAGACCCTCCTGGGGGAGATAGCCGATCGTCATGCCGCGGGTGCGCTGCAGGGTGCCGTAGTCCAGTGATTCGGCGCCGGCAAGCACCTTGAGCAAGGTGGATTTACCGGTACCGTTGGCGCCCACAAGAGCGGTTCGCTCATTGGGCGTGATGAGCCAGTTGGCATCCTCGAATAAGACACGTGGGCCGAATCGTTTGCCGGCAGCAGAAAGTTGGAGCATAAGAAAAGCAGCGCCGAAGCGCTGCTCTCATTGTCGCATTGCCGGGGAGTGGAGAAAAACGGCAGATCCGGAGCTGGAGCGGAGGCGCCTGCGGTTTTCCGCTTACGCCCGAGGCACGGATTCCTTGATCACCGGGCCTGGCTGCAGCGGTTTGGGGCGCGCCCCGGCCTTTCTTGTGAGCTTCCCCCCAACCTTCCCAATGGCCTCCCTCCCGACTTTCTCGACGCCCTTCGCCGTCGCTGCCTTCTTGTGCGCAGCGCGGGGAGCGAAACGCGAATGAAGAAATGTTTTGTAATCCAGCTCGGTTTGGTCGGCGTAGTCGGCCGCGAAGGCGCAGATCGCCTCCACAAATCGATCTGAGTTGCCAATGTAACCAGCGAGCGCGAGTGCATCTCCTGAGCGCGCGTGGCCGCGAGCCAACAGTTCGCCGCAAATCTCAGCGTATTGGGTAAGGCCTACTCCCCTCAGGTCTTCCATCGCAATCGACGCTTTGTGGTCGTTCAACTGCCGCACCAGGTATTGGCGATTGTGAATGGTGGTCCAGCCCAGAAGCAGGTCTGAGAGGAACTGCATCGCCCGCTGGCCCTGGGCGACGCGGCGGCCCTGATGCTGGGGCGCGCCCATTTCTCCCAGGTAGGGGGCATAGGCGGAGCCAGGCTCTTCCTTGATTTGCAGAAAGAGCGGGTCTTCGGGCCCGTTGCCTTCCATATAGATGATGTAGTCACGCAGGCCCACGCTGCCCGTGCCCACCACCCGGAAGGCGACATCGAGCGGGCGATACTGATCGAAGAAGTGTTGGCGCTCCGGCAGCAGCGTCTGCCGATATGGGCTGAGGGAATCGAGGATATGGCTCGCCTTGGCTGGGGACAGGCGGTATTGCAAGGGCTTGTGTTCGACAAAGATGCGGTGCGGCGGGGTTGCGTTTTTGCCGCCCTTGGACGCCACTCCGGGTAGCTCGGTGAGGTGCTGCAGGTTGTACAAGGGCGTCGCCCGCTCAGCTTTGCGCAACACTTGCGAAACTGGCGCGATACGCTGCAAACGATGCACCTGGAACCGGGCCACATCGAGCACCGGCATGCGCGCGAAGGCGTGCATCGATCGGCGATAGCTTCTGAGCAAGACAGCCGTTGCTTCCTCGCACGCGCCCTTCTTATCCCCCGCTTCGCGGCCGGCAAGCACAATGCTGGTGGCCATGCGCTTCAGATCCCACTCAAAAGGCCCGCGGATGGTCTCGTCGAAGTCGTTGATGTCGAAGACCAGCCGGCCATCGGGCGCGGCGTAGGCGCCCAGGTTCCGAACATGCGCGTCCCCGCAGAGTTGGGTGAAGATGCCGGTATGGGGCAGCACCGCAAGGTCGGCTGCCATCACCGGCACGGCGCCGCGAAAAAACCCGAAGGGCGAAGCCGCCATGCGCTCGTACTTGATCGTGAGCAGCGCCGGTACCCGGCCGACGGACGAAACGGCCAGGGCGTCGATCGGATCGGTTTGCCGATCGTCGGCACGCCACCAGTTCTGCTCCTGACGGCGCACCTGCTTGCGCCGCGACTGTCCAAAAGCGCGACGCTTCGGGGGAGGGAGCACGTCCTTAAGAGGCATTCTGTGTATCTCCAGGGCGCCCTTCGCTGGTGATGTCCCACCCGATGGCTGCGGTCATTGAGTCCCGGGTCGTGGAATCGAGCGGCGGCATGGCGCCCGCCTGCGAGGCCACCCATGAACCCCACCGGTTGCCGGCATCATTCATCACCGAAAGCGGCGCCTTCCGCAGATAGTAATGGGTCAGCGCAGCGGTAAAGGCATCGCCTGCGCCGACGGTATCGACCACCCGGATGGCGATGCCGGTATGGCGGTCGACCTGCTCACGGGTTACCAGCAGGCTGCCGCTGCCGCCCATGGTGACACAGACAAGATCGAGGGGGAACCGGGCCAGCAGTTGGCGCGCGCCGGCGAGCAGAGACTCTTCGCTCATATCAGGTCCGCCGCGGATGCCGAGCAGGTCCAGCAGGAGCGGCATTTCGCTGTCGTTCATCTTCAGCAAGGTTGTGCGTTGCAACGAAGATTCGATCAGTTCCGCGGAGTAGAACGGCGCGCGCAAATTCACATCGAAAACGCGCACGCAGTGGACCGGAGTCGCGGCCAGAAACCCTTGTATCGTTTGCCGCGAAACGGGGTTCCGTTGCGCCAGGGTCCCGAAACAGACTGCCCGCGCGCTTTCTGCCAGCCGAAGCCAGTCATCGCTCAGTTCCAGGTAGTCCCAGGCTACGGGCTCCTCAATATTGTATTGTGGTTGGCCATCTTTTAATTGCACCCCAACGGTGCCGGTGGCATGCAGCGGGTCGGTTTGCAGGTGGGCTGTGTCCAGAGGCAGGCCCGACAGGCCGGCGCGCGCCCGGCGCCCCAGATCGTCGGCGCCTACCCGGCTGGCGCAGACGGCATGGCTGCCGAGCCGGCCGGCCATCACGGCAAAGTTGGAGACGGTGCCACCCAACCGAGGTCCCGAGGGAAGCAGATCCCAGAGTAGTTCTCCAATACCCACAACGAGTTGAGGTTGGGTCGAATGGGTCATCGAATGGGTCATGGTTTAGTCATGGCTCCCTTTGTTGACGCTCACGTTGAACTCCTGGGTGAGGCAATCTTGCTTGCCGCAAACCGCCGCACTTTTGCGAGCAAGGGTCCGCACGGTAGCATCTTCTATGACGAAAGGCGAGGTTGTGGCGGAAACACCTGAGACCTTTCCAGCTTCTCCAATTTCTCCAGCTCCTCGTGGGCGGCGAAGACATAGCCCGTGGTTCTGGGCGGCGATCTGCGCCCTGGTGGTGGTCCTTGTCCTGGTCGCTACTTTTGAAATCCTGCTCTCCCGGGCGGAGCCTATCTTACGCGCGCGTTTGGTGCAAAGTCTTTCTGCCCGCTTCCATAGCCGGGTTGAAATGGGCGCCTTCGAGGTGTCGTTGCTGCGCGGGTTCGAGGTTTCCGGTAAGGACCTCGCCATCTATCCCTACAACGTTGCCTCGAACGTGCCCATGTTCTCGGTGCAGCATTTTGCTTTCCGCACCGGCTATTCCTCCCTTCTGCGCTCCCCCATGCACATTGGCAATGTGAATGTGGACGGATTACGCGTCAACCTGCCCCCAAAGAGCGAGCGTCGTTCGTCGCCTGCGCCGGCGAACGATCATTCAGCCGCTATGCCACCGAATGGGGAGAAGAGCAGCGCCCTCTTTGCGGGAAAGAGCAACACGATCTTTGTCGCCCAGATGGATTGCACCGATACCGTGCTGACCGTAGGCACCGATAAGCCGGGCAAACTGCCGCTGCGATTTGTGATTCAGAGTCTTCAGCTGCGTTCGATCGGCGCCGGCAAGCCGATGGACTTTACCGCTTCCTTGACCAACCCCAAACCGGTGGGGCAGATTGAAAGCCGAGGCTTCTTTGGTCCTTGGAACGCCGATCATCCGGGAGCCACCTCGCTGGGCGGTACCTACTCCTTCCGGAACGCCGATTTGGGAACTTTCAAGGGCATTGGCGGCATACTCTCCTCCGACGGCGCCTTCCAGGGCACACTGGACAAGATCGTGGTCGACGGCAAAACCGACACGCCTGATTTCCAGGTGAAGATCAGCGGGCACAAAGTGGCGCTGCATACCGAGTTCCACGCCATTGTGGATGGCACGGATGGCAACACCTATCTGCAGCCGGTCAAAGCGCGCTTTCTCCATTCCTCGCTCATCGCGCAGGGCTATGTGGTGCGCACCCAGGGGGAAGCAGGACGCCACACCTACCTCGACGTCACCATGAACCAGGCGAGGATCGAAGATTTGTTGCGCTTGGCCGTCCGCACCGATCCGCCCGTGCTCGAAGGCCAGCTCAAGCTGCGCACCCGGCTGGAGATACCGCCCGGACCTCAGGATGTGGCCCACAAATTACGGCTGCAGGGAAACTTCGCCATCGTCAACGGACGCTTCAGCAATGAAAAGATCCAAACCAAGGTGGATGAGCTCAGCCTGCGCAGCCAGGGGGAGGTAGAGTTGGCCCAGCAGAAGGAACGAGATGCGAAGATGGCCATCGTGCCTTCGCAAATGAGGGGCGACTTCAATCTGGCGGAGGCAAGCTTGACCCTCTCGAACCTGCACTACGACATCCCGGGCGCACACATCAAGCTGGACGGCGTTTACAGCCTGGATGGCGCGCATTTCAACTTCACCGGAACCGCCGATATGCAGGCCACGGTCTCGCGCATGGTCGGAGGTTGGAAGGGCTTGCTGCTGCTGCCGTTCGACCGGGTTTTCGCCAAGAACGGCGCCGGTACCGAGGTTCCGTTCAAAATAGATGGAACCAAGTCGGATCCGCATTTTGGCCTGGATCTCGACCGGCGCAATGCCCCACGGGGAAGCCGGCAATTCCCACGCAAACCAGAAAGTCTTCTCCAGTAGGCATCGGCGTGGGCCCGACGCAGTAAGCTGTTTCGCAATGGGAGTGAATCGAAGCGACAAAGCTTTACTGAAGGGTACGGGCTTTACAGGCTGCGGAAAAAGTCATTGTTGTGAAGGGTACGGCCTTCAGGCCGTACATATAACCAGACTACCAAGCGGCCTTTAGGCCCTGAGGGCAGGTTTCTCGACCGAAAACGCTGCCCTCAGGGGCTAAAGCCCACTGTTCTTGTTTCCTTAATGTACGGGCTAAAGCCCGTACCCTTCATTCATCGAGTTTTTCCGCAGCCTGTTCAGCCCGTAAGTAAGCCTCGCAAAATCAACCGGGCTTTTCCAGGCGTGCGTCGCAGTTTTCGTACGTCGACTTTTTCCGCAGCCTGTTAAGCCGCAGCACTACGGGCTGTGGCTGGCGAGCACTTCATCGTACGTGCTGTAGACTCCCTCGAATACTGAATCCCATGAAGCCGACTGCGCGTAGATGCGCGCGGCCAGCCGCATCCTGGCATGCAGCTCCGGGTCGCGCATGAGGTTTGCGATGGCCGCGGTAAAACCATCGTCGGTTGCGATCGATCCGGTCTCCCCGTCGCGCACAATGTAGCGTGGACCGCCATCGGGCGTGACCACCGAGGGCACACCGGAGGCCAGGGCCTCAAGCACGACGTTGCCGAAAGTGTCGGTGTGAGAAGGAAAAACGAACAGGTCCATGTTGGCGTAAGCGCGCGCCAGGTCATGGCCGCGCAGCACGCCGGTGAAGTCCGCATTGGGCAGGTTCCGCCGCAGCCAGCTCTCCTCTTTGCCGTGCCCTACGATAAGAAATCGAAAATTGGTGATTCCGAGCGCGAGCAGTTCGCTACGGATGCGCGCCAGAAGAAACACATTTTTCTCGATCGAGAGCCGGCCGCAAAAGCCGAGCACGAAGGGCTCCCGCGTGTCGCCGCGGTCGCGATGTTCGGGCGAGAAGGCGAGCGTATCGACGCCCCGCGGCATCAAGGCGCAGGGGCGCCCGGCGAATTTCTCCAGCAGGCGGCATAAGTCGACATTGGGCGCGAACAGTGCCTCCGCCAGCCGGTAAAAACGGGCACAAGCCAGCAGTGCTGCGTGCTCGATGCTCTTTTCGGCCACCGGTACTTTACTGTGGGGAAGCATGCGCAGCAGCCAGGTCGACCGCTGCGCCGCATATTCATGCAGGTTGGTGTGCCATGCGGCGACCAGAGGCACCTTCAGATCCCTGGCCAGCCATGCCCCCAAAATTCCCGGCTCGCTCGGCCCGGTGATGTGGACAATATCCGGACGAAACGCACGCAACCGCTCTTCCAGAAAATTCTTGTGCCGCACGAAGGCGGGATCGAAGGTGAGGTCCTTTTCGAGACGAAACGAGAGCGGGCTGCCGCGGGGTATATCGAGCGTGGTCAGCTCGCCCTGCTGTTGTTCGCGTATCCCGTTCTCCCGCTTGCCGGGATGGAGGCAAAAAAAAGGCAGCCCTTTTCTTTCCGCAAATGCCTGGAAATGGCGGCTGGTGTGGGCGACCCCGTTGATCTCGTAAAACGTATCAGGGAAGTAAGCCACCCTGGGGGCTGCCGCGCGCATAGGCAGAGTGTATCCGCGCCCGAGCGAAGCGAGAAGAGCCAATGGGTCTCCTTAGAAAGCTTCCCGCTCGCCCAACGCGAACCGCAGCTCGTGCGATTCATTCCAGGCCACCCGCAGACCATGGCTGATCGGGTTGCTTCCCAGCATTCTTACCAGGCGGATCACCAGGCGCATGTAAACCGGCGCCTGGCCATCGGGCCAAAGCTGGCTGACAGGGCGATCGATTCCGTTCAAATCCGGGTGGTACACGCGCTCATCCCAGCGGCGCGATCCTTCAGGAAAGTCAGGGTAGTCGCGAATCGCATCCAGCGTAGATTTCATGATGCGGTGCTTCCAGGGCTCAGCGTACTGGGGCATAAAAAGTACGTGGCTGCGTTGTTCGTTGCGCACTTCATCGACGAATTCGTTGAAGCTGGCCGCGTGGGTCAGGTTGACGTTGGCATTCGGCTCCAGACCGTGTCGATCGCCTCCGGAGATAAGCAACTTATTCCACCGCGCCGCCAACCCCTTCACCTGGCGATTTTCTTCCCAGTTGCGTAGGCCATTCAACTCCACCGCGTGGATGCAGCGACCGTTCTGGGCAAGAAACTCCTCCACTCGATGAGCGTGCAATTGCTGTCCGATCTTGTAGAGATCCCAGAGTGGGTGATTGAAAACGATGAGCACGTTGGGAAGGTCATTGAGGGCAGAGAGAATCTCTGTCAGCTCAGCGTCACTGGGCTTCGCGGTGAAAGCCTCAAAACGGCGCATCCATTCCGCGCCCGACGCGCTGGGAAGGTTGTGGATGCCGAGATGGAAGGCTTGATCTTTGCCGAACGGCGTCGTCCACTCAACCGAGACTGGGATGTGGCGAGCGCTGGTGACCGTGCGCAGCAGCATCGGCGCCTGGATATCATCGTGATCGGTGATCGAGACCAGGGGTTGCACCTGGAGCGAATTCGCGATCTGCCCGCTTTCGAGGTCGAACGCCAGCCGGGGTGTGAGCGGCGGCGTCCAATAGCTCTTGGCGTAGTTAATCTGCAGGCGATGGTTTTGCCGGCAACGCGCTTCTTCCCGGGCCAGAATGCCCCGCAGGCATTGGTACTCGTTCGCCAGGTTGGCGATGAAATCCAGCGTTTCTTTCGAGCGGTTGGTATGGCTGTGCAGCGAGACCGCGGAAGCGAAACCGTCCGCCGCTTCAGGATTGTCCCAGAGATACGAGATATGCGAGCCTGTCATCTCTTCCCCCATCTGGAGCAACCACTCTGGCCCTTGCTGCCACACATGACTGTGTAGTCGCCCATGTGTGCCCAGTATGTAGTGCAATTCATGAATAGCGAGTTACTGGCAGGCGAATTGATATGAAAAATGGGCTGGAACCACTCTGGGTAACAGATTTATCTACCCAACAAGTAACTGGAATGTATGGGGTTTTCCGCGGGGATGGGTACCACCTATCTCCCGGCACACTCGTTAAATGCTTTAAACATAGTGAAGCAGCATCATAAAACCGGCATCCATGTGATTCTGCTGGTGGCAATGAAAGAGCGTGGGCCCCGGATTGTTGGCTGTGAATTCAACCTCGACCACGGTATTCGCGTCCACCAGCACCGTGTCTTTGACGACGCCGTGAATTTCCGGATGGCCGGGCAGGCGGCGCAACTCGAAGCTGTGGCGATGCAAATGCACGGGATGATCATTGGTGCTGTGGTTGATAAAAGACAGACGATAGCGCCGCCCCGCGGTCAGCACGGGGCCGACCGTCTCCGGGAAAGACTTTCCGTTAATGGTCCAGCGATCCATGGCCCCATGCCCGGCAAACTTTGAGGCGAAGACCAGCGGCAGCGTAATTGCCTCCGATGAGGACGCCGGGCCGGTCGCGGCGAATCGCGAATAATCCCACGACAGTGAGTCGGGTTGCTCCCATCGCGGTTTCCCGCTGCTTCCGGCGTACTCGACTGCGATGCCCATGCCTGCTGCCATGATGTGCTTGCGCACTTCACCCAGAACCCAGGCGCCGGGGTGGTTCATCTCCACCAATGCGCTCACGCGCTCGGCAGGAGCGAGGCGAATCATGGGTACCATCTGCGGCTGCGGAACTTCGTTTCCATCCAGCGCGATGACTTTGAAGGAATGCCCGGCCAGGGCGAGCCAGTGTACTTCTGTAGGACTGGAGTTCAGGATCTGGAATAGAACCCGCTGACCGGTCTTCACCCGCAACGGCTCGCCAAAACCCAGAACGCGGCCATTGATGGTCGACACTTCGTAAGCGGGGTCCATCGAACCGTCGGCGCTGGCGAGCAATTCGCTACCCCAATCATGCAAGGCCAGGAAAATCTCCTGGTCATAGCGGCCTGGGTGATCGCGAGGCTCGACGAGGAGAAATCCGTGTTGGCCCGTGTATTGCCCCTTGTGCAGGTCTCTACCCGCAAACGTATGCGTGTGATACCAGCGGAACCCCGCGGGGCGCGGCGTAAACGTGTAGCGCGCCTGGCCGCCGGCCGGGATCGCCGGAGTTCCTTCTTCGATCGCGCCGTCGACCTGCGCGGGCAGGAAGAGCCCGTGCCAGTGGATCACTTCGCTGTCGGCGGTGTGGTTGGTCACATCGATGGTTACCGGCTGACCTTCTCGCAGACGCAGGAGTGGACCGGGTATTTGGCTGTTGTACGCAATGGTCTTGATGTTGCGCCGCGGGCCGGCCTCGTGTACATAGGCAGCAATGTCGATGCGGTAATCTGCGCCAGCAATTTGCGGGGCCTGGCCGCCCAGCGCCGCGGAAGCGACGGTCATGCCGGATAGCTTGAGCAACTCTCGTCGGGAAACCAAGCCCCTACCTTAACAAATTAAGAGCAACAAATTAAGAGCAGCCCGATGCGCTTTGTTTAAGGCGCGGTTTGCGCTTGCAGCAACCGGACGGCGTCTTGCACGCTAAAGTTCGATGCCACCGGCTGGAAGCCTGAGCGCAGCTCGTGCTCGTCCTTGCTGATGGTTTTGAAGAAAATGATGCGACCAGAGACGTGCACATCCAGCAGGCTGGTCTTCCAGCGATCCGCAGCGATCTGTTCGCGCCTGATCACAAAGGCGCCACCCTTTTCGATCCGGCCGAACAGGCCATAGCCGAAGTCGATCTCGTTCTCAATATGACCGTCTATTTTTACCAGCCGTTTGAGTTCAGGCTGAATCCAGATCTCTCCCGCCAGCGCGTGATACACGCGAGTCTCGTAGGTTTGCGGATTGTAAGCGGGATTCGGCCGGAAGGAAAGCCGCAGGTTTCCCTCCGTCGTGCCCTCGTACGCATAGAGGAAAGCGTTGGGCATCGCGGCTATCAGCCGCTCTATCCGCTGTTCTTCAGCCTCGTAGTCCTGCTTCATGCGTGCCTGTTCAGAGGTGTTGCGCGCGAGGTTGTTGAGGCGGTCTGTTTCCTTCTTCTGCGCTGCCTGGTCGAGCGGACGACCCTGGCGCGCGATCACCCGGTACACCAATCCCGAGCTGGTCTCCTCCGCCTGCTCTACGGTGTTCTGGGAGCCTATCCGTTTCTCCACCCGAAATTGCCATAGGCTCACCTGGTGGCGTTCCTGCAACTCGTTGTACACCACGTCCTTCACCAGGTCGTGCGCGGATTCAGCGGGACTCTGCGCCCATAGAGCCGGCAAAGCACACACAAGAGCGCCCCGGCCAGGGGGAAAACATATCTCATCATGTGCCTTGTTACACTCAACTCATGCTAGACGAGACTACATTTCGCCGCCACTGCGATGCTGCGATGGATGCCCTCAAGAAGAGCCTCATCGAGGCGAAGAAGAGGGTGGTTTTGAAGTGGAAGAACAGAACGGTGTGCTCAATATCCTGTTCGACGAGCCGCCGGGCAAATTCGTGATTACCCCCAACACGCCGCCGCGCCAGGTCTGGATTTCAGCTCTCTCCACCAGCTTCAAGCTGGACTGGTCGGAGACGGCGAAGAGTTTTGTGCTCCCCAAAACCGGGGAAACTTTGCCCGTGGTCATTGAGCGAGTCATTAAGGAGCATCTCGGGGCCCAGCCAATCACCCTGCACTAGAGCCTGCGGTACACAGCGATAGGGAATCCTTTGATCGAGCCGGAATGCGTAAAACGCTCTCCGTGGCCATCATCACGCGTGATGAAGAAGCCAACCTCGCCCGCACTCTGGGCAGCGTCGCCTGGGCCGACGAGATCGTGGTCGTGGATTCCGGCTCTGATCGATCGCACGGAGGAGATTGCGCGCAGTTTTCGTGCCCGGTTCTTTCTGGAAGAGTGGAAAGGCTTTGCCGCGCAGAAGAACTCCGCGCTCGAGAAGTGCTCCTGTGACTGGTTGCTCTCGCTCGATGCGGACGAGGCTTTGAGCGACGAACTGGCCAAAGAAATCTGGGAACTGCTGGAGCACGATCCTCCGTTTGACGGATATACGATGCCTCGGCGGAATCTCTTTCTGGGGCGCTGGATCCGTTTTGGCGGCTTTTATCCGGACCCCAAGTTCCGCCTATTTCGTCGCGGCGCTGCCGAATTTGAAGCCCGCCCGGTGCACGAGGCGATTCATTTCATAGGCCGGTCCGGCCGCCTCAAGGGGGACATGGTGCATGCTGCCTATCCCACCCTTGCGGCGTATATCGCGCATATGGACCGCTACAGCACGCTGGGGGCCGAGCAGGTTGTCCAGTCCGGCAAGCCCCACCAGGCTCTCCCTGTGTTCCTGGCCAACATCCTCTTGAATCCACTGCTGACCTTTGTTTACAACTACTTTCTTCGGCTGGGCTTTCTGGATGGGCGGGAAGGTCTATTGCTGCACTTGTACCACTCTGTCTACGTAAGCTGGAAGTACTCGAAAGCCTGGGAGCAGTCCCGCGGGGTCTGAGACGCGAGTCAGGCGAGAGCGGGTCCTGCCCGCGGGCGTCATTACCCTTGGGGACTTTGCAAGGTGACCCAAATCCGGAGGACGTACCACGAAAGAGTCATCCACTTTTCTCTTCTGCTTCCGATCCCTGGCAGAACGTGTTTAGCTGGTTCTGTGGCGAGTCCACCTCCGGGACGACGGCGGAACAGGGAAACCGAGGATCCTATGAGCGACAATGACGGCAATTTCTATTCCTTGCAGTTGCGGTTGGTGACGGGTCTCCCTGGCGATTCTGCCGGCGGCGGGGTGGAGTTGATCGCCTTGCCTGAGGGGCCGGGTGAGCCACACCGGGCGCACTTCGAGCATTGGGAGTCTTTGTCGCCCCGGTTGACGGCGGTGGCCAGCAGCACTCCTTTCCACCTCAAAGCCATGTACCGGACCGTTCATGCCGGCTTAACCGCCTCCTTGATTGATCGCGCCACCGGCGCCCGCCAGGTCTTTTCGTTCAACCAGTTGAAAGCATTGGGTGTAGCCAGCTAGTCGTTGTGCGCAGCCTGTGAGGGGCCACAAGGGGATCGACGAACGTGGGTCCGTTTATGCCGGGGATAAATCCACCGGTGAAGCCCGTACCCCCGGACGAGGAAGGGGGAGATGCTTTTCTGCGGCAATGAAAAGGATAGTCTCCCCTGCGGTCGGGCCGGTGTCCGGTCATGGTGGGCGTAAGTTGTCAAAGAACTGCCAAGCTCAAGAGGACACGCACTGGGCGCACCCCTGGTGATTCCGCAATGCGTCTGCTTTCTCCCGCAGCCTCCTCACTAGAGCATTTTCACTTCTACTCTGCACAGGAGGGTGCGGCGAAGTGCGGCTTTTCTTCCACCCCAGCAGGCTCGCCTGCCGGGGACCCCGGTTCTTGAGGAAAAGCCGCCATGGGAGTCGTTACTCTGTAAGCACCAGAAGTGAAAATGCTGTGGCAAAAAAAAGAATGCACTTTGTGAGAGAAAAGAGATATAAGCCCGTCTGCTTTCTCCCGCAGCCCCCTCACCAGGCGAAAAAAATGTACAAATGTGCGAGAAAAGCGAACTAAGCGAGATAAGTCCGCTGTGCTTTAACAATCAACAGCTTACGAGGGCCGAGAAAGGATGCAGCCGGAACTCTGACAGGGGCTTAACCAATCCTGTGGCCTGACAAAGATCGCGAGGAGTGGTTTTCCTGGAGAGGAAGCCAGGAAAGGACCCTTTGCTTCGCTCGCTGCGGCGAGGCAGCTCGCTGCGGCGAGGCCGGTTCAGACCAATGGTTAAACCACTTCCGCACTGGTGCTTTCTGTAAGCCGGTTGCGGCGGCACGGAACTGGCAGTTCGGTGCAAAGCCGGGCAGGACCGTCGCGATGAAACGGCACTGGAATCGACACCTCTGGAGACGCAGTGCAATCTCCGGCGGCGCGAGGCGATTGGACCCAGGTGAACTCCCGGACTGGCGAGAGCTACACCTATCTACATCTATATAGATGCAGAAACCTCCGGAAAGTTCGGCTGAAGGGACGGTTTGTTTCAGTCGACGCTTACGATGACCGGCAGCGGGCCAAAATGGCCCGGGTCGTTCCGGGTCGCAGCAGCGGCTGACCGTGGCTGTCAAAAGCCGCTTTACCTTTGGGTTCAGGACAGATTATGGTGGCTCAATTACCCGCGGTGGCCTCACAGGAAGAGCAGATGCCAGACAAACAGCAGAGAGTGCTGGAATACGAGGCAGCCGGTGCGTCCGACCAGGGGCGAACCCGGAAAAGCAACGAAGATTCGTATGGGCTGAACCTCAGCAATGAGGAGGGCAGCTGCAATTTTGTGGTTTGCGACGGCATGGGGGGCGCGGCCGCGGGGGAAGTCGCCAGCCGCATGGCCGTCGACGCCATGTTGCAGGCCATGGACCAAAAAGTGCTGACCCGGGAAACATTCCAGCATGCGGTGGACGCGGCCAACAACAGCGTGCATCAGCAGTGCGGAGCAGGATCCGTCCCGTGCCGGCATGGGCACCACGCTGGTGGCCATGGCTACCCGGGGCAACCATGCCTGGATTGCGCACGTGGGCGACAGCCGTGCTTATCGCATGCGGGATGGCGGCCTGGAGCGCCTGACCCATGACCATTCGCTGGTGGATGAGCAGGTTCGTTTGGGGCAGCTGACCCAGGCGCAGGCCGAGACCTCTCCCATGCGCAATGTCATTACCCGCGCGGTGGGGACCCAGGACGAGGTGGACGCCGACGTGATCGAGTTTGCGGTCCTGCCGGGAGACTTGTACCTGCTGGCCTCCGACGGCCTGATGCGGGAGGTGGATGACGAGCAGATTGCGGCGATTCTGCGCGCTTCCGGGGAGCTGGAACAGACCTGCGCGCAACTGATCGAGGCCGCCAATCGAGGCGGGAGGCCGGGATAACATCACCTGCGTGCTGGCGCGGGCGCGGTAAAGCATTTCTCCTGTATTCACAATCATGGTGAACTCCGGTATGAACAAAATCAAAGTAGTGGGTGTGGTGGGCGCCGGGACCATGGGCAATGGGATTGCGCATGTTTTTGCCCGGGGTGGGTTTCAGGTAATCCTGTGCGAGGTGGAACAGCGCTTTCTCGATCGCGGGCTGGAGGCGATTCGCAAGAACCTGGAGCGTGAGGTAGCCAAGGGCAAAGCTGACCACGGCTGAGGCGGAAGCGGCCTTCGAATCGATTCGCGGCACCCTGCAGGGCAGCGACCTGGCAGATTTGCGACTTTGTGATCGAAGCCGCGCCGGAGCGGTTCGAACTCAAGCAGGAACTCTTTTCGGACTCTGGATGCGGTGCTGAAGCCGGACGTCATTCTGGCTTCGAATACCTCTTCCATTTCCATCACTCGCCTGGCGGCCCAGACGCAAAGACCCAGCCAGGTCATCGGGATGCACTTCTTCAATCCCGTTCCGGTGATGAAGCTGGTGGAGGTGATCCGCGGCCTGGAAACCAGCGATGAGACGTTTGCCCAGGTGAAAGCGCTGGCCGAAGCGCTGGGCAAGTCGCCGGTCGAGGTGAATGATGCGCCGGGCTTTGTTTCCAACCGGGTGCTGATGCCGCTGCTCAACGAGGCCATGTATGCGGTGATGGAAGGCGTGGCTACCGCGGAAGCGGTGGACCAGGTGTTTCAGTTGGGGATGGCCCACCCTATGGGGCCGCTGAAGCTGGCCGACTTCATTGGTCTCGATGTTTGCCTGGACATCATGCGGGTGATGGTCGAGGGTCTGGGCGATCCCAAGTACCGGCCCTGCCCGCTGCTCGATCCGCATGGTGGACGCGGGCTGGCTGGGCCGCAAGTCGGGACGCGGGTTTTACCAGTATTGAACGGATGGGAGTACCCGGAGCTGGCACCTGCTCGGGGACGGTCTCTTTTTCAACCTGAAGACAGCGTATGCTTTTTGGATGATGCGGATGACTGTGCTGGCCTCAGGCTCCAAGGGGAACAGCACGCTTGTGTCCAGCAGCCGTACGCGCATCCTGGTGGATGCGGGGCTTTCCTGCCGGGAACTTCTGAAACGCATGCAGATGGCTGACGAAGATCCTGCGGCCATCGATGCTCTGCTGATCACCCACGAACATCAGGACCATGTGCAGGGTGTGGCGGTGCTGGCTCGCAAACTGGGCGTGCCGGTGTACTTTACCCAGGCAACGCATCGGGCGTGGATGCGATGGATGATGCCTCACAAGCGCATGACCTACGCGGCCTGGCTCGCCCAGCGTCAGCGGGACCTCGCCCGTCAGGATCTGGATCCGCGGCAGCCCCCGGCTGCGGTTCCCGGGCGGCGGTCGCTGAGGGCCTATCCCCCGAAGAACTGGAGTCCGAAGCCGAACTAACAGGAGTCCTACTGGGAGACGAGCGGGGCAGCGAAGAGGGCACTGTGTGCGCTGACGAAACGCCGCTTCGGGATTGGAGGAGTCACGCCAGGAGGATCCCTGCAGGCTGCCCGGGGTCGAGTACTTCGCCGCCGGCAGCGGATTCTCGATCGGTGACATTGCCATTACGCCGTTTACCATTCCGCACGATGCTGCGGACCCGGTAGGTTTTGTGTTCGAAGCGGATGGTGTGCGCATGGCCATCGCCACCGATCTGGGATATATGCCACCAAATGTGAAGATGGCTATTCGAAATTGTGACGTTCTTATGATCGAAAGTAACCACGATCTGGAAATGCTGCGCGATGGACCCTATCCCTGGTCGGTCAAGCAGCGGGTCATGTCCCGCGTGGGCCACTTATCCAATGAGGCCGCGTCCGATTTCTTGGAGAAGAATTACGATGGAAATGCTTCTTATGTCGTTCTGGCGCATCTATCTGAATGTAACAACCTGCCAGAGCTGGCACGAGTTACGGCAGAGAGGGCCTTGCGGGACCGTATGAGCCTGTTGGCCAATAAGCTGATTCTGGCGGAGCAGGATGTTCCTCTCGAGCCTATTTGCTTATAATTGGGTAGCAGCCGTTGTTTCTGCGGCTCGCTCTCCGGCGAAATGCGTGATGGGCAGTTTCTGGATTGTTACTATGGTGTTACAGCGGCTAAATATAACAATGCAAACGACAGCATGCACGGATCGAGGTGGTAGGCGACATACTTTCCAGCTGGAGGTATGACATTTCCGGGATTACTCCCGAGATGCGCCGGGATTACGAACAGCATCTTGTGGAATGTGCGCATTGCTGCTCGCGTCAGCGGCTGCATCGCACCATCGATGTGGTTTTGATCGGATTGAGCAGCGGTCTCGATCGCGGCGTTCTTGTTCGGTCTGGCAGTGATTCACCGAGTGCAGCCTTTGCAACATTGGGCGCTGGTGGATCTGCACGTGTGGCAGATGTCGATTGTGTTGAGCCTGCAGGCGGCGGCCATTGCGGGTCTGCTGGTTTCGCTGCTGATCTGGGTTCTGGTAGCCGTGGCTACGCCGGCACCGGTTTATCTCGCCGAAGTAGCGATGGCCCAAGCGCGTGTGCTGCAGGATCGCATTCCTGAGGAATTGCGTGAGCGGTTGATGAGGAACGTGGCTTAATCGAAGACAAAGAGACTAAAAAGCCCCTTGTACGCTCGAAGCGTTCAGGGGGCTTTTCTTTTTGTCAAACCAGGTTTTTCTATTTCAAAACTCCAGGAATTAGGTCGCAACATCAAGACCACGCTGCCAGCTATGCCGGGTCGCTAAAGCGGGGAGAACCTTAGAAGGTGTCCGCCCAGCCCCCAGAGTTTTTTCGCAGGCCGTAAAGCTGCCGCAGGGGCTAAAACAGGCTGCGGAAAAACTCCGCAGCGAACAGGAAAGCAATACCTCAGGGGCTAAAGCCCAACGTATTCTCAATCATTTACGGCACGGCTGAAGCCGTGCCCTGATACAAAACCGGGTTTTTCCGCAGCCTGTGAAGCTCTTGCCTTTGAGGCGGATAAATGATCATTTGTGTTGCGGACACCACTAGTTCACCTGTACCGCCCCAATAAGGTCTGCAACTCGGGGGATGCGGTGATGGGCGCACCAGCGCTCCAGCGATTCGGCAATCCGCTGCACCGCGCGCGGATCGGCATAGCTGGCAGTGCCAATCTGCACGGCGGTGGCCCCTGCCAGCAGGAACTCCACTGCATCCTCTGCCGTCGTAATGCCGCCCAAACCGCAGATCGGGATAGAGACCGCTTGTGCCGCCTCATAGACCATGCGCACGGCGATGGGTTTGATGGCCGGCCCCGAGAGCCCGCCGGTATTGTTTGCGATGCGCGGACGGCGCGTCTCCGGATCGATCGAGAGCGACAGAAAGGTGTTGACCAGAGAAAGCGCGTCGGCGCCGGCGTTTTGCGCACACCGGGCCATTTGGGCGATGGAGGTGACATTGGGCGAAAGCTTCACGATCAGCGGCCGCCGCGAGACCGCTTTGGCTCGGGTAACCAGTTGGTCCAGAATCCCGGTATCGGTGCCAAAGACCATGCCCCCGTGCTGGGTATTGGGGCATGAAGCGTTCAACTCGTAGGCGGCTATGTTGGGCGCGTGGTTGAGCGCTTCAATCACCGCCACGTAGTCGCGTATTTCGTAGCCGAAGACATTCGCAATGCAGGCAGTGCCGGAGTGCGGCCGCAGCGCCGGAAGCTTCTTCTCGATAAAGGCCTTGACGCCGATGTTCTGCAACCCAATGGCGTTAATCATGCCGCCGGGGGTTTCAATCAGCCGCGGCGCCAGGTTGCCGGCCATTGGCTCCACCGACAAGCCCTTGGTGATGAACCCGCCGATCCGGTTGAGCGAAACCACATCTTCAAACTCGACTCCATAGCCGAAGGTCCCGCTGGCGGCAATCACTGGATTGCGCAGCAGAAGGCCGGCAAAGCGAACACTCATATCAGTCTTCACTGGCTGGGCGCGCTCTCATCCCGCGCCGTGGGGTTGCGGCGCGTTCCTTTGTGGGGGGCGGGGAGGACCGCCGGCATGTGAATTGCCTGGGTAAGCACTGTGCCGACGGACGCGGATGGTTGCTCGACCCCGAGCACGGAAGCCAGGGTGGCGGCCAGATCGACTGGCTGTACCCGCCCGCGATAGATGCCGGGGACGAACGGCGCCCCGTAGAAACCCAGCGGGACGTGCCGGTCATAAGACCAGGGGCTGAAGTGTGTGGTGCCACCGCCGAGCGCCTGCATTTGATACGACGCCGGGATCACCATGACGTACCATCCGCCATTCGGGCTATAGCTATGCGCCAGCAGCAGTCCCCACTCCGAAGGCGGCAACTGGCCCGAGGCTAGCTGCTCGCGGGTGTACGTATGCACCACGGTGGGGATGGCGGGCGGCCGGGCGGGGGGTGGAGCCGGCGGAGTGGTGTCGACGGTCTTAGCGGGATTCACGGCGGCGCCGGGCCGATTCTTGCCGTGCCCTCTGGCACCGGCGGCAGGGGCGGCATGAGCGGCGTGGACCGCGGGCGTCAGGCTGGGGGTAACGCTGGGGGTTGCGCTGGCCGCGGCGGCAGGCGGCGGGTTTTCCGGGCTGCCTGGGGCAGGTGCTTCCGTGGCGGGCTTGGCCTCTGGTTTGTCCTCGTCGCTGTCCGCCGGGTGCGGGGAGGGCGAGACAGCATCCACAGCATCCGGAATGGCCAGCTGGACGGCTTGTTCCGCCTCCTGCTCATTGATGCCGGCAACCTCGAACGACGGCCGATTGAGCGCCAGGTAGGGCAGTTCCTGGTTGGGCAGCAGGTACTCGATTTTCTCTCCCGGAGAAAACTTGGCATTCATCGCTTCGTTTAGGCTGGTGCTGAACTTGCCCATGTCGATGGTGGCGGCAGGTACGCCCAGGGCCACGGCCTGCGCCGGCACGGGGGCGACCCCGTGGTCTGCGGAAAGGGCGATATACGTGCTCGTCAAACCGCCGGGAATGTTCTTGTCCAGCCAGGTGAAGAAGCTGTCCAGCTGCTTGTCGAGGCTGTCGACCATCTGCCGCGACTGGGGCGAGTCGGGCCCGGTCTGGTGCCCCACAATATCGTTGGCAGAGAGGCTGATGACCAGCAGGTCGGTCACCGGATGGTTGCCCAGTTGCTCGCCGGTAATGAGTGCCCGTGCGAAATCGAGCTCATAGGCGTTCGCGGCTGGGGTAGCGCCCACTACTTCATAGAATTCCTTGGTGCCGGGCGCCCCGGCCTCCTCCTCTGCCTGCGTCGCGCGGTCCCCGGTATTAAAGGCAGTTGCCCAGTCCGGCAGCGAGTTCATGTAGTAGCTGGAGGTGATAAAGGAACCGGACTCCGGATCGATCCAGTAGGCGCCATTGGCGGAATAACCGGCGGGCAGAATCGCGGCGCGATCCTTCAGCGAAACGCCGAAGACTCTGGCTTGTCCCAGGGTAGCCAGCCGCAAAGAATCGCCAATGGTGGAAGCGTGAAGATTGAGCGGAGAGGCTCCGGCGCCTTTGCCGGGATGGATCTCCCCGACCAGGTGGTAGCGCTCGTCTTCGACCGAGCTGATGGGGCGAGTTTTGTTGCGGCTCAGGTCCCACCAGGCGTTTGCCGAGATACCGTGTCCGTCCGTGTAGGCCCCGGTGCCCAGGGTGGCATGGCCAGGAGCGGTCTTGGTGTTCGCGTAGTCGTAATAGCAGTCTTCAAAGTAGGCGCCGGAGTCAAGAAAGAGGCGAAAGCCCCGGCCCTTGAAGTCCGCCCGATACCGGTCCAGGTAATCGGCGCGAAACTGGTCGACCACCAGGACGATCACCAATTTGGGATGCGCATCATAGGCACTCGCTCCGGCCAGTGGAGTCCATGGAATGACCAACGAAGCGAGGAGAAACCGGCAGACACTCTTGAGGGGGATCATGGCGACTCTGACTAGTATCGCAAAGAAGTTGCGGGCGAAACCGGCGCCGATGACCCCCAGTGGCTAAAAGCGCAGAGGAATCGCGAAATACTCTAAAATGGCTAAGCAGACAGCAGAAAGAAGAGACATGCAGCGCATTCTGAGGAGTTATCTATTTTGGACCTACCCGCGCGGCAGTTTTCATTACGACGTGATGGTCACGCTCATTCTGGCTTTCCTCTTTATTTCTCCGCGACTGATCAATTACCGCGATCGGCCGCAGGAGACGCTCACCGCGACTAAAGACATCCTGGTGCGAGCCAGCGGCCCGAATGCCTGGACGTATCAGATTGGCGCCGACCAGCTTGCCGAGACGACCAGCGAGATCCGGCTGCAGGCGGAGTTGCTGGAGCGTATTCAGTCCGTTTCCGGCAATGTGCAGATCGACCGCTATCGCGAGGAGAAAGATGCCAGCGGTCACGTGACCCAGTACCGCGTATGGGCTCATCGCTAACCCCAAAATGCATTCTGGCCCGAAGCTCGCGCGTGTTTTTCGCGAGATGCGGGTTTCTGCGGATGATGCGCGATCCGGACGCGCGCAATCGAAACCTCGCGTGGTTGCTCCGCGTCCAACAGCAATTCGAGCAGTTTCGGAATTGGTGTACACCGAAGCCACAGGCCTTTACGTGGTTTTCTCTCAAGGAAAACCACACCTCGCGAGCTTTACCAGGCCACAGTAATTCCGAAACTGCTCTAAGGAGATACATGATAGATGCGGGTAAGGTGTTTGCGGTATTTGCGCTGGGCTCCATGATGGCGCTCCCGGGCTATGCCGGGGCTCAGACCGCACCCGCCGCTGCAAGCGCTTCCTCCGCGGCCGTCGCCGGCAATGATCTTGAAAAAGTCATCTCGCAACTCAACACGGCGGCGACAAAGTTTGAGAGTGCGCAGGCAGATTTTTCCTGGGATCAGTACATAGCCGCGGTTCAGGAAGATGATATTCAGGCTGGCACGATCTACTTTGAGCGGAAGAAAGGCGTTACCCGGATGGCCGCCGATCTCAAGACATTGAACGGAAAGCCTGCGCCCAAGACGGTCGTCTACGACGCCGGCCAGGTTAAGTACTACGAGCCGGCCATCAAGCAGTTGACCGTCATCGGCGCGGGAGCAAACAGAGGCCAGTGGGAAAGCTTTTTGACCCTTGGTTTTGGCGGCAGCGGCGCCGACCTCGAATCCGCCTGGAAGGTCAGCCTGTTGGGCACCGAGCCCATGAACGGCGTCACCGTGGCCAAGCTTGATCTGGTGCCCCGGGATCAAAAAGTTCTGGACCTGTTTACCCACGTCACGATTTGGGTCGATCCAAGCCGTGGTGTGAGCCTGAAGCAAATCTTCTACCAGCCCACTGGCGATCTGCGCACGGCTACTTATAAGAACATTCGTTACAACCAGCCCATCGCGAGCGATATCTTCAGAATCAAGACCGCTCCCGGCACCACCCAGATCAACAAGTAGTCAGGCTTCCGCCGGCCCTCGTTTGCAACCGGCCAGAGCCACCGCCGCCAGCACGATCAGCACCGGGAAACACTCCAGCGTATAACGCGGTTCGGGCGCCTCCAGCGTAGCCAATAGCAGGCTGCGGACGCCGATCATTGCCACCATGGCGCCTGCCAGACGGGGCCGGCGGAGCGCCCCCCAAAAAGCCGCGATCAGATAGGCCAGGTTGAGCAGGCCATAAAAGACTGCGACCCGCGTCTCCGCGGGATGCTGTGCGTACTGCCACCAGCGCAGGTCCGTATTCAACGTCTCCACCCGGGGGCGCAGCCACATGTCGGCCAGCCGCAGCACTGGCAGGGTGACGTAATAGCGAAACGGATGCGCACGGATACGTTCCCGCGCGAGCTGGGCAAAGCGCGCATCGAGTTCGGACGTCAAGGTAGTGGTGGCGTTGTAGTCATCGAGGAGGCGCCGCGTCTGGTTGTATTGCGCGGCGTTGTCAAAGGCGCGCGCCGGCAGACTGCGCAAATCGATACGGTCACTGTTACCATTCCAGTAAATTTCGCTGGTTGCCGTAAAGTCCGCCGTCAGGCTTCTGATCCATTGCACAAAACCGGGAGCGCTGAATTCGCCGGGATCATTGGCGTAGCGGGGCGCGAGTGGTTGAAACACATCGAAGGTGCGAGCGTTGCGCACCGTCCACGCCACGAAAGGAAGCAGTGAGAGCAGGCCTGCGATCACTGCCAGCCGCAGCGAGGAGGCAAGCCCCATCGATCGCCGCCCGTAGACAATCAGAGCTACCCAGAGCACCACGGCGAGCAGCGCGCCATCCGGGCGGAGCAGCGCCGCATAGCTCCAGGAAAAAATGAGCAGCGCGGTCCAAAGCAAACGCGGCGCTTCCAGAACTTCGGCCAGGGCGCGAAAGCCCAGTGCAACGCAAAAGATGGAGAGCGTTTCCGTCAGCGGGGCGGCCACGTAATTCGCGCTGAAGGGACAGAGCGCTGCCAGCAGCAGGGCGATCCGGCCGGCCCATTGCCCACAGCCACGTTGCCGGCAAACCTTCGTTGCCAACCCGGCGATCAGCAGGCATGCGCCGAGGTCGAGGATGGCCTGCAGATACATCACCGCCGCATAGTTGGCGATCCCAAAGAGAGCAAAGCACCGCGCCAAAAATGCCGGATAGCCGGGCAGGCGCACTAGCGTGGGTTCAATCGTAGTGGGGCCCGACGCGTGGCCTACTGAGTGGCCGTAGATGCCGTGGGTGAGCCAATTCGCGGCGATATCGCCGTAAACCAGTGAATCACCCTGGATCTGTGGATGCGCATGGATCACCCAAAGCCGCAGCGCGGCCCCGGCGGCGAGCGCCACCACGGTGAACCACGACCCACGAGGAAAGCATGCACGCAGCCATGCCGGAGCATAGGAAGAACGTTGTGAGTGCATGCACCAGCACCTCAGGGGCTAAAGCCCAACGTATTCTCCGTCATTTACGGCACGACTAAAGTCGTGCCCTGATACAAAACAGGAGTTTTTCCGCAGTCTGTAAAGCCCGACGTTTTTCTAGCCAATGGGTGGCCCGACTAACGCTCGCTGCGGCGAGGCAGTCGTGCCCTGATACAAAACCGAGTTTTTAGCAAACTGTAAAGCCGTGTCCTGATACAGAGCCAATGATGGTTGAGGTACCTCAGGGCCTAAAGGCCGCTTGGTCGTCTGGTTATATGTACGGCCTGAAGGCCGTACCCTTCACAGCAATGAGTTTTTCCGCAGGCTGTGAAGCTCTTGCCTTCGAGACGGATAAATGATCATTTGTGTGGCAGACATCACTAGCGTGTGCCGGCAATATCGGGATTGAGGAGAGGCTCCTCTTCCACATTCGGCTGCACCTGCCGGCCGGCTTCGGGTTCCAGGTGATTGCGGGTCAGGTCTCTCTGCAAAATCTCAAAAGCCTCTTGCGGCGTATCGGCCATTTGAAAAAGTTCGCGATCCTGCGCGGAAATGGCGCCCTTCTCGACCAGCACGTCCAGGTTTAGAACGCTTTTCCAATACGCCGAGCCGTACACCACGATGCTGATCTTTTTCGCCAGCTTTTCCGTTTGCACCAGAGTAAGCAATTCAAACATTTCGTCGAGGGTGCCGAAGCCACCGGGAAAAACCACCAGGGCCTTGGCCAGGTACGCAAACCAATATTTGCGCATGAAGAAGTAGTGAAATTCGAAATTCAGCGACGGCGTGATGTACGGGTTCGGCGCCTGTTCGAACGGCAGGCGGATATTGAGCCCGATAGTTTTGCCGCCGGCTTCGTACGCGCCGCGGTTGGCGGCTTCCATGATCCCAGGGCCGCCGCCGGAAGTAACGACGAAGCGATGCCTGCGGCCTTTCAGGGTCTGCGTCCATTTGGTCACCATGGAGGCGAGTTGCCGCGCGTCTTCGTAGTAGTGGGCCATTTCGACTACAGCCTCCGCGCGGCGGCGAAGCTCAGCTGCTGTTCCCTGCGTGCGTTGCTCGTCGGCCGGGGGTTGTTGTTCGCCTGGCGCATTGGCCGAATCGGGCTTATCGAGCAGTTCCAGTTCCTGGGTGGCATGATCGAGTTCACGAAACCGCGCCGATCCGAAAAATACAATGGTGTCCTGGATCCGCTCGCGGCGGAAACGCGCAAGCGGCTCGGAGTACTCCGAAAGGATACGCACCAGGCGTCCGTCGGGACTATTGACGAAGGCAGGGTTCTGGTAAGACAGGGCAGCACGGTCGAGGTGGGGCGGGGTCTTCTTCATATTCTCAAGAGGTGGATCCGCGGAAGTTGACGGCTTCAACGACTGCGATCCACAAGTTCAGGAGCCCGAGGCCCGAGACCATGCCACGCACCCATCCGTACATCAGGAAGGTGGCTACACGAGGAAAGTGATTGAGAAGTTGATTATCGGCCCACAGTGGCGCGTACCAGGGAAGCACCAGCACGATCACCCCGATATAAATACGGATAACGACATACAGGTACAACTCGAACCGGCGAAGCCAGTGGGGAACCCGGGAAGGGCGTGGCGGCGCGGGTTGGCGTTCTTGCGCGGTCGAGCCATTGGTGGAACTGGACGGAAACAGGTTCGACTGTTGCGGCATTTTTGTTGGGCCAGGGTTGGACGCGGGGCACCCCAGGATGATCTATGGCAACAGTAACACAGCGGCCCAGGCCGCGAGGGGGGGGCGGGGATCCTTCGAAAGGGTGAGGAAATGGGCCAGAATGTTGCGAGTTTGCCGATGGAGCGGATTTCCAGATCGACAATTATGTGCGACTTTCCGCAAAGAGAGCCGCATGCGGTTCGGTGGTTACACCAACGGCGTCGTCAGGCGGTGCGCATCTGGACCGAGTTGCCCGCCTCGGCGGCTGCCGCTGCGAGGATCCGATGGTGGATGGTAAAGAGGGCCAGTTCCAGTCGATCGGAAACACCTGTCTTGTCATACACGCTGCGCAGGTAGTTCTTGATGACCTGTTCGGTGGTTCCCAGGCGCAGGGCGATTTCCTTGTTTTTGCAGCCCTGCACGATGAGGGCGACGATTTTCATCTCTTTTGGGGTGAGGCGGTCGCGAACACGAGCGCCGACCGAATCTTCTTCTTCCGAACCGATGGCCTCTACCGGCCGCTGAACGGACGAAAAACCCTTGATGACGCGATGCACGCACTCCACCAGCGCCTGGCCGGTGGTGTTGCGATAGACCACTCCGCGGATGTCGTGGGCGGTGAAGATCTGGGCCGGCTCGCCGTTCTCGGCGATGACCACCGCGCGGCTTCCCGCGGCTTTCACGTGCGACATCAGATCCTGATATTCGGGCCTCAATGCAGAAGCAAAAAGAACAATGGACGACCGATACGCATCGACGGAGAGCAGCAGACGCTCCAGGTCTGCACACTGTGCGGCCACGCGAAAGTCTTCTTCGCTCGCCAGGACCTTTGCAATGCCAGCGCGAAAGATTGCTTGATTGTCAGCCAGAATAATTTTATTCATCGTGCTGCCTTGTGCCTCGTGTCGCTTCCTATTCGCAACCTTCTGATTCTTGATGCGCCGCTGCCATGCGACGCGTCTCTTGCCGGCAGCAAAAGGGTCTGCCGAAATCCGATAACCGGGCGCATACTCTCGCTATCGACCGCCGGGCATGTATCGTTCTAAACTGTCTTGTTTTGCGACACCTTTGTTACGTTCCTCCTCCGCGAATGGTGCGGAGAGTATGAGGTGCCGGTGATCTCAAGCCTAGCGGCTCGGGCAGGAAATGAAACCCCACGAAAGTGGCAGGGGAGCGGCCTCAAGTTGCTGTGGTTACTGGATTTGTGTGTAGCGAATATGGTGCCCGCACGAGCAATGGGCGCGCAGGCAATACACTAAAGAAGCATGGGCAAGCCAGTCATCCTCGCGGTAGACGACGATGTGAGTGTTCTGGAGATGGTGGTCCAGGATCTACGTCGCCAATATGGTGCGAATTATCGCATCCAGCGTGCGGCATCGGGCCAGGCTGCACTCGACACCTGTGACCAGCTGAAGAAGAGGGGAGACACCGTCGCCCTGTTTGTCTCTGACCAGCGCATGCCCGGCATGTCGGGGGTAGAGTTTCTCGGTAAGGCGATGGAGTATTACCCCGACGCAAAGCGGGCGCTCCTCACTGCGTATGCCGATACCGAGGCGGCCATCCAGGCCATCAACACGGCCAAGATCAACTACTACCTTACCAAGCCATGGGATCCGCCGGAAGAACGCCTCTACCCGGTGCTGAACGACTTGCTGGAAACCTGGAAGGAGGGCTACCAACCTCCCTTTGAAGGCTTGCGGGTGCTGGGGCCGCGCTACACGCTGCGCGACCACCAGGTACGGGACTTCCTTTCGCGAAACCGGGTTCCTTATGTCTGGCTCGACCCCGAGCAAAACGCCGAAGGCGTCGATTTGCTGACCCGTTTCAAGTTAGATGACCACAAGTTGCCGGTGGTCCTTTTTGGGGATGGCTCCTATCTGGTGCAACCGGGCCAAATGGAACTGGCCAATAAAATCGGTTTGCGCACCCAGGCAACCAGGGAGTTCTACGACCTGGTGATCATCGGGGCGGGCCCCGCAGGACTGGCGGCGGCGGTCTACGGTGCCTCGGAGGGGCTGCGAACGCTCGTGATCGATAACGGGACACCAGGGGGACAGGCCGGCTCCAGCTCAAGAATTGAGAACTACCTCGGCTTTCCCGATGGAGTGAGCGGGCAGCTGCTGGCGGAGCGGGCCCTGATCCAGGCCACCCGGCTCGGGGCCGAGCTCATGACCCACAAAGCCACCGGCATCCGCTCTGAAAACAACTACAACATTGTGCAATTGGCCGATGGCCGGGATGTATCCTGTCGGGCTTGCCTGATCGCTACCGGCGTTTACTATCGCTATCTCACGACCCCGGGGGTGGAGCGCCTGACCGGGGCTGGGGTCTATTACGGGGCGACCATGACCGAAGCCAAGTCTTGCCTTAACGAGAGCGTGTATATCATTGGGGGCGCAAACTCGGCCGGCCAGGCAGCCATGTACTTCTCCAAGTACGCCCGCAAAGTAACCATGCTGGTCAGGGCCGAGTCCCTCAAAAACAGCATGTCGAAATATTTAATCGATCAGATTGCGGCCACATCGAATATAGAGGTGAGAGCGTCTTGTCAGGTTCTTGAGGCTTTAGGGGAAGACCGGCTTACCTGCTTGCGGATTTGTGGGCCCGGGGGCGAGGAAACGGTACCGGCGAATGGCCTTTATATCTTTATTGGGGCAGCGCCCAATACAGACTGGCTTCCGGACTCGATCATGCGCGATGCCAACGGCTTTTTGCTTTCGGGCAACGATTTGAAGGTAGAGGGGAAAATGGCCAGAAGCTGGAATCAGCCCCGCGATCCGTACCTGCTCGAGACCAGCGTGCCGGGGGTTTTTGTTGCCGGCGATGTGCGCCATGGTTCGGTCAAGCGGGTGGCGTCCGCGGTCGGTGAAGGGTCGATCTCGGTGCAGTTTATTCACCAGTACCTGGCGAGTTTCTAGAGCACTATGGCCGGCTTAGGGGCCATGGCCGGCGGCGAGGTTTAACAACAAAAGCAATGACGGATGTCCAAGTAAGCATGAAGGTCGAGCAGGTCGAGGCAGTCAGCCTCGCTGAGCAGTTTGGCAACGTGCCGGTCTTTGCCGGCGTTTCGCTGGATGATCTTCGCTGCCTGGGCACGGTTGAGTTGGTCCATGCCGAAGCAGGCGCCAACCTCTACGACCTCGCCTTGACCCATCGCGGATTCTGGATTTTGCTCTCGGGTGAGCTTCGCCTGCAAAAGCGCCACGAGGGCGGTGACCTCACCATGATTGGCACCCTCTCTGCCGGCGAGACCTTCGGCGAAGTTGCTCTATTGATGGGCAAGGATTCCGAAGTAGTGATTACCGTGCTTCAGCCGTGCGCGGTTGTTTATCTGCGCGAAGAGCTTTTCTGGAATTTGATGTTTGCCTGCCCGAAAGTGCGCATCGGCGTTTTGGGAAACATGGCCCGCCGTCTGCAGGTCTTTCAATCGCAGGAGCTGCACCGCCTCAAGCTCATTTCGCTGGGCACCATGGCCGCCGGACTGATGCACGAGTTGAATAATCCCGGGGCTGCGGCGCGCCGCGCGGCCTCGCAAATGCGCGAGAATCTGAGCCGCCTGCAATTGATTAGTTTGCGCCTGTGCAGCCAGGAGGTCATGACTCCAGGCCAGGCAGACTGCCTGCGCGTTCTGCAGGAGCAAGCGCTGCAACCCCACAAGCCGGCTGCCATGAGCTCGATGGATCAGGCCGATGCGGAAGACGAGTTGGCGTCGTGGCTCGAAGCGCACGGCATTGAAAATTCCTGGAAGCTGGCGGCCACGCTGAGCGGCATCGGCTTCGACGGCCAATCGCTCGAGTGCGCGCAGCATGAGTTTCCCGGCAACACTTTATCCGATCCGCTCAATTGGATCGAGGCGCTGATCTCCAGTGTGCAGCTCGTCGGAACCATCGAAGAAAGCGTTTCCCGTGTGACCGATCTGGTCATGGCGGTGAAGAAATACGCCTACGAAGATAAGCCGCAGCGCCATCAACTCGATGTCCACGACAGCATCCAGAGCACCTTGGTGATTTTGGGCCACAAGTTCCGCCAGAAGGAACTGACCGTCGCAAAGGTGTTTGCGCCCACTCTACCGTCGCTTTCCACCTGTGGCGTCGGGTTGAGCCAGGTGTGGACGAACCTGCTCGACAATGCCATCGACGCGTCTCCACAAAAGGGCACCATCACTGTGCGCACCTGGGTAGAAGGCGACAATGCCTGCATCGCAATCAAAGATGAAGGTCCCGGCATACCGGAGGAAAACAGGAAGGTCGTTTTCGAGCCCTTCTTTACCACCAAGCCCACCGGCCAGGGCACTGGTTTAGGACTCGACATCGTCCGCCATATCGTCGTGGACAAGTTCGGCGGAAAAATCGATTTCGAGTCGGTTCCCGGTAACACGGAATTCACCATCAAACTGCCCATCGTTTCGTAGCACCCAGCCGCACATTCTTCAGGTAGAGCACGGCTTTACTGGCCGCGGAAAAAACTCGGTTTTGTACCAGGGCACGACTTCAGTCGTGCCGCAAATATCCTATGCGCCCTACGGCTTTAGCCGCTGAGGTACGGTTCTCTTTGGATTTGAAATTGCCCCTCAGGGGCTGAAAGCCCCGCTGCACCTCGATCACCAGATCACCCATTCCATACCGGCCAACCCCAATCGGATCGAAAAGACGCTGCAACCTTCCCGCCGCAACCGCGTTTCCTCTTGTTAGCAGTGGTTAAGGAGAGAGAAATGACCATGAAAAAAATTGCAGAGTTGCACGCCGGCCGTCTGCGCATGGCGCTGGTGTTCACGATCCTTGGGGGAAGCGCCGCGATGGCATCGGCGCAATATGGGTCGGGCGGATTGCCGCCGCGGGAGCCCGGGTACAGTGCCTTTTACCACGACCAGGAGAACGCCCCAAACTACGCGGCCCATTGGGGCTTTCATGATGGGGTAGCGGATGGAAGCCACGATCGTGAGACCGGCCATAGTTTTCGACCTACTCACGATAGCGCCTACAAACATGCGCCGGAGTACGGGCACCCGCAGATCGGACGGGACGAGTACAAGAACATCTATCGCGAAGCCTACGTCCACGGGTATGAGAAGGGCTACGGACGTTAGTGTAGGGCGGTGGCGCCCGTTATTCGTGATCGCTTTCGCTCTTGAAGCGGCCGCTGTTTGCCCAAAGGACTAACGAAAGGAACACGACCAGGGCGCCACCGAGCACGACTGTTACTTCAAGCATGGGTTCCTCCGCAAACAACTGGCGACGCATTTCATTCTAGAGCATTTTCGCAATGACTGTGGTCTGGTAAGAGCAGCGAGGTGTGGTTTTCTTTGAGAGAAAACCACGTAAATATTAATGCTTGGGGTCTACACCAATTGCTTTAATGATTTTTGCTTTTTCCGTGCTCGAAGAGCTTGGCATCGATCAGGAAGCGAAACCAGAAAGTTTGCAGAGTCCAGAAGATGAACCCTTCACGTCCGTCCAGCAAACCCAGGCGAATGAAGTAGCGGTAGAAGAAAAGAGCATAGGGGCGAACGAAGAGCGGCGCGCCGTTGTAGAGTCCGCGCAGGTACCGCTTGCGCTCCACGGGATTGCCCCAGAACCGGGGTTGGATGTGGGCCGTATCCATCGCCGTGGTCTGCTCCATCACCTCCGCGTCTGACCAGCGGTTATGCCGGGTTGTCCATTCAGAAAGCGACATGCGGATGTCGTCGATCATGTAGCCCTGCAGTTGTCCCGCCGAGCCCTGCGACAGATAGAAGTGCTGATCGTATTGCCGCTCCTCGCAGCGTCCGGCGCCATTGCGAAAGAGCCGCATGTGCCAGGTCGGTGACATGCCTCCGTGCCGCAATTGCCGGCCCAGAAACTGTACCAGGCGGGCGATCAAAAAACCCGAGTGGGCAGGAGCCTCCGGCAGGTTACGAATCGACGCGATCAGTTCCGGGGTGAGCCGTTCGTCGGCATCCAGGTGCAGTTGCCACGGATAGCGCAGTGCGAGATGGTCGATGGCCCAGTTTCTTTGCGCGCCATAACTTTCGAAGACATGCTGTACGACATTGGCTCCGTGACGGCGGCTCAGCGCGACGGTGTCGTCGGTGCTGAACGAGTCGACCACATGCAGATCATCGGAAAGTTCTTGCGCTTGCGCGAGCGTCGCTCCGAGTGTGTCGATCGAATTGAACGCAAGGATGATGACCGAGGGTTTCATGCAGTTGGATCGAGCAGCATGGCGCTGTTGATGCGCCGCACGCCGGCTTCGCGGAAGGCATGGTTGGTGGCCGCCACCGAATCTCTCATGTCGATCGCCCTGCAGGCATCTTCCACTACGAACGTCTCAAAGCCCGCCCGCATGCTGTCGACTGCGGAGTGACGCACGCAGTAGTCATAGGCCAGCCCGGTGAGAAAAATACGTCCCAGGCCCCGCTCCCGCAGATAACCGGTGAGACCGGTACGAGTCAGGTGGTCGTTTTCCGTGAAGGCGGAGTATGAGTCGATGGTGTTGCGAAAACCTTTGCGCAGAATCAGCTCCGCGTTATCCAGTTGCAGGTGGGCGGGGAAGGCTGCGCCCAGGCTTCCTTGCACGCAATGATCGGGCCACAGAGTTTGCTCGCCGTAAGGAGTCGTCATCGTCTCGAACGGCGTGCGCCCAGGATGATTCGACGCGAACGAATGGTGATCCCGCGGATGCCAATCCTGGGTCAGAATCACATGGCGAAAACGCCCCGCAATGCGATGGATCACCGGCACTACTTCCTGGCCGCCCGGCACCGCAAGAGCTCCGCCGTCACAGAAGTCGTTCTGCACATCGATCACCAGTAAAACGTCGCGGTCCACGAGTTCGATACTCATCGCAAAATCCTCTTAAGAGAGCGCCTTGACGGGGTGAACGCAGCTATTGGGTTGACGGCGCGTGCGGGCCGTGGATGTCCATGCGCGCAATGAGACCATTTTGGATGAAATACTCATGCTGCACCCTCTGATCGACGAGAATGTTGCCCGACAAATCGCGAACTACCTGCCGAACATCCACTACCGTCTTCCCCATGCCGCTGCTTTGCATGCCAACCGGTTCCACGATTGGGTTCACCTGGGTCCACTGGTGGGTCCAGTATGCGCGCACGGCATCGTGTCCATGCTCGCGGCCACCGGTCATACCGTTCGGCCAGTCGACGTCAGGCTGCATCAGCGCGAGCACAGCATCGATGTCCCGCCGGTTAAATGCCGCATAGGCCGCCGCCAGCAGCTCCTGCTCTGATTCCACGATTTTCGCCTCTACCGGGAACTCTACTGGATTTCGAGGAGGCGAAAGGAACAAATAGCAATGCCTTCTTAAAACCCCGGCGGCCGCTCATCCACAACACTGAAGCTTCGTTCCAACGCCAGGCCTGCGCTCCCCAGTCTTCCTTCATCGAAAAGCCTGCCAATGAGAGTGACGCCATGGGGAACACGCTTTGGCGGAGAAAACTTGGCCGGCGGGTGCGCCGGATCGGGCGCCCAGTCACTGCGTGCCTCCGAGACTTCGACAAACCCTGCCCGCAGCGTCAGCGAGGGATGGCCCGTATTGTTGGTGATGGTAAGCATCTCGTCGCGCAGCGACGGAACCAGCAGCAGATCTACCTGGGAGAAGACGCGGGCCATTTCCATCGCGACCTTGCGCCGAAAACGATCTGTTTGTACAAAGTCCACCGCGGAGAGAAAGCGCGCCTGGCGAAAGGAGTTGGGCCACGCGTCGGGCACCTGCATCTTTAGCTGGTCCACGCCGTGCGAGAGCGTCAGCTCTTCAAATGCCGCGGCGGCTTCGGCAAACAGGATCAGGTTCAGCGAATCGTAAGGCCAGTCGGGAATCGACACTTCGATTGGGATCATGCCCAGCTTCTTCACTGTTTCCAGCGCCGCGCGGTCCACGTCGGTGGCCGGAGCTTCTTTCAGCCACTGCGGAAAGTAGCCAACACGCAGACCAGCCACCTTGGCGGTTGCGTCATAGTCCAGTTGGCTGGGCACGCTCGACACATCGCCCGCATCGGGGCCGGTGATGGCGTCGAGCACCAGCATGGCGTCTTCGACGCTGCGCGTCATGGGTCCCAGTTTGTCGAGTGACCAGCAGAGCGTCATCGCCCCGGTCCGCGGAACCCTGCCGTAGGTTGGCCGCAGGCCGGTCAGCCCACAGCGCATCGTGGGGCCCACGATGCTGCCTCCAGTCTCGCTGCCGATGGAAAAGCCGACCAGCCCCGCGGCTGTTGCCGACCCCGGCCCTGCGCTCGAACCCGAAGAGCCTTCAGCCGGCAGCCAGGGATTTTTTGTCTGGCCGCCAAACCATACATCGTTGAGCGCCAGCGCTCCCATGCTGAGCTTGGCCACCAGCACCGCCCCCGCCTGCTGCAGGCGCTTCACCACCACGGCATCCTCGGTAGGGACGCGGTTCTTAAAAGGCTCAGCTCCATAGGTGGTTCGAATGCCGGCGGTGTCGAGCAGATCTTTACCGCCCCAGGGAATGCCGTGCAGCGGCCCCCGGTAGTGTCCCGCGGCAATCTCTTCATCCGCCTTTTTCGCTTGCGCGAGCGCCAGCTCCCGGGTCGGCGTGATCACGCAAAGCAGAGTGGGATTGAAGCGTTCGATGCGTTGCAGATAAATGTTGGTAAGCCGCTCCGAGGTGAGCTTGCGGGTTTCAATCCAGCGTGACAGCCGGGTTACGGGAGCGAACGCAATGTCTGCATCGCTGGCGGGCAGCGGGCCCGGATCTATTTTGCTGCGCACGAAAAGGTTGCGCTCCGGGCCCGCATGCTGCCCGGGCAACACGGCTTCGCAGTGCGAATACGGCGCCAGTGGTGCTTCCAGAGCGACCTTGCGTGGGCCAACCCGCCGCTCGTACAGCGGGGCCATGGCGCTGCGCCAGCTGGAAACTGCCTGTGTGCGCTCCTCTTCATTCAGCTCCACCTGGACCAGCTTCTGCGCTTCCGCAAAGGCCAAGGGCGATACTTCCGGCCCAACCGGGGGCGCCGTCGCGAAGGCCGGGGGCGTTCCCGGTGGCGGCGGTGCCGGCTTCTCCGCCTGGTCGCAGGAAGTGATGGCAAGAGTCAGGAGACCAAGGGAGCTATTCGTCAGGAATTCTCTGCGTGATTTCGACATTACGCCTCTTCGCGCATTCTAGACGACCTTCTTTGACGCCCGCGGCCTCATGCCCAAACTGCATCGAAGCTGGGCCGCATCGAAGTCTGCCGCATAGAGGGCACGCGCACGACCCTCAGACGCCCGAAGGCACGGGTGTCGCCGCGCCAAAAAGACAAACGATACACTGGTGTTTATGACCAAAGCGTTAAATAAGTACAGCTCCCAGATCACACAGCCCAAGGCGCAAGGGGCGTCCCAGGCGATGCTCTACGCGACTGGCCTGCGCGAGCCGGATATGGCAAAACCGCAGGTCGGCATCGCCAGTGTGTGGTACGAAGGCAACCCCTGCAATATGCATCTTCTCGATCTCGCCGAAAAGGTGAAAGAAGGTGTTATCGCCGCCGGTATGGTTGGTTTGCGCTTCAACACCATCGGTGTCAGCGACGGGATCTCGATGGGCACCGACGGCATGAGCTACTCGCTGCAGTCGCGCGACCTGATCGCCGATTCGATCGAGACGGTGATGGGCGCCAGTGGTACGACGCCAATGTCTCCGTCCCGGGTGCGACAAGAACATGCCGGGCTGCCTGATCGCGATGGGCGGCTGAATCGGCCGTCGCCTGATGGTATACGGCGGCACGATTCGCGCCGGTCACGGACCGCGGCGGCCACAAGCTGGACGTCATCTCGGCGTTTCAGAGCTACGGGCAATTCTCGCGGGCGCGATCACCGAAGCCGCAGCGGCAGAGGAATCGTGCGCCATTCGTGTCCGGGTGCCGGCGCGTGCGGCGGCATGTATACCGCGAACACGATGGCCGCGGCGATCGAGGCGCTCGGCATGAGCCTGCCCTACAGTTCGTCCACGCCGGCAGAGGATCCGATCAAGCTCGACGAGTGCCTTCGGCCGGGGCGGCGGTGCTGCGACTTGCTCGAGCTGGATCTGAAACCGCGCGACATCATGACCCGTGGCGCGTTCGAAAATGCGATGGTGCGTGGTCACGGCGCTCGGCGGATCGACCAACGCCGTGCTGCATCTGATTGCGATGGCGCGGTCGGTGGGCGTGCCGCTCACCATCGATGATTTCCAGGCCGTCAGCAACAAAACTCCTTTGCTGGCGGATTTCAAACCCAGTGGCTCCTATGTGATGGAAGATCTGCAATCCGTCGGCGGCCTGCCCGCGGTGCATAAGAT
>CAVXHH010000011.1:0-156157 GCA_963761405.1 uncultured Acidobacteriaceae bacterium
ACGGCGGCGCGAGCGAAGCGAGCCATGGCGAAAGAATACCCCCACACCCAAGAGACAGCTAATGACGTTAGGGCGCTCACAACCTACATGTCAAACTCCCCCGCGCGGTTCCCGGACGCTCCCCGAGGGGCCCAATTTCGGCCCTTCTACTTGCTCCCTTGGGGCGGCGGGGGAAGGGCGTTGGACTTGAATTCGGCGGGCTTCTCGTGCGGCGGAACCGCGGGTGCGCCGCCAATCAAGAGGAGCGCCGCTCCGCCGGGCCCCTGGGTGTTGCCACGTAAGCCAGTCGGCTCAAGTCGTGGCTCACCGTCGCATGGCCGAGCGCGGTGTCCTTGGGGGCCGGCGGCGGCTTGAATTCAAGCTTCCGGTCCTTGCCGCGCAACTGCCAGAGCGTTCCCACCAAGTCCACCCCGACCGGCGAGCCGTCCTGCAGGAAGAAGGTCTCCATATACATGTTCTCGAAGTCCGCCAGTTGCGCCTGACCGCTGGCGACGTTCACCAGCACGACTTTCGCGCCGTTCTGCCAGCCGGTGCCCGCCTTGGGTCGCACGAACGACGCGTGTTCGCCGTCGGGGCTCAGGGCCACCGTGCCGCCGGTCAGGTCCACCGGGGGCAGCGCGAGCGGGGCAATCTCGGCGGTCGAGGGTTTCACTCGCGCCGCCACCCCTTGGGCGACTGCACCAGCATCCAAACAGAATCCGCCGCCCAGCTTGCATGGCTGATGCCGGGCCCGAGCGGCGCGTCGCCTTCCTTTTGGAGGATCAGCCGCACCGCCTCGTCGCCGAATCGATTCCACGGACGTAGAGTTCGCCATCCGCGATGTAGGCGATCTGTTTCCCGTCCGGCGATAGCGCGACTTGGTAATGGTTTCCATCGGTCGCGCCGAGGGCGGCGATCGCGCGCGGCTTGGCCCCCGCGTGCTCCAGGTCGAGCAGGAAGATGGTTCCGCCATGCTGCAGCGGGCCCGTGCTCTCGGGCGCGAAGCGCGAGAAGGCCAGCAGCTTTCCGTCCGCGGAAAGGCTGAGCAATCCAATCCTCGAGTGCTTGCCGTCGGCGGGCAGCTTCACGACGGCCGGGGGCGCGGGAGGCGGACGCGCCTTGGCTGGGGGCACGAGCGGCGGCGGAGCAGCCTGGGAGAGCAGCAGCAAGGCGAAGGCGGCGGCGATTTGCATGGCCTGTTCCTAGCGCAGCCCGGCAGCAGAATCAAAAGCTGCCTGGCGGTAAAACGCCTGCGCGACGAAACTCCTGCCACCCCGGCGTTGCAGGCCTCCTGCTAAGAGCAACTCCAGGTAGGCGAGCAGGTCGTTCTTGTCTTCGGGGGATAGCGCGGTGGTGGTGCCGTGCAGGTTGGCGGCGGCCTCCAGGACGGCGCGCAGCGGGAAGCGCGTGGTGACGGTCAGCTTGCCGGCGTCGGTGCCGAGGCCGGCGGTGCCGGAGCTGAGCATTGGGAAGATGTCCCAGGCGCCGACCAGCGACGGCGGCGGAAACGCGTCCGGCGTGTCGTCCTGCCAGAAGGCGCGCAGCGGGAAGTGGCTTGGCGTCCCGACCTTCACATAGTGGCCGCGGGTGGCCGGCGGATCCAATCGGTGGTGAAGAGTGGACCGGGATGGCACGAGCTGCAGTGCGCTTTCCCTTCGAAGATCGGAAAGGCCCAGACGCGGGTCACCGTGGGCGCCGTCGGGCAGCTCCAGCTGAGCCACCGGTGCGCCGTCGGGCCCCACGAAGGGATTGGGGGGCGTCGGGAGCGTGGCGCCGTACAAAGTCAGCGCCTGCACCTCGCCCTCGGTGAGGTTCGGGTTGTGGAACCGGTCGCGCGACCCCGAATTCCGGCTGGTCTGCTCGAGCGTGTAGGCGCTCTCGGGGACGAAGTAGGGTGACGTGTCGCGGCTCCCCAGCAGCGTGGGCGAGCGGTAGATGCGCAGCGGGTGAGCCTTCGTGAAGAGCACGCCCTGGGTGTGCCCCTCGACGTGGCACGCGTCGCAGGTCATCCCGGTGCGCCCCATGTCGGTGAAGAACAGGATCTCGCCGAGCCGCCGCTCCTTTTGTGCCAGCATCCCGGGAGGCTCGAACAGCGCGACCTGCGAGCGGAGCCGGGCCTTGCCTCGGTGGGCCACGTCGACCGTGGCGAGCATCCCGGTGAATCGGTTCAACACGTAGAGCGTCGCTCGGTCCGCGCTCAGGGCCAGCGCGCTCGGCCCCGAGTGCAGCTCCACGCCCGCGCGTCCGTGCACTCCGTAATCCGCCGCGGGGCGCGCGGTGGGAAAGGCGGGCGGCGGGGGCAGGGCGAAAGTCTGGATCTTGCCCTTCGCGGCGGTGCGGTCGGTCTGACTGAGGAGGCGGGTATCGAAGACGCGCAGCTCGCCGAGCGCGCTGTCAGCGGCGTAGAGCAGGCCGGCCTTGTCGTCGAGCGCCAGCGACTGGAGCACGCCCTCGGCCAAGATCCCGACGTGGCGCACGAAATGGCTGGTCGCCGGATCGACCACCGACACGCCGGAGTTCATGCTGACCTCCATCCGCTCGGGGTTCGGCCCGATGTTGGGCCCCACGCTCGCGACCAGGAGGCGCTTGAGCGATGGGGACCAGGCGGAATCGCGGGGGGCGGTGCCGCCCATGACGTATTTGCTGAAGGCGGCGGTGCCGCCGCCGATGATCGGCATGCCCGGTCCCGGCGAGAGCGTGCCGAGCGAGTGGCCGGTGGCGCGGTCGAGCAGCGTCACCTCGCCGGTCTGCAGGACTGCCCCACTGCCACCACCGGGCCGTTCTTCCCCTCCGCCAGCGCCAGCACGCCCGGGTTCGGCGGGACCGCGGCTCGCCAGACCTCGCGGCCGGCGTGCGCCATCCAGCGCCACCACCGTATGGCGCACGCATCGGCCGCCAGCGCGAAGTCCCGCTGCGGATCGATGACCACCGCGGTGGCGGAGGCGGGCGCGATGAACCGCTGCTGCGCGGCGGCCGGCGCCTCCGATGCCAGCAGCCGGAGCTCCGGTGAGAAGGCGTGGACGATCGCGATCCATTCGCGGCCGTTCGGATCCCGGAAGCGCGTCATCGCTCGCGGCCCGTCGCCCACCGCGACCCGTTCGACCCGGCCGCCCGGGACCGACACCGCCAGCAGCGCGTCCTCGGTGGGGGACAGCGTGAAGACCTTCTTGCCGTCGCTCGAGACCAGCAGGCCGATGGGATCGTGGAAGTCCGCGTCGTTGACGATCGTGATGTTGGGCAAGTCCTGCGGCGCGGCGCTTCCTGCAGGCTCCACCAGGCGCACCGAGAACTCGACCTGGGTCGTCTCGGGAGGGAGCGCGATCGGCTCCAGTCGGACGTAGGCGTGGTGCGGGTCGAGGACCGCCAGCGGCAGCTTCTGCTCGAACTTGGCCACCGGCAGGCGGGTGTCGACCGGCCGCACAGGGCGTCCATCCCCTTCACGAAACCGTCGCCGACCAGCGTCAGCGGCGTGCTGGTCTGGTTGCTGACCAGCCGCGGGCCGACGTCTCCAGCTTCGCGCCCGCGGCTTCGGCGCGACCGCGCGGCGCTGCGGCACAGCGGGAGCCTGCTCAGGGGAGCACGCTGCTGCCAGCAGCGAAAGGATCACGACAAACGACCCCGACCCCACCAGCCGTTCATGCTGAGCCCCTGCCCGCGCTTCATCGGGCGGGAAGTCGAAGCACGACCCCGACCGCGACCCCGACCGCGACCCCGACCCCGACCCCGACCGCGACCCCGACCGCGACCCCGACCCCGACCGCGACCCCGACCGCGACCCCGACCGCGACCCCGACCCCGACCCGACCGCGACCCCGACCCCGACCCCGGACCCTTCTAGCCGTTCATGCTGAGCCCCTGGCCGCGCTTCGTCGGGCGGGGAGTCGAAGCGCCGAACGAAGCATGGGCGCGACTCTCTCCAGGGATGCCACGGCCACCAGAATCCGTTCGGGTAGGAGGAGGTAGGGGAAGCTCGCAACTGGCGGGATGCTGTGTCCCTGGTATCCTTCTATTCTCGACCCTGGAATTTCTGCTCGGAGGGCCTCCCCATGAACGCTTCACCAACTCGCCTGTCTCAGGCTTCTTTGCTTCGCCCCACTGCTGCTGCCGTTGGCCTGCAGCTCGAACGGCAACACTCACGACGCCGGGACCAGCACCTCGGGCGGGACGTCCACCGGGGGCACCGGCGGCGGCAACTTCGCGATCACTACGATCGTTCCCGATGGAGGCAACAACAGCCAGGCGATCGCGATGGCGGTGGCCTCCGATGACCGCATTGGCGTCGCGTACT
The DNA here is from genome assembly GCA_963761405.1 of uncultured Acidobacteriaceae bacterium. Taxonomy (GTDB): domain Bacteria; phylum Acidobacteriota; class Terriglobia; order Terriglobales; family Acidobacteriaceae; genus PALSA-350. The sequence continues at coordinate 4,268 of CAVXHH010000011.1, forward strand.
TCCGGCGGATCGACTGCGCGGATGGCACCGACGACTGCCCCGAGCGGACGATCCCGAACACGCCCGACTACCAGGTCGAGTACTTCGAAGTCGTCAACGGGCAGGCGACCGCTGAGACCTTGGTCCAGGTCGTGCAGAACGCGTTCGGGTTAGCGTGGCCTTCCAGCCCAACGGCAAGGCGGCGGTGGCCTATGTCGGGTTCAACGGTGCGAGCTACACGCAGAGCGGGTCGGATGGCGGAATGTACGACGGCACCACGCCCGCCTGGTTCCAGAACGATGCGGTGGTCTCGTACCAGCAGAGCCGACGGTACCTGGCAGCAGCAGACCGTCATGCAGGCCGCCGCGGAGGCGCCGGTCGGCAACGTCCCGGGCGTGGGTTGGGTCCGATCGATAATATCGGCTAATCTTGGGATTCTGGCCTGCGCTGACTTTTGAACTCAGCGAAGGCCTTCTGGCATTTCGCGACGGGCACTTCGGCGAACTACACCTGCCCCAATCCCCAGGACTGGTGCTCGGCGACCATTCGTCTAGGGAAGGGGGACCCACTACGTGGACCAAGTCGTGGGCGGTGGCGGGAGACGTCCGCGCCGACTCCCACGAGGCTTTCGGCGGGCACAACCAGGTGGTGATGTTCGACGGTCAGCCCGCGCTACCTTCGACGAGATGCCGGGCGGGGTTCGCGAGGTGTCCAGCGGGGGTAACAACGTGCTCTTCCCGATGCGTCAGAGCGACGGCGTGATGCCGCGGCGAATCCCACTCCTCGCCACGGCTGCGGTTCGAGCCGATAACGGCCGCATATGCGCCGGATCGGCGCTGGCCCGGGTCAGGTCCTCGAGCAGATGCGGCGGAATCTCTTCGAAAAGCGCGAGGGGATACCGATTCCGGCATCGTTCCGTATCTGCGAGGTAGCGTGCTCGGGTCACACCAGTGCATCGATAGCCGCGTCATGCCACGTAGCAAAGCCGCCGTCTCTTCGAGTTCATTCGGGCCCTGGTTGAGGGTGCGTGAATGGGGAAACAAACCCTCCTCCATGCCGGCCAAAAGAACCAGCGGAACTCCAGGCCCTTGGCGGCATGCAGGCTCATCAGCGTGACCGGCTTTCCGGATTGTGGCCATCCGCGTCGCTGACCAGTGCGGCATGGTCGAGAAACTCAGACAACGTTCTCCCGCTGCTGTGCGTCCTGGCAGCGTGGCAAGCTCTTTCAAGTTCTAACGCGCGAGATCGACTCGGCGTTCCTCGTCCTCGAGCGAACGAATGTAGCCCGTGCGGTCGATAAGGAACGTGATCAATTCCGGCAGCGTCGCTGCATCTCGAGGCTTCGGAATCCTGCGGATGCTTGAGAGGCAACGGCATCCGCTTGCCCGGCTGCGCTTTAATTCCGCTTTCGCCAACGGCGAGGGCCTGCTTCGGCGAACGTCCGCGACGGAAATGCTTTCCTCCCTCTGCGTCCAGATCGCCTGGCCGAAAATCCGCGTCGCCCATCTCCGGATCGAGGTCGCCAAAGTCGAAGCTCAATCCTCCCGATCGCCGGAGTCGTTGTTGGGCCCCCCTCGGCGCTGAACTCGATGCTGGACTCCAGCGCTCGCATCGACGCTTGACTGGGCCTCGCTCGGCGGCGGCACGGGGTTAACGTCTTCGCTGAGCTTCTCGGCAACTCCCGGCTCCAGCACGCGCGGCCATCATTGATCAACCGGCGAAACGTATCCAACGCGATGCAGGCCGGGTGGACAGTAGTTGATCCTTCAGCGCGCGCTCGAGCGCCTTCCAAGTGCTCATACGGTCTCGAGACTGAGCCGCTCCAACACCTCCATCGTCGTCTTGCCGATGCCGCGTGACGGTGTATTGATTCACCGTGCCAGCGCAATCGAGTAGCCATTCCGGGTTCTGCACCAGCTTCAGGTAACTGAGCAAATCCTTGATCTCAGATCGGTCATAAAACGAAAAGCCGCCCACCATGGTGTAGGCGATGCCGTAGCGGCGCAACGCTTCTTCCACGAGCCGGATTGCGAGTTCGTACGGTAAAGCACCGCGGCGCGGCGGTGATTCCTGTTCCTCGCCGGCACGGCGCATGTACTCCGAATGTAGTCCGCAATAAAGAGCGCTTCGTTTTCGCCATCCGGCGCTTCGTAGTAGCCGATCTTGGCTCCGCCCTCGCGCGACGTCGACAGACTCTTGCCCTTGCGCTGCAAATTGCGCGCCACGACTGCGGAAGCGCCCTCGAGAATCGACCTGGGTGGAACGGTGTTTTGCTCCAGCCGGATGGTCTTCGCTCAGGGAAATCGGCGTCGAACTCGAGGGATGTCCAGATATCGCGCCACGCGATGAGTAGATGCTCTGGTCTTCATCTCCCACAACGCACACGTTGTGGTTCCGTACCCGAGAGCAGCTTCATCAGCTCGTATTGCGGCCGGTTGGTGTTCTTGATATTCATCGATCAGGAGGTAGCGGTAGCGGCGGGTTATAGCGCTCCGCACCTCGGCGGAGGAACGCAGAAGGCGCACCGCCTCGAGCAGCAGGTCGTCGAAATCGAGCGCATTCGCTTTGCGCAGTCCTGCGGTAAACCTCATAGATGTGCGCGATCTTTTTCGCTCACCGGATCGGCCGATTGCAGGTAAGTCTGCTGCGGATCCAGCATGTGATCTGGCCCAGGAAATGCGTGAGAGCACCGTTCGCGGCGTCAGCTGCTGGTGTCGAGACCGATACGCCGCATCGCCTGGTTTACGATCGCCTGCGGTCGGTCTCGTCGTAGATTACAAAATTGCGTGTAAGCCCCTCATTGCCAATGCGCAGCGCTTCAATATTCCGGCGCAGCATACGCACACAAAAGAGTGAAAGGTGGCCAGCAGCGGTTTGGCCAGACTGCGATGTCCGAGCAATTTATCCACGCGTTCGCCCATCTCTGCCGAAGCCTTATTGGTGAAGGTCACGGCCAGGATGGAATCGGCGGCAACATTGCGTACCTGGATGAGATAGGCAATGCGATGGGTAATGACGTCGCGTCCTTCCGGAACCCGCCCCGGCGAGAATCAGCAACGGGCCATCCACGGCTTCGACGGCAGCGCGTTGTTGCGGGTTCAATTTATCGAGCAGATGTTGCAATGGCTGGTCTCTGGTGCAGGCTGATGGTTCGTTTTCGGGGCGGGTGTCGCGACCAATTGTCTTTTAACAGTGTATCGTCCGGCGAGCCGTTCCTGAATGTGTTGGAATTCTGATATGCAAAATCGGGATGAGCGAAGGGTTTGTGTCTTTTGTGGATCGAGCCCGGGGGTGGGATCGGCCTATCGTGCGGAGGCAGTAGCGTTGGGAACCCTGCTGGGGAAAGCCGGGCTAGGTCTGGTTTACGGCGGGGCGCACGTGGGCCTGATGGGAGCATTAGCGGACGCTGCGCTCGCCCATGGCAGCGAAGTGATCGGAGTCATTCCCCGCGTGTTGGCTGGCGCGAGGTAGCGCACCCCGGTCTAAGCAAATTAGTCGTTGTCGAAACCATGCACGAGCGTAAAGCGATGATGGCGCAAGAGGCAGATGCCTTCGTGGCCTTGCCCGGGGGGTTCGGAACACTCGATGAATTTTTCGAAATCCTCACCTGGGCCCAACTCGGCATCCATGCGAAACCGTGCGTGTTGGTCAACACCGGCAGCTATTTCAACCATCTGTTGAGGTTTCTCGAAGTCGCCGTCGACCAGGGCTTCCTCAAGCCGGAAAACCATGGCTACATTCAGGTCGTAGGAAATTCCGCCGAGGCCCTGCAAACGATGCAGAGCTTATGGGAAAATCTGCCCGTCGATCATTTCGCTCCTGCCAAGCCGGCCCCCTAAGAGTTCAGCGGTCACGGCATTCTTCACACCGGCAATGGCGACGCAGGTAATCCCAGGAATAGATGCCGCTCTGATGGCCGTCATTCCAACGAAAACTAATTGCGTACTTGCCTACCGGCGAAGCGGTCTCGGGCCGTGCCGGAGCCTTGTACATCTGCAGCAGACCGCCAGGCTGGGGCTTCGGCTCGCCCGGTTTGCGGCCGCTGGCTCCCCGTTCCTCGTGACAGGTCGCGCACGGGCAAGCATCCCGTAGCCACTGGAAGCTCCAATGACTTTGGTGGCCGTCTTTCCAGTCGATCTCCATCCCGGCACCCGTTGTTTTCTGCACCCGGACGCGGGCTGGTTCCGTCGCTTCACGAGGCAGATCATGATGCTGCGCAGCCGCCTCCTGCGCCAGCCTCCGTGCTTCTTCTTCGCTGATAAAACGAATGCCTTCGTGGCTCATCACACTACCTGTCTTAGAATACGCCTGGGAATACGCCAGGGAATACGCTGCGCAGCGTCAGCGCCCTCAGGCATACTGCTTCCAAAAAAAGTATGCCGCCATTCCTAGCCCGATCGCGACCACCAGCGTGCGCATGAATTGGGGATTCAGCCCCCGCGAGTAGCGTGCTCCCAGGTAACCGCCCACCGCGGCGGCGATCATCATCAGCAAACAGTACTTCCACTGGATCTGTTTCTCCACCACAAACGTCACCACCGCAATTCCGTTTGCCGTGGTGGTGGCGATCACCTTCAGCGCATTGACCTGGTTGATGTTCTGGATCCCGAAGACGGCGAGCACAGACATCAGCAGAAAGCCCGCGCCGGCGCCGAAATAGCCGATGTAGAAACACACCAGGGCCACACCGATCCACAGTGGTAGCAGGTGGGGTTTCGTGCCCGGGACACTGACGCGCGTGCGCTGCAGCCGGCGCGATACCGGCCCGCTGGCGGCGAAGAGGCCGGCGGCCAGCAGCAGCAGCCACGGCACCAGCGCGAGAAAGGTGGCCTGGCCGGTGCGCAGCAGGACGATGGCTCCTGCCAACCCGCCGAGGAGCGCCGCGGAACACACCGGAAGCACCAGCCGGACATTGGCCTTCAAGTCTTGCCAATACGCGGCGATCGAAGTGAATTGGCCGGGCCAAAGGGCAACCGTGTTGGTTGCATTTGCCTGTATGGGCGGTACGCCCACGCCTAACAGAGCTGGAAAAGATAGAAACGAACCGCCGCCCGCCATAGCATTGAGGGCTCCGGCGAGAAAGGAAGCGATGACTAGCCAAGCGTGCTGCCAGTGAGAGCCGAATGCCATTCCGTTCTATTCTAGTCAACCTGGAGGATGAGGCACTTCAGATACTCGGTCTCCGGGATATTGAGAACCACCGGATGATCGGGAGCCGCTCCCCGCCGCTCCAGAAGACGAATGCGGCGTTGCGCATCACCGGCGGCAGACGCCACCACGCCGTGAAATTCATCCCAGGAAACGTGGTGCGAGCAGGAACAGGTCACCAGGGTCCCGCCCGGCCGCAGCATCTTCATTGCGCGCAAGTTGAGTTCCTTGTAGCCGCGCAGGGCTCCGTCCACCGCGCGCTTCGATTTGGCGAAGGCCGGCGGATCGAGCACGACGGTGTCATAGGTGTTGCCCGCAGTGCTCCAGTCGCGCAGAAGATCGAAAGCATTGGCCTCGACCCAGTCCACCGTGGCCTGGATGCGGTGCCGGTTGACTGCAAGATTCTCTTCCGCTACCTCGAGGGCCGCACGCGAGGCGTCAATACCGGTCACGCGAGCGCAAGAGCGGGCCAGATGAAGGGCAAACCCGCCTTGGTAGGTACACACGTCGAGAGCGTCGCCGTGGGCGTAGAGTGCAGCAGCCGCATAGTTTAGGCGCTGGTCGAGAAACGCTCCGGTCTTCTGCCCGGCGTTCGCGTCGTAATGAAAAGCCAGCCCGTTCAGCTGAAAAATCGTCGCCAACTGGGCGATGGGCTCCGCGGAATACAGCGGCTCCTCCGGCGGCAGGCTAAGCTGCTCCAGTTCCCGGATGCGCGCCTCAGACCGTTCCACGATGGTCACCGGCTCCGCCTCGGATTTGAGCACCTGGACCACGGCCGCGCGCATGTCGTCCCGATCCAGCGCCTTGGACAGAATTTCAAAGAGAATCAGGTCCCCGTAGCGATCCACGATGAGCCCGGGCAGTTGATCCGCCTCACTGAAAACCAGGCGGCAGGCGTCCGTACCTTCCTCCAGCATGCCTTGGCGCAGCTGAATGGCGGCGCGGAGCCGCTGGTCGAATAAGGCCAGCCACCCCTTCTGCGTCAGAACCGGGTCGGAGCTCACCATGCGCAGCGTGATTTGCGAGGCTGGGCTCAACAGCGCTGTACCCAGCGGGAAGCCACGATGGTCGGCCACCGCGATCAGGCCCGGCTCCACTTCCGGCAGATGCTCGATATCTGACCGGTAGACCCATACGTGGCCGGCGCGCAGCCGCTCTGCGGCCCGGCGGGAGATAACGGCAACCGGCCCCTCGCTTCGCGAGGTACGAGCCACCACGGGCTTGACCGAGGACTTGCTCGAGGACTTGACCTTGGCCTTGCTCGGTGACCGGGAGAGGGATTTAGAAGGCACAACGTATCTTCGCATAGCGTCCTGGGCATAGCGTCTGGGGCCGCCTTCCGGGAGCACGATTGCCACGCGCCCGCGGCCCGTGCGGAGCTCGGCCGCGGGTAGCAACCTCTTGGCCGGCAGCCTATAATCAGGTATGGCGACTGTGCACTCCACGCCACTTGAACCTCCAGCGGAACCAGGCATCCTGGCAGCGAAGTTTGCTGAGCTACTCGCCACCATCGGCAAGAATCGGCCGAGTGACGACATCGGCATCATTCGCACGGCGTGGGAGTTCTGTGTGCAGCACCACAACGGGCAGCTTCGGGCTTCCGGGGAACCGTATGTGCTGCATCCTCTCGAGGTTGCCCAGGTTCTTGCAGAAATGAAGCTCGACTCGACCGCGATCGCAGCCGGCCTGCTGCATGATGCCGTCGAAGACACCCCGGTCACCACCGAAGACATTACCGAGCAGTTTGGGGAGCAGGTCGCGCACATCGTTGAGGGCGTGACCAAGATCGACAAGATCCAGTTCGCGAACCGCGAAGACCGCCAGGCCGAAAACGTGCGCAAGATGCTGCTGGCGATGGTCAGCGACGTGCGTGTGGTCCTGATCAAGATGGCGGACCGGCTGCACAACATGCGCACGCTGCAGCATCTGTCGCGGGAACGTCAGGAGTCGATCGCCCGGGAAACCCTGGATATCTATGCCCCCCTGGCCCACCGCCTGGGCATGGGCAAGGTCCGCGGCGAGTTGGAAGATCTGGCCTTTCGCTACGTCGACCCCTTCGGGTATGAGCAGGTGAAGAGCGCCGTCGATGTGACGCGCGAAGAGGACGAACAGTTCCTGAATTCAGTCGAGGCCCTGCTGAACGACAGGCTGCGCGAGAACAATATCCACGCCCGCGTGGAGTGGCGCATCAAGCGGCTGTACAGCATCGCGCAAAAACTGCAAAAACAAAAGATCACGGTCGACCAGGTGTATGACCTGTTGGCGGTGCGCGTGATCACCGCCACGGTGCAGGATTGCTACGCGGCGTTTGGCCTGATCCACTCCATCTGGCGGCCTGTCCCAGGGCGCATTAAAGACTTTATCGCCATGCCCCGGCCCAATTTGTATCAATCGCTGCACACCACGGTGATGGGCGAGGGCGGCCACCAATTCGAGGTCCAGATCCGGACCGAAGAAATGCATCGCATCGCCGAAGAAGGGATAGCGGCGCATTGGAAATACAAAGCAGCCGGCTCGCCCACCAGCGCGCGCGATGAGCAGCGCCTGGCCTGGGTCCGCCAGTTGGTCGAGTGGCAGCGCGAAATGACCGATCCCAACGAGTTTCTTTCCACGTTGAAGATCGATCTTTACCCTGAAGAGGTGTACACCTTCACCCCCAAGGGCAAGGTGGTGGTGCTGCCTAAGGATGCGACGCCCATCGATTTCGCCTACACCATCCACACGGAGGTGGGCAACACCTGCGTGGGCGCCAAGGTAAACGGCAGAATGGCGCAACTCCGCACCAAGCTGCACAACGGCGACATCGTGGAAGTGGTTACCCAGAACGGCCACACCCCCAGCCGTGATTGGCTGACCTTCGCCAAGAGTTCCCGGGCACGCAACAAGATCAAGCACTGGCTCAACGAACACCAGCGCGAGCGAGCGGTGGAAATCGGCAAAAAGCTATTGGACCGCGAGGCTCGCAAGTACAAGGTGTCGCTCAGTAAATTGACCGACACCGACTATGCGCGGGCGGCCACCGAATGTGGACTGGCGACGGCGGGCGATCTGATGGCCGCGATCGGCTTCGGCAAGTACTCCTCTCGCCAGGTCCTGAACAAACTCGCTCCCGGCGCCACCTCGCAGACCGGCCTCGAAATCGAGCCCGGCAAGGACGCCGCCAAGGGCGCAATGTCAGAAGCGGTGAAACGGGTCCATTTGCACGGATCTGACTCACTCCAGGTGGAGGGCCAGGATGATTTGCTGGTCTATCGGGCGCGATGTTGCAATCCGATCCGCGGCGAAGAGATCGTAGGCTACGTCACCCGGGGGAAAGGTGTGGCGGTGCATGCGCGCAGCTGCCCCAACGTGCAGAATCTGCTCTACGAGAGCGACCGCCGCATCGCCGTCGAGTGGGCCCGCATGGCGGATGAAAAACCTGGCCGCAAGATGACGTATCCGGTCAAATTGACCATCTTTTGCGACGATCGCGCCGGCATGCTGAAGGAAATGACTGCCGTCATCAGCGACGATGGCACCAACATCCGCGGCGTCGATTCCAAGTCGACTGGAGACTCCGAGGCCATTGTCGAGTTTGTACTCGAAGCGGAAGATATGCGTCACCTCACCCGCCTGGTGAGCGGCCTGCGGCGTGTTCCCGGCGTCCGCGACGTGCAACGTGCGCATAAGGTGTAATTCCCCCTCCAAGCAAACGGAACCGGTTTACAACCACGCAAAGCCGTCCGTCTAAAGCATTTTCGCGATGACTGTGGCCAGGTAAGAGCAGCGAGGTGTGGTTTTCTTTGAGAGAAAACCACGTAAGCGTTTGTGGCTTCGGTCTACACCCATTGCGAAAATGCTGGGTTGGCAGACACTCGCTTTCGAGCGAAAATCACTGCATGAGCAAGTCAGCGATCTCGACAGAACATGCCCCCGCGGCCATCGGGCCCTATTCTCAGGCAATTCAAAGCGGAAACCTGATCTACACCTCAGGACAAATTCCACTCGACCCGGCAACCGGGCAACTGGTCACAGGCGGCATCCGGGAGCAGACGATCCGCGCTCTGGAAAACCTGAAGGCAGTGTTGGCCGCGGCTGGCACGGACCTCGGCCAGGTCATCAAGACCACGGTGTTTCTCAAAAACATGGGCGACTTTGCCGCAATGAACGAAGTTTATGGCCAATACCTGGCACCCGAAGGCGTGGTGGCGCCGGCGCGGTCAACCATCGAGGTGGCGAGACTGCCCAAGGACTCGCTGGTCGAAATCGAAGTCGTCGCGCAGAGGTAGATGCATTTTCGCAATTACTGTTGTCTGGTAAGAGTAGCGAGGTGTGGTTTTCTTTGAGAGAAAACCACGTAAAGGTTGGCTGCCTCCATCTACACCAATTGCGAAGATGCTGCGTGCTTCCTTCTTTCCCACAACGCATCGAATAGCCAGGAGTAGTGATCCATGGAAAAAGAGCAAGTAGAACGACTGGACAAAGTAGAGAAGACCGAGGCCGAGTGGCGTGCGCAGTTAACGCCGGAGCAGTACTACGTCATGCGCCAAAAAGGGACGGAACCCGCATTTTCCGGTGCTCTCTATCGCAACCATGCGGATGGCATCTACCGCTGCGGAGCCTGCGATGCTCCCCTCTTCAGCTCGGACACCAAATTCGAATCGGGCACCGGATGGCCCAGCTTTACGGTTCCGGCGAACGCCGCCGCTGTCAGTCTTCACGAGGACAAAAGCTACGGGATGAGCCGCACGGAAGTCGATTGCGCGCGCTGCGGCGCCCACCTGGGACATGTGTTCCCAGATGGTCCGGGGCCTGGCGGCCTGCGTTACTGCATCAATTCGTTGTCACTTGGTTTTGAGCCCAAAGCTTCTGGGGCCAAGGAATAGTAAGGCATGGTGCCGGCGCCGGGCCTGAGCCCGGCGTTTGCCTATGCCTTTACGACCTTACCAGCCTTGATGCAGCGGGTGCACACGCGAATACGCTTGTGACCACCCTCTACCTGGGCCTTGACCGGACGAAGATTGACATTCCAGCGGCGCTTGGAAACATTGTGGGCATGGGAGATCTTGTTACCGAACTGCGGACCTTTGCCGCAGAGTTTGCAAACCTGAGCCATAACAAACTCCAGATACTAAGCTTTTCGCAGAAACAGGCGGCAGTCTTACTCTGTGTGCGCGCTATCGAAGAGGGTGATAGCTGCTGGACCGCAAGACAGGGACACGCACCAAACCGGCGAGCTTCTAGTATAGCTGCATGGGCAGCCAGCGACAACCTGTAACCACTCCCGCGGTATCGGGCGCACGCCTACCCAGCGCAACACGTGCGGAACTCCGGGCGCCCTGGTCCATTTTCTGGGTGGCTTTTGCCGTGCGCGTGCTCTACCTCACCCTGGCGCATACCTACCGCATCCGAGCCTATGACGACCACATGCTCTTTGGGGAGGAAATGGGGCGCATCGCCCGCGCGCTGGCCACCGGGTTCGGCTTCTCCGACCCGTTTCGCGGACACACTGGCCCCACCGCCTGGGTGGGACCGCTCTTTCCCTTGCTGCTGGCCGGCGTCTTCAAGCTCTTCGGTGTTTTTACCCCGCTGTCAGCGTGGGTAATTCTGGTCATAAACAGCTTCTTTTCCGCCTTGACGGCGCGCACTACCTGGGAGATCGCCGCCCGCTGCTTCAACCGGAACATCGCCCTTTGGTCGGCCTGGATCTGGGCGCTCTATCCGGCAGCGCTGCAATACGCAGTCCGCTGGGTGTGGGACACCTCGCTCACTACGTTCCTGTTCTCGTGGGTGCTGGTCATCGCCCTGCGCATGCGCGCCTTCCCCGCCCCCGCGCACGCATCCCTCATGCACACATCAAGGCTTTTGGGGCCTGCAGAGCCCGCGCGTGCGACCCTGGGGCGCTGGGCGCTCTTTGGCCTGCTTTGGGGCGCGACCGGGCTAAGCAGTCCGGCACTTTTGATATTTCTGCCCGCGTGCGGGCTCTGGATCCTGGCCGGAACGCCGAACCTAGGCCGCCAGATCGGGGGAATTCTACTCGCTGCCGTCACCTTTACCGCATGCCTGGGGCCTTGGACCTGGAGAAACTGGCAGGCTTTTCACCAATTCGTCCCCACCCGCGGAAACTTCGGCGCCGAACTCTACCTGGGGAATGGTCCGGGAGCGACCGGGTTTTTGATGGAGTACGACCACCCCATTCAGGCGCCCGATCAGCTACGCCTCTATTCCCGGCTGGGCGAGATCCCGTATTCCAGAATGCGCGGGCAGCAAGCCTGGACGGCGATACACGCGGATCCAGGTCTATTCGCCCGCAATACCCTGAAGCGCGTGTTCTTTTTTTGGGCCGGTGTTCCCCATCCCATCAGCGCCGCCCCCTGGGTCGAGTACGGCCGCAGCTTTAATTTTGTGTTCGCGAGCGTATGCGGACTGCTCGGGCTCGCGCTCGCCCTGGGCCGCAAGGCTCCAGCCGCCGGCCTGTTTGCATGGGCCTTTCTGCTCTTACCACTCGTGTACTACGGGGTCGCGGCGCACGCACGCTTTCGTCACCCGCTCGAGCCTTTGATGGTGGTCCTGGGGGTTTACCTCTTCCAATCCGCCCAGCCGCGTCGTTCCGTCCCGCTTCGTTCCGTTCCGGTTAGCCGCAGTGGCCATTGACCAAAGTCGACGGGGATCGTAAGATTAAAAGGCTTGGGACCTAAGCAGCGCGACCTTGTTTTCTTTCGCTGCGGTCGTTTGGTGCGGTCTGCTCACCCGCTTCTCGGGGTTTGAGTACATTCAGCAATCCAGTCTTTGCCCAGCTATTTCTTTTGCGCCGTAGGTTCGTGGCGTTTGGAGGTTTTATGTACGCGGTCATCCGCACAGGTGGTAAGCAGTACCGCGTCGCCCCCGGCGAAGTGGTCAAGGTTGAAAAAGCCGTCGCCGACAGTAACAACATGGTCGAGTTCAGCGATGTGCTGGCCTTCTCTGATGGCGTCTCGCCCATCGTCAAGCCAACCGACGCGAAAGTGTTGGGCACCGTAGTCAGTGACGGGCGGGGCGACAAGATTCTGGTCTTTCATTTCAAGCGCAAGAAGCAATACAAGAAGCTGCAGGGACATCGCCAGGCCTACACCGAGATCCGGATCAACAGCATCGAGGTTAACGGATTCAGCTATGGCAGCGAAAAGGGCGAGGCCGCCCGCTAAAAATCTCTCTTGGTAAGGACAGGCAATGGCACATAAAAAAGGGTTAGGCAGTTCCAAAAACGGACGCGACTCAAATGCGCAGCGATTGGGCGTGAAGATTTTCGCTGGCCAGGTAGTCACCGGTGGCTCCATTATCGTCCGCCAGCGCGGCACCAAACTGAAGCCGGGCCTCAATGTCGGCCGGGGCAAAGATGACACCCTCTATGCCGAGATCGCCGGCAAGGTGAATTTCGTGGACCGCGGCCGGAGTGGACGTTTCGTCTCCGTGGAGCCCGTAGAAGCCGCTAGCTAGATTAGACAAGCGCGGCAAACACTGAAGGAAAAGGAAAAGGCCACAACGGACAAACCGTTATGGCCTTTTCTCTTTTCTGGAAGTAGCTGAGAGCAGTTTCGGAATTACTGTGGTCTGATAAAAACCGCGAAGTGTGGTTTTTCTTGGGAGAAAACCACGTAAAGGTTGGCGGCTTCGGTCTACACCAATTCCGAAACTGCTTTAGCTGGCTATATGAAGCGAGTTCTTGATCAAGATACGATCGACCACCTTCTCGACGTCCTGAAGAAAGAAGTTGTTTGCCGGGACGGATACCGGGACCGGGACGCGGTTTCCAAGCCGGCCAAGCTCCGTCGCAACTTCGTTCCAACGTGCCAGGGGCGAGGTGGGGTCGAGAGTAGCGAGCTGGCGAGCCGGCTCCTGTTGCAGAAAGTAGGCAGACCATACGCCGAGCGTCAAAAGGCTGGCGCTGGTGGTAACGACGCTGATGGTCGAGCTCACGATGTTGCTTCCAAAGTGCATAAAAGCGGCGGAAACAACCAGATCGCTCGCTGCCATAATGCCAAAGCCAAAACTGACCCCAAACACCCGGCTGCGATAGGAGAGACCGAGCTTGCCGGCCGCAATCAGTAGGAAGAGCAACAGGCAAAGGATGAAGATGCTTTCGCAGCGCATCGCCTGGGCGACAATGGCGAGCAGGAACTTGTCCCCTCTACCACCAGGAACGAGCAGAGCCGCGGACGCTGCCACAAACGAAATGCATGCAACCCAGCGAAACGATATGGTGCCCAGCCACTTCAAGCCGGGAAACGGATCCATGGAAGACTGGAACATCTCCTGAATGACCAGGAAGACAACGATCGCGCCCGCAATATAGCTCAGCCAGTAGGTGTAGAAGTACCAGGCATAAGCAGCCTTGGCGCCGATGGGGATAAACCGGCGGATCTGGAGGAGAAAATGCAGGACTGCGGAAGAGCCAAGACGAAGAGAAACATAAGCGAATAGCGCCGGGAAACGACGCTGCTCGCGAGACCTCAGCAAAGCCACCATGGCCGCAACCATGAAGAGAGGCTCTGCCGCATACAAGATGGTGAGACCAACACTCGTCATCACGACACCCCTTCCGAGTCTTGAGAATAGCTCGAATCAGGGTGGTGCTCAACCGAAGAAATCCTTGACACCTAGCACTTTTGTGCTAGGTGTGCATAGTTTGAGTACTAGCGGTGGTCGCTTCAGTACCCATTTCCTTACTTGGGGTCCTTGGGGCAACCTGTACTGGGCGGGCAATTGGGCACCGGCAGAGCGTGGGAAACCGCGAAGCTCTGGCTGCTGCTGGTGGGGGCTGTCGGCTTTGTAGTTAACGCGCTGGCCATGAAGCCTGCGAACACGATGGAGAAAATGGATGCATGCACGGTGAGTTTCATAAGTCTGGTTACCTCAGGGTACTTTATTTTCAGGATGATGTAGAAGACTCTTACAGGTCGGAGTATAGTGCCAGCACTCCGAGAATTCTGTAAGTAAAGGGGATATTAGAGGATATCCACTCTCCCCGTGACTTCGGTACCCTTTCTGTCAGTTCAAAGGTACCCCACCTGCAGGTTACTGTAGAATCGAGCGAAAGATGTAATGCGATCACCTAGGTACTGACACCTTTAGGGCCGGCCCCCTGCCGGAATTGCCTTCAATCAGGATAATTGTGTGCCTGTTTTGCACTCTTGGCACCCGCGTATGGACTGCCGGCGCGGCCTCGAAACGTGGTAAACTTTAGCTAGTCAAAGTGCAGTCAAACCCTGCACTTTCAAGATGTTATTTCCTTCGGCCACCTCGCGCCGAGAGCGCTCAATCAAAGTTCGCCGTTCGGAGTTGCATGTCCACCAAAGAGATTTCAGTTTCCGCTGCTATTCCCCCGGCAGCCCTTCGTGACGCTTCAGCGGAGCGGACCTATACCGGGGACAACATCAAGGTGCTCGAAGGACTGGAGGCCGTAAGGCTTCGTCCGGCAATGTATATCGGGTCGACCGGCGAGCAAGGCCTGCATCACCTGGTGTACGAGGTGGTCGATAACTCCGTCGACGAGGCGCTGGCTGGCTACGCCTCGCGCGTAGAGGTCACGATCCACATCGACAACTCGATCACCGTGACCGACGACGGCCGGGGAATCCCGGTCGACGAAATGGAAGTTCCCGGCGGCGAGCGGATGCCGGCCTTGCAAGTCGTTTTAACGAAGCTGCATGCGGGAGGCAAGTTTGATGCCTCCACCTACAAGGTTTCCGGGGGGCTGCATGGGGTTGGCGTCTCTTGCGTCAACGCGCTCAGTGAAGAACTCGACGTCGAGGTATGGAAAGACCTTCACACGTATGAGCAGACCTATGCCAAGGGAGCTCCGGTTACCAAGCTGAAGCAGACCGGCACCACGAAAAAACGGGGTACCAAGATTCGCTTTCTCCCCGATCGCTCTATTTTCACCGTTACCGAATACAACTTCGACACCCTGGCCCAGAGGCTGCGCCAACTCGCCTTCCTCAACAAGGGCCTGGAGATCATCCTGATCGACGAGCGGGCCACCGACCCCAAGACCGGCGAGGCCAAGCGTTCCGACTTTAAGTATGCGGGGGGCATCGCGGAGTTCATCAAACATCTGAACCGTGGCAAGCAGGTGCTGCACGACAAGCCCATCGTAATGGAATCCTCGCGCGATGGAATCGAGCTGGATATTGCACTGCAGTACAACGACAGCTATTCCGAGGCAGTGTTCAGTTTTGCCAACAATATCAACACCGTAGACGGTGGCACCCACCTCTCCGGCTTTCGCACCGCCCTCACCCGCACCATCAACACCGCGGGGCAGCAGATGGGGCTGTTCAAAGACGTGAAAGAGAATCTCTCCGGAGACGATGTGCGTGAAGGGCTGGTCGCCGTCGTTAGCGTGAAACTGCCGCAACCGCAATTCGAAGGACAGACCAAGGGTAAGCTCAACTCCGACATTGCCGGCTCAGTGCAGGCGTTCGTCAATGAGCGCCTGGGGATGTTCTTTGAGCAAAATCCTCCGATCGCCAAGCGGATCATCAACAAGGCCATCGAAGCGGCTCGTGCCCGAGAGGCGGCGAGGAAAGCGCGAGACCTCACCCGCCGTAAAGGCGCGCTCGATGGAGGCGGCTTGCCGGGCAAGCTGGCAGACTGCAGCGAGCGCAACCCTGACCGCTGCGAGCTTTACCTGGTCGAGGGAGAATCCGCAGGTGGAACCGCCAAACAGGGCCGGGACCGGAAGTTCCAGGCCGTGCTCCCGCTCAAAGGCAAGATTCTGAACGTCGAAAAGGCCCGCTACGACAAAATGCTGGGCCATGAAGAAATCCGGGCCATGATTACCGCCCTGGGCTGCGGCATCGGCAAAGACGACTTCGATGCCTCCAAGCTCCGTTACGGCAAGATCATCCTCATGACCGATGCCGACGTGGACGGCTCCCACATCCGCACTCTGCTTTTGACCTTCTTCTTCCGTCACATGGTCGAATTGATTCGACGGGGCAATGTCTATATCGCCCAACCGCCGCTCTATCGCATCAAGAAGGGCAAATTCGAACAATACATCAAGGACGACCGCGAGTTCGTCAAAGTCATGATCAAGCGCGCTGCCGACGGGATGGGATTGCGTTACGGAGCGGAGGGCAAAAAGCTCGAAGGGGGCGCCCTTACCAGGTTTATGGGCCAGCTCAACGACTACCTGGGCGTCTTTGAAAAGGCCAACAAGCACATGCGCAACACGGCGGTCACGGAACTGTTGCCCAGGCTCGAGCTGATGAAGCGTCCTGACTTTGAGGGCGAGGGAAAAGTGCCCTCAAAACTGCAGAAGCTTCACGCCGAGCTGGTGAAAATGGCCAAAGCCTGCGAATTCAAGGCAGTCGCCGCACCGCAATACGAAGAAGAACACCGCACCTGGTCGGTGAGCTTTACCGATAGCCAGGGCGCGGTTCGCCGCGTGGATTGGACCCTCGCCTCTTCCCCGGAGTATCGCCAGATGATGGCCAAATACGGGCTGATTCGCGACGAACTGGTGGGCCCATACGTCATTGAGTACGGTAAAGGCGCCGATACCGAAGAGGTGGAAGCGGAAGCTGTGTCTCCCGAGGCAGGCGCCAAGCCTAAGAAGGTGAAGAAGGCGATCCCCGATCCAGTCACCAAGCAATCGGCTCGTGAGGTCTTCGAGCACGTCATCGAACAGGGCCGGCGTGAATACGACGTGCAGCGTTACAAGGGTTTGGGCGAGATGACGTCGGCTCAGCTCTGGGAGACAACCATGGATCCTGACCGGCGCACTCTGCTTTCAGTAAAGCTGGACGATTTGGTAGAAACCGAGCAGATCTTCAGCACGCTCATGGGCGAAGACGTAGCCGAGCGCCGCAAGTTCATCGAAGACAATGCTTTAGACGTGAAGAACCTGGACATCTAGAGCATTGTCGCAATGACTGTGGTCTGGTAAGGACGGTGGCTCCACCAACATCCACAGGAAATACGGCTTCGGCTTGAACCAATTGCGAAAATGCTCTAAATCCTCCGGTGAGCTACTATCCGGGCATGGCCTTGCTCCAGGTAAGCGAACTCACAAAAAACTACAGTAGGCGTTCCGGCTGGTTAGGCGCCCGCGAAGAGAAGTGTGTTGTCGACCAGGTATCGTTCTCCATCGACCGCGGAGAGACCCTGGGGTTGGTAGGGGAATCTGGCTCCGGCAAGAGCACCGTGGCACGGATGATCCTCGGCCTGATTCCTCCCTCCTCTGGGTCGGTCCACTTTGGTGGCCGGCCGGTCGGCGGTACCAGCACTGAGTTGCGCCTGCTTCGCCGCAGGATGCAGCCCGTATTTCAGGACCCCTTCGCTGCGCTCAACCCGCGCATGACCGTCGCTCAGATCATCGCCGAGCCCTTTCGCATCCACCATCGGCAGAGAACTGCTGACCAGCCTCGCGAAAATGCGGGGGAGCTCTTGGCGCAGGTGGGCCTGGACGAGTCGGCCCTGCGCCGGTATCCCCATGAGTTCTCCGGGGGACAGCGCCAACGCATCAATATCGCGCGAGCGCTCGCCCTTCGGCCCGAGCTGCTTCTGTTGGACGAGCCTGTCTCCGCGCTGGACGTGAGCGTGGGAGCCCAGATCATGAACTTGCTCCGTCACCTACAGCAAACATTCCACTTGACTTACCTCTTCATCTCCCACTCCATGCCCCTGGTCCGCTATCTCTCGACCAACATCGTGGTGATGCGTGCCGGCAAGGTAGTGGAGGCGGGAACCTGCGACCAGATCTGCCGTTACCCCATGGCGGACTATACTCGGGCGCTACTGGAAGCGACCCCCGAGCTGCCGAGCTCAATATGATGCCCGGAGACTCATATTTTATGAGTCTATCGTGGTATGATCGCCATCAAAGCTGTAGGTGGCAGAAACATCCGCCCCGCGGCACAAGCATAGAAGACCAGGCATATCGGCATCCGCCCGATGCCGCCCTTGCTTTGGCATGACGAGCAAGTTCAGGATGGTCTGGTCAGTCAGGAAGACAGAATTATGGCAATACGCTGGGACAAATTCACACTGAAATCACAGGAAGCCATCCAGAAGGCCAGCTCGCTGGCGAATGAGAATGGCCAACCCGAGGTGGTGCCCATGCACTTGCTGACGGTACTTCTGGAAGACAAAGAAGGCATCATCAGTCCGCTGCTGCAGAAGGTTGGCATTCCAATCGAGCAGTTGTTAGCGAGTGCTCATAAGGCCGTCGACGCGCTGCCCAAGGTGACAGGCGCGGCCTCGGAGCCCGGTCTTTCCGCTGCGATGCAGCAGGTGTTGCATGACGCTTCGAAAGAAGCGCAAGATTTTAAGGACGAATACGTTTCGACCGAGCATCTGCTGCTCGCGCTGGGACAGATCAAAAAGGACCCGGCGCAGATGCTGCTGGCGTCCCTTGGCGCCACCCGCGAAGCGATCTTGCAGGGGTTAACCTCGGTGCGCGGCAACCAGCGAGTCACCGATCAAAGCCCTGAGGGCAAATACCAGGCCCTGGACCGCTATGCCAAGGATCTGACGGAGTTGGCGCGGCGAGGGAAACTGGACCCCGTCATCGGCCGCGATGAAGAGATTCGCCGCGTGATCCAGGTGCTTTCGCGCCGGACCAAGAACAACCCGGTGCTGATCGGCGAACCCGGCGTGGGCAAGACGGCCATTGTTGAGGGCCTGGCCCGGCGAATCGTGTCCGGCGACGTGCCCGAGTTGCTGCGCGACAAGCGCGTCATTTCGCTCGATCTCGGTTCCATGCTGGCGGGAGCGAAGTACCGCGGCGAATTTGAAGACCGCCTCAAGGCGGTACTCAAAGATATCGAGGAGGCCGACGGTCAGATCATCCTGTTCATCGATGAACTGCATACGCTGGTTGGCGCGGGCGCGGCAGAAGGCTCTATCGACGCTTCGAATATGTTGAAGCCGCCGCTGGCGCGCGGCGAGCTGCGAGCCATTGGCGCGACCACCCTGAATGAATATCGCAAATACATCGAAAAGGATGCGGCGCTGGAGCGGCGTTTCCAAATTGTCTTTGTGGGCGAGCCCAATGTGGAAGATACCATTGCGATCCTGCGCGGTCTCAAAGAGCGCTACGAGGCCCACCACAATGTCCGTATCAAAGACTCCGCAATCGTGGCTGCATCCACGCTGTCGCACCGCTACATCTCTGACCGCTTTCTGCCTGATAAGGCCATCGACCTGGTCGACGAGGCAGCGGCTTCGCTGGCCATCCAAATCGGTTCGGTGCCCATGGAGATCGACCAGCTGGAACGGCAAATGATCTCGCTCGAAATCGAGCGCACAGCGTTGAAGCGGGAGACCGACAAGAATTCGAAGGAGCGGCTGGAACAAGTGGTGCGGGAATTTGCCACGCTCAAGGAGAAGGCCACCGGTCTGCGCGCTCGCTGGCAAACGGAGCGTGAAGCCATTACCCGGCTGAGCGACGTGAAGAAGAAGATTGAAGCGCTGCGCTTTGAGATGGAAGAACAAACCCGGCGTGGCAATCTGGAGCGCTCCGCAGCGATCCAGTACGGAGAGCTGCCGCAGCTGGAAGCCGAACTGAAACTTCTGAATGCCAAACAGGACGGAGCCGGCTCAGGCAACGGACGCCTCCTGAAAGAAGAGGTCGACGAGGAAGACATTGCCAAGATCGTGAGCAAGTGGACCGGCATTCCGGTGGACAAAATGCTCGAAGGAGAAGTGCGCAAGCTGGTCGAGATGGAAGGGCGGCTGCGCGACCGGGTGGTTGGGCAGGATGAGGCGCTGGAAACGGTGGCCAATGCCATCCGCCGCTCGCGTGCCGGGCTGAGCGACCCCAAGCGTCCAATCGGCTCCTTTCTCTTCCTGGGACCGACGGGGGTGGGCAAGACCGAGACAGCGCGCGCCCTGGCCGAGTTCCTCTTTGATGACGAGCAAGCCCTGGTTCGAATCGACATGTCGGAGTACATGGAAAAGCACGCGGTCGCCCGGATGATTGGGGCGCCCCCCGGCTACGTGGGTTACGACGAAGGCGGACAACTGACGGAGGCCGTGCGCAGGCGGCCGTATTCCGTGATTCTTTTCGACGAGATCGAGAAGGCTCACCCAGACGTTTTCAACGTCCTCTTGCAGGTGCTCGACGACGGGCGCCTGACGGACTCCAAGGGCCGCACGGTGGACTTCAAGAACACCGTGCTGATCATGACCTCAAACCTGGGAGCCCACCTGCTGCAGTCGGAGAATCTGGAGAGCGAGTCGGCGTTCGATGCGGCCCAGGAGCAGGTCATGCAACTGCTGCGGCAAAGCTTCCGTCCCGAGTTTCTCAACCGCGTGGACGATGTAGTGATTTTTCGCCCGCTGGGAGAAGCCCAACTGGAGCATATTGTCGATCTGCGGCTGGGCGATCTGCGCAAGCTGCTGGAGCCGCGCAAGATCACTCTCGAGTTAACCTCGGGGGCGCGCCACCAACTCCTGCTGACCGGATACGATCGGCAATACGGAGCTCGTCCGTTGAAAAGGGCAATCCAGCGCCTGATCCAGGATCCGCTGGCCATCAAAATTCTGGATGGCGAGGTGCTGCATGGCGACCACCTCCGTATCGACGCCGACCCGCTGCAGAACCGGCTACTTTTCGAAGTAGCCGGGCGGACCGTGGAAGCCTGATCGTTGTTGGAGCGGAAATGCGCGGATCTCATCCTTCGCGGCCAATTGGCCCAAGGGTGGGATCCGGCGCAGTGTCTCTTCTTCCGGAATTGCGAAACTGCTTAAACCCACTCGCCTTTGCGCATCAGCGGTTCCACACTACCGGCAGCCGTGACACCGTCGAGATCCATCTCGCTCGATCCAATCATCCAGTCCACGTGGATCAGGCTTTCGTTCGCGCCCCTTGTGGCAAGCTCTTCGGCAGTGAGCGCATCTCCGTTTTTCACGCAGGTGCTATAGGCCTGTCCCAGGGCAATGTGGCTGGCCGCATTCTCATCGAACAGCGTGTTGAGAAAGAGCAGTCCGCTCTTGGCAATAGGCGAGGAGTGCGGCACCAACGCCACCTCCCCCAGCCGCCGGGCGCCCTCGTCGGTATCGATCATGCGCTGCAGCACCTCCTGCCCTCGGGATGCCCTGGCCTCGACCACACGGCCGCCCTCAAAGCGCACCGCGATTTGCTCAATCAGTGTGCCCTGGTGGGAGAGCGGCTTGGTGCTGGTCACCGTGCCCTCAACGCGATCTTTGTGCGGCGTCGTAAACACTTCTTCTGTTGGCATATTGGGAATGCAATACGCCCCGGTTCCGGCCTTTGTGCCGCCGCCCATCCAAAGATGATCGTCCGCCAGTCCCACGCGCAGGTCGGTCCCCGGTCCACGAAAATGGAGCGCGGCATAGCGTTTTTCGTTGAGCAGATCGGCGCGGCGATGTAGCCCGGCGTCGTGCTGTTTCCAGCGGGCGATGGGATCCTCCGCATCGACGCGCGACGCGGCGAAGATTGCATCCCACAATTTCGTCATCGCCTGATCGGGGGCCAGGTCGGGAAATACTGCCGCGGCCCACGCCGGCGTGGCGCAGGCGACGATGGTCCAATTGATGTCATGCCGGGTAATCAGTTCAATTGCGGGACGATATGCCTTGGAAACTGCGCGGTTGGCGCGCCCGACTTTCTCCGGATCTTCTTTCGATAGTAACGACGGATCGCCACCGGCAATGGCAAGCCGCGCGGCGCCGCTGCGAAACGCTGCAGCCATCCCCTCGTAAAGCCATCCCGCGGCCTTGTCGAAGCCGGCGTCTTCTCCATGGCGATAGCGCAAGAGCGTCGACTGCTCATCGGTAAACAGCGTCGTCACCAGAGAGGCCCCGGCCTTGTAAGCCTGCTGCGTAATCAGACGAGCCAACGGCAACGCATCCAACGACGCCGTCATGACGAGTTCCTGGCCCCGCTCGAGCCCTAGCCCCGCGTTCACCGCAACCTGGGCCAGGCGATCGAGTTTTTGTTCAAAGGTCAGAGATGTTTTCGGAAGCTCCGTAATCGTCGCCATAATTCCCTCGTAACACTATTATCAACCAACCGCCGGCCGCGTTTTCCCTAGCTCTTCTGCGCGCAAACTACGCGTGGAATTCCCTGCAGGTCGTTCACGAAGCTGACCGCATGCCATCCGCCGAGTAACCCTTCGTCGAGTAATGCTTGAACGGCCGCCTGCTGTCCAAACCCAATCTCGAGGATGAGCCAGCCGCCGGGCTTGAGCTTCTCGTAGGCTTGCGGAATCAGACGCTCATAGACTTCCAGCCCTGTAGGTCCGGCGTAGAGCGCGGCGTGCGGTTCGTATTGAAACACTTGCGGCTCCAACACTTCTCCGTCCGCAATGTAAGGAGGATTCGAAACAACAAGGTCGAAATCCACGGCGTCGATCGCCGCCAGCAGAATCCGATTGCAGCAACGTTAAGCGATCGAGAACCCCATGCCGCTTCGCGTTGCGGCGCGCGACCTCAAGCGCGGCGAGTGAAAGATCCACGGCCATTACGTCAGACTGTGGAAGAGCATGCGCAAGGGCGACAGCGATCGCACCCGAGCCCGTGCCCACGTCCACGATGCGCAGGGTGGCCTCGCGGCCGAAGCGGTCGAAGCGCTTTAGGGCCGCCTCCACGACATGTTCCGTTTCAGGCCGCGGGATGAGCACATCCGGCGAGACCTCAAAGAGAAGCCCAAAAAACTCCTGCGCGCCTGTGATGTATTGCATGGGCTCACAGGCCGCGCGCCTGGTGACCAGGCTCTCAAGCTGTGTCCATTGCTCCGCGGAAAGGAGGCGCTCCGGATGAGTGAGCAGCGCCGCTCTATCCCAGCCTGACACATGTGTCAGCAGTACCTCGGCATCGCGTCCGGGATTGTGCGAATGAGCGGCCAGGCGTGTACGTGCTGCCTGCAAAGCCTCGCCGGCGCTTGCCGGCATTTACGCCACAGTGGCTGTTTCAGCCTTGAGACGCTCGGCCTGGTAATGCGCGACCAGTGCGTCGATGGTCGGCTGCAGTCTGCCTTCCATCACTTCCGCGAGCTGGTGGTTGGTGAGGCCGATGCGGTGGTCGGTGAGGCGGTTTTGGGGGAAATTATAGGTGCGGATCTTCTCGCTCCGATCGCCGCTTCCCACTTGCTGCCTGCGCTCTTTGGCCAAGGCTTCCTGCTGCCTATCCATCTCGACTTCGTAGAGGCGTGCGCGTAGGACCCGCATGGCCTTCTCGCGGTTCTTGATCTGCGATTTCTCATCCTGGCAACTCACCACCGTACTGGTGGGGAGATGCGTGATGCGCACAGCGGAATACGTGGTGTTGACCGATTGACCTCCGGGGCCCGACGAGCAAAACGTATCGATGCGAATATCCTTAGCCTCGATCTTCACATCCACCTCTTCGGCTTCGGGCAAAACCGCAACGGTAATGGCGGAGGTATGAACGCGGCCCTGGGTTTCGGTGGCGGGCACACGTTGCACCCGATGTACCCCGCTTTCGTACTTCATCTGCGAGTACACCCGCTTGCCCTCGATAATGGCAATCACTTCCTTGAGGCCGCCCACTCCGGATTCGGATTGCGAAAGAATCTCGACTTTCCAGCGATGCTGTTCGGCGAATCGCGAGTACATGCGAAAAATCTCAGCCACAAAAAGTGAGGCCTCGTCCCCACCGGTGCCGGCGCGGATCTCGAGGACAACGTTCTTTTCGTCATTGGGATCCTTAGGCAACAGCATGACCTTGATCTCTTCTTCCAGCGCGGCAGCCTGGCTCTCCAGCCGGGTCAGTTCTTCCTGCGCCATGGCGGCCAGTTCGGGGTCGCTCTCACTCAGCATGCCCTTGGCGTCGGCGATTCCCTGGTGTGCCTGCTTGAGTTCGCGATACTTGCCCACGGTAGGTTCCAGGTCACGGTGCGCTTTCGCCGTCTTATGATATTTTTCCTGATCTTTGACCAGTAGCGGGTCGGCTAGCTGACGGCCAAGCTCTTCGTAACGGTTGTCGATCTGTTCCAGTCGGTCCAACATGATATGGTTCCTTTCCGCGCCCTGAGGCGAGGTCAACTCTTGTGTTTTCGGAGCGAAATAAGAGGAGACGCAATTCGGGGTGGGACCCGCTAGGAAAGAGCGTGCCGGACAGGAACCGTGTTGGCGACGCGATAGACCATTTGCTGTATTTTAACAGGTTTGAGTCTCTCCATACGCGAACCGGCACTGGATCCGGGACCGCCCGCATCTCAATGGGAACCTGAACGAGGTTTGTGATGCCTGCCGAACTGGCCCAATTCGTAGACCTGTGCGAGCAGCTGGCCGCGACCGGCAGTAAGCTCCAAAAGCGTGCGCTGATGGCTGGGTATTTGCAGGCACTGCCCATCCCTGAAGCCGGGCTGGCGGCTTTGTATCTTGCCGGAACACCTTTCCCGGAAACGGATGGGCGGGCACTTCATGTGGGTGGAGCATTGCTCAGCCGCGTCCTCGCTCAATTATCAGGAGCTAGCCAACCCGAGATGCATGCCGCCTACCTGCGCCATGGCGACCTGGGCGGCGCCGCGCAAGATCTGTTAGGGACGCGCCAGGTGACAGCCACCCTCGTGCTGCCGGAGGCCGCCGCGGCCTTTGCCGACATCGCCGGCGCCTCCAAACCAGCCGCCAAACAACACTTCACGCTGGGCTTGCTGCAAAAGGCCACTCCGCTGGAGGCCAAGTACCTGATCAAAATCATCCTCGGAGACATGCGCACAGGCATCCAGATAAGCCTGGTGGAGGAAGCAATCGCCGCGGCTTACGGCGCCCCCATCGGGGCGGTGCGCCGGGCGCGGATGCTGAATGGCAACCTACCCAAGGTGCTGGAGTTAGCCGCCACCGGCCGCCTGGACGATGCGCGGATGAAGCTCTTTCATCCGCTCGGCTTCATGCTTGCGAGCCCGGTTGAGACGGTGGAAGAGGCGCTCCAGCGCTTCTCGACCGAACTGGCCGAGGAAGCCGGGCCACCCGGAACCACTCCCGATGGTCCCGCGATCAAAGAAGCCCAGTTGGAAGATAAGTACGACGGCGTCCGGGCACAGATTCACTGTGGGTCGCCCGAGTACCCGGGCCGGGTGGCCATCTTCTCACGCTCCCGGGACGACATGACCGCCAGTTTTCCGGAGATCGTCGAGGCCTTCATGGCCTTCGAACAACCGCTGGTGCTGGACGGAGAGATCCTGGCCTGGAGCCCAGGCAGCGATGCGTCTCCCAATGGGGGTGTTCCCGACCGCGCGCTGCCCTTCTCGTCGCTGCAAGCCCGTCTGGGAAGAAAACGGGTCACGGCGGAGATGCGCGAAGCCGTGCCCGTCGTGTTCATGGCGTTTGATCTGCTGTATGCCGGCGGCGAAATGACGATGGAAAAGCCGCTGCATCTGCGCCGGCGAGCCCTGGAAGAGCTGGTGGGACAGGAACAACCTCGAACCAGAGTGGGGAGCCGCCTTTCCATCGCCCGCGGGCAGCAGACACACATGCAATTTGAGCCCGCCGTGGAGACAGACGGCTTCGCGCGCCTGGTACTTGCGCCTGCCGTCCAACTGGAAAGCATCGAGCAACTGGAGCAGGCATACGTAGACGCGAGGGCCCGGGGAAACGAAGGTGTCATGTTGAAGGCCCGCCACAGCCTTTACCAGCCTGGACGGCGCGGTCTCGCCTGGCTCAAGCTGAAGCGTGAGTTGGCCACGCTCGACGTGGTGGTGACGGCTGCGGAGTATGGCCACGGACGAAGGGCCGGCTGGTTGAGCGACTACACCTTCGCGGTCCGCGACGGTGAGCTGCTGCGCAATGTCGGCAAAGCCTATTCCGGCGTAACCGATGACGAGATAGCCCGCTTAACCCGGTTTTTTCTTGAACATACGCTGGAAGACTTCGGCACCATCCGCTCCGTCGAACCGCTCATCGTGCTCGAAATCGCCTTCAACAACGTGATGCGATCCGACCGCCACGACAGCGGTTTTGCCTTGCGGTTCCCGCGCATTCTACGCATTCGCGACGACAAGCCCGTCCGCGAGATCGACACCTTGGAGCGTGTGGCTGAAATTTATCAGTCTCAGCCGGACAAACCGATGCAGACCGCGGAAGATCCCGGGGACTAAATGCTGGAACCCCTTGCAATCCCTATTGAGATATATCACGATATATATCGAGGCTGGAGATGGCACATATCGCAAAGGCAAAGGTCTTTATGAGCGGCCGCAGCCAAGCGGTCCGTATCCCGGCTGAATACCGTTTCGCTACAGACGAGGTCTACATCCGTCGCGACCCTCAGAGCGGGGATCTTATCCTCTCCGAAGCGCCGGGTGGCTGGGATGAGATTTTTGCGGCCCTCGACAAGGCCGGTTTTCCCGAAGACTTCATGGCTGATCGCGCCCAAGGCGAGCCCCAAAATCGGGACGAGCTGTGAGCCAGCTCTACATGATCGATACCAACACTGTTAGTTACATCGTCAAAGGCAGGTCTCCGGCCGCTCGCGCAAGACTCGCCGGTCTGGGGAGCGGGGAGATTGCGTGCATTTCGGCAATCACTGAGGCCGAACTCCGGTATGGATTAGCTAAGATTCCGAACGCTACCGCTTTTCGGTCAGCAGTTGAAGGTTTCCTGACCAAGATTCAGGTTCTTCTCTGGGGAAGGCAGGAGGCCATGGCGTATGGCTTTCTTCGCGCGAAGCTTGAGGCGGCGGGGAGGTCACTCGGCAATCTCGATATGTTGATCGCGGCGCACGCAGTCTCTGTTGGAGCAATCCTGGTCACCAACGACAAAGCAATCTCGGATGTAGGGTACTTGCACGTGTCCGGCCTGTCCGCGACCGTGAACTGGGCAACCGAAGTCTAGATTAATGCGAGTGGGCGTGTGAGTGATCGTGGCCAGAGTGGTCGTGTTCGTCCATTTCCGTTGGCGGGCCACAACCGTGCGCGACTTCACATTCGACACACTCAAATTGGATGGTGGTGTGGTAAATGCGGAATTTTTGCCGCAGCGTCCCATTCACCTGCTCCAGAATGCGCGCGCTCTCCGAAGGAGGGATATCGGCAATCGTGATGTGGGTAGCCAAAGCATGCGTCTGTGAGCCCAGGCTCCAGACATGCAGGTCGTGCACATCCTGAACCCCATCAATGGCTTGGAGCGTGGCGCGCATGTCGGCGAGCGAGCAGCCGCGCGGTGTCCCCTCGAGCAGGATGTTGAGCGTCTCGCGCACAATCGACAACGAACTCCACAAGATAAGCGCGGCAATCAAGATGGACAGCACCGGATCAATCCAGTTGTGCCCGGTGAACAGGATAGCGGCGCCCCCGACGATGACCGCGGCGGTGGAGAGCGTGTCGCCCAGCATATGAATGAATGTGCTGCGAATGTTGATGTCGCGCGACGTAGTCCAAAGCAAAGCCGCAATCACGCCATTCATCAGGACACCGGCAGCGGCGACAATCATCATCAACTTGGGCTGTACCTGAACCGGCTCGGTGAGGCGGTGGATCGCCGCAATCCCAATCCAGATGGCGATCAGGACCAACGTGAGCGCGTTGAGAAACGCTGCCAGCACGCCAGCTCGTTGATAACCAAAAGTTTTTTGGTCCGTGGGAGGCCGGGTTTGAAAGTACACCGCGACAAACGAGAGCAGCAGCGCAAGAAAGTCGGAAACGTTGTGGCCGGCTTCCGAGATGAGGGCCAGAGAATGAGCACGCACCCCGGCAAAGAAGGTCAGGGCAACATAGGCCAAGGTAGCCAGCAGCGAGATGCGCAAAATCTGCTTGGTCTTCTCGGATCCGCCGCTATGGACGTGCATAACCTTAGTGTACCGGGAGTGGCCCCGGACGAGGAAATGTCGGTCTTCGCGCTAGTTATCGCAACGAGGAAGCCGCGGCTCTGGGGCGGCCGTGGAGAGGGACGGAATTGGCCGTATCGCGCAACCCGCTCCATGTCTCGGCCACGATCAGCGAGTTGCCGGGGTTGTGAGGGTCATAGCGCACCGATGCCGGGAAGCCCAGCCGGCAGTCGTAGATATTGACCAGGTGGCGCAGCATAGTGACATCCTGAGAGCACTCATAGACAACCCCTGCTGCCTCATACTTGTACAGAATGAGTTGCATCCCGTTGGACCGGCCGCTCTCTTCGGCATTGAGGTCGGAGATATCAATCACGGTGGCGTCGATAATGCGCCCCTGCTGAACCAGCAGTTCCCGTCGCTCGCGTTCGAGTTCGTCAGGGCTGGGACGCCGGCGCAGTAGAGCATACGCCGCCACGCCGCCAAGGCAGCATCCAAGGGCGGCGAAGGCGCCAAAGAGCTGGGAGTCTCGCAATGGGAAGCTGTTCATTGGCTCTCCAGCCAGAATTGGCCTATAGCTTGCAGGATATCGCAGGCTATAGCCGCTTTGGGACGCAGTCTGGACGCCATGAAGGTTGTTGGACCGCATTCATCAATAGACTGCCAATAGATTGCCCGAACACTGGCCAGAGACTGCCCGGAGCGGGCCGCGATCAGGAGATGCGACGCTGCCTGCGCTATACTCGGAACAGATGTCGACACGTTCTTTTGCTGTGAAAGACTCGACGGCGACCGCCGCTTCGAGGACCGCTTCTTCCGTAAATTCCCGCTCTGAAGGCCAAACCCGGCGTATCCGCTCGACCACCGTTCTCTGTGTCCGCAGAAACTCGAGCGTGGTCATGGCGGCCGACGGCCAAGTGACGCTTGGCGACAGCGTGATCAAACATTCGGCGCGTAAAATCCGGCGGCTTTACCAGGACAAGATTCTCGCCGGCTTCGCCGGATCGACCGCGGACGCGTTTTCCCTGTTTAGCCGTTTTGAAGCGAAGTTGGAGCAGTACGCCGGCAACCTGGGGCGCTCGGCAGTGGAGTTGGCCAAGGACTGGCGGACGGACAAGATGCTGCGCAACCTGGAAGCCCTGCTCGTGGTTGCGGACCTGCAGCAGACCTTTCTGATCAGCGGCTCAGGGGACGTGATCGAGCCCGATGAGGGGATCGCTGCGATCGGTAGTGGGGGCAGCTTTGCATTGGCGGCGGCACGCGCCCTGGTTGAGAATTCCGAATTGCCCGCGCGAGCGATTGCCGAAAAGTCGCTGCGCATCGCGGGCCAGATCTGCATCTACACCAACGATCACATCACCATTGAAGAACTGCACGGCTAGATAGGCTTTCTTCACAGGCTGCCGCCCAAAAGGAGCAGGCAAATGGCAATCTTTTTACCCGGAACCGCAGAAGAGCTCGAACTCTCTCTGGAAGATCTGACACCGCGAGAAATCGTGGCTGAGCTGGACAAGCATGTCGTCGGGCAGCGTGCCGCCAAGCGGGCCGTAGCCATCGCGCTGAGAAACCGGATGCGCCGGCAAAAACTGCCCCCCGATCTCGCAGAAGAGATCATGCCCAAGAACATCATCATGATCGGCCCCACCGGCGTGGGCAAAACAGAGATTGCGCGTCGCCTGGCCAAGCTCACGAATTCGCCCTTCATGAAGGTGGAAGCCTCCAAATTCACCGAGGTCGGTTACGTTGGCCGCGACGTGGAATCGATGATCCGCGATTTGGTTGAGATTGCCGTCGACATGGTGCGCGAAGAAAAGCTGGAAGAAGTGGAAGACCGGGCCGAGCTCAACGCGGAGGAACGGTTGCTGGACCTGCTGCTGCCCCCTTCGCCCTCCGCTCCGGCAACCCCGGCTTCCTCGCCCGGCCCGGTAGTGATCGATGGGAGCAATTTCCCGCCTGCCAGCCAGGAGAGCCACAACCGTACGCGTGAGAAGCTGCGGCAGCAGTTTCGCGAGAGCAAGCTCGATGACCGCACGGTGGAAATCGACGTCCGTGAGCGCAGTACTCCATCCTTCGAGATCATCTCCAACCAGGGCGTGGAGGAGATGGACATCAACCTCAAGGACGTGTTGCCCAATCTCTTCGGGCAACGCACCAAGAAGCGCAAGATGAAGGTCGGCGAGGCGTTCGAGTACCTGGTACAGGAGGAAGAAACCCGGCTGATCGACATGGATCAGGTGACCCGGTTGGCCGTCGAACGGGTAGAGAACTCAGGCATTATTTTCCTGGATGAGATCGACAAGATCGCGGGCCGGGAAGGCGGTCACGGTCCGGATGTGTCTCGCGAAGGCGTGCAGAGAGACATTCTCCCCATTGTCGAAGGGACCACGGTGAACACCCGGTATGGCATGGTGCGCACCGATCACATCCTGTTTATCGCGGCGGGCGCATTTCACGTATCCAAGCCCAGCGATCTGATCCCCGAACTGCAGGGCCGTTTCCCTATCCGGGTCGAGTTGCAGTCGCTCACGGTGGAGGACTTCGTCCGCATTCTCACCGAACCCAAGTCGTCGCTGACCAAGCAGTACACCGCCTTGCTCGAAACCGAAGGCCTCAAACTCAGATTTACCAAAGAATCCCTCGAAGAGATGGCGCGTTTCGCCTTCCGGGTCAACGAGACGACAGAAAATATAGGCGCGCGGCGGCTACACACCATCATGGAACGGGTACTGGACGAGATCAGCTTCATGGCGCCCGATCTTATGAAGGGGCGTTCCGCCGACGGCTCGCTGCTCGACATTAAAGCCGCCGCCGCGGATAGCGGCGCCACCGTGCCTCTCCCAATCAGTGAGGTGGAGTCTCCGGACGGCCTCGAGCGAGTTGTCCTAATCGATCCGGAATACGTGCGCGCCATGGTGGCATCAATCGTCAAAGACCAGGACCTCTCCCGCTACATTCTGTAGGGCGGTTGATCGGATCTCAGGCACGCTGGGGCGGACGGGCGTTGAACTGGACGTTGGGAATTTCTTCGACGGCCCGCCGCAATTGATGCTCCCATCGCGCATGCATTTGCTCTAACTCGGGGTCGTCGGCCTCGAAGCGCCGGTAGCGGTCCAAGTCCAGCCGATCATTCTGATACAGAAGAACTTCGAGCGGCGGCCCGACGGTCACGTTTGAGCGCATTGCGGCGTCGAGCGACAGCAACGCGTAGGTACCCGCAACCTCCAGGGTGGTGGAACCGTATTCGATGCCGCGATCGAGAATCGGCCGGCCATATTTGACTTCACCGATTTGCAGGTAGGGAGAATCCTCGGTTGCACTCAGGGGGTTCCCCTGGGGATAAATGAGAAATAGATTCGGCTTCTCTCCCTTGATCTGCCCGCCCAGCAGGAGATGGATATTGAACTTGAAGTCGTCCTTCTCCAGCGCGGCGCGATCCATATCTGAAACCCGGCGCACCGTATCCCCCACGACGCGGGCGGCAGCGTACATGGTTTCGGCCTTCGCCAGGCCCTCTCCACACTCAAAATCGTCGCGCAGAAGCGTGATGACCGACTGGGTCAAAGACAGGTTCCCGCTGGTCAGAATGACAAAAACCCGTTCTCCGGGATGAACGAACGTGTACATCTTGGGGCATACGTTCACGTCGTCAAAACCGGCATTGGCCCTGGAATCAGAGGCCATTACCAAACCTTGACGGGTCATGATGCCCAGACAATAGGTCATTCCTGCTCCCCAAACTGAATGCTAGTGTCTCACTGATTGAGTCCAATCAGCACCCCGCAAAGGGCGAAGCCAACCAGCCGGTATTCCCTCAGGGGCTGAACAGGTTGCGGAAAAACGATCATCTGCATAAGACACGCCACTAGAGCATTTTGCATCGGTCCAGATGCGCCTTTTGCAGGCGAAAGCGCTATCACGAAAGAAAGAGGTGGGAACCTATCCGGATTCTCTGTTACTTTTAGCATCATAATTTTTGCGGCAAGGACCTTGTCGTTCCTGTCGACCTGCCTGGGGGAAACCCTGGGCACTTGACTCTACAGGACTGCATCGAGGGCGACGCAATGCTTATTCGCTTAGGCTATGACATCGGTTTCAACATTCCAGTCCCGGTTACGATCGTCGCGATGCTTCATGTGCATCCTTCGCGGGAGCCCGATCTGCTCGAGCCGGATGAACTGAAGCTCGACCCCGCGGTGCCCCTTACCAGCTATATCGATACCTTTGGCAATCGCTGTTCACGATTCGTAGCTCCAGCCGGGCATATCCGGCTGACGGGTTCGACCCTGATCGACGACTCGGGCATGGAAGACCCTACCCCGTTGCATGCGACCGAACACCCGGTCGCGGATCTGCCTAACGAAACCCTGATCTACTTGCTCAACAGCCGCTACTGTGAGGTCGATCGACTTTCGAACATCGCCGTGGAGTTGTTTGGCGATGTTGCTCCAGGTTGGAGGCGGGTGCAGGCTATTTGCAGCTGGGTCTATGCAAAGGTGGCCTTTGGCTATCAACACGCCCGCTCCACCAAAACGGCACTCGACGTCTTTACGGAGCGGGTTGGAGTTTGCCGCGACTTTCAACACCTGGCCGTAACTTTTTGCCGTGCCTTGAACATACCGGCGCGTTACGTGACCGGCTATCTGGGAGATATCGGCATACCACCCACCTATACCGCGATGGACTTCAGTGCCTGGTTCGAGGTTTATCTGGCCAACCGCTGGTGGACAGCGGACGCGCGGCATAATCATCCCCGCATCGGCCGGGTATTGATGGCCGTGGGCCGGGATGCGTCGGATGTGGCGATCACCACCTCGTTCGGGATCGCCAGTCTCACCAACTTCCAGGTGGTGAGCGACGAGGTTGCAACAGAAACTGTATCCGGATTCAAACCATGAGCCAGGATGCCCCCATTGACGCCCCCATGGAAGTAGCCCAATGCAGCGCGTTCGCCAATCCTCTCTTGAAGGACTACGTCCTCGACAACACGTACGACGAAATGTTTTCTGAAGACGGACTGGTAAGGCCACACTACGCGGCGGTTCTGGAACAATTTCTAAACCTTCCTCCCGAGGAAATCGCGCGCCGCAAACGCTCGGTCGACCTGTCTTTCCTCACCCAGGGCATCACCTTCAACGTTTACGGGCACGGGGAAGGGACGGAAAAAATATTTCCCTATGACTTGCTGCCGCGGGTGATCACCGGCGCGGAGTGGGCGCACGTGGAAAAGGGTCTTACGCAACGAATCACCGCGCTGAATCTGTTTCTGCACGATGTTTATAACGAAGGCAAGATTCTCAACGATGGCCGTGTGCCACGGGAGATCGTGTATAGCTGCCGGCAATTTCGTAGAGAGATGCGAGGGCTGCAGGTTCCGCGGAATGTGTACATCACCGTCACGGGTACAGATCTTCTTCGCCTGAGCAACGGCGAATTCGTGGTGCTCGAAGATAATCTCAGAGTGCCGAGCGGCGTCTCTTACATGCTCACCAGCCGGCGCGTGATGAAACGCACGTTTCCCCAGCTGTTTCGGGATTGCAACGTGCAGCCGATCGAACACTACACGCAGCTGCTTCTAAGCACGCTCCGCTCGCTGGCGCCGGAAGGACGTCACGATCCCTCGATCGTGTTGCTGACGCCCGGCGTGTACAACTCTGCGTATTTCGAGCACACCTATCTTGCCCGGCAGATGGGCATCGAGCTGGTCGAAGGCCGCGACCTGGTCATTCACGACAACGTGGTTTACATGCGCACGACTGCCGGCCTGAAGCGCGTGGATGTGATCTACCGCCGGGTGGACGATGACTTCATCGATCCGCTGGCCTTTCGTTCCGACTCCATTCTGGGCGTCGCCGGCCTGTTCAACGCCTACCGTGCCGGCAATGTAACCCTGGCCAATGCGTTCGGCACCGGCATCGCCGACGACAAAGCAGTCTACGCCTACGTGCCGGCGATCATCCGTTACTACCTCGGCGAAGAACCGATTCTCAATAACGTCGAGACGTATCTCATGACCGACCCCAAACAACGCAAGTACTGTTGCGAGAATCTGGACAAGCTGGTGGTAAAAGCGGTTGGGGAATCGGGTGGCTACGGCATGCTGATCGGGCCGCACAGCACCGCCGAGCAGCGGGAAGAGTTCAAGCGCATGATCGAAGCCAACCCGCGCAACTATATTGCGCAACCCACGCTTGATTTCTCCCGCGCCGGCTGCCTGACGGAGAACGGCATTGAGCCCCGCCATGTGGACCTGCGGCCTTACATCTTGTATGGCGATAAGGTACGCATTGTTCCTGGTGGCCTGACCAGGGTTGCCTTGCGGCGAGGCTCACTGGTAGTGAATTCGTCTCAAGGGGGAGGCAGTAAAGATACCTGGGTATTGAATGATTAAGCGTCCGGAGCGAAAAAATGACCTAGCTAAAGGCCACAAGGATGACGACGTTTATGCCGGGGGTCCACAGAAATCGCAATGATTCTGAAACCGCTCTGAGGACATATGCTTTCTCGCGTAGCCGACAGTCTTTATTGGATGAGCCGCTATCTGGAGCGCGCCGAGCACACGGTGCGCATGCTCGATGTGAACATGGGCCTGATGCTGGACAAATCCAGCACCAGCGCCGAGGGCCGGTGGAAGCGTGTGCTGTCAGTCTTGGGCAATCCCGCGGAAGTCCGCTGGGAAAGCGACTATTACCAGATCGTCCACTCGCTTACGTTCGATGCCGAGATTCCGGCGTCCGTTACTTCCTGCCTGATCGAAGCACGGGAAAATGCGCGCCAGGTGCGCGAAGAGATCAGCTCGGAACAATGGCAGCAATTGAACCGGATGTACCACTGGGTGATCCAGCCGCACTCCGAGTATGGCTTGAACACCCGGCTGGCCGATTTTCTTCCCGCGGTGGTGGACGGACTTCACCTTTTCCAGGGCATCACGGATGCCACCATGAGTCACGGTGAGGAATGGCAATTCATTCAAATGGGCCGCTATCTGGAGCGTGCGGCTTTCACAGCAAACTTACTCGACCTCTATCAACCGGAGCTTCTGAGCGAACCCGAAGCCGGAGCCGACGGCCGCCACTACCAGGAGTGGGTGGGCCTGCTTCGTTGCTGCACCGCCTTCGAAGCGTATTGCAAGGTCTACACAGCGGATTTAACGGCGGAATGGATCCTGGAGTTTCTATTGTTGAATCCGCAGTTCCCTCACTCTCTCAGGTACTCGATTGATTCCCTGCGCCAGGCGCTTGTTGCCGTACGCCAGTCAAGCGGGAGGCAGCCGGTCGACGAGTTATCCCGGGTCTCCGGTAAGCTGCAGGCGTCGCTGAGCTTTGTCGAAGTTTCCGACATCCTCGCGCAAGACGCGGGCGCCTACCTGCATAACATTCTGCAGCAATGCCGGCAAACGCACGACTTGATCTACCGTTTCTATATTCAATACTCAGTGGAAGCCGCTCTCGCTATGTAGCGGTTGGAGAGTGGGG
Source organism: uncultured Acidobacteriaceae bacterium (assembly GCA_963761405.1). Classification (GTDB taxonomy): domain Bacteria; phylum Acidobacteriota; class Terriglobia; order Terriglobales; family Acidobacteriaceae; genus PALSA-350. Next base: position 39,583 of record CAVXHH010000011.1, read on the forward strand.
AGGTGGACCGGCGATGGATTTTTATCAGATACGGCACTTGACCAAGTTCTTCTACACGGACCAGGTAAGCGAAAGCCTCCTGGAGGCACGTATGCATCCGCGCAGCGATAACAATCAACGCTGCCTTTCGTTCTCCTTGTCGGTGAGCCCGCGTTGCCGCGTATTCTCTTACCGCGATCATCTGGGCAACAACGTCCATCACTTCGATATTCCGGGCGAACACTCGCAACTGGTGATGGTGGCCGAAGCGCTGGTGGAACAACAGCCGCTGCCCCAGATTCCGCAAACGCTACGCCCGGGAGCATGGCGCGAGTTGGATTCCCTGGTCGCTCTGGGAGATTTCTCCGAGATGCTGCTGCCGAGTGAATTCGCTAAGCCGTCGGCGGCCCTGCTTGACCTGGCCCAACTACTCGATGTGCGCCGCCGCGACGACCCATTGGTGCTGCTGCGGCAGTTGAATGCCTCGCTCTATCACTGGTTCGACTACGACCCGCGCAGTACGCATGTCAACTCGCCCATCGACGAAGCGCTCGCCTCCAGAAAAGGTGTATGCCAGGACTTTGCTCACACCATGATTGCGCTGGTGCGTCATGTGGGGATTCCATGCCGTTACGTGAGCGGCTATCTCTACCATGACGAGGAGAATGTCGACCGCTCTACGGCGGATGCGACCCACGCCTGGGTGGAGGCCTTTTTGCCCCAGATCGGGTGGGTAGGTTTCGATCCAACCAATAATCTTCTGGCGCATAACCGGTACATACGCACCGCGCTGGGGAGGGACTACTCGGACGTGCCTCCGACCCGGGGCATCTATAGGGGCCGCAAGGAAAGCGAACTGTACGTCGCGGTCAAAGTGTCGAAATATGTCGATTTACCGCCCCTGGACCGGGATATGCCGGTTCCAGAGGATTGGTCCATCCTGGTGGAGCGCGCCCAGGAACCTCCGTCACCCTCGCCGGAGCTGCTGCGTCTGCAACAAATGCAACAGCAGCAGCAGTAAGATCGCTCTTAGAGCAGGTTCGCATGGGATCGGCGAGTGTGGTTTGATTATCACACTCAACCGATCGTAACCCTTGCCTCCCGTTCCCTGCTTTGCAGGGAAGGTTGGGATCGCGTAAGTTATTTAAAGCATTTTCGCAATCACTGTGGTCTGGTAAGAGCAGTGAGGTGTGGTTTTCTTTGAGAGAAAACCACGTAAAGGTTGGCAGCTTGCCGTATTTCCTGCCACGCAGCACTGGCCGGGAACAATTATGTGCGACTTTCCTCATAGAAAGTCGCATGCAGACCGGTGGCTCCACAAACAGCCACAGGAAATGCGGCTTCGGTCTACACCAATTGCGAAAATGCTAAGGTGGCCTATGAGACCGGACCTGGGTTATTTTTGCCGCGCATATGTCGGCCAGGATGTTCAGGCCAACGTCATTGCCCGCTCGCTTGGAGAAGCCGAGCTTGAGATCGCCCGGATGATCCGCGGGGGAGCCATGGCCGCGCATGCCGTCGGGCATGGCATGCCCGATCACAAGCCGGAGCTGGTCGCCAATGCGACAGCAGGCAAGGCCGCCGGGGAGATCTGGCGCTACCTGCGCCAGAGTGCGGGACCGGAGTTCGATCGTTGGCAGGCGGCGTTTCAGTCAAAAACCAAGATTCTCGACGATCATTGGGTAGTGATTGAACTTTCCCCTGCCGGCATTCGGGAATATAGCGCCTTCGGCAAGGCGGTGCGGGCCATCTGGGGCGTCGCCACCGCTCCCATCAAGGGATGAAGCCACTGATCTGAACCGTCGCAAACACCCCGAAGCATCTTTTCAGCCGTCTCTCCGGGACTTCTCTCCGGGGTTGGGGGGACCCAGGATTTTATCCCTTCGGGACTGGATTGACGCCGGTTTTGGGTAAAATTCGATAAAATTCGATCGTTTATCGGTCGTTTACGAGCGTTGGCAATCCGGCTCGATGCGGGGTGAGGAAATGTTCGCTGCGGCGAAGTAGTGCAAGAGCTTCGCACAGGGAAGCAATCGGCATAGGGGGGAGCGTCACCTCTCCGCCCCTGCCACACCACCGGACAGGCGGGTCCGCATCCGGCGGTTCGGTTGGATTGAGCTATTTCCCCGCGAACAGCCTGGGAAACGCGTATTTCACCATAGGGTTGTTATCGGGGGACGACTTTCAGTCGTACCGTACGACCGAAATGGAAGAGGGCATTGGGCTGAAGCCCGAACATAATCGGGACCAGGATGGGGGGATACTTTTCTGAAACCATTGGAAGAACAGTCTCCCCCCCGCGGCCGGGCCGGTGGGCGGTCATGGTGATGCGCTAAGTTGTCAAAGAACTTCCAAGCTCAAGAGGCCACGCACTGGGCGCACCCCTGCTGATTCGCGTAATTGATCTGCTCTCTCCCTCAGCCCCCCACCGGGCGAAAAAAATAGGCGTATGTGCGAGTAAAGCGAGAAAAGCCCCTGCTCTCTCCCGCAGCCCCCCTCACCGGGCGAAAAAAACTGAAGAAAGTGCGACAAAAGCGAGATAACCCCCCTGTGTTCACAATCGACAGCTTACGAGGGCCGAAAAAGGATGCAGCCGGGAGCTCTGAAAGCGCTCGGAAAGCGGTTTTAACCATTCCTGTGGCCTTACAAAGATCGCGAGGAGTGGTTTTCCTGGAGAGAAAGCCAGGAAAGGACCCTTTTGCTTCGCTCGCTGCGGCGAGGCCGCTCGCTGCGGCGAGGCCGCTCGCTGCGGCGAGGCCGGTTCAGACCCATGGTTAAACCGCTTCTGCACTGGTGCGTTCTGTAAGCCGGTTGCGGCGGCACGGAACTGGCAGTTCGGTGCAAAGCCGGGCAGGGCCGTGGCGATGAAACGGCGCTGGAATCGACACCTCTGGAAACGAATTTCAATCTCCAGCGGCGCGAGGCGATTGGACCCGAGTGAACTCGCGGACCGGCGAGAGGTTCACCAATATAGATGCAGAAACCTCCCGGAAAGTTCGAAAATGTCGATCAGCTCCCTTCGGGACTGGATCGGCGCAGCCAGTGGACGACTGATACAAAGCGTGAGTGTCGCGCGTTTCGCAGATATGGTTTTACTCCTGAAGCAGGTGTCGCAGGCCACTACGCGGTATCGCCGCTTCGCTTGCGAAAGAGAACCTTCGGTTCACTCCGCCAGGCTTCGTTCAAAGCGATTAGCCTCCAGGGAATTGCGGGGGAGAAGTGCCGCAGGACGGTATCCATGGACGGGTGCACACGCAGGGCGGGCACGATGTAAAACAACAAGGGCGAGTGGGGCAGCAAGCGGGTGCCGGGAAAGTACCCGTTTTTCTCGAGTTCTCCCTCCCCACCAGCGCTGCGCTGCTGTTGCAGCCAGTGGACGCGAATCCAATAGTCCAGTCCCTGCAGCGGAAAGTGCAGATCCTCGTTCGCCTTCAGCTCCAGAATTGCCAGCCTTCCACCGGAGGTGACCGTAAGCAGATCGAGCATGGCGCGGTCCGCGGCGGCAAAAGCGGGCACTTGCTGGTAGATTCTTTGGCCCCCGAGGGCATCGTCGATCGGGCTAAGATCGCCGGCAAGGGTCGACTGCAGCCACGCTTCCGGTTGCAAACGAAACAACGGATTCCGGGCGCTGCCCTCCGGGTAGCGACTCTCGAAGAGCCGCTGCACCAGACCGGTGAAGCTGGCTTCGGTTTCCTGCTGCAATGGTGTTTCGTTGGCCCCGGCGCCAAAGGTCAAATTGGCCTGGCGGGCGAAAGAGTCCGCCACGAAGCCCTGGCGCACGCGGGCGAATTCCAGGCCGTAGAGAGAGAGGGTGACCTCATCGGCGCTTCGCGCGCGGATGCGCACGCGGCTCTCGCAACCCGGCGGCAACAAGCTCATGATGTGGGCTACTCCATCACGGGCCCGCTCGATCGCTGCCTCAGGATTGAAGGCATGCATCAGGCGCATCTTCAAATTGCCCTGGTCGGCGGTATCGATGGCCAGCAGCGTTTCTTCATGCTCGGCTGCTTCGTACAATTCCCATTGCGCAAGCTCGCGATCAAGCCACGCCATACGCGCCCGTGTGGTACCGCTGCATCCGGCAGGCACCAGAATCTTGAGTCCCTGGCAGATTCTCTTGTCGGCCCGGTGTTCGCGGCAGTACGCGAGCCAGAGAATGCCCAGGGTGAGGACGCCATCCATCGTCGCCTGGGTCTCCTCGGCGTTGACTCCGATGAGGGCCCAGCATTGTTGGCCGCGGACCAGCAGACCGCGCGCGTATGCCGGGCCAAAGCTGTGCTCCAGGTCCATGGCCGAGCGCAGACTCTCCAATTTGTATTCGTTAAAGTGGCGAGGGATCAGCCGCTCCAGCAGATGCAAATAGCGCTTTCTGGCAAGCGCGCGGGTGGTGGGCGTCCTCTGGTCGCGATCTCTGATGATCTCCAGAGATTGCGGGCGCTGCGTTCCCAGGCGGCGGACACGCATGCGCAAAGTCTCTTTTCGCGCTTCCAGGCCGATGACGGTGCGCACCATATTCCGCTCTTCGGACCACAGATGCAGGATGCAGCGGCCATGTTCGGCCGAGATCGAGTAGTGTGCGGCCGCCATCTCGAAGAGCACACGCCCCTCCTCCAGCAGTGCGGCGCGCGGATGATCGGCGAAGAATTGCTCCAGCAACCGCGCCAGTTCCGTGGGGGAAAATGCCGGCTTATCGCGGCTTTCCACTTGCGCTGCTACCAGCCCATGCGCGCAGACAACCGGGTGATGTGTGCGGTGTGGTGACGACCGTGCCAGTCATAGAGCATGAGCGCTTGCTCCAACGACTGACGGCCATTTTGAGGATGGGTATAACCACGCTTCCAATCGGGCTCGCCGAGCGACGCGAAGAGCCGCACCCAGCGGATGTGGAGCGACTGCAACAGATCGAGCGAGATGGAAACGGCTGCCGCGCGGGCATCTTCCAACTCTGCCCAGCGCGCTTCCTGGTAGGCAACGATCGTGGGCCACTCCTCGGTGAGGGCGAGGCGGACCCGGACGTAGGCATTCATATGGGAGTCAGCGACGTGATGGATCAACTGCCGCACCGTCCATCCGCCTGGACGATACGGAGTTTCAAGTTGTTCCTCGGAGAAAGCGGCAACGGAGGATCGCAGAATTGCGGGGAGTTGCCGCAGGCCATCAAGGGCAGCGCTCCGCTGTTCCGGAGTGAACAACCCGGCGAGCGAGGGCGGACCGATTGGGTAGCGAAGCACAGCGGACTCGGCAGCTTCGGTTGTCATAGAAGACATGGCCCATCCTAAAGCAGTTTCGCAATTGCTGTGGCCCGATCAAAACATTCATTGCGGGACAACGGTTTCAATCCGCGGGCGCGATGGCGTAATACCCTTTGCGCGAGAGAGCCTTCAGGCCGTCGCCCTTGCACTCGATGTCGATCTTGCGGTACGTCCCATCGAGCTTGGCGTTGGTGGGGGTATAGCTGGCGACGTACTGGGTGCGCAGCTCTTCTTCGATCTGCGCGAAAGCGTCCTCCATTTTCTTGCCGTTGTTGCCCACGTCGATCAACCGGCCGCCGGTTTCTTCTGTCATTTTTCGCATGGCGGAGTCGCCGGAGTAGCCTATGGTGTAAATGCCCCGACCGTAAAAGGCTCGGTCGGCACAGAGCAGGACATAAACGATGACGTTGGATTTTTGCGCGGCTTCAATGGCGCCTTGAAGCTTTTGCACACTTCCCTGGTCTTCGCCGTCAGTGAGAATGATGACGGCCTTGCGGCCCGTTTCCTGCTGCAACTTCTCATGCGAGGCGCTGTAAACGGCATCGTAGAGCAGGGTGCCCCTGGGTGTGCCCGAAGGCAGGCCGCCACCCCCTCCGCTACCGATGTTGATCTGTGCCTGGTCCATCGCGCGAGCCAGCGCGTGTGCGTTGTTGGTGTAATCGGAAAGCAGGTCGAGATTGACATCGAAAGAGATGAGAAAAGCTTCATCTTTCGACCGCAGCACGCGGCTGAGAAACGCGGCGCCAGCCTGCTGCTCCAGGGGGAGGACATTCTGCTGGCTGCCGCTGGTGTCGAGCAGAATGCCCAAAGTGAGCGGCTGATCATTTTCTGCAGTGAAATTCTTGATCTTCTGCGGCTGCTTGTCTTCGAGGATCGAAAAGTCGTCTTTGGTGAGGTGGGGTATGAGCGCGCCGCGTTTATCGTGCACGGTGAAGTAGAGGCTCACCAGGTTGACGTTGACCTTGAGGGTCTCGAGCGGCTGCTGCTGATCGTCCTGATTGGGATCGCCGGCTGGTCCCTGCGGGGGTGCGTCCGGGGACGGCGCCACCTGCGCCACCGCGCAGAACGTCGCAAGACAGAGCACGGGGATGCACAGCAAGGGCGCCCGCAAGAAGAACGCCCAACGGGATCTCGAGAAATTCATAAAGCTTAGACGGAGAAGCATGGCGGACGATACCTCGGAAAGTTGGACCGCAACCCGGACTTGGCACTTACAACGCCAGGAGCGTGTCTGGTAATCTTATGGCTAGTGACTGCCTGACACGGCTATCGTCAATACTAAGTCACGATGAGTGCGGTTGAGGATGACCTAGTGATCCGAGTCGTCCGCCTGGGGGTTATTGTGGTGAGGCAGGGTGTCTTGGCAATGGTGCTGCTTGTGCCGTGTGTAATCGCCGGCCAACAGCCGAAATCGCAGGATCAGACCGTTCCGGATGCACCAACGCCGCAACAGCCTGAAAGCTTGAAAAGCCTCTCAACCGGGGTTACGCCCGGCAAGGGGTCGAGCGACCCCACCCTGGAGACGGGCGCGCCTACGACCGAAGCGCCGGCCGCCGGTGGCCAGCTCACTGGACAGGACCAGACGCAACAGACGCCGCCCGAGGTTCCTCCATCCGGTGAACTGCAAAAGGACCTGCCAACCTTCACCGCTCGAGTCGACTTCAAGAGTATCCCGGTTACCGTGCTGGACAAGAAACATCAGCAGGTGGCCGGGCTGACCTGGCGCGATTTTCAGGTTTACGAGAACAATGTGCGCCAGCCCATTGCTTTTTTCAGCGCGGACGGAGTGGCGCTTTCGGTCGCCCTGGTCATCGACCAGAGCCTGCAGCGAGACACGATGAAGAAGGTGAACGACAGCCTGTCGGCGATGCAGGGAGCCTTCACACCTGCCGACGAGGTGGCCGTATTTACCTATGCCGACGGAGTCAACAATCCGACGGACTTTACCGCAGCACTGGGCTCGCGCTTACCTGCCGTGTTGCAGGCTTCGAAGAAGCCAGGCGAAGATTACGGCACGCCCATCAACAGCGGTCCGTTTTACGGTGGACCCAGAATCAATGGTCTGCCGGTGGATCCTAACCTCGAGCCACAACGGGGAAATTCCGGGGTAGGCGTTATTCCCAAGGAGATTCACACCTTGAACGACGCCATTCTGGCGGCGGGCAAGGCTCTCTCCACCCGGCCCAAGGAAAGCCGGCGGATCATTTACGTGATCAGCGACGGCAAGGAATCGCGCAGCAAGGCCAGTTTCAAAGAGGTGGTGCGTTATCTGGAACATAACCAGGTTGCCGTCTACGGAACGCTGGTAGGTGACTCCGCCACCTGGGGTTTGGGTTATCTGGACAAGTTAAAGATTCCGCTGCTTCCGCTGTCGCCGGATAACATTCTTCCCAAATACACCGATGCGACTGGCGGCCATCTGTACTCCGAGTTCTCGGAGAATGGAATCCAGCGCAGCTTTGCTGACTTGGCAGCATTGGCCCGCACCCAATACACCCTTGGCTACTACAGCCACCTGCCGCTGCTGGATGAGAAATACCGCACCCTTGATGTTCGCGTGCTGCGGCCCAACCTGGACGTCTTTGCCGAGAAAGGGTACTACCCCACCGCCACCAATCTCTCGCGATGACCGCGGCGGCATAAGGGTGCGGAAAAACGCCTCGTGGTGACGGCTGAAAATAGCCCAAGACGACAATCTTTACCCCGGCACTTCCGTGCCGGGCTCCAGATTGTGCCGACCCTTCGGGTCTCGCCTCATTTCCCGAAATGTAGAAATTCCAGGCCCCGGACGGTTGAGGTCAAGAAGATCCAGCAGGGGCTTAAAGCCCATCATTTTCCGAATTTTGCGACACGGCTGACGCTCGCTGCGGCGAGGCAGCCGTGCCCTGATACAAAGCCCAGCGCTAAAGCGCAGGATAGAGAGGTCGGATTTCTTCCGGCAACGCTGAAGCGTTGCCTCCCCCTTCTAAAGCAGGGGGCTTCCACCCAAAAACACCGCCAGCAAACTTCTTCAGAAAAGCTAATTTGGACAGGGGGCAGGAACCTGCTGCGGAGCGGGAGGTTCTTACTTGACCTCGGTGGGAATTTCCTTGGGTGGAGGCGCATCCTGCTTGACAGGATCCGGCGTGCCCTTAATCGCGTCCTTGAAGCCGCGCAGACCCTCGCCCAACCCCTTGCCCAGATCAGGCAGCTTTTTGGGACCAAAGATCAAAAGTGCAACGACCAGCACAACGATGAGATGAGTAGGTGTAAGTAGTTCGCCCATGGAGTTTCTCCTGGACTTGCCGTGGAAATTGGTCCGCCCCGGCAGCCCCCGGTACAAAGTCCGGTTTAATCTATTGTCGCACGGCAGGAGCCTGTACGGTGCTGATCGTGCCCAACCATAGTACGCCAACAGCCGGCGGTTCGGATGGACGGGGCGTGGACTTTTACTGCACTTTCACTGCAGCGGAGACGGCTTCTCCAGACGACCCGCCACCATCTTGTAGAAGGCAGAAAGATTCTCTGCATTGCCCAAAGTGAGCCGGCGGTAGACCTTGACGAGTGGATAAAGCCGGGAGCCGCGGATCAAAATCGCCGGGACGAGCGAGACTCCACCGCCAGGGTACTGGGAGAGCTCCCATTCCCCGCCAAACCGCCTGCGGATCACTTCACCGAAATAGCTTCCCCACAGACGCGTCTGGAACTCCAGGTCGGCGGCGGATTGGCCGTCCAGAATCTGCTCCAAAACTTGCACCAGGAGCTCACTCGAGGATTCGCCGAGGTCGAGACGCCGGCGATGGTCAGCCCAGGCGACGCGCACGGCCTCCTCCGCATAGGCGCTCATCATGGCATCGAGCGATGCAAAGTTGCTTTCGGCCAGGTTCGCCTTGGCGGTCATAGCGTCAGCCTATCGCATACCCGAATTTCGTGCCGGAGCGCAACAAATCCTGGTTTGCTCTCACCCAAGCCAGGCCCAAGCCGTCTGACAGGAAGTGAAGTGCAATGTATCTTAGGCATTAGAGCATTTTCGCAGTTACTGTGGTCTGGGAAGAGCAACGAGGTGTGGTTTTCTTTGAGAGAAAACCACGTAAAGGTTTGCTGCCTCGATCTACACCCATTGCGAAAAGGCTGTAGAGCATTTTCGCAGGAATTGTGGCGTCTGTTTGCGGAGGGTTGGTTGAAGGCATTGGGTTTTGCAGCACGAGCGTGGGGGACCGCGGCCGTCCTTCTGAGTACGGGTTTGTTGAGTATGAGCCTGATGCAGGGGAGCATCGCGGACGCGCAGGTAGTAGTTCCACCGGCGCAGACGATACCGGAGGCCCCCTCACTCCAGAACGAGACGCTGAAGCCGCTGGATTACCGGAATAAGTACGATCTCTATGGCGGCTTTGCCTCGTCTCACTTCAATGCCGGCCCGGCGTTGATTCCAGGCGCGAACCTCGGCGGCTTCGACGTGCAGGGAACTATGTGGCTCTCCACGCGGCTGGGCGTGACCGCCAACGTTCGCGGCTACTATGGAACTTCGGGGGTTGTTCCCAACCCATACGGCATCCACGGCCCATTTGTTTATGAGTACCTGTTCATGGGGGGACCGTCGTTCCGCGGCCCCAAGAATGAGCACGCCGCGTTGAACTTTCACGCTCTTTTTGGGGGTTCTTACGGAGTATTCAACTCAGCGGTCGACCAGGGCCTTTCAGGACCGAACCTGGGCCTTTTTAACAACGGCGTGACCTTCGCCACCGCGCTGGGCGGATCGCTCGATCTGAACCGCTCGTCGAGGCTCTCCCTCCGCATCTCTCCCGACTACCTTTTGACTCGTTTCGGCGGAGTGTCGCAGAACGAATTCGCAATCTCGGTCGGCGTTCTCTATCGGCTGCGCAAGACGCGCAAGTAAGCCGGCATTTGCCACTGTGCCGGTTTAATGCCAAAAAGCCGGCGTGGGCTGCGGAACCGAGTCAGGGTCTTCCCTGGGGGAGCCAACGCGGCTTCCAGGTGGTTTGGGCAAGCCACTCGATGGGATCGACCATGGATGCAATCGCTCGCGCCAGATGAGGAAAGTCGATCCGGCTGATTTCGTCGCTGGGTTGATGATAGTCGGCATGCAGCCCGAAGCTGGATACAGTCTGGGCAATGACGCCGCGGCGGGCGAGGCTGTAGTTATCGGAGCGGGTGAAGAACTTCTGGGCCGGATGAGGATCGGCGGCCAAGGCGGCGCCGTGCCGCGTCAACTCCGGGCCGAGGTCGGTGCGGTCGAATCCCGTAAGCCAGAGACCATCCTGCGGCAAAGCCGGGTCCCGGCGGCCGATCATTTCGAACTCCAGGTTGGCAACGATCCGTTCAAGCGGCACGGGCGGATGATCGAGGAAGTATCGATTGCCATAACCGCCGATTTCTTCCGAACCGAAGAGAACGAAGAGCACGGTACGGGCAGGACGGGGAGCGCCGGCAAGCACACGCGCCAACTCGAGCACAGCCGTGGTTCCCGATGCATCGTCGTCTGCCCCGTTGTAGATGCGGTCACCGTTTTTTGCTGGACCAATTCCGAGGTGATCCAGATGCGCGGTGAGCAGGATGGCATCCTTGGAGGCAACCGGATCGGCGCCGCGCAAGATCCCCACAACGTTCCACGTCTCCGTTCGAGGAACCTGGGCGAAGCCTGCCAACCGGGCGGCGATTGGGGGCGGCAGCGATGTTGGTAACGGGGCCCGCTGCAGAAAGCTGCCATGATCTCCGCCTGGCTCCAAGCCAAAGCCGGCAAACAGCGATGCGGCATAGAGAGCGGCCAGATGCTCATCGCGGGTGCCGCTGCCGCGTCCTTGCAGTTCGTCCGAAGCAAGAAAACTCATGTCCCCCCGGATACAGGGGATGCAGAGCGTTGTCTTGGCAGCCTTGGATGTCCCGGATGTCTTGGATGGTTTCGCCGTCTGGCATTGACCGGCGGCAACGGTGCCCAGCAGGATCACACACAGCACAGCGGGGGATAACGAGCCCATGGGGAAAGTATAATGGAGCTACTCCAGACTGCTGGCCAGAGCATTTTCACTGTAGCAAATCCAAGCCCGGGTTGAAGCAAGGTTGCACGCTTGTTCGGCCGCCCCGATGAATCGAACCTGTGAGGCGAGCGGACACCATCGCCGAATCGTCTGGTGCTTGGCAAGAGATCGGCGAACGACGGGTGGTAAGGGATACTGCATGCGTGGAATACAGGCTCTGTGCTGTGTGTTGCTCCTTGGCTTAACCGGCTGCGGTTTTTTTGTAGCTCAGACGAACAGTGGCGGCGGGGGGACCAACACCGGCGACTACCTTTATGTCGGTAACGGAAGCAATACCTTTATTGCCGGGTTTGGGGTCAGCACCACGGGCGCGCTTTCTGTGCTCGCAAACTCGCCCTACAACAATGGAGTGGCCGCGCAATCGCTCGCGGTGACGCCGGCCAATAGGTTTCTGTATGCCGGAACCACCAACGGGATCTATGCCTACGCGATCAATAGCGATGGGTCGATCACGGTGCAGAACAGCGGCGCCGCGGTCGCGCAGGATCTGGTGGCCACATCGATGCAGGTGGACAGCACGGGAGGCTTTTTGCTGGCTGTGGGGGTCAGCACCACGAGCGCCGCCCAGGCGATCGGCATATATCAAATCGACAGCGGCACCGGCCTGCTGACCGCTCTCGCCAATTCCCCCGTCGGACTTTACACGGGCAAAGCGGCGCCCGCGACCGTAGTCACCCCCACGGCCATGCTGATTACGCCCAGCAACGCCTACGTGTACGTTTCGCTGGGCACACTGGGTGTGCAAGTGTTAACACTGGGTTCAGGAGGCGCGCTCAGCACTGGCAATTCGGCCACAATTCTGCCGCCCATCACCACTTCTACCAGTCCATCGGACGCCGGACTGGCGAGCGACCCTAATTCCGCATTTCTTTTTGTCGCCGAGGTCAATACCGGACTGCGCGTGCTGAGTATCGGCACCGGCGGCGCGCTGAATGAAGTGGCTGGTTCACCCTACGGTGTGGGAACAGGACCGGTTGGTGTCGCGCTGGATACAACGGGAAGCTATGTATACGTCGCCAACAAAGGCAGCAACAACATCAGCGCCTTTGCGCTCACTGCGGCCTCGGGGAAGCTGACCGCAATTGCCGGGTCACCGTTCAGCTCGGGCGGTCAAATGCCGATCGCCCTGGTCAATGACAACCAGAAGACATACCTGGCCGTAATCAATTCAGGATCAAACGGCACCACTGGGAACAGCGACCTGCGAGTGTTTAAATTTGACGCAACCACAGACGGGAAATTGGATGCTGTCTCCAGTGCGACCACGGGCACGGACCCTACCACCCCCGACACGTTGGCCGCCTCGCACTGATACATCGAAGATGAGTACAACGAAAGTTGCAGTTCCGAGGGAGAGCCCCGAGCGCAACGCCCGGTGAGCGGTGCTCGCACGCCAGAAAACTTTGCTTCGCGTTGGAGACTGAACCAAATTCGGCACGTGCCCCGTGAATGAGCCGCTTCCCTACGCGACTTTTCGTTTGGCCGGCCTGTATATCGCGGAGTTGAAATGCTCTAATGCAGACAGGGAGATCTCTACCCCTCATATGTTTGCTGCTTCTTCGCTTTCGCGCCGGGTTGGCGCACGTTGGTTTGTGATTTGCACCGTATGCCTCGCTCTGTTCACCGCGCTGAGTGGTTGCACTCGCTTGCACGAGCACCTCAAGCCCGAAATGGTCTACGTGGTCGCCAAGCAAACCTACCTCAGAGACCGCGTCGCCGCCGTATCCAACCGCGTGGCTCTGGTGAGCAATGGAGAAGCATTGGAAGTAGTCGAGCACGGGCGGCGCTTTCTTCGCACCAAGACCAGCAAGGGTGAGGTGGGTTGGATCGAAGATCACATGGTCATCGACCAGGCGACCTATGCTCAGTTCGCCGCGCTGCAGCAACAGCATGCGCACGATCCCGTGGTGGCCACCGGCGTTCTGAGAGACGATCTTTACCTGCATGTGAAACCGGGCCGCGATACGGATCGCTTTTACTTGCTGCCGGAGAATGAGAAGCTGCAGCTGCTGGTGCGTGCTTCGGTGGCGAAACCGGCGCCCCCGCAAGGGTTTCTCGCGCCGCCGCATGCCGTCGCGAAAGAGAAAAAAGCTTCCGCAGACGGGAAGCCGGCGGCCGAACCTGCTGTCCCCATGGAAGACTGGTGGCTGGTACGAGACAGCCGCGGCCAGGTAGGGTGGTTGCTCTCACGCCGCCTGGATGTCGACGTCCCCGACGAGATCGGCGGCTACTCCGAGGGGCAGAAGATCGTGGGCGCCTATGTTCTGACCAAGGTATACGACCCCGAGTCTTCGCTGCCGGGTAAGCTGGTGTCGGAGTACGTCTCGGTCACAAATGCCTTCAAGGACGGGCTGCCTTACGACTTTGACCAGGTGCGCGTCTTCACCTGGAACGTGAAAAAGCATCGTTACGAAACGGCCTACCGGCAACGGAACATCGAAGGCTATCTGCCGATCGCGATTGGGCAAAGCAAAACCGCCAAGGGGGAGACTCTGCCTGAATTCTCGGTCATCGTAGCCACCACGGACGCAGTCGCGGTCGATCCACTCACGGGAGCGGCGCGCCCCGCCCAAACAATGACTCTGACTTACCAGTTGGAGTCGGGGCTGGTGAAGCGCGTGACGCCAACCGGAGTGCCGGGCCAAACGCCCGCCTCCATCAAGCCGAAGACGACCAAAGAGGCACACGCCCGTCATCATAGCGGCACGCAGAGGAAAGCCGGGGGCGGCTAGAGCATTTTCGCAATTGGTGTAGACCGGACCCGTATTTCCTGTGGGTGTTGATGGAGCCACTGACACCACCTGGAGCAGGCAACATACGTGACGGTGAGACATCTCTTCAGCCGTCCCTTCGGGACTTCTCTTCGGGGTTCGATGTGTACCCAGGACTGTTCCTGGGCTATTTTCAGCCAGAGCTGTCCAAATTAGCTTGGAGCTGGGATGGACGAGGTTGATTCCATTGGGCGCAAGAACAAAGCGAGCGGCATTTGGAAAACAGGTTGTGGTTGGGTAATTGAGCGTTGCGGTCAAGAGGATCCAGCAGGGGCTAAAAGCCCATCATTTTTTCGATTTTGCGGCTGACGCTCGCTGCGGCGAGGCAGCCGTGCCCTGATACAAAGCCCAGCGCTAAAGCGCAGGATAGAGAGGTCAGATTTCTTCCGGCAACGCTGAAGCGTTGCCTCCCCCTGCTAAAGCAGGGGGCCTCCACCCAAAACACCGCCAGCAAACTTCTTCAGAAAAGCTAATTTGGACAAGTGTGATTTTCAGCCGTCCCTTCGGGACTGGATCGGCGACTCGAATTTTTCTGCAGCCTGTAAGGCCTTTACCTTCAAGGGCTTTAAAGCCCTCTTCCATTTCGGTCGCGCGGTACGACTGACGCTCGCTGCGGCGAGGACGCTCGCTGCGGCGAGGCAGTCGTGCCCGGATACAAAGCCCAGCGCTAAAGAGCAGGATAGAGAGGTCGGACTTCTTCCGGCAACGCTGAAGCGTTGCCTCCCCCTGCTAAAGCAGGGGGCTTCCACCCAAAAACCTGTAAAGCCGTTACTTCAAGACGGATGAATGATCCTCTGTGTGGCGGACACCACGAGGGTCTCAGCTAAGAAAATCTGCGATCGCGGCCACGACGATTTCCTGCTCTTCCCCGGTGAGTTGAGGGAATACGGGCAAGGCCAAGACTTCCGCGGCTGCGCGCTCGCTTTCGGGAAAAGCCCCGAGTGCATATCCCAGGCCGCGCAAAGCCGGTTGTTGGTGAAGCGCCAGGGGGTAATAAATTTCCGACTCCACTCCCCGATCACGCAGAAATGCCTTGAGCTGGTCTCGCCGGCGCACGCGGACGACGTATTGGTGGAAGATGTGGACCGCACCGGGCAGGGTCTTTGGCAGAACCACTCCCTTGTCGGGATAAGGCCCCGGCTCCGCTAAGCCCGCCTTCTGAAACAGCTTGCGGTAGTTTTCGGCCAAGACCCGCCGTTGGGCGTTCCATTGGTCGATAAAGCCCAACTTGACGAGCAGAACTGCCGCCTGCAGAGTATCCAGGCGGCAGTTCCAGCCAATTTCATCATGCTGGTAGCGCCGGCGCATCCCGTGCACACGCAGGAGCCGGACACGTTCGGCGAAAACGTCGTTTGCCGTGGTCACCATTCCGGCATCGCCAGCGGCGCTGAGATTCTTGGTGGGGTAAAAGCTGAAAGCGGCCGCATCCCCCAACGCGCCTGCCTTGCGGCCACCCCAGGAGGCTCCGAAAGCCTGCGCCGCGTCTTCGATCAGCAGCACGCGGTAGGCCTGCTGCAGAAGCGTAAAGCGATCCCAATCTGCGGTTTGCCCGTAGAGATGCACGGGGAGAATCGCACGCACGGCAACGGCCACGGAGGATTCCAGACATCGACCGACTGCCGCAGGATCCAAATTGAATGTAGCGGGATCAATATCGACAAGCACCGGACGCGCGCCACAACGAAGAATGGCGCTGGCGGTGGCGAAGAAGCTGAAAGCGGCCGTAATGACCGCATCGCCCGACCCGATGCCCGACCCTTCGAGTGCCAGCCACAAGGCTTCTGTGCCTGAGGAGCAACCGATCGCGTGCGCCACGCCACATTTCTCTTGAGCGGCGCGCTCAAATTCTGGGACCTGTGCGCCCATTATGAAATTTTGAGAAGAAAAGACCGCTTCTACTGCTTTGAGGAGCAGAGGCCCAATGGCATCATATTCGCGAGAGAGCGCAAGAAGCGGCACTCTCACCGGTGTGTCGCCCTCTGCTTCACGAGGAGTGGCCGTATCAGCAGATTTCATGGGGTCGGGGCCGGGGGGCCATCCATGCAAAGCTCAGAGCAAAGGTCAGATCAAGGCTCAGATCAAGGCCCAAATCAAGGCTCAAATGATGGTGGACGGCAGAGAGCCCGGGGTCTGTTTCTTTGCAGTCTCCCACATTCGTAATGGTAGCACCGCTCATCGGGATAGCCGCGAGCGGCTAAGTTGCATCTAATGGGGGATTGGCTGGGTTCGAGGGTTCCTTGGCTTTGGGCCTTTTGGGCTTTCTTTCGCTTTTGATCTGGGGCCCGGCTCCATAGGGCGCAAAGATGGATGGCAACGTGGGACGCAACATCCGGGGACAACCCGGGTCACAACCGGGGGAAGGCGTGTAAACTTTCAGTAGCAGCACTTGAGCGCTTTACGGCTCAGAGCTCGGCTCTGCAGTTGTTGCAAGAGTTTGAGCATTTTTCCATAACGCAATTTGACCACTGAAGAAATTGGAGATCGGCACATGGACAATAAGCCGGCACAGAACATCCAGGACACGTTTCTCAATACGGTCCGCAAAGATAAAACTCCGATCACGATATACCTGGTCAGCGGAGTCAAACTCACAGGCAAAATACGCTCTTTTGACAAATATTCCGTATTGCTTGAAAACAACAGCCAAGAGCAGTTGATTTTCAAGCATGCCATCTCAACGGTGGTAAGCACGCGGTCTGTGTTGCATACCGATCATCGTCCGAGCACGGGCGTTGGCCATCCTCCAGCGAGCGCTACGGGCCCCGGCGGTTTATCTGCCCGTCCCGACAGTGCCGTGGCGGAAGGTTAACGGCTCCGCCACCGGGATATGTACCAGGGATAGCCACAGCTCTGGTTACTGATCGTAAAGTTCTGCCCGTGTCGAACCTGGTACGTTCCTGGGTTCCAGCCATGAGCTGTGCTTTCATGGGCCGTGCTTCTTTGAGACCCCACAGACCAGCAAATGGCGACTTTTGCGGAGCCCCATAAGCCCCGAACCAGCGAAGCGCGCCAGGTGTATCCCTTTGCAACAGGCTGCACGAATGAGGATCTTCTGAAAACCACGAGTGTTCAGGCGGAACGAGCGCTCCTCGTTGGTGTCGCCGATCCAGTGATTGCCGGCCGTTTCATGGTCCCTCAGCGGGAGGGAGCGGTGTTGGCGGCACTGGAGGCGGGAGCGCTGATCATGAAGCGGGAGTTCGCCGGAGATTTCGTCGATTTATCGGTGGAAGGCCCAGCTTCGCTGCTGGGGCGCTATCGCGAGTACCGGCAGCCGCCAAAGTTGCTGAGAGTAGGGACGGGCCGGGGGGGTGGGAGCGGAGCGACTTCCCACGAGACCGGCCCCGTCTGACCCTGATCTGGGTCGAGGAAGTGTCCAGAGTATACGCCTTCCCTAAAATGGTAACAACGAAAAGAAGTGCCGAAGGACGCAGGCCTTTCGGCTAAGAACTGATCTTGACAATGGGTACGGGTCAGGGGCGCGGGGAAGTTTGACAGCCAAATTTCGCCTCTGTTAAAAACAAAGATCCCGGCTGGCACTACCGAAGATCCACCCACAATCTCCCATATACTGAATGTTTGGCATGGACGAGACCTTACACCAACTCGGCACACTACTGCTCGGCTCTGTGCCGACGATTTTTCTATTCCTTTTGCTGGTAATTCTTTACCGGTTTCTGGTGTACGGCCCCCTGACCCGGGTACTGGCGGAGCGGCGTGCGCGGACCGAGGGGGCGATTGAACAAGCCAATGCGGCAACGGCGGCCGCGGCGGCCAAGACCCAGGAGTACGAGGCGCAGCTACGGGCCGCCCGGTCCAGGATCTTCCAGGCGCGGCAACAGAGGCAGCAACAGTGGAACCGTGAACGCGACAGTGCGATTGCGGAAGCCCAGGAAGCTGCCCAGCAGCAGATCGAAGATGCGAAGTTGGCCTTGCAGGCGCAAACCAAGGCCGCGCATCGGGCCCTGGAAAACTCCATTGACGACCTTGCCGGCGAGATCCTCCAGGCCATCCTTCCGCGCAGCCGTGCCGCTGCAGGGAGCGTCCGTTGACCTTTTCCCGGTTCCCCCTCTGGTTAGCTATGCTCCTCTGCTTAGGGAGCGGACTGCTGTTGCCCGGTAGAGCCGCGTGGGCCTTGCAGGCGGCGCCCGCGACGGCAGCGGCCCCCAACGCAACGGATACCAAGCAGAACGGAGACGCCCCAGAGCAGGAAACGGGTGACAACGTTTATCGGCATTCGGCTTCTGTTGGGCTTCTGGCAAGATGGCTGCACCTCGATAAAGAGACCGCCGCCCGCCTGTTTGAATACGTGAACTTCGCCGTGCTCGCGGGCGCCATTCTTTTTTATCTTCTGAAATTGCTGCCCAAGACGTTCCGAGCCAACCGGGAGACGATTCAACATCAGCTGGTGGATGCGCGGACGGCCACCGAGCAAGCCCACGAACGGCTGGCTGCCATCGAGCAGAGACTTTCTCACCTGGATGAGGAGATCGCGGCGATCAGCAAGCAGGCGGAGAAAGACAGCGTAGAAGACGAAAGCCGCATCAAGGCATCGATTGAAGCCGAACGGCGGCGCATCGTAGACTCGGCGGCCAAGGATATTGCGGCAGCGGGCAGCGCAGCCCAACGGGATCTGAGGCGGTTCGTGGCAGGTTTAGCTGTGGATCGCGCGGCGCAGAGAATCATGTTGACGGAAGAGGATGATCGCGCCCTGATGCAGGAATTTGCCCAAAACCTGGGCCATCAAGCGCAGAACCGAGGGCAAAACTGATGGCTGCCTTTGCCGCTCGCTATGCACGCGCTTTCGCCGATGTGGTTGAGGACGCGAAGTTGAACACAGCCGAGGTGGAGCAGCAGCTGGAAGATTTTTCCGCCACGCTCGCCGGCAGCAAGGATCTTCAGGAGCTTCTGCTGAATCCCTCGCTTTCCGCGCAGAAGCGCGTGTCGATTCTAGACACGGTCAACGCGAGGATCGGCTGCGGGCCCAAGGTAAGGAACCTTCTGGCCGTTCTTATTCGCCATGAACGGCTGGCTGCACTGGACGAAATTTTTGAGGAATACCGGCTGGAGATGAACCGCCGGTTGGCTATCTCCGATGCTGAAGTGGTGACGGCACGCCCGCTCGAGGGCCAGGAACGGGCAACGATGGAAGGGCAGGTCGCTGCATTGGCCGGGACCAGGGTTCACGCAACCTTTCGGCAGGACAAGTCGCTGATCGGCGGAGCTATTGTGCGCATCGGCAGTACCATCTACGACGGCTCAGTGCGCGGCCGCCTGAATCGGTTGAAAGAGCGGCTGGTGTCCAGCTAAACAGCACTCTGACCACATGCCCCGCGAACATCGCCCTTGGCGGCAGTTGAGCTAGCGGCATCCTTTGCGGGCAGTTGAGGCGCTGGGGCCAAACAAGTTTAGAAGCAAGTGCCACGGCGCATTGTGCCGGGGCGGCGACAAGAAATCGAGAAACGACGGAAGAACGTATGGCGCAGATCAAGGCAGACGAGATCACACAGCTCCTTAAGGAGCAGATTCAAAACTACGACGCGGAGATCAGCGTCGATCAGGTAGGGACCATCATTTCGCTGGGCGATGGAATCGCCCGCCTGCACGGCCTGGACAAGGCCATGGCGGGAGAGATGCTGAAGTTTCCCCATGGCATTGAAGGTCTGGCCATGAACCTCGACGAGGATCAGGTGGGCTGCGTGATCCTGGGAGACTACACCGCGCTGCGCGAGGGCGACGAAGTCAAGCGCAGCGGCGAGATCATGAGTGTGCCGGTGGGCAACGGACTCATTGGCCGGGTGGTAAACGCGCTTGGTCAGCCGATCGATAACCGCGGGCCGATCGAGGGTACGGAGCTGGCGCCGATTGAGCGCATCGCTCCCGGCGTTGTCGACCGGGCGGGCGTCAAGGAGCCGATGTCGACCGGGCTCAAGGCGATCGACAGCATGATTCCGATCGGGCGCGGGCAGCGCGAATTGATTATCGGTGACCGCCAGACGGGAAAGACGGCGGTTGCACTCGACACCATTATCAATAGCGCCAAGAACAACCTGATTTGCATTTACTGCGCTATCGGACAAAAGCGTTCCTCGGTCGCCCAGGTGGTGCAAACGCTGACCGAGCACGGCGCCATGGACTACACCATTGTGGTTTCGGCCTCCGCCTCAGAACCTGCGCCGATGCAGTACCTGGCGCCCTATGCCGCTACGAGCATGGGCGAGTTTTTTCGCGATAGCGGCCGACACGCGCTCATCATCTATGACGACCTCTCCAAGCACGCCGTGGCGTATCGTGAAATTTCGCTGCTGCTGCGCCGTCCCCCGGGCCGCGAAGCCTATCCCGGCGATGTGTTTTATCTGCACTCACGGCTGTTGGAGCGCTCGGCCAAGCTGAACGATGCCAAAGGAGGCGGCTCCCTGACCGCGCTGCCGATCATCGAGACCCAGGCCGGAGACGTCTCTGCCTATATTCCGACCAACGTCATCTCCATCACCGATGGCCAGATCTACCTGGAAGGGGATCTGTTCAACTCCGGTGTGCGCCCCGCGGTGAATGTGGGCCTTTCGGTCAGCCGCGTCGGCGGTAGCGCGCAGATCAAGGCGATGCGGCAGGTTGCGGGAACACTCAAGCTGGATCTGGCGCAGTTCCGCGAGCTCGCGGCATTCGCCCAGTTCGGCAGCGACCTCGACAAGGTGACGCTCAACCAGCTCAACCGCGGCCAGCGGCTTACAGAAATTCTGAAACAGCCGCAGTTTTCACCGCTGTCGACCGAGAAGCAGATCATTATTATCTTCGCCGGCACCAATGGCTTTCTCGACGACATGAAGGTGGAGGATATTCGCGCCTTTGAAGCCGGGCTGTATCCGTATCTGGATTCGGCACAGTCAGGGTTACTCAACGACATCGTGACCAAGAAGGCTTTGGACGACGATCTGAGAAATCGGATCAAGGGTGCGTTGAAGGAATACAAGGAGAATTTTCTCTCCGATCACCGGGATGCCCAACTGAAAGAGCCGGCGGTAAAACCGCTCACCGAAGAAGAGAAGAAGAAAGAAGCAGCAACTAGCAAGGCGTAACACGATGGCCAATGTTCTCGATTTACGACGGCGCATTCGCAGTGTGAAAAGCACGCGCCAGATTACCAAGGCGATGAAGATGATCGCGGCGGCTAAGCTGCGACGGGCGCAGGAGCGCGCGATCTCGGGCCGCCCATACGCGAGCATGCTTGCCAGCGTCATCGGTTCGCTCATGCGGCGTATCGATCTGTACGATCCGCTGACCGGAGACGTGCGTCATCCGTTGTTGCTGGCACGCGAAGAGAAGCGGGCCATGCTGATCGTGGTTTCGGGAGACAAGGGTTTCGCCGGCGGCTTCAACGGAAACATCATCAAGGCGGCCCTACGTTTTCTCAGCGATAAGGGTAACGAGGAAATCGACATCGCGGCGATCGGAAAAAAGGGCCGCGATCTTTTCCGGCGGCGTTACGGGGTGGCAACGTTTATCGAGAAGCCGACCGGACAGAGCGACGCCGGCGATCGCGCCCCAGGCGAGGCTCCCCTGCAACCCGAAGAGAAGCAAAGGGGGGAACGCAAGAACCGGATCGAAGTAGCGGGAGAGTACCCTGGCATGCTGGATAAACCCAGCTTTGACCAGGTGGCGCTGCTGGGGCGCGAAGTGGTTCACCGCTACATGGAAGAAGAGCTCGATGCGGTCTACGTGGTTTACAACGAATTCAAGTCAGTCATGTCACAGCGGGTAGTGGTGGAGCGCATTCTGCCGGTTGTGGAAGTGGGTGAGCACGACATTACGCAGGCAGAAGAAATGAGCCGGGAAGACCGTGAGGAGATGGTGCGCGCGGCGGCCTCGTCTGGCATAAGCGTACGGGAAGCCGACGCCGGCGAAGCCGAGCGAGAGGCGAAGAATTTCGGGACAGCGGAAGTGGACTACATTTATGACCAACCGCCACGAGAGCTTTTGGATGGTCTTCTACGGCAGTATGTAACTTCGCAGATCTATCACGCTTTGACGGAGTCGAGTGCCGCCGAGCAGGCAGCGCGTATGACGGCGATGGATGCAGCCACGAGCAACGCCTCGGAGATGATCGACTCGCTGACCCTCACCATGAATCGGGTACGTCAGGCGGCGATCACTAAAGAAATTATTGAAATTGTCAGCGGTGCGGCAGCGCTGTAAAGCGAACGCAACAGGAAAGAAGATATGGCAGAGAACATAGGCAAGGTTGTGCAGATTTCCGGCCCGGCGGTCGACGTGCAATTCGAAGAAGCGACGATGCCTTCGATTTACCAGGCTCTGCGTGTGACCAGCGAAGGCTTCGATGTGCCGCACCCGATCAATGTTGTTCTGGAAGTGGAGCAGCACATCGGCGAAGGCCGGGTTCGTTGTGTAGCGATGGAATCGACCGAGGGCATGGTACGGGGCATGAAATGCCTCGATACGGGCTCGCAAATTACTGTCCCGGTGGGCGTCGCGACGCTGGGCCGTATTCTCAACGTCATTGGTGAGCCAGTCGACGAGTTGGGCCCGGTCAACGCCAAGGAGAGATGGCCGATACACCGTGCGGCGCCATCGTTCGAAGAACAGGCGACCGGGGAAGAGATGTTCGAGACGGGTGTAAAGGTCATCGATTTGATCCAGCCGTTTCTCAAGGGCGGCAAGATCGGCCTGTTCGGCGGCGCCGGCGTGGGCAAGACGGTCATCATCCAGGAATTGATCAACAACGTAGCCAGTAAGCACGGCGGCGTCTCGGTGTTCGCCGGCGTTGGCGAACGTACGCGTGAAGGAACCGATCTTTGGAATGAATTTGAAGAATCGGGCGTCATCAATGCAAAGGACCGCGAGAAGTCAAAAGCGGCGCTGGTCTACGGCCAGATGACCGAGCCGCCTGGAGCCCGTCTGCGTGTAGCGCTCACGGCGTTGACCATCGCTGAATATTTTCGCGATGAAGAGGGTGGCGACACGCTGCTGTTTATCGACAACATCTTTCGTTTCACGCAGGCGGGTTCCGAGGTCTCAACGTTGCTCGGCCGCATGCCGTCGGCGGTAGGGTATCAGCCGAACCTGGCGACGGAGATGGGCGAGTTGCAGGAAAGAATCACCTCGACGAAGAAGGGTTCTGTGACGTCTGTGCAAGCTATTTATGTGCCTGCCGATGACTTTACGGATCCAGCTCCGGCGACCACCTTTGCCCACCTGGACGCGACCACGGTGCTCTCTCGTGCGTTGACGGAAATTGGTATCTATCCCGCCGTGGATCCTCTCGCCTCGACCTCGCGCATTCTCTCACCACGCGTGGTGGGGGAAGAACATTACGAGGTGGCGCAGGGCGTCAAGCGGATCTTGCAGCGCTTCAGGGATTTGCAGGACATTATCGCGATTCTGGGCATTGATGAGCTTTCCGAAGAGGATAAGCTCACCGTGAATCGCGCTCGCAAGGTACAGCGTTTTCTTTCGCAGCCATTTCACGTCGCCGAAGTATTTACGGGAGCGCCCGGCAAGTACGTCAAGGTAGCAGACACGGTCCGCTCGTTCAAGGAGATCATCGAGGGCAAGCACGACGATATTCCCGAACAGGCTTTTTACATGAAGGGCACCATCGAGGAAGTTCTCGAGGCGGCCAAGAGCATGAAGGACAAGTAGACCTATGGCGGACAATCAACTGCACATCCGGCTAGTGACGCCGGAGCGGGTGCTGGTGGATGAAGTAGCGGATGCCGTCGAGTTGCCGTCGAAGTCCGGCTACATGGAGGTGCTCTACGGCCATGCTCCCTTGTTGGCGGAGCTGGGCGTGGGCGAGGTGCGCTTGCATGGCGCGCAGAGCGGCGATCAGAAGTATTTCGTGGAGTGGGGCTTTGTGGAAGTGCTGCCCGACCGGGTGACGATCCTGGCGCAAAATGCCATTAAGCCGGAAGAGCTCGATGCCGGGGAAGCCGAGCGCGAACTGGAACGCGGGCAAAAGATGTGGAGTGAAGCCGGCGAAGATGCCGGCAAGTATGAACAGGCTAACGAAGTGATTCACGAGGCCGAAGTAAAGTTAGCCAGCATCCACAAGGGCTAGAAGCTCATCCATTGGCAAGAAATCACGGTGAACGCGTGCCCTGATACCGCTAGTGTGGCTGGGGAAAAAAGCCCGTACCTCAGGGGCTAAAGCCCATCATTTTCGGCGCGTTACGGAACGGCTAACGCTCGCTGCGGCGAGGCAGCCGTGCCCTGCCTGAAAAATTTGTCTTTCCAACCGAGGGTCAGCGAAGGAGATGCAAATGGAGTACGTAAATCTGGGTTCAACTGGCCTGAAAGTTTCTCGGATTTGCCTGGGAACCATGACCTATGGCGCGAAGAAGTGGCGCGAGTGGGTGCTCGAAGAGGAGGAAGCCAGGCCGTTCTACCGTCGCGCGATTGAAGCCGGCATCAATTTTTTTGATACGGCGGATGTTTATTCGCTGGGCGTAAGCGAAGAGATCACCGGACGGGCGCTCAAGGAGTTCGGGCCGTCGCGAGACAAGCTGGTGATCGCGACCAAGGTTTTTAACGCCATGGGAGACGATCCCAACGAGCAGGGTCTTTCCCGCAAGCACATCCTGCATGCGATCGACGATAGTCTGCGACGCCTGGGAACCGACTATGTCGATCTTTACCAGATCCATCGTTTCGATCCCCACACGCCGATCGAAGAAACGCTGGAGGCACTCGACCAGGTGGTGCGCTCGGGCAAGGCGCTGTATATCGGGGCGTCCTCGATGTATGCGTGGCAGTTCCTCAAGATGCTGCAGACCTCGGACATGCTCGGGCTTGCTCGGTTTGCGACCATGCAGAATCACTACAACCTGGTCTACCGGGAAGAAGAGCGGGAAATGATTCCGCTGTGCCTGGAAGAGGGCGTGGGGCTTATCCCCTGGAGTCCGCTGGCTCGCGGTTTTCTTGCCGGCTATCGAAACAGCGAGAGCCGCGGAGAAACGATCCGCGCCAAAACGGATGATTTCGCCCATAAACTTTACTACCGGCAGTCAGACTTCACTGTAGTGGACCGGCTGACCGAGATTGCGACAAAGAGGGGCATCCAAAACTCGCAGGTGGCGTTGGCCTGGATGTTAGGCAAGCCTGGAGTCAGCGCTCCCATTATCGGCGCCAGCAAGATGACGCACCTGGACCAGGCGATCGATGCGCTCAAGGTCCACTTGGATGACAGCGAGGTGAAAGCGCTCGAAGAGCCCTACGAACCTCATCCTGTTCTAGGGTTCTGACCTACAGCTGTTCTTCGAGCATTTGCAAATCCACGGGCGGCGCCTGCATGCAGTCCATGCGAGCGATCTTCCCCAAGGCCGCCTTCAATGCGGAGCTCCGGCACGGTTCCACGGTCACCACAAAAGGCAGACGATCTTTGGGATAGCCCGGCTTTTGCAGGATGGCGTTGATGTTGATGTCGTGAGCGGCGAGGTCCCCGGCAATCTTCGCGACAATTCCAGGCTGGTCATCGACCACAAACCTTATGTAGTGGGGCACGATAAAATCACCGTCGACGCGGGCGCGAGTGCTGGTGATGGTCACGGGGCAGCCGCCGTGAGCGATTGCCAGCACGTCGGAGATTACGGCAACCGCGGTGGGATTTCCTCCCGCGCCGTGACCGGAGAAGACAGTTTCACCGCCGTACTGGCCACCCGAGATGACCATGTTTTCCGTCCCCCGCGACCACGACAAAGGAGAATTGCGCCGGACCAACATAGGGCCTACCGTGGCCAGCAATTCCTGATTCCGAACTTCCGCACGAGAAATTTGCCGGATGGTGCAGTTGAGTTCTTTGGCATAGGCAAAATCGATGGCCGAAACGTCGCGAATGGTACGGCAGGCTACTTCTTCCGGCAGCACCTCGACGCGCAATCCAATACGCGAAAGGATCACCAATTTGGCCCGGGCATCAAACCCGTCGACGTCTTCCGTCGGATCGGCCTCAGCGTATCCGCGCTGTTGCGCCTGGCGTAGGGTGGCGTCAAACTCGGCCCCGTCTTCCATGTTGCTGAGAATGAAGTTGCAGGTGCCGTTGAGGATGCCGTGGAGGCGGTTGATGCGATCGCCGGCGAGCCCCTGCTGCACTGCCGGGATGACGGGAACACCGCCGGCCACCGCAGCGCCATACAGCAGTTGGCAGCCGTGCAGCCGTGCCAGCTCCTCCAGCGCCGGGCCGTGCTCGGCAATGATTTTCTTGTTTGCTGTGACCACGGACTTGCCTGCTGCCAGCGATCTTCGTATCCAGTCA
This sequence comes from uncultured Acidobacteriaceae bacterium, assembly GCA_963761405.1. GTDB lineage: Bacteria > Acidobacteriota > Terriglobia > Terriglobales > Acidobacteriaceae > PALSA-350. Next base: position 65,885 of record CAVXHH010000011.1, read on the forward strand.
CCAGCGGGGTGCAGGCCGCCCGCCAATTCAACGATGATGTCGGGCTGGGAGTCCAGGACCTGGTCGAAACTTTCGGTCCAGAGTACCGATGAGGGGATCCAGGGGACACGCTTACGGTCGATACCCCGGTTGAAGAGACAGGCAAGCGTCACGCCGTCCGGCGGGTGCTCGCACAAAATGCGAGCCACCGAAGTGCCCACTGTACCGAAGCCCAAAATCGCGACCTTTACCGGCCGTCGTGCGATGTTCTGATCTTCTTTCACGAACCAAGTCCCCGATGTTCTTTGTATCATTAGCCGCTTTTAGAGCGGAGCTCTCCGTGGGGTCAAGTCTGAGGCTTTAGTGCAGTTTCGGAAGTGATTAGAAATGGTGAAATTGCTCTTCCGGCACATTTTCGGCTGCCGGGCGGGTTGCTTCGCGTTCGAGTGAGCGGCTTACGAGATCACGCGAGCCCAGACCGACGGCCAAGGCCAGCGCCAGCACAATGCCGCCAAACAGGATGCCGAAGGCGAGATCGACGATGGCCGCACCGATCGCCAGGTGATCTAGCACCATGGCCGCGGTCAGCACCAACACCAGCCACTTGATGCCCAGGCTCAACAAGCGCGCGTAATGCAGGTTCATGTTCACGGCGCCGATGAGCACGCTGCGAGAAAGAAAGCGGGCAATGACATTGCCGAGAATGAGCAGCACCACCGCGCCAACTACATTGGGAATGTAGCCGAGCAGCCTAGCGGTAAGCAGATTATCTGAAGATGCTCCGAAGGCTTCGAGGCCCACCAGAAAACCGACGAGGACCACGCACCAGAAAATTATCCGGGTGATCAGAATGGTCGGAGTGTAGGTAGGGGACCACTCGGCAATCGTGTTCGTTCCGCGGGACAGCCGATCGTCGATGCGCATGGCGGTGAGCAAGGAACGGACCGCCCAGGCCAGCAGCCATGCGACTGCTGCGAAGAAGAGAACGGCCACGATGAACGCCAGGATACCCGGAAGGAGCGTGGCGATACGGCTAATGACCCGAGCCATCGACTCGTGCAGTGACTGTGACACTTGAGTCCACATAATCTTTTCCTCCTGGCCTAGGGGTTGAAGCGGTCTGGCCAACGCCACCGCGATAAAAGATAGGGCTTGCCATCTTCATAGGCGCGAGCCAGTTTTTCTAACCGCTGCTCCGCTTCTGCCGGTGTGGCATTGCTGACTTCCAGTGCGTAAGAGGCTACCCACCCGAGATACAGCGGGGTGAGCGCACCCAACAGATGCGAGCGGCTGAGCGTACGGAGCCGGTAGGCCAGGGCGAAATCGTAGACAATCCTCACCCAGAGCTCGTCGGGCATATGAAAGCGGTCCACGCTGGTTCGCGCCAGCCGTTTCAGATCCAGGAGGGAGACTGGCGGCAGAATCAGCGACCAGACTTCCTGCAGATTGCGAAAGCCGAGCTGAAACGTTTCCAGCATAGGAGTGGTATCGGCATTGGCTCCGTCCGCGGGCGAGGCCACCATAACGCCTGAGGTGGAAACCGGCTGAGAACCGCGCACGCGCTGCCACAAGGCAGCATAGTTGTTCATCTCCGCAAACAATGCGCCGACGGTCTGGGCCAGCACGGTAGCGAGATCGACGCCATCGGCGGCAGGCACGTGCCGCGTTTCCACGTGGACCTGGCAAATTCCGCTATCGCGCAGTGCGGCCTCGGTGGAGGGACAAAAAAGCGTCTGGCCCTGGGCGGCGCCACGCTGCAATGCCGCTTCAAACTCTGGAATTATTTTGCTGGAAAGGCAGAAATCAGGCGCGAAGGGAAATCGGACGCGCCGGCCATAGAGAGCGCGCGTGAGCGGGGCGAGGATGCTGGAGTTGAGCAGGCCATCGAATTTTCCCTGGGCATAGAGCGGCATGGAAAGTTCGCAGCGCTTTTCGAGCACCGGCGCAAGCATTGGACCGAGAACATTTGCCTGCAGGGCAGTGAGATCGAAGCCGATAACCGCGCACACGCTCACACCCAGTTCTTTCGCCAGGGCGAAGATCGCCTGATAGGTACTTGCTTCTGCGAGCCAGGGAATTCTGGACGGCGAGCCGGCGGGAAATGTATAGGGCCTGAACTGTAAGGCGCCGCCTGGTGCTTGACCGGTGTCGACTTCCGCAGTCGTCTCCGGGCTGGTGACACCCGGAAACGCGACTACTGTGCGCAGAGCGGAAAACGACTCCCAACCTGGACCATGCAATGCCTGGGTGGCCACCTCTCGGAGCTGCCCGAGGTCGACCGGCACTGCCACCGCAATGAGCAGATCGGTCACCGCGACCACTTCCGTTCCTGTTCGCGTGTCTTCCGAAAGTTCTACTTTCGCCATGCCTGTACCTTCGGTCTCTTACATCGGATCTTAACTCTGCAGTGTGCGGCCGTGCGTGGCCGCCGGCCGAATCGCTACAATGGCAAACCCAGGATTCCGGTCAGGGGAATCAGCACCCAGCTCGGCCGGTTATTCAATTCGTAAGCCAGTTCGTAGAAAGCTTTGTCGATCACGTAGGCCTCCAAGAGCTGCTGAAACAGCAGCGGTTCGGATGGAACCACCGATACTCCCTTGGCAAACTCACAATACGTGCGCAGAAACGCCGAGGAGACCGACTGCTCCCACAAGCGCGCCCACGGCTCCAACCGGTGAAAATCTTCGGGACGCCGTGATGAGTACTTCATGAGCGCTGAAAACGCCGCGTAACTGAACGAGCGCAGCATACCGGCAACGTCTTTCAGCGGCGATTGCTTGGTTCTGCGCTCAGCGAGCGGTCGTCCGGGCTCACCTTCGAAGTCCAAAATAACGAAGTCCCCTTTCGAGCGCAGCACCTGTCCCAGATGATAGTCCCCATGGATACGGATGCGCAGGGCGTGGATTTCGGTTGCAGTCAACTGGCGAAAGCGGTCGAGCACCAGGCTTCTACGGCTAAGGACAAGGCCAGCCCGTTCGAGGACGCTATCGGGAAGCCGGGCCACGTTATCCTTGAGCGCGTCGAAGGCGCTGCCGGCGTGCAGGATCAGTTCTTCGCGCAGGCGGTCAATGTCGAGCAAACTCAAGGGCTCAGGAGTAAACGCCGGGTCGTGGGTTGGTGACGCGAGGGCCAAATGCATTTCTGCCGTGCGTCTGCCCAACAACGCGGCCGCGTCAAGGTAGGTTCCGAGGTGGTCACGCGCGAAGGGAGTTTCCTGCACCTGACTCAGCTGGTACGGGCCGAGTTGCTCGTCTGGGACGCCACCCTGCGAGAAAGTCTGCACCGCGCTGGCCTCGTAATAGCGATCCAGCTCATCGAGCGTCCACTGCCATCCGTCGCCTTCGTTCGTGACCAGCCCCTGCAACATTGCCACCGTGGATGGCTCCTGGCCTTTGCGGGTGTACTGGATGGAGCCGCCAAAGGGGGCGACGTGGGTGAAGTGGGTCGACTCAGTCAGGTAGCGACCGATCTCAGTGTCAGGGTTTGGACCGACCTGCTGCCGGCGGAATAACTTCATGATCAGTTTGTCGCCGAAGAGGAGCGAGGTATTGCTTTGTTCGGCCGAGCCGCGGCGCGGCGCGGCGGGTTCGCCGGATGCACCCCGCAGCGTGGGCAGCGTGCTACTGGGCAGGCCAAGGAGACTGCCCTCGCGCGAAGAAATCTCGCAGCCTTCTGCAACCACCGCCAGCAGTGCTTCGCTGGCACTGTCATTAAAGATTGCTTCGTGAAGCACGCCCTCCGCAGACGAAGTGGTGACCCGCGCCAGCAGCGCATTGGGCGACTCTTCGCGCAGGGTATCGGCGGCCCGGCCAAACAGCAGGCCCAGGGTGACCAGGTAGGTATCCGGAGCCCCCTCAGCATATTGAACCTCGACGAATACCAACGCGCTGGCGCCTTGATTAAAAACCGCCCAGTCTTCGATGCGGGTGCCGGTGATCGTGCGGGACTTGGCGCCAAACCAACGTTGACGGGCGAGGTAGCCCCGAAGCACGGACTCTTCGAGTTCCCTGCGGCCGTTGCCTTCGAGAACACTCATCCAGTCCGTGACGCCGTTGAGCGCGAGTTGTGGCTCGCCTTCTTCCGTAACGTTCGGGGCAGGCTCGGGCGAGGGCTGTAACTCGAGCCACAGGAAGCCGTAAGGTCCCAGGGTCAGAGGATAAGGAGTGTTGCGGATCCTGGGGAACTCGACGTAACCCAGCATCTCGATGGGCACCATACCGACGAACGCGGCCAGATCAAGCTCTACGGGCTGGGCGAAACGAGAGAGGTTGGCAACGCAGAGAACACGCTCGCTCCGATACTCACGGAGATAGGCGAGTATCTTGCGGTTGGCGGGATTGAGGAAAGACAGGGTGCCGCGGCCGAACACCTGGAAGAGCTTGCGCAGGGCGATCATGTTGCGCATCCAGCTCAGCAGCGACGAGGGGTCGCTCTGCTGGGCTTCGACGTTGATGGCCTCGTACCCCCAAACCGGATCCATGACCACAGGGCTGTAAAGCTTCGCGGGCACGGTGCGCGAGAAGCCGGCGTTGCGGTCGCCGCTCCACTGCATGGGGGTACGCACGCCGTTGCGGTCGCCGAGGTAGATGTTGTCGCCCATACCGATTTCATCGCCGTAATAAAGGATCGGCGTACCGGGGAACGAGAAGAGGAGGCTATTCAACAGCTCGATGCGGCGGCGGTTGTTATCGACCAGCGGCGCCAGGCGGCGACGGATGCCGACATTGATGCGCATGCGGGGATCGGCGCTATAAGCGAGATACATGTAATCGCGTTCTTCATCAGTGACCATCTCGAGCGTGAGCTCGTCATGGTTGCGCAGAAATAAGCCCCACTGGCAGTTGTGGGGGATCTCGGGTGTTTGCGCCATGATGTCGGTGATCGGCAAGCGATCTTCCTGGCGCAGCGCCATATACATGCGGGGCATCAGGGGAAAATGAAAGGCCATGTGGCATTCGTCGCCGTCGCCGTAATAGATGCGCACGTCGTCGGGCCATTGGTTGGCTTCGGCGAGGATCGTTCTGCCAAAATAATCCTTGTCGATCTCGAAACGCATGCGCTTCATGACCGCATGCGTTTCGGGAAGATTCTCGCAGTTGGTTCCTTCGCGCTCGACCAGGTAGGGAATAGCATCGAGGCGCAGGCCGTCCACGCCCATATCCAGCCAAAAGCGCATGATTCTGACTACTTCTTCGATCACCGCGGGATTGTCGTAGTTCAGGTCCGGTTGGTGGGAAAAGAAGCGGTGCCAGTAATACTGCTGCGCTTCAGGATCCCAGGTCCAGTTGGACTTCTCGGTGTCGGTAAAGATGATGCGCGCGCCGCTATATTTCTGATCCGTATCGCTCCATACGTAGAAGTCACGCTCGGGCGAGCCTTTGGGTGCGAGGCGCGCGCGCTGAAACCATGGATGCTGGTCAGAGGTGTGATTGATAACCAGCTCAATCATGACTTGCAGGTTGCGGGCGTGGGCCTGGGCGAGGACCTCCTTGAAGTCCTCCATGGTGCCGTAGTTGGGATGCACGCTCTCATAGTCGGAGATGTCGTAGCCATCATCGCGGAACGGTGAAGGAAAAAACGGCAACAGCCACAGACACGTTACCCCCAGGTCTTGGACGTAGTCGAGCTTGCTGAGCAACCCCTGGAGATCGCCAATGCCATCGTTATTGCTATCCATGAACGCTTTGACATGCAATTCGTAGAAGATCGCATCTTTGTACCAGAGCGGGTCCGCCGCGCTTCCCGATTTCTTCAATCCTGCCTCCCGGGCCTTGCTCTCCTAAGACTTGTAACCATTGCAGTTATACTTGCGGTCCCATCCCACCCGGTTACACCACACGGAAGAGATGGGCCGGCGCTTCCATGGGCCGCAAAGCGACGTAGTTTCTCGCACCTTGCCAGCGATAGGAGTGATCCGCCAACAGATCGTAGACTTCAAATGTATCGTCCGGATTGAGTCCCAGGACGCCTAAATCGAGATAGACCCATCCGGTCTGAAACACAAAAGGATCGAGATTGACGACCACGAGGATGCGGTTGGCGCCATCGGCGGTGTGCTTGGAATAGCACATGAGCAAGGGATTGTCAGTAGAGTGGAAATGCAAATGCTCGTTCGACTGCAGCGCCTTGTTCTGTTGCCGAATGTGGTTCAGGCGGGTAATCAGAGGTCTCAGGCTGGCAGGATCCTGCAGGTTCCAGCGCTTGATCTCGTATTTTTCTGAGTTCAGATATTCTTCGCTGCCGGGCCTAACGGGGGTATTTTCTCCCAACTCAAATGCAGGCCCATACATTCCATAATTGGCCGCAAGGGTCCCGGCCAGGATCAGCTGGCGGCGGAAGGCCGGCAGGCCACCGGTCTGCAGACCTCGGGGCAGAATGTCGGGGGTGTTGGGCCAGAAGTTGGGGCGGAAGTATTCCCGCACCGGAGTGGCAGTGAGTTCCAGCAAATATTTCGTCAGGTCTTCTTTGCTGTCGCGCCAGGTGAAGTAGGTGTAGGACTGGGAAAAGCCGAGCTTGGCCAGCCGCTCCATCACCCGCGGCCGGGTGAAAGCCTCGGAGAGGAACAGCACATCGGGATCTTTCGCCTTGAGCTCGGGAATGAGCCATTGCCAGAAGGGGAATGCCTTGGTATGCGGATTATCGACACGGAAGATGCGCACACCGTGATCCATCCAAAAGCTGAATACGTTCTTTAGGGCGTCCCACAGTCCCAGCCAGTTGCACGATTCGAAGTCGAGGGGATAAATGTCCTGATACTTCTTAGGCGGGTTCTCTGCATATTGGATGGAGCCGTCGGGACGCTTCTTGAAGAATTCGGGATGCTCGGTGACCCAGGGATGGTCTGGTGCGCATTGGAAGGCAATATCGAGGGCAATTTCCATGTTCAATTGCTGGGCGCGTTCGACGAGGCCGGCGAAGTCCGCCATGGTTCCAAGCTTGGGATGAATTGCGGTGTGGCCGCCCTCGGCGGAACCGATAGCCCACGGGCTGCCCTCGTCTCCGGGAGCTGCTTTGACGGCGTTATTCTTGCCTTTGCGGAAACTGTTGCCAATGGGGGATATGGGCGGTAGATAAAGGACGTCAAAGCCCATCTCCGCCACGTAGTCGAGGCGGCTGGTCACGTCACGGAGTGTTCCGTGCTGGCCAGGAGTGGTCGACCAGGACCGCGGAAAAAGCTCGTACCAGCTGGAAAAGCGCGCTCTTTCGCGGTCGACCACGATCTCGAGCTCGCGGTCGTAGCGCGTCTCAAGCGCCACGTTGGGATAACGGTTCACCGTCTCGGCTATTTTGTCCTGAAGTGCGACCTTCACCGTTTCGGCGTCATCTGTGCCCGATCTGAGGGCTTTGGCCCAACCTGCGAGTTTTGCTGCGTCTCGTTTGTCGGCCCGGGTCTCGACCTGCTCCAGCAGAATGGCCCCTGCCGCGAACTGGATTTTGAGATCCTGCTGTGCTTCCTGGCGTTTTTTGAGGTCGTGGCGCCAGGTGCCAAAATGATCCACTTCTCCTGCGATGGTGTAGCGATAACGACCGACTTGCTGCACGGGAAATTCTCCCCGCCAGCGGTCGTTTCCCAGCGGCCGCATGTCCGTCGTCTTCCAGGAGCGATCCCCTTCCTGCTTCCAAAGGAGGCGCGCCCGCACCTCATCATGCCCGTCGCCGAAGACATCGGCCTCGATGGAAACAATGTCCTGGATGATTCGCTTTATGGGAAAACGTCCACAGTTAAGTTCAGGATCCACATTTTCAATCACTACCCGGCTGCGTCCCTCGTTCGGCTTCGCCATTCATCCCCCATACAGCTCTATTGTAGGCAGATGCATTTTTTGACGGTTGCGTTCCGGTTCTGCGCAGCGATCGCGTATTTCGGCGCGGCGGTTGCACTGGACCTCCGGTGCGGCTTTCCCCCTATAGTCGAGGGATGAAATTTGCTTTTCGCCCGCGCGCAGCTCATCTGATGCTGACGATCGATCTGGTGGGGACTGTGCCCTGTTTGCCGCGGAAGGCGCGTCGACAGCGGTGGTAGCCAGGCTCGATCTGCTGGGGATGTTAGCGGTTTACCGGCATTGGAATTTGCCCGGGGCGGCTTAGGAGACTGGGTTTCCGGTTAGGCGCTACAGATTTTTTGCCCATTTTTCCTCTGCCGTTGGACAATCGATGGATGCGCCTGATCACCTATCGCCGCGATGCAACGACTGCTCCAGCACTGCTCAAGGACGGCCACGTTTTCCCTCTCACCCAACTCGGTTTCTCAGATTCGCTGGCGTTTATCTCCGCAGGGCCCAAGCGATGGGCTGGAGTGAATATTCAACTCGAAGAGACCGGGCTGAATCTGCTTGCTCCCTTGTCGTCAGTCACCCTGGAGCCGCCTATCCAGCGGCCTGCGAAGATTCTGTGTATCGGCCTCAACTATCGCGACCACGCTACGGAATCGAAGATGGAACCGCCCAAGGTTCCCACGGTGTTTACCAAGTACCCGCACACTCTCATCGGCAACGGGCAAACGATTCTGCTGCCACGGGCCAGCCAACAGCCGGACTATGAAGCTGAATTGGCAGTGGTGATTGGACAAGGGGGCCGTAATATCGCGGAGGCGGATTGGGAAGACCACGTTTTCGGTTATACGATCCACAACGATGTGAGTGCGCGCGACGTGCAACTGGCGACGTCGCAATGGACGCTGGGCAAGAACTTTCCCACCTTTGGGCCAATGGGACCGTGGATCATATCGAAGGATGAAGTGCCCGATCCTCACGAATTGGACATCTCGCTTTCGATTTCGGGGGAAACTCTGCAGAAATCGAACACACGTGGACTGATCTTCAAATTGCCTCAGCTCATCGCTTACATCTCGAAGATGATGCCGCTGGCGCCGGGAGACATCATCAGTACCGGCACCCCCGCGGGCGTGGGAATGGGTCGAACCCCGCAACGATGGCTCAAACCCGGCGACGATGTGGTGGTTGAGATCTCTGGAATCGGCAGTTTGCGGAACCCGGTTCTCGCCGAACCCTGAGGGTTGGGCGCGGTATTTCCGGGCAAAGAGGTGGTTTTAAAGCATTTTCGCAATTACGGTGGTCTGGTAAGAGCAGCGAGGTGTGGTTTTCTTTGAGAGAAAACCACCTAAAGGTTTGCGGCTTCGGTATAAACCAATTGCGAAAATGCTGTATCCCAGCTACAACCACCTCTTTGCGGATCTGGATTATTGCGCCTACGGGTGCCAGAGCATTTTCACTTCTACTCTGCACAGGAGGGTGCGGCGAAGTGCGGCTTTTCTTCCACCCCAGCAGGCTCGCCTGCCGGGGACCCCGGTCCTTGAGGAAAAGCCGCCATGGGAGTCGTTACTCTGTAAGCACCAGAAGTGAAAATGCTGTAGCATCACGCCAACGGCGCGTACGGCACATTTCGGGGGAGATACCCTCTATGGTCAGGGTGATCACCATTGAACGGGAATACGGCAGCCAGGGAGCGGAATTTGCCCACCGCCTTGCCGGAAGGCTGAACTGGAAGCTCGTCGATCGTTGCCTCATCGATGAGATCGCGCACAAAGCCGGTGTTCCACAAAGCATGGCGGAGCAGTGCGATGAACGCCTTGACCCGTGGTACTACCGGATGGGCAAATCATTCTGGCACGGCAGCGTGGACCGTTTGCCCGCACCCCCCAAGGACCAGGTCTTCGACAGTGAACGGATGGTCGAGTTCGTCCGGAATTATCTGAAGCAATGCGTGGAGACGGGCCACTGCGTGATCGTTGGCCGCGGCGCCGGCTGTGCGCTGGCATCGATTCCTGGTGTTTTTAACGTGTTCGTTTACGCCTCGATGACGAGGAAGATTCGTTGGTTTGAAGAGCATTTTCCGGAGCACGCGGGGCGAGCGAGAGCAGAGCTCGAAGCTACAGACAGCCGGCGGGAGGCGTACGTGCGCCGCTACTATGATCGCGATTGGACCGACCGGCGGATGTACCACATGATGATCAATTCCTGCATGGGGTGCGACGCCATGATCGAGGCGGTACTCGATGGCGCCGGGATGGCTGCGATGCGGGAACAGACCGCAGCCAACGGCCGGTAAAGCCACTGAATCTTATTCTTGCTTTTGTCGCCCAACGGACACGGAGCGATCTGCTCGGTCCGGCGACCAACCTCTACATGGATCGCATTGCCCCTTATGCGGGTGTCGAGGCGGTTGCTTTCCGTAACGAAGAGGCATTGTTTGCTTTTGTTACGCGGCAACGTGCGCGCACCCCTGCCTGGCTGGTGCTGCTGGATGGCCGCGGCGAAGCCCTGTCGTCGGACGGACTAGCCAAGTGGCTGGGAACGCGCCGGGATGCAGGCCAACAGACGATTGTGTTCGCCATAGGGCCCGCAAGCGGCTGGTCGGACGGTGCGCCCCGTCTGGCACAGACGGTCCTCTCTCTGGGCCCGATGACACTGCCCCACGAACTCGCCCGCCTGGTGCTGACGGAACAGATCTACCGGGCATTTACAATATTGGCTGGTCATCCGTACCACACCGGGCACTGAGATCCGGTGAGGATGCGGCGGCGACCCGGCCATGCCAGCACGAGAGCTGTTTCACGTCTACTCCGTACAGGAGAGATCAGCAAAGAATGCCTGAGAGAGAGTATTTACCGGGTTTCTCCGTCCAGATTCTGCACACAATCTGGGGCATCGAATGAGCAATAGCTGTCAAAATTGCTGCAGGATCCTGCTTCCGTATTCGGGTTCGTGTTCGGGGTTCGCACTTGGGGTCAAGGATCGGGTCAAGGATCGGTTCTGGAATCAGCAGTAACGGGCACCACGGTGGCGTGGCGAAAGGGAATGGATGTCCTGGTTTAAGCGGCAGGAAAACGAGAACGAGATTGAACCGAATCCCGCGGAGAAGACCGTGCGCACCGAAGGCTTGTGGCAAAAGTGCGATGGTTGCGGCCAGTCCATTTTCAAAAAGGAGTTCGAAGACAATCTCCAGGTCTGCCCCAAGTGCGGACACCATCTCCGGCTGGATGCGAAGAGCCGCATCGCAAGCCTGCTCGAGCCGGGATACGAGTTGGTGGATCTGGATCTAATATCGACGGACCCGCTGGAGTTTGTCGACATCAAGCCCTATCGGGAGCGCTTGGAAAAAGCCCGCAGGGAGACTGGGCTCAACGATGCGGTGATCAATGCGCTGGGCAACCTCGGCCCGCACAGCGTGGTTTTGAGCGTGATGGAATTCCGCTTTATTGGAGGGAGCATGGGTTGCGTGGTTGGTGAGACCATTGCTCGCGCCATCGATCGTGCCCTGGCGGCTAAACAGCCGCTCATCATCATCGCCGCTTCAGGCGGTGCACGCATGATGGAAGGCGTTGCAAGCCTGATGCAACTGGCTAAGGTCTCGGCTGGACTCGCGCAACTGGACGATGCGGGCCTGCCGTACATCTCCGTGCTTACCAACCCCACCACTGGAGGGGTGACAGCAAGCTTTGGCATGCTGGGCGATTTAAATATTGCCGAGCCCGGCGCGCTGATAGGTTTTGCCGGTCCGCGAGTCATTGAGCAGACCATTCGGCAGAAGCTTCCGGAGGGGTTCCAGCGATCGGAATTTCTGCTGGAGCATGGGATGCTGGACGCGATTGTGGCCCGCCGCGACTTGAAGAACTACCTGGTGCGGGTGCTCGACTTCATGATGCCTTGCCAGGCGAAGAGCATTGCCGCTCCAGAGGTATCCGGCAAGTAGCCTGGGAACCGCCAAATAGGGAATTCCTTCTAGAATAAGACCATGTCTTACGCCTCGGCCCTTGACCGTCTGCACGCGCTCGGTCAGGAATTGCACACCACACCCGGCACGCCCCGTCGAAAATTTGAGCTTTCGCATATGCGCACCTTGATGGCGGCACTGGGCAATGCCGAGCGCAGGTTTACTTCTGTTCTGGTTGCGGGGACCAACGGCAAAGGATCGACCTCTTCGACCCTGGCCAGCATTCTCGCCCGGGCAGGCTACCGGACGGGACTTTACACTTCTCCTCACTTGAGCCGGGTGAATGAGCGTATCCAGGTGAACGGCGCAATGATCAGCGACGGCGATTTAGCCGCGCTCTTTTTTCATGTCGAGGAGATTGCCTCTACTCTGGTGCATGATGGCAAACTACCCGCGGCGCCGAGCTTCTTCGAGACTGTAACTGCCATGGGTTTTCTGCATTTCGCCGCCCAAAAGGTACACACGGCGGTGGTGGAAGTGGGTATGGGCGGGAGGCTGGATGCGACCAATATTGTCGACCCGGTGGTGTCGGTGATCACGGACATTTCGCTCGACCATACGGAGTGGCTAGGCTCGACGGTCGCGCTGATCGCGCGCGAGAAGGCCGGCATCCTGCGCCCCAACGGCGTGATGGTCACGCTGCCGCAACACCCGGAAGCGAACCAGGCATTGGGAGAAGTCGCAGTTGCGCTCGAGGTACGCGGGGTCAATGCGGCCGGCTACCTACCGGTGCAGAATCATCCCGAACATTACACCCGCAACCGCTATCCGCTGCCGGTGATGGGAGAATGGATCGGCATCGATTCACCCCTTGGGGGCGCCCATCAACAGCGCAACCTGGCCCTGGCGATTGCTACCGCGGTCGAGCTAAAGGACAATCACAGTTACAATATAACGCCGGCCGACATTCAGGCCGGCATTCGCGATACGGTGTGGCCGGCGCGCCTCGAACCTATCCCGGGAAACGGAAGCCGCGCGGACGTGCTGCTCGATGTGGGCCACAATCCTGCGGGGGCCTGGGCACTGCGAGCCGCGGTCTCACAGCTCGACCAGGGCCAACCGTTGACCCTGGTTTTCGGCTGCCTGAAAGACAAACCCATCGCGGAGCTGGCGCAGATCCTCTTTCCCCTTTTCCGCCAGGTGGTGGTAACCCCAGTGAACTCGCCGCGCAGCGCGTCGATGGAAGACCTGTTGCAGGCAGCACACTCTACCGGTAGTGATGTGGAGGCTGCCGCCAACGCCATAGACGCCGTAGATTGCGCGCTCCGCGTTACCCCGGCAAATGGCCTGGTGGTGGTTACGGGCTCGGTTTACCTGGTGGGAGAAGTACGGCCCATATTGATGGCTACGTTGATGGCTTCACGACCGGCACCGGCGGAGCCGCTAAAGGTATGAGTACCGCCCCCTCGTCGCACCCACCCATTTCGTGGATGGGACGCTTGAGTTCCAACGTGGTGCGGTGTCCGCTTTTTTTTCTTGTCACGGCTACGTTTGGGTCGGTCTCGCTGGCCACCTCGTTCCTGGAAAAGGAAGGCCGGGGACAACATCGCATCGCCCGGAGTTGGGCTCGGATTTCGTTGCGAATTGCGGGAGCGGCTGTGACTGTTATCGGACATGAAAATCTGGTGCCTCTCGCTGTCTACACCTCCAACCACACGTCGTTCATGGATACGCCTGTGGTGTTTAGGGGCCTTCCTTTCCAGTTTCGGATCCTGGCGAAACAAAGTTTGTGGAAGTGGCCATTTATAGGCTGGCATCTGAATCGCTCAGGCCAGATCCCGGTGGAGGATGAGGATGGCGGCAAAGGTTCGATTGCCGGGTTGAACCGCGCGATTCGTGCGCTCAAATCGGGCATGCCGCTGTTCATCTTTCCTGAAGGCGGCCGCACGCAAGATGGGACGGTGCAGGCTTTCATGCGCGGGCCTGCTTACATCGCGATTCGCGCTCGCGTGCCGCTCGTACCGATCGCCCTGATAGGCACCTACGAGTTGCTTCCTATCCACACCCATCATTTTCGCCCCAGGCCCGTCAAGATGGTGATTGGTGCGCCGATTGATACCTCGGGCTATACGATTCGCCAGGCAGATGAATTGACCAGCCTGCTGCGGAGGGAGATCGTGCAACTTTGCGCTCGACATGCTTCGCCCGGTGGCCTTTCCTCACCGCAGTTTGAAAACGAGCCGGAGATGGCACGAGAGGAACCATGATGGGACAGTTACCGCGCATCGCCATTCCCGAACCTACCTCTACGGATGAGGCCTATAACCGACGCAGCTTACCGCAATACGTTCGCGCTGTGGAGGCGGCGGGCGGCGAGGCAGTGCCGATACCGCTACACGCATCGGCAGAGGCTCAGGCGGAAATGCTGGCGTCGTGCTCGGCTATTTTGTTGCCGGGCAGTCCGGCGGATGTGGATCCGGCCCGCTATGGGCAGCAGGCAATCGAGGCGTGTGCGGCTAAAGACGCTGCAAGAGAAGCCGCCGATGATCTTCTTTTGCGCGATGCTTTCGAGCAGGGGAAGCCGGTCCTGGGAATTTGCTATGGCTTGCAGTCTTTGAATGTCTGGCGCAAGGGTTCATTGATACAGGATCTGCCCGATGCTGCTGAAGTTACGCCGAGCGGCAGCTCCAAGGCTGAGGTGATCGTAGATCATCAGCCGGGCCGAGAGGTACAAGAGGCCCACCCAGTGCTCATCTCCCCCGGGTCACGGCTGGCTAGGGTACTGCCAGAAGCCAGGGAGACTTTCGAGCCGACAAGCGTGCTGGTGAACTCCAGCCATCACCAGGCGATCGATCATCCTGGGGAAGCGCTTCGAGTCGCGGCGATCAGTCCGGTTGACGGCGTGATCGAAGCCCTGGAGGGGGCCGATGCGCGCCAGTTTGTAGTCGCGGTGCAGTGGCATCCAGAACGCAGCTACGAGAACAGCGAAGCATCGCGCGCACTCTTTGCGTCCTTCCTGGAGGCGGCCCGGACTTGGGCTGCTTCCGTGGCGCCCGCGCCTGGCCGGGCATGAGCACGCCGAAGTGAACGCTGCGACGCAACCCATCGCTCAAGCCTTCGCTGACGCCGGGATTACCCGGCTATCTGCCAGAGCGTACGAGCAGTTTCATGCCTACCTTGAGCTACTGCAGCGCTGGAACTCACGGCTGAACCTGACTGCGGTGCGCGAACCAGATCAGATTATTCGGCGCCACTTCGTGGAATGCGCGTTTGCTGCGCAAGAATTGCCCGCGGACACCGACACTTTATTGGATTATGGGTCCGGGCCGGGCTTTCCCGGAATCCCGATTGCGATCTGCCGTCCTGAGATTCGGGTCACGTTGGCGGAGTCGCGGGGGAAGAAGGCGTCTTTCTTGCGCGAAGCGGTACGGGTGCTTGAGACATCCACGGAGGTATTTGATGGCCGGGTGGAAGCTTTACCGCCGCGGCGGCGGTTCGGTGCGGTGTCTCTGCGGGCGGTCGAGAAGATGGAGCTGGCGATCCCACTGGCGCTTGCCCGGGTAGAGAGATACCTGGTCTTGCTGATTACGGAGGAATCTGCTCCGGCCTATTTGCGGCTTGCCCGGGAGTTGAAGTGGCGTGAGGCAGTTCGGCTGCCCAATTCCGGGCAAATGATCTTATCGATCGGGGCTGTTCAGGTTGGTGGCCGGGGGGAAGAGGGCTGAGAGGTATTTTGTTTGGATTGTTCCACGTAGAACACGATGGACCCATGAGACAGGGCTCCGGATGGCTCTAGGAGTCGCAATCACCTTTAAGTCTTCTGACGCCCGCGACCCCCAACATCAGATTTCTCGATTACCCGGCTCCGTATGCTCCTCCCATTCTCTCTAGATCGAGGGGAGCAGGATTGTTCCACGTGGAACAGCAATGAGAGTTCCGACTTGGACGCCACCGCTGCGGGAATCCGACCGCGAAAGGAGCTTGATAGCTGTTTACACCTGGCCTCCCGACCCTCTTCGCTCCTTTCCGTAAAGCTAGAAAGCCTGCTTCTGGCAAGACTGGCGTCAAAACCGGGATTGTTCCACGTGGAACAGCCACGATTTCCACCGCCCGCCCTGTACCTTCCCGCCATGAGGCAGATCCGCGGTTTCCTTGTATCTCACGCCGAATGTGTTAGTTGACAGCCCTGCGCGCTGTGAGTGACTTTGAGTTCTCCACAGATCGGGCCCCGTTCTGCACATTGCCCCCGCCTTGCTTGAAAGCTCCTTTCATCGATACTCTTCCATTACGCATGGGAAAAGTAATCGCGGTCGTGAATCAGAAAGGCGGGGTTGGAAAAACCACCACCGCAATTAATCTCTCTGCTGCACTGGCACTCGAGGGCCTAACTTGCCTTCTCGTGGATTGCGACCCACAGGCCAATTCTTCCGGCGGATTCGGGATAACGCGCGATGAAAACCGCAATTCGACCTATGACGTTTTGATGGGAAATGCAACGGTCGCGGAAGCAACCCTTACGACTGAAATCGATGGCTTGAAAGTGGTTCCGGGAAGCAACCATCTTATTGGCGCCACCGTTGAGTTGATTCAGGCAGAACGGCGTGAGTACCGCTTGCGTGAGGCTCTGGAACCGGTCCGCAATCAATACAACTTCATTCTTCTCGATTGCCCGCCGGCCCTCGATCTGCTTACGCTGAATGCCCTGGTCGCCGCAGACCGCCTGCTGGTGCCCATGCAGGCCGAGTATTTCGCTCTCGAAGGTATCTCCGAGCTGCTCACCACGCTCGGGCGGATTCAGGCTGCATTCAATCCCACCCTCGACATTGAAGGGGTCATTCTCACGATGTACGACGAGCGCACCAATTTAGCACAACAAGTGACAGAAAATCTGCGCAGATTTTTTGGAGCCAAGCTGCTGAAGACCGCGATCCCGCGCAATATCCGCCTGGCGGAGGCGCCCAGCTACGGCAAGCCTGTAGCCCTTTATGATCCGAAATCACGCGGAGCAGAAAGCTACCGCGAACTGGCCGAAGAGATCCTCGCTCGCAATAACATCGATAGCCCTCGCGCCCTGGAGCGGAAGGCCGCAGCTAAAACGCAAACACGACAGGAGACGAAAGTGCGCTTCTGGCCCTACGCTTGAACCTCGCCCGCCTGAGGATGAGGAAGACCGCTCCTCAGCATTGCCGGCCAGATTGTTTGGCCGCTGAATGATTCTGAACTCCAAGACTCCGATTCTTCTAAGGAGAACCATGACGCCTTCGGTTGAACTTCCCAAACGCCGCGCACTCGGCAAGGGCCTGGAATCCCTCCTGCCGGGGCGCTCTGGATTTACATCCACCCCTGCTCCCGCCCCAGCCGCCACCGCGGCTTCTGATGAAGGCAAGCCGCGTGACCTTCTCGTGGAACAGATCGAACGGAACCCATTTCAAACGCGGGCTACCGTGGATGAGAGTGCCCTCAAGGAACTCGCGGCTTCCATCACCGCCACCGGCGTGCTGCAACCGGTGCTGGTTCGACCCCTGGCCAACAACCGCTTCCAGTTAATCGCCGGCGAACGGCGTTGGCTCGCCTCCAAGCTTGCCGGCAAACCGACAGTACCTGCCATCATTCGCCATGCTTCCGACGAACAAGCCATGGAAATGACGATTGTTGAGAATCTGCAGCGCGCCGATTTGAACCCGATGGAGCAAGCGCGCGCGTACGATCGCCTGAGCCATGATTTCAAAATGACGCAAGAACAGATGGCACAACGCACCGGCAAGGATAGAGCTTCGGTGGCCAACTTCCTTCGCCTGCTTCGCCTGCCGCTGGAAGTGCAGCACAAGGTAGAAACGGGGAATCTCAGCTTCGGTCATGCGCGCACGCTCTTGAGCCTGGAGTCACCGGAGGCAATTCTCAAGGCGGCACAGAAAGTAAGCGCTCTGTCCATGTCTGTCCGTCAGACGGAGAGTTATGTGCAGGGATTGCTCAATCCGGAAAAGAAGGCCAAAGGGGAAGAGAAGGCGAAGGAGCCGTTGGACCCCAACGTTCGCGAAGCCAGAGATCTGCTGCAGCGCGCCTTAGGACTGAAGGTCTCCATTGAGGACAAGAACGGCAAGGGACGCGTAATTATCGAATATGCACGGCTGGAGGACTTTGACGCCCTGCTCGAAACCATTGCCGGCAAATAGAGCCTGGCCGCCCTACATGCCACAACTACAGTTACGTTATTGGATCGCACGGCGATGAAGAATCGAGCGTATGGGAGTTTTGCCTTCCGCTTTCGTGTCCCGACCTTCCTGGCGCTCTATTCCCTTGGATTCCTGGCGCCCTGGGGCCACCTTATTCCCGCCTGGACCAAAGGTACGCTGTGGCTTGCCGCATCGACGGTCCTTGCCCGGAACGGCTGGATCGGGTTGGCGGCTGCAACCCTAACAGTGACAATTGTCGCCTTGTGCTGTCTAGCCGCCGGCGCGGCGCTAAGGGTGTGGGGCACCGCGTTCCTCGGCTCGGCCGTGATGCGCGGCGCTGCACTGCATCGCAACCGGATCGTGGCCGCCGGACCTTATCGTTACGTGCGCAATCCCCTTTACCTCGGATCGTGGCTACTGTCGCTTGCCGTATCGATCCTGATGCCCCCCAGCGGCGCTCTCTTTTTCCTGCTGTCCACGAGTGCGTTCCTGCTGTTTCTCATCTCCGCGGAAGAGGGGTTTCTCTCGACCACGGGAGGAGAGGCCTACCGGCACTACCTTCGCGCGGTTCCCCGCCTGCTGCCTCGCCCACTGCCTCAGTTCGACAAGCGGCGCTGCCCCCTCGCCTGCGCGCCCGCAGTGGGCCGACGCTTTGCTCGCCGAGGTGTTCCCCATCAGCTTCACGGCCTGTTTCGCGGTGCTCGCCTGGCGCTACAACGCACGGATCCTGATCCAATGCTTGCTTGTTTGCTACGGTCTTTCGCTGGTTGGCCGAGCGTTTGCGCGCGGAGAGAACGGGGCGCGATGAGAGCAATCTCTTTGTAGGGGAAACTCGATCGTTGCGAATCGGCGGCGGCAAGGAAACCGCTTTTGCCTAATGGACTCCGCCCTGGGACGGCGCCTTTGGGAAAGACACCTTTTGCGGAAACCAGGATTTGCGGAAACGAAGATCAGCGCGCATCTCGTCTGGCGCCGTTGCGTCCTCAGTGTTCCGTTGAACCGGTAGTCGATGGCGCGCGATGCGGCCCGTGGGCACGCCTCAGTCGCGCCATCCAGCAGCGCAATATAGGCCGGGATCTCTCGATACCCGGCCACGCAATGGTGCTACTTCCTGGGAGGCGCGATGGTGTCTTTCGCAGCCTTGGCCACGCGGAACTTGACCACGGTCTTGGCCTTGATCTTGATGGTTTCGCCAGTCTGCGGATTGCGACCCATGCGGGCCTTGCGCTCGGCCTTTACTAACCGGCCCAGCCCAGGAATAACAAATACACCGTTCTTCTTCGTCTCCTTCACAGCGGTCTCTGCGAGCAGATCGAGAAATGCTGCCGATTGCTTGTTGGTCAACTCAAGTTTTTCCGCCATGGTACGGACCAGTGCGGTTTTCGTCATGCCTGTTGCCATAATTGTTTTCCTTCTTTCCCCTTTTATTTAATGGACTATGGTTGCGTTGTAATCGCACCCATGAGAGTCCGGGTAGTACTTTGGCCGGCGTGACGGCTTGCTCATCCAGCTAACCGGTCCGGCCCGGATTTCCGTACCTCGAACATTCGCGCGCAACTTGCTCGATGCTCACGAAACCCAGTGTTTATGCGGGTGAAAATGAACCCACCGCCGTTTACGATGCGGCTTTGGCCAACGTTTGTCAATGGCAAAACCTGTATTTGTTCCGTTTTTGCCCTGTTTTTCCAACATTTGTACCAATTTCCTTGGTTTTTCTTCGATCTACAGCTGTTTTACTTCGCGAGTACCCCTCGCTGCGCAGTGGGATTGAAGCCGCGTACCTAGCCTTGTAACCCGAAGAGCGGCCGTCGATTCTTACGAATCTGCGCGAGGAGAGGGACGTTGAGGGCATCGACGAGCGGCGCCGCAAGACGAAAACGGCGGATGACTTCCTGGTCAAACTTTTTCTCGAGCGCCACCTTTGACTCGAGCGTCGCCTCCAATCCCCACTGCCGGCATAAAAGCAGGTCCATGGCCGGATGGTCTTTCGGATAGCCTTTCGGCGGGCGGG
Organism: uncultured Acidobacteriaceae bacterium; assembly: GCA_963761405.1. Taxonomy (GTDB): domain Bacteria; phylum Acidobacteriota; class Terriglobia; order Terriglobales; family Acidobacteriaceae; genus PALSA-350. The sequence continues at coordinate 85,721 of CAVXHH010000011.1, forward strand.
TGAGCGCCATGCAGGTCATCGATTTCATCACGCGCCTGAGCTTGGGATTGGTCATGAGTCTCCGCACTTCGGAGTGATGTACGAGCAGATAATCGCGTATGGCCCGCAACTGTTCTCTCTCCGGCATATAGACGCCCGCGGCAATCAATACTTCGTCGGGGGAAATGTGCATGTAGAAGCCGCCACCGGAAGTCTTTTCCAGGCCTTCGCGCGACCACCACGCGGAGACATGGCTTTTGTAAGGACGCTTGTCTGAGGAGAACCGTATGTCGCGGTAGATGCGCATCATGCACTTTTGCGGAGGACGCACATGCGCGGGAGCGAAGTCTTCCATGGCGCGGTTCACGGTTTGGATGAGAGCCAGCATCGGCTGCCTAAGCACTCGATCGAAGTCGGCTTTGCGAGGATCGAACCACTCGCGGCGATTGTTGCGCCGCAGGCTGCGCAGAAATTTCAAACCATCTTCCTGGAGATAGGGTTCGGCGGTAATGGGTGCAGGTTGAGCGATCATTGTTGAAGGTATACGACGAACGAACGCGCTGGAGCAAAAGAGTGCGATTTTCGCGGACTCCCGAGCGCGTCGCTACGATTACCCAGGACGCTCGCGAAAAGTTGGTGACACAGATCGCTGACGCCGCATCTCAGGATAGAGATCTGGGGCGCGTCTTTACTGCGCTGCCTAACGGATTCATGCTCGGCCGACGCCTCGATATAGCTGAGAGCGTCGCGCTGGTAACCGCCGAGCCATGCCCCGAAACCTCAATTTGCAGTACAACAGTAATGACCATGCTCCACTCCACCCAATCGTATTCCCATGGTTGTGCAATAGACTTTGTTTGCTCCCCTGAATCTGACAAGACTATCCGGCTCCTCACATACATGAGACAACTTGGCTTTCTCTGCTGTTTTCTTGCGGCCACCACATTGTGCGCGCGCGCGCGTGTGCATGAAATGGGGTTTGACCAGGCGCGCCAGATCGCCCTCATCGTTGCGCAACACGACGACATCACGGTGGATGATCGCACGGTCGTGATGAATTCGATGGACACCCGGAGCGCTGCCGGCTTCATCCCTGGCTATTACAGTTTTTCGATCATTCGAGAGAGCGATTCCGCAGCAGATGCGGATGAAACGATTCGCATGTATGCCATTTCGAAAAAGACTGCGGACACCTGGGAAATCAACCTTTGCACACACTACTCGTTTCCCGAGTTACAAAAATTTCAGCACGAACTTATGCGCAAAACTGGACTCAATTCCGTGGACGATCCTGACATGCCCAAGGCCATCGGTTGTGCCACGCAGGTTACTGCATCGAAGTAAAAAGCCGGCCCCAAAAAGAAGATGCCCACGCCTCCCTGGCATGGGCATCTTCTCCGCGGCATCACTTGAGTGAGCCGCAAACTTGCGAAAGACAATGCTTACATGCACCACGTTGCATGTTTCATGCCAAACGAAGGTTGCCAAAGAGCGCTTTTAATTCAGCGAGTTATCATCGCTAGTTACTTTCCTGATGCGCGTACAGGCGGTTCAATCTACTCGCATATAGGAAAAATCTACGCGGAGCCCCTCTAGTTGCGCATGGATGCCATCGCGGCACGAAAGAGAGACTCGAAATTTTCGGCGACGGTCTTGTCCCTGGCGACTGCCGAGGCGATTGCCTTTTGCGCCAGCGGCCGCTGATAGCCGAGATTCACCAAGGCTGAGAGCACATCGTCTGTCGACGGCCCGGACTCAATCAATCGGGGAGCCGCCGCCATATCTTCGAGCTTGTCCTTGAGATCGACCACCAGCCGCTCGGCCAGTCGTTTGCCGATGCCGGGAATCTGCGAAAGGGTGGCGTGGTCCTGGCCGCGAATGGCGCCAACGAGACGTTCTGTACTCAGTCCGCTCTGGATGGTGACGGCCAGCTTGGGGCCGACTCCGCTCACCGTGATCAAACGTTCGAAGACACGCTTGTCTCCAAGATCAAGAAAGCCGTAAAGGGCGAGCATGTCTTCGCGCACATGCGTATGGATGAAGAGCGCGACCTCAGCACCCTCCGGCGGCAACGCGCTATAGGTCGAGACGCTAATGACGACATCGTAGCCGACTCCGCCTGCCTCGATGATCGCCTGTTGTGGATGTTTCGCCAGCAGCCGTCCGCGCAGGTGGGCAATCATGCGCTGATTGTACCCGGCACGTCCGCAACGTGGTGGCAACCGCGTGTGCGGCTTGGTCTGCTTCGAAATGATTTAGAACTTGTGACGATAGGAGATTTGGAAATCGTAGCCGGGGTTCGGTGGAAAGAGCGCGGCCACGTGGCGCAGACGCTCGGCCAACGCGGGCGCCGCCAAGAGCGGATATTCGCGCTCGCGCAAATCGGTGTAGTTGAAGTCGAGCGTTAACGAGAGCATATAAATGGCCAAGGCATCCGAAAAGGCAGACTCGAAAAAACTGCTCTTTGCTTTTTCGTCGATGCGGCCCTTTTCGACCACGCGGCTCGGCGCCGGCGTCTCCGTGCGGAAGGTTCTCTCCACCATGCGGGCTCCAGGACCTTCGTTGCGGCCCCGGTCAAGCGCGCGCCGCCGGCTTTCGTAGCTGTCCTGGCTCGTTTCGCCGCGCACCTCGGCGACCGCCTGTGACCATGCCAAATCGCAGAAACTCTGCGGCACCCCCGCGGCCTCGACAAAGTGATGCCCGACATTGATAAAAAACTCAAAAGCCAACGCGAAACGATCCTGCATCAGCCGGGTAGAGATGAAGATGCAATCGGAGCCGTCAAACTGCACATTGCGATGGCACATTGCCCGATCACCCAAATCAATGGTGTATCCGGGCGCCACCATGGTTTCCTCGGTTTCCCCGATAGTGAGCGGAACGAAGTAGTAGGCATGCCTGGTGAGCGCAGCGGCGACTGCATTGGGGACTGCCTGCACGATCGGCTCGAGTTCCTGTGCAGTGATGTGGGTATCGGCAAAGAGCGCGTAGGACAGACAATTCTCCGACTGCTGCACGGGCGTCTGCTGCGCCACCTGCGATGCCGTCAACAACTCCATTTGGGCGACTTCAGCCATAACCTAGTATTCTAGCTGAGTGGACGGGGGTGCACCGTCCTCATTCTGAGGCGAATCATGACTGCACAGCAGCACAACCTGCGCCAGGGGGGCGCTCCGGGCGGGGTATTCTTTGGCATTCCGCTGGGCGACCTGGGTTGGTTTACCAGCCTTCTGATGGCCTGTACCGTGGGTTTCCTGAGCTTTTTCCTGTTCACCTTCCTGGGTATCGTCGGCATCATGATCTATAACGGCATGGGCCACCAGGTGGATTACGCCAGCAGTTACAAATATTTTTCTTTTCCCGCGGCCTGCGTGGTATTGCTCGTGAGCCTGATTTTCTTTGCCACGCTGTGGCTACGCCGCAAGCTCGCAGGGAGCTAACAGCTTCCATGGCGCTTATCACGATCGACGCGTGGCAGCCCGAGGGGCGGCAAAATGAACTACCGGAGGTGCAGGCGCGAGCCGCGTGCCAGCGCCTCGAAGCCGGCGACATCCTCTACTTCCCGCAGACCCCAATCCCCTTTCGCCGTGAGGACCTGTCATTTTTGCTGGCCCAGCAGCAGACCGGGAGCGGCCTGCACAAAAACATCGCGTACAAACCGAATCTGGATAGCGTGAGCGGACTGGATGGCAGCACGACCAGCGTTGCGGAACTGGACCAGCTTCGTGCCATCATGCGGAAATATTCGCAAGATGTGACCCGCTTTTTGAGCGGATTCCTGTCGCCGTATCGAGAGCGCTGGCAGCTGGACTACGCGAGCTTTCGGCCGCAGGAAGAAGAGGGCCGGGACTTGCCCCTGCGCCGCCGCAACGACCTGCTGCACACCGACGCCTTTCCTACCCGCCCGACGCGAGGAGCACGCATTTTGCGCTTCTTCAATAATATTCACCCTTCGCGGACGCGCGACTGGGTGGTGAGCGATCCCTTTGCTGTGCTCGCGGCCCGGTATGCACCGCAAGAGCTTCCGCTTCCCGCCCCTGCCAACTCTGCCAGCCGTGCGCTGCGGTCGCTAGCCACTGCGACCGGGCTCGGTTCCGCGATTCCCAGCCTTAAGCGATCGCCGTATGACGACTTCATGATGCGGTTCCACAACTTTCTAAAAGAAAACTCGCGGTTTCAGGCGGAGTGCCGCAAGGAGTACCTGCACTTCGCTCCCGGATCCAGTTGGATGGTGTACACCGACATGGTTCCCCACGCCGTCCTGGCTGGGCAGTATGCGCTGGAACAGACTTTTCTGGTTGAGCACCAGGCGATGGTTGCCCCGGAATCGTCGCCTTTGTCGGTGCTCGAGGCAATGACCCACTCTGCACTGGTGTAAGAGGGTCCCATTCCCGGGATACTTCCCTGCTGCCCTTCCGGTGCAATTTATCGGTGCAATTTAGAGGTTGAGAAACCGGCGCCCGCCCTCGACGGATGCGGTAGAGACACATATCCTTAAGTCTTACGGCCAGTTCTTCACGTCCCACGGCCAGCCGACAAATGACAGCGAACGCAGCCCCTATCAAGATTCATCTCCCCGACGGCTCCATCAAAGAATTCCCCGCCGGATCCACTGCCCACGATGTTGCCATGAGCATCTCGCCACGACTGGCTGCGGCCGCGGTGGTCGCGCGCATTGAACCGATCACCGCCAAACCCGCACAGCACAACCATCATGCCGGGCCTGCAGCGGAAGGCGAAGCGCCGGCGGAGGCGAACATGTATAGCGCCGAAGAAGCGGGCGCCGAACGCTTGGTGGACCTGAGCGCGCCACTGCACGAGGATGTGTCGTTGCAGCTCCTAACGGAGAAGGATGCCGAAGCACTGAACGTAGTGAGGCACTCCGCGGCGCACGTGATGGCGACGGCCGTGCTCGAGCTTTACCCGGAGACCAAGCTCGGTCACGGGCCCGCTACAGAAGCCGGTTTCTTCTACGATTTTTACCGTCCTACGCCATTTACCCCGGAAGACCTAAAAGCCATTGAGGCCAGGATGGCCGAAGTGGTCGCGCGCAATGAGCCGTTCGTTCGCGAATGGGAGCCGCGCGACCAGAGCTTGGCGCGCTTCAAGACGAGCAACGATTTTATGAAGGCCCACTTCGTGGAACGCTTCACCAAGCCGGGAGAGCAAATTTCCTTTTACCGCAACGGGCCCTTCGAGGACTTTTGCCGCGGGCCACATGTACCCGCCACCGGTCGGGTCAAGGCCTTCAAATTGTTGAGCCTTGCCGGAGCTTACTGGCTGGGCGACGAAAATAATCCGCAACTGCAACGCCTGTACGGCACCGCCTTTTTCTCCAGCAAGGAGATGGAGCAGCATTTCGCTCGCCTGGAAGAGGCGCAACGCCGCGACCATCGGGTTCTGGGCAAACAGCTGGATCTTTTTTCCATTCAGGAACTGGCCGGTGCGGGACTGATCTTCTGGCATCCCAAGGGAGCCATGGTGCGCATGATCATGGAAAATTGGATGCGCGATGAGTGTTTACGGCGCGGCTACCAGCTGGTCTACACGCCCCACGTGGCGCGTGTGAATCTGTGGCAGACGAGTGGCCATGAAGGTTATTACGCGCAGAATATGTTTACGCCGATGGAACTGGACGATGCAGATTACCGGATGAAGCCGATGAACTGCCCGTTCCACATTCTGATCTACAAGAACACACCCAAGAGCTACCGTGATCTGCCGGTGCGCTATGCCGAGTTGGGGAATGTATATCGCTACGAGCGCTCAGGGACGATGCATGGGTTGTTGCGCGTGCGGGGATTTACGCAGGATGATGCGCACATCTTCTGCTCCCCAAACCAGGCCGAAGATGAAGTGGTTGCCTGCATCGAGTTTGCGCAGGTGGTACTTAGCACCTTCGGATTCACGGAATTCAAGGTAGAGCTTTCCACGTGGGATCCGAAAGACCGCAAAAGCTACGCGGGCTCGGATGAAAACTGGGCCGTGGCGATTAATTCGCTGGAGAAAGCCCTCGCGCGAAAGGCGATTCCCTATAAGACGATCCGAGGTGAGGGCGCATTTTACGGTCCCAAGATCGACATCAAGCTGGTGGATATACTGGGGCGTTTGTGGCAACTTTCTACGGTGCAGTTCGACTTCAACCTGCCGGCGCGTTTCGAGCTGGAGTATGTGGGAGAAGATGGCGAGCGTCATCAACCAATCATGGTCCACCGAGCTCTCTTCGGCTCCGTTGAGCGGTTCTTCGGGGTCTTGGTAGAACAGTACGCAGGGGCGTTTCCACTTTGGCTTGCGCCGGTGCAGGCGGGCATCGTACCGATCAGCGAGCGCCACCAGGCCTACGCAGATTCGATACAAACAACATTACAGAAGTCCGGTTTGCGGGTGGAGGTCGATCACCGCAACGAGAAAATGGGCGCCAAGATTCGCGACTACACACTGCAGAAGCTACCTTACCTGCTGATTGTGGGCGACAAAGAAGCGGAGTCAGGCTCGGTCAGCTTGCGTGTTCGCGGCCAGGGCGATCAGGGTAGTATGCCGCTCGCGGACTTCGTCAGCAGGGCGCTTGCCCTGGTCGAGAGCAAGTCGACCAGTTTGTGATGGCCAGAATACGGTAAAGCCCAGGAGCATAAACCCGATGCCCCCCCCAACAGTGGACCACCAGGGTGTAACGCTCTCCCCAAATGCATCCTCGCATGATGATGCCAAGGGAGAGTTCTGGCTGGTGCTCACCGCTCTCACCCTCCTGTATGTCACCGCCATCACGGTCGGGATGCGCCGCTATGTTTGGTTCGATGAACTCTACACCTTCGACATTGCCCGCTCACCCTCGCTTCACGAGCTCTGGTCTCGGGTTCTCAGATTCGACAGCAATCCGCCTACGGTTTATGTGCTGAGCCGAATCTCTATGTCGATCTTCGGGGCAACTCCGTTTGGCCTTCGATTTCCGTCGATGGTGGAGTTTTACTTTGGGAGTGTCGCGATCTTGCTGTACGTCACACGAAAGGCAAGCATTGCGTTCGCGGCGGTTGCGGTACTCATGTTGTGGGCTGCCGCACCCACGTTATATTACGCCGTCGAAGCCAGGCCCTATGCCTTACTTTTCTTGTCATTCGGGTGCCTCTTGTTGTCCTGGGACACGGCGATCCGGGCGCGGCCCCGCAAGCTGGCTTTATGCGGGATAGCGATTTCCACGCTAGCTCTCGCGGTAGCGCATGTGTTTGCTCCGTTTACTCTCTTCGCGTTTATTGTCGCCGAGGCTGTGCGGTTTCTGCGGCAGCGCAAGCCGGACTATCCGCTTTGGGCGGTGCTGCTCCTGCCGATGCTCGGCATGCTTTCCTATATACCGCTTATCCGGGCATATGGAGGATCCGTCTCTCCGGTCCACGCTACCTACAACACCATCGTGTTTTTCTTTGGAGATACGTTCGGCTCCACAATCATGGCGTTCGTTCTGCTTGCAATCTTGCTGATTCCTTTGCGCGAAAAGGCTGAAACCCCAAAACCTCGCTTCCAGGCAGAAGAGTTCACTCTACTGGTGTGCATGTTTCTAAGCCCCATTTTGTTGAATCTCACCCTGATGAGACGCCATGGGATGTTTTACAACCGATATGGTGTCCCGTCTCAAGTAGCGCTCTTGGTAGCACTCACCATCTTCCTCTCCTATCGTGTGCGGATGAATCGTCTCGCTGCTTATGCCGCCTCGGCCGTATTGATCATGGCCATTCTCAAGGTAGAGGTCTGGCATGCTTTGCGCTATCCCGAACCGCACGTCACGGGTGTCTTGGCGTCTGTTCACCCTAACCTCCCGATTGTCGTAGGCGAAGGGCGGGTGTTTATGGAGATGAACCAGTACGAAAACTCCGCTGTTCTATCGAGGCTCTTCTTCCTGAAGAACCAACAGGCTTCCATGCAGTACTCCCATACAAATTATTTTCAGGACGTAGGAGCTCCGGATATCTTGAAAGCGGCTGGTTTTCCTTTTACGGCGAATGTCGCGCCGTATGCGCGCTTTGTTCAACAGCATAAGCAATTCTTGCTGCTAGGTGGCCCGGTAGAATGGGTTTATCCCAAGCTCCTGGCAGATGGCGCTTCCATTGCATTCGTTGGCGATTATACGGATGCAATGCCTTATCCCGATAAAACTCTGTTCCTGGTCACGATGCCGGAGTCAAAGGAACAATGATGTGGAGTCTGACCCGGCGCGGGTGATAAAGCGCTGCCCATCGCAGAGCAACCTTGGCCTTTTGCAAGCAGCCTTAATCCAAAGGCACTGGCGGGTACCCTCTTCTAAACCCGCCGGAGAGAATCTTAGTCTCGGCGTCGGTAGACTTCATATTTGCCCACCTCAGCGTAAAGCTGCCAATTTGCCTGTAGATTTTCCTCAAATCGTCTCCCGATCACATACGGTTCACGTCTTATCGGATAGGGCGAATGATAGGGAAAACGGTGTCCCAGATAGGGGCCGACGGTGGACTGGGTCTCTGTATACATTGCTATCTCGCCCTGCGGAAGGAGCGCCCACCGCGACGCATTCATCTCTTTAAGTTGGCGATCTTCCGCAGTGGCGTCGAGAATGCTCCACTCACAATCGTAGAAGGTTGGAACGAATTGTCCTGATCGCCTCAGCGCGTCTTCCACTGGGAGTGGTAATGTTAGCGGGAGCGCAACCGGCGCGTTGCCGACGATCGCGCGGAGACCCCTGATATCGAAGGGGGGGGCGTCAGCATCAACCGGACTGCCTGCGCGCAAGAATCGCTTGTAGGATGCAGGTGAAACTTTCAGCGTGAACGCATGGGCCACGCGCATAAGCCTGTCATCTTGCCAGTGGATGGCGTCGTATTGGACCCTTGTGCGCAGCCAGGGTAAATAGAAGTGGTCATCCACAAAAGCCGTCCATGTCAGGACCAGGACTACACAAGTCACCCACGCAACCTGCTGACGAGGTTGCGCGTCCGAAATAGCCACCAGGGACAGTAGATAGATCCCGATTTCGTTAAAAAAAACATGGCCAGGGTCCGCCCGTCCGAAGGCGGCGGGCAGCAATGCTACAGAGAAAATATAAAGCGCGGCGAGCAAGGGCGTTTCTGGGCGACAATCGCGAAAATAGCGCCCCACCATAAGCGGCACCAACCATACGAGGGCGAACAAGAATACGAGCACGTAGGGAATCGGTTCGACGATGAAGTTAGCTATCCCACGCGCGAAAAGCTTCAGCATGCGCAGATAACCTGGGCCGGCCAGCAGGAAAAAAGCCGCCATTGCCGCGAGGGGCGCAATGGCAGAAACCAGCCACGCCCTTCCCGCTGTGAAGACATAATAGGCGGCGTACGCGAGGCTGCTCGCTGCGAAGGCAAAGCCCATCTCCGGCGAGAGCGAAAGGCTGGCCACTTGGCCGGCAAACAGGCAAGCTGCTAATGGCAAGGGCTTGGTTTGTCCGGCAGCGAGAACCAGAAACGCGATGGGAAGGACGAAGCGGAAAAACGTATAGTTCAGCCCAAACCCAAATGGATAAGTGTGCATGAAACAGAGCAGTAAAAACACGATCTTCCATTTGCGAAGGATGGGTAGACGATCGAGTACGTATACGACGAGCAGTAATCCGATCACGTGCTCGAACACAAGCGTCGTGTAATAGGCAGCTGCCACCGAGACATGGAACGGAGAGAGAAGCGTATGCACCATCACGGAACCGTAGAAAAGGGCCGGCCCATACGGTAATTCGATCTGGTCGTAGAGTTTGCGGCCATACTCGATATGCATACTGATCTGGTGGATGAAATAACGTCCATCGCCATAGTGTCGCTGGGAGATGGAAACCAGGTAGCTTAGCAGTCCAACCATGCAAGCACAGAAGATGGCGGTAATCGCGACGATCGACCGTGGCAGTCTGCCAAAGTCACCATCGCTCCGCCGCCGTATCAAGCTTGGCCCACTTGCGGCCGCAAAACACACGAGGGTTCCTAATGCTGCCGCTGCCAAGGAGGCGACCTTGTTGTTGAAACCGGCTACATTCGCCGCCGAGATACCAGCGAGATAGGGTGGCGGCAGCAGAAACGGAAAAACAAAAACACCAAAGCAGGTAGCCAGAAGAATGGACAGGGGAAAATACCGGCTCTTCGTGTTAATCACGTACCTTCTATCCATCACAAACTGGTCGACTTGCTATCGACCAGGGCAGGCGCCCTGCTGGCGAAGTCCACGTGTGGCGTCGTGGAACAGAGTTCTTCTCTTGCCCCGCGGCTCCTCGCTTTGGGCCGGAAGGCCATGAAATACCACTTGAGGTAGTGGGGCAACCACTTCCACAGTTTGAAGCGGGAGGTCCCCGCAGTGCGGTCACGCCAGGTGGAGGGAATTTCAGTGATCGTGTAACCGGCGAGAAATGCCTTTACGGTGATCTCCAAGCTCAGTTCGAATCCGCCTTTGCTCTCAATGCGGATCGTTCCGAGCATGGCGCGATCGTAGATCTTGAAGGCATTGGTCGCGTCGTGGGTAGGGATACCGCGGAACCAGCACAAAGTAAGCCCAGAGAGCCGTGAAAGCAGCTGCTTGAACCACGGCCCGCCGATCAACCGGCCGCCCTTCATATAGCGGCTGCCGACAACGATGTGGCTGCCGCCGCGATACAGCTCGAGCATTTTGCGAACCTGACCCAAATCGTCGGAGAGGTCAGCCATCAGCACGAGCACAGGCCCGGCGGGGGCGGCGTCGAAGCCGGTGCGGATTGCGCCTACTACACCACGGCCGTAGGTGTTCTTGATGAGGCGCAACCGGGTTTCGCCCCGGTCGATGATCTGCTGCGCCACGGGGAGCGTGTTATCGCCGTCAAAGTCATAAGCAACCATGGCGGTGAAGGGAAAGTCGAGGTGTTCGGTCATCTCCGACCAGAGAGCGGGAAAGTTTGCTCCCTCGTTGTAGACGGGAATAACGATGGTGAGCGGCCTGTCCATGGGCTCTCCTGGCGAACTTGGTGCGGGTGAGACTTCGATCACATCTGGCCTATTTCCACCTGCTCCGCGATCCATGGAATGACCTCGTCGAGGATCTTGGAGAGAGGGGTAGTTGCCTCGAACCCCAGCAGCTTCTGCGCTTTCCCTACCTCCGGCGCCCGCTCTTGAACATCATACTCATAAGCGGGGTCGCTGACGTAACGGAATGGCTTGCCGGCGCCGTGGATCTTTTTCCAGATCACCTCTGCCAGCTCAAGAACAGTCGTGCGGACCGGGGTGGAAAGGTTGAAATCCTGGTTCAGGGCAGCCGGATGCTCGACGCAAGTGCGAATGCCGCGGGCCAGGTCTCCGCCATAGGTGTAGTGCCGTACCTGCTTGCCGTCACCCAGAATGTGCAGCGGATCCTGGCCCTTGACCAGCTTCTGCACCAGGTCGGGAACGACGTGCGACATGGCCAGGCGGACGTTGCCGCTCATGATGTCGCGATCTGACAAGGCACGCTTTTCGCCGATGCCGACGCAGTTGAACGGCCGGACTATGGTGTAGGGGAGCTTGTACTGTTCGTAAGCGCCCTGAACAAAATACTCGACGGCGAGTTTTTGAAAGCCATAGGTAGAGCGTGGCGGCGGGCTGCGCCGCTCGGCTCCTTCTGGCGTGGGGTATTCGGTCGTGCTCTCGAAAACCATGCTGGAGGAGAGGACGACGATTTTTTGAAGCTTGCGTTCTTTGTGGGCCCAAATGGCTGCGTCGAACGAAGAAGCTATGATGCGTTCGTTTTCAGCCAGCAAGTCGTAGGCGAATTCGTGGAAGTAGGAGATACCGCCGATCATGGCTGCTGCCGCGACGAAGTGGTCGCAGTCGGAGAGCAACTCCTTCATCAAGGCAACGTCTTTGGCGTCGCCTTCCACCAGCTTGTAGTGGGGGTGGGCATCGTAGGACTTTTGCAACTGTCCATACTTGCTGAAATTGTCCAGACCGACAACGTTGTATCCGTTATCCAGAAGCTCCTGGATAAGATACCCACAGATAAAACCGGAAGCGCCAGTAACCAGTACTTTCACGATGCGGAAGTTCCCCCAGTTGCTATTGGTTGCTGGTGTGGCCAGAAGCCCCAAACGTCGACCACGATCTTATCGCTGGAGAAGTGGAGATCGCGGTAAATGGAGTGAGGGGCTCCCAAAATGATGACATCGGCGCGCTTTACTGCCTCGTCGAGTGCGACCAACTTGTGATCGACGACATAGGGATCGGTACAGAGCACTTCCTTAGCTTCGACCATGAGCAATTTACGAAGCTTGTAAGACAGGCTTTCCCGGGTATCGTCTGATTCTGATTTAAACGCCATCCCCAACACCGCTACCACTTTATCGCGAAGGCTCTTCTGTTGCCGGAGTTGGTTCACGATGAAGTTTGGTAAGCCCTCGTTCACCAGCATCGCCGAATGGCCGAGGAAAAAGTTGTTGCCCGAAAACGCGGACAGCTGCAAGGTGTCTTTCAGCAGGCAGGGCCCCGCCGCAAAACCGGCCTTGGCGAAACTCTTCATGCGGGGATAACGATGGGTGACCGCGCCGTAGATGCGTTGGAAGTCGAGGCCATAGGTCTCGGCAAGGACGTAGAACTGGTTGGAGATTGCGAAATTCATATAGCGCCAGCTATTGGTGAAGAGCTTGGCCAGTTCTGCTTCAAGCGGATCGAGCTCGATCAGATCGTCGTTGATGATGGAAAATAAGGCGCGCACGCGCGCCAGCGACTCAGGGTCGAAGGCGGAGATAATCTGCGGCAAAGCCCGGATCTCTTCCATGGCCTTACCTTCGGCGATTCTTTCAGGGCAAAACGAGAGGTGAATCTTGCGGCCGGAGGCCTGCAGGCGCTCATAAACCAGCTTGGAAACCCCTGGATAGACGGTGCTGCGCAAGACCAGGAGAGCGTTCTCGGGCATGCGGGCAATCACCTCATCGATGCTTTGATAGAGGTCAGTGACAGTTGGATTGAGGTGCTCGTCGACGGGGGTGCCGAGGACGGCGATCGCGGAATCCGCGTCGCGCAGGCAGGAGGGATCGGAGGTGGCAATCAACTTCTTTCCGACTACGCGCCCCAGCTGTTCCAGGGCATTGGTCTCCATGAACGGCATTCGGCCGACGTTGACTGTGTCGATCTTGCCTTGGTCGCGATCAAGAAGAACGACATCCAGACCGCAATTGGCGAAGACGATTCCGAGGGGAAGACCCACATGGCCGCATCCGCCGATGATGACTAGCTTTTTCGGTTTCTGCATGAACTCCTGATTGCCTCAATTGGAGACGGCGGCTGAAGCATTTTCACCCTTGCCCTCCATAAGCAAGTGTAACGAAATGCGACTTTTCTGGAGAAAAAGGCGCGACAAGATGCGTTACTTCATATAGATCACGACGATGCCGAAAATGCTGCTCGAGTCTAATTTGTATATGCCACGTAACGTATTGTCCTCGATTGCCGCCATCGTTCTTCGAGTATAAGGCTCCGGGAAAAGGTAGCGATGCCGCATAATCGCAGAAAAACTGAAGCCCGGACGGGGTCCATTGAGGGCGTTGCTCATAGCGAGTCCTGGGCCATCAAGTAGACTGCAAAGAGGAGCTTATTGTCCGCGACAGCACGGGGCCTCGAGAGGATCGTAATGAAGCTGGATTTTATTCCGCGCACTTGTCCTCTCTGCGGCGGCGAAGACGCCCAGGTCATGGTGGAAGCAACGATTGATGAGGGCAAACTGACAGCGTCGGCATTCGCCTCTCGCAAGCTCCCCGAATACATGCATTCCAGGATGGTCGAATGCAAGTTGTGCGGCATGCTCTACGCCAACCCGGTGCTTGCGGCAGGAGGATTTGGCGGACGCCTACAAAGACGCCTCCTTCGACAGCGGGGCCGAATCCAGGTTAGCCGCAGTAACCTATCGCGCGCTTCTTGAACCCCATTTGAGCTGCACTGCCGAGCCGGACGAGCGCCCTCGATATAGGTGCTGGGGATGGCGCTTTCGTTGAGGAGTTGTTGGCGTTGGGATTTACCAACGTCGTCGGCGTAGAGCCATCCGAGGCCCCGATCGAGGCTGCCAAACCAGCCATTCGCGGCTATCTCAGGTGCGGTATCTTCGCCGCGGATCAGTTTGCCGCGGAGAGCCTCGATCTCATCACTTGCTTCCAGGTGATCGAGCATGTCTGGGATCCAGTGAAAATAACCTGCGATGCACTTGCCTTGTTGAAGCCGGGCGGCTTGTTCCTCATTGTCGCGCACAACCGCCGCGCATTCTCCGCCCGCATCATGGGTACAAAGTCGCCGATCTTCGACATCGAACATCTACAGCTCTTCGATAAGCCGACCGGCGCCGCACTGCTGCGAAATGCCGGATTCGAGTCGATCAAGGTCAGTTCCGTCCGAAACAGATATCCGGTCGATTACTGGATCAAGCTGTTTCCTCTTCCGAGGCCTGCGAAATCTACCGTCAGGCGACTGGCGAAGACCTCAGGGATAGGAAACCTATTGCTGTCTCTTCCCGCGGGCAATCTTAGCCGTGGTGGGACAAAAGCCCGTTATCACCAGCCTGAGTCTAAGCACCATCCTGACCCGCACGCATTGCAAGCACGGTATAACCCAGGCAGTCGTCGCCTCCGGATCCGCGCAGGGACACATTCGCGACTAGAGCCAGCAAGACAAACAAAGGCAGAAAGACCAAGCCCACCAGCCGAAGTAGCAAACTCGACACCCTGGACGCGGTTTGCGGCATCAGGAGCAGCAGCAGAAGGGTCATGACCTTGTAGCAGGCGACCGTATAAGCATTTCCGCGCGCGTAGACACGCACGCTGTGAAAGCCCGTTGCCAGTCAGCAAGATGATTGAGGCTGGAAGGTGTAAAGCGCCAATAGTCGTACGGGATGAAGTGCCACCGGGCAGCAAAGGGAACAGTCAACAGCAGCGTTCCGCCCGGCGCGAGGCAGCGTGCAGCTTCGGCTAGAAAACGGCGCGTCTCCAGCACGTGCTCCAGGGTCTCGGTGCACAAGACCACGTTCACGGACGAGTCCGCGACCGGCCAGACATCGCCGGAGAAGTAGGTCGTGTTCGGCATCTCATAGCCGAAATGCGCCTTGGCCGCGTCGGTATCGATACCCAGGTAAGTCGCGTGGGGATTGACCAGCGATCGAAATGGTTGCGCGCCGCAGCCAACGTCGAGTACCGTGCCACGCAGCGACGGAAGCACCGCGCTCAGGTCGCGCCACGCCGAGCCCGCCTGAATGTCGAAGAATCTGCGGACGGCAGCGAGAAAGACCGAGAAGACGGGTAGTCGTTGCTGACAAAGAGCTGTGGCCGCCAGGTCTCCGAGGTGGCTTCCACCATGTTGCTGCGGCCCTTGAAGGCCGCCGAGTCCTGCTCCGGGAACGACGGTGCTCGACTACCTTTCATCAACTCTCTTTCGCCGCCAAGCGTACTTCTCCATCTCGAATGATGCTGCGGCGAATGTAGTGAGGCCGCTGCTTGACCTCTTCAAAGATCTTGGCAATGTACTCACCGGCTACACTGATCGCCAGCACGTTGAGCGACCCGAAAAAGACGATCAGGATGATGAGCGCTGGCGAAGCCCTTGGGGGCCAGACTGAGGAAAGAGCAGCTTGGCCAGCAACTGTCCCACGATCATCAGAAATGAGATGGCGCATAGAACGATGGCCGAGCTGCTCATGATATCCAGCGGAACATAGCTGAAGGAAAGAATCCCCTTCTTGGCCCAACCCAGGTTCTTCCAGAAGGCTATTGGTGGTGCGTCCGAACATGCGTTCCGGCCGCACGTAGTCGACACCGATCTGGCGAAAGCCGGCGTAGGCGCGAACGCCTCGCAAGAAAAGATCACGCTCCGGAAAACGAAGCATCGCCTCCATCACTCTCCGGTCGACCAGCGAGAAGTCGCCGGCATCGCGCGGAATCTTGATGTACGAGAAGGTATCAAAGACGCGATAGAAGAGCTTGTAGGCGATTTGCATGGGAAGAGAGGCCTCTCGCTTCACGCGCCGGCCGTAGACTACGTCGAAACCCTCGCGCCATTTCGAGACAAATTGCTCGATCAACTCCGGCGGGTCCTGCAGATCTCCGTCCAACAGGACGCAGGAGTTCTTGGTTGCGATTTCCATCCCGCTGCGAAAGGCTGCCTGGGACCCGAAGTTCCGCGAGTGAGAGATACCCAACACGCGCCGGTCATTGCGGGAGATGGAGCGGATCACTTCTTCTGAATCATCGGGGCTGCAATCGTTGACGAAGATGATCTCGTGATCGACATTCAAATCGGTGAAGGTCTTTTTCAAGCGTTCATACATGATGGGTATCGCCTGACCATCCTTGTAACAAGCGATGATCGCCGACACACTATGCTTGGTATCGAGACCGATAGCGCTTGGACGACTGCAGGTAGGCGGCTTTGTCGGGCAGCGATCGATACCACGCCGCGGTGCGCTCCAGCCCTTCTTCGAGGTCGACCTGGGCGCCCATCCAAATCGCTCGCGCACTTTGCTGATGTCTGAAAACCAGTCCGTCAGGTCCCACTCTCGATTGGGCATGGTGAAGACTCGGACTCCTGGCGGATATCAAAGAGCCGCTGCGAGACGGTGACAATGTCTCCAATCGTTGTCTTACGTCCGGTGCCTATATTGAAGGATTCACCGTAGTCGGGCTCGCTCAGCTTGAGGCCAACCTCGATGAACGCTCTGCGCGACATCGTCGACGTAGATAAAGTCGCGCGAGACGCGCGGATCGACCAGCTCCGGATATCCTCCGGACGCTCCAAAGTGAACGATATTGGGGATCAAGCGGGAAGAATCCTCCAGCGGTCCATACGCCGAATACAGTCGAAGGTTCGCGCAGGGCAGTCCCTTCTTCTTGCCCAGGTAGTTAATCAGGCTGGCAGCGGCCACCTTGGAAACGGAGTAGTGGCTATTCGGCGCACGGCGGTTCATCCTCTCTGCGGCCCGGAAGAGTTGTCTCCATATTCCGAGGAGCTGCCGGCGTGCACATAACAGGAAAGCGTGCGCGGATCGAGCCGGCCCAGCAACCTGGAGATCAAATTGAAGTTGGTGCGGTAGATCAGCTCCCGATCCGTCTCGAAGGAGTAGGCGCCATAGGCAATGCAGTCGAAGATGGTTCGGGGCTTCACGCCTGCGAGCAGCGCATCGAGGTTGGAGTCGATCAGCAGGTCGGTGACCAGCACGTGGTTGCGCGGCAAGCCCTCAAGCCGCCACGCGGGCAGGCGCGTCGCCGTGCCATAAACGTCTTCGCGATGCTCGAGCAGCATGCGCAAGAGGTTGGCGCCGATGAAGCCGCTCGCTCCAAGAACCAGAATCGGACCCTGGAGCTGACGGATGCTGGTGGAACCGAGCCTCGTTTGGCTTCGGCAGATCACCGTAGCTCTGGCACTCATTGCACAGAAACCGCAGCCACGATGGAGGCCGGATCCAGACCGCATTCCGCGCGATGGAACTTCTGTGACCCATACAAGCCGGAGACATAGCCCAACGCATGTTTGTGGGTGAAGGAATCGAGAGACTCGCCGGCGGCTGCCAGGTGATGGGCAAGCATCTGACCAAAACCGCCATGCACGGTGTGCTCTTCGACGACGACCAGCCGGCGCGTGCGGCGCACGCTGTCCATAAATGCAGCGGGAACTTCGGTGATCGGCAGCTCGGTTACGAGCCACACCTCCGGGCGCACCTCTTCGTCCAATTGTTGCAATGCGGTCAGCATACCTCCCACCAACGGGCCCGACCCCCGCCAGGACGGGACCATTGCCGCGAAGGAGTCTACGCCACGGAGCATACTCCGGTACAGGCCATCCTTTGGGCTCTTCCGATAACCCCAGCCGCAGGTAAACCGGCCCGTCGCATCTGCATCAGCATCGGGAATCATGGCACTTACATCCGAGTCGAAAGCGGGAACGAATGCGCGCATGTGCGGTAAGGTGAGCAGGCAGCCATAGTCTTCCAGGGCATGGTGCGAGCTGCCCATGACGCCGTATCCGTATCCGCCTCCGTTGCCGACCAGGATCACGGGCAGGTTATGCAAACAGACATCGTTACGAATCTGCTCGAAGGGACGGGCATAGAGGAAAGGTGCGATGCTATAGGTCCAGGGCCGCAATCCACTGCGCGCCAGGCCGGCCGCGACAGAGACCATATTCTGCTCCGAGACGCCGGCATTAATGAAGCGCGGGCCCAGCGCATCCTGCAGCGGCTCCAAGGCTTTGAAGCCCAGGTCGCCGGTGAGGAAAACGAATTCCGGCAGACGTGCCTGCTGCACTAGACCGTTGCAGAAAGCTTGCCGCATTCTTTCACCTCCCGCACCGCCTGCTGATACTGTTCCTCGTTCATCGGAAGGTAGTGCCAGGCCATCTGGTTTTCCATGAAAGAGACGCCGCAGCCTTTCGTGGTATTGGCCACGATCGCCAGCGGCCCATCGTTGCACGCCAGGGCGGAACAGATGCTGTTTACATCGTGACCGTCGACTTCGATGGTGGTCACACCGAAGGCGCGAAACTTGTCGGCAAGCGGAGTCCGAGATTGGCCACCTGCCTGGTCGAACCGAATCCCTGCATCCCATTCAAATCGACCACGAAGGTGAGGTTGTCGAGTTTCTGGTGGGCGAGGAAAATGAGCGCTTCCCAGCAGGAACCCTCGTTCCATTCGCCATCCGACGTCAGGCAGAAGACTCTGCCGCCTTCGCCTCGCAGCTTCTTGCCCAGTGCCAGGCCTGCGGCGAGACTAAGACCGTGACCCAGGCTTCCGGTCGCGAAGATGATCTCAGGAATTCCCCGTAAGAGGCGGATGGCCGCTGAGCCGGGTTCCCTCCCCATGAAAGAGGCGCAAGTCGTCGTCGCTCAAAAGCCCCATGGTCCATAAGCGTTACGTAGAGCGCCCCCGCCGAGTGGCCCTTGGACAGCACAAATCTATCTTCGGGTCCGAGACGGAAGTGATAAAGACTGATGAGGATATCGAGCGCGCTGAGATTGCCACCGATGTGCCCAACCTTACTCTGATAATGCATTTCGAGTAAGCGCAGCTTGGCTCGTTGGATCAGATCTGCTGCATTTTCATGCGCGATGACACCCGGGGCTCCGCCATCCATGCGTACCGAGTTTACACGACAGGTTCGGCGCTTGCGACCAGCAACAGGAGGCATGTGCCCAGAGAATCAACGCGCCTGGCCGAGCGGTTTGCATTCCAGAACCTTGACTCCATCGATTGCCGACCCCTATGCACGGCGGAGCGTTCAGCCGAGATCATTCGAAACGGGTCGGGAGTGAGGCATCCCGCCGGCGGTGGGCAGCCTGCCTAAGGGCATATCTGCGAGAAATGCCGGCTTCGCCAGGCCCCACCGCTTCAAGCGCAAATCGAGCGCCGTTTTCAATACGCCGAAGCCGTACTTCACGCTTCGCTGGAAGTTGATGGACGAGGCTTCTTCAAAATACTTTGTTGGACAGGACAACTCACCGATGCGAAAGCCAAAGTACATGGCCTGCACGACCATTTGATTGTCGAAGACAAAATCGTCGGAGCAGCTTAACAGCGGCAGGCGCTCAAGCAATGGACGGCTCCAGGCGCGGTAGCCGCTGTGATACTCCGACATCTTCTCCCAGATCAAAACGTTTTCAATGAACGTGAGCCCACGGTTGGCAACGTATTTGTAAAGCGGCATGCCACCCTTGAGAGCCCCTCGCCCCAGAATGCGGGAGCCGAGCACCCCGTCATATTCGCCGTAAGCGATCATCGAGGCCATGGCGGAAACCAGCTTGGGCGTGTACTGGTAGTCGGGGTGCAGCATCACCACAATGTCCGCTCCCTGGGCGAGCGCGGCGGTGTAGCAAGTCTTTTGATTCCCCCCGTAGCCGCGGTTGTGGTCGTGACGAATGGTGATGAGACCCATCTCCCGGGCGAGGTCGGTGGTATTGTCGCTGCTGGCGTCGTCGGTCAGGATCACCTCGTCCACGATCTCGCGGGGAATCTCGTCGACCGTGCGGCGAAGAGTCCTGGCCGCGTTATAGGCCGGCAACACGACGACGACCCTTTTGCTATTCAGCATCTGTACGATCCCGATCGGTACCGGCTAAATTATAGGATTTCCCGGGTACCTATGGCTTGCTATGACATAGTTGGGTTCGGTTGCGGGGGCCGAAATACAGACGACGCTTGAGGTCCGGTGTCTGCCATGTAACGATTCTGGAGAATGCAGGCTCGAAACATCCCGTCGCTCGATGGCCTGAGAGCCATCTCCGTTTTCATGGTGGAAGCGGCGCACATGGAGAGGGCTCTGCCGAAGAGCATCCCCATGGTTCCCTTCTGGCTGCATTACTCCGGGGCGGGCCGGGCTCGGATGAGAGGTAGGGCATGACGTTGAAACGTAGCCGCTTAAAGGCCCTGATCGGGGTTGTGATCGTTATCGGTTGGCTGGCGGGGATCTTCTACTTTGAGACGCGGCCCGCGAGGAATACCTTCGGCCCCGAACACGATTTCGTAACCGTGATCACGGGATCGCATTGTGTGGTCGATCGATGCGACCCTTACGACTCCCCAACACTGGAGCGCGAATTCCAGAGGATGGGCGGCTATACGCCCAGTATGCATTTCAAACCGGAGTGGCCAGTTTATCCGCCCAGCACGCTCCTGCTTCTCTTCCCATTGTCGCTCTTTCCGTGGTCTATTTTCTCCGTTGTGTGGATGCTGCTCTGCTTCGGGTCGGTCACCGCGGCGTTTGTTGTGCTTTTTCTGAAGTGCAAAGCCTATCGCGATCTGCTTTCGCTTCTACCTTTCGTTATCCTACTCGCCGATCGATCCATTGGCTGGGCCGTGGAACTGGGCCAACCGGTCCTCATCGCAGCTTCTTCATTGACGCTGGCGATGGTTGCGATTGAATCCGGCGCTGCCCCCGTCCTGGGCGGTCTGCTGCTGGCGATCAGCCTGATCCTGAAACCGCAGGGAGCGTACCTGTGCGCAGCCTACTTTCTGCTCAAAAGACGCACGCGCTTACCGGCTCTCGGAGCGTGGCTGCTCGCAGCATGCGCCGCCGCCGCCGGCACACTTCTGTTTTATTTCCGGTTGTCGTCGTTTGCCTATCTCAAACACCTTACGGCCAATCTCAAGTTGGCCGTAAGGCCAGGCGGCGACGCGGACTTCTCCTTGATCAACGCGGCGAACTCTGGGAGTTATTTGAACATGCAGGGAATTCTGGCCCGTTTCATTCAGGATCCGCATGTATGCAACAACATCACGTATGCGACGTGCCTGGCGATCGGCGCGTTGCTCGTCTTTGTGTGTTGGCGAACGAAGACTCTGGCCACGCGGCCCTACACCATTCTTGCCGTATTGGTAATGCTGGAACTGCTTGTGACCTATCACCGCCTCTACGATCACATCCTGATGTTGGCGGCAATTCCTGGCTTGTACGAAATCAAAGAACGAGGCAGATCCACGTTTCTGCTTTTCGTCGGCGGTTTGTTTGTTTATCACTTCAGCCAATTTCACGGAATCAAGATCCATGGAATGGGACCATTCTCTTCCGGTCCGCCGGTCGAATTGTTTATCTCTGGAATTTGCCTGGTGAGCCTTTGGAAAAATCGGCGGGTTGTCGAACCGCTGCTCGAAGAGCGGCGGGAAATGATACTGCGCTCCTGATTGCGAAAATGCTCTAACGGTTGCACACCAAATACCAGGCGTGGTTGGTACATGCGTAGTGAGCCGCGGGCCCTTGGCCAATCAGCGGGACCAAACCCTGTTCCAGCGAAGCCGAAGTCCCGACAAACACAACCACACCCGTCGAAGCGAGCAGCGTGGAACGCATCGCCGGCGGAAGCGTGGGTAGATTGACGTTGCCGTTGATCAGGCGCTCTGCCTCGTCGGGGGAGCTCATTTGGTCGATCAGCAGGTCGCCACCCGGAGCCGGCATGAGCGGGGTAATCTTCTGGTCCATGAAGGGGCTATTCAGCAGCACGTCGTTTGCATGCGGAAAGGGCAGTACGCCGCTCCACAGATAGGGGTTGAAGCCCAGCTGATGCTGCATCCGTACGGCTTTGAGCATCGCCGGGTCGAGGATGGCGAGTCCCTGTGTGTGCTCTGGAAGAGGTTGATGCTCAAGCGCAAACAGTTGCCGCGCCACGGGACGAAAGAAAATCTCCGCCGGCACCAGGGTGGTAATAGCCAGGATTAACGCAAAAACAGGGGCAATCCTGACCAACCGGCGCGGAGCCGCATAGCCGCTGGCCGCAGCCATCGCACCCAGCCAGGGAAAGATCATGAGACGTTGGGAGAAGAAGTCGGAGCCGTTCATGGACCCAGGAAGAATCGGGATCGAGATCAAAATGGTGACGGCCAGCATCAACATGCTATCGCCCGGCCGCAGTTGGCGCGCGCGCCAACGCCCGACAAAGCCCGTAGCCGCGAGCACCAGGCAGACCAGCAACAGCGCGCACAATCCCAGACGATAGCTGTCGATGAAAAGGTTCTTGGATCGCGTGTCAAAGGGCGAAATGCCGAAAAGCGCCAGGCTGCTGATCAAGGCGTCTTTATGCAGGCCGAATGCGCGAAGGTTAGAAACCGAACGCGACCGATCGACACTGGCCAGCGGGTACAAAAAACACAGCGCTGCGACCGCCAAGCCTGAGAATAGCCAGCGATACTCCTTGAACGAAAATGGAGTGCTCTCTCCACTTCGCGACAGCCGATAACCCTGCAATATGCGGATGAGCAAATCGAGCGCACAGAAAACGATCAGCAACAGCAACGGTATGGGATGGGTTAGCGCCAGCAGAAAACTGACGATTGCAAACGATAGCCAGAGCATGGGCTTGCCTGCCGCAGCGCGGCACCAGAGTCCCGCGGCGAGAAAGAACAGCCCTACGGCAAGCGAATAATTCAGAAACCCCATAACTAAAGACCAATGAAGAACCAACGGGACCATGCACAGTGAAAGCAAATCGCCGCTGGGGCCCATCGATCGAGCACAGTAACGGAATCCAAAGGCGGTACAGAGGAAAATGATGCAGATGAGCAGCTTCTCAGCGAGGTCGAAAGAGACGAACCTGGTCAACCCGAGCAAAATGGCATAATGCGTCGCGTAGGGAGGAAAGGGGTGCCGGATTACGTACGCGTGATAGTCCTGCGAGCCCGAAAGAAGCGAAGCGATGGCATGCACATAGTACTTGTGCATCGGGCCGTCCTGGGTAGGGAAGAGCGGCAGCGAAAGGGCCCACGCGCAGAAGAGGAAGACCAGGACGGCAAAAAGAACGGAAATTAATTTCGCATTCGATCCTGTGTCTTGCCTAAGAGTATTTCCGTCGGGTTCAAACATTCTGATCGCCTATCCACTCAAGGAGCTTCCGCTGCAACTGTTCCTTATTCCTATCCTCTCATCGCGGTGCAACCTACTTGCCGATACAAAACGTGGAGAAGATCAGATGCAGTATGTCGTCGCTGGTGGTCTCACCGGTGAGCGAATCCAGGTGACGGAGCGCTGCGTATAGATCCAGCAGGATCATCTCGTGGGGAATGTTTTGTCCGGCGGCGACTGCCCCGGCGGCTAAACCTTCCAGTGTCGCCGTCACAGCCTCGTGTTGGCGCAGGCTGGTCAGCATCCCACTTTCCGTGTCGACCGTCTGGCCACCTACCATCGCCAGCATCTGCTGCTTCAACTCAGCCACGCCTTCTCCATGCAGCGCCGAGGTGTGTACCACCGGCAGGCCAAGCTCACCCAGCGCTTCCTCCATGGCCGCGGATGGGTGCGCCAGATCCCTCTTGTTCACCACCACCAGCGCACGCCGCTGCGCCAGTGTTGCCAGAAGCTCCAACTCTTCCTGGCCCGGTGGCACCGTCGCATCCAGGACCATCAACACCATGTCGGCATCCGCGAGGGCCTCGCGTGACTTGCGGATACCAATCTGCTCCGCCTCATCACTGGCCTCGCGCATGCCCGCCGTATCGACCAACTCAACCGGAATTCCGCCGAGGGATACCCGCTCGGTCACCAAATCGCGTGTCGTTCCCGGCGACGCCGTCACGATCGCGCGCTCCCGTTCGACAATGAGATTGAAGAGAGAAGATTTTCCCGCGTTCGGCCGGCCCACAATCGCCAGCATCCATCCCCTATGCACAATGCGTCCACGCGCGAAGCTATCGGCCACCGGCTGCAGCAGGCGCCGAATCTCATCGATCCGGCTCACGATCTCTGCGCCCGGCAAGACATCCACATCATCTTCCGCAAAATCGATGCCGGCTTCGAGCAAAGCGATCAGCGCGACCAGTCCCTCTTTTATGGGCCGGATGCGCAACGACAGCGCGCCATGCAGCTGCTGCGCCGCTACCCGTGCCTGGTAGAGCGTCTGCGCGGCAATCAGGTCATGCACTGCTTCAGCCTGGGTCAGATCGATGCGGCCGCTCAAGAAGGCTCGCTGCGTAAACTCACCCGGAGCAGCCAGCCGTGCGCCGCCACGCAGCGCCTGCAGAACAACCGTCTCCAGGATTACCGGCGAGCCGTGCGCTGCCACTTCCACGACGTCTTCCCCGGTATAGGAATGAGGCGCGGCAAACCACGTCACCACCGTCTCATCGAGCTTTTCCCGGGTATCCAGATCTAACAGATCGCCAAAGCGGGCCTGCGCATGAGCCAGAGGGTTGCGCAAGCGCAGCATTGGCTCGACGATCGAAACCGCCTCTGGCCCCGAGAGGCGCACGATGCCAATACCACCACGGCCCGGCGGGGTCGCAATGGCAACGATGGTTTCGTTGTGATAGACAATGTGGGGATCGGGCTGCATAGAGCCTCGCGATCCTTTACGCGGGCGCGTTGCGCCGAGGGGGACGTGCGTTGCCAAACTCAGAAGCCCGTGGCCGGGGCCGCTCCGCTCCCTTGGGATACACCACTACGAAGCGCCGCAAGCCCTCGCCACTGCTCTCCGTTTCCAGGTCAGTATAGTCGCGAAAAGCCAGGTGCAACATGCGGCGCTCGCGCGAACTCATGGGGCTGAAACTGTAAGGCTGGGATGTGCCGCGCACCCGCTCCGCCGCCGTCTCAGCAGAAAGCTTAAGCTCTCGCGCGCGCAACGCCTTGAACGAGTTGGCGTCGAAGGAGATGGCGTCATGCTCCTCCGGTTCAAGCCGTACGATCTTGGCCGCAATATGTTCCAGGGCGCGCAGCAACTCGCCGCCGCGCTGGGTAAGAAGGATGGCATCGGGCCCCGCGATCTCCACATAGATTTCACGGGCTTCCAGGCCATCGGGATCCTGGGCTCCCGCTCCCGCGGTGATCCGATACTTCAATCGCAGGCCGCCGGTGGTGGTGAGGGTCTTGAGGAATGCTGCAATCTTCTGGGCTGCAGCCGCGTGGTCGACAATCGGCATCGGTTTAGTATAAGCGCTTCGGTTCGAGGAGTCAGTTTCGGGTTCGCCGCAATCGGCGGACTACGTAATTGCGCGCCTGACCAGAGTGGGCGGCCGGGATAGTTGCCCCGCAGTGCTCATTCCTTACGGATTCAGCGGCGAGCCATTTGGCGTCCGCTGCTGCCGCCTTTTTTGGCGGCTCGCTTGGCGGCAATATCACGCATTTGCTTGCCGATACCGGTACGATTCATCACTGTCTGCTGAATCACGTTGATCACGTTGCCGAAGGCCCAGTAGAGGGCCAGGCCCGAACTCAGATTCCACGTCATGAAACCGAAAAACACGGGCATGGTAAAGGCCATCATCTTCTGTTGCGCAGGATCCATTCCCGGCGATGGGGTGAGGTACTGCACCAGAAACATGGTCACGATAAAAAAGATCGGCAAAATGTGCAGCGGGTCGGGCGCAGCCAGATTATGCAGCCACAACCAGGGCGCCTGACGCAGCTCGATAGTGTTCAGCAGCATGCGATAAAACCCGTAGAGCAGGGGCCACTGGATGAGCATGGGCAGGCAGCCGCCAAACATGTTCACGCCCTCGCGTTTCTGCAGATCAAACATCTCTTTGTTCATGTCTGCACGGCGAGGATCGGTGGCCTTGTATTTCTTGAATTTCTCCTTGATGGCATTCATTTCCGGCTGGATGCGTTGCATCTTGAGCGCGGACCTCATCATCTGGATGCGCGTGGGCAGCATGGCCAGGTTGATCAACAGGGTCAGAACGAGAATGGCCCAGCCCCAGTTGGAAACAATGTGCTCGTGGATCCAGCGCAGTGCCAGGAAAAGCGGCTTGGCGATGATGCCCAGGTAAGTGCCGTAATTCACCACCGGTTCCAGGTTGGGTCCGGTGTGCGCCCCATTCTGTGTGGCGCGGACAGAGGCTAACACCTCGAGCACCTTGGGGCCGGCGAAGAGACGCATGCTCGTGTGTCCTGAGTTCGCGCCCATAGCAGCCCCCAACACCGACGCGGAATCGGTCTGCTCGGACTTGCTGCCATGACGCGGCACATCGATCGCATCATGCAGGCCTACCAGCAAAGTCTGTGCCGGATCGTCAGGCAAAAAAATTGCGGCGAAAGAGAGGTCGCTCACACCGGCCCATTCGAACGGCCCAGGAATTGTGGCGCCGCCGGAAATCTTCTTGGGCGCCTGCCGATCGTCTTTGCCTCCCTGCATGGTGTCGAACTGCGACTGCGCGTAGTCGGGCAGAGTTGCCTGATCGCCAAATCCGCTGGGCCATGCCACTAGTGCCGTAACCGGGTTGCCGTGATTGGTGGCGGTCACCTCGACGTGCATCACGTAAGTGGAATCGAAGGTGAAGACCTTCTTCACTTCGAGGCCACCGTTCGAGTAGGTAAAGGTCAGCGTCCCCGGAGCACTCAAGGCGCCGGTAGCCGAGGAAACATACAATGCCTGCGCCAGCTGGTTGCGCATCGCCGGATCGTAGGTCCAAAGCGACAGCGGATACCCGAGCTTCGCCGCGGCCTTGGGGTTCACCAGATCGAGCGGCTTGACCAGATCGTCATCTTTGTACTTTTTCAGAATCCAGGAAACAGCCTGGCCGCCGCGGTTGGAGAATGTGATCTTATACAGCTCGTTCTCGACCACCGTGAACGTCTCAGCAGCGGCCACGACCGCCGCAGCCGATGCTGTGGAATCAGAGTTCCCCGTAGCGACAGGGGCGGGCATCGCAGGCGTCTTGAGCGAGGCAGTCGAGGCCACCTCGGCCGGAGTCTCCGGTTGCGTCTTTTTCTTCGGCCCGAAGTATTGCAGGCCAAGGAAAATTAAAACAAAGACGATGGAGAAGATGAGTAGAGTGCGTGAGTCTTGCCCACCGCCACCCGGCTGATTAGGATTGCGTATTTCGGCCAAAGAGAATTCCTGTCGATCGGTCGATCTTGCGGCAGCCGGCGCTCAAGGCGCTTGTGGCCACGGTCTTATGGTAAATGGCGGGGGTCATCTGTGCGGAGGTGATGGGGTGGGCCCACGGTGACAGGAGCGGGCGGACCACCATAGGTGCCTGGAACCGGATCAAAGCCTCCCCGGCCCAACGGGTTACAGCGGAGCAACCGCCACAGCGCCAGAGCAGACCCTGCGATTACCCCATGATGGGCGACGGCGGTGGCAGCGTACTCAGAGCAGGTCGGCTGGAAACGGCAGGCGCCGGAAACCCCGCTGACGGAATGGACCAGCGGAGAGATCCAGCGGCGGTAGACGTCAAGGATTCGAGACACCAGCGCGCCCATCCCTGCTTCCGAACTCTACTTTTCCGGACTTTCCCGTTCCCGATCTTTGCTCTCCGGACTTTGCGGAGGCTTTTTCGACCACAGCAAAAATTCTGGAGACTTCGCTTTGCAATCCTGCGAATTGGGCCGTCAGCACGCTACGCCGTGGATGCAGCACCACGTCCACGTCGCGGGTCAGCAAAGGCAGCTGTGCGCGCACGATTTCGCGCATCCGGCGCTTGATACGGTTGCGCTCGACAGCTTTGCCCAGAACGCGGCCGGCGGTGAGCCCGACACGCGGACCGACGCTCGCGCTCGAAGCCCGCTCGGCGAAGAAGTACGTCATCGACGACGAAAAATGTTTGCGGCTGCGCTGGTACACACGTTGATAGTCAGCGTGCTTGCGCAGCCGAGGATCGTTTTGTGTAGACAAGCTCAAGGTAGGGTGCACCCGGTATGATTGGGTTGGTTCACAGCCTCGATGAAAGCGAAACTAGTCGCGGTAACCGGCGCTTACGGCGACACGTTTGCGGCCCTTGGCACGGCGACGGGAAAGCACCGCTGCGCCTGCCTTGGTCTTCATCCGGGTCAAAAAGCCGTGCGTCTTCGCCCTATGGCGGCGGTTCGGTTGGAATGTGCGCTTGGGCATAACACTGCGCTCCTGATCTTACTGAAAAATCTCTGCCTAAAGGCAAGTCTCAAGTATAACGGATTCAGGCTAAACCGCAAAGTACGCTCATGGTTCAGCCTGGGAAGGCGTAGGCTTTCACTACACATGGTGCAACTCAGGAAAGAAAGATTTTTTTGCCGGGAATGAGCCGTTGCACCACCTTGTAACTGTGCTAGTATCGGCTCCGATCAAGATTGATTTTCTGCACGTCCACACTACCTGATCTTGCGATCTGGATACTTTCGCCAAGGGGCGTATTTCCCTAGAGCAGTTCCTATGCAGAGGAGCGACAAAAGCACGCACGGTTTCGGCCGTAGCGGGCTCGCTGCTTTGCTTTTGCAGAAAGTATCAGGCAGTCCGGCGTTGAACGAAGGAAGCACATGTCTTTTGTCGCCACCGCCCCCACCGTTCCCAATCCCTGGGCACGGATACTGGGTGCTCTCGAAAAGAAGATCAACCGGCAATCCTTTGACACGTGGCTAAAACCCACGCGCTTTAGCCACGTTACCGGCAGGATGCTTTTTGTTCGGGTGCCCACGCCCGAGTTTCAACACATCGGCGACCGCTACGGCGACCTGATTCAGGAAGCGATTGACAACTTCCACCTGGAGTTTGATGACGTCTCCTTTGTGCTGCCGCTGGAGGATCCGGCGCCGGTGCGTGTGCGTCAGGATGGAGGGTTTGCGCCTGTGCCTTCGCACGGCGCCGTCACACCACGTCCTGGCGCCAATCGCGGGGCGCCTGTCGCGCCGGCACAGCAAGCCAAGTTCGACTGGACGACCGCGGCCCAGCTCAACCCCCGCTATACCTTTGAGGCTTTTGTTATCGGCAACGGCAACCAGTTTGCCCGCGCGGCCTCAGAGGCGGTCGCAGAACGTCCGTCCAAAGCCTACAATCCGCTCTTCATCTATGGCGGTGTCGGTATGGGCAAGACCCATCTGATGCATGCCATTGGCCATGAAGTAAAAAAGCGTCAGCCGCAATTCTCTGTCTGCTACGTCTCCAGCGAAAAGTTCACCAACGAGATGATCAACTCGCTGCGCTATGACAAGATGACCAGCTTTCGCGACAAGTTCCGCTGCGTCGACCTGCTGCTTATTGACGACATCCAATTTCTGGCTCAGAAAGAGCGCACGCAGGAAGAATTTTTTCACACGTTCAACGCGCTCCACGAAAGCATGAAGCAGATTGTGATCGCTTCTGATCGACCGCCGAAGGAATTGCCGGAGATCGAGGACCGGCTGCGTAGCCGGTTCGAATGGGGATTGATCGCCGATATTCAGCCGCCCGACCTTGAGACCAAGGTCGCCATTCTGCAGAAGAAGGCAGAGAGCGAGCACGTTCTGCTGCCGATGGATATCGCACTCTTTATCGCCTCCAACGTCCGCACCAATGTGCGCGAGCTCGAGGGTGCGATGGTGCGCCTGCTGGCATGGTGCCGGCTCAACGGCGCCGAGCTTACCTTGGCCACCGCGCAGCTTTGCCTCAAACAGTTCATCGATACCCAGGTGCGCAAGATCACGATTGAAGCGATTCAGCGCGCCGTCTCAGAGCAGTTCGGCATGCGCGTTGCGGAACTAAAGCAGAAGAACAATTCCCGCGCCGTCGTGGTTCCGCGCCAGATCGCGATGTATCTGGCCAAGCAGATGACCGAGGCGTCGCTCCCGGAAATTGGACGGCAATTCGGCGGTAAGCACCATACCACCGTGATGCATTCCATCGCAAAAATCGATGAACAACGCCGCGCTGACAAGGATCTAAACCGCACCATCAACAAGTTGCTCGAGACGCTCAACGGCTAAAGCAGTTTCGGAATTGGTGTAGACCGAAGCCACAGGCGTTTTTATCAGACCACAGTAATTCCGAAACTCCTCTAGCTAGACGAAGAACCTGACTGGCACGCTGCTTTCCTTGTTTGGGCGCTCCCGGTATGCTCGAAGTGTCTATGTCTCGCTTTTGGTCGCCGCGGCGTTGCGCTTTGTTGGCTGCTTACCTTCTCGCGGGAGTGCTCCTCGGCGCAGCCCCGGCGATGGTCAGGCCTGCCTACGCTCGGCAGCAAGACACAGGCTTTCTCAACCGCAGCATCACTCTCAACGGAACCGTCCATCACTACGTCGTCTATCTCCCGATGGATTGGTCTCCCAAACAGAAGTGGCCCGTCATCCTGTTTCTACACGGCTCGGGAGAGCGGGGCTCCGATGGCCTTGACGAGACGCAGGTAGGCCTGCCGAACGCGTTACGTTCCCACTACGAGCGATGGCCCTTCGTGGTGGTGATGCCGCAAGTTCCTTACAGCCATCATCATTGGACCGACCCCGACATCATGGCGATGGCTATGGCGGCATTGAATGCCGAGGTCAAGGAATTCCATGGCGATCCCCGGCGCCTCTACCTCACCGGCCTGTCGCTTGGAGGCTATGGGGTTTGGGAAATCGCCAAAGACTATCCCGGCCGCTTTGCCGCGATCGCCCCGGTCTGCGGAGGCATCTACTGGTCTTACAAGCCCGAACGGTGGCACCAGCCCGAGCTGGTTCCCGAGTATGTCAAAGCCATTGGCCACACACCGGTCTGGATCTTTCACGGCGCAGACGATCCGGTCGTTTCCCCTGCACAAGCACAGATCATGTACACGGCCCTTAGCAACGCCGGCGGAAATGTTCGTTTCTGGGAATACGCGAATTATCACCACAATGTGTGGGACCGAGCCTATGCCGACCCCCAGTTGCCGCAGTGGTTCCTTGCTCATCGCCTCGACGACGACGACCCGACGACCCCCGATGCGGAAAAAAGAATGATCCCCGTACACCCGCCCCCGATTCACCTCGATCCGGGCGTGTATGACGCTTACCAGGGAGAGTATGTCGACGCGGGTGTCACCCAGGTGACGGTGTTTCGTCAGGGCAATCGGTTGATGTCCAGAAATCGCACCGGCGATCAGACCGAGTTGCTGCCCGAGCTCGCCAACCGGTTTTTCTATCCCAGCGGCAGCAGCACACGCCTCACCTTCGAAAAAGGTCCCGACGGACGCGTCACGGGACTCGTCTTCTCCGACGACCGCCATCAGGAACTGTGGGAAAAAGCGCGGTAAAAATTCCCCCGGCCAGAGCTCTTTCTTGTGACTTCCGGGACCGCACGGGTGCATCCCTTTTTTGCACTGCGGCGGATGCTTTGTGCAAAGCGGGCCTCGCGCACATGCGCATCTATCTTGGTTTTGACCGCACTTTGCACGCAAGGGCAGTCGCTTTCCACAGCCTTTTTTAGGGCGGCTGTGCAGACCGTGGGGAAGAGGGAGGCAAATCCGGGGTTATTCCCCGGTCTTTCTGCTTTTCATTTTTCCTCCGTCCAGTTTTCTAAAACTTGCACCATGTCCATCCACGCCATCCTCTTGGTTTCGGGCTCGCTTTCCACTTTTCCGCTGCAAACGGTTACTACTACTAAGTACGACGAATTGATTATTGAGGTTTTTCCGTAGTAGGGCTTTTGGGGAACCCTGGCCCGGCGAGCGCGACCGGTGCGCCCGCTCCCGTAACCCTTCCCGGTTGCATTAAGCCCAGGAATCCACAGGGACAAAAAGACGGGATTCTCATGCGGCTCCGGGGTGGTGTAGAGTGAGTCAAACCGACAAGGGGGAACAACACCATGCTTAGCGCGGGCGTTGAGCAGGAGAGACCAGTAGCACAGGGAGCAGCAACGATGGAGATCACTGTCAGCCGTCAGGACCTGTTGCGGGAGCTGAGTGCCACGCAGAGCGTCGTCGAACGGAAGACGACAATCCCAATTCTCTCCAATTTCCTCCTCGAGGCAGGGCAAGGCGACGCCGACCGCCTCACGATCACGGCCACGGACCTGGATCAGAGCATTCGAACCTCCTGCGCCGCTCGAGTGAAAAAGCCCGGAGCATGCACCATTCCGGCGCGCAAGCTTTTTGATTACGTGAAGCTGCTTTCCGACGGCGATATCTCCATCAAATTGATGGAGAATCACTGGGTACAGATTCGTTCTGGCCGCTCGAACACCAAGATGGTGGGCATGGCACGGGCGAATTTCCCCCAGGTGCCTGAGTTTCCGGAGACTGGTCTGACACAGTTGGCCGCCGCCTCCATCAAAGGCATGATCTCCAAAACCATTTTCGCCATCTCGAATGAAGAATCGCGCTACACGCTCAATGGAGCGCTGCTGATTCTTAAGGCGGAGTCTCTCGCCATGGTCGCCACCGATGGTCATCGCCTGGCGCACATCGAAAAGTCGGGCGAAACACTTGCCAATATCAGCGGCGAAAAGAAAACCTTGATTCCGCGCAAGGCATTGTCTGAGCTGCAAGCGCTGCTCTCAGATACCCAGGAAGAATCGCTTGACTTTTTTGACGACGAGCATACGTTGTTCTTCCGTCTCGGCCACCGTGTGCTCACGACACGCAAGCTCACGGGCCAATTTCCTAACTACGAAGCGGTGCTGCCGCGGGATAACAACAAATTCGTGGTCGTGCGCAGCGAAGAATTGATGGGTTCGATTCAACGGGTCGCGCAATTTGCCGACGAACGTTCCGGCGCCATCAAAATCCGGCTGGAACAAAACGAAATGAAAATCTCCTCCTCCTCGACAGAATCGGGTGAGTCGGAAGACACCATCGAAACTCCCTATAGTTTCGATCCGATCATGGTCGGTTTTAATTCCACCTATCTGATTGATTTTCTCAGAGCGGTAGGGTCGAGCGGCGAAGTCCGGCTGGAGTTTAAAGATGCCCAATCCGCCGGTCAGATGCGCCCGGAAGATGCCTCCGACGATTTCAAGTATCGCTACGTAATTATGCCGATGCGGATCTGAAGATGCTGGATGAATCGTAGGGTCATTCGATTCATCCGGCCTTTTTCACTGTTTTTGCGGTCTTCTTCTTTACCGCTACCTTCTTGATCGCCTTTACGCCAACGGTAGCCTTTTTCGCCACGCTCTTTTTTGCCGGCTTGCTTCGGGCTACCGCTGTCTTTTCGACTAGCATGGCTTTCAACTGTGCACGATCGACCGAGCGCGCCGACTTCCTGAGCCGCTCAATATCGTAGTACGCCCGCTTTTCAGTGAGGAAGATGTGGACAACGAAATCCACGTAGTCCATCAGTACCCATTCCCCGCGCCGCCTGCCTTCCACAGAGTTCGGATAGATCTGGAAATCTCGTTTGAGCCGAGCCTCGATCTCGTCCGCGATGGCTTGTGTCTGCCGTTCGTTCGAACCACTTGAGATCAGAAAGAAGTCGGTGAAGCCTGCGTCCACGGGGTCGAGCTCAAGGATAACGGTATCCTCAGCTTTCTTGTCCTCACATGCCTCCGCTGCGGCCAAAACCATGCGGTGTGTATCCATCGTTGCCATGCGGTCGGGTTTACTCTCCTCGAATCACTTGCGAATCGAACACTCATCCCTATGGTATCTCTAGCCTGGCAGGAGTCACGGGGAGACACGGTAGAGAGCGTGGGAACGAATGTACTCCGCCACCGCCGGCGCCAGCACAGTTTGCGGCTCGGAGCCGCCCGCCAGAGCGGTACGAATCTCGGTCGCGGAGATGTCCTGGTCGAGATCGAGCAAGAGAAAGAGCCCGGAGGTCTGACCGGCAGGACCGCCAAGCGTAAAGCGGGTAAAGGCGTCTTCGCAATGCTCACCTGTATTGCGCACTCCTTTGGGGAGAGCCGCGTTGATCTGTCGCAGCGAAAACCCGGGCCTGCCGGCGACGATAAAATCACAAAAGAGCAGCAGCTCGGCGCATTGATGCCAACGCTTGATCGTTAAGAAGGAGTCGGCCCCAAGCAGACAAAAGAGTACGTCCGTGGGGTCGAGTTGGCGGCGCAGCCGTTGCAGGGTCGCGAACGTGTAGTTGGGGGAGCCGTCAGCCAGAGGCGCGTCCACACTGCTTGCTATGAGCCCCGGTTCGCCTGCCACCGCGAGCTGGACCATGGCCAGCCGATCCGCAAAACTGGAATGAGGGGAGCCGGTCTTTAGAGGTTGCGTGGCCACCGGAGCGACCAGCACCTGGTCGATAGCCAAACGCGTGATGGCCGCCCGGGCGATGGCGATGTGGCCACGGTGCGGTGGATCAAAGGTTCCCCCGAAAAAGGCGATGCGCATAGGGGCATCGTACCGTGACCTTCGCTGTTCACAGCTGTATCCTAGGGCCACTTCGATGGCTATTGCCTATATTGCACTGGGGTCGAATCTTGATTCGGCGTACGGCAACCGCACGCAGACGCTATGCGCGGCATGTGACCGCCTGGGGTGCCTCGGGCGCGTGCTGGCGCGCTCATCGCTTTATGAGACCGAACCGGTAGGGTTTCTTGACCAGGGGCCGTTTCTCAATGCAGTGCTTGCTCTCGAGACTGACCTGGAACCACTGCCTCTACTACGCGCTTTACTCGCGATCGAGCGCGAATTGGGGCGCGATCGGAGCCAAGGGGTCTCGAAAGGGCCCCGCACACTGGACCTGGATTTGCTGGTGGTGGGGGATTGTGTTGCAGCGGAAGACGAGTTGACGCTGCCGCACCCGGCCTTGGCCAAACGGCGTTTTGTGCTGGCTCCGTTGGCGGAGATCGCGCCACTGCTTCGAGTTCCACACTGTAAGCAGACGATCGCGGAGTCGCTGGTGTCGATGCGTGATGAGGGAGATAATCGCGTCTCCGCAGTGCGCCGGCTGCCGGCGCAGGCTGATTCTTGTTGGCCTTCGCGCTAAAGCAGTTTCACTTCTGGTGCCTACAGAGCGACCGATCCCAACGCGGCTTTTCCCCAAGACCCGGGGTCCCCCGGCAGGCGAGCCTGCTGGGGTGGAAGAAAAGCCGCACCTCGCCGCACTCACCTGTGCAGAGTAGAACTGAAAATGCTCTAGAATCGGTTGAGTGTCTCTCGCTTTTCAGATAGAAGCCGTTTGTGGGCAGGCGAGGCGGGCGACCATAACGCTGCCCCATGGGCTGGTTCAGACACCAGCCTTTATGCCTGTTGGTACCGCAGGGACGGTCAAGGCGATTCCGCAACATCTGCTCGAAGAGCTGGACGCGCAGATTATTCTCGGCAATACCTACCACCTGTATCTGCGCCCGGGCCACGAGCTGATCCGGCGCCTGGGAGGGCTGCACTCCTTCATCGCCTGGCCCCGGCCGATGCTTACCGATTCGGGCGGCTTCCAGGTCTTCAGCCTGAATCAGCTGCGCAAGATCAGCGAAGAAGGAGTGGAGTTCCGGTCTCATCTGGATGGATCGTCCCACTTCTTCTCTCCCGAGCACTCGATGGATGTGCAATTGGCGCTGGGCGCGGACATCATCATGGTTTTTGACGAATGCACCGAGTACCCCGCCGACCGGACGCGCGCGCAACAGTCCCTCGAACTAACCCTGCGCTGGGCTAGGCGTAGTCAGCAGCACTTTGACCAGCATGCCGATGGCGCCCAGTCGCTGTTTGGGATCGTGCAGGGTGGGATGTATCCGGATTTGCGGCGGGAGTGCGCCGAGCGGCTGGTGGCGCTGGACTTTCCGGGTTACGCTATCGGCGGTTTGAGCG
Organism: uncultured Acidobacteriaceae bacterium; assembly: GCA_963761405.1. Lineage (GTDB taxonomy): Bacteria > Acidobacteriota > Terriglobia > Terriglobales > Acidobacteriaceae > PALSA-350. The sequence continues at coordinate 121,499 of CAVXHH010000011.1, forward strand.
TGGGCGAGCCGCGGGCCTTAACCCAGGAAATCATCGAGAGCACCCTGCCGCTGCTGCCCCGGGACAAGCCCAGATACGTGATGGGCGTCGGTTACCCGGATGAGATTGTGGAATACGCCGCAATGGGGGTGGACATGATGGACTGCACTATCCCCACGCGCGCCGCCCGGCACGGCCTGCTGTTCACCTCGAGCGGCCGCCTGAATATTAAAAATCGACGCTTTGCCGAGGATCAGCAACCGCCCGATCCGGAGTGTGGCTGCATGGTTTGCGGGCGTTACACCCGAGCGTATCTGCGCCACCTGATAGCCGCGGAGGAACCGCTGGCCGGAGTGCTCAACACGCTGCACAACCTGGCCTTCTACCTTGACACGATGCGAGCGGTACGAAATGCTATTGCGACGGATACTCTCCCTGTGCTGCTGGCCCGCGTTCGGGCGCGCGCGTATCGGGTTGAATGAGTCTTGGCGTATTCCCGATTCCTGCGCTGCTTGGCGGAATCACATGAACCTCGCGCGGCTTCCTTATCCTTCGTTGAGGGTTGGGTGCGGCCCCGGCTAGTAGACAAACCCGCGCAGATAGGCTGTAGTAGAAGGCTGGGTAGAAATACCTGGCAGATAGAACCAATTGCAGGAAAAATGGCCGCGCATGGCGGCAGATTCTGTCGTTAATGGACTTAAACAGAGGATGGTACGTTGATTTTCACGCTCTTGATCGCGGCCCCAGTCATTCCGCCCGGCCTGGTGACCTTTCTCCCATTCGTGCTGATCATCGCCGTCTTTTACCTGATGCTGGTGCGCCCCAACCAAAAAAAGCAGAAGCTATGGCAGGAGATGCTGGGAAACCTGAAGCCGGGAGACCGCATTACCACCACCGGCGGCATGCGCGGAACCGTGCTCTCGATTAAAGAAGACGCGGTCCAGCTGCGCGTTCCACCCGACAACATCAAGATAGAAGTCATCAAGAGCGCCATCGCCTCCGTGACGACTAATCAAGAGGAAGCCAAATAACCCGTATTTCGCGGGCAGACAGTAAGCCCGGCGGAAAACCTGATTGCGACCCCCATGCGTAAAACCATTCTGATCGTTGCTGTTCTTCTCGTTTTCGTCTTCGGCATCTTCGGGATTCCGAAGGGAATCGGCCTCAATGCCTGGAAGACGGCGTTGACCGACCGCATCCACTTGGGCCTTGACCTCAAGGGCGGCATCCACCTGGTATTGCAGGTGATGGTCGAGGAAGCAGTGGGCGCAGAGACGGACAACGCGGTAGGCCGGATCCAGGCAGATTTGCAGCAGGGTGGATTCCCCGCCGGCTCGGTGTTGAAGCCCGATCCGAAACAGCCCGCGGTCATCCAGGTCCAGGGGACGCCCGCGAACAAATCCGGCGACGTACGCAGCCTGCTCGACTCACGCTACGGCAACCAGTACACCGTGGCAACGGGCGCCAACAATAGCTGGACCCTGACCATGAAGCAGACTGAGGTCCAGTCGATCGAGCAGCATGCTCTGCAGCAGGCTATCGACACCATCAACACTCGCATCAACAGCCTCGGTGTGACGGAGCCGACGGTTCAGGAATACAACCTGGGCACCAATCAGATTCTGGTGGAGTTGCCCGGCGTGGATGACCTGAGCCGGGTCCGCGACATCATCCAGTCGACAGCCCGGCTGGAGATCCACCTGGTCGTGGGCGGCCCGTTTGCCACGGAACAGGCGGCGACCCAGAGCGCCGGGGGTACGCCAGAAGACGAGGTCATGGCCTATGGTGGCAGTGAGCCCGAACTCTTGGGTCAGTACTACGTGCTGCAGCGGATCCCGGTAGTGGCGGGGGACGACTTCCGCGATGCGCAACCCTCGGTTGACGAAAATGGACGTCCGGATGCGACGTTCATTCTGACCCGCAATGCCGGCGACCGCTTTTACCAGTTCACCAGCACCAATATCGGCAAACAACTGGCCGTGGTGCTGGAGAATCGGGTCCAGGAGGCAGCCAATATCCAACAGGCGATTCGCGATCAGGGCCGCATTACCGGCCTGGGCAAAGAAAAGGCGGAGAACCTATCGCTTATGCTGCGCACCGGCGCCCTGCCGGCCTCCATTCACTACCTGCAGGAGAGCGTTGTCGGACCGTCTCTGGGCGCAGATTCGATTCGCAAGGGCGTGCTGGCCTCAATCGTCGGCATGCTGGCGGTCATGATCTTCATGCTCATCTACTACCATGCGGCGGGTATCAATGCTGACCTGGCTCTGATGCTGAACCTGCTGATCCTGCTGGGCTTCATGGGTTTCTCCAAAGCCACTCTTACGCTCCCGGGGATCGCCGGGGTCATTTTGACCATCGGCATGGGAGTCGATTCGAACGTCCTGATCTTTGAGCGTATCCGGGAAGAACTGAGGGCGGGCAAGGCGCCTGCGGCGGCCGTCGACCAGGGCTTCGCCCATGCCTGGACGACGATTCTCGATACCCACGTGACGACTATCGTTTCGGCCCTCATCCTGTTCCTTTTCGGTACCGGTCCGGTCAAGGGGTTTGCGGTGACTTTGAGCTTTGGTCTGTTCGCAAACCTGTTCACGGCGGTTTTCGTTTCCCGTCACATTTTTGATTCGATTCTGATGCGTAAGCAGCGCGGAGAGGCACTTTCCATCGGATAGTGCCGGGCGGCTCGCACACTCGCAAGACGGAGTTTTCAAGTGGAATTGTTTCGTGGCATTGACGTTGATTGGCTAGGGAAGAAGTGGTATTTCCTCGCCTTTTCGCTGGTTTTCAGCGTGTCGGGAATCCTGTCGATTCTTTTCTGGAACCACATCAAGCTGGGCGTCGATTTCCGCGGCGGCACGCTGGTGTATGTGCAATTCGAGCAACCTCCCAATGTGGACAAGATTCGCCAGGCGATTGACCGGGCCGGCACCCATGACGCGGTGATTCAGGCCTACGGCACGTCACAGAAGCAGGTGATCATTTCGCTGGCCCAGAAGGAGACGCAAGATGCGGCTCTGGATGCGGGACGGCAGACCATCGTGCAAGCCCTGAATGCGAACTACACCAGCAACGGCGCGAGCAACCAGGGCAAACTGGATCTGGACAATGTCAGCCGCGAGGCGCTCACACAATATCTTGAACAGAGCGATCCCGAGCACCTGGCGGCCGCAGGTGGCGGCGCGCAACGCTATGCGCAACAGGCAGGAGCGATTCTGGACCGCCGCGATCATGACCTCAACGGTATCTTCAGCAGCATCGACCAACTGAACGGCGTGGTCGATCCGGCAGTGGTAAGCCAAATGAAACAGGGAGCTTATCTCTCCGGCTTCCATGTCTTCGGGGCAGAAATCATCGGTCCCCAGGTGGGTGCTTTGCTGCGCCGGCAGGCTTTGCTGGCGACGCTTTACTCGTTGCTCGGGATGCTGGTCTATCTATGGTTCCGGTTCGAGCTGATCTATGGTGTGGCGGCCGTAGTCGCGGTATTCCACGACACGCTGATCACGGTGGGCGCCTTCAGCCTGACCAACCAGGAAATTACCCTGACGGTCATCGCCGCCATTCTGACCCTGATCGGCTACTCGATGAACGATACGATCGTCGTCTTCGATCGCATTCGCGAGAACCTGCGCCTGTCACGTCGGGAGAACCTTACCACGGTAGTGAATCGCAGCATTAACCAGACGCTGAGCCGGACGGTTTTGACCTCGGGACTGACGTTTCTGACGGTACTGTCGCTCTATGTATTTGGCGGCGAGGTGTTGCATGGCTTTTCGTTTGCCTTGGTGATCGGCATCCTCATAGGCACCTATTCGTCGATCGCCGTGGCCGCCCCGATGCTGGTGGCTTACCAGGAGTGGCGCGGCAAGCGGGGCAAGAAAGCCGTGTTGCCGGCCGGCAAACGGAGCCGAACCTAAGGCAAACAAACCCAGATTCGGGCCATTTTTAAGCAATCACTTGCGCTCCTATTTCTCAAATTGACAGCGGACTTCCTCCTGGGCTAAGCTCGCGTTCCGAGCTGAACTGCATGCTCCGGTGAGTCTTTTCCGGGGTTTCTCCCATGGGCTACAATTTTCCACAGCTTGCACGGGCTCCCACAGCATGCATATCCCCCTTTGGGATCAAAAAAGAATCCTCCGGTGTCTAAATTGGTATAAGTTCGAATATCCGAGGTAAGGCGATGTTTGAAGATTCGTTAATGGAGTCAGGTGGCAAGCTCAAGACCAAGAGCAAGTATTGGACCATCGTCACGTTTTCCCTCAATGCTCTGGTACTGGCTGCGCTCATCATTTGGCCTCTGTTGCACCCTGAGGCCCTGCCCACGCAGATGATGGCCACACTACTGGTCGCTCCGCCCCCACCCCCGCCACCACCTCCCCCGCCACCACCACAAGCGCCCGTTCAGGTCAAGATCAAGTCTGAGATGATCGAAAACCAGTTACAGGCTCCAAGCAAGATCCCAAAAGAAATTAAACAAATCAAGGAATCGGCTGCCCCTCCGTCGATGGCGGGCGTTTCCGGCATGGAAGGCATGGGCGGCGGTACACCTGGCGGTGTCATGGGAGGCATCCTCGGCGGTATCGGGAGTGGCCCGGCAATCGTTAAGGCGGCCCCACCCAAGAAGCTGAGCATCTCCTCCGGTGTGATGCAAGGCAATCTGCTGGAAAAAGTGACGCCGCAGTATCCAGCGATTGCCAAGGCGGCCCGCATTCAGGGAACCGTCGTTTTGCAGGCCACCATCTCCAAAAACGGTTCCATTCAAAACCTCAGAGTCATCAGTGGTCCTCCAATGCTGCAGCAATCAGCCCTGGATGCAGTCCGTTCATGGCGTTACAAGCCATATCTGTTGAACGGAGACCCCGTCGAAGTCGAAACTACCGTGAACGTAGTTTTCAACCTTGGTGGATAACCCCGCGCGCCGGCTCCACCTTTACCTATAGGTGGTAGCCGGCCGTTCCCCTTGTGGTCACTTCGGGTCATTTCGTAACGAAGTTTCCCGGTGCTAGCATCTGGTTGTTTCAGTGCTATAACGCAGCAAATTCGTAGGAGGAAAGATCCAGTGATTCTCGCTCACCTCACCCAACTCGCCGGCCATCAGGCACTTATCGGCATGTACCTTTTCCAGGATCAGGGTCAGACTGTCGGCTTCTCCCCGATGGAGCTCTGGCACAACATGGGACCCGCGGCCAAGACGGTCGTCGGCGTTCTGTTCATCATGTCTATCTGGTCGCTGGCTGTCATTATCGACCGCGCACTTTATTTCAGCGCGGCACGTAAGCAGTCGCGGGAGTTTGCCCCACGAGTTGCCGGCGCTCTTAAAGAGGGAAAGCTGGACGAAGCCGTGAAAGTTGCCGACCGCAACAAGAAGTCGCATCTGGCCGAGGTGGTCACCGCGGGTCTGCAGGAGTTTCGCAACTACGGTAGTGGTGGGGCTATCACTGACGAGCAGATCGAATCAAGCAAGCGCGCCCTGGAGCGCTCTGAAGCCATCGTGCACGCCAAGTTGAAGAGGGGTCTCGGTGGTTTGGCAACGATCGGTTCCACGGCGCCGTTCATCGGGCTGTTTGGCACAGTGGTCGGTATCTTGAACGCTTTCCAACAGATCGCGACCCAGAAGACTTCCGGAATCGGCGCAGTAGCCGGCGGTATTTCTGAGGCGTTGGTCACCACGGCTTTCGGATTGCTTGTAGCTATCCCCGCCGTTATGACTTTCAACTACTTTACCGGTAAGGTGGAAGCCTTCGACGTTGAGATGGACAACTCCTCCAGCGAACTGATCGATTACTTCATCAAGCAGAGCCACCGACGCTAAACAGGCGGCTTTGAGCGCACGCAACAGCGGGAATCTTTCACCGGCTGGAATGGTAGGAGAAATCATTCCAGCCTGGTGATTTTCGGAACCGCGCAGGCGTCCTCTGGAAATAGCTGGGTTGCGCAGAAAGCCCAAAGCCCAGTACGATTAGCCCTCTCCCGATCGGCGCCACTGGGCACTCTCCGGGAGAGACTCACGAGAAAGTCATCCTGAAAGTGGGGAGTTCGCAGCGTTTTCAAAGTTGGTGCAGGCTAGCGCCGGCACGCACACTGAAAACGCTCTAGCAGCTCGACCCACGGAGCAAAGCCAATGGCAATCGTAGTCAGAAACGAAGGCGCCAAAGTCAATTCGAATATCAACGTCACCCCCATGGTGGATGTGATGTTGGTACTGCTTATCGTTTTCATGGTCATCACCCCAATGCTGCAGAACAAGGTAAACGTCGAGCTGGCCAAGGTGACGGACCCGACCTCCATGCCCGACGTGGACAAAGAAGACTCAGTCGTTGTGGCGGTTACCAGGGATAACAAGGTCTACCTGGGACAAAACCAGGTTTCCATGGCTGACCTTGGCGCCAAGGTGGGTGACCTGCTGCAAAACAAAACCGACAAGCAGATTTTCATGCGCGCAGATGCCCGTTCACAGTACGGCACGGTGATGGACGCAATCGACGACGTGCGTACCGCGGGCGTGGATCAAGTTGGTTTGTTGACTGATCGCCGCACGGATACGACACCGCCGCCCGCCACACCGCCAACCGGACAATAAACCACTCACCAGGGTTGCAAGAGATATCAGGCTGACCGAGCCGAAGAAAACGAGGGACGAAAAATGGCATTCGATACAGGTGGTGGTGGCGGCCTCAATTCAAGCATCAATGTGACGCCGATGATCGATGTTTTGCTGGTGTTGTTGATCGTATTCATGGTCATCACGCCGGTCACCCCGAAGGGACTCGACGCTCTGGTGCCGCAGCCCCCGAAAAATCCGCAAAAACAACAGGACAACGACCGCACCATCGTGGTGCAGATCACCCATCGTCCGGGCGGAGGTGTTCCGGGTTACAAGATCAACGAGCTCGACATTTCTCACGGGGATTTATTGAATAAGCTCGAAGGCATTTTTGCTACACGCGCCGAGAAAGTGATGTTCATCAAAGGGGATCCTGCCCTCGACTTCTCGGCGGTTGCGGATGTTCTCGATATTGGGCATGAGGCCGGAGTGGATCACATCGGGCTCATCACACCCAAGGTCGAAGCGGGTCAGTAAAGCTGTTTCGTTATTTTGGATCGGGCCACGGTGAACCCGTCCTTCGAACCTCATACCCGAGAGGGTTTATGGGGAAACGATGGACGGGTAGCCAGCCGGCAGCATATATTGGCATGCTGGCATCGAACGAAAGGTTGCCCGACCCGCTGCATGAACCTAACGTCAACCAATCCCAAGATCGGCTTGAAGCGCGCTTTGCAAAAAGGCTCGCGGTTGCCCGCCGGGCGGTCGCGGGCTTTGTTTTTTTTGCCAGACTTGCCAGTACACTGAAACCAATTACAATCACAGCGCGGAGCTTTTTCCTTTTGAGTTTCAGGCCCGCGTAAGCTTGTATGAGATCAGGCCCAGCCTGGCGATCATAAGGAGATTTGAACCAGAATGAAGCGAAGCGCATATATTCCGGTGCTGGCGGTCGCCACCCTGTCGATGCTGAGCATGGTTACCGGGTGCAGCAAGCTGCAGGCACGCGATCAATTGATCAAGGGTGTGCAGGCATATAAGAACGCCAAGTTTGAAGAGGCTATTGACCATTTCCAGAATGCGGAGCGGCTCGACCCGACTCTGGAGAACGCTCCTTTGTATCTCGCTACGGCCTACGCCCAGCAGGTGGTTCCGGATGCAAACACTCCGGAGAACACGAAGAACGCGCAGCTGGCGGTGAACGCCTATCAACAAGTGCTGGCCACGGAGCCGAATAACTTGAATGCTTTGAAAGGCATTGGCGCGGTCTACCTCAATACAGGCAAGACGGAAGAGGCCAAGGCCTGGCAGAGGAAAGTCACCGTGGCCGACCCGAATGACTCAGTCGCCCACTACACCATCGGCGTCATCGATTGGCGGGTCGCGTACAGGAACGCGATTGCCACCCGCAACGGCCTTGGGATGCAGGATAACGGCGACATGATCAAAGACAAAGCGGCATGCGCGAAGCTGGCCGAAAGCAATGGTTCTTTGGTCACTGAGGGAATCAAGGAGCTCGAACAGGCCATCAATCTACGTCCCGGGTACGACGACGCGATGTCGTATTTGAGCTTGCTCTATCGGCGGAAAGCAGACCTTGATTGCGGCGATGAAGCTGCGCACAAGGCAGACATGGCCTCATTTGATCAGTGGCGCGACAAGACCATGGCGACCCGCAAGGCGAATGAAGAAAAGAAAAACCAGCAAACGCCTGGCGGCATTACGCTCGACACCACCAAATAGCCCTTGATTGCTTTCAGAAGCCCCTGGCCTTTGGCCAGGGGCTTCTGCTTTCTGCGGTAGATGCGGCGCGCCCCCCGGGATTTCCCGTTGAAATGCGTGGCTCTATTGGGAGGTGGGAGGGTGAGGTGGGAGGCGTGAGGCTTTCTTTCGGGGAAAGCCGCATCCGTAGGCGAAGTTTGTCCTCGCGAAGCAGGAAAGCCGGTTACGCCTCGTTCCTTATGAACAAAACGCCCGGTGGCCCATGCAGGCCCACTTTTGGCGTGAGTGGGCTCCGCGAACGTTCATCCCGTCCTTTACTTGCCGCTGGCAAGCCGGCCGCTCGGACGTCGAATGAAGAAGCCATCCACCGCGTTCTTTATTGAGCTCCATTTTTGAAGATCTGCTCCGCCAGGTGGTTCACCACGTGCGCCTGATCGCGCATCATCTCATAGTAGGCGGCACGCAATAGCTGGGAGCGGCTATCGCGCAGTTGCTGGCGGATGTCCTGCTGGACGCGCGGGTCGTTCAATTCCCTTTGACCCGCTGGTTCCTTTTCTATGAGCTTATAGATCGCGTAGCCAGCGGCAGACTTGGAGCCCGGCGACAGCAGCGGAATGACGTCTGTCATCTGCCCGGGCTGCAGCTTGGAGATTGCGGCAAAGACCGATGGTTGGCTGTGCAGGCTCGATTCCGGGATAAATCCCATGTTGCCGCCGTTGTTGGCATCGCTGGTATTTTCTGACAAGTTCATGGCCACGGTGGCGAAGTCTTCTCCGCTTTCCAGCCGGTTGTGGATCATATCGATTTTCCGGCGCGCCTCAACCTCGTTGCTCGCTTTGTTGTTCTGCAGGTTGGCTCCCTGCTGCATCGGGGTTGGCTGCGAGGTCACCACGATGTCGGCAATGTTGTACTTGGGCTCGATAAAGTTAAATTGCGCCTTGTTGGCGTTGTAGTAGTTGGAGATGTCGGCGTCGGTGATGTTAATCCGGGAAGTCACTTCCTTGTTGATCACTTTGTCGGACGTGAGGTTGCGCCGGATATTCAGGCGCAGGTCCGCGAGAGACATACTCGCAGCCTGCAATCGCTTGTCGAACTCTTCCTGGGTGTAGGGGGCCTTCATCTCGGCCAGCTTGGCGTCGACCTCTTCATCGCTGGCCACCAGGTTCATTTTCTTCGCCGCCTGCTGCAAAATCTCGTCGTCGATCAATTGGTGCAGTATACCGAGCCGTGTAGCCTCCGCCTGCTCCCGGGTAGGCTGCTCCTTGTTGTTACCCAGGTTGTCGCGGTAGTACTTCTCTACTTCGGCGCGCTGGATCGGTTGTCCATTTACGGTGGCCACGACATCCGGCCCGTAGCTGGGCTTGCAGCCGGCGAGAACTCCGCTCAGCAGAACGATGCTTATCGAGGCGTACGTAAGGGCGGTGCGCACCAGAGACGCACGGTACGGCACAACGCAGTCGCATGAGAGTGCGCCCTGTTTCAATGGTTCCAACGTTCCTTCTCCTCGCGGGCGCGTTCGCCCTTACCGGCCAGGCCCCCTTCGGAGCGGTTGACCAGCCCTTACATACTCGTTCGCACGGACGCCTCTGGCCTGAAACGATCGTCCCGCCCCGCTACGCATTTTCGCAATGGGTGTAGACCGGCCTCGCCGCAGCAAGCTAAGCTAACGGCCTTTACGTGGTTTTCTCTCAAGGAAAACCACACCTCGCTGCTCTTACCAGACCGCAGTCATTGCGAAAATGCTTTACCGCGCAGGGGGATCATCTAACTCTCCGGGCCCATGCATATTATTTGTCGGGCTGCGGATTGGTTGCCGGCTTCTTGCCTGCTTCCGCCACTTCGGGCGGCGGCGGAACACCAGCCTCTTTCAGAGCCCGGTCGATGGCGATCCAAAGCTCGGCTTCCGGCTTAACTCCCGAGATGCGCTCACCGTTGATAAATAATGTTGGCGTACCGTTCACGCCCAGACTATCTCCCTGCGTCATCGACGCGCGTACCGCGGTCTCGTCTTGCTTGGCGATGCACCCGTCGAGTTTAGCGAGATCGAGCTTGGAACGCTCGCCCTCGGCACGGGCGATTTTATCCAGTGCCTTCAACGGGTCATTTCCGTCGTGCGACGCGCCTTTGATCTCGTCTCCATGCGCGTGCAAATAATCCACAAAGGTCCAGTAAGCGTCGCCGCTCTGCTCCGCGAGGCAGCCTGAGTCAACCGCCGCATGCATCGCCCAGGGATGGATTTCCGTCAACGGGTAGTCCTTGTAAATGAACTTGACTAGCCCTTTGTAGCGGTCCTGCGTAGCCGGGAAGAGTTCCTGGTGCATGCGTGCGCAGTAAGGGCATTCAAGGTCATCAAAGTTCACGATGGTCACCTTGGCGTCGGCCGGTCCGCGAACAGGACGGTTCTGGGTCGAGATCATGTCCGCCGGGTTATGGCTTATATCGAACCTTTCCAGCCGGGCGACTGTGTTTCCGTCACTGGAGAGAAGAAAATTGACGACGGTTTGCTTGCCGTTGCTCGAGAAGGTGATGGGCAGATTTTGGAATCCGGGAAACTCACTCTTGCTGGTTGCTCCGATCGCAAGGTCGACCGTCGGCGGCACTTCAAATTGCGAACGCACCAGGACTTCAATTCTCCGGTTCAGCTTGGGGGTGGGGACGGGAGAAGCGCTATTCGATGCGGCGCTGGGGGCGCTTTGAGCCTTGCAGCCTGCGGATAGAGAAACCAGCAGACACCAAACCAGGGTACGGCGTACTAGCAAGACGACCACCTTTCCATGCCATAGGTCATTAGAGCATTTTCACTTCGAGTCTGCACAGGCCGTCGCAGCGGGTCGATGCCTTTTCGGGAAAAAGCGAAAGTGCTCCAGCTTGGCTGTTTGACACGTTTCGCGAAGAAATCGCTTTAGGCGGCATCAAAAAATACGTTCGGAATGTTTCAGGTTTCCCGCGGCCCCCACCCCGGCGAGGGTGAAGTTGAAACTGTATTGATTCTCATTGCGTACCGATCCCAAGGCCAGGCGGCGATATTCGACGCTAAGGCCACAGCAATCCCAGTTGTACGAGGATTGGATGCCGCCATACTGTAGCGCGTTTTGGATGAAGTCATAACCGGCGTTGACGCCTGCGCTTAGCCCGCGTTTCGTAGGATCTCCGTACCCTCCAAGCAAACGCAGCAGGTTGTACTTGGTAACCTGGCTCGCAAGGCTGGAAGTGAACGAGGCGTTCAGCGCCTGCAGGGTGGAATACCCCACGCTCCCAAAAATGTTATCCCGCCGGTAGTCGGCGAAAATATTGCTGGCGTCCAAACGTTTGGTTTTGAAGTCGTAGTCGGCGTCCCATTCCAGATCTATGTGTTGCGAGGTGCGAACCTTGAAGCGTGAAAGCACCGGGGAAGTGTTCCGCGGTCCGTCGAGAAAGGCCACACCGGTCAGGTCGAGGGTCGAGGCCAGAACGTTGCGACGAAAAGGACTGGCAGCGCCACCGAAATAGGGATCGAAGAAGTATTTTGCGGCCAGCTTCCAGGTGATCCACTCGCTTGTATCGCCCCCGCACTCGGTGTAGGTAGGCGGCAAAGTGATGGTTCCATTGATCGGCACGGGCAAAACGCCGCTGCTGCAGTCTTTGGGATGTAGATGCCGAAAGAAGAGTCTTTGCGTGATCGAGTATTCCAGTTCGTTGGTATCGCTCTCGATGTCATTCGAGTCGAAGCGAGGAATGGAGGAGAAATTATTGATCCCGGTCACGTAGCGATAGCGGAACTCCGGTTCGATGGTGTGCCGCAGGTCGCTACCGAATACGTGTTCCAGGGAGGGCGCCTTGAAATCCCGAACCAACGCGGGGGGGCGCAGCTCAAAGCTAGCCTCCAGGTCGGAGCGATTGACGGTCGAGTTTTCAGGGGATGGCGTGGTGCTGCCGGGGATCTGCCCCTCCGTATAGAAAGTTTCGCGAGCACTGACTTCGGGACGCAGAGTCCATCCATCGAAGTGCACGGGTAGCGCGAGGTGAGGATACAGATCGAAGCGCCCGACGGCGCCAGTCTTGAAATTCGGCTCGCTGCGGTTGAGTCCGGCCGCGGAACTATCGACGCTCCAGCGCAAGGGAGTGTCCTCGAGGGGCTGCTCGACGGTGTCAAAATCAAGACTGGGCAGGTGAAGGATGCGGATCTGCGGCGTCTGGTAGGTGTTGCCCGTCTGGGTGATTCCCTGAAAGTTCTGGTAACGGTCGAAGCGAATGCTTGCCGAACGTCCTGCGTCATTGTGGGTCACAAATGCTGAAGACGTGACCTGTGAAGCGACCGCGAGGGCGAAGGACTCGGCAAATGCCTCACGATACACAAACGAACTCAAATACTCGACCGTGGCCACGGCCCGAGTTTGCTCATCCAGGTCAAAGTCGCGGCGCCCGTTGAAGACGATATCCTGTCCGCCCTGGTTGATATAAGTAGGCGCCAATCCACGGTCGAACAGCGCGGTAAAGTGCGCGGAGACGAAATCTTCTCCTCGCCCGCGGTAGCGGAAATCGCCGCTCGGTGACCAGCCGCGTTTGGAGAAATATTGGGTGCCGAAGGTGGCATCCGTGCTGCGGTTGAGAACCAGGTAGATCGAGTCACCCACAATGGTGCCCTTGGTGGACGATGTACCGAACACCGGGATCAGCAGGCCGCTCTGCCTGGCTTCAGAGTTCACCGGGTGGGTGACGTAGGGCAAGTAGAGAATAGGCACGCCAACCAGACTGAAGTAGCTGTTCCTCGCCCGGGCGATCCCATAGTTCACTCGGATCAGCGAGGAATGGATCTGCCAGTCCGGGTCAGGCAGCAGGCATGAGGTCATCGTGCCCTGGATCACCTGGTAGCGCTCCGGACCTAACTTGACGAGATAGCGGCCGCTAAACAGAAACGGGTTGTCCGTGGTGTAGACAAGCTTGCGTTTGCTGGCGGAGGGCTGGCGGCCGATGCTTCCGGTTACGTTGTCAAAACGGCCGGTTTCGAGATCGAAGTTGAGCTTGCCGTGATCCGCGAGGATCAGCTCGTTGTTCCGTGCTCCCTGGAGCCGGACGTGGCCGTCAGCCTCGGCGTCACTCGTCACTTGGTTGAACGAAACCTTATCCGCATTCAGGATGTAGTCCTTGTATTCGATCCTTACTGCGCCTTCCAGCGTATAGATGCTGCCGTGTTTTTCCTGTTGGTTGGCCTGCAGACTCACGGGAACACCGGTGGGCGGCGGAGTGACTACTTCGGCAACCGGATAGCCCGGCGCGTCGGGAAGAGGAGACGGCGCCGCTGCCGGCGCACTCTGGAGATCGCTCGCAGGGTTCGCCCCCGCAATGCCTGTGGCAGCGCTCTCGGGTGTCCCCGCGGGAAGCTGTTTGGTCAACGTCTGCGGCCAAAGCCGTGGATGACACAGCATTAACGCTGTGATAAACAAAAGGGTGCGAACTCTCATTACCAGGGGCGAGGTTAGGATAGCAAATGACTCGCTTTCAACGTCTTTGACGGTTCGGACAGGGTGGTTGTTTCGGGCTCATTCTGTCACCTTCATTGCGCGTCCGAATGAAGAAAGAAGCGTACCTTTGGCGCCTTCATTCCAATCTCGCTTCCATCCAGAATACGCACAGGGGTGTGTGTCATACTCCATCCTTCGCTTGATGAGGCCCGAAAACTTGTATCCCCTTGCAGGAGTAACGAATTGAGTCCTTCTTCGCAGCAAGTCAGTGAGAGCCTTTCCCAGGCAGGGGAAGCGATCGTGCCCGCCTGGAAGAAGGAACTGAACGAGCGCCTGGCGGCAACCCGGTCTCGCCGCTTACGCCAGGCCCCGGAGCAGGTGGCTCTTCCCGGCCTTGAACATATTGGGCAGAAGGCGGAGTCCAAGGCCTCCCTGCTGGCGGCCAAGGTGGCGCGGCGGTACGCAAATGCTCCCTCATACAGCGAAGTATTGGCGGCTGAGGCTCGCGCCCACGCGCGCGCGGTGACCGCAGCGTTACCGGCCGAGGATAGGACTCCATTCAGGCAGACCTCGCCTGAAAACACTCCCGCTGTAAGCTGGGCGTCTGAAACAGTGAGCGAAGCCGATCGCGAGGAGCTCATTGAACTTCCCGAAGCATGCGAGGAAGAGACGGTGTTTGCCGCTGTGGAACCGCTGGCGGTGAATCTGATTGAGTTTCCGCGGGAACTGGTTGCGGCCCGCAAACTGCGTCCCCGGCTCGCTGAGGGACCCTTGCGGGAGACTTTCGAGGAAGTGGAGCACGACGGGTCTCAGCTGAAAATTTTCGAAGTACAGCCGGAGAGTGTTTCACAAAAAGTAAGCATCGGGTCCGCCGCGGCAGCAGAGTGGTCCTCGATCCGGTTGGATGTCGAATCCGCTCCTGTGCTCTCCGCGCGCACCCCGGAGCCTTCCCAGCAGATTTCGCTCCAGACGGCGCCGCTGGAAGACCGTGTGATGGCCGCCATCTTCGATCTTGCCCTGATCATCGCGGCCTTCGCGATTTTCGTTCTGGTGTTTGTCGCTTGCACGACCCATCCGCCCACGGGCAGGCCGGCGCTGCTTGCCGCCGGCGCGGTCCTCGCAGGATTCTGCCTGCTTTACCAATTCCTGTTTTTCCGGTTTGCCGAGGGCACCCCGGGAATGCGCTATGCCAAGATCGCGCTGTGCACGTTTGAGGATGAGAACCCGACGCGCGAAGCAACCTGCCGCCGGGTCTTGTTCTTGGTCCTTTCGGCTGCCCCGCTGGGGTTAGGCTTTCTCTGGGCCTGCGTCGACCCGGACCGCCTGGGCTGGCACGACCGGATGTCTCGCATTTACCAGCGAAGCTACTCCTAAAGCAGTTTCGCAATACGAAACTGCTTTAGGAGACCGGAGCCAACAGGGCTGAAGCTGCCGCGCCGATGACCGCAATCTCGCTGTTTTCTGGCACGATCTCCAATGCGTAGCTTTGCAGCGGGCTCATCTTGACCATCTGCCACAGGTACTCTTTGAGCAAGCTCAGGTCGAGGTACTTGACGTTAATGCCGGTGAAGTAAAAACGGCCCGGGCCTCCCAGGTGAATCGAGGTTGCTGTAGCCGCACCCAGGCCGCGATGCCAGAGACGTACGAAGTCCATGCATCGCGCATCGCCTTTCTTGGCGGCGGCAAAAACTTCTTCCGGTTCCATATCGAGGAAGCGAAGACGCATCGCGCGATATCCCATGATGCCTTCCAGGTGTCCTCGCCCGCCGCAACCGCAGTAGGTTTCTTTGGGATCGAGCGTCACCACCATATGACCGCCCTCCCAGACACCTGTGGTGTAGGGATAGCGGCCAAACCCGATCCCATTGCCGATGGTCCAAACACGCACCAGGCGGTCCATGCGGCCTTTCGTCACTGCCAGGCCGGCGGCGACGGCATCGGCATCGTTCATCGTCTTCAACGGGGCGACAATCCCCTTCGACTGGAAGATGGCGCCCAGCGATTCAGCGATGTTTGCGCCCTTCAGTTGAGCAAGGTTAGGCGAGTCCTCTACGATTCCGCCGCGAATGATACCCGGTATGGCAACGCCGACAGCATCAATCGGGCCCTCCGCATGCAGCGCCATCACCTGGTCGCTGATCAAATGACAAAGGCTTTCGAAGGGATGCTCCAGCAAAGCTTCGTGGTCCTCCGGATTCTCCGGAAACTGGCTTAGCTCGCCAACTACCTTGTGATCTTCCATGAGCCCCGCAACAATTCTCGAGGACACAACCACGCCAATGGTCCTGCTCATCAGTCTTCCTCTAACGCATTTTTCCTGGTGCGCTATTGTTTTCGAGGGCGGTCAAGAGCAGCTTTTCAATAGAATCGCTGCGTCCGCAGTCGTACCTGGCGAATGCATTTTCGCAATTGGTCTAGGTCAAAGCCGCCAACCTTTACGTGGTTTTCTCTCAAAGAAAACCACACCTCGCTGTTCTTAACAGACCACAGTCATTGCGAAAATGCTTTAATCCTCCGACAGGATAAATGCTTCAGTCCGTTGCCCGGGCTAGACGGTTGATGCCGTTGAACGCGGCAGCTTTATAGCACTCAGCCAGGGTGGGGTAATTGAACACTGTATCGATAAAGTAGTCCAGCGTGCCGCCCAGCGCCATCACCGCTTGTCCGATGTGCAGCAATTCGCTGGCGCCTTCTCCGATAATGTGCACGCCGAGCAGATGCCGGGTCTCGCGGTGAAAGACAATTTTCAGGCGTCCTGTGGTATCGCCCCGAATTTGTCCCCGGGCAATCTCGCGATAGTAAGCGACCCCCACTTCATAGGGCACATCTTCATCGGTGAGTTGCTCCTCGGTCTTGCCGATAAACGAGATCTCCGGGATCGTATAAATGCCATAGGGATAGTAGCTGGGATTCGATACCAGGCTCTCGTTGCCGAAGGCGCGTGCGACGGCGATGCGGCCCTGCTCCATGGAGACCGACGCCAGGCTGGGAAAGCCGATCACGTCTCCTACAGCGAAGATACCCGGCACGGTGGTACGGAAATCTTTGTCCACCGGGATACGGCCGCGGCTATCTGCTTCAATCCCCACGCACGGCAGATTCAGTTCGGCGACATTGCCGGCGCGGCCTACCGCATACAGTAAGGCGCCCCCAGATATTCTCTTCTTGCTCTCGAGGTTGGCGACCACGCTGCAATCGGGCAGCTCCTCTACGCTCTCCACTTCTTCGTGCAGGCGCATGGTGACGCGGCTGTCGCGCAGATGGTAGCTAAGCGCCTCGACGATTTCCTGGTCGGCAAATTCCAGCAGCTTCGGCCGCTTTTCTATCAGCGTGACGCGTACGCCGAGGGCTGCAAACATACAGGTGTACTCGACACCTATAACGCCGCCCCCTACCACGATGAGCGACTTGGGCAGGTTGGGCAGGTCCAGAATCTGATCGCTGTTGACGATGGTACGGCCGTTGGTGGGCACCCTGGGGGAGTCCGCCGGCTTGGTGCCCGTGGCGATGATGATATTTTTCGCCTCGTAGGTCTGCGTCCCGCCTTCGTTGGTCACCTTCACGTGGGTGCGGTCTTCGAAGCTGGCGACGCCCGGCAGCACGTCGATTCCGTTGCGCGAAAGCTGCGCCTCGGTGACGTCGATCTCCGTCTTGATCACGTGCTGGACGCGGAAGGCTAGGTCCGCCATCGTGATCTTTTCCTTGACCCGATAATTCATGCCGTAGATGGAGCGGTAGTTGTAGCCGGAGAGATGCAGAACGGCTTCGCGCATCGTCTTGCTGGGAATGGTGCCGGTATTTACCGAAACACCGCCAATCGTCCGCATGCGCTCAACGACTGCGGCCCGCTTGCCCAGCTTGTTGGCATAAATGGCAGCGCGCTGCCCCGCTGGACCCGAACCAATGATGAGTAGATCGTAGGTAATCATGCCTTGTTGGAAGGGTACCGGAAGATTGCCCAGAAGAGATTAAATTCCCATTGCGGTGTCCTTGAATTGAACACCAATAGGGGAAAGCGTGCGTCTGACATCTACAATAATGCCTTTGCGCGAAACGGCCACGACGCAACTTCGCTCCCAAGCGCGTTAAAGACACTCATTTAATTAATTTGGGCCACGCATTCCTGGTTCCGGGCCATACTCCATCGCATGCAGCTTTGTGCCATTACCGACCGCAGGAGCCTTGGCAACCGTGAACGGCGGGATGCGCGGTTGGACGAAGACGCGCTTCGCCGGCGGCTCTTGGCACTCACCGAGGGATGGTCAGCGGGCGGCGTATCGTTCATCCAATTGCGGGAGAAAGATCTCGATCCAGCGGAGCTCCAGTTTCTTGCCGCGGAGATAATGGCCCGGATCGATGGCCATCGCTCCCGCCTGCTGGTGAATATCCCCTCGGCCGGAGAGGCGTCGCCGGCGATCGCGGCGGGTGCCGACGGAGTGCATCTCCCCGGTAAACCGGTGCCAGGTGCGACCGGCAGCGTGCGCCAGGCATTTCGCGCTCATGGGAGCGGGGCCATTGTCAGCGTCCCTTGCCACAGTCTCGAAGATATCGAGCTGGCCAGGCACGAAGGGGTGGATATGATCCTCTTCTCTCCGGTTTTCGAGAAGCTTTCCGCACCGCCTGGAATCTCTAAGCCCCAGGGCCTTGAAGCACTCCGGCTGGCTTGCGCGGCAGCGCAGGGCATCCCGGTCTTTGCCCTGGGTGGCGTGACCGCCGCGAATGCTGCGGCCTGCATGGCCGCCGGGGCCGCCGGGGTTGCCGGCATCCGGTTGTTCACAACCCCGGACTGGCGTTCGCTCTGAGCCTCCACCCGACAGAGCGAGGGCCGCGCCGGGGGAGCCGAAACCGCCCGCCCGCCCGCAGGGCAAGCCGGGTCCCAAACCAGGCCGCAAACCGGGCCCCGGTAACGATATATAGTGGAATAAGAATCAACATGCAGAGTGTCCGTTTGAACAAGTCGTTGCCCTCCACTCGTTCGGCCCATCCATCCATGTCGCGCCGGCAGAATCCGTACCCCCAAACCGCGCTCCTGCTCGTCCTGGGATGGCTTTTACTGGGTTTGTTGCCATGGGCTGTTCCCGTCCAGGCGCAGGATACCCAAACCGCCCAGACCGTGCCCGAGACCAAAGAGAAGTTTGACGTTGGCGTCGGCGGGTTCTACCAGGTCACCAACTTTTCGAATGGCAACTCTATTCGCCAGGATACGACCGAATCGGGTGGAGTTTTGATCAGTTACCGGAAACCCTACCGGCCGTGGTTTGGATACGAAGCGAATCTGGGCTACACCAAGTTCTCCGAGGCTTATAACAAGGGCGTGGTCAAGGTCGAGAGCAACGTGACCGACCTCAGCTTCGCTTACCTGCTTCAGTCCCCGACTTATTATGGGTTTCAGCCGTTTTTTACTCTGGGCGGCGGACTCATCGTCTTTGCGCCGATTGCCGGAACGCTCACCTCTATCGTCTCGACGCCGAACCTATCGAGCCAACTACTGCCGGAGTTCACTTACAGCGTTGGCCTCAACTACCCGACCCTTTGGCACTTCGGGGTGCGCGGGCAGCTTCGTGGGTTGAAATACAAGACCCCTGATTTTCACCAGGACACACTCGATACGCGTACGCTACGAACGACCCTGGAACCAACCCTGAGCGTTTATTATCGTTTTTGAACAAGTATCTGCCCCACCAGCCACAGTGAGACCGCCATGGCGTTGTTGATTACAGTCCTCGATCTCGAACGAGAGCCGCTTGAATTCAGTGAGACGGTGCCGCTCGGCGTCATCGATTACGGTTCGGGCATTCGGCAGCTGGATGGACTGCTCGTGAGCGGTCGCGCCGACCTGCTTACCGAGAATCGTGGCTCTCACCAGCTGATCCAGGACATCCGTCTGCGCGCCGGCTACCAGGGCGACTTCGAGATGCCCTGCGCTCGCTGCCTCGATCCGGTCGCCTACCACCTAAAAGAGCAGTTTGACTTGCTTTTTCGACCCATCGGCGTAGATGCCGGGGGCTCTGAGCATGCCATCTCGACCTCCGATACCGAAATCGGGTATTATGACGAAGGCCGTCTTGCGCTGGAAGACGTGCTGCGCGAGCAGGTGTTGCTCTCCCTGCCGTCAAGAGCTCTGTGCCAGCAGGAATGCAAAGGGCTTTGCCCCAGCTGTGGAAAGAATCGCAATACCGAGATCTGCGCTTGTGATACAAGTCAGGTCGACGCGCGTTGGACAGCGCTTGCCGATCTCCGCAGCAGGATAAAAACGTAAAGTTGAAAAGCGGTCACAGGCTGCAGCCGTTTCAAGGCGTCCCGCAAGGGCGGGAACAGCAGTCTGGACGCCTGAAAGGAATCTGCAATGCCAAATCCAAAGCGGCGCCACTCCAAGGCCCGCACCTCCAAGCGCCGTTCGCACGACGCACTTACGCCCATCACCGTGTCGGAGTGTCCTAACTGCCACGAGCGCAAATTACCACATAGGGCTTGCCCCAAATGCGGGATCTACAAGGGTCGCGAAGTTCTCGAAGCCAAAGAAGCCTAGCTCGCTCTGTGACCAGACTCACGGATATCGCGCTCGACGCTATGGGCTCGGACAAAGCTCCTGAGCCCGAAATTCGAGGCGCCATCCATGCCTGCCGGGAGCTCCCGGTCAGGGTTCACCTTGTGGGTCCGGAGGAACGGTTGCGCGCGGCGTTGCACCATGCCACGGGCGGCAACGAGCTGCCGATTGTGATCGTTCCTGCCTCGGAATGGATCACCATGGACGAGAAAGCCGCAACGGCGATCCGTAAGAAGCCGGGCAGCACCATGCGTGTCGGCCTTCGCCTGGTGAAGGAGCAGAAGGTCGCAGGCTTTCTGACCGCGGGCAATACCGGGGCCGCGATGGCCCTGGCCAAGATGGTGCTCGGAGCACTCCCTGGGGTGGACCGTCCTTCGCTCGCAGCCTTGCTGCCTACCTCGACTGGATCGCCCTGCGTCCTGCTCGACGTAGGCGCCAACGTGGACTGCAAACCGCACAATCTGGAGCAGTTCGCGGTGATGGGAGAAATGTACGCGCGCAGCGTGCTCAAGATCCCGCGTCCCCGGGTCGGCCTGCTCTCGATCGGCGAAGAAGAAGGCAAGGGCAACGATCTCACCCGTGAGGCTTCTCCCCTCCTCAAGCAGCTTTCGATTAACTTCATCGGCAACGTCGAAGGGCGCGATATTTATAACGGCAACGCGGATGTTGTGGTCTGCGATGGGTTTGTGGGTAATGTGGCGCTCAAAACCTCCGAGGGCCTCGCCCGCCTGGTGCGCGATCTGCTTCGCCAGTCGCTCAATTCCACCGTCACCGCCCAGGTGGGCGCGCTGCTTTCGCGCAAAGCTTTCAATGACTTCAAGAAGCGTCTGGACTACTCCGAATACGGCGGTGCTCCGTTGCTTGGCCTTCGCGGGGTTTGCATCGTGAGCCATGGCTCTTCAAACGACCGGGCCATCTATAACGGCATTCGGGTAACGGCGGAGTTCGCCCAGGCCGGCGTCAATCAGCGGCTGGAGCAGGAGTTTGCCTGTCGCCAGCCGTCGGATGCCGAAGCCGAGCCAGACTTCGACGTCCCCATCCAGCCGCTCAACTAAACCCACACCTCTACCCACATCACATCCAGGAACAACATGAGCAAGACGGCATTCCTATTTCCTGGTCAAGGTTCGCAAAGCGTCGGCATGGGCCGCGATCTGGCCCGTGCCTTCCCGGTTGCGCAACAGACCTTTGAAGAAGCCAATGACGCCCTTGGCTTCAATCTGGCGGAACTCTGCTGGAATGGACCCGAGGAGCAGCTTCGACTGACAGAGTTTACCCAGCCGGCCATTTTCACCGTCTCTGTCGCCGCCCTGCGGGTGTTGGCCGCCGCGGGAGTGACCGCGGACTATCTCGCCGGGCATTCGTTGGGAGAATACTCAGCCAACGTCGCCGCCGGTAGTCTCGACTTTGCCGCCGGGGCCCGCACCGTTCACCGCCGCGGACAGTTGATGCAGCAGGCGGTGCCCGCAGGCCAGGGGGCTATGGCTGCGATTCTCGGTATGGCGCCGGATGCCGTAGCGGCCCTATGCCAGCAAGCGGCGAAAGACATGGCGGCCCCGGTTGAGCCGGCCAACATGAACACTCCTGAACAGACTGTCATCTCTGGCGCAACCGCGGCGGTAGAGCGAGCCGTTGAGCTTGCCAGGGAGCGGGGCGCCAAGCGCGCTGTCCTGCTCCAGGTCTCCGCACCCTTCCACTGTAGCCTCATGCAACCGGCCCAGGATGCCCTCGCCCCGATACTGCAAAACATTCCGTTCGCCTCGGCGAGGGTGCCGGTCGCTGTCAATGTGGATGCCAGGCTGGTCTCTGACGGGACGGCGCTACGCGATGCTCTGGTCCGCCAGGTTACGGGCGCGGTTCGCTGGACGGAGTCCATGCAATTGCTCATCGCCGAGGGGGTAACGACCTTTGTCGAGGTGGGCCCAGGCAAGGTGCTTAGCGGCCTGTTGCGGCAAATCGACCGTAGCCAGAAATGTGGGCAAGTGGAAGACCCGGCGAGCCTTGAAAAGCTGCTGGCGGTGGTGACCCCTTAAGATTCCATGGCGGCGGCCTTTTGACGTACATACAATCCGTACATGCAATCGAGAAGTAAATGGGGACGCTTCCAAAGCCGAAGCCAACAATAAGAGGCACGGTGTACGCTTTTCGGAATCTTTGTCGATATTCGAGGATGATTACGCCATTACGGTTGCCGACCAAGAGGCCGATCCAGGCGAGCTGCGGTTTGCATCCATCGGCCGCGACAAGCCGCTAGTCTGTCGAAAGCTGTACGGGAGAAAAGCCAATCGTTTTGTTGCTGCGTTGCACCCACAGGAAAACGGGAGTCTTTTGCCCGTTTATTTCCACTCCGATCACCACGCCGGACCCAACGGATTTCGACATAGTGATCTTGTGCCCCTTGATGTCGCCCCAGTCGCTCGAATGGCCCCAATCTACTTCAAAACGGCCGTAAGAGTATTGCGCATACTGCTGCGGGTGCTGCTGCCAGTTCGGATCATGGTTCCAGATAGCGAAGGCCTTGGGCATGTCCCCGCTTTCGATCGCGGCGAAAAACTGGTTGACACGATGTTCCGCCGGCCAGTTCCAGAAGTACCAGACGCCGATAGCGAGCACCAGGCCGGCAATGAGGCCGGCAATGAGTGTCTTCTTGCGCGCTTGCGCCTTGGCAGGATCGTAGCTGGGTGCATCGAGCAGAGTCATGGGCGCTCCTCGCTTCTCCGCAAAGTTTACTCCGATCGCGCGCTCGTCGGCGAAGCTATCGGGAGTAGGAGGTCCCGTCCTGTTCTGCCTTCCGTTCGAGGGCCAGGTCGATCAGCCTGGCAATCAGGTCGCGATACTTTATGCCTGAGGCCTCCCATAGCTTGGGGTACATGCTGATCGAAGTAAAGCCCGGCATGGTGTTGATCTCGTTGAGATAGAGGCGCCCGGAGTCACCCGCCTCAAGAAGAAAGTCGACGCGCGCCAAACCAGCGCAGTCGCAGGCGCGGAAGGCTTCAAGCGCCATAGCCCGCACTTGCGCGCTTTGCTTCTTGGTCAGTTTGGCGGGGATGATGGGCTGCGAGCCTTCGCTAAGATATTTGGCCTCGTAGTCGTAAAACTCTTTGCCGGGCACAATTTCGCCTACCACTGAAGCCACCGGTTCATCGTTGCCCAGCACCGCGACTTCCAGCTCGCGCGCCTTGCCCATTTTTGCCCGGTTGCCGCGGCCGCCGACCGCCTGCTCCACCACGATCTTGCGATCGAAGCTTGCCGCCAGCTCGATGGCCGGCCCAAGCTCTTTGCGGTCATGCGCCTTGCTGATGCCGACCGAAGAGCCGAGGTTCGCGGGCTTCACAAAAAGCGGATACTTCAGCGCAGCTTCAAGCCTGGCGATGATCTTCTTAGGGCCCTTCACCCACTCCTGCCGCAGGAACGTAACGTGGCTGGTAATCGGCAGCCCGGCGGCGAGAAAGAGCCGTTTCATCACTTCCTTATCCATCCCGGTGGCTGAGCCCAGAACCCCGGAACCCACATAGGCCAACCCGGCAAGCTCAAAGAGCCCCTGCATGGTGCCATCTTCGCCAAACGTTCCGTGCAGTACAGGAAACACCACGTCGAGTTGCAGAACGTCCTGGGCGGGGGAGAGAGACGATGCCTCGCGCTCGAAAGGGACCAGGGCGCCACCGCCGCCTAGCGACGGTACAGGCGGCACGATCACCCCTTGCCCTTTGGCCAGAACCGCGGCCGGCGCGGTGTGCTGTGGGTTGCCCGCACGCAGTGCACTCGAGCCGGCTTCGGAGTAGTCGCCCGAAAGCAACCGCTCCGCATCCCCTGAGACGACCCAGCGGCCTTGCTTGGTAATGCCGACCGGCACCACGTCGTAGCGATTGCGATCGATTGCTTTGAGAATAGAAGCGGCCGAAAGCAGGGAGACTTCATGCTCGCCGCTGCGGCCGCCGAAAAGTATGCCAACCCGGAGTTTCTTCTTCATGCCGTTCTGATTCTATTGGCACGCGGGCGAACGATGATGGTGGACCAGGGTTGCCGCTTCTGGTGCGCAGTCAGGCGACGACAATCCGGCTGGTCTCGGCAGACTCCTTCTGCTCAACGCGCAGGGCAAACAGGGCAACCACGAGGGCAACGCTGGCGACTGCCGCGCTTCCCAGCGAAAGGTATCGGTAGCCGATGCCCTCGGTGAGCATGATGCCGCCAAGACTGGCGCCCAGCGCGTTACCGAAATTAAAGGCGCCCTGATTCAACGTCGAGGCCAGATTGGGAGCGCCCTGGGCCTGATCCACGATGCGTGCCTGCAGCGGAGCACCGGCGGCGAAGTGGACGCAGCCCCACACGAAAACCATCACCACGGCCGGTACGGCGCTGCCTTCCACCAGCGGCATGGTGAGGAATATCGCGATCAACAAGATGAATCCGCCAATAAGCACCGGCAACTGCTTCCAGTCCGCAAGGCGGCCTCCCAGCAGGTTGCCCAGGGTAATGCCTACTCCGAACACAACCAGCACGCGGGCCACCGCGCTGGGCGAGAAGTGGGTCACCTGTTCGAGAATCGGCGCGATGTAAGTGAAGACGCAAAACAAGGCAATCGAGGAAAGTGTGCTGAGCGCCAGCACGAGTTGTACCTGGGGTCGCAACACGGCGTGGAACTCATGTTTGAGATGGATCTTCTCTGCTGGCTGCGCAGGCACCAGGCGGTAGAGACCCACGCCCGCGATCAGGCCAACCGGCACCAGGGCCCAAAACGCGAAGCGCCAACCAAAGGCCTGGCCCAAGGCTGTGCCTGCGGGAACGCCAAGAACATTGGCCAGGGTAAGACCTGCGAACATGAGCGCTATTGCCTGCGCCCTCTCGGAGCGCGGCACCAGGTGACTCGCCACAATGCTGCCAATGCCGAAGAACGCTCCGTGACAGAGCGCGGTGAGTATGCGTGCAAACAGCAGAAGCAGAAAACTCGGCGCCAGGGCGCACAGAGCATTGCCGCCCACGAACATGCCCATCAAAATCAGGAGCGCCCGCTTACGGTCCATGCGCGACACGGCAAGGGCTACCAGGGGCGACCCCAACGTGACGCTCAGTGCATAGCCGGAGACCAGGATCCCGGTCTTCGGGATGCTGACCCGAAAACTGTGAGCGAGATCCGGCAATAGCCCCATGATGATGAATTCAGAGGTGCCGATGCCGAACGCAGAAACGGCCAGGGCGAGCAGGGGTTTTCGCATAGGTCATTTCTATTCTCGTCGATTCAGGGGAAAAGCAGAACCCGTTGCCTGCTAGAGAATCTTCTTTCCGAAAGCGGAGCAGATCAACTCCACCGCCAGCTCAGCGGTGCGGTTGTGCTCGTCGATCACCGGGTTCACCTCGACAAGCTCGAAGCTCAGCAAGCGTCCATGGTCAGCCAGGATCTCCATGGCCAGGTGCGCCTCTCGATAGGTGGCGCCACCGCGGACCGGTGTGCCCACACCCGGCGCGTCGACGGGATCGATCCAGTCCATGTCCAGCGAGACATGGTACCCGGCGGTTCCCCGGCCGGCGGCACGCAGGGCTTCTTCCATGACCGTGCGCATGCCTCGTTCGTCGATATCGCGCATGGTGTAGACCTCAGAAATGCCGGCGCGGCGGATGTTCTCCTTCTCCGTCAGGTCTACATCGCGTACGCCGATCAGCACCGTGTTTTCAGGGGCGATCTTGGGCCGCCAATCGAAGATGTTCGATAGTGGATCGGGACCGAGGCCAAGCAACGCCGCCAGGGGCATGCCATGCACATTGCCGCTGGGCGACGTTTCCGGGGTGTTGATGTCAGAGTGGGCGTCGATCCACAGCAGTCCAACCTTCTGATTCTGGCGGCGGTAGAACTCGGCCAGTCCGGAGACCGTGCCCGCGGCTACCGAGTGATCGCCCCCAAGCACAAGCGGGGTGACGCCTTGCTCAAGTGTTTCGAGCACGATGCCGGCCACCCGTTCGCAGGTTTCGCTGATCTCTTTGACGTACTTTGCGGTCGGCTCGCCGAAGTTCCGAGTCTCCGCAAGGGCCACGGGGACGTTGCCTCCGTCGCTCACCCGATGACCGAGTGCCTCGAGCCTGGCTTCGAGCCCAGCTACTCTGACCGCGGAAGGCCCCATATCGACGCCGCGCCGCGACTGGCCCAGATCGAGGGGCACGCCCAGGATGCGGATCTGGCGCGGCGGAAGCGCCTGCACGCCGCCGTGCAAGAGTCCGCCCGCATGCTCCCTGCCGGTAATGTCCGGATTGCGGTCTCTGGTCATGTCTCGGGTCATCTCTCTGTCATCGTCAGGGGTAAATCCGATTCAACGTTCTCGCAAACGGAATCGTCTCCCGCACGTGCTCCAGGCCGCACACCCAGGCCACAACGCGCTCGATGCCCATGCCGAAGCCGGCGTGGGGAACCGAGCCGTAGCGACGCAGGTCGAGATACCAGCTGAAGGCTTCGAGCGGCAACTGGTGCTCCTCGATCCGCTTTTTTAGCAGCTCGTAGGACGCAACGCGCTGCGAACCGCCGATGACTTCTCCATAGCCTTCCGGCGCAAGCACGTCGACGCAGAGCGCGAGGTTGGCGTTCTGCGGGTCCGGCTCCATATAAAACGCCTTTACCGCGGCCGGGTAGCGGTGCACCATGACCGGACGATCAAACTGTGACGACAGGTATGTTTCGTCGGGCGATCCGAAGTCGTTGCCGTAGACGAATTTCTGCTCCATCAGCCCGCGAGCAAAGGCATCGTCCAGCATGCCGACGGCCTGGTCATAGCTGATTCGGGGAAAGGGGGGCTGCACGGATTCGAGCTTGGCTGTATCCCGGCCAATCACCTTCAAATCCAATGCGCGCCGGCTCAGCACGCGCTGCACCAGGAAACTCATGAACTGCTCCGCCAGTGCCATCAGATCGTCCAGTGTGGCAAAAGCGATCTCCGGTTCCACCATCCAGAATTCGGTCAGGTGCCGCCGGGTCTTCGACTTCTCGGCGCGAAATGTCGGCCCGAAGGAATAAACCTTGCCCAGCGCCATCGCCGTGCTTTCGATATAGAGCTGGCCGCTCTGGGTCAGGTACGCTTCGTCGCCAAAGTACTCGACGGGAAACAGGGTGCTGGTTCCTTCGCAGGCCGCCGGGGTAAGAATCGGCGGGTCGGTCAGGACGAAACCGTGGTCATCGAGGTAGTCGCGCGCCGCCTTGATGATTTCCGCGCGGATGCGCAGTATCGCCGACTGCCGCGGGGTGCGAATCCACAGATGCCGATGCTCCATCAGGAACTCGACGCCGTGTTCCTTGAGGGAAATAGGAAAGGGTTCCTCTTCGCTCACCCGCTGCAGGACTTCTACGTTCTCGACATCCAATTCGTAACCGCCGGGGGCACGTGTGTCCGCACGGACCCGGCCCGTCACAACCACGCTCGATTCCTGGGTCAGACCGCGTACCCGCTCAAAAACTTCCGGCGTTACCGCGGCTTTGGGCACGATGCCCTGCACTGTGCCGGTACCGTCGCGGAAGATGGGAAAGAGCAGTTTTCCGCTGGCGCGCAGGTTGTACAGCCATCCGTGCAGCGTGACCTGTTTGCCCTCGTGCTGGTTGAGGGTCGCAATGGTGGCCAGGGGCGCGTCTGCTGCCACAGGCAAGGTTTCGTGTTTGATCTCTTCTGCCATTTCCCGATCCCGGTGGAACGTTGTCGTGCTCGAGCGAGTATCTACAGCTCGAGCATTTTGAAAGTCTCGGCCGCGCGGCTGGCGACGTGCTCCGGCGAATCCTCGGGCAGGTAATGGATCTCCAGCACCGAGGCGGCCAGCTGCGGGGCGCTGCGCAGGTCCTGCATGGTTTCCGCCCAGGCAATCGTTCCCTCCCCGGGCCAAAGATGCTCGTCCTTCTGTCCATGGTTGTCATGGATATGGGCGCTACGGATCAGCGGCCTCAACTCGGCGATGGCTGCGGCAATGCCCGCGCCGATGTGGGCATGACCCAGGTCCAGGCATACCCCCACATCTTTAAAGTGGCCGATACGCACGATCTCCGCCAGGTTGGCGGACTCGCTCACTTCATTCTGAACGTTTTCGAGCAGGAGCTTTACGCCCAGCGGCCGGGCAAAGGCCTGCAGGTGTTCGATGGCGGTCATGGCATGCTCGAGGGTTCTCGGGCTCCAAAGGTCCTCGCGTTCTCCCAGATGCAGAATGAGATAGCGCAGGGGCATCTCTTCGGCAGCCTCGAGTGCTCGCTTGACCTCGTCCATGGCGTCGATGCGCCGCGACTTTTCCGGATGCACTACATTGACTGCCGGAGCTCCGCTGCGCCCCATTTCCGTATCTCCAAAGAGCGGCATGTGCATGGAGAATGGTTCCACGGGGTTGGCCGCGAACCACAGGGCAACCTCTTTCACATGCGATTTGCTGGTGTAGTCGAAATGCTGACGGGCGGCGAAGATCTCAATTCCCTGCGCGCCTCCTTTGGCCAGAATCTCCAGCAACCCCGGATGCAGGCGCTGGCGTAGAAATACATAGGTCGAAATAGCTCTCAGCATTGCGCCGTTTCCACGGAACTCACAGGCTCCGTACTTGGTGTCTTACCATCTTCTCACCGCGCGCGGCCGCGTGAACTTTGCGCGGCGGTACATGCATCAGGAGAAATACCGTGGTTAGAGCAGTTTCGCAATTACTGTGGCCCGACAAAGACCGCGAGGTGTGGTCTTCTTTGACAGAAAACACGTATAAGGTTGGGGTCTCTAAGAACGAGTGGACGGTAACAGTTGATTCAGGAGTAGAACCAGATCTGCGCAATGCTCTAGTCGGGCCGAAAAGGGCTAGAGAGAAATTGGGCTTCACGGTCTGCGGAAAAAGTCTTGTTGTGAAGGGTACGGCCTTCAGGCCGTACGTATAACCAGACAACCAAGCGGCCTTTATGGCCCTGAGGGCAGGTTCCTCGACCGAAAACGGTGCCCGCAGGGGCTGTTCAGCCCCTGCGACCCCACCAAATTACCTGTCACAACCCACAAGATGGCAAGGCAACGCGACTTAGTGCGTTAGTGCGTACTTTTTAGCCATTTCCCGAGAACCGCCGGTTTGCTGCGCAGTCCGCCGCACCGGGCCCATTTATCGGGAGTGGGGCTCGCTCAGGATAGAGAGCGAACCGACCTCGTCTTTCAACGAGTAGTAAGGGACTCTGTGCCACTGCATCAGGCAATTGAGGACGGCCGAAGAGTCGTAAGCGATATCGGCGACCACCAATTGCTTACCCTCCGCGCCCTGGATGACCACACCACGATCGCAACGTATCCGGTATGCGCGCACGTGCGTGAGTTCCTGCCAGTGGATCCGGCTGGAGGCGTAGCCGCTTTCGAGCAGACCTTGCCGGTCCAGGATCAGCGGTTCGGGCCAGTCGGCCAGGACCAGGGGAACGAAGAAGAAGCCGAAACCGAAGGCTCCCCAGGCTATCCAGCTGAAAGTAGTGGAGGCGAGCAGTTGCGCCGAGCCAAAAGCTACAGCGCCGATGCCCCCGGAAAGAGCCAGGTAGTACAGCAGAAGGCAGGTCGGTTTCACCGGGAATTGCCAGCCATCCACCGTGGCCTTCGGCTTCAGGCCGAAGTTTGGGGCGATCAGGATCAATAGGCCGATCACGCCGGCGGCAAGTATCCCGGCTTCGATCAGTTTCTCGGGGAAGGGCTGCATCGATGATGAGTTTCCTCCGCCGGAGTAACGGTTGGCAATAGTCAAATTGTCTTGGCGGCCCCAAAAAGTACCGTAACTGCCGAGATGCCTTGAGGATCGTGCCTACGGCGGATATCCTGCTGGGCAACATGAAGCCAATAAGTCCCGGAGGGGACGGCCGAAAATAGGCGGGGACTTAGTCCGGGACTTAGTCCTGGGTCTTGCGATTCTTCGCAAGAATATCCACCAGAAGCTGAGCCATGCGATCCGATGGAAGAAGCGCGCGACGTCCGGCTGTGGTCGAGGTCACGAAAAACGTACGGGTTGATGGAGGAGCTCGCAGCATTCTCACCGGGGCTAAAGAAGCTCCGGGCGGAATAAGATCGTGGGGATGCCTACCAGTGTTCGATCGCATACCAAGATCAATTTGGGTCTGGCCATTGGCCCCTTGCGTACGGATGGGTTCCACCAGCTCACGACGGTGTATCAGACTCTTGCGCTGCATGAGTGGGTAACGGTGGAAGCGCGGCCAGCTGCGGCCACGCGAATCACGCTCACCAGCAATCATCCGCGGGTCCCTACGGATCAGCGCAATACCGCGTGGCGGATGGTGCAGCGTTGCCTGGAAATGCTGGCTCTCCACGCCGAGGTGCACATCCATATCGACAAGCAGCTGCCGGTGCAGGGGGGCCTGGGTGGCGGCTCCGCCAACGCCATCGCCGCGCTCATCGGGCTCGAGCAGGAGCTCGATCGGCGTCTGTCTCCCCCGGAGCGTCTGCGTGCGGCGGCAGAAGTCGGCTCCGATATCCCGCTCTTTCTGTTGGGCGGCGCAGTCATCGGCGTGGGCCGGGGGCAGGAGGTGTATCCGCTGCCGGATATAGCCTCACTGCCGTGTGTCCTCGCCCTGCCCGCGGTCGGGGTTTCTACCCCCCAGGCCTATCGGGACTGGGACGCTCTGCATGCGGTGGAAACCGCCCCAGCTTTGACCGCAGCGGGTCCGTCAGCTACAATCGAAGAGTTGAGTCGGTCGATCGCCGCTGCATTTGGCGCGCCGCACTCCTCCGGTGTCTTCTCCAGGAGAGAAGACCGGGCCGAGGATCCGCTTCTCGCGCTTGTCCGAACCGGGATCGAAAACGACTTTGAAAGAGTCGTCTTTCCTCAGTATCCCTTTCTCGGTGACATCAAGCGCATTCTTGTGAGCGGTTCCAGCGCGGAGGACGCGGCTGTCTATGCGGGCCTTTCCGGTTCCGGATCAGCCCTTTTTGGGCTTTACCGAACCCAGGAAGCGGCACAGACGGCTCTATTGCGGCTGGAACAGGCAGGTGTAACAGGATTGGTCACCAGGACATTGCCTCGCAGCGATTACTGGCGCACTATGATGGTGGCAGACGGGCCGTAGCCGTCGCATCCAGTTGGGCGATCGACTAATGGTAGGTCAAGTGCCTTTGGAGCACTTTGTCTAGGTTCGACTCCTAGTCGCCCAGCCAGTTTTAAAGCGTTTTCGCAATTACTGTGGGGACCTGTCACGGCGAAGCATCCGTGGCTCGACAATCAGGCGGAACAACCAAAGCAAACCAGCTTGGGAGGTTCGTGTGAAGGGTGATTCCAGTGTGATGACGGCTCCCGCCTCGCAACAAGAGGTTGGGAGCGTGATGCAGGAAGAAGCGGCCGGTCCGGCGAAGGCAAAGCCGGAACGTAAGCGCGCTGGACGTTTGAGCGAAGATAAGCGGTTCAAAATCTTCGCCGGTTCCGCCAACCGCAAACTGGCGGAGGGAATTTGTGCCCATGTCGGTGTAACGCTGGGTGAGAGCAAGCTGCAGCGTTTCGCCGACGGAGAGATTTACTTTCAGCTGCTCGAGAATGTCCGCGGTGTGGATGTTTTTATTGTGCAGCCGACCTGTTTTCCGGTAGATCAGCACTTGGTGGAATTGCTGATCATGATTGACGCGCTGAAGCGCGCTTCCGCCGGGCGGATCACCGTGGTGGTACCGTATTACGGCTATGCCCGGCAGGACCGCAAAGATCGGCCGCGGGTGGCCATTTCCTCCAAGCTGGTGGCCGATCTGTTAACCACCGCCGGAGCCAACCGGGCGTTGTTCATGGATTTGCACGCGGCGCAGATCCAGGGTTTTTTCAATATCCCGGTGGATCACATGTTCGCCAGTCCGGTGATGGTGAGCTACTTCCGGGAGTTGAACCTGACCGATCTTACGGTGGTTTCACCGGATGCGCATTTCTCCGAAGACTAGACTATTATCCTCGACTTGCGGAATTGGTGGGCCTACGAGGGAAGGCAAACGATGGTTGGGCGGGACAGGTTTCCAACCACATTTTGAAACGAGGAAATATAAGGGCTACGAGCCTGTCAAAAACCCTTGGGCTTTGGATGACCCCTTTCTGGATGCCAATTCCAGAAGGCATCGATCTCGTGTTGTACCCTGACCAGTTCACGACAGTGGGGGAAAAGCTGAGGGCTATCGGAGCTTCAACTCAGAAGGTACTCTTCTCTCGGGTGGACCAGAATTTCTCCCCACCAATGGTCGTTTACAGCAAAGGCTTTACAAAGTGTGCCTTTAGCAATCATAAAGTGCGGTTCTTTGATGGCTTGCGCTCAATCACCGGTAGTGAACAAACACCGATCTACTCCGGTTCTTAACTGCCGTTTTTCATTCCCGGCTATTCAAATACCTCGCATTTCATGGTGGCTCTAACTTTGGAGTCGGTCGCGATCAATTTCATGTTTATGAGAGTCTAGCCTTACCTTTTCCGCTACCGGATCATGAGCTTGCCTCGCCCCAAGCGACCCAGATTGTCCGCGAGGTCTCGAAGGTCATGAAAGGCGTAGAAGAGGAGGGAAAGAACGCCTCCCCATCCGAGCGGTTTGATCTTGCCGGTAAGACCCAAACTCAGCTTGCTCCTCTCGTTGAAGCTTACTTTTCCGTAACGGAGACTGAGCGAATTCTTATCGATGACACTTTGGAGATTGCTCAACCTAGCATTCATCGATCAAATTTGGATGGGTATATTCCCTCTCTGGCTTTTCCTGGGGAATCTGCCCGCAGGCAATATGCTAATACCCTATGTAATGTGCTTAACCGTCGTACACGAAAGCAAGGAATCAGCATCTGCCGCAGAAGGAACCGCCTCGAGAAAACTCAATTTGGTTTTTCTTACCATAATCTTTGATAACCAATACAAACCCTACTATGAAAAAGAAGGTGATAAAGAGCTGTGGACGGCGCTCAGCATCGGATCAGCCGCGCTGTGCAACGCACCAAGGGGCCTTTTCAACTACCTACGTGGCTTTAGCTATTACGAAAAGGATCGGCTTCACGTGCTAAAGCCAGCCACAATGAGGAACTGGTCCCGCACGGCAGCCTTAAACGATGCTGATGCCGATTTTCGAGCACTTAGCGAAAAGGCAAACAGCATGAGCGTCCGCCGTTCCAGTGGTACTCTGAAGCCGGAATTCAATCCTTTTAAAGAGGACTACCTCACGGAGATACTCGGGGTGGTTGCATCCGCATGGGCCAGCATGATCCCGCCCAAGCGAAACGAGATCGAAGATCACATTACGTTTCGCTTGGCAGGAAGACTTGCCAATGATTCTCAGTTCGCGGACATTCCTTACGATATTGTTGCTCAGTCCTGCCAGTTATTAGGATTGAATGGTCAACGCCTTGGTCGATTGGATCTTCGGATAAGACACCGATACTCCCAACGGGACTATTTTGCTTTCGAGGCGAAGCGGTTGCATGTCATTTACCCTGGAGGCAGACCGTCGAACAGAATACTCAACGTATGCCGGAGAAAATGGGATGATGGCCTTCATAAAGGGGCAGTACTGTAAAGGCTTGCCGTGCGCAGGGATGTTGGCCTACATCATGGATAGCCAATCAACTCGGGCATGGGCTGGACTGAGGAAGCGCATCGAGTTGCAGCGCCGACAGCTTCGTTTGGTAAAGCAGTCGCAATTTGGAGAGTCAAAACTTTCAGCTTGTATTTCCAGAGGCAGGCAAGGCACTTTACTGGCAGAAACTACTCATGAGCTCACAAGTCATAGGCTGCGGCTCTTTCATCTGTTACTTCCTGTTTGGGTCCGGTAGGAAATATGCCGCCCGTGCCGAACGGCAAACCGCTGGCTGTGGTGGCGCGCGTGGCGACCAGTTGTGATCATACAGGGCGCGGTAGAACTTGCCACTGATTTTGGCGGCCGTGACGGCCCACACTACATCGGCCTTTGACGCTATACAGTGGTGGGTAAAGTCAGCGCGCTCCGTTTTGCCGGTTTCGTTTGTCGCTCCGCTGCGCTACGCGACGACCTCCACTCCGCCAACGCGAAAAGCGCGCGTGTTGGGGGCCCGGGCCTGCGGCGCAAGGAAGAAGGCGTTTCGTTTCCTTTCCCGCCGTTGAAACGGCGGGCTACTACCAAGCGTCCCCTTGCGGGGACTGGGGCTGGCATCGAGCGCATGGGAAGGATTCCCTGATGCGGCATGGTTGGCGGACAAATTCCCGGGGTCGTTCGGAGCTCCCTCGACTTCGCTCGGGATTTCGCCTGCGGGTTCGGACACCCGCAGTACGGCTCAACTTCCACTCAGCCTTGCTCCCATTCGGTCGCGCGGCTTCGGTCAGGATGACAGGGCGAAGAGCGAGTCGCTGTTATCCACATAGACCTGCATGGCTGCGATCAGAGCATCAAAGTCGACGCCCAGCGGAGTAATGGCTTTATTGAAACACGCAATGGTGGGACACTGAGCCGTGTGGGACGATCCGAACCTTGAACGCATAGCACGCCT
>CAVXHH010000012.1:0-501705 GCA_963761405.1 uncultured Acidobacteriaceae bacterium
TGTGCCTGTTGCTTGGTTCGGTTGGTCTTGCTGGCGCCGGGCGATCCCGCAGCACCTGCTCCAGCTCGGCGCGGGCGATGACCCCGGGGGTGCGCGTCACCGCCGGCGCGGCCGGTTTCTCGACGGTGGCGGCGGCAATCGGCGTCGCTTCCGGAGGAGCGCCGGCGACGCGCGGTGGGGCGGCGGCGCATCCGGCGCAAAGCAGGGCGAGCAACAGGGGGCGCATCGGAATCAGGATGAGGTCGGCGATCGCGGGAAGCAAGTTTCCGCGACCGCGTCGCGCAGCCGGGCGAAGGCCTGGTCGGGGGGCGGGGTACCGTCGACGACCGCCACCCGCTGGCCCGCCGCGCGCAGCCGCTCGACCTCCTCCCGGTAGCGCGCCGCGACCCGCGCCTGGAAGTCGTCGCCGTCGAACAGCTCGTCGGCCCCTCCGCGCGCGCGCCGCCGCGCCGCCGCCACCGCGACGGGAACCTCGACCAGCAGGGTCAAATCGGCCGGCCGCGCCCGCCCGTTGGCCGCCGCGACGAACTCCCGCGGCAGGTCGTTCGATTGGTACGCCAGCGACGAGACTAGGTAGCGATCGGAGATGACGACCGTTCCCGCCGCCACCGCCGGCTCCACTTCGCGCGCCAGGTGGTCGAGCCGGTCGGCGGCGAAGAGCAGCGCAATCGCCCCCCGGTCGAACGGCGCGTGCGCTCCCCGAGCAGCGCGCGCAGCAGCACTCCCGCCGCCCCCGTCGACGGCTCGCGGGTCAGCAGCGCCGGCCGCCCCTGCGACTCCAGCCACTCCACCAGCCGGCGGCACTGCGGTGGTCGTCCCCGCGCCGTCGATTCCCTCGACGGCAATCAGCGCACCGGCGGCCATCGGCGCGCGATTCTAGCGCCGCCGCGCCGGCTTGGAAAGCTTGCTGGTCCGCCGCGGCCGGCGTACGCTCACGGGGCCATGCGCCGGGTCGACTCGACGCCCGAAGCGGGCGCCTTCCCGCGGCCGTTCGGCAAGTACCTGCTGCTGCGCCAGCTCGCGATCGGCGGGATGGCCGAGGTCTACCTGGCGCGGCAGGGCGGCCCGGCGGCTTCGAGAAGGAGTGCGTCATCAAGCGCATCCTCCCGTCGCTGGCCGCCGATCAGCAGTTCGTCAACATGTTCCTCGACGAGGCGCGCATCGCGGCGCGCCTCGTCGCACCCGAACATCGTGCAGATCTTCGACCTCGGGCTCGATCGGCGAGGGCGACTACTTCCTCGCCATGGAGCACGTCCACGGCGTCGACCTGCAGCAGATCTGAGGAGGCCGAGGCGCGCGGCGGCGGGCGCATGCCGCTCGCCGATCGCCGTGCGCATCGTCTCCAACGTCGCCGAGGGGCTCGAGCACGCGCACCGCGCCACCGACGCGCGCGGCCGCGCGCTCGGCCTCGTGCACCGCGACGTGACGCCGTCGAACGTCATGGTGTCAGCTTCGACGGCGTGCCGCAAGATGCTCGACTTCGGCATCGCCAAGGCGGTGGCCAAGAAGGGGCGCACCGAGGTCGGCGTCATCAAGGGCAAGATCCCGTACATGTCGCCCGAGCAGGTGCAGGGCGAGCCGCTCGATTCGCGCAGCGACCTCTTCTCGCTCGGCACGATGCTCTACGAGCTGACCACCGGGGCCACAAGCCGTCGACGGCGAAACGCGGCCCGGTCGAGCTGCGGATCCTCCACGACGAGCCGACGCCGCCGCGACTTCTGTTGAGCGACTTCCCGGAGTCGCTGGAGGCGATCTCATGGCGCGCGATGGCGAAGCAAGCCGGCCAATCGCTTCGTCAGCGGGCGAGCTCTACGATGGCGCTCGAGGATTTCTCGTCGAGACCGGCCATCCGCTGCACCTCGCACGACGTGGCCGCGTACCTCGACGGGCTCTTTCCCAGGGAGCGAGGCGCGCCGACGCTGGCGGCGGACGACCATCCCGTGTCAGGAGAACCCGACGATGAGCGAGCGACCCATTCGACCACCTGCGCGGTTGACCATCGGCGATCAGTCGTCGGTGATCGGCGAGCTGCCGGCCGACATGGGCTACGACCCGGGACGGCGCGGCGGTGGCGGCGGGTCGATCGCGATCGTGATCGTCATCCTGGTCGCGGCGACGGGCTTCTGCTGTCCTGCTCCGCGGCGCCGACATGAAGAAGGAGACGCAGACCCCGCCCGCGCCAATCGGGCAGCCGGCGGCCAAGTCACCGACGGTGGCGCCGCCGCCGGTGGTCGACGAGCAGAAGCCGGCCGCGGCGCCGATCGCCGACCCGCAGAAGCCGGCGCCGACGCGCGGCGGTCGACGAGAAAGCCGGCTGCGCCGGCGGTCAAGCACGAGCCGAAGGGACGCCGACGGCCGCCCGAGGAGCCGAAGCCGGAACCCAAGCACCACCCCGCGTCGCCCGCGCACAAGGACGAGCCGTGCGCCTGCCGCACCTACCTCGCCGCCCCGCCGCCGACCGAAGACGTCGTCGTTGCTTGGGCGCGCCGGTGCGCCGCCACAAGAGCCACAGCCCGAACGCCCGCGAGGCCACGACCATCCGCCCGCTCCACTTGCGGCGCGCCTGCAGCCACTCGGCCTTCGACACCCCGGCGCGCCTTGGCCCCGAGCGACGGGTCGAGCGCGAGCGCGCGGTGAATCACCGTCGAGGAAGGCCGCTCCGCCTCCAGGTCGTGCGCGTCCGGCCCGTCGGGCGCGAGGTCCACCGCCAGCCGCCACAGCCCGAGCGCGCGCGGCACTCCCTCGGCGCGCACGCTCTCGGCCGACGGGCGAACGCGTGCGCCATCTCGGCGCGCCGCGCGTAGTTCGGATCGTGCGCCAGGACCGACGCGTACTCGTCGGTGGCCCGCGCAGGTCGCCGGCTTCCGCTTTCGGCCTTGGCGGCGTTGAACGCGCCGTCCCACTCGGCCGCGCGCTTCTTGTCGTAGTAGTCGAAGAGCTCGTCGGTCATCTGCTTGGCTCGGCAGGTTCGGCTCCGGGCGGCGCGTCGTTGATCGCCGGGGCGCTCTTCAGCACCTGGCGTCTTCTGCGAGCGCCAGCGTCGGCGATCTCGCGATAGGTCAGGTAGTCCGGCTTCTCCTCCGCCTCTTCCTTGCCGCCCGGCAGCTTGCGCTTGCGCTTGGGCGCCGGCGGCGGCGCCTTGCCGGTGACGTAGCGCAGCCACGCCCAGCGCGCCTCGCGCGCGCACGCGATGCGCCGGCGAGTCGACCTGCCCGAGGATGGCCTCGACGGCGTCGAGCGCGCGCGTCTCGCCGTAGGCGTGGATGATCTCGGCGCGCACGCGGTCGTCGGGCGCCGTCGAGATCGCCTTCTGCGGCCGCTGCCGATCCATGCGGTCGAGCTGGTAGCTGGCGTAGCGGCGCTGCTTGGCCGTCGACGCGCTTGCCGCGTTCGGCTGGTGCATGAGCTCGATCAGCGCCGGCATCGCGTAGCTGTCCATGCGAGCGGATCTGCGCGCCCGCACTCGTCGCGGAAGACGCCGTCGACTCGAAGGCGAGGTTGAAGATGCGGGTCGACCGCCTCGAGCGGCGCGAGGCGGCGATGCGCGCGCATCAGCGCCACCGTCTCGATCGCCTCGGCGCGCGCGGTCTCGCATCTCGGCGGCGCGTGGGCGGCGGCGGCGGCGGCGTCCCGGCGAGCGGCGACGGCGAGCGCGGCGCCTGCCGGCTTCTTCGTCCTTGCGCGGACCCAGCGGCGGCGGGATCGATTGTCGACGTCGAGCTGCGCGGCCGCGTCGAGATCGACCGACTCGCGCGCGGCGAGCCAGTCGAGCGTCTCCGGATCGTGCGGCGGCGGCACGCTTGGCGCGCGGCTGCCCTTGACCCGCGGCGGCGGCGTCCACGCGGGCTCGGGCTGGCGGATCCACATCGGATCTCCGCTTTTCCAATTGGGCACTTGCGCCCACATCGCGAGAAACAGCTCCGCGGATGTCGTCGGCGCGTCGAGTCGCGCGCGCCGCGTCGAGACGCGGCCGCTCGGCTCGCTGCCGTCGGATCGTCGCCGGACCAGCGCCTCCGCTAGCGACGGGCAGCGGGCGACGCCGGCGCCCGGCGGCGACCGGCAGAGGAAGAGAAGGGCCGCGAGCATCGCTCTCGGCGGTGTAGCAGCGACGGGAAAGCGGGGCAGAGTCTAATGCAGGATGCGCATGCGCGTCAGCGCCGAGGCCGAGCATCTCCTGCGCGCTCGGCTTCGAACGCCGAGAACTTGATCGCCATGCCGGTCAGCGAGCGCGGTCCGCTCGGCGTCGTTGAAGTTGAGGAAGTAGTGGTTCTTCACCTCGCCGCGCGCGATGATGGTCGCCTGCGAGTCGGGCATGAAGAAGTGCACGCGCACCGCGGTGCCGAGCGGCATCGGATCGGGCATCTCGATGAGGATGCCGCCCGCCGAGATGTTGCGCGCCATGGCGTTGCACTCGCCGAACTCGTCCGTCGACAGAATGACCGGGAAAAACCTTCTCGAATCGCAACGCCGCGCGCTTGTTCATCCAGTCCCTCGTCGAGTAACATGCGGCCGATCGTAGACTGGTAGGGATGATGAAGTCAAAAAACCTACATGTAGGACAGTGGAAAGGGCGCGTATGAACCTGGTCACCGGTGCGCCAGCGGCTTCATCGGCTCGGCCGTGGTGCGCAAGCTGCTTGGCGCGCGGCCAAAAGGTGCGCTGCTACGTCGAGCCGGGCGCCAAGCTCGACAACCTCGCCGGGCTCGACGTCGAGATCGTCAGCCGGCGACGTCAACGACCGCGACGCGATCGGGCGCGCGCTCGACGGCTGCGACACGCTCTTCCACCTCGCCGCCATCTACGCCATCTGGCTGCGCGACCCGTCGCTGATGTACCGCGTCAACGTCGAGGGCTCGAAGACGGTCTTGTGGGCGGCGTACAAGGCGAAGCTCGAAGAACGTGGTCTACACGCTCGAGCATCGCCGCCGTCGGCCGCGGCGAGAACGGGCAGCCCGTCGACGAGACGCACGCAGTTCTCGCCAGCGCGACTGGGACGACGGCAACGCGTACATCCGCAGCAAGTGGCTGAGCGAGCGCGACGCGCTACGCTTCGCGCAGGAGGGGCTGCCGCTCGTGGTCGTCAACCCGGCGTTCCCCTTCGGCGAGCGCGACATCGGCGCCGACACCGACGGGCGGCTTCATCGTCGGCGCGCTACAGAAGCAGGTGCCGGGCTACGTCGACGCCGGCTTCTGCGCCATCGACGTCGACGACTGCGCCGAGGGGCACGTGCTCGCCGCCGAGAAGGGGCGCGTCGGCGAGCGCTACATCCTCGGCAACCACAACGTCATGCTGCGCGACTTCTACCAGACGGTCGCGCGCGTCGCCGGCATCAAGATCCCCGACCGGCGCATCCCGGTCGCGCGTCGCCGAGTCGGTAGGGTGGATGATGGAGAAGGTGGCGGCGCGTGACGCAGCAAGCGGCCGCTGGCGACGCTCAAGGCGACGCGCTACGCGGCGCACACGCACTTCTTCGACAATTCGAAGGCGCGGCGCGAGCTGGGCTTGCCGTCGACCCCGCTCGACGCCACGATCGAGAAGGCGGTCCGCTGGTTTCGGACCCATGGGTACGCATGAAGAAGCTCGCGCTGTCCGGTGGCTGCTGCTGTCGTCGTCGGCGCGGCGTTCGCCGAGGCGCCGCCGTGGATCGGCCTGTCAGCTCGGCGCCGGGCACGTTCGGCGGCGCCAAGGTCAAGGCGGTGATGCCGGGATCGCCGGGCGAGCGCGCCGGCATCAAGCGCCGGCGACGAGGTGCTCACCGTCGACGAGCGGCGACGGCCGACGCCGCAAGGAGGTGATCGCGGCGGTGCAGACGGGCGGCGTCGGCCACGCGGCCAAGCTGCGCGTCGTCGACGACAAGGGGCACACGCGCACGGTGGCGGTGACCTACGAGGCGCGGCCCGATCGCGAGACGCATGCAGCGCCACTCGCTCATCGGCCAGCGAGGCGCCCGACTTCGCAGCCGGCGGTGCAGACGGGCGCCAAGCTGGGCAAGCTGTCGTCGCTGCGCGGCAAGGTGGTGGTCATCGACTTCTTCGCCACCTGGTGCGGGCCGTGCGTCGAGTCGATGCCGCACGTCGAGGAGATGCACAAGAAGCTGGCGGCGCAGGGGCTGGTGGTGTTCGGCGTGTCGAACGAGTCGCGCGACGATCGTGGCCGACGCGGCCGAGAAGCTTTCACGTCACCTATCCGCTCGCCTCCGACGAGGGCGAGGGCGTGTCGACGAGCTATCAGGTGTTCGCGCTGCCGACGATGGTGGTGATCGATCGCAAGGGCGTGGTGCGCGAGGTGGCGATCTCCGACGTGCGAGGCGACCGCGTCGACAGCGCCGCGCGCGGCCGGCGCAAGGCCAAGTAGCGTGCTCGACAAGCTCCTCGAGTTCGGCGAGCTCTGCCGCAAGAACGGGCTGCGCGTGTCGACGGCGGAGATGCTCGACGCGTCGCCGCGGTGGAGCTGGTGGGCGTCGCCGATCCGGCGGCGCTCGCCGGGGCGTTGGCCGCCGGGCTGCTGCTGGTTGGCGTATATCAATCGAGTGGAATCTGTATTCGAAATTATTGCGGAGCCGAACCGCCGCGCGATCCTGAGCCTGCTGATGTCGTCGCAACAGTCGGTGGGAGAGATCGAGCGTCAGCTTCGTATGCCGCAGCCGACCGTGTCAAAGCACCTGCGAGTGCTGCGCGAGGCCGGTTTCGTGGAATCCACGGTGGACGCACAGCGCCGCCTCTATCGGCTGAAGCCTGAACCATTTGAAGAGGTGGAAGCATGGCTGCGCTCCATTCCGCCGGTTTTTGTGCGTAACTCACCTGGATGCTCTCGAACGCCACCTCGACCGCCACCCGGACCGCATGGATCAGTCACCACCAGCGAAAGCACGAAGGCTATGAGAAAACGACGCGGCCCAAACCCCGACCGTAAAAGAGGAGAAACGAAATGAAAATCAAAGTTATGAGCATATACGTGGACGACCAGGAGAAGGCCCTGCACTTCTATACGGAAGTACTGGGCTTTGCCAAGAAGACCGATTTTAGCCAGGGCCCATTTCGCTGGCTGACGGTGGCCTCGCCCGAGGAGCCGGACGGCACGGAGCTGCAGTTGGCACTCAACAACAACCCGGCGGCGAAGGCCTACCAGCAGGCCGATTTTCGAGCAAGGCCAGCCCGCGGCTATGTTCTATACCGACGACGTGCAGGCCGATTACGACCGCATGAAAGCCCGCGGCGCCGAGTTCACCATGCCACCGACGGACGTGACCAGCATCCAAGATCGCTATGGTGAAGGACACTTGCGGCAATCTCATTCAGCTCGCGCAGCTAAAGCACGGTAGGTCTCGGCATGGCAGGCCGGTGGACGCCGACGAGGAGAAGGACAAAATGGGCGATCGCGAGCAGTACACACCGGGCGCCGCCAGCGGGGCGCATGTACAAAAAGACGGTGAAAGGTGGACGCTCGTCCTCGTTCGGAATCTCCGTCACCCGCCGGCGAAGGTGTGGCAGGCGCTGACCGATCCTAAGCACTTATCCGAATGGGCGCCGTTCGACGCCGATCGGAACCTGGCCGCCGCGGGGCCGGTGAGGCTCTCGACGGTCGGGACACCGCAGCCGCAGGTCTCCGAGACCACTGTGAAGCGGGCTGAGGCGCCGAGGCTGCTCGAGTACGACTGGGGCGGCAACGATATCCGTTGGGAACTCGAAGCCTTTGGTAGCGGCACGCGCCTGACGCTGTGGCACAACATCGACCGCCGCTTCATCGCGTGGGGCGCCGCGGGTTGGCACATCTGCTTCGATGTTCTTGACCGCCTGCTCGCAGGCGAGCCGATTGGACGAATGATGGGCGCCAAGACCACGGAATTTGGTGGCTGGCAGCGATTGAGAGACGAGTACGCAAAGCACTTCGGTATGGAAACGCCCAATATGCCGCCCAACGCCGCGACGCGTTGAGGCTCAGGGTGCGCTCAGCGCAGCTAAATTAGGTGCGAGAGTTGGAACTGTATATGAAAAAGCCCGTTCCGGTGGAATCTGCATCTGCATTCATCGACGAGAAGATCAAGGAACTTGGGGACTGGCGCGGGAAGACGCTGGCGAAAGTGCGCACGATCATACACCGGGCAGACCCCGAGATCCTCGAAGAGTGGAAGTGGAGGGGGACTCCCGTCTGGTCTCATGGAGGCATCGTCTGCACAGGAGAGACATACAAGACCGTGGTCAAGATGACATTTGCCAAGGGAGCTGCGTTGCAAGACCCGGCAGGCCTATTCAACTCCAGCCTCGAGGGGAATGTGAGGCGCGCCATCGACATTCACGAAGGCGACAAGATCGATGAGGCGGCCCTGAAGGATCTCATCCGCGCTGCAGTGGCGCTGAATCTACAGGGCAAGAGCAAGCCCTGACGGTAAAGCAACAAGCGGGCCGACCAGCTTCAACGCAGTCTGCGCCATATCTCCTCCGGCAGGGAACAGCTTCGGCATTTGCGGCCTGAATCAAAATATCAATCCTTAGAGGAAACCATGCCTCAGGAATACATTGAGATTCACGACGTGTGAAGGCGTCATCAGCAGAGTTACCGCCAAGTACATCACGCGCGATCTGAAGACAATGTCGGAACGTTTGTTCTCGATAAGTGACAATCCTTTGACTGCGTTCTGACAAAGGCGAGGAGTAAGAAGCTTACCGTCTCCCATCAGGGGCCGCGGAATCTGCGGATTCCTATGTCGAATTAAGGAGACGTAAAATGGCAAAGCTTGAAACTCTGATCAAGAAATCCGCGAATCGGCGCACGTTCTTGAAAACGGGAATTACGGCGGCAGGCGCAGCGACTATGGGTGCGGGCCTATTGGGCGGAGGGTTACCCGCCTTCGGCCAGGACCAGGAGAAAGATGGCGATATTACAAAGGGCGACATCGCTATTCTCAAGTTTCTCAATGCTCTCGAGCAGATCGAGGCCGATCTATGGATTCAATACAGTGAGCTAGGAGGTGTCCAGGACAACGAAGTCACAGGAGTGAACGGGGGAAACTCTCTTTACACAGCGGCCCTTTCGATTCTCGACGGCGACATGGCACAGTACATCCACGACAACACCGATGACGAGATCAGCCACGCTGCCTTCTTGAAAGCTTATCTGGAATCGAAAGGCTCCGAAGCAGTCGACCTAAGCCCCTTTGCCACCATCCCTGGCAGTAAGGCGACCGGGTCGACCGGCAAGACGCGGCTCACCAACCTCATGAAGCTCACCATCGACACCAGCTTTTGGTCGCGGTACCGCAGCATCACCAACCCCGATTTCGACCCTGGTGCGAAGTTCGTTCAAGCCGTTCCCAGTCTCAATGTAGGACAACATCCAGCCATTCCCAAGACCGACGATGACACTGCCGGCAGTACCATCGGCAGTGATCTCACCACAAGCATCTCGACCCATCTTCAGGCAATCGCCTTCACCGCGGGGTTCCACTTTGCATTCATTGAGCAAGGCGGCACCAGCCTCTATCCAACGCTCGCGCAGCAGGTAACGAATTTGGA
This sequence comes from uncultured Acidobacteriaceae bacterium, assembly GCA_963761405.1. Classification (GTDB taxonomy): domain Bacteria; phylum Acidobacteriota; class Terriglobia; order Terriglobales; family Acidobacteriaceae; genus PALSA-350. Next base: position 9,514 of record CAVXHH010000012.1, read on the forward strand.
AGTTCTGCGGATCCTTCTTAGCATCGGCCCAAGCGAGACCATGCACTTTCAAACCTGGCAGGACAAGGCAGGTAATGCGCTTCCCTTGACTGACGTTGACAATGGAAAGGGTGGGACCGGCGCGTCGGTTACGTTTACAGCCCTGTCCGCCGCCAAGGGAGAGACCAATCCCGAGTCCCTCAACGGCGACACCTTGCAGGCCAACCTCATCATGCCCGAACCAACCCACTTTCTCAGCTCGAAGTTCCCACCTGTCGCGATCATTCGTCCCACCTCAACCAAGAATTCTGGAGCCGTGGCGTCTCTCCAGGGATTTGTGGATGACGGGTTGTTCATCGGCCAGCAAAATCCGCAATTCCTAAAGCTGATGTTCCAATTGGCAGAGGAGGCGGATGAGGCCCGGCGCCGGACGTAAAGCGACCTAATGTCGCCGGCTGCCGGTACCTTATACCGGCAGCATAGACGAGGTGCGCAAGACCTTCGCGGCCGCGAACAAGGTGAGCCCATTCCTGTTCAGCGGGACGGGCAAAAGTGATCATCGGATTCACTGTGTCACCTTGGAGAGAATGAACGTTCGGATGACCCATTCAAGCCCGCCCTTGGCTTGAATGGGTCATCCACCGTGCCACCTTGGTCTTGGCGCAGACAGGGCAGCCATTGGTATTTACTTCTTCCATTGCAATTTAGGGAAGTAAGCCAGCTGCGCCGACCCGGTAAAGTTGCTGACTCTGCCCGAAGCCAGCAAGGGGGCCTTCCACGCCTCATACTGGGCGAAGGTAGTGAGTTCCCAATCAGGTTTCACCCGCACGACCGCGCGTAAGGAGAAATCATTCTGCGTGGTGCCGCCGGGGAGAAACCCCGCCGCAACTTTGGCGTTACGGTAGCCAACCTGGATGCTTTCTCTTGGGCTGAGCCAATAGGTCAACCACGCCTGACCTCCCTTGCCTTCGCGCCCGATCCAGCTGCCAAGAAGGTTTTGTTTGTTGGTGTAGCCATTGCGATATTGGCCTTCCCAGTAGATGAAGTGGCCACCATCGGTGGTTCCCGCCGGGGTGTCGGTGTTGACGCCTTCTACGCGCAGGTCGAGATGAGGTAAGTCAGGGAAATGGGAGAGAAATATGCCGGGACTTACCGCGGCTCGACGCGGAGCATCGATGGGCGAGGAGTCATCGTGAACGATCGAGTCGGAGTAAAGGGTCACCCATTTCGTCAATCCAGGCAGCCGCCAGGTGAAGTCGAAGCTCGAGTGACGTTCTCCCGGGTCATTCCTCGACAGCTTCTCCGCGGCTGGTACATTGCTAAAACTTGTAAAGCTGTGCCAGAACGATCCGAAGGTCAACGGCACATGTCCCTCGCCGGCAAAAATGACTACCCTGGAAAACCCAAACTCAATATTTTGCGTTGGTTTAAAACTGAATTTCTGCGCATGCACCCATGGCTCCCTGGGAGTGTCCCACCCTTTCAAATCGCCAAAAAAGGCTTGGTAACGAAATGGCCCGGTAACCCTGGAGAGCAGTGGGATATTGAGCGGTTCCACTCGATCGATGCGAAATGCGTAGATGGGCTCCGCATTATTGCTCCAGGCCATACTGCCTCCTTTACCGGGGCCCCACCAATTTTCGCTCTTACCAATCGAGATCTCGTTGCCTTCCACATGAAAGGATGCGTTGGCATCCAATAAGCGGAATGCATCCGTTTGCGAAACGGGCGACGTCTGGAACGATTCCTCCGGAATTTCGTCTGCCAGCGAGATCGCGTCGAGCGCCGATTGCGGAAGTGCCGGCCGCTCTGGCGCATGTTGATATTCTCCCCGCACGTTCAGAGAGAAACGGCCGTCTGCCGCCCGGGCCACAAAACCGTCGATCTGATTGAACCCCTGGCTGTATGGACGGCCGTAATCGTTGATGAGCGTCTGCCCAAAATGTGCAGAGTCAGTAAGCGGTCGCCCCGCGATGTATTGGGATCGGCTGTAGAGTTCATCCAGCTCCACGTGGCCGGCGCCGCCGCTCTCCTTACCAAACTCCGCCGCCAACGCCGCATAAATGCGCTTCACCTCAGAATGTTCGGGCGCCAGGGCCACCTTTGGCGCTGTCTGTTGAAGAATGTGCAGGCAACTCAGCTGTGTCCAGGGCCTTAACCCGAGATATGCCGTGTCCGCGTATCCCAGGGCATGCAGTCTGTCGAAGGCATCGTAGGTCCAGCTGTCGAGTGAAACGTACGTCGAGCCTGCAGAACTGACGACCTCTGGCAAGGGCACGGGAGACTGAGCCACCGCATTACCGTGAACGATGACCAGGAACATCGCGAGGATCAATTTGAAGAAAAAGCGCCAACGCTGGAACACACCTTCACCATGAACAATTCTTTTCAAAATCGGAGCAACATCTGCCGAACTTTCATTCGGTAACACCAGACCACAGTCATTGCGAAAATGCTCTAGAAACGGGTGCTGAGCCTGCGTTGGTCAAGCCTCCAGCAGACAAGCCACCAGCACAAACCGTGCCATAGGGTATTGGGCAAGGTTTGCAAATGGTATCCGATGCGAAAGACCACATGGAAAACGTACTTTACATAGCGCTGCGAAGGCCACCATCGCCTCAGGCGGTGATCTTTGGTGGCATCCTGCCCGGGAGCGCCTACGGCGGGAAACCGAAAAGGCATCAGCGTGCTGCCGAGCGCCCGCAGTCGATCCGAGCGCGATTCGAGCAATGCCAGGTGTAGCCACACCCCGTGCTTGTTGGGTTGAAACATGCCGGTCAGCGGGGATGCGGAAAATCTCTCCAACCATTGCCGCACGGCAAGAGGCATCCTCGATAGTTCCAAGTCAACTGCCTTTGCCAGGCGGCAGTGAAACCACTCCCGGGCCAGCCAGAAAGAAATTATCTGCAGGGAACGAAACGAATCGTCATGGCATCGCTTCCACGATTGCCACCAAGCATCCTCATCGGCATGCGTATGCAGGAACCACGCCAACTCATACACGTGATGCACAACCCAGTCGCCGCGCTGCAGGTCGCGAAGAATGTGGAGTGAGCAAAAGGCAAGGTTATCCATCGAACTGAGGGCAGGAAAATAGAAGTCGCCTCTGCGTCTCTCGATCCGGCGCCCCCAGAACTCATCTACACCAGGGATGGAAAGCCGGGTTGCCACGGCATTCCAAAAGCAAAAATGCAAATCCACAGCGGGCGGCATCTCCGGGTCGTACTCATTGCCGCGAAATTGCCAACCTTGCCTTCTGGTCATCTGCGGCAAATGGTCTGCAGGAAATTTCTTGCGTGTTCGGTCCGCGGAATAACCTAGCCTTTCGAGGACGGACTGGGCCGCGGAAATGAATTCCTCTGGGCAATACAGATCAATATCCGATTGCATCCGGTGCTCCAAACAATCGACGAAGTCCGGATATTGGGCAAAGCCTTTGACCACCAGGTACTCTATGCCGGCATCGTCGAACGCCCCGGCTATCTCTGTATAGGCGACCGCGATTCGCTTTGCCCGCAATGTGTTATCAGCAAGCTTCTGATCGGTTTGTAGTCGAACCCAGCGGGGAACGGCGTCTCCGCTGGCGCGAACAATAGGGATCGTCAGATGAGCGAGATCACAAAAATACAGCAGATCTCCCCACTGCGCGTCTGTCAGCTCAGCGAGCCCTTGGGTCCTCGCACCGCTCAACTGCAGAGCCTCCAGCGCTGCGGGAAAGAAGCTCGGCACGCCGATGAGCTGGTTGATCTTGCTGCCGGTCGAAGCGGAGTTGGGAGCGGAGGTCGGGGCGGAGGTCGGGGTTCGTGTCATTTACCGTCCCCAAGAATCATCGTTTGCAGATGATCCACCGCGCTTTCCAACCCGCTGTAGCGGAGTTCCAACAGTTGTGCGTTGAGCAGACAGCGAAGCGAGGCCGCCTGCACCTCGTGATTGTCCCCAGTCGCGGCCGGCGACTGGTTCGCCCAGTTTTGTGCGACTTCGCGGGAGAAAGGCACAAGTTCAGGCGCGCCGCCCGCGCTCCGATTCAAGAAAATAATGTATTCGGCTGTGGTGTGATTTGCCGTCGTGACCTGGGGCAGCTGCGCGGTGCGAATCTCCAGCGAAGGTTTGCCCGCGGTCCAGGCACTTGGCATAAAGCCCTGAAGTTCTGGAAAGAGTTCCCTGGCGGATGGACGCAGACGCACCTGGCGCGCATTGCCGGCGATACGCCGCGTACTTTCGCGATGCACTAAATAGCTCGCGTCGTCGGAAATATACTTCCACCCGGCGCGCGCACACGCGTAGGCAAGGGATGACTTGCCTGCCCCGGAGTTTCCGCACAAGAGCACACCCTTACCGTCAAATTCGACACACGCGGCGTGCAGCGGGGTTACATAAAAAGCTGCCAGCAAGTTCAACGCAATCGACTCCAGAAAGTGATAGCGAACATAGCCTTGGTGTTCGACTGGATCAACGTCGATCCAGGCAAAGGCAAAACCCTGGTCCCGATCGCACACTGCGAAGTTTCGCGCATCGGCCACGATCGATAAGAGGTTTCTTTGCGCGCGATAGAGCGGAGCAGGCGGGCACAGGCCTGAAGCCCCTTCGCCGAGCGCGATGCGAACCTCGAGCGGCAGTTCCGGGAACACACGGTGCAGTCCCCCCCAGCTCTCTTCCGCCGCAAGAAGAATCTCTTCTGAGTTCGTGACAACCTCGATGGAAAAGCCGAGCGGATAGAACACTCGCTTGAACGGCAGGCTCGTATTGCGGAGCAACGGATCGCCGGAGATCCCCGGCTCAACTACTTCAGCGGTTGTAATGGTTTTTAAAGACCGCATTGCTCATTCCACCTGACACTGTTTTCAGCAGGCGATCAAACCGCAGCGGGCAACCCCCATGACTGCGGCTCGCCATGCTTGGAATCCCATTGCTACTTGTCCTTCACCTGGACAGAAAACACCATGGACCCGTGTCCAGCTCCACAGAAATGGTTGCATCTGCCCTCGAATGTGCCTGTCTGCTGGGGTGTGATCTCGACGGTCGTAGCCTTCCCCTTCATGAGGGTCACGTTCACGCCCAGATCCGGAATCGATAGACCGTGCGTCGTATCTTCGGCGGTTAGCGAAAGGGTCACCGTCTCTCCCTTGTCGATGGTGATCTGCGCCGGGGTAAACGAGAACCGCTTGGCGTGGATCTCAATAACGCGGGGTTGCTCTTGCGCCTGTGTGGGTGCCCATTCGCACGCAGCGAGACAGAGCACAACGACAGCTATCAATCGAACAATATTCTTCATATGCACCAATTTCCTTTGCTTGGGTAGTTTCTAACTGTAGTTAGGGCGCCATAAATTTGAGCAGAGCCTGCTCATCGTGGCGAGAGAGGCGTGCACGCGTGCGCATGTGCATCAGGATGGTTCCTGTCGTTCGGGGCGATATGCTCATCGGCGGCATATGGCAGCGAGAGCAATTTGCTTCGAACAGCCGCTCGCCTTCGTTTTGTGTCGCAGCCGCCGCCGCGCCGGGCTTAGGAGGCGCTGCGCCGGTTCCGGCGCGGAGCAGGATAGGAAAAAACAGAAGGGGCAGCGCTGCAAACCATAGTGCAGTGAGAGTCCGTCGAGACATTATTTCCTCCCCGGCCAAAGGGGCCAGATAAACCGATAGGTGACACCGACATTCCACACATTCGCGTCGGCGTGCTGGCTGAACTGGCGGCCATAGCTGGAGATGAATCGCAGGTTGTCGCGAAAGTAATAGTTCAGACCAATATCGAACCGCTGGGTATTTCTCCTCGGCAAACTATTGCCACCGCCGTTGAGCGGGTGAAACTGCTGCAGCCGGGGCACAACCTGGACGTGCTTGAAAAAGGCCGTCGCTACCGGAACCTGCGTGAGTTGAAAGGCTGGTTCAATCCAATATCCCTCGCCATAGAAACTGCGATCGAACTCCGCTTTGAGATTGAGAGGAACTCGTTCCGGTTGCCACGAGACATAGGTGCCGGAACTGTTTATTTCTCTTTGCTGCAGCACATGCTGGAACGATTCTCCAACCTCGAGTCGTGCGGCTTTGATAAAAATGCTGCTATCGCCTCCGGCCAAACGCGATGCTTCCAATTGATTGATGTTGCTCCTGGCAGAGAAATACGCGCTGTATTGGATGCTGTAAGCCTGCGTTTCCTTGACGTTGCCGCGCAGCATGATGCCATCGCCCACGCCGTTGGGCCGCGTGCCCACCAGATCGGTGATCGGCGCATCCAGCAGGTTGCGGATCCAGAGCGGGCCAAGGCGTTCGTTGTAGAGCCCAAAGGGTAAGAGATACGCTCCCGCCGTCGCAATCACGTGCGTATTTGCGAGCCAATCGACCTGGGCATAATCAACCGACTTGAATACCTTACCGGCAAACGGACCACTGGTCTGATTCTGACGGGCAAAGAATCCAAGGAATTCAGCCCTCGATTCAAGCAAGACATGCGAGCCGAAGGGCACCAGCAGAACCGTCTCTATCTGTGGCTCCAAGGCCGGGGCGCCCGCGTTGTAGTTGTTGATATATGCGAAGGTTCCGGAGAGTACCGGTGTGTGGCCCGCCTCGCTGGCGACCGGGGCGGGCGTTTGCGCGTGGAGCGTACCCGCGGCGAGCAGAATGCAGACGCCCGTGCTCCAGGTCTTCATAAGTTGTCTCTTCATAAATGCCTGCCAGTGTTGTTCTCGCGCCAACGAAGCAGCGCGCTGCGCTGCCGGTTTCATTGCACGCGATATGTCGAAGTATAGGGACGGCATATCGCAGTGATGTATGCGAGATGTCATCGCTTTGTCATTTCCCGCAGAGCTTCGTAATGTGTGGTGCGCAGTGATCTACAGTTGTCTCAGTCAAAGCGACTGACGCTCGAGAAGACGCTACTTAGTTTCGAGCCTGGAAGAGAAGGAACGCGGCGTCGCTTCTACTCCGTTTGGTGACATTTTGGATACACAACATGACAACGAAAACCTCTAGAAAATGGGGCGCGCGATTCTGAATTTTTGCAGGTATGGCAGCGTGCGCTTCGCTCTGTCACGCACAACTGGGAAGCGCCGGTATCGGCCTCGAGCAGTGCAGTGAGAGTCCGTCAAGACACTATTTCCTGCCCGGCCAAAGAGGCCAGATAAACCGATAGGTGACGCCGACATTCCACACATTCGCGTCGGCTTGCTGCCTGAACTGGCGGCCATAGCTGGAGATGAATCGCAGGTTGTCGCGAAAGTAATAATTCAGGCCAATATCGAACCGCTGGGTATTTTTCCTCGGCAAACTATTGCCACCGCCGTTGAGCGGGTGAAACTGCTGCAGCCGGGGCACAACCTGGACGTGCTTGAAAAAGGCCGTCGCTACCGGAACCTGCGTGAGTTGAAAGGCTGGTTCAATCCAATATCCCTCGCCATAGAAACTGCGATCGAACTCCGCTTTGAGATTGAGAGGAACTCGTTCCGGTTGCCACGAGACATAGGTGCCGGAACTGTTTATTTCTCTTTGCTGCAGCACATGCTGGAACGATTCTCCAACCTCGAGTCGTGCGGCTTTGATAAAAATGCTGCTATCGCCTCCGGCCAAACGCGATGCTTCCAATTGATTGATGTTGCTCCTGGCAGAGAAATACGCGCTGTATTGGATGCTGTAAGCCTGCGTTTCCTTGACATTGCCGCGCAGCATGATGCCATCGCCGACGCCGTTGGGCCGCGTGCCCACCAGATCGGTGATCGGCGCATCTTGCAGATTGCGGATCCAGAGCGGGTCAAGGCGTTCGTTGTAGAGCCCAAATGGCAAGAGATACGCTCCCGCCGTCGTAATCACATGCGTATTTGCAAGCCAATCGATCTGGGCATAATTAACCGCCTTGAATACCTGACCGGCAAAAGGACCACTGGTCTGATTCCGACGGTCAAAGAATCCATGGAATTCAACCCTAGATTCAAGCAAGACATGCGAGCCGAAGGGCACCAGCAGAACCGTTTGTATCTGTGGCTCCAAGGCCGGGGCGCCCGCGTTGTAGTTGTTGATATATGCGAAGGTTCCGGAGAGTACCGGGGTGTGGGCCGCCTCGCTGGCTGCCGGGGCGGGTGCTTGCGCGTGGAGCGTACACACGGCGAAAAGAAAGGAGGCGCCCGTGCTCCAGCCTTTTATAAGTTGCGGTTTGATAAATGCCTGCCAGCGTTGTCTCTCGCGCGAACAAAGCAGCGCACTGCGCCGCCGGCTCATTGCACGCGATATGTCGAAGTATAGGGACGGCATATCGCAGTGATGTATGCGAGATGTCATCGCTTTGTCATTTCCCGCAGAGCTTCGTAATGTGTGGTGCGCAGTGATCTAAAGTTGTCTCAGTCAAAGCGACTGACGTTCGAGAGGACGCTACCTAGTTTCGAGCTTGCAAGAGAATGAACGCGGTGTCGCTTTCACTCCGTTTGGTGACATTTTGGATACACAACATGACGACGAAACAATCTAGAAGACGGGGTGCGCGATTCTGGATTCTTGCAGGTATGGCAGCGTGCGCTTCGCTCTGTTACGGACAGCTGGGAAGCGCGGGTATCGGCCTCGATCAGAACCTGCAGGGATCGGTCCCCTGCGACCCACGCTATTTCCTGTGTCCGGCTGATCAGGGATTGCCACTGAACACCGGCGCTGCGGGCCAAGCCTCGCAAGCGCCGGTCCCAAGCGGTTCGCTGCCTGAAGCAGATTCCCGTTACGAATTCGGCAATGGTCAACCGCTGGACCTGGGGCCGCGCGACTATCGCTTGCCTGCCCCTACGCAGTCTGTGTCAGCCACGCCCACTCGCTTTCGCCCAGAACCGCTGACAGAATTTCAGAAGTTCGTCGCTGCCGACACGGGCAAAGTCCTGCCTATTTTCGGCAGCCAGCTCTTTCGCGATGTGCCGGCGACATTCGCTCCCCTCGATCGCGTTCCCGTCCCGGCTAATTATGTGGTCGGTCCAGGCGATGGTCTCCTGCTGCGCGCATGGGGCAGCATCACGTTCTATCTTCGGGTCACGGTCGATCGAGAGGGCAGCATCTATATCCCTCATGTCGGTCAGATTCAGGTTGCGGGCACCAAATTCTCAGAGTTGCGAGACTACCTGGATGCGCAGATTTCCACCTCTTTCAAGAAGTTCGACCTGAACGTGGAGATGGGCCAGCTGCGCGCTATACAGGTCTTCGTCGTCGGCAGAACGCGCCGGCCTGGAAGTTACACGGTCAGTTCCTTAAGCAGCCTGGTCAACGCTCTCTTTGTGTCGGGTGGCCCTTCAAGCACCGGCTCCATGCGCCACATCGAGGTGAAGCGAGGAACAACCGTCGTTACAGATCTAGACCTTTACAACTTTCTTCTCAATGGCGACAAGACAAAAGACATTCCCTTGCTACCGGGAGACGTTATCTATGATCCGCCCGCGGGGCCGCGCATCGCGCTCACCGGGAGCGTGAGCCAACCGGCAGTATTCGAGATTCGTAGTGGAGAAACAGTTGGGGACGTTCTGAGCATGGCGGGCGGCCGGACTTCGCTGGCAAGATTGGGATCGGGCGAATTGGAGCGGATCGACAGCGGCGGAAACCGGCACGTAATCGAGGTTCACTTCGACGAAGCCGGCCTCAAGACGCCTCTGGCCGACGGCGACATCCTGCGGGTGCTGGCGATCGTTCCAAGATTTGACAACGCTGTGACCCTCAGGGGTAACGTCGCGAACCCGGGGCGCTATGCATGGCACGCGGGCATGCGCGTCACCGACCTCATTCCGGATAAAGAATCCTTGCTGACGAGGAGTTACTGGAGACGCAAGAACAGCCTGGTCTTTATCGGCCTCGACGGCGCAGCGCAGACGCCGGAGAACCTTAACACTACGTCTGCCACAGACAAGGGCGGCAAAGCAGACTCGGCGCGCGCCGGACAAAGTGCACAGGGCGGCGAGCAAGACGCTCAAGACGACGATGAGGGAAACTCCGGTACCGCGGCCTCCCTGGTTCAGCTGGGAGGCAAGGATCAACCCCCCCCGCCGGCCAATGCTGGTAGCGCCGACACGACTGGCGCTCCGGCCGGAAGCATAGCTTCGCAAACAGGCGCACCATCGGAGCGATTTCCTGTTGCCAATCGTGTCGACCGGCGCGTGCCTGAAATCGACTGGGATTACGCAGTGGTCGAGCGGCTGAATCCTGGCGACCTTGCGACTTCTCTCAAACCTTTCAATCTGGGCAAGGCGTTGCAGGAGAAGGATGAGAAGAACAATCTTGAGTTGCAGCCCGGGGATGTGGTCACCATCTTTTCCCAGGCCGATATCCATGTTCCGCAGACACACCAATCTGCTTTTGTGAGGCTGGAGGGCGAATTCCTGGCTGCAGGCGTCTACAGTGTGCAACCCGGTGAGACATTGCGTGCGTTGGTGCAGCGGTCCGGCGGCCTCACCCCGCAGGCGTACCTCTTCGGTTCCTCGTTTACCCGTGAATCCACAAGGCGGCAGCAACAGGCTCAGCTGGACGAATATTCTTCCGATTTGGAACGAGACATCGAACGAGCGGCCGTGACCCGCTCTGGCTCCGCGGTGAATATTCAGGAAGCGGCCACCGTGTCGGCTGGCCTGGATAGTCAACGAGCGCTGGTAGCCAAGCTACGCTTGATACGGGCCACGGGGAGGATCGTCCTCGACATCACTCCAGGAAGCACCGATGTGGACAGTATTCCTGACCTTCCGCTAGAAGATGGCGACAGTTTTGTTATTCCTCCGAGGCCTTCAAACGTCAAAGTGGTCGGCGCCGTGTATGAGCAGAACGCTTTCCTCTTTAAAGATTCACGCCGGGCAGAAGACTATTTGCAGCTGGCGGGCGGCATCGCAAGAAGCGGCGACAGTCGGCACGCCTTCATCATTCGCGCCGATGGCTCAGTAGTCAGCCGTAAATCGAAAGGCGCGCGATCCAGAGGCAGCCTGGAACGATTGAGCATGTATCCGGGCGATACGTTAGTGGTTCCCGAGGTCGTGGATAAGACAACATTGCTGCGCGGCCTGACCGATTGGTCGGCGATCTTTGGCCAATTTGCCTTAGGGGCAGCAGCCATCAATGTATTGCATTGATGCATACGCCGGCGCTGCCGGAGAAAGGGTGTCATGGTGCAAGGCTCAGAAGCGGCTTTTCTGAAAATCGTAGTGACCGTCGTCCGCGTTCGCCGCAGGCTTGCGCTCACTGTGTTCCTCACCATGCTGGTGAGCGCCGGCCTAGTGATGCTGATTCCCGTCACCTACACTGCGACCACGGTGATCCTCGCGCCTCAGCCTTCTTCGACCGCATCCGCCTTGCTCAGCCAGCTCGGCTCTCTGGCTTCCCTGGTTCCTGACCTTTCGGAAGGCGGCGGTGGTAGCAAGACTCCGGAAGATACCTTCCTGGGGATTCTGAGCAGTCGAACGATCGGTGACAAAATGATCGAACGCTTCGGCCTGCAACAGCTCTATCGTAGGAAACACATGGTGGATACGCGCAAAGCGTTGGCGATGCACACCCGCGTAGAAGCCACCAAGGGATACCTGATCAGGATTAGCGTCGAAGACCATTCGGCGACACGCGCCGCTGACATGGCTAACGGATATGTTGACGCGCTTTACTCCGTTACCCAGGGGCTTGCGCTCACCCAGTCGTCGCAGCGGCGCGTGTTTCTGGAGCGGCAGGTAAATGCCGAGCGCGACGCGTTGAGCAAGGCGGAGCTTGCCTTCAAACGCACGCAGGAATCGACCGGAGTGATTCAATTGACCGCCCAGGCGGAGCTCACCTTGCGCACCATCGCTCAGTTGCGCACAGAAATCGTGAGCCGGGAGCTGCAGCTAGAGCAGCTCAAGTCGATCGCCACCGAGCACAACGAAAAAGTATCAGAACTGGAAGCCGGGATAACGGCGCTGCATGAACAACTCAACAAGGCCGAGAAGGGCGCTAACGACTCCCAGACGAGCGACTACTTCCTGATTGCCGGCAAGGTACCGGCGGCCGGCCTTGAATACATACGCACCACGCGTGACCTGCGCTATCACGAGGCCTTGTTCGAAGCGCTCTCAAAACAATATGAAATGGCTCGCCTGGAGGAGGCCAAGGCTCCGCCGCTGGTGCAGGTGGTGGATCGCGCCATCCCCCTGGATAAGAAGACTGGGCCGCCACGCACCCTCCTGGTCCTGCTCTCGGGCCTCTTCGCCACGATGTTTGTCATCGGCTGGGCAATGGCCAAAGAAGCATGGGCCAAAGCCCGGATGGTACCGGCAAACGCCGAGCAGCTCGACATACTGAGAAGCCTGCTGGAGCGGCGGGAGGGCATTCTGAAATGAGCCTCCGCATGGCCACGCTCCTCTACGCGGTCGCGGTAGTCGCGATCCCCATCAACGTAGCGTGCAAGTTTGTGCTGGGCTTGACCGGCTCTACCTGGATTGACCCAACCCTGATTTTGGCAACGGCTGCACTGCTTGCGCTCATGCCGCATTGGGGAGATTTTTTAGAAGGCAAGTTGCGGCTCGCCGTAGCCGGAGCCGCGGTGGTGGCCGGCCTCAGTCTTATCTGTGCGCTCAGCGGAATGTTGCTCAGGCCGCCGTCATCACTCTACGACGCATTACGTGAACCGCTGCGACTATGGCTCAACCTCGGCTGGTTCCTGTTGAGTTGCTGGTTCCTGATCCATAGGCCGCGGGTGATTCTGGTTTGTTCGATCATCGCCATCGCCTTTGGCTTAGGCAGCGGGATCTATTTTCACCTTGTTGCCTTTGGGGTAGCACCCGCATCGGCTTCCGTCGTCGCGTACACGCGCGCCTACCTCATTCGACAAACACTTTGGATTAACGGATTCCCTATACCTCGCATGGGAGGGTTGTTTTTTGAATCGCCTCCCTTCGGCCTCTTCATGTTTTCCATGCTGGTGGTGCTTGGTTGCACACGGGAGGCAGGACGTTATTCGAAGTGGACCGCATGCGGCCTCACGTTCGCGGTCATAGGCATTCTGTGTTCGTTCGCCGATCAGGTCCTGCTCGCCGGCAGCGTGGGCCTGCTTTCGTGGCTCCCAAATCTGGGCAAAAGACATCCCGGGATTACCTGGCCCCTGGCCATCGTGGTGACTTTTGCCGTTTGCGCCTTTGAGTTTCAGACCATCACGTTGAAAGAGAGTTCCTCCACGACTGGCATCGTGACCAGAATCAACGGAGCCAGCGTCGGCGAAAGAGATTTTCATTTGCGCTATGGGCTATCGCTGCTGCAAGCCCGTCCGGCTGCAACCCTCTTCGGTATCGGCCCGGGCCGCTACGGCGAGTACGCGAGCGACACCGGAGACTTTCTCGACACTGTCAACATGCAGACCTCGGAAGTGGAACTATTGGTGGAGTGGGGAGTCATCGGGCTCGCAGTATGCATCGCGCTCTTTGCAGCCGCGGCGGCGCGCGTCTGGGGCTTGCACGGTGTGCTTGGCCTCGGGTTGCTGGCGGGAATTATTCTTGCAGACAGCTTCCAGGCGAACTGGAAACATGAAGCGGTCTTCCTCGCAATCGCCGCTCTATGCACGCAGCGATCGATGACCCTCAATAACGATCTGTCATGGGCTTCGCTATGAATGAATCGAACATTCTACGTACCTCGGAAATTGCCTCCGAAGGTATCCCAGAACATATCTCGGTCTCGCTCGTACTCGCGACCGTAGGACGAACCCATGAGCTCGACCGCCTGTTGGCATCGATTTCCAGCCAAACTTTCAAGAACATCGAGCTCATCATCGTGGACCAGAATGAGGATGACCGGGTAGAGAAAGCGATTGGGCGCCGGCAACCGGGCCTGCGATACGTTCATGTCCACTCAGCCATAGGCCTTTCGCGGGCGCGCAACACAGGCATCGCCCTGGCATCCGGCTGCATCGTCGGTTTTCCAGATGATGACTGCTGGTATCCGAGCGATCTCCTGTTCCAGGTGAAGGCGTGGTTCGATCGACAACCGGCGTATGACTTCCTCTGTTGCACGGCCCTGGATGAGAGCGGCCGCGAGGTTGCTTCAAGATGGCCCGTCCGCTCGCAAGTGGTCGATCGAGGCTCTGTTCTACGTGCTTGTGCGAGTGCTTCCTTGTTCATACGCATGGCAGCGCTGGAGTGTGTTGGGGGCTTTGACGAACGGATGGGGCTTGGAGCCACCACACCATTCCAGTCCGGTGAAGATAGCGATCTTGCCTTGCGCTGTCTAGCCAGCGGAAGCAAGGGTTGGTTTGAGAAAAAACTCCACGTCCACCATCCCGCCGTTGTCGCGGGAGCGGCGGCAAACTCCCGCGCTTTTGGTTATGGCATGGGCTTTGGCTGCCTGTTACGTATGCATGGCTACTCAGCAGGTAGTATGCTCTATCACGTTGCGCGCGCCCTGGGGGGAGCGAGCAAATCGCTCCTGTTGGGTAATCCGGGCAAGGTTCGCTTTTATTGGAACAGCGCCACGGGAAGACTACTAGGCTACCTCGTCCCGAAAATGATGTTGCATCGAAATCAGTCTGGTTCCCAAAGAGCAGGCACATGCGAATACTCGTAACCGGTGGGCTAGGCACCGTTGGCGCAGGGCTGGTTGCCGTCCTTCGCGAGCGCGGGCACCATGTAATTTCCTGCGACCTCGCGCATCAACCAGACGAAGCCGGTTTCTCGGTTTCTGTCGATGTGAGCATGCCGCTCTATGCCCGATGCGATGTGGGGGAGTTCCGGCAGCTGGAGCGTGTTGTGGAATGCTTCGGTCCGTTTGATTATGTGTATCACTGTGCCGCTGAGTTCGGCCGCTGGAATGGAGAAGATTTCTACGAAACCCTGTGGCGCACAAATACCATCGGCACCAAGAACCTCATTCGCCTGCAAGAACGTCTCAAGTTCCGCCTGATTCATTTTTCGTCGTCAGAGGTGTATGGCGATTGGCCCGAGTTGATGGTGGAAGCCGTCACGGACGGCCACGAGATTAAGCAGTTGAACGACTACGCAATGACCAAGTGGGTAAACGAGATGCAATTACGCAACTCTGCCCTGCGATATGGCACAGAGACGGTGGTGATTCGCTTGTTCAACACGTTCGGTCCGGGGGAATACTACAGTCCCTACCGTTCGGTGAATTGCCGTTTTCTCTACTGCGCGTTAAACGGGTTGCCGTGGACGGTGTTTCGAGGCCACTCCCGCACTTCAACGTTCCTGCCGGATACCGTCCATACGGTCGCGAATCTCATCGATAACTTCAAGCCTGGGGAGACTTACAACATCGCGGGAAGCCACTACCACACGATTGAAGAGCTCTCCGATCTGGTGCTGAAGGTGACGGGTGCATCGCCGGCGCTGGTTCGCTGCCAAAGCTCCGAGGCGATGACCACGAAACATAAGCTGGTCGACGTTTCGAAGGCGATCAAAGACCTCTGCCATAAGGACACGTACACCCTGGAAGAGGGCCTGCGAATTACCGCCGAATGGATGCGCTCGGTCTACAAACCCCAGCCGCGGAAGTTGGCAAATGCGACCTTCGAGCCGTAGAGGTTAGCTCGCCGAATGACCACGCAACCGCACGATACCGGCGAACCCGACAGCAGCCCTGCCACGCTGCTCTTCGTCGGCGAGTTTCCCCCATCGAACCACCATGGCGGCGCCATCCTCTTAAAGCGGCTGCTCGATCAGTATTCAGCTCACCATCTGACGGTCCTCACCTCCAGGATTGGAATGAAAGCTTCGCAAGCAACGGGGCTTATCGACTGCACTCACATTGTATTGCCGGCCTTCGATGGATCTACCGCGGCGAATTGGCTTGCCCTCCCCCTGGTCGCGCTAAAGACAATTGTAGAAATGAAGCGTAAACAAGTGGAAGCGGTGCTCACCATTGTTCAAGGGCACTACTACTTCGTAGCGGCCTTCGCGGCCTGGATTACGGCGACTCCGCACATCACCATCGTTCACGACAACTTTACCTCTGCTCATATCAGCCGCTCGGCAACGGTGAGAAGAGTGAAGCGGTACCTGACGGCGAAGATCCTCCGCAATGCCGCCCACGTGTATGCAGTGAGCCCAGAGATGCAGCGCCTGGTCCGGCGTGAGTGTGGAGCAGAATCAGAGATTCAACTGCCCTCAACCGCAGCCCCGATCCGCCAGGTTGAGATCCCTCACGAGGGTGGCCCGATCATCCTGTTTGCCGGACAGATCGGGTACACGGTCAAGGATTCTTTGGATCTGCTTGTGGACCTGATTAAGACCGGGCAACTGGAGAAACAGGGAATTCCCGCCCCCAAATTGCACCTGTGTACTGCGCTGACGGAAGCAGACATGCGAGCCTTCGGTTGGGACCATGAAAATATCGTCTGCCGGGGTTGGATGCCACAGTCTGAACTGGCGAGCGCGCTGGCAGGTGCAGATATTCTTTTTCTACCTTATTCGTTCCTTGAGAACTCGCGAGACGCGGTGCAGACCGCATTCCCTTCAAAGACGGCGGACTACCTGGCGGCGGGGAAACCGATTCTGGTTTTCGGACCAAAGTACTCGAGCCTGGTTCGCTATGCATCGGAGCAGAGTTTTGCCGAAGTTGTGGACGAATTCAGTCCGGTCGCTCTGGCGCAAGGAATCGGAAAGATCACCCGCTCATCTTCTTATAGACAGCAATTAGCGGACAGGGCGCTCAAGGTTTTCTCTGCCAGCCATGATGTGAAACACCAACGGGAAAAGTTTTATCTCACGCTCAAAGACATTCTTCGCGTACCCCGGGCCAAGCGGCGCTTAGCTCAGGATGCAAAGCGGGCAAAATGACATCGCTATCGTTGACCGCTAGCTTGCGATGAGTTGACGGATAGCGACGGCCTGCCGTTCAGCAAAGGTCTGCTGCGAGAAGAGAGACGAGCGCGTGAGCCCCGAGGCAATGAGCCTCTCCCGTGTGCCGGTAGAGTCGATTAGGTGTTCGATGGCATCGGTCAGCTGCTCAGAAGAATGCGGCGAACAGAACAAAGCAGCGTCGCCTGCCACTTCTGGCAGGGATGCTGCGCGCGAACAGATCACTGGTGTGCCGCAGGCCATGGATTCAATCACAGGGAGGCCGAAACCCTCTTCAAACGAGGGCATAATTGTCATCAGTGCCGCCGCGTACAGTTCCGCAAGCAGTTCGTCGCTCAGTTTCCCGACCCAGACAATATGGTCCTGAACTCCATGCCTCCGTGCAGACTCCAGCATTTGTGGCCGCCATTTGAAATCGCCTCCCGCAATCACCAGGAGCGGCACGTCGTTTCTTCTGCTGCGCAGCAAAGCGAGAGACTCCAGGAGCAATGGCACATTTTTGTTGGGCGCGCAGTTGCCTACGAACAGAAGGTAGGGACGCGTAATGCCAAGTCGTTGCTCCACGCTGCGCCGGACCTCGGTTTTTTCCCTCTGGTGAAAGCACGAAGCGACACAGCATGGGATGACGGAAATCCTCGAAGCCTCTACGCCCAGGTGCTCGCAGAGTTTTGCCTTGGTATAGTCGGAGGGCGTAATAATGACATCCGCATGCCTGATCGCAATCTTCAACAGCGGCCTGGCATAGAGGCGCGACTTCCACGTGTCACGATATGTGGCGTCCAGCAGATGGTTCAGATCGTGAATCGTCACCAGCAGCGGTCGCTTCCACAAAACCGGTATGTTGTAGTGCGGCGCATACAAGGCAGCTGCTTCTCTGGCAAGCCACGGCAGCGCAAGCTGCTCCTGTATCCCGTAGATACCCGCGGCGCATGGGATTACGCGGTCACAAAATGTAGAGACCAGGCCAACATGTTGGGGTTGCGTGATGCAGGTGAGCGGCGTATTCCGCATCTGCTCTCGCAGCCCCTGTAGCAGCGCCATCGTATAACGACCTATGCCGGTTCTGAGCCAGCGTGCGTCGATGACGACGGCGCCGCTCAATGAGCGCCCCGCTGTCCCACGACTCGAATCGGTCGAGCAACTTCGTTTGCACTGAGAGAGTCGACGAAATTGTTCCGTTGGCTCGACTTCATCGCGCCCTTTACCAGCTCGCGAAAACCATCTACGAAATATACGGAATCAAATCGCTTGGCCCAGTCGCTTATGAACATCGGGTCAAAGTCTTGTTCTCTGCGTTCGAACTCGAGGATCGTGTCACATAGAGCCGGC
Organism: uncultured Acidobacteriaceae bacterium; assembly: GCA_963761405.1. Classification (GTDB taxonomy): domain Bacteria; phylum Acidobacteriota; class Terriglobia; order Terriglobales; family Acidobacteriaceae; genus PALSA-350. Next base: position 27,581 of record CAVXHH010000012.1, read on the forward strand.
ACAGTTTGTTCATGGAACAATAGCCCGGTAATACGACCCGGTGACGTGCTTTCTGCCGCAATGGACTCGAGTGCACCACCCTTTCCATAGGCGATGACCGGCCTTCCGCAGGCCTGCGCTTCGACCGGCGCCATACCGAAATCCTCTTCGGCCGCAAACAGGAATGCGCGGCAACGGGCATACTCGTTCCACAACACCTCGTCCGACACCTGGCCCAGGAATTCAATGGACGGACCTGCGAGGGCACGTAGGGTGCGTTCTTCCGGGCCACTCCCAATGATCCGGAGCTTACGCCGGAGGCGGTTGCAAGCCGCAATGACAAGATCCATCCGTTTGTAAGCAACCAACCTGCCGACGGCAAGATAGCTATCGGTTGTGTCCGCTTCAAGGCGCGCCAGCGAAGTATCCACGGGTGGATAGAGGACGACACTTGGCCGCGAATAATATTGCTGAATGCGCACAGAAACATTCGCAGAGTTGGCCGCGAACAAAGTCACGCGCTGCGCAGCTGCGAAGTCCCAGGCTCTGACATAGTGGGCGGAGAGCGAGAAGGCGTATTTCGCAATCCCCGATAACTCGTTGCGATAGTCGTGGTATTGGTTCCACAGATAGCGCATGGGAGCATGGCAATAGCAGATGTGAATCGCCCCGGGCGCCACCAGCACTCCTTTCATCGGACCCGCGTCGGAGGTGATGACCAGGTCATAGCCGCGCAAATCCAACTGCTCCACTGCCAGTGGATAGAGCGGCAGCAAATGCCTGTGGAGTCGATTCGACCAGGGAATGCGGGCCAGGAATGTTTGTTGAATGCGGCGGTTTCTGAGGCTTGAGGGAATCTGTTGCGGGTCAGCAAGAAGCGTAAAGATGTCGGCTTCTGGAAACATGGATGCCAATGTTTCAAGCACCCGTTCTCCACCGCCTTGCGTTACCAGCCAATGATGAACGATCGCCACTCGCAAGCTGAAGCACTCCTGCCCTACACACGAAGCTTATGCCGATTGACCGGGAGCTTTGTCTGATCATTGTCTCGGTTGTGTCATCGTGGTTGGGTGGCAGAGCGAGCGCCCATTTTTCAGCGTAAGCCGGCAGACAAGGCGTCCCGCCCGTGAGCCCATAAGTTACCGAAGGAGGGCCGGTTCAGTGCCGGCCAGGGCGCGCGAGGGTAACCTTAGGTAAGGTAACGGGGGGGTTAGAGTGTGGTATTTGATTTGTAAGGGAATTGTCAATGATTTGTCATTCGCAGCCGAAGCGCTTCCCGGTAAACGTAAATTGGAGGAGAATCATTTTTGAGGCAATATGAGCACCATCCTTGTGGTCGAAGACGATTCACGGATACAAAAGGCGCTTCATCGCCTGTTCACCGCAGAGGGATATGAGGTAAAGTGTGCCGCGGATGGTACCGCTGCCCTGGAGAGCTTTCAGAGTGGCGCGCTGGAAGCGGTAGTTCTGGACCTGATGTTGCCCGGCTTATCCGGACGAGAACTCTGCAAGACCATGAAGCGCGCTTCGCCGGATACACCGGTCATTATTCTTAGTGCTGTTTCAGAGGTTGCCGATAAAGTGTTACTCCTTGAGCTGGGAGCCGATGACTACGTCACCAAGCCTTTCAGCCCGCGAGAACTGCTGGCGCGCGTACAAGCTGCCATGCGCCGGTCAAAACGATCGAGGCCGACGCACGCCTTGTCGTTTGGCGAAATCTCGGTCGACTTTACCAGGATGCAAGTGAGCCGCGCCGGCAAGCTTATTCCGATGACGGCACATGAGTTCAAATTGCTGCGATTTTTTCTCGATAATGCAGAGCGGGTGCTCACCCGCGAAGAATTGCTGAACGACGTTTGGGGATACAACTTCTATCCATCGACGCGCACGGTAGATAACCAGATCCTCAAGCTTCGCCAGAAGCTGGAAACCGATCCGGCGAATCCGACGCATTTCCGAACTGTCCACGGAATGGGCTATAAATTCGTATTTTCGCCGGTCGCCTAGCTACACTCAGAAGGTGGAGGCGTAGAGATCAGCGATGCGGATGCGAATGACCTTGCTCCTCTCTCTCCTCGCTGTCTCTTTTGGACTCACGGCGTTGAGCCTGGTAGTGATTCATACCAGCCTGCAAGGACAAATTCGCCAGGCCCTCGCCTCCGATCTTCAGCGCTCCATCGCCACCTTTAGCAACCTGCAAATGCAGCGCCGCGAAATGCTGCGCCGCGAAGCCGCCCTGCTCGCGGATTTACCGAGCCTCAAAGCGCTGATGACAGTATTGCTCAGGTCAGGCCCAGGAGAGGAACGAACCGTTCGCGACGGGGGGCTTGAATTCTGGAGAGTGAGCGGAGCGGCATTCTTTGCGCTGGCCGATCCCAATGGAAGAGTCATCGCGCGCTATGAACAGGGTGTCGCGCCCGCAATTACTGAGGCTCCGCGCGATCTACCGCAAGGCATCGTAACCTCTTCGAAGCCGCAATACGTTTTAAGTGGTGATCGGCTCTATGAAGTCATCTCCGAACCTCTTTACTTCGGCACCTCAACAGAAGGCAGCCTTTTAGGCTACGTCGCCATCGGCTATGCCATCGACAACCAGGTGGCTCGCGAGGTTGGAGAAGCCGCAGCCGCCCAGGTAGTCTTTCCCGCGGATGACGCGATCGTCGCGTCAACCCTGGGCCCGAACAGGATCAACGAATTTCTGCAGCACGAGCCCAACCTGCTGAATGGAACGGTGGATGGTGCGGATGTTCGGTTGGGCAACGAACATTATGTAGAAGCGTCCCGCAAACTTTCAGGGGCTGGCTCTCCACGAGTCCGGCTGGTGGTGCTGAAGTCGTATGACGAAGCGAGCCGCTACTTGCTCCGGCTCGACAGGCTGCTGCTCTCGCTGGGGCTTTTTGTTTTTCTGCTCGCGGGTGCGCTCGCCTTTTATATATCCGGCACGATTACGCAACCGTTGGAGGCGCTGGTGGCGGGAGCGCGGGCCCTCGGCTCCGGAGACTTTGGCTATGAACTGCACACGCAAGGCGCCACCGAACTGCGGCAACTAAGCGCCGCGTTTGATCAAATGCGCATGCGGCTGCGGCGAACGCAACAAGAACTTCTGGAAGCGGAGCGACTGGCAACCATTGGCAGAATGGCCAGCTCCATTTCTCATGATCTAAGACACTACCTATCCGCCGTGTATGCCAACGCAGAGTTTCTTGGCTCATGGGCCATCGGCCCCGAAGAGCGGGCCGAATTGCTCGCGGAGGTAAAAATGGGGGTCACGGGGATGACGGAACTGATCGAGTCTCTGCTCATCTTCAGCCGGACAGGGCAGCATCTGCAACCGAACTATGAGTCGCTCTCCCTGGTGGCGGAGCGAGCCATCGCCATGGTGAAAGCGCATCCTGACGCGCACAAAATCGCAATTATCTGTGATCCTCTGCCTTCGATCGAGGCGTGGCTTGACAGCAAAAAGGTCGAGCGCGCCCTTTACAACCTTCTGCTCAACGGTTGCCAGGCTGCACAAAAAGGCAACCCACCCGCACGAGTTCGGATCTCGTTGACCGAAACGGAGGACTGGATAAGATTCCATGTAGTCGACAGCGGCCCCGGCGTCTCAGAACAGATTCGTGTCACCTTGTTTGAGCCTTTTGTCAGCGAGGGCAAGCTGGGAGGCGTGGGCCTTGGCCTTACGCTCGCCGATCGCGTAGCGCATGAGCACGGCGGTTCGGTAAAGCTCGAAACATCCGAGCCGGGGAACACGGTCTTCTGTCTTTCGCTCGCCAAAAGCACGTTGCATTCTTTCGAAATCGCCGCCCAGCAGCATCGATCGACCATGCCCCTGGCCCCCGATTAGCTAGTATTGGAATTGCGGCCGTGGCGGCCGACCTTAGAGGTTATGCGATGAACTACAGACCTATCGGAATTTGCCTCGCCGTGTCGGCGGTTTTACTCTCGTGCGTGGTGCACGCGCAACAGACGGCCGCTTCAGCAACGCCGCAAGCGCAACCATCCACGAGCGCGAGCGAGTCGAACCATCTGGAACAGCGGCTCGACCAGGTTCTGGCTGCATTGAACAGCATGCAACATCAGCTTGACGACTCGAAACAGCAAATTGACCAACTGCAAACCGAGTTAAAAGAGGTGCGCACGCAAATGCAAGCGGCGAACGCAGAAACGCCGGCAGTTACAGCGGAGGCCGCGACCGCATTGCAGCAGAGCGTACAGCAATTGCAAAGCCAGGACGAAATTCTGCAGGCAGAAGTTAAGCAGCACGATCAAACCAAGGTCGAGAGCGGTTCCAAGTACCCGGTCAAAATCACGGGACTGGTTCTGTTCTCTTCGTTCCTCAACGATGGCGCGGTCGATAACATCGACCTGCCTATCCTCGCGATCCCGCGCAATGCAACTACGGCTCATGGGAGTCTCGCGGCGACGCTGCGCCAGACCATTCTCGGTTTGGAAGCGCGAGGGCCCACGTTCTGGGGCGCGCGCTCGGCGGCAGATTTCCATGTGGACTTCTTTGGCGGTGTTCCTTACACCGACTACACCACCTCTACCGGCACGCTGCGCCTGCGCACTGCGCACGCTAGACTGGATTGGGCAAACCATTCGCTGATCGCCGCCCTGGATGCACCGCTTATTTCTCCTTTGCAGCCAACGTCATACGTTGGCGTTGGCGAACCGCCTTTCGCGTGGTCGGGTAATTTGTGGATCTGGGCGCCTCAACTGGAATCGACAAATCAAGCTCGTCTCGGAGCAGGAACGCTCGGTCTCGACTTCGCCCTGCTCGATCCTGCTGCTCCGGGAAGCCCGGCAATCACCGGCAACCGCCAACCCGACCCTGCTGAGCGCAGCCGTCAGCCCGGCTACGAATCCAGGGTAAGCTATAGCCTGCCGCTCATGGATAGAACCTTTACCGTAGGCGCCGGCGGGTATTACAGCCGACAGACATACTCAAATACGCAGCACGTTGATGCGTGGGCTGGAACCGCGGACTGGAAATTCCCCTTCACGCGATGGCTCGACTTATCGGGGGAGTTCTACCGTGGCCGCGCCCTGGGGGGACTTGGGGCTGGAACCTTTAAAGACTATTTGACCGAACCAGGGTCAGGCGAAATTAGGGGTCTCAACGATGAGGGAGGATGGTCTCAGTTGAAATTAAAGATGTCGCCTACCTTCGAGGCAAATGTTGGGATTGGCGAGGATGCCGGCTTCTCGTCGCAGCTTCGCGATTACACCGATCCGACGGCAACCGATGTCTACACCAACCTGGCTCGGAATCGTACGGTGCTGGCGAATATTATCTATCGGCCAAAGACCTATCTTTTGTTCTCCGCCGAGTACCGCAACATCTATAGCTGGCCGATCGCGGGTTTCGCTAACACCGCGCAAAGCCTCGGCCTGGCGACGGGGTATTCTTTTTAGTGCGCTGCCTCTCACCATCCCGTCTCACGCTGTTGCTATTGCTCTGCTCCGTAGTGGTGGCCGCGGGGGCTGCGGCAGAAACAGTGGACGCCTCTGTGCAGGTGCGCGTCCTGCGGGCGGGCAAACACGCCGACCTGAAGGCGGGCTCGGCGGGAGTGGTCGTCTGGCTCACTCCTCTTGCGCATTCGGGCGAGGACCCAGTATCCGCGCTGAAACCCGGACACTACCGGCTGGTACAGAAGGACAAGGCGTTCACGCCCCATCTGCTCGTGATCCCGACCGGGAGCAGCGTCGATTTCCCGAATCTCGATCCCTTTTTTCACAATGTATTTTCCCTGTTTAACGGCAAGCGCTTCGATCTAGGTCTCTACGAAAGTGGAAGCTCCCGGGCGGTGCGTTTCGACCATGATGGCGTCTCCTATATCTTTTGCAATATTCATCCGGAGATGAGCGCGGTCGTCGTAACTCTATCGACGCCTTATTACGACGTGTCCCCGGCGAATGGCAGTATTACGCTGCATGACATACCGGCCGCGACTTACGAGATGCATGTTTGGGCGGAGGGTGGCGACGCCCGGGCTCTGGATGCTCTCACCCGGCGCGTGGTGCTGAGTACTTCGCAAAAAGATCTGGGCGTGGTCGATGTACCCATCGACGCTCATGTTCGACCCCACAAAAACAAATTCGGGGAAGATTATAAGGAGCCCGACGACTCGCTCTACTAGAGCGTCTTCGCTTTGATTCCGCACAGGAGAGGTCCCAAAGAGCAGCTCCCCTGCGGAACTCCGCGCCGGGAGCGGTTGCTCTGTACTCACCCTGAAATGCCGTAAAGCCGTGCTGGCATTGGGGCCCCCGCATTCTATACACTGTCGCCCTGAGCCTGGACCGAGGGAAAGCATCTCTGCTGAACCCTTCGGCAGGGTTCCCGCATCAAAAACCCGTAACTTTGCGGCAAGGTAGTGAGATGGCCAACAGAAAAGCGGGATTTTTCTGGATAGGGATTGCAGTGCTCCTGTCGCCGGCGGTGCATGCACAAAGCCCTCAACAGATCATGGAACAGGTGGCCGCCAGCGAGCGGACAGCAGACCAGACCGACCACTCCAACTGGATCTACCTGGAAGAAAGCGATAAGCCGAAAGAGCACCTTCTTCAATGGGTGGGGGCCACACAACGGGGCAACGTCGAACGTATCCTCGAGAAGGACGACCGTGAACTTTCTCAAACAGATCAGCGTGCTCTGATTGAGAAATTTCTGCACGACACCAAAGCTCAGAATAAACAGGTTTCGGAGGCGAATCACGATAGTCGGCAGATCGACGATTTTCTGAAGCTGCTGCCCTCCGCATTTATCTGGACACAGACGGGCGCAACCGCGACGACCACCTCATTGCATTTCGATCCCGCACCGAACTTCCATCCACCTACGCGCGAGGCGCGTGTATTCAGCTCGATGACTGGGGACGTGGTGGTCGATAACCAGCAACAGCGCATCTGCAAAATAAAGGGGCACCTCATTCACGACGTCACCTTCGGCGGAGGGCTGCTGGGAAGATTGAAGGAGCGCAGTTCCTTTGCATTGGAGCAGCAACAAGTGGGTCCCTCTGTTTGGCAATTGACGGCGATCCATGTCCACCTCGAAGGCAACGCGCTTCTCTTCAAGAGCGTCTCGCTGCAACAAGACGACAAACGCTCCAGGTTCCAGGCCGAGTCTCCGAACATAACTCTGGAGCAGGCTGCCGCGTCAGTCATGACCGAGCCGAATCTATTTGCCTGCGGCCCGGGCGCCTCCACAACACAATCCGCCTGCGTGGAGAAACTTACTGAGAACACCGGGCTGAAGCCTTAAAGCATTTTCGCAATTACTGTGGTCTGGTAAGAGCAGCGAGGCGTGGTTTTCTTTGAGAGAAAACCACGTAAATGCCTACTTCTCGAGGTCTTCCTTTCATCGACTTCTCAGAAGACTGCGATACCCTTTGTTCACCCAGCTCCATGCCACGAGGGCCCCTCATTGAACCATGACTATTACATTTACGGTCTGGGTCGTCAATCCTGGCGATGTAAGAATAATGGGAATGTTGTATGTTCCATCCGGGGCTTCGTGGCGGCCACCGCCGCAGGCGCTCATTGCTGCGGCGCCGGCAAACCAGGCGCAGAGCAGACAAAGCATCCACAATCGATTGCGATGCCCATCGTGCCGTTTGTGCCGGCCGCAGGCTAAAAGGCCGGCAAAGGCAGGGAACCAGAACGTCATTGCGGGTAGCTTTCGGAGAGGATCGCCCCCCGAAATCGAAGCCGAAGCCGCCGGAACCACAGCGGAATTGATGGTGAGTTTGTTTGTAAGTGCGCCGCCAGTGCCACTGAATGTGACCGATGGCGCAGCAAAGTCGCAGGAAAAATCTGCCGGCAGCGTTCCACATGAGAAGGTTACCGTACCTTGAAAACCGCCTTGCGGGGTTAGAGTGACGCTCACCACCCCGGATTTGCCGCGCGGAATTGTCAGGCTTCCCGGGTTCACCGTTGCTGTGAAGCCGGGGACAACAATCGTTTCCGTCAAGGGCGCGGAGGTACTCGCGGTGAAGTTCGCGTCTCCGCTGTAACTAGCCTTCACCGTAATTGTTCCCGCAGTAGAGAACGACGTGGTGAGTGTGGCCGCTCCTCCGGTAAGAGTGCTGGTTCCAATAGATGTCGACCCGTTGAAGAAGGTTACCGTGCCGGCGGGCACACCACCCTGGCCCGAAACCGTTGCGGTAAACGTGACACTCATTCCAATACCCGAGATCAGCGAGGAAGAGGCAAGCGTTGTTGCGCTGGCAATCGGGGCAGCTGCCACTGTTAACGAGAAGGAAGCCACCGCCGTTACCGGTGTGCTCTCAGAGTCCGCAACCTGGATGGCAAAGGCAAAGGGAGCAGCCGCCGTCGGAGTGCCAGAGATGACTCCGGTAGAGGCCGAAAGTGATAACCCCGGAGGCAGGCTACCCGAAACGACGCTCCAGGAATACGGTGCGACTCTGCCACTCGCGGTGAGCGCTTGCGTGTAGGCGCTGCCCACCCTGCCGCCCGGCAGGGTGGCGGGAGCGATGGAGAGGGCTGACCACTCCGGAGCATTCACCAGCGCGAGAACGTTGGGGCTGCCCAGGCCGGTTGCCAGATCATAGCCTGGACCGGCGAGAAACGCAGGAGCATAAGCGTTTTCCGTGGTGGAAAGCACACCATAGTAGTTGGGGGTGGTGGTCAGCGACGTGCCGTTTTGGGTTACCGTAATTTGGTAACCATAGCAGTTTTGATTATGCGAGGCAGGGTCGGTGCTGCTATCGGTAAACGTGCCCGCGCTGGTGGCCGTGCCGGTGCACGGCACGGCCGTATTGCTGGTAAGGAACGCAGACGAGGCGCCTGCCGCCGGGTTCGGCGTGGCGCTGATGTCGTGAAAGTAACAGGAACTGAGCGCCTGCGGCCCCAGGTAGGCCGCACAGGTGGCCAGGCTCGGTTGGGCCGGATTGCCGCTGCTGACATATTGCTGCGCGGCGAGTGGATAGAGAACATAATTTGCCTGCCCTTGCCGCGAGCCGCTTTTTTGATCGATCAGAGCCATGATGCCGGCGAACGCCGGGGCGACGAACGAGGTGCCTCCACCGTAGTTGGCAAAGATGTCACCGGCATTGGTAAAGTCGCAGGCAGTGCCGGCCGGCATATTCGCAAGGCCGGAGTCGCAGAGAATCAATGTCTGGGACCAGACATCGCCACCTGAGGCAAACATGGAGATATCGGGGACAGCGCGGCCGCCTTGTGAAGGAATGCCGGTCACCCCTGTCTGCCAGCCCGGCCGGGCAGACACACCGCTTAGACCACCACTGCCGGCAAAGGGATTGAAATAGGGTGAGAACAGGGTATTCGGATCGATCAGCTGCTGCGCAGCGTAGGTGCAAAATCCATTGGCGCCGAAACTGCTCTGGAAGCTTTGGCCGAAAGTCGCAAGCACGAGAGGGCTGGCGCAGCTGTCGTTCCACGCCGTCTCGGGAATGTACGACAGCGCGCTAGCAAAATTCGTGCTGTTGGCCGTCGACCAGTAGGTACTCGCGGTCCCGCTGAAAACGTCGCTGAAATCGGTTCCGCCGGCGGCGATGTTGTAGGGCGTGGATGCTTCGTTCACGACCGAGAGACCATCGGTCGCATAAGTATCTACGGATTGGCAGCCATCGCCGCCGGTATCGCCGGCCGCCACCACTACCGTAATTCCCTCGGCGGCTGCCTGCTGCCAGAGTGACACGTAGAACTGGTTGGCTTCACTCTGGGGCAGGGCTTCGCAATCGCCATAACTGGTGCTGAGAACAGAGATCTTCTGCACGTGCGCCGGGTCGGCAATGACGTAGGCAGCTGCCAGATCGGCGCCCGAGGTAACGCCCTGGCGGCCGCAGGCAACGAAGTCCACGGTAGCGTCCGGCGCGGTGGCGCCGGCCCACTCCGCATCCAGATAGCTCTCGGGTTCGTTGTCGGCGGGATCAGGCGCCGCGCAGACGCTGGAGGGAGGGTTTTCCAGCTGCACCGAGCCGTTGGGACCGAGCGCCGTGATGCCGAACTGATCGCGGAAGGTCTGAATGTCAGCGCTCTGCGGGTTGCTTTCTCCTACCACGCCAATTGTCTGACCGGTCCCGATAAGTAGGGGCGTGGAAGAAGCGGCGCCGGCATGTTGTTTCCAGACCTGGTCGATTCCGTAGATGGTGGCAAAATCCTGGGGGCCCGCAATATAGAGAGGGACTGTACCCGGAGTTTGCGTCAGGTGGGCGGCAGCGCCGGTGGCCCGCGACCATCGACCCGCTTCACGATCGAAATATGCGACTCCTGGACGATGCGCTTGGGGGTGAGGATGGAAGTCATCGAGGGATCGAAAGCCTGACACCCAAGGCGACAGGGCAGCGGGGATGGAGGGGGTGCTTGCGTTGGCGTAGTGTTCTTCTCCATTCAGGCGGTAGTGATGTATTTCAGTATGGAAGGCTCGCGCGATTTTGCCTGCATCGCCGCTAAAATCGACAAAGAGGCCGCCGGCGGGTACTCGATTCAGCGTGAATCCTTGTTGAGCCAGCCACCGGGTGACTTGCTCCACGTCCGCCGGCGACGGCCCGAATCGTTCGCCGAACTGCTGCGGCGTGAGCCACGTGTGGAAGTTAGCGGAATGAGGATCGTATTGCTCGGTCATGAATTGATCGAGCTCCTGCTCGCGCGCCGCGCTGCGCTGCAACAGGAGCAGGATGTGATTCAGAGGGAACGCATCCGGCAGACGGCCCTCATCGATTGCCCTATCGGTCGCTTGGCCGGTCGCCTGACCGATCACTTGACCGGCGGCTGCGCGCGCCTGGAGACCCGGGTTGCCGGTGAGACGCTGCAGATTCGACTCATCCAGGGACGGCACGGGTTGGGATGACGAGGGGCTGGGCAGCGATTGCGTGTGCGCGGATGAGACGGCAAGAAGAAAAACGAGAGTGACGGCCGCACGGAGGAAAAAACTACCAAGGTCACAACGCATACATACCCCTTGGGCCGTGGATTGTTAACAGAGTTAACAGATATGGGGTACGAAGACAAGCAAGGAGGGATTAGATTATGCCGCATGGTCCGTAGCCGTTGCGCGGATCCCAGGTCTCAAAAGCGAGACCTGGGGGCACCCTTGACTTTGTTGCAGGGCCGGCGAGCGACTTGGCTTTTACTTCTGCACTGCCTCCGACTCCAGATCCGCGGAGTTGTTGGCAGCGGCGTGGGCCTGTTGTAGCCGATAGCCCGCTCGGGTGCGTACGTGATACTTTTGCAGATCCTTGCCAACCAGCTTGACGGTGATGGTGCGCCAGCCTTCGCTGGGGTTCGGCTGCGGATAGTAGCTGAGAGAGTAGAGGTGAGCTAAATCCTCCTGGATGAACGCGAAAGCCTTCTTTTCGTCATTCCAGTTGCGCGCAAAATAGGCCTTGCCCCCGGTTGCCTTGCTCATACGCTCAAACACCGCGGTGGAGATAGGCTCCAATTGCGCTTCGCGCGTGCTGATCATATAGATGATCGTGCCCGTAGACTGAGCCAGTTCGGCAACATCCTCTGGCGGCACCAGGCTGGCGTTGTCAGGACCGTTGGAGAAGACGACAACGACTTTTCGGCCGGTGTATCGAGCCGCATCCTCAACCGTCAACAGCAGGCAGTTGTACAGCGCGGCATCGTCGCCGGCGACCGTGCTCCGCACCCCACGCAGCACCTGCGACCGATCGGTGGTGAGAATGGAGTTGCGGGAAAGGTCGCGACTGTAGGAGTAGAAGGCGACCTTGTTCGCAGTTTGCAGGGAACGCACAAAATCGGTGATGGCATCCTGCGCAAACACAAAGCCCCGATACATGTAGTTGCTGGTATCGAAAAGAACAAACACATTGGCGCCGGCAAGCTGCGAAGGTATAGACCCACCATCTTCACCGGCTTTGGTGGAGGCTTTCCCTGCCGGCCCTGCAGTCGCCACCGCTTCGGTTGCTTTTATGGTGGAGTGGCTGCTGGCAAAAGCCTGTCTTGCGGCTGCGCTGCCCGGCGTTGGAGATACTTGCCGCGCGGGCTCGTTGCCCTCTTCAAAGGTCGCGATCCGCTCCGGGATTTTGTCTTCCGTAATGGAGAAATTTTCCGGACCGAGGCCGGAAATATAGTTACCCTTACTATCCGTTACGGCGACGTTTAGCTGCACCAGATCGACGTTCACACGGATGCTCGTCGAATTGTCCTGAGCTCCGGTCGCCCGGCCGCCAAGGAAAAAGAAAGCGCTTAAGATCGGAATAAGAAGAAGTCGCTTTGCCATGGTTCGTCCTGTGTCCGTTTTATTTGTGACCCGCCGTCGCAGGGCTCGCGGGAAATTGTTCCTGCGGAACCCCACCATCGGGGTTCGTAGAGGACGCTTCCGTCACCTGCGGCAACACAATCTTGCCTTGACGAAATTGTTCGCCGGTTTCTTTCATGGCCCGCATCAGCGCGAACCAGTCTTCAATGTCGGTGGCGAAAATGTTCGACACCATGTGGCGCGTCAACTCAGGAACCAGGCGATTGAGTACCACTGGCGAATATCCTCTTTCATCTGCCAGCCGCGCCCAATACAGGTTGCTCGAGTCCCATGACTCACCCAACAATCGGCTGGAGTTGCCTCCGAAGGCGGGGAACGGTTGCGTATTCAGCAGTTCCGGCGCATAGTTCTGCGCCATCACTGGATGAGGCGTGCCGAAATCCCGGGAGAGACGCTGCAAGTTGACCTCAGCGGGGTATTGCTGGATGAGCGCATCCAATTCCCCGGAGGCCGCTCCCCAGGACGCAGCGTCCTGGGGAAACCGGCGGCGATACTCCGCGGCAAGATGGAAGGTGTCTGCCGGGGTTAACCGCGATAGGCCCACAGAAACGTCGCCTGCCTCGATCGCCTGTTCCAATTGTCCCAGCCGCTGCGGGGGAAGCCGCTCAGAAAGGATATCCACCACTTTGTCACGCAGTGGGCCATTGGCCACCGCCGCGGTGACAATCTCCTCCCCGGAACGCTGATAAAGGTTTACGGCGTGCAGTTCGTTCCGAGTCACACTCCACCAGCGGGGCAAGGTTGCGCTGACCAACAGGTCCGATGTGACCTCTTTCCAGATCAGAGCCTGGACGTTTCTGGGAGCAATAAAGTCCTGCTCGGTCGACGCCAGTGCATAGGGCAATTCGGCCAGCGAGCCGACCAGATAGGCCCCTCCGCCGGCCGGCGAGCCCTGGCCGAACAGTTCCGGAGCTTGCCAAAGCTGGGTCACACCCACAATGGTTTCGCCAGAGAAGTCGTGGGAACGAACAAAGAGTGGATTGTTGTGCAGAATCTGGGCACCCGGCGGTTCGTAGTAGGCGTAATTCAAACCGACAAGCGTATCACGGAGAAACGGGGTGAGTTGGCCGCGTGCTGCATCCAGTTGTGCGCCAGTGCCGGGGGTCTTGATGACTTTGCTGAGGTCGACGTGCACCTGCAATTCTGCATGGCGGTTGGCGTAGACGCCCGGAGCCCATTCTGTCTTTTCGCTCTGGGTGAAGATGGGGCGAGGCAGCTCAAATTGCCGCAGTTCGTTGGCCAGGGGCAGCAACGTATTGCCTGCGGGCGCACCCGCGGCCATCTGGCTGAGTCCATCGCCGATTGTGAGCACGGTATCGAGCGGCACGAGACGCTGATCGTCAAACACCGCCCGGATACGGCCGGCTAGTTCTTCGCGCATGCGCTGACCCTCTGGAGAGTCCTGCGGAGGACCCGCGAGAAGATCGATGAATTCGCTCTGGGAGAGATTGCCCCGGCCACTCGCGGCCACCATCACGCTCTTCAGCGAGGAGCGGCCCGCGTCGAACAGCTGGGCTGGGGAGTCAACGGCAGCAAAGGGTGCAAGAACCTGCTGCCAGGATGAATTCAAATCCGCCTGATGAATTTCTCCCTGGCGGGCAAAAATCTGCCACAGCCCCAGGTTCGCTTGGAACATGCCCATGGCATTGCCGCGAAGACTATGGTCGTGGATGGCATCGACTGCGTCGGCGACTTTGACAAAGCGCGCGATGGAATCGTCGCTCAAATCGGGAAACTCAGAAAACACCAGGTACCAGTTACTCAGCTGGGTGAATTTGTTGGCCAGCAGAAGCACTGTTTCGGGAGACATACGCCTGTCGCCGCGTCCGCTGTCGATCTCGCTCAGCATCAGATACATTTGCAGCGGCCCTTCATCCGTATCGATGCGCGACATCGCGGTCATGGCTTCAAGCAGTTGTTCCGGATGTTTCCATCCGCGAGCCCGCTTGCCCCATTCACGAGCGGCGTGTGAGCCCGATTTCTCAGACAGAATCAGCTTCCAGGTGTCGAGATTGCCGGGAATCCGCGGTTCCCCGTCCGGCCCCCTCTGCAGCCGGGTAAACAGCATGAGCAACGCCGGGGCTCTGCGAAACGCCGCCCTGGCGGGATACGCGTTCGGCTCCGGCTCCTTGAAGGCGTCGTAGAGACGTTTGAGGCGCGGATTCGCCGTAAGGTATGTCTGCTGGCTCGCGCTCACTCGCGACAGGGTGTCGAAATAAACGGCCAACCAACCGTTGTCTGTCCCCGCAAGGCCCAGTACGAAGTCTCCAGGCGATCTGGGGCTCGCGCCTGCCAGCTCTCTCCAGCTCGATTCGGCGGAGGGGCCGCCGGGCACGAGTACCCGCCCTCCCCGTATGCAAATCTGGGTTCCGTAGTAGTCGAGAACCGGACCGTAGGGCAACAGGCGCCCCAGCCCGGGATTGTGTTGCAGCGCAGTCCGGGTTTCCGCATCGGTGTTCGATAGCGCCCAATACAGGCGGTCGATGGCCGGCTCGCGCAGCAGGATCTCCACCAGCGTTTGCGACCCGCGGCTCTTCGCGCCGCTGAGCGCTTTCCAATCGTTTTCGCTAAAGAGCACGGGAACGCGCGAGTTGGGAAAGGCGTAGGTGAAAGGCTCGCCCTTTTGCAGGGCTTCTTCGAGGGCGGTCAGCGGAAAGCCCGAATCCGTTGTAAGAAACGCGCGTTCCGCGTCGGCGGTCACCAAAATCGAGTCTTTTTGTCCACAAGCCGGCCGTGAATGGTAGCCCAGGATGTCCAACAGCGGCCCAGCGTCGGCGCAGTTGGTCACTCGTATCGTCTCGTGAGACCCGGCCAACATTTGCAGTTCTCGCGCCTGGTGCAGATAGCGGTCGAGCAGGCGCAGAAACTCCGTCGGTACTCCGTTCAGATAGCCTGTCGCATAGGCATTGCGAGCGACCAGGGGCAACACATCCTCGACCGAAACCTGCTGGCTAATACCGGCCATGCGCAGGAACGATCGCAGAGGGCCGGGAATGGCGACGGTGTTCTCGACGGGAGACACCCGGCCGTGCTTGGACTTTCCAGCCGATGAAGGTGTTTGTGACGGGGTGGAGCGACTGGTGCTGCCCGCTTGTGCCCAGCAGGGTAAGCATTGGCAGCAGAGGATTGCGGCAAAAACAGCGGACAAACGGATGACAGGCTTCACGGCCGGACGCCTCTTCGCGAAACTTCGAGACTTGGGGGCAACTACAACATCAAAAGAACGATAAAGCTGAAAAATGGCCCGCAGCGCACGAAAGAACCCCGAGACTTGTCACAAATTTCCCGCTTAAGAAATCCCCAATTCCGCGACGTCCCCCTGGTGCACAGCTTTCGTGGACAAAAGATACACCACATGTCACCCGAAGAGGTGAATATCTCTTGAGTGAGACAAAATTCAGACAATTCAGATTGATATGCACAACGTTTTATGCATCTTATCTGCGTCCAGACGGGGATGGAGCATGGCGGCGAAGTCGTTCATCCGCCATCACTTCCCCTGATCTCCGAGCGAAGATTCCTTCCCCCCGATTCGATACTGACGATTCGATTCCTACTACAGGCTAGTCCGTTGCCCAAGCCGTGCCCGCTGCGGCCGCAGTGGAGGTACCGAACCTGTTTTCTGATCACGCAGTGCTCGAACGCCGCCGTCGCCAAACAAACCGCGGAAAAAACTCGGCGGACGAGTAAGCCGCCACGTTCACCGATCCAGCCCCGGAGGGGCGACTGAAAGTAGCAGGATGGGGGAGATGCTTTTCTGTGACAACGAAAAGGATAGTCTCCCCCGCGGCCGGGGTGTCCGGTCATGGTGGTGCGCTAAGTTGTCAAAGAACTGCCAAGCTCAAGAGGACACGCACTGGGCGCGCCCCTGCTGATTCGCGCAATTGATCTGCTCTCCCGCAGCCCCCTCACCGGGCGAAAAAAGAATGCACTTTGTGAGAGAAAAGCGAGATAAGCGAGATAAGCGAGATAAGCGAGATAAGCGAGATAAGCGAGATAAGCGAGATAAGCGAGATAAGCCCGTCTGCTTCAGAGCACTGGTTCAATCGCTTCCGCTGGTGCTTTCTGTAAGCCGGTTGCGGCGGCACGGAACTGGCAGTTCGGTGCAAAGCCGGGCAGGGCCGTCGCGATGAAACGGCGCTGGAATCGACACCTCTGGAGACACGCTACAATCTCCACCGGCGCGAGGCAATTGGACCCACGTGAACTCGCGGACTGGCGAGAGGTTCACCAATATAGATGCAGAAACCTCCCGGAAAGTTCAACTGAATCGGCGAGTGTCGACAGTAATTAGATAAACAGGGTCCCCTGCGGCAGTAACCCCTGAAGTCACTTGGCAGCAACCAGGCACAGGGATTGGGGAAAACTGGGGGGGAAACTGGGGACGTTCACCACGTTTGCGACGGCAGAGCGGCTCACCAGGACATACGCATCCGCTTGGCGGACGAGCTGGAAACTTCTAGCCTTGCACGGCCGGACGGTTCGTTTCAGTCGTCCCTACGGGACTTGATCCTTGGATCGGATTGGGGATTCCCAGGACTGTCGTCCTGGGCTACTTATCAGGACGTCCCTCCGGGCTCCGTTTTCCCTTCGTCGACCGCGAGGGATGAAACGGGAGATTTGTTTCTTACAAGGGCACTGAAGCCCGGCCCTTCACTCCCCGGATGAGCGCAGCTTTATGTCGAACCAGATCGCTCGGCGGCCTGGAAGATAATCGAAACCATGGTGGAGACATATTTGCATCTGGACTGAAAAAGAGGAGCCTGGCCCCCCGGTGTGGCTTAGCTGCACCCATGCGCGCTGCTGCCTCTCTCACAAAAGTCGCTGTGCAGAATAGTCAGCTGCCGCAAGCAGAGAGGTACCATTGCTTCCGGGAACCTATATTCTGGGAATGCGTTGTTTGCGCTGTGTTTGCAATTCTGAATATCGTGTCTTATTAATCGGGAGAAATGATGATCAAGCTGTGGCTCAAAACCTGGATTGCCGTACTGCTGCTTTTGCCTGCCGGTTCTATGCTAGCGGCGGCAAACCCCGACTGGACCACGCCCATCGCACCGTTCCAGATTGCCGATAACCTCTACTACGTGGGAAGCAAGGATCTGGCTTCGTACCTGATCGTGACACCCAGGGGCGACATCCTAATCAATGCAAGCCTGGAGAGTTCGCCGCCATTGATTCGCAAAAGTATGCAGCAGCTTGGGTTTCACTTCGCCGACATCAAAATCCTGCTCATCAGCCACGCACATGCTGACCACGATGCGGGCAGCGCAGAGGTCAAGCGGTTGACGGGCGCAAAGTACATGGTGATGGATGCCGACGTGCCGGTGGTGGAGAGTGGCGGCGCGCAAGATTTTCATTATTCCCAGGACCTCTATCCCGCGGTCAAGGTAGATCGTGTGCTGCACGATGGCGATCAGGTCCGGCTAGGCAGTGTGGTCCTGGTGGCGCATAAGACGCCGGGCCACACTCGCGGCTGTACCACCTGGACCATGCGCGCGTCGATCGGTGGGCAGCTGCGCGATGTTGTCATTGTGGGCAGTTGGAATGTGAACCCGGGATTCCGGTTGGTAGACAAGCCCGGTAAGCCGGCTTCCTATCCCGGTATCGCTAAGGATTATGAGCGCACGTTCGTTGTGCTCAAAGGTCTGCCCTGCGACGTCTTCCTCGGCGCGCACGGCGCATACTTCGACATGCTGGCAAAGCTCGAACGCGCCAAGGCGGGGGCAGGAGAAAGCGTCTGGATTGATCCTGAAGGTTATCGCGCTGCGGTTGCCGAGCGGCAACAGGCGTTTGAAGCCGAGTGGAAGCGCCAGCAGGGCGGGGCTTAAACGGTTGCCTATCGGGAAGGTCCGTCGCCAAGGCAAAAAGTATCTGAACCCCGTACCCACTTCTGCGGGAAGCGCGTCGCTATTTCTTAAGGTGATGTATCTCTATCTGACCAACCGCGAAGAGCGTACGCCCAAACGAAGTCCGGGGCCGTTCCGGACGGATGCCCGGGTGTACGAGAATCCGCCGGCGAGCGGTCTGCGCATCACGTGGATGGGGCACTCGACAACGCTGGTGGAGATCAACGGGGTGAAGGTTCTGATCGATCCCGTGTGGGAGCAAAGGGCGGCGCCGGTCGAGTGGGCCGGTCCAAAACGATTCTTCGCTCCGCCGTTGCGCCTGGAAGAAATGCCGCACATCGACGTCGTGCTTCTGTCGCACGATCACTACGACCATTTTGGAAAGCACACCATGCGTCGTCTCGGGCAGCTCGAGGCAACCGCCGGGGCACAATGGGTAACCACTCTCGGCGTGGGCAAGATTCTTAAAGAGCTGGGTGCAAAGCAAGTGCGCGAATTGGATTGGACGGAGAGCCTGGAGGTAGGTCCACTGCGCCTCACTGCGCTGCCGGCCCGTCATTTCTCGGGGCGAAGCCTGTTGAACCGTTTCGAGACGCTATGGGCGTCGTTTGTGCTGGCCGGGCCAAAACATCGTGTCTACTACGGCGCGGATTCAGGGGAGTGGCCGGGGTTTCAAGAGATTGCACAGACCTACGGGCCATTCGATTTGACGATGCTCGAGATCGGTGCGTTCGACCCTCTCTGGGCAGATATTCATATGGGGCCGGACGGAGCGGTAAGAACGTTTCGCACCATGGGCTCCAGAGGTTTGATGATGCCAATCCATTGGGGACTGTTCGATCTGGCGCTGCACGCATGGCGGCAGCCCATCGAGCGCGTATTCGCCATGGAGGACCTGAAGATTTTTTCTCCCGAACCAGGATTGCCGACCGAGGTCGCCGATGGTTCCGAGGTGCGGTCGGAATGGTGGCGGCGGTAAGACTACCGCTTACGGAACGCGTATGGTTAACTATCAACGCATGCGCATCCAAGGTCATTGCGTCGTTCTGTTGTTGTCTGCCTGCCTGCTGCAGATTGCGATTCCCGCAAATGCCCAGGCTGCTTCGGATCGGCGTAGCTGGAGCGTGTATGGCGGCGGCCCGGATAACATTCACTATTCCACTCTGGACCAGATCAATCGCGATAATGTGCATTCGCTGCAAGTTGCGTGGACCTTCGATAGCGGCGATCAACATCCCCAATCGGAGATGGAGTGCAACCCCATCGTCGTGGATGGAGTGTTGTATGCCACGACGCCGAACGGCGATGTGGTCGCCCTGGATGCGGCAACGGGGACACTCCACTGGCGCTTCGACTCCATCGAAGGCCTCAAGAATATTGGCAAGGTGCGCAATCGCGGTGTGACCTACTGGGCCGACGGAAACGATCGGCGCATTTTTGTCGGCGTTCGCCAGTACCTGTTTGCGCTCGATGCCCAGACCGGCAAGCCGGTTCCCTCCTTTGGAAAAGCGGGGCGCATCGATCTGCGCGAGGGATTAGGCCGTGAGCCGTTGAACTGGGTCACGATGACCAGCCCAGCGGCCGTCTTCAAGGATCTTGTGATTGTTGGCGGCGCGATGAGTGAAGTGCTGCCCGCCTCTCCGGGCGATATTCGCGCCTTCGATGCGCATAGCGGACAGTTACGGTGGTCTTTCCATACCATTCCGCATCCCGGTGAGTTTGGCTACGAAACATGGCCCAAGACGGCGTGGACCTACAGCGGTTCAGCGAACAATTGGGCCGGGATGACGGTGGATGTGAAGCGCGGCATCGTGTTTGTGCCTACCGGTTCCGCGGCATCGGATTTTTACGGAGCGAACCGGGTGGGTGACGATTTGTTCGCCAACTGCCTGATTGCGCTCAATGCCGAGACGGGCAAACGGATTTGGCATTTCCAGATGGTGCATCACGACATTTGGGACCGCGACCCGCCCGCAGCGCCCACCCTGGTGACGGTAAAGCATGATGGGCGAGACGTGGATGCGGTGGTCCAAACCACCAAGCAGGGATACGTGTTTCTCTTTGATCGAGAAACGGGAAAGCCGCTGTTCCCGATCAAGAACCAGAAGTATCCACCCTCTGACCTGGAAGGAGAGGTGACCGCGGCCGAACAGGGGCTGCCTATACTGCCTGCCCCATACGCCCGACAAAAGCTGACGGCAGATATGCTGACCACGCGCACGCCTGAGGCCCATCAGGATGCGCTGGAACGCTTTTTGAAGTTGCGCAGTGACGGCCAGTTCATCCCCGGCAGCACCCAGGGGACGATTATCTTTCCCGGCTACGATGGCGGCGCCGAGTGGGGCGGGGGCGCATTTGATCCGGCAACCGGCCTGCTTTATGTGAACGCGAATGAAATGGCCTGGGTCCTGCGCCTGGTGCCGCAAAAGGCGCGCACCGCAGAAGCCGACGGGCGAGACATCTTTCTGCGCAACTGCTCCGCTTGCCACCGTGCTGACCGCAGCGGTGCACCGCCGGAGTTTCCGTCGCTTATCGGGGTTGCCAACCGGTACGACGAGGGGACGGTGAAAGGTTTGATCGCACACGGGGCCGGACGCATGCCGGGCTTTTCCAGCCTGGGCGCAGACCAGCTGGAGGCTGTGTTTGAATACGTCTACTACGGCAAGGAAAAGCTGGTCAAAGATAGCGGCCCGTCGCCGCTCGATGCCAAATACATCAGTGACGGGTACAATAAATTTCTTGACCTCGACGGCTACCCGGCGATTCAACCGCCCTGGGGCACCTTGACCGCCATCGATCTGAACACCGGCAAGACCAGTTGGAAGATTCCGCTCGGGGAGTACCCGGAACTTGCGGCCAAAGGGCTCACAAACACCGGCAGCGAAAACTACGGCGGCCCGGTCGTGACGGCCGGCGGCCTGCTGTTTATCGGCTGCTACCAGCTACGACAAAGTGTTTCGTGCGTTCGATAAGACCACGGGAAAGGTCTTGTGGCAAACCACGCTCCCTGCGGCCGGCAATGCCACGCCTGCTACCTACGAAGTGAATGGACGGCAATATATCGTGATCGCCGCCGGCGGTGGAAAATCCCCTGCTCCTTCCGGTGGCAGCCTGGTTGCCTTTGCGTTGCCTAAGTAACGCTCCACAAAGCCGCCGTGCGCGTGGAGAACGTTTTCTGCTACCATCCAGCCCATGCTCACTCGCAGAACTCTCGTAAGCATGACCGCGGCCACGCTGGCTGCGCATACCCTTGCACCCCGTGCGCTGGCTGGACAAGCGTCGGCGGAACAAGCCCCGGCCGGACAAACCCCGACTGGACAAGGTTTGACTGACCCGGGCCAGACGAGCACACAGTACTCCATCATGATGTGGACACTGAACAAGCTCGGTACTTTTGAGCAAAACCTCGACCGGGTGGCGCTGGCCGGCTACCACCATGTGGAATTGGTGGGGGAGTTCAAGAAATGGTCCGAGGAGGACTATGGCCGCATCCTCGCACGCATGGAGACCTTGAAGATCTCGGTGGATGCGACCTCCGGCGTAAGCGCCGGCTTTTCGGTTCCATCCGGCGGCGACGCGTTTCTTGCCGGGCTCAAAGAAATTATCCCGCCGGCGAAACGGCTGGGGTGTAAGCAGATCATCCTGCTCTCCGGGAAGCGCATGGATGGCGCGGCTGCCGGAAGCCAGCACGACGCGGCGATTGAATCGCTGAAGCGGGCCGCGGACCTCCTTAGCAGTGCAGGTCTGGTGGCGGTCATCGAACCCATCGACCGGATCGAGAATCCAACCATTTACCTCGATGGCGTGACCGAGGCATTCGAGATTGCGAAGGCGGTCAACAGTCCGAATATCCGCGTGCTCTACGACGTTTACCACGAGCAGCGGCAGTCCGGAAACCTGATCGAGAAGTTCGAGGCGAATATTGGGCTGGTTGGTTTGATTCACATCGCCGATGTTCCGGGACGCCACGAGCCCGGCACCGGCGAAATCAACTACATGAACATTTATCGCAAACTGGCACAGTTGAACTACAAGGGCACGATCGCCATGGAGTTCTACCCCACCACCGACATCGTGGAAACCCTGCGCCGCGCACGCGACCAGGCTCGCTCCGTACTCTCCTAGCATTCCTATGGGCATTGCCAAGTTTTGGCGGCCTTTCCGTTCTTCTCCAGCCGCAACTTCCAGGCAGTCTTCAGAGCTCCGGCGACCACGTCCTCGGTGGCCTCCGCCAGGCGAATGTGGGTGGCGCCATTCCTGCCCCAACCTCCCGCAACGGGCAGAAACATCGCGGGCTGGTCTTCAATGAATGCTGCCTGCAACTCCGGTGAAAGCATAAGGTTGCCATACCCTTCAGCCTGGTGAGCGAGCGTGGCGAATATTCTGCCACCTACCCTGAAGTCGGTTGATCCCATGTGCGATCCCTCTTCCGCACCTTCCAGGAGCAACGCCAATCGTCGAAAATCATTCGCCTTCATTTCTTACCTCACCGAAAACTTCATCGCACAAGAGCCAGGTAGAGAACCATTGCGATTCCCAGTGCGGCAAGCACCAATCCCAGGACAATCGCGTCGGTGGAAACGCGCCCCGCTCTCCATTCCCCGGAACGCAACTCGCGCACCAGCTGAATGTGCCGCACGACTGCGGAAAGAGTAACGGTCACACCCAGCGCGACCAGAAACACTCCCGACCAGAGAGATAGACCGGTGGTCGTTGCGGGAAGGTGGGAGGCGCTCGCACTTACTTGACGCAGAAAGAGCCCGAAGCGGCTGACTGCAAATCCGACCCCCATCAATCCCAGGCCGGTGCGAATCCACGCCAGGAAGGTTCTTTCGGCAGCGAAGTAGACCCTGGGGTCCTGCTCTGCAGGCTTGTCCATGGAGGGATTGTATCCGCGGATATGTATCTTGCCGAGGCCGGCGGCGGATCGTCATTACCTTTGGGGGGAGACGCTCTTCCGCCGGGAGCCGCCCCTGGAGCCGTTCCTCGGCCGCGACGCGCATCTCTTCGTAGGTCTTTTTGAGCGCTTCGAGCTCGACGTCCGATAAATTCTCGACATCGATCATTTGATTTTTCGCTTTGTCGACCGCGTGAATGAGCTCATTCAGTTTCAAATGGATGGCACTGGCATCGCGATTTTGGGTGTTTTGGATCAGAAATACCATAAGAAACGTGACAATGGTTGTGCCAGTATTGATGATGAGCTGCCATGTGTCGGAGTAATGAAAGATCGGCCCGCTAAGGCCCCAGACCACGATGATGCCGATGGCCATAACGAAGGCCCACCGCGAGCCGAGATACTGGGAACATCTGGCCGCGAACTTGCCGAATCGATCAGAGCCGGTGACGACGGTTGTGGAGGTCAGAACCGGAGTGCTTTCCGCAGAATCATTCGTTACTTTCACGGTAACTCTCGCAGCGTTCAAAAGACCTCCAGTTGGCGCTCAGGTGCGATGCGTCCTACACCTATACCCAGAGATCGGGTAAAGAGCGATCGGTGAGGCAGCCCGGCAATCGGTTAACTCACCTTCTTTTTGGGTACCTTAGCACCTTTCTTGCGGGCTTCCGACAGGCCAATTGCTATGGCTTGTTTCTTGCTTTTCACCGTGCCGCCCTTTCCCGCTTTTCCTGATTTGAGCGTGCCGGCCTTTTCCCGGTGCATCGCGCTTTCCACGCTCTTGCTCGCTGCCTCTCCATATTTGGCCATGATTTCTCCTAAACATCGTTGCTGAAATGCGCTCGGCGCAGAAGGGCGGCGGCTTCCGGAAATTTGGTAAACGGAGACCGCCTCTCGACTACAGTATTTTCACTTCTGGTGCATACAGAGCAACCGATCCCGACGCGGCTTTTCCCCAAGAAAAGCCGCACCTCGCCGCACTCATCTGTGCAGAGTAGAAGTGAAAATGCTCTAAGCGGCCGCGTGGTAGTTGACACGCTCAGCTATCTCACTGAGCGACTCGTCGGCTTTCCCTTCCTCTTCTTCGATCGACTCCAGAATGGCCGCCTCTTCCGGCAGGCCCAGAATCTCGGCCCAGCGTCGTAGGGTTCCGTAGACGGCAATCTCGTGATGCTCAACTTGTTGCGCGGCCCCGATGATCGCGATGTCTCTGATCGCAGGGTCGGTCACGTCCTTGATCGTATCGGAAGCTTCTTTGGTAAGGCCGTTGATGACCTTACAGGTTTCAGTTCTGGCTTCGCCGACATTACGCTGCAGCAGTACTTCAACCTTCCTGGCATGTATCCGGGTTTCTTCCAGGTGAGCCTGGAAGGCCGTAATCAAATCGGGGTCAGAGGACTTCTCAATCAGGCTGGGAAGTGCCTTGATAATCTTCTCCTCCATATCAAGGGCCTTCTTGAGGTTGCTGACGTAGAGTGTACGTAGATCCTGAATGTTGGCGGATAGAATTTTCATAGTGGAACTCCTTGGGGATAACCGGTTGGTTGGGCGTACTGCGGAACGCCGTACTCGGAGAATGCCTCGCAGTTCCCCGATCGCGGTAGCCAATAACCTGTAGGATGCACTCCCCGCATGAGGGTTGCTGTAGTACCCACCCGCATTGAGGCGGGTTCAGCGGCAAGCCTATCAGCCACCCTTACCAATCCTCCGGGTGCTCGCATGACGAGGGTCCCTACTCTCATACGGACCGGTCTTGCGGTAACCAGACAGACAGACGCTTGCAGGGGTTATAATCCCTTATCCCGAGGTACAACTGAGATGAGCCTCCCGGAAGAAGCCAAAGTACTGTCGTCGTGGAAGGATATCGCCAGATACATGGGAAAGGGCGTCCGTACAGTCCAGCGCTGGGAAAACCAACTTGGACTTCCGGTTCGCCGCCCCAACGGCGCCTCGCACAAGAGTGCCGTCCTGCTCCATCGCAGTGAACTGGATATCTGGTTAGCCACACGCTTCTCACCCCGTACTGCCGTAAAGGGCCTGGCGATTCCCCAGTGCGAACCGGAATCCTCACCACGTGCGGTTCTCAAAGAACGTCTACAGGCGGCACACGAACTGCGCGTCGCTCATCACGCGCTCACGCAAGAGATTTGTGAGTCCGTTCGTTTGCTTACCCAGCGGTGTGACACGCTGACCAGTCAGACTCTGCTGAACCCCTGGTCACTCGCGGCGTCCACAAATCTTGAGTCCCCCAGGGCCAGGACCACGATGGATCCGGTATCGCGCGAATCCAAGCGAATCGCCTGACCATTCGGTTTTGCTTTTGACCCGCGGGATGCACAGCGCACTCCCCGTTTGACTCTTTTGTTTGACCGTTTTGGTTAACCCTTTTCCAGCCAGGCCACAGCCATTGTCGCGCTCCGCGCAAGAGAGGAGTATCCTCTCAAACAAGCGAAATGGTCTTCTTGAGCGGTTTCGCAATGGCTGTGGCCTGACATAGAGCGCAAGGTGTGGTTTTCCGCGGGGAGAACACCGCGAAAAGAGCGGCCGCTTCGGTTTACACCCATTTGCGGACTGCTTCGAGCTCGCGGCAAACCAAACCCTGCATCCATAAATTCTGAGCACCAACGCCCCCTGGCGAAGGAGCAATATGTCGCCCAAAAAGCCGACCGTCCCGGGAACAGGAGGTTCCGAGCCGGCGGTCGCTGCCCAGGATGGGTCTCATCGGTTTCCTATAGTCGGCATCGGCGCATCGGCCGGCGGGCTCGAAGCCGCGACCAACTTGTTCAAACAACTCTCTCCGCAATTGGCCATCGCCTATGTGGTGGTGCTCCATCTGGACCCTGCGCGAGAAAGCGCAGTCACTGAGATTTTGGGCCGCGCCACATCTATGCCCGTGCTGCAAGTAAAGGATGGCATGCGCGTGGAGAGAGACCACGTCTACGTCATCCCGCCGAATTGTGACATGACCATCCAACAGGGGGTGCTGCACCTGCGGGATCGTGAGGAACGCAGATCCGCGAATACGACCATCGATACGTTTCTGCGCTCGTTGGCCATCGCCCACGGAAGTGATGCGATCGGCATTATTCTTTCTGGCACCGCCTCGGACGGTACCCTCGGTTTGGCCGCGATCAAAGGGGAAGCAGGCATCACCTTTGCCCAGGAACCGGCCTCCGCCAAATACGACGGAATGCCGACGAGCGCAATCGCGTCCGGCTGTGTCGACTTCGTCATGACGCCGCCGGCCATCGCTCAGGAGATCGCGCGGATACGCCATCACCCCTATATCGCTGATGGGCATAAGCAGGAATCGGCTCTGCTGGGCGATGAAAGCGATATGGACCAGATCTTTCGCTTGCTGCGCCGCATGACCCGGGTCGATTTCTCAGGCTACAAATCGCCAACCATCGCGCGGCGGATTCAGCGGCGCATGGCCTTGCAAAAGATTGATTCGCTGAAGAACTATGGCGCTTTCCTGCAGCGCGAACAGCCTGAATTGCTTGCGCTTTATCATGACCTGCTGATCAATGTAACCAGCTTTTTTCGCAACCCTGAAGCATTTGAGGCGCTCAAACACATCGTTTATCCGGCCATTTTGCAGTCCCGAACCTCCACCTCCGGCCCAATCCGCATATGGGTTCCGGGCTGCTCGACGGGGGAGGAGACTTACTCGCATGCAATCGCTTTGGTTGAGTACCTGGGGGAGGCGCGCGCCGACATACCTATCCAGGTTTTCGGTACAGACCTGAGCGAGAGTGCGATTCAACGCGCCCGGGCGGGCGTTTACAAGGAAAATATCGAGGCCGACGTACCGCCGCTGCGGCTACGCCGGTTTTTTCACAAAGCCGACGGTGGCTACCAAATCAGGAAGTCGATTCGGGACCTCTGTATCTTTTCCACACAAAATGTCTTCAACGATCCGCCTTTTTCCCGGATGGATTTGGTCAGTTGCCGCAACGTAATGATTTACTTGAGTCAATCACTGCAGAAGCGGGTTATCCCGATTTTTCATTATGCGTTAAATCCAACCGGATTCCTGATGCTCGGCAGCACCGAGGGGCTGCTGGGGGCGGGTTCGGAGCTTTTCGAAATGGCCGACAAGAAACAGAAAATCTTTCGCAAGAGGTTAGTGTCAAGCCCGGTAGCCTTCGGGCTTTCAGTTGGCAAGCCTGAATCAGATACGGTGGGAGCGCAGGCCGCAGCCTCGCCCGCCAAGTCCCCCGACCTGCAAAAGATCCCAATGGAGTTGCAGCGAGAGGCCGACCGCTTGCTGCTCTCACGGTATGTGCCTCCCGCGGTGCTCATCAATCACCAGTTGGAGATTCTTCAGACCCGGGGGCGCACTGCCTCCTTTCTGGAACTGCCTCCCGGCAAGGCCAGCCTGAACCTGCTAAAAATGGCCCGGCCCGGCTTACTGTTTGAGCTGCAAAGCGCAATCGAAGAGGCCCGAAAAAAGGGCTTTGAAGCCATCCGGGAGGCTGTGCGGGTTGAAGACGACGGAAAGAGCAAGAATGTAACCGTCCGGGTCGTCCCTTTCAAGATTCCGTCCGAGAACCAGTACAGCTTCCTGATTGTTTTTGAGAATAGTGGGCCCGCGCACGGCTCCTCAGCCGGAGACCGGTTGGCAGCCTCCGGGGCAACCGACTCGGCGCCTTCTTCTACTCTGGACGCGATCTCTCCCGAAGATCGGTCTTCCATAAGCAAGCAGATCATCCAGTTGCGCCAGGAACTAGCCGCCACGCGGGAGTATCTGCAGTCGATTATCGAGTCGCAGGAAGGCACCAACGAGGAATTGCAATCGGCAAATGAGGAGATTCAGTCGGGGAACGAAGAACTGCAGAGTACCAACGAGGAACTGCAAACTTCAAAGGAAGAGTTGGAATCGGCCAACGAGGAATTGCATACCGTCAACGAAGAAATGCAGCACCGCAACGAACTGCTGAGCCAGCTAAACAATGACCTCACCAACCTGCTCTATAGCGTCAACCTGCCGATCGTGATGCTGGGAGGCGACTTGAGCGTTCGCCGGTTCACGCCTCAGGCCGCCGCCGTGCTCGGTCTGGCGGCCAGTGATATCGGCCGCCCGATGCCGCGCCTGCGGCTCAAAATCGACATGGGCAATCTGGAGGAGAATCTGCTCGACGTGATCCAGCAGGTTCAATCGAAACAGTTTAATGTGCAGGACAACGAAGGCAAATGGTGCATTCTGCGCATAGTTCCCTATCGCACGATGGACAACCGGATCGATGGCGTGGTGCTGAGCGTAGTGAGCGAATTAGGCAATTTTTCCGGCAAGCCAGGTGCAGGTAACGGGAAAGAACCGGTTAACCCTCCGCGCACGAATAAGGCCAGGAAGGCGACCTCGAGGAAGCCCTGAGAGGCGTAACGCTCCGTGCAGGACCATCGTTAACAGCCTTTTGGTGCCGTTCGGCAACCCCGGACCCGGTTAGGGGACTCTACATAACCATGTTGCAGCGGAGGGTACGGGCTATGAAGGAGACCGGATCAGCTTCACCGCCGCGCGACCCGCCGGGGAGGGACGAGCGGACCCTCCGTCTGGAGATCGCATTGCGCCAATCTGAAAAGCTCGCGATGGCGGGCAGGCTCGCAGCTTCTGTGATGCATGAGATCAACAATCCTTCGCAGGCGATCGCCGATCTTGTGTATCTCCTTGCGAAGGAGGCAGACCATCCGGAACTGGTTCGCTCCCGTGCAATGCAAATCGAAGAACAATTAGTCCGGATTCAATACATAGCGAGGCAAACGCTGTCATTTTTTCGGGACACGCCACAGATGCAGGCTAAGGACCTCGTCCCCTTTGTGGACACCGCGTTGCGTTACCACTCCGCATTGCTGCTGGAGAAGAAAATTGACCTGCGAAAAGATATGCCGGATATGTTGATCGGCTCGGTCTATCCGGGTGAGTTTCTGCAACTGGTATCAAACCTTGTGCGAAATTCACTCGAGGCTCTTCCCACCGGTGGAAAACTGTGCGTACGGTTGCGCGCCTGGGGTCCGAACGCCCGCTTGACGATCGCCGACAACGGGCGGGGCATTCCGCCGCGCATCCGGACTCGACTGTTTGAAGCTTTTCAGACAGATAAGGCTGAAGCCGGCAACGGACTCGGACTGTGGATTTGCAAGACCATCGTGGAAAAACACGGAGGACAAATCTATTGGAGAAGCGCTACGGAAGGTTCCGGCCACGGAACAGCGTTTGTCGTGTCGTTTCCGCTACGTGATCCGATGCGAGAGGCCAGCAAACCCGGTCCTGCTTTCGCCGCCGGGTAGCCGGTAACAGCTGAGATTACGCAGCAATGACCTGCGAAACTGTTATGCCATTCCGCCGCCGTCCTACTGGTTGGCCAATCCGTCCACTGTACGCAACAAATCGTCGACGCCTGTCACCGGTTCGAGCCACGCGTCGAAGAGTCCTGGTATTTGTCCGGCATCGTTCAGTGCGGTGAGCCGAAGCAATTTATCTTTGGGGCGGGCCAAGCGGATGGCAGCGGCGAGTGGCGCCAGCTCATAGAATTCGAGGGTGTGACAAAAGACCCAGACCTGAGCCGGCCGGGCGTTTCGCACTTCCTTTACCGCCTCATCAAGAGTCATGGAATGAACGATATAGCCCGCGGAACACATGACCATCGCCCGCAGCCGCAGGAGTTCATGGTCTCGACCAATCTGAGCAACAACCTTGACCAGGCCATTTGTAGGCCGCGAAGCGTCGGGACTAGAGAACGGGACCACCTTATCCGGCAGCGACTCTCCGCGCTTTCTAAAAGCAGAATGCGAGTCCTTGAGTTCGGAACCAGCGGTCGTTGGAACGGTTCCCGTCATGTGTCGGTCAATGCCCATCGGTCAATCCCCATGACGGCGAGCGTACCGGACGGGCGACTTCAGCAAAAAGCGTCAAATGACGCCACGCTCCTGATCTTTTGGTGCGTTACTGGAATGCCGGCAACGCCTTGTGGAACTTCCGGTTGCACTCGTGCGCGATCCGCAGGCCTTCTTCGGTGACAATCACCAGGGCGTGAGCCTTACGGAGATAGAGATCACGTGGGATCGGTGGCTTGGCACTGCGTCGTACGTTCACCGCATAATGGAAAGATATGCCCACGGGAAATATCGCCGGTGAAGAATGGGAGAGCTTTCTCCATCGGGGCCCACTCACTCTCGGTCGAGCGCGGCCGGCCCACTCACTTCACGGCAAACGGATTTTGATCACCGGCGCGGGCGGGTGGATTGGCTCGGCTTTGACGCATGCCATCGCCGAGTTGGCGCCCAGGCAGCTAGTCCTGCTGGAAGCGGCAGAGCGAAACCTTTACGACATCGACGCGGCTTTGCGGCAACTGCCTTACCCCGTCCCACACGTGCCGTTACTGGGCAGCGTTTCCGATGCTGTACTCCTGGCCGAGATATTTCATCGTTATCGGCCCGAGATCGTTTATCACGCGGCCGCGTTCAAACATGTTCCCCTGATGGAACAGAATCCCTTCGCCGCGATCGAGAACAACGCGATCGGCACCCAGCGGCTGGTTCAAGCCGCCTCCAATCACGAAACCAGGCAGCTGATCCTGCTATCCACTGACAAGGCCGTGGATCCGGTCAGCATCATGGGTGCGTCCAAAAGAATTGCGGAATTGACTCTGCTGGCGCCCCGCGCTTCGGGCACGCAGTGCAAGGCGCTCCGCTTAGGCAACGTGCTCGGTTCCGAAGGCAGTATCGTCCCCCTGTTCCGCAAACAAATCATGGCTGGACTTCCCGTGACCGTCACCCACCCTGAGGTTCGGCGCTACTTCCTCACCACATCGGATGCGGTCACGCTGCTGCTGCTTGCATCTTCCGCGGATGCGCCGCCGGGCATCCTGGTGCCGGAATTGGGAGAGCCCGTGCCCGTGGTTGCGTTGGCACAGCATCTCATAGCGAATGGACACGGCCCCACCACGCGCAAGGCCCCGATCGTCTTCACGCAACTGCGGCCCGGAGACAAAATGTCGGAAGCGCTGCTTTCCGGCCGCGAATCGTATGCCTCTGAAACGGACTCCGCGTGTTTGCTGCGTTCTGTTCGGAGCCCGTCTCTACCCACTGCGGTACTCGAAGAGACGCTGCAAGCGCTGGAGAGGGCGTGCCGCGAACGTTCGCTGCAGAGACTATTGACGGCGGTTGTACGCGCCGTGCCGGAGTATCGGCCGAGTGCACTTCTTCAAGAGACGCTGCTGGTGAGCCATGGGACCAGCGATGGAAGCAGCAAGGAAACGGCATGAAGCGGACCATCGCCGTGGTGACCAGTTCTCGCGCAGACTATAGCCATCTATATTGGCCCTTACACGATCTGGCGCGGCACCCGGATGTCGACCTGAAAGTGATCGTGCTGGGAGCGCATCTCTCGCCCCAGTTCGGTGAGACGGTGAAAGAGATTGAAAAGGATGGGTTCCCCATCGCCGCCCGGCTTGAGTGTCTGCTCAGCTCCGATAGCGATGTCGGCATGGCGAAAACTCTGGGAGTTGCGGTGCTCGCGCTGGCCGATCTGCTGGGACAAATGCGGCCGGACCTGCTGCTGCTGATCGCAGATCGCTATGAGATGCTCGCTCCTGCCGCGGTCGCTCTGACCCTGCGCATCCCCATCGCCCATATTGAGGGTGGTGAGATCAGCGAAGGCGCCATCGACGATGCCGTGAGAAACGCGCTCACCAAGATGAGCCACATCCACTTTACCTCGACGGAAGAGGCGCGCGCCCGGGTAGTCGCGATGGGCGAAGAACCGTGGAGAGTCCACCGAGCCGGCGCTCCTTCGCTTGACCATCTCCGCCGCAGCCGATTGCTTGACGTCCGCGAACTTGAGCAGCGGCTGGAGATCGATCTCACCCGGCCTACCATGGTGGTTGCATATCACCCGGTGACGATTGTGCGGGATACGACGCAGGAGGCGGATTCGCTTTTTGCCGCCTTGCGCGCAGTCGACGCACAGATACTCTTTTGCTATCCGAATGCCGACGCGGGCAGCCATGCTTTGCTGCAGTGGACGCGGGCCCTCCTCGCTACTCGCGACGATGCGAAGCTCTTCGTCAACCTGGATGCGGTGACCTACTGGAGTCTGCTTCGCCAGGCGTCTGTGCTCATCGGTAACTCCAGCAGTGGCATTATGGAGGCCGCTTCGTTTGCTCTGCCGGTGGTCAACGTAGGCTTCCGGCAAGAAGGCCGGGAGCGGGCAAAGAATGTGCTCGATGCTCGACCCGAAGCGGATGCAATCGCCGCGGCGATTGCCCAGGCCCGCAGTACAGACTTTTGTCGATCGCTCGTGGGCATGACGAATCCCTATGGAGACGGCCACGCGGCGGAGAAGATTGTGGACGTGCTGACAGCCACACCGCTCTCTGAGGCATTGCTCGTCAAGCATGCACCCGCCGTGATTCGCTGATGAACATTCCCCTGTCTTCCCCTGACATCACCGAGGCGGAAATCGACGCGGTGGTGGCCGTGTTGCGGACTTCGCGCCTCAGCCTGGGGCCGGTGACGGAACGATTTGAGGCAGCCGTAGCGGAGTTCGTTTCTCTGCCGCATGCCATCGCGGTCAGCTCCGGCACCGCCGGGCTGCATCTTTGCATACGCGCGCTGGGCATCGGAGAGGGTGATGAGGTGATCGTGCCGTCGTTCACCTTTATCGCTGCTGCCAACGCCATTCGCTATGAACGGGCTATCCCGGTCTTCGCCGATATCGATGCGGCGACGTTGAACGTCGATCCGCGGAGCATAGAAGCAGCGATCACGCCCCGGACGCACGCCATCCTGGTCGTCCACACCTTCGGAATCCCTGCGGACATGCCGGCGATTCTCGATATCGCCGAACGACACCGATTGCTGGTGATCGAGGATGCCTGCGAGGCCATCGGAGCGGAGCACACTGGCCGCAAGGCCGGTTCCATGGGGCATGCGGGCGTCTTCGCTTTCTACCCGAACAAGCAGATCACGACCGGCGAAGGCGGCATGGTAGTGACCCGCGATGAGCCGCTCGCCCGGCGTATGCGAGCCCTGCGCAACCAGGGTCGTTACGAAACCGACGATTGGTTCCAACATACCGAGCTGGGGTACAACTACCGCATTTCCGAGATCAACTGCGCGTTAGGGCTGGCGCAGATGGCGCGGCTTGAGGCAATCCTGCGAAAGCGCGCGGCCGTCGCAACCGCCTATCACCAACGCCTCACGTGCTATCAAGATCTCATTCTTCCGCCGATTGCGCTCCCCGCCGGCCGCATCAGCTGGTTTGTCTATGTCGTGCGCCTGGGCGCCGGTCTCGCTCTGCAACGGGACGATGTGCTGCGCGGGATGGCCGCTGCCGGCATCGGCTGCGGCCGGTACTTCGCTCCGATCCACCTGCAGCCAAGTTATGCCGCGTGGCGAAACGCGGCGCTGCCGGTCACTGAGGCCGTGGCGGCGAGCACCCTCGCGCTTCCGTTCTTCAACAACCTCGAAACCGCGGCAATCGATGAGGTTTGCGCGACCCTGGGTCGCGTTCTGTTACCCGGTCAAGGTCGCTGAGCCCTATTTGCGACTCCTCTAAATCGAATTGAATCCGCCATTTGCAACCCCTGCGCCATGTTCTATAGTCGAGGGTGGATTCCAAGCAATATTGCAGCCGGAGCAGCATGCGTCCCCAAGTTCTTCTATCGTCGTCTCGCTTTCCTGATTTCTGGTCCAGACCTTGCTTACAGTCGTCACCATCTTCGGAGACTTGTCCGGAGTGCGGACCGTGGAGGGCGCTCCGTCTGCGGCCGAAACGGAGCTTCAGAGCAGCGATTTTGGCCTTTCTACTGTTGACTGCCGTATGTACCGGCGCTGTTCAGGCCGAGGTAACACCGGCGAATAAGTCCGAAGCCGCCAAGCTCAACAACTTTGGCACGGCGCTGATGAATCAGCAGCTGCTGGATAAGGCCGCGGCGAAATTCGCAGACGCCTACAAGCTTGACCCTACGCTGACGCATGCCGAAGTAAACCGCGGCATCGCGTTGATCTACCTGCAGAAAATCCCGGAAGCGAAACAGGCCCTGGGGCAGGCGGCCACGCAGGATCCGAAAGACCCCCACATCTGGTATGCGCTGGGCATTTTGTACCGCATCGAAGCGGAGTATCAACAATCCCTCGAGAGCTTTCAACGCGCCGAAGCGCTAGATCCAGACGACGCAGACACCCACTACTTTCTGGGCTCGGTCTCGCTCGAGTTGCACCAACAAGACCAGGCCCTGACCGAATTTCAAACGGCTTTGCGGCTCAACCCTACGCATGCATCGGCGCAGTTTGGTTTAGCCAAGGTTCTGCAACGCCTGGGCAGGCGCGATGAGGCAGCAACAGCATTCAAGCGCTTCGAAAGCTTGAACCAGCAGAAGATCGGCTCTCCCCTCGCGCACACCTATGGAGATGAGGGCCGCTATTCCCAGGTGGAAAATGCCCTGGCCGAAAAGCCGCAGGTGGGGCCGATGATTCCGCTCACCTTTACTGCGCAGAGCATCGGCAAGGCGTCCTCTCTCTCCGCTGCAAAGCCGGCAGACCTCCCGCACGGAGGAGCGTGCCTGGTTTCTCCTGCCGGTGAGCATCCCTATCTCCTGGTGATGACAACCGGGGCGGAAGCAATCCAGACCTACGTCAAGGCCGGCAGCGGAAGCTTCGAGCTCGTGCCCAGCAGCCAGACAGGGCTTGCCGGCGGCGGCGCCGGCGTGGCCTGCACAGTCGGCGATTTTGACAATGACGGGTTGCCCGATGTCGCGGTGGCCATGAGCGACCGCGTGCTGCTCTTCAAGAACCATGGTGGTGGCAAATTTAGCGACGTCACCGCGTCGACCGGGGTGCAGCCTGCCAATCATCCCGCGGGGCTTACCTTCGTCGATTACGACCACGATGGCGACCTGGACCTGTTCGTCACCGGTCAGCCTGCCGCTGCTGGAGCGCAGCCAAATGTACTATGGCGCAATAACGGCAACGGCACCTTCACCAATTGGACGGAGCAAGCGGGTCTTGGGGGCGAAGGCACAACCGTGGCGGCAACCTTGTCGGACCTCAACAACGATCGGGCGGTTGACTTGCTGGTGACGGGTTCGGGCTCGGCGCCTACGTTCTTTGCCAACCCGCGCGAGGGCCATTTCAAGGCGTCTCCTCTTTTTGCCGATGCCGGCTTGCCCCCGACCCTTGGCGCGGTGGTGCTCGATTTCAACAAAGATGGTTGGATGGATGTGGCTCTTACGCATGCGGGCAGCCCGGGCATCAGTCTCTGGCGCAACGTGCAGGGCAAGCGTTTTGAACGCGTTCCGCTGCCGGTAGAGAATGTGACCGCCGGCTGGGGATTGACGGCGATTGATATCGATAACGATGGATGGCTCGACCTGGTCGCGGCCGTGGAAACGAATCATGGGCCGGAGCTGCGCGCATGGCGCAATCTTGGGCCGGCCGGCTTTGAGGACGTAACCTCTAAGATCAAGCTCGACCAGGTGAAGTTAGTGGATCCGCGGGCGGTGATTGCCGCCGATGTGGATGGCGACGGCGCGGCTGATTTGATCGTGACCCAGCCCAACGGCAGCCCCATCATTCTGCACAATCACGGCGGCAACAAGAATCACTCGTTGCTGATCTCGATGAAAGGCGTTGCCGATAACAAATCGGGGATCGGCGCCAAGGTGGAAGTTTTTGCCGATGGTATCTGGCAAAAATTCGAGATCACCGGGGCATCCGGCTATCTCAGCCAGGGAGGGCAGCAGCTGCTCGCCGGCATTGGAACGGCGGAGCATGCCGACCTGGTGCGGATCTTGTGGCCCACGGGGGTTCCTCAAGATGAGACCGAAGTGGGCACAAAGAGCTCTCTGACGGTTACCGAACTGGACCGCCGGGGAAGCTCTTGCCCTACCCTGTTTGCCTGGAACGGAAGCAAGTATGAATTTATCTCGGATGTAATCGGCGCGGCGGTCATTGGGCATTGGGTTTCGCCTACCGCAAGAAACAATGCCGATCCGGACGAATGGATCAAGGTGGAGGGTTCGCAGCTTCGTCCGCGGGGAGGCTATCTCAGCCTTCGTTTTGGTGAGCCGATGGAAGAGGTCAACTATCTCGACCAGGTGCGCCTGGTGGCGATGGACCATCCTGCCGCCACCGAGGTGTACCCCAACGAGCGCTTTCTGAATGAGCCCCCCTTCGCTTCCGGGCGGCCGGTGTTGAGTGCAGAAGCCCATCCGGTTGCCGGTGCCTGGGATGACAAGGGCCGCGATGTGAGCGAGCTGTTGCGAACGCGCGATCACCGGTATGTTCGCGACTTCACCAATCTTTCGTTTGCGGGCTTTGCCAACCAGCACACGCTCACGCTCGATCTCGGCGCATGGACCGCAGCGCATCCTTTGCGGCTGTTCCTGCATGGCTTCATCGAGTATTTCTCGGCCAGTTCCATGTACTCCGCGTGGCAGTCGGACCTAACGCCCATGCCGCCCTACGTGGAAGCGCAGCTGCCGGATGGAAGCTGGAAACGGGTGCTCGACGATATGGGCTTCCCAGCCGGGCTGCCGCGCACGGTCGTCGTCGACCTTACGGGCAAGCTCCCACCGGGTACGCGGCGCATTCGACTGGTCACGAATTTGCAGATCTATTGGGATCAGGCACTGGTTGACAATGGGCCGGACGCACCGCGGCTCATTCACCAGACCGAGCTGCGGCTGGCCTCTGCGCAGCTTGCTTTTCGCGGCTACCCGCAACAGCTCGACGGCAAAACACCAGGCGATCTGACCTATAACTACCAGCACATCAGCCAGACAGGGCCATTTACACGCTCCCGCGGCAGCTACACGCGTTACGGAGAAGTCGCTCCCTTGCTGAAGCAGGTTGACGAAGCCTTCGTGATTTTCGGCAGCGGAGAAGACATCGACGTCGAATTCGACACGTCTTCGCTGCCCTCCTTGAAACCTGGCTGGAAGCGTGACTATTTCTTCTACGCGAATGGATTCGTCAAAGATATGGACTTTTACGAGGGCAGTCCCTTCACGGTGGCCGATATGCCGTTCCACGGCATGAGCACGTATCCCTATCCAGCAAACGAGCATTATCCACAGGACGATCGCCGCATTCAATATGAACTGGAGTGGAACGACCGTTTCGATTCCGGCCGGGGTGCGCAGGAATATGGTTTCCACTACAAGCCGCGGGTGATGCTGCCGTCGGTAGTAGAAACGACGCCGTGAACGGCCTTACCGTCTTGCCCGCAGTCGAACTTTTGTCGATGCTCCGCCGTGAGCAAATCTCTCCGCTGGAGCTGGCGGAAGAACACATCGCGCAGATCGAGCGGCTGAATCCGCATTTGCATGCGCTGGTGGATTTTGACGCAGAGCGAGTGCGCGCCCAGGCGCGTGCGTTGCAGGAATCGGACGGTCCCCGCGGCCCACTCTTCGGGTTGCCGGTGACCATCAAGTCTTCGATCGCGACCGCCGGATACCGGTGCGAGATCGGCAGCTTGTTGCACCGTAAAAATACTCCTCGTGAAAACGCAATCGTGGTGGATCGCCTCAAGCGAGCCGGTGCGCTGATCCTGGGAACCACCAATTGCCCCGAGTTTTTGATGGCCTATGAAACGGATAACCGCCTTTACGGACGCACGGCCAATCCCTGGGATCTGGAGCGAACTTCCGGCGGATCCAGCGGCGGCGAATCGGCCGCCGTCGCCGCCGGGCTTTCCGCGGCCGGACTGGGCAGCGACAGCGGAGGCTCTGTCCGCGAGCCCGCTCACTTTACCGGGATATGCTCGCTCAAGCCCACGCCAGGCCGTATTCCGGCACGAGGACATCTACCCGCGTGTGACGGACCGTTTGCCATTCTGGGTGCGATTGGGCCGATGGCGCGCACCGTTCGCGACCTCACGCTGCTGTTCCTCACTCTCTCCGGCCAGGACGCGCTGGACCCGGTGAGCCCTCCGGTCAGCATCAAAAATGAATCGCTCGAAGATTTGAAGCGGGTGCCCATCGCTTTCTTTGAGGATGACGGCATCATTCCGGTGACCCCGGAGACTCGCCAGGCGGTGCAGGATGCGGCCAGGAGTCTGCAGGGCCAGGGCTTTCAGGTGCGCCCGTTTCGCCCCGAGGCGCTGGAAGAGGCGCGGCAATTGTGGTGGACGTTTTTTGTGCGCGGCGGGGCGATGTTGCTTGGCCCCTTGGTGAAGGATCTGCAATCGAAGTTGAGCCCAACCTTTCTTGACTTCCTGTCGATTGCGCAACGCGAGCCACCGCTCTCCGCCAACGAACTGCTCTCGGCGTGGATGGATTGCGATCGAGTGCGCCGCAAACTGCAGGCAGAAATGGAGCGCTTTCCCATCTTTCTTTGCCCGGTCTGCGCGATTCCTGCCTTTCGCCATGGCGAGCGCTCCTGGCAAGTGGATGGTCAGCAAGTGCAGTATTTCGATGTGATGCGCTACACGCAGTGGTTCAACCTGCTGGGCGCTCCGGCGGCGGTGGTACCTGTGGGCCGATCGCCAGAAGGCTTACCGATCGGAGTGCAGATCGCGGGACGCCCTTACGAAGACGAACGCGTGCTGGGCATCGCGGCCGCCATAGAATCGACCTACGGATACACACCGCCGCCATGCAGCATGGCTTAGCGAGTCGTCTGGTCTTTTTTGACTCATAGGGAGTATGACGATCCCAGGAATTGCCTCCAGGTATGCCGGGGATTTATCCCCGGCATACCCTGAAGGGGCGTTTGAGGCCCTTGTGCGGCACGACTAACGCTCGCTGCGGCGAGGCAGTCGGGCCCTAGTAAGAAACAAAGAGGTAAGCCTAACAAAACAAACATTCATTGCGGGACACCCGTTTCATCCCTCGCGGGTTGGCACAGCCAGTGAACGACTGATACAAAACCGAGTTTTTCAGCAACCTGTTCAGCCCGTACCTAATCGGGCTGGCTCCCGGGAACCCGCGATTATTTACCGGTGTCTGAGTAGGTAAGGATCTCAAATCACGAGAGGATCCGGATCATGACCCTGCTGGATGCACCTACCTACCCTCGAACGCGCGCCACGAAGGGGCGCGTTTTGCTGATCGGAGCCCTTCTGTTTTGCAGTCTGGGCGCCGCGCTCGTTTTCCTATGCTGGAATTTGCCTGCGGAGCATAAGGTGAACGCACTCTTCGCCGCAGTCGAAGCGCGGGATTTTCCAAGAGCCTTTGGCATTTGGAATAACGATCCCAATTGGCAGCAGCACGCCCAACGATATGCAGTTGCCGGCTACTCGTATGGGCGCTTTGTCAACGACTGGGGGCAGAGCGGTGACTACGGCGCAATCACCAGCCACAAGATCCTGCATACCACTTCTCACTATGGGAACAGCACCCTGTTAGCCGTGGAGATCAATGGCCGTAAATCGGCTCTACTTACCTTAGCGGTAGAGAACGGTACCCATAGCATGACCTTCGCACCCTTCGCTCTTGCCCCTATGGAGAATGGCTTCGGGTGGACAATCTGGCAGATCAGTTACCGCTAGCAGCATCTTCGCAATTACTGTGGTCTGGTAAGAGCAGCGAGGTGTGGTTTTCTTTTGAGAGAAAACCACGTAAAGGTTTGCTGCTATCGGTCTACACCCATTGCGAAAATGCTAGAGCATCTTCACTTCGCGTCCAGCGAGTTGTCGGTGCGATCATCGTCCGGCAACACGTGATCAGGATCCACTTTCACCGAAGCTACCGGCTTTTCCCCAGGCCACACCAACTCCGCCTTCGATTCCCAACTCTCTACCGGCAGGCGGAATCGCGTGGTGGTGCCGTCTGTATAGCGCACTTCTACGGTTGCCGGCAGTACCAGTTGGCCCTTGTTCACGAACGTCACCTGGCCGCCGTCGATTTTTGTGACCGCCAGATCGAAACGCCAGTTCTTCATGTACCATCCGCGCCAAAACCAGCCCAGCTCTTCGCCGCCTTCACTGCTCATCTCGCGAAAAAAATCGGAAGGAGACGGATGCTTAAACGCCCAATCGCTGATGTACTTGCGAAAGGCCCAGTCGAAACGATCCTTGCCCAGAATTTGCTCCCGCAGCAAGACCATGCCGTAGGCGCCCTTGAAGTAGCTCACCGGATGGGTGATGGGCAGGGTATACGCATCCGCCGGCATCAACAGGACCGGCGCATCCGGATCATCCAACACTTTTAGAATCGTGTCAGGCGGCTCGCCGCCCGCCGAGTATTCCCCGTCGCGCTTCGGGCCGTAGACGCCCCCCTGAAACTGGGCGGACTCATCGATGTCGATGAAGGTGTTGAAGCCCTCGTCCATGAAAGCATTGCGCCGTTCGTTCGATCCAACAATCATAGGAAACCAGGTATGCCCGATCTCGTGCGCGGAAATCCAGAAAAGCGTCTTGCCCTTGTCATCGATGCCGTCGAAGACGATGCCCGGATACTCCATGCCGGTGGAGAAGCCGGCCACATTGATGGCGTTCGGGTAGGGGTAGGGGTACCACTGCTTCGAAAACCGCTCGACTGCGTCCTTTACATATTCCGTCGAACGCCCCCACGCCTCATCGCCCGCACTTTCCGGCGGGTAGACGCTTTGCGCCAGGCTCTTGTTCCCATTGGGCAGGTTGATGCGCGCCGCATCCCACACAAAGACCGGGCTCGCGCTCCATACCACGTCCCGCGTGTGATCCATATGAAAGTGCCACGTGAGCGTGCCGGTCACTTTCGGCCGGCTTGCAGGGTCGTTCACCTCGGCGACAGTCCTGATCGCTACTGTCTTGTCGCTATTGCGGGCTTCCTCCAGACGTGCAATCTGCGCCCGTGTCAATACCTCCCTGGCATTGACCAGCTCGCCCGATCCAGCGACGATCATCTCGCTGGGCACCGTTACGTAATAGTCAAAGTGTCCGTACTCGAGATAAAATTCGCTGCCAATGTATGGGAGCGTGTCCCATCCGCGAAGGTCGTCATAGACGCACATGCGCGGATACCACTGCGCTATGTCGTAGATATCTCCCTGCTTCGAGGCGCCCCATGAGGTACGGCCGCCCCACACACCCGGTATCTGGTAGTGATATTTGATGTGGATCTTCAGCACGCCGCCCTTGGGGGCCATCGGCTGAGGCAGCCGGACCTGCATGCGTGTATCGTCGACCAGGTAATCGGCCTTGAGCCATTCCTTGCCGCGCTCGATCTCGATCGACTCCAGCACAAACCCTTCGGTGGTGCGGCCATTCGGGTTGTCTTCGCCGTCGGGCACCGGGTTCTTTTGCCGCGGTCCGCCGTTGGCCACGCGCCCGCGCGCATCCTTGCGATAGGTGTTCTGCTCCAGGTGAATCCAAAGGCTGGTCAGCAGGTCCGGGCTGTTGTTAGTGTAGGTGATCACCTCGTCGTTCCGCAACACCTTTGCCGTGGTATCGAGCGTGGCGTGCATCTCGTAATCCGCTTCGTTCTGCCAGTACGCGGGCCCAGGAGCGCCATTGCTCGAGCGATAGGCGTTTACCGGATCCGGCAGCGTCAGCGGCGCAAAGGTCAGCCGCGGATCATACTTTGCAGCGGCGGTCTGCGACCACGCGACCGGCCCGTCATTCCCGCGAAAGCTCCCCAGCAAGAGAACAGCAACAGCTATCAGCAGACGGTCAAAGCGCATCGATCGAAAACTCCTGGCAAGCACAGTGTCCCAGTGGTTCTCTCAGCATACCCACAGATTCACGGGAACGTTCATTTTTTAGTCACCAGGTGAAGCCGCCGGAGGGCGGTGGCCACGCTTGACTGAGCTGGCGAAGAAGCACAATGCGTCCGAAGTGATAGGCGTTGTGTGCCGCCAGGCTCTCCAGCTGTTCGCGGACCGACATGATGCGAACAGGATTGCCCGGCCGCGAAGGACACCGA
This sequence comes from uncultured Acidobacteriaceae bacterium, assembly GCA_963761405.1. Classification (GTDB taxonomy): domain Bacteria; phylum Acidobacteriota; class Terriglobia; order Terriglobales; family Acidobacteriaceae; genus PALSA-350. The sequence continues at coordinate 69,419 of CAVXHH010000012.1, forward strand.
ACCAGTTGTTCTAATCGCTTCTCGTCACCCGCCACCAGGGCCGCCTGCCGATTCCCTCTAAAAAAGCGCTCGCATAACTGATCCCACGACTCGCGCTCGGACACTTCAGGAAATCCGGCAGAAGGATGAGCGGGAAAGGGCGTCTCCACGCCGGCGACCCAATCCAGGGTGACCTGCTGCCAGAATGTAATATGCCAGAGTTCCTGGTAGATGGTGTGCGGGGCGCCTGCGATCACTCGATGAGCGAGGTCGCTCCCGAGTCCTTCAAGGATGTGGGCCGGCGGAGCCGCCGCGCTGTCGCCGATAAGAACCTGCTCTAGTTCATTCATCGCTTGGCGGAGCCGTCAAGCTCAGCGATGCGGCGACGGAGATAACGAAGCTCAACGGCATTGGTGGTGAGAGCCACGCCGCGGCGGTAGCTCTCAAGTGCTTCGCAATTGCGTCCCATGCGACGCAGCAGGTCGGCGCGGGCGGCGTGGTAAAGATGGTACGAATCGAGTTCGCCCGAAGAGCCTAACCGATCGATCAACACCAAACCTCGGTCGAGCCCTTCGCTCATCGCGATGGCCACGGCATAGTTGAGCACCACGATCGGGGAGGGCTGACGTTCGTTGAGGATGGCGTAGAGGGCTGCGATTTGCTTCCAATCGGTTTCAGCGACGGTACCGGCTTCGGCATGAACGGCGGCGATGGCTGCCTGCAACTGATACGGACCGGCATTGCGACGGCCGAGCGCGCGCTCGACCAGCCGAATACCCTCGGCAATCTGATCCCGGCGCCAGAGTGAGCGATCCTGCTCCTCCAGGGTGATGAGTTCCCCGTCTTTTCCGGAGCGGGCATCGCGGCGCGAATCATGCAGAAGCATCAGAGCCAAAAGCGCCAGGCTCTCGGGGTTATCGGGCAATAGTTCAATGAGCATACGCGCCAGGCGAATCGCTTCCGCACAGAGTTCGCGGCGCACCAGGCCATCGCCAGAGCTTGCCGAGTAGCCCTCATTAAAGATGAGGTAGAGCACCGCCTGCACCGCAACAAGACGCTCAGGCAGAGCGGCTGGACCGGGAACCTGATAGGGGATGCGTGCTTGCTGGATCTTGCGTTGAGCGCGCACCAGGCGTTGCGCGAGCGTCGACTCGGGAATCAGAAAAGCGCGGGCGATCTCGGGCGTGGTGAGGCCGCCAAGCGTGCGCAGGGTAAGCGCGATCTGCGCTTGCATGTTGAGCGCAGGGTGGCAGCAGGTAAACATAAGGCTCAGCCGATCATCGTCAAAAGGGCGGCTCATTTCTTCGTCAATTGCATTGCTGCGCGATTCGTACTCATACAGCAGCTGGCCCTCATGATTGCGGCGCGTCTGTTCCCGGCGAGCGTAGTCGATAAGCTTGCGGCGAGCGGTTGCCGTGATCCAGGCAGCGGGATTCATCGGAACGCCTTCGTTCCGCCAGCTTATGACAGCGGCGGCGAAAGCGTCTTGCATGGCTTCCTCGGCAAGATCGAAGGAATGCGAAACACGAATCAGGCCGGCAATAATTCGCCCGGATTCACTCCGAAACACTTGCTCGACGGTCGCCAAATGCTCATCCATTCCCAGCCTCGCCCCGGGGAAACTCGCGGATGGGACGGACCTCGATGCATCCAGGGCTACCGCCGCAGGCGGCGGGTATCCTGGCAGCCCACTCGAGAGCTTCGTCAAGATCCTGGCAGTCGAGAATGTAATATCCGGCCAACTGCTCTTTGGTCTCGGCAAACGGACCGTCGGTCACCATCGCTTTGCCGTCGTGCAAACGCACCAGGGTCGCCGTAGCGCTGGGCTCAAGAGGATCGGCAGCAAGCAATGCCCCGCGACGCTGCGCCTCCTGCATAAATGCGCGATGCGCCACCGTGACTGTGCTCCTATCATCGTGGCTCACGGATTCATCTTCCTGCGAGTAGATTAACATCATATAGCGCACGGCGACCCCCAATACGAGAACAATGGAATGGTATCAACGCCGGTGGCTGAAGGAAACATGACGTGGGCCCGGGCTTCGCGAATTTGTTCCATATGCCGCTCGGTGTGCAATCCAGCTGCCAACAGCCATTGGTAGCCGTCCCACGGGCCGAAGAGAGGATGGGGCCGAACGCGGCCGCGGAGCAGTGGGGCAGCCAACAGCTGTATGGTTCGTTCACGGCCGGCGAAGAAGCTCTGCAATGCTTGTTCGCCGCTCCAGCGTCCTTGAGGGCAAAGCGGTTCCGGAGCTTTCAACTTAATCGAACGATTTGGAACCTCACGCAGGATGATCGCATCCATTTCGATTTGCCTGGCGGTGGATATCGCCTCGGGCGCATTTTCCATATTTCGAATAATGGCCTGTACGCGACTCTCGATGAGAACCAGGTGTTCGACGTTTTCAGCAATCGACCAGCTTTCCGCCGTAGGCCGGAAGTTCCATTGGGAAGGCAGGAGTCCGGCCACCAACTCGACGAGCGCATCGCGGGTGGTAGAGAGATGGTAAGACGCTCGTGCAATCTGCTCGCTGGTTAAAGCGATCTCCTGGGTAATGGGAAATGTACTCTCAATCACGATGCCTCCTTTTGCAACCATGCAAGCTATGGAGCGGGGCCGGCGCGGCCCCGCAGCGCAGCTATCCGAAAACCAGAATGGGCCGGACTTCGACAGAGCCGTAGCGGGCCGCCGGAATGCCTGCGGCAACGGAAGCTGCTTCTTCGATGTTGGCCGCTTCGAGCAGATAGAACCCACCAAGCTGCTCTTTCGTTTCCGCGAATGGGCCGTCTGTAGTGATAGTCTTGTGGTCACGGATGCGCACCGTCCTGGCTGTTGCCGTGGGTTGGAGTGCATGACCCGCTTTAATGGCGCTCGCATGCTTCTTGCTGAAAGCACCATATTCGGCAAACTCGTCTTCGTTAAATCCGTTTGCAAAGCGGGCTTCATTTTCGTAGATCAGTACCAGATATTGCATGATCTTGTTTCTCCTTGCTGGTACGACGTTTGGGCCTTGGAGAATCGACCACCACTTGAAATATTTCTTTCGGGAGGAATCTCGCGCTCGCCACATATCTTGTGAGCCGCTGGGGTTGCCGTGTATACCGCGAGAAACGCATCGTCAGGGTAGCCGGGTACACACCACAGCCAGCGTTTCGTACGGGAAAGTTACCTCGGTCTTGCCTGCAAGCTCGGGGAAACTAGCAACAACGTTCCGGAGCTGAGCCGTGACGCGCTCCCGTTCATCGGGTGGGAGCGCCGCGATGAAACTCACCGATAAGATACGTTCGACAATCACCTGCTCGGGAGGACCGGTATGGCGATTGGAGAAGCGTTGCTCGCGGAGCGGACCAAACCCATCGGCGGGAAACAGGCTTCGCCATTTTTGGCTGTGGTAGCGGGGAGCGTCGCCCTCAAAGGGCTTCATGATCGGAGTAAGTGCGGCGACCCATTCCACGCGATCGTCGCGAACATTCCAGACCAGACCGAAGGAGCCGCCCGGCTTGAGGACGCGATGGATTTCGTGAAGCGCCTCCCGCGTGGCAAACCAGTGAAACGATTGCGCGCAAACCACAGCGTCCACCGATGCATCCGGGAGCGGTATGTGTTCCGCGGAGCCACTCTTCGCTTCGATTTCAGGATACTGGCGAGTCAGTTGATCTAACATCGCGGGAACGGGTTCCACGGCGATCACCCGCGCTCCCGTGGCCAGAAGACTACGCGAGAATTTGCCTGTACCGGCGCCCAAATCAAGCGCGGTTGCGGCACTGCTCAATCCAAGGTCCTGGGTTAACCATGTCTCGATTGCCGGTGGATATTCGGGACGCCCAGCAACATAATTCGCTGCCCCGGCCGCGAAGCCTTCGGCTGCAATCTGATGAATCTCTGCCATGAGTTTCGCCTTTTCTGCATTCCGGTGGAGGAATGAGCTGGTTCACTTGGCAGTATAGAAGCTGTACTTCGCTCTGTAGGCGACCCGCTGTTCGCCGCTGGAACACGCCGCCGTAGGGGCAACGCCCCCCTCAGTCTGAGTGCGCCGAATGTAGGCCACATTCGCCAGCTTGCCGCTGCCACTGCCGGGGACGGCTTCGAGCAGCAGCCACGGTACGGAGGAAGCATCCGGGGCAGGTTGATTCGTGATGACCTTGCCTTTGATCTCGCTTCCATCCTCGAGCCGCCACGTTGGACCAGCAAAATGTGTGCCGATCACCTGCCGCTGTCCATCGAGCAGTTTGGCGTCGGGAGCCTTGAGGGTCCAATGTTCGCCGGTGCAGGTATATACCTGCGAGCCCTCTCCCGCGGCTTCAAGCATCAACTGGGCGCCCGCGGGCGGCTCGACCGAAGACGGAGCCGGCTTGCCCTGGAGCAACAGAATCGAATAAGCGATGAGAGCGATAGCAATCAATCTTTGAAACATACCATCTGCCTATTGGGACACGGTTAAAAGCTCACGGCTGTTTACTCCGACCGCAACGCCGTCATGGGATCGGTCGAAGCCGCACGCTGTGCGGGAATCAGTCCGGCGACGCAGGCTGAAATGGCCAGCGCCAGAATCGCACCAGCCATCACCCAAACGTCCCGTCCGGACACGTTGTAGAGTTGGGATTTTACGAAACGCACGCAAAGCAGAGCGGTGGGAATGCCAATCATTAACCCTATGCCGGCTTGCAATATCACGCCGCGCATCACCATCCCAACCACCGCTCGCCGGGCCGCACCCAGCGCCATGCGTATGCCAATCTCCTGCGTTCGCTGCACAACCATGTAAGAGGTAACCCCATAAAGCCCGACCGAGGCCAGTACCAGCGCGAGCATCCCGAAGAGCAGGGTGAGCCGCGAGATCATCCGCTCTGCATTGAAGTTTCCGTGGATCTGCTGTGCGAACGTCTGGTAATGATCGACGGTCAGGTTGGGATCGATGCCGGCCAGCGCCTTTCGGATCTGACTTTCCAGGTCGGGCGTCATCGCCTTCATCTGCAGGACGAGGGCTTCAGCATATAACGACACATCCGGATCTTTTGGCGGGCTGGTACGCGACTGTTGCAGCATCGGCGTAAAGTACATGGGCCGTACAGGGTCGCGTACGCTCTCATACTTTGTGTCCTCAACCACACCCACGATTTTGTAGTCGCTGGAATTCTTAATTGCCGACGCGCCAAAATGTTGACCTATTGGATCCTCACCTGGCTTGAAAAGCGTCTTCACAAACGTTTGGTTGACCACGGCAACGCCCTCGGAAGTTGCTGTGTCGGCCGGCGTAAACGTTCGGCCACGAACGACCTGCTGGCCTATCGCCTTGAAGTAGTCCGGACTGGCGCGGTTGAAAATAGCAGTGACATCCTGTCCGGGATCAGGGGCGCGCTGGCCCTGAATATAAACGTAGAAGCTCCAGATATCGCCTTGCAACGGCGTATAGATCGAAAGGCCGATACGCTCGACACCAGGCATCGCGTGGAACCTGTCTTCGATTTGCTGGTAGAGCCCCTGCAATTGTTGCGGCTTATACCCGGATTTCAAAGGGTTCATGTTAACGACAACCCGGTTGTCAGCCTGCAGGCCAAAGTTCTGATGCTCGAGTTTATTCAAGCTCTTGCCCAGCAGTCCGGCGCCGACCAGCAGTACCAGTGACAACGCCGCTTGCAGGATTACGAGCGATCGTTGCAGCAAGGATGAGCCATCGCTGGTGGTTCGATTCATTCCGCGCATCGCGTTGACCGGCTGTTCCTGCGAAGAGATCCACGCTGGGGCGATGCCGAAGATGAGCCCGGTGAGCAGCGAGAGGCAGAAGGCAAAACCCAACACCGGCAAAGACGGTGTTGCATCGATCGGCACAACGGGCGCATTGGGAAACATCAAGGCCAGAAGCAACCGCGTTCCTGCGTAAGCCAGCGCTAAGCCAGAAAGGCCGCCAAATAACGCGAGCAAAATGCTCTCGGTCATCATTTGCCGGATAACGCGTCTGCGGGCCGCACCGATGGCCATCCGAATCGAGATCTCGGCACGCCGCGACAATCCGCGTACAAGCATCAGGTTGGCGAGGTTCGCGCAAGCGATCAACACCACCAATCCAGAGAGGCCCATCAACAGATACAGGCTGCCTTCCGCACCGTGCTGCATCCTCGCGATCCCCATGCCGCCCGGGGTAAGTACCACGCGACCCCTGGCAAGATGCTCTCTTCCATGCTCGGTCTGATATTCCGGCAGCTGCGCCAACGATTGGCGCAGCAGACCGCTCACTTTCGCCTGGAGCGGCCTTATCGCTGTTCCCGGCCGAACACGTCCGATGAGGAACAACCAGCCGACTTCCGGGAGATTGCGAACTGCGTAAATGCCAAGCGCCGGCTCCTGAGAAATAGGAAGAAAGAAGTCCGGCGGAGTTTCGCTGATGCGATCGCCATAGAAGGATGGCGGGGTGATACCGACGACCGTTACCGGATGCGTGTTCATGACGATGGTGCTGCCAATCACCGATGGATCAGCCGAATAGTCCCTCTGCCAGGTCCTGTAACTCATGATCGCGACGGGTTGCGCGCGTTCCTGATCATCGGAGGGGGCGAGGACGCGCCCACTGAACGGCAATATGCCAAAGGTCTGAAAGTAATTGCCGGAAACGAATTCGCCCCGCGATGCCTGGGGAGGAGCTTCTACCGAGGTGCGCCGCACCGAGAGATCGGCTTGGCCCGCCTGCATGGCGGCCAACTGCTCAAACTCGGGCGTGTGATCGCGCAGGAATTTGTAGCCCTCGTAGGAAAAGATTGTGTAGTCGCTGTCGGTCGAGACAATACCCACGTTGCAGCAGTCTTCGTTGTCGCCGAGGCGAACCAGCGACTTCGGGTCCACCACAGGCAGATTCTTGAGCAGGACGGCGTGCACCAGGGTAAAGATGGCAGTGTTCGCGCCAATGCCCAGCGCCAGCGTCAGAACAGCCGCGGTTGTAAAACCTGGGGTCCTTCGGAACTGCCGCAAGCTGTAGCGCACATCTCCGATCAGATTTTCAAGCATTAGGGCTCCGCTCTCAGGTGTCCCGATGATGCGGACGTGAAGCTACTTGCTGGAGGGAGAATGCACGTCGCGGGCCAAAGTTCAGCCGCGTATCCGCTTGCTGTTTCTTCGACTTACAAGCTGCTTCGAACGCGAACTGTCCGAAAAAGCAGTCCCATGTCCAACATCGGACACTTGAGGTTCAACGCGGAGTGGCCGGAGATGAGGCGCCGGCAGCGGGTGCGCCGGGCTGACTCAGATAAAACGAGATATCGCGCGCGGCTTTGGTTTCTACCCCGGGTGGCTGCAAAAACCCGAGATCGCGAAACCACTCGATGAAGCGGAACTGCCAGGAGCCAAACGGTATTCCGTTGCGGGCGGTAAGGCCGCCGGTCATATGGCTGCCATCCCGCAAAGGGTCACCAGGGTGGCGGCCGTTGGCATAGATGTGCATTTCGAGGTTAGGAATGCCCAGCGCGAGCATGGCAGCAAAGTACTCGTCAGCCCAGATGGCATGCACCTGATCGTCGGAGCCGGCAGAGGCTATGAACGAGGGGGGAACGTTGCGCGGGATCGGTGGGGCGACCCGATTGGGAGCGAAAGGAGTGGGGCCGGGATAAATGACACCCACAAAGTCAGGACGCGAAGAAATGCCCGTAAGAGGATCGCCAGGATCACTGTTCTTCTTGTCAAAATCGTCGTAGAGCACCGCCGCGGCTGTGGCCAACTCCGCTCCTGCCGAAAAGCCCATGATGCCGATCTTGTGGGGATCGATGTTGAGTTCGCGGGCGTGCGCGCGGACCAGGCGAATGGCCTGCTGGGCGTCGTAGACCTCATCGGTCTGCGGGTTGTATCCGTCACGTCGCAAGCGACTGCGCAAGATGATGGTATTGACCCCGTAGTTGTAGAAGAAGGGCACGAAATCCGCGCCTTCTGAACCGACGTTCAGCGTTCGATGACCGCCGCCCGGAACCAGGATTACGGCGGCGCCGGTATTGAGACCGCGTTCGACCGTATGCACTTCGATCGATGGGTTGTGAATGTTCACAATGCTGTTGATCCGCCCCGGCGCGGCTTGGCTCATGTTGTATTGCTCGGCCTCGCGCACGCGGTCTTTGTTGAGGAACGGCGATCCGGGCGGATAAAGGGTGACCACGACCCCGCCGGGCAGGATCGGCTGCGGCGCGTAGGGCGCGTCGTTCGATGGCCCGGGCCTGGGGACTGCCAGCGGAGTAGGAAGGGGAGCCAGCGCCGGAGTGTTTTGCGCTCCGCAAACCGCAACCACCGGCAACACCGCCAGGGCAAGCGCGCACACGAATGGTTTTGCTTTCATCTTTGCCATCTACTCACTTTACCGGGTTGCTATCGGACAGGATTGAAATCCAAAATCGAAGCAATGTTCGCAGCCGCCCCGGCTATGACGCAAGACCGGCTGTTCCGGCCTGATCAGGCACGCAGAGCGGGGCCAAGAAGATCTTCGATGCGCACCGGGAGTTGACGCACGCGGATGCCGGTGGCGTGGTAGACGGCGGAGGTGATGGCTGCAGCGATCCCGGCAAGGCCTATCTCGCCTACGCCACGAGCGCCGAGCGGGTTAATCACCTTGTCGGGATGGTCGAGGAAGGTGACGTCGATCTCCGGCGCATCGGCATTGGTGGCCACGATGTAGTCGGCGAGGTTGTTGTTGATGGGAGCGCCGAAACGTGGGTCGTACACCGTCTCTTCAAAGAGGGCCATGCCGACCCCCATCACGACCGCGCCTTCAATTTGATTGCGGGCCGGCTTGGGATTGAGGATGTGACCGGCATCGATCACCGTGACGACGCGCGAGACGCGGAGACGAGCGGTCTCCGGTTGCCAGGTCACCTCGGCAAACTGTGCCCCGAAGGAATGGGTGGAAAACTTCTTCTTGGGATCACCGAAGGTGCCCTCGGATTTACCGCTGCCCGGAAACAGCCGCGGAGATTGCCCGTCAGTCAGGATCTGTTCGAAGCGCACCCCGGTGTCGGGCGACTTGTCCTTTAGATGGATGCAGCCGTCGGTAAAGGCCATTTCCTCAGGCTTCTTTCCCGCAATGCAGGATCTTTGCCTTGGCTTGCGATGGTAAAGAGAGTCTGCTGCGCCTTCTCGATGGCCTCGATCACCGGCAGGGAGTCACGGAGGCGGTAGCCCAGGAGCCACCGGAGATGGGCCCGGGTGGGAGCTTGGTGTCTCCGAGCACGACTTCGATTTTGTCGTGGGGAATGCCGGTCTTGTCGCTGACGATTTGCGAGAGGACAGTGTAGGTGCCGGTGCCAATATCCTGGGTGGCGCAAGAGACGCGGGCGGAGCCATCGTCACGAAGCTCCACGCGTGGCTTCGCTGCCCATGCGCTCGGCGATCCAGGAGCAACCGGCAACACCCCAACCCAGGATCAGGCCGTCTTTCTTCATCGAACCGACTTGTGGGGTGCGTCGGGACCAGCCGAATTTTTCCGCGCCGACATTGAGACACTCCACCATGTGCCGCGAAGAGAAGGGCAGGTTCAGCCCTTCGTCTTTCTCGGGCTCATTCAGCAGGCGCAGCTTGACCGGATCCATGTTGAGCTTGACCGCCAGCTCATCCATCGCAGACTCGAGCGCGAAGAGGCCGGGAACGGCACCGGGACCCCGCATGGAGGTCGGCGTGCCAACGTTGCGGCGTACCAGGGCAGAGGTCGCGCGCAGATTGGGCGTGCTGTAGCTGTAGGCAGTCGCCTCGCTGCAACCCTCGGAGTAGTCGTCGAGGATCGAGGTGTGATTGAGCGAGTCATGCATGAGCGAAACAAGTTTGCCGTCGGAGGAGGCGCCGATGCGGATGCGCTGCTGGGTGCGCGGGCGATGGCCCACGTTCTGGAACATCATGTCGCGAGTTACGACCAGCTTGACCGGCCGGTTGAGGTTACGCGCCGCGGAGGCGGCGATCATGCAATGCGTCCAGGGCCACAGCTTGCCTCCGAAGCCCGAACCAAGAAAGCGGGAGATCACGCGCACGTTTTCCTGGGGAACGCCCAGCATTTGCGCCATGACGTCCTGATGGTTGCAGACCGCTTGCGAGGTTTCGTAAAGGGTGAAGTTTTGTCCGTCCCATACGGCGACGCTGGCGTGCAGCTCGATCGGATTATGAGTTTCGGTCGGCGTGACGTAGACCTCGTCGACTTTGACCGAAGCGGATTGAAAGGCCGGTTCCGGATCGCCGCGCTGGCTGTCAACCTTGGGCTTTTCATCGGTTTCCAGGTGTTTGCGAACGTCAGGTTTGTTGCTGTTATAGGTGACTTTCACCGCATTGGCTGCGGCAACCGCCTGCTCGAAGGTGAGCGCCACTACGGCGGCGACGTATTGACCGTAATAACGGATGGTGTCGTCCTCGAAAGGAGGACGGCGCTCATCGAGGATTCCGGAGAAGTCCTGGGGTGGTGCGGTGCGGAAGAGCTTGCCGATGTTCTGGCGGGTGTAGACGGCCTTGACGCCGGGCATCGCCAATGCGCGACTGGTGTCGAGCGAGGCGATGGTGCCGTTGGCGATGGTGGCGCAGACCGGTACGGCGTACAGCATGCCGGGCAGATTGTGGTCGGAGGTGTACATGGCGACGCCGCTGACTTTGAGCGGGCCATCGACGCGGGGTAACCCGGCATTCGTTTTGGGAGGAAGGTTGAGTGTAGACGCCATGGATCTGTCTCCTCTGGTGGCTTTTACGCGGTGGCGAGCGTGAGAGCGTGGGTTATGCAGCGTTTGGCCAGTTGCACCTTGAAGCCGTTTTCGCTCTGTGGTTGTGCGCCATGGAGCGCCGCTTCGGCTGCCTGGCGGAATAGCTTCTCGTCGGGGGTCTTGCCGTGCAGAGCCCTCTCTGCTTCGAGCGAGCGCCAGGGCTTGGTGCCTACGCCTCCCAGGGCGACGCGGACAAAGTCCAGCTTGCCGCCGCTCACCACGGCGACGATGGCCGCCGAGGAGAGGGCGAATTCATAGGAGGCGCGGTCACGCAGCTTGAGATAGATCTGCTTACTACCGGCCTTCGGGGCGGGCAGAGTGACGAAGGTGATGAGCTCGCCCGGCTCGAGGACGTTTTCCCGCTGCGGCGTGCTGCCGGGAACCAGGAAGAAGTCACCGATCGGCACGTCGCGCTCGCCCTTCGCGCCCTGGATGTGAATGGTGGCCTCGAGCGCGGTGAGGGCCACATTCATGTCGGAAGGGTTGGTCGCAATGCAGTCTTTGCTGGTGCCCAGGATGGCAAGAGTGCGGTTGTCGCCTTCGATCGCGGAACAGCCGGATCCGGGCGTCCGCTTGTTGCAGGCCATGGCATCGTTGCGGAAGTACATACAGCGGGTGCGCTGCAGCAGGTTCCCGCCGGTGGTGGCCATGTTGCGCAGTTGCGCGGAAGCTCCCGAGAGCAAGGCCTGGGAGAGGACGGAGTAGTCGCTTACCACCGCGGGATGATGAGCCAGGTCGGAGTTGCGGACCAGGGCGCCGATGCGCAGGCGGCCGTCGGGAAGCTTTTCCACCTGGTCGAGCGGCAGGCGGTTGATGTCGACGAGCTGGGCGGGCCGCTCAACATTCAGCTTCATCAGGTCGAGCAGGGTGGTTCCGCCGGCGATGAATCTGGTCTGGGACTGTCCGGCAGCCTGGATTGCCTGCTGTACGCCGGTGGCTTTGGTGTAGGTGAACGTCTCCATGATGCGGCTCCTATGCTTGCTGGCGGACGTCCTGAATGGCCGCGACGATGTTGGGGTAGGCTCCGCAGCGGCAGATGTTGCCGCTCATCAGCTCCTTCACATCCGCGTCGGAGGGGCCGCACTTCTCCTTGAGAAGGGCGACGGCGGACATGATCTGGCCCGAGGTACAGTAACCGCATTGGTAGCCATCGTGCTTGACGAAGGATGCCTGCATGGGATGCAGGTTACCGGGTTGGCCCAGGCCTTCGATGGTGGTGATCTCGTCGCCCTCGTGCATGACGGCCAGCGTGAGGCAGGAGTTGATGCGGCGGCCATTCACGTGGACGGTGCAGGCTCCGCACTGGCCGTGGTCGCAGCCTTTCTTGGTGCCGGTGAGACTGATGGTCTCGCGCAGGCAGTCGAGTAGCGAAGTGCGGGGATCGATGTGGAGATCGAGCTCTTTCCCGTTGACCCGAAGGGTGACCGGAACAGCCACCTTCGATGGTTTCCGCGGGCATTTCGACTGCACGGGAGCCGCTGGCGCCGCAGCAACCATGGGTCCGGCCGTAGCGCTCACGCCGGCTGCGCCAAGCGAGGAAAGGAAGGAGCGGCGGCTGAAGTGGCCAGCCGAGGTTTCTCGTCTCTTCTTGCTGATCATGCTGTTCTCCAATGGCCCTTCTGCTCCATGATAACGTTCTCGGACCGGACTTTGTATCGCTCGCGGTCTCCGAGCACTTAGGATTGAGGCTACGAAATGAATGTTTTTTCTCTGCGACGGATTTCCGCTTCAGTTGATCTCCCATGATGCTATTGGTTGCGCCGATTGCGCGGGCGCTGCTTCCCGCTCGTATATTTCAGCGTGAATGGCCTAGAGCTTAATTCCTTTCAGGAGGCAATACTGTGGTTTTAACGCACCATGATCTTCACCGCGGCGGTCGTACTCGCCACCTGTGGTTTGGGCGCGGCGGACAAGAAGCAAAGCAAGGCAACCGACCGCAAGCCAGGTTGGAACGACGCGCAGATGCAGCAGCCCGCTACGGAGTCGATCGACCTGAATGCGTACAACGCGATCCGCGAAGAAGGCCTGCAGCACTCGCACGTGATGGACTACGCCGGAGGTCTGACCGATGGGATTGGTCCGCGGCTCACCGGATCGCCGAACATGGCGAAGGCCAACGCGTGGACGCGGGACCAGCTCACCAAAATGGGCTGCGTCAACGCACACCTGGAAGATTGGGGCGAGTTCGGGATGGGCTGGCAGCAGCTCAACACCTGGGTACGCATGACAGAACCGGATACAGCGGTGTTCCTGGCCCAGGCCACTCCGTGGTCGCCTTCGACCAATGGTCCGGTAACGGCGCAGGCTATTTCCGTCGTGATCGAAGACGAGAAAGACATCGCGAAATACAAGGGCAAACTTTCCGGCAAGATTGTCCTGCTGGGCGCCATGCGGGCTGTACCAGTGCCCGATAAGCCTTTTTTTGAACGCTATAGCGATAAGGATCTTAAGGAGCTCGAGTCGCTGCCGTTGAGTGGGCGGGATCCGGATATGGAGGCGCGGATCGAACGCTATGTCAAACGTAGCAAGCTCACAAGCCTCGTCATTCCGTTCCTGGCCGAAGAGAAGGTCGCGGGCGTGATCGTGCCCAGCCGCGATAGCAGCAACGGCGGCGGCACGGGGATTATTTTCGACGACAACGGCGCCGCACTTGGACCGCACTCCTTACCACAAGGACACTGCCGTTCCGTTTCCTGTAGTGGTCACGCAGATTGAGAGCTACGGCCGGGTCTTCCGGCTACTCGAGAACCACGTGCCGGTCTCGCTTGAGATGAACGTGGAAACCAAGTTTACGGGCGACCATGAGCATGGCTTCGACACCGTCGCCGAGATTCCAGGAACCGACCCGCAGTTGAAAGACGAGGTGGTGATGGTGGGCGGCCACCTGGATAGCTGGATCGCCGGTACCGGCGCTACGGATAACGGCGCAGGCTCGGTAGTTGCGCATGGAGGTCATGCGCATTTTGAACGCGCTTGCGATCAAGCCGCGGCGAACGATCCGCATTGCTCTCTGGTCGGGCGAAGAGCAAGGGCTCTTCGGCAGCAAGGGATACGCCGCTCAGCATTTCGGTAGCTTCCCGCTTTCTACCACTCCGGAGCAGATGGAAATGCCGGAGTTTTTGAGGAAGCCCGCGGGGCCGCTCGCTCTCAAGCCCGAACAGAAACTCATTTCCGCTTATTTCAACGTCGACAATGGAACGGGCAAGATTCGCGGTATCTATACCCAGGGAAATGCCGCGGTGGATCATATTTTTGAGCAATGGATGGCGCCATTGAAGGACCTTGGGCGTCACCACTATCACCAACCGCAACACGGGCGGCACCGACCATCTGTCGTTTGATGCTGTGGGCATTCCTGGCTTCCAATTCATCCAGGATCCGATGGACTACGAAACGCGTACGCACCACTCCAATATGGATACGCACGAGCGCCTGCAGGCCGCGGACTTGAAGCAGATCGCGGTGGTGGAAGCGATCTTTGTTTACAACGCTGCGATGCGGGATCAGATGATTCCGCGCAAGCCGTTGCCTCATCCGGAGCTTCGCGACCAGCAGGCGAAGCCGCTCCCTGATCTTTACCCCACAGCCGTTGTGCCGCACTGAGTGTAGCGAAGCAAAAGGTGATTAAATACCTGCGTGCCCTCATCAAGGTCCGAAAGGCGTATGAACATGTCTTCCATTTCTCGTCGCAAGATGCTCCAAAGCTCACTCGCAGGCGCGGCATTGGCCTCGAGCACTTCCATGTCCGGTTCTTCCATGGCCTGGGCTCAAGAGAACACGCCGGCCGCGGGTCCGACCCAGAGGAAGGGAAACATTCGCCAGTCTGTCAGCCGCTGGTGCTATCCCAAGATGAGCCTGGACGAACTGTGTGCCTACTCCGCTCAAATCGGATTGAAGGGAGTCGATCTGCTGGAGCCGCAGGATTTTGAAGTCCCGAAGAAATACGGACTAATCTGCTCGATGGGCTACGTGAACGCGGGAACCATTCCGGATGCGCTCAACGTGGTTGCCAATCACGACAAGATCGAGGCGGGTATGCGCGCCAATGTTCCCCTGGCGGCAAAGGCGGGTGTGCCCAATGTGATTACGTTTTCTGGAAATCGCCGCGGAATGTCCGATGAAGAGGGCGCCAAAAACGTGATTCTCGGGTTGAACCGGGTGAAGAAAATCGCCGAAGACAACAACGTGGTCCTGTGCCTGGAGCTCTTGAACAGCAAGGTCAACCACAAAGACTATATGGCGGACCACACCGCCTGGGGCGTGGCAGTGATGAAAGAGGTGAATTCGCCTCACGTAAAGCTGCTTTACGACATTTATCACATGCAAATCATGGAAGGAGATTTGATCGCTACGATCCAGGCGAACATTGAATGGCTCGCCCACTTCCACACCGGTGGCGTTCCCGGGCGGCACGAGCTGGACGATAAGCAGGAAGTGCAATGGGATGGCGTGATGCGCGGCATTGCGGCGACAGGCTTCAAAGGATACGTTGCGCATGAGTTCGTGCCCACCGGCGACCCTCGCGCTTCGCTTCTACAGGCCGTCAACCTATGCGACATTTAGTGACAATGGATTAGCGAGGTTCGGGTATTATGCCGGCATGACTCCGCAAAGGATGGCGCAGGCGGATTTGTGCTTATCACTATGGCCGTCTCTGGTTTGCCGTCGCCGGCCTTGACTCCGCCCGCAGGCGCAGCCATTCCATCTTAAGACCGATGCAGGCAAGCAAGAAGATCATCGAGCCGAGATGCTTGGGATCGAAGAGAAAGCTTTCGTCAAGGTTATAGATGAGGGTGAGAGTGACGATGGCGAGATACCATTCCACCGCTCGAAGTTGCGCCTGGTCATGCGAGCGAAGCAGACAGACCACACCATCACGGAAGGCGAAGCCGAAGACCAGCATTACGATCGTCAACCCGGCAGCGCCCATCTCAAGCAAGACGTCAAGATAGCCGTTCTGCGCCTGCGCTAGAACCCATTCGACGGCGAGAATCACGCGATACGATTCGCCTTCCAGTCCCAGCCAGAATGCCTGGTAGCCATAGCCCAGCAACGGACGCTTGGCGATCGACTCCATGACCGAAGCTCCATATCTCGGTGCGCCCGGTCAGGGTTACGTCTTTCCCCAGCAGGTTGAACAGAGCGTCTGGCCATACCGCAATCGACGGCGGCGGCGGCGAAAAGAGTTCCAGCGAGAACGATGCAAGCGACCAAGTAATCCTTTTTGCGAAAACCGTGCAGGGTTTTCAGGACGACAAAGTAGACCCCGTAGATCGCGGTCAGCATATAAGCCGTGGCTGCCCGGGAAAATGCGATTGCAGTCAGGCAAAAAATGATCTGGGAAACCCGAACCAATTGCAGGAATGTCGTGCGGGGCGCGATAGGACATCGCGACGGTCAGAAAGAACAACGCGAGGTTGCCGAGATAGTTCTTCGCGCTGAAGATGCCCTTCCAGGCGGTAGCATGGCCGCCGATCTGATCGAGGCCATACTGTGGCAGAGCAAGTGCGAACACAATGCTGGCCCCAATCGTCGTGACGCCGAGAATCAGCAGTAACTCGAGCACCTGATCGGGAGAGTAGCGAGACATGATGTAGTACAAGAAGCAGAGTGCGACGCTAAAAGCAAAAGCGCCGAGCTGATTGTCCTGCTGGGTTGCTGGGACAGACGGACAGAGGATGAGACGCGAGGATAGGAAAGCTGGTCACCAGCTTCATCTGCATGCTCAGCCGGCGGACAAATTGGTGCCGCTGGAGGGCAAAGAGCATGCAGACGGCAAAGATCACCAGCTTGCCAAGCCGATCGGTAAGAACCCCACCGGCCGAACTGGTTGCCACCGCTCGAGTAGCGGTCGGCTCATTGACAAACGGAGAGACGCCGTCGAGGGCAAAGTAGAGCAGCAACAGCAGCAGAAGCCCAGGTGGACGCGTGGCTCCAGATACTTCCTGGCTCCTCGGTCGGGGCTTTCCAGCCGGCCCACGTCTTCGTTGAACCCGACTGGGCCGATCGATTGAGCAGCTGCCAAAATAGACTCCTGGTACTGGACATAGTGAATGTAGATAGCGGCGGAAGCAGCGGAAGCCAGAATTCCCTGACCATTGACGCCGATGTTGCGCATGAAGCTGAAGGGAATGTAGACGACATCGTCGGGCAGCAACGCAACATCGGGCTTCTTACCTTTCTGGATCGCACTCACTTGCAGAGTCGATTTCCTCGTACGCCGGCCGGCGGTTTCGCGCACCAGCTTCGATTTGCCCACGGCTGCGGTGTGATTGGCGTAGCCCGCCAAGCGCGATCGCCTGCAGCACGGTCATGCTCGAGTTGTTGGTGCTCATCGGATAGCCGCCCGGTTTCGATACATCGCCCAGCACATAGACCACCGCGGCTTTAGGCACAATTACTGTATCGCCAGGGTAGACCATGGGATCGTCGGACAAGGCGGTTCCCGGGCCGCATTCGAGTAGTAGTATTCGACCTTTTGTTTCCGGGTCCGAAGCGTTGGATGGTGATGTGGCGATCCGCAAGATCGGTGAGGCCACCGGCCAGGGCAAGCACTTCGACCACTTTGCGCGCGGTATCAATCTCGTAGATTCCCGGCTTTTGCACCTGCCCCATCACCGACGCGTTCTGCGTTGCGTAGGCTTCCACGCGCACCGTCACCTGCGGGTGCAACATGACGCCGGCGGCAACGAGCCGATGCTGGATCTGCTCCGGCTGCCTGCTCCGGCGTCATGCCCGACACGCTGACACTGCCCAGAAAGCTGAAGGGAATAGTCCCGGCATCGGTGACCCGCGCACGTTGTTCCATCTCTGGCGTGTCATAGACCTGAAGGTGAAGCAGATCGCCGGGTCCAATCAGCAGACTCTCGTTTTGCGCCGGCAGCCTGGTGGCCATGCTCAAGAGAACGCAATGCTTACGGGAACCAGCAGCAGGGTGCGGATCGCGGTAGATTTTTCATTAGGCCCTCGCAGCCTGTCTTTGCGTTGGAAAGAGACGAATCCATCCTGCAGACTGGTCTTTCACGCCATTGATCACAATGTTGATCTTGCGGTCGCTGCTCGACTGCACCTCCTCCAGCATCCGGTAGCTCTTCTCGAGCGCCGACAGAGGGGTCTTGCTGATGCCGGCCATGAGCAAGAACGGAATTGACCATGGAGCTGAGAACGACCGAGTCAGTGAATTGCAGCACGGGCGGAGCGTCGAGAATCACCAGGTCGTATTGAGATCTCCCAGACTTTCACCAATTCTGCCATTTGACGAGACGCCAGCAGTCTCTGCCGGGTAGGGAGGCAATGGTCCAGCGGGAATGAGGAATAGTCCAGGGACTTCGAGCACCGGAATGACCACGGAAGCGCCATGGTCCGAGCGACAGGCCGGCGAGCACGGTGCTCAGCCCAACGCGCGGGTTCGACCTCCAGGTTGCGATGCAGACCATGGGTGGCGAAGGTTCGCATCGCACAACAAGACCCGCTTGCCCTGCTTGGCAAAAAGGATGGCGAGGTTCCAGCTCAGAAAGCTTTTGCCCTTCGCCCGCCGAGCGGACTCGTCACCAGCACGGAACGCGGAGGCGCTCCATTCCGGGACAACATCAGAGAAGTCCGGAGCGAGCGAAGCGACTCCACAAACAGGGAACGCGGACTGTCCAATGCGGGCAGCGGCGATTTCCTCGCCCAGTCAGTGCTCGCCGGTGAGGACAGCCTGTTCCTTTTGATACGGCAGCACACAGATCGGCGTCGGACCCAGCTCGCGCGATATCTCTCGCAAATCCTGAATCCTGGTGTCGGTCACATCGCGCAGCAAGCGCGGCGAGAACCCCGACGATCAACCCCAGCAGCGATCGATCCCAACAGGTAGAGCAGCACGACCGGTTTAGCCGGTTTATCACTGGCCTTTGCCCAGTCAACGACGGAGATGTTGGTGGAGCGCAGGCCGGCCAACAAGCCGGACTCTTTGAGGTGCCGCGACATATCGTCATACAGCGACCGGGTCTGGTCGGCTTCCTGTCGCACCATCTGGTATTCGATGGTCTTATTGTTGAGCGCTTCCGCTTCGCTCTTGTAAGCGTTGAAATCCCTGCGTGTCTTGTTGCTCTGCCTGCTCTGCCACCATGAAGTCGTTGTGGGCTCGCCCGCGCAACCCGGGCCACCTCCGCGCGAATGGCCGCCTGCACCGCGTTCAGGTTGCTCCGAACCTCGGCTAACTTCGGATAGGCCGGACCGAACTTCGCCGAGAGTCTCCTGCAGTTGCCCCTGAAGAGCTAGCCTCCTGCAGGCGAAGGTTCTGAATCAACGTTAAGCGAAGTGGTGATCGCCGTGGACGAAGCCCACTGTGATTGCGTTTCCGCCGAGCCCTGAGATCAGCTCTGCGTTGCCGCTCTTGACCACCTCATTGATCGCGCCTTTGAGGATGCGGTTCGACTGCGCTTGCGCTTCGGCTTGGGTCGCCATCTGAAGCTTGTCGAGAATCGGGTTATAAACCTGATCTTTACCGTCCTTATCGACCTGCACCCACGAGCAAAGACACCTGCCTCCTGTTGCAGCTTCACTACGTTCGCCTGTAGCTCATGGGTTTTGGCGCGCAGATCCGCAAGCTGTGAGCTCAACCACGAGGAGGCCTGCATGGTCGCGTCATAACGCGCCTGAAAGCCCTTTTCGATCAGGCCCTGCAGCAGGTGGTTCACCACCGCCGCCGCGAGCTGCGGATCAGGACTTAGATACTCCACGTCGATCAGGCGCGTGCCGGCCACCGGCTGCACGGTCAGCTTGCGGTGAAAGATTTTCAGCACGCGCATCCGCCGGTGAGGCGAGTTCTCGAGCGATGCACCCTTGGGGTCGGCTGGCCGGCGGCGCGAAGAGTCCGAGAACCCAACCTACCGGCGACCACTTCTGCTCGTAGTCCTCGGTTTGCTCCAGGTGAAGCTCTTCGATCACGTTGCAGGGCGAGCGAGTCGGACTGCAGGATCTTCGCCTGGGTCTGGATAATCATGTTGACTTCGAGCGCATCCGAGGGGGCATCGCCAGCTACGGTTTGAATGCACCAGGGAACTGGTCGAGTCTTTCTGCAGTTCAATCTCGCCCACGGACTTATAGCGCCGGGTGGAAAAGATAAGGGCCAGAAGCGCGAGCAGAAAAAATGCGGCGAAACTGATGTAAATGATTCCGCGACGGCGCGTCAGCATCATCCCTACTCCCGAAGCGTGAGCTCGGGCGATGATGGCTTGGCGGTAATGACAACATGCGAGGGTTGCAACGCTATCTTATCCAGATAGTACCTCCATTTACGATGACCCACGAACAATGAACCGATCTGGACAGCAAGGTTCGACAAAAACCTGAGGTAAAAGGGCGCCATGCCGTTCGCGTCTTATCCCAGCAAACGCGTTGCGGCTATCCGGGCAAATCCTCCTCATCAGACCGGCCGGCTTAGCACGGTGGCGAACTTATCCTTCACATGCAGGAAGGGCGACTCTACCCAGCGATAGGACGCCAGGGCAAGACTGACGGTCATGACAAGATCCCCAGCTTTGGTCGCCAATAGTTGCCATCCCCAGACCGGGCGGAACAGGCTGAGCAGAGGAGGATTCCGGTGAGGTGCAGCATGTAAAGCCCGTAGCTGATTTTGCCCAGCCGCACCACCCAGTCGCCCCTAACCAACTTGCTGTGACTGTGCAGGCACGCATACAGAATCGCGCCCGCGGCAAGCGATACAATCAACCGTCCCAGCACCATCCGGATATCTACCGGGCCCGGTTGTTCGTTAAGCCACGATCGAGGAGACGACCCACCCCAGCAGCCCACCGGCCAGCAAGCAGCCAACGCGTGCGGCGCGCAAGCCTGGGCAGACGATCCGCGAAACAGCGCCAGAAGAATACCCAGCGCTAACGAGTCACAGCGGGATACGCTGCCGTAATAGATGAAACCGCCGCTCGAGCCGGCAAGCATGAAGCCCACCCGGCATACCGTCGCCGCCAGGAAAGGTGACGATGGCTGCTACGATCATGCCGCGACGCCCAAGCATTTTCATGAGCACCGGCCATATCAGGTAGAACTGCTCTTCGATCGAGACCGTCCATAAGCGGAGAGCAGATCGACTCCGGCCGTCCAAAGACAGCATGCACCCAGTTGCCGACGAACAGCAGGTAGCCGGCAACGTAGTACCAGGGAAGGCTTTGCTTGGCCATGGTGTGGGCGAGCACAACGCCCAGAGCAATCAGCAGAAAGTACAGCGGCCAGATGCGCAGGACGCGTCGTAGATAAAATCGCCGAAGCGAAATTCCACCTGTCTGCTCTCGCTCTCGCAGCAGGATGGAGGTGATCAGGAAGGCGCTCAGGGCAAAGAACAAATCGACACCCGGCCGCGCCCGATTTCGCAATCGCTCCCCACAGCCACGGCAATCGGCAGATGGAACCTGCGATAGAATGCCCCGTCAAAGGGCAGAGTGTGACAGATAAATACGCCCAGAAATGCGTAGAATCTCAATCCATCAAGCTCCGGCTGATAGAAGCGGCGCTGCGCAGCGAGAGTCGACTCTGCCGCCATGCGCGACCCTAGTCGTTAAACCCCTGTTAATTGTCTGCTCCTGGTTCGCCGGAAGACAGCGGCCGGTTCTGAGTTCGTAATTATTGTGGTAGCGTTACCGCGCGGACCCGCCGATCGGCCAGCAGCTGCTCGAAAAGATTTTCGAGCCGCCGGTTTGCTGTGCCAGATTGAAGTGGTTGACAACATTTCTTCTGCCCGCGAGCGTGTAGTGCTGCCATAGTTCGTCGTTCGCATCAGGCGGAGGATGGCCTCTGCCAGCGCCGCGGAGTCGCGCTCGTCTACCAGCAGACCCGTCTCCCGGTTTTTCACCGCCTCCGGGAATTCCACCGCTGAGAGTGCTCACCACGGGCAGACCCATCGCCTGGGCCTCGATGAAACACCATGCCGAAGCCTTCCGCGTCACCCGAGGCAGCGACCACACTGGGCACACAGAAGACCGACGCACGTGACATCCGATCCCGTACCACGGCCGTCGGCTGGACGCCCAGAAAGCGACAGCGCACGCCCAGCGCAGACGGCTCGCGCCTCGTAGTCTGCGCGCAATGGGCCATCACCAATGACCACCAACTCGGCTGCCGGACAGCGGCGCTGCACGCTCGACCATGGCCTCGATCAGGCTGCCACAACCCTTTTTCTCGACCAGCCGCCCGACAAACAGGACAGATGTTTTCCCGTGGCCGCAACATGCCTGGCGGCTTAAACCGTTCCACATCCACTCCAATCGAGTGAACGATGGTGCGATCCGCCGGGTATCCCATCTCGAGCCCGCGTGCGCGAACATAATCCGAGCAGGTTAAGAAAAGGGCACCCGTTCTTCTGCAGCGTCGATCGTCCCTGCAGATACTCGCGACCCAGGCGGGTTTGGCCCATCGCCTCGTCGCTTATGGTCACGTCGTAGCCATGCAGACGCGGTCACCAGCGGCACGCCGAGCTGTTCGGCGAGCTGCATCGCCGCGTAGCCGTCGGGCGCGAAGTGCGCATAGACCAGGCGTGGAGCGCGCGCCCGAAGCCGCGCAAGCTGTTTGCGCGTAGGACCCGCATAGCGAAAGCGAAGCTCCCGCAGTTTTCCCCGCAAACCGCCGTCATCGACCGTCCAGCTGGTGTTTCGCGGGCAAGTCGATTCCCGGCGATTTTGCGCCAACCCACAAAAAACGGAGAGAACCGCCGCATGGCGACAGCTTGCGCCACAATGAAACGTCTCCGAGGGCGGCAGCAGCAGGATGCGGAAGATCACGACCGTGCCTGGTTCGTCCTTTGGCTGGCTCTTCGGGTTTGCGTTCGGGATCGTCATTTGCCTCATGGCAACTAGGCCGCGGAGGAGGTTTCCGCGCCGAGAACTTCGCGGTAAAGTTGTTCGTACTGGGGTGCGATCCGGCTCCAGGAAAAGCGTCTGGTCGCCGCACGCGCCGCCTCGCCGATCGCTGCCAGTGTTCTCTCCCGGCAACGTGACAGAGCGCGTTCCATTTGCGCCGCAAGCCCGGCGGCGTCCGGATCTATCAGGAAGCCGCTCACGCCATCCTGAACTACGTCAGGATGCACACCCACCGCGGTCACCACCACCACCGTGGCGGCGCTCATGGCCTCGATGGTCGACAGTCCGAAGCCCTCATACGCTGAAGCGGAAACGAACAGTGCGCCCGCTGCAGCAATCGGTATAGCTCTTCGCGGCTGACGGCGCCGTGGAAGCGCACCCTTCCGACTCAGGCCCAGCTCGATCACGCGACGCTCGAGTGACGGCGCGCAACCCGGCAGAAATCCGCGCCTACCCATTCCAGCCGACAGGTGTGGATATCGATCCTTCAGCAACGCCATCGCCTCCAGCACTTTGTGCACGCGCTTGTTTTCGGCCAGACGCGCGACGCCCAACACCAGGCCGGGCTCGATGCATTTTCTTCAGGCTCCAGAGGCCATCGATGTTGGCCCCGTTCTCAATCACGCGGATACGCTGCTGGAGGCACGATCCTGGCAAAACATCTGGCGATCGTGCTGGCTCACGCAAACCACTGCCCCCACCCCACCCAGCGAGCTGGCGGGTGACCGTTTTGAAGTACATCTCTTTGAAGGCCTTTGCCCGCTGGGTATGAAAGAAACCGCCATGGGTGCTTACACCAGCGGAATGCGATGCAGCAGGCGCAGCAGGCTCAGATAATCCACGAAGAAATCGATGGCATGGATGTGCACCAGATCGTATCCGCGGATCGCCGGGAACACGCCTGGCGCCACTGGATAGCGGCGAGGGCCCCAGTGGCGCATGCGGCGCACCTTAAGGCCGGCTTCGACCGACTCCGCCGGCGCCATGGTACCGGTTGAAAAAAGCAGGCGCAGCGTTGCCACCTGCACGGTGTGTCCGTTGCTGTTGCAGCGCCACGCTCAGGCCTTCGACCACGCTCTCCATACCGCCCTGCGGCAGGAAGAAACTGCCGGGTGAGCTGAAGGATTTTCATAGCGAGTGCACCAGGGCAGCGAAGCGCCGGGCGTCGCGCCACCCAATCGCGCAAGCGGCGGCGGCGGCGGCGGGGCAAGAACCAGATCGCCAGAAATAATCGCATAGTCACGGGGCGTGCTCTTGCCATGGCGCAGGGCTTCGAGCAGCAGCAGATGGAATGCACGCCACTCCCCTGATCCGAAGCCTCAGCAGCAATCTGGTACAAGACGAAGGCGGACAACGCGCGCGGCGTGAACAGGTGCCGATCGCGCTGCAACCATGCGAGCGAGTACCGCCAGTTGGCTTTGCTGCTTACCGTAGGCCGCTCCTCTTCTATGTTGTGAATTGCCAGCACCTCGTCGGCAAACACTACCTGTGCGCCCGGGCAGGCGGCCCAATCCGCAAGCAGCCATTCCGTATCCTGATGTTTCAACTGGCCGCTCTTAAACGGCTGCGCCAGCATGAGCGAGCGCCGGACAAAGAAGGTCGATGTCTGGATGTGTCCTTCGCCGCGGGTGAGCGTGCGGCGCGCCAGAATGTATTCACCAATCTGTTCATTGCTGGCGGGCATGCGCCTCGGCCACACATAGTCTCTGCCCGGCGTACGCGCGATCATTCTGCAGGTCCCGATCACGACCGGCGCGGTCGACGGCGCCACCGCGTCGAGCTGGGCCTGCAAGCTTACCCGGAAACCATTCGTCATCGTCATCCAGAAACGCGATCCATTCCCCGCGCGCCGCGTCGACACCCGCGGTTACGCGCGTCCGATCCTCCAACGCTGTTCGCCAGCGCAAGCACCCGCAGACGCCGGTCCTGCTGCGCCAATTCCCTTCCAGAGCCAGCCTGGTGCCAGGATCGTCTCCATCGATGACCACGACCACTTCGATCTCGCGCAGAGTCTGGGCCAGAGCACTCCGCACTGCCCTCTGCAAGAGATCGGGTCTTCCACGAGTAGGTATTACGACAGAAACAATAACCATGGTTCGAGTCCTCACTAGGTCGAATAAAATAAGCCGCGTTCAACGATGCGAGAACACCGCTAACCGCGCCGCGCCGCGGACTGAAGCGTTTGG
This sequence comes from uncultured Acidobacteriaceae bacterium, assembly GCA_963761405.1. Taxonomy (GTDB): domain Bacteria; phylum Acidobacteriota; class Terriglobia; order Terriglobales; family Acidobacteriaceae; genus PALSA-350. The sequence goes on from CAVXHH010000012.1 coordinate 94,140, forward strand.
GCGATCGCGTAGTACGCGGCCTTCGGTTGGCAGTTGGCGTCAAAGGGAAGCGGCCGCACGGGCAAACCATCCTTGCGTGGACGGTATCCGGCAATCCAGGTAAAGCAATCGGCAAGCCCCCAGGTAACAATTCCTTTTACCGCCGGCTGGCGCAGGGTGGCACTCAGAAATCTGCTGTATATGTCCGCCACCGCTCGATCGCGCACTGCCACATCCGCAGGCAAGATCACATCCTGAACGTCCAGTTCGGTGATGAAGATCTTCATGCCGCGCCGAGCCAACTCGCCGAGAAACTCCTCGTAGCTTTCATCGCCCAACACGGCCGCCTGATCCCCCCGCAGATGCGCCTCTAGCCCGATTCCGTGGATGGGAACACCGCGTGCCAGCATGCCGTCGAGCAGGGCAAGCATGGCTGTACGCTTGGCCTGGCCAAAACCGTTGGACACTTCGAGATAGGTCTCGTTCCAAACCAGCAGAGCTTTTGGATCGGCGGCCGCGGCGGTGCGGAAAGCCAGTTCGATGTAGTCGGCTCCGCAGTTCTGCAGCCAACGCTATCGCGCAGGCCGTCCGGTCGATGACTCCCGGGATCGAGCACTTCGTTCACCACGTCCCAGGAGTACAACTTGCCGGCAAAGTGCCCAGCTACCTTGCGGATGTGGTCAGTCATGATCGCCTGTCCACTGGCGGTTGTGAGTTGCGGAGCCACCCACGCCGGCAGAGCATCGTGCCAGACCAGCGTGTGCCCGCGTACCTTGATGTGGTTGGCGCTACAGAAGGCGACAAAATTATCAGCGTTCTCGAAGTCGTACACACCGGGTTGGCTGCTCAGCGAATTCCACTTCATGTGCAGTTCCGGAGTGGCGATGTCGCATTGCGATAGAAACAGTTGCCGATAGGCGAAGGATTGAACGCAATATTTCAACGCCAGACACGAACCAAACATCAGTCCCTTCTCCGCCGCCAGCTGCTTCAGAGGGACGGCCGCCGCTTGCGCGCCGAGGCGGCCCGGGGTCTGCGCCAACAGCGCGAGCACGCCAGATCTTCTGATGAAGTCTCGGCGATTGATTCTTCTGCCCACTTCGTTTCTCCTCCGCCTTCTTTCGGCGCTCGCATTCGGGTGTAGCCCATGCTCGTTCCGGCCGTTTCACAGCAAGCCGTCCCTGTTCGGCAACGGCGCGCGAGCGGAGCTTGACCCAGTGGCGGCTGCGCGGATAGTCCAGAATCAGCAGCAGGAGTATGTACCATGGCTCGATGAGATAGCGAGTAAAGAGGCGGCGGGGCTCGTTCGCCAGCCGGAAGATCCATTCCAGCCCGATTCTGCCCGCCCAACGCGGAGGGGTTGGTACGGCGCCGGCGACATAGTCCAGGGCCGCTCCATTCGAAGACAGGATCACGTGCGCATCCAACCGCGAAAAGTTTTCCTGGGTCCAAAACTCCTGCCGCGGCATGCCCATGCCTACCATCAACAGATCGGGCCGATAGGCATTGATGCTCTCAACTAGAGCCTCGTTCTCCGCACTGCCACGGCGCGCGTCGAAATATCCGTCGCTCACCTCTATCTGCAAAGTTGGATAGAGCTTACGCAGCTTCGCAGCTCCCTTTTCCGCCACATGCTTGGGCGACCCGAGATTGAATACGCGCCATCCTCTGCCGGCTGCCAGTTCCATCAGAGGGTCGGTCCAGTCCACATTCGTCACCCGTTGTTCGCGCTGCAATGGATAGCCATAGAGGCGGCCCAGAGCCACCAGGGGCATTCCATCCAGGTAAGTCCAGTCCGCGCGGGAATAGAATTCGCGCAGTCTCGCGTGCCTGTGAAACAGATAGACACTGTGCAGATTATGGTTCGCGATAATCCACTTGTGGCGCTCGCGAATTCCCTGCTCCACCAGGTCGTTCATTTCGGGCATTGACTTGGGCTGTAGCGTCAATCCTAAAAACGAAACTGTATTGGTGCTATTCGAACGCGGGGGATTCATGCGGGGATTCTCCTGGTTAAGTTACTGGAGGTTTACCTGTTGACTCTGAGCACGAGCGATGGACGCTAACTCGGATTAGGGATTCATGCACGACTAACGCTGCCGGGTTATTACGTTTGTTATTTAATCTATGCAAAAGGTGACAGAGCAGCCGATGAAAAGCAATATCGCTTTTCACCCGCGCACAGAATCCGCCACGCATAAAGTTTTAAGATGGAACCTTGCTGTCCCGTTTTGAATCAACCAAATTACCACTGGCACGGCGTCTAATGTCGCCTTGCAAGAAGTCGATACAGTCTCCCAATCTAGGACTAAATACCAAGCGCACGACTTTATGAGCCATTTGTTTCTTTCAAGAAAAGGCAAGTCGCCTAAGATAATGTTCGACAAGATAGCCCAAGCCATGACCATGTTTGTTTATCCGCGATCCCAGGCAGCCACCATAACTCCCGGAGCTCACATGCCTAACACCACTTATCACCTTCTTACCGAGGCGGAGCCATTTTCGGAATTTGCGGGCGGCGCCATCTCCCGCTGGGCGGGCAACGTTCTCCGCGGCGATTCTCACTCCGTGGTCGTATGCCCCTCGGCCGATGACACCTGGAATTTCGCTCCCGGGTCCATCCACCGGCTGCCCCAGCTGAAGACTTACAGGCGACTGCGTAGACACCTTTCCCGTTTGCCGTGGCTCTTTCATAGCCAGTTGATACGCCGGATTTTCACATCTATGCTGCGGCGCGTGCAGCCCGGTGACATCGTGTGGATTCACAATCGGCCCGAGTTCGCGGTCGCCCTCACTCCATTGATTCGGCTTGCCGGCGGCCGTGTTGTGCTTCATCTGCACAACGCACATCTGGCAGAAGGGCCGGAGGGGTTGATGCGGCGAGTCGATGTCGACAGGCTGATCTTCGCGAGCAGGTTTCTCCTTGAACAGGCACAGCGCAGGTTCCCCTTGCTCGGTGTTTCTTCGGTTTTATATAGCGGGGCGGATCAATCGATCTTTTATCCGCCCCCGGTCGAGCGAAGGAATGCGGACCGGCCCACTGTGCTGTTCGCGGGACGACTGGTAGAAGACAAAGGCGTTCACATTCTGCTTGATGCTATGAAATTGCTCGAGCAACAGGGGGTGCGGTTGCAGGCGCGCATCGTTGGTTGTTCGAGCTTCGGAGAAGGCAAGGAAACCAATTACATAAAACACCTGAAGGCGGCTTCGCCGGCGACGGTTGCGTTCTTGCCCTATCGCGCCGGCGACGCACTCGGCGACTTATTCCGCGGAGCCGATATGTTTTGTTCGCCGGCAGTCTGGGATGAGCCGTTCGGCCTGGTAAACGTGGAAGCGCTGGCTTCGGGTTTGCCTGTGGTCACCACCCGCGGCGGGGGTGCGAACGAGATATTTTCAAGTGGCGGGGGCATCCTCGTCGAGCGCGGGTCCGCGGTGGATCTGGCTTCTGCCTTGCGCCGACTGGCGGAGGACCCGGACTTGAGAACGCATCTCGGCCGGCAAGGTTACATCGCATTTCTCGAACGTTTTACCTGGGCGCAGACATGCATGCAAGTGCGTGCTATTCAGCGAGCGCTGGGCTAGTAATCGTTCGCGGACGCCGGTGCGAGCCAGGCAAAAGAATCGGTTTCGAAGATCCTTCCAACAATTGCCTTAACGAAACAAGCAAACAGGTAATTCGTGTCCAACATCTACAAGAGGGCCCTGGAGCATTTTCGCAATGGGTGTAGACCGGCCTGGCCGCAGCGAGCTGCCTCGCCGCAGCGAGCTAAGGCGCGAACCTTTACGTGGTTTTCTCTCAAAGAAAATCACTCCTCGCTGCTCTCACCAGACCAAAGTAATTGCGAAAATGCTTTAAGCCGGCGCGGCTTTCTTCAAGGAGCGGCGGGGGCCACTGCGTGTTCCGTCCTCACCGGTTGTGGCTACACTTCGAACCGTACCCTCAATCCTCTTCCAGGGGGCGCACCTGCTTCGCCATCCATCCCCGCCGGCCAAGTCTCGCTCACTGTAACAGCCAACGCCATTGGCAGCATTCCCCCACGCTTCATGGGTTTGAGCTATGAGAAGCTCACCATGAGCTATGCCTATTTTCACGCCTCAAACCACGACCTGATCGGGTTATTTCGGCTGCTGGGTGAGGGTGTTCTACGGATCGGCGGCGGGTCGGTCGACCAGATTTTGTTCACGCCGGGTAACAAAGGCACTCATCTGCAGGTCACCCCCGGCAACATCAGAGCGCTGGCCGGCTTCCTCCAGGCGACCGGCTGGCTGTGCCTTTATGGAGTCAACTTCGCAACATCGACTCCCGCTTTGGCGGCGAAAGAAATCGGGTATGTCGTCTCGGCCCTGGGAGCCAATCTTCTGGGCATCGAGATTGCCAACGAGCCTGATGAGTACAGCGTCTCGGGGCATTATTTTGTAGGCAACTGGACTTTTCAGGATTTTCTCGCTCGCTGGGATTTGTTTCGAATGGCCATAGTTGAGGCGGCGCCGAACGTCCCCATCACCGGCCCGGCCGCGGGGGGAGGAAACAACATCACCACCTGGACGCTGCCTTTTGCACAGGCAGTTATGGCAAGTGAACTCACGCTGTTGACCCAACACTACTATCGCGCCAGCGGAGGAAGCCCGGCTTCGACGGCCGCCTTTCTTATCAGCCCCGACCCCCAACTTACAGGCGACCTCACACTGTTGCATGCCGGAGCCCAGCAGCTCGGCATTCCTTACCGAATAAGTGAATGCAACTCTTTTTACAACGGCGGTGCGGCCGGGGTTAGCAACAGCTATGCTTCTTCTTTGTGGGTCATTGATTTTCTCTTCGTTGCAGCGGCGTACGGCGCTACTGGAGTAAACATGCACGGCGGGGGGAATGCGCCGGGCTATACACCGATCGCCGATGATTCAGGCGGTGTAATCGAAGCGCGGCCAGAGTACTACGGTTTGCTCTTTTTTTCGATGGCCGGTCCGGGCACGCTGCTCGAAACGCAACTCCTGGCGGGCAGCGTCGACGCAACAGCGTATGCCGTCAAGAATGCGAACGGGGGCCTGAGCGTGATGCTCGTCAACAAAGACCCGCTCCAGAACTTGACGTTAACCATTGAGACGAACCAGCCTATCCAGACAGCGACCTTGCAATTAATGACGGGGGCTAGCCTGGCAGCCACCGCCGGGGTCACGATCCAGGGTGCCACGGTGAACAAAGATGGCAGTTTTGCCCCGGTAAGCCCAGACACGTTGACGCCCTCAGGGACGCAAACGACTTGCTCCATACCGGCACTGAGCGCCGCGCTCATCAGCATCACGTAACCAGCACCACGTAACCAGCATCACGTAACGACGATCCGGATAAGGACGGACAAGTGGATCTGGACGACGTGGCAGTGGCGCTCTCATCCGCACCGGGATCACGAGCGTGCGTCAGAGGCCATTCATGAAGAAAAACAGGGTGTGAAGCAGGATTGCGAAATCGAGAAGGATGCCTCGATTCTCGATATAGTACAGGTCGTATTCGATTGCCTGATGGATGACGAACTTTCGGTCGCCGCTCAGTTGCCAGAGGCCGGTCAGACCCTGGGGAACAGACAACCTGCGACGTTCGAGAGGGGAGTAGGTTTGAGTGACATAGGGCATCTCCGGACGGGGCCCGACCAAAGACATCTCGCCCATCAGAACGTTCCACAGCTGAGGAAGCTCATCCAGGCTGGTTTTTCTTAGAAATCTGCCGGCCGGTGTGATGCGCTTGTCCTGCGAGCTCTCGGGAGAGCGCCCATAGGGTGGAGTGTCGACATACATGCTGCGGAACTTGAGCATGACAAAGGGCCTGCCGGATTGGCCCGTCCGCTGCTGGCGAAAGAAAACCGGTCCGGTGGAGGTGACCTTGACGAGGATAGCTGCCGCCAACCCAACCGGAAGAGTGAGCAAGATGAGTAGAGAAGACAGCAGGACGTCGGTGAGCCGTTTGAACACGCTGTAGACAAGCGGACGATCCCCGTCGCCATCAAATGTCGTAACCATGAGACCATCGATGATCTGCACAGAAGTCGAGCGCTCAGCAAAGTTGGGGTGGCCAACGCCGACCAGCGAGACTTTGACCCCGGCTGCAGCCGCCAGGGCCAGGAGCTCATTCATACGCAGCTGAGACACAGTGGCGGCGACGAAAATTTCCTGAATATCGAGAGAGCGAAGAAGAGAGTGCGAAAGAGGCTCGTTGATGACAGGTGCGTGCTGTTTAAGAGTGTAATCGTGACTGTAGATGACACGGCGATGATCAAAGCCGCTTTCATCCACAAATCCCACCGGAAATTGGCCCAGCCGGGGAGAGTGCAGCAGGTAGGAGAAAAGGCGGCGGGTTTCGCGATTGGTGCCGCAGATGAGCACTCTGCGCTGGTGCGCGGCCAGGGATCGCCAATCACGAATCAGTCTGCTGGTTGAGTATTTCTGTACCACCAGCAGCAGAGTCGCCAGCACCCAGAAATACGCTACGAGCAGGCGTGGTGTTTCGGCCTTGGTGAAATAATTGCTGACCGAAAGAAGGGTCAGGCCGTAAGCGGAGACACGCAATATACGTGCGGAGTCGGCAACCTGCAGGAGTGTGGCGCGTTGGGTATAGAGGTGATGAGCCTGGGCAAGAATCACAAACACCGGCCCATACTGCAAGCAGAGTTCCGCCCACAGCAGCCATGCTTCGCGACCATCCATCGGCCGGTGCAGCTCGTAGAGCAGAAGGCCGGCGAGGCAGGCAAGCGCAACGCACCCCAGATCGAGCAGCGCGGGAATGGCCCCCCCGATCAGACCGCGCAAAATAGCAAAAGGCCGAATCGGAGTTGAGGAGGAATCGAGCCCCATTTGCTGCGGAGAAGGTAAAGGAACCTCGGTCGCCATGAACTATCGCCTGCGCTTTCAGTAAACTTCGAACAATTGTTTGCCCGCGCGCGAGCTCTCGGTTCTCGCCGCCGCGATGGAGCGCGTAGCCCGCAACGGTCCGGACCCCGGAAGGGCCTCTCAAGCCGGAGAATCCAGAGACAACAAGCTAGCCTGGCCTTATAGGACGACGAATCCAGCTGAACATGAAGTCACCCGGCAGCAAAGATCGCCGGAATAAGTGAATGAGCCGGGTCTGTGTCCTGTCGCTATTTAGAACATCCTTTGTTTTCGATCTGAGGAAATCGATGTTTCCAAGGACTGCAAGGCAAACAGAAGATTAAAGTCGTTGATCGTAAGCCAAACGGTGACAGAACGACCGCCAAAAATCAACGCCGGTTTCGCAGAAATAGCGACTTCTCCACGCTGAGTGGTTCCATTTGGGAAGGTGTCGTCCCGTTAAGGGACCGACGCCCCTCCATTTCGTCCAGTTACGGTGTCTTTTTCGTCGTGTCACGGTCTACAGTTTAGCGAGCGAACCCAACGCGAGAAGTCTAAGGGTGTTGGGGAGAAATTGCGGTCGTTCGGCGCGGCGCCTGTCTCCCGCGGTGTCGTTTCATTGGGCGGCGTGTCGCCTTACAGCATTTTCACTTCTGGTGCTTACAGAGTAACGACTCCCATGGCGGCTTTTCCTCCAGAACCGGGGTCCCCGGCAAGCGAGCTTGCTGGGGTGGAAGAACCGGGGTCCCCGGCAAGCGAGCTTGCTGGGGTGGAAGAAAAGCCGCACTTCGCCGCACCCTCCTGTGCAGAGTAGAAGTGAAAATGCTCTAGGCGGCGTGGATGCGGGGCGTGCGGGTTCACCCGAGTTTCGAGAGAGGGCAGGCGGAACACAAAACCAGTTGCGGCGCTTCATCGGTATGATAAGGAGGGCGTTCTCGAGGGGCTCCGGAAAGGTTGCTGCATACCATGCGCACAGGTTTGATCACGGCGGCGCTTCTTCTTGCTGTTGGCGTAAGGGGAATTTGCGCACAGGAACAAAGTGTGCAGCAAAGAGCGGCAACGAAAACGCTCGCGCGCAAGGCGCAAATCGATTGCGATGCACAAACCGCTCGCGTCGCCAGAACCGTCACGGCAGTCGTCAAAGAGACCCGAGTGTATTCGGTTTTTTATTCCCCCCGGTTTACGAAATGCCTGGCAGCAGTCTACCTGCCGCTCAACAAGGACCTTACCGCGGCCAGCCTGATCAATTTAGACAGCACCGCCGGAGCGCAGCACATCGTGTGGGAAAATCTGTTTGCGAAGCCCATCGATGCCATCGCTGAACTCGACCGGCAGATCGATAGGCTTAGTAAATGAAAAGGGCTTCACCAAGTGTTTCCTCTACGACAACTCGGGGTGCTCACGATCAAGGCCGGCTGCCTGGCAATGATCGTGGTGGGGATCGTTTGGAACATTTTCTTCGCGGCCGCTGACCTGTTGGCCCGGCGGAATCAGCCGGATTGTACCCACTTGGCAATGCGCCTGGCGCCTGCAAACGGGGCGTATCCAGCGCAACTGGCCGGCGAGATCTTCGCCAGCGATTCTGGCTCGGCGAGATCGCTGCTGCGGAGGGCGGTTCAACTCAATCGCTATGACGCTTCGAGCTGGATCCAGCTGGGACTTTTATGCGAGGCCGGAAACGATGTTCCCCGGGCTGAAGATGCCTTCCTGCGAGCCGCAGGTGTGGATTCCACTTTTCTGCCCAGCTGGTCCCTGGCAAACTTCTACTTTCGGCACCAGAATGTGGGCCGCTTCTGGTACTGGGCCGAAAAGGCCACTCAGATGGCTCCAGACGACGCAACCCCCCTGTTCCGTCTGGCCTGGTACGTGCTCCCGAGCGTCGCGGAGATCGAAATCCGTCTGCGCATGAAAAAGCCCGGCATCGAAGGTCAATTCGTGAATTTTCTGGTGACTCAAGGGGATCCGGCGGCGGTGACAGAAGCCGCCTTGCATCTGCTGAAACGACGGCAATAAGGACGGCGTCGAGACCTTGCTTGAGGCGTGCGACTGGCTCATCGAACAGAAGCGTCCCGATCTGGCGTGGCCTCTCTGGAATGGGCTGGCGGGGCGTCACCTGATCGCTTACCCGCCGCTTGCCCCCGGCGCGGCTCCACCTGGTCACCAACGGAACATTCGGCAAATCGCCTATTTCAAAAGGGTTCGACTGGCACCTTTCGACGTTAGAGGGTGTCAGTTCCTTTTTGAACGCGAACCCGATGCACTCTGGCTTCGAATTCTCCGGGCATGAGCCGGACAACGCTCTGCTGATGACCCAGACCGCTCCGGTACAGGCGAGGCAACCCTATGCTTTGACGATCGATTACACGACCTCTGACATTCCGCCGGGAAGTGGACTTGCCTGGCTGGTGACGGATGAGCGGACGGGGCCGTCCTGGCCAGGACGGACGAGTCTCTCCGCGGAGCATGGCGGAAAGGCTTTCGCCTGCTTCACCGGTCCGGAGGGCCCCGGCTTCGTCAATCTGTCGCTGCTTTACCAACGGCAGCCGGGTACGGTGCGGGTCGAGGGCAGGCTGGCTGTCCGGGCAGTGCAGCTAACCATAGCGGCTGGTGGAGATTGCGCGCCAAGAAAATCTCGACTTCCAGGGCTGATTCTCCGGGGTTCTGAGACTACACTCAAGAGACAGTCGATAGAGGGTATCGATCGTCTTCCCGGCAGACGATCCGAGATGACATTCGGGACGACGAGGCGTATAACTGCGCCAACCGGTACCGGTAACGTGTCAGCGGCCCGGTCGAAACTGGATTTGACATTGTTCCGCACCCGTCATGACGCACCTAGCAATTGCTGCAACTCAACTTGTGTCCCGCGAAACCAATAACTCCCGATGGCGGCTGGGCCGTTTCGGAGCGGGGACGGGCCTGTGCTGGCTGGTGCTGGCCGGAGCCGCCTTATGCGCAGCAATCCGATCGGGCCATCGCGACGGCATCGAATCTGAACTATGCCTACACGAATTTGCCTACGCAGCCGGTTGGGCCCGACGATTTACTGGCCCTCTCAGTCTATGATTCTCCCGAACTGACGCGGACTGTGCGCGTGGATGCCGATGGCAACATACGGTTGCCCATGCTCAAAGACCCGATCCCGGTGCGCGGCCTGGTGCCATCGCAGTTGGAGACCACGATTGCCAGGTCCCTGACCGAGGGAAACGTGCTGGTTGATCCCATCGTGACGGTCACGATCGTCGAGTATCAGAGCCGGCCGGTCAACGTGGTCGGGGCGGTAAAAAATCCGTTGGTCTTTCAGGCGACAACGGCCCATTCCGCTGCTGGATGCGATCGCCCGCGCGGGAGGGATGAGAGAAGATGCCGGCTCCGACATTGTCGTCAGCCGGGAGGTCACCCGGACGGAAAACCGGCCAGGGTCACACAGACCATACCCGTGCGGAAGTTGATCGACAATGCCGATCCCAGCGTCAACGTGATGCTGCATGGCGGCGAGGAAGTTCTGGTTCCCGAGGCACAAAAGATCTACGTGGTGGGGAACGTCAAGAAGCCGGGAGCGTACCCGATACGCAACGACGAAGAGACCACGATTCTGCAGCTTGCTGGCTCTCTCCGAAGGCTTATCGCCCTACTCGGCGAAAGTGGCCTACGTGTATCGCAGGCTCGCATGCCGGCACCAAGACGGAGGTGCCGATCGATCTGGCGAAGATCATGAAGCGCCAATCGCCCGGACGTATCGCTTGCAGGCCAACGACATACTATACATCCCGGACAATAAGGGCCAGCGCCTGACGGCAGAAACCCTGGATCGCCTGGCCGGGATTAGGCGGCGCAACCGCTACGGACTTACATCATCTGTCACTGAGACCGGCCCTATGCGTAAAGAAGAAATCGTGATCCCGAAGGAGAGAGCGATGAAAGCGCAAACGGATTCGAGCCGCAGGCCGTCTCGCCTCCTGTGTTGTCTTTCCCGCGCCGAAAAGGAAGCGCCGCTCAGCGGCCCTTCGCTTTCCCAGTATCTGTGGGTGGTCAAGCGTCATCGCTGGAAGCTGCTTGCCTTCGTGGTTTTCTCGGTAATCGCCACCGTCATTGTTTCCAAGCGGCTGACCCCGCTGTACGAATCCACGGCGGTGATTGACATCGATCGCCAAACTCCGGCCGCGGTTCTGGGCAATGAGAGCACTGCCGCGGTCAATTCGGCGGACGTGGAGAACTATCTCACGACGCAGGAGCAAATCGTTCAATCGGACGCCGTTCTGCGCCCGGTCGTCGAGAAGTATCATCTGATGACGCCGGCTCTTCGCAAGCTGGCGAACGATCCGCTGCTTTCCTCCCGGCTCAAAGACGCGCCGATTGAGCTGCAAGGCTCTGAAGATCACCCGTCCTCTGCACACGTTTCTGCTCCTGATCAGCTACCGGTCTCCGGATCCGCAGCTTTCCGCGGACGTGGTCAATGAGATCGCCCGCAGCTACATTCGCCACACGTACGACATTCGCTACCAGGCAGCTTCGCAGATGACGGGCTACATGGAGAAGCAGCTGGAAGAGCTGAAGGCCAAGATGGAGCGTTCGGCGGGCGCGTTGGCGAACCTGGAGAAAGATCTCGATGTGATCAATCCCGGAGGAAAAGACCAACGTGTTTTCTGCCCGATTGCTGCACCTCGACAACGATCTCACCGCGGCCGAGGTGGACCGGGCAGGCAAAGAAGCCGCGTTTAACGCGGTCAAGGGCGGCTCGTTGCCGGCCGCGGAAGCATCCGATCGAGGGCGAGCAATTGCGCACTCTGGAAGCCAAGCTGAACGAGGCAACCGAGAAGTTCGCGGAGGTTCAGACTCAGTTCGGTTCAACCCATCCTATCTATAAGAAGGCTGCCAGCCAGGTAACGGAGTTGCAGTGGGAGATCGACGTTCTGCGCCGGCGCATCGTGCAACGGGTGGGCATCGATTACCAGCAGGCAGTGAATCGGGAGAGCCTTTTGCGCCGGGACATGACCCAGGCCAAGGCTGAATTCGACCAGATGAACGGGCGGTCGTTTGAATACAAGGCCCTGAAGCAGGAAGCGGATACCGACAAGGCGCTCTACGAGGAACTCATCCGCAAGATTCGCGAGGCCGGGATTAACGCCAGCTTTGAAAGCAGTTCGATCCGGCTGGCGGATGTCGCGCGTCCCGCGCTCTATCCCTCGTTTCCCAAGACCATGCTCAACGCTTTGCTGGCGTTGCTGGGATCCACCATCATCGGCCTGAGCATCATCTTCCTCATGGATGCGCTGGATACGACGGTTGTGGACAGCGAGCACCTGCAGCGGGAACTGCGGGTTCCCCTGCTTCCTTCGCTGCCCGTGGGCAAATTTACGATGGGTATTTTGCCTATGCAGGAGATGCCGCGGACCGGATCGCAAGATTCAACGGAATCTCGGCCAAGGAGACGTTGGCCGCGCCGAACGCTGCCTTCGATGAAGCGATTCGTACGTTGAGAAGCTCGATCCTGCTTTCCGCCGGCGCTGGAGCATCACCCCAGGAGCATCCTGGTGACGTCCGCTTCGCCGGCTGAAGGAAAGTCGACCATCGCGCTTTACCTGGCCGCAGCGCACAGCCAGCAGCAACGCAGGACGCTGTTGATTGACGGTGATATGCGCCGGCCGGTCATCAAGCTGGGAGTTTCTAACGACCGTGGTCTTTCCGATGTGGTGAATGGCACCATGCACTGGAAAGAAGCCGTTCAGACGCCTTATGCCTACCCGGATCTGGATATTCTCTCGGCTGGCCCCTCGTCGCGACGGGTTGCAGACCGGATCGGGATGGTGCTGCGCTCGATTCTCGATGAGGCGGAGCGTGAATATGACCTGGTGGTGATTGATTCACCGCCACTGCTCGGTTTTGCGGAACCGCTGGAGATTGCCGCACTCGCCGATAGCGTGATCATCGTTGCCCGGGCCGGACGTACCAATCGGAGCGCGGTGGCCAGCGTGGTGGAACAACTCAAGCGAGTCCGCGCCAATATCATCGGCATTGTTCTCAATGGCGTCCGGGCGGATATGAGCTCGCAGTATTACTACTACAGCCCTCGCTACTACAGTCACTACACGACTCGCGATCGCTAGAAGCGGATCCGTGAGCCAACGTGAAATCGACGGCAAAGCGTGATGCTGATTTATCTGTACGTCTGGTCTGGAGACGCGAACCACGCGCGCGATCTGGTGGGCAGCCGCTATCCCGGAATCGAGATCAGGGAGTTCCCTCATCGCAGGCTGCGAGAAAGCAGGTTTCTCGAGCGAATTCGTTTGCTGCGCGGTTTTCGCGGCCGGGCCATCGTTTTTTACTTTGAATCTCTCGCAGGATTTCAAGCTATCAGGCAGATGCTCGAGTGCATTCATTTCTTGCATCGATGCCGGGAAACCGTGTTGTGCGACAGCTGCGGCCGATGGGAGTCGATGCGACACCATCGATATCCTCCGGTCGGCTCCCGGGGTTTTGTTCAGTATCCTGCTCGACGTCAAGACGCTGATCTTTTGGTGGTGTTATCTCCGGCTCCGTGCTTGTACGTGCCGCGCCCGTACGCCCACTCACGCGGAAAGCGGTGACCCGGAGATCGCCTATCTGATTCCCAGCCCTGCGAGCATGGGATCGAGCGGAGGAGCGATCAGTCACATCCGCGGTTTCCTTTACGGCCTGAAGGCACGGTGGAAGAAGCTGCCGCGTTTTCAGCGGCACTCCTTTGGCGCAGGACGCTTTCGAGAACGAGATCATCGACCCGCGGGCGACCGGCCTTACTTCTTCTGGGAAGCGGCCATGCTTTCCTACAACTTTGTATTTGCGCGAGAGAGTGCAACAGAAGTCTCGGCCTCGAGCCACTCCGCGCTTCTCTATCAGCGGCATTGTCGCTTTTTCGATTGCCGGAGCGCTTCTCTCGAGACGCTTGAAGGTTCCGTTGATCCTTGAATACAACGGTCCGCAAGGGTGGATCGCGGATCACTGGGACCCCACCCCGTTCCGCAGACTTGGATCACGCTGTGCGAGGAAGTGACTCTGCGCTGCGCCGCCAGGATCATTGTGGTTTCCGAGGTCGCTCCGCGAGGAACTGGCGGAGAGAGGTATCCCGCCGGATCGCATTCGGGTCAATCCCAATGCTGTGGATCCGGATTATTTCTATCCTGGACGCGGGAGAGAATCAGGACGCAGGAGAGCTACGGGATGCGAGCCGGACGAGACGTGCTGATCGGCTTTGTCGGATCATTCAGCTTGTGGCACGGAATCGAGGTACTGCGAGCAGGCGATCGTCAGGCTGTTGAACGACCCTGTCGCCATGCCGCTTGCGCTTTGTTTTGATCGGCGATGGTTTGCTCCATGGAGAAATGCGTTCTGCCCTGGCAGCGTACGAGAAGACGGGGACAGTGATGTTTACCGGATCACTCCCGCGCGAGAAGGTCGTCGAGTATCTTGATGCTTCTGACATTCTGGTTTCGCCCCATATCCCCATGCCGGATGGCAGCCGGTTTTTTGGCTCGCCCACCAAGCTCTTTGAATACATGGCGATGGGCAAGGGGATTGTGGCCAGCCGACTTGAACAGCTGGCCGAAGTTCTTGAGCATGACCAGACCGCGTTGCTGGTCACTCCGGGCAACGTCGAAGAACTGGCGGAGGCGATTCGTGCGTCTTGCCTCGGATCCGAGCGAAGCGCGAAGCGCTGGGCGCAGCGGCGCGACGAGCCGCGGTCGAACGCCATAGCTGGGCGCGCAATGTCGCCTGGGCCTTGAGTGATATGCCAGACGAGGCAGAGATACTGCGGCTGCAGGAACCAGCTGACGGCTTAAGCTTGATGTCAGGAAGAACCTCTCGCGGGCTGCGTAAGCTGCCAGACTCGATGGAAATTCGCGGTGAAGCTCTCGAAGCTGGTGAGCGCCTTTAGCGAAGAGCCGCTACCCGCCCTGCTGCAGAGAGGCGGCATGGCGTGCCATCCGGTTCACTTCGCAAATGCAGTTTTCCGGCATCGCGGAGTCAGGCGAGAGCTTGCCCTGTTCGTTTCCAGCCCGGTTGGCTACTACCGGTTGCGAGAAGCAGCTCGCTTTCCGCAGCCCGCGATGCGCAGTTCTCGCTTATGCTGACGCCATCCTGCGCGGAGAGTATCCACTGATGGGTTACGGAAGCCCCCATCTGGGAACGCACCCCGACTGGCAGTGTGACTGGGTCTCCGGAAAAACGCTGGCCACTCGAAAACTCCGAAGCATACGCATCGTTCGCCACGACGGATCAGACGTGAAGGCCCCGTGGGAGCTTTCGCGCTTGCAGTGGAGTCCCGTCGTGGCCAAGGCCTACGTGCTGACCGGCGACCAAAAGATATCGCGAAGCTCTTCGATCCTTGCTGACCGACTGGATCGAGCGCAATCCGATCGGCAAGGGCGTGAATTGGACGGTCGCGATGGAAGCAGCACTGCGGGGTATCAGCCTCTGTCTTACCATGGACCTGTTGTGGCCGTTTAGCCGGCGAAGAGCAAGCCCTGGCTCGATCAGTTGACGACTTCCCTCTGGCAGCATCTTCGTTTTATCGAGGCTCATAACGAGTTCTCTTTTCTGGTGCGCAGCAATCATTACCTGAGCAACATCGTCGGGTTGACTACCTTATCGGCCTATCTTCGTGGACCTGGGATGCAGCGGAGGCTGAGAAAAATACGCACGAGGCGGTGCAGCGGGAGATTCTGCTTCAGACCTATGCCGACGGAGGTGATTGCGAGGCCTCCACGGGTTACCACGTTCTGGTGGCGCAGATGTTTCTGCATTCTTCGTGGTGCAGCAGCGCATGGGTGTCGCGATCGCGCCGGAGTTCGAGGCTCGCTTGCGGCTCATGTTCGAGTGGATCGCTGCTCTGGCCGATGACGCCTGGAAGCTGCCGCATCTGGGGGACTGCGATAATGGCAGGGTTGAGCTGCTTTTCGACGATATTGCGCAGACGTCGCTTCGCCGCGGATGAACGGCACTCGCTGCACGGTTGGGGCTTCGTGGGCATGGCATCTCATCTGCTCCAGCTGCGTTCGGGCGGCCATGAACAGGATGCGGTATGGTTTGGGCATACGCAGGCGCGAGGCCCCGCTAAGGAAGCCGAGCAGAAGCCCGTCTCGCTCTTGCCGAGACTCTGGAATTGCCGTGCTGCGCTCAGGCGATGCGTCGGTCGTCTTTTGCGCGATGCCGAATGGGATTCACGGCAAAGGGAGTCATACCCACTGCGACAAATTGTCCTTCGTTTTTCGGCTCGGTGCGGACGAGGTTTTCTGCGATAGCGGCAGCCGATGCTACACCCGTTCGGCGGAGCTGCGGAACCTGGATCGCTCCACCCGAGCGCACAATACCCTGGTGATTGATGGCGCAGACCAGAACACGTCCTGAGCACCGATCCCGGGTTGCTCTTTCAATGCGGCAATGAAGCGGTGTTTCGCGGATCTGCCACAGTCGGAGGGCGAGAGGCGACCGTGCGAGCATCGCATCAGGGTTATTCCAGGATCGGCATCGAGCACCAGAGGACGGTCCAGTTGGACGAGTGCTCGCTGCTGGTGCTAGATGAACTAAGACGGACGAGTCGCGGGGCGAGGCGAGCATTTGCTCGATCTGCGGTATATCCTGGGACCCGAATGGCGCGCTTCTTCTGAGATGATGAGTGGGAAGACGGTCAGCTGCGTCATCAGGGACCACGCAGGATGACTCTCGAGTGCGACAGCCGAGAGTCGCTGAGCTGACGTTGACACCTGCGGAGATCTCGCGCGAGTATGGCGCCGGCCTTACCTGTGAGTTGTATCTGGATCCACACCACGGCGCGCTTGCCTGCTAAAGTGCAGACCAGGGTGCAATGGGACTGACAGTGGAAGACCAAACCCGACAGCTCGAGGGCGAGAGCATCGTCTGCTTCGCGGGCGAGGACTGGTGGTACCACCATCCTCACTCCAAGAACCATCTGCTCAAGCGCTATGCGCGGCGGAACAAGGTCCTCTTCGTCAATTCCATCAGCATGGGGCTGCCTTCGATGGCGAACCCTGATTTTTTCCTCAAGATCAGGCGGAAACTCAGGAGCTACACCCGCTGGCTGCGCAAGGTTCCTGAGGGCCTGTGGGTGATGACGCCGGTGAACTTGCCGTTTTACGGATCGAAGATCGGCCGCTGGCTCAACCGCATTCTGCTGGTTGCGCAACTGCGCGTGGCCATGCTGCTGCTCCGTATCTCGCGCCCGATTCTCTGGGTGGCGATCCCGACCGCGGCTGAGATGGCAGGACGTCTGGGTGAGAAGCTGCTCCTCTACCAGGTTTCCGATAAGTACGATGCCAACGAAGACAGCGCATTATCGGCGCAGGTCATCCGCGGATACGATCGTCAACTGAAAGACGCAGCCGATGTGGTGTTGTACTCGGGCCGCAAGCTATTTAGCGAAGCGACAGAGCCTCATCGATTCTTTCTGGAGCAGGCCGTCGACTTTGAACATTTCTCTCATCTGCACGGCGAGCCGGCTCCGGAGCTTGCCGGCATCCCACATCCGATCCTCGGCTACTTCGGCACCATGGATTATGTGATGGACACTGAGCTGATGGCGGAGGTCGCCCGGCTGCGTCCCGATTGGCACTGGGTGCTGCTTGGCCTCAAGTCCAACCTGGTGCGGGTCTCGGCTCCGAACATTCATTTTCTGGGCTCGAAGCCCTATCGCGACCTGCCGCGGTACATTCGGCAGTTCGACGTGTGCGTGTTGCCCTGGCGAGAGACCAACACCTTTACCAGTTATGGAAGCGCGATCAAAGTACGCGAATATCTGGCGACGGGAAAGCCGGTGGTGATGGCGCCGCTTTACGAATATCTGCAGACGCCCGGCCTGCGTTTCTATCGCGGCGCACAGGAATTTATCGCGCAGGTGGAAGCCGCAATGGAGAAGGACACGCCGGCACTCGCGGCACAACGCCAGGCGGTGGTGAAGGAGGGCACCTGGGATGAAAGAGCGAGCCAGCTTGCGGCACTCATCAACTCGCTGCTGCGCGGCCAGCGTTACTCCCATCCTCTCCCCGGAACTCTCATCCACTGACGGAGGGGCATTGAATGCGCGCTTTGCTGGAAGATATGAAATCCGGAAAAGTTGCTACGTATGATGTGCCTGCTCCTGAGCTTCAGCGAGGGAGGCATTCTCGTGCGCACGGCTTTTTCTGCGATCAGCTCCGGCACGGAGAAGGCAGCGGTCGAGGCTGGTCGAAAATCTCTGCTCGGGAAAGCGATGGCTCGTCCCGACCTGGTGAAGCAGGTGCTCGAGTACGCGCAATCGAATGGCATCGCGGCAGCCCGTCAGAAAGTGCAGGCGCGCCTGGAGACACTTGTCTGCGCTGGGCTACTCCTGTTCTGGCTTCGTGCTGGAGGCAGGTGCCGGCGTGACCGGGTTTCAACCGGGCGACCGCGTCGCTTGCGCCGGCGCTGGGCTATGCCAGCCACTGCGAGATCAATTTTGTGCCTGCAAATCTTGCCGTCCTCGTTCCCGCGCAATGTAAGCCTGCAGGCTGCGTCCCTGACGACCATCGGCGCGATCGCCATGCAGGGCGTACGCCAGGCGAACGTCACCTTCGGGGAGACGGTGGCCGTGATCGGTGTCGGCCTGGTGGGCGTGCTGGCGATCCAGATCTTGCGTGCCGCCGGTTGCCGCGTGATCGCCATCGATCTTTCCAGCGAGCGCGCTGCGCAGGCAACGTCTTTTGGCGCGCACCTCGGCCTGGCGACCAGCGATCCGGGACTGGAAGGCGCCGTCGCTTCCTTCTCACGCTACGGCGTGGATGCAGCGCTGATCACCGCCGCTACGCGATCCGCCGACCCGCTGGAGTTGGCGGCAAAGCTGTTGCGCGACCGCGGCCGCATTTCCGTTATCGGAGATGTCGGCATGGGCGTCTCTCGCGCGAACATGTACAGGAAAGAGATCTCGCTTGCGATGTCTCGCTCCTACGGCCCGGGCCGCTATGATCCGCTTTACGAAGAAGGGGGCCAGGACTATCCGATCGGCTTTGTGCGCTGGACGGAGAAGCGAAACATGGAGGCCTTTTTGGATCTCCTGTCCACGGGTTCGCTTGCAGGTAGAGCCGCTGCTTGCGCAGCAGTTCCCGGTCGAAGACGGGGGAAAGGCGTACGCCGCTGTGGAGGCCGGCGCCTACACCGGGATCATCGATTATCATGCGCCTGAGCGATGGTAGCCCTTCGCAAGCCGTCGTTACCAGCGCATGCCGCGCAACCACGATCGCACGACAAACTACGTGTCGGATGCATCGGCGCGGGAGGATTTGCGCGCGGAATCATCTTTCCCCATCTGCGCTCCTCCGCCGGGATACAGCTGGAATCTGTTGCCACCAGCACGGGCGCAGCTGCCGCTTCGGCGCGCACCGGCTTCGGTTTTGCGCGTTGCCGAATCGCCCTTCCGAATTGCTGGACAATCCCGAACCTGGACGCAGTCTTCATCCTTACCCGGCACAACAGCCATGCCGCCTATGTGAAGAGCGCGCTGCGACCGGGGCAAGCCCGTCTTTGTCGAAAAGCCGCTGGCCATCAATCGCGAGCAACTGGAGATGGTGCGAACGGCCTACGCGAAAAGCGCTGGCGGAAGGCCGATCGCCGTTCCTCATGGTGGGGTTCAATCGCCGTTTCTCACCGCTAACGGAAAAGCTGAAGAGCTTCTTCGGCCGCCGCACCGAGCCCATGCTGGTCCATATCCGCTGCAATGCCGGGTTCATCCCCCGCAGCAGTTGGGTGCAGGATCCGGAGAACGGCGGCCGGATCGTCGGCGAGTTGTGTCATTTCGTCGACTGGGCGCGAGCCGTCGTCGGTTGCCCCATGCAGACGCTCACCGCCGCGGCCCTGCCGGATGCAGGACGCTACAACCGGGACAACGTCACGGTTACCATCTGCTTTGAGGACGGCTCTGTCGCGAACCTGGTGTACGTCGCCAATGGAGATCGAGCCGTTGCGAAGGAATATTTCGAGGTATTCTGCGGAAGCAGCGATCGCGCGCCTGGATGATTTCAAGACTCTCTCCCTTTCTCGCAACGGCAAGACAGAAACGTCCAAAGGGCGACCAGGATAAAGGCCATCGCCGGGAAGTTGAGCTGACCGTCGAAGCCATGAAGCAGGGAAAGGAGGCTCCTATTCCTTTTGCTGAATTGATCGAAGTGACGGAAGCCACCTTCGCCATCGAGGAAGCGATCAGGACGCAAAGGATGGTCTCTCTGGATGCTGGAACGGGCTATCCGCGGGAGAACCAGCCAACAAGCGGCGAACGATCACGCGGGGTAGATAATCTGAAACTGACGGTAGAACAAACTCACCTTCGTGCAGATGTGATTATGGAATTTTTTAGAAACCCCGACGCACTGAGTTTTGGACCGCCGCGCACCATCGGCCGCTGTACTGGATGCTTGTCTTACTTTCGTTGGTGCCGCTCTGCATCGTGCTCCCGATGGCGCCTCTGAGGGTAGGCGTCGCCGTCATCATAGGGTGGATCGCCTGCTCTGGATTGCGATCAGCATCGCACGCGGCCATTTTCACTACGTCATTCCTCTGTGGGTGGCCGTTTACCCATACTGTTACTATTTCTTTTCCTTCCCGACCGAGCGGTCGATCTTCACCGTCGATCGCGCGTTTATCGTGCTCTTGATCATTGAAATGGTCGTCGCTCTCGCGACAAGCGGTCGGGGCTTCCGCTAACTCACGACGTGCGGATCAGCGCTTATCTTTGGGGACTGTCTACCTGCTGGTCTGCTTTCTCTCGCTCGCCGGTCACGCACCATCTGAAGTATTGCCGTCCTACCGCTTGCTGGTAGACGGAATGCTGATGCCAGCCATACTTGGCCTATACGCGATCCGTTACTTTCCCTGTTCAAGGATCTTCAAAGGCTGCACGTATGTGCATGCATCCTGGGTATCGGACTCTTCGTCACTGGGCTCATTGAATTGACAACGGACATAGATCTGTTTCCCTGGAATGGCTCAGAGCCGATGTTTACCGATACGCACATCAGGCGAGCGGATGGACCTTTCGAACAGCAGATTGTCTTAACCATGGTGGCAATCCTTGCCTTCTTCTTCATCATTTATTTGCGGCGGCTCATGCCCAGCGAGATCTCTCCGTGGCGGGCGCTCCTCCACAAAGCTGGAGCATTGGCTTCATTTGGAGCGGCGCTGCTCCCGCTCAACCGCGGCCTCGTATTGGCGTTGGTGCCGATTGCCGTCATCGACGTTGTTTTCCAAACATCGTTTGATTTGCGCGCCAGATTTGGGCAGCTTTTTTCGGCATGATCCTGCTCGCGGCAGTCGACGGCAAAGCTTTCGATCCCCGCCTTTACGACGATCGCGTTTCCAGCCCGGACAATGTCTATCAACGTGTTGCACAGCATCAGGAAACGCTGCGAGTCGTGAGTGAGTATCCCTCTTTGGAGTGGGATTTGGCCTATACCACGATGTCGCCACCCAGAATCCACGATATATGGTGAGATGGAAAGGCATTGAGTCGATGAACTTTCCGCACAACGTGTTGATGACAGTGCTTTCGGAAGAAGGCATCGTCGGCTTGTTCTTCTATGTTTCGGCGCAGTTCTTTCTCGTTCGAGCGATGTGGAAGGTACGCAAAGCATATCCGCCAGGATGGCTGGCCTTTCTTTATTGCTTTCTCGCTTACGTGTTGACTGGCCTGGACTATGCAACTGTTTATTTCTCCGACATCAATCTGTTTTATATTTTTATTCTCGGCGGCATTTACCAGATCCAAATAACGGTTGCGCGGGAACAAGCATTCTCCGCTCTGGCTGAAACGAATAAAAACGTATCAATAGTAGTTCCGTGAGAGCGCTGAAGCGCGAATCGCCAGGGATGCGCAACATCCACCATTAACGCGCTAATTTTAGAGCGAACATCCATCCGGCAACGAGGGACAGGGGCAGGTGGTCAGCTAGGGCCGCATTCATCCGGATAAAGCCTTCGGATTTTGCTAAAGCATGCGCTACGAAGGGACCCGAGGCCACTGACGACCCGCGCACTTCCATCACCAGTAGATGATTGCGGTCGAATATTTCGTTCAGGCGTGACATCGTGAACCGCTGTACGTGGGGGCTCACGTCATCGGATCCCGCAATTTGTTCTCGGTGTCTTTTGGCCTTGAAAAGTGACCGGAGCAATGCGACCAGTCTATCCACATGCAACGCCTGGTAGAAACGTCGGTCCAACTCAAACTCGCCGTAGCCGTTCGGAACGGTAACAATTAGGAGTCCAGATTCTGCCAGATAGCGTAGAGCCATCTCTATCAGTGCCTCGGGCTCCTCTAGATGTTCAAGCACTTCGGAAATGACAATGCATTCGAATTTGCTGGAAGGTAAATCACTGACTACTCCAGCATGAAACGCAACATTAGGCGCTGATACGCGACCTCGGTCGATCGATCGACGGTGCGGGTCAATGGCGGTGACCTGATAGCCCCCGGCCGCAAGGGGAATTGCCAGTTGCGAACCATTTCCGCAGCCCACGTCCAATACCTTGAGTTCGCGCCGCTCCTTCATCGGGAACTCCCGCCGAAGGGCGTTGTCCACAAACCGAAGGCGTTTTCCATATCCCCAAAGATTTTCCTGGATATAGGGTGGACGCACATTCTTTTCATCGATACTCACTGGCAGATCTTAACAACTTTTCTCCTGGCACTCGCTGCGTCGCGAGTATGGCAGGGCTCGTCGAGGGCACGATCGTTTCTGCAAGGTCAGCCTGGCGAGGTGTTGTCTCGCGACTAAGCTTGGCCTTTACCGATTTCCGGGGACTCGTAAGTCTCTTGGCCATGCTGCGGGTACAATATCTGCCATGCTTGAAGTCAAATTGACAAGCGCCAACAACAGTGCAATCCAGCAATGGACCAATCATGCCTGCGGAGCGCTCGAAGGCTTCGATCAATATGATCTGGCTTACTTTGAGGCAGTCGAGCGTGATCGTTACGAGAGCCACGCCCCGTGGATGCGCGATTTCGTCAACTTCGAATCATATTCGGGAAAGAAGGTCCTGGAAGTTGGCGTAGGTCAGGGTACTGATCTGGTGCAGTTCGCTAAAGGAGGAGCCGCGGTCACGGGTATTGACATCACTCTCCACCATCTTGAGCTTGCCGCGCAAAACTTTCGGGTACGGGGTTTGCGCGCCGATCTGCAGTATGCGGCGGCCGCCGACCTTCCCTTCGAAAGCGACTCCTTTGATGTGGTCTATAGCTTTGGCGTTTTGCACTGTACCGACAACACCGTGCGTTCTCTGTCGGAGTGCCACAGAGTCCTCAAGCCTGGCGGAAAACTCGTCCTCGCTGTGTACCACACCTACAGCTTCTTCCATGCATACACAATTCTTGTCAATGGAATCCTCCGGGGTAACCTTCGACGATTGGGATACAAGGGTCTCATGTCGCTGGTCGAATCTGGAGCGGACGGAGTCAAATTCATTCCGTTGGTAAAAACCTATTCTAGGAGTCAGCTAAGAAGCATGTTGGAAGACTTTAGCGAGGTTCAATTTGACGTGAGACATTTGGCCCCGAGCGATTTCGGGGTCTTGCAACCTTTTGTCCCTGCGTCTTTCGCGGAGCGTGCAGGAAAATACGTCGGCTGGTACATAATTGCCCGTGCAACCAAGTAGGTGCCCATTCCCTGAAGACGCAAATTCCGTTGCGGACTTCTCAAGACGGGGGATAAACTTATCCCCACGAGCATCACAACCTTCGAAAGGCAACGCATGCTGGTCAAGCTACAGTCCGCCATCTCGCTCCTGACCTGCGGTTGCCTGGTCAGTTTGGCTGCGTCCCCATCCAGCATCGGTTTCGTCGTAACCAGCGGGCAGGCACAGGTCGACGGATCCGTCGTCCGGGGCAATTCGACCCTGTTTCAGGGGAGTCTGGTCCAGGCAGGGAGCGTAGCCTCGGACCTTGTGCTTCCCGGAGGCTCTAATCTGCTCCTCCAGCCCGGCTCCGCGGTCAAAGTTTACCGCGAGTATGCTGTCCTGCAGAACGGGACCGCCACCCAACGCGGCCAGGGATATGCGCTTTTTGCAGATGGGCTGCGGGTATCTTCGCTCTCTCCGGCGGGTGCAGTCGTCGTTGGTGTGCAGGACAGATCTCATCTTGAAGTCACGGCTCAAGGAGCCGCCGCCGAAGTCCGCGATCGAGCCGGCGCACTGGTAGCACGACTGGAGCCAGGCAAGGGCCTTAGCTTTGCAATACAAGCTTCGTCTCAGAGTGTCCCGTCACAAAATGGATCACAGCCAGCCCCGACGTCACCCGCTTCGCCACAGGATTCCGCTGCGGCACAGAACGCGGGAGTGCTTGCGCCACAGTTAACCATCCACGGAATCCTGCGCAAGGATCATGCGGGAACGTATGGACACTTTCTGCTGACTGACCTGGCAACCAACGTGACCTATGAACTGCAGGGATCTGGGCTCGATGACCTGGTCGGCGGATCGGTAGAAGCTACCGGGAGCGTCGCCGCAACCACGTTAGCGGGCGCTTCCAAGACGATGTATGTCTCTGATATTCACCAAATCACGATTGGTGAGATTCCCGGGAACGCACCTGCGAAAACTCCGGACGAAGAGCCGCCCACGCCGTCTGGCGATACCCCTCCTGCTTCGGGAGCGGGTCCAGAGGTCGCGGCAACTCCGGAGGCGAAGGCCCCGCCAGAGGTGAGTTCGGAGCCGGCGCCGCCACCCCTTGTAGTACACAGCGATACGGCTAAGATTCTAGTGATTGTCGGCATTGCAGCGGGAGCCGGAGTCGGAGTCGCTCTCGGTTTAGCTGGTGGCAAATCATCCACCGTTAGCCCTGAATAGTTTCGCCGGGCCACCCCAATCTTACGTTTCCATTTTGTGCGTCAGCCGGTATTTCGCGAGTGCGTCGCGGAGGTGGCCACCATGGAAAGAATCAAGATGGGCCACGCACCCACCGCTGGGCGCGAAAATGGGTAGTCAAACGCCGCATGGACCAATACGGCGATCACCCCCACTCCCCAAATCGAGCGCGTCGATGGCCTTACAGCCCAGACTGCAAGAGAGAGCATAGCAAGCCCGACCGGTACCCCACCCTCCGCTGTCCACTGCAACCAGTCGCAGTGTGCCTGGTTGACAATGGCCCCAGGATCGAAGGTGGCAAACGCCGGATATACGGCAGGCCAACATCCCAACCCCCAGCCAATCAAGGGATGAGCCGCGATCATATGCAGCGTCGATTTGGCGAACTGAACGCGCCCGGCCGTCAACGCTTCTGAGTAGAAACGCGCCCAGGTTGTTTCGACGCCGACAATCAGGATAAGAACAGCCGTGACGCCCGCCAGGGCGAGCACCAAGGAGCCGATCTTGCGGCCCCCCTGAGGTGTCTTCGTTCGGAAAAGCATCAAGACAACAAATACCTCTGCGCAGACGAGGATCAGACCGCCACGCGAGGCGCTGACGACTACGGCAGTAATCAATAGCGCCGAGACCCCAAGAAAAACATTAGATCTGCTGCCCTCGCTCAATGCGAGGAAGAGGACGATGGGCAAAATCGTCTCAATGATTGCTGCAAAATGAGTGTGATAGACAATCGGCCCCATTACGAATTCGTGGTACCCGGTAGGAAATAAACCGAACACTGTTCCTGGAGAAAGATACGCCTGAACAATCGCTTCCACCGCCACCGCGAAGCCGAACCAAACGATCACAGTCCGGAGAAATTTCGCCAGAGCTTCCTCCTGAAGGATAGAAACACCCGCGTAGTAGAGGGCCGCCCAGGTCATCCACTGGAAGGTTGCGCGTTCCGTGGCAAAGCGGTTGACGGTGCGGCCAGTCAGTATCTGAAAGCATCCCCACAGAACGATGAAGGTCAAGGCAAAGAACGGGAAATAATTCCCTCGCGCCGGCGTCCTTCCGGTGGCTACAGCAATTCCAGCGATCGATAACACCGCAATCTCGAAGAGTGCGACCGGCCAGTATGCCGGGATCCATAGAGTGAGCGTCGCCAGGAACAAGGCGATTAAGAGTAGCCACGCCAGGGGCGCTCTTCTCAAAGAGAGCGAATTCCGATCCACGGAATGTTCTTTCGTAATCATCCTTATTACAGTTATCGAGCTACCGCCATAGACTCAGCGCGAGGTGCGACATAGGGACTCTTGCCTTCGATGAATTCCTTCCACCAAAGGGCGAAATTCAGCAAAAACCACACATTCCGTCCACGGCCCGACTGGATCAACTTCATCACCGCAGACCGATCGAGAAAATCGGTTTTGTCGCAGAATCCCGCGAGCTCGCGCCGGGCAAACTCACCCGATCGCCCAAGAAACCATTGCTGAATAGGCACGCCAAATCCTTGCTTGCGGCGATCAATAATCTCCTGGGGAATGACGCCGCGGACCGCCTTCTTCAAGATGTGCTTTGATTCGTCGCCGCGCGTGAGGATCCGTTCAGGGATGCTCATGGCCAGTTGCACGAATGTGTGATCGAGAAAAGGAACCCTCGCCTCCAGGCTTGCGCCCATGCCCATTTTGTCGAGGCGCATCAGAAGCAGTTCCGGCAGCCGCAGGTTCAGATCGACGTACGTCATCCATTTGACGGGAGTCGTTTCCCATGCCTTCTGCATGAATCGCTCGTGGATCGGCCGTATCGCCTCCCATGAAGTTGCGTTGCTGAAACGCCGGCGCAAACGGGGTGAGAGCAAATCCATTTTTGCGCGGTGCGGAAACGCCTCGGCGCCCCCCCAGAAGATCGGCACGCCCCGGTTGGCACGCTGCAAAAATTCGTAAGCCAGGCTATGAGACTTGCCAAACGCGCTCAGAGCGTCAAGACCTAGCTTCCTCATCGCGCGTGGAACCGGATAGCGATTCCAGCGAATCAATTGCAAGATCTGTTTCCAATGGCGGTAGCCCCAAAAGAGCTCGTCCGAACCCTCTCCCGCTTGTGCCACCACGATGCCATGGTCCCGCGCTAGTCTGGAGAGAAAATAGACAGGCATGCAAACAGGATCGGCGATGGGCTCATCCTGCAAATAAACCATGCGCGGTAGAAAGTCGAGAAAGTCCTGCTGCGTCAGCACCCGCTCATGATGCATCGATCCGATGTGAGCTGCAAATTGCCTGGCATGCGGCAACTCACTTTCACAGCCGGGATACTCCTGGTCATATCCCACGGAAAATGTATTCACCTTCTCCGCGGAACACTCAGCAAACAACGCCGCGTTGGTACTCGAGTCGATACCGCCGGAGAGAAACACCCCAACGGGAACATCGCTGACGTTGCGCAGCGCCACGCTGGTGCGTAGTTCGGCGAGCACGCGCTCAGCAATTTCTCTTTCGGAAACGCCGGTCAGGGGTGTGGTGTGGTCCAGAACATCCCAGTAGCGCTCTACGCGGTGTTGCCCGTCCGCCTGGATGGTTAGCCATGAGCCGGCCGGCAGTTTATGTATCCCTTCAAACAATGTGTCGGGCGCCGGCGCGGTGAGGAAGGAGAGATAGTGGAAAATGGCTTCCTCATTGACTGCGCGCGCCTGATCTGGATCCTGCAGGAGCGCCTTGATCTCAGACGCAAACGTGATTCGTCCGTGGTGCATGGAGTAGTAGAGCGGCTTGACGCCGATGCGGTCGCGAATCAGCCAGAGGCGGCGCGCCTTTGCATCCCAGAGTGCCATCGCGAACATGCCACGAAATTTCTGTAGACAATCGATGCCCCACTCTTCAAACGCATGCACCACGACCTCAGTGTCTGAGTGATCCGTCTTCCAGTGGCGATGCCCCTTTTCTTCGAGCTCACTCCTGATCTGCGCGTGGTTGTATATTTCACCGTTGAACACGATCTGTAGCGAGCCATCTGCATTGCCCATGGGCTGCGAAGCGGCAGGGGAGAGATCGATGATGGAAAGCCGGCGGTGGCCCAGTCCCACCCGCCGATCGGGTGAAATCCACAAACCGGCGCCGTCGGGCCCACGGTGGGCCATCGAATCCCGCATGCGGGCAAGATAGTCCTTTGTCACCTCGAAATTGCTGTTCTTGAATGCCAAAACGCCGCAAATTCCGCACATCGGTCGGCACCAACCGCCTTCATTAGAACAGATTGGCGCCCGGGCGCCGATGGAGCGGAGCATTCCTGCGGTGCTATATCCTTTGCAGGGGTCTTTTCCCCATCGATGATGAAAGGTCAGGATGCGCAGCAATCGTTTCAGAATCATGAGCATCGTCGGCGCCCGGCCGAACATGATGAAGATCGCCCCGCTCATGGCAGAGTTGCGTCTGCACCAGGAGTTCGAAACCGTTCTGGTACATACCGGCCAGCACTACGACTATTCGTTGTCGCAAGTTTTTTTTGACCAGCTGAACGTGCCGCCCCCTGATTACAACCTGAAGGCCGGGTCGGGTACGCACCATGCCCAAACGGCAGAAATCATCCGCGGGTTTGGAGAGCTGGTACAGCAGCACCGGCCAGACATGGTGCTGGTTGCAGGCGACGTTAACTCCACCATGGCCTGTGCCCTGGTGGCAGCGAAAGAAGGAATACCCGTAGCGCATGTGGAAGCGGGATTGCGCAGCTTTGACCGAAGCATGCCGGAAGAAATCAATCGCATCGTGACCGACGCTCTCTCAGACCTTCTTTTTACGACGGAAGAAAGCGGCAATCAAAACCTTGCCAACGAAGGCGTCCCGCCCAGCAAGGTCTTCTTCGTCGGCAACCTGATGATTGACTCCCTGGTGAAGGCGCTCGAAAGGTCCCCCGAATTTTTGTTGCGCTCGGAGTTGGGGCTGACCGGGCGACCCTATGCGGTGCTCACGCTTCATCGTCCCTATAACGTCGACGATGAGGACCGGCTGACGAGCACGCTCGACGCCATCGGCCAAGTTGCGCAGCGTATTCCCGTGGTCTTTCCCGCCCACCCAAGAACAGCCCAAAACATCGCAACGGCGGAGCTTCGAGCGGCGCAGACCCAGGCGAACACCTGGACGAAAACCCGGACGAGAACCTGGACCGGAGGCCCACTGCCTGAAACCGGCATATGGTTGATGCCGCCTGCGTCCTACCTGGATTTTCTGGGCCTCATCCAGCATGCCGTCATGGTCATCACGGATTCTGGCGGCGTGCAGGAGGAGACGACTTTCCTGGGAATTCCCTGCCTGACCTATCGCGAGAATACCGAACGGCCGGTCACGGTTTCCATGGGCACAAACCGGATCGTTGGATGCGACCCTCAGCGGCTTCTGCAGATTGCTCTTGAAATACTGGAGCATACCCAAGTGTTCAAATCTGCCCCCCTACGGCCGCCTTTATGGGATGGGCATACAGCCTCAAGAATTGTGCGTATTCTCAAAGAATCCAGGCACTTGGATCGGGCGTTGGCGGCGAAGCGCGTTCCCGTCCCCTGATTTTCCTCGATCTGCTCCGGCGAACATGAAAATGAATCCAGCGATGGCTCCGAGCGCGGGAACCGATTCTTCCACACTGCGTCAGGCGGTTGAGGCTCTGCGCACCTGGATCGAGTTCAGGCAGTATGTGGGCTATGAGCCGTTTGACCTTCTTAACTCGCCCTACCTGGGCGGGGCATGGGCGCGGAAATCCCTTCCGGCTGTCTTTCTCATACAACTTGGCAAACGCTTCGGCGGTGCCCGACTTCGCCGGCTGCTGCAAGTCCCGTTGAGCCGCAATCCCAAGGCTTTGGGTCTTTGTCTTTCGGCATACTGCGATCTCGCGCGATCAGGCTATGAAGTCTCGGCTGAGGCAGCCTGGCTCAAGGCGGAGCTAAAGCGGCTCCGGTCACCGGGTGAATCCGAAACGAGTTGGGGGTATGACTGGGACTACATTTCCTTTCGCGGCTCGCGGCTGCCCGCCTTCTCTGCCAACTGCATCGCTTCCTGCTTCTGCGCGACTGCGATGCTTGAGATGAGCGAGGTATTCGAAGACGTGGAAGCACTCGAGATGGCAGAATCCGTGGCGCGGTTTCTGGTTTTGCGGCTAAATCGCTCCTTTGAGTCCGATGACCAGGTCTGTTTCAGCTACACGCCCAACGATAGAACCCTCATTTACAACAGCAGCGCCCTGGCCGGCGTCTTTCTGGCGCGCATCGGCTGCTTACGTGGCAACGCGGCCTATCTTGAGCTGGCGCGCAAAGCCATGGCGTTCCTACAGAAAGGCCAGCTGCCATCCGGTGGCTGGTATTACGGGCAGCGTCGACGGCAACGTTGGATTGACAGTTTTCATACCTCCTACAACGTATGCGCGCTGCTCCATTATCAGCACCTCACCGGCGACCGAAGCTTTGAGCAGGCCATGCTCACGGGACATCGCTACTACCAGACGGCTTTCTTTACTGCAGCAGGAGCGCCCCGGTATTTCCACAATCGGACGTTTCCCATGGATATCCATGCCTGCTCGCAAGCCATATTGCACTTTTGCGCATTTTCTTCGATGGATCCGGCGGCCCCGGAGCACGCGTGGAGAACCTTTCGATGGACGATGAGAAATATGGCCGCGCCCGATGGCTCGTTTTATTACCAGCGTCACCGGTTCTGGACTAACTGCACTCCCTATATGCGTTGGGGGCAAGCGTGGATGCTCCACGCACTCGCCCGGCTCATGTTTCTCGAATCATCCACGGCTTCGACCACAGTGTGATATATCAACGGCAGCCTCCAAGATGGTGAACTTATCCCCGCTGGTTGCTCTATGATTCATCCGGGAAGCAAAATGAGCATCTGGATCGACCTCGATAATTCGCCCCACGCTCATTTCTTCCCACCGATCGTCAGAAGGCTGGAAGAAGCCGGGTACGACGTTTTACTCACGGTAAGACGCTTCGGCCAGGTGGAAGAGATTGCGCAATCCCATGGCCTCGACTACGTAGTCATCGGTCGCCACCGCACGCCTCATTTCTTTCTGACCCGGGCAGCCGCCACCGTGATCCGTGCCTTGCGGCTGGCTATTTTCGCGCGCAAAAATCGGCCGGCCATCGCGGTGAACCACGGCTCGCGCGCCCAGGTTCTGGCCGCGTGGCTCCTGCGCATTCCCGTCATGGCCATTTACGACTACGAATTCGTTCACTCAGAACTGTTCTCCAGAATGGCCACCAAGCTGCTACTGCCTGAGACGATCCCCTCCGTCACCCTGGAGCGCCTGAACGTAAACATGGCAAAGGTCATCCGCTACCCGGGTTTCAAGGAGAATGTCTACCTGAGTGGCTGGCGCGATTCACCCGCCGTGATGGATGAGCTAAAGCTCGATCCCGGCCGGCTCATCATCACCGTCCGTCCTCCCGCTACCTGGGCTCATTATCAGGACCCGTTTTCTGACGTCCTCTTCCGCGCCCTGGTTGAGCGTCTTCGCGGCGACCACGATTCCCAGGTCATTGTGCTACCCCGGACGCAGGAACAAGGAGAGAAGCTGAAAAGCTCTTATGGCATGCGCTCAGCCCCTTTCCAGGTGTCAGACAGGTCGGTGGACGCGCTCAGCTTAATGGCGCTTTCCGACGCTGTTTTGAGTGGAGGCGGCACCATGGCCCGCGAAGCCGCAATTATCGGAACCCCCGCCTACAGCCTCTTTGCAGGGAAGCCCGGCGCAGTCGATGCAGCTCTGGAACGCGATGGAAAACTGACGATCCTTAGAAAAATCGAGGAAGTACGGAATTTGCGCTTTGAAAAGAGCTCGACCGGCATTCGCTCCAACACTGCGGATGCCCGAACGCGAGAAGTGATCCTGCAGCACATAATCGCGCTGGGGACGTAGCTCCACGATAGAATCTGGAAGGGAATCCCCTGAAGTCACTGTTGGCGCCTTCTGCGCGGGTAAAGCCCCCATCTCGCAGGGCTTACGGCAGAAGCGCGGGTCCATGACCGCGAGATGGACCTGCGAGATGGCGAACCGCCACTCTGACTACCTGAGGATGCGACGCTGGCCCCGGGACCAGAATGAGGAAGCTATTGTGAGGCGATTTATCGGGTTTGTGTTTCTGGCGACGAGCCTTTCGCTCGCGGCGCAAGATCAGAATGGCGGCTGGCAGCCGGATCTAACTCACCTGCAGACCTACACAGCGCACCGCTCCTCAAGCGCTGACCCAACGGGCGCGAATGCCGACGCCCGCAGAATCGAGCCCGGCTCGACCCTCACCGTGTTAGACACGGACGGCCCAGGCAGGGTTTCCCATCTATGGTTCACGATCGCGAGCGACGAACCTTACCATCTCAAACGCATCGTCCTGCGCATCTACTGGGATGGTGAGACCTCGCCCAGCGTCGAAGCACCCATCGGTGACTTCTTCGGACTGGGGTTGGGAGATTACTACTCCTGGCAATCCGAGCTGCTCTCCGTCGGCAGCGAGATGAGCCTCAACAGCTTTTTCCCCATGCCCTACCAGCGGCACGCGCGCATCACGATCACCAACGAGGGCAAGCAGCCCGTCGGCAGTTTTTATTACAACATCGACTACCAAACCGACTCACATCCCCTACCCGCCGGTACCCTGTACTTCCATGCGCAGTACCATCAGGCGCAACCCAACCAGGGGTGGACCAACGATTGGACCACGAACGGAGATCCGTTGGTGGATGACAAGACAAATCTGAATGGTCAGGACAATTATGTCTGGATGCAAGCCAAGGGGAGCGGGCAGTTCGTGGGGGTCGTAATGTCGGTGCTGCAAAACCAGGATGGCTGGTGGGGCGAGGGCGACGACATGTTCTTTGTCGACGACGATGCGACCCCGGCCATCGCGGGAACCGGTTCGGAAGATTATTTTCTGGGAGCGTGGGACTTTGCGGGCAAGCCTTTTTCCTATCAGCTTTATGGGGCGCCCGTGGTCGGCCCGGAATTAGCCGGCAGCAGGTCGAGCGTCTATCGTTTTCACCTCGACGCCCCTATACCTTTCAAGAAATCGTTTAAAGCCACGGTCGAGCACGGAAACGCCAATCATCGTTCCGACAACTACTACTCGGTCGCCTTTTGGTATCAGACGGAGCCACACGCCCCTTTTCCTCCTTTGCCTCCCGTCGATCAGAGGCTCCCGGTTGTGCAGCAGGTCGGGGGACCAGGAAACGCGAAAGCTATCAGCAACCCGGCGAGGCCGGTAACGGCGCCGGCCGGCCCACCTTCCCCGCGGTAGCGTAGAGTCCCACGCAGATGATTATCTGTTTTGCAGGGTACGGGCTTTTAGCTTGCAGGGTACGGGCTTTCAGCCCGTACCCTGGAGTTTTCTAGTTCAGGAAATGGGGCGAGTCCCGAAGGGACGGCACAATCTTTACCACGGCACGTCAGTGCCGTGCCAGGGCACGGCCTTTCAGCCCGTACGTACATAAAGCTCGAAAAATCAAGCGGGCTTTACAGGCTGCGGAAAAACTCCTGTTTTGTATCAGGGCGCGACTGCCTCGCCGCAGCGAGCGTTAGTCGGGCCACACATTAAGAATACGTTGGGCTTTAAAGCCCCTGAGGGAGTGCCTCTCGCTGCCAAATTTGGTCTATCGAAAATGGATGCAATCATTGAGACACACCGGTAGCTTTCTTCAAGGTTTGGGACTCGGGGATTGCACTGAATTCCCGCGTTCGGCCGGTTCTTGTACGTTCTCAGGATCACTCGCCGGGTCATCTTTCGTCCCCGCTACGATCCGCGCTTCTCCGCGAAACAAATGATATCGCTCGAAGACAATGTCATTCAGCAGTGTTTGCAGGGGGCCCAGCGCAACTGCC
The DNA here is from genome assembly GCA_963761405.1 of uncultured Acidobacteriaceae bacterium. Taxonomy (GTDB): domain Bacteria; phylum Acidobacteriota; class Terriglobia; order Terriglobales; family Acidobacteriaceae; genus PALSA-350. The sequence goes on from CAVXHH010000012.1 coordinate 127,668, forward strand.
GAGGAGGGGCCTGTTATAGGGTTCGCCTCCATTTGCAGTGAAAGGGCGACACCCCTTACCGGGCAGATATAGGTCTTGCCCCCAATCTCCATCGGGCCGTATTCCACCAGGATGTCTGCCTGCACAATCGGATCGCCTGGCTTCAGGTCTGCTTTCAGAACCAGGCGAAAGATCGTTCCCTTGGACGGGTCGACCGCAATCTCTCCATGGTAGCCAGAAAATTGCCTGAAATATGCGGGGTCACCATTCAGCTTCCGGATGCAGCAGTACGCCACCTGGTAATGCGACTTCGCCTGGGGTACCGTTGAACGGAAGACAGCGAGTGGGCCATCCGGCCCTGGTTCCCAGTGACTCCATTCCAGCTTGCTCTGCGCCGCGTCGAGCAGCATCGTTAAAAGGATTGGCCCAAACTCTCCTGAGGTGGTTAGGCCCTGGAGATCTTTTCCGGGTTGGCCTTTTGTAGGTTGGCTCGCGGTGGCCTCTACTACTTCGTTACCATCGCGATAAACAACCGCCGCGCTTTGTGCGCCGGTGGGCTGTAGCGGCTGCTCCCGGATATGTTCCACCGGCGATTTCTCATACTTCCACGGCCTATCCTGAAAACTGGTGATGACTCGCGTTGCGGAGAAATTGGGTAGCTGGTGAATGGTCTTGCTGGCGTAGTCCACGGTCAGAGCCATCATCCGGCGCTGCGTGGCAAAATCCGGTGCGGCGGTCACAGGAATCTCCGTCGCCGGTAGATTCAGAAATGCCGACAGATCCGCTAGCGCGACCAGCGCCTGCCGGCTTTGGGGACCGGGTAACCGCGTCTCCCAATGGGCAAGGCTCGCCCCGTTCAACCGCTCTGTCAATTCCAAATGGAACAGGTGCTGCGCCACTTCGGCATCTGGCTTTCCCTGCGCCGCGTCCAGTACTTGCTGCAGCTGTTCGACACTAATACGCGTGATCGCGCATGCCGGCAGCGTGATTCCCGCCAGCAACCACAGGAGCGCTAACTTCCGCATCGCGAGAACTCCCCGCCGAGCCAATAAAGAATCTTAATCCTCCAAAAGGCTTCTCGAAAACAGAGATGCGAAAACAGATCCGGTTCAGGAAAGATACCGAAACGCGAGCGATTGACAGAAACGAGTAAATGTTTTCTCATACGGCGACAGGTGCCCCTTTGGCTCCCATGGGGTCTTCTTCGAGGACGAGCATGCAACGACGTAGCTTCTTGAAATCCGGCGCGCTGGCGGGGTCCGCTTTTCTCTTCTCCCGCAAACTCCCTTCCGCAACTGTGTCTGACGACGCCGTGATCGAGATCCTGCTCGACGAACCGCTGGGGACCATCTCACCGCTGATCTACAGTCATTTCACTGAGGAACTCGGAGCAGTCATTTACGACGGCGTATGGGTCGGCGAAACCTCGAAGATCGCCAATACTGGTGGCCTTCGCACCGCGCTGATCGAAAAGATGAGGCAGATCAAAGCGCCGGCCGTACGTTGGCCCGGCGGGTGCTTTGCCGATAGCTACGATTGGCGCGACGGTGTGGGCCCAAAGGAGAAACGCCCACGCCGTACCGATTTCTGGGTCGACGATCCGGATTCGAAGAGCCTTCCTAGAAAAGGTTTACCAAGCTACGATCCCAATCAGTTCGGCACCGACGAGTTTGTCCGCTTCTGCAAACTAGTGGGCGCTGAGCCCTATCTCGCGGCCAATGTACGCAGTTTGAACGCCTATGCTTTCGACCAGTGGGTCGAGTATTGCAACTCGCCGGCCGGCAGCACTACCTGGTCTGACGTGCGCGCGGCGGGTGGCTCCGCGGAACCGTATAACGTGCAGTACTGGGGTGTCGGCAACGAGAGCTGGGGTTGCGGCGGCAACTTCACTCCCGAAGAGTACGCCAGCGAATACCGCCGGTATCAGTCGTGGTTGCCAAGATATGGCGTTGACCTCAAGCTGATCGCCTCGGGACCAAACCAGGACGATGTGGATTGGACGACGCGGTTCTTTGAAAACATCTTCGCCACAGACCGTCGGATCAAACCGCCTTTTGGCTGGTCGATGCACTACTACACTGACCTGCCGGAGGCGCTCAAGTTCGTAAACCAGGATGTGTATCCCGGCTACCAACTCGCCGACCGGATGGAGAAGATCATGCTCGATCACTGGACGGCAATGGGCGTTTATGATCGCACCCATCGCGTGAAGCTGGTCGTCGATGAATACGGGCCCTGGTATCGCTTCAGCGATACCAAACTTGACCCCACGCATGTGCTGGGGCAGCAGTTGACCGTTCGTGATGCCATCATGACGGCGCTCACCCTCGATACATTCAACCGGCATCCGGAGAAGGTGGCCATCGCGGCCTGCGCACAGCTCATCAATTGCATCGACTCCCTCTTCCTTTCCCATGAAGATCACTTCATTACCACGCCGACCTTCCATGTCTTCGACATGTACAAGGGCCACCAGGGCGGGCAAGCGGTACGCGTACAATTCTCGGTGCCCGATATCGCCTTCCCGCGGCAGGCCATTAAAAAGCGGCTGAGCGATACTGGAGACGAAGCCCTCGTCGGTGGCTCCGAGGCGCGTCTTTGGGGACTGAACGGCTCCGCTTCGGTAACAGGGAAGGTGTTGACGCTCACCGTGGTGAATCCCAACCTGACCGAAGCTCATCCAGCACAGATCAGGCTAAGAGGGGACGCTAGTGCAGCTTCGGCCGAGGCAGAAGTGCTGGGCGGAGAGGACGTGCACGACCACAACACGTTCGAAGATCCCAATGCCGTCGTAACGAAAAAGGCAACAGCGACGGTGGCCGGCAAGACGGTGCAAATCACCTTACCGCCCTCCTCGGTGACGCGCGTAACCATCACGTTGGCCTAGCTGCTCCCTAATTCGATTGCGAGTGGTGAGTCTCACGCAGAGGATCGTTTTATCCGTTTTAAAGGGTGCAGGCTTCAGCTTTAAAGGGTGCAGGCTTCAGCTTTAAAGGGTGCAGGCTTCAGCTTTAAAGGGTGCAGGCTTCAGCTTTAAAGGGTGCAGGCTTCAGCTTTGAAGGGTGCAGGCTTCAGCTTTGAAGGGTGCAGGCTTCAGCTTTGAAGGGTGCAGGCTTCAGCTTTGAAGGGTGCGGGCTTCAGCTTTGAAGGGTACGGGCTTCAGCCCGTACGAAAGCCTCGCAAAAACACGGGGCTTTTACCGGCTGCGGAAAACTCGCCTTCAAGGTAGGCCGGGGATTTATCCCCGGCATAAACGTCGTCACCCTTGTGGCCTTTAGGCCCTGAGGTACGGTTTTTCGCAGGATCGCAGGGGAAGAGCATATCTCAGGGTCTAAAGACCGAAGAGTTTTGGCGGATTAGGTACGGGCTCAAGCCCGTACCTACCCTCTCCTACCTTCAGCATTGAGTTTTTCCGCAGCCTGTCTAGCCCCTGAGGTACGGCCTTTACTCAACCGTCCCTGGCTCTGTATCAGGGCACGGCTGCCTCGCCGCAGCGAGCGTCAGTCGTGCGAACCAACAAGAAACAAATCTCCCGTTTCATCCCTCGTGGGTCGGCATAGGGAAAAAGTAGCAGCCCCGGAGGGGCGGCTGAAAGTGGCTGAAAATAGCCCAGGATGAAATCCTGGGTACACACCAACAAATGCCGGAGAGAAGTCCCGCAGGGACGACTGAAACCAACCGTCCCGCCGTGAAAGGCTAGAAATTACCCCAGCTCGTCCGCGAAGCGGACGCATATGTCCTGGTGAATCGCCGCTCTACCGTCGCAAACACACCGTGGACCCGGAAACCTGCGTGACGGTGAGACATCGCTTCAGCCGTCCCTTCGGGACTTCTCTCCGGCATTTCATACATGGGCTATTTTCAGCCAAGGAAGAACTGGGCATCGGCCTTCGCCGGCAGGAAGCAAAACAAAACAGCAGGTCCCTCCACTACGTGGAGTGACCTGCTGTTTTTCTCGTGCTGCCTTTATTGCCGCTTAGAACTTGAACTTCGCGCCAAGCTGCAGGGTGCGAGGGTCGTAGGCAGTCGTGACCTGGCCAAAGTTCCGGTCCCCGGAGTTCGTGTCGAGTATTGTTGAATTGCGTATGGTTGAACACATTGAAGTATTCGAACCGCAGTTCCACGCTCGGCCCCCCCTCTTTGATTGGAATATTCTTAAACAAGGACCAATTGAAGTTGACCAGTCCCGGTCCCACGACCGCGTCTCTTCCAGCATTGCCAAAGCCCTGGTTCCGGCCGCCGTTCCAGGGAGGCAGATGGATCAGCAAAAGAGCTCGCACTGAAATATGCCAATCGTGTCTTTGGATAGCGAACCGGCGCCACTAAGTCGGGTCGATTCTCAATATTGCCGCCTCCCAGGCCGAGCGTGTCGGTGCCGCCGGTGTATTGAATGTATTGCGGCGACCCCGAATGCCAAATTGTCACGCCAGAGAACTCCCAACCTCCAAGGGTTGTGCGTTCCGCGAGATTTGAACTGTGCGCGAAAAATGGAATGTTATAGATATAGTTCACGTTGAGGATATGACGTTGATCGAACGCTCCAGACGCACGGTCATACTTCGGGTTAAACGGATTTGAGAGCGAGCCAAGATCATTGGTGACCTCATCGATCTCATGAGAGTAGGTGTAGGCCACCTGGGTGGTAAGCCCGTGCACGTTCTCCATGCGCACACCTATCTGGAGCGAGTTGTAGCTGAAATTGGTTTCGTTCTCCTCCTGCTGAATCGAGCTGAAGCCGGGGAAGATTCGATACAGGTTTGCGTTCAGAGAGCCGTCGGAAACACCCTGCCGAAGGTCGTATGGATTCGCTGCATTGTTTGGATCGGTCAAGGGCAAGGTATTGATGGCGCGGTCATCGCTCTGATCCCAACCTACAGAGCCGGCGTATTGGAACACCCCGACCACCGACTGGGGCCAGCTGCCGCTGCACTCCAAAGCTGTAATTTGCCGTCCCCGGGGGTGCATACTTGTACTCCAAATTAAACAAACTGGAGGGAAAGGTCTGAGACGTTGTTTGTCCGGTTAAGGCGCTGGTATTCGGGTTGGAGAAGTAAACATTGTTGGCGGTAGGTTGGTACGCAAAAGGCGGATTCAAAGCGGCGTTGTATACGTCGTTGCCCTGCACCCGCTCAAAGAACAAGCCAAAGCCGCCGCGGATCACTGTCTTTCCATCTCCGGTCAGATCGTAGGCAAAACCGATTCTCGGTTCCCAGGTGTTGTATTTGTTCTGGACATTCCCACGAGGGAAACCGTTGACACCAGCTAACTCGATCCCATTGAGATAAAACGGGGTGCCCTTGAAATTGGTGAGCGACGCAGGATCGAGGGTGCCGGCCGCCGTCACCGGACTCCCCCCTGCCGTGCTATAAGACGCCGGGACAAAATTCGAAAACTGGTTATATCGTTCGAAGGCATGCGGCAAACCGTCGTAACGAAGGCCGAGATTCAGGGTCAACCGGGGAATGACGTGCCAGTTGTCATTGAAGTAGAAACTATAGTTGTTGTTGACCCAGTGTTTGCCAAACAGGTAGTTGAGTTGCTCAAAACTGCTGGTGTCGCCGAGCAGGAAGTTTACATACGAGTCCTTGGAAAATGCACTCGAGTTGAAGACAGCCGTTCCCTGGGTGTTGGCCTGCAGTTGCTGGTTCTTGTAGTCGTGCAAATAGCTGAATCCAAACTTGAACTGGTGTACCCCCTTGGACCAGGATAGATCGTCCCTCCACTGGAAGCCTTCGTAGCCGTTCTTCCAGGGAAAGTAATTCGAACTCCAGTTCTGGTTGAGCGGTGTGCCTTGTAGATCGATCTCAGGCAGGCGGGCTGCCTTGATTGTTGGCTAAGGGGAAGAAGCTGGTAGCCGTATACCCGCTGGGCTGGACAAATGTGCCGCCGGGACCGTTGATCGGGGTGAGAGTCGATCTTGTTGCCGCTGTAGAGGAAAGCGGTTTCGTTGAGCAAGTTCGGTGAAAGCGTCTGCGTGAGTTTGATAACCGCCGACCAGGCAGGATTTGACATGGCGGTGCCCACCGTCGGATAGCTGCTGTCACTCCACAACGGCGGGAAAAATTTGAGGTTAACCGGTTCATGCAGTAAATGCCCCATCAATTGAAGCTTGCTGTTGATGGTGTGGTCGATGCGAACTACGTCTTCACGGACATTGGTCGGCTGAGGAATGGACGAAACAAATTGACCGGTGCCAAAGTTCGGTTTAGGGAAGGTGCCTGCATTCAGTTCGAGGACCGCATTCGGGTCGATCAGGTTGGCGGGGATGATATTACCGGGAAACGGTTGCCCGGGAGTCAGACCGTCGCCCTGGTAGATCAAAAGCTTTGCCGGGTCACTGGTAGGGGGAACGATCGGCGCCGTGCCTCCCGTGGGGACCGTATAGGCCAACGCCTGTCCGGCAGTCGGGAAATTGCTGGCGTAGATCGTGTTTCGATAGTAGGCGCGCTTCCTTGAATCAGCCTGCGCCACTCTTCATTCCAAAAGAAGAAGGTTCTTTTGCGAGAGTTGTTGTAGATGTGGGGAATAAAGAGCGGTCCGCCGATATTGCCGCCGGGTTCGTTCAGCCGGAACTCGGGCTGCGCTTGCCCTGCCAGCTTGGTGAAATAATTGTTGGCGTCGTAGTCTTCATTCCGGTTGAAGTAATACAAACCTCCGTGAAAGTCATGCGTACCGGACTTGATCACCATGAGGATGGTTCCGCCTGAGCCAACCCCGTAGTCGGGTGCGTAGTTGCTGTCGAGCGTCTGGAATTCAGACAGCGCATCGATCGATGGCAGAGAGCTGAAGCAACCCCCGCAACCGCGATCGTTCAGTTCGCCTCCGTCCAACAGGTAGATGTTGTGGGTCGTGCGGGCTCCATTGAAGCTGATCCCGTTCGCGGAGGTCAGCGCATTCACGCCGCTGAAGGCCGGTAGGTTGTTGGCCACTCCCAGGCCGAGGGCCGCAAGCGCGGTCACATTGCGGCCGTTGGTCGCCAACTGGGTGACCTGCTGGCCAGTGATCAGGGTGCTGAGCTCGCTGGTTTCAGATTGCACCTGCAAGGCGTTTGCCTGGACCGTGACCGTTTGCGCCGCGTTGCCCACCGTGAGGGCCACGTCTTCCTTCAGGGTTTGATCGGTGTTTACAACAATGTCTGTCCTGGTGAACTTCTGGAATCCCGGCGCCGTGGCATCGAGATTGAAGTGGCCGACGCCTACGTTCGCGAACGCATATATGCCCGCGCTGTTCGACACGGCCTGTCTCACTTGACCAGTGGCTGTGTTGGTCAGACGTGATTTCGACATTTGGAACCACGGCGCCCGTCGGATCCAGCACCGACCCGGTAACAGTTGCGTTTTCCTGTGCCCACATTCTGGGAGCCAAAAACCCGGCTACACCGAGTGCGACGGCCAACACAAAAAGGTAACGACGCATATGCACCCTCCTGAAATTCAACATTGGTTACGAAAACAATGTTCCGACCCGCGCCGAAACTGTCCTCGGATGGCTATCTGTTTCCCATCTAAACGGCGGGATCGAGAATGGTCCTGGAAACGTTTACTCGATAAACGTTTACTCACTATTCACAATAACGTTCCTTTTCTAGTCATCTCACGCATCTCTCCTGGGATCGGTCTACTATTCCGCGCCGCAAACACAGAGCGGCCGAAGCGAAATATTTACCGCGCTAGCGTGTATACCGCAACAAATCAGGGCCTGTCAACTCCATTTCGAAATGCCCACGCTGCGTGCGAAGTTGCATTGGAAGTTGCGTGGGGAGTTGTGCGCCCGCCGGAGACCCCGTCACAAGCTGTCTCGGACGCGGTTTGCTTTCAAAAAAAAGCGCCAACGAGGGGGCCGGGAATGAGCACCCGCCATCAGGCGGGGAGAGTCTTGGTTCGCCTGACGCTTGCAACACGTTTTGCAACTTTTTCCGGTTGGCGCAGCCGAGACGTGGTGCCTCGTGGAGGACCAGTGGACTCGCGCACAATCAAGCTGGTTTCGATCTTGTAGTTTCGTTTGGGTTCTCCGCCGTCTTCCACGTGAGCCCGTAACGCAGTCACCGCTGCTCGCGCCAATTCGAAACATGACATCTGAATCGTCGTGAGCGGCGGAATCGTCACTTGCGCAATGTGAATATCATCGAAGCCGATAACAGAGAGATCATCTGGGACTTTCAAGCCTGCGCGATAGAGCCTGTGCAGCACGCCGATGGCGGTCATATCGTTGGAGCACATCACAGCGCTGGGCAGATGCTTCGACGCCAGCAGCTGATCCATGGCCGCGATGCCGCCCTCCATGGTGTGATCTCCTTCGACAATCCACGCGGGATTGACTTTCAGAGCACACTCTTCAAGCGACTTGGAAAAGGCCACCAGGCGCGACTGCGCTGAGTGTAACCGCTTAGGTCCGCTGATGAATGCGATGTCCCGATGCCCCAGGCCAGCCAGATGCTCTACTCCCTGCTGCATCCCGTGGCGATAGTCCACGCGCAGCAAGCTGATACCCGGTCTTTCCGGCCCCACATCCACAAACACCAGCGGCACTTTGCGTTCTGCCAGCTGCTCCAGCAGCGGTTTTTCGACGCCAAATGTCATCACTGCGACGCCCTCCGCCCTTCGTTCCAGCATCCGTCGTATGCATAGAGACATCCGTCGGGGGTCGTAGTTGGTCGAACTGATCAGAATCTCGTACCCATGGGCTACCGCGATATCTTCAAATCCCTGAATCAATTCCGGAAAGAAGGGATTCGTGATCTCTGAAACGATCAGTCCCAGCAGGCGGCTACGCCCCGACACCAGCGCCCGGGCCTGGGTATTGGGAAAGTAATCCAGCTTCTCGATCGCTTCCCACACACGTTTGGCCATCTTCGGGTTGACCGTCGATACCCGGTTAATGGTCCGCGACACGGTCGCGATGGACACGGTCGCCATTTTCGCCACCGTGCGGATGTCCATTTTGCCCGGCTTCTCTACCGCCGGGGGCCTGCCTCTTTTTCCTGCTTGCTTTGCCATGGATCCTTGCCTATCAAAATTCGTCTTAAGCATACCCCAGCAGGGCACGGCTGTCTCGCCGCAGCGAGCGTTCTCGCCGCAGCGAGCGTTAGCTGTGCCCTGGCCTTTCTTCATTTCAGGAAATGAGGCGAGTCCCGAAGGGACGGCAGAATCTGTAGCCCGGCACGGAAGTGCCGGGTAGGATGAGACAACTTAGGGAGTCCCACAGGGACGGCACAAGAGACGAAGTGTGCACTTTCTAGAACTTCCAGCGATATCCGGGCAATGGTATCCGCAACAGTCCGGAAACGTGGTGAACGTCCCCGGTTTCCCCAATCCCTGCGTTCGTTGAAAACTCGCTTTTGTATCGGGGCACGACTTTAGTTCTGTAAAAAAGTGTCGGGCCTTAGCTCCCGCAACGGTATATCCTGTAAGCAGTCGATTTAGGCAGGGAGCAGATTCTCGCGTAGCCGCCCCCCTGGCCTGCACTTGCCGGTAGTTTCGGCCTACACGCGAGCGAAGGATGGTGCTATCACTGTCCGGTGTCTCACCCGATCCCTGTCACAAATCGGCAACACAATCCTCCCGCCCCGGCGGGATTTTTTACGTGCTTCCCTGTGCAAGCAAGCACTCTCGCAATCGGTAGAAACCAAGACGATGGATCTGTTCCTGGTCCCTCGAAACCACACCAAGCCGAACCCGAATCTTCGCTTTCAAAACTCAAGGAGACATCTATGCCAAAAAATAAAGTCAACGACCTCATCACCGATCGGGAAATGGTCTTCGCCCGCCTGGTCCTTTCTGGAACCATGACCGACCGAGATGCCGCCCAGGCCGCCGGCCTCAGCCCTGACACAGCCGCCTACACCAAATCCAAACCCCGTGTCAGCGCCTACATGCTCGAGCACCGCGCCGCCCTGCAGCAGCAGCTCCTCGCTCAGCAAGCCGAAGAACAGCGTCAGCTGAGCCTGGCCCGCGAACGAGTCCTGACCCGCCTCTGGGAAATCGCCGCCCTCAGCCACGAAATCACCCGCGGCAGCATGACCGCCCAGATGAAGGCCCTCTCCATGATCGTGGCCATCCAGGGCCTCATCCCTGACCGCCGCGCCGGCGCCTCGAAGAGCAAATCCGCCCCTCCGCCTCCCGAACCGAACTTCTATCAAGCCGCCTGGCGTCGCCAGCAGGAGGGAGAAAACATCGACCCCGAGCAAACCCCTTCCCTCGCCCAGGACGAAGATGAGCCTGGCCTCACCGGGCCCGAACCCACTCCCGGCTCAACCGGAGATGCGCCTCCGCCCTCCAAACCAATCCTCAACTCTATCTTTCCCAAGCTCTATCTCTGACCCCAGCGACTCCGCCTTCGCCAACGGCTCGAGCTCCTCGGAAGCCACGTCCTCGCCGTCTAAGGCCCCGGGATTTTTTGCCGTTCCAGACACCACACTCCCTTTCTCGATAGGCATAGGAAGGAACCGCTTCGGCCGCCGCCGCTGAGCAAAGCAAAACCCAAGCCCCTGCACCCTTCGCCGCAGCGAGCAGGATCGCCAACGCTCCAAAACAACCCAAAAGATCGAATTTTATCGAATTTTACAAAAAACCGGCGCCAAATCCAGTCCCGAAGGGACGCCACACGCACGAGCCCGGCATGGAAATGCCGGGAAACGGGGAACAAAGAATAACCGAGTCCCGAAGGCTGAAGAGATGCTTCACCGTCACGTCTGTTGACTGATCCATACCGCCCGGAGATACCCGACGGCGACACACATCCGGAAAGAGGATTGCCAACGCTCCAAAACAACCCAAAACGATCGAATTTTATCGAATTTTACAAAAAACCGGCGCCAAATCCAGTCCCGAAGGGACTGGCTGACAGTCCCCACCTATGGCGAACGTTTGGCCAAACGTATGATGGCTTTGACGGGGAGGGCGATGCTCCATGACAGAGAAACAAGGCTTCCAGCGTTTTAACCTGAACGAAGTGGCCCGATCTTTTCCGGAGACTGCCGAGACGCTGTTGCTGGACACGTATCTCACCAACGAAGAGTCAGCCAGCGCACGAGTATTTCGGGTTTACCGGGAGACGCCCCCGCATTACCACCTGGGCTCCGATGAGTACCTTTACGTTCTGTCGGGAAGGGGTACGTTTTGGATGGGCGACGTTGCGAACGGAGCCGAGTTTTCTCCGGGAGACCTACTCTTCTTCAAGCGACGCGTGGTTCATGCTCTGCCCCGCATGCTCGAGGCTCCCGTAGTCTTTCTTGCTATCGACACGCCGAGACGCGATCCAAAGGACATCATTTTTGTAAACCCCGCGGACGGCACACCGGAAAGTTTCGTCCGTGGCCGTTAAAGCCGATATTCCTCACGCAGGCTCCCGGTCTACTCCGGTGGAAAGAGTGTTCCCATGAAGATGGTCCACATGGCTTGGCTTTCCGCCGCCGTATTGATGTGCAACCTCGCTGTTGGACAAGCGCCCGTCACGACGAAGAAGCATTTGCTCGTTCTGGGTGAGGAAAAGGGTTACCGGCACGAGTCGGTGTCTCACGCGATGGCCGTCATTGAGCATCTCGGGCAACAGACCGGCCTGTGGGATACGACGATCCGCACCGACACGGAAGTCCTGACCAAGAAGAAACTCGAATTCAACGCGAAGAATCTCAATGATTTCGACGCCATATTGATGTTCACCGGCGGCGACCTGGAAATGGACGCACAGCAGAAAGCCGACTTCCTCTCCTTTGTGCATGATGACGGCAAAGGGCTGGTCGGAGTTCACAGTGCGGCGATCACCTGGGTCCATTGGCCCGAGTTTGTCGATATGCTGGGGGGTGATTTCGATGAGCATCCCTGGAAAACATTCAAGGCGCCCATCATCGTCGAAGACCCCGCCTTCCCTGGTATGCAGCAATGGCCGCATACGTTCGAATTGACAGACGAAATTTACCAGCAGAAGGACTTTTCTCGCGACAAGGTGCGGGTTTTGATGCGCCTCGATCCCTGCAAGCTCGATCTAGCGAATCCCAGGGTGCATCGTCAGGATCATGATTTTGCTGTCACATGGGCAAAGTCCTACGGCAAAGGGAGGGTCTATTACTCGACCCTCGGCCATCCGACTGAGAACTGGGACGATCCAAGACTACAGAAGATGTATACCGAAGCGATCAAGTGGGCGATGGGCCTCGAGTCCGCCGACATCACCCCGATGTCCGCGCCAGCCTCCAACCTATCCTGCAAATAAGCAGGGTGCGACGTGGCGCAGCCGTCAAAAGCCGAATCTCGGGACTAAGATCGTAAGAAGCTTAAAGCAGTTAAGGGGTACGCGAGCATGTGGAAGTTGCTAGTGGTACTGACGGTTACACTTGGGGTTGCTTCAGGGCAGCAGGTTCATCCAATCCTCGCTCTTGGTTCTCCGGCTCCTGACTTCGAGCTTCCCGGTGTGGATGGCCAGACGCATAAGTTGAGCGACTACGCGTCGAGCCCCGTCCTGGTCGTCGTTTTCACGTGCAACCACTGCCCCATCGCCCAGATGTATGAACGCCGAATTCAGCAATTGGCCGACGACTACAAGAACAAAGGTGTTGCGGTCGTAGCCATTCAGCCCAACGATCCCCTGGCAATTCGCATCGACGAGTTGGATTCCTCGGATTTGAGCGATACCTTGCCGGAGATGAAGATTCGGGTGCAATACAAGCACCTTACCTATCCCTACCTGTACGATGGCGAGACGCAACAGGTGGCCCGTGCCTATGGGCCCCGGGCCACCCCGCATGTTTTTATCTTCGATCAACAACGGCATCTTCGTTACGAAGGCCGCATGGATAACAGCTACCGAATAGAGCTCGTTAAAACCCAGGATGCGCGCAACGCTATTGACGCGCTGTTGGCTCACAAAGAAGTAGCGGCCACCCACACCGGTGTGTTTGGGTGCTCAACCAAGTGGCAAGAGAAGTCAGCCGGCCGCTTGGCAGCATTAGAAAAAATCAACGCGCAGCCCGTCACGGTCGAGATGATTTCGAAGGCCGATCTGACCAAGCTACGCACCAACCCGGGCCATCAGATGATGTTAGTCGACTTCTGGGCCACATGGTGCGGCTCTTGCATCGCGGAGTTTGCCGATTTGCAGGACACGCTGCGCATGTACGGAGGACGTGATTTTTCTTTAGTCACCGTGTCGGCGAATATGCCCGACGAGCAGGCGAGCGTGTTGCACCTGCTCGAGAAGAAGCACGCGACCAGCCGTAATTACCTTTTCGATTCGCAGGATACCTCGGCCCTGCAGACAGCTTTTGATGCTGAGTGGGACTCAGCGGTGCCTTACACCGTTCTCTTGTCAGCAGACGGCAAGGTGCTGTACAAGCAGTTGGGCTCTGCGGATATCCTCGAACTCAGACGAATCATCCTGGCCAACCTGCCGTCGGCCTACAAAGGCTTCAATCAATATTGGAAAACCAATTAACCGGCACCCAAGTCCGTTGCGTCGGAAGCTTTTAGATTACGCGCGTCAATGCCGTCTCGATTGCCAGGTGGATCGCTCCGTTCACCTGCGCATCTAACCCAAGAATACTGCGCAACAGCTTAGGCTGCACGCGCGTGTCCCGCTCTGCGAGCATTGCCTGTGTCGATTGCCACAGGGCAGGGTGCATGCCAATACTGCCGCCCAGCACAAAAAGCGGGCAGTTGAGCACAACCGCCATATTGTAGAGGGCGTAGGCCAGGGTCTGTGCAGACATGTGGAGAACCTCTTGCGCAAGAGCGTCCCCGGCGACCGCGTGGTCGAATATCTGCGTTGCGACCAAATCGTTCGGAAGCTGTGTGCGGTCTTTATCCCACAAGCGCTGCCATTGCGCCTTGATGCCTTCGCCCCCGACGATACGCTCGAGAGCTCCCGGCTCCCCGCTTTCGACAGGCTTGACCGAAGTTCCGGGAACCAGCAGGTACCCGATCTCTCCGGCAGACCAATTCATTCCGTGAAACAGGTGCCCATTGAGCACGATGCCTGCGCCGATTCCCGTGCCCACCGCAAGAAAGACAAAGTCCCGCATCCCTTGTGCGGCGCCGATCTTGCTTTCCGCAATGGCTGCTGTGTTTACATCATTTTCTATCGCTGCCGGCACGCCAAGCGCGGCCTCAAGCATGGAGCGCAGGGGAACGTCGCGCCAACCCATGAGATACGACGTGGCGATTACGATACCAGCGTCCGCATCCGTGATGCCCGGCGCGCCTGCTGCAACAGCTCGTAGTAAGCTGCGCGAGATGAAATTTTCTTTGAGCAGCTCGTCCACGCCTTCATGAATCAGGCGCACCACCACCTGCGGGTCACGAATGCCCGCAGTCGAGACCTTCCACTTAGCCAGTACCTTGCCATCCATGCCGGCTAGAGCAAGACGCAGGCTGGTTCCTCCAATGTCGACGCCTACGACATAGCCGCTTTCCGGCGCCAGTGCTATCTCCTGCGGACTCCCGATGACGGCGGAAGGTTTCTCTTGCAACATCAATTCAATACCCTCGGATACAGATGAGTACATTGCCAGGCCCGTCCCTGTGATACGTTACGGCGCGACCGCGGGTTCCCGCGCGCTGATACTTTCCAACTCTCGGCCTTTCGTCTCAGGAATCACGTAGCGCACGAAAACCAGGGTCACAATGCAAAACACTCCCCCGATGGCGAAGGTAAGCGATGTGCCCGCGGCTTTGATCAGAGAGAGAAAGGTGAGCGAAACCAGGAAGTTGGAAGTTCCGAAACCCAGCGTCGCGGCAGCAACACCGCGCCCGCGGACCCGCAGGGGAAATACTTCGGAGACCAGTATCCATGCAATGGGCCCGACACTGAAGGCATAGCAGGTGATGAAAAACATCAGGCAAGCGGTGGCGATCGCGCCCATGGAATGTCCCAGTGCTGCCTGGTTGTGAAAACTGAGGGATAGCACCAGGAGCGCAACCGTCATACCGCCAAGGCCGGCATAAAGAAGAGGCTTGCGCCCTACCCGGTCGACCAGCACCAGAGCGATCACCGTCGCCAGCACATTGGTAACGGCGACCAAAAGCGTAGCGAAGATTGCGTTCTTATCCGAACCGATCCCTGCGAGCGAAAATATTTGCGGGCCGTAATAGACGACGGCGTTAATACCGGTCGCGGGTGCGAGCAACAGGAAGCCCATGGCTATAAACAGCGAGCCGCGCACTGCGGGGCTCCAAAGCGCGCTCCAACTCCGCTCCATTTTGGTCATCAGACTGACGCGAATGTCTTCAAGGAGGAGGCTCGCGCCCACCTCATCTGTATAGGATTTGAGCACTGATTCCGCCTCGGCCATCCTGTTCTGCGCGACCAGCCAGCGGGGACTTTCTGGAACCGTAAGCACCATAAAAAGAAAAAGCACTGCGGGGATGAGCCCGAAAGCGAACATCAGTCTCCATCCCTGCGGTCCCGCGAACCAATAACCTACGAGATCCGCCAGGGCAATGCCTACGGTCAAGGCAAACTGGTATAGGCCGATGAGCATCCCGCGTGTTTGCGGGGGAGCGAGCTCAGACACATACACGGGCGCCGTAACCGAAGTAAAACCGACGGCAATCCCCAGAAGTGCGCGGGCGACGAACAGAACGGCAACATTGGGTGACAATGGAGCGATGACCGAGCCGACGATGAAGAGAATGGCGCCCGCTATCAGCGTCTTGCGTCTGCCGATCCGGTCTGCGACTGTGCCGCCCACAAGAGCGCCGATCATCACCCCCGCCAGTACCGCAATCACCAGGACCTCTTGCATCAGGGTGGAAAGATGGAATGAATCGCGTACGTAGATCAAGGCGGCGGCGATGACGCCCATGTCAAAACCGTAAAGAATACCTCCCAGTCCGGCGATGAAAGAGACTCTCCGTATGAATGTCTGGTTCACGTACGGCTGGTTGTTCGCAAGGTCGTTCAATTACGTTTCCACCTATGCCGGATGATAACCTTTATCCGCAGAGCTGGATGAGGTTTTTGCCAGTCTTGTTAACGAAGCTTTTCTAACAAAGCAGCGAAGTAAGTCCGATGAGGCCGGGGATGGCGGAAAGCAAGACAGAAGCGCCGCGGTGGATCGCCGGTATCGAACCGGCCCAGGAAATTCTTGCCTGCAACGGCACCCAGATCCTGGAAATAGAGTGCCGGCAGCAACCCGAAATGCTTCGCCGGCTGCTCCGGGCGTACGCGAGGGATCCCGCCATCCGGGCAGAGTTGAACGCATTTCGCGGCCTGGCTGCGAAAAAAGGGCCGGTGATTTTTATTGGGATGGGCGCTTCCTATTGTTCTTCCTTCGGCGGATCGGCGCTGTTGCAGGCACACGGGCGACCCTCGTTTTCTGTGGATGCGGGCGAGTGGCTGAATTATTCATCCCAGGTATGGGATGACGCGGCACTCTCCATCCTATTGACCACCTCTGGAGAGAGTGCGGAGCTGGTGGAATTCTTCAAGCAGGCCGGCAATCGCGCACTTGGCCTGATCTGCAACAACCCCGCGAGCGCCTGTTGGCAACTGGCCAGGAATAAACTGCCGATCCTCGCCGGGCCGGAATACGGCAACGCCACCAAGACCTACACCAACGCGATGGCGGCTGCCATTCTTCTTGCCTCCGAAATAGTTAACCATCCGTGGAAAGAGGAGGCCGAGCGCGCGGCAGAGGTTTTCTCCGCTCACCTGGAGCCCATCTTCGCCATGCGGGGCGAGTTGGAGCAGTTTTGCCGGGGCGCCACCAATATCGAGGTGATCGGGCGGGGCGCGGCGTATGGGGGCGCTTTCATGAGTGCACTTTGCATCCGCGAAATGAGCGGCTTTCGCGCTGCGCCGCACACCGGCGCCGGCTTTAAACACGGGCCCAACCTTGATGTGGACGCATCGCATGTCGCCATCATCTTTGGCCTCGGCCGGGTGGCTCAACTCGGCGTGAAGCTCGCGCAGGAATGTAACCGTCGCGGAGGCAAAGTCGTGCTGGTTTCAAGCGGAGAGCATACCGCCACGGACACATTGTTTCCCGTCACGATCGACGCCGTCCCGGAGCCCTGGGAGGGCATCACTTCCCTGTTGGTTCCACAGGCGCTCACGTTGGCGATGGTCGAGCGGACAGGCTGCCGCCTGCCACCGCGCTTCCAATACGGTGTGATGGAGCAGTGATCGATGGTATAAAAAGGTAGTTGCTAAAGATAACGGAATGTTGAGTCGCCTACGCTGGTAAAACACGTCCTTGGACTCGCAACGCCCTAATTTCCTTTTATACTTCTGAGCCGGTTTTCATTGAAGAACGAATCCATCCCCGTCGGCAGACCCTCACTTCTCCGCCACACAAACGCGCTTCGAGTTCTGAAGCTCCTGCGCGAGAGCGGTTCCTGTTCCAAGGCTGACCTTGTCCGCGCTTCCGGCCTGAGTGCTCCGACCATCACCAATGTGGTTGGCGATCTGTTGGCCGCCGACCTGATCAAACCTCTCGGTGAAGGCGAGTCCAACGGCGGCCGGCCTCCGGATATGATCTCGTTCAAGGCGGAGCGCGGTTGCGTGCTTGCCGTAAAAATTACCGCAGGCTGCCTTTCCTTCCTATTGGCGGACTTGAACGGGAAAGAACTCGACAGCGCGGAGATATCGCTCGCCGGCAGGAAAACAACCCCCGACGCCGTTTGCACTTATATAGGTGAAGAAGTGCGGCGTTTGCTGCGCAAGCACAAGAAAAAGCGGGAACAGTTGCTGGCGTTGGTCGTAGGTGTGCCCGCGATCACCAATGTCGATGATGGCATTGTGCTGTCGATCAGCACGTTGGAAAACTGGCGTTCCGTGCCGTTGCGCGCAAAGCTCAATAAGATCGTAGACTGCCTGGTGGTCATTGAAAACGACATCAACCTGGCCGCTCAGGGCGAGCGCTTTTGTGGCGCTGCGCAGGCAGAAGAGACCTTCATCCTGATTCATATTGGCCCAAACGTGGGCGCAGGCATCGTTCTGGACGGCCGCATTTATCACGGATCGCAGTGGTCGGCAGGCGAAATCGCGTATCTGCGTTTGCCGAATACTTCGCGCCGGAGACCCACCCTTCATGAGTTTGGAGAGCTCGAAACAGTTCTGACCAGTTCGGGAATTCTCGAGAGCTGGCATGAGGCAAGAAAAAAGCCCGGCCACGATGCAAACAAAGAGCACGAGAAAATGGATGCCTTGGGCGTGCTCGACTTGGCGCAGGCAGGCGATGCTCGCGCCGTAAAGGTTGTGCAACATCGAGCCGGCATGGTGTCAGACATCATCGTGAACCTGTCCCTCATTTTGAATCCTGGGCTGATTTTGTTGGAGGGAGAAGTCGGCAGTCATCCTGCCCTTATCAGTGAGGTGCAGAAGCAGCTCCAGGAGAGCGAGTTTGCCGTCACGAAGATTGGCGCCGGTAAACTCGGTACCACCTCTGTTCTATGGGGCGCAATTGCGATCGCCCTCGAAAAAATTCCTTCGGTCTTGTTGCCCCAGCCGTTGACGTAGATTCGATTCGAGCAAAAACTCCTGTTGCACCACTGGCAAAAATCCGGCGCAGAGGATCCCAATGGGAGAATCGGGTGCTCTGCGGCAAACCCTGTGAGCGGCCACCTTCGCTCCTCCACCAGCCCACGATTCCAAATGAAAACTATGCCCCCGAAAAACCGTGCTTCCGCGCGAAGGCAACGTTCTCGCGCATATCGTCCCGCGGATCGCCGCCGCCTTCCTTCTCGTACTCGATAGCGACAAGATGACGAAAATTCTGCCGGTGCAGTTCTGCTTCGACCTCAGGGATCTTCGCAATCCCCCTCCCCAACAGGACATTCTCTTCGTGGCCCGCCTGTTTTATATCCTTAAGGTGGACCAGATGCAGACGGGGCGCCAGCTTACGGATCGCGTCCAAGGGATCGTGGCCGCAGGACGCAAATTGACCTGTATCGGCGGTTGCGCCGCAGCTTGCGGAGAGACCCGCAAGAGCACTGAGTACATCGTCCGGGCTCTCGTAGGGAAATTTGACCCCCGGGAAGAAATGGTTGTGAATCGAAAAGGTCAATCCAGCCTCTGTGACACTGCGATCGATATGCTTAAGCAGATCAGCGCCCGTCGCATCGCCAGTGATGTTGTGGGCTCCCAGTATCTTTGCCAGGTCCACTGCCCTCGCGACTTCCTGCTCGTTCTTGAGCGTGGCGGCATAGTAGGAGACACAGCGAATCCCGCTCTTATCCAGCTTCGCGCGTGCTGTCTTGCACAGTTCGTCGCTGGGTTGGCTCATCACCATAAACTCGACCCGCGACATCTCGATCTGTTGATTGTGCAGACCATTGGCCGGCAGCAGAATCTCCAACTGCGCCAGCATGTCGTCGAATGGCAAAGCACGATAGCTGATCGTCCCGATGCCGATCGTTAACGGAGCGAGCGCGTACGCCGGCAACGCGCGTGCAGCAAGACCTGCCGCTGCGGCTTTTACTAAGTTTCTTCGCGTAATCATGAAAATGACTGCCTCGCTCACCCTGTGGGGGCTCCACAACTTGCTATACCACCTTGCCCGTCGCGTCCGCGGAGAGCGGGGGCACATCGATCCAACGACGCTCGGCCCAGCTTTGCAGTCCCAACTCCGCCAACTGCACACCCTTCGCGCCCTCAAGCAAATTGAACCGCCATGGCTTGTCCTCGACAACGTGACGGATAAAGTCTTCCCACTGCAGCTTGAAGCCGTTCTCATACACTTGTGTGTCGGGCACTTCTTCCCACTGCAGATGAAACTGCATCGTCTGCGGCACGTCGGGATTCCAGACCGGCCGCGGAGTGTTGACACGGTGCTGGGTGTAACAGTGCGTCAAACCCGCTACGGCCGATCCATGCGTTCCATCTACCTGGAAGGTCACCAGGTCATCCCTCTTCACGCGCACAGCCCAGGAAGAATTGATGTGCGCGATCACGCCCCCCTGCAGTTGAAACGTCGCGTACGCTGCATCGTCGGCGTCGCTCTTGTACACCGCGCCACTCTCATCGACGCGTTGGGTGATATGCGTGGCGCCGATACAACTCACCGCTTCTACCGCGCCGAACAGATTGTCGAGCACGTAGCGCCAGTGGGGCAACATGTCCAGAATGATGCCTCCGCCATCGGCCTTGCGGTAATTCCACGAGGGCCGCTGTGCCGGCTGCAGGTCACCCTCAAATACCCAGTACCCAAACTCGCCGCGCACCGAGAGCATGCGGCCGAAGAAGCCTGCGTCCTTCAGCATACGGAGTTTGCGCAGGCCGGGCAGATAAAGCTTGTCTTGCACCACTCCGCTTTTCACACCATGCGCGCGAGCAAGCCGTACCAGCGTAAGCGATTCTGCGAGTGTTTCTGAGAGCGGCTTCTCGCAATAAACGTGCTTCCCCGCTTCGATGGCGCGGCTCAAGAGCGCAACCCGCATTTGGGTTGAGCCGGCATCGAAGAAGATCGTGTCGTCAGGGTTTTCGAGCGCCGACTCCATATCTTTCGCCACCCGCTTGATGCCGTGGCGCTCCGCCAATGCGCGCACTTTCTCCGAATTGCGGCCGACCAGGATCGGGTCAGGCATAACCCGGTCTCCATTCGCCAACATCACTCCTCCCTGCTCCCGGATGGCCACAATCGAACGCACCAGGTGCTGGTTATAGCCCATTCTTCCGGTGATGCCGTGCATGATGATGCCGATACGCCGACTAGCCACTTTTCAGTCTGCCTTTTTGGGTTTCAGAGGTAGAGCCCGATCGATCCGGGTGAAGGACGACTCTCCCAGGTTGGCGATAAAGATCGCACCACTGCTCGCGTCGACAGCCACAGCATAAGGATTGGTTCCCGCGGGCAGGGTCGCCACCACGTCATTGCTGGAGCCATCAATGATGGTCAAGCTGTCACCATGCGTGTTGGCCACGTAGATCATGTTCCTCTTCGCGTCGACCGCGACGGCCTGGGGATGGCTGCCAACGTGTACTGTCTTGGCCGCCGCGCGCTTGGTCTCGTCGATTACGGTTACGCTATCGTCGCCGCAGTTTGCAACATACAACAAATGCGTGTTTTCATTCGCGGCGATGGCGCAAGGTAGCTGCCCGGCGCCGATGGGTGTGAGCGAGTGGGTGTGCGTGTCAATGGCCACAATATCGGCGTTGCCGATGCGCGTAACGTAGAGCGTCGCCGACGCTTCATCCATCACCATGCCCCAAAGATGCATGGCCCCCGCCGGCAGTTTGCTCAAAGCACTATCAACTCCGTTCAAAACAGTCAGGCTGGTCGACTCGTAGCCGAGCAGGTAGACCTGATTCCGTTTCGGATCGACGTCGATAGCGTCGGCCGATCCAGTCTTCAGCGTGCTCGTTGTATTCGTCTTGCCATCAATAATCGTCAGCAAGTCGCTGAATGTATTGGAGACATAAACTTTGTTTTCGATGGGGTTAGCAGCCAGCACATAGGGCCGTTTGCCTACATTGACTGTCGCGATGACCGCGTCGCTATTGCCATCGAGTACGCTCACTGTGCCGCCCTTGGTGTTGGCAACATACACTCGGTCGGTGATCGGGTTGACAGCGATCGCCAGCGGACCGTCGCCCACCTTGACGCTGCGCGGGGAACCCGCGCCACCGCTGATAACGGAAACAGCATTGTGCTCAGGATCGATTGCGTAGATCTTGTTGACTGCCGGATTGAAGACGATCGCGCGCCTGCTAAGCAACCCGATCAACGGAGCACTCTCGCGAGCCCTTTCGGCCACCGAAAAGGGCAGTAGAGTCGCGGAGCAAACGGCAAGGGCGGTCACGACGGTTCTTCTTCTGTTCCCTAACGTCGCGTTGCGCTTCTGCTTGGAATAAGTGGACAATGGTTTGTTTGCCATGAATAAATGTTCCTCAACAATACTCCATCCCTTTAGGACAGCCCGTCCATGATGCACCGAGCAAAAGAATTCCTGACTTCACTTGGTACATGCGCATTGCTTGCGCTTGCAACCGCGGCTTCGTACGGCCAGCAGCCGTCCTTTCACGTGCTTGCGTTGTACTCGACCAATGTTGAGCCCGACCACCTCATATTCGCACAACAAGCCCTGCAGTTTTATGCCGCGGCCGCCGCGAAGGATCATTTCGACTTCCAGTCTTCCACCAACTGGGATGACTTGAACGACGCTACGCTTCATAAGTACCAGGTTGTTTTATGGCTCAACGATTCCCCGCAAAAGGAGGCCCAGCGGGCGGCGTTTCAGCAATACATGGAGCACGGCGGAACATGGCTCGGCTTCCATTTCTCCGGTTATAACGACGAAGGCACTCACTGGCCCTGGTTTGTGAACTTTCTGGGTGGCGCTGTTTTCAACGCGAACAACTGGCCGCCGCTTCCCGTAAAGGTCACGATTGACGACCCGGCAAGTCCGGTCACGAAGCGTTTACCGTCGACCTACGTTGCGCCCGCGAATGAGTGGTACATCTGGCAACCGGACCCTCGCGCAAATAAAGACGTGAAAGTTCTTCTTACACTCGATCCATCGAACTACCCCCTGGGGCTCAAGGACATCATCCGGGGAGGGGACCTTCCAATCGTATGGACGAACACGAAATACAAAATGATCTACATGAACATGGGTCACGGCGACAAAGTCTTCACCAGCCCTACGCAGAACCTTCTGTTTGAAGATTCGCTCCTGTGGCTCGCGAAGCAGCCCTGACATCAAGTACCGACCGGGAACAGGACCCGCCAGGAAGGATCCAGATACAGCCACCTTTGGCTGCCGAACCAGCTTGTCGGTATATCCGGAACGTGCAGCAAGCCGTGACCGCCCAGACAAATGAGCTCGGTGCCATTCCAGGCAAGGAAGTTTCTTGAGAATTGCCCGACCCGGGCGGGATTGGTCAAGGTGCGCAAGCAAACAGGACACCGCTTGCGCTGATCGCGTAAAGCCCAACGGAAGGCAAAAAGCAACGCCCAGAAGGCACCAAACAACTCAAGCAACTCAGACGTACCGGAGGATAGGGAGCTGCCTGAGTAAGCAAGGTCAAGCGATCCAAAGTAAACGACAGGGACGATCAGGATGAACTTGACCGCAAGGAAAGCCCAGCGTCGAATCCGTATGCTCCAGGGAACCCGATTGCTATTTTCGGGGTACTCTCCGAGCGGCAGAGCAGTAGTAGCCGGTAAAGCCAGGCAAGCAAGCAGAAGCGCAAACGAAAAAACCGAGAATGGCTCCCGAATGCGGTCGGCGACGGAGTCGCAAACGAACCACTCATACCCGCTCTCTTTTCGAACGTACATTTGGCGCCGCCCGTCCGCTTTGCTTGGGAAGGCCGTGGGCGAGGCGTGCGCGAGGACATACCCCTCACCCGCGGAAGGCAAAGTCGACAAATGCTTTTCATTTTGCAACAGCCACGCATCCGCATGGCCCGGAAGCCGCCAATCTTCGTCCTGGACCAACCCGGCGATGATCGCCTGCTGGCCGTCAACCCGCAATACGCGACCGAAGATGTGCGCATCCGAATGGAATTCCCTGCTCCAGGCGCTCCGGCTCAGAAACAACCTCGTCGAGTCGCGAGAATCAGCGCCGGATATTGCAAACGAGACCGGAACTCCGAGCAGTTCAAAAAGATTTGCGCTTGCCCGAGCGGTCGGCAGCTTGATTGAGTGATGTTTTTCGAGAATGAACCGCTGTGCCTTCAGCCGATAAAAGGCAAGCGCTGTAAACAGGTGACCTGAGTTTCGGTTCCAGGATTCATATTCTGAGAACTGCACTGTGGGGTAGGACGCATTCTCGAAGCCGCCCCGCGATATCAAGACCAGGTCGTTCGCACCACGATAGAAGTTCGGGCGCGCTGCTTTTCGAACGCTGGGGCTGCAACACGCGATCAACAAGCACGCAGCTGCGATAAAGATCAGGGTCAGAATACAGCGCGAAGGCATCCCCGGCTGAAACCATCGGAGCGGTGCAGCTGCAATTTGGTTTCGCCTGAGCCACAGCGCATCCTGGAAAGCACCCAGACTAAATGCGGTAATTTCCTCTTTTCGGTGCCACGCCGCAAGTTCATCGCTCTGGTTGCAAATGTGCCAAACGTGCCAGAGTTCTGCGCGCCATTCTTCGAGCCACTCCGCGCGGGCTTCCCTGGGGACAAGCATGGCCGCCATCTTTAAAATGCCGGTGCAAACCGGGAGTGAATAGGTCAGCCCTCGGAAGCTCATGCGTTCTCGACCTCGGGAGACGGAATCAGCCTGGTGATGAGCGGGTAACGCCGGGCGACAGATTCAAGCGTCGTTCGGCCACTCCGAGTAAGTTTGTAGTACTTTCGCAGCGGCCTCTGTTCCGCATCGGCAATCGACTGGTTCTCCCAGCGAGAAACAATCAACCCATCCCGTTCCAGCCGGCGCATCGCCGGGTATACGGTTCCGCTCGGCAAACCCGTTATCTCCATCACGCTAAAGCCATAGATATGCCCGGCATGAATGGCTTGCAGAATCATTGCAGCCGTATGCGACAGCTTGGGTTCAACCGGCATGTGCGGGATTATACCTATGTAGCAAACTACTTGACAACTCTTTACGTAGTTTGCTACATAGGGTGATATCGGAGTACGCCTGTGCTTGAGGTAAACCATCTCACCAAGCGGTATCGCGGTATCGCTTCGATCGAAGACATCAATTTCCGTATCCGGCCGGGCGAGATTGTCGGCTACCTCGGACCAAACGGATCGGGAAAGTCGACCACGGTAAAGATCATTACCGGTCTGCTTCAACCGAACGAAGGCAGCGTGCTGTTCGAAGACAGGGATATCCGGGAAGATATGGTCCGCTTTCGTAGCAGCCTGGGCTACGTTCCTGAGGAAGCGCACGTCTACACCTATCTATCCGGCTTGGAATACTTGCAGCTTGTGGGGAGGCTCCGCGGCCTCGAGGAGCAGATCATCGAGCGCAAAGCAAACCAGATGCTGAAATTGCTGAGTCTCGAATCCTGGCGCTACTCGCCCATTTCCTTCTATTCGAAAGGCATGAAGCAGCGTGTCCTCATTGCCGCTGCCCTGATGCACAACCCAAAGTTGCTCATATTCGATGAGCCGCTCTCCGGACTCGATGTCGTCTCCGCGCGCCTGTTCAAAGACCTGCTGCAGGAACTTGCAGCCGAGGGCAAGGCAATTCTGTACATCTCACATGTCCTCGAAGTGGTCGAGCAGGTGTGCGACCGTGTCATCGTGATTGCGAAGGGAAAGATACTGGCCGACGCGCCACCCGCGGAGCTGGCGAAACTCATGCAGCTATCCAGCCTGCAGGATGTCTTTGCGCAGCTGGTGCAGCAGGACGACACGCGCGTGCTGGCAAGAGAATTGGTCGAGACCATGAAGACAGGCAATGTTTAAAGCATCCCGTTCGTCCCATCGGCTGCCGGATAACTCCTTGCGTTCTCTCGCAGGCAGGAAGCAGTTCAAGCTTCTGGTTCTGCATCTCCTCGACCGCTTCTTCAACAATGAGATCGTTTCCGCGGATGGAGAGACGCTTCCGCTCATTATGACGATCGCGTGGGCCATTGCCTTGCCGACCTTAATAGCCGCGATCTTTCTGTTTCCCGCGTACCATGGTTTCCCGCCAAAGCCCCCAAGGCCATCCTTCTGGGGGCAAGTCGCCGATCGTTACGGTTTTGTGATGTATTCCTGGGTTGTTATGGGGGCAATTACCGTATTCGAATGGGACCTTCTGGTTCCGAATGTCCTCGATGTCTTCGTCCTTTCGGTCTTGCCAATTCCCAATCGATCGCTTTTTCTCGCCCGGGTCGCGGCAGTTCTTGTCTTTTTGGGGCTTTTCCTGCTCGGCACCAGTTCTCTTGGAACCTTTTTCTTTCCCCTGGCTACGGAGCCGGCCAACGTCTTGCGGGCATTCGCCGCCCATTTCCTGGCTGTTATCGCTGCCGGCCTCTGTGCTTCGTTTCAGGTGCTGGCGTTACAAGGATTGCTCATCGGCGTCTTGGGCGCACGGCTCTTTCAAAAGATTTCCACGCTTCTTCAAAGCGTCCTGGTGATGATTCTCTCCATCGTCTTATTTCTGTTTCCAGTTCTGTCACGATCCCTCGCGGGTGTGCTCCAATCCCGCAGTACCGTCGCGCATTATTTTCCGCCATTCTGGTTCCTGGGCATCTATGAATCCACACTCGCGGGGCCGGCTACTCTGCCGGTGTTCTCCCGGCTCGCGCATATCGGCTATTGGGCGACCTGTTTGTCGATCGCGCTGGCAGTCATTACCTACCCGCTTGCCTACGCGCGCAGTACGCGCTACGCAGTGGAAGGATCCATAGCGCCCAATGCAAGAAGCGTGCTGGTGCAACCCGTCATCCGCGTACTGCATAAAACGCTGCTACGAACCCCCTCGCGGCGCGCTGTCTACCACTTCATAAGCCAGACTCTCCTGCGTTCGCCGCGGCACCGGCTCTACCTTGCGATTTACGCCGGAATGGGGATTGCGCTGGCTTGCGTGTGGGTCATCGCCATTCGCGTCCAGGACGGCCGCATCATGATCGCCGTCTCAACAGAGGGGGTACGCCTGGCGGTCCCCGCGCTCGCCTTCTGGATTGTCGCCGGATTGAGCACCTCGCTCCTCTCCCCCGCCAATCCGGCGGGAAGCTGGGTCTTTCGCCTGATCCATGGCGAGGCCTCTTCCGCTCACCTTAGGGCTACCAGGCATTGGGTACTGTTTTGGGCAATCGCTATGGCTCTTGGGGCGGTCGCCGTGCTGATGCTCGTTTCTTACCCCGAACTGGGCGGTTTGCGGCAAGGTTTAACTCAAGTGCTCGTGGCGGCGGGTGTTTGTCTCTTGCTGAGCGACGCTTTTTCACTGCAGACGACAACCATCCCGTTTACTGAAGCACGGGTGCCAAAAAACACTGACCTGGCGTTTATCCTTCTGCGGTACATTGTCTTTTTTCCCGCGTTGGTGCTGGCGGCCGTGCAGTACGAATCGTGGATCGAAGCGAGTGTAAGCCACCTGCTCCTCACGACACTTCTCGTCCTCGCGGCGCACTATGGATTACGCCAGGTTCGCGCGCACATCATGAAGGAGCGGGTCAAGGGGAACATTACCGAGGAGGAAGGAGAGGGTTGGAGGGTACTCGGTCTCAATAGGTGAAATGCAAAGTGCTTATTCTGGAACATCATGGCCCGGCCGCGCGATAATAAGACGTCGCCAGGCGGTAGCCGGCCTGGTTCACCGGAAAGAAGGAAAGCACCGCCTATGTCCGAACCGACCATACCCTCAAGCAGCCGTTTTTCTCGTCGTCGCTTCTTTCGCTGGACCAGTTCGCTCGCCGCTACCCTGGGCATAGCGCCGCTGGTCTCCTCCACCAGGTCCCTCGCCTCCACGGCGGACAACAGTGACGGGGAAGACTACTACGAAAAGCTGGGAGTGCCGAAGATCATCAACGCAGCCGGCACCTACACCACGCTCACCGCTGCCTGTATGCCTCCGGTAGTGCTGGCTGCCGTGCAGAAGGCAGCGCTCCACCCGGTGCGGCTGCACGATCTACAGACCAAGTCCGGCGAGTACATCGCGCAGCGACTCAAATGCGAGGGCGCCGTGGTGACCTCGGGCGCGTCTGGAGCGATTACCCTTGCCACGGCAGCCTGCTTGCAGCATGCCAACAACATCCCTTTCATGGCCATGCCGCAGGCAATCGACGGTATGAAGAACCAGGTAATCGTGCAGCGAGCGCACCGCTACGGTTACGATCACTCGATGTTCCTGTGTGGCGCGCGCGTGACAGAGGTGGTCACGCTGGACGAGTACAAGCGCGCCTGTGCCGCCGGCAACGCTATCATGACCAACTTCTTCAACGCGGCAGAAGAGGAAGATGGCGAGGCCGGCACGGCGCAGATCGGCCGGGAGGAATGGCTTCGTGTTGCCCATGAGCACAACATTCCTTGCCACATCGATGCAGCGGCCGATATGCCTCCCATTTCGAATCTCTGGAAGTACACCGGGATGGGCTTTGACCTGGTTGCCTTCTCCGGAGGCAAGGGTATGCGCGGTCCACAGAATGCCGGCCTTCTGTTGGGCAAGAAACATCTCATCGATCTGGCGCAACAGAACAATAATCCCAATGAAGGTGTGGGCCGCGGCATGAAAGTGGCCAAGGAGCAGATCGTTGGCATGGTGGCCGCCGTCGACTGGGTTCTTTCGCATACAGAGGAATCGATGCAGGGCGACTACCAAAAGCGCGCCGACCTTGTTCAGGCAGCCGTAAAGGGGATCCCCTCGGTGACCACGCAGACCGTCGTTCCCCGCATAGCGAACCATGTTCCCCATCTACTTATTCGCTTCGATCCGTCGGTCACAGGGGTTACGACCCAGCAGGTTTTAGCCAGGCTGCGTGAGGGCACGCCTTCGATAGAACTGAACCCCAACAGCGGACAACCACCGAATCAGGGCATTCCATCGGATGCGAACACACTGGTCGTCGGGGTCTGGATGCTGCAGCCGGGAGAAGATGCGATCGTCGGCCGCCGCATCCGCGAAGTGCTCACCAGCAAAGCTTAGCCATCACCGGAAAGAGGAACTCGATCTTGCAAAACCAGAATCAGGAAACAGAAAAGCCAACCGGGTCGCGGATGAACCACACGCTGGTCAGCAGGCGAGACCTCCTGAAGCAAACAGGAATACTCTCCGCCGTGGCCGCCGCCGCTCCTTTCTCGCTCTCCGCGGCTACCTTGACGGAGACTCCGGGCGATGCTCACCCAGTGAACTCCGGTACCGCTACAGACAATCTGTATACCCGCATCGGGGTCAGGCCGATCATGAACGCCCGGGGCACCTACACCATCATCTCCGGCTCGCAATCGCTGCCTGAGGTCAAGCAGGCAATGTTTGAGGCCTCGCACTATTACGTTCACATGGATGAGCTGATGGCCGCGGCAGGGGCAGAGATCGCCATGCACATGGGTGCTCCCAGCGCCATCGTCACTACGGGCTGCGAGGCCGCCATTGCGGTCGCTACCGTCGCCTGTGTCTGCGGTACCGATCCCGAGCGCGCCCAGGCGATGCCATATGTCAAGGCGCGCAACCAGGTCATCATCCCAAAGTACTCGCGCAACCCCTACGACTTCGGCGTCCGCATGTCCGGGCCTGAAATTGTGGAGGTTGAGACGGATGAAGACTTGCGCGCCAGGATCAGTGAGCATACGGCGATGATCTATGTTCTTTCCGGACCGCGCGCCTTCGAAGAACCTCTCTCGATCAAGACCGTTTGCGCCATTGCCAAGGAGAAAAACGTTCCAGTCTTTGTTGATGCCGCAGCGGAAGAACCGATCGTCCCCAATATCCATCTCGCGGCGGGAGCCACGTTTGTTGGTTACTCGGGTGGCAAATGCATGCGTGGTCCGCAGACTGCCGGCGTGTTGCTCGGCCCTAAAGATCTTTGCGCAGCGGCCTTCTGGAATGCCGCTCCTCACCACAACTGGGGCCGCGCGCTCAAGGTCGGCAAAGAAGAGACGATGGGCATGGTAGCCGCGGTGCGCCAGTGGTATAAGCGCGATCACGAAGCCGAACAAAAACAGTGGCTCGCCTGGGACAACTACATTGCCGACGCGGTGAAGGACATTCCTTCGGTCACCACGCACATCACGATGCCGGACGAAGACCTCTCGAACCGCGCCCCGACGCTAAGCATTCAATGGGATGCGGCGAAGGTGGGCATCACCGGAAAGGAGCTGGAAGAAAAGCTCGACAAGGGCACGCCGCGCATTCTGGTTGGCGGGAGCCGTGGGAGCCGGCCCCATAAGATGGAGTCCTCCCTCGACATCATGCCTTACATGATGCAACCGGGCGATTACAAGGTGGTGGCAGAAACGATTTCGAAATACATGCGCGATCCGGGCCACTACGAAAATCCGCCTGTGTATTCCGGGGCCACCGCTCAACTTGCCGGCACCTGGAACGTTACCATCCACTATGTTCGCGGCGTCGGTGAGCAGCAGTTCATCCTGCAGCAGGAGGGCAGCAAACTTTCCGGGGAACAAAAGGGTGAAATTTTCAATGCCACCGTTAAGGGCAAGGTCGACGCGGACCATGTGACGCTGACCAGCGTGATGCCCGCGAATGGCTACCAAGTGAACTTCGTCTTCACCGGCGTCGTCGCCGGCAACCATCTCTCCGGAGATGTAACACTCGGCGAGTACGGAGCGGCCACCTTTAGCGCGACGAAAGCATAATCCGGTACGGCAGAAAAACAAATCTCGAAGGATAGGGCACAGCTTTAGACTAGCCGTGCCCTTCCGGTGAGGTTTGTCTTTTCATCCGCTCGACCCCTTCGGTCCCCCGCCGGTCTCACCTGACCAATGCCTGCTGTCGACAACTGCACGTTGCGCAAGTACCGGAAACACCCCTCATAGAAAGAACACTTGACAGGAGTAGTATCTACATCGATATGCCCATTCAGGACAGGATTTTTGGCAAGCCACTAGCGACGAGTGAAGAACGCGCTGAACACATTGGAGTAGCCGCCGGCATCCCCATTTTCGGGCTCGATGCGCTTACCAGCGCTGCGTACGGTCCCGAGGCCGCGCTCGCGCTCTTGATCCCGCTAGGAATGCTGGGAACTCAGTACCTGCTGCCGATCATTACCGCCATCTTGATCCTGCTGGTCATCGTCTATTTCAGCTATCGACAGACAATCGCCGCCTATCCAAATGGCGGTGGCAGTTACACCGTGGCGACTGAGAACCTGGGCGAAAAGGCGGGGCTGCTTGCCGCGGCCGCGCTGATGATCGATTACATTCTTACCGCTGCGGTTGGGATCTCGGCCGGCGTGACCGCGTTGACCTCGGCATTGCCCGAATTCCAGCCGCACACCCTGGCACTGTGTCTACTGATCCTGGCGATCCTGGCCATAGTGAATCTGCGCGGCGTCAAAGACACTGGCACCGCGTTCATTCTGCCCACGTTTCTTTTTATCGGCACGTTGCTGACGCTGATCGCAGTCGGAGTTTACAAAACGTTCGCCGCCGGGGGACATCCGCTTCCCGTAACCGCCCTGCCAACTCCATTACCGCAGACAGTGAAGGTCCTGGGCCTTTGGATGTTGATGAAGGCGTTCTCGAGCGGCTGCGCTGCCATGACCGGCGTCGAAGCGGTTTCCAACGGTGTGATGGCCTTCCGCGAGCCCCGCTCAAAAAATGCGCAGTACACACTCACAGTCATCATCGCCATTTTGATTGTGTTGCTCTACGGAACGGCGTGGCTGACCAAGCACTATCAAATACCGGCAATGGACCCGGATGGGAGCGGCTATCAAAGTCTTTTGAGCCTGCTGGTGACCGCTGTATTTGGGCGTGGATGGTTTTACTTCCTCACCATGGGTAGTGTGCTGTTGGCGTTGGCGCTCAGCGCAAACACCGCGTTTGCCGATTTCCCCCGCCTGACCCGAGCGATCGCGCTGCATGATTACCTGCCGCACGTGTTCATTCTCCGCGGACGCCGGTTACTGTTCTCGCATGGCATCTACGCCCTCACCGGTCTGACGGCCGTAATTTTGATTCTGTTCAAGGGCGTCACGGATAGATTGATTCCGCTGTACGCAATCGGCGCCTTTCTGGCGTTCACCCTCTCTCAGGCGGGGATGGTTGTTCACTGGAAGAACCAGCAAGGCGAGCACCAGGGCCGAGCATGGCACATGTTGGTGAATGGCACCGGCGCGCTCGCGACCGGGCTCACTACGATGGTTGTGCTGGCCTCGAAGTTTCGATCGGGGGCGTGGGTAACCGCACTCTTGATCCCCATTTTGATCCTGCTGATGTATTCCGTAAAGAAGCACTATACCCGGGTTCAGGGCGAAACGAGCGACGCGGAACGGCTCAACCTCACAAACCTTGAGTCACCCCTGGTGGTTATTCCCATGGCGGGATGGAACCGGATATCAGAAAAAGCATTGAGGTTTGGCCTGGTGCTTTCGAAAGAAATTAAGGTCATCCATGTCCACTCCGAGGATGAAGCCCACGGGATTGACAAGGATTGGAATGACAAGATCCTGGCGCCGATTCGTGAAGCAGGCCTGCCGGATCCCGAATTGATTACCATCCCTTCGAGCTTTCGCTTCATCATCGCTCCGCTAATGGGTTACATCCTGACCCTCGAGGAGGAAAATCCCGGCAGGAAAGTTGCTGTTCTCCTGCCGGAACTGGTCGTGCGCCATTGGTGGGAAAATCTGCTGCACAATCAGCGGGTGCAATTGCTAAAAATATTGCTGCTACTCAAGGGTAGTCAGCGCATCGTCGTCGTGAATATCCCCTGGTACCTATAAGGAGACGAAGGGTTCGCGCCGATGGAAACCTCAGCGGCTTGATGCCGCTTGTGCGTGGAGATTTTGCCCTCTGGAAGCACTTGTCCCCCATCGACGATGATGGTTTGCCCCGGTGACATGACTAAGCTTTTGGCCAGGTTATGCGGATTTCATCGCCCTTCGTCCACCCGTAGGTCTTCCTGGTGGTTGCATCCGTAAACCCCTGGCCACCCAGGTAAGCCCAACTGACACCGATCTTCTCCATGACCGTGAGAAATCCACTGTCGGGAGCACCCGCTTCCTTGGGCGCCAGCTCCGTCATTACCGTGGGGTAGTGCGACTTCAACGTCTGAATCAGCGTGAGGAGCTGCCGGAGGCGTGGTTTGCAGCCATAGGATGCGAGACCCAGTGCGTCACAAATCTTCTGCCGAGTTCGGTAGGTGGCATAAGGATGAACGCCCACCGAGGCGTTCGAGTAGTCAATTCCCGGAAGTGAACGGACCAGGGCAACAGGATCTGAGAGGTGAATCAGGTTCTCGATCGTCCAAAGGATGATGTGCGTTTCCGGAGCCAACGGCCGCGTGACCTCATACATCGTCCGCTCGTATTCCGGGAGTCCGCTGTACTGCCATGGCTCATTCTTCAACTCGTAGAAGACGTGCGTGCGGTCCTTATATCTTGGAGCGATCGCCTTCCAGAAGACAGTATCGTTTGCAACATCCTGGTTGCCGCAGCACTCTGAATGATTGTCGATCAATAGGTAGAGGCCTTCTTCCGCGGCAAGTTCGACCATGCCGTCCAAGCGGGGGAGCAAGGTCCCGAGGTCCATGATCTGAGGGCTCTTTGGCCAGGAACCGAGGTAAGCCATCACGCGAACAGTATTGAAGTGGCCCACGTCACGCATGGCTCTCCACCAATGGACGTCGGTGTAATAGGGCGAGAAAAAATCGTGGACGTAGCTGTGGACCATGCGCAGCAGCGAACCATCGTCAGCCACAACCGTCCCATTCTGAACTTTCACCCGCCCTCGAGGTGGGTCACTCGCTGTGTGCTTCACCGAGGGCATGGCCAGGGATTAGAAGGTTCCAAGTAGATGGCCGGAATGGCGGAGGGAGAGGGATTCGAACCCCCGTTACCTGTTAAGGTAAAGCGGTTTTCAAGACCGCCTGTTTCAACCGCTCACACATCCCTCCGCGTGAGTGTTATCAGTAGCTTACCAGCCCCGACCGTATCCCCGAACAAACGGGCTTCTTGTTCGCCCGCATCCCATGGCTTCGCGCATGAAGAATCAACTGTTTACAGGCATTTTGTAGACACTGTGCCGCCTTATTGCGCGAGGCATAGGGATCTGTCGCTGATGATCCGCAACCAACAATGCCGCGAGGATCGGCCATAGGCAATCGCTCATGCATCGGCGGCTGACCATCCATCCGCTTTTGCCGCGAGAGCGAAAAAGAAAGTCGCGCCTTTGCCCACTTCCGCCTTTGCCCAGATCTCTCCGCCGTGCTTCTTGACGATGCGTTGCACGGTAGAAAGTCCCACGCCACTCCCCTCAAATTCGTCGGCGCGGTGGAGGCGCTCGAACACGCCAAACAATTTACTTGCGTATCGCGGGTCAAAGCCGGCGCCGTTGTCTCGAACGAAAAACACCGGGACTCCCTCCCCCGCAAGCCGCCCCACTTCGATGACGGCGATTTCGCGCCCCCGGCTATACTTGACGGCATTCGAAAGCAGGTTGGTAAACACTTGTTTCACCAGGCCGGGATCGCACTCGATGCGCGGCAGCTCTCCAATTTGCCAATCGATTCGACGGCCGTCGAACTCCGGCTGCATCGCCACGAGCACATCTTTCAGCAAGGAGTCCATATCTGTGGCAACACATGCCAGTTGTCTTCGTCCAATCTGCCCCAACTTCAGCAAGGCTTCGACGAGCTCAGTCATACTCTTCGCCCCAACCTGGATCCGCTCCAGATAGTGTTGGGCGTTCTGGTCCATTTGCGCACCACACTCTTCGCCTAACATTCGGGAAAAAGCGCTGATGTGGCGCAGGGGGGCCCGTAGATCGTGGGAGACAGAATAGGAAAAGCTCTCGAGATCCGCGTTCGCGGCGTTCAGCTGTGCCGTGCGCACTTGCACTCGTTGTTCCAAACTGTCCTGAACGGCTCGCAACGCAGCATCATGGGCTTCCATCTGCCCCAACATTTCATTAAAGGTACTAATTAAGATGGAGAGCTCATCGTGATTGCCGGTGGGGCGTACCCGGACCGAATATGTCTTCTCGCGCGAGACGATGCGAGCCGCCTGCGCCAACTGCAGGATGGGCTTGGCCACCACTTTGCGGATGAGCGATGACATCAGGACGGCGGCCACCAGGGACGCCAGGAATACAACACCAATGATGACCACGTACTGCTCCAGATGATGAATCAACTCCTGAACATCCGATTGGATGTACACGGCGCCAGTAGTCTTTCCCTGGAAAACGATCGGACTCTCCACCTCGATCTTTCCATCTCTGAACCAGTGAGATCCTTTTCCAGGGACAGTCGTCCTGGGCCAGCGGGACAAGCTCACGACCCCGTTGTCGCGGCTATAGGCGGCGAACGGCCGGCCGTCTGGTCTGGTAATCGCGGCATAGGTGATGTGCGGCGCGGATTTCAAAGCCGACAGGGTCTTCTCCGCCGATTGAGGATCGTTGAACAATAGCGCGGAAGAGCTGTTGGACCCGATGATCTGGGCCTGGATCAAAAGAGTGTGAACCGTGGCTTCCCGCAGGCTAATCAGGCCGTATGTCATAAACACGACACACGCCAGCCCCAGGGCAAAGCTGCTCACCAGCATATTCATCCAGGTAAGCTTCGCGGGGATCGAAGAATCGCGATACCTAAGCATCCGGATCAGTCTCCACGTGGAGCGGTTCTTCTCACGTTGGTCGCGACTTTGAGCAGTTCGGAGCTCAAAGTCAGGCGAGCGCTCTCCGTGGCGGCCAGGTTAACCTCGAAACGTACCCGGTCTTGTTGCAAAATGAACTGGACCATACCTCCGCGTTGCGTGAATTGGGGCAAATCGCTGACGGTCAGGACGCTCGCCCCCCCGAGCGTCGTGAGGATGTTCTTGAGCCGGCTGCTTTCCGACGAACTTATGAATAAAACATGGCAATTGAGTCCCTCTTGCGGAGTGAGAATTCGTCTCGCCACCACGCTTTTGCCGGCGATCGTTTCATCCGCAAGGATGGTGTTAAGGACCGGACCAAAAGGGTCCTGGCCGAGTACGCAAATGTCGAAGGAGTTCGGTGTTGCGGCAGTGTCGGCCGGCCACTTTACAAATTGGCCGAAGTTGTAGAGATACGTGGCCTCGACTTGATACTCGGTAGGCTTTGGCTGTCCCTGGGCGATGGACATCGCGAAGAGCATCGCAACCATGGTGCAGAAGAGAAGACGATGCAAAAGCTGAGGGCTATGGTCGTGACACAGCCCGCGATGCTCTGCGAAAACGGTCCTTCGGGTCCCGCGCTTCATGATGTTGGTCCACTTAAGCAGTTTCAATTGCCGCCGGGCCGCCATTCGATCTTGCCGTAAGCGCCTCTCCTGATTTGAACCAGCCCGCCGGGATCCCCTCCGAACTGGGGGTAATGCGGTTGCAACAGATTTTGACCAGTCACGGACAGTTGCAGTTGCCGGGTAAAGGACCAGCTCACTCTCGCATCCGCCGTTTCGTAGCTTCGAACTACCTGAGCGGGCAGCGCCTCGACGTAACGAAAAGCCGGGTCAAACTCCAGCTTCTTTGGCAGCCTCACGAAAGATTGAATCACGACCTGATTGCGTGGCGTGGATCCTTCATCTCCGAAGACGCTCGACGGGTCGTTGCTCGATGGCTTGTTTTTCAAATCCAAATTCAAATAGGAATAGGAGGCTCTCAGCTCCCACCAGCGCACTGGTCTCCAGTCAGGAGCCAATTCGAATCCGCTCCCATCGCCATGGATTCCGTTGCTGGTAAGCACAGGAATTACCGCATGCACAGGCGAGGGTGACACTTCGAGGAATGGCGCGCCTAGCTGAAAGCTGTACAGATCGTCGTATTGGTTGTAAAAGACTGCCGCATCCAGATAGCAGGAGGGTGTGACCAAGGTGCGAAAGCCGGTTTCATAAGCGATCAATTCTTCGGAATGGAACCGGCGGTTGCCGCTGACCCGCACGAAAATCGGCAGCGTCGTCGTCCCTGAGTAGCCGGTGAGTTGAATGTCCTCATCGAGACGGGAAGGTGTGCGGACTGCCCGAGTAACGGCGGCCCAAAGGGCCTGTCGTGGTGTGCGGTTCCACAACAGGCGTACGCTCGGTTGAACTTCGAAACCGGTGTAGTTGTTATGTTCCAATTTCGACCCCACCGTTAGGGAGAGCCGCTGATGCAAGAGAGGAATGGTGTCCTGCAGGAAGCCGCTATAGATCTGATCGGTCAGGTGGTGCGGCAGAAAGTCGAGGATGGCGACGCGTTGAACAAAATCGCCCGGGCTGACACGGGCCCCCAGCCCCCAGAGGAAATTTTGGCCGCCCGGCAGGGTCAAATGGT
This sequence comes from uncultured Acidobacteriaceae bacterium, assembly GCA_963761405.1. Taxonomy (GTDB): domain Bacteria; phylum Acidobacteriota; class Terriglobia; order Terriglobales; family Acidobacteriaceae; genus PALSA-350. The sequence goes on from CAVXHH010000012.1 coordinate 164,414, forward strand.
CGAGGACATCGATGTCGACGGTGTTACGAATCTCTCCGTATGCAGGCTCGAGATGCGAGGTACGGTCGTAGTACGACTGGATCTGAAAATCTGACCGGTCGCTCTGGACACGCTTCCAACGTGCCACCAGGTTCCCCCCGCGCAGGTCGGCGTTCCCATTCACAAGAACGTTGGAGGCTGGGGAATACAGGGAATAAGTGGTTGTTTCGCCGGCGACCTCGCGATACAGGTCGCCTTGCAGGGTGAAGCTATCCCGAGTGTCTCGGCCCCAGTCCGAGCGGAATCCGGCCTGGGCCATTCGCCAGTCATCGAAGTTCGCACCATTGGCATGAAATTCAGGACCGATGGAGGAGCCCATGGCGTAGGCACGATAGTTGAAGCTCCGGCCGGCCGCGCCGCCGTAGCGGACAACGCCCGTACCCTGGTCAACATTCCCGCCGCCCGCGGACAGCGTCGTCCCGTGGGTATCTTTGGAGCTCTTGGTGATGACATTGATAATCCCGTCCACTGCATTGGCTCCCCAAATCGTGCCGCCTGGACCTCGGATGACCTCAATGCGCTCGATGTCCTGGAGTGGAGTAGCCTGCGCCTCCCAATAGACGCCTGCGTAGAGCGGCGTGTAAACACTCCGTCCGTCGATCAACACCAACAGCTTGTTGGCTAGCACGGCGCCAAATCCGCGGATGCTTACGGACCAGTGATCGGAGTCGGCCTGGGCCACCTCGACCCCCGGCGCCAAGCGCAGGATATCCGGCAGGTTGGTGGCCCCGGAGCGCTGGATGTCTTCTTGCGTAATCACGTAAACTGCGGCGGGCGTTTTCCAAACTTCTTCCGGCTCTTTCGACGCTGTCGTTACCTCCACGTTGCCTAGCTGCGCCAGGCTCAGCTGCTTAAGCAGCGGGCTGCTGCCTTGGTCGGCTGCGTGAGCATCGGCCCAGCCCACGCCAGCCAAAGCCGCGATCAAGAGCAACCGCGATAGTCTCCTTAAACAGGTTTTAATTGTCGCCAGATCGCGTGGCTTATTCATAGATCGCGTTCGCGTAAGCGTCTCCTCAAATTCGACAACTGGGGATTCTGACCTTTCGGCCAAAGGTCTACCGCTTTCTCCGCGTGCCCCTCCCTCTTCGCGGGGTTGACCGCTCGCACCAGGTCCAGGGTTTCAACTTTCTCTTGTCTTTTGGAGTGAAGGGCTTTCGGAGGACGGAGTTTTGTTCACCACCAGCCAGTAAAGGCCGAGCTGTTGCACAACCTGCTGAAATTGGTCGAAATCCACGGGCTTTTGAATATAGCTGTTGACCTGTAGTTGATAGCTCTTCAGAATGTCCTCCTGTTCGTCGGAGGAAGTCAGCACTACGACGGGTATCATGCTGGTTCGTTCGTCATCTCGAATTGCTTGCAACACTTCGAGCCCGTCGATCTTGGGTAACTTCATATCAAGCAGGACTAATTTGGGAACGACAAACGCACGGTTGGCTTGAGACCCGCGGCAAAAAAGAAAATCAAGGGCTTCCACGCCATCGCGTGCGATGTGAATCCGGTTCGCCACTCTACTGCGCCTTAACGCGATCAGCGTCAACTCGACGTCGGCAGTGTTGTCTTCCACATACAGAATCTCGACTTCATCTTGCGTCATGAATCACCTGCGGCAGTAGATTCTGTTCTGGGTGCAACGCTTGGCGGCTGGCCGTCAAGGTAAAGAAGAAAGTCGCGCCTTTGTCCAATTCTGCTTCTGCCCAAATGGATCCGCCATGCCTTAGAACGATTCGCTGGGCTGTGGCGAGTCCTACCCCTGTGCCTTCGAATTCTTCCGCCGTGTGGAGACGCTGGAACACACCGAATAGCTTGTGCACGTACCGCTGATCGAAGCCCGTTCCGTTGTCGCGGATGTAGATCGTGGGCGTGCCATCCGTCGTAACCCGGCCAACTTCGATGACGGCATTGGCCCGAGGCCGTGTGTATTTCACCGCATTGGAAAGGAGATCGGCAAACACTTGTCTTATAAGACCGGCATCACATTCGACCGAAGGCAATTCCCCTATCCGCCAATCAATCTGGCGACCCTCGTATTCCGGCTGGAGGATCTGCACGGCCCCTCCCACAAGCACGTTCAAGTCTGTTGGCGTGCGCACTAACTCCTGTCGGCCGATCCGCCCCATCTTCAATAAGTCGTCCATCAGCTGACCCATGTTTTTTGCGCCCTCGCAGATGAACCTGAGGTAGTCTTGCGCGGTGGTATCGAGGGTGGCGCTGTAGGTGTCTTTCAGGATCTTGGAGAAGCTGCTGATGTGGCGCAGGGGAGCGCGCAGATCGTGGGCAATGGAGTACAGGAAAGCGTCCAACTCTTTGTTCGCGGCGTCGAGCTGTTCCGTGCGTTCCGCTAGCTGGAGCCGCAGCTCTTCGTTCCGCTTGTCGATTCCCTCTGCTGTTCGCTTTCGCTCTTTGAGCTCATCTACAAGTTCCAGGTTAGCCGCTTCGGCGCGGCTCCTTCGGCGGTCTGCGATCGCAGCGAAGAAAACCGAAGCCACTAGCAAAATGGTCAGGAAAATCACTAAAACGCTTAGAGACCCTAGGATGAGATGCTTGGTTCCAATCGGCTCGATCATGCGACCCACGACTGCTAGCGGAACGTGGCCGGTGACCAAGCCGCTCAGATGGCACGTGGTATGAGCCGCCAGAGCCCCGGGTCGTCCCGTCCATGTGAGCATGAGAGACGAAAGGAGAATCGCCAGGCATTGCCTCGGCGAGCAACGAACCCGCGCGTATTGAGCAGTGAATGCGCCCCGGCATCGACCCATGACTTAGCCCTCATCGGCTGAAGCGAGTTTCACCTTGAGTCTTGGGTGCGACGAAGGTCTAACCACCAGCCTTAAGTAACATGGAGCGCAAAGAACGGACACCTAGTGTCTCATTCGATTATGGCAATCCGTACCAGGTGGACCGCCCGGCCCCGTGGCGTATCAAAAGACCTTTATCAACCAGTGACGTAAACGTGACCTTAAGAGTATTCGGACTTGCACCCACTTCGCGCACCATGTCGCGCGTCGTGACGCGCCCCTGATCGCGTACATAGTCGAGGATTTGTACTGCGAGTTTCGACAGGGCCGCGAGGGCGTTCTTCTCGCGCTCGACCTTCACGGCCAGCCGGCGCTTTTGCTGTTGCAAGGCGCGCATGAAAAAAAGCAGCCAGGGCTGCCAGTTCGGCGCATCGGCTCGGATGGTGGTTTGCGTCTGGCGCAAGGCCAGGTAGTAGCCTTCCTTGCTGTTTTCGATGACTCTTTCGAGCGACGAATACGGCACATAGGCATAGCCCGCCTGCAACAACAGCAGGGTGGTCAGAACGCGGCTCAGGCGTCCGTTGCCATCCTGGAAGGGATGAATTGCGAGGAACACAACGATGAAAACGGCGACAATCAACAGAGGATGCAGGCGGCGCAGTTCGCGCGCTTGATTCAGCCAGGCAACCAGCTCAGTCATTCGCTGCGGTGTATCGAAGGGCGTTGCCGTCTCGAAAACTACACCGATCATGTTGCCGTCGGCGTCGAAGGCACCGACATCGTTGCGAAGGGTCTTGTACCCGCCGCGATGCCGTTCGTCCTTATCGCTGTATTGGAGCAAATCGCGGTGAAGCTGCTTGATGTGGTTTTCCGTGACGGGGATCTCCGACCAAGCCCGGAAGACGGTTTCCATCACTTCGGCGTAACCAGCGACCTCTTGTTCGTCGCGAGTGCCGAACCGCTTGATTTCCAAGCTGCCCGGGAGGAGGAGGCGTTCCACCTCCCGGTCGCTCAACTTGCTGCCCTCGATGCGGGTCGATGATCCGATACTCTCGATAGTCGCTATGCGGCGAAGGGCGTTCAAACGCTCCGGCGCAATCGTGCCGAGGGCACGCCAGGCGCCTTTGAACTCATCGATCTCCGAGAAAAGCGCCAGCAATTCCTGCGTAATGTGGATGTTATCGAGGTTAAGCATACCCGGAACTATGCCGAATTATACCGGATTGTCCACCGGGAAAGTTACCGGATTGCACCCGATTAAACAACTCGATTAGACATCAGAACCCAGCTGCGGCGATAAGCGGACAGTTTTGAGAGCAGAAGATTCGCCTACCCCCGAACAGTCGACCGTACGATGGTCGTGTGTTGGTCGCGTCAACCTCGAAGCTACTATTCCAATCCCTTCCTCAGAAAGCGACGCAGGAGGAGGCCCGCCACAAACCGCCGTTGCCGTCAACATAGGGCTCACCCTCCTCTATTGGCGCATCGGCAGGCGCATCCGCCGTGAGGTGTTGGGCAGCGAACGCGCCGCCTAAGGCGAGCAGATTATCGTGTGCTCTACTGCTTCTTCGTCGCGCAGGATCGGCGCCAAATCCTGGGCTGCAGCGTCACCAAACACCCGACCAGCGCGTGGGTGATCCAGCAACTGCGTGAGGGCTTTCCATACGATCAGCTCCCCGGTTACCTGATCTTCGACCGCCCAACAAACTTCAATAGGGAGGTGATCGACACAGTGAAGAGTTTCGGCATCCAACCCAAACGGACCAGCTTCCGAAGTCCGTGGCAGAACGGAGTCGCTGAGCCCTGGATTGGCAACTGGCGGCGCGATTTGATCGACCACGTGATCGTAGCGAATGAGCGGCATCTGAAACGGCTGACGAACGAATACGTCAGGTACTACGATGAAGATCGACGCATCTCACGCTGGAGAAGAGTACTCCGGCAGGTCGTCATGGAGCGAAGAATCCTGATGCAGGTAGTAGGGTAGTATCCATGCCAAGACTTGGCGGGCTGCATCACCAGCGGAAGAACGTACTTCGCCCCGTCCGAGGGGCAGATGATCATCAGTGATAGCGAAGGTACCCAAGCCATGGTCCAACGCGGTTACCGAAGTTTTCTTTACATCCCTAATGCCTTAAGCTACAACAGACGAGTTCCGGGGGAGGGGTGGAAAGGCCCCTTTCGAGTAGCTTACGATAAATTGCTTGAGAGTTGGACGCGAAGTCAGATTCCACCTTGGCCTGCAATCTTAAAATTGTCGGCGTAATAATCAGGTCGTGCAACCAGCGCGACGGGTTGCGCCAAGGGTCGTCCGTAGAGGAATCATAGATCATTCCCCTTTCTCACGATCGAACCAGCTGTTCTTGAACTTCTTGTGAGAGCAATCCCGTCACGCGAATATAGCTCTTACTTTGCGGTTTGCTCTCGCCCTCGCATTTACTTCGCGTTTCAGGGTGGGATTGAGCCGTTTCCGCAGTGGTAACAGATTCAACAGCAAGGCCAACTTCTGAAAAAACTGCTCGCGCGGCGCTCCGTCACGTGAGCAGTACGGTAGCTCGTTTAAAGCCCGTCGTGGAAGGGAACTTATGCCCAAAAAATTGTCTAAATGACGCCATCCAATCAGTATTCAGTGTGTGTTAAACCTCGGCAGGAGGTAGACGATCCGCACGCCAACCAAGTGGGCCATAATTCGATGCATTCAGCGATCGCCTTTCCCGAGGTAGGACTAACGCACCATTCACTGCTCCTGAGACTAACCTCTCCAGAGGGATAGCTTGGACAGTTCACCAGGCAACGACGACGAGGCGCTGGCGCCAGGATTGGAATCATCTATGTTAAGAAGTGCGGGAACGCAAAGCCAGATTGAAAATCATCTTTTATGCTCTATCTCGGCTGAGGAGTATGGCCGCCTTCGTCCGAGTATGCAGCACACGATCCTTGCCCTGGGTCAGGTAGTTTATGAGGCCAGCGCGCGTCTGGATTACCTTTACTTTCCTACAACATGTGTCTTGTCATGGCTCTACACGACACGAGATGGTTCGACCGCCGAGGTGGCTCTCGCAGGAAATGATGGAGTTGTCGGTGTCTCCTTGTTCCTCGGAGGCGGCACTGCTCCCTATCGGGCTGTGGTGCAGGTCGGCGGGGATGCTCTCAAAATACCCGCAAGAGTGCTCCAGGGGGAATTTGCGCGCGGCGGGCTGCTTCAACAGACTTTGTTGCGCTATACGCAAACACTCATTATGCAGATCGCGCAAACGGCGGTCTGTAACCGTCTGCATTCCGTCGAACAGCGCCTTTGCCGATGGCTGCTCTTGTGCCATGACCGAGTGGGTTATTCTGAAATCCTGATGACGCAAGAATACATTGCCAATATGTTGGGCGGACGACGTGAGAGCGTGACTGTAGCTGCCGGGCGCCTGCAAGATGCAGGCCTAATTCACTATTCACGAGGTCATATCAAGATCCTCGATCGGGAGGGTTTGGAAGGTATAGCCTGCGAATGTTATCAGATCCTCGAAGATGAACTGCATCGTTTGGTTGGTACGCGTCAGAACAACGTTCTCAGCAGGTAGCGAGCCGCATGTGACCTACCCGTTTGTCTCATCCCAGATCTTAGTTGGAGTCGGGTTGTGCAGATGTGGGAAGCATTTTGCTTTCCACATCTGCATTAACCGATTGTGTCTCTGGACTCCTCTGGCGTCCTGTAGCCCCGCGAGCTATGGGGACGTTACCTGGTTATTCGAGCCTCCATTCTTCATTCTTCGATAGTCGCTCCCGTATCCTCCACGGTCAGGAACCGGTGCTCGTCCAGGCATTCTCACGGAACTTTCCGTGGAACGATTCGTCGCAGCCGTTCTCCATTGGTTTGCCCGGCGTGATGAGGCGCAGCTTCACTTTCTGCTCGTATCCCCTCGGTCCATCGCCCTCGTAGTGAACTCCGTGCATTGTCGATTACTATTGGCTCCGGCACGTAGCGCTGGATGGCGCACCTTCTCCAAGACTCGGACCCCCTGCAGAGAGGGCAGCGACGGTCCGCCGTCTCCAGTCCAGCCTCATGCCGCTTCAATATCCCGATGATCTGTTTTTCGCTATATCGGCATCTTCATCCCTCCTCCTTTCGTTCAATTTGCGAGAGACCTGCAGCTTCAATCGGTAGGGAGTTTCGGGAACAGGTCATGCATGCGGAGAAGCCGACGGAGAAAATATCTGAGCTGGTCGAAGTTGTCTGGTCGCGTCACGTAGACATTCTCGTTCACCTCCATCTCAGCTCCTTCCGGGATCGTTGGAACACAGAAAATAACGACCGCAATCTCTTTACTCAGAGCGGCTCTGTTGCGGATTCGCTGGGCGGTTGCGACGAGTTCCTCGCGTTCAAAACCTAAACTCATCAGAATCAGATCGGGGGATCGGGAACGGGCTCTGCAGATCGCGTCCTCTTCATCCCTCGCCAGATCCACGTCATAGCCGTTTTTCTTCAACAGTTTCTCAATTAAGTAGCGTGTTTCCTCTATGTCTTCCACTATCAGGATGTTCTGAGGTCGGTGGGTTTCTGAGGTCATAATCGCCTTCATCCAATCCAAGAACTCCGCCGCCTTCCAAGTCGCCTTGGCTCTCACCGATAGATCCGTATCAATGAATCGGTACTCGTGTCTGTGCGCTGAGCCACACAAGCTCAGCCCCCTGGAGCCTCTGCGCGAAAGTGTGTCAGCAGGGGATCTTGGCCTTCTCCGAAGGCGGCTATTGAAGACCTGTGACCTATGGCCACTCGGAGAACAGCAGATTGGTGGTCACTATGACGGTCGCTTCCTCAGCCGCTCGATGACGGCCTGGAAGCAAGTCACCGGCGAATCGCGCCGGCGGCAAGTAACCCACTTCATCGATTGAGGGCTACGCTCCAGCGGCGCGGAACAACCTCTCAATCATTGACGTCCAAAAGGTGGTCAGAACAAACCGTCGAAGTGGGCCAAGCCAAACTGTCACACTCAACTGATTGAGACACGAAGCGCGAAAGCAACTTCTTGGTCAGAATTGCACGATTGCGTCCGTCAGTGTTTGGAGTATTTGCGTTTCAGGCGAGACGCTCGTCCTTCGAATTAAATCAATTATGTGCGCTACCACACCGACACGTATTTTCGAAATATCTACTGTAACTCGGGGGTACCTCCCCCAAGTACTTCGGATCAGAAACGCGCTAAACAATCAGTTATCATCAACTTACCCGACTATCACAGTGCGGTTGAGAGGGGCAAAGCTTTGGCACGCATAGATTCGCTGAGAACAACCGTCGATGGGAGTGCGCGCTGGTATGCCATTTACACACTACCGCGACACGAAAAAATGATCGCGGAGCGACTTATCCAGCGAGAAGTTGAGACGTTCCTGCCACTCTACCGCGCAGTGCACCGCTGGAACCGTCGCCTAGCGGAAGTGGAGCTGCCCTTATTTCCGGGGTATGTGTTCGTTAAGATGTTTATCACAAATAGGGTTCGGGTCCTGGCACATCCTGGGGTGATCCGATTGGTGAGTTTCAACGGCAAGCCGGCTAATCTGCCCGACGATGAAATCGAAGCGCTACGATCTTCGTTAGCAATATGCAAGGCAGAACCGTACCCATTCTTAAGTGCCGGCAGGCAGGTGCGAATCAAATCGGGGCCTTTGGCCGGCCTGGAAGGGCGAGTCCTTCGTCGGAAAGGAAAGTTACGGGTAGTTGTCTCGATTGAATGTATCGAGCGCGCGATTGTCCTCGAACTAGATGCCGCCGATGCGCAACTGGCCAACCCAACGAATTCGATCCATCCACAGTCATGTCGACCGTAAGGAGGAGGATCTGACCTCTTTTGAAGCAAGGCGCTTATTTCCATTCTACTTGGGACTGCGCTGCTAAAACCCTGCCCGTAGGGCCCGCCTTTATTTCTCATCGCAACCAGGTATTGGCTTCCGCACATCCAGAGTAAGTCGATTAGTGAGTTGTTACGGCAAGGACACTGCTATCCCCGGCGATGACGTTGCAAGACTACGGTCACAACCGTCTTCTTAACTGTTCGGAAGCCGGTAGGGATTAGATCTAGCGTCAGGGATAGGGGATGGATGCCGTGATCGACCTTCCGTTGGGCAACTCTGGATCAGTAAGATAGTCGTTTGAAGGACGATCATTTGTAACCCAGCGCCAAAAGGTTAGCAACCTACAGGAGCGGATCGCCTTGAACCGTCTGCTAAACCACCGAAGGCCGCTCATTCTCGTCTCGCAGATCGGACTGTTAGCGATGAGCTATTACGGTAGCTTTCTGCTTCGATTCGATTTCCGTCCGGAAGTGGCATATCAATTGGAATTCGTACGGACGCTACCCCTGGTTGTAACAGTCGAGCTGCTCGTGTTCTACGGGTTCGGTCTTCTCCGTGGATGGTGGCGCTACGTGGGAATGAGCGACGCGCTTGATATTTGCAAGGCTGCATTTGCCAGCACAGCCGTCCTTTACCTGCTGATTGAGTTGGTTCTTAAGGTGGACGGGTATCCCCGCTCGATATTGGCGATTGATCTCGTGCTCACAGTGCTCTTTGTGGGAGGCACGCGCTTTGCAGTTCGCGCGTACACGGAAAGTGCGCAGCACGGCGCATCTGAGCTCAATACCCTGATTGTTGGGGCCGGGCGGGCAGGGAGCACTATCGCGCGCGAACTAAAACGTAACCAGCAGCTAAACTTAAAACCCGTCGGATTTATTGACGACAACCCCAACAAGCACGGTATCCGCATTCACGGTTTGAAGGTGCTGGGCTCAAGCGACAGCATGTCCGAGATGCTACCTCGGATGGACGTCCGATGTGTGCTGATCGCGATCCCTTCCGCCAGCGGAAACCAAGTAGAACAGATTATTGCAAAGTGTCGTCAGTGCAAGGTCGACTTCAAAATCCTTCCTCCGCTCCGTCAGCACATTAGCGGGGGACGCTCGTCGATTGCCGACCTGCGCAACGTGCGGCTTGAAGATCTGCTGGGTCGGCAGCCAGTGCAGACCGACCTGGCGAGCATAAGGAATCAGCTTGAGGGCAAGGTCCTGCTGATTACCGGGGCCGGCGGTTCGATCGGTTCCGAGTTGAGCCGCCAAGTTTGCGACTTCGCTCCCCGCGAGGTGATCTTGTTAGATCGCTCGGAGAATTGCCTATTCAAACTGGGCATGGACCTCAGCACAAACCGGCCCCAGCAACATCTTGTTTCTGTGATTGGTGACATCCAGGATGTGGGCGCCATGCGCGAGATCTTCGCGATGCATCGTCCTGACATAGTGTTTCATGCGGCCGCGTACAAGCATGTTCCCCTGATGGAACAAAGCTGTTTTCAAGCGGTGACCAACAACATTTTTGGTACTTACAATGTCGCTCTGGTCGCACGGCAGTTCGGTTGCAAAACCTTCGTGATGATTTCCTCCGACAAAGCTGTAAACCCGACGAACGTCATGGGGCTGACGAAGCGGATTGCCGAGCTAGTCATCCTTGGTTTGCAACGCGAGCATACGCGCTATGTTGCGGTGCGTTTCGGAAACGTCCTGGGCAGTAACGGGAGCGTAGTGCCCATTTTCCAACAGCAGATCGCCACCGGCGGTCCTGTCACGGTGACGCATCCCGAGGCACAGCGCTATTTCATGACAATCCCAGAGGCTGTTCAGCTGGTTTTGCAGGCTTCGAGCATGGGATTGGCCAGCGAGATTTTTGTGCTCGAAATGGGCCAGCCGGTGCGCATTGCCGACTTGGCGCGCAATTTGATCCGACTCTCGGGGCTGGAACCAGACCAGGACATTCCCGTGATATACACTGGCCTGCGTCCGGGTGAGAAGTTGTTCGAAGAACTCATGTTGGAGGGCGAGGGCGTCAAACCAACTTCGCACCCGAAAATTCGAGTGCTCGATGGAGGCCCCGTCAGCTTCGAGCAGGTGCGGCTATGGCTAGATGAGCTTTCCGCGCTAGTAGAAGCGAAGAACGTCCACGGTTTGGTACAGATCTTCCAGCGCATTGTGCCGGAATACAAACCCAGCGAGGAAATCCTTGCTTTGTGTGAAGTCGATCGCCACGACGTCGCACTCACGTACCGTCGCGCCCGGGGGCAACTCTGGTATTCGGCGAGCAACGCCTGATCGCCTTTTGCTTGCCGCTCACTGTGTCATTACCGATGCGAGGGAGTTATGAACAGCTACGCTAGAGCGGTTTCAAGATAGGTGTAGCCAGCGAAAATGACTTACACGGGGCTTTTACCAAGAAAATCCCCGCTTCCCTGAGGCCGGATCGGACATAGTAATTGTGAAACCGCTCTGAGTTGCACCCGCGAAATTGGAATGACCGCTCGTAGACGCTATGGACAGACGCTGAGGGTTGCGCGGAACCCAGGAGCGAGGTATTGTCCGCCGGCACACGCCGAGCGACTGCGTCCCCTGATGATCATCTCGAAGAGTGGCGCTCCATGGCCGGTGTTCGAGATGATCGATACGGCTCCGCTCTTCAGGATTCTGAATACCCGAGGTTCATCATGTCAACGCGTTCGATCACTTCTGAGTTTTCGTCCGACGCTCGAACCGTGCCCGAGCTCATCGCTAAACAAGCGGCCGCAACAGGGGGGGCACGGGCTCTTCGTGCTGGTGACGAATCGCTCACGTATGCACAACTAGATAAACGGTCCAACCAGTTAGCCAGGCGCCTTCGTTCGATGGGCGTTGAAGCGGATGTGCCGGTCGGGCTGTATTTGGAACGCTCGTTGTCGTTCATCGTCGGAGCGCTGGCTATTCTCAAGGCGGGAGGGTGCTATGTTCCACTGGACCCAGACTACCCGGCAGGTCGACTTGCTTTCATGCTGGAAGATTCGGAGATTTCCGTACTGGTCACAACGAGCGGATTGAGCGAACGATTAGGCGCGGCCGGAACCCGCGTGACCACCGTCGAGATCGATAATTCAACTGTGACTCGCGAGAGTCCGGACTCAGTGCCCAGCCTGATTACTAGTGACGATCTCGCATATATCATGTATACCTCTGGCTCGACCGGGCAGCCTAAAGGGGTCCAGATCAAGCACGGTGCTTTGACCAATCTAGTTTGCTGGCATCAGACTGCGTTCAACATAACATCTGCTGATCGTGCCACTCAACTGGCGGCACTTGGCTTCGATGCAGCAGTTTGGGAGGTGTGGCCCTATCTTACAGCTGGCGCAGAGTTGCATATTGTTGGCGAGACTACTCGCAAAGACCCCGAGTCTCTTCGCGACTGGATGGTTAGAAACCACATTAGTATAAGCTTCGTTCCGACTCCGCTGGCCGAGCAGATGATCCATCTACAATGGCCGTCACAAACCGCGCTGCGCATTCTGCTGACAGGAGGGGACACCCTTCACCGCCGTCCTCCCAGAGGCCTGCCCTTTGCGGTCATCAATAACTACGGCCCCACTGAGGCAACCGTGGTGGCAACATCCGGACCTGTGCTGCCCGACCATAATCCAGGGCTAGCACCAACGATTGGCCGCCCGATCTCGAATACGCAGATCTACATACTGGACGAGAAAATGCAGTCGGTGCCGGTGGGAACGATAGGGGAAATCCACATCGGGGGAATCGGATTGGCGAAAGGTTACGCGAACCGTCCTGGGCTGACGGCGGCAAAATTCGTCCCAAATCCGTTCAGTTCCGAACCAGGGGCTCGCCTATACAAGACTGGCGACTTAGGCCACTGCCTACCAGATGGTGAAATCGCGTTTTGTGGAAGAATCGACGCCCAGATCAAGCTACGCGGCTACCGAATTGAACCGGGCGAGATTGTCGGTGTGCTTGACCGGCATCCGGCGATTCGAGCTAGCGCCGTCAGGCTATCCGAGAACCCCCGCGGCGAGAAGCACTTAGTAGCCTATGTAGTGTTGGTGAACGCAGCGCAGGTGACCGGCCGTGCTCTTAGAGAGTTGCTGCGCATCGAGTTGCCCGAATACATGATTCCATCGGTATTTGTCGGTCTCGAAGCAATGCCGGTGATGCCGAACGGAAAGGTTGATCTCAACGCTCTGCCTGTGCCGACGCCTCCCAGTATATTAGGAGAGGAGTCGCCGGTCCCGCGCACTGAAATCGAGCGCCAGTTGATAGATATCCTGACGGGTTTGGGCATAGAGAAGATTACCCTCGATGACAATTTCTTCATGCTTGGGGGACACTCTTTGATGGGCGCGCAGTTAGTCACTAAGGTTCGCGAAGCGTTCGGTGTCGAGATTACCCTGATGGACCTGTTCGAAAACGGAACGATAGCCGCGATGGCAGCGGAAATCGAGCGACTCTCATCCAAGGTGGCATGAGTACGGGGGAGACAGCATCATGTTCAGCGCCAGCACACGCGCGCAGGAAGAGCATACTCTGAGTCTGTATCAATTGTACGATCCGGAGGTCCTCGCCAATCCTTACCCGCTGTACCACCGCCTTAGGGCGGAGGATCCGGTCCACTGGGATCCGTTTCTGCACGCTTGGGTAGTGACCCGCTACGACGATGTAGTCCGCGTCTTACTGGAGTTTTCTGCACACCGAACTCCTACTCCGGAACAGCTAACAGCAATCGGGCTGGCGGAGCTCAGTCCGATTGCGCAGGTTATGGTGAAGCAGATGCTCTTCATGGACCCGCCGGCACACACACGTTTGCGCGGCCTTTGCTCGCAAGCCTTCACACCTCGGCGCGTCGAATTATTGCGGTCACATATACAAGACATTGCGAATCGTTTGATAGATGATGTTGTGTCTACAGGAACGATGGATATAATCGCCCATTTCGCCGCCCCCTTGCCTGCCACGGTCACTGCGGAAATGCTCGGCGTGCCTATTTCCGATCATCAGCAGCTGAAGACTTGGTCCGCGGATTTCGCGGAGATGCTAGGCAACTTCCAACACAACCCAAATCGCACCAAGCGGGTCCTTCATAGTCTTCAGGGAATGATCTCCTACTTTCGCGATGCTATTCGCGAACAACGAGCATGTCCGCGAGAAGGCCTCGTACACTACCTTCTCGCCGCAGAGGTGAATGGAGACCGGCTGACCGAGGAAGAAATCATCGCCAATCTCATCGTTACGATGGTCGGCGGGCAGGAGACAACTACGAATCTGATCGGCAATGGACTGTTAACCATGCTCCGCAATCCGGAGGTACTCCACCAGCTCCAGGCCTACCCATCCTTAATTTCCCTGGCGGTGGAGGAGTTGCTGCGCTATGAAAGCCCCAGCCAGCATACGGCGCGTCTCGCCCCGGAAGATGTGGAAATAGGGGGCAAGCGGATCAAGGAGCGGCAGGCCGTTATCGCCGTGATGGGCGCAGCCAATCGGGATCCAGAACGTTTTTCGGATCCGGATCGACTGGACATAACTCGTAAAGACAACCGCCACGTAGCCTTTGGATGGGGGGCGCACTTCTGCTTTGGCGCATTTCTAGCGCGCATTGAAGGCCAGGTTGCATTCCAAACGATATTGCACCGGATACCTGAACTGGCCCTGGTTCCCGAACCATTGGTTTGGCGCCACAATTTGGGTCTGCGCGGTCTGGCTGCATTGCGCGTAGCATTCTGCCCAACCAAGTCAACCTGAGTCACAGGATGTGCCTCCTGTCTATTTCGCGTCGGCTTCCAGTGCTTTTTCCACCCTTTATATCGTGTCAGCCTACGCGGGCCAAGGAAACTGAATCTGAAAAGAGAAGAGAGTGGAGATCAGGCCGTACACTCCGGATCTGGAAACGTCAGTCAGGGCGCTTAATGAACGGTTGCGGGCTGGGGGGGAACAAAAATGGCGCTTTCCAGAATCACACCTGCCTCGTTTTCCCAAGGTGAACGGCAGGAATCCCTATCAGGAGCTATTCGTTGTCGTCCATCATGGAGAGGTGCATGGCGGCTACATTGTGACCCATAGCCGCTTCGCGCTCCGCAACGAAATCGTATCTGTCGCGTGCGGGCCGCAATTGAATATTTCCGAGGGGCTGGTTAACCCATTCTACGGCATGGTTGGTGTAATGCAGGTGCAGGATATCTTACAGCGCCAGCCACTGAGCTATGCTCTCGGCATCGGAGGTCTTCACACAGGACAGGCAAAGCTTTTGTCCGCGATGGGTTGGACATTGTTCCCCGTAGCGCTGTCAGGTCGCATCATTTCAACCTCCAACTTCCTGGCTAATCTCGAATACTTGCGACATCGCCCTGGATTTGGGTTTTCGCTTGAGCTTCTGCGAGGCAGTCGTCTCGGAACACTCGGAATTAGGCTGGCTCAGGCACGCATGCCGGTATCGATCCGTTTTGTATGTTCAGAAAGAGTTTCCGAATTCGGGCAGTGGGCAGACATGATTTGGGAGCAGTGTCGCCCTAAATACTCTCTCGTGGCAGTCAGAGACAGGGATACACTCAACGTGTTGTATCCGCCATCGGATTCCAGGTTCATTCGCCTAAAAATATCGCGTTCAGGCGACGACCTCGGCTGGGTCGTTATGCTTCATTCGAAGTTGTCAGGCCATAGGTACTTTGGCAACATGCATGTCGGCTCAATTGTGGACTGTCTTGCCAGCCCCGAGAACGCTTACCCAATCGTGGCTTGCGCCACCAGGTTTCTGCAAGACCGCGGCGTTGACATGATTGTCAGCAATCAAGCGAGCGACGCTTGGTGTAAGGCGCTGTCGGCTGCGGGGTTTCTCAAAGGACCAAGCAATTTTATACTCGGGCTCTCTCCGAAATTAACCGAACATGTTGCGCCCATCGAACGGACTAGGCCAGGCATCCACATGAATCGAGGCGATGGCGAAGGCCCTACGATCCTGTGAGTCGCTGACTACAAATTACGGTCACTTGCCTGGCCTTGCTATAGCACAAGAAAGCTCACACCAACTGTGAGATTGCTCAATCATTTTCTTAATCGCCGCTCACTTTCTCACGCCGGTGGAAGGAAGTTATGGACAGCTACGCTAAGTGGGTCCGCGAACCTGGCGGGACCGTTCCTGGAAGCGATAGAAAGACGCTGAGGGTTATGTGGAGCCTCGCGACAGGCTTTGCCCGCACCAACAGGCCCGAGAGCCGGTTGCAGTTCGATTGCCCCGCATGGATGTCCGTTCTCTGGATGCAGACGGCGCAGGTGAGAGCGGCAGAACGGAAAAGCAATGAGCAGGAATCTTGAACCCTGGACTCGGTCGGGCCCCGGTCGGCGTCAGTCGGCTGAGTTGGCCAAGCCGGTCTACTCCCCGCCGAGCCGCTCCATCGATTTGCGACCTGAAAACGCGGAGTGGCTCCGCGGTGTCGATATTCTCAGGAAACGATGGCTCCTGTCGGCACTGTTTGCCCTTGTTGTCGTGGTGAGCGTGACCGTATCAACCTTGATGATGAGGCCGGTGTATGAACCCGAAGCGCGCCTGGAGGTTGACCCACCTGGAGCGGAAGTTTTTTCTCTCCAGGGCAATAATAATAGCGGGGCCTCGACCGACTACCTGGAGACGCAGGCGCAAAACCTGCAAAGCGATGAGCTGGCATTGGAGGTCATTCGCAAACTCCATCTTGATCAAAACTACGACTTCGGCGCAGACCCCAAGGCAATCAGCGGCGCACGCAGCGGGGCCACCGAAGCTGCCGTCCCTTTAACACCCGCGGAAAATAAGGCATTGCGGGTCTTCCAGGAGTCCAGAAAAGTAACCCGCGACGCGGCCAGCCGACTAATCTCCGTCGCGGTGGCCGCGCACGATCCGCTGGTGGCGGCGGCGGTCACGAACACGCTGGTAAACATGTTTATCGAACGGGACTACAAGCTGCGGAACAATGCCATCTCGCAGTCGTCGCAATGGCTGCAGCGCCAACTGGACGATATTCGCCAGCGCATGGATGATTCCAACCGCGCGCTGACCAACTTCGAGAAAGACAAGGGAATTAGCACCATCGGGGATAACCAGAACAGGTTCTCTGACGAGATGTTAGAACTCAGCCGGCAACTCATGCAGGCGCAAGCCGACCGTATTCAGTTGGAGTCATACCTATCGCAGGAGGACGGTGCGCGCAACAGTCCGGCCGAAGCGATGCCCCAGGTTCTGGATGATCAGACGCTGCGGGATAATCGGGCCAGGCTCGCTGATCTTCGCCGCCAGGTTGCCGATTTAGGCCCGACGGTTCTGCCGGACAACTACAAGCTTCAGCAACTGCAAAAACAGATTGCGGATCTGGAACAACAGACTTCTCGCCAGCGCGCTGAGACCTCTCTGCCCCAAATCAGCGCCAACCCTGTAGTGCAGGAGCTCACAAAGAGGCAGGCGCAGGTCAAGGAGGATCTTGCGCAGACGCGGACCATCTACGGAGAGAACCACCCCAACACCAAGAAGCTTGAGAACGAGGCGATCGAACTTCAGTCGCAGCTGAACGAGCAGCGGGGGGAGATTCTCGGAGATCTGAAGACGAGCTACACAGCGGCACAAGCCCGCGAGCATTTGATGCAATCGCAAATGCAGGGAGCCAGCAAACAGATGATTGTGTTGGCGCAATACAACGCCCTTAAGAAGGAGGCGGATGCGAACGTGCAGCTCTATGAGGCGCTTTACCAGAAGATCAAGGAAGCAGCCATCGCAGCGGCAACCAAGTCGAGCAATATCCGTGTGGTAGACCGGGCACGGGTGCTGGATCGGTCCACCCGTCCGCGTCGCTTGCGAAACATTGCGGTTGGTCTCCTTGCGGGCATACTAGGCGGAGTAATTTTGGCCTTCCTGCGCGAGAGTATGGATACAAGTATTCGCACTCCTGAGGATATGAAGAGGTGCCTGGAAGTGGAATCGGTCTCGGTGGTGCCGATGATTGGTCAAGGCGTGCCGGGCGCTCGTGGTCGTCCGTGGACGCGGCTCCTTCCTGCTAAGCCGCAGCCAAGTCCGAGCGTATTTCAAATCGATCGGCCGAATTCACCTGAAGGAGAGGCGCTTCGCGGTCTCTCCGTTTCGTTGCGCCTATCTCGCCGGAACGGCAGGTCGCCGCAGGTGCTGCTGGTCGTTTCACCTCAGTCTGGCGAAGGTAAGACCACGCTTTCCATCAACTTGGCCCTCACGCTCACACGGCACGGCGCGACCTGTATTGTGGACGCCGACCTGCGTAGGGAAGGCGTCGCGCCCGCGCTGAAGATTGTCGCCGAACATGGGCTCAGGGAGGTGTTGTCGGGGACCATGGATGTTGGCCAGGCGCTGGTGCCCGCAGCGCGGTTTCCTAACTTGTCCCTTTTGTCGTCAGGCTCTGCGCCCGGCGAACCGGGCGGTCTCATTGCATCCAGCGCAATGTCGAAGCTGGTGGACGAATTGAGGCAGAGATTCGATTTTATTGTCATCGATTCGCCTCCTATTCTTGCATTCTCCGATGGCCGAGCGCTTTCTGCCGTGGTAGACGGGATCCTCATGGTCGGACGCTCCGGCGTGACCAGCCGCGAGAGTTTAAAAAGAGCCATGGAACTGCTGCGAGGGGTTCATTCCGCTCCAGTCATCGAACTCGTCCTGAACGCCGCCAAATACCATGTCCGGGACTACGGCTGTTACCGTAAATACGGCATGACCGTTTAAGCAGACAATTTCCTTCCGATCCTCAAAAAAATGACTTCCAGGCAATACTGAGCAGGCATCTCTTGGCAACGATTCCTCGTGTTCTACCTTTGCAGGTAGCGACCGCAAAACCGGCGCGACCGGTAATGCAATTTCCGTTTCTCGACCTAAAGGCCCAGTTCGCCAACATCCGGGACGAGATCATGGCGGCCGTGGCGGGAGTGTTGGAACAGCAGCATTTCATTCTCGGCCCGGAAGTTGAAAAGCTGGAGAATGAGATCGCGCAGTTGGTGGCCTGTGAATTCGCCATCGGATGTGCGTCCGGCTCCGATGCTCTTTTGCTTGCCTTGATGGCCCTGGGGATCGAAGCCGGAGACGAGGTCATAACCACTCCATACACGTTCGGCGCCACCGGCGGATCGATCGCCAGGCTGAAAGCACGGCCCGTTTTTGTGGACATTGATCCACAGACCTACAACATCGACGCTTGCAAGCTGGCAGAGGCGGTCACGCCGCGGACGCGTGCGATCATGCCTGTGCATCTCTTCGGGCTATCCGCCGGTATGAAGGCGATTCTGGAGATCGCACGCACCCATGGCCTGCCCATCATCGAGGATGCGGCTCAGGCAATCGGCGCCTGGCACGAGGGCCGACCCGTCGGCAGTCTGGGCACCATGGCCTGCTTAAGCTTTTTCCCCTCGAAGAACCTCGGCGGAGCCGGAGATGGCGGAATGGTTACCACTAACGATCCGGACCTTGCTGACCGTATTAAGGTGCTGCGAGTTCATGGCTGCCGCCATAAGTACGAGTACGAAATGGTGGGCGTGAACAGCCGGCTCGACGCATTGCAGGCCGCCATACTGCGGGTAAAGCTGCGTCACCTGCACGTCTGGACCGAGGCCCGGCAGCGCAATGCGATGCGCTACAGAAAGCTGTTCAGTGAATTTGGGGTACAGAAGTGGCTGCAGTCGCCGGCTGATCCCCGGAACGGTGTCCATGTGTACAACCAATTCGTAATCCGCGCCGTGAGACGGGATGCACTGCGCGATCATCTGCGGTACGCCGGCATTCCTACCGAAATCTACTATCCGTCGCCGCTGCACCTCGAGCGCGCATACATATATCTCGGGTACAAGCCCGGCGACTTTCCCCACGCCGAGCAGGCGTGCAACCAGACATTGGCGCTGCCTATTTTTGCCGAGCTCACGGAAGCTCAGCAGAGCGCAGTAGTCGACGCAATCGCCGATTTTTATCACTCAGGCAGCGGACATGGATTAGAGGGAATTGATGCAACATAACCCGAGCATCGCGGTCGTAGGCGCAGGTTACTGGGGCAAGAACCTGGTGCGCATTTTCCACGAACTGAATGTGCTCGCGTGCGTATACGACACCAACGAGCAGACTCTCGCCAACGTTCAGGGAGAAGTACAACGTCTCTACCTGCACCGCGCTGGAAACAGTGCTGGCCAACCCCGAAATGGATGCCGTAGTCATCGCGGCGCCGGCTGCGCAACACTTCCAACTGGCGCGCAAGTGCCTGCTGGCAGGCAAGGATGTTTACGTCGAAAAGCCGCTGGCGCTGCATGCCAACGAAGGGCAGCAATTGGTTGATTTGGCGAATAAATGCAGACGCATTCTGATGGTTGGACACATCCTCGAGTACCATCCCGCCGTCCTGGAATTAAAGCGCTTGATCTGCCAGGGCGAGCTCGGCAACATCCAGTACATCTACTCGTCTCGCTTGAACCTGGGCAAGCTGCGCACCGAGGAAAACATCCTGTGGAGCTTCGCTCCACACGATATCTCCGCCATTTTATTTCTTCTGGGTGAAAGCCCGACCCGCATCTCCACGCACGGAGGCAACTATCTGAACCACAACGTGGACACGACGCTGACCACGTGTGAGTTCCCCAGCGGTGTAAAGGCGCACATTTTCGTCAGCTGGTTACACCCTTTTAAAGAACAGAAGCTGGCCATTGTGGGCGGCGGAAAGATGGCCGTGTTCGACGACGTGGAACCGGAGCGCAAACTCGTGCTCTATTCGCATCGCATTGAGTGGGTCGACCGGGTACCGGTGGCGCACAAAGACAGCGGGCAACTGGTGCCGCTGCCTAAGAGCGAACCGCTGCGCCTTGAGTGCGAACATTTTCTGCAGTGCATCCGCACCCGCCAGCAGGCACGCACCAGCGGTGAGAGTGCGGTGCGGGTACTGCAGGTGCTGGAAGCCTGCGAGCGGTCCCTAAAGGTCAATGGACAGCCGGTGGACGTCGTGCAGGCCAAACCCGAATACTTCGCCCATCCGACTGCGGTGTTGGATGAGGGCTGCGAGATCGGTGAGGGCACGCACATTTGGCACTTCTCGCACATCATGTCCGGATCGAAGATAGGAGCCCACTGCAACTTCGGACAGAACGTGGTAATCAGTCCGGAAGTGGTCATCGGCGCAAACGTCAAAATTCAGAACAATGTCACGATCTACACGGGAGTGGAACTGGAAGACGACGTATTCTGCGGTCCTTCGATGGTGTTCACGAACGTGATCAACCCGCGAAGCCACATGCCGCGCAAGAACGAGTACCGGCGGACGCTGGTGAAGCAGGGGGCGTCGATGGGCGCGAACTCCACCGTGGTTTGCGGAGTCACTCTGGGCCGCTACTGCTTTATCGGCGCCGGGGCCGTAGTCACCAAAGATGTGCCGGATTATGCGCTGATGGTCGGTGTGCCCGCCGGACGGATCGGTTGGATGTGCTATTGCGGAATCCGGCTGCCAGACGAGCAAGCACAAATCACATGTGCGGCGTGCGGGCGGCGGTATCGCTTCGAACAGGAGACCTGCAAAGAGATAGAGGTGACAGGCGACGAAAATGCGACCGTCATCGTCACCTGGTCACCGAGTGCCAGCGTGACCGAAGACGTGTCTCGTCACTCCGATGCCGAGATGCTGGAGCAACTCTTTAGTAGCGATTTGGCCATCGATGGTGGGCAACCTGTACGAACCGGTAAATTTGCACCCTGGCCGTCACTGTCGGAGGATGAAGTTGAAGCGGCGACCACGGTCTTGCGGTCGGGAAAACTCAATTACTGGACTGGGGAGCAGGGTCGACGGTTCGAAACCGAGTTTGCCGCTGTAGCAGGCTGTCAACACGCAGTTGCCGTCGCCAACGGAACCGTGGCTCTTGAACTGGCGCTTTATGCGCTTGGGATTGGAGCCGGCGACGAGGTGATTGTTCCCAGCCGCACCTTCGTCGCATCGGCCAGTTGCGCCGTCAGCAGGGGTGCAACGCCGGTGTTCGCGGACGTAGATCCGATCAGCCAGACGCTTACGGCCGACAGTATCCGCGCGGTGTTGTCTGCAAATACCAAGGCTATTATCGCGGTTCACCTGGCGGGTTGGCCCTGCGACATGGATCCAATCAACGAGCTCGCTCGCGAACATGGCCTCAACGTCATCGAAGATTGCGCTCAAGCGCATGGTGCAACTTACAAGGGTAGGCCGGTTGGATGCCTGGGCGATGCTGCTGCCTTTTCCTTCTGCCAGGACAAGATCATATCCACCGGCGGGGAAGGCGGCATGTTGACCACGAATGACGGTGAACTGTGGAAGCGGGCATGGAGTTTCAAAGACCATGGCAAGGCGCATGAAGCGGATCTTATGAAGCCGAGTTCTTCGGGGTTCCGTTGGCTGCACGACTCTTTCGGTACAAATTGGCGCCTTACCGAAATGCAAGCAGCCATCGGGCGCAGTCTGATTGCGAAGCTTCCGAGCCAGGTGGAATCTCGCCGCAGAAACGCCAACATTCTGAACCAGCGGTTGGCCGCCATCCCCTCCCTCCGAGTTACGATTCCTCCACCAGAAATCGGTCACGCGTACTACAAGTACTATGTGTTTCTTCGTCCGGAATGGCTACGGGATGGGTGGAACCGGGATCAGTTAATCCGGGCGATTGTTGCGGAAGGGATTCCATGCTTTAGCGGGAGCTGCAGCGAAGTTTACCTTGAGAAGGCCTTTCCGGAGAATATGCGGCCTGCCAGGAGGTTGCAGATAGCGCGACAGTTGGGCGAGACTAGCCTGATGTTTCTGGTCCACCCGACACTTGCCGAGCAGGACATACTGGACACTGCTCGAGCGGTTGAAAAGCTGCTGAAAGTCTCGACTGTCCAGTTGTCTGAGGCGATTGCATCCTGAGGTAAGGATGGATATACGGCGCGAGATCATTTTCCCTGATTTGAAGAGAGGTTATGGCGTCCAGGCTGGTAGAGCTCACTTTCGACACTGACAGGAAAACGGGCAGCGATTCTGTTGGCATCACGCGCGACCAGGTACGCGGCTCCAGCTTGTTCCTGGTTGGGAACGTGCTTTCCCTCGCGATCACGTTTCTGCCTCACCTGGTCCTGGTGCGCTACTTAACCACGGAAACGTTTGGTCACTTGGCCTATGCACTTTCCTTAGTGGCGGTTGGCAAGACATACGCACTGGGCTTCAACGAAGCGATGAGCCGCTTCGTGGCCATTTACCACGCCAAGCGAGAGCCTTCGAAGGTGCTCGGTAGCATTGTTGTGGTTTTTTCCGTAACGCTTCTGATCAGCGGCTTGTTTGTTGTGACTTTCGCTGTGGCGTCCCGCCCGATTCTCGCACTTCTTACGAAAGGAAGGGAACCGGCTGGCCTGCTACTCATCCTGATGTTTCTGGTTCCGCTCGAAACTACGAAACTCTTGATCATGAACTTGTTCGCCTGCTTCGCCCGGACACGCGAAATCTTCTGGGGACGATATATCGTCCCTCCGGGGCTGCAGGTGATCGTCATCGCGCTGCTTGTCCTTCGGCATTTGAAGCTACCGTTTCTTGCGTACGGGTATTTGTTGGCCGAGCTCACTACTATTCTTGGTTTTGGTGCGCTGCTGGTTTTCGACTTGGATCGGCAGAAACTGCTGCAAAAGGTAAGGTGCATCAGCTTTCCGGTTCGCGAAATTCTCAGCTTCAGTGTGCCGCTGATGGCCTCGAACGTCATAGGCATGCTTGGAGGTTCAATACCAGTGTTGCTCCTCGGGTACTTCCACCCTATGTCGACGGTGGCCTACTACCGCGTTGTGCTACCGGCCGCAGCTCTGAGCAATGTCGTACTGGCAAATTTCATGCCGCTCTACATCCCATCGGCCTCACGCCTGTTTGCTAAGGGCGACACAGCTGCCATCAACCACCTCTTCTGGCAAACCTCTCTCTGGATGAGTGCGTTGGCATTTCCGATCTTTCTCGCCACTGGCTGCTTTGCGCGACCGCTCACGATCTTTCTTTACGGCGCACGCTACGCTCCCTCCGCTCCGATTCTGGCGATACTCTCGCTTGGCTATTTCTTCAATGTTATTTTGGCTTTTAACAGCGTGACTCTGAAAGTCCTTGGCAAGATCCGCTTGATGGTGTTCCTGAACATAGGGACTCCGATCATCATCGTCGCCTTTAACCTGCTGCTGATCCCGCGTTACGGAGCTATCGGCGCGGCGGTCGCAACAGCCGCTGGCTTGATTATGCAGAATCTTCTCCGGCAGCTGGGGTTGTGGCTTGGGGGCGGCGGCATCAGCTTTTTCGAGAAGCAGTATGCCTCGTTTTTCCTGGTGCTTGGTTCTAGTGCTCTTGGTCTGTACCTGATCCAACGCTTCACGCCCAACAACATCTACGTCGCACTAACGCTTTCCCTTTCGGTGTCAGCATTCGTGTTGTGGCTGGTCAAGAAGCATCTACAGATTGCCGATACCTTCCCCGAAATTCTCCGGCTACCACTTATTGGCAGACTTCTCGCCTGAGCTGTAACCGATGATTACAAAGACAAGCTCCGTGAGCGTTGCGCTGCTTCCACCACGAGGTTATGAAATGTCCGGCACAGTAATAAGTCGTTTGGACAAATATGCCAGAGAATCCTCTGATCGCTTGCGTCCGCAGCAGAGCGTGAGAGATAGTCGCCTTTCCATCTGCCATGTGAGCGCGGGTAGCGCCCGGGGTGGGGCCGAAGTGCAGGTCGCGACCCTATTACGAGCGCTCTCGAAGCGTCCCGAAATTACCCTCCACGCGATCGTGCTTCACGAGGGCAGGCTCGCTGACGAACTGCGCAGCTTCGGAACTGACGTACGTGTAGCCAATGAACAGCAGAAGAGCTTTTCACGAGTAATCTTCGAATGCTCGGAGTTTGTGAAGAGCAGAAAAATTCAGATTCTGCACTCTCACAATTACAAAGAGAACCTCATTGCACTATCGCTCTCTCGCATTTGTAAAGTGCCGCATCTGGTCCGGACCGAGCATGGTCATCCTGAGCCGTATTCCATCGTTCGCAATCTGAAGCATTGGTCCGTCCTGGCTGCAGATAGTCTAGCGGCCAGGCACACGACGGCCCGGATCGTCAGCGTCAGTTCAGATCTAGGCGAGTATTGGAAACGGCATGCAGATCCGCGAAGAGTGACCGTTCTTCATAACGCAGTGGATCTCGAGCGTGTGAATTCCAGCTTTAGCCCGGCGGAAGCAAAGCGGCGGCTTGGCATCTCGGGCGACAGCTTTGTGGTCGGGACCGCGGCGCGGCTGGAGTGCATCAAGCGGCATGATTTGTTCGTAGCGACCGCAAGGTATCTAGCCGAGAGAATTCCCAGGTCGAACTTCGTTATTGCCGGCGGAGGCCGTCAGAGGGAGTTTTTGCAGCGGTTGATTTTCGAATCTGGCTTGCAGGATCGCATGGCTTTGCTTGGCGAGCGCAATGACGTTTATGACGTGTTCCGTGCCATGGATGTTCTGCTCATTTGCTCCGACCATGAAGGTATCCCCATGGTCATGCTAGAAGCCATGGCTCTGGGGGTTGCGGTGGTTTCACGTAAAGTGGGTGGCATGCCCGAAGTGATTCGGGATGGCGTTACCGGAATACTGGTCCCCTCAGATCACCCAGAGGAACTCGGCCGCGCTTGTGTGTCACTTTTCGAGAAACCCCGTTGGCGGGCAAGCCTCACCCAAGTGGCCTGCGATGAGATCCACCGGCGGTTTTCGGCTGACAAGAATGCCGAAACCATGCTGGAGTTATATCAATCCATTTGCCGCTCACCTGTATTGTAGGAGCTTGTTGGAAAAAAAGTCGGGCAGAATGAGCGCAATCCATCGCGTAGTCCTTTGGAGATGCTCCCAGTGTCTTTAGCCTCTGCTGGTGCCGCTGCGCGTCTTTCAACAACTTATTAGTTAAGAAGCGTCCAAAGCTAGAGCGGTTTTCACGATAGATGTAGCTGGTAAAAATGACTTACACGGGACTTTTCATCAGGAAAAGCCCACTTCACTGAGGCCGGATCGGATCCGGTAATCGTGAAACCGCTCTAGCGACAGCGCCCGATCGTGTAATGGTGAAGCACGGCCCTAAAATGTTTTCCGCGAATATCCGCGATACGCGCGAGCTCTCCTCGAGAGAGAATTGGCCCTTGGGGCTGATGGTGGCAATCTTAATTGCGACCGCGTGTTCCCTTGGGTGGATGATTGCGTCCGAGAATTGGCTTTTCGTTGCGGCCGTGTTGGGCCTGCTTTTGTTGCTTGTGCGTCCCATTGAAGTGGCTCTCGGACTCTATGCGTTCCTGATCCCCTTTGAGTCCATGACCACCATGGACAATAGCGCTGGTCCAACTGCCACTCTACTGCGGTATGCGGGTGTGATTGCGCTATGGGTGACCCTGGGGGTCGGCTGGCTGGGAGAACGCATCATCAGGCCGGCGAAGTCGGCACTGTTCTGGTCGTTATTCATTCTCTGGGCCGCTGTTTCCATTCAATGGGCGATCGACCCGAAGCTAGCTCTTCTTCGGCTTCCAACTTCACTGGGCTTGTGGCTGCTCTACTTGGCCATGGTTTCAGTACGAGTCACAGCCAAGGAGTTTTCGTGGATCACTCTGCTGACCATGCTGGGCGGATGTAGTGCTTCTCTATATTCCGCTTACACGTTCTTCGGAACAGGGAGCGCTATTGGCCGGGCCTCCATCGGGGAGGGATCAACTCTATCGGATCCGAACTTTTTTGCCGCCACTCTCCTGCTGCCTTTGTCCCTGGCTTCCGGCGAGGCATTCTCAGGCCGCGGCTCGTCGCGCCGAGCTCTCTTTTTGGCAGGCACCGGCGTGATTGGGCTTGCTGTGTTCCTGACCATGTCACGGGGTGCGCTCGCCGGGGTGGCTGCAATTGCGTTTGTATTTGTGCTTCGCTTGCGTCTGAACCGGCGCTTGCTGCTCCTGGTCGCCGTCTTGGGTGCGGGGTTGCTGTTCATGCCTCGATTGTTTTTTGAGCGCATGCAGGAAGCTACCACGAGTAGAGTCTCAGGACGGCAGGATATCTGGCTGGTCGGCATTCATTCCCTGCAAAGTTATGGAGCGTTCGGTGCGGGCCTTGACAATTTCTCCAGGGCGTATGAGAAGTATGAGGGTACAGCACGTTTCTTCGCCGGTGACCAACGCGACGCCCACAACATCTATCTCTCTACTGCGGTTGAGTTCGGAATTTTGGGGCTACTGTTTCTGTTTAACGCAGTGCGCTCACATCTGCGGGCTTTTCCCCGACCCACTAGAAATATCCCGACCTCCGCCCGGCTCGTAGCGTTCGAGGCGGCGTGTTGGGGGATGCTAGTAGCGGGCTTTTCCCTTGACCTCCTTTGGCGAAAAGCATTCTGGTTGGTCTGGGCTCTTTCGATTATGGCGATCCAGGTCGAGCGGGAAAAGGAACAACTCTGTGATACCGATTTGCGTAGCTCGGGACTCCTCATCGCTGAGCGCCGGCCGTTCTGAATTGTTCACCAATACCTTCCCTCGCCGTCCTGAATAACCACTCGAGGGGTGGTCGCGGGTTCGGACCGCTGCTCACGAGGATTACTCCTGATTGGATTCGTGGAAGCCGGGGCATTCAATCAGAATGCCAGAGTTTCGGGTGATCGACTGCAGATTCCTGATTCCGCGGTTCGACTTCAACTTATGTTTGTCGCTTTTCAGTAGATCGGAAGCTGAGTTTGGCATCCGTGAATCTCGAAAGAATTCGAGGCGATTATGTCCTACCTCGCAAGAGCAACAACCCACGGGTTCCGAATCAGCCTGACGCTTCTACTGCTTGGAACGCTTGCACCAGCCCAAACTGGCTCTCCGCAAGTGCCCATCTCACCGGTGAGAGGCACCCCGATGCCGACTCTGGTCGCCCCTGGCCAGAACGCTGCGACGGTGCGTGTCATGTCAGCAAACGGTTCGCTTGAAGGCAGTCCGACAGATTCTGTCCCTGCCGCGAGCGGCGATGCAGTCAACCCGCGAAAAGCCACTGCGGCTTCATCGCTTGCTGCAAGCGGCTCTCCCAGTCCCGAAATTCTGATCGGGCCCGGCGATTTAATTGAGGTCAGCGTGTTCGGCGCACCGGATTACATCAAGGAGGTCAGAGTCCGTTCAACAGGTGAAATCACGTTGCCCCTGGCGGGCACCGTGAAGGTCGGCGGCCTCACCCCTGCCCAAGCCGAAGCGCTTATCGCAAAGAGTCTAGGCGACGGCGGCTTCTTCAATGATCCGCGGGTTTCTCTCCTCGAAAAGGAATTCGCTACGCAGGGAATTTCCGTCTTGGGCGAGGTGCAGAAACCAGGGGTGTACCCTCTGCCCGGGCCGCGCAACCTGTTCGACGCACTCTCGGCCGCTGGCGGCACCACTCCCCGGGCCGGCAACACCGTGTCACTTTCGCATCGGGCCGACCCACAACACTCGGAGATTGTGACCCTTTCCGACGACAGCAAGTCATCCAGCCAAAGCAACATCCACGTGTATCCTGGCGACACGGTTGTGGTTTCTAAAGCGGGAGTTGTTTATGTCGTCGGAGATGTTCGTTTGCCTGGCGGGTTCGTCATGGAGAACTCGCGCATGACTATGCTGCAGGCCTTCGCTATGGCGCAGGGCGCCAACCCCACCGCCGCTCTCGACAGGGCCCAGTTGATTCGCAAATCAGGACCGGAACGCCACCCACAGGAGACACTCATCTCGCTTAAGAAGATTTTGTCCGCAAAAGCGCCGGACATGAATCTGCAACCGGGCGACATCGTTTTCGTTCCCACCAGCGCCGCCAAAGCTGCCGGTCGGCGAACCCTCGAAGCCATTGTGCAGACAGCTACCGGTATGGCGATATATAGCAGGGGAATTCCCTAGAGCGGTTTCACGATAGGTGTATCCGGTGAAAATTCTGTGGGCAAGACTTTTTGCCAGGAAAAGCCCCACATCGGAGAGGGCCGGATCGGCCACAGAAATCGTGAGCGCTCTAGAGCCTGTTATCCGCGTGTACGACGACTCTTCTGTTCGGTCCCGCGACGTAAGGACGAAGGCAACGAGGGACAAAGAGATCGGGCAAGACCGGTCCCGCCCCTTGGAGTTGTGTCCCAAAAGTGCTCGGCTGCATTGTCGGTAATGAATTTGCCACCCGCCATGCCGTGCGGTCTTCGCCTTGCCTGACCCGCTTTAGCCACCAACGCCGCTGCCCTATGAGTGAATGATGGGCTCTAAGCTCGTCGCCAACACAGAAATAGTTTCACAAGTATCAATGGACCGGTCGCTAGAGAATGAAAATCCTCTGGATATATCCCGAGCTCCCGTATCCCCTGACAAGCGGCCTTTTGCGAGGCTTCCACCTCTTACGGGTATTAGGCCAGCGCCACGCCATTACTTTTCTGTCACTCACTCACCAGAAGCTGGTCCCGTCGGAAACCATGCTGGCGCTGAAGCCGTATGCAGAGCGAGTTGCGATTTTCAGCAAATGCTCCGCTCCCCAACCTAGATGGCTCAAGCTATCCGCACTAGTACCGGTCCTTGGCTGGCGATTGCGCGAGTCTTGGAAAACACGATGGGCAGTGAAGCAAATGGGGCAGACCATGCGCAGCTTGTTGCAGCAGCAGATTTTCGACCTTGTGCTGTTCCACGGCCGCGAAGCTATTCCAGTGTTGGATGGGGTGGAAGTGCCGATTGTAGTTGAGTGCGGTGATACGAATTGTACGCGTATCCTCCAACAGTTGCGCCAAGCCCGCGTTCTGCTCCGGCCAAGACTCTTCGTTCGCTATTTGAGGGAGCGGCGGTTGGAAGAAAGACTCGCGCGCAAAACGCTCTACCGGTTCTTTACCTCGGCACGGGACAGGGAGAATCTCCTCGGGCCTTCCGATCGAAGCGAAATCGTGCCGCAGGGCGTTGATTATGACTACTGGAAACGCAGCTCTCCGCGCTCCTCCGGGAGGAACTGCATCGTATTCTCGGGAGTCATGAACTATCCTCCGAACGCGGACGCGGCGGTGCATCTGTTGGATGCGATCCTTCCGCGTGTAAGGCGCGTATTCCCTGAGCTGGAAGTCCTGATCGTCGGCCGCGATCCCTTACGGGAGTTGGTCAAGACAGCGCAGCGCTACCGCCATGTAACCGTCACTGGCGCAGTAGACGATGTTAGACCGTATCTGGAGCAAGCTGACGTCTTTGTCGCCGCTCTCCGCTTCGCCTCCGGAGTTCAGAATAAAGTGCTTGAAGCTATGGCCATGGAAGTACCCGTTGTCACTACTCCCGTGGTTGCTGCGGGACTTTTGATAGACGGCGTGGAGCCGCAGTTGGTAGTAGGTGAGAACGCGGGGGAGATTGCTGACGGCATCATTGGACTTTTGGCCGATGCTGAGGAACGCGCACGTCTCTCCGCAGAAGGCCGTCTGTTTGTCGAAGCGCACTACTCCTGGTCCTGCAGCGCGGATACGCTTGAGAAGCTGTGTTTGGCAGCGACTGGACACGTAACCCATCCTACACGCCGTGACCCCACTTCCATGGGCTCGTTGTTGGTCAGTTCTTAGACCAAGACTCTAATGGAGGAGGGATGAAATGCGGGTCTTATATTATGGGGCGCGCGATCATCAACTCTCATCTTGCAGAAACGCTACTGCCTCGGGGTCACGACGCTTCGGTGATGAACAAAGCTCTGTTGGCTGAACTTGTCGATGAGAGCAATCTCGTCGTGCATCGCCGTCCCGCCTCTCCTCGGGGGGAGAGCCAGCGGCGACAAACCGGAAGCCACACAAGGATGGCCAGCAGATGAAAAAACTACACATTGTTCATCTCAGCACGTACCCCGCCGACCACATCAGCATCTTTCAGAAAGCGTGCAGATCGGAGGCGGCGGAGGGGTACCGCGTCACGCAGATTGTTTGCCACGATCGCGATGAAACTGTGGATGGCGTCGAAATACGAGCCCTGCCCTCATCCAAGAAACGCCTCTCGCGCATGACCAGTTTCTGCTGGAAGATGTACCGGGAGGCCAGGCGCCAAAATGCTGACATATACCACTTCCACCATCCCGATCTGATTCCGGCGGGACTTCTGCTGAAACTTGCCGGCAAGAAGGTGATCTATAATACCCGCGAATGTTATCCCGACAAGATCCTCTCCATGCGATGGATTCCCCAACTGTTGCGTCCTATTGTCAGCGTCGCCTTCGCCTTCTACGAACGGATCACGAGTGTGGTGTGGGACCATGTGATCGTAACAGACCGTTATTCGGCCAGAGCGTTCGTCGGCCGTCCTACCAGTGTTGTGCCAAACTATCCTCAGCTCGTCCCTGTGGAGCGGATCGCGACCGGTGTACGCAACAAGCGCACCTTGATTTATGTCGGTGGATTGTCCGAAGATCGTGGGCTCCTGGTTATGCTGAAAATCGCGGAGCTGCTCCGGGAGCACAATGTGGAATTGCAGCTGATGGGACCGTGCGCATGCCTGGAGGATGAGAAACGTATCCGCGCCGTGCCCTATGTCCAATACCTTGGGAACCAGGACCTGCGGGCGGTGTATCAGCGTATCGCTGAAGCGGACCTCGGCCTGTTGCTCCTTCAGCCCGTGCCGGCATACGCCTACGCTGGCGAAAACACGATCAAGCTGTTCGAGTATATGTGGGGCGCGCTTCCGGTGGTCTCCTCCGATTTCCCGAATCTGAGGAAAATCATCGAGGCGGCACAGTGTGGCATCTGCATCGATCCCTGCAACGCGAAGCAGGCGGCATCGGCTATTATGGACTTGCTGGAGAAGCCGGAACTGCGCCAGCAACTGGGAAACAACGGCCGCAACGCCGTCCTCCGCGCCTATAACTGGCCCGCGGCGAGCAAGGTTCTGAGTCAGGTACACAAGAACGTACTCAGCAGCAACCGCTCCTCGGTCGAACCTTTGCCGCTATGGAGAACAGAACTAGCCGATGCGGCTTCAAGGTGGACCACCACAGTCGCATAGTCACAAGCATTAGAGCGAATTTCCTATAGGTGCGCACCGGAGCCGCTCAGGATTACGTGGCTTTTCCACGAAGAAAGGCCGCACGGAACAGTACTCCGTGGTGCATAGCTACCGGAAATCCGCTCTAATACCACACCTGGTCAACAGAGCACGAGTGACAGATCGCCGGGGTTAAGAATTCAAAGGCCAACACATGATGACGCAGCTGATGAATTCCATGCGGCGAGTTTTGGTTCTCGCCCCACATACAGATGACGCCGAGCTAGGCTGCGGCGGCACGATTGCGAGATTGCTTAGGAATAGGGTAGACATTTTCGTGGCAGCTTTTTCTACGGCCGAAGAATCTCTACCTCCTGGTGCTGCGCCATCCCGGCTTCAGGATGAGTTTCTAGCTGCTATGCAGACATTGGGGATTCCCCGCAACCACACGTTCGTCTTCGGATATCCGGTTCGCCGGCTGTCCTATTACCGCCAGGAGCTATTGGAGGAGTTAGTCAAGCTTCGGAGCGAAATCAATCCGACTATGGTGTTTCTCCCCTCCGCCAGCGATCTGCACCAGGATCACCAGGTACTCAACGCAGAAGGCTTGCGCTGTTTCAAAGACATGACCATCTGGGGATACGAACTACCCTGGAACAATATTGGGTTTCCAGCGCAGGCGTTTGTCACCCTGGAGCGCTGTGATCTGCAGGCGAAGTGGGACGCGCTCCAGGCATATAAGTCGCAGTTTGAGCTTGCCCGCCCTTACTTTTGTTGGGAGTTCATCGAAGGTTTAGCGCGCGTTCGCGGAGTGCAAGTGAAGAACCCTTATGCCGAAGCCTTCGAGGTGATGAGACTTAAATGGTAAACAAACCGGCAAATGACGAGTCACGCCAGCCTTTGACGCTCTATGGCATAAACGCGGCCGAGGGGACAATAGCGGCTATTCACCAACCGAACTACATACCCTGGCTCGGTTACTTCTTCAAGATTGCCCATGCGGATAAGTTTGTCTTCCTGGACATGGTGGTCTACCCAGTTGGCAGCCTCATCAATCGGAATTCCATAAAGACGCGACACGGTCCCGCATGGCTAACAATCCCGGTACTTAAAAGCGGCCGATATGGTCAGCTTGTCAGTGAGGTGGAAACCGATAATAGCCAGCAGTGGGCGCGCTGGCATCTGGCAACGCTCCGGAGCAATTACGGGAGGGCACCCTACTTCAAAGAGACACTTGCGCTCCTTGAGCCCCATTACCGCGTCGTCAATGGCAATAGGAGCCTGCTGGCGGCCTTCAATATCGGGGTGATCTGCTCGATCGCCACTTACCTCGATCTCAGTACACAGTTCATACACGCAAGTGAATTGAACGTATCGGGTCACAAAACTGACCTGCTCCTAGATATATGCCGCGCCATCGGAGCAAGTACGTACCTGGCTGGAGCGGGCGCTAAGTCGTATCAGGAGGATGCGAAATTTGAGGACGCCGGAATCACTCCTGTATACTCGCCCTTCTCGCAACGAAGTTATCCCCAACTGTCTGGGGAATTCGTTGGAAATCTGTCCGTAGTCGACGTTCTGATGAATTGCGGCTATCTAGGGACGAGGCAATTGTTAGGTATTGAGTGTGACCACGATTGACTGCGTGTTTTGATAACGCCAGGGCGAGCAGTGAAACTGACCACTCGGGGTTTACCAAGCATTCAGGAGTCATCTCAAGTGCGAGTGTGGCTGGTAAATCATTATGCTCTTCCGCCGTCCGAGCCGGGCGGCACACGGCACTATGCTCTTGCCCGGGAACTGATTCGCAACGGGCATGAGGTCATGGTTATCGCGTCCAGCTTCAATCACGCCACGGGAACCCAGATGAGCTGCGCGCATGGAAAGCTACGCACCTTCGAGCAATTTGGCGAGGTTCCTTTTTTGTTATTGCGTGTACCCGCTTATCGCAGCCAGATGGCCCGGCTGTGGAACATGTTTGTTTTCGCATTCGAACTGTGGTTGGGCCTGGGCACCCGGACGATGCGCAAGCCGGACATAGTGATCGGCTCATCTTTGACCTTGTTTGCCGCCTTTACCGCGGAGCGACTCGCTAGACGAATGCGTGTTCCTTTCGTCCTGGAAATACGTGACCTCTGGCCGCGGACACTTATTGATATGGGCATGAGCCCACACCACCCGGCAGTAGTGGCGTTTGGAGTGATCGAGCGATATCTGTATCGCAATTCGGACAAGATCGTCACGCTCTTGCCCAACGCGTCGGAATACATGGTCCTCATGGGAGCGCGATCGAGCGACATTACCTGGATCCCGAATGGTGTGGACCTGGAAATGATGCCGTTTCCACACTCTCCGACGCCGCGTGAGGTATTCACGGTGCTGTACGCCGGCTCTCATGGCTTATCTGACGCTTTGGATTCGGTGCTTGATGCAGCGGCTATCCTGAACAAAAAAGCACCCGGGCGCTTCTGTTTCCGCCTTGTTGGAGATGGCCCGAATAAACGTGAACTGCGCAGGAGAGTTGAAACTGAGAACATTACTAATGTGCTGTTTGACCATCCAGTGCTGAAGCGAGAGATATTCTGCTTATTACAGGAAGCCGATGCGTTCATCATCACTGCGAAGAAAACCGATTTATATCGATATGGTATAAGCCCGAACAAACTTCACGAATACATGGCGGCCGCGCGTCCTACTATCTTTGCGGGAAACTCACATAATAATCCTGTTGCCGAAGCGGCAGCGGGCATTACTGTCGCGCCAGAGGATTCCAAGGCAATTGCCGCAGCGGCCGAGACGCTGGCCGCCATGTCGATTGACGACAAATGGAACATGGGGGTGCGCGCCCGGCGATACGTGGAGGAGCACCACGATTTCGCCGGGCTCGCCCGTCGCCTCGAGCGGGTGCTGCAGAGCGCTCTTGCTTCTCCGGGGGAGTACAGAACCAAGCCCCGAGTATTCACGCCGAACGCACCGTTACGTTGAAAGTGGAAAATGCTCAGTCCCAGTAGATCCCGAAAGATCATAGTGAACGCTGACGACTTCGGGATGAGTGCGGAAATCAATCGGGCCATCGTAGAAGCATTCGACAAAGGCGTGATTTCGAGTGCAACGCTGATGACCAATATGCCCGGTTTCGACGAGGCCTGTGAATTGGCACATCGCCATCGACTGCTCGGCAAAATCGGAGTACACCTCAACCTGAGCTCCGGATATCCACTGTCAGCTCCCGTTCGGCGATGCTCGCGGTTCTGCGATGACATCGGTATGTTTCGGAGTAGGCGACCTCGGTTTCGACTGTCGAGGGAGGAGAGGCTCGCCGTGGAAACGGAGCTTGCGGCGCAGGTCACGGCCTGCCTAGATCGTGGGCTGCGTCCGACGCATTTGGATTCGCATCATCATGTCCACACGGAGTGGGCCATTGGAGCTGCTGCCATCACTGTTGCGCGCCGGTATGGGATACAAGCCATCCGATTGTCGCGCAACTGCGGCGCCGGGATCGATTTTGTCCGTAACTTCTACAAATTGGCGTACAACACCAGGTTAAGGATCTACGGCCTGGCGAAGACCCGATATTTTGGCTCCTCTGCAGATGTGCAGGAGATTCTTGCGACTGCACCGGGCGATATTGAGGTAATGGTGCATCTACCTTCCGAGGCCGCCAGAGGCATTCCGGATGGCCACGAGGACCTTGGAATCGAGCGCTGGTCTGCCACACATCAGCTCGCGAGCTACCCGTAGTCGGCGTGAGAATAGACACCGTATTTTCCACGAGCACGGGTTGTATGCTAGGGCGCATTAAAAACAATAGACCGATAGGACGCCAAGAACGATGAAACGGTGTTCACATATATTGAGAACTAACCGCGGACGCTGCCCACGGGCCGCCATAGCCCTGGTGATCTGCGCAGCCATATCCGTTCTTGTCTTGTCATGCCACCAGCCTGATGCAGCAAAGAATCCGATTCAGGAGTTCTACATCTCCCCTGACGGCAGTGATTCTAACCCGGGCACCAAGGCAGCACCATTCTCGAGCTTTGAGAAGGCTGATTCTGTAGTTCGGGCGGGCGCCACCGTGTATGTGCTGCCGGGAACATACAGCGGATACACAGCTCTACACACGATCAGAATTGCGACGAGCGGCGTGGAATCAGCTCGTATCCGATGGATTGCCGAAACCAAATGGGCAGCCAGAATTGTCGGACACGTCAACCCAGCCAACGGTCTTGGCTGGGGAATCGTCATTGCCGGGAACTATGTTGATTTGGTTGGGTTCGATGTGACCAGCGATGCCAACATGGGCGTGTGGGTACTAGGCACTCATGTGCGTGTTGTCGGCAACCACGTCCACGATATTCCTGGGCAGCGCGGTTGCTCAAGCTACGGGGCCAGCGGGGTCGAGCAGGGCAACTACTCCGGCGGCTACATGGAAGTTATCGGCAACGTGGTGCATAACGTTGGTGCAGGTGGCGCCGGAAGCTGCAACAAGTACCATGGCATCTATTTGGCAGCGCCGTTCGACACCGCTGTCAACAATATCAGCTATCGCAATGCCTCCAAGGGTATCGCGACATGGCATGCCGCCAACCACAATACGATCAGCAACAACACCGTTTTTGAGAATGACGTGGGTATCCTCGTCGGAGCTGGTGACTCGCCCTGTCATCAAACCTGCTCCGCCGACTACATGGTTGTTTCCAATAACATCATGTATCACAACAAGACTATTGGGTTCTGGCAGTACTCCAAGGCCGGCCGACACAACGTTTATACGAACAATCTGGCCTTCGCTAACAGTGTTCGCAACGTGCTGCTTCAAGGTAACTGTGGCGACGTTGGCGTTGCGACTTGTAACTTATTTGTCAAAGCCGTTTATGCGGATCCGCAATTTGTGAATCCTACAGGAAACTTCTTCACGGGGGACTATCACCTGAAGCGTGTCAGCCCCGCACTGAATGCCGGTACAGTCGTCGGCGCTCCACCGAACGACTTCGATGGCAGGTCGCGGCTGACTGGCTTCGCTCCCGACCTTGGCGCTTATGAGTTTGGACAGAGACTGACAAAGAGGACGAACTGAAGCAACCAGGGCGAAAATCGCTGGGAGGTTGAAGGTCTATGAAACGTATCGCAATCATAGGTGCGGGGGGATGTGCCCGCGAAGTGGCGTGGCTGATCGAAGATATTTCCGCCGCTATTAATCAAGAGGCATCTGGGTATGCAACGGTCGGTTTTCTGGTGAGCGACACGAGTCGGCCCGGGCCCTGCGACAGTCCTATCCTTGGAGATTTCTCGTGGCTCGAATCAAACCACGTTGATGCTCTCGCTATGGGGATCGGCACTCCGGCCGTAAGGCTCAAACTCGCGGAAGAACTCAAAGGAAGGTTTCCACATATTGCATGGCCGGCGCTTGTCCACCCCAGTGTCAAGTGGCAGCGACGAACGATGCAGGTTGGCGAGGGTGTGATCATCTGCGCCGGCAACATAGCCACCGTGAACGTCCGGTTCGAGCCATTCTGCATAGTCGGTGTGTCTTGCACCATCGGCCACGAGGCTGTGATCGGCCGCGGTTGTGTACTTAATCCAATGGTCAACATCTCCGGTGGAGTCGAACTGGGAAGCGGCGTGCTCGTAGGCACCGGGGCACAGATCATGCAGTACGTAAAAGTTAGCGATGGCGCGCGGGTTGGCTCAGGTGCGGTAGTGAACAAGGACGTAGATCTCGGTACGACGGTGGTTGGAATCCCCGCCAAGGAACTAACCAGGAAATCACGGGTCGACCCTGTAGCGGCCAACGCGCCCTCGGCCGCGTGACATCACCATCTGTACGAAAAGTGCGTGGATTGGCGAAGAATCTGCGCCTCAGATATCACCATGGTTACTCCACGAAAACCCGCTCGGGGCTACAAGCTGAAACGACTGTTTGATCTGAGTGTCGGGGCGGTTGCCCTCGCCCTAATGTCCCCTCTCATTATATTGATCGGGTTGCTGGTGGCAGTGTTCCTGGGGAAGCCGATTGTTTTTCGACAGGAGCGCCCTGGATTGAACGGAAGGCTGTTTACGTTGTTCAAGTTTCGGACTATGACGGAACCCGTCGGGTTAGACGGGAAGCTCGTGTCGGACAGCGACCGCATCACGTCATTTGGACGCCTTCTTCGTAGTACCAGTTTGGATGAGCTGCCTGAACTCTTCAACGTGCTGCGCGGCGAGATGAGCATCGTCGGTCCCCGGCCGCTGCTGGTTCGTTACTTGGAACGCTATTCTCCATTCCAGATGCGCCGCCACGAGGTGCTCCCCGGCATCACGGGGTGGGCTCAAGTGAACGGCCGGAACGCTGTACGGTGGGACCACAGATTGGCCATGGACGTGTGGTATCTAGATCATCAGTCCTTGTTGCTTGACCTGAAGATCATTGTCCTGACCATATGGAGGATCGCCAAACGGGACGGAATTGACCAGCCCGGCATGGTTGGAGCATCAGAGTTCATGGGCAGCCCGACTGTGGAAGCGATTTCTATCGCAACTGGGGCTGGCCAGGACTACGCGGAAAAATCTAGTGGGTGCACTGCGATCAAGACTAGCGCTGAAGGGTGAGCCCAACCGATCAAGCGCCTCTCCATCACGCACCCAATTCTGCACAGCTCGAGCAAGATCATCAGAACGAACTTCAGGTCAGCTGGGATCCCTCCTGCGTGTCAAGGCCGTCGGGGAGAAGCCCGGGTCAAGCCGCGGCTCTCAAAATGATCGTCTCGGCAATACCGAAAGGCCTGTCTGGCTTGTTCCTAGAGACCATGCTGTTCGCCCAAGACATGCACCTACTCAACGAAGCGCTTGTTGCCTGCGATGAGATCTACCCAGCTCATGGAGGTGATAAGGCGGATGCTCCCCACGTATCCACCGCACGCCGGGAGACGCTGCGAAGAACAGGAAAGTTGAAGAGACGATGTTGATGAGTGGTTGGCACCTCGAATTGTCCGAGCCGTGCGAGAAGTCACGTCTGATCTGGCCAGAGTTAGCTGGCCAACCAACCTTGACCCTCAGCAGCGGACAGGGCCTAGTGACCAGCCGGGCATCGCCGTCGGATGCCACGCTCCCAAGTGATCCCCCAATCAGTATTCTCACACACTCTCTATGACCCGCCACACGGCCAAAGCAAACGCGGTGCGGTGCGGCGCGGTTGTGGAACGGAGTGTTCTTAAATGCGATCTGGGGGAAGCCTCGTTAAGATGGCCGCTCAAGGATCTGAGGCTAATAGATGACCCCATCCGACATGGAAAACTCCTCGCCGGATGGGGTTGTGGTAATTGAGGTTATGGGTTGAGATAGCGTCTCGCGTTAGTTGGGATTATTCGTACGCCCCGATATCGTAGCGAGCGCCTTGAGGACGCGGATTGCCGTCGAAGTCGTGCGTCGGGGGCGTACCTATATTGGAACCGTTGTCAATCGTCGGCGAACCGGCCTTTTCGTGATAATCGCCTGAACCGTCTGCTTGCCAGTTGACGAATGTAGTGCCAAGGGATGGGTCCACGGAGATGTCGTTGGAATGCACGCTTTGGTCGCTGGTGCCCCATTCGAGACAGTAGCTCCCACCGTTGTTATTCCAAAGGTCATTGCTGGCATAGGTGACCGAGAGTCCGGAAGGAGCGCTAATGCCGCACCGGCCGGTCGTCAGACCTGTGTCCGCAACAATGTTGTTGCTGAT
The DNA here is from genome assembly GCA_963761405.1 of uncultured Acidobacteriaceae bacterium. Taxonomy (GTDB): domain Bacteria; phylum Acidobacteriota; class Terriglobia; order Terriglobales; family Acidobacteriaceae; genus PALSA-350. The sequence continues at coordinate 203,642 of CAVXHH010000012.1, forward strand.
GGTCGTACCAGCACCGCTCAAAATGATGATTCCGCCAGTCGTCGAAAAGACGGTGTTGTTCGAGATGACCGTATCGACGCTGTTGAATGTGTTGTTCGAGTTCCCGACGAGGATACCCCAGCCGCCCGAGGTGTGGTAGACGATATTGTTCGTGACCTGGTTTGCGGTCCCTGCGCTTTCGAGGAGGATTCCGTCGCTCTGCACCGTGCTTTTGCCGCAACTCGGGCTGCCGCCGGGATAATTAATGTCGTAGATCAGATTGGAGTCGATGGTGATGTTCTGAAGGCCGCTATCGCTGGAGCCGCTGCCAGCGATCTGAATTCCGCCACCGCCGCTCGAGCCGCAGTCGGTTTCGATGTGGTGGATAGTGTTGCGGGTGATGTTGACGAACGAGCTGGTCACGTAGAGACCGAGGTTGTTGCCTGCCGAGCTGGTGTTGGTGACCTCAAAACCGTCGAAGGTAATGTAGCTGCCTCCCAGCACGACCACCGTGTGATTGCCGGTCGCCGAGTTCTGAATCTTGCACGCGCCTCGGGTGGCACATGTAACGGTGATGTTGTGTCCCGCGGTTCCCGATTTCGTAAATTCTGCCGCACTGCTTCCGTAATTATATGTGCCCGCTGCAACCTGCACTGTATCGCCGGGGGACGCAAGGTTAAAGGCATAATCGGGCGTACCACAAGGGCTGGCTTGTGTGCAGGGGTTGGAATTGCTGCCCGACGGCGACACATAGTAGCTGGGGTCCGTAGCCGACGCTGGCGCCGCAATCCTCACCGAGGCGCTGGTCGACTTTGTGGTATCGGCCACGCTGATTGCTGTCACGGTCACGGAGATGCTGGAGGCGACGCTGCTCGGTGCGGTGTACAGGCCACTTGTTGAAATTGTGCCGGCTGTGGAGTTACCCCCATCGACGCCGTTGACCAACCATGTAACGCCGGTATTTGAGGTTCCGCTCACACTGGCGACGAACTGCTGCGTCAGGCCAGGGGTGAGGGCTGCCGTAGTGGGAGTAACATTTACCGCGACCTGAGTGGTAGAAGTAGCAGCAGAGATGGTGAGATCGCGAGACGCCGAGACAGTCCGTCCCCTCGCATCGGTTACCGCGAAAGTGAAGATGCTACTTCCTGCGTTTACTGGCGTGCCGAATAAAATTCCGGACTGGTTCCAGCCAAGGCCCGTATTACAGGCGCCTGAACAGTGCGTGATCGCCCAGGTATAAGGAGCGGCTCCCCCCGCAGCCGTGAGATGAACACTGTAGTAGACCGAAGGTGTGCCATTTGGAAGAGGGTTGGGGGAAGTAACAGTTAAACCACCAAAGGCGGTCGAGGCGGTCGTCATCAATGACGTTAGTAGGAACAACAGTCTCTTGTTAGACATCACGGTTTCATCCTCATTTGTAAAAAAGTGAAAAGGATAGGGGCTTGGCAGTTCTGCCGGAACCCAAAAGACACAGCTCTGCCGATCCCTGCAGCGAGCAAGGCGATCCGGAATTTCGCCGGGCACACAGAACCGAGTTGCTAGTTAGTTATTTTGTTCGTCGCTTGGCCATGCGAGGACTTCGACAACAATTTGAGTGTGTCGAAGGTGATGTTGTCACCGTTGCCTTAGGTTGGCATGGAGTACATGTCAAAGGAGTGGGGTGTGAATGGCCCGGGGCCGGACTTGCAGGCGTCGCATTCAAAGGCGCGCGCCAATGGAGGGGCTCCCGGGACAAAGGCGTCCCGAAAAGAGAGAAGAGCTGTGTCAAAATATTCCACCTCTAATTAAATGTTCTGGTGCGTCTGCCGCTGGCAGGAATACAAATGGAGGGAACTACGGGGCTCAGGAACGACGCCCGTCGGTGGCACACAATGTGCTCGCACGCCCGTCTCGGGGCTACACCGTCATCCACGCCCCAGTACCGAACTCTTGGAGGAACTGCGTGGACAAATTATTATTTTCAATAGCCTCACTATAAAGGCAATCGCCATTGAACGCAATTCCCCAAAAGCAACAAAAAAGTCGAAAGTTTTCTCTGCAGCAGCGTGGTAGCATTCGCGGCTAAAAAATACACGAGGCAGGAACAAACGACAGCGGACATGGGCACAAAGTGCTCGATCCGGTCCCCATCTAGAATTTCTGATCACCTCGCGACGGCCGGACGCTGTTCATCGAAAATCGCTCCTTGTTAACTGCTCTGACACCACCAGAAAATAACCGCTTTGTGATAGGGATACGGCAAGTACCATAATCCCCAATTTCGAGACTAAAGCTCGTACTCCTGGCGTCCGCGCCGTCCTGGCTGTCCGCAACGAAGAGCGTCAAATAGGCGCCATTCTAGGCTGGTATTGCAGCATGAACCCTTCACCTTCGAGCTGGAGCCCTCGTCGTAAGGGGCGACTCCTCAAATTCCACGTGGGGATCGGCGTGGGCAAATTGTCGACGATTGTGAGCGGTGCGTCCTACAGCATCTGAACGCAACGAGCGCCGCGAAGCGATTGAGTCCTCCTGACATCATCGAAGAATCGGGTAAAGATCGCGAGGTCTTACTCCTGGCGCGCTTTAGCCTTGAGTCTTGCCGCTCTTGCCACCAACGACCTTTACTGGGCCGAGTCATCGTAACCAATCTTTTGGAAGGACAATACTCCTATGCGAGCAGCCATTTCAGCCCCTTCATTAAACGCAACCACGCTAAAAGAAGAGTCGATCGCAAAGCTTCAGTCGAGAACCGGCAGAGTGGGGATCATCGGTTTGGGATACGTCGGACTTCCTTTGGCCCTGCTGTTCGCTGAAGAGGGCTTTCGGGTGACGGGCTTCGACATCGATCACACTAAGATCGATATGCTTACCTCCTCGCGGTCTTACATGTGTCGCATTCCGGAGACGGAAATTACACTTGCCAGAGATCGCGGATTCCAGGCAACGACAGATTTCACTCGTATTTCTGACATGGATATCGTCGTGATCTGCGTGCCGACGCCATTCACTGAATATCGTGAACCTGATCTGCGCTACGTGACAGCGACGGTGAAATCGATCGCACCCCACGTGAGGGCCGGCCAGTTGGTCGTGCTCGAGAGCACTACCTATCCGGGAACAACGGAAGAAGTGGTGTTACCACTGCTGGAGGAAGGAAATTCTCTGAAGCTGAGGGTCTCGCGCGGTATCCGCGAGGCCAGTGACGTGTTTTTTGTTGCATTTTCTCCCGAACGCGAAGATCCCGGAAACAACACAGTCGCACGCAGCGATATTCCCAAGATTGTCGGTGGCGTCGATCGCTATGCGAGTGAGATCACGACAGCGCTTTACGCATCCATCTTCCGTCGAACGGTGCCTGTCTCAAGCACGGCCGTCGCTGAGATGACAAAGCTGCTCGAGAATATCTACCGTTGTGTGAACATCGCGTTAGTCAACGAATTGAAACTTCTCTGTCTGCGAATGGGCATTGATATCTGGGAGGTTATAGCGGCTGCGTCGACTAAACCGTTCGGATTTCAGCCGTTCTATCCCGGGCCAGGTTTGGGAGGACACTGCATCCCGATCGACCCTTTCTATCTTTCATGGAAAGCGAAAGAATTTGACTTCGCAACGCGCTTCATCGAACTAGCTGGCGAGATCAACATGGCCATGCCATACCACATGGTTGACTTCATTGCGGAGGCACTCAACGTTCGCCGCAAGGCCTTGAATGGTTCAAAGATTCTGGTATTGGGCGTTTCCTACAAGAAGGATATCGATGATCTCCGCGAGTCTCCCGCGATCACGATCATCGAAGCTCTACAGAAACGGGGCGCTTCGGTTGGCTACAACGACCCCTATTTTCCAAAGATCGGAAAGGGTCGTAGGTACGATCTCCAGATGCAATGCGTGCCACTGGACAGTATCGGCCAATACGACTGCGTTGTTATCGTCACCGATCATTCTGACTATGACTACGGGAAGATCGTCGATGAGGCGCAACTCGTGGTCGACACCCGCAACGCTACGGCAGGAATATGCTCACCCAAGATTGTTCGCTGTTAACAGCTCTGGAAGTTAAACCTGCTCTCTTACTATTAGAAGCATTTGCCGTTAAGGAATCTCTGCACAAGTCTTCGACCCGCGCTGCTATTGAATAGAACGTAAGTATGAAGCGGAAGGCGCGTTTTCAGCAGACACTGGCATCGTAGGGGAGTTTCGAGAAGCATGGTCGGAAGAGGAAGCGCGAGTCGCAGACTTGTGCAGATACTCCCTAGGTTACTAACCTGACCTTGGTCTGTGAACTTATGTTATCTGTCAAACCTGAATTTTTCGATGCTGATCCACCCAACGCCGGATTCGATCCCGACGAAAGCGCCGGTAAGGCTGCGATTCGAATCATCTTGGCAGATTCGCAGACCGTCTACCGCGTGGGCGTCCGCAAGGTTTTCGCGCTCGAAGACGATATTAGGGTGATCGCGCAGGCAGATACCTTGGCAGGTCTGTATCGCGCTATCCAGCGCTCTCCCACCGACGTGGTCCTGCTGGAGGAAAATTTGATCTCCGGCGCAGTCGATGCCATTCCAGACCTGGTCTGCCGCTCTCCACAGTTGAAGATTATTGTCCAGTCGGCTCAGAACGACGAGTCTAGTACCGTCGAACTCTATCTCCGGGGTGTTCGAGGCATCATCCCTCGTTCCATCTCGCCCGACCTTCTGGTCAAGTGCGTCCGCAAGGTCGCCGCGGGGGAAATCTGGATCGACAACCAGCCCATCAACTGGGTGATCGAGGCTTATCGCTCGCAGGCCCGAACCCAGCCCTGTCTCTCACCGAAGGAGCTGGCGATCATCACCTGTATCATGCGGGGCAACCGCAACAAGGAGATTGCTTATCAGCTCGGTACAACCGAGCAGGTCATCAAGAACTACCTGAGCAAGGTTTATAACAGGCTCGGCGTTTCCGATCGGCTGGAGCTTGCACTCTATTGTTTGCGGCGCCAGCTTTACACGAAGGCACCCGGCATCGCGGCGACGATAGGCGCTCCTGCTACTGATCAGCTCGCGATCAAAAACACCAAGCTCTAAGGAACCTCTGAAGAACTCCCCAACCGCAGTCAGATAGCTAGCCCAGCGCGCCGATACTGTTCGGTGCTGACAGCGTGCCGACTCGTACCGTTTCTTAGAACGAAGGCTACGTAGGTCGCTTCTCAGTCTCAGCAAGAAAGCCGGACATTGTCCGGCCTTCTTGCTTTGGAGTCTGACGCCGCAGTTCTTCAGCATGAAGGCGCACGTCGGTGTGGATTCGAAGAGCGGTACGGTCCACACGGCGGTGACGACGCCGGCCAACACTTCGGACTGCAGGGTGCTGCCGTTGGCGGCGTTGAGATAGGGGCATTGACGGTGACGGCCGTTGTGGCGGATGCGGAACGTCCCTGATCGTCGGCAACTCCGCAGGTCACTGTGATGGTGCCTGCGGCCGCGTCACTGGTGTTCAGCGTTGCTGTGTTCCCGCTACCTGAAATTGTGCCGGAAGAAGCGCTCCAGCTATAGGTGAGCGGCCGGGTTTCGGGGCTGCTTGCCACTGCGGTAATCGCTGCACTGCCGCCGAGCAACACGGCCGAGGGATTGGCTGAGCAACCGATGGTTGGCGGCGCTGACGGGGCCGGCTGAGGGACCAACGTGGTTGTGGATGACGATTCATTACCTTTTGTGTCCACTACTTTGCATGTAACAACTATGCTTCCCGAGACGCCCTGGGTGTTGAACGTAGCCGAATTGCCTTGACTTGTTAAGGAGCCCGCGGCGGTACCGTAGCTGTACGCAAGAGGGAGCCCAAGTGGGCCTACAGCCTTCGTCAAGATTTGGGAGCTATTACCCGATATAACATTCGCGGGAGTGGCGGAGCAATTAACAATTGGTTTGGAGGAGTTCGTGACGCCCTTCTCTGCGGTGGAGTTGTAGGAAAAGCCACATCCCGTGATGACGCAGATCGCGATTGTCAATGCACAAACTACGAGAGTTCTTGTACCCAATTTTGAAGCAACGTCATTGATCGTGATCCCCGTTTGAAGACTTTGCGCACGAAAGGTGCCTCAAACGACGATTCGGACCGCAGCAAACAGAACACACCCGCAGCAGGACGCCCTGCCTGAACAATCCGCTCAGTTCTATTTCACAAAGCCTCCGCCGAGAGACTCAATGACAAGTCACTTAGAGAATCACGGCTGCCAGATATCTGCTCTGATATAGGCATCAACTACAGTAGCCCACAAATGATTGATGGTAACCCAAGGTAACTCCTCAAGTGCCGCTGCTGGAAGGTGTGACATGGTGGCGTAATCACGCATCACTCCGAACGTGACTTAACTTATACGATTCACACAGCCCCTCAAACCTTGATCTATGTAGCCAAGGAAGGAACGTGATCAACGACACGGCGCCGGGCTTACAAGAGTCCGTCTGGTCTGACACACAGTCCGCAGCTTGCGAAGGAGGAAGAGCACATGATGAGACCGTCAATATTGCTGGTAGGAAATGACCGAACACTCTCGCAAACTCGTATTGATTTGCTCCGGAATGAGGGGAATGTGGTGACAGTAACGTCGCGAGATGCTGAAGATGAACTTACATCGCACCTCTATGACTTGGTGGTCTTGTGTCAAACAGTACCAGAGGAGAGCGTCAGAAGACTTATCGACCAAACGACGGCCCTCGATCCGCCCCCCATCATATTGGTAATCAATAGGTCCGAAGAGCCTCGGCAACTTGGGGCAGAAATCTACGATGTCCGACTGACCAGCCCGAGATGACTGCGGATCGCAGTTGCCAATTTAGCCTCCTGGGGAGGAGATGAACAGCTTACTGCCGAGGGTGGACCAAAGAGCTGCGTTGGGCATGCATAAATTGTGGCTTTAGCAGAATGTCGCACCTAGAGATCCATTTCAGAGATAATGACGAAGCCCTGGCCGAGATCGCAAAGATCGACCAATTGGACTCCGGTATCAGTGCGGCTACGTCCGAATCGTGGGCTTTTTATGCGCTCCGGGATTACCCCAACCTGATCGACGCGAGCAAGAGAGCGTTGCTTTTTGATCCCAACGATTGGTTTCAGCACTACGCGCTCGGCGTCGGCTACGAAGGTGCGGGCAAGCTCCAGGAGGCGATTTCTGAGTACCGGAAAGCAATCGAGATATCCGGTAGCTCTAAGGGCGTTGTGGCGCTGGCGCACGCCTATTCAGCCATCGGCAAGAAAGCTGAGGGAGATAGGGTCCTTCGCGACTTGGAACGCAAATTAAAGGGGACCGCTGATTCACCCGACACGATGGCGACGATCTATGCCGGCCTCGGAGAAAACGACAAAGCATTCGAGTTCCTGGAGAAAGCTTATTCGCAGAAATCTTTGGACATGTTCCTATCTCCAAACTCTGACTTACTGCTTGACCGTCTGCGTCCCGATCCACGCTTCCAAGGCCTTCTTCACCGCATGGGCTTGAGCAACTAGCCTCCCTGTTCTATCTCACGGATCCCAGATATTTGTCGAGCCAGTTGAGCGATTCCTTTATCATCTCCGTTCGCGGTACGTCGTGTCCCGTATCGTAAACCACGCGGCGCTTTTGCTCTGGGGGCGTTCCTAGCAGACGGAACATGGGCTCTTGAGAGATTCTGGGCGGCCAAAGGAAATCGTAACGGCCATTGAGCATCAAAACAGGAGCCTTCACATGTGGAGCGAAGTTGAGTTGATCCACCTCCGGCAATCGCTCTTGTAAAAAGAATCCTGGTGATAGGAGAATTATTGCCCCAAAGCGAGTTTCCACAGCCGGGAGAAGTCCCCCCATCGCTGCCCCCCAACTTTGACCTTCGTAGGCCAACGCGTTGGGATTGATATCCTGGCGTGTCTCGAGGTAGTCGATCGACCGGCTAAGATCCTTAGACCAAAAAATGACGTTGTCTCGATAAGTACTGCTGGTGTTTGGCCAGTAGATCGGCTTCGGTCCGCCGCCACGTTCAAAGGTTCCCTTGTAGATAGGGAATAAGACCGCTCGTCCACTTTTTATAATGAAATCGAAGTCTGGAAGACAGCTCGGGATCCCTTCCGCGCTCGATCGCATGTGAGCGGCAGCAGCGTTGGGAAAGTACACGACGACTTGAAAAGGCGGTGAGGCTCCTTTGGGCAGGAACAAATACGCGGTGACTCGCTCGCCGCCGTAAGCCGCGTCGAAGGAGACCTTTTCCACCCTCCAATCCTCGGCCTGTTCTACGGATTCCACCTTCGCATGCAACGGCGTCTTGTCATAAGAATATTCGTTCTTGTATGCCCGGAAAAGTTGATCGGAAACAGGTTTTTCTGAGCCGAAATTGCGTAATTGAACCGTGATCGGAGCGCCGGCTGCTTCGGCTTCCTTGCCAGTCGACACATATTCAGCGCAACGAAAACCAAATCCAGGGGACCGCTCGAAGGGTGAACGAGCGTCAGGAATGTTGAACATATAACTCGATTCGTCCCATGCGCCGCCCATGATATAGCGCCTGCCGGAGGTCGCTTCGTTTGCACACCACTCCTTCGCGTTGCCTGCCATATCGTAAGCGCCACTCCAGCTCATGCTGTGGTAAGCCCCGACCGGCGAAGGTCCCTTGCCACTGAAGTTGCTGGCGGGTATCAGGCTGGAGCTGTCCGTCGGGGACGCAGCAGCCGCCCAGTGATAGATGGTTGGAAGCGACTTGCCTACAAAGTCAGCATAAGCTTCAGCCTCGAACCAGCTCACACCGGTGACAGGATATTCGCCCTCACCCTGCGGATATTCACCTTGTATCCAGGTGGAAGGTCCTGGCTGGTCCGTTTTATCGACAAAGAGTTTCATCGCGTCGGCCCACGGAAGCGTGCGTCCATCCTTTCGGAACTCGTGTTTCCAATACTCCTGCTTTTTGTAACCGCCCTGGTCCACGAAGCGTTTGAACTCGCGATTGGTGACCTCGAACTTGTCGATCCAGTATTTTCCAACCCGGACTGGAGGCAAGGCCTGAAGGCCTGCAATGCCTGCAATCCCCCACGGGGCAAAAGGATCGCCCTCAACAGATTCCTGGTCGAACTCAACAGGAACCATTCCGCTGGGAGCCTTCCCAACTTTCTGCAGTGCCACCATGATCGGGCCGGACGGGAAGGTGGCGCGTTCGAGCGTCGTATAGCCTTGCAATTCGAATTTCCAGCTCGAATCCACAGCGGGAAACCTCCCCTTCAAAATGGGCGAGAGTCCGGCAAATTCCCATTGGGCGTTCGGCGAGTTGTAGTTCCTGCGGTAGACCGAAGCCCCCGGAGGGCTGGTGATGATGGAATCGGACCAGGAAATATCGGGCCAGAACCTGGCCAGGGTTGGGTCAGCCGGAATGTATCGCTCGGCCAGAACAGCAAGTGCATAGGCTTCGGCAGGTTGGCCCCGTTCGATGAGCTTGCCGATCTGCGGTAAGGCCTGCTCCCTGGCCCATCTGACTTTGGAACTGTGGTGAATTCCCCAGGCAATTAAGGTTATGAAGGCTACGAGGATAATCAGTGCGGGGATTGCGACACGAGGCTGCCTGCTTTGCCGGAACAGCACTCTCGGGTTAACACCACTGGCAGGCGCTGAAATCGGTTCGGAGCAATCCTTGAGCTCCTGCTCAACCTCCATCATGCTTGCATAGCGTTCTTCGGGGCGCTTGCGTAAGCAGCGACGAATGATGCGGTCCAGTGCATTCGGGACATCTTCTACGAATTGGTCCAGCGGGCTGGGCTCTTCCCGCTCGACTGCTATCAATGTTTCACTCGTGCACTTGCGCGGGAATGCTTTCTTTCCCGTGAACATCTCGTAGAGAACCGCGCCAAACGCAAATATGTCGCTACGGGCGTCGACCCGTTGCCCATGCAACTGCTCAGGAGACATGTACGCCAGCGTGCCAGCTACCTGGGCGTCAGCGGTAAGGCCTGTCAGGGTCTCTTCCGCAGACACCACGGGTCGTTCGTACTTTGCCAGTCCAAAATCGAGCAGCATTGCCCCACTTTCGGTGAGCATGATGTTGCCCGGTTTGAGGTCGCGATGAACGATGCCTTTACGGTGTGCCGTGGCGAGTGCATCGGCAACCGCGATCGCGATCTTCAGAGCCTCGATCGTCGAGAGCCGCCCCCTCTGGATGCGTGCCGAAAGCGTCTCGCCCTCCAGGTATTCCATCGCGATGAAGGCTCTCGCGGCATCTTCCCCAAAGTCATACACCCTGCAGATGCTTGCATGATTCAAAGCGGAAGCAGTTTTCGCTTCGCGCAGAAATTGCTCCAGCGATTCCCCGTCTTCCGCTAGTTCCTTTGGCAAGAGTTTCAGCGCAACCACTCGGCCGAGCAGCAAATCTTCGGCTTTGTAGACCTCACCCATACCTCCAGCAGCGACGAAGTTGACGATGCGAAACCGCCCAGCTAGCACTTCACCGGGGGTCAGTCGTTCCAGGGGATTTGCGCCGGTGCGCCGAGGGTCAACGAATGCCGGGCTGGATAAAAAGCTTCCCAAACGATTGTGCATGCCAAGCAGGCGGTGCACTTCGGCGCGGACCACTTCGTCGCGCTCGTTTTGTTCGAGAAAAGAAGCCCGCTGCGCCGGGCTGCATTCCAGGGCGGTCTGGTACAGGTCTTTAACCAGTTCCCACTGTTTTGCCGTCATCCCCATTGTCAGGCCTCAATTCGCCGTACAGCCAGACCTTCGCCACAGCCCAATCCCGCTTGACCGTGATCGGGGAGACGTTCAGAAAGCTGGAGGTTTCCTCCACGCTCAGGCCTCCAAAGAAGCGCAATTCAACGATGCGGCTTTGGCGCGGATCGAGCTTCGATAGACGTTCGAGAGCTTCGTCCAATTTCAACAGATCTTCGGAGTGTTCCGGGGTAAAAGCCAATGCTTCTTCCAGGGGCAGAATCACCTGTGTTCCGCCTCGTTTCTCCCTTAGGTGGCGGCGGGCATGGTCGATCAGAATGCGCCTCATCAGTTGGGCAGCAGTCCCATAGAACTGAGCGCGGTTCTGCCAGTGGGGAGAATGCTGGCCAACCAGCTTGAGATAAGCTTCATGAACCAGAGCGGTGGTCTGAAGGGTATGCCCAGACCGCTCGCGCCGCATATATCGGCGGGCCAGCTTTTTAAGCTGGTCATAGACCAAAGGAACAAGCTTTTCATGCGCGGCCTGGTTCCCATTCGCTGCTTCGAGCAGCAGGGCCGTCACGTCCGGTTCCTGGACCAAGTCGCCACTCTCCAACCGTACCCCGTTCAAAAAACAGCGGTTACTGTAAACCCGGTGGTCAGGATTTTACCTGCAATTCACGATCTTTGCACTTTCTCATGTCCCAATGATCCCCTTTTCCCGCAGATGTCGCGTTAGTAAGTAAAGCCAGATCTTCTGTGGCAATCACCAAAGGGGAAACGAGGAACATTGATGACAAAGACGGGACCCTTCGGAATCGTTTTGGACTGTTTTCCAAGCGTTCCTGTGCAGTCGTGAGGGCAAACTCACGACCTTCGCAGTGCCGGCTCCGGCAAACGATCCAAGGTAACTTCGGGTTTCCACATTGCAAGCACGAGGGTAAGCGCCGAAAACGGGACTAGCCAACAAAGCTCTGCCAAGAGCAGGGACAAGCGGCTGGTATGGGGATGCGAACGGTCTGCCGTGTGGGCTTGCGCCCCCAAGGCAAATTGTCGCCTTCAAACAAATTTCACTACGAACGAGGAGAAAACTCATGCGTAACACAACTCTTGCGACTTACACACGCTTCGCTGCATTGCTCACCGCAGTGGCCGCGGCTGGTATGGGGACTGCCTATGCAGGCGATTGGGAGCACCAGGAGAAACTGGCCCAAATGGCCGAGCTGCAACATCTCCACGCAACCTTTCATGCGGCCGTCAGCGTGCACGATCCTGTCAAGGGCGATTCGCCGGCTGAGATCACAAAACGAATTCGGGACGTACTTGCAATCTGGGCGGAAGATGGGACGCTCACGGTAGTGAGCACGGCGACTACGGCAGGCAACTATGTCGGAAACGGTGATCCGGACGATCCCTATTCGTGCCCTGAACCCTCGGGCGATACCTCTGCCGGGGGAAAACAGGGCACACTGTGCTCATTCTTCAAGTATGTCTCCGGAGCGCTTCAGAAGGCGAACAAGTTTGTCGCGCTTTCCCCTGAATATAAGACAAAGTTTGCCCCTTTGTGGAGAGACGGGGAGTGGACATCATCGGTATATTTTGAGTGCCACTACTTCGATGTGTCTTTAAATCCGGCCACCGGCCTTCCCTTCTGGACTGCGAAAAGCCATGTCGACCTTGACGGTGAAGCGAAAAAGATCGACGGGAAGTGGTTGTTGACGAAGGCTACCTCGGGGGCGGTTGGCATTCCAATTCCGTAGCAGGCTGCCCTTCTGCGGAAGAGACGCGGGGGCAGAGATGCGGGGACAGCATATTTATCCCTGGAGTGATGCAATAGGTATGCTGTCCGTGCGCCGCTTTTCCTAGCCCAGCCAGATTCCGGGCAAAGAGGAAGGGCTGACCATCACCACTTACAGTGATTGCGCCCAAGTCGGCCACGCTTCTGCAAACTTCTTCCGACCGAGATCTCAACTGTTGTGTACAGGCCATAACCGGCCAATAGCTGACTGGACGAACCCGTGGCGCAAGTGGACGAAAAACCGGCTAACTACTTTCCGGACAAGTGACTTCTCGTAACTGCCGAAGAGCGATATTTCGATTAAGCGAGGAACAGAGTCCGGTTCGGCGGTGATCCGCCGGGGCTAGTGCTCCCACTGCCATCTCATAAACGACGCACACGCTCCAATTCAAACGAGCATATTGCCTCGATGGCAGTTGGAAGCCACAAACTGCTTGCACGCCGTCGGCGAGAACCGGCAACCTGACCGCTCTAACGAAACCCAATTCGCAGGTTTGCCACAATCCGGCTTCCTGCGGCATGACTTCTATCATCAGGAACGCGGCTCGAATCATCTTTTATGCTGACGGGAACAATACGGGAACATCAATGCTTAAGCGTTTTCAACTACTTACAAAGGGCGAGTTAAAATGGTCTCGGAGAATCAGTGCGGCGATTTTCCGCAAGTGATTGATTCTAAATGGTGGCCAGAGACGGGATCGAACCGCCGACGCCGGCCTTTTCAGGGCCGCGCTCTACCACTGAGCTATCTGGCCTTGGGACATCCAAGGACGCTGCTTCCGCTTAAGTTGGGTCTGAGTCTGCAGCTTCAGGCGGAGGGCCCGGCCAGGTCAGCAACTGCGCACAAGCAACAAGCGTCAGTATAGCAATCGACTTCGCGTACGCAAAACCCGGCATGGCCCGGGAAATCCCGTGTCGTACACTGAGACGCTCGCAGTCCACAACTTGAAAGACGCCGGTTCCCTCTCCCAGCCTATGCCCTGTTGCCGTGCCTCAATTCGCTTGGCCGCTCGCCACCCTCCTGGTTTGCCTGGCGCCGGCCGCCCTCGGACAGCCGCAAGCTGCCGCGCAGAGTAGCGAAACCCGCGCGGCACGAGCCCTCGAGCATGCCCGCCAACAAGGGCCGCTCGCCCTTTACGCCTTCTTTCATGACATGCCCAAGGGCGCCGATCTGCACACCCACCTGGCGGGCGCCGTGTATGCGGAGAGCTTCATCCGCGACGCTGCGGAAGACAATCTCTGCGTCAACTCCAAAACGCTGGTGCTTTACAAGACCACGGCGATGACGCGCAGTCTGCCTCCGCAGCCGGTCTGCGGCGAAGAGGGCGAGCGCGCTGCCAGCGCGCTCACCAACCAGAAGCTCTACGACCAGCTGATCGACACCTTTTCCATGCGAACGTTTGTCCCCACCACCGAGGAGTCGGGACACGATCACTTCTTCGCATCGTTCGATCACTTTCAGGCGGCAGAGGATCCCCAACACGTGGGCGAGTGGGTGGATGAATTGGCCAACCGCGCCGCAGCTCAAAATGAGCAATACCTCGAAATCATGCACACGCCCAACTTCCGCCCGGCCGTGGCCGCCCTGGCTGAAAATCTGGGACCGGTGGACACGCAGACGGATTTTGCCCAGCTGCGCCGGCAGTTGCTCGACGCAGGCTTGCAGAAATATCCTGCCCGAGCATGCGCGCGGAGTTTGAGGAAGGCGAGCACCAGCGCCACGAGTTGGAGCATTGCGGCACCAGCGGCGCCACCCCGGCCTGCAATCTCCAGGTCCGATTCCTTTACCAGGTGCTGCGCGCGTTGCCGTCATCCGGCGGTTTTTGTCCAACTTGCTCTGCGGTTTCGAGTTGGCCTCCTCCGACCCGTTGGTGGTGGGCATCAACATGGTGCAGCCGGAAGACTGGCGCGTCGCCCTGGCCAACTATCGCTGCAAATGCAGATGGTCCATGCGCTCCATCTGCTCTATCCCAAGGTGCACATCACCCTGCACGCCGGCGAGACTCGGACCGGGCATGGTGACCGCCGGATCGACTTGCGCTTTCATATTCGCTCCGCCGTCGAAGTGGCAGCATGCCGAGCGCATTGGCCATGGGGTCGACGTGATGCAGGAGGATCGTCCCTACGACTTGCTCAAAGAGATGGCCACCAAGCGCGTGATGGTTGAGATCAACCTCACCAGCAACGACGTGATTCTTAACGTCAAGGGCGCGGACCATCCCCTGCCCATGTACCGCCTGTACCACGTGCCGGTCGCTCTCTCGACCGATGACGAAGGGGTCTCGCGCATCAACCTGACCCATGAATATGTTCGTGCGGCCATGGCTTACCCGCTCAGCTACGGCGACTTCAAGCAAATGGTGCGCACCGGCCTCGAACATAGCTTTCTAGCCCGGCGACAGTCTTTGGGAGCAGACCGGACCATGGGAAAGCTACGCTCACCCCCGCGCCGCGTGCCGCACCCAGCTTGGCCGCGAAAAGGCTTCGGGAGCCTGCGCATCGCTTCTCGCGGGCAGCGACAAGGCACGCCAGCAGTTCGAACTGGAACGGCGTTTCCAGGTTTTCGAAGACGGCTTTTAGCCCGTTGCATCTCGCACATTTACACTGCAGAAGCAGCGCATGCGCATTGTTCTCTCCAGCTTCGGCACTCTTGGCGACATCCATCCACTCATAGCCCTGTCGCTCGAGTTACGGCGGCGGGGCCATGTTCCGGTTTTGGCCGTCCCCGAACTCTTTCGTTCCAAGATCGGTTCGCTGGGCCTGGAGTTCGCGCCCGTCGGCCCCATTCTCGATCCGGAAGACAATCGTCTCGTCGCCATGCTCATGGACATTCGCAAGGGAACGGAGCGTACCCTGCGCGAGATTCTGTTTCCCGCCATCCGGCAAAGCTACCGGGAACTGCTGGCGGCGGTCGAGGCCAACGGAGGGCGCCGATCTGATGGTCGCCGGAGAGCTCGTCTACCAGGCTCCAATCGTCGCCGAGGTCACCGGGATCCCGTGGGCATCGTATGTGCTTGCGCCGCTGTCGTTTTTTTCCCGGCTATGATGCGCCCGTGTTGCCGCCCTATCCCATGTTGGCGCGGCTGCAGCCAGCCCTGCCCGGAATGGGAAGAGTCGATTGCCCGCTTCGCGCGTTGGGTAACCCGAAGCTGGCCGGAACCGATCTATCAGCTTCGGTCTGAGCTCGGGCTGGGCCGCGGCCCCGATCCTATCTTCGAGGCCAAGCACTCTCCGTATCTCGTCTTCGCCATGTTTTCTCCGCTGCTGGGTGAGCCTCAGCCGGATTGGCCGGCCGCCACCAAGGTGACCGGATTCGTTTTTTACGATGGCGACGCCGGGCATCGCGAACTACCGCCGGCGGTCGAGCAGTTTCTGCAACAGGGACCGCCACCGCTTGTCTTTACCCTGGGTTCGGCTGCCGTTCTCGATGCCGGCGACTTTTACCAGCAGAGCGCACTGGCCGCGGCTCGACTCGGCCAGCGCGCCGTGCTTCTGGTGGGCAGCGATCCGCGCAACATCCCCCAGCGATCTACCGCAAAATGTGTGCGTGGCCAACTACGCGCCCTATTCGAAGCTTTTTCCTCGTGCCTCGGTCATCATCCACCAGGGCGGAGTGGGCACCACCGCGCAGGCGCTCATGCTCCGGCAAACCCATGCTGGTGATGCCCTACAGCCACGATCAGCCGGACAATGCGCGCCGGGTCCGTCGCCTGGGTGTGGCCCGCGTGATACGCCGGCGGAAATACACGGCGGAAATAGCAGCACGCAAGATCACCCTGCTGCTGGAGAATAGCGCATGCGCCAGCGCGCGGCCAGAATCGGGGCACAGCTGCGCAGCGAAGACGGATTGAAGGCTGCCTGTGACGCGCTCGAAGCCCTTCGTCCTTAAGAGGTTAAACTCCAGAATCATGTCTGAAGATATAGCGCTGCGGCTACTTGCCTCCGCCCTGCCACAGCTCGAAGCGTCCTTTCGCGATTTGCCCGGCCCCATGCCCACCCGCCCTCGCCAGACATCGACGCCATGGCCGCGGTGATGAGCCAGGTGGCTGAGAGAATGGCGGACAACTATCCCTACTTTCATCCTCTATATGCCGGGCAGATGCTCAAGCCGCCTCACCCGCTGGCCCGCGCCGCCTACGCTCTCGCCATGGTGATCAATCCCAACAACCATGCGCTCGACGGCGGCCGCGCCAGCTCGCGCATGGAGGTCGAAGCGGTTCGCGCCATCGCCGGCATGTTTGGCTGGACGCAATTACCTGGGACATCTCACCAGCGGCGGAACCTTTGCCAACCTGGAAGCACTCTGGGTCGCCGGTCAGCTGGCTCCCGGCAAGCGTGTCGTGGCTTCCGAACAGGCGCACTACACCCACGGCAGAATCAGCGCCGTTCTCGGCCTGCCATTCACCGCGATTTCCGCGGACCAGGATGGCCGCATGGACTTAGTGGCGCTCGAATCCGCTCTCCAAAAAGGCGATGTGGGCACAGTCGTGGTGACCCTGGGCGCCACTGCCACCGGCGCCGTCGATCCGCTGCATGAAGTGCTCGCGCTACGCATCACTTATCCATTTCGCGTACACGTCGATGCGGCTTATGGCGGCTACTTCACGCTGGTCTCGAACCTGGGCGAAAACCCGGCGACGAGCCTTTGCCTGCCTGACGCAGGCCGACTCCATCGTGGTCGATCCACACAAGCATGGGCTGCAACCGTATGGCTGCGGCTGCATACTCTTTCGCGATCCCACTGTGGGCCGCTTCTATCAAACACGACTCGCCCTACACTTATTTCAGTTCGGAACCGATCTTCACCTGGGCGAAATCAGCCTGGAGTGCTCGCGGGCCGGCGCTTCTGCTGTCGCATTGTGGGCCACCCAGCAGTTGCTGCCGCTCATCAAAGAAGGCGAGTTTGCTCGCGGCCTGGATAGTGGTCGCGAGGCGGCGATGCTCATGCACGAAAAGATCTCGCGGGGACCACCGCTTGCTCTCCCCTTTCGCGCCCGAGCTCGACATCCTGGTGTGGGCGGTGCGCGCCGATAGTGTGGCTGCATCGTCTCGGTGGGCGCAAGCGATCTTTGCTGCTGCCGCCCGCGACAATCTTCATCTCGCGCTGGCCCAGCTACCCACTGCGATTTTTCCCTCCTGGCTCGTGGCCAGACCAGCAACAGCATGCCGGTATCACCTGCCTGCGTTCCGTGCTCATGAAGCCGGAGCATCTTGATTGGTTCGAAGCAATCTGGAGCAAACTGAGCCAGGCGACCGATGAGGTGCTGGCGCAGTCTCAGAACTTTAGACCGCATTCTCGTGTTCGCGCCTTGAGCAGAAAATTGTGGGAAGACGTCCTCCCACGGAAGCATTAGACCGTTCAACGGAAGTGTCAGTTCGATTCGTGATAAAAGCCGGGCGGTCGATGGTTAGAATAGGGAAACTACAGTAACGAAAACGTTTTTCGGGTGAGGAGCAGAGTTCGCGAGGATACCCGCGTCGATTGCGCGGGAAATCTGAACGACTCTGCGTTTGCGTTTGGGCCAAAACAGGAACGGTAGCCATTTACTGGCAAACAGGGAGATAGGCAGGATGCATTTTTCGAACCAGCAGCGCGATTTTTCTTCGAACGGCCTCTCCGACCGAGGGGGCTCGTAGCGTATTTTTCGATGGAAATCGCCATCACGCCGGATATGCCCACGTACAGCGGGGGACTGGGTGTGCTCGCAGGAGACACGATGCGGTCTGCAGCCGATCTCGGACTGGGACTATGCGCCGTCACGCTACTTCATCGCAAAGGGATATTTCCAGCAACATCTCGATACCCAGGGGATCCAGAGCTGCAGAAGATCAGCCCTGGCCGCTGGAAAAATTTCTGCAGCTCGAAAACGCCGTCGTCGAGGTGACGATTGAAGACCGCCCGGTGATGGTCCGGGCCTGGCGATACGATCTCGAGGGGGTTACCGGTCACACCATCCCCATCTACCTGCTCGACACCGATATGCCGGAGAACGACCCGCGCGATCGTGTACTTGACCGATCACCTCTATGGTGGCGATACGGATTACCGGCTGCGCCAGGAAGCTGTTTTGGGAATCGGTGGTGCGCGCATGCTCGAAGCCCTCGAATTATGACGTGAACGTGTACCACATGAATGAAGGTCACGCGGCGCTCCTGACCGTCGGCTTGATGGAACTCCAATTGGGCGGCGACCTCACCCGGACGATTGGCGAGCGGGATACGGCAGGCAGTCCGAGACCGCTGTGTGTTTACTACCCACACCCCGGTGCCCGCCGGACATGACCGATTTTCGATGGAGCAGATGCACCGGATCCTCGGCCCCGAAGTTGCCAGCCTGCTCGAGCGCATGGGCGGCTGTCACGACGGCATGCTCAATATGACGTACGTGGCCCTGGCGTCGTCGCGCTTCGTCAACGGCGTTGCCATGCAGCACGGCAAGATCTCGCGTGAGATGTTCCCCGACTATGCGATCGATGCCATCACCAACGGGGTGCACGCGGCCACCTGGACCGCCCCTCCCATGCAGGCCATCTTCGATCGCACGCATTCCGCGCTGGCGCAAAGACAATTTCCAGTTTCGCTACGCGATCGACATTCCACTGCGTGAGATCGAGAAGGCACATGCCCAGTCCAAGCGGAGTACTCATCGACGCAGTTGCCGCAGAGGACCGGGATCACGCTGCGCAGCAATGTCTTCACCATCGGCTTTGCCCGCCGCGTGGCCACCTACAAACGGGCCGACCTGCTGCTCACCGATCCCGAGCGCCTCGTTCACCTGGCGGAGAAATTCCGCGGTATGCAGATTCTCTTCAGCGGCAAGGCCCATCCTCACGACGAGCCAGGCAAAAAGCTGATTCAGGAGATTTTTGAAGTGGCCGCCGGCTTGAGTCCGACGCGCTCAAGATCGTCTACCTGGAAAACTACGAATGGAAGCTTGGGGCGATGCTCACCGCGGGCGTCGATCTCTGGCTGAATACCCCCGGCGTCCCTTTGAGGCCTCCGGCACCAGCGGAATGAAGGCGGCGCTCAACGGCGTCCCCAGCCTCAGCGTCCTTGACGGTTGGTGGGTCGAAGGTTGCATCGAAGGCGTTACCGGTTGGGCCATACCGGATAGTGATACGCCGGAGCATGAGGTCGCCAGTCTTTACCAGCAGCTGGAGTCAACCATCCTTCCGCTCTATTACGGAAATCCCGAGCAGTGGCGAACCGTGATGCGCTCCACCATCGCACTCAATGGCTCCTTCTTCAATACCCATCGCATGCTCCAGGAGTACATTTCGAACGCCTACTATCCGGACGGCGTGTCAGTGTTTCGAGCGCCGCGCTCGAATCCGCCCTGGCAAAATAAGAGTGGTCTGACTCAGCGAGCCGGACAGGTTAAACCCTGTCCGGCTTTCTTTTATTTTGCCTGCATCTACGCTTGTGAGTCAAACCCGTCACGCAATCATCGCAAACTGGATCGGAGGTTGGCGGGCAAGGCCGTTCGGCAACGTCTGGTCTCAGAGCGTGCCACTTCTCATCGTGCAAGAACGTATAATTTGATTGTGGCTGCGAGTCCGCCCCAGCAGGCTCGATTGCCGCGGAGCGGTTCTAGGCAAAGCCGTCAGCACCTCTTACTCTGTAGGACTGGAAGTGCAAAAGGCTGTAGAGATCTGGATAATCGAGCCGGACCCGTTTCGATTGTGCAAAACGTATAATCTGACTGTGGCTGCACCTCGCTTCGGCCCCGATTCTCTCAGAGGCGAGAACGGAATTTGCGGACAGCCCGGGACCCTGCAAGACGCTCGCACCATATTCGCCTGTTCTTCCGTCCGAGCCTGGGAGGCTCTTCTTTGCCGGATTTTCACCCTTCTTCCCGAGTCATCGTGACCTCCGGAGAGAACGTCTTAGGAGTGAGCTAGCAAATGTGGATTGTTCGTCTTGCGTTACGGCGTCCCTACACTTTCGCCGTTTTCGCGCTCTTACTGTTGATCCTTGGGCCGCTTTCCATTCTCAACACCCCGACCGACATTTTTCCCAACATTGATATTCCGGTGGTCAGCATCGTGTGGCAATACACGGGCCTCTCTGCGGTGGATATGGCCAACCGCATCGTCACCCAGACCGAACGCACGCTGACCACGACGGTCGACAATATCGATCACATCGAGTCGCAATCTCTCGACGGCGTCGCGGTGGTGAAGGTGTATTTCCAGCCGCACGTGAATATTGCCACCGCCATTGCGCAGATCACGGCCGTCTCGCAGACCCAGTTGCGCTTTCTGCCCCAGGGCACGACCCCGCCCCTGGTCATCACCTATACCGCATCGAGCGTGCCGATTCTGCAGCTTGGCCTCTCCGGTGAGGGCCTCTCCGAACAGCAGCTGAACGACTTCGGCCTGAATTTTATCCGCACCCAGTTGGCCACCATCGAAGGCGCCGCCAGTCCCTTTCCCTATGGCGGTAAGCAGCGGCAGGTGCAGGTGGATTTAAATCTCCAGGCGCTCCAGGCCCGAGGACTTTCTCCCAACGACGTGGTGAACGCCATCGGCGTCCAGAATCTGATCCTGCCTTCCGGAACCGTCAAGGTGGGATAGTTCGAATACCAGCTGGCGACCAATAGCGCTCCGACAACGATCCAGGGTCTGAACGATCTTCCCATCAAGAGCGTCAACGGAGCCATCGTCTACATCCATGACGTGGCCCATGTGCGCGACGGCTTCCCGCCGCAAACCAATATCGTCCGCGTCGACGGCCAGCGCGCCAGCCTGATGACGGTGCTCAAGAACGGCAATGTCTCGACCCTGGACATCATTTCCAGGATCAAGCGTCTGCTCCCCATCATTGCCCAGTCTCTGCCGCCGCAACTGCGCATCACACCGCTGTCGGATCAATCGATTTTCGTGCGCGGCGCCATCGACGGTGTGGTGCGCGAGGGTATCATCGCGGGTTGCCTCACCGGCGTCATGATCCTGGTCTTTCTGGGCAGCTGGCGTAGCACCCTCATCATTGCCGTTTCTATTCCCCTTTCGATCCTGGTCTCTCTGATTGTGCTGGGAGCTTTGGGCGAGACCATCAACATCATGACCCTGGGTGGCCTGGCGCTGGCCGTCGGCATCCTGGTCGACGACGCCACCGTCGAAATCGAAAATATCAATCGCAATCTCGAAGAGGGCAAGGAGGTGGAGCAGGCAATTCTGGACGGCGCCGCGCAGATCGCCATCCCGGCCTTCGTCTCGACCCTTTCGATCTGTATCGTCTTTGTGCCCATGTTCTTCATGGGCGGCGTGGCCAAGTATCTCTTTGTGCCGTTGGCCGAAGCCGTCATCTTTGCCATGCTGGCCTCTTATTTCCTTTCCCGCACCGTGGTTCCGACCATGGCCAAGTTCCTTCTGCATGAGCATGACCCGGAAACCGAGAAGCAGAAGCACCAGAGCCGCAATCCGCTGGTTCGCGCACAGTTGGCGTTCGAACACAGGTTTGAGCAACTTCGCACCTTCTATTTCCGCGTGCTGCAGCTGGCGATCGCCCACAGCACGGTGTTCCTCATCCTCTTCTTTGTTTTTACGATCGGCTCCTTTGCCCTCTTGTACCCGTGGTTGGGCCAGGATTTCTTTCCCTCGGTCGACGCAGGCTCAGTTCAAGCTCCACCTGCGCGCGCCGACCGGTACCCGCATCGAAGAGACGGCGGCGCTTTGCGATCGAGGTGGACAGCGCCATCCGCCAGGAGATCCCGAAAGAGCGAACTCGTCAGCATCATCGACAATATTGGTATTCCCTATTCCGGAATGAATCTCTCCTACACCAGCACGGGTGTCGTCGGTACGTGCCGACGCCGACATCACCGTGGCTCTGACGGAAAAGCACCATCCCACCGATACCTACGTGCAGCGTCTCCGCGCGAAGCTGGCTACCCAGTTCCCGGGCACCACGTTCTATACCTTGCCCGTGGATATGGTGACGCAGATTCTTAATTTCGGCCTGCCTGCGCCCATCGATATCCAGGTGGTTGGCAACAACCTGCAGGGCAATCGCGACTTTATCAATCGGCCTGCTGAAGGACATCAGCTACGTGCCCGGCACGGCCGACCTGCACATTCAGCAGCCGCTCAACAATCCCGCATTTTCTCGATCGATGTGAACCGCTCCAAGGCCCAGGATATCGGGCTGACGCAGCGGGATGTCGCCGGCAGCCTGCTGGTCTCGACCAGCGGAAGCTTTCAGACCAGCCCCACCTACTGGCTCGATCCCAGAAATGGTGTGAGCTACATCATCGCGGCGCAGACACCCCAATATCGACTGCAGTCCCTTCCAGACCTGCAAAGTATTCCTCTGACCACGACCAGCTCAGCGGCCACCATCGCTCCCAGCCCGTTCCTATCGGTAGGTGCGTCGACTCTTACTCCGGTAACTACCGGGGCCGTACCCGCCATCGTGCCGGGAGAAAAGCCGATCCAGATTCTGGGCAACGTGGCCACCATCGATCCGTGGCGCAGAGCCGGCCACGGTCAGCCACTACAACATCGCTCCGGTGTTCGATATTTACGGCAATGTCGTGAACAGCGACCTGCGCAGCGTGTCTGACAAGATTGCTGCGATTGTCGAACAACATCGCAAAGAGCTGCCCCGTGGTTCACAGGTAGTGCTTCGCGGCCAGGTGCAGACGATGAATTCATCCTTCATTGGGCTGACCAGCGGCCTGGCCTTTTCCATCCTGCTGGTGTATCTGCTTATCGTGGTGAATTTCCAGTCGTGGCTTGATCCGTTCATGATCATTGCCGCGCTGCCTGCCGCGTTGTGCGGCATTGCCTGGATGTTGTTCATCACCGACACCCACATCAGCGTGCCCGCGCTCACCGGCTCCATCATGACCATGGGCGTGGCCACGGCGAATTCCATTCTGGTGATCAGTTTTGCCCGCGAGCAGATGGAGGAGAATGCCGGCGACGCCCTCGACGCCGCCCTGCGCGCCGGGTACACGCGGTTTCGCCCGGTGCTCATGACCGCTCTGGCCATGATCATCGGCATGGTGCCGATGTCTTTGGGACTGGGCGACGGCGGAGAACAAAATGCTCCCCTCGGCCGGGCGGTCATCGGTGGATTGCTGTTCGCGACCGCAGCCACCCTGTTCTTCGTGCCCACATTCTTCAGCGTGATTCATGGATGGCTGGGCGAAGCGGCGCAAGCGGGCCGCAGCGCAACTTGCCCGAGTCTGGAAGACTAGAAAATGGAGAGAGAGCGAAGAGATGAATCAGGAAAGACGAGTTGAGCAGCCACAACCGGCAAATGAAGCACCTGGCGTGCCTCCCCACGCTCCGCCTCTCTCCGGCCGCGTCGCCCTGCTCCTGATCGTGGTTCTTCTGCTGGTCGCGGTGGTGATCGTGGTTGCCGGGATCGTTCCGCGAGTGCGCGCCCGCACCACGCTCAAGGATCAGACGGACGCGCTCGCCGCTCCCACGGTGATTGCCATTCCGCCCAAGCCAGGCACAACCGGACAGGAGCTCATATTGCCCGCCAACATCTACGCCTACAGCGATGCGCCGCTCTTTGCGCGCACCGACGGTTATCTCAGCAAGTGGTATTTCGATATCGGCGCCCATGTCCGCCAAGGGTCAGCTGCTGGCGATCATCAGTTCACCGGAAGTGGACAAGCAACTGCTGCAGGCGCGCGCGGACCTGAATACCGCGGAAGCCAACGCCGGCCTGGCCAAGACCAATGCCGGCCGCTACCAGGGATTGCTCACGCAAAACGCCGTCTCGAAACAAGACACCGATACCTTCACCAGCCAGGCGGAATCCACCAGCTCCGCGGTAAAGTCCGCACAGGCCAATGTGCAGCGTCTGGAGGAGCTGCAGTCCTTCGAAAAGATCTACGCCCCCTTCAGCGGCGTGATCACTGCCCGCGGCGTGGATGTGGGCCAGCTGATCAACGCCGGAGCCGGCACGCTGATGTTTCGCATCTCGGCCATCAACGTGCTGCGTGTCTATGTCAACGTTCCGCAGATCTATTCCCAGACCACGGTTCCCGGCACTACAGCCACGCTTACGTTTTCCGAATTTCCCGGCCAGACGTTTACCGGCAAAGTGGTGCGCTCGGCGAGAGCCATCGATCCCAGCTCCCGCACCTTGCTGATCGAGATCGATGTCGACAACCGCAATGGCAAGCTCATGCCCGGGGCCTACGCCGAAGTGCACATGAATGTGCATGAGACGGTCGCCCCCATGATCATTCCCGTCTCCGCACTGATCTTCCGCAGCCATGGCTTGCAGGTGGGCACGGTGGTCAAGGGACCGAACGGAGACCAGGCCAAACTGGTGCAGGTGACAATCGGCCAGGATGATGGATCCACGGTGCAAGTCATTGACGGCCTCACCGCCGACTCGCGCGTCATCGAGAATCCGCCGGATTCGTTGATCGATGGGGAACCGGTACGCGTGGTGCAACCCGCGAAGCAGCCCGCCGGGGGCGCTTCGGAATGAAGCTTCCGCGTATTCATTTCATGTGGCCCTCGGCTTTTCGTTCCGGTGACTGCTCGTTTCCGGATGCACCGTGGGCCCCAACTACCATAAGCCCGACGCGCCTACGGCTCCTGCCTTTAAGGAGAGCGCCGTGGTCCCTCCACCCAATCTTCCCGACGGTGGATGGAAGCAGGTGAGCCCCAACGACAGCGCCTTGCGGGCCAACTGGTGGGAGATCTATCAGGACCCGCAACTGGACAAGCTCGAGCAGCAGGTGGCCGTTTCCAACCAGACGCTCAAGGCTTCCTATGAGCAGTACATGCAGGCCCGGGCCGCCATCCAGGTGGTTCGAGCGCAGTACTTTCCCACTGTCTCTGCCGGTCCGTCGGCTGCGCGCGACCGTCAGTCGCAAAACCGTCCGCTGTATGTGAACGGCAGCAAGACAACTTACAACGACCTGTTCCTGCAGGGGCAGGTTTCCTGGGAGCCTGATCTATGGGGCAACATCCGCAGGCAGGTGGAAGCGCAGCGGGCCACCGCCCAGGCCACGGCCGCTGACCTGGCGAACGTGGATCTGAGCCTGCGCTCGGAGCTGGCCTTGGATTACTTTGAGTTGCGGGGCCTCGACACCCAGCAGCGATTGCTCGACAACACGGTGCAGCAATACGAACAGTATCTGGATCTGACCAAGACCCGGTTTGCCGGCGGAGTGGCCACCGACTCCGATGTGGCCCTGGCGCAGACCCAGCTTGATCAGACGCGCGCCCAGGCGATTGACGTAGGCGTCGCGCGCGCCCAATTTGAGCATGCCATCGCCACGCTCACCGGTGTCCCGGCATCCAGTTTCTCCCTGCCGCCTGCGCCCCTCGATTTGGCACTGCCACAGGTACCAGTGGGTGTGCCGTCGCAATTGCTCGAACGCCGTCCCGACGTCGCTGGCGCGGAACGGCGTGCCAATGCCGCGAACGCGCAGATAGGCGTAGCGATCGCGGCCTACTACCCCACCATCAACATCGCCGGCACAGGCGGCTTTGAAAGCAAGAACGCCGGCACATTGATCCAGGGACCAAGCTCGCTCTGGTCGCTGGGCGGTTCGGCAGTGGAGTTGCTGTTCGACGCCGGCAGACGGCATGCACTGACCAACGAGGCGCGGGATGTCTACGAGCAGAACGCAGCCAACTATCGGCAGACTGTGCTGCAGGCGTTTCAGGAGGTCGAGGACAATCTCTCCGGGCTGCGCATCCTGAACAGCGAATCGGTGGCACAGCAACGGGCAGTAGCTTCTGCGCGGCGCTCTCTCGACATCTCCACCACTCGCTACAAGGGCGGTGTGACGACGTACCTTGAAGTGATTACGGCGCAGACCACGCAGTTGTCCAACGAACGAACCGCTGCGGACATCACCACCCGGGAGTTTGCCGCCAGCGTGCAGCTGGTCAAAGCACTGGGTGGTGGCTGGGATACGACCAAGCTGCCCACTCCCTGAGTAAGCGACCACATCCTGAAGCAGTCAGCCTTGTGAGTTCGAATTGGGCAGCGATCCGGTGGTGAAGACCTGCTCTGCCTGTCCGCCGGATATCCGGTAGATCACAAATTCCCGATCGCGATGGCTGCGCAGTTCAAAAACCAGGTCTCCCCGATTGTCGGCCTTGGCATCGACCGCATCCACCAACCGCATCCTCGGCGTCACGTCGAGGTGATCGTCATCGGTCACGGACTTGAACAGCACCTTGGGCACGCCGTTGAAGTCCGGCTGGGCGATCAGCGTGACATATTTCACCTTGCCGGCGTTATCCGTGGTCTCCCCGGTGAAGACCAGCGTTGCCCCACCGCTGTAGGTGAGCTCATAGGCCTTGAACCGCTCGTTGGTAAACACCGGCTTGGGAGGGGCTGGCCGCGGCAGCCGCTGCCTTGCGCCTCTGCGCGGTGGTAGTGGCGGCGTGTGTGGCGGTCTTGGGAGTGGTCTTCGCAGGCGGCGCCGCGGCCGCAATGGCGTTGGCAGCCGCAATCTCCATTTGCTCCTTCATCTTGTCGGAGTCCGCCGGGTCGGTCCACAGATACACAAATGGATGCGCCTCTCCCTCGCCGGCATCGGAGACCGCGATCATTTGCTGCAGGCCGGAGGGTACTCCCGTGAGCTGGGCAGGTTGCAATATCGTCCTTCATCGTTTGCTGGCCGTGAGCCATGTGTGGCCGGTCCGGATCGGCGCCCCCGAGCGGGACCTCGGGTGCCGCGACATCCGCACTGCTGGCGTTAGCTGGCAGGGGCTGAGTGCGGATGAGTCCGACCGCCTGCGCAGGGTAGGACGATCCGGGTCGCCCGCAGAAGAATTGCTGGAAGCCGGTGAGCTACTGGACCGGAGGATGGACCGTCGAACTGGAGGATGAATCTGTAGCCCGAGTTGCCGCTCGATCCCGGCCCTTGAAGTGAGGCCGGTCGTCCCCCGCATCGGTCACCACCTGGGGCATGTTTCTGCCTTGCTTCGGCTTCGCCTTCTTGGGCGGAGGAGCCATGGGCTTCCACGAACCATAGCCGAACCAGTAGCCGTCCACATCCTGCGCCGTGTTGATGTCAAACAGACCACGGGCGATCCCGGCATCCTGCAGCACGTACTCGGTTCCCGGTTCCAGCGCCAGCGGTTCCGGCTTGGCCAGGTAGAGCCCTCCGGGCTGATACTGTTCGCCGTCGAAGACGGAGATCGGTATGATGCGGCTGGCGCTCGGTTTCCCCATATCGCCCGTCCACTCGAGCACGGCGATCGCGCGAACGCTGGGGGCCTTTTTCTTGGCACTTTCGACATGGCCGGGATACTGCGCGTAGGCCGGCGCAGCCAGCGCAAGCAGCATTGCGAGACTGCTCGCGGCTTTCGTCATCATGGAATAATCTCGTTGCATTGCATCTCGTTTAGGAGGAAGGACCTTTTTCATGGAAGTGAACGACAAAGTCGCCGACTTCACGCTTCAGACGGACGAAGATAAAACCGTACATCTGAAGGACTACAGCGGCAAACCCGTGGTGCTTTTCTTCTATCCCCGGGCCGACACTCCCGGCTGCACCATCGAAGCCTGCGGTTTTCGCGACGTCTTCAAGAAGATACAGCAGGCCGGCGCCGTTGTTCTCGGTATCTCGCGCGACACGCCGAAGGCGCAGAAGAAGTTCAAAGAGAAGTACAACTTGCCTTATACCCTCCTTGCAGATGTAGACGAAGTAGTCTGCAAACAGTTTGACGTTCTCAAGCAAAAGAATATGTATGGCAAGAAAGTGATCGGCATTGAGCGGACCACATTCCTCATCGGGCCCGACCAGAAGCTGCTGAAGATCTTTCCCAAAGTAAAGCCGGAGGGGCACGCCGAAGAGGTTCTTGCCGCTGTCAAAGCCGCTCGTGGCTAGAGATCCCGCACCGGGACGGCCATCGTCCCCGGGACTTTTATCTGGATCCTCCTGACCTGGTCGCCCAGAAGCTGCTGGGAAAGCTGCTGGTCAGGGGGGGCGAGCGGACATGGTGGGGCGCATCGTCGAAGTGGAAGCTTACTTCGGCGAGGCCGACGCCGCGTCGCACGCTTTCGCCGGCAAGACGGCAAGAAACGCTGTGCTCTTTGGACCGCCGGGCCATGCCTACGTCTACTTCATCTACGGCATGTATTTTTGCCTGAATGTCTCCTGCGAACGAGAGGGCCGCGCCGGCGGCGTCTTGTTCCGGGCGCTGGAGCCGGTCCGCGGACTGGAGACAATGGCGAAAGCCGCGGACTAGCCGCTTCACCCGCGGTCGAAGAGCATTGGCCGCTCTGACCTCCGGGCCCGGGGCGTCTGTGCCAGGCCTTCGGGATCACCCGGGACCGTGACAACGGCGCCGATCTATACCTCACCGCAATCCGATCTGCAAATCCGGGATGACGGCTTTGTCGCCAGCGACGTCCTGGTTACGCCCAGGATCGGCATCAGCAAGGACGCCGAGCGTCCGGCCCGCTTCCTCCTCGCCGACAACCCCTTTGTTTCCAAACGCGGCGTGAGTGACTAAGCTCGATCGGAGGTGCTAAAGCAGCAGGTTGTCGATGAGCCGCGTCGTACCGACCCGCGCGCGCCACCGCCACCAGGGCTCCGCGGGCGCACATTCGGTACGTCCTCGAGCGTGTCAGGATCGACAATGCGACAGTAGTCCACCTGCGCTCCCAGGTTCTCCCCCGCAAAACACGTAAGCGCCTCGGCAAGCAGCTTGGTTGATTCGTGCTCGCCACCCTCGACCTGTTGCTGGACGCCCACAGAGCCCGGGAAAGGACCAACGCCTGGCGCCGCTGTTCGTCGCTCAGGTTCCGGTTGCGCGAACTCATCGCCAGCCCATCCGGCTCGCGAACGGTCGGGCACACATCCAATTCGGACGGGAAACTGCAGATCGCGCACCATCTTGCGCAGCACGGCGACCTGAGCCGCATCTTTTTGCCCGAAAAAAGCACGCTCCGGAATGAATATATTCAACAGCTTAGCCACCACCGTGGCCACCCCGCGAAAGTGACCAGGACGCGATGCCCCATCCAGGCGGTCACTCAACGCCTGCGACTTCGACGAACGTACTCGCGCCACTGGGATACATCTCCTGGACCGAGGGCGCAAAAACCACGTCAACGCCTGCGGCTTCGAGCGTTCGGCAATCCTCCTCCAGGGTCCGGGGATAGCTGGCGAAGTCTTCCTTGGGGCCAAACTGTGTGGGGTTTACGAAGATCGAAACCGCCACCGCATCACAGTTGGCCTGCGCGGCCCGCACCAGGGACAGATGGCCCTCGTGCAGGGCTCCCATGGTGGGCACCAGCCCCAGCGTCTTGCCAGCCAGCGCGGATCCGGGCGCACGCAATTCTGGTTTCAGCGATGGTGTTCAGCACCAACATGGGCTAGGCCTTGCGCCGGGCCGTGCCTTCTTCCAGGAGCAGAGCCGCCATCGCTTCTTTGCCCAGATGATAGCTTTCCGCTTCGCCCGGGAATTGACGTGCTTCCACATCGTCGCGGTAGCGGATGGACCGCATCCGTGATCAAGGCCGCCGCGTCGCCGTAGCGGCGCACGAATTTCGCCGGAGCAGAAAAGGACAGGTTGATGAGATCGTGCAGCACCAGGATCTGACCGTCGCAGCACGGTCCGGCACCGATGCCGATGGTCGGGATGTGCAGAGCGGCGGTGATCCGCTGCGCCACTTCAGCGGGAATCCCTTCCAGGACCACCGCAAAGGCACCGGCCGCTTCCAGGGCCAGCGCGTCCTTCACCAGGTGGTGGATGGCCGCGACCGACTTGCCCTGGACCCGGTATCCGCTCATGCGGTGGACCGACTGCGGCGTAAGCCCAAGGTGTGCCATCACGGGAATCTCCGCCTCCGTCAGCCGTTTGACCAAGTTCAAGCCGGCTCGCCCCACCTTCGATTTTCACCGCCTGGGCGCCGGCTTCTTTGAGGAAGCGTGTGGCGTTGGCGACTCCCTTCCGCCGTACTCACCTGGTAGGAGCCAAAGGGCATGTCTGCGACCACCATCGCCTGCTTGACCGCGCGGCGTACAGCGCGGGTGTGAAGCAGCATCTCGTCCATGGTGACGGGGAGGGTGTTGTCATAACCCATGACCACCATCGCCAGCGAGTCGCCAACCAGAATGAAGTCGACGCCGGCCTCATCCACCAGCCGCGCCGTGGCGTAGTCGTAGGCGGTCAGGGCCACGATGGGTGTGCCCTTGGATTTCTTGTCTTGAAGTGTTTGGATGGTCACCCGGCGGGCCGGGGTAGCGGGCGCGGAGGAATCCGCGCTGCGAAAATGCGTGAGGCTCATGGAGAACTCCAGTGCAACTCCCTTTCAGGGATGCTGCCCGATTGGTTTCCCTTCGCCGGGAAGACAAAAGGGTTACCGCAGGGAAGTATACGCCGCCCAATATACCCCCGGCAAAGGGTTTCAGACGCCCAGGGTGGACGGTGGGCGAAAGTACTGCTTGCCCTTGATCGGCTCGGAGAGCCGCTTAAGTAATAGCGCCAAGTCCTGTTCACGGTTCACAAAATCGATTTCTGAGGTGTCGACCACCAGCAGATCGCTGGCCGTGTAGTGGAAGAAAAAGTGTTCGTAGGCCTTGGCCACCTGTTCGATGTAGGCGTCACTGATCGCTTGCTCCTGGGTGACGCCCTTGCGTCGAAGACGCTGCTTCAGCACCTCCGGAGACGCGTGCAGGTAGATCACCAGGTCGGGCGTGGGCACATCGTTGCGGAAGAGCTGGTAGAAGCGGTTATATAGTGCCAGCTCCGCGTCCGTTAAGTTGATGTAAGCAAATAGCTTATCTTTCTCAAACAGGTAGTCGGCGACAATCGGCTCGGGCTCGCTCCCGATGAGGTCTTTCGCTGCCTGGCACATCTGGTCGTAACGCTCCACCAGAAACCACATCTGGGTCGCCAGCGCCATGCCGCTCAATTCCTGATAAAAGCGGTCGAGGAAGGGGTTGTTCTCCGGTTCCACGATCCGTCGCGCATGCAGCGTTTCCGCCAGAATCCTGGCCAGCGTCGACTTGCCGACCCGAATCGGCCCCTCAATCGCGATAAATCTGGGCCCTTCAAAAAGCTCAGCCATAACAATTCCCTTAAAAAAAGTGAGCGAAGAAAGGCCGAAGATACCATGAGTTGGAGCATGCCGCCACCGCGCATTTAGACTGCTGGAAGCATGCTCGGAAAATTGATCGCTACCGGCCTTGTCGGCGGGCTCGCCGCCGGTGGATGTACCTACGCCGCAAGATCGCCTGGTTCGCAGATCTTCGGGCGCACCCTGATCGCAGGCTCCGACGTCGAGGAGGTGGCGCTCACCTTCGATGACGGCCCGAATGATCCCTACACGGGACAATTGCTGGAGTTGCTGGCGCGCCATCAGGTGCGGGCTACCTTTTTTCTGGTTGGCAGCTACGTGCGCCGGCGCCCGGATATTGCCCGCGCGATCCACCAGGCCGGCCATCTGCTGGGAAACCACACCATGGTCCATCCCTCCTTGATCTGGTTGTCACCCACGCGGGTGCGGGAGGAACTGGCCGGTTGCACCGCGACCATCGAGGACGCTACGGGCGAAAGAGTGCGCTGGTTCAGGCCTCCATTCGGGTCGCGAAGGCCGGATGTGCTGCGAGCAGCGGAAGAACTTGGCCTGACACCAGTTATGTGGAACATCACCGCACACGACTGGGACGCGACGGACTCCGTGAAACTAGCGGCGCGGGTGCAGCGCGGACTCTACCTGAATCAGCAGCGGCGCAGGAGCACCAACGTTCTGTTGCACGACGGCGGACACCTGGGATTCGGCGTCGACCGCTCCGTCACGCTCAGCGCTACGAAGATGCTTTTGGACGCCTGGGGCGGCAGCTCGCTCAAATTTGTCACCGTCGACGCGTGGCAATAGGCGGCCAAGTCCGGGCTGGGCTGACGTTTGGACCTTCGTCATTCGTCCTTCCGACTTCTAATAGCGCGCGATGATCTCCTCAAATCCTGGCCGGGCGCATTTACCTCAGAAGCATTGGGGCCTCGCTTGGCCTCCGTCAGTGCTGCTGAAATGACTTGATCGGCGATCCCTTGCTTCCGCAGACTCTGTGTAAGGGCCTGTAGATGGGAATTATCCGCGTTTGCCAGATCCCGGCGTAAGCCCTGGCCAATGTATGCGCGAATCAGGGGCTGGTAACCGGAAAAGCCCAGGGTAGGTGCAATCTCCTTAAGATCGTCAATCAGATCCTCCGGCATACGTATGCTGATGGTGGTCATTTGCCGGTCTCTCTTAAGACGCTTCTTTAGACGTTCACTCACTGTCTTCATACGATCTCCTCTCTTGCGCCGTTGCTAACCGCGCTGAGATGATGCGGATAGAGTCGCTCTCCCACCTCATATGAACAACGAAGAGCATGGACCAGTTCTCTGTCAGTCCTATGGCAGCATCTCTCTGTTCACCTTCGACGCTCGCGTCTTCGAGTCTCACAAATGGGTCAAAGAAGATCTGGCAAGCCTTTTCGAAAGCTATGCCATGTTTATCTAGATTGCTGGATGCCTTTTCCCTACCCCATACAAAACGTTGCCCTCCATAGAGGAAAAAGAGGTCCATCACCTCATTGTATATACGTTGTATATGCGCTGGTCAACTCCTGTCGACGTTTGGTACTGGTAAAGTTTGAAATCCACAAACTTTACCAGTACCCGACGTTTGGAGGTTTCGGGCACATCCATGAAGCTTTGGCGAGGAGAAATTTTTAGCTGTGGGTCGCGTGCATTGATGCGAACGCCTTGCGAGCCGCTCCACCGTGAAGTCAATATCCGCGGTCGTGTGAGCCGTGCCCAGGAAAGCTGCCTCGAATTGTGAGGGAGGGAGCCACACACCCTGATCCAGCATCGCCCGGTGAAAGCGTCCAAACGCCTCTGTATCCGACGTGGCCGCAGTCGCGAAGTCGGTGACCGGCGTTTCGGTAAAGAACCACGTGACCATGGATCCCGCTCGGTTGGTTTGCACCGCAATTCCCGCGTCCTGCGCCGCCGCGGCGATGCCCTTAGCGACCGTCGCCGTGCGTGTTTCCAGCCCGGCGTAGACCTCCGCCTGATGAGCAGCCAGATAACGCAGCGTAGCAGTCCCGGCGGCCATCGCCAGCGGATTCCCGCTCAGCGTCCCGGCCTGGTAGACCGGGCCCAGCGGCGCCAGCAGGTTCATCATTCTGGCCTTGCCGCCAAAGGCGGCACAGGGCAAGCCCCCTCCGATGATCTTCCCCAGGCAGGTGAGGTCAGGATCGATGCCAAAGACCTCCTGCGCCCCTCCCAGGGCCAGCCGGAAGCCGGTCATGACCTCGTCGAAGATCAGCAGGCTTCCGCGTCTCCTGCGTAATGCGCCGCAGACCTTCGAGATATCCCGGAGCGGGAGGCACACAGCCCATATTGCCCACCACAGGTTCCACGATCACGCAGGCAATATCGTCCTGATGCTCGGCGAAGGCCTCCTCGACCGCCGGCCAGATCGTTAAACGGCAGAGGAAGCGTCCAGTGGGCAATCTCCTGCGGCACCCCGGCCGATCCGGCCAGGCCAAAGGTGGCCAATCCCGATCCCGCTTTGACCAGCAGTCCGTCTGAGTGCCCGTGATAACAGCCCTCGAACTTGATCACGTACCGGCGATTGGTAAACGCGCGGGCCACGCGGATGGCGGACATGGTTGCCTCGGTCCCCGAACTGACGAAGCGCATTTTTTCGATCGAAGGCATGGCGGCGATCACCAGCTCGGCCAGGTCGGCTTCCGCGGCGGTCGAGGCGCCGAAGCTCGCGCTGCGCTGCGCGGCCTGCTGAATCGCCTCCACCACCAGCGGGTGGGCATGGCCGAGGATCATCGGCCCCCAGGAGCCGAAATAGTCCAGGTAGCGGTTGCCATCGGCGTCCCACAGGTAGGCTCCTTCGGCTCGCACCAGGAACGGCGGATCTCCCCCGACGGCGCGGAAAGCGCGTACCGGCGAATTCACGCCTCCGGGCAAGTACTGCTCCGCACGCCGCTGCAATTCTTTGGAACGACTCAGTTCTCTGCTCAGCCGGGATTCAGTATAGGGGACCAAATGGCTAGGGCCAGCCTTGCCGTTGGCGATGTTAAACTGGCAGTTCTCTGGGAGCCCATTCCGTCCCATCGAAACACCTCATCCCAACTCGAATTTGGAAGAGCCTTGCCAGAATCGACGCGAAAATCGAATAAGCCTCCTGCCACCTACGCCTCGGCCGGCGTGGATATTTCGCAGGGCGACCGCACCAAACAGCGCATCAAGTATCTTGCGCAGAAAACCTTCAATAAACAGGTGCTGGGAGACATTGGCGGCTTCGGTGGCCTCTTCCGCCTGGACACCGCCAAGTACGCCGAACCCTATCCTGGTTTCGAGCGCGGACGGCGTCGGCACCAAGCTGAAGGTGGCATTTGCACTGGGCATGCATCACACCGTCGGCGCCGACCTGGTCAACCACTGTGTGAATGACATTGCTGTCCAGGGCGCGACCCCCCTCTTCTTTCTGGACTACCTGGCCATCGGCCAACTGGACGACGAAGTGGCCCAAACCGTGGTCAGCGGTGTAGCCGAAGCCTGCCGCGCCAACGGCTGCGCCCTCATCGGAGGCGAGACGGCCCAGATGCCCGGCTTTTACTCCAATGGAGAGTATGACCTGGCCGGCTTCATCGTCGGGGCGGTGGACAGGCAAAAACTGATCACCGGCAGCAAGATTGAGGCGGGCGATGTGCTCATCGGCTTTCCTTCTACCGGCTTGCACACCAATGGATATTCCCTGGCGCGCAAACTCTTTTTCGACGTCGCCGGCTATGCGCCTCACCAATACGTAAACGAATTGAAGGATAAGGCCGGAGCAGCGTTGATGAAGGTGCATCGCAGCTACCTGGCCGTGATCAAGAAGCTCACGCCGCGGATCTGGTCGTGGGCATGGCCCACATCACCGGCGGCGGCATTACGGAAAACCTGCCGCGCATATCTGCCCAAGACCATCTCCGCGGTGGTGGAAACCGGCTCATGGAGCCTCCGCCCATTTTTTCCCATTTGCAACAACTGGGCAGCGTGGAGCCGGAAGAGATGTTGCGCACTTTTAACATGGGCATCGGGTTGATCGCGGCGGTGCCGGCGGACAAATTCAAGCGCACCAAATCGATGCTCGACCGCGCTGGCGAAAAATTCTGCGTTATCGGCCGCACCGTTAAGGGCGACCGCAAGGTGTTGTACACATGACCGGCCCCGGGCCCCGACGCTTGGGGATCCTGCTTTCCGGCCGCGGTTCGAACTTTCTCGCTATCGCTGAAGCAATCGCCAAGGGCGCTTGCCAAATGCCACCATCGCGGTCGTGATCTCAAACCGTCGCGATGCGCCCGGAATTGACGCCGCCAGAAAAGCCGGATTCGCCACCGAGGTGATCGAGCCCCGAGGACGAAAGCGCGCCGAACATGATGCCGAGATCATCGCCAGCCTGCAGGCGCATCAGGTGGACCTGGTCTGTCTCGCCGGTTACATGCGGCTGCTGTCAGCGGAGTTTGTGCGCGCCTTTCCGCAGCGCATTCTCAACATCCATCCTTCGCTGCTGCCGGCATTTCCCGGGCTGGATGCGCAACGACAGGCCCTCGAATATGGGGTCACGTTCTCCGGTTGCACGGTGCACTTTGTGGACGAGGAACTGGACCACGGCGTGATCGTGCTGCAAAAGACCGTGCCGGTTCTTGCGCACGATGACGAGCATTCGCTCGCTGCGCGCATTCTCGTACAGGAGCATGTGGCCTATGCCGAGGCCATCGCCCGTGTCCTTTCGGGCAAATATCGTTTTGCCGGACGCCGTTATGTGCCGCTCAGACGGACGTCGAGTGAGCCTCGCCCAGGGTGAGTTTAGCCGTCATTCTCTGGGATCCGCGGAAGAAGGTTACGGTGACGGTATCGCCGGCCTGATGGCGATCCATGATCTCGGAAATATCCTGCGGGTTGGTCACCCGGTCGTTGTCGATGGCGACGATCAGATCGCCACCCAGATAAATCGGCGTGTTGCCCAGGTAGGCTTGCTGCGTGCCGCCCCTTAATCCTGCGCGCTCGGCGGCTCCTCCGGGAATGACCTTCTGCACCAGCACGCCGTAGTCGGCCGGCAATCCAATCTGCTCCGCGAGATCGGGCCCAATGGCCAATGAAGCGATGCCCAGCGAAGGCCGGCGCACCCGGCCGTATTTGCTGTAGTCGGACAGCACCGCTTTGATGGTGTCGATGGGAATGGCGAAGCCGATGCCGGAATTCTGTTCCGCTCCGCCGGTGGCAATCAGCGTGTTCATGCCGATGACTTCACCGCGCGAGTTGAGCAGCGGCCCACCGGAATTGCCGGGATTGATGGCGGCATCTGTTTGCAGCGCCTTATCGATGGTTGGGCCTTGCGGTTCCTGCACCGAGCGGATGGAGCTGATGATTCCCGTGGTCATGGTGCCATTCAGCCCAAACGGATTGCCGATCGCGTACACATTCTGGCCTACCTGCAGGTCACTCGATTCAGAGAGGACGGACGGAGTGAGGTTCTTGGCGTTGATCTGCAGCAGGGCCAGGTCGTGGGCCTTGTCCTGCAAAACAATCTGCGCTTTGTAGGTGTGCTTGTCGCTAGTGGTCACTTCGACGTTCTGCGCGTTTTGGATCACATGGTAGTTGGTGATGATGCGGCCATCCTTGGTGAGGATGAAGCCCGAACCCTGACCCCTCTGGGGAACCACCCCATAGAAGAAGTCGAAGGCAAAGGCCGAAGAAGTGACATTCACGACCGACGGCAAGGTTCGCTTATAGACCGCAATCGGTTCGTCATTCCTCTGCCGTGTACGCCGGCTGCGCGTCCGCCTCGGTTAAGTGCATCGGGGACTCGCGCCAGAGATTCGCCAAGGGCAGCGCCAGGGAGGCCCCTGAAGTTGCTGTACGAGGTGAGGTAGACGAAGGCGCCTACAAGCAAAACAATCAGGATGTCGAGCGAATCTTCATAACGGGCTGGCATCTATTAGATCATTTTCGGCTCTCTCCCCACCATGAACCCGGTTGCCGCTTCACTCCGGATTCCCTATTCCGCAGCCCGCACCAGCTCGCGGTAGATTCCTTCCACCACAGCACGGGTCTCTTCGCGGGAGCCGGTGTTGTCGATGACATAGTCGCAACGGGCGGCTTTTTCCCGATCGGGAATTTGCGCCGCCAGTCGCGCGCGGGCGTCTAGAATCAGCGCCTCGCGTCGTGTCTCCGCTTCGTTGGTCATCATGCGCGCAACAAAGCGCGCAATCTTCACTTCGTCGGGTACGGTGACCAGGATCAGTTTGTCGAATCGCTGTACCCACCCCGGTGCGGTGCCCCACTTTTCCACTTCGAAAATCAGCGCGGATTCGACGATCGCCACGCGTGCGGGATCGGCAGCGAAGATCCCGCGCATCCATTCCTCTTCCGCCGCAACCACGGCAGGATGCACGATGTGGTTGAGCGCGTCGGCCTGATTCTGTTGAAAGGCCAGCTCGGCCAGCGCTTTGCGATCGAGCGAGCCATCGCCGCGGACCACCGCCGGGCCAAATGTCTGCACGATGGCCGCGTAGACCGGCTCCCCCGGCTGCATCAGCTGGCGCCCAAGTTGGTCGGCCGAAATCACGGCCGCGCCCAACTGCTCGAAACATGCCGGCAACGGTGCTCTTGCCGCTGCCCAGGCCTCCGGTCAATCCGACGCGGAGCATTCCTAGACCGCTAGTCCGCGGCGGAGCTTCGCTGCGCGCACGGTGTTTGCCATCAGCATGGCAATGGTCAGCGGCCCGATGCCGCCGGGCACAGGCGTATAGGCCCCGGCCAGTGCGTAGGCTTTCGGAAGCACATCACCGACGACAGTCGAACCCCTTCGCAGAAACGTCTCTTCCCGGGCGGCATCTCCAGCGAAGTAGCGCTCGAATTCCGCCCGATCGGTAACGCGATTAATGCCGGCGTCTAGAATCGTGGACTCCGGTTTTACCATGTCCGTGGTAACGAAGGCCGGCTTGCCGATGGCCACTACCAGGATGTCTGCACGCCGGGTGAACGAGGCCAGATCGCGCGTCCGGGAGTGGCACACGGTGACCGTCGCATTCTCCGCCAATAGAAGGATCGCTGTCGGTTTCCCCACGATGTCGCTGCGCCCGACTACGACGGCATTCTGCCCGGCGATCTGCAGGTGGCTGCGCTTGAGGATCTCGATGATGCCCGCCGCAGTGCAGGGAGCCAGCGCCGGCTGCCCGGTCTGCAAGCGGCCTACGTTGACAGGATGGAATCCATCTACATCCTTGTCTGGACTCACCGCTTCGAGCAGCAGCTTGGCGTTCACCTGCGCCGGTAACGGCAGTTGGACGAGAATGCCGTCAATGTCCTCTCGTGCGTTCAACTGGCCGATCAATGCCAGCATTTCTTCTGTGGTCACCGTTTCCGGCGGCGTAATCAGCTCGCTGAAGAGCCCCAGGGCCTCGCAGGTCTTGACCTTACTGCGCACATAAATTTCAGAGGCAGGAACATGCCCCACCAACACTGCGGCCAGCCCCGGCCTTATGCCTTTGATCGCCAGCCGCTCCACTTCCGCCCGGACCTCCGCCTTGATTTCGGCGGCAATTGCGGTTCCATCCAGAACTCTAGCCATGCACATCCTTCCTGCGCTCATGGTAAATGGCCGTTCCCATCCCCCGTGATCACACCAGAACCTGCGGGAGATGACGGCCGCCGGATTTGCGAGTGCGTCTCGCATAGTGGAACGGCGGCGTTCCGTCTACGCTTGGGGCGTCTACACTTGAGAAATGACCAGCCAGACGCTCGCCGAGCCCTTGCTTAGGATCCTTGTTTGCCCTGTGTGCCATCACCCTGTGACTCCCGGCCCGGAAGCCGCCCGACACGCATGGCTGCATTGCAATGGCTGTGGCCGGTATTACCCCGTTCAGGATGGCATCCCGGTGATGCTGGAACACCGGGCGACCACTGAGCCCCCAGCGGCTTGATCGCGCCGTAATGGTGTCGTACTCCTCGATCTGCCCAGTCTTTGACTCATTGTGCTTACGAGTTGTCGTAAATCCCGTCTATTTATGCAGATGAGCCCGATGAGGAGGGCTTCAGGATTCAACGAACGGCCATCTGGCCAACAGGCGGATATGTCTATCGCATGCCGCTTTCCCGGAAACAATGGGCTCGCCGGACAAAGTTCGATCGGATGGCGAGCCCTCCTCACCGAAATGACTTGAGCATCCGATGTATCCAATAGCCGGTTCGCGCGTCAAAGGAGCTGTCTCTGGGAAATTCTCTCCGAGAGTCTGCACCAGAAGCGCGAAACAGGGCCGCAAGACAGCAAGGGTTGATCGCAACGAACCCTGCCGTTGAGGGTTTTAAGCATTAGGAAGACCTGGATCGGTGTTTCTGCCTTGGATTCGATGCACGACTGCGTTACGTACCTTGGTCGATGAAAATGGGGCTCTTCCGCGGGGTTTTCGCGCAGCCGTTGAAAGGCTAATACTTTCAGTCGTGCCGGGCCTTCGATCTGAGGGGTGAGAGAGGAAGATTTACATGCCTGCAACTACCAAAATTGAGAAATTCTCTGCCCGGGAGCTTGTGAACCTGCGCAATGAGCTTTTGCAATCGGGCATCGATTCCTGGCAGGCTGCCGAGGTACTGAGCGGCTTTCTTACTGGCCGGGGGTACGGTGTCAGCGCGGAGCACGCGCGGAACGCGATCGCGCGCCTTGAAGAGATGGGGTGCAAGCTTGATTGCATGCAGGAAGAGTTGGAGAATCTTGCGTTCGTAATGTAAGCCCCGCCCGCTCGATGCTGCGCTGCCACATGGATGGTGCGCGCGATGGAACCCTTTTGGCAGTCGGTCCCCAGGCCCTCTCGCTCGTCCGTTTGATTCACCCCACTGCATTCTCCCCAGTGAAAACCAGCTCAAAACCCCTCCCTTGCCGCGACTTCCCAAGGGTGAAGGCTGTATTGTGGAAGGTTGCGGATACCTTCCAAATGTGAGGACGACTGTGCACGAGTTAAATCGTAGGAGCTTTCTTAAAGTGGCAGGCGCGGCGGCCACGGTGGAGACATTGCTTGGATCAAGAACGCATTTGCTGGCGGAGGCTCAATCGGAGCCGGCCAAGCCCGTTGCGGCAAACGATCATATTCAGATCGCACTGATCGGCGCCGGAGGGCAGGGCCAGGGTGATACTAGTGTCGCCTTGCAGGTTCCCGGAGTGAAGCTCGTTGCAGTTGCGGATTGCTACGATGGCCGGCTCGCCCACAGCAAGGAACTCTGGGGTGACGATATTTTTACCACCCGCGATTACGCCCAGATTCTGGAGCGAAAAGACATCGACGCCGTGATCATTGGCACGCCCGACCACTGGCACAAGCAGGTGGCCGTGGACGCCATGAAGGCCGGCAAGGATGTTTATTGCGAGAAGCCCATGATCCATCTGTATGCCGACGGCCCACAGATGATCGAGACTGCGCGCGCGACCAACCGGATCATCCAGGTCGGAAGCCAGCGGGTCAGCTCTGTGATCTATGCCAAAGCGAAGGAACTGCTTGCCTCCGGCGCCATCGGCCAACTGAATATGGTGACTGCGCGGTGGGATCGCAACTCGTCGATTGGGGCCTGGAACTACACGGTGCCGCTGGATGCTTCGACCGAGACATGTGACTGGCCACGATTTCTGGGCACGGCGCCCGAAATTCCCTTCAATGCCGAGCATTTCTTCCAGTGGCGCAAGTGGAAAGCCTACGGCAGTGGTGTGGCCGGCGACCTTTTCGTCCACCTGTTTAGCGGAACCCACTTCATCACCGGTTCGCACGGGCCCACGCGCGCCATGGCAACCGGCGGCCTGCGCTTCTGGAAAGATGGCCGCAGATGTACCCGATGTGATGTTGGGGCTCTTCGACTACCCCGAGGGTTTCAACCTGAGTCTGCGGGTGAACTTCGTGAACGGCGGCGAGGAAAACGAAGGCCTCATTTTTACCGGCTCGGAAGGCACGATGGAGATTGCCGGCAACAGCGTGATTGTAAGCCGCGTGCCGCTGGAGAAGGAGCCGGGCTTATTTATGAGCACCTTCACGGATGCGATGCAAGCGAAGATTCGCGAACAGTACAACGCCAAATATCCGCGCACGCACCCTATGGGAGCGCCGCAATCAGCCTACGAGAAATATGAAGCGGCGGAGGGCTACAGCGACAGCTATGACCACTTCCGGAATTTCTTCGCATCGGTTCGTTCTCGTCAACCGGTCGTCGAGGATGCCGTGTTCGGCTTCCGTGCGGCGGGAGCGGCCCTGCTCAGCAATCTGAGCTACGAAAAGGGCACCGTCATCCACTGGGATCCCGAAGCAATGAAGTTGGGCTAGCAACTCCTTACCGGGCTGCTCTGTCTTCCGGTCCCCTGGATGCAATCACCGATGTCAAGCCGCGCTCCAGTAGCGAACTTGCCGCGACATTGATCCTGGCGAGCGCCGACGCAGCAAAAGCGGCGCAACGCTCTAATCGAAGACCGGCTCACACCTCACGGGAAAGTTGACCGAGCGCGCAATAAAACATTTGCCGTGGGCGGCATGGTGCAGCGAATGCGCTTTCGTTTGATCGCATCCCGGTGCGATTTTCGCTCTGGGTTTCAAAATAACTTCTATAAATTGGCCACCGCCATCGGCGGATTCCTCCATCACGCCCACCGCTTCGTCCACATACGCTTCGACGACGACACCGGCTTCGGCACAAAGATGCAAATACCACAGCTTGTGACAGGCGGAGAGAGATGCGACCAGAAGATCCTCCGGACTCCAGCGGGCCGGGTCACCGCGAAAGGCGGGATCCGAAGAGCCGGGAATCGTGGGCTTTCCCGAAGCGGAAATATTATGAGAACGTTCATAGTTCCGATATCCGCTCGTTCCCATACCGGTATTTCCCGTCCAGGTAACTGCAACTGCGTAGGAATGTTGGCGTGCCATGCTTCATATTAATCGGCTCGGGCCGCCGAAACATAAAGGGAATCGGGATCCCGATGCGGTCGTTCGTGCCTAACAAGTGCATTCGTTGGTAGTAGATAGGTAACGACCGGAGCAATCGTTCACCGAGCAATTGGATTATCGCTTTCCGGCGTGTTAAAACGTGCATCCAAGCTTTAAGTTGAGGTTTGAGGAAGTTATAAAAAGCCTCTGATGAAAGGCGAAAATTCTATGAAAAGCATTTTGGTTGCTTCGTTCGTTGGTATTACCCTTGCGTGCGTTGCTCCGGCGCGAGGGGCCGACACGCAGAAACTGGACGCGCGCATAGACGCTGCACACGATGTTCTGCACGAACTAATGGCCACCCCAGACAAGGGTATTCCCTTCGACATCGCTGCAAAAGCGCATTGTGTCGTGGTTGTGCCGGGTTTTAAGAAGGGCGCTTTCGTGGTGGGTGCGCAGTATGGGCAGGGTGTCGCCACCTGCCGCCATGGAAGGGCTTGGAGCGCGCCGGTCTTCGTACAGTTAACCGGAGCAAGCTTTGGATTCCAGGCCGGTGCCCAGTCCACAGACCTTGTTCTCGTTGGCTTGAATCGCCGAAGCCTGGATGATTTGCTTAAAGACAAAGTGAAACTCGGCGGTGACATTGCCGCCACGGCCGGCCCCGTGGGCCGTAATGCGCAAGCCTCTACCACAGAGCTCGCGAATGCTGAATTTCTGACCTATTCCCGCAGTCAAGGCCTGTTTGCCGGCGTTGATCTCACTGGCGACGAGGTTCATCAGAACACCAAGGACACTGTGGAATATTACGGGAAAGAAATTCCCTATCGAACCATCTTGAGTGGGGCCGTACCGACTCCCCTCTCAGCGCACCACTTCGTTGCTACTGTCAACGAGATGTTTCGCATCGGACGAAGTGATACCGCACACCGATAAAACAGTTACTGCAGTGGGGCTAGTTAAAAACTGGCCCCTTCAAGGGAGCGGTGGCCGTTCCCTTTTGCTATTTCGAGTGGGAACAGTCGGTCGCCGTGAGCTCGAAAAACCCAAGGATGTTAGCTCCCGTAGGTGGTGGCATCCAACCACAGAACAATCTGGGCATCACTAAGTAGGTGTTTGACAGATGGAAGGGACTTCAAACCACGCTGTTTGCGAGCCCAACCATTGGGCTCACGGCGATTCTCCACGTTCTCTTTCAGCATTTTCTTCGGGGGGAGGAATTGCATAAAGGGGAACGAGGAGGATCGCAGGTGGCCGTCACATCATGGAAGGCCTGCGCGCTGATAGACAACGGTGCCGGCGAAGAGCTCGTCAGCATAGCCCACCGACCCGCCGGTTACGCCCAACACGAGACCTCCCAGGACGCCGCCGCGCTCGATCTTGATGCTTCTCACCTCATTGCGGGAAAAGACCAGGCTGGTAGCACCAATATTTTCCGAACGAGAACAAGTGAGTTGTTGCTCTTCGACAAAATGAACGAAACAAACGGCATTCTGCTTGTCCGTTTTGACAAAGATCTTGCTGTGTGGCCCTAACCCCTGCACTTGCTGCCAGCCGTTTGGCTCGGTGGATGCAACCTTTGCTCCGGGATTTTGCGCAATTGCGGATAACGAGAGCAGAAGACAAGGCACGAGCCCGGCCAAGGCGTAGTTTCGCATGCACGAAGCTTAAGACACCCGGCTACCCGCCGAATATGACCATTTCGTTGAATGCGCCAATAGCGCTTTCGAAATGCGATCGACAATCCTATGAAAACCACAAGAAATAAGGATTCGAGCACATGCATACGCCATTACTTTAGTTTCCCCGCGCGCAATCCGTCGAGGAATGGACTGCATACGGATGCCCCCGATGCGCCGCTCGATCTGCCGCTTTTGGTTCAAAACCATTTGCTTCGGGCACAGCGCTGCGGGCCGGCTACTCGACCCACGGAATGAAGCATTTATTGCCCCCTCCGTATAAGGCTTTTGGGAACTCTGCCGTCATCAAGTTCTGCTCTCGATGACGGCGCTTAGCTCAGGCAACCACCAGATAGAGGACCGACGCCCAGAGCTGGGCCGGTATACCTTAATGACCCCGTTCTTCTCTAATGCCTGAAGTAAGCCCATCAGTGTTGGCTTACTCGGCGCGTCGCCTCTCCATTCAAGCTGGCTAGCCTGAAAGTATTGCAACTGGAAAGCGGCATCGAGCAGAGGTACCGCATAGCGCGAGTGAGTCGTGCCGATAAACTTTTCTTTGAGTCGTTCATACAGTGAAAGTATTGCGTCTGCGGTAACCGCGTTTTGTTGCGCCTGGGCCGCAATTGCGTCTAGGAAAAATTCCGTCCACTTGCGCCAAGAGTTCTTTACCCGACCCAAGTCACTCAATCGATCAATGTATTCATCGCGATGCTTCTCGATATATTCGGACATATAAAATGTTGGTTCTGAAAGT
The DNA here is from genome assembly GCA_963761405.1 of uncultured Acidobacteriaceae bacterium. Taxonomy (GTDB): domain Bacteria; phylum Acidobacteriota; class Terriglobia; order Terriglobales; family Acidobacteriaceae; genus PALSA-350. Next base: position 248,354 of record CAVXHH010000012.1, read on the forward strand.
AGCTTTTTTTCAAACAAAAAGATGGGGATCAAAATTCGGCCGATGCGCCCATTTCCATCTAGAAAAGGATGCAGAAATTCGAATTGAGCATGGATCAAGGCGAGGCGTACCAGTGGGTCATCGTCCGAATGGTAGTACTTTTCCCAGTTGCTTAGAGAGTGTTCGAGTTTCATCCAATCTGGAGGCGTAAAGCGAACCCGCTCTACACCGCCGATTCGTGAGCCAATGTAATTCTGCTGCCTTCGAAACTCGCCCGGAGCCTTATTGTGCCCCCGAACACTCGACAGTAATAGCTTGTGAAGTTTCAGAAGAAGATTAAGACTAAAGGGCCTTGTTGCCAGCTCATGCATTGCAGTGTTCAGCGCAGAGCGATAATTTAGGATCTCTTCGATGTCGTGTCGGCGCGACTCCCTTTCTGGCGGCTCACCGGCCTCGAATTGCAGCACCTCGCTCATTGTCGCCAGCGTGCCCTCGATGCGGGAAGACAATACGGCCTCTTGGAGGCGTAGAGGCGCAAGCAGCAGATGGCTATTCGGTAAGCGTCGCAACATGCCGTTATATTCGGCTAAGCTGCGGTTGGCACGCCCCATGGCAGGGATTAAAGCCAGCCAATCTTCTTTGGTGAGAAGAGGGAGATCTTTAGGGATTGCAGGTCGCATGTGAAAAGGGTAAAGCTGCTTAACGTTCTTGTGTAAAGAAAAATCCAATTTCCTTTACACAAATCGCCTTAAGGCCAAATTCCTTTACACAAATCCCGGGAAGTCTACATATTGAGTCAGGTATGCCTTACCTACGAAATGTAGGGTCTGAGGACACCCTGGAAAGGACAAGCGGTGGACAAACCCAGACCAAAAGTGGACATCCAGCGGACGTTTGCAGGACAAAACCGGACAAATTGGAGAGGGCAGTTGTTGGACGTTCTTCGATGTCCAGTGGTGGGCGAGGCGGGAATCGAACCCACAACCCCCGGCTTAGAAGGCCGGTGCTCTATCCGATTGAGCTACTCGCCCGTTTTCACCATTGTATCGCCAGCGGAGTCGGCGCCGGAGCCGATTTCCATCAGCACTGCCAAGGCGAGATCGAGCCCTGTGGCCCACCTTTGCGCCGCGCTGTGAGCCGTTGCACCGCAGCCTTCGACAAACCATGTCACCGCAAAACCTGGCGCCGCCTCCACCTCCGCGGGACGAAGAACCAGCTCGACCCGGACGGCGCGCGCGGGCGTGACACGCAGCCTTTCTGTCACCACGCGCAGCCACCGTTCCTGGCGTTCGAAGCACGCGAAGAGCGCGCTATCGCGCGCCAGCAGATCGATATAAGAACCAGCGCCAAAGGCGGTTTCGCCGGGTTCCGCGTCCATCTCGTAACGATCAAAGAGCGCATCCTCCCCATCCGTGCCCTGGGTCCAGGCATCGCACTTTGCGGTCCAGAGCTGCGAGGACCCGCCATTCAGCAACAGCAGAGCCGATCGCAACCCAGGTCTTTCTTTCACTTCTTCGATTTCGTCGATGAGGTGAGGATGAAGGCGCAGATCAATAAATCTGCATTTGCCCGGGAATCTGCATTTGCCCGGATCATCGTCGCAAGCTTCCCAGGGAACCGTGATCACCGGGTCGCCGGCCGCCAGCGCTACAGACCAATCGGCTTCCATTAAGAGGCTCCGACCGGGCTCAGAAACTCCAGCAGCACCTTCTCTGCCCAGTAACCGTCATAGGCGACCGCGGGCGCCAGAAACGCGCAGTGCCCCCCATGCGCCGTCTCCACCAGCCGAACCCGGGGATTCGCCAACAAAGCATTGCGCGTCGGCGGCAGCATCCTCACGAAGGGGTCGTCCAGGGCATGCAATATCAAGGTAGGAACGCCGATCTGGTCCGCAACCCGGGAACTCGCCGCCCGGTAGTAGTAATCATCTGCGCCGCTAAAGCCGGAGTAGCGAGCGGTGATCTGGTCGTCGAACTGACGTAGAGTAGCGACTTTCTGAAGACCTTCAACCGAGTAGATTGCCGGAAACAGTTCTGCTTTTCGCCGAAAGCGCCGCCGCAACCCCATCAGAAATTTCCACTCGTACACGCGGTTGGAGACATCGTGCAGCGCATCTGCCGAGGCGGCCAGATCCATCGCCGGGGATACGCCCACCGCGGCCTTAAGGTACGCCGGCGCATCGGCGCCCAGTTCGCCGGCCAGCTTCAATACCAGGTTGCCGCCCATGGAGTAGCCCACCAGGGCAAAAGCGTTAAGACCTTTTTCGGCGGCAAGCGTCCGCATCACCGCTGCAACATCGCCTGAGAGGCCCGAATGATACAGTGTCGGCGACAAATTCTCAGTGCCTCCGCAGTTACGCATGTTCATGCGGACGACATTCCATCCCGCAGCCCATGCCCGCGCTCCGTTCCCCAGCATATATTGCGAGCGGGAAGAACCTTCGAGGCCATGCAACAGCACGACGGTCGGATGTTGGCTGGCATCAAGCTGCCAGTGGCAATGGCAAAGCACGAAGCTTGCGCCGCGAGCATGAGCAGCCTCTTGCGCCCCCGCAAAGCACGCTGCAGATGCGGAGTTCGCCGGCCGCGAATCGCTTTGCAGTGCATCGACTTCGATAAGGTGAGCCTCCGCCTCGGGCAGCACATAGCGGCGCGGACAAAAATTACCTACCAGGGTCTGCAGATGGCCATTGCGCAGGAATCGGCGGGGTAGAAACTCCTCGGCTCCGGTTGCGGCTTCGGCCAACAGGCCGCTCGATTCGCTCACCGCGTTCTTAACCGGGTAAGCAGCGCGGCCGCCTGCAACGCGCCTTTGGGAGAGTCCTCATGCTTCATGTAAGCAAACACATCGCCCTGGCTGGCCCGCTCTTCGAGCTGCTTTTCGATTCGTTCCAGGTCTTGCGGCCCGTAGTCGCTCTTGCGCAGCCTGTAGCAGCAGAAGGGCGCCGTGACGACATCGGGTGTTTCTAGTTCATCGCTTTCGGCCACGCAGAGCGCGGCTTGATGTTGTCGCATCAGGTCGAACACTTCGGGGGTAAACCACGAGGCATGACGGAATTCAAAGGCAATCCTAAGGGTGCTTGTTTTTTCCGGCGCGGCCTCCTGCAGAAAGCTCGCCAGCCTCTCCTGGTCCGCCTTGAGGTTCGGGGGAAGTTGAAAAAGAATCACACCCATGCGCCCGGCGCGGATCACAGGCAGCAGGGCTGCGTAAAAAGCAGAGAGCGTGTCGCTCGCATCTTTGAGTCGCTTGATATGCGTGATGCGCTGCGGCGCCTTGAAGGAGAAACGAAAGTCCTCACCGGTCTGCGCCAGCCACCCATCGATCGTGGCCCGCGAGGGCAGTTGGCGGAACGTGTAGTTCACCTCGACAGAGTTCATCTGCGTTGCGTAGTACTGCAACATTGCTTTGGCGGGGGTCTTGGGTGGGTAAAACTCAGGTTTCCACGTCGGATAAGCCCAGCCGGAGCATCCGATCCAAAATGGGGACGAAGCTTCACTTGCAACCGGGTAGGGCATCTCAGGAGATCGTCCGGTAATCACGTCGGCGTCTACCCCCTGAGACTGAACTCTGCTCGGCAGACACGTTTGCAGACGGTCACCAGGAATCGAGAGCAGCGGTGGGAAACAGGGCCTTCGATTGGGGCGGCTAGTGCGGGTCGGTCCAGTATCGCCCAATTCATATTTGTATCTTACACATTCCAAATTGTCCGAACCATGGCGTCTCCGGCAAGTGCTTTTGTCAGTCTCGCTCCACAGGCCTGGGAGGCGCATCTTGAAGTGGCTCCCGGCCAGATTCGCCGCGGGAGCTACTCATCGCTCTTTGTTCGCAGGCCGCGAATGAGCAGGGGCATCAGAAACAGGATTGCCACGGCCGTGGTGACCATGCCGCCGACGACAACGCGGGCTAGCGGTTGTTGGGCCTGGGCGCCAATGCCGTTGGCAAGGGCAGCGGGGCACAAGCCCAGGCCGGCGGCCATACACGCCATGACTACCGGCCGCATTTCATCACTGCACCCTTTCTTCAGCCCCGCGTCAAAGCCCTCTTCGGCTTGCGCGCGGCGGATACCTGAAAGGAAAACGACGGCGCCCAGGGTGGCAACGCCGGTGAGCGAAGTGAACCCGACGGCGGCTGAAATACTGAACGGGGTGCGGGTGAGGAACAATGCCAGTACGCCACCGATGGCCCCGAATGGCAACGTGCCCACGACGATGAGTGCATCCTTCCAGGTACGGAATTGGACGTAAAGCAGAATTAGAATCGCGACCAGACTTATGGGGATGATGAAAGCAAGACGGCGCTGTTCCTTGCGTAAGCTATCGAACTCTCCGGCCCAGGAGTAGTCGTAGCCGGACGGAAGCTTTATCTTGTCGCTCAATTGTCGCTGGAGATCCTCAATGGTCGTGGCAAGATCGCGACCGCGTACGCTGAACTTGATGGGAATATAACGGCGGCCATTTTCGCGATACACCGTGAACGCACCATCGCGAGTCTCTACGTCGGCAATCTGTCCGATGGGAATTCGACTACCGTCCGGAGTCGATAGCAGGATGCCCTTAATAGCCTCGGGGCCATTGCGAAAACGTTCCGGAAAACGGACGGTCAGATCGAACCTGCGGTCGCCTTCAATGATCTGGGTGACAGCTGCACCACCGACCGCAGCTTGAATCGTGGCGTTGACATCAGCGGCTGCCAGACCATAACGCGCCGCCTTGGCACGGTCAATCCGGATCAGCAGGCTGGGCTGGCCACCAACACGAAAGACGCCCACATCCGTAACGCCCCGTACCGACTGCATCACCTGTGAGATCTGGTCGGCGAGACGCGACAGGGTGTCAAAATCGTCGCCGAATAGCTTGAGAGAATTTTCTCCCTTAACGCCAGACATCGCCTCTTCGACGTTGTCCTGAATATTTTGTGAGAAGTTCAGGTCGATGCCAGGGATTCGTGAGAGACGACGGTTCATTTCATCGATCAGAGCGTTCTTGCTCAAACCCGGCCGCCACTCGCCCGGCGGCTTGAGAGCGACAGAGACCTCAACGTCATTGAAGGTGACAACATCGGTCCCGTCATCAGGGCGCCCCATCTGCGAGACTGCCTGGGTGACCTCGGGGGACATGGCAATCTGCGCCCGCAGTTGGTCGGCAATGTGGGCGGCGGCGTCAAAAGAAATATCCTGCGGGAGAGTGGCGCGGATCCACAGATTACCCTCTTCGAGAGGGGGCATGAACTCTCCGCCTACGAAGGTAAAGAGTATGCCGCATCCAACCAGGCATACCAGGGCAAACGTCCACGCGGCCCAGGGATGGCCCAGGACGCGGGGTAGGCCATGGTCATATCGGCGGCGCAGAAAGCCACCCAGATAGGTTTCGTGGTTCTCCTGGATGGAGTGGGCTGGAACGACCAGTTTGGCCAGCACGGGAGCAAAGATGAGCGAAAACATGAGAGCACCGATCAAGGCGAACCCATAGGTTACCGACATGGGCGCGAAGATCTTGCCAGGAACTCCCTGCATGGTGAAGAGAGGAATGAATGCCACGAGAATGATGAGCGTGGCAAAAAGGACCGGTGTCGCGGCGTTGCGGGCGCCTTCGATGATGAGATCGACGGCATTTTCGTTCTCTGTGCGGCGTGAAAGCTTGCGATAGATGCTTTCCAACACCACGATCGAGGCGTCTACGAGAATGCCAAAGTCGATGGCGCCGATCGAAATCAGATTGGCAGACTGCCCGGTGAGTACCATCATGGAGAAGGCAAAAAGGACCGCAAATGGGATGGTGGCCGCGGCAAGGAAGCTGATGCGCAAATCGCCCAGCATGGAGATCAACACCACGGTCACGAGAAACAGGCCGGTGAACACAACGTGGCGGACGGTGCGCGTAGTGGTGTTGATGAGGTTAGTGCGGTCATAGACGGTGCTGATATGCATGCCCGGAGGCAGCAGATTGCCGCGGTTCAAATCGTGAATTTTCTTTTTCAGGCCCTCAAGGGCGGGAAGGGACTTTTCTTCCTTTTGTAGTAAGACGATACCCAGCACAACGTCTGGGTCGCCATTGCGGCCGACCTTGCCCAGTCGAGGCTGAATGCCCTCCTTCACCTCACCCACATCGCGCACCAGCACCGGAGCGCCGTTCCGTTCGGCCACGACGACGGAGCCAATGTCATCGATATTCTTCAATAGACCCAGTGCGCGCACGTTGATGCTCTGATCGCCGAGGGTGAGATAGTTGCCTCCGGCGTTGGCATTGCTGCTCTGAATGGCGTTGAGAACCTGCGGCAGGGTGACGTTCATCGCCAGCAGTTTGTTGGGATCTGCTTCGATCTGATACTGACGCGTTGTGCCGCCAAACGTGGTGATATCTATGATGCCGGGAACCTGTCTCAGTTCGCGGCGGACGAGCCAGTCTTGCGTGGCCTTAAGCTCATTGAGCGAATAACCGCCGCCGGTGAGCTGATAGCGATAGATCTCACCGATAGGCGACCACGGAGAGAGCTGAGGCTGCAATCCTCCGGGTAAGGACAGCGTCTGCAGGCGGTTCAGGACTTCCTGCTTATCACGGAAATAGTCGCTGTCAAAATTGAAATAGAGCTTTACGTCGCTGAGACCGAAGATGCTGATGGAGCGCACCTGGTCCAGATGCGGGGTGCCGTTCAGCGTGGCTTCCACTGGAACAGTCACCTGCTGCTCTATCTCCTCGGCAGACCAGGAGGGGTTTTGCGTGATGACCTCGACCAGGGGCGGTGATGGATCCGGATAAGCTTCGATGTCGAGTTTGGAAAACGCGTAGACGCCGACCTCTAAGGAAACGACGAATACGATGAGCACGATGGAGCTGTATTCCAGCAATGTTCGGATCAATGCCTTCATGCTCAGTCTCCGGAGGGAGCACGCAGGAGCGCCGCCCCCGTAGTGACCACCTGATCGCCATCTTTCAGTCCTGAGGCCACCACTACCGTTTTGCCACTTAAAGCGCCCGTCGTCACCTGGTGGCGCTCATACTTTCCTGGAGTTCTCTGGAGGAAGACATAACTGGACGAACCTTCGTGGACGACGGCCGTGGTGGGGAGAACAAATTCTGGCGCCGTGGTGCGAGCAACCGAGAGATTGGCGAACATTTCGGGCTTGAGGCGATGCTTGGGGTTGGGCAAGACCACGCGCACCTTGAGCGTTCGACTGGCAGGATCCACGGCGTCGGAGATATTGGAAATAGTGCCGTGCAGGGTCTCGCCCGGATAGGCCGGCAAGGTCACTTCGACGGACTGCGCGGAGCGAATGGTACTAAGGTCGCGTTCAAAGACATCGCCGAGTATCCAGACCGAGTCGAGGTTAGCGACGGTGGCAATCGGGCTCGCGTTGTCCAGCGAACGCTGCATTTCGCCGCTCGCCGATCCGATGTCGAGCACAGCGCCGCTAATGGGGGCGCGCAGGGGCGCTGCGTCCGAAGATCCCTCGGGCGGAAAGCCCAACATATGAACTCGCTGGAGAGTGCGGGTAAGCTCTGCGTGCGCTGCCTGGTCCGCGGCTTCCAGGTCATCGTAATCACGTTGCGCTATCACTTCGTGCTGCAGCAAAAGCTTGGCGCGATCCAGCTGGCGGTCGGACCGTGCTACCTCGATTTTCGCCTTGTCATAATCGCCCCGCGCAGAAGCAATCTCACTACTTTGGATAAGGCCGATGATTTGCCCCTTGGTCACATCCTGCCCGGGCCGAACATACAATTCGACCAGGCGACCGGTGATCGGCGAGTAAATATGGACTACGCGGGTTGGATCGGGCACAACTCGCGCGGCCAGCACCAGGCGATCTGTAACTGACTGTGGATGGACGCTACTGACCTCGATCGGCGCCTTCTGCGACGGATCGTCTCCTCCGGGCGACGTTGGCGCTTGGTCATGGCAGCCGAGGCAGACCAGAAGCGACAGGACAGCTGTCCAAAATACGCCGGAGGACACGACGGAAGGCGCGGTCGAACCCTTGATCGAATTTGGGGATTGGGGTGCATGCGTTTTGGCATCCCTCATGGGACCATCTCGGATGCAGCGACATAGCTGAGTTGGTGAAGACCAAGCCAGACTTGAACGTTGGCGTTCAAGGCGTCGAGATTGGTTTGACGGTAGTCGCGAAGAGCGTCGAGGTAGTCGAGCAGAGTGCTGCCTCCATGACGGTAGCTGAACTCCAGGTTGTTGCGAACGCGGGAAGCTAATCCGAGATAGCGGCCGTTGTACCGCCGCGACTGTGTGAGCGCGGTCTGGTATGCCGCCCAGGCCTGATCTACGTCATTGATGACCTGGTTGCGTGCGGCTGTCTGCGCGAAGCGGCTGGACAACGCCTCATAGCGGGTTCGTTCTTTCTCGCCTTGATTGCGATCGAAGATCCGCAAGGGAATACCTACCTGGAAACCGCCCGAGTTGTCATTGCCCGACCGGTCGTATTCGCCGGCCAGAGTAGGGTCGGTGGCCCCATAAGCTTCTGCCAGCTTGACGTTGGCCTCCGCCAGACGAAGAGACTGCTGCGCCGCGCGATAGTCAGGACGTTCCGCGAGCGCCCGCTGTTCCACCTCTGCCACGGTGAGGGTGGTCTCAGGAGGATCGAGGGTGCCGGTGATGTCAAACGCCGCCGCCGGTGTGTCCATCCCCAGCAGCATTTCCAACTGATCGCCGGACTGTTCAAGATTCAAATGCGCGCTGTCGTAATCGGCCTCAAATTCGGCAAGTTGCAGTTCGATGCGATCGTAATCGGTGGGACTGATGTCGCCGGCATCGAGGCGCTGCTTGCTCAAATCAACCGTTTTGCGGTATCCCTGCAGATTATCGTCCGCAATCTTCAATCCGGCTTTCGCGGCCAGCATCTGGGTAAACGCCTGTTTGACGGCAAGGATCGTCTGCCGCTCCGTATCCTGGTATTGGCTTTGGGTAATGTCGGTGGTGCTATGGGCAACGTCGAGACGCCACCGGCGCTTCTGTCCTCGTTCAAAGAGGCGGGAGAGGTTCGCCGAATAAGAATAAGGGTTGCCGGGGTTGTTGGCCGCCAGCGTTACATCGACGCCGCTCAGCGTCAAGTTCGGGTTTTGACGCAGTCCGGCCGTAACTTCGCTGGCCTTGGTGGCGCTGACGTGCTGCTGTGCGGAAAGAAGGCTCGGATTCTTAGCACGCGCCAGAGCGATGGCCTGTTGCAGGGTTAACGGTACCCCGGCGGTTTGCGCGTGCAGCAAAGACGCCGCAGGCACCAAGACCATGAGAAAGGCCAATGGCATGGAACGTAGTGGTGTATAGAGAGCACAGTGCCAACGAATTAATCGAAATGGATGCGTGGAACATATCCCCCGAGTGAGTCTCGCCGAAAAATAATCTGGTGCAGCCCTTCTACCAAAAGAAGAATATAGCAATGCAAAGGTGATGTAACAGATGTAACCGGATCGGTAAACCACCTTGCTCTACGCGCGTACATTTCAGCAACTGGCGATGAACTTGTATGGCGGAGCGCTGGATGACTCCATGAGGGAGTACGACGGGGAAGGTCGTTAGGATGGCACTTTGGGCTTAAGTGACATAGACCCGCCAAAGTTGTTGCGTCATTGGGGCGGCTAGTGGGGGTCGAACCCACGACATCCGGTGCCACAGACCGGCGTTCTGCCACTGAACTATAGCCGCCATATAGACTTAGATTGTAGCATTCGGGCTCGCGCTGCAAAGCGGCCCCGGAGCCCATTTCCAGCGCTTTCGAGTGCCCTCCGCGTATGGCCAGCAATCGCCAACCCGAGATTCTGCCCCCCCAAAAGCCTGGCCCGGCCTCTCGCTTTGAGAAGGCGAGCGGCCTGTTCGCCAACGAAAATCTCGACTTTCTGTCGCACGTGCTCGACGATTGGTTTCGCGTTCCCGGTACCTCCATCCGCTTTGGATTGGACGGCATTATCGGCCTCGTTCCCGGCTTGGGAGACATCCTCGGCGGCCTTGCCTCCACCATACTTGTCGTCGCGGCGTGGGTGCGCGGCGTGCCCTACGTCACGCTGGTTCGCATGGTCGTCAATATCGGCATTGAAGTACTTCTGGGCACAATCCCTTTGCTGGGCGACGCTTTTGACATTGCCTGGAAAGCGAACCGCCGCAACTATGCGCTCATCGTTCGCCATTTGGAGCAGACGCGACGGCAAACCTGGCGAGACTGGGTCTTTCTGCTCGTAATCGGCGTGACGCTGGCCATCATTTTTCTTGCCCCAATCGTCCTGATTCTCTGGTTTCTGGAGTGGCTCGGCCGGCACGCCTGAAGGGCCGGTTGCGATACAATCCGAGAATCGGGGCGTAGCGTAGCCTGGTAGCGCATCTGCTTTGGGAGCAGAGGGTCGGGGGTTCGAATCCCTCCGCCCCGACCAATCACAACAATTTAAAAAGCGGTTTGCGTTTCTGGCCCAGCCACAAGCTCGGGTGCCCCATTTCCCCGGATTTCCTATACGCAGTCCCAGCCATGACCGCGGTACGGCTTTTACCACAGGAAAAGCCGCATAGACCTGGTCGATTCATCCGCACCTCCCGTCCCTCCCCACTTCGACCGGCATTTTTACTCCTGACGAACGATGGCAGATCTTCGATGGCGCCGCTGCCATCGGTGGAACGTGTGGCTGGACTCGTGGCTTTTGCATGCCCCTCAAACCCTCATTCTGAGTAAACTCCAGGAAGCATGATAAAAATGATTCGGTCGTGGCGCGGCCCTCAGGGGTCACCCACACACTGAACGGGAAATCTGATGAGGGTTTGGACAATGGAAGGTATTCGTAGGGCAGTCCTCACTATGTGCGTGCTCCTTCTCTGCACCGGCGTCTGTTTTTCGCAAACGAGTCTCTCTTCCAATTGGGAAGAACTTACCGGCCCCGATTTCATCCAGGCGGTTCATCAGTCCCAGGGCGTTTGCGTGCTGCCCTTCGGCATTATTGAAAAGCACGGACCGCATCTTCCGTTGGGCACAGATTTGCTCGACGTACGCTTCGCCGTGTTCAACGCCGTAAAGCAACAGTACGCGGTCGTTTTTCCTGAGTATTACTTTGGCCAGATCTTTGAGGCGGAGTCCCAGCCCGGAACGGTCGCCTACAGTTTGTCCACGCAACTCACTTTGCTGCAGGAAACCGTCACGGAGATGGCGCGCAACGGTTGTAAGAAGATACTGATTGTGAATGGTCACGGAGGCAACGATTCGCTGCTCCCGTTATTTGCGCAGGCGCAGTTGGCCACTCCCCGTGACTACGTGGTCTACGTTTTCGCATCGCCGCACTTGGACGTACCCGGCCGGCCCGCATTGACTACCAAGACGGACATGCACGCCGGAGAGTCGGAAACCTCACACATGCTGATCGCGCGGCCAGACCTCGTCCATCCGGACCGTGCCACCCAGGAATCCGGGGCAGACCAACATCGGCTGTCTCTACCCGAGGGCGTATACACCGGAATTTGGTGGTATGCACGTTTTCCCAATCACTATTCCGGCGAGGGCGCGGCCGCCAACAAACAGTTGGGTGAATTCGATCAGGCAACGTGGTCCCGGCAGATCGCCGAAGCGATCAAGGCCATCCAAAACGACCAGGAAAGCCTGAAGCTGCAGAACGAGTTCTTCGAGAAGTCTCAGCACCCCTTGGAGACACCGCAGTAAGCTCGGGGCAGAATCATAGACGCTTCGCCCATCTCGATGCTCGCGCCACAGCAACAAAATCTGAAGTCAACGCCCTCAGATTTCACCATCTCCTAACCTAAATTAGGCAGACTGATCGGTTTCTCCGGCAGCCAAAAGGGTTCCGGAGCGGGAACGAAGATCACTGGAACCTCGGGCACGAATCCATGCAGCCAGCCTGTTGCGAACCGCATGCCACCCTGTTCAGACAGAACGTGACCGGCAATCACCAGCGCCTTCCGCTCTCCGGCGCTGATCGCATCCTGGGCATATTCGACCAATTCCCACTCCCGGGTTTCGCCACAAATCAACACCTCCACTGCGGGATCGGAAAGAATCTGGATCCCACCTTCTCTCCCGCAATAGCCCCAACTCGTCGCGACCGTGTGGACAGCGAGGTCGGGATCGCCCACCACTCGGATCGTCCGGGCCTTCAGCTTGGTCGCCATCTCCTGCGTCAACTGCCGCAAGGGCAAGCCCTCAAACTGCAAACGTTTCAGGTCGCCGGTTGCCCCGACATGCTTTGCCCAACCGAGCTGTTCGATCATTCCTTTGGCCACGCCATCCGGATGCATCCCGTGCAGGTGATCGTGGAAGTGCAGGATGGCCATATCGTGTTCGCGTAGGAATGCCTGCTTGGCCTTGAGCACGGCATTGTCGCGGATATCGTCGATCTTATCCTGATGTAGATAGAACGGCGTCTCATGGGTGACGATGAAATTGCAGCCCAATGCCTGCGCCCTCTTACAAACATCGAAGGTCGCCATCATGGTTGTTGCAATACCCTTGACATGAATATCCGGGTTGCCGGCCACAAGATTGTCGACCGTTTGTTGGCGCCACGGTATGCCGACATGCTGCTTGATGCGTTCGATAGCGGCGCCTACCGTAAGTGGGGTGGATAGCGCTTGAGCCAAGGCTCCCGGCGCCAGCGACCAGCCGGAGGCGAGCATCGTAGAGCTGATAAATGCGCGACGGGAAGGAAGCATATTTTGCCCTCTGAGAAGGCCACGATACTAGGTATTGGATTAGGGTTGAATCCATCCTTCGCCGGAAGCCCTCACCGCATATGTGCCATACGGAACATTATGTTCCGCGTTCGTGGCTATATTTTCTGAATCGAGCTACGGCGCAGAGCTCTTTAAGTCCCTCGTTTTCGGTTTGGGTCCTTTCTGGTTTTGCAGGAATGCGGTGAGCGCGCGGAGCTGCTGGTCCGTGAGCTGTTTGAAGGAAAACATGATCGAGCCGGGGGTATAGGCGCTCGGATCCTTGAAGTGGCCGACAAGCCAATCGCCGCTGCGCCCGCGCGTGCCCTCGACCGTCAGGTCGGGTCCGACCGTTCCGCCATTACCGTCGAGTTGATGACAGTCCACGCATCCTTCCTGGCGATAGAGCTTGCGGCCATAGGCGACCACTTCGGCTTGCGTCTTTGCGGCTGCAGCCTCCGTTTGCTGCGCCGCCGGGTTGGGCGCCAACTTGGGCAGGGCGTGAATGAAGTCAACCAGCTTCCAGCTGTCCTGCTCCGACACAATCGTTTTCCACCCGGGCATGCCCGTGAGCCGAACCCCGTTCTGGATGATCCAGAAAAGCTCGGCGTCGGTCCATCGCTGCACGTGAGGTGAATTCAAATCCATGGCCGGCGGGTACATGGCGAGGCCGAGCTTCGTCTCGGCGTGGCCGTCGGCCGCGTGGCACAGGGCACATTGTTGCAGATAGATTTGTTGCCCCGCCTGGTTATTCTCATCGGTCGCCGGGGCAGGGTTCTTCAAGTTCTGCGCCTCGAGCGGGATCACCACGTCCTTTGCCATGTTGGCCAGGGTGGTCTCGAGTTCCGAGGGCTTCTTGCTCGCGGAACAGCCCGACATGAGAAGGACCAACGTTCCGACTACGACACCCGGCACAGGACTTGCCATCCATTTGCGCATCAGTTTCGCCTTCCACGAAGCATTGAATAAAACTGGACCGGCACCATATCGCTTTTGGCTACAAAACGCCGTATGACATCCCGCGCATCTCGGCGTATGAACGGAGTGACATATCAAAAGTCATTTACTGATTTACAGCGGCCGGACCATGCCGGACCTGTAATGCCCTTGCGGGCACTCAAGACTTCATTGTTAAGAAAGTAGCTGCTTTCGATTTCGGAGATGTCAGCGGAATGTCATCAACTCATCTGCCGATAATTTTTCGGTGTCGAATCACTCCGTCCACTCACCGTGAAATTGGGGAAAAATAATGCTTGTAATGTACTAGTCAACTAGTACATTATTGTTGTTATGAAGCGAGACGCCGCAAACGAAACGCAACCATTCGCCTTCCGCCTTGACGCGCACAGCGGTGTTCCTGTCTACCGGCAGTTGATCGACCAGGTCCAGGCAGCGATTGCCTCCGGAACTCTTGTTGCCGGGGATCAGTTACCAACCGTGCGGCAGGTTGCCGTTGACCTGGCGATCAATCCCAACACCGTGCTGCGCGCCTATCGGGAGATGGAGATTCGCGGCCTGCTCGACACCCAACAGGGGATGGGCACATTCGTAGCGGATAGGAAGGTCGAGTTCTCAAAAGACGAGCGCGAGCGGAAACTGCGTCAGTTGGCGGGTGAGTTCGTCTCGCGTGCTGGGGCCGCGGGCTTCAGGCTCAAAGAGTTGATGACCGTGTTGCGCGAATTGTCGCCGGATGAAGAGTTCAAGCGGAAGTAGGGAGGAATAAATGTGGGCATAAGGGATTCAACACCGTAGGTGTCACCGTGCTCTTGTTGTGGAGGTTCTGGGTCTGGCAGTTGCGAGGCTTCACCAACATGCCGCTCCTCGCCGGTTGTGCGGTGCTTGCTGGTGTCTACTTTCTGTTTGCGATCGTCGTAGTGGATCAATGGGAAAAAGTTGCTGTGCTTGCGCTTTGGCAAATATCGCGGTCTGCGCGGGCCGGGCTTGTTTCTGATTATCCCCATCGCTGAGACATTGAGCCGCTATGTGGATCAACGCGTGCGCGTGACGACGGTCAGTGCAGAGTCCACGCTGACCCGCGACACAGTGCCCGTCAATGTCGATGCAATCATCTTCTGGTTGGTGTGGAATGCGGAGAAATCCATCCTCGAGGTGGAGGACTATACCCAGGCAATCACGCTGAGCTCGCAGACGGCACTGCGCGAATCCATCGGACGCCATCAGTTGGCACAGATGATCACCGAGCGCGAGACCTTAGGTCAGGAATTACAAAAGATTCTCGACGAGAAGACGACCCCCTGGGGCATTACCGTGCAGTCGGTGGAGATTCGCGACGTCCGTATTCCGCAGGCGCTCGAAAACGCGATGTCGCAGCAAGCGCAGGCCGAACGGGAACGCCAGGCGCGGGTGATTCTGGGCGAGGCGGAGGTACAGGTGTCGGAGCAGTTCGCCCAGGCCTCGCGCGTCTACAATGACGCTCCAGGCGCTTTGCATCTGCGCGGAATGAATATGCTCTATGAGGCCATGCGGGAAAAAGGTTCGATGGTCGTCGTTCCCTCCTCCGCTATTGAGACTATGGGGCTTGGTGGAACACTTGCAACCGCTTCGATTGCAAAACAGCAGTAACGAGGGTCTGTCCAGAGGCAATCGCCGCCAGGAATTTATTCCGGCGCAAGGCAATCCCGGGCTCAACGCCGGCTGTGCGGAGGGCCGGAATCAGCTCGCCCAGGATCGCCTGGCAGCATGCCGATCGCTATAACGTCACAGTGGTTGTCTTGAACCTGAAGAACCGAACCTGGAGAGACGGACGATGGCTCCGCCAACCATGATCGCGAGCGCATCGGCAAGAGTCCATATCGGCGTAAACCCAAGGTTCGGGTGACCCGTTTTGACCAGCAGATACGGGAAAATAAACAAAAGCATTGCGACGGAAATCAGGCTCAGCACCATCGTCGCCGCCATCTCCGTTCCTTTCGCTATCCAGGCCACGATGCAGCCCTGACACAAACACGTGATCAAGATCGCGAGGTCAAGACCTGTGGACGCGAAGAACATGTAAATAGCGAAGTGATGCTCGTAAACCTGGTATCTCTCCAGCACCGCGAAGATCATGCTCTCCGGCAGGCCGCCCAACAGCTTCCGTGCGGTAAATCCCACGGCCACGCCGGCCGCGGTCGACCACGGGGCAACCGTGAAAGCCGCCGGGATCATGTGAACGATGGTCTTCAGGGTTTGTCGCCAGTACCACCTGCGGGCGAAAGCACTCCCCGCATGCGACGCAAGAGAGGAGTATTCCTCCAGCAAGTCTCCCAAAATCGATTCCGTCTCTCGCGCAAGCGTGAATAAACTTACCAGCCAGGTAGCAGCGCGAGGTGGTTCATCGGCGAGTGATCGGGTCATCATGGGTAGCTCCGGATAAGACCGAGTCCTTCGGTCATGTTTAGGAGAGCAAGTTGGGTGCGGTTCACGGCAGCTGCGCCCTTGGGCGTAACGCGAAAGAAGCGCTTTGAACGTCCGCCGCGTTCCGGCGTCGGATCCCCGCGATGAGACTTGACATATCCCTTGGTCTCCAGCCGATCGAGCGTCGCGTACACGGCGCCGATCGAAACCTCGCGCTCTGTGCGGAGTTCAATTTCCTGACGCACGGTGACCCCGTAGGCCCGATCTTCAAGTCGCAGCAGAGCCAGCAGAACGATGTGTTCAAATTCGCCCAGATAATCGCGGTCCGTCATTATCTATACAATATAGATCAAATTAGCCATGAGCGGTCGGCTTACAATGGCCTCCTCCTCGAATTGGGCTCTCAGAAAGAAGCCAATTGCGAAGGCGGAGGGCGCCACAGGTGTTCAAGGGGATCCCGGCTTTATTCCTTCTGCTGCTCTCGATGACGGTCTGGGGGCAGACGGCTGTGCCGGCCCCAGTTCAGGACCCTGACCAAACCCCGCCAACCGTCACCACACTCAAGGTAGTTACGGGCCTGGTGGCGATCTCGGCGGTCGTGAAGAGCAAAGACGGCGACGCGCAACCCGGCCTGACCAAGAACGACTTCGTGCTCAAGCAGGACGGCAAAGAAGAGCCGATCACCTACTTCTCCCGCGGGTCCGACCTCCCCTTGAGCCTGGCTCTCATGGTCGACACCAGCGCCAGCCAGAGCACCTTTGTCGGGGATGAATCACTGGCCAGCGACGTCTTCTTTGAGACCATGTTGGGCCGCGCCGGCGACCGCGCGACGTTAGTGCAGTTCGACACCGCCGTTCTGCAACTAAAAACCATGACCAACTCTGCCAATGCGTTACATCTGGCGCTGTCGCACTTGAACACGCGCGCCTCCGTAGCGGGAGGCACCCTGCTTTATGACGCGATTTACGCCGTAGCCAAGAGCATCCTGGCCAACGAAAAAGGACGCAAGGCAATGGTGATTCTGACCGATGGCAGCGACCATGGCAGTCGCAGATCGCTGGCCGAAGCCATCGAGCAGGCGCAGCGCGGAGATGTTCAAATCTACGCCATCCTTTACACCCTGTTTAACGAAAGTGGCGGCCAGGGAACTCTGACCGGGATCGATCCGGGTTTGGATGCCTTGAGAAAGCTCTCAGGGAGCACCGGCGGGCGTGTATTTACCGTCTCCCGCGATATGAGCTTGCGGGATATCTACGCCCAGATCGGCGATGACCTTCGATTGCAGTACGAACTCGGCTACAAGCCTCCCCCGGATACAAAACCAGACAGTTATCACAAGCTGGAGTTGAAAGCGAAGGACAAGAAATTGACCGTGCAAGCGCGCAAAGGATTTTTCGAACCACCGTAATCCTGCGCGCATGGGGTTGCCGTACTGTGCAAGGCTTTACGAAGGAAGGTCGCGTGAAGTTCGTATGGGTGTCCTCCACACAGATGATCATTCCGTCTTGAAGGTAGGGACTTAAACAGGCTGCGGTGACTGAGAAAAGGCGCCGGTCTTAAGGTCGGGTTAAGTATCTGCATCGTACTGTCGTTCAAGAGCTGCTTTGGAGGATGGACGATGCGTTTGCCGTACTACCTGAGAACACTCCCTGGAATATTCTTTTGCGCCCTTGTTGCCATGAATTCTGCAAGTGCGGAATCAACCTGGCATGTTGAAAAAACCTTGCTGGTGGGTGGAGTCGGCGGTATGGATTACATCACCGTAGATTCTGCGGCCCAACGACTCTATGTTCCCCGCGGTACACACACGTTAGTGATTGATGCGGCTTCCGGTAAGACTGTGGGCGATATTCCCGGCCAGAAGAACGCCCATGGAGTTGCCCTGGCGCCAAAGTTGAATCGCGGCTTTATTACGGATGGCGGAGGTAGCGGCGCCATCACGGTCTTTGATCTCAAGACCAATGCTGTGCTGGGTGTGATTGCCGCTGTCCCTGATGCGGATGGCATCATTTACGATCCAGGATCGAATCGCGTACTGGTGAGCGCTGGAGACAGCAATGCTCTGATTACGCTCAAGCCGGATATCGATCCCAAAAGCGGCAAGATTGAAGAGCCGATCCAACTGGGCGGAGCCCCAGAGTTTTTAGCGGCCGACGGCGCGGGCAAGGTATACGTCAACCTTGAGGACAAAGATACCGTGGCTGTTGTCGATCTGAAAGATCGCAAGGTGATCGCCCGTTGGCCGGTAACTCCTGGTGGCAAACCTGTAGGTATGGCGATTGATCGAGCGCACCATGCCCTCTTCGTCGGTTGCCGCAAGCCGCAAAAGATGATCGTGATGAGCACGGAGGACGGTAAAGTGCTGGCGGATTTTCCCATCGGTATGGGGGTGGACGCCACTCGTGTCGAGGGTGCGGATGCGTTTGCCAGTTGCGGTGATGGGACACTTGCCGTCATTCGCCGATCCGCTGACGGGAAATACTCCCTCGCGCAAACGGTCGCTACGGGCCGGGGGGCAAAGACCCTGGATATCGACACAACGACGCATACAATCTACCTCCCCACGTTCGACTTCGAAGAGCAAAAGCCGGGCGCGACGGGAAGGCCGGCGGCGAAACCAGGAAGCTTCAAGATTTTGCTTGTGAGCCGCTAGCTAGAGCATTTTCACTTCTACTCTGCACAGGTGAGTGCGGCGAGGTGCGGCTTTTCTTCCACCCCAGCAGGCTCGCCTGCCGGGGACCCCGGTTCTTGCTTCGCCAAGGAACACCCTCAAGAAAAGCTTGCAGCGCTTTCCTTGAGGGCGTCCGACGGTGTCTACTTTTGAGCGATGATTTCGAGCTTGTGAATTTGCAGGGCATTTGAGAAAAGCTCATCTGCCTTGGCCATAAGTGCCTGGGCGATGGCCCCGGTCAGGTGGGCGTCCCGGCCTGCCTCATCATTGAAGGTGTCGAACACTGCGTAAGCACCATCACCTTCCTTGATGGCATACCAAGTCACGGTTCCGCTCTCGGCCCTGGACATCTCGGCCCCTGCCTTGAGAAATGCTTCAACATCTGCTGCTTTGCCGGGCTTGGCCTTCAAAGCAACGTACAACGCGTATTTCGCCATTCTGGTAATTCCTCCTGGGCGTTGTTCACCCTCATAGAAGCATAATCGCTAACGAAGGTTTGTATCGTCAAAGGCCGGTCAACATCCCCGGTCGGGCCACTGTTGGGCGATTTTGCGGAATGCCAGGCAGTTGCGTAAACGAAACAAGCATCCAAGCACGGTGGAACGGGGTGGTGGTACCCGTTCCAGGTCGGGTGCTCCGGGGGGACGCCCGGCCGCCGGTTCGACGACTCCGGGGATGAAAAGACTCGAGGGGAAGCGATCGATGGAGTCTGGTCTGCTTGATAGAGCGTCAAGGCCCGTCACATCGAGGCCCATAGCGTCGACGCCCATGGCAACAGGGGCCCGTAGCGTCAGGGCGCACACTCTGTTCTTGCTTCCGCGTCAAGCATCGCGGAGACCTTCGCGCGGCGGATTCGCTCGCGCAGCTGGGCCGTGACCGATCGATGGCACCGCAGGCACAGTGTGCGAATGTTATCCAGGTCGCACTCGCCACCGCCTTCCGCCACGGGCAGAATGTGATCCGCATCCCACAAGCTCTTGCGAGTCCTGGTGGTGAGTCCCCAATGCCGCATGAGAGCTTGGCCCGCGGCGCCACGCGCGCGCTTTAGCCGGCTGTGCTCTTTGATCGCGTTCAGGCCGCAATGAGCGCACACGCCGCGATCCCGCTTCAATATTTGCTCGCGTAAATAGCGCGGCTGCGAGCGCAGCTTCCACTCGTGTACGCAAAACTCAGAACAGAACGTGAAGCGGCGCGGGGGCACTTCCAGCGAGCACCAGCGGCACAAACCACGGCCATTCGGACCGCGGGGAACACTCTTGCGGTCCACCCATCCTCCGGGCATGGTTCGAGTTGTGCTCATACCACTGATTTCATCCCGCTTGGTATCGCAGACAGTCCAGCCATGCGATCTAATACACGATAATAAATCGAGGTCCATCGTTGCCTTTGGCAGCCTGCGCTTCGCCGGCGCGTAAAACCTCTTTCCATTGTTGAATTGTTAGTAGTAGAATTCGGCGCCTCACCGGGATGCCCGGTTTTATAGGCCTCTCCCGGTCCGCTGCGGTCGTAAGAACTGATCGATCGCCCGGGAGGCTTGACGATGAAAATGCCCACGAAGAACGTTCTCCTGGCGTCCATGGCCATTGCATTTTCCATGGTTGTTTCCGGATGCGACCGCCACCAGAAATCCGAGCGGTATTACCTGATCGCCGCCAACATCGGTCTTTCCTACTGGCAGTCGGCACATGCGGGATTTACCGCCGCCGCTGCCCAGTACGGCGTTACAGAAGAAATGCGGGGACCGGACACTTTGAATCAGGCTGTGGAGGTAGATGAGTTTCGCGCCGCGGTCGCCACAAAGCCCGCGGGCATCCTCGTGTCTGCGGCCGACCCCAAATTGATGACGCCGGAAATCGATAAGGCGATCGGTGCCGGCATACCCGTCATCACCATCGACTCCGATGCTCCAGACAGCCAGCGTCTCTACTTTATCGGAACCAACAATCTGCAGGCTGGCCGGCTGGGAGGCGAACGGGTGGCGGCTCAACTCAATGGCAAAGGCAACGTCGTCTTCTTCTCTCTACCAGGCCAATCCAATGTCGAAGAGCGGCTCAAGGGATATAAAGATGTATTTTCGAGCTTTCCCGGCATCAAGATCGTCGACGTCTTCGATATGAAGGGAGAGTCAGGCACGGCAATGGATAAAGCACAGGAATACCTGGCGCGGACCGGACCGGCAAAGATAAACGCATTTATCTGCCTGGAAGCCTCGGCCGGCAAGGACGTCGCCGAAGCCTTCAAACGCGCCAAAACACAGGACACGATGCTCATGGCCATGGACGTCGACCAGGCGACGCTTGAGCTGGTGAAAGATGGCACGATCCAGGCCACCATTTCACAAAAGCCCTTCACCATGGCTTTCCTGGGCCTTAAAGCCTTGGACGAGATCCATCACTACCCGCTTCATCCTTTGGCGCGCGACTACGCGTTGGATGCATCGTCGCCTATCCCGGCATTCGTCGACACGGGCGTTTCCCTGGTCGATAAAAGCAACGTGGATAAATTCCTCAGTCCTCCGGCGAAAACCCCGTAGTTCATTTGCCGTTAAGGTAACGACCTCGAGCGCTATTCGGACATCTCGCCCGTTGTCATCTTCCAGTCGCTGCTGCCGAATCACCTGGACAATCAGTTCAACTTCGTGAACTTGACCTCCGGGCTGGTAGGGATCGCGGCAGCTTTGTGGCTCGCGCCCGGGTTTCATGCGATTGGGATCGCCTGGTCGGCAGTCGCAGCGCAGGTGTACAGCCTGATTGCCTTTTCCATCGTGATTGCGCGCGCGGATCTGAATCCGTTTGCAGGCCCCAGCCGTGCTTCCGGCCGCCCACCTCGTCGCTCGCCGGATTGGGCTCCCGTGATGGCTCCGGCGGCCGGAAGCCAGGAAATGAAGCTTCGTTTGCGGGAGAGGCTGGCGGACGCTGAGGCACGCATCCCGCAGCCGGTGGCGATCGTCATCCCCAATCCCCCACCGTTGCAAGTGCCGGCGAAGAACCGTCATCGAGGCTGACTCCCAACGACTGCGTTCATCCCCACCGTACGCGCCTGTCTGCAACCCAGCCATTTTCCCCCTCCAGCGAAACTAAAGTTACCCCTTGCATTGCCGATAGTTGGCATATCGGCGCGACCCCGCATTCGACCGACGGTGTTTGACAGGTTCTGTTTGGCGAACTCTGTTTGGCGAACTCTTGTTCGACAGTCGAGTGTTCGGCAGGCGTGCGTTCGATACGGGATAAGCTTCGGAACCTCAACATGCAATCTCCGTTTTCGGCATAGCCGGCAGCCGAGGATGCAAGCAGCTCTGAACGGCCAACGGGGAATGACGATGAAAGCAGCGCGACGCATCCAAAATCGGCCCGATGAACCCTGCGACCACCAGCGCGCGCGAGCCGGCGCCGACGATGCTCCGCAGGCGAATCACATCCCCAGAAAGCAGCTTCGCCGCGCCTTCGTACACAATGTA
This sequence comes from uncultured Acidobacteriaceae bacterium, assembly GCA_963761405.1. Taxonomy (GTDB): domain Bacteria; phylum Acidobacteriota; class Terriglobia; order Terriglobales; family Acidobacteriaceae; genus PALSA-350. Next base: position 270,457 of record CAVXHH010000012.1, read on the forward strand.
ATCGCGCTTTACGGTGTACAGGCATGCACCTACGCACTGCCCTTGCTCACGTTTCCGTATCTGGCCCACGTTCTGGGCCCCTCCGGCTGGGGAGCCGTGGTGTTTGCCCAAGCCATTGGGGTGCTCATTGCGAGCGTCGTGGAATACGGCTTCGACATCTCGGCATCGCGTGAGACTTCACGCCAACGCAATGAGCCCAAGCGGCTTTCGGCATTGATCTCGGGGGTCCTGGGCGCGAAGTCTCTCCTGTCTCTGGTGTGCATCGCCGCGGCGCTCTCCTGCAGACGTTTTACGCACCACGTGGCCCCGTCTACAGCGTTGTTTTGGGCCAGCACTCTCTGGGGCGTCTGCCAGGGAATCAATATGCTTTGGTTCTTCCAGGGGTTGGAGCGCATGCGCCTGGCCAGCGCCCTTGAAATCGGAGGCAAGGTTCTTGCCACCCTAAGTATCTTCGTGCTGGTCCACAAGCCGGATGACGGGTGGAAGGTCATGGCGGCCCAGTGCGTTGGATGTGTGTTATCGCACGGGGTCACGGTGGTTCTGGCCTACCGCGAGGTGGGTTTCCAGTGGCCTACCCCCGTTTCCATCTGGAGCGCGCTGCATCTGGGTAGCTCGATGTTCGTATTTCGTATCGTGCAAGGCCTTTCCGGCTCCGCGAACCGCCTGGTGCTCGGTGCGTTTGCGCCGGTAGCTGTGCTGGGCGAATATGCCGGCGCCGAGCGGATCACCCGGGTCTTTCAGCAAGCGATGTGGCCGGTAAACCAGGCTCTTTATCCAAAGCTTACCCATCAGGCGCAAAGCAATCCAATGGGCGCCATGAAGACGGTCAGGCTCAGCCTGCTTTCCCTGGGCAGCGTGGGCCTCATCTTCGGGCTGGCGATGTTCTTCGGGGCGCCGCAAATCGTGCAGCTGGTGCTGGGCCACGACTTCAAGGATTCCGTACCCGCGTTGCAGGTCTTTGCCGCATGGATTCCGCTAACTGCGCTGTGCACGGTGCTCACCTTCCAGGTGATATTGCCGCATCAACTCGACAAACAATTCAACTTGGTAAACCTGACCGCCGGCCTGGTTGGCATTGTGACTGCTTTGTTACTTGCGCCCGGATTCAGAGCCGTCGGGATCGCCTGGTCGGCGGTCGCGGTCCAGATGTATACCCTCGTCGCCTTTGCCGTAGTCTTATCCCGGGCGGGGTTGAATCCATTCGTGGTTTCGACCCCGCGACATGCTCGCTCATCCCACTCTTCGACTCTCGCTCCCGGAGTTACATCGGTTCTGCCGGCGGCACACAAAACAGCCCCATAATCGGAGAGCTGCCGGTGGCCTTCGACCGGTAGGGTTGGATCGGGAACCCCAATGCCTCGTCCCCCTTTTGGGGGATCACGTGTGCTTGTTGGGACTACAGCCACTCGCTCGTTGCGGCCGCTACGCTCCTGGCTTTCCGGAACGAAACCCCCGCAAAGTGCCACTTTTAAGTACCGTTAAACAAGGTTCTCGCCTTTCTCTAGCAGGAGGTGCTAACATCCGTTTACCTTGCGCGCAGGAAGCCAGGTCGGAAAGTGGCTCGTTCCTTTCCAAAACCTCTAGAAGCAATAAAAGCCCCCTGCCGGAATGGAAATAAGAGGCGGACATGCGAATCACTTCTGGTATCAGCACATCGGCTTTGTTTGCACTTATCCTCGGTGGACTATCGTCTCCCGCGCAGGAACCTGTCAGCCCAGCGGCCGCGAGCGACGAAGCCGCCACGACCGCAAGTTCGCAAACCGCCCCAGCCTCCGGTTTCTCGAAAATCCGCATCGTTCGCCTCAGCGAAGTGAAGGGTGAAGTGCAACTGGACCGCAACGTTGGCCGGGGTTTCGAAAATCCCATGACCAACCTGCCCATTACCGAGGGGGTCAAGCTAAAGACGGGAGACGGCGTCGCTGAGATCGAATTCGAGGACAACAGCACCGTGCGTGTGGGGGAGAACTCGCTGGTCGAATTTCCCCGGCTGGAACTACTTCCCGGTGGCGTCAAGGCCTCGACAGTCAATGTGCTGCAGGGGATCGTCTATGTGAGCGTCATGAACACCAAGGGCAACGAGTTCGCCGTGACCTTCGGCAAAGAAAAGCTCAGCCTTCCCCCCGACAGCCACGTCCGTCTGCAACTGACTCCCGGCGAAGCCAACCTGGCGGTGCTCCATGGGGACGCTCTGGTTGAGCAGCCCTCGGGCATCGAGACAGTCGGCAAAAACAAGACTATGACGTTCAACCTTGCCGGCGAAAGCCAGCCTGTTCTGGCCAAGAATGTGACTGAGCAGCCCCTGGACTCCTGGGATAAAGATGCCACTCAGTACCACAAGAACTTCGCCAACGCGAGTTCGTTTGGGAACACTCCTTACTCGTACGGCATTAATGACATGAATTACTACGGCAGCTTCGTGAATGCCTCCGGATGCGGTGGCGGCTCATTGTGGCGGCCATACTTTACCAGCGCGAGTTGGGATCCCTACGGCAGCGGGGCCTGGGCATATTACCCGAGTGCGGGCTATTCCTGGGTATCTCCTTACCCCTGGGCCTGGACACCCTATCACTCCGGCAGCTGGGATTACTGTCAGGGCGTTGGCTGGGGCTGGCGGCCGGGTGGTGTCTGGAGGGGATTGGCAAATAATTCGTTCGTAAACTCGCCGACATCGACGCGCCCTCGTCCGCCAATACATCCTCCTGTACTTGCCCAGTCATCACTCGTGCCGGTCAATATGAAGGCGATTCCAGCTTCGAGTCTCGGCGCCCATGACACGTTTGTCTTCCGCAGCAATTCCGCCGGATTTGGAGTGCCACGCGGCAGCCTGGGCAAGCTGAATAGTTTCTCCAGCCACGCGGTCTCGCATGGGATAGTAAGTACGAACATCTACTACGGCGGTGAGCGTTCGGCGCAAGGTAGAGCTGAGGGCGGCGGCAATTTCAGCGCCGCCAGACAGATTTCATCGAGCAACGCCGCGTCCAACACCGTGTCGAGTCATTCCTATTCCAGCGGCGTGCAAAGCGCCGCCGCGTCCCACGCATCCGCTGGGCCTAGCGGCGGCGGGGGCGGCAAACACTAGATCGACTGCTCAGAGGCGCCCTTGGATTTGACTTCTTCGATCCTAGGGCGCCTTTGCCGCGAACGTGGAGGCGGGCAGCGCCGCCGCATTGTAGAGGTTGGCGTCGCTGAAGCTCTGCCAGGCGTAGCGAACTTCAACGGGCTGCGCAACCTCTGGCGACGAAACCACGACAGTCGCACCCTGACTCGTAGCGTCGATAGTAGCGCCCGCAGGGACGAAGCGGCCATCCGATCCGGCAACCTCAAAACCTCGCAGCGCGTCGCCCTTGCTGTGCAAGCCTTCCGCGTGGTCAAACCAGACGCGCAACGCCGTGCCCTCTCGCGTCGCCTGGCGGTAGAGAGGGCCTTGGAACTCCAGCCCAGTTTCCCCATAAGCAAGCGCGCGGCCCGCGAGAGCGAGACGCGCACCTACCGTCTGCTTGTCGGCTGGGTGTATGTTGTCGCGTTCTCCAACGTCGAGGGTGACGGCCATGGCCGTGTTCACCGCATCCAGCGCGCGCCGTTGGCTATCGCGAAGCAGCCCCCAATTGTCCGCCGACTCGAAGCTCGAAATCTGCACAAAGAGGAAGGGTAGGTTGCCTTGCTGCCAGTGCCGCCGCCAATCGCTGATGAGGGTAGGGAAAATCTTCGCATAGAGGTCCACTCGATCGGATGCGGTGTCGGTCTCTCCCTGGTACCAGAGGAAACCTTTGATGGTGTACGGGGTAAAGGGAGCGACCATGCCGTTGTAGAGACCCGCCGGGATCCAGGAAGAAGGATCGGGGTGCCAGGGGTGTGAGGGCGCGGGAAGATGATGAGCTGCTGCCTCGGCGTCCGCATTCTTCTCCGCAGATTCAACGAGATCGAGATTCGTCTGCATATCGGCGAAGTGGGCACGGCTGGCCAAGGCGGGCATGAGCGATGCATCGGCTGAGAGGGCGTCGAGGCTGATCCAGGAATCGACCGGCGTGCCTCCCCAGGAGGAGTCAATCACACCGATGGGCACGTGTTCCCGGTGACTGATCTCTCGTGCGAAGAAGTAACCGACGGCGGAGAAGTCTTTGGCCGTGGCCGGGGTGCAGGGCTGCCAAACGGCACTGATTCCCGGCAGAGGCGAATCGGAGGATTTGTGCTCCATACGCAGCAGGCGAACCTGGGGCAGGTCAGCCTGTGCGATCTCCTCGGCGGCGTTGGCTATATGAGCACCAGGCGGAAACCCGGCAAGGGGCATTTCCATGTTTGATTGGCCCGAAGCAAACCACACATCGCCTACCAACAAATCGGAGCGTGTAAGTTGCGAGGTTCCACGGATTGTAAGTGTGAAGGGGCCGCCGGCCGGCTCCGGCATAAGCCACGCTTCCCACTGTCCGAGCTGGCTCGCGGCGGTAGCGACAGACTGGGCATGAAAGGTAATCGTCAGTTTCTCCCCAGGCGCGGCCTCGCCCCACAGGTGAATGGGGGCGTCACGCTGCAGTACCGCATGGTCGGTAATCACGGGGGAGAGTCGAAGTTCAGCCCGTACGGGTGTACTCAGCAAGCAGAGCGTCGAAAAAACAAGCAACCCGAACCTCATAGCGCGCAGCTCCTTATACGTAGCTTCCATCATCCTTGCGGAAGTGTTACTCCCGGGGACGTGGAGAAATAAGTCGTAACCTTTACAACTTGGATTGTGCGGAACGCCTCTGATAGGTCTAGCATAGGGCACTGATCGCATGGGCCTTGTTATCACCCCGGGAACCTCATTCCAAACAGCAGCATACAGAAAGGAAACTATGTTTAGTTTCATTTGGTGGATTATCGTTGGACTCATCGCAGGTTGGCTCACCGGCAAGATCATGAGTGGCGGAGGCTATGGCCCGCTCATGGATATTATTATCGGCATCCTGGGAGCAATTGCGGGTGGTTTCATCATGTCACACCTTGGCTTTGCAGGGTCTGGCGGCCTGATCTATACCATCGTTGTCGCCGTCATCGGGGCGGTCATACTCACCCTATTGCTTCGTCTCGTCACGCGGGGGCGGGTTCGACAAATGTGATCGGGACCGGAATTTATTGCGAAGAGGTTTCGTCGAAGGTTGCAAAGTCGACCCCTTTAAAATAGAGGGATGGAGCAGGCGATTCCATCCAGTACCGCGCTCAGGGTGGCCTTGCGCCGGGCGGCTCATCAGATCCACGACTCACCCATCGTATTCGACGATCCGATGGCGGTTGCTGTGCTCGGCACGACCTACTCCGAGGCACTGCGACGAACGCCAACGCGGCTGGACCGGCCCTTCTCGGTTGGGCTTCGTGCCTTTCTCGTGGCTCGCAGCCGTTACGCCGAAGATACCCTGCAGCGGGCGGTAGAGAGCGGCGTCGATCAATATGTTTTGCTCGGCGCCGGCCTCGATACTTTTGCTTACCGAAATCCCTATGCACGGCTTCGCGTGTTCGAGGTAGATCACCCCGCTACACAACAGTGGAAGCGAGAGCTCCTGCAACGCAACAACGTCACCATTCCAGATAACCTTCGCTACGCGCCGGTCGATTTTGAACGTCATTCGCTCTCAGCGCAACTTCTCGATGCCGGTTTCAATCATCGTGCACCGGCCTTTTTTGCGTGGCTGGGAGTTGTTCCGTACCTAACGCTCGAGGCCTTCCGCGCCACGGTCAGCTACGTTGCCGATCAACCTTCCGGAACCGGCCTTGCTTTGGACTATGGGCGACCACCCTCGGCGCTTCCACTGCTGGAGCGGCTTGCCCACGACTCGATGGCCTCGCGCGTCAAACAGGCAGGGGAACCGTTCCAGCTATTTTTTGAGCCGCACGAGATCGCCATCGAGCTATCACGCTTCATGCGCCTTGAAGATCTCGGCCGCGAGGAGATAAATGCACGCTACTTCCATGGACGTACCGATCAGCTTGCGATTCGTGGGAGTGCCGGCCGTCTTCTCAGCGCGTGGGTGCGCTGACGCCGGCGGAATCGCTGGATGCAAACCTGTCAAAACGATTTGTGTTCCCGATTCGTATTTTCCTATTCATATTTTAATGACTCGACCGGATCCAGCTGCGCCGCGCGCGTAGCCGGCAGAGTGCCAAATACGACGCCCACCAAGGTCGCCGCGGACAAAGCGATGATCGCAGAAAGTCCGGAAATCGGAATACGGTACGAAGTGAAAAGGCGGACAGAGTAGGGAACGGCCAGACCGAAAATTGTCCCAATGACACCGCCGCTGAGCGAAATAAAAACCGCCTCAATCAGAAATTGCAGCTTGATCTCCCGGTAGGTCGCGCCCAGGGCTTTGCGTATGCCGATTTCCCTGATCCGCGAGCGTACATTCGCCAGCATGATGTTCATGATGCCGATGCCGCCTACGGCGAGCGTCACCGAGGAAACCAGCAGCAGGACCAGGGTCAGCGCGTTCGCGATGAGAGCCGCTGTATGCAACAACTCGGTCAGCGTTTGTGCCGTATAGACCGACGTGGGCTGATGCCGCGACTGAACCACCTTCAGGATCTGTTTGGTCGCTGGTTCCACATCGGCGGTGTCGCGAATAGAAAAGAAGAGTTCCTTGATGGTGTCTGTGCCGGTGAAGTACCGCGCAACGGAATAAGGGATCAGGATGGTCTGATCGGCAACCTCGGTTTGCCCCAGTGTGTCGACGGCCTCTTTGAAGGTCCCGATGATCGTGAATGGGATGCCTTTAATCTCCAGCGATTGATTCACAGCCGCTGCAGTGCCGAATTTCTGCCGGGCAAAGGGCTCGGTGACGACGGCAACATGGGCATGGCTGGCATCGTCTTCTTCGTCGAAGAAACGCCCGCTGATCAGGATGAGGTTGCGGACCTGCCGGTATTGCGGCGAGACGCCCAGCACCAGAATATCTTTTACAACCCCATTGCCGAGACTGATGCGAGGTTGCATCTGCAGCATGGGCGAAGAGTAGGCCACGACCGGTACCTGTTCGAGCACAGCTCTTTCGTCATCGCGCGTCAGGTAATCGTTGCGAAAATCGTGTTGCGCGCTCGAACCCGGGCCGCCACCGGAGTATTCCACCTCCACCATGTTGCTGCCGATGGCCTCGATCAGGTGAAGGATGTACTGTTTGCCCGTAAGGCCTACGGTCACAACAAGGATCAGTGAGGCCGACCCGATCACCATGCCCAGGGAGGTGAGCATGACGCGCACTTTGTTGGTCCGGAAGCTGTCAATGGCCAGACTGATGATCTCGCTCAGCACCATGGTTTTCTTGGCGCTCGCGAGGGTCCGGTCAAAGGACCTGCGGCTGGCATTGCGGGCTGCTGTCATCGGCGAGAGTGACTTTCTCCTCGGTGAAGTGACTGGAACGACCCTGAGCCCTGGCAGAAAGCGAACCAACCCTGCCTCAGTGACGGCTCACTTCCATGGTAAATGGGCGCGGGTTCCACGCACGGCGCTATCTGGTTTGATCTAAATTAGGCTAGGAATGTCCGGCAGAAGGAGCGAAAGCGAATTGTCTTCTCTTTTTTGCGAGCACCGCCGCCGTTATCGTGGCGCTCCTTGCTTCGTTGGTTTTGGCCTCGTGCGTTTTTGCTTCGTGTGTTTTCGCATTTTGTGTTTCGGCCTCGTACTATCCCCGGCCGCCGCTCAACCGCAAGCAAATTTATCCACGATAGTCTTGGACGTCGACGCCACGACAATCAGCAGGAAAATCCTTTCCGCTCGTGAGACTTTTCCCATTGATTCTTCGACCGCTCATACCGTCGACCTGGTGTACCCCAAATGGATTCCCGGCAATCATGGACCGACAGGCCCCATCGCCGATCTGGTAAACCTGCGGTTTACCGCGGACGGCAAGATTCTTGCGTGGGCTCGCGATCCGGTGGATGTGTACCGCTTTCATATTCCAGTTCCCGCCGGGACGAGGCTCCTGATAGCCGATTTCAGCCTCGTGGGCGCCTACCTGCCGGGAAATGATTTCGCGCCGGGCAACACCTCTACCCCGGTGCAGGGCGATGTGAACTGGGACCAGGTTGTTCTCTATCCGGCGGATACGATCGCCGATCATGTAACCGTCGCTGCCTCAATTAAGCTACCGGACAAGTGGTCCTATGCGACCGCGCTGCCGAACCCGTCGCTGCGGGAGGGAGCGCTTCACTTCGATCCTGTTCCACTCACCACGCTGATCGATTCCCCGCTGATGTGCGGATCCATCATGCGCGAGTTTGACATAACGCCCAAAGGCGTCTCGCAGCGTCACTGGATCGATCTCTTTGCCAAGTCGTCTGAAGGTCTTAACGTGCCGCCGGAGCGAATCGCCGCTTTTCGCAATCTCGTATCCGAAGCGGGAATACTGTTTCGTTCGCATCATTACGCGAGCTATCACTTTCTGGTGGAAGCGCAAATCGAGTCGAGCGACGGGCTGGAGCACCACGAGTCCAGCGATGAGCAGATACCGGAGCTCGGCATGGTAAGTCCTTCCTTCGCCGCCGAAGCCGGGAACCTGCTGGCCCACGAGATGATTCACTCCTGGAATGGAAAGTTCAGAAGGCCCGCCGGCCTGGCGACACCCGATTACCAGCAGCCGATGATTGGTGACCTGCTGTGGGTGTATGAGGGCCTCACCAGCTACTGGGCAGAGGTTCTGGCCACACGCGCCGGCCTGGAAACGGTGAGCCAAATGAAAGACCGCATGGCGCTTTATCAGGCGGAGATGGACAATCGCACAGGCCGGGCGTGGCGTAACCTCGACGATGTCTCGAGATCGGCGCAGATGCTCTACGGCGCTTCTCAGCAGTGGGCTATCCTTCGCCGTTCAACGGATTACTATCCCGAGGGGCCCCTCCTGTGGCTCGAAGTCGACAGCGTTCTCAGGCAGAAAAGCAAGGGCGCGCGCAGCCTGGATAATTTTGCGGCCGACTTCTTTGGGCCTCCCGATGGAGTGATTAGCGTTAAGCCGTACACTTACGACGACCTGGTGGCGGCGTTGCATCGGGAAGTACCGTTTGATTGGAATAGTCTGCTGCAGGGCAACCTGCTCGCCACCCGCCCCGCCCCGGTCTCACCCGGTCTGGAAGCAGCGGGTTGGAACGTGATTTATACGGACGAGCCAAACCAGGCCGCGGTCGATTTGGAAATTACCTCGCAACAGACGGATTTATCGACCTCGATCGGCCTGCTCATCGATCAGGACGGAACCATTGTCGATGTTGTTCCTGACTCGGCTGCGGGCCGCGCCGGACTCGCTCCGGCATCGAAATTGATGGGTGTAAACCACCGCGTTTACTCCACCGACTTACTCCGGCAGGCGATCGTGGATGCCGAAACCAATCAGCAACCCCTCGATCTTCTTACCCTGACCGATAGCTACTACGCCGACGTTTCCGTGGATTATCACCAGGGTCTTCGCTCCCCACACCTCGCCAGGATTGGGGGAAAGCCGGATCTGTTGACGAATATTCTGCAACCGCGAAGAGTCAATTAAAGCATTTCTCAAGTAAGATGTCCTTTCTTCCTAATGCTAGAATTTCTGAGACTTGATCTTTCCGCCTGGCTGGATTGGGGAAAAGCAGCATGGTCCATTCACCACGCGGTTCAAGGTCGACGAAGCATAAGACTCCAACCATTTACGATGTCGCGCGCGAAGCACGAGTTTCCGTCTTCACCGTGTCGGCAGTTATCAACAACAAGAGTCATGTGGGCGCCCCGCTCAAAAAGCGAGTGGATGCCGCCATACTCAAATTGAGTTACCGCCCAAATTCCCTTGCCCAAAGCCTGGCCAACGAACGTACCCGTACCCTCGGTGTGATTGTTCCCGATATCTCCAATCCGTTCTTCCCTATGCTGGTGCGCGGCGCAGAAGATACGGCGCAGAAGCGCGGCTACAGTATCCTGCTCTGTAACAGCGACGGACTGCTTGAAAAGGAAGAGCTCTATCTCGACTTGCTGCTGTCAAAGCGAGTGGACGGCATTCTGCTTACCAAGTCTCCCGGAGATCTGAGCCCGCAAACCCTCAGTCTTATGACCGGCATGAAGGTTCCCACTGTGCTCATGATGCGAACCTATCCCGGCTTGACTACCGACGCGGTGCTTACCGACGATCTTCAGGGCAGTTTTGAAGCGGTCTCGCATTTGGCCCGGATAGGGCATAAAACGATCGCCATGGTGGGCGGCCCACTGAACGTGAGCAATGGTAGAACCCGGCTACAGGGGTTCAAGAAGGGCCTTAAGGCCAGCGGCCTCGGTTTCGATCCAAAGCTGCTCTATGAAGGCGACTACCGCATCGACTCCGGCCACCGGGCCGGTCTGTCGCTGTTACCGCATCGTCCAGATGCAGTGTTCGTGGCTAATTTCCTGATGACAGTCGGCTTTCTGCAGGCGGCTCAGGAGATGGGCATGCGTTGTCCCGAAGACTTCGGCCTGGTTACCCTTGACGACTACCCCTGGCTTCGCTTGTTTGATCCGCCGCTCACGGCGGTGGAACTTCCAAAGTATGAGGTCGGCTGCCTGGCAACGGACCTGCTGATCGACCGAATCGAGGGCAAGAGCCGGGCGAACGTCATTCACAAGATCGCTCCCCACCTCTGTGTCCGGGAGTCGTGTGGCTTTGGGTTGGGGAACGGCTCCTCCGCTGCGAGTGCAGCGCCTGACCTGCCTGCGCTGGTGAATAAGACGCGCCGCAAGCCGCGTTGATTCTTCGCCGGTTACGCCACGAGGGTGTAGGAATGCAAACGGCCGTCGGCAAAATGGTTTAGATTGGGATTCTCAAGCCCAATTCATGCTCACCTCTGATACTTCACCATCCTCCGACGCGACGGCTTCCACGCACACGGTTCATCTGCCCAAGAAGTTCGGCTTGCTCAATGCAATCTCGATCAACATGTCCAACATGGTGGGTACGGGGCCGTTTATCACCGTGCCGGCGATTCTGGCCACCATGGGGGGACCGCAGGCCCTGATTTGCTGGTTCCTCGGCGCGGTGATCGCCATTGCCGATGGCCTGGTGTTCGTCGAGTTGGGCACCACCTACCCCAGTTCCGGGGGCTCCTATAACTATCTCCGCGAGTGCTTCGGGAGAGAGGGCCTGGGGCGATTGATGGCGTGGCTGTTTGTCTGGCAGTTCCTCTTTAGCGGGACCCTGGAGATTGCCACCAGCACGGTCGGAATGGCCCTTTACACCGGATTTATGTTCAAGGGGCTGGTCGCCCACCCGTGGGCGATGCGATTTCTGGCCGCGGGCTTCTCGGTGATTGCCACCATTCTGCTCTATCGCAAGATTCGGGATATCGCCCGCATCATGTACGTACTTTGGGGCGGCCTGTTGCTGACCAGTCTCTGGGTGGTCGTGGAGGGCGGGCTGCACCTGAACAGCCGGTTGCTTTTTGACTTTCCACCAGGAGCGTTTCACCTTAACATCGCGTTTCTGCTGGGGCTAGGCAACGGAACCATGCTGGTGATGTTCAATTTTCTCGGCTACTACAACATCTGCCACCTGGGCGATGAAGTGCGCGAGCCGGAAAAAGTGTTCCCGCGAGCGATTCTGGGGTCGATTGCGCTGGTTCTACTCCTGGATCTTGCCATCTCCGTCGCCTTCACCGGAGTCTTGCCCTGGCGGGAAATGATCAAGCCCAACACCGTCATGTATGACGCCGTTGGCTCGGTGTTTATGCAACGGGTGGCCGGCTTCTGGGCCGGGCAAGGCCTGACCATCATGGTCCTGGTCACGGCCTTCGCCTCCACCTACTCACTCATGCTCGGCTACTCGCGCATTCCCTACGCGGCCGCGCTCGACGGCACATTCTTCCGCTTCTTCGCCAAGACCCATCCCCGCAAAGACTTTCCTCACCGGTCATTGCTGCTGGTCGGCATACTCTCGGCCATCGCCAGCTTGTTTGACCTGGTACAGATCATCACCGCGCTCGTTCTGGCCCGGGTGCTGATCATGTTTGTCGCCCAGATCGTCGGTCTTCTGCTTCTCAGAAGGCGGCATCCGGAAGCGCCCCGTCCCTTTCGCATGTGGCTATACCCGCTGCCGGCGTTATTCGCCATGGCGTGCTGGATCTATATCTTCCTGGTGCAGGCGTTCGAGCCCCAGGGCTGGAATTACATGCTTTATGTGGTGGCGGTTATCGTCAGCGGGGTCGGACTCTTTCTGATCCTGGCCCGCCGTCAACGCTATTGGCCTTTTGCGCTGAGCGTTCCCGAAAGCAAAAATGGCTAAATTGGAGTCGCTTTTTTTCTACAGGCAGGTCGTCACCCGACCGATGAACTTGATACCCCTTAAAGGTATCGGTTCGCCCTTAAGGTCGTATTTTCTAGCGCGCGTGCGCGTGACACTATCTCTCCCATATGCGAGTCAACATTCGAGCCCGCTCACCGCACCATCCAGCCAGTGATTTTCGCACGCTTCCCTTGGCCGTCACCATTGAGAATTCCCGCGGCATCAAGGCCAACTATCAGCACGCTACCACCGCGGCAGAACTGCTGCATATGCTGGACAAGCGCACCGACCTCAATGCCGCCGTACTCGACCGGTTTCGGGAGGAACTCAAGTTCACCCACGCCGCGAAACTCAGTGACATCGAATTGAGTGACGACGTTCTCGAAGCGATTGGCTTTTTTGTTTAGCGGCAGGGGCTAAAAGCCGTTAGCTTCAAGACGGATAAATGATCCTCTGTGTGGCGGACACCACTGGCTGTGTGATTGCTGCAAATTGCCTGGGTTCTTGATTCTCGCCGCCAAGGGTCGGCCTTTGGCGGCGCAATCCATTTAATGCGGCTTCCGGTTTGCTATATCCTCTTCGAGGATGGCAAACGGGAAGCGAGCAACCAGCAATGACTAGCAGAATTACGGCGCGGCGTCTCCTGCGCGGCGACGAGATCGTTGAGTATCCGCTCATCACCCTGGTGGACGGCCACATTACTTCTATCCTCAGCCATGAGACTGCCGCTTCGCAGGCGGCGAGTGGCGATACCGCTTACCGCTTTCCCGAAGCCATGCTGGTTCCGGCGTTTCTCAATATTCACGTCCACGGTTCCGCTGGATTCGACGTGATGGAAGGAACGGCGGAGGCGTTGCACGCAGTGGGGGCGTCTCTCGCCAGGCATGGTACGGGCGCATACTACCCTACAACCGTCACTTCGTCGACCGAGGAAACCCTGCGTGCTCTGGACGGGATCGCCGGTGTGATCGAAGCAGGGCCGTCCGCCGATAGCGCAGTGCCCCTGGGTATTCATCTCGAAGGGCCATTTCTTTCTGTAGCCAAGCGCGGCGTTCATCCAGCCGGCAAACTTTTGCAGCCTTCCGTTTCGCTTTTCGACCGGTTCTGGCAAGCGGCTCGCGGACATATTCGCCTCATGACGATAGCCCCCGAGCTGCCCAACGGGCTCGAATTGATACAGCATGCCCGCCGCCTCGGCGTAGTGTGCAGCCTGGGCCACAGCGACGGGACCCTGCCTGAAGGCAAGGCCGGCTTTGATGCCGGCGCGCGCAGCGCCACCCACACCTTTAACGCCATGCGGAGTCTGGACCATCGCGAGCCTGGCATCGCTGCCTATGTTCTGGATAACGACGCGCTTTATGCCGAAATCATCTGCGATGGCATTCATGTGGATCCCGCCATGGTGCGTCTGTTCTTCAAGGCCAAAGGAACGGAAAAGTCGATACTGATTACCGATGGCATGGCTGCCACGGGCATGCCCGACGGGCAATATCTGCTGGGCGACCTGAAAGTCGAGGTTTCCCATGGACGCTGCACCTCCGCCGGGTCCCCCGGGGTACTGGCCGGCAGCGTCTTGAAGATGGATCAGGCAGTGCGGAACTTCGCTGAGTTTACCGGCGTCAGTCTCGCCGTCAGTGCCCAACTCGCTGCGCGTAATCCCGCCGCACTCATGGGTCAGGATCAGGATTGGGGGCGATTGGAAGAAGGGCGGGAGGCTAATTTCGTGGTGCTGTCGTCGCGCGGTGAAACCGTGCAGTGTTTTCGCACCGGACGGCCGCTACTGCCGTAAATGCGTAAATGGACAGGAAAGGCCGTACCTCAGGGGCTAAAAGCCGTGCCCTGCCTGGGAAATCTGTCTTTCCAGTGTGGGTCGCAGTCTTGATTCGTCGAGGTTTTCCGGGCCCTGTTTAGGCGTCCCAGCCCAATGCCTGTGCGACTTGGCTGGCCAGGCGTAAGGGATCAAATGGCTTAAGCAGGATCCCCGCAACCGGCAGGTGGGAGAAAGAGCCGTTCTGGACCGCATTCACCTTTGCCGTCAGCAACACAATCGGAATGTGGCTGGTCGCGCGGGTGGATCTTAGTTTGGCCAGCATGGCCGGCCCGTCCATCGCCGGCATCATAACGTCCAGTAGGATGGCATCCGGTTGGTGTTGCGTAGCGCTTTCGATGGCCTGAGCCCCGCAATAGGCTTCCACCACATCCCAGTCCGACATCATCTGCAGGCTTCGCGCCGCTGCTTCCCGCACTGCGTCATCGTCATCCACAACCAGAATGCGCCTTCTCACAGTCACTCTCCGGGCAGGTGGAACCAGTGACAAGGTAACGTAACCTGAGCAAATCGGAGCTTCCACTTTCAGGCAATTACTATCGGGCAAAGCCCCCCACAGGGCACGGCTGAGAATCCCCCAGGATCACGTTCCGAACGATTTTCAGCCGTTCCTTTCAACCTTCCTTCCAGTAGCTTGAGCATTTTCACTTCTACTCTGCAAAGGTGAGTGCGGCGAGGTGCGGTTTTTCTTCCACCCCGGTTCTTCCGCCCCAGCAGGCTCGCCTGCCGGGGACCCCGGTTCTTCCACCCCAGCAGGCTCGCCTGCCGGGGACCCCGGTCTTGGGGAAAAGCTGCGCCGGGATCGGTTGCTCTGTATGCACCAGAAGTGAAAATGCTTTACTCGCGGGACGAGCGGGAGCGAGCCATCTTCAGCGGCTTAACGCCGCCATCATCGTCTTCGTCCTCTTCGTCCTCTTCATCCTCGTCTTCGTCCTCGTCCTCATCCTCATCTTCGTCCTCGTCATAATCCTCCTCTAGATCGTCTTCATCTTCTTCGTCGCCGAGGTCGTCATCGTCTTCGTCGTCATCGTCTTCGTCCTCATCGTCTTCGTCATCCAGATCGTCGAGCGATTTGAGGCACTCCAGCGAGGAAAGCTGGTGCGGTTCGTCCCCACCAGTGGTCCGTTCGAGTTGCTCCAGCATCCCGGGTACCTCCAGCATTTGCATGGCGGCGATGGGAAAGGCGTTACCTTGGGTTTGGGGGGGCGTTGTAAGGGACATTCGCACGATTTCTCTTCTCCTATGCCTATGAATGTACACGGTGCAAGATTGCCAAGAGCTCTGGACGCTTGGATGCCTCCGACGCTCCAGGGGCAGCAGGTATTTCGGGGCCCGGACCGGGCATTGCTTGAACGATAGACGGGAATTGGAACACGCGGCACTCCACAAGCCATGTGGTACTTTTCTTAACAGCATCCGGGTGTTCGGCTGATTTTGCAACCCCGCTCGATCGCGAAAGGCGCCTTATGGCCGGCCCAATCCCAGCCCCTGCTTTGTGGTTGATCGACGAAGTCTGCTATAGCGCTTAAGAGCCCGCTGCGCCGCCCAATAGCCGCACATGCCATGGACTCCGCCACCGGGCGGTGTTGACGACGAACAGAGATAGACTCCGTGGAGAGGAGTCGCATACTGTCGCCAGGTTGGCCGGAGGAAAAATTGCAGGCCAGAAACGGCGCCGCCGTTAATGTCGCCTCCCACCAGGTTCTCGTTCCAGGTTTGCATGGCGTCGGTGCTAAAGACTGCCCGGCCCAGGATGCACTCGCGAAAGCCGGGAGCGAAGCGCTCTACCTGCGATTCGATGGCTTCCAGCGCAGATCCTGACCAGCCATTGGGCACATGGCAGTAAGCCCACGCTACGTGCTTGCCCGCTGGAGCCCGGCTGGGATCAAAGAGGGTTGGCTGCGAGAGCAGGACGAAGGGGCGATCGCTCATACCCCCTTGCTCCGGCTTCCGTTCCGAGGCCGCAATCTCATCGAAGCTGCCACCCAAATGGACCGTGCCGGCGCGCAGGCACTCGCTCGCTCGCCACGGAATCGGCTGGCTGAGTGCCCAATCCACTTTGAAAACGCCGGGCCCATAGCGGTAGCGTTCCAAGGAACGACGGAACGACGGCGGGACTTCCTCGCCGGCGAGGCCGAGGAATTGCCTCGGGGTTACATCCAGGAGAATCAAATCCGGAGTTCCCAGGGAGCGTAAGGAGGTCACCCGCGCGTTGGTGGTAACCGTGCCCCCGGCCTGGTGCAAGCAACCAATCAGGGCATCCGCAATGGATTGGGCGCCGCCCTGCGGAATAGGCCAGCCTACGGCGTGTGCGGCGGTTCCCAGGACGAGCCCAAAGGCGGCGGAGACCGGCGACTCCAGGGGAAGAAAGGAGTGTGCGGCCAGACCAGCGAAGAGAGCCCGTGCCCGCGGGCCCCTGAAGTAGCTGTCGGCCAATGAACGGGCAGACCGCAAGCCCAGCAGGCCAAACCGAGCCATGGCCAGCGGATGGCCAGGCCAGCCGATGGCTTTGAGCAGGTCGTGACGGAGGCTATCCCAGCCGGCTACCAGGGGGCCATACAGGCGCCGGTAGGCAGCGGCGTCGTCCCCGAGTTGGCTGGCCGTGTCGTTGACTCCGCGTTCCACCATGACGGCAGTTCCATCGTCCAGCGGATGGGCCAGCTCGGCCGATGGCCAAATCCAGCGCAAGCCTGCTTCGGCCAACGGCAAGGTGGAGAAGAAGGGTGACGCCACGGCCAGCGGATGCACCGCGGATCCCAAATCGTGCACGAAGCCGGGCAAAGTAAGCATGGCTGACCGCGTCGCCCCGCCGGCCACGGAAGTTGCCTCGCGCACGTCAACCAGGAAGCCGGCCCGGGCCAAGACGATGGCAGCGGCCAAGCCATTCGG
Organism: uncultured Acidobacteriaceae bacterium; assembly: GCA_963761405.1. Taxonomy (GTDB): domain Bacteria; phylum Acidobacteriota; class Terriglobia; order Terriglobales; family Acidobacteriaceae; genus PALSA-350. Next base: position 287,410 of record CAVXHH010000012.1, read on the forward strand.
ACCTGCTCCGACGATTGTGGCGGTGGGAGGCACGGGGCGTTCCAGTGATGACTCCATTAATGACTCCCAGTGATAACACAGTGGCGCTCCGCTCAAGGAAAATGGGAATCCATTCCTGGAGACAGTGCGTCTCAAACGATATGGAAAGCTTGCAAAAGGAAACTACTTTTACCCTGGGCGGCGACCTCACGATCAACCGCCTGGGATATGGCGCGATGCGCATCACCGGCCCGGGCATCTGGGGTGAACCGCACGATCGTGCCGAGGCGCTTAAAGTGCTGAAACGGGCCGTCGAGCTCGGCGTCAACTTCATCGACACTGCCGACGCATATGGCCCGGAGGTCAGCGAGAACCTTATTGCGGAAGCGCTTTACCCTTACAAGAAAGATTTGGTCATCGCGACCAAGGGCGGTTTCAAACGCTCTGGCCCCAACCAGTGGCAGATGGCCGGGCGACCGGAATACCTGACGCGGTGCGTTGAAATGAGCTTGCGCCGCCTGAAGCTGGACTGCATTGATCTCTATCAGCTGCATCGCATCGATCCCAAGGTGCCGGTTGAAGACAGTCTCGGCGCCCTGAAAGAGCTGCAGAAAGCCGGCAAGATTCGCCACATCGGTCTCTCAGAAGTTTCGACCGCGGAAATTGAGCGGGCCAACAAGACGGTCAAGATCGTCAGCGTCCAGAATCAATACAACCTGAGTGACCGCCGGCACGAAAAAGTGCTGCAGTACTGCGAGCAGCACCACCTTGCCTTCATTCCCTACTTTCCGGTGGCAGCCGGTAAACTCGCGCAAGCCGGCGGGCCGCTCGACGCAACGGCGAGAAACCACAAGGCAACGATCGCGCAGATCTCATTGGCGTGGCTGCTTCATCATTCACCCGTCATGGTTCCAATTCCCGGAACTTCGTCAGTGAAGCATCTGGAAGAGAATATGGCTGCAGTCAACGTTCAGCTAACCCCCGAAGATTGGAAGGCGATTGAAAGCGCTGCTGCGATGCGCTGAGAGCTTCGGATTTTGCTGCTCTCTCCGGCAGCCCCCTCACCGGGCGAAAAAACAATACAAATTGTGAGAGAAAAGAGAGAAAAGTCAGTTGTGTTTCACAATCTATAGCTTACGAGGGCCGAGAAAGGACGCAGCCGGGAGCGTCGTACCCTGATACAAGAAACAAAATCTCCCCGTTTCATCGCTCCCGGTTCGGCATAGTGAAAAAGGAGCAGCCCCGGAGGGGCGGCTGAAAGTAGCCCATCAGGATGAAATCCTGGGCGGCCGGGGAAAATCCCCGGCATACCCCTGGATGGGGGAGATGCTTTTCTGCGACAACGAAAAGGATGGTCTCCCCGCGGCCGGGGTGTCCAGTCATGGTGGTGCGCTAAGTTGTCAAAGAACTGCCAAGCTCAAGAGGACACGCACTGGGCGTACCCCTGCTGATTCGCGCAATTGATCTGCTCTCTCCTGCAGCCCCTCACCGGGCGAAAAAGAATGCACTTTGTGCGAGACAAGCGAGATAAGCGTGATAAGCGTGATAAGCGAGATAAGCGAGATAAGCGAGATAAGCGAGATAAGCCCGTCTGCTTCGGAGCACTGGTTAAACCGCTTCCGCACTGGTTCTTTCTGTAAACCGGTTGCGGCGGCACGGAACTGGCAGTTCGGTGCAAAGCCGGGCAGGGCCGTCGCGATGAAACGGCGCTGGAATCGACACCTCTGGAGACACATTACAATCTCCAGCGGCGCGAGGCGATTGGACCCACGTGAACTCGCGGACTGGCGAGAGGTATACACACATACAGATGCAGAAACCTCCCGGAAAGTTCAACTGAATCGGCGAGTGTCGACAGTAATTAGATAATCAGGGTTCCCCGCGGCACGTAAACCCCTGAAGTCACTTGGCAGGGAGCAAGCGCAGGGAATGGGGAAACCTGGGAACGTTCACCACGTTTCCGGACTGTTGCGGATACCGTTGCCCGGATAGCACACAGCCTAACTTTGTTGCCGCGACGGCCTGCCCTCAGGGATTGGTCGACGAAGAGTTCGGAGAGGAAGAGTTCGGCTGTCGGCTGCTTTGCCGTCGAGGCTACGCGCAACAGGGTTTGGGTAATGCGAACGGCGGCGCGCAACGAACCACTGAGCGAACCGGCAACCTTGCTCACACCACCGGAACGTTTGCGGCAGCTTACCGGGATCTCCCGGATGCGCAAGCCATACTGCGCGGCGCGCATCTGCATCTCCAGATTCCAACCGTAGGTCTCTTCTTGCATGTGCAAGCTGCTGAGCGCTTCTCGAGTGATCGCGCGAAAGGGCCCCATGTCAGTGTAGGAGACGCGATAGAGCAGCCGCAGAAGGATCCCGGCAAGCCATCCGGCAAAGATCTGTGAACCCAGCATGCTGCCAGGTTCGCGCTGGCCGCGCCTGCGGGAGCCGATGACAAAATCACAGTCCCCGGCGAGGATCGGTTGCAGTAACTGCCCCATCTCGGCGGGGACATCGCTGCCGTCGCCGTCCAGGAACACCAGAATGCCCCCGACGGCCGCGGCTGCTCCCGCAGCGCAAGCCCGGCCATATCCTCGCTGCGGTGCGGCAACGACGATTGCCCCGGCGGCCCGTGCTTCGGCGGAGGTCGCATCGGTGCTGCCATTGTCCACAACGATGCACTCGCAGATCAGGTCCCACGGCATCTCGCGGACGACTGCGGCGATACTCTCTGCCTCGTTCAGGGCCGGGATTACCACGGAAACCCCAGGAAGCGTCAAATCAGAGACTCCAGCGCAGACCACAACTGGAGCAAGCCGGGGGAGGCTGCGGACTCAGCAGCGCACGACGGAATTCCTGATATTTCTCCCCGTTCCATATCTCGCGCATGGTCTGTTGCGTGGCGTTGCCCAAAGTAAAACTCTCGTAGCCGCGCATGGAAAACGGAGCGATGCAACAGGGCAGCGCCTGGCCATTCGCGGTGATGTACATCAGGCTCCAGGGCCGGCGGCATAACGACCACGGGCTGTCGTCCTTCTGCTTCTTGATGCTGACCTGTGGTTCCGTAGCGCCCGACGCGCTGAAGAGCACGCCCAACTCCTGGGCGACTGCCTCCGCTCGTTGTACAACTTCTTCTTCCTGCCGGCTGGTGTGCTCAAACAACGCCTGGTCAGGCCGCGCCAGTCCCTGTCCTTCGGCAAGGTAAACCATTCGCTGCAAGTACACCTCCATCACCCCCAGCCGATGCGCCAGACGGACGAAGGCCTCCAGTTGCGCCAGCGTCTCCCGCAAGCCGGTGAGCCAGAGGGAAACACGGGGCAGCGGGGCGTGGTTGCTGCGCTGCAGCTCGACAAAGTTGGCCACGTTGGTCACGATGCGGTCGAACATGTCTTTGCCCCGCACCATCTGGAAGACGGAGGACTCCGCCGCATCCAGAGAAATGCGCAATTCGTCCAGCCCGGCATCGATCAGCTTTTGCCCATTGGCCTTGGTCAGCAAGGTGCCATTGGTGTTGAACAGTACATAGACCCCGCGATCTTTCAAATAGCGGATCATACGCGGCAGATTCTTGACCAGCATCGGCTCGCCGATGCCATGCAGCACCACGCGCGCGATTTTTGGGTACTGATCGATGATGCTGGTGAACAACTCCCAAGACATATCCATCTCGGGCTCGAGAGTTTCAAAGGTGCGGGGACAGGTTGTGCACAGCAGATTGCACCGATTCGTCGTCTCCAGGTAAAGGCAGACCGGATCGGCTTCCATAATGATCGAGAGCTGATCTTCGGGCTTCTCAAAGTAGCGCCGCATATCCGGCTGGCCTTGGGCCGCGGATTGCGGTAATCCAGCGATCTTGGTTCCGCCAACGCTCATAGGTTCCTCACCGATCGGTAGTTCGTTTGAAAGGCCTGGTGGGTCCGCTCGCGGGAATGTCTCGCTTCCAACAGCCGGACGCCCATACACCACAACGCCAGCAAGGCGGTGGTGGCATATAGCCATTGAAACATGAAGTACATGGCCGGCCCAGGATTAGCAAGCTGCGTGGTGTAGAGGTAGAAGCAAGCGGTGACGAAATAAAGCATGGGAACCTTTGGAAATATGCACAGAAAGGGGAGCAACCACACGTAGTACCAAGGGTAATGGGAAGAAAACAGCAACATCAAGGCGGTCGCAATCGCGAAAGAATAGCCTACTGCCGACAGCGCGCTGCCCTCACTTTTAAAAAAGGCCACGCCCGCAAGCCCCAGCAGCAGCAATGCGGCGAAGGCGTAGAACACCGCAGTGGGAAGCCCCTCCCAGTGCAGGCCATGCCGGGCCAGGGTCAGCAAAAAGTAGCGGCTACCCGATTCCAACCCTTCTTCTTTGGCATACTCGGGCAAAAAGCCAAGGACGTGCGATCCGACACTCGCATAGCAGGCGTATCCGCCGGCGACGATCGCCGCGAGGCACGCCGGCATCTTCCAATCCCCTTTGCGCCAGTCACTCCGCCGGTAGAGAGCTGGGAAGAGGACGATCGGGTAGAGCTTCACCAGGGTAGCGGCGGCGAGGGCAACTCCCGTTGCCACGGATTTATGGCGAACGTAGAAAAGCAGCGCCAGAGCGATCAACGGAAGTGCCGCGCCATCCACATGCCCGCTGCTGGCCACCTCCCACAGAACCAGCGGGTGCCAGGCATAAATCACTACCTGTTCCCGGCGCAGGCCAAGAGCCGCCAACAGCTTGACCAGGATCCAGAGAGTGAGTGTCTCCAGGCCAACCATACCTGCTTTCATCCATCGCACCGATCCGCCAATGCGCGTAATGAGCAGAAAAAGTATCTGGGATCCCGGGGGATAAATGGTGTGAGCGTATTCGCGCCGATTGATGTGGGGGTAAATATTGAGATCGCGCAGGAACGCCAGGTGAGCGTCGGCCGGGATGTAGCGGTACGGATTGATATGGGCAGCCTGCACCCAGCCATCCCATACGTAGCGGAAGATATCCGTAGAGAGGAACGGCGGCGAGAATAGACAGATCAGCCGGCAGCCGACGGCGGTGGTCAGGATGACGGCCAGGGTGCAACGGTTGGCCGGCCGGTTGAGCACCACCCACACCGCCACCAGGTAGAGGAGCGCCTGATACATCGCGACCAGGCCAAAGCCGATCACAAAGTGATGGATTTCGCTCACGCCCTGGTGGCAAAAACCCGCCAACGCGAGGCCCAGCAAAGCGAGGGCGCTATTGGTCACCCAAGGAGCGCCCCCCGATCTGTTTCCTGGGTCAGCATGCGGAGCTCGCGGCGCCGGCCAGGGCTCCTGCGATTGCTCCGGATGCAGCCTGCAAGCTTTCGAGATAGGCCCGTGTGTGGCGGGCATCGTATCCGGCCTTGTCGTTGAGCGAAAGTGGGGCAGAAGACAGCAGTTCCGCGCGCAGCCGTTCGAAGGTGGCCGCATCGTCCACGTCGTACCACGTGACCAGCAGTTCCGTCTCGAGGCCGATCTCCCCGGCTCGATCAATGGTTTGCTGGAGAACTCGCTCGGTGCTCCAGTCGATGCGCTCAAAGAGCCGGGGATGCAGTTGCTTGATGCCAATCAGGTAATAGCCGCCGTCATCGGAACCACCCAGCACCACACGATCCCCGGGACGAGACAGCCTGGCGACGGCGTCTGATAAAGCATGAAGAGGCATGGTAGGACTGTCGGAATCTATCAGGCACACCGCGCCGAATCCGCAGGCAAACAGATCCTCGGCGACAGCAAGAAGCCGCTCTCCGAAGCCCTCGCCACGTTGCCCCAGGAGCAGGAAATTATCCGGCAGCAGGCCGTCGAACGCCGCCTCGTCCCCGATCGGTGTATACGCTACGAGCCCAGCGCTGTTGCTGATTTGTGTGACTTGCTGGATATTCTCCGCGGTGTCGCGGATAAAGCAGATGTTGAGTGCCGCGGCCTGATCCGGGGTGAGCGGAGGGGAAAGCCGCGTCTTGACCTTGCCCGGACGCGGAGCCTTGGACATCACCGCCATGGCACAGCACTCCCTGGGAACCTCTATGACCTCTCCGGGTTGAATGATTTTGTAGGGCAAGAATTCTCCGTCGAGCCGATGCCTGAGTCAGTAATTGCGGTCGCAGACCGCGTACTGATACCAGTTATCCTGCCACAGGCTGACCGTGCCCCACGGTTGAGAGGCGATCAGTGACTCGAACTCTTGGGGATTCAGCACCGCGGCACGTCCCGGTTCATGGAATTGAGTGCTCCAGTCGCCCATCATGCGGGCGAAAAGCCACATGCAGGAGAGTGGCACCATGGCGCGCAAGGCCGATGTGGGCTCCGCGATGAAGCAGCGGCCACCCGGCCGCAAAGCCGAGAAGATTTCTCGCAATGCTTGCGGACGATCCCCCACAACCATCAAAAAACGGGAGGCAATGATCGCGTCCACCGGAGCGATCGATTGGGAGAGGGAGAGCACATTGGCTTTGATGAAGCGGCAGTTCTTCAAGCTGCGCGTGTCGGCCCGGTTTTTGGCGCGGGACAGCAATCGCTCAGAAAGATCGACACCCGTTATCTGAATGTCGGGATAGCGTTGCGCCAGGCTGCAGGCGTAGAAGCCGGGGCCACAGGCGATCTCAAGCAGGTGGGTTTCAGGGCCAGGCTGGGCGCCGGGCCAGAGTGCGTCTGAAATCGCCGCGGTGTGATCGCGGAACAGATGCTCACGACAGAATGCGTAAAACCATGAACATCGTTCAAAGAGGCTTTCCGGATCGTCTCGGAGCAGGATATTTCGGGCCAGGAAAGTTCGCTCCCGCGTTCTCAATTCCCATGTATGAATCCGGTTCCCCTGGACGTTTATCTCTATGGTGCCGGTTGTGGTGAAGTTTCTTAGAGGCTCAGCGGGTGGTAAACAGTTGCTTAACCGCATCATAACGCGAGCCTGCTTCTTTAGAGCAGTTTCGGAATTACTGTGGTCTGATAAAAGCCGCGATTGCGAACCTGCTTTAGCTCAACTGTTGACGGGAGGAGTTGCTCGGAAGCGGTTGGCTAGCTCGAACTCGTCGCGCAGCTCAGGAGTCTTCAGGTTTTCGCGCAAGTGGGTGATTCGCTGCTCCAGGGTCAACAGCGCTTCCGCAATCGCTTCGCTGTTGGTATGTGCAACGTCGCGCCACATGGAGTACGGACTCGCGCCCAGACGTGTCATTTCCCGTAAGGCGCGCCCGCCGATGGCGCGCAGATCGGGTGCGTCGCCAAAGCGGTCTTCTAACATCGCGCTCAAGCTGGTGGAGAGGAATTGAGGCAAATGGCTGACCCAGGCACAGATTTCATCATGCCGGGCAGCCTGAATATCCATGGTGCGGCAGCCAAAACGCTCTACCCAGCCACGCCACTCGGGGCCCAGGGGATGGCCGGCGAACTCGGTAAAGAGCCACACCGCACGAGCGAAAAGCTCCCCATCCGCGTGTGCGGCGCCGCTCACTTCTTTCCCCGCCATGGGGTGCCCGGGAAGAAAGCCGGCTTGGCCGGGGCCGCCGAACAATGGCCGGGCGCGTTCGGCGATGGCCACTTTGACGCTGCCAACGTCGGTTACCAGTTGCTCCGGCTTGAGCAGAGGAGCAAGCTTCTCCATCCAGTCCTGGATGGCGAACACCGGCCCGCTGAGGAGCACGACGTCGCTGGTGACCGCCGCGCCGATGGGATCAGCGGCAACCACGTCGATCGCTTTGCGATCGAGCGCCACCTGCAGTTGCGACGCATCGCGATCCCAACCGATGATCACGCCCGGGAACCGGGCGGCGCGTAGCGCCAAACCGGCGGAAGCGCCGATGAGTCCGGTGCCCACGATCGTGATCCGTTGGATGTTCATGGCAAGTTGTTACGCAACGGGATGGCGTGCGGAAAGAAACCAGTCACCCCTTTTATCTCTATCCCTTCGTTACCGGGATCTCTGACTTCACGTTCCGGCCGACAATCGGGGCGAGCTGGCGCAGTTTGTCCATCAGCTTCTCGAACTGGTCGGGAAACAACGACTGGGCGCCATCGGAAAGCGCCTTGTCCGGGTTGGGATGCACCTCGATCAAAAGCCCGTCGCAGCCAGCGGCGACTGCAGCCATGGCCATCGGACCGACTTTGTCGCGCAACCCGACGCCATGCGAAGGATCGGCCATCATGGGCAGGTGCGAGAGCTTCTTGATGACCGGTATGGCGGAGATGTCCATGGTGTTGCGAGTGTAGGTCTCGAAGGTACGGATGCCCCGTTCGCAAAGGATCACGTCATAATTGCCGCCCGAGAGGATGTACTCCGCCGAGAGCAATAGCTCCTCAATGGTCGCGGCAATGCCCCGCTTCAGCAGGACCGGCTTGCGCACCAACCCGAGCTCGCGCAGCAGATTAAAATTCTGCATATTCCGCGCGCCCACCTGAAAAAGGTCTATATAGGGCAGCATCAGGTCAATCTGGGCAATCTCCATCACCTCGCTGACGATGAGCAGACCCGTCCTGTCACCTACCTCGCGCAGCAGCTTAAGCCCTTCGAGACCGAGCCCCTGGAACGAGTACGGCGAGCTACGCGGCTTGAATGCCCCTCCCCGGAGAAACGAAGCGCCGGCGGATTTTACTTGCTCCGCGATGGTAAAGATCTGCTCCCGTGACTCGACCGAGCACGGGCCGGCCATGACCACGACTTCATCGCCGCCCACAACCACACCGTTGGGGAAACGAATGATGGTGCCTTCTGGCCTCCAGCCTCGCCCGGCAAGTTTGTATGGAGACGAGATGCGCACGACCTCGGCAACGCCGGCGAGCAATTTAAAGTCGTTGTGGTCGAAATGCGAGGGCGTGCCCACGCCCGCCAAAACTGTCTGAATGGCTCCTGTGGTGCGGTGAACATTGAAGCCTACCTGGACGAGGCGTTCAATCACTCCCTGAATATCTTCTTCAGTCGCTGTTTCTTGCATTGCAACAATCATGACTACTTTCCTGTCTCCCCGGCCTTGCTTGCCCCGGTGGTTGACGCCAGCTCATCCTTCTGTAGCGCGCGCATCACGTCGATGATTCGTTCATAAATGTGGGTAAGCTCGATATCCGGCAGCGGACCCTTGTTGGCAGCGCGCACATTTTCAAAAATCACCCGCTCGCGGTTTGGCTCATACACCGGCAGCGCTGTGGAACGCTTCAACTTGCCAATCTCCTGCGCGGCATGCGCCCGCGCGCTGATCAGCGCCACGATTTGCCGGTCCAATTCATCGATCTTCGTTCGCCAGTCGACAATATCCATGCACTTCCCTTGCTTTACCCGTAGCCTCACCAAAATCATACGGTACTGCGGCCCATGTGGGTGATCAGGACCGGGTTTGCAGGCTGGGCGTTGTTTGTTGCCGCAAGCCCTGCAGAAAAGCTCCAACTTTGGCCGGTTCCGTGCCCGGCTCGGCCTTCTCGATCAGGGACACAATGGCGGTCCCGAGTACCGCCGCATCAGCGAACTCGCCTACCGCAGCTACGTGTTCGGCAGTGGAGATGCCGAAGCCGACGGCAATGGGCAACTGGGTGAATTGGCGTAAACGCCCCACCAGGCGGCTCGCATCGCCGGCCAGGTTCTGCTGCACGCCGGTGATGCCTACACGAGAGATGGCGTAGACAAATCCTTCGGACACGCCGGCAATCATTTTGAGGCGGTGGTCGGTGCTGGTCGGCGCGGCCAGAAAAATCGGCTTCAGGGCGTTGTGGTGCATTTCCGTAAGATATTCATCCGCCTCTTCCACGATCATGTCGGTGATCAACACACCATCCACACCGCAACTGGCTGCGTGAGCGCAAAAACGGCCTAGCCCGAACCGGAGGACCGGATTGAAATAGGAGAAGATCACCAGCCCGGCAGAGGGCCGCAGGGCGCGAAGTTCCGCCGCCATGGCCAACACGTCCTGGAGACGTGTACCGTGCGCCAAAGCTCGCTCGCTGGCCCTCTGGATCACCGGACCATCGGCTATAGGATCGCTGAAAGGCACCCCCAGCTCAAGCACTTCCGCGCCCGCATCGATGGCCGCCAAGGCTACGTCGCGGCTGGTTGCGAGATCCGGATCACCGGCCGTGAGGTAGATGACCAGGCCGGGCTTGACCCCAGGCTTGCTGTTGAATTCAATCGGCATTCTCTTACGCTTTCGGAGCGGCGCCGGCCAGGTGCAACTCGCTCGCCATGATTCCCATGTCCTTGTCGCCGCGGCCAGACAGATTCACCACCAGTATGTCATCTGGCGCCAGCTTCGGCGCCAGCCGGATAGCTTCGGCTACCGCATGCGCGCTCTCGAGTGCGGGCACAATCCCCTCGGTTCGAGCCAACCGCATCGCGGCCGCCAGTGTCTCTTCGTCGGACGCCGAAACATACTCGGCCCGGCCGGAGTCGTGTAGCGCCGCATGCTCCGGCCCCACCGAAGCGTAGTCCAGGCCGGCAGACACGGAGTGGGTGAGCGAAACCTGACCGGATTCATTCTGCAAGACATAGGAAAAGGTGCCCTGCAGCACTCCGGGACTTCCTCCCTGGAAGCGTGCAGCGTGGTCGCCCAGCGAGTTGCCGCGGCCGCCGGCCTCGACCCCGATCAAACGCACCCGCGGCTCTTGAATAAAGTCATAAAATGCGCCGATCGCATTCGAGCCGCCGCCCACACAGGCCACGACAGCCGTTGGCAGCCTCGACTCCTTCTCCAGAATCTGCTGCTTGATCTCCTGACCGATGACCCGATGAAAGTCGCGCACCATAGTGGGGTAGGGATGTGCACCCAGGACGCTGCCCAGCAGGTAGTGGGTGGTACGCACATGGGTGACCCAGTCGCGCATCGCTTCATTGATAGCGTCTTTCAAGGTACGCGAGCCGGAGCTGACGCCGCGGACTTCTGCCCCCAGCAGACGCATGCGGTACACGTTGAGCTCCTGGCGCCGCATGTCCTCTTCGCCCATATAAACAACGCACTCCATGCCGAACAAGGCGCACACCGTCGCGGTAGCCACGCCGTGCTGCCCGGCGCCGGTTTCGGCGATCACGCGATGCTTGCCCATGCGCCGCGCCAGCAGCCCCTGGCCAAGACAGTTGTTAATCTTGTGCGCGCCGGTGTGCAGCAAGTCTTCGCGCTTGAGGTAGATCCTAGCGCCGCCCAGCTGCTGGGTCAGGCGCGAGGCCAGATAAAGGGGGGTGGGACGGCCGGCATAGTCGCCCAGCAGCAAGTTGAGTTCGGCGTGAAAAACCGGATCCGCCTGTGCCTCGGCATAAGCACGCTCCAGTTCCTCCAGGGCCGCCATGAGAGTTTCAGGAACATAGCGTCCCCCATAGGCTCCAAATCGGCCCGCAACGGTATTGCTGACAGTGCTCACGATGTACCTCTCCTAAGTGTTTGCGATCAGGTGGTTTGCGATTAGGGTCTTTACGGTTAGCTTCACGAAAGGCCGGCGACGGGCGCCGAGGCCGCCTCGATGGTTTGGCTCGCTGCTTGATGTGCGGCCTGGATAAAGGCAAGCACCCGCGACGGATCCTTCCTGCCCGGTGTGCTTTCGACGCCGCTCACGACGTCTACCCCCCACGGCCTCAGGACATGGATGGCCTGCTTTACGTTCTCCGGAGCGAGGCCGCCGGCCGCAATCAGCCGTAGATACGGTGCGGCCCGCACGAAGCTGCTCTGGGCCGCGGCCCAGTTAAAGCTGGTGCCGGTGCCCCCCACCGCGTGTTTCGTGGAGGAGTCCACCAGAACGCCGTCGAGCGGGCTATCCTTCCCGCTGAGCGCAAGCAATTGGTTCTCAAATTCGAGGCCTGGCTCCTTATAGTGCAGGGCCAACAGGATTTTGAGGCGCCCTGGATACCGGGCAAAATGCTCGCGTAATTGAAACGGCAGCCGAGCGTTTGCGGTGCGATGGATCTGCACGCCGGTCAAACCGCAGCCGGTCACGGTTGCCACAATCTGGTCAAAGTCCGCGTCGACGAAGACGCCAATCTTCTCCACCTGGGAAGGCAGTTCCGGCGTGATCCTGCGAACCAAATCAACCTCGACGCGCCGGGGACTTGGAGCAAAGACGAATCCCACTGCATCCGCCCCCGCCTCGGCGGCGAAGCGCGCATCTTCAAGGGTGGTATTGCCGCAGATTTTGATCCACATGGCGGGTGCTCACCTCTGCCCGGCGGCTAAGGGGGAACACTCCGCCGCACCCGCGAGCAGGCTCTGCAGCGCCTTGCCTGGATCCTTCTGACGCATCAAGGACTCGCCGATAAGAAAGGCATGGAACCCGGCAGAGCGCAACCGGTTCAGGTCTTCCGCTGTCTCGATGCCGCTTTCGCTCACGTGGACCGCACCCGCGGGCAGCCGGGACGCAAGATCGAGCGAGACCTGGAGCCGTACAGCAAATGTTCCCAGATCTCGGTTATTCACGCCGACGGCATCGCAGTCCAGGTCGAGGACCCGGTCGAGTTCCTGCCCCGTATGCACCTCGCAGAGGACGTCCAGTTCGAGAGCGTGGGCCCTTGCAGCAAGGTCGCGAAGCTCACGATCGTTCAAGGCTGCGGCGATCAACAGAATGGCATCGGCCCGGTGGGCGCGCGCCTCGAGCAGCTGGAATTCATCAACCAGAAAGTCTTTGCGCAGGCAAGGCAGATCACACGCTTGGGAGGCTGCTTTGAGGTTTTGCAAACTGCCCTGGAAAAAATGCTCTTCCGTGAGCACGGAAAGCGCAGCGGCGCCTCCGCCTGCAACCATCGCCGCCAGCGACGTCACATCGAATTCCGGACGGATCAATCCCTTGGAAGGCGACGCCTTTTTGAGCTCCGCAATCACCGCCGGACCGCTTGCCGCCTTCTGCCGCAAGGCACGGGCGAACCCCCGGGGTTGGTGGGCGGCCGCTGCCTGCTCCAGAGCTCGCGGGGAAGACTTTGCCTTTCTCTCCTCCACGTCGCGACGGGTGCTGGCCAGGATCTTTGTAAGTTGGCTCTCCATGTGCGCTTTTTGGGGTCCACTCGCCCGAAGTTCAGTATATGCCGCCGGGATCGTGAGCTCCCCGGAGGAGAGACAAGGCTTCACCAGCGGCGACGGCTTAAACTAGATCCATATGGATCATTTCCCTCCTCCGTGGGCGGATTCGGCAGAAGCGGTGGGTTTTTGGCAGCGTCTTCGATCTGCACCCAGATCCCTGCTCATGCTCGACTATGACGGCACCCTTGCGCCTTTCCATCAGGATCGCTTCAAGGCTGTCGCCTACCCAGGTGTGGAGGAGCGGCTCGCAACCTTATCCCAGTTGTCCCAGGTTCACGTGGTGCTGGTGACTGGCCGTCCTGCGCGCCAATTGCGCGCGCTTCTACCGCCCGGCTCCGCCATCGACATCTGGGGGAGCCACGGGCGGGAGCATCTGCAATCGAACGGTGCGTATAAGCTCTTCGCGCTTGATTCGGTGCAGCAGGCCACCCTGCACCACGTGGCGCGGGAGATGGCGGCTCTTGGTTTTCCTGAGACACTGGAACTCAAACCTTCCTCCCTTGCCGTCCATTGGCGCGGTAGCGAACCTGCCGTGCAGGAGCAGATTCGCTCCCGGATGGAGTCGGTCTTTGACGATCTCGGCAAAGCAGGCAGACTGCATCTACTCCCCTTCGACGGCGGATTGGAATTGCGCTCGAATGACCGTACCAAGGGGACGGCAGCTCGGCACATCATCGCGCAAGAACCCGCAGGCGCACCCGTAGCCTACCTGGGTGATGATTTGACGGACGAAGACGCGTTCGCGGCCATCGGCAACCGGGGGCTTTCGATCCTGGTGCGCGGGGAAATTCGCAGATCATGCGCCCGGTTCTGGCTGCCGCCACCGGAAGAGCTGCTTGCATTTCTGGACAACTGGATAACCGCTTCGCAAATCCAACCCACAGCAGCCACGACGCTATAGAGGCTCCCCTATGGGCATTCCCAAGCTGGTGTTGGTGTCCAATCGCATCCCCATCAGCTTCTCCACCGAGGATGGGGAGCTCAAAGGACAGCCTAGCAGTGGCGGCCTGGTCAGCGCGCTGGAGCCGCTCCTTAAGGTCCATGGCGGCATCTGGGTCGGCTCGGGTGGCACTGAAGATTCACCTCGGATCCGCAGGATCCTGGACCAGGCGAGCGCAGACAATCCCTACAAATTTGCTCCACTCTTTCTGACCGAAGAGGAACAGAGCAACTTCTACGAAGGTTTCTCCAACGAGATCGTTTGGCCGCTCTTTCACGACCTCCAGTCGCGATGCAACTTCGATCCTCGCTATTGGGAATTCTATGAGCGGGTCAATCGCAAGTTCGCGGATGCAGTGGAGGAGGCATCGAGCCCCGACGACCTGATCTGGATTCACGATTACCAGCTGATGCAAGTGGCCAAATCGTTACGCGATCGGCGTCCGGATGCACGGCTCGCTTTCTTCCTGCATATACCGTTTCCTTCTCCGGATATCTTTGCCAAGCTGCCGTGGCGCCGGCAAATCCTCCAGGACCTGCTGGCGCACGATCTGATTGGGGTACAAACCGGGCGCGATCAACGAAACCTGATCGCTTGCCTTCGCTGCTTCGTTCCTTCGGTCAGGTTCTCTGGCCGGGATAAGGGCCGCGTGGTGATCAGCGAACATGGACGAACGCATATCGAGGCTTTTCCGATCAGCATTGACTTTCAGGCGTTTGACAGTCTTTCTTCGTCGGCGCCGGTGCTGGAACGCGTGCAGCAGATCAAGACCAGAACCCATGATATTCAGATAGCGGTTGGCGTCGACCGCCTCGATTACACCAAGGGCATTCCGGAGCGGATCAACGCGTTCGGCTATTTCCTGCGCAATTACCCGGCGTTCCACCGCAAGGTCGAGTTGATCCAGATTGTCGTACCCAGCCGAGAAGGCATCCCTCGCTACGATCAATTGAAGAGGGAGGTGGAGCGGCTGGTGACCCGCGTAAACGGCGAATTCAGCGAGCCAGGCTGGGTGCCCATCAACTACATCTACCGGGCGGTGCCGCGCGACGAGTTGATTGCCATCTATAGGGCCGCCGATGTGGCCCTCATCACCTCACTCAAAGACGGCATGAACCTGGTAGCCAAGGAATACTGCGCGGCCAAGACAGAGGCGCAGGGGGTATTGGTTTTGAGTGAGTTTGCCGGCGCTGCTCCCGAACTTCGCGTGGGCGCGATTCTGGTAAATCCCTATGACGAAGTCGGCGTTGCTGCGGCGCTGAAGCAGGCTATGGAGATGAAGCCGGATGAGCGGCGGCGGCGCATGCTGCGCATGCGTCATCTGATTCGCCAAGCTGATATCCACACCTGGCGGGACCGATTCTTCGAAGCTCTGGAAAAGACAGCGGCGATGGAAGTTCCCAGCTAAAGCTCTACAAATAGGCAATGGGGACGGGCTGAACCGGAGGGCGGCGTGAGTCTCAACTTGATACAAGAACTCGAATCCCGGCACGGAGCGATGAAAATCTCCGAACTCACAGAACTTTTAGGCGTCGATTGCAAGCACATCTATCGAATGGCGGCACGAGGTCAACTGCCGAGTTTCTGGTCGGGGACGCTGTTCGGTTCGATCCCCATGAGGTGGCGAACTGGTTGCCGCCGAAGTATGGTGGTCTGCTCCTGCCGGTCAAGAAAGAACCTCGCGGAGAGCCGGCAAACATCCGTAGGGCATCGAGTGCCGCGTAACCTCGTTTTTCGGGGGGCACCACGAATCCATCCTGCTAAGATGGCGAAGATATCCTCGGAGATATCCCGTGCCATCCGTCAGCGACTTTGACCTCAGCCTGCACTTTGGCTGTGAGTTTACAGTCCTCAATGAGAGTACGCCTGCAAGAACGGTCGAAACCTCCATCGCCTGCGTACAGAAGTGGCTCATGCGGACGTATAAAGGGCAGGATGCGGTCTACTTGAAGAAACCGTGGATCTACAACAAAGGGATTTGGTCGCCAGCAGGAGACCGTAAAGTTAGCGTCCAGGTCAAGAGCCTCCGAAGCACCCATGAAGAGCCTGTCCATTGGGCTCTGAGATATGAGCATCCAGACGCCGGCAAGGCGGAGGCCCGATATCGACGCTGGCGTACCGACGTCGCTGTTTCGACTGACGAGGGTGGTGCTAGAACTTTCGCGGTGCGGGTGAGCCATTATCGACTCCCTGGGCACGTCGGAGTCGATTTGACCGACCCCCAAAGCTCCTCTCCGTTCCTTGTGAAAGAAATTATTGGGACACCGCAACTCCGTTGCTTCTTGGACACCAACCCGCTCCGCACCAAGGCTATCGAACTCACGGACGGAACGACGGAAGGCTTCATGGCTTGTCTCACCGACCAGTCGAGGAAGCTCCCAATCATTTACGTCTCCCGAGAATACCAGTCCGGACAAGCGGCGATTGATGCAGACAAACTAGCGTGGGTACTTGCCGGTCTAGCCAACATATATGTGGCGGAGTCGAGTTGGACAGACAAGCTCACAGAGCGATTGTTGCCGCGCGAATATCAATGCTGGAATGGAATGGTGCGGGTTTATATGCCAGGTTTAGACCTCCAGAAAGGAGCTGATTCCGTTAGGCATCGGTATTTTCAGCCCGACTTTCTGAGGATAACTGGTCAAGAACAATTCCAGTTTGGCCTTATCAGGTCGCTCTCGATCCGCGCGGTTAGCATGTCAACCGCCCAGGTGCGCAGTATTGACGACATTGACCGATTCGAGACACAGCGCCAACTCCAATCGCTCAGGGAGCGACTGACCTCCGCGGATACAGCGGAGGAGATTCAGGCAAACTACGAAACGTATACCAAGGAAATAGAAAGAGAGAATCGAGAACTACAAGCGCAGGTGACGGCATGGAAATCACAATCCGCGGCAAAGGAAGAGGCCATTAGTAAAGCTGAGGGCGAACGTAATTTCTTCAAATCTGAGAATGACCGTTTGCGGCGAGGGGTTCAAGATATTTCCACGGCACAGGCGGCTTTTCTCTCACTCTCGAAACTTCCTCAGACAAAGCTCGTTTGTAGTGAATTCTTTGGCGCCGCTTTTCCTTTACGTCTTTGCTTCACCGAGAGAGCAGTTTCCAGCTTGCGAGATGATCCCTTTAGCGGTGTCGACAAAGTCTGGAATGCAATGTGGCACATGTGCAATACATTATGGCCGATGCTCTTTGAAAAGCGACATGATGACTTCGCAAGAGAGTTTGAGCGGCTTAGCACCTTCGAACTGGCGATGACAGAGGGAGAGCAGACGAAAGGCCAGAAAAAGATGATGAAAGAAAGAGAAGACACCTATCGCGGAAAGAGCATCGACATCACTCCACACGTCAAGCTTTTCGATAATGGACAATATGCCCGAATTTACTTCCATATCGATAGCGTCGATAGGCTTCTCATCATCGGCTTTTTCGGACATTTGACAACAGCCGGCACGGCGAAGCGAAAGTGATCGAAGTCGAAGACTCGACCCGCTCGCCTTTCTTTATGCAGTCCTAAGACTTCATTAGCGGCAGAGTGACGCGCGACAATCCGGCCCAGCAATCCGAATTGGACGGGCACTGAATCCGGATTAGACGCTACAATAATCCGAGATGGCCGAGCCCGCTTTCCAACTCTTTCAGAGATTCTCAGCCAAATGTTGTGCATCGCGCGGGTTATCGGCTGGAAGCAGACCGCCGATTGTATCGACTCGGCGAATCAACGCGACGGTTGCAAGTTATCCTGCGGTGATTTTGGCCAGCAATTCCAATCAGCGGATCGCATCCTGGTTCTTCCGCAGATAGTGCTTCCCCTGCGGGCCGTCGCCGCACCTGCCAAAGATGATGACTGCTTCCGTTTAAAGATGCGACGGCGCGAACACGGGTTTAAGCCGCAAGCTCGCTAACGATTTCGCTGCGGTGACTAAACAGCACAGGCTTAATTTGGTAATTGCGGAATGCTTCGATGACGCCAGCCGAAACCTGCTGTTCGGTATCATTCAGGACGGCATAGGCTTTGGAATCCTGCTCCCGAACCTCGCGCGTATCGCTCCAGGCATAGATAAAAGCCTCCGCGTTCTCACGCGACGGGCGGTTGATCGCCTGCACAATGCGCTCAGGCTGTTTTTTCTTTGGCGATTTGGGAATGACGAAGTTAAACAAATGATCGAAGCCGCTTGTGCCTGTAAACTTCGCCTTCGGCGTATAGCGGATATCGCTCGCATCAAGCCAGGCAATCACGTCCTCTATGAAAAAGCCCTGCACAAAAGGGCTTGCCAGATAAAAAAGGTCGTTGACGGCCAGCATGGCTTGAATGAGGTTGTGCTTGCGAGATGGGAAGTTCTCGGGCGTAGCACGAACCTCTAGGGCATCGCCCTTCATCTGCACGCCGAAGCCGCTAAGCGTCATCCGCAAAAGATCTTTGCGCTTCGGACTATCGAGAGTGCAGCCTGATATTTCCAAATCGCGCACAATGTAGCTGTCGTCCGTAAGGATGTAGCCGCCATCCTCCGACCTCGCAAAGATTTGAAGGGCATCATTGTGTCGATCAAGGTAAGGAGTCGTGATTTCGACCCATGAGCCGTTAACTTCGCGCAGGGTGGTCTTGTCTTTGAGCCAAGCGCGGTAATCGTTCAAAAGCCGCTCGATTTCCTGCGTCGTCGTCATGAAAACAAGCCCTTTTCGATCTTCGGCGGATCCGTGATGTTGCAATGCTGCATAAAGGCATCAAGCGTCAAGAACAAGTCAGCCGTGTTCGGAAACTTATCGGACGGGGCCGGGGTTGCCCATTTATGGCCGAAGCCTTCGCGGTAAACATGCAAGTGAGGGCAGGGGATTTCCTCGCCGTCCGGGTTGTAATGGGTCGGTCCATCGATATCCAATCGGTAGAGGACGATAGCAACGCGGGCGCGGTTCTGAAACGTGCATTGAGTGAGCTTGATCCGGCCCCGGTTCGCGTCGAGCAAGAAATGTTCGCGCTTATCGACGGACGTAAGAGGCACAATAATGCGCTCCTCGGGGCCGGGAAACAACCATTCCCGTTGATCGACGGCCTTCTTTTCCATCGCCATCAACTTGTCGGCTTCCGCCTGGGTGATATTAAGCTCGGCCATTCATCCCGCGCGGTGGTTTTCCGCAATAAGCCATCATACTGACCTGCCAGCAACCGAGAAGCGAAAACGATTGCATAGGGGATGGAAGAAGTACTCGTTTTCAGAAAAGCCTGACCCTGAGCTTCGCCTGAAAATGCTCGCGGCTGCCGGTGAGGGCTCCGGCCAAAGGGTCTTTAATCGCACCAGTCGAATGAGGAAGTAAACTGCGAGGCGTCTTCGAGGTGCTCCGTAGATTCTTCAGAGTGCAGAAACCACGAGATTACTGCTCAGCCGAGACCTTGGCGACGCTAGCTAACACCGCAGAAGCGAACGGCGGTGCCGATACGGAAGCTGGGCAGGGATACCCTTCGCCGCCCTGCTTGAACACAGTTCTTCCGGGAGACGTTAAGGAGCGTGGCTAGCTGGTCCTGGAGGCTTCTAGCTAGTTAGCGTGCCCCTCTCCGTTCGCCGTACTGCGACCATGAGAGTTTGTACCGCTCAGAGAGCGAGGAACCGGCGTGGGCGTGATGCTACTGATGCTATTTTCGCCTGGAAATGGGCGGAACGAGGTAGACTGTGAGGTACGGGAGCCTAAGAAGTGATTGCGCTAAGGTGATGATTTCCCAAGGATTACGGGTTTAAACTCTCTGAAATCAGTGGTGCAAAATTAATCTGGTGCCGAAGAAGGGACTCGAACCCCCACACCCTTGCGAGTACATGGACCTGAACCATGCGCGTCTGCCAATTCCGCCACTCCGGCACGATAGAATCCAGCGCGATCGGCTGGATAGGCAGCAACACCTAGTGTACAAAAGCCTGCCTGGAAGTCAAACACGCCACCCCTTTAGCGGCCTACCGGCACCTGTACGGCAATCGCCTCCAGCTGCGCCAGGTGATTCAGGTCGTGCCCGGCGATGGTTTCAATCAGCTCGCGGAACGTCATTGCTCCCCGCTCGGGATGCAGAACTGGCTTTGCCATCATCTCAGGAGATGCCGATCGCAGCAGCATCAGGTTCCATTGGCGCACGCAGGAGAAGGTCATCATGGCAGCCTGCGCGTCGTAGCCGGAATAACTGCGCGCGAACAGGTCCTGGTCAAAAGGCTGGATCACATGATGATCCTCCGCCAGAACCTGGCGTATGCGGTAGGCGAAGACCAGCTCGCAATCCGCCAGGTGGCAGAGGATCTCAAGAGGGCTCCACTTGCCGGGGGCGGGCGATTCCTCGATGCGCACGGGACCGAGCGCAACCGAAAGTTGTTCGAGGTGCCTGGCGGTGGTGGCCACCACTTTGAGTGGGTCGCGCAGGCCTAGCTGTCGTGCATATGGATTCATCCCATTACAATACCGTCAGCGACGCCTGTTCTCAAACTGTGGGAATGTGGTTATTCCCGAAAAAGGGCGACTGGCGGAGTGATGCACCCTGGTACAACCGGCAAGCTCGAAAAACCGTCGATTCACTACGACTGTTGAACTATCACCAGCGAACTATCACCAGCGAACTATCACCAATGAACCGGGACCGTAATCAGCACCCGGCCGAGGTCTGAATGACGCCCAGTGTACCCACCATCCCCGCCGAACTGGCCAAGGAGATTCGGCGTCTGTCGCACGATCTAAGCAACGCTCTCGAAATCATCGTGCAGGCTAACTATTTGCTGAACTCTACGGCCCAAGACGAAGCCGCCAAACAGTGGAGCCAGCTGCTCGATAACGGGGTGGTGCAGGCCGCCGGCATCAACCGCACCCTTCGCGAGTACATCGTTGCCAATAGCTAAAGCCGGCGGAAACCGCAGGTTTGTCCACTGCGGTTCCGTTTCCGGGTGAAAGCCCTAGACGAGCTGGGCGTCGAGCGTAATCTCGGTGTTGTTTTTGAACAGACGAGAAATCGGGCAGCCGGCCTTGGCCTCCTGCGCCGCCTTATCGAAGGCCGCCTTATCCGCTCCCGGCACCTTAGCCCTCGTGGTCAAAAGGATTTTGGTGATCGTAGGCCCGGCATCGGTCCGGTCAAAGGTCACGGTGGCATTGGTCTCGATCGACTCCGGCGGCAGGTTCGCGGTGCCAAGCTGGTTGCTGAGCGCCATGGTGAAGCAGCCCGCGTGCGCCGCCGCAATCAGTTCTTCCGGGTTGGTACCAATTCCGCTTTCAAACCGTGTGCTGAACGAGTACTGGCTGTCTTTCAATACTCCGCTCTGGGTCGAAATCGTGCCCTTGCCGTCTTTCAGGCCGCCGTGCCACTTTGCGCTTGCTGTGCGATCCATACAAAAACTCCTCTTGAGTAGAAATTGGGAAAATGAGACCAGCCCGCCCGAGAGCAGAAAGCCCGTCCGTCTCATTGTATTGATGTATGCGGCCTGGCCCCTGGAGCGGGGTCGCAGATTTAAAGCATTTTCGCAATGACTGCGGTCTGGTAAGAGCAGCGAGGTATGGTTTTCTTTGAAAGAAAACCACGTAAAGGCTGGCGGCGTCGGCTTAAAGTCCTCTTCGATTTCGGTCGTACAGTACGACTGAAGCTCGCTGCGGCGAGGACGCTCGCTGCGGCGAGGACGCTCGCTGCGGCGAGGCAGTCGCTGCGGCGAGGCAGTCGCTGCGGCGAGGCAGTCGCTGCGGCGAGGCAGTCGTGCCCGGATACAAAGCCCAGCGCTAAAGCGCGGGATAGGGAGGTCAGATTTCTTCCGGCAACGCTGAAGCGTTGCCTCCCCCTGCTAGAAGCAGGGGGCTTCCACCCAAAAGCACCGCCAGCAAACTCCTTCAGAAAAGCCAATTTGGCGAAACTGCTGTATCGAGAATTTGCTAGCGAGCCGGATATTGCCGGGCCAGGGGCAATGACACCATACGCGCCTGCTCTGTGTGGGTGTCCACGTCATGCAGCACCAGCTTGCCTTGCAGCAGGTAATATCCTTGCTGGTCGCGGCCCCTTGCAGAGCCGCGGACGATCGTCCCCTCGAAAGAGAACCACACTCCATGGACTTGCCGGGTGGTGAAGGCCAGTTGCTGCCCCCACATGCGGCTGGTGGCAAAAAAGAATGTGAGCGGCGTGCCCTCGTCGCTCTCCCGGTCGCCCAATCTGGTGATAAAGCCGCTCAACCGGTCCGGCTGCAACTCCACATCCACCATGCCTCCCGCACCCAGCGCGTATTCTCCAGACGCCTCCAGTGGAAGCACCGTTCGGCCTGTGGACCGGGTGCCGAGATCTAACTCGTCGCCGATCTGGTTATAGCTGCGCCGGTGCAGTACCGGGTTCGGTGAGATACCCTGCGCCCACAGCGGAACGCCGGAAGAAGAGAGAGCCACGGCCACTGCTGCGGCGAGCGCCGGCAACTTTTCCAGACACATGTGCGAACGTGAGGATTTCACTTTTCCCCCTATGGGGCCGACGGCCCGCTCGCCATACTCCTTTTGCGAACGGCCTCGAACTCGTCTCCAGGCTTCCAGCTCACCGGCGACGACATTGCCTGCCACCCCAGTAAGAACCCGAATTGCGCCAATCTGGCATCGGTGCGAAAGTCCATATCCGCCCGATATTCGTCGCTAGGGCGGTGGTATCGATGTTCGTTGTAATCATCTTTCTGCTGTTTTCCCCATTCCGCTGTGTGGCCGGCGAAAAGAGTGCCTTCGACGATTGAAAAGGCCGGCACCCCAAAGCGCGCAAAGCTGAAGTGGTCCGAGCGATAGTAGTGCCCCGCCATCGGTGCGTCATCGGGCTGGATTTGCAGATCGAAAGCGGCAGCCGTCTTCTGCACCACGGGATAGAAGCTGGTGCGCTCCGAGCCATCGACCTCGACCGACCTGGGCACGCCGATAGGCAGCAGTTCATCGAAATTCAGGTCCAGCGTAAAGTCACGAATCGGCTCCGGAGGATGCATCCCCAGATACTCGGACCCCAGCAGGCCCTGCTCTTCCGCGGTGACCGCGGCAAAATAAGCGTTGCGCGGGGGAGCAGTCTTCGCCGAAGCGTAGGCCCGCACCATCTCGAGCAGGATGCCGCAGCCAGTCCCGTTATCCGCGGCGCCGTTGAAGATCTTGTCACCCTGCGCCGAAGGATCGATGCCCAGATGATCGTAGTGGGCGGTGTAAACGACGTTACCGCCCGGGCTGGAGTCTGCCCCCGGCACCATGGCAATTACATTGGCTGACTCGTACGTCCTCGACCGACTGGTGATGTGCGCTTTGAGCCGGACCGGCAACTCCACGGCTTTAAATCCTCGCTTGCCGGCAGCTTCGATCATTTGATCGCCGTTCATACCGGCCGCCGCGAAGAGCCTCCGGGCAACGTCGAATTGTATCCAACTCGCCGCCTGGAGCGTGGAGAGTGGGTCGTTCCGCAGATAAGACGTCTCGGTCGATCCAGAGTTGACCAGCACTTCAAACCCGTAGCTCGCGAGGTCTGTCCGGTGAATGATCAAAACACCCAGTGCGCCCTTGCGCGCTGCTTCTTCGTATTTATAGGTCCAACGCCCGTAGTAGGTGAGGGCCTTGCCTTTGAAAAAATTCTCATCGTTCGATGGCGGTTCGTTGACGATCACCAACAGGATTTTGCCTTTAACATCGATGCCCGCGTAATCATTCCATTGATACTCGGGCGCATCGATGCCGTAACCGACGAATACTATGGGAGCGTCCAGGTCGGCGGTCGGCGCGCCGGTTTGATTCTTGGTCAGGTAGTCTTCGCCGTATTTCAGGTCGACAGGTGCGCCACTCGCAGGCACAAACGCAAAACTAGTCTTGTCGACATCGGTGTGCACGGCAATGAAGGGGACTTTTTGGAAATAGGTACCGTCGTCGCCCGCCGGTCGTGCTCCGGCCAGAGCGAACTGGGTAGCGATGTATTCCGCGGCCAACTGCCCTCCTCGTGTTCCCGGGCCACGGCCCTCGAGCAGATCGCTGGCGAGAAAGCGAACGTGTGCGCGAATCTTTTCCGGATCGATGCCGGCGGCAGCGTCACGGGCCACGGCCGGTACCCCGGTCAGTGCGGGTACCTCAGGCATTCCAGGCTTCTGGGCGCGCAGCATAAGGCACGGGGAAGCAATGAGCAACAGCAGGGGGCAAAGGATTCTTGTCATGTGACCTCATCAGGCATGATTTGCAACCGCCGCAGGACTTTACGCGCCAAACCTGTCAGCGGCAAACTGGCTAGTTCTGAACTCCTGGCCCACTTGCGAGGGTATTTTCGGGTTGCCCAGCGTGTTTCCGCTTCAGAAAAGGCCAGTACCCGCACCCGGTAGTTGGTCACGGTGATGGCATGGCGCAGGGTGATCTCTACCCGGTCCTGGTCACTCTCCCGCATGGCCACCTCCGGTAGTTCCCACATACCCGGCATCAGCGAAGCGGAAGGCGGCCGCTGCTCGAGTAATACCTGCGTCACGCCTGAACGCGTGCGGCGCAGGAGCGCGTAGGCAATCTCCTGGGCGCGCATCTTTTTCCGGGGGGCCGCCGGGTGCTCACCGCGGGTGGAGCAAAACGATTGCACTGGACAGTGCAGACACAGCGGGCGTTGGGGCAGACAAACCGTTGCTCCCAGCTCCATCATCGCCTGATTGAAATCGCCCGGCCGCCGGGCATCGAGCAAAGTCGTGGCACGTTCTCGACACCGCTTTGCCTCAACGGCGGGCGCTGCTGGTTTTATGGCCGGCTCTAAATTTTGGGGAAAGAGGCGCAGGAGCACTCGCTCGACATTGCCGTCGACCACCGCGACCGGTTCGCCGAAGGCGATGCTGGCGATCGCCGAGGAGGTGTACTCGCCGATTCCGGGGAGGTTGCGCAACTCGACTGCAGTGGAGGGCAAAAGTCCGTTGTAGTCCTTCACCACCACCTGAGCGGCTTGGTGCATCATCCTGGCGCGGCGGTAGTAACCCAGCCCGCTCCAGGCGGCCAGCACATCCGGTTCCTTCGCCGCAGCTAACGCGGCAACCGAGGGAAACAACGCCAGAAAGCGGCCATAGTAGTCGAGGACGGCGGCCACCCTCGTTTGTTGCAGCATGATCTCGGAGATCCAGATGTGGTAGGGGTCAGCGCTTCGCCGCCACGGAAGATCACGCGCGTTGGTATCGAACCAGGCCAACAGCTCTCGCTGGAAACTCCGGATCACTCCCGGACGAAAAGCCATCATGCGACGAGGTTATCAGAGGGGGATCTAGAGCATTTTCGCAATTGGTGTTGATGGGAGCCACCAGCCTTCACGTGGTTTTCTCTCAAAGAAAACCGCACCTCGCTGCTCTTACCACACCACAGTAATTGCGAAAATGCTTTAACTGGACGGCTGTTCCGTATGCACGATCAAGATGAGCCCCTGGGCAACGTGTTGCCAGACGCTGACCGCGTTGAATGTCCGCACGGCACTCCCGCCCGAGGAGAGCTGCAAAGTGTAGGTGAGCGTCATGTCTGGACCGTTTGGCTTGACGGTCATTCCGGTTATTGTGAAATCTGTGACGTTGTCGCCCCGCAGGTAAGGCATCACCTGATCTTTGCTCAGAGCTTTGCCGCCGGCGCTATACACGACATTGGCGCCGAGAAAGCCAGGAATCTGCGTCCATTTCTTTGCCTTCACCGCGTCCCAGTAGAGCCGTTCGTACTGCTCCGCGCTGGTGGTGCTCTTGAGGGTTGGAGGGTTCTTCACACCGTAAAAGGTGCAACCACTCAGACCGGCTAGCGCGAGGGCGGCAGCAAGCAGACTTGTAAACCAGATCGTGCGCATTGGTTCTCATTGGAGCACAGAAAAGGCTGCCATTGCGGGCAGCCTTTTCTGAACTCCTTTTGCGGAGAAAGTACTTAGTCACCCATGACCGGTTCTTCACTGGCTGCGGGCGCCTGCGGAGCGGCCTTGGGCGCCGGCGAGATCAGCATGTCGAGCGGAATGAAGCCTTCTTTCGGCTTCTCCCCCAGAACGTGCTCGCGATACAACCGCGCCATCTTTGCGCTTTCCGCATCCGCCTTGATTTTCGCGTCGCGGGCCTTCAATTTCTCCTCGCGCGAATTCTTGGCGATGCCCAGCTTGTCCAGCGTGTCGTTCGCCGAGGCCATCACGTGTTCCTGATTGAGCATGAGCGTGTTTTGCGCATCGCCCATGCCGACGTTCTTGCCGCCGGCAAAGATCTCGTGCCTGCCGTGCTCCTCGTACCACTTGGTCAGGGTCGACGTCATGTGCATCTTCTCGATGATGTTGCGCCAGCCCACACCGGTGTTGTACGCACAGAAGGAGATTTCGCCCTCCTGCGTCGCGTAAGGAATGATGCACTGCTCTGTGCGACGGAAGTCGTAGTTGAAAAGATCCTGGAACCACATGCCGGCGATGAACAGGAAGTTCCAACGGTCGGCGCGGCGCTGTTGAATATCCGCCATGGTCCGATTGGCCTTCACCGAACCGTAGTTGCGCTTGGTTGAGCCGGAGAACTTGTCGAACTTCTTCAACAGGTCCAAGATGCGCATGTGCGTCGGCGCCATGAGCGGGTTGTAGTTCCGCAGAAGGGCCAGCGTGATGCCCAGCAGCGAGAGCTTTTTGCCGCGCGCCGCGTCGTTCAGCTTGGCGATGTCTTTGGCTAGCCGGTCCGCATTCAAAAACGCAGTGACGGGGACGGCTTCCTTGGTTTCCTTGTCGATCATGATCGCCATACCGATGCCGCAGTTGGGGTGGCATCCGCAGGAGATTTGCCCCCATTCGCGATCCGGGCCATGGACCAGGTCGGCGAAATCGGAGAATGTGCTCATGAAGCTGATCGGGAACCAATCGCGAATGGGCTCGCCCAGACCGGTCTGGTTTTTTACGTCATGCGCCATGTGGCTGAGAGTGTAGCGCTGCGCAACGCGGCGCTCATCGCTGACCGCCTCGTCGCGGCCGGTGAAGGAAACCGGCTGGAAGCTCAAAAAGTTGATGGTCTTGGGGTTATCGAGCGCGAACTGGATGATGTGGCCGATCTGCTCGTTATTGATTCCGTTGATGATGGTGGTGACAGGAACGATATCGACACCGGCTTCGTGCAGGTTGTGAATGGCCTGCAATTTCACATCAAACAGATTTCCCACCTTGCGGTGTGAGTTTGCCGCATTGCCGATGCCATCGAACTGCAGGTAGGCATAGCGAAGCCCGGCTTCCGCCGCGGCCCGGCAAAGCTCCTTGCTCTTGGCAAACTCGATCCCGTTGGTTGCAGCCTGCACCGATTCGTAACCCACTTTGCGCGCGTAAGCGACTGCGTCCAGAAAGTAGGGGGAGAGCGTTGGTTCGCCGCCGGAAAACTGCACCGACATCTGACGGCGGGGCTTGATGCTGACCGCATTGTCGAGCATGGTCTTGATCTCGTCCCACGTCAGCTCATGGACGAAGCCAACCTGGTTGGCATCCATGAAGCAGGGGTCGCACATCATGTTGCAGCGGTTGGTCAAATCGATGGTCAGCACCGAACCGCGGCCGTGAGTCACCGTCGAGGTGCCGTGGTTGTGCAGTTTTTCATCGTTGTGGGCCAGAATGTCGCGGCCCGGGAAGACCTCTTCAAGGTGCTTGAAGAAAGCCGGGTCGATGGACATAACGTCTTCAAAATGTCCATGTTGCGGGCAGTCCTTGACCATGAGGATCTTGCCGTCGCGCTCGATGATCTGGGCCTTGATCTCACCCACCTTCTCGTTAAGAAGGATCTCGTGGGGCAGCTTGCCATCGATGATCTGCTGGCGAATCTCCGGAACGCACTTGGGGCATAGCGAATCCGTCGTCCGCGGCCAACCAAGGGGAGGCTTTTCCTTCTGATAGGACTTCAACAGCGGTTTATCGGACCACTTGGGTGTGAAGGAGGGGTTCGGACTGATACGGTTTAACCTTTCAAATGCGAACCACGCGCCCTGGGCAGCGATCGTTACCGCTCTCTCGGCGTACTTGACGGCTTTCGACATGAAGTCTCCTAATCTGAATGCTGTAATTGCTGGACCGAAAGGCGCTAAAGAACTTCGGTGGTTTCGCCTACGATGTCGTCCCAAAGTAGATTACGGGCTGGCGCGCCTGGACCGAAACGACTCTCGTTGAACTGCGATAAACCCGAGCCGGACGGCAAATCACTGATTTGAACGGCTCAGCGGCGACACACGAAAGTAACGAACGAGATGCCCCTACTCTGCAGATCTACGACTATTGGGAAGGCGCGCCCTCCGCGATTGCAACGCGGTTGATCAGTCTTTGCACAACCACCACCTGGAAATTGATATGCCGCGCCACATCGGGCACAAATTCGGTGATGGCATTGCCAATGGGATCGGTGGCAAACGAGATAGCAATACGAGCAGTGCTTGCCCCGAAACTATGTTTGCGGCCGGGAACGTATACATTGCCCAGCGAACTGGTGCAGATAGTGCCCAGAACCGTCGCGTAGTTAAACATGGGTGTTCCCTCGTCGCTCTGCGCAATCACCACCTCGTCAATGACATGCAGAATTCGCCTTGGAAGAGAAAGATTCGGCAGCCGGTGATAGTGCGGGTCCTGATGCGCCAGGGACGGAATCAGGAACGTGCTGAAAAGCTCACCCGTGGCGTCCTGGGTGAAGGACACGCCAACGTTCTTCGCGAAACCCGGAAACCCAGGGCCATATTGGCTATTAGCATTGCTTGCGATGCTGAACGCCGAGACCGCGCCAATCGTGAGCAGATTGAAGGGGTCGCTGATATTTCTCGTCGCCAGCAGGAGCTTCTGCTTCGGTGTCAGCCGAAGAGGCGCGGCGGAGTCGAGGAAGCGAGCAAACGTGGGGATGTCCGGGCTGCAGCTCATGACTTTCTCCGCGCGGCTGGACGAATCAGGCAGGCATTGTGACGGCATACCGAAGATGTTGGGCCGGCTGGCCGGAGGCACCGGCGTTCCCCCCGGAGCCGGGGGGCTAATGGGAGGGAATCCGGGGCGGCCATTACTTCTTTGGCCCCGGCCAAGGACTCCCTCGACGGAGCGGCTGCCGGGAGCGCTATCGCTCACTGGCTGCTCCGGCACCGGAGCGGATTGTTGGTTGGTTGCAGAAAAAGAGGGCTGCGGCGCTTCTGGCAAATCACCCGGCCCGCCTTGCGGCTGGATTTGCTGCTGGCCAAACAAGAGCCCACGGCCTAGCGCAAGGGTCGCCAGCAGCAGGAAACCGCCGAGGACGCTTCTGCTCATCTCCACCAGCTCCCACGTCGGCTGAGGGTCCCGATCTACAGCGGACGGAATATGCAATCTTGCTTAGCTAGGATGCTTATCGGCCAATCCGCATCATCGCGGGCCCAGACCATCGGACGCGATGATTATTGCACTAAGTCCAGGGCAGCGAGCCGGCAGGTTACTCGAGACGTAGCTTTTGCATGATCGGAAACTTGCGAATCACGTTGGGCAGAAACTCCAGCACCAGGTTGCCCCCCGCGTCGCTTGCTATGGAGAAAAGGAAGGTAGTGCCGACAACCCTGGCGGTGACGCTGGGTTGAGGATAGTAGGTGACGGTGAGGGCAGCCGCGACCGCCCGGCCGGCAATCCCGGAATAATTGAACTGATCGTCGCCATCATCTCCGCGGCGGATGACAGATTGGCGCAGGGCAAGCAAACTGCGATGGAAGATGCTTCCCTCGGCAATCCGGTAGTAGTGGGGATCCTGGTGAAAAGCCGAGGCAAAAACTCCGTCGGAGAGGATCCGTAAGCTAGCTCGACGCAGCATAGACGCCCCGAACTTTTCGCCGAAGGCTCCGGCGTCATGACCGTACTTGGGGTTGGAGTTGAAGAGTTGCTCATAGCCGGCGGAGTAGAGGCTGGGGAGAATCGTGATGGGACGGGCGACCTCGGTGAAGGAAAACACCAGCTTCTCCGGCGGAGTAAACTGCTCTACCGCCTGTCCGGGTTCAATCACCTGGGCATAGCGGCGCGCCGGCTGAACGGTGGCAAACGCCATCTGATGCGGCCCCGGCGCAACTTGCCCGGCTGGCGGCTGCGGCTGCGGAGCGTCTACCAAGAATGACTCCGGCGAGGACGACACCGGTACCGCCGGCGACTGGGCGAAACCCGAGCTGCAACATGCAACAGTCAGGAGAAGACCGAATCGCCAAGGAAGCGATAGAGATTTCGTCAATAAATCCCTCCAGGCTCAAGGTTCGTCAATTTGTCCGTCAGTTCTTCCAGTATGCGACGAAGACTACTCACTAGGATGCCGCTACTCCCTAAAACAAACCGGTCTGTACTCGACTGTGTACGTTTATCGTAGTGAGAGAGACGCACGAATGAGGGGTTATGGAACAACCATTCGAAAACAAAGCCAGCAGCCGGTTTGAAAGTTTTGGCAAAAAGGTGGACGAACGCCTAAACCAGGCAATGCCCCGGGTCGAAGAAGAACTGAAGAAGGTGATCGCCCATCTGAATGACCAGATAGTCCCGCAACTTCGGCAGGGATCTGCCCAAGCCCTGCGCGCTGCCGCAGACCGGCTGCGCAAGTTGGCCGAACAGCTCGAGGACGGTCCCGTCGCCGGAGAGCGCTAGGATGCCGCCACGCATCGGGGCGCCCGACTTACTTCGCCGCCCGCTGCCGCACCTGATTCTGACCGGAGCCACCCTTCTGTTTGCTGCCGGCTGCCGGCACAAACCCTTGCCTGTCGCCGTCGGTCCACCCCCCGCCCTTGTTCCGCCCTCAGCCCCGGTTGTACCCCCGAGCCCAACCCCCTCAACCACCACTGTCTCGAACCCACCTGCACCCGGCGCCCCGGCAACGGTAGCCGACAGCCCTGCGGATGCCGACTTCGTCAATTCGCACCCGGTCATCTACCGCGAAGAGGGCCTCGCCAGTTGGTACGGCCCACCCTACGACAAGCGGCGGGGAGCGAATGGTCAGATCTTCGACGAGAATGCCCTAACGGCGGCTCATCGAACGCTGCCCCTGAATTCCCTGATCAAGGTCACTAACCTCTCGACTGGCCAGGCGGCCATCGTACGCGTCACCGACCGAGGACCCTTCGTTCACGATCGCGCACTCGATCTTTCCCTGGCGTCGGCGAAAGCCATCGGCGTTTGGAGGCCGGGCGTTGCCCGGGTGCGGATCGAGGTGTTCGCGGCTCCGGCGCCCCTCGATAGCGGCGGCCGCTGGTGTGTCCAGATAGGAGCTTTTAAGAGTGAGAAGGAGGCGAACAAGCTGCGCGACCACCTCATGCGCAAATACCGCACAGCGGATGTGATCGAATTTACCGGCCCGACCGGTCACTGGGTGCGCATCCGTCCACAGGCCGACGAAAAGGGGCGTGCGGTCGAAATCGCCCGCGACCTTGAGCCCAGCGAAGGCGAGGCCTACCTGGTGCGTCTTGATTGAGGATGCCGGGTGAGCGTGTGATGCCTCTATTTCAGACCCACTTGGCCTGCGCGGTGATCGCTGCTGTTCCCAAACTGGTGTACACGCTTCCCCCAGACCAGTTGGAGCGCGCCCGCTCCCTCTACTACTGGCGCACCGGTCTCGACTTCGGTGGAACCCTTTGGGGCATACTGGTCTTGCTGGCGGTGCTGCATTTTCGCTGGGCAGCGCGGTTGGGCGCATGGGCAGCCTCGGTTACGCCCAAACCATGGGTGCGGGGGCTTTGCTTCACACCGCTCTTCCTGCTTGTGCTTTCCCTGCTGCAACTGCCGCTCGCCCTCCTCGGCCACCACATTTCGCTCAGCTACGGTCTATCAGTCCAGCGTTGGGGCAGTTGGTTCGTGGACTGGGGCAAGGCACTGATGCTTGATCTGGCCGGGGGAACGTTTGTTCTTTCCGTGCTCTTCGCCCTCATCCGAAAATCACGCCGTTGGTGGCTCTGGCTATGGGCAATCTCGCTGCCGGCGGAGATCCTGCTGGTCTTCGTGCTGCCCCTGGTAATCGATCCCCTGTTCAACCATTTCGAACCACTGACACAAACTCATCCCGCACTGGTGCAGCAGTTGGAGCGGGTGGTCGCCAGGACCGGGGTCTCCATTCCGCCGGCGCGCATGTTCGAGATGAAAGCCAGCGAGAAGTACACCAGCTCGAACGCCTACGTGACGGGATTTGGATCCTCGCAGCGCGTCGTGGTGTGGGACACGACCCTCAAGAGCTCTCCCCCGGATGAGATTCTGCTGGTCTTCGGCCACGAACTGGGCCATTACGTTTTACACCACATCGAGCGCGGGCTGGCGATGGGAGCAGTGCTGTCTCTTTTCTTCCTATGGATTGGCTCGCGCTTTGCCCGTTATCTGGTCGGGCGCTATGGGGAGCGATGGCACATAGCGTCGCTCGAAGATTGGACGGCGACAGGCGTACTGCTGCTGGTATTGTCTCTGCTCACCTTTGTAGCCGAGCCAATTGGCAACAGCATCAGCCGCGCGCAGGAGCACCAGGCCGACGTCTTCGGAAGCGAAGTGGTGCATGGCATCGTCGCCGATCCGCAGAAGGTGAACGCCGAGTCATTCCAGCGCCTGGGAGAACAATCGCTTGAGTATCCCTACCCATCGCGGTTTGTGGTGTTCTGGACCTACAGCCACCCGCCGATCGCCGATCGCGAGGCCTTCGCAGCCAACTATGATCCATGGCGGCCCGGCGGACACCCACGCTACTTCAGCAAGTAGGATGATCACAGAAGGAGTTGCTACTCATGCCCTGCCTATTCTGCAAAATCGTTGCCGGCGAAATTCCTTCGCAGAAGATCTTTGAAGACGAGCTGGCGTATGCATTTCGGGACATCCATCCGCAGGCGCCTACGCATGTGTTGATCGTTCCGCGCAAACACATCGCCTCCCTCGCCGAGACCGGCGCTGAAGACCAGGCTCTGTTAGGTTATCTGCACCTGCTTGCCGCCAGGATCGCCGGCAGCGAAGGGCTGCCCGAAGGCTTCCGCACTGTGATCAATACCGGGAGCGATGGAGGGCAGACGGTCGATCATCTGCACGTTCACCTGCTTGGCGGACGGCCCATGAGTTGGCCGCCCGGTTAAAGTCCTCTTCCATTTCGGTCGTACGGTACGACGCTCGCTGCGGCGACGACGCTCGCTGCGGCGACGACGCTCGCTGCGGCGAGGCAGTCGTACCCCGATACCAAGCCCAGCGCTAAAGCGCAGGATAGAGAGGTCAGATTTCTTCCGGCAACGCTGAAGCGTTGCATCCCCCTGCTAAAGCAGGGGGCTTCCACCGAAAGCGCTATCGATCCGATAGGCAGCGTGTAACTACCATTGAGACAAATGGGATGCCGGTTAAATCCCTGGGCCGCGTCCCCAGGTTTTACCTTCCCTGAGTTCCTAGGCCTCTACCGCCTCGAGTTCGGCATCGAGTCCATGGCGGCGCAATAGGTTAGGCAGGTTCTGGGAGAAAGCGGAACGCGGCATCACCATGTCGCAGCCGGCCTCCATCGCCTTCGCCTTCAAGTCACCCTGCAAATGAGAGAGGAAGCCAATCACCGAGGTGCCCCGCTTCATTTTGCTCTTGAGGCGCGGAATCAGCGTGAGCGGCTTTGCGTTGACGTTGTTGAGGTCAAACACGATCAGCGAGGGACGACTCCCCTCCGGCACATCCGCTAGACGCGACACGATGTCTTTGTCGGCTTTGACAAAGCCCACCTTCACACCAATTTTGCGAGCCGCCTCCTGGATCTTGGCCAGAAAGAAAAGATCTTCGATGAAGCAATAAATGCGAATGGGAGAATCTTCCCGAAGGGGAGCAGCAGCCGTCTCCCTGGGCACAGCCTCCACGTAGTGCCCGTTCTGGCCGTTGCCGCGAAATTCCCCGCCTGCATGAGGCGAATCGGCCATATTGCCGTTCACGACGCGATAGCTGTGATCCATGGGCCCGACGAACGTTTGCTGGCGGCGCGGCTTGCCTTTGCGCCGGGCACCCCCGTTGCCACCGTTGTTGGCCGTGTTGGCCGCTCCGCGGGCGCTGCCATTACTGCCGTTTCCGTTCTTGGCGGTAAAGCGACCCTGGCCGTTGGATTTGGCCTTCGCCGCCTTCTTGGGTTGATGGGTCTGGCCCGAGGCCGCGCCAGACTCAGCATTGGCCTGCTTGGCCTGATTGTTCGCATATCCTTTACGTCTGCGGCGCCGGCGACGATGCCCTTGCCCTTCACTCTGCCCCGCAGGCTGGGCCTGATTAGAGGGCTGAGCCTGTGGTTGATTTTGCTCTGTTGTCATGCATGCACATCCCGGTGCGTTGGCAATTCCTGCAGTTTGCTCAGGTGCAGCCCCTCCCGGACAGGGAAAGACAGAGATCGGCTGCAACTCATGTTTCCACTTGGTTGATGGCCAGCGGCCACGACCCACGCACTCAAAAGGAAATTATCCAAAGATACGGTTTGGGGGTGGAACCTATGG
This sequence comes from uncultured Acidobacteriaceae bacterium, assembly GCA_963761405.1. Taxonomy (GTDB): domain Bacteria; phylum Acidobacteriota; class Terriglobia; order Terriglobales; family Acidobacteriaceae; genus PALSA-350. The sequence continues at coordinate 321,653 of CAVXHH010000012.1, forward strand.
TTTGATCTCTCAAACAAAGTACTGCTGTTGATCTGTTCCGCTCTTGACCGGCCTACGCGAACGAAAATCGCTACTAGACCAGCAGGTGCAACGCGGCAGAAAAACCCTATTGACTCTCGAGAAATGCGGCGAGCCTGATTCCCATTATGATCTCTGGCTACAGCCGCTCGATAGGCAAAACCGATAATACACAGATACTCTGCCCGAGAGCAAGTGCTATTCGGCGAGTCTGAGCCCAGAAGTCAGCAGAGGATGGTTACGGATGGGGGAGAACGGAGATTCCGACTGGAAGTGACGCCGGAAATAGAAAAGCCACGGCTAGTGGCTTTTCTGGATAATGGCCAATCACTGGCCTCCCAAGGGCACCCGTCAGAGCGACGTCTGCGGGTAAAGCTCCGGTTGCGGCTGGTCCCGATAGAACCTGGCTCTGCTCGCCGGATCTGAGGCGCCGGACTCGCTCTTCTACCGCGAGCCGCGATGCGTCGCTGGCTGTGTTGGTAATAGCAGTTGACGTGCCGTTTACTATGCCAATTGTTATCAGCAAGATAGGGTTTTCGATGATCCCGCTCTTTCCGGTTTATGGAAGCCGTTCGGGCCCCAGCCTTCTGGAATCCATAGAATTGGACGAAATTTGGGCAGGAGCCTGCGACTCTAGCGAGGCAGCCTACAGCATTTTCACTTCTGGTGCTTACAGAGTAACGACTCCCATGGCGGCTTTTCCTCAAGGAAAAGCCGCACGCCGCCGCGCCCTCCTTTGCAGAGTAGAAGTGAAAATGTTCTAGCGTTGGCAGTGAGGGCAATAGTGTGTTCCGCGGCCAGCCACAAGGAGGCGCCGAATCAGTGTCCCGCAAACCAGGCATGGCTGCCCGGTGCGGAGATACACACGATGCTCGAGTTGAAAGAAACCCTTTACGCCCGATGCGTCCACATAATCGGAGACGGAAGAGCCGCCCAAAGAGATCGCCTCCTTGAGGACGATCTGCAGGCTGTCATGCAGACGATCAAGTTCTGCTCGCTTCAAGTGGCGAGCCATCCTCCTGGGCCGGATTCCGGCACGAAAGAGGCTCTCATCGGCATAGATGTTACCGACCCCGTGCAACATCTTTTGATTCAATAAGGCTGCCTTGATCGATGTTCGGCGGGGACGAAACAGCGCTGCAAACTCATCTCGTGAAATGCTGAGCGGCTCGCTTCCGGTGCCCGCAAAGCGCGTGCGTTCTGTTTTCTTGTTCGAAACTCCGTGCAGCGCCATGCGCCCGAAACGGCGCGGATCGATAAAACGGAGCTCCCTTCCCGAGGCCAGATGCAGGATTCCATGGGTGTGCGGGGGAACCGGCGTCGCCGGGTCAACGACCAAAAGGCGGCCCGTCATGCCAAGATGAACGATCCATTGCAGCCACAATTCGCTTTCCTTCGACGGGCCTTCGCCCAGATCGAAGACGATCTGTTTGCCGACGCGGTAAACGCGGTCAATTTTTCGGCCCTGCAGCTGTGTCGCCATCAATTGCGCAGGGGACTTGAAGGGCTCAGGCTTCTTGCTGAACCAGGTACTTTCGATGCGGTCGCCGCGAATACGCTCATCGACCCCGCGGGCAATGGTTTCGACCTCAGGCAGCTCGGGCATGATTAACTTTCTTTCATTCTCGCAGAGGCAGATTAGCGGCCCGCTGCTTTCGGGTGGCGAGCCGCCATGGGTCAATAATGGATCGATAAGAGATCGATAAGCCAGGTGCTTGGTCGCCGCCCGGCGCCGTTATATGATCTGGAGTTGGAACAAGCTTCGCCTTCGCGCAAGACTTGTCATCGACAATTCTACCCATCCCCTCCGCAGAGATGTTTCGATCCAGAGGCCGATCCGGCGAGGGGAAAGAGTGCGCCGTACAAGATTGATTGGAGTTCATGCGAGCCAAAACTGCAGTGGTGCTAGGAGCCCAATGGGGCGACGAGGGTAAAGGAAAGATCGTCGATGTTCTTTCCGATCGATTTGCGCTGGTCGCGCGCTATGCAGGCGGTCACAACGCCGGGCATACCGTAATCATTCGCGGAAAGAAGTTCGTCCTCCAACTGGTCCCGTGCGGTGTTCTGCGACCGGACTGCAAGGCGGTTGTCGGCAACGGCGTAGTGCTCGATCCCATCGCTTTCCTCAAAGAAGTCGGCAAACTCCGGGACCTGGGAGTGAATGTCGACGAGCAGCTTTTTGTCTCCAACCGCGCACAGGTGATCTTGCCCTACCATCGCATGATCGAACTGGCATCGGAGAATGCTCCAGGACGGCAAAAGATTGGCACCACCAGTCGAGGCATCGGCCCCGCGTATGAAGACAAAATGCACCGCAGCGGCCTGCGGGTCATTGATCTGCTCAATCGCAGTTTGCTTAAAACGCACATTGAGAATGCCTGCAACGAGAAGAATGCTGTCGCCCACGCACTTTTTGGAACCGACCCGCTCGATCCAATCAAGATGTACGACGAATACGCCGAGGCGGCCGAGCGCGTTCGGCCCTTTGTGACCGATACGGCGGCCATGCTCAATGGCGCGATCCGGCAAGGCCAAAGCGTGATGTTTGAAGGCGCCCAGGGCACTATGCTTGACATCGACCATGGCACTTACCCCTTCGTCACCTCGTCCTCGGCAACCGCCGGGGGCGCTGTGATTGGCACGGGGGTTGGGCCAACCGCCATCGGCACCGTGATCGGTGTCACGAAAGCCTATGTGACGCGTGTGGGCGAAGGTCCCTTTCCCACCGAAATCTGGGGCGAGACCAGCGATCTGCTGCGGGCTCGCGGACAGGAATACGGAGCGGTGACCGGACGGCCCCGCCGCTGCGGCTGGCTCGACTTGCCTCTGTTGCGCTATTCGAACGAGATCAACGGCACGGAATGGCTCGTGGTCACCAAGCTGGACGTTCTCGATAGCCTGGCCGAGATCCCGATTTGCACCGGTTATCGCGTAGACGGGACGCACTGTGACACGATCCCCGCGGACGTGAACGGATTTGAGAAGATTGAGCCGGTTTACACCAGCCTGGAAGGCTGGCAGGCTTCGACAGAAGGCGTTACCAACTTTGATCAACTACCCAAGGCGGCTCAGAAATACCTTCGCTTTCTCGAGGCAGAGTCCGGCGCCCGTATCGGTATGGTCTCAACCGGCCCGGACCGGGAGCAGACGATGATGCTTCCGGGATTCTCCGAGGCCCTGGACTGGATGCAATCCGGCTGACCAGGACAACCATCCGCCAGGACTGCGAGAACAGGTTTTTGCCAAAGACATTTCCGGATCAATGAGAGGCACAATGGTCAGCTTTATCGTACGCATGCGATTCGCCCCGGAAGACCGTGAAAGCGTCAGCGAAATGCTGCGGGAATTGGCTCTAGCTTCGCGCGAGGAGCCCGGCTGTGTCAGCTATGTTCCCCACACAGTCGAAGATGACCCGAACCTGGTTGTGATCTATGAGCAGTACAGCGATCGGGCCGCCGCCGACTTCCACCGCACCACCCCCCATTTCAAGAAATTCGCCGTCGGCGGTCTTTATCAGCTGCTGCGCGAGCGAGAGCTTGAGAACCTGACGGCAGTCGTCTAAGAGCAGTTTCGGAATGAATGTTGTGAGCGCGGGCATGATCAAACCGCCGGAAATGGAATCCGACTCCGGACGTGATGTCTGGGAGACGATCACAGCCGCCGCAGCAGGCGACACGCTCACGCTCCAACGCCTGATGGAGCGCGATCCCAGCCTGAGCCGCGCTGAATACTTCTACGCGCCGCCTATCCACTTCGCCGTACGAGAGGGACATGCTGAAGCCGTGCGAATTCTGCTCGCCGCGGGCGCAGCAGAAGCGGAATGGAACGGCTGTGACCTCGACGGTCTGATCGAAATCGCCAGGGACCGGAGTTATGAAGAGATCGCTCTGCTTCTCGATGAGGTCCGCAGGCGCCGCAGGCCGTTTGCGCAGTCAGAAGATCATCCCATCCATGCGTTCGCTGAGCGCGATGATGTCGGGCAAGTTCGCGACCTGCTGCAATGGGGATGCGACGCTCCTGAACCGTCGCGACGCCGGCGGGAGGACGCCGCTGCATCGGGCGGTGAAGGGCTCGGCACACGAGGTGATTGCGCTATTGCTTGATCGCGGCGCCGACATGGACGCAACCGATGACACAGGCTGGCAAGCCCTCGACCTTGCCGTATGGAGCCGGAGAGCGCTTTTGACGGCGAGTGGCGCTTTCGATACTGCCCGGCTATTGCTGTCCCGTGGCGCTACCTGTGATTTGACGATTGCCGCCGCACTCGGGGACCTGCGTCGGGTCACGACACTTCTTGAACAGAACCCCGACTGTCTACGCGAAGTCCGTCGGAATGGGAAACGCGCTCTCTCCGCGGCGGTCAAATTCGGCCACCGGGAGATCGCGCGTCTGCTGCTGGAACGCGGCGCCGATCCCAATTGGCCCGAACTCGACGCCCCCGGGGGCGCTTCCCTGCACGCTGCTGCCCGTGCCGGTGACCCCGAGCTGGTGGAATTGCTGCTCACGCACGGAGCCGATCCGAACAGCCACGTGGACTCGGCGGGCAATGCCGTTTACGCAGCGAAGACTCCAGAACTGCGGGCGCTGCTCATGGCGCGTGGAGGCACGCTCGATCCGTATGACCTAGTCTGGCTGGATGAGGATGACGAAGTCATTCGGCGGGTGACGGAAGACCCGGGTTCAGCGGAGTATGGCTGCGGCGGGGTATTTACGGCCGTATGCACGCGAGGGAAGCGCGATCTGCTGTTGCGCCTGCTGGACGCCGGCATCCGCGTGCCGCCGGTTGTGACCGGGTGCCACAGCTACCTCCTCGAAGACACCGGGATGCTCCGCATCCTCCTCGCGAGCGGGATGAATCCCGATTTGCCAACCTGGCAGCGGCGGACCTTTCTGCACGATCTGTGCTCTGGGGGCAAGCGCAGCCAGACGTCGGACGCCATCGAGCGCGCGCAGATCCTGCTGGATGCGGGGGCGTCGATTTCGGCCAGAGACGAGGAATACCGTTCGACACCGCTCGCATGGGCGGCCCGAACGAACATGCGGGAAATGGTGGAGTTTCTGCTTGCCCGGGGCGCACCTACGAATCTCCCCGATGATGCGCCCTGGGCCACCCCTCTGGCCTGGGCGGAGCGGCAGGGAGCACGCAGAGATCGCCGAGGTCCTGCGGAAGTCTGGCGCCGCCAGATAACCGAATCGCTCCATTCGACTTGGGGGGAAGTGTGCGCCTTAAGCGCCCTATGCGCCCTAAGTCAACGCCGCGCCAGGCGAAACCAATGGTGAAGATTGCCCAGCCCGTTCTGCGTCCAGTTGTTCTGCATCCCACTTGAGGAATGATCCGTCCCATTGACCGTGGAGACTCCCTGGCGGTTGCAGTCCAAGCCCCGGGGCATTGCGTTCAGGTGCGAAAACTGTCAGTCTGGAGTTTCATTTTTGACTCGCTATTCGGACGCGGACTAACATCCGGTACGCTTATGTGCGCTCATTCCGAGCATCGTTGGCTGCTTCCCACGGTCGGCAGACTGTCGCTCGTCCTTATATTTCTTTCCGTGTTCACCCTCCCAGCCCATGCCGGTTTTCCCCACCGTGACAACGTTCACAAAGAGATCGAGGGGCTGGAACTCGACTGGCGGCAGGCCCAGCTAACGAATAACGTCAGCGAGGTCGATCGCCTGCTCGCAGATGATTACCTCGGCATCAACGCCAATGGCACATTGGAAACCAAGGCGGATGAACTGACACGGCGCCGGAGCGGATCGCTTCACATCACACAGCTTGAGCTGAGCGACATTAAAGTCCGAATCTACGGGGATACTGCCGTGGTCACCTCCAAGGCCGACCTGATCGGGAAGAACGGCGACCACGATATCAGCGGAAGGTACCGCTACACGCGGGTTTACAGCAACCGGGACGGTAAGTGGAGAATCGTCAGCTTTGAAGCCAGCCGGGTCTCAGGCGAAGACGGCAAGCACTAGAGAGTGTACCCAGGACTGTCGTCCTGGGCTATTTTTCAGCCGTCCCTTCGGGACTGGATCGGCGATTCAAGTTTTTCCGCAACCTGTTCATCCCGGAATACGCCAAAAGTAACCTCCGAGCCATGCCGCCGTACTCACGCCGGCTCCTCTGTCTGCCCGTCTTGAACCCGTGCGGAGTTTTCGAGCACCTCCAGAACGGCATCGGCGATGCCCGCGGCCTCCCGGCTCGAACGAACCTCGTGAACCCTTACCAGCTGAGCCCCAGCCAGAATCGCTATGGTCATCGCGGCCAGGGACGCATTTCCGCGCCGGTCGGCGGGTGGATCCAGTCCCTTGTAGAGGGGAGACAGGGTTCTCGCTAGAAATGCCTTGCGGGAAACGCCGGCGAGCAGCGGCACCCCCAGCTGAGTAAATTCCTCCAGCCCCGCAAGCAAGAAGTAATTTTGATTCAGAACTTTGCCAAAGCCGAATCCCGGATCGACAACGATTCGTTCGCGCTCGACCCCCGCTTGGAGGGCTTCGCGCAGTCGCTGTTCCAACTCCTGCTTAACCAGGGGGACTATCTCGCCGGGTTCTAGAGCGGGTAGTGACTGCCACTCTTCCGGACGGCCGCGCGTGTGCATCAGGATTACCCCGCAACTCGCCGCGACGCACACCTGGGCCATCGCCTTGTCCCAGAGAAAGCCGCTGACATCGTTGATGATCTCCGCTCCAGCGTGGAGCACCGCGGCGGCAGTGGCAGCTTTATAGGTATCCACGGATAGTATCGACTGCGGCCGATGGCGCAGCACACCTTCCAGAACGGGCAGGATGCGGTCGATTTCCTGGAGGGCGCCCACGGGCTCGCGTTTTCCAGGCCGGGTCGATTCACCGCCGATATCCACGATGTCCGCACCCTCGTCGAACATAGCCAGGCCACGCTCGATCGCCTCCGCGGGCGTGGGAAACATGCCTCCGTCGGAAAAAGAGTCCGGCGTCGTGTTCAGCACGCCCATCACCACCGTCCGCTTTCCCAGGGGCAGGGAACGCGTGCGCAGCTTCCAGTGGTAGGAGGTACGCGAAGGAAAGGGCATCTCGGACCATTTTAGGGTGGCCGGGCAAACGTAAGGTACACTCCGCGAAGAGACATGTACTCGCGCTCCCCTTATCTCAGCCTGATGCTGGTCCTACTCTCCGCGGGTACTTCGGTAGCGGCCCCGATCAAACGCACCGCCGGACGCAAGTTGCCGCTGCCTCAGGCCGTGGCCCGCATTCTTGCCGATCCCACGGTGAATCAAGCGCACTGGGGCGTCTCCGTGGTGAGGCTCGACGGCAGCCGCATCTACGCGCTCAATGACAGCCAGTACTTCAACCCGGCGTCGAATGCCAAACTGCTCACGACGGCGGCGGCGTACGCCTTGCTGCCCAGCGGTCTGACGTTTACCACACTGGTCTCCAGCAATGCCGCGATTGGTCCTTCGGGCGAGATTCACGGCAACATCACCATCTTCGGCGTGGGCGATCCCAATATGTCGGGGAGGACTATGCCGTATGGAATCAGAACCGAACGAACCGGTTCGCCGTTAGCTGCGCTTGAGGACATGGCCGACCAGATCGTTCGCCATGGTGTCCACTCCGTGACCGGAGATATCGTGGGCGACGACACCTGGTTTTTGTACGAGCGCTATGGTCCGGGCTGGACATGGGACGACCTGCAATGGGGGTATGGCGCGCCGGTCTCGGCCCTCAGCGTGAACGATAATGAGGTCTACCTCAATGCGCTGCCTGCGGCGGAGGCAGGCGAGGCTGCCGTGGCCACCTGGCTGCCTCCGACTGCTTACTATACCCTCGATAATTCGCTCACTACCAGCTCTCCGGGCGATCCGGGAAAGTCAGGGATCGAGCGCTCTCCTGGTGGGCTCACTGTGCGCCTCTTCGGCCGGACTCCCCTCGGCCAACAGGGCGTACACGCCGCCCTGGCGATCGAGGATCCTGCTGAATATGCGGCCCGCTCGCTGCGGGAAATGCTGCTGGCACGGGGGATCCAGATCGGCGGGACCGCCCGGGCGCAGCATCGGCTTTCCTCGGATGCGACCGACTTCCTTTCCGGGCAGGCGCAGCCCATCGCGCTGCATCCCATTGCAGTCGAAAACGTACAGGCCAACAATGCGGGACCGACGCTACTGGCTTCCCACATCTCGCCGCCGCTGGGCGATGACCTGGTTGTGACCAACAAGGTCAGCCAAAATCTTCACGCCGAGATCACTCTCAGAACGCTGGGCAAGTTGGAGAGCTCCGACGGATCCCTGCTGGAAGGCACGCGAGTCGTGCGCCAGTTCCTGGTCACCGCCGGCGTCCTCCCAGGAGACTTTGTGCTTTTTGACGGCTGTGGCCTCTCAGTTCAGGATCTGGTTACCCCGCGGGCCTTCTCCACCCTGCTTGCCTACGCTTCGCGGCAAAGCTGGGGCGAGGCATTCCGCACCTCTCTGCCCGTCGGAGGAGTCGACGGCTCCCTCTCCACCCGCTTCAAGCAGCCCTTGCTCGACGGCAAAGTCTTCGCCAAGACAGGCACTCTGGGAGAAGCCCGCGCTTTGAGCGGCTATGTCGTTGCCGCCAGCGGCAAGACGGTCGTCTTCTCCATCCTGTGCACCGACCACAGCCCGTCCGCGCCAGCAGATCGCACGGCCATGGACAAGATCGTGGCTGCGATCGCGGAGTCGAATTGAAACCTCTCTTCCTCAAAGCCCGCATCATCCTTTTAGGCTGTCTGCTAACTGCTTGTGGATGCAAGCAGTTACCTTCATCCAAACCGCTCGGCGCGCTCACCCCACAGGAAGCCCGCGGCCAGCAGATTTTTGTGGCCGGATGCTCCAACTGCCACTACGCCGATACAGACGACGGCCTCCAGGGCCCGGGCCTTGCGGGCATCTTTCGCAAACCCTACCTGTCCAGCGGCACGCCGGCAAACGACACTCGCGTCGGCGCGGTGATTGTGCGAGGTAGGGGCATGATGCCGGCCTTCGGCAATACACTATCGGATCAGCAGCTTGAGGATCTGATGGCCTACCTCCACACTTTATGACCGGCTCACCCACTTCCATTGCCAAACTACCTCTGCCGGGTATGGCGGCGATCTCGCTCTGGATGCTCGGGCTCGCCTTGATGGGTGTGGCGGGGGTGCTTACCCACCACTATCCAGCGGGCATCCTTATCCTGTCTTCCGTTTTTGCCGTCGCCGGGCTGGGACTGATCCGCTTGCGCCGATGGGGATGGGCGCTCACTCTAGGCGCGGTCTTCCTCTGCATGTGTTTCGGATGCTATAGCCTGTTTCGCTTTCATCAGGGTCAATGGGTGGTGATGGCGGTGCTGAATCTCGTGTTTTTTCTCTACCTGGTGCGCCCCGAGGTCACAGGCCGGCTTCGCTAAGGCATTTTCGCAATTACTGTGGTCTGGTAAGAGCAGCGAGGTGTGGTTTTCTTTGAGAGAAAACCACGTAAGGGTTGGCAGCTTCGGTATAAACCAATTGCGAAAATGCTAAGAGGGACTACCGATACAATGGAATCAGCGTGATTGACCTTGTACAGATCGACCAAAGCCCACGCCGTCCAGCCCCCAAGCCGGCTTGGCTTAAGGCGCGAGCGCCCGTGGGTGAAAACTACCACGACCTGAAAAGCCTTGCGCGGTCGCTTAACCTGCACACGGTTTGCGAGTCTGCTCACTGCCCGAACATCGGCGAGTGCTGGAACCAGCGCACCGCAACCTTCATGATGCTGGGGAATGCCTGTACCCGGCGCTGCGGCTTTTGCGCCGTGCCCAAGGGCCGGCCAGACCCCATCGACTTCGACGAACCTCGCCGGGTGGCTGAGGCGGTCGCCTTGCTCGATTTGAAACACGCAGTGATCACCAGCGTGAACCGTGATGACGATGTTCTCGGAGGCGCTCGGGCTTTCGCCATGGTCATCGAAGAGATTCGACGCCAGGCGCCCGGCTGCCAGGTGGAAGTGCTTATCCCCGACTTTCAGGGTCAGGAAGAAGCGATCCGCATCGTCGTCGAGGCACAGCCGGAGATATTGAACCACAACACCGAATCGGTGCCCCGGCTCTATCGCGTGGTCCGGTCGGGCGCTCGTTACCAGAGGACGCTGCGTCTGCTGGAATATGCCAAGGTGGTCAACCCGCGCCTGACTACGAAGTCTGGCGTTATGGTCGGGTTGGGAGAAGAGATGCACGAGCTGTTGCAGGTGTACCGTGACCTGGCTGCAGCCGGAACGGACGTGTTGACTATTGGGCAGTACCTGCGTCCATCGAAAGATCACCTGCCCATGGCACGTTATTACACGCCGGAGGAGTTCGCCTACATGCGCGAAGAGGCTCTTGGCATGGGTTTCCGCCACGTGGAGTCCGGACCGCTGGTGCGCTCGTCGTACCATGCGCGTGAGCAGGCGGCGTCCACGGGTGTGACGTTACTTACATGAACTTTTGACCGATTGAGGAAGATGACGATGGCAGTCTCGGTAATGGGCAGTATTCCCGCTCTCAAAGACATTCAACAGCAGCTTAAATCGCGGATGGAAAAAGCTGTCGACGATTTTCGCGCCAACCTCGCGTCCACCCGCACCGGCCGCGCGTCGGTCCACATGCTCGACCAGATCAAGGTGCCCTACTACGGCAGTGATATGCCCCTCAACCAGGTGGCCCAGGTTACTGCTCCCGATGCCAACCTGATCCTGATCCAGCCCTGGGATCCCTCCATTGTGGGCGATATCGAGAAGGCGCTGCGCGCATCGGACCTGGGATTCAACCCGCAGAACGATGGCAAGATCGTTCGCATTCCGATTCCTCCGATGACGGAGGAGCGCCGCCGCGATGTCGTCAAGCACCTCAACAAGACACTCGAAGATCATCGCACCGGGGTGCGCAACATACGGCGCGACGGGAATGACATGATCAAGAAGTCCGCCAAGGACAAGAAGATCTCAGAGGACGAGGAGAAGCGGTCCCTGGAAGAGATTCAGAAGTTGACCGACGACGAGATTCGGCGCATGGAAGAGATGTGCCGCAACAAGGAACGGGAAGTGTTACAAATCTGAGCGTCAGCTGACCCGATTGCTGTGGTCCAGAATAATTTTCCATCCTTGCGCATCCTTGCGGAACACCAGCGAAAAGATGCCATCCGCATTGCCACCCCCGGCGGCACTGCGATCTAAATGGAAATTGCCGGTAGCGATCGCGTACTCGTCGTTTAGGACCCGGATGGCGAGATGGGTGAACGTCAGCTTGCCCATCGCGGCCGGCGTCGCATAGAGCTTCCTGTAACGCTCGAGAATCGTCGCGTAGCCGTATTGCACCGTTTGGCCGACGAAGGTGGTGGTAGGCGCGTCTTCATAGGCTTTCATAAAGGCTTCTACGTCGCCTCGATTCCAGTCTGCCGTCTGCTGTTCAAGCAGCTGATGAATGGCCGCTTCGGCGGGCGCGTTGACCTGGGCCATTGCGCGTTGTGGCCGCAACGAAGCTGCAAGCATCACGACGATCACCAACGAACAACAGATTCGACCTTTTCTCATGGCTCTGCTTCCCGTGGCTCTGCTTCCCATGGCTCGAAGATAAAGCAAAGCCCGGTCGAATGACGGACAGATTTCAGGGCCAGGGGAGTAGAGCAGCGCTACTACAATAAGTTATGGCTTTGGCGAGAACCGTCCATACCGTCTGTTCACACGACTGTCCGGATTCGTGCGCGGTTCTGGTTACGATTGACGAGCTTGGGAAGGCCACGCGGGTGCAAGGCGACCCGGAGCACCCCGTCACTCGCGGCTTTCTCTGCGGTAAAGTGGCCAAGTATCTGGATCGCGTCTATTCACCGGCACGGCTACTGCACCCCATGCGCCGGCGGCCTGGAGCACCGAAAGGAAGAACGCTTTACGGTCGCGAGGCGGACGTTTTCGAACCCATCAGCTGGGACCAGGCCCTGGACCTGATCGCGGAACGGCTGCAGCGGATCAGCCGGGAGTATGGTCCGGAGTCCATTCTTCCTTACTCTTATGCGGGAACCATCGGCGTACTCGGCTTCGGTTCGATGGATCGCCGCTTCTTCCACCGCCTCGGCGCTTCGCGGCTTGATCGGACGATTTGCGCGACCGCAGGCGGCGATGCGCTGGTATCGGTCTACGGAAAAAAGATGGGCACCGAGCCGGAACACTTCCGCCATGCCCGCTACATCATCGCTTGGGCGGCAAATATCCATGGCAACAACGTTCATCTGTGGCCCTTCGTAGAAGAAGCACGCCGCCACGGCGCCAAGCTGGTGGTCATCGACCCCTATCGCACCCGCACAGCCAAGGTCGCTGACTGGCACATACCCATCCAGCCGGGAACGGATACGGCCCTGGCGCTGGGCCTCATGCGCGTGATCATTGAAGAAGGGCTCTACGACCGGGAGTATGTCGCGGCGCACACCCACGGATTTGAGGCGCTGCGGAAGCATGTTCAGCCTTACACGCCGGAGCATGTTGCCGGTCTAACCGGTGTGCCAGCCGCAGACGTCGAGCGCCTGGCGCGCGAATATGCGGCCACGGCTCCAGCCGTCATCCGTTTGAACTACGGGATACAGCGGTCGCAGAACGGTGGGGCCGCCGCGCGCGCCGTGTGCATGTTGCCGGCCCTCATCGGCGCCTGGAAGCAACTCGGCGGAGGACTGCAGCTCTCTCTCAGCGGAGCCTTCGGTTTCAACTCGGCTGCCCTCGAACGGCCAGACTTGATGCTGGCCAGCCCTTTGGCACGCGCGGCCCGCATCGTCAACATGTCCCGGCTCGGCCACGCGCTCACCGAGCTTGGGGAGTCGCCGGCAGACGGCCCACCCGTCAAGGCGTTGTTCGTTTACAACTCGAACCCCGCAGCCATTGCTCCCAACCAAAACGCCGTGGTGCGCGGAATGATGCGCAGCGATCTTTTTACCGTGGTCCACGAGCAGTTCTTCACCGACACTACCGACTACGCCGATATTGTGCTGCCGGCCACCACCTTTCTGGAACACAAAGACCTGCAGGGTGCTTATGGCCACTATTATCTGCAGCTATCAGAGCAAGCCGTCGCGCCGCTGGGAGAAGCCCGGTCGAACGTCTGGGTTTTTGGCCAACTGGGGCAGCGCATGGGCTTCCCCGAGCCCTGCTTCCGCGACAATGTTGACGACCTGATTGGGCAGGCGCTCAACGGCCAAGCGATGGAAGGCATCACCCGGCAGGAACTGGAGACGAAAAAGAGGATGCGCCTGCACTCCACGACGGGAAGCAACGGAGGCGCCTTTCTGCCGTTTGCCACAGGAGGTTTTGCGACACCGAGTGGCAAGGCTGAGTTTTACTCGAACGCGCTGGAATCCCAGGGGCTCGAACCCCTGCCCACCTTTCATCCGCCCGAAGAATCGCGCCGGGGAGCGAATGCACACCGGTTTCCGCTCGAGTTCTTGCCTCGCAAGGCCGACAACTACCTGAACTCGACGTTTGCCAACCTTCCCGGCCACCAAAAAATGGAAGCGCCCGGTCTGGTAGCCATGCATGCCGGCGACGCCGCCGCACGGCAGATCCGCGATGGGGATTGGGTCGAGATATTCAATGACCGGGGAAGATTGCGGCTGCACGCGCATATCGATGGCAGCGTCCCCCCCGGGGTGATTGCGGCCAGCCTCAATTGGAACAAGTTGTCAGTTGGCGGAAACAACGTGAACGCCCTCACCTCCGAGCAGCTGACGGATCTGGGCCGGGGCGCAACGTTTTACTCTACGTTGGTAGAAGTTCGAAAGCTCACCCCGGAAGAAGCGCAAAACCCCTCCCCTCCGATAGACTAAGAGAACCTGCTCAAGCGAGAGAGCGACGATGCCGTTTCGAGCGGGTTTCCAGTGCGCGGGCTGTGGAGAGTGGAATGAAATCGTGGTCGACGAGTCTGCCGGGGGGCGCCAGCGTTACGTGGAAGATTGCCAGGTCTGCTGCAAACCCAATGTTCTCTCCGTATCCTGGGACTCCTCGGTGGGCGAGTTCTTCGCTTTCTCCGAGCTGGAAAGTTGAGGATGTGGTTCTCTTCATTGGACCTCCGGGATGGTGGGCGGCTTGAGAAACGGACCCCCGGAGTTGGGAAGTACCCCTTCCGTCACATATAATCGCCTTTTCCGCAAGCAGGATCTGATTTTCAGCAGTGAGGGTGTGCCTATTCTTCGCGTCATGTCAGGGAGCCTTCGCTCCCGGTTTCAAAAGAACCAACTTGCGCTGCCGTTTTGCTTTCGGATGGGCAGGCTCTTGGCCTTGCTTCTATTTTGCGGTTCCAGTCTGGTTGCCTGGGCTCAGCAGGATGTTGCCCAGCCCGCTGCCGCCCAACCGGGTGTTATTGAGCAAATTCGGGTCATCGGCAATCGCCGCATTCCCAGGGATACGGTATTGGCCCGGTTGTTTTCCCACCCCGGCGATACCTATGACCCGGCCACCATCGAGCGCGATTTCAACTCGCTCTGGAATACCGGATACTTCGAGAACCTGCAGATCGCCCGCGAAGATACCCCCAAGGGCATCGTTCTCGACATCATCGTAAAAGAGAAACCGACCATTCGGGAGATCAACTACAAGGGTCTGAACTCGGTTTCGACTTCAGACGTTCTCGACCGGTTCAAGAAGGAGCATGTAACCGGGTTCTCGGTCGAAAGCCCTTACGATCCGACCAAGCTGGCGAGAGCGATCGACGTGGTCCGCGCCCTGCTGGCTGAGCACGGGCACCAATTCGCAACCGTAAAGCCGGACATCAAGACCATTCCGCCCTCTTCGGTCACGGTCAACTTCATCATCAAGGAAGGCCCGACGGTAAAGGTAGGGAATATCTCCTTTACCGGAAACCACGCGGTCAGTTCGCGTGAACTGCGCGCCGCAATGAGGAATCTGCGGCCGGTAGGAGTACCGCACTCCGTCATCCTCGAGAACCTTTTCGCCCGCACCTACGATGCCAGCAAACTCGAAGAAGACACAGAGCGAGTGCGCCATGCGATGCAGGACCGGGGCTACTTCCGGGCCGGAGTCAACGATCCCACCACCCATATCCGGAACGAAGGCGGTCTTTCCTTCTTCACGTTCCGCCCGCGCCAGGGTAAGCGGATCGACATTCGTGTTCCGGTCGACGAGGGTGAGCGCTACCGCCTTGGCGGAGTCACCTTCACCGGCAACACCCATGTGCAGAACATCAAGGCGCTACGGGCTCAATTCCCTACCAAGGATGGTGAGTGGTTCAACGCCACAGCCATCGGCAAGGGACTCGATAACCTGCGCAAGGCGTATGGCTCGCTGGGCTACATTAACTTCACCGCAGTGCCGACTCCGCGCATCGATGACGCCAAGCATTTGGTATTCCTGGATATCGACATCGACGAGGGCAAGGCTTTTACGGTGTCGCGGATCGAGTTCCAGGGCAACACCATCACCCGTGACCGGGTGATTCGCCGCGAGCTGCTGCTGGAAGAAGGCGCAACCTACAACAGCAACCAGTGGGAACAGAGCCTGCTCCGCCTGAACCAGTTGGACTACTTCGACCCACTCAAGGTCGAACAGGACTCTGAAGAGCATACCGATCCAGAGAACGGAACCGTCTCGCTGTTGCTCAAGGTGCATGAGAAGGGCAAGAACTCGATCGGGTTGAACGGCGGAGTCAGCGGCCTTTCCGGTACGTTTCTCGGGCTTAACTACCAAACCAATAACTTCCTTGGTCTGGGCGAAACGCTAAGTGTTCAGGGCAATATCGGGAATTTGTCGCGCAACATTCTGTTCGCCTTCAATGAGCCTTACCTGCACAACAAGCCCATCGCCCTGGGGTTCCAGGTTTTCTCCAGGAAGTCGGATTACAATTCAGCACGCAACTTTGCCTCGATTACGGGCCAAGGCGGCAATCTTTCGGCCGCGCAGGCCTCGCTTACGCAGAATTACAACCAGTCTTCCACCGGCGTGAATTTCTCCATCAACTATCCGCTGCGCCGTTCCTTCAAGCACGTGGGGTTGACTTACAGTTGGGATAAGTCGACGATTACGACTTTCAGCCAGGCTTCCGCCAATTTGTTCCAGACGCTCGCTTTCCGCAGCGGCCAGATTCAAGGCGCCAACGCCCTGGAAGGCATTTACACCAGCTCGGTTTCGCTGAGCTACTCGTATAACAAGGTCGGCCCATCTGTCTTCAGACCTCGTTTCGGAACCGATATTTCTGCTGCCTTCCAGCTTGCGGGCCTATTTGGAAATGTGCGCTATTTCGCCCCGGTGGTGCAGTACAAGCACTTCGTGGCGCTGAGGGGTTTCCACCGCGACCCGTCAGGGCGCAACGTACTTGCGTTTCGCGCGCAGGGTTCGTACGTCCAGGGTTTCAGCGGGGATGTGGCGCCTCCCTTTAATCGGTTCTATTCCGGCGGCGACAACGAGTTGCGTGGGTTCGACGTCCGCGCAGCCACACCCTACGCCTTCATACCGGTGCGGCAAAGCGTTATCCTCACCAACCCCGACGGTACGCCGGTTCCGATCAATCCGGGCAACTTCACTCTGGGCAATATCCCGATTCCACTCCCCATCTACCGTCCTGTTTCGGTGGGAGGTGACATCAAGTTCACCACCAACCTCGAGTACCGCATTCCTATCGGCGGCCCTGTGCAGTTCGAAATTTTCGACGACTTCGACATCACTGCCGTGATTCGCCAATCTCAGTTGCGGCAAAGCGTCGAGGGCATCGACCAGCTCAATTCGCCGCTCTACGGTTGCGCCTCCTACTTCAACGGTTCCTGCCAGGGCGGCCAGAGCATCCAGTTCATTAATCTCATCCGGCCGATCCAAGGCACAAACTTCGTTCCGCGCACGTCCATTGGTGGCGAGATCTCTGCCATGCTGCCCATCGTGAACGCGCCTTTCCGCCTGTATTATGCGTTCAATGCGCTTCGACTTGTTAAAGATGTTCAGGGAGAAAGCCTGATTACCCGTAGCATGTTTCCCGCGGGCGGAGCCGGCGACTTCACCTATCAGAATGCGATTTCGGCGTATGACTCGCTGTTGCATTTCCGCGAGCCGAAAAAGACTTTCCGCCTGAGTGTCAGCACCACCTTCTAGAGCATTTTCACTTCTACTCTGCACAGGAGGGTGCGGCGAAGTGCGGCTTTTCTTCCACCCCAGCAAGCTCGCTTGCCGGGGACCCCGGTTCTTCCACCCCAGCAAGCTCGCTTGCCGGGGACCCCGGTTCTTGAGGAAAAGCCGCCATGGGAGTCGTTACTCTGTAAGCACCAGAAGTGAAAATGCTGTAGAGGTGTCGGCCAGAGATAACATCCTGTATTTCCGGGCTCGTCGAAGGGCCAGATTGGCCGAACCAAGAACGCCGCAGGGGGCTAAGCCCATCATTTGTCTTCTACGAGGCATTGGAGACAGCACGGAATCGATGCGCAAGGTTTAACCTGCCTGCGTTGACGCTCTCTCGGCCCACACCTATAATCACTCCTGGCCCGTGTGATTATCTCGGTCCGTGTCTCTTTTCCGCATTTGCTGCCAGATTTGCTGGCCAGGTAACTGCATCGGCAATGCGCATGAGGGAGACCCGCAAGCGAAGGCCCGCTACCGCTCACCGCGGGCGATCTGGATTAAAAGATCAAAAGGAGTTTTGTATTCCGATGAAGCGTTCGTTCACACTTGTTTGCCTGCTCGCGTCCGCTACCGGCGTGGGTACCCTCGCTTCGACCAGCAGAGCACTCGGCCAGGCCCCGGCAGCACCCACGCCTGCCGATTCGACAGCCGCGACGCCGATCGTCCCCATAACCGCGAAGGTCGCAATCATTGCCTTTCAGCAGGCGGTCGCGGCCACCAACGAAGGTCAACGCAATTTCGCTCAACTGCGGGTTAAGTTCGAACCCAAGCAGACGCAATTGAAGACCCAAAGCGACGAGATCGATTCGCTCAAGAAGCAATTGCAGGATGCCGGCACCACCCTGAGTGAGCCGGAGCGTGACAGCCGTCTCCGCGTCATCGACGAAAAAACAAAGTCTTTGCAACGCTCGGCGGAAGATGCCCAAAACGAAGCCAGCAACGCAATTAGCGAAATGTATCAGCAGCTGGCACAGAAGGTCTACGCGGTATTGGATACTTACGCCAACCAGAGCAAGTTCACACTTGTGCTGGATGCCAGCAATCAACAAAATTCGCCGGTGCTGTGGGCCAGCCCCGCCACCGACATAACCAAAGCTGTCGTTGATGCCTACAACGCCAAGTCTGGCGTACCTGCGCAGCCGGCGGCCGCGGCACCTCCCGCGACGCCGCGGCCAAGCACGACGCCCCCCCGCACTACACGGCCCAGTACCACGAAGCCGCCCCAGTAATCCCGTTCATCCACCACCCGGCAAGCTTTGCTTGCCGGGTGGGAAATAACAACCACACATCGCGAAAAGAATGCACCTACCGGCGTTCTGTGGCGCTGTGGAAAAAAATGTGGAAAGCAGGACCGCGCCATTTTTCCTGCTTGCCCCGCGGCGAACGCAAGGCCCTCGCTCTCCCTTGCGACCTTCTCCTAACCCTAGATTTATCAGTTGTTTATGGCGGAAGGCACGCAGGAGCCCAGAGGGGGCGCCGAGGGGGCTTACTTAAGGTCTAATTCCGAGGTTTCCACAAAATGGGGTAATAGGAGCAGACGAAACTGCGCCTATTTGCTAGAATCCTCGCCCACTTTTAGAACCGCCAGAAACGCCTCCTGCGGTATGTCGACCTTGCCCACGCGCTTCATGCGCTTCTTGCCTTCTTTTTGCTTTTCCAGCAGTTTGCGCTTGCGGCTGATGTCTCCCCCGTAGCACTTGGCGAGCACATTTTTGCGCAGCGCAGCGACGGTTTCGCGGGATACGATCTTGGCCCCGATCGCCGCCTGGATTGCCACCTCAAACATTTGCCGGGGAATCAGCTCGCGCATTTTTGATACCAGCGCTCGTCCCCGCTCATAAGCAAACTCCTTATGCACGATGATCGAGAGCGCATCGACGGGTTCGCCGGAGATCAAGATATCCAGTTTGACCATGGGGGACTCCCACATGCCGGCCAGTTGGTAATCGAGAGATGCATAGCCGCGCGAGACCGATTTCAGGCGGTCGTAAAAATCCAATACGATTTCGTTGAGCGGTAATTCGTAGGTCAGCATGACGCGCGTCGGAGTCACATATTCGAAATTTTTCTGCCGTCCGCGCTTCTCCTCAACCAGCTTGAGAATGCCGCCGACATACTCTTCACTGGTCAGGATGGTCGCGATGATGACCGGCTCTTCGATCGTCTCGATATCCGTCGGATCGGGCCAACGAGACGGGTTCTCCACTTCAACCACCGCTCCACTGGTGAGGGTGATCTTGTAGCGCACACCGGGAGCAGTGGTAATGAGGTCGAGATTGAACTCACGTTCGAGGCGTTCCTGAATAATCTCCATGTGCAGCAGTCCGAGAAATCCGCAACGAAATCCAAATCCCAGCGCGACCGAGCTTTCGGGCTCGAAGAAAAAGGATGAATCGTTCAGCCGCAGCTTCTCCAGGGCGTCGCGCAGCAGCGTGTGCTCATGCGAGTCCACGGTATAGAGACCGGCAAAGACCATCGATTGAATGTCTTTAAAGCCCGGCAGTGCTTCCGCCGCCGGCCGCCCATCCTCGGTGATGGTGTCGCCGATCTTGGTGTCAGCGACGTTTTTGATAGTGGCCGAGAAAAAGCCCACCTCGCCCGCCGATAATTGCGGAATCTCCAACGGTTTCGGCGTCAGCACGCCGACTGACTCCACATCGAAGACGCGGCCGTTCGACATGAGCCGGATGCGCGCGCCTTTGCGCAGAATTCCGTTGATCACGCGGGCCAATACAATCACGCCGCGATAGGGATCGAACCAGCAATCGAAGATCAGGGCCTGTAGCGGCGCTTCCGCGTCGCCCGCAGGCGGCGGCAAACGGCGCACCACAGCCTCCAAGACTTCGGCCACGCCAAGACCGGTCTTGGCGCTCACCGGCAGCGCGTCGGTGGCATCCAGGCCCACGGTAGACTCGATCATCTCCTGCGTGCGCAATACGTCGGCGCTCGGCAGATCGATCTTGTTGATCACCGGGATCATATCCAGGCCGTTATTGATGGCCAGGTAGGCGTTGGCCAGGGTCTGCGCTTCGACACCCTGTGAGGCATCGACCACCAGCAAAGCGCCTTCACAGCAGGCCAGGGAACGCGAAACCTCGTAGGAAAAATCAACGTGTCCAGGTGTATCCAGCAGATTCAACTGGTACATTTCGCCATCCCGCGCGAGGTAGTTCATGCGCACCGCGTGGGCCTTGATGGTGATGCCACGCTCGCGTTCCAGATCCATCGCATCCAGTACCTGATGCTGCATCTCGCGCGCAGTCAAGGACCCGGTCAACTCCAGCAGCCGGTCCGAGAGGGTCGACTTGCCGTGGTCAATGTGGGCGATGATTGCGAAATTGCGGATGTGCTTGCTATCCATGAAGGGATGCCGGCCGGCGGGTGACAACTGAGTTGATGGGCGAGAGTCTCTAACCCGATCTTATCATTCACGCCGGGGCGCTCCGGGCAATACAATCAAGGGGATGGCATGTTGGCGGAAAGTGGTGAAGCCGCCGGGCATCGTTGTGCTGCAGCCGGGGAGAGTTGCCCGGGAGAGCTTTTCACTTCTACGCCATATGGGCCAGGCTTTCGGTGTGCTTGCATGGCGAAGGATCGGAGGGTTGCATATCGCACCCAGGATGGCCATGCTGGTGCTCGCCGCGGCCCCGTTGCTGCTTACCGGATGTGTGCCTGAAAATCCTCTGAGGCCGGGACCGGCGAAATCGCCGCAGGCCACGGCGCCGGCGCTCAAACCTTCTGCGCTTCCTGCCACTCCCACCGCCACCCTTGCCGCCCCCGCCGTCCCGCCCGCCCGGCCCGAGGTGCAAGCTCTGATCGACGCAGTTGAAGTGGCATATCAGAGCGGTGTGGCTGACTACCACGCGGGAAAGCTGCAAACGGCCAAAGCCGACTTTGATCGTGCAGTCGACATGATGCTGACCAGCAAATTCGACCTCCGTAACGAGCCCCGGCTTCACGATGAGTTCGATCGGATTCTCGATGCTGTCAATATTCTGGAACTGGAGGCGCTCAAGCAGGGCAACGGATTTGCACCCAAGCTTGAACCCTCTCCTGTCGATATTGCCAACGATGTAACGTTTCCTGTGGACCCTAATGTCAAGGCACAGGCGATCGCAGAACTGAAGACAACCGTGTCTGACCTGCCACTGGTCATCAACGATCCTGTTGCCGGTTTCATCAGCTATTTCTCCTCCAAGGGCAGGGGAACGCTCATGCACTCTCTCGAACGGGCCGGCCGCTACCACGCCATGATCTCGGCGGTTCTGGCGGAAGAGCAGGTCCCGCAGGATCTTATCTACCAGGCGGTGGCCGAATCGGGTTTTCAGCCGCAGGCGGTCAATGGACACTCCGGCGCCGGCGGCATGTGGCAGTTCATGCCCTACGGCGTCTATGGTCTTACCCGCAATAGCTGGTACGACGAGCGCTTCGATCCGGAAAAATCAACCCACGCGTACGCTCGCTACATGAAGATCCTGTATGCCCAGTTGGGCGACTGGTATCTGGCCATGGCAGCCTACGACTGGGGACCCGGCAACGTGCAGAAGGCAGTACAACGCACCGGTTACGCTGATTTCTGGGAGCTCTATCGCCGCAACGTGCTGCCGCAGGAAACCAAGAACTATGTGCCGATCATCATCGCTGCCGCGATCATGGCGAAAAATCCGGAGCAATACGGCCTACAGTCGCTCACACCAGACCCACCGCTGCTCGTCGACACGGTGACCACGGACTACAGCGTTGACCTGCGCCTGGTTTCCGATGTGGTCGGAGTTCCGGTTCAGGAGGTCGCCGACCTCAATCCCAGCCTGCTGCGCATGAGCACGCCTGCCGATGCTCCCTTCGAACTGCGTCTGCCTGCCGGCACCAAGGATCTCTACCAAAAGCGCATCGCGGAGATTCCCGCGGACAAGCGAAATCAATGGCGGTTCCATAAGGTGGTTCCCGGAGAATCGCTGCAAACCATTGCTCGCGATTACCACGTGAATCCCTCGGAGATCGTGTTTGTAAACCAGTTGGAAGCGGGCGATGATCTCACGGCGACGGATTCGCTCATCATTCCTGTGCCGCCCGCGGCCTCGAGCAAATCTCGTCTGACGCTTTACCGGGTCGAACACGGCGACACCCTGGTTACGGTTGCCGATCGCTTCAACATCACGGTGCAGCAATTGCGGCGCTGGAACCATCTGAGGGCCGCCCGATTGGAGCCAGGGCACCAACTCTACGTCGCCGAACCCGCTCGTATCAGCCGCACCAGCCGCTCCCGTAGCGCGAAGCGTGTGGGCGCGGCGCAGAAGCCTGGCGCGGAAAAGCCGGGAGTGGCCCACGCCGCGCCGGCGCACAAACCGCCCGCGCATGCTTCGGCCGGCAACCATGCAACTGCAATGAAAGGATCTTCCTCCGCATCGCATCCCGTCAACGAAGCGGCGTCGTTGAACCGGTGAGCGCACCTCAAAAATAATCAAGAGGACCGCGCCGGCGCGGAGTGCAGGAAAAGAAAACTCAATTGACGCTTGCGTTCATTGGCATCCCGTTGCATGCTGTTGCTATAATCCGCGCCGCAAGCAGGTATGATAGATAGCGGTTCTGTACGATCCAAATCCGTAGCAAGCAAAAGCCTTGGAGGGATAAGAATGCAGGACGAACGCAAGCTGTACACACACGCCGACAATGAGTTTGAAGCCGAGGCCGACGATTACTCGGATGAACTCGAAACCGGCTTCGAGGACGATGAAGAGGAAGAGGAAGTAAGCGTCTCGTCCGTTATCGTCAGCGCATTGTCGAGCCCGCCCGCGAGTGCGCCCCCCATGCCGCCACCGGCAAAGGCCCCCGCTGCGAAGAAGGCGGCGAAGAAGAGTGTCAGCGCGCCCCCTGTGGCAAAAAAGACTCCGGCCAAGAAGGCTGCAGCAAAAGCTGCGGCCAAGAAGGTCGCAACGAAATCTGCCGCGAAGAAGAGCAGTAAAGGCGCAAAAAGCGGCAGTAAGGCTGCGAAAGCGGTCGGCAACAAGAAAAGCGCCAGCACCAAAAAATCCACCATCAAACGAGGTACTCCTTTGGCAGTGAAGAAGGCAGCAAAAAAGGCAACGAAGAAGGCAGTCAAGAAGGCAGTTAAGAAGGCCCCAGCCAAAAAGGCAGCTAAGAAGGCTCCAGCGAAAAAGGCAGCCAAGAAAAAGTAGTGAAGAAGTAGTTTTTCAACAAAACAGGCAAGCAAAAGAGCCCGGCTGGCAGCCGGGCGTTTTTGCGTCTGGAGGTTTTTGTGAGAAGGCCGAGCGTGCAGTTTGGGCGGAGGGTCCGCCGGTTTCTTGTTCGCCCTACTTCTTCTCGAAGCCCGTCAATGCCGCCAGCACTTGCCCGCTGTGTTCGGAGGGTTTGACGCCTGTCCAAACCTGGACAATCTTGCCCCGAGGATCGATCAGGAATGTGTTGCGCTTGGCTATCTTGACGCCCAGGTAATCGCCCATGGATCCATATTGCGCCACAACCTTCTTATCCTGATCGCTTAGAAGCTTAAAGCTAAGACCTTCCTTGGCACAGAATTCCTTGTGGCTGCCGGTCGAGTCCACGCTTACACCCACAACAACGGCATCCAGTTGTTGATATTTCGATATGTCCTGCTGAAAGTTGTGGGCTTCGATGGTGCAGCCGGTGGTCATGTCCTTGGGGTAGAAGTAAAGCACCACCCACTTACCGCGAAAACTGTCGAGACTGATGTTGGAGCCATCCTGCGATGGCAAGGTGAAGTCAGGCGCCGCCTGACCCGCCTGGGGCATAGGGGTGTCATCGGCTAATCCACGGATGGAAAATGCTGCGCCGGCGAGCAAGACCGCCAGAACTGCGACTACTGCGATTTTCGTAGAGTTCACTGGAACCTCCGCAACCCGCGAAGATTAAACTTCCAGGTTGCTGCAAAAGTTTGGTTGACGGATGGAGAGCTCGTACAGTGAGACCACTTCTACTCCTGGTCTGCACAGCCAAGTGTAGCCAAGTACCGCTGGTCTTGACAAAAGCCGCCCCTCAACCACTGCTCAAGAAACGGGAAGGGATGGCAAAGCTCGCTCTTGCACCACATCCCGCCCGGGCTCAAACGGCGATGATCGTGATTCCGGCTGCGGTGGCCAGCTCCAGAACCGTGGCCTGGTCAAAGATGAGTGTGCGGCCTGCTTCGATGGAAAGACAAGTCGCCCCGGCTCCGCGCATAGCCTCGACGGTATTGGGGCCAATCACCGGTACGTCAAAGCGCATGTCCTGCCGTGGTTTGGCCACCTTCACGACGGTCAACCGCCTGTCTAAAGTGGACGGCAGAGGCGCAGATGGCTCTCCCCCGGCCTCCGGCGTCTCCAAGATCTCCGAGGTGCCCAGAATGGCCCCGGCCCGCGCGATGGTGGCATCCGTACCCTCCATCGCTTCGACGGCAACACAGGCCTGCCCAGCGACCACAACGGTCTGACCTATGTCATAACCGGCAAGCGCCAGCGCTACTTCGCGGCCATAAGCCAAATCCCGCTGTTCTTCGACTGTGGGTGCGCGCGGGGTCAAGACCCCGGCCCGCGCCAGTAGCGGCTCGAGGTAAGCCGTGGACGAGATCAGTTCGATCCCTTCGTCGCTCAGAACCTTGGCTACGGCGCCCAGCAGCATGTCGGTATTGCGCGTGCGCAAATTGAGCAGCAATTTAGCCAAACGCCAGTCAGGACGAATGCTGGAGAAAATTTGCTTGTGCTTTACCTGGCCGGCCATCACGGCCTGGGTCACGCCTTCCTGGCGGAAGGTCTCGATCAATCGTGAAAGCTCACCCAGGGAGAGCCAGTACAGGCGAACGCCCGGGTCGGCGGCGGCACGTGCCTCCATCTCCGGTTCGGTTTCCTCCTTGATGGCGGCGACCACAACCTGAGCCCCATGAGCCCGCGCGGCATCGAGAAGCAGAAACGGAAATCGCCCATTGCCGGCGATCAGACCCAGTCTGGTGATCTGCGCTGGATTCACTCGGTCACCCGCTCCTACTTGATTACGCCACGCCGGGAGCGCTCGATAAAAGCAAGCAGGTATTCCACGCAGGCATCCGGCTGACCCTCGGCTCGTAGACGTTCCACTGCCTGCGAGGTGTTGAGCTTCGCTGCAAGCAAAACCCGGTAAGCGCGCTGCAGTGCGCGCAGTTGGTCTTCGCTGAACCCGAAGCGCTCCAATCCGATTCGATTGAGGCTATAGGCATGGATATCGCGCTTGGCCGATGTCAGCGAGAAGGGCAGAACATCCTGAGTGATGGTCGTGCCGCCGCCCACATAGGCATGTTTGCCGATGCAGCAAAACTGGTGCACGGGGCAGAGCGCACCCACACTGGCGTGATCTTCTACCGTTACGTGGCCGGCCAGCGTGGCGCCGTTTGCCAGTATGCAGTGGTTCCCGATGCTGCTGTCATGACCGATGTGGGTATAGGCCATGATGAGGCAGTGGCTGCCTACCCGGGTCGTCCCTCCGCCCCCGCTAGTTCCGCGCGAGATCGTCACGCACTCGCGGATGGTGTTGTCATCCCCTATCTCGAGAGCGGTCGGTTCGCCGCGATACTTGAGATCCTGCGGCGCTACTCCCAGGCAGGCAAAAGAATACACCCGGTTGCGCGCGCCCAGGCGGGTCTTTCCGTCAAGAACCACATGGGAGACCAGCTCACAGTCCTCACCCAGAACGACCTCGGGACCGATGGTGCAGTAGGGACCCACCTTGCAGGAATCAGGAATAAAAGCCGCGGCAGCCACGATGGCTGTTGGGTGAATACTCACTCGTGACTCACCGGCTCCAGATCGGGGGCGGCGACGGCTTCGCCGACCGCGGGGGTCTCACGGGGAGGGGCCGCTTCGCTCACGTTCACGATCTTGGGCGGTCGCGGGACCACCTGGCACAGGATCACGGCCTCACACACCAGCTTGCGCTCAACGTAGACCTTGCCCTCCAACCGCGCGGCCCGTGGCTTCCAGTTCAGTACATCCACTTCAATGCGGAGCTGATCACCAGGCACTACCGGACGGCGAAAGCGAGCCCGGTCGATGCCGGAAAAGACCATCAGCTTGGTCTCATGCTCTGGAATCTCAGGCAGCAGCAAAACCCCGCCGGCCTGGGCGATTGCTTCCACCATCAACACGCCCGGCATGATGGCGTAATCAGGAAAATGACCCTGAAAGAACTGCTCGTTGATGCTGACGTTCTTCATGGCCACAATGCGCTTGCGGGGGATTACCTCGAGCACGCGGTCAATCAGTAAAAAGGGATAACGGTGGGGCAAAATGGACATGATCTGCCGAATGTCCAGCACCCGCGCCGCTTCCTGTTGGGCTTTCTCGTTTTCCATGGCCGTCCGCACAGATTATAGAGCATGAAAGCACTCTCAGAGTTACGCCCGCCGGCGCAAGAGTGGCCGTGCGCGGCCGCGGAGGAACGGCTGCACACAGGGGTGGATTAGCCAACAACACGAACTTGCACAATGACCTGGCATACACAATGACCTGGCTCGGAGAGTGCCCTGGCGGCTATTTCTTGATCTTCGTCGCGGCCAGGTCGGGATCGAACGTGTCGGGTGGCAGCGCAAGATTGTAGCCGGCGTGGGTCAGAAAACGCTGATTGGTCATGTCCCCGTTGTGATATCGGGTAAGAGCAAAGGCGGTCGGAAAGCCCTCGACCAGGTGGTAGTCGTCGTATTCTTCGGCATCGGTATTCTTGTCTTTATACACCGGATCGCGCCACTGCCAGGTACGGCGCAAGGGCAAGTGGGTTTCGGCGTCGGTCTGCAGGGTGATGCTGTCGTTTTCGGCGTTGATAAGGGTGGTTTGATCGGCCAGGTGGCGCTCAACCAGGCTTTGTCCGCCATAGATAAGCACGGTCCTGGGATCGTCGATCCAAACACGCATAGCGGTCTGGATGGAGTGATCGCGTCGCCGAATCAGGTCCTGAATCTGGTCCGGGGGCAGTTCGTGTTTGCCCTTATATGTGACTTCCCATGCATGATCTCCCGAAAGAATTTCGAACACATCCCGCTTCTTGCCTAGATCGACGCGAATTTGGTCAGGAAACTTCTGGATCTCATAGAAATCGGCAGTCGCGCCGGTGGGCTTGCCCAGGTAGAAGCCGGAAGTCCGGCCCTGCTGCATGGTGTTGGTAAGCGTGAGCCATTTCTGGCCGCCGAGGGCCGCTACCATGGCATCCAGGACGGCACGCGCTTTCTTTTGGTTCGCCGCGCCATCTTCGTTCTGTGCTCCAAGCGGGTGCAGCGATACAACGAGCAACAGACAGGCGGCAAAGCGCCATGTTCCGCGAGGCTTTGATTTCATGCAACGGACCTTCCTGCACTTTCCATTGTACGTACCTGCAGCGGCCGAAGATTTCGGCCAATATTTCTTAGACTGGGAAACTGCGGAATCTCTTACCGGCCCCGGCGCTGCGGTTTTGGAGAATGGGGGCCAGCGCTCACGGGTTGCACAGGCTGCGGAAAGACCCGCACCTACCCTCTCCTGCCTTCAGCATTGAGTTTTTTCACAGCCTGTGCAGCCGCTCGCTCGGCCAGCTGCTTCCGTCCCTCTTTTAGCAGCCTTCGCTGCATCCCCGGCGGCATAGCCAGCACGTCCCGGGTCCGCTTCGGCAACCTGGCATAAATCAATCCGTGGCCCTGTCTCAGTTGTTCTTCCAACTCTCCTGCGCGCAGGGCTCCCCAGTGCCGAAGGGCAACCCAATGGGCACGCGCGAGATACGGGGCGGGAAAGACTCCTTCGATTTCCAACAGTTCGGGATACCGTTCCGGACCAACGTGAAAGGAAAACACAGCCTTGTGGTCGTCATCGAGGTTCAGCAGGGCGAACATTTTGCCGCCGATCGCCTTGTCACCCACCCAGAAAACCAGGTTGGCTCCCCACTGCATGGTTTCCACTACATGAGGTAGCCGAAGCAGGCATTCCCGTGCGCGTTCCGCGTCCATCGTCCTCACCCCAAATCATTGGATGGCCCGCAGCACTGAGCAAAATTGTGCCACTTCGGCTTCCGTGTTGTAGTAGTGAACCGAGGCCCTCACCAGTTCATCGAGCTGCCGCCGCTCCATATCGATGCGCGTGGACGAACGCTCAATGGTGCGCACCGTGATGCCGTTCGCCTTGAGCCACCGCATCACTTCACCGGCCGGGTGGCGCTCATGGGTAAACGTCACGAGACCGCAGCGGACCCGGCCAAGATCCTGCACCGTTACACCTTTCACCGCGCCCAGCTGCTCCCGCAGCAGCGCCGCCAGGGCCTGAACACGGCGTTGGATGTTGTCCAGTCCCAGGGTCAACGCGTATTCGATCGCTACGCCGAGCCCCAGCCGGGTTGCAGCGGCGGACTCCCAGGTCTCGAATTTCTTCGCATCGTCACGCACTTCAAATTTGCCTTGCGCTACCCAGGTCGCAGCCCGCAGGTCCAGCAGAGGCGGCTCCATCCGCGCCAACATGGCACGCCGCACGTAGAGAAACCCCGTACCCCGCGGTCCTCGGAGGTATTTACGGCCGGTCGCGCACAGCATATCGCACCCCAACTCATCTACATTCAGATGCATCTGCCCCATTGACTGGCAGGCATCCAGCAGGAACGGAATGCCCGCTTGCCGGGCCAGCTTTCCGACCTGGGCCGCGGGCTGCACCAGGCCGCCGTTTGTGGGCACATGCGTGAGCGCAATGAGCTTGACTCTATGATCAAGCATCGTCTGCAGAGCAGCCAGGTCCACTTCTCCGGCCGCGTCGCTATCCACGACGCAAATTTCTGCGCCCGTACGCCGGGCCACCTGCAGAAGAGCGATATAGTTGCTCGCGTATTCATTGGCGAAGGTCACAATGCGATCGCCAGGTGCGAATGGGAGCGAGTAAAAAGCCATTTCCCACGCCCGGGTGGCGTTCTCCTGCAAGGCAATCTCGTCCGCACCGCAATGCAACAGGCGCGCAACGCTGCCATATACCTCGTCCAGCTCGCCGGCAACCAGGTCCGCTGCTTCGTAGCCGCCCTTCTGCTCCTCCAAACGAAGATGTTCTATCACGCGAGCAACGACTGGCCGGGGCTGCAAGCTCGCGCCGGCGTTGTTGAAAAAGATGGACTGCTCGCAGCCGGCGGTGTCGGCCCGCAGTTTTTGGATGTCCCAGTCCGGCATATCCACCTCGTCCCCTAAAATAGTATCGGGGGACGCCGAATCTTCGATCATCGAAGATCGCCTGCGCCGGCGGATCACATGTTTGATGACTGGCGCAACAAGACAGCGGAAGACGACCTGTTTCACCTGCCCGAGATTCTGGAGCTAACATGACCTCGGCCTCGACCCCCTCGCCGGATCAGTTTCGCGCTCGCTCGCTCGACAACATGAATAACCGCTGCCTGCATCACCATGTTTTCGACGAGAAGAATAGCCGCGATTTACTCGCCCGCAGCGGGTTCGAAGTGCTGGCCGCAGAACTGGTGATCCCCATCCATATCTTCCTGCTGGCACGCATTCCGTAACCGCTTCCGACTGTGGCCAAAGATAGCAACAGGGACGAACCTAGGCGACGCCGGCCAGGCATTTGAGCGCGGGGGTTCAAGCCAGGGTTCAAGCCCCGGGTTCCGGCCCGCTACGTTGAAGCACGCTCATCTTCCCGAACGTTTTCACCCACCTATAATTTTGCGCAATGTAGTTATCCAGTAGATGCACCCCAGTATGGACTGAACTTCCATTTGACTCATGCAGCGCGTCAAACTCGCTGTCGAGCACCACATAGGGTGGTTTGTTGCGCTCCAGATCCGCAATCATGGACTGTTGGGTGGTAACGCTATTCTGCAAGAAGGGGTCAAAATGCGACCACTTTGTCGCCGGCAGCCGCTGCGTTGCAAAGTAGGTCAAATTGTCGTTTATAAAGATGCGATCATGCTGCGGGAGGCCTACATACAACGTATCCTCAGGCCTCGTGTGTTGTATCAGAAACTCCACGGTCCGAATGTGGTCTTCGTCCATCAAGAAACAAAGACCGCGCGTAATCGGCGTCTTCTCGCTGCACCAGCTCCTATATGGAGCACGCGGTAGCATCCTTCCAGGCTCCAGAAGCCACAGTAGCATCGACCCTCCAGACTTGCGCTCTCCTGACACCTGATGCATCGACGCCCACACGCCTGTTACAAAAATCGCAAACAATGACAACACCACCGTAGTACGCAACACCACACCATACTTCGCGCGCTGCTTATAAATCACGGCAGCCATGATGATGCAGCACAGCAGAGCAGGAAATACTCCGCCCGCCCCGATACGCACGGCAGCCTTTGCGAAGAGCATCATAGCCACCAGGCTGAATGCCACCAGTACGCCAACCCATCGTGGCAACGCTCCACTTTCGCCACTATGCCGACGCTGCTCCAGAACCCACCGCCAGGACACATAGACGCTTACGACCATCAACACCACCGCCGCATAGACCACGAGCTCCTGCAACTGCGACAGGCTTTGCGGTCTCGGGAACGGCAATCCACGACCCTGACGGTAGTGTTTGGCGGTGTAGATCACAATGTCGAACAGCAGGTCGTGCAGCGAACCAGCGCGGAAATAGGCCCCCATGAGCGGCGCGACAATCAACGCCAACCCAATGGCATACGCCCACAGGTTCTCGACCATCGCTCTCAGCCACTGCGACATGCTTTGCGCACGCAGCCCTGCAGCAATCGCGACAGCGGCGATATGGCACACCGCTGATCCGACGCCCATATCGTATCGGAACAACGTCGCAATGCCCACCAAGGCGCCAGATGCAAAAGCCCTTCTCGCGGAGATACTTTTTCCGAATACCGCCGACACCAGCCAGGTCGGCCACAATACGAACACAGGCAAAAAGCCGCTGGCGCCCCCATCGCCAAACTCCCACACAATGCACAGAAGCGCCGCCATCAGCGACACCAGCCGGCTGCACATCTGGCGCACCATCCAATAGATGCTGAGCACGATTACTACAGCGCCTGTAATTCCGAACAGTCGCGCCACTAGCACCGACGGTCCAAACAGTCGGAACAGACCTGCCTCGATGTAGAGCGTCGCCGGCCCGTAGTTGTAGTAGAAGTCCCGATGTACTACTTGGCCGGCCATCACGCGCATCACCGCCGTCAGAGCGATACCCTCGTCGTAGAGAACTGTCATGCGGCTCTGGCTAAGGAAGAAGAACAGAACCAATCCCAGGAAACAAAGCAAATACGTTGCAATCACCCGCAAATCCAAGCGCGGGATCCGGGACGAAGGTGTGCTCTCCCGCTGCACATCCCTCAATTCATGTCGGCTTAGTGTCATATCTCCACTTCAGACGTACTTAGCTCACTGCAAAGTATATAGGTCAATGCCGCCTCATCACATCTTCCTCCTGGCGCGGGTTCGGAAAGCCCATCGCGTACCGGCCAGCCTTTATACTGAGAGACCATGGCCACTTCAGACTTTCCACCCGTAGATGAGCAGCTTGAATACTTGCAGAAGGGGGCGGCTGAGATCATCCGGGTTTCCGACCTGCGCGAGCGACTCGAAGCTTCGCGGAAAAGCGGCCAGCCATTGCGGGTGAAAGCAGGATTCGATCCCACAGCGCCCGATCTGCACCTGGGACATACAGTGCTGATGCGCAAGCTCAAACACTTTCAGGATCTCGGCCACCAGGTGATTTTCCTGATCGGAGATTTCACTTCTCTGATTGGCGATCCCACCGGGCGCTCCGTCACGCGCAAGCCGCTTACCAGCGAAGAGATCGCTGCGAACGCCAAAACGTATACGGAGCAGGTGTTCAGAATCCTGGATCGGGACAAGACCGAGGTGCGCTTCAACTCGGAGTGGCTCTCGACGCTGGGGTTTGAGGGGATTATCCGGTTGGCCGCGCGGTTTACGGTGTCACAGATGTTGGAACGTGAGGATTTCCATCGCCGCTTCAACAAGGAACAACCTATTTCTCTGCACGAGATGCTTTACCCGCTGGCGCAAGGCTACGACTCGGTGGCTTTGCGGTCGGATGTGGAGCTGGGCGGCACGGACCAGAAGTTCAACCTCCTTATTGGGCGGGAATTACAGCGGCACTACGATCAGCCATCGCAAATCGTGCTGATGACCCCGATCATCGAGGGGCTGGACGGGGCGCAGAAGATGTCGAAGTCGCTGGGCAATGCGATCGGCATCCATGAGTCAGCACAGGAGATGTACGGCAAGCTGATGTCGATCTCCGATCAACTGATGTGGCGGTACTGGACTTTCCTGACCGATCTGCGGCAGAGCGATATCGAGCGCATGCAAAGTGAGGTCGCCAGCGGGGCGCTCCATCCGATGGAGGCCAAGAAGCGGCTCGCACGTACCATCGTCGCCGGGTTTCATTCTGAAGAGGCTGCGCACATGGCCGATGAGAATTGGGCTATGCAGTTCCAGCACCGCAACGTGGAGAATGTTGCGGAAGAGGTTGCGGTGGATCTGCGGCAGGTGGCGGTGCCTGCATCGCTGGAGGCGGCTGAGAAAGATGCAACGCAGCCGGTCGACATATATGTGGCGAAACTACTGGTGGCACTGGGATTGAAGACTTCGCGCAGCGAAGCCGACCGGCAGGTTGCGGCGGGAGTAAATGTCGACGGCGTCACAAGCACAGAGAAAACGATTCGAGTAAAGCGACCGGCGCGTATCGCGGTGCGAGTGGGCAGGCAGACTAAGATCGCGGTCGTGGAATGATGAGGTCCCTAAGTGCGCTCTTCCAGCCCGAAGCATGCACGCCATAGCCAGGAAGATGCGTCATCACTGGTACCAGCCGCTGCGTTGGGGACGCAGGCAGATTCGAGCGAAAGCGCAGAAACTCTAAATGCTGCTCATAGGCTTGCAAGACCGGCCGGGTTGCCTCTGGATCCATCGCCACCAAAGCAGCGCACATCTCCTGCAACTCCCTGGCAGACTCGGCCAAACGCGCCCAGTGCTTCCCCAGCATTCGCTGCTTGAGCTTGTTTCGCAGCCCTACTTGCTGGGAACCGTGGATGCGATAACGGATGAGCGGCTGGTCGATTGGCCGAAGGTCTCCGTGCGCAGCGGCAACGAGAACGATCCACTCATCGTGAATCCAGCCTAACGGAATAGGAAGAATGTATCGGCGCAAGGCGGCGCGGAACATCACCGTCGCCCCGGTCACAAAGCGGTGCTTGGCCAGAACGACGAATCTTCCCCGCAACAGATCCTGCTTGCGTTGGCCGGTAAATCGAACACGCTGCCACAGGGTTTTTCTCAGTCCCCGGTTTTTCTCATCAATGAGGTCGGCATCGGAGAAGACGACTATGGCTTCGGGGTGATTGGCAAACTCCTGTCCGGAGCGCTCGAGTCGGTTGGGGTACCAGATATCGTCCTGATCACTAAGAGCGATCAGATCGCCAGTGCACTTACCAATCGCTTGCGCGAAATTGGCCGCGTAACCGAGGTTCTGCCGGTTCACGATGATTGTGACGGGAAACGGAACCTTAGCAGCAAAGTCGCGAAGGATAGAGACTGTGCAGTCGGTCGATTGGTCATCGCAGACCACGAGTTCATCCGGCAACCGGGTCTGTTCCGTAATGCTCGCAAGCTGCGCGGCAAGAAACCTCTCTCCGTTCCAGGTGCACATCGCGACCGAAATTTTGGAAGATCCTCTCATGCGGGGCTAGCTGTTGCGAGATAAGACGAATATCTGGCGGTAAAAAGGGGCCCGGTCCGTCTTTCGCAGACACCACTCGACCAGTCGCGGCGCATATTGCATGACGAGCATGGAGATGCGGACAAAGTAGTACGACATCTCGCGTCGCATCAACCAGGAATGAAAGCGAATGTTTTCATTCCCGAATTTTTCTACTTTCCAGCCATCAAATTTTCGGAATAACTCGTCACCCGGGAAAGGGGCCTCCATGTGCTCCGTAAGCCACTCAGGCGGAGCCTGGCTCGCATTGCGGTAGATGTCGACCAGAGCCTTATCGGAGTTCCAGGCCAGCTGACCGGAAGGAAAGGCGAAGATAACCAGCTTACGCGCTACGCGCATCGACTCCTGAATCACGCTCTGGCGCAGTTGCAGAGGAATGTGCTCCAGTACATCGGAGGCAAGAATCACGTCAAACTGCTTATCCTTCATGGGCAATTGCGCAGCAGATGCGGTAACGGCGGTCATGGGCCATGCCGGCGTGTGGCCAAATGAGAGATCGCAACCGACAAATGGAATTTTTCGGAATCGGCCAATGCCGATCGCTCCGGAACCAATTTCGAGCAGTGAAGCATTTTCGAAAAGATCGTGCGCCTTAAGAACACGCACGATCGGATAGTATCTTGCCGCCCAGTTCAGCATGCCCCACCATTGGAGTAAAATCTGCTTTTAACCATCTTATTTTACGATCACTTACGCGATCCCAGGGGAAGCGGGTCGCAGGCACGGCGGCGAAAGGACAATTCAGGCTTTGAATAACAGACCGCTCAGCATTGTCATCCCGACGCACAACCGGCGCGCCGCGCTCCTCCAATGCCTTGACCATCTGGAAAAACAGACTTTTTCTGATTTTGAGGTGATCGTCGTAGATGACGGAAGCCAAGACGACACAGCAGAGCAAGTCCAAAGTTACCAGAAGCGCACCCTGTTGTCTCTCCGCTACATTCAGCAAGGAAACGGCGGACCTGCCAAGGCGCGCAATCTTGGCATCTCGATGGTGAATGCGCCGATTTGTTTGATGATAGGGGACGACATTTTTGCCTCACCAACTCTGGTGGAGAAGCACATCGCCATCCATCGGCACGATGAGGACATCCGGGTGGCCGCTCTGGGACTCACCCGATGGAGCGACCATGGGCAAACGGTGACCCCGTTCATGCGCTGGCTCGACGCCAATTTGCAGTTTGGCTACCCTCTGCTTCTGTCAGGAACCAAGCCGGACTGGCAGCATTTCTGGACCAGCAATCTTTCCGTAAAAACGGAATTGCTGCGGCGTTTCCCGTTCAACGAAGCCTTTCCTCACGCCGCGATGGAAGACATTGAGCTGGCCTATAGAATTCACAAGAGTTTTGGATTGGAGCTGAAATTTATACCCGAAGCCATTGCGGAACACCTGCATCCCACCACGTTCCGGCAAGCGTGCGCCCGCATGATCCGCGTGGGACATTCGACAGGCTTGTTTTATGAATTGTGGCCTGAACGATTCCCGTATGGCCCCCGCGGCGTGCGCCATAGCATCGTGGAAGGGCTCTCCTATAGCCCTCGCTTGCTGCGGCTTCTCACCCGCGGCTTTGGCCTCTTGGCCGACCGGATCAATCCCAGATTGACACCGATCCCTTATGTTCTCCTCGCTCATTTTGAAGTTGGCCTGCGCAGTCAATTGAAGAGCGGGATAGGACACGACCAGCCGGATCCTGTTGCGCGGCCCGCTTGATGAGCCTTAAGCATGTCGCGTAAGCGCAAGGTTCTTCAGGGATCAGCCTCTAACCTGGTGCGGGTGGTGCTGTCGATGCTGGTTTCACTCGTGCTCCCGCCATTTTTGGTGCGGCGCATGGATCACGCCGAATACAGTGCCTGGGTGTTGATTCTGCAGCTTAGCGCGTATGTAAATCTGCTCGACCTTGGAACCCAGACAGCGATCGGTAAGTTTATAGCAGAGTTCGATGCCAGCGGGGACAAAGAGGCGAGCCACGGGTTGGTGAGCACTTCGTTCACCATCCTTGCCTGTGCAGGCATGGTTGCATGTGGGGCCGTGCTGGTCATGGTGTGGATGGTGCCGAGGTTGTTTCCCCAGATGCCGGCGTCCCTTACACCGGAAGTTCGCCTCGCTCTGCTGGTAGTCGGTTTTTCCAGCGCCTTCGCCCTGCCGTTCAATACCTTTAGTTCCACCTTCACTGGATTGCAACAGTATCTGTTCCCTACCATCGTGGCCACGGCAAGCCGCGTAGGCTCAGCTGCGGCTCTGATTCTTCTGTTGCTTCTGCACGGCAAATTTGTGGAGTTGGCTTTTGTGATGGCTGCGTTCAACGTGGCGGCGCCGATAACGCAGTATCTTGGTTGGCGTAGATTTTTGAGGGTGCGCGTGGGCTTTTCGTTCCTGCTCTTCGATCGGAAATCGGCCAGACAGCTTGCCAAGTACGGGAGCGTGCTTTCCATCTGGACCTTGACGATGTTCCTGATCAGCGGGCTCGACATTACCATCGTCGGGCATTATCAATACAAAGACGCGGGCTTCTACGCGGTCGCCGCCGGGGCTGCAAACTTCATGATGGCGCTTGTATCGAGCATGTTCGGCCCGCTGATCCCAGCCATCTCGTCCATGCAGGCCGGTTCCACCCCCAGCCATCTGGGCAACCTCTGCATCAGGGCCACACGGTATTGCACCCTGCTTCTTTGCCTCTTAGGTCTGCCCCTGGTAGTGGGCGCGTTCCCGTTGCTTAGTCTATGGGTAGGAAAGCCGTATGCCACGCATAGCGCGCTTTATCTGCAGGTTCTAGTCCTGGGAAACGTCATACGCTACCTGTCCATGCCTTACCTGGCAGCCGTGATTGCAACTTCCAAGCAACGGCAGGCGACGGCAGCTACGGTGATTGAGGCTTGTGTGAATATCGTGCTCAGTATCTGGCTGGTACAGAAGATCGGGGCGGTCGGGGTTGCTATCGGCACCCTGGTTGCGTCCTTCATCAGCATGGGGGTGCACCTGACCGTGAGTATTCCCCATACCCAGTCTGCCATTTCTTTCTTGCGCAGGCGCTATGTCCTGCAGGGTTTGCTTCGCTCGTTCCTGGTCATTGCTCCCGCGCTGTTGCTCTATCCTTTTTGGAGGAACGACCGCATGCTTCCCGTGCAGCCGGTGCTGCTGGCAGTCTGGATTCTGGTTACTCTCGCGATTGCCTGGTGGGTTGTGTTGACGGCTGAAGATCGAAAGGAGATGGGGACAATCCTGCATCGGCTCATCAACCGCGCTGTTTGAAAGCAGCGGACGATTGGTCCGTAAGGATTTGCCCTCGCACTCGAATGCCGGCATCCATCCAGGCGGTTGTAGTTCTGTACAAGTGCTCTTTCGAGCGTTGTGAGTCGCTTACCTCCCTGGCAGGCATCCTGAAGCAGCATCCGAATTGGGCGCAGAAGTTTTCTTTGCTGGTCTACGATAATTCTCCCCAGGCGCAGGTTCCGGCTGATCAAGGTAGCGTTACTGTTACATATGTCCACGATCCCGGCAATGGAGGTCTTGCCGTGGCGTATAATACTGGTTTGGCCCGCGCCGAACGCGAACAATGTACGTGGCTCTTGCTTCTTGACCAGGACACGTCGCTGACCGCGGAGTTTGTCGGTGAGCTGCTCGAGGTCGCCACCACCGTCCAGGAGCAACCCTCCGTGGGCGCCATCGTACCCAAGCTGATGGTGAGGGGAGAGATGCATTCCCCCGCAAGCGACTTCATTACCGAAGTACGTCGCATCCGCTACCCGCGCACGTTAGTCTACCTGCAGGCTGAAGGGGTGCAGCCTGAGCATCTGGTCGCTTATAACTCCGGGTCGTCCCTGCGCGTATCGGCCTTGCGCGCGATGGGTGGCTTTCCAGCAAAGTTCTGGTTGGACTTTCTCGACCATGCCGTGTTCCACAAGCTCTTCACAGAGGGATATCGCGTGTACATCTTGAAGGCCAGGCTGGCGCATGATTTTTCGGGATCGCAGTTAGGCAGCGTTCCCGCATGGCGCCAGCTCAATGTGCTCCTTGCGCGCACCCTCTACATGAAGCAGAACGGAAGCATGATCGACCGGCTGCTTTATCGGGTCTGGTTGCTGCGACATGCCCGGAGCCTGCGCCGATCGGGCGCTGACCCAGAGGTGTGGAGAAGCACAGCCCTCGCGGCATTGTGGTTACCGAGCAAACATAAGCGTTAGTTAACTTGAATTTCCACTGAGTGCGCTACTACCCTTTGGCGCATGAGAAATTCTGCTGTGTTCTTGCTTCTTCTGGTATTTTGGGCATCGGCCGCGCTTGCTGCTGCCAAGGTACATACAGTCTTTCTGGGTACGGGCAAGGTAGTCCCCTACTCTGCGAAGGGCGATCCGGCCGAAGCCCTTCCTACAGAGAAGCAACTTCGCGTGCGTCCGTTGCTGGTGGATGACAAGGTGAAGGAATGGACAACCGGGGAATCACACGCCATCACCGACCGCAGTTTTGTTGTTCGCCGCGCCTTGCGTCTGAATGATGCTCTTCCCGGCGACAAGGGGGAGCATTGGATCTGGCAGCGCGGGCCCTGGCTCATGGTGGATCGCGTTAAGGGCAGCATCACTGCTCTTCATCTGCCGGATTATGACCCGGCGGTTTCGAGCGTCATCTGGTTTCGGGATTACGCTGCTTACTGCGGGCTCACCACCAGCGGGAAACAGCTTTACGCAGTCGTCGCTCAGATCGCGGCGCGCAAGCCGGTGCTGGCTAAGAAGCTATCGCCGTGGACGGCGGGCGAGAGCCAACTGCCCGCTTGTGCAGCCGCACTCTGGCAGCGCGACCCGCTCCGCGTTACTTTTCAGCCTTCAGGGGCGGTAGCAGTAAGCTACGATCTGGTGGGGCTTTCCGCTGTGTTGGTGGAGGATGGGAATGGGAACGATGACACCGGCAGCTCGTCGTCGAACTAGCGCCCCGCATCTGAGGAAAGTATGCAAGCTCTTGAGGATTTGCTGGAAGAAGCCAAGGTCGCCCATGGACATCTGTGCGCGGGACAGGTACTGGGCGTCCGTTTGGCGCTGCTCGGATGCGGCCGCCTGGGCATCGAGCAGCCACGTGGCCGCGATCGTAAACGCCTGGTCACCTTCGTCGAAATCGATCGCTGCGCCACCGATGCCATTGGCGTCGTTACCGGTTGCCGGCTGGGCAAACGCGCGCTTAAATTTCGCGACTGGGGCAAGATGGCAGCCACATTTGTGGACCTCGAAACCCACCGCGCCATTCGCATCGCCGCCCGGGAGTCGTCCAAGGCAACGGCTCGCCAAATGCACCCGGAAATAGACAACAAAAACCTACAGCAAATGGCGGCTTACCGCGAGATGAGCGATCACGATCTCTTCGACGAACAGTGGGTGCAGGTGATCCTCGACGCCCGGGAATTTCCCGGATATAAAGGAGAACGCGTGGCCTGCGCTCAATGCGGAGAGGGCATCAACTACGATCGCTTTCTGGTGCGTGATGGGCAGACACTCTGCCTATCTTGTGCCGCGCCGGAGGAGCGCTACTATCAGCCGCTCCCCGCGCAGCCACTCCCCACGGCAGGCTCAAGGCCCGTAGATAGGCTATAAGACTTGGATCAGTTTCTCCCGCGGACTCGTTAGAGTTAGACGGGTACCCTACGCTGTCTTGCCGGCATTCTCGATCGCCTCGGCCACGCGCAGGACGGTCGCCTCATCGAAATGCCGTCCCAAAATCTGTGCACCGATGGGCAGCCCCTGGGATGACTTCACCGCAGGGCACCGAAATCCCGCAAATTCCGGCAAGACTGGCGGTTACGGTGTAGATGTCGGCAAGGTACATGGAGAGCGGGTCGTCCGTCTTCTCGCCCAGCTTGAATGCCGGGGTCGGCGCAGTTGGCGTTACCAACACATCCACCTGGTGAAAAGCCGCCAGAAAATCCCGGGTGAACAGCGTTCGCACCTGCTGCGCTTTCTTATAGTAGGCGTCATAATAGCCTGCGCTTAGGGCGTAGGTTCCCAGTAGGATGCGCCGCTTCACTTCCGCCCCAAAGCCGATCTCGCGCGACTGGCGATACATCTCACTCAGCGTATTGGCATCCTTGGCACGAAAGCCATAGCGTACGCCGTCGAACCTGGCCAGGTTCGCGCTCGCTTCGGCGGTTGCAACCAGATAGTAGGTTGGAATCGCATACCTGGTATGGGGCAGCGATACAGGTCGAATCGTGCATCCTGCGGCACGCAGGTGTTCGATCGCGGAGTCGATCGCGGCACGTACCTCGGCATCGAGGCCTTCGCCAAAGTACTCAGCCGGAACACCCACGCGCAAGCCCTTCACCGGCTGATCCAGACGCCTCCACGTAGTCCGGCACGGGCAACGTTCGCGGAGGTGGCATCCAGCGGATCATGGCCGGCGATCACTCCCAGCACGATGGCTGCGTCCCGCACGGTGCGGGTGAAAGGCCCGACTCGATCGAGGGATGAGGCAAAGGCAATCAGGCCGTAACGCGATACGCGCCCGTAGGTCGGGAGAACGCCGACGACTCCGCAAAAAGATGCGGGCTGGCGAATGGATCCGCCGGTGTCGGTACCAAGCGTCGGCGACCGCCATGCCAGCGGCCACCGCTGCCGCCGATCCACCGCTGGAGCCGCCCGGTACCCGATCCAGGGCCACCGGATTGCGCACCGGCCCATAGCCGGAGTTCTCATTCGAGGAACCCATGGCAAACTCGTCGCAATTCAGCTTTCCCACCAACACCGCGCCGGCTGCCTCGAGACGTTTGACCACCGTGGCATCGTAAGGCGGCCTATACCCTTCGAGGATCCGCGAGCCGGCCGTCGCAGGGGAACCCTCCATCACCAACACGTCCTTAATTCCGACGGGAACACCGGCCAGCGGAGGCAGCGCCTGCCCCTGCGCAACGCAGTTGATCGATGGCCTCGGCCGCGCGCAGCGCACGCTCGCGGCTCACCGCAAGATAGGCATTGATGGCCGGATTTTGTTCTTCAATCTCCTCGAAACAAAGCTCTGCCAACTCGGTCGCGCTCGGGTTTGGCATGGCGCACCGCCGTTTGAATGTCGGAAATACAGGTCTGCTTCCAATTCATACTTCCATTATCGTTCAGAGCAGTTCAGTGCGGGTCGATCGCCGTATCGATGCCGATCGCGACGGATGGCACATGGAATTGGTGAAAAAGGGTTTTGCGAATGGGCCGAGGGGGTCCGGTCCGTTGTCCGGTCCTCGGCTGCTCTAACGCTCTATCACCTTGGGCACCTTGAAGAAAATTCCATCCGTGTCAGGGGCACAAGCCAAAACGCGCTCACGGTTCAGAGATGGTGCAATTTCATCTGCACGGAGGCTGATTGCCGGATCTTCCCTGTGGCTTCCTTCGTTCAACTGGTCGGCGACCTGCGCCATGGGAGGAATATTCGAGGTGTCCAATTCATTCAGCTGGGCAAAATAATCAAGCACGGAGTTCAGGTCACGCAACATGCCTGCCTTCTCGGTGCTCGTCAATGCGAGATTCGCGAGTTCGGCCACACGCTCGACATCCTGCTGGGAAACGGTCATCTAAGTAGACTTTGAAAAGTCGACTGCCCAGGAATTTGCGCGACTGGAAAAGCAGCAGAAGACGGTTTCATAAACAAGAAAGAAATCGCTGGCGAGGGTGGCCTCACGCATGTAATCCCAATCAATCTTTGCCTTCAAGGGCTTGATCATGCGGCAGTAATACGCCTCGAGTTCTTCATCGGGAATATCCTGAAGCATCTCTTCTTCACATCGAAACGCCAACGTGGCTGCTCCGGTGAGGCCAGGCCGAAAGGGCATATGCATCACTTCCAGGTGAGGCAGCTTGGGCCGCGGCCCAACCAAGCTCATGTCGCCACGTAACACATTGACGAGTTGGGGCAGTTCATCCAGCTTGTACTTGCGTAGGAACCCGCCAAATCTGGTCACCCGCGGGTCGCCGCGTTTGGTCAGCGAGGGACCGTCCTGTTGGGCGGCAATCGCCATTGTTCTGAACTTGAAAACGGTAAAAAGAACCCCGTCCCGGCCAACCCGCTTTTGGCGGAAGATCACCGGCCCTGGAGACTTGTAGCGCACCAGGATTGCCGCCAGCAGGAGCAATGGCCAGAAGAGCAGCAACGCCATTATGGCGAAAACCAGGTCGATGGCTCGCTTGCACAGGCATACGCTCCATGCGCTCGGCTTGGCATAGTAGGCCGTGGGATCCTGGGGGATCGCGCAAAATGGAGGAAACAAGGTCGTCGAATGATTACTGACTTCCGAGACGACATCGTTCCAAAGCAAAGCCGCACTGGGCTGCGGGGGAGCAAAGCTGGTGTCCATGCGTTTTTTAAGACCTGTCCTAAAATTTAAGAGCTAAAACTAAAGTCTTGTTGGGGTCTCATTGATCAGGTTTTGGTAAATCGTTGCCTTAAAGCGTGCTGCAGCTTTGTTTTGCTAGACACCTGCTTGATCGGCAGAGGACGCGGTTACCTTAGCCGATTACGGAACATCTGGTGATGTCACCTCTAAAGAGCATATTCGCGAGCGACGAGAACGGCCTCACGACAGCTACGTATACGGATGAACCCCCGCCAAAAAAGGATGTTGCGCGGTGTAGAACTTTTCCCGATTCAACCTTCTAACAAAAATAACAGCATTTGCAGTCTTAGGGTATCCCACCCTCGGTGTCAGTCAAGGTACCTGGTGACCGCGCCTGGGCCAGGACTGGCAGACACTTCTGGTGGCTTCCAGCACACCTGTTCGTCAAGTTTCGTCCCTGAGAGCCCTTTCTAAAACCCCTTTCCAGTCGCACGGCTTCCTGGTACAGCCCCTGAACGGTTTGCGCTGGTTTAGATGCACCCATGAGCGTCCGTGAAGGACAGAAAACGAATCGAGAGCAGTTTCGCAATTACTGTGGCTTGACAATGAGCGTTTTTCTTGGGAGAAAAACCACGAAAACGTCGATCGTTTCGGCCGGCACCCATTGCAAAACTGCTGCAATGGGGCCAATAGACATGTGGGGAGAGCTTTATCCAAAGGCCGATTGATCTCAAGGGTACCGGGCCGTCCTCGAAACGATAGACGTCAAACAGCGGCACAACGATGACGAGGGATTGTAACCATCGCCGGATCATCCTCGGGCGTTGCAGTTACCCCCGCAGCTGCAGTTCAACAGCGACC
Source organism: uncultured Acidobacteriaceae bacterium (assembly GCA_963761405.1). GTDB lineage: Bacteria > Acidobacteriota > Terriglobia > Terriglobales > Acidobacteriaceae > PALSA-350. The sequence goes on from CAVXHH010000012.1 coordinate 364,591, forward strand.
TCAGCGATCGATCAAATTTTTCAATCTGCGAGTCGCGAGAGAAGAATTCGCGGTAGACGGTAAAGCAGAGTCGCTGCATAGCATTCATTTGGTCGGTAGAGTTCATATAGGAAAGCAGCTGTTCGCTCACATCCTGAAGATTTTCAGACGTCAACACCCACCCGATCCCAAATTTGCGGATCCATTGCGCAAGCGATGAATCGGGACTCCCCACAAACAAAACGGGCCTGCCAGCGGCCAGGGCGCCGAAGAATTTCGAAGGCACAACCATTCCGGTCCAATCGGAGCGAAGAGTTACAACATGGATATCCGCACATGCCAGGCGGTCCTGCAGATTATCTGATGGCGCAAAAGGCACAAATTCGACACCTGCGTCTCTCTCCTGCACAGCTTTTCTGAGATCCTCCTGGCGTTTGCCGCGGACGCTGAAGACGAGCTTAACGCCTCGGGGATGGAGCAATTCCGCCAAATCCAGTATTTCCTTATAGCTGTGCGCCCGGCCAAAGCTGCCCGAATAAAGGAGGGCCAGGGGCGCGTTGCCAAAAACGGCATTGCGCTCGGAAACAGCCATGGGGAGGGGGGCATCCGGCTCTTCAAACGCCCACGGAACAATGGTTTCTCGCATAGCAGTTGAGGGATATCGCTGGAGGATCGCGCGCATGCAGGGCCCTAGATCGGCAATTAAAGCGCACTTTCGGTATGCCGAACCCATAAGAGAACGAAAGAAGCGCGTTAGCAGACTATCCGGCAACAAAAGACCATCGGCAATGGCTGCTTCGGGATACGCGTCAAGGCACCAATGCACCACCTTGGTTTTGGGACTGAGAAGCTTCCACACCCGAGCCACTGAAAGGCTAAGGATGGGATCGGTCCCGACGATGAGGATGTCCGTTCGCGGCTTAAGTGTGATGGACAGTAGGGACCAGCGAACGATCATCCAGGCAGCGTTCAGGAATCTTCCGGCATCCGATGCCTGGTGCATATTCGGGCGCCAGATCCTCCTCACGGACACGCCCTGCCATTCTTCCCGGGATGAGAAACGAACGGTCTTGTCGTGCGACCAGATGCACGGGTGCGCGCTCACCTGCCAACCCCGGCTTGCCAAACCCGCGGATAGGTCGCCGAGATGCACTGCGCTGACGATGTCGTCCGGCGGGAAAAAGTGGTAAAGCACCGCTATCGAGGGCTTCGTTCGAGACATGGCCTTAAGCTTAAGCTATCAGCCTGATAGCTTACAGTTTTAAAGAGGGCTGCCCAGTATTCAGCACCGGGGTATCGGGTCAACCCGATTTGAGGCGAGGTTCGGTCCCGCTCATGTCTGAGCCCCCCTCGATTCAGAAGTCGCCGGGCAACAGCGCGCGATATATGTCCAGAGTATCCACAGCGGTTCGGGCCCAATCGTAGAGTTTCACTTGCTGCTGTCCCAGCTGACGCTTCCTCGCTAGGCTAGCGTCATCCTGCAAGGTGGACACCAGCGCGCGGGAAAGTTCATCGACATCCGAGCTGTCGAAGTAAAAGGCTGCGTCTCCGCAGATCTCGGGCAACGATGACGTGCGATGCACCAGGACGGGGCATCCCAGGTTCATCGCTTCCAGCGGGGGGAAACCAAAACCCTCGTAGAGACTTGGATAGACAAAGAGGGCAGCATCGCGGTAAGCGATGGCTAGCGTGGCTTCGTCGGCCTTGGGAATGAGGATGATCTGATCAGCCAGGTTAAGGGCGTCGATTTTCGCTTGTTCTTCAGCGGAGAGCGCTCCGCCACCCACCACCATGAGGCGATAGTCCCGGGCCAGGCCACTGTGTGAAAACGCATCCAGCAGAAGCACAAAATTTTTGTATTCCGCGCGCGACCCTACATATAGCAGGTAAGGAATACTGGACGCGACCGCCGGTTCCACGAAGGACGGGGGAAGGTGCGGCGGAGAGAAACCATGATAGACGACGTACGTCTTCTGTTCTGCGACATCGTAAAAATTCAACAGATCCCGTCGGCTGGATTCTGAGACGCAGAGAATGGCATCGGCGTGCGAGAATAATTTGCGCTTTCTCTCCATGATGAACGATGCGTTGTGAAACATCTGCGGGAAGCGCTCGTGGGTGCAGTCGTGATGAGTCACAACCAGCCGCCGGTGACGCACGAACGGTATCGCCCGGTAGAGCATGGGATGATAGATGTCAAAACTACCCTGCAACTGCGCCATGACTGCGGACGTCGTTTCGTTTAGGGCGTAGCGAAAGTAGCCCGGTCGGATACCCGTCCTCCAGCTAATTATTCTGGTCTGCAAGTTGCGCAATTCGGAGAAGGGCATCACCGATGCGTTGAGTCCCATGAGCAGTTGAATCTGAACTGCGCTTGAGGTCTGCAGATGGCGTATCAACTCGTGCTGGTATCGCGAGATGCCGCCAGCGTCCTGCAGCGAGAAGACCTGGTGATCATAGAAGATACGCATAAGGCCTGAGAGTACAGAAAACCGCCTTGCTCCAGGTCGTTATCTTAACCGGTTGTCGATCTGAAGGACAGGAGGGCACAGTGAAGGTAACAGACACGCCAGGCGTTCCAGGCCAGGTTCCCCACCGGGATTTTTATGCCAATTATGGTCCCGGGTAGTTCTATACGTTGGCCTGGCTCTTCCACTTGTTTGGGTCATCAGTCTTCGTCGAACGCATCTACGACCTGACGTTGCGATCAGCGATCGTGACCGCTGCCTACGTAATCACTGCCGCCTATTGCCAACGATGGCTGGTCGCCATCCAACGATCGTCTGTGCGTTCTGGCTGTTTAGTGCCGGCTTGCCGACCATCGCTTACCCGATCATACCGATTATTCTGATTGCCCTTCTGGGCTCAGTAGTGCTACTCGCGGTTTTCCGAGGAGATCTTCGCAAATGGCAAGCATTGCTTGCCGGGGGCATGACGGGGCTGACTGCACTTTTCCGTTATGACTTTTGTAATGTTAGCATTGGCTTAAGGGCTGTAGTGGGATAGGCGCCAACGTTGCGCCGCCGCTTCACAAGGGTAGTGCTATCGTGCCGAGGCTTAGCTTCCTCATATTGACATGGAATCGGCATAAGTTTTTGTCGCTCTGTCTGGAAAGACTTATCGCCAATATCGCCGAGCCGGAGCAATGCGAAATCATCGTCATGGACAACGGCTCCACCGACGAGACGCCCGCCGTGCTTGAGCGGATTCGCAGCAACCCGATGGTGCGTATCCTGCGGCGGCCGAAAAATGAAGGGATCGAGGCCTATAAGCGGCTCTTCGCAGAAGCCAAGGGCGAGTTGATGTCGACCGTCGACGACGATGTGCTGGAGTTTCCCGCGGGTCTTGATCGCATCTTCACCGACTACCTTTCCACCTACACAGACTACGGCTACCTCGCGCTAAATGTCGTGCAGAATGAGCACACCAACGGAGCCAAGTTTGGTCCCGAACGCTATACCGACGATGTACGAGGCAGAAAGGTCGTGGAGTACGGGCCTACTGGTGGATGGTGCGCCTGCTTCCGCCGCCGCGACTATCGACGCATTCGGTGGACCCTGTTGCTGCGGCCCCTCAACATGCGCCGCGGCGACGATGGATACTTGATCGCGCAGATGAGGCTCTTTCTGCGCCTGAAGTGCGGTATTATCCGCGACGCTGTGTGTCTGCACGCCTGCGGGCCCTACTATGCGCGCTCATACGGCCATCTCGGTCGTGAAATCGAGAAGTACGCTAACTCCGGCCTTACGGACTTTGTGGACCTTTACCGCAGCTACGAGGACGACGGCGCAGCACCGAAGGCGCACCCCGATACCTAGTTCTCTCCGGCGCCGGCTCATCAAGCTCATGAGGCTCGCAGAGGGGTGGGAATTAGACATGCCAGGAAAAATCCGGCCAGTTGTAGAAAATTTCGCACACTCATTCCTGGAACCGTGCGGCTGCCGTATTACCGGGAACGCCATACCCCATCCTCAACCGCGGAAGGATACGCAGGGGAAGAGAGCGCAGATAGGTGTATATGGCGGCGAAGAGAAACAGGTCTATGTAAGTGCCGAAGGAAGCGTACTCGTCACTGAAGATGACCATCAAAACCTGGAAGAAGGTGGCAGCAAAGAAATAAATGCCAAGTTTGCTGCCAGTCCGAGCTTTGCGGTAGAGCATGGTATGCAGCAGGCCGATGATGGCCATTGCGGCCAAAGCTCCATATAGACCGAAATCCTGAATATAGGTTCGATATACCGTGTAAACATTGGTGGGGAAGGGCACGTCGATATGGAGTTCAGGGCCCGGCGCGATGTAGTTTGCAAAATGGAGGTGAGTCGCAATCCCCAAGAAGAAGCGGAAGGTATGGTGGGGCGCTTCGGGATAATTGCTCGGATGCTGCAGAAAGACGTCCAGTGCGGCGGTGGGGCCGACTGTGTAGCCGACGAGGAAAATGATCAGCAACTCTCCCACGCCGCTGGCTTCGAATACGCTTGTGTCCTTGTTCGTAAAGAAGAGCACGAAGAACAGGATCAGAAAGCCAATGATCGGCAGGCGCGCAAAGCCAAAGGCTACCCGGAGGGTATGACGACCTGTCACCATGAGATGAGCGCAGGTCAGGGAACCGACTAACAGGAAGATCTCCAGTCTTCCAGTGCCCAGGATACCGCCGGTAAAGGCAATGCCGGCCATCAACCAAAAATATTTGTCGCGCCGTTCGAGAAGGAAAAGAGTCGCTGCGTAAATCGACCATAACAGAAAATAGGTCCCGAGCGGATTTGTGTCCGCTTCCCCGGTGCGAGCCCGCTGCAATATCGTAGTTCCGAATCCAGTAGCAGCCAAGGCAAGCAGGTTGCGGACTATGATCGCAAAACCGGCGAGGAGAAAAAGCGTCACGGCAGGCTTGACGATGTTATTCCGCGGCGGGAAACGAGTGACAATGAATTGCGCGGTGAAGAGGTTTCTCGGTAAGTGGAGAGCCAGCAGCCCTCCTACTGAGAAAGTGATGGCGCCCACGCCGATGATCCAGATTGTTTCCGGGTGAATGGTATCGACTGGTGTCAGATCGAGATTATAGAGCCCCAGGGTCAGCAGCCACATGACGCAAAAACAGAGTGGAGGATAGAGCACTGAGCGGCTGATCAAGTAGTTGCCCAGGGCTAAAGCGCTTAAAAGTACGATGGCGGCGTCAACACTCATCGGTCATTGCTTTCTCTGTGATCGCTCCGGGTCACCCGATCACCCGGCCATCTTCGATAATCGGGATATCGCGCAGCGCCAACTGCTTTCGCCATCCAAGGATTCTTTTCGCCCGGCTGTGGAAGAGACGCCGGCCAAAGTACTCCCAGCATATCCTCGCAAACGCCTTGTTCTTGTAGCGCCAGTATTGCTTGACCGTTCTCACCAAGAGCCGCAGCAGATGGCAGGCTCTCTCCAGCGGAGACTGATACAGATCCACATACGCGCTTTCGGCTGCAAGAAAATTGCGGTATCGCTCCGGCGTCATCTCCTTGTCAAAGTCCAGTGCGGCGATCGAGTGTTGCAACTGCAGGTCGCGCGCAATAAACATATAACGGCCCTTTTGGTGCATGGCCTGGAAAGCGTAGACATCGGACAGATCGAGCCAGAACTCTTCGCTATAGCCCCCAATCTCACGCAAGGCGGCCACCCGCATCAGGGTCGCGCTATTGACTCCATACGCTTTCTGTTTGTAGACACCGCCGACGTCAAGAGGAATCTGCTTGACGCGATTGAAAGTGCCGAGGCGCCGCGGTGAGACCAGCGTCCCGTGGGACCAGATGAAAGGGACGACGGTAGCGATCTCCAGATTGCCCAGGAAGCGTTGACTGTATTCCAGCATGCGAGGAAGAAACTCTAGCGAGACGGTCGTATCCTGATCGAAGAGCAGAAGCCAGGGAGCCTCCACCGACTCCGCAAACACCATCGCCCGATTGTAAGCACCAGCGGTTCCCAGATTTCGACCGCCGTGCCGATAAATACAAGGAAAGGGAAACACCGGATCGGCGAGCGGATTTGGGCTGTTATCCCAAACGAAAACCTGAAAAGAATGCAGTAGCTTCGGGTCGAGAGCGAAGGCCTCTGCCAGACTATTGATGGTCTGGCTTTGAGCCGGAGATCGCTTGTACAGTACCACCACGATCACAATCTGCATTGTGCCTTCACTGGCTGACGGTGCTCCATGCGGAAGCCGCGCCGCCTTTGTTCGTCTCTACGCGCCAAAAATACCGCAGCGTCCACCACAGGTGAATCCTAACCGCGCAGCTTGAGTTCCTGCCTCAGCAACGCCAGGCGCCGGCCCTGCTCCTCGTCGGCCGCCAGGCGACGGTAAACAAAGGACGCGAGCACGTAACCTGCGCTGAAGAAGAATCCCAGGGCCCCGCCCACGATCGCCCACAGTGCACGGAACGGCGCTGACTTCTTATCCGGCGGCAGCGCCGGGTCTACCACCTGGATTACGGGCGCCGATTTCGCTTCATCCATCCTTGCTGCCTCGTACTGGCGCGCCAGCAAGTCGAAAAGAAGCTGGTGATACTTGACATCGCGTTCTTTGCGAATGTATGCCAATCCCGCCTCAGGCACATTCGCGGTGGTGATGGAGATATCGCCCGGAGCGTGTTTGGCTCCCGGCCCATTTTCCAGATCGCGCAGCTGTGCGCGCAGACTACTCAGCTCCGTCGTCAGTCGAACAACATCCGGATTCTGCTCGGTTGACGAGGTGCGTAGCGCGCCCAATTCCACTTCCCGCTCGGTAATCTCTGCTTGCAGTTGAGCGAACTGCCTGATAATTGCCTCCGTCTGTCCTGAAGGGGCAATCACACCGGTCGCTTCTTCCGTTTGTTTAAGAGAAACCTCCGCATCGGCAAGCTTGTCCTTTTCCTGTGCTAACTGTTGTTCAAAAAAGAGCCTTCGCTGCGACGCTTCGCCGAACGCCAGGCGGTTGTTGAGCTTGTAGAGCTCATCGACGTATGCGTTGGCAACGGCTGCGGCCCGGAGCGGATCCTTATCCACAAACGAGATGCTGATCAATCCGTCTTTGCCGGCAACAAACTTCGCGTTCTTTTGAAACAGCTGCCGGGCATCGCTCATCCTCTTTGGGTGATAGAGCCGCATGACGTCGAACCGCTTGATCAAGGCGTCGGTTACGCTCTGACTCTGAAGAATACCGATGAACAGATCGGCGGGGTTCTTGAGTCCCACCGCACTCCCGAGCCCGGAAAGAGAAGCGAGCGCCCCAAATTGCCCCAACAAGGCCGAGCTACTGGATTGCTGTTGCTCCGGCGGCAAGATCGTTGTCTTCGCAGTATAGGAGGGAGCCACAAATAAGACCACAATCGTGGCTAGCACGAAGCCGGCCACTGACATGAGAAAAATCAGACCTTTGCGGGGAGCAAGGATCAGCGCAACGTCCAGAATGTCGAACTCTTGTGACGCAGGAGTGCTCCCTACCGCGGGAGACTCTTGGCCGATTTCATTCACCGTAGGCATACGGTCCGCTCCATTGCATTATCGCAGCACAGCGATCGCCGCTGCGCCCAAGGCGAGTTGAGAGAATATCTGTGAGTAGTTCACAAAGTTCCGCAGAGCCGACGGTCTGGGAACCTTTTCAGGAATAACGACGGTGTCGCCGGGATTCATCCTGGTGGAGGTAAAGGTATTTCCGAAGACGCCCTTGCGGGACGGGCGGCTCACGACCGATCCGTCGGCCCGGATAATGAACGCATGCTGGGTATCGGCGTCACGCGTCGGGCCTCCCGCCAAACGCAAATAGGCTGACAACTGCTCCCGCTGATTGAACAAAAAGGAATTTTGGTCATAGACCGAACCGACTACATTCACGGTGCTGGGCCGGGACGGAATCGTGAAGCGATCCCCGTCTTCCAACGGGAGGTCGGGGAGACGATCAATTCCGGTAGCATTGGGCTCAAGAGTAAGTACGACCCTGCCGGTGGCGCGGATGGTTCGGAACTTGTTTACCAGGCTGCGCGAGGCAGAAACCTCCGCCGCCGTTGCCGCGGTGTCCTGCGGGGTAACGCTGGAGGATGCCGCGTTGATCGTGGAACGGTCGATTTCCAGCTCCAGGTTGGAGAGGTAATCGTTGAGTCGCTGCTGCTGAAACACGCGTGTCGATTCCCGGGTGAACTCCGAGCCAAAGAGATAGGCATTGGGAGTGAGTCCGCCGGCACGCGCAACGAGTTGACGCAAAGTTTCCCCCGGCTGGACGCTGTAGATGCCCGCAGCCTTGAACTCACCATCAAGACGAACAAACTTCGTTCGTTCGTCCTGGGGCACGCTGATATCTACCTGAGAAAAGATGGTCACGACATCGCCCGGGTCGAGGGTGAGATCCTGCGAACTGTCATGATCCTGTACCAGCTTGCCGGGATTAAATGGCACGAGGGAAGTGGTAAGCGTCTGCGGATTCAGGCGCTCGATTACGGCGTAGGACCAGTCGATCTCGGGTACCGGAAGAGTGATGTTGAGACGGGGCCGCGGCAAGATGCCGCCATTCCAGGAAAGCTGCTGCTGCTGGTTCGCGAGCGAACCGCCGCCGAATTCACTCCCTTGCCCGGAGTTTTGAGAATTGCCGGAGTTGTCTTGATTCGGGGTCTGAGAATCGTTCGCCGTCTGGGCCGAAGGATTGTCCAGATCGGGAAGGATGGAATTCTGACCGGAATTTTGACCGGAACTTTGGTTGAGCGGCTGGTTTGAGCTCTGGTTGGTGGTCTGAATCCCGTTATACCCTTGCTGGCCGCTGTTGTTGATTCCATCAGGGCCATAGGCCGTCGTGGAACGCCGATAGCCGTTCGCGTCTCTCGGATATTCGTCGGGGTTCTTGGCATATTCCGGCTTGAACACCGGCCCCGGAAGCCCCAATTGATTTCTGCGCTCCCAGTAGTCACGGGTAATGAGGGATTGGCTATTCGGGATGATTTCGCTGAGCTTTATCCCCGGATGCCAGGCGAACCGTCCCGCCTCCGCGACATTGCCGCGCAATGTAACGGTGTCTTGAAATTGGGGCGAGAAAGGGAGCACGCGCAGAACATCGGCCTGCCGTAACGGGGTCGCCAAACCGGCGCCGTTGAGGGTAATGTTCGTTGCAGCACGGCTGTTGTGGTCATCCACGCGTTCCAGGGAGGCACGGAGTAAGGATGCGGTTGAGGAAAGTCCGCCGGCGAACTGGAGTGCTTGATCCACCGTGGTTGAGCCCCTTAATTCATAGATCGCGGGCACCCGTACACTGCCGGCAATGGCAATTTGCGGCCCCACCGGAGGGATAAAGATGACATCGCCGGGAAGCAGGGACACATCTTTGGTCATATCCCCTAACAACAACAAATCGTAGAGGTCGAAGTGGGTGACGGTCTGCCCATTGCGCCGAACCTGGATATCGCGCAAAGAGCCTTGCACCGACGGACCGCCTGTGGCGAACAGCGCGGTGACCAGGGTGCTGAGGGAACTAAGCGTGTAGTTTCCCGGGCGACGAGCCTGACCGACAACAAACACCTGGATGGATCGCAGCTGCCCGAGTTCGACATCCAAATCAAAGCTCTTGAAAATGTGCCCGACGGCATCCTGAATATGTTGCTTCACCTGGGCATACGGCAAACCGGCAACGTGAATTTCTCCTACCTGCGGAAGATACACGGAGCCAGAACGATCCACGGTCACCTGGGCATTGAAATTGACCTGCCCCCAGATGCGTATGAGCAGTTGATCGCCGGGACCAAGAACGTAATCGGGCGTGACATTCACGTCGCGCAAAGGGGCAAACGTGGTTGGTACCTGACGAAAGAGTGAGTCGCCATAGACGGGCAGCAGCTTGCCTACCGAGGCGCGCACCAGCATCTGAAACTCCGTAGGAGGGCTCGGGCGCTGGATGGCGAGCTGCCGGGCGTCATTGAGTGCTTGCTGCTGCGCTTGGGGACCGTTTAAGCCACTCTGGTCAGAAAAAGTGGGAACACCGCCGTTCAGGCCCCGACTCTGCAACCCGGGATACTGCCGCGAGAGCTGGCCTTGCGTCAGGTTAGGGCTGTAATTTCCGGTTGTTTGTGAGGTCTCGCCTTGCTGCTGGCCCTGATCGTTGAACTGAGAGTCGTCCTGACCAACGCAGCTTCCGTCGACGGAAGAGAGAATACCTGAGGAGCAGGCGGACACATCGTTACCAGACTGCGCAGTAGCAACTGGCGATTGAACCTGCGCAACGCCGGCGATGAGCAGGATCGCGAAGAAGAAACCTGAACGCTTACCCATAATTTGTGTAGGCAGAGATGGCACGGCGTGCCGCCGGTGCCTTCTGCCAGGCTCGACTCCTTTACCTTTGGCCCGGCCCTGGGGACGAACTTCACCAAGTTCTAGTTTAGAGCAGTTTCGCAATTACCGCGGGCTGAGAAAGATCGCGAGGTGTGCTTTCCGTGAGGGAAAACCGCGAAGAGGCCTCTCGCTTGCAAATTATTTTCCCGGGTCGACCTCTGGCAGGCAAAGAGCCGGGTCCCGGAACCGGCTCGAAAGAACTGACCCTCATCGACCCCGAACCCACGGAAGGCTCAAAATTGCCAAGAACGGGACGCCGGGCGCAGGCTGCTCAGCAAAATTCTTCATCCGGGGCTAAGTTTACCTTCGAGCAGGTGGAGGAGTGCCTCGGTGTAGACTCGAGCCCCCGCGGCATTGAGATGAGTCTGATCGGCAAACAGCTTGTTCGGGTAAAGGTAGTAGTCCGGACCAAGCACTTTGCACGAGGTAAGTTGTTCCACCCGGGCGGCGGCCTGTTGATCGACTCCGGGTGGGAGCGCAGCTTCTCCAACGCGCAAGTAATACGGCACGTAATAGCAGCGAATGTGGTAGTGGGTTAACAGTTGATCGAGTGCGGCTACCTCTGCGTTTCGCGGACCTGCGCCGCGCTTGAGGATCGTGTTGGGTTGATCCGATTCAAGATGAAACTCATCGGGCAGGCGGCCCCCGGGAAAACGGTCTTGCTCCGAGATAAGGTAGTAGCCCCGGTTAATGATCACCGATTTCTCATCCTTTTCTGCTTCTCGGTAGTAACTCACGACGCCACCATGGTCCGGAGCATTCAGCAAGAAGCTGGTCAGATCGCTGGCCATGCTACGGAAGGGAAACAGCGCCTGGATGACCACATGATCATCCAAGACGAAACGGAAAATCCCGCGCCGGGGCGGATCCACTCGCCAGGGAATCGTCAGCAGGAGTACGTCGGGAGCTTGTCCTCGGGCGCACATCTCTTGCAGTGGAGGCAACAACAGGTCACTGCCAGGGAATCCGGAATTGAAGGAAGAGACCTTCCGCCTGGCGCTGGCCGCCATCTGGTCAAACACCGAGGGCATGAACCCGGCAAGAATCTTGCTGTTGCCAAAAATCAGCACGCGTACGACGCTGCGGTCGGCGGGAAAGACCGTTCCGCCGGCTTCCACTTTTAATTTGGCGTCGAACACAACGGTTGAGCCGTTCTTCACGTACGGAAAACGCTGGTACAAATAGAAGAAACATACCCAGAGCACAACAAAGAGCGAAAGCGCTTGTACCAAGCCCCATGGCCAGCGCACTTTCGTGGTTGGACCCGGCCTGTCGGTTTCGAAAAGACTCTTTGGAGTTCCGACTTCCAGGAAACCCCCCTCAACGGAATTGAAGTCCCGACAGCGCCCGCCAGCAAAGCCGCGGAGCAATGCTCTCTTCGAGTACCACCGTCAGTAGAGACTCAACAGCGCACGATCTTTTCCGATTGTAGCCCACGGGTAGCGTTCCTCGAGTCGACCACCAGCTGCGATTCGGCCACGATACGAGCATAGTCGTAGGAAGTATGGTCGGTCACAATCAGGACGCAATCGTAACCGTCAAGGTGTTCAAGCGGCTGCGACTCCATGTTCAGATTGTATTTTCGTCCCCGGCCGACCGAGGGAAAGAACGGGTCGTTGTAGCTCACCACGGAGCCTTCTTGCTGCAGCATTTCAATGATGGAGAGCGAGGGAGATTCGCGCAGATCGTCCACATCGCGCTTGTAAGCCAGGCCCAGTACCAGGATCCGCGACCCTTTGAGCGGCTTGGCCCGCTGATTGAGGGCGGAGGAGACCGCCTGCACCACGTGGTACGGCATGGCCTCGTTCACTTCGCCGGCAAGCTCGATAAATCGGGTACTGAAGTCGAATTCCTTTGCCTTCCAGCTCAGATAGAAGGGATCGATCGGAATACAGTGGCCGCCGAGTCCCGGACCGGGATAAAAGGGCTGGAAGCCAAAAGGCTTGGTGGCCGCGGCCGCGATCACCTCCCAGATATCGATGCCCATGCGCAGACAGAGCAGCTTCAGCTCGTTCACCAGCGCTATGTTGACGCAGCGATAGATGTTCTCGAGCAGCTTGGTCATCTCTGCCGCCGCCGGGCTGGAGACGCGGATGACTCGGTGGAACGCGATACTATAGAGCGCAGCAGCCGCTTCCGCCGCCATGGGGCCCAGTCCTCCCACTACTTTGGGAATATCCCGCCGGTCAATGCTGGTATTGCCGGGGTCTTCACGCTCCGGAGAATAGGCCACCAGAAGACCGTCGGCGACGCTCGTCTCACGCATCACCTTGACCCTGCCTGCGCGCTCGATCGCCGGTGCGATTAACTCCTCGGTCGTACCGGGGTAGGTTGTGCTTTCAAGAACCACCAGTTGACCGGGACGCAGGTGATCCACGATCGAGTCCATGGTCGCCGCAATGTAGCTCATGTCCGGCGTATGGTGATCGCTGAGTGGCGTGGGCACGCAAATCAAAATGGCGTCCACTCCAGCAATCTCCGCGAAGTTTGCGGTCGCGCGAAACCCCTTGCTTTGGGCGTTCCTGATCTGCTCGGGCTCAATCCGGTGGATGTAGGATTGGCCGGCATTGAGCCGGTCCACTTTGACGGCGTCGATGTCAAAGCCCGTTACGCGAAAGCCCTCCTGGCTGAAGAGTAGAACGAGGGGCAGCCCGACGTAGCCAAGGCCGATAACCCCGATCGCCAACTCGCGCTTCTCAACCAGCGACAACCACTGTGTTATATCCTGCTGGTCAACCAAAGAGCTTCTCCTGCGTGGTTTCGGCGGGGGTCAAGGGAAACAACCGCGGATCCTTCTAATTTGATTCGGGCCAATTTGATTCGGGACGAAGAACGGGTCATCCGACTTGCAGGGCGGGCGACGGGACCGCCGTCCGGCCAGGGAGCCCGCTTTACCTGGAAACAACCGGCAGCTTGAGCATCTCGCGATACCACTCCACCGTCCGCTGCAAACCCTCTTTCACTCCAATCAACGGGCGATAACCAAAAGCCTCAGCGGCCGCGGAAATGTCGGCCTGCGAGTTCAGGATATCTCCAGTTCGCGGTGGTCCATAGAGTGGGGGCATCTCGAAGCCGATCAGCTTCGCCAGTAGACGATACATCTCCTTCAAGGTGTGCTGTCCGCCGCAAGCCGCATTAAAAACCCTGCCCGCCACTTTTGCCGCCGGTGCGGCGCAGGCCAGTAGATTCGCCGAGATGATGTTGTCGATATACGTGAAATCCCGTCCTTGGTCACCCGTGCCAAAGACGGTGGGCTGTGTGCCCTCGAGCATCTGCTGGATAAATTTCGCCAGCACCCCGCTATAAGGCGAATCGGCCCCCTGGCGCGGCCCGAAGACGTTGAAATAGCGCAGACTGACCGTTTCCAGCCCGTACACCTGCCAATAGCTGCTCATGTAATATTCGCCGGCCAGTTTTTGCACAGCGTAGGGTGAGATGGGCATAGGGCGCATGGACTCTTTGCTGGGCAGCACAGGCTGATCCCCATAAGCCGAAGAAGAGGCAGCGTAGATGATTCGCTTGACGCTACCCGCGGCCCGCGCGCCCTCGAGCACATGAAACGTTCCCTCCACATTGCAAGCGTGGCTGGGCCCCGGGTTCTTCACCGAGAGAGGAACAGAGGGTAACGCTCCGATATGCAGGATGTATTCGATATCTTCACAGGCGGCGCGGATCGCCGCGGCGTCCCGTAGATCGGCCTCCCGGAAGTCGATCCGGCCGTACAGTCCGTCAAGGTTCGAGACCTTTCCGGTCAAATAATTATCGACTCCGCGAACTTCGTCCCCGCGTTCTACCAGTGCCCGCGCCAGGGAGGAGCCAATGAAGCCAGCGATTCCCGTAATTAGATATTTCGCCATGCGGCGGTTCCCCAAACAATGCGCGTCACAACGAGCGCGATCCTATGGTCTGGACCGGCCCTCGAAACGAGGTTCCTACGCCAAACGAGTGTCGCAACTCGGCGCATTTGCCGGCACGGACTCGGGGGACATGGACTATGGAGACCAACATTGAAAATAGCACACCGGCCCAACGAGAGGTTTGGCGGCGAAGGGGGTGGCCCAGGTCTCACCCCGCTTTGCTACACAATGGGCGCCTGGCTTACCAAAGGCCCCAGTTACGGCTGATGTAGTCCGACAGCGTCATCGTGATCAACACCAGGAAGGTAAAAAAGCCTGCGCCCACAGTGAGCATCATCACCTTCGAGCTGTAGCGGATGTGCATAAAGAACAGGATGACCATGACGGCCTTAAAGCAAGCAATTCCTATGGCCACAATGGGACTGAAGACACCCATGTTGATAAAGGCCGCACCCGTCGTGAGGGCGGTCATCACCAGCAGAAGGATCAGGATAAGGAGGTAGGTCTTTGGTCCGACGATGTGATGTTCGTGCTCAGTGGGAGTCGACATGATGGCTCTCCTTTACTTCAGAGGGTGACGGCTAATGAGATACAGCAGCGGAAACAGGAAGATCCACACGATATCGACGAAATGCCAGTAGAGTCCGAAGTTGTCGATGGTCGAGGTATGCCCGTTGACGTACGCACCGTGATACGCCTGGTAGAGCAGGACGAACAGAATGCTGATGCCGATCACCATATGCAGTGCGTGCATGCCAGTCATGGCGAAGTAAAGAAAGAAATAGAGCTGCGCATGTTGCGCCATGTCGGGCGCCAGCGGAACATCCCTCTTATCGGCGGGATGGACGAAATCTTCCACACTGAAGTTTGCACCGGGAATGTGGTGTTCCGTGTATTTATCGTGATACTCGATAGTCTTGATGCCAAGGAAAACCAGGCCCAACAAGATGGTCAGGCTCAGCGAGGTCAACAGGCCCTTGCGGCTCCGAATCTCCGCGGAATACACACCCATCGCCATGGTGAAGCTGGAGAGGATCAGGACCGCCGTGTTGATGGTCCCAAGCTGGATGCTGAGCGTATTGCTGCTGGCAACAAAGGCATCGTAGTACCAGTTCCGGTAAAGCAGATAGGCCATGAACAGGCCGCCAAAAAACATGATTTCGGTGAGTAGAAAGAGCCACATGCCGAAACTGGCGGTCTCTCGCTGCTGCTCCACCGTGACGAAATGGTGGCGCAGGTAAGCAGGATGCTCTTCATGCACTTCGTGGTCTTCGTGCCCGGGCGCGATTGCTTGGCTATCCAACAGTCGATACCTCGTGTACGGTCTGGTGCGCCAGCCAGTCATAGTCGTAGGCTTCGTGATCCATGACCGGTATGTCGATAAAGTTTTCCGTCAGCGGCGGGGACTGAATCTGCCACTCAAGACCTGTCGCCTGCCAGGGGTTGCTGCCCGCGATCTTACCGTACTTGAGCGACCAGGGCATATAGAGCATGGGGAGCAGGTAGCCAATCCCGAGGACTGTGGCGCCCGCGGTCGACAACACATTCAATACCTGAAACTCCGGCGGATACGCATGGTAACGCCGCGGCATCCCGAGGTAGCCGAGAATGAATTGCGGAAAGAAGGTGAGAATGAACCCGATAAACGTAGTCACTGCGCTTAGTTGCGACATCGATTCGGGATACATTCTGCCGGTCATTTTCGGCCACCAGAAGTGCACGCCCGAGAGGTACGCCATAAGCATGCCGCCAACCATCACAAAATGGAAATGGGCGACGATGAAGTAGGTCTCGGTGAGGTGGATATCCATCCCCATGGAGCCGAGAAACACGCCGGTAAGACCGCCGATGGTGAACAGGCCCATGAAGCCGAAGGCATAGAGCATCGGGGTTTCAAATGTGAGCGATCCTTTATAGAGGGTTGCCGCCCAGTTGAAAATCTTGATCGCAGAAGGCACAGCGACGAGCATCGTCAACAAGGAGAAGACCAGGGCGGAGTAGTTCGACACGCCCATGATGAACATGTGGTGAGCCCAGACGAAAAAGCCGAATACGGCAATGGCGACCGAAGAGAAAGCCACCGCGGTATACCCGAATACCCGCTTGCGCGAAAAGGTGCTGATGACCTCAGAGATCACGCCCATGCCGGGCAGAATCATGATGTAGACGGCGGGATGGGAGTAGAACCAGAAGAGGTGCTGGAAGAGCAGTGGATCGCCCCCCTTCGTGGGGTCGAAGACGCCGATGCCGATGGTCCGCTCAAGCATAACCAGAACCAGCGTGATCGCCAGTACCGGCGTTCCCAGGACCATCAGGATGGAGGCCGCATAGTGCGACCAGCAGAATAAGGGCAGACGGAACCACGTCATACCGGGGCAGCGCATGCGGTGGATGGTGACGATAAAGTTGAGACCGGTAAAGATGGAGCTGAACCCGGCGATGAAAACGCCCATCGCTGCCGTGATCACATGGGTGTTCAGGTAGTGGGTGCTGAGGGGTGTCGTAAATGTCCAGCCGGTATCGACGCCACCGTTGAGCAGTGCAAAAACCAGAAAGCACGCTCCAGCAACGTACAGATACCAGCTCAGCAGGTTGATTTTCGGGAATGCCAGATCTTTGGCCCCGACCATGATAGGGATGACGAAATTCCCAACCGTTGCCGGAACCGACGGCACCAGGAAGAGAAAGATCATGATTACACCGTGCATGGTGAAGAGCTTGTTGTAGGTATCGGAGGCGACCAGGTCAGGGAGCGGAGTCAGCAGTTCCAGACGGATCAGCCCGGCGAACGCGCCGCCAATAAAAAAGAAGAACGTGATCGAAATGAGATACAGCATGGCGATCCGCTTATGGTCGCCGGTTAACAGCCAGCTTTTCAGTCCATATTCGGCGTTGAGATAGCTCAGCTTCGGCAGCTGTGCATCCTGCTGATTCGGAAGCGTGACAATGGTGCTCATTGGTTCCCCGTCCCCGGCACATTGGGTGCCGTTTTGCCCGATTTCGCGGGCGCGCTCGAGCCAGAACTGGACGTGCCGGCTGGCACCGATGACAGTTGACTGGTGGTCAACGTCTGCTGGATACGATAGTTGGAATTGAGGTTCTTGATGTATTCGATCAGGTCGATCAGGCCCTCTTCACTGACCTGCCCCTGGTAGGTGGGCATGATCGGCGCGTAGCCGAAGGTCGTGTGGGTGGATGGGTTGAGGATCGACTCGCGCAGAAAAGCATCGTTGGCGGTTACAGACGATCCATCTGCCAATTGCAGCTTGGAACCGTAAACCTGAGCGAGATTGGGGCCACGCGCCGTTGCCTCGCCCGAGTGGCAGGAATTGCACCCCAGGCTGGCGAAGAGCCGTTCTCCATTTTGGGCCAGTGACGCACCGCTGGTGCTGCCCGCCGCCCACGCCTGGTAAGCATCGGGAGTCATGGCGACGATCTCGCCGATCATGGCCGAGTGATCAGTGCCGCAGTATTGGGTGCAAAACAAATGATAAGTGCCTGTCGCGGTGGCCTCAAACCACACAGTGGAATAGCGACCCGGGATGACTTCCCGCTTGATGCGAAAGGCGGGAATCGAGAAGCTATGAAACACGTCCTGCGAAATCATGGTCAATTGCACCGGACGGTTGATTGGGATGTGCAGGGAATCAATTTCATGCTGGCCGCCAGGATGCTCGGCCTTCCACATCCACTGCTTGCCCACGATGTAAATATTCATTGCGTTTGTGGGCGGGTTGTAGATGCGGAAATAGAGCAGTGCGCCCCACACGAAGCAGACCATGAACAGCGCCAGCGGAATAATGGTCCAGGTCGCTTCGAGCAATGTAGACCCTTCGATTTGCGTGGCGACCGGATTCTTCTCCTGGCGGTACATGATAGAGAAGCCAAACACCAGAATGCCTACGGCAATCAGGCCAACCGCCGAGATCACGATCAAAAAGAAATAGAACGCGTCCATCTGCGGCGAAATGGCCGAGGCTTCTGGCGGAAAGAGGGCAGAGTTCGTCAGCCACCGTACGAGAAACTGCCATAGCACTGGACTTATATGCATCGTTACCCTTTATCCATTCGCGTTGGCCGCGCATGCAGCTCCGCTGCTTGTTTGAAGTCTTTGCGGAAATTCACCACCATGAAGCTGCCCAAACCTAAAAAGGTGAGCATGCACCCCGCCTGCACGATCCGGGCGATAACCAGGCTGTGCCGGTTCAGCAGCGGATTGTAACGGTAGCAATAGGTCAGAATATTGTCGACTGGCGAGCCGATCGTGTTGTGGGACGCTTCCACCAGGCCCAACAGCACATCCTTCGGCGAGTACTCGACCCCCAGATAGTACTGCGCCATCTTGCCTTCAGGCGTGACCACCTCAATAGAGCTGGCATGCGCGAACAGCGGCGGTTTGCCGGAAGCCTGGGGCATACGCACGTAGCCAAAACCGACTGCCTGGGTGAGCGCCTGGATAGCCGGCTCTTCGCCCGTCAGAAAGTGCCAGCCGTTGGCTGTATCGAGCCGGCCGTAGCGCTTTACATAGGCCGCCTTGCTTTCCGCCGCCACCGCGGGGCCTTCCCCGGGATCGATGCTCACGATCACCACCTGGAAGTCTTTACCCGGGGTCAGTTTGACCATCTCGAGAGCACCGACCAAGCCATTCAGATCCTCCGCACAAAGGATCTGGCATTTGTAGTAAACGAGGGAGAGAATCGCGGGGCGCTTGCCGAAATAGTCCCCGAGCTTGACGGCTTTTCCGGTTTCATCACGAAACGGGGTATCGAGGGGAAGCTGCTGGCCCAACCGTTGATCGATCTTGACGGTACGGAGAATATCCGGCAAACGATCCGGCGCCGGATCGCCCATGCTCTTTTGGCCGATGGGCGCGACCTGGGCCAGCCCGGGCCTCGCTGCAGCGAGCATCGTCGCCGTAGCGAGCCAGGCCGCAGCCAGGGCAAGCCGAGTAAACCGGCTTCCGCAATCCCGGGTTGTTCCCTTCATTCGCACGCTAATGCCCACTTATCCCGTTCCGTCGCTACCTTTATGGTATCGCCGATATGTGATCGCCGACCAAGACCCACTTGCGAGCTTGGAACCTCTCCGCATTTCGTTGTGCTTCCAACCAAACCCTAACGGCTGGCCCCGAGCGACGCCTGGTCAGCCGGCTTTTCGCCGCGCATTTTCTGCTGCTCGATCGTTTCCCTATATTGCTGCTCGTATCCCGTGCGGGCAAAGCCGTCGGTTAGCGGGACAGCCAGTACCGGCACCTTGTCACCGGCCATCAAAGATTCGGCGTGCTCCTCGGTAGCCACTGGAAGGCCGTGCTGGGCAATCAACTGCATGGCGCGAGCAATGGGAATGCGTACTTTGCCGCTCGAGCGATCGACCCAACTGTAGTAGTCCAGCAGCAGGTCTTCCCGGGCGTGCATCTCTGCGATCTCCAGGTTGCCGTCATCGGTCTGAAGCCGGGGCGTCGGGAATCGGTGCACCATCTGGTGCAGTTGTTGCTGCTCCATAACGGCATTCGAGGTCAGGTCTTCGCGTTTCCCGTTCGCAGGCACTGCTGTCTGGTGCCATTTGTCCGAAAGTCCGTCTCTTTTCAAAATCGCAGTGTTGATTACCTTGCCCAGGACGAAGCACACGACGAAGAACACCCCGACAAACACCGCCAGCGCCGCGAGGAAGACGACCACGCCCTTGACTTCGACGTCCGTGACTTCATAGCCGGGAGAGTCGCTCCCCGGCTTGTGCGGCTCAACGGGATCATGCGTGGGCATGGTCAGCCTCCAAAATCTCTACCAGGTGGGGATCGTTGGTCTGAATGAGCGGCCGCTTCTCCAGCTGGCCAAAATAGAACCACATCCACACGCACATCACGACCACGGGTACGGTCATATATTCCAGAATGCCGAAGCTGAAATGCAGGTTGCGGCGGGCGTCGGCAAAGTTCGGTTCGATCAGCCAGAACAGGTCCCAGCAGCGGGCGAAAATCATCACCTTGCAGACCATAATCAGGCGCTTCTTGTTGCGCTTCAGGTCGCGGGAGAGCAGCAGGGTGAACGGGATGAACCAGTGAAAAACAAAATCCAGGGAAGCAATCACACCCCAGCCGCCACGAATACGATCGAGGTACCAGGGAATCTCCTCGGGGAGGTTTCCCGACCAAATGATGAGGAATTGCGAGAACGCGAGATAGATATTCAGCATGACGAAGGCAAAAGCCAGTTTGCCCAGGTCGTGCTGCTCCGTTTTGCGGAGTATCGTGCGCATCGGCTCCGCCGAAGAAAGACTAAGTACGGTGATGATCGAGAGTGCGAGCACCGCATAGCCCTGGCCAACCAGGAACAGGAGCCCGTAGATCGACGAGTACCAGGTCGGGTCAAGCGACATGACCCAGTCAATCGCTCCGCACGACATGGTGATGGAATACACCAGGATGCCGAAGCCGCTCAGATTCTCCAGCTTGACCTGCCAGAAGCGCACGTTGGGATGAGGATCGGCGTCGCGCTGGAGCCCCCACTTGTTGAGCAGATACATGAACACGAACCAAATGGCGAAGCAGACCAGGGTTTGGATCCAGACGCTCGGGATGCTCAGCATCGGGTGCTTATAAGCAATCGCATGGGCCTGCTCGTGGGTGATCAGGTGCTGGCTTAATGCTTCCGCTGGATTGCTGAATTTCGCCCACAAGTACAACTTCTTCATGAAGAAGCCGATAGGCAGGAATAGCACGAAGACCAGGGGGAGGCATCGGGACATCGCCTCCAAAGGCCGGCGCACCAGCAAGCCCCACTTGCCGCCGCTGACGTATTGCACCATGAGCAGCGCCAGGCCGCCGACGGTAAAGCTCCAGCAAATGATGTAACCGAGCAAATACGAGCGCAATAAATGATCGATGCCGTCGTGATCGACCGTTGCTGCCAGGAATGCAAGCACGACCGACAGAACCGCAAATATGGCGCCGACAATCATCGCCTTGCGCCGCCAGGTACTTAGCAGCAGCGGAGCATTCAGCTCGGAGGGTAGCGAATTTGCGTGGTGTTCGTGAGCCATGTGTTCTTTCCTGTAGCTATTTCACGCCCTTCGGCGTCACTGCTTTACCGCTGGTGGCCTGGGTACGGGGCTGGGTGACTGCGAGTACCGGGCTATCGCCGGTTGCCGGCGCATTGCGCGGCATCCCTTGACTCGGGTCGGGCGGTTCGGCGGATACCGCGGTCGCGGGCAGCGTCCACGGCTCGGCAATCGATGCGGGATATCCTTCCCGCTCCGCGATGTCCTTCAGATTTTGTACCTGGACTCCCGAAGGAACCTCGGACTCATTTGCATTCTGGCTGATCTGCAGCGCGCGAATATACGCCGCCACGGACCAGCGGTCTGCCGGGGTCAGCTGCGAGGAGTAATCGGGCATGGCTCCATACCCGTTCGTCATCACGTTAAAGTAGTGGCCGAGCGGTTCAGCCAATATCCGCGCAGAGTGGAAGTTGCCTGCCGGCTTATAGCCTCTCTGCACGATCATGCCCGCACCGTTGCCTACCCGCGAGTGGCAGGGGGTGCAGTAGATGTTGTAGCGCTCCTGACCTCGGGCCAGCACCTGCATGGAAACCGGAAAAGGCAGCATATCCGCTTCCTTGCCCGCAATCAGACCGGTGTAATAAAAACTGTCTTCATCCAGCTGGCCGCGGGCGACCGTGTGCGCCACCTGGGGGCGAACCGAGCGGCCGTCGGAGAAAAACGTGGTGCTGCGCTGAGGAACAAATTTAGGCTGATTCTGCATGTCCTGCCGGCAACCAGCGCAGGCAAGGGCAACCAGACCCAAGGCCAACAGCCGCGACGGAGCCGGGGCACTGACCGCATTACGGAATCGGATTCCTGGTTTAATACTCCACCTCCACCACCGAAACCGGCCCGAAGCTTTCGAGAAAGCTGCGCGATTCCATCACTTCAAACTTGGGATCGTTGGCCTCCAGGCAAAGAAAGAATTTGTCCGTGGTGGCGCCATTGCGAAAATTAGGTGCGTTGAAGAGCGGGTGATAGAGGGTCGGCAGACCACACATAGCCAGCATGCCAAACGCGGCCGAAAGACCTGCCCACAGGATGGTCCATTCGTAAGCAGGGATGACGAAGGCAACCCAGGAAAAAAGTGGCCGGCCGGCGACGTTCAGCGGATACGCCAGCACCGAGACCCAGGTCTCCATCAGGAACATCGCGGTCAATCCCATCAGACCGCCGACGAGGCAGATCAGCGGGACGTAGTTACGATGAAAGCCGATTGCTTCCGCCGCTTCTTCGACCGGATAGGGAGTGTAACAATCCATTCGCCGCCAGCCTGAGTCGTAGGCGGTTTTGGCAGCCGCTACCAATTCGCTGGGAGTGTCAAACTCCGCCAGCAGCCCATAGATGCCTTCACGTATCGGCATTAGTCCCCCGCCTCCAGCGCTTCTGGTTTAGTGGTCACCTTGGCTTGGGGCAACATCATGCGTATTTCAGACATGGGAATCATCGGAAGAAAGCGCACGAACAGAAAGAAGAGGGCGGTAAACAAGCCCAGCGTGCCCAGAAACGTTCCGTAGTCCCAGCGCGTTGCCCGGTAGGTTCCCCAGGACGAGGGAAGAAAGTCACGGTAAAGACTGGTTACGACGATCACGAAGCGCTCAAACCACATACCGGTATTGATGATCAGCGACATGACGAACATCTTGGCCGGGCTTACCCGCGTGCTGCGCAGCCACAAGAGTTGCGGCAAGGCAATGTTGCAGGTGATGAGCACCCAGTACGACCAACCCATGGGACCGAACATGCGGTTCCACATCATGAAGTATTCCCAATGGCTGGCGGAATACCACGCCATGAAGACTTCCATCGAGTAGCCGTAGGCAACGATCAGGCCGGTGGCCAGCATGACTTTGCCCATGTTATCGATGTGGCGGATGGTGATGAGGCCGTCCAGGTGGTAAAACTTGCGGATCGGAATGGCGAGCGTGATCACCATGGCGAAGCCGGAGTAGATGGCGCCAGCCACGAAGTAAGGCGGAAAGATCGTGGTGTGCCAGCCGGGAAGGACGGCTACGGCGAAATCGAAACTGATGACGGTGTGTACCGAGAGCACCAGGGGCGTAGCCAGACCCGCAAGCAACAGGGAGGCTGTCTCATAACGCATCCAGTGCTTGACGGAACCGCGCCACCCGAGCGACAGCATGCCATAGATGTATTGGCTGAACTTGGATTTCGCTGTGTCGCGCAGCGTTCCGAAGTCGGGAATCATGCCCACATACCAAAAGACGACGGAGATGGTGGCGTAGGTAGAGACCGCAAAGACGTCCCACAAGAGTGGGGAGCGGAACTGCGGCCATACATCCATGCTGTTGGGATAAGGAAAGAGCCAATACCCAACCCACGGACGGCCGACGTGGATCAATGGGAACATGCCGGCGCAGACCACGGCGAAGATGGTCATCGCCTCGGCGAAGCGGTTGATGGAGTTGCGCCACTGCTGCTTAAAGAGCAGCAGAATTGCAGAAATCAGTGTGCCGGCGTGACCGATACCGATCCACCACACGAAATTGATGATGGCGAAGCCCCAGCCCACCGGGATGTCGAGGCCCCAGATACCGACGCCCTTAAGAAACAGCCAGGTCACTGCCGTAAACAGGATCAGGCAGATGCTTCCGGCCAGCGTAAAGCCAAGGAACCAACCCATCGGCGTGTGCGGGGTCAGCACGATGCGCGAAATAACGTCTGTCACCGACTTGAACGTGTATCCGGGCGCAATGACCCGGAACTCGCCAGTGTTCGGATCCAGTTGCGGATCGGTTATGGGTAACTCTGGTTTGGTCGCCATCCTGCGCTAACCTTTCAGCTCTTCGCCGGCGCGTGCTCTGTGCGCGCTTCAGCCAGTTCCGGGTTGGGGTTAAAGACTTCCGCAATGTAGGTGGTGCGGGGACGGGTGTTCAAGTCCGCCAGCACGCCGTAGTTGCGCTGCTGCGCCTTCAGCCGGGCCACTTTGCTGGACCGGTCGTTGATGTTGCCGAAGGTGATAGCTCCGGTTGGGCAAGCCTGCTGACACGCGGTCACGATTTCCCCATCGCGAATGTCGCGATTTTCCTTGTCGGCGGCGATTTTGGCGGCGGCTATCCGCTGCGAACAGTAGCTGCACTTTTCCATGACCCCGCGGCTGCGGACGGTCACGTCCGGGTTGCGCCCCAGCTTGAGGCTCTCCGTTTCATAATCGGAGTAGAGCAGGAAGTTGAAACGCCGCACCTTGTAAGGGCAATTGTTGGAACAATAGCGCGTGCCCACGCAGCGGTTGTAAACCATAACGTTGAGGCCTTCAGGGGAGTGCACCGTGGCGCCCACTGGACAAACCTGCTCGCAAGGCGCGTTTTCGCACTGCTGGCAAGTCATCGGCTGGAAGTGCGCCTTGGGCGTATCCAGATCGCCCTCGAAGTAGGTATCGATCCGGATCCACTGCATGATGCGGCCGGTCTTCACGTTGTGCCTGCCCACGACGGCGATATTATTTTCCGAATAGCAACTCACCACGCAAGCATTGCACCCGACACAGGAGTTCATGTCGATCGCCATACCCCAGGCGTTCTTGTCGTAGCGCCAGTTGCTGAACATGCTAGTGTCCGGCTTTGGATCTTCGGCCAGCTCTTCGTCTTCGTGAGCGAAGTTGGGATGCTCCTTGAACTCATCGAGCGTAGCGTAGCGAATGATGCCGCGCGTAAGCGCCTCGTTGCCTTCCAGCGAATGAGTCCCCGAACCATCTCCACCCGCGGTGAGCGAACGATGATCGGTGTAGTGGCTCTTGGTCACGGCAAACTCATAGCTCTGGCCGGTCTTCTTGAGCGTCGCTCCAGGTGCAAACAGCAGGGCATTCGAAGTGCGCACTGCGTACGCATTGAACCCCAGCCCGCCTCCAACGCGGCCGGCATTGCGGCGTCCATACCCCAGCGGCAGCGTGACCGCGCCCTCAGGATGGCCGGGAACCGCAATCACCGGGGCCATCACGGTGTTGCCGTTCGATTCAAAGGCCACTATGTCCTGCTCCGCTAGTCCGAATTTTGCCAGGGTGCGATAACCCATTAGCGCGGCGTTGTCCCACGAAATACTGTTGACTGGCTTGGGTATCTCCTGCAGCCACCCGACATTCGCATAGCGTCCGTCGTAGATATTGGGGTCGGCGCGGAAGATGACCTCGATCGTGCCGTCGGCGTTACTGGACGCGGTCACCGGCAACTCGCCGACCTTGGCGGAAACTGTTTTTGGCTGGAAAGCCGTTCCTTCCACCATGCCGTCATGAAGTATTTTGCGCCAGGCATGTTCCTTATCGGCCGCTCCTAGATTTGCCTGCCAGGTCTTGCGCACCGCATCGTAGCCGGAAGTGTCAGGGTCATCCAGCATGGACTGAATCACTTCATGGGCCGACTTGCCACCGTACAGCGGATCGATCATCGGTTGAATGACCGTGGCTGTACCGTCATACGCACGGGCGTCCGACCAGTTTTCCAGGTAATGCGCTCCGTTGACGTGCCACTCGGTGGCAACCCCGGTCTCATTCAGGTGAGATCCCAGGTGCGCCGTCATTTTGACGTTTGCCATGGCTTCTTCAAAATGCAGGTCCACCGGCGCGGTATAGACCGGGTTGGCATTCAAAATCAGCAGCCAGTCAACCTTGCCCGCCCGCATGTCATTCACCAGGCCGGCGATGTCCTGCCCCTGGATCGAGGGCATGGGGTTTACCGTTTCGGTATACACGACGGTCTTGCCCACATTGCCCAAAGCCTGGTTGATAGCGATTGCGGCCAGATGCACGGACGGCGACTGTTGCTCTCCAGGGATAACCACGCACTTGCCCGCGCTGGCTTTTAAATCGGCGGCTAACGCGGCGAGAAGCTTGGCTGCGGCTGCCGGGGGTTGCGCACCGGAGGTCGTCGCGCCGACCGCAGCAGCGAGAGCAGAAGCGAACGAAGCGACCTCGCTGGCCTTGAGCGCCAAACGATGCTCGGCCTTGAAGCCGGTGGTGGTGGGCGTGCTCTCAATCGCATACAGGCGATTCATGTTCAAGCTGCCGTCGCCCGCCAGCTTGCGCCGGCCTGCGTAGTCCGCGGCCAGACGAAGAAATCCGGGATGGGTAATACCGGAGAGAAAATCCGCGTCGAGGGAAACGATGACATCCGCGCCCTCTAAACGATATTGTGCGTCGTAGTAGTCGCCAAAAGCCGTCTTGGAGGCAGAATAAGCGGAGTCGCGGTTGACTGGATCCCACTGCATCCACTTGGCGTTGGGGTAATTCTGCTGCGCAGTCTTCCACTGTGCGGCCAGTGTCGGCGAGGTCACGGTGTCGCTCAGGATGTAGAGCCCGGCGCCTCCGGACGCTTTTTTGTCAGCCAGCATGGCGCGGAAGACAGCGAGAAATGCGGCAAACTGACGTACTTCTCCACGGCTGATCACCCGCTGCGAGCGATCCGGGTCGTAAAGGTCGAGGATGGAGCCCTGGGACAACGGATCGGACGAGCCACGGTTGACCGGGTGATCCGGATTGCCATCCACCTTGATCGGGCGGTAGGCGTCACTCTTCACCAGCAACGGCACCGCGCCGGTGGGAAAGGGAAACGCGGTGGCAAAATACACCGGACGGCCGAGCACCAGATCTTCCGGTTCTTTCACGTACGGGTAGATCAATTCGTCGGGCTGCTTGGTGCAACCAGCAAGGCCGGCCAGCGCCAGCGAAGCACTCATGACCTTGAGAAAGCCGCGGCGCGACACGGGATCAATCCATTCCGCGGCCTGCGCCGGAAACTCTCGCTGTACGGCCTCACGGAAGGCGGGCGTATCGGCCAACTCGTCCACGCTGCGCCAGTACTTCTTGCCCGTCTGTCCTGCAATTCTGGCCCGCGCTTCTTCGAGCGTCATTGCAGGGGTGTTCTTGCCCCGGACGTCGGTAGTATCGTTTGCCATGTTCGCTTCGCGTCTTCCCTGGTCGTGCGGTTGCGGCTGCTTTAGGTTCTGCTCGCCGGTTGTTCTCTCGCTCATCGGTGGCACGTCTCGCAACTGCTCAATTCCTGAGGGGTGCGTATGTGATATTGCTTGACCAGGAATTTACCCAGCGACTCCTGATCCGTCAGTTTTACATACTGCAAAGTGGCGGGCAGGGTCATTGCGGGCGCGTCGCTGGCCGCCTGAGCATGCACGCCATCGGGCAGCATGTTGAGCGAGGCTACCTGGGCCCCGCCCTGGCTGGGGTCGATTGTGGTGCAACTGACGGTCTGCGCGGTGGGAATACCGTCCTTCAATCCGGTCGTACCGCACCAGACTGGCTTCTGGCTGCTGGGCGCTTCCCACGCCATGTTGTAAATCTCGGTGGTCGGGCGAAGATTCTTGCCCGGATCGCGATGGCAATTTAAACACCACGACATCTGCAGCGTGTTTTCCTGATACATCAACGGCATCAAATCCACGCGACCGTGACAGGAGGAGCATCCAATCCCTTTGTTCACGTGAATTTCATGATTGAAATAAACGAAGTCGGGCAGATCGTGGATCTTGACCCAGGGTATCGACTCGCCCGTAGCCCAACTGGTGCGCACCGGCTGCAACAGGCCGGCGTTCGTCCAGATCTGCGAATGGCAGTTCATGCAGGTCTTGGTTGGAGGTATGCCGGCGTAGCTGGATTTCTCCACCGAGGTATGACAGTACTGGCACTGTAATCCCAGGCCCATCACGTGATGCTTATGGCTGAACGGCACCGGCTGCTCGGCCCGTTGACCCTGCTTGGTCACCCACGGGGAGCCCTGTAATTGGTCAAGGGTGACTCCCAGGGCAATGACAATCAACCCGGTCAAGACCAGGCTCGCGCGGGCTAGCGCGTTCGAACTCCGGTCAAAAATCTGCGCCATTGAATCGGTCCCTGCTTCCTCAGATTCCGTGTCGTTGAAAAGGTTCTGCTGTGACTCTGGGTTGGCGCCTTGATCCAAGACGCTGGACGCGAGGGTGCTCCCCCGCATCGCAAGTGGAAAGTTGAATATAGCAGCAAACCGCGGGGGGTAGGCAACCCCTTGAGCGCCTAAACGGAATTTATGATCGTAGCGAAACTGCCGATAAGGGAGCGCAGCGCGACCCGACAGCGAGCGTATGCAACTGTGTGACCATTTCCAGTTGTTTGCATTTCTGGTACATCCCTTTACCCCCGTAGAACCCAGCGAGCGAGTTAAGATTTCGTATGGACGATGGCCTTCGCCCGGTTCGTTACGACACTGCACTCGCGATGGAGCAGCTGGCGAGCGTCGACGACAAGCTCGCGACCCTGATCGAACGGGTTGGTCCCTTCCTGCTCAGAGTGAAGAGTACGCACTCGCCGTTCGAGGCTCTGCTCGAGGCCATCCTCTACCAACAACTGCACGCCAACGCGGCGAAAGCAATCCTCGGGCGTTTGCTGGCTGGCTTTGGCAACATACACCCGCAACCAGAGCAACTGCTGGCCGCTCCTGAGGAAATGCTTCGCGCGGCAGGCCTGTCGCGGTCCAAGCTTCTCTCCCTGCGCGATTTGGCCGCCCGGACACTCGATGGCACGGTCCCCACGCTGGCGGCAATCCGGCGCATGCCCGATGCCGAGATCGTCGAGCGCCTCAGCCTGGTGCGCGGCATCGGCACATGGACCGCGGAAATGTTGCTCATCTTTCGTCTGGCACGCCCGGACGTGTTCCCAGCGACGGACTATGGAGTGCGCAAGGGCTATCTGCTGACCTTTGGCAAGACCAAGCCCGGCAAGCCGATTACCGCCGACATGCTGCCCAAGCCAGAGCTGATGGAACGAAGGGCGGTGCGCTGGAGGCCGTGGCGTTCGGTAGCAAGTTGGTACTTGTGGCGCGCCTGCGACCTGCCCCCACTGGACAAGGGAGCGGACAAGGGACGAGACATGGGACGAGACATGGGATTACTGAAGGAGCAATGACGAAGCGGCGTCGCGCACCTGGGACCGGCCGGCAAATCCGGCTATCATAAGCACATGTCAGATCCCTCGACGGCAGAACGCTACATCTGCGTTCACGGACATTTTTATCAGCCGCCGCGAGAAAACCCGTGGCTCGAGGCCGTCGAGACAGAGGATTCGGCCGCCCCTTATCACGACTGGAACGAACGGATCACCGCCGAATGTTATGCGCCGAATGGCGCCTCGCGCATCGTGAATGGCGAGAACCAGATCATTCGGATCATGAACAACTACTCGCGCATCAGCTTCAACTTCGGCCCTACTTTGCTTTCCTGGCTGGAAGAGAATGCGCCCCGCAGCTATCGCTTGATCCGCGATGCCGACCGCCAGAGCATGCTGCGTTACGACGGTCATGGATCGGCGCTAGCCCAGGTTTACAACCACGTGATCATGCCGCTGGCGAACACGCGCGACCGTGTGACTCAAGTCAAATGGGGTATAGCCGACTTTGAGCATCGGTTCGGGCGCGCACCCGAAGGCATGTGGCTTTCGGAAACCGCCGTCGATACCGAAACGCTGGATATCCTGGCGCAAAATGGCGTTCTATTCACTATCCTGGCGCCCCACCAGTGCGCCCGGGTCCGCGAGCGTGCCGAGACCACGCTTCAACCCATGCTCGACCGCCTCGAGGTCGCCGGTGACGGCTGGACGGAAACCCCGAACGCTTCGGTCCATCCCAATCATCCCTACCTGGTGCGCTTGAAAGAAGGCCGAAGCATCACCGTCTTCTTTTACAACGGACCGGTCTCGCGTGCGATCGCCTTTGAAGGCATGCTCAATAACGGCGAGACGTTCGCCTGGCGGCTGGCACGGGGTATGGATCCCAGCATCTACGAGCCCCAGGTGGTCCATGTGGCCACCGATGGCGAAAGCTATGGACACCATCATCGTCACGGAGAGATGGCCCTCTCCTATGCCTTGCGCTTCATCGAAGATAAGAAGCTTGCGAAGCTTACGAACTATGGCCAGTTCCTGGCCAACTTTCCTCCGAAGTGGGAAGCGGAGATCGTCGAAGACACCTCCTGGAGCTGCGCTCACGGAATCGAGCGCTGGCGCTCCGACTGCGGCTGCAATGGCGGCCGGCAAGGGTGGAACCAGCGCTGGCGCGCCCCGCTGCGGGCCGCTCTCGATTGGCTTCGAGATACCGTCACGCCGCTGAGTGAAAATGCAGTGCGCGACTTGCTCAAAGACGTCTGGGCCGCGCGCGATGCATACATCCTGGTCATTCTTGCCGCTCGCACAGGCAACCCGGGGCAAGCCATTGATCAGTTCTTCGCCGCGCACGCGACACGCACCCTCTCAGATGGGGAACGCACCCTCATTCTCAAGCTGATGGAGATGCAGCGGCACACGCAATTGATGTACACCAGCTGCGGCTGGTTCTTCGACGATATCTCGGGCATTGAGACGGTTCAGGTGATGGCGTATGCGGCGCGTGCCCTGCGTCTGGCTGCCGACATTTTTGGCCTCAACTGCGCCTTGCTTGAATGGCAGTTTGTGGAGCGTCTGCGCCAGGCCAAATGCAACAATCCGGAGTGGAAGGACGGCGGAGATATCTACCGGCGGCTGGTAAAACCGATGGAGGTCAACCTGGAGCAGGTGGCCGCCCATTACGCCATCTCGTCCGTCTTCGGCAGCTATCCCGAAGAAACGGTTCTCTTCTGCTACACCATTCGCCGTCTGGACTACGAGAATGTAACGTCGGGGCGGGCGCGCCTGGCCATTGGCCGTTGCCGCATCACCTCCAACCTGACGGAAGAGACGGCGGAGATTTCCTTCGCTGCACTCCATTTCGGTGACCATAACGTAACCGCCGCGGTGGAACGGTCCACCCCGCAAGATCTCTCCGCCTTCGACGACCTCAAGCAAAAATGCAGCGCGGCCGTGACCCAGGCGAATCTGCCCGAGGTGGTTCGCCTGATCGATAGCTTCTTCGGAGGTACCCCTTACTCGCTCGCCTCCCTCTTCAAAGACGACCAACGCCGCATCCTGCGCTTGATTCTGAACGCCACGCTCAGCGAGGTCGAAGACAGCCTGGTCAAGATCTACGAAGAGCATGCTTCGTTGTTGCATTTTTTGAACGCCTCCGGGCTTCCCAAGCCACCCGCGCTCACCATGGCCGCCGGTTTCGCCATCGATGCCGGTCTGCGGCGAGCGCTCGAACTGGAACCGATTGACCTGAATCGTGTCCGCTCGTTTATTTCTCTGGCCAAATCGGATGGAGTGGTACTGGAAAGTCACGCGCTCCGTTACCTGAGCGATCAACACATGAAGCGAGCCATGGTAACGCTCCACGCGAAGCCGCTGGAAGAGGATGCGCTCGAGCACGCTCTGACCCTGGCCCACACCTTGCGCGAGCTGCCCTTCGAACTCAACTTGTGGCAGGCGCAAAACATCTGGTATGACACGCTGACCAAGTCCAGCCAGTTCCTGCTGGGCGTGGAAGAGGCGGTCGCCGAGCAATGGCGAACGAACTTTATGGAATTGGGCCGGCAATTATCGATCGCCGTCGAGCAACTCGTGGTGGAAAAAGTGTCGCTGGACGCCCGCGGCTTGAGCGCCGGGGAAGAGGCTGCCCCTTTGGCACTGAAAGCCCTGGTTCCGTAAAGGTGGTTCGCTAAATTTGGTGCCCTGAACTTGGCTCCCTGCCTCAGCTGCGCCAGCGCAGGGTGACCGGGCCTTCCATCGGGTGCTGCATCGTCCGGCCGGTCTCTTCGGCTTCCAACCGGGCTCGCTTCAATGCGAAGTACCACTTCGCCGGACGGTCGGCATCGTCAATGAGCATCAGGCCGGGATTGAACTTTAGCCCCTCGGCCTGTTGCACCATGGTGACCTGGTCCTGGCGGACAAAGCGCTCGCCGAAAAATTTAGCTACCGCGGTCACGAACGGCACTCCATGAAAGATGTTCCATGCGGCGTATACATCGATACGGGAATTCCCGGGTGTCGTGGGTGTCACCGTGGTCAGACTGGAAAACCATTTGGATCCACAACGGAGAGTTTCGTAGCGGCGGTTCGGCAGCACGAAGTCGATGGTGGTCTCGATGGGCTCCCCATAGACGCCCAGTAATTTATAAGGCGCGCTGTTAGCCGAGGGCGTATGGGCCGACATGCGAAAGCCCTGGGGAATGGGCTCGAAGTGCTTTACCTTTTCGTAGATGCTATGCCGCGACCGCCACCACCATGCCTGGTGTACAAACGGACCATGCGCTGGGTCCATCAATCCGATGATGCCGTGGTCGACATTGCAGGGCAGCTCCGCTGCCAGATGTGCGCCGCGATAGCGGTCGCTGAACGTGGCGACTTGGGGAACCGGTGGCAGTGCATCCCGGGCCTCCATGCGGACCCGTCCACTGCCCGGCTTCGGTATATACACCCACGCGTATCCATCTCTTTCCTGGCAGGGAAATGCGGTGGCATAGATGCGCCGGGGATACGAGTCCTGACTGCTGAGGGAAGGGATCTCCATGCACTGGCCGGACTCAGGCTCGAAGACCCACCCGTGATACTTGCAGGTCACCGCGCTGCCATCGAACCATCCGCAGGAGAGGGGAATGCCTCGATGAGGACAACTATCGCGCATGGCAAAGAGGCTGCCGTCCGCTTT
This sequence comes from uncultured Acidobacteriaceae bacterium, assembly GCA_963761405.1. Classification (GTDB taxonomy): domain Bacteria; phylum Acidobacteriota; class Terriglobia; order Terriglobales; family Acidobacteriaceae; genus PALSA-350. The sequence continues at coordinate 397,325 of CAVXHH010000012.1, forward strand.
GCGGCCAAGCACGAGCGGGATCCCCAGTAGCATGGCCGTGGCCATCTTCCGGGCGCGGAGCACACTGCTGCGCATGGCTGGATACCAGTCGTTGTAGATCAGAGCCGTGTCGGGCCCCAGCAAGTCGCTTGCGGGGATCAGTACCGGTCCTCTTCCCGATGCTGTATCAGGCGCCATCGCAAATCCTGCCCTTACTATAGCGCCATAGCGTTGGTTTTCTTCCGCGCCGCAGGCCCTCCTTTGGGACGCGAAGAAAATCGAATGAGGGTATCATCTTGATCATGGCCAGGATTCACGTGTCGGAAGCCGAGGCGGCCCGCGACTTCGCCACGCTGATGGCCCGCGTGCGGGCGGGCGCGGAGGTCGTCATCGAAAATGGAAGGCTACCCGTGGCAGTGATCCATACCCCTGTTCCGCCACGACGCACCGTGTCCGAATGCATCGCCTTAGCCAAGAAGCATGAAGAAGAAACCGGCGAGGCTCCGATGCTCGACGCTGACTTCGCCACCGATGTCGAGCAGATCATCCAGAACCGGAAGCCGTGGGATCCGCCTGCGTGGGACTAACCTGATGGGTCTGATACTCGACTCCAGTGTGGTCATCGCGGCAGAGCGTCGAGGCCATACTATCCTGCAGATCCTTGAACAATTACAGACCAGTCACGGCGATATCGATATCGGCCTCTCGGTCGTGACCATCGCCGAACTGATCCACGGCGTATATCGCGCAAAGGCGGACGCGGATAAACAACGGCGCCTGACTTTTGTCGACCGTTTATGCAGCGATGTCCCTGTATATCCAGTTACCGTCGAGATGGCCAGGATGGTTGGACGTATCGAAGGTGAGCAAGCTGCCAAAGGCATCGCTATCCCCTTCGCGGACCTTGTGATCGGCGCCACGGCATTGCAACTCGGCTTCGAGGTGGTCACCCACAACTTCCGGCATTTCCAGCGCATCCCCAGCCTCAAAGTAGTCGCAGCCTGATCAGGAGAAATTCCCTATCACGCACCGTTCGAGGAAAATCGTCCTCACCCTTGCCGGTCTCTGGCTCCTGCTCTACGCAAGCTTCACCCTTTTCCGTCCGCCGTTGCTGGATGACGCCGACTCCGTACACGCCGAAGTCGCGCGCGAAATGGTCGAGAGGCAAGACTGGATCACGCTCCACGCGAACGGTATCCGCTATCTCGAGAAAGCCCCTCTTATGTATTGGGGCATTGCAACGAGCTTCTCTATCTTCGGGCCGGAGGATTGGGCCGCTCGCTTGCCACTGGCGATCGCCACCCTCGCTCTGATTCTCGTTGTCAACGCCTCCGGACCCCGCTTCTTCAACTCCCATATGGCCGGGTTCTATGCCGGGTTGATTTTGCTGACGTCGTTCGGCATTTTCATTTACACCCGAATCATCCTTCCGGACGTGATCGTCTGCCTGTGGCTTAGCCTTTCCATACTTTTGTTCTGGATCTCTCTGGGGCAGGAACAACCTTCCCGCGCAACCGCCTGGGGGTTTGCCGCTGCGTGCGCGCTCAATGTGCTCAGCAAAGGGCTCATCGGCATCGTTTTCCCAATCGCCATCGTCCTCATCTTCCTGCTGCTGAACCGGAATATGGGCCACCTGCGCCGCTGGCATCCTTTTTCGAGCCTTCTGATATTTCTGCTGATCGCCGCACCCTGGCATATCGCGGCAGGCATTGCCAATCCATCGCAGGGCGACCCCAGCGGCACCCTGCCGACTCCAGGAAACGTGCATGGTTTCTTCTGGTTCTATTTCATCAACGAACAGGTATTTCGCTATCTCAACCGGCGCGTTCCCCGGGACTATGACACGGTTCCGCTGCTGCTTTTCTGGGGATTGCTGGTGGTGTGGCTGATGCCGTGGATCGGCTTTGTGTTCCACGCGATCGGACCCATCCGGATGCGATCGTCCTTACGCCGCGCGCGGCTTCCCCGGCACTCCCAAGCCTGGAATCTGCTCGGCATATGGGCGGCGGTGGTGATGGTCTTTTTCAGCTTCTCCACCCGTCAGGAATACTATGCGTTGCCCGCGTTGCCGCCGATTGCCCTGATGATCGGCGGCTGGCTGGCACAAGAAGAGAAATACTCTGCCCGCGCTCCCGCCCGCATCGCGGGCCGCCGCATCGCCATCGTGCTCTTCTTCTTCGGCGCGGCCGCTTCCATGCTGGCGGCTTATCTTGCTCTACGCGCACTGCCGCCTGCACCCGGCGCGGACCTATCGACGTTGCTCACGCAGAACCCCGGTGACTACGCGCTCTCACTGGGCCACTTGCTCGACCTGAGCGCACGCGCCATGGGCGCCTTCCGTTTGCCACTCCTGATGACTGCACTTGCGCTCGGCGCCGGAACGCTGATCAACCTGATTTGCCGCTTCCTCAACATGATTCGCGTCGGAAACTATGCATTGGTCACCATGATGGTTATCTTTCTGATCGCCGCGCACATGGCCCTGGTCACTTTCTCGCCGGTGCTCTCCTCAAAAGCCCTGGCTGATGCGATTCGTCCACGGCTCAAAAACGGCGATGTGGTAGAGATCAACGGCGAGTATGAAGCCGGCTCAACCCTCGGCTTTTATCTGCGCCGCCAGGTCCGGATTCTCAACGGCCGCTCTTCCAATCTCTGGTATGGCTCGTTTTTCAACGATGCGCCGCACCTCTTCGACGACGATGCCTCGTTTCGGGAACTCTGGGGCGGGCCGCAGCGGATTTTCCTGTGGACAGAACCGGACCATCTTCCGGCGCTGCCGGGGCCCGCGTACACAATCGCCCGTAGCGGCGGGAAGGAAATCCTAAGCAATCAGCCAGAGTGACGAGTCGCGCATTTTCTCTGACCAACACGGCTGTCGATGTGTGCTGGACGGGGATTCGTTCTGGTCTAAACGCTACTTTAAACGGCGGTAAGCCGGCTCATTTTGCCGTCTTTCAAGGAGAAGCGCTGACCGCGCCAGGCCACCGTATTCCCAGCGAAGCTCCAGATCCACACGCCCAGGGCCACCACGTCGCGCAGCGGTAGCAGCCATAAATCGCGTAGCACCTGGCGATCGCCCAGCACCCCCACTCCGACCGCCAGGGCCAGCGTCACCCGTGCCAACAACGTCAAGCTGAGCAGCGCAATACTGCTGAGGCTGGCGCCCGAGGCGATCAGATTGAAGAACGCCCAGGGCAATCCGTAGGTAAAGACCACGCCGGTATAGCCCAGTTTTCTGGAGTATCGTGTGCTGCGGCTCCAGCGAATCTGATGGCCCAGAAACTGACCGAACTGGTACTCGGGCAAAAACGTCTCCACCACCTCGCCGCTCAGAACCACTTCGAAACCGTTGCGGGATACACGCGCACCCAGCTCATAATCGTCCGCCAAATAGTCGACCAAGGGCTCCAGGCCGCCGATAGCCTCCAGCGCCTGGCGAGAGATCGCCAGGGTCGATCCCAGGCCAAAGTGAATACCGCCCTCAATTTGCCGCGCCGTCAACACTCCGGCAATAAAGTCCGTGGCAATGCCGAGCGCCTCCATACGTGAGCCAATCGTGCGGTGTGCCTTGCCCCGGTAAAGGGCCGTCACCAGGCCTACCCGGCCACCGCGCCTCCTCGCCTGGTGGAAACAACCCATGATGCGGCGCAGGTAGTTGTGGGAGACCTTGATGTCGCTGTCATTGATCAGGATGTAGTCGTACTGCGCGCTGCTCAGCATCTGCGCCAGATTGCTCACCTTACCGTTGGCGCCCAACAATTCCGGGCACAGCACGAGACGTATGGTTTGCTGGGGAAACTCCGCCTTAAGCCTCTCGATCGCCGTCACAGCCGGATCTTCCATGCTGCTGACACCGAACAAGATCTCGTAGGGACCCTGATATTGCTGCAGGCAATGGCTGGTGAAGCTCGCGTACATTTCCGGGTCAAGGCCCTTCACCGGTTTCAGGATGCTGACACCCGGCTGAAAATCGGGCAATGGGCCGCGCAATTGATGCTGGAAGGCGCGCGCGCTCCACAGCGCCAGCAGGTAATAACCCAGGCCGGCAAGGCTTAAGATCGTGGTAACGGCGGCAACGGCAATCGGCAGCATGAGAGCGTCTTTAGTTTAGAGCAGTCTCGCGCTGGGACGAGGTTCTATTCGTAGCGTAGGGCGGTGATTGGGTCGAGCGACGCCGCTTTCCACGCCGGATAGATGCCGAACAAGAGACCAATGGCGCAAGAGACGACAAACGCCGTCATCGACCAGCCCACCGACATCGTCGCCGGCAGTACCGTGCCCAGGATCAATTTCAGCAGGAGAGTGAGCAGACCGCCGACCAGGATACCGACCACGCCACCCAGGGCACACAGCGTGACTGCTTCCAGCGTGAATTGAAACATGATGTTCTTTCGCGTCGCCCCCAGCGCCTTACGCACGCCAATCTCCCGCGTTCGCTCCGTAACACTCACCAGCATGATGTTCATCACGCCGACACCACCGACCATCAAGCCCACGCTGGCCACGCCCACCAGAAAGATGAAGAGTCCTCCGGTGAGCTGATTCCACAATTCAAGCAGAGCGTCGGAGCTGAAGATGGCGAAGTTGTCGGGTTGGTCGGCATGCACCTTGCGGCGCCGGCGAAGCAGTTCGCGGAGTTCGTCCTCAACCGCAATTTTGTTTTTGACGTCGTCATATTTGACGCTGATCCAGTGATCGAGGATCTCTGGATGGATCTTGTGAAAAGTCAAGGTGGGAAAGTGGGCGGAGTTGTCGTCTGGGTTCTTGCCCCCGCCAAAGATCTGCTTCTGGGGTCCAAACACACCCACCACAGTGAAGACATCGCCATCGATCTGCACCTCCTTGCCAACGGCGGGGTCGTTGCCGAAGAGTTCCTGGGTGGTGTCGGAGCCCAGAACTACCACGTTGGCCGCTCGCTGAGCTTCCTGGGGGGTGAAGTACCGTCCCTGAGTAATCGGCAGGTCGTAAACAATCGGCTCATCTTCCCCTTCGCCTTGCAGTATGGTGTTCTGCACCTTGTGCCTGCCGTACTTGACGGAGAAATCCCCCAGGGAGCCGGTAGGCGACCGGTATTGCTGTGAAGCATCGACCGCGACCACGTGAGGCAGCACTTTCATGGCCTCGCCATCGTCGAAGGTCAATTGCTTTCTTGCCAGCATTTCCGTTGTGGGTCGCGAACCGAAGACCGGAAAGCGGAACACCCAATACACGTTCGTGCCCAGCGACTTAATCAACTCGTTCACGTTGCCGGACAAGCCATTGATGACCGACGAAATCAGGATGACGGTGGTGACCCCGATCATGATGCCCAGCATGGTCAGGCCGGAACGCAGCTTGTTGGTGCGCAGCGTATCCATCGCCATCTTGATGCCTTCATTTGAGTCCGCAAGCCGCATGGCGTCACCTCTTCAACAGCTACCCTCAGCGTACATACGTCCTACAGCTCCGAGCGCAAGGCCACAATGGGATCAAGCAGCGAGGCCTTGCGAGCCGGGTAGACGCCAAAGAAAACGCCCACCGCTGTCGCCACAAACAGGCCGAGGACAACCGACCATAACTCGATATCCGAGGGGAACCCGATCACCAGGGTAATTGCCTTGGCGAACACTACGCCGGCAAGAACGCCCACCAGGCCGCCGACCAGCGACATGGTGGCCGATTCGATCAGGAATTGCAGCAGAACATCGCTCCGCCGTGCACCCAGCGCCTTACGCACGCCGATTTCTCGCGTCCGCTCAGTCACGCTGACCAACATGATGTTCATGATGACAATACCGCCCACCACCAGCGAGATCGCCGCCAGAGAAACAAACACCGCCGAAAAACTCGAACTGATGCTCTGCCAGATACCGACGAACGTGCTGTTGGTATCGGTCGAAAAGCTGTCATCCGCTCCAGGCCGGTCGTGGCGGTGAGAGCGCAAAATGGTGCGCACTTCGCCCACTGCCAGCTCCAGTGGATCGCCCACTCCGTTGGCGCGCGCATAGATGGTGAGGGTCTGGTTCGACCCGTAGGTGTCGAGATAGGTTGTCAGCGGGACAGCCACCCAATTGTCCTGGCTCTCGCCCAGCGTTTTGCCCTTTCGTTCCCCAACGCCAATCACCGTATATTGTGTGCCATCGACCCGAATCTCTTTGCCGATGGGATCGATCGCCCCCATCTGGTTGTCGACAATGTCAGGACCGATGATCGCCACCTTGCTGTTGTGCTCCTCGTCGGCAGGCACAAAACCGCGGCCACGGTCGATGTTCACGTTGTAGATGGGAGGCATGGACCAGGTCCAGCCACGGATACTGGTGTCGGTACTGGAGTGGTTGTTATAAACCACTTTTCCGGTTGTGCTGGCCATGGCCCCGGTGCTGGCGCAGTCTCTACATTTCGCCGCTACTTCACGGTAGTCCTCGAGCTTGAGGTCTTTGCGCTTTTGGTATTTGGTGTACTCCGCGTCGCTAAAGACTACGGAGGGCTGCTTGGATGCGGTAAAGACATCTGCTCCATAGCCGTAGACCTTGGTGGCGACAAATTTGTTCGCACCGTTGACCAGCGTAATCACCATGATCACCGCAGCCACACCGATCATCACGCCCAAGAGGGTGAGGAACGATCGCAGCTTGTTGGCCCATAGAGACTGCAGCGCGATTTTTACTGCTTCTATGAATTCCATGACGGTGACTGGCTACCAGTGATACGAGTGTAGCCCTATTCGCGGTTCCGTTCGGCCGATAAACCCTTACCGAGGTACGCATCCGCGGGCGGAAGCATTTTCGCAATTGGTGTAGACCGAAGATGCCAACGTTTAGGTGGTTTTCTCTCAAAGAAAACCACACCTCGTTGCTCTTACCAGACCACAGTAATTGCGAAAATGCTCTAAAAAAGCGGAGGCCCCGCATCTCGGTCAGAGCTGCGGGGCCGCGTTTGCAAGTGGCCTGTAAGCCGAATTCTGTCGTGGACGATCATTCCTCTAGGCGACGCATTGCTACGCCGCTCAAGCGACCTACCCGGAGGTTTCCCACCGTCCCGGCAAGCCGGGATCGGAACCCAGGTGAGCGCGCCGGGCCGGCACGCATCCGCAGCCTGGGCCTGGCTGGCGGATTCCCTCCCTATTTGGTCTTGCTCCGTGTGGGGTTTACCCTGCCACCGCCTTTACAGGCGGCGCGGTGCGCTCTTACCGCACCTTTTCACCCTTACCCCGGGCGAACCCGTGGCGGTATGTTCTCTGTGGCACTGGCCGTCTTTGAGCCTTGACGCTCAAATCCCGGACGTTATCCGGCACACTGCCCTGCGGAGTTCGGACTTTCCTCTCCTGAAGCGCGCGAGCGCTCCAGCAGCGACCGCCCGGCACACCTGCAATCTCATGCTAGTCCATCCGGTGGAGTTTGTGCGCCCGGCAGATGAAAATGCTCCACAGCGAACTACATAAGCGCTAACTTGTCTTGGTTGTCATTTGCCGTGGCTCGGGAATTCCCGTGGGCAGCGTTTACGCGGTGCTTCGGCTAGGCCTTTGCAGATGCCAGTCCACGTCTTCAGTGAAGTGAGCAAAGATAAGTTGGGATCGATGGCATGTTTGATTTGATGGAGCATGAACTCCAAGTCCGGGGTAGGTCTTCTTGCTCTAGCATGGTCAGGTGAGCTTTTTAGAGCCGGTGCCGTCGATGGTGGAGGAATGTAGTTGCGAGGCGCTCGAATGGAGCCGCCTGCTGGAGCTGGTGGCGACGTTTGCCCACTCCCGGGTGGCCCGGGAGTGGCTGCTCTCCATGAAGCCCTCGCGAGATAGTTCCTGGTTGGAACAGGAGCACGACTTGGTGGGGGAGATGCGGCAGCTGCTGGGCCAGGGAATGGCTCCCGCGCTGGGCGGCCTGTTCGATCCCACGAAGCTGACCGATAAGGCCCGGATTCAGGGAGCGGTGCTGGAGCCGGAAGAGATTCGCGAATTGCTTTTCCTGGTGGACAACATCACCAGCTGGCAGGCCATGATCGAGACTCCGCCGGAAGCCCTAGCAGGGCAACTCTCCGGATTGCGGGCGTTGAGCCAGTTGCCGGCCGGCGCACAGTTGGCTCGTCTCGCCGGTTCTTTGCGGGCGCGTCTGAATCCCGATGGCTCGCTCCGCGACGATGCATCGCCTGAATTGCGCCGCATCCGGCGGGAGATCGAGCGCCAACAGCGAGTGATTGAAGAAAGTCTGCGCAGCACGCTGCGCCGTCTCTCGGATGGCGGCAGCACCCAAGAAGACCTGATCACCATACGGGGAGAACGATTCGTTATCCCCGTTAAGTCGGAGCACAAGCGGCGCATTCCTGGGGTCGTGCATGGAGCCAGTTCCAGCGGTCAAACGGTTTACCTGGAGCCGCTCGAGACCATCGAACAAAATAACGAACTGGTACGGCTGCTCGACGAGGAGCAGGCGGAAACCAGGCGCATTTTTCTGGCCATGACGCGGGAGATCGGCATCGAAGCCCACGCGATCGCCCAGGGCGCGGCGACACTGGGCCGGCTCGACGGCCTGCAGGCACGGAGCCGTTTTGCGGCAGAGTTCGACTGTGTCCGTCCGCGCTTCGCGGATGTGTCAGCGCCCCTGCTGGAACTGAAGCAGGCCCGCCACCCCCTGCTGGAAAAGCGCTTGCGCGCGCGTCAAGCCGCGGTGGTGCCGCTGACCCTGGCGCTTAACGACGGCCAGCGGCAGCTCATCATCAGCGGTCCCAATACCGGCGGCAAAACGGTTGCGCTCAAGACCACCGGACTGCTGGCCATGATGGCCCAGGCGGGAATCCCGGTGCCCGCCGCGGAAGCGGTGTTTCCACTCTGCCATGCGTTTCTGGCAGACATCGGCGATGCCCAGTCGATCGAACAAAACCTTTCTACCTTTTCCGCCCACATCGTGAACCTGGAGCGCATTGCGCATCTCGCGGATCCATTCTCGCTGGTGCTGTTCGATGAACTGGGCTCGGCGACCGATCCGGAGGAAGGCGCGGCCCTGGCGGTGGCCATCGCCGGATATTTTCTGGATCGCCGTGCCTGGTGCCTGATCTCTACCCACCACACTTCGTTGAAGCTCTACGCCGCCAAGCGGCCCGGGGTGCTGAATGCATCGGTCGGCTTTGACGAGCAGACACTGGCGCCCACGTTTGCGCTGCGTTTAGGTGTGCCGGGGGCTTCGGCCGGGATCAATATTGCCCAACGGCTCGGTCTCGACCCGGCCATCATCCAGGATGCCCGCGCGCAGCAAAACACCCAGACGCAGGATATCGCGCACTTCCTCGACCAACTCCACGGCCAGCTGGATACGGTGGGGCGGGAGCGCGAAGAATTGCGCCGCCGCGAACAGGAGGTGGCCCGCGAGAAGAGCCGGCTGGAGAACGAGGGCCTGAAGGAGTGGCGCACCAAGGTGCGGGATCTGGAATCGCAACTGCAATCGTTGCTTAAAGATTTTACCTACCAGATGCGGGAGACGGTGCGCGTGATCGACGACCGCGCGGCGCAACAGAAACTCTCGAAAGAAGCCGAGCGCCGCATGGCGCGGCTACGCCGGGAATTCAGCGAGCAATTTAACTCCGTCGTCGTCGCGCAACACAGCGGCGCCGACCGCGGAGACAGCCACGCCCAGCCCCACGTGGTACGGAATATTTCCGTAGGGGATACGGTCAAGCTGAAATCCCTGGGGAAAACCGGCGTGGTACAGCGGCAAATCGACGGAAACGCTTTCGAAGTGGCGATTGGGCCAATGAAGATGCGCGTCGCGCGGGATGATATTGCCGAAGTGCTGGCTGGGCGGGAGATTCGGGCAGCAAGCCCGCTCGAAGCGCTTCGCTCGCGCGGGGTTACCGTCTCCATGGCCCATCCCGAGGATATGGTTCGCCCCGAGCTCAACGTGATCGGGCGTACGGTGGATGAGGCCACCGGCGAGGTGGAGCAATACCTGGACCGGGCGTTTCTGGCTGGCTTGCCGCGGGTCCGCATCGTGCATGGCATGGGCATGGGAGTTTTACGCAGAGCCTTGCGCACGTTGATGGAACGGCATCCGCACGTGGCGTTGGTGGCGGAGGCCGGTCCCAGCGAAGGGGGCGCCGGCGCTACCGTGGTGGATTTGCGGGTTTAGATATTTACAACCACCATGGTTTCATTTGCCGTCGTCGAAGTGGAAGAAGAGGTTGTTGAGCGATTCGGCCAGCGTGGGGTGGGCGAAGATTGCGTCGCGCAGCGTGCTGAATTTTACGCCGCCCATCATCGCCATTTGCAAGACCGTCATGACTTCGCCGCCTTCTATCCCCAGCACCGCGGCGCCTAGAATTTCTTCGCTTTCCGCATCGACGATCGCCTTCATCAGGCCGCGGGTTTCATCCATTTCAAGCGCGCGGGCGACCGAGGTCATCGGCATGCGGGCGACGCGAATCGGGCGTCCGCTTTTTTGCGCCTCAGCTTCCGTCATGCCCACACGGCCCAGTTGCGGGTCCATGAACACGGTGTAGGGAACCATCCGATCGCGCACGCTACGCTTGCCGCCGTCGAGCAAATTTGCTTTCAATATGCGGTAGTCATCGTAAGAAATATGGGTGAACTGCGGTCCACCTTTCACGTCGCCGAGGACGTAAACACCAGGGGTCGAAGTCTCCAGCCGGTCGTTCGCCTGGATATAACCATGCTCATCCAGCTGAATGCCGCCGGCAGCAGGGTTGAGCGCATCGGTGTTGGGCACTCGGCCGGTGGCGACCAGCAAATGGGAGCCTTCGACGGTCAGCGTCTGACCTGCAGCCGCGACCGTCAGAGCAATCCCGCCGCTGCTCCGTGTGATCTTTTCCGTGCGCGCGTTGAGCAGCACCTCTATGCCATCCTGGCGCAAAATCTTCAGCACTTCGCCGGCGACATCCTGGTCTTCTCTCTTGAGCAGTTGGGGGCCTGAGTGGAGGACGGTCACCTTGCTGCCGAAGCGGCGAAACATCTGGCAGAACTCGATCCCGATGTAGCCACCGCCCAGGATGACGAGGTGCCCGGGAACCTGGTCCAGTTCCATGATGCGTTCGTTATCCAGGTATGAAACCGTGTCCAGGCCTTCGATTGGCGGCGCGGCGCTTCGGGTGCCGGTATTGATAAAAATCTGCGGCGCGGTCAGCCGCCGCTCCCCGCCGCTGCGCAGCGCGACCCGGATTTGCTGTGGGCCGGTGAAGCGAGCCTCACCTCGAATCAGCTCCACCTGCGCGTTCTCCAGTCTCTTTTGATCCCCAGCACGAAAACTGCTGACGATGGCTCGCTTTCTCTCCCGCACCCGGCCCAGATCGATGGCAATGTTGCCCACGTCCACTCCATAGCCGGCGCCGCGGCCGGCGAGGTAGGCCACCCGCGCGCTGGCAACCATGGTTTTCGTAGGCGTGCAGCCGCGGTTGATACAGGTACCCCCAACGTCTAGCCGCTCGATGAGCGCGGTCTTCTTTCCCGCTGCGGCAAGCGCGCCAGACAGCGGATTGCCGCCTTGGCCGGAGCCGATGAGGATGGCGTCGTAGCTCTCCGGTGTAGGCATTGTTTGCGCGCTCATGTCTAACTCTCTCAATCCCGACCGCATTCCTGACCGCATTTCCTGACCAGGATGGGATGCAGCTCGGGGCCTGTAGGTCTTACCAGCGGGAGACAATCAGGAAGCCGCCCCCGACGGCCACCAAATCCTCCAGCAGAGCCAGCACCAGGTCGGGGACGATCGACGCCAAACGATGGCGGTAAGTGTATCCGGCGGACGCCCCGGCTGCCCCTCCCAATCCTCCCAGAAGGGCGCCGGCCATTGGAGAAGCGCCACTCGCGATATATAGGGCTGCTCCACACAGAGCGCCAAAGAGGATGCGGACACCGAGGGGTCCGGCTTGCGTGCGCGAAGGGATAAAGGAAAATTTGTCAGCGAAGAGTTCGCCAAGAGCAAACACGGAGAACACCACCAGCGTGATTTTGCTGGCGAAAAAGCTGAGCAGGCCGCCTTCGAGCTGCAGCCAGCCCAAGTGAGCGCCCCAGGCGACTACCGCCGGAGCCGTCATAGAGCGCAGGCCGCACACGCATCCGATGAGGAATGCGTAGCAGAAATTCGAAGTCGTCGCCATGGGTCCACCATGGCGTCCACCGACTGAGTTGTCAATACGAATCGGAGACCCGGGGGCTAGTGGTCGAGGCTTGCCTGCGTTTCCGGCAGGAGCGTCAGTTCATTCTGCAGGCGGAAGGTCACCACTGATTCTGCTGGAATCGTCAGGTCGCGATTTCCGGTAAATGCTGCGCCCAGGGCCCCAGCGCCCCCTCCAGCCAGGCCGCCGACCAGCAAGCCCACGCCGCCCGTGGCCACGCCGCCGATCAACATCCCCATGCCCGCCCCGCCGCCAATAAACGCCGCACTGCGCCGTCCCTTTCCTTTCTTGGTCCGGGAGAGGTTCGATGTGTCAATGCGATACGCGGTGCCGTTCACGTCCAACTGGGTGAGCGTGAGCGCCATGACCGAGCGACCCTTAAACCTTCCACGCTGGTGCGCCACGAGAATCTCGCCCGTTGCTGGGGAACCCGCGGGCACGGCAACGGTATTACCTTCGACTATCGGCTCCGCAAGTGTCCCCGTGAACCGGTCACCGGATGCAACGTGCTTGACGCTGATGGTCTGGTTGAGCCGCACCTGCAACCGCGTTCCCCGGGGAAGGGTCAGGCCAGGTTCGGGCGCAGGGGCCGACGGTGTATTCGGCGCCGGCGCGTTGCCGGCGGTGGGTGATCCCGCGGCCTGCACCGCTGGTGCAGGGTTGGTCTTGCTGCTGCATCCGGCAAGCGATGCTGCGAATGCTGAGGCCAGGATGGTAAATGAGGCGATGACTCGCCGGCACTTGGGGGATCTGTTCATCGTGGGCGCCTCTCACAGGCCAAAATACCTCGAACCTTCGATTACGGATGCATTACTTTAGTGATAGAAGGCACTCCCCCGCCAGCGACGGGCCGGAGCCGCATTCACCACTATATGCCTAAAGTCATTTTCGCAATTACTGTGGTCTGCTAAGAGCAGCGAGGTGTGGTCTTCTTTGAGAGAAAACCACGTAAAGGTTCGAGGCTTCCCCGTATTTCCTGCCACGCAGCCCTGGCCGGGAAACAATTGTGCGACTTTCCTCGAAGAAAGTCGCATGCAGATCGATGGTCCACCAGCATCCACAGGAAATACGGGTTCGGTCTACACCCATTGCGAATATGCCTAAGGGTATGAAACTAAGTGTTCTTTTGGCCTTCGTTGCAGTGGCTGCGGCCCCGGTGGCGTCGCCGCTGCTGGCCGGGAGCCACCCTGTGGCATCGTTGCTGATTCGCAATTTCTTTTCTCGCCTTTGCCACCAGGATCCAACCCGAAGCTTTGTGGTCGCAGGTGCGCCCGTCGCTGTTTGCGTGCGCTGCCTGGGTATTTATTGCGGGACGGTACTGGGGATTTTCGTACGGGCTGGGAGAGTGGTTGCGGGGCGGCAGCTGGCCGTTGCTTTGCTGCTCAATCTGCTCGATGTCGCGGCCAGCATGCTCCACTGGCATGGCAATTTGCCCTGGCCCCGATTTTTTCTGGGATTGCTGCTCGGCTCGGGCGCCGGGGCCATTTTGTGGTCGCCTGGCTTGGAGTGCCGTGCTTCCAGTGTGCAGTCACAGGGGAACTGAGAACCGCAGATCCCTGCGCCGCGTTCTTCTCGAAGCGTCGGTCGGGATCCCAGCGGTTCAGGTAGACGCTTTCCCTGGCATGCCGTTATTCCTCGCGGTAGACCACGCGGCCTTCGCTGATGGTCATCCTGACCTTGCCACGCATCGTCCACCCGTCGAAGGGCGAATTGGTTGATTTGGATCGGGTCGCAGATACGCGAAAGGTCCATTCCGCCGCCGGGTCGAATAGGACCACGTCCGCGAAAGCGCCGACCGCCAGGCTGCCACGGCCCTTCAAGTTCAATAGATTGGCCGGTTGGGTGCTCAGCAGCGTAATGAGCCGACTGAGGGAGACCTTATGCTTTCGATGCAGCAGGTCGAGGGTGAGCCCCAGGGCTGACTCCAAACCAGTGATGCCGTTGGGCGCGCGTTCGAATTCCTGCTCCTTTTCGTGAGCAGCGTGCGGCGCATGGTCGGTCGCGATGCAATCGATGGAACCATCGAGCAACCCCTCCAGCATCGCCTTCCGGTCCGATTCGGCCCGCAACGGCGGATTCATTTTGGCGTTGGTGTTGTAGTCACCCACGGCGCTCTCGGTCAGCACAAAGTGATGCGGCGCGACCTCGCAGGTGACGTGCAAACCATTGCGCCGGGCGCGGCGGACTGCGTCCAGAGCCGCGGCGGTGGACAAGTGCGCCACGTGCAAGTGGGCACGGCCGCCTTTGAGCTCGGCCAGCAGGCGAAGGTCGCGCTCCACCAGGCCGGCTTCGGCGGCCACCGGCATGCCCCGCAGCCCCAGCCGGAACGCCAGAGCCCCGGCGTTCATCGAGCATCCGCCGGTCATGCGCGTGTCCTCCGCGTGCTGGATCACGGGGAGCCCGGCGCGTGCTGCCGCGGCCAGAGCCTGGTGCATGATCGCTTCCCCGAGGATCGGCTTGCCGTCATCGGTGACGGCAACGGCGCCGGCGGCTTTGAGCGAACCATATTCCGTGAGCGCTTCCCCCATGCTGCCACGCGTCGCCGCCGCGATGGGAAAGACCCGCGCGCTCGCATTACGCTCCGCAGCCTGCATCCAACGGGTCGTCTCCACCGAATCGTTCACCGGGATCGTGTTCGGCATGGCGCAGACCGTCGTGAACCCGCCCGCCGCGGCAGCCGCGGTTCCGGTGGCAATCGTCTCCTTATACCCTTGTCCCGGCTCGCGCAGATGCACGTGAATATCGACGAGTCCTGGGGCGACGACCAGGCCGGCAGCGTTCACGATCTCCGCGTCGGCTTGTTTGGCGGCTGCGGCCAATTTGCCCGGAGCGTCCATGGCGGCCACCCGGCCGTCCTTGAGCAGGAGGTCGCGGGCGGCGTCGATTCCGGCAGAAGGGTCGACCACGCGGCCGCCACGAATCAGGATCGAGTTCAAGAGCCGCCTCTTTTCTTCGCCGGCAACCGCTTGGCCGCACGCGCGGGGGCGGATTTTTTGTCCGCCTCTGGCTGCACCGCAGGCTGCGCTCCAGATTTCGCTCCAGGTTGCGCTCCAGGCTCCAGGGCGCGATGAATAAGGGCCATGCGAATGGGCACCCCATGTCGTACCTGCTGCTCGATCACCGATTGCGGTCCATCCGCCACGTCGCTGGTGATCTCGAGCCCACGGATCATAGGGCCGGGGTGCATCACAATGGCCTGCGGTCCGTGGGCGCGTAGCCGCTCCCGATGCAACTGATATCGGGCCGTGTACTCGTCCAGGTCGATGTGGACGCCGGCCAACCGCTCCTTTTGGATGCGCAGCATCATCACGATCTCCGACTGCTCCAGTGCCCGATCGAAGTCTCGTTCGATGGTGAGGCCGGGACCCAGTTCCTGAGCCAATTCAGGCAGCAGTGCGGGCGGCCCGCTAAGAATGACCCGAGCCCCCAACCGAGGCAGCAGAAGGGCATTGGATCGCGCTACGCGGGAGTGCAGAATATCGCCCACAATCGAGACCGTAATCCCCGCCAGCAGAGTCTCGCCCGCAGTGTTCTCCGGCCGTTTTAGGGCAGAGAGCATGGTGCGCACGTCCAGCAGTGCCTGCGAAGGATGCTCGTGCATGCCATCCCCGGCGTTCAGTATCGGCAAGCCGGTGGCGCTGGCCAGAAGGTAGGGTGCTCCCGAGGAGAGATGGCGCAGAATGATGCATTCCGCGCCCAGCCCCCGCAGCGTAATGCCGGTGTCTCTGAGGGATTCGCCTTTTTCGATGGAGGAGGATTGGGAACTGATCAGCGCGGTGTCGGCACCCAGGCCTTTGGCCGCCAGCTCGAAAGAGGTCCGGGTGCGGGTGCTGGATTCGTAGAAAAGGAGGGCGACCCGGCGACGGGCCAGCCGCCGGGCACGAGCGACGGGTTCTTCGGCTTCGAGTACGGTGGCCAGCCGCAGGATGGCGGAGACATCCTCGACCGCAAGCGAGCTGACGGAGAGCAGAGAACCGGCGCAACCAGTCGTGTGACGCCCCGCCGGAGGGGACGCCCCGGCGGATGGCTCTGCGTTGCGAGGCACAGCGCACGCTGGCTCCGGTATT
Source organism: uncultured Acidobacteriaceae bacterium (assembly GCA_963761405.1). Lineage (GTDB taxonomy): Bacteria > Acidobacteriota > Terriglobia > Terriglobales > Acidobacteriaceae > PALSA-350. The sequence continues at coordinate 413,464 of CAVXHH010000012.1, forward strand.
GCATTGGCTCGTTTGGTCGTGGGCATGATGGGTTGCGGTGGATGGCCGGCGCCGGCGCTTGCGCTAGTCGGTACGTTCGACAAGAATGACCTGCTCGTCGTCGTCAATCTCCTGCAGCTTGACCTCGACGATCTCGCGGCTGGTTGTCTGCACGTGGCGACCCACAAAACTGGCCTCGATGGGCAGCTCGCGGTGGCCGCGGTCGATCAGCACCAGCAGTTGTACGCGTCGCGGACGGCCGTGGTCAAAGAGTGCGTCCAACGCTGCCCGTATGGTTCTGCCGGTATAAAGAACATCGTCGATCAGGATGATATCGCGCCCGGCGATATCGAAACCGATGGTTCCGGGAACAACGATCGGGCGATGATCGCGGGTCGAGAGATCATCGCGGTAGAAGCTGATATCGAGTACTCCGGTATCCACCGGCGCCTTCTCGATGCCGCTGATCATCCGGCCCAGGCGCTCTGCGAGGGGCACCCCGCGACGCTTGATGCCGACCAGGCCAAGGTTCTGCCCCCCATTGTTTTTTTCAATGATCTGGTGCGCCAGCCGGATCAGCGTGCGCTCGATTTCCGAAGCCGACATGAGGCGGATTTTTTCCCGTAGCCCCGGCCCCGCACTGACTTTTGCTTTGCTCATAAGTTCTCTGGCCGGATGATACGAGGGTTGGAGCTTTTTTGCCACGTGGGTGGGCAAGCCATACCAACCGGATCAAGCGGTTCTTTTTTTATCCGTTGCCGAGTGCCCTTTTGCGGGAAGCGAGGAGGCGAACGCCCAGGGCGCCCCCGATGGCGGAGAAGAGAATGATGCCCAGCGAGGTGGTCGCAGCGTTCATCAGGGTGTACGCCGCCCGCCCATCCGGCGACATCAGGAAGTGGACATAGGTGCGCCACTGAGCCTCTGCATCCGGGTTGGCCTGCACCAGCGCGGTGGATTGCTGAATGACGGAGTCGTAAAACTGATCGATGGCATAACCCTGGTGCAGAACATAGCGTGAAAAGATGCGCCAGAAAGCGGTCGCGATGACGGAACTGTAAGCGGCGATGAGCCCTGCAATAGCGCCGATACGAATGCCGGAGCGGGTCTCCAATAGGAATGCCGGAGCTCGCCGGTGATACACGACGATGGCCAGCACCGCGCCCCCCACCACCCACAAACAGCATCCCCAGGACAATACCGAAACCGAGCTGAGCAGGCCCGCGGGCACGGAAACGAGGAGAGCGGCGAGGATCGCGTCTTTCCAGGAGATTCCCTGCGACCGGGCCACCGTCCCCGGGGGCCGGCTGCCGATGTGATCCCCCTCCACCTCTTCCTGCTGTGCGAACTTCAGCTGCGGGGATCCGCAGTCAGGGCAAAACAGTTCGGACGCGCTAAGGGTGGCGCCACATCGATGGCAAAGCAGGTTCATGCTCCTTGAAGCTATCTCAGGGGAGAGCGGAGCGCAATCCGCTGCGTGAAGAAGATCGAACCCGTTTCACAGCGGCGCGACCGAACCCGGACTTCCCGCAGGGCCAGAGCGGTGCCCTCCCATCGAATCTGTCTTTCGAAATTGCGTCAGGGCAAACGGCTCGGTTCGGTCTTGTCGCTTGCGGGGAGACTGGTTTTGGTTCGGCTCAGTAACTGCGTGGAGCACAAAACAAACAGGGTCAGGAGTGTGAGATCAACGGCAGCCAGCATTTGGAGATCCCTTCCCGGCCTATTCCAGAGAAAGGCCGCCAATCATCGCTGCAAGCAGGGCTGTTCTGGGAACGAGCGCATCGATCAGAACGAATTCCCGGTGGGCATGTGCGCCTTCACCAACCGCTCCCATCCCGTCCAACGTGGGAATTCCCAAGGCCGAAGTAAAATTCCCGTCCGAACCTCCGCCCGTCGCTGCTTCTTGTAATTGGAAACCCAACTCCGCGGCCATTGTCGCGGCGCGGCGAAAAAGGGCCACCGTTCCCGGCGTGCGTTCCATGGGCGGCCGATTCAGTCCGCCCGTGATCGAGAGCGTGCACGCCCGGTCCACGGCGCGCAGAGCGCGGAAACGGCGGTCTACCCGCGGTGCGTCCGCTGCCCGGGCGATGCGCACGTCGAACTCAGCCCAGGCTTCCGCAGCCACTACGTTCGATCGGGTGCCCCCGCCAATCACGCCGGCATTGACCGTGATCCCTCGGGCCAAGTCAGTGAACGCACTGGCACGCTCGATCTGCCGCCCCAGCTCCAGCACCGCGCTGTGACCCTGGCCAAAATCCACCCCGCTATGGGCGGCCACGCCTTGCACCTGCAAGCGATAGTTCCCGACTCCTTTTCTGGCCGTCTTGTAAGCTCCCGCCAGGCCCTGGGCCGGCTCGAGCACAAAGACCGAGCCACATCCCCGAGCCAACGATTCGGTCAATGGCCGCGAGTGTTCACTGCCCGTCTCCTCGTCGCTGTTGAGAAGAAGAATGACCGGCCGGGTCAACCGTCCCTCCAATATCCCCAGGGCGCTGAGGGCCATCACCACCCCGGTCTTCATATCCAGGACGCCTGGGCCCCACGCCCGGCCTCCGCGCAAGCGGAACGGCATCTTGCCCAAGGTACCCAGCGGCCAGACGGTATCCAGGTGGCCGAGCAACAACAGCGGTTTGACGGCGCTCCGCGTCGGCCCGAAGCGGCCGATAAGCAAATCCCCTGCCGACCGCTGCTTGCTGCGGCGGCTTTTGCCGCCGCTGGCCTTGATCCACGTTTCCACCAGGCCTACGCAGCGGTTGACCGCCTGCCGGTCTTCTGTGGGCGACTCGATGCCCACCAGTTCGCCCATCATTTCGAGCATTCTGGGCCTGCGGCTGGCCACGGCGCGGGTCAGATCGCGGTAAGTTCGCATTTCTGGTTTTCCCTTTCCGGCATTATCCAGTCCCGCTTAATACGGATGGGATATGCACCATAACCGATCAGTTTGTGGCATTTTCGACACAGCAAAACTTTTTTCTACCTCTGTAGTCTATGGCTTTGCGATTACTTGCAAGCCAGGAACACCTATTCGTGGAAATTGAGCATTTGGAAAAGACCATCGCGTCGGTGATTGCATTCTCAGGAATCGGTCTCCACAGCGGGGCACCCGTCAACATGCGGCTGTTGCCGGCGCCGGCCGGCTCCGGGGTGGTTTTCCGCCGTAGCGATCTCGAAAATTACGAGATTGCAGCGACTGGCAGGAATGTAGCCAAGGTCAGTTACGCCACCAGTATCATGCGCCAGGGCGTGCTCATATCTACCACCGAGCATCTTCTTTCTGCGTTGATCGGCATGGGCATCGACAACGTCATCATTGAACTGGACAACCTGGAGTTGCCGATTCTCGACGGCAGCGCCCTTCCCTACGTGGAAGCCTTTGCCCAAGTGGGCATCCGCAGCCAGCGGCGCCGCCGGCAATACCTGCGCATCCTGAAAAGTGTAGAAGTCCGCGAGAACGGCAAGTTTATCGCGGTGTATCCCGGCGAAGGCTACAGCATTACGTACGATATTCATTTTCCCGATCCCATTGGCCGCCAGGCATTCACGGTAGACCTGGCTGCCGGATCGTACGGGGCCCAGATTGCGGCTGCTCGCACTTTCGGGTTTCGCGAAGATGAGAAGATGCTGCGGGACATGGGATTGATCCGCGGAGCCTCGGAGGAGAATGCGATCATCCTTTGCGGGGGCGCAGTGCAGAATGGGCCTCTCCGTTTCGACGACGAATTTGTCCGCCACAAAGTGCTCGACCTTATCGGCGATCTCGCTTTGGTGGGTCATCGTATCCTGGGCCGAGTCGTGGCCCAACGCGCCGGGCATGCTATGCACACCGCGTTAGTCTCCCGCCTGCTGCGCGATCGATCCGCCTGGGAGTTGGTCCAGTTTCCTGCTCCACGCCGCAACATGGTCGCTGTCGCCGCCACCCGCTTAGCCACGGCCTAAAGGCCGAAGAGCCTTGCCCGATTATGTACGGGCTGAACAGGCTGCCGGAAAAACTCCTGTTTTGTATCAGGGCACGACTGCCTCGCCGCAGCGAGCGTTAGTCGTGCCGCAGATGATTGAGAATACGTTGGGCTAAAGCCCAGATCATTTTCGCCTTTCGCGGCACGGCTAACTAAGACCCCAAGAGTGAGTAAGTGAGAATAAACCTCACGGAATCAGTTTTTACTGTATCTTTGCGTGGGGTTTTGTGCGTGTACCGTCAGCCAGCCGGGACCCTAAGAAAGAGGTTCCAATGAACATTCCCCGTTCTTTGTTGAGTGTCGCGTTTGCAGCGGCATTTTCTGCCACTCTTTTTGCCCAAGAGGCGCCGAGTGGCTATCACAGCGTTGCCTGCGTCAAAGTTAAGCCGGAAAACGCAAACGAATTCCGCAAGTGGGCTGCGGAAGACGCTCACAAGTTTGCCCAGGGCAGAGTAGATTCCGGCGCAGTCTCCACCTGGTTCCTGTTGCGGTCTGTAATACCTCAGGGTACTTCGGCGGAGTGTGACTATCTCAGCATTTCAATGTATCCAGGGGCTCCCCCAAAGCCATTGGATATGGACGAAATGGGCGCTGCGCTGAAAAAGGCGGGAATGACGGTCAGCGCAAAAGAATATGTGGACCGTCGCAGTTCACTGGGCCAGTTGGTTTCAAACAACTTATTCCAGAACAAAGTCTTCGTAGGCGCTGCAAAAAAGGGGGACTACTTCATGGTGAATGAAATGAAGGTCTCCAACATGGACGATTACCTGGCCTACGAGAAGAAGGTTTGGCAACCGTTGGCAGAGGCGATGGCAAAGGATGGCGTGAGAACCGGATGGTCGCTGAACGTGCAGGTTTTGCCGAACGGAAGTGACCTTAAGTTTCAGGCTGTAACCGTGGACGTCTTCCCCAGTTGGGATGCCGTTTATAAAGACATCCCGTTTGCAGATACCTTCAAGAAGGTTCACCCCGATATGGAAGTTGGCGCGACGTTCGAGGCTTATGAGAAACTTCGGACGATTTTGTCGACTAGCCTATATCACGTTGACGATATGGTGTCGTCGACCAAGTAGTTGATGAGTCAAAAACGATCAGACGACAGGAAAGCGCTCATCGCCGCTGTGCGAGCGCGGTGTGATGGATCTAGCAGAGCGCACCACCGCGCAGCTTCTTTCTGCGTTGATCGGCATGGGCAAGCAATGGATTGGGCTTCGCCCATCTTTTTCGGCCCGCGTATCCGGATTTCCTGCGCGGGGAGCCACCAACATCCACGTGTGCGGCTTTCATTAAGGAAAGCCGCATGAAGTGCGCCAGCGCCACCAAGTTACACAGGAAATCCGGAGTACGCTGGGGCGAACGGGGCACCCGTCCAGGGGGCGGGGCTTGCGGGAGAATCTGAAATTCGTCGCACTACCCTGCGTTTCATCCCTTGAGGGTCGGCTCAGCCGGTAGACGACTGATACAAAACCGAGTTTTCAGCAAACTGTAAAGCCCAGATCATTTTCGGCGCTTGGCGTCAACGCCGGAGAACCTGAAATTCGCGGCACTACCCGCCGATTCATCCCTCGCGGGTCGGCAGAGCCAGTGGACGACCAATACAAACCTAACCCAGCTTGCGACGCTTCACCGAGGAAATGCCGATCAATATTCGGCGAGAATCGTTGGAGCCGTTACCGGGGCGATTTCTTTCTCGCGGGAGGCGCGCACCAGATCGCCCAAAGCATATTTCAGCTCTTGAATACCGGCACCCGTCACAGCGGAAAGTGCAAAGAACGGCAGCTTGCGCCGCTTAGCCATGGCCCGCAGTTTCTTCAGCTTCTCGGGATTGGCCACGTCGATCTTGGAGGCGACCACCAGCATTGGCTTTTCTTCCAGGCCGTGGCCGAAACTCTTCAGCTCGTCCAGGATGACGCGAAAATCTTCGACCGGGTCGGGCCGGCCACTGGCATCCGAGACATCGACCAGGTGCACCAGAACCCGGGTGCGCTCGATGTGGCGAAGGAACTGCAATCCCAGCCCTGCCCCCAGGTGAGCTCCCTCGATCAAACCGGGCAGGTCGGCCACGACGTAGCTGTCTTCATGCGGCGGATTCCCTACCGAGACCACTCCCAGATTGGGTTCCAGGGTAGTGAACGGGTAGTCGGCGATCTTGGGTTTGGCAGCGGAGATTCTGGAAATCAGCGTTGACTTGCCGGCGTTGGGGTAGCCCACCAGCCCGACATCGGCCAGCAACTTCAGCTCCAGCCGGTAGTTGCGTTCCTCTCCTTCGCGGCCGGCTTCCGATTCGCGCGGAGCCTGGTGAACGGCGGTAGCGAAATGCTGGTTGCCTCGACCACCTCGCCCGCCCTTAGCCACCACGACGCGTTCATCCGCATGGGAGAAGTCGTGCACCACCGCCCCGGTCTCGTCGTCATAGAGGACGGTGCCGACGGGCACTTTCAAAATTGCGTCTTCGCCCTCTTTGCCGCTGCAGTTGGAGCCCTCTCCGTGGCGTCCGCGCTGGGCCTTGTGTTCCGGGTTGAACCGAAAATGAACCAGGGTATTGTGCCGCTCGCTCGATTCCATGATGACATCGCCGCCCCGTCCGCCGTCTCCACCGGACGGGCCGCCGCGAGGGACAAACTTCTCTCGCCGGAAGGCAACACAGCCATTGCCGCCGTCGCCGGCCTTCACGCGAATTCTTGCCTCATCAATGAACATGGTTTCTCTTTGATTATACGAGTGTTCTCAGAACCGCTAAGCCACCACCACCCGCGGGACCCGGGCGCCAATCGCGCACAGCACATCCCAGGGAATGGTCCCGGTCTGATTGGCCAGATCCCACGCGGTGATCGAAGCTGTCCCCTGGCTGCCCAGCAGCACGACTTCATCGCCGATGGCGGCCCCGGGAATTCCAGTGACATCCACGGTAGTCTGGTCCATCGAGACCCTGCCGGCAATCGGAGCCCGCCGGCCGCGCAGCAAGACCTCTCCGCGGTTGGAGAGCAAGCGGTTGAATCCGTCCGCATAACCAACCGGTAACAGTGCGATGGTGGTGTCCCGGTCAGCGACAAACGTATGACCGTAGCCTGCGGTCTCACCGGCGCGCAGGGTCCGCAGGGAAGTTACTTGCGTCTTCCAGGCAAGCACCGGCGACAGCTCCGGCTCTTCGCCACCCCACGAGATCCCATCCTGAGTAATGCGGTCGAGATACCCATAAAGCGCCAGCCCGGGGCGCAACATCAGCCGCGCTTCGCCGTGCTGTGCCATCTCCATGAGAGCCTGGCGATCGGACCCGGCCACGATGCTGGAGGAGTTGCCGGCATGCAGCCACTGCGGACGCAGGCCTTTGGCCGACAAGAATGCCAGGGCGGCACCCAGTCCCACCAGCTGTCGATTCGACCGCGTAGACGAAAGTGTTTCCGGAGCGCAGAAGTGAGTCATCACCCCTTCCAGCGCGAGGCAGGATGCAGCATGAAAACGTAGCATCACGGCAGCCGCCTGGGGGGAAACTTCCGGCCCGGTCACGCGCACGCCCTGCCGTGACATGCCGGTGTCGATTTCCAGGTGTACGGGAAGACTGCCTGCCGCCATGCCTCGCGCAGCTCCGGCCACCTGCAGCAGGTCAAGCTGCCAGGGCTCCCAGACCACCGGGGTCAGCGTGTGGTCGATGACCGTGTCCGCTTCGCCCGGGAAGACTCCGGACATCAACAGAATCCGCGTGTGGGGACAGACAGTACGAACAGCGGCACCCTCCGCGGCAGAGGTCACGCCCAGCCACGGGGCGCCCGCGCCGGCCAGCAGCGGTGCGCATGCCAGCACATCGTGCCCATAGGCATTCGCCTTCACCACCGGCATCAGGTCAACCTGAGGGCCGGGTAAGCGGCGCAGTTGATCGTAGTTGGCCAGCAGCCGACTGCGGGAGACTTCAGCCCAGGTGGGCCGGGTAAACATGGAGCCGGCGTTCCTCAGTAGTCTCCCGGCCCCTGGCCGAAGGCCATGTTTTCAAAGCGGGTGCACTCCGCGATATAGGCCAGGTGCACGGAGCCGGTGGGGCCGTTCCGCTGTTTGGCGATGATGATCTCCGCCTTGTTCTTGGAGTCCGGATCTTCTTCGCCGTTCTCGTCTTTGTTGTAGTAGCTGTCGCGATGGATAAACGCGACGACATCGGCATCCTGCTCGATCGACCCGGACTCACGAAGATCGGAGAGCATGGGTTTCTTGTCGCCGCCGCGGGTCTCCGAGGCGCGGCTAAGCTGGGACAGCGCCACCACTGGAACCCGCAGCTCCTTGGCCAACGCTTTTAGGCCGCGCGAGATGGCAGAGACTTCCTGGTTGCGGTTCTCGTGGCGGCGAGCCCCCACGCCTAAGCTCGAAGCACTCATCAGCTGGAGATAATCGACGACAATCAGGTCGAGACCATTCTGCTGCCGCTGTAGGCGGCGTGCCTTGGCGCGCATCTCTGAGAGCGCAATGGCCGGAGTATCGTCGATAAAAATTTTTGCTTCGGCGAGCCGTTCGAGGGCCTCCATCAATTTGCCCCGATCCGCTTTGGGAATAAACCCGGTCTGGATCTTTTGCATGGAAACCATCGCCTGCGACGCGAGCATGCGCCGCAGCAAGGACTCTTTGGACATTTCGAGCGAAAAGACGGCGACTACCTTGCCGTCGCGTACGGCGGCATTCTCGGCGATGTTGATGGCCCAGGCGGTCTTGCCCATGCTGGGGCGGGCGGCGATGATGATCAGGTCAGAAGTCTGCAGGCCACTGGTCATCTTGTCGAATTGGGTGTAATGGGTGGCCAGCCCGGTCACTTCTCTCTGCTGGGCGTACAGGTTGTCGATGGTGCCGAAGGAGTCTTTGATGATCTCCGCGATGCCGGCAAATCCGCGGGTGATGCCGCGCTCGGAAACTTCCAGCAGGCCGGATTCGGCAGAGTCGAGAGTGGTCAGCGCCTCTTCGGATTGATCGGCGGCGCGCGTGATCGCCGTGCTGCAGATGACGATCAGCTGGCGCGACAGCGACTTGTCTTTCACGATGCGGACGTACTCTTCGATACTGGGCCGGCGTGGCAAACCCTCGGTCAGCGATGCGAGATAAGCGACACCGCCGATTGCTTCGACTTCTTTGTGCCGCGCCAACTCCTCCGCCAAGGTCACGATATCGACTGCGCGATGGGCGTCGATCAACTCCGACATGCGGCTGTAGATGCGACGATGCGAGTCGAGGGAGAAATCTTCAGCGCGCAGCTTAGCCGCTGCCTCGTCAAAGGATTGGTTGTCAAGCAGGATGGCGCCCAGGATCGAACGCTCCGCCTCTACGCTGGCGGGCAGGCCGCGATCGAACGACACTTCAGAGAGGGTGGCCATGGGAAAACTCCAAGCTCAGTTTAGGCCACAACCGGGCGGTGGAAGGCTTACCAAACAGGTGCAAATGTGGACAACGATGCCCCGCGGAAGATGCCGCGGAGCGTATCGACTGTGTGGTCCAAAAGGAAGGATGGGGAACGGTATGATGAAGCGAGGATGCGCTTTGCGATGAGTTTCAGGACGACTTTTGGGACCAGCTTTAAAGCATTTTCGCAATTACCGTGGTCTGGTAAGAGCAGCGAGGTGTGGTTTTCTTTGAGAGAAAACCACGTAAACGTTGGCGGCTTCGGTCTACACCAATTGCGAAAATGCTCGAGGACCAAAATATTTTTCGCGGCCGGGTTGTGCCTGGCGGCTTGCTTCGGAGTGCGTGCCGAGGGGCAGCAAGCGGCTAAAGAAACGGCTGCGCCGCCCGAGTTTCGCGAGATGCAGCAGGTGGAAGATCGCTGGAACGACGCCGTGACCCAGCGCGATCGATATGCGTTGGAGTTGGTGCTGGCGCCCCAGTTTATTGGTATTTCCGCTACCGGGGATGTGACCACACGCAACCAGCAAATTGCTCAACTGCTGCTCAAGACCAACCAGCCTGATGCGCTGCAACAAAAGGTGGTCAGCGTTCGCTTCGTGGGCGATGTGGCGATCGTGAACGGCACGTACGTCATGACTTGGAAAACCGAGAAAGCGCCGTTTCTCGAAAAGGGCATTTTTTCGCATGTGTTCGAGCATGTGCGCAACAACTGGCTTTGCCTGAATTCGCAGCGCACCGTGGTGGCCGAAGGATCGAATACCGTCGCGACTGCGAAGCCGAAAGCCAAGCACAGCAATGCTGAGCTGCCGATGCACATTCCGCTGGTTTACAAGGGGCCGGAGAGCACGCAGCCCACACCGCCACCGGGTCCCCCTAATCCGTAGAGTTATGACGCCGGTTGTTCGCCGCTCTGTATGGTGCCTTCCGGTTATGCGTGGCGGCGCTCGCGGGCTTTTGCCAGGAGCCCATCGATTTCAGAGTGGAACTTCTGGGGGAAGCCAAAATAATTGCCGGTCTGATCGTTGGTCTGTGGGCGCAGCCGGTCCCCATCCACAAACCGGTACCCCTGCTCCTCGAGGAGCTGCAAACAGGCACGCCCTGGATGAAAACACTCGACGAACAATACAGGCTGATCCGCAGAGATCGTTTGTTGGGCGCCGCGCAGGACGGCTGCTTCATGCCCTTCTACGTCAATCTTGAGAAAATCCACTCGGCCGCGCCGCATGCGTTGATCATCGAGGGTAACAAGTTTAATCGCAACGCTACTGGAGAGAACACCGAAATGCTCCTCCTCAAAAGTAAGCTCGTGAGAATCGTCGAGCGTCGACGTTGCCCCCGCTACCGGATCCACACGTAAGGAGCCATATCCACGAGAATCACTCGCTCCTGCCACGATTAACTCAACATCGGGAAGCTGATTTCTGTGTAAGGTTTCTTCGACCAGCTCCGCGTTTGCAGGAAAAGCTTCAAACAAAACCGCGTGAAGCGCAGGAGAAGCTGACTTGAGGAGCCACGTGTAATGACCTATGTTGGCGCCGACATCCCAGAAAGACTCGAGCTTGAGACGATCGACGCAGGTTGTCGCCAGCGCTTCGGACCCCTGTTCTTGTGATCCAGTCGCTGCAAAAGCCAAGCCATGCGTAACCAGACGGCCGCGAACTTTGAAACTTATACCCGGAACCGAGAGCCACACCGGCTTGTCAACGAGGCGGATCGCAAATCGACCAAGAGCCGACTTGCGCATGTAGTAGAGAGGATGGAAGCGCTCGCGAAATCGCCGTACCGGATTGCGCAAAGAGAAGCCCATGGGAGTTTGCTTGCTTAGATATAACACAGCCATAGCGCCGGCGAGCCGCTGCACAGCGGCGCAGGTGCTCGGGGAGGCACGACCGGTGAGGCCATGAGAACCTATCTGGTCATGCCGACAACCGCTGAAAGTAGATAAAGTTGAGGAGACGGTTTCGCGTCGGTTCGATCGCGGCGCATGTTGATAACCAAGAGAGTCGACCAGGAGAGTCAGGCGCCGCGTGGAGATCGACGACAAATCCCGGAACATTCCCTCGCTCGACGGCATGCGCGCCGTCTCGATCATGCTGGTGATTGCCGGACACTCGAGCGAGCACCTTGCGCGGTGGATCAACGTTCCACCAAGTTTCTATCTGCTATTAGCGCACACCGGAGTCGCCGTTTTTTTTGTCATTAGCGGCTTCCTTATCACCAACCTGCTGCTGAAAGAACTGCATGCGAGCGGGACGATCGATCTCAAGAGTTTCTACGTGCGGCGCGCCTTTAGAATCGCCCCTCCCTTCTATGCTTATCTGGCGATTATTCTGGGGTTGACGCTGGCAGGTTTCTTTCGTGTGCCGCTCCGCGCTTTCTTCTTCGCGGCGATCTACGCCTCAAATTACTATCTCGGTCCCGGCGGGGGATTTGTCGGCCTGCAGCACTTATGGTCCCTCAGCGTGGAGGAGCAGTTCTACCTCCTCTGGCCTGCGGCGCTACTGTTCATGGGGAAGCGAAAGGCGACTTACCTGGCGGCAATTCTCATTGCCGTGTCCCCCATGTCACGTTTAGTCACTTATGCGTTGCTCGCGCCGCAGCACCGTGCGGTCGTAGATCGCATGTTCCACTCGAGTATCGACACCATTATGTTTGGTTGTGTACTCGCGCTCCTCTGGCAGAATGATCGCTTCCACCATTTTTTCCGCGCACGGGTAGGACCGTGGTCCATGTGGGCAGCAGTTCTCTTTCTGCTCGTGGTTGATCCGTGGCTCGATTTTCTTTTTCGAGGCCGGTATGACCTGCTGGTGGGAATGACACTCGAAGGCATTAGTATCTGTCTGGTGACGGCCTATGTGGTAAGCCGTCCGGATACGATTCCGGGACAGATCCTTAATACCCCAATCCTAAGGCATATCGGGATCATCTCGTATAGCGTTTACTTATGGCAAAATCTGATTACTTCCGAGGCGGCCGGATATTTTCCTTTTAACTTGATTGCTATTCTCTGTTTCGCCGAAGTTTCCTACTGGGTTGTGGAGCGACCGGCGCTGCGGCTGCGCGATCGGTTCTGGAAGAGCCGTCGCGACCGGCGACCGATTGAGTCCTCAGCTGCGAACCTGTTGAGCAATACAGAGCCGCAGAATCTTTAGGCAACCGGGACCGGCGGTTCATAGTTCGCGGGGGGCAAGATCCGGTCGCGAAGGCGCATGAAAGGCAACTCAATCGCCCTGGTTGTGGCAACGCCCAGCGCGATCGCGAAGACATAGGGAAGAATGGTCGAAACGACTTCCCCAGCAAACGCCGGGGCGTGCCCTGCTATGAACTCCACCGGCCGTTCAACACTTACGTGCCAAAGATAAATGCCATAGGAATACACCCCGACGCGGGCGACGATTCGATACAGCACAGAATGGCTAGTCCGCGGACGATAGAGCAAGAGCAGGAGCGCGGCACTCCCGTAATCGACGATCGTGATCAGGAAAGGAGACGTCATCTCGTGGGGCGCTCGAGCAGGATCCGTCTCCGCGTATAGGGCGACTGCCGCCATCGCGACAAGCAAAATAAGCAACCAGCGCCGCCTCCCAAGCCCATGAAATCGCTCCGGGTAGAAATGGCGCAGCACTGCGAGCATGACGCCAATGAGCAGTGCATCGATTCGTGTGTGGGTATAGAAATAAAATGGCCGATGGAAAATAATGAGCATCGCACGAAGCGCTTCGACAGACACAGCGGTTACGAAGCATCCGGCAAAGAGCGTGGCTGGCCGCCAACGAATAAAAGCGAACAGGCCCATAACGGCTGCCAACGCTATATAGAAATGCTCTTCTACCGCCAAGCTCCATGTGTGGGATAGGCTCGAAGGGAAATAGTTCTGGACATTCAGGAGATTCTGCCAAAAGAACTCCCTCAGGGGCCGCACATGGAAGGCTGTCGCGGTCACAAGGAAGAAGTAGTAGGCTGGCCAGATCTTAAAAGCACGACGCTTAAGAAAACGCCAGGCGTCAATCCTCCCTGTCGTCTTCCATTCGTTCAGCATAAGCCCCCCCACCAGGAACCCACTCAAAACAAAAAAAATGTCCACGCCCACCCACCCGGAAGCCTGAAGGCGGTCAAGAAGCGGCGAAGAAATCAGAAGCTCTCGTGTGCGGTAGTGGAAGCCCAGGACCAAAAGGATGGCGATCCCTCGTATGAAATCAAGTTCGATTTCGCGCTTGGATGCCGCGCCCCTGGATGGCATAAAAGATGCTAGCACGCAGCCAATCAGAAGGGGGCGCTCCGATCTGTACCCGCCGCTTGTAGCCCCGGAAACCGATGGTAAACGATGAGTCCGAGTGCGAGCGCCATGTAGCTGATCAACTCAGAAAACACCCTTATCTCAATAATCACCCCGACCAACATCATCACTACGAACCACGCCGCCAGAAGATAGATACCCCTTTCCATGGCCGCGTTCTTCATCCACCGTCGCCACATCAGCACCAGCGGGAGCGTGAATCCAAATACACTGGCAAGCACCGGCCACTGTCGAGGCTTGACGATGGCATGCAAGTTGTAGGAGAGCTTGTAATAAAAGCTCGCACCGGCCGTGTCAGGCAGGTTGCCTGCGAACAGGTGATGCAGGTACCGGCTGATCACAATCCAAATCGCAGCCTGACCCAGCGCGTGTGCAATCAGCACCAGAGCGAGCCGGCGTTGACTGCGCTCCTGCCACCGCCAGATCACCAGAAAAAGGGTTGCCATGCAGATCGTCTCGCGGTTGAAGGTACCCGCGATAAAAAACAGGTAGAAGAGCGTCATTCGCCTCGAGATCACACAATACATGCACCCGCAAAAGAACAGCAGGCTGGGCAGGTCGTAGGGAAGTAAGAAATTCAGGCCGAAGACCAATGGAAACTGGAAATAAGCCATATAAACGACGACCAGGGAAGCCCAACGACTGTACTGCTCATTCCCGGTCAGGTAGTTCAGAGAACGCCACGTTAACAGGACCGATCCGAACAAGCTGATCCATGAGGTGGCAAACAGGATCGACACCCGCGGGTCTCTTAAGACGGCCGGCAAATGAGCGCTCAGACTCGCTAGATGAGGTAGCCGGGACCCATCCCGCAGCACCCACGCCATCAATACGCGGTATTGATAAGGCACGCGGGAGTGCCCTTGCATGTACTCGTTGAGGTTCAAGAACGGTTGACAATTCTGAATGTATACGAGGCAAAAATGCGTGCAGGCCAAAGTCAATAGCAGCCACCAGGCAGTCCTCACCCTAAGCTTCTGGTCCACCTCACCCTCTTTCTTTGGCGTTGACGCTAACATTGGAAAGGCAAATAACCAAGAGATTTCGCCCCATGCCGCTGAGTACCGTTTCGCTTCCCCTTGCACACTCTTCCCTCAAATCACAAACGCACCCAGACTCTACCGCTGTACAACTATGTCGAGCACGAACCAGCGCAGATCAAAAGAGCTATGGTCGAAAAATCAGATAGGCACATCGACAGCCTGGACGGCCTTCGGGGCATTGCGATTCTGCTCGTTTTTCTTTTTCACTATCTTCCGAGGAACCCCTCGAACCCCCTTTCGCTCGTTGCCAGCCTTGGCTGGACTGGGGTCGATCTCTTCTTCGTCCTCTCCGGGTTTCTCATCACCGGGATCCTGTATGAGAGCGTCGGCAAGGGGGGCTACTTTAAGGTTTTTTACATGCGCCGCGCCCTCCGTCTTCTTCCGCTCTATTGCCTTGCGGTTGCCCTTGTTCTGTCGGTTGCCGCAGCGCTCCATACCAGGATGGCGTGGCAGGCGATTCCCTTTTACATCTATGGCGCAAATATCGTTCTAGCCACGAAACACGGTGCGCCCGACTTCACGCCGTATTTCAACTGCGTGCACTTTTGGTCACTCTCCCTGGAGGAGCAGTTCTACTCGTTGTGGCCGCTGGCGATTTTCTTCGTCCGCGGAAGGCGACGACTCACACAGATCTGCGCCATCGGTATCCTCGGGACAGTCCTTTTCAGGACCGTGCTTACCTATTCGGATGCCTCTGCCTGGTTGCTCTATAGCGAGCTGCCCTCAAGAATGGACTCCCTGCTCGTCGGCGCAATGCTCGCCTTGTGTGTCCGAGGACGCCGAGGTTATTCCTTCCTAAATACGAGAGCGCTTTCGATATCCTTAGGCGTCTCTTGCGTCGCGCTTGCAGCTTTATTCGCAAAAGCCGGAAGTCTTTATTTTGCCTCAAAAGAGATGACCTCCTTTGGATACTCGCTGATAGCTGCGGTATACGGTTGCCTGCTCGCACTCGCTCTGCAACAGGGCACGCTCGCAAACAGAATAGGCAGGATTCCCCTGCTGCGTTTCTTTGGGCGGTATAGTTATGGCCTCTACGTTTGGCATGACTTGCCTTCACCGATTTGCAGCCAGTGGATTGCCTGGTTCACTCTCCGCATCCACCCACTCATCGTGGCCCAGATGGCCTATACCGTGACGATGCTTTCCCTTTTCACGGGGGTCTCGATATTAAGCTATGAACTTTTCGAAGTAAGATTCTTAAGATTAAAGGCCCTCTTCCGGTATGCGGTGCCGGTCGAAAAGTAAATGCGGAGCTTTGCGTGGCTCAATCGATCTCGATCCGTAAGGACGTGCGGCACCCTTCACTCTCAAGGTTTTCAACTCGCGGTAGCGAACTTGGTTCACAACGAAAAATCAGGCGTGAAAGAACTGACGGAGCCACAATCCGCGCTCCGCGGGCTCAGTGAGAAATGAAATAATTCACTGTGCTTATGTCAGACGCCAACATCAGGGACCATCTTCTCCCCGTTGCTACCAGCATAAGCAGCGCGGAGGCCTCTGGCCGGCCGGCACCTCACGTGTCCACCACGACCGAGGCTGAGACTCAACTCGATCGAATTAATCATGACCTTGGAAGGTTCCTACAGGCTAAGCATATCAGTGGCCTTGACGCATTACGGGCAATGGCCATCAGCCTGGTCCTCGTTGATCATTTTGGCGTGAGCGAACACCTTTTGGGGATGCACCTTAACCTCGGCTCATTCGGTGTCATGATTTTCTTCGTGCTCAGCGGGTTCCTAATCACCAGAATTCTTCTCAAGGACTACAAAAAAACGGGGAGTATTTCCTTCGCCGAGTTTTATCGCAGGCGAGCCTACCGGATCTTCCCGACCTTTTACTGTTGTTGGATTCTCACGACGATTCTTGAGTGCGTATTGCATCAGTTCTACTGGAAGACGGCTGTGGTCTCGTTTTTCTACATGATGGATTACGGCCGAGCGCTGGCACCCGGCGAGTTGCAGCGCTATCTGCACATGTGGATTAGCTGGTCGCTCGCGGTTGAAGAAAAGTTCTACTTTTTATGGCCACTGCTGCTGTCGAGCATGCTGAAGAAACGGTGGAAACCGATACCACTACTAACAGTCATCATTCTTGGGCAGTGGACGTATCGCGCCGTCATGTATCTGGTATTCCACGTTTCGCCTGGCTACCTTTATCACACTTTCGATATGCGAGTAGACGCCCTGCTGGTTGGATGTCTGCTGGCTCTCTTGGTCGAGGATGATGCCACGCGGCTCCGATCTTGCGCGGTACTTCGCTGGCAATGGCTGGCTCTTCTGCCGCCGTTGGCGTTCACGCTCATGATCGCGATGCCCGCCGGCAGCAGAGGCTCTTATTTGGTGCTGTGGTCACTGCAGCCATTACTTGCCGCTGTAATGCTCCTACAGTTGGTTTACTGGGGAGCAAAATCGTGGACCATATGCGCTAGCGGCATCGTAAAAGTTACCGCTCAACTCTCTTATGCTCTTTATCTTTATCACCCGCTGGCAAGCCAATTCGCCTACACGCTTCCCATGCGCCATCTGGGCTTTTACGCCGTGGGTCTTACGGTTCCGACGGCGGCCGCCTCGTACTATCTGGTTGAGCGGCCCTTTCTGCGCTTGCGTGACAGGCGGAAGCCAACTCTTGGCTGAGTCGGGTGCTCAGGACCCTCGGCAGGCTCTGTTGGAAAATAGTCAGGTGGAGAGGCAAACAGCAGTCGCTCCACTTCGCTACCCCGGATTTTCTTTAGAACTTGGTGGCGTTGGCGCACTTCATGCTGCTTTCCTTAACGAAAGCAGCACACCCGGCTTGGTCCAACGTAAGGTGGCGGGCATCCGGGTCGGGATGACAATTCTGTGAATTAAGTCTGGCATATCAAATCTGGCGTATCAAATCTGGCGTATGTTGGTTCAGAGCGATCCCTGGCCGATCACGCCGGGATCGTTCCGATTGCCAGTCAGGAGCGAGATATGCCACTCCCCACAGATGAAAAGATTGTTGCGTTGAGTCAGAAGCTGTTGGAGAAGTTCGACGCACTTTTTGGCGTGCACCCCGGCTTTCGGCCGGCTCACGCGAAAGGCGTCATGCTGGATGGATCGTTCACCCCGACCCCGGACGCAGCAAAGCTGAGCAGGGCGCCTCACTTGAACAACCCGTCCACTGCGGCTACCGTGCGTTTCTCGAACTCGACCGGAATACCGGTGATTCCAGACAATGATCCGAACGCCGACCCACGCGGGTGCGCGATCCGATTCCATCTGGGCGAACGGGTACACACAGACATCGTCAGCCATTCCACCAACAGTTTTCCGGCGAGGACGGGCCAGGACTTTCTGGATTTATTGACCGCCCTTACGGCGACCGATATGACCCACATCCCGGGGTCGCCGCTGGAGAAATATCTCGGGACGCACCCGGCAGCGCTCGCCTTTGTGCAAACGCCCAAGCCGCCGCCCTCGAGTTTCGCCCGCGAGAGCTACTTCGGTCTGAACGCCATGCGTTTCGTCAACAAGGACGGCGCAAGCCGTTACGGACGCTATCGCATTCTGCCGGTGGAGGGAAACGACCACCCCGACGCAGCGTCCATGGCCAAGCGAGGAGCCAATTATCTCTTTGATGAAATTGAGGCCCGGATTGCCAAGGAACCGGTGAAGTTCAAGGTGGTGGTTCAATTGGCCGAGACGGGCGATACGGTAGACGATGTGACCGTTGCGTGGCCGGAAGGCCGCACGCTGCTGGAGTTGGGACAGCTAAGCTTCACCGCGCCGGTGCTCGACGAAGCTCATGAACAAAAGCACATCATCTTCGATCCGATTCCGCGGGTCGACGGAATTGAACCTTCCGACGACCCGCTGCTGGAATTGCGCGCCGCCGTGTATTTGTTGAGCGGGCGGCGGCGGCGGGCGGCCCCGGAATAGTGGGCGCTGTTTCGCCTGGCTACGTGGTTACGGGGAGATAGAGCCGGTAGGTTTCCTTCTTGATCGCGGGATAGGGAATCATCGCGAGACTCTTCGCGGATGTCGGGACTTGCCATTCAGCGGCCGAACGCTGTTCCGCGGCCAGAAGGTTTTTGCGCGTTAGACCGTTGGGTACATCGCCGACGGCAAACAGCGTGAGCGGGCCCTGCTGCAACGCCAGCAAGTTTGGATGTTGCGGGTCGACAGGGGAGAGCCGCAACGGCCTGTCTATCGTCAACTCGATCCGGTCACCGTTCTTCCAGGTCTGCCGGATAGGCACGAAGGTTCCCGGCTTCAAAGCCACCCCGCTCGCCTTTCCGTTCACCGCTACATGCGTCGCCGGACCTGCCCAGGCAGGAACGCGGAGATATACCGTGAAGTCGACGGGCTTCTCCATCTGCAGCTCGATCGCTGTCTCTGGCCGGTAGGGATATTCCGTCCGCTGGAGCAGCGAGCAGCGGGTGCCGTGCTGCGTCCACTTGAGCCGCGAAGGGACATAGAGATTCACATACACTCCGTCGGGCGCGCTGAGGTAGGAGCTTATGCCGTAGTCCGCTGTAATCTGGGGAAAGGTTCCGGAGCAGCAAGGCCACTTATCCTGGTGATAGAACTTGGTCGCTGCGTTGTTGTAGTCAGCATAGTAGAAGGTGGTTCCGTCGGGCAGGATCGGCTTGGCCCCGAGTATCGTGTTGTAGAGAATGCTCTCCATGCTGTCACCGTAGAGGCTGTCGCCGGTGATGCGCATCAAGTAACGCGCCACTTTGAAGTGGCCGTAGGCGCCGCACGCGGTCTCGAAACTGGAGTGGGTGCTGGTGAGACTCTTACCCAGGTCGCCGCTGCCGGGCTTGCGGAACGACTCGTTTGGCCCCCAGCCGCCGGTGGCGAAGCTCTGCGTGGTACGGATAAAGTCAAAGCCATTTTGCGCGGCGCGAAGATGCATCGCGCTGCCATCCACAAGATAGGCCTGCAGCGCGGAGCAGAGCGCGTTGAGATGACTGTAGGCGTGCAGCCCGGGAAGGATGTTCTCGCCCTGGGCCAGCGGGGTAAAGTAGTCCCGGTCTTGCAGGAAGCGTTCGGCCAGCTTGCGGTAGCGCGGATCTCCACTGCGCAGGTAGGCAATGTAGAGGTTTTCAGGCAGAGTATAGGTCTCATCCCAGCAATAAGAAATATTCTTGTGCGGCACGGCGCACGCCTCAACGCGTGTTTGCGCGCCCGCGGGAAGATGAGGCAACACCGCATCGGTCGCATGGGCAAGCACGGGCAACGCCATGGAGTCGCCCGCAAAGGCGTGGGCGTCGAGCAGACCCATGTTGGTTTTGTCGAAGGTGTAGGCGGGCAGCGGATAGTTTACGTAGAACTTTTCTGTAACTGTCGGTGCGAAACCTTTGACCAGCCGCTGTATCTTTTCCCGGGTTGGCTTGTCGCCGGTGATGGCGTAGGCTCGCGAAAGGCCCGATAAATACTGGCCGAAGCTGTGGCCGGCGATATAACCGGTCATGTTCTTGGGCGGATCGTAGTGGGGACTGTCGTTATACCATCCGCCCATCACCGGGCCCGGAGCCGGCAGGCCGGCGCGTTCACGAAAGGGTTTGAGCAGGCCGTCTTCGTCGAGCGCGAGGTAAAATTTATGATTGCGGTCGAACTGCTCCAACATGGGGCCATCGAGCAGGGCGATCTGCCCATAGTCAAACTGGCTGAGCCGGGGTTTCACGGCGCTGGTGGCTAGGCCATGCGCGTAGACCGGCGACGCCAACCGGCTACCCCATGCTGCCCCGGCCGCGATCGCGGTCCGTTTCAAGAACTTTCTGCGCGTGACATTGCTCATCGTCAGATCACCCCTCGGTCGTTGGACGCAACAGTTGTTCGATGGACCAGGCGCAGCACGGTTACACCTTCTGGTATGGCACCCATACCTGCATGGCCGATAGTTCACGGTTCGACCAGGCGTAGTAGGGAATCATTCGGAGTTTTGTATCCGTCCCTGCATCTTTTTCCGGTAGAGCCGCCTGATACAGTAGCGGCGCCGCGGCGGGCATCATCGAACCAGGGTGTTCGAGGACTACGACCCCGCCCAGCAGGTCCGCATCGTAATGCTCGCTCGTGGTCTCGGTAAGTTTGGCCGCGTAGCGGGGGAACACGCTGGAGTCGGTGGAAGCTTGCTCCTGATGCATTTGAGCTTGATCCATTTGGGCTTGATCCATTTGTTCCATGCAATAGACGATGGGCCCACGCTGGAAGGCGATCCTGCCGCGGTCGTCGGCCACCGCTGGGTTGGCGTGCACGATCTGGGGTTGCATATCGAATGAGAGCTCCACGGTATCGCCGGAATTCCAACGCCGCTTGAGGGGCAGATATTGACCTGCGGTGGCGACGGCAACTTCTTTGCCATTCACCTTGACGCTGTTCCGCTTGGACCAGCCCGGGATGCGCACGAACAATGTGAACTCCTCAGGAGAAGCCGGTGCGACGGCAATATGCACGGTGCCTTCCCAGGGATACTTCGTCGTTTGCTCGAGGGCAACCTTCGTACCGCTCGCGAGCCGCCACTTCATTTGCGAGTTGTCATAGAAATGGACATAGATGCCCTCGGCGGAAGTGCTGTAAAAGTATCCAGGGAGCGCGGCGAAGGTGCGCTCTATGTTCGGCGGGCAGCAGGTGGTGTCATACCAAGGGTTGCGAATCTTATCGCCGGTAGCGGGATTGAAGGCCAGCGGGTTGCGATAGCAATAAAGCTTGCCGTTGAGCGACATGCCGGAATTGATACCGTTGTAGAGCGCGCGCTCCATCACATCGGTAAACTTCGCATCGCCGGTGGCGGAGAGCATGCGCCAGTTCCACATCATATTGCCGATCGCCGCGCAGCTCTCACCGTAGGCGCGTTCGTTGGGCAGCTCATAGGCATTGCCGAACGATTCGCCTTCGCTGCGCGCGCCGACTCCGCCGGTGACGTAAAGCTGATGGGCGGAGAGGTCCTCCCAGAGGACGTTGAGCGCCTTCCAGTAAACCGGGTCGCCGGTTTCGAGATAGTAGTCGGTTGCTCCACAGCACGCGTACATGGCGCGGACCGCATGGCCTTCCAGTTTGGTGCGGGAAGGAAACGGAATGCCGCAGAACATGTAGGTGATTTGCTTCTGCGTGAGCGGGATTCTCGAATCGCCCTGGAGAATGTAGCCGGCGAGGTCGAGGTAGCGCTTGTTGCCGGTGGTGCGGTAAAGCTCGATAAGCGACATCTCGATCTCAGGATGCCCGGCGACGATCGGCGCCTGGTTTGCACCCGGCCCGTACCCGGGCAGCAGGAAGTCGTCGACGAAGCGCATTCCGGCTTCGAGCAGGGTTGGATCGCCGGTTGCCCGGTAGTAGGCGATGGAACCCTGCAGCAAGTGGCCGATGTTGTAGAGTTCGTGGCCGGTGGTCTGGGTCTTCCACTGCATGCGGTCGCTTTTGCGATCGTCGTTGTAATAGGTGTTGAGGTAGCCGCTCGGTTCCTGCACGGCGATCACCTGGCGAATCATGACCTCGGTCTGCCCGCGGAGTTCGGGCAAGGGTTGGGACTGCAACGCAAACCCCACCGACTCAACCCACTTGTAAATGTCGGAGTCGGAATAGACCGGTCCGCGCTGCTGAGCGTCTGACTTTCCTTCCAGGCGAAGGAAGTTATCGATGCGGCCATGATCGAGCAACTCCTGACGCATGCTGGGGATGCTGGACTCGACGTTGGTGGCGCGGCGCTTCGACCAATATCCCGGGATAAGCGTAACCGCCCGTACGGGCACGCTCTTCAGCTTTGCGTATGGGGAATTTCGGGTAGCGATGATGCCGGCGTCTTTCCAATCCGGATCGAGAGTGGACTTGGACGCGTTGGCAGCATCCGCGGCCTGACCCGCTCGTGCCATACAGCCACCAAGGCCGGGAATCGAGATTGCCGCCGTGGCCGCCGCTGTCGTAGAAAGAAATTTCCGTCGCGATAGTTTCGTTGGTTGGTCCATAGAATCCTCTGCTCTGCCTTTCCTGCTGGTTACGATGGGCTTTCCGTGCCTGTCGGAGGAACACCGCCGGTCGTGCTTAGGCTGGCTCCCTTATCTAGATTAGACGTTGCGAAGGGGCGTTTAGAAAGTGAGATTGCCTCCAACCTGAAAGAGGCGCGGGGTGTACTGTCCCGTGACTTTGCCGAAATTTCCGTCGGGTAGATTGGTATCCACAGAGTTGAGATTGGCTCGGTTGAAGATGTTGAAGAACTCGAAGCGAAGTTGAAAATTGACCCGCTCGGTGATGGCAGTATTTTTGAGAAAGGCTGTATCCCACTGCGCGAAACCAGGTTCACGAAACTGGTTGTAGCGCTCGTTACCCTCTATGCCAAAGGCCGAGGGAGCAGGAAAATTGCTCGTCGGAAAAAGGCCTTGCAGGTAACTCTTGCGGCTCTTGGAATAAGCGTAGCTGGTCACATCCGGATAGTCGTTGTTGTCACCATCAGCGTTATAGTCGCCGCTGCCTGGCGCGTATCCGGTAAAAGTGCCGGCGGCGTTGGTAAGTGGGGCGAACGCCGCATTGGTAGAGATGTTGAACGGTGTGCCCGATTGCAAGATCCCGGTGCCACTGATTTGCCACCCGTTGGTCGCCCGGCCGACGAAAGCCGAATGATTGAAATCCGGAAGCTGATAATTCCACGCCAGCGAGAAGCGGTTAGGGGCGTCCCAGATCGAGGGGCCGTAATATTGGTGCGGATTGATGTAGGTGGGGAAGACCTGGGTATCGTCGCTTGACGATGAGCGGGTGTACGAGGCGTTGAAGAAGGCGCGAGAGAAGCGCCCGCGCAACGCGACGATGAAGGCGTTGTAGCTCGACTGGCGATCGTTCTGCGTGTAAAGAACCTGGCCGAAGCTGGTGTTGAGCCGGGTGGGCGTGGTGCTGTTATTCAGGATCAGGTCTCCAGGAAGCTCGTTGATGTCCTGCCCGTAACTCACGTTGTAGACCTGGCCGCCGCCGGAGAGGAGCTTTCGGCCCGTCGCGCCGGAGTAAGAGACCGACACAACCATGTTCTCGGGCAACTGGTGGTCGAGCGAACCGGAATAGGTGTAGGTGACAGGGGAGTTGAGATTAGGATCGATGCCGCCGATGGTGAATTGCAGGCCGTTGATTCCGCCTTTGGCATTCAGCGGGCGGGCGGCCAACGAAGGCGCGGGGAAGTTATAAGGCTTGCTGTTGGAGGTGCCGAGGCCAAAGATTGGAGCCGGCGATTGACCGCCGTAAAACGTCGGGAAGATATCGCCGGGAGGGTTGCCGCGGAATTCCTCCTGAAGGTTTGCGAGCGTAGGCCAGTTATGGAAGATGCCGGCCCCACCCTTCACCAGCCATGTACCTCGACCTGTCAGGTCCCAGGCAACACCGCCGCGGGGACTAAAGACATCGCTGATGGCGCGGTTGAGGGCGTGATTATGGCGCAGCACAAAGCCGTTGGCAATTTGATCCTGAAGAGTTTGACCGGGTCCATAGAAGAAGTTGCCGAAGGCCGTGCTGGGGGTGCGGGAGTAGGGATTGCCGAAGTCATCCCAACGAAGTCCAACGTTCACGGTAACGTTGCGGCGGGCTTTCCAGGTATCCTCGACGAACGCGCCATTGGTGATGCCCGCGGCGTTCCAGTTGTACTCCGATCTCTGCCCGCTGATGGGGTTATAGGCGAGACTGCTCTCGGTGTACACGTTGTCGCTCGCCAACTGGAGCAGGCCGTTAAATTGGAATGAAGGTTGGTCGTAGGGGCCGTTGAAAACTTCCACGTCGTCTGCGAACAAGCCCTCGTACCCTATCTTGATATCGTGCGCCTTGATGGTGTGCGTGAGCACGTCTCTCCAGTGGTAGTTGTGCTGAATGAAGTCGCCTTGCGCAAAGCCCGCTCCAAACCCGTTGCCTATGCTGGTAACGTTGACGACCGGGACGGAGAACAGCCCGCTTGTGCCTAAGACGCCTTCCACGCGCTGGACGGCAAAGGCCGCTTCGTTCAGTGTCGTGGGATTGAAGGTGTGGGTCTCATTAATCTGAATGGCGTATTGGTGATACGCGTTGGGCACGGCGAAGGCAGAGCGCACGTCGGGCGTATTCGAATTGAGCGTTGTACGGTAAACGCTGCCATAGAGACGTTCGGACCCAAACGCCTTATCGATCCGGAAATTGTACTGGAGACCGTTACGATAGTCGGTATCGGTGTAGTTGGCGGTATCGACCAGGGGAAGACTGCAGGGCAGGAACGAAGTCGCCGCGGTGCCGCAGGTGCCAGGGTAAAGCGTCCCCGCAGTGGAGCTGACGGCCCGATTGGAAATGCGGGCCGGGTTTACCGGGTATTTCGTGAGCAACGCGGTGCCTATCGTGTTGGGAAACGCGCTCTGGGCAAAGGCGGTAAATTGTGGATCTTCAAAGCTGACGTTGGTGGTTACCCCCGCCGAGGAGCGCAACGGCTCGATGGCGAAAAAGAAGAAACCGATGTTGTGCCTGGGGATGATTGGACCGCCGATGGTCGCCGAAATGTTGTTGGCATGAAAGGGGGCGTACTTCTGGGTGAATTCGGTGCGGCTCAGCCAACCCTGATAGTTGAAGTAATCGCTGGCGTTGCCGTGGTATTGGTTGGTGCCGGACTTGGTGGTCATGGTCGTCTGGATGGAACTTGCGCGGCCATAGTCGACGTTGTAGGTGTTGCTCTGGATGTTCACTTCCTGAATGGAGTCAGGATTCGGAGTCAAATTCAAGACCCCGGCCCGGATGGAGCTGGTGACGTCGAGACCGTCGACCACATACTGATTGCCGACGGCGCCCTGGCCGTTGGCGCTGGCATCCACCTGGGTCTCGGTGGAGTAGTTATCGCGCCCTGAACCCGGGCTGCCGTTGCTGGTGACGCCCAAACCGGTCACGCCTGGCGCCAGGGTGACGAGCGAAATCAGGTTCCGGCCGGCGAGGGGCAAGGCGGAGAGGGTCTGGGTGGAAAGGGTCTCCTGCAGGCGAGTGTCGCTGGTATCGAGCAGGGGCGCCTGGGTAGTCACTTCGACCGTCTGCTGGGAGCTGCCGATCGACAGCTTAACAGGCACATTCAGGGTCTGGTTGGTCTCGAGGGTAAATTTTTGCAGCGCATCGGCGAAACCCTGGGCGGAGGTCTTTAGCTCGTAGCTGCCGGGAGCCAGGCTGACAAACTGATAGAAGCCGGCGGCGTCCGCCTTGGCGTTCTTCGCCTCCCCGGTGCCAACGTTGGTGAGGGTGACGCTCGCCCCGGGTGTCACCGCGCCCGCCGGGTCTTGGATAATGCCGGAGATACTCCCGCTAAACTGCGCCAAAGCGCTGGAAAAGGCCGTTAACGCGAACACCAGCGTTAAGGCAATGCGTACCAGGTTGTGCTTCATGCCACCTCCAAATAATGACCCCGGGAGATTGCCCGGAGTGGGTGAGTCTTTTCCCGACCCTTCATGGGGGTCTGGGTTTGAGAAAAGGTTTACTCGTTTGCTTCCTCTGGCCGGCAGGGGCACGTCCTACATTCGTGCGCGAAATCCTGCTAACCCGAAGCAGACAAACGATATTCCCGCGCTAAGATCACTGGCAATGGGTCATATGTACCACTGGGCTCCGGAGGTATACCATGACGCTGCCAGGGAGTTTATGAATGCGCCGGTGGATGGAGAGAACGTTTGCTGGGATCGCCCTGGCGCTGCTGTGCTCATGCCAGGCCGCGCCTCCGGCGATCGCGGTAATTCCAAGGTCGTGCGGTACTGCGTTGTGGGAACCTGCCCACGCCGGCGCAGCCGAGGTCGCCAGGGCAAATGGGATGACGATCTACTGGAACGCCCCGACCCTGGCGAACGATGTGCAAAAGCAGATTGCGTTGCTGGAGAAGGTCGCGGCCAAGGGCTATAAAGGGATTGTGGTGGCTCCCGACGAGACCCTTGCTCTGCGGACGCCCATCAAGCGGGTGTTGGCGCAGCATATCCCAATCGTGGTGGTGGGAACGGAGCTGGGCATCAGCCCGGACATCAGCCTATCGTATGTGCTGAATGATGAGGTCACGGGCGGTCGACTGGCTGCTCGCCGGCTCGGTTTGGTCTTGGGCGGCCACGGATCCATTGCCGTGCTGGGCCTTGACCCGAAACTCTGGAGCGTCACGCTGCGGGAAAGAAGTTTCGAAGACACGCTGGCTACGGAATTTCCGCAAATTCATGTGGTGGCTCGACGGACCGGGCAGGCCAGTGTCGCCCAGGAGCAAGAGGTTGCAGAGGAACTTCTGCAGAGCAACACCCACTTCGACGCCTTGATCGCTTTATCCGCGGATTCCACCCGGGGGGCCTACTACGCACTGGTGGAGTTTGAGAAAGCCGGGTTGGTCAAACTGATCGGCTTTGACCAGGATCTGTTTCCACCGATTCGCAATGGCGGACTCGATTCCGTCGTGGTGCAAAATAGCTACGCCATCGGACAGCTTGCCCTGAAGCAAATGAATGCTCAACTGCATGGTGCAAAAGTGGCGGACAAGATCCTCGTCCAACCGGAGCTTTTGACTCGTGACAACATCGACTCCGCAGGCATGAGACAGATTTTCACCGCTCGCTGGTGGGCGGGCCAATGACGAACGCGGCCGGGGCCAGACTTCCGATGTGGCTCAGGATTGCGCTGTGCGGCCTTGCCGCGACTGCGGCGATATTTTTCCTGTGGGTTCATCTTTCACCGTCGCATCGCGATTCTCCAACGGCGCATAGCGCCTCCTTCGACAAACGAGATGACTGGACGGCCTTTGGCGGCACATGGGAAGCGGCCGACGGAATCATGCGCAACAATTCCGATGAGCGGGGAGCCAAACTCATGACCGGCTCAGCGGACTGGAAGAACTACTCCGTCGAAGCGGATATCCAGCTGCTGGGACAATACGGAGACGCTGGTCTGATTCTTCGCGCGCGGAATGAAGAAGAGGGGGTCGACGCGTACAACGGCTATTTTGCCGGCCTGCGCGACCTGGATAACTCAATGATTCTGGGGCGTGCGGATTTTGGGTGGCGCGAGTATCAGACCGTGCCGGTGAGACCGCGCATCAACGCGCAATCCTGGTACCACCTGAAGTTTCTAGCCTACGAATGTGACCTGGCCGCAGCGGCAACCTCAGTTACCGGCGAAACAACGACCGTCTCTATGCGCAGTGCCGATTGCCTTCTCTCCGGGCGTTTCGGGCTTAAGTCCTACGCTTCGGGAGCCTTGTGGCGCAACGTCCAGGTGCGTCCGGCGAGCCGGGCCGATGAAGTCGCGATGATTGGAGAAGCGCCGCCTCCGCTTCGTTTCGCCCACTCGCTGGTGGGTGGAGCGGTTTCCGATTCCTGGGATCGGGATCTGGAGCCGATGTATCGAGAGATGCAGAATCACCGCTTCGATCAACAAGCGACACCCATCAACCATCTGCGGCTTCTCGATCCCAGCAAACCGACGCAGGTCACGGTGCACGGTATCGTCACCTTGACCTCTCCCGTGCTCTTTATTCAGGACCAGGGAGGTGGTCTGGCGGTGGCGCGGAGCGATGAACAGTTGCCGGTTGAGATCGGCGACGAGGTCGAAGCCAAGGGAAACCTGGTGCTGGGGGATTTCAGCTCAAGTTTGAAAAATGCAACTGTTCGTGTTCTTTGGTCGCATGCGCCCGTGCCTCCAGTTGCGGTGACGGCTTCGCAGGCCGTTTCGGGTAATTTTGATGCGACGTTTATCGAAATAGAGGGCATGCTGCAGCAGAAGGAGGAAGGGCCAAACCACAGTCTCATTCTGACCCTCACCAGCGGGAGCCAGAGTTTTCGCGGCATCGTGAGCGGCAAGGGCCGGGAATCATTCCCCTGGAGACTCGAAGACAAGAGCCGGCTGCGATTGCATGGGATCTGTGTCGTCGACCCGAGTTATACGCAGAACCAGGTTCCCTTTGCCGTCATTCTGCCTGCGATCGACGATATCCAGGTGATGCAGGGGCCTCCGTGGTGGAGTACCGGGCATATCGTAGCCGGCATCATCGTTTTGTTGCTGCTGGTACTGGCCGCGCAGGCCGTGCACGGCCGTATCGAGAGAATGAAGCTGCAAGCAGTTTTCCAGGAGCGGGAACGGCTGGCACACGAGATGCATGACACCCTGGCCCAGAGCTTCGCCGGCATCGGCTTCCAGCTACAGGCGATTCGGGACGAGGTGGGCAATGAAACGGAACTACACGAACACCTTGACCTGGCGAATGACCTGGTGCGCAGCAGCCACGATGAAGCACGGAGAAACATTTCTGCGTTGCGCTCGGAGCGGCTGGAGATGCTGGGGCTCTTGAAGGCGCTCGATGAATGCGCGGGCAGAATTGTGAACGGGGGATCGATCAAGGTGCGCAGTTCGAGCAGTGGCGATCCGCGGGCGATTCCTACGCGCATCGCGGACTCTTTCTTTCGCATTGGGCAGGAGGCCATAGCGAATGCCGTGCGGCACGCCGGCGCCGCAGAAATTGTGGTCTCGCTCTTTTATGAACCGACTGTGCTGCGGCTCACGATTCAAGACGACGGACGCGGATTATCCGCGGGTGCGGACTGGGCCAGCTTCGGCATTCGAGGAATGGGGAAGCGGGCCGAGAGCATTGGGGCGTCGCTTGATATACGTAGCTGGCCGGGGAAAGGAACCACGGTCGAGGTAAAGGCGACGCTGCCGAAGAGCATTCTTCCGGCCAGCCTGCGAGATTACGCAGCAAGGATGTGGGCGATATGAATGGGACGGAAAAGATACCGGCAAAGATACCGATCCGCCTGCTGATGGTGGACGACCACCCGGTGGTGCGTGCAGGACTCAACAGTATGCTGCGCAAGCAAAGCAGCCTGAAAGTGGTCGGCCTGGTGCATGGTGGCCGCGAGGCGTTGGAGTTTCTCGCCAAAGACACTGCGGACGTGATGCTGCTTGATCTCCGCATGCCCAATATGGATGGCATCGACACGCTGCGGGCGCTACAGAAATTACCGGCGCCGCCGCGCGTGGTCATCCTGTCGAATTTCGAATACGACGAGGAAATCTATCGTGCGGTCGAAGCAGGCGCGATGGGGTATTTGCTGAAAGATACGTCGAGGGACGAGATCATTGCGGCGATCAAGGCGGTGCATGCCGGTAACACCCACTTCCCGCAACGTATCGCGGCTCGGCTTTCTGAGCGCACGCAACGCCACGGCTTGAGTGCACGCGAAGTGCAGATATTGGAATTGCTCTCCAAAGGGCTTACCAATAAGGACATTGGCCGGGCTCTCGATATCAGCAAGTTCACGGTCCGCAACCACGTGAACCGAATTCTGGAGAAACTGGAAGTGTGCGACCGCACCGAGGCATCGACGGTAGCGATTGAACAAGGCATCCTGCCGATTGCTCGTTAAGCCGATAGGTTGCTTTGAAACAGCAGGCTCAGGCTAGGGCGAGAACGATCGCGCCGCCGGCGATCATCAGCACGCCAAGCCCCTTGGCCCACGAAATTGTCTCGCCCAAAAGCGGCCACGCCAGCAACACGACAAAGACCACGCTCAGCTTATCGATTGGGGCCACCTTCGAAGCCTCTCCCATCGAGAGCGCGCGAAAATAGCAAATCCACGACAGGCCAGTGGCCAGGCCGGAAGCGATCAGGAACAACCAGCTGCGGCGGCCCACATGGACGAGTTCGCCGTGCGCGCCAAGACTGAGCGCGATGGCCCAGGCAAAAACCAGGATGACCGAGGTCCGAATGGCGGTGGCCAGATTCGGATCGACGTTGGCGACGCCCACCTTGGCAAGTAATGCCGTAGCGGCGGCAAACAGAGCGGAGAGTACGGCCCACACCAGCCAAGTCATACGCATGCTATCCCCCTTAATTTACGTCCCGGCGATATGTTATGCACGAGAGGAAGCGCTATAATTCCCGCCGAGGTGCATATGGCCACTTACCTTCTCTCATGCGCTGGACCAAACAAGGTCTGGAAAACATCAAGGACAGCCCATCTCGCCTGGACGCCGCCAGGAAAACCATCGAGCCAGCCGGCGCAAAGATAACCAGCTTCTATATGTTGATGGGGCAATACGATATGGCGATCGTGATAGAAGCCCCGGACGACGCGACGCTCGCCCGTATCAACCTCTCTCTCGCAGCGAAAGGTGGTGTTCGCACAGAAACGATGCGCGCTTTTACTGAAGACGAATATCGCAAGATCATCGCCGGCGTCGCCTGATCCGCCAGTAGGGACTGCAGTGCTCTCGCCCCTGCCCTGGGACGCGAGGCAGCGGTGTGCCCTGGTTCTTGTATCTGTTGCGCAATTGCTTCGAGAAACGTCGTTTCGGCCGGGAATGCTCGCTGGCCCGCGTCGTTTTCGGATAGGACTACTGGCATGAGCTCCGGCGCAGTGAGTACCAAATCAGGTAGCCTCTCGGCCCTGCGGCGAGAGTGGCTTCTCGGAGCGGCCTCCACAACTATAAGTTCTTCGACGACGTGGAGCTTCCGGAGTACGGCAAGCAGCTACTGCACCTTTAGATAGGCAATGAGGTCGTTGATTTGGGCATCCGTCAGAATGCCTGCAAAAGCGGGCATGGGGGCGGCGCCCTTCTTGATGAACGCGATCGTCTGAGCGGGTGTTATCGGCGGGTGCACCATGGGCTTGCTGCTGAAGATGCCGTGCAGGTTGGGGGGCCCAAAAGGAGTGGCATCGTCGGGCTGCTTGTTATGGCAGCTCACACAGTTTTGCTGGAATATTGCCTCGCCGCGCTTGGCCCTAACAGTCAGGACTGGTTTCGCCGTGTCGGCCAAACCCATCAAACTGGCAGTCAAGATCGCTCCGGTGGTCACCGAGGCAAAAAGACCTATCCGAATCCATTTTCCAGACATTACTCCACTTGCCATCTTCGCTCACTGCCTCCGGTAAGTTTGAGACGCCGGGCCGCGCTGAGGTTGCTGCTTCCCGCCAAGAAAATGATAAACCATAGCAGTCCAACCGCCGGCGCGCGTCGCCGGCAACTCATCTTGCGCTTACCAGACCACAGTCATTGCGAAAATGCTTTAACGATGATGGAGCGAGGCGGTCCGCAACCGCAAGGCATTCGCGATGACCGAAACGGAGCTGAAGCTCATTGCGGCAGCCGCAATCATGGGGCTCAGCAATAGTCCGAACACCGGGTACAGCACGCCCCCGGCAATCGGCACGCCGAGCGCGTTATAGAAGAAAGCAAAGAAGAGATTCTGGCGAATATTGCGCATCGTCCGCTGACTCAGGCGACGTGCCTTCAGAATGCCGCGGAGATCCCCCTTCACCAGAACGACTCCGCCTGACTCCATCGCTACGTCGGTTCCGGTGCCCATCGCGATACCCACGTCAGCCTGGGCCAGTGCGGGCGCGTCGTTGACGCCATCCCCCGCCATGGCCACCACCGCTCCTTGCGATTGCATTCTCTTGACTACGTCGGCCTTTTGCGCCGGCAGCACGTCTGCCTCAAAGTCGATTCCCAACTTTTGCGCCAGTGCCGATGCTGTGGTGCGGTTATCTCCAGTAACCATCACCACCTTGATGCCTTCCTGCTTCAATTCCTCAATGGCCTGGAGGGTCGATTCCCGGATGGGGTCGGCGACCGCGACCAGGCCGGTCAATCGGCCGGCGGACGCCACAAACATGACCGTTTGCCCTTGTTGGCGCAGGGCTTCCGCCTGTTCCTCCATCTGTGCCATCGCCGACGATGACGCTCCCGCATCGTGCATTAGCGCAGCATTGCCGGCCGCGATCGTTTGGCCCTGAAGGGTTCCGGTAACGCCCTTACCGGTGACAGATGCAAAGCCGGTCACCGGTAACAGCTCAATCTTCTTCTGCCGGGCGCCGGCAAGAATGGCGGCGGCCAGGGGATGTTCACTCGCTCTTTCAAGACTGGCAATCGCCTGCAGGAGTTGGGTTTCGTCAAAGCCCGCTGCGGCAATCACCGTGCTGAGCCGGGGCTTGCCTTCTGTAAGCGTGCCCGTCTTGTCGACAACCAGGGTGGTGACTTTCTCCAGTGTCTCCAGGGCTTCGGCATTGCGCACCAGGATGCCCTCGCCGGCGCCGCGGCCCGTGCCCACCATGATCGACATGGGCGTCGCAAGGCCAAGGGCACAAGGACAAGCGATGATGAGCACTGCCACGGCGTTTACCAGCGCGTGCGCATAAC
Organism: uncultured Acidobacteriaceae bacterium; assembly: GCA_963761405.1. Classification (GTDB taxonomy): domain Bacteria; phylum Acidobacteriota; class Terriglobia; order Terriglobales; family Acidobacteriaceae; genus PALSA-350. The sequence goes on from CAVXHH010000012.1 coordinate 446,204, forward strand.
GGGGTTGGGGGCCAAGGATTGCCCAGACGGCAAAAGTGACCGCCGCGGCGGCGAGCACCGCCGGAACAAAGTACGAAGCCACCTTATCGGCGAGGCGCTGGATCGGGGCCCGCGTCCTCTGTGCCTCGCTGACCATTTTCACAATCTGCGCGAGCAGGGTATCTGCTCCGATTCGCTCGGCCCTCATCACTAGGCTGCCGGTCCCGTTGATGGTACCCCCGACTACCTTTGCGCCCGCGTCTTTTTCAATGGGGATGGGCTCACCGCTGACCATCGACTCGTCGACCGAGCTGTGGCCTTCTGTGACGACGCCATCGACCGGCACCTTTTCGCCCGGACGAACGCGCAGCAGGTCGCCGAGGGCGATCTCGCTGAGCAGGACATCGGCCTCGCTTCCGTCGGGGGAAATACGGCGCGCCTGTTTGGGGGCAAGACCGAGCAGTGCCTGGATCGCGCCGCCGGTCTGGCTGCGGGCTTTGAGTTCCAGCACCTGGCCCAACAACACCAGCACCGTGATCACTGCCGCTGCTTCAAAATAGAGGCCGAGGTTACCCGAGGCGTCGCGAAACGAAGCTGGAAACAGGCCTGGTGCGCCCAGCGCAACCAGGCTGTAAATGTAAGCCGCTCCGGTGCCGATCGCGATAAGCGAAAACATGTTGAGGCTGCGATGAACAACTGAGGCCCAGCCTCGCTCAAAGAAGGGCCACCCGCACCACAGGACCACCGGGGTGGCCAGGGCAAACTCAATCCGGCCCAACCCCGGCAGCAGGTGCTGCAACGGCTCGCCGGGGAGAAACTCGGAAACCATGATGGCAAGCAAAGGGAGGGTCAGCGCTAGCCCCACCCACAGGCGGCGGGTCATGCTGATAAGTTCTGGATTGGCGGCGTTTACCTCGACAGTGCGCGGTTCGAGGGCCATGCCACACATAGGACAAGCGCCGGGTTTGTCGCGCACGATTTCCAGATGCATCGGACAGGTGTATTCGCTTGTCTGGCTCGGAGTGTAGACCTGGTTCGGTTCCAGCGCCATGCCGCACTTGGGACACGCGGAAGGCCGCGCAGAAAGCACTTCCGGATGCATCGGGCAGGTGTATTGCAGCGGCGCAGTGGCAGCGTTTGCCGCTTTTACGGCCGGGGGCACGGGCGCCGGGGTGGCTGGTTGGGAGCCGTCGTATTTCGCCGGGGATGCATCGAACTTCAGGCCGCATCCCTTGCCACAGAAGTACCAGGTACGTCCCGCATGTTCGACGGTGGCCGCGGCCTTCTGCGGCGTCACCTTCATGCCACACACCGGGTCCACCTCAGCCACTTCTACATCCACCATTTCTGCACCTGCCTAGTTCTTAGAGCGTCGAACCGCTATGAAGATTCGGATAGGCGGCCGACGCCCGCATGCGGCACGCGCACTCTGAGAAAGTGTTCAGGCACGCTTACCTGATCGGCGCCCAATGTCCCGGCGGTAATACATTCCCTCGAAGTGGATTCGGTCGAGGGCTTCATAAGCCAGAGATAAGGATTGGTCGAGGGTCGGGGCCGCCGCCGTGACGCCCAGCACACGGCCGCCCGCCGTGACGTAGTGCCCGTCTACCAGGGCTGTGCCGGAATGAAAAACCTCTACACCAGGTACGCGTGCCGCCTCCTCAAGCCCAGAAATCGTGCGCCCGGCAACATAGCTGCCCGGATAGCCAGCCGAGGCCGCAATCACACACGCGGAGGCTCCGGGCTTCCAGCGCAACTCGGTACCGCTCAGCTGGCCCTGAACGCAGGCCTCAAGCGTGGCCACGAGGTCACTCTCCAGCCGGGCGAGGATGGCCTGCGTCTCCGGATCACCAAAACGCGCATTGAACTCCAGCACCATCGGGCCCCGCGCCGTCATCATCAACCCGCAGTAGAGCACGCCGACGAAAGGCGACTCCTCCGCCGCCATGCCGTTCACCGCGGGAACCGCAATGTGATGCAGAATCCAGTCGCGCATCTGGTTGTCGACCATGCCGTCGGTGGAATAAACGCCCATACCACCGGTGTTGGGGCCCTTGTCGCCTTCCCCTATCCGCTTATGGTCCTGCGCCGGGACAAGCGGCACTACAAACTTTCCGTCGCTTAGGGTCAGAAACGAGATCTCTTCGCCGCTGAGGAACTCCTCAATGACGATGGAGGCCTGGGGCGCCCCCAGCAGTTTTCCGGCCATCAGCCCGTTGATCGCCTCGGCCGCTTCGCGGCGCGTCTCACATAGGATCACGCCCTTGCCCGCCGCCAGGCCGTCGGCTTTGATCACCAGTGGAAGGTGGAAGAGGTCGATCGATTCCATCGCCTGCTGTTCGCCGGTAGCGACCGCATAGGCCGCCGTGGGGATTTGGTGCCGCTGCATGAAGCGCTTGGCAAAGGCTTTGCTGCTTTCGAGCTGTGCCGCCTTCCGCGTGGGGCCAAAAACCGGAATGCTGCGCCGCCGCAATTCGTCGACCAGCCCCAAAGACAAGGGGATCTCAGGGCCAACCACCACCAGGTCTGGATTCTCGGCCGCTGTGGCCCGCAACAGGTCGTCAAGATCGTTCTGGTTCGCGGGGACGCAGCGCGCCAGCTGGGCTATACCCGCGTTGCCTGGGGCGCAAACCACTTCAGAAACACTCCGCGACTGCGTGATGGACCACACCAGAGCGTGTTCCCGGCCTCCCGCACCAATGACCAATACTTTCATTTGCTGTTACTAACCCCCTCGTTCATGACTGTGGCAAGACTACCGCAGGTACCCCAGGCCGCGAAGACTTGTTAACCATGGTTAACAGAAAAAGGGAAATGCAGGCTATACTTGGTTGTCAGCCCCCGAAACCGAGGAACGCGCTATGGCTCCCGCTTCTTCACCCTCGCTTTCTGATTCCGCTTCGCCGCCCGGCGCGCTGCTTGCCGGGCTGAAGACGCGACAGGCCCTGTCGTGGTTCGGCCCGGCATTCGTGGCCAGCATCGCCTATATCGACCCGGGAAATTTCGGCACAAATTTGATTGCCGGGACGGGCTTCGGCTACAAGCTTCTTTGGGTATTGCTTTGGTCGAACCTCATGGCCATCCTGATTCAATACCTCTCCGCCAAGTTGGGCATCGCCACCGGGGCTACGCTACCGCAGAACTGCCGCGAGCATTTCTCGCGTCGTACGGCGATCATGCTTTGGGTAGCTGCGGAGTTGTCAGCCCTGGCCACCGACCTCGCCGAGTTTCTGGGTGCCGCGCTGGGTTTCTACCTGCTGTGTGGCGGCTATTTTCTGCATCGCGGGCTAACCCAAACCACGGTCATGTTTCTGGCGGCTATCGTCTCCGCGATTTGTGTTTTCGCCATCCTGGCGCTCGAGTTGCGGGGATTCCGAAGCCTGGAAATCGGCATCATGGTCTTCGTTCTGGTGATCGGGCTCTGTTACCTGGTGGAGATTTTTCTGGTCCATCCCGACTGGGGGCAGATCGCCTACCACACCGTGGTGCCCTGGCTGGACCGTCGCAGCATCTACGCGGCGGTGAGCATGCTGGGAGCAACGGTGATGCCGCACGTGGTGTATCTGCATTCCGGATTGGTGCAACCGCGGCTGGCCAAGGAAGATCGCAAAGCGCAATCCTCCGAGAGCCGGCAACTATCAAGGCTGCGCCACCTCAGGCTGGAGACGCTGGACGTATTTGCAGCCATGAACGGCGCCTGGCTGGTGAACTCAGCGATGGTGATTGTGGCCGCAGCGGCGTTTGCCGGCACCGGCCGCAGCGATATGTCGATCGAAGAGGCCCATCGCACGCTCGGCCCGTTGCTGGGCCCGGCCTCAGCCACGATTTTTGCAATTGCGCTCCTGGCCTCCGGTCTCTCCTCCTCCACCGTCGGAACACTGGCCGGACAGATGATTCTGGAAGGGTTCCTGAAGGTGCGCTTCAGCATTTTTCTCCGGCGGCTTCTGACGCTGCTTCCAGCAATGATCGTGATCGGCCTGGGGTTGGATCCACTGCGCATCCTGGTCCTCTCCCAAGTGGTGCTGAGTTTTACCCTGCCGTTTGCCCTGATCCCGCTGCTCATCCTGTGCGGTCGCCGGCAATTGATGGGTGTGTTCACCAATGGCGCGGCGATCCGGTTTCTGGGCTGGTTGACGGTGGCGCTCATTCTTGCTCTCAATGCGGTGTTGCTTGGCTTGAGTGGCACCCCCTAGAAATGGCTGCCTGCATAAATTGAAGGCGACGGCGGCCCATTTCTCGCCCAGCGGGGAAATGGCTAAAGCATTTTCACTTCTGGTGCATACAGAGCAACCGATCCCGACGCGGCTTTTCCCCAAGAACCGGGGTCCCCGGCAGGCGAGCTTGCCGGGGTGGAAGAAAAGCCGCACCTCGCCGCACTCACCTGTGCAGAGTAGAAGTGAAAATGCTCTAGTGGGTCAGTTTGACCCACTGCCGAAAATCGATTCGTGGGTAGAACACGGCCAAGATGCTTTAGAATCCTTAGTGGACTATGAGCGCCCGAAGCAGACTTCGCGATTTCCTGCACAAGCGTTTCCGTCACGGCAAGCCTGACCGTGGACGGAGCTACTCCTCCTAACCATTCCTGAGCCAGATCCTGGCAACCCGCTTTTTGATCAGGCACGAGCCTGCGCCATCTCGCGCAGAGACACCGCTCACGTACAGGCCCTCCAGATTGAATCTGGACGAGATATCAGAGAGGAATCACCCCATGAACAGCTTCGGCAGCAAATCCACCCTCAAGGTCGGCAACCAGAGCTACGAGATTTTTCGCATTAAGGCGCTCGAGGCAAAAGGCCTCTCGCTGCAACGTCTTCCCTACAGCCTGCGCGTATTGCTGGAAAACCTGTTGCGGCAGGAAGACGGCAAGAGCGTCACGGCGGACGACATTCAATTTCTCGCCAATTGGCAGGCAAAAGCCGAGCCCGCGAGAGAGATTGCGTTTATGCCGGCGCGGGTGCTGATGCAGGACTTTACCGGGGTTCCGGCGGTCGTCGACCTGGCAGCCATGCGCGATGCGATGAAGCAGCTCGGCGGCAATCCGGAGAAGATCAATCCGTTGCAACCGGCGGAGCTGGTGATCGACCACTCGGTGCAGGTCGATGAATTCGGCACGTCGAATGCTTATTCCATCAATGCCGCGTTGGAATTCCAACGCAACCGGGAACGCTACGCCTTCCTCAAATGGGGCCAGACCGGGTTCAGAAACTTCTCCACGGTTCCACCGGGCATGGGCATCTGCCACCAGGTGAATCTGGAGTACCTGGCGCGCGTGGTATTTACCACGGCGGCGAACGGCGGTCCGCTGCGGGCCTATCCCGACACGCTCGTGGGCACCGACTCGCATACCACGATGATCAACGGATTGGGAGTGCTGGGTTGGGGTGTCGGCGGCATCGAGGCAGAGGCCGCCATGTTGGGCCAGCCGGTTTCCATGCTGGTGCCGCAGGTGGTGGGGTTCAAGCTGACGGGTAAGTTGCGTGAAGGTGCTACGGCTACCGATCTGGTGCTGACCGTGACTGAAATGCTGCGCAAGCTCGGCGTGGTGGGCAAGTTTGTCGAGTTCTACGGTTCCGGGGTCAGCGAGCTGAGCCTGGCAGACCGCGCCACCATAGGCAACATGGCGCCGGAGTATGGCGCAACCTGCGGCATTTTCCCGGTCGACGCCGAGACCTTGCGCTACCTGCAATTGACCGGACGCAGTGCGGAGCAGATCCAACTGGTGGAGGCGTATGCCAAAGAACAGGGATGGTTCCATACACCTGATTCGGCCGAGGCGGAGTATACGCAGACCACGCATTTGGATCTTTCGACCGTCGAGCCCAGCGTGGCCGGACCGCGGCGTCCTCAGGATCGCGTGTTGCTCTCCGAGACCGCGGCAAGCTTTCAACAACAGCTACCCGGCTTGCTGGGACCGAGCGCCGCAGATCGCAAGGAGAGGCAAACCATTCGCTGGGAGGGCGAGGGCGGACACACCTGGGCGAATGGCAGCGAGAAAGCGACGCCGGAGACGGGGCCCGCGACCACCGTGCTAGAGCGCTTTGGCGTAGAGGTCGATCCCTACCTGGATCACGGATCTATCGTAATCGCGGCGATTACGAGTTGCACGAATACTTCGAATCCCTCGGTGATGATCGCTGCCGGACTGCTGGCCAAGAAGGCAGTGGCGAAGGGACTCAAGGTTCCGCCATGGGTCAAGACCTCTCTGGCGCCCGGCTCCCGCGTGGTAACGGACTACTACCAACGCGCGGGCTTGCTGGACGCTCTCGGCAAGCTGCGATTCCAGGTTGTCGGCTACGGCTGCACCACGTGCATAGGTAACTCCGGCCCACTGCCGACGGATGTTTCAAAGTCGATTGATGATCACGGGCTGGTTGCCGTTTCTGTGCTGAGCGGTAATCGTAACTTTGAGGGCCGCATCAACTCAGAAGTGCGGGCCAACTACCTCATGTCGCCACCGCTGGTAGTTGCTTACGCCCTGGTCGGAAACATTGGCCACAACTTCGCCACGGATCCCATGGGCAAAGATACCCAGGGCGCGCCAGTGTACCTGAAAGACATCTGGCCCACCCAGGAAGAAGTAAACAGTACCATCGCCTCGGCCATCGGTTCAGACATTTTCCTCAAAGAATATGCCACCGTCACGGATGGTGATAAAAACTGGCAAAACCTCAAATTCCCCACCGGCGACACCTATCAGTGGGAGCCCGATTCCACTTACATTCGCAAGGCGCCGTATTTCGACGGAATGCCGGCCAAGCCCACGCCGGTAGAAGACATAAAAGGCGCGCGGGTGCTGGCTGTTCTTGGAGACAGCGTCACCACCGACCACATTTCGCCCGCCGGCTCCATCAAGTTAAACGGCCCTGCCGGCAAATACCTGGTGGACCACGGAGTAAAGCCGGCGGATTTCAACTCCTACGGATCGCGTCGCGGCAACCACGAGGTGATGGTGCGCGGGACCTTCGCCAACGTGCGCCTGCGCAACAAACTGGCTCCCGGTACGGAGGGTGGCGTCACTCGTCTGTTGCCCGAGGGCGAGGGAATGAGCATCTTCGATGCGTCAGTGAAATATGCCGAACGGGGTATTCCGTTGGTAATTCTGGCCGGCAAGGAATACGGCTCCGGCTCTTCGCGTGACTGGGCGGCCAAGGGACCGCGCCTGTTGGGCGTGCGCGCGGTCATCGCACAGAGCTACGAGCGCATCCATCGCTCCAACCTGGTGGGGATGGGTATTCTGCCGCTGCAATTCGAGGGTGGGCAAAGTGCGGAATCGCTGGGCCTCACCGGCGAAGAGGTGTTCGATCTGGAGGGAATTCGCCAAATGTTGGAGCAGAAGTTTGCCCAGGGCCGAACGCTGACTGTGAAGACGACGGGGAAAGAAGGCTCAGGGCACTTTAACGCTACGGTGCGCATCGACACGCCGCAGGAAATTCTCTATTACGAGAACGGCGGCATCCTGCAGTATGTACTGCGGCAGTTAGCGGCAAGCTGACCAGGGCCCCTCGTAAGGAAAAACAAAAACCGCAGATCCCTTTGTTGGGGACCTGCGGTTTTTTCTTGTTCGCAAACTCTGCGAAGGACGAAGCTCTGGGACGGGTACAGAACAGATTGCGGTCAAACAGTCTCACCGGCTCTCGCGACGCTGTTGGAGCGAACTTCCGTCAAGTAGTGTCCGAGCCGAACGAACGGGCGCTCGATCGCGTAGTAACTGAGAGCAGCCATGAGGAAAGTAAGGACCAAGTTGAGAGGCCACGCCTGGAGACGTCCAAGAGGCCGAAACGAGAGAAAGCGCTGGACGAAGAACAACTGCTGCCAAAGATAAAGGCTGTAGGAGATGCGGCCAATCCAACGCAACGGGCTCCATTCCAGCAGCCGGGTAGCAGGACTCTGCGGTTTCAAGACTGTGCCCAGTACAACTCCGGGCATCAGGAGTGCTATGGCCGTCGCCTCTACCCCGGAGCCCTCTGGACGCCACAAGAAAATGAGAAGGGCCAGCACGAAGGCAAAATGACACTTCCTTATGAACAGGCTAAAGCGCGCTCCATAGGCTTCTGAGCGGGAAAGGACTGCAAAGAGGGCCGGTATCAGGAGCGCGTCGAGCCGCATGTCCGTGTGAAATTGGACCGTGAACCAACTTCTGTGAGCGAGTTCGAGCTGGCGATGAGCGATAACACAAACACTGATAACCGCCAATGTTGCGATGCGGGCTTTACCGCGGGTCAAAAGCAGCAGAGCAGGCAACAACAAGTAAAAATGCTCTTCGATCGAGAGGGACCAAAAGTGGGTGGTAAACCAGGGAGGCTGTAGAGCGCGTTCAAGGTAGTACGTAAACGTGTAGTTGCGATAAAAGAAGAGGGAGGCTAACCACTCCCCACGCGATACGTAGATCAATCCCAGGGCGGACAGGGCGCCAATCGTCAGCAGATAAGCGATGGCCGGCGGCAGAATGCGGAACGCCCGCCGCAGATAGAAACGGGGCAATGAAATGTACCCTGTGTTCCTCTCTTCCTGGAGCAGCCTGGAGGTAATCAACAGGCCGCTGATGGCGAAAAAGACGTCTACGCCGCGGTAGCCGAAAGTCCAGGGCCATAGGGTGCTGAACATACCCCATGTGTGCAAATTGCTGTGATAGAGCATCACGCTCAGGATCGCGACCGCTCGCCACCCGTCCAGGCTAGGCAGATAGTCAAATGTGCGCCGGCTATCCGGCTTTGGGAGCGAGCGCATTTCGGCTGTCATGTGTGTTCGTCATCGTCCATTGTTTCAGCGGCGAAAACCTTGCCCACCGATAAATTACGTGGGTGAGCACCAGAATGTCTAACGGGATACGGAAACGCGGATCGGAGTTTGTGATAAGGAAAGGGATCATATATGCAATCACAAACGTTACGAACAGCCAGTCCTCGAGCTCCCAGGCATGGCCCCGCAGAGCGACCAGCGTACTTACCCAGAACGGAACGGCGAGCGCTAAAACTACTTTGACCACGCCACCCAGCGAAGTTACAGGGTGGATCTTAGTATCCGGGCGAAGCATCGTCCCCAATTTGAGGACTACGAGCTTGACGGCGCTAAGAGGATTCTGCCGCATATACATCAACGCATGCTGCACATAATAGGGTCGTAGATCCGCACTATAGATATTTACATCCGAACTAAAGCCGTCCGCGAGGAGCGACGGATAGATTGAGGGCTCGGCATTCAGACTGGTAAGCAAAGCTCGCTCGCTGAATGCGTTGTCCCCGGCATAAAAGTTATAAGGTCCGTTCTGAGGGATATAAAAAGACCCATGTACCAGCGTGCTGACTGTAACCACGGCGAGGACGGCGCAGACCAAAGTAAGCGCACTACATGTCAACAAGGTCCTGAGGCGGTTGCCGTAGGCAGGCGCGCACCAGAAAGCAAACATTATGGGCAAAATCAGAGCGGGAAAATTGGGCCGCACATTGATGCTCAGACCCCAGAGAATGCCTGTCATGGCCGCGCGGGAGGGCGTGAGGCCGCGGCGAATGATAGAAAGCAGGTATCCACAGAGCACCATCAGCAAGGCGATGGTGATGTTCGTATCCCAAATCTTCTTGATGTTTATGATCAGTTCGGGGTGGAAACCAACGAGACCGGCGGCTAGCACCGCCGTGGCTCTCTTTACATCCAGCAGGCGAAGAATGAAATAGACCGCGGCCAGGATGGAGATATAGAGCGCCAACTGGATGGCGACGGCGCCGCTGTTGCCCCAGGCACGCAGACCTAGTCCAAGCAGAGCCGGATAGCCGCACGGAGTAAAGACCGTACTAATCTGCCCGGTGGCGGCGAACTGCCGGGCATCAAGCGAGAAGCCTCCCATCGGCGTGGAGAACGGTACGGCGACCATGGCAACTGTCACCATGACCGCAAGAAGACAGAGTAAAAGCGCGAGCCAAATCCGTGTTTTCGTGTGGCTTAACATCATTCACGTTTGCCGGGAGATAGGAACCATCCGCTAATTGGCGACGCGTCTGGGAAGTTGAAATGCTTGTCTATCGGCCGCATATTTAGGTTTTCGTCCTTGGGGTGCTAAACCTGCCTGGGCGGAAGGCCGCAATATGTGGTAACTCAGCAAAACAAAAAATGCCGCCCAGAGCCGATTTACGCTGCCAAAGGGAGAGTAAAGGATATCCCATAGGAACCAAACCAGAAGAAAGCCGTAGAGCGGCGCCAAAGGCGGCCGCAACGCTCCCAACTGCATGACTGCCCGGAAGGTCAGGATAAACAAATAGATCCAACAAATCCCGCCGAGAATGCCGGACTCGACCCACGCCATGGTCAGATGAGAGTGGGTGGGTATGACAGGGTCTTCATTATCCTCCGGGTCATCGCTGTCGCTGTACCCGTGTTCATATTGAATGTCCTGTCTCTGTTCCAGATATTTTCGCTCGACTGGATAGGACCCGTGGCCCAGAATCGGGCTGTCGCGAATGGCCTGAATGGCTACAAGCGTCTCTGGGCGTCCACCGACCAGCACACCGTAGTCACCATTCGCTTGTCCTTCAAACTTTGCAGAAAGAGATTCGTCGAAAATGCCTGCCTCGGCTGCGTACCGGATGGCCGCGTTGGCTGCGTAGGCCGCACCGCCTGCCAGCAAAAGCAGAACGATAACCCTGAATCGTCTTAGGCCGGCCTGCCCGCCGCTGCCCGTCATCCGCGTGCTTTCAAACAGCGGCAAAACGAGTACTGCTGCAACCAGATGGACGACTAGTTGAGAACGGAATCCATAGTATAGGTTAAGTCCTGCCAAGGCGAGCGAGATTAGGAAGCACACTGCATATCTCCGCCGGGCATAGTAGTAGGAGGAGACCAATAAAGCCAAGATAGCAACGGCGCCGCTCAGGCCGAATTTCCAAATGAGCGAAAATTCTCCGGCGAATCCCAAGCCGATTCTCGCCATCACTAAGGCGAGACTCAGGGCGAAGATAACGATCCGGCGCGTCCTGTTATCGATCAGGATGGCGAGCGCCATGAAATTCAGGCAAAAAAACACGACCCGGGCGGTTCCCTTCAACCTGTTCGTCAACGGGCTGGAGAAATGGAGGTCGGCAATGATGGTGCCAAGCAGCCAGCCGCCCACGAGCAGATAGAACCAAACATACTCTCGCTTGAGGGCTCGGCTTCCTTTCGCCAGGAGCAATATGGGCAGCAATGGGAGATCCAGAAGTTCGTTCATGGGCAGCGACCCAACCAAACCGACGCTGACCATACCTGCGGCCCCCAGAGCGAACACCGCCAGGTCGGCCAGGAGGGATTCTCGAGACGTCCACAAAGGCTTCCGGCGAGGCTGGCGCCCGATTGGCCTGGCAATCAGCTTGGGCAAAGGCGCGCCCCGCTGCGCGGAGGATTGCGACGCCTTGAGCGCTGCAGCACCACGCCGCTGTTCTAAACCTTGGCCGGGGTATCTTTGAAAGCGCATAGCAGCAAGTGTGTGGGGGTCAAATGCGGATGGAGCCAACTTCTGCAATGGGCCAGCAGCGCTGCCATGGCCAGTAGCCAGATTCGCCGCACCCCGCACTGCAGAGATTCATTGTTCTCATGGTCCAGTTTGTAGGTTATTTGCCCGGAGGAGCATAAGCAAGCACTCATTTTGTGCGTCCGATGGACGAGGACATAGCTCGTAACAGGAGGAAATGGCAAAGAGATAAAGGCAGAACAAAATCAGAAGCTCAAGATTTTCTAGCGCGGCAGCGGTCCCTGCCTGGTCTACTCCGCTCCAGCCAAGAGTCGTCACCAAGCATTACAGCATTTTCACTTCTGGCGCTTACAGAGTAACGACTCCCATGGCGGCTTTTCCTCAAGAAAAACCGCACTTCGCCGCACCCTCCTGTGCAGAGTAGAAGTGAAAATGCTCTAGCCAAACGCAACGTGGTCGTTGAGACGCGGACGCGCCGCAGCGGGGGGACTATCCTCCGCTACCCATTGCGCTGCCGCTCTATCGCGGCAGCACAAGCAGGCCCCAGGGGCCCTTGCCGACCTTAATCTTCTTCGTGACCGTATTCGTCGCCAAGTCGATTACCGATACATCGTTCGAGGGCCCGTTGGCGGTGTAAAGGCTCTTGCCGTCGAGCGAGAACGCTATACCCCAGGGACGTGCTCCGGCCGCGACCGATCCCAGAACTGTATTGGCAGTTGTGTCGACCGTGAATACCTGGTGCCCTCTGCCCGTGCTGACGTAGAGCTTCTTCGAGTCCGGGGAAAGCAGAACATTCATCGGCTTGATGATGCCGGGTTTGCCCAGCGAAATGGTTTTGATCACCTTGTATTTCCGGGCGTCTACCAGCACCACCGTTCCATCGTTCTCAGCGTTGATGTAAGCGCGTGAACCGTCAGGAAAGAATGCTACGTTGCGCGGACGATGGCCGACCTTAAAGGTCTTGATGATCTTGCCGGCCACGGGATCCACCACGGAAATGGTTCCCGTTTCTTCCGACGTGACCCAGACCAGCTTGCCATTTGGAGTCACTTTGACTCCTTCAGGCTGCGCGCCCATGGCGAGAGACTTGACCACGTTGCCGGAGGCGATGTCGACAATACTGACGGCGGAGACGTCTTCATTGGAGATGTACAGTTGCTTGCCATCTTTGCTGACGTCGAAATTTTCCGGATCGGAGCCGCCGTGGATGATCCGCAAGACCTTCTGCTGGGGAACGTCGAAGACGGCAATTCCATCCGCGCTCTTGTCAGGCGGCGGCAGGGTGCTCTCGTCGACATCCGGTCCGGCGATGGGCGAGCCGCTTACCGCTACATAAAAAGTCTTCCCGTCGGGACTCGCGTGAATGCCTCTGGGGCGCTTGCCCAGCGGTATGGTGGCCAGCACGTTGTAGTTTCCGGAATCGATTACGCTCAGGTCTCCGCCCACTTCGTTGGTTACGTAGATTCGAGGCTCTGAAGTTTCTGCCGGCGGCGTCACCGCAGCCTGCTCTGGAGCTTGGGCGGATTTGGTGGAATTGCAACCGGCAGAGAACAGCGTGAGGCTAGCTGCGAAAAACACATATCCAATGTTGCGCATGGTTTACTTTTCCTTGAATGTGAAGTTGGCCTCGGCCGTGCCGGCCGGGGAAACGGTGACCTGCTGCTCTTGCGTTCCAAGCTTTTCCTGCCAGACGGCGATGGTGTAGGCGCCTGGCGGTAGATTCTTGATGGCGAACGATCCGTCGTCTTTCGATACAGAAAAGTAAGGATGATCCAGAACGCCGATAAAGGCATGCATCCAACTGTGAATGTTACATTTCACCGGAATCATGATTTCCGGCTTGAGGAACTTCCGCGCAATGGGCGGATCGCCTGCTCCCTGACTGTGATTCCATTCCCGGTTGACTTCGGCCATGGGGTGAATATTGTGCGTCACCGGGTCTGAATTGATGACCTGCAGTATCTGCCCGGTTTGAATGCCCATCACCCTTGGACGGAACCAGCAGCCGCTCTGATCGATGGTTACCGGGGTTGGAGGAATAGCGAAGGTCTTTCCCTCCAGTCCGGTTTTCACGTAGATGAAGGCATTGGCCAGCGCGCCGCTCTTACTCACCACCAACGATTCGTCGTAAGCCTTTCCGTGATGCGCCTCAACGCAGGCGGGCTCCTCGCTCATGTCGATTACCTTGAGCGCGGGCCTCCTTCCTTTGTAACGTATGGATCCGGTAACCGTGCCGGCGGTGCTGGGATCGACCCGGAAATACACCGGCACGGGCGCGGGCTTGGCGACGCTCGGCGCTTCTGTCTTGCTTTTTCCTGAGCAGCCGGCAAACAGCGCCATTGTGCAGCAGAGAGCGAGCAACTGAATCGATCTCATCATTGAATTTTCCTGTTCGGAATTTTCCCGTTCGCGGGCGGTCCTGCATTGCTGGGCATCTCGCCGTTCAGAGATTCGAGAAAGGCCACCAGATCCGCGCGGTCCTGCGCCGACAAGGCGAGGGGTTTGATCTCCTTATCGAGATATGGATTGGAGTTACCGCCGCCGGCGTAAAAAGCGACGACGTCTTCGAGCGTCTTCAGGCTGCCGTCATGCATATACGGTGCGGTCAAGGCGACATTGCGGAGGGTGGGCGTTTTGAATTCTCCCTTATCTGTTTGTTTCGCCGTTTCACCAAAGCGGCCCAGGTCGGTAAAGTCACCTGCCCCATTGACGCCCGCCCCGGTGTTGTGGAACTTGCCGTCGGTGAAGAGAGCGTAATTTTCATGGATGGTGTGACATACAGCGCAATTCCCCCGGCTGGGGTCGGTAAAGATCGCGAGGCCGCGTATAGCAGCGGGCGAGAGCGCTTGCTTGTTGCCCCCGTACTCATATTGATCGAAGGGAGAGTTGCCGCTCAAGAGGGTTCGCTCGAAGCTGGCCAACGACTTTTCAATAATCGTGAGCGTGATGGCTCCGGGGCCGAACGCCTGGGCAAAGTCGGCCTTGTAAACGGGATCCTTTTGAATTTTCGCAACCGAAACGTCGTGCGTCTGATTCATCTCCAGCGGGTTGGCCATGGGATCCGCGGACTGCGCCTCAAGGCTGGGCGCGCGGCCATCCCAGAATTGCAGCGGAGAATAGGCTGCGTTCAGCAAGGTAGGGGCATTGCGCTTGCCAATCATTCCGCCGACACCCTTCGCCAGCGTGAGGCCATCCGTGAAGGCAAGGTTTGGATGATGGCAGGAGGCACACGCCACAGTGTTGTCTTTCGACAGCCTGGGGTCGTAGAAGAGCTTCCGCCCCAATGCGATGGTGTCCGCGGTCGGCGGGTTGTCCGCGGGAATCGGGACCGGCGGCAGGCCAAGCGGGGCCTTCATCGCGACTGGCGCTCCAAGGGGTTTTTCATGTGCGGGCGTTCTACATCCAACGCAAAGGAGCAGGGACCCGGCTAGCAGAACGTTATGTAGAGTGAGTACTCTCAATCTCCGCACTATTATAACTTCGCAGTGACGGGGGTACGGTTGCTCCTAGAATGTGGCTACCAAGCGAAAGGTATATTGACGCCCCGGGCCAATCGCGTTGCCGGAGAACAGCCCTCCGAAGTCGATCAGTTCGAGCGTGTTGCTCACGTTTGCAATATCGCCCTGAAAGCGCACCGTGCGTTTTTC
Source organism: uncultured Acidobacteriaceae bacterium (assembly GCA_963761405.1). GTDB lineage: Bacteria > Acidobacteriota > Terriglobia > Terriglobales > Acidobacteriaceae > PALSA-350. The sequence continues at coordinate 461,267 of CAVXHH010000012.1, forward strand.
CTGCTGGTAGAGATCGACTCCCAGCGAAAGATCCTGTGTGAAGTAGGGGCTGATGCGCTGGCGATCGAAATTGAGGTGGTTGATCACCACCTGGCCATATTCCGTCGCATATTGCTGGGGAGTTAAATCCGCTTGAAACGGCAGGCCGGCGTTGTAGTCGGCTCCCGCGGCCACCCACAAGCGCGGGGCGATCTGATAACGCGCGCGCGTGCGCAGTGTGTGGCGCTGGTCCTGCGAATCGGGAAAATGTCCGGTAAGCTGGGTCACCGCGGCAGCGGCGTCATCTCCAAGCAACAAACCGCCGGTTACCGGATTGAAGGCATTGCCCACGATGTAGGAGTAGCTGACGAATCCCGAGGCCGGCCCCCAATGGGGAACTTCGATCTTTCCTTCCGCACCATAGAGAATGGCAGTCCTGAAGGCGACGGGGAAGCTTATCCCCGTGCTCAGCAGTTGGGAGTCGTCAGCATAGTTATTCACGTCGCGGCGGAACATATTCGCGTCGACCCGCACTTTGCCGAAGAGTGCTTGCGTCGCGCCTAATTCATAATAGTTTCCGTGAGAAGGCTCGACCGGCAGGAGCACGGCGGGTGCGCTGGTATCTACAGATTCCGCCTGCGGAGAGCTGCCCAAAAGTATGTTTTCGAAAGAGGGTGTCTGGAAGATGCGGTCAAAGGATCCGTGAAGATTGAGCCCGAGCGTGGGGAAGTAGCGCGAGGCGGCGATCCGGGGTTCCACCGCGTTCTGGTTCAACAGCAATTGGTAGTGGTCCCATCGGACGCCTGCGTTGATGGTCCAGTTACCGAGGCGTACCAGGTCCTGAACAAAGAGAGCTTGTTCGAGATCGGGGCGTTGGCCAGTAAACGAAAAGCCTGTCGCGCCGGTGTCGAAGACGCCCAAAGCTATGGGGCACTGAGGATTGTTAATGTTGTCGCAGTCGGGAATCACGTAGCTGGTGTTTTCGTGCAGGAAGATATTGTCGGATTCGACCCCGGCCTTGAATTCGTGCCTTCCATGATGGAGAGAGAAGCTGCCGTTGAAGTAAACCTCCTTAAAGTCGTTGTGCTGGGTTGCAATCAGAGGCCATGACGCCGGATTCGACTGAAAGTCCGTGTTGCTATCGCGGGCCATGAAGCGCAGCCATCCGATCGCATTGGAGGAGAAGATATGTTGGTAGGAGGCGCTGCCCATGGTTTCAAAGTTGCCGCCCGTCTGCAGCTGCCCCCCGGGAATGTATACGCAATCGGAAGGCTCCTGGTCCGGGGGAACGTTGGGGCAGCCAGTGTTGTTCTCCGAGTTTGGCAAATACGCCCCGTTCTGCTGCACCAGCTCATTGGGAATCTGATAGCGGGCTATTTCATGGCGGGCAATCAGGGTGAGGCGGTCTTTCTCCGTTAGATCCCGCTCATAACTTGCCGAGAAGTCGGCAGCCGTGCCGTTGTTGGTGTAGTTTTCGGGCACCACGGGGTTGAGGTAGTGGCTCGTCCTATTGCCGGACGCGCTCACGCCAATCGTATTCTTCCCCCACGTGTATTGATCCTGGGTGCTGGCCGAGCCCGTATCGTAGCTCCCGCCGAAAAGGGTAAGTGTTCCGTGCAGTCCAGGATCGCTGTTTCTCAGAGTATTGATCTCGACCACGCCGCCCAGTTTCCTGCCATATTCCGCCGGAAAGCCGGCGGTATAAATTTTGAGGGATTCGACGTCATCGGCTTCGGCGGGTTCCGGGCCAAAGCTTGGCGAACGATTGTCGGTGAGCGGTATGCCGTCCACCACAAATTGCGTCTGGTATTCCGCCCCCCGCGGGTGAAGAACCGCATTGCCTTCATAGAGCCAGCCGGGTTGCGAGTTCACCAGGTCTTGAATGGAGCGACCGGGCAGCGCGGTCAATCGATCCTGAATCGCATTCTTTCCTATCTCATTGACCGAGCCTGCGCGATACGGATCGATCAATGTGTTGGAGCCGGTGACCTTCACCGATTCGGAAACGGACGCCAATTGCAGGTGAATGGTGCGCTCCAAAGGCAGGGCTGACCGTATTTCAACCGGCTCGGAAACGGTAGCAAGTCCTTTCACGGCGATCTGGACCTGGTAGATTCCGTAGGGCAACCGCTTGGCGTCCAGTTTGCCCTGATCATTCGTTGTGAATGCCTGGTTAAATTCATTGCCCTGGCTGACGAGTTCCACCGTGCTCTTGATGCCCAATCCGGTAGGATCAGTGACGGTTAAACGCAATTCCCCTGTGGTGCTTTGCGCAAGCGAGGGAAGAGCCCCCAGAAGAACGGCGATTATCAGCGTGCTTTTCGTCTTCAATTGCCACCCAATTGGACTTGGCTTCGATCGACTTACCGACGGCGCAACGAGCCATTGCAACCGACTGGATCTCTGCCTATAAGAAGTATCTTGGCCATGACCAAATACGTCTCGCAAAACGAACTGAGTTTTTTCCGTGGCGAGCGACTCTGAATCGGGCGCCAATCCGCATGGCTTAACGTGCGTCCCTTCCCGACCCAATTGCGGGAGGAATTCCGGGGTACGCTCGGGATGACACTTCCAGGGAGGGTAAACGGTAGGTTTGTTCTTCCATCTGCTCGACTGAAATTTCTACCTGATTGCCCCTAGAATTTACCTATTGTTTCAAGATATGCCTTGATGCCCGTGGAGATAATCTGGACGCCGATGCAGAGTAGGATGAATGAGGAAAGGCGCAACACCATGGACGTTCCTGATCTACCCAGAAGCTCCTCCGCCTTACGAGCATAGAGATAGCAAACGTAGATGATGACGCAGATCAAGACGATCCCGCTGATGGCGGCAATCAACACCCTGGGCGCGAACAGAGCATGCTCGTGTAACTCGGGAGGCAGATGGGCGCCAAGAGTAATGGCAACAGAAATGGAACCCGGCCCGACCGTGATGGGCAACGTGAAAGGATAGAATGCGTTTTCCAGGATCTGGTCCTCCTCCGGCGCCTCCATCTTTGCTCGTCCTGTGTCCCGGTTAAGCAGAGACCAACCAGTAGCCGCAACTACGAGTCCTCCACCGATTTGCACGGCGTAGATCTCGATGCCAAAGAAAGCAAGTACATGTACCCCCCACAACAAGGAGCAAAGCAGTAGAAAGAAACTGTAGATTGAGATCTTCTGGGCAAGTAAGCGCTGCGTGGTGGAGCCGACCGGTCCCACCATATTGACGAAGATGGCAGCGCTCCCTAGAGGATTGACAATTGGGAAGAGTGCGGCCACGACCAATATGGTGGCCTCGATCACAGCGGTTACTTCCTGGCGGATGTCGATCACCAAGCAGGATCTCCAGGGCTACGCATTGCCTCAAAATCTTACTCCCCCTTTCCCTGCGGCCCTAGGGCAGTGTGAGGGGTAACTTACAGGATGGGAGATGCAAACCGTCCCCGCTCGGCCCGGGCGTTGCTAGAATTGATGATAATGACGGTCACGACAAGCGTTTCGCCTGACGTACTGGACCAGTACGAGCCGGTCATCGGGCTCGAAGTCCACGTACAGCTTTTGACAAATACTAAAGCGTTTTGCGGCTGCGCCAATAAATTCGGCGGTGAACCGAACACGCATATTTGCCCGGCGTGCCTCGGGTTGCCGGGCGCACTGCCGGTGCTGAATCAACGCGCGGTGGAATATGCGGTGCTGGCGGCGACGGCAATCAACTGCGAGGTGCGCGAGCTTTCCGTCTTTGCGCGCAAGAACTATTTCTATCCAGACCTGCCCAAGGGTTACCAGATTTCTCAGTTTGACAAGCCGCTGGCCGAACACGGTTGGATTGACGTGCCTGCGCTCGACGGCTCTGGCCAATCTGTAACAAAACGCATCGGCATCACGCGCCTGCATATGGAAGAGGACGCGGGCAAGAGCATCCACGACGGTTACCCCGACTCTGCAACCAAGACATCGGTAGACCTGAATCGATGCGGAACGCCGCTGATTGAGATTGTGAGCGAGCCGGATTTGCGGACGCCGGATGAGGCTTATGAATATTTGACGCGCCTCAAGGAGATCCTCCTCTATACCGGAGTGAGCGACTGCAACATGGAAGAGGGTTCGTTGCGTTGCGATGCCAACGTAAGTGTGCGGCCGCGGGGGCAACAGAAATTCGGAACCAAGGCCGAGGTGAAGAACGTGAACAGCTTCCGCTTCATCCGCTCAGCGCTGGAGTATGAGATCGAGCGCCAGGTGGAATTGATTGAGAGTGGCGGCCGGGTAGTCCAGGAAACGCGGCTTTGGAACGCGAGCGAAGGGCGCACCTACTCCATGCGCTCGAAGGAGCAGGCGCACGACTACCGTTACTTTCCCGAGCCGGATTTGCCGCCGCTGCTGGTGTCTGGGGCATGGAAGGCAATCCTTGCAGAACGGATGCCTGAGCTACCGGAGGCGCGCCGCAAGCGCATGATTGAGGAATACGAGATCAGCCTGCAGGATGCATATACGCTGACGGCGACGCGGACGTTTGCCGATCAGTTCGAGACAGCGGCGCGGCAGGCGCGAAGCCCGCGGCGCGTCGCCAACCTGATCCTGAGCGAATTGATGGGCCGGCTCAAGGCCAAAGGAATGGAGCTGGAGCAGTCTCCCATCAGCATGACAGGATTGGTGCAGGCAGCCGATCTGGCTGAGGGCGGAGAGCTCTCCAGCAAGCAGCTCAAGGGACTCTTCGACACGGCCTTTGAAAATGGCGAAGACTTCGGCGTGGTCTATGCGCGCGAAAAGCCGCAGCAGATCAGCGACCCCGCTGCACTGGCGAAGATGATTCAGGATGTGATGGCCGCCAACCCCAAGCAGCTGGAACAGTATCGCGCCGGCAAGAAGACGGTGGCCGCTTTCTTTGTCGGGCAGGTCATGCGGCTATCCAAGGGGCAAGCCAACCCTGCGCTTTTGAATGAATTGGTTACCAGGGAGCTTGACGCTTAAAAGAGCTGTAACCCCGGAGCCGCATAGGTGTCCAATAGGCGGGGGAGCCCATGTTCGAATCAGACTTGGTTCAGGATGCCGGCCAGCAGAAGGTGACCCGGCGAGCCTTTCTGGTAAGCGCAGGCACGGTGGCCGCACTGATTGCGGCATGGTCCCTACGGTCGGCCCCACCGGTCGCACCCCCCCAGCACATCGGGCCGGCTCCTGAAATCGAGATTGCCGGCTTTTCTTCGCAGGGCGTCCCTACCGGCACGGAGCGCGTACCCAAGATCCTCAAGAGCGACGCGGAGTGGCGACAGCAGCTCTCCGCAAATGCCTTTGATATTGCCCGGCAGGCCGATACCGAGATGGCGTATACGGGCTCTTATTGGAACCTGCACCAGCGTGGAATTTATCGCTGCATCTGCTGTGACACGGCGCTCTTCTCTTCTGATACCAAGTTCGATTCGGGTACCGGCTGGCCCAGCTTTTGGCAGCCAATCGCCAAAGAAAACGTTGAGCAAATGGAAGATACCAGTTTCGGGGTACGCACCGCCGTCGCCTGCAGCCGGTGCGATGCCCATCTGGGCCATGTCTTCAACGATGGACCTCCGCCTACGGGGTTGCGTTACTGCATGAACTCCGCGTCTTTGGTTTTCCGCGCGATTGCTTAAGGTTGGGCAGGGTCCCTCCAAACCAGCCCCAACGCTACATGTTCATTTTCTTGAAGCGGGAGCCCGGGATGGAGCGCACCAGCAGCATGATCCAGGTCCAGAACCAGGGGACGTAGACAACATCGCGCCGCCGCTCGACCGCCTTCAGTATGTCGCGGGCAACCCGTTCGGGTGAGGCAAAGAGCGCATTGTGCGGCACATGCGCGGTCATCGGCGTGGCGACAAAACCAGGCTTGATCGTCAATACCTGCACCCCATTGCGGTCGATGCGGTTGCGCAAGCCTTCGAGAAAGATGTTGAGCGCGCCCTTGGATGCGCCGTACACGTAATTGCTCTTGCGGCCGCGGTCCCCGGCTACCGACGACACCACCGCCAATGTACCGGCGCCGCGGGCCTGAAAATAGTTTCCCAGCCAGGTGAGCAACCCGACGGTGGAAATAAAATTGGTGTGCAGAATAGCGGCGGCGATGTCGAAATCCGCTTCCGCCGCCTGCTGATCGCCCAGGACCCCGTGCGCAATCAAAGCTAGATCGATGGCGCCCAGCCGCTCGACCGCAATGCCGAGCATTTCCGGTTGGGCTGCGGTGTCATCCAGATCCATGACCCAGGTATCGACGGTGAGCGCGCCACGGGCAAGTAAGTCCTGGGCAACGGCGGTCAGCCGGTCGCCGTTTCGGCCCACCAGCATGAAACGCCGATACGGCGCCGCGAGCTGCCGCATGGTGGCAATAGCGATGCTCGACGTGGCGCCTAACACCAATACGGTGGCCGGAAAACCGGGATCGCGCTTAGTCAAGACCGGCTACCCGCTGCCAAAAGCTGGAGCTGAACGAGGGATCGATGTATGAAGAGAACTGCTGCCATTGGGGATAGAACTGCTGGAAATGGGCCGCGCTCATACACGCATCCTTGGCCGGATACATGCGCCCCCCGACCTCGGCCGTGATATCGGCCAGCCGGTCGAGCAGGTCAAAGCTCACCTCGCGGCGAATGGGAAAATCGAGTGCCAGGGTGATGCCGGGCATGGGAAAAGACATCATCCCGGGAGAGGCCACGTCACCGAAAACTTTGATCACGGCAAGAAATGAGGCCAGCCCGGACGCGGTGATCGCTCTTAGCACCTGGATCATGCCCATCGGATCGCTTTCCCATGGCAGAACGCATTGAAACTGAAGCAAGCCATCTTTGCCATAAAGCCGATTCCACTGCAGGATGCGGTCGAGTGGATAAAAGAATGGCTCGTAGTCAATCAGCCCGGAGCGTTGTTTGCTCATCTGCTTGTGATAGTAAAGGGTGTTGAAAGCGCCTACGGATGAGCGGTTGAGCGCAAAGGCCGGCAAGTCGACCGGCAGCGTAAATTTCGCTTTGGCCAAAGGTGTGAGCGGGCCCGGAGTCTCGTCGTGATCTCCCTGCAAGAAAACACCACGCGCAAAGTTACGGCCCTGGGCGACGCAATCGATCCATGCGACGGTGTATTCCTGGGTGCTCGCTCGTGAGAGCGCCACAAACTCTTCCAGGCCGATGAATTTAGTGGATTGATAGCGAATACTCCTTGAAACGATCGGGCGCATCTGCACTTCGGCCCAACCGATCATGCCGGTTAAGCCCATACCGCCGATGGTAGCGGCGTACCAGTCAGCATTTTGCGTCGGGCTGCAAATCGCCCGGGTGCCATCGGAACGTATCAGTTCGAAACATGGCGTGTGCAGGCCGAACGTGCCCGCCACATGATGGTTCTTGCCGTGAATGTCGTTGGCGATGGCTCCGCCAACCGTTACGTATTTGGTGCCCGGGGTTACGGGCAAAAACCACCCGCGGGGCACGGCGAAATCAAGAATCTCGGCCAGCGTAACCCCGGCTTCGCAGCGCAGCAGACCGGTTTGCTCATCGAACGAGATCAGGCGATCCAGATGCGGCGTACGCAGTAGAGTTCCATTCTTCAACAGGCAAACGTCGCCGTAACTGCGCCCCATGCCCACAGCGAGCATCTTGGCGACAGGGGCAGTTGCCGGGGGGAAATCTTCTTTCCAGAAAAGGGACTGCACTTCAGCGGGGTGGCTTGGATAGCGGCCCCAGGATTCGAACTGCGGCCGATCCTGTCGGGGGGACATAGTCATTCTCTCTCTTGCGTGATTTCACGGTGAAGGTTCGTTAAAGCAGTTTCGCAATTACTGTGGTCCAATAAATACCGCGAGGTGTGGTTTTCTTTGAGAGAAAACCACGCAAATGCCTACTCCTCCGGTCTACACCCATTGCGAAACTGCTAGAGCACATTTCTTTGCGCGGAAGACAAATTGTAAATCGGTTATGAAGACGATCGCCGTTACTTAAGTTGTGTTGCGCTCGAGTATCCATTCTGATTCCGGTCTGAAGCATCACAATGCCGACAGGGCAATGAGCACTACCGCCAGCCCGAGCAGCAGACTGGCGCGGTCGGTGAGCGCGAACACGACAGGATCTTCATCTAACACGCCGCGTGACGCCAACAGCCACACGCGGCTGACCCACAAGATCATGAACGGGGTAATCAACCACATCCGGTCAGGATGGTGATAGAGCATCGCCACGTCGTGCCCATTGATATAAAGAGCAAAGATCACAATCGAGGCGTAGGCGCTTGCCGTACCGAAACTGCGCACCTGCTCGATGTCGCTTAACAGGTAACCCCTGGTGTTGTTCGGGTTCGCTCCGCGGGCACGCAAATTTTGCAATTCGCTGAATCGCTTGACCATCGCCAGGCTGAGAAAGAAAAAGATGGAAAAGGCTGCCAGCCAGGGAGAGATGAGGGTATCGGTGGCCGCGGATCCGGCGACCATGCGCACCGTGTACAGGCCCGACAAGACGATCACATCGACCAGCACGATGCGCTTGAGCACCATGGAATAAGTCAGCGTAGTCACCAGGTAGAGCAGCAGGTAAATCAGGAAATTGCGCGGCAGGAATGCCGCCATGGTGAGGCTGAGCGCCGCCAGCAGAACCGAAGTGGCGATGCCCGCGGTGATAGAAAGATCGCCTGCGGCAAAGGCTCGCCGGCGCTTGTTGAGGTGTACGCGGTCTGCCTCCAGATCAAGCAGGTCATTGAAAATGTAGGTTGCCGAAGCGATAAAACAGAAGCAGAAGAAAGCGGCGACCGCGGTGAGTACCGGCGCTGGTTGAAATTTATGGGCCAGCAGCAGAGGCAGGAACACGAGCAGATTCTTTGCCCATTGATGCAGCCGGAGGGCCTTCGCCATGGCAGCGGGCGGACTGGTCCGGTCCACAAACTTCCGGCTCACCACGATATTCCGGCTCTTCAAGGCGCTGCTCAACCCGAGGTGCGGGTTGGCGAGCATCGCCTCCTGGGCGCCTTGCAGCAGGGGCAAATCGGGCATCGCGTTGCCGATGTAGTCGAAGCCGTCGGCGGCAAATTTCTGCTGCAGGTGTTCGAGCTTGTTCTTCCCCGTGAGGTTTACGGTTCCATCACTGGCCATTACGTCATCAAAAATGCGCAGGTGCGCTGCGACTCTCCACGCCAGCACGCGGTCTGCCCCGGTAGCGAGGTAAAGCTTGCGGCCGGCCGCATGCTGCTCTTCCAGATAGTCCAGCAGGGGCCGGTTGTACGGCAGGTGCGCCACGTCGAGCGTTACCCTGGAGGCCACCTGCGACTTGAAATATGCCTTACCTTTGACGGCCCAGAGCGGAGTAGACAAGAGAGCTACGGGATGACGGCGCCCGAGGACCATCAGGGAGTCGAGAAACGTGTCCGACTTGACCAGGGTGCCGTCCAGATCGACGCACAGCGGAAGCTCAGTCTGCTCCGAAACGGGAGACGCCGTAACCTTGGGATCGGTCATTCGAGCATTTCTCCTGTTGCGTTGTCGATTCCGAAAGAAACGAGGTGAACGAAAGGTGTGTGGCGCGATCTACAGCCTGCACCACATCCCGTGAGCCTTATGGAGAACTCTCACACCACGGGAGGGAAATCCGCGCTTCCCCTCGCCCGGCCACATGCAAACGCAACATCGATCCGGACCCCGGATCGACCTGTATTGTTCCACGCTATTGTAACGATACGCGAGCAATAGACGCGCCCCAAGTAACCACTGCTATTCGTCCAGTAGAGGGCGGCGCGGCTCTTGCAGAGAGTGCGCGATGCACGGCTATCACGAAGTATTCTTGGCCAGGGTCGAACCTTTCCGGGGCCGCCGTCGTCATATAAGAACCAGTTGGGCAAGCCGAGCTCCGCAAGAAAGCAGAAGGGGGGCTTAAGGATCATGAAGAGAATCGGTTACAGCGTTGGCAGGAGGAAAGCGAACCGTGGCATTTCGATCATGCTGAGGATGCTGGTCGTGCTTGCGGTAATGGGCTCCCTTGGTTCTTTACCAGCGCAGGAGACTTCAGATGGGCGAGCGATTGTGACCGCCACCTCAAAATCGTCAGAAGGCGCGGTCACGGTTCCGAGGCAGAGCATCCGTCTTTTCGAGAACCGAAAGCTGCAACAGGTAAGCGGATGGGTTCCGCTTCGTGGCGAACACGCCGGGCTGCAACTGGTTGTACTGCTGGATGATGCCTCCCGCGGGAATCTGGGGCTGCAACTGAACGACCTGAAGAGGTTTGTGAATGCGCTGCCGCCTTCCACGCAGGTGGCGATCGGCTACATGCGGAATGGCGCCCCCAACCTGACGGAGGGCTTCACCAACGACCACGCAGAGGCCGCCAAGTCGTTTCGGCTGCCGTCGGGGACACCGGGCATCAATGGAAGCCCCTATTTTTGCTTGTCGGACCTGGTCAAACACTGGCCTGGTGGGGACGCCAACGTTCGCCGGGAGGTCATCATGGTCACCGATGGCGCAGACCGGTACTCCGGTGGTCGCTTCGATGCCAACAATCCCTACGTGCAGGCGGCTACCAGCGACGCCCAACGCGCGGGTGTGGTGGTTTATTCCATCTACTACCGGGGTGCGGGACGCTTCGACCAAAGCAGAGTGGTCGTCGATGGCGGACAAAATTATCTGACGCAGGTTTCGGACTCGACCGGCGGCCAGGTTTATCTTGAAGGCTTTGGAAACCCGGTGTCGTTTGCCCCGTTTCTCTCCGATATTCAGCGCAAGTTAGAGAACCAATACGAGTTAACCTTCGTATCCACGGCGAAGCCGGGGTTACAGCCCATCCGGGTAAAAACCAGCCAGCCCAACACCACACTTGAGGCGCCTGCGCGCGTTCCGGTGGGCGGTACCGCCCCCGACTAACGAGCCGGGAATCGAAGCAAAGCGATAAAAACGATATTGAGGCGAACGATGCCCTGGATACTGACGCGGAAACAGATACCAACGCAGAAACAATCGATAAGTATGAGAACGATGATCCTGGGGGGATTTCTGTTCGCGGGCTTGGTTTCCGGGTTGGCCGTGGGACAGGATGCGGCTCCTGCGGCTAAGCCGGTGACCTTTCTCGGCACCGTCCAGACCCTGAGCGGCAGCATGGTGACAGTAAAGAGCGATGCGGGCGCCACCATGCAGGTCACGGTTGCGGCGGACGCCCGTCTGCTGCGCATCGAACCAGGGCAAAAGACCCTGGCTGGGGCCAGCCCCTTCACCTTGGCCGATCTGCAGAAAGGCGATCGGGTCATGGCGCGCGGCGCCGCGAGTACGGACGGTGGCTCGTTGACCGCCTCCATGCTGGTGGCTATCAAGAGCGCCGACATCGCGCAAAAGCAGCAACGCGACCAGGAAGATTGGCAAAAGAACGGAACGGGAGGCCTGGTGAAGTCGGTCGATCCGGCGGCAGGCACCGTGACCATCTCCACGGGGGCAGGTGGCAAGCGGATGGAAGTGATTCACGCTTCGCCTGCCACCATCATTCGCCGTTATGCTCCCGGCTCGGTCAGGTTCGACCAAGCGGTCAAGAGCACCCTGGAGCAAGTCAAAGCCGGTGACCAACTCCGCGCCCGAGGGACAAAAAATGCCGACGGCACGGCGCTCGAAGCAGAAGAGATTGTGTGTGGTAGCTTCCTGAACCTTGCCGGTACGATTGAGGCAGTGGACGCAGCCGCCTCTACATTCACGCTGAACGATGCCATCACCAAGAAGCACGTGGTGATTTCCATCTCGACCGACAGCGAAGTGAAAAAGCTCGACCCTGCTGTGGCACAGCGTTTGGCCGCGCGTCTAAAGAGCGGGGCCGGTGGAGCGCCGGGCGCTGGTTTGGCGCCAGGTTCGGCGTCAGGTTCGGCATCAGGTTCAGCGCCGGGCCCAGAACCCCATGGAGGACCCAATGGACCCGCTTCCGCGCCTCCAGCAGGAGCGCCTTCAGGAAACCCTGGGGGGGATCGAGCGACAGGAGCGGCAGGAGCGCCGGCACGTGGCGGCTCAGGGCCTGACTTGCAACAATTGCTCGCCCGCGCGCCGAGTGTCACTCTAAAAGATCTGCAAAAGGGCAGCATGGTGATCGTGGTCGCAACCGAGGGTCAGGCTGCCGGCACTGCGGCCGCCATCACGGTCGTGGCCGGAGTGGAGCCCATGCTTCAGGCCTCAACCAGCGCCAGTCAAGCTCTGCTCTCTTCCTCCTGGAATCTGGGTGGTGGAGGCGGGGGCGGGGGTGGTGAAGGTCCACAGTAAGACCCTCTCTAAAGCATTTTCGCAATTACTGTGGTCTGGTAAGAGCAGCGAGGTGTGGTTTTCTTTGAGAGAAAACCACGTAAACGTTGGCGGCTTCGGTCTACACCAATTGCGAAAATGCTGTAGAGCATTTTCGCTGACACTCTCTATTGTAGAGATCAGCGAGGAGCAGCTTTTCTTGAGCAAAAGCCGCGCCCGGAGCGCCCGGGTATGCACGTGAAAATGCAGTAGCAACCATTCACCGAAGTGGAACACCTTGAGGAGAACTTTTGAATCGTTTGAATCTCTTGCTCGCTCTCTGCCTGACGACCCTGTTCCTTTTTCTGCAACCGAACTGGGCACAAACAACGGCGGCGAAAGCTGCCGGATCGCTCCGCGGCCAAGTAGCGGATCCCAGCGGGGCGGTGATTCCCCAGGCCTCGCTGACGATAACCTCGACTGCCGGAGTGAGCCAGACTGGCACATCGGATCCCACCGGTCAATATTCGATCAATGGCCTGTTGCCCGATCAATACACGGTGACGGTTTCAGCCCCCGGCTTCTCCACCTTCACGTCGCCGCCGATCCGGATCGCTGCCGGGCAAACGCAGCACCTGAATATTTCGCTTTCGATTCAAGCGGAGCAGCAGCAGGTGCAGGTCTCCGGGGATACCCCGGGGGTAAGCGTGGACCCGGACAGCAACGTAAGCGCTGTGGTGCTCACGGGCAAGGATCTGGATGCCCTCTCCGACGATCCTGACGAATTGTCGGACGAACTGACCGCATTGGCGGGTCCCGCGGCCGGCCCCAGCGGGGGTCAGATTTATATTGATGGATTCACTGGAGGGCAACTGCCCCCGAAGTCGGCGATCCGCGCGATCATCATCAACCAGAACCCCTTCTCAGCCCAATACGACACCGCGGGTTATGGCCGGGTGGAAATATTGACCAAACCGGGTACCGACAAACTGCATGGCCAGCTTTTTCTGAATGCCAGCGCCTCAGTCTTCAACACGGCCAACCCGTTCGCCCAGAATCAGCCGCCGTATCATACGCTGCAATACGATGGCAACGTAAGCGGGCCTCTAGGAAAAAGGGCTTCTTTCTTCTTCGATTTTGACCGGCGGGACATTCAGAACAACAACATCGTCAATGCCAATGTGCCCTACGTGCCGGACCTGGCGACCTGCGGTCCAGAGGGCACCGTGGTAGAGACCGCGGGCACGCTTTGCACCCTGGCCGTTCCCTACCCCCAGACCCGCCTCAACTTCAGTCCCCGGATCGACTACCAACTGACGCCGTCGCAAACCTTGACGGTGCGTTACAGCTATTACCAGGACTCGCGGACCAACGCCGGCGTGGGAAGCTTTGTGCTGCCAAGCCAGGGGTATAACAGCAGCGAGGTAGAAAACAGAATCCAGATCAGCGACAGCCAGGTCTACGGCGCCAAGTTTGTCAACAATACTCGTTTCCAATATGTACGCGATCAAAGCAATCAGACCGCCCAGTCCAGCGCCCCAGCTATTGATGTTCTACAGAATTTTGATGGAGGCGGCAATCCTCAGGGCACGGTACGAGATACCGATACTCGTTACGAATTTCAGAATTACGCTTCGCTTGCGCTGGCCAAACACTACGTGCGTTTCGGGGGCCGGTTCCGCGACATCCTGGACACGAATTTTTCGAATGCAAACTTTCAGGGCACCTACACCTACTCGAATTTGAACGGCTACCTGGCGAACAAGCCGAGCCAATTTTCGATCACCACTGGAGCCCCGACCCAGAGTGTGAGCGTGCTCGATCTGGGCCTTTACGCCGAGGATGACTGGAAGGTACGACCGAACTTCACAGTGAGCTACGGGCTGCGCTTCGAGACGCAAAATCACATACAGAACAAAGCGAACTTTGCTCCGCGTGTTGCCCTTTCTTATGGCATTGGCCCGAGTGGTAAGCCGCCAACCACTGTGTTGCGCGCCGGGTATGGGATTTTCTACAACCGCTTTACCGAAGACCTGTTGTTAAATTCAGAGCGGTACAGCCTGGACCAAAAGGGCCAGGTGCAAAGCATCCAGTCCAACCCGAACGGAACGCCTCCCGACAGCAATACACGGATCTCCGCGGCGCTGCCTACCTTCTATCGAACACAGCCCGGTCTAAACGCGCCGGCGAATATAGAGACGGGTACCGGGATCGAGCACCAGGTAAACAAGAGCGTGAGTGTCTCGGCGACTTATCTCTATTCGCGCGGTATCCATCAGTTTCTTTCGCGCAATATCAATGCCCCTTTGCCTGACGGCACCCGCCCTGCTCTGAACCTGTGCCCCAGCAACCCGATCGGCGCGGCTCCGGGAACGCCCTGCAATATCTACGAATATGATTCGCTGGGAACTTTTAAAGAGAACCAGATTTTTCTGAATTTGAATGTGCGCTACCGCCAGAAGTTCACGTTTACCGGCTTCTACATTTACAGCAAAGCCAACAGCGATACCGGCGGTACCGGCTACCATCCGTCGAATCAATACGACATCAACCAGGATTATGGCCGCCAGTTTTTCGACGTCCGCAATCGCGTGTTTGCCTTCGCCAATTACAACGCGCCATACGGCTTCAGGATCAGCCCCTTTCTCAGCGCCTCCTCGGGTGCGCCGTTCAATCTGCAGCTAAGCCAGGACAATAACGGGGATTCATTTTTCAACGACCGGCCGGCGTTCGCCGCCTCGGCTTCCAATCCGGACAACGTGGATACGACAAAGTACGGGAACTTCGATGTCAGTGCGACGCCTTCCACCGGTGGGAGAATTATCCCCGTCAATTACGGCAACGGCCCAGTGCAATTTGCTATGAATATGCGGGTAGCCAAGAGCTTCGGTGTGGGACCCAGGGCGGAAGAAGGCAAGGGAGCGAGAATCGACGGCGGCGGCGGCGGTCGAGGAGATCGAGGCGCGCCAGGCCTGGGCCTGGGCGGGAACGGGCCCAATCAGGGAGGCCAGAACAATCGCGTGGACCGTCGCTACAGCATTACGTTAAGCGCGTTCGCTCACAATCTGTTCAATATCGTGAATTATGCGCCGCCGAACGGAACGCTGGGGGGAGCGCCTGACGGCACCACGAACGCTCCTTTTTTTGGCAAGTCGAGCCAGCTGGCGACCGGATTTTTCTCCCACGGTTCCGCCGTGCGGGACTTCAACTTCCAGGCACTGTTTAATTTTTAGCGTCGCCTCGCCGCCCAACGAGGAATCGCCAGGGCTGCTCATTGGACGAGGAGGCAGCCCAACGTGATGCTTCGAAAAGCTTCTTGAGCTCTTCGGCGGATACCTCTTTGCCGGCGAACGCGCGCGGGCTCCAGAGGCGGCGAATCAGATGCTCCACGCCGGCTACATCGGGCGCGTGCTGCAGCCTCTCGGTGACTTCGGGCGGTGTCGGGGGTCTCCTGATTCCATGTGCTGTTGTTCCTATTGGATGCGACCGGAGAGAGAACAACCTTGAGCAGAAGAAAAGTTGCCTGCTCCCGGGGGGGAGCAGGCAATGGGTTTATTCGCGGACGCCTTCGACGAAGGCCTTTAGCTTGCGCGAGCGAGACGGATGACGCAGCTTGCGCAACGCCTTGGCTTCAATCTGGCGAATGCGTTCGCGGGTTACCTGGAAGCTCTGACCCACTTCTTCCAGGGTGTGCTCAGAGCCATCCTCAAGACCGAAGCGCATCTTGATCACGCGCTCCTCGCGCGGAGTCAAGGTACGCAGCACCTGCGAGGTGTACTCTTTCAGGTTCACACTGATGACTGCTTCAGAAGGCGAAACCGCCTGGCGATCTTCGATAAAGTCGCCAAGGTGTGAGTCTTCTTCCTCACCAATCGGAGTTTCGAGCGAGATAGGCTCCTGTGCAATCTTGAGCACTTTGCGAACTTTGGCCACCGGGATATCCATCCGGCGGGCGATCTCCTCGGAAGTGGGCTCGCGGCCCAGCTCCTGCACCAGTTGCCGCGAGGTGCGAATCAGTTTGTTGATGGTCTCGATCATGTGCACCGGGATGCGGATCGTCCGGGCCTGATCGGCAATGGCGCGCGTGATTGCCTGGCGGATCCACCAGGTGGCATAGGTTGAGAATTTATAACCACGCCGGTACTCGAACTTGTCGACTGCCTTCATCAAGCCGATGTTGCCTTCCTGGATCAGATCGAGGAATTGCAGACCGCGGTTGGTGTACTTCTTGGCAATCGAAACCACCAGTCGCAGGTTAGCCTCGATCAGCTCGCGCTTGGCCTGCTCGGCGTCCATGTCGCCCTGGATCATCTCCCGCTGGGTACGCTTGAGCTCCCCCAACGGAACGCCGGACTCCTGCTCCAGCTTTTCCAGGTCGGTCTTGCAGTTTTTCTGCTGGCGGCGATACTCCTTGCGGAGTTCTTCGCTCTTGGACTGGTCGTGCTTCTGTTCCAGCGACTTAACCTGGCGCTCGAGCATGCGCATGGCGTCGACGGTCTTGTTGACCTTGTCCAGCAGGCGCTTGCGTTCCGCGTTGGTGTACTTCAGTTCGCGAACGATGCGCGAGACTTCGACCCGCTCGCGGTTCATCATCCATCGGGTCTTACGATGTTCTTTGGCTTTGGCCTTGGGGTTGATCGTCTCCAGCTTTTCGAGCAGCAGAGCGGCCTTCTTCTGATGCTTGAGCAAGGTATCCACGCGGCCGATCGTTTGCCGGATGCGCGCCTGCAGAATCTCTTCGGTGATTTCTTCTTCGTCGAAGATGACGACTTCTTTGATATTCCGAACGCCGCGCTTCAAATCCTCGCCCAGCGCGACAATCTCGCGAATAACGATCGGCGACCGGGAGATGGCCTTGAGAACCCGCAACTGCCCACGCTCAATGCGCTTGGCAATTTCGACTTCGCCCTCTCGGGTCAGTAGTGGAACAGTTCCCATTTCGCGCAGGTACATGCGAACGGGGTCATTGGTTTTTTCGAGTGTGCCCGGTGTGAGGTCGAGTTCAACGTCCTCGCCCTCTTCGCCCTCGCTCTCGAACTTGTCCGCGCCGAATTTAGGACCGCCTTCGAGCACATCGATGCCCTGGGTCCCAATGGTGGTCAGCAGATCGTCGAGATCGTCCGGTGAATGCAGATCGCCGGGAATTAGATCGTTGACCTCGTTATAGGTCAGGTAACCCTTTTCCTTGCCTGCATCAATCAGTTTCTGAATGTCTTCTTCGTACTTGTCTTCAATAGCCAAGCAAATCCTGTCCCGTACATAATTTTTCGGATCGGTCCGTGCTCAGAAAGGACAGGGTGCAATGCGAGCCGCTAAGGGCATATTCCGGACGGTTGATGAACCGTGGGGGCAATTAGACGCACGTCCTTCAAAGAATTATAGAATATCATGGTTTGGAGTGTGTCCCTTGCCCAACCGGTACCAAAGCGACACCCCATCCGATCCCTACAGCATTAGATGTGGAACTGTCGATTCGGTTTCGGCCCCGGCGTATTAGCCGCCTACCTCGCGCATTTCCCGGTCTACCTTTAGCTTTTCGGCTATAAAGACGGCTAACTGAGCCAAATCGCCCCGCCGCTCGGCTTCGGCGATATCCGCGCGCACTCGCCGCTGTAAGGCTTGCAGGTGACGAAACTTCAGCGATTCCAAGGCGGCTTCGACCTGCTCCAGCTCTATTTCACTGGTTTCGCGGAGCAAGGCCTGCGCCAGCAACCCGCGTTGGCTGGGATCGGGAATCGCCGCCAGCGGTTCCAGCTCCCCGCGGTCGCACAGCAGCGACAGCATGGGAGTGACACGGAGACCGTCGAATGACCGGGGTTGATGCTGCATAGCGTGCGCAACGCAGAGAAAAATGCGGCTCCCCGAAGGGCACGCAACCGCACGCAGCAACACCCTTTCGGCCTCAGTCAGAGCATCGACGTTGGCCGAAGCCATCTGATCCCTTCGCTTGCGCGCCGCCTGCCGCAATTCTTCCCTGACCAACGCCGAATCAATGCCCAGCTTCTGGGCGGCGTCGGAGGCAAACTCGTCGCGCACGATGGTGTCGGGCGTGCGCCGGATGTGGGGCATCAGGTACTGGAGGGCCTTGCTTTTGCCCTCCGCCGTGCGCGGTGGAAAGAGCTTCATGGCCCGGTCGATCAGATACTCGGAATGCCGTTTGGCGCCTTCCACGGCAGTCACATAGGCCTTGATGCCCCGCTCGCGAATGAACAGGTCAGGATCGAGGCCACTCTCCAGGGTCACCACCAGGACATCGAAACCCTCCTCGGTGAGGAGTCCGATCGATTTCTCGGCGGCGTTCGCACCGGCGGCATCCGGGTCGAAGTTGATGAACAGGCGTTTGGTATGGCGGCTGAGCAACCTGGCCTGCATTTCAGTAAAAGCGGTTCCGCTGGTCGCCAACACATTGTGAAAGCCCGCCATGTACGCGGTAATACAGTCCATCTGGCCTTCCACCAGCAGGGCATATTTCCGTTCCCGAATGGCCTGT
Source organism: uncultured Acidobacteriaceae bacterium (assembly GCA_963761405.1). Classification (GTDB taxonomy): domain Bacteria; phylum Acidobacteriota; class Terriglobia; order Terriglobales; family Acidobacteriaceae; genus PALSA-350. The sequence goes on from CAVXHH010000012.1 coordinate 479,895, forward strand.
TTGGCCTTATCCAGATTGAACAGGACCTGGCCCTTGGAATAGAGAGGCGTCTCCGGTGAGTTCATATACTTTGGCCCGGATTTCTCGTCGCTATCGAGTGCCCGCGCGGTAAAGGCAATCACCCGTCCTGATTCGTTGTGAATGGGAAAGGTGATGCGCTTGCGAAAACGCGCATACATCGGTCCGGCCGAGCCGTCAGGCTGCTCTTTGGCCGATAGCAGGCCCGACAACCGCAGCACATCGGCGGGAGCGGTTCCCTGCAAGCGATCGCGTAGAGCATTGAACGAGTCCGGAGCATAGCCGATGCGGAACTTCGCAATCGCTTCGGCAGACAGGCCACGCCCGGTAAGATACTCGCGCGCCCGCGCGCCCTCGGCCGAGCGCAGTTGTTCCTCAAACCAGGTGGTTGCCAACTCATGCAGATCCAGCAGCTTGCCCCGTTGACGGCTCTCCGCCGCCTCTTCCGGGCTGGAAAATTCCCGCTTGGGCAAAGGGATACCGGACTTTTGGGCCACGATCTTCACCGCGTCTATGAAGCCGGCGGTCTCGATCTTCTGCACGAAGGAGAAAACGTCTCCACCCACCCCACAACCGAAGCAGTGGTAGAACTGACGCACCGCGTGGACAGAGAAGGACGCAGTCTTTTCTGCATGAAACGGACAGAGGCCGGAGAAGGTCTGCGGCCCGGATTTTTTCAGCGTGAGATAGCCGCCGATGATCCGGACAATGTCCGCCTTTTCCTTGACGAGTTGGGCGAAGTCTGACGACACAGGATCCTCTCATTGTCATACAAACCGGCCGCTGGAAAAGCACCCGCTTATGTGGGAATGCAGGGGGGAATGCAGTGGAATCAAAACAGATCCGGAATGCTGGAGAAAGCGATGCGTGTGGGGGCGGCCGCTCCGGCCAGCAGCATGCTGGCGAAGCACAAGGTGTGGGTGCCGTATTTGTAGTTCAGGCGATCCATGGTGGTGGAGAGGCGCGTCCGTTTTCCCTCTTCTTCCATCCCCGAGAAAAGGCTGAGTGTGTGGAGATGGTCAGGAACCAGGTTATCGAGGGACACGCCGACGAAAAATGGCTTTTGTTCCGTCTTGCCGGCGGGACACTGTTTCCACAAGGCCTGCAACCCTTCGAGAAGTGTCTGATTGTCCTGGCACTCCAGGAGCGGGAGGCCTTGCACCCAGGGTTTCTGGTGGATGCCGGAGGAATGCCTGGACGAGGCGGCGGCGCTGTTTACTGCGAAACGGATCGTCAACGTCATATGCGGGGCCCAGAGCTGGGCTTTGCGCAATCGCATGGCGGCCTTGTGCAACAGCTTATGGGCGACCGCGTAGGCTCCGTCGGGGGTGCGTAGCTCCGGCGACAGGACGTGCGAGTGGCCGATCGACTTCTGGTGCTCCAACTCGGCATCGCCGAAATCCTTTCCTCGCAGCCAATGCCAAAGCTTCTCGCCGCCGACCCCGCCCCAAGCCGTGCTTAGCTGCTCCCGATCCAGCGCAAGCAGCTGCTCCATGGTCCGGATGCCGGCGGTGAGCAGCCGCTTCTCCATACGCGCGCCTACTCCAGGCAGGTCGCGCGGAGTCAAGGCAGTCAGGGCGTCCTGCAGCACGTCCGGCGTCAGGGCGACCAGCCCGTCTGGCTTCTCCATATCGGAGGCCACCTTGGCCAGATACCGGTTGGTGGCCAAGCCCACGGAGCAGCGGAGCGTGGCTCCGGCCTTGCTGCGAACCGCCGCCTTTACTTCGCGCGCAAGCTCCAGCGCGGCCAAAAGAGGCTGCTCGCGGCCCAAAAGGCGGCAAGACATCTCATCGATGGACATGACCGAAGCAACCGGCAGACAGGACTCCACCGCTTCGACCACCCGATGGTGGTAGTCCACATAGACTTCATGCCGAGCCTCTACCAGAACAATGCCGGGGCAGAGCCGCTTGGCCTCACCCACCTGGGTTCCCGTGCGCACCCCAAAATGTTTGGCTTCGTAACTGGCGGCGATGCAGCAGGTTGTATCCGCCAGTAGGGGAACGACCGCCATGGGGCGGTCGCGCAACTCAGGCCTTAACTCCTGCTCCACCGATGCGAAGTAGGAGTTAAGGTCGAGGAACAGCCACTGCAGGCGGGGATCCCCCAAACGGAACGTATTGTGGATGGTGTCGGTCACGTCAAGCTGCTTTGCCCATATCGGATTTTGTAATCCGGTGCTAAGCTCTGTGCCATCGGTGGTTCCAAAGCATTTTCGCAATGACTGTGGTCTGGTAAGAGCAGCGAGGTGTGGTTTTCTTTGAGAGAAAACCACGTAAAGGTTCGCGGCTCCGGTCTAAACCAATTGCGAAAATGCTCTGGGAAAACCGACGTGGCTATTCCGAAAAGGGGATCCACGGTGAAAAATATTTTGTATCCTGGAAAACCGTCCCCCGGGTTTCGGGTTTCATAAAGCGTGGAGCACTTCGATGCACTTTCTACATTTTCACACCTTCGCACGCTGGTTCTTCGAGTTCGAGTCCTATTGGCCGGCGATTATGGTCACTATCGGCGCGGCCTTGCTGATGGCTTGCGGTATCGGCGCGGCCTGCTCACCCTGTGAGGAAAAGGACGAAGTCTTTCACCGCCAGGTGTTTTAGAACGGTTTCGTCCACGACGAAACTGCTTTAGCGACGTTCGGGTTCGGCCGATTGCGCGTTGCCACAATCCCTCCTGTCTTTTTTATTCCCAAAATCCGCATCGCCGCCGTCGCAAATACCACGGGAACCAACGAACATACGTGACTGGGAGGCCTCTCTTCAGCCGTCCCTTCGGGACTGGATCGGCGCCAGTTTTTTTTGTAAAGTTCGGTCTACACCGATTGCGAAACTGCTTTAAACACCGGCTTGCCCTTCTCGCCCCATTCCACGTATCCCGTCGGATGATGATGGTCGTGGGTAAACAAAACCAGCCAACGCTCCGGGATGGCGCGGCTCAAAAAGCGTTTGCGTTGCGCGATGCAAGTGATCGGGTCAAGGTCGTAGCCCATCACCCAGGTCACATCGAGGTGGGCGCTGGTGGGGATGAGGTCAGAAATGTAACAGGCACGTTTTCCGCCGGAATCGAGCATCACCGCCATCATTTGCGCGGTATGACCGGGAAACACTTCGACACTCACTCCAGGAACGATCTCTCGAGTGCCGCCGCTTGGCGTATCGAGCAAAGTCATCTGCCCGTTGGCGATGAGGGGATCGTAATTCTCGCTGATGTAGCTGACAGCGTCGCGCTCCAGCTGCAGGTGACCATGCTCCACTTCTCCACGATGCGCGAAATAACGGGCATTGGGGAAGGTGGGGACGATGCTGCCATCCGGGTTTCGCGTGGTATTCCACCCGCAGTGGTCGAAGTGCAGGTGGCTGTTGATCACGATATCCACCTCTGCCGGCTTGATTCCCGCTGCGTCGAAACTCTTCAACAAGAGCTGCCCGGCGCCGAAGATGCCGCGCAGCTTTTCCGGCAGCTTGTTACCGATGCCGGTTTCGATCACCACCGTATGCTTGCCGGTGCGTACCACGACGGTATTGGTGCCGAGCAGAATCTGGTTCCGCTCGTTGGCGGGTGCGCGCTTCTCCCACAAGGGCTTGGGCACCACACCGAACATGGCGCCGCCGTCCAGTAAATAGGGGCCGTCGGTCAGGGTCGTCAACTCCAGGTCGCCCAGCAGGTTGCGGCCGCGTACGAGATCGCCGGTGGTGGGGGTTTCCGCAGGATGCGTCCTAGTTGTCGTCATAGTGGTCGTCATAAGTTGTCGCGATGGCTGGAGTCATTGTTGGGGTCATGGTTGGACTTCGGGCTGGGCTGACAGGACGCCCGATTGGGCGTCTGCTGTGGCATCGGCCACCGGCGGCATCAGATACCCCTGAAAATGCGCCAGGACTCGGCTGAACAGGTGGGTGGTGGCGTCCGCGCCATCGATACCGTGGGTCTTGCGCGGATACAGTTGCAAATCATAGGGCAGGCCGGCATCGATCAGTTTCTGAATGAACTGGACCGTATTCTCAAGATGCACATTGTCATCTCCAGTGCCCTGGATCAGCAGCAGGCGTCCTTTGAGGTTGGCGGCGCTGCTCAACACAGAGTCATCGCGATATGCGTCGGGGTCGTCGAGAGGCAAGCCCAGGTAGCGCTCGGTGTAGATCGAGTCATAATTCTGCCAGTCGGAAACCGGAGCGACGGCGACGCCGGCGCGAAAACGGTCGTTGTGGGTCAAGGCATACAGTGTGAAGGTTCCACCCCAACTCCAACCCCACCAACCAAGCCTCCTGGCATCGAGTTGAGGATAGGCGCGCAGGGTCTGGTCGAGCGCCGCGATCTGGTCACCCAACTGCACCGGCCCCAAGTCGTGATAGGCCGCCTGGGCAAAGTCACGGCCACGGCCGGCCATGCCGCGGTTGTCCACATGGAGCACCGCGAACCCATCCTGCATCAGCACTTGATCGAAGAGCCGCTCCCGGGCGTCCCATTTTCCGCTGACCTTCTGCACCGCCGGACCACCGTATGGATTCACAATGAGAGGCACGCTGGCCGTTGCCGTCTTATCGGGCGGCAACGACAGCCAGCCATAAAGGGTGGTGGCGCCATCGGCAGCCTTGGCTTCGACAGCTAACGGGGGCGTCAATACCGTGCCGATCGGAGGCGATTTCCAGATCGTCACGCAGTCAGTCTGGCGGCGGCACAGATTCACCACCGGCGGCGTCGTGACCGAAGAGACTTGATCGGCAAAGAAGTTGGTGTTGGGAGAGAAGATTGGCTCATGCCACTCGCCCGACCGGCTGACCTGATGTTTGCCCTCTCCGTTCCATCCCACCACCCAGATCTGCCGCTGGCGGGGGGCCCCCTCATTCGAGGAATAGTAGACGGTGCGGGACAATCGGTTTACCGCAAGAATCCCCCCTACCTCCCAATTACCGCTGGTCAGTTGCTTGACCAGATTGGCCTCGCCGGCCAATGGGTTGTCCGCGTCAAAACCATAGAGATAGATATGGTTATGGCCATCGCGCCAACTGGTGAGCAAGAAGTTTGAGGCAAAGAAGACCACATCGTAGTCGTCGTCAAGAAACTTGTCATCGGTCCTGGTCAGAACCGGCTTCAACATGGCGGTGGAGAGATCCGCAAAATACAGGGTGAGTTTCTTGTGATCGCGGGTCAGGGTCTCGATCCATAACGTCTTGGCATTGAGCCAGCCGAACCGGGGAACGTAGTCGGAGCCATTATTGATCGGCAGGTCGATCCACTTGGTCCGTCCGCCGCCGGCGCCCACGACTCCCAGGCGCACGGAGGGATTGGGATCGCCGGGCTGCGGATAATGCTGGCGGTCGACCGAGGCGTGGGTGGGGATCCAGTCCTCGATCGGGTATTCGGGTACCGAGCGTTCATTCATTTGCAGGTACGCTATCCGGCGGGAGTCCGGCGACCAGAAATAATTGCTCCGCACCTCCAACTCTTCTTCATACACCCAGTCGACTTCGCCATCCACGACGAAGTCTTCCTGCGAGTCGGTCAACCGGGAGGGCGCCGCCGTGTCTTTTAGTTTGGTCACATAGAGGTTGTGATTGCGAATGTAGGAAAGGTAGGCGGCATCGGGAGAGAACTTGGGATCGTCTCCACTGCCGGTGCCGGTGGATGCGAGCTGCAGGCCGGTCTTATTTGTCAGATCAAAGAACCACAGCTGGCCGTTGGCATCGAAGAGGAGATGCTTCGAGTCTGGCACCCAGGTGTAACTCGCCTGCTTGTACCGGGCCCGGTTGTTGAGGTCATGCTCAGAAGCGACCGGCCCGTTGAGTGCCTTCATCTTGTCGCGGTCGACCAGCACTGTGGTCATCCCGGTGCCGCCTTCTATGGCCATGAGATCTCCGTTATCGGCGAAGTAACTCAGCCGGGTGCCGTCAGGGCTCCATTCCATACCGTCTGGAGGCTGGGTTGCTTGTTCCTGGCGATAGATCTGATCGACGGTCATCGGCTTGAGCGCTGTAGCCTCGGCTGCCCAGGCGGTAAGGCGACAGCAGGCGGCGAGCACCACAGAGAATCGAAACAAGTTCAAGGATGGCTCCGGCAGGACTGCTTTTAAAGCAGTTTCGCAATTACTGTCGTCCAATAAAGACCGCGAGGTATGGTTTTCTTTGAGAGAAAACCACGAGAAGGCCTGTCGCTTCGATCTACACCAATTGCGAAACTGCTTTTAGCCAGAAGTGTATCGCAGGTCGATGGAGCGCCAGGGGCCACTGTTGACAATACGCAGCAGCCCTGCATGGGCGGTCGCAGGGCCGGTCAGGAACGGGCACGCAGCGCGCCCACCTGCTCCAAAGCCGCGTGGGGATTGGTTACTTCGTATACACTGCCGGTGAAAATGCTGTAGACTCCAGTCCACGCATGGATGTTCAACTGGAGTTGCTGATCCGTCTGCAAGCGGTCGATATCAAGACCACCCAACTGCTGGAAACCGTTGCTGCCTTACCCCGCGAATTGCGCTCCCTGGAAGAAAAACTTGCGCAACAAAAAGTGGTAGCGGAACAGGCAGACAAGGCTGTGCCGGCAGAAGAGGCGCGGCGCAGAAGACTGGAAAGCGATCGAAAGGATCAGCAGCAAAAGCTCGTGAAATACCGCGATCAGTCGAACAGCGTGAAAACTAACGAGCAATTCCACGCCCTGCAGCATGAGATTGGCTTCGTCGAAGCAGAGATTCGCCGCATCGAAGACGAGGAATTGGCCAGCATGATCAAGAGCGAATCGCTCGAGAGCCAACGATCCGAGGCACGGAGAGCATCGGCCGCTCTGGCGAAGTCGCTTGACGAGGAGAAGGAACGGACGCGTGTTGCGGCCCTTGGCTATGACGGGGAGTTGGCTGTTCTGAAGAAGGAAAAGGCCACCCTGCGCAAGGGTGTGAACGAATCTCTGCTCGCCCAATACGACCGCATCGCATCTTCTTCTCGCAAGACTGCCCTGGCGCGCGCGGCCGGGCAGCGTTGCCTTTCCTGCCAGATGGCCTTGCGTCCGCAGTTTTGGAACCAGGTTCGGGAAGGCACGCTGCTGAACTGCGAGAGCTGTGGACGCATGCTCTACTTTGATCCCGGCCAGCTCACTGCTGCTCCCGCCCCGTCTACCGGTGTATAAGTCCAAGATATAACTTCGGGCCAAGACAGCAGAAATTGTGCAGTGTCCGGCAGGATGGCGAGGCCGGCCCCGCCATCCCGAAAAGATAGGCCAAGGCTTACCATTCTGGAATGAAACGAATTGCTGTCGACATGGACGAGGTGCTGGCAGACGCCCTGGCCGAACACCTCACGCGCTATAACCGTGACCACGGGGAGGCCATCACCAAAGGTGAATTGCAGGGAAAGTGGCTTTGGGATGTTGTATCCGCCGACCGGCATGAGCGGCTCGAGGGCTACCTCCGCAGTGAGGACTTTTTTGAAGACCTGCCGGTGGTGGAGGATAGCCAGCGGGTGCTTGCCCGGCTGAGCGAACACTACGAGATTTTTATCGCCACCGCGGCGATGGAGTTTCCCAACTCCTTCGGTCCCAAATATCGCTGGTTACTGCGGCATTTTCCCTTCATCCCACCGCTCAACTTCGTGTTTTGCGGAGACAAGAGCATCCTGCTGGCCGATTACCTGATTGACGATTCCTACAGGCATTTCGAGCGGTTTAGAGGGAAAGGCATTCTTTTTTCCGCGCCGCACAACGTTGGAGTCGAGGGTTTCCACCGGGTCGCCAACTGGCGGGAGATCGAGGATCTCTTTCTGCCGACGGGACGAGCCTGAATTAGTTCTCGACCCGGGCTTGTTCCTTGGGATGGCTGTGCACTGGCACGGTTGCCGGTGACGTCTTCACCGTACCCGAATTGAGAGCCGAAGGCTTGCCCACCAACGCAGCGCCCAGCGGGCGCAGATTCATAGCCGGCTGCGGCGTCTGCAGCTGGTGCATGGTTACGATGATGGCGTGAGCGGCTGATTTGCCTGCACAACGATACCCGTGGGGTGTGCTCGCATCGAAATAGACTCCATCACCGGGCGTCAGGACATGGGTCTTATCCGCATGACGAATTTCCAGCTCGCCCTCCAGGATGTAAAGAAACTCGTATCCAGGATGAACGTGGGGGCGGATCTCGATGTTCTTCTTCAAAGGGACAAATTCTGCGTAATACGGATCCAGTTGCCGATCGGGAACCATGTATCCGAGGCTTTCAAAGTAATATGTCGGATCGTCGACGCCGGTTTGGGGCAACCGCACCCGCTCTTTTTTCCGATGCACGCGGAACAGCGTGTGGGGCTCCGTTTCAAAGAAATAGGAAAGGTCCTTACTGAAGACCATCGCTACCCGGGCCAGATTGCGCAATGTCGGGACCACGCGGCCAGTCTCGAGCTGCGAAAGGAAGCTCGCCGAGAGGCCAGTATGCCGGCCGAGTTCGACCAAGCCCATTGACTTCTTCAAGCGAAGCCTCTTGATGCGTTCGCCGATGCGCTTTTCGGCAATGAAGGATTCTGCGCTTTCAGGGTCAATCTGAGAACTGGCGACTGCATCTTTGGATTCCACGGCTCAGCTCCTGTGTGAATCTGTTAGCCCGTACTGTTAGCCCATACGATGACAGTTTCGCTGAAAATGTTGCTAGCAGCAAAACAGTTATTTTTTACATCAATACCATGTTACTGAGACGTCGGGAGTAACCGAGAGGAGGAATACTGGCATGACGGCCGTCAAGATCCTGCTGACTGGATCATCGGGACTTATCGGTACTTCACTGGTACGTAGTCTGAGGCAACAACGGATCTCAACTATTTTGCTGCATCGCCGTTCGCCCCAAGACAACGCCCCCCGCGCCGACGCTTCACAGGAGACATCTCAGGAGATATGGGACCCATACGCGGCCACCCCAGTGAGTGACCCACAACGGTTTGCCGGAGGAATGATTTACGTTTGGAGAACATGCTTCGCAAGCTCCAGATTTTTTCGTGCGTCCCCGGCTTGCTTGCGCTTTGGGCTGCCGGCATTCTTATGGGCTGCGGAGCACCCGCCGCGCCGGCCCCCCCGAGCCTCAACCTGCCTCTGCCAGTCTTGAATCTCTCTGCGATGCGCATTGGCAACTCCGTGCACCTGGCCTGGACGATGCCGTCAAGGACGACGGACAAGGTGCCCCTCCGGCACCCGGTGACGGCCCAGGTTTGCCGCGCTATTCAGGACGGCCCCTGCACGAAGATCGGCAGCGTTCCTTTGCCACCGGGCAGTACAGGAGCGTACGCGGACGAATTGCCTGCAGACCTCGCCCAGGGCCCGGACCGCCTGCTGCGTTACGAAGTGGCCTTGCTGAACCATGCAGGTAAGTCCGCGGGGCCCTCAAACGCCGGCTACAGTGCGGCCGGCCCCAGCCCCCCCGCGCTGACCGGATTGACCTGGCAAATGCGTGCGGACGGCGTGCTGCTTAACTGGCAGCCGATCCCCGAGCCAGGGAGATCGGTGCTTTACCGCATCGAGCGGCTGCAACTCACGGTCCCGGACCAAGGGCCCAGGTCGCCGCTTGCTCCGTCGGCGCCGGCTGCTGCCCAGACACTCGTGGTCCATGGTGTGGACGGCGCGGATCCCGGCCATGCGATCGACTCCTCGGCGTTGTTCAACCAGCGATACCGTTACCTACTTGAGCGGGTGGTACTGCCGGCTTTTCCCGGGAAATCCATAGAAGTGGAAGGTTCGCCCAGCGAGGCCGTCGAAGTATCCACTGTCGACACGTTTCCGCCTGCTGTCCCCCAGGGGCTGGTGGCGGTTGCCGATGCGGCGTCGGGTGCTATCGATCTTTCCTGGTCTCCCGACAGCGACAGCGATCTGGCGGCCTATCATATCTATCGCCGGGATACTCATGGTGGCCTGCCGGCGCAACGCATCGCATCGTTGAAGATGGAAACGTCCTTTCGGGATGCCGGGGTCCAGCCCGAACATACGTATGCTTATTCTGTGTCGGCGATCGACCAAAGCGGCAATGAAAGCCACCGGTCTCCAGAAGTCGAGGAGACGTTACCCAACCGGTAGACCTCGGTCCGGCGATTCACCCATCAAGATCAGAGACAGGAGATAGTTCCAATGAAATACTGCCGCCTGCTGACCAGGCACGGAGCGCAATACGCTGAAGTCGTCGATCGCGGCGGCAGGCTGTGGGTCGAGCGCCTTATTCCACCTTTTGAGGAAGGCCCGGCCAGCGATTTCATCGAATCGGCGGCCGATCCTTTTGAGCCATTGCTGCTCGACGATGCGCAGGTCCTGGCCCCCGTTGCCCCCTCGAAGATTGTCTGTGTCGGCCGTAACTATCGCGAACATGCTGCTGAACTAGGCAATGAGGTCCCAGCCGAACCGCTGCTTTTTCTCAAACCGCCGTCCGCGATCCTTTCCCCTGGAGAAGCCATCCAGATCCCGACGCTCTCAAAGCGGGTGGATTTTGAAGGCGAGATAGCGATCGTCATCGGCGAAAGATGCAGCAAACTAGGTACCGGCGAGGACCCTCGCGACTATATTCGCGGATACACGGTGGCGAACGACGTGACGGCGAGAGATTTGCAGAAGAAAGATGGCCAGTGGTCTCGCGCCAAGGGTTTTGACACGTTCTGTCCGGTAGGCCCGCTGGTTACCGATGAGGTCGATCCGGCCGGAGGGATTGGCATCACCACGCACCTCAACGGAGAGCTGCGGCAGAACGGCAATACCCGCGACCTGATTTTTTCGATCGACTCTTTGCTGCGCTACATTACGGCGGCCATGACGCTCTTTCCAGGGGACTTGATCCTGACCGGCACCCCGGCCGGCGTGGCTCCCATGCAGCCTGGCGATCGAGTGTCGGTGACGGTAGAGGGGATAGGGACGCTGACCAATCCCGTGACCGGTTGAGGCTTCGGGGTGAGGGGGATTTGGTATCGTCCGTGAGGGGCGCGTCTTTGGTTTTCCACGTGAGTTTTTCCACGTGCCACGAGACCTTTGTCAATTTTAAGAATCCTAACCGCAGGAAGCCTTACACTTGACTGTGTAGGCAAGGAGATTGCACATGGCCAAGACATTGCTCGAACAGCTTCGCGAAATGACGGTGGTCGTCGCCGACAGTGGGGATATCGAATCGATCGAACAATACAAGCCCACGGACACAACGACCAATCCCTCCCTTCTCACCGCCGCCGCCGGGATGCCACAATATCAGCCGATTGTGGACGATGTGCTTCGCGAGGCGAGGAAACAGCTCGGGCCCCATGCCAAGGACAGCGACGTAGCCAATCTTGCTTTTCGCCACCTGGCTGTGGCCTTTGGCAAGAAGATTCTGGCCATCGTCCCGGGCAGGGTCTCGACGGAAGTCGACGCGCGGCTCTCCTACGACACCGCCGCGACCGTGAAGCAAGCGCACGAGATCATCCAGCAATATGACGAGGCGGGCATCTCGCGAGAGCGCGTGCTGATCAAGATCGCTTCCACCTGGCCGGGTATCAAGGCCGCGGAGCAGCTGGAGAAGGAAGGCATCCATTGCAACCTGACCCTGCTGTTTGGCATGCACCAAGCCATTGCGTGTGCGGAAGCCAAGGTGACTTTGATTTCCCCCTTCGTGGGCCGCATTCTCGATTGGTACAAGAAGGACACGGGCAAGGACTATCAGGGTGCCGACGACCCTGGTGTGCAATCCGTCACGAAAATTTACGGCTACTTCAAGAAGTTTGGCTACAAGACGGTGGTCATGGGTGCAAGCTTCCGCAACATCGGAGAGATTCGCGAACTGGCGGGATGCGATCTGCTGACCATTGCTCCCAAGCTGCTGGAAGAGCTTAAGAACACAGAGGGCGATCTGCCGCGCAAGCTCGACCCGAAGAATGCTGAAAATCTCAAGATCGACAAGATCCCGATGGATGAGGCCACCTTCGAGAAGATGCACGCGGAAGATCGAATGGCCCACGACAAGCTGAAAGAAGGCATTGAAGGATTCAGCGAGGCGCTGGAGAAGCTGGAAAAGCTTCTGGCGGACCGTCTGGCCAAAATGGGCGCCGGCAAACAAGAGGTTGTGGCCGCCCGGTAACCGTCGAACCTGTAAGAACTCACGTAGGGGCCGGCAATCGCCGGCCCCTACGTTTTGTTACCGCCTAAGTTACGATTAGGTGCGAGCGCCAATCTCCCCGTGTCCACGTTCGCCGATCCGGTCCCGAAGGGACGGCTGTCTATGCCAACCCGCGAGGGATAAAACGGGGAGATTTCATTTCTTACTAGTTCGCCACTGGCCGCAGTCTTCCGCAAAGAGCAATCCCGGCAAAAGGGAACGCCTCCTCAACTTTCGGGGCAGGGATCCTGTTGTTCAAAGCCCCTCGCGGATGAAAATGTTGTCCGATCTGGTTCTTCTTCGCAGTTCGCCGCTGAGAGTGCCAACAATTTTGTGTAACACCCCATTCATCTATTTGTAATCTGCAGCAGATCGCTTAGTCTTCCTGTCATAAGTACACAATAGAGGCGGCTACGAAGCCTGCCAGACGGCTCCGTAGCCTAGCAAGGAACAACCCCCCTAACCTTCACCGGAGGTGGACTTGATCCCGCTAGAGCATTCCTTACGCCAGCTGTTCCACGATGTTGTGTTCGACTGCTATGACTCACGCCTGGGTTTACGCGATGTGGAGATATCAAGCTACGTCGCCGACCTGCTTACCGAATTTTGCCGTGCGGAAAACATCTATCGCATTCGCGATGCGGCGGGCAATCCCGTGCGCGCGGTAGGCGAAATGCTGCTTGCTTCCGATCCTGTTCACGGCACGGCTTCCTCCTTTGGAGAGGAGCGGGAGCGCCGGAAGCATATCGGCGACTACACCCTGTTCTTCACCGGGATGTATCCGGAGTCGATGCATTTATGGGGTGAATGCAGGCGCGACAGCTTTTTCGAGATGGTGCAGGCCGGCAAGGAAAGCTACTACATTGTTTCCAAGTTCGACCTCTGCGAGTACAAGCAGGAGGCTCCGTTTTTCGCGCGCCTTTCCGGTTGCTTCGAGGCTTGCATCTATGGGCTGAACCTGGTGCGTGGGGATCTCGATCGGCTTAAGGCGATCGCCCCTCCGCCATTTTTCTCGAGCGATCCGGCAACCCAAATCATGTGAAGTGGCACGCAGGCACCGCATCGACGCCGCGCACCAAGAGCAAAGGGAAGCATGGGTTCACCGTGCTTCCCTTTTTGCTTTGAGTGAAAGCGGCTTTAAACAGCGAGGGGAAGAGAGTCCTTTACGCGAAAACGCTGCATGTTGATGCGCAACGCGCGCTCGATCTTGCGCAAATCGCCCTTCTCTTCCGGACAGGCAAAGGTTGAAGCGACGCCACTGCGGGAAGCGCGACCCGTGCGACCGACACGGTGCACAAAATCTTCCGCCACCTTGGGCATGTCGTAGTTCACGACATGGGCCACGTGATCTACATCGATGCCGCGAGCAGCCACATCGGTAGCGACCAGGACGCGATGGCCACCCTGGGCAAAGCTGCGCAATGCAGCGTTGCGCTGGGATTGGCTTCGGTCGCCATGAATGCTGGTTGCCTTCCACCCGGCATGCGAGAGCTTCTTGGCCACGCGCTCCGCGCCATGCTTGGTGCGGACGAAGACCAGAAAGCTACCATCTTCGGAACGGAGCAGATGCTCCAGGAGGGTCATCTTGCGGTCCGCGCTGACTTCGAAGGTTTGCAGTTTGACGTTCTCTGCCGGCTTGAGGACCGAGCCGATTTCGATGCGTACCGGGTCTTTGAGATAGTCGCCCGCCACTTCGCGAACCGCTCCTTCGAGGGTTGCCGAATAGCAGAGCGTCTGATGCGCCGCCGGGATGGAGGTCACGATGCGGCGAATGGCTGGTTTGAAGCCCATATCGAGCATGCGATCCACTTCGTCGAGCACGAGGATTTCAATCTGGTTGAGCTTGACGAGCTTGCGACCGATAAAGTCTTCCAGCCGGCCGGGCGTGGCCACAATCAGTCGCGCGCCGCGACGGATAGTATCCAGCTGCGGGCCTTCGGCCATGCCGCCGACCACGAGCGCCGTGGGCAGCGAGACCAGTTGTGCACAGGCCTGTTGGACCTGCATCGCCAGCTCGCGCGTAGGCAGCAGGATCAACGCACCGGCCTGTTTGGTTTGGGTTTTCTGCAGCCGCTCGATGATGGGAATGAGAAAGCTAAGCGTCTTGCCGGTACCGGTTTGCGCCGTCGCCAATACATCGCGGCCCTCAAGCGCCGGCGGAATCGCGCCGACTTGCACCGGTGTGAGCGTAACAAAGTTCGCCTTGGCAAGACGCTGTTTGAGCGCTGCCGAGATGGGTAATGCGGAAAATTCGTTCAAAATAAATCCCTTGTTTCCGGTCTTTCGAGACCTGGAGTGCTTTTCATCGCCGCACGGCTTCGCCCGTCCGTCGATACGGTAGATAGCCCTATTGGCGCGCGCGGCCGCTCAAGTAACTTGCGACCCTGCTCCGACACGAAGATCACCGTCGGTTGCGGCCTTAAGGCTGCTGAAACTGGCTTATGGACTGCATCATGCAGTATTTTCGGTTTGCCGCGCTGTCGAGTAAGGATTTGGCGCTTTCGCCAGGAATCGCTCGTACACCGCACCATGCCAGGGAAGCGCGTGCTTCCTATCATCGCCGCGACGTTCGCGACGACTACGCTGAAGGGCTTGGGCGGTATCCGACCGGCTTTCTCCGAGACCAGCGAGAGGAAGAGGTCTAGTGCAACAGCCAGCTTTGCAACGCAAGAAAGGCTGGCAACCAAACAATTTAGCGCAGGTTAAGAATACCATACACGACGCGCAAGCGGGGTTTATGGAGGTCGTGTGCCGGCCGCTAGCGCTGGAGGGGAATGATGGCGTTCTTGTTGTCGGGACCCTGCGGGTCGATGCGGAAGTCCCAGACGGAGAGGTTCACTTCGCCGGGGCCCAGCACCTCCATCAACGCATAATCGCCAATTGTCAGCGGCTGCTGTGGCGTCAGTTTCAGCCAACGCTTTCCCGGCAGGATTTGGGCCGTGGTGGGTATGACGTCCTGGTTCTGCGACACCTTACCGGCGCCACCAATTTTGACGTCGCTGATCACGCGATTATCGCGTTTGAAGTTGCCGCGCAAGCGGACGATGGCGTATTGGCTGGCCGGCGAACTGAGGACATTCGTGTCTTTCGCCGAGCCCAATCCGTGCGTGTCCACTGTGACCGCGGAAGAAACCGCAGTGTTGTCATCGGATACGGTGAGGCTTACGTAGAGCACAGGCTCATTGACGTGCAGCTTGACCTTGGATTCAAAACCGGGGATCTGGACGTTCTGCTGAACACCGCCGATGGGATTGAGCGCGGAACGTAGAACGTTGTGTCCAGTTCTGCGGTCTACGTTCGCGGTGTTTTGCGTGAGCACCACCAACTCGGGCTGATCACGAAAGGTATCGAGCGCCCATACGCCATCCTCATCGGGGAGCCGCAGGCCGGGGGAAACATCAGGGGTGCGCGCCCGCTCCGCCTGTTCCTCTTTGTCAATTGCGGCGGCTTCCGGGATGGCGGGAGAGGCGGCGGGGACAGGGGCCTGGGAAACGGGAGCTTGGGGAACGGGAGTCTGGGCGCCGGGAGCATGGTCTTTGGCCCATTGCTCGGTCGCGGCCCAATCCACCAAGGTTGCCGGCAGCTCTTCCCACTGGCCGCGCTCCGCGCTGAAATAGCGGACCCGATCGCCGGCCTTTTGATACTTCGTGACCACCTGGTAGCGACCCATCCTTGAGGATCAGGCGCTGATTCGGGCTCTGGGCCAGCCCGGGCAGGCCGGCTGCCAGGGTTGATATCAGCAGCACGAGGAGAAGGATGAGGCGCCACATAACCTTGTGATTACTTTAGACGAATTGCCGCGCTCGACGTAGCCGTGATCGAGTGTTCAATTTTGGACCGTTTCTGATTTGCATCTTCCCTTCGTTTTGACTTCCTGCGATACTTGAACGTGCCCACCCGGTGCGCCCATTCCAACCACAAAAAAAAGGTGAAGAAGCATTGTCTGCAAAGTACATCTTTGTAACGGGCGGCGTCGTGTCCAGTCTCGGTAAGGGCCTGGCGGCGGCTTCGATCGGCTGCCTGCTCGAAAGCCGCGGTTTACGCGTCAACCTGATGAAGTTCGACCCCTACCTCAACGTCGATCCAGGCACGCTCTCCCCTTTTCAGCACGGCGAAGTGTTTGTGACCGATGACGGCGCGGAGACCGATCTCGATCTCGGCCATTACGAGCGCTTCACCCACGCCCGCCTGAGCCGGGACAACAACCTGACCACCGGCCGTATCTACGAGCAAATCATTACCAAGGAACGCCGCGGCGACTACCTGGGTAAGACGGTGCAGGTGATTCCGCATGTGACAAATGAAATCAAGAACGCCATGCGCAAGGTGGCCACGGACACCGATGTGACCATTGTCGAGATTGGCGGGACCGTCGGCGACATCGAGTCGCTCCCTTTTCTGGAAGCCATTCGCCAGATGCGGCAGGAGTACGGGCGGGAAAATACGGTCTTTGTGCATGTCACCCTGGTGCCGTGGATTGGCGCCGCCCAGGAGTTGAAGACCAAGCCGACCCAACACTCGGTGAAGGAACTGCTCTCCATCGGAATCCAGCCGGACATTTTGTTGTGCCGCACCGATCGCTTTCTCTCGCACGAGATCAAGGGCAAGATCGCGCTTTTCTGCAATCTCGAAGAGCGCGCCGTGATCGCCGCCAAAGACGTGGCGTCGATCTACGAGGTGCCTCTTACCTTTGCCCAGGAGGGGGTCGACAAGCTGGCGCTGAAGTACTTGCATATCGAGGCCAAGGAACCCGATCTGACGCGCTGGAGAAGCCTGGTGGAGCGTTGCTACCACCCCCGCGACGAAGTCTCGATCGGGATCGTGGGCAAGTACGTGGAGTACGAAGACAGTTACAAATCGCTGAAAGAGGCTCTGGTGCATGGCGCCCTGGCCTACGATCTGAAGCTGCGCGTCACCTGGATTGAAGCCGAGGGGCTGGAGAGCAAGCATGCCGGGGACCGGCAGTACCAAGAACAACTGGCCGGCTTTGACGGCATCCTGGTGCCGGGTGGATTTGGCAAGCGGGGCATTGAAGGCATGCTCAATGCGATTCGCTACGCGCGCGAGAACGCAATTCCCTACTTCGGCATCTGCCTCGGCATGCAGACCGCCTGCATCGAGTTCGCCCGCAACGTCTGCGGGCTGGCGGGCGCCAGTTCCAGCGAATTCGATCCGGCCACTCCCCACCGTGTGATCTTCAAGCTGCGCGAGCTTACCGGCGTGGAAGAGATGGGGGGAACAATGCGCCTGGGGGCGTGGCCGTGCGTGTTGGCTGAGGACTCGATGGCTGCCGGCTCCTATGGGGCGACCCAGATCAGCGAACGCCATCGTCATCGTTACGAGTTCAACAGGGAATATGAGGCGTTGCTCACCGGAGGCGGGTTGCGCATCACCGGCACCACCCCCGATGCAACCTATGTCGAGATCATCGAGATTCCCGGCCATCCGTTCTTTCTGGGCTGCCAGTTCCATCCTGAGTTCAAGTCGAAGCCGCTCGAGCCGCATCCGTTGTTTCGCTCGTTTATCCGGGCCGCCTATGAGAATCGGCTCCGCTCCCACGCTTCGTCCGAGCCGGAACAGCAGGCCGCTCCTCTGACCCAGACGCAAAAATGAACGACTTTGAAATCGGTGCGGTACGGGTCGGGTCCGGATCCCTGTTTCTGATTGCGGGTCCGTGCGTGATCGAAAGTGAGGCGCACGCGCGCTTTATGGCGGATGCGATCCAACGCATCACTTCCGATCTGGGCGTGCCCTACATCTTTAAAGCCTCTTACGATAAGGCAAATCGGACTTCGGCCTCGGCCTTTCGAGGGCCGGGGCTGGAGCAGGGCGTGCGCATCCTGCGTCAGATCGCGGAAGCCACCGGCCTGCCGGTCCTCACGGACGTGCATCAAGCGGCCGACTGCGAGCGGGTCGCGGAAGCGGTCGACGTGTTGCAGATTCCCGCCTTCCTCTGCCGGCAAACCGATCTGCTGCTGGCCGCGGCCAAGACCGGGCGTGCGGTCAACATCAAGAAGGGGCAGTTCGTGGCGCCGTGGGATATGGGATTCGCGGTCGAAAAGGTGACCGGCGCGGGCAATCCGCGGGCCTTTCTCACCGAACGGGGCTTTAGCTTCGGTTACAACAATTTGGTGGTGGACATGCGCTCGCTGGCCATCATGCGCAAGATCGCTCCGGTGGTCTTCGATGGAACCCATTCGGTGCAGACGCCGTCTTCCGCGGGAGGCAAGTCCGGTGGACAGCCGGAATTTATTCCGGTTCTGGCCAGAGCCGCGGTTGCCGCCGGAGTCGATGGCCTCTTCCTTGAGGTGCATGATGATCCGGCCAATGCGAAATCCGATGGCGCGAATGCACTCAACCTGAAGGATCTGGAGCCGCTGCTGAAGAATCTGCTGGCCATTCACGCTGTGGGGCAGGCGAAAACTTCTTAAGCTCTGCGTTGTGGCGTCCCTTCGGGACTCAATTGGGTTGGATTTTCCGGTTTCCCGGCATTTCCATGCCGGGCTCTGCGTTGTGACGTCCCTTCGGGACTCAGTTGCCTCGATTGTTCCGCCTAAATGAGGACCACCGGCGCGCGCCGGAGGGAGCGCCCCGCATGAGCCTTCTCTCCGCATGAGCTTTCTTTATTACCGGGCGCAATATGGCCGATGGTGCAGGAGAAGTTTATCGCTACACTTGCATATTCTCTGCCTGGGTTCCCTCTTAAAGTATTTTCGCAATGACTGTGGTGTGGTAAGAGCAGCGAGGTGTGGTTTTCTTTGAGAGAAAACCACGTAAGCGTTGGCGACTCCGGCCTACACCAATTGCGAAAATGCTGTAGCAAAAAAAGGGCCCCTCGGGTGAGGGGCCAATCTGCCTTGGTTCTCTCGTTGTGTGAGAGCTTTTATGCGGCTGCTGGTTTAGGGCTGCGACGCAGCACCCCGGGGGGAGGGCTGCGGGTTGGACTGCGTCGCGCCTATTGGTGAACCGCCGTTGTTTTGTGTTGTTGGCGAGTTCGAAGCCGCAAGACTGTTGTGCAACAGAGTGACGTGGACAACCGTACCGCTGTTGCTCGATTCTGTGGTTTCCTCGCGAGGGGTATTGCCCATCGCAAGGCGGTAAATTCGATAGACAGGCACATGGTGATCGACTACCAGATAGCGTACGACTGCGTCCGCCATGTCCTGAGACCGTTGAATTCCAGCCTGACCCCGTGCTTTCGAGTAGCCCTGGACTTCAACGATGTAACCTTTTTGCCCTTCTAACTGGGTTGCAACCTGATCCAGCGCGTCTTTGGCTTTCTCGTTCAAAGCCACCTGAGTCGAACGAAAGTGAAGTTCGGTGTCGGTAATCTGCTGGTACTGATCCAAGTTGCTGACCGTGGAAGACAGCTGATCGGTCTGCGTGGTCGCCTGCTGGGCAACTTGCTGCGCCTGGCCTGCCTGCGTCGAAGCTTGCAATGCCTGCTGATTTGCCGCATCGGCCGTAGTCTGCGCCTGGTGAATACCGGCCTGGGCGCGGCTGTCTACGTCCTTGATATCGTTTGCATTCTTGGCGCTGAGCTGATCAAGCTCGTTCAAGCGATCTTTTACCGGCGCAACCTGACGATTTACCCACTTCTTGCGGGCCAGCGGATTCATCTTGCCCCAGAAACCTTCGTTGGACTTGGTCGGTAGAGGCTGACCGGTCGCGTAGGTTGTCGCATCGGTGGCGGCGCCTGAGGTGCTCGCCGCGGCGGGAGCGGTGGTCTGCGTTGCAGAATCGGCACTGGTCTGCGGAGTGCCGTTCGCCGCCGGGGTGGTCTGTGCCGTTCCCGGCATGCCCAAACTGGCGGCCAGTAAAATCGCTGCGATCGATCCTGGGGTTGCCATAGTTTTATTCATGCTTGTCCCTTGGAGCCCGAAGCTTAGGAAAGGAATGGCGCACGCCACCCACATCCTGTCGTATCGGCATATTGCAAGCGATTGGCCAAATAGCTTTTCGCTCGCATAAATATTTGTATTTCATTCATTCCATTAAGGTTACCGGGGTAAAGAGAGGGGCTGTGGATATCTGCTGGCGCTGCCCGTGCGGTATAAAATGTGCACATTTCTCTAGTGGGTACGAAAAAAATGCTCGGCTTGGTTCGACTGGAGTACCGGGAACCTGAGTCTCCGGCGCAGACTTTTCTCTACCCAGTCCCGATTCGAACTCTACTTTCCATGAACACTGATCACCCGGATCTCTGGATACTGCAGATTCCACTCGGCTGGAACCGTGTCGAAGATCAGGCGAAAGTCGCGGGTTTGGCCCGGTTCTATGGGCGCCGCGGAGACCTGTTGCAAGTCAACATAGGGCTGGCGGGTGCGGATGAGGGTAAGAGGAAGGGCCAGCCTTTCGGCAAATTGACCCACATCGCTGTGGAAACCAACCTGAACCGTGATGGCGTTGAGGGTTTGATTTCCGTGGTTGGTGATTTGACCGTCGATGTAGGTGACCTTGGCTCCAGAGAAGCTGGTCGCCTCGCTCATTTGAAGGCCGCCGATGTTCAGGTTCGTGGCGTAGGGGTCGGCCGGGGCCATGCCGGTCGTGTTCGAGGACTGCCCATCCGGGTTCGCGTGACCACCGAAAAAGATCAGCGCCCCAAGGCCCAGGATTACGACGGCGGCGGCAATCACCCATGGAAGCCAGGAGGTGGCTTCGCGGGTTTGGTGCGAAGCCAGAAAGCCTGGCTCTTCCTCAGGCTTCGGATTGGGTTGGTCTTTCGAGTCGGGATTCGCTTGTTGAGCCGCCATCCCCGCGATTGTACCTGCGTCAGAGCAGCCCTATGTCACCCGAAACGGGCTTTCTTGACGGTTTGGCGGAAGTCGTTGCCGCGCATCTCTACCTCGACGCACATTTCCGACAGGCGCGAGCGCATGCGCTCCGTGATGCGATCCCCGAGAGTTTCTTCGCGGATCGCTTTGTCGGCGTTACGGGCCAGGGCTGCCGGCGCATTGGGGTAATTTGTCGTGATCAAGGTGGTGCGTTTGTCGTTATAGCGCGTATTGAGAATCAGGGCCACGGTATCCCATACCCAGTCTGTGGGCTTTTGTGCACCCAGTTCATCAAGGATAAGCACTTCCGCCTCAAACACCGGCGCCAGAATCTGCAGTTCTGTTGTTGCCACGGAGGGGTTGTAGGACTCCTGAATGCGCTTGAGCAATTCACGGTAGTCGCAAAAGAGGCAGGGTACACCCTTCTCGAAAATCAGCGCCTGAACGATACCCACTGCCAGATGGGTCTTGCCGATGCCGACGTCTCCGGTGAGCAGAAGACCTCGTCCTTCCGTAGTTACTGGATAGCCGGAGACGAAGTTGCGGGCCATCAAGTGGGCGGCTGCCAACGATTGATCGGCGTGGCCGTAGCCCGGCTCAAAGGTCTCGAGGCTGCAGTGCTCGTAGCGCTTTGGGATCGCAGCCCGTTTCAAGAGACGAGCCGCCTGCAGCTGCAACCGGCACTCGCAGGGCTGCGCATAGCGATCCCCATTGGGTTCCACAATCAAACGCAGGCCGGAGTCTTCACAGAGGGAACAAATTACGGTCATGGGGGTAAGCCCCAAAATACCTCAAGGAAGCGCCCTTCGCCAGAGGAACGGGGTGGGTAACCGCGGCCGTTGTGTGGAAAGAAAGTGACAAATGACTTAAAATGAAGGTTCGAGCCTCAAAGTCGGGGCTTTATAGGAAAGGTTTTCAAATGCCAAAACAGGGAATTCATCCAAACTATAAGGAAATTCGGGCAGGCGAC
>CAVXHH010000013.1:0-1654348 GCA_963761405.1 uncultured Acidobacteriaceae bacterium
GCCCCGCCCCCACATCGGGCGAATGCCCTCAGCCGCTACCGCCACTGACCGTTCCGTTGTCGCTCAACCCCGAGCACGCCCGCCGGGTATCCGGGTCGCGCCCGGCGAGGCGCTTGTCGACCGCGAGGGCGGCCAGGACGTCGCGCTGCATGGCGGGCTCTGTCGGGGTGCGCGTAGATGAGGCCGAGCCAGGCCTGCGACCTCGGCTGCGGTCACGGTCACGCGGCCCTCACCGGCCGCCGGCCGCGGCGGCCGGTGACTCAGGCCCGGCAGAGGCCGGTCCGCCGTTGGCCGTACACGAGCCGCCGGCCTTAT
Organism: uncultured Acidobacteriaceae bacterium; assembly: GCA_963761405.1. GTDB lineage: Bacteria > Acidobacteriota > Terriglobia > Terriglobales > Acidobacteriaceae > PALSA-350. The sequence goes on from CAVXHH010000013.1 coordinate 316, forward strand.
CCAGCCCCACCGGCGGCCGATCCGGGCCGTCCAGCTCGTCATGATCGCCCGCGGCAGTCCTGCCAGGTTCCGGCGGGATTGGCGAACCTATCGATCTCAGGCGATTTCGAGAGGCCAGGCTCCAGACGGACTAACGCGCGAACGGCCACCGCGACGTCACGCAGGCCAGCAGTGCTGCCTGTCCGGACCACAACGAAGGCGCAAAATATCAGGAACATGGCAAAACCGATCAGGGCAGTGACACTGCCCACGATCATCGCCACAAAAAAGAACAGCCATCCGGGTCTCCCTTGGACACACTCCCGCTTAAGGAGCGATCCGAGAATTCGGATGGCAAGTTCAAGAACGAACTCACATGATGATGGAGCGTCGCAGGAGAACGGCACGAAATTTATCAGCGATTACCAGTGGTCCGCCAGGAGATCTTCCATTTTCCGCGAGGACCACGCAAAGCACTGAAAGTAGTCCGGATCATTGGTGCCTGCTGGGGTTGTCGTGGTCCATCACGCTGTCATGCCAGGTAGGCGGCGACGGTGTAGGCGGCGTTGCGGTCCAGGCTGTCGCGGGAATGGTCGTACCGGCGGGTCGTGCGGGGTCCTTGTGGCCGGCGTAGTCCTGCACATCGCGCAGGGCAGCCCCGGCGTCCAGGGCGAAGGTGATCGCCGAGTGGCGCAGGCTGTGCGGCGAGAGGTGCTCCCACGCTCCGATCCCGGCGGTGCGGGCCAGGCGGCGTACCAGCTCCCACAGGTGGCCCTGGCGGAGCCGCCCGCCGGAGGCGGTGGCCAGCAGCGGTCCGCTCAGCTGCCGCCACTCTCCCGCCCCGGCCCGCTGCGCCCGGTCGGCCAGGTATGCCTCCAGGGCCGCGACCGTGGCCGGGGTGAGCGGGACCTTCGCCTTCCGGGCGCCCTTGCGGACCACGCGCAGGACCCGGTGGCCGGAGTCCTCGCCGAGGTCGGCGATGTCGGCGGCGCAGGCCTCATCGACGCGCAGGGCGTTGTGCAGCAGCAGCCGCACCACCGCCGCGGTGCGCAGCGCCTGGGCGCCGGCGTCGGCGTCGGCGGCGGCGACCAGGGCCCGGGCCTGGTCCCGGTCCAGGCCGATGGTGGCGGTGTAGTCCGGGTCCACCGCCGGCCGGGCCACGCCCTCGGTGGGGATCCGGCTGGTCAGGTCATGGGCCGCGCAGTACCGGTAGAAGCGACGACAGCGCCGACAGGCGGCGCCGCACGCTCGAGGCCGCCGCACCTGCGTCGAGCCAGGTGGCGGCCCACAGGTCGACGTGCACCCGGCCGGCCGCGAGCACATCGGTGTCCCGCGCGGCGAGCCAGCCGAGCCAGGCCGCCACATCGCCGGCGTAGGCGCGGCGGGTCCGCGCCGACCGCAGCCCGGTCAGCCACGCCGCCACCAGGACCTGGTCCCGCTCCCCCAGCTCGCCGATCACCGGCAGCTCCGCCCGGACCCGGCCGAGCAGCTCGGCCGCCAGCACCGCCGGGGCCGCGCCGGACGCGGGCACCCGTTCAAGATCACCTGGCATGGCGGGGATGGTAGCGCGGGGTACTGACATGACCGGGTGATACAGCGGGTTATCACCCAGTTCGGAGTCCACGCACTGCTCCGGGGCCTAGTACATGGACTCGGTGCCCAGAGCGATCACGAGATCTCGCCACCCTGCGGCCGCGTCCTCCAAGACGGATCGGAGCTCGCTCAGCGACTCGACGGTTAGCGGCCGCTCGAAATAGGGGCGCCCCTTACGAGGCATCTCGCCGAGGCCCAGCCGATCCTCGGCGCGCTCGCGCCCAACCCAGACGATGGGCGTGGCGTGCAGGGCGGCGTTGCGCCGCTCGATCGCCTGACGGGCATGTTCCAGCCACTCCGCTGCCTCATCGCGGGTCGCGGAGCGCGTCCTGGCAGCCAGGACCCTTTGCGCGTCCCTGATCTTCGTACTGACCTGCCGCTTGTCGGTCCGCGGGTTCGCGGGGTCGATATGCGAGCACAGGCCCTCGACGTAGTCCTCGAGCTTGATCGCCGCCCATGTAACCCGTCCCAGCTCGGTAAATACGTCTACCGGCAGCTCATCTGGCATGGCGGGAATCGTACCCATAGCGTCAGCCGAGTCGGAGGTCGCGCCGGCCCAGGTGGGAACGACGAGTCAGGACAGGCCAGTTATCGGAGGTAATGGCCCATTATCTCTGGTTAGGTGAGACGCGTGGGGACAGCCCAGATCAGCTGCCCGGGTCACGGCCGGATGCCCGTCACGGATCCTGCGCGGCGCGGATCTCGGCGAGGATACCGGACTGGTCGTGGCAGGCGATCTGATCGAGCAGGCGGCGGGTGTCTGCGGCCACGCCCGCGGCGCTGGTGACGGCATCGGCCCGGGCGAAGGCCTCACCCGCCTCGCGTGGCCCGGGCCGGGTCGCCGGTGGCCGCGGCGAGCCCGGCCAGCGCCAGGGCGCGGGCCTGCAGCGCGGCCACGTTGCTGTCCGCGAGGGCCAGCAGCGCGTCGGCGGCCGCGAGCGCGTCGCTGAACGCCCGCACGCTCTCCTCGCGGCGGTGCAGCTCGAGCAGGGCCAGCCCTTCCAGCAGCCGCATGGCCGGCTCCCCGGCCGGGTACGGCAGCTCCCGCCCCGCGGCCGCCGCGGCCAGCGCCGCCGCCGGATCACCCAGCTGGAGGCTGGGCCCGCGCCAGCCACGACCGGGCCTCCGCCGCCGGCTCGATGTCACCGGTGATGTCGGCGATGCTCACCGCCTGCTCGAGCAGCGTCACCGCCCGGCGCGCGTCGCCTGACGCCAGCCAGGCCCGGCCCAGGTAGTCAAGCGCGTTCGCCTCGCCGTAGCGGTCGCCGATGTCGCGGGCGATGGCCAGCGCCTGGGTGTGCAGGTCGATGGCCTGCCGGTACTCGCCCAGGCTGGCGTGGCAGATCCCCAGGTTGCCCAGCTCGGCGCCCTCGCCCTGGCGGTCGCCGATGTCGCGGGCGATGGCCAGCGCCTGGGTGTGCAGGTCGATGGCCTGCCGGTAGTCGCCCAGGCTGGAGTGGCAGATCCCCAGGTTGCCCAGCGCGGCGCCCTCGCCCTGGCGGTCGCCGATGTCGCGGGCGATGGCCAGCGCCTGGGTGTGCAGGTCGATGGCCTGCCGGTAGTCGCCCAGGCTGGAGTGGCAGATCCCCAGGTTGCCCAGCGCGGTGCCCTCGCCCTGGCGGTCGCCGATGTCGCGGGCGATGGCCAGCGCCTGGGTGTACAGGTCGATGGCCTGCTGGTAGTCGCCCAGGCTGGCAGTGGCAGATCCCCAGGTTGCCCAGCGCGGCGCCCTCGCCCTGGCGGTCGCCGATGTCGCGGGCGATGGCCAGCGCCTGGGTGTGCAGGTCGATGGCCTGCCGGTAGTCGCCCAGGCGGAAGTGGCAGATCCCCAGGTTGCCCAGCGCGGCGCCCTCGCCCTGGCGGTCGCCGATGTCGCGGGCGATGGCCAGCGCCTGGGTGTGCAGGTCGATGGCCTGCCGGTACTCGCCCAGGCTGAAGTGGCAGTTCCCCAGGTTGCCCAGGTGGGTGGCGTTCAGGGCGGGGTCGGTGATCCGCCCGTGGATGCGCCCGTGCAGCTCGACCAGGGTGCGGTAGTGGCCCCACACCTGCAGGTAGTCGAAGTCGATGTCGGCCAGCACGGTGGCCGCGGTGTCGTAGTCGCCGGTGTCGCAGCGCAGCTCGAACTCGGCCAGCTGCGGCCGGACGTCGTCCAGGGTGCGCCAGGACTCCCGCGGCGTGCGGATCTGGGCGTAGTAGTCCGCGGCGCGGGCCTGCAGGCCGGTCAGCGTGAACGCGGCCGGGGAATCGCCGGGGCTGCCCGGCAGGGAGCTGGCTGCGGGCGTAGTCGCGGTCGACCGGGTGCAGGTAGTAGTGCCCGTCCTGGAACCGGACCAGCTGGCGGCGGACCAGCCGGGTCAGGATCGGCGCGGCGTCGGTGGTCGGGTTGACCGGCCGGAGCAGGAAGTCGACCCCGACCGCCGAGACCGGCGCCGGGTAGACCGCCAGGGCCTGCATCACCTGCTGCGCGGGCGCGTCCAGCAGCTCGTAGGCCTCCCCGACCAGCACCTGCACGACCTGGTCTTCGGGCAGGTGGCGGGTGCGGTCGAGCAGGTCGCGCGGGGTCAGGGTGTCATCGCCGTCCAGGATCGCCTTGACCGCCTCCAGCGCCCGCGGGAACCCGCGGGTGTGCTCGCGCAGCCCGTCGAGCAGCTCATCGGGGGCGTCGCGCAGCCCGAGATGGCCGTCGTCGTCGAGCTCGCGCAGGACGGTCTGGGCGTCCGGGGAGCCCAGGCCCTCCTCCAGCCGCAGCTGGCGCTGCCGCGGCCGGCTCGACCTTCAGCAGCGCGGTCGGCGTCACCCGGGTGGTGGCGATCACGGTGACCGCGTGCGCGGGCGCGGTCAGCACCGCGGCTCAGCGCCTCGTGCAGCGCCTGCTCGGTCAGGGTTTCCCGCTCGGCGTCCATCACCGATTCCAGGTTGTCCAGCAGCACCACCACCGGCTCCCCGGCCGGGAAGGCCTCCAGCACGGCCAGCATCATCTCCGCCGGAGCGTGGTGCGGGTCCTGGTACAGGCGCTGCAGCCGCTGCGCCTCCTCGGCCGGCAGCAGCCGCAGCAGGTCCGCGACCAGGGTCGGGTACTCCACCTGGTGCACGCCGTTGCGGCTCAGGTACACGATCCCGCCCACCGTGATGCGCGGCCAGGTCGCCTTCCACGTCCGGGATCCGGCCGGCCTCCAGCCCCTTGAGCAGCCGGCACACCATCGCGGTCTTGCCGATCCCGCCGCGGCCGGCCACCGTCACCAGCCGGATCCCCGGGTCGGTCACATACCTGGCCAGCAGGCCCGTCTCCACCTGCCGGTCCTGGAACCAGGCCGGCGCCATCGCCGGCGGCGGGTTGACGAACTTCGACGCCCGCACCGGCTGCGGCTCGGCCGGGACCTGCTCCCGCCCGATCCCGCTGCCGATCCGCCGGCGCGTGTCGGCCAGGTCCCGCAGCGAGCGCTCCACCAGCCGCCCCAGCGCGGCCGGGTTCGCGAACGACTGCGTGGTCAGCCCGCTGTCCTGCACCCGGCGGCGGAACGCGTCCTGGCGGGCCCCGAACTCGCGGTCGATCAATGCCGACAGCGGGATGCCCACATCGGCAGCGTCGGTGTCCAGCAGGAACACCAGCCGGTCCAGGCCCGCCTCGGTGGCGGTGTCGAACTCCAGCTCCGTATACGACACCTCCGGCCTGTCCCGCACCGGGGAGCCGTACCGGGTGCCCAGCACCCCCACGTACACGTCGCACCCGCGCACCCGCTCGGCGCACACCTGCGCGGGAGGCTGATCGGCCGCGGCGAAGTCGGCCATGTCCACGATCACGTGCCCGGCCGCGGAGATCGCCCGCTCCACCGCGGCCACGTACGACGTCCCTCCCGGGAAGTCCCGCAGCTCGGAGGTGTGCGAGATGAACACCCGCCACCTGGCACCGTCACCGGAACCACCTGAGCCAGCCAACCCCATCCCACCCCCACCGGTAAGCACCTGCCAGGTCGCTGACCCAGCGTAATCCGGCCATATCACATGAGGGAAGGACCATCGAATCCTGATGATCACAGCCGGATCACAGATCAGTTATCGGAGGTAAGTGGCCATTACCTCTGATAGCGGAGGGCGCATGGCGACGATCCGTCGGCTTGCCTGACCTGCCGAGGACGTCACCTTTCCTCGGACGGCTGAACCGGTAGCACCACCCCCGTCGGCGGTTTGCCGTCCCAGCTAAACATCGGCGGATGTGACCAGCGCCTAGCACCGGCGAAGTCGACCTGTGCCGCCGGAGAACTCGGCGCCGCCGAAGCCGACCGCGCCGCCGGAGAACTCGGCGCCGTCGAAGCCGACCGTGCCGCCGGAGAACTCGGCGCCGTCGAAGCCGACCTGGCCGCCGGAGAACTCGGCGCCGTCGAAGTCGACCCGCCGCCGGAGAACTCGGCGCCGTCGAAGCGGACCGGCCGCCGGAGAACTCGGCGCCGCTCGAAGTCGACCTCGCCGCCGGAGAACACGGCGCCGTCGAAGTTGACCTCGCCGCCGGAGAACTCGGCGTCGTCGAAGCTGACCTGCCGCCGGAGAACACGGCGCCGCCGAAGCCGACCGGCCGCCGGAGAACACGGCGCCGTCGAAGCTGACCCGCCGCCGGAGAACCGGCGCCGTGAAGCTGACCGTGCCGCCGGAGAACTCGGCGCCGGCCGAAGTCGACCGTGCCGCCGGAGAACTACGGCGCCGTCGAAGCTGACCCGCGCCGCCGGAGAACTCGGCGCCGATGAACAGCACGATCCCGCCGGAGAACTCGGCGCCGCGGAAGTCGCCGCCGTCGAAGACCACGCCCGGTGAAGTCGAAGTTCAGGCCCTGCCAGGACACCGCCGCCCCGGGGCGCAGGTGGGCGCCGATGAGCCGGATGACGGTGTGGCGCACTTCCCGGTTGGCCCGGTAAGCGGTCCGTTCGGCCGGGTCAGCGTCGTCGCCCGGGTCCGGATCGTAGGGCAGGCGCAGGTAGGCGCAGAGCACGTCGACGCAGGTCTGCCGGTTCTGCTTCCAGTCGTCGGCCAGCCCGGCCATGGCGTGCACGCCGGCCAGGCGTACCGCTGGCTGGGCGTCGCCGAGCTGGGCTGCGATCGCGGTGAACCGCTCGTTGAAGACCCGGGTCCGGTCATGAGCGGAGTCGGCCTCGGCGATCTTCTGCCGCCGGTAGGCCACGATCAGCGCGACTAGCGCCCCGGCGCCGGCCACTGTGGCGAAGACCAGCTGCAGCACCCCGACTGTGTCCTTCAGTGCGGGTGCCCCGTGGTGGCGGTACCCGGCCAGGCCCAGCAGGACCCACGCCAGCCAGGCCAGTCCGGCTAGGCCGACCACGGCCACTGTGAAGCTCACGGCCAGGGCGGTGCCGAGATGCCATAGTCGTGCCTCGCCGCCGTCGCTGCGCTGAACCGGCTCCTGGTCGGCTGCCGGGCGGCGACGTCTGGGGAGGTTGGCACCCATGATCGTGAACCTAATGGTGCTGCGGTGGATAAGACCAGACTCCTCCTAGGCGAGGCCCTGCTCGGGATGCGGAGGCGTATCCGCGGCCGTGGAGCTATCAGGGATAATGGTCCGTTACCTCTGATAACTGCCCTGCATGCTTCAGGCGCCCTGAACCGCTGTCTACGACCCAGCCTTCCGGAACCTTCCCTCCCGGCCACATAACGTCGGTGAGGTTTGCGCCGCCGAGGTTCGCGCCGCCGAGGTACGCGGAGATGTGTCGCAGAGACGCTACGCTTCCTGGACATGCCGGGTGAGGAAGACGCGGACGAGACCACGTTTATCGACTTCGAGGGGCTGGGTGTCCTCAGCCGGGCTGCATTCCAGTTGCACAGCTTCGGAATCGTGAACAGCATCAAGGATGGCCACCCTGGTTTCGTCAGTGACGAGTACCTGAACGCCATCAGTGCCGAGACGACCACCGCGGCGCTGGAACTAGAGGCAGCGGGCCTTTGGGAGCGCCGGGACGGCGGCTATCTCGTGGTTGCCGACGACATGGTCCGCATGCTGATCAACCACAACGAAGAACAGGACCGCCTCGCGGGAGAGTGCCAACGCCGCGGCCGCCACATCCAGTCCAACGAGCGACCCAAGTCCGGGTGGATCATCTGCGACCACTGCGGGGTACCGCTGCAGCGCCCAGACGGTGGACCGATCGCTCTTCCCGACGGTGGCCCGCTCGGCCAGACCCACGTGACGCGGAGTGACCACCGCCGGCGACAACGGCAGCTACGCGGAGGCTGTCCGCGATGCCGCCGCGCGCTTTCGAACAGCGCTCGAACAGGGCAGCCTACGCCTGCGCACCCTGGCTGACTTCCCGAAGGGTTCGTGCGGCGACGCCAGCGAATTGCTAGGCCAGTATCTGTCTGATTCCGGGCTCGGCATGTGGAGCTACCGCAGCGGCATGCAGTCCGACCCGCTCCTCACCCACGCATGGGTGGAGCGCGATGCCTTGATCGCGGACATCACGGCGGACCAATTCCCTGACATGTCGGAACCAGTCCTGGTTACCACCGACCGGACCTGGCATGACGCCCGCTTCCCGTCGGGGCCGAGCAATAGGGCCGCGGACCTTGATTGGTTCGAGCTCGACAGCCACCGGGCCGACGCGCTGGCCGACTATGACACACTCAAGCGGCGTGCCGATGCGCTCCGAGCGCCGTTACCGCTGATAGCGTCCGGACATGGGAACGGTCCGCCGCCTCGCCGCGGCCGCCGGTGACGTCACCCTCGGCCAGGCCGCCGAGGCCTACCTCGGCACGCTGGGCGGCGCCGAGCAGGCCAGCACCCGCCGCACCTACGGCCGGATTCTCCGCCGGGTCGTGGCCGAGTTCGGCGCTGAGACCGCGCCGGACGAGGTCGACGCCGAGCGGTTCGCTGAGTGGTTCGGCTCGCAGTGGGCCGGCCGGGCCCCGTCCACGTGGAACGTCTCCCTCGATGCCGTCAGGTCAGCCGCGGCGTACTGGCAGCGGCAAGGCTGGCTCGCCGCCGACTTCTCCCGGATGCTGGTCCGGCGCAAGCCGCGGCCCGATCGTCACCGCGCCTTGTCCCGCGGCGAGGTCGACCAGCTGCTCACCCGCAAGGACATCAGGCTGCGCGAGCGGACGCTGTGGCGGATGCTGTACGAGACCGCCGCCAGGTCGGCCGAGGTGCTCGCGCTCGACGTCGAGGACCTGGACCTGCCGAACCGCTGCGCGCGGGTCCGCCGCAAGGGCGGTGCCATCGACGTCATCGTCTGGCAGACCGGCACGGCGCGCCTGCTGCCGCGGCTGCTCCAGGGCCGCACGGCGGGCCCGGTGTTCGTGACCGAGCGGAAGGCCCGGGTGCAGCTCCCCGCGGCCGACCTGGACGAGCGCGGACGCGCCCGGCTCAGCTATCAGCAGGCCGAGGCACTGTTCGCCAAGGCCTCCGGCGGCGCCACCCTGCACCAGCTCAGGCACTCCGCGCTGACCCACGATGCCGAGACCGGGACCGGGACACCGATGCTCATGAGGCGATCCGGTCATACCTCGGTCAGGTCGCTGGCCAGGTACGCGCAAGTCAGCGCCGAAGCGCTGATGCGCCACCAGGCCGAACGCGACCCAGCGCGGAGACGGTAAGAGACGCACCGAGGACCGAGGATGTCTGAATATAACGTTCTGGCCTGCCCTGATAACAGGTTGTCATAGCAGGCTGCTATAAGGGTGCCGGTGACAATGGAACGGTCAGCACCGCTATGGCGGCCAGTTTCCCAAGCGGTCCTGATGTGGGCTGTGGCACGGAGTGGCCGGTCCGCTGGAGAAGGGGTCGGTCCGCTGGAGAAGGGGGAGTTGGGTGGCGATCACTGACAAGACGCGCAAGCGCCTCTGGGCCGCCTCTGGTGGACGCTGCGCGAAGTGCAGGTGCCGGCTGGTGCACCGCGGATCGCAGCCTGACGGGGATGCCGTTGTCGGTGATGAGTGCCACATCGTCGGGCGAACGCCAACCAGCGCGCGGGCTGGTGAGCCCATACCCGGCGGTGACATGGACGGGTACGACAACCTGATTCTGCTTTGTGCAAGCGATCACCGGCTGATCGATTCACAGCCACGAAGGTTTCCGACGGCGACGGTCTGTGAGCTCAAGGGTGCGCACGAACGATGGGTGGAGCAGAGCCTCGAGGTGTCGGTTCGCGCGCAATCGGAAACCGTGCAGCTGCGTCTGACACACGCACAAGCTGCGTGTGTTCGCGCTCGACGCGACGACCGGCAAAGAGCTGTGGAGCTTCGATCCGAACTTCGGCAAGCCCGCGCCGAGTCGGTTCCGGCATCGCGGACTCGTGGTGACGGGCGATCGCGTGTTGGTGACCTATCGGAACAAGCTGTATGCGCTCGACCGGAAGACGGGCCAACCCATTCCGACCTTCGGCGACAGCGGCGCCGTCGACATGCGCGCCGCGTTCGATCGGCCGCTGGAGCGCATTACGATCAGCGCGAGCACGCCGGGCGTCGTCTACGGCGACCTGTACATCATCGGCAGCACGGTGAGCGAGAGTCTGCCGTCGTCGCCGGGCGACATTCGCGCGTACGACGTGAAGACCGGCGCGCTCCGCTGGGTCTTTCATACGATTCCGCGTCCGGGCGAGTTCGGCTACGACACGTGGCCGGCCGACGCGTGGAAGGTCTCCGGCGGCGCGAACGCGTGGTCCGGCGTGACGATCGATCAGCGACGCGGCATCGTCTTCGCCGCGACCGGCTCGGCGGCCTTCGATTTCTACGGCGCGAATCGCATCGGCGACGATCTGTTCGCGAACACGCTGCTCGCGCTCGATGCCAAGACCGGCAAACGCCTCTGGCACTTTCAGGCGGTGACGTCACGACCTCTGGGATTGGGATTTCCCCGCCGCGCCGACGCTCGTCACCGTGCAGCGCGATGGCCGCGACGTCGACGCGGTCGCACAGATCACGAAGACCGGCTACGTCTACGTCTTCGAGCGTGCGACGGGCAAGCCGCTCTTCCCGATCGAGTATCGCAAAGTCGCCGGCGTCGACAGTGGACGGTGAGCGCGCCGCGGAGATGCAGCCGTATCCGGTCGCGCCGCCGCCGTTCGTTCGGCAGACGCTCACCGAGGACATGCTCACGACACGCACGACCGCCGCGCACGATTCGGCGCTCAAGCTCTTTCGCGAATACAAGACGAGCGGGATGTACGATCCGCCGAACACGCGCGGGACGATCATCTTCCCCGGCGTCGACGGCGGCGGCGAGTGGGGCGGGCCGGCGTTCGATCCGGCGATCGGGATTGTTGTACGTCAACGCCAACGAGATGCCGTGGTATCACAAGCTCGTCGAGCGCAGCGACCATTCCCTGTACGGCGCGAACTGCGCGAGCTGTCACGGCGACGACCTGAAGGGATCGCCCGACATTCCGTCGCTCGTCGGGGTCGGTGATCGCCAGTTCGCGCGACGACATCGCGAAGATCATTCGCGAGGGGACCGGCCGCATGCCCGGCTACGCCGGCACCCTCGACAACGCGGCAGTGAATGACCTCGTGAACTTTCTACTGACCGGACACGACGTCGCCGAGCAAGCGTCGACCAATCCGAACTTTCTGAAGTACCGCAGCACGGGCCTGAAGATCTTCCAGGATCCGGACGGCTATCCGCCGATCACGCCGCCATGGGGCACGCTGAGCGCGATCGATCTCAACAAAGGTGAGATCAAGTGGCACATCCCGTTCGGCGAGTATCCGGCGCTCGCCGCCCAGGGCATCACGAACACCGGCAGCGACAACTATGGCGGACCGGTCGTGACGGCGAATGGTCTGTTGTTCATCGGCGCGACGACCTACGACCGGAAGTTTCGCGTCTTCGACAAGACGAGCGGGAAGCTGCTCTGGGAGACGCTGCTGCCCGCGTCGGGGAACGCGACGCCGTCGTTGTACATGGTGAACGGCAAGCAGTACGTCGTGATCGCGTGCGGCGGCGGAAAGAACGACGCACCGTCGGGTGGGACGTACGTGGCGTTCGCGCTGCCGTGATCTCGAATCTCGAATCTCGAATGTCGAGTTGCGAGCTCTTCTAGCGCATCGGGATCGCGACTCGCAATTCGAAATTCGAGATTCGAGATTCTCAGGGCTTCAGCACATTCCTATCGAGCACCGACAACAGATTGGAGTGATCGTCGGTCCAGGTCACCGACGGACCATCGTCGTCGAGCCAGTACCATTGCTTCGTCGCGGCGAGCGGGGCCAACGCGGCGGGTGAGTGGCCGATCGCCACCGCGACCGTTGCCAGCACTCCCTGGGCTTCTTCCTGCGGCGTCGGCACGAACTGATTGATCGCTACGCGCATGCCCGTCTTCCGACGCCAGCCTCGGAAGACACGGCTGAGAGGTCGGCGTACCTGTTCGAGATGTGCATCACGAGCAGGCCGCCGGGCTTGAGCTTTCTCAGATAGAGTGCGATCGCTTCTTCGGTCAGCAGGTGCATCGGGATCGCGTCGCTGTTGAACGCGTCGATCAGCAGGAGGTCGAATCGACCATCGGGCTCGCGTTCGAGCAGCTGACGTCCGTCGCCGAGGCGTACGCTCACCGGACCATGCGCGTCGTCGAGATAACGTGAAGTCGCGCCGCGCCATGCGCTCGACGAGCGGATCGATCTCGAAGTACGTGATTCGCTGGCCACCGCGCGCCAGCGGCGTGAGCGACCCCGCCCCGAGCCCGACGATCCCGATCTCACCGCCGGGATGCACGCTCGACACGGCCCATCCGAGCGGACCGCGCGGGTAGTAGTACGAGACGGGGATGTCGCGGCGTGAGGGATCCTTGAACTGGGCGCCATGCACGGTGACGCCGTGCACGAGAATGCGCGCATCGGCCGTCTCAGTCACCCGCGACACGCCGAAGAAGCTGCGGCCCTCATCGATGATCGGATCGACGAAATGCAGACCCGTCGCTCACGAACAGCGCGGCGAGCATCGTCGCGAACGGAAAGACTATCGGACGATTCGACAGCAACACTCCGGCGGCGAGCACGGCGAGCGGCATCAATTGCCAGTGCAGCGACGCATCGCGATTCGTCCCACCGTGCGACCGCTCGAGCCAAATGGCGATCCCCGCGACGACGATCGCGGCGAGCGACACGGCTGCGAAGCCGACCTCCGTGCGCGTCGGCCGCGTGAGCGGGCGAAGCACCAGTGCGAGCGCGGCGAGCGTCATCGGAAACTCGACGACGGAGGTGAAGATGAGCGGTGCAACGATGCCGTTCGCGATGCCTCCGAGCGCGCCGCCGACGGCCATCGCGAGGTAGAAGTCCGTCAGTCGCGACGGCGACGGACGATCATCGGCGAGATCGGAATGACAGAGCAGCGCGCCGGTGAACAACGTGCCGAGCAGCGTGACCAACGCGAACCAGAGCGGCAGCACACTCGGCGCGACGGCAATCGTGAAGCACAATGCGATGCCGATCGTCGTCAGGTGCGCCAACAATCGTCGCGATGGCCGGCGCCCGGCCGAAAAGGCAACGATGAACGTCACGAGATAGATCGCGAGCGGAAGCACCCAGAAGAGCGGCGCCGAGACGACGTCCGTCGCGATTTGCATCGTCACGCTCAACAGCAGACTCGAGGCGATCGCGGCCAGCAGAATCCAACGCAACCGTCGTGGCCATTCGATCGGCGCGGACGCATCCGCAACATCGCGTGCGTCATCTGATACGAGCGTGCGCCGCGTCGAATACATCACGGCCAGGCTGAGCACGACGAATACGACGTAGCCGATCGACCACCACCGCAACTGCGCGCGCAACCCGAGCGCCGGCTCGACGATGAACGGATACGCGAGCAGGGCGACAAGGGATCCGCCATTCGACGCCGCATAGAGCCAGAACGGATCGCCGCTGCGATCGAGGCTGCTGAGCGAAAACCAGCGTTGCGTGAGCGAGCTGTTCGTCGACAGCACGAAAAACGGAACACCGGCCATCAGCATGAGTGCCGCGAGCAGCAGCGCGACCGGCGACGCATCGCCGACGATCGTGAGATGCAACGCGCGCGGCAGCGCCAGCAGCGAGAGCAGCAACACCGCCAGCTGCAACCACTGTTGACGCTTCACACCAAGCTGCGAGAGGCTCCCATGCGCATAGGCATAGCCGGCGAGCAGCATCGACTGGAAGAACACCATGCAGGTGTTCCAGACCGCGGGGCTGCCGCCGAACACGGGAAGCAGCAGACGCGCGACCATCGGCTGAAGCAGGAAGAGCAGGAACGCGCTGACAAAGATCGAAGCAACGTAGATGCTCTCGCGTTTCACGACGATGGGGTGGAGGTCTTACATCGAGGCCAAGCTCAATCGCGCCACAGGGCGTCTCGCAACGGCACGGCGAGCGCGCGACGCGCTGGAATGTACGTCGCGAGCAATACCACCGACACGATCGACACTGAAACGAGCACCCCGGACGATACCGCCGTCAGCCAACCGACTGGAAAGAATGAAGAAAATCCTATGCCAATTCCAACGAGCAAGGGAAGCGCGACCGCCACGCCGACGCCGAGCTGACGACTGCCCTGTCCGACCAGCAATCGTGCGATGATGCCATCCGTCGCGCCGAGGGCGCGCCGCACGCCGATCTCGCGCGTGCGCTGTCCGATCGAGCGCGCCATCAGGCCGTACGTGCCACTGACCGCCATGAGCAGCGCGAAGCCGAAGCAAATCGCGAACAGCTTCGTTACGGACGTCGCGATCAGAGCGGACTTCGTCAGAATCTCTTCGAAGGTCTGCACACTTGGCGGCGCGATCCGCGCGTCGATTCGGGCGAGCGACGCGTTGAGCGCGGCGCGCGCCGCAAGGATGTCGCCGCGGTGGCGGAACAGCAGCGCCGGCCGCGCCGCGACCGTCTGAGCCAGCGGAACGTAGATCGCCGACGCACTGCGGTTACCCGCGAACGGCGCGCCCAGCAGAATGTCGCTCGCGACTCCAACGACCTCGCGCGAGGCGATGCGCCCGCTGTCCGTGGCCAATCGGATGCGTTGGCCGATCGGCGAACGCCCCGGCCAATATTGCTCGGCAAGCGCCCGGCTGATGATCGCGACCGGCGCGCCGCGCTCGTCGTCGCGACCGTCGAAGAATCGGCCCGAACGAAGCGTGATACCGATCGTGCCGAGCGGCCCGAGGACACCCTGGACGTAGGCGCGCGGACTTGCGGGATCGAAGCTCCGACGGCTGTCTCCGAGCTCGAACGCGCCGTCCGCGTCAGCAATCGAGGCGATGGACGCCCGCAACAGCGGGACTTCGACCGCCGCACTCGACCCGACGTCGCCGAGGAGACGGCGATAGAATGCGCGGCGCACGTCGACGACTGTCGTACCGGCCGGCCGGCAGCTCGACGGTCGCACTGAGCATGACGTCGGGTGTCATAGCCAACGTCCGCGTGCGCCACGCGATAGGCGACGACACTCGACATGACGCCAAAGAACATCAACACGGTGACGATGCCGACCTGCGCGATCACGAGGCTGCGTGCGACGCGTCCTTCGCGTCGGTTGCCGGAGCGCGCACCACCGTCGCGGAGCACTGCGTTGAATTCCGTGCCCGCCACGTTCGCCGACACCACGCACCCGAGGAACGCGATGACCGCGGCGACGAACGCGCACGCGGAGAGAACTGCCGCGCGGTCGAGCTTCCAGACCCACCAGAACGCGAGATTCCCCTCGAGGTTCGATTGAAGCCAGCGATTGATGCCGTCGAGACCCCACGCGGCGATTCCGGTCGCGATCAATCCGCCGAGGACGCAGATGATGACGTTCTCCCACATGCTCTGTAGCACGAGCCGACCACGGGAAGCACCAAGCGCAAGGCGCACGGCGGTTTCGCGAGCGCGTTCATTCGCGCGGGCAAGCAGGAGGTTCGTGACGTTCACGCACGCGAGCAGCAGGATGAGCGTCGCGAGGAGATTCAATACGGACAGCGCGAGCGGTGCTTGCGTCGCCGATCTGCGCCATCGGGAACGATTCGACGGTCACCGCCGCACGCGACGAGGGAGTCGTCGTGGATCGCATCGCTGCGTGTGACCGGTCGATCAGACGCGCGATCTCTGACGACGCATCGCGCGCCGACGCGCCGTTCGCCAGCCGTCCGTAGAGGTCGACCGCCTGCGTGTTCGACGCCGGCTCGGCGAGAACGCTCGCCGGGAGCGGCAGCCAAGCGTCCGACGCGACCGGAAACCCGTAGCCGTTCGGCATCACGCCGATGATGCGCGCATACCCGGCATTCAGCGGCACCGACCGACCGATGATACCGCTGTCGCCGCCGAAGGCGAGCTGCCAGGACCGATAGCTGAGCACGACCACCTGCTCGGCGCCCGCCGCCTGGTCGTCGGCTCGTGAAGACGCGGCCGAGCATCGGGCGCGTACTCGTGACTTCGAAGATGTTCGGCTCGGCCAGTGTCGCGCCGAGGACGCGGCGGTGCCGTTCGTCGCCGATCACGAAGTCACCGTTCGTGAATGCCCCAACCGCCGAAAGGGTCGTGATCGAGGAGCGAATCACACGGAGGTCGGCGACGTCAGTCATCCCGGCAGTCGCCGGCTGAGCGTTCTCGATGCGCACGATCCGGTCGCCGCCCGGAAGCGGCAGCGGCGCGAGCATCGCCGTATGCAGGAACGCGAAGGTGAAGATCGATATCCCGAGGCCGCCCGCCAACGTCAGCACGGTCAGCGCCGAGAAGCCCGGAGAGCGCCGTACGAGGCGCAGCGCGTAGCGAACGTCCGACCAGTGAAACATGCCGTATCCGAAGTGGTGTGGGTTGATTCGCTCGCGAACACCGTTGACGACGGCATCGGCGATCGCGGCCGCGCAGAGCGCGGCAACCGTGCGCACGCCGCGCGCGCGAGCGGCGCGGTACCGGTCGACGAACGTCTCGGTCATGTCGCGCGCAAAATCGGCGCGAAAAGAACGCGGGTAGCTGTGAAGCAGGAGACGATAGAGCGCGGCGACGACGCGCTCTCCGAACGGCGGCCGGCTCACGCCTTGCTCGGCTTCGTGAGCAGCTTGGCCGCGCGCGCCGCGGACACGAGCCGGGCAAGACGTGCGGCTTCCGCCGCCGCGGCCTGGCGACCGATCGGCGTGATCGCGTAATAGCGTCGCCGTTCGTCGTCGTGGCCCGACGCGGTATCCGGCGTCGGACGACGCACGCTCGGCTTCGACCAGTCCATCGGCGAGCGAGACGGCGCAGGGCGCGATAGAGCGTGCCGGTCTCGACGCGAAGCTGTCCGTCGCCGCGCGCCTCGATCTCCTGGATGATGGCGTAGCCGTGTCGCTCACCGTCGGCGAGCGTGATCAGAATCTCGAGCTCGATCGACCGGAGCGGCTGAAGCTGGGCGGATGTCATGGACCAACTACGTGCGCGGCGCACATAGAGTTTCAGGGCCGGCTCGACGCTTGGTTAGATTCTCGTCCGAAGTCCCTCCCTCCATATCGGCCAGCACGGAGCACCACATGGTCAACTACGGCGCCAAAGAGCTCGCCAACGCCTTCCGCACGGTTCGCGGGAATACCATCCAGACCGCCCAGGAAATCCCCGAGGACAAGTACGACTTCAGCGCGGCGCCGGGTGTGCGCACCGTGCGCGAGCTGCTGCGCCACGTCGCGTTTCTCAACATGCTGCACTATGACTTCCACCGCGATCAGCGCGTGTCGACCCTTCAGGGCTACGACTTTCCGAAGCTCATGGGCCGCATCACCGCCGAGGGCGACAAGCTGCACGGCAAGGACGACATCGTCGCCGCGCTCGAGCAGAATGGCGAAGCCTTCGCGACGTGGCTCGAGTCGCTGACGCCCGACTTTCTCAACGAGACCTACACCGACCACATGGGTCAGAATCCGCGCTCGCGTTTCGAGCATCTGCTGAGCGCGAAGGAACACGAGATGCACCATCGTGGTCAGCTCATGCTGATCCAGCGCATGCTCGGCGTCACGCCCCATCTCACGCGACAAATGCAGGAGCGGATGCGGGCGCGGGCGACGGCGGCGGCGACCTGACACGGCCGAACGGTCGGGACCGGCGGCGCGTATAACCAAGGACCATGACTACGCCGGATACCCGTTCCTCTCAGTGGCTCAAAAGCAATCTTGCGGCGCTCGGCTCGGCGGCGGTGTTGACCGTCTATGCCGCCGGCTGGGCGCGCACGAAATCAGCGGCTGATCTGCTCGACGAGCAGTCCGATCGTGCGATGCCGCTGCGCCGCCCCGCGGTCCGAGCGACGGTCGGACACGTCGATGGAACGCCGGTGTCGCGGACGCCCGCACAGCCCGAAGCCGCATCGCAGACACCGACAGTCGCGGCCGCCACACCTGCCCCGGCGAAAGCGCCTGCAACGGTGCGCAGAAAGCTGGTCCGGCACCAACCGCAAGTATCGTCGCGTCGACACCGGCTTCCGCTCCTGGGTCGACGGCAACGACCGCCACGACGAAACCCGCAGCTCCGGCAATCACCCCACCGACGACCGTCGCGGCACCGTCGGCGTCGGTAGTGGCCGCGACCCCGGCACCGTCGACGCCCGCCGCGCCCTCGCCCACGCCCGCGGCACCCGCTCAAGATCCGAACGTCGTCCCCGGCGCGCCCCGTGAGCTCGCGACGACCGCACAAGCGACGGCTCCCGCATCGAAAGGCGATGCGCCGAGCGGGTCGGTGGCGTACAAGGATGGCCTGTACAGCGGTTGGGGAACGTCGCGCCACGGAGACATCGAGGCGTACGTCGAGATCAAAGGTGGAAAGATCACGTCGGCATTCATCAGCGAATGCCTGACCCAGTACTCGTGCTCGTGGATCGTGAAGCTGCCGCCAATGGTCCTCCAGGCACAGAGCGCCGAGATCGATTACATCAGCGGTGCGACGCACAGCAGCAACGCGTTTTACTACGCCGTCGCCAACGCGCTGAAGAAAGCCCAAGCGCGGTGACGTCGTCGCACCTCCACACCGCGGTGGTGATGGATACGCAGGTCTCCATTCGCACCGTCGGCCGTGACGATCCAGCGGCCGTCGAGCGCGCGTTCGAGTGGTTTCGGCGCATCGAGCGGACCTGCAGCCGCTTCGATCCCCAGAGCGAAGTGCGGCAGCTCGCGACGCGCGTGAACGAGCCGGTTCACGTCAGCGACATTCTCTTCGGGACGGCGAGCTTCGCGCTCGCGTTGGCCGACGAGACGGGCGGCGCCTTCGATCCGACGGTTGGACGACGCATGGAGCACCGCGGCTTCGATCGGAACTATCGGACGGGCGAACGCGCGATGGCGGTCGCCCTCGACGAAGCGCCGCCGGACTATCGCGACGTCCATGTCGACGACGATCAGAGAACGCTCATGCTCGGCCGCGAGCTCGTGCTCGATCTCGGCGCGGTGGCGAAGGGCTTCGCGATCGACATGGCGGCGCAGGAGCTGCGCGAGCTCGAGCACTTCGCGATCGACGCCGGCGGCGATCTCTATCTCGCCGGCCACAACGAGCACGGCGCCCCGTGGCACGTCGGCATCCGTCATCCGCGCGATCCCGAGACGACCATCGCCGAGCTCGCGGTGTCGGGCACGGCGGTCTGCACGTCGGGCGACTATCTGCGCCGCAACGCGGCCGGCGATCATCACATCATGGATCCTCGTACCGGCGAAACGACGCGCGAGGTGGTCAGCGCGACCGTCGTCGCGCCGCTCGCCATGGTCGCCGACGGACTCGCCACCGCCGCGTTCGTGCTCGGTCCTCACCGCGGCATCGCCTTGCTGGAGCGGCACGGCGTCGAGGGCCTGCTCATCACTCCCACGCTCGAACAATTCCGGACCCGTGGCACCTAAGAAGTTCTTTCGCACACCCAAAGGGCTGCTGATTGTCGTGATGGCGATCCTGACGATCGTCGCCGTGATCGGTGAACCGTTGTCGCTCGTGCTGCCGTTGATCGGCGCGGCCGTCGCCGCCGCGATGCTCGTCGATCTACCGATCCTGCGCCTGCGCGAAGGCGCGTGGACCTTTCCCGACGGCGCGCTGTTGACGGGTCTCTTCGTCGCACTGATTCTCACGCCGCACGAGCCGTGGTGGGTCGCCGCGCTCACGTCGGCCGTCGCGATCGTGAGCAAGTATTTGCTGCGCGTCGGACGCGCGAATGTCTTCAATCCGGCGGCCATCGCGCTGCTGCTCTCGTATTTCCTCTTTCACACGGGGCAGAGTTGGTGGGGCGCGCTTCCTGATCTGCCGCTGCTGGCGATCGTGGTGCTGCTGGCGACGGGCATCTTCATCACGCAGCGCGTGAACAAGGTGCCGGTGGTGATCTCGTTCCTCGGCGCGTACTACCTGCTGTTCACGATTGCGTCGTTCGTCGGCGATCCGCGACGTGTGTCCGCGCTCTATCGCGCGCCGGATCTGCACATGGCGCTGTTCTTCGCGTTCTTCATGGTGACGGATCCGCCGACGTCGCCGCCCAAGCATCGCGAGCAGTGGATCTACGGCGCGATCGTCGCGGCGGTGAGCTTCCTGGTGTTCGAGACGGTCGGCGCCGTGTACTTCCTCTTTGCGGGGCTGCTCGTGGCGAACGTGTGGGAAGCGCTGCGTCGCTCACGCGCGCGTGCATCCCGAGGATCGCGTGCGGTGTCTGATGCCGATCCCGCGGCCAGCTTGGCGTAGCAGGTCACCGCAGAGGACGCGAGACGAGATGGCGCGTTTCTCGCCAGCCGGTCGAAGTTCATGAAAGAGCACAACAGACGAGACGGGTTCGTGCGCGTGCGCGGGGCGCGCGAGAACAATCTCAAGGGCATCGACGTCGACGTTCCGCGTGACGCGCTCGTCGCGTTCACCGGCATCTCCGGATCCGGGAAGTCATCGCTCGCGTTCGGAACGCTCTACGCCGAAGCGCAGCGCCGGTACCTCGAGTCTGTCTCGCCGTACGCGCGCCGTCTGTTCGATCAGATGGCTGTCCCCGATGTCGACGACATTCAGGGACTGCCGCCCGGCGGTCGCGCTGCAGCAGCAGCGCGGATCGCCGACCTCGCGCTCGTCCGTCGGCAGCGTTACGACGCTCTCGAATCTCCTGCGCATGCTATACTCGCGCGCCGGTGCGTATCCGTCCAAGCAGCCCGAGTTGCACGCCGAGGATTTCTCGCCGAACACGCCGACCGGCGCCTGCCCCGAGTGTCATGGCCTCGGCCGCAAGTACGAAGCGACGGAGCACTCGATGGTGCCCGACGACTCGCTCACGATTCGCGAGCGCGCGATCGCGGCGTGGCCGGGCGCATGGCAAGGCCAGAATCTTCGCGACATCCTGACGACGATGGGCTACGATATCGACGTTCGCTGGCGCGACCTCCCGAAGAAGGATCGCGATTGGTTGCTGTTCACGGACGAACAGCCCGTCGTGCCGGTGTGGGCCGCATTACTCGCTGGCCGAAGTCAAAGCGGCGAAGAAGGCGAAGCAGGAGTTCGACTACAACGGCACGTTCACCAGCGCGCGCCGCTACGTGCTCGAGACGTTCGCGAACACCCAGAGCGCGTCGATGAAGCGACGCGTCGCGCAATATCTCGAGAGCACCGAATGTCCGGTGTGTCACGGGAAACGCCTGCGTCCGGAAGCACTCGCCGTGAAGTTCGCCGGCCTCGACATCGCCGACATCTCGCACGTTCCACTGAAGCGACTCGCCGAGCTGCTGCGGCCTGCATCGCGCGGCGAGCTCGCCGTCAAAGGAGATCACACCGAACGCATCGCCGTCGCCGAACAGATCACGATCGACATGATCGCGCGCATCGAGATCATGCTCGACCTCGGACTCGGCTATCTCTCGCTCGATCGCAGCACGCCGACGCTCTCGCCGGGCGAGCTACAGCGACTGCGGCTCGCGACGCAGGTGCGGTCCAATCTCTTCGGCGTCGTCTACGTGCTCGACGAGCCGTCGGCGGGACTGCACCCCGCCGATACGGAAGCGCTGCTGCGCGCGCTCGACGGGCTCAAGGCGTCGGGCAATTCGCTGTTCGTCGTGGAGCATGACCTCGAGGTGATCCGCCGGGCCGATTGGATTGTCGAAATCGGGCCGAAAGCCGGTGAGCATGGCGGACATGTGCTGTACAGCGGACCTCCCGCGGGCCTCGCCGACGTCGAACAATCAGCAACGCGACACTTTCTCTTCGCACCGCCGCGCGTCGCGAGGCGGGAACGACGCGAGCCGACGGGCTGGCTCGAGCTGGCGAACATCTCGCGCAACAACCTGCACAACCTCGACGTCCGCTTTCCGCTCGGCGTCTTCACGACCGTGACCGGCGTCTCGGGATCGGGCAAGTCGAGTCTCGTTGCGCAGGCGCTCGTGGATCTCGTCGGCGCGCATCTCGGCCACAAAGCCGAGATCGACGACGAGGAAGTGGACGACCTCGAGGCCGGCGCGGTTGCCGAGACGCATGGCCGCATCACCGAAGGGCTCGAGCACATCCGCCGACTGGTGCGCGTCGATCAGAAACCGATCGGCCGGACGCCGCGGTCGAATCTCGCGACGTACACCGGTCTGTTCGACAACGTGCGAAAGCTGTTCGCGGCGACGAAGGCAGCGCAAGGCGCGGCGCTATGACGCAGGTCGTTTCTCGTTCAACGTTGCGAAAGGACGCTGCGAGCACTGCGAGGGCGAAGGCTTCGTCTGCGTCGAGCTGCTGTTCCTGCCGAGCGTCTATTCGCCCTGTCCGACGTGCAACGGCTCGCGGTACAACGCGAAGACGTTAGAGATCACGTATCGCGACAAATCGATCGCCGACGTCCTCGGTCTGACCGTCGACGCGGCCGCCGAGTTCTTCGCGGAGGAAGCGTCGGATCAAGCGCGCGCTCGAGGTGCTGCGCGACGTCGGGCTTGGCTATCTGCGGTTGGGCCAACCGGCGACGGAGCTCTCCGGCGGCGAGGCGCAGCGAATCAAGCTCGCCACCGAGCTGCAGCGGGCGCAGCGTGGCGACACGCTCTACATCCTCGACGAGCCGACGACCGGACTGCATCCCGCGGACGTCGACCGGTTGCTTCGCCAGCTCGACGGTTTGGTCGACGCGGGCAACACGGTGATTCTGGTCGAGCACAACATGCGCGTCATCGCGGCGAGCGATCGGGTGATGGACATCGGGCCGGGCGCGGGCGAGGAAGGCGGGAAAGTCGTCGCGTTCGGAACGCCGGAAGAGGTCGCGGGCGTCGACGCGAGCAAAACGGCGCCTTACCTGCGCGCAGCGCTCTGACCTCGGATCTCGAACTTCGAATCTCGAGGTGCGATCACTCTTTCGCGCCTCGAGATTCGAGATTCGACGTTCGAAATTACTTCAGCTTCGCCTGCAGCTCCTGCGCCTTCGTCAGGTGCTCCTGCACCTTGCCGGAGGCTTCGGTCAGCGCCTTGGTCAGCGTCGAATCCGACGTGTTCTTCACGGCGTCCTGCAGCTTGTCGAGCACTTTCTGGTGGTCATCGACCATCTTGCCGACGAAATCCTTGTCCCAATCGGCGCCCTTGGGCTTGTCGGTCAGATCCTTGAGCTCGTCGCGCGAATGACCCTGGAGGTCCTTCACATCGTCCATCGTCGTGTCGGGCGTGACCGAGTTCTTCGTCGCATACGTCTTCACGCCGCTCAGCATCTTGGTGTGATCGGCGACGAGCATCTTCGCGAACGCCTTGACGTCGGCGTTGCCGGCCTTCGTCTCGGCGAGCTTGGCGACCTGGATCTCGCCGTCATTCGCCACCCAGGCGAAAGCGACGGTGCTCGGCGCCGTCCACTTGCTCGGCGGCGGCGTGGTGGTGGTCGCGGCGGCTGCCGCGGTCGTGTCCGCCGGCTTTGCCAGAGCGGTCGTGTCCGTCGCGGGCGCTTCCTTTTTGCACGCCGCGAGTCCGGCGGCGAGCATCAGACCGGCAACTGCCGGTCTCGCAATACGAATCATGTTATTCCTCCTTGGATGGTGGCACTTGGCGCCCGACAGGTGCACACACTGCGCCGCGGCGGTCTGGTCCAGGAGAAATTCGTGATCGCGCGTGGCCTCGTCCCTGCCGAGGTTGTCAGGCCAGCGCGCGGTCGAGTCAGTGCAAACCGCGCACGAACTGCATGAATTCGGCTTTTTCCTCGGCGACGCGCGCGGAGTTGCCGAAGAGCTGGATGAAAAGCGTGCCGCGCGGCGTTTCGGCGATGCCGGCGACCAGCGTCTGTCCGGTGCGCACCGAGTCGGCCGAGCCTGCACCGATGCCGCGGCGATAATTTCCCCGATACTCGGCGAAGGTGATCGGAAACACGCCCGTCGAATCGCGAACGATCGTCTCCGGAACGGCTGAGCCGTCACTCGTCGAGAACTGCGCCTTCCAGCGCGCGAGGTTCGCGTCGACGTTGCCGCCCTGCGCCGGGCCGAAGAAGTACACGACGACCTCGGCACTTCCCTGAGCATCTGTGGGGACGACGTACTCGGCCAGCCGCATTGTCGACGACGGCGCGCGCGGCGTCCACTTCGGCGGGACGGCCGTGTGATAGTCGAGCAACGACAGCGTCGTCGCCTGCGCGGCGACCGGACTGGCTAGCGATATGGCAAGGACGCCGGCGAACGTGGCCGGAATAACAAGTCGGGTGAGCGATCGGCGCACAGTCTCTGCCTGTCGGGGATGGCGGGAAAGTGGTGGGTCCACCGCATTAGTCTCAAGAGTCCCTTTGGTTGTAAGGCATTCGAAAAACACGAGTGGTGAGCCGCGATTGGCCCCCTGTGCCATGGCGGAACCCGCGCGACAGAAGGCATATTCTGCGCATGACCGACGTCACCGCGACGCCCTCGCGGACCCCATCCTCCGCGAAGCCCGTCGCCCCGCCTGATACGCCGGCCGCAGCCGCCGCGCCGTCTGTACCGCCCACACCGACCGTCGAGCGTCGCAAGTACGATCGCTCGATCATCGAGGGCAATCTGCGCAACGCCGTGTGGCGTCTCGCGTGGCCGACGATGCTCACGAACATCATCGGCGGGCTCCAGGGGATCGTCGACCAGGCCGTGGTCGGCAACCTGCGCGGGTTCACGGCGAACGCGGCGATCGGCGTCAGCAACCAGATCTTCACGATCGTGGTGGTGTTCATCACGTCGTTGTTCACCGGCATGAGCGTGCTCGTCGCGCGGTACGTCGGCGCCGACAACCACGAGATGGCTGATCGCACGGTCTACCAGGCGTTCCTCACGGCGATGTTCATCTCGGTCGGCATCCTCGCGCCGATCGGCTACTTCGCGTCGCCGATGCTGCTCGACTTCGTGAATGCGGCGCCGGAGGTGAAGGCGCAGGCTCTGCCCGTTCCTGCGGATCACGTTCGGATTCAGCAGCGGCCTGTTGATCTTCTTCATGCTCGGCGGCGCGCTGCGCTCGGCCGGCGACGCACGCACGCCGATGATCCTCGGCGTGACGCTGACGCTGCTCAATCTCGTCCTGAACATCATTCTCATTCGCGGGCTTCGGACCGATTCCGTCATTCGGCACAGCCGGATCGGCGATGGGCACGGCGATCGCGTCGGGGCTGCTCGCCGTCTATTCGCTGTGGAAGCTGTGGCATGGCGGCTGGGTCGTGTCGTTCCCGCGACATCACGGTCTCGGACCCGATCGTGAGATCATTCGCGTCGATCTTCAAGTTCGGTCTGCCGACGGGCATTCAGGGCATCATGATGAACGTCGGCGGCGTGCTGATGCTGTCGTTCATCGGGTCGCTCGCGCAGGGCGCGGCGGCACAGGCGGCGTTCGCCGTGTCCTACGGTCAGCTGTTCTCGCTCATCACGTGGACGTCGGTCGGGCTCCTCGGCGCAGCGGCGGCGATCGCCGGACAGAATCTCGGCGCCGGGAAGCCGGATCGCGCGGAGAAGTCCGTGCACATCGCGGCTCGATATGGTGCGGCCGGCGCGGTGTTCATCGGGTTGTTCTTCGCGTTCTTCCCGCATCAACTGCTCGCGATCTTCGGCATGCACGAGCCGGTGGTCGTGGAGATCGGCAGCGAGTTGCTCCGCGTGTTGAGCGTCTCTGGTTTGTTCATCGCGGTCGCACTGACGTACACGGGCGGCTTGCAGGGTACCGGCGACACCAAGAGCCCGCTCTACATCTCGATCGTCTCGCAGATCATCGTGCCGCTCGGGATCTGTTTCGTCATCAAGCACACGTCCGTGCTCGACCCGATCGACATCTGGGTCGCGATCCTCGTCGGCCACGCCGTGCGTTGCACGCTCAGCATCCTGCGCTTCAATCAGGGCAAGTGGCGCAGCATCGCGATCAACGTGAATCAGCACGCAAAGCCTTGATGGAACGCAGGCAATTCGTCGTCTCCTCCACACTCGGCGCCGTCGGACTCTGGACCGGCCGCCTCGGCGACGCCGATCCCGCCCTTTTGCCCACCTCCTCTCCAATGGCAACGCGAAAGATTCTCATCGCCGGCGGCAACTACAACACGACGTTCATCCGCTACATGGCGGAGCTCACGGGCAAGAAACGCCCGAAGATTCTCTATCTGCCGACCGCATCCGCCGACAGCCCGACCGGCATCATCCAGTTCTACATGGCTTGCGCGCCGCTCGACGTCGAGCCGTCTGTGCAGCTGAGCTTCATCGAGAGCTTGAGCCAGAAGCGCGGATGGGATGAGGTGCTGCTGAGCGTCGACGGCATCGTCTGCTCGGGCGGCAACACCCTGAATCAGCAGGCGATCTGGAAGGCCCAGGGCATCGACGATGTGTTGCGTCGCGCATGGGATCAGGGCATCGTGCTCGGCGGCGCGAGTGCAGGCTCGCTGTGCTGGTTCGACGAAGGCACGACCGATTCGCGGCCGAAAGAGCTGTCGATCGTGAAGTGTCTCGGCCTGCTCAAGGGCAGCCACTCGCCGCACTATGACGCCGAGGCCGGACGTCGCCCGCTTTATCAAAAGCTCATCAGCTCGGGCCAGATGCAGCCCGGCTATGCGTGCGACAATGACGCGGGGATCTACTTCGAGGACAACTCGGTGAAGCGGGTCGTCTCTGCGCGCGACGGCGCGAAGTGCTACTACGTGAGCATGGTCGACGGGAAGATCAACGAACGCGTGCTCGAGCCGGATCGAATTTCTTAGTCTCAGCCTGACGCGCTTTTCGGGGCTTTACTCGCCGGTCTTAGCTTTTCCGGCATGACTCAAATTGCCTTTCTCGGAACCGGCCTCCTTGGTAGCGGGCTGGCCGAAGCGGCCGCGAAGCGCGGCGACACCGTCACTGCCTGGAATCGGACCATCGACAAGGCGCGCGCGCTCGAGCAGTTCGGCGTGCGCATCGCGAACACGCCGGCCGATGCTGTGCGCGGCGCGGAGCGCGTGCATCTCGTGTTGAAGGACGATCAGGTCGTCGAAGAGGTGATCGCCGCGTTGCGTCCGGGGCTCGACGCTAGCGCCATCATCGTCGATCACACGACGACGCAACCCAAGCTCACCGCGGCGCGCGCGACGCGACTCAACGCCGATGGCGTGCGCTACATCCACTGCCCGGTGTTCATCGGCCCGGCGGCGGCGCGGCAGGCTCAGGGGACAATCTTGTCGTCCGGACCACGCGCCCTCTTCGACGCCGTTCGACCGGCGCTGGCGACCATGGCGGAGCGCGTCGAGTACTTCGGCGAGCGTCCCGACTTCGCGGCGGTCATCAAGCTGAGCGGGAACGCGGTGATCATCGGACTGACCGGCGTCGTGTCCGACGTGCTCGCGATCGGCGACGGCGCGGGTCTGACGCCCGACGAGACGATGAAGGTCTTCGGCCTGCTGAACGTTCCCGCGATGTTGTCGGGGCGCGGACGCAACATGGCCGCCGGTAACTTCGAGCCGACGTTCGAGCTGACGATGGCGCGCAAGGACGTTCGGTTGATGCTAGAGACTGCCGTCGATCATCCGACGCCTGTGCTGTCGAGCATCGCCGATCGCATGGATGAGCTCATCGTGGAGGGGTATGGCGCCGACGATCTCGCCGTGATCGGCGTGGATTCCGTCACGAGGTGACTGTTCGCGATCGGTAAGTCCGGATTGCTGATGGTGGCGTGACGCAGCAGGACGGGCGAGTCTACAACGACTCGAACCGTTCTCTCATGGACAGTTGGCGCAAGGATCTCCGGCATGCGCTGCGCGTGTTGCGCGGCGCGCCGGGCTTCACCGCGGTCGCGATCGTGTCGCTCGCGATCGGCATCGGCGCGAACACCGCAATCTTCAGCGCGGCGAACGCGCTCGTGCTGCGGCCGTTGTCGTATCCGGACGCGGGACGCATCGCCATCCTGTGGCAACGCTCGCCCGGGTTGAACGTCGCGCGCGACTGGTTCTCGCTCGGGCAATACCTCGACATCAAGTTCGAGAACACCACGTTCAGCGGCGTCGCGGCGGCGATCGGCGCCAGCTACAACCTGACCGGTGACGGCGCGCCGGAGCGCGTCGACGGCATGCGCGTCACGTCGGCGTTCTTCCCGCTCTTCGGCGCGCGTACGCAGCTCGGCGCGCCGTTCACCGCCGACGACGATCAGCCTGGACGTGCGCCGGCCGTCATTCTGAATCACGGCTTCTGGGCGCGACGCTTTGGCGGCGACGCGAGTGTCGTCGGCAAGACGATCGTGCTGAACGGCAACCCAGTCCGCATCGCCGGCGTGATGGCGAACGATTTCTCGTTCACGAAAGAGGTGATGCCGGCGGTGAACGGCATCCAGCGCGTCGACATCATTCTTCCCCTGCCCGTCGCGCCAAGTGCGCGCGCGGATCGCGGCGGCGAGGACTTCAATGTTTTCGCGAAGCTGAAAGCCGACGCCGGGTACTCCGCGGCACAGCGGGAGATGGACGTCATCGCAAAGCGGATGCGCGAGCGATATCCGTCGAGCTATCCGCCGAACGGTGGGTTGACGATCAGCGTCGTGCCGCTGCTCGATGAAGTCGTCGGCGATCTCCGGCTTGCGCTCTACGTGTTGCTTGGCGCCGTTGGCTTCGTGCTATTGATTGCCTGCGGCAACGTCGCGAGTCTGCTCCTTTCGCGCGCGGCGGCGCGCGAGCGTGAGCTGGCCATTCGCACGGCGGTCGGTGCGGATCGCGCCCGGTTGATGCGCCAGCTGCTCACCGAGAGCACGCTCCTCGCGGTGCTCGGCGGACTCGCGGGATTGGTCGTCGCCATGCTCGCGCTCGGAGCACTTCGCGCCTTCGGGCCGGCGAACATCCCGCGCGCGGCGGAGATCGGGATCGACGGGCGGGTGCTCGCGTTCACGTTCGGCATTTCGCTGTTGACCGGCGTTGCGTGCGGCGTCGTACCGGCATGGCGCGCATCGCGCGTCGATCCGAGTAGCGCGCTCAAGGAAGGCGGACAACGCCAACGTCGGCGGTGGAACGTTTGGCCTCGGCCGCGGACGACTCCGGCGGCTGCTGATCGCCGGCGAGGTTGCTTTGTCGCTGGTGTTGCTCATCGGTGCGACGCTGTTGGTGCGAAGCTACGATCGCATCAACAACGCGAGCCCGGGCTTCGACCCGCACAATCTGCTCTCGCTCCGGCTCACGCTGCCGGGCACGAAGTACAAGGCCGACGCGATACCGGCGTTCTATGATCAACTGCAGCGACGGCTCGTGTCGCTGCCGGGCGTCGAGCACGTCGGGATGAACTACCAGCTGCCGTTGAGCAGCGTCGCGTACGCGTGGGAACCGATCGGCATCGAAGGATACGTGCCGAAGACGCCGGGCAACGCGCTGATCATTTCGAGCAGCGCGTACGTCAGCGCCGACTACTTTGGCGCGATGCGCATGCCGCTGATCGGTGGACGCGTCTTCAGCGCGCAGGACATCAAAGGCGCACCCGCCGTGGTCATCATCAACCGCAATCTTGCCGCGCGCTTTTGGCCGAAGCAGAGCGCGATCGGCAAGCGACTGCGTCAGGGCGACGACGGACCGTGGCGCACGATCGTCGGCGTCATCGACGACGACAAGGAATTTCAGACGGAAGCGCAGCCGCCGATCACGACGTACTTCCCGGTCGAGCAGTTCACGATTCCGAGCCGGTTCGTCGTCGTGCGCACCGTTCCCGGGGCCGATCCCGCGGCGATGACGACCGCCGTTTTGCGCGAGATTCACGCCCTCGACGCCGCTCTTCCGGCCTACGACATCAACACCATGGACGACCGGCTGCGCGATTCGCTCGCGCGACGACGTCTTGCGACCACATTGCTCGTCGCGTTTGCCGCGATCGCGCTCCTGCTCGCGGTAGTCGGTATCTATGGCGTGATCGCGTACTGGGTCGGCGAACGGTCGCGTGACATTCGCATCCGTGTCGCGCTCGGGGCCGACCGCCGGCGCATTCTGGCATTGCTCATTAGAGAATTCAGCCTGATCGTCGGCCTCGGCATCGTGACGGGACTTGCCGCCGCCTTCGCGTTGACACGCGTGCTGTCGTCGTTGCTCTTCGGTACCTCGGCAACCGATCTGGCGACGTTTGGTCTGCTGCCAGCGGCACTGACCGCCGTGGCGTTGCTCGCCGTTGTCGCGCCGGCACGTCGTGCGTTGCGCTTGTCATCGTGAGGCTCGCGCGACGTCATTAACTTTCGTCATGCGTCTCACAATTGCCGTTCGCATTCTCGCGTACTTCGGGCTGGCATGGGGCACCGTCGTCGCGCTCGCGGCCGGCCTGTTTCCAGGCAGCGGACTCGTGGCTCTCGCGGTCGCCGCCTACTTCACCGCCCCGCTGATCGCGTTTCTGCGCTGGCGCGGATGGCCATTCTATCCGAGCGCCGCCTTCCGGCTGTTCGTCGTCCGGCCGTTCTGGTATGCACAGCTTCTGCTCCCGCTCGTAGCGGCCGGTGGAATCCTGGGGTCGATCGGCGGGCTGCCGTTCGGTCACGCCATCGACGCTGGACGTATCGCCGCGAGCGTCGTCTTCGTCATCGTCGCGACTGTTCTTCTCGCCGGCTACATCGGATCGCGGCGCCTCGTCGTTCGCAAAGTGGACGTTGCGGTGCCAGGCTTGCCGGACGCCTTCGACGGACTTCGCATCGCGCAGTTATCGGATCTGCACATCGGTCCGCACACTCCCCGTGGTTTTCTCGCCCGCGTTCTCGAGACGACTCATCGCATGGCGCCGGACGTCATCGCCGTCACCGGCGACCTGATCGACGATCGCGCTGAGGATGTCGCGGCCTACTCGCGTGCGCTCGGTGAATTGAAAGCACCGCTCGGCGTGTTCCTCATTCCGGGCAATCACGACGTCTACGCCGGCTGGGACGATGTCGAAAATGCGTTGCGCGCGAGCGACGTCGGAACGGTGCTCGTCAACGACGTCGCGCTCGTTTCGCGCGATGGTGAAACACTCGCGCTCGTGGGCACCGGCGATCCCGCCGGCGGTCGCCGGGGAACGTCGCGGGCCGCACCCGACATCGACGGCACGATGGCCCGCGTACCGCATGACACGATGGTGATCGCGCTCGCGCACAACCCCGCGCTCTGGCCGGCTCTCGCGAAACACGGCGTCGCACTCACGCTCAGCGGTCACACGCACTGGGGACAGTTCGCGTTTCCGCGCTGCGATTGGAGTCTCGCATCGCCCTTCCTCGACTTCGCGATGGGCGCGCACATCGAACGTGATTCGGCGCTGTACATCAGCCCGGGCACGGGCTACTGGGGTATTCCGTTCCGTCTCGGCGCCAGCCCCGAAGTCACGCTCGTCACGCTGCGTCGAGGCGATGCTGCGACTGCGCTCGTGCACCCCGCTCGCGCGGCGTAGCCACGATGGACGCACAACCAACGACGCCGTACGAGGTGATCGGCGGCGATGCGGGAGTCCGACGGCTCGTCGATCGGTTCTACGACTTGATGGATGCGTCGCCGGAAGCGGCGACGATCCGGCGGCTACATGCGGCGAGCCTCAAGGCATCGCGCGACAAGCTCTACATGTACCTCACCGGCTGGACCGGCGGCCCGCCGATCTACGTCGAGAAGTATGGCCATCCAAGATTACGCGCCCGGCACCTGCCGTTTCACATCAGCTCACGGGAGCGCGACGAATGGCTCTGGTGCATGGATCGCGCGCTCGATGAACAAGACATTCCGGACGAGGTGCGCGGCTTCCTGCGCGAGAAGCTGCATGCCCTTGCCGATCACATGCGCAACCAGCCCGACGCGTTAGGTTGATCGCATGGCGAATACAACTCCTTATCGAACGCTCTCGCTGGAGAAGCGAACGGCGCTCGTGAAGCACATGATCACGTCGAGCAAAGAAGGGCGCACGCTCTTTCTCGCTCGTCTCGCGTCGAAGACCGGTTTTCGTCCGGTGACGCTTCAGTCGTGGTCCGCGGACAAGCTCGCGGGTGAGGTCATCCGGACGCGCGCGGAGACCGGCGACGACGAGCTGAATCTGCTACACCTGCTGTATGTGGAGCTCGAGCCGGCGATTCAGAGCACCTTTCTCGACGCGGCCGGCGTGCGCCACGAGAACGGTGCGATGCCCGATGACCTCGAGCCGCCGTATGCAAATGAGGAAGGCGTCAAGCGCGGCGTGGAGGCGGTGCGGACGCAACACGGAGAGGACGGCGAACGGTATCTGCAGACGTTGGCCCGCTATAGCGCGGACGGCTGGCCCGGCATAAGAAATCTCGCCGAGTAACTCGCAGCGAAGCTGAGCCTGCTCAGAGTGGCACCGCACGTGCGAAGGCTTTGGGCCACTCAAATTGAATGGAGCTCTCATGCGCAGTTTCGTCGGCACTGGACGTCGCGTCGTCGCGGCGGCGTGCGTGGTGGCCTTTGCCGCGTGCGGTCATCTCGGGATGGGCGGTAGTGGGCCGGCGGACGCACTGATCATCTTCCACAACGAGTCCCTCGACCAAGCGGACGTCTTCGCGGTTGCGCCGGGCAGCAACTTGGAGCGGATTGGTACGGTGTTTCCCGGGCGGACGGACACGCTGCGTGTCCGCAGCTCGATGGTGAGCACTGGATCCGGGATAAACATCATGGCCCGGCTGCTCGCGCGGTCGAACACGCCCTCGACAGGAAACATTGCGCTGCACTCCGGCGACATGTTCGACGTCCGTCTCACGGCCGACGGACGGACCATGTCCGCGCTACCCGTAACGCGATAGACGGCCAGCGGGAGCGATTTTATACAGTGGCGCTCGCCCTGGCGAGCGCCACGGCGAGTCCGGTAGCTTGAGGCAAGGTCATCCCACGCCTCGCCATCTCATGATTCGCTTTCAGACGCTCTCAATCGCGGCAAGCGCCGCGCTCGTCGCCGCGCCGCTCAGCGCACAAACTTCGTTTCCGACCAACGACCAGACGCTTCAGCGCATCTGGCGCCTCGGCATGGACAGCTCGCAGGTCCAGACAGCTCGCGCAGACGCTGTTCGATTCGATCGGACCGCGCCTCACCGGCAGCCCGGGCCTCACTCGCGGCGAGCGACTGGGTGATCAGCCAGTACAAGTCGTGGGGCATCGACGCGAAGCGCGAACAGTACGGCACGTGGCGCGGTTGGCGCCGCGGCGCGTCGCACATCGACTCTCGTTGCGCCGCGCGTGCGGTCGCTCGAAGGGACGATGCTCGCGTGGAGCCCGGGCACGAAGGGCACGCCGGTGACGCGCCGAGGCGATCGTGCTGCCGAAGTTCAACGACAGCACCGAATTCGTGAAGTGGCTGCCGCAGGCGAAGGGCAAGATCGTGCTGCTCTCGCCCGCGTGGCCGACCTGTCGTCCGTCGGAAGATTGGTATCGCTTCGCGACGCCGGCGTCGATGGCGCGCATGGATACGCTGATCGGGCAGATGCAGCGCGATTGGGCGCGTGAGCCCGGACAGCACGAAGCTCTATCGCGGCACGGGCTACATCCTCGCGCTCGGCACGGGCACGCTCGGCATGCGTCTCGAGAAGGCCGGCGTCGCCGGCATGATCTCGTCGCGCACAAGCTGAGCGGGCTTCCCCAATCCGTTCGCCGCCGCACACGGCGGCGGCCGCGGGTTCGGTGGACGCGGCAGCCGCGCCGGACCGGCGAGCGCGTGGTGGCGGCGGTCCGGCTCGCGTGACGGCGGCATCCGAGGCACCGGCGCGGCGGCGGTCGCGGCGGCGGTCGGCGGTGCGGGCGCCGGCGCAGCGGCACCGGCGGTTGGGGCACGATCGAAGTCTTCGAGACGTACAACACGATGGCGCCGGCCGTCACGCTCACCTGCGAGGACTACGGTCTCGTGTATCGTCTCGCCGAGAACAACCAGAAGCCGCGTGGTCACGCCTCGATCTCGACGCGTCGCTGCTCGGCGAACAGCCGGCGTTCAACACGATCGGCATGATCAAGGGCACGGAGAAGCCGAACGAGTACGTGATGCTGTCGGCGCACTTCGATTCGTGGGACGGATCGTCCGGCGCGACGGACAACGGCACGGGCACGATGATGGCGATGGAAGCGATGAGAATTCTCAAACAGGCGTATCCGCATCCGAAGCGCACGATCCTCGTCGGCCACTGGGCGAGCGAAGAGCAGGGCCTGAACGGCTCGACGCGCGTTCACCGAGGATCATCCGGAAGTCATGAAGGGACTGCAGGCGCTGTTCAACCAGGACAACGGCACCGGCCGCGTGCAGTCGCTCATCGCGTCCGGGCTTGCCGGACATCGGGCGCCATCTCAAGTCGTGGTACGCGAAGCTGCCGGCGTTCTACACCGACAGCATGAGCCCGAACGTCGTGTCGTGGAGCTTCAACGACGTGCCGACGGGCAACCCGGGCGGCACCGACGGCGCCGTGTTCGCGTGCTTCGGCACGCCGTCGTTCGGCATGGGCGCGGTGGGCTGGAACTACAACACGTACACGTGGCACACCAACCGCGACACGTACGACAAGGTCGTGTTCGACGACCTCAAGCACAACGCGACGCTCGCCGCGATGATGGCGTACCTCGCGAGCGAAGATCCGGAGTTCATCAAGCGCGACCAGTCGCCGGGCACGTGGCCGGCGAACTGGCCGGCGAACTGCGGCAAGGCGCCGAGGAAGACGCGGCCGCGTCTCTAAGCACGTCTCGACAAGCAGTAAGGGGGTTGCAATGCGTAGGAATTCGCCTGTCATCCTGATGATGTCCCTCGCCCTGAGCTCCACGTGGGTCCGGACGGCGATGAGTCAGGCACCCGCGAATGGCGACGCGGCGGCCATCGCAAAGGCGCGCGCGGACAGCGCGCGCTATCCGTACACCGCAGGCCGACATCATTTCATGTCGCGGCATGATCGGCCATCACGCGCAGGCCATCGTGATGTCGCGGATGGGCGCCGAGTCGCACGGCG
Source organism: uncultured Acidobacteriaceae bacterium (assembly GCA_963761405.1). GTDB lineage: Bacteria > Acidobacteriota > Terriglobia > Terriglobales > Acidobacteriaceae > PALSA-350. Next base: position 35,071 of record CAVXHH010000013.1, read on the forward strand.
CCGAGCCCGTCCGTTCGAAGACGCTCGCGTCGCGCATCATCAACGCGCAGCACGGACGAGATCGTCGACCATGCAGCGCTGGCTGCGCGATGCGGAATCAGCCCGTGCCCGAACGCGCACGCGGGACCGATGAAGATGAAGATGAACGGCATGGAGCACGAGATGCTCATGCCGGGCATGCTCACCGACGAGCAGATGAAGGAGCTCGACGCGGCGCGCGGCAACGGAGTTCGACCGGCTGTTTCTGCACCTGCATGATCCAGCACCACAAGGGCGCCGTCTCGATGGTCACGGAGCTGTTCGACACGTACGGCGCCGGCCAGGACGAGCTCGTCTTCAAGTTCGCGTCCGACGTCAACGTCGATCAGACGACGGAGATTGCACGAATGGAGAAGATGCTCGCGGCGCTGACGCTCGGGCATCTGCAGGCTCCCATGAGTTTCCCCCTCACTCAGCCATCCCTATGTCACCATGCTCTCCCTGTCGAAGGTCGTCGCTCGGTCGTCGGACTCGCTGTCGCCTGGCCGCGTGCGCGCGCACTCGAGCTCGATGTCGTCGTCGGCCGCGCCGACTGCAGGCGCGCGGCATCGCTGAACATCGCGCCGCCGAGCCCGGATCCGCGCGTCGGACTGCACGCCGGCCTGATGGACGCCGCCGAGGCGGCGTGGAACATCACGTCTCGTCTCGACGACGCAGCCGTCGCAGAAGTTCGTCGGCAGTCACGAACTCCGACCTCGCCTTCACCGGCAACTACGTCATCCAGGGCAGCTACAACGGCTACCAGGTCTGGGACATCTCGAATCCGAGCAGCGCCGTCGCTCAAGGTCGGCAACTACTGCCCGGCGTCGCAGAGCGACGTGTCGGTCTACAAGAACCTGCTGTTCGTCTCGGCCGAAGGCAACACGGGCCGCATCGACTGCGGCGACCAGGGCGTGAAGGATCCGGTCAGCAAGGAGCGCATCCGCGGCGTTCGCATCTTCGACATCACCGACATCGCGCATCCGAAGAACGTCGCCAACGTGCAGACGTGCCGCGGCTCGCACACGCACACGGTGCTCGTCGATCCGAAGGACAAGGACAACGTCTACGTCTACGTCTCGGGTTCGGCCGGCGTGCGTCCGACGACGAGCTGGCCGGCTGCGTCGAGCGAACGCCGGAGAAGGATCCGAACTCGCGCGCTGTTCCGCATCGAAGTCATCAAGGTGCCGCTCGCGCATCCGGAGCAGGCCGCGATCGTGAGCTCGCCGCGCATCTTCAACGACCTCGCCGCTCCGGCAGCGCACGGCGACACGCGCCGAAGACATGCGGCGCGAAGTGCGCGATGCCGCAAAGGCGCGCGGTGCGTTCGTCGCCGAGCATCATCGGCGACGAGTTCATGGTCTGCCGCCGACGTTCATCAAGCCGATGCTCGACAGCATCGTCAAGGCGCGCGGCGGCACCGGCGCGCGACGGCCGCCGACAGCGCCGCGCTGCGCGCCGCGCTCCCGGCGATCGATCGCGAAGATGTTCGGCGGCGGCACGGCGGTCCGCCGACGCGGTCCGACGCAGTGCCACGACATCACCGTCTATCCGGCGATCGGTCTCGCCGGCGGCGCGTGCGAGGGCTACGGCCTGCTGCTCGACATCAAGAACCCGACGACCCCGGTCCGCATCGGCGCCGTCGCCGATTCGAACTTCTCGTACTGGCACTCGGCGACGTTCAACAACGACGGCACCAAGGTGCTGTTCTCCGACGAGTGGGGCGGCGGTGGCGCACCGAAGTGCCGCGCGACCGATCCGAAGGAGTGGGGCGCCGACGCGCTCTTCACGATCGACGCGAACGGCAAGATGAAGTTCCAGAGCTACTACAAGATGCCCGCGCCGCAGACGGCGCAGGAGAACTGCGTCGCGCACAACGGCTCGCTGATTCCGATTCCGGGCCGCGACGTGATGGTGCAGGCGTGGTATCAGGGCGGCATCTCGGTGTTCGACTGGACCGACGCCGCGCACGCCGAAGGAGATCGCGTTCTTCGATCGCGGCCCGGTCGACGCCGACGCACTTCGCGATGGGCGGCTCGTGGTCGGTGTACTGGTACAACGGCGTGATCGTCAGCTCCGAGATCGCGCGCGGCCTCGACATCTTCGAGCTCACGCCGAGCCCGTCCATCTCGCAGAACGAGATCGACGCGGCGAAGACGGTGCACTTCGACTACCTGAACACGCAGGGACAGCCGAAGTTCGTCTGGCCGGCGACGTTCGCGCTGGCGCGCGCGTACGTCGATCAGCTCGAGCGCGGCAGCGGCCTGCCGGCGGCGCGGATCGCCTCCGTGAGACAGCAGCTCGTGAGCGCGGAGGGCGCGAGCGGAACGGCCCGTAAGGATCTGCTGAACTCACTCGCCGGCGGACTGGATAGCGAAGCAAAGGGGCCGCAGGAAGCGAAGATCCACACGCTCGTCAGCACGTTGCGTCGAATCCCGCAGTAGTCGTCTCATCCGGCAGCACACCGGACGCCAACGCGGGAGACGTCGACGACGTCTCCCGCGTTTCTTATTGGGCATATGAAACCAACTCTCATCTCACGAAAAGCGAGCAACTGGGTCGATCGCGGCGAGTCGGCGATCCCCACCCTCTCTCGCGTGATCGGCTACTTCTTCAACCGCCCGCTCGACGAGCACCGGGAGTGGCTCGAGCCGCACGCGAACACAGTCCTCGGTATGGTTGCCGCCGACGCGACCGAAGTTCACATCGCCGGCTATCTGAAGAGCATCGCGATTGATCTCGACGTGCCATTCGACGGACAGCGTGGTCGCGGAACGGCGATCGCACTCTGGCACATCGGAAAGGCAGCCCTTGTTCGCGATCTCGCCGAGCGAGTCCTGCAGGAGAACGTGCCAATCAACGCGCCGACCAATGAGCCGCTCAGCTCATGGCTCGCGAAACGCCTGCTGACTCCGGGGGACGACGGTGTGTCATCCTGACATCATGGAAGCCAAACGCTCGAGCACCTTTGGCAGATCCGGCTTGTCCTCGAGCACCCGCGCACACGGATCCTGGCCCAGTGCCGTCATCCGGTCGATCGCGTTCTTGATCGTGTAGTTCCTGGGATTCAGCGACTGGTCGACCTCGTCCCAGTGCAACGGCATCGACACACTCGCGCCGGGCAGCGGCCGCACGCTGAACGGCGCGACGATCAGCTGTCCGTGACGATTCTGTAAATAGTCGAAGTAGACCTTGTCGCCGCGCTTCGTCACGTGGCGCGTGATGGTCGCGATGTCGCCGGTCTCACGGAGCGCGACGCGCGACAACAGCTCGCCGAGCGTCCGGCACTGCGCGTACGTCACCTGGCGGCCGAGCGGAAGCAGGATGTGCAACCCGGTCTTTCCGGTGGTCTTCACGTAGCTCGGCAGGCCGATCGCCTCGCAGAGCTTCCGAAAGACGATCGCCGAGCGGATGACGTCGGAGAACGGCGCTTCCTTCGGATCGAGGTCGATCACGCACCAGTCGGGCAGCTCGAGCGACCCGATGCGGCTGTTCCAGATGTGCATGGGAATCGAGCCGAGATTCGCGACGTACTGCAGCGACTCGAGTTGTCGCAGACGAAGTAGTTGATGTCGCGCTGGGTGTCCTCGGCCCAGATCGGCTGCGTGCGAATCCAGCTCGGCGCGAACTCCGGCGCGTCTTTCTGATAGAACGACTTGCCGTCGATGCCGTCGGGAAAGCGCGTCATCACGAGCGGGCGATTGATGAGATAGACCGACATCCACGGCCAGATCGCCGTGTAGTAGTCGATGAGATCGCCCTTCGTGTACCCGTTCTCCGGCCAGTAGATCTTCTTCAGGTTAGAGAACTTGATCTCGCGCGTCGGTTCGTCATCCTGAGCGGAGCGGAGGATCTCCGCGCGCGGCGCAGACTCCGTCTCGGCGTCGAGGGGTCCTTCGTCGCTCCGCTCCTCAGGACGAGGCTCGACAGCCGGACGCGCGACGCCCTGACGCTCGCAGTCGCGCGGATCCTTATCGGGACGCATCCGCAGCAACGTCGCGTGCCGCAGCACGCCGTCCGGCGTCCATTCGCGGTAGCGCACCTCGCAGACATAGCGCGGCTCGACCCACGTCGTCGTCTTCGTCTCCGGAATCACACTCGCGCCGAGCGGCGGCGCACACGGCGGCGCCTCGCGAATCAGATCGGCTCGAGCTTCGTGTGCAAGTCTGCCGAGCAGCGCGTCGTTGAACCCCGTGCCGACGCGGCCGGCATAGGCCAGCTCACCGTTCACGATGTCGGCGAGTCTGCAACGCGCCGAGGTGGCTGCGCGACTTCCCTTCGGCGCGGTGAACCCGACGATCACGAAGTCGCCCGTCGGCTCGGCTTTGATCTTGAGCCAGTCATGCGGTCGCGGCCCGCCGCGATACGGTATGTCCGCGCGCTTCGCGATGATCCCCTCGAGGCCGAGCTTGTTCGACCTGTTCGAGAAACGCCTCGCCTTCGCGCTCGATGTGATCGAGCGCGCGCACCGCGCCGAGCTTCGGCAGCGCCTCCATCAGCAGCGCCTTGCGCGTCGCGCAGCGGAAGCGAGCGAAGGTCGAAGTCCTCGAAGGCCAGGAGGTCGAAGGCGAAGTACGTCGCCGGCAGTTCCACCGCGGCGCGATTCACGTCGAACGGCGACCGTGAGTCGCCCGCGCTGCTGCAGACCGCGAGAAGCTCGGCTGGCCTTCCGCGTCGAAGCACCACGACTTCGCCGTCGAGAATGCAGCTGTCGTACGGCAGCGCCTTGACCGCGGCGATCTCGGGAAAGACGCCGGTGTAGTCGTTGCCGTTGCGCGTGAGCAGCAGCGCTTCGCCGCGCGATTTGCTCGCGAGCAGCCGATAGCCGTCGAGCTTCAGCTCGAACAGCCAGCCGTCGCGCGTGAACGCGTGCTCTTGCGCGGCTCGGCGAGCATGACTTCGACCGACTGCGGATCGACGCGCTTCCGCGGTGCCCCGGAAGCTTCGATCGCCGCTCGGAGCGACGCTGGCCGGACCCTTCCCGTCCTTGACCTCCTCGACCGTGAGCCCGGACAGCACGGATGTCTCGACGAACTGGTCGCCCGGCGATTTCACGTATGCGTCGCGCTCCTTGATCAGGAGCCACTCATCCTTCTCGCTCTTCTTGATCTTCACGAGCGTCCACTTGCCGTGGAGCTTGTAGCCGCGGAGCTCGAACAGGAGCTTCCCTTTCTCGAGCCCTTCGCGCCAATCCTCGAGCGGAATCCATTCACCGCGATCCCAGACGATCATGCCGCCGGCGCCGTAGTTGCCGCTCGGAATGATCGCCCTCGAAGTCGCCGTACTCGAGCGGATGATCTTCGACGTGGACGGCGAGCCGCTTGTCGGCCATGTCGTAGGACGGGCCTCTTGGCACTGCCCAGGACGCGAGCACGCCGTCCATCTCGAGCCGGAGGTCGTAGTGCAGCTGACGCGCGGCGTGCTTGTGGACGACGAACAGATGGCCCGGGACGGCCGAGACCGTCCCCACCGGCTCCGGGGAGCGTATCCGCCGATCGCTTTCGCGCGGTAGGTTTCGAGTAGAGCCCGACTCCGTATCGGGCTGTCGTCGCTACTTGCGGTCACGCGCATTCCTCGAGAAAGTCATTGTCATCCTGAGCGAAGCGAAGGACCTTGCCGAAGCAAGAGGGGCTCGCATAGGCAAGGTCCTTCGCCTTCGGCTCAGGATGACAACGCCGTCACCCAATACTCCGCTTATGCCTGCTCGCACCCTCGGCAACGCCACCATCTCGTTCGGCCTCGTCTCCGTCCCGGTGAATCTCTACTCGTCCGCCGAGTCGAAGGCGAGCGTGTCGTTCAACATGCTGCACAAGAAGTGCAACAGGCCGCGTCAAGCAGCAATACATCTGCCCGAAGGACGACAACGAGAGTCGTCGCCCGTGACGACACCGTCAAGGGCTACGAGTTCGCCAAGGATCAGTACGTCGTCTTCTCCACCGAGGAGATCAAGGCGCTCGAGGAAAAGGCGACGGGCATGATCGACATCGTCGAGTTCGTGCCGCTCGCGAAGGTCGATCGCGAATACGTCGACCAAGTCGTACTTACCTCGGTCCGGACAAGGGCGGCGATCGCGCCTATCGTCTGCTCGCCGCCGCGCTCCAGGACACCGGCAAAGCCGCGCTCGGCCAGTACGCGGCGCGCGGCAAGCAGTATCTCGTGCTGCTGCGTCCGCCAGGACGGCGTGCTCGTGATGGAGCAGCTCCACTACGCCGACGAGGTGCGTTCGACGAACGAGGTGACGATCCCCGCCGGCGACGTGAAGCCGACGGAGCTCGCGCTCGCGAAGCAGCTCATCGAGCAGACGGCGACGGACACCTTCGAGCCCGCGAAGTTCAAGGACACGGTGCGCGAACGCGTGATGGAGCCGATCCAGAAAAAGATCGAGGGTCAGGACATCACGCAGACCGAGGCGCCGGCCGACACGGGCGGCAAGATCATCGACCTGATGGAGGCGCTGAAGGCGAGCCTCGCCGCGTCCAACAAGGAAGACGAGACAAGGGTCAAAGCGTCATGAAGCTGCGCGCGGGGACGAGCGGCTTCGCATTCAAGGAGTGGAAGGGCTCGTTCTATCCGCCCGACCTGAAGGACGACGGCATGCTCGGCTTCTACGCCGGGAAGTTTCCGGCCGTCGAGATCAACAACACGTTCTATCGGCTGCCAAAGGAGGACGTGCTCGCACGACTGGGCGTCGCAGGTGCCGGAGCCGTTCACGTTTGCGATCAAGGCGAGCCAGCGGATCACGCACTTCGCGCGACTCAAGCCGGAAGCGCAGAGCGCCCTCGAGTTCCTGCTGAAGAACACGGAGTCGCTCGGCGAGCGGCTCGGCCCGATCCTGTTCCAGCTGCCGCCGAACATGAAGAAGGACGTGCCTCGGCTCAAAGCATTCCTCGAGATGCTGCCGGCGGATCGCCGCTACACGATCGAGTTCCGGCACGAGACCTGGTTCGACGACGAGACGTACGACACACTGCGTGCGCGCGACATTCCGATGTGCATCATCGAGCAGCCGGAGTTCGCGTCACCGGTCGTGGCGACGGCGTCGTGGGGATATCTGCGCCTGCATCGCTTCGACTATGACGGCGCGATGCACGGAATCGTGGGCGAAGACGGATCGGCGATCAGGCCTGGAGCGACGCGTACGTCTTCTTCAAGCACGACGAGGGCGTCGGCTCCGGCCCGCCGGCCGTCGACGCGTTCAACGCGTGTCTGAAGCACGTGTCATCCTGAGGAGCGCAGCGACGAAGGACCGCGGAGCGCCAAGGAGAAACAGGAGTCCTTCGCTTCGCTCAGGATGACACACTTCGAGCCCATCATGCATCGACTTACGCGACGGCTGTTCTGGACGGCGATGCTGATGGCCGGCGCCGCACGCCTCGGCGCGGCGCAGCACGCGGCGGTGACCATCCCGAACACCGAGATCCGGTCGCTCCACTCGAAGGTCACCGGTCGCGACTACGACCTCTACATCTATCCGCCGACCGCCGGCTCGCTCGCGGCCGGCCGCAAGCATCCGGTGCTGTACCTGCTCGACGGCCAATGGGACTTCAAGCTGCTCTGCTCCATCCAGGGCGGATTGCTCTACGACAAGTATGTGCCCGACGTCATCATCGTCGGCATCACGTACTCCGGCGCGAAGGCGAACTACGATTCCCTTCGCGCGGTGGACTACACGCCGCTTGCGGGCCCGAACAACGCCGGCTCCGGCCAGGGCGCCAAGTTTCTCGCGGCGTTGAAGAGCGAGATCTTGCCATTCGTCGAGCGAGAATATCCCGCCGATCCGGCGCGCCGCGCGATCATGGGCAATTCGCTCGGCGGTCTGTTCACGCTCTACGCGCTGTTCACGGAGCCGTCGCTCTTCTCGGCATATGTGGCGTCGAGTCCGGCGGTGACGTACGCGTCGCGCGGCTCCTTCGCGGATGAAGCCGCGTACGCCAAAACACATCGTGATCTCACGGCCAAGCTGTTCATCGGCGTCGGGGAAGACGAACCGCTCGCGGCGCCCGTGAAGGAGATGATCGAGACACTGCGCTCGCGCCGCTATCCGGGTCTGCAGTTCGACGGCCGGGTGATCGCGGAGGAGCGTCATTCGGGCAACAAACCGGAGACGTACAATCGCGGCCTGCGCTTCATCTTCCGCCTGCCCGACGGGGCTCGATGAGAGTTCTCTACATCGGCGGCAGCGGCGAGATCAGCTTCGACTGCATCCACGAGTCGATCCGGCTCGGGCACGAGGTCACTGTCTTCAACCGCGGCAGCAACAACGCTGGGCTACCGCCGGAATGCCGCTTCGTTCGCGGCGACATCCGTGATGACGACGCCTACGGGAGACTCGCGTCGGAGAGCTTCGACGCCGTCTGCCAGTTCCGTCTCTTCGCACCGTCGGAGATCGAGCGCGACATCGCCGTCTTCGGCGGACGGTGCGGGCAATACGTCTTCATCAGCACCGCGTCGGCCTACCGAAAGCCGGTGCGCGAGCTGCCGATCACCGAAGCCATGCCGCTTCACAATCCGCACTGGGAATACTCGCGCAAGAAGGCCGAGATGGAGCGGATTCTTCGCGAGCAGACGACGCTGCCCTTCACCATTGTGCGGCCGAGCCACACGTATCGCACGAAGACTGCCGACGCCGCTGGGCGGTGAGGTTTCGAGGATGCTCCGCGGAAAGCCGGTCGTCGTGCATGGCGACGGCGAATCGCTCTGGACCATCACTCACGCGCGTGACTTCGCACGTCCGTTCGCCCGGCTGCTGGGGAATTCGAAGGCGCTCGGAGAGGCATTTCACATCACGAACGACCGGCAATGGTCATGGAACGAGATCTTCGAGGCGATTGCGTCGGCGATCGGAGTGGGCGACGTGACGATGATACACGTCGCCAGCGACACGCTGATCCGCTACAACGCGGAATGGGAAGGGCCGCTTCTTGGCGACAAGAGCGCGTCGGTCATCTTCGACAATACGAAGGTGAAGCGTGTCGTCGGCGGCTTCGAATGTCCGATCGACCCGTGGATCGGCATGCGGATCGTCGCCGAGGCGTACCCGCCGTCCGCGGATTTCGATCCGGAGAAGGATGCGCTCTACGACCGAATCATCGCCGACGCTGTGTCATGACATGATCGTTCACCTCGATCGACGGCACCTACGAGCTGTTTCGCCACTTCTACGGCGCTGCGACGGTTCACCAAGGGCGAGGATCCGCCGTTCGGCGCGGCGATCGGCGTGCTGAATACGGTGCTGCAGATGCTCGAGACCGGCGGCACACACATCGGCGTCGCGACCGATCACGTCATCGAGTCGTTCCGCAACGACCTCTGGCCGGGCTACAAGACCGGCGACGGGCATCGAGCCGGCGCTGTGGACGCAGTTCCATCCGCTCGAGGAGGCGCTCGCGGCGATGGGCGTCGCGGTGTGGCCGATGGTCGAGCTCGAGGCCGACGACGGCGCTCGCGTCCGCCGCGCATCTCGCCGCGGCGGATGCGTCCGTCGCAGAAGGTCTGCATCTGGACGCCCGACAAGGATCTCGCGCAGTGCGTCGCGGCGATCGCGTCGTGCAGGTCGACCGCAAGTCGGGCAAGATCCGCGACGCCGCCGGCGTGCGCGAGAAGTTCGGCGTCGCTCCGAAGCTCATTCCCGACTATCTCGCGCTCGTCGGCGACACGTGCCGACGGCTATCCGGGCATTCCCGGCATCGGCGCGGTGACGGCGGCGCGTCTCATCGACCAAGCACGGAGCATCGGAAACGTTCCCGCCCGACGTGCTTGGGCGACAAGCGCGACGCTCGCGCTGCTGTTCAAGACGCTGGCGACGCTGCGCACCGATGCCGCGCTGTTCGACGAGCGTCGACGCATTGCGCTGGCGCGGGCCGACGCCGGAGTTTGCCGCGTTCGCGGAACGCGTCGGCGATGCACGGCTCGTCCCACGCGCCGAGCAGGCGCTCGCCAAGCTCGCCGGGACGGCCGCCAACTCGTAGAGCGCGGCGGCCGGTCGGTCACACCCGCTGAACGACTCGGACCGTTCGCTTTGGCCTTGTAGAAGCCGCTGTTACTTTGGCGCCATCTACATTCTATGAGGCAAGAACGCCGATGAAAGTTTCATCATGGTTTGCGGCGGGCGTCTGCGCGCTCGTGGTCAGCGCTGCCGCACGCTGGCCGCGCAGCAAAAGTCTCCAATTGGTAAGGGCTCTGGCTCGTCGGCGGATCGGCGGGCCTGTCGCACACTGACGGGCGGGCGGACGTGACGAACGTATCGCTCGCGCCACTTGGCCTTTACTTCGTCGCGCCGCACCTGGCCCTCGGCGGAACACTGGATCTCGCGTACGCGTCGTCGACACGTGCAGAACGGCGATTCGCACAGCACGTTCGTCGGCATCGAGCCGACGATCCGCTACTTCTTCGGCGACTCTGCCGGGCAAGCTGTTCCCGTTACCTCAACGCCTCAATCGGACCGAGCTGGGAGAAGTTCAAGATCGACGGGGCCGGCAGCAGCGCCGAGCAGACGACCACGACGGTCTCGACCTCACCGGGTCGGCAGGGCTGATGCAGATGTTGGCGACGCACGTGGGCCTGACCGGCGAGCTTTACTACACCCACTCCCATCAATCGACCGACGTCTCGACTACCACGTCGAACATCACGCACAATCAGAACTCTTACGGTCTACGGTTCGGGATCAGCGCGTTCGTCTTCTGAGTCCAATACTGAAAACGAAAACGGGCTCCGGTCATCCGGAGCCCGTTTCATTGTCGTCGACGAGCGCGCTTACTTCACGCCGAGGTTCGTCTTGAGGAAGGTGACCGTGCGCGGCCACGCGTCGTGGACGGCATCGAGATTCGCCTTCTCTTCCACTTCGTCGCGCTGCGCCTTCGGATCGTCCTGGGCGCGCATGTAGCCGTGGACCGCGCCCTCGTAGTTGGCGCCGTAGTACCATTTCCCCTGCGCTTTCATCATCGAGTCGACGGCGGGCATCGTGGCGCCGATGCGCGCATCCTTGGCGCCGCTGAGGAGCATGACCGGCTTGTTGATCTTCTTCATCGAATCGGCGTTGGGCACCGCGCCGTTCATGTACGGGAAAGCGCCATAGAACGCGACGCCGCCGGAGTAGCCGTTCGTCCCGCCGCCGATCGCATTGCCCCAGACCGTCGATCCACCATAGCAGAAGCCGATGACGGCGTATTTCTGGACGGCAGCCGGCTGCGACATCGCATACTTCGCGACCGCGGTGATCGCCTTGTTCCGCTCCGGAATCGGCACGAGCCCACTGAGCTTGCGGGCCGAATCCGCGCTCAATGAATCCATGCTCGGACCGCCGCGCACGCGCGAGTTCAGGTCCGGCGCGATCGCAATGAACCCCTCCGCCGCGGCCTGATCGGCGACGGCGCGAACCCAGTTCGACAGACCGAAGATCTCGTGAATCACGACGACGACCGGCGCCTTGGCGCTGGAGTTGGTCGGATAGACGATCCAGGCCTGAATCGAATCCTTGGAGCCTGGCTCCCACGGCACACGCACCCACTCGCCGTGACGCGGCGTGGAGGCAAGGCGCGCCGCGGTGTGCATCGCGCTCGCCGGATACTTCATATCACCCTGCTGTGCGCTCTGCGGCTGCGGTGCAACGTCACCGGCCGACATATGCGCCATGTGTTCGTCGGCGGGCTGTTCGTGCTTGCAACCGGTCGCGAACAGGAGCGCACCGGCGCCGATCGCGATCGTACGGAAGAAAGACATGGTCACTCCCTTCAGGTTGTCGTGGAGCGCATGGCGCGAACCGGATGGTCACGCCGGCCGCGTAGAGGATAGTTCATGAGTGAAGGGTTCGGAAGCGTGGCGACACGGATCGGCGCGTGTGTCAGGCGGGTTCGTACGCGCCCGGGACGCCTCCGTGCTCTGCACGGCTCCGTGTCCTCTTGGGACACTGATTTTACTGATTGAACTGATGGTTCCCAACCCGCTCATCGAGCGTCTCGCAACCTCGACTTGGACTGCTTTTAGAAAAAGGATCTCTGGGATTTTGGGGGATCCAGGGGATGAACCGTTCACGTTCTATCCCACAGATCCCCAAAAATCCCAGAGATCCTTTTTCAAAAGCTGTCCATCTACAACGTCCGAGAAGCAATCAGTTTCCAATCAGTACGATCAGTGTTTCAATCGAGTCGCATTGTCTCGGCCGAGATCCATCCGCGCACGTCATCGAGATCCATGCCCGGACGCGCGCGAGAGATCCACTATTTAGGCCATCCATCCTGAGGTATGCCCGGGCGCCAACTTCAGAGCATTCTGAAAATAGACTTTCTTCAACACCGCATCCGGCAGCCCGATGCCGTAGAGCTTCCAGAACGCGTGGTAGTTCCGGTAGTAGTCGAAGTAGTCGTCGTTCGTCTCGAAGACGCGCCAGTAGTACGGATACTCCTCCGGCTGGAACGAGTCCTTTCCGAAGAGAATGCGGTCCTGGTACTTCACGAAGAAGTCGTGCGCCGCGCGCGGCTGGCGGCCGATGTCGTACAGCACCGCGCCGACTTCCGTGTACATGTTCGGCATCTCGTCCATCATCTTGCGAGAGCTTGCCGAGGTCGTTCGCGTACCACGCCATGTGCGCGACGACGAACGTCGTCTTCGGATGCTTGCGCAGCATGTTGTCGCGCTCCGTCGACAGCTCCTCGAAGCTCGGAAAGCGGTCCTGCGGATAGCGGCGGTCGCCGAACAGCGCGAGCTCGAGCCACCGCTCGTTGTGGTTGTCGATCGGCTGGAAGAACTCCTGCGGATCCGCGGTGTGAATGAACACCGGCAGATTGAGCCGCGCGCAGGCGTCCCAGATCGGATCGAGCTCGGGATCGTCGATCTTGAGACGCGACGCCGTCGGGCTTCTTGATCGAGAGGCCGAGGCTCTTCGAGATCTCGCCGACGCCGACGGCGCCTGCCGCGACGTCCGCCTCGAGCTGCTTCACGGCCTTGTCCGCCCAACCCGGACCGACGTTCTGGAAGTTGATGCCGGCGAGGATCGCGCACGCGATCCTTCATCCGCGGCGACGCCTGGACGTTCGCGATCGTCGTCTTCAGCCGGTCACCCGACATGTTGTCGGCGGAGATCATCATGCGGACGTTCAGGCTGTCGAGCGAGTTCCCCATGCTGTCGAGCCCATCCTGGGTGCTCAGCAGCCCCTGCGGATGGCCGTGGAAGTCGATCGCCGGGTACTTCGCCTTCGGCACCATGTGCACGGGCGCCACGAGCTGCGACTTCGGCCGGTAGTCGAGAATGCTCGGCGCGGGAAACTCCGGCGCCATGCAGCTGCGCGGACGAATCTCGGTCGTGCCGGGCGGGCACTCCTCGCCGGGTTGGATCGACGTCGCACTGCCGCGCCCACCGCCTCGACCGCCGCGGCCCTGGGCTACGGCTTCGTGAGAGAGGGTGGTCGTGACAACGAGCGCGAGAAGAGCGACGACGGGCGTGCGGCGCATGAAAGCTCCGGCGGGACGTGGAGCCGCAAATCTGTCGCCGCCGCAAAGGGCATGGAAGGCGCAGGCCCGTCCAATGCCTCGTCAAGAATTGGTAAGTGCGCTAAACGCGCGTCTTGGAGACGTTGGATCCGCGCCATTGTCGCGCTTTGCGTCAATGGCGCGGGTGCGACAGCACGACGTCGACCAAACCGGCTGGAATGTGCTGGAAGGTCGGATTGTTCGAGATGCGCACGTCCGCCGACAGATAGTAGCGGCCATTCGGCAGCGAATCCCCGACCAACTCGATCAGCGGACTCGAAAAGCCAAAGTCCAAGCTCTCCGCCGGCTGCAGATCGCGCAGGATCAGTTGCAGCGTACACCCGTACTTGACCGACGAGTGGTAGGGCTCTCGATAGTCGGAGTTCCAGACGGGCGCGCCGCGGCGCGATTCGTCGAGATACGCCAGCACCCGGACGGTACAGGTGCCGTACTCGAGATGCACCGGCAGCACGCCCTCGTTCGTGACCTTGGCCGACGTCGACAGATACTGGACCGTATCGCGCACCGTCACCGTCGACTGCGCGGAGGCCGTCAAACTCCGATCCACGACGGTCGGGACCGACGGAGCGCCGCCGCCACAACCGAAGCTGCCGACGACCACGTACGCCACGGCCGCACGGACAAGCATCCGCCGAACTGAATGATCCATGTGCCCACCCCCCTGCAGGTGAACTACGCCGCAGGAAGTTCCGTCACCCACCTGGCCGACGCGTCGCCGACCTCGGCGAGGACGTCGGCGTCCTTGCGGCCTGAGGACTTGAGAACGTGGAAACTGTGATCGGCGCCCTCGAGCCAGTGCATCGTCCACGGCGCCGTGACCTTCTCGAGAACACCGTTCCATGATCTCAGGCGTGCACAGCCCGTCGCGCGTGCCGTTGAAGCAGAGCACCGGCATCGTGATGCGCCGGCAGATGTGCGTCGCGCAGCTTCTCCGGCGCACCCTCCGGGTGCAGCGGATACGCGAGCAAGCAGCAGTCCGTCGGCGGCGAATCCTTCGGCGGCGAGCATCGACGCCGCACGTCCGCCGAACGACCGCCCGCCGATGATCAGCTTCCGTCGGCGACAGCTCGGCGCGCACGCGGTCGACGACCGCCGAGACGACGTTCATGCACTTGGGCATCGGGTCGGGCCGGCCCGAGCCCTTTTCCTTGTAGATGAAGTTGAAGCGGACGACGCCGAAGCCGCGCGCGCGAAGCGCGTTCGCGGCAGCGAGCATGGAACGATCGGACATGTTGCCGCCGGCGCCGTGGCCCATGACGTAGATCACTTCGTCGCGCGACCGGACGTCGCGCTCTCGTAGACGGCACTCACGTGTCGTCGCCGACGCTCACCTTCCATTCTCTACGGTCGGTCACGGCGGCTCCGGTGGTGGGACGAGCGTCAGCTCCCATCTCGTCGAGAAAACGGTGGCCTCGCGTCTCCTTCTCCTCGCGTGACAGCACGTGCGTCATGACGAGGCGGTCGATCGTGCGCGTCATTCCGACGTAGAGCAGCCGTCGCGCTTCCTCGATCTCGAACGTCGACGCACCCTTCGTCGGCGAGCCGCCCGGAAGCTGGCTGTCTTCAACCCCGACGATATACACGCGCGAGAACTCGAGACCCTTCGTCGAGTGCAGGGTGAGCAGATTCACCCGATGGCGCTGCCGGCTCGAGGCCGTCCCATTTCGACAGCACCGCGCGCTCGAGAAAGAGCGAGATCTGTTCGTCGAGCGGACCGGTGGGAATCTCGTCGAGCAATCGACGCAGACGCATCATCGCCTGCGGATACCGCTCATCGGCGGTCTTCTCGTCGCGGATCTTGATCATCAGCTGCGCGCCGCCGAGTCGGTCGATGACTTCTTCGACGCCCGGCACCGTGAGATCGTCGGCCGGCCTCGCGCTCGTAGAGCTCGAGACACGTCGTGTAGCGGCCGAGCGCGTAGGGCCGCGTGAGTCCCTTGAACATCCGGCCTTCGTCATCGAGCGACGCATCGTCGCTCAGCGCGAGCGCGATGCCGAGGTTGTCGAGCAGGTTCACGAGCGCCGTCTTCCGCGCGCGCTGGACCTTCACGCCGTCGAGCGCGAGCACGACCTGCGCGAGCGCCTTGGTGTCGTCGAGCGCGCGATGCGACGTGCCGGTGTCGATGCCGAACATCGGCGCGAGATGCTCGAGCCGCTTGCTCGTCGGAAAGAGATCGCGCGCGAGCGGCAGCGTGTCGTACGTGCAGAGATCGAACTTCTGCGGGAGATCGCTGCGCCATCCGCGTGAGAATGCGGAAGTCGAACTCGTAGCCATTGTGCGCGACGACGACGTCGTCGCCGCAGAACGCACGGAAGTCCGGCCACACACTCCCGAAGCGACGGCGCTGTCGGCGACGTCCGCCTCGCTGATACCGTGCGTCTCGGCGGCCTTCGGCTCGATCGGGATGCCCGGCTTCACGAGCGCATGCATCGTCTCGACGATCTGTCCGTCGCGGACGCGCACGGCCGCGATCTCGACGATCTCGCACTTCGCCGTGTCGCGACCCGTCGTCTCGAGGTCGATCGCCGTGAAGTCGGAGAAGCGCTCGGCGTGGTCCGCCATCGCCACGAGCTGCAAGGCCTTGAACACGCCGAGCGCAATGCCGAGCGACGGCGTGGCGTCGGCGTCGATAGTCACGCGCTTCGCTCGCGGCTCGATGCCGAACGCGGCGAGCTGCTCATCCTCGAACACCTCCGTCATCCTGAGGAGCGAAGCGCCGCGTTCCGGCTCAGGGTGATGCCGTTCTCATGTTCGACGCCGTCGAATCCGGTCGCGAGAAGCATCGCCTTGAGCGGGATCTCGATGCCGTTCAGGCGCGGCAGCACGATCGTCGCCTTGCTCAGCGCGCGCCGCGCGGAGACGATCGGCGAGGACGACCACCTCCGGATGCGTGATCGGATCGGTGATGTCTTCGTGGCGATCGTCGAGCACCGACTTCAGCTTCCCCACTCGCCGCGACAAGAGCTCCTGCACGAGCGAGCCGATCGTCGAATGCGCTTTGCCGAGCGCTTCGAGGTTGCGCCAGTCGATGAGCGCGCGACGGATGTGCCGCCCGCGGCTGTCCGCGCGCTGGAACTTCGACTGCATCTTGTTCAGCTGGCGGCGCAGATCATGGCGACTCGCCTCCGCCTGGGCGCGCGCTTCGTCGTAGAGGGCGCGCGGGAGCACCGCGGAGAAGAATGCGTCGCGGAGGACCTCGTCGTCCGGATTCGCGATGACGCGCAGCGCCGCGATCACGTAGCCGACGATCGGATCGTCCGACAGCGCGCGCCCCTGCGCGAGCCGCGACGGAATGCCCGCATTGCTGAACGCCGCCTCGAGACGCTCGCCGATCTTGTGCTGCCGGTAGAGCAGCGCGACGGCGCCCCAGTCGTGTCCTTCGTCGGTCTTGTCGCGACGAATGTCGTCGATGATCCAGCGAACTTCGTCCGAGTCGTTGTCGAAGACGAACGTGTCGATCGGATGCGGCGATTCGCGGTCGACACGCTGGTCGCGCGGCAGATCGAAGAGCGGCGTGTTGACGTTGATCAGCTTTCGCGCGAGCGTGACGACGTTCCCGGGACACCGCTTGTTGTCCTCGAGATGAACCGGCTTCACGATGCCGAATTCGTTCATGAACGTGCGGAACACCTGCGGATCGGCGCCCGCCCATGAATAGATCGACTGCTCGTCGTCGCCGACGCCGAACACGTGTCGATGATTCTTCGCCAGCGCCGCGATCACGCGGTACTGTACGGGATTCAGATCCTGGAATTCATCGACCAGGACGACATCCCAGCGCGACCGCATGGCGGCGCCCGGTCCGTCGCGCTCGAGAAGCTCGGCGGCCTTGAGCACGAGCATGTCGAAGTCGACCACGCGCTGCCGATGCAGGTACCGCTCATACTGCTCGAAGAGCAGCGCGTCATCCGGACCGAGCGGGTCGCCGCGAAAACGATGCGCGGAGAAGCGGTTGAGCACACTCCGGTGCCAGCGCTTCGGACCCTCGATCCGGCGCAAAATGCTGAGCTGGTACTCCTCGTCCGCAATGCCGAAGCCCGGCTCGAGCAGCACGTCGGCGCCGAGCTCGCGCAGCAGCTCCGCGCAGAAGGCGTGGATGGTGCCGCGCTTGATCTTCGACGCCGCGAGGGTACCGAGTCGTTCGCTCAGCCGGTGCTCGATCTCCCCAGCGGCCTTGTTCGTGAACGTGAATGCACAGATGCGCGCGGGGTCGACGCGGTGTTGCTCGATGAGGAAGTGGATCCGCTCGATCAGGCAAAACGTCTTCCCGGCTCCAGGGCCGGCCAGCACGAGTGTGGCACGCGCCGGCGCCTCGATCGCATCACGCTGTGAGGGCGTCGGAGTGAGCAAAGCGGATGGCTGGAAGGCGGGCGCCAGGGCGGCCGACGTCGTCAACGGATGGGTGCTCCTATGCGGCGCGTGCTCTGTGAATATCCCTTTGTGCGCCAGCGAATGCCAGCCATGCGACGTTTCATTTGCCCGCACAACAGTCCGATTCCCTCCCACCCACAGGCGACGTGATGCTGATCTACGAGCGCAAGACGGACAAGCCGCTTTCGACCAGAGCGTTCCTGGAACGGATGATGAATCACGGATTGTTCGTCACCGTGCTTATCGCTCTCTCCGTCGTGCTCGGAACGCTCGGTTATCACGGGCTCGGCGAAGAGCCATGGCTGGACAGCTTCGTCAACGCCTGCATGCTGCTCGGCGGAATGGGGCAGGTCGGCGACGTCCAGCCAACCGCCGGCAAAGTATTCTCGGCGCTCTTTGCGCTCTACTCGGGGCTCGTCTTCATCGTCAGCCTCACGACACTCTTCGCACCGGTGATGCATCGCATCATTCACAAGTTCCACTGGGACGCCGCGACGCCGCACCGCTGACGTCGTAAGATCTATATTCCCGCGATGCCCCGACATCATCGCATCGCCGTCATACCGGGCGACGGCATCGGCCACGAGGTTGTTCCCGCCGGCCAAGCCGTGCTCGACGCCGTCGCCGCGAAACACGGCTTCACGCTCGAGTGGCAGTCCTTCGACTGGAGCTGTGAGCGGTACGCGCGCATGGGCGCGATGATGCCCGAGGACGGCCTCGACCAGCTGCGCGCCTTCGACGCGATCTTCCTCGGCGCCGTCGGCTTCCCGGGCGTGCCCGACCATGTGTCGCTCTGGGGACTGCTCCTGCCGATCCGCCGCGGCTTTCACCAGTACGTGAACCTGCGCCCCGTGCGACTGCTGCGCGGCGTGACATCGCCGCTGCGCGACCGCGAACCGGGCAGCATCGACTATGATGATCGTCCGCGAGAACACCGAGGGCGAATACTCGTCGATCGGCGGACGCATCGCGAGCGGCACGAGCGAAGAAGAAGTGCACCAGACCGCCGTCTTCACGCGCAAGGGCTGCGACCGCATCATGCGCTACGCGTTCGAGCTCGCCCGCACGCGACGCAAGCACGTGACGTCGGCGACGAAATCGAACGGCATCATTCACTCGATGCCGTATCTGGGACGAGCGCTTCGCGGCGATCGCGTCACGACTATCCGCGACGTGAAGACCGATCAGTTTCACATCGACATCCTCTGCGCGCACTTCGTCCGCCATCCCGATTGGTTCGACGTCGTCGTCGCGTCGAATCTCTTCGGCGACATCCTGTCCGATCTCGGCCCGGCGATCGCCGGCTCGATCGGCATCGCGCCGAGCGGCAATCTCAATCCGGAGCGCGAGTATCCGTCGATGTTCGAGCCCGTGCACGGCTCGGCGCCGGACATCGCCGGCAAGGGCATCGCGAATCCGATCGGTCAGATCTGGTCGGGCTCGATGATGCTCGAGCATCTCGGCGAGCATGATGCCGCGGCCGACGTGCTGCGCGCGATCGAAGAGGTCGTCGCCGATTCGAGCGCGCCGCGCACGGCGGATCTCGG
This sequence comes from uncultured Acidobacteriaceae bacterium, assembly GCA_963761405.1. Taxonomy (GTDB): domain Bacteria; phylum Acidobacteriota; class Terriglobia; order Terriglobales; family Acidobacteriaceae; genus PALSA-350. The sequence continues at coordinate 54,496 of CAVXHH010000013.1, forward strand.
TGGTCGCGCGACCACGGACGAGGTCACACGCGAGATCATCGCGCGGGTTTGACCGCGGACGACTCGCGCGCAACCTGTTGCTTGAATGCTCGCTCGTTGGAATCGATCCAGCGCCGACAGCCTGCCGGATCGATGAACGGATTCGGCCCACTCGGGTTTGCGCGGAGTTGCGCCGCCTTCGCCTCGACTCCAAAGAACCCCGCGTGCGCGGCGAAGAAGAACTGACAGGGCAGCGCGCGCAGTGCCGGAAAGAGCTTCTCGTAGTCCGCGATGATCGTCGGATAGCCCTTGTTTCCGACGAGCGTATAGCCCGGCACCGACGCGCCACACATGAATACCGCGTCCACCGGCTTGCCCGCGCTTTCCACGGTCGTCACCCAGTTGGTGCAACCGCGCGTGTGCGGCGGCGTCACGACGGCCTTCAGCGTCCAGCCGCCGAGCCGCACCACTGCGCCATTCGCGATCACCGAGTCGACGGCGACCGCGGGGAACAACCCTTTGTCGAACAAGCCGTAGTCATCGCGACCGCCATCGCGCAGCTGCTTCGCGTCGGCCGCGCTCGCGAACATCTTCGCGCCGGTTACGCTCTTCAACTCGGCCAAGCCGCCCGCGTGATCGAAGTGCGCGTGGCTATTGATCAGAATCTTCACATCCTTCGGATCGAAGCCGAGCGCCTTGATGTTGGCGAGGATCTGCGGCCCATTTTCGGGATAGCCGCCGTCCAGCAGAATGTCGCCGGCCGGCGAGGTGAAGAGGTACGACGTGACGTCCGAAAACCCGACGTAGTAGAGGTTCGGCGCGATCTTGAATGGCGCGATCGGACGATTGCCCGGATGCGCGCTCGAGTCCCGCTGCGCGACAGCGTTCCGCGGAAGGGCGACACCGATCGCGAGCACCGCTGCCGCGATCGCGCAAATGCGTGTTCGAATACGCTTCATCATGCTTCTCTCAAGAACGTAGACGTCGCGTGGCCAACCAACCACCGATCAGTGCTGCGGGCGCCATCAGAATCACCGCGGACCACTGCGACCACCGCGCGTCCGTGCTCGGCGACGTCAGTATTGAGACGATCGCGCCCACCGCGATCACCACCGCGAGCGCAATCGCCGGCTTCCACGGGTTCTTCGCGATCCTCTCGGCGACGTAGCCGCCGAGCGCCGCGAAGATCATCCCGTAGATGATGCTGAGCATCATGAACTGGCTCGATACCAAACCATGTGGATTCTGGCCGCTGACCTGAAACAGTAGTGCGGCAGACAGCGCGAAGATCACATAGCCAACCACGACGCCGATGACGTTCCTCATCTCACCCTTTCCATGCACCGAGCAGCCGGCGCACGATCACCATCTGTCCGACGTGGTAGGACGTGTGGTCGATCGCGAGCAGAATGCAGCGCAGGTAGGTCTGCCCCTCACCCCACGGAATCTCCGCCGTGAGATCGAGCGACCCGCGTGTCGTAAGGCGCTTCATCTTTTGCCGGTCATCCTCGATCTGCGCGAGACACTTCGTCCACGCACTCGCGCTCGGCACGTCGTGCGGCGTGGGCCAATAGTCCGTCGGCCAGTTCGGGGCGACGTATTTCTTGTTCGTCATGAAGTCGAGCAGGTCCGCCTGCGTGCGACGGATATGATCGAGCAGCTCCCACGCTGAATGCGGCGCGCCGTCGGGACGACGGCCGCGCAGATCCTGTGAGAGACCGCGCGCCGCCGCCTCGAGCGACGCGTGCCCCTCCTCCCAATCGATCGCCTTCGCGACGATCTTGCGCCACGCAGGCGCGCCACGCGAACTCTTTTTTCGAGCAGCCATTTATCGTCCCCGCGGTGAATAGGCGATGCCGTCCGACCACGTCCCCGTCACACCATAGCCGGCAATCGTGCCGCGCTCCAGGTCGATCGCGATGAATCGGTTGCGTCCCTGGAGCGTGACGAATGCCCAGCGTGAATCGCGCGACGTCGTCACCCCTTCGGGCGACGGCGATCCGGGCACTTCTGCCGTGGCGACGAGACTGTCGCGCGGAATGGCGATCGTGTGCTGCTCGCGAAACGACCTGGCGTCGAAGACGCGCACGTTCGCATTGACAGGATCGGTGATCACCGCGCGCGCGCCGTCCGGTGTGATCGCCGTGCGATACGGCAAACCGAAGCCATGGAGCGTCGCGAGCGTCGCGCCGGTCGTGACATCGACGACCGTGACGACACTGTCCTTGTTGCTGCCAACCCATGCGTGCCGGCCGTCGGGAGAGATCGCGACGCCTTCGGGCTGCGCGGGCACTTTCGTCGTGCGCGCGCTGTCGCCCGCGAACGGCGTGAAGATCGCGAGCGTCCCGTCGCCGATGTTGCCGCCGACCATGCGTGAACCGTCGGCCGAGAGACCGATCATGTGCGGCCCGCGACCGCCGCTCGCCAGCTGTCGAATGACACGACCGCTGCGAAAGTCGACGAGCAACACGGCCCGGTTCGCCTCCGATGTGACAGCGAAGATCGTGTCACCCGGGAAGAACGCCATGCCATGCGGCCGTTTGTAATCGCCGAGGTCGATCGTGCGCGCGACCGTGCGGGCGTCGATGTCGATCACCGTGATCGTGTTGCCAACCGCGTCGCGCACGCCGTAGTTGCTCACGAGCGCCCAGCGTCCGTCGTGCGACGTCGCGACCTCATGCGGCGCACGGCCGGTCGGCAGCGTGACGAGCAACGCATGTGTCCGCGCGTCGAGCAGCATCGCAGTGTTGTCGTTCATGTTACTGACGATGATCGTGCCGCCCTGCCCCGCAGCTGAGCTAGGGCTCGCCGACCGCATGGCGGCGTGACAGCTCGCGAGCGACACGAGCCCGGCGTAGAGCGACGTGCGATGCACCAACCGAAAGACGGATGAGCTCATCGTGTTCTCCAAAAAGCTTTCACAACATCGCCGGTGCGTTACGTGTCGCCCCGTATTACAAACCTATGATGGCGTACCTCTTGCCGCTCCGCATGCCCGTCCACAAAGCAGTCCTTCAATGCGGAGAGCCGGACCCATGTATCGCCACACCATCGCAATTCTCGCAACCGCCGCCGCGCTTGGCGCGTGCGCGACCGGAACCAGGGTCGCTGCCGGCGGAGACGTCGCCGCCACGACACCGTCGAGTGGAAACTATCTGCCCGCGGGCACGACCATGAACGCGCGCTTCGATCAGGCGATCTCGACGTCCAACCGCGACGGCGACGCCTTCTCGGCGACGATCAACGATAACGTGTACGCGACCAACGGCGCGATCGCCGTACCCGCCGGCGCCATCGTGCGCGGCCACATCACCGGCGTGCATTCCGGCAACATCGCCGATCAGAACGTGATTCGCTTGAACTTCGAGACGCTCGACATGCGCGGCCGAAGCTATCCATTCAGCGGCAGCGTGTCGAACGTGAACGTGAAAAACGGCGCGAGCAGCTCGACGGTGCGCGACGCGACGACGGGCGCGGTCGCCGGGGCAGTGCTCGGCGCGGTGCTGAGCGGTGCCGAATTGAGCAAGATCGTCACGGGCGGCCTCCTCGGCGCCGCGGCGGGCACGGTGATCTCGCTCGGCACCGGCGACGCGAGCACGGCCACGATTCCCGCGGGATCGACGGTCACCATCCGCTCGAACGAGGCTGTACAGGTACGTTGATGTCATCCTGAGGAGCGAAGCGACGAAGGACCCCTGTGCGCCGAGGAGAAGGCAAACGCTCTCCGCGGCGGCACAGGGGTCCTTCGTCGCTATCGCTCCTCAGGATGCTACGGCTTTTTCGGCGGCTGGTCGAACGTCGACGTGCTCTTCGTGTTCATCTGCAACACGTCGTCGTTGACCCAGTAGTACGGGCCGAACGGCACCGCCTTCGGCCAGATCTCATCGAGCGACATCGCATCATAGAGCTTCCCGCCCTTCATGACGTACTTCATGTCGAGCGTGTTCTTGATGTTGTCGAGCGGATTCGAATTCAGGATCATCAAATCGGCGAGCTTCCCCACCTCGAGCGATCCCAGATCCTTGTCCGCGCCGAGGAAGTGCGCGCCACCGAGCGTCGCGACTTCGAGCGCGCCCATGTTGCCGAGCGCGCTCGCGCCCATCCAGACCTCCCAGTGCGAGCCGAGGCCGTGATGCTCGCCGTGCGCGCCCATCGCGCCGTATCCGCCCTCGGCGATCACGTCCGCCATCGCCTGCGCGACGATCGGATAGTTGTAGTCCGTCGCCGGACGCTCCCATCTCACGCGCGTTTGCGGAATGAGCGCACGCCACGGGAACCAGCGACGCTGCTTCGGATCCTTCCAGACGTCGCTCTCGCCGAACCAGTACTCGATGTTCCAGTACGTGCCCGCGACGACGAGCGTCGGTGAGTACGTCGCGCCCGCTTTACCGAAGAACTTCGCGCCATCGGAGTACATCGGGATCTCGCCGAACGCGTGCTCCCATCCCGTCTGGCCGTCCATGATGAAACCGATGTCCTCGAGGAAGTGGCCACCCTCGGAGGTTTCGTTCATGCCGACCGTGCGCGACGCTTCCGCCATCCACTGCCGCTGATCGCGGCGCGGTTGCGCGTACTGCTTGATCGTGACCGCGCCCCAATCGGCCATCTTGCGGACCGCGGCGAGCGCGTCAGCCGGATTGTTGATCTCGTTCGCGCGCGCCGCGTCGCCGGCGGTGATGTTGTCGCCGGTGCTGAAGCCGCGCGGTCCGATCATCCCGCCCGCTTCGATCAATTCGGCGGTCGGGAACATGTTCACGCTGTACATCGACGGATCGAGCGTCGTCGTGACGCCATACGCCATGTAGATCGCCTGCTCGAAGTCGTGCGCCGGACGCATGCCGCGCCACTCGCGATAGTGGTGCGCGTGCATGTCGACGAAACCGGGCAGAATCGTCTTGCCCTTCGCGTCGATCACCTTGTCGACGCCCGACGTGCTGCACGAGCCGACGCACGCGATGCGATTGTTCTTCACGACGACGGTTCCCTTCTCGATCACCTTGCGATGATCCATCGTCAGAATGCGCGCGTTCGTGAGCGCGACGCTGCCGTTCGGAATGTCGCGCGGCACGCTGAGCTTGAGCGTCGTCGAGTCGGTGCGGCCGTTGTCCATGTGGTGGACGTAGTAGTGCACGCCACTGCCATACTCGAGCGTCTTCGCGTCGCGCCAGCGCGGGAACAGACCGCCGTCGCGCGTCAGCTGCGTCACCGGGAACTGTCCACGACGCTTCTCGATGCGCTGCGGTTCCTCACCGATGCCCGTGAAGACGAACGGCGCGACGTAGACGTTGTCGCCTTCCTGGAACGCGACGTACTGTCCGTCGGGCGACGGAACGATTTCGTCGGACGCCGGAAAGCTCAGATGCTCGCGACGATCGCTGCCGTCGAGCATCGACGAGACCAGCGCCGTGCCGCCGCGACCGCCCGACACTTCGTCGATCCAGAAGATGCGCCCATCCGGTCCGAACGACGGCCGCACGATCTGGCGTCGTGCCTCGGAGCTGAGCGCGGTGCCACTGGGCCGCATGACCGTCGCGAACGCGATGCCGGTGTCGCCCTGCGCCGGCGGCGTCGACGAGAGCTTCACCAGGTCGAACCACGTGTTGTGCATCAGCGTCCGTCCGCGTGCGGTCGCGCCTTCACCACGCGCGACGACGACCGTCTTTCCATCCGGACTCCACACCGGATCGACGTAATCGCCTTCGTCCTTCGACAGACGCACCGGCGCGCCGCCGACGGCGGGCGCCTTCCACACGTGACCGCGACCTGAATCATCCCACGTCACGAACGCGATCGAGCGGCCGTCCGGGCTCCACGTCGGCGCGTACTCGAGGTGCGCGAACGACTCGGGCGTCAGCCGATGCGGCGTGCGGTTCTCGTTGTCCTGCACATAGATGTGTCCGACCGCCTGGAACGCGAGCGCCGATCCGTCGGGCGACGACGTCGGCCAGCGGAAGAACTTGATGTCGAGTGGCGCGTCCGAAATGCGGAACTCGTTGCGCGCCATCTGCGAGATCGTGCGATGCACGTTCGCGGTGAACGGAATCGTCGTGACCTCGCGCGTCGCCGCGTTCACCTTCCGCAGCTTTCCGCCCTGCGTGATGAGGACGTACTTGCCGTCGGGCGTCCAGTGATAGCGCGGCAGGACGCCGAGCGTCTTGCTCCCCGACGCGGACATCGGCTCGATCGGGTCCATCAGCAGCTTCTCGGCGCCGGTCTTCATGTCGCGCAGCCAGAGCGCCGTCCGTGGACCGTACTTGTGCCCCTTGAACTCGAGCAGGCCGTCGGGAATCTGTCGCGCGAACGCGAGCCAGCGGCCGTCGGGTGAGATTTCGGGCGCCGCGCCGCCGCCGCTGGAGTAACGGCCGGCCGCCGCGCCGCTGCTCTCGCCGGCGGTGATGTCGACCGTCTCACCGGACTTCAATTCACGTCTTCTAATCTGCAGCGAGCCGGCGAGCGGTTCCTTGTCGTCGACGGGCATCGACACCTGGTAGTACAGGTACTTGCCGTCCTTCGACACGCTCGGCCACTGCGGCGCGCCGTTCGGGCCGCCGCGTCCGCCCGCGCCGACGATCTGCGTGCCGGCGCCGCCGTCCTTGTGATACATCCAGATACCGCCGGGCGCCGCGCCGCCGTCAGCGCCGCCGCGGCCACCTTTGCGGATGACGATGTAGTTGCCGTCGGCGCTCCACGCCGGCTCGAGCGCGGTTGCGTTCAGATCAGTGAACACGGGGCGCTGATTCGAGCCGTCGGCGTTCATGACCCAGAGGTTGTACTGGCCACGACGATCGCTGATGAACGCGATCGTCTTCCCGTCGGGCGAGATGCGCGGCTGGAAGTTCAGCGCGACGCCGCTGTTTTGCGTGAGGACGGTCGCTTCACCGCCCGCGGCCGGCATCCGATAGATGTGTCCGAGCACGTCGAACACGATCCACGTGCCGTCCGGCGAAAGGTCGGGCGACATCCACGTGCCTTCGGACGTCGTGAAATCGATGTCGCGGGTCTTGCCGCGCGCTTGGGTGACATCCCAGGCGGCGGCGCCGCGACCGCCCGCTTGATCGCCGGCGCCGGCACCGCGGCCCTGGGCCGCAAGACTCGAGAGAGGAAGAATGGTCGTCGCCGCGACCGCGGTCGTGAACCATCGGGAAGCAGTGCACCGCATACGCTTGTCCGGATAGGGAGGGTTGGCGAAACATGTCTCCGACCTCCCTCACCGGCCAGCGGCAATCGGTCGCGAACAAATGCAATTGTACGCGACAAATCGGCGTCACCTCGAAGCCGACCTCGCGGGGCTCAACCCGTCCATCCAGCGCGTGAACTCGTCGATGCTGCTCGTTGCCGGCAGTCCACTGAGTTGCGAGAGCAGTTGCGTGACGCCGTCCTTCACACCCGGCGCCTTCGAGCGCAGCTTCGCGCGGACGATATCGCCGCCGCCCGCGAGCAGCATCGGCGCCAGTGACGGATCGACCTTGGTCGCGGCGAGCGTCGTCACCACCCGGTCGAAGACGAACAGGTTCGTGCCGTCGACGATGTAGCGAAGCTGCGTCGTCACCGGCGTCCAATTCACCGGCCGCGGCGCCGAGCGGGTCATGGAGCCGAGCACCTGTGAGGACACGCTGCTCACCATGGCAACCGGATCGCGAAGCGCATCAGTCAGCGCCCACCAGGCCTCGTCGCGGTCGGCAAAGTTGCCGAGGATGATCGCGGCCGCGACGCGATTGGCGTACGCGCTGTCCGTTGCCAGCACGCGACGCGCCTCCTCGAAATCGCGCGCGCTTCGATGGTGCACGATCAGCGCATGCAGTGCCTCGACCTTCGCAAACGTCGTGCTGTCCTCGACCGAGAGATGCTCGGCATAGAACGACGGCGATTGAATCGCGCGCTGCGCTGTCTCCTGCGTTCTCATGGCAGTGAACGCCGCGGCCCACTCGGCCCGCGCCGGCAGGCTGTCGTAGCGGAACGCCTTGTAGTGGATGCGTGCCGAGTCCTGCGGCTCGACCACGGTGATCGCGACGTAGGTCTTCGCATCCATGTTCGGGTAGTTCATGAACACGTTCACCGACGCGTCGGCGAAGTGGAGCTTTCCGCGAAGGATCGCGGCGCACGCGTGTGCCGTGAGCACATCCTTCGGCGAGTAGACCGCCAGTGAGTCTTCGATCATCCGCATCGTCCACCGATGCAATCCAATGAGCTCGATGTGCGACTGCGGCGTCTCGAGCATTTCCTGCGCAACGATCGTCGAACGAACAGGCGCAGCCAGTGTCGCGAGCGTCGCAAGCGCGGCGGTCACACGTGTCATGCGGGTCATACGAACCTCCGGGGTTGAGGATGTGAACAAGTCCCCGGCAGGCGAGCGAGCGCCTGTCGGTCGAACGACTGCCTGTTGGCTAGCGTGGGTGCGAGCTGTAGTAGACCAGCGTCACTCCCGTTCCCGCCTTGAAGCTCATGGAGAACGCGAGCGTCTCCGGCATCGCGGCTCGACCAAGAACGTCGCGCGCCGCCTCCCAAGTGCGGCGTGTCATTGCCCAGCGCTCTTCGGGGTTCTGTTTCATCCAGTCGACGTCGGGCTCGCTGATGGCGATGTTGAGTCTTCCCTGATAGAGCTCGACTTCATCCGGCGTATAGGCGATGGCCGCCGCGACCGCCTTCGCGATGCGGCGCGCTCGATCATCACTCTGGGATTCGAGATCGCTCAACGCCGATGACGGAGCGATCTGGCGCGCGATCGTGACCTTCGTCGCCGTGCCGCAACCGACACGCAAGAGTTGGCCGGCGGCGAGGCCGTACGCGCCCGGGAGGTCAACACGATAGAAGCCGGTCTGCGTAATCCGCGTCCATGCCGTGTCGCCGCGCTGCACGACCGCGCCGGTCGATCCGTGGGTTGTCCTCAACTGCAACCGAATCCCGTTGCGCGGGTCGCGGAGCCACGTCGCGCACCGGCCGGCGAGCGGCAGCCGATCAAGCATTGCTCCGGGATCGTCGACGATGAACGACGCAGGAAGGTCGCGCGCTACGGCCAGAATCCGATTCGGCTGGGGTTTAGTAGTAGTCGCCTCTTCGAGCGGGTCGCTCGCGACTGAGTCCGCGACGCTTTTCGCGAGCATCACCGCGCCAGGTGGCGATTGAGCGAGACGAGCCGGGGGCATTGGCGGCGTCACGACGAACACGGCCATCGTGGCAGCGGCACACGCGACGCCGCGGGCGAAGACGGGGATTGAGCCTCGCCCGTATCGAGCTCCAGCAGCGCGAGTCGTCATGGCCCGGATGCGCCGTGCAAGCGATCCGGCGCGCTCGGAGAAGCCCGTGATCGCGAACGACGAATCGCCACTCGCGCGCTCGGCGACCGAGACGAGGAGACGGCCGTATCGCTCGACGTCGGGAAAGGCGTCGAGGACGCGACGATCGCAATCGACTTCGATTGCCGTGCGCAGTCGGCGAAACATCCACCAGAGCGCGGGATTCCACGGCATGCACAGCGCGCCGAGCAGACCCGCGCTCGAGAGCAAACCGTCGCCGGCGCGGCGGTGTTCGCGTTCATGCGCCAGCATGAGTGCGCGCTCGTCGTCCGGGAGCGTCGCGACCCACTCCGGAATGACGATGGTCGGGTCGATGATACCGACGAGCGCCGGGCCAAGCGTCGCGGAAACGAGAACCGGCTCGCCGTCGATGAGGTCCGGACGCCAACGCCGGCGGCCTCGGAACAACATGACCGAGTCGAGGCCGACGCGGACTGTCGCGAGCAGGATGCAGGTGATGATCGCCGCGGTGACGAATCGATCGGCGCCGAGCCATTCGCGGACGCGCACCTGAGGCACGCGCGCCAGTGGAGACAGCTGCTGGCGCTGCTCGGTCGCCAATTGCCGTTCGCGCACGCGATCGAAGATGTCGCCGTAGCGAACATCGGCCGCGCCTTTGATTGGCGTGGGCGGACGTTGCTGGAGCACGAGCGCGACGGCGGGAATGAGGAGCGACACGGTGATGGCGCCGAGCCAGATCCAGCGGGCGGATCGGCGCCGTCTCGTGAGCAGCTCGTCCACGCCCGCGGCAACGATTGCCAGGAGTGCCGCGATCAGGAGACAGTAGACGATCCAGCCGGTGATCATGCGTCGCGATCCTTCAGGCGCTCGTCGAGTAAGGCGCGGAGCTCGCGGAGATCGTCGTCGGTGAGGGATCGGTTGGCGACCAGCTCAGTGGCGAGGAGCTTCGCTTCGCCGTCGAAGAGCTTGCGGACGAGCCGTTTGACGGCGCTGGCCTTCGCGGCTTTGCGCGCGACGCGTGGGATATAGCGGAAGGCGCGTCCTTCTTCCTCGTGCCGCAGGTATCCCTTGTCCTCGAGGATCCGCAGCATCGTGAGGACGGTGTTGTACGCGAGCTTGTCGGCGAGCCGTTTCTGGACTTCGGTGGCCGTGGCGCCTCCGGTTTCCCAGAGGGCGTTCATGATGTCGAGCTCGCGGTCGGTGAACTGCGGATCCACGGTCGGGCCTCGTCACCTAAAGGTTTAGGTGACGATATGAGTATTGTTGGTTTTTGTCAACTAAGAGTTTAGGTGACGAACCTCGTCGTCGCGCCGCGTCGAGTAGGAGCTCGTAGAAAGAGCCAATGGAAAGAGCGCGTCGCGAGCGTGCGCGGAGATGAGCGGCTGGGACGTCCAGTCGCCGTCCCAGTCGCTTTTCCTCCACCCGGATCCGGTTTCCCGCTGAGCCGGCATCCACCGACCTTGTGGAGACTTGATGCATTGGATCCCTTTCTAGGCGCGGGTCTTGCCGCGAAGCATCGCATCCAGAATCAGGGAGACCGAAATGCACCATCGCCGGCTCACACCCAACACGGTGTGCGTCCTCGCGGCGTTTTCTCTTCTCGTCGGTGCCTGCGCGGGACACACCGCGCCTCCGTCGCGAAGCGGAGCCAGGCCGAGTCGCGCTACGCCAGCCAGAGCCGCCACCACTGCAACCGCCGTGGCCGCGACATCCTCAATCATCCCCGCAAATGCGCGGGTGTTGCCGAACCGATTGCTGATAAACGCGCGCCTGGACCAGACACTCTCTACCGCGAGGCCGGAAGGCTTTGCGTTCTCGACGCAAGTCGCCGACGCCATCTCGGCGAAGGATGGCACCGTCGCGATTCCGGCCGGCACCGTGATTCGTGGCGTCGTCGTCGGTGTGCGGCCGGCGAGTGGAACGAAGCCGGCGCTCATCTGCGTCAACCTCGACTTTCTCGAGCTGAATGGACGCGACTACGGGATTCGTTCGTCAGTCAAGAGCGTACTCGTGAACGACAAACCCGCGACGATTCTGTCGCGCGATTCGATCGCGACGCTCTTTCCGAACGAACCGGCCGTCGCCCTGCACGGCACGATCGTCGACGCTCACGGCCGCCACACCGCGACTGAGCCGGCGGTGCTTCCTGCCGGCGCCACATTCGTCATCGAGCTCGATAGCGCGATCGCGGTCCAGCGCTAAACCTCAGCGCAGTTGTCGTTGCTGCACGCGTCATTCATTATTGAGGCGTTGAGCGCGTCTCGCGCACTGGTCATTGCTCGCCTTAGAGCCCTCCCATTTCCCACCCCATGTCGATTTCACGCCGAGATTTCGTCAGATCCGCCTCCGCGGCGGCAGCGCTTTCGGCGATCGGTAGTCGTGCCGACGCGCTGTCGGCCGGTCCGATCATCCACGTGCCGGAACACGCGCCGGGCATCGCGGACTACCGCGACCTCGCGATGAAGGCACTCGATGCCGCGAAAAGTGCCGGCGCCGAATACGCGGACGTTCGCATCGCGCAGTATCGATCACAGTCGGTGCAGACGCGCGAGCGGCGCGTGCAGGGACTCGCCGACACCGAGACGGCCGGCATTGGCGTCCGGACGCTCGTCAACGGCGCATGGGGCTTCGCCGCCACCGCCGAGCTGACGACGGACTCTGTCGACCGCGGTCGCGCGCAAAGCGGTCGCGCAGGCAAAGGCGAATCGCGCCGCGCTGAGCAAGCCGATCGTGCTCGCGCCCTACGGCGCGGTGCAGAAGGGCGAATGGAAGTCGCCGATCAAGACCGATCCGTTCACGATCCCGATCGCCGATAAGGTCGCGGCGCTCCTCGCCGCGAACGAAGCCGCCGCTCAAGGTGAAAGGCGTGCGCTTCGCGACAGTCGGGCATGAACTTCCTGCGCGAAGAGAAGACGTTCGCGAACAGCGAAGGCTCGTACACGTATCAGGTGCTGTTCCGCAACTCGCCGAACATGAACATCACGGCGGTGTCGGCGGACAACTCGGACTTCCAGACGCGCGCGTCGAACGAGGTTCCGCCGCGCGGCGTCGGCTACGAGCACTTCGTCGATTCCGACTTCATCGGCAACGCGACGAAGTGGGGCGAAGAAGCCGTGCAGAAGCTGTCGGCCAAGCCGGTCGACGTCGGCCGCTACGACCTCGTGCTGCATCCGTCGCACCTGTGGCTGACGATCCACGAATCGGTCGCGCACCCGACGGAGCTCGATCGCGCGCTCGGCTTCGAGGCCAACTACGCCGGCACGAGCTTCGTCTCGCCGCCGGAGAAAGTGCTCGGCACGCTGAAGTACGGCTCGAACCTCATGAACATCCGCGCCGATCGCAGCCAGACCGGTTCGCTCTCCGCGTGCGGATGGGACGACGAAGGCGTGGTGCCGGAGACGTTCGACATCATCAAGGACGGCACGTTCGTCGACTATCAGACGACGCGCGAACAGGCGCCGTATCTCGAGTGGTACTATAAGAAGATTGGAAAGCCGGTGAAGTCGCACGGCAACTCGTACGCGCAGTTCTGGTCGGACGTGCAGTTCCAGCGCATGCCGAACGTGAACCTGCTGCCGGGCACGAAGGATCAGACGTACGAGGACCTCATCGCGGCGACGGATTCGGGCATCGCGATCATCGGCGACGGCTCGTTCTCGATCGACCAGCAACGCTACAACGCGCAGTTCGGCGGCCAGGTCTTCTATGAGATCAAGGGCGGCAAGATCGTCGGCATGCTGAAGGATGTCGCGTATCAGATGCGCACGCCGGATTTCTGGAAGAGCATGGACATGATCGGCGGCCAGCGCAGCTACTTCCTCGGCGGCGCGAACGGCGACGGCAAGGGTCAGCCGGCGCAGAGCAACGCGGTATCGCACGGCTGCGTGCCGGCGCGCTTCCGTCAGATCAACGTCATCAATACGGGGCGCACCGCGTGAGCAATACATCGAAGAACTCAGACGCGCCGCGGTCGCTCTTCACCGCGGCCACTCCTTTCCTTCCGCCGGCGACCCTCCTGACGCGCGAGCAGTGCGACGCGATCGCGAAGAAGGTGCTGTCGTTCGCGAAGGCCGACGAGACGCGCGTCAGCGATCTCGAGCTCGGCGAACGGCAACATGCGCTTCGCCGTGAACCAGGCGTCGACGTCGGGCGACAACTACGACAACACCGTCACGGTGCGCAGCGCGTTCGGCAAGCGCTCCGCCAGCTCGACGACCAACTCGCACGACGACGCGTCGCTGAAAGCCGTTGTCGAGCGCGCCGAGTCGCTCGCGCGGCTCGCGCCGGACGATCCGGAAGCGATGCCGGAGCTTGGGCCGCAGACGTACCCCGCATCGCCGGCGTGGGCGGAAGCCACCGCCTCGCTCGATGCGTCGGGACGCGCGACCGCGGTGAACGCGATCACGGGCGCGGCGAAGGCTGCCGGTCTCGTCTCGACGGGCTTCCTCGACACGAACCTGAGCGCGTTCGCGGTCGCGAACAACAAGGGACTGTTCGCCTATCATCGCCAGACGGCGGCCGCGCTCTCGACGACCGTTCGTACGAGCGACGCGACCGGCAGCGGATGGGCCGGCGCAGCGACGAACGACTTCGCGAAGATCGACGCCGCGGCGCTCGGCAAGCGCGCCTCGGACAAGGCGCGCCGCTCGGTGAATGCGGTCGCGATCGAGCCGGGTCGCTACACCGTCGTGCTCGAACCGACGGCGGTCGGCAACATCGTCGGTCTGATTCAGGGCGCGTTCGACGCCCGCAGCGCGGATGAAGGCCGCAGCTTCTTCTCGAAGCCGGGCGGCGGCACGAAGATCGGCATGAAGGTGTTCGACGAGCGGGTGACGCTCAGCTCCGATCCGATGGATCCGGACACGCCGGGCGCGCCGTTCGGCGGCGATGGAGCACCGGTCGGGCGTCGCGTGTGGGTCGAGAACGGCGTGTTGAGAACTCTCTCATACGACCGCTACTGGGCGCAGCAGAAGGGCGTGACCGCGAACGGCGGCGGCGGTGGTGGACGTGGCGGCGGCGGGGGTGGTGGGGCCGGCGGCGGCGCGCTCAAGATGCTCGGCGGCGAGCACACGCTCGAGGAGATGATCGCGAGCACGCAGCGCGGCATTCTCTGCACGCGCTTCTGGTACATCCGCGGCGTCGATCAGCGCACGGTGTTGTTCACCGGTCTGACGCGCGACGGCACGTTCCTCATCGAGAACGGCAAGATCACGCGGCCGGTGAAGAATCTTCGCTGGAATGAGTCGCCGGTGTTCGTGCTGAACAATCTCGAGATGCTGGGCCGGCCGGAGCGGGTGATCTCGAACGAAGCGGGGTCCGCCGGCGCGGCGATGCTCATGCCGCCGATCAAGGCGAAGGACTTCAACTTCACGAGCGCGTCGGACGCGGTGTAGCAAGTAAGCGTCATCCTGAGCGAAGCGAAGGACCCCTATGCTGCCGAGGAGAAGCGACTCCTCCTCGGCGCACAGGGGTCCTTCGTCGCTTTCGCTCCTCAGGATGACGGAATTAGGACGCGCGGCGAGTCCAGATCACGAGAACGCCGCACAGTGAATCGCGATTCAGGTATTCGGTCGGAGTCGTCCCGAGTCCCGAATAGAACTCGATCGCTTCGACCTGTGTTGGTTGAATCGAGTTGACGTCGAACGGCGGCTGGCCGGCGGAGCCACCGCGGTATACCAGCACATTGTCGAGAAAGACCTGCGCGAGACACGCCTTGCCGAGGTGGCGCGTCGCGGCGTAGCCCCGCGATCCGCGGTGCAACGACTGCACGTCGATCGAGTTGATCCGGCTGAGGACGTCGGCCATCGTGCGATCCTCGAACTGCGCGAGACTGTCGCGCGTGACGAATTGTCCGATCCCAAGCCGGCGATGTTCGTCGAAGGTCGCCAACGCGCGCATCGTCGCGACGTCGGTCGTCACGACAGAGTCCAGCACGACGACCGGCTCCATGAGCACCGTGCGATTCTGCAGACGATTCGCCTGGAAGCGCACCGTCGTCGCAACGGGCGAGTACCCGAGTCGACGCACGATGATCTCGTGCTCTCCGGGTGGGATGTGGTCGAGGACGTAGACGCCTTTGCCGTCGGTCCGCGTCGCCATCGAGAGATCGGGGATTTGCACTTCGGCGGCGACGACCGGCGTCGTGCCATCCTTCGAGAAGACGGTTCCGGCCAACGTTCCGCCGATCTTGCGAATGCGCTCCGCGCTCGGCACGCGAAACTCCATCACCGTCTCGGAGTCGAGAACACTCAAACGCGCACTCGTCGTCACCCCAAGCTCCTCGAGCGCCGGCGTCTGGACGTGCATGGTGTAGTTGCCGATCGGCACGGCCGTCATGGTCGCGCGGCCGGCGCTATCGCTGACGGCTTCGATGTCGGCCGCTTCGAAAGCGACCGTCGCACCGGAGACCGGCTTGCCGGTCGCTGAATCCGTGACGACGACGATGAAGCGCACCGGCGGGTGCAGCCACGCGGTGTCGCCGTTGGCTTTCATCAGCGCAACCTCACCGCCTGTCTCCTTGATTCCGACGACGCGAGGATCGCTCAGCGTCGGGCGCCGGCCACCACGCGGAACGGCACCCAGCATGGGCATCCGGAGGTTCCAGCCTGAGATGATCCAGTTGCCGTTCGGCGAGCGTGCGAAGGCCATGGCGCCGCGACCCAGGTTCAGGAGTCGGGACGGCGCATTCGTGTAATCGTAGGTGAGCGATCGCAACTCGGACGTACGCCGATCGAGCCAGAGCGTGCCCTTCACATCGGGCAGATTATGCCGGTCGGCCGTTGGCTCGAACGTCAGTCCAATACGCGACGCATCGAGGCTGTCGGCAGCGAGTCGGAAGCAATGATCCTCGGTGAAGATCGGGGAGAGCAGTGTCTCGATGCCCGGTACCTGAAACGTCACGTCGTTGGTGCCCTTGTCCATCGTGATGTAGCCGGAGCGATGAAGACTGTCCGCGGGCGCCTCGACCCACGGTGATCTCACGGAATCCGCGTGCACACGGACGCGCTGGCCTTGGACGACCCGCTGCTCGGTGTCGAAGTAGCGCTCGTAGCCGACCATCGTCGCATAGAGGGCCCGGTCCGCGGCGGTGAGTTGCGTCGCGGTGAGCGCGGCGCGCGCCTGCTCCCACACGACGAAGGTCGCCGCCGACGAATCCCTCGGCGTGTCACAACGAGCGGCGCCGACGACACGCATCGTGTCGAGACGGACCTGCGCGCCCGCGAGCACCAAGCGTTGTACCACCTGCTGCCCCGGGGTGACGTCGAACAACGGGCCGCGCGTGGGAAGGAATCCGACGCGCATCGTGCGAAGCCGGTAGCGACCCGTGGCCACGTCTTGAAAGTGGAAGCTTCCCTGCCCGTCCGTGAGTGAGCGGCCGAATAGATGATCCGTGCTGTCGATCAGAAAGACCGACACGCCGGCAACTGGAAGGTTCGTCGGATCGACGACTGTGCCCCGTACCTGCGCCACAAGGGTGCGCGTGAGCATGAGGGCAAGAACAGCAAACAGTCGAGAGACACGGCGGGAGGTCATGCACGTCTCATCGTGAGTGTTTACTATTTTCCCGCTTTGCACGCGCCGCCGCAAGATCCGACCAGTATGCGAGCGTCATCCTGAGGAGCGAACCGACGAAGGACCCCTATGCTGCCGAGGAGAGGCCAGATCGCCTCGGCGCACAGGGGTCCTTCGTCGCTAACGCTCCTCAGGATGACGCGTTCTTGTGCGCGTCCCTACAGTCGTTCGTTCTCGTTCCGCTCGCGGTTGCGGGCGCGCTCGTTCCCCATCGGCTCGGCCGGGGCGCGCGGGTCGATCGCGAGCCGTGGCTCGTGCTCTGCCTGATCGTGGCGCTGGAGATCTTTCTCGGTGTCGAAATGTGCGCCGCAGACGACGCAATCGTACTCGTGCGTGTGTGCCATGAGAATCCTCCCGTTGGACATGACAATGCGAGCACGACGCGTGCCTGGCAATAGGCGGGCCCGGCGGCTCTACTTTTTCAACGGGCGCGCGAAGATGCTGTCGTAGGTCGCGAGGCTCGGCTTGGCCGCAAAATTTACGTCAACGTGACCAAGCGACGCGAAGAGCGGCAGGATCGAACCGGCCGGAAGCGGCTGATATGCCGAGATGTCCAGATCGGTGTAGGTGAGCTGGAACACCGCGATCGCTTTCGCCGAATCGAGCATCAGCTCCTGCCGGCGCAGATACTTCGCCTCCTTGGCGGGCGTCGACTGCACAGTGCCGACCGCGGCCGACGTCCATCCGCCTTCGACGACCATGATCGGCAAGGTGCGGCCATTCGCGATGCGCGTGTAGTAGTCGAGCGGGATCTGGTCGGGATCACCGTAGAAGAAGTACGGGTACGACGAGATCGCGAGCACCTGCATGAATGAGAAATCCTGAAAGTCCTTCTCGGCGCCGCGATACGCGGCCGGTACAGGCCCCCACGCTTCGTCGGCCTGGATGCTCGCGTAGAGCAGCGGCTGCTTGCCGCCGATCGCCCGCACGTCCGCCGCCGCCGCGTTGGTCATCTGGACCAGCGCGCTGTACACCGTTGCCGGTGCCTGATCACGAATGAGGTTCGTCTCGGCGGCGAGGCCAAGGTACTCCGGGCGAATGATCGACGTGAGCGCCTTGACGTAGTCGCGATAGACCTGTTGAACAGCGGGTTCGGTGATGCTGCGGTGCAACGCGACGAGCTCCGGCGCCTCGGCCGAGCGGTTGAGGCCATCGGTCACGTCGACCGTGATCGAGATCGGAAGACCCTTGCCGCGATAGAAGTTTGCGAGGGGCAGGTCGACGGTGTCCACGTACGTGGTGGCGTTCACCGTGCCGCCGAGCAGCACTTTGTAGGGAACGCTGTTGTGCATGATCGCGGCGTCGGCACGGACCGACCAGGCGGTGATGGTCTGCACGGCTGACTCGGTCGTCGGCTTTGGCGGATTCGCGCCGAAGCCCATGCGGAACGTGCGCGGCGTCAAGTTACTCGGCGGCGGCTCCGCGGCCTGCGTCGACTGATTACAGCTCAGCAGCGCCGACATCGAACAGAGCGCCGCGCACGTGCGTAGACGGGTCATAGGCTTCGGCCTTCGACAAATGCCAACATCGGACACGAGTAACATGACGGCGCCGCACCAAGCATGGTTTCGTAGTGCACGACTGATGATCAGGATGGTCGCCGTGCTCGGCGCGGTCAACGCTTGCTCGGGCGCGGTGCATTCACCGGCCGCGAGCCCGTCAGGCAGTCCGCCGTCGTATGTGCTCGGCTCGTTCGTCGACGACTATGGCGGAAAGCATGCGATCACGGCAAGCGAATGGCGACAGGGCGACAACGATCGCTACCGTATCGTGCGATGGAACGCCGACGCGCGATATCTCATCGCCGAGAACAACAGCGAGGGCCCGGCGTCGCTCGGCCGATGGACACGCATCGATTGGGTGCGGCTCGACGGCATGCCACAGTACACGTGGGCGTTCTGCTTCAGTGCGTATGAGATGAAGACGGCCGCGGCCGCCGAGTCGTCGATGGTGGCGAAGCCGGAGACGCCGCGCGGCGGGTGCAACGGTTATCCATTCACGCGAATGCGCGCGGTGAATGCGCGCTAGTTGACCGCGGGGAGCGAGGTACGAATGGCGACGGAGATCTACTGTCCGAAATGTGAGTGGCACCCCGGGCCGCACGATCGGTGGATGTGTATGCCCGGCTGCTTCACCAGGTGGAACACGTTCGAGACACATGCGCGGTGCCCGGGATGCAGCAAGCAGTGGCACGTCACGCAGTGTCTCACCTGCCATGCGGTTTCGCCGCACGACGACTGGTATCATGACCGTCTCACGAAAGAAGACGAGTCGTCGTGGTCGCTCGACAAGGAACGCGCCGAGGAGCACGAAGAGGCGCTCGTCGGCACGTAGTGTTCGCGTCAACGATCGACGGTGATGTGAGCGGACACCGCGGCGCCGCCGGCCGATTTCGCCGTGATGACATGCGTGCCCGGGGCGAGCGACCAACGCGCACCGTCGAACGTCTGGCCGTCGATCGTCCATGCGACGCGAGTGGCGCCCGGACCGGCGGCGCGTAAGGGGATCGTCGCATACTTCGCGTCGACGCCGGGCGGCGCGGTATAGCGATCGCCGTCGAGCGGCGACACCATTCGAAACGTCTCAATGGTATCGGACGCGAGCGGGCGGGCCGGCTCGGCCCGCTCGGACGAAACCGTCGTGAGCGGACGTTCCGCGACGGCGCGCGTCATTCCGCCCTGCGCCCACTCACTGTATTCCGACGGGAGCACAATGCGACCGTCACGCTCCCAGTCGTCGAAGCGCGTCGGTTCCGTGCCGGGGACGAACCACTCGTTGATCCGCGCGCAGCTCGTGCGTGGCCTTCAGACCGGAGAGCCGGCAGACCGGAACTGCTGACGGCGCCGACTTGCGATGGTGTGGTGAGCACGCCGGGTTGAATGCGCTTCGCCGTCGCCATCACCGCGCGATGCAGTAGCGGACCGGCACCGGTGACGCCGCTCACGCCTTCCATCGGATGTCCGTTGAAGTTGCCGGCCCACACGGCGACGGTGAAGCCGCGCGGTCGTCGCCGACGGCCCAGTTGTCGGTGAAGTGACGGCTCGTGCCGGTCTTCACCGCGACGGGAAACGGGAAATCGAACGGCGTCTCGAAGCCGAAGCCGGGCATGCGCGCCGCGGGATCGTCGAGGATGTCGAGCACGATCGCGCTCGCCGACCGCCGACACGACGCGCTGTTCGTTGCCACGGACCGTGGTGCCAGGCGCCACGGCCGCCAGGTCCACGGACGCCACTCGCCACCGTTGGCGAGCGCGCGATAGCCATTCGCAAGCTCTAACAACGTCACGTCGCCGTTGCCGAGGGCGAGGCCGAGGCCATAGAAGTCGGCGTCGCGCGCGAGCGATGCGAAGCCGGCGAGATCGCAGCGTCTGCAGAAGACTCGACGCGCCGAGCCGCGACGCGAGCTCCACCGCCGGCACGTTGTACGAGCTGGCCAGCGCTTCGCGCGCGCGCACGGGTCCGCGAAAGCGACGGTCGTAGTCGCGCGGACGATAGGCGCCGATGCTCGTCGACGTACGATTTGGGAAGTCGGGCAGCACCGTCGCGGCAGTGAAGCCGCGATCGAACGCGAGCGCCGTAGAGGAAGGGCTTGAGCGCGGACCCTGGTTGACGCGGCGACACCACCATGTCGGTCTGGCCGTTTTCAGAGTCCCAGAAATCCGGCGAGCCGACCCATGCGAGCAACTTCGCCGGTCGCGTTGTCGAGAACGACCACGGCCGCCTGCGCCAACGCCCCGATCGCCGAGCGTCGTCGACGGTGTGCGCGACCTCGCTCTCGAGCTCCGCTTGAAGACCGACGTCGAGCGACGTGCGAATGCGGTCCGAGCGCGACGAGTCGCGCGCTTCGTCGGTCCACGCGAGGACGCGCGTCGTGAAATGCGGCGCGAGAAAGGGCGCCTTGCGCGCGCCGCTGACGAGCGGTTCTTCTTTGGCTCGAGTGACGTCTTCGCGTCGTGACGAACGCCAGCCGATGCATTCGCTCGAGCGCGACCGCACGCCGGCACGCGCGCGCGCGGGAGCGACACCTGCGGATTGTCGCGCGACGGCGCGTGCGCGAGACCGGCCAGCGTCGCCGCCTGGCCGATGCTCAACTCACTCGGCGACGTGTCGAAGTAGAGCGCGCTCGCCGCGGCGACACCGACCGCGCCCTGCCCCAGCTCGACGCGATTGAGATACTGCTCGAGGATCTGTCGCTTGCTGAGATGCGCGTCGAGGCGCAGTGCCGAACACGGTCTGAACCAGCTTTGCCGCCGACGTGGCGACTCGCCGGACGCACCAGACGCGCGAGCTGCATCGTGATCGTCGACGCGCCCGAGACGACGCGATGCGCGCGCACGTTGTCGCGGACGCGCGCGAACGACGGCACGCGACGTCGACGCCGTGATGGTCCCAGAAGCGACGATCTTCGACGGCGACGAAGGCGTTGATCACATCGGGATCGATGCGATCGTACGACACCCAGCGCGCGTTGCTGCCGTCGTCGGCTCGCGTGTTACGGAGCACGACGCCGTGGCGGTCTTCGATCGTCACGCCGCGAGTCGCATCGAAGGCGAGGATGTCGGGCGAGAGCGGCAGTGCGACGAACACCAGCAACGGCGCCACATCGCGGCAGCCGCGACGATTCCCGCTGCGCGGCCCGACGCATGCCTTCGCGGCAATCATCGCGGCGTCACGACGAAGGTTCCACCGTCGCTCCGCCCGTTCAGCGCCCGGGTTGTACATCTCTTCCGCATGCGCCGGCGGTTTGATGAACGTGCCCGGCGTCGTCGCGCGCGCGAGATACGTCGCCGTGTACGTGCCCGGCCAGAGCATCGTCGCCGAGTAGACGACGCGATCGTCGCGCAGCTCGCGGTGATCGAACGGCGACCACCACCCCGAGTCCCAGGAGCCGTAGCTCCAGCGCACGCGTCTCATCCTGCTCTTCGTGATCGGCGGCTTCGTTCACCATGCTGGTGCCCGGGCCGGGCAAGCGCGGAGGCTGTACGGAGGCTCAGGTCGATCGCCTCGAGTCCAGCCGGCAGCGCGTCGTCGAGCACGACGAATTGGCGCACTGAGGGAACTGTAATTCGCAAACGCACGCGAACGAGCTCGCCTTCGGCAATCGTCGTGATCGGGCCGCCGGTCTCGTAGCTCTCGTACCACCGCTCGACCGCGATGCCGGCGTTCTCCGGCGTCACCGGCTGCTTGCTCGGCACTTCGGTGACGGACAGATAGTAGTAGACGACACCGTCGCCCGGCGCGGTCGTCGACCTTGAGCGCGCAGCACTCGGCCGTCTGCGCCCATCGGAGAGAAGGTTCGTCAGCGCGACGGACGAGTCGTGCGTCGTCCCCGGCGTCGAGCACCGAGCCGTCGCGCAACGACAGGCGGACCGAGCGCTCGGCCTGGCCACGGCGCGCGCGCTCGAACGCCGCCAGCGCGGTGACCGCGGCGCCGTAGTCCTGCGTGTTCCAGCGTCCGTCGGCGCGCGCCTGCGTGACGAGCGTCTCGACGAGCGGACCGACGAGCGCGTTCGTCGGATCGACCGCGAGCGTCGCCGTGAGAATGCGCGCGACCGGCCGCATCGCCGACGAGAAGTAGAAGTCGATCCGCGCCGAGTCGGGCACCGACGGCGCGACGCCCCTCGATCTTCACGACCGACCACACCGGCTCGATCAGTCGGCGCGCCGCGACGGTCTGCTTGCGCCGCGCGAATACTTCGGCGAGCCGCGCGCGATCCTCGAGCGACAGCAGCGCCGCCATGCGATAGCAGCTCATCCTCCGCCGGCAAGGTCGGGACGGCCGAGGCGACTGAGGAAATCGGCCGACGCGACTTGATCGCGCAGTCGCACCTGCCGCTGATCCTGCCAGCGCGCGATCGGCGTCGAGAGGTTGGTCGCCGCAGTGGCGTGCAGGTCGCGCGGTCAGATAGTTCGCCAAGCGCGTGAGCACCGACGCGTCGACGGAGATGCCGACGATCGCGCGCGTCGAGCAGCACTGCGCCGGCGTAGGCCGTGAGCCATGCGCTCGTCCAATCACTCGCGGACCAGTAGCCGATGCCACCGTCGGCGCGCTGACGGCGCGAGAGCATCTCGACGGCGCGCGCGATATCGGCGCGTGCGTCGCGCTTGAGCAGGTGCTGGCCGAGCTGTCGCTCGCCGCGATACAGCGCGATGAGCGGGAGCGCCGCGCTGATGACCTGCTCGGTGCAGAGATACG
The DNA here is from genome assembly GCA_963761405.1 of uncultured Acidobacteriaceae bacterium. Taxonomy (GTDB): domain Bacteria; phylum Acidobacteriota; class Terriglobia; order Terriglobales; family Acidobacteriaceae; genus PALSA-350. The sequence continues at coordinate 77,496 of CAVXHH010000013.1, forward strand.
GATAGATCTGCAAGCGCATCCGACATCCCGCGCACCACCGGCAGCGCGGAGACGCCCGCGTTCACGGTGAGACGCGAGCGCGCGGGATCGATATCGGCAGGAAGCGTGAGCTCGACCGTCGCCGTATCGCGCACCACGCCGGCGAGCGTGTGCACGCGCGGATGATATTCCGGACGGACCGGCAGCGACACGCGCACCGCGTCGGCGTATCCGCCGCCGCTCACGTCGAAGCGGAACGTCGCCGAGTCGATGCGTCCGGCGACGAACGGAAAGCGCACTTCGGCGCCGCGCGACGCCGCGAGCGTCACCGTGCGCAGCGAGTCGCCATTGAGCGTGATGCCCGTCGCTGACGCGCGCACGTTCACGGTCGCGGCGCTGCCATCGCGACGATTGATGACGGCGCCGGCCTCGAAGCGATCGCCAGGGCGCACGAAGCGCGGCAACGCCTGTCGCGCCAGCAGCGGACGCGTCACGAGCAGGCTCGCCTCGCCTTTGCCGTAGCGATCGGTCGCCGTCACGGCGACAGCCATCACGCGGAACGTCGTGAGATTGTCGGGTAGCTTCGCGCGCGCGACTGCATTGCCCTGTGCGTCGGTGACGACCGAGCCGAGGAAGAACGCGGTCGTCTGAAAGCGCGAGCGCAGAACGTCGGCACCCGCGGCACCGCCGCCGCCGCCGGGCTCGCGCTGTCCCTTCTTTCCATCGGGGACCTGTGGCGCGACCGCGGTCATGTTGCTCGCGAGACGAACGCCGAGTCCGCGCTCGCGATAGACGAGATCGATCGGATCGGGCGTCTTGTAACCCGTGAGCGACAGCACGCCTTCGTCGACCGCCCACAGCGTGACTTCACTGCGCGCGCCCATCTTGAGCGCGTCGCGAACCTGCACGCGAATCGTCGCGGTGTCGCCGGGCCGATAGTCCTTCTTGTCACCGGCGAGCGTGACGGTGAGCCGCTTCACTTCCGGCGTGACGCGCAGATTCGCGTAGCCAACGCGAATCGTCGGACGACCAGGATCGTCGAGCGCGCCGGGCTTCGCGCTGCGTCCGCGCGCGACGAGAATCGACACGAACGCATTCGGCGCGAACGCCTCGGTGATCGGGAACTTGAGCGTCGTCGATCCGGAGGTGATGCGAATACGCCGTTGCTCGATGATGCCTTCGCGCTCGACGGTGACCCACGCTTCAGCGTTCGTGAATGGCGACGCGAAGAGGACGGTCGCGGTGTCGCCGACCGAGTAGCGCGTCTTGTCGGGAATGACGTCCATCTTGAACTGCGTCTCGTCGTTCCACGGCACCCAATCGGTGCCGGAGGCCCACCGCTCGAACGACGTCGTCGCCGCCCTGCCCTTGGCGTCGGTCGCGGTCAACGTCACGGTGTACTCGCCGCCGGCTTTCACGTCGAACGAGCACGGCAGCGGCTCGCTCGCGGTCGTCACGGCGCACGTCGCGACGGTGTCGGCCACCCATTCGCCGATGAGCTCGGACACGCCGTCGCGCTCGCGACGCACCTGATGCCATTCGCGACGCACGACGGTGCCTCGCACGGACACGCCGGAGACGCGCGCGCCGGTCGGACGCACGGCGACGACATCGATCGTCTGCGGACTGCCCGCTTTCCAGAAGTAGCTCTGACCGCGCGGCTTCACGGCGATGTAGAAGTCGGCCGGATGCACGACGGTGCTCGTGGTCGCGAGCACATTTTGGCGATTCACGTCGGTGACGACGGCACTCACGACGAGGTTCGCGGCACGCCCCTTCGACGCGGGCGGCACCGGGATGCGCAACGTCCGCTCTCCGCGAACGTCGAGCGTGTCTTTCCCCTCGCCGGCCTCGACGCCCGCGGCATTGGCGTTCTCCTCCCACCAGTTCTCTTCCGCGCCGAGATACCAGCCGTCGGTGCCGGGGATGTTCAATTCCCACGGCGACAGCGTCTCCATGCGAGCGAGCCATCCAACGACCGCCCGTCCCATCGGCGCGCCAAACAGGTAGCGCGACTGCACGGTGACCGAGAGCGTGTCACCTGGAAAATGCACCGCGCCCGGGCTCGTGACGTTCACGAGGAATTCGGGCGGACGATATTCGGCGACGCGATACGACGTATATCCGACGCGCTGCCAGCGTCCGTCGCGCTTCACTTCGATCGCGATTCCGTACCGACCGACAGCAGCGGTGGACGGAACGGCAAACGATTGCGACGATGTTCCGAACGACGTGAGCGCCACCGTCGCCGATCGTGACGCGCCTGACCTCGCGATCGAGAAAGCGCCATCGCATCGAGTCATTCGCCGACGGCACTTTCAATGCGCCCAGCAGTCCGGTGCGAACGATCGCCTTCGCGTACACGCGCTCGCCCGGCCGATAGATGCCGCGCTCCGTGAACACGGTGCCGGAGACCTGCAGCCGTTCTTCGCCCGATGCGCCGGAGATATTGAACCGCCACGGCCCGAGATCCGGATCGTAGTCGGAGACGAACGCGATCGCGCGATCGTCGCCGAGCGTGACTTTCACGTAGCGCGCATCAGAGCGTTGGCGGTCGCCCTCGGATCGGTTCACGACTGGGGTGATCGTCGGCCAGCCGCGAAGACGCGCGACACCGGTCGCATCAGTCAGCGACGACGCGAGTGGTTTACCGCTCTCGTCGTACAACACGACACTCGCGTTCGCGCGCGGAAGGCCGTCGTTGGCGCCGGTGACCCACACGGCACCGTCGGCCTCGCCGAGGCGCACGTGGACGCCGAGGTTGGTGACCTGGACGAGCGTCGTTGGTCCGATTCCACCACTGGCCGGCGTTCGAGTTTCCCGAGACCGACACGGCGAAGAACGTCGGCGAGCCGGGACGACGCGCGTCGGCGATCGGCAGCTTGACGCCGGTGTGAATCGCCCGATCCTGCGGCGACGGCACTTTGATGTGCTGCACGATCGCCTTCGCCTGCGATCGACTTCCACAACGAATCGTCGGCCCACCCAAAGCGCCGCGCCATCGCCGGCTCGATCGAATCGGGCACCGGCAGGATGCGGACGTGCAACGAATCCACGTTGATGTGCTGAACCGACAGCGTTTGAAAGCCCTGTCGCTCGACGAGCACACGGCCGAACGCGTAGTTGACGAGCGGTTGCACGCCGGTCGTGCGGTAGGCGACCGCCGGATTGCCGCGCAACCGTTGACCGAAGACGTCGCGCAACGCGGTGTCGAACGAGACCGCATAGACGATACGCGGACGATACTTGGCCTCGATCATCCATTGCGTCGCTTCTCGCGACGTGTCGCGGATCATCGCTTTCGCGTCGGGCGTGAGCAGCACCGTCTTTGCGACCATGCTGCCGCGCACCGGGGTCGTGAACGTCACGAAGAACGGACCATACGGGCAGGGCGCCGCGCCGTTGCATTCGATCTTCTTGATCCGGAATTCGCCGTACGTCGCGATCGGCGTGCGACGCAGGCCGCGTGTCGCGTCGCCGATCTCCATCGGCGCGACGAGCTCACCGTCGCAGCCGTAGGGCAGACGCGCTTCCGGGACGAGCAGCACGCCGCGGCGCAGCGAATCCAGCGCCGGATTCACCATTCCTTGATCGCCTTCTCCTTCGTCGTACTCAACGGCCTGCGGCGGCAGGCGACGCTGTGACGACGCATGCAGCCGAATCACGCGCGTCGCGCTGCAGTTCGCGTTGAACTCGAGGTACGCGGCGGACGACAGCTTTTCGAGATCGACCGGCGCACTATAGACGAGCTCGAAGTGCTGGTCCGGCGTTAGCTGGTCGGCGCTTCCCGAGGGTGCGACCGGCGTCGCGCTCTGCCATGTCGGTCCCTGGACACGAAACGAAAACTGGAACGGCTCGGCGAGCGCGCCGCCGTCCATCGCGCGGAAGGTGTTCGCGACCGTGACACGATAGCTGGCTCCCGCCGGCAGTGGACCAGACGGCGTGAGCCGGATCGTGACCGGGTCGCGCCACTCGATCTTCCCCGGGATCGCCGGCTCGACGCGCAAGAGCGTCGACGGATCGATCATGTTGTCGAGCGACCCCGCGACCGGTCGGTCGAACGTCACGAGGATTCGCGCGAGCGGAGTGGCGTCGCCGTCAGGTGACGAACGGATGACGCGCAGCGGTCGCGCGGCTGGTGGGTTCGCGTTACCGGTCTGCCCGAATACCGGCGCAACGCTCGCGACGGCGAGCAGCGCGGCAGACCGCAGGACGGAGATGGTCGATCGCAGCAAGGTCGAGCCTCGTCCGATAGCGCTCAGCGAGCGCGGCGGGTGTGAGAGATCGCTGAAGATACGTCACGAGCTGCCCGGCCGACACGCCGTGGGTCCACTGGGTCGTGTGACGGAAGACACGGCAGAGCCCGGACCTGGATAAACCTTTACCCGGCCGAGTTACGTTCTATTCCATCAGACGCGCAGAGCTGACCGACATGCATTCCCCATCGCCGAAGATCGGCCCGGACGATCCGCGATACCAGGCAGTGGTCGACAAGCAGTTCAACAAACGCTATCAGGCGAAGCCGGACTACGTTCGCCTCGCGCGCTCGAGCGCCGACGTCGTCGCGGCGGTCGATGAGGCGGTGCGAGAAGGCCGGCGGCTCGTCGTCACGAGTGGCGGACATTGCCTCGAAGGGTTCGTGTCCGATCCCGACGTGCGTGTCATCGTCGACGTGTCACCGATGAAGGCGATCTATCACGACGCCGAACGCAACGCGATCGCTGTCGAGAGCGGCGCGACGGTCGGCGAGACCTTCAAGGCGCTCGCCGACAATTGGGACACGCTGATCCCGCTCGGCGAATATCCAGGCATCGGCATTGGCGGCCACGTGCTCGGCGGCGCGTTCGGCTTTCTCTGTCGCCAACTGGGGCTGGCGGCGGACTATCTGTTTGGCGTCGAGGTCGTGACGGTCGGCGCGGACGGACGCGCGCGAGTCGTGATTGCCACGCGGGACGATGACGGAGAGCTCGGCGACCTGTGGTGGGCGCACACCGGTGGCGGCGGCGGCAACTTCGGCATCGTCACGCGCTACTGGTTCCGCGACGAGGCCCCGCGCGGCGACGCACCCGCGCAATTGCTTCCGTCCGTGCCGGCCTCGGTCGCTACGCTGCACGCCGAGTGGAATTGGAGCGCGCTCGACGAGCGCGCATTCACGAAGCTGATGCACAACCACGGTCTATGGTCGGAGCAAACGAGCAGCGCCGACTCCGACCTCGCCACGCTCTGGACGCTGTTGGAGATTCATCGCCACGAGTTCGCCAAGATCGTCGTCCGTGGAGTCAGCACGGCAGGCGACTCCGCGCGGGCGCAGTTCGATCGCCTCCTCGCTGCGCTCGGCGATGGCGTTCCGGCGCCGTCGGCGCCGACGGTCGAGCAGATGTCGTGGTTGGACTTCGCGCTCAATCCGTTGCCGGATCTCTTCGCCGGCGGGCCACCCGGCGGTGTAAGCACGAAGATCAAGGACGCAATCGTGAAGCGTCGATTCACTGACGCGCAGATCGCCGTGATCCATCGCCACCTTATGCGCACGGACGTCACCGTACCTGGTGGGATGTTCGGCCTCGCGAGCTATGGCGGCCGGGTCAACACCCGGCCGACGGATGCGACGGCGGCTCCGCAGCGCAACGGTATTCTCGACGTCGCGTGCACCGCCGGATGGATCGATTCGAAAGATGAAGCCGTGAACGTGGCCTGGGTGCGCTCGTTCTATCGCGAGCTATTTGCTGACACGGGTGGCGTTCCTGTGCCGGGCGACGCATACGACGGCGCGCTGATCAATCACCCGGACACCGATCTCGCCGATCCGCAGTGGAACACGTCGGGAACGCCGTGGAGCACGATCTACTATCAGAACAACTATCCTCGTCTCCAGCGCGTGAAGGCACGCTGGGATCCGCGCAACATCTTTTATCACGCACTGTCGATTCGTGAAATCTGAAAGGCGTTCCTTCGTTTCCTCATGAGAACCGCGTCTTTTCGGGGTTACGGGTGGTGCAAGTGTGCGGTCGGTGGTGCGAGTGTGCGGTCGGATGGTACGCCGACGAAAACGAGAGATGCGGGTCGTCGACGACGTGATGACGACCGCACACCCGTGCGCTTTCGTCGCGTGAATTTTGGTGCACGTCAGCGATCGGCTGATACGGGTCCGCGATCGCTTGGTACGGGTCCGCGGTCGCGTGGTGCAGCTAAGCGGATTGCGTGGTACGGGTCTGCGGTCGAGTGGTGCAGCTAAGCGGATTGCGTGGTACGGGTCCGTGGTCGAGTGGTGCAGCTAAGCGGATCGCGTGGTACGTGCCCGCGATCGGTTGGTGCAAGTTCGCGTGCGGTTGGTGCAACTCCACGTCGCTTTGGTGCGACTGTACGGCCGGGTGGTGCACATTGCCGTCGCGCTGGTGCGGGTCCCCGATCGCTTGGTACGGCTCAGCGGTTCGTTGGTGCAAGCGACCGGTCACGATGTGCGAGCGAGCGTCAAGGATGTCACGGTCGGCCGCGCATCTGTGACGATGAGCGTGAACAGAATTCCCGTCAGAAGATCCGAATGGAATTCCTGATTACGCGCCGAGAAGGCGTTCCGAATCGGTCGAGCGCATCGCGACGAGCTTGTGCAGTGCGGCCGACTGCGCGTCGTCGCTCGCTTCATCGGCGAGCGTCAGCAACTGAATTCCGCGGCGATACGTCATCTCGAGGAAGTCATCCGGCGCGACCGCCGAGTGGGCTTCGTCGAGCACCGCGGCGATCGGACGCATCGTGAAGATCGAGATCGTCGCGTCCGACGCGCGCACGGCGTAGCCGTTCACGTTCAATCGCGCGAGCTCGTCGCGCACACGTTCGCGACGACGTTCATCCTTCACGAGAACGAGCACTGCTTCTCTGTCACTCACGTTTTATCTCCTAGAACAGAGCGCCGACGGTGAAGAACAGCAGCCGCCGCGCGCCGGCCTGCAGCGTCTGGTTGTCACCGCTCACGGTGAAGCCGTTCGTGCCGATCGTCGAGATGTACGACTCGTCGAGCAGATTCACGCCGTTGACCTGGAACGTCAGCTCATGCGCGTAGCGAGCCGTCTTCAGACGATAGCCGAGTCCCGCGTCGACCGTCGCATACGCCGGCACCGAGAGATCGTTGAGAATCGTGAAGTAGCGCTTCGCGACGTGACGCCCGGTCAATGAGCCAAACCACGCGCCGTTGTCGTAGCCGAGCGACGTCGAACCGATCGTGCGCGGCGCGTCGACGACATCCTTGCCCTTGGCGTGAACGGTCGACGTTGGTGACGCCTGGTAGTCATTGTTGATCGTCGCGGCGGTGTATGCGCCCGACGTCGTCCACGTGAGATCCGGCACGAGCTGCCAGCGCAGCAATCCCTCGAGACCGCGCGACGTCACCGTGCCGACGTTCGCGAACGAGCTGACGCACGTCGCGGTGAGCGGGCATACCGCGACCGGCACGAGCCGGTTGCGATAGTCGATGTCGAACGCGGCGAGTGACGCGTCGACGTCGGTGTGATGCGTGCGCAGACCGAGCTCGTACGTCGTCGCCTTCTCGGGCTTCGTGTGATCCTTGAAGTACTGAAACGCCGTCGGATCGGTGTTGTACACGCCGGTCTGCGGGCTGTACGGGAACGCGTTGGCGTTCTGGCTCACCGATGCGAAGAGCTCTTCCGTCTTGGCGAGGGCGTACGTGACGCCGACTTGCGGTAGAATTCCTCCCTTCGTCGGGATCGACACATTCGGGCGACCCGAGTCAGGCAATGTTGCCGCGGTTGGAATCGTTCTGCCGTTGTTTGAAAAGTCGGCGCCAACGTACATGTACTTCGCGCCATACGTCAGCGTGAGCTTGTTGTCGGCGAGGTGATTCGTGTTCTGCACGTACGCGACGGTCGAGTTGAGCTGACCGGTCCGATCGAAGAACAGGCGAAGGACGTCGTTGAAGTCCACCGCCGGTCCCGTGTTGTAGTCCACCAAGCGCCAGCCGGGACGACGGATCGTCGACTCGTTGGATTCGTACCACAACCCTGCCTCGAGCTGGTTCGACGCGATCTCCGTCGAGAAGCGCGCGTTCACGCCACCGCGTTCGCTGTGATACTGCGTCTGCCGGAAGTAGATCGGATCGGGACTCCAATCCGCACCGTAGCTCGGCGCATGCCAGTCGCCGGCGCCGCGGTTGGTGTGGTAGTACGGCGTGATCGTCAGACGGCTCTTGTCGCTCAAGTTGAACTCGGCGCCGATGTACGCGAGGTTGTCGCGGCGCGCGCCTTCAGCGGATTCGAAATACGCTTCGTCCGGCGTCTGGCTCGTCGCGAACTGCTGCGCGACGCTCCAGCTCGAGAACTGATCCCAATCGCGGCCGCTCTGGTTGTAGCGCGCGAGCGAGAGGTCGGTGTAGTCGGCCTCTTTGCGATCGGAGAGATCGTAGAACGCGACGAGCTTCATCGAACCCTTGAGCAGCTCGAACTTCGCGTTGACCTGATCCTGATACGTCTGTCCCGCGCTGCCGAACAAGCCGCGACTGCCGAACAGCGCATCGCTCCCGTGCGAGAAGCGCTCGCCGCCGCCCTTCCACTTGTCGTTGTCGATTCGCGAATAGCTGAAGAAGCCTTTCCACATCATGTCGGAGCCCGCCGTATGCAGGCCCGTGTCGTAGCGACCGAACGTGCGGCGCGATGCCGCTTCACCCGCCATCTGGCGCAGGCGGAAGCTCGAGCGATTGTCGGGATCTTCGGAGACGTACTGCACGACGCCGCCGAGGTTGTTGTTCGACGCGGTGCCGAGTGCCCCGCTGCCCTGCGCGACGCTCGTGCTCGAGAGATTGTCCTGATCGACCGCGCGTCCGATGCCGAGCCCATTGAAGTTGCCGTAGCTCATGTCGCCGAGCGGGATGCCGTCGAACGTCTGTCCGATCTGCTGCGGTTGGAAGCCGCGAATGGTGACGCGGTTCGACCACTCGTACGTGCCCCACGGGTCGGCGCTCTGGAAGTTCACCCCCGGCAGGCGCTCGACGGCCTTGAGCGCGCTCGAGCCGGGGGTCGCGCCCTTGAGCGTTTGCTCAGAGATCGCGTTGATCGTGCGGGACTTTCCGTAGCCGGTAACGGTTGTAACGACTTCGACGCTTTGTAAGCGCACGGCAGCCGTGTCACTCTGTCGGCGTGTCGCCGCGGTGCCGGCCTGTACGACACCTGGATCCTGCGCACCGGCGACTTCGCCGGCGACAAGCAGCGCCAGGGTCGCGGTCGCGAGCCAACCGCGGGACGAACCAGGAGTTAGTGGGTGGCAGCGAAAGCCTGACATGGGACGGCTCCAGCGAGAGTGAGAACCCAATGCTCGCGTTTGTTTGCGACTTGGATCTCGCTGGGCCGTAACGGCGCCGTAACGTGGCGGTGTCGATTACTCGAATCTCGAATTTCGAATATCGAATGGCGAGTCGCGAGCCCGCTGCGCCGGAGAGAGGCCCGGGCGGTTTGATATCGCGACTCGAGATTCGACATTCGAAATTCGCGCAGATCACAATCCAAACTCCACTCGAATAGACGTTGGAAAATTCGCAACGGCGTCTCGCGTGACATGCTGCATTCCACCGAGTGAAAGCTCACGCAGGCGCGGTGCGCGCTTCAGCGCCGCGATGCCCGCATTCGTGACGCCCGCGCATCCGCTGAGCCCCAGGATCTCTAGCGACGACATCGTCGCTAACAGTTCGGGTGTTCGATCGGTGATCCGCGTGTAGCTCGCGAAGTAGTTCATTAGGCGCGGCAAGTTCACCACGTGCTCCGTCGCGGCGTCGGTCGTATCGCGACAATACATCAACACCAGACGCTCGAGGTGTTCACACTGCGCGATGTGTCGGTAGCCGGCGTCGGGAATGTCCATCGGCATCAGCTCGCGCAACGACGGAAAGCTCGGCAGCGCCGCGATCGACGCGTCCGGCACGTTGAGACAGCTCACCGACAATGAGCGCAGCGCAGGAAGGTTCGCGAGTGCCTCGAAGCCCCTTCCCCTCAGATTGTGACAGCGGCGTCCCCAGATCTGCTCGAGCGTGCGCGACCGGCTCAGGGCAACCCAGCCGTCGTCACTCGTGCTGGTATCCTGGCACATCAGAAACTGCAACGCCGGTATGGCGGCAATGTGCGGCATCGATTCGTCGACCGCATCGACGTTGAGCATCCCGAGACGCGGCAGTCTCGGGAGCACACCGACGCCGGACGGTGTGATTTGCAGACGCTGATCGTCGATGTTCAGACCGAACAGACCGTCGAGTCCCACCAGGGTCGCGAGGCCCGCGTCAGTCACTGTGCCGTGTAAATGCAGGAAGTTCGGGCCTCCCTCCGGCGACGTGAGCTGCAGCTCGACCGTGCCGCCCTGCCAGGTCTTGAAGACCGGAAAGTCGTGGAGATACGCGACGCCTTCGTCAGTCACCAACGCGCCCGTGTTGAGGTGCGTGAGCCACCGCTTGCCGCGAAGCGCCCGCAACGCGCCATCGCCCGTTCGCGTCCACCCCAACTCCACACGGCGCAACGCCTCGCACGGCGCGAGCGCAGCCACGCCGGCATCCGTGATGGCCGTCCCGCTGAGATTCACATGCTCGAGCGCGCGCAGCTCGCCGAGGGCTGAGAAGCCAGCGTCGGTGAGCGACTCACACCCGGACAAGTCGAGCACGCGAAGATCAGCCATGCGCGTGAGATGGCGTAGGCCATCGTCGGTCAGTCGCGACGACCCATTCAACCGCAAGACGGACACGTGCTCGTGCTGCGCGATGCGCTCGAGCAACGAGTCGGTCATCTGGCCGTTGGCGTCCAGCCCGATCGCCTCTTCATCTTCGAGCGCGTCGAAGGCGGCGTCCCAGCGTCGCGTCGTCGCGCCCGGTTCGCCCTGTGTCTTCGATGAACGGACGACCAGCCGCACGCCCTTCGGCGCCGTTTTGCCCTCGATCGCAATCAAATCCGCGGCCTGTCCGGCGAGGCTATTCCAGTTCTCGAATCCCTGCTCACGCGCGACGAGCCAACGCGCGTCATCGAGCGTGATGTCGACGCTCGCCTCATCGCCGGCCGCGGCTTCGCCTTCGCGCGACTCGCCCCGCTTTCCGAGATCGAGCTGAACGTACCGGCGCATCGCTTCCCAGCTGCGACGATGCCAGGTATCGCGCCAATGGCGCTCCATCGCGTCGGGCGTTCCGGTGCGATACGCCTCGAGCAGATTCTTCGCCATCTGATCGTAGCGCGCGAGCGTCTCATCGCTTTGCGCATCCGATGGTCGCTGCCCTGTTCGCGCTTTGAGCGCCGTCCATCCGACGAAGCCGAGCTCGCGCGCGAGCGCGTGCTGCACATCGCGAAGCGTCGGATTGGGTGGACCATCGGGCAACGCACGATCGAAGCGTGCGCGGGCCTCGCGGTCGTCGGCGCGGAGACGGCGCAGCCAATCCTTGGCTTCCTGCCGCAGCGTCTCGAGCGAGCTCTCAGGCGTGATACGTCTGGACATACTCCTCCTCCCGTGATTGCCTGAAGTCCGCTGAGTTGCAGGCCGGAAGAAGGTTCAGCGCGGAACGCGAACCAAGATGGGTGGGAGCGAATCCCTTGCCGCGGACCGGTGGCGCCCCAGAGCGCACTGCGATGAATCGTCGCCCGTGCGGACCGGACTGTCAACGCTGTGGTCTAAGTTGTAGGGATGAGCGATCAAATCGGCTTGATGGTGCAGACGATGTCCGGCCCCGGTGTGCTGCACGAGCTCACCGGAGTGTTCCGCGCGCACGACAGCGACATTCTCTCGGTGGAGATCATCGACGGAAGCGGACCGGCACCGCGCATCTACTTCGAGGTGGTGGCAACGGCGCGCGTCGAAGAAATGCTCACCGACCTCCGCGCGCTGCCGTCCGTGCGCGCGCTCGATCGCGTGAACACGCTGCAGAGCGTCTACGGCAAACGCATCATCATCATGGGCGGCGGCGCGCAGGTCGGGCAGGTCGCGATCGGCGCGATCTCCGAGGCGGACCGCCACAACATCCGCGGCGAGCGCATCTCCGTCGACACGATTCCGCTCGTCGGCGAGCAGCCGTTGGCCGACGCGGTCCGCGCCGTCGCCCGACTGCCGCGCGCGAAAGCGCTCGTTCTCGCCGGGTCACTGATGGGCGGCGACATCGAGCGCGCCGTCCGTGAAGTGCGCGAGCTGGGACTGCTCGTCGTCAGTCTCAACATGGCCGGCAGCGTTCCCGATGCCGCCGATCTCGTCGTCACCGATCCCGTGCAGGCGGGCGTGATGACGGTGATGGCAATCGCCGATACGGCAAAGTTCAACGTCGCCCGGTTGCAGCGACGCGTCTTCTGACGGCTATCGCTGGTACCGGCGCCATAGCAGCAGCACGCCGCAGCCGCTGTTGGAGGTGTTGTATTTCGCCGGCGCTCCCCCGCCATCCGCGTAGTACTCGACGCCGGAAAATTCATCCGCCGACCATGAACCGATGTCCGGTGCCACGCCCTCGGGTGTGCGCGTGACCCCCGGGACGTAATACGGATTTCCGTCCACGTAGAGGGCGACGGCGCAATTCGACGAGGCGTTCGCCCGGTTGGTCCCTCCGTGCCCGGACCCTCCGCCGATGAACAAATCCTGCGGACGCTCCTTCTGGTTGGGCCGATAGGTCCGCAGCCCCGGGATCGTCGACGCGATGTAGTTGATCAGCGGACGACCGCTCTCGACCTTTCGCAGCTCGTCGGTGCCGATAAAGTGCCCGATGCCGCCCTTCCGGCGCTCTTCGAACTCCACCATGAACGGCCCGTCGTCCAGCTTCCGCCCGACCACGCGCTGCGAATCGAGCATCGTTGCCGTCTGGGTCAGCACGAACTCGCGCTCGACCGCCTCGCCGTTGGCGACCGCGACGCTATCCACGAACGGCGCGAAGCCGAGATAGCGGACTGAGACGGCGTAGCGGCCCGGCTGAAGCCGGTCGAATCGAAATTCGCCGAGGTAGTTGCTGCGCGTCACACGGTTCGCAGGTTGGATCGTGATCTCGGCGCCGCCGAGCGGGTGCTGGGCCGAGTCGCGATAGACCGTTCCGCCGACTACGGCCGTTTGCGCGCCGCTCTCGGTGGCGGACGCGGCAATCAATAGCATGACCAGCGCGCATCGAACCTGAGACATGACGCTCTTGATCATGGTTCCTCCGCGATGGACGGATGGGTGGGAGATATTAGCAAACTGTCGCAGACTCCGGAACCCGGGCACGACTCCCGCACGTCGACGGCTGAACCGGTTCCCAGTCCGTTATTTTTCGAGATATGTCTTCGCCAACCACGCCTGTTCCCGCGCTCCGGCGCCGGCGCGCCTACGCCTTCCAAGGCGATGGCGGCTGCCCGTGCGGCCGCGGCCGATCACGTCGATAAATACCGCTGGTTCATCCTCGTCGGCCTGATCACGGCGGCGATCATGGAGGTGCTCGACACCACCATCATCAACGTCGCGCTGCCGCAGATGGCCGGCAATCTCGGCGCCACGCCGCAAGAGATCGCCTGGGTCAGCACCTCGTACATCCTCGCCAACGTCGTCGTGCTGCCGATGACCGCGTTCTTCACCGAACGCTTCGGCCGCAAGCGCTACCTGACGTTCTCGATCATCCTGTTCATCGTCGCGTCGTTCCTCTGCGGCACGTCGTCGAGCCTCGGCGAGATCGTGCTGCTGGCGCCTGCTGCAGGGCGCCGGCGGCGCGGCGCTGCTCTCGACCGCGCAGGCCACGCTGCGCCAGATCTTCCCGCGCGAAGAGCAGGGACTCGTGCAGGCCATCTTCCTGCTCGGCGTCATCGTCGCGCCGACGCTCGGCCCGACGCTCGGCGGCTGGATCACCGACAACTACACGTGGAACTGGTGCTTCTTCATCAACATCCCGATCGGCATCGTCGTCGGCGTTCCTGGTCACGACGTTCCTGCACGATCCGCCCGAATCACAAGCGGCAGCACGGCGTCGGTCGACTGGCTCGGCATCGGCCTGCTCATCGCCGGCGTCGGCTCGCTGCAGTACGTGCTCGAGGAAGGGAACAGCGAGGACTGGTTCGCCGAGCGACGCTGATCATGCGATCTGTCGATCGTCGCCGGCGTGTCGCTCGTCGACGCTGCTCTGGTGGCAGCTGTCGAAGCGCAACGAGCATCCGGTCATCCAGCTCCGCGTGCTCAAGAACCGCGACCTCGCCGCGTCGATCTTCCTGTTCATCGTGCTCGGCTTCGGCCTCTTCGGCGGCGCGTTCCTCTTTCCGCTGTTCACGCAGACGCTGCTCGGCTTCACGCCGACCGAGACCGGGCTCGCGATGCTGCCCGGCGGCCTGACGACGGCGCGTCTTCGCGCTCATCTGCGGCTTCCTGCTCAACGGCGCGAAGCCGAAGGCCGACGCACGCGTGCTGATTCTGATGCGGCATGGCGCTGATGCTCTGGTCGATGTGGCGACTTGGCCATCTCACCACCGCCGCCGGCGAAGTCGACGCGCGCACCGCGCTGATCATTCGCGGCGCCGCGCTCGGCCTGCTCTTCACGCCGATCAACAACGTCGCGTTCGGCAGCCTCAAGCCGCAGGAAGCGCAGCAGGCGTCGGGCTTGATCAATCTCTCGCGCCAGCTCGGCGGCTCGTTCGGCATCGCGGTGCTCGGCACGTATCTCACGCGACACATCGCGTATCATCGCGCCGATCTCGTGCTCGAACATCTACGCCGGCAATCCGGCGTTCGACGCACGCTCCAATGCGCTGACGATCGGGCATGGTCGCGAAGGGCGCGTCGCGCGGTACGTCGCGCAGCAAGCGCGCGCTGCGACTGCTCGACGGACAGGTGATGCGGCAGGCGTCGATGCTCGCGTACAACGACTGCTGGCTGCTCATCCTGCTGTCGTTCCTCTGCGTCGTTCCGGCGGTGTTCCTGCTGCGCAAGCGACGAGGCGGCCGGCCGGCGCGCGGTCGACGCTCACTAGTAGCTGAAAGGCCTGCGCAACAGCTCACGGCACGGGCCCTGCCCCGTGCCGGTGAATGGCAACGCGATCACGACGCAGGAAGGTCACGCTCTCGGTCGACGTCGGCAGTACGCACGTCAAAGCGCACTGTCTCGACGCCGACGGGGAGCCCCTCGTCGACCACGTTTCGGTCGACACCCCGAAAGCGCTCACGCCGGCGAAGCTCGTCACGCTGATTCAGCGCGTCGCTGACGCGCTGCCGGCCGCCGACCGCGTCTCGGTCGGGATACCCGGCATCGTGCACGGCGGAAAGACCTACTCCGTTCCCGTGCTCGGCGACCGCCGTTTTCACAGTTTTCCGCTCGCCGAGAGGCTCGAGGCGCGCCTTTCGCTGCCGGTTCGCGTCATGAACGACGGCGAGATGCACGGACTGGGCGTGATTCGGCGGCGCGGCGTGGAACTGGTGCTGACGTTCGGCACGGGTCTCGGCACCGCGCTGTATCTCGACGGCCAGCTCGGTCCGCGCATCCAGTTCGTGGCCTCGCCGCATCGCAAGCAACCGCTCGGCGGCGCGTACGGCGACGCGGCGCGACGACAGCTCGGCGCGACACGCTGGAGTGCGCGCGTCCACGACGTGATCAAGATGCTTCGCCGCGTCACGAACTACGATCGCTGCTACGTCGGCGGCGGGAACGCCCGGTTGATCAAGGGACGTTTGCCGCGCAATGTGAAGCGCGTCGACAATTCGGCGGCAGCGCTCGGGGGCGTGCGTCTCTGGGAATGGGACATGGAGCCATGACCAATCTGCAATTCGACCGCAGCTTCGATGTACTCGCGACCGATTACGACGGCACGATCGCGCACCATGGGATCGTCGACGACGCGACGCTCGCCTCGCTCCGCCGCGTGCGCGATGCCGGCGTGAAGCTCGTCCTGGTCTCGGGGCGCGAGCGCGAGAGCCTCGCCCGCACTTTCCAGCATTTCGAGATCTTCGATTTGATGGTGCTCGAGAACGGAGCGACGCTCTACGAGCCGTCGACGCAGGCCGAGCTCGCGCTCTGCGACCCGCCGCGCGCCGACTTCGTCGAGGCGCTGCGCGCGGCGAACGTGCACCCACTGTCGGTGGGCAACGTGATCGTCGCGACGTTCGAGCCGCACCAGGTCGTGGTGCTGGAGACGATTCGCGACGCTCGGTCTCGAGTATCAGGTCATCTTCAACAAGGGCGCCGTGATGGTGCTGCCGTCCGGCGTCAACAAGGCGAGCGGATTGAAGCAGGGGCTCGCCCGTCTGGGGATCGCGCCGCGAACGCACTGTCGCGGTGGGCGACGCCGAGAACGACCATGCGCTGCTCGAGCTGGCGGGCATCGGCGCCGCGGTGGCGAATGCGCTGCAGTCGCTGAAGGATCGCGCCGACTTCGTCGCGACGCGCGATCACGGCGCCGGCGTCGCCGAGTTGATCGACGCGATGCTCGCGGGGAATCTCGCACGTCGTCCGAGGACGACGAAGACGTCGCCGCGGGAGCTTGGGGATCATGCGGAGGCGATACCCAACGACTGATGGGCGATGGGCGTCGGGCGATGGGCGATGGGCGAGGGCGATGGCGATGGCAACGAGCATGACGTAGCGCCGTTTACGCCCATCGCCCATCGCCCGACGCCCATCTCATTTACACGCCCGTGACAATTCGTTAGGCCACGCTTCGCGGGGCAAGTCGAGACTACGGCGTTCCGCCGGAATCTTCCCTTCTTCCCCTCGAGACACCTGTGATCTCGTTCCCGCGACGCCGCGTTGCTGCCGCGCTGCTGGCTGTTGCCGCTGCTTTCGGTTGCAGCCGCGACAACCCATCGGCCCCTCCTTCCCTCCAGGGCGTTGTCGTCATTGCGCCTGACTCGACGATCTTTGTCGGACAGACCGTGACCGCCACCGCCGTCGGCGTCAGCCAGTACGGCGACACGATGGCGCTCAAGAACATCAAGTGGTCGAGCAATCCGTCGAGCGTCGCGACGGTCGATGACAACGGCGTCATCACCGCGATCAAACCGGGTAACGCGGTCATCACCGCGAAGTCGCAGGGCAAGACGGGTGAGCTGAACCTCACGGTCTCCAACGCGCCCGCGGCGCTGACGACGATCAACGTCACGCTGTCCGGCGACGACGATCACGCTGAATCAGACGATTGCCGCGACCGCCGCCGGCGTCGATCAATACGGCGCGGCGTTCCCGCTCGGCCCGATCACGTGGACGACGTCCGCTGCCCGACGTCGCGAGCGTCGATGCGAACGGTGTCGTGAAGGGATTGAAGGCTGGTTCGGTGCAGGTCATCGCGACGGTCGACACGAAGTCGGGTCAGAGCGCCGTGCTGACCGTGGCGAATCCGCCGGCGGTCGTCATCAACGAGATCGAATCGAACGGCGACACGAACGACTGGGTCGAGATCTTCAATCCGACGAGCGCCACCGTCGATCTCACCGGCTGGGTCGTGAAGGACAACGACAACACCCACGCGCAGACGCTCGGCGCGGGCTCGACGATCCCGGCCGGCGGCTACCTCGTCGTGCTCACGGACGCCGGCGCGAACAGCTTCGGACTCGGCGCTCCGGATTCGGTGCGTCTCTACAACCCGTTCTTGTTTGAAGTCGACAAGTGGGGCTGGGCCACGCACTCGCCGACGACGCTCGGCCGTTGCCCGAATGGTTCGGGCGCGTTCGTCGTCACCACGAGCTCGACGCACGGCGCCGCGAACGACTGCTCGAATCCGGTGAAGATCAACGAAGTCGAATCGAGCGGCGGCACGCCGGGCGATTGGATCGAGCTGTACAATCCGAGCGGCCGCACGATCGATCTCTCGGGCTACATCCTGAAGGACAACGACGACACGCACATCTACACGATCCCGGCGGAACGACGATCGCGCGCAGGCGCCTTCCTCGCGTTCGACGTCGATACGACGACGGGCGGAAACAACTTCGGCCTCGGCGGCTCGATGCGGCGCGCTTCTTCACGCCGACGGCGTGCTGCTCGACTCGTTCGCCGTGGACGCGCGCCGCCGCGACGACGTACGGCCGCTGCCCCGACGGCACCGGCGCGTTCACGACGACCGCCGCATCGACGAAGGGCGCGGCGAACAACTGCGGCGCGACGACGAACCGGCCCGACCGCTGCCACGTGGCCCGGCTCGCGACAACGTCGCCGTCGTCGACGACAACGCATTCTTCGGCACGCAACATGAGCGGACTCGAATACGAAACGCTCTCACCGAACGTGATCTGGGCGGTGAAGAACGGTCCGGGCACGCTGTATCGCCTGATCTTCAACGGCTCGATCTGGACGCCGGATCCGTCGAACGGTTGGGGTGCGGGCAAGGCGCTGCACTACACCGACGGCACCGGCGACCCGGACGCCGAGGGCGTCACGATCTCGAGCAGCGGCTCGAGCACGGGCGTCTACGTCTCGACGGAGCGCAACAACACGAACAGCGGCGTGAGTCGCCCGGCGATTCTGCGCTTCGATCCGTCCGCGGCGGGCGCGACGCCTCATCCCGACGAACGAGTGGAACCTCACCGCCGGACTTCCCGGGCATCGGCGCGAACCTCGGCCTCGAGGGCGTCACGTTGGTGCCGGACTCGTACCTCACGTCGAACGGCTTCTTCGACGAGCACACGGGCCACGCGTACAACCCGGCCGAGTATCCGAACCACGCCGGCGGCTTGTTCTTCGTGGCGCTCGAGGCGAACGGCGGCATCTACGCCTACGCGCTCGATCACTCGGCGAACTCGTTCCAGCGCGTCGCCACGATCACGACGACCGTTCACGCGCGGCGTGATGGACGTGCACTTCGATCGCGAGCTGAACTATCTCTTGGCGATCTGCGACGACACCTGCGGCGGCATCACGTCGACGTGGGAGATCGACACGAACGCAAGCTCGGCGACGCGCGGTCATTTCGTGATGACGCACCAGTTCAACCGTCCGTCGACGATGGGGAACTTCAACAACGAAGGCTTCACGATCGCGCCGCTCTCGTTGTGCTCGGGCGGTCTGCGTTCGGTATTCTGGTCGGACGATGACCAGGACGCCGGCCATGCGCTCCGTCGCGCGTCGCTGCCGTGCACGCGCTTCCCATGATCTAGTTTTCCGCTCGTCATCCTGAGCGAAGCGAAGGACCCCTGTGCTGCCGAGGAGAAAAGAGAGCCCTCCTCGGCAGCACAGGGGTCCTTCGTCGCTCCGCTCCTCAGGATGACGCAGTTCCCATCGCCCATCGCCCATCGCCCATCTATTCTCCACCGATGACGATCCGCATCGGCATCGACCTGGGCGGCACCAAGATCGAAGGCGTGGCGCTCGACGAACACGGAGCGATCCTCGCCCGACAACGCGTCGCCACGCCGCGCGACTACGACGCCACGATCGCTGCGATCACGTCGCTCGTCGACGCGATCGAGCGCGCCGCAGCGTCACAGCAACGCCACGGTCGGGCATCGGCATCCCGGGCGCCATTCAACCGAACGGTCTCGTCAAGAACGCGAATTCGACCTGGCTGATCGGCCGGCCGCTCATTCAAGATCTCGAACAGAGCCTCAGCCGCCCCGTCCGCGCCGCGAACGACGCGAACTGCTTCGCGATCTCGGAAGCGGCTGACGGCGCGGGCGCCGGCTTCGACGTCGTGTTCGGGGTTATCCTCGGCACCGGGGTCGGCGGCGGCATCGTGGTGCGCGGCCGCGCGCTCGACGGGCCGAACCTCGTCGCCGGCGAATGGGGCCACAATCCGCTGCCATGGATGACACCGGCCGAGTCACCCGGGCCGCCGTGCTACTGCGGCAAGCATGGCTGTATCGAGACGTTTCTCTCCGGCCCCGGGCTCGCGGCCGACTACCGAGCCGCCACCGGCCGTGAGCAATCAACGGCCGAGATCGTCGCCGACTCAATGACAGGCGATCCCGATGCCGTGGCCGCGCTCGAGCGGTATCACGACCGGCTCGCCCGCTCACTCGCGACCGTGATCAACCTCCTCGATCCGGACGTCATCGTCCTCGGCGGTGGCATGTCGAATCTGCCGAACCTGTCAGAGGAGGTCTCAACCCGTCTTCCCGAATACGTGTTCTCGCATAGTGTCGCGACGCACGTTCTCAAGAATATCCACGGCGATTCGAGCGGGGTGCGTGGCGCGGCATGGCTCTGGCCGGCCTAGGGGCTCGCGGAACCCAAGTCCGGCTTCTAATATTGCCCGACCCACACCCCCCGCCCCCAGCCCGTTGCCGATGTCCAAGCGCCATCCGCACCAACGGACCGAGATCACGTACGCCAGTGCCTGCGAGCTGCTCGAGCATGCGCTGACCGACGGCCTCCGTCCGCGTATTCTGGACGCCCTCACCGCGCACGATGACTTTCAGGAGAGCGCACTCGCCCTTCGCGGCGCCATGCGCTCCCACACCTTTCCCACTGGCGGCGAACCGCTGCGCCTCCAGCGGATCGTTCAGAGCTTCGACATGCGGGCGCGCCGCGCCGGCCTTCACGTCCTCGAGAGCTGGGACTACGTCGCGCAGCGCTTTGCCCCCGAGATCACGCCTGTTCTCATGCTCGACCGCTGCGCCCTCGACCACGTCGCACTCGAGCGACAGCGCGGCGCGCTCTCCGTGCTGCTCGATCACTACTTCATGTCGGTGCTCGGTCTGGTCGTCGCACGCGCATGGGACGAGGGCGATCCGAATGAAAACCTGGAGCGTGCGGCGCAGCTTGCTGCGCGCGCTCCAGGGAGGCGACGGCGGCAATTGCCGTTTCGTCGACGACGTCGAGACGCTGCTGCTGACGTCCATCTCGCACTATCATCCGGACGAGCACGCGTACGAGCTCATTGCGCGAAGCTTCGACGCGCTCGACCGGCGTGCATCGCCGGCGGATGTCTCTTGCCTGCGCCGCGGTTCTCGGCGGACATCTGCGCTGGGGGCTGCGCTTCATGTATCGCCGCGACGTCGCGCTGATGCGCGACGACAACATCGTCGACTACCCGTTCGTCATCTACGGCTTGTTGAATCTGCTTCGCGACTACGACGAGGAACGGTCCGGCGGCGTGGACGATCTCGAGCACGCCCGTACCGTCGAGGGGGTACTGAACGGACTGTCGGCCGATCCCACGTTCGCGACGGTGAAGACTCCGCGGTGGCTCCGCACGCACCAGGGCGAGCACGCCGAGCTGCGCGAGCGCGCGCTCGACGGTCGCGATGCGTTGCTCGCCGATTTCGTGTCGCATCAACCGACCTCTCGATCGTATAGCCCGCTCGGCTTCGATGCGAACTTCCTGTGCAATACCGTCGTCGCGATGGTGGCCACGGCCCTCGGCGACCCGGAACCGCGTCCATCGTTGAACACATTGTTCACGCGTCTCCCTTCCGGCGACGCGACACCGGAAGACGCCGAGAGGCACGCGCACGCGCTCATGCGATACGCGGTCGGCAATCGTGTTTCGAGCGAAGCGCCGCTGATCACGTACGATTCTTGTGAGGCAGCGCACGCGTTCAATGTGACGAGCTCCGTGTTGCGACAGACACAACGCTTCGCCGTCGGCAGCGCGTGAATTTCGCTTGACCAAGCGTGCGGAGCGGCAAAGATTCTCGCATCTCTCCGACCGCTTACGTGCCCTCGCTCGTTCCATCACAGCCCTCCGTCGTCGATGCTCTCATCGACGGCGCGGCGTCTGCAACCAATCAGCGAATTCGCATGAGCACCCCGGCCGGCGTGGTGTTCATTCCGGATGCCGGATCGGAGGACGCCCGCGACGCGGCGTCAACCAGCACGCTCGACCGCATCGCGCACCTGGCGGCCCTCGCGACCCACGCGACGATCGCGCAGATCAATCTCCTCTCCGAGGACAAGCAGATTTCGGTCGCCATGCACGTCGACGAGACGCGCGCCGGCGCGGACACCTCGGGCGATCCAGCGTGTGTCGCGGCGAGGCTGAAGACTCCTGCCGGAGTCGTGCTGGGCACCGTCTGCGTGATCGACTATGCGCCGCGCGAATGGTCGCCCGACGACCGTGCGGCGCTCGCCGAATGCGCGGCGCTCGCGGGCGAAGAGCTCGCGTCGCATCTGCCGCCCGCCGCGACGGAACAATCACGCGTCGAGCACGAACGCGTACAGCGCGACGTCGAGGCCGCGAGCCGCGCCAAGGGTGAGTTCCTCGGTGTCTTCTCGCGTGAGTTGCGCGACCAGCTCGAGATACTCACTGGCTATACCGCCATGCTGGAGGCCGAAGCACGCGGCAGCGCGCTCGCCGAGTCGCGCGACGAGCTGCGCCGCGTGCAGCTTGGCCAACGACAGCTCGCGTTCCTGATCGACGAGATGCTGAATTATTCCAGTCTCGAGCAGGGGTCGGCCGCATTGATGCTGGGGACGGTCGGTGTGCACGAGGCGATACTGGACACCGAGTTCGCGACGGCGGCGCTGGCGCGGGCCAAGGCCATATTCGTGACGATCGGCGCCGTCCGCGACGACGTCGCCGTCGTGGCCGACATCTGCCGGCTCCACGAGATTCTGACGCACCTGTTGTCGAACGCCGTGAAGTTCACCGGCGCGGGCGGGCGCATCGACGTCGCCTGCGATGCGACGCGAACCGACGTGCGAATTCGGGTCCGCGATACCGGCATCGGTATTCCTGCCGACAAGTTGGACGTTATCTTCGAACCGTTCGTGCAGCTCCGTGGCGACCGCGATCGCACGGTCGGCGATGCAGGCCTTGGCCTGGCCATCAGCCGGAGGCTGGCACGGGCGCAGGGCGGTGATCTCACGGCCGAGAGCACCGTTGGTTCAGGATCGACGTTCACACTCACGCTGCCGCGGGCGAAAAAGCCGGTTTGATCGCGCGCGGTTCGGCGTATCACGGTCGTCGTCGGAGGCCCATCATGGTTCGTCGCTTCATCGCCGCCGCGGCTGGCGTCGGCATCGCTTCGATCGCCCAGGCGCAGACGCCCGTGCAGCCCAAGCCCCAGGATACCGAAGTCTGGCAACCCGTTCCGGCGGTCGTGACCCCCGGACGGACGAATGCCGATCCGCCGTCGGACGCCGTCGTGCTGTTCGACGGCCGGTCGCTCGATCAGTGGGTCGCCGCGAAGGACCGTTCACCGGCGAAATGGTCCGTGTCCGACGGCGTCGTCACGGTCGTCAAGCCGGCCGGCGACATTCAGACGAAACGCTCATTTACGAACTACCAACTGCACATCGAGTGGCGGATCCCCGACCGCCGTCACCGGCAAGGATCAGGAGCGCGGCAACAGCGGCGTCTATCTCGCGTGGACCGGCGATGCCGGCTACGAGCTGCAGGTGCTCGATTCGTACAACAACACGACCTATGTCAACGGCCAGGCGGGGAGCATGTACAAGCAGTTCCCGCCGCTCGTGAACGCGATGAGGAAGCCCGGCGACTGGCAGACGTACGACGTGGTGTGGACCGCGCCGACGTTCAACGGCGACGGCTCACTCAAGACGCCGGCCTACGTGACGGCGCTGCACAACGGCGTGCTGGTGCAGAACCACGTCGCGCTGCGCGGCGTCACAAAGTACATCGGCCAGCCGGAGTACAAGGCGCACGGCGCCGCGCCGATTCTCCTTCAGGCCCACGGCGATCCCAGCCCGCCGATCAGCTTCCGGAACATCTGGGTTCGTCCACTGCCCTGACAGGCCGGCGCTCTTTACAAACGGATGGTCTTCGCCCATCGATCGCCGCGTGCTAGTGTTCTCTCGATCATGAAATACGTATTCCATCTGCGGGCGCCGGCGCGGCGCCCGACGCCGCCTGTCGAGCTTCCGTGCGACAAGTAGCCGATAGTCCCACATAACCCGCCGTCGGCTCCGGCGGCCCCGACCCCGTCGATCAGTCTTTGCGAAACATCCCCGTCCCACCGGGGTTCTGATCGATTGGTCTCAACGATGCACATTGTCGCTTCGATAGCGCTCAACCTCGTCGACATCACCATGAGACGGCTGTTTCAGTTCGTAGTCTTCGCACTTTGCGCCCGCGGGGCATTTGCCCAGAGTTTGACCCGCGGCACTCGCCTCGAGATTCTCGGAGGATCCACTTTCCCGAACTTCATGGGCGATGGATCGACCGAGCATCGCACGGGCATGATCGCCGGATTGGGCCTGGTTCAACCGCTCGGCACCGGTGGTTGGTTCTTCGAGCCGCAAATCGCCTATGCGATGAAGGGGGCGACACTCGAGGATTTCGAGCCGCGTACCACGATCAAGCTCGACTACATCGACGTGCCGGTCTTGCTCCGCTATGAATTCTGGGTCGACGCCGACAGCCGGCCGTTCGTCAACGTCGGCGTCACGCCTGCGTTCAAGGTCGGCTGCAGCGGACATTTCGGCGTCGTGTCCCCGTTGATCAGCGCCTCGTGCAACAACCTCGACCCTCACAGCTTCGACACGAGCCTGACCGCCGGCGCCGGGTGGGTCTTTCAATACGAGACTCACGTCGTCACGATCGGCGGGCGGTACGACTACGGCCTGATCGACGTCTTCGACCATGGCCCGACCGAACGCAATAAGATCTGGTCGGTGGTCGGCACGATCGACTTCGGCTGGGGGAGATAGCACTACGCGGGCGTCAGCCCGCCGCTCCCCGGCAACGATCGGTTCGATCGGGGTGGTGACAGAACCGCGTGGGATCGCGCATTAGAGATCTATAGCGCGGCAGCCACAGACGCTCAATATTGTGGCTCCCGCCGCATCCCACCCGCCCCGAGATCGTCAAATGAAACGCGCACTCCCCTTCCTGGCCGCGGCCTTCTGCGTCCACACGGCCTTCGCACAGTCGGCGACGCCCGGTCCCGCCCGATTCGAGATCATGGCGGGCGCCAATTTCGCGAAGCTCACGACGCCCACCAGTGAAGATCACGCCGACACCCGGACCGCGCTCGTCGTTGGCGTCGGCGTGATCAAGCCGTTCGCCCCCGGCTGGGCGTTCCAGCCAGAGCTGACCTATTCCATGAAGGGCGCCAAGACGGGCGGCGAAGGCGTCGACGCGACGATCAAGATCTCGTACATCGAGATTCCGCTCCTCCTGCGTTACGAGATGCCGACGCAAAGCAGCGTGCGTCCGTTCTTCCACGCGGGCCCGGCACTCGCCTTCAAGACGAGTTGCAGCATCGAAGGCAGCGATGGCACGCAAACCGTCTCGGTGGGCTGCGATGATGGGGACACCAAGGCGAAGACGTTCGACGTTGGCCTCATGTTCGGCGGCGGGTTCGCGTTCAAGCAGATGGATCACACCTTCAGCGTCGGCGTCCGCTACAACCTCGGGTTGATCGAGTTTCTGGATGGAGTCGACTCCAAGAACCGTGTGCTGTCGCTCGTCGGCACCTTCGAGTGGCCCTGGGGCAAGTAGCGCGCGACGCCATTCACGAACGTTGATCGCGCAATCAACGTTCGGAATGGAGCGCGACGGCGTTAGCCTTCGGCCATGGCATTGCCCTCGACGCTCCGACTGGTCGCCGTCGTTCTGATCTCGGCCGTCGCCGGAGCGATCAACTCGATCGCCGGCGGCGGCACGCTCCTCACCTTTCCGGCGCTCGTCGGGCTTGGCATCACCCCCCTCGTCGCCAACGCGACGAGCACCGTCGCACTCTGGCCCGGCTCTTTCGCGAGCATGGTGGGCTATCGCTCCGAGCTCTCCGGCGCTCGGCGTTGGGCACTCGGTTTCGCCGCGCCGAGCCTGATCGGCGGCGGTGTGGGCGCGTGGCTGCTGCTGCGAACTCCTCCCTCGCGCTTCGATGCCATCGTGCCATGGCTCGTCCTCGGTGCGACGGCGCTCTTCATCGTGCAACCGCGGCTCGTGCGCTCGATTCAGCGACGGCGCGCCGATACCGTCGCCGAAGAGGGCGCGGTCGCCATGGTCACCGACAAGACGGCAGACGGCAGCTTCCCGTCGCCGGGCGTGCTCGTGCTCCAGTTCTTCGTCGGCATCTACGGCGGGTACTTCGGCGCCGGGGCCGGCATCATCATGCTCGCCGCGCTCGGCCTCATCGGCCTCACGAACATCCATCGCATGAATGGACTGAAGAACTGGGGTGGGCTGTGCATGAACGCGGTCGCGGCGATCACGTTCGCGTTCAGTAGTCTGATCAGCTGGCCGATTGCGCTCGCGATGGCGGTCGGCTCGATCAGCGGCGGGTACCTGGCGTCGCAGGGCGTGCAAAAGGTCGACCAGAAGCACGTGCGGATCATCGTCATCGGGATCGGCCTCGCCGGCGGAGCGTGGCTGCTGCTCCACCGCTGAGCGAACCTTTTGCGCCGTGCGGATGTCCTACCAACGGCATCCAACCGAGACAACGCATGCACCCGAGACGACTCCTGCTGTTGCTCGCGCTCACGATCGTCGCCGTGAGCCCGGCGCGACTCCGCGCACAACGCGTCTATCGTGACTTCTATTCGCGCGATGATCGCGCCGCGATCCAAGAGCGCGTGCGCGCGTCAGTCGACCGCGCGCTCGAGCGCTCGCATCGTACGATCGAGCGCTCCTCCCGGCTCAGCCAGCGGGCCGGAGAACGCGCCGCCAACCGGGCGACCGAAGCGGCCCTGCGCGCGCGCATCAGGGTCGACGAGCGACGGTCGTTCGACCGCGACGCCTTCGAGCGCCGCATGCAGCGTATGCGCGAACGGCTCGATAGGCGTCTGAACGATCGAACGCGGACCCGTTACCGCTGGTAACTCCGCTAGCGTCATCCCGAGAGCGAAGCGACGAAGGATGACGTAGATTTGCGCAAAATGGCTCAGCTTCCAAGGATCCTCACACACCACCGCGCCTTCTCAGTGTGCGTGGTCGTGTCGCTCGCCGTTGGGATCAGCGCGGCATCCGCCGTCATCGCCGTCGTGGACAGCATGCGGCATGCGTCGCTTCCGTTCGCCAACGCGCCGCGTCTCGAGCAGCTCAGCTACCGACCGCGATCCGATCCGGCGCGTCACTCGACCGCGGTCCCCCAGGAAGTCGCGCGCGCGCTGAAATCGGGCGGCAGTCCCGTCGCCGACGTCGCCGTCTTCCGGGCGGAGCGGATGCGGCTTCGCGACCGCGATCGGGTGGTCGACGACCTCGGCCTGCGTGTCTCACCAAATTTCGCCACGGTCCTTGGCCCGACGATGTTCCTCGGGCGAGCCTTCGGCATCGGGGACGCATCAGTGCCGAGCGTCGTGCTCGGGTTCAACTTCTGGACATCGAAGCTCGGAAGCGATTCATCGATCGTCGGGCGCACCATCGAGATCAATGGAATGCCGGCGATCGTCACCGGGATCGCGCGCCGCGAGTCCGAGTTCCCGGTGCTCGCCGGCCTGTGGACGTCTGATGCCACGACCGACAACCCGGGCATTCAGCGACGCGACGTCGAAACACTGATCCTGCTCGACCGTCCCGCCGACGCAGGGGTGCGTGCGACACTCGCCGCACGCGCGACGAGCGCGTATTACGAAGCGTACGATGCGAAAGCGTGGCGTAGCTCGAAGCGTCCCGACGTCATCATGGAATCCTCGTCGCTGCGCGACTATCTCATGGTATGGCTGCGAGGGGTCGTCCTCGTGCTGACGATCGTGGCGGTCTTCGTCGGTCTGCTCTCAGCGGTCAACTTCGCGGCACTCGTACTAGCCCGCGGCATTCGGCGGCGCGGCGAGTTGGGCGTCCGCGCGGCACTTGGCGCCTCGGTGAAAACACTCACCGGGGAGATCGTCGGTGAATGCCTCGTCCTTTGCGCGACGAGTGGCGTGCTCGCGGCGTTTCTCGCGCCGGTGTTCGTCGACATCGTGCGCGCCAGCTTCGAACAGTTTCTCCCGGCGTGGTTACACGTCGAGCTGAGTTGGCGCACCGTCGGCTGGAGCGTGGCGCTCGCGATCGGGATCGGCGCGATCTTCGGGCTCGGCCCCGCAGTCGATCTCGCCCGTCCCGCGCTCACAACATTCCTGCGCGCAGCCAGCGCGACGACCAGCGACGGCGGCAAGCTCTCGGCGGCTCGCGCGCGACTGGTGGCGATTCAGGTCGCGCTCGCGACCGGAGTACTGGTCTCGCTCGGCGCGGTGTTGGGTAAGACGATCTTCATGACTCGCGCCGATACTGGCTTCGATCACACGAATGTCGCTATCGGCATGGCCAGTGATTCGTCGTCCACCGTGTCGGTGCGCGGAAGCGAGCAGTTGCTCGACGGCATTCGCGCCGTGCCGAGCGTGGCGGCGGCAGGACTGATCGGGTATCAGCAGGTGAGCAGTCTTCAACTCAAGCCTGATGGCGGCGACGCGCCGGGCGACGTTCGTTCCACCTCGCGTCGATCGATCAGATCAGTCCCGATTTCTTCGCGGTGATGCGTCCGCAACTCAACGCGGGCCGGCTCACAACGCGCGACGAAGCCACAAGCGGCGCCCCGGTCGTCGTGGTGACGCGTGATATCGCCGACCACCTCTTTGCGGGGCAGTCCGCCGTCGGCCGACGCCTGCGAATACCGACGCACCCGGACCAACCACTGACGATCATCGGCGTCGTCGAGCAGTTCAACGTGCATCCGTACATGGGAAGTGAGACGCCTACGGTCTTCGTCTCACCCGCCGTGCGCGGCGGGCGGGCTTCGACTTCGAGGGATCGCACTGAGCTCTGGCTTCGCTCTAGCGGCAATCCGGACGCCACTGCGCGCGCCGTTCAATTGCTTGCAGCGCAGCATCGCTTCGGCCGCGTGCAGTTGGTCGAGACTCGCTCCGTCGTCGCGAGCCTCGATCACGACTATCTGACTTTCCGCGGCCTCGTGCGCTTCGTGATGGGTGTCTTCGGCATCGCGCTGGGACTCGCCGCGTTGGGCATCTATGGGCTCGTCGCATACACGGCCGAGATGCGCGCACGCGAATTGGCGATTCGCGAAGCGATCGGCGCGTCGCGCATGAACGTGGCCGTTCTCGTGCTGCGCGGCGCGATCATTCAGGGGGCGAGTGGAGTCGCCGCGGGCGCCCTGCTGGCCACCCTGACCATCGGCTATCTGAACAGCTTTGCGCTGCGACTGCATGCGATCGCCGGCGCGACGACACTGAGCATCGTGCTCGTCGCGACGACGATCCTGCTCTCATCCTTCGGACCGCTGCGCTCGATCTGGAAGCGCAATCTTTCTGCGGTCCTCCGAGTCTGAGCGAACGGCTTACTGCGGGAGGGAGAACCACCCCGGCGCTGCCAACCAGTCCATCGGCATGTCGCCGATCGGTGCGCCCGGCGGCGCCGGCGCTGCGACGACGATCATCTTCGCCACCTCTTCAGGATTCTCGAGGTAACGCTTGATGTCCGACGCGAGCAACGCGCGGTGCGCGATCTCCGGATCGCCGGCGCCCGGCTGCGCACGCATGCGAGCCGCGAGCCGATTGAGCTTGAGCGTCGCGATCGCCCGGACTTGAGCGTTTCCTGATCCCGCCGCGAGCCACGCGACACGATTCACCAACACGCGCTGCTCGGCGCGCTGCACCTCGGCTTCGTAGCTGTTCGCGGTAGGCGCGTCGAACGTGGCGCGCGTGAAGCGATCGATCACGTCCTCGAGGCCCGGCAGCGACGAATCGACCGCGTGCTGCGCGACGAGCCGCGACGCGCGCTCGAGCTGCAGCGCGAAACCGATCGTGACGTCGGCGGCAATCGTGCCCGGCGCGAGCGGATCGAACGCTTCACCGGTGGTGCGCGGGAACAGCTCGCGATGCAGACCGAAGCCGGGCGGACGCGGCGGAATCAATCCGAGAATGCTCTTCGGAATCGTGAGCTGCGACGGCGCCAGCGTTCCGGCCAGCGCCTCGATCGCCAGACGCTGATTCTCGGCCGATTCCCACTTCGTCGGCGTACGCCCGTCGCCGCGAATCGCATAGATGAAGTCCTGGCCGCCGAGCATCGACGCCGTGCCTTCGACCGCGTAGCGGTGATACATGAAGATCGGCACGAGCGGCTCTTCGATCGTCGTCATCGGCGCGCCGTTGCGAATCGTCTTCTCGCCAATGCGGTTCAGCGCCGCACGACGCACCTGCATCAAGCGGTTGAGCTCCGTCGCCTGATTCTGGCCGTTCGACCACTGCTCGACGCGCGGATGAATGTCGATGTCCTGGTTCGTGAAGTAGCGAATGTCGTCCGCCCACGCGTCGTCGAGAATCTTGCGCAGCGCCGCCGGATCATCGCCGCCGTTGCGCGAACTGACGGTAGCCGTAGTTGATCGCGACCTTGTCCCAGTCGCCGATCTTCGCCGGGTACGCGTGCGAGATATCGATCGTGCCGTCGGCCTTGAGCTCTTCGACCGGATGCGGATAGTCCATCACCGAGATCCAGCCCTTCTTGCTGTCGTAGTAGTTGTGGCCGAGTCCGAGCGTGTGTCCCACTTCGTGCGCGGCGAGCTGCCGAATGCGCGCGAGCGCGGTCTGGTAGAGCAGATCCGGCTTCTCGTTGCCCGTCGTGTACGGCGACGTGAGGCCCTCGAAGATCATGTAGTCCTGACGATCGCGCAGTGAGCCGAGCGTGACCGTGCGCCTTGATGATCTCGCCGGTGCGCGGATCGGCGACGGAACCGCCCGAGCTCCAGCCGCGCGTCGACCGGTGCACCCAGTTGATCATGTTGTAGCGGATGTCCATCGGATCGGCGCTGTCGGGCAGCACGTCGACCTTGAACCGTTGCGGAAGCCCGCCGCCTCGAACGCCTGATTCCACCAGCGCGCGCCCTCGAGCAGCGCCTGCTTCACGTCGGCCGGCGCGCCGGGGTCGACCCAGTACTGAATCGGCTTCACCGGCTCGCTCATCGCGGCGTTCGGATCCTTCTTCTCGAGACGATGGCGGCGGAGGTAGCGCACGACCATCGGGTCGCCGATCGGCATGCTGTAGTCGACGTACTGCATGCCGCCGTAGCCGTCGCGCGGATCGTCGACGCGCGGCTTGTAGTTGCCGTCCGGCAGCTCGACGAACGACGCGTGCTCGCGCAGCGTCACGGCGTCGGCTGAGGCGTCACGCTCGCGACCGTTCCCGAGAAGAGACCGCCGCCGCGGCCGCCCGTCGGCGCGCCACCGCCGGCGCCGATCGCGTCCGGACCCTGCGCCGGACCGCCGCGTTGCCGCCGCGACCACCGCCGCGCTTCGTTCGTGAACGTGAGCGTCATGTCGACTTCAGTGTTCTTCGGAAAGTTGCGCGTGTTCGGGAGATAGAACGCGCTTCGCGTTGCGATCGACGCGCCACGTTCCCGGGACGCAGCGAGCCGCCGGCGCCGTGGATGTCGCGCAGGAAGAACGGCGTCGCGTCGACGAGCACGCGTCCGTTCGACTCGGCGGCGACCGTGAAGCCCCAGAGGATCGACTTCGCGAACGAATCTTCGACGGACTTCTCGCTCGCGCGGATTCGTGCTGCTCGAGCGGAACGATCTGGTTGGGCTGGACGAGCATGACCTTCGGACCGACGCGATGGAACGTGACGACGCGTCCCTGCCCGCCGCCGCCGCGATCGAGCCCGATGTCGTTCGAGCCGAGTCCGGCCGACAGCCCGGTCGAGAAGAGGAAGTCGGTGTCGAAGCGCGGAATCTCGAGGCAGCAGCGTGCCGGCGCGCTCGTCCCAGTAGAGCGGGAAGTAGCCGTCGAGCTTGCGCATGCCCGATGTGCGCTCCTCGATGCTCGGCGGCGCGCCACCGCCCCCGCGGCCCTGCGCGGCGGCATATGAGGAAACAGTCATGAGCACGACGAGCGACGTGCAGGCGCGGCGAAGGTGCCGGTTACGG
Organism: uncultured Acidobacteriaceae bacterium; assembly: GCA_963761405.1. Lineage (GTDB taxonomy): Bacteria > Acidobacteriota > Terriglobia > Terriglobales > Acidobacteriaceae > PALSA-350. Next base: position 109,115 of record CAVXHH010000013.1, read on the forward strand.
GTCATGAGGCAGTCGAATCTCTGGGTGGGCGAAACAGGGCGGGTGGAATACGGCAATGTTATTCCACGAGAGGACCTTTGTCATCCTTCGCTTCGCTCAGGATGAGGCGAGTGCGAACGCCCGGCAGCGGACATCGCGAGCGGTTTCGTCGGAGACCACACGCGCGCGCGCAGTCCCGCATCGCACAACGTCGCGCACGTAGGCGAGATCGCCGGCGAACGCCGCGCGTCGCGCACGAATCGGCCCAATGAGCTGCTCCAGCAGGTCGATCAACCGCCGCTTGAGCACCATGTCGCCCAGCCCGCCGTGCCGGTAGCGCGCTTTGAGCTCGGCGACGGCTCGCGTGTTGGGATCGAACGCATCGAGATACGCGAAGACGACGTTGCCCTCGACGCGTCCCGGATCGCTGGCGCGGACATGGCCGGGATCCGTGTACATCGGCGTGAACGGCGCGGCCGATCTCGTCCGCCGTCGCGCCGAGCGCGATCGCGTTGCCCGCCGACTTGCTCGCTTTGCGTCCGTCGACGCCGGGCAGGCGCGGCGTCGTCGACAGCAATGCCTCGCACTCCGGCAAGACCTCCGCATCGGCCAATCGGTTGACGCGCCGGACGATCTCGTTGGTCTGCTCGATCATCGGCACCTGATCGTCGCCGACGGGGACGAGAGTGGCGCGAAACGCGGTGATGTCGGCCGCCTGGCTCACGGGATAGCAGAGGAAGCCGGCGGGAATGTCGCGCGCGAAGCCGCGTTGCTCGATCTCCGACTTCACCGTTGGGTTTCGCTCGAGGCGCGCCACGGTGACGAGGTTCATGTACAACGCGGCGAGATCGGCGAGCGCGGGCAGTTGCGACTGCAGCGCGATCGTCGTGCGTTCGGGATCGATCCCGACGGCGAGGTAGTCGAGCGCCACTTCGAGCACGTTCGCGGCGACGTGCGTAGGCCGGCCCGCGTTGTCAGTGAGTGCCTGCAGGTCGGCGATGAGGAGCGTTTGCTCATGGCGCTCCTGCAACGCGAGTCGCGTACGCAGCGAGCCGGCGTAGTGGCCGAGGTGGAGCGGACCGGTGGGACGGTCACCGGTGAGGACGGTGTGAACGACGGACATGACGAATCTCCAGGTGTTTGATGGAGATCGCTCCGACGTCCGGCGAAGGGCGGCAATAAAAAAGGATCGCTCGGCGTGGAGCGATCCCGGATGAACGCAGCTGACGGACGCGCGCTAGTGTGGGGCCGCTCGAGAGATGCGGCCGCGCCAGAGTCCGAGGTCTGCGCTGCGAATGGTCATGATTGAAGTATCGCGACGGGATGGGGTTGGTGCAACGGCGACGGGCGATGGGCGTCGGGCGATGGGCGGGCGTCATCCCGAGGAGCAAACGCGTGAAGACTAGGCTCGACCTGCGCGCGGAGCGAGTGGTCGATCGCCCATCGCCCATCGCCCATCGCCCACCGCCCACCCCTCCTATTGACATTCTATACGAACCATCGCACTATCCCCTATAGACACTCTATAGGTCAGCCATGCCGCGTTCGGTCGCTCCCACGCCACTCCTCCAAGGCACGCTCGACGTCCTGATCCTCAAGGCGCTGAGCTTGCAACCGCTCCACGGCCTCGGCGTCGCCGACCGCATCGGGCAGATGACCACGGGCGCCTTCGTCGTCCAACCGGGGTCGCTCTTCCCCGCCCTTCATCGCATGGAAGAAAAGGGATGGCTCGACGCGTCCTGGGGCACCTCCGAGAACAATCGCAAAGCGAAGTTCTACAAGCTCACTGCCGCCGGCCGTAAACAGCTCGGCGTCGAGGCCGCGGAATGGAATCGCGTCGCCGTCGCCATGGCGGCCGCGCTCGAGTCGAGCTGAGCATGCGCGCGCTCCTCGCGCAACTCCGCGCCATCGCCCGCAATCTCCGCTCGAGTCTTTTCGGGCGCGACATGCGCGACGCGGCACTCGACGACGAGCTGCGGGTCTACGTCGACCAGCTCGCCGACCGCTACGAGCGTGACGGCCTCTCGCGCGACGACGCCTATCGCGCCGCCCTGCTCGCGACGGGCGGCGTCACCCAAGTCAAAGAAGCAACGCGCGACGCATGGCTCGGGCACCATCTCCATGCATGCGCCCGCGAGCTGCGCTACGCTCTCCGGTCATTACGCCGCGCACCTACGTTCGTCACCATCGCGATTCTCACCCTTGGACTCAGCGTCGGCGGCGCGACGGCCATCGTCAGCGTCATCAGCGCGGTGTTGCTCCAGCCGCTTCCCGCGGTCACGAAGCCGGAGGAGCTCTTCTCCGTCGAACGGGTGAATGCCAAGGGAGAGCTCGACGACGTCACCTACCCCGACTATCTCGACTTCCGCGATCGCGCGACGACGATCGCTGGACTCGCGACCTATGACGGCACGTCGCTGACCATCGACGATGCACGCGCGGGCCGAGGGCACGTCTGGGTCAGTTACGTCAGCGACAACTTCTTCTCGGTGCTCGGCGTACGCGCTTCCGCCGGACGCGTGTTCCAGAACGACGACGTCGGGCGCTACACAGCGAATCGCGTCGCCGTCATCGGCTATCAACTCTGGAAGACGCGCTTCAATGGCGACTCGGGCGTCGTCGGCTCGACGATCAAGCTCGCCGACCAGCCGGTCACGATCATTGGCGTAGCGCCCGACGGTTTCGTCGGCGCGATGCGGCTGCATCCGATGGAGATGTGGGTCTCGATCATCACGATGAACGAGATCACCAACTCGCCCGCCGAGAATCTTCGCACGCGTGCCTACGGCGGCATGCGGATCATCGGCCGGCGCATCCCGTCGGCCACGGTCAATGATGTCGGTCGCGAGCTGGCCGGTCTCTCGGCGCAGCTCGCGCAGGCGTACCCCGATGACCGACATCGCGGGATTCGCGTCTTCGAAGGCACCGGCATGACAGACGGTGAGCGGGTGGATATCAAGCGCACGCCGCGGCTGCTGTCGGTCGCGATGCTCCTGCTGCTGCTCATCGCGTGCGCGAACGTCGCCGGACTCTCACTCGTGCGCGCGGCCGCGAAACGGCGCGAGCTCGCGACGCGCCTCGCCCTCGGCGCATCGCGCACCTCGCTCGTCCGACAGCTCGTGATCGAAGACGACGCGATCGTCGCTCGCTGGCGGGACTCGTCGGCATCGCAATCGCGCAGCTCGTGATGCGCACGGCGACGCGTGCATGAGCAACCGTGGTGCCGATCCGGAAGTTCGAGTTCTCGCTCGACTGGCGCACGCTCGTGCGCGCGTTCGCGTCACGGCCGCCGCGGCGCTGCTCGTTCGATCATTCCCGCATTTCAGGTCTCGCGCACCGACGTCGGCATCTTGATGAAGGACGGTGCCGGAGGCGCGATCCGTTCACGTCGCGCTCGCAACGGCTGCTCGTCGTTGCGACAGGTCGCGGCGTCGCTCATCATGCTCGCGTCGGCATCGGTGCTCTTTGGCGCGTTTCAACGAACGCTGCGAATCAACCCGGGCTTCGATACGCTCGGCCTCAAGCACGTCTACGCGAATCTTCCCCAGGGGCGCGTCGACATCGACCGTCGCGCGGCAGTTCGTCGATGAGGTGCATGTGACGTGCGCGATCCGATGCCCGCATTGGACCGGTCGCACTCACGTCCTCGGCCCCGCCCACGCCATGGTTGAGCCTGAGCCGGGTGTTCCGCGGCGACGACACGCCCGAGCCGGACAACGCTCGAACGACCCGGCGTTCGCCGGCGGTCGCGCGCGTACGTCGACGCGATCTCGAATGATCTCTTCACGGTGCTTCGCGTTCCGATTCTCCTCGGGCGCGATTTCACGGCGGACGAAGTCGCATCACGTGCTGATGTCGCGATCGTCAGCCGACGCCTGGCCGACGAGCTGTGGCCGCGCGAGAACCCGACTCGGTCGAATGATTAGTTGGCCCATCTCGCGCGGTCCGCAGCGAGCGCCGATGCGCGTGATCGGCGTCGTCGCCGACGTCCATCATTCGACGCTTGCGGCGGGTCCGTCGCCCGTCTTGTACGTGCACGAATGCTTTGCGTCTTCGCATGTCGCCTCTCGTCATGTTTCGCGACCGAAGTGGCGTGGCATCGACGGCGTTGCGTACGCTGCTCACGTCGATGAAGTCCGATGTCGAGATCGAGGACGTCGCAGTCGACCAACTTCGTCGACGACGACATGGCCCGACAGCGCGTCGTCAGCGCTTGGATCGGCGTGTTCGGGTTGATCGCGCTGTTCCTCGCCGCTATCGGCGTGTACGGGATCATCGCACAGAGCGTCTACCAGCGGACACGCGAGCTCGCGGTGCGGGCGGCGGTCGGCGCGCGCCCCGGCGAGCTATTGCGTCTCATTCTCGTGGACGGCCTGCGTCTCGGCGCAACGGGAGCGATCGTCGGGGCGATCGGGGTCCTGCTGTCTTTCCGCGTTTTGCGCTCGATGTTTACCGGCATGCAGACCGTCGACTTGACCTCGGCGGGAATTGCTCTCGGCGCGCTCGCGGTCGCGACGGTCCTCGCGTCGTTCATTCCGGCGCGACGCGCCGCGTCGCTCAACCCCGTCGACGCACTGCGCAGCGACTGACGTCATCCTGAGCGAAGCGAAGGACCCCGTGCTGCCGAGGAGGGCTTTCTTTCTCCGCAGCACAGGGGTCCTTCGTCGCGTTGCTCCTCAGGATGACGCATTACTTGGTTGACGCGGCAACCTGAACACACGTACTTCCCCATCTCCTCCCCCACCCCTCCCCTCCCCGAACGCTGGAGCTCGCGGGCGTGTTTGGATCCGACATTCTCGAAGTTGCGATCGGCATCGTCTTCGTCTTCCTCATTGTCAGCATCGTCTGCTCGGCCGTCCGCGAAGGGCTCGAGGCGATCCTCAAGACGCGCGCGGCGTATCTCGAGCACGGCATTCGTGAGCTGCTCGGAGATCGCGGCCCGAGTGGACTGGCCGGCCAGCTCTACGCGCATCCACTGATCAGCGGCCTGTATTCATCTGATTATTCGCCGCCGGCGACGCGCTCGAGCCTCTCGTGGATGTTTGCGCGCGGCAGGAATCTTCCCTCGTACATCCCGTCGCGGAACTTCGCGCTCGCGGTGATGGATCTCGCGGCCCGCGGCCCGGTCAACGCGCAAGACGAGGCTCGCGAACAAATTCCGCTCGACGTCGAAACGCTGCGCCGCAACGCCGGCAACATTCAGAGTCCCGTGGTGCGGCGGGTGATGCTCACCGCGCTCGACTCGGCGCAGGGCGATCTGGATGCCGGTGCGTCTCACGCTGCAGGCGTGGTACGACAGCTCGATGGATCGCGTCTCCGGGTTGGTACAAGCGCTCGACGCAGTGGATCATCTTCGGCATTGGTCTCTCCGTCGCGATCCTCATGAACGTCGACACGATCGACATCACGAAGTTCCTCTACACGAACAAGGCCGCGCGCAGCGCCATCGTCGCCGACGCCCAGGTCGCCGCCGCCGATACCGCATTCCGCCATAGCGGCTATCCGCAGGCGCGCGCCCGTCTCACCGACGAATCCCTGCTGCCGATCGGCCTGGAGCACGTCAGGACGGGCCGCGACGTTCTTCACCACATCCTCGGATGGCTCGTCACGGCACTGGCCGCATCGATGGGCGCGCCGTTCTGGTTCGACTTGTTAAATAAGATGATGGTGATCAGATCGACGGTGAAGCCGCACGAGAAGAGTCCCGAGGAGTCGTCCGAGGACCGACAGTCGGGCTCGGGTGGCGATCCGAACGAGTCGCCCTCGAAGGACAAACAGTTGGCGCCGGCGCCTGTGATGGCGGCAGCACCCGTCGCTCCGTCGGTCTACGCGTCGTCGACCGGGTTGCCGCATCCTCACGACAACGACGAGGATGCGTGCGACTGCGACATCACGAGCGCGACGTCCGATGAAGATCTGCCGCCCGCTCGCGGAGGCGTGGCGATCTCATGACCTACTCGCTGCTGTGGCTACCGAGAGTCCTCGAGGAGGCCGGACTCAAAATCGCCCTGGTCGACGGGTGGGAGACGCGCGGGCGTCGCGAGATGGGCGCCGTGCTCGGCATCATCTGTCACCTCACCGCGTGTCCGGCGAAGGGCAACATGCCCGCGCTCGGCACGCTGATCAAAGGACGCCCCGATCTTCCCGGCCCGCTGGCGCAACTCGGGCTCGGTCGCGACGGAACCTACTACATCGTCGCGGCAGGACTTTGCAATCACGCCGGTGCGGGCACGTGGCAAGGAATCACGACCGGCAACTCGAACTTCATCGGCATCGAAGCGGAGAATACCGGCGCCGAGTCTGATACGTGGCCGGCCGTGCAGATCGACGCATATCAACGCGGATGCGCGGCGATCCTTCGCCACATTGGACGAGGCGCCGAGTTCTGCTGCGGGCACAAGGAATACGCGCTGCCGAAGGGCCGGAAGCAGGATCCGAACTTCGACATGAATACGTTCCGCGCCGCCGTGTCCGATCTGCTCGACGTGACGGTGACGACGCCCAAAGTGATCCCGGCCGCCGAACACGGTCCCAACGGCCGGCCGACGCTTCGCCGCGGAATGCAGCAGGAACTGGTGAAGACGATTCAGAGAAAGCTCAACGTCGAACAGACGGGACTCTTCGGCCCGAAGACCGAGGCCGCGATTCGCGAGCTGCAACGCGCACGCGGCCAGGTGCCGGACGGCATCGTGGGACCGAAAACCTGGGCCGCGCTCGACGAACTGAACTGACAACCGAGTTGTATCAGTTCCGTCAGGCCTCTTTTCCTCGACGGCTGGCGCGAGAAGATTGTCCTCCCCTTCCTATTCGAGGTGCCGACGATGTCTCAGAGCGAAAATCACGGACGCTTCATCTGGCATGAGCTGATGACGAGCGATCCAAAGGCCGCCGAGCAGTACTATCGCGATGTTGTCGGCTGGACCGCCGAACCATGGAGCGCCGCCGGCAACCACGACTATACCGTATGGTCGGCGAACGGTGTGCCGATTGGTGGAATGATGGAGTTGACGCCCGATGCCGCGGCGATGGGCGCGCCACCGTCGTGGACGGGCTATGTCGAAGTCGACGACGCTGACGCGACCGTCGACCGCGCGAAAGAGCTCGGCGCGTCAGTGATCGTCGGACCGCACACCGCCGATCAGGTCGGTCGTTTCGCGATCCTCCGCGACCCGCAGGGTGCGGTGTTCGCGATCATCAAGAGCGCGAATGAGCCCACCGCCGAAACCGATCCGAAGCCGCTCGAGTTCTCCTGGCACGAGCTGTTGACGGACGACTGGCAGGCGGCCGAAAAGTTCTATTCGGAGCTCTTCGGCTGGACGAAGCAGAGCGAGTTCGACATGGGGCCGATGGGTACGTACTACATGTTCGGACACGGACGCTTCACCTACGGCGGCATGATGAACAAATCCGCCGATATGCCCGGACCGTCGCACTGGCTGCACTACGTGCAGGTTCCGGATTCAGCCGACGCGGCTGCAGACCGCGCGACCAAGGCGGGCGGTCAGGTCATCAACGGTCCGATGGAAGTGCCGGGCGGCGATCGCATCGCCGCGATCGTCGACCCACAAGGCGCGGCGTTCGCGGTCCACTCGAAAGCCGCGGTGACGTCGCCGGCGTAGTCGTGACGGCAGCTACGGCATCGCAAGCACGGCGTCGAGCCGCTGACGCAGTACGGTCGGCGACACCGCGCCAATGATGCGGTCGACGATCGCGCCGTCGCGGAAGACGAGCAGGGTCGGCAAGCTGCGCATGCCGAGTTTAACCATGGTCGCGGGATTGGCGTCGGTGTCCATTTGAAGAACTCGAATGGACCCGGCGTAATCGCGCGCGGCTTGTTCGATGATCGGCTCCATCATCCTGCATGGCGGACACCACGCGGCAGTGAAGTCGACGGCAACGACGCCGCTTGCGATCTCGGTCGCAAACGCGGCGTCGGTGATGGATGAAACGGTCGTGGTGCTGGTCATATGCGTCTCCGGAATGAGCGTTACGTTTCGAAGGGTACGACTTAAAGCGCGCTTTAGGTCAAGCCCCTGGACTCGGAAACAGCTCGCGGATCGCACATATCATGTCCACTCTGACAATCGGCGAAGTCGGCAATCGCAGCGGGCTGCGGCCGTCCGCGATTCGGTACTACGAGCGGCTCGGGCTCCTACCGCGTGCGTCGCGCATCGGCGGCAAACGTCGGTATGACGCGACCGTCTTCGAATGGCTCTCACTGATCGCGCTGGCGCGTGAAGCGGGCTTCACGATGGCCGAGATCAAGCGTCTCGTGAAAGGCTTCACGCCCGGAACGGCCCCGGCCGCGAAGTGGCGCGAGCTCGCGACGCGCAAACTCATCGAGATCGACGAGATGGTGCAGCGCGCCGAGCGGATGCGCTCTGTGTTGCGCATCGCGCTCGACTGCGGGTGCTTTCGCCTGGAGGATTGCAGCGTGCTGCTCGACGCGGCGGCGACGGAAGGACAGAATCCGTGTGCGAGGACCTAAAGGTGTGATCCTGAGGATGACAGGACTTTGCGACGACAAGACTGGACTCGTCGTGGAATCCGGGATTGGACCAGTCGAGAGAGAACGGAGCGGTGGAGATCCGGCGCGCCACGAGGGTTGGACTGTTTCCTGGAAAAGGATTTTTGGGATCTTTCGGATCCGTGGGATATCTGCGGGTTGGAAGCGTTGCGGTTGTTTCCTGGTTGATCCCAGTGATCCGCACAAAATTCCAGAGATCCAGGTTTTCTAAAGCTGTCCAACTCGAACCAACGAGAACAGCACGGCGTCGACGGGCTCGTCTCACGGAAATCCGAGAAAACCCGGTTGAGAAGGAGCCTTGCCGATGCAGGTGAGTCTCGCCCGGCAAGGCCCTTCACTTCGCTCAAGATGACAGGACTTCGCCGAGCTTCTCGAGCCGTTCAGACCAGTACTGCTTGAGTTGATTCGCGGTTTCGCGATCGGGCAGCTTCTCGTGCGACAGCGCAACGGCGCTCTTCTCCTTCCCCTTCGTCGTGAACCCAACGGCGATAATGCCGCCATCCGGCCAATCGAGACGCATCGACTTCGGCGCGGTCGCCGTGCGAATCTTCACGGACTTTCCATCGAGCCATTGCTTGCGCTTCTTCGCGTTCGCCCACGCGTCGAACAGCACGTCGACCGGCACGTTGAACGTGCGCGACTTCGTCGCCTCGTACGACCCGTCGCGGCGCTGGCCGCGCGCGCGAAGCCCCTTGATGCGCTCGTAGCCGACCGTGACCATCTGGCACCACCAGTCCTCGACTTTGTACTTGGTCTTCACGATCTCGACGATCTCACGATGCGACATCGACGCGGCACCGCGGCGGTCGAGCACGTAGACCCACTTCGTCCAATCACAGCCCGGTCTTCTCCTTCACCGCTTCGTCGCTCATACCGGCGAGCTCGGCGAAGTTGGGGGCGGGTTCTACGACGGGAGGCGGCACCGTCGGTTGCGCCGGCTTGGCTTTGCGGGTGACCTGCGCGCGGGCGGCGGTATACGACTCACCCGTCTTCGTCATACGAGCGCGAACGAGGCGCTTGAGATCCTTATCACGAGGCATGCGTCGAAGTCTCCGTTGGGTACACCACGGCTCACTCCCCAGCAGCGCACCGCGATGACACAAGGATGACGACGATTGCAGCCATTGCCCCCTCCCGTCGGCGCGTCGCACCTTCGGTCGGAGTACAACGCTTGCGATCCGGGAGTCTGCCCCCCTTTGCCTCGCGAAGACGCCGGCTGGGGCAGCGTCGGAGAGGTTAGGCGCGGATCACGCCCGCTTTCACGTTGCGCACCTCGGTCGAATTCGTCAAGCCGCAGAGCCCACGTGTCCTCTCGAATCGATTCCTTCGACATCGCCTCACTGGCGGCAACACCGTGGAAGAATGGCGGCGGTACGACGCGCGAGATCGTGCGCGTTCCGGCCGGCGCCGATCTCGACGCGTTCGACTGGCGCGTGAGCATCGCTGAGCTGACGACCGACGGATCGTTCTCCAGCTTTCCGGGCATCGATCGCGTGATCGCCCTCCTCGAGGGCGCGGGCGTTCACATGCGCTCGCGCGATGGCGCCGTCGATCATCGCCTCACCACGCCCCTCGCGCCGTTCGCGTTCAGCGGTGATCAGCCGATTGATGCGACGTTGATCGTCGGCCAATCGCGCGACTTCAACGTCATGACGCGCCGGTCGCACGTGCGCGCCACGGTGCGGGTCCTCCGCGGCGCCGAACGGCTGCCGGAAAGCGAGTCGGGCCTTTTATTCGCGGCGAGAGGACGCTGGCGCGCGCAGGACGCCAGCGGGCGACGAACATACAGCTTCGCACCGGGGGCCGGCGTGTGGTGGGACCGTCATCCGCTCGCGTGGGACATGATGCCTTCGGAAGACGACAACGCGCTCATCGCCGTGAGCATCTCCCACAGTCGCTAGTTAGCGGCGCGCCTGGTCGTCGATCGCCTGCTGGCGGCGTTGCGCCTCGGCCCAGTCGACGGTCGGCGCGACGCCTTCGTCATCCAGCTCGAGACTCGCCATCGCGCGCTCGACAACCGGTGCGCCCAACGTCGCCGGCAATGCCACGCCGAACTCGAGCTCCACGCGACGACAGAGTCGCTCTTCGCGCGCGCGATCGCGGGTGTGCGGGTCCACGCCCATGGCGTGAACGCGGGCATGCATCCCTTCGTGCAGAATCGATGACGCCACCGGCGCCGGCGTGATGTCCGTGCGCGCCAAGAACGTCAGCTCGGTCATGCACGCGCGCTGCTCGGGAAAGAACGCTCCGCGGCAAGGGAAGCGCGCGACCACGAAGTGGCTCAGATCGCGACGCAGGTGCGCCAGCCGCCACGGCTGAACTTCCTCGATCAACGCAAGCGCGTCATCGAGACGCTGAAGCACGTCTTCCGTGCGAATGTCGGGACGTGTGTTGTCGACGACGACCGTGAACCCGCGAACGTCGTAGACGACCGGTTCCACGGACGTCCCCTGGCCGCCCAGCGCGGTACGGATACGCGAGAAGAATCCGCTCATGCCTCAATCCTACGCGCCGTGTCTACGATCTGTTCCGTCGTCACATGCATCGCCGAATGCCTCTCGCCGGTTGAACTGGACTGTTTCTGAATTTGGGGATCACTGGGATCCTGTGGCGATCACTGGGATCAACGTCGTTGAGCTTTGCCGAAGTATCCCCCAGATCCCAAGAAATCCCAGAGATCCTTTTTCCAAAAACAGTCCAACTCAATCATGCGAGAATGCCCTCCACGGGAGCTCAACCGCCGATCGTGAATGGCACCGTCGCGCTCTTCGTTCCCCATTCGATGCGCAGCACGTGCGTGGCGCCCACGTTGTCGATCGAGTACGTCACCTGGTCGACCGGCGCCGCCGTCTTCGACAGCTTCATCGGCACCCGCCCGATCTCGAACTCCGGCAGATAGGGCGTTCCCCACTGGCCTGCCTTATCGAGCTTGCCGACGATGAGCTTCCAGCCGCTGGCGCCGGGCTCGGTGAAGATCGTGTGGCTCCCCGCCGGCAGCGTGATATTGCCGAAGTGCAGCGGCTTGTCCGACGTGATCACCGTCGCCTCATCGGCTCCCGTGCGCCACGGCTGGCCGATCGGCATCAGCGTGGAATCGGCCCGGCCTTTCAGGAATGGCCGTCCATACGCGATCGAAATGTTCGCGCCGGCGATCGTCCAGGTAGACGTGACGTGCGGACTTCCGCCGGCGCCGACCTTGGTCTGAACGGTCTTCTGCGCCGACGCCGTGGTGACGAATGCGGTCGCGACGACTGTGGCGACCATGAGCGAACGAACCATCGACATGAAAGGCTCCTAGCGATTGAAGGTGGATGGGTGCTGAAGAGATAGCGGACGGGTGGCGGGATCGCTGTCAGGAAGTGACCTGCGAAGCGCGGAAGAGGAACGGTTGAGCCCGTCCAATCCCACGCTGGCCTTTATGGTGCATTGAGGGGAACGCGAGCCGGTCACATCTGGTCGACGCATTGCCACCGTGTAGTTTGCGCGGTCGACGGGTGTGATGTGCAGCTCTCGGCAGTCTGCCGCGGTCGCATGGACTTCACGACATGAGCACTACGATCGAGACGGAAAACCCGGTGGCCACTGAGCACGAATCTCCGAACGAGATGCGGAGGTTGGTCGCCGCCTTCGATTGGGGGGCGACGCCGCTCGGTCCCATCGGCGAATGGCCGCAGAGCCTCAAGACGCCGGTCGACATCCTGCTCACGTCGCGCTTCGCGATGTGGATGGGCTGGGGTCCCGCGCTCACCTTCCTTTACAACGACGCGTACGGCCGCATGACGCTCGGCGCCAAACACCCCTGGGCGCTCGGCCGGCCCGCGAGCGAGGTGTGGGCCGAGATCTGGGGCGACATCGGCCCGCGCATCGAGCAGGTGATGGCGACCGGCGTGGCGACGTGGGACGAATGCCTTCGTCTCTTTCTCGAGCGCAACGGCTATCCCGAGGAGACGTATCACACGTTCTCGTATAGTCCGCTCTCGGCGGAGGACGGCCGCGTCGCCGGAATGTTGTGCGTGGTCGTCGAGGAGACGGAGCGCGTCATCGGCGAGCGGCGCCTCGCGTCGCTGCGCGATCTCGGCGCCGCGTTGTCCGAGGTCGTCGACGGAAGCGAAAGTGTTGCAGGCGACGGTCCGCGCTGCTCGAAGCGAATCGATTCGACCTGCCGTTCGCGCTCATCTACCTGTTCGACGACGCCTATCACGGCGGCGTCGTGCCGCGTTTGGCAGCGTGTGCCGGCATCGACGAACACCACGCCGGCCGCGGCGTCGAACGCCTGGCCGTCGGACGCGATTGCTTGCGCAGCGCGACAAGCCGTGCGTCGTCGACGATCTCGCGCGACGGTTCGGCGTCGATGCCGACCGGCGCATGGGACGATCCGCCGGAGCGCGCGGTCGTCGTGCCGATCGCGCAGCAGAGTCAGGATCAATCCGGCCGGGTATCTCGTCGCCGGCGATCAATCCGTACCGGCCATTCGACGACGCTTATGCCGGTTTCGTGAAGCTCGTCGCCGGCCAGATCGCGGCCGAGCTCGGCAACGCGCGAGCGTACGAGGAAGAGCGCCGCCGCGCCGAAGCGCTCGCCGAGATCGATCGCGCGAAGACGCAGTTCTTCTCGAACGTGAGCCACGAGTTCCGCACGCCGCTCACGCTCATGCTCGGTCCGGCGGAAGAACATGCTCGCCGATGCGCGACGACGCCGACGCCGACGCGCGAGCCGGGTCGAGGTCATCCATCGCAACGCGCTGCGGCTCGCTCAAGCTCGTGAACACGCTGCTCGACTTCTCGCGCATCGAGGCCGGCCGTATGCACGGCGGTCTTCGAGCCGACCGACCTCGCGGCGCTGACGACGGATCTCGCGAGCTCGTTCCGCTCCGCGATCGAGACGGCGGGACTGCGGCTGACGCGTCGACTGTCCGCCGCTGCGACGAGCCGGTCGTCCGTCGATCGCGACATGTGGGAGAAGATCGTGCTCAATCTTCTCTCGAACGCGTTCAAGCACACGTTCGAGGGCGAGATCGAGCGTCGCGCTGTGCGCGGTGCCCGACGACGCGCAGGTCGAGCTCGATCGTGCGCGACACCGGCATCGGCATTCCGGCCGATCAGCTGCCGCGATTGTTCGAGCGGTTTCATCGCGTGCCGAACGCGCGCAGTCGCACGCACGAAGGCACGGGCATCGGGCTCGCGCTGGTGCAGGAGCTCGTGAAGCTGCACGGCGGCGCCATTCACGTGGCGAGCGAGGAAGGCGCGGGGACGACGTTCACCGTGCGCGTTCCCGTTCGGCATGCGGCGCACCGCCGACGACGACGCGCTCCGGCGAGTATCGCGCGGTCGCACGCCAGGCGGCGCGTACGACGTATACGTCAGGAAGCCGCGCGCTGGCTGCCGAACGACCGGCGGCGATGAGCCGTTCATCGACGATCGACCGGCGGTCTCCGCGAGCGCGTCGGCCGGCGTCGGCACCGCGACGATCCTCCTCGTCGACGACAACGCCGACATGCGCGAATACGTCGCGCGGTTGCTCCGCAGCCGCGGCTGGACGGTCGTCACGGCGTCCGACGGCGGCGAGGCGTTGGAGATCGCGCGGCGTGATCCGCCCGACCTCGTGCTGAGCGACGTGATGATGCCGACGCTCGACGGATTCGGTTTGTTGCGCGCGCTTCGCGCGAATGACGCGACGAAGATGACGCCGGTCATCCTTCTCTCCGCGCGCGCCGGCGAGGAGTCGCGCGTCGAAGGGCTCGACGCCGGCGCCGACGACTATCTCGTCAAGCCATTCTCGGCGCAGGAGCTCGTTGCACGCGTGGGCTCGCATCTCGCGCTCGCGCGGGCGCGCACGGAGGCCAACGCGGCGCTGCGAGCGGCAAAGGATCTGCTCACCGACGTGCTCGAGCAGGCACCGGTTGCCGTTTCGGTGGTCCGCGGACCCGATCACGTGCTCGAGATGACGAATCCGTTCTATCGCCAGCTCACCGGCAACCGCGATCTCGTCGGAAAGCGTTTCCGCGATGCGTTTCCGGAATCGGAGTCGCAGGGCGTCGTCGCGATTCTCGACGACGTCTATCGCACGGGAACGCCGTTCGTCGGTCAGGCCGTTCCGGTCGCGTTCGATCGCACCGGCGATGGCAACACCGTGCCGGGCTTCTTCAACTTCACCAGCCATCCCTTCATCGTCGACGGCAAGATCGACGGTGTGATCACGGTCGTCACCGAGATGACCGAAGAGGTGAAGGCCCGCCAGATCGCCGAAGCGGCGCGGAAGGAGGCCGAGGCGGCGAATCGCGCGAAGAGCGAGTTCCTCGCGGCGATGAGCCATGAGCTCCGCACGCCGTTGAACGCCATCGGCGGCTACGTGCAACTGCTCGAGATGGAGATCCACGGTCCGATCACCGACGCGCAGCGCGCGGCGCTGGAGCGCGTGCAGCGCAGCGAGCAGCATCTGCTCTCGCTGATCACCGACGTGCTGAATTTCGCCAAGATCGAAGCCGGGCGAATCGAGTACGACGTGCGCGAGACGGAGTTGGCGGAGATCGTCGCGGCATCCGTCTCACTCATCGAGCCGCAGCTCGCCACGCGCGGGCTCCGCGGACTGTTCTCGGTGCCGCCGGGCATCACGGTCATGGCCGACGCGGAGAAGCTCCGTCAGATCCTGCTCAATCTTCTGTCGAACGCCGCGAAATTCTCGAACGCGGGCGGGTCGGTCATCATCGACGTCGAGCCGCCGTCAGTGTCCGGCGACGCGGGCGATTTCGTGCGACTCAATGTGACCGACACGGGCGTCGGCATACCGCCGAGCAAGCAGGAAGCGATCTTCGACCCATTCGTTCAAGTGCACCGCGACCTGCGCAACCCGACCGAAGGCACGGGTCTCGGCCTGGCGATCAGCCGCGACCTCGCGCGCGGCATGGGCGGCGATCTCCGAGTGCGGAGCGTCGAGGGCTCGGGTTCGACCTTTACTCTCTCGCTCCGCCGCGGACAGCGATAAAGACGGCGCTTATGCGGGCGGAGCGAGTTGCGCCGACGGCGTCGAACGCGCGATGGCCCACTCGTCGTCGTTCATCTCGGGCAGGATCTCGGCGAAGAGCGGCGTGCTGAGGTAACGCTCGCCGGTGTCGGGCAGCATGCAGAGGATCGTCGAGCCCTTCGGAGCATCGTTCGCGAGCTTGATCGCGCCGGCGAACGTCGCGCCCGACGACGTCCCGACGAAGAATCCCCTCCTCGCGCGCGAGACGCCGGCTCCATTGCATCGCTTCGGCGTTCGGAATCGTGATGACGCGACTGACGAAGCCGGCGCGACGGCGTCGCCGGTGAGCTTCGGAATGAAGTCGGGACTCCATCCCTGCAGCGGATGCGGATTCCACGCCGGATGTCCGGCGGACGGCGAACCGTCGGCATTGCGCGCCTGCTCTTTGCCGCTGGTGAGCATCGGCGCGTCGGCCGGCTCGCAGACGACGATCTTCGTCTCCGGCCGCTCCTTCGCGAGCACGCGACCCACGCCCTTGAGCGTGCCGCCGGTGCCGAAGCCGGTCACCCAGTAGTCGAGCTTCACGCCGGCGAAATCGTTGATGATCTCGCGCGCCGTCGTGCGCGAGTGCATGTCGGCGTTCGCTTCGTTCTCGAACTGTCGCGTGAGGAACCAACCGTGCTTCTCCGCCAGCTCGCTCGCCTTGCGAACCATGCCGGTGCCGCGCTCGGCCGCCGGCGTGAGAATGACCTTCGCGCCGAGGAAGCGCATGAGTCGGCGACGCTCGACGCTGAAGGTCTCGGCCATCGTCACGACGAGCGGATAGCCCTTCGCCGCGCACACCATCGCAAGGCCGATCCCGGTGTTGCCGCTCGTCGCTTCGACGACGGTTTGGCCGGGCTTCAGCGCGCCGCGTTTCTCGGCGTCCTCGATGATGCCGAGTGCGAGGCGGTCTTTGACCGACCCGAGCGGATTGAACGCTTCGACTTTGACGTAGAGGTCGATGCCGTCGGGAGCGAGGCGGTTGATCTTCACGACCGGCGTGTTGCCGACCGCTTCGAGGATACTGGCGAATCGCGTCATCACGAGCTCGGAAAAGGGTGCGGTTCGAATAGTACGACGCCCGGCAAAGTGCTCGTGTACCGAATCGGAAGAACTGACGTTTTTCCCGTCGTCATCCCAGGAATCGAAAAAATCCCACAAATCCTTTCACAGAAATAGTCCAACTCGACGGGACCGTAGCGATTTGTGCCGCATCGATCCGACGTGCACATTTGCGCAGTCCGGCCGGCCCTCCCGACATCATCCGCAAGCGGAAGAGGAGCTCCAATGAACGACCCGATCGATCGCTTGTTCCGCGACTTCGACGATGGACGCATCTCGCGCCGCGATCTCCTTCGCGCACTCGGACTCGCCGCGCTCGCCGTTCCGGTAGCGGCGTTCGCGCAGGGCGGCGCGGGACGCGGCAATCGCGCGCCCGGCGACACGACGCACGCACCGGCGCCGTTCGACGCCACCGGTTGGAAGACCGTGTGGCTCGACCACATCACCTATCAATGCACCGACTACAAGAAGGCGGCCGCCTTCTACTCGGCGGTGATGGGCTGGAAGGTCCGCAACGACGACGGCAAACGCGTCGTGATGGACATGGGCGATGTCGGCGGAATCATCATGACGAACGGCTACGTCGCGCCACCGCCGCCGCCGGCCGCAACGGGCAATGACAGCGCCGGCCGTGGACGCGGCGGACAGGCGCGACCGCCGCGGATGGCCGCGATCACGAACTTCTGCTGGGGCATCGATCCGTGGAATACGGCGAAGGTCGAAGCGGAGCTCAAGAAGCGCGGCCTCAATCCGGTCGCCGAGCACGCCGGCGACTTTCAGAGTTTTCACATCAAGGATCCGGATGGCTTCGACATCCAGGTCAGCAACGGCACGCGCGCCAATCGTCGCAAAGGCGCCGCGAACGGTAAGCTTCCCGCGCCGGAGCCGTTTGCGCCGACCGGATGGAAGACCGTCTGGCTCGATCACCTCTCGTACGGCTGCTCCGACTATCGCCGCACCGTCGCGTTCTATGAAGCGCTGCTCGGATGGAAGCCTGGCGCCTTTACCGGGAATCAATCGACCGTAGACATCGGCGACGTGGGCGGCGCGATCATTCGCAACCGAGCGGGCGGCGTGACGACGATCGACCACATCTCGTTCGGCATCGAAGGGTTCGATCCCGACAAGGTCGAGGCCGAGCTGAAGAAGCGCGGGCTCGGCTCGCCGGACCGGCAGGATCCGAATCATCTGGCGGTCGACACCGGCGGCGGCGGCGACATTCACACCTCGAAATTCAAGAGCTATCACACGCCGGATCCGTTCGGCTGGGACCTGCAGATCAGCAACATCACGATGGCGAACCGCCACGACACGTGATCGACCTCTCGGGGATCGTCGCAGTCGGCGCGGGGCTGATCGTCGTCTACGGGATGGCAAGCATCAAAGTGCTCGCGCAGTACGAGCGCGGCGTGCTGTTCTATCCTCGGGCGCTACACGGGAACGCTCGGTCCCGGGCTCGTGATCGTTCCGGCGATCCTCTCGCGCATGACGGCGCGTGTCGATGCGCGTCGTCGTGCTCGACATTCCGCCGCAGGACGTGATCACGCGCGACAACATCTCGGTCAAGGTCAACGCGGTGCTGTATTTCCGCGTGAGCGATCCGTCGCTCGCCGTCATCGAGGTGCAGGACTACCTCTACGCCACGGCGCAGCTCGCGCAGACGACGCTCCTCTCGGTGCTCGGCCAGGTCGAGCTCGACGAGCTGCTCGCCGATCGGCGCAAGGTCAACGACATCCTCAAGCAGATCATCGACGAGCGCACGGACTTCTGGGGCATCGAGGTCTCGGCGGTCGAGATCAAGGACGTGCTGCTGCCCGACACGATGCGCCGCGCGATCGCACGACAGGCCGAGGCCGAGCGCGAGCGGCGCGCGAAGGTGATCAGCGCGCAGGGCGAGCTGCAGGCGTCGGAGACGTTGGCGCAGGCCGCGCGAATGCTGCAGAGCCAACCGGCGTCGCTGCAGCTGCGCTATCTGCAGACGGTGACGGAGATCGCCGCCGAGAACAATTCGACGGTGATCTTTCCGCTGCCGATCGATCTGCTCAAGCCGTTCTTCATGCGCGGCGACGATTCGATCGCGGCGCAGACTCCGGCCAGCGCGGCCTTACCCAAGGCGTTCGAGAATCTCCTCGACTCGCGACTGCGCGAGGCGCTGCCGCAAATTCACATCGAGGAGAAGGCGAAGGTCGAGAAGAAGGACGAAGGCTGAGACGAGCTACTTGTTGGCAACGACGTTGTCTTTGCGTGGCGGTGGCGGACCACCGAGCGCCGAGTCGATGCGCGGAAGCAGCTGGTCGTAGAGCTTGATGAGCCGCGGCTCCTGGATGTTCACGTCCTCGAGGTAGCCCGACATCGCGATCGCGAGCGGCGTCGCGTTGCTCACGTTCGCGAACGTCGTCGGCGTCAGCGCATTGCCCATGAACGACGTTTCCATCGCCGCGAACGATTGCTGGATGCTGTAGACGTGTGAGATCGAGAACGCGAGCGTCGGCTCGATGTCGGTCAACGCCTGCGTCGCGAGCGCGAGATCCCACGCTGTGTGCTCGAGCTCCGGCGGCGTCATGCCGTGGTAGTGCAAGCCCTGCATGAACTCACGCAAGCCGCGCGGGCCGTCGCTGTTCATGAACACGAGCGTGTTCTTGCTGAGGTCCGAGTGGTAGCGACGCACGGAGTCGATGCGCGCACGGTTGCTCGTGATCTCATGCCGGAAGTTCTCGAGCGACGCCCGCGCGAGGTCCGCTTGATGACGCGAGTCACGCCACTGCTCGGCGCTCGCGCCAAGAAAGACGCCGACGCCGATCATCATGAGCTCGAGCAACAGGGTGCCGAAGGTCTTGCGATGCCTCGGCGCAGGCGCGGAGTCGGCGGAATCGATCGACAAGGACGAACCCTCGGCGGGAAAACGGCGGGCGCGTGAAGCTGTGGGTGCTCGATAATACGCGCTGCGCGCGCGCCGTCCACCGTCTCGCGCGCCGGAGCTAGGCCAAGGCGCGCGCCGTCACGCCGAACGTCTCGCCGAACAGCTCGAAGGTCGTCTGCCAGTGCTTTTGCGTCGCGGCTTCGTCGTGCACCGGCGTGTCGGACGGGACCCAGCCGTGGCGCGCGTTGTACGTCTCGATCTTGTGCTCGACGTGCGCCGCCGTGAGCGCGTCCTCGAGCCGCTGTTTTTGTGCGTCGTCGAACCCGCGATCTTCGATCGCTCCGCCGACGTACACGCGCGCCTTCATGCGCGGTGCGAGCGTATGCGGGCTATCGGGTGCGTCGGTCGCCAGACCACCGCCGTGGTACGACGCGGCCGCCGCGACGTCGTCGGGAAAGGTGCCGGCCGCGGTAATCGAGAGACGTCCGCCGAGGCAGTAACCGGTCGTGCCGATGCCGCCGTCGCGGACGTCGGGGCGATGACGCAGCGCCGAGATCCACGCCGGCATGTCGCTCATGACCTTTTGCCCACTGATGGTCGGAACGACGTTCTTCATGAAGAACTCGCGCTTCTCGGGAATCTCGAACAAGCCTTCCGCGTCTTTCGCCGTCCAGCCGATCCGGTAGTAGAGGTCCGGCAGCGCGACACAGTAGCCGGCGTTCGCCAGCTTGTCGGCGAGCTCGAACATCGCCGGCCGGATGCCGTAGGCGTCCATGAACATGATGATCGCCGGCAGGTTGTCGCCGTTCGCGGGCGTGAAGATGTGCGTCGGACACACGCCGTCGTCGGTGCGGACTTGGATCGTCTCGTAAGAAAATGTCATCCTGAGCGGAGCGAAGGATCTTGCCAAGGTAAGAGGGATGGTGCCGGGGCAAGGTCCTTCGCTGCGCTCAGGATGACAAGGGGGCGCTCGAGGATGACAAGGAGGGCGCGGCGTTTGCAGCGACCCGGGCGCCATGGCGAGTACAATCGTGGACCGCCTGTCGCCGTGCGCGCATGCGATCACTTCGTCCCGAGACCGACCGCCTCTGGCCGCGTTGGATCGTCCTTCGCGCGCTCGGCCTCATCTTCTTCTCGGCGTTCTATTCGCTCGCCTTTCAGGTGCGCGGACTGATCGGCGCCGCCGGCATTCTGCCGGTCGGCGACTATCTCGCGTCGGTGCGGACCGCGCTACCGCCGATCGCGCAGCTCTGGTACGCGCCCACGCTGTTCTGGCTGAACGCGAGCGACGCGGCGCTCGTCGTCGTCGTGTGGGCCGGATTGATCTGCTCCCTGTTACTCACGTTCAACGTCGCGCCCAAGGTGAGCGTCGCGCTTTGCACGCTGTTCTTCCTGTCGTTCATCGGCGTGTTGCAAGACTTCTCATCGTATCAGTCGGACGGGATGCTGCTCGAGGCGGGCTTCATCTCGATCTTCTTCGCGCCGCGCGGCCTGCGTCCCGGCCTCGGCGCGCTGGATCCGCCGACGACGCATCGTGTCGTTCATGCTGCGCTGGGAGTGGTTTCGGATCTACTTCGAGTCCGGCCTGGTGAAGATCCTGAGCGGCGATCGGCACTGGCGCGACTTCACCGCGATGGACGACTACTACCAGAACGGTCCGTTGCCGGCGTGGCCGGGCTGGTATGTCCAGCACTTTCCGCACTGGTACCACGCGACGACCGTCGGGATCACGTTCGCGATCGAGCTCTTCGTCGTGTGGGCGATGTTTCTGCCCCGCAAGGCGCGAATCGCGTGCTTCGTCGCCGTCACGGCGCTGCAAGTCGGGATCATCGCGACGGCGAACTATGCGTTCCTGAACTATCTCGTCCTCGTGCTCGGATTCCTTCTGCTCGACGATCGTGCCGTGGCGTGGGTGATCCGGCACGCGAGACTGGGTGGCGTCGCCGAGCGAATGGAGGCGCGAGCGACAGGCGCGGTCGCGCCCGAACCAAGCGCAACGCGCCGCGCCGTCGAAGGAGTGATGATGGGTTGGATCTTCTACGCGACGATCTGGGCCTTTCTCGCCGGCGGCTCGCGCAATCCGCTGGCGCTTCCGGAGCGCGCCCTGGAACCGTTCCGCATCGCGAATCCCTACGGGCTCTTCGCGACGATGACCGAGGCGCGCTACGAGATCGAATTTCAGGGAACCGACGGACAACGGTGCGACGTGGACGCCGTACGCTTTCCGCTACAAGCCGCAGGACGTGAACGAGCGGCCCGGCATCTACGCGCCGTACCAGCCACGCTTCGAGTGGAATCTGTGGTTCGCGTCGCTCGCGCCGTGGCAGTCGTCGCCCTGGGTGCTCGAAGCGCAGCGAGCGCCTGCTCGAACGAAGCCCCGGTGTGCTCGCACTGTTTCGCCGCGATCCGTTCGACGGGAAACCGCCGCAAGCCGTTCGGACGGTGCTCTGGCAGTACTGGTTCACCAGCCGGGCCGAGAAACGCGCCACGGGCGCCTGGTGGCGGCGCCAGCTGCTGAGCGTGTTCACCGGAAGCGTGACCCGCGATTCGACGGGACGCGTGGTTTTTCAACCCAGTCTGCCGTCCTCCTGAGGCGTTACGGCGGGCGGGTCCCGGGACTAGTTTCAACGCCAGTCCTCACCAAGCGTAGTCTTAACGTGCCCCGTTCTCGCCCTTCCTTCGCCGTCATCCTGAGCGAAGTGGCGCTCGTGCTCGCGAGCGCCTGTCAAACCGCCTCCCACTCCGCGCCGTCGGTCGTCATGGCCCCCGGCGCCGGCGTCGTCGGCGCCAATTCCGCCGCCGCGATCGCCGCCGCCGACACGTGCCGCCGCCGCGTTCGCGCCGGCCGACGTCGAGTTCATGCAGGGGATGATTCCGCACCACGCCCAGGCCGTGATCATGGCCCGCTGGGCGGCGACGCACGGCGCCCGCGCCGACGTCCAGGTGCTCTGCCAGCGCATCGCCGTCGCCCAGACCGACGAGATCCACCTGATGCGCGGCTGGCTCGGCGAGCGAAAGCAGGAGGTGCCCGACTCGATGTCCACCAAGCACCTGATGAAGATGGACGGCATGACGCACGAGATGCTCATGCCCGGCATGCTGACCGACGAGCAGATGCAGCGCGCTCGATGCAGCGCGCGGATCGCAGTTCGACCGGCTCTTTCTCGTCGGCATGATCGGCCATCACCAGGGCGCGATCGGCATGGTGCGCGAGCTGTTCAGCCACGGCGACGCCGGCCATGACGAGACGGTCTTCCGCTTCGCGACCGACGTCGAGGCGGATCAGACCGCCGAGCTGCACAAGATGCAGCTGATGTTGGAGACGGTTCCGTAAGTGCTCACGCTGTTCCCCTTCCACTTGACAGGCTGAATCTCATGAAGCCACCCGATCAGTCCGTACGCATTGCCGCGCTGTGCGCGGCGACGGTGATCATCGCCGCGTGCGCGTCGTCGTCGAGCGGCTCGAGCAGCAACATGTCCGTCGATGCCGACGGGTTCGCCCGCCGGCGGCAACGCGACGGTCAGCGGCGACGTGTCGCTCGCCGACGTCGCCGGCGTTCCGCTATCCGGCCAACGCGCGCGGTGGCCTCGCCCGATCCGCGCATCGGCCTCAAGGCCGGTGCAGGCGTCGGCGGACGCCGGCGTCGCCGCGTGGAACATGCGCCTCCTCTCGAACTCGCCCGCGATCGAAGGCTTCACCGGCCGCGGCGCGACCGGCTCCGACCTCGCGTTCACGGGCAAGTACGCGATTCAGGGCAACTATCGCGGCTTCCAGATCTGGGACATCTCGAACCCGAGCCACGCCGTCGCTCGTCGTCGGCTTCCTCTGCCCGTCGAGCCAGGGCGACCCGACGATGTACGGCCACCTGCTCTTCATCTCCGGCGAGGCGCAACGGATCGCGCAACGACTGCGGCACGACGAACATCACCGACACGGTCAGCATGGATCGCTTCCGCGGCATTCGCGTCGTCGACATCGCCGACATCGCGCATCCGAAGCGTCGTCACGAACATCCAGACGTGCCGTGGCTCGCACACGAACACGCTCGTCAGCGATCCGCACGACAAGGACAACATCTACATCTACGTCTCCGGCTACTCGCCGGTGCGCTCGTCGACGGAGCTGCCGGGCTGCCATGACCGCTCCGGCCGGCGATTCGACGAGCGCGCAGTTCCGCATCGAAGATCATCAGGTGCCGCTCGCGCATCCCGAGCAGGCGAAGGTCGTCAACTCGCCGCACCTGCTCGCTGACCTGAGCGGCCGCACGGTGCACGCGCCGCCGCCGTCGGACACGGGCGCGCGTGGCGGTCGCGGGGCGTGGCGTGGTGGTCGCGGCGGCGCGGCGCGGCGCTGCCGGTGACGCAGCGGCGCCGCGGCGCTCCGGCGCGCGGTCGCGCCCGCGTGCCGGACGCGCGGCAACGGCGTCGGCCAGAGCGGTTGCCACGACATCACGTCGTATCCGGACATCGGCTACGCCGGCGGTGCGTGCGCCGGCTACGGATTGCTGTTCGACATTCGCGATCCGAAGAACCCGAAGCGCCTCACTCTCGGTCGCCGATTCGAACATGTCCTTCTGGCACTCGGCGACGTTCAGCAACGACGGCACGCAAGCTGCTCTTCTCCGACGAGTGGGGCGGTGGCAGCGCGCCGCGCTGCCGCGCGACCGACAAGATGGAGTGGGGCGGCAACGCGATCTTCACGCTCGACGGCGGCCAGCTGCACTTCAAGAGCTACTACAAGATGCCGGCGCCGCAGGCCGACAACGAGATCTGCACCGCGCACAACGGCAACCTGATTCCGGTGCCGGGCCGCGACATCATGGTGCAGGCGTTCTACAGGGCGGCGCCACGGTGTTCGATTGGACCGATCCGTCGCACCCGATCGAGATCGCGTTCTTCGATCGCGGCCCGGGCGGCGGCTACTGGTCGACGTACTGGTACAACGGCGTCATCGTCGTCGTCGGACGAGCAGCGCGGCATGGACATCCACGAGCTCACGCCGAGCCCGTATCTCTCGCAGAACGAGATCGACGCGGCGAAGAGCGTGCACTTCGACCAGTACAACGCGCAGGAGCAGACGCACATCGTCTGGCCGGCGACGTTCGCGCTCGCTCGCGCGTATCTCGATCAGCTCGAGCGCAACGGCGGTCTGTCCGCCTCGCGCATCGCGGCGGTTCGCAACGAGCTCACGAGCGCCGAGGGGGCGAGCGGCGGCGCAGCGCAGCGACGATGCTCGCCGACGACGGCGTCGGCGATCTCCGGCTGACATCGGCAGCGCGAGCGACAAGGGTCGCGTGACGCTGCTCCAGAAGGCGGTGATGGATCTGTCGAAGAAGTAGCGTTCTGTCATCCTGAGCGAAGCGAAGGACCTTGCCCTGGTGAGTCGTACTCACCTCGGCAAGGTCCTTTCGCTTCTGCGCACTGCGACGCATCGTTTGCGTCGCCATGACACTTTCGAGATCGCTTTCGCTCGCCGGGCTCGCGCTTTGCTGCGCGCTCGCATCCGCATCCGGGCAGACGAAGGACCTTGCGTTCATCGCCACGCGCGGACTCACCGACAAGGACTTTCCGCGCACCAAAGAGCTCGCGCCGAACGTCTACTCGTACGAAGCCCTTCGGAACGAAGTCGGCGGACAGAAGACGACCGTCAACCTCATCGTCATCGGCAGCGATGGCGTTCTCGTCGCCGACGGCCAGGGCAACGTCGCGCAGACGAAACAGCTCGTCGACTGGATCAAGAACAAGACGACGCAGCCGATCAAGTACGTCGTCGTCTGCTCCGACCACGGCGATCACACCGGCGGCAACGCAGCGTTTCCCTCGAGCGCGACGTTCATCGCATCGCCGGTCTCGAAGAACGTGCTCGAGGCCGCGGGCAAGCCACCCTTCCCGACCGAAGCCGTCGCTCAGCGCCGCGTGATTCATCTCGGATCGACCGACGTCGAGGTGCTTCCGCTCGGACGATCGCACACCGGCGGCGATCTGAGCGTGTGGGTGCCGGGCGCCAAGGTGTTGTTCCTCAGCGAGACGTACGACCATCAGCTCTTTCCCGCGATGCGCTCCGCGTATCCGTCGGAGTGGATTCAGACGATCAAGAATGCACAGGCGATCGACGCCACGTGGTACGTGCCCGGCCACGGGTTCGTCGACGACGCCGCGACGCTCAAGGCCGATCTCGATTCGTCACGCCGCGCGCTCGAGCGAATCGTCGCCGAAGCGAAGCGGTTGCATGACGCAAAGATTTCTTGCGCGCCGGATTCGCCGCGCGCGAACACGACGACCGCACGTCAGCCGTGCGACGCCGTCCGTCAGGGCAACTGGGGCGATCTCGCGAATTGGACAGTCTTCGACAGCCAGGTCGAGACAGCGGTCCGCCGCATCTACGACGAGTTGGACGGCAAGCTGCAGTGACCTCGGATGCGCCGCGCAACAGCATTCGCTTAACGTTCGGCATGTCGCTTCGATTCATCTCCGCGGTGCTCGTGGGCACGACGATCGCGCTCGGCTGCGCGAGCAATCATCCGTCCACCGGCGGTGGCGCTGGGCCGTCTGATAATTCTGGTCCCGTGGTGATCGACGGCGCATTCGGCGATTGGAGTGCGGCGTCATACGTCGCACGCCGTGACGCGCCGCCAGGATCCGCAAACGCATCCGGATTCGCGAGCAACGCCGACGTGATCGGCGTCGCGCAGCGTGCGGACGCGCACTACGTGTATCTGCGGCTCGACCTCGCGCGCGCGGCAGCGCTCTACGGTTTGCACGGAACGATGTCGCTCGAGTTCGACGCCGACGACAACGCGACGACCGGCGCGGAGCTCGACGGACTCGCCGGCACCGACTTCTCGATCGACCTGTCGCCGACCGTCAACGGGCACGCGACCGAGGGCGCCGGCGTTCGCATCATGCGCCACGACGGCACCGCTCGCCTGATCGACACCTACGCGCTCGACTTCGTGCTGCTGCCGACGTATGCCGCGAGCAGCGCGGAGCTTCGCATCGCGCGCGGACGACGTCTCGACTCGGCATCCGCGCCGGTGTTCTCGGCGAATGCGTATCGCGCGCAGGTCGTCGTTCACGATTCGACTGGCGCGGTGCGCTATCGGCTGCCGGCGTTCAGCGCGCGTCTCGCGCCGATGGACACACTGACGCGCACCGCGACGAGCGACCCATTGGCACGCGCACCGAACACGCAGTTTCGCGTGCTCCAGTGGAACGTCGCGAACGAAGGCATTCGCGATCGCCCCGACCATTTTCGTCGCATTCTCGCCGCGATCGACCCCGATCTGCTGATCCTCGACGAGGTCGGCGGGGTGGTCGGCTATGAAGGCACCGGCAAATTTCTCGCGACGATCGACAGCGGTCGCTCGCGCGCGCCGTGGAGCTACACCTACGGCGGCGGCGGCGGCTATCAAAGAACTGTGATCGCGACGCGAACCAACGTCGCCGAGTATTCGGAGTTCAAGTTCATTCCGTTCGCCGACTCGATGACCACGCGCTTGCTGGCCGCCGTTCCGGCGGCGACGCGTGAGAAGCAACGCGCTTCACTGGCGGACGGCGTCGCGACCGGCGGCGCGGTCGTCATGCTCAACGGCAAGCGCATCGCGGTGTTCGGCGTCGATCTGCAGAGCGCGGGCAACGGGCCCGACTCCTGGCAGGAGCTGCGACGGCAGGCGGAGACGAACGTCATCCGGGATCTCGCGCGGCAGGTGATTCGGGCGCACGGTCCGGTCGACGCGGTGATCGCCGCCGGCGACCACAATCTCGTCGCGACGCGGCAGCCGCTGACGACGATGGGTGAGATCGGCCTCGCGTTCGACGGCAAGCCGCTCTCGGTCGCCGAGGTGTTGCAGCTCGACCACGCGACCGCCGCGACGTGGGATGGAAGCGGAGGCCAGTTTCCTCCGGGACGACTCGACTGGATCAGCTATAGCGGCGCGTCGCTCGAGGTATTGGGCGGTTTCGTGTTCGACGTCGCCGATCTCGACCGGCATTGGCGGACCGCGCATCATCTCGAGGACGACGACTCGAAGAAGTCGTCGGACCATCGCCCCGTCGTCGTCGACGTGCGCTGGCGTAGGTGAGGCTGAGCAGCTTCCAACCCGCGGTTATCCCAAGAATCCCGAAGATCCCAGTGATCCTTTTTTCAAGAAATAGTCCAACCTTCCTCGGCTTACCGGATCTCAACCGCTCCGTTCACGCTCGATTGGCCCGATCCCGGAGTTCCGCGATGAGTCCAGTCCTTTCATTTACAGAATGAACATCGTATTCGATCTCGGCGGCGTCGTCGTCGCCTGGAACCCCGATGCCATCATCGAGCACGCGGTCGCCGATCCGGCCACTCGCCCGTTGGCGAAGCAGCACATCATGCGGCATCCGGACTGGCTCGAGCTCGATCGCGGGACGTTGGAGATCGAAGAAGCGATTCTCCGCGCGACCGCGCGCAGCGGACTGGATGAAGCGCTCGTCCGCGCCGTCGTCGAGAGTGTGCCGGCGTCGCTCGTCGCCAACGACGAGACAGTGGCGCTGATGCGCCGCGTGAAGGCGGCCGGCAATGTCCTCTATTGCCTGTCGAACATGCCGCTCGGCTCGATGGCGTATCTCGAGCAGCGCTACGACTTCTGGGACATCTTCGACGGCGCGGTGATCTCGTCGCGGGTGCACTACTGCAAGCCCGAGCGCGAGATCTATGAGCACCTGCTGACGACGTACAACCTCGTGCCGGGTGAGACCGTGTTCATCGACGACGTCGCGGAGAACGTCGACGGCGCGCGGGCGGTCGGCATTCAGGCGATCCAGTTCAAGAGCGTCGCACAGACTGAAGAAGCGCTGCGACAGCTCGGTTGTCTCTGAGCGCTGACGCTAGCGACGCGCGACCGTCTTTGCGTAGCCGTCGTTCAGCGTCGTCAGGAAGGCGATCACATCCTCGATCTCGGCATCACTCCACGCCGGCGCCTCGCCCGCGTGCTTCGTCAGCGGTTCGCTCACGACGTCGACGTTGACGCGCAATGCCGGCGGCAGATCGTCGAACTTTTCGACCTTGCCGTTCCGTCGCGCATACCACAGCCGCGGATCGGTGTCGCGACGCACGTAGAACCGCAGCGCGTCTTTCAACGAGTGAAAGCGACCGTTGTGAAAGAACGCCCCGCGCGTCGCGACGTTGCGCAGCGTCGGCGTCTTGAACATGCCGCACAGATCGCGGTTCTGCTGCTGATCGGCGCGCGTCGGGCCGCACAATCCTTCGTCGTAGTACGCCGGATTTCCGTTCGCGGCGATCTCCGCATTGCGCGGCACGCCGAGCGCGCCGAACTGATAGTCCGTGAACAGTGGATGCGAGCCGTCGGCGCCTTTCGCGGCGAGATGGCATGACGCACAGCCACCGCGGGTGCCGTCACTGAACAGATCGAGCCCGCGCTTCTCGGCATCGCTCAGCGCAGCCTTGCCGTCGAGATAGAGATCGTACTTGCTGTCGTACGGATGAAAGCTGGGATCGGTGAGCTCGAACCGCTCGATCGCGTAGACGACCTTCGCGAACGCACTCGCCGAATCGTCGAAGATCTCGGCGCCGAACACCCGGCGAAATGCGTTGGCATACACGCCCTGTCGGACACGATCGACGACCGCCGCGCGACTCGCGTTCGCCATCTCGTTCGGCGCCAGCAGTGGAAATGCGGCCTGGTCGTGCAGTGAGTTGAAGCGGCCGTCCCATCCGAGGCCACCGTGCGGAGGTTCCGCGCCATCGCGCGCGCGCTCCTCGAGATTCATCGCGTACGACTTGTAGTACACCGGCGTGCGATTGAGCACATAGCGCAACGACGGCACCGCGCGCATTCCCTGCGCGGTCATCGTCGCGCCGCCGAGTTGCACGGCGCGATCATTCGGCGCGGCGTACGCGTGATCGGGGCTATGACACGTGGCGCACGACATCCGCCCCGACGCCGACAGCGCCGAGTCGAAGAAGATGCGTTTGCCCAGCGCGGCGACGTCCACATCGGACGCCGCCGCTGTTTTCTCCTGATGTAGATGCGCGGCGGCAAGTGGCAGCACGACTGCCGCCATCACCGCCACGGACCCGGCCCACGCAAGCTTGATCAATGCGTACCAAAGATCTGGGTGTCATCGACGATGCTCGCGAGACCCGGCTGATTCGCGAAGCCGAGGTACGTCGAGATGCCGAAGACCTGCTCGAGGCTCTTGAGCAGCGAGTAGTGGTTGTACTGCGTGTTCGACGTCGCGCCCGGCTTGACGAACGGCGAGATGAGCAGCGCGCCGACGCGATCGCCGCCGAAGCCGTTGATCACGATGTTGATCAACACCGTGGGCGCCGCCTGGATCGAGAACGTGCCCGGACGCACACCGGCGAGGTTCGGACCCGGCTGCTGGTTGCAGCAGGCCGCGCCGTTGAAGATCAGGTTCTGGGTCGTGTTGCCGTTCGCGCTGGTCACGGTGCTGCTCGTGAAGCCGCTTTCATCGAACGTGATGATGAGCATGCCGTCCTGCTTGTAGGCCGGCGAGTTGAGGATCATCGGCACCCACTTCTGCAGGAACGCGTCGGCCGACGCGAGACCGCCCGGACGTCCGTCGGCGCAGCCCTTCCCCGGCGTGCCCGTGCCGTCGCCGTCGTGGCCGTCGTCGCAGAGGTTCGGCGTGATGAAGACGAGGTTCGGCGTCTTCGAATACGACGCGAGATCGGTCGCCAGATTCTGGTCGAGATTGACGACGTTCTTCGCGCAGTCCGGCGAATCGATGATCGAGTGGAAGTAGACGAACGGATTGTGGCGCGTCGCATACGCGTCACCCAGCGGCACCGACGCGCTCGGCGCTTCGGCGGAATTCGTGAGATCGGCGCCGTTCACCGGCGGATGGCCGCAGACCGCGGCTTCACGCGCCGGGTCGTTGCCCATGTCGCCCATGTACCCGCGCCACTTGAGGTGCGCGCCGCTCATCTGGTCGGCGATCGTCTTGACGCTCGTCGGATAGACGCAGCCGTGCTGCGCAATGACCTGGCCGAACGCCGCGGTACCCGTCTGCTGCACGTCGTCGAAGCGGCCGCCGGAACCGGTGAGGCCTGGGATGCAATCGTCGTCCGTGTCGGGTGTCGGCGACTGGCCGCTGACGAGCGAGATGTAGTTGTCGAGGCTCACGTGGCCGGTGCCGTAGTACTGCGTGAGCAGCGCGCCCATCGGGCGTAGCGTCTTCTGCAGATACGGATCCTGAGTGCTTGTCCCGAACGTGTCCTCGTAGTTCTTGTTTTCGAGCACGATGACGAAGACGTGCTTGACCCGGTCGGCGCCTCCGCCACCGGGACCCGTCGGCAGACGGTCGCAGCCAACGAGACCAACGGACAGCAGGAGGGCGCCGGCGACAGCCCGGCCCCACGACGACGCGCGTGTGAGCATTCTCTAATCTCCTTCGATTTGGCGGGGGAAGCGCGGGTCGCGGAGAACGCGCGCTGTGGTTCGAAGGAAGACCCGCCCGGGTACGCCCGCCACCGACATCGACAGACCGTGGCGATGATTTTACGTCAGCGTTGCAAACGGGTAGAATTACCTGCGGATAAACCACCGTTGTCATCCTGAGCGAAGCGAAGGACCTTGCCCCGGCGGGTCACTCTTACCTCGGCAAGGTCCTTCGCTGCGCTCCGGATGACAGCACTACCGAGCTCACCATGCGCCTCGTTCGTCAGTTCATCCTCGCTCTCGCCGTTCCGGCGCTCGCCGCCGCGCAGTCGCGGGCGACGACGCCCTGCACCAAGGCCGTCTCCGCCTGCGAGCGCTGGGTCACGTTCGGCAACGGGCCGGCGCGCTCGCTGGTCTACGGCAACTATCCGCTCAACGTCGTGAATCCGGCCATCACCCGCGCGCTGGTCATGGTCCACGGCGCGGGGCGCAACGCCGATCACTACTTCGAGACTTCGACCGGCGCCGCGTTCTTCGCCGGAGCGCTGGAGAACACGATCATTCTCGCGCCGCGCTACGCCGCGGGCACGGACAAGGTCGCGGCAAACGAGATACTGTGGCCGGAAGGCGGCAACTCCTGGCGCGCGGGCGGCATGTCTCCGACCGTCGCCACGATCTCCTCGTTCGACCTGGTCGACGCGATCGTGAAGAAGCTCGCCGACAAGAAGACCTTCCCGAACCTGACGAAGATCGTCATCGCCGGACATTCGGCGGGCGGCCAGTTCGCGACGCGCTACGAGATGGCGAACAAGGTCCACAACACGCCGGGCGTGACGATCAGCTACGTCGTCGCTAATCCGTCCAGCTACGCGTGGCCGGCGGCGGTGCGACCGCTGCCGACGGGCAACGCCGATCCCGCGAGCGCCGACAAGGAAGCGCTCGGCGACGAACGGCGAGAAGGTGAATTCGAGACTTTTCTTACGGACCGTTCGACGCGACCAAGGCGCCCAACTTCGACAAATGGCCGGCGGGTCTCGAGGGCAAAGCCGGCTACGTCGCGGGGATGTCCGACGACCAATTGAAGAAGCAGCTCATCGAACGCCCGACGACCTATCTCCTCGGCCAGGTCGACGTGCTGCCGCTCGGCGGCTTCGACTCCTCACCGACCGCGATGGCGCAGGGCCCGACGCGACGCGCTCGCGGCGAAGCCTTCTTCAAGTACGTCAACGAGACACTCGGCGCCAAGCATCAGGCGATCATCGTTCCCGAGTGCGGCCACAACGATCGCTGCATCTTCACGACGGACATCGTCTTCCCGGTGCTGTTCCCGAAGTAACCCTAAACGAGCACCTCGTTCCACTGCGGATCGGCGAACGGCCCGACCATGAGCAGACGCTTGTTGCGGATTCGGAGATTGGTCGATCGAGAGTGAACGGAGCGGTTGAGGTCCGGGGAGCAGGGAGAGTTGGACTATTCCCTGGAAAAGGATCACTGGGATCATTGGGGATTCTTGGGATAGCTGCGGGTCAGGAGCTTTGTTTCCTGGTTGATCCCAATCATCCGCAAACTCCCAGAGATCCGGGTTTTCTAAAGCTGTCCAACTCGAACCGGCGAGAACTACTCGATATTTCCACCGCCGGAAGGGACGATCGCCGCTTATCGGCGGAAAAGGCGGGCCACAGCGCGCGATGCGCTTCGATGTTCGCCGGAACCTTTTTTGAGATCCGCAATTGTGAGTCCGCGCGTTGACGGCGGCGGCGCTCGTGATGTATCTCAGTGATCCCTCAGACTCGCCCATCCGGAGAAGCGTCATGCGCGTGCGCGGCCTCGCCGTCGTTTCATCTTCGCTCGCCCTTTCCCTTGGCGTCAACAGCGCGCCCGCCCAGAACGCCAAACCGCCGGAGGTTCTCGTGCTCGCGACCGGCGGCACGATTGCGTCGACGGGCAACTACTACGGCGATCGCGGTGGGCCGGTCAACAAGATCAGCGTCGATGAGCTGACCAAGGCCGCCCCGGGGATCGAGAAGGTCGCGACGATGAGCGCCGACCAGTTCTCGAACGTCGCGTCGGGAGCGATCGGACCGAAGCAATGGCTCGACCTCGCCAAGCGCATCAACGGCGCCTTCCGCGATCGTCCGGCGCTGTCGGGAGTCGTCGTCACCCACGGCACGGACACGATGGAAGAGACGGCGTACTTCCTCGATCTCACGGTGCAGGGCGATCGGCCGGCGATCGTGACGGGCGCGATGCGTCCGGCCGACGCGATCGGCGCCGATGGACCCGCCAATCTCTACAACGCGGTTCGTGTCGCCGCGGCGCCGGCCGCCCGTGGACGGGGCGCGATGGTGCTGATGGACGACCGTCTCTTCGCCGCGCGCGAAGTGACGAAGACGAACACGACGCGCGTCGAGACGTTCCAGGCGCCGGAGCATGGTCCGCTCGCGATCGTGGACCACGATACGATCGCGTTCGGGCGCGCCCGGCCGACGCATCGCCGTGTGTTCGATATCTCTAATATCAACGATCTGCCGCGCGTCGACATCATCTACACGTACGGCGGCGCGGACAGCGTCCTGATCGACGCGGCAATCAACGCCGGCGCGAAAGGCATCGTCATCGCCGGCGTCGGCGCAGGCGGCACGACGCCGGGCCAAAGCTCGGCGCTGCGCCGGGCGAGTGAGAAAGGCGTGATCGTCGTCGTGGGAAGCCGCACCGGCTCGGGGCGGGTCGCCGGCAGCACGACGCGCGTGTCACCGGGCGACCTCAATGTCCAGAAGGCACGCATTCTTCTCATGCTCGCGCTGACACAAAGCACGGACACGAAGGAGATCGTGAAGATCTTCGCCGACGCGAGCGGCCTCGAACCCTAGCGTCAGGATGACGCGGGTTCTTTGAGCGTCGGCGTTTCGTTCTCGGACAAGCGCGTCAGCCAGCCCTCGAGGCCGACCGACAGCATGACATTGAGCTTTTCGCGATCCCAGAAGTACGCGATGACGTAGAGCGGAACGAGCGTCGCGAGGAAGATCACCGGCCAGAACGCCGTATACGGCAGCGGAATCAGGGTGAGACCGAAGTAGTAGACGAACGCCTGGGCCACGAACAGCATCAGCGAGCAACGCCCGATTCGTGCGGCTTCGCGGCTCAGCCCTTCGAGCCAATGACGATTCGCGCACCACAACACCGTCGAGATCAACACCAACGCAAAGCCGCCGAAGAGCATGAAGTACTCGGGGCTGGGCGGAAACTTGGTCCACGGCGAAAAGATCGGCGCCAGGTGCCAGGTCGCAGGGTTGTGACCGACCGCCAGGCGCTTGCCGACCAACGGCCAAACCGCAGCGCCTGCGAGTGAACCTGCCGCCGCGATGAAGCCCAGCCGAATCATCCGCGCGGGTTCATGCCGGCGACGGCCCATCATGTCGCCGAGCACGGTGCAAATGATGTATGCACTCGCCCATGGGATGACCGGCCACGAATAGCTGAAGAGCTGGGACGACGGCGCGCCGAACATCAGCTCCTTCAGCCCCAGGTCGACCATGGCCGTCGGATGCCAATGCAGAACGACGAACCACGACAGCGCGAGCCCCACCACGCCCAGCGCCACGCGGAGACGACGCCGGCGCGGCAACCACAGCGAGAAAAGAATCGCAAAGGCGACCGCGTCCGTGATCGAGCTGCGACCCCAGCCGTGCGATGACGCGCGATCGCTGGGCCACATGGCGATCGTGATGAGAACGTGAGTGACCGTGAGTAGAAAAACGGCGCGATCGGTGAGCTTGAACCGCAGACGCCGGAAGGACTCTTCACCGGAGTTGCTCAGGAACCCGAGCATCACACCGCTGAGAATGATGAACGTCGGCGAGGCTACCATGCAGACGCTCATCACGATGCGCTGCACCTGCGTCGGGCTGCGAAAGTACACACCGACGAAATGCGACAGACACATGAACAGCACGGCGATCCCACGCGCCGCGTCGAACGCTTGCAGTCGCCGTCCGGAGGTGCCCACGCTCGCGGTCGCTGGGGCGGCGATACCGCCCGCCATCGATGAGCTACTCAAAGCCGACAATCGTACCTCGCACGTCTTGCTGGGGGTGCGTCGCCGACGAGGTGGGAACGTCGACCAGGAATCGTGTCACGCACGGCGACACGATGGATTCACGCGTCAACGAACGTGGCCGCGACATCGACTCCTGTCGCGGCGGCTGAGTCACTTCTTGTCAGCTTCGACGCCGCTCCCGGACAGCATTAGTAGCATTAAAAAATCTTACTGCTGCGCTACACGATGTGTATGGTGCACCACGGGTCGTCCGCTCGCTCTGTCGCGCGCGTGTGTGTCGCGCTCGCTCTCAGCGATGGCTCACCGAGCCGACGAGATTGGCCGGCGTCCCGAGGAGCAGTTCATCGTGCAGCTCGGCGTCGGACCGGAAGCGTTTCTTCGACAGCTCGGTCGCGATGATCTGCACGGGAACTTCATAACCCGCGAACAGGTCGGGCTCGACGATCACCTTCTCGCGAAACAGCTCCACACGATAGCCGCCGAACTGATTGAGATCGTTGGAGCCCGTACAGAAGGCGAGCGAGATCAGGTCGCCGAGGCGCAGATAGACATAGTCGGCTTCGAGATCGTTCGGTTTGAGATTGGTTTTCTTGAGCAGCGCGTCGCGGATCACGCCCATCTTCGCGAAGAACGCATGCCAGTCGGGATTCGCACGCAACCGCGTATACACAGTCAACGCATGGTGTGCGACGAGTGCGCCTGCCCACGGATCATCCTGCGCCAGGAGACCGACGGCACGCGGCCATACGCCCTGACGAACCTCGGTCCTCGCCCGAATGAAGTCGGCAACTTCGCCGGTCGCGGGATCGATCGATGGCTTGGCGTCCTCGACCACCCAGCCGTCATCGTGTGAGGCAATGGCATTGAGGATCTGAACACGACGCGGGTGCCGCTCCAGTGCGGCGCAATGCGACATGATCTCGCCCGCGAGATGCGCATGGTCGGGCTGCGTGATGAGCAGCAGGCGGTCGTCGACGTAGCGGACGATCACGTGCGCGTGCCGCGGCTGGAGAATCGAAAAATCGAAGAGTCGAGCACGTACCTGCTTGTCGAACGCGATGGATGCAGAGCGGACCCGGCGCCGGGTGTGGAATCGCTACTATCAAATAGCTTGCCTGAGTCCGGTCGACAACCAGTTATTCGCAAGTTCCGATCATGTTCCGACCGGACGCGCCCGCGACGACGACGTCAATGGACGTCGGACGGCGGCGCAGCTCCGGTGCCGGCGCGTCGCAGCAGCAGAACGAGCGGAAGGCTCGCGACTACCACGATCCCGAGGAACGAAAATGCATCGCGATAGGCGAGCATCTGCGCCTGTCCCTCCACGCGTCTGTCGAGCATCGCCAGCGCGCGTCGTGCCGCGGTGAAATCATCGGAGCTGGTCAACCGTAGCTGCGCAGTCATTCCGCTGAGCTGCGCCCGGGTCACCGGATCATCGGCGGTCACCCGCTCCACGAGATCGGCGCGATGCGTCGCCGTCGCGGTGATCAGCTTCGTCGCGACGAGAGCGATCCCGATACTGCCGCCGAGTTGACGCGACAGGTTGAACAGCGCCGCGGCATGCGGCAGCTCGCGCGCTGAAAGGCCGACGAACGCCGTCGTCGTGATCGGCACGAAGATCAACCCGAAGCCGAGCCCGCGCAGCACGACCGGCAGAAACATGTCGGTGCGTCCGCTGATCGTCGTCAGCGAGCCATTCATGAACATCGACGTCGCGAGCACCGCCGTGCCGATCGCGACGAGCCACCGCGCCGACACCACCTTCATCAGTCGCGCCGCACTCAGCATGCTCACCGCGCTGGCGATCGCACTCGGCAGCAACACCCATCCCGCGGTCTCCGCCGTGTAGTGCAGAAGCGACTGCATGTAGAGCGGCAGCGCGAACACACTGCCGTAGAGGGCCATGCCGACCGCTGTCGCCGACAGCGTGGCGGCGGTGAGCGAGCGATGACGAAAGACGCGAAGGTCGAGCACGGGCTTCGGCGTGCGCAGCTCCCACCAGATCATGCCCAGCAGCGCGAGCGCCGACGTCGCCGCGAGACCGGCAATGAGATGCGACTCGAACCAGTCGTAGTGCTCGCCGCGCTCGAGGACGAACTGTAGCGCACCGATGCCGACCGCAAGGAGCGCGAACCCCGCGGCGTCGGCGCGGCCGACGTCGGCCTGACGCGGCGGATCCGCGCGGTAGTAGGTCGCGATCAGCGCGAACGCGACCACTCCGAAGGGAACGTTGACGAGGAAGATCCACGGCCACGTGAAGCGCTCGACGATGATGCCGCCAAGCGTCGGGCCGAGCGCCGGCCCGACCATCATGCCGATGCCGAAGAGCGCCGACGCGAGCGCCTTCTCGTTCGGCGGAAAGCTCTCGTAGAGAATCGCCTGCGAGGTTGCGATGAGCGCGCCACCACCCAATCCCTGCACGATGCGCCAGACCACCAGCGATTCGAGCGACGTCGCGAAGCCGCACAGGACGCTCGCGGCGGTAAAGAGCGCGACCGACGCGAGGAAGTAGCGCTTGCGGCCGAAGTGGGCCGCGAGCCAACCCGTCATCGGCAGCACGATCACCGCGGCAAGGATGTAGCCCACGGCAACCCAGGTGATCTCGTCGATGGTCGCGCCGAGATTGCCCGACATCTGTGAGAAGGCGACGTTCACGATGCTCGAGTCGACCAGCTCCATCACGGCCGCGAGAATGACTCCGGCGGCGATGAGCCACTTATGCGCGAACGGGTTGGCTGCGGCGTGTGGTGGCCGTGCAACCGGAATCGACTGAAGTATCTGAGACCGTTTGGTCTCTTTTTGAACGTAGCTCGCGCGAACGGGGAGTGCCATGGTCTCGAGAAGTCAGTAGGTCAGCGCGACTTGGCTGGAGCTGCAAACGCGTCGGCGCGATCGCGAACACGATCGACCGCGTACTTCACGTGCGCGCTGTCGTCATACAGCTTCGACAACATCAACGCGCCTTCGAGCATCGCGACGATCCCGCTCGCCTCGGCGTCGGCGTCGAGCCCTTTGCGGAACTCGCCGTGTGACATCCCATCCCCGATGATGTCCCGGACGAGTCCGAGCAATCGCGTCATGGCGCGGCGCGTACGTGTCCGCAGAGCGGGATAGAGCGGGCCTTCGGCATCGTCGCTCTCGATTGCAGTGTTGAGCAACGGACAGCCGCCGACGAGCACCGGGTTCTCGACGATGCTCGCAATCGCCTCGGCAACTGCGATCAGCCGCGCCGGCGCGGTGGGTCCCGCCGCGCTGACCTGCGCGCGAATGCGGTCGCCGTGCAGACGCACGGCATGATCGAACGCTGCCAGCGCGATGTCTTCCTTGCTCGCGAAATGGCGATACAGACCGCCCTTTTCGAGACCGGTCGCGGCCATGAGATCCGCCACCGTCGCGCCGGCATACCCGAGCCGGTTGAAGATCGGCGCCGCCGTGCTGATGATTCGCTCGCGCGTGCGCTCGCCCTTGGTGTCAGCCATCGGATCTCCGTCTCAGATTCGTTCGATCACGGCGGCGATCCCCTGCCCGCCGGCGATGCACAGCGTAACGAGAGCCGTCGCCAGCCCGCGACGCTCGAGCTCATCGAGCGCCGTGCCGACAAGGATCGCGCCGGTGGCGCCGAGCGGATGGCCGAGCGCGATCGAGCCCCCGTTCACGTTGACCCGGGCGGGATCGATCTCGAGATCGCGCATCGGTCTTCACCGGAACGACCGCGAACGCCTCGTTGATCTCCCAGAGGTCGATGTCGGCGGCGTTCATGCCCGCCATTGCCAGTGCCTTGCGCGACACCGGTGTCGGCGCCGTCAACATCAATACGGGATCCGAGCCGGTGACGGCCATCGAGCGAATGCGCGCTCGCGGAGTGAGCCCGTGCTCCGTCGCGTACTTCGACGACGCGACGAGCAGCGCCGCCGCGCCGTCCGCGATGCCGCTCGAATTTCCGGCGGTGTGCACATGACTTACCGCGGTGCCCGCGAGCAGCGCCCGCTTCATGCGAGTATTCTCATCGAGCGTCCCGGCGTCGAGGCTTGCGCGCAGCTGCGTCATCGCGACGTCGTCGAGCGTCGCGCCAAGCTCGGCGAACGCGGGCGAGAGCGCCGCGAGTCCGTCGGCGGTCGTCGAGCGTGGAAACTCTTCGTGGTCGAGCAGCACGGCGCCCGTCACAGGGTCGCGGACTGGAATCAGACTGCCCGCGAAGCGGCAGTCCGCGATCGCCGCGGCCGCCTTCTGCTGTGATCCGAGAGCGAATGCGTCGACCTCGTCGCGCGTGATGCCTTCGAGCGTGGCGATCACGTCGGCGCTGATGCCCTGCGGCACCTGTCTCACTCGCCGACGCAGCTGGTCGTTGCCGCCGTCGCCGACGCCGCTGCGATCGGGCACACCGCCGGCAACGCGCCGGTCGGAACCCATCGGCACGCGCGACATGCTCTCCACGCCACCGGCGACGACGACGTTCTGCGCACCACTCGCAACGCCCATGACCGCGTAGTGAAGCGCCTGCAGGCCGGAGCCGCAGGCGCGGGTGAGTGTGGTCGCGGGGACCGTGACCGGCCAATCGGCCGTCAGCACCGCATGCCGCGCCAGGTTCGAGCTCTGGTCGTCGACCTGGGTCACGCAGCCGAGGATGACGTCGTCGACGTCGGCGGTCGTGAGACGATTCCGCGCGGCGAGTGCGTTGAGCACCTGCGCCGCCAACTCCTGCGGATGGAGGCCGGCCAGCGCGCCGGGGTTCTTGGCCGTAAGCGGTCGGCCGCGGCCTCGCGGCGTCCGTACGGCGTCGACGATCAGTGCGTCGTGGATTGACATGGTCGTTCCGAAGCTCGCAGTGATTATACGAGACCTTATGGTCTCTTCTTGTAAGAAAAGGACTGTTTGGTCCTTTTGCAAGCCCCGGCAACGCTCGTCACCTCTCGAATCATTGGCCAGAACTGAAGTTCGCCCTTGTCCAGATGCTCTGTCGTCCAAAGATTGGGCGACCGCAGTCCCCTCCTCTCTTTGCCGAGGCGTGCATGAAGAAGCTGCTGCTACAGGCATTCGTCGCCGGTCTCGTAGTGCTTCCCTCTGCACAGGCGCAGGACGCGCGCACCAAGGTGCGCGAGATCTTTCACTTCGGAACCTGTGAAGCCCTGATCTGTCTCTCGACCACGACCGGGGTGCACGGAGACCACTACAACCCGGACGCGGCGGCCGTGGGTCAGGTCGTCGTGGATTTCCTGACGAACGCCATGACCAACAGCGTGGCGAACGTGCCGCTCGGCGCGACGAGCAGCGGCACCACGTTCAGCTTCGATGCAGCGGGGCTTCCGGTCGCCACCGCGCAGTCGACCGGCCCGATCCTCGGCGAACGGTCGCAAACGTTGGGGCGAGGCCGGGGGCTGATCAGCGGCAAATTCAGTCGCAGCGTCTTTTCATCGCTCCGCGGCGTTCCGCTGAGCGATCTCCAGATGACCCTGACGCACGAAGATGAAGCGCCGGCCGGCCTCGGCGATCCGGCGTTCGAGCGCGACACCATCCACATCGCGACGTCGCTCGACGCCAACGTTTCGGTGTTCGCGCTGGCAGGCACCTGGGGACTGACGAATAACGTCGACATCGGGATCGCGATCCCGTTCGTGAATCTGTCGGTGGGCGGTCAGAGCATCGGGACGATCGTGCCCACGACCGGCGCCGTCGTCCACTTCTTCAAGGGAACACCGACCGCGCCGCAGCTGGTCGATACCGCGGCCAGTTCGACCCAGCAAAGCGGCATCGGCGACATCTCGCTTCGCGCGAAGTTCAATCTCGTGCAGTCACCGATCGGCGGCGCCGCTTTTCTGACCGATGTTCGGCTTCCGACGGGCAAAAAGGACAACATGCTCGGAACCGGAGAGACGATGGTCAGCAGCACGTTCATCACGTCGCTCAACTTCAAGCAGTTCACGCCGCACGTGAACATCGGCTACCTGTATCGGGCGGGAGACGATCAGAACTCCAGCGTGATCTCGGCAGTGGGCTTCGACGCGCTCATCGCGGCCCCCTTCACGCTTGCCGCCGACGTCGTCGGAAACTGGCCGGTGGGGACCGAGAAACTGAGGCTGCCCAAGCCAGTCGTCTTCCAGGACGGCACCGTCGTTGAGCGCACGAACATTCCGGAGGGTACGGACAACGTCATCGCCGCGGGCGTTGGCGTGAAATACCTGCTCGGTGGCGGCTTCACCGGCGTCGGGAACGTGTTGTTTCCGATGAGCGAAGGCGGGATGCGTCCGAAGGCCACCTGGACGATCGGCCTCGAGCGGAACTTCTAGGCGCGGTGCGCGCGCCCGCTCGACGTCTCAGCCGGCCGAGACGTCGAGCGAAGAGAAGATCCAACCGCGATCGGTGCGCTGAAGGCGCGCATGGAAGGCGGTCCGCTGCGTGAAGTTGCCGCGCGCCGCGTCGTGGCCTTTCATCTCGATGAGAAAATTCGCATCGCCGCCCGTGCCGCGCACGACGATCACCGGCGTGCCGATCAACTGCGCCGACAGGTCGTCCGCCGATTTGAACATCGCCGCCCAGCCATCCCGGCTGACGTTCGGCATCGACGGAAACACCTGCTGAAGCAGCTTGATTTGCCGCGAGCTGATTCCGCTGACGAAGGTGTCCACCGATTCACGAATGCGAGCACTCTCGACACGCTCGGCTGCCGCGGCCGCGGCGATCGCCGGATCGACAGTCGCTACTGGAGGCGTGACCGCTGTTTTGGCCGGATCCGTGACGACGGGTGCCGTCGCCGTCGTTGGCGACACGATCGGCGGTTGGCCGACGTCCGGCACCTTGTTCGTCGCTGGTGCGTTGCCCGAATTCGCCGGTGGCTGCGCACGACCCGTCGTCTGCGCGGTCTTCGTCGCCGGCGCGGTTTGGCTCGGGGCCTTGATGGTGGGTTGATCCGTCTTCGTCGCGGGCGGTGACGTCGGCTGCGCCGTTGTCGCGGAGGGGGTTGGTTCCACCGGTGCCGGCGGAGTCTGCGCGACGGGCGTCGAAGGTTTCTCCGTCACCGTCGCGGGCGGCGGCGATTGCGACCCGCGCTGCCAAGCGAAAACACCGGCGCCCGCGACGACGACAACGGCCGCGCCGACGACGAGCCATCGATTGCGACCGCGTGCATCCGACTGCGCCGAACCGTTCGAGGCCGGCACCGCCCCGACCGTTCCCGTTTTTCCTGGAGCTGGCGACGCGAACGGAATCGCCGGCGACAGGGGGGCCGGCGGTACGACATCGCGCGACCGGCGCGGTGCACGCTGACCCATCGATACTTCGACAGCGCCGTCGGCGGTCGCCGCGGCGGCGCGCGCACGGGCCGCGGACGACAGGAGATCGCGCCGGCGCGAGGCGGCACTGACCGTCGGATCCATGTGGTCCTGCGCCGCACTCAATGCGTCCACGACGGCGCGAGCGTCCGGATACCGGTCCTCGACCGAGCGCCCGAGCAGGCGAACGACGATGTCATCGAGCACTTCGGGAATGCTCGGCTCGACGTCGCGCGGACGAGGCGCCGGCTCGGTGAGCCGTCGCATCATCACGGCTTCGATGCTGTCGTCGGCCCACGGTGTGACGCCGATGAGCATTTCGTAAAGAACACAGCCGAGCGAGTACAGGTCGGTGCGGCCGTCGAGCTTATCGGCGCAGATCTGTTCGGGACTCATGTACGCGGGCGTGCCGAGCACGAAGCCGGTTTTCGTCAGCGTGTTGCCCGCCGCCTTGGTCGGCTTCGCGATACCGAAGTCGACCAGCTTCACGAAGTCCGCACCGCCGCGCGCCGCGCCAAGCATCACGTTGTCGGGCTTGAGATCGCGATGGACGATGTCGATGTCGTGCGCCGCGGCGAGCCCTTCGGCGATCTGGCGCGCGATGTCGGCGGCACGCCACGGTGCAAGCCTGCCCTCGTCGCGAATGATGTGCGACAGCGGACGGCCATCGACGAACTCCATCGCGAAGTACGGCCGGCGATCGGTGGTCTCGCCGGAGTCGTAGATCGTGGCGACGTGCGGATGCGAGATCGCGCACGCACTCGATGCTTCACGCCGGAACCGTCCGACGGCGTCGGCATCGCGCGTCATCGCGACGTGCATGAGCTTGAGCGCGCACTTGCGCCCCGTGCGCACCTGCTGCGCCATGTACACTTCGCCCATGCCGCCCTCGCCGAGCCGCTCGCCGACGTGGTAGCGATCGTCGATGAGTTGGCCGACGAGATCACCGCCCGAGGAGACCGAGCGGAGGCTCGCGCCGTCGCGCGGACAGAAGAGCGTCGCGCCGCCGAAGGTCGCGCCGCACTGCGGACAGACGCGCTCACCGGCGGTGGTCGACGCGGGCGCTTGTGAGCTCGGCGCCGGTGTGATGTCGCGCGGTGCGGCGATCATCTCGGTCGCGCCTGCGACCTGCAGCGGCTCGCGACTCGGCTGGATGATCGGGACGCCCGCCACATTCAGCGGCATGATGTCGACGACGTGCGATCTGGGTGCGCCGGCACCGTCGAGCGCGAGTCGCAGCATGGCGTAGTGCGCTTGGCCGCGCGAACGAACGAGGTATGCCGCCGTGCCCGCGCCGTCGACCGGGAATTCCGCGATGAGGTCGTACTGCCCGGTCACGTAATAGTGAAAGGCGAGCAGGACGTCGCTCGCAACCGGAGCGTCGATGCCGGCGCCGATCGCGCTGCCGCAGGCGGGACAGCTCCCGCGCCACGACGCGACGAGCGCCGAGCACACCGAGCAGGTGATGCGCGGTGCGGGGACGGTCTCGTCGAGCTTGTTGAGATGGAACAGCGAGTAGCGGCGGGTCGTGCCCGGCCCCGACTCCTGTTCCAGTTTGAGAATGACGTAGTCGCCGGCCTCGAGCGGCCGTGCGACGAAGGCGACGGCGCCGTCGGCGTCGCGGGCGAGCTCGCCGAGGACTTCGTGCGTGCCCTGGGTTGCCTCGAGAATCGCCCGCCAGGCGAGGTCGTCGGGCGAGATCGTCGCGGTCAACCCGGGGTTGGTTACTACTCGGCTTTCCGGCATTTGCTAAAGAGCATCGTCACGTTCGACTCATTGCTTCACCGCAGCCGCCGTGCAAGATCCACAGGTAGATCCTGATCCGAGCATCGGCGGACAGACAGTTGCGCGTTCTTGTTCGCGACACCCGAACGGCATGTTCGGGTAGTTGTTCGGCGCGGCTGCGACGCCGTCGATGATTCGAACGAAGTAGTTGTTCGCTTCGGTCGAGTCGCCCGTCGTGATGAAGACTATCCACCGCGGTCGGCGAACCAGCGAACTGCGGTCTCGCGAGGTCGTCGCGAAGCTGACACCCAGATCGATTGCCGGCCGATGTGACAAGTATGGCAGCCCGATTGGCATGCTACTGCAGGATCGTCAGGACATCGTCGAGCGTGGCCTTGCGCGTGAAAGTCGACCGTCACCGTTTTCGAGGGAGACCCGGTGCTGATATCGTAAACTGCGCAGAAAAGTCGCCAAGGGAGTCACTGCGCGTGACGTTCAACGTGAGCGATGTGCCCGTCGGCGTGATCGTCGACGACGCTAACACCGGATTGAGCCACTGGTAGCTCGCGAGGTCCACGTGCGAACCGGAATAGGTGACCGCCGACACCGTCAGCCCGGTGAGCGCCGCTGCCGGCGTTCGTCACGGTGATCACGTCGCCGTCGGCAGACGCACGTTCCCGTTCGTCGTGAACTGCACCGTCGACCGACTGAGCATGAGGTCGTTGACAGGAAATACGTCACCGGAATGTCCTTCGTCGCGACACCCGGTGTCGTCGAACTGATGTGGATCGTCGCGTTGTACAGTGCCGGCCGCGATCGCCGTGGTGGTGTTCGGTTGCACGTTCAGCGTCGTGTTCGTCGACGTCCCGACC
Source organism: uncultured Acidobacteriaceae bacterium (assembly GCA_963761405.1). Taxonomy (GTDB): domain Bacteria; phylum Acidobacteriota; class Terriglobia; order Terriglobales; family Acidobacteriaceae; genus PALSA-350. Next base: position 153,860 of record CAVXHH010000013.1, read on the forward strand.
AGCGTCGCCGTCAACCAGTTCGCGGCGCCGATGTACGTCACAGTCGCTGTGAGGCCCGCGACCGTTCCAGCGCTCGTAACCGTCACAGCCTGCAACGCCGGCGCGTGAGCGCACCGCGCGCCGCCGTGAATGTCAGGCTCGTCGGATTAACGACGATCGGCGCGACGACGTGATACGTCACCGTCACCGACGCCGGTGCAACGCCCGCCAGACGTTCGAGGTCACCGGCACCGTCGCCGTGTAGTCGCCCGGCGCAAGGCTGGTCGTGTTGGGCTGCAACAGAAGTGCGACGGCGCCGTCGTGTTCGTGACGCTCGCCTGCAGCCAGCCAGGTCGCCCCTGCGGAATATGTGATCGTCCCGACCGCGAGACCCGTCAGCGGCACATCTCCACCATTGCTGATGGCGATCGACTGCTGCCCAGGCGTCGTGCCGCTCTGCTGCACGCTGAACGTCGCCGTCCCCGAAGCGAGCACGATCGACGCCGGACGCTGAACGACATACGTCACGCTCATCGTCTGTGGCGTGTTCGTCGCAACAGCCGACGCAACCGACACGGTCGCCGTGTACGTAGCCGGAGGCAGCCCGGTGGTATTCGGCTGCACCGTCACAGTCAGCGGCGCCGTCGATCCACTCGGCGTGAGCGTCAACCAGTTGGTCGCACCGGGGCCATACGTCGCACTCACGCTCACCCCGGTCAGCGCGACCGCGCCGCCATTGCTGACGGTCAACGTTTGTTGCGCAGCCGCACTGCCGCCGTTCACCGCCGTGAACGACATCGAGCCCTTGTCGAGCACGATCACCGGCGGCGGCGGCGCGGCGCTGACGTGATACGTCACCGTCACCGTTTGCGACGCGACTCCCGCGACGTTCGAGGTCACCGGCACCGTCGCGGTGTAGTCGCCGATCGTCAGCGCGGTGTTGCTCGGCTGCAGCGTCAGCGTCGCCGGCGCGGTGCTCACGTTGAGAGACGCGGCGAGCCAGTTGGTCGCGCCCGCGCCGTAGGTGATCGTTCCGACGGCAAGTCCGGTCAACGGCGCATCACCGCCATCCGTGACCGAGATCTGCTGCTGAGCCGGCGCCGCTCCGCTCTGCTGAGCGCTGAACGTCGCCACTGAGTTGCCAAGGACGATCGACGCCGGCCGCAGCACCGTGTAGGTGACGTTGATCGCCAGCGACTGATTCGCCGCGACCGGCGATGCGATGGTGATCGTCGCCGTATACGTGCCCGCGGCGAGTCCGGTGGTATTGGGTTGAATCGTGACGGTCGCTGGAGCGGTCGTCGCGTTCAGGCTCACCGTCAACCAATTGCCGCCGGTGGTCGGAACGTAGGCCACCGTCGAGGTCAGCCCGGTGAGTGCCGTCTGGCCGCCATTCGTGACGTCGACGGTCGTCGATCCGGGAGTCGCCTGGCCATTGATCGCCGAGAACGACACGGCGCTGCGCGAAAGGACAATCGTCGGAGGCGTGGGTGCCGCGGTCACGTGATACGTGACATTCACCGAGGCCGCCGCGACACCGGCGATCGATGAGACGACCGGCACCGTGGCCGAATAGTCGCCGGGCGCCAGTCCCGTCGTGTTCGGGCGCAGCAGGAGCGCCGAAGGCGCGCCGCTCGAGGAGACGTTGACGTCGAGCCAACCCGTCGGGCCGGCACCGTAGGTAACCACCCCGGTCGACAGCCCCGTGAGCGGCGCGTCGCCGCCGTTCGTGATGGCGATCGACTGCTGCGCCGGTGCCGCGCTCCCCTGCTGCGCGGAGAACGTCGCGCCGCTGGCGGCGAGAGTGATCACCGCCGGCCGCAGCAAGTCGAACCGGACCGCCACGATCTGCGTGCCTGCCGCCGCCGTTGCCGACGTGATTGCGACGGTCGCCGTGTACGAGCCTGCGGAAAGCGTCGACGTCTTCGGCCGCAGAATCAGCTTGGCCGGCGCGCTCGTGCTCGTGAGGCTCGCCGACAGCCAGTCCGCCCCGGACACATAGGTGATGCCGGAGATCGCGAGGCCGGTGAGCGCGTCTTCGCCTCCGTCGGTGATGTCGACCACCTGCGAGTCCGGCAGTACCGACGCCGACGGGATTCCGCTGAAGCTGATGTTGGTGGTCGAGAAAGCGATCGCCGCGGCGCGCGTGACCGTGATTGCGGAGCTGGCCTGCGACCCGCCGCTCACCGCTTGAATCGTCGCCGTTCCGCTGCCGACGCCGGTCACCCGCCCCGCCGTGACCGTCGCGACGGCCGTATTGGTCGAAGACCAGGCCACCGCGCCGGTGGCGCCTCCGGCGCTCAGCTGGACCGCCTGGCCGACGTTGATGTGCTGGGTGCGCGGATTGACGGTCAGCGAGCCCTGATTGCCGGTGCCGACCGGCTCAAAACCAGAGCAAGCGGCAAAGACGGCTAGGGCCCCCGCCGCGACGATGGTGGCGAGAGTGATCTGGGGGCGCAGCGTTGTCACAGGGCGTCTCCCAACTTCGGGTCGCGGGCGGGTACCAGCGCGACCTAAGGTAGGATGGGGATGATCAAAGTCAAATTCGCCATGTACACTTGTTGGTGGTACGGCCCCCGGCGTTTTCACATCGCCAACCTTCAACGTGGCGCCGCCAACGACGGCGCACCGAGGTAGCTCCGACATGACTCGACTGGGCGCAGCCCTTCTGATTGGTTGTCTGGCATCGAATGTTCGCGCGCAGGGCAACGCCGCCGGCGCCGCCGAGGTCCAGCGGACGTATCAGAAACAGGAAGTGCGGATCAAGATGCGCGACGGCACCGAGCTGTTCACGTCGGTCTACACACCGCGCGACACGACCAAGCGCTACCCGATCATGCTGATGCGCACGCCATACGGCGTCGCGCCCTACGGCCCCGACGCGTACGCCGCGAGCCTCGGCCCGTGGAAAGCGTTTCAGGACGACGGATACATCTTCGTCAATCAGGACGTGCGTGGCCGCTACATGAGCGACGGCTACTACTCGTTCATGACGCCGTACATCGAGAACAAGAAGAGCAACAAGGACGTCGACGAGTCGAGCGACACCTACGACACGATCGACTGGCTGATCAAGAACATCCCGAACAACAACGGCCGCGTCGGAACGTGGGGCAACTCAGCGCCGGGCTTCTTCGTGTCGGCCGGACTGCCGGACGCGCACCCGGCGCTCAAAGCGGCCTATCCCTCCGCGCCGATGATCGACTGGTACCTCGGCGACGATCGCCATCACAACGGCGCGCTGACGCTCGCGCAGACGTTCAACTTCCTGAGCGGTTTCGACCAACCGCGCGCGGGGATGGTGACGTCGTACCCGGCACGGCCGCCCTTCGCGACCGGCGACGGCTACAACTTCTTCATGGAGATGGGCCCGAACAAGAATCTCTCGCCGAATGCGCTGCAGGGAAAAGTCGCGTTCTGGGATTCGATCATGGCGCATCCGAACTACGATGCGTTCTGGCAGAAGCGCAGCATCTGGAAGCACGAAAAGAACATCACGCCCGCGGTGCTCGCGGTCGGCGGTTGGTTCGACGCCGAAGATCCATACGGCGTGCTGAAGTTGAACGAGTCGCTCGACGAGCAGAGTAAGAACACGACGCACACGATCGTGATGGGCCCGTGGACGCACGGCGCATGGAACCGCGCGGGCGACGACTCACTCGGCGCACTCAAGTTCGGGAGCAAGCCGGGGCAGTTCTTCCGCGACAGCATCGGCTTTCCCTTCTTCAGCTGCAAGCTGAAAGACCGCTGCGACAAGCCGCTGCCGAAGGCGGTCGTCTACGAGACCGGCGCGAACCGGTGGCGCACGTTCGACGCGTGGCCGCCCAAGAGCCGTGACGCCGAAGACGCTCTATCTCACGGGCGGCGGCCAGCTCTCCTTCAGCGCGCCGACTGAGCGCAATGCGTCGGACTCGTACGTCAGCGATCCGACGAAGCCCGTGCCGTATACCAACGCATACTCGTTCGGCTACTACCAGCTGTACCCGCTCGAGGATCAACGCTTCGCGAGCCGTCGTCCGGACGTGCTGGTGTACGAGACGGAGCCGCTGCAGGAGGACATGACGCTGGCCGGCCCGATCGGCGTCGACCTCAAGATTGCGACGACGGGCACCGACGCCGACTTCATCGTGAAGGTGATCGACGTCTATCCCGACGCGCCGCTCGCGGGACGCGGTGGAGCGAGCACGATGGACGGCTATCAGCAGCTCGTGAAGGGCGACGTGTATCGCGCGCGGTGGCGCCGGTCGCTCGAGAAACCGCAGCCGCTCGTGCCGAACAAGGCGGATTCGGTGACCTACGTGCTGCACGATGTCTTCCACACGTTCAAGAAGGGCCATCGTTTGATGGTGCACGTGCAGAGCACGTGGTATCCGCTCATCGATCGCAACCCGCAGAAGTTCGTGCCGAACATCAACACGGCGAATGCGAGCGATTTCCAGAAGGCGACGATGACGGTGTTCCGCGGCGCAGGACAGGCGTCGCATCTCGTGCTGCCGGTGCTGCCGTCGAATCCGAGCGTGCCCTGAATGGTCGGGCGCTAACCGCCCGTGCGCGCCTTGCCGAGGATCGTTCTGACCTCGGCAAGGCGTTGCAGGGTGAGAGTCCCACCCGTGCCCCGTACGCTCTCTTCCACCGCGCGAAGGTTGGCGTCCGCCCGCGTGATCTGGGCAGGAGACCACGCTTCGGGGCGCGTCTGCGAGAGGAAGAGAAGAACATTCACCCGGCCATCCGCCGATAGCTGCGACAAGCGCGACGGATCGAGCACGTCGAGCGCATAGGTGATCGCCGGCGTGTCGCCGGTGTATCGACTTTTCAACGTGTCGAACGCCGCGAGCCTCTCCGTGGCAACGGAGCTCGTCAGCCGCGAGATCAGAACCGCCGAGCGTTCATCGTCCGCAGCGCGCGCGCCTGCGCGACCGGCGGCGCGAATGCTCGTATCGCTCGACGCCTGCCAGCCGGAAAACAGCGAATCGGCATCCTCCGGGATCGTCAGTCGTACCAACCTCACCGTGAGGTCGCGTCGCCTCGCGTCGTCGCCGAGGATATCCGGAATCAAACGGTCATGCACGAACGTCAATCGCGCGATCCGGTCACGCTGAGCTTCGAGCTGTTGCGAACGTTCTCTCAGCTTCGCTTCCGCGTCGTTGAGGCGAAACTGGATGGACGCGTTCCAAACGGCGAGCAAGCCTGCGAACAGCGGCGACAGCGAGACTAACCTGTGCGCCACCGAGGATCCCTGACGATTGGTTTCCGGCTCGGCGGGAGTAGACATTGATGATGTGTTGTCGAGGACTTGGCCAAGTCTGCTCTGCATGTGTCGACTGAGCAGATCGAATGGACGCAACTACTTTCGCGGTCGAGTTGGACTGTGGGATCGCTGGGATCTTGGCGATCACTCGGATCAAGCAGTTCGTGGTTGATCCCACCAATCCCGAAACTCCCAGCAATCCCTTTTCTAAGAGCAGTCCAACTCAACCTGGCGGCGCCAGCCTCGGCGTCGGTCGAAGAATCCCAGTATCAGGGGCCGCGACGGCGTAGAATGGGCCGCCACACGGTACCGCATTGACGTGGAGCGGCTAGGGCGGGAGTATCAACCCGCCCCCTTACTCGGAGTTACGATGCGTACGACCCGGCATTTCCGCCGCACCACGCGCGCGGTATTCGGCGTTTTCGCGCTGTCGACGCTGCCATGCGCGCTCGTGACCGCCCAGCAGAAAAACACCAAACTCATCTCGCTCGAGCAGTATCTCGATTGGGAGGAAGTTTCCGCCCCGCAGTTGTCACCCGACGGCGCACAGATCGCGTTCGGCCGCCGGTGGGTCGACAAGATGAACGACAAGTGGGAATCGTCGGTGTGGATCATGAATGCCGACGGCACGCGTCCACGCCTGCTCGTGCAGGGCTCGGACGTGAAGTGGTCGCCCGACGGAAGCCGCATCGCGTACATCGCGCGCGGTGAGCCGAGCGGCTCGCAGATCTTCGTGCGGTGGATGGACGCGAATGGCAGCGCGACACAGATCTCGCATCTGACGGATTCGCCGACCGGCATCGAGTGGTCGCCGGACGGCAAGTCGATCGCGTTCACGGGACCGGTCGCGGTAAAGGAGGCCGCCTGGCGAATTCCCATGCCGGCCGCGCCGAAGGGGGCGAAGTGGACGGAAGCGCCGAAGATCGTCACGCGTCTCAACTATCGCTCCGATCGCGTCGGCTACACGGACGACAACAATCGCCAGATCTTCGTCATCCCGTCGGACGGCGGCACGGCGCGCCAGCTGACGGACGGCGAGTTCAACGCCGCTGGTCCGAACTATTCGGCCGATGGCAAATGGATCTTCTTCTCGTCGTATCGTGAGGCGAACGCCGGCGACGCCAGCGCGTTCCGCCGCTCGCAGATCTATGCGGTGAACCCCGGGACCGGCGAGATCAAGCAGCTCACGCGCGGCAACGGCACGAATAGCGGGCCGCAGGTGTCGCCCGACGGCAAGACGATCGCGTACATGCACGCCGACTCCGTCGAGCACACGGCGTACGCCGAATCGCGGATGTACATGATGAATTCCGACGGCTCGAATCCGCACGACGTCTCCAAGGATCTCGATCGTCCGATCTCGGGACTCGTCTGGGCGCCGGACAACAGCGGCGTGTACTTCAACGCCGAGAGCGAAGGCTCGAAGAATTTCTACTTCGTGAATTCGGCGGGGCAGCGTCGCGCGGTCACGGGCGGCGTACAGCTCCTCACGGTCTCCGATGTCGGCAAGGGCGGTCTCGCCGTCGGCATCCGTTCGACGTCGGTGAAGCCGAATGACGTGGTTCGCTTCACGATTCCCGCGACGGGAGCGGCAACGGCCTTCACGCAGCTCACGTCGGTCAACGACGACGTGCTGACCGGGAAAGATCTCGCGCAGACGGAAGAGATCTGGTACAAATCGAAAGACGGCATGCGCATCCAGGGCTGGATCGTGAAGCCGCCGGGCTTCGATCCGAGCAAGAAGTATCCGCTGATCCTCGAGATCCACGGCGGTCCGCAGTCGATGTTCAACGTCGGCTTCAACTTCTCCCGTCAGGATCACGCGGCGAACGGCTACGTGATGCTGTACACGAATCCGCGCGGATCGACGGGCTACGGGTACAAGTTCACGAACGAGATTCAGCGCGCGTACCCGGATAAGGATTTCGACGACTTGATGGTCGGCGTCGACTCGGTGATCGGCCGCGGGTACATCGACCCGAAGAATCTGTTCGTGTTCGGCTGCTCCGGCGGCGGCGTGCTCACGGCGTGGACGGTCGGCCACACCGATCGCTTCGCGGCGGCGGTGTCGCAGTGCCCGGTGATCAACTGGCTGAGCTTCGTCGGCGAGACGGACGGCGCGAGCTGGTATGAGAACTTTGAAAAGCCGTTCTGGGAAGATCCGAGCGAGCATCTGCGCCGCTCGCCGATCATGTACGTCGGCCATGTGAAGACGCCGACGCTGCTCATGACGGGCGTGCTCGATCTCCGCACGCCGATTCCGCAGACGGAAGAGTTCTATCGCGCGCTCAGATATCGCGGCATTCCGACGGCGATGATCCGCATGAACGGCGAGTATCACGGTACGTCGAGCATTCCGTCGAACTTCCTGCGGACGCAGCTGTATCTGCGCAGCTGGTTCGAGCGCTACGGGACGCATCCGAACACGAAGGTGGCGAATCAGCAGGAGCGTTGAGGGTCCGCTCGCAGGTTGAGTTGGACTGTTTCTGAATTAGGATCTCTGGCTTTGAGGATCCGTCGGATCCGAAAAGCCAGAGATCTTTTTTTGGTCAATCGAGAGTGTACGGAGCGGTCGAGATCCTGCGAGCCACGAGGGTTGGACTATTTCCTGGAAAAAGGATCACTGGGATCTTTGGGGATTCGTGGGATAACGGCGGGTGAGAAGCGTCGCAGTCGGTTCCTGGTTGATCCCAGCAATCCGCAAAGTCCCAGAGATCCAGGTTTTCTAAAGCTGTCCAACTCGAACGGGCGAGAAGAATCCTCGACCGGCGATGTCATCCTCTAGGACAACGACTCCCGCGGATCGATGTTCGTCGCGCGACGTGCCGGCGCATACGCAGCCACACCGCTCACTACCGCGAGCAGCAGGCACGCCCCGCCAAGCACGGTGACGTCCATCGGACGAACACCGAAGAGCAGCGACGCAATCAGCCGCGACAGCATCGCCGCGCCAATCAAACCGATCACCAATCCGATCGCCGTCAGCACCAATCCCTGACGGAGAATCATCGCGCGAATCGTCGCCGCGCGCGCACCGAGCGCCATGCGAATGCCGAGCTCGCGCGTCCGCAGACGAACACCGTAGCTGAGCACTCCGAACAATCCGAGTCCGGCGAGCGCGATCGCGACCGCGGCGAACGCGATCAGGAGACGCATCGTGAACACGCGCTGCGCCGCGCCACGGCCGATCACATCCTCGAACGGCATCGGACGGAAGAGCACGAGCCGCGGATCGAGCGACGCGAGCAGCGAACGAATTGGACCAACGGCGCCGCCGACGTCCTTCGTCGCCACGACCTGCGTCAACGCCCAGTTGCGATCCGCCGCGAACTGGCGATGCGCATGATAGATGTGCGGCAGCATCTTGCCTTCATTGCTCAGCGCCACGTCGCCGACGACGCCGATCATCTCGGCCTCACGACCGCCGGCCCTGAGATGCTGGCCGAGCGGATCCGCGCCGGCGAAAAGCGCCTTCGCCGCCAGCGCGCTGATCACGACACGATGTGGCGCGTCGGCAGCGTCGCGATCGTCGAAGGTGCGTCCCGCAATGAGCGGAATGCCGACCGCGCGGAAATAGTCGCCCGCGATGATTCGCTGCTCGATCGACGGCCGCGGCTTGTTGTCGCCCGCATAGGGGCCGGTAACCGGACGCGTGCCCCACGAGTTGTACGACCCGGTCGCGGGAAGACGCGACACACCGCCGGCCGCTCGCACGCCAGGCACACGCTCGACGTTGCGCGCGAACGAATCATAGAAGTTCCCGCGAGCGACCGAGTCGTAGCGCGCCTCGGGAAGATGCAGCTCGAACGTGAGCACGTCCGCCGGCTTCACGCCGAGCGGAACATCCTGCAGATGCGCGAGAGCTCGACAGCAGCAGCCCCGCGCCGACAGCGAGGACGAACGCGAGCGCGACTTGCACGACGACCAGCCATTCCCGCCCCGCAGCTGCCGCGCACCGCCGGTCGACGAACGTCCCGATCCGCGCAGCACGTCGCTCGGCTGCGTCTTTGCGACGCGCATCGCCGGCACGACGCCGAAGATCAGCGCGCTCACGGTCGCGACGAGCACGGACACGGTGAGCACACCGACGTTCAGCGACATCGTCGCGATGCGAGGAATCGTGTCGCCCGCGAGCGCGGACGATGCCGGACATCGCGACTCGCGCGACGACGAGCCCCGCGAGGTCGCCGATGATCGCCAGCGCGATGCTCTCGATCAGCATCTGTCGTACGAGACGCGCGCGCTCAGCGCCGAGCGCCGCGCGCACCGCGAACTCCGACTGCGCGCTCCGAGCCGCGCACGAGCATCAGGTTCGCGATGTTCACGCAGACGAGGAGCAGCACCAGCGCGACGGCGCCGAGCATGATCTCGAGCGCGCGACTCGACGAGCCGACGATGTCTTCCTTGAGCGGATAGAGTCGCGCCCGCGTGTCGCGCGCGTCGGGATATTCCTCGGCGAGCCGCTGGCCGAGCGCGTCGAGCTCGCTCTGTGCGGCGGCGATCGCCACGCCGGGACGCAGTCGCGCGATCACCGTGAAGTAGTGATTGTCCGCGTTCGATGCGTCGCGACCGGGCGCCACGTCCACCGGAACCCACGCGTCGACGGCGCCGACGAGCGGATCGTCGAAGCCGTTCGGCATCACGCCGGCGACGCGATAGGCGCGGCCGTTCATCGTAATGCTGGCACCGATGGCGGACGGATCGCCGCGCAGCTCGCTCCTTCCACAGCCGCTGGCTCACGACGACGACGGGCGCCGCCGTTTCATCGTCGCTCGTGTACGCAGGCCGAGCGATCGGGATGCACGCGGACGACGTCGAAGTAGTCGGACGTGGTTTGGAGAAGTCGAATGCGACGCGCACCGTCCGCGTTGCCGATGTCGGCGCCCGTCTCGTCGTAGGTGATCACGCGCCGCGAGCGTCGAACGACGACAACCGGCTGCGATACGCGAGATAGTGCACCGGCGTGACGAACCCGCGTCCGTTCCGGTCGTTGATGCTGGTCTGATAGAGCCGAACGAGCTGGCCGGGCTCGTGGTACGGCAAGCGGCTGCAGCAGCACGGCGTCGACCGCGCTGAACACCGCCGTCGTGCCGCCGATGCCGACGGCGAGCGTCGCGATCGCGACGATCGCAAAGCCGGGACTGCGGCGCAGCGTGCGCAACGCGAACGAGACATCGGTCGCGCTGTCGTCGAACAGCCGCGTGCCGCGCGCGTCGCGCACGTCTTCCTTCACGTGCTCGACGCCGCCGAGCGCGAGCCTCGCGGCGCGGTGGGCGTCGGCGTGCGTCTCGCCGTGGCGACGGCGGTACTCCTCTTCCATTTCGACGTGGAACCGCAGCTCTTCGTCGAGCTCGCGCTCTTCGTGCCGGCGAAAGACGAGCGCGCGGACACGCGTGCGACGAGGTCGGAGAAGAAGCTCATGCGCTCCTCCGGAGCGAGATAGCTCGCGTGGCCATGATCGCGTTGATCGCGGTCGACGCGCGCTGCCAGAGGGTGTGCTCGACGTCGAGCTGTCCGCCGCCCGCGGGCGTGAGCTCGTAGTAGCGCGCGCGCCGGTTGTTCTCGGTGACGCGCCACGACGTCTTGAGCCATCCGCGGCGCTTCATGCGGAGGAGCGCGGGATAGAGCGAGCCCTGCGTGACGAGGAAGACGTCGCTCGACATCGCCTGGATGCGGTGGGCGATGCCCCAGCCGTGCATCGGCTCGAGGGCGAGGGTCTTGAGGACGAGCATTTCCAGGGTTCCCTGGAGCAGCTCGGCGCGGTCGGTCGGCATTTCGTGTCTCCTTCAGATGATCTGAAGGAATAAGACACGCGGAGTTTGGAAAGGGTTTGAAGGTGGCGTCAAGTCGCCGACGTAGGAACGGAACGGCGCGAGGCTTCATCGGCGGGAGCGGAGAGGGGCGTCCGCCGCGCGGCCGTGCGCAATCCTGCCAAAGGGCGTCAGGATTGCCACTTATCCGCTCGGCGGACGCCCCTCTCCGCACCACGACCATCTCTGCGCGCGATCCAGCAATCAGCGTTGCTTTGCGCGACTGCCAACCTCTCTTGAGCGCGCGGCCTGAGCGAGAGCGCGCGGCCTGAGCGAGAGCGCGCGGCCTGAGCGAGAGCGCGAACAGACGCGCTGCTCGCTACCCGAGGCGAAGCGAGCCGCGGCGTCCGCAGAGCGGATCAGTGGCAAACCTGACGTTCTTTGGCAGGTTTGCGCACGGCCGCGACGCGGATGCCGCGGCTCGCGGAGCACACACGGAGCGAAGAGCTACCGCGGCAGGCGGGCCTTCGAGAGCTTCACCAGCACGGTGTACTCAGGATCGACCAGCTGGATGATCGGCGCCTTCGAGTTCTGCGACACGAACTGGTACGCATCGAGCTCGGTCATGCCGCTCGCGTGCTGGACCCACTGCACCATCGACTTGAACGCGACGCGCGCCGCATCCTCGAGCGGGCGGCCGCTGCCCACGAACATGATCTCGTCCTGATTCTCGATCTTCGGCACCGGCGTCGCGACCCGCTTCTGCAGCTCGACGTACACCTCGACGTTCATCGCGCCTTCGATCGCCGCGCCCATGATCTCGCCTTCGCCCATCGCGTAGTGCCCGTCGCCGAACGACAGCAGCGCACCCGGCACGTTGACGCCGAGGAACACCGTGTTGCCCGCGCGAACTTCCCAGCAATCCATGTTGCCGCCGAAGTTGCCGGGGACGATCGTGCTCCGCGCTTCCCCGCTCGCCGGCGCCACGCCGAGACAGCCGAGGAACGGCGCCATCGGCACGCTCCACGAGTGCTTGCCGTCGTGCGACTTCGCCGTCGCGACGTTGCGCGCGGCATCGACGTCGTAACGCCAGGTCGTCTCGGGGAGATCGGGGCCGAGCATCGCGGTCTGCGTCGTGCCGACGAGCGCACCAAAGCCCGGACCGAACGACGACACACCGTAATTCCGCGCCGGCTCGAGCTTCCGAATGTGCACGGCAACCGTATCACCCGGCTCCGCGCCTTCGATATAGAAGGGACCCGTCTGCGGATTGTCGTGCCCCGCGGGCATGACCTTCGACGGAAGATCGGCCGCGGTCTTCACCGCGCCGTCGAAGCAGTCCTCCGTCCACGTGACGATGCGCGTCTTCGGCTTGATGCGCTGCCGCGGCGTCGCACCGCCGAACGTGTAGACGAGGTCCGTGTGCTTCGGCGTCCACGTCAACGTCGCCGCATCGGCGGGAATGTTCGCGAGCAACGGGCGCGGCGGGGCCACAGCCGGCTGCTGCGCCTGTGCCGCGGGTACGCCGGACTGCGAGACGCCCGCGAGGAGACCAGCGGCGCCGAGTGGCGCGCGGACGAGGAATTGGCGACGAGATGTCATGCGAGGGTCGAGAGTGATCGGGACGGCCTGCGGAGCGGGGTGAAGATACCGCGCGCCACGTCGCGCGTAAAATCCGCCGGCGCCGGAGACCGAGCGAGTCGGAATCTCAATGTCGGGTTTCGGTAAGCGCCTTCGCTTAAGCAATCGAACGACGACTACCGAGCAGTGCGCGCCGACCCTCACCGGACCCCCGAGCATGCCGCAGCCCTTCTCGTTCCGCGCTGGCCCCGCCCTCCTTTCGCTCGCGGCGCTGACTCTCGCCGCATGTAGCGACCAACCCACTCAGCCGACGCCGACGTCGGCCTCGGCGCACGATGCCAACGCCCTGGCGATCTGCGGCGCGGCATGCGGCATCGGAGGCGGCGGTGGCATCATCATCCTTCCGCCACCACCGCCACCGCCCCCTCCTCCGCCGCCGCCGGCGTTCAGCATCTCATCATTAACGATGCCGAACAACACGCTGCCGATTGGAGGGGTGAACGGCCGCTATACCGCGACGCTCACCAACAACGGAGGGGCGCTCTCGGGCGCGGTGCTGCAGGGATACATCGTGCAGGGGTCGGCGCGGCGCGCGGCCGGTGGTGTGGTGGCCAACTGCGGCAGCGGTTCAGGGATTCTTCCCACCGGGACGTGCACGATGTCGTTCGCGGTCGGGGCATCGAACACGGGTTCCGGATCGGGCACACTCGCCGACGGCGTCGCGACGTTCGAGCTCGATCTCACGGCCGGCAGCACGACGGTCTCGCGGTCGATCGGCGTCAATCTCATTCCCGGCGCGTTCTCCGCCATTGGCAGCAAGACGCTGAGCCTCAGCGGCGCCGTCGGTGGACTCAGCGTCGGCATCTCGAACACCGGCTCGCAGGCCGTGTCGGGACTGAGCTATCAAACAACGGTGATTCAAGGATCCGCGCGACGCTCGGCGGGCAGCATGCCGATGGCGTGCGGGCTCGCGGGGTGGGGCAATCTGCCCGGCTTCACGAACTGCAGCATGACGATCTACATCGGCGTCACGAACACCACGTCGGGCACGGGGACGCTCGTTGCCGGTGCGGCGACGTTCACCGTCGAGCTGCTGCAGGGACTCACCGTGTTGTCGAGTCAGAGCTGGCCGCTCACGCTCGTCGACGCGCGGTTCACGAGCGTCACCGCCAGCCCGAACCCGGTCATCATCGGCGGCGGTGCGCAGAACGGCGCCGTCACGCTGTCGAACGCGGGTCCGTCGATCGCGGGCGTCGCTGTCTATGGATACGTCCGGCAGGGGCCGACGCTACGCGGCGGACAGGCGGTTTCGGTCAGTTGCGGCGCCGGAACCGGCGTGCTTCCCACCGGCACGTGCACCGCGAGCGTTCCGTATAAGGCCGAGAGCTACTCGGCGGGCGACGGAATGCTCGTTCCGGGAGCGGCCACCCTGGCGGTTGTGGCGCGCGCCTCGAGCGGTGTGATCGTCGACTCCGTGAACGTGCCAATCACGCTCGTCGCTCCGCCGACGTTCGCGTCAGTGACGCCGGCCGGTGTGGCGAAGATCGGTCTGCCCGGTCCGATCGTGAACTACACGGCGACGCTGAGCTACGCCGGTGCCCCGATCGCGAACGCGTCGGTGAAGGTCCGCATCATCCAGGGCACGGCGAATCGCGAGGCGAACTCGGGGCCGGTCAACGTCAACTGCGGCGCGGGCGACGGAACCATTCCGGCGGGCTCGTGCACGTTCTCGAGCATCTTCTTCGCGACGAACACCGGCGTCGGCGTCGGACAGTTCGTACCCGGCGCGGCGCAATTACAGATTCAACTTTCTGATCCGCTCAATGGTGTGCTCGCCACGCAGTTGGTGCCGATCACGCTGGTGCCTTGAGAACCTGGGAGCGGAGTTAGCGCGCGGCGCACCGAAGGGCAACCATCGATCGCCGCCGTATCCCTCGTTTGACGGCCGTCTCTCGTCAAACGAGGGCCAGTGATCGTCCAGTGATCGCCACGGGCCATGTTGTCGTCTCGCGTTAGACACAACCCTCCTTCGCGGAACGTGGCACATGCCCTGTCCATCGCCGACCTACACAGGTCTCCGGAACGACAACGCCTCCTTCACCAACTGGTCCGGTCGCGTGAGCGGGCCGGTGGCCAGTTGGTTCGAGCCCAACACCCTCGCCGATCTGGTAAACGTGGTGCAGATGGCGTCGTCGGGCGGCCATCGTCTCCACGCCGTCGGAAGCGGTTGGGCGTTCGAGAACATCGCGTATTCAGCCGACTGGATGGTTCGGCTCAATCGGCTCAACAAACCGCTGATGACGGTTACGAGCGGAGCGCTCAACCCGCAGTGGGCAGCCATGCAGGCGGCCGGCAATGACGTCCTGTTTCATGTCGAAGCCGGCGCGAGCGTCGCCGATGTGAACGATGCGCTGGCTGCCGCGGGCCTCGCGCTTCCGACGATGGGTGGCTCGAATGGCCAGGCACTCGCCGGTGCGATCACCACCGGAACGCACGGCGGCGACATCGCGCTGCCCCCGCTCGCCGGCCTGGTGATGGCGATGCATCTGGTGACGGTCGACGGACGGGAGCTCTGGATCGAGCGGGCATCGTCGCCGATCACCGATGACCTGGCGCTCGCGCGCGCGCTCAGCTGCGGCGACACGGAGATTCTGCGCAACGACGACGTGTTCAACGCGCTGCTGATCGGCTTCGGGCGGTTCGGCGTGATCTACTCGTATGTGCTGCGCGTTCAGAAAGCGTTCCGGCTTGCCGAGTGGACGACGATGATGCCTGGCGTGGTGTTCACGACGATGCTGCGTCAGGGCATCACGGGTCACACGTTCCTCGCGCCGCTCCTGCTGAACCTGCCGGCGCCGCCGGCTTCCCTCGGCGCGATCGACGTGGCGAATCCGCGCAGCCTCGAAGTCGTCTACGACACGAACAACCTTGGAATGTGCTACGTCAAGCGGCGCTGGCTGACCAACAACGCCGCGGCCGACATCGGGATTGCGGACTCGCCGAACGCGATGTGCCTGATCGGTGCGGGCGGCGTGCTCGCCGCGGCGCACGCCGTGCTGCTTCCCTTCACGGGCATTCCGATCTTCGGCATCGCGATCGCCGCGGGTCTCACGTCGCTCTCGGCGAGTCTCACGGCCAATCCTTCGATGACTCCGGGCGCGATGCTCGCGAGTGTGATGCAGGTGTGCTGGTCGACCAACATGGGCTGGATAATTCCCCAGCTCGCGAACGTTCAGTTCGGCCAACAGTATCAGGACTCGCTCGGCGCCGGCAAACGCGGTCCGTCGCACCTGATGCTCTCAGGATTCCGTGATCAGAGTTTGCAGAACTGCTTCCGCGCCGACTCGATCGAGCCGGTGTTCGATGCTCACCAGATGGGCTACGTCAGCTTTGTTGATTCAGTAGTGCAGACGGCGCCGTCGATGAAGCAGGCCGGATACATCTCGCTGCGCTGGTCGGCGACGCTGCCGGGGACGATGAGCATGCACAACTTCGCGTCTCCGAACGCCGTGGCGATCGAGGTCACGTCGCTGAAGAATCTGCCGGACAACACGGCGTGGATGAATCTGCTCGAGAGCTTCGCAATGGCGTTCGGTGGTCGGCCGCATTGGGGGCAGATCAACCACAGCAACGCCGGGGTCGTCGCGCAGTCGTTCGGACCGGCGGTCACGACGTGGAAGAACACGCTCGGGGCGGCGGTCGGCGGGTCGAGCATCTTCAGCAGCGCGTTCACGGTGCAGCGTGGACTGGAGCCACCGCTTGCGGGCGCGGCGCCGACCATCTTCGGAAAGAAGGCGAGCGACATCATCGCCGCGGCGGCGCCGGTGAGATTGCCGCCTCATGGCGGCAAGATCATTCAGGAAACGCCGCTGCAGCCGATCGGGCCGATCAAGCCGTTCAGATAGCGAGACTATCCTCTCCGGAATGCCAGCGCGCGTTCGCGACGCGCGATGGCATACGCGAACAGAAAGGCGAACACCCCGAACAGGATCTCGAGCCAGTCGAATCCCTTGCCGCGAGCGTAGTGCAGCACGACTGCGCCCGCGGCAAAGGCGGCGGCGATGAATCCGAGCCAGCTCGCGAGGGGGAGACCGGCGAGGAGTTTCTGTTGCTTCATTCTCACTCCGGAGGGTGGGAGGGCGGCGCGGCGTTCCAAAGCGCGCGGTCCGCGAGCATGCGCTCCGGACCGCGAAAGGACAAGAGTCGCGTCGGCGTGCGATGTGTCGGGTCATCTCGGGAATCTCCGCTTACTGAATTGGGATCCCGCGCAGTGAGCCCGACCCTCACCAACACCGACCATGTCGCGACGTCTTTTCCTCTCGTTTGCGTTCCTTCGTTCTCGCCCTTCCGCTCGTCGCACTCGCAGCCTGTAGCGGCGACCAGCCCACCCAGCCGGCGCCGAAGCCGGCAGCCGCGCAGGATGCGAATGCGCTGGCGATTTGTGGAATCGCCTGCACCATCGGCGACCCCGGTGGCGGCATCATCATCCTCCCTCCCCCGCCGCCGCTGCCGATGTACAGCATCACGTCGCTGACGCTCGCCGATAACACCGTCCCGATCGGCGGCGTCGGCGGCAGCTACACCGCCACACTCCGCAACCTCGGTGGGGCGGTGTCGAACGTCGTCGTGCAAGGGTACATCGTGCAGGGTGCAACGCGGCGCGCAGCCGGCGGAAGCGTCGTGAATTGCGGCGCCGGATCGGGCATCCTCCCGAACGGGAATTGCACGATGTCGTTCACCGTCGTCGCATCGAACACCACCGCCGGCAGCGGCACGCTCATCCCCGGCATCGCGACGTTCGAGCTCGATCTCAAAGTCGGCAGCACGACCGCCACGCGGTCGATCGGTCTCAACCTCATCCCCGGCCAGTTCACCGCGACGGGCGACGTGACGTTCAGCCTCAGCGGCGCGCTCGGCACGGTCAAGACGAGCATCACGAACACCGGATCGCAGACGTACAGCTCGTACAGCTATCAAATGAGTGTCGTTCAAGGATCCGCACGACGCTCCGCCGGCTCGATGCCGCTCGCATGCCCGTCCGCCGGCTGGGGCAACCTGCCGGGCAACACGACGTGCAATCAGACGCTCTATCCAACGGTCACGAACAACTCATCCGGCACGGGTACGCTCGTCCCCGGCTTCGCGACCTTCGTCGTCGAGCTGCTGCACGGCACGACGGTCATCAACACGGTTCAATGGCAGGCGAGTGTCGTCGACGTACGCTTCAGCAGCGTGACACCAAGTCCGAATCCCGTCGTGATCGACGGACCGGTCAGCGTCGGCTCGTACGTCCTGCAGAACAACGGGTTCGCGTTCGTGCACAATGGCATCGGCGTGATTGGAATGATCCGCCAGGGCTCGACCATTCGAGGGATCGAAGGCTCGCTGACCAACTGCGTGTCGGATCCGGGTAGCTTGCCGGCCGGTCCATGCGCGGGGACGGTCCGTTATGCCGCGCCGGGATATGCGGCAGCGGACGGTCAGTTGGTGCCAGGCCCCGCGACACTCGCTGTCATCGTGCGCGGTCTGTTCGTGACGCTGGACTCGATCAACGTACCGATCACGCTCGTGCGATAATGTCCGCGATCGGCGCGCGCAAGACGGCCGGTCGCATCATCATCGCTGGCGGAGCTGCACCGTTCAGTTGCGGGCTGACCGCCGGCAGTCGCAGTGATACGCGCGCCGCGACTATGCTGACGCGTGCCTCGATTCAACAGCGCGCGCGAGAGTGACAGACGCCGGCATGGCCTGATCAACGGCGCGAGATGTTTTCCCAGTCGACGATTGGAGCATCTCAGCGCCGTGTTGCGACAGAAAAGGGGTCGTCGCGCCGCATTGAGCCGGAGGAAGCGGCCGCAAAGGCGCGCGACGACCCCGTTCCGGCCCGTGGCAATTCATGATCAGCCCGCGGCAACTTCTGAACTGTCGCGGGAACGACCGGAACAGCCGTCGGTCGTTAGTAAATTGTCGCGTGAAAAACTTATTCACCCGGCGGTCGTTTTTGGAATGTCGCGTGATGGATCCAGACAGCGACCGGCGCTTTACGAATTGTGATGTGACAAGTCTTGTCAGGACGCGGCGCTTTGTGAATTGGTGCGTGACACTTCGTGTCAGGGCGCGGCGCATTCTGAATTGCTGAGTGACAACGCCATATCGATGACGGCGCGTCATGAATTGCTCTGTGACCACGCCATTGCGGCGATTGACCACCGCGATCTGTCCTGTGACACCGCCATTCTGGTCAGCGACACCGCATGAGTTGCTGAGTGACAAACCGTTTCAGTCGGCGACGACCCGCTTCTTGCGCTGTGACAACGCTTGATTGACGACGCGCCACTCCGAATTGTTGGCGAGCACTCGCAAACTGCGGAGGAGCACCCGCCCGCAGCCAGGTGACACAAGTGAATTGCGCAGTGACACCGGCATTCAGCTCGCGGCCACCGGCACTCAGCAATGTGGCCACGATGAATTGACCGCGAGCAACGGCATTCCAGCGACGTGCACTTCAACTAACGTTGCGTGACACTTCTATTTTGCTACTGACACCGCAATTGCTTGCACGAGTACCTCTACGCAAATGCGCCGAGGAGATTGATATCTCCTCGGCGCACAGGGGTCCTTCGTCGCTTCCGTCCTAAAGATGACGCTAGCGATCCGGAAGAATGCTCCCGGAGAGCGGCGTGCCGACCCGTGCTGCGATCGGCAACGAGGACTGTCCGACCCGTGCCGCCGGCGAACACCACGCCGGTGAGGTTGAGCGACACCGCACCCGCGCGCGCTGCTGCCGCGGTTCCGGCGGGAACCGGTGCGGATCTGATACGTCCCCGCCGCAACGTTCACGTAGGCCGAGCCGGCGTGCGCCGCGACATTCGAGAACGTCGCCGTCGCAACGCTGAGATCCGCGTTCGCGACGGTGACGAACACGTCCACCGCACCACCGCTGCTCATGTTCACCGCACGAATGCGCGTCTGCGTCGCGTCGACGGTGCCGCTGTTGTCATCGGTGATCAAGAACGGCGTGACCCCGCTCGCCGATGCACCGCCAGTCGCGTAGACCGTCAGATCCTGACTGGCCGTGATCACCAGCGGAATCGTCGCCACGGTGACGGTCGTGTCGGCCGTCTTCTTCAGCACCAGCGTTCGCGGTCCGGCGAGGATCGCTGAGTAGTTGGCGGTCGACGGCGAGGGCAGCGAGGACGGTGTCGTACCGCCGTACGCCAGACTCACGCCGAACGGCAGGCCGTCGAGAATCGCGTTCACCGGAACGCGGGTCGCATCAGTGATCAGGTTCACGAAGCGAATGCGCCCCGTCGGCCCGCCCGGCTCGAGCGGGCCGGGAGCCTCCTTCGTGTCGCATGCCGCGAGCGCGACGACGCCGACGACCGCGAACAGAGTTTTGAATGTTCTCATTGTTTTGTTTGCGGGCTCAGGTCGTGGGACAGCTGGCGGGGAACGCCGCCGGCTCGATCGGATCGGGCAGCGCGGTGAAGGTCGCATTCGGATTGGCATTGCGATCGCCGACGGCATACGGCAGCCAGCAGCGCTGACCGTCCACCGGCACGCCCGGAGAAGAGACCGGACCGCGAATCGCACCGCGACGACGCGTGTCTTCCCACCGCAATCCCGTGCCGAACAGCTCGTAGCGACGCTGCACGTAGATCTCGGTGAGCAGCTGCGCCTGCGTCAACGCGCCGGACAGCGGCGCGAGACACGCCTTCGGATCGTCGATGCCACGACCGCCGGTGCAATCGGTGCGCACGGAGTCGAGCGCCGCCTGCGCCGCGGGCAACTGATTCTGATTCGCCAGCGCCTCGGCCTTGATCAGCAGGGCCTCGTCCGGGAAGTAGAGCGGCAGCGGCGCCTGCGAATTGGCGTAGCGGGACCACAGATCGAGCAGCGCACCAATGCGGCCGGTGAGCGTCGTCGACGGCGTGACGAAGTACACGAACCGCTGATCGCCGCCCGTCATCGACGTGCGGTACTGCCGGCGCGGTGCGATGCCGTTCGTGCTGCCCGTGACGTTCGCGTAGAAGTTCACGCCCGGTGCCGGGAACGTCAGCACCGACAGCGACGTCCGCGACACCAGATTGGCGGCCGAGAGCGCGGTTGCGTCGTCGTTCGCCATCCGCGCATACCGCGCACGGAAGATCTGGATCATGTTCGGCAAGACTCACGCCGGGCGTGAGGATGTTCGCGTTGAAGAACGCGCTCGCCGGCGTGGTCGCGATCTCCGCCGCCGCCGAGTCGATCAACGCGCGAACATACGGCAGTGCTTCAGCGCGCGTCACGTAGACCGGCGCCGTCTCACCGTAGGTCTTGATTGGAATCTTCTGATAGGACTGCAACGCCTCGCCGAGCGCTTCCGCCTTCATCGCGTAGGCGAGCGCGCGCAGACCGCTCTTGGTGCCCGGATCGAACTGCGCGCCGAGCGACACCGAGCCGACGAGCAAGTCGTCAGCGGTCCGCACGGTGCGATACACCGAGTTGAACACGTTCTCGGCGATGCCGGTGCCCGACGGCACCGCGCCCTGCTCGGCGTCACTGATCGAGATGAGCGCCGAGCTCACCGACGCGAACTCGTCGGTCACGAGTCCGGCCATGTAGGCGTAGTTGCCGTACGACTGCGAGAAGCGCCCCTGCAGTCCCGTCGCGAGCGCGATCACGCCGTCGACGCTCGTCGTTACCTGTTCCTGCGTCGGCGAGTTGGGGTTGTCCAGATCGAGCGAGCAAGCGCCCAGGCTCAACGCACCCGCGGCGCCGAGCGTCATCGCGCGCCAATTCACATTGCGCATGTGTCGTCGTCTCCGCGTATCAGTAGGTGAAGCGCGCGCTGACCGACCAGACGCGCGGAATGGGATAGCCGCCGAAGTCGAAGCCGCGGTCGGCCGCCGTCGTCTGCACGGAGCCGACGCCGCCGGCGTTCGTGCCGAAGAGATTGATCTCCGGGTCGTAGCCGCTGTACTTCGTCCACACGACGAGGTTGCGGCCGGAGACCGTGAGATCCACGCCATCGCGGAAGTAGCGGCGCACCGCGGCCGGGGCGAGGGTGTACGTCGCCGACAGCTCGCGCAGCTTCACGAATGTGCCGTCTTCGATCCAGTATTGGAAAATGCCCTGCGCTCTGGCGTTGAAGCCCGGCGCCGTCTTGCGCGGATCGCCATAGGGCAGCAGCTCCTGCTCGTACGCCTTCGAGTTGCTCGCGACGCCCGCGTTCTGGGCGCGCGTCGAGAGATTCATGATGTCGTTGCCGAACACGCCGTCGAGCAGCGCGCGCACCTTGAGCTTCTTGAAGAGCGTGACTTCGTTGAGGAACGAACCCATCCACTTCGGGTTCGGATCGCCGATGACCGCGTTGAGTGAGTCATTGCACGCGCCGTGGCTGAGCGCCTCGCGCGCGGCGGTCGTGGCGCCCATGTCGGCGGTCTGGTTGCTGCGGCGGTAGCGGCCGAGCGAATCCATCAGGAACGCGCCGGTGATGCAATCGCGCGCGGCGTACGAGCCGTAGAACACACCCGCCGGCTCACCGGCACGAATGCGGTTCGGATAGCCGCCGGCCGATTGGAAATCCTGAATGTCGAGATGCTCGACGAGGTTCTTGTTGTGCGTGTAGGTGATCGTCGACGTCCACGACAGCTTCGGCAGCTCGAGGTTCGTGGTGTTCAGCGCGAGCTCCAGGCCCTTGTTCGACATCGAGCCGATCGGGAAGAACTGGCGCGAGAAGCCGGTGCTCGTCGGCAACGGACGGAAGAACAGCAGGTCCGACACGAGGCGGTCGTAGTACGTCGCCTCGAGGCCGGCGCGTCCGCCGAGGAAACCAACTTCCGTTCCGACCTCCCACTCGCGCGCGCGCTCGTTGCGGAGATCGGGATTGCCGTACGTCACGTCGTTGGCGAAACCGGGCCGGCCCGCGAACGGCTGCTGCGTGTAGCTCACGAACTGCGAGTAGGCATTGAGGATTCCCGGCTGGCTGCCCGCCCAACCGAGCGCGCTGCGCAGACGGACGCTGTTCAACAATCCCGGCTGGTTCTGCAGCGCCACGTACGACGCCGAGAACTTCGGGAAGGCCTGCCACCGCTGCGATGGCGCGAACGTCGACGACGCGTCGTAGCGCACCGCACCGGTGAGGAACAGACGATCGTTCCAACCAACTTCCTGCTGTCCATAGAAGCCCAGCGTGCGCAGCGTGATGTCGAGCTGCTGCGCCGAGAAGACGGAACCGGCGCTCACGAGCTCACCGACCGGCGCGAGTCCGTTCGCCGTCGCGACCGTCGTACGCTGGCGCTGCGACGTGTAGTTCGCGCCCGCGGTCGTGCGCATCTCGAAGGGACCGATCGGCTTCCACGTGTACGATCCGACGGCGTCCTGGTTGACGACGAGTGTGCTCTGCACCGCCGACTGCGACCGGCCCGTCGCCAGCGGCGTGGTACCGAGCACCGCGTTGCGCGGAATGAACTGATCCTGCTCGAAGTCCGAGTTGTCGACGCCGATCGTGTAGTCGAACAGCATGCTCGCGAGCGGCGTGTACGTCAGCTTCGTCGAGCCGATGAAGCGGTTGATCGACTGCGGATTGCGAATGCGATCGATCGCGAGCAGCGGATTCGTGCCGAGCGCCGGCGGCAGCGGATAGATGCCGTTCACCGGACGGAAGTCGACGCTCGTTGGGGCGAAGAACAGCGAGCCCATGATGCCGTAGTCGTTCTGCTCGCCGAACGCCTGGATCTGGTTCTGCGTGCGAACGTAGTTCGCCGTGACGTTGCCGATCAGCGACGACGCGAGCTGCTGCTGGAGATTGACACGCGCGCCGGTGCGGCGCGACGACGTCGACCGCATGATGCCGTCTTCGTTCGCGAAGTTGCCGCTGATGTAGTAGCGCGTCGCGTCGTTGCCGCCTTCGACGGTCACGTTCTGTTCGTTGGCCGGCGCGCTGTGGAAGATGTCGTCCTGATAGTTGAAGCGCTGCACCGGCAGTCCGTTCTCGTTGAACGGATAGAAGTTGAACGGCTGCTGCTCGCGCAGCTCGCTCTGCGAGAAGCGCGTGTTCAGCGTGAAGCGCGGACGTCCGATGTTGCCGTGCTTCGTGAAGATCTGCACGACGCCGTTGTTCGCGCGCGATCCATACAGTGCCGCCGCGGCCGCGCCGCGCGTGACTTCGATGCGATCGATGTCCGACGGGTTGATGTCGGCGAGACGATTCTGCGGATTCGAGCGAATGCCGAGATCCGCGATCTGCGCCGAGCCGTTGTCGACGATGACGCCGTCGACGATGTAGAGCGGATCGGAGCCGGAGATGAACGAGTTCACGCCGCGCAGACGAACGGAGATGCCGCCGCCGCCCGGGCTGCCGGAGTTCTGCGTGATCTGCGCGCCGGGAATCTTCCCCTGCATCGCCTGATCGACGGTCACGGATTGCGCGTTGCCGATGACGCTCGAATCGATCGACGCGATGCTCGTGCCGATTTTGCGCTTCTCCGTCGGTGCAGCAGTTCCGGTGACGACGACCTCACTGAGATTCACCGCGCTCACGGTCAGCGCGATCTCGGGAACGGTGTTGTCGCCGGCATTGACGGTGAGCGCGCGACTCGTCGGTTGGTAGCCAATGCGCCGAACTTCGAGCGTGCGCGCGCCGGTGGGCACCGCGCTGAGTAAGAACGCGCCGTCAGCGGTCGTCGACGCGCCGAGGCGCGAGCCGGCGATCGTGACCTGGGCATCGGGAATAGCACGATGCGTGGCGGCGTCGGTGACGCGCCCGCGCAACGTGGCGGTAGTTGCTTGTGCAATCGCGGCGTACGGTTTCGTGCAGAGGGCGAGTGCGCTCAGTGCGACGAGACCGGATCGAGCGAGGCGGAACATCATGGAGGGAGCCTCCGGGAGGGATACACGCGCGAACACGCGTGCGTGAAGGGGCGCGGGCAGGATACAATGACGCAACGACTCGCGCTACGGCATTGCATCGCGCTGGTCAGCGGTTTAGCACGTCGTCATCTGACAGTGTTGCGATCAGAATCAGCGACGCAGGTCGGCCGGTCTTCGGATTGATCGGCTCGCGCAACTCAGCGATGTGCAGACCGCTCGACACGATCAATCGTATCCAACTCGCGATCGTGCGGAAGTACCACGGCGCCGGATCACTGAATGCGCTGCTGAAGCCGGCCCATGATCCCGCGCGCCAACCGTCGATGTATGGTTGCTCACCAGTCGCGACGACCGGGTGCAGTGTCTGGATGATCAACACTGCCGCCGGGGATGAGCAGGCGCGGCGCCGCGCGGACGAGCGCGTCGACCGACTGCTCGCCGATCAACGAAAAGTTCGCGACGGCAACATCGAAGGTCTCGTTGAGCTCACCGGCGGCGAGCGCCTCGTACGAGAGAACGCGAAAATCGGCGCCGCCGCCGCCTTGCTCCGTGGCGCGGTCGATCAGCGCGGGCACGACGTCGATGCCGGTGACGCGGGCGCCGCGGGCTGCGAGCGCGCGAGCGAGCCAACCTTCGCCACAGCCGATATCGAGCACAGAGCGAGGTGCGCGGTCGATCACCGCATCGACGATCGCCGCGTTGGTGACGAGCCGCCGACTCTCGATCTCATCGTTGCGAATGGCGTCTGTCCACGGAGCGGCGTTCGTGTGCCAGGAATCGATGATCTTGGCGTCGGAGAGATCATCCTGCATTGGGCGTTTCACGTGGCAAGTTGGTTGTTGAGCGTCGAGTCGTTCGCCAACGTACGATGGCGGCGCCCGAAAGTTTTACGTGGATGCGGTGCGCCCGGGACGCGCCGTCGGTCGGTCCGAGTCGTAACGTGATGACGCGAATGCACGCGAATTGACACAAAAACAGCCGCGAATGAGAACATGAAATTGGTCTCGGTGCATTGATCTGCACGGGCAAGTCCAATCAGCTCATTCGCGGCTGTTTTCGCGTGCATTCGCGTTCAACCGTTAAGACTTTCCCAGCGACGGCGCCGGCGCGGCGAAGATCATGTGCGCCGGACCAAGGTCCTTCGCTTCGCTCAGGATGACAGGGCTATCTCAGCACAAACCCCGGATCGATCGCCGGACGCTTCGACGCATTGCCAACGATCCAGCCCGTCATGTACATCCACTGCGTCATCTTCAGCAGCTTCGGGTAGTTGATGTTCTTCGGCTCGTCGCGCGGCGTATGATAATCCGAATGCAAGTTCGATGAGAAGAACAGCGCCGGCACCTTGTTCTCCGCGTACGGCACGTGATCGCTGCGGAAGTACCAGCCTTCCGGATGATCCGGGCGATCCCACGTCGAGTCGATCACGAAGTGCGTGACGGCGTTGTTCGCCTGGATCGCCATCTGCACCAGACTCGCTCGAGTTGCGATGCGGCGGCTGCGATCCGAGCAGCGCCGCGGTATCGACGGCTGTTGCGTCCGATCATGTCGCCGTTGAGCACCGCCGCGATGCTCGTCAGCGGCACCATCGGATGCGCCACGTAGATAACGCGAGCCGAGTAGACCGCGCTCCTCGGCGCCCTGGAAGATGAAGATCGCGCTCGACGCTTGCTCGGCTGCTTCACCCAGGCGCGCGCGATCGCGAGCAGCGCGACGCTCGTCGACGCATTGTCGTCGGCGCCATTCCAGATCGAGTCGCCGGCGACGATGTAGCGCACACCGTCATGGTCCTGGTGCGTGCTGAAGAGCACGTACTCGTTGCGCAGGTTCGGGTCGGTGCCCGGAACGACGCCGATGATGTTCACCGACGGCGACTCGAACGTCTCGTCGCGCAGACGAATCTCGACCGGCTGGCCGTTGTTGCGGAGATCGTTGAGCGCGCTGCGATGCACCAGCAGCACCGGTGCGGGCGCTCCGCCCGCGGCGCCGGCGCCCCGTCCACCACCGCGCCCACCGCGTCCACCGTTCGCATTGGCGGCACCCGCTGCCGTCGCATTCGCGGCGGCGCGATTGAAGCGCGGCACGCCGCCGACGACGTCGTAGGCGCCGCGCATCTGGACCGTCGCCACGCCGTCGAAGCCGATCTCGCCGATCGAATCCGCGACGAGAATCACCGCCGCCGCGCCGCGCCGGCTGAGACGCTGGCTCATCGGCGTGATCGCGGCGCGGGTGTAGTTCACTTCGTACGTGTTGGTCGTCGAGCGAACGCTGGCCGCGGGCGGCGCGACGAGCGTCGCGACCGCGACCTTGCCGCGCACATCTATAGTTGTGTCGCTGCCGTCGCCGACGAACACCGTCGGCGCGGAGACCTCGGCGACACCGTTGCCGGTGGGGGCGACGTCCTTCCAGATCGTGAGCGTGCGGCCGCCGATCGTCACCGAGCTGATTCGGAACGGAGATCCGCGTCCGGCGCATGTTCCACCACTGGAACCAGCTCCCGTCCGCCGCGCCGGGCTTGAGCCCGATCTGCCGCATCTGCTCGGCGGCCCACATCGACGCACGCATCTCGTCGAGCGTGCCGGCTTCGCGGCCGCGCATCGCATCGCCGGCCATCGCGTACTCGTCGCGCCGGAGATCGGCTTCGCGGATCTGCGCCATCGCGGCGGGTGGACGAGGAGTGCTCGACGCCGCCTGCGCGCCAAGACTGGCGGCAGTGAGCGCGAGCGACGCGGAGACGATCGAAGGGATGCGGCGCATTGGTCCGGATGTGTGAGGGTCGGGAGTCGGCGTTTGGCGGTCTGTCCGATGAGACAATCTGCGCTGACCTGCAAACCCCGGGAATGCCCTGCCCGATACCGTTGTGCGGGTTGCGGTGCGTCGCGGAAGGACAACCAGCGCGGCTCGCACCGCACGGCGCCGCCCGGTATGTTCGACGCGTCCTCATCCTCGGAGCCCGATCATGCGAAGCGTCGCCACTCTTGCTGTCGTCCTCGCGATCGGCGCTCTGCCGGCGCGGCACGCCATGGCGCAATCGTCGGCGAAGCAAGCGTCGTCGGTGCCGACACTGCTCCTTCGCCAGGAAGACGGATGGGCCGCGGCGCTCGTGAAGCGCGATGCGAGCTATTTCCAGCGTATGCTCGCCCCGAAGTTCGTGTATACGGAAGACGCGAAGCTGATGACGCGCGAACAGGTGCTGCACGACGCGACGGCGGGAACGGACACCGTCACCGCGGCGCACAACGAGGGCATGGTCGTGCATGAAGCCGGTTCGGTGACCGCGGTCGTGACCGGCATTCTGGTGATCGAGGGACGTGGGTCAGGCGCGCGCTACGTCCATCGCTATCGCTTCACCGACACCTGGGTGAAGCAGGACAACGGGCAGTGGCAGATCGTGGCGGCGCAGGATTACCTCATTCCGCGGAAGTAGTTCCATAGTGTTATGAAAGTCGTAACAATCGCGGCGAGTTCACTCTCGTCCGATAGACCAAGTGGCCGCGCACTCGCAGGTTTGGAGCGTGGCCGATTCATACGAAGCACCGAAGCAGACACGGCATCGCCGATTGCGGTCGTGGTTGGGGATGATGGCGGCGGGAGCGGTCGTCGCCTGCGGCAGCGATTCGCCAACCGGTATTCCGAGCGCGTTGACGCCGACCTTCGTCACGCTGAGCAGCGAGCCCGGGGACATCATCGGCGCGGGCCAGAGCTACGAGTACACGCTGAGCAGGAGCGCGATCAAGCTCATCGGCGATCGGTCGCACATCGCGCTCACCCTGATCGGCGACGAGAGCTGGTATGCCGAGCTTTCGAGTCCAGGGCTGATCGTGCCGGGGACGTATTCGCTCCGCGACGCCGCTCATCCAACGTCGCTGGTACGGTTCGAGTGGTTTGGCCAGGGACGCGCGTGCGATGCGACGACGGGCTCGTTCACGATCGACACCAGCGTCTACCGCGGGGACACGCTGACGGCGATCGATCTCAGCTTCGAGCAGCGGTGCGCCGGCGCGTCGGCTGCGCTGCGTGGCCGGATTCACTGGCGCATCGAGGATAACGCGGCGATTCCGACGCCGACGAACCCGATACCGTCGGATCTCTGGACGCCGCCGCCCGGAACGCTGCCGTCGTCCGGCAACTATCTGTATCTCGATGGCGAGCCGCTCGCGTTCAATTCGCCGAAGCCGATTCAGCAGCTGATCACGCAATTCACGATCGCTGAATCCTCGGGGCATCTGACGCTGCAGGCGGGTCGGATGTGGAACGCCGACCTCGCGATCGATTTCGCCGCTCGGTTGCCGGTCGGATACTATGGAACGGTGCAGCGCTATCCGTTTCAGCAACCGCCGGCGGCGGGCATGAGCTGGAGCGGCGTCGACGAGCTGGGCCTGCTCCGCCGGTGCAATTCGGTCGACGGATGGTTCGTCGTCGATCGCGCGGAGTACGTGGGGTTGCGGATGACGGCGATCGATCTGCGGTTCGAGCAGCGATGTGATGGGCGGACGCAGGCGCTGCGCGGCGTATTGCATTGGCGGGCGTGAGCCCATCGCCCATCGCCCCACCCCGCGTCGGAGCGGCGACGGTTGAGGCCTTTCATCAACACTTAATCTCCCGCTGCATTGACGCGCGGGCCGCTCTGACGAATCTTCCCCCCACCTGGTGGAGGGAACGTTGACGCGCGACGCAAAAGACCTGCTTCACGGCACACTCGATCTGCTCGTGCTCCGCGCGCTCGCGACGGAGCCGATGCACGGCTTCGCGCTGAGCAAATGGATCGACGAGCGCACCGGCGGCGATCTCGGGATCGTCGACTCCGCGCTCTACAAAGCGCTGCACCGCCTCGAGGACAGCGGCGCCGTGCACGCCGAGTGGGGCGCGTCGGAGAACAATCGCCGCGCGAAGTACTACTCGCTGACGACGAAAGGGCGACAGATGCTCCGCGACGAGATCGCGAGCTGGAAGCACTACGTCGCGACGGTGTCAGGCCGCTCGATCCGGTAGCGAGAATCACCGCAGAGGTCGAAGGCTTTTCAGCATGCTCGACAGCGCCAACACAGCGTGAACCGGAGCTGACCACTCGATGCCGAAACGACCGTTGACACTGCCGCCGGCGTCGTCGATTGTTCGCCTCCCGCGAGCCGCGACCGCGTGCTCAGCGAGCACGCGGACGAGATGCGGTTGCACATCGAGATGTGGGTTGCGGAGTTTCGCGCGCAGGGGATGTCCGATGAGCGAGGCGCGGCTGCGCGCGAGCGAGCGGTTCGGCGATACCAACGCGTATCTCGCGACTACGCCGACGCGACGCGCCGTTCGCGCTCGCGCGCGATGGAGCGCGTCCGCAACTGGTTCGTCGAGTGGACGCAGGATCTCCGTTTCGCCGCTCCGCCACTTCCGCAAAGCGCCGGCGTTCACGGCGACCGCGGTGCTCACGCTCGCTCTCGGCATCGGCGCGAACACGGCGATCTTCAGCGTCGTTCACAGATTGCTGCATCGCACCACTTCCCTACCCGAACGGCGACCGCATCGTCGCGCTGAAGTCGATCGGACCGTCGCGGCTTCATCGTCGGGTTGGCGACGACACCCGTCAGACGCGCCCGACGACCCGTCGACGTCCGTTGCTTCGACGCGTGGGTCGATCGCGGCGCTCATTCGTTCGACGAGATGGGCGGCATCGAGCAGCTGTTCCTGTCGCTGCTTCCGAACGACCAGCAGGACACCGTCAGTCACTGCCTTCATCACCGCGAACTTCCTCTCGATGCTCGGCGCGCGACCGGCCCTCGGACGAACGTTTCGGCCGGACGAAGAGCACGACGGGCGCGATCGCACGTCGCGATGATCAGCTACGGCTGGTGGCAGCGTGCGTATGGCGGAAGCGTCGACGTCGCTCGGCAAGATCGTCGAGTTCGAAGGCAATCCGTACACCATCGTCGGCGTGATGCCGCGCGGCTTCTCCATCCCGATGGCCGACGCCCGCGGCGTCGGCGATCTGACGCTGACCGTCGCCGGACGTGTGGATGCCTCTCGAGCTGCGGAACGCGTCGATGGCGTATGGCCGCCTGAGGCGTGGCGTCTCCGTCGACGCCGCAACGCGCGAGCTTGCAGGCAATCGCGAACACGCCCGAAGCGCATGGCGCCGGCACATCCGCAAGCACGCTTTGCGCCCGATACGATTCGCGTGCGCGCCATGCGCGCGCAGGATTTCCTCGCGCCGCGCGAAGTGCGCGACGATTCAGGTGCTGTTCGTCGCCGTCGGCGCGCTGCTGCTCATCGCCTGTGCGAACGTCGCGAACCTGCTGCTCGTGCGCGCGTGGACGCGCCGCCGCGAGTTTGCGGTGCGCATGGGACTCGGCGCGGGACGCGCGCGCTTGATTCGGCTCGCGCTCACGGAGAGTGTGCTGCTCGCGACTCGTCGCCGGCGCGGTCGGTGTGCTGATCGCGTGGCAAGTCGTTGCGGCTGATCATCGCGCTGCGACCGGTCGTCGCTCGACCGGCTCGCCGACGTGCACATCGAGCCCGCGGTCTTGTTCTGGACCGCGGCGATCTCGGTGTTCACCGGCATTCTCTTCGGCGCGGCGGCGGCGTTCTTCGTCGGTTCGCAGAACGTTGGCGACTTGTTGCGCAGCGAGACGCGAAGCGCGTCGAGCGGCGGCGTCACACGACGCATTCGCTCGGCGCTCATTGCCGGGGAGATCGCGTTGACGGTCGCGCTGCTCGTCGCGACGGGGTTGCTCATCCGATCGTTCGCCGCGCTTCAAGAAACGCGCATCGGCTTCGACCCGCACCGACTCGTCTCGATCGACGTGCTGCTCGGCCCGAAGATCGGACGCAGCCCGCGCGCGGCAGAAGTGCGGGAAGCCATCGCGGCAAAGTTGCGGACGATTCCCGGCGTCGTGAGCGCCGCACTCGGCTCGATGCCGACCGTGGGAATTCGCGACCACGCTCCGCTCGAGGTGGAGGATCCGGGCGGCAATCGCCGGGTCTCGATCGCGGCGTGGCAGAAGGCGTGGATTGACGCGGGCTACTTCGATGCCGCGCACATCACGCTCGTCGCGGGGCGCGCGCCGAACGCAGCGGCGGGCGATCGAGCACCCAACGGGAAGTTCGGCGCGTTCTCCGAGGAGATCGTCGTCAGCCAGAGTCTCGCGCGACGGATTTCGCCCGACGGCAACCCGCTCGGCCGACGTATTCGCGCCGCCGATTCACCAGACCTGTTTCGTCCTCCCGGACAGACAGGACCCGCAGACCTGCCGTGGGCGACGATCGTCGGCATCTCGAGTGACGTCCATCTACCCGGACCGCGCGCAGATCTCGACAGGTATCAGATCTATCAAATGCCGGTGACGCGAATGGTGGAACCCGGGTACATCGTGCGGTTCGCCAGTCCGCCGCCGGACGTCGAGTCGGTGTTGCGCGACGCGATTCATACCGTGGAACCGGCGGTCATCGCGCGACGGGCGCGATTGGGCGACGACTACCTGCGCGAAGCACTCGCACCGACGCGCTTCACGCTCGCGCTGCTCGGCGCCTTTGCGCTGGTCGCGCTCGTGTTGTCGGTCGTTGGCCTCTACGGATCCATCGCCTACTCGGTGAGCCAGCGAACGCGTGAGATCGGTATTCGCATCGCACTTGGCGCAACGCCGGACGCGGTGACGGGCCTGTTCGTGAAGGACGGCATTCGTCTCGTGATCGCCGGCCTGGTAGTTGGCATCGCGACAGCCGCGGCGTCCACCCGCGCGCTCGCGAGCCTGCTCTACTCCGTGCAAACGGGCGATCGGCCGACGTTCATCGCGATCTCGGCGATCGTCGCCGTGGTGGCGATGGCCGCGTCATATCTGCCGGCACGCCGCGCGGTCCGTATCGATCCGGTCGATGCTCTTCGTGCTGACTAGGACAAACTCATGTGGAAGCCACCAACGACCCGCCCGCACGGCATTCGGCGCCTCTTCACGCTTCAGACGCGCGACGCGATCCTGCGCGACGCGGACGAGGAGCTCGAGTTTCATCTCGAGATGCGCAAACGAGAGTTGCGCGCCGCCGGCATGAGCGCCGAAGACGCGGCAACCGAGGCACGGAAGCGCTTCGGTGATCCGAACGATTATCGCGGTTACGCGATGAAGCGCGCCCAGCGAAAGGCGCGTTGGCAAAGCGCCGTCGAATGGTTCGCCGAGTGGATGCAGGACGTGCGGTTCGCCGCCCGTCATCTGCGCAAGACACCGTCGTTCAGCGCCATCGCCATTCTCACGCTGGCGCTCGGAATCGGCGCGAACACGGCGATCTTCAGCGTCGTTCACCATTTGCTCATCGCGCCGCTGCCCTACCCCAACGGCGATCGCATCGTGTCGCTGCGCGTCGAGCGCAAAGACAATCCGGGTGCCGGTATGTCGGCTCTCGCGAGTGTGATGGCCAGCGCAAGCGGTCCGGTCGAGGCAAGTAAAATGGTGCGCCAGTCATGGAAATCGGCGCGTTCGTTCGACATGATGGCCGGCGCCGAGCAGGTCTACCTCTCGGTGCTCGGGAACGGCGTCGTCGATACCGTGAGCCACGTCTACATCACGGCGAACCTTCTACCGATGCTCGGCGTGCATCCGTCGATCGGTCGTGGTTTTCGCGACGATGACGAGTTAGCCCGCGACGGACACGTCGCGATGATCAGCCATGGCTGGTGGCAGCGCGCGTACGGCGGTCGCAGCGACGCACTCGGCAAGACGATGGAGTTCGAAGGCAAGCTGTATACGATCGTCGGCGTGCTGCCGGCGGGCTTTGACGTGCCGATGTCCGTGCGCGCGCTCGACATGTTGTCGAATCCGGCACCCGACATGTGGGTACCCGAGAGCATCGACTCGGTCTCGGCGGCGTTCGGTCGGTTGCGACCTGGCGTCAGCGCGGCCGACGCGTCACGTGAGCTTCAACAGTTGGTCGACGGTCTTGGGAAGACTGTGCCGGTGGGCCTCGGTCGTGCCCCGGTTCGTGCGCGCGCGATGCGTGCACAGGACTTTCTCGCGCCGCGCGAAGTGCAGACGCTCGCCATCCTGTTCGCCGCGGTCGGCGCGCTGCTGCTGATCGCCTGCGCGAACGTCGCGAACCTGCTGCTCGTGCGAGCGTGGTCGCGGCGGCGCGAGTTCGCGGTGCGCATCGGTCTCGGTGCGGGACGCGCGCGACTCGTCCGACTCGCACTCACCGAAAGCGTGCTGCTCTCGGTCATCGCGGGCACACTCGGCATTTTCATCGCGTGGCAAGGGTTGCGTGTGATCGTCGCTTTGCGGCCGCTCGCGCTCGACAGCCTGGCATCGACGACCATCGAGCCGGCGGTGCTCGTCTGGACGGCGGCGATCTCCGTCGTCACCGGCATTCTCTTCGGCGGCGCGGCGGCGTTCTTCGTCAGCTCGCAGAACGTCGCCGAGCTTCTGCGCAACGAGACGCGTACGGCATCGGGCGGCGCGGTGTCTCGGCGCGTGCGGTCGTCACTCGTCGTGTTCGAGATCGCGCTGTCATTCGCGCTGCTCGTGAGTGCCGGTCTGTTGACGCGTTCGTTCGCGCTCTTGCAGGAGACGCCGATGGGCTTCGATCCACACAATCTCGTGTCGATCGATTTTCTGAGCTCGTTCGGCGATCGCGAGATCAGTCACCGTGCACCGATCCGGCAGGCGGTGCTTTCGCGCCTGCGTGAAATCCCCGGCGTGGTCGACGTCGGCATCGGCATGTTGCCGACCGCAGGTTGGACGGGGCCGGAGCAATTCATCACCCAGGCTAACGGCGGCGATCGCGAGCTCGGCATTCCGAAGCACATGAAGACGTACATCGATTCGAACTACTTCCGCGTCAGCCGTATCCCGCTGCTCGCGGGGCGCGTTCCTGTCACCGGCAGCACCGACGCCGTCGACGCGCCACCGTATCGCACGTTGTCCGAGGAGGTCGTCGTCAACCGATCGTTCGCGCGCCGCGTTGCACCGGATGGCAAGGCGGTCGGTCATCGGATTCGAGTCGTGGGATCGTCGATGCAGCAGCAAAGCACGGACTGGTCGACGATCGTCGGGATCGCCGAGGATGTCCACCTGCCGGGTGCGCACAACGATGTCGTCGACTATCAGGTCTACATGATGCCGGTGCGCCGGATGCCCGACGTCAACTTCATCGTCCGCTTCATGAAGGTGCCGCCGGACGTCGAGTCGGTCGTTGCGCCAGGCGATCCAGAAGGTGAATCCGAAGCTCTCGGCGCGGCGGACGCGCATTGCCGACGATTACCTCCGTGAAGCACTCGCGCCCACGCGCTTCACGCTCGCCCTGCTCGGCACGTTCGCCTTCATCGCGCTCGTGCTATCGGTCGTCGGATTGTACGGGTCGATCGCGTACACCGTTACGCAACGCACGCGCGAGATCGGCATTCGCATCGCGCTCGGCGCGACATCGAAGGGCATCGCGACGCTCGTGATCGGCGATGGTGTGCGGTTGCTCGGGCTTGGACTGCTACTCGGCATCGCGACGGCGATCGCGTCGACGCGCGCGTTGACGACTCTCCTCTACGGCGTTTCCGCGATCGATCCGACGACGTTCGTCGCGATCGCGTTGACGGTCGTCGTCGTCACGACCGCGGCAACGCTGGCACCGGCGCGACGAGCAGCGCGGATCGATCCGGTCGACGCGCTGAGGGCGGACTAGATCGATGCTCGAGCGGTTGCGCCAGGCGAGGCCGCCGATCGATGCGCGCCGGGCGTGGATCGCGCCGGTACTCGCTGCGGCGGCGGTGGTCGGCTGGCGCGCGTTCGGTCCAACCGAAAGACCGGCAAACTGGATGCTCATCGCACGCGATTCCAGCTATTCGATCTCGCTCGATACGACGCGCATCGCGCGTCCATTCGATCGCGGCTACGACGTGTGGTATCGCACGGACCACTCGGCGCTGCGCTTCTATAAGGAGAAGGCGTTCAACCGCGAGATCGTGCATACCATACTCGCCTGTCACGATCTGGCATTCAGAGTCGTGAGCACGGAAATGTCGGTCGGCAGCACACGGCCGGTCGCGCGGCAATCGAACACGGCCGGCGAGGTAGCTCACGAGGCGTGGCATCCGGTCGCGCCGGGCAGTACCGAGGCCGACGCCGCGCGCGCGACGTGCATCGTCGCCGACTCGAGATGGCGCGGGCGCTGACTCCGCAACCTCTCGCGAAAACGGGCGATCGTCCCCAGAATACGCTTTCATGTCGCCCACCCGACGCGAAGCGCTCGTACAACTCGCCGCTCTTTCCGCGCTCCCGCTCGGCGCGCTGGACGCTGACCGCCACCGATCCGCTCGACGGCACCATCGCCGAGTATCAGGCGGGTCGTCGACGCGGCGCATGGAGCGCGGTCGAAGTGACCACCCGCGCGCTCGATCGATGCCAGACCGCTCGGCGCGAAGTATCGCGCGATCGACGCGCTCTCCGACACCGCGCTCGCCGAGGCGCGCGCCTCCGATGCGCGTCTTCGCGGTGGTGGTTCGCGCGGGCCCACTCGACGGCGTGCCGGTGTTCGCGAAGGCGATCTACGACGTGAACGGACTGCCGACGACCGGCTCCAGCGCCGAGTGGGCGCGGCTTTTTCCGGAGCAGGTGACGGCGCGATGCGCTCGAGGTGACGCGTCTGCGCGCTGCCGGCGCGATCGTACTTGGAAAGACCGCCGCCGACGACTTCGCCTATCACGGCAACGGCACGAGCAGCCACACCGGACAGGTGCTCAATCCGCACGACCGCACCGGCGACGAACACGCCCGGCGGATCGAGCGCCGGCTCGGCGGTCGCCGTCGCGACGCGGAATGGCGTTCGCCGCGCTCGGCACCGACGATGGCGGATCGAATCGCATTCCCGCGCAGTTCACCGGCGTCGTCGGCATGAAGCCGACGTTCGGACTCGTGCCGCGCACCGGCGTGATTCCGACGTGGCCGTACCTCGACACGCACGGGCCGCTCGCGCGCACCGTCGCCGACGCGGCGCTGCTGCTCGCCGCGATCGCGGGGCCGGATGCGTCCGATCCGCTCGCGCTGACGCGACGCGTTCGACGGCGCGCCGTTCGCCGCGCTGCGTGATGATGCTCTCGAAGGCGTGCAAGCTCGGCATCGTCGACAGCACACGTGCCGCGCGACGCAGATGACGACCGAGGCGCTCGCGATGTGGGATCGCGCCGTGGCGGATCTTCGCGCCGCGGGCGCGATCGTCGAGCCGTTCGATGCCGCGGTGACGCGCGTCAACTATCGCGATCTGTTCACTGCGTCGGCGACCGCGCGCGGCGACGTGCCGGTCAACGCGGACTCTCCGCCGCCGACGGCGAACGCGCTGCTCCGCTACTTCGCCGGACGAACGAACGATCCGCGCGGCGCGATGCGTCGCGGCTATGACGGCGTATCCGAAAGTTCTACGACGTGCTGCCGGCGACGTTCGAGGAGTGCGAGCCGCTGCTCGATCAGCCGATGACGCGACGATCCGGCGGGACGATCGTTCGCGCAGTCGCGCGCGGAGGTCGTCGCGACGCTCGCCGAGTCGATGCGCGCGGCGGGCGTCGTCGGCGATGGTCTATCCGACGATGCCGTTCAACGCGCCGCGCGCCGTCGATCCATGGCCGGACGTTCGAACACGCGCTCGGCTACGGCAACTGGCTCGGCCTGCCGGAGGTGTCGGTGCCGGCCGGCATCGGCGCGGATGGAATGCCGGCGCTCAATCTGTCGGTCGTCGGACTGCCCGGGGACGGATGCGCGCGTGCTGTCGCTCGCGCACGCGTACGAATTGAAGTCGCGCCGCTTCGTTCGTCCGTCGTGACCTAGCCGACCCACTCGTACCGCTTGGTCTCGGCAGAGTAGGCGTACATCCCGCCGTCGACCAGCTGAATGCGCGTCGGCAGAACCATTCCCTCGAGCTGATCGATCCGCGTCGGTCCCCAATCCGGCGGAAGCTCCACGATGTTGCCGTGGTTCGGTCCACCGTGATAGCGAAGAATGTCGTCGGGCGAAGCCGGTTGATCAGAGTCAGTGGTCATTGAGACGGTGGTAGTGTGCCGCCAAGTCGTTCGAGCAAACGCGCCCAGGCTTCGAGCCCTTCATTGAGCCGGTGGATGCGAAAGAACTCGTTCGGCGCGTGATAATCTTCGTCGGCGGTCGAGAAGGAGAAGAATACCGTCGACAGACCGAGATGGCGCTGGAACAGCTCGCCGATCGGCACCGTGCCGCCCATGCGAACGACGAGCGGCTTCACACCGTACACCTCGCGCAACGCCGCGTCGGCCTCGTGAAGCGCGAAGTGGTCCCTCGCGATGCTCGCCGCACGCGCGCCGTGATCGCCGGCCGTGATAGTGAGGCGCGTGCCGGGCGGCACGTGCGACTCGAGATGGCGCGTGACCAGCCCGACGATCCAATCGGGATCCTGATTCGGCACGAGGCGGCACGTGATCTTCGCGCGCGCTTCGCTCGGAATGACCGTCTTCGATCCCGGGCCTTCGTAGCCGCCCCACATGCCGTTGACCTCGAGCGTGGGACGCGTCCACTGTCGCTCGAGCGTCGAGTAGCCTTGTTCGCCGAACGTCGCCGGCGCGCCGACCTGCGCGAGATACTTCGACTCTTCGAATGGAAGTCCGGCGATGTCGGCGCGCTCGTCGGGCGTGAGCTCGACGACGTCGGTATAGAATCCTTCGACCGCGACGCGACCGTCGTCGTCGTGCAGCGACGCAATCAATCGCGCCATCGCGTGCAGCGGATTCGCGACCGCGCCGCCGTGACGGCCTGAGTGCAGATCCTTTCCCGAGGCGGTGAGCGTGAGCTCGAGACCGGCGAGGCCGCGGCTCGCGACGGTCAGCGACGGCTCGTCGATCCGCCACATCGCGCCGTCGGCGGACAGCACGACGTCGGCGTCGAGCAGCGCCTTGTGGTTGCCGATGAACGCGTCGAGACTCGGGCTTCCGATCTCCTCTTCGCCTTCGATGAGGAATTTCACATTCACCGGCATTGCACCGGTCATCGCAAAGAAGGATTCGGCGACCTTGATCGGGATGAGCATCGGTCCCTTGTCGTCCGACACGCCCCGCGCGTACAGACGTCCGTCGCGCAGCGTCGGCGCGAACGGCGGGCTGTGCCACTTCTCCAACGGATCGGCGGGCTGCACGTCGTAGTGGCCGTAGATCAACACGGTTCGCGCGCCCGGCGCGCCGAGCCATTCGGCGTAGACGATCGGATGACGGCGCGTGTCGAACGTGCGCACCGAGAAGGGACCGGCTTTCTTGATCGCCGCGACGATCCACGCCGCCGCGCGCGTGATGTCGGCCGCGTGCACGGGATCGGTGCTGACGCTCGGGATCGACGCGAGCTCGATCAACTCGCCGAGGATGCGCTGGCGGTTCGCGGTGAGATCGGCGAGCACGTACTCGAGCTTACTCATGTCAGCGACATCACTTCGTCGAGTGTTTCGATCGCTTGCGGGCGCGAACCCTTTTCGATGTCGTGAATCAGCTCGACCACGCGCGCCGTGAGCGGCGTCGCCACGCCTTCGGCGCGCGCGATGTCGACGACGATACCGAGCTGCGCGTCGACTTCGGTGGGACGCTTGCGCACGGCGAGATCGCGCCAGATTCCGCTGTGCGTCTTCGCCGAGCGGCGGTTGTGCGCGACCAGCGCGTCGAGCGATTGGTCGGCCGCACCCGTCGGGCGCCGAAGGCAGATAGGCGCGCGGATCGAAGCCGTCGAATGCTTCCGGCGTCACGCCGCGCGCCGCCGCGACGGCGAGAATCTCACGAGCGAGCGCGATGTAGAGCTCGCGATAGCGCGGATCGGCCAACGCGTCGGCGATCGATTCATTCGTGAGCGCGGTCGCGAAGAGCATGGCGCCGTAGGCTTCCTTGCCCCACAGATAGCCCCAGATGTTCGGCGTGGCGATCGCGCGCTCGTCGAAGGCGCGCCAGTCGTCGCGGATGGCGAGCGCCCGGGGTGTGACCGCGCCATCGATCTCGCCGACGACCACCGCTCCGCGGCCACCGTAGTGAATCACGCCCGGCTCGAGATAGTCGGCGCCGAAGTTCACGAACGCGCCAACAGTGCGCGCCGCGCCGACGACCTCGGCGATCTCGATCTCGTTCAGGCCGTTCTGCGCCGAGATCACGCAGCCGTCGTCGGTGAGGTGAGGATGCAGCGCGCGAACGGCGTGCCGGTGTGATGGGCTTTCGTCGCGAGGATGATCGTGTCCCACGATCCGTGCAGCGCATCCGACGTGAACGCCGGCATCCGTTGAGTGAACTCTGACATCGGGCCGGTGATGCGGAGCCCGTCGCGATTGATCGCGTCGACGTGCTCGGCGACTGCATCGACGAGCGTGACGTCGTGGCCGGCGCGCGCGAGGTACGCGCCCAACGTGCCGCCGATCGCCCCGGCGCCCCACACGAGAACTCTGGTCGTCATTCGTGTGAAGCTAGGTAGGCGCGTCGCGAGTGGTTAGTGGCGCCGGCGCCGTGACGACGTCAGGCGCGCGCTGATCTGTGATCGGCGTTGTCGGTCGCCCGGCCGCTTGACTCGGCGCCGTCGCCGAGCGTAGGGTGAAAGGTGTCGCGGTCGATTGATTCGGGCGGAATTGCCGTGATGACGGCCGCGACTCACGAATGCGTCATCCTCGGACGCATGCGTGCGAAGACCTGCCCGAGGAGGAGTTGGAGACGCGTATGGCCGCAACAATGAAGGTGTGGACGCTCGACGAGCTCCACAGCCTCCCGGACGACGGAAACAAGTACGAGCTCATTCAGGGCGAGCTGTTCGTGACACCGGCGCCGATGCCGTCGCATGAGCACGTGCTCGCACGCCTCATGAACGCGCTGTTCCCGTACGTCTTCGCCCATCGCCTCGGCTGGATCTACCGGCCGCGCGCGGTGATTCGGATCGGCGACTCGGAAGTGGAACCCGATCTCATGGTTCGCCAGCCTCCTGCGCACGACGACGAACCCTGGGAGGATCAACCGCTCCCGATTCTCGCGGTCGAATGTACGTCGCGCTTCACGCGACGACGCGACCTCACGACGAAGCGCGAGTTCTACCTCGGACTGGGGATCACGGAGTACTGGGTGGTCGATCGCGAGACGCGCTCGGTTCACGTCTACACGACTGGCGGCGAACGCGTCGAAAAGGACGAGATGGTGTGGCATCCCGATCCGGCACCGGAGCCGCTTCGCTTCTCCGTCACGGAGTTGTTCGGATAGACGCCCCGTCATCCTGAGCGTCGAGCTCCAAAGCTTTTGACAAAAGCAGTCCAACTCGGCTCGGCGCGACGGTTGGTTGATCGCGAAGGAGAGTTGGACTCGATTCGAACACCGATTTTACTGATGAACACTGATTGTCCCTAGCGCGGAGCAATCAGTGTCCGATCAGTACGATCAGTGTTCAAGTATGAACAGGAACCCGGCCATGCCGACGAATGGTGCGTGGCGCATCGCCTCCAAGCGCGCTCCTCAT
The DNA here is from genome assembly GCA_963761405.1 of uncultured Acidobacteriaceae bacterium. Classification (GTDB taxonomy): domain Bacteria; phylum Acidobacteriota; class Terriglobia; order Terriglobales; family Acidobacteriaceae; genus PALSA-350. The sequence goes on from CAVXHH010000013.1 coordinate 194,710, forward strand.
GGTGACGCGCGGCCGGACGCTCGCCTCATCGGTTGATGCGACGTACCTTCGTGCGCGACACTCACCCCGCTCGCGAGCACGACATGCGCCGACCGATCCTCGCTCTCGCCGTTGCTGCATTCTGCATTCTCTATGTGGCGTGCGCGTCCAATACGCCCGCGCGGCCGTCGCTCAGCGGCGATTGGGACGCGTATCTCGCGAACGGCTCGACTCCGCTTCCCGGCTTCGAGGGTTGGCGCCGTCAGGGGTACGCTCACTTTCAGCAGAACGGGTCGGCGATCACCGGCGCCATCGCGCGACGCACCGGCGAGCCACTCCTCGAGGTAACGCGCGTCGAGCTGCGTGGCGACTCCGTCATTCTGAGCGGCGACAGCACCCGCTCGACGCGGCAAGCCGCCGCCGGTACGTGGCACGGCGACACGCTGGACGCAGTGCTTCTCTCGAACGGCAAACCGGCCGGCCGGCGCGTGCGACTCGTGCGCCGCACGACGCCGTTCACCGCCGAGAAGAATTTTGCGCTGTGGCCCGGCGCGGTCTCCGATTCACAGTATGCCGTGACCGAAGACACACTCGTATTCATGACGACGCGCGACGGTGCGAAGCTCGCGAGCTACATCGCGCGTCCCGTCGGCAATGGACCATTCGGCGTCGTCATGCAGCGCACGCCGTACACGAGAATTCTTCATCCAGCCGGGCGGTTCTGGGCGTCGCACGGCTACATCTTCGTCGCGCAGCACGTGCGGGGACGCGACGTCTCCGACGGCAACGATTTCGGCGACTATGACAGCGATGTGCGCGATGGCTACGACGCCGTCGAGTGGGCCGCGAAGCTTCCGGGCGCCAACGGGAAGGTCGGGCTGATCGGGCATTCCGACGAAGGACGTCTCGCGTGGTACGCCGCGGTGAGTGCGCCGCCGCATCTCGCCGCGATCGCGCCATCGGCAGCGACGGGCGATCCGTGGCGCATCGTTCCCTACGAAGACATGGTGTTCTCGCCGATCAACGTCGCGTGGGCGTGTCTCATGCGCTCGCGCAAGCTGGAGAGCACCGCCGACCTCGACATCGGCAGCGCGCTGATGCACCTGCCGCTCAGCGATCTCCCGCAGCGACTCGGCTGCGGCGACGTGAAGTTCTGGGATCGCTGGCTCGCGCACCCGGACCTCGACGCATACTGGCGCGCGCACGCGGTGACGACGAACATCGCGAAGGTCAAAGCGCCGGTGCTGCAGATCTCCGGCTGGTACGACGACTCGCGCGGCCCGATCGACTACACGGACGCGCTCCAGAAAGTCCCTGGCCATCCCTATATGAGACTCGTGATGGGGCCGGGCGCGCACAAAGGCGTGGACTACGTCGCCGGAGTGTTTGGACCGGAGTCGCGCGTCGATACGCGCATGCTCCAGCTCCGCTGGTTCGACCACTACCTGCTCGGCAAAGACAATGGCGTCGATCGCGAGCCGCCGGTCGACATCTTCGTGTTCGGCGACGACAAGTGGCGCAAAGAAGCCGGCGTGGCCGCTCGCGCGCGCCGTGCCGACGAAGTGGTATCTGTCGTCGAGCGGGCACGCCAACACGAGCAAAGGCGACGGATTGCTCGACACGATCGCGCCCGCCGGCGCAGCGGCAGACAGCTTCACGTACGATCCCGCGGACCCGACCCCCTTCCTCATCGATTCGCGAGAGCTCGAGACGTCGCTCAATGAGGACTACACGCAGCTGAATGCGACGCGGAAGGATGCGCTCGTCTTTACATCCAAGCCGTTGACGAAGCCGATCGAAGTGACCGGCGAGATGCGCGCGACGCTCTGGGCGTCAACCGACCAGAAGGACACCGACTGGAACGTGATGCTGCTCGATGTCTTTCCGGACGGCCATGCGGAGCGCGTGCAGGACGGTCTGACGCGTGCACGCTTCCGCAAAGGCTTCGACAAGGAAGTGCTGCTCACGCCCGGCACGGTCGAGCAATACGACATGGATCTCTGGTTCACGTCCCGGGTGTTCGAGCCGGGGCATCGGATTCGCGTCAGTGTCTCATCGGCGCTCTTCCCGAAGTATGATCGCAATCTCAACGTCGGGGGGAACAACGAGCGCGATTCGACGTTCGTCGTCGCGCATCAGCAGGTGCTGCACGATGCGGCGCATCCGTCGCACATCACGCTACCGGTTATTCCGCGCTAGTCAGCGCCAAGCAATACCAAACGCAAAGACCGGCGTATCGATTCCCGGATTGATCTCACCCGTTCCACCGTTCGAGATGTGAACGTGGCGGTATCCGCCGGAGACCCAGACGCCGTTTCTCACGCGCACGACGACGTCGGCACCGAACCGCGCGATGAAGTTGAAGCGCGTCCCCTTCGTCGCCGGGACGCGTTGCGAGAAGAGAGCGCCACCGCCGTCCGCGGTCGCGCTCAATCCAATGCGTTCGTCGGCGCGCGTCTGCAACGTCAGCCCGATCGGTAGAACACCGACCGCCAATGCACTGTATGAGCTGCCGATCTCGCAATTCGTGTTGAACACGTCGCGGCAGACGACGTTTTCCTGACGACGATTACCGGACGTATACACGAACGGCAACAGCGACGGCGTCGCCGATAGCTCCGCCCATCGCAGCGACGTGAGACGGAACCGACGTGTGACGCCAACGAGCACCACCGCACGGTCGGTGCGCAAAGGACTGTAATTCGAGATCGGCGCATGCCATCCGCCGACGAACCATGCTCCCAATCGTGGAGCGCTCGGATGAGTGAGCGAGCTTGCCGGCGGAGCGGTCACCGTCGCCGCCGAATCGATGCCCTGCGCCGACGCGCTGTGCGTGGCCATCGCCATCAGCGCGGCAATGACGACACTCCCTCTATGCGCGCGACGGTCGAGGGTCAACGGCCGTCGAACCTCGAGAGGAGATAGATCAGATTCGCCGTGCCGTCCATGATGTGCTCGTTCGTCGAGTAGTCGCCGAGGTCGTCGTGATAGACGATCGCGCCGGTGTTGAACGCGCGCGTATTCGTCCGCCTCATGCAGGCTGATGCCTTTGCAGGTTGCGAAAGATCGACGCGTACACCGGTCCGTCGACGAGGCCACCGGTGAGACCCTGCAGCATTGCGCTTCGGAAGCTCGGTGTGCGGATCGTGCGGATAGACGCCGCCGCGCTGGAACACCGATCACCATCGACGTTCCCCACGGATTCGTGCCGAACAGCCAGTCGATCGCCGCCTGCTCGTATTCTCGAAAGCGCGTGTCGCCCGTCATCCGCCGGTAGAGACCGCGCCTGGGTCGCGAACGACACCATCAGGTCGTTCGAGCACCAGATGAACGGAATGCCGACGCGAAATCCGTTCGTCGCGCGCTTCGACCACCCGTTCGATGCCGTCGCGATAAAACGCGGCGAGCTCGGCGCGTCCGCGTCGCTGCGGCCGCGCGTCCACGCCTCGTAGTGTCCCGCGTTGTGCCACGGATACCACTGGTAGTGACGCGCGGTGTCGGCGCCCATCCACGGCGTGACCGGCTCGCGTCGCGCATACACGATCGCGTCGCGACCGATAGCGCTCGCTCGCCGCGTGAGCTCGATACAGCAGCGCCGCGCCGAGCTCCATGTCGTCCGTCCAGTTGTCCTCTTCGTAGAAGTAGGGCGCGGCGCCCGGCGCGGTCTGACAGACGCCGGGATACTGCACGCCGAGCGCGTATGCGGCGATCGCCTTCCGGCGCAGCGTGTCGGCGAACGCGCGATCGCGAGTCGGCGAGCAGTCGCGCGCCGAGCGCGAATGCCGCCGCCATCTTTCCCGCGGTCGACGCGTAGCCCGTCGAGCGGTTCTGATTGCCGAGAATGCCCTGCGGCTTTCCGGTGCACGGATACACCGGCCGCGCGCCGCCCTTTCCCCAACCGTAGTCCGAGCTGTCGGTCGTGATCAGATCGAAGTACGTGTGATCGCGATCGTCGCCGAGCTGGTTGAACATCGTGCTGTCGTCGGGGAACATGCGCACGAGCCACTCGAGGCCGTGGCGCGCTTCGTCGAGCACGTCGGGCACGCCGTTCGCACCCGGGAGTCCGCGCGCGTCGTAGCGATCGGCGAACGCGTGCGGCGCGTCGCGATACGCGGCGAGCAGATGATAGGTCGCGGTCGCCGACGTCGTCACGTACTGCAGATAGTCGGCGGCGTCGGCCCAACCGCCGCTCACCGTGACCGTGTCGCCGGTGCGCGTCGGGTGATCGACGATGATGCCGTCCTTCTTGTGCACCGAGTCGCGAAAGAACGGATTGTAGCCCGAGCGCTGCTGGCGCATGTAGCCCATCAGCGTGTCGGCGAGGCCGCGATAGACGTCGTCGCCGATGCGGACGACGGCGAGACATAGGCGCCGGCGCGCACGCGATAGCGGCCGGGTCGTCGGAGCGCGCTGAAGTCGAGTCGCCACGTCTCGACGCACGGCCCGAGCGCGCCGTCGCGTTGCGCGGTGCAGCGGGCCGAGCACGCGGTCGCCGCGCTCTGTCTTCGACGATGAAGCGGCGTCAGCGCGACGGGTCGCAGCGCGCACACGACGGCGACCTTCGGCGCGTCGGGACGGTAGCCGAGCTGGTTGACGCGAACGAATGCCGCGCTGTCAGTGGCGACGATTGCCTGCGCAGCGAGGAGGACCGACAGAAGCATTCTCTAAGCTACGCGACAACCGTCATCGTGAGGAGCGCAGCGACGAAGGACCCCTGTGCGCCGAGGAGAAATCGAGCCCTCCTCGGCGCACAGGGGTCTTTCATTTCGCTCAGGATGACGCTTCTTGGTCAGGTCTTGAAGTTCGGATTGTTGCGCGTCTCGACGTCCGGCAGTGGCACGCACGTGAGATCGCTGTACGTGTTGCCCTTGAGCGTCAGACCCTTCGCGAAGGGCAGATTGTACCGCAGCATGTCCCCGTACCGCTGTCCTTCGCTGAACAGCTGACGGCGGCGCTCCTCGAGCACGAGATCGGTGAACGCCTGCCCGGTCGGCGCCGGACCGGCGAGCGTCGGAACACCGTTGGCCGTGCGCACCGGTTGATCGCATCGAATCCCGCTGTCCACCGACCGCCTCGGCGTAGATGAGCTGCGCCTCGTTCCACGACGCGATCGGAATCGGCGTGCCGCCGGTCTGCGCAATGAACTTCTGCTGCTGAAACAGCGGTGTGATGCCGTCGTTGGCCTTTCTTGCCCGCGTCCTTCACCTTCACGCGCGGATCGGGCACGTTGCCGGCCACGCCGTTCACGGTGAGGTTGCGATACGGAGCGGCCACCGAGAGGATAGTCGTTGCGGATCGTCAGGTTGTAGATGCGATTCTCGCGCTGCGCCGCACCACCCTCGGTGAATTCGGCGTTCCGCACGAAGCCGGACGGAACGAGGATCGCGTCGGCCGCCGCCTCGGGAAGCTTCTTGAGATCGAGACGCGCGCGCGCTCGACCGACCCGGGCCATGTTGAGAATACTCTGATCATTGACCGCCGTCGCGCGCGTGATGGCGTCGGTGAAGCGATCCTCGGCGACCGCAAACACGTCCGCACGCGTCATCTTCGGACCGTTGTCCATCGTCATCTCGCACATGCCTTCGCCGAGCAGCAGGTCGGCATAGCCGGCGTACGCGCGCATCTGGGCCATCAATCGACGCACGGTTCGGCACCTGGGCATCGGTGAACTTGTCGAGGCGGTTGAACGCGTCGTCGAGCTGGAAGCGCGCCTGCTGCAGCGGCGTGTAGAAGCCCATCGCCGTCGTGGTGCGGCCGTAGTTGCAGCTGCCGGGCGCGCCCTTGATCTCCACGACGCCGCGCCATTCCCAGAGGTGATTGTCGACGAAGCCGTTGGCGTTCAGATATTCGCCGCTCAGCATGCCGGCGGTGGCGGCGTACTGCTCGACGCCGCACTGAAGCGTCTGCATCGCGGCGGCGGCGAGTGCCGGCGCGAGCGCCGGATCGGAAAGCGATTCGGCCGGCACGCTGCCGGGATTGTCGACGTCGAGCAGGCTGTTGCACGCGCCGAGGCCGACGAGCGCGAACGCGAACGCCGCGCGCCGCACCGAGTAGACGGCCGACCGCACCGGAGTGACCGGCGCCGACCGATGAGTAAGTCTGAATGACATGATTCTATAGTCTCCTCGGTCAGGGATCAGTAGGTGAGACGGAACGTGGCGACGAAGCTCGCGGTCGGCGGCATGATCGTCTGAAAGCCGTTCGACAGCGAGCCCAAGGCGCGGATTTCCGGATCCCACACGTGCTGGTTGGCGACGTCGACGTAGATCTCGCCGTCGCGCGACGTATTCCAGCCCTGCTCCGCCGTCCACAGCATCGAAAGGTTACGACCCGCGAGCGTGACCGAACCGCCCGACGCGCCAATCTTCTGCACGAGCGACGGCTTGAGCGTGTACGACGCCGAGAGCTCGCGCAGCCTCAGGAAGCCCGCCTGATACGTGCTCGCCGCGTCGGCTCTCGATGGCGCGATAGGTCTGGAGGAACGGATCGTTCTGCAGGATCACGGCCTTCGTCGAGCCCTGGTTGTGCAGCGCGCGAATCTCGGTGTCCGACTGCCAGTGGCCGCCGTTGCCGTCGACGCGCGCGTAGAGACGCAGATTGTCCCAGAGCGTGACCTGCGTGTTGAAGCCCTGCTGCCACGTCGGCTGCGTGTGGCCCCAGAACACGCGCGGCGCGGCCGTGCCGGTGAACGTGCCGATGGGACACGGCGCATCCGGTCCGCCCTGCTCGAGCCCGGACTTGCCCCGTTCCGCCGTCGCAGATCGCGGACAGCACGACGCCCGTCGGACTCGAGTACCGCCGAGCGAACCTTGTACATGAAGAAGTCGCGCGATGCCGTAGCCGACGCGGTTCTGCGCCTGACCACCACCGCCGACCGTCAGGAAGTGCTGACCGGCGCCGAGGTCGTCGACGCGGTTGCCGTTGTTGGCGAGCTGCGTGCCGACTTCCCACGCGACGCGACGGCCCTGCAGAATGCGGAAGTTCGCCGCGAGCTCGTTGCCCCACGTCGCGCAGGCGACCGATGTTGACGACCTGACTCCCCGGGAAGCCGACGGACGGCGGCAGCGGCACGTTCACGATCGCGTCGGTCACCTTGCGGCCGAAGTGCGTGTAGCTACACGTCCATGCGCCGATCGAGGAGCGACGTCTCGAAGCCGAGCTCGAGCTCCGTGCTGCGCTCCGGCTTGAGCTGCGGATTTCCGAACGACGACGGCACGAGGCCGGCTGCGTTCTGATAGCCGACGCTCGACGTGTACAGACGCGCCGCGTCGAACGTGCCGGGCTGCGTTCCGGCCGCGCCGTATGCGCCGCGCAGCCGCAGGTCACCGAGTACGCGTCCGACGACGCCAGCCTTTTCTTTCCACAACGGCTCTTCGCTGACGCACCCACGATGCGCTGACCTTGGGATAGTACGCGGCCGAGTAGTCCTTGCCGAATGCGCTGTTGTCGTCGCCGCGAACGCGCGGCGGTGAGGAAGAGACGGTTCTTCCAGGCCAGCTCCTGCTGCACGAACAGACCGACGGTCGCGTTGGCGACGTAGCCTTCCGTCGCGTTGCGCGTCGTCGTGCCGGAGACCGTCGTGATCGGCGACGCCGGGAAGGTCGTGCCGCTCGCCGTGATGTTGCTGAGCTCCGAGCGATAGGCCTGGAAACCCATCGAGGTCGTGAAGTCGTACGACCGGAGCGAGTACTTGAGATTTCCTGAATAGTCGAGCGTGAGGAAGTTTCGCGACGCGCGCTCGACGCTCTTGGCTCCCAGGCCGTTGGATCCGTAGAAGCCGGCGTTCTCCGCCGTTTCGCGCGGATACAGCGTCCAGTTGTTCTCCGAGTTCACGTCGAGGCCGACCGCCAGCCGATGCGTGAACCACGTGAACGGCTCGTAGCGCGCGGTGACGCTCGTCGTCATGCGGTCGACGTCGGCGTGATCCTCGACGTCATCCCACAGCGCCGCCGGCGCGAAGCCGAAGCCGCCCGTCGTCGCGGATGTGGCTCCGGTCCGCCCCATACGAGATTGCTGAATGGATCCGGGTTGATCGAGCCGTTCTGCGCCAGGCGGATGCGGTCGCGGATGTAGCCGAGGCTTCCCTCGATGCGAAGCTTCTTGTTGGCCTCGATGTCGATGTTGGCGCGCCCGCCGAACTTCTTGTCCCAGTTCCACGAAACGACGCCGACGTCGTCGTCGTACGACGAGGAGAGATAGTAGCGCGTGATGTCGTTGCCGCCGTGCAGGTTGACCGAGTAGCCCTGGTTGTCGCCGTTGTGGAAGATCGGCCCTGCGCCGCTGGTCGATCGCGTAGCGATAGAGGTTGAACGAGTCGAGCTGGCCGGTCGTGGCATTCTTCGACCAGAGCAGGCCCGCGCGGCCCTCGGGATTCGCCAGCCAGTTCGTGTCCCTGGCGCGTGGTGAAGTCCCAGTGCGGCGCGCTGTTCGATCCGCGCTTGGTGATGATCTGGACGACGCCGTTGGAGGCCTCCGTTCCATAGAGCGTCGCCGCCGCGGGTCCCTTGATGATCTCGATGGACTCGATGTCCTCGGGATTGATGTCGTTGAGACGGCTCGCGCCGGCGCCGCCGCGCTGCGCGGGGCCCTGCGCGGGATTGGCATCCATGCGCACGCCGTCGATGTACACGATCGGATCGGTGGTGAGCGACAGACTTCCGACCGAGCGCACGCGGATCTGCGCGCCGGTGCCCACCTGTCCCGTCGCCGGCAGCACCATGACGCCGGGCGTGCGCGCGCCGATCAGCTGCTCGACGCTGCGCGGTGCGGCAGTCTTGAGGACGTCGTTCGCGTTGATGCTTTCGATGACGTTGCCGACGGCTCGCCGTTCGACAGCGCCGCCGGTACCGGTGACGACGACTTGATCGAGTTGGATGGAGCGCTGCGAGAGCGCGAAGTCGGCGGTAGCGGTGCGCCCGCCGCGACCGTGACGACGCGATCCTTCGGCGCGTAGCCGAGCATCCGAGCGCGAAGCGCACGCTACCGGGGGCGACATTGGCAAGGGTGTATCGTCCCGCTTCATCGGTGCGTACGGTGGCCTGCGGGTTTCCTGCCGCGCTGAGAACGACGACTTCGACTCCGCCGAGCGGCCGTGCGGCGGCCGAGTCGGTGACTTGCCCCGTGATTCTGCCTGCTTGCGCCCCGGCCGCGCGCGCACCGAGCGTGGCGACGACGAGAAGTAGCAGCCACCGGGGAACCATGCGAGTGGACATCGATTCCTCTCCCTGGGATGGATTCGAGCGAATTGCGAACGGGCTCGATTCTGGCGCGCAGCGCCGCGCGCATCCATTATAAAATTCTGGACGGCCGAACTTGCGCTGTGCGGTCACGATCGGCAAGGCGTTTGTGATGATGCGAGCTATCTCATCATGTGACGCTCATGCACGTACGCGTGGTTGACTGACGGAAGCGGGTGTCGCGACCGGACATGCAGCATCGATGGCCGCGACATGCGCAAGCATATTGTATTGATGCGACTCTCGTTTGCGCTTTCAGTTCACGCGCAAGCGCGAGCGTTTCGCGTCGCGTGGCATCTCGCGCATCACATACGCTATGCGCCCGCAGGCAGCTTCATGCGCGCGATCGACGCGATGGTTCTGACGCGCCGCACCGGTGTATCGCTTCGAGACACAACGGTGCGGACGCCGGCGAACAGAATACCAGTTAGAAGATGCGAATCGGATTCGCGCGCACCATCTTGTCGCCCTTCGTACACCCGAACGCCGCCGCGAACTCCGGCATGTTCGACAACGGACCATTCACCCGGAACTCGCCCGGCGAATGCGGATCGGTTTGCACCGCGAGCCGAAGCGCCTGATCGCGCCACATCGTGCGACGGGCCTGAGCCCACCCGAGGAAGAAGCGCTGCTCCGGCGTGAACCCGTCGACGAGCACACGCGGCTGACCCTTCAACGCAAGCTGTAGCGCATCGTACGCGATCGCGACGCCGGCGTTGTCGCCGATGTTCTCGCCCATCGTGAGCTTGCCGTTCAGATGCAACCCGTCGAGCACCGTATAGTCGCTGTACTGCTTGTCGAGGTCCGCGGCGAGCTGGCCGAAGCGCGTCGCGTCGTCGGTCGTCCACCAGTCGCGAAGGTTGCCGTCGGCGTCGAACTTCCGCCCCTGATCGTCGAAGCCGTGCGACGTCTCGTGCCCGATCGTCGCGCCGATCCCGCCGTAATTCGCCCCGAGATCATACGACGGATGGAAGAACGGCGGCTGCATGCGCCCGGCGGGAAACACGATCTCGTTGTTCGCCGCCGAGTAGTACGCGTTCACCGTCGGCGGAGACATGCCCCACTCGCTGCGGTCGACCGGCTTGCCGACGGTCTTCAAGCCCTCGTTGCGCGCATAGAGGCTCGCGCCGCGGACGTTCTCGAACCAACCCGTCGGCTTGATGTCGACGGCGGCATACGTCTTCCACGTCGCCGGATAGCCGAGCTTGTGGCCAAAGGTCCCGAGCTTCTTCAGCGCTTCCTTGCGCGTCGCCTCGCCCATCCACGGCAATGACTCGAGGCGCGTCTTGTAGACGGCCATCAAGTTCGAGATCATCGCGTCCATCGTCGTCTTTGCTTCCGGCGTGAACGCGACCTTCACGTATTCCTTGCCGAGGAGGTCGGTGAGCTGGTTGTCGGCGCTGGAGAGACACACACGCCAGCGCGGCTGCTGCTCGCGCGCGCCGGTGAGCTTGGAGCTATAGGCGAATGACTGGTTGACGAATTTCGAGCTCAGAAGCCCGGCCATACCGCTGACCGTGCGGAAACGCAGATACGCCTTCCAATCTTCCACGGGACGCTCGGCGAGCAGCTTCGCCATCGCCTTGAAGAATTCGGGCTGCGCGACGTTGAACGAATCGGTCGTGACACCGATGGTGCGCAGGTACGTCGTCCACGACCAGCCCGGCGTCAACGCGTTCGCCTCGGCGACGGACATCATATGGTACTGATTCTTCGGGTCGCGCAGCTCGACGCGTCCCAACGACGCCTCGGCGAGCGCCTTCTCGAGCGAGAGCACCTCGCCCGCTTGCTTCTCGGCAGTGGCCCGCGGCGTGCCCGCGAGCTCGAGCATCTTGGCGACGTTGTCCTGATACGCCGTGCGAATGGCGACGGTCGCCGAGTCATTCTTGAAGTAGTAATCGCGATCGGGCATGCCGATTCCTGCCTGCCCGACTCGGAAGATCACCCGACGGCTGTCTTTGGCATCGGGACCAGCACCGAAGCCGAAGAGCGCACCGATCCCGTTGCGATGCGCCTGCATGATCTCGGTGATGACCTCGGCGCGCGTCGTGAGCTTGTCGACGCGGGCGAGATATGGACGAAGCGGTGCGTCGCCGCGCGTTTCGATCGCGGCGGTATCCATGCACGACGCGTAGTAGTTGCCGAGCTTCCGCCGGCCGAGGTCTTTCGTCGTCTTCGCGTCGGCGGCCGCTTGCTCCAGAATGCTTCGGATGAGCAGCGAGTTGCGCTCGGTGAGCTCGTTGAACGGGCTCCATGACGAGAACGCGGCGGGAATCGTCGTGCGCTTCATCCAGCCGCCGGATGAGTATTTGTAGAAGTCCTCGCATGGCCGGCAGGTCGAGTCGATGTCGGCGACGTTGAGCGCCGGTATGACCGGGGCTCGCTGGGCGGAAACGGCAGCGGTGGCGGTGAGCGCCAGGGCGGCGACGAACAGGAAACGTCTCACAGAGACTCCTGCGTGTGGGAGGGGTCTCGAACAGTGCGCACGTAAGGGTTAGCGCGGCAAGCGCATTGGGATGGGCGGATCCCGGGCCGTGGTCAGCTGGCGCAGTCCGGCATCGGCCGGGGCAACTAGCTCGGCGCCAGCACGTCGGCTGCGCCTTGCCACCGCCTCGGTCCGTATCGCGCGTTGTCGAGTCGACGAAGTTTGGCCTTTCCGCCGAACATGTCGTGCAGATACTGCATGCCTTGCCACGCCGGATAGAGCGCGTTCGTCTGCGGCGCCACCACGCGCGCGACTCTGCTCAACGCGCGCAGCAGTCCGAGCGGCCCGGCCTTTCGTATCCGGAACTCCTCACCAGTCACCGTAGTCGCGACCCGCGCGATTCCCCGTGCGCTGATCTCATCTCCCGCTATCCGCAGCCACCTCGGCGTCGCGGAGTCGAGCGCGGCCTCGGCCGTGAACGCCGCGGTGTCTTCGCGCGTCGTGAAATCCATGAGTTGGTCGGCACTGCCCCAGTACAGGACGCGTTTGCTCTTGAAGAGGATGATGGGCGCCCGGCCGGTCAGCATGTCGGTGAAGGCGCCGTTGAGAATCGAGGTCGCGGCGATCGGCGCACGACTCAGCCGCTCGGCGAACTCGCGGCGAAGGTCGAGGTTGCGATTGCCGCCGGGCTCGAGCCCGTTGAAGTCGATACAGAAGTCCGACGGAATGAATCGCTCGACTCGGGCTTCGATCGCGGCACCGAGTAGCGCCGTCTGCGCATCGACGATGACGTCGCGCAACCCGGACAGCGCGGAAACGACACATGCCGCGTCGGCGCAGGCGTCGACGAGCGACTGACGGTTGTGGAAGTCCGCATGGACGACGTTGACGCCGGCATCCCGCAGCGCCCGGACGGCGTCGGGGTCGCTGCCGCTACGGACGATGGCCCGCACCTTCGCTCCCCGGCCGATCAGCGCATCGGCAATGCGACTGCCGAGATCTCCCGTCGCACCGGCGACGACAATCAGTGGTTGCTTCATGTTCGCATCATGGTGTGCAAGGGTAGAACCAGCCCGACCAAGACGACGCCTCCGGTCCTACTGATTCACGATGCGTCGCGATATCTTCGCCTGGCGCGTCGCCTTCAACCCTGAGGATGGAATGCCCGTGATCGAGCGCCGACTTCGCACTCTGTTCATTGCCGTCACCGCCGCGTATGCCGCAACGGGAGCTCGCGCGCTGGCACAAAGCGCTTTACCTGCCGACCTGCGCGGCAGGATCGACAGCATCGCGCGCGCCGCGCCTCAAGTCGTCAGGCGCGCCGAGCATCTCGCTCGCCGTCGTGAAGGACGGACAGATCGTATATGCGAACGCATACGGGCAGGCTCGCCTGTCGCCGCCGCTGCGCCGCCGCGCCGACGATGCGCTACAGCATCGGGTCGGTCAGCAAGCAGATCACCGCGACGGCGATGCTGCTGCTCGCCGAGCAGCACAAGCTCTCGCTCGACGACAAGGTGAGCCGCTGGTTCCCGAGCCTCACGCGCGCGAACGAGGTGAGCATCCGCCAGTTGCTGTCGATGACGTCGGGCTATCAGGACTACTGGCCGCAGGACTACGTGATGCCGCCGATGCTGCAGCCGGTCACGGCGGAGGCCATCATGAACGACTGGGCGAAGAAGCCCCTCGACTTCGATCCCGGCACGAAGTGGCAGTACAGCAATACGAATTATGTCATCGCCGGTTTGATCGTCGAGAAAGTGGCGGGCATGCCGCTCGTCGACTTCCTGCGGCAGCACGTTTTCACTCCGCAGCGCATGACCTCTGTCTTCATCAGCGACGAAGGCGCGCTCGGGCCGACCGATCCCGAACGCTACGAGCGCTACGGGCTCGGCCCGCCGCGCGTCGCGCCGAAGGAAGGACGCGGTTGGATGTTCGCGGCGGGCGAGCTGGCGATGACGGCGAGCGATCTCGCGCGATGGGACATCTCCGTCATCAAGCAGTCGATCCTGCAGCCGGCGTCGTATCACGAACAGCAGACGAGTCTCCTCCTCAAGGACGGACGTGCGACGGGTTACGGCCTCGGCGTGTACACCGGACAATTGCTCGGCCATCGCATGATCTCTCACGGCGGCGAGGTGTCCGGGTTCTGCACGCAGAACGAGATCTTCCCGGACGACGGGATCGCGGTCGTCGTCTATGCGAACCTGTTTGCGACCGACGTGCAGGCGGAGGTCGCCAACAAGGTCGCGACGCTGCTCTTCTCGACGACCGATGCTGAAACGCAGAAGGCAACGGCCGACGCGAAGCAGATCTTCACTGATCTACAGCAGGGGAAGGTCGATCGCTCGCGGTTCACGGCGAACGCGAATGCGTACTTCAGCCCGGTCGCGCTCGGGGATTTCAAGACGAGTCTCGCGTCGTGCGGTGCGGTGAAGGAGGTAACGCAGACGTCGCGCTCGCTCCGAGGGGGTATGACGTACCGGGGATTTCGGATCACGTGCGGGAAGAGTGCGTTCGCGGTGTCGGCGTTCGTGATGCCCGACGGCAAGTGGGAGCAGTACATCGTCACAGCGGATTGATTTTCATTCTCCGCCTTGCCCTCCGCGTGCGCTGTTACAGTTGGACTGCTTCTACTTTGGGATTTCTGGGATTTTACGGATCTGTGGGATGACGACAACTCGAAACGTCTCGGCGCAACCGGTCGTATTGACGGCATGAGCCATCCTTCCGCCGAATTCCTCGACCTTCAAGCCGCGCTCGCCGGCGAGTACTCGCTCGAACGCGAGCTCGGCCGCGGAGGGATGGGCGTCGTCTACGTGGCGCGGGACGTCCGGCTCGACCGGGACGTCGCGATCAAGGTCTTGCCGACCGACCTCGCGCACACCGAAGAAGCGCGCGAGCGGTTCCTCCGCGAGGCGCGCACGGCGGCCAGCCTGTCGCATCCGAACATCGTCCCGATCCATCGCGTCGGCGAAGCGGGCGGCTTCGTGTTCTTCGTGATGACGTACGTCGAAGGCGAGACGCTCGGCGAGCGGCTCCGCACGCGCGGTCCGCTGCCGGCGGCCGATGCGACGCGGATGCTGCGCGAAGTGGCGTGGGCGCTCGCCTACGCGCATGGCCGCGGCATCGTGCATCGCGACATCAAGCCGGACAACATCCTGCTCGAGGCCGGCACAGGTCGCGCGCTCGTGACCGACTTCGGCATCGCCTACGGCGGCGCGCACGCGACGACCGCCACCGAGCCCGGCAAGATCATGGGCACCGCGCACTTCATGAGTCCCGAGCAGGCGGCGAGCGAACCGCTCGACGGACGCAGCGACCTCTACGCGTTGGGCGTCGTCGGGTATCTCGCCGTGAGCGGCCGGCTGCCATTCGAATCTTCTAATCTGCCCGGCCCTGCTCGTTCGCCAGGCGACGGAACCGGCGCCGAGCGTGGCACGCGTTGCGCCGGGTTTGCCGCCTGCGCTGGGCGCGGCAATCGACCGATGTCTCTCGCGCGAGCCCGCCGCTCGCTTCGCGAATGGCGAAGCGCTGGGTGAAGCGCTCGTGCCGGCGACGGAAACGCGGCCGGCACTTCCGCCGACGCTGCGCGCCTGGCTCGGCCGCGCGAAATCCGCTGCTCGTTCCGTATCTCGGATGGGGTGCGGTCTTCGGCACGCTCACGACGGCGAATCTCATTGCGTGGGTGACTCATAACCGTCCCAACGGGCCGGCCGACATCGTGGTCCTCGCGGCGATCACCGTCGCGCCGCTGCGTGCCGATCGTGGGGTTTCACCTCAATGAGGCGCGGCGGCAGTTCCGCGCCGGACACACGCTCGCCGACCTGCGCGCCGCGATCGACGTCGCGCGCCGCGAGCGTGCGGAGACGGAAGCGGCCGAGCGTCGCGATGACGAAGAGACCTCGCATCGCGTTCTGCGCTTGACGACCGACCGCGTCGGCAACCTGGCTCGCTGTCACAGCCGGAATGCTCATGGCGGGAGTGATTCACGAAAATCGGACTCCGCTCGTCTGGCTCTTCGGCCCCATCCTCACCACGATGGCGCTCGGCGCGGCGAGCAACGCGCTCGGCGTGCAATTCTTCCCGAACAAGGTCCGCGAGCTGTGGCGGTCCGGCATCCGTGAGCGTTTGTGGAAGAGTCGCGCGGGCGAGTGGCTCGCGCGTCGACTCGGCGCGCCCGAGCGGACGCGCGCGGTCGGCGGCGGTGTGTTTCGTCCGACGGAGGCCGCACTCGGCGTCGCGGCATCGGAGCTGTTCGGCGCATTGCCGAAAGCGTATCGCGAGCAGCTTCCCGAGTTGCCGTTGATCGTCGAGGCGCTCGAGGCCAAAGCTGCGGCGGCGCGCGCCGAGGTGGAGATGCTCGAGGGGATGGCGTCGTCGGCCGCGAGCGACGTCGATGTCCTGCGTGCGCGGCGCGAAGCGGCGGAGTCGCAGCTCGCGCAAAGCGTCGCGGGCTTGGAAGGCATTCGTCTCGACCTGCTTCGATTGCACGCCGGATCGAGTGATCTTGCTCCGCTCACGACGCTGATGGATGCGGCGCGGCTACTGCGCGACGATGTGAATCGTCTCGCCGACGCGCAGCGCGAAGTCGAGGGCATCGCGAGCGAGCATCACGGCGCGGATCGGATTCCGACTCCGGTTTAGCATCGGTCGCTGATCGCATTCGTCCCGGATCAGCTCAGCGTAACAGTTGACGAGCAAACTAACTGCTCGTCGTTGAGTCTCTGTGGGATTTCTGCCGACGTTGCCGCAGTTCACCCTCTCTTACATTTCGCGCTCCCATCTCAGATCGGCCAGCACGGTCGAGGGATCACGATTCGATTTTGGAGAGGATTGATGGACTCGAAAGCATACGAAGAGGGAGCGAAGTGCCCGGTCATGCACGGTGAGAAGCGCGCGTCCGCTCGCTCTCGTTCGAATCGCGACTGGTGGCCCAACCAGCTCAACCTCGCGATTCTCCACCAGAACGCGTCGACGAGCAATCCGCTCGGCGAAGACTTCGACTACGCCGAAGCGTTCAAGACGCTCGACCTCGACTCGGTGATGCAGGATCTGCGTCGAGCTCATGACACGCTCGGAGCCGTGGTGGCCGGCCGACTACGGCCACTATGGTCCGCTCTTCATCCGCATGGCGTGGCACAGCGCGGGAACGTACCGCACGGCCGACGGCCGCGGCGGCGCGTCGTCCGGTACACAGCGCTTCGCGCCGCTCAACAGCTGGCCCGACAACGGCAATCTCGATAAAGCGCGCCGCCTCTTGTGGCCGATCAAGGCGAAGTACGGCAACAAGCTCTCGTGGGCCGACCTCATGATTCTCGCCGGCAATGCGGCGATCGAGTCGATGGGTCTCGCGACGTTCGGTTTCGGCGGCGGACGTGAGGATGTCTTCGAGCCGGAGCAGGACATCTATTGGGGCGTGGAAGAAGAGTGGCTCGGCAACGCGCGTTACTCCGACGAAGTCGAGCTCGAGTGGCCGCTCGCCGCGGTGCAGATGGGTCTCATCTACGTGAATCCTGAAGGACCGAACGGCAAGCCGGATCCGACTCGCGTCGGCGAAGGACATTCGCGAGACGTTCGCGCCGCATGGCGATGAACGATGAAGAGACCGTCGCGCTCATCGCCGGCGGCCACACGTTCGGAAAGGCACACGGTGCGGGCGATCCGAAGCTCGTCGGTGCCGAGCCCGAAGGCTCGTCGATCGAGGAGCTTGGACTCGGCTGGAAGAACAGCTACGAGAGCGGCATCGCCGGCCACACGACCACGAGCGGCCTCGAAGGCGCGTGGACGCCGACACCGACGAAGTGGGACAACACCTTCTTCGACACGCTGTTCAAGTACGAGTGGGAGCTGACGAAGAGTCCCGCCGGTGCGCAGCAGTGGACGCCGACCGACAAGTCCGCGGCGACCACCGTGCCTGACGCGCACGATCCGAACAAGACGCACGCACCGATGATGTTGACGTCGGACCTCGCGCTGCGGATGGACCCGATCTACGCGCCGATCTCGAAGCGCTTTCATGAGCATCCTGATCAACTCGCCGACGCTTTCGCGCGCGCGTGGTTCAAGCTCACGCATCGCGACATGGGGCCGCGCTCGCGCTACCTCGGCACGCTGGTGCCGACGGAAGAGTTGATCTGGCAGGATCCGCTTCCGGCGGCCGATCACACGCTGATCGACGCGAACGACATCGCCGCGCTGAAGAACAAGATCCTCGGCTCCGGGCTCTCGATCGCGCAGCTCGTGTCGACGGCATGGGCGTCGGCGTCGACGTTCCGCGGCTCGGACAAGCGCGGCGGCGCGAACGGCGCGCGTATCCGCCTGGCGCCGCAGAAGGGCTGGGAGGTCAATCAGCCGGCGAAGCTCGCGCGTGCGTTAGACATCTTTGAAACGATCCAGAAGGACTTCAACGCCTCGGCGACGGGCGGAAAGAAGGTCTCGCTCGCCGATCTGATCGTGCTCGGCGGTTGCGCTGCGGTCGAAGCGGCGGCGAAGAAGGGCGGCTTCGACATCACGGTGCCGTTCACGCCGGGTCGCGTCGACGCGTCGGCCGAGCAGACCGATGCCGCGTCGTTCGACGTGCTCGAGCCGCTCAGCGACGGGTTCCGCAACTTTCAGAAGCGTGCGTTCGCGAAGTCGCCCGAAGAGCTGCTCGTCGACCGGGCGCAGCTGCTCACGCTCACCGCACCGGAGATGACCGTGCTCGTTGGCGGTCTGCGCGCGCTGAACGCGAACACCGGCCAGTCGAAGCACGGCGTGTTCACCGATCGTCCGGAGACGCTGAGCAACGACTTCTTCGTGAACCTGCTCGGGATGGACACGAAGTGGGCGCCGATGTCAGGCAGCGCGGATCTGTTCGAGGGACGCGATCGCGAGACGGACGACGTGAAGTGGACGGCGACGCGCTGCGATCTCATTTTCGGATCGAACTCGCAGCTGCGCGCGATCAGCGAGGTCTACGCGAGCGACGATGCGAAGGAGAAGTTCGTGCGCGACTTCGTGAAGGCGTGGGACAAGGTGATGAACCTCGATCGGTTCGATCTGGACTGAGCCGCATCATTCGTAAATGCAAAAGGAGAGGCCTCGGCGAATGCCGAGGCCTCTCCTTTTGCTATCGTTGAATGAGCTCAGCCCATCGTCGGCTGCAGCGTCACGGGCGACGCCGACGGACTCGTCGCGAATGAGTGCATGACGCGCGGATATCCGACGATGCATGCCGTCAACCATACCGCACCGGCGACGCATCCAAGCACGATGTCCGACACCGAGTGCACGCCCAGGTAGATGCGCGCCGCGCCGATCAGCACGACGAGCACCGCGGCTCCGACCACCGACACCGTTTGCCGCGGGCGCGACAAGCGCTTCGACAGCGTGGCGAAGTAGGCGAGCATGCCGTAGATGACCAGCGACACCATCGCGTGACCGCTCGGGAAGCTCACGCCCTGGGCGACCGTGACGAAGTCGGTGGCCGTCGTGGAATGGGCGCGGCGGAACGTGTAGGCGAGGATCAGGTTGAGCAGCACCGCACCGGCGACGCCGACGAAAAGCACCGCAAGCTGCGGCACTCTCTTGCGCAATGCCAGGCGAACGGCAGCGGCCGCGACCACCGGCACGAGCACCCAATCGCCGAACAGGCTGATGAAGCGGAACGCGATGTCCGCGGCATCTGTGCCATTTTGTATCAGCCAGTTCGCAACGGTGTCATCAAACATTGCAACGGCGGTCTTATCGGGCATCGCATCGGCCGCGACGACGACCAGCCAGGGCAGGCTGAGCGCGAGAGCGAAGCCAACCGTGAGGACAAACGCGAAATATGTTCGCGGACGCTGAGTGGCGAGCGTGGACATGGGCTTCCGGATTCAGGTGGGGACCAAAGGTACTGGGCGCTGCTGTTGGTTGTATTGGCAAAGCGTGCGCCGTCGGCGAGGTCATGTGAAACGCGCACCGTGGCATGGTGTGGTTGCGCACATAGCTCAAGGCCGAAGACGTGTCACGGCCGCGTAGATCTGCTTCACCTGTGAGTCCACTTTCACTTGCGGCGGGTCGACGTCTTCGATCTCGGCCGCGCGATACTCACCGCCGCGACGCAGTTCGATGACGAAGGTGAGCGCGTCGTCCCTCGTGCCGCTGTGCTGCGCCCTCCCCGGCAACTGATCGACACCGGCACTCAGCGCATCCTTCCACGCTGCGTCGATGCTCGTCTCGGGAAGCTCCAACGGCTGCACGAAGACCGTGTCCGCCGTGATCAGTCGCGAACCCGGTGGAACATCGGTGATCGACGCACCGCAGTTGCGTTTCGCCTCGCTGACGAAGAGACGCATCGTCGCGGCGGACGCGGTGTCCCCGACGGATCCCGGAATCTGCAACTCGCATCGAATCACGCGGGCGAATGACGCTGACCAATGCCCCTGCGTGCGTCGCAGAATCGTCGACTGGGTCTCGGACGGTCCGAAGCCATGCCACACGCGCAGCTCGATGTCGTCGCTATTCATGCGCACCTCGAGCAGGTCGCCGAGTGTCGATGCGCGCCCCCAGCTACTCGTGAGGTTGAGCAGTGATGGCTCACTCGGCGCGCTCGTCACGCGCGCCTGAGTGCCTCGCTGCGCGTGAAGCACGCACGGTGCGAGCGAGAGCAGAACGATTGCACATAGCTCACGTCTCATGAGAGGAGCTCAGTGAAAAGACTTCACCGCAGAGATGGCTTTTGCTACTTCTTGAGAAAGCCCTGCAGCTGCAGCCAATTGCCGAATTGGTCGATCCACGTATCGCTCGCCGTCCCCTGCTTGCGCATTCCGAACCCGTGGCCGCCCTTGGCGTACATGTGCAACTCGGCAGGTTTCTTCGCCGCGAGCCATTTCGAGTAGAGCGCGACGCTCGACGGCGCGAGGCCCAGTTGATCGTCGGTTGCGGCCGCGACGAACATCGGCGGCGCATCGCTCGGCACCACATCGAGCTTGAGCGTGCCGGTGTACGCATAGATCGGTGCGACAAACGCGGGCCGGCTGTCGGCGTCGTATTGAAACGCGAGCGCCGCCACCAGCGTTCCGCCCGCTGAGAAGCCGATGATTCCGACACGGTTCGCCGCGACGCCGAAGTCTGCCGCATGTGCGCGTACGTACGTCACCGCGGCGCGTCCGTCGGCGACGGCGAGCGGAATGATCGGGCGCGTGATCGAATCGAACATGCCGGGCCGCGCGAGCGACGCCGTGAATTCGGCCGTCGCGTCGACGCCGGTCTGCACGACCCGATAGCGGAGTACGAAACTCGCCACGCCTCGCGCCGCGAGCCACTTCGCGAGCTCGGTGCCTTCGTTGTCGATCGCCAGCGCGAAGAAGCCGCCACCGGGACAGATCACCGCCGCCGTGCCGTTCGCTTTATCAGGCGACGGGAGATATGCCGTAAGCGATGGCTTCGTCACGTTCGCGACCACCGGTCCCTGCCACCCGCGCGAGAAGTACGAGCGCTCCTGTTGCGTCCATGATTCGGACCCGGGTGCCGCCCCGGGATACAGCGGAATCACACGCTGCGCCCGCACACTCGACGCCGCGAAGACAACGACGAGCACGGACGCGAGCCACTTCGTCGACGCTGGCATGATCACCTCGGCAAGCCCTGAACACCACTTCGCGACGACGCCGCGACCGTGGCAGGAGGCGATGACGATAGACCCGCGCGGCGCTCACCGCAATCAATACGAGCGACGCGAGGCGTGATTGACGTCAGCTTTTGCTCATGGAAGACTCGGCTGCGGCGCGAGCCAGTCGGCGAAGCGGATCTTGCCGAGCGTGGCGCCGTCGCCGGGCAGGAGCGAACGCTCGACGAGCTTCGCGCCGAAATAGCGTGCGTGCGCATCGCCGACGACCGCACGCGAATCGCCCTTCGCACGGAGAGCGTGGCGGACGAATTCATCCATCGGCATCGCCTCCGGTCCTCCCACTTCGATCATGCCGTTCAACGCGGGTCCAGCGGCAACCTTCGCGACCGCATCAGCGACTTCCTCGGCGGCCATCGGCTGGATGAGCGCGGTCGGGACGCGCACCGTCCCGTGGTCGGTGGACGAGTCGGCGATCCCCTTCGCGAATTCGAAGAACTGCGTGGCGTGGACGATCGAGTATGGAATCGACGAGTCCTTGATCAACGTCTCCTGCGTGACCTTCGCGCGGATGTAGCCGCTCTCGGCCAGACGGTCGGTGCCGACGACGGAGAGCGCGACATGATGCTTGACGCCCTCGGCCGCCTCGGCCGCGAGGATGTTGCGCGTCGACGTCTCGAAGAATCGCAGGACGGCGCTGTCTTCGAACGACGGCGAGTTCGATACGTCGACGACGACGTCAGCGCCGGCGAGCGCTTCCGCCAAGCCTTTGCCGGTGAGCGTGTCGACGCCGCTGTCGGGCGACGCGGCGACAGCCTCGTGGCCCTGCGCGCGCAGTTTGTTGACGACCTTCGACCCGATCAGGCCGGTGCCGCCGATGATGACGATTCTCATATGTTGGTACTTCCTCGTTGGGTAGCGGTAGCGCCGCGCAAAACTTGATCGACCCCCGGCAGCGACCCAATGCGACCTTGGTTTAGCGTCGATGCGCCGACCGTGGCGTTCGCCATACACATCACGTCTCTGCGTTTCACAACACGCTGCGGGCCATCCAGATCATCGCCTGCGGCGAGCCATAGTGTCGGGGGTAGCGGGGACTACGTTCATCCGCACAATACCTCTCGAGCCGCACCCCATGGACAACGACGATCTCCCTGTAGGACATCTTCTCACACGCCGCGACGCGCTGCGCCTGCTCGGCCTGACGAGCGCCGGTTTTCTCGTCGCCTGTCGGCGCCCCGATGCTCAAGGCATCGTGGATTCAGCAGCCGGACGTCTCGCGTTGACCTCCGCGCTCGTCGCCGACGGCACGTGCGTCGCACAACCGGAGCTCGAGGAAGGGCCGTTCTTCGTCGACGAGAAGCTCAACCGATCCGACATCCGTTCCGATCCGAAGACGAAAGCGATCAAGGACGGCGTTCCCTTCTCGCTCGCGTTCGTCCTCTCATCGATCACGAATGGCACATGCGCGCCGCTCCCGAATGCGCAGATCGACATCTGGCATTGCGACGCGCAGGGCAACTACTCCGACGAGTCCGCGATGGGCATGGCGACCGCCGGACAGCAATTCCTGCGTGGCTATCAGCTGAGCGACGCCAACGGCAACGCGGCCTTCACGACGATCTACCCCGGTTGGTATCAGGGGCGCACGGTCCATATCCATATGAAGGTGCGGACGAAGTCGGCAACCGGTGCGGCATACGAGTTCACGTCGCAACTGTTCTTCGACGACGCGCTCAGCGATCGCATCTTCGCCGACGATGCGCGCTACAAACGTGCCGAACGACGCGATACGCGAAACGACAGCGACGGCATCTTTCGGCAGTCGAAAGGACAGTTGCTGCTCGCGACGCACGCTGTTGCCAGCAGCTATGCGGCGACGTTCAACCTGGCGTTGGATCTCTCCGACGCAAACGTCGGCAAGCCGGACGGCGGACGTGGCGGGCCAGGCGGGCGCGGCGGGCCTCCGCCGGGTGGGCCAGGCGGGCGACGTGGTGGACCGCCGCCGGGATTCCGCCCGCCACCATCCACCCACGACGATCGATGATTGCTGGTCGTTTGTGCCGAACCCCGAGGATTAGCGGCGGAAGTGTTGAACCCGTTCGTCACGTGCAGTAGCGTTTGCCGCATGCACACTCTCCGATTGCTCTCACTCCCCGCGTATGCTGCTCGCCGGGACCGCCGCGGCACAGACGGCGAAGCCCCGCGCCCCGTCAAAGCTCACCATCGATCAGCTGGTCCAGATCAAGCATCCGTCGGGCCATCAGTGGACGCCCGACGGCAGCCACGTTCTGGTTCACGTACGACGATGGCGGCGTCAACAACGTGTGGGCGGCGCCGGCCGACGGCAGCAGGGCCGCGGTCGCGCTGACGAACTATCCCGACGGGCAGACCGGCGACGGCGGATTCTGGAGCAAGGACGGCCAGACGTTCTTCTTTCCGCGAGACGCGGGATTGCTCGCGGTGTCGGTGAACGGCGGCGCACCGCACACGGCGTGGCCGTCGGCGGCACGCGCGCGCGGATTCTCGCTCTCGCCTGACGGCACGCGCGTCGCGTTCGTCGTGGGACAGGGCGGGGCGGTGCGCGGCGGCGGCGGCGGCGGTCGTGGCGGCGGGCGGGGCGGTGGCGGGCGCGGCGCGGCGGCCGCGGCGACGGCCGAACGCGACCGCGCGACACGCGGCGCCATCGGCGGGCGTCGATCTGATCGTCCACACGATCGCGACGAACGCCGATCAGACACATCGCGCACGCCGACGGCAGCATCGGCGGCACGAGCTGGTCGCCCGACGGCACGAAGCTCGCGTTCACGACGTCGGCGCGAACGGCGCGTCGGATCTGGTCGTCGCGAACGTCGAGCGCCAACACGCCAGACCGTCATCAGCCACGCCGACAGCGCGCTCGGCGCGCCGTCGTGGACGCCCGATGGCGCGAATCTCACGTACACGCGTCGGCGGCGGCGGCGGCGGCGGGCCGATTCAACATCTCGCGTCGCCGCCGGAGATCGGCGCGAAGCTGATCTTCGTCGCGACCGAGGGCGGGCGCGGCGGCGGCGGCGGCGCGACGCTTCATCGTGCCGGCGAGCGGCGGCACGCCGAAGCACGCTCGCGGGCGGCCGGCGGCGGTGGCGGCGGCGGCGCGGCGGCGGCGGCAACTGGCTCGACGCGACGCACACGCTGTCGACGCGCACGTCGAACGGCGGCCAGACGCGCACGACCGAGTCGGTCGACATCAACGGCGGTCCGCCGACGGTGCTGCACGAGGACACCGCCGACGAAGTTTTTCAGTTCGGTGAACACGACGGGCAACGCGATCTCGCCGGACCGCAAGTGGCTGCTCTACACGAGCGACGTCACCGGCTGGGATCAGATCTACGTCGTGCCGACGGCCGGCGGCACGCCCGACGCAGCTCACGAAGGCGCCGGGCGAGCACTGGCGCGCGGTCGTGGTCGCACGACAGCAAGCGCATCGCGTGGGACGCGAACACCGCGGACAAGCCGGGCACGCGCCAGATCGAGGTCGCGACGATCGGCGACAATCCCGCGACGGCGACGATCGTCGACGGTGACGTCGGGCAGCGGCACGAACACGTCGCCGCAGTGGTCGCCCGACGACAAGCGCCTGCTCTTTCAGCACACCGACTATCAGAACTCCGCTGATCTCTACGTCGCCGACGCCGTCGCCAACGCGAAGGTGACGCGGCTGACGTCATCGATGCCGGCGAGCATCGACAAGTCGCAGCTCGTCGCGCCGCGAGCTCATTCACTATCCCGGTCCCGACGGCAAGTCGGTGCCGGCGTGGCTGTTCGTGCCGAAGAATCTCGACCGCACGAAGAAGCACGCGGCGGTCGTGTGGATTCATCCGGACGGCGTGAACCAGAACTACGACGGCTGGCACACCGATCGCAACGAAGCCGTGTATTACGAGTTCCATCAGTACCTGCTGCAGCAGGGCTACGTCGTCATCGCGCCGGACTATCGCGGCAGCATCGGCTACGGACGCGACTGGCGCAACGACGTCTACATGGACGTCGGCGGCAACGACGCGAAGGACGCGCGCATGGCCGCGACGTATCTCAAGACGCTCGGCTACGTCGACAGCGATCGCGTCGGCGTGTGGGGCCTGAGCTACGGCGGGTTCTTCACGCTGCTGGCGATCACGCAGGAGCCGACGTGGTTCCGCGCGGCGGTCGATGTCGCCGGCGTCGCCGACTACGCGCTCTACTACGACGATCCGTATCACGGCGGCTGGACGACGAGCCGCATCGGCACGCCGCAGGAGCATCCGGACGTGTACGCGAAGGCGGCGCCGATGTCACACGTCGATCAGATCAAGCATCCGCTGCTGATTCTGCACGGCACGGCCGACGTGAACGTGCCGTTCATCCACTCGGTGCTGCTGATGGATCACCTGCTCAAGGCCGGCAAGGGCGACCTGGTGACGTTCATGGTGTATCCGGGCGAGTTTCACTACTTCGATCGGAGCTTCGTCGTGCGCGACGCGTGGCAGCGCGTGGACGCGTTCTTCAAGCAGAACCTGCGGCCGGAGGTCGTGCGGTAGCTGCGAGGCAGGCGGCGCCTTACTACCGATAGGCCGCCGCCTGCATCTCGTACAACTCGGCGTACTGACCACCGCGCGCCATCAAGTCTTCGTGCGACCCGACCTCCACGACGTGCGACCCATCGAGCACCACGATGAGGTCCGCCATCCGCACGGTCGAGAACCGGTGCGATACGAGAATCGTGATGCGCCCGTTCGCGCCGCGCGTCGAGGCCGCATAGCGCTCGAATAGCGCGTGCTCCGTTTCGGAGTCGAGCGCCGCCGTCGGCTCATCCAACACCAGCACGAGCGGCTCCTCGCGCATGAACCCGCGCGCGAGCGCGAGCTTCTGCCACTGGCCGAAGCTCACATCCACGCCACCGGGCCAGCCGGCGCCGAGCTGTGTATCGAGCCCCGAACCGAACCGGGAGATGACGTCGGTCGCGCCCGCGCGGTCCACGGCCGCGCCGACCGCAACCGCATCGTCATGCCTCGCCACGTCGCCCACGCCGACGCTGTGACGCGCGCGCAGCTCGAACTTGAAGAAATCCTGAAACGCGCCTGACAGCCGCTCGCGCCACGCCGGCGCGGCGATACGCGACAGGTCGACGTCGTCGACGAGAATCCGTCCGGACGTCGGCTCGTACATCCGCGCGAGAAGCTTGATGAGCGTGCTCTTCCCCGCTCCGTTTTCGCCGACGATCGCGACGACCCTGCCCGCCGGCAGATCGATGTTCACGTCTTCCAGCGCAAGGTTCGTCACGCCGGGATAGGCGAACGATACGTGCTCGAAGCGAATGCCTCGCTCGAGCGTCGTTGGCGCGGGCAGATCGGCGGCCGCGGCGAAGCTCGCCGCGTAATCCTCGAGCCAGGCGAGGCGTCGCGCGCCATAGACCCAGAAGCCGCGCAGAAATCCGAGCTCGCCCACCGTCGCGCCGATGTAGCCCGACAGCCGCACGCCCGCCGCCAGCACGAGGAGCACCGAGCCGGCCGACGCATGCAGGATCGCCGAGACGAAGATGATCGACGCGACGTACGCCGCGCCGAAGATCGCCCACGCGACCGTGTGCCAGAGCATCGATCCCCATCGCGCAGTCTCGATGGGTCGGAAGCCCGTCTCCCACGCGTCGCGCCGTTGCGTCACCAGACGCTCGCCGATCCCGGTCACGCGCACTTCCTTGCCCGGTGACGCCGTCGTCGCGGTCACGAAGAGATGCCGGGCGAGCCGATTGAATGGCGCCGCCCGCTCCTGCGCCGAGCGTTCGATGGCCGGGCGCCAGGTGGACGTGACCACCGTCGGGATCGCGAAGAGCGCGAGCAGCGCCAGCGCCGGATGCACCGACATGAGAAGACTCATCGTCACGGCGAGGCGCAGAATCCAACCGGCGGTCGAGAACACCGACATGTACATGTGGTCGAGCACGAAAACCTGATTGCGAAGCATGCCGAGCCGGTCGAGGAACTCGGGCATCTCCTGATGCGCGATGGTCGGAATTCCGGCCTGCAGCCTCGCGATGTGGCCCTCGAGCGCGATGGTCACCTTGTCGCGAAAGCGGCGCTGCACGCGACGCCGAGTGGTTGATCCGTCGCGTCGACGTAACGTCCACGGGCGGCAAATCGCTCCACGTCACCGGCGTCTCGGAAATTGTCCGGGGACGGGAAGCTCGCTTTCTTACTGAAATCGAGGGCAAGTCACTCAGAGTTCTTGATCCCGCCGAGACCACCCTGGTTGCGGACGAGTCGCCGCAATTTCGTCATACCCGGTTGTATATTGAGAGCCTTTTTCGGCAGTCACCACCCACGGATTCCGAGCTATGGATCGGTCACAAAGCCGCAGTTGATGATTTGCCATTCCAACTCGATCCAGCGATCCAAGCCTTAGACCAGCCTCGTCCCCGGATCCTTATCGCCGACGCAGTGGGCCTGGGTAAGACGATCGAGTGCGGAATCTTGCTCAGTGAGCTTATCAAGCGAGGCCGGGGCCGCCGGATCCTGGTGGTCACGGTAAAAAGCATGATGACCCAATTCCAAAAGGAGATGTGGTCGCGCTTTACCATTCCCCTCGTTCGTTTAGATTTCATTGGCCTCAACCGGGTGCGCACCCGCATACCTTCCAATGCCAACCCTTTTCACTTCTATGACCGGGCCATCATTTCCATCGACACGCTCAAGCAAGAGAACGATTACCGTGTAAATCTGGAAAATGCCTACTGGGATGTGATCGTGATCGACGAAGCCCATAACGTAGCCGAGCGGGGCGGGTCTAGATCAGCCCGAGCGAAGCTGGCCGCGCTTCTTGCCAGCCGCTCCGATGCGCTGATCATGACGTCGGCTACGCCCCATGACGGCAAGGCCGCAAGCTTCGCCAGCCTGATGAACATGCTCAATCCCACCGCCATCGCGGACAAGGATCAATACGGTCCAGAAGATATTAAGGGTCTTTACGTGCGGCGATTCAAGAAGGACGTGTTCGAACAAATCAAAGGCTCGTTTCAGGACCGTATCATCCATACGTTAGCGACCCAAGCCTCAGCCGCCGAGGAACGAGCCTTTGGCGTGCTTACCGGGTCCACCTTCGAATCGTTCGACAAGCACAATAAGGCGCGTACTGGCCAATTGCTCTTCCGCACCGTGCTAGAGAAAGCGCTCTTCTCGAGTCCCGCGGCCTGCCTCAAAAGCATCGCGGAACGAGTCAAGAAACTTGACGACTCGATCGCCGGCCAAATGGATCGAGCTACGCTCCTCAGGCTCGATGAGGCACTCCGGCAGATCACTCCCATGGACTTCAGCAAGTATCAGACGCTGTTAGCGGCGCTGAAGCCCGGGGGCAAACTCAATTGGGAGCCCAACAACACCGCGGACAGAGTGGTCCTCTTCACCGAGCGCATTGAAACACTGCATTTCCTGCGCGAGCACCTGCAGAACGATCTGCGCTTGAAGAATAACCAAATCGCAGTGCTCCACGGCTCGAATCAAGACGATATCGATCTTCAGAAAACGGTGGAAGAATTTGGCTCCGAGTCTTCTCCCATCCGCTTGTTGATTGCTTCAGACATCGCCTCTGAAGGAATTAACCTGCACTTCCTCTCGCACAAGTTGATCCATTTCGACATTCCATGGTCCCTGATGACGTTCCAACAGCGCAATGGCCGCGTGGACCGCTACGGCCAGGAAAAGCAGCCCTTAATTCTCTATCTTTCCACGACGGCAAACCATGAACGCATCCGCGGAGACGTGCGCAACCTTGAGCTTCTTGTCGAGAAAGACACCCAGGCACAGAAGAACATCGGCGACCCCTCGGCTTTTCTCGGGGTTTACGATGAACACGAACAAGAACTCGTCACCGGCAAAGCGTTGGAAGCGGGCCTAACGGTCGAAGCCTTCAAAAAGCAATTGGAGACCGCTGCTGCCGAAGACCCATTGGCCTTTCTCTTCACCGATGCCCCTCCACCAACGGGAGCTAGCGCACGCAGCCACACCCGCAGCATGGTCTCTCTCTATGACAGCGACTTGAGTTACTTCAACGAAGCACTTCTGCAACTCGATCCCGCCCGCGACCTGCAAAGCGAACTTGACTCAGAACGGAAGATGATTTCGCTCACCGTGAACGAGGATTTGAAAAGAGTCTTCCGCTACATGCCGTCCGACGTACTTCCCTCGGATTACCGGCTCCACCTCACCACCGACCGCGCGCGTATCAAGGAAGCGATTAGGCGGAGCCGAGAGGCGCATCAATGGCACGAGCTCCAGCTTCTTTGGGATCTCCACCCGATCGTCGAGTGGCTCAACTTCAAGCTGTTGGTGAGCTTTGGGCGGCACCAGGCGCCGGTCATCCCTATTCCCGCCGCGCTCGCCCCAGGCGAAACCCTCTTCATTATGGAGGGCGAGATTCCCAACTGCAAAGGGCAGCCGGTGATTCATGAATGGTGTGCCCCGCGCTTTGTTCACAAGCAATACGCCGGCACTCTCTCCCTGGCGGAGTTCCTGGGAAAGACACGCTTAGACCAGCAACGATGGCCAAACGCGGGGCTTGTTCCCAATTACATCCCCTTGAACCAGTTGCGCAGCGATGCTGTCGATCAAGCGCGGCTGTTGATGTCCAGGGAGCGGCAGGAGTTTGAATCGAGGATGCGCCCCCGCCTCGATGCCGAGCTTGCCAACCTGAAAGACCTGCATACCCGCCGCTCCCAACTCGTGAAAAGCGAGGAGGAGCGTCGCGCGGTGAACCGCATCTTCGATGATTACAAAACCTGGATAAACGAAACGATGACCACGCAGGATGAGCCCTATCTGCGCATTGTGGCTGTCTGCACGGGAGCCGACCACTGATGGCCCTCGACCTGACCGGCATTACCAATGAAAACGAGTTCTATACCGAGCATTACCTGAAAGCCATCCTCGAAGGCGATCTGCGCGGACTGTTCGACTCCTGGAACAAACTGGAGCAGCCACCCTACACCGCGCTCGCCCGTCTTGCGCGGCAAGATCGTAACCCCGAATGGTGGCCATCATTTTTTGAGGTGCTGGGCTATCGCATGCACCCTCGAGTACAAACCTTTGGGGACGCTTCCTCACTCGAACTCGCCGGCGAGTTGTTGAACAGCTCCGGCGCTCCCTATCTCTGGATCGTCGCCTGCCCTGGTGTTGAAGAGGATCCGCTGACCACCCTCGATGATGTTCTGACCAAGAAGGTATTTACCGCAGCCGAACCGCCGCGCTGGGTACTGGTCTATTCGGAAGAGCAGGTGCTGCTCCTCGACCGCACGAAGTGGGCGCAAAAGCGAATTCTGCGGTTCCATCTATCCGTCATATTAGGCCGCCGCGAGCCGGGCACGCTGAAGGCCATGGCGGCCCTGCTGCACCGCGACTCCATCGCGCCGGAGAGCGGAACGCCGCTCCTCGATACCCTCGACGAAAGTTCCCACAAGCATGCATTTGCCGTTTCAGAAGATCTTAAGTATGCCGCCCGAGAAGCGGTGGAGCTACTCGGCAATGAAGCCGTATGGTATCTCACCACCATCCGCAAAGAGGCGATCTATAACCGCGATCTGGCAAAGGAGCTCACCCGCGAGTGCCTCCGCTATCTCTACCGGCTCTTATTCCTTTTCTACGTGGAGGCCAGGCCGGAATTAGGCTACGCCCCCATGAAATCGGAAGAGTACCGCACCGGCTATAGTCTTGAGTCTCTGCGTGACATAGTGGACCAGGGCGACTTCCTCAGCGATGAGGGCCGCAATGGCCGCTATCTCCATCAGTCTCTCGTTGTCCTCTTCAGTCTCATTTGGAAAGGGGTACAGACAGGCGATGAGCAGCTCACGCTCACCCGGCAGCCGGGCGATGTTCATGTCTTCCGTATGCAGCCTCTGCAGAGCGATCTCTTCGATCCGGAACATACGCCCATCCTCAACGGGGTAAGATTCCGCAATAGCGTTCTGCAGGGCGTCATCACGCTACTCTCGCTGTCTCGCGAGAACGACCGCACGCGGCGGGGGCGTATCAGTTATCGCCAACTCGGTATCAATCAACTCGGCGCTGTGTATGAAGGCCTGCTCTCCTACACTGGATTCTTCGCCGAGCCAGATGATCTTTATGAAGTGAAGAAGGCAGACGAAGAAGAAGATGCGTTAAAGCAAGCCTACTTTGTACCGTTGAAAGATTTGGAACGCTACAAGGATAGTGAAAAGGTCTACGATGCAGACGGCCGGGTAAAGCGCTACCCAAAAGGCGCGTTCATTTATCGCCTTGCCGGGCGCGACCGGCAGAAGTCAGCTTCGTACTATACCCCGGAGGTGCTGACACGCTGCGTTGTCAAATACGCGCTCAAAGAGCTCCTTCAAGACAAGACGCCCGACCAGATCCTCCGTCTCACCGTGTGCGAGCCGGCGTTGGGCAGTGGGGCTTTCTTGAACGAAGCGCTGGAGCAGCTTTCCGAAGCCTACCTCGAAGGGAAGCAAAAAGAGCTTGGGGAAACGATCGCCCACGATGCATATGGCACAGAGAAGCAGAAGGTTAAAGCGTATATGGCCGGGCATTGCGTCTTCGGAGTCGATCGCAACCCGGTTGCCATTGAGTTGGCCCAGATCTCCCTATGGCTTAACACCATCTACGAAGGCCACACTATTCCTTGGTTTGGTGTGCAATTAGCTGTTGGCAATTCTCTGATCGGTGCACGTAGACAGAGGTTCCACCGCGACCAGGTTCTGGAGAGCAGCGACTGGCTGACCGCTGTTCCCTATGCCGGCCGAGGCGATATTCTCCATTGGCTTTTGTCCGACAAAGGCATGGCGGTCTACACCGATAAAGCCGTGAAAGAGATGTCTCGGTCCGAACAGGAGCGTATTGCGCGATGGCGTAGGGCGTTCACTGCAAAGTTCAATATATTTGAAACTAATACGGTCGAACGTCTGACGATAGCGGCCGAGAATTTATGGCACAAACATGCTGAGGACCTAAAAGCCTTGCGTAGCCGTGCTGCACATGTCGTGCCGATCTATGGACAGCCATGGGAAGAAAAAAACATGGCGGAGACTACGGCGAGCCGCGATAGAAGATACCGTCAAGTCATTTTGTCTGAAGGTCAGAAAGCCTCCAGCCCCTACCGCCGTCTGGGTCTGGCGATGGATTACTGGTGCGCACTCTGGTTTTGGCCGATCGAGAAGTCGGCTCTTCTTCCCACTCGCGAAGAATTTCTGCTGGAGATGTCGGTGCTGTTGGAGGGAACGGAAAAAAGTGTCGAGCTGGTAACTTCCGAACAGCCTTCGCTGATACCCGAGATGCGGCCTTCTCAGGGCGCACTCGAGATGGTGAACGTCTACGGCATAGTGGATGTTGATACGTTTTGTGTGAGCAGCGGGCGAGCGCGTCTGGTAAGAGAAATCGCCCGGCAGCACAGATTTTTCCACTGGGAACTAGCCTTCGCGGACATTTTTGAGCAGCGGGGTGGCTTTGACCTTGTCGTTGGAAATCCCCCCTGGATTAAAGTCGAATGGAACGAAAGCGGCATCATGGGTGATGCCGATCCGCTCTGTGTTCTCAGGGGCTATTCGGCCCCACAAATGAATTCGCTACGCCATTCTCTATTGGGTCAGCACCCCACATTGCGAGAGGCGTACCTAGCTGAGTATGTTGAGTTTGCGGGGCTGCAGAACTTTTTGACTGCGGTGCAGAACCATCCCCTCCTTCAGGGAAGCCAATCAAATCTTTACAAATGCTTTGTGGAGCGTTCTTGGACTGTAGGGACTGGGGTCCAAGGTTTTCTTCATCCCGAGGGCATCTATGATGATCCCAAAGGTGCGAAGCTTCGGTCGGTGCTGTATGGAAAGCTTCGTTCTCATTTTCACTTTCTAAATGAGTTGCAGCTCTTCCCGGAAGTGGACCATCATGCTGCGTTTAGCGTGAACATATACGGTCCGGAACGAATCGCGAAGTTTGTACATGTTGCAAACCTTTACTCGCCTCTAACGGTCGACGCCTGCTTTCAACATGAGGGCCACGGCGCGGTCGCAGGTATCAAAGATGGCGAAAACAATTGGAACACGCAAGGGCATTCCCATCGCATCATCCATATTGATGAACCAGTTCTAGAGTTATTCGCGAAGCTCTATGATGCGCCGGGAGCATCGGCGATGGGGGCAAGACTACCTGCGCTGCACGCGCGTGAGTTGGTCGAGGTTCTGCGGAAGTTCGCCGCCTATCCGCGTCGCCTGGGTGACCTAGAGGGCCAGTATCAGACAACTGAGATGTGGCATGAAACGAATGCTCAGATGGATGGCACTATCAAGCGCGAAATAGGTTTTCCTGAAGATGCTCGCAATTGGATCCTGTCCGGTCCGCACTTCTCTCTAAGCAATCCGTACAACAAGACCCCACGAGCGGTTTGCACGGCGAACGGCCACTACGACCTACTCGATTTAACAGAGCTCCCATCCGACTACCTGCCCCGCAGCAATTACAAACCAGCCTGCGATCCCGAGACATACCGCGCCCGCACACCTGTCGTGCCTTGGGATGAGCACAAGAGTGTGACCGAGTTTTACCGCTTAGTTAATCGCGAAATGCTTAGCCAAAGTGGCGAGCGCACACTGCTCTCCTGCATCATGCCACCTGATGTTGGTCACGTGAACACCTCTTTCGGCATCGGATTCGAGTGCCGCGTCTCGATGCTGAGCTTCGCGGGTATGTGCCAATCAATACCGGTCGACTTCCGCGTTAAAACAACCGGCATGGGGCACGCTAACAAGACGCTATTAGAGCAGCTTCCGATTCCGTCGAGCGCTGATCGGCGTGTGTCGCTCCGTGTTCTCCTCCTAAACTGTCTCTCACGCCTTTATGCCGATCTCTGGCAGCATTCTTTTGACAACAGCTTCACCCTGGACTCCTGGACTAAGTGCGATCCAAGACTGCCGGGCTCGCACTTTTCCAAGCTCGCCGCAGTGTGGGCGTGGTCTACGCCGCTACGTACCGATTATGAAAGGAGACAAGCTCTTATTGAGAACGACGTGCTCGTCGCAAGAGAGCTTGGCCTGACCCTAGAGGAGTTGTGCACCATCTACCGAATCCAATTCCCCGTGCTGCAGCAGTACGAACGCAATACTTACTACGATCGTAAAGGCCGCATAGTTTATCTGGACGGCGATTCGGCATATGGCTACAGAACGCCGGATTGGAAAGACATCACGGGAATGACCGATGGAACCGTGAGCCGGAGAGTCGTGGACGATACGTTACCCGGTGGGCCACACGAACGGATCATTACCTACGTCGCACCCTTCGATCGCTGCGATCGCGCTGCCGATTATGCTACTGCCTGGGCAGAATTTGATCGGCGCGATAACCGGGGTGACACGAAATGATCCCATCCGTTCTGTCCACCCAAGTACGGCGTGGTCTGCAAGACTTCCTGCTCACGACGTTCCCGATCACAAATCCGTACTTCAAGGAGACGATAGATAGGCTCTTCGAACGAGACGAAGTCTTCCGGGGCGCCTATGTCTCTCTCAAGCTGCCTTTCGCTCCTGCGCGGGGGGGGCCTAGCCAATTCCGCCGCATCCTGCCGCCAAATTTCTCTCCCTACAGACACCAGCAGCGCGCTTGGGAGCGATTGGACTGCAAGGCAGGACTGTCGACCATCGTGGCTACCGGCACCGGTTCGGGGAAGACAGAGTGCTTTCTCTATCCCATCCTTGACTATTGCCTGCAACAACAAGGTCGACCGGGAATCAAGGCGATCCTGATTTATCCGATGAATGCGCTGGCCACCGATCAGGCGCGAAGGCTCGCGAGGCTCATTTTTGATAATTCGGAACTACGCGGTTATGTAACGGCGGGTCTATACCTGGGACAGGACGGCCCGGATGCTGCGAGCTCCGCCGTGATGACGGCAACCGAACTCATTTCGAACAGAGATGCCATGCGAGCCGCGCCCCCCGACGTTCTGCTGACCAATTACAAAATGCTCGATTACCTGCTGATGCGGGCGCAGGACGCAGGCTTATGGAAGCATAATGTTGCCGATACCCTGCGCTACCTTGTAGTTGACGAACTCCACAGCTTTGACGGCGCACAAGGAGCGGATCTGGCCTGCCTAATCCGCAGAGTGAAGGAGCGGGTCAAAACCCCCAAAGGCCATTTGATATGTGTGGGAACTTCGGCCACCCTCGGCGACCGCCGTCCGGAAGTGACAAGCGATCTTGCCGACTACGCCAAACGGGTCTTTGGTGAATCTTTCGCAGAAGACAGCCTGATCGGCGAAAGTGTGCTGACTGCAGATGAATTTCTCGCTGGGCAAGTGGTTCGTTTTTTCCAACCGCCGGAACATACCGCAAAACAAGAACTAGACCCGCTTAGCTATAGCGATGTTCCCCAATATATTGCTGCCCAATATAGGTTGTGGTTCGGCGGAACAATTGCCGATTGGGATGATCCTGCGTGGCGGCACGAGCTGAGCCAGAAGCTGCGATCGCACTCCTTTCTGCGGAATCTACTCTATATCCTGGATGGTAAGTCGAAGGACTCGCTCAAGCTGCTTGAAGAGATCGGAAAGCAAGTTCCTGCCTTCTCCCACTCCGACGGCGATTACCTGGCGTTGCTGTTCACCAGCTTCATGGCCCTGGTTTCCCAGGCGCGGGTCCCCACGCCGCAAGGCTCACAGCCGTTGGTTAACGTTCGATATCAACTATGGTTGCGTGAGCTGCGGCGTATGGTGAGCAGAGTTGCAAAGCCCCCGGAACTGGCCTTTGCCGACGATCTTAAGCCAGAAGAACTGAAACGCAGTCTTCCCGTGATCCATTGCCGGGAATGCGGCATAACCGGTTGGGGTGGCGTCGTGAAAGATGCTGAAAACATCTTGCAGGCCGACCTTACCGGCTTCTACGATGCCTTCTTCGCTCATTCACAGCACGTGCGCTTCGTTTTCCCGGGAATGTCAGGGGAGGGCATTCCAGAATACCTCTGCCCCAACTGTCTGAACATCTATCCTGCCAGTGCCGCTGTAGATTGCGCGCGCTGCGGAATGGCGGCACAGGAGCAATTGAGCGTGTGGATATTTCACTCCTGGAGCCGGCAAGCCGGGAGCGGAAAAATCGTAGGCAACCACGACTGCAATGCCTGTGGCGGGGTGAACAGCCTCAGCATCCTCGGCTCGCGTGCGGCGAGCCTGACTAGCGTTCTGATCGCGCAGATTTTCGGTTCAAGCTTCAATCGCGATAAACGCATGCTGGCGTTTTCTGACAATGTGCAGGATGCGTCCCACCGCGCAGGATTCTTTGGAGCGCGTACCTATTCGTTCAACCTACGTGGCGCGATCCAGAAGATATTGCCCGCATACCCGGTGCCTTTCGAAGAGTTGACCGCAAGGTTTCTTCATCACTGGGAGACAAGCATGGGGGATGCGCGATTTGTTGCCGCCTTTTTACCCCCGGACATGGAGTGGCTCAACGACTTCGAATATCTACGCCACCATGGCAAGCTGCCGGCCGAATCGAACTTGAGCCAGCTTGTCCGCCGCCGTCTCGACTGGGAAATCTGGACCGAGTACACGCTGGACGCGCGGATTGGGCGCACACTCGAGAAAACCAACTGCTCAACACTCGAACTGAAATACGAAGTCATGGAGCGGGTCACAGAATCCTTGTTGGAGAGGCTTCGCAACGAGTTCGGCGGATTGGAAAGCCTGGATGGCCCAACACTGTCCACGTTCCTGGAAGGCATTTTGCAGCAAATCAAGAACAAGGGGGGCGTTGACCAGGCGGACCTGACTAGATACCAGGAGAGCAAAGGAGACTACTTCCACTTAGGCAATCGCTTGCCGGGTCAAGTGCACCGGCCGGCGGTAGGGCGTAGCTCGCGCGTGCCGATTTTCCTCATCAACGAACATGGATCGAGATTCGCTTACCCTGGTCCAAAAAGTTGGTATGAGAGCTGGTTGAAGAAGTGTCTGGGGCCCGTGGACGGGAACGTCACCAAATTTACCTGGGAAATCTATCGCCACGTGTTTCGTGAGCTAGTAACCAGTGGGGCCTTCTTTGAAAAGCCCGCCAAATTTTCCCTTGTGTGGGGTTTTCAGCCATCCGCTTTGCAGGTCACCCGCCAGGTCGTCCAGTTGCGTTGCGACCAGCGCGGTCACGCATTGTCCGTCTCGCGGGCTGGCGCGACGCGTCTAGCCGGTGCAGCATGCCCTGACGCCGCTTGTCCGGGGCGCATGCGCGTTGTGCCGGAAACCCAGGATTATTACCGGCGCATGTATGAATCCGGTGATACGCAACGTGTGTTCACCGCAGAGCACACGGGCCTCTTGTCCAGGAGTGTTCGAGAAGAAATTGAGCGCGGTTTCATGGAGCACAATCGTCCCGCTGATCCAAATCTTCTCTCCTGCACACCCACGCTGGAAATGGGCATCAACATCGGAGACCTCTCTTCGCTGGCGATGTGCTCAATTCCACCCAAGCCTTCGAACTATTTGCAGCGCGCGGGCAGGGCTGGCCGGGTGGACGGGAATGCGTTTATCCTCGCCGTGGCCAACGGCAGACCGCACGATCTTTTCTTCTTCAGCGAACCAGACGAGATGATCCAGGGCGTAGTAGAAACCCCAGGGTGCTTTCTGAATGCGTCCGCTGTATTGGAGCGGCAGTTCACTGCCTACTGTTTTGACCGTTGGGTTGAAATGGGGCGTTCGCTTATTCCCCAGCGGATGCAGGCAGTGATCGATGCCGTGGAGAAGCCGGAGGCGGAAGGGCCGGGACTGTTCCCCTGGAACTTTCTAAAGTTTTTCGATCTTCACCGCACGCAACTGGAACAGGGCTTTCTGGCCATGTTCGAGGGCGATATTCAAGACTACACAATCCGAAAGATCGAAGAATTCTCCAGAGATGGGTCAGAGAGCGACAAGGGCATGCGCCGTGGGATGTTGGAAAGCCTGCAGCGAGTGGCCGCCGAGTTTCGCGGGCTGCGGCGCCGTATTCGTGCCCTCGGTGAGCGCGTGCGTGAAATGGAGAAGAACCCGGCGCGCCCCAAGGAGTTTGAAGAGGAGTTGTTTAGCCTGCGTGAGGAGAGGGACGCACTGGTAAGGTTGGCAAGAGAGATCGCGGATCAGAACGTGGTCGAGTTTCTGACCGATGAAGGGCTACTGCCGAACTATGCCTTTCCCGAGGCTGGGGTCACCCTGAAGTCAGTCATCATTCGGCGCAGGTCGAAACCGGGTCCCAACGGCGAGAGATCCGACATTCATTATGAGAAATACCCGCGGCCGGCAAGCGCGGCTCTCTCCGAGCTGGCTCCGGCAAACTTCTTCCATGCGGAGAAGCGCCGGTTAGAGATCGACCAGGTGAACCTCGACCTTTCCAAAGTGGAGGACTGGCGTTTCTGCAACGATTGCAGTTTCATGATC
Organism: uncultured Acidobacteriaceae bacterium; assembly: GCA_963761405.1. Lineage (GTDB taxonomy): Bacteria > Acidobacteriota > Terriglobia > Terriglobales > Acidobacteriaceae > PALSA-350. Next base: position 233,360 of record CAVXHH010000013.1, read on the forward strand.
GAGGAAGTTTTGAACCAGGGGCGGCAGGAATGCCCGCAGTGTAAGAGCGCCATGTGGACAGATGAGGGCCAGAGTCGCCAGATGCTGCGCATGCGGCAAGTGATCTCCACCATGACGGATCAGGAGAGCCGATCCTTCGACGAAAGCGACGACCGCGAGCCACAGTTCTACCAGAAGAATATGTTTGTCGTCCGCGATGAAAATGAGATTACCCAGGCATATTTCATCGACAGCGAAGAGGTTCCCTTCGGCTACGAGTTTTTCCGCAAACTGACGATACGCGAAGTCAATTTTGGGGAGCGAGGCGGGGGCGACGGCCAAATGCGGATAGCAGGCCGGGATTGGGCAGACCGGCCTTTCCGATTTTGCGCCAGCTGCGGAAAGATCCGCAAGGGTGCGAAGAGCAAGCTGGATCATGCGCGGTACTGCCCCTTTTACGGCAAGGAAGAGAAAGCGGTCGAGGAGAGCGCAAGTTTTCTCTATCGGGAACTCACTTCTGAGGCAATCCGGATGTTGCTGCCGGTTGCGACTGCAGAGGTGGAGAAAAACTTGAACTCGCTTGTTGCGGCGCTGGACCTTGGCCTGCGTAAAAAGTTTCGCGGTGAGCCGGGGCATTTGCTTTCCACTACCTACGATGAACCGATCGAAGGCAGCGATGTACGCAAACGGTTCCTGGTGCTGTATGACGGCGTGCCGGGTGGCACGGGTTATTTGAAAGAGTTGATGCAACTGCCAGATACCTTGTTTGAGGTTTTCCAGTTAGCTCACGAAGTTTTGGCGGCATGCCAATGCCAGCACGATCCGAACAAAGATGGCTGTTACCGTTGTCTACTTGCGTATCACGGCAGGCATGACCGCCTGAATACCTCACGGGCAGCCGCGCTCAAACTTTTGACTACCATCCTGGAACACCGGTCTGACCTGAAGCAGACAGATCGCCTCAACAACATTCGCATGAACCGGCTGATCGAGAGCGAACTGGAGGCGAGGTTTATTGAGGCGCTGCGGCGATCGCGCCCCGGGTTGTGGCAGTTTACCACCCAGGTGGTCAACGGTAAGCAGGGCTTTTACCTGAAAACAGATAACCAGAACTACTTGATTGAGCCTCAGGTTGCCTTAGGCCCTGAGCAAAACATTTCCCGGATGTCCATTGCGGATTTTGTGTTCTATCCGGAAAGGCAAGCGGTGGGCGAGTTACCAATCGTCGTATTTACAGATGGTTTCGAGTATCACGCTGACCCAGCGAATCTGCGCGTAGGCATGGACATGGCGCAAAGGATGGCGATTGCACGATCGGGTAAGTTCCACGTATGGTCGCTCACCTGGGAGGATGTCGACGCCGTCGCGAAGGGTACGCAGGAGCCGGCGTTTGCGGAGGGGGCCTCCGCATTACCTTTGCTGAAAAAATTGGATCCTGGAGGTGCGTCGGAATGGGACAAAATGTATGCGCGAACGGCGTTTGACTGGTTTCTGTTTCGCCTGGCCGGGGGAAAAGCCATGAACTGGCAACTGCACGCCCGCGTATGGCTCGCCACCCGGCTGAATGCACGGAACTGGGAGGAAGAGGCTGCGCGCAACAAAGAAGATTCCCTGCTGCGGCCTGGCGACTCGTTCGTGGTGCCTGATAAGGCGGCGAATGGTGAGCCCACCCCCTTCCGATGCGTAGCAGCCCGGGAATCTGCGATCGGCTACGTGGTCCGGGGGGATACCAGGGAGTTGCCAAATGGTTTGAACGGCCTCGCGGCAAGCTTTCGGCTGTTTGATGAAGCCGCGTCAGAAGACCGGCTTAAATGGAAACAGGACTGGCGACGCTTTCTGCAGTGGTTCAATTTACTGCAATTCGCCGGGCCAGTGAATTTTGTCACATCATCCGGATTAAGCGACGGCTTGTATGGAGCGATGCTCGTGCCGGAACTGGTTGGCCAGGAGCATGCGATCTTCGTGGATTTGGTTGACGCTTCGCTGCGCGAGTTGATCACTCAGCTCGAAGCTGCGGGGAAAATGCTGCCTCAGGCCGGCTATGAATTAGCGGCTGAAGATGGCGAGATTGTTGCTACGGCCGAACTGGCCTGGGAGGAACCCTTGATAGCCCTTCTGCTAGAGCACGAATGGGAGCAACGAGCAGAATTCGAGACGCGAGGATGGAGTGTGTATCGAGGAGCAGAAGTCATCGCGTCGCAGACAGCCCTTATGGAAGAATTGCCGGTGGCCGCATGTCAACAATAGCCATTTCCCTGGATTTCCTACAGGCATACGCAAGCATCCCGCGCGAACAGCAGAAGAAAGTCCGCGAGTTTACGGAGCGGTTCCAGCAAAACCCGCAATCGCCAGGCTTCAACTATGAGGTTATCCAAAGTGCCCGGGACAAGAGCCTGTTTTCTGTACGCATCAACCAGGGATATCGCGCCGTTGTTTTCCACCCTTCTGGTAGTCAGGTGTACATGCTCGCCTGGGTGGACCGGCACGACGATGCCTATGACTGGGCTGCGTCCAAATCGTTCGAAGTAAATCCTTTGACCGGGGCGCTTCAGGTCCTGAATGCGGCCACAACGGTGGGGCCTGCGGCAGAACCCGAAGCAATCCACGCCGGGGCCTTGCTTGCGCACGTAAAGGAAAAGCATTTACTGCGTTTGGGCGTGCCCGAGTCGCTCTTGCCGCTGGTTCGTGGCTTTGAAACCGACGGGGATCTGGAACGCGCGGAGAAGGAGCTTCCACAAGAAGCGTATGAAGCCTTGTTTCTCCTGGCTTCCGGCTATTCGGTAGACGATGTGTTTCGTGAAATGGAGCGGCCCGAGGAAGAACCTGCTCCCGTCGACACGACGGACTTCGTAGGTGCATTGAAACAAGAGGATTCGCAGCGACGCTTTTTCGTCGCCGAGGATAGTAAGGAACTGAATGAGATTCTAGGTGCGCCCTTAGAGCAGTGGCGCGTCTTCTTGCATCCCAAGCAGCGCAAGCTGATCTCGATGAACGCGAATGGTCCGGTGCGGGTCTTGGGAGGCGCGGGGACCGGCAAGACAGTGGCCGCGATGCACCGGGCCAAACACTTGGCGGAGCGGGATTTTGTGGTGAAAGAAGACCGCATCCTGTTTACAACTTTCACGCGGAATCTAGCAGTCGATATCGCAGAGAACTTGCGTAAGCTTTGTGACCCTGCGGTGTATGCCCGGATTGAGGTAGTCAATCTGGATCATTGGGTGGATAACTTTCTTCGCACGCAGGGATACAAACAAAAGACTCTCTTCGGGATCGAGAAAAATGATTGTTGGCGCAATGCCATGCTCTATCGCCCGGAAGGGGCGGCGCTTTCCGAAGCTTTTTATCGTAGCGAGTGGGAAGAAGTTGTGCAGGCGCAGAACATCACTTCAGCGGAGCAATACGTGAAGGCGCCTCGGCTGGGCCGAGGCACCAAGCTGAGCCGCGAACAAAAGAAAAAAGTTTGGGAGGTTTTTCAGGAATATCGCGCACAGTTGAATGAGCATGGGCAGAAGGAGTTTGTCGATCTTATTCGCGATGCGCGTTCCTTGATCGAGACCAAACAGCTGAAGCTTCCGTACCGGTCGGTCATTGTCGACGAAGCACAGGATATGAGCTCGGAGGCGTTTCGGCTCATACGCGCCATTGTCCCGGTGGGGCCAAATGACATCTTTATCGTCGGCGATGCCCATCAACGGATTTATCGTAACCGCGCGACGCTTGGGAAGTGCGGCATTGATATTCGAGGACGAGGCAAGAAGCTCAAGTTGAACTACCGGACGACTGGTGAAATCCGTCGACTGGCAGTGAGCCTTTTGGAGGGTCGCGTGGTCGACGATCTTGACGGAGGCGTTGATACCCAGAAGGGGTATATGTCTACTAGAGTGGGCGTGCCACCGGTGTTGAAGCAATTTGCGACCTTCACCCAGGAAGTTTCGTTTTTGAAAAACAGGATTGACGAGATCGTCGGAGAGGGTGATTCAGAGTCGTCCATTTGCCTTGTGGCGCGAACGCATTCACTTCTGGAAGCATATGAGTCCTATCTTAAGGAGCATGGAACTGCCGTCTACGAAATCAAGCGAGATGCTGCGGATCAACGAGAAAAGCCAGGCGTACGGATGGCGACGATGCATCGGATCAAGGGTTCTGGAATTCGATCATGTGCTTGTCGCGGGGGTCAACAAGGGAGTCGTTCCGTTAGACCAAGCAATCGAAAGCGGCGACGATGGAGTTGCGAAGAGGAATGCTGAAACTATCGAACGGTCGCTCCTTTATGTGGCGCTCACTCGGTCGAAGAAGACGGCGTCGATTACCGGTTATGGCGAGGCAAGCCCTTTTCTGAGTGAGTTGCAGGGCAAGGAAAGTCATTGAGATGAGCAACCAGATGCAAACTGAGCTGCAGCGGGCGCACGACCTCATCAGATGGTACCGAAGCAGCGTTCGGCCTTTTCTCGCGCGGCTTCAGCCCGAGAAGATCGCCGAGTTTGATAGCGATTGTGGTCGTCTAAGGAATCGTGTCGAGCTCATGGATCGCAAGCTCGCAGTTTGCTTTCTGGGTAATTCTGGGGTCGGCAAGAGTACGCTCATTAACGCCATGCTTGGGGGTGTCGAATCTGTTGTGCCATTTGGTGGCATTGGTCCTTTAACTGCACAGGCCATCATTGTTGAATACCGTGCCACAAAGGGGTTCGAGGTCGAATACCATAAGGCAGACCGGCTCTCTCAAACGATCTTTGCTCTTGAGCAGTTTTTCAAGTCTGAACTCGGCGCTTCAACTGAAGTGGCTCCTTCGCAGGAGCAAGCCGAGGCGAATCTGTTCGAAGAGGAACTTTCAGAAAATAATGATGCGCTAGATAACCAACAGGATCGTCGTACCGTTTTTCGCAAGCGGGCACAACTTATAGTTAGGGGATCTCAGGATCAAGAGCTTCCAGTTAAGTACCTGGTCGATTCCCTCCGCGAAGCCATGGGCAATTCGAGGATTTGGGAAACGGAGACTGACCCCGCGGATCAGACCCGAATTCGCAGGCTAAAACTCGCCCTTGAGCTAGCGGGGAAGGGTTTAACGTACTCCCCGGCGACGTATGGGGGTGAAGCTGCTGTAAGCGCCGAACTGAAGGACCATGCCGCAGGATTTCTTGCTCCGATGATCAAGAAACTGACTGTTCATTGGGCTGCCCCCTTGCTCGAAGAAGGCGTAACCCTGGTCGACCTTCCAGGTGTAGGAGTCGACAGGGACGTGCACAGTGAAGTCACCCGGGATTGGATTCGGAACCGGGCCGACGCCTTGGTTCTGGTGGTGGATCACCGCGGCCTGACAACCGCCGTAGCGCAGAGCCTTCGCGACAGCGAGTACCTGAACCGGTTGATCTACTCCTCGGATGAACCTCAAGAGGACCCGGTCGTCATGGTAGCTGTGACCCGCATAGACGACGATGCGGATAGCCGGAGAGCCCAGGATAAGACGAAGAACAAGGCCCAGCATTTCGCCGATGCGTGCGAAGAGGCCCGCGAACAGATTCGTCGCGGCATGAGGCAGAGTCTGGAATCAATTTGGCTCGGCGGCGAAGAGAAAACCGAAGCGCGCCAGCGAGTGGTTCACAACCTTCTGAGTACGCTCCAAGTGCATCCGCTTTCCGCTCCACAGTATCGAAAGTTTCTTGCCGGCGACGAGGATGACCCTCCGTTCGTCAAGCAGTTAAACCAGACTGGCGTGCCTGGGTTTGTGGATAGTTTGAGGATGCTGGCCAAGGAACGCCAAGACAACGCAAACGAGCGTCTGAAAATTCAAAATGGACTTTTTTATGAGCGCATCGAGACGACTCTTCGTCTCATTCAGGCCCAATGGGCGCAAGAAGGTCGTGCTGAGGAGGAAGCCGCAAAGTTACGAAAAGATCTCGAGGTTTTTATCCGCCCCCTGCGCGAAGAATTCGCAGCGCGCCAGGGGGCTTACAGATACTTTCTGAAGAACGCAATACCGAAAAGAATCGGAGATTTAGTAGCGGCGGCCAAGGTCAGGTCGAACCACGACATCCGGAATTATCTCAAGAAGCTGGATTCGGTTCATTGGAAGACTCTCCAGGCCTCTGTGAGGAAAGAAGGCCGGCAGTACGGTATATCTTCATCCGTCGACTTGCCCAAAGAATTCGCGCTGCGTTTCGAAGAGCCAATCGCTGACGTTTGGGGCAGAGAGATCCTGATCGACATCCGGCGTGAGACTCGTGAGTACGCAAAGGACATGGAAAGGATGATCGAAGACGTTTTCGCATGGGCTGTTGAACAAGGGTCACGCGTTCAACCCCAACTCGTTGAAGCCCAGCGAGACGCAATTCGCGCTGATGCTAGAAAACTCCAAAACGTGGGCCGCGAAATGGTCAAAGAGATGCGCGACTTAGCTAACGAACAATTGGTGCGCGCGATTGAGAAACCGATCAAAAAAGCTTGTGAAGAGTTCCGCCGTCAAAATCTAGACTCGGGAGCCGGGGTCAAATATCGAATTCTAAGCATGTATGATCAGCTTCCCGAGAAGGTGACGGATGCCGCCGAACCGCCGGCCACCAAAATATTGCAAGACCTTTTCAGCGAAGTATACAAGGAAATCAGGGACGCTTTGGCGGAGCAAAACCCTTTGGATTCGGTGTCAGATTCAATCGTTTCTTCTACGCAGAAGTATCTAGAAAGAAGCGACGCACAACGTAGGCCCAGGGTGCTGGCAGAGTTGGTGGAGGTAACTTCAAGGGCGCCGAATGTCGAGATACAACCAAGCTAGAGGATAGAGCATGCCAGATCACCTCGTCGTAAGAAAGTCCGAGTGTTCATATCCATCCGCTATCTTGCGGCAACATGATGAATGGGGACTTAAGACTGCCGACTTGGTTCACCCGCCAAGGCGCTTCTGGAGCGATCAGCCATACTCGGAGCCAGTGGTGGAAGAAGGCGTTGACCTTCGTCGCGTGCAGCGGCTCGCGACCCCGGCCGAATTGCTCGGAACACTGACTGCAGAAGACAATTGGCAATCCCAAACCCGCAGAAGCATAGCCCGGTTGCATGCATTTCATTTGATCTGCGGAGACCCGCAACGTCGGATGGATGTACGTGAAGTGGAGACGTTGTCGCATCAGGTAAGCCTCGTTCGACACATCTTGGAGGCTGACAATCTGATGCGGGTCTTAATCGCTGATGAGGTAGGTCTGGGTAAGACGATTGAGGTTGGACTCATACTTCAAGAACTCTTGGTGCAAAGACCGAATCTGCGGATCCTCTATCTGGCACCTGCACGCCTGGTGAGTAACGTTCGCCGCGAATTCGATCGCTTGAACCTGCCGTTCAGGCAATGGACCTCAGACGAGGCAGATGCGCGGCTCTCTGACCCTAGAATCATCGCCAGCATCCATAAAGCTGTGAACAATGCCAATTTTCAGAAATTGGCCGGAACTCTTCCATGGGACGTTCTCGTTGTTGATGAGTGCCACCATTTGTCTGCCTGGTCGCCGGATGGCCAGGATCCCAGCAGGGGATATAGTCTCGTTCGTGAATTGATACGCCGTCAACCCAAGGACGCTCGGGTGATCTTGATGAGTGGCACGCCGCATCAAGGGCACGGCGTTCGCTTTGAAAATCTTCTTCGGTTCCTCCGCGGGGCGGACGAAAAGCCCACTCAGCTCGCTGGGCGTGTCATCTACCGTACCAAGGACGACATACAGGACTGGGATGGAAATCCGGTCTTCCCGAGCAGGCAAGTAAACGAACCATTGATGGTCGATTTAGGACCACATCACCGACGGTGGCTTCAGAACATCCATGATTTCTACCAACCTGCGCAGGATACGTACCTTGCAAAGGATTCGAGAAAGCGAGCCGCGGGCTGGCGATGCGCCCAGGCAATGCAGTGGGCCGCTTCGAGTCCACAAGCTGGTCTGGGGTATCTTGTGCGGCAGGCGATCCGCGCGAACTGGAAGCCCAACAATCATATCCTCACCGCGGGTCTTGCTTCTCTTCGTCCTTACCGATTGGGCGCAGTCGACGAGCCAATACTAAATTTGTTTAATCGCATGTTGAAAGAGGTTGACCGTCAGCAATCGGAAGCGGACATTGATGATATTGAAGACCCGATCGACGGGTCTGATAGTGATGGGATCTCGCAGAAGGGGCTAGAGCGTCTGATAGAGGAAGGCGTCTCGATCGTCAAAGATGCAGGTGATGACAAATGGAAGTATCTCAAAACGCATGTCCTCGACACGGCCGGTAAAGAAAAAGTAGTCTTTTTCGCACAACCTATTGAAACTGTAACCGCGTTAGCTCGCTTTTTGGAGCATGCGACTGGTCGGCCCCCTTCCCTGATAGTTGGCGGCCAAAGTGAATCGGAGCGAAACGCACAAGTGGATTTGTTCCGGCGGCCGGACGGCCCTCAATTCCTTGTGTCTTCCCGAGCCGGCGGTGAAGGTATCAATTTGCAAATCGCACGCCGGTTGGTCCATATCGACGTGCCGTGGAATCCGATGGATATGGAGCAACGCGTTGGACGCGTCCACCGTTTTGGCTCTCGCGAAACAATCATAGTCGACACGTTGGTCGTCAAGGATAGCCGGGAAGCAGATGCGTTCAGAATAGCAAGAGAAAAGCTCAAGCTAATAACGGCGACTCTGGTCGAGAAAGAACGCTTCGAAACCGTATTCTCCCGCGTCATGTGTCTGCTCTCCCAGGACGAACTGCAGAGTGTGATGATGAACAATTTAGCGTCCCCCATGGATGCGCACGACGAGCAAAGGCTCTCGGCAATGGTCCAGGAAGGATTTCAGATTTGGAAAGATTTTCATCACCGTTTTGGGCAGCAACAAAAATCAATTCAGCAGCAGGATCCAGGCTTGGCGACGTGGGAAACGTTAGTACGTTTCCTTGAACAATACGGAGGTGGCGATCGCCAGCCCGGTTACCAAAGCCAGCGCTTCTTGCGCAACGCAAAATCGATAAATCGTATCGAGGATGAGGCGACCGTTCTTCGTCTGATTGACGGAAAGTCTTACGTATGCGGCGACTATGGCGAATCTCTGGTTTACGCACCAGATGGCGCGATAGCTGCAAAATGCGGGCTGAACATCAAGGTGGTCGCAGACGCGCTTCGAAAGGCAGCCTTCCCGGATGCTGCAACTGGCGCGGGTTACCTGAGGTGGCCATCCGAGCTTCCGTTGCCGAATGAGGCGGCAAGCCTGCCGTTCGGTGTGGTTGTTTTGCTTCGCCAAACAATTCGAATGGACAAAAAGGGCGGATGGACCGAGCAGTCAAACTCTCTTCACTGCTTGGTTGGCGGAGATGGCGAGTTTTCAGAGGCGGACAAACCCACAGAGAAGCGTTTGATTGAAGGCCTTTTGACCGCTACTGTCCGAAAATCTTCGGAAGATCTTCCTGCCTTGACCCGAGCGATAGCTCGCACTGAGGAGCAGTGGGTTGAGCGACTACGACGACCCTCGGAAGCGGAGTTGACCTCGCAGGTTCGCCACTCGGTAATGCCCTTGTTCGCAGCGATAATCACGTCGTAATGCGAAAGGAGAAAATTAGCATGGAACCGATCACTCCTGACCTTCCGCTACGCCACATCTCCATCCGTGTCCCGTGGCATGACGCAGGTTGGTCGGGTGTAGTGTGCCATGCCCCTCAGCTAAACGGTGCCTGCACGAAGCTGAAGCGAATCGCCGCAGAAAAGAGGGAAGCGCTGGAGATTCCTCTTGCTGGTCGTCGTCTCGACGAATTAGCCGCTGATCAATGGCCCTGTTGCATTGAGGAGAATGCGACCTTTATGGCGCCGTTCGAACTGGAACAGCTCAAACGGCATGCTCTTGCGGCAAAAAACCCACAGTACTACGGGCATTTCTTACCGACGCCTCAGCGGTATCCAGCGTTTTCGGCCGGAGTGATTCCTTTCCGCTGGTTGATGCGACAGAACATTGAAAACTACCGCGATCTCTATGATTTAGACATTGACGATGAGCGTGAGCCGGCTCTCGGCTATGAGACGAACTGGATCCATGAGGTATCAAATCAAAGAGCGCTCCTCGAGGCGTTCGCAGCCCACTTGCGAGAGGAAGAATCGCTTTGTTTTTTCTATGCGAAGAATGTTCCCTTCGTGGAGGGAACAGGCCGGATTATCGTCGGAGTTGGACGCTTAAAGAAGAAGCTCCAGTTGAAGGAATATGACCGCAAGGTCAAGACCGGTATGAAGGGTATGGTCTGGGATCGGCCGATCCAACATTCCATCCGGCCTAAAGGACAAGAAGGATTTCTTCTCCCCTACTACGACGTTTTAAGCCGCAGTGAAGAAGATTTAACTTTAGATACCGAGCGTTTCACGGCGAAGGCGCCTGACGAACACTGGGATGAGTTTTCGTACGCGAGCGAGCTTGTCACACACGACGCGGCGATTTCTGCGTTGCTGTCCATCGAAAGGGCACTCGGCCGCATGGAAGCAGAGTTGGGTATTTCCACCTCGTGGCAGAGGCACTGGATTCAAGAGCAACTGTTGAGACTCTGGAGCGTAAGGGGTCCTTTTCCTGGATTGGGCGCTGTGCTTACTGCGTTTGGGTTTTCGCGCGGCATTTTTGTTGCTCACGCCTTGCAGGAAAAGGCGGGTCAAAATTCCGATCCGTGGCCTCTGGTCGACGCAGCTTTTAACTCTCCCGCCTCGGTCCTACCTAAGGACCTTCATAGAGACTTCAAGGAGTTGGCTCCGACCTGGAAAAATCTACTGCAGGAGCGAAAGTCACTCCTCCGTCTACTCAGCCGCTTTGAGTTAAGCAAAGACCAGGCGGTAGGGCTTTACGATGAAGGGTCAAGAATAAAGCGCGGTTGGGGCGGAGCGGATGCGGAGATATTGAACAATCCGTACCGGATATATGAGATGAGTCGGCACGATCCTAAAGCGATGCCGTTGCTCATCGTGGACAGGGGAGTGTTTCCCGAAGATACCGTCCGACTAAAGCATCCCGTTGAAAGTCCTTCCGGACTGAACTCCGCAGTAGATCTGCGCCGTGTGCGTGCTCTTACCATCTCAGCGCTGGAAGCTGCTGCAGGCAATGGGCACACGCTTCTGCCGACCGATAGCGCCGTAGAAGCAATATCGAGCTTCGCTGTGCGCCCAACCTGCCCGGCAACGGCCGACATCCTGTCGACACGAGCACCAGATATGGCGCCAGAAGTTCGGCTGCTCAAATTGAGTGGCGATACTGCGCTTCAACTAGATCGCTATACAGTCATTGGAGAGTTGGCGCGTAAACAAGTGAATGGGCGCCTCAGGGGACATCGCCATATCGTACCGGCGGAATGGTTTGGACTGCTGAACCAAAAGTTTGGGCTCGTCAATGACGAGGACGAGAAGAAATCAAGAATTGAAAAAGCTGCCGCGCTCAAGGAGCTGGCGGAGGCGCGTTTCAGCGTTTTAGCCGGACCTGCTGGGGCAGGAAAGACGACTGTTCTTGGAATTCTATGCGCGCGGGTCGAGATTCGAGATGGCGGAATTCTATTGCTCGCACCTACTGGCAAGGCCCGGGTTCGGATGCAGCAACTAATTGAAGGAAACGGAGCAAAGGCACTAACGATCGCGCAATTTCTTAATCATCATGGTCGTTACGATACATCTTCGGGCCGGTATCTCATCAACGATCGTCCGACGGTCACCGGCTATGGGACCGTTATTGTGGACGAATCTTCCATGCTCACAGAGGACATGCTTGGCTCCCTTTTTAACGCTCTGCACGGAGTTAGCCGCTTCATCTTCGTAGGCGACCCGGCTCAACTCCCCCCGATAGGAGCCGGGCGCCCTTTCGTGGACTTGATTGCCAAGCTAAGGCCGAACGATTACGAAGCGATTTTCCCGCGGGTCGCTCCAGGTTATGCTGAACTGACCATTGAACGTCGTCAGGTCGGAGCGGAACGGCCCGACCTTCGTCTGGCGCGTTGGTTCGGCACGACCCCTCCCTCCGCTGGAGAAGACGACATCTTCTGTTCCGCGACCGCCGCACATTCGACGTTGCGTTTCGTGGAGTGGCAGAAGCCCGAAGACTTCCAGCCCAAGCTGGTTGAAGTTCTGAAAGACGAATTAAAACTGACCGGGCCTGACGATTTTCGTGGATTCAACCAAGCGCTAGGCTCCGTCTCAAGCGGGGCTTACGACTACTTCAATGCGACCCGCAACGGCAATCCAGGCTCAATAACCGCTGCTGAATCTTGGCAGATTCTAAGCCCGTTACGGGGCATGCCGTTCGGGGTTGGCGACATCAATCGACAAATTCATGAGCAGTTTCGAGCGGGTTTTATATCCTTAGCGACCCAGCCGTGGCGGTCCATTCCAAAGCCATTTGGCCCGGAGCGGGTTGTCTATGGAGACAAGGTGATAAACCTTAGCAACCATCGGCGTGATGGAAAAAGAGTCTATCCTCAGGACGGTGCAATCGGCTATCTGGCCAACGGCGAGATTGGCATCGCAGTCGGACAATGGGCCTCGCGAAAGAATCCAAAAATTCTCAAGGTAGAGTTTTCGTCCCAGCAGGGATTTACATACGACTTCTATAGCAGCGATTTCCGTGAGGAAGGTGACGCGGCACTCGAGCTAGCTTACGCGCTGACGGTGCATAAAGCGCAGGGGAGCCAGTTTCGGCTAGTGATTTTGGTTTTACCTGAAGGACATCCGATACTCTCGCGGGAATTGATCTACACAGCCCTCACCCGGCATCAGGACAGATTGGTAGTTATGCACCAAGGACCACGAAGTGTGCTCAAAGATTTCGCAGGACCGCACAGATCGGCGGCCGCCCAACGCATGACGAACCTCTTACAGGCTTGTCGGATGCAGGAATTCCCGCAGTCAAAAGCGAGCGTGTTTCTTCAAGAGGGCTTAATCCACCGCACAAATAATGGTCTGGCTGTGCGTTCCAAATCCGAGCTCGTCATTGCCAACGACCTTTCTCATGCCGGCATAGTCTATCAATACGAGAAACCTCTGACTCTGGGCGGCAGCACGCGGTACCCAGACTTTACTATCGAGGATGACATCTCCGGACGAACCGTTTTCTGGGAACATCTCGGCTTGTTAGATCGCGAAGATTATCGAAACAGTTGGGAGAAGAAGCTGTCTTGGTACCGAGCGAATGGCGTTCTTCCCGCGCAGGAGGGCGGTGGCCCAAGGGGAATGCTGGTGACAACCACTGAATCTAGCGCTGGAGGGTTCGATTCCACAACGGTCCAGAAAATCATTCAAGAGCACCTTTTGGGGTGACGCTTGGATTGTGACGAATTGCAATAGAGATGCACGGCGCCATCGACGCTCGGACAAACAAGCGACAAGGATATAAGGATGTCACAGCCGATCCAGGCTCCGCTGTGACATGCAGTAGCGCGATGCAAGTCTGTGATGCGGTCTCAACGAGGCCGTTATTGTTGCAATATGTCATTCAATATGATTAAGTAATGACGTATTGAGAGCGACCCTCATGACCGGAAACACCCTCAAAACGATGCAATACGTCCGTCGACACGGCATTGTGCGTCCGCGAGACGTGGAGGCCGCCGGCATTCCTCGTGAATACCTTCTGCGCCTCTACAGGCAGGGAAAACTTGAACGGTCTGGACGCGGCATGTACACGCTGCCCAACCGGCTTGTGACGGAACATCATTCCTACGCAGAAGTTGCAAAGCGCGTGCCCGGAGCTGTGCTCTGCCTTCTGTCTGCGCTCGCTTTTCATGAGATGACGACCCAGAATCCCACGGCCGTCTGGATCGCTCTTGGCAAGGGAGCCAGGAGACCGGCCCTTGCCTCGCCGTCGATCAGAGTGGTCCGCCTGTCGGGCCTCTCGTTAACCGAAGGAATCGAGTGTCGCCGGGTTGAAGGCGTTCCGATTCGCGTGTATTCCGCGGCAAAGACGGTGGCCGACTGCTTCAAATTTCGCAATAGGATCGGCCTCGATGTAGCGATTGAGGCGCTGAAGGAATGCCTTCGTCGAAAAAAGGGGAATGTAAACGACATCTACAGCTTCGCGAAGATCTGCCGGGTGAACAATATCATTCGCCCGTACATGGAGGCGCTATGACTAGCAAGCTGGGCAAGACATCGGCTGTATCTATTCGTGCCAAACTGCTTGCCCTGGCGCAAGCATCCGGGGAGGACTACCAGAGGGTGCTTGGCAGGTTTGCGATTGAACGGTTTCTGTACCGCCTCGGCAATTCACCACACCGAGATCGCTTCGTCCTCAAAGGCGCGACCCTCTTCACACTGTGGACGGGAAAAAGTCATCGGCCAACGAAGGACCTGGATCTGCTAGGTTCGGGGTCTTCCGCAATCGACGACGTGGAACAAAGTGTCCGAGCGATTTGCGAGATTGAGGATGATGATGGCATTTCATTCGATGGCCAGTCGGTCAAAGGCGTCAGGATTCAGGAAGACGACGAGTACGATGGAGTTCGCGTGAAGTTTCGCGCCCGACTCGCAGGAGCAAGAATTCCCATGCAAACGGATATAGGATTCGGCGATGCGGTTTATCCCGAGCCGTCCTTTGCTGAATTTCCCGTCTTGTTGGCGATGTCCGCTCCGGTGATCCGGGCCTATCCCCGAGAGGCATCCATCGCGGAAAAGCTGCACGCGATGGTCGATCTCGATATTCGAAATAGCCGGATGAAGGATTTCTACGACATCTGGTTCATGGCGAACACCTGGGATTTCGAACAAAGATTACTGCATAGCGCAATTGCGTTGTCTTTTGAGCGGCGCGGGACGGCCATTCCTCGCGATGTGCCATTCGCTTTGACCGAAGAATTCCTGAGTGATCCGCAGAAAACAAAACAATGGAAGGCGTTCTTAGAACGCCTGAGTTCCAGGAAAGAAGCTGCCGTTTCTCTTGTAGAAGTGGGCGAGATACTGCGGGCATTCCTCGTGCCCTGCCTCTCGCCGCCGACAGATCCCGCAACGGCCCATTGGACGCCGAACGTCGGTTGGAGGGCCCATGCGAAGGCAAAATGATTCATTCCTCAAGTCGCCGTTTCGGGTACATGTTCGGGTACACACGTCAGTTTGGCTAGTTTTCGCCATATTACGCTAACTTACGGTGTCTAAAGGGTTTAGGCCTACTCTCGATTACGGTCAATTACGCTTATTTATCATAGACTTACGGTGTTCGCGGCAAACTCAAAATCCGCCGAGGGCAACCTCGTGGGGGTTCGACCCCCCCTCCCGGCACCAATAAAACAAAGAGTTTAAGGTGAACTGGCCCCTCGAAATTGGAGAGGCCGAAATCGGTTGGTGGCTGTTTTGGTGGCTGTTGATTCGGCAGTACCACCCCGCGAACGAGAAGCAGGGATAGGTCCGGCGGAATCTCAACGAGTGCATCGGTCTGTCGTCGCCAACTGGGATGGAAGGTACGGAAAAGCCAACTTTGCGGGCATTTGTCAGACAAGCCGGTTTGAACGTCCAATTCAATCCAGACCCACCTCCTTTTCTGCTTCGATCGGCAGACATAAAGGACGGTATCTACTTCTATAGATAATAATAATTAGTGTACGATGATGAATAAGGAGGGGCATGGCGTGCCTAGTCCGAAGGTCGATGCTTTAACAAAAACCGATATCCTGCGCACAGAAGCAGCGTTTATTTGGAACCGCCAGCTTCCAAAGTGGACGGTGGTGGTAAATGGGAGAGAGCTCCCTGCCCGCCCTCTTGTCCTGCAGGCCGCAGATGTTCCGCCAAATGACCCGACGAATTCTCACCAGGCAATCGCCAAGCTCAAGGGCCTGGGGTTTCAGGTGCGATACGAGGGGAAGGTCGTATAGCGTGCAGTCTCATCAACTCGCCGTCTCAACGCCTGAAAGTCTGCCACTTCCGCCCTTGATAGCCGGCGCAGGAAAGCGTGCGAGCTGGCGCTTCCTCGAATTCTTCACCGTCGATATCAGTAACCTGCATACGCGCACAGCCTACGCGCGAGCGGCCGGAGAATTCTTGCGCTGGTATGAGGGTAGGGGCATTCTCGAACTCGGCCAGGTGAAGCCGATTAATGTCGCGGGCGGTATCGAGGAACTGCAGGGCAAACGCTCTGCGCCGACAATGAAGCATCACCTCGCCTGCGTCCGTATGCTATCCGACTTGCTGGTGACCGGCCAGGTCGTGCCGGCGGATCCCGCCCACGCGGCACGCGGCGGGGGCCGCATCGAGGTAGCACAGCGCATGGCAGGTCATGCCAACGCGAAAACCACAGACCTTTACCACCGGCGCAGTGATGATATAAGCGTTAGCGAAGTGGAGCGAGTGGGGAGTTAAGCGGGTGCCTGAAGAAAGCACATACACAATCAAAATCGACGGCGCTTGGTCCCTCGAAGATTTCTACGAGCTGCCCCATATCTTTGAGCAGGTCTACGCTTTTCAATGCGCCTTTGTCACGAGGGAAGCAGGCGATGCCGACAGGCTGGCATACGCTTTTAAGCCCTACCCGTGGAGGGGTGGCTACAGTACAGTCAACTTCTACAACGGGATCAAAGGCCGGCTCCCGCAAGACATCCGACCGAAAGTAAAGTCAATTCAATATAGTTCGCCCGGCTGGATTGCGCTGACTTCCGTGCTGGTGCTTGCCGCAACGCAAGTGGGCAAGGTGGTGCGGGTATTCGTCGAATCGGCCACAAGCCTAAATCATCTTTATAACGATATCTATAAGGGACTCCAAGACCGGAAGCTCTTGCGCATCGAAGGAGAGCACAAGCAGCTCGAGCTGGCCAGATCCGAACTTGATTTCGCTGAAGAGTCAGCCCAGCGGCTTTCAACGGCGTTGGGCTTTGAGAGCCTTTCAGCATTAAACGCCCGTACAGGAAACCCTCTCGAAAGTCTCAAGATTCTGATGTCGTACTACAGGCGAGTGCGCGGGTTGGCTGACTATGCAAAGCATGGAAAAGCAGTATTTCCACTTGATGTCGAGCCGCCGGTGCCCCAGATCACCGATTCAAGAGGCGTTCCACTTCTTCCGAAAGCGACTGAAGACGAGTAGTTCCTTGCTGCAAAAACACTTTTGCGCAGGTCAGGCAATAGTGATGCTCGTCGCCATCTTCCTTGATTGTTAAGCGACTGACACCCTTCTCTAATCGGTGGTTCTTGTTGTAACGGCAGTCATGTGCGCGGCCCGCAACCGTGATTTCCATGCTGACAACGACTGATTTAGGACGCGGCATTCTTAATCTCGTCCTTGAACGCGCTGGCGATTTCAGGCAGCGCGTCGTGCGCGCTATCGAGCTGCTCAAGCGTAAAATTCTGCCGGTCTGCCGATTTGCCACCGACACGCTCATTTACGCGCCGGTTCAACTCGGAAACGGCCCACGTGTAGTTGTTTGCTCGGCGGGTTCGATCAAGCGTCTTGCCCTTATGATTGATTTTTAACTGTCCGAAAATCTCTCCTATCTCAGTCTGGGCGCGTTCGTTTAGAGACCCGCGTCGGGCTTCTCGCCGATCTTGGCGCGTAGTCCTTATCCGGCGCAGCTCCTGAGCAGCCTGATCTGGCGTAACGCCCATCTCCGCCAGTTGCTTTAGCAGCGCTTTTGCCTGCGGATCGCCAATCGGCTCCATGTCCGATGCATGCACACCGCGCTCTTCGATAATTTCAACCGGCTGAAGTCTGCCGCCGCCCCCGGTTGGTGTGCGTTCGGCTGTGCCTCCCGTAAACTCGACATCCTCCGCCTCGGGAGCAGTTCGGCAAAATATCCCTGATCGGCTTCGCTAAAGCTCCTGAAGTCGCTCCATCTCCGGGCTACGTTCGCTCCAACATGAAACACCACCACTCCTTGGTTTAAGGGGTGCCCTGGCTCCTTCTTTATCGAACGCATCACGCGCCCCACAAATTGAACGAACGGGCTGAGATTGGCGTAGATACTGCCGACCATGGCAACAGAAAGGAAAGGATGGTCGAAACCTTCACCCAGCATCCGGGCTTGAACAATCACATCCAGCTCATGGTTTTCCAAAGCCGCAAAAACCCGGTCGTTCGCCGCTCCTCCTTCACTCGAGTGCACATAGCCAGCCCTCATGCCTTTGGCGATGAAAGCCTCTTTGATTTGAATGCAGTGGCGCTGATTGAGGGCGGACGCGATAATCTTAAGCCGCTGTTCGCCAGTCTCTCTACGCAGGCGCTGGAGCTCGCCGATGGCTTGATCAACTATCGATCCAAGTGTCTCTTCCGACATTACAATTCCACGTCGGAATTCAGCGTCCGTTTCCCCGAGGGCGCGCACCTCGTCGGGGCCTATGATTCTCTCCTGCCCATCTGTTCGATCTATGTATTTCAGTTCCGTAGGCCGCAGCATCTTTGCGTGGAGCCGCTTTACGTAGCCTTCCTGAATCGCCCGGATGACGGGGAAGGAATAGATAATCGTTCCTTCCATGCATTGCCCGTCGGCACGGGTGGGCGTGGCACTGAAATTTACGATTTTCGCAGCAGGGAATCGCCGTTTAACCTGCTGCCAGCTCTCCGCAGGATTATGGTGCGCTTCATCTACAAGGATTAGGTCGAAAAAGTCGGTATTCAGATCATCGAGCCAGCGGTTTTCCTCGCCAGCGATCTGCTGAATGTTGGCTATAACAATGTCCGCATGATTAATATCATCCGCATTCACCCGGCCGGATTGAACAATAACGGTTTCAGGAAAATCGGCATCGTGAGGTAAAACGGCAAAACGCTCGTAAAAATTTGTGGCGCTGTTAGAGCGAAGATCGTTACCGAGCTGACCACGAATCTTACGGCCTGGCGCTATGACTAGCGTCCGGCGCGCCTTGATTGCAAAGGGCGTAATCGAGATAAGGCCGGATTTGCCACAACCAACCGGCAGCACAATGCCAACTTCGCGCGCTGCACCCTCGCGCGCGAAATGATCTCGAATCGCAACCCATGCTTCGCGCTGCGGAATGCGCAGGCGCTGGTTGTCCTCTACAGAAACTTGCTCATCAAAAGGCACGGCATATGTCCTTTTTTATATTCTGACTGCGGCCGTTACACTTTGCAACTCCCTAGCCACAATTCAAAATTGCCCGCTGCTTGTAAGGGCGTGGCGTATGTTTGCAGAATTGTGATTCGGGATTTCCGGTAGGTTAGTGTTCGCAAGGCCTCTCAGTTAGCTGTAAATCGCCAAGGCACTCGTCGAAGGCAAATTGATTGCGACTGGGTCTATGGGTGGCGGGCCCCCGCTACTCGGAAATGGGGGACGGCCTGAACTGCGGCATTTTTTCGAACTCTGAATCGCGAGAATTGGAGCCTCTCCTCTCCCCCGATCTCGGAGATTGGGCCCAGACGAAATAGCCATCCAGCAGGGTACAAAGCTGCAAACGAAACTTTAAAGCTTTGAGGTTAATTCGTCGGTCGCGAAACGTCCTGCTTGCCATCACGCCGAATCGGCACCTGTCCGAGCCGACTTTCGTCCAGGTGGCAGGTCGCGGGATGCTAGACGAACAAAATTCGTCCCACATCGGTGACCACAAAGTTTTATGGCTCTCCGTTTACGTGGATCTTCTTGAGGAATGCACCCAGTTACCGCGAGCCGCTATAGTTTGTCGGATAATATTCTGATGTCAAGTTACCGCCCGGGCGAAACCCAGAAATCTCCCGATGGAATACCAAGCCTCCTTCGTTCTCTCGGTCGGTCTTTGGAAGACGCTCGTTTGAAGTGGGAAGAGCGTGAAGAGGCCGAGGCCCCGCGGTTCCAAGAGTTTTCATTTTTCACGCAGCGAGAAGAGGCAGTATCGCGCGTCATCGCCGCGCTCATCTCCCCTTGGGGGCTACACGGTCAAGGCCGTATCTTTCTTGATTTGCTGATGGAACAAATCGGCGGCGATCAACTGTCGAAGTTGCAGGCTGCTGGCACGAAAGTACTTTCTGTCAATGCGTTGATGGACGAGTTTGTCATCGCTCCAAAGGAACAAGAATGGCTGGAAACGCCGCTACCTGCGATCCAAAACAGAAAGCCAATTCAGGCAATGGCCGAGGGCAAGACGCGAGATTTGATTGTTGAATTCTTGCGGCTTGGAGAAGGGCAACCAGTTTGACCTTTGGCCGGCATGAGCTTGCCGCAATTTCGGCCTGGGTTCAAAGAGCTCACCCTGCCTCGTCGGTGTTGATTATGCCCACTTACCTCGCAAGCGAACACCTATAGGTGAGAAGTGGGGTTTTAAGCTGCCAGCGTCCATTCAAGGCGCGACTATTGCATTTTCGCAATTGCAGCAATCGCCAAAACGCATTTCGTCTACTGGTGCATACGTGTCAGCAGAGCGGCGTAGCGTGAGTCCTGCCGGACGGAGTCGAGAAGTGGGTCCACGCGGAGGAATGCCATGTAGAAGCAGTGGCTGTCGAACGCGTGTTGGAACGAGTCGAAGGCATGGTCGAGTTCGTGGACGCGAAGATCATCCACGCCTATTTCGTAAGCGGTGCAGGAGCGGGCTGGGGTCGTGAGCAGAGCGCGGGTCCGCGCGCGCCAATAGGGCCGCCATCCGTGCTGCCGATACACGCTAAGAAGAGCGGAGGTGTCGAGCTGTGGCTCCTGCTGCAGCGCTATCAGATCGTGCTGTACGGCTTCATCGTACTCGCCCTTCTGCTCGTAAATAAGACTCCTATAGCTTTCGATGGAGCCGGGGTGGTCTTCCATCTCGGCGGCGCGCTGTAGTTGAACGAGTGCCGCATCGTACTGGCGGCCAAGGAAGAGAGTAGCGCCCAGCCGGCGGTTTACCAGGTAGGATAGCGGATCGAGCTGAAGTGCCCGGCGCATGTGAGTGACGGCATCCTGCGGGCGGCCTACGGCGTCGAGGTAAACGGAATACTTGAACTCCGCAATCGAGTCGTTGGGATTGAGGGAGATGCCGCGGGTAAGATTCTGCTCGGCTGCAGCCCAGTTCCACTCGTAGATGGTTTGGACACTGCCGAGCGCGGTGTAGGCTTCGCCGTTCTGGGGGTCGAGTTGGATAGCGCGCTGGGCGGCGGCGAGGGATTTGGGCATGAGCTGTTCGGGCGTGCCGATGCCGAAGGTCGCAGCGGCATCGAGGGCCGAGGCGTAGCCGGCGTGGGCAGAGGCGTAGCCGGGGTCGAGGGCAATGGCCTTCTGGAAGGACTCGAGGCTGCGAGCGAAGTCCTGCTTATTAAAAAAGTAGCGGCCGCGAAGATAGGCGTCCTGCGCGGCCGGGTTAACCGGCGCCTGCGGCGAAGGGGGAGCGAGGACGAAGCTGGCCTGTGTAGCGATCTGCTGGGCGACGCTGTCCTGTAGGGAGAGAGGGTCGGAGGCGGGGCCTTCGAAGGACTGCGCCCAGAGGTGGTGGTCGGTGTGAGCGTCAATGAGCTGAGCGGTGATGCGGATGCGGTTGCCGGACCGGACGATGGAGCCCTCGACGATGGCGTCGACATCGAGTTGGCGGGCGATATCGGGGAGCGGGCGGCGGGACCCTTTGCTGGCCATGACGGACGTGCGTGAGATGACGCGAAGCTTGGGGATACGGGCGAGCTCCGTGATGAGTTCGTCGGTCATGCCGTCGGCGAAGTACTCCTCGCCGGGGTCGCCGGAGAGGTTTTGCAGAGGCAGAACGGCAAGCGAGCCGATTGCAGCGTGGGTGTCTCGACTAACGAAGCGGGCAGCCGGCGGATGCTGGCCGAGGGTCAGTATCGAGATGGCAACGAGCACAGATGCGCACAGCGCGCTGACCAGCCAGAGCTTGTGCCGGGGCTTAACCTGCGCCGGCATAACGGGCGCAGCAGGGACCTCCGGCGTCAAGGCTATCTGCAGTGCGGCGATCTGCGGCAGCGCGCTGATCTCGGGCGCAGAAGGAGGCTCGATCGCCACTTCAACAGATTGGGTCGGCTCCGTGACCTCTGGCTCGACCGCCGTAACGGTTCCTATGAACCGGTAACCCGATCGAGAGATTGTCTGCACAAACTGCGGCAGATCTGGGCTGTCGTCAAGGGTCTGGCGAATTTTACGGACTGCCGTGTTGATTCCGAGTTCGATATCGACAAAAACTTCCTTCCCCCACAGGCGCTCAGCGATCTCCTCCCTGGTAACGACCTGCCCATGTTTCGTAACCAGCAGAACAAGAAGTTCGAGAGGCTTCCGCTCGAGCTTTAGCCTCCGGCCTTTGCGACAGAGCTCAAACTTCCCGCAGTCCAGGCTGAAGTTTCCGAATCGATAGACGGCAAAAGCCAACGGTCCTCCCCAAGGGCGGCTGAAGTATAGCATTGGCGCCAATCGTCTGGCACGGTTCCCTTTTATATTGAGTGACTTACATCTTCAGTTTTCTTCACCTCTTGAATTCACTTTTCTCTATGGTTCGAGTACTCATTTTGCGTTGTATTGAGCAGCAAGCCCGTTTTTCTCTGAAAGGATTATCGTCATGCGCAAGATGTATGCTTTCGTTCTGCCATCGGTGCTCGCCCTTATCGCTATCGCTGGTTGTGGCAACTCAGGAAGTTCTACTGCGGCGCCAGTCGCACCAGTCGCGCCGGCCACGCCCGCGGCGCCCGCGCCGACTTCGGCTCTCTATACGCAAACAAACGCCACTACAGGCAACGAAGTACTGGCTTACTCGCGGGCTTCGGACGGTTCTTTGACCAGCATTGGTTCCTATTCGACAGGCGGAACTGGAATGGGCCTTCCTACTTATCAGGGCGCCGCTCCTCTTCCCAGCGGGGGCGCAAGCGGCTCGCTAGCCATCAACGCAGCCGGCACGTTCCTCTATGCCGTAGACGGCGGTTCAAATGACGTCGCCGCGTTTTCGGTAGCGACCGACGCCACGCTTACGTTCATTGCAAACTATCCGACCGGCGGCACCTCACCCGGCAGCATCACCATCGATGCAACGGGCAAGTATCTTTACGTGCTCAATACGGGTACATTGCCGAATACCGCGAATGGCGTCGCTGGCGGAATCACCGGCTTTACGATCGGAAGCTCGGGTGCGCTCACCCCAATTGCAGGATCGACTCAACCGCTCAGCACTGCGTCCTACGTCAATTCCTCTGAAGTCGCTTTTTCGCCAGACGGTTCGTATCTTATGGTCACAGAAAAAGTGTCGGGCACTGTCCCAGGGACCATCGACATCTATCCCGTGACTGCAGGAGTTGCAGGAGCGCCGGTTTCCACACCGTCGACCGGCCCAATTCCTTTCGGGTTTGCATTCACGCAGTCGGGAACCGCTATTGTCTCGAATGTCGTATCCGCTCCAGCTGCCAACGTGGGCACGGCTACTTCTTACACGGCGACTGCGAAGGGCGTCTTGACTGTAGTCAGCGCTAGCGTCGCGGATAACCAGACCCAACCGTGTTGGATGGCCATCAACCCTGCCGGTACCTTTGCCTTCACGACCAATACCGTCAGCGGATCGGTCTCCGCTTATGCAATCAGTTCAACCGGGGCCTTGACTCTCGTGCCGCCCCCAAGCGGTGCTTCCTCCACGGCTCTGATCTCAGTCTCGTCGGTCCCCATCGACGATATCGTCACTCCCGACGGCGCCTATCTGTATGTTATCCAGTCCAACGCCGGCGCCGCGCCAGGACAGGTCGTAGGCTTTTCGATCGGTTCAACCGGAGCGCTTACCCCGATAACAGGAGGAGTCACGGGTCTACCCGAAGGCTCGCTTGGGCTTGCCGTCCGCTAAAGCGTTTTCACTTCTGGTGCAAACAGAGCAACCGATCCCGACGCGGTTTTTCCTCAAGAACCGGGGTCCCCGGCAGGCGAGCCTGCTGGGGTGGAAGAACCGGGGTCCCCGGCAGGCGAGCCTGCTGGGGTGGAAGAAAAGCCGCACCTCACCTGTGCAGAGTAGAAGTGAAAATGCTCAAACGAGATACATGTGAAGCCGCCCTCTCAGCCTCGTAAGTGAGACACCTGAGACCGACTCCAGCGGCGAGATAAGTTCACCGCTGGAGTGGCCTTGCAAAGCGACCGGTCGAAAGACAAATTTCTCAGTCAGGGCTCGTCTGCCTCGCCGCAGCGAGCGTCAGCCGCGCCGTAAACTACAAAAAAATGATGGGCTTAGCCCTGGTGTTTGTAATCCCCTAAACAGCAAATGGGCTCTAGCCTCTGCATGAGAACTGGGTTTTGTATCAGGGCACGGCTTCAGCCGTGCCGTAAATTACAAAAAAATGATGGGCTTTTAGCCCCTGAGGTACGCCTTTCCCCACATACCTGCGCGCTCACTCATGGCAACGCCGCGCCATTTAGCCGATCCGCGAGGAATGAAACGCGAAGATTTTCCACCGCTTGACAAGCGGTGGTCGAGCTCCTACCATCGTCGCAAGATTGAGGGTAGAGTGTCTTCCATGACGAAGCAGACACAACACCAGCGCACGGGCCTTCTCCAGGGCGCCCTCGACATATGGCACAAGCTGTGGCGCGTGTGATGTGGCCCGCCGCCGAGGAGAGCTGAGATGCGATGGTGGCAGATCAGGAAGCGAGATGCGGACCTGGAGCAGGAGCTTCGGTCTGATCTGGAGCTGGAAGAAGAGGAGCTGCGAGAACGCGGCCTGTCGCCGGAGAATGCCCGATACGCGGCTCGGCGCGCGCTCGGCAATACGGCCCTGATTCGAGAGCAAGCTCATGAGGCATGGGGTTGGGCGCCATGCGAACGCCTGTCGCAGGACGTTCGATTTGCGTTTCGTCAGTTCAGCAAGAGTCCGCGCTTTGCCCTTCTCTGCGTAATTACGCTGGCCCTGGGGATTGGCGCCCAGACCACCATCTACAGCGTTGTGCATGCCGTGCTCATCGATCCGTATCCATATCGCGACGCCATGCGGATGGTGCATCTTCATCTTTACGACCAAGATCCCGCCCCCTACGATCTGGCTCTCGATGGCCCGCAGTTCGTCCAGTTTGCCAAGTCTCCTGTGCTCGATGGCGCCGTTGCGGAGGATGTGTACACCATGGCGCTCACGGGCGCCGAATTGCCGGAGCAGCTTGACGTTGGCCGCATGTCGCCGAATGCATTCGACTATTTCGGTGTTCCAGTCCTGCTCGGGCGCGTATTTGGCCCATCGGACAGCGACAGAGTTGCCGTCCTCAGCTACTCCTTTTGGAAGTCGCACTTTGCCGGTCGCGCCAATGTGATCGGACAGTCACTGCAGCTCGATCGGCAGAACTACGCGATCATTGGCGTCATGCCGCAACGCTTTGCGTGGCTGGGTAGCGACCTTTTTGTTCCGCTGGCATATTCCAGCGATCCGCGGCGGCCGGCCAATGTCTATGCGCGGGTACGTGCAGGGGTAAGCGATCGGTTGGCGGAGCAAGCGCTGCAACCGATGCTCTATTCCTTTGCCAAAGAAACCCCGGCGAACTTCCCGCAAAAATTCCAGCTGCATCTGGTCCATATAAACGAAATTGCGATCGGACGATTCAAGGGTCTCCTTGTTGTGCTTTTCCTCTCCGTTTCGTTTCTACTGGTGCTCGCGTGCGTAAATGTGGCGATCCTGATGCTGGCACGCGGAGAGGCCCGGCAGGCAGAGATTGCGATGCGCAAAGCCTTGGGCGCAGGCCGCCGCCGCATCGTCAGGCAACTGCTCACCGAGGCAGCGCTTCTCTCTGCGGCTGGCGGATGTCTGGGTGTCCTGGTGACACTTGCTGGTATCCGGTTGGTGCATAACCTTATTCAGCCGTTACCCTCCATATTTCCGCCGGAGGCCCAAATTGCTCTCAATCTTCCCGTCTTGATCTTCAGCGTCGGTATCTCGGTCCTAACGGGAATCGTGTCCGGCTTGTGGCCCGCGATGCGCCTCTCCGGGACCGAGTTGCGCCAAGCCTTTGATGGCGGCGCGCACAAGCTTGCCGGAAGAAAGGGCACGCGTAGTGCGCACACGGTGCTGCTGACGGCACAGGTAGCCCTGACGATTTTGCTCCTGGCATGCTCTGGGGCAACGGTGCGCAGGCTCTTGCAACTCGTGCACGCCGATCTCGGCTACGAACCGCAAGATCTGGCATCTGTGTACCTGGTATTGCGTGAGGGGTCGCACGATCAATGGGCAGATCGTATTCACTACTTCGAGCAGATTCGCAAGTCCATCGCGACCGACCCGAACGTGGTATCCGCCGCCATTGGTGGTCTTCCGCCCAGCATCATCGACTCCACGCCGGTTGCCGTACCCGCGCTGTTGGGAGCGTCGGGCCAGGTCATAGCGCAGCAGGTAAGCCCTGAGTACTTTTCCACACTGCGAATTCCACTCCACCTCGGGCGTATTTGGACGGCAACGGAAACGACGCACGCCGCGCGTCTGGTGCTCATCAATGAAGCGATGCGGCGCCGTTACTGGCCACATGCCGATCCCATCGGTCAGACCATCGTCCTGAACAATGGTGTAGCGAATGGAAATGTATGGAGGGTGGTGGCTCCCGGCGACGATCAGCACTTCCTCGTTATTGGAGTAGTCGGGGACGCACCGAACAAGGGTCTCGGCGAAGAAGTCTCTCCGGCGGTGTATGTCCCCTTCACAATGATGCCATTTGATGCATTCACCGTCGTGGTTCGCACCTACGGCGATCCTGTCAGCCTGCTGCATGCCATCAAGCAGCATGTGCACAACGTGGATCCAGGCCAGGCAGTAGGCGACCTGAGAACGGCAACCGATCTGCTGGAAGGCGATAGTCTCGGCAGGGAACGCTTCGTCGCCAGACTCTTCAGCGGTTTCGCGTTCCTCGGCCTGGCATTCGCGGTGAGTGGTCTCTATAGCATCCAGTCCTATCTGGTGGCGCAAAGGACGCGAGAACTGGGATTGCGAATTGCCCTGGGGGCAAACCGATCGCACATCGTCGAAGAAGTCACAAGGGCGTCCGCACTTTCGGTCTTAGCCGGCACGGGCATTGGCATTGTTCTTAATCTGGCGCTGAGCCAGGTATTCGCCCATTGGACAAACGGAAATGCGCGAGACCCGGAGATGCTGGTAGCTATCGTTCTGCTTTTGTTTGTCGCGGCTGCGCTCGCATCTGTGGGGCCGGCCCTCGCGGCAACTTCAATCCCCCCGACCGACGCCCTAAGAGCGGAATAGAAAGCGCTCTAAGCCCGATCCCGACGCGTGGCTGCCCGGAAGTCGTTCCTCAGCTAACGGGGAATATGCGCAACCGTAACTGTCTGCGGACTGTCCGGGCTGGCGCGGCCCAGCGCGGCCCCGCCGAAGCTCACACTGGGCGGGTCGGCAAAATCGATCAGAAACAGGTCACCCTTCGGCGTGTCCTGGGAGAGATACAGGTTGCCTCTGCCGTCGACCGCGATCCCCCAGGGCGCGGTCAAGCCGCTGGCAGCGATCGTCTGCAGGTAGCTGCCGTTGGCTTCGAGTGCCTCCTTATAAATCGCACCCCCGGTAAAACTGGTGATGTAGAGATTTCCCCCACCTGCCACAGCAACGCCCAGCGGACCAGCGAGTCCGCTGGCGATCTTGGTTTGCGCGTAGCTGCCGTTGGCCGCGAGCGTCTGCTTATACACATCCCCGGCCTTGCTATCGGTGACATAGATATTCCCGCTGCCATCCACCGCAACCCCGCTGGGGTGGGTGATCCCGTAGCCGATCCCGCTTTCGGTATAGCTGCCATCCAGCTGCAGCGCCGCCTTATGCACATCTCCGGATGAGGGAGAAGTGATATAGACGTTCCCGCTCCCGTCAACCGCGATACCCTCGAGATCGGTGAGGCCGGTAACAATCTCAGTCTGGGAGTAGGCTCCGTTTGCCAGGGTCTCTTTATACGCACCATCCGCGGCAGCAACATAGACGTTCCCCATGCCATCCAGTGCAAGACCGGCGGGATGGTTAAGCCCGGCGGCGACTACGGTCCGCACAAAAGCGCTTCCCGACAAGGTCTCCCTGTACACCATGCCCGTTTCGCTTTCGGCAACGAAGAGGTTGCCCACCCCGTTGATCGCGATCCCCAATGGGCTCGCAAATCCATGGGCGAGCGAAATTTCTCTTCCCGGCAGAAAGTTTGCCGGCGCACCCAGTCCAGCACCGTAGACATACGCGGATGCCAGGATGTGTCCGAATCCATCCCGCAACAAGGCCGCACCGTAGCGTGCTCCTGGGAACTGCGGTTTGAAGCGGACATCGATGGTGCAGGTGTTGCCCACGTGATAGAGATGGGTTTTTCCATTGGAGTTGCAGCTTCCAGTTCCAGCATCGGTAAAGTCCAGAAACTCAGATCCCTGCGTCACCACATCAGGGGTGTTCACCTTGCCGGCGCTGTCAAAAGTGAAAATCAAAGAAATGCTGGGGCTGGTCGTCCCTACGTTAACCGCCCCGAAGTCCGCCGAGGCCGGTTGAAGCTTCTGTACCAGGTTGGTACCTGCTGTGATGTACACGTCGCCACGTGGGTCGGCTGCGATCGACCCCGGCCTTTCGAGGCTGGCGGTATGGACAATGCTTTCGGAATAACTGCTGCCCGACAGCGTCGCCTTCTCAATCAGTATCGCTGGACCGTCGTGCTCAAGAAAATAAAGGTTATCGCGGCCATCCACTGCTACCGCAGAAATTTCTGGCCCCTCGAATCCCGTGTCCAACAACGTGCTCCGGCTGTTGCTGCCGCCGGCGGCCGCAAGACGCAATAACACATGATCGTAGGGTACGAAGGTGGCCACGAAGGCGTTGCCGGCCGCATCCGCAGCTATGCCCATTGGGAAGCCCACGTTGCTGCTCGCGGCTGTGCTTTCGGTGTAGCTGCCGCCCGAAGGCGTCGCCTTCAATACCTGCTGCCCTCCGTTGTCGCCGACCAAGACGTCGCCCCGCCCGTCGACTGCGATCCCTTCGGGAAAGTGCAGGTTAGATCCCAAAGTATCGAACGGTATGATGCTCTCGATATACACACCACCTGACAGCGTTTCTTTCATCACTCCACCGGCATTGGCCGCGGCGTAGATGTTGCCGGCCGCATCCACCGCCAACCCGTTGATACCCACTCCCCCGGAGACAGGTATCGTGCTCTCTGTGTAGAAGCCACCTGACAATGTCTCCTTCACTGCTTGATCCCCATCTAAACCAGACAGGTAAACGTTGCCGGCCGCATCCACACCGATGCCTCCGATGCTATTGATAGGCGTGCTGACTGGCACCGAGCTTTGCGCTCCGCTATAGTGCGCGGTGGCTGTTTGCGCATGGACGCCGGAGCCCAGGGCAGCCATACCGGCGGCAATCAGGAACTTGCTGAGAACGCCGGATGAAGACAGAGTGGCGCTTCGCCTCCTCGAAATAACGGAATAAACCACGAGGGAACCCCCTCTTCTTAAAATGGTCTGTCTCGGATGACGCGGAAATAATGGTCAATCCAAAGCAACCTGGAGACCTCATCGGCGATTGGTCGCGGTTCGCTACGGGGAGAGAAGACAATCTCAATGGAAGTGTCCAAATGGGGTCGCTACAGCAGTTTCGGAATCGGTGTAGACCGAAGCCATGGGCGTTTACGTGGTTTTCTCTCAAGGAAAACCACACCTCGCCATTTTTATCAGACCACAGTAATTCCGAAACTGCTCTAGAGATGCAACTTGAAATCGATAGTCGACGAATCTGACGAGGAGCGACAATCTTGACCCGGTCACGCTATTACGCTCCTGGACGATCCTGGTAGAAATCCACCCGGTGTTGTTGATTCAGCACAGTGTGGCCTGAAAGTCTCGCTTTCAGTAACTTCCCCCAGCACGGCAACTTACCGAGATTCCCGTTCGGGGAACTCGATCAGCGTGCTCCCGGATGATATCGCCAGTGAATCAGCCTGAAATCATGCGGTAGCATGTCTAACATGAACTGGTACTCCATCCTTTCTGCCGCAAAACTCCTCGGAACGGCTGCGGCGATCGTCGGAGTCATCGCGATTGTGATCTTTGGAGTAATGGAACGAACGAAGCGACGAATTGCCAAACACAAGAAGAGTGGCCGCTTTCTGGACTTGCTCAAGATTTTCTCAAGATCCTGAATCAGTCTGAGAAATCTCACGCTCGTAGCCCGTAAAGTCGCCTTTTCAGTGACTTCCTCGCTCAGGGAAAACGCGTGCTGGGCAAGTTACGGATACTACGTTTCAGATGCGCGTGAAAAAAGAGACTGTCCGGTGTCTGATCCTCTGGCACAGCAATATCGCGCGAATTCCCATCCGGCTTACATCGGTTTCCACTGCGCTCGTCGCCGCACTCGGTTGTTCCCCCGCTCCATCTGCCCCTCTGTCACAGACAGCGACGTGGAGTGGCTGGGTGAGGTATCGGAGCATTGGGATGTGCCCTATCTGTCCGCACCCGGCGTGCATTTTGCGGTGAGTAACTTTAGGTCATGTACTCCCGTACCCTGGAAACGCATTTCGTCTCTTATGTAAGCGCCTAAAAACCTGTATCTCTTAAATCAGACGATATCGGCAGGCGGCGGCTTCTCACGCAACCGCGCCATGCCGGCAGTTGCCGGTAGTTTCGGCCTAAGCGCGAGCGAAGGATGGCGTGAACGCTATCCGGTGTCACGCTGATCCTTGTCATAAATCAGCCAACACCAGCCCAGGCATGAGTGCGCGAACAAAGCTCGCGTCCCCGCATGCTTCCCCTCCTGTGGCTAGCTGGAAAATACGGCCTCCCCCAATCTCCTAAGAACGAGAAAGAGGTTCGCTATGCCCAAAAATCCTGTCACCGATCCCATCACCGATCAGGAAATCGCCTTTGCCCACCTGGTTCTCTCCGGAACCATGAATGACCAGCGCGCCGCCGAAGCCGTCGGCCTCAACGCCTCCACCGCCGCCTACACCAAATCCAAGCCCCGCGTCCGCGACTACATGATCGAGCACCGCGCCGCCGTCGAGGAAAAGCTGATCAACCAGGAAGCCGAAGGGCTGCGCAACCTTAATATCGGCCGCGATCAGGTCCTGGCCCGCCTCTGGTATCTGGCCAATCTCGACCATGAAGCCACCAGAGGCAGCATGGCCGGCCAGATCAAAGCCCTGTCCTTGATCATCGCCATCGCATGCCTCATCCCAAACCGTGTTAATGGCGGCCGCCGGGCCCCTACGCAACCCGCGTTCCCGTCCGCCCAAGCCCCACAATTCGACGTCGCTGAGCGGATGCGCCAGCAAAGCCAGGTCGAAAGTGCAGAGCCGGGCCCATCCGCAACCGCCGTGGAAACACAACCTGCCGCCCATCAGGTGCCCGAGCCACCGCCGCCGCCCAGGCGAACCGAAGCCGCATCCGCTCCCAACCTGAACCGCAACCAGACCGGCGTCCTGAATCCCTTCGTCTACCCCGAAGCCATGAACCCGGTTCCCGATCCGTTTGGGCTCGCCTGTGCCGATATCAACACAACTGGCCCCTTCGAGCTGCAGATTCCCACTCTAAAAGACGCCTTTCCACGCGGCCGATAGAGCATTTTCGCAATAAGTGTAGACCGAACCGTATTTCCTGTTGATGTTGGTGGAGTCACCGATCCGCATGCGACTTTCTTTGAGGAAAGTCGTGCATAACTGTTCCCGGCCAGTGCTGCGTGGCAGGAAATAGGGGGAAGCCACAGTCGTTTACGTGGTTTTCTCTCAAGAAAAACCACACCTCGCGAGCTTTATCCGGCGCAGTAATTCCGAAACTGCTTTAAAACCTGCAAAAAGGACAAAATTTATCGAATTTTATGCAATCTTACTCACTTCGCGGGGTGAGCCTACTCACCGGCAACCGAAAAACCAGGCCCAGGCCCCTTCACCTTAGAGGGCTTCCCTGCGAAAGCAGAACGGAGTCATTCAGGGTGTCAGGACGATCTTCCCGATGCCGCCCTTCTCCCCTTTGGTATGGGCGTCCGCGGCTTCGCCGAGCGGCAGCACCAAGTCGATCGGCAGTTTGAGTTTGCCGTCCCGCACAGCCTTGGCAAGGTGCGCCATGGCTTTGGCATCGGCATGCGACCCGAAGGCTTTTATCTGGACGGTTGGGTGCAGCGCAGCGCCCTGCGGCGGACCCACGACGGAGGCATAGGTGCCCCCGGGTTTGATGTGCCCGAGCAACTTCGCAGCCAGCGGCCCTCCAACGGCGTCGCAGACCGCGTCCAGGCTACCCAGCCGCGCGATCGCGTCCTCGTCGCTCAGATCGATGGCGGCCGTTGCCCCCAGAGCGAGCGCCTCGTCGATCTGCTTCTTGCGCACGCCGGCGATCACCCTGGCTCCTATCTCGATCGCGGTAAAGAGAGCAAAGCGGCCCACGCTGCCCAGAGCTCCGGTGAGCAGAATCGATTGGCCGGCCCGCACCCCTCCCTGCTCGCGGATCAACTGGTCTCCGGTGGTGGCAACGACAGGAATGGCTGCGGCCGTGGTCAGCTCCAGGCCCTCAGGAACCTTCGCCAACTCGTCGGCTTTGGCGACCGTGAACTCCGCGTAGGTGTGCTGGGTGCGGGCGAAAACACGGTCGCCCGCAGCAAAGCCGGTGACCCCTTGACCAACCTCCTGCACCGTTCCGGCCATGTCATAGCCGAGGACCGCGGGAAAGTCTATGGAGAACATCTTCGCCATCGCTCCCGAGCGGATCTTCCAGTCGATAGGGTTTACGCCGGCGGCGTGGATGTGAACGAGCACCTCGCCGGGGCCTGGTTTGGGCGCTTCGACTCCTTCGAGTACGAGGTTCTTCGCTGGGCCATATGCGTGCAGCACGACTGCTTTCATGAGGGCACCTCTTCACGCCATGAGATGCAAATCATGCCGAAAGTATGTGTGTAACCTTTCGTGCGCTGTATAAATCTCAAGAACGACCCTGGGACTCTCAAATCGAGCAAACCTAGCTTCAGAAGAAGGGCCAGTCAATGTCGTATCTACCTCCGTTAAAATCTCACAAGATTGCCTATGCTGCAGGCGTTGCAGGACGTTGTCTCCGAATCGCAAGTCGTTGCAACGCAGCCTGCCCAACCTGCCACGAAGCACCGTACAGTCGCATAGGCGCAGACAGTAGAAGCCGGGTGTTTGCGCGCCGCCCGATGCGGTTGGCGGCCAATGCCGTAGTGATTTCTGTCTTATCCTCGGCTTGTCTCTATGCTCACGCCGCGGGCCTGGACGATGCAAGGGCACTCGCGGCCGCGCTTCAGGCCAAGGCGGATCAGGCCCCGGCCCGGGACAGATGTTTTCTCTACGCCAAGCTCGTCGGCCAGATGACGGACGTGGCCGGCCAACAACTCAATTCCGGTGATTCCGGCGGTGCTTCGGAAACCCTCAAGCTGGTGCAACAGTATGCGGAGAAAATTCATACAGGCGTTGCCGGCGACAGCAAGAAGCTAAAGGATGCCGAATTGCTCATGCGGCGTACCTCCTTTCGCCTCAAAGACATCCTCGGCGAAGCTTCGTTGGAAGACCGGCAGGTTCTGGAGATGACGCTGATGCAGCTGGATCTGGTTCAGTCGCAACTCATGACCCAGGTCTTCAAACACTAGGGCCCCTACAGGCTGCGGAAAAACGCGTCTTCAGGGTAGGCAGGGGATTTATCCCCGGCATAAAACGTCGGCATCCTTGTGGCCTTTAGGCCCTGAGGTACGGTCTTCGCAGAATCACATCGGAAGAGCATACCTCAGGGCTTCCCACCGCGGTCAGCGCCTATGAGGGCTGGCGGCTCTCCTGAAATTCCGGCCTGTTCATAAGGCAATCTGGGCAGAGGCAACCCTTCGTCCCTTGCTCGGGAACGGGCAAGATGTGTGGGAGATCGGCGCACCAGCAGCCATGCTCCGGATCGCAGGCCATAGGTGCGTTGCACTGGGAACACAACGTCTTCATCCCTTTATTATCACCCGCAACCCCTTTCGGCCGGCAGTCGGGAAGGTGCCAGGCGCCTCCGGGTCCGGCGCACGTCGGAGCGAAAGCAATGTTAGAGTTCTTGCGGTGCCTCCCGCTCTGCCTGTAACTTGCTATCTACTCGATAGGGAGCCATCAATGAAGTATCTTCTCGCTGCGGCAGCACCGTTCTTGTTTGTCGCCGTTGCTGTCGGGCAAGCTGCGCCGACTACCCTGCCTGCCTCACCCTCCACCGTGGTGTGGGGCTATTACTCGGCCGAAGCCAAACCGGTGCTCACCATACACTCCGGAGATACGGTCCGCATCCAGACTCTGTCCACCTGCGGTCCCGACGAACGCCTCATCAAGGAAGGCGTCGCGGCTGCCGACATCCCTTCCTACAATGCCCCCATCTATCGTGAGGTCAAAGACAAGGGCCCCGGAGGGCACATCCTTACCGGCCCCATCGACATTGCCGAAGCGGAACCCGGCGATGTGCTCGAAGTCCAGATCCTCAAGATCGACATCGATACGCCCTTCGCCTGCAACGGCTTTGGCGCTGGCCGCGGCTTTCTACCCAACGACTATCCCTACGGCCGTACCAGGATCATTCCCCTCGACCGCACAAAGATGCTGGCCCACTTCGCTCCCGGTATCGAGATTCCGCTGCGCCCCTTTTTCGGCAGCATGGGCGATGCACCGCCGCCCTCTGCCGGCCGCATCGATAGCGCGCCCCCCTGGATGCATGCCGGCAACATGGATAACAAGGAGCTGGTGGCCGGCACTACGCTCTACATTCCCGTCCACGCTAAAGGAGCGCTCTTTGAAGTAGGCGATGGACACGCCGGGCAGGGCAACGGGGAAGTCGATATCACCGCGCTCGAGACTTTCCTCTCCGGAACATTCCGCTTCGTGGTTCATAAAGATCAGCATCTGTTGTGGCCGAGAGCCGAGACGCCCACCACCTACATCAGCATGGGCTTCAGTCCCGACCTGAAGGAAGCGACCACCCTGGCGGTACGCGACATGATCAACTTCCTGGTTGACCAGAAACACCTGAGCCGTGATGACGCGTATATGCTGACCAGTGTGGCAATCGACGTCGACATTACGCAGTTGGTAGACGGCAGCGTGGGCGTCCACGCGATTTGCCCCAAGAACATTTTCGTCCAGCAGTGAGTTACCGCAAGGGAATGTCCATGCAGTCGTGCGCCCCGGCCGCAAGCCACATAACTCTACGGAGACAACCACGATGAAGTACCTTGCCTGGATTTTTGTCGCGACTTATTCGCTTGCTGCGCACGGCCAGGCGGCGCCCGCAAAACTTGAGCCGGTCGAGCATACCTTCGTGATCCATAACTTTCACACCGAGAGTGGCGTCATCCTGCCTGAAGCAAAAATCGTCTACGGCACCTATGGGCATCTCGATGCGGCTGGAGATAACGCCATTTTGCTGCCTTCGCACTACATGGCGGATATGCGCGGTTATGAGTGGCTTGTTGGACCGGGAAAGGCGCTTGACCCCAC
Organism: uncultured Acidobacteriaceae bacterium; assembly: GCA_963761405.1. Taxonomy (GTDB): domain Bacteria; phylum Acidobacteriota; class Terriglobia; order Terriglobales; family Acidobacteriaceae; genus PALSA-350. Next base: position 268,559 of record CAVXHH010000013.1, read on the forward strand.
GCGCCAGTTCCTCATCACGTCGGAGCTTTTTGGCAACGGCCGCTCCTCCTCTCCAAGCAACACGCCGGAACCATTCCACGGGCCGCGCTTCCCGGTCACCACCATTCGCGACAACGTGGAAGCAGTGCATCAGCTGCTGACCCAGGAGCTTGGGGTCCGCCACCTGGTAGCCGTCATCGGCTTCTCCATGGGAGCGCAGCAGGCGTTCCAATGGGCCGTCTCCTATCCCGATTACATGAACCGTATCGTAGCCACTTCGGGCACGGCAAAAACCTACGGTCATGGCATCGTGCGCCTGGAGAGCGAGATCACGGCTCTCACCACCGACGACGCCTTTCAGGGTGGCGACTACAAGGAGGAGCCGGTCAAGGGTATTCAGGCGTTCTCGCTGGTTTGGACTGCATGGCTTTTCTCTCAGGAGTGGTGGCGCCAGGAGTTATGGAAATCCGAGGAGCCCGCGGGAACTACCTTCACCCAGGTTCTGGAACACTACAAGACGAACTTCATTCCCGGAGCGGATGCGAATAATCTCATTTTGCAGATGCATACCTGGGAAAAGCACGACGTCGGCACCACCGCCGGCTTCGGTGGAGATGTGCAGAAGGCGCTGGGATCGATCAAGGCGCAAGTGCTGTATATGCCATCGGCGACCGACCTGTATTTCCCTGTCACCGACGCTCGCTATGAGGCGCCGTTTATTCCGCACTGCACTCTTTTACCCATCCCTTCGCTCTGGGGCCATCCGGCGGGGGCCGGCGCCAGCCCGGCAGACGAGAAATTTCTCAACGAGAATATCGCCGCTTTCCTGAAAAACGCACCCCTCCATCCATGACGGTAAAAGGCCAGGGGCCGCATCTGGCACGAATATGTTTGCGGCTTTACTACGAAAGCTTCAAGGAATCGAGACCACCCTCTCCCCAAACTCCCCTTGACCAAATAGGAGAAGACGCTGTACTCTCCTATCTCAAATAGGAGAGCCAATGAAAAAACCTGTCGATCTCCCCCAGGGCGCGCTGGAAATCCTGATTCTGAAAGCGATCTCCCTCGGACCGTTGCATGGTTACGGCATTCTGCTCCGTATTCAGCAGATCTCCCAAGGCCGTCTGGAGCTTCTCCAGGGCTCCTTTTACTCGGCGATCTACCGCCTTGAGAGCCACGGCTGGATCAAAGGCGAGTGGGGTGAGTCAGACAACAATCGCCGCGCCAGATTCTACCAGCTTACGGCTGCCGGCAAGCGACAACTGAAGGCCGAAACCGAACGGTGGGCAGACATGACCCACGTCGTTGCCAACATTCTGGATGCGAATCCTGAGCAGGCATGATCAGCCTCGCACAGCTTCGGGCTTGGTGGGTCGCAATGTCGAAGTGGGGCTACGCTGCATGTTGGTGCGCTATCTCACCGATGCATGTACAACCCTGCTTCGAGACCCTTCGTCTCCCACGCTGCCGGCACTGAAGTGGTGGTCGAGCATATCGAGAAGTACTGGGCGCCCACGGTAACCAATGGTGCTTTGACTACGGCCCTGCAGGGAGTTGCCCGCAAATAAAGGCGCAACCACCCGTAACGGCGTCGATACGTCCCGTACGGCGAACTCTCCGCCACACTTCACTCGTTGCGCCTGGTTTTCCCAGGCCTGAGAGGTACCTAACCCCGGGTTATCAATGACTTGGCGATAAAGAAGAGCGCCCGTGACGGGCCAGCCGCACACCCTCGCAGCAGCCATGTAACCAAATTTGCCGCGCGCCGTCCTATGGCTCGTGGAATCGCTCATGCGCAAGAACAACATTCCTTTGAGCCTCAAGCACGTGCATCCGATGGTTACCGGGCCATCCGGAACCCTTACGCTGCGAGTCGTGCGTCATTTGGAAGGTGTGCTGGCCAAAGGAACCATCGAGCCGGGCGGGCGGCTTCCCAGCGAACGCACGCTGGCCGCCGATCTCAGTGTAAGCCGCAATACCGTAACCGCCGCATACGACGAACTCGAGCAGCGCGGGCTCATCCGCCGGCTGCGCGGCAAAGGCGCTTTCATGTGTAGTCCGCGCGGCAAGGGCTCCTCTTTTGTTTGGAGCGGAAAGGTCTCGTCTGCCGCACACCTGCTCGACGAGCCGGTACTCGATCTGCTGTCCAGGCCCCGCGCTTCCGTCCTGCCCTTCCCACTCTCCGCCGGGACTCCCTCGCTCGAGTGCTTTCCAACGGCGATCTTTCGATCGACCGTGAATAAAATCATCTTCAAAGATTTTCCGCGTGCGTTAGCGGTCGCTCCCACCGAGGGTCAGTGGAAACTCCGGGAATCCATTGGCCGGTGGCTGAACGTCGAAAAGAACCGGGTGATGATCACTTCAGGAGCACAGGAAGGCATTGACCTTCTCTGCCGTTGCCTGATCGAACCGGGAGATTTCGCGCTGGTGGAATCGCCGACGTATCCCGGGGCGGTGCAATGCCTGCGCGCTGCCGGGGCGCAATTGGTCTCGTGGGGAACCGAGTGGTCGCTGATTGAGCTCGAACAGTTGCTTCTTCGCTACCGGCCAAAGCTGATTTTCACCACCCCGACTTTCCAAAACCCGACTGGCCGGGTGATGTCGCTGGCTACCAGAGAGGGCTTGATCGATCTGGCTCACCGGTATCACGTGCCCATCATCGAAGATGACGTCTACTCGAAAACACAGCTGACCGAGTGTTCCATACCGTCGAGTCTTATCCGGCTCGATCAACGCTCGCAGGTGATCTCGGTGAGCACCTTCTCGAAGATGCTTGCGCCGGGCGTTCGCGTGGGTTGGATCATGGCTCCGCCATACATGATCAAGCAACTGAGCCTGATCAAGATGCGCGCGAACCTGTTCACCGGTGGCCTCATGCAGTTGGTGCTGTCTGACATGTTAGACAGCGGCAACTTCGATCGCCATCTGGTGCAATTGAGACGCCATCATTGTGTCTTGCGGGAAGCCGCCCTCTGTGCGGCGAAGGCAGCGGTCTTGGATGGCACCCTCTCGTTCACTGCCCCCGCGGGTGGACTCTATCTATGGTTCCGCGTGAAATTTGGCGTCGATATGGAAACCTTTCTGGAACTGGCGGTCTCGAGAGGGGTAAGCGTCGCACCGGGCCACGCCTTCTTTGTCAACGGAACCGACGAGAGATTCTTCAGAATCTGTTTCACCGCTGCTTCCGAGGCAGGCATCCAAACAGCTATCGAGGTCTTGCGCGATACGCTTCGCGAGCTTCAACCGGGTGGGATGATGGAAGCGCATGAAGAGACGCGAGCGGAGTTTGTGAATTCCTGATTCCCTGAATAGCCCCAAAATGGGTGGAGGATCTTCGATGAAGGATGGTAGCAAAGCGCTGATGATTGCCGCCGCCATTACAGGGCTGATGGCGGGTACAACCTCAAACGTGTATGGATCCGGCTTGATCCCGCAAGCTACGGCGTCTGCCGGTCAACTCGCCTATGCGGCGGCCGGTTTTGGTGCTGAGGAAAAGCATGCCTGCAAAGGTCAGAACAGCTGCAAGGGCAAGGGCGGATGCAAGACCGGCGATAACGGTTGCCATAGCAAGAACAGCTGCAAAGGCAAGGGCGGGTGTGCGACCGATGGCAGCAAAATGCCGGCTTGAGAGCGTGTGTGCGGTCTGAAGAACGATCCACGGCAGACCCACGCTACACTTCCCAAGGCAAGTCCAAGACAAGTCCGTTGAACCAGTTCCCACGCGCTCTCGTGCGCGCGTTCCGAGCACGAGCGGCGCTCATTGGGGATTGGTTGGCTTCGAATCCGAGGACTTTTGATCTGCCGATTCCAAGGCCTCCCAGTCCTGGTCTGACTCGAGACTTACGGCTCCGTGGTCTTTGGCGAACTTCAGAAATTCCGGCGAGGCGTTGCGTGCCCCCCAGATGTTCGCTAAGCGCACAGCGCCCATGTCTTTCCACCGCAAATCGTGCAGGTCGGTCTCTCTCAGGTCGGCGTCGCTGAAATCTGAGCCGGATATGATTGCGCTGCGCAGGTTCGCTCCGTGCAGATCGGCCCCGGCAAGATTTGCATTGTCGAGCTTGCTGGCCGCCAGATCGGCGTGGCGAAGATTTGCGTCGCGCAAATCGCAAAAACTGAGCAACGCATGGGGAAACGAGCCGTCCCGGATGTCCGATGCATGCATATCGCAGCGGGCAAGGTTGGCATTGCGAAGGGAAATTCCGTGGAGAAAGGCGCCGCTGACATCTACCCCGACGAGCGAGATGCGATCCGCATTCAGCTCCTGCAGTGCTTCGATACGGCCGCCGCTCCCGCCCTTGCCCTGGGCGGTGTTGATCACCTGCCACGCCTGGTAATGTTTCTGCTTGAGCCTGTCGCCGCTGCCGGCGAAATAGAAAATGACCGCGACCAGCACCGAGAAAGAGCTCAGCTTTTCCAGCACTTCCAGAAGGGTCCAGGCACCCAACGCCCATGCCGCCCAGGAGAGATACCATTCCATCCGGTGGAACAAAAGGAATTTCGTTGGACCCAGGTGCAACCGGTGTTCGGCCCAGGGTTCTGGCCGGCTTCTTTGCTTCCGCTCGTACATTCGCTGTCCTCAGCTCTAGCTATTTTCGCAATTGGTGTAGATCGATGCCGCCAACCTTTACGTGGTTTTCTCTCAAAGAAAACCACACCTCGTTGCTCTTACCAGACCACAGTAATTGCGAAAATGCTTTAAGCTCTGATGGTATCTGGATGGTTTGAATGTAATCACGATTGCCTTGCGTGTAACAGATTTTCGGGGCCTGTTCAGGGCTTTTGTCCAGGGCTTTTGTCCAGTCCACGCCTCTATTGGCCCTTCCTCGCCGATGCTCACTCTGGTGGTATGGAGAGAAGCATGGAGCAGACGACGCGGATCCTCGTACTTGACGGCGGATTCGCCGGCGTGTTTCTTGCAGCGGTGAAGAGCATGCCGAGTCTGCCCGCTGCGAAACGAAGTAAAAAGGACTGTTGCTTCAGCCTGCGATACCTTCTTAACCGAGGATCCGTCTTTACAGAGGATCCGTTGCGGCGAGGATGCAGGTTGGTGCCGCCGGGGTCTGGATCGCAGGTGCACAACATTGAGATCTCCTATCGGACGCGCTCCAGGTGTGGTGGTGCTTCTCTCCCTATTGCTGCAAGGTGTTCCTGGTGCTCGGGCGCAGTTCCCCTGGCCCGGCCGAGATGCACATAGCGTCGTGTTCACCCAATCGGTTGATATTGGAGGGGCCACTCTGCAGATCGACTTCACCGAAGGGGCGTTCGACCTTCCCAGCGACGAGATCGTGCAACGCATTCAATGGCTGCCGCCCACGCGGTGACTCATCTACTACGGCCGCTTCCCTGTTCCGCGCGTGCGTATCCTGGTCATCCCTGTCGCCGGCAGACACGGCGTGCTGCAGGGCACGACCTGGGGCGATAGGGACGGCTTCCCGGCATTTCTGCGCCTGCGCATCGGGCAGAATCGACCACCGCGGAAGAACTCGCCGGCCGACTGGATCATCACCCACGAGCTGGTCCATACCGCCCTGGCTTCCCTGCCGGACGATCAGCACTGGCTGGAAGAGGGGCTGGCGAGCTATATCGAACCTATCGCCCGGGTTCAGGCCGGGGAACATGCCGGCGGACGTCCGTCTGGGCCGATATGGTGCAGCGGAATGCCCAACGGCGAACCCGGCCCGGGAGATCACGGCCTGAACAATACCCACACCTGGGGGCGAACGTACTGGGGCGGCGCACTGTTCTGCCTGATGGCCGACGTTCAGATTCGGCAGCAGACCGACAATCGCTATCGGCCTGCAGGATGCTCTGCGCGCCATCGTCGCCGCCGGCGGAACCATCGACAAGGAGTGGCCCTTGCCACGCGTCCTTAGCATCGGCGATCAGGCTACGGGCACTCACGTGCTGGAAGAGATGTACGCGCAGTGGGGTGAAACGCCGGTTCCCGTCGATCTTACCCGCAGCTTTGGGAAGCAACTTCGGCATCCAATCCGGTACGAATCCGTAACAGTTCGATTCCGTCTGCGCCACTCGCAGCGATCAGGGTCGCCATCACCGAACCCCGGCAGGTCCGAATGAATCAAATAGATGCAGTTATGCGGCAAGCCAAGCGGCCATCGCCGGGGATAAATGGCCCCGCAGCTGATCGAAAAATCCTCTGTAACCTATTCTCGACTTCTGCGCTCAAACGTACAGTCACGACTGAGCCGCATTTAGCTTGCCGGTCGGCAATCCATTTGGCGGCCAAGTCCGTTTCTCTGTATAGCAACGTCTTCTTCGCAGTTATCGATCAACGTCCAGTGCACATTGTGCGCGGCCCAACCATAGAAAGGTTCATCTTATGAAGAACTCCACAAAGTCGCTCGCTCTGGCCGCCGCAATCGCCGGCCTTCTCGGTGGTACCACCGTTCGCGTGAACGCCCAGCCCACCCAGAACACCACTGCTTCGGCGCAGGCCGGTGTGCTCCTCGCTCAGACGCCCCGACACCGCCAAGCACTCCTGTAAGGGCAAGAACGACTGCAAGGGTCAGGGCGGCGGCAGAAGCACCCCGGCAAGAACAGCTGCAAGGGTAAGGGCGCTTGCGCCACCGACGGCTCCAAGGCTCCGAAGGCCGTCGTAGTCTTATCTCTCGTACCAAGGGGCTTGAAGCGCTCTTCAAGCCTCCATTTCTCTTGCACGCTTCACCGCATCAGGAGAGTTCGCAATGCCAGCCAATCGCTTCAACGGATTCACGGACTACGGCGTCGGCATCGGCCTGCGCGTTCCGCACTACGACCACATCTTCTCCGAAAAGCCCGTCGTCGACTGGTTCGAGATCATCTCCGAAAACTACATGGTCGATGGCGGCCGCCCACTCAAGGTGCTCGACCAGATTCTCGAGCAATACCGCGTCGTCCAGCACGGCGTCTCCATGTACTTCGGCTCGGCGCAGCCGCTCGACCGCGAGCACCTGAAGCGGCTCAAAGAACTGACCAAGCGCACCAAAACCCCATGGCTCTCCGACCATCTCTGCTGGGGCAGCGTCGACGGCCGTTACACCCACGATCTGCTGCCGCTGCCGTACACCTTCGAGGCGGTTCGCACCACCGCCGCCCGCATCCGCGAGGTGCAGGACTTTCTCGAGATTCCCATCGCGGTCGAAAACGTCAGCAGCTACGCCGAGTTTCACGAGTCCCAGATGACCGAGTGGGAGTTCCTGAACGAGGTCGTGCACGCCGCAGACTGCGGCATTCTGCTCGACGTCAACAACATCTACGTCTCCTCGCAGAACCACGGCTTCGATCCGATGGAGTACGTCAACAGCGTACGCCGCCGACCGCGTCGCGCAGATCCACATCGCCGGCCACTCCAAGTTCGAAAAGTACACTCTCGACACCCACGACCACCCGGTCCTCGATCCCGTCTGGCGCTTGTACGCCCGCGCCATCGAGCGCGTCGGTCCAACCGCCACGCTGCTCGAATGGGACGACAACATCCCCTCCTTCGACGAGGTCCACGGCGAAGCCCTCAAGGCCAATCGCTTATCGCGAGCAACGCAGCCGCCGCATACGTCGTCCCTGTCCCGCAACGCAGCTAGATGAGGTCCGTGCATGAACCTCCTCGAACTGCAACGGCGCATGTCAGAGGACGTAAGACGTCCTCTCACTCCGGACTTTGCGATGCAGCAGCAGACCGAGGACGGTCGCTCGATCAGCGAACTCGCTGCGAGCTACGTCAAGCCGAACGACCGCCTCACCTCCTTTGAGCGTCTGGAAATCTACAACCGGCAGTACTGGTTTCGCGTCATCGGTGCGGTCTCCGAGGATTTTCCTGCGCTCGCACGCAGTGCTCGGCTCGAAGCGGTTCGACAGCCTGGTTCTCGCCTATCTGAAAGAAAATCCATCCACCGTCATTCACGCTGCGCAATCTCGGGGCGCGGTTGCCCGCGTGGCTTGAAGCCAGCATCCCGAGTTTGCCCCCACGCGCCATGCTCTTATGCTCGATGTCGCGCGCCTGGAGTGGGCCTACGTCGAGAGCCTTCGACCGCGCCGCGGTCGCTCCGCTCACGTCCGAGGAGACTTCGCCGGTCTCGGCGCCGACTCGAAGCTCTCGCTCCAGCCGCATCTGCAACTGCTCGACCTGCAGTACCCGGTCGACGAGCTGGTTCTGGCAGTACACCAGAGCAACACCACCGTCCGACATCATGAGCAACGCGGTCACCGAGCGCAAACAGAAAGCGCGCGTGCCGCTTCCACGCATGCGCCGCTCGCCCATCTTTCTCGCCGTCCATCGCTTCGACAACTCCGTTTACTACCGCCGCATCGACCACGAAGCCTTCCTGCTGCTCTCCGCGCTGCAGCGGCACAGCACCCTCGGAGACGCCATCGATACAGCCTTCGCCGGCAGCAAACTCTCGCCCGAGCAGCAGGCTGCAGACGATCCAGGAAATGCTTCGCCCACGCTGCTGAACTCGGCTGGTTCTGCCGCCGGCCCGCGGATCTTCTCGGTCTTCAGTAGCCATGGTCGCGCCTGGTCCGCTGCAGCGGCTTCGCCCGCTGCTGTTGCTGGCCGGCCTCATTGCGGGCGCCGCCCGGGCAGAAGCTCCTGTGGCGCCCCCCATCGCCTGGCATCCATGGTCGAACGAGATTTTTGCCCAGGCTGCCCGCGAGCACAAGTTTGTACTGCTCGATCTTGAAGCCGTGTGGTGCCATTGGTGCCACGTGATGGATCAGGAGACCTATCGCGATCCACAGGTCCGCCGCCTGATGAATAAGCGCTACCTCGCGATCAAGGTCGATCAGGATTCACGCCCCGACATTTCCAACCGGTATGAAGACTACGGCTGGCCGGCGACGGTGATCTTCAACGCCGGCGGCGCCGAGATCGTGAAGCGCCAGGGCTATCTGCCGCCGGTGCAGATGGCCTCCATTCTCCAAGCCGTCATCGATGACCCGACGCCGGGCCCTTCGGTCGAGCCTGAAAAAACGATTGCCTACGCGGCCACGGCTTTTTTCCCGCCGGCGCTCATGACGGCTGTGAACAAGCAGTTCGAGTCCCAGTACGACGTCGCCGGCAAAGGCTGGGCTTTCGGACATAAGTACCTCGACGCGGACTCGGTGGAATACGCCAGCCTGCTCGCCAGGCGCGGCGACAAGCTGCAGCAGCAGCGCGTGTTCGACACGCTCCAGGCTGCGCAGAAGCTGCTCGACCCGGTTTGGGGAGGCTCATATCAATACTCCACAGATGGCATTTGGACTGAGCCTCACTTCGAGAAGCTGCTTTACATTCAGGCGCAAACACTACGCACGTATGCGCAGGCGTATGGACAGTGGGGCACGCCGGAGTACCTCGCCGCTGCGCAGAATGTTCATCGCTACGTGCGCGGCTTCCTCACCAGCCCGGATGGGGCCTTCTACGTCAGCCAGGATGCGGACGTGGATGCGGACCTGGTCGCCGGAGTGCCTAGCGACAACTACTTTAAGCTAAACGATGCCAGGCGACGGGCGATGGGCATTCCCCGCGTCGATAAGCATCTCTACGCTCGGGAGAATGGATGGATGATCAACGCGCTGTGCGCGCTCTACGCCGTCACCGGCGATGCATCCACACTCGAGGAAGCGGAACGCTCCGCACGGTGGAGCATCGCGCATCGCAGCCTGGCCGGTGGGGGATTCGCGCACGGCGAGCACGACGCAGCCGGGCCCTACCTCGGCGACTCCCTGGCCATGGGGCAGGCCTTTCTCGCGCTCTACGAGAGCACCGGCGACCGTGCGTGGCTCAAGCGCGCCCAGGCTGCCCGCAAGTTTATCGGCGCCAACTTCGCGGCGAGTACAGGGGCCGGGTTTGTAACTTCGAAAACCACTACGGATCGTGCCTACAAGCCCCACCCGGAGCGTGATGAGAACGCGCAGCTGGCGCGCTTCGCGAACCTGCTCGCGCAGTACACGGGCGACGCGGGTGACCGGGAGATGGCTACGCAGGCCATGCGTTACCTTGCGACCCGCGAAGTCGCGATCGCGTGGCTCTCTGCTCCTGTGTTGCTCGCCGAAACCCAGTACACCCAGCCACCGGTACACATCACGGTGGTTGGCGCGAAGAAAGACCCAGCCGCTCAGGCACTGATACAAACTGCTCTCAACGCCGGCCCGGCCTACAGGCGGCTGGAGTGGTTCGATCCCGTGGAAGGTCCGCTGCCTCGCACCGATGTGGAGTATCCCTCGCTGCCGCATGCCGCGGCGTTCCTGTGTACCGCGACCACCTGCTCCTCGCCCATCGTCCAGCGAGAAGTGCTGCAGTCACGCTTACATAAGCTGGTGTACTAAGGCCACTCGGGATAGGGAAGTGGGCGCCGGTCTCAACTGCGCGCCGGCCGATATAAATATTGTATCCCCGGTAACATGGATGTTCCACTTCCAATGCCGCGAGCCTTTCGAGGAGCCATGCGCGTAAGCGCATGGCGCGGCTTCATTACGAAGATCATGACGCGTTAATCCAAAGCCCCATGGGCAGAGCCTGCTGGTGTCCGATCTCCGGGCACTCCGTGACCATCCGATGTCCATGGCAAAGATGGCTCAATCGCAGGGACCGGGAGAATTTTTCAGACGGGTCGCCGATAAGCTCGACAGCGCCATCATGCTGGCGGCGGCCCCTTGCCATGCCGTTTTGCGCGAGGGCGGAGACTCAGCTTGATGAGAAAGCACAACGCAAATCGGGCCGCGATTCGAGCCGCGGCAGAGACGGTGGTGGCTCTCGCTCGCGGTGGTGACTGGCTGCCGCTGGAGGAACTGCGGGCGGTCGCGCTCTCGGCAGCCGGCGAACGGGGCGGAGTGACGCTCAATCTTGAGGGCGTAGACCACCTGGACGCGAGCGTGCTGCAAATACTTTTGGCGTTGGCTGCAGAGCGCAAGAAGCGCGGCGGAGCATTGCGTCTGGCTAATGTGTCCCCACCCCTATCCCGGTGGTTCGAGTACGCGGGCGGCGGCAGAGCCGGTTTCCACGGCATGGGCGAAAACGGCAATGCATGATCCGTCGGCCATCCTCTTGAGCGGCGCCACCGGCGAGATACATGCGAACGGTAGTTGCGTGCCCGAGGTTCGCCCAGCGGTTGAGGCGGAACTCGCCCGATCCTTGCCCCAACTGGGCAGGATGAGTGAGCAACTGAGACAGACCTCGGCGCAGATTGAGGAGTCGGTGGTCGGCGTCTGCGATAGCTTCGAGGGAATTGCGGCGCGGGCCCGGGCGGCGGTGACCCGAGCCGAGGGATTTCTCGGTCACGGCAGGGAATCGACCTCTGGCAGGCAGTCGTTTGAGGGGCTGATCGAAGCCTGCGGAGACCTTCTGATCAGGATCATGAAGACCACCGCGGAGGCCGGCGACATTTCCCGCCGGGCCATCGAACGGATTGAACAAATGGACCAGGCTTCGCAGCAAATCAGCCATGCTTTGGGCCAGTTGGACGAGATTGCGCGCGGCAATCGGATGCTCGCCTTCAACGCCCGCATCGAGGCGGCGCACGCGGGTAATGAAGGCATGGGATTCGCCGTAGTGGCGGTGGAATTGGCCGCGCAGACCACCAAGTCGCGTGCCGTCACGGCCCATGTTGGCGAGCTTGCGTTGAACTTGCGGGCACTCGCGGAATCAACCGTCGAAGACCTGCGGCGTATGAATGACCAGGACAGCGCACGGGTCGAGCAGTGCCGGCGAGAAGTGGATGACTCTCTGCAAGATCTGCAAGCGGCGCATAGCGAGATGGCGGAGATGCTGAAGGGGATGACCGAGGAAGGAACGCTGTTAGCGACCGATATCGGTGCAGCGGTGCGCGGCCTGCAATTCCAGGATCGCACCAGCCAGCGGATCGCTCACGTGATTGAGGATCTCGACACGTTGTATGCGCGGCTCATCACGCATGTCGGTCACGTTAGTAATGTCGCCCCCGGCGAGGGCGCTGCCGATGAGGGATTCAGCGCCTACACCATGCAGGAGGAGCGCGCAGTCGCCGGCGTGGGCGGCGCCGAATCGTCCGCTGGAGATGTGGAATTGTTTTGATCGCGTGCGGGTTCGACGGCCTGCATTTCCGAGGGGTTACGTGTTGAAAAAAGTCATGATTGTCGATGATTCGATTTCCATGCGGCAGATGGTCGGTTTCACTTTGCGCGAAAGCGGCTTTGAAGTGATTGAAGCCGAGCACGGGCAGGATGCGCTGGACAAGCTGAAAAGCGCCACCGTCGATCTGGTGATCACCGACCTGAATATGCCGGTCATGGATGGCATTACCCTGATACAGAATCTGCGCCAGCAGCCGGCGATGAAAACCAAACCCATCTTGATGCTGACCACGGAAGGGCTGGCCACGAAAAAGGAACAGGGAAAGGCTGCCGGGGCCACCGGCTGGATCATCAAGCCATTCGATCCGGAAAAGCTGCTGCAAACCGTGGCCAAGGTCTTGCCGTAGAGATCTCTTTCCACGCTGTCCCGGGGCAGTTGCGCGAAGAGTTGCCGGGCTCAAACGCTGCGATGGAGTTGGTTGCCTTGTATACACGCGCGGTGCCAATGCGTTCCCCATGAAAATCGATCTCAGCCAATTTCGCCAGACTTATCTGCAGGAAAGCGCCGAGCACGTGGAATCGATGGAAGCGCGATTGCTCGCATTGCGTGCGGTTCCTGACGATGTAGAAACCCTGAACGCGATCTTCCGCTCGGCGCATTCGATCAAGGGCGGCGCGGGATCGTTTGGACTCACGAACCTGGTACGCTTTACCCATGCGCTGGAGAGCCTGCTGGACCGGCTGCGGTCGCTCGAGATGGCCGCCACGGCAGACGTCATCAGTCTGCTGCTGCAATCTGTCGACATACTGCGCGCCATGCTCATTGCCGGTGAGGGCGGGAGTATGCCCGACGAAGCGCGGGAGTTGCAGGAGCAATTCGAAGCGTTGATCGCGGCCGAACCTCGGCCTGGGGAACATGCCGGTGGTGAGACGGCGACGGCGAAAATCGAAGACAGCGTTCGGCCTGTTGGAAGCGAGGTCGCCGGTCAGGATCTGACACTGTATCAGTTGGAGTTCCGGCCGAGCCGGGCCATGTTTTCGAGCGGAACCAATCCCATCATGCTGCTGCGTAATCTGGCCGCTCTGGGAACGGTGAGCGTGTGCCGGCTCCATGCGGAAGATCTGCCACCGTTACAGGAGCTTGATCCCAGCCAATGTTATCTGCGGTGGACGGTTGAGCTGGCGAGCTCGCGCGCGGAATCGGAACTGCGCGAGGTGTTCGAATTCGTAGAGCATCTGGCGGAGATAACAATCCGCCGGCTTAACCCGCCAAGGCAGCCGGAGAAGGGGCTAGCCCTGCATCGTGATTCCGCGCCGGGGAGCGGGCTTACGGTGGTTGCCGCGGGGGTTGCGGAAAGCGCGGAGTCAGCCGATCGAAGAACGCCGGACGAACGACGAACGGCGGACGAACGGAGGACGGCGGAGGCGCGGAGAGCGGCGGACGAGCACAAGGCGGTGAAGAAACCCGCCGCCGCGGCGGAGTCGAGTTCCATCCGAGTGGCCACAGAGAAAGTCGATCGCCTCATCGATCTGGTCGGCGAACTGGTCATCGCGCAAGTGATGACGTCGCAAATGGTCGAGGATTTCAAACCGTCTTGCCTGCCCAAGCTGCGCCAGGCGGTGGCGGCCATGGAGCGCAGCACCCGCGAGCTGCACGAACGCGTTATGGCGGTGCGCATGATGCCGGTGGGCACACTGTTTCAGCGCTATGCGCGCGTGGTCTATGACATCGCGCAGTCTACGGGCAAGCAAATTCGCCTAGAGACCGACGGCGAGGAAACGGAGATCGACAAGAGCATGCTGGAGTTGCTCGGCGATCCGCTGACCCACTTGATCCGCAACGCCGCCGACCATGGCATTGAGTCCGCCGAGATGCGCCTGGCTGCCGGCAAGGCAGCGGAGGGCTTGATCCATTTGCGCGCCTTTCATCGCGCGGGAAGGATCGTCATCGAGATATCGGACGATGGCGCGGGCATCGACACGGTCCGCGTGCGGGCGAAAGCCGTGGCGCGAGGACTGATTGCGGAGGAGGCGGAACTCAGCGACGATCAGCTCCGCTTGCTGGTGTTCGAACCCGGATTCTCGACGCGCGAAGCCGTCAGCGATCTCTCCGGGCGCGGTGTGGGGATGGATGTCGTCAAACGCAATGTGCAGCAACTCAGCGGCACGGTGGGCCTGGCGAGCCAACTGGGCAGCGGCTCGACGGTCTCCATCGAACTGCCCCTGACCCTGGCGATTCTCGAGGGTTTGCTGGTGCGCGTCGGCGACCGCACGCTCGTGCTGCCGCTGCTGGTGGTGGTGGAAGCCGTGGCCCCCGGCATGAATAAAATCCTGCGAGTCGCCGAACAAGGCGAGGTCATCGTGATCCGCGAGGAATCGATCCCTGTACTGCGCCTGTGCCGCTTCCTCGGAATCGAGGGGGGAGCAGTCGACCCCGGGGCTGACTCGGCCGAGGACCGCCACCTGGTGGTGGTGGTGGAAGCGGGCCGCAAAAAGATCGGCCTGGCAGTCGATGAATTGCTCGGACAGCAACAGGTGGTGGTCAAGAGCCTGGAGAAAAATCTGCACAAGGTGGAAGGGTTGATGGGCGCAACCATTCTTGGGGATGGCCGCGTCGCGCCCATCATCGATGTGACCGCTCTAGCCGAATTGAACTTGTTTTCGATCGGACCTCGAGGCAACAAGATGCGACGTGGCGGAGCTTCCGTGGTGCCTGTTCAGCCGGCTTTCACCGCACCGGTGAGAACAAGCATGTCCGCGCAGTCTGCGCTTGCTGATGGATCGAATCTTCATACAGTCGGAAGGTAGGGCATGAGAAACCTCGCAATCGGCACGAAATTGCTGCTCAGCATCGGCATTCTGGCGCTCGGCTACCTCTTTTTCCTGGGTCTGGTTCAGTGGACTGGCGGCGCCATCCAGCATCACGTGCGGATCGCTTCCGACTCCCTTTTCCCAGCCGCCTTGGCGGGCCAGGAAGCCCAGGCCGGATTCCAGAAGTTGATCGAGGATTACAACGACACCGTTCTGCTGCGGGACGCAAAAACCCTTGTGATCGCAGACCAGGACGCGCAGAAGGTCACGTCGCAGTTGCAGATCGTGCGCGCCAAGCTTGCCTACGACGCGGAACTGCGACAGCAGGTCTCTGTCTTGCAAGATCAGTTCGACAGCGTCTACACGCGGTCGAAAGCGGCCTACACTTTGATGGCTGAGAAGCCGGACGCAGTCGATGCGCAGGCTCAGGCCACGATCAAGGACGTGGCGGCGGAAAGCGCGAAGTTGGCCCAGGCGCTTGCGGACCTGAACGACACCCTGAGCAATAAGGATCTGCCGGCGGAGCTGGATGCAGTGGGGAACGCGGCCAACCACCAGCGCAACCTGACGCTGATCCTCTTCGTTGTAGCGGTTCTGTTCGCCACCTTTACCACGCGCCTGCTCAGGAGGCAGATTGCCGTGCCGCTCGGGCTGGCAGTCACGGCGCTGCTGCAGCTAGCCGACGGGGACTTAACAGCGTCGCTGGAGGTGAATTCCAACGACGAGGTAGGGCGAATGGCCCAGGCCTTGAACCAGGCTCTGGAGAAGCTGCGGGCCACGCACCGGGAGGTGGCCGAGACTGCGGCCACGGCAACTTCCTCGTCGCAGCAGCTGGCCGCAGCAGCGGCGGCGATTGCCGGCGGCGCGCAAATGCAGGCCTTCAGTCTGGAAGAGACCTCGGCCAGCCTGGAACAGATCACGGCTACAGTGCGGCAAAGTGCAGACAACGCTCAGCAGGCCAGCCAACTGGCGACGGGTTCCCGGGAGTCGGCGGAAAAAGGCGAAGGCGTCGTCGCCGGCGCCATCGCCGCAATGCTGGAGATCAATACCGCCTCGGCGAGGATCTCCGACATCATCTCAACCATCAACGAGATCGCCTTCCAGACCAATCTGCTCGCGGTGAACGCTGCGGTTGAGGCGGCGCGCGCCGGCGAAGAGGGACGTGGCTTCGCGGTGGTAGCAACCGAGGTGCGCAGCCTGGCGCAGCGAAGCGCCGAGGCTGCCAAAGAGATCAAAGGGCTGATCCAGGACACGCTTGAGAAAGTGGAGAAAGGCTCCGAACTGGTGAACCGCTCCGGAGCGACGTTGCAAGGCATTGTGGGATCGGTGAAGCGCGTGACCGACATTGTCGGCGAAATCGCCGCCGCCTCCGCGGAGCAGAGCGCCGGTATCGAGCAGGTGAACGCCGCGATGACGCAGATGGACCATGTGACCCAATCGAACTCGGCGCAAACCGAGGAGCTGTCCTCGACGGCGCAGGCGCTCTCCGAGCAGTCGGTGCGGTTGCTGCAGATGGTCGGCACCTTCAATTTGGGGGATGGCCGTGAAGCGTCGCGGGGTGACCGCAGTCATCAGCATTCGCTCCAGAACCATCGGCACTCGCAAGCGGTGGAGCGCCGGCCGGCCGGGGCAGGGACGCCCTTCGTAACCGCCAGGTCAGCACGGCCTAAGCCCAAGGGGCAAGCCCGGCTCACGCCGGCGGTGGTGCTGGTGGGTAGCGCGCCAGATCGATCATCAGATCGATCCGCAAATCAATCGGATGACGCGAGCTTTGAGGAGTTCTAAAACAACACAAGTGAGCGGGCGTTGCCAGGACGGCGAAGGGAAATGATCATGCAAGCGATCGTGAAGCAACAGACGACGATGGAGTCCAGCCAATTCCTGACCTTTCTCCTCGATGAGCAGGAGTATGGACTTGAGCTCTTCAAGATCCAGGAGATTCGCGGATATGCGCCAGTCACACCCATTCCGAATGTGCCCGCCCATGTCAGGGGAGTGATGAATCTGCGGGGAACCGTGCTGCCGGTGGTCGATTTGCGTATGAAGTTTCGCCTGCCTCCCATCGAGTACGGCAAGTTCACCGTAATTGTAATCGCCATGGTGGCAGGGAAAATGGTCGGACTGCTGGTCGATGCGGTCTCCGATGTCTTGCACGTTACGCGGGAGGCGATGCGGGCCGTTCCGGATTTCGGTTCAGCGGTCGATACCCGGTTCATCGATGGCGTCTTCCAGACACGCGAGCATCTTGCCGTCGCCCTTAACCTGGAGAAGCTGCTCAGCGATACGGATCTGACCGTACCGCACGCGGAGTAGAGCAGTTTCTCAAAACCCCTGCACTCTTCCCCGGAGGAGAAAAGCCATTATCATGCATACGCTCGATGCCTCACTGGTAGCAATGGACCAGCGCGAGTTCGAAACCTTTCGCGATTTGATCCAACGGGAGACCGGCATTTGCCTGCGTGACGGTAAGCAGGCAATGTTGGCTGCTCGCCTATCGAAGCGGCTTCGTCATCACGGTCTGAGCGACTACGCTGCCTACGCCGCCTATGTCCAGCGGGTCCAGGATGGGGGTAGGGAACTGAGCGAAATGATCAACTGCGTCACCACCAACAAGACCGCCTTCTTTCGCGAAATGCACCACTTTGATTTTCTGATGGAGACGCTGGTGCCAGAGGCGCAGAAGGTGGCTTTGCTGGGGCGCCGGCGAAGCATTCGCATTTGGAGCGCTGCGTGCTCCACAGGTGAAGAGCCGTACTCGATAGCGATTTCGTTACTTGAGCCGTTGAAAACGGCGTACCCGCCCAGTGGGGTGAATCTGAACCTCGGTCCCCCGGCGCCGCCTCCCGGCGGGTGGGAGATCGAGGTGATCGCCTCCGATATCGATACTGTCGTGCTGGCAAAGGCGGCCCAGGGCATCTATGACGAAGAATCTCTGGAAGGCGTTCCCTCCGCACTGCAGGCGAAGTACTTTCTTCGCGGCAAGAATGACATGAGTGGTCAGGTGCGCGTGAAGAAGGAAGTGAGTCAACTGGTCAGCTTTCTCCGCGTCAACCTGATGGACGCCCAGTGGGCGATCCAGGGGGACTTCGACGCAATCTTCTTTCGCAACGCGCTGATCTATTTCAACCGCGAGACCCAGGAGCTCTTTCTGCGCAAGATGTTTCGCCATCTCAAACCGGGCGGGTATCTCATTCTCGGGCATTCCGAACATCTCCCCTGGCTCAATGACTGGGCGTTGCCGCTTGGCCACACCATCCACCAGTTGCGAGCCGAGAAGCGACAACCTTACACCGGTCTCGACCGGCGTCGCCGCCCGCGGTAGTGAGCCCCTGCGCGGCCATCCTGGAGGAAACTTGCCCCGCCGATCTCGCCACCACCCGATGGAGGTCGATCCACATGGGCCGCACCGGCCGCACATCCGGATCTATATCGGCGATGTGGTTGCATGTGCGGAACCATCGGTTCTGCAGACTCTGCTCGGCTCCTGTGTGGCGGTTTGCCTGCGCGATCCCGTGGCCAGGGTGGGAGGCATGAACCACATTCTGCTTCCCGGCGATCCGAAAGAGGGGCGTGCCTCTCGCTTTGGCGTACATGCCATGGAGTTGCTTATCAATGCGTTGATGCAGCGTGGCGCCGATCGCCGCCGGTTGGTAGCGAAAGCCTTTGGCGCAGCGAATGTGGTGGCCGCCCTTCGGTCGCCCACGGTCGGCGATCGGAATGCGATGTTTGTTCGCGAATTTCTTGCCCGGGAGCGGATCCCGCTGGTTGCGAAACGCCTGGGCGGCACCCAGGCCGTGCAAATCCATTTCACCACCGATACAGGCAGAACCATCGTCCATACCGTGGATGGGTCGCGCTTGCCGATTATTCTCGAAGCCGAAACCACGTATCAGTCATCGCATTTCGCCGAAGAAGAATGCAGCGGTGAGGTGTCGCTGTTTTGAACCACAGGCACGCCGTTCTGTAAGACATGAGGCCCTATGAAACTGCCTTCCCGGGTGTTGATCGTCGATGACTCGGCGTTGATGCGCCAGTTATTGACCAGGATCATCAATTCCGATCCAATGCTCGAAGTCGTCGGCACGGCAGGCGACCCCTATGAGGCACGCGAACAGATCAAGGCGCTTAACCCCGATGTCCTTACTCTGGATATCGAGATGCCGAAGATGGATGGCCTCACCTTTCTCGAGAAACTGATGCGGGGCCGTCCGATGCCCGTGGTTATGATCTCTTCACTCACCGGCAGGGGCGCCGAGACCACCTTGCGCGCGCTCAGCCTGGGCGCTGTCGACTATATCTCCAAGCCCAAGCTGGATGTTTCCAACGGAACCATCGAGCAGGCGGAGGAGATCATCTCCAAGATCAAGGTGGCGGCGAAGGTCAGGGTGCAAGGCCGGGACAAATTCGAATCCGCCTCCATGGCATCCGTTGCAGGTAAGCCTGGAGAGTTGCCGGCGGTTAAGTTTTCGGCCACCCACAAAGTAGTCGCCATCGGAGCCTCGACCGGCGGCACCGAAGCGCTGAAAGAAATGTTGTCTCCGTTGCCCGCCGACTTCCCCGGCATTGTGATCGTGCAGCACATGCCGGAGGCGTTCACGGGATCCTTTGCGGAGCGCCTCAATTCGATGTGCCGCATCCACGTGCGCGAGGCTCGCGACAACGATCGCATCCTGCCGGGACACGCCCTGCTCGCGCCGGGGGGACATCAGATGCAGGTCGTTCGCCGGGGCACGGAATACTCCGTTCACGTTTATCGGGGCGAACGGGTCAATCGCCATCTGCCTTCGGTGGACGTATTGTTCTCCTCCTGTGCACGTCAGTTGGGCAAGAACGTACTAGGCGTTTTGCTCACGGGCATGGGCGCCGACGGTGCGAAAGGCATGATGGAAATGCGCGAGGCCTCCGCCTTCACCATCGCCCAGGACGAGGCTACCTGCGTGGTCTTCGGCATGCCCCGGGAAGCGATCCTGCTGGGCGCGGTCGAGCAGGTGCTTCCACTGGGCCGAATCCCCGCTGCGCTGCTGCAGAAACTCTCGGGGGCCTGAAGCATTTTCAGAAGTCAGGAGCTGGCTTTGGCTACCGGTTGAAAGGTCGCAATGTTTTTCATGACGATCAGGAAATAGAGGGAGATCGCGATGAGGATTGCTCCGGAACCGGCGAGCGCCCAGGAGACACCAAACATCGGGATCAACTTTCCCAGAGCCAGGCTTCCCAGAGGTATGCCGGCGCGGAAGGCGAGATTGTAAACGCTCATGACTCGACCGCGCATCTGGTCGGACACGATCAGTTGGACCAGCGAAACCATGAGCGATGCCGACCCCATGATCGACGCGCCACCGAAGAAGATCAGGACGCAAGAAAGTGGAAGCCAATGCGAAAGAGCGAACCCGACAGTTGCTGCTCCCAGAACGATCAGCGAGAGCAGTGCTACATGGCCTAGTCCCTTCAGTCGTTCCATGGCGGCTACGAGCAGCGCGCCGGTGATCGATCCGGCGCTCGAAGATACCAGCAGGACTTCATAGGTCTGCGGCCCTCCGTGGAAGATCTTCTGCACGACGACGGGCAGAAAACCGGTTATGGAAAATCCGAGCAGCGTGGTGCAGAACGCCAGCGCCACTAGCGGAGCCAAGCCCTCGCGGTGGCGTATGAATCGTATTCCCTCGCTCATACTCTTCATGACGGACCCCCCGGATGGCGGAGGAACAAATTTCACGTGGATCATGAAGAGCGAGAGGATGACCGCGAGATAGGAGATTCCATTTAAGGTGAAACACCATGTAGCGCCCAGTGCCGTATACGCGAGGCCGCCAAGCATGGGGCCGAGGAAGCGCGCCAGGTTGAACTGGATGGAGTTCATGGCGATTGCATTCGAGAGATCTTTGCCCTCCACCAGGGTGGGCAACAACGCGGAATAGGCGGGCCCGCCAAACGACTGCCCGCAACCGACGATGAAGGAGAGTGCGAGAATCTGCCACACCTGCTGCTTGTGGGTGAAAAACAGGGCGGCCAGGGTGAAAGCACAGGTCATCTGGATGTACTGCGAGTACAGCAGCATCTTCGCGCGATCCAGGCGATCGGCGAAGACCCCGCCAAAGAGAGAGAAAAGCATGATCGGAAGCTGGCCCAGAAAGAGATCGAGACCCAGATAAAACGGGTCCTTGGTCATATCGTAGACCAGCCAGCTTTGCGCGAACTGCTGGATAAATGTGCCGGTCGTGGAGACGCATGCTCCGATCCACATCAACCGGAAGTCGCGATGCCGAAACGCTCGGAAGGTACGACGAAAAAAGGATAATTCCACCACCCGGAGCAAATCCTTTCTTCGGGCTATTGCCCTCGAGACCTATAAAGATGAAGCGAGTACCTTGCTCTATGTTCGCACAGGCGATGGCAAGAGGTGGGGGCCACGGCTACCCCGGTGGTTGTGGGGCGATCAGGTCCGGCGGAGGCGGTTGCCGGGCCGGGCGCGATCGATTTCCGCCCGGTTCCGCGCTGGAGGGCAGCACCCGTGAAAAGTGATTTCCGGGGAGAATTTGCCGGCTCGATACTAGTCAGGGACCGGGCGGCGTCTCAGGCTGACGGCAGATAGGTCAGCCCATCTTGATGCCGTGTTCTCCGATGATAACGAAGACCGACATGAGACCGGTGGTGCCAAGAAGCTGCCGCACCTGTTTCCCCAGATTGACGAGTTCCAGGCTGCAGCCTGCCGGCCGGGCAGATACGTAAAGGCGAACGAGGGTGCCCAGACCCATGCTGTCCACGCGGGTCAGATTGGTCAGATCGAGCACGATCCTCTTGCTCTCGGGGATCAGCCGGCTGACCCTGCTGTAGAGAATATCGTTCACACCTGCTACCAACTGCCCATCGCATTTCACAACGACGGTGTTGCCGGTACGCTTGACGTCGAGCATAAGGGCGTTTGCGGGTGTTTGGTCGGGCATCGAGCCTTCTTTCGCAAATCCTGAATCGGACGGGAACTGGGTGATTTTCGCATATCGCCGCGGGGATGGAAAACGGCGGCATGCGTCCGCGCTCGATTTTGCCTGGGATTGATACACTGACAAGATGATCCTGCCCGCCAAGGTTGACCTTGTGGGTGTCGGCCTGAACGCCACAGACACGCTCATCGCCCTCGCAAATTTCCCGGAACGCGGCTCCAAAGTCGAATATCGTTCGGCCAAGATACTGCCGGGGGGGCAGGTAGCCACCGCCGTGGTGGCCTGTCAACGCTGGGGCATGTCGACTCGCTATGTGGGCATAGTAGGGGAAGATGCCGCCGCGGCTCTTCATCGAGAGGCATTTGCCGGTGCGGGCGTGGAGACTCACCTCATTACGGTTTCAGGCGGAGCAAGCCCCCAATCGCTGATCCTGGTGGACGGCGGGGGCGAGCGGACTGTTATGTGCCGGCGAGACGATCGGGTTGCTTTGAAGCCAGCGCACCTGAATCGGGATTTGATCGAGAATGCGCGCGCGCTCCACGTGGATGGCTATGATACGGAGGCAGCCACCGTTGCGGCCGGTTGGGCCCGGGCGGCCGGCATCCCCGTAATCGCAGATCTTGACGAGATCTATACGGGGGTCGACGAGCTGCTGGAGAATGTGGACTACCTCATCGTGAGCAGGGATATTCCAGGCCGGCTCATGAAAGAACCTGACCTGGAAATGGCATTGCGTCGCATGCAACGTCGTTATGGATGCCGTCTTACGGCGGCGACGCTGGGCCACGATGGCGTGGTGGCCTGGGACGGAAGGCAGATACATCACGTTTCCGCTTATCGCGTTGCGGTGGTTGATACTACGGGCGCTGGAGATATTTTTCACGCTGGGTTTATCTACGGGCTTCTGCAGAACTGGTCTTTGGAGCGCCGGCTCGACTTTGCCTGCGCCGCGGCGGCAATGAATTGCATGGCAGCCGGCGCCAGAGGTGGTATTCAGCCGATAGAGACCATAGAAGAGTTTATGAGAACGGCCGTTGGACACCATCCCGCTTATTCGGTTTCGACTTCGGACTGAAGCGATATCACACCTGCAAGACGTCACCCTCGCGGGCGACCATCTCGTACAGCACAGGGTTGACGAAGAAGCCAAGAAAGAGCCGCGAGATGAGGCCGGCGACGATCACAATCGCAAAGGGCCTTTGCGTGTCAGAACCGATGCCCGTTGAAAGGGCTGCCGGCAGGAGTCCCAGGCATGCGACCAGCGCGGTCATCACGATCGGCCGCAGCCGCAACAGAGAAGCCTCGCGGGTGGCAGTGCGGATGTCTTTATTTTCCAGACGCAGCTTATTGATGTAAGAGACCAGGATCACGGCGGTTTCGACAGAAACGCCCATCAACGCCAGCAAGCCAAGAGCCGATGAGACGCTGAACGGCGTGTGGGTCAGCTTGAGCGCGATGAGCGCACCAACAGGCTCTGTAAGGATGACGCCGAGGGCAATAGTTATGGGGAATTTGAAGTTACCGTAAAGGGCGAACAGAATCATAAAAATAATAAGCAGGGCAAGCGGACCGATGAATTCAATCTGGTGTTTCGCCTCAAGAAACTCGCCATACTCCCCACCCCATTCGAGCCGGTAGCCAGGAGGAAGAGACCGCTGCAGATCGCGGATGGCCTTTTGCCCCTCGAGCACAGCGCGCTGCAGGTCACGTCCCTCGATGCTGTACTGCACGCCGATGTAGCGCGAATTGTTTTCGCGATAGATGAAGGATGCGCCCCCGGCCTGGTGGATATTGGAGAGCTCGCTCAACGGGATCTGCTGGTTGGAGGGTGTCCCCACGAGCAGGTTGCCGATCTGCTGCGCGCTTTCGCGAAACTGTGGCTTCATGCGCACTACCAGATCGAATAATTTTTCGCCCTTGAATGACCTGGGTAGCGGCCTGGCCGCCCACGGCCGCTTGCACTACAGCCTCTACGTCTGCGACGTTAATGCCGTAGCGCGCAATCTTGTCGCGATCGACGTCGATCAGCAAGCTGGGCTGGCCCAACTCGCGCACCACGGTCAGCTCGGTGAATCCTGGCACCTGGGAGAGACGCCGCTTGATCTCAAGCGCCTTTCTCTGCAGCACGTTTAGATCGGGACCATAGATTTTCACTGCTAAAGCACTCTTGAGTCCGGTCAACGCTTCGTCAACGGCATCTTCGGCCGGCTGTGTGAAATTGAAGATCACGCCAGGAAAAGCGTTCAGCTGCTTCTGGAGATCTTCAGTGAGCTCAGCCTTGTTGTGGATACTACTGCTCTTCCACGCAGAATCGTTGTAGGGTTTCAGCCCCACGTAGAATTCGTCATTGAAAAATCCCGTAGGGTCTGTGCCATCGTCGGGACGGCCGAGCTCCGAGGCGACATCGGTTACCATCGGATACTTCATGAGAATATCTGCGAACCTGGGGAGAGAACCTGCTAGCTTCTTCAAACGAGACGGTATAGGGCATGGTCGCGCGTACCCATAGCGCGCCTTCGTCGAGGTGCGGCAAAAATTCCCCGCCGATGAAAGGGATAAGCAGAAGGGTTGCAGCAAAGATCAAAGTCGCGACTACGAGGGTTATCTTTGGATGGTCGAGGCACCAGTCGAGCTCACCGGCATACTTTTTACGCACCCATTCGAACGGTTTGTTCTGGCGCTCGCGCACGCCCTTTTTGAACCAGTAAGCGCACATGACGGGAACGAACGTAAGGGTCAGAATCAACGCGCCAACCAAGGCAATCGATACTGTATCCGCCATCGGCTTAAACAATTTTCCTGACGGCCCGACGAGCGCGTAGATCGGGAGATAGCCGGCGATGATTACCGCGACGGAATAGAAGATAGGGCGGTCAACATCCTTTGCCGCCACCAAGATGACTTCGTGCAGGTCGTAGGGCTGGCCTTCACGCTCGCCCAGCACGCGGAATACGTTCTCGACCATCACCAGGGTTCCGTCGATGAGAATTCCAAAATCGATCGCGCCAATCGAAAGCAGGTTGGCTGCGACTCCTCGGGCATGTAGAAAAATAAAGGCGAAGAGCAACGAGACAGGGATGGTGAGGGCGACGATGACAGCGGCGCGGAAGCTGACCAGAAAGGCCATTAGCACGATGAGGACCAGCGCCATGCCCAGCAGCATGTTGTGTTCCACCGTGTCGATGGTTAGTTGGACCAGATCGCTGCGGTCATAGTAAGGCCGCACTTTTACATCGGCGGGCAAGATATTTTGGTTGAGCTGTTGCGTTTTTGCTTCGACGCCCTTGAGCACGGTCTGCGTTTGCTCGCCGCGCCGCATCATGATGACGCCTTCAACAGCATCATCTTTTTTGTTGAACCCAAACTCGCCCAGGCGTGGCGCGGCGCCGATGGTGACCTCACCGATATCGCGGATGCGCGTGGGCACTCCGTTTTGTGAGCCCACGACGACGTTACCAATATCCGCAGTATCGCGTACCAGCCCCAGGCCGCGAACGTAGTTGAACTGTCCGCCCTGCGAATAAAATCCCCCGCCGGCATTGGAGTTGTTGACTGCGAGCTGCTGCAGCACGGCCGGCACGGTGACGTGGTATGCGTAGAGTCTGGCCGGATCCAGAAGCACCTGGTATTGCATCACGGTGCCGCCAAAACCGGAATCGTCGGCAACCCCGGGGACCTGCTTGTATTCCCGCTCGATCACCCAGTCTTCGTAAACCTTCAACTCCTGCGGCGTGCGATCGGGGCTTTCAATGACGTAGCGATAGACGAGTCCTGAGGGGCTGGCGAGGGGCGCCAGCGTGGGGGTAACTCCAGTTGGGTAAGTGACCTCACTTAAGCGCTGGAAGACTACCTGGCGAGCGAAATAGTCGTCGGTGCCATCCTCAAAAGTCATGATGACGTCGGAAAGCCCGTACAGAGAGATTGACCGCATCACTGCCATTTTGGGCACGCCGTTCATTTCCACTTCAGTGGGCACCGTAACCAGGCGCTCGATCTCTTCGGCTGCGTGGCCCGGCCACTGAGTGATGACTTCGACCATCGGCGGAGAAAGATCGGGGTAGGCGTCGACCGGCATGTGCCGGAACGAGATCGCTCCGCCGACGGCAATGAATGCGACCAATAGTAGAACCAGGAGCCGTTGCCGCAGGGCAAAATGGACCAGATGATGAATCATTCCAAGCCGCTCCTCAGTGTTGTAGCGAATTAGCAAACTGAAGGAACAAGCTGCCGTCGCCCACAACCTTCTCCCCGGGCGAAAGGCCCTTCAAAATTTGTGTTTGTCCATTCAAGCTCTGCCCGATCTCGACGTCGCGCCGGCCAAACTGATTCCCGTTCATGGCCAGATATACGAATGGTTGGTTGTTGTCGTCGCGGAGAACGCTTGCGTCGGGCACGGTGATGGCGTTCGCAATCGAGCCCGCGGTCACGGTGACGGTGCAATACATATCCCGCTTCAATTTTTCCCCGGGGTTGTCGACGACAATGCGCGCCTGCAGGGTTCGAGTGTTTGGGTCGAGGGCAGGCGAGACATAAGAGATTCTTCCGTGGAACGTGCCCGGATACGCATCATTTTGCACGACGACATCGTCTCCGCTGCGAACCGCGGAAAGGTCACCCTGATACACATTCGCGAGCACCCACACGGTGCTCAGATCTGAAATCGTAAAGGCTTGTGTTTGCCCCGCCTGCACTATCTGGCCCGGGGAAACAAGGCGCTCGACGACCTCGCCGCTGATGGGAGCAAGCACCGGGATCAATGCCGAACTTGGGGCTTTTGCCAAATCGCCCGGATTCTTGATGCCGAGGATTCTCATTCCCTGGTCCGCGGCGTTCAGGTCTGCCTGCGCCTGGTTGCGATCGGATTCGGCTTGCTCCAGGTCACGCTGCGCGATGGCCTTATGCTGGTACAGGTCTTGTGCGCGGATCCAATTCTTATCCGCGAGACGAAAAGAATCGGCCGCTTTTAAGTAGGCGTCCAGCAATTGGGAATAGTCGGGGCTGCTCACGTCAAGCATCGCCTGGCCCTCTTTGACCTGCTGGCCGGGTACGACGAGGATCCTGCTGACAGGGCCGCCAACCTGGGTGATGACGGGTGTGGTTTTGAAG
The DNA here is from genome assembly GCA_963761405.1 of uncultured Acidobacteriaceae bacterium. GTDB lineage: Bacteria > Acidobacteriota > Terriglobia > Terriglobales > Acidobacteriaceae > PALSA-350. Next base: position 295,417 of record CAVXHH010000013.1, read on the forward strand.
GCGTTGTAGGCCACCGCGCCGGTAAGGCGGAGCGTGCGCGTGAGCCTGCCCGGTGCAATTGTTACCACCTGCAGATGCGCTATCTGGTCTTGCGGGAGAGTAAACAACTGAGCGGCTGCGGACGAGGAAGTGGCCGCGGAGAAGGATGTCATCTGGCTCGCGGTTTTTTGATCATTGGAACTGCAGGCGCTGAGTGCACATAGAAAAGCGAATGCCAGGGCACTTGGGAGCATGCGGTTGCGATGAGTGGTGGTTGAAAGGGTCATGGCAAGCTCCTGGTTCCTACCGCTTCACGAAGTTGTTCGATGCCGAGCAGATACGATGCGAGGGCCTGACGGTAGGCGAGTTGAGTGGCCCGATAGCTGCGCTCGGAGTCGAGAAAGTCGAGCAGGCTCACCGCGCCGTGGCGGTAGGCGTACTCGCTTATGTCGAGGGACTCCTTGGCCTGGTCGAGGTAACCCGAGCGATAGAGGCCGATAACCTGGTCGTTCGTGCGCAAATTCTCATAGGCGTCGCGCACGTCCGTCAGTACCTGGCCGGTGGCAAATCTTTGCTGCTCTTGCGCCTGGGTGATGGCAAAGCCGGTGCGCGCGATTTCACCCTGATTGCGATCGAAAATCGGCCACTGTATTTGCCCGAACAGGGAAATGTCGTTCAGGTAGCCAATGTGGGTGTAGTTGATTTCCCCGGTGATGTCTCTTTTGCCGATGGCTTGTTGCAGGGCGTGTTGGCTGTTGGCTGCGGCTACTCCTTGCTGTGCCGCTCGCAGGTCAGGCCGGTTCTGCAAGGCTCTGGCCTGAAAGTCATCCACGTTGCCGTGAACGGCCTGGTAGTCGAAGGCGCCGGCCACGTCATAGTCGGGCGCGACCGACTCGTATCCCAGTAGTTGCCGCAGATCAGAGAGGCCTTGTAGCCGCGCCAACTGAGCCGCGGAGACGTCGGTCTGAAACTGCAGCATCTGCAGCTTGATTTTGAGCAGATCACCCTCGCCTATGTCGCCGGCGTGGTAACGGGCTTCCCCGATATCCACCGTGTTTTGAAAGCTCTTGAGATCCTGCATAGCGAGTTCAAGGGTTGATTCTGCAAGCTCAACGTCGATAAACCCGGTGGCCACGCTGAAGGCCAGACTGCGCTCATTGTCGGCGACCAGCGAGCGGGTCTGGGCGGTCAGATCTCGAGCTGCCTGCAGGCGGTGCTGCCGCTTCTTGCCTCGTTCAAACAAGTAGCTGATGCCCAGGTCGAACTGGGCCACGTTATCGAGGTAGTTCGCGCTGAATTGGCTGGGCTGGAAAATAGGCAGGAACTGCCAATCGCTCAGAATCACCGGGTTCGGGCGCAGATTTGCGGTCGTTTCTTCCGCTTCATTCTGCTGAATGGTGGTTCGCGCAGCGAGCAGGTTATGGTTGTGCTGGAGCGCCATCTGAATGGCGTCGTCGAGAGAAATGGTCACCCCTGCGCGATTCTGGGCAAGCGCCTGCGCCGGGGGCGCCGGCGTCTGAGTAGGTGCTGGCGGTGATTGCGCACCCGCGGTAAGCGAAGCAAATGCTGTTAGCAGCAGCCACGGGAAACCCAAGCGTTGAAGATACATAGGCAGTCAGCCTCTTGAAGAGGGGATAGACGGATCGGTATGACACGAGCGGCACGTACGCACGGAAAGCTGACTTAGGCGGGAGGTCCACGCGCCGGAATACGGCGGACGGCGGGGCTTGGGGGAAAGTTGTCTTCCTGGGGTTCCGGTCGAGGCTCGGCGGCGATCGGGATTGAAACGCGAGTACTGGTCTGTGTTGCCTCGATCGCCTGGTGGTTCAGATGGCAAATCGGGCATTTATCAGCCGGAGCGTTGCCATGATGATGCGCGATTCCCCCGAGCGTCGACACAATCAATAGTGCGGCGAGCACTAGAGGAAAGACCATGCGCCAAATTTGCTTGAGGTTAGACAATTTTGAGGTGCATTCAAAAACCCTGCAGAGGATCGGATAAGTGTAGCTCGGAATCTTGATTCTGGCGCACGCTCTGGCCGCATATCCGGCCTGGAGGTTCCTTTGGCGCTCCGCATCTTGCCTAGCCCGTGAATCCGCCGAAATCGCTGTGGATTCAGCGGGATGCACGTTTCTGACGCTGCGTGTAACTTCTACGGCATAGGCTCGTCTCAGTAGCTGGTACTTTCCATGAAAGCACTCCAGGAGTTCTGTATGTCCAGTTCGTTCGCGATGCGTAACACGGTGGCAGCAGTTCTGATGGCCGTTGCCGCTTGTTCCGGGTGCTCCGCCGCCTCCAAGGTCCCTGCTGCCGTAAGCGACAGCGCGCTTGCGCAAAAGTCGGGCCAGCAGACCGCCGTGTTTGCCGGTGGTTGTTTCTGGGGCACACAATCGGTATTCGAGCGGGTCAAAGGGGTGATTTCGACGACCGCGGGTTACGCCGGTGGCTCATCCTCGACCGCAACCTACGACCAGGTGACCCAGGAGAATACCGGACACGCTGAATCTGTAAAGGTCGTTTTCGATCCTTCGAAGATCACGTATGGCCAGCTGCTGCGGATCTTCTTTTCCGTCGCCCATGATCCGACCCAACTGAATCGTCAGGGCCCGGATGTTGGCTCATCGTATCGCTCGGCCATTTTTTACGCGAATGACGAACAGCAGAAAATCAGCAAGGACTACATCGCGCAACTGGATGCGGCCAAGGTCTTTCCCAAGCGGATCGTCACCCAGGTGGTCCCGCTGAAGGGTTTTTACGATGCCGAGTCCTACCACCAGGACTACGCCCTACATAACCCTGACAACCCTTACATATTTGTCTGCGATCGCCCCAAGATCGAAGCCCTCAAGCAGCAGTTCCCCGAGCTTTTCCAGGATTACCGGGGTAAGTAAGCAGCGCTGCGCAACTGCGCAGATCGGATTGCAGATCGAGGAGCGCGGCCGGTTAACGTCCGCGCTCTCTTCGTTTGCGGTTTTATTGGCCTTTGCCGAGGCGGCGGAAATATTCGGCAACGGCGTCTTCGTATCCAGGCGGGATTGCGGGTTCTTTCGTAGTGCGCACCTGCCCCGTTGTCTGGTCATCGGCATCGTGACGCAGTTGCAGTTCCAGCTTGTCGACCCCTCTCAGCACCTCGGCATGGAGTTGTTCGACCATCAACGGATTGCCCGGGAAGCGTCGCGGGTCGAGCTGCTGCATCTGACGCACGAGGTCCTGAACTTCCTTAAGTGCCGCGGGATCGTTCTGGGCAAGGTGGTGAAGCTCGTTCAACTCCGCGAGCCCCTGGCGGTAGGTACTTTCAGAATCGGGTGGTAGCGGGGAATTATCCGGAGCAAGGGGCCGGCCCGTGCGGTCGAAGTGGTTGTTGCCGGTATTGATGTTGTTATAGATCGTCCCGACGCCTCCGCCGCCCGCATTGCGGTTCCCAAGATCCCCACTCAAGCCGTTCTGGGCGACCTGATTTCCCGTTCGCTGGTTGATCCCGGCGCCCTGACCCGGCTGCCCACTGGCCGCCTGCTGACTGCCGGGGCCGTTGCCTTGGCCGCTCTGGCTTTGTCCTTGAGCTTGCCCTTGCCCTTGCTGGGCGCCTTGACGTCCTTGCCCGGCCTGACCTTGACCGCCCTGACCCGGCTGACCGCCTTGCCCCTGCTGGCCAGATCGGCCTGCAGGTGAATTTTGCCCGCGCCCGGTTAGAGACTCGATCTGATCGCGGAATCGCTCGACGTGATCGAGCGCAGCGGTCTGCTGCTCCGGTGATGGTTTGCCGGCGCCGAGGCCTTGTTGCGCCTGGTGTATCTGCTGGCTTAGCTGCTCAAGACCTTTGCCGATGCCTTCTTCCGTACCGTTCGAGTTGGGGTTGATTCCGCGGCGCAGCCAGTCGGCGGTTCGCTGCACGCGGTTCGTCAGGTCGGTCTGGTCCATGCCTCCCAGCGCGTCGCGCAACTTCGACGATGCCTGCGGCTGCGTCGGCGCCAACTGCCGTGCGGCGTTGCGCACATTCGTTTGCAGCCGGGAAAGGTCGTCCGACAGCTGCTGGCGATCTTCCGCCAGCCGGTTTCGTTGTTGCAGCCTCGCTGCGTATTGCGACTGGTCGGTCGGGCCCGGTTGCGCGGCCAGGCCGCGCACGCGATCGGCTTGCGCATGCTCCTCTTTGCTGAGGCGATCGCTCTCGCGGGAGAGAGAATCGAGTTTGCCGGTGGCCTGCTGTTGTTGCGTATCGCTCATCAGGCTTGCTGCCTGCCGAAGTTGTTCCGCCGCCTGGCGCGCCGCTTCAGCACTCTGCTGCTGCGGGCCGGCGGTACGCTTCATCTGTTCATCGGCGTCGCGCAGACGATTCAATGCCTGGGTTACACGGCGATCGGCCGCGTCCGCATCCGCGCTCGATTGACCGGGCGATCCTGCGCGCCGTGACTGTGACGATTGCGATTGCGCATCCTCGGATTGTTCTGAGGCGGGATTGTCCGGAGGCATTCTGCGCCCCGGAAGATGTTCCTCCACGGCCCTGCTGCCCTTGTTGTCCCTGCTGCGACTGACCGTTCTGCGCCAGTTGCTCCATCTGCTTCTGCAGCTGTTCTGCTTCACGACGCAACATTTCCTGCTGCCAACGCTCCTGCATAGTTTGCGGGTTGTTGTGCTGTTGCCGGGCCAGGTCTTCCTGGCGTTGTGCCAGAGCATCGAGCTTGGCCAACGCGTCGTCCACTGCTTTGGCCTTTTGGTCTGCGGCGGAGCCCGTCTGCGCCGTTTCGTACTGATTTTTCTCCGTGTCGAGTTCGAGGTCGAACAGGCTGGCCAGGTCACGGCCTGCACCGCCGCCCCCGCCCCCACCACCGCCCTGTTGACCGAAGGCAACTTCTATCTTGCGGAAGGTCGCTTCGGCGCGCAGCAGGTATTGCAGCGCTTTTTGTTCGGCGGGGATCGCATTTTGCCACTGCATTTGTTTCAATTTGTCGGCCGATGGCGTCATCGCCGAGGCGGCCGCTTGCATGTCGCGGCCGAAGCTGTTGAAGTCCTCATTTGCAGATGACAAGTCCCTGCTATCCATACGCGCCGCGAGCGCTAATGCCTGGTTCTGCAGCTTGGTCTGCACTTCAGAGAGAAATGTGCCCGCCTCGGCTGCGTCTTTTGGCGTGGCCGCTTTGTTGTTTTGACGCTTCCACGTGGCAGCAATCAGTTCCTTTTCGCGCTTGGAGATGTCGGTCTGGCTTCCCTGGCCCTGACCGGCTCCGCCACCACCTCCACCCATCTGCTGCGATTGCGAGAACTCGCGTTCAAAGGGATCCGCCTGGATAAAAGCAATATCGGTGCGTGCTTCCGCGTGTCCGTCCTTCGCGGTCGCGTAAAGACTTACCAGGTCGCCCGGCACGAGCTTGAAATCTTCGAGACTCAGCGTGGTCGCACCGCTCACCGTCTTGGCACCCGGCTGCTGCGGCATGTCGATACTTTTTTCCGGCCCGCCGTTGACGGAATAGTGAAGAGTTACTTTGTTCAGGCCAAAGTCATCCGCCGCCTTTACGCCCACCGTGACCTCTTCAATAGGACTGGCGCGATAATCCCCTGTGGGCCGATCGATGGCGATTTCTGGCGGGTTCGCTTTGTCGGTGGCAATAAAGTAGTCCTCCGACAGGCGAACAGGTTGGCCCTGGTCGAGTGCGGCAACGTGGTAGGCGCCATCCTTCTGCATGAGGATGGAACCCGTATAGACATTCCCCGCGCCTCCGCTGAGCGTAATCTGCTTTCCATCGTCGAGCGTGAGCTGGCCGTTTTTCAAAGGCCGGTCCATCTGTACCGTCAGCTCTGCGTTGGTGCCTTCGATGGCGCGCAGGTCACCGCCGTGCTCGTCGGAGACCTGGGGCATGCCCGTCCACTTGGGGTAGTGGTAGGTCACCCGCAGTTGTTTCACTGCGGGCAAATCGACCACACGCACTTTGAAATGATGGGAGGTAAGGGGACCAGCCTCCACGTAGTACTCGACATCTTCCGGCAGCCCGGCGAAAAGAAACTGGAAGTTGGAGACACCGGCGCCGGTGGAGGCATCGAGTTGGGGCTGCATCGCGACCGGCTCCCAGCCGGCTTTCGCGTTGGTCTTCGAAAGGGCGCTCTGATAGCGCGCGAACAGCCGCACTCGATCCGGTTTGAGACCCGTGATCTGGGCGGTGATCAGTTGATCGCTGTTTCGCCGCACCGCAACGTTGCCGGGGGTAACCCGGATGTCGTAAAGAGGAGCGGCTCTTTGCCCGGTCCAGAGAAGAGATGCTCCGTAGCCTACGAAGCCGGGCCCCGCGGCGACCAGCCAGGCGAGGACACCGAGGCAGGCAACGCCGGCGCCGGCGAGGAAATACAGTTTGTTGTTGGGAAGCAGGGTGGCGGGCTGCGCCTCTCTGGCGACGGTGAGTGTGTCGGCGGCGAGCAATTCGAGGAAGGGGTCATTCCCCTGTTTCTCGCGGTCGTCAAAGGTAAGCAGGCGCTGTTGGAATTCCGGGTGAGAGGATTCCGCCACGACGGCCGCACGGCGGCGAGTGAGACGGCGCAAGGGAAGAGCGAGACCAAAGGCCACGGCCACCCCGGCGGCGACGAGCAATAACAAACGAGCGCCGTGGAGGCCGCTTACCGGAAAGGCGAACGCGTTCAGGATGAGAACGAGGAAGACGGTTGTGATCAGTGCCGTGGCCATGAGGATGGCCACACCACGCAGCGATACACCCAGACGCAACCGCTGGTGCAATTGCCGGATATAGAGGTTGAGTTGGTCGTGACTGGAGTGATCGTGGCTGCTCATGCCTCCTCCCTCTGTGTGCCGAGGTAGCGGCTGGCAACGATGGACTCGGCAACCGCCGCCACCAATACAAGCAGCATAACGTACCACCAAATGCCGTGGGTGCTATTTTTTTCCTGGACGTAACCGCTGCTGGTTGACGGTACGGTTGCGGGTGGCGCTGTTGCCGAACCCCAGAGTTGCAGCAGGTCATTCGGGATCGGTTCCAGATTGGACTCGCGACGGTCTGGAGTCACACCAATGAGTGCATTCCTTCCATTGGCGAAGCGGATCTTGTAGAAGCCCGCACGCGTCAACTGGAACGACTGCGCGGCAGCGGCCTCGGTCAGCGACAAAGCACGGTGGCCATCCGGATCAATGATCTCGACTCCCGTGGACGAATGGCCCGCGTGGCCCGCGGCAGTGCGCAGCGGAACAAACGAATCCACCAGCCTGCTGCCGCCGAGGCTGTCGCTTCCGGCGAGATAGCGCGACGCGCGATCGACAAACGGTACAAACGCGGGCTGAACCGGCAGATCGTTGGTCAGGTTGTCGAGGCCCGAGGCAAACAAAAGCACTCGGCCCTCGCCCACCTGCTTCTCCAGCAACAGCGGCGTTTGATCGGTGAGCCGGACGATCACGCGCGCCTGGGCAACATCCACGCGGGAAACCTCATACACCTTTAGATCGCTCCAACCGGCATTCGCGGCTGCGCCCGGGGCATCACTGCCGGTGCTTTCATTGGCCGACTGGAAAAGGGAGTGGGTCCCGTCGGTCTCGCCTACCGTGGCGTAGCCATCCCGCGCATACGAATGCGTATCGGAGAAGCCGCCGAAGATGGGAATGCGCGCATGATGTGCGGCCGACGTTCCAGCGGTGATCAGCACGTTGCCTCCGCCGCGCACGTACCTCAGCAGGGCATTCTCAAAGATGGAAGGCAGTGTAAGGGTGTCGGAGAGCACCACAAATGCGTATTTCGACGGATCAATATCAGTAGACTTATCGCTCTCGATGGGTTGCAGATTGAAGCTTGCCTGGGTGGCCGCGGCCAGCGCCGCGCCGAAGTAGAGAGCGGACCGGGTATCGCCGTTTTGATGCACGAACAACACCCGCTCCGGGTCAGACCGTTTGACCGAAAACAAACTTGCGTCGTCTGCCGGAAAGCCGTCGGCCGCATCGATCTTGACCGCGCACTGGTTCAGTCCGTAAGGCACATCGAGCGGTTCGAACTCGACGGTTGCGCGGCCATTGGGCGGAATCTCGACCTTGCGGGTAGCGATTGTTTTGCCGTTGACGAGGAGGGAGACAGTTCGTGTAGCAGCGGGAGTTCCGTAGCCGGCGATCACCGCCTGTACGCGCGATTTCTTTGCGTCTTTCGGATCGGCGAGTTGGGCCGGCGCAACGACGCTTTCGACGGTCCAGTTCGGGTTTGGGGCACTGGTCCCGAACGGGTGCAACACGACGGTTACATTAGGGGGCAGCTGCATGTCGGCAAAGCTCGCGGGCATGCTTGTTTTTTGCATGTCGCTAAAGAGGTGGAGCACGACCGGCGTGTGCACCGTCTCAACCAGGGCGCGCACACCGCGCGCGAGTTCGGCGAGGTTGGCGCGCGAATCGCCAGGCTCGATACTCTCGACCGCCGAACGCAGAGCGCCTGCATCCTGAATAGGCTGAGTCAACACGGCGAGCCGGCCGCCCAGGGCCATGACCTCGGCGCGCTGTCCCTGGGGCCGTGCCGACAGGAGCTGCAATGCGCCTTGCTTCGCCTCGGCAAATCGCGACCCGGCCCGCATGCTGAATGAGTCGTCGACCACCACCAGCAACAATTTGTTATTGGCGCCACCGCCCGCGAGCCGGAGAAAGGGATTGGCAAACGCCAGCACCAGTAGCAGCAGCAGGGCGGTGCGCAGCGAGAAGAGCAGCAGGTAGCGCAGACGCCGGTGACGGGTAGAGCTTTGCGTGCCGCGCTCAAAGAACATCAATGAGCTGAAAGGTTGCGGAGGAATGATGTGGCGGCGCAGCAGGTGAACGTAGACAGGCAAGCCAATTGCCGCCAGGCCAAAGAGGAACCACGGACTGAAAAACCCCATTATTGCCCTCCCTGGCGAATCGCGAGGTACTCGCGCAGTGTGGTGTCCAGCGGTTGGTCGGTTACCAGCAGGTGATAATCCATTCCCGCGCCGCGCGTACGGTCACGCAGCTGCTCGATATGATTGTCGATTTTCCGGCTGTACTCGGTGCGGGTGTACTCCGGAATTACTTCCAGCTTTTGCTCGGTCTCGAGGTCGACCAGGATGGCGGGCCCGCGCAGATCCGGCCGTATCTCCTGAGGATCGAGCACATGAAAGAGCACCACCTCGTTGCCGTGATAGCGCAAGGGCTCGATGGTACGAATGATGGCTGCGGGGTCCTCATAAAAGTCGGAGAACAGGATCACGATGCCGCGCCGGTGCAGTAGTTCCTGGAAGTGAAGCAGCGGTTTGGAAAAGTCAGTACGCGCATGCGGCTCCGCTTTCTCCAGCCCGGCCAACAGCCGCGGCAACTGTCCCTGCCTGGTGGATGGGCGAATATAGTTGCGCACCTCATCGTCAAATACGATGAGGCCGGCGGCATCGCGCTGGTTGTGAATCGCCAGATAGAAGAGCGAGGCGGCGGCGAACCGGGTGTAGTCCATCTTGCTCGGCCTGGCTGGGCTGGACGTGTAGTCCATGGAGTTGCTGGCATCGAGCAGGACAGTGAGTTGGCTGTTGGTGTCTCCGCGGTATCGCTTCAGGTAGCAGCGCTCGGTGCGGGCGAATAAATTCCAATCCACGTGACGCAGGTCGTCGCCGGGTGTGTAGGCGCGGTACTCGGCGAACTCCTGACTGAAGCCAAAATCAGGCGAGCGATGCAGGCCGGCGACGAAACCATCGACCACTGTCCTTGCGAGCAGGTCAAGGCTGCTGATACTGGCGAGCACACCGGGGTCGAGAAAACGCTGCAGCATCACGCCTCCTTCGGTGGCGGCATGTGTTCGATCAGGCGGCGGAGAATTTCATCCGCGTCCACGCGCTCCGACTCCGCATGAAAGTTGAGGAGGATGCGGTGGCGCAGCACCGGGATAGCCAGTGAGGTGACGTCGTCGTAAGTGACGTGGTAGCGGCGGCGTGAGAGTGCACGTGCTTTCGCCGCCAGCACAATAAATTGCGCGGCGCGAATGCTGCCGCCGTAGTTCACGTACTTCTTGACGAAATCCGGCGCGCTGTCGTTCTTGTATCGTGTCGCGCGCACCAAATGGACGACATACCTCGCGACCGGTTCGCTTATCGGGACCATGCGGACAAGCTGTTGGAAGTCGAGCAGCTCCTGGGCTGTGGTCACAGCCTCAACCTTTGCTACGTGCGTGGTCGTGGTCAGGTCCACAACTTTCAGTTCGTCGCTGGCGCTGAGGTAGTCGAGGATGGTGTTGAAGAGGAAGCGGTCCAGTTGCGCTTCGGGCAGAGGGTAGGTTCCTTCGAGCTCGATGGGATTTTGCGTGGCCAGCACGAAGAAGGGCGCGGGCAGCGGATACACGTGGCCCCGTACCGTGCAGGAGCGTTCCTGCATCGCTTCCAAGCAGGGCAGCCTGTGTCTTTGGCGGGGTGCGATTGATCTCGTCGGCAAGCACGATATTGCCAAAGATCGGGCCCTGCACAAAAGTCCACTTTCGATGGCCGGTGGTGAGATCTTCTTCGATGATGTCGGTACCGGTAATGTCTGAGGGCATCAGGTCTGGCGTGAACTGGATGCGCCGGAAAGAGAGCCCAAGCGTCTCCGCGATCGTGCGCACCATCAGCGTCTTGGCGGTACCGGGCAAGCCGGTGATCAGGCAATGCCCGCCAACAAATAATGCGATGAGGATCTGGTCAAGCACTTCGTCCTGCCCGACGATGACCTGTCGCACCTGGGTAAGGATGCCATCACGGACGGCGTGGAATCTCTCGATGCGCTGTTGCAGTTGGGCTGCATCCTGGCTCAGTTCAGGGAGCGTAACCATCGGTAATGTCCTTCCTCTCAACTACGCGGTTTTTAGAAAAGTTCGGAACCCTTTGAAATTTGTGGAATCCCTCATCTCGCGGAAAAACGAGCGAGATACCCGGATTTCCTGTACGCGGCGCCAGTCAGTGCATTGTTGTGATAGGGTACGGCCTTCAGGCCGTACATATAGCCAGACAACCAAGCGGCCTTTAGGCCCTGAGGGCAGGTTTCTCGACCGAAAACGCCGCCCTCAGGGGCTAAAGCCCACTGTTCTCGTTTCCGTAATGTACGGGCTGAAGCCCGTACCCTTCATTCATCGAGTTTTTCCGCAGCCTATAAAGCCGTGCCCTTCCTCTAAAGTCGTTTTCCACACGATGGTGTGCACGCTCCCATTCAGTTTGTCTTAGGTGCATCTTTTTGCTCCGGGTGTTCGATCTCAAGTAACAGTTTCTGTGCGGGGCGATAGCCGGGCGCGGCCTCCAGGGAGGCGAGCACGCTCTCCTCGGCTTTGTCGCGCTGTCCTGCTGCGTAGTAGGCCTGGGCAAGGTTGAACTGCGCTCCGGCTTTGTCTAATGGGTTGAGCGCCACCACTGCCGTATACTCGCGAATCGCTCCCGGATAGTTCGCTTGTCCAAACCACAGATCTCCCAGGTGGTGATGCAGGCCTTCATCCGCCGGGTAGATATAGTTGATGCGGTCCAGAGTCGCGGCCGCTTCGCCGGGCTGACCCAGCTCTTCTTCGAGCGAGGCCAGTTGCTTCAAGGTAGCCGGGTTATCGCCGCCAACTTTCTCGTATGCGGTGAGCACCAGGACTGCGGCCTTCTTGTCGCCTTTGGCCAACTCCGCCGCGGCGATGAATTCGTAGGCATTGGCATCTCCGATGTACTCGGGATACATGCGGCGGACGGCGTCCCCTTCCTGAATCACGGCGTCATACTGGTCATGCCTGGCTTGTTCTACCAGGTGCTCCAGCGCCCGGCGTGACTGATCGAAGTTGGATGCCATCGCCCCATAGCGCTGGTTGATCCACTCCAGATATTGCTTATCAAAGTCTGCGGGAGAAAGACCAAGATCGTCCTTGATCACGTCGAGCGTGGTTTTGCGTTGCGCATAGGAGTGAACCATGTCGAGCAATTTATCTTCGCTCCAATGGCTCTTGATGTAGTCGCAAATGCTGCCCGCTTCGAAGTAGGAGACCAATACCTGCGCCGGATACTGGGGGAAGATGAACCCTCGATCCAGCTCCGCAACCGGCAGCAACTTCTTATCACGGATGGCCACCAGGATGTCTGGTGAGACGCGATCGCCCCACTCGGGTGACGCCTGCGTTTCTTCATGCACGGCAAGCCCTTCGGTGAACCAGCGCGGCACGCGTTGGTGGGTGGCCGACAGGATGTAGACATGGCTCATCTCATGCCACAACGTGCTGCCCCAGTTGAAATCGCCGGGCTTGTGCGCGGAAGGGCTGTCCATTGCCACTACTTGACCGAAGGTAACGCCGAGCGCGCCCAGGCCGGGCATCCCCATGGTGCGCACGGCGAAATCTTCATGGTCTGGATACACCTCAACCTGCACCGGGCCGGTGAGCTTCATTTTGTATTTCTTGTCGTAGGTGGCGATGATGCGTTGCAGCTCTGCTTCAAAGTAAGGATGCAACAGCTCAGCTTCGTTCTTGCGCAGGCGAAGGATGGTTCCGTTTTCTTTGTAGGTGACGAAGTTCTTATAGCTATCGAGCAGGCGCAAGCTGTTTACGGTCTCAGCGTCTCGGTAACCGTTGTTGTAGCACATCTCCAGTTGCTGTAAGGGCTCATCCTCCTGCCCCAGGCGCATCAGGCTGACGCCGAGATCGGCGCGGGCACTCCACAAGCGGGGATCGGCCGCAATGGCCTTGCGGTCGTAGCCGATCGCATCCTCAAAGCGGTAGTTCAGCTCGAGGTAATGCGCCACGCGCGCATAGCCTCCTCCGTAACCGGGGTTTACTTTGCCGATCTTGTCTAACCACGCGTCGGGGGAGCGATCGGCCAACAACTCAACGGCTGCATGGATCGCCATGGCGTCGAGGGCGTCGGGCGACAGAGCGAGCGCCTGATCAGCCTGTGCGATGGCGTGCTCCGTATCGGCGTTTTCAAGCGCCAGGTTTGCCGCGAACTCGTGCGCTTCCACCAGCTTGGGATCGAGCTCCAGCGCCTTGGTGGCATAGTCCGTGGCTTTGCCGTCGAAGCCATCTGCGCTGACCATCGCCAGGCCCAAATAGGCGCGCGCATTTTTCGGGTCTCGTTGCAGCGCCTCCTGAAACAAACCCACCGCATCAGTGTTATTGAATCGCTCGTGCAGCAGCATTCCCCAGCGAACGCGATACAGGGGGTCGCTCTCAGGCGGCGCGGTCGCGAGGCGGAACTGCTCGTTTGCCTGGTCGTATTGCTCCAGTCCCCAGTAGCCTTCTGCGCGGGAGTAAGGAGAGTTGCTGCGCACCAGCGACTCGAAGCAGGACTGCGCTTCCGTTTTTTGGCCGTGCATCCGTAGCGCATGACAACTCTCTGGAGTCGCGGCCAGGCAAGGGCTTATCGTGCTGAGCACCATCACGAGCAACGCTGCGGAATTTTGCGGCCAGTTCATTTGTCTAGTTCTTATCCAATTCCTGTTGCACTTGCGCCAATTGCACCAGCGTTTCCGTAAGCTGCTGTTTGTAGTCTGCCGGGTCCATGGCGGCCTTCCGGTATTTGAGCGCGTCCACCTTCTGCTCCAGATCCTCTTTCTTCGCCAGCAATGCCTGCTTGGCGGGATCATTGGCCTGCTTCTTGCTGGCACCGATGCGGAGCACGGTAAAACCTGTCAGCAGAACACCCTCATTTTGTGAGGGCTCACGCACAGGTTCGCTTTTGCCTGTGTCCTCAAACACGGCATGTTCGGTTGCCAGGCGCTTTTGCGATTCGTAGAATGCGGCCGTCTTGCGCTGCGCGTAGGCGAACGCCTCCATCGCGCTGATGGAATCGCTTTTATCCACGTCGGCGGTGGGGTCCTGCAACGCTTCGACCCAATAGCGTGCAAACACGGTTGCGTTTTTCTCGGTACCGTTCTTGGTTGCTGCAATCACGCCGCGCCCTGGCCTTTCGAGCGCGGCGACCGATCCGCCGCTGGCGCTGGTGGCATTCACGATCAGCTGGCGTCTGGCGGGGATGCGATCGCCGAGGTTGGCCAACTCCGCCGCCGTGATGTCGGGTCCAACCAGGTTGAACTTGTAGTCGGTTCCATCGAACGATCCGTGCCCGATCAGAATAACCACCAGATCATCCTCGGGTTTGGCATCATGAGCGATTGTGGTGAGCGTCTCGGTAAGTTGCGCCCGTGTTGCCTGACTGCCGGTCAAGGTGTAAACATGCGCGCCGTTGCCGGACGCCTTGAACAATTTGTCCAGATCTTTTGCGTTGGCGGTGAATCGCTGGTCGTAGTCCGGCTCACCACCGAGGCCCGCAACGGTGACGTAGTAGACGGCGGCGTGGGCGGCAGGTCTCATCGTCAAGAGGCACAGCAGAAGGAGGGTTGGTCTCATACCACACCCCACTTGCGGCGCAGCAGCCATTCCGCGGAAATGAGCAGCAGCAGCCAGAGGAAGACCACCGGCATGTTCCACAGTTCTTTGATGTCGCGAACGGAGATGCCGGCATCGGAGTAGGAGATTTCGTTGGGAAGCCGCGACAACTCCTGCGGAGTCCAGTAGCGGCCGCCGGTTTCAGACGCAAGCTTCTGCAGCAACTCGCGGTTCTGCCCGCTGTGAAAATTCTCCGCAACCCCATCGATTCGTTGGAAGGGAAGCGTGGCGCTTCCCAGTTGCTCCGCCTGGTCTTTGGTCTTCTGCGACCGCCTTTGCGCGGTGACCTCGGCCAGATACTCCCCGGGCTTCTCCGCGGTCCACGCGGCATGGAATGTACCCGGACGATCTGGAGCCGGCGTCATGTCCACCACGACCGAGAGGCCGTCGGGACCGGTGAGGTGGGCGGTTACCTGCGCGTCAGGCGCCGGCACATATTGCGCATCGCGCACGCTCGCCGAAAGATCGATATGGCCATCATCCACCAGCATCTGGGTGGGCGCGGTGACCACTACCTGCCCCGGCGAATCAAGCACCAGCCAGCGCAGCAGTTGCTGCCAGAAAGCATCGTGCGCGGTGTCGCCCAACGGCTGGGCCATCTGCCATCGCCACGTGCCCGAGGTCGCCATCACCGCGGTGCGGCCGCGGCCGTAGTTCTGGGTTACCAGCAAGGGCAGTTTGCGCGTTCCGGCGTTCAGCGTGGCCAATACTGTGGCTCCAGGTTTGGCCGCGCCTGCGTCCTGGTAATCCATCAGATAGGTCAGCTTCTTCCAGCGATCGACGTTCTTGGCCGGGTCGTCCATGAGACGGGTGATCGGACTGTCTTCTCCTGCCGCGGTAAGTTCAGCGGTGGCGTGATCCCGATGAAAGGTATTTCTGCTGTTGGGCAGAATCGTGGGCAACAGGTCGACCAGGTTCGATCCGCCCCATCCTCCATCCCCGAGCGAGAAGCGGCCGCCCAGAAACAACACGCCGCCGCCACGGCGCTCCACGAACTCGCGCAGCAATTCCTGTTGCAAGGGCGTGAAGTAGTTAGCCTCCACCGAGCCTACGATGATGCCCTGGTAGGCAAACAGATCTTCCGGACGCACGGGAAAGCCATCTTCAAGTTCCTTAGGGTCGCTGATGCCCTGGCGGTAGATCTTGTTTTCAGTGGTGCGGAGCATGGAGGCAACCTGCACGACCTTATCGTCGTCTTCGGCGCGCCGTATGAACTTGTACTCCCAGCGTGGCTCGCCCTCCACATAGAGAATGCGACGCTTGTCATCGGTCACGCCTAACAGGCGAGTGACTGCATTGTTGCGAACATTCTCTTCCCCAGCCAGAGGGGCGAGCGAGAAACTCAGGCTCTTGACGCCGGCCACGCCCGGGCTGAAGTAAATGGTTTCTACCTGGGTGGCGCCATCGGCGCCCAGCGTGACTTCGCGGGAGCTAAGCGTCTGGTCGCCGTCGCGCACTGCCAGCAGCACCTTGCTTCCAGAATAGCCATGCTGATGCAAGCTGATTGTCGCCGGGATGCGCGAGCCCGATAGAGCGCGGGAGGTGACCCGCACGCCGTCGAGCTCCACATCGTGGACTGCCTGCTCTTTACCGAAGCCAACGGTATGCACCGGTAAGTGGCGATTGCGCAGGGCAGTGATTGTTTCGAGGGCAAGATCTCCGGACCCGTCGAGCGAATTTTCTGAGCCATCGCTAAGCAGTACAACGGCGCCAATCGGCAAATCGGAGGTCTCGGTCACGAGCTGGCGCAAACCCGCGTTGATGTGGGTTGCGGGGGCAGAGGGCTGTATCTCCGTGAGCGAGGCCGCGGGGGTTACCCGGCTATCGAGCCGGTAAAGGCGGACTTGGAATCTCTTCCTGATGCCGGCCAGCACGCCATCCTGAAGCGCCTTTTCGGCCGCCGCTTCGCGTGCCAGCCTGCCGTCGGCGCCGCTATCGGCAATGGCCATGCTGCGCGAATCATCGAGCACAACTGCGATTACGTTCTGTTGCGGCGCCAACTCGGCCACGGTGATGGCCGGTTGCCAAAGCAAAACCAGCACGGTGATGATGAGCAACGACTGCAGCAGCCAGACTGCACCGGCACGCCACCTGTCGATGTTGGGTGCGGCCTGGTGCAGAGCCTGGTTCGGGGATGAGGCCGGGCGCTGTGTACACCTGTCATCGGCTGCGGCATACGGGATCGGATGAGCAGCGCCAGGCCCGCCGCACACGCGACGATGAGCAGTAGCAGCACCCACCCAGGCCACGTGCCAAGCAGGACAAACTGGCCTTTGGAAAACACCGCACTCGGATACTTAAACAGGAATTGGAACATGGGGCCGGAGTTTTCGCTCTCTGCCGATCAAAATCCTTTTCTCAGAACCGGTAGCTGTACGAATCGCCACGCGGAGCAGGTTTCAATGCGTCATGCCGTACACGATGTAGTTCAGGCCAACCCGAAAGGCCATGGAAGCAAAGGGCTCGGGGTATTCCGGATCATCCGCCCACTCCCAGGCGTCACCGAGGTGCATATTGTGACAAATGGCAACGACGATGCGGCCTTTGTCATCGCGAATGGCGCGCCACTTGGGAACGTAGCCATCCTTCTCATAGGTGCGGCCAGTGCGTATGTATTGCTCCCCCGGCACCTGCATGCGCTCATCCAGATCATAGAGGACGTGAAAGATCTCGTCTTTGTTGTCCAGGTCTTCAATGGGCCGGTCGGGAAAAACCTGGCGCATCCCGTTCATGAAGTCCTCCCAATCGGCCGTGCCGTGAAAGTCGTCCACCATCAGAAAGCCGCCCTTCAGCAGGTATTCCCGCAGCCGTTTGGCCTCCGCGTCGGTAAACGACCAGGTTTGTACCTGTACGGCATAAACCCAGGGATAGTTGTCGATGTCGTCGGAATCGAGGTTGACGACCTGCTCGGTCGAGCGGCCCTGGATGCGCGTCAACCGTTTGAGCGCCAGCAAAACCTGGCGATCAGCCTTGGGATAGTCGCGAGACCAGGAACGACCCCAGCCATAGCCTCCGAAACCCCCGGAACCGCCAAAGCCTCCTGCGAAGCTGCTGCCCGCGCTCGTGGAGTAGCTGAGCCGCGACCAGTAAAACTCAGCCCGGCCGTTGGTTTGTGGGTCATCGTCGAAGCCGAAATCGGCAGTCCGCTGATAGGCGAACAGCCCGGCGGAGCACAACGCCATGCCGACCAACGCCGCCGAACTGGCTTGCAGAAGCTTCATGGGCAGAACGTTCCCACATTGCACCGCGCGTGCCTTGAGATTACCAGAACGCCGCAGCCTCTAACCTGATAGACGAAGCCTGCGAGCGACTTGTTTGTGGCCCCATGCAAATGTTTCGCGGCACCGTCTTGCTTGCAACCCATCGGGGTGCGTGAGACGATTTGCTCAGGTCCGGCCGAGGGGGCAATCTGTTGAAGCGGCGCGACTTCATGAAGTTTGGCGGTGCGGCTTTTGCCCAAGCGAGTTTATTGGCGCAGACACCGCTGATGCCGATGGGCGGCAACGTGCCTGCCAACGACGCCGCGAAAGCGGACTACACCCTGCGCATTGCTCCGGTCACCGTTGAGCTCGCCCCCGACCACATTCTGAGCACCATCGGCTACAACGACACCTCGCCCGGGCCGGTGCTGCGGATGCGCGAAGGCAAACCGGTGAGTGTGGATGTAATCAACGATACGGATGTACCGGAGTTTGTGCATTGGCACGGCATGTTGATCCCATCGGATGTCGATGGAGTGGAGGAACAGGGCACGCCACCTGTACCGCCTCGTGGGCGGCGCCGCTACCAGTTAACCCCGCGGCCCGCGGGGTCACGCTGGTACCACTCTCACGCGATGGCTCAGGACGATTTGCATCGCGGCACCTACACCGGGCAGTTCGGGTTCGTCTACGTGGATGGCGGGAATGACCCCGGCCAATACGATCAGGAGATTTTTCTTTCCCTGCGCGATTGGGAGCCCTTTTTCACCAGCAGCATGGATGACGATGACGACGACGGTCATGCGGGGCCGCAGCCGGAGAAGCCGGCAACGCTCAACACAGATCCGAATGGCCTCGAAGTCAACTCCGCGACCTACTCCATCAACGACAAGGTGCTGGGAGCGGGAGAGCCGATCCGGGTGAAGCAGGGGCAGCGGGTGCTGCTCCACCTGTTGAATGCAAGCGCCATTGAGAACCGGCGCATCGCGCTGGCGGGCCATCAATTTCAGGTGATCGCGATGGACGGCAACCCGGTGCCGACTCCGCAAAAGGTCGAGAGCATCCTGCTCGGCGCAGGGGAACGGGTGGACGCTATTGTCGAAATGAACCAGCCCGGAGTATGGATCCTGGGCGCCACCGAGGAGAGGATTCGTAACGCCGGCCTGGGCATCCTGGTGGAGTATGAAAATCAGCACCGGCAGCCGCAATGGGTGGCGCCCTCGCGCGCGGTCTGGGATTACACCCTCTTCGGCAAAGCGGGGGCCACCCCGGCAGCCCCGGATGAAACCATCGAGATGGTGTTTGAAAAGATTCCTGGAGGCTCGGGCAAGTTCAACAGCTGGCTGGTGAACGGAAAGCAATATCCGCACGAAAGGGAATTCGTGCTCAAGCAGGGAACTCGTTACCGTCTTGTATTTCGCAACCGAACGGACGATGCCCACCCTCTGCACCTGCATCGCCATCAATTCGAACTGGTGGACATAAACGGCAGCAAAACGGCGGGCATCATAAAAGATACGGTGGTGGTTCCGTATTACGGCCGGGCGGTAGTGGACTTTGTCGCCGACCAGCCGGGGCTTTCTCTGTTTCACTGCCATATCCAGCAGCACATGGACTACGGTTTCAGGGCACTGTTTCGCTACGCGTAAGTGAGAGCATTTTCGCAATTACTGTGGTCTGGTAAGAGCAACGAGGTGTGGTTTTCTTTGAGAGAAAACCACGTAAAGGTTCGAGGCTCCGGTGCACACCAATTGCGAAAATGCTTTAAACTCTACGTTCCATGACGACATTCCAGCTTCTGAGTCTTCTGGCTTCGATCGCGGCGTTATTCGGCTGGATCAGCTCGCGCTGGCTGCGGCTCCCCATCACGATCGGCACGATGCTGCTTACAGTCGTCTGCGCATTAGGCCTCATGGGCGTGGGCGCCTACGCGCCTGGCCTGCATGTATGGGCGGTCAGCCTGGTGCGGCAAATCGACTTCGAGAGCCTGATTCTGCACGGCATGCTGGGACTGTTGCTATTTGCCGGAGCTTTTTTACTGGACCTGGAGCAATTGGCGCGGGAGAAGCTCGCCGTCGCTGTGCTCTCGGTGTTCGGAACACTGCTGTCCACCGTAATGACCTCGGTGATCATGCGCTGGGTGCTTGGCGCCATGGGTATCCCGGCAACGTGGCTCGAATGTTTCTTTTTCGGCGCGCTCATCTCGCCTACCGACCCGATTGCCGTGCTGGAGATGCTGCGCCGTGTGGGTGTTCCCAAGAATGTGCAGGCCCAGCTAGCGGGAGAATCCCTGTTCAACGATGGCGTGGGCGCGGTGGTGTTTCTGGCGCTGCTCGACGCATCTCGCGGCGCCCTGCCAACTCCGTCGCATATCGCGATCGGCCTGCTGCTCAAGGTTGGGGGAGGTTTGGCACTGGGCGTTCTTGCCGCCTGGATCATTTCTCATCTCATGCGCCTGGTGCATGCCTACCAGGTAGAGATTCTGCTCACCCTGGCGCTTGCCCTGGGAGGCTATGCGCTGGCGGACGCTTGGCAGCTTTCTGCCCCACTCGAAGCGGTCGCGGCGGGCATCGCTCTGCGGCGCTTCAATCTGATTCATCCGCCGGACTTAATTGCACACGAGAGCATCGACGGCTTTTGGGAAGTGATTGACGAGGTGCAGAACGCCATTCTCTTCGTGCTGCTGGGTCTCGAAGTGCTGGCCATCCCAATCCACCGCTTGTCTCTGCAATCGGGTCTGGCCGCCGTGGTTGTAGTCACCTGCGTACGGCTCGCGGTGGTAGCCTTGATCCTCGGTTCGCTTCGGCTGGTCCAGCGTTCATTCCGCAGTTCCATCCTCGCCTTAAGTTGGGGAGGATTGCGTGGGGGGCTATCCATCGCGCTTGCGCTCGCCGTGCCCGTGGGCGAGGGGCGCTCCTGGATTCTTACCGCGACCTATGTCGTGGTGGTCTTCTCGATCGTGATTCAGGGTGGCTCGATGGATCTTTTTCTGCATCATTTCAGCAGGGCTGAAAAGAAACAAAACTAGTTTTAATTTCTATCGGCCACAACTGCGGGTAATGGGGGGACGCCTGATTCCCGCGGCCGCCTTCAAGGAAGGAGGGCCGGCGGACCCCTGCGGAAAACTAAGTTTGCTGAATGTGCATCGACTGTACGAGGATTCTCCCTTGGACGCCGTCAATGATTCCGTGCCGCAAGGCCCCGCCATGCGCAACTCCGGGAACCACAGGGGCTGGCGATGGGTGATCTGGATTGCAGTGACTGCCTTGGTTGTATTGCTGGTAGTGGGTGAACTGATGTTCGAAAGAGCGGGACCGATCCTGAAGGGCCGCGTGATTGAAACGCTGAGCGCTCGCTTCGACAGCCGGGTGGAGTTAGATGACCTGCAGGTCTCGCTCCTCAAGGGTCTTGCCGTCTCCGGCAAGGGCCTGCGGATTTTTGCTCCCGATGATGTCGTGGCCGCGGGGGCTAAAGATCCGATCATTGCGGTGCAGGAATTCACTTTCCATGCCGGCCTGTTGGGCTTGTTTCTTAAGCCGACCCGGGTTCGCACCGCGCATGTGCGGGGGCTGACCATCCACATTCCACCGAAGTCGATGCGGCAGCAGGACACGCACAGCGCCAAGCGCAAGGCCAAGATCAAGATTGTAGTCAGTGAGTTGGTGTTCGACGATTCTCAATTGATCATTGGCACAGACAAACCGAACAAGGATCCGAAGGTCTTCGTTCTGAAACATATTGTCTTGCATGAGTTGGGCTCGAATACTCCGTCACCCTATGACGCGCGACTGACCGATGCGGTGCCCAAAGGCGAGATTCACGCGGCCGGCACCTTCGGCCCGTGGAATACGGAAACTCCGGGTGAATCGACCGTGACGGGTAAGTACACATTCGATCAGGCAGACCTGAACACCATCAAGGGAATCGGAGGCATGCTTCATTCCGTAGGCGAATTCAACGGCCGGCTGGACCGGATCGAAGTACATGGAACAGCGGACGTGGCGAATTTTTCGTTGGATACGGCAAACCATCCTGTGTCCCTGCATGCTCAATTTTCGGCAGTGGTCGACGGAACGAGCGGCGACACGTATCTTGAGCCGGTTGCGGCGAAGCTGGGACAATCGGAGTTCACCTGCAGCGGCGCCATCGTGAACATAAAAGGAAAAGGGCACACGATCGACCTCGATGTGGATGTGCCCGCCGGCCGCATACAAGACTTTCTGCAGCTTGCCGTGAAGACGGAACCGGTGGTGATGACGGGCGTGCTGTCGATGAAAACCAAACTGCACATCCCTCCGGGCAAGGAGAGCGTAACCCGAAAACTGGAATTGAAGGATGGGACCTTTACGCTGAAACGGATGCACTTTACCAATCCAGATCTGCAGGACAAGATCGACATGCTGAGTCTGCGGGCACAGGGTGACCCCAAGGATGCCAAGCCTGGGGCAGAGGATGTGAACTCCCACATGACGGGGAAGTTCTCCATGGGCGGCGGCAAGTTGGATCTGCAGGACTTGAACTATACCTTGCCCGGAGCGACGGTGCGGTTGGCCGGCGAGTACACGCTGGACGGCAAGAAGTTCGATTTCACCGGCAAGGTGAGAACGGATGCCAAGCTATCGCAGATGGTGGCTTCGCGATGGAAAAGCTGGATGCTGAAAGTCGCAGATCCGTTCTTTCACAAGAACGGCGCCGGGGCGGAAATACCGGTGAAAGTCACCGGCACGAACACATCACCCAAGTTTGGTCTCGATATCGGTCACAAAGACAAGTGAGTGAAGCCGGCGGATGCGCAAGGCTAGCGTCCGAACGAATACGTAGCTTTGAGCACGCTCGAATCGATCCCGGGATTTTCCGCGCTGTTGCGGACGTTGGCGAGGTGATGGTAGCGATACTCGAATTGGATGGAGCGCGTGTGCGTCTGGAACACTTGAACCCCGGCGCCGAATTCGAACGTAAAATTGAAGGCTGAGCTGTTGAATACGGGAATGTCTCTTGGCGATACTGCGAACCCACCCAGGCCGGTTACGAACGGCTGCAGACGCCGGTGCGGAAATGCCTTGAGCTTATATCCCAGTGGGCTGATACCGCTCACGAAAGTAGACCGCCTTCCCGCGATGTAGGTCGCAGTCCCTTCATAGACATGGGTCTGAGTCACCAGGATCACATTAAAAGGCGCACTGGTTACGGGTTTATCCACGGGAACGGCGGAAGTAAAGTTCACTACGCCCGAATACAAAGGCTCTTGGGGAAATTGCAGTCTTACGCCCGTCATCGTAGGATCGCTCACCGAAATGAAGGGACGCACCTCGGCAACCCAGGCGCCGGAGAGATGCGTGCTCAAAAAGCTCCGTCGTTCATAGCCGGCGCCGATGGCAGTGATCTTGCGTCCGTCGGCGTAGCCGAGCAGGATGTGGCTGGAATCGTTTGAGTATTCAACGAATCCGCTAAAAGCTCTGCGGTTGGAGTAAGTCTCAGGCACGTCTTGTGCGCTGGCTGCGGCGCACACGCTCGATCCGGCCATGAGGCAAAGGCTCGCCTTGCTGATCCACTTTTGGAGGAATTCACTTAAAAGCATCCGGTCCGTCTCTTCCGTCAAGCGGCTGCATGCCCGCTGGCGCGTAGATGTTCGAATTGAGCTCTGCGCGGTGCGGGGGTACCGGGCATTCTTCCGTTTTGTTCCGTACAGAAGGACGGTGTCGGGCAGTCAATAAAAAATCTCGTTCGAGGCCGGGGGGTTAACTCGTTACGAGAAAAATGTTTTCGAAGCTGTGAACTTCTGGCTACCAGGCAGCTTTTCTAAACAACAATCTGCGCTAAAGCATTTTCACTTCTGGTGTCTACAGAGTAACGACTGCCATGGCGGCTTTTGCTCAAGAAACGCCGCACTTCCGCACCCTCCTGTGCAGAGTAGAAGTGAAAATGCTTGAGTTGTGGGGTTTGAGTGGGTACTCTCAAAAGCTCCCGTAACCTCAATGCAAGGCCATCCTAGCATCGGGAACCCACTCTTCCGTTCTGCTAATGAATCGCTAAACGGGTAACAGTCACCTGCATTTTTAAACTTTGGTGTCTGACGGCGGGCGAGTGCCGGCAACCCCTGTAGATACAGCCCGATACACCGCGCATACTTCGGCGCGGGTGGGGAAGGCCCAGGCCTCGTAATCTTCTTCGCTCATCATGAACTCTTCCCGCCAAATCCGGTCAAGCCAAGGGAGCGTCATGAGCGTGGACTCCAGTTCGGGATGCATGTAGATCAAGTACACGTCGCGTGTTTCCCTGGCCAGGGAAACTTCGAGATTGTGGAATAACTTTTCCAGGACCGGCCGGGTAAACGCGTTCCACAGGTAGAGGATCAGCGGTCCGGCAGGCCACGCGAACTCAGTTGCGTCGCCGTGCAGGGAGGTTATCGGCGAGCGATGCGGTGCCCCGCGTGTCGCCCGGGCATACTGCCGAACGTTGGCCCGCGCCACGCGGTCGAGTTCAGCGGAAAGCTCCACTCCAATGACCTCGCGAAACGGATAATCGGAAGCCAGCAGAAGGGCGCGGCCTTTGCCGGATCCAATATCCACGAAGGTGAACCGGGAAAAGTCGAGTTGCAACCGCTCCGCGAATGCCTGCATGACTCCGTGAAATACCGACGGCGCCACGGCAAAGTAACCGTTGTTGTACACATCATGCTGGTGGCCGGAAGGCAGGTCGTAGATGAGCCCGCTGGTCTCGACGCCGAAGCGCTCATCAAAGGGATGTACTGCGCGATAGCTGCGGTATTGGCTTTGCTCCATGCGGGGCCATGCTGCGTGCTTCCTTTTGCCCAGCCTGCGCCACCATCGCTCGATTTCGTCTCTCATCGAGTCCGTCGATCTACTCCAACCCTAACTTTTTCCAGATTTCATCCACGCGCGCGCGGGTGGCGGCATCCATGGCGATCATCGGCGGCCAGGTGCGGGTAAATCCTTCTGCTTTCCATTTGCGTGTTGCGTCAATGCCCATTTTGCTACCGAAGTTGGGCAGGCGAGAGGCGTGGTCGAGCGAGTCTACCGGCCCCAGCGTGAACTGGATGTCGCGTTCGGGGTCGATATTGTTAGCCACCCGCAGCGTCACTTCGCCCAGGTCCTGCACGTCGCAATCTTCATCGACCACCACAATGCACTTGGTAAACATCGCCTGCCCCAGCGACCAGATACCGTTCATGACCTTCCGCGCCTGGCCCGCGTAGCTCTTGCGGATGGAAAGGATCATCAGGTTGTGGAACACGCCTTCTACCGGCAGATTCACGTCCACGATTTCCGGTATGGTCAAGCGCATCAGCGGGAGAAAAATACGCTCCACTGCCTTGCCCATCCATGCATCTTCCATGGGCGGCTTGCCGACGATCGTCGCGGCATAGATTGGATCTTTGCGATGGGTGATGCAAGTAATGTGAAACACCGGGTACTCCTCTTCCATGGTGTAGAAGCCGGTGTGATCGCCAAACGGCCCTTCTGTGCGCAGTTCGTCCAACTCCACATAGCCTTCGAGGACGATCTCGGCGTGCGCGGGAACTTCCAGGTCGACGGTTTCGCACTTCACCAGCTCGACGGACATCTGGCGGAGAAAACCGGCGATAACAAACTCTTCGACCTCTGGCGGGGCGGGCACGATGGCACAGAAGGTAGTTGCGGGATCGGTGCCGATGGCCACCGCTACTTCCAGTCTCCGGTTCTTGATCTGGGCCAGAGCGATCGAGGCTGTACCCTCCGGCGGCCGGGCCGTGCCTCCGGCGGTCTCTGCCATCACCCGAACGCGTGCGGCACTTGCATCGCCTGAAGCATCTGCAGCCGCTACCGCTCGCAGGTGCTCGCGCAAATGCTCGGCAGCCACCTTTTGCCGCTGCCAGTGCATACCCGTCGTCTGCCCGTCATAGACCTGCATGCGATACATGCCGACATTGCGTTTTCCACTTTTGGGGTCGCGCGTGATGACGCAAGGCAAGGTGATAAATCGGCCGCCGTCCAGCGGCCAGCATTGCAGCACGGGAAAGTCGAGGACGCTGAAGCTGTCCCGCAGGATCACCTGCTTGCAGGCGGCATCTTTTGCAGGGATCGTGCGCGGGAAAAATCGCCCTACTTCCGCCAGCATGGGAAGCATCTTCAACTTTTCCAGAAGGCCTTCGGGTGATTTGAGCTGCAGCAGGCCCTCGATGCGGCCCGCCACATCATCGAGGCTATCGACACCGAGCGCCAGCTTCATGCGGCGCTCGCTGCCGAACTGGTTCATCAACACCCGGCTGCCGGGGTAGCCCTTTACATTCTCAAACAGCAGCGCCGGTCCGCCTGGGGGATATGCTGCAGCGGTCTTACCCCTGGGACCGCCCTGCCTGCCCCATTTGGATACCCGGTTGGTAATCTCGGCAATTTCGAGAATGGGGTCCACCGGCTCGTGGATGTGCTTGAGCTCGCCCGCTTTGTCGAGTGCTTTTATCCAATCCCTGAGGTCGTCGTAGGCCAATCGTGTCTCCACGCCCGCGATCGAGGGAGCGCCTTCACCATACTATCCGGGCGTGAAGAATCCCGGCGTCGCGGGGATGGCGTTTCATATCTCGCAAAGAGCAGGAGCACCGGCCAGCCGGTTTGGACCAGGTCGGCCGCTACTCGCCCCGCATCCACCGGTCCATCAGGGTCTGGGCACAGCGTGCGCCGCATAGGTGACGGACCTTGGCGGCGTGGGAAAGCATGATATTCCATGGCGTCAACTTCAACACGGGCTGCTCGGGCCCCTTGGGAATGAGCGGCTCGGACTCGGTCGACGCAAGCCACCAGTCCTCAGCTTCCCCCCTCGGGATTACCGCAAACGTCGCAGTGGTACGTCTCTGTGTACGCCATAGAATCTCCCGATCCTGCCCGGTGACGCTGCGCGCCTGAATGCCCGGACGCCTTTTCGAGGCAAGGGCAAATTAGCACGCGCATCGTTGAAGAAGCTATCCCCGGGAAGTGGTGCTATCTTCCGCGGACGCCGCCAGATGCTTCTGGCCGCATTGTCCCAGGCCAGATACTTCTGGCCGCATTGTCCCAGGCAGACTGGCGCATGCCAGTCTGATGGGCGTTTTTCACGCCGGCGCGGGTGGTTCGCCGAGCGGCGTATCGACTTCGTTACATGCGGGGGTCATACAGGCGGGTACCTTTATCTCCCGCCGAGGAATGCCAGGAGATAAAAGACACTCGCAAATGTGGAAGGTAACGGAAAGCCGAGCGGTGACTCAGGCGATGCTGGCCGGCTGGTCTTCATACTGCTCCAGCGGGAAACCCAGCTTCTTCCATTTATCGAAGCCCCCGAGCAGCGGGCGGACCCGATAAATGCCATTCTGGCGTAATTTCATCGCCATCTTCGCAGCCGTCGCCTCACTGGGACAGGTGCAGTAAAGGATCACGTCGCGGTCGCGCGGTATCTCCTCGGCCCGCTGCATCAGGGTCTCGGGCGAGAACCGGATCGCGCCCGGCAACACCCGCGGATCGGGAAGGTAATCGAGCGGGTGACGCAAATCGACAATAAATGGATTTTGGCCGCCATCGAGCATGCGCTTAAGCTCTACCGGGTCCAGTCGCGAGGTCCGCACCATCTGCAGAAAAGCCTGTTGTTTCCAGACGCGGTAGCCCAGCAGCCCGGCAATGGCAAGCACGAACAAGGCGCCCGCGAAATGTTCCATCCAGGAGAGCGCACCGGGGTGGACCTTCAGCACG
Organism: uncultured Acidobacteriaceae bacterium; assembly: GCA_963761405.1. Taxonomy (GTDB): domain Bacteria; phylum Acidobacteriota; class Terriglobia; order Terriglobales; family Acidobacteriaceae; genus PALSA-350. The sequence goes on from CAVXHH010000013.1 coordinate 322,646, forward strand.
TCACCGAAGAAGCGGCCGACCAGGGTGAGTGTCGCCGCCCAAAACATAGCTCCAGCCAGATCGTAAGCCAGAAAGACGCGATACCTCATTCCCGTCTGGCCGGCAATGGGGGCCGCAACCGTTCCCAGGCCGGGAACAAACTTCGCCACCAGTAACGCCTGCTCGCCGTACTTGGTGAAATAGTCCTCGGTCTTGCGCACGCAGGTGGATCGCTCGAATGAGAGCCGGCAAACCAGCTTCACCATCGTGCTGCCGAAGCGCTTGCCCAACAAGTACCAGAGCGAATCGCTCACAAAGCAGCCGGCCACCACAGAAAACAGCACGGCGGGTAGCGCCAGCTTGTGGGTTGCGGTCAATGTGCCTGCAGCCAACAACAGGGGCAGGCTCGGCACGGGCACGCCAAGCTGCTCCCCCAGCACCCAGAGGAAAAGGATGATGTAGGCGTAATGCAGGAAAAAGTCGAACGCTAACGGCATAACGCAGGTGCCTCGGTGTGTTTCCCCTTAGATGATTGCAGATCGCGAAACGGTGCGATGGTACGGAGCAATCATTTGCCTGGTTTTGCACCGGAAATTGCCGGGCTGGCGCCTACGGCAGGTTTAGAGCAGTTTCGCAATGACAGTGGCCCAATAAATACAAAAGGGCGGGGATAGGTACCCGCCCTTTTGGCTCCAGAGCTCGCGCGCGCTCTTAATTCTTGACTCGAACCGTCGGTTCCACCGATAGCCCGGGACGCAACAACCGGTCCTGATCCTCGTTTCGATCCGTCAGGTCGATGCGAACGGGGATCCGCTGCACCACCTTGACGTAGTTACCCGTGGCGTTTTCCGGTGGAAACAGGCTTAACATCGAGCCGGTTGCGCCACCGATCTGGGTCACTTTGCCGTCGTAGTCCCGCCCGTACGCGTCCACATGGATCTTGACCGTTTGCCCGGGACGCATCATCCGTAGTTGTGTCTCTTTGAAGTTTGCCGTGATCCAGATGTCATCCAAAGAGACCAGGGTCATCAGGTTTTGCCCCACGCTGACGTTCTGGTCTACTTCCAGGCTCTTCTTGGTAATGATGCCGTTTGCCGGGGCAACAATTCTGGTGTAGCTCAGGTTCAATTTTGCCTGATCGAGCTGAGCGCGCGCCTGTTGTACCTGGGCCGCGGCCTGGTCGGCCTTGGCCTTCTGAATCTTCAACTGGTCGGGCCCGGTTTGGGCAGTTCTTAGATCGGCTTGCGACTGCACTACCTTGTCCCGGGCAATGCGGACCGCGTCCTCGGCAGCAATCTCGCTGGCTTTGGCGCCCAGCAAGGCTGCCCGGGCTGCATCCGCCGTGGCCACCGTCGCGTCGAACTGCTGCTTGGAGATAACGTCCTTTTCCACCAGGGGTGTGTAGCGCTTCAAGTCCAGCTGAGCTTTGGTATTGTTTGCGTCCGCCTGCTGCACCTGTGCCTGCGCCGCCTCCAACTGGCGCTGCGACTGCTGTACGGTCGCGTCGGACGTGCGCACACCCGAGGATGCGAACTGCAGGGTCGAACTGGTGTTCACGCCGATCAGGGGTACATTTACCCGGGCAGCTTCGTAATTGGCCTCCGCGCTCTCCAGGCTGGCCTGATCCTGCTGCACCGCAACCTCAAAGTCCTTGGGATCGATCTCCGCGATCAGGGTGCCTGCCTGAACATACTGATTCTGATCGACGTTGACCTTGATCACCTGCCCCGCAACCCGGGCGCTGACCTGAATCAGGTGGCCATCTACCTGGGCGTCATCGGTGTCTTCGTAATACGTGGAGTGCCACCAGTACAGCAGCGCGCCCACGATAAGAACAGCCACCACGCCAATGACGATAAACCGTCGCTTCCCCTTCTTCCGGGGAGGAGCGTCCAAGTCATTCTGGTCAATGTTGCCAGCCTGGGGACCCTCCTCGACGGTACTTGCACGGCCTGATTCGGGATTCTGTTCCGCCACCGCTACTTCCCTCCCACATAATCCTTGTAATTTGTCTGCGCGATGCCCAATGCCCGGGCGAGGGTTAATTTCGCCACGTTGTGCTGATACAGGCTGCTTACGTACTGGTCGTTTGCCTGGGCCACGGATGCCTGCGCCTGCGATACGGCAAGATTGTCGGCAACGCCCGCCGCGTAGCGTTGTTGCGCCTCGCTCAACGCTTCCGATGCTAATTCTACGTTGCTGTGCGAAACGGCGACCTGCTTGGCGGCGGCCTGGATATCGAGAATGCTGTTGCGCACGTCTGCGCTGATCTGACCGCGCAAGTCGCTCAACTGTGCCTGCTGCTGTTCCAGTTGCGATTGTGCCTGCTGCGCATCGCCGCGCAGTTTCGCCTCTGCAAAGAGCGGCACACTCGCGGTGCCTACCGCATCGTAGGTTCCGTGGGAGTGGGCCAGGGTCTGCCCGATCACCCCATAGTCGGCCGAGAACGACACCGTGGGGTAGCGCTCAGCGGTAGCCCCGGTGCGGGAAGCTTGGGCGCCTTCCACCTGCTGTTCAAGCGCCTGCAAGTCGTGCCGGTGGGTCAACGCCTGCTGCACCGCTGCGTTGGCGTCGAGGTTATCCAGCGTCTGAAAAGGAGCCTGGTCACTCAGAGCGAACTGCTGTTCAAGCGAAAGTCCGATGGCGCGGGCCAACGCGATCTTGTCCTTCTCGAATTGATTTTGGGCGGTGATCAGCGTCTGCTGCTGTGTCTGGTAGTCCACCCGTGCCCGCAGCTCATCGAGCAGCGGAGCGGTCCCTGCCTGGTGGTTGGCCACCGCCTGATCGAGAGACACCTTCGAGGTGTCTACCTGGGCTTGCGCTGACTGCGCGCGCGACGCATCGGCTATGCACAGCAGATAGGCATTCCCCACCGTAAGCACCACCAGGTCTTTCGCGTCCTCAACAGAAAGCTTTGATCCTGCGAAGTTATGTTTAGAGGCGAGGTAACTGTCCAGGGCGGACATATTGAAAAGCGTCCATTGCACCGAACCCCGGATGTCGGTATAGCCATAGGGTCCGATAATGGTTGGGAAGCCGGGAGTGGACAGACCTTCCGCCTTCAGGTCGACCTGTTGTGCTGACTCCTTGGCCGACGCATTTACGGTGGGGAGCAGTGCTTGCAGTTGTTGCAGCCGTTGGGCGCCCGCGGACCCCGCGTTTACCCCCGATAGCACCAGGCCCAGGTTAAATTGCAATCCCATGTGGATCGCCAGATCGAGGGAAACGGGCAGAACGCCGGGCACCGGGGCTTGCTTTACCAGGCTGCCCTGATAGGTACTGCTATTCACCTGTGCCGGCATTGCCTGTACAGAAGATCTGCCGGTGCTCGCGGTTTGTCCCGCCGACACCAGAGGGCTAAAAGCCACGCTCAGGAGCATGATCGCCGGTTGCCATCCGATGCCCCGCAGTCCAGCCCAAGAACGTCTCATCCTTCAGTCAACCTCGGCATGCAGCCTGTGGGCCCAGAAAGCGCAGCACCCACTCAGATGCCAAATCGCTCGTGAATTATTCAAAAATAAGGCCCAAACACCGGCTCCCAGCCTTGATCGCCGCAAACAAGAGCCCAGGCACGACGACAGCCATGGCGCCATGCCGTACACGTTACCGGGGCTTGGAGCAACGGATGCGGAAGGTGTAACAGAACCTCCGTTCCCATCCGGTGGGCTGGTTACGAAGGGTGGGATGCCGCAAGCGCAATCAGGCCGGCATGAGTACGGTACGCGCACTCATCAGGCAGGTGGCCAGGGAGCAGAGCGCCTGACGATAGGCAGCCCCAACGGCGTCTCGCCGCCACGCCTGCGCACCTGCCGCACCGCTCCGGCGGAGGCTCTCCGCGGTTTGCTCGCCGTCCTGTCCGGCTATCGCACGCAGCACAAAGATCGCCCGCTGGGCAGGCGCCAGGCGCTCCAGCCATTCCCGCATGCCGGCACGGCCGGCGCCCTCGATCAGCGCACGGAACTGCTCTGCGTTCAGCCCTGCCGACTCAAGGTCATCGGTTTCTATGCAGGCAGCGTCAGCCGCTTGCATGGCAGGAACTGCAAACGCCTCCGGGTGCAGCCGGGCCATCCGTTGCACCGCGGTCTGCACCAGCAGGGTGCGTGCCTCGACATACGCGAGCGTTCCTTCGGCGCACGGGTCGGTCTCGACCCTTGCTACCGTTTCTTCAACGAGAGAAACCGCCTGTTGCTCGTCGCCCAGCATCAGGGCCGCAATCTGGAAGAGCTGCAGGGCAGAATCCTCGGCCATGAGGTGGCCGGACCCCGGTGCTTGGCCCAAATCCTGCTCGATCATGTGCGTCTCCTTACGAACCTTCGGACGTTCCTGAATATTGTCATCTTCCATCCTCCCGCAACCGCTCCCCGGGGTCAAATTCCTGAGCGCAACGGCGTTATTTTCACGGCAAATGTAACTTTCATTCCCGATTCATCCTGCTCAGCCTTTAGTAAGGTAGACACAGACAGATGGGCCTCCTGGCTCTTCCTTTATGGCCAACGCAAGCACGAATCCGCAAAGTCTCTTTATCGGCCGCGATGAATCGTGGCTCAGTTTCAACCGCCGTGTCCTTGAAGAAGCCCAGAATCCGGACAATCCCTTACTGGAGCGGGTTAAGTTTTTAGCCATTACGGCCAGCAATCTGGATGAGTTTGTCGAAATTCGCGTAGCCGGTATCATGCAGCGCATTGAAGATGGGTATAGCGAGCCGGGGTTCGATGGCCTGACCCCGCGGCAGACCCTGGATGTGGTGGTCCGGGATATGCACAGTTTCCTACGCGATCAGTACCATTGCTGGACGCACGATCTGCGCCCTGCTCTTCATGCCAACGGTGTTCGCGTGCTGCAATGGGAAGACGCCGACGAGGCGGCTCGCGCGCATGCCGTTAGCTACTATCAGCGCGAGGTCGATCCGCTGTTGACGCCCATTACCATCGACCCCGCGCATCCGTTCCCTCGCGTCCTGAACAAGGCACTTTGTCTTGCGCTGTTGTTGCGCCGCAAACGAAAGGGAGCCGCCGGGGTCTTGCTCGGGGTGCTCACCGTGCCCCGTGCCCTGCCCCGGCTGGTGCCCCTGCCATCCAGCTCGGGAACCTACGACTTCCTCTTTCTCGCCGACCTGATTGAGCACAACGCCGCGGGAATGTTCCGCGGCTATGAGATTCTTTCCTCCGCCGCCTTCCGCGTCACCCGCAACAGCAACCTCTATTTTCAGGAAGAAGAATCACGCAGCTTGTTGGATAGTGTGCGCTCTGAGCTGCACAATCGACGCAAAGGGGACGCGGTTCGGCTGGAAATCGAAGAGGGTGCGGATGCCGAGGTCGTGGACCGCCTGCGCATGAATTTCGAGCTGGAGGATACGCAGGTATTTCCCACCGACGGCCCGGTCAACCTGTCACGCCTTATGAATCTGTACAGCGACACACCCCGTCCAGACCTCAAATTCAAGGATTTTCTGCCCAGGGAACTGCGCCTGAACCGCCGTTCTGAAGATCTTTTCGACGAACTTCGGCATCACGACCTGTTGCTGCATCACCCCTTCGATTCTTACGATGCGGTGGTGAATTTCGTGCAGCTTGGCTCGCAGGATCCGCGGGTCGTCTCCATGAAGCAGACGCTTTATCGCACCAGCTCCGATTCGCCCATGTTCAACGCGCTCACCGAAGCCGCGCAAACCAAGGAGGTCACCGTGGTGGTGGAGCTGATGGCTCGCTTCGACGAGGCATCGAACATCCGCTGGGCGCGCAATCTGGAGGATGCCGGGGTACAGGTCTTTCACGGGATCGTCGGACTCAAAACCCACTGCAAACTGGCCATGCTTATCCGGCACGACCCGGATGGCGTGACCCGCCGTTATGTACACCTTGGCACCGGCAATTACAACCCCAACACGGCGCGTTTCTATACCGACATCAGCCTGCTGACAGCGGATCCGGAGATCACCGCCAGCGTTCACAGCGTCTTCAATTACCTCACGGCACATTCCGAGTCAGACGATTATGCTCCGTTGCTCGTGGCGCCCCTCACGCTGGCGGAGAGTTTCATCCGCATGATCCATCGCGAGGCAGAGCACGCAGCCGCCGGCCGCCAGGCGCATATCATCGCCAAGATGAATTCGCTGCTGGAGCAGAAGGTGATTGAAGCGCTCTACGAAGCATCGAAAGCCGGGGTGCAAATCGATTTGATTGTGCGCGGCATTTGTTCCATTCGGCCGGGGATTGCCGGTATCAGCGAAAACATCCGGGTACGCTCCGTGGTTGGCCGTTTCCTCGAGCACAGCCGCATCTTCTACTTTGCCAACGGGGGCGCGGACGAGGTCTATTGCGGCAGTGCCGACTGGATGCCGCGTAACCTTTTTGAACGGTGTGAAGTGGTGTTTCCCATCCGCGATGCACAAATTCGCAATCGCATCCGTAACGAGATCCTTGCCGCTTACCTGGCGGATACGTCGATGTCACGCATGGAGACGGCGATGGGCGAGTATCTACGCGTCAAGGCTCCCGAGGGCAAGCGATTCAGCGCCCAGGATTTCTTTATCCGCCTGGCCGAAGGCCGCGACAGCATCGACGGCATTCCCCCACCGGCATCGGAAACAGAAAAAGCAGCAGCCATCCGCTCTGCGCCTGAAGCTGCGCCGTCCAAGCCGCATCGCGGCAAGGCTCCCCGTAAGGCGCCGCGCAAGCCGGCTGTGGACGTTCAGCAGGTATAAAGCCGTTTCGCAATGCGCCGAAATGATCTGAGCTAGGCAGGTTGCGGAAAAACTCGAGTCGTCACTCCAGTCCCGAAGGGACGGCTGAAAACCAGAGCTGTCCAAATTAGCTTGGAGCTGGGAGGGAGCAGGTCGATTCCATTGGGCGCAAGAAAAGAACGAGCCGCATTTGGCAAACAGGTTGTGGTTGGGTAACTGAGCGTTGAGGTCAAGAGAATCCAGCAGGGGCTAAAGCCCATCATTTTTCCGTAATTTACCGCAAAGCCGTGCCCGTTCAACAAAGCCCAGCGCCAAAGCGCAGGATAGAGAGGTCGGATTTCTTCCGGCAACGCTAAAGCAGGGGGCTTCCACCCAAAAACACCGCCAGCAAACTTCTTCAGAAAAGCTACTTTCAGCCGCCCCTCCGGGGCTGCTCCCTTTCTACGGTGCCCGTCCGCAGTAAACTACATCTTGGCCCAGCGCCTCTACAACTTAGCGGAATGGTGGCACCTGCTCAGCCTGGATGCGCCAACCGTTGCCGCTCTTTGGTCGTGGTTCTTTGCCCGCGCCATGCATTTGCATTTGCCGCTGATCCCCCCGCTCCTGCTTGGCCTTGGCACCTGGTTGCTCTACGTCGGCGACCGCATTCTCGATGGGCTGCGCCAGCGGCAAGGCGAGCCGCTACGAGATCGCCATCGTTTTCACGCTCGCCATCGCACTGCCTTCCTGTGGACAGCCTCGCTTCTGATTCTGTTGTTGGTTTGGGCTGTTCTTACCCGCATGCGGCCTGAAGCACTGCGCGACGACTCCTGGATCGCCTTGTTCACATTTCTATATCTCTTTGTCGTGCACCGAAAGGCCAACCCGTTACCCGCCAACGCGCCCCGGCTACCGAAGGAGCTTGCGGTCGCCGCCCTCTTCGCCGCCGCCACCGCGGTGCCCGCCTGGTCTCGGCTGGGAGGAGGTGGGGACTCCGTCGGCTTGGGGAAGGAGCAGCTGGCGCCCGCCGTGCTGTCGTTTGCGGCGCTGTGCTGGATCAATTGCGTGGGTATCGAGAAGTGGGAGACCAGCGACCCGCCGCCGGCACGCGGCAACCCCCACGCCACGACGCTCTGGGCCGGAGTGCATCTACGCTCGATTGTAACCATGATTGCGTTGTTTTTTATCGCCGCCGCCTTGCTGGCGCCCTCGCGTGGCCTGATGGCGGTTTATCTCGCCGCCCTGCTCAGCAGCGGACTTCTGTTTGCGCTGGACGCGCGCAGCGCCCACCTGTCGCCGCTGCACCTGCGCATCGCCGCGGATGCAGCGCTCCTCACGCCTTTGGCCTTCTTCCCCTTCGCCCGGTGAGCGTAAACCCCATCAGCGTAAATTTCGATCGCGTCGCCCGTCCCTATCGATGGCTTGAATATCTAAGCTTTGGTCCCTGGCTTGCCCGGTGCCGGAACGCCCAACGTGCACACCTGACGGGGTCGCGCCACGCGCTGGTATTAGGAGATGGCGACGGACGCTTTCTGGCGCGCCTGCTCGACGACAATCCCACCCTCACCGCGGATGTCGTCGACTCCAGCCGTTCCATGCTGCGACTGCTGGAAGAACGAGTTCGCCGGTCCGGGACGCGAGCCCGTATTTCTCTGCATCATGCCGACGCCCTTGAGTGGCATCCCACCGCCAGCTACGATCTGATTGTTTCGCACTTCTTTCTGGATTGCTTTTTCCCCAGCCAATTGGAGCAACTCGTGGATGGCGTTCTTGCCCACGCTCTCCCCGGCGCGCAATGGGTGATTTCAGAATTCGCCATTCCCCGTAACCCATTCGCTGCTTGTCTGGCCCGCGGGATCATCGGCCTGCTCTACCGCGCGTTTGGTGTCCTTACCGGGCTCCGCGTGCGCACGCTGCCGGATTATGCCGCCGCTCTACGCCAACGCGGAATGGCGCCCCGCCACCACCACTGTTATCTAGCCGGGCTCTTGTGTACCCAGGTATGGTCTTTCCCCCATTCGCTCGCCAAGGCGACGAGCACTCCCTCGTGAAAATGATCTAGAATGCCGCATGCCCTGCCTGCAATTGCGCTTGCTGTCGCTATTTTCCGCAGCGAGAAAATCGACGCTGCCGCTCCGCAGTCTGTTTGTGTTGGCAGCGCCTTTGCTGCTTGCCTCTGGTGCAAGAGCACAGGTGACGGCGGTGAATGCGCCTGACGGTAAACCACTATCCCAGCGGGTTGTCGCCTACTGGCTCGACGCCAAATTGAATACGGCGGCGAAGACCCTCGACGCGACAGAGATCCTCGAATATCGCAATTCCTCCGGCCAGCCGCTTTCCACCATCCCCTTCCATCTCTACCTCAATGCATTCCGCCCCCAATCGACTTACTCCGCTGAGGCACATCAGAATGGTAGGGACGTCTCCTACGCGAAGGGGGAAGAAGGCGCCATCGAGATCAAGAGCATCTCCGCCGAGGGCTACGGCGATCTGATGCAGAACATGAAATTCACCGCGCCTGATGATGGCAATCCGGGTGACCATACGGTGATGGAGATTGCCCTTCCCAAGCCGCTTGCGCCCGGCGAGGTCATTCACTTCCAACTCGCCTTTCACGATAAGTTTCCTCTCTCTGTTGCCAGAAGCGGATACAAGCGCGACTTCATCATGGGTGCGCAATGGTTTCCCAAGGTTGGAGTCTTCTGGCACGACGCCTGGAACTGCCATCAGTACCATCTCGATACCGAGTTCTTTGCCGACTTCGGCACGTACAACGTCATCCTTAGAGTCCCGGAGCAATATACGGTCGGCGCCAGCGGCATTGAGACCGGCTACCAGGATAACCACGACGGCACCAAGACGCTGAGCTTTCGTGGCGAGGATATTCACGACTTCGCCTGGGCGGCATCCCCGCACTTTCAGGTCGCCGACGACACCTTCGTCAACGATCTGGGCACGGTGAAACTGCACGCGCTGATCCTTGCGTCGCACGCCGGCCAGCGCGCCCGCTATCTCTCGATACTGAAACAGAGCATGCAGAAATACGATGAGTGGTATGGGCCATACCCTTACAAACAAATCACCCTGATCGATCCCGAGCCCGGCTCGCAGGTGGGCGGCATGGAGTACCCCACACTCATCACTGGCGGAACAGACTGGTGGGCGCCGTCATGGCTGCACTACGACATGGAGGTGACGGTCGCCCACGAGTTCGGTCATCAGTATTGGTACGGCATGGTCGCCACAAATGAATTCGAAGAACCGTGGCTCGATGAAGGCATCAACACCTATACCGAGAGCAAGGTGGCCGGGTCGATCTTCGGCCGGAATAATTCAGCGCTGAACGCACGCACGACCTATGCCGGCGACGCTGCGATGCGGCGCATAGGCTACCTGCTGAACCCCGCGGAAGATCCGATTGTTCGCCAGGGCTGGAAATTTCTTAATGATGCCAGCTACGGTGGCATTGTCTACGGCAAAACCGCAACCGTACTCACCACTCTGGAGGGGGTACTCGGGGAGGATACTCTTCGCCAGGCTCTGCGAGCTTATTTCGTGCGCTACCGCTTCACCCACCCCACCGGAACCGATTTTCTCCACACCCTCGAAGAGGTTTCCGGCCGCAAAGATCTGGAGCCTTATTTTGCCCAGGCTATCTATGGCACTGAGGTGCTTGACTACTCTGTGGACTCTCTCACGTCCGGGCCCAGCGAGTGGTGGAACAGCAAACATAGCAGCGGACCTTACCAAACCAGCGTTGTGGTGCGCCGCAAAGGCAGTTTCCTTTTCCCGGTAAAGCTCGAAGTAGGGTTTGCCGACGGTTCGAGCGAGCAAGCCAACTGGGATGGTCAGGACCGTTGGACCCGCTTTTCCTGGGATAAGCCCTCGCGAGCGGTGTATGCCCGGCTCGATCCGGATAGCAACGTCCAGCTCGATGTTAATTTGTTCAACAATAGTTACACCCTGCAAGCGCACCGGACGGCGCGTTTGAAACTGACAAACTACTGGGTTTTTCTGCAACAGCTGGCGGCGCAATGGTTAGCGTTTCTGGTCTGACCGGACTTCGGTATCGAAGTGCTCGCACCGAATAAAAGATCGAATAAAGGATCGAAAAGAGAATCGCAACCAAGGAATTGAAACCAAGGAATCGAAACCAAGGACATGGACTGAGTGAATATCACGACCGATCCGGAGACTCCCGAGGAGCCAAAAATCCCCACCAGGCGGGTGCTGCCGAACCTGCTGGCGCAGGGGTTTCGACTCGCGTTGCGCAATTGGCCATTTGTGGTTTGGGCCTACGGCGTCAATCTTGTCTTTGGCCTGCTCGCGAGTATTCCGTTGGCCGCTGGTCTGGCCCCTTACCTCGACCACAGCCTGGCCGCACAAAGAATCGCCGGCACCATCGACCTGACGTACCTCGGCGAGTTGGCGCTCCATCTCTCCGACACCAGCTTTTTCCCCATCGCCGTCCATACTGCCGGATGGCTTAACCTGCTCCAACTGCTGGTGCTGTTCGTTCTTTTTGCGGGGACCGTGTTTGTCTATGTTTCGGCTGAGCCGCCCCGGTTTTCTGTGCTTTTGCGCGGTGGCGTCGCCTATTTCTGGCGCTTTGTTCGCGCCGCCATCCTGGTGGGCTGTATTGCCGGCCTCATCCTGGGGGTGGTGTTGGCCGCACGTGCCGCCTTGCTGGCTCGCCTCAGCGAGGTGTATGTCGACCGCAAAATGTTTTTTTACTCGGCCTGCAGCGGGGCGGTGGTTCTGCTCGTCGCCCTGCTGCTGCGGCTTTGGTTCGATTTGGTTGAGGTTTATGTGGTGCGCAACGCCATGGATGGGGAGCGCAGAGCTCATCGGGCCCTGTTGCCGGCGTTGCGGCTGCTCTGGAAATATTTCTTCCGCACCTTTGGCTATTTTCTTCTGACGGGTGTGGCCGGCCTGAGCGCCTTCGCCTTATGCCTCTATCTCTGGAAGGAATTTGTCCCCGCGCACCAGGTCTGGATCGCTTGTCTACTGGCGCAGATGGGGCTCTTTCTTCTGCTGGCCAGTCGATTCTGGCAGCGCGGGCTCGAGGTTGCCCTGGTGATGTCTGCCGACCCACCGATCGTGGCTGCGGAAGAAACCACCTCCATGGTGGAGGAAGAGGAGATTCTCGATTTGGCCGGCGTGGCAGGTTTACCGGGGTTATCCGAGCCCACCCTGCGTGAATTGGTGGCCAAGCTGCGCACCGAGCCTTGGGCGAATCCTGAGTCCACACCCAAACCATCGGCGCCGGCACTGAAACCTGTGATCGACGCCGCTCCGGGAACCCCTGCGGCGCCAACGCCCCAGCCCGGACGAGAGGGCGAGCCCTTGATCTCACCACTCGACCGGCACACAACAAAGTTTCCGCTGGGCGGTCCCGGTCCGGAGAAGGAAGCTCCTACGGCCGCTCCCGTCGATAGCGCCAAATCAGGCGACGACACGGACAAGGCATCCCGGGCAGGGAAGCCACTAGCCTGACGAGCGCCACTCCAATGAGGGGTGGGCTATTTTCAGCCATCCCTTCGGGACTGGATTATTTGGACAGCTCTGGAGAGACGCTGCTCAGGCAACCGGCGCTGGTCTCGCACACTCTCAAGTGTATGAATCCGAATGCGGCTTTAGGCCGCTTTGGCGCTGACCCCGATGTTTTCCCTGTTCCGGGGCCCGACCCCAGTCCAGATCCCGAGCCGGAACCCGTCCCCATGCCTCCTTCCGATCCGGATCCGGGCCTCCCTATCGGTCCGCTGCCGACTCCCCTGCCGGTTTATTAAGGAAGTGAGTCGCCTTCTCTAACTCTCCGGGAATTGTTACAATCGTGTTAATCGAGCGCTCCATTTGGTTGACCTCGCAGCGAAAGCAGCGTCCAGACCGCCGCAAGAGAAAAAAATAAGTTTCCACATGAACCTTTACATACTTCGACATGCCAGCGCCGGTGTGCGCCGCCCGGATCCCGTTATTGACGCCAAGCGTCCTCTCGATAAGGAAGGCAAGGAACAGTGTCTGATCATCGCCAGATATCTGAACGCTTTGAGGATACAGTTCGACGTGATCGTCTCCAGCCCGCTGAAGCGAGCGCTTCAAACCGCATCGCTGGTGGGCACTGAAGTGGCGTACGACAGCAAAATTCAAATACACGAGGCGGTTTCGCCTTCCGGAACCGTTGCCGGCTTCCAGTCATTAGTCGGAACACTCTCCAGCTACGACAATGTTCTGGTCGTGGGCCACAATCCCAACCTGCCCGAGTTTGTGGGCTCGCTCATTTGTGCGCCCAGACCCGCCAGTATCCGCATGCGCAAGGGCGCGATTGCCCGCGTAGATTGCACCCGCCGGCCCGGCCAGTTGATCTCATTGTTTGACCCGCGGATGTTGCGGTTGATTTACTCGAGCGCTGCGAAGAGCTCGCGCCGAAACACTTCGCGAAAGTAATCGGCTTCTTTGCGTAACGACCAGAGTTCCAATTCGGCGCCGGTACGTCCCGGGCTCAATTCCATCAACACACGCTTGGGATAGACATGCAGGGTGACTTTGAGCACGTCGCTTGCCCGATCCTGATTCAGGGCCAGCGCCAGGCGCAGCAGCACCACCGCCCGCTGTACGTGAACGAACTCCTCCGGTGGGATCATGCGCATGGAGCGGTCCGCCGGGTCCGGCCGAGACTTGCCCAGGTAGCGCGCGATGGCCGACATAATCGCCCGCTGTTGGGGCGTAAAGCCAAACAGCTCTGAATTGGCAATGATGTATTGCGCATGGCGATGGTGTCCCTGGTAATTCATGAACTTGCCGACATCGCGCATCATCGCCGCCGCTTCCAGCCACGAGCCGTAGTCCGCCGGGAGTTCGTGCACCGCATGCAGATCGCGAAATAGCTGCAGCGCATGCAGGCGTACGGCGTCGGCTTGCCGGGGGTCGACGCCATAGCGTTTGCAGGTCGCCAGTACGCCCTGCCAGCGTTCCCGTTCGAACTGCTGGTGGGCCGTGGTTTTGGCATCCTGCTCGGCCAACATCTGGCTAAGAATGCCGTCACGCAACCCAAGCTCCGAGTAAACGAATCCGGGCAATGCAAAGCGCTCCAGGAGCTCGGCATAGACATGGGCGCCGGCGACCACAATTTCACTTCGCCTGGGGCCGATTCCCGGCACACCGCCGCGCTGATCATTGTTCATCCGCGTGAGCCGGGCGGCCAACCGGCGTACATCCCGCGTATCCGCCATGGGCTTGCCTTGGGCGGCGCGTCCTTTTGCCGGTGGTTTGCTCTTGCGCATTGCCTGGCTGGCCTGCGCCAACGCGGCTGCGGTTCCCGACGTGCCGATCACCAGTGTGGCTCGGAAAGCGCCAAAACGCCGATCCGCTTTGCGTAGCTCACGCGCAATAAATTGCTTCATGCGTGCCAGATCTTCCTCTGCCGGGGGATCGTGGGGAAGAAATTCCTTGGTCAGGCGCACTGCGCCGAGAGGGAGGCTAATAGTTTCCTGAATGCGTTTGCGGTCCGAGAGCGTGATCTCGCAACTGCCACCGCCGACGTCGATCAGGAGGCATTTGCCTTGCGTGCCTGGTTCGCCCATCACGCCGCGATGGATCAGGCGCGCCTCTTCCAGGCCGGAGATGATCTCCACGTCCCACCCGGTTTCGGATTTAACCCAGGCCAAAAAGGCTTGCCCGTTGCGCGCGTCGCGCAAGGCTGAGGTGGCCACAGCGCGCACCCGGTCTGCGCTGTGCATCTTAACCGTTCGATAGAACCGCTTCAGCGCGATCAACGTGCTGGCCATGGAGTCGGGAGAGATGACTCCAGTTTCAAAGACACTCGCTCCCAGCCGCGTCACCTCGCGGTCCTCATGGAGCAGCTTGAGCTGATGTTGCTGGATTCTCGCGATCTTCAATCGGCAGGAGTTGGAACCAATATCAATCGCGGCGTACGTCTGCATCGTGTGGGGGAATTAAACCTGGAGGAGAATCTGCCTGCAAATGCAAGATACACCAATACGGCGTCCCGTCAGAGTCTGTTTAGCCGGCAGCGCTTCGAACTATACGGAGCGGCTTAACAGGCTGCGGGAAAAGTCATTGTTGTGAAGGCAGGAGAGGGTAGGTACGGGCTTCAGCCCGTACATCATCCGGCAAGACTCTTCGGCCTTTAGGCCCTGAGGTATGCTCTTCCAATTTGATCTTGCGAAAAACCGTACCTCAGGGCCTAAAGGCCACAAGGATGACGACGTTTATGCCGGGGATAAATCCCCGGCCTACCCTGAAGACGAGCCTTTCCGGAGTCTGTGAAGCCGTGCCCTGCCTCAAGAGATTGTTCTTTCTCTTGCCGTCGCACCTTTTGCCGCTTCCAGGGATCTATTGCCGAGTGCACTCGCCACCGGTGGCCGTTTGGGGGGCGCCTGTTCGGCCCGGCTGGCCATCCACTCTCCTGACAACTGGCCGCGTATGGTCTGGGTGGTCTTGATGGCTGCAGCGAAATGGCGTTCCACTTCAAGCTTGAGAGCCGCGGTGAGCTCGGGCGCGTGCTGGCCCAGGGCAACGCGGGCGTCTTCTGCGAGGCAGAGCCAGTCGTGCCATTCGCCAATCGCATCCTGCACTCGTTTCAGCGCTTTGGCTACGGCACTCAGTTGCTGACCCTCTGCGCCCGCTTCGGCTACATAGCGCGCCTTCTTTGTCAGCTTGCGAAAATCGTGCAAGTTTTCGGCGTCCAACAAGGGGATCGTGTCGATCGCGCGTACAAAGTCTTCCAGTGCGACGGCATCAGCCGGCCGCGAAGTGGGCGCCATGGCCAGGGGAGCGTCGTGGACGGCAGCAAAAAAAGCGGCCTGCCGCTCCGCCAGCCGCGATTGCCGCTTCTTTATCTGCTTTTGCATGCTGTGCGCCAGGTGCCTGCGCTCGTCCCGGAGCCATTTGTCCAACATTTCCGCCTGGGAATGGAGCAGTCTGGGATCCTTATCTGTCCCGGTGGCGATGTCCGGTGCCTCCACTCGTTTTTCCAGCCACTTCTCAAGCAGCTTGCACTGTACATCCAGATCACGCACAGCTCCGCCCGCCCGTCGAACCTGCTTGAGCTGCCGCAACCATGCACGTGCCGGCTTATCGAACGCGCCGGCCGCCCGGCCATCTTCACGCAGGGCGGCCTGGAGCATTGCCTGCACCCGCCGCGAACCGGTTCTCAGACGATGCACCGACTCCGGGTCCGCGTCGTGGTCCGCGTCCCGGGCACATTGGGCGACAGCGGTGTTGAAGGCGTCGGCTACAGGGCGCAGCAGGCTCAACGAATTTCGCGGGGGCGTCGCGCTGCCGGTTTCAGCCAGCGAACTGGACCCATGCCCCGCGGGCCTTTGACGGCGTAGGCGGCTGGTATCCTGCTGCTTACGGACAGTACGTTTAGCAACCATGTCGAATCACTTCGTTCTTTCTCTCGAGGCCCCTCCCGAGAATACCTTTAGCCTCTCCCCGGTGCGAGCCTGGACGCTTTTGCTGCTGGTCTTCGCGGCTGTGCACCTGGCAGCGCTGTTCTCGCCACCCTTGCTCGATGACGCCGACGCCACGCATGCGAGCGCTGCCCAGCAGATGGCCCTCAGCGGCGACTGGGTCACGTTGAAAGTGGATGGTATCCGTTACCTCGAAAAGCCGCCACTGCCTTATTGGCTGGCCGCCGCGGATTACCACCTCTTCGGATACAACGTCTTCGCCACCCATCTACCCCTGACCCTCGGGGTGCTCGGGCTTGCCATTCTGGCCTGGGTGTGGGGCCGCCGCGCCTACGGCGAACGCGCGGGTTTTTATGCCGCCCTCGGCATTCTGACCAGCGTGGGCGTTTTTCTGTTCACCCGCGTCTTCATTCCAGAAGTCCTGCTTACCTTGCTGCTTGCGTTCGCCCTCTACAGCTTTCTGGTCGGGCTCGAAGACCGGAAGCCCTCCCGCTTCTACCTGTCGTGGGCAGCGCTGGCGCTGGCGATGTTAGCCAAGGGTTTGGTGGCGCCGGTCTTCTTCTTCATGGCTGCCGTGCCCTATCTGTTGCTCACCGGCGATTGGCGGCGCTGGCGTGAATTGCGTCTTTTCAGCGGCATTCTGCTCTTCCTTGCCATTGCGGCGCCGTGGCACATCCTTGCCGGGCTGCGGAATCCCGGCGCGGGCCATCCGGTCGGCAACCTGCCGTCCGCCGGCAACGTTCACGGCTTCTTCTATTTCTACTTCATCAACGAGCAGTTCCTGCGCTTCCTCGGCAAACGCTATCCGGTTGATTACAACAAGCTTCCCTTCGTTCTTTACTGGAGCCTCCACCTCGTCTGGCTCTTTCCCTGGAGCATCTACCTCCCGGTCGTTTTCAGGCGGGCGTGGGTTGCTCGTGGTCAATGGGTAAGCGGCCTGCGGCTGGCGCGCTATTCCTTTACCGCGCGCGCCATGCTTTTCCGCGACCGAACCACCTGGCTGCTGGCCATCTACGCGGCCGTCATCCTGATCTTCTTTTCTCTTTCCACCAATCAGGAGTACTACACCTACCCGGTATATTTCCCGCTTCTGCTGCTCACCGCGTATGCGTTGGCCGGCGAGGAAGACGGGAAGGAAAGCCAATGGCTCACGGGAGGCCAGACCGTGCTGGCTTTTATCGGCATCGCGGCCGCCGTGGCGCTTGGCTGCGGACTGTGGTCTTCGCGGGCTCTTCCGTCCGGCAGCGATATTGGCGCGCTGCTGGCTCACCGGGATGTGGCCGGCTACACGCTCTCGATGTCGCATCTTTTCGATCTCACCGGGCCGTCGTTCGCGGCGCTGCGCTTGCCCGCCGGTCTGGCGGCTGCCGGCCTTCTGCTGGGCCCGGTCATGGCCTGGATTTTGCGCCGGCAGCGCCATCATTTCGAAGCCACGGTCAGCGTCGCGTTCACGTCCGCCGTCTTCCTCATCGCCGCCCATATCGCCTTGGTGCGCTTTGAGCCCATGCTCTCATCGCACGCCATGGCCGATACCATCAACCACATCGATAAACGCGGCGACGCCACACTGATTCTTTACGGCGATGTGGCGGACGGATCTTCGCTGCTGTTCTACACCCGGCGGCCGGCATTATTGGTCAATGGCCGGGTAAGCTCCGTACTATGGGGCTCCAATTATCCTGATGCTCCGCACGTGCTGATCAGTGATGCGGACTTGCTCGCCTTGTGGGGTACCGGGCCGCGCAGATTTCTCTTTGTGCCGGGAGGGGTTCACGCTCACGTAGCCGCCCTGCTGGGGACCCGCGCTTACTTGCTGCAGGAGCTTTCCGACAAGGCACTCTACACCGATCGCCCGCTGTAAAGCATTTTCGCAATTACTGTGGCCTGATAAAGCCGAATTCCCGTAGATGTTGGCAGACCGCCAAACAGCATTGCGACTTTCTTTCAGGAAAGTCGCACAGATTTCAGGCGGTAAGGATCGCTTTGGGCTCGCGTTCGCCGGGCTGGGGATCACTCAGCATGAACCCGTCCTGCAGCAAGTTGTAGACTTCTCCGCGCCACTTCACCTGGTTGCTCACATAGCTGGCGGCCCAGTAACAAAAGCCCAGCAAGTCCCGCAGAGGATAGAGCAGTGCAGTTCGCCATGGCCTGGGCTCCCCAACAACCACGCGGCTTACCAACCCACCCAACGCCACCCGGGAGACCCAGCTCCAAAGCAAGAGGAGTGCGCCGAGCAGCGGACGATGGAAGGCCACCGCGGCCCCGCCGGCCAGCACCCCGTAGGGCACGCTGAAGGTAAGCGCGGTTCCGAAATGTCCCTTCGGACGAGAAAAGCGCGTGCTCTTCATCCATCGGATCTGGTGCAGGATGGAGGGAAGAAAGGAGGAATTCAGCACGTGGTGGTCAATCGTATGCGTGGACAAAATCACCTGGTGTCCGCCGGCCGAAACCAGATTTCCCAGCATAAAGTCATCCGCGTGGTAGTGGCCCAGTGCGCGAAAGCCCCCTGCTGCTTCCAGGCAGTCGCGCCGCACCACCATCGTCGGCCCAAGTGCGAATTTCATCCCTTCAAGCATCTCGGCCACCAACACGCCGGCGGACATCTCAATAGACATCCCGACGGCCTCAAGGTTCGACCAGAAGCTGTTGCCGGCTACGCCCCGATAAAGGCAGGTAACCACGCCGACGCGTTGATCGACGAACGGCGCCATCACGGCATGCAAGTAGCCCGGAGTCACCGAGACATCGCTGTCGCTGACCACAAGAAAATCGTGAGCCGCGGCGCTCTGCATGCGTTCGAGCGACCAGACTTTGGCGTTGGCATAGGGGGCGGTGCCGCTATAAAGGAACCGCGACCGGATGGCCGGGTAACGTGCCGCCACCTGGCGGGCGATCTCCAAACCGGGATCCTGGTCGGTGCGCGCGCAGAAAATGATCTCGAAAGACGGATAGTCCTGTTCAAAAAAGCTTTGCAGGTGAGAGGCGAGCTCGGGTTCCGACCCGTGCAATGGCTTGAGCAGGCTTACGGGGGGAGAAAAAATGCCGGGTTCCAGCGCACGGCGGCGCGCAGCCAGGCGCATGGCGCCGACTACCACCAGGATGGCATACACCGTCGAGGTAAGGATGCCGGCGATACTGATTACGAGCAGGAAGTTCATCATGCCTTGCAGCCGACTGGGAACGCAGGAGTTATTTTTTTGCCGCTGGGCCAAGCCAGCCGAAACCCGTCTGACCGTGCTCTTTAGAGTATACTTCGGCTCAAAAAGCTTCCAAGAAGCGTGCTGGTCACTGCATTTTCTCCCGTTCCACAGGGAGAACTGCTTTAGAGCAGTTTCGCAATTACTGTGATCCCTCGAAGACCGTGAGGTGTGGTTTTCTTTGAGAGAAACCACGAAAGGGTCTACCGCTTCGGTCTACACCAATTGCGAAACTGCTCTATCGCCTGCGCGTGACCACTGGCACCGCCATGGGCCGCCGCAATGCCACCATGGCGCCTTCGCTGGCGGGCATCCCTTGCTGCATTTTGGTCAGCATCTCGGTGCGCACGTACTCCACGAAATCCTGCATCTGGCGATTCATTTCCTCCATGCGCTCGCGCATTTGCAGAATGATCGCAATCCCGGCGATATTTACGCCCAGTTCGCGCGCCAGGTTCAGAATGAACTCCAGCCGCTCCAGGTCTTCGTCGGTGTAGAGACGCGTATTGCCCACGGTGCGTGAGGGCTGCAGCAGTCCTTCACGCTCGTAGAGCCGCAGCGTTTGGGGGTGGATCTCGTACATCTCGGCCACAGCCGAGATCATGTATGCGCCTTTTGATTTTCGTTTTGTCGGCATGTTCGTGTGCCTTGCCTATGTTCTGATACGGTCTGCTGGAGCAGGGAATCGGCTGCCCGGCTTCAAACTCCTGCGAAGGTCGCCTCTCTGGGGTCTTCCGGATTCAGTTTGGCAAACTCCCGCAATATCTCCTTCGATCGCTCGTCGCGCAATGGAGGCACAACCATCTCCACGGTGACGATCTGGTCGCCGCGAACGCCCTCATGGGTGGCGGAGGGCACGCCTTTGCCGCGCATGCGCAACTTCTGCCCGCTCTGGGTACCCGGCGGAATCTTCAATTGCGCCCGCCCATCGATGGTTGGCACTTCAATCTTGGCGCCAAGGGCTGCCTCGGGCACGGTGACCGGGATCGTTACCTGAATATCATCCCCCGCCCGCGTGAAAACGGGATGACTATCGATCTTGACGATGAGGTACAGGTCGCCCGCGGCTCCCCCGTTGGTCCCGGCATTGCCTTTGCCCGCCAGCCGTATCCGCTGGCCGTCGCGCGTGCCGGCCTTAATGCGCACCTCAACCACCTCGGTGCGCGTAACCGTTCCCTCGCCATGGCAATGGGCGCATTCACTCTCCAGCTTGCCGGTGCCGCCACAGCGCGGGCAGGCAATTTTGAATTTCATGCGCCCACCCATCTGGGTAACCTGGCCGGCGCCCTGGCATTCCGGACAAGTGCCCCCGCCGCCAGTGGAAGCTTTTCCTTTGCAGCTGGGGCAAACTTCCTGCCGCACCACCTGCAGCCGCGCTACGCCGCCGCGAATCGCACTCCAGAAATCCACCGTGACCTGATACTCCAGATCGGTTCCCGCCTGCGGTCCCTGTTGCCGCTGCCCCTGGGAAAACACGCCCGAGAAGATATCCCGGAAACTACCCCAGCTCGATCCCGAGGCTCCCCCGCCCGTTTCGTTGGTGTGGCCGGTGGTTGCGTAGTCGGAGAAGTCGAAGCCTCCAAAGTCGGGAACGCCGCGGCCCCCGCCCGGATGGCGCGCTGAGCTTCCTGGATTTCCTCCGGAAAAGCCCCCATAGCCGCCGCGGGCTGCCGCCTCTGCGGTCGCGGGATCAATCTGGTCGGAGTAGTAGCCGAGCGAATCGTAGACTTTGCGCTTTTTCTCGTCGCTCAAAACATCATTGGCTTCCGAGATTTCCTTAAACTTCTCTTCCGCCTTCTTATCGCCGGGATTGACATCGGGATGGTGCTTGCGGGCGAGTTTGCGGAAGGCTTTGCGGATTTCGTCCGCAGTGGCCGTCTTTTTGATCCCCAGAAGTGCGTAATAGTCTTTGGTTGGTGTCGTCGCCATGTTTCTTTGGTTCGCTCGTTCGATCTAAAAAAGTCTGGAAATGGATCCGGGTCGCCACGCGGCGACCCGGGTTAAGTCAGTTCCACCACAACCGGGCTTCTACCGGCTCGATTCGCCAGAAGAGGTCGGGCTCTACCCGGTTCATCTGGGCGGCAAAGCTCTCTGCTTCTTCCCGCGTGTTGAACATGACCTGGTTATAGATCTGTCCCGCCCGCAGTTGTTCATATTTCCACATTGTCTCAGTCATGTCGCCCTGCCTTCCGCCGGTTCACTTCCTGGCTCTTGCTGAAAAGCATGGGACGCTCCTGGCGGTCGAGCGTCCCATGCCATGGTTGCCTGAGAGCTGCAACGGACCCTCCGTTGCAGCTCCCGGTCGTTACTTCACTTACTTCTTGTCCGCGACGTCCACGTACTCGGCGTCGATCACGCCCTCTTCTTTCTTCTCCTCGGCACCGGATGGCGTGCCGGAAGCGTCGCCGGAAGCCGAAGGTCCAGCGGCGTTTGCCTTGTACATGGCCTCGGCCAGCTTGTGCGAAGCCGCGGTTACTTTCTCCCGTGCCGCATTCAGCTCGGCTGCGGTCGAGGTTCCTTGCAGCGCAGTCTTTGCCTGTGCCAACGCCGCCTCAACATCGCTCTTTTCGCTGCCGGAAACCTTGTCACCGTTATCCTTCAGCATCTTTTCGACGTTGTAGACCATGTTGTCGAGCGAATTCCGCGCCTCTACCTCTTCCCGCTTCGCCTGGTCTTCCGAGGCATGCGCATCGGCTTCTTTCGCCATGCGATCCACCTCTTCTTTACTAAGACCGGAAGAAGAAGTAATGGTGATCTTCTGATCCTTGCCCGTGGCGTTATCTTTCGCGGTTACGTTCAGAATGCCGTTGGCATCGATGTCAAAAGTCACCTCGATCTGCGGCACGCCACGCGGAGCAGGAGGAATGCCGCTCAGCTTGAACTTGCCCAGGGTCCGATTTTGCGCCGCCATGGGGCGCTCGCCCTGCAACACGTGTACTTCCACTTCCGTCTGGCTGTCGGCCGCGGTCGAATACGTCTCCGTCTTCTTGGTCGGGATGGTGGTATTTCGCCCAATCATCTTGGTTGCGACCCCACCCAGCGTTTCGATCGCCAGGGTCAGCGGCGTCACGTCGAGCAGCAACAAGTCGGTCACTTCACCGGCCAATACACCTGCCTGTACCGCGGCACCGATGGCCACCACTTCATCCGGGTTCACACCCTTGTGGGGCTCCTTACCGAAGAGGTCTTTCACCAGTTGCTGGATCCGCGGCATACGCGTTTGTCCGCCCACCAGTACCACTTCGTCGATCTTGCTCGCGTCGATCTGAGCATCGGCCAGGGCCTTCTTACAGGGTTCGATAGAACGCTGCAACAGGTCTTCCACAAGCTGCTCCAGCTTGGCGCGGGTGAGCTTCTTGACCAGGTGCTTCGGCCCGGTCGCATCTGCCGTGATGAAGGGCAGGTTGATCTCAGTTTCGACAGTCGTCGAAAGCTCGATCTTCGCCTTTTCCGCCGCATCTTTCAGACGCTGCAGGGCCATTTCATTGCCCTTCGCCCGAAGATCCAATTGCTCGTCTTTCTTGAACTCGTCGATCAACCAGTCCACGATGCGCTGGTCAAGGTTGTCGCCGCCCAGGTGCGTATCGCCATTGGTCGACTTAACTTCGATGACGCCTTCGCCAACTTCCAACACCGACACATCAAAAGTGCCGCCGCCGAAGTCATAGACAATGATCGTTTCGTCTTTCTTCTTATCCAAACCGTAGGCCAATGCGGCTGCGGTTGGCTCGTTCACGATGCGCTTTACATCGAGCCCGGCAATCCGGCCGGCATCTTTCGTTGCCTGCCGCTGTGCGTCATTAAAATATGCCGGCACAGTGATGACCGCTTCTGTAACGGTCGTACCGAGGTAGTCTTCCGCAGCCTTCTTCAGTTTCTGCAGGATCATCGCCGAGACCTCGGGCGGCGTGTAATCCTTGCCCTGGGCGACGACGACCACATGGTCCCCCTGACCCTTAACCTTGTAGGGCACCATTTTCATCTCGTCGTTCACTTCGTTCGAACGCCGGCCCATGAAGCGCTTGATCGAATAAATTGTGTTTTCCGGGTTGGTAATCGCCTGCCGCTTCGCGACCTGGCCGACTAACCGCTCGCCGCTCTTGGTAAATCCAACGACGGATGGCGTAGTCCGGCCACCCTCTTCATTGGGGATCACCTTGGGTTCTCCGCCTTCCATCACAGCCACCACGGAGTTCGTGGTACCTAAATCAATGCCGATAATCTTTGCCATCGCTTCGCTGCTCCCGCATGCACGAAATTCGTGCTGGTTTGTGGACTTAGACTCGCACTTGAGTCTATCGTTGTCAAGCTATCTGATGCTTGGATTCACCCTTTGGATTCAGGCACCGCATTTTTATTGTCAGTGGCCGAACTCGCCTCTCGTCCGAGAAGCCAGATGCCCCGTATCTCATTTGTTTCTGGGGAGATGCAGGAATTCAGCCGGCCTATCGGATCACTGCCGGTGAGGCAAGGAGAGGCTCGGATTTGAGGTTTCCGAAAAGCGCTTGGCGTAGGTGTATCGATTGCTCATCTCGTTAAAAACAAACGAGTTGGCGGGATTTCCCACAGTTTGTCGTCCATTCGGCTGCGCAATGTTTTTGCCCTGTATCAGGGCGCCGTTTCCCCCAGGAGGAGGCTTAGTGCGTTAGTGCGTACTTTTTAGCCATTTCCCGTCGGTAGAGAAAGTGGATGAGGGGTACGCTCTTATGCGCGAAAGCTTTTTATCGCCTTGCACGCCCGATCAAGCTCCGATGTCTCCTTGGCAAAGCAGAAGCGCAGAACATTCTCACCCCTGCCGGCGCCATAGAACGCCGATCCGGCCACGGCTCCTACCCCAGTCGCTTTGAGCAGGTTTCGAGCTTTGATGCTGGCTCGATCGCCTTCGATGCGGGTCGCATCGGCCAGCACGTAGTAGGCGCCGGCGGGCACCGCCGGGGTAAGGCCCGCCATCGTCAGGGCCTCGCAAATCTTGTCGCGCTTCTCCTGGTACTCGGTCGCCAACCCGTGGTAAAAGCTGTCGGGCAACGCCCGCAGTCCCGCCGCCGCCGCGTATTGGAAAGGTGAGGGCGTGCAGACGTAACCGAGATCGTGAAAATAGCCGATGGCCGGGATCCACTTGCTGCTGGCGGAGAGGTAACCGACCCGCCAGCCGGTCATACTGAAGGTCTTCGAGAACCCTGAAATCGTAATCATCCTCTCCGCCATACCCGGGATCGTCGCCGGGCTGACGTGGGACTGACCCTCGTAAACGAAGTACTCATAAATCTCGTCGGTCATAACGAACAAGTCATGTTCGATAGCCAGGGCGGCGATCGCTTCCAACTCGGTCTGGGTAAATACCTTGCCGCAAGGGTTGCCCGGGGTGTTGATGATCAGGCCGCGCGTGCGCGGAGTGATGGCCGCGCGCAGCAGATCGAAATCAATCTCCCAGGTAGCGGCAGCGAGGGGCACCGGGACGGGCTTGATCCGCATCGAAAGCAATGTGCTGTAGTGGTAGCCGTAGAACGGCTCGAAAAGGATGACCTCATCGCCTGGATTGAAGAGCGCGAGGCAAGCCGAAGACATAGCCCCAGTGGCTCCGGAAGTGACCAGGATCTCCGTATCGGGGTTGGTGACCAGGTGATTATGGCGTTCGAATTTCTCTGCGATGGCCTCGCGCAGCACGGCCACACCATCCAGACGGGTGTAGATGTTGTAGCCGTCATGGATCGCCTGGATCGCCGCTTCCATGACTGGAACGGGGAGTGGGGTATCGCATACTCCCTGGGCCAGGTTGACTCCTCCGACCGCATCGCACTCCACCGTCATGGAGCGTATTTCCGATTGAATGATTTGCGGGGCGATTTCGCTCAGGTGCAGACGCTTTTCGGTGATGGCAGGCATGCAAGCATGTCTACCATGACCACGGGGGAGCCTGCAAAGAGAGAAGAGATAAAAGAGTTGTTCCCGCTACAACCAAGGGGGCATTGGCCGTTACCGCAAACAAAAAATAATGACGATACACGCAGAACCGGGGAACTTTTGAGGGAAAACTGGGTTCAGACTGAGTGACGGGCTGTGTCTATTTACCGTCTATGCAGTGTGCCCCAGCAGATGGATCGGGCGTCTCGCCTGGGCAAGGGGGTTACAAGATGTATTTGAATAGGAAAAATCATTTGCAATGGGTGCTTTCCGGAACGCTATGCGGTGGCCTGGCGCTGGCTCCGGCCTTGGTTCCCTCTGCCTTTGCGCAGAGCAATACTGCTGGGCAACAGGCTCCGGCACAGACTCCGGCACCGGGTCCGGGTCAGCAGGGTAATTGGGGCCCGGCAGGCCCACCGCCCGATGCACAAAATGGGCAGATTCCGCCGCCCGACAACGCCGCGCAGGATCCGAGCCTGAGCGCCGACCAAAGCGCGGACCAGGGACCGAGCCAATACCCTGGGCAAGCTCCAGACCCGAATCAAACGCCGAATCAGGCGCCCAGCCAAGCTCCGAACCAATATCCCAACCAATATCCCAACGAGGGCCCTGCGAACGGCCCGGGCGTCGGCTATGGACAGCCCCCTCGCCCCGCCTACCAGCCGGGGCAAAATCAGGCCAATCAATATCAGGGTCCGCCGCAGCAGGTAGGTCCTCCCCCCGGCCCGGTTACCCTGGCAGCTGGTTTGTTGCTGCCGGTTCGCACCAGCGAACCGCTCGACTCCAGGAAAGTGAAGCCCGGGGACTACTTCCAGGGCACGGTAGCCCAAAGCGTGTATGTCGGGAATGTACTGGCCATCCCACGCGGCGCCGCGGTTACGGGCAAGGTAGTAGAGGTGAAGAAACCCGGTGAGTTGAAGGGTGGCGCCAGCATTACGCTGCAGCTGACCAGCCTTAGCCTCGGCGGCAATTCTTATTCGTTGGCAACCGATGTCTTCAACACCAGTGGCCCGGGCAAGGGTGGTTACACCGCCGCCAATACGGTAGGTACAGCCGCGTTGGGCGCAGTGATCGGCGCCATCGCCGGCGGCGGCCCGGGTGCTGCCATCGGCGCGGCGGCCGGCACCGGCGTCGGGTTGGGAGCTTCCGCGGCGACCCCAGGTCCGCGTAGCGTCCTTCCTCCTGAGGCGCTGGTCAGCTTTCATCTGACGAGCCCGGCGACGGTCCAACCAGTTTCGGCACAGGATGCGTACCGCCTGGAGGCGAGCTCCGGTCCGCCTTCTCGCCGCTACCCGCCTGCGCCCTACGGCTATGCCGGCTACCCTGGCTATCCTCCACCCCCGCCGCCGGCTTATGGCTATGCGCCTGGGCCGTACGCCTACGGCCCTTACTACGGATACCCTTATGGCTATCCGTATGGCCGCGTGTACTACTACGGCGGCCGCAGGTAGGCTACTCAGAGAGCGCTGCACCATCAGAAACCCGGGTCCCCAGACCCGGGTTTTCTGTTTGATGCTGCAGGATCGACCGCACACTTCTTTGGGGGAGACTCGGGCGGGGTTTTGCAGTCCTCTTTTCCCTGCCACGCTCATGGCAGGGTGACGCACTATGCCAGCAATTCCAGCGACGCCGCCCCTGATCTATACTTGTCATGACTTGTCACGTCCCGCAGAGCGAGCAAAGTCTCTGCAATTCGCTCTAAAGGTTCTCCTACCCCATGATCCGTTTTCTGCAAAAAGACAATCGCGTCGTCAAAATCATCTTCATCGTTATCATTGCTGTCGCCGTAGTCACCATGGTGATTACGCTGGTGCCGGGCATTTTTGCAGACACGGACACTGCTTCCGATACCTACGCAACCGTGCACAGTGGAGGGGTGTTGGGCCGCTATTTCGGCACCACTACTACTATCACCACCCCCGAAGTGCAGCAGGTTGCGGAACGGATTCTGCAGCAAAAGCACTATCCGGATATGGTGTTGCCGTACATCATGCCGCAGGCTGCGCAAGCCCTGATCCAGCGCGAAGTGCTGTTGCAGGAAGCGAATCGCTTGGGCCTGCAGGTAGGCGATACAGACCTGCGCCGCGCGATGCAAACCGGGCCTTTCTCGCAAGCGCTCTTCCCCGGTGGACAATTCATCGGTGAGGATAAATACGCCGATTTCGTGTCCAACTACTTTCACACCTCCATTCAGGATTTCGAGAGCCAGGTCAAGAAAGAGATCGAGATTAACCGGCTGGAAGCGATGGTGACCGGCGGTATCACGGTCTCTGACCAGGAGGTGCGCGACGCGTACCGGCAGCAGGGAACCAAGATCAAGTTTGACTATGCGGTGATCAACGCCGAGGACCTGCGCAAGCAGATCAACCCAACGGACGCCGAGCTACAGGCCTTTTTCAAGCAGAATGCTGCCCGCTACAAAGACGCTGTGCCTGAGACGCGCAAGCTAGCCTACTTCGCCTTGAAGCCAACCGACGTTCCGGGTGGTGTTTCCCCGGTGACCGATCAACAGGTGCAGCAGTACTACCAGCAACATCAAAAGGATTTTCAGGTGCCGGAAGAAGTCAAAGTGCGGCACATCCTGATCAAGGTGCCGACCGGGGCTGACGCCAAGACCGATGCGGCAGCGAAGCAAAAGGCTGAAGACCTATTGAAGCAAATCAAAGCCGGCGGTGACTTTGATGCGCTCGCCAAGGCCAACTCCGACGACCCGGGGAGCAAAGACCAGGGTGGCGAGTTGGGCATGATTCAACGCGGAGTGACCGTGCCGGCGTTTGAACAGGCGGCCTTCGCTCTGCAGCCGGGGCAAATTTCCGATGTGGTTAAGACGCAGTTTGGCTACCACATCCTCAAAGTGGAAGAGAAACAAACCGCACACTTGAAACCTCTGGAGGAAGTAAAGGGCCAGATCCTGGCTACCTTGACGCGCCAACAGGAATCAGATCAGCAAGCCGGCTACGCGCAGCAATTGGCCACCGAAGCGGCGAAGTCGGGCTTGGCAAAAACCGCGGAGGCGCACCACCTGCAGGTGGTGACCACCGATTATTTGCAACAAAATGCAGTGCTCCCCGGCCTCGCGGACGGATCCAAGGTACTGACCCAGGCCTTCGGTGCCAAACCGGGATCGGCTCCGCAGGTGAGTGGAATCGGCGATGGTTTCGCCGTCGTGCAACTGCAAGACGTGAAGCCGGCGCACGCTCCGGTATTTGAGGATTACAAGTCGCACCTGGTGGACGACTTCCGCGAGCAGCAGTTGTCCCAGTTGCTGGCGCGCAAAACCAATGAGCTGGCCGACAAAGCGCATGCCGAGAACAACCTGGCCCAGGCGGCGAAGGAACTGGATGCGACCGTCAAGACCAGCGAACTTGTGGGGCACACCGGCCAGGTGCCCGATGTCGGCGACCTGGCTACGGCGGCGCCCGACCTTTTCGATCTGAAAGTCGGTCAATTCAGTAAGGCAATCAACACCGGGCACGCCGGCATCGTCGCCAAAATCGACGACAAGCAGGAGCCAACTGCCGACGAGATAGCCAAAAACTTCGATGCCACCCGCGAGGGGCTGCTCAGCGAGCGGCGAGAGCAAATGTTTTCGGTCTTCGTGACCTCTCTGACCGACCGATATCAGAAGCAGGGCGGCATTCGCATGAACAAGAAAGCGCAGACCGGCCTGCCCCAGGGATTGCAGGGCTAGCGCATTTTCGCAGATCTTTACAGGCTGCGGAAAAACCCGGTTTTGTATCGAGACACGACTGCCCCGCCGCCGCGAGCGTTAGTCGGGCCGTAAATTACAAAAAAAATGACGGGCTTTACAGGTTGCGGAAAAACTCAATGCTGGAGGCAGGAGAGGGTAGGTACGGGCTTCAGCCCGTACATGATCGGGCCAAGGTTTTTTGGCCTTTAGGCCCTGAGGTATGCTCTTCCCATGTGATCCTGTTGGTGTCTTCCTCAAACGAAGGCTCTCCTCGCCTCCCTACCAGGTACTGAATGGCCCTCGAACGATCGTCAGGACTCCTCCTTCACATCTCCTCCTTGCCTTCCTATGGGGGTATCGGAGACTTTGGCCCTGCCGCGTATGCTTTTGCCGACTTCCTGGCCTCCGCGAAACAGCGGCTGTGGCAAGTGCTGCCCCTGAGCCCAACCGGCTATGGCAATTCTCCTTATGCGGCTCTTTCGGCGTTTGCGGGCAATCCGTCGTTAATCAGTCTGGAGAAGCTGGTAGAAGCCGGCTGGATTGCGGCTGACCGCATTGCCGGTCTTCCAGGCCACGCTGGAAACGTATGCTTTGAAGAAGTGGAGCGGCATAAGTGGCCGCTGCTCTTAGAGGCTGCGCGCAACTTTCTGTCACACCACGACGATTACCAGTGGGGACGCTTCCAGCGCTTCCGCGAAGAAAATGCCTTCTGGCTGCCGGATTACGTCCGTTACAGCGTCTTACGGCAGAAATTCCAATCTGGCACCTGGTCTTCCTGGCCGAGCGAACTGGCGCATCGCGACTCTGGGGCCCTGCTTCAACTGCAGCAGGAAAGCCGGGACGAACTGGAAATTCAGCAGGCCATCCAATTCGCTTTCGATGAGCAGTGGAAAGCCCTGCGTGCCTATTGCTCGGAGCGCGGCATACGCTTGATTGGGGATGTGGCGATCTTTGTCAATTACGACAGCGCCGACGTGTGGACGCACCGGGAGATTTTTGAGCTGAATGAAGACCTGTCACCCATTCGTGTCTCCGGCGTGCCGCCCGATTATTTCAGCGCGACCGGCCAGAGGTGGGGCAATCCACTTTACAAGTGGGATGTGCTGGAAACCCGCGGCTTCGACTGGTGGGTGGATCGCATGCGCCGCGCCCTGGCCCTTTACGACATTATCCGGCTCGACCACTTTCGCGGTTTTGAAGCCTTCTGGGCAATTCCTGCCGAGGAGGACACCGCGATTCATGGGGAATGGGCAAAAGCCCCCGGCGCCGCGCTCTTTACCGCGCTGCGCGAGCAATTGGGGCAGTTGCCGTTGATCGCCGAGGACCTCGGGGTGATTACCCGCGAAGTGGATTTGCTTCGTGAACAATTCGATCTGCCGGGGATGCGTGTACTGCAATTTGCCTTCAGCGGCCGTGGGGCGCATAACTACCTGCCGCATCGCTATGAAACCAACACCGCGGTGTACACCGGCACCCACGATAACGACACCACACTGGGGTGGTGGGAGCACGGCGCCAACCAGAGCGAGCGTACAGCGGTCTTTGAGTATCTGAATCCCGCACCCAATGACGTGGTATGGTCGTTGATTCGGGCGGCGTCCACTTCGGTAGCCGATGTTTGTCTCTTTCCGGTGCAGGACATCCTGGTGTTGGGTTCGGAAGCCCGGATGAACACGCCTGCCATGCCACAGAATAACTGGACGTGGCGGATGGCGCCCGGTGCGCTGACCAGCGAACTTTCTCGCGGATTGGCTCAACTCGCCGAGCTGACAGATCGCGACGGCTGGGTCGAGCCGCCGCCGGCCTGAGCGACTGCATGATGGGGCGGAATAAGTTTCCGGCTTACGATACGGGGGCCGCCGTGAGCCATCCACCAGCTGTTCTGATCTCCTGAGATGCACCGTAGAACGCATAAGGATTGAGGAACTGGCGGCCACGCAAAAATGTTCGGTCTGTCGCGGTCAAGTTTGCTTCGTCGCATACCGCCTCCCAGTTTGTTTGGATCGACTTCACTTGGTTGAGGACGATCGCAGCCGCCTCTGTTTCGGCAAGCAAGAACTGCCTGGCTGACTGTAGGCACAGTGCCAGTTGGCTGCGGTTGTCGTTGCCCAGGATCAGCATGCCTTGCCCTGCTTCGCCGCCAGATCGAAGCTGAGGACATATGTCATAAGCGGGCGTGAGACGCAGAGTCTTCCCATCCCAGAGTGCGGCGTGGTTCCGCGCGTGATCATCGGTATTGCCACACAAGATGTTGAACGTAAGCCTGCCGAAGAGCTCACGGAGGTCTTGTTTGGCGTTTTCAAAGCGCAGGCGGATGATCTCTGCCAGCATTTCGTAGCTGGCGTGCCGGGCCATCATCTCATCGAGTTCAAACAGCGTGAGGGCCGACACGAATGCCTTTCGGGTCCAGTCACCTTTTAGCTGTTCGCGATCGAAGCGCTCGACGAGTAGGACATCTTTGCCGAGCGCCTTCTTTAATTGCACCTGACAGACGTTGAGCCCCGCGAGGTTTGCGAGCCGCATTGCGATGTACTCTGCTTTCACGACATTGTAGATGTCGGTACTCATGGAGAACTTGGCAATGAATTTCGCGTGCTTCGATGTGAGCAACGCTTTAGGCCTGGCTCCTCCCAGCGATGTGCCGTGCTGCAGAGCCTTGTCCAGATCCGGGGAGAGCGGAACGCCCTTCTCGACTTGCTCAGCCGAGCGAAGAAGGTCGTCGAGAGATGCCTGATCCATTGCTCGCGGCACGTACTCGGTGGGTGATTCCTGGAAGTCTAAAGCGCCAGCCCGGTCCGATCCGGATTCAAGGAGGTAGGTCAGTTCACTCAAGTCATGACCTGCAGCCTCTTTCCCCTTGACGTTCACTTTGCGGCTGATCAGAACCCGCCTTCCCCATGCGTCGGGGGACGCGTCGCGAATACAGCCAGGCATCGTCAGGCCTTCTGCGAGGGGAATATCTCCGGAACGGAGAGGAAGTTCCGGCTCATAGATGGAAATGGCATTCTTACGCGCCAGGTAACTCCGGCCATAGTTAAACAGCAACCTCGTCTCGACGCGCTGCAGAACGCCGGCGACGACCGGCTTGGTCTCACTTGGAAGCCAAATCCAAACGTAAGCCTCTTTGTAGTCGTCCTTAGAAGTCATCGTTGATCACCCTCTTGGGTTTACGCGTCCTCTTGGGCAGGAGGCTGAGCTTTTCCTGGGCTGCCGCACGGTGAGTCTGAAGCCGCTCCGGCTCTGCCTCGAAAAGTGAGACCCCCGCGATGACGGCGGCCTCGAAGACCGCGCCGATGGCGCATGACGGATCACCTTGCTCGATGCGCTCTAGAAGGGATCGGGAGATACCGGCCCGAATGGCCATCTCGCGAGTGGTGATTTTGCGTTCGATCCTGCCGGCGCGAATGGTTGCCGCAAGCAATTCGAGCGCTTCAAGATTTTGCCGTGAATATGTACGTTGGGTTGGTTTTGACATGTGTCGTCATGGCCTCATAAAGAAAGCCATAAAGCCAATATGGCGTTGCTTATGACGCCATATTGTCACTTTTTAGACAACCGTGTCAACTCGATATTGGCCTTAATTATGAGGCATTCAATGGTTTGTGGACTTGTTTGCGAGTCCACAAACGGTTGCCAACGATTCGAACCGATCCACTCGTTACTTCCACGAGTCGCTCTCGTGCCGGCCCAACTCAGCACGTTTTATCGGGTGGCCACGCAAAAGTGACTCTCGGGCTAGGCCACAATCCGCGGCGGAGGCGAGTTCAACCTCGTCCAGTACTGAGTGAGGTGCAAAGCCGCGGCGACAAATTGCTCATAGTCGACTGGCTTAAGCACGTAGCTATTCGCGTATCGATCGTATGCTTCGAGCCGATCCTTCTCCTCATTTGAAGTGGTAAGAATCACAACCGGCAAATGCTTGGTGCGTGCATCGCCGCGAATCGCTTTCAAGACTTCGAGACCGCTGATCTTGGGAAGGTTCAGATCGAGGAGCGTCACTACCGGAAGATCGCGCACATCTCTCTCCGCATATTTGCCTCGAGCAAACAGATAATCGAGCGCATCCAATCCGTCGCGAGCGCGGATCAACGGATTACCGACTTTAGCGCGCCGGAACGCGTGCTCAGCCAGTTCAGCATCGACATCGTTGTCCTCGACGAGAAAGATGATCATTCCTTCAGAATCCATTCGGTGTCTCCTAACGTGAAGTAGAAAGTGGCGCGGTTGGCGTTTGCTCGCCGACTTCCAGGGTGAAATAGAAGGTGGCGCCGCGGTCGACCTCGGCCTCGGCCCAGATGCGGCCCCCGTGCTTTTGAATGATTCGATGGACGGTGGCGAGGCCCACACCCGTGCCTTCAAACTCGGATTCGGAGTGCATGCGCTTGAACACTTCGAACAGTTTGTCGGCATACAGCATGTTGAAGCCGGCGCCGTTGTCGCGGACGAAGAGAATCGCCGGCTTGCCTGGTTCCTGGATGCTGTCTACCTCAATCACAGCCCGTGCCCGGCGACAGGAATATTTGAGCGCATTGCTCAAAAGATTTTGAAATACCTGCGCCATCAGGACGCGATCACACTCGATCGGCGGCAGTTCGCCAATCCGCCACTCGATTACACGGCCGTCGCTCTCGAGCTCCAGAATCCCTATCACTTCGTGTACCAGGGCACTCAAATCAGCGCACTGCAACTTCAAAGATTGACGCCCGAGTCTTGCCAGACTGAGCAAACCATCCACCAACTGCCCCATACGGATCACCGCATCTTCGATGCGCTGCAAATGTCCCCGTGCCTCCACCGTCATCTCGGGACCAAAATCGTTGATGAGAATTCTGGAGAAACCGCTGATGTGGCGCAGCGGTGCTCGCAAATCATGAGAGACGGAGTAGCTAAAGGCGCTTAGCTCACGGTTGGCCGTTTCTAATTGCGCGGTGCGTTCGGCAATTCTCTCTTCCAGATCTTCATTGAGTGTGCGGATCTCCAACTCATCCGCCCTTCTCTGCGTAATGTCACGAAACGCAACCACCCCACCCCGCACCACTCCCTCTTTGTCTTTCAGCGGCGCGCCGTTGCTCTCAATCCAGGTTTCTTGTTCCCGGCCGGGGCGGCAGATCACCATCTCCGCGCGGCTTGACTCGCCGCGTATCGCAAGCGTCAGCGGGTCTTGCTCATTCGGGAAAGGCGTGACCATGTCGGGCAGATAGATGCCATAGTGGGCGCTCCATTCCTCGGGCGATAAGTCAGCCGCACCTAATCCAATGATTCTTTCCGCCGCAGGATTCCAGAGGATGAACTTGCCTTGCTCATCGGCGGCCACCAGGCCCTCGACCATGCTGTCCAGTACCGACTGCAGCATCAACTTTTGCGCCTCCAGTGCCTGCCGGGAGTGGCGCAGTTCGGTGATGTCCTGGGTTGTACCGGCCATCCGCAGGGGCTGATGCTCGGAGTCATATTGCAGTTCGCCCCGGCGACTGCAAATCCGTATCGAACCGTCGGGCCGCAATATCCGGAATTCCAGATCGGCTGGACTTTCTCCAGCTCCGCACGCCGCCATCCATGAGCGCATCGCGAGCCGGTCTTCCGGAAGGAGCAAGTTGAGAAGCTCTTCCATGCTGGGCGCGAAGGTATCCGCCGATACGCCGTAGATGCGATACAACTCTTCTGACCAAACGAGCCGCCCCGCGGCGTCATTTACATCACAGGTCCAGCTGCCGATGTGGGCAATGCGTTGCGATTCCGCCAGCAAATGTCCCTTTTCCCGTAGAGCTTGTTCCGCTCGCTTGCGGTCGGTAATGTCCCGGGCCACCTTGGAGGAGCCGATAATTACGCCCTTGTCATTGCGTATCGGAGAAATCGTAATGGAAACATCGATCCTTTCGGAGTCTTTGCGCACACGCACGGTTTCAAAATGTTCCACGCTCTCCCCCCGTGCAACGCGAGCCAGAATGTCATCCTCTTCTGAGATGAGCTCCGGCGGCATGATTATCCGTATCGGCTGGCCCACAGCTTCTTCCGCCTCATAGCCGAACACTTTTCTGGCGCCGCGATTCCAGGCCATGATTGTCCCGTTGAGCGACTTGCTGATAATCGCGTCATCGGATGAGTCGACTACGGCCGCCAACTGTTCCCGTGCTTCTTGCGCCTGCCTGCGTTCGGTGACGTCGCGATTGACCTCCATAATTGCAGTCGGCGCTCCGCCCTGGTCTCTTTGCAGAGACCACCGGCTGGCAACCACCATGTGGACCCCAGCCCGCGTTGTATGCCGCACTTCTCCTTCCCAGTCACCTGTGTGCAGGAACTCCGTCAAAATCGCGTCCAGGGGCGCGGGAAGCTGGGTCTGTAGAAGTTCGTGAGTCACGTGGCCGCGGGCTTCTTCCGCCGGCCATCCGTACATGCGTTCCGCGGCATGGTTCCAGAAAGTGATGCGATTGTTGAGGTCGCGGACAAAAATGGCATCATGCGCCAGGTTCAGCAAGGCTGCCCGGTTTTTCAGCTCTTCCTCAGACCGGTTGCGTTGGCTCAGGTCGCGAATCAATCCCACGAAGGATTTTTGGCCGTCGAGCGATACTTCCGTAATCGTCAGCTCGATGGGGAAGACGCGCCCGGTTTTCGTCAGGCCCTCCAGTTTGCGCCCCACACCAATGGCCGTGGTCATTCCTGTCGATTGATAGCGGGCCAGGTAGCCGTCATGGGCGCTCCGGTCCGGTTCGGGCATCAGCATCCTGATATTTTGGCCCACCATTTCGTCTGCGTGGTATTCGAACATCGTCTCCACGGCCGAGTTTATGGAGGCGATGGTTCCACGGGCGTCGATGGTAAGGATGCTGTCGAGGACACTATCAAAAATCGCCTGCAGCCGAGCCGCGTCGGCAACATGTTCCCGCTGGCCGCGTGAGAACTGTTCGAGAAAGCTCCCGATGCTTTGAATAATGACCGGGGCCGCTCTCAAGAGAAGGACTCCCGTCACGACCGATGCCGCGGCGCAAATCACCTTGACCGCCACTGCAAGCCGATACACCGGCCACCAGATCGTGACCACCTCCATCAGGTGGGTCGAAGCGCAGGCGAAGATAAAAATCCCAAAAGAGGAAAATACCCAGGCGTAGGGTTGTATCTCGGGTTGGTCTCGCAGCCTGCCCTTGATCCAGAACAAGCAGGCGAAGATCACTACATAGGCGGCGGCGATCAGGCCATCCATGGCGACGTTCATCCCCACCAGCCACGGCTGCGCCAGGTAGCAATAGCGGTGGGGTAAATAGTTGGTAGAGAGGAGAAAAGGCAATGCGTTGCCGCGGGCAATGACTACCAATGCAACGAGCCCGACAGTCACGGTGGCAAGGATCTTTCTCAAAGGCACCTGGACGATTGCATAAGCAGCCGAGGGAGCATTGTTCTGCCACCAGAAATGGATTGTCGGGGAGCGACCGTTCAAGATAGGATCGATCAACGGCTTGGCGAGGAAGTCTCCCGCCGATTCGCCGCAGTCTGCTCCGGCATCCGGATTTTTCAATAACAGTATCGGCGCCGGGGAACAGGACTTTACGCGTCATATTGCCCCTATGGATCGTCAGGCGCTGCTGCAGCTTCTCGGCCCGTTCCCCGTCCGCTGCCCGCTTGACGCGGTGGTACTGGAAACGATCGATTGTGGCCTCTATCTACGAGAAACGATCGAGTACGCAGTCGAACCCAATGAGCGCATCCGGTCCTTTCTGCTGCGGCCCAGGCAACCGCAGCCGAACGCCCCGGCGATCTTTGCCCACCACCAACATGCGCGGCAGTTCCATCTGGGAAAAAGTGAAGTGGTGGGTTTGGCCGGCGACCCGGATCAGGCCTATGCCGTTGAACTCGCCCAGCGCGGCTATATCGTTCTCGCGCCCGACGCCCTGGCTTTTGAGGAGCGGAACTGGAGCTATCCCTCCGGCGACGCAGAGTATTTTGAACTCGCAACCCGCCTCGTCCAGGGTAAGACGTTGCTGGCCAAATGCCTCCATGATGTAAGTGTGGGTTTGGATTATCTGGCTGCCCGGCCCGAAGTCGATCCCCACAGGATGGGTTTTATCGGTCACTCTTACGGTGGCCGAATGGCCATCTGGGCGCCTGCCATCGATGAACGCATTCGCGCCTCCGTCTCCAATTGCGGATGCGTAAACTACAAGCTGTCGTTTACCCACGATACCGGTGTGCAGATGGAATTTTGCCTTCCCGGCATTCTCGAACTGGGTGATGTGGAAGACGTCCTCAAGCTGGCGGCCCCGCGCGCGGTGCTTCTGCAAGCGACCGCGGAGGACAAGTGGTCCCGCGGAGCCGAGGCCATGTTTCAGTACGCGCGATCCAGCTTTCCGGAAGGAAAGCTGGTGCTGGCCTTGCTTCCGGGCGGTCACGTCTTTACCGCGGAGATGCGGGAGACCGCCTATCGCTTCCTGCAGCAACATTTATTGTGATCTTTACCCCTCACTGAGAAGAAGCGCCACCGGGTAATTGGCAAAGACAGCACTCAGCGCGATCCCGTCTTCTGTTGCGGTAACGATTTCTCCGGTGAAGACATTGCGATAGCTTGTTCCCGGGGGAGCACCAACCAGCAATTGATCTTTCCCCCAGGCTTCGACCAGCGGCAGCTGTATCTTGCCTCGCATCAGCGAGCAGGCAAAACGGGGCAGCACCGTCAAAACACTTCGTCCGGTTGCCCGATCGCGGCGCAGAAAGGCAATCACATGTTCCTTGCGTTCGCCCGCAACCTCGAGCGCGACGTATTCACCTTTGCGGAAGAGCGCGTGTTCCTGCCGTCGCAGGGCCAGTGCCCGATGGGTCGTCCACAACTTGATGCCTCCATCCTCCAGCCTGGCGAGCAAATCGGCGCACACCGCCCCGGGGCCCTGGCTCGCTGCGAGCGCCTGCAGCGCATCCAGCGATCGTGCGCGCAAGCCAAAGTCCACCGGACGCCGGTTATCCGGGTCCACCAGGCTCAGGTCCCACAGTTCGCTGCCCTGGTAAAAGTCCGGCACCCCGGGAACAGTGGTCTTGAGCACGACCTGGGCGAGAGAATTGATTGCCCCGAATAGTCGCAGCTGCGGTAACAGATCCTTGAGCGAGGCTACAAACGGAGTTTCCTTTCCCTTCGGACCAGGAATCAGGATCGACCCAATGAATGAGTGAACCGCCTTTATGTAATCAGGGTCGGGATTGATCCAGCTCAGGTTGATCTTGGCTTCGCTCAGAGCCTTGGAGGCATACTGCTTGATGCGCTCAACATAGGTTTCGCGGTCCTGCGGGGTCTCCATTTGCCACGGCCACGCACCCAAAATCGTTTGATAGAGCAGATACTCTTCGTTGTTATCCGGAGCCGTACGGCCATCTTCGAGAGTCTGCTTGAATTTCCGGTTCATACGCTGCCAGCGCCGTATCGCCGCCGACCAGGGTTGGGGAAGCTCGGAGAGCACATTCAACCGATTGCGCACGTCTTCACTGCGCTTGGTGTCATGGGTGGAGGTCGTGAGCATGGAGTCGGGCGAGTGGTTCAGCCGCTCCTGGTTGCTCTGGTGCAGGGTCTCGAGTGAGATGCCGAACGATTTTGCCGACCCTCCGACCTCGTTCGAGGAAAGAAAGCGAGTATAGACGTAGAACGTCGTGTCTTCGACGCCTTTGGCCATCACTGGGCCGGTGAGTTGTTGGAACTTCAGTGCGAAATAGAGCATTTCCGCGTCTGGTTTTTGCTGCCGCGCTGAGGCCGAGGAGCTGCTTCGGAGCAGCAACGTTTCGCGCAAAAAGTCGAATGCGGAGACGTTGATATCCGGATTCAAGCGCTTGGCCCGGGCAATCGCGCTGCGCAAAAAGGCCACGTCGCGCTCGGTGTATTCTCCGCGATCGTCGATGTAGGTGCGGTACACGGGAAAGCTGGCGATGGTCTCGCGCAGCACGGTTTCGAGAATATTGTCGGTAAAGTCGCGCGCCCGCCGATTGGAGGCTGCGATGCGGCTGAGCAGATTGGTCAGCACGTACACCTCGCTGGCCAACGCCGTCTGCATCACCTGCAGCTTGCAGCGGTAGATGATCTCGTCCGGGTCCGCGGGGTGCCCTAGAACATGGGCATAGAGGGCATCGAATCGCTTTTCGTGGGCTTTCTGGATGAATATCCCGTTGGCCAGGTAGACGAAGTCGTATCCCGAGGTGCCTCGGACCGGCCACTCCGGCGGCAGGTATTCCCGCGGCTCGAGGATCTTCTCGACCACCGTATACAGCGGGCCCTGGCTGTGCGACCAGTCATAGCCCCGGACCGGGTCGAGGATGCTGCGCTCAATGCGGTTGGCCGCGGTCTCCTGCTGCGGTGATGGCCCGGCGCATTGACTGGCCAGGTACAACAACTGCAGCCGGATCAGGTATTGGCGCGGGTTAAACATACCGTCGCAGTGGTCGATGCGCAACCCGGTCACCTGGTGCGTGGCAAGCAGCGACCGGATGAGGCAATGGGTCTCGGCGAACACCGCCGGGTTCTCCATGCGCAGCCCAACCAGGTCGTTCACGTCAAAGAAGCGGCGGTAATTGATCTCCTCCGCCGAGGTCCGCCAGGAGGCCAGCCGGTAGGGCTGCGCATCCAGCAACAGGTGCAGGCGGTCAAAGCTGCGGGGATCCCCTTCGATGCCATTGATGGACTCCAGCGCATGAGGGATGATTGGCTGCATTTCCGGCGAACGGAGCTCCTCCCGCAAGCGCGGCAGCAGGTCCGCCAACTCCGCCCGGCGCTGCTCACGCAACTCGCCGTCGCTGGTTTCATGGGGTGGAATGTCCCGGAGTTGCCGCATGAGTGCGCGCAACGATTCCGGGATGGGCGGATCGGCGGGATTCAACTCGTCGAACAGAATGGGCAGCGTCCGCGGCGCCATCGGCATGGTGTGCTCGTAATAGTGAATCAGCGGGCGCCCGTCTTCAATCGACACCTGGATGTGCCTGGCTTCCAACTCGGCGCCATATTGATCTCCCAAAATGGGCAAAAGAAGCTTGTTGCGCATCGCTGCCTTGAGCGGCTTCCAATCGATGTCGAAATATTCCGAGTACTGCGAGGCATGGCCGTTTTCCAGCACATCCTGCCACCAGATCGAGTCGTTGCCCACACCCATGTGATTGGGGACGATATCCAGCAGCAGTCCGAGATCCTGACGCTGCAGCTCGGCCGAAAAAAGCTCAAATCCATCGGCTCCGCCAATTTCCGGGTTAAGCCGGTCGTGGCGGGTCACGTCGTAGCCGTGCACACTGCCCGGACGGGCTTCGAAAATCGGCGAGGAATAAAAGTCGCCAATACCGAGCTGCCGCAGGTAGCCTGCAATACCCGCCGCATCCGCAAACGTAAAGTTCTTGTGCATTTGCACCCGGTAGGTCGATACCGGGACCCGGGCATCGGTGTGCAATGTCCGGTCAACACAGTCTTTCATGTCGTTGGAGGCTTCTTGACGCCGGTGGGTCTTTACCTGGGCCGGTTCAGGCAGGGCTTCGTTCGCGGTGGGAAAGTGGCCTTCGACGGACATCTTGGTTGGATGCGCTTTCTGGCGGTACAGAATCGGTCGTTGGCCCGCTCAATTTCAGCCGGTCGCTTTACGAATCCGCGTCCAGCACAGAAAATGGAGTACAGAGTTTCCATTGTAACGAGGAAGAATCCATGCCACTTTC
This sequence comes from uncultured Acidobacteriaceae bacterium, assembly GCA_963761405.1. Classification (GTDB taxonomy): domain Bacteria; phylum Acidobacteriota; class Terriglobia; order Terriglobales; family Acidobacteriaceae; genus PALSA-350. The sequence goes on from CAVXHH010000013.1 coordinate 363,164, forward strand.
AGGCGAAGCTATCCGAATGATGAACTACATCGACGACATTTCGACGACTCTGCGGCGCATACTGGCCCTGAGCCCCACGCTTTCTGCCGAAGAGCGCAAGCGGGTCGGCGATTATCTGAAGGCCAGTTCCCCCAGCGCCGACGAGGCGATGACCGCCCTCAACCTCAAATAACCCCATTCCACGCAAAGCCCGGAACCTGCGGCCCGGTAAACCCGTATCAGAAGGTGACAGCGATGCAATCTCCGGCTGACATTTTCGGCGAGGTTTTTCGAGCCATTTGGGCCCACAAGCTGCGCGCCTTCCTCACCATGTTCGGCATCGCCTGGGGAGTGGGCTCGATGCTGTTGCTGATCGGTTTCGGCGAGGGCTTTCGCTCTGGCCAGCGCAGGCAAATGGCTTCGCTGGGCAATAACGTCATCATGATGTGGGGTGGCAACAGCCCCGCCGTTCCCAGCCAGCACATTGGCATGCGGCCGTACAAGCTGACCCTCGCCGACGAGGCAGCCGTACGGGCCGGCGCGCGGCAGGTTCGCAATATCACCGCCATGCTGGAAAATTCGACGATCAAAGAAGTAAGTGATGAATCGAGCAGCAGCGGGGAAGTGACCGGGGTCGAACCCAACTATAGCGAAATTCGTTTCGTTCCCATCGCCGAAGGCCGCTTTGTGCGCGGCGACGATCTCGAGCAACGCCGCAGGGTGGTGGTGCTGGGCAAGAAGACCGCCGCGCTGCTGTTTCCAGGCCGGCCCGCGGTCGGGGACTGGGTGCTGCTGAACGGCGTGCGCTTCCAGGTCATCGGGGTCGCGGGCAGCATCGCCCGCGGAAACAACGACGGTGACAATCAACGCGTCTACATCCCCTTGACCACCATGCTCGAGCTTTTCCCCTTGACCGGAGAGAACCTCCCCCGCGATGCCGTCAGTTCCCTCCAGTACCAGCCCATCGTCAGGGACGACGACCTGCCGGCCATGGTGGAAGTACACTCGATCGTTGCCCGGCAGCATGGTTTCGATGCCGACGCCCCCGATGCCTTTGAAGAGTGGGACTCGATCAACTCGCAGCGCATGGTAGGCAAAATCTTCGATGCCATGGATTTGTTTCTGGGGGGCGTGGGCATCGTAACGTTGTGCCTGGGGGCCCTGGGCGTAGTGAACATCATGCTGGTCTCGGTTGCGGAGCGCACGCGCGAGATCGGTTTGCGTAAGGCCCTGGGCGCTACCAAACGGAACATCATGACCCAGTTTCTGCTGGAAGGCATGTTTCTGACCGGGGTCAGCGGCGCAGTGGGCATTGCCGGCGCCGGTCTGCTGATGTTTGCTCTCAACGCCGCGCTGGGCACCAGTTTGCAAGGCTTCGACGCCCCGCGCCTGGTGCCGTGGTCCGCCGCCCTGGCCTTGGGGGCGCTTACCCTGAGCGGGATCATCGCCGGCGTTTATCCCGCCGGGCAGGCAGCGAAGCTCGATCCGGTCGAAGCGCTGCGCAGGGAATAGGGACGTATCGGTCATCCGTATCGGTCATCCGTATTAGGAGACGTATTTATGTTTCGCGACTTGCTCTCTCAGGCCTACGAAGCCATGATGCACAATCGCCGGCGCACCCTGATCACCATGATCGGGATGGCGTGGGGCATCGCCACGGTAGTCCTGCTGATGGCCTATGGGGCTGGCTTTGGCCGGGCGATCGAGGCCATTTTTTCCCAGTTCGGCACCAACATCATGGGCGTCTTTCCCGGCACCACCAGTCAGCAGGCAGGGGGCAAGAAGGCCGGTGTGCTGGTGCGGCTGCAACTCGCCGACCTCGATCTGCTCCAGGAAAACGTTCCCGGCCTGATTCACATTGCGCCGGAAGTTTCCAAGGATGTCACCGTCCAAAACGACACCCACAGTTACACCTGGTCGGTAAGCGGATCGTATCCGGTGGTCGCTGACGTGCATAAGCTGGATCTGGATTACGGCCGCTTCTATACCAACAAAGATCTGGAGCAGCGCAACCACGTTGCCGTGATTGGTTCCCAGGCCCGAACCAAACTCTTCTCCGGACTGTATCCGATCGGGCAGCGCATACGTATCAGTGGCGTGAGCTTTACGGTTATCGGCGTACTTCAGGCCAAGATGCAGGAGGGCGACGACAATATTAACCGCGTCGTTTACATACCGTTTACCACCATGAGCGATGTCAAAGATACCAAGTATCTGGACGCGATCTGGTTCAACTATCAGGGAAACTATCAAACCATCGAAGCAGCGTTGCGGGCCACACTCGGCGGCGCGCATGGATTCTCCCCTTCGGATCGCAACGCGGTCTTCGTGGCTAACCTGATGGAGCAGCTTTCCCAGTTCCGCATTATCTCCACCGGCTTGCAGGTGTTGATGGCGTTTATCGGAACGCTGACGTTGGGCATCGCCGGCATCGGCTTGATGAATATCATGCTGGTGGCAGTGCAACAGCGTACGCGCGAGATCGGTATCGAAAAAGCTTTAGGCGCGCGCCGCGGTCACATCCTGGTTCAGTTTCTTAGCGAAGCTTTGGTCATCACCGGCGTGGGAGGGGTATGCGGGATCGGCCTGGCGTATTTTGTCTCACTCGTGGTGGGCCGCATCCCTTTGTACAGCGCGCTTGCGAGCAACGCCGAAAAGGCGGATATCCAATTGTTGATTTCTCCGGGCACCGTCGTGGTCGCGACCGTGATCCTGGTGGTGGTCGGCCTGGTAAGTGGTATGTTGCCCGCAATCCGGGCGGCGAGCCTCAACCCGGTCGAGGCTCTGCGCTACGAGTAAATTTGTATCGCGCCACGGCTTTAATCCGTGTCCGGCCGCTTGTAAGGCTGTAGCAAATACTTGCGGGCCTCGTTCACCGCGCCTTGGGTGTTGTCGTTGGTCTGTGTCGCCTGCCGGTATTCGTTCACAGCCCGATCCCGCTGGCCGGTGACGTCGAAGATCTTGCCCAGCGCAATGTGACTCCATACCTCGGTCCACTTGGGCTCATCGTCCCCGCGCAGCGCATCCCGGTAGGCATTTGCAGCAGCCTGGTAGTTGCGCTGGTTGAACAGCACTTCGCCAATACGATAACTGGCCAGCGAGCTGTTGGGATTCGCTGTCAGGGCCTTCTGATACTCAGCCAGAGCGCCTGGCGTATCGCCTTCCGCCACCAATTGCTGCCCCCGTAAGATGGAAATCCTAACCTGCATATCCGGGGTATTCTTGAGCACCCAATCGTCTGGATCGATCGTAATGTGACGCGGGCGGCCAAAGGTGTCAACCACATACTGCGACTGCGTGCCCACCACGTCCACCCGCTTGACTTCCGTTTTGCCTTCCGTTTCGACCCGCAACTCGACCGGCATATTGAATAGATCGAGATCCTGACCGATCTCGCCGATGGTGCGAAAACCCTTGTTGTTGCCCAACCGGTAGACGGTGTATTTGTCGAGGAACCGGGGTGCGCCGGTCCCATCGAGCCATTGGGCGAAGAAAGCCGTGAGCTGCTGCTGCGATTGCTCCTCAGCCACTTTTTCTACGTCACGGGTGCGCATAGGTTTGTCGCCATACTGGGTGATGATCGCGTGCAATATTTTGCTGAAGTTGTCGTCGCCCACCTCCCAGCGGAGCATGTGGAAGACCATCGCCCCCTTCTCCAAAGTCATGGACTGGAATTGCGGCGAGAACGCATCCAGGCGTCCAGCCGAAGTCAGCGGGGTGGTGTCGTAGGCCAGTGCGCCGGCGGAAATATCGATCACCGCTGCCTGCAATGCGGTCTTCCCCGCGACTCTCTCGACATACATCAGCTCGCCATAACGAGACATGCCATTGGTGATCCAGGCGTCGCCGAGGGTTGCCGGGCTCACCATACCGCCCCACCATTGGTGGGCCATGGTGTTGGCCAGCAGGCGATAGTTGTTGCGGTCGGCGATGCGTGCGCCGGCCATGAGGACCATCTCCGGCGCCCAGTAAGCCGGCAGGGTGTCGTCGGGCAACTCCACTACATTCAGCAGCCGCGTTGGAGGATCGCCAAACGTCTCGCCGAAGAACTCAAATTCCTTGGCCGCCGTCTGCGCGTACTCCGTACCGCTCTGCTTGTGTGCGTCGGTCAGGTACACGCGCACATTCGGGGCGCCCGCGGCCGACACCGGCTCGTTGAACTTGCCGGCGACGATGGTGCCCGGGAAGCTCGGTTTGCCCCAGTTGAAATTGTATTGCTGGCCGCCCGACACCTCATGGGGACTGCCCGTGGCGCCGCTGCCAATCACCCGGTATCCGGAGGGAACTTTTACGTGGATTTCCGCGGTAAACCGGTCCGTCAGGTAGCCAACCATGGGGAACCAGCGGCCGGCGTATAGCAGGTAACTGATAGGATCGCCGATCGCGGCCACCTTGAGACCTTCGACTGGACTTTCTTCGTCGCCGCTGAGCGTTCCCCCATAAGCAAACACGAAGGTAGTGCTCGCGCCCTTGCTCATAGGACTCGGCAGGGCGACGCTGATGGTTGCATTGGGGCCTCGCTCTCCGCTGAGCGGGTGGCCCTGGGCGTCGGCTACGCTTTCCACCTTGAGCGCGTTGTGCAGCTCGAAGACGGCTGCGCTTATGCTGTCAGTCGCGGTGAAGGTCACCCGCGCGGTCGCCTTGAGCGTGTGATCCGCCGGATCGAGTTCGGCATTGATCACGTAACCGGTGATGTTGATGTTGGGCCGCTCTGCTGCGATGAGATGCGGGCCAGCCATCCCAACAAACACGGTCAGCAGCGACAGAATCAGGACTTGGGTGCGAGGCTTCATCGAATTCATTCAACAGGCCATGAGGAAACAAAATCGGTTTGCAACTGCGTCTGATGCGCGGCCGGGATCAATTGCAGCGCGATACGGGCTACATGCTCGATGGTCGTCTGCCGTCGAGCGTCGCCGCTCGCCCCATCGCCGCCCACTTTAAGTGCTGCCTCCACTCTGCGCAACTCTGCTTGCATTGTTGCACGAGCCTCTCCCTCTTCAAGCAGAGGGCGCAGTTCCGCTACCACTTTGGGCGCTGTGAAGTCATGCTGGATGAGCTCCGTCACTATACGTCGGCCAGCGATCAGGTTGACCATGGCCACGTGAGCCACCCGGACCACCCTCTGCGCCACGGCGTAGGTGATGCGCGAAACCCGGTATACCACCACGAACGGATTGCCGATCAGGGCCGCCTCGACCGTAGCGGTGCCGCTGGCGACGATGCTGGCGCGCGCCTGCTGCAAAACGGCCCGGGCATCGTGAACCACATGTATCGCCACCCCTTTGGCCTGCGCGGCCAGGGCTTGCACCCTGGCCTCGACGTCATCCTTGTTCAGGGTGGGGGCGACTGGCAGCAGATATTCGTATTCCGGGCCCAGCAGCCGGGCGGCTTCGATCATGGTGGGCAAGTTAGCGAGCAGCTCCCGGGCGCGGCTTCCGGGTAGCAAGCCAACCCAGAATTTTGACGCGTCCAGCTGGTTTTCGCGAGCAAACTCCGCCCGGTTCACTTTGGGCGGGTCAAGGTCCGCCAGGGGATGGCCAACGAATTCGGCGGCAACGCCGTGGGCGCGATAGAACGTTTCCTCGAAAGGAAAAATGACCAGCATCCGGGTGACATTGCGCCGGACCCCGCGAAGCCGCCACTTCTTCCAGGCCCATAGTTGGGGGCTGACGAAGAAGACCACGGGTATTTTCAGGCGGCGCAGCTCCCGGGCGAGTCTCAGGTTCACATCGGGAAAGTCGATCAGGATGGCGATATCGGGCCGTTCCGCGCGCAAACTGGCCTTCAGCTTCCGGTACTGGCGATAAATATGGGGCATGTGCAGGATCACTTCCGTGATGCCCATCACGGCGACATCTTCGGCGCGTACCACCCGCTGCAGTCCCAGGGAGGCCATGCGCTTGCCTCCCAGGCCGAAAAACCCCACCTCCGGAGCCAGGCGCTGTATCTCCGCCATCAGCAACGCGCCATAATGCTCGCCGCTGGCCTCGCCGGCAGATAAGAAGATCTTCGGGCTGGGGCTGATCGCTGGCATGGCGGTTACTTAGAATCTGCTCCCGAATCCGCTCCTGTCCAAAGCGCCGGTCCCGGCCTGCGTCAAAGCTACAAAAGCGAGAACTCTCTGCACTGCGGAGAGACCTGTGATCTACCAGCGGATGGAACCCCGCGGGAAGCACCAGGTCAGTCTGTGCCCACGGCCAGGCTTTCGTCCACGAACCCGTCGGATACCCGCGCCGGCGGCAATTCCTGGTCTTTGTATTGCAGCTGGTAGAGCTTCCAGTAGAGGCCGCGCTGGCCCAGCAACTCCTGGTGCGTCCCCAGCTCACGCAACTGGCCCTTGTGCATCACCAGAATTCTGTCCGCCTGCTGTACTGTCGACAGCCGATGGGCGACGATGACCGACGTGCGCCCCTGCACCATGCGCTCCAGCGCCGAGCGAACCCGCATTTCCGTATCGGTGTCGACGCTCGAGGTCGCCTCATCGAGCACCAGGATGCGCGGATCATGGGCCAGTGCGCGGGCGAAATTGATCAGCTGTTTCTGCCCCGTAGAAAGGCTGTTGCCGCGCTCGCGCAAAGGCTCATCGAACTGCAGCGGCAGGGCACGAATAAAATCACCCACGTTTACTTCCTCGGCCGCGGCCTTCATCCGCTCGTCGGTGATCCAGTCAGAACCCAGGCGTATGTTCTCGGCAATCGTTCCGGTAAAGAGGAAGGGATCTTGCAGCACAACCCCGAAATGGCGTCGCAGCCTGGCCACATCCTGCTCCCGCACATCCACGCCGTTGATCAATACCCGGCCGCTCTGTATCTCGTAAAAACGCATCATCAGGCCGATGATGGTGGTCTTGCCCGCGCCCGTGTGTCCCACGATCGCCGCCGTCTGATCGGGTTCGACCACAAACGATACATCCTTCAAAATCCATTCCACGCCTCTTGAGGCGGCGGCGATCTGCTCCGGACCTTCCGCTCGTTGAATGCGCGCCAGTTGATCCGCGTCCAGCCGCTGATACGTAAACCAGACATGCTGGAACTCGATGCGGCCGGAGGAGTCGCTGGTGCGGGGAGCAGCCGGACTTTGCAACTCCGCCGGTGTATCCAGCAGCTTGAACACGCGCTCGCTGGCAGCCATGGCCGCCTGCAGGATGTTGTATTTTTCGCTCAAGTCCTGAATCGGCCGGAAGAAGCGTTGCGAATACTGAATAAACGCGACCAGCACGCCGATCGATACCGCGTTCCGCATGACCCCGTTTCCACCCAGCCAGATCACCAGGGCGATGGCCACCGAGCTCAGCAATTCGACTGCCGGGTAGTAGAGCGCGTAGGCCAGGATGGCGTCTTTGAAGGCCACCATGTGCTGCTTGTTGACCTCTTCAAACTCCTCATAGGAACGCTGCTCGCGGTTGAACAGTTGCACCACGCTCATGCCGCTCACATGCTCCTGCGTCGATGCGTTGATGCGGGCGATGGCGGAGCGAATGCGCCGGTACGATTCGCGCACGCTCTTGCGAAAAACCCGGGTCACCGCCAGGATCAGCGGCAGCACCGCGAAGGCAATCAGCGCCAGCCACCAGTTCATGCGCAGCATGATGCCCACGATCAGAGCCAGAACGAAAACGTCCTCAAAAATGGCGAAGACGCCGGAGGTGAACATCTCATTCAGCGCGTCCACATCGCTGGTCAGCCGCGTCACCAGCCGCCCGACCGGGTTGCGGTCGAAGAAGCTCACGTGCAGGCTTTGGATGTGGCGGAAGATCTGGCTGCGCATGTCGAACATGACCTTCTGTCCGGTCCACTGCATCAGGTACGTCTGCACGAATTCCAACAGGTAGCTCAATACCAGCGAGCCCAGGTAGATGCTGGCGATTTGCGTTACACCCACGGTGGCATTGGGGCTCAACCACCGGGTCAGCGCCGCCGGGTGAGGCGAGGGCTTCGCCGTCATATACCGATCCACGGCAACCTTGGTCAGGTAGGGGCCGAGCACATCGGAGCCGGCCTTGAGCAGGATCGCTGTCAGCGAGATAACCGCCTGCAGCTTGTACGGCCGAAGGTAGGTCATCAATCGGCCCATCAGGCGGCTGTCATACGCCTTGCCGACAACGTCGTCGTCCTGCTGCTGGGGCTTGCGATCTTTCTCGGTGTTTTGATCGGCCATGAGCTTTCCTGATCATTTTACGTGGATTACGTGGATACGAGGGCCGCGTTGGCCTGGCGGCTGCGGGAGAATGGCAGAATAGAGAGAAGGATTGTGCTGGCGCCGGATGAATTCTCTCGGTATTTACATTTCGGTTCCGTTTTGCCGCGCCAAATGCACCTACTGCAATTTCGCTTCCGGCGTCTCCTCCGTAGGTGCCCATGAGCAATATGTCGCCCGGGTTTGCGACGAAATGCGCAGTGTGCGCCGGCGTCTGGGCGATGCCGGTCACGACGCGGAGATTCCCCGGTTGGTGGATAGCCTCTACCTGGGAGGCGGAACCCCCGGAGTGCTTTCTCCCGCCCTGATTGCGGAGCTTGGCCGCACCTTACGCCAGGAATTCGCCATCGCCCCGGAAGCGGAAATCACCCTGGAGTGCGCCCCAGGCCAACTCGACGATGCAGCGCTTTCCGCGATGCTAGCCTTTGGTGTCAACCGCGTAAGTTTCGGCGTGCAATCGCTCGTCGATCGCGAGGCGGCGGCTACGGGCCGGTTTCACACCCGGCAGATTGTGCTCCGCGACCTTGAACGCCTCCGCGCCGCGGGGCTGCACAACTTGAGCATCGATCTGATCGCGGGCATGCCTCATCAGACAGCCGCCAGTTGGCAGCGGTCGCTGGACGTGCTGGTTGCTACTGGGGTCGACCACGCCAGTATTTACATGCTTGAGATCGATCAGGATTCCCGCCTGGGTAGGGAACTGCTCGCCGGGGGCTCCCGGTATCAAGCCCTTACCGTGCCCAGCGAAGAGCTCACGGCCGATCTGTACGAGGCTGCGATCGCCTTTCTGGATGGCCAGGGACTACGGCAATACGAGATCTCAAACTTCGCCCGCGGTCAGAGCCAGTCGCAGCACAACTTGAAGTACTGGCATCGCCGGCCCTACCTGGGTTTTGGCCTCGACGCCCACTCCATGGTTCGCGACCGGAGTCGCTCTGCCCTTCGTTTCAGCAACCCGGACGTGCTGTCCGATTACCTCCGCGGAGACGCAACGTCGGACATCCACCTCCTTAGCACCGCCGAAGAGTTGGAAGAGGCCTGGTTTCTCGGCCTGCGGCTGCATGCAGGGGTTTGCTGGGAGGCCTTGGCCGCGGAGTTCGGCCGTGATCGGGTGGATCTCTTTCTGCCCGTGGTTGAGGAGCTGTCTGCACTCGATCTGCTGACCCGGGAACGGGACCAGGTGCGCCTCACCCGGCGCGGTGTGCTTTTTTCCAATGAGGTATTCGCCCGCTTCCTGGGGGTGGCCCAAACCGGACCGGCCCAAACCGGACCAGAAGAGCTGCTGATTCAGATCCGTTGATTCAGATCCGTTGATTCAGATTGGTGCCCGTCGGAGGAACAGTGTCCACAGAGACCGCAGCCAGACCCCAAACAACCACGCAGCCGGCAACCGGTTCCCCGGCAACCGGCACTATTGACCTGCGCAGTGACACCGTCACCCGTCCCACGCCGGCCATGCGCGCCGCCATGGCGGCCGCCGAAGTAGGGGATGATGTGTACGGCGAGGACCCCACCGTCAACCGCCTGGAGGCACGTGCGGCAGAGATCTTTGGCCGCGAGGCTGCCTTGTTTGTTCCTACCGGTACCATGGGCAACCAGATTGCCGTCCGCACCCATACGGAACACGGTCAGGAAGTGATCTGCGAGTCGCGGGGCCATCTCGTGGACTGGGAGATGTCGATGGTCTCCGCCTTCTCCGGATGCCAGTTGCGCGCCGTCGAAGCCGATCGTGGCATCCTCACCTGGGATCTCATCCGCAAGGTCATCTCACCCGGCCTTCATTACCGCTCGCGGACGGGCCTCATTTCGCTCGAGAACACCCACAACCTGGCCGGCGGCACGGTGATGCCCCTGGAGGTAACGGAAGAAATCTGGGCTGGAGCCGCGGACGCGGGTCTGCCGATCCATCTCGACGGTGCCCGCATTTTCAATGCAGCCACGGCGCTCGATACTCCCGTGGACCGGCTGACGAGCGGTTTTACCACGGTCATGTTCTGCCTCTCCAAGGGTCTCGGCGCGCCGGTCGGCTCCATGCTGGTGGGCAGCCGGAGGAGGATCGAGCGGGCGCGCAATTTTCGTAAGGCGCTGGGTGGAGGCATGCGTCAGGCGGGCATTCTGGCTGCCGCCGGGCTGATCGCTCTGAACGAGATGACCGGACGCCTGCAGCAAGACCACGACCACGCAAAACTGCTGGCCAATGCTCTTGGCAGACTGCCCCAGGTGGAGATCGATGCTGAGCGTGTCCAGACCAACATCGTCCTCTTCCAGCTCCGCGCCGAAGCGCGAGCGGAAGGCCTGGCCAGCGCGCTTGCCCGCCGCGGCCTGTTGTGCTCCAGGATCGGCCCCAATTCACTGCGCCTGGTGACCCACTACGATGTCGATCATGCCGCCTGTGAGCGAGCCGGCACGATACTGGCTGAAGAAATTACCAAGATGGGCAGTTGATCCAATCTGCGTTCCGAAAAAGACACGGAACGCCTCCAAAGATCTCTTTTTTGGGATTTATACTACCAAGATGCCGAAGTATTCGATTGTCGTGCCCTTCCATAACGAGGAAGAGAACGTTACGGCTCTGTACGATCGCCTGAAGGCCGTCATGGAGCAAATTGGCGACAGTTTTGAACTGGTGCTGGTCGACGATGGATCCAGTGACCGCACCTACAAACTGCTGGAAGAGATTGCGGCCGTAGACAGCCGGGTGCTGGTCGTCAAGTTGCGGCGCAACTTTGGTCAGACCTCCGCGCTTGCCGCCGGGTTCGACCACTCTCAGGGTGATTACATCCTCGCCATGGATGGCGACCTGCAGCACGATCCCGCGGAGATCCCCGAATTTCTCGCCAAACTCGAAGAGGGCTACGACGTGGTGAGCGGCTGGCGTAAGGATCGCATCGACAATTTTGTCATGCGCAGAATTCCTTCGCGGTGCGCCAATTGGCTGATGGCCAAACTTTCCGGCGTCGACATCCACGACTTTGGCACCACCTTCAAAGCCTATCGGCGCGAAGTGATCCACAACATCCCGCTCTACGGCGAGATGCATCGTTTTATCCCCGCGCTCGCCTCATGGTATGGCGCCAGCATCTGTGAGATTCCGATTAAGAATGTGAACCGTGAGCGGGGCAAATCTCACTACGGTATTTCTCGAACGGTACGTGTCTTCTTCGACCTGCTGACGATTCGCTTCCTGTTGAAGTACATGACTCGTCCGCTTCATTTCTTCGGCACGTTTGGCGCGCTCGGCATCTTCCTCGGTTCCGGCATCTCCTTGTTTTTGGCCGGTCTCAAGGTCTTTACTCACCAAGCGGTAATGGACAGCCACGGCCCTCTCTTTGTCGCTGCCGGGGTCTTGATTTTAGCCGGCATTCAGATGCTGGCCATCGGCCTGCTCGGCGAACTCCAGGTGCGTCATTACCACACCTCCTCGCACCGGGCGCCCTATGCTATCGATCGCCTTGTCCGCCTCCGCGCCCCGGAAGAACCCAGCATGCTCCAGGAAGGCTGAAGCAGTTTCGGAATTGGTGTAGACCGAAGCCGCTGGCCTTTACGTGGTTTTCTCGCAAGGAAAACCACACCTCGCGAGCTTTAACAGGCCACAGTAATTCCGAAACTGCTTTAGAGCATTTTCACCTTCCGCGAGACGGATCCTGGGAAGCGGACACATTCAAATCCACAAATGTTTGCGCGCTGTGCGGTATGCCAGGCACATAGCAGGCGCCATCGCTTGCGTAACCCACAGCGCCATGCTGGGCAAATTCGGTGCGCGGGGAGCGCGCGTATTGCCAAACCAGCGCTTGCCTGATCCCGCTCGAAGCGGGCGCCAGACGTTGCTTCGGCAGTACACAGCCGGGAGCAGCCGGGAACTCGTCGTTGAATACCCACAACGCCACCGGTTTGCCGCCCTCATGGTTCAGAATCTGTTCCGCGGTCGTGATCTTGCCTGACCCCTCGGCGACCGGTATGCCCGAGCAGTACACTCCAGGCTGGTAGCGTGACTTCCGTATCGCCTCAATCCAGGCGAAGAGGTACGCCGCCTGTGCAGCCCCCAAACGTCCGCCTTCCTCCTGATCGAGAAAGAGGATCGTGCCCGAGGCGAAGCCCTCTCGGCCGGCTGCGGAAATGGCAGCCAGGGCATCGGACCGGCCGAGTGCTGCCGGGTCCTTACCACGCAACTGGGCCTCCAGCCGTCCATTGAAAAGGACCATGAAGCCGAAGCCGTTCGACTGCAGAAGGGCGCGCTTACCTGTCCAGCCATTCCCGCTGTCTCCAGGAGGAGTGTTCAGCCAGTAGCCCGTAAAGGCAAAACTGCGATGCAGCGCTGCCAGGAGTTGGTCCCCGGGATATTCGTTTCTATCGAAGCCGAAATAGGTTTGTGCTTTAGCCTGGTTCCCTGAGCACAGGGAGCCAAGGCACAAGACAGCTACGCAGAATCCCGGCAGACGTGAGGTTCCGGGAAAATGCTTTAGTATGCGCCGCCGCCGGTCGCGGACGGCGAGGCAGACGTCGCCGCGGATGCAGGCGTCGGTGTCGATGGGGTGCTCGCTAGTTGCCGTGGGACGGCACGCAGATATTTCGAGGGATTCACTGGAGTGTCGTGGATACGCACCTCGTAGTGCAGGTGCGGTCCTGTGCTGTGTCCTGAAGAACCAACGTAGCCGAGAATATCTCCGCGCCGCACGTCCTGTCCGGCGACGACTGCGAAGCCCGAAAGATGGGCGTAGAGCGTCTCCATCCCGTGGCCGTGGTCGATAACCACTTCGCGTCCGTACCCGGTTCCCATGCCGGCCTTCAATACCGTACCGTCGGCAGGGACGCGCACGGCATCGCCCAGAGCGGTAGCAATGTCAATGCCGCTGTGGAAGGCGCCTTCGCCGTTGAATGGATCCAGCCGCGCGCCAAAGGAACTCGTAACCACGCCCTGAACCGGCCAAAGCGAGGGTGCGTACGCCAGAGTCGCAGTGCCGCTAAACGGTACGGGAAACCGGCGTGAGAAGTCCATCCCGTGGTTGATCTCCCCCGACATGGCAGAGGAGCGCAAAGCAAGAAGCTGGTCGAGCGATAAGGTGTACTGCTGGTCGCTGATGCCGTCGGCGGCCGGACTGGTGGTGGTCGAGGAAGGCCGCAGGGAAGGTTTATTGAGCCTGTCTTGCCGCAAGCCGTAAAGCGCGCTCACTTCGCTGGCCAGGGAACCCAGCGACGCCGCCTGCACGTCTTTTTCGTGCGCCACCTGCTCCATTTGCAGGTAGTCATGCCGTATCGTCTCGCGCTCGGTTCGAACCTGGTTAAAGTGCGCCGTTTTCAGCAACATACGGCTATAGGAACCGGCTAACCCCGTGATCGTAAACAGGCCCAGAACCGCAGCTGCAACAAAGACATAGGCATAGTGCAGAGGGATGGGGATCTTGCGCAATTCACCGTCGTCCTGACGGGCTACAAAAATGATGTAGTAGCGTTTGCGCACGAAGTTACTCGATCATGGGGATATGGCTTGATACTTACTGATACTTCCGAAGACCGGTAACCTTCGTGTACCAAGCCGAATCTTGACCCTAACAGAGTGAATCTACTGGGTCAAACCCGGAAAGTGGGATAGCGCGGTCCCACTTGGGGAGGCTTCGCGTACACCTCGCGCGGTCTAAGGTAGCGTAGTTTGCGCACGATATGCTTGGCGGCATGACCCCAGTGAGCCATCGGTCTCGAACCAGGCCTAAGCCGAGCCAACCCCCCACAGCCAGAAAGAAGACAGCCGGAGAGAAGACCGCGGGCGAGCGGGAGCTGATTGCTGCCATCCGGGTGCGCGCCGGCCATCTGCAGGCGAGTTTTGCGGACCGGGGCAAGCGAGCAAAGCTGGCCCTTGGCATTGGCGACGACTGCGCCGTGTGGCGGCCACGGCGTGGAGAAGATCTGGTCGTTACCACCGACCTCTCGCTTGAAAACGTCCATTTCCGCCGTGACTGGCATCCGGCCCAGAGTGTGGGCCATCGCTGTCTGGCGCGCGGTTTGAGCGATCTTGCGGCTATGGGTGCAAAGCCGGAAGCTGCCTTTCTCTCCCTTGCCCTGCCGCGGGAGCTCACCGGAGCATGGCTGCAGGGCTTCCTGGACGGTTGGATGTCTTTGGCGGCTCGCCATCGGGTTTTGCTGGCCGGTGGAGACTTGGCAAAGTCGCCACAGTCCGGTCACAGATCCGGAGGCCTGGTCATAGCAGACATCATGCTGTTGGGAAGCGTGCCCCGGGGTAAGGCATTGTTGCGTTCCGGCGCGCGCGCCGGAGACGTCCTTTATGTCACCGGCGCCCTGGGCGGCTCCGCGGCCGAGCTGGGCGCACTCGAACGCCGCCCGGCCAGCTTCCGTCGAGCGGACAAAGAGGGCCATCCGCATCTATATCCCGAGCCGCGCCTGGAGACGGGCCGCAAGCTCCTTAAGGGCAGGCTGGCCACGGCGGCGATCGATCTGAGCGACGGCTTGTCGACCGATTTGGCGCACTTGTGCGAGGAGAGCGGGCTGGCCGCGGAAATAGACGCTCAGGCCTTGCCGGTCGATGCGCGCGCCACTCTAGAGCAGGCATTGCATGGCGGCGAAGATTACGAGTTGCTGTTCACGGCGCCGGCAAAGATTGTTTTGCCCCGTCAACTGGCAGGGGTCATGCTGCACGCCATCGGAAGAATGAAGAAGAGAGGAAAAGGTCCGCAAGTGGAGATAGTTTCCGGCGTCTCGCGTACGCCCCTCATCCCAGCCGGTTGGGAGCACTTCCGCTAAACAGGATATCTCTCCCGCTTGATAGCATCAGAGCAGACCCTATGCAGAACTCAACCACTCGGGTGCGCTTTGCGCCCTCACCCACCGGGATGTTGCACGTCGGCAACGCTCGCACCGCCCTCTACAATTGGCTTTTTGCCCGCCACACCGGGGGCGATTTTCTGCTGCGCATCGAAGACACCGATGTGGAGCGCAGCGAGGTGCGTTACGAGACCCAGCTCATTGAAGACCTGCGCTGGTTAGGCATGGACTGGACGGAGGGCCCGCAGATCGGCGGCCCCTACGCACCGTACCGGCAAAGCGAGCGCCTGGCAATTTATGAGCAGCACACCGAACAGCTGCTGCGCGATGGCAAAGCCTACCGCTGTTTCTGTTCCACCGAAGAACTGGAGCAGGAGCGCCAACTGGCAATTCGCGAGCATCGCACGCCGATGTACTCGGGCAGGTGCAGAGCGCTCACGCCGGCCGAGGCGGCAACCCGGGCCGCCGCGGGAGAGACGTTTGCCGTGCGCCTGGCTATCCCCGATGCGCCATTGCGCTTCCACGATATCGTTCGCGGCGATGTGGAGTTTGCCAGTGAGACGGTGAGTGACTTCATCCTGGTCCGCTCGTCCGGCGTCCCGGTTTACAACTACGTCGTGACCATCGACGATGCGCTGATGCGGATCACCCACGTTATCCGCGGCGACGACCACATCTCGAACACCCCCCGCCAGGTCGCTATTTATCAAGCCTTCGGCTGGGCCTTACCCCAGTTTGCCCACCTTTCCACCATCCTCGGCAGCGATCGTGAGCGGCTGTCCAAACGCCACGGGGCCACCTCGGTGGCCAGCTTTCGCGAAATGGGCATTCTGCCCCAGGCGCTGGCAAATTACCTGGCCTTGCTCGGCTGGGGCGCCGAGGGAGGCACACGCGAGACCTTCACCCGGGAAGAGCTGATCGCGGAATTCAAGCTGGAGCGGGTGACGCCCTCTCCCGCGGTCTTTGATTGGCACAAGCTGCATTGGCTGAATCGCCACGCGATCAAGCAGACTCCACTCCCCCAGTTGAGGGGCCTCGCCTGGCCCTATTTTGCGGCACTGCATTGGTTGCCGGAGGTTGCCAACCCTCCCTTGGAAAATTGGTTCGATCGGGTGTTGGATCTGTTTCTCCCCGCCGTCGATCAACTGCAGCAGCTGCCGGAAAAAGCAGCAACCCTTTGGCGCCACGCCCCGGGAGAAGCGCCGCTGGGCGAGGAAGATGCAGCGACAATCACTTCCGAAGCCGGAGAGCGTGTCGTGCGCGCCTTTACGGAGAAAGTCAGGGCAGAAACCCAATCGTTTACGGCGCAGCGCTTCAAGGATCTGATGAATGAGGTCAAGGCCCAGACCGGTGTCAAAGGCAAAGACCTATTCCACCCCGTGCGTATTATCCTGACCGGCGCGCACTCCGGCCCGGAGTTCGACAAACTGATCCCGCTCCTGGAAGAGGGAAGCCAACTCGACTTGCCCACCCACGTTGTGAGCGTGCGGGAGCGAGTCGAAGCATTTGCCGCAGCCAGGGTCGCCGGCTGAGAGTCTCTCTGAAGAGCATGATCGACACCACGTTCCCGCACACCTGGCAGGCAGACATCCTCGCCGCCCGGCCATTGATCCTGCCGGCGCGGCAATGCGTATACCCGGCGCAGGTAGATGAAGTGGAGCGAGGGGCGATCGAGGTAATGATCCGGCCGCCGGACGGTTCGGCCCCGTATCTGGTCACCTGCGCCCTGGGTTTTGCCGGCCCCGGCGTACCCAACGGTGTATGGGCCTGCCCTGATCCGGCGTGGATTTGCGTGGCTGCCGGCGGTTACGTCTACCTCATCGACACCGCGGAACCAGCACGATGGGAGCAAGTGGAATACCGGCCGGTGACCGAAATCCTGGCAGTGGCCAATCACGAACTCCTCATATTTTCGAGCTTCCACTCGTTGCTGGCCTGGGGCCGGCACGGCAAGGCCTGGCAGACAGCCCGCCTGAGTTGGGATGGTGTGCGCATCACCGGGATTCGCGGCGAAACGCTGATCGGTACCGGTTGGGAAATGAATACGGATCGAGAGCTCGAATTCGAGGTAAGCCTGAAGACCGGTGAGCACCGCGGCGGAGGCTATTTGCGATGAGCGTTCACAGTGTCTCGGCAGCCAGGCGGAAAAAACTCAAGCTCGCATCTCCCTGTTCCAGCACCCGGTAGCGCTCGAGCGGGCCGTATCGCTCTCCCAGCGGCATCTTGCGGCCGTGCTCGGCGATCACAATCCCGTCGGGCGTGAGCAGGGCGTCGGCGCTTTCGCCGATGCTGCTGAGGCTCCGCGCATAGTCGTCGTTCGCCGCGTAAGGCGGATCCAGAAAGACGATGGCGCAGCGCTCCGGCGCTCCCGGCTCGGCAATGCGGCGTAGCGCGGCAGACACGCTACGGGACTCAATTTTGAACCCGGAGCGAATTTCCAGGGCGGCGAGATTACTGCGAATCGCGGCCACCGCCGCTGCGGCTTGCTCTACAAAATAGACCATGCGCGCCCCGCGGCTCAGAGCTTCGATTCCGACCGCTCCCGAACCGGCATACAGATCGGCGAAGACCGCACCCTCAACGCGTGTGGCCAGCACGTTGAAGAGAGTCTCGCGCAGGCGATCGCTGGTGGGTCGAGTGGCGAGGCCGCCGGGAGCGCTCAGCCGCCGCGACCGGTATTTGCCCCCAATCACACGCATATTAAAAAAACTTTTCCTTGGGCGTCGCGCCGGCGGTTACTACGCAGCGTGTCTTTTCGTGAAGACAAAGGTGTGCTGGTTCTCGTTCCTCTGTATACACCGTGAAAAATACGGTAAGCACGTCCGGATCGAGTTTGATGGTAAATGAATCCTTTGCTGGCGAATCAATCCGCCCCCTCGCCCCGCAAAGGAAAGTTCTACAATGCAATCAGTCATAAAGCGAGGCCACTATTGAAAACGGCTAGCGAACAGTAAGGACGAATGCAATGCGAGGATGGTCGTTCCCCTTAGGACGATGGATGGGTGTCGAGTTGCGCATTCACACCTTCTTCATCCTGCTGCTGGGCATCTGTATTGCCTACACCGAGAGCGTTCACCTCTCCATGTTTCGAGGCCTGGGGCTCTGGTTGGTATTGCTGGGCGCGGTGGCGGTGCGCGAAGTGGCCCGCATGCTCGTGGCCGCATATCACGGGCTGCAACTGAGAAATATTCTGCTGTTGCCGATTGGGGGCCTGGTGGCCTACGCCAACGCGGAAAGCGCTGAGATCGCCGGCACCCCCAAAGTGCAGTGGCGCATGGCGGTGACCGGCCCCGTGGCCAATCTGAGCTTTGCCTTGGTCATGGGCATGCTGGTGATCGGCATGTCGCCTACCTTGAACCTGCTGCAGCGCCCCTGGGTCACTCCTGCGCATTTGATTCGCAGCATCGTATGGCTCAACGTTTTCCTCGGGGTGCTGAATCTGTTGCCTGCCTATCCTCTCGACGGTGGCCGGGTGTTACGCGGCGGCGTGTCGCGGGCGCGTGGTGGGGCGCAGGGGGCACGGGTGGCGACGGGCCTCAGTCAGGTCCTCGCCATGACGGCGATCATCGCCGGCCTGGTTCTCACCAACGCGTGGTTGTTGATGGCGGGATTCTTTATCCTGATCGGCGCCCAGCTTGAAGATCAGGGCGTCCTCTTCCAGAGTGTCGTCGATACCGTCAATATGCAGGACATTATGCTGACCGAGTTCTCCATGCTGGCTCCGTCAGACACCCTCGAGGATGCGTTGCACAAATCGATTCACAGCCTGCAGGATGATTTTCCCGTAGTGCGTGGCGACAACCTGGTCGGCATCATTTCCCGGCAGAGCATCCTCTCCGCTCTGCGCAGCGAAGGGAACGGCTATGTGCAGGCCGTGATGTCCCGCAGCTTCCATGTGGCCCAGCCCGAGGACTCTCTCGGCACCACCATCAGCCGCTTCGCCGGGCGTGGACTTTCGCTCGTCCCCGTCACCGAAGGGGAACGCATCGTTGGCATCGTCACCTTGCAAAACCTGATGCACTCCATGAGTCTGCTGGCGGAGAGCCGGAAACTGCGTCGCCAAAGCCAGGAATAATCGTTGCCAGGAATAATCGTTGTCTGATCAGCCCGCGCCCCTCGAACCCGGGCTGTACCTGGTCGCCACCCCGATCGGCAATCTTGAAGACATCACCCTGCGTGCGCTGCGCGTGCTCAAGGGCGTCGACCGGATTGCCTGTGAGGACACACGGCAGACACAGAAGCTGCTGAACCACTTCAGCATCTCCACTGCGACCACCAGCTACCACCAGCACAACGAACAATCGCGAACCGCGGAATTGCTGGATTTGCTCCGCCAGGGCGGCCGGGTCGCGGTGGTCAGCGACGCCGGTACGCCGGCCTTCTCGGATCCCGGTCTGGAATTGGTGCGGGCTGCGGTGGAGGCCGGCGTGCCTGTTATCCCTATTCCCGGAGCAAATGCCGCGCTGGCTGCGCTGATTGCTTCGGGCCTCGATACCGATCGCTTTCTGTACATAGGCTTTCTGGCGGCCAAGCCGGGCGCGAGGCGCACCGAGCTGGAAACATTGGCCGCTGGTACGCCCGAGTTGACGCTGGTCGTCTATGAAGCTCCGCATCGCATCCTCGAGACCTTGGCCGATGTGGAAGCGGTGTGGGGAGAGCACGTACGTGTCGTGGTCGCGCGCGAGCTGACCAAAGTACACGAGGAGTTCCTCCGCGGCACAGCCGGCGAAGTCCGCCAATGGTTGGCATCCCGCGAGCGCATACGGGGCGAGATCGTATTGTTGATCGAGGCCGCGCCGCCTGCTCAACCCGGCAAAGCAGGCGGCAGCGTCCAGCAGCAAGTGTCGCACTGGATGGAGGCCGAGGGTCTGGACGAGAAAGACGCGCTCAAGCGCGTAGCGCGCGAGCGAGGCGTCTCTAAAAGCGACGTATACCGGGAACTACAGCGGGAGCGTTCCAGGAAATAACCGCAGGGCCGCAGCTCCGCAGATTCTGAAGCCCCTGGGGCTCTACCAAATTACCTGTTACACAGACCGCGGAAAAAACTCGGTTTTGTATCAGGGCACGACTTCAGTCGTGCCGAAAAAAGCCGCAAATGACGAGGGCTTTAGCCCCTGGGCTTTCGCTGACCAAGTAACAAGTTGCCAGGGGCTAAGAGCCAATGATTTTTTCATAATTCACGGCACGGCCAAAGGTGTGCCCTGATACCAAACCGACTTTTTCCGCAGCCCGTTACAGCCCATCAGAAGCGAACCCCGGGCAATCACCGGCTCTTGGGCGGCAGTTGCCAGGCGGGCGTTGGCCGCTGGGCCACCGGCAATTCTCTCCCCTTCACCCGGTCGTACAAGTAGCTGTCGCTGGTGGTGCCCAGCGACTCGTTGTACAGGCTCGGTTCTCCAACAACCTCCCGCAATTCCTCAGTAAACCGGTGCGCGGCCTGGAGCGATTCGGCGGTCGCTGGAACTTCAATCCGAGAAGTCTTCCAAAACTTCTGGTATCCGCGGTCCAGCAAAGTGGCCACTTCTCCGCCCACCAGGTACCCCGGGCGTTCCACCCAGCGCACCGCCGTCTGCGGAGATTTCTTATCCGCACGCGCCGCCTGCCGGTCGTGGGCCAAAATCGCGCCGGCGCCGTATTTGCGCACCAGCAGTTGGTTTGCGACCCCGGGCACCCCATCTACATCAAAAGACAAGGTGCTCAACGCGCTCAAGACTTCGTCGAAACTAAGAAAGTGGACTTTTGTGCGCATGGCCTGCGACAGATTGATGGATTACCCCGGTTTTTCGGGGGGCGTTACACTAAGGGTGCGTCCCCTTAACTTTCGCATAGGACGCTCTCCGCTGCAACGAACGCATCAGGGAAAACGATTAAGGAAAGCAAGGACCCGGAACGGAAGCGATGCAAACTGAAGTGGAAACCGAAGTGAGGCCGGCGCCTCAAACCCTGGGCAGCAGCATCCTGGATAGGATAGGAAACACCCCGCTCCTCCGCCTCGAACGATTGACAGCGCATCTGCCAGGGATTGTTTTGCTGGGTAAAGCGGAATGGGCGAACCCCGGCGGTTCGGTCAAGGATCGAGCAGCGTCGGCGATCGTGGCCGCGGCTGAGAGTCACGGGTGGCTGGCGGGAAGGCACTTGCTGGATGCAACCAGCGGAAACACCGGCATTGCGTACGCCATGATGGGCGCTGCGGCAGGGTTTCCGGTAACGCTGTGCATGCCGTCGAATGTTTCTCCCGAACGGAAGCGCATTCTTGCTGCCTATGGGGCGAACATCGTCTGGACCGATCCGGCGGACGGGTCGGATGGCGCGATTCGCAAGGCCCGCGAGTTGGCCCAGGACAAGAGCCGGTATTATTACGCCGACCAGTACAGCAATGAAGCGAACTGGAAGGCCCACTATCACGGGACAGCGAACGAGATCTGGCAACAGACAGAGGGACGGGTTACGCATTTTCTTGCCGGGTTGGGCACCAGCGGAACCTTTATGGGGGTCACCCGCCGCTTGAAAGAGCTGAATCCGGCCATTGAATGTATTGCCATGCAGCCCGATTCCCCTTTTAATGGGTTGGAAGGCTTGAAATATATGGCAACGGCGATCGTGCCGCCGATCTACGATGCTCGTTTGGCCGATCGTCATGTGGAGCAGTCGACCGAAGGCGCCTATGAGATGGCAAAGCATCTGGGACGATCGGAGGGGCTGCTTTTGGGTATTTCAGCGGCAGCGGCGGTGGCGGCCAGTCTCAAGATAGGGGAAGAGGTCGCGAGTGCAGGCAACAGCGCGGTGATCGTTACCATCCTGTGTGATTCCGCCGAGAAGTACCTTAGCGAACGCTTTTGGGAACAATGATGGCAACAGCGACCCCGAGTATGGAACAGACCAGGCCCTTGCTGAAGATCAGCGATGCGGTGTACAGCCAGCTGCGCGCTCATGGGGAAGAAACCTACCCCCACGAGTGTTGCGGAGTGCTGCTCGGTAAGGCGCTCGACGGAATCAACGAGGTGCAGGCGGCGGTGCAGGCGGGCAACACCAGAACCGATTCCGCGCATAACCGCTATCACATCGCGCCCCAGGAATTGATTGGGATCCAACGTCAGGCTCGGGAGCGGAGTCTCGATATCGTAGGCTTTTACCATTCCCATCCGGATCATCCCGCTCGCTGGTCGGCGACCGATTTCAACGAAGCCCACTGGCTGGGGTGCTCCTACGTCATCACCAGCGTGGATGCCGGCGTCGCCCGGCAGACCAACTCATTTTTCCTTGCCGGCTCCGGCGAAGAGGACAAGCGCTTTCAAGACGAAGAGATTCAAGTAGGAACCGAACGCTGTCGACCGCCGGCCCCGTAAGCATCGCCGGACGCGCAGCGAGGCAACACCCTCTGTGCCGCCAGACACCCAAATTTTGATACTGAGTAAGCCCTGCGAAATGGGCTTACCAGGCTAACGCAATCAGAGAGAGTGCGACGCATGAAGATTCACATCCCCACCCCACTTCGTCAATTTGCTGCCAAACAGGCCACAGTAACGGTTGCCGCCGCAACCGTAGGCGAGGCCCTTGACGAACTCACCGTGACACATCCGGAACTGAAGAAGCATCTATATTCCGAAGAAGGCAAGCTGCGAGCCTTTGTGAATGTGTACCTGAACGACGAAGACATTCGCTACCTGAGCGACAAGGAAAACACGGCAGTCAAAGACAGCGACAGCCTGTCGATTATCCCCTCGATAGCAGGCGGATGCATCGGTCTTAATTATTGAGTAGGTAGGAAATAGGGGCGTGCACGGCGCGCCGGAAGGAAATCAAAAATGGCGACACTTACCGAAACACCCGCGATGGCGCTGCCGTCGCTTAGCAATGACGAAATCGCGCGCTACTCGCGCCACCTGATTTTGCCCGAAGTCGGGATGGAAGGGCAGCAAAAGCTCAAGGCGGCCAAGGTGCTATGTGTCGGCACCGGCGGCCTTGGCTCACCTCTGGCCTTCTACCTCGCTGCCGCCGGCATCGGGACCTTGGGACTGGTCGATTTCGACGTAGTCGATTCGAGCAATCTGCAACGGCAGATCATTCACAGCACCAAAGACGTGGGCCGGCCAAAGCTCGACTCCGCCGAAGAAAAGCTGAAGGCCCTCAATCCCTTCATGAAGATCGTAAAGTTCAACACCATGTTGTTGAGCGACAACGCCATGGAGATCTTCAAGGACTTCGACATCGTGGCTGACGGCACCGACAATTTTCCCACCCGGTACCTGGTCAACGATGCTTGTGTATTGAGCGCCAAACCCAACGTGTACGGCTCGATTTTTCGCTTCGAGGGGCAAGCCAGCGTGTTTGCCACCAAGGAAGGTCCCTGCTACCGGTGCCTCTATCCTGAGCCGCCCCCGCCGGGCCTGGTCCCCTCCTGCGCCGAGGGTGGAGTGCTCGGGATTCTGCCCGGGTTGGTTGGTGTAATCCAGGCGACCGAGGTCATCAAGCTGATCCTGGGCCAGGGCGAGCCGCTGATTGGGCGTTTGCTGCTGGTGGATTCGCTGAGCATGCGCTTCCGCGAGCTGAAGCTGCGCAAGAACCCGGACTGTCCCGTCTGCGGCACCAACCCCACCGTAACCAAATTGATCGACTATGAGCAGTTCTGCGGCATCCAGCCCGCGGCGCCGGCGGACGCGACGCTGGTCAACGGCATCGATCAGATCAGCGTCACCGCCTTCAAGCAGCAGCGCGATGCGGGCAAAAATTACTTCCTGCTCGATGTACGCGAGCCCCATGAATTCAAAATTGCGGAGATTGGCGGTTACCTGATTCCTTTGGGCGACTTGCCCAAGCGGGTCGGCGAACTGGATAAAAACCGTGAGTTCGTGGTCCATTGCAAGATGGGCGGTCGCAGCCAGAAAGCGGCTGAGTTCTTGCAGCAGTCTGGTTTCAAGGTCCACAACCTCGCCGGCGGAATTCAGGCCTGGAGCGAGCAAATCGATCCCCGAGTACCAAAGTACTGACACCAAAAATACAGACACCCCACGCTCGCCCGGGCCAGAACCCGGGCGAGCCTGTTTCAAGCCAGTTTCAAACAATGTTTTGTTAGGCTGCGGAAAAAACTGGACGGGATCAAAGGCTTCGAGCCGCTGGAAAGACAAATTTCTCAGGCAGGGCACGGCTTTAGCCGTGCCATAAAGTTCGATGTCCAACCCGGCTTTAGCCGCTGGGGTACGGCTTTGCTTGATAAGCAACGACGTACCTCAGGGGCTTAAAGCCCAGATCATTTTCGGCGCATTGCGGCACAGTCGAAAACCACCTCACTATTGCTCCAGTGCCGCAGCAACCTCGGCCCACGGAAACTTGGTACTAAAATAACTAAATAACTCGCTCCATGGTTTTCATCACCTTCGGTGAGCCGCAGGCTCATGGGGACACGGCTAAAGCCGTGCCCTGCCTGAGAACTTTGTTTTTCCAGCGTGCCTCGCAGTTTTCTTGCGTCGCTCCTTGCGGCCCCGCGGGTAGTGGGCTACTTAATTCGTCAACTGTCTAATCGAGGGTTGTTCCATCCGTGCAACCGTGCGAGTAAGAGAACCACGCAGCAGCAGTTGCCTTAAACTACTTCGCATATAACTTCATTAAGATTCACCGCACGCTACGCATGTCTCCTGCGATGGCCGCAGGCGTAACGAATCGGCTCTGGGAAGTGTCGGACTTGGTGGCTCTCTGGGAGTCGTACGAACGGAGGGCGGAAAGAGCGGCGTAAGCCATGAAGACTTTGCGGATATTCCTCGCTGTGATCGCCGTATTAGCGGGGTTAGTAATTTTGGTGGCGCTTCCCTCTGGTTTCTTCGGAGGCGATCCTGTTACCGCTGCCCTATTCGGGATTGTCTTGCTTGGAGGCAGCCTGACCTACTTCTGGAAACTCAGCGGGTTTCGTGGCTTGCGATAAGGAGAAGAGCGACGTCATGAATACAGAAATAAGAAAATGCGAATGCGGATTGGTCTGGAAGCTCACAAAGGTCAAGATGCCTTTTGGAAGCCGAGATGACGATTCCATCTCATGCACTTGTGGGCGCGAGTTGATTAGCTGGAACGGGGGCCACATGTGGACCCGAGGTGCCGAGCCGGAGGGAAATTGAAAGTAGCTCCCTTCCGTGCCGCGCGCGTTTCTTTGCTCCGAGGCCCGCGCCATGGGTATACTCCGGAAGTTTTCACGAAGCGGTATTGCCGCGCCTTGAAATAACAGGGAGCTTATGGATCTCGTTGTGATTCGCGTTCTTTTTGTCCTTGTCCTGACCGCGGCCTGTTTTTTTCTCCGGCCCTTCGGATTGCAGCCCGCAATCGCGGCGATTCTGGGCGCTTGTGCCGCCGTCGCTGTGATTGTCTTTGAGCAGCGCGTACGGGCTCTAAGTGTCAAGCGGCTTCTGGGTGCGGTGTTGGGCAGCATTTTGGGCATAGCAGGTGCGGCGCTCTTCAGCATGGTTCTGGGTGGAAGTCTGCCCCCTGGGGGCACCCGGGCCCTGCTGCAGCTTTTCGTGCTCATGCTTATGTCGTATGTCGGGCTGATGGTCGGCGCCAGCAAGGGCGACTTGCTGAACTTTACCGGGGGACTGGCCGAGCTCTTTGCCGGCGAGCGTGCTGCGGCCGGCAAGCGCGATCACAAGATCCTCGATACCAGTGTCATTATCGATGGCCGTATCGCCGACGTTGTGGAA
This sequence comes from uncultured Acidobacteriaceae bacterium, assembly GCA_963761405.1. Lineage (GTDB taxonomy): Bacteria > Acidobacteriota > Terriglobia > Terriglobales > Acidobacteriaceae > PALSA-350. The sequence continues at coordinate 388,798 of CAVXHH010000013.1, forward strand.
ACCGGCTTTTTAGAAGGAACGTTGCTGGTTCCCGAGTTCGTGCTCCGCGAGCTGCAGGTCGTCGCCGATTCCTCTGACGGTTCCCGGCGCCAACGCGGCCGCCGGGGACTCGATATTCTGCAAAAGATGCAGGCCAATCCGGTGTTCGCTGTACAAATCGTCGAGGACGACTTCCCTCAGATCCGCGAGGTGGATCTGAAGCTCATTGAGCTGGCGAAAAAGATGGGCGCTCCCATCGTGACCAACGACTTCAACCTGAGCAAAGTGGCCCGACTGCACCACGTACCGTCGCTCAATCTCAACGATTTGGCCAATTCCTTAAAGCCGCTTGTGTTGCCCGGGGAAAAAATGAACATCGTCGTCTTGAAAGAGGGCAAAGAGTACAACCAGGGAGTGGGCTACCTGGATGATGGAACCATGGTGGTGGTCGACCACGCCCGGCGCATGATCGGTCGCGCTGTGGAGATCACCGTTACCAGCGTGTTGCAAACCGCCTCGGGCAAAATGATCTTTGGCAAACTTGAGGATGCGGCTCTCAGGCCGGAGCAGGTACGTACCGTCACCGAACTGTCGAGCTGAACCCGGGTCAACCTGAACCGGGGCTTGCGCATCTCTCGGAAGAGCCTCCAAGTCATTAATTTTGCTGTAATTTGGGGAACGGGCCCAAAAAGCACAAGAAACAGATTTGACAGGCGGAATCCGGCGGGTACAATCTTGCCGAGAACCAAAGGTTACACACTCAAAAAATCCCCAGATGGATACCGCCTGCAAACACCCCAAAGTCCGCGTCGTAGCGCGTGAAGAGGACGTAGAGTACGTCGAATGCCTGGATTGTGGTCAGGTATTCGACTCTAACGAGTATCACGACATGGAAATCGAGGAAGAAGTGCTACGGGAACCGGAAGAAGACATGAAGTAGGGCAGCCGGCAGCCGCGGGCGGTCGCGCCCTCCTCGGTGTGCTTCAAAACTGCCGGGAGTAGTCGGCGGCTCCTGCGAGCTCCAGCGGCCCTTCGATGAGCAGCCAGCCATCGATTTTTTCTCGAAGCGCTTGAGCGGCGCCTACCGGGTTGTGGAAAGCGTCACCCGGGCGGCGCAATTCGCCCTCGCCCGTTTGACGACTGCCCAAAAACTCAAGCTCCGTAAATATTGGCACCCACGAAACGATTGCGGAATTTTCCGTGAGCGTCGTAATGTGCCAGAAGCTTCTGATAGCTCGACAGTTGGGGATACAGGGGCATGACCCGTGAGGGCGCCATCGTAAACAGCTTTCCCCAATGGGGGCGGGCGCCAAAGGGCGCCAATTTCTCCTCGATACGCGGCAGCACCTTCTTTACCTCCGGCCACTCCGGCTTCCAGGTGAAGTGAATCGCCATCGAAGGCCGCTGGTAAGCGGTGCTCATCCAAAGGTCATCGGCGGCAATGGTCCGCACTTCCGAGATGAAAAGATGGGGGGTCACATGGTCTCGCAGCTGTTCCACTGCCAACAGCGCTTCATATCCCCGTTCCCGTGGGAGCAGGTACTCGGATTGCAACTCTGCCCCGCTGCTGGGTGTGGCGCCGATCCGGAAGTGAGGCAACCGGTCAAACCACGGTCCGGGGATCCCCAACTGTTCCGTGCAGCTCTCCGCCGAGTGTCCGGCGAGGGGATGAAGCCGCTTGGTTGCCAGCGTCGCCCCCAGTAGTGTCGGAGCGAACTCAGGTTTGCCGCTCCCGGGGGCAAGACGCCGTTTTACCCATACCTGGTTAATCCGGTGCTTCTGCCAGTCGGTAAAAAGGCTGACGCTGTAAGCGCTGGCGAAGATCTCGTCCAGATGGTGCTCAAGCTGGCTCATGTCCAGGTTTTCGTAAACCACCTGGCTGACCTGGAAGGTCGGTTGCACGTCCAGCGTGACTTTGGTTACGATCCCCATTGCCCCCAGGTTCACCACGGCTCCCAGGAAGTGCTCCCCGTCTCTTGCGCGTGAAAGTGTCACCGCCTCGCCATCGGCTGTCACGACCTCGAGCCCGGATACAGCCGTGGCCAGGTTTCCGTTCTTGTTGCCGGATCCGTGAGTAGCCGTGGCGATCGCCCCTGGAACTGAAATTCCGGGAAGGGAAGCCAGGTTGTGCAGCGCGTACCCGTGACTCTCAAGGTAAGGAGCCAGCCGGCTGTAGGTTACCCCTCCTCCAACCGTGACCGTGTGCGCCTCGCGGTTCAGGACCATCTGGTCGAGGTGCGTTACGGAGATCTGATTCTCCGTGCTGTCGGCAATCCCGTTAAATGAGTGGCGGGCCCCGAGTGCCCTCACATGGGCACAACTCTTCACCACCTGCTGCACTTCTTCGATGGTTTGCGGCTGGCGCAACTGGTTCGTGCTGTACGTGTAGTTCCCAGACCAGTTGGTTCGCGGCGAGCTGTGATCGTCCGCCGAACTCAACTGCGACAACATGGTCCCGGTTAGAAACACCCCGGATGCTTTCAAGAATTCTCTCTTATCCATAAATAGTCGTTCGTTTTGTTCATCCCGAGGAAGAATACAGCAACCAGAGCAAACGCGGTTTCCGATCGAAGCCGCCGATAGGAGTCACGAGAGCCATACCTCGCCCTGCCAGACCGGAATAGCGCCGGAACACTCCACGTAAAGTCGCTTGCTCCGCGGAGAACCCGAGTGGCAGACCAGACACCGGTATCGGTTACCTCGCGAACGGCGATCGGACATGTTGCGCCGCCGCATGCCTAAGTAACAAGCCATAAGTTGCTCTTGAGTAAACTCCCTGCCGCTTAAGCCGCGATCCCGATCTTCAAATCCCCCATAAGAGTAATAACAATGTGTCAAATCGGACGGTATCCTCCAGCAGTTGACGCAAAGTGATACTACTTTACGACCGCAGGTGTGCCCATAGGACAACTGCGTTTTGTCGCTGCCTTCGCTTGACAGGCGCTCATTCACAGAGATCACGCTTGAGAACTAACCGTTAGGAACCGGAGCTTCGAAACCCATGACGCACTTCACCACCGTTGCATTTAAGCGCCGTAGGACTTCCAGACAGGCATTGTTTAGCCGTTTTATGCCCGTGCTGTTGGGCGCTCTCGCGTTGGTACCTGGCCCCGCCGCATGGGCAGCCGCATCCACAACCACCACCTTGTTTACTACCCCTGACAATCCATCCAGTGGATCTGTCATCACCATGACAGCTCAGGTGGAGTCCACGGAATTTACTGTGGCCGGCGGCACTGTCACGTTCACAGATACCTATAACGGAATACAGGAGACCCTGGGGACGGTCCAGGTTCAATCGACCAATGGAGCCGCGGGCGCTGCCATTCTACGCACGGCAGTTGGTGGAATAGGGACGCATCAATTTGTAGCGAACTACAGCGGCACCCAGGTGTTTTCAACCAGCTCGTCTTCGCTTGCCTCGGTAGTTTTTGCCGGACCCTATCTGACATCGACTGCGCTGACCAGCGCCGGGACCGGACCCTTTACACTTACCGGAACCGTATCCGCATATGGACCAACGGCTCCCGCGGGAAGCATCACGTTTACGGACACGACCGCGAATGCTACTTTAGGCACGGTTCCCCTCAACGCATCGACCTTGCAGACCGGCTTCGCCCCCTTCGTCAACTATCCCATCTCCGGGGAACTCACCGGCGGCACCGGCGGCACCATCGCTCCGGCCATCGGCGACTTTAACGGCGATGGACATCCCGATTATGCAGTTCCAACAAATTCTGGTCCCATCGTCATTCTGTTAGGTAACGGCGGTGGCACATTTACCAACGGCACATCGATTACCACCACTCTGTTCACCCCAACTTCCGCAGTCACGGGAGATTTCAACGGGGATGGCAAGTTGGATCTTGCCGTCCTCGGCGCTACCGGCTCGGTCAACATTTACCTCGGCAACGGCGATGGTACGTTTCAGGCCGCCAAGAACTACGCGGTGGCGCCCGCGCTGTCGAGCCCGGCCTCAAGAATTCTTGCCACTGCAGACTTCAATCGTGACGGCATAGCGGATCTGGTCGCTACCAATTCCGCGCTCAACAATGTCGCCGTTCTGCTGGGTCTCGGCGACGGCTCGTTTTTGTCGGCCAATTACTATTCAGTAGCGACTCCGGGCGCCAACACTCTCGGATCCAGGCCATGGAATGTGGTGGTGGGTGATGTGAACCAGGATGGCTTTGTGGATATCGTCACGGCGTCTGACGGTAGCGGCACGTTCAGTATTCTGCCCGGCAACGGCGACGGCACATTCAAGGCAAATGTTCTTATCGCCACCCCGGCAGCACAGGTAGGCTCTATAGGGCTCGGCACCTTCACCAAGAGCGGACTTCTTGACGTTATAACGTCCAGTGCCCCCAACCAGAATGTCTTTATCCTGAGAAATACGACAACTACCCCGGGAGCAACTCCCACGTTTACCAGCGGCACAAGCTATCCTATGAGCAACGGGCCATATTACTTGACCGTTGGCGACTTCAACCGGGATGGAAAACTCGATATCATTGCCGCCAATAGCGGCGCGGCCACAAACGGTCCTCGGGGTGTCCCAGCCGCGACAGCAGTGGGTGTCCTGCTGGGGAACGGAACTGGCGGTTTTGGCCTCGCGACCTATTATCAGGTCGGCGGCGCCTCTTACTTCGCGAATGCCGCCGATATCAACGGAGATGATCAGGTCGACCTCACTGCTGTCACAGCCACCGGCGTCAGCGTATTGTTGTCAGGCGAGGCTGAGTCGGCTTCACTCAGCAAAGTCTCTTACTTCGGATGCAATACGCAATCGATCGTTGCGACCTATGGTGCTAACGGCAATTATGGCGCCAGCACTTCTGCGCCGCTAAGTGTGACTCCGGGAACTAAGACAACCGCTCTTAGTCTTAACGTGACGCCGGCAAATGGCGTGGTCGGTCAGCAGTTTCTGCTGCAGGCGACCCTTTCTCCGTATAACTATGGTTCGCTTAGCACAAACGGAGGAACGGTCACTTTCAAAACCCCTGGTGGAACAACCATCGGTACTGCGACGCTCTCCAGCGGCGTTGCGACCTTTATCTATACCCCTATCGCTACCGGATCCTTCAGCGTGATCGCATCGTATCCAGGGGTTTGCGGTTTCTCCGGCAGCACCAGCTCGACCGTTACTGCTGGCGTCTTAAAGCCGTCAATTCTTACCTGGGCCACGCCGTCACCCATCACCTACGGTACGGCCTTGAACGGCGTGCAATTGAATGCCGCGGATAATGTGCCGGGAACGTTTGCCTATACACCGCCAGCCGGTACCGTCCTGAGTGCGGGAATACATACACTCTCTGTGACCTTTTCGCCCACCGACTCTACTTTCGGGCAAGAGACCACGACCGTATCGATTACCGTGAATCCCGCGCCAACCGTCATCATCTGGCCGACGCCGGACCCCATCACCTACGGTACCCCGTTGAGCAGCTTTCAGCTGGACGCTATGGCTTCGACTGGCGTCATCTCGGTGCCGTTGGCCAACTACTACAATGACACCGGTATCTACGATACTGGTACCACCTACACTACCGGTGGCTTCGATCACGACGGCTTCTCTTACTCCAGCTCTACGCTCAGCGGGTCTGTCGTGTACAACGGTATGACGTTCAACCTGGGTCCGGTGGGCGCGCCGGACGCGGTTTTCGGCACCAGCAAGAATCCGATTACCCTGCCGGCAGGCAAGTACGCAAATCTTTATCTGCTCGGAGCAATGGTCAATAACATTGACCCGCCAGATGACACCCAGATCTTTACGGTAACTTACACCGATGGTACGACCACTAAGCTGACCCAAAATATAAGCGACTGGTTTAATGCTTTCGGGTGGCCCGGCGAGGCGGTCGTCAACTGCGCCGAGAAGCGAAACTATCAGAATGGTACGCAACAAACAGATTCGGTCTGCGTTTACGGATACAATGTGGTTCTTGACCCGACCAAGACCGTTTCCACGGTGACGCTACCCAATAACAACAACATTCTCGTACTCTCCATGAACTTGGCTACGCCTTCGATCCCCGGAACGTTTGTTTACACGCCCCCCTCCGGTACGGTCGAACCAGTTGGGACCGATATTCTTAACGTGACGTTCACTCCCACCGACACTATCGACTATCAGTCGGCAACGGGTAGCGTTAATCTCGTGGTGAGCAATCCAGTTGGGACCGCTGTAACGCCCATAATCTCGTGGCCTAACCCGGCGAATATTACCTTCGGCACTCCTCTCAGTGCTACCCAGCTCGATGCGGTTGCACTGGGGACTCCCAGACCCACGACTGCCGCGCCAACAAGCCAGCTCAATGTGCTTTCAACCTCGACGGACGGTACCGGTTACGGCCTCGCCGGCTTCGACGGTAAGGGAAACACGTATTCCTACACGAAATTGAACAATGGCGCGGTGCAGTATGTGGGCGCGACCTTTAATCTTGGGGCGCCCACTGTTCCCAACGCCATTTCGAACGGCTCAGTCTACACGCTGCCGGTGCCGGGCAACTATTCCCAGCTTTATCTGATTGGCGCCGCGACCACGACTGGCCAAACAAGCCAGCCATTCATTCTCAACTATTCCACCGGCAATCCGGTCCCTGCAACCCTCGACATAAGCTCGTGGACGCAATCGGCCGGCTACACCGACGAGACCATCGTCGCCACGACACCCTACGCCAATACCCAGGGTGGCGGGGAGAATCCGGGAACCCATAATCTGTATGGGTACACAATCACCCTTGATCCGACGAGAACGCTGGTCAGTGTAAGTGTTCCGAATAACCGGGCCGTGGTGATCATGGCGCTAGGGTTCGGTACGAATACCCAGGTCGTCGTGCCTGGCACCTATGCCTACACCCCAGTATCCGGCACTACGCTCCCAGTCGGACTGCATACACTTTCTGTGGTGTTCACGCCCGACAACGCTGCCGGTTATACGGGTGCAACCGACAGCGTCCCGCTCACCGTGATCCAGGCAACGCCTATCATCAACTGGCAAACTCCGGATGCGATCGCAGTGGGACAACAACTGACGGCCACTCAGCTTAGCGCCACCGCGTCGGTGAATGGCACGGTGCTGCCGGGAACACTCGTTTACACTCCCGCGGCAGGCTCCTCATTCTCGAGTGCCGGTACATACACGTTGAGGGTGACCTTTACCCCCAACGACACTACCGATTACACCAACGCGACGGGCACAGTGCAGATCGTGGTCGGCGCGGGCGCAACCGGCGTGTCCGGATCGACGGGATTTGAATCGAGCGAATGCTGCTTCTTCAGCCAACCGACTCCCTATTCAATCACCTTGAACGGGTCGACAGCGTCTCCTACGGGAACGGTAACGGTGACATTTGCAGGTAAGACCCTCGGAAGCGCCACCCTGGTACCAGGACCCGGCGCTACCTCCTCTGCCGCCTTGCTGCTCAACAGCATCTACTTCGCTGTAGGCAACAACACCGTAGCTATTAACTACAGTGGGGATACGAATTACATCCCCTCCACGACCCCGGCGTCCATTCCTCTACGCAATCCGGCCATCGAGGTCAACCCGACGTCGGTGGGCGTGAGCAGCACGTGGGCTGTCCCCTACGCGTTCCCAGTAGCTGGGACCATGACCTTCAACTTCAACCCAGGCGGAGGCGGCGTTTCCGACTTCAGCAACAATACCGGTTCCAGCTCCTGCTCTTCAGGCACGCTGGAGACGGCGGGTTTTGTCTGCACGCTGAGCGTTGCTTTCAAGCCGGGATTGCCTGGAATTCGCAAGGGAGTTGTGCAAGTCAACTTCACGGATACGCAGGGCAATCCCGAACCGACTCTCTACCTGTTCCTCTCGGGCTTGGGCGATGCGGCTCAGATCACCTTGGGGAGCGCCACGCAGCTTACACTGAATAGCCTTCTAAATGAGCCTCAGGGCCTGACCTTTAATCCTAATGACACCACTAGCTCCACGCTCTACGTGTCCAACAGCAGCCTGGGGATACTGGATACGCTCCCCTCAAGTGGCGGTGCATTGACCAGATGGAATGCCGCCAATAGCAACAACCTTCAGTACCCGACGGACGAAGTGTTCGACGTTTTCGGCAACCTGATCGTGGCTGACTCCGTTGCCGCGGCGGTCTGGGAATTCAATCCTTCACTCGTCGAAACAACTGTGGGTACCGGCTCCTTCAAACTCGGGCAACCCACTGCGGCCAGGACTGACTTTGCGAACGACATCTTCATCGCGGATGCAGGTAGCACGCCTCAGATCCTCATGGTTCCCGGCGAGACGTTCGACACGTCACTCTCTACCAGCGTCCTGCTCACTGGCTCGACCGTAAGCTTCCCGGAAGCGCTCGCGGTCGACAACACGGGAAGTAACCTGTACGTCGGCGACGGAATCCTGAATACGATTCAGCAGATCAGTGTCCCCGGCGGCGCCACATCGACCGTTAACATCTCGCCTTGCGATAGTACGGTCGCCTCATGCGCGTTCAACTCACCGGGCGGCATAGCTTTTGACCCCAACGGCGATATGTACGTCGCGGATAGCGGTCAAAGGGTCCTGATGGTGCCGAGCAACCACTCGGCCGGCGCTCCTACCACGCAGTTGCCGATTACCGGGCTTATCAACCCCACCGCTATCACACTCGATGGTGCGGGCAACGTCTATGTGACCGATCTGAACACCAGAGTGGTCAAGTTGCAGGTGAACAGCGGAGCATTGACCATCAACCCCTTGAACGCGTCAGTGACTACAAAGCTGACCAACACAGGTAATTTGAGCCTCTCTATCAGCGCGCTGACGTTCGGCCACGGAGGAAGCAGCAGCTTTACAGAAACCGATACCTGTACCACGGGGCCCATTGCGCCGGGCGCTTCGTGCAACATAATCATCACCTACTCCAACGCAAGCGGCGCGGCGACGGATACGCTCACCATCCACAGCAACGCGTATTCCGCAACCGGGGTGACCATCAACCTCACCAACTAACCAAATGTGGTGCGCGAGAGCGCACCACGCAACCTCTTTTTGCTGAAGACAACGCGAGCCGTGCTCAACCAGGGCACGGCTCGTGTCTTTTGAACAGGATTACCCGCAGGCTACTAAGTCTCTAAGTCAGCTGAAACTTATTATCATGCATGCCCGTAACATTGGTTTGCATTGCAAAAAGTCCGCCGCCGAATCGTTCCCAATGTCCTGGTTCGGGTGATGCCGACGTAATGTAAAGCACATTGCCTTGCGGGCCGCCAAAAGTACAGTTCGTAGGTCGACTGACCGGTAAGTCGATGACCCGATCCATCCTTCCGTCGGGGGCAACGCGCACAATGCAGCCTCCGCCGTATCGGCAGTTCCACATATACCCGTCTGCATCCATGGCCGAACCATCCGGCCCTCCGCGCTCGAAGCCCTGGAAAAACGGTTGCTCTCCACCAATGGACTTGTTGGCGAAATCGTAGGCATACGACCAGATGCAGTTCCGTAACGTATCTCCGAAATAGAACCTTCGCTTGTCCGGACTCCAAAGCAGCGTATTCGAGATGCCGACATCGCGGCGCCATGCCCAGCTCGATCCATTGCCGTCGATCCGGTAGAGAACGCCGTCTCTGCCGCCCGCCGGAAAGGCTTCGCCACTCGCCTTCACATTATTGCGCATAGACCCTACCCACAGAGCACCGCCAGGGTCCACACCCGCATCGTTGCAGCGAACAGAGGGCCAGCCAGGAAGTGCAAACAAGGGCAGAGGCGGCGCCTCGATGCCGGGTTTCCACAGCGCGATACCCGAACCCAGAGATAAGGCCAGCGTGTCCTCGCGGCTGGTTTCCATCACGCAGGTTACCGGCTCAGCGAAGAACCAGGTCTTCACGGTTCCGTCATGCAACCGGTAGCGATGGACGAGAAATCGATTGATATCCGTCCAGTAAATGCACTGGCTATCCCGCTGCCACAAAATTCCTTCGCCACACACATCTCCGCTGGGGACTACGCAAACCGGCTCTTCGATCTTCAGTTGATTCTGCAGAAACATCCTCCATAGTGCCGGCCATCATAGTAGGCACTCACGAATTACATTGCAAAGTCAAAGCCCAGTCGGGGTCAGGTCAGGCTCGAAGCATCTCCACCGTCGCTGCACCGGACGCGGGCATATCGATCGTCAATTTTTCTCCAACTACAACTACCGGGGTCTACCCTGCAACCCCGGTAACTGTCAGAATATGACTATGGTAACGACCATAGATAAGGACCGGACACCGGCATATGTTGCGCTTGAGCGCATGCTCGGCCGGGCGAGGTTCGTTTCTCTTCTCGTCCTGTTTGGCTTGCTGGTAGTGCGTTGTATTTTCCTGGACCACGCGTGATGCGATGGCCCATCTTTCGTTCCTCAAAGGCCAGCAATCGCAAGGGCACGTCGTCTCGAACCAGACGACCGTCGTCGACTTGCATCCCTGGCAGATTGCGCAGGCACTCGCGCCGCTCGCCGTCAGCAAAGAAGAGGAGGAGTTTGCCCACGAAGCCGAACGTCTGGCCGATCACGAGGTGAACCAGGCCTTTGCCACATCGTTGCGCCAGGCCAGCACCCAGCGTCTTTCCCCCACTGGCGAGGCGCTGGAACTTTCGCAAAAGGTTGCACAACTGCAGCAGACGGCAAAAGAGGATCAGGCAAAGGTACAGACTCTGACGTCCGCCACTGGCGCCGGCGAAGATGACCTGAAAGTTGCCCAGGCGCAACTGGACCTCGATCAGGACGAACTAAGCGATGCGCAGCATGATTTGGCGCGGGCATCCGGCGACCTGCGCACCAGGATTCAACAGGAGCTTGCCGCGCACCAGGCGGCCATGACCAAGATCAATGCTCAGTCGGGTAGCGATGGCCAGTTGGCGGTTCTCTCCACGCGGCAATACGGCACACTGGCCGGCCGGCTGGAGGCATGGAACAGCCAACGTAGCCGCTATCAATTGATTCAGCAGGCCATGCAGCAAGCGAAAGCAGATGCGGCAAGTTTGACGGCGGAACACAATACGCTCGAAGCCCAGGCCAACGCCAGTGCCGCGGACGCGAGCACAACAACGGCGGTGAATGGTGCGGCAGCAGCGAGCTCGCCAGCCTGCAGCAGAGAAGGGAACAGCGCCAGCTTCTCAGCATCTACGATGATCGCATCCAGACACAGCAACAGCTCGCAGGCGTCTATAGCAAGTGGGCAGACCAGGTGCGGCTGCAGCACCGGATCGTGCTCCACCTGGCCATGCGTTCGCTGGCGACGGTGGTCTGCATCTTGATCTGCGTCATCCTCTGGGAGTCGGTGGGAACAAGGTTGCTGGAGCGCCAATCGTTCGATCGGCGGCGCATGCAGACACTGCATACCATCCTGCGGCTCAGCGTGCAACTGGTCGGCGTGTTGGCGTTCTGCTGGTCACGTTCGGTGTGCCCAGCCAGATCTCGACCATCCTGGGTCTCGCCACCGCCGGGCTGACAGTGGCTCTGCAAAGTTTCATTGTCGCGTTCTTCGGCTGGTTCATTCTCATGGGCAAGAACGGAGTGCGCGTCGGTGACTGGGTAGAAATCAATGGGGTGGCCGGCGAGGTGATCGAGATTAATCTTTTCCGCACCACCATCCTGGAAAACAGTGCTTGGGCAGACAAGGGACATCCCACCGGACGGCGCGCGACGTTCATCAACAACTTTGCCGTGACCGGCCAGTTCTTCAACTTCTCTACCGTCGGCCAATGGATGTGGGACGAGATGTCGGTGAGCCTTCCGGCCTCTCCAGAGACGTACGCAAAAGTCGCGCTGATTAACCAGGCGATCCTGGAAGAGACACAGCAGGGTGCCCAGCTCGCCGAACAGGAGTGGAAGCGCGTGCCGCGGCAGAATAGCCTAATCCACGCCAGTGCGAGTTCGTCGGTCAATCTTCGTCCCTCGGGCGCCGGCGTCGACATCCTGATTCGTTATGTCACCCGGGCTGCGGATCGTCTCAAGGTGCGCAATCGCTTGTACGCGCGCGTGATCGATGTGCTCCACAAGCCCCAGGCGGTCATTACCTCGTCCCAGCCGTTGCCGCTTGCCGCTGCGGTGTTAGCCGCGAGCGATGCCTCGCACCACGATCCGAAAGACAAACGCGCGAGCATGGACACCTAGCGCATTTAACGAGCGGTCCAGCCGCCGTCGATCATGATGTCGGTGCCGGTCATGAAGCCGGCGAAGTCTGAGCAGAGATAGCAGGCCAGTGCGCCGATCTCTTCCACCTTGCCCCATCGTCCCACCGGCAGGTTGGCCAGGAATTGCGCATTCACTTCCGGGTTATTCATGATCGCCGCGTTCATGTCCGTGCCGAACGGCCCCGGGCTGATGGTATTGGCAGTGACTCCATCCGGAGCCAGTTCCAGTGCCAGTGACCGCGTAAGACCGAGAAGCGATGATTTGGCCGAGGAATACGGTGTGCGCTCAGGCAGTGAAATGTGGCCCATGATCGAGGCCATATTCAGGATGCGACCGTAGCCTGTCCCCTTCATGCCGGGAACAAAGGCGCGGCACATCAGAAATGTAGATATCAGGGTGGAGTCCACCACGCCGCGAAACTCCTCCAGCGTGAAGTCGACCACTGGTCTTGCGCAGATTGATTCCCGCGTTGTTGATCAGAATCTGCGCAGGACCAAACTGTTCCTATACGGCTCGCGCGACCGCGGCGACATCTTCTTCACTCGTCACGTCCGCGGCGAAGAAGGCAGCCCTTCCGCCCTGCTCCGTGATCGCGTCGCGTACTCACTGCAATCGTTCTACATCCCGTGCCACCAGCGCGATCTGAGCACCCGCTGCGGAGAGCGCCATCGCCATTGCCTTACCAAGTCCACGGCTGGCGCCGGTGATCACGGCCGTCCGCCCCGATAGATCAATCTTCATTTGCATCGCAATCCCTTCTAATGATTCTTTGTCCGCTATTCTTTTTGCCGTGTTTGAAAGGTTTCTCGCCCGCCTGAGCCCCGAACTTCCCCGCTCGCAAGATGATACCGCTCGCCCTCCATATGTTCTTGCTGGTACCCTGACCGGGCAGAATTTTGCCACGCAATGAGGGCCTGCAAATGAAGGCGAGTCGAACACGGTACAGCATTGTCGCCCTGGCGATCTGGCTCGCAATCCTCTCCTACGTGCAACGCGTCGCTATCTCGCAGGCCGCCGGGCCCATCTCTCACGATCTGCATCTCAACAAGGCGCAAATGGGCCTGGTGTTCGGCGCCTTTGGCCTCTCTTACGCTCTCTTTGAAGTACCGATCGGCCTGCTGGGCGACAAGATCGGGGTGCGCCGGGTCTTGCTGCAGATCGTGCTCGGCTGGTCGCTGTTCACGGCATTCACCGGGGCGGCCTGGAACGTCGTCTCTCTCTGGGTGATTCGTTTTCTCTTCGGAGCCGGCGAGGCTGGTTGTTTCCCCATCCTCACGCGCATGCTCAGCATGTGGTTGCCGGCCCGCGAACGCGTCACCGCGCAAGGGATGCTCTGGGCATTCGCACGCTGGGGAGGAGCCTTTACGCCCCCGTTGGTGCTGGCCGCCATCGGGCTGTTCGGCTGGAGATTTTCGTTCGTTGCCTTCGCCGCTCTGGGGTTGGTGTGGTGCGCTGTGTTCTGGTTCTGGTTTAAAGACAATCCTCGGCAGCACACATCCGTCAACGACGCCGAAAGGGAACTGCTGGAGATGTCGCGGGTCCTGATGACCCACCACACCGGGCAGAAGAAATGGTTGTCTTTGCTGCTGACGCCCGAAGTTCTGTTCTTGTGCCTGCAGTATTTTTGCGTTTCGTTTACCTGGTACTTCTACATCACCTGGTTGCCGACCTATCTGCGCGAGGGCAGAGGGCAGACGGCGGCCCATGCGGCGGCTCTGTCTGTGCTGCCGCTGCTCTTCGGCGGCTTCGGTTCGGTGCTTACCGGGCTGGCTCCAGCCCGCTTGCCGCGCCGCCGCATCGCCTTCTTCGGCTTGCTCACCACCTCGCTGTTGTTGTTCCTATTTCTCCACACCCAAGACGGTACGATCGCCATGCTGTGTATGGGCCTGGCCAGCCTGTGTAGCGATCTCGACCATGCCCATCTCGTGGGACGCTTGTGTGGAGATTGGCGGCTCCTACACCGCGACCGTTGCCGCAACCATGAACATGCTGGGCAACTTCGCCGGCTTTGTCATGCCGGTGGTGGGCGGGTTGATCTTGCAGAAGACCGCCGGCAATTGGACCCCGCTCATCCAGTTGATGATCGGTGCCGACGTGATTGCAGCGCTATGCTGGCTTTATCTCAACCCTGAGAGAGCCGGCCGCCGGAGGGAGCACGAACGGGGACTGGAGCGGTTCAACGCCCAGATGAACGCGGAGAGTGCATCGCTTTGAAAAGGAATTTCCTTCTCGCGGTTGCCTGCTGCAGCAGTGCCGCTGGCCTTCTGTTACTGCTGCCGTTGCTCACCTTTGCCCTTGCGGACCACGGCCGCGCCGATCAGGACTCGCCCGCGAACTGGCCAATGCCCGGCCGTGACCCCGCCGGCACCCGCTACTCCCCACTCACGCAGATCACGCCCGCCAATGTGGGCCAACTGAAGGTGGCCTGGGTCTACCACATGAAGCCGGCGGAAGGCGGCAGCACCGGCTTTCACCCGTCTGAGGACCAGCCGTTGGTGGTGGGCCCCACCATGTACGTGGTGACTCCCTACAGCCGCGTAGTCGCCCTCGACTCCGCCACCGGCCACGAACAGTGGATGTTTCAAATTCCCGACGGCGATCAGGCCTCGATTCGCGGCGCCAACTATTGGCCCGGCGGAGAGGGAGCAGGTCCCGCGCTGATCTTCGGTACCCGCCGCGGGCGCATGTATTCCATCAGCGCAGTCACCGGCCAGGTCAATCTCGAATTCGGCGACCACGGCATGGTCGACCTGAAGACACCTGAGGTGATGACCACCGGCAAGGACAAGAGCTACATCCTGCCCATCGCCGCCGCTCATCTACAAGAACCTGGCTCATTACCGGCTCCGGGCCCGGGGAAGGGCCCGGAGGTTTGAACGGCGGCCTTGGACCAGCCGGCGATACGCGCGCATGGGATGCCCGGACCGGCAAACTGGTCTGGACCTTTCACTCTGTGCCCCGTCCCGGAGAAGAGGGCCACGAGACATGGGCCGGCGACAGCTGGAAAGATCGTTCCGGCGTAAATGTGTGGGGTTACATGACCGTCGACGTGGCACGCGGCATTCTCTACATGCCCTTCGGCGCTCCCAACAATGACCGTGTCGGTGTCGATCGTCCCGGGAACAATCTGTTCGCGACTCCTCTCTGGTCGCTGTCAACGCCGATACCGGCAAGTTGTTGTGGTACTTCCAGGTGGTTCACCACGACATTTGGGACCTGGACCTGGAAACGCCACCGACACTGTTCGACGTAAAGCACAATGGCAAGATCATTCCGGCAGTGGCGACGGTAAACAAGAATGCGCTGATGTTCATTCTCAATCGTGTTACCGGCAAACCCATTTACGGGGTCGAGGAACGGCCTGTTCCCAAGAGCGATGTTCCCGGCGAACAGACTTCTCCCACCCAGCCCTTTCCGCTTCTGCCTGAGCCGCTGGCGCAAAATACCCTCAGCCGCGACAACCTGTACCAGGACACACCCGAGCACAAGGCGTGGTGCGAGCAATACGTCGACAGCAACAACATGCTGTTGGGTGCAGTGCCGTATACGCCGACCGCGCTCGATCGTTATACCGTCGCGCTTGCCCGGCACGCAGGGTGGCGTCAACTATTATGGCGGAGCCTTCGACCCCAGGCTGGGTTTGTTTGTCGCCAACGTGAATAACCTGGGCCAGCCGATGCGGATTATTCGTAACCCGGACGGTAGCTATTCCAATTCCGGGCCCGCTCGCCGGAACCGTTCGCTTCTGGGACCCCAGCAATCATCTGCCCTGCACCCCAACGCCGTGGGGCCAACTGGTCGCAGTCGATGTAAACACCGGCAAGATCGCGTGGCGAACCACGCTGGGGGTGACCGACAGTCTGCCTCCCGGCAAGCAGAACACGGGCCGGCCCGGTCTCGGCGGCGCGATTGTTACTGCCAGCGGCCTGACCTTTGTCGGCGCCACGGATGACGCACGCTTTCGCGCCTTCGATACCAAATCGGGTAAAGAATTGTGGACAGTAAAGCTTCCTGCTTCGGCTGAGGCCACACCTATCAGCTACGCAGACGCCAAGGGGCAGCAGTACATCGCCGTTGTGGCCACCGGAGGTTTCGGAATCGGTGCTGCGCTGGCCAGTGACTCGCTCGTGGTCTTCAGCTTGTACGGCAGCGAGAGCGTCGATAGCGTTAAGCCGATTCGCTCGCCAGGCCAGAGAACGCAGTCGCCTGCGGCGAACAACGTTGCCGCCGCGCCTTCCGCACAAAATCATTTGCCCCCGGGACCGGGGCACGATCTGATGGTAAGAGTTTGTTCCGGTTGCCACTCACCAGAGATCGCAGCCAACCAACACCTGAGCCCGCAGGAATGGAATAGCGTGGTGCAGAATATGTCCGCGCGCGGCGCCGTCGCCACCGACGAGGAGTTCAATCAGATCACTGATTACTTGGCCGATCCTTCCCCCAAATCACTCCCTAAAGACGGTGTGTAGGTTTTGTATCAGGGCACGGCACGGCTTCCTCGCCGCAACGAGCGTGAGCCGTGCCGATAGGAAAACCAAAATGACTAGGGCTTTACAGGCTGCGGGAAAGCCCGCTTTTTGTATCAGGGCGCGGCTGCCCCGCCGCAGCGAGCGTTAGTAGCCGTGCCACAAGAAGCTTTCGGCACGACGGCTTTACAGGCTGCGGAAAAACGCGTCTTCAGGGTAGGCCGGGGATTTATCCCCGGCATAAACGTCGTCATCTTTGTGGCCTTTAGGCCCTGAGGTACGGTTTTCGCGGGATCACATCGGAAGAACATACCTTGGGGCGGAAACAGTCGACGGAATCAAAGGCTTCTCGCCGATTTTTCGCCAAGCTTTCAGGAAACAGGTCACTTGGTAGTAAACAAATGTTACAAATTCCCAGTAAATAGGCCATGTTGAAAAAACTTGTTGACAATCGAATTGTTACGGGGATAGATTGGTGACGGGTACCCTTAACCAGGAGATCGATTATCATGCGTAATATAACTGTGGCCATACTCTCTCTGTCCTCTTTTATGCTCCACGCTCAGGTAAATTCGCCTGCACAAACCCAGATCTCCAGTAACGGGGCTGCGCCCGAGGTAAGGCGCATTTCCACTGGAGTGGTCGCTCCCAAGTTGATTTACAAAGTGAACGTCATAGCCGATTCAACCGGAACGGCTCGTCTGCTCAGTGATGACACCAGGGTTGTTGTCGGAATGGTGGTCGACAAGAACGGCAAGCCCTCTGACCTCAAGATTCTCAAGTCGGCGGGTGCGGGTGTGGACGCAAGCGTCCTTGCCGCTGTAAGTCAGTATCGCTTTACTCCCGGCACGGTCAGCAATCAGCCCATCGCCACTCCCGTCGATTTGGAAGTAGTGATCGCCAGCTCCTATCGCTGAATCAATACCCCGCAAGAAAAAATTCAGTAAACAACGGGCGGCCCCAACCAGTTCCGCCCGTTCGCTTTTTCGCATTCGATTTACGAACCTGCCCCGCAACATCCTTGGCCCGCTCTACGAAGACATCCGCGTAACCTTCGCCGCCAACCATGGCGATGCCAACGCGATGGTTGGCGGCAACCCTCAGCTACAGCCCAAACAGGCTTGAGCTTCACGCTTTAAGCGTAAAGGGATTGAGAAGCTCGACGCCAAGTGTCTTGAAGTCACGAAGATTCCGCGTAACCACGACCAGCCCGCGAACCCTTGCTGTTGCTGCGATCATCGCGTCCTCAAGTAGATGATCGGATTTCCCTTCCATAAGACGGGCCCAGTCGCGAAACATAGTCGCATCCATCGGGATCACTGCGTAGGAATCGGCAAGCCGATCGATCCATGCTTCGATAGATGCCGCCTTCTCCTGGTCTTGTCTGCGAGTGCGCTCGACTCCTGCCTGCAACTCTCCCAAGGTCAGAGCCGAAATGAATAGCTCATTGCTTGGCACGTCCTGAATCCAGGCGATCACTCCGCCATGGGGCTTCGGTTTACGGAGTTCAGAAACAACATTTGTGTCCAACAAAAACATTTATGCAGACTCACGAGATTTCCGGCGGCGCAGACCACCTCGTTCGGGAACCGAAATCTCGAATCGGTTATCTGGGGCCAGCAGCAGCTCCTTGAGGGTGGGACGAGATGCGCTCTGCAGGCGACGCCATTCTTCTATAGGTACCAGGACCGCAGCCTCGACCCCGCGCCGGGTTACCACTTGCGGCCCATCCCGGAGGCTTGCATCCAAAAACTCACTGAATCGCGCTTTCGCGTCTTGAACTTGCCAAACCATGGATTAAGGTCCCCCATCCTGACTAGTCATATCACTAGTCAGGGTAAATATCTAGTCCCGCTGATCTTTGGGTGATTACAGCGGGCTCACCACCTACTGTGCTACGCCGTTGCCGTAGAACCATCGAAGTCGCTGCGGAGTTCAGCCCGCTCCGGTTCCAATCGCTGGATTCGGTGATTCGCTGTAGTCAACAAGCGTGGTGCGGGACTTCGGTCTCGGGCGGCGATATAGCAGTTTCACAGTAGGTGTAAACCGAAGCGAAGGACCTTTACGTGGTTTTCCCCCGAAGAAAACCACACCTCGCGATCCCGGTGGTGCATCGCAACTGGGAAACTGCCTTAGACTTGTGCCTGACGGCGAAAGATGGGGCAGATCATGGTTGCGGGGCGAGTGATGGCATTGGATGTGGGTAAGGCGCGGATAGGTGTCGCTCTTTCGGACCCGCTGGGCTACACCGCACAGCCACTGCTAACGCTGTGGCGCAAGAGCCGGGGCGACGATCTGCGGAGCCTGCTGCGGCTCATCCGCAAACATGAGGTTGGGACAATCGTGGTGGGGAATCCGCTGCATCTGTCGGGCCAGGTGAGCGCCTGGGCGGCGAAGGTGCAGGCGTTTGCTGCGGAGTTGGGTACGCGTTCAGGATTGCCGATCGAGCTTTGGGATGAGCGGTTGAGTTCTGTAGCGGCCCACGAGATCCTTGATGAAGCGGGGCACGACAAGCGCGACCGCAAGCAGGTGATCGACCAGGTGGCGGCGGTTGTGATTTTGCGTGGCTGGATGGAAGCGAAAGAAGAGGCGGCGGCTGCGCGCCCCGACAGGGACGTTTGACACACCACCGTCCATCCTTCTACTAAAGGACGCCGGAGTTTGGGGTTACTTCGTCTGTCCTCGATCTCCCTGGACAGTTATACGAAGAAGGGGAAGGCATTCCTCGCGATATCGACGAGGCCACGCACTGGTATACCAAAGCCGCCGAGCACGGGAATGCTGATGCGCAAGCCCAATTGAACAGGATTAAGCCATTCAGGAGCAAGAGTTATGCAGAGACTAAAGATATTGCACGATAAGCTCCAATTCATCTCATGGTTCTTCGGGCTATCCACAGCACCATTCAATGGAATCAGGCAAAAGATTAAGAAAGGAGTTAATCCGTACAATTCAAGCGCCGTACCCGCGGAAAGCTCGGAGCCCCCTTTCGCCGTGGAATGGTGCGATGCCAATCAGGCTATTCAATTGCAAGGACAGCTGTGTTTGAACCTGCTTCAACGGTCAGTTATGGAATACCTAGATGAGACGGTCAAACTAAGTTCACGTCAGGGGCCAAGCAAAAAGAACAACTGGTTTGGGAATTACAAAAAATGGTTTATGGATGCAGGAGTCGACTGGAATGATTCCGGAGCCGATCTCTCGGTAATCGAAGAATTGACCCTCGCTAGGAACCGTATCCAGCATGGGTCGCGCCACGATTCCCACAGTCTTATCAAGCAGCAGGATGAAGATTACAGCAATCGCTTTCCAAAGGCTCTATTTCAAAACGATTTTGAAGCGCAGATCTTCCGTAGTATTGGCCCGAGACTTCGCTCCCTCGAATTGACCAAAGATAAACTCAACAGGGCTATCGAAGAGATCATGCGCTTGGCTAATTTTACCGAGGAACACCTTCCGGTCGAAATGAAATACCGGCGCGGCTAGCGGTTTTGCGACCTTTGGTTGCGAACAAACCAGGGTGCAAAGGAGGTGACAGACAGGACGCACCCCATGAACCTGTGTCTGAAGACTTCTTGAGCTCCGCTTGGGATTTAGTGGTCGGACGGGTCTGGTACTTGCAGATCACAGGCTAAATTTGAAGTTCTCTGCTCGTCTAGCCTAGCCAGAAAGCAGATCAATCGCGGGCCTTTTACGGGCTTTGCTGCTTAGGTGGGCCGTAAGTCTCTCCATGGCGCGCTGCAAGTCGTCAAAGGTCACATGCTGCATTGACCGATGGCTAGAGTACCCACCAGGGGTGAGCGCCTAAAGATGCTGGCATTTCTTTCATTCTGTTGATATCGAGGTTCAAAAGGAAAGGTGAAGCGATAGATGTAAGGAGCAGAGTTCCAACAAGGAACATCGACACGCGTTTCCAGACGGCGGCTCCGTAAGAACTCTTCTCAGAAACAGCACGAAGAGATATTTCGATGCCCTTGAGAAGGGCTGCAATCCCTAGAAAGCCGAAGAAGATCCCCGAGCCAACCTGAAACCACAACGAAGGGTGAATGATCGAATATAGCATCGTCGCGATTTGCAGCCAAAAGTAGTAGGCCACAACCGGCAACATGCTCACCCACGCAGACCCGGCGATCCAAAGCCAGAACCAGTGACCGGATGGCACTAAAAGAAGCTGTGTGGTCAGCTTCTCATCGTCACGAGAATTAGCCCCCAAGAATGAGCTGATGAATCCGACGATCAGGATGAGCACGACAAGGCCACCTATGTAGGCCTTCACGGACAAGGGCTGCCCGAAGACACTGTCTCCGGTTGTTACGTTGAGATCATCTCGCAAAACTAGCAGGAACACGATCCAGACCGATGCAGAAACAATTGTGGAAGCTATACCGACTGCTAGCTTGTGCGAGCGAGACAATCTGCTTGCCAGGGCGATAGCAATTCCTGATCCGATGGCCCACGCCAGCGACTGTAGTAAGCCATGAGCATCGGGCGTTTCGCGATGAAGATACTTCACTCCAGCAGTCATTGCTGAACCGAGAATGATCGCGTACCACGCCCCAAAGAGCAAAGCGGCTACCGAATGCATGTGCGCCGTTGGATGAGCCAACAAAGCTTCTTGGCGTTCGTTGTTTTCGATGGACAATTCGTCTTCTAAATCGTCGCTAGACAACCGTAACCTTCCTGTTCTGCAAGAGAGTTAGGACCAGCCATAGCAGAAAAACGAACGTCGCGATCAAGTCGAGCACGCTCCAGTCCGACCGGTGCATTCTTACTAGCACATCGGTAGCACATCGGTGACAGACGGACCTGACCCCATCTGCATTTCGTTCGGAGCTCACAAGGGGTGAACCTTAAGCGAGCTCAATGGCCAAAATGCCGTCATTGATGACCGCAAGAGCATTGTCGCGATAAGGGGTCATGTCCGTCTGTCACCAATCAATCACCAATCAATCAATCAATCAATCAATCTGTCACCAATCAATCCGAATATTTACCCCGCCGATATTGAATCGAACCCCCGCAGGCCTAAACTTTGCTAGTAGCTCATTGCGTTGTTGTTTCCCCGTCTGCCTGCGACGCCTCCTCGTCAGTGACCGGAACTCCCCATCGCATAAAGCCTTCCGCTCTGGACTTGGCGCGCTGGGCGCGGTCGGTGTCACTTTCTAAAGCCTCAATGAACGAAAGCGCACCCTCTTGGAAAGCCATACAGAGGTGTTCAATCTCAATGGCAATGAACGGCTCCATCAATGCAGGAAGCCGGATTGCTTGATGCTTGCGATAACGATAGAAAATTTCTCGCGCCTCCCCCCTGTTGCCCAAGTCCGACTCAGAGGTCGAAGTGTGGAGAATCCCGCATCGGGCCGCGTAAAGGTCGATGGCAGTTACTGGGCGTCCCTGAAAAATATCGTTCAGTCGTCCCACGAGGTAGGCATCTGCCCAAGTTAGGAAGCTGGTCCTAGTGGCTTTGCCGATGCCCGCTGGTGCGCCTAGAAACCCGAACGTGTCGATACCGGAGTATACCAGCGTTAGGCAAGCCTCGGGTTCCCCTTGATCGAAACATAGTTGAATGGCACGGGCTCGATCCTGAAAGTAGTCCTCAACGCGATTCCGAGACGATCGCGGGAAGGTAGAACCGGGCATCACTTACCAACCAACCATATCGGCATAGATCCGATTGTGCGCCTGGTAGCTGAGGAAAACCCGGCACACAACTATCCACACACAGGTTTTGACAACCTTTTCAACATCCTCGACTCAGGTGGAGAATGAAACGTATCGCATCAGGAAAGGGGCATTGTGTAGCGTAGCGTACTCAATCCATTAGCGTACTTTCGTCTGGAAAGTTTTCTGGATGGCGCGCCGATAGCTACCGCGAGTATTCGCGGGTGAACTTCCCGTCCGTCCCCACATTTCCCCCACATTTCCCGCTTGTTTTCTTGGCAAAGAAGCGGAAAATCAAAAGAAGGAGGTAGGACATTGCACCACAGAATCATCATCAATCGCGACTACAGCTCCGACGGATTCGATTTCCTATACAACGTCAAAGTCACGAATCTGGCAATCCCGGACCTTGCCCGGTTTGATGAAAGCGTCCGAGCCAGTGCTGTCACGCACACGCATGACTATCTTTTTGAAATGTTGATGGAGATTTTTGAAGAAGAAACGGCGAGGCAGTTTTTGAAGGATGCCATGAGAGGTGACACAGTCACAACCTTGATACCAGCCCAGACTGATACCAAGCTGTTAGACAAGCTGAAGACCGGCAGTGCAAAGCTGGGTGAGAGGGTTTAGCCCAGAGAGGTTGAAAGCCAATGATAGGTTTCATTTACGTTCGAGACATCCCGAAGATGATCGTCAGCGGCGCTATTGCCCTTCTTGTTTTAGTGGGAGTCGGCTCAGTAGTGGTAAACCTTCCGGGCTTTATGGATTTGCTTGGACGGTCACCCGACTGGGTTGGTATCGTCATAGCTTTACTCATGTTTTGGGGAAGTATCTCGGTGGGACACTGGTTCTGGGAATGGATAGAGTGCCACTTTCCAGCACGGAAGACTCAGACGCACGTCAGAGAGGTGAATGACATCTACTTTCACTCAATGAAACGCGACAGGGAAGCACTCAACGAGAAGAGGCGTAAAGGGTAAATGAGCGCGAGAACACGATGAGATTCTTCGCATCAATCAAGTTAGACGTGCACGCCCAAATGATTGCGAAGGCATTCTTGGAACTGCGTAGGGAACAGTTCGAGTGCAGTGTACACAATATCGAAAACGTGGTCGGTCGCACCGTAAGCAGTGAGCGAAGGATCTTGGGCGGCGAGGCCGACCTTGCGCTCAAGGGACTTCAACTCTTGCTATTCACGCGATTAGTGCACCGATACGTGCCCACCAGGGATTTGCAGGCATTTACCGGAATGCTGATCTTGGCGGGCTGGAAAGCGGAGCGGGAAGCCGTCGATGCGTACTGTCAAAAATTTCATGAGTATCTGGATGATGATGTCGAACTACTCACGCAAGTCTCAATTCCCATTTCAGACTACATTCTCGGTCACTCAGATCCATCATGCTGGTTTATCGTCGGGAGGGTGATGGCAATTTTCCCGCTTTCAGTTCAATTTATGATCGCCAAGGAGTTTGGTGATAAAGACCAACTGGTAGTTTTGGACGAAGTTTTGGAGAAAACCCGACGAGAACTGATGCAGCCTCCACAGTAGAAAACGAAGGTTCGCGACTGCTTATCGCACGCAGCCCCCGATGTGTCCGGCGCACCCGTTCCAGCAGCCCCCGTCCAACCCCGCCAGAGCGAGCCGGGCGACAACCCTATAGGGCGAGGCATCCAAGCAGCCTTGCCGCGACACAAGCCGGTTTCAATCCCTCGGTGTTTAGAAGCTCAACCGCGCAGTCTACGCGCTTTTCAAATTCGTCCATACGATCAATCACCTCCTGTTGTTCCGGTGAATGGTCGACCTTGGTCGACATTTCGTTGATGAGACTCTTCCGCACCGCATCTATCTTGTCAAAAAACTCCAACCGCCCAGATTGGTCATCCTTCATCACCCCTCCAGGTACCGGGTCGCCCTCCTGAGATAATCAAGCTCCACTTCCCGCTCGCTGATGACCATTTGGAAATGGGGGCAGCCTGACCTGAACTACGCGATTTTCCAGGGGAGACCAGCGGACACTCCGCCTATTAACCAAGTTGCAACGACGGCCGGTGCCGATCCAACCACCGCGGCGCCCCTTTTAACAAACGAGGCCACCGAGAGAACGCATTTCTGGTGCACTGATGTGTACAAGTAATGAACGCTGCAACGCTGAGTGGCATGATATGCCAGATCTGACATATACTACAAGCGAGTGAGTCCGAAAGACAAGGCCGTTGGCATGGCCTCACGGCGCGGTGAAGACCCCTCCGTTTTCCAGGGCGGCGCGCCTCGAAGCCGGGTTCCTACTGCGACGGCTTCAGCGCGGTGAATTGCTGTCGATGCCTCAATCTCGCCCGATGCCGAGCATTGGCGCACGATGCCATGAGTTGCGAATCAATGACGGCGGTACTCATTGGCGTCTGGTCTACCGTATGGATACCGATGCCATTGTAATTTTGGAGGTCTTCGCCAAAAAGACCGGTGCCACGCCGAAAGCCGTGATCGCCACGTGCCGTGAGCGTCTAAAGGAGTACGAGAATGCGGGAAAGTAAGCGCAAGAAGCTGGATGCGAAGGGTTGGAAAATCGGAACTGCGAAGGATTTCCTCGGTATGTCCGATGAGGAAGAGTCATACGTCAACCTTCGGCTAAGACTCGCGGAGGGCCTCAAGACACGGCGTCAGGCACATGGAGTCACTCAGATCGGGCTCGCTCAGGCCATCAAATCCAGTCAATCGCGAGTTGCAAAGATGGAGGCGGGCGACCCAACGGTGTCTCTCGATTTGCTCGTCAAGTCACTATTTGCACTGGGTGCGTCGAACCGAGAACTGGCCGCGATCATTTCTCGACGCTAACCAGACACAGACCTGTCCAAATTAGCTTTTCTGAAGAAGTTTGCTGGCGGTGTTTTTGGGTGGAAGCCCCCTGCTTTAGCAGGGGGAGGCAGCGCTTTAGCGTTGCCGGAAGAAATATGACCTCTCTATCCTGCGCTTTAGCGCTGGGCTTTGTATCCGGGCACGACTGCTTCGCCGCAGCGAGCGTCAGTCGTACCGCACAACCGATGTCTACTCCACACCTAACGCCAACAGGCAAATCTGTCCACACCTCCATCCTTCAGTCCGCAGCAATCTCTGTGGGTTGTGGTGTGGAGCACGGTCTGCCCCACCGCCACCGCGAGAGCAGATAGCAGACGGGCCCGCCGGCAGCGACCAGCAATCCGAACAGCAACGCCGGCATATGCGCTACCTGTTCGGACCGGGAGGCATAAGCGGCGTACACCAGCAGCGCCACCGGACAGACGCTCACCACCCACACGCCGGCCATGCCGCCGGGAATACGAAAGGGCCGAACCATCTCCGGTTGCTTGATGCGCAGCGCGATCAGCGCTGCAAACTCGAGCACCAGGCTGGCGCCATACACGATCAGATCGATGGAGATGAGCCGCTCGTAGGTGAATCCGAGCGCCAGTGCCCAGCCGAGGCCGCACAGCAGAATGGCTACCCAGGGGCTGCGCCGGCGGTTGCGCCGCGCCAGTGCGGAAGGCATCATGCGATCCTCCGCCATCACCACCGGCAGCCGGGTATAGGAGAGGGTGAGCGCATTGAACATGCCAACGCCGTTGATGATGCCGCCGATGACGACGGCGACCGCCAGCCATGGTCCGGCAAGCAGGCGCGCCGCATCGGTCCACGAGCCTGTTGTGAACTGATCTACGGGGATACCGGCTGCAGCGATTGCACTGAGCGGAAGAATGTAGGACAGCGCGACGATTCCGCAAGTCGCCAGCATCGCCAACGGATAATTGCGTCGCGGATTCTCCACCTCCTGCGCGACGGTCGAGGCGTTGTCCCAGCCCATGTAGTTCCACATCGCGACCAGCAAGGCCGTGGTGATCGTGCCGTGCGGCGCGGCCGACCCCGGATAGGAAACATGCTGAAGCAGGTGATGCCATCCAACCCAGTAGCCGCAGCCCACCAGCACGACGAAAGGAGCGAGCAGGGCAACGAACAGGACAACCGCGCTCCGGCCGACTGTGCGTGCTCCCCCCAGGTTCCACAAGCAGCACAGGATCACAAAGGTCACCGCCCACAGAGTTGCGCGGCTGCCGGCGGTCCATGTGGGAAACAGCCGCCCGAGATAGAGGACGGACAGCGTGGGATAGATGGCCATGTCGAAGATGCTGGCAGCCAGCGAAAGCCACGCCTCCTGGTAACCCCAGAAGGGGCCGAAGGCTTGCCGCACCCAGACATAGAAGCCGCCCTCGGCTGGCATGGCGCTGGCCAACTCGCCGATCATGAGGGTCGTGGGCAGACTCCACACGAAGGGAACGATGGCGAGGATCAGCAGCGCGCCGAGGTACCCCGCGCCGCCGAGCGTGTCCTCGATGCCATAGGGGCCACCGGAGACCATAAAGAAGGTCGCGGCAATCAGAGAGAAAAGGCGCAGCCGTCCGCCTTTGGGCAGCGGGTCCGGTGGATGTGAGTCGGCCATCTCAGCAATATACTGGAGAATCCGAAACGCACCCCTCACGTTCGCGACGGAGACTGTTAACTACCAGTTAAATACCCCTCTATCCTCATCTTTATTTGCAAAGGCCATGGACGCCGCAAGTATGCGGGAATACCTTCCTAGTCATGACGTCTAACCCATTCGCCGGGAAAACCCGTCCATCCTTACCGACTCTGTCCGACATACAACGTCGCATGGTCGAACTCACCGGCCATCCACTGCAGCTTGAGCCACAGGCACCGTTACAAACCCGCCCGGCGCGTTCCACACCGCCGCAGCCCAGTGCGTCTGAAAATCCAATCCTAAGCGATGCCGCACTCTACGGCGTCGCCGGGTTGGCCGTATGCGGCTTGGCCCCACACACAGAAGCTCATCCGGCCGCCATCCTCCTCCAGTTGCTGGCCGCATTCGGCAATGCCGTTGGTCCCGCGCCCCACTGCATGGTCGATGCTACCCGCCATGGTCTCAACCTTTTCGTGGTGCTGGTCGGCGAGTCCAGCAAGGCCCGCAAGGGAACAAGCTGGAACCAGATCCGCCGCCTCTTCGCTGAAGTCGACCAACCCTGGGTCGCCGATCGCGTCACCACCGCGCGCTTGACGCCCTCTGCGCTTATCTATTCTCTGCGCGATCAGCAACCGGTCACCGACCGCCGCCTGCTCGCCCTCTCCGAAGAATTCGCTGCCGTTCTCCACTCCCTGCGGCGTGCCCAGGGTCACCTCTCGCCCTTGCTCCGTTGCGCCTGGGATAGTGGCGATCTCCGTTCCCTCGGTGGTCTCCATCCCATCCAGGCAACCGGCACGCATATCAGCCTGATCGCCCACATCACGCACCGCGAACTCGCACAGAATCTCCACCCTACAGAAGCGCACAACGGCTTCGCCAACCGTTGTCTTTGGACTGGGGTGCAGCGCAGCCAATGCCTGCCGGAAGGCGGCAATCTGGAGGCTCATGAACTATCCGGGGTCGCCGCCGAACTCCGCCGCGCTCTCGATTGGGTCGACGATGCGCACACCATTCGCCTCGTCCGCGACGACGAGGCGCGAGCTCTCTGGCACGAGTGCTACCCGGCCTTGAGCCAGGTCCGTCCTGGCCTCTACGGCGCCGCTACCAGTCGGGCCGAAGCCCAGGTTCTGCGCCTCAGCGCCATCTACGCTGTTCTCGACTGCAGCCCCATCATCCGGCTGCCTCACCTTCAGGCTGCTGCCCTCGCCGTGTGGGACTACTGCTCCGCAAGCGCCTCCTTCTTCTTCGGCACATCGACTGGCGACCACACCGCCGACCGTATCCTCGAAGCCATCAACGCATCCTCCGGCGGCTCCTTGTCCAGAAATCAAATGAGTGCCCTCTTCCATGGCCATGTCAGCAGCAGCCGCATCGAAGCTGCACTCGAACAACTCATATCGTTGGGTGCAATCTACCAATCCAGCCAGCCCAGCGGGGGGCGCCCCTCTACCCTCTGGTCTGCAATACCAGAATCGGAGTGCTTGGCCCAGCGAGAGTCACACGATGAATCGACACTTGAGGAAACAGCCGACGAGGAATCAATGCAGGAGCACACTTAGTTCGCTTACTTCGCTTACTTCGCACATTTCTACAAGGGAACTGGAAGTAAAGCATCCCGCTGAGAGAACAACCAATGAGGAATCAGTGCAGCAGTCCGGCTTTCACCGCTGAGGTACGGCTTTTCCCTCAAACGCCACTGGCTGCGGAAAAAGTCGACGAAATGAGAAGTTCGGAGCGCGATGGAGAGACAAATTTCTCAGGTAGGGCACGGCTTAGCCGTGCCGTAAAGCTTGATACGCTCCCCGGCTTTAGCCGCTGAGGTACGGCTTTTTCCTCAACCAGCATCTGCTTTGTTAGGGCAAGAGCTCTACGGGCTGCGGAAAAAACCGCTTTTGTATCAGGGCACGGCTGCCTCGCCGCAGCGAGCGTTAGCCGGGCCGTAAAGCGCCGAGAATGATCCGGGCTTTAGCCCCTGGACTTTTTCTGGTCAAGTAACAAGTTGCCAGGGGCTAAAACCATGGAAGACCCCCGTCATTGGTAGTCATATCACTAGAGCATTTTCACTTCTACTCTGTACAGGGGAGATCAGCGAAGAGCGGCTTTTCTTGGGGAAAAGCCGCCTCGGGAGCGGTTGCCCTTGTCTACACCAATTGCGAAACCGCTGTAGTCTCCAAACGCGATTACAGCGCGCTCACCACCTACTGTGCTTCGCCGATGCCATAGAACCAATTCTCTTTGGACACTTCCACCAGGCTAATGAACACATCTTCCCGCCGCAGCTTCAGCTGTGCGTGCAGGCCGTCGGCAACTGCTTTGTAGAAGCGCTGTTTCATCTCCACCGTTCGACCGGCATTCAGCGTGATCTGCAGAAAGATGCACTCATCGGACCGATGGACGCCGAGAAACTCCCGGTCAAACTGCAAGCCGGATTGGGGATGCGTAGTGATGATCTGGAAGAGGTCATCCTTCGGTGCGTTCATCACGTCGGTAAGTGCCTGGTAAACAATCTGCCCAACCTGTTGGCCGTACTCCGGCGCTTTGCCTTCTGCAAGATCGATGCGAACGAGGGGCATTCCTTCTCCTTAGTAGCGTTTTCGCAATTGGTGTAGACGGAAGCCGCCGGCCTTTACGTGGTTTTCTCTCAAAGAAAACCACTCCTCGCTGCTCTTACAAGACCACAGGAATTGCGAAAATGCATTAGTACGAGATTCAATGAATCAGCAGCAGTATATCGATGGCGAGAGATCCGGCGCAGCACTTACTCTTCGGCGTCGCTCACGCAACGGAATCCCACTGTACCCGAACGATCATAACTCGGCGCCATCAGCAAAAGCTTCCCATGCTGATCGTTGCGATACGCCTGGGGGAAATACCAGATGGAGCCCTGAGGTTGGTAATAGCTTCCTCCTCGCAGAACGCCGGCCCGCGTATGCTCATCGACAAATTCGTCTGTCCATTGCCACACGTTGCCTACCATATCCATCACTCCAAATGCGCTCGCCCCGGCGGCGTGCGCATCCACGTCGTCCGGCTGCGTCAGCGCCCGGCCCTTCACTGCGGCGGGCACGGCGTTGGCATCCCAGGCGTCGCCCCACGGATAGATGCGCGCTGGATTCCCTCCTTGCGCAGCGTATTGCCACTCCCATTCGTGCGGCAGCCGCTTACCAGCCCACTTGGCATAGGCGCGCGCATCCTCGAGCGAGACCCACGTCACCGGTTTGTTGGCCCATCCCTGCGGATAGCTGCTGTCCTTCCAGTCGCGAAGAAAATTCAAAGAATCGGCGGGCCGGTAATGCGTCGCGTCCAGGAATTTCTTGAACTCCGCATTGGTCACCGGGTATTTGTCCATGTAGAAGCGAGGGATCGTCATCTGGTGCTCATGAAAGCGCCGCGGCATATCCTCCCATGGAAATTGCACATCGACGCCGATATCGTTGAAGCCTTCAATCTCGATGCCCTGCACCTTGAAAACATACCCGCCTCCGGGAATCGCGACCATGCCCGCCGGAACGCCCGTCGCCTTAGCCGGCGCAATCGCAACCATGTGCTGCGCCAGCGTCTTCCGCTGGTCGGCAAAGGACGAGAGTGGCTGCGCTGTCATGGTCTTCATCCGCGTCATCAAGTCCTGCAGCTTTGTGATCGGGAGCTGTGTTGGTTGCCAGCACCGCCGCAAAGCCATGCGCTTCGATGCCGAACGACAACACCGCCTTGTCTCCATCCTTGTCTGGTGTGAGTGGAACGCCATGGTAGAGATCGAAATAACGAACCCCTTCTTCCGCGGGAACAGTGATCTCGCGTCCGCTTACGTCATATTCATTCCGATTCACCATCGTCCACACCGTCTGGCCCTGCAGCGGCCAGCGGCTGGCGTACACGCCGTAGCGATGGGTCGGATAGTACGGTTGCCAAGCGGGGCTGATAAGAAACGGCGCCAAACCGCGCTCCAGCGTCGCCACCCGTCTCGTCGCTTCTCCGTCTCGCTCCGTGATGCCGTTCCAGATGCCCCAGATGTTTTCCCAGCTTTCCCAGCCCACTCCGTTGAAGAAGGCAAACTGCAGGTCGTCTGTTTTATTGCGCGCCCAGCGATCCGAGATATTCACCATGTGGCGCGTCTCCAGCCACTTGTATCGATCGACCTCGGGGACAAACGGAAATTCATACTGACCCCATGTCATCAGGTTCCACGCGAGGGCCTCGTCCGCGGGCCCATCCTCTGGTTCAAAGACTAGAGAATGGCCCACGTGATCCGAGGCCAGCGAAAACGCGAGCGGCACTCCATCTTGCGTATCCCCATTGATGCCGTCGGCGTCGATCGCTTTCATGGTCTCCGCAATCGCCTGCGGCCAGGGCTTGCCGGGGTCGTGGGTACCCTGATCCCACATCATCATGGGAAACAGCACGCGCACACCCCGGCGATGAAAATCCCCAACCATCGTGCGTACGCCTTCGAGGCCGCCAGGCATCGCGCGAATCATGTCGTGCTGGTTGCGATCATCGATCCCCATGTTGGGATAGGTAGGCCAGATGAGGACGGCGTCGATGCCCCCATAGCGCTTCTCCAGGTCATCCAAATACCGATCCACGGTGTACTTGCCCGCGACAGGATCGTAAAAGTAGCGATCCTGCACCATCATCTGCGGTTGGATAAAGCTCGATTGGCTCCACTGCAGTGGAGGCATGTCGTAACGGGCGCCGTCATAGCCGATGCGAATACGGCGCTCCGCGCGCCAATGGGCCACATCGTTCCGCCATTCCTGGTAAGCGTTGGCATCACAGGGTCCATAGCCACCCAGCCACTCGCCTTGCTTAGTAAGGCATTCCGGCGGAGGTATCTGTTGGCGTTTGGGCTCGTATTTTGTGTCTTGCGCGCCTGCAGCCACCATCGCAGTTGCAAATGCGGCGGCTAAAGATGCCTGTAAAACGAATGTCCGAGTCAGTCTGTTTCGAGCCATTTCAAAACACGCTTTCTATCCGGCCACGGCTTCAGTCGTGCACTGGAGTTGCCACATTTCCTCGATGAAGCGTTGCAAGCTGAGTTAGGTTTTGTATCAGGGCACTCCTTTACAGGCTGTGGAGCAACTCGACGCACGAAAACTGCGAGGCACGCTGGAAAAACAAAGTTCTCAGGCAGGGCACGGCTTCAGCCGTGCCACAAATATCCTATGCGCCCTACGGCTTTAGCCGCTGAGGTATGGCTTTTCCTCAACCAACACTGGCTTTGTATTGGCACGGCTTCAGTTCTCATCTCCCAAACCAAAGAGCCGCCAAAATTCGGTTGAGCAGCAAATCCGGCAAACAGCCCAGAAGCACAACCAGCGCGGCCGTCGACCCACAACACGATTCGTGTGGTCGCCGGCACGCGTATGGCCGCCGCTCCCGCCGCAGGCTCGGAAACGTACGCCTGTTTGAGAACCTTCAGATAGTAGTAAAACGAAACCACACTCATCGCCAGCGCCAGCAACACCAGCCACAGCAAACCCGAGTGGCTCCGCAGTCCGTCCAGCGCCGAAACAAATACGTAGAACTTGCCAAAGAAGCCCGCCAGCGGAGGAATCCCGGCCAGCGAAAGCAAAAAGATCAGCAGGCAAAACGACAGGTCCGGAGCGCGCTTGCTGAGTCCCGGCGAAAGTCCGCGATGCTGTCAACCCTTTCCTCCTCCAGCGCGGCGAGCACTCCAAAAGCGCCTACGGTCGCCAACGCATAGGTAATGACGTAATACACCAGCGCGACCAAACTCTGCCGGCTATGCACCACCAGCGCGATCAACATATACCCCGCATGGCCAATGGCGGAATACGCCAGCAGCCGTCGGAAGCTGGTCTGCGCAATCGCCGCCAGGTTGCCCCACAGCATCGAAACCACGGCTACGATCGCGATCAACGGGGCCCATCCGACTGGAGTAATTTCCCCGCGCAGCACTGCCCGCTGCGCCCATCAGCCCCACGTAGAAGAAAACAAACAACGCGAAAAAGCTGGCGACTTTGGAACTGGAAGCGACCAGCGTGGCGCTCCACGTGGGCGCGCCCTGGTATACCTCTGGAGCCCACATGTGAAAGGGCGCGGCCGCGATCTTGAATCCAAATCCCGTCACCACCATGACCATGGCGAGGGTCAGCAGCGGATCGCCCGGCGAACGGTTCACCGCGGCCGCAACCTCTCCCAGCGAGAGCGAGCCGGAGATGCCGTAGAGCAGACTCATGCCAAACAGCAGAATTCCCGCGGACATGCCGCCAAACAAGAAAATACTTGAGCCCGGCTTCTGCCGATTGCCTGCTCTGCTTATCAAAGCCGGTAAGGACGTACAGCGATAAGACTGAGGAACTCAATGGTGATGAAGATGACCAGCAGATTCTGCGTGCTCACCAGCAACATCATGGCGGTGGTGGCAAACAGCATCAGCGCGCAATACTCGCCCACATGCGTGGTAAAGCGCGCGGAGTCCACCAGGAGAAGGATCAGGATCGCAAGCACCAGCAGCGCCGCTTGCACCAGCTGCGTCAGCGGGTTGACCACCAGCATTCCAGCCGGCCAGCTGCCTTGCGCAGGGAGTCTCTCCAGCGCTCCCAGAGCGACCGCACATCCGATCGACGAGGCAACCACCGCGCCACGGAAGCGGATCGCAAGCGAAGTCCGGCGGAGAAAGCTGAGATCGAGTACCAGCACCAGCAGCCCCGTCAGCGCCACGATGATCTCGGGCTCCGTCAGCCGCAGAAGCGCAAAGTAGCCGGAACCGTTCATCGCCAGTCACCCCGGCGAAGTTGCTCGAACAGGGGCCCGTTCAGGCTGGGCAGAATCAAATTCATCAGAAGCCTGGGATAGAGGCCAAGCACGATGCGTGCTCCCCAGCAGCAGGCACGCTCCCAGGCGCTCAGGCAGCGTGATCGGCGGCACCACCTGCTCTGGTGTGGTCGTGGGCTCGCCAAAAAAGGTGGCTTGCAGCGCGCGCCACGAAAATGCAATGCCGATCAGGATCCCCAACCCCGCAATCCAAGCCATCCACGGGAAATGCGCGCCAGCTGCCGATCAGCACCTCCAGCTCGGCGATAAACCCGCTGAATCCCGGCAGCCCAATCGAGGCCATAAACGCCAGCACAAACGTCACGGCCGCAAAGGGAATCAACCGGGCGAGCGGAATACGCGAGAGCTCACCCAGGTCGCGCGTATGCGTGCGGTCGTAGACCATGCGCCCCACCACGGCAAACAGCAGCCCGGCAATGATCCCGTGAGAGAACATCTGGTACACCGCGCCAGACAGGCCAATCTGGTTCAGGGTCATCAAGCCCAGCAGCACAAAGCCCATGTGGCTGACACTGGAGTAGCCAACGACAAACTTGAGGTCCTTCTGCACCAGCGCGATGCTCGCGCCGTAGACGATGCCGATGACCGCAAGCACGGCGAATACCTGCTGCCACGATCCGAAGCCGAGCACGTGGAATCCCCACGGATCGAGCCCGCGTGGAAACAGCATCATGGCCACGCGCAGGCAGCCGTAGGCTCCCAGCTTCATCACCACGCCCGCCAGCAGCATCGAAGCCGCGGTGGGAGCGGCTGCGTGACCGGTAGGCGCCCAGGTATGAAAGGGCCACATGCCGGCGAGCACCGCGAACCCCACAAACACCAGCGGGAAGGCCCACATCTGAAAATGCGTCGAGAAAGGAAAGTGCGCCAGCGCCTCCAGGCTCAGCGTGCGCTGGCCGGAAACCACATACGCGGCAACCATGCCGGCCAGCACCAGCGCGCTTCCCGCAAAGGAGTAGAGCACCAGCTTCATGGCCGCATACTCCCGGCGCGTCGATCCCCAGATGGCGATCAGAAAATACTTGGGAATAATCGCCAGCTCATAAAAAACAAAGAGCAGAAAAAGGTCGAAGCTGAGGAAGACACCGTAGACCGCGCCAATCAGCAACAGGTACAGAGCGAAAAAGTCCTTCACCCGCCGTTCGATATTCCAGGAAAAAAGTACACCGGCGACCGCCGCAATCCCGGTCAGCAAGACCAGGACCAGGCTGATGCCATCGGCGGCCAGATGATATTCAATCCCCAGCCGCGGCATCCACGGCGCTTCTCACAATGGTGATCAGCTGCCCGGATGCGGTCATGCGCTACGGCGACAATCGCGATCCCCAGGCCCGCGAGTGTGGTGAGCAACGCCGTCAGGCGCGCGACGACCGGGCTCTTCCCGGGCGTGAGTGTAACCGCAACTGCGCCAATAAAGGAGAGGTAGATCGTCCAGGCAAGCATGCTCAATACCTCACCAGGCCGACAAACTGCATCACCGTCCCATGCACCATTCCGCTGATCAGTTGGGGATAGAGTCCAACCACGAACATGACGCACGATCGCGGGAGCGAGCATGCACCGTTCCGCCAGGGTCAGGTCCGGCATCGCCGGCCCAACGCTCATGCAAAGGACCCGAGAAAACGCGCTGGATGATCGTGAGCAGAAAGACCGCGGTCATCAGCAGGCCGAACAAAGCCAGCGCTGCCGCCCACCAGTCCAGCGGGAAGACTCCTTTGAAAGATCAGAAATTCTCCCGGGAAACCAATCAGCCCCGGCAAGCCCGAGAGAGGCAAAGAGCGTGATCCCCATCAGCCCGCTGAATACCGGCATCGCGCGGCGCAGCCCGCCGAAATCATTCAGGCCGGTCAGGCCGCCGCTGCGCCTTGCCAGCAGCGCCACAAACCAGAAGAGAGCCGCCGCGGTGATGGCGTGGCTGAACAACTGCAGCATCACCCCGGTAAGCGCCGCAGCCTTTGCGCTCACCTGGCTCGCCTCCGCCCCGGTAGAACCGGTTACCGCAACGATGCCAAGAATGCAGTAGCCCAGGTGGTTGATCGAAGAGTAGGCAAACATTCTCTTCAAGTCCGTTTGCGCCCACGCGGTGAAGGCGGGCAGCACGATGCGTGGCGATGGCCAAGCCATAGAAGAACCGTTCGCGCGCGCCACATCTGCTCCGGGAAGATGGGGAGCAGGATCCTGAGAAATCCATACACGCCCATCTTCGACAGCGCGCCGGTCAGCGCCATGGTGGTCTCCGGCGCCGCTTCCGAATAGGCGGAAGCCAGCCAGCCATGAAACGGAACCACCGGCGTCTTGACCGCGAACCCCAGGAATGCACCGCAAAACAGGAACATGGTGATGTGGCCGCTATCCCACTGATGCCAGTGCAGGTTTTGGCCAATCGCGGCGGCGAGCTGTCCGGTCTGCGCCATCTGGGTCAGCTCAACAAAGTCGAAGCTGCCGCTGGCGAGAAAGAGCGCAAGAAAGGCCAGCAGCAAGCGTGATGCTGCCCACCATGGTGTAAACAAAAAACTGGGTCGCGGCGCGCGCGCGTCCGGCGCCGCCCCACAACCGGATCATGAAAAACGCCGGAATCAGGCTCAGCTCCCAGTACAGAAACCAGTGGAGAAAATTCAGCGCCGTGTAAGGTGCCGAATAGGCCCGTCTCCAGAAAGAGCAGCAGGCAAAAATAAACCGGTCCTTGCTTCGGGATTGCTCCAGGAAGCACCGACCGCCATCAGCACGACGATGGAAGAAACAGCCAGCATCAGCAGGCTCAGGCCATCCAGGCCCACGTGGTATGCAGCCCAATCGCCGGCTCCCACGGATGCATCTCCTGCATTTGCATCCCTGCCAGCGCCGGCTGAAAGCGGAGCCAGAGCAGGAGCGTATACGCAACCGCTGCAGTGGCGAAGATCACGGCGGTCACAGCCGGCGCTGCCGGCCGCTCCCGACTCGCCCGAGCAGCAGAGCACCGCAATTCCGCCAACGAAGGGAAGCAAGGTAAGCGCGCTGACTGAGGGGAAGGTGCTGCTCATCCTCTGTGTCCCAGCAGCAGATAGAGAGCCAAAGCCGCCACCGCGGCCGCCAGCAGCCGCAAATAGTTCTGGATGCGTCCATCCTGCAAGCGCGCCAGCAATCGCCCGCCATCCGCCACGCCGTCGCATCCTTCGTCGAAACCCTTGTTCACCACCCAGCGGTCGAGCGAGAAATCGACCCACCCAAGGCCTTTGGTGAGGGCGGAGACAGCGCCAGCGGAATACCGCTCCAGACCCATCGCTCCAGCCAGTTCGGCCAGGCAACGCCATCCACCAGGCCAGCCGTAAGAATCGTCAGCGCATAGAGCTGGTCGATGAAGAGGCCTTTGTGCAGCGCATGGAACAGCGACGGCTGCAGACGCTCCAGCGCATCCGCGTTCGCGGCTCGCTGGATCGGCTTGCGCCCATACATCCACCAGCCCAGCCCCAGGCCGGCGAAGACCAGCAGGGACGAAGCCAGCATCAGCGGAATAAGCCCGTCCTCCGCCAGTTGGCCGAAGTCCAGGCTGGCATGCCGTCATGTCCAGAAAATCCTGCAGCCACGGCCAGGCCGGGGTTCCAAGAAAACCCAGCAGGATCGCGAACAGCCGCCAGCAGCACCAACGGCGCCGTCATCGCCGCCGGGCTCTCATGGGCAGCTTCGTGCGGATCCGAAGCCGCAGTCTCCGAGGGTGCAATCGGGTCCGGTCGCCGGATCCCTGCGCCGCGTGCCGAAAAACACGTAGCAGACCTGGCGCGTCATATAGAAGGCCGTGAGCAGCGCGCCGATCGCGCCGAGATAAAAAGGCACGCGCGACACGTTCCACCCATACGCGGCATGCAGAATCGCATCCTTGCTCCAAAACCCGGAGAAGAACAAAGGAAATCCGCACAGGGCCAGCGTGCCCACCGCGTAGGTGGCAAAGGTCACCGGCATCCATTTGCGGATGACCGCCCATTTCGCGAATATCCTGTTCCCCCATCAACCGTGGATCACCGATCCGGCGCCCAGAAACAGCAGCGCTTTGAAAAACGCATGGGCAATCAGGTGGAAGACGCCCACGGCGACCCCGCCCACGCCGATGCCCATCATCATGTAGCCCAGCTGCGAGACGGTCGAGTAAGCCAGGATGCGCTTGATGTCGTCCTGCGCCACCGCGACCAGCGCGGCAAAGATGGCCGTCAGCGCGCCCACCCAGGCGACCACTTGCGAGCACTGCCGGCTGCGCCCGGGTTCCGCATCACGCTCGACGACACGCTCATCAAGCGGATACACCCGCGCCACCAGGTAAACGCCCGCGGCCACCATGGTCGCCGCGTGAATCAGGGCGCTCACCGGCGTCGGGCCTTCCATCGCGTCCGGGCAGCCACACATGCAGCGGCAGTTGTCCTGATTTCCCCACCGCGCCGCAGAAAATCAGCAGCGCAATGCCGGTCGAGGCAGCCATGCCAAAACCGATCGTTTGTGTCGCCAGCAGAGAGAGCGAGGTGTGCTCCATGCATCCCGCGCCGTTGTCGTAGAAAAGCAACGTGCCGGTTTGCCCGTAAAGCCACACCATGCCCAGCAGCAGGCCGAGGTCCCCGATCCGGGTAGTAATGAACGCCTTCTTGGCCGCTGCCGCCGCTGCCGGCCTTTCGATACCAGAAGCCAATCAGCAGGTACGACGTGAGCCCCACAACCTCCCAACACATAAACAGCAGCAACAGGCTATTGGCGATCAGCACCCCGAGCATCGCCCCCGCAAACAGGGAGAGAAAGCAGAAAAACCGGGTGAAGTTTTCGTCGTGGTGCATGTACGCCACGCTGTAGATAAAGATGAGCAGCCCGACGAACGTCACCATCACCAGCATGACCGCGGCCAGTGGATCCAGCACCCAGCCCAGCTTTACCCATTCAGATCCGAATTGCATCCACGGAAAGTTGAGGAACAGCCGCTGCAGGCTGCGAGCAGCAGATGGGCAAAGGCAACCACCGCGAGCACAAAAGAAAGGCTCATGGCGGCGATCGCGATGGCAGCCGCGAATTTGCGCTGGCGTCTGCTTCAGCAGCGCACCGATACCGGCAGCCAGCGATCGGGAGTGCCGGTATCAACCACAGATAGCGAACGATCCACACCGTCGAGGCCATAGGCGAGCTCTACTGTGGCCCCCCGGTGAGCTGGCTCAGATCAGTAGTTTTCGTATGCCGGTACACCGCGAGGATCAGCGCGAGCCCAACGGCCGCTTCTGCAGCCGCAACGCCGATCGAGAAAAGCCCAAAAATCATGCCCGGTCGAAGCGCCGCCGTGTGGGGCCCAAAGCGCCAGAACGCAACGAAGTTGAGGTTGGCTGCATTCAACATCAGCTCGATGCCCACCAGCACCAGGATCGTGTTCTTGCGCGTCAACGCACCGGCAAGACCAACCGCAAACAGCATGGAAGAAACCAGCAAACACCCTGCTAAAGGAGTCATTGCGTGTCCTGTTTCTCCTTCATCGCAATAATCACGGCTCCGATCAGCGCCGCAGTGAGCATCAGCCCGATCACCTCCAGCGGCAGCACGTAGCCGTCCATCAGGACTGTGCCCAATTCACGGACGGTGGCTGGAGTAGCCGGCGATCCGGCGGGATGAACGGCAAAGCTATGGAAGACCGCCCAGGCCAGCACGGCGAATAGGCACGCAGCCACCACCAGCCCCGTAGAGTCGGCAGAAGCTGACGCGAGGACAACGCGCGGTGAGTCGCTCTCCCCGCCGCGAGTGAGCAGGATCACAAAGACAATCAGCACCGCGATCGCGCCGACGTAAACCAGCAACTGCGCCAGGCCCAGGAACTGGGCGCCAAGGTTAAGGTAGAGCGTGCCCGAGTCCGGCAAAGGCAATCGCCAGCGCCAGCGCGCAATGCACCAGGCCGCGCAGCATCATCGCCGCGCAGGCGCCGATCAGGGTGATTGCCGCGAGAATCAGAAACGTAGCGCTCATCCGTATCATTCAGCAAAACGATAGGTTCGTTTTGCGATCCTGTTTCTTGTCTCCACGCCGC
This sequence comes from uncultured Acidobacteriaceae bacterium, assembly GCA_963761405.1. GTDB lineage: Bacteria > Acidobacteriota > Terriglobia > Terriglobales > Acidobacteriaceae > PALSA-350. The sequence continues at coordinate 428,351 of CAVXHH010000013.1, forward strand.
GCGCCAACAGCACGTAGGCCACCGCAATAAACACTATGCTGACCAGCCACCGCGTCACACCCTGGCCCAGAAAACGCCATGCTCCGGCCGATACCACGACCACCAGCGCCATCGGCAACATAAACTTCCAGGCGAAGTTCATCAACTGATCCATGCGCAGCCGCGGCAGCGTGCCGCGCACCCAGATGAACCCAACGATCAACCCTAGCAGCTTGGCAAAGAACCATACCCATGAGGGAACCCAGGTAAGAAACGGCAACGGCGCCGACCATCCGCCCAGAAACAGCGTGATCCCCAGACCGCTGATGGCAAACATCCCCAGGTATTCTCCCAGAAAGAACAGGGCGAATTTAAAGCCGGAGTACTCGAGGTAATACCCGGCAATGATTTCCGATTCTCCCTCCGGCAAATCGAAAGGCGAGCGGTTGGTTTCAGCGGTGGCGGCAATCATGAAGAGGATGAATCCGGCGAAGCCCCACGGCGTGAGCACATACCAGTGGGGAAAAATCCCTGAGAAGCCCGCTTGCTTCTGCACGATCTCGACCGTCGACAACGAACCGGCGGCCATGATGACGGCAACGGAAGAGAGCAGCAGCGGCACCTCGTAGCTGATCATCTGGGCCACGGCCCGCATGGCGCCCAGCAGCGAGTACTTGTTGCGGCTCGACCACCCCGCCATAAAAACAGACAGCTCTGAAATCGCCCCAATGGCGAAGAAGAACAGCACCCCGGCATCCAGGTTCGCGGCGATCATATTCCGCCCGATGGGCAGAACCGCATAGGGCACAAACGCCACCGCCAACAGAACCAGGGGGGCCAGAAAGTGAACTGTGCGGTCCGCCGAGGCGGGAACAATATCCTCTTTGGTCAAGGACTTCACCGCGTCCGCCATCGGCTGCAGAATGCCATAAAAGCCCACTCGGTTCGGACCGTAGCGGTTTTGCATCCGGCCCAATCCCTTGCGTTCCAGAACCGTCGTCAATGCAAACAAGCACCGGGAAGACCAGGAGTATGGGAAGGATGGTCAGAAAAATCGAGACTGCCGGTTGGAGCACTGCCGGCGAATAGCCCAGGAGCCAGTGCTTCAGCAACACGAACATCTGGTCCAGCATTACTTCGTCACCGCGGGTTGTTGCTTCTTGGCTTCAGCCTGCGCCTTTTCCTCTGCGCGCCTGGCCTCTACTTCGGCTGCTTCCGTCGGATGAATGGCCAGGTAGTGCTCATTCGGCCGCGCCAATTTCTCCTTCGTCCATAGCAGCCCGCCAAAGCGGTCGTCCGTGCTGAGCTCGAACTCGTTATCCATGCGAATGGCGTCGAAGGGGCAAACCTCCACGCAGATCTGGCAGCTCATGCAAACCGAAACATCGATGTCGAAGACCGCCGGATAGAACTGTTGCTTGCCCACAAAGTCGGGCTTTTTGTCTTTGCTCTTTTCGATGGTGATGCATCGTGGCGGGCATTCCTTCTCGCAGATCTGGCAAGCCACGCAGCGCAGCCCTTGCTCCGGATCCGTGCCATCGTAAATAAGAAAAGGGAAGTTGCGCGCCGCCTCGGCAACCGGCAGCCGCTCCTCCGGAAACTGCACCGTGACCAGGCGCTCCTTGTCGACAAAGCTGCCCAGAAAGTTCCGCGCGGTTTCCGCCAATCCTTTAACAATGCCTTCGCCTAACATCCCCTATTGCCCCCGCTCTGAATACTTAAGGCACATTGCTCAACTGCGCATAGTTACGAACCTCAACGAGGGCACGGCTTAGCCGTGCCTAAAACCTCCAGAGGGCACAGGTACGCTTCAGCCCTCAAGTCCGTAGCCTGCTTCGACTCCGAGACGTCCTGCTCCTTCCCATCAGGAAAGCCGCCTCAATCTCAAACCGCCTCTGCCTCAACGGTCCACTTCTCCCATCACAATATCGATACTCCCCAGAATCACCACCACATCGGCGATGTTCTGTCCCAGGCACATATCCTCAAGCACCGTGAGATTGATCAGGCTCGGCGGCCGCACCCGGTACCGATAAGGATTCGGCGTGCCGTCACTGATCAAATAAAACCCCAGCTCCCCCTTGGGCGACTCAATCCGCCCATAAGCTTCGCCCACCTTGGGCCGTAACCCCCGCAGCCGGGCCTTGGGATCCATGATCGGCCCCGCTGGAATGTCCCGCAGGGCCTGCTCCAGAATCTTGAGCGTTTCCCGCATCTCGAGCACCCGCATCATGTACCGGTCGAACACATCGCCGTGTTCGCCCAGCGGCACACGGAACGTGGAAGCGATCGTATACGCCGTAGCGGTCTACCTTGCGCAGGTCGTAATTCACCCCGCTGGCACGCAGGCCCGGCCCGGTGACGCCGGCATTGATCGCCAGTTCGCGGGGCAGCACACCCACCCCCTGGGTGCGCGCCATCAGGATCTCGTTGCCCGTCAGCAGCTGCTCGAATTCATCCAGAAAGCCGCGAAGTCCGCCCACCAGCTTCGCCGTCTGGCCGAGCCATTCCGCGGAGCAATCCACGCGCACCCCGCCGAATCGCATGTAGTTGCACATCATGCGCGCGCCGCTCAGGGATTCAAACAGGTCCAGAACCCTCTCCCGCTCGCGGAAGGCATACATCAGCGGCGTGCCGCTGGCTCCCATATCCTGCAGCAGAAACCCCACCATGCCGGCGTGATTCTGCAGCCTGGTCAACTCCGCCACGATCACCCGGATATACTCAGCGCGCTCCGGCACCGTGAGCCCCGCCAGCTTCTCCACCGCCAGCGCGTATCCCCAGTTGTTGGTCATGGAACAGAGATAGTCCAGCCGATCGGTGTACGGAATCGCCGCCAGGTAGCTGGCGGTCTCGGCAATCTTCTCGTGGTTGCGATGCAGGTAGCCGAAAACCGGCTTCAGTCGCATCACCCGCTCGCCATCCAGGCGAACATCCATGCGGAAGACGCCGTGGGTCGATGGGTGCTGCGGGCCCCATCGATATTTCCATCAGGTTGTTTTGTTCGGCCTCGGGTGGCGCTACCTGTGTCATCGCTCCCTCAGTGCTTCCAGATCATCGTCAGGCGGAGGAACATAATCCTTGCGCATCGGGTAATCCGTAAAACCCTCCCACATCAGGATGCGCCGCAGATCCGGGTGCCCATCGAACACAATCCCGTACAGGTCGAACGCCTCTCGCTCCTGAAACTCCGCGCTGCGCCAAACCGGGGTCAGAGACGGCAGCGTGACGTCATCCGTCCGGTTCCCGGTGCGCATGCGGATCACCACCGGCCCCTCTTTCTTCGACATGGAAAAGAGGTGGTAGACCACTTCCAGGTAGCCCGGAATCGTTGTCTTGACCGTCTGCTCGATCTCTTTTTCGACCCCATCGACCATCTTGCTTGCGTCTTGATCTTTTCCGTCTGCACCCGCTCCGGCCAATCCACCGCGGTTACATTGGAGCAAAAATCCAGCTCGCAACCTCGCGCAGCACCCGGGCAGCTTCAAGCCCGTGTTGGCGATCGATGAGCAGCGAGTTCTGGGCCGAGGGGCTCCCGTTGACCACCAGGTCCACCTGGCAACCTGGAATCTCCGTCTTGCAACCGGCCCGCTGATGTCTTCCAATGTCATCCCTGAAGCACCTTCAGCGGGTTGCGAAAGACCTCGTCGTTTTGCGCCGGCTCCAGTCCGTGCTCGCCAAACTCCGGAACCGGAAACTCGCTCGGCAGCTCTGCCTTCAAATGTCTGGGCCTCGATTCCCCGGTAAGCTGTTGGGCACCGATCTTCTCCTGCAAGGCCATGAAGGCGTGAATCAGAGCCTCCGGCCGCGGCGGACAACCGGGAATATGCACATCGACTGGGATGAAAGCGGTCGATGCCCTTAAGCACGTTGTAGCCATCGCGGAAGGGGCCGCCAGAGATGGCGCATGCCCCCATGGCGATCACGTATTTCGGCTCCGGCATCTGGTTGTACAGCCGAACCACTTGCGGAGCCATCTTCTTCGTCACAGTTCCGGATACGATCATCAAATCCGCCTGCCGCGGCGAAGGCCGAAACACCTCGGCGCCGAACCGGGCCAGATCGTAGCGAGCCATGGTGGTGGCAATCATCTCAATGGCGCAGCACGCCAGGCCAAAGGTGAGCGGCCATACGGAATTTTTGCGGCCCCAGTTGTACAGCTCTTCAAAGCGAGGTGGCAAAAATTCCGTGCTTGCTTAACTCGGTCTTTAGATCCTGATCCATCGAAACCCTCATTAGCTCCACGTCAACACGCCCTTTTGGCAGGCCCAGACTAAGACCCTCCACCAGCAACAGCAGGAAAACCAGCATAGCCAGGCAAGCTGCCAGCGAAAGGCCGGAGAACGCTGCGGCAAACGGCAGCAGGAAAACCGCCTCCACATCGAAGATCAGGAAAACGATGGCGTACAGATAGTAGGAGACGTCCAGCTGGACCCACGCATCGCCCTTGGCTTCGAGACCGCATTCATACGTCGCATTCTTCTGCAAACCTGGCTTGGGGGGCGAAACAAATCTTGCCCACAACCGGGCCAGCGGTAAGCGGGATTGCTCCAAAAACAACCGCCGCGCCCAGAAGCACGACGATGGTGGCCCAGGGGTGTTCGACCGGAGGGTTATCGGAAGACCTATAACCATTTCTCTCCACTGCGCCTCGGCGGTTTATTCTTGGCTCGACCGGCCTGGCCTTTGTCCTCTATTCGCGGTAACCCATGCACATGGTTGAGGCGACTGACCATTCTCGCAAAAAAGGAATCAATTCCGCGACCCGCTCAATTGCCACATGCCGCCACGGTGGCACCTTTCACCGAACCTCTAGATTACGCCTTATTCGGCTGCTGGGTCGGACTGTCCGATAGGGGCGAACCTTCACCCATAAGGGGTCCCCTGGCGCCTTCCAAACTGCGGAGGCAGCCGGATCCGGCCAGTCAGCCCTCAGGCAATCCGGTTCTTTCGATCGGCGTTTCCCGTCTCGAGACAAAGAGTTTGCCTCCTCGGGACCAGGGGCTGCCAGACCAGGGAAGCGGGTGTATGCTGGTTCGCGTTCAAGATAGCGTCATCAAAGCTGTCCTGAGTAATGTTTTACCGGATACGATCCGGCGGCCCCTGGAGCATGTCCAACACCTAGGGAAACGAACAAGCTTGGCGGGCGCGTTGCCTGGAGATGAATCGATGAGGCAGTCCTTCGCTATTGGTATTGGGGGCGCCGCCGGTCAGGGCGTCGCCACCCCGGGTGACATCTTCGCAAAAATCTTCAGCCGTCGTGGGCTGCATCTGAACGTCTACAACGCCTACCAATCCATCATTCGCGGCGGCCATACCTTTCTCACCATTCGCACCGGCCCGGACAAAATCACCAACATGGGCGATCGGATCGACCTGCTGATTCCCCTCAACCAGGACACCATGGACCGGCACCTGCGGCCTGCTTAGCAGTGGCGGCGCCTGTATCTACAACGCCGACACCATCAAGCCCGGCAAGCCGGCCGACGGAGTACAGTTGTGCCCGCTTCCCGTCTCCAAGCTGGCCGACATCAGCCGCAACAAAATAGCCCAGAACACCCTGGCCATCGGCGCCGCGCTCAGCATGACCGGCGTCGGCTTTCAGGCCTTGGAGAGCGTCCTCACCGAGCAATTCCGCAAGAAGGAAAAGGCCGTCATCGACGAAAACGTGGGCCTGGCGCGCGTCGGCTACGACTACGCCACGCAAAACTTCAAAGCCTTCGCCAATCCGCTGCCCATGACGGACACCCGCTACGCCGTGCTGGGCGGCAACGCCGCCATGGCCATGGGCGGAGCTGCGGCCGGCGTCAAGTTCTACTGCGCCTATCCCATGAGCCCGTCCACCGGCGTGCTGCACTGGATGGCCGACCACGCCCGCAAAGCCAACATCATGGTCCGCCAGGTCGAAGACGAGATCGGCGTGATCAACATGGCGATCGGCGCGGCCCACGCCGGCGTTCGCGCCATGTGCGCCACCTCCGGAGGCGGCTTTGCTCTCATGAGCGAGGCGCTCGGGCTCTCCGCCCAGGCCGAGATCCCCGTCGTCGTCATTGACTGCCAGCGTGCCGGCCCGTCCACCGGAGTACCCACCAAGACCGAACAGGGCGATCTTTGGCAGATGCTGGGCGCCGCCTTTGGAGACTACCCCCGGGTCATTGCTGCGCCCCTCGATATTGGCGACTGCTTCACCCTCATTCCCGGAAATCTTCAACATCGCCGAACGCTTCCAGTGCCCCGGCATCGTGCTTTGCGATCTTCTGCTGGCCGAAGGCCGCCTCAGCGTCGATCCCGCCATTCTCGACTTCAACCCGCAAGGTCGATCGCGGCGAGATGATCACCTCCGCCAACGGCAACGGCAACGAATCTACAAGCGCTACCTCATCACCGAGAGCGGCGTTTCCCCGCGTGCCATTCCCGGCGTTCCCGGCCACACCCACGTGGTCTCGAGCGACGAGCACGATGAGGATGGCGTGCTCATCAGCGACGAATACACCAACACCGTAAAGCGCCGCGCCATGATGGAAAAGCGCATGCGCAAGGTCGAGGGCATTGAAGCCTCGGTTCCGCCTCCAACCTGCAAGGGCCGGCGGACGCCGACGTGACCCTGATCGGCTGGGGATCGACCCAGGGCGTCATCGAGGAAGCGCGTGAGCTTCTGGCGGAGCAGGGAATTACTGCCAACCAGTTGCAAATCCGCTGGCTCGTTCCGCTGCACGGCGACGCCATTGTCGACATCCTGAAAAGTTCGCGCCACACCATCATCATCGAAAACAACTACAGTGGCCAGTTCGCCCGCTACCTGCGCAGCGAAACCAGCTTCGTGGCCAACGGCCACATCCGCAAATACGACGGCGAACCCTTTATGCCGCACCACATTGTGGAAGCGGTCAAAGAACAGCTCAACGGAAGCACCACGCTTTCCGTTCCCGCCCACGAGATCATGGTCTAAAGCGAGAAAAGCCAGCGGTCTACAAAAATTGCGAAACCGTTCTTAGGAGAGATAAACGATGGCAACAGATGTAGCGGCTCCAAAACTGACCACCATGGCAGACCTCAAGGGCAAGGTCGATCCCGACTGGTGCCCGGGCTGTGGAGACTTCGGCGTGCTGGCGGCGGTGCAAAAGGCGCTGGTCGAGCTGCAGATTCCGAACCATGAGGTTGCCACCATCAGCGGCATCGGCTGCTCCTCAAATTTCCCCGGGTTCATCAACACCTACGGCATGCACACCCTGCACGGACGCTCGTTGGCTGTGGCCACCGGCTTCAAAATGGCGAATCACGGCATGACGGTGCTGGTCACCGGCGGCGATGGCGATGGCTTCGGCATCGGCGGCAATCATTTCATGCACACCATGCGCCGCAATGTCGATCTGCTCTACATCGTGATGGACAACCAGATCTACGGCCTCACCACCGGGCAAACCTCGCCCACCAGCCGCAAGGGCATGAAGACCAAGAGCATGCCCTTCGGCAACGTCGAAGGGCCGATCAATCCCATCTCGCTCGCGCTGTCTGCCGGGGCCACCTTCATCGCCCGCGGCTTCAGCGCGGAGCAGAAGCACCTGACCGAGCTGATCAAGCAGGGCATCCAGCACAAGGGCTTCTCCTTCATCGATGTCTTCAGCCCCTGCGTGACCTACAACCACGACAACACCTTCCAGTGGTTCCGTCCCCGGGTCAAGAAGCTCGAAGACAACCCCGAGTACGACTCCGACCAACTGGATGGCTGCGATGGAAAAGTCTCTGCTCTGGGGCGACGAAATTCCCATCGGCAAATTCTTCGAGCGCACCGACGTGCCCACGCTGCACGACTCCGAGCCGGTGTTGAACGCCGAACCGCTGGTCCAGCAAAGCTACCGTATTCCCCCCGATGTCGCGAAGGGATTCATCGACGAGTTGATGTAGCCCGACAATTGCCTCAACGGGCCGCCGGGATTCTCCAGCTCAAAGAGCAAAGCTACGCCGCACTCTTTGAGCTGGCAGGGACATCAGGTCCCTGTCGATTGGGAAATTACTTTCGCGACCAACCGCAACAATTAGCGAAAAGGGATGAAGTTGGGGTTTAAATTGCGGGTGCGGAGTAGCCACAATTGCACGCTCTCCGCACCCACAAACCCTGGAGACAACAGCACCTGTCCATATACCTGTCCAGGTGCTGCTCCCCGCGACGCATACCTACTAGGGGCATACGAGCGCGGGCGACGTTGCATTGTTCGTGAAAGACTCGCCCACCCACTTGGTGTTGCGTTGATTAATCACGAACCCATGGCCTGGCTCGCTCATTTCAGGGCCGCAAATCTTGTTGTTGAACACCTGCAGGTTGCTGGAAGGTCCGACGGCGATCCCATTGCCCCAATGCCCCTGAATGGTGTTGTTCGTGACCACCGTACCGTTGCCCCAGGCTTCGATGCCATAGCCTATCCAGCACGCAGAGCCGCATGCTTTCTGAACCTGGTCATCAAGGAAATTGTCGTGAACGTTCGCGTTTCCACCCGTGATCGCAGTCGAAATGGCAAACGTGTCCCAAAACGGAGTCACTGGCTGCGAAATCGAGTTAAAACCCACCTCGAGATTGTGGGTGTCGTTTTGAATCTCCATCCCAATCCGGTGAAAGTTGGTGATCGTGTTGTGGTTGATCTGAACATTGTTCCCGGAGAAGAAGTGAATGCCCTCATTCACCGTATCGAACGTGTTGTAGTTCATGGTCGTGCTGCTGAGATTGTAACCAAAGATCCCGGTCACACCCAGATTCTCGTCTACATAGAGAGAAAGAATCTGCGTCGAAAGATTGTGGAACGTATTGTAGGAAATGTCAGTATTCGTGGCCGAGGTATCCATGAAGACACCGATCGTCGTGGTCCAGTTCCCAAATTCGGTCTGGGCGTTCGGCCCAAAAGCAATGTTCTGAAAAGTGTTGTATTCAACGTTCACATTGGAGACCGCGCCCCCAAGATATAAGCCACCGCCATCGAACGTGATGTGTTGCACGGTGAGGCCCGATCCATAAAACACCATCAGAGAACAGCCTCCGGGCCAATGAATGACGGTTTGGCCGTTGGTCGCGCCCAAGTAGGTTCGCCCGGCGGCCAGGCGCAGCCCACAGAAATTGTAGGTGCCTGCCTGGAAGTAAATCGTGTCGCCCGCGTGGCTGTTGTTGATCGATGCCTGTATTTGATTCTTCGCCTCAGAGGGCACGACAGTAATGGTCGACGCCTGAGCGCGGGAGCTGAAAGTCAAGAGGAGCGTGAGGAGCAAGAACAAAACGTTCATGCTTCCAAATTTTTGCAGCGACATGAATAAAACCTCAATTAAAAAAATGGCGAATCCCCAAAGTAGCCAGAATCACAAGCAAAACAAACCTGGTCTCAAGCGATGCCACAGCAGCAAACGCGTGAAGCCGGGTAAAAAAATTACGTTGCTCCCGTGGAGGAAATATTTGGATTGCCTTTCCCTCGTTACGCACACTGGTAACGTCCGCGCCACACCTCAATGAAGGCGCGCCAAAACCTGAGTGGTCCCTCTCCTGAAAATGAGAAGAATCTACCTTAGATTGGTAATGCAGTGTGCATTGTTTACATGTTGCTTAGACAGGTTAGAACCCGTGGCATTACGCGCGAGGATTACCGACATGACTAAGAAGCGAAACCCGGGCAAATACAAGCCCTGTGAAAAATTTGCGCTCACTATGTACTTAGTACTACTAAACTTACCTAAGCACAGACTAGTTAGCGCCGCATCCACACACATTGAGCCCCATCGCGGCGGACCCTTGTGTTTAAATACGTTGTGACTAAGAAGAGTGTAACTCGATGCAACCTTTTCGGCCACCTGGCTAACAGATATGCGCGAGTCGTTCTCTTTTAGGCCCCGTGGATTTATTTAAGGAAGCTGAAGGGGCGGCGGCGCGAAATCAAGCGTCCGCGCCTCGAAAATGGTTACAGCCAATGTGGCATAAGCAGGCAAGGTGATTCAAAATCCGGAAATGTTCTGGGCTTGTTCTCACGCACACTCTAGAGCATTTGCACTTCTACTCCACCCAGCAAGCACGCTTGCCGGGGACCTCGAGTTCTTGAGGAAAAGCCGCCATGGGAGTCGTTACTCTGTAAGCACCAGAAGTGAAAATGCTGTAAGGTCAGAGTCCCGAACTCGATACCGCAAGCGTCGGGCGTATCACTGGGAAGGTCCGCCATTTTAAGTAAAAGCCACCATTACTATAGCGGCTGAACGGTCAAACCAAACCTTGCCCTGCGACGGATTCCGTTTCTCTGGTATACGACACCGCACTGCTCTAGCGTTTCATTTTGAGCGCCGCGGCGTCGAAGGTGGTAACCTGGGCTGCCATCAGGCCATCTTTCGTTTCGTAGGCATCCGCCCCGCGGTAAGGCTCCGCTAGAAAGGGCGCATCGGCCCGCCACTGGATATTGAACACGTCGCCGACGACAAACGTGTGCTCGGCGGTGATCTTCAGTCCGCAGGTCCCCCCCTGCGCCGGCGGCTTAACGACCGTGGCATACATTTCGCCCAGCGCTTTACGTCCACGGACGGTCACCCCGTTGGGCGAGAAGAACTCCACATTGTCAGGAAATTGAGCCATCAGCCGTTTCCAGTCGCAAGCATTGAAGGCCGCCAGGTGCTCGGCCACGACTTTGGCCGGCGTAGCTTGACGAACTCGTTCTGGCAGCGGGTTCGACTGGGCAAAAACCAGGCTAGCGGTTCCGAAGACGAATGTGGCTGTTGCGGCCATCGTTTTGGCTTTGGCACGAAATTCACGAGCATGCATCTCAAAATCTTACATCCGTTGGACCGTTGGGTTGTGTGGCAGCCGGCAATCTCTCGCCAAATGCCTTGACCGGCCCGCGTGAGGCTTTGCACCGGACACCCCCGCGGCATCGGCACTGGTCTTGAGCAGCTCCGGCAGAACTGGGCCTTCACCACACCCGTGCCAGCGGAAATCAATGCGCAGTGACCTTCAGCAGAACACTGGCATGTGGCTTCAGCCTCATCGAAAAGGCATCCGCGGTTCCCAGTTCTTTATGCATCCACAAATCGCGAACGCTAAAGCTTTTTGCGTTGAGCCCCAGGGTCTTCCACGGCAGATGAATATCCTTCTCCGTATCCCCGACATTGGACACAGTCATGTACTTTGCATTCGACCCCGGAATGTCTGCGATCCAGGCGATGGTGTCTCCTTCGCGGTAGGATTCGCGCCCGTTTTCACTACGCTTATTTACCTGCAGAGCTTCCGGGTTGGTCAAGAGATCAATCGTGAAGCCGTCGCTGGAAGCGATGTCTCCTCCAAACATCAGAGGGGAGCGAAAGATGCACCACATGGACATCAGGGTATATTGCTCATCGTGCGTGAGCAGGCTGGCGCGGTCGTTGCCCCGTTCGGCGCGGATACCGATGTGGCCCAGGGGAAGCATGTCGGCATCGGGCCATCCGCCAGGATGCGCCTTGCCCTGCCAGGCCTTCATCAGGTCAAACTGCTTCTTCACGTCGATCCACCGATCCCAAAAATCATTGGAGATGCGCCACATCTGCGCTTGCGCTTTGAGATCCTCGTACTCCTCCACCGGGGCAGGACCAGGTGAGAGGCTCAATACGATCGGCCGGCCGGACTTTTTGAGGGCAAGGCTAAGCGCATGGATCTCGGGCTTCCGGTAGGGCCGGCTCATATCGTCCGCCTTCACGAAGTCCACACCCCATGAGGCATAGAGTTTCGCGATCGAGTCGTAGTAAGCCTGGGCCCCGGGCTTCGACATATCGACGCCGTAGGTGTCTTCCATGCCCTTCCATTGGCACACGTTGACCTTATCGGCCACATCGGCGGCGTGGTAACGGGTGCCCTCGATGGGAAGATTTTTGTCGACCGCTTCGCGAGGAATTCCGCGCATGATGTGGATGCCGAATTTAAGCCCCTTGCTATGGACGTAATCCGCCAGAGGCTTGAAACCAGCGCCATCGGCCGCCGAGGGGAAACGATTGGGAGACGGAATGAAGCGCCCATACGCATCCATGGTCACGGCGCCGCGCGGAATGTATCCGTGGGACTTGGCGTTCGGTTGAAACCACTCAATGTCCACCACCACATACTGCCATCCGAATTTGGCCAGCTTGGCCGCCATGGCATCCGCGTTTGCCTTGACCTCGTTCTCCTTGACCGTCGGGCCAAACGAGTCCCAACTATTCCAACCCATGGGGGGCGTGGGCGCGAGTAGGGTGTCTGCCGCGGCTGCGGCGCTTGAGGGCGATGCGCAGCATCCGAGCGCCAACACGGTGCAAAAGAGAATACGAACAGTGAACTTCATTTGAGGATTTCAGTCGATTGGTGGGCCCACCAGGACTTGAACCTGGAACCAACGGATTATGAGTCCGCTGCTCTAACCAATTGAGCTATAGGCCCTGCAGCCGTCTTCCCAGCCATGGAACTCATTCAGCTGTTTGGGGAACCGCTTGGAAATGATTTTACAGAGAAGAGGATATTCATGCTCACGGCTGTCAAGCCGTGAAGGAGCTACCGCGGTTGGAGTATTGGGAGGCGCGGAGATCAGAGCGTATGCCAATGATGAGGAAGAAGCCCTGAAGACGGGGTCAGCTCTGCTTGTCCGATCGGTGCCCTTTTTCCACAGCAGACGCAATATGACACCGGCTCTAGACTCGAATCCCTATGCCCAAAGACGAACGGCAACTTCACTGGCTAAGGATCAAGGATCTCGATCCGCTTTCCCGAGACGCTTGGACTCCTGCATGGAGAAGCGGAAGCACCATCCGCGGGGCCGCAACTGCTGGTTTCGGGCGCTTTCAGCGCTTCTGAGGAATGTCCGGACTCCTGTCCATCTCTGTCCGGCTAAAGCGACCCAATTTAGGGGGTCGAAGCGAGAGGTGGCATTGGGTTATGGTGTTCGACGCTAGATGTTGTGGGGCGCCATCTTTTAGATTCGATAAGCAGTACCGCAGCGATTTTGTGTAAAGTTCTTTTGCTGGAAAGCGGCTTGTGTTAAGAAAAACAAATGTTCTTTACACAACCCTTTGGAAGCTCTAGCCTCTATTCATGCGTCCCGCGATTCCTCAAGATCTCCCACTCCTGACCAAGGCCGATTGGCTGGCGTTGATCCCGGCAATGGGCCGCGCGAATCGTAGCCTCGCTGAATATAACGGCATGCTGAGGCGCTTGCCGAACAGCGACTTGCTATTATCTCCCCTTCGCCTCCAGGAGGCGGTACTGTCTTCTCGTATCGAAGGCACGCTTGCGACCATGAGCGAGGTCCTGCAGTTCGAAGCCGGTGAACCTCCGGAACGAGAATCCCGCCGTCACGATATCGAAGAAATCCTGAATTATAGACATGCTCTCGACATGGCGATGGAGGAACTGCAGACAAGACCGTTCAGTCTCAATCTTCTGTTAAAGCTTCACAAGCTTCTGCTCTCAAGCGTTCGGGGCCATGACAAGGCGCCAGGGGCGTTCCGGAGGCAACAAAACTATATCGGCTCCCGCGTCGGCGGCGCTCCAGAGGAGAGCATTCAAGGCACCTACCGAGGTACCAGCCACAGCCTCAAATGAGTAACCGTGCTTCCTAAGAACCTTTAAGCACCCAAAAGCATAAGCGCCTTTTGCACCACCTCCCGTTAGCACTTAGTCCGCGCCGTTTGGCCATCGTGCGCCTCCGGTGGATTCTGAAAGGTACCAACCGTCATGGGACGGCGGGGGACCAACGTCTATCAACTTCTTTCCCACCCAGCGGTGAGGGCGACCCTGCGTAGCTCGATGTCTAGATATTTAGTCCGCGAAGCCATTCCTCAGTTATTTGAGGTCTTTGCGGAAAAGGGAATTTCTCGCGCAGTGCTGAACGTTCGGGTTCGGTGAAGTCTGGGTTGGACCACAACATTCTCCAGTGTTCACTTTCGGGTCCGAATCCAAATCCTTGGTAGACTTCCTTCTCCCAGGTCTCGATGCGGGCTTCTGTCAAGCAAGCGTCTTCGTTGGGAGACCAGCCATTCGCAGTCAGGTGATACTTGATTTGATAGCGGTCGTAGGACATTGCAGAACCTCAAAGGCATAAAAATCATACGCCTGCCCGATCAGCCTTAGTCTCTGACGGGCGTTCATGTGCGTGCGATCTGTACCTAGTTTTCCACACGTAACGGCTCCGCGCTAACCTGAAGGGTGACGACGAATCGCCATCAAAAAGCAGAAGGTCCCATGACGGACACCCTTACACGGAAACAACGCAGTGAAAGGATGGCCCTCATTCGTGGAAAGAACACGGGTCTCGGGAAACTTAGCTACTCGTCCTCCGCTGGTAGCTCATATCGGATAATCCGTACCATCTCAAAGGAGCCGAAGACGCTGACGACGCAGCCTATCAACGATATCGCGATCAGGATCGACACTACCAAGGTCGCCCAGTTGTCTCTGTAGATTTCTCCCAGGAAGTGATAGATCTTTGATCCAACCCAAGCACCGAGACAGACCGCTGCAATCTCTATCAATATCGCAAGTCCGTACATCACAAAATGAACGCGTAGAAGCAAGATTGGGATCGCGCCGATGACCAAGGCAGTCACAACGAGGACTATGGATTGTGGAAAGGTCAGCTTGGGTAATTTCATTTTTCTGCGGCAGGTAAAGCACAAGTCTGGATGCACTTCTTCAGGTGAGTCATCAAATTGGATTCCACACAGCCGACAGCACCTTGTGGAAGCAGAAAGTTCATCATCTTCCCAGGTCATCTCAAGATCCCAAGGTAGGATTGTACCTTCCGAATCGTGAGTGCATGTTAATGGTGCGCACCCCCAGGCTCCTCACCTCAGGCAGGCACCACGTTTTCGTAGTGGTTGGCAGAGGTGAACCGCTCAGGTTCTTTCCAGTGGATCGGCACACGCCCGCCGATCTTCTGGAACTTCCAGTTTTTTGTTTGCGACCAAGTAGTCGAGAGAACGAACAGAGATCCCAAGCTGAAACGCGGCGTCGCGTCTGGGATAGAGCAACCGAGTTGTCACTTGTAGCTTTCGGCAGTCGCTGTACTACCTGCCCGTTACAGCAACATCCCTAGGACGTCCCGCCTGACTTCGACAGGGCGCAGTGGGTCGACCGAGGGCTGATCATGACCGCCTGCGACTATCTCAATTTTACATCTGCGGGTGCCTGCGAGGCAATGCAAAACCGCTGATTTTGGTGCTAGTTTAGGTGTTAGTTGCTTCCCGACTTTCCTGGTTTTTACTGCGACACACTGCAAAAGTGACATTGAGAAATCATCAATGAATACGATGGTTTCATTTGATTTCGCCTGTAAACACGCGGGTCCCAGAAAACCCCAAATAAGGAATATGAGTCCGCTGCTCTAACCAATTGAGCTATAGGCCCTTCAAAAACTCACGACGTCAGAAAACGCGCTCGGAGCGGTCAATGCAATGATATCGAACCTCGCCTTGGTCAGCATGTTTGTTGAGCACCTGCAGCCGTTCCAAAGCTCGCTCAACTGCTTTTGCTGGAGCAGGATCGTACCCCGGCTCACTGCTGCGCCGTCGCGCTCTGCTATCTTCATCAGTGTAAACGCATCGGCGCCCGCTTAATCCAACCGGGCCGGCATCGTCCACCTGAGCGAGCCACAATAAGACCTCGCGGCTGCTCTTTACCCCCAACAGCAGGCACAATCTCACTTGGAGGAAATTCCATGCGTCGTGGATCAAAGGGCCCCCTCTTCTGCTCGTGCGTACTGCTTTTCGCCACGCTCCCGATGGTCATCGCGGCAACAGCGCACGCGCAAGGCCTGAGCAGCGCCGACCTGGTGCACCTCCGCTCTATCGGCAGCGTAGCGCTCGCCCCCGACGGCCACGCTATCGCCTACACCATTACCATGCTCGATCGCCCCGGCCGTCCCTACAGCCAACTCTGGGTCATGGACATCCATACACAAAAAGCAATAGCCCTCGGGGGCGGCAAGCCGTCCGGGGGACCGGTCTGGTCCAGCGATAGCAAGTGGATCGCATTTCGGGGAACCGAGGGCGACCGGCACGGACTTTTGATGGCGCATCCCGACGGCGCCGGCACAACCTTCCTAGCCCCGCTCGCCGGGACTAATTCTCCGCTCCCCGGCGCAGGGAAAGACATTGCCTGGTCGCCCGATGGAAAGCAGATCGCTTTTGTCTCGTCTACACCAGGCCAGGGCGCTGCAGAAGCCGATGGCGACCCCAGGGTCATCACCCGCTATCTGTACAAACCGACCGCCGGCGAAGGGCTCACTCGTTTCAACGACAATCAGCGCCTGCACCTCTTCGTCGTAGATACGGCGACCAAGCAAATACGGCAGCTCACCCAAGGGAATTACGATGAGCACTCCATCGACTGGTCGCCCGACGGCCGGCAGCTCGTTTTCGCTTCTAACCGCGAGCCCAATCAGGATGAATTTTTTAATTACGACCTCTTCACCCTGCAACTTGCAGACAACAGCATCCACCGCCTCACCGCAACCGAAAGCTGTGAATACGATCCACTGTGGTCGCCCGATGGCAAGACCATCGTCTATCGCGCCACACGCCGCGGCCTCACCGACCGTGAAACCACCATGGAAGACACACACGCCTGGCTGATGAATGCCGACGGCAGCGACCGCCGCGAACTCGGCAACACCATTGACAATCGCCAGGGCGCGCCGCAATGGCAGCCCGACGGCAGTGCCGTCTACGTCCCCGTGCAGGAACGTGGCAGTGTTCATCTCTTCCGCATCCCCATCTCCGGGGGCCCGGCGGAAACGATCCTCAAAGACCCCGGTGGGGTCACGGACTTTTCCGTGGGCAAGAACGGTGTCATCGCCTACGCCTTGACCACGCCTCGTGACGCCGCGCAGCTGTACCTGAAAGATGGCGACGGTGCGCCTCGCGCCCTTACGAACCTCAACAAAGATCTTCTCGCGGGAAAAACGATAGCCGAAGTAGAACCCTTTACCTTTGTCAGCAACGATAACCGTTACGAGGTGGAAGCGTTTCTTACCCGGCCCATCGGCCTCACCGCCACCTCCAAGCATCCGCTCATCGTGGTGATCCATGGCGGCCCGCACTCGCAAAATGGTCCAGCCTTTGTCTACAAGAACCAGGTCTACGCCGCACACGGTTACGCGGTGCTCAACGTAAACTATCGCGGCTCCACCGGCTACGGCCAAAAGTTTGCCGATGCGGTATTCGGCGACCAGGACGGCAATGAGGGGCAAGACGTGCTCTACGCCGTCAGTGCCGCCGTGCGCCGTTACCCCTGGATTGACCGTGAGCGCATGGGCATCGAAGGGGTCAGCTATGGCGGCCAGCTCACCGATTGGCTCATTACCCAAACCAACGAATTCAAGGCCGCGATTCCCACCGCGGGCATCGCAAACCTGATCAGCTACAACTACATGACCTACTACAACCAATACGAAGAAATGGAGTTTGGCCAGTTCCTCCACCAGGGAAACCTGATGGACATAGCGTGGGAACGCTCGGCCTTGAAGCACATCGCCGCCGCCCACACCCCAACCCTCATCATCCACGGCGAGAATGACAACGATGTTCCCATCGCCGAAGCAGAACAACTTTTCGTGGCACTTAAGGATGTAGGGGTGGAAACGGTGTTTCTCCGCTATCCCCGTGAAGGCCATGGCCTCTCCGAAGTCAAACATCAGATCGATGCTACCGATCGGTCCATTGCCTGGTACGAAAAGCATTTCCCCAGGCCCGGCGAAGAAGGCGTGACCAACGTGCAGCCGTAATTCCGGTGCGGCGTTGCCGGTCAAAAGACGCGCATCCTGCGACCCTGGCCAAAGGCAATGCCATATTCTCATTGAGAAATATTGAGAATAGGGGCATGATGGATGTCATCGCCCGCGCACCACGAATGATCGGTATCCGGACAATGACTGTCTTGTGACTTTTCGGCCGGTATACGTATACTAGAGCATTTTCACTTCTACTCTGCACAGCGAGGGTGCTGGCCTGAAGTGCGGCTTTTCTTCCACCCCAGCAAGCACGCTTGCCGGGGACCCCGGTTCTTGAGGAAAAGCCGCCATGGGAGTCGTTACTCTGTAAGCACCAGAAGTGAAAATGCTGTAGTCGATTGTTAGGTGGCATCGCCAGAGGGGCCGCGAAGAATCTTCGCAACAATCCCTCTTGCTCTCTGTGGCGGACTCGTTTATTAATTAGCAATCTAGTTTTAACCGCATCGAAGTAAAACTCCGCAGATTTGTAAGACCTGAAGTGCATTCGGGCCTCAGCAACCAAAAGGAATCCCGCCATCAACGAGCGGGTGCCATCGGAATAGTTTTTTGGAGGGAGTACGCATGCGCTGTTACCGTCAGCCTCTCGCATTCCTGTTTTTGTTCATCGGCTTTTGCAGCCTCGCCTGGTCGCAGGCATCGTTCACCTCGTTGCGAGGCACGATCACCGATCCCTCTGGTGCTGTGATTCCTGGCTCTATCGTGACCATCGTGAACAAGGCCACCAGCGTCACGTCGGCTCAGACCGCGAGCGGCAGCGGCGAATACCAGTTCCAGCAGATTCCGCCCGGCACGTATGTCATCACCGCCACCGGGACGGGTTTCAGCCCGCAATCCAAGCAGGCCGATCTTCTGGTGAATCAGCCGGCCACTATCAACTTCAGGTTGACCGTCCAGGCCACCGCCGTCACCGTGGACGTGAGCAGCGAAGCACAGACTCTGAATACTACCGATGCCTCCATCGGAAACGCTGTCAATAACGTGACCATTCAGGCGCTGCCGATGGAAGGGCGCAATGTAGCCGACCTGCTCAGCCTGCAGCCCGGAGTGTTGTATCTTGGCCGGCAGACCACCGACCAGCAGGACCAGGACAGCCGCAGCGGCTCCGTCGCCGGCGCGCGTTCCGACCAGACCAACGTCACCCTGGACGGCCTCGACGATAACGATCAGCAGAACGGCTACGCCTTCACCGGGGTTCTGCGGTCAACGCTCGATTCGACCGAAGAATTTCGCGTAACCACGACCAGTTCGAATGCCGACGCCGGACGCAGCTCCGGAGCACAGGTCACCCTGGTGACCAAGTCCGGCACCAACAAATTTCACGGCGCCGCCTACGAATACAATCGCAACAGCCTTGGATACGCGAACGACTGGTTCAACAAGCAGGGCGAGCTGCAATCCGGCCAGCCGAACAAGCCCGGCAAGCTCATCCGCAACACCTTCGGCGGATCACTCGGCGGCCCGATCAAGAAAGACAAGCTCTTCTTCTTCTTCAACTATGAAGGGCAGCGCACCGCGGAAAACTCGCAGCAGACGAGGATCGTGCCCAGCGCCGGATATCGCCAGGGAAACATTACCTATCAGTACTGCGTCGATCCGAGCGATCCCAATTGCGCGCAAACCTCGACCAACACTCTGACCGCTGCGCAGATTGCGACTCTGGATGCCGATTGCCTCGACAACGGTGTTTGCACCACACCCGGCCCGAACCCTGCCGCGCTGGCATTCTTCCAGCAGTACCCGATGCCCAACGGAGCGACCCAGGGCGATGGGTATAACCTTCTGTCCTATACCTTCTCTTCGCCTTATCCCGGCTCGCTCGAACACCAGTATTTTCAAGCTCGACTACGCGATGAACGAGAAACACCATCTGTTTGCGCGCGGAAACCTGCAGAAAGATACACCAGTCCGGAGTTGAGGATTTCCCCGGCGATGCGCCGTCTTCGCGCCTCGAAGACAACAGCAAAGGAATCGCGGCCGGCGAGACCTGGTCGATCACGCCCCATATCGTGAATGACGTTCGCTACGGCTTTATTCGCCAGGGATTCAGCAATCGCGGTACCGGCCAGGGAGACTACACCACCTTCCGCTTCCTCAACGACTCCGGCAGCGATCCCTATTACGTGACTCGCTCCTCGATCGTCAATGTCCCGGTCCACAACGTCGTCGATAACCTCACCTGGACCAAGGGGAGCCACACCCTGGGATTCGGCGGTAATTGGCGGCTGATTCACAACAATCGCGGATCGGATGCGAATTCCTTTAACAATGCCACCACCAACCCCTACTGGTATGCGGCGGCGCTCCGGATCCCTTCGACATTGGGAGTGCCGCCGGTCTCGGATGGCTTTGGCAACTCCTATCACATTGCCTATGGAAACCTCGTGGGCGGAATCCCCGAAGCGACCACCGTTTCCAACTACAACGTTGCCAAGGGCGGAGCGACCGGAAGCCTGTTTCCTGACGGCACTTTTATCAATCGTCATTTCAAGGCCAACGAGTTTGAATGGTACGTGCAGGATAGCTGGAGAGCGCGGCCAAACCTGACCATCACCTTCGGCCTGCGCCACACCATTCTGCAGACGCCCTACGAAGAGAATGGGCAGCAAATTGCCCCGACGATCGATACCAATTCTTGGTATCGGCAGCGGAACGCCTCGGCGCTGCAGGGAGAGGTGTATGAACCGCTTCTCCAATTCAGTCCCAGCGGGCCCGCAAATCACGCGCCCGGTCTCTGGGCCAAGCAAAAGACAAATTTCGCACCCCGCCTGGCCATCGTTTATGCGCCCAACGAAAAGACCTCGATCCGCGGTGGCTTTGGCTTGTACTTCGACCACTATGGCGAAGGCATCGTCAATACGTTCGATCAGTTTGGATCGTTCGGGTTGACCAACAGTGTCACCAATCCGGCCGGCGTCTACGGGATGGAGAATGCACCACGCTTTACCGGTGTTCACGATGTCCCTTCCAATGGATCTGCGCACAGCCCTCGACGATCACTTACCCCTATACCTACCCGAACGACGCGGTTAGCGGATTTGCGATCAGTGGGGCGTCAATAATCATTTGAAAACCCCCTACGCAGAAGCCATGGATTTTTCCGTCCAGCGCGAATTCGAAGGGCGGAATGACGTTGGAGGTTCGCTTACGTTGGCCGGCTTGGGCAGGCACCTGCTGCAGGCACTCGATTTGGCGGAGCCGGTCGACTACGGGGATCCCCAGGGCGGTGGCGACTACTTTACCAACGCGGCCAAGCTTTCCGCGCTGGTGGATGCGAACGGAGGCGACCCAAGGCTTCGGTTCCCGCCATCCCTTACTTCGAGGATGTATTTCCGCAGCTTGCGGGCTACGATTATCTGGGCGAGAGCGCCACCCAGGCCATCTACACCAATGAGTGGGCGCCCTACCGCTATCAGCATGGCGAAACCACCGCTCTGGCAGATCTGGATTTTTACTGTTATTACGGCTGCCCGCAGGGAACAAAATTCTGGCAATCCCAGTTTTCGTCTCTCTATGCCTGGGACTCGATCGGCATGAGCTATTACAACGCCGGCCAGATCACGCTCCGTCATCCCCTAAGCCATGGCCTGCAGGCCGACTTCAGCTACACCTTGTCGAAATCCATCGACATGGGCTCTGACACGGAACGCGCCAGCGAAATCGACCGAATAGCTCGTTCAGCAACATCATCAACACCTGGAATCCTTCCTTGAATCGCGGCGTCTCCGATTTCGACACCAAGCATCTGATCACGTTCGACTGGTTGTATCAGCTTGCCCTTCGGTACCGGGCAGACGGTTTGCCAACACATCGAATCGGCTGGTCGATGAAGTGATCGGAGGCTGGCAGTGGTCAGGCGTAAACCGCTGGACCAGCGGACTGCCGTTCAGTCTCACCGCGCCGGGCTGGGGGACCGACTGGCAGATTGAAAGCTTCGGCGTCCTGACAGCGCCGGTGAAGATCCGCAAGCATCTCGATCAAAATGGAGCGCCGCAAGCTCTTTGACAATCCGGCAGCCATCAACAATGGAGTCACCAACGGTTCGCCGATTCGGCTGGCCTATCCGGGCGAAGCTGGAGAACGCAATAGCTTTCCGCGGAGATGGCTACTTCGATATCGACTCCGGTTTGTCCAAGGTGTTTAAGATCACGGAAAGCCAGGGCGTAAAGTTTGCCTGGGAGGTTTTCAACGTGACCAACTCCGCCCGGTTTGATGTCAACCCAGCTCTTCTTCGGAACCACGTTGACGGCGGGCAACTCTTGGCAACTATTCGTCCCTCTACACCAAGCCGCGCGTAATGCAGTTCTCACTGCGCTACGACTTTTAGTCGTCGCGCTGCCGCTGGCGCGGGTCCTACCCGCCGCTTTGCCCCCATCCTCCCGATCGGTTATCATCGCGCCGTCCGGTGGATGCGCGGAAGCTGCTCGCATCCCGACGAAAAGAAGGGGAAGAACGAATATGTCGGAAGCGAATTGCGATATCGGATTGATCGGTTTGGCGGTCATGGGCCAGAACCTGGTTTTGAACATGAACGACCATGGCTACAAGGTTGCTGTCTTCAACCGAACCGTCTCCAAGGTGGATGACTTCCTCGAGAATGAGGCCCAGGGAACCCAGGTAGCGGGGGCGCACTCCATTCAGGAAATGTGCGCGATGCTCAAGACGCCGCGCCGCGTGATGATTATGGTCAAGGCCGGTGACGTCGTCGATCAGACCATCGATCAGGTGCTCCCCCATCTGGAAAAAGGCGACATCATCATTGATGGCGGCAACTCCTTGTACACCGACTCGACGCGGCGAACCAAGGACCTGGCCGCCAAAGGCATTCTGTTCATTGGCACAGGCGTTTCCGGAGGCGAAGAGGGTGCGCGCTTCGGCCCCTCCATCATGCCCGGCGGAAACAAGGAAGCGTGGCCACACGTAAAGCCGATTTTCCAGGCCATCGCCGCCAAGGTTGAGGATGGAACTCCCTGTTGCGACTGGGTCGGCGAAGATGGCGCCGGGCATTACGTCAAGATGGTGCACAACGGCATCGAGTATGGCGACATGCAATTGATTGGCGAGGCCTACCAGTTGTTGAAGGATGGGTTGGGCCTTACCGCCGATGAGCTCGCCGAGGTATTTACGGAATGGAACAAAGGCGAACTCGATAGCTTCTTGATCGATATCTCCGCCACCATCTTCGCCAAGAAAGATGACGATGGCCAGCCGATGGTCGACAAGATCCTCGATGCCGCGGGACAAAAAGGCACCGGCAAATGGACTGCGATTTCTGCGCTCGACCTGGGGCAGCCCGTGACCTTGATCGGCGAGAGCGTATTCGCGCGCTGCCTTTCGGCATTGAAGGGCGAGCGCATCGCGGCGTCTAAAGTACTCAAGGGGCCGCGCAAGCGCAAAGTCGTCGATGGAAAAAAGGAATTCATCGAGGAGGTGCGCGTCGCTCTTTACTGCTCAAAGATGGTGAGCTATGCCCAGGGATACATGTTGTTGCGCGCGGCAGAGAAAGATCAGGGCTGGAACCTGAACATGGGGGGCGTCGCTTTAATGTGGCGCGGCGGTTGCATTATTCGCAGTATCTTCCTTGGCGATATCAAGGCTGCTTTTGACCGCGACCCCAAGCTGCAGAACCTTCTGCTCGACAAATTCTTCTCCACCGCGATGAACAAGTATCATCCGGCGTGGCGCAAGGCGATCATCTACGGAGTGAGGGTGGGCGTCCCCATGCCTGCATTTTCTACCGCGCTGGCCTTCTACGATGGCTACCGCACCGCGCGTCTGCCGGCAAATCTCCTGCAGGCACAGCGCGACTTCTTCGGAGCGCACACCTATGAGCGGGTCGATAAGCCGAGAGGCGAATTCTTCCACACCAACTGGACCGGCCGAGGAGGTCGTGTAGCCTCCTCAACCTACAACGCGTAAAGCAGGCTGCGGGTGCGGCCCCAGGTCTCGTTTTTGAGACCTGGGATCCGCGCAACCGGCTCTGGAGTGGAAATGTTTTCAAGACCCTCAGTGCGGGGCCGGAGCTGGGGGCTGCTGCTGTCCATTGGGCGGCGGTTGCTGCGTATTATTCGTGACATCCTGTCCCTGAAATATCAGCTTGACCGTCGAACGGAACTGTTTGTAATCGGTATAACGCACAATCTGCCGGATCCGGACATCCTGGCTCAAATACCCGCTCCCGCCTGCAAAATGGAGCTCCGCGTCCGCTTTCGTATAAACCGGAAACCAATACTTCCCATCCACCTGCTCGCGGTACGTAGTGAAGGGCGGTGACAGATCCTCGTGTCCTTTGCGCAGATCATCCGGCACATTCTTGCCGCTGGTGATCACGATCTGCAGATCTTTCTCGTCCACCCAGATGCGTCCCTTCAAGTAGCGCTTTCCCTTTTCTATAACCTTGGGCGCCACATCAAAAACGTAGCAGTCTACCTCGTCCACCTTCTGTCGGCCCACGTAGGTCAGGTTGTATTGCCCAACGTCCTCCGAGGTCAAAACGAAGGGCAGGCGCTGCTCGATATCAGAAACATCCGACGGGCTCATCGTAATGCGTTCCAGCGTATTCTGCGGGGCGAAGGTTACATGTTCCGACTTCCGCCCGCTCGGGTCGAAGGTAATCTCCACCACTTGCCGATACTCACCGTCGACCTTGCCGTCGTCGTTGATCGTCTGGATCCGCACGTCGCGCTGGTAGGTGTAGTTATCCAGGGCACGACGGAAGTCGCTTTCCTTGGCGGCAAACTGCTTCACGATCTGGTCCGGCGGCGTGGCCGGAGCGCTGGTGTCGATCGGGCCAAAACCCTGATCGGGGCGATCGGTCGACTGGGCCCTCACAGAAAGCGCCGGCAATGGCGCCAGCGCCAACAAAATCAGCAACTTCGCCAAATTTCGACTCACCGTCTCGCCTCCTGTTACCTATAGCAACATTATGCGCCTGGCCGCGCCATCTCTTACATAGACGTAAGTTCTTCGCCAAGCGGCTAGGCCAAGTGCTAAAAGCAGTGGGGTCTCAAGCCTCGCCCAGAACCGCCCGTAGGTTGCCGTGCCCGGCGGCCAGCCGCTCCGTGGCCTGCTCCCGCGTAATGCCCAGCTTTTGCATCACGATGGCGATGCGCACCGCGCCGGCTTTGGCGAGCAGCACTGCGGCCTGCCCTTCATCCACGCCGGTTGCGGCCGCAATAATGCGTGTCGCACGGTCTTTCAACTTTTCGTTGGTCGGTTGTACGTTCACCATCAGGTTGCCGTAAACCATGCCGGTGCGGATCATCGCCCCGGTGCTCAACATGTTCAGCACCAGTTTGGTAGCTGTGCCGGCACGCATACGGGTGGACCCGGTAATCACCTCAGGCCCAACCGCCGGGGTAATTGCGATCCGTGCCTCGCACTCCACCTGGGAACCCGGTACGCAGCTCAGCCCGATCGTCAGCGCACCCAGTTGGTTGGCGTAGGCCATGCCACCCAGCACATAGGGTGTACGGCCACTGGCGGCGATCCCTACCAGCGTGTCCCCGGCGCGCAAGCCGTGGGCTTTCAGATCCTCTACGCCCTGCTGCCGATCGTCCTCCGCGCCTTCGATCGAATGGCGCAGAGCGTAGTCGCCGCCCGCGATCAGGCCCACCACCAGCCCAGGATCGACATTGAAGGTCGGGGGACACTCCGAAGCATCGAGCACCCCGAGCCGTCCGGATGTGCCGGCGCCGATATAGAACAGGCGGCCGCCGTTCTCCAGCCGTTCCGCAATGCCGTCGACCGCCTCCGCAATCCGCGCCAACTCGGCGTGTACTGCATCCGCAATCGAGCGATCTGCGGCGTTGATGACCTCCAGCATCTCCGGTGTGGAGAGCTGGTCGATACGTGCCGTATCCGGGTGCCGCGTTTCCGTGAGCAGCTGTTCAAATTTCATCGTGCCAACCATTGTAAAGATCCGCTTTCCACTGTGTCTCCGGATGCTACGCTGGGTCAAGAACCAATCGGAGAAGCCGCTGACGTGCAAGCTCCGTCTGAACTGCTCCGTCATCCCAAACTGCGCCAGATACTGGAGCAGAATTGGCAAGCGGAGATGACCGGCTACTATACCTACCGGGCGCTCGCCGAGAGGGAACCGGAGCCTGCCCGCAAGCAGACGCTGAACCACATGGCGCTTGCTGAGCAGGAACATGCCCAGCTATGGGCCGCGCGCCTGAGGGAGCTGGGAGCCCCGCAGCCGGTCTATCGCGGCAAACCCGCCGGCGACGCCGGCAGCCTCAAAACCCGCGTCGGCGGCGACGATCTTGCCTTGCGCCGCTTGGAAATTGATGAAAGCCGCGACATTGCCAAATATAGCCGGCAGCTCAAGGCGCTCGGCGATGCGCCCAGCCTCAACATCCTCGACCGGGTCATTCAAGAGGAGCAGGACCACTACCGCCAACTCAGCAGCCTGATCCGCCGCCAGGGATCCCTCAGCGGCGCCCGCGCCCCAGCCCGATCCAGCATCCGCGCCAACAGCCGATCCAAAAACTCTCCTGGCGCAGCTGCTGACCAGACGCAGCCAGGGCCGCAGCCACACGGCGGGATGGATCGGTGACGCTATCTACGGGGTCAACGACGGCCTCGGTTCCATCTTCGGCATCGTCTCCGGTGTTTCCGGTGCGACCCTCGGCAATAGCAAGTGGGTTCTGCTTTCCGGCATTGCCGGCATGATCGCCAGTGCCTTGTCCATGGGTTCCGGCGCCTACCTCGCCTCCAAGAGCGAGCGTGAAATCTATGAGGCGGAGGTCGGTCGCGAACGCGAGGCCATTGCGATGAATCCCGCCGAGGCACGCGAACTGCTATCCCTGTATTACCAGGTGAAAGGCCTTCCCCAGCAGGACGCCGATCACATGGTGGAGCACATCGCGAGCGATCCGGAACAGATGTTGCGCGCCCTCGCTGCCGAGCGCCTCAACTCGACGGAAGAGGCACTCAGCAATCCGCTTACTTCGGCCATTTCGGGCGCGCTCTCGACCGCGGCGGGAGCCTTCATCCCCATCGTGCCCTTTTTCTTCCTCAGCGGTTACAGTGCGGTCATTGTTTCAGCCGTGGTCTCGCTGCTGGCGCATTTCGCCGTGGGCGCGGCCAAGTCCTTGGTCACCGTGCGTTCCTGGTGGAGCAGCGGCTTTGAGATGACCCTGGTCGGCGCGGTCGAGGGCGTGGTCACCTACGTCATCGGCCTGGGTCTCGGCCGCCTCGGCGCCTGACCAAGCCTCAGACGCGAAACGAATCCGTGCGCCACAATTGGATGGACGACTTGATTTGCTTGTTAGTCAGGCCCTCGTTAAGCGCGCGCACGGCGAGCGCGGGCAGTTCCGCATCCGACGCGAAACGAAGCGCCACTAACTGCGAAACCGTCAGCTCCGGGATACGCGGCTTCACCGCTTCAGGCAGCAGCATCGACAAGCGCAGCCGCTCCTCCAGGCGGATAACCCGGTCCTGCACCTTGAGGGAATAAGTCCTGGTGATGAACGAATTCCAGAACAGCGCGATCGTCAGTAGGATCAACAGTCCCGTTTCGATTCCCGGGTGACGAACAAAAACAACGATGCTCACAATCAACGATGCGAGCACAAGTCCAAGGAGAACAAAATGAAAAGCCGGATCAGTCCTCGCATGGTTTGCGTAGGACTGCGATTGATCGTCTGCCATCGAAAAAGCCTCTTTCAAGAAGTCAATCCATCATCTTAGGTTCGAAGCATTTCCGCTAGTGGGGTGTCTCACGCAGAGGATCGTTTATCCGTTTTGAAGGGTACGGGCTTCAGCCCGTACATTACGGAAACAAAAACAGTGGGCTTTAGCCACTGAGGGCAGCGTTTCGGCCCAGAAACCTGACCTCAGGGCCTAAAGGCCGCTTGGTTGTTTTAACTAGATGTACGGCCTAAAGGCCGTACCCTTCTCAACAGTTAGTTTTTCCGCAGCCTGTAAAGCCCCTGAGGGCAGCGTTTTCGGCCGAGAAACCTGCCCTCAGGGCCTAAGGGCCATTTGGTTGCCTAACTACATGTACGGCCTAAAGGCCGTACCCTTCATTCGTCGACTTTTTCCGTAGCCTGTGAAGCCCGTTTTGAAGGGCACGGGCTTCAGCCCATACGTAAGCACGACCGTCACACCCATTGCCCGTCCCGTTATGAAATGATCAAAAAATGAAGAAATGCCTTGCATTCGGTGTCTACCTGTTCCTATTGTCCGTTGGCGTCAGCGCCGCGCAGACATCTGCGCAGCCCTCCGCCCCCATCCAGCTACAGGTAGATCTCACCGACGCGCCCCGCCACCTGCTCCATGCTCGCTTGCAGATCCCGGTGAACCCCGGCCCCCTCACCCTCGAATACCCACAATGGATTCCCGGAGACCACCGTCCCACCGGACCCATCGACAATCTCGCCGGCATATTCATCCGCGCCAATGGGCAGGATCTCCCTTGGCGCCGTGACGATGTGGATGTGTATGGGATCCATGTCGATGTGCCGTCCGGCGTGAACCGTCTCGATGTGTCGCTGGACTTTCTTGCCACCCCGGGCGCAACCGGCTCCGATATGGATGGCGCGACCAGTGCCAATATGACGGTACTGGAGTGGAACGCCGTCATTCTCTATCCCGCGCACATCCCGGTAGCGCAGATCCCCATCGCCGCTTCTCTGACGATGCCGCCCGCCTGGAAGTTTGGCACCGCCCTGACCGTAGCCGGCCAGCACGACGCGGAAGTCTCATTTGCTCCGGTTTCGGTGGAGCACCTGGTAGACTCCCCACTGATCACGGGCAAATATTTCCGTGAAATCCCCCTGGCGCCCGAAGTCACACCGAAACACTACCTCGACGTGGCCGGCGAAGCCGCGGCGGATGTCGACTTGAAGCCCGAGTTTCTCGCCTCGCTCACCGAGCTTGTGCGCCAGACAGGCTTGCTCTACGCGTCCCGCCACTACGAGACCTACCACTTTATTCTGAGCCTCAGTGACATTGTGCGTGGCGAGGGACTGGAGCATCACCAATCGAGCGACAACGGAGTCGAGGAGCAGGGCTTCGCCGACACCAAGCTGGCCATGCTCAATGCCGAATTGCTGCCCCACGAGTTCACCCATTCCTGGAACGGCAAATACCGCCGCCCGGCAGGCCTTGCCACTCCCGACTACGCCACCCCGATGAAAGGCGACCTGCTCTGGGTCTATGAAGGCATGACCGAATACTGGGGCGATGTTCTTGCAGCGCGCGCCGGCCTTTGGACGCCCGACGTCTACCGCGAAGCGCTGGCTTGGTCGGCCGCCCGCCTGGATACAAAGCCCGGACGCACTTGGCGCGACCTGGAAGACACAGCAATCTCTGCCCAAGTCTTGCGCGGCGGCAGCAGCAATTGGGCGAACTTGCGGCGCGGCCAGGACTACTATCCCGAAGGAGAGTTGGTGTGGCTCGATGCGGATACCACCATCCGCCGGCTCACCCACGACCAGAAATCACTGAATGACTTTTGCGTAAAATTTCTCGCCGTGGGTGGCAACACACCGCCGGAGGTAGTCCCCTACACTTTCGATGAAATCGTAGCTGACCTCAACGCGGTTGTGCCTTATGACTGGCGCGGCTTTCTCACCGAACGCCTCCATGCTCATGCAGCCCACGCGCCCCTTGCGGGCATCGATCATGGCGGGTACCGGCTCGTCTACGCCACCGATCCCACTAGCTACGAGCAAGCCCTTCTCGATCGCGTCAAGCAGATCGACGCCTGGTTTTCTGCCGGTTTCCTCGTCGACGCCACCGGCATGATTATGGATGTCCGCATGGGGTCGCCGGCCTTCCAGGCGGGTATTGGCCCCGGCACTAAGCTGGTTGCCATCAATGGCCGTGGCTTTACCGGCGACGTGCTCAAGCAAGCCATTCGCTCGGCCAAAGGAACCGCCGATCCCATCGAACTCATCGTTTCCAGCGACGATCAATTTCGCACGGTGCGGCTCGACTATCACGACGGCGAAAAGTATCCCCGGCTGGAACGGGTGCAGGGCGCAACCGATCTCCTCGATGAGATCCTCAAGCCGCTGGCAGCGAGCAAGGGAACTGGCCTATAGTGGATGGTTCGAATGCAAACGGGAGACTTCATGCAAATCGGACTGCGTGCGGTGTTCTTTGCCACTTTGCTCATGCCCTCCACGCTTCTGGCGCAGAGCAATTCGCTCGCGCCAACGCCGCCGATGGGTTGGAATAGCTGGAACCTCTTTGCCGGCAAGGTCGACGACCAGGATGTCCGCGCCGCGGCGGACGCCATGGTTTCCTCAGGCATGAAGGACGCCGGCTATGTCTCCCTAGCGGCGACTTGGGGGGGAACCCGGAGCGTAATAGGGGGCTGTTACCGGCTCGTCAACCATTATTAGGCTCTTAGCCACCGCGGACTTTCGTTCTGCAAGATAGGTGGAAGCAGTAGGGAAACTATTGCAGGCCACCATCCCTACTGAGCAACAGCCAGATAAACCGTAAACCACTTCTGCTCATCGCTCCACTGTCGCCGCAGTTTAAACCCGGCGCGTGCCAGCAAAGCCAGCACGCGCTGATCCGTGAACTTGTAGCTATTCTCGGTATGAATCGTCTCTCCCCGGTTAAACCGCACATCCATTTCCAGCGCCCGCAGCGTTACACGCTGCGCCGCCAAACTCTCGAGGTGCATCTCGATCCGCGCGTGCTGTTCATTCCACCGCGCTCTATGACGAAACAGCTGCGGATCAAAATTCCCCTCCAGTTCGCGATTGATCCTCAGCAGCACATTCATGTTGAACCTGGCCGTAACCCCGGCTGCGTCATCGTAGGCTTCGAGCAGCGTCTGGGTGTCCTTCACCATATCGGTGCCCAGCAGCAGACAATCTCCCGGCAGCAACTGTGCCCTCACGCCGCGCAGCACTTCGACCGCATCCGCCGGCGAAAAATTCCCGATGCTCGAGCCGATATACAGCACCAGCCGCCGTTCATCGCCCGCCACCGCGTCGGCTCTGTTTTGCCGCATGCCCTCGGTGTAGTCCGCAACAATGGGTTCGACCGTCACTTTCGGCAGTTGCGCCCCCAGCCTGGTCCAGGCTTGCTCCAGCGCCGTCTCCGAAACATCGATAGGGTAATAGGTCACACTCCCCTGGTGCGCGACCGCAGCTTCCAGTAGCAGGCCCGTCTTGGTGGCCGTCCCCGCGCCCAGCTCGGTGATCGACAGATAGCGTCCATGGGCGGCAGTGGTAATGATTTCTTCCGCGTGCTCGGCAAGAATCTGCCGTTCCGTCCGGGTAACGTAATACTCCGGTAACTCCGTGATCTCTTCAAAAAGCCGAGACCCCGCCTGGTCATAAAACAACCAGGGCGACAGCGTCTTGGGGCGCTCGGTCAGCCCCGCCATCACTTCCACCGCGACCGGGCTCGACGCAATCGCCGGCAACTTGGGTAACGAAATAGCAGACATAAGCTCTCCCCGTGCTTTTGGTCAGTGCAAACCGCGTTATAGGTTGGCCAAACGAATGCCGGAGAACTGCCAGCGCGTCGCAGGAGAAAAAAAGTTACGGTACGTGGCCCGAATGTGAGAGGCCGGCGTCACCACCGACCCGCCGCGCAGAACCATCGCGTTGCTCATGAACTTGCCGTTGTATTCACCCAGCGCCCCCGGCGCCGCACGAAACCCCGGGTAGCCCATATACGGGCTCTCCGTCCACTCCCACACATCCCCGAACATCTGCCGCGGACCGCGCACGGAATCGCCGGAAAGTGCCTGGGGGTGCAATATCCCCCCTTCGAGCAAGTTCCCTGTGACCGGCAGTTCCTGGGCGGCGATTTCCCATTCAGCTTCGGTGGGGAGCCGTTTACCCGCCCAATGAGCAAAAGCGTCGGCTTCGTAGTAGCTCACATGGCACACCGGGGTCTGCAGCACATCGGCGAGGGGCTGTTCGCCGTGCATCGTGTATGCCAGCCACGCCCTTTCCGAGGCCCCTTCTTGCAGGCGCCAATAGAGAGGGGCCTTCCAGCCCTCCGCTTTCACCGTCTCCCAGCCGGCGGAGAGCCACAGCTCCGGCCGCCGGTAACCGCCGTCGTTGATAAATTCGAGATACTCCGCGCAGGTGACTACTCTCGAAGCCAGCGCAAAAGGACGCAGATACTCCGGATGACGAGGAAGCTCGTTATCGAAGGCGAAGCCATCCCCACCGAACCCGATATCGAACAGGCCGCCTTCGTAGGCAAGCCACTCCGTCTTGCCCGTGGCAGGGGCTCTTAGATCCACTCCCTCTTGGGCGTAGGCGGGCCGCAGCGGGTTCGTCCAAAGCGCATGCTTGATATCGGTCGCCAGCAGTTCCTGGTGCTGCTGCTCGTGGTGCAGGCCCAGCACGATTCGTTCCATCGCTTCCTGCGGCGGATTGGACTGGAGCAAACGCCGCATCCCTTCCTGCACGTGACGGCGATACTCGAAAATCGTCTCTACCGGGGGCCGCGAAAAGGAGGCGCGCAGCTTCTTTTCCGGTTGGTCGGAAACGGAGTTGTAGTAGCTGTTAAACAGCCACAGGAAGTCAGGGTTGAATGCGCGATAGCCGCCGAGGAACTCCCGCAGCAGAAATGTCTCGAAAAACCAGGTCGTGTGCGCCAGGTGCCATTTGGCCGGGCTCGCCTCCGCGCATGACTGCACCATCATGTCTTCGGGGGAGAGCGGGATACAAAGCTGCTCGCTTTGCCGGCGCACTCTACCAAAATCTTCAAACAAACGGCCGGCCGTCTCCGTCGTTGCGGTCGTTGGCGTCGTCGCTGGCGTCATGGATAGCGTTCTCCCTCGTTCTTCCTGTTCTTGTACTTAGAGACAAGAAGCGGCCCGATGTTGCCTAATTTTTTTTTGTCCACTCTAATAAAGCGGTTTCGCAATTGGTGTAGACCGAACCCGTATTTCCCGGGGATGTTCTGTTTCTATTGCTTAGGCTTCAACGGGCGCTCAGCAGACGGGCCAGCAGGTAGGCTGCGCCCGCGGCCAAACCGCCGATCACCACGGTCTGGACCGCGCTGCGTACGGTTCCGGCCCCTGTGAGCCGGCCTTTGACTCCACCAAAAACCAGCAGCGCCACCAGGGTGATGCCCACCGAAGCAGCAAGTGCCGAAGGCATGCTGCGCCCCACCATATACGGAGCCAGCGGGATGAGGCCCCCAACAACATACGAGAGTGCAATCGTGATCGCGCTGCGGCCGGCCCGGTTGCGTTGCGGCTCCTCTAACCCCAGCTCAAACCGCATCATAAAGTCCACCCACGCCGTGGGATTTCGTTTCAGGGCTTCGAGCACCGGCATACTTTCCCTGCGTTCCACGCCGTACTGCTCGAAGATCTCGTAGATTTCTTCTTCCTCGTCGCGCGTCCGCTCGACGATCTCCCGCTCTTCGCGATGCCGCTCGCTGGCGTAATGTTCCGCATCCCCCTGCGCAGCCAGGAATCCGCCCAGGCCCATCGCAATGGATCCGGCGGCTATTTCCGCTAACCCTGCCAGCACCACCACATGCGCCGAATTCACTGCCCCGGAGAGCCCCGCCGCCAGGGCAAACGGAACCGTCAGCCCATCCGACATCCCGATCACTACATCGCGCACCAGCGCGGTCGACTCAAAATGTCTCTCCACGTGGTGTGGCGAGGTGGGGAGAGCGGGGGTGGGGAGGGAGTCGGTCGGCATGCGGGCAGTGTACCGCAGTGTTCTGTCACGACAACGGATATGCTCATGCCTGCGTCCATACCAATACCGGACCCGTCTAAACTGTGCGCTAGACCGTGCTGGCGCAGACTTGGGCGAATCAGGTTTTGATCTACGAGCCGATGGAAAGACAAATTTCTCAGGAAGGGCTTTATAGGTACTTTGGACGGATCAATGAAGCATACGGCAACACTCTTTATAGTGGTTCTGCTGCTGGCAATCGCCCCTGCGGGGCGGGCGCAGCAGGAGGGCGACGGTCCGCCCGACGGTCGGGGCCTGGCCCGCGCATTTGGCAATGGTAACGGCGTTCGCGGCACCGTCACGGCGGCCGCCGCCAATAGCTTCACCATCCACACCGATGAGGGAGATACCTACCAGGTCCTCTACAGCGCCAATACCCGCCTGATGAAAGATCGTCAGCCGATTGCGGCCACGGACGTTCACGTCGGGGACATGTTAATGGCCGGCGGCATTGTGGATGCCAAGGCCAAAACGGTAGGCGCCGTGATTGTGGTCGATATCGACGCTGCCCAGGCGCGCAATGCCCGGGCTGGTTTCGGCAAAACGTGGGTGGCCGGTAAAGTCACTGCGATCAATGAACTCAAGATCACGATTGAGCGTATCAACGACAAGCAGGCGCAGGTTGTGGCCGTGGACGAAAACACGTCCTTCCGCAAGCACAGGGAAGACATAACCCTGGCCGATATAAAGGTCGGAGACTTCATCAGCGCGCAGGGCGCCATCCATGCGGATACGTTCCTGGCCACCACCTTGCGAGTAATGCCACCCGGAGCTGGAGGCTTCGGGGGAGGCGGCTTCGGCGGAGGCGGAGGAGGAACCCATCCCCGCGGGCCCGGCCAACCGCCCCCGCCGGGAGACGCGGCCCCCGGACCGTCCTCTGGACCGCCGCCTACCCAGTGAATTTTCCCGGCGAGATATGGCATGCAACTCTATCCCCGAAATGCTCCCTTGCAAGCCGCAAGATCCCATCTGCGCCCAGAAAGCCGCGCCCATGAAAGATAGAAAACTGAGCCAGGATCTTTCGCCGCAGCCCTGGGAGCCTCATTTCTCGCGTCTTTTTGCGTCGGTCATGTGGCTGTTCGCCGGCCTCGTCGCTATCGTCCTGGTCATGCTGGCGGCGCCCGCAAGAGCACAATCAACACCACCGCCGCCGGCCTCTACGTCTGAGCCCTCGCCTTCTACGCCCACCACCTTGGCAGTAGGAGGCGTGGTGCACGGAACCGTCAAAGCGGGCAACGTCCCGCTGCCCGGCGTGAGCATCGTGGCCACCAACACCCTGACCGGCAAACGCTACGCTACCGTTACCGACATCAACGGCAATTATTCGATGACCATTCCCACCAATGGCCGGTACGTGGTCAGGACGGAACTCGCCGCCTTTGGCCCGGAGACCAAGGTCGCGCTGCTGAAGCCCACCACCGCAACCCCGGTGAACCAGCAAGCCGATTTCGCCTTGACCCTGGCATCCCGCATCGTGCCCGACACGACGCCCGAAATCCTGGCCGGAAACACCGGCCAGCCGGCACAGGGCGGCAGGGGAGCGGCCACCGTCCGCCGCAACACGGGCGGTGGCGCCCAGAATCTCGCCTTGCTTGCAGCCCTCGCCGGCACAGCCGACGCGGGCAACAGCACCGGCGCCGCCGGAGCGACCCTGCCCTCGCTCGCGAACAGCGCCGATTTCTCCACTGACTCCGTCGCGGTAACCGGGCAGTCCGGCACCACCAACCCCTTCGCCGGCGTGGACGTGGAGCAGCTTCGCCAGAACGCCGAGCTGGATCAATCTGTAGGCGGTGGACCCGGCGGTGGCGGCGGGGGTGGATTTGGTGGCGGCGGCGGTGGAGGCGGTGGAGGCGGAGGAGGTGGCGGATTTGGCGGCGGCGGCGGGGGTGGCCGTGGCGGCGGAGGTGGATTTGGAGGTGGCCGTGGCGGGGGTGGCGGTGGATTTGGCGGCGGCGGCTTCGGCAATTTCCGTAACTTCAAGCCCAACCAGCCTCACGGCGCATTCTTCTGGACTGGTGGAAACAGCGCGTTGAACGCCACGCCGTTCCCCATAAGAGAGCAAAGGGAACCGCAGCCCAGCTATGCCCAAAATCAATTTGGGCTCACCTTTTTCGGCGCGCCCTACATCCCTCATGTAATCGAGCACGATACCAAAGACTCGATCTTTTTCAATGCTTCGGGCCAGAGATCGTCCTCGCCCTTCAGCCAGTACGGCAGTGTGCCCACCGAAGCGGAACGTGAGGGCAATCTATCGGGCCTCACCACCTCGGAAGGCGCCCCGATCACCATCTACGATCCGCGCACCGGCGCTCCCTTCCCCAACAACATTATCCCCACCGACCGTATAGCTGCCCAGGCAACGGCGCTCATCAGTTACATCCCCCAGTCCAACTTGCCGGGGCAGTTCCAGAACTACCAGCGCCTCGCCTCTTCTGAATCCAACACCACCCGCATCGGCGTGCGATTTCTGCATAGCTTTGGCCCCAGTACGGGGGGTTCCCCGCTCGGCGGCTTGATCCGCCAATATCTCGGACAAGGTGGCTCGGGGCTGCGCCAGAGCCTCAACCTCAATTTCAACTACAGCCACTCCGCCGCCGACGAACTGAGCCTCTTTCCCGATCTCGGCGGCAAGCAGCAAAGCCATCAATATTCGCTCGCGCTCGGTTACTCCATCGGCAAAGGCAGGCTGACCAGCAACCCCGGCCTCAACTGGAACCGCAGCAATACCCAACTGAAGAACAACTTCACCGGCGTTACCGATATTGCCAGCCAGATCGGCATCACCGGGCTGCCTGAAGATCCGCTGCTCTACGGTCTGCCCAGCGTCACCTTGAACCAGTTCACCGGCATCAACGAGCAACAGCCAAACTTCCAGACCAACCAGACCATTGCCGCTACCGACACCACTTCATGGATTCACAAGAAACACAACATCCGCTTCGGGGGAGACTTCCGCCGCGTTCATAACGATCTTTTCGGCAATACCGGGAATATCACCGGCACCTTCACCTTCACCGGACTGTTTACCGCGCAGCCCGGTTCCAGCGGTGCCGGCAACCTCGGCGGAACCTCCACTACGGGCTCTTCGCTCGCCGACCTGTTGCTCGGCCTGCCGCAGCAGAGTTCGCTGCAGACGCCTTATCAAAAATCGTACTTGCGGCAAAACTCCTGGGATGCCTTTGCCCAGGATAGTTGGCGTGCCCTGCCCAGCCTGACTGTGCTCTTCGGCCTGCGCTACGAATATTTCTCGCCCTACTCCGAAAAATTCGACCGCCTTGCCACCTTGGACACCGGCAACAACTTCACCTCGGTCGCCACCGTTGTGTCTGGTGGCGTAGGCGCGTACACCGGAAAATATCCGCGCGACCTGATCTACCCTGAGCACAACAACTTTTCTCCCCGGATTGGCATAGCCGTGAGAGCCGCTAAGGATACGGTGGTGCGCGCCGGCTACGGCATTAATTACGCCGTAGGCCAATACGCGAAATTCATTCAGGACTTCGCCTTCCAGCCCCCATTCGCCAACGTGCAGACCAACGAAACCACCACCGGCGCGAAGATCAGCCTGGCCAATGGCTTCCCCAC
Source organism: uncultured Acidobacteriaceae bacterium (assembly GCA_963761405.1). Classification (GTDB taxonomy): domain Bacteria; phylum Acidobacteriota; class Terriglobia; order Terriglobales; family Acidobacteriaceae; genus PALSA-350. The sequence continues at coordinate 465,351 of CAVXHH010000013.1, forward strand.
ACCGCAAACCGAGGGTAATTACGCGGTCAACAAGAACTACCGCCTGCCTTACGTGCAGGTGTGGAACATCAATCTGCAGCGCACGCTCCCTCTGGGTATCGTGCTCAACTTTGGCTATAACGGCTCCAAAGGGACGCGCCTTGACATCGTCAATGCGCCCGGCCGCTCCGCCAACTCATCCCTCAGCGGCGTTATCTACGATTACGAAAATTCGGTTGCCTTCTCCAACTACAACGCCCTGACCATAAGCGCGCGCAAGCGGCTGCAGAAGGGAATCTCCCTGGGGGCGACCTACACCTACAGCCACTCCATCGACAACGCCAGTTCCATTGGCGGCAGTGGGGGTACGGGTACCGTCGTGGCCCAGAACTGGCAGGACCTGCTTGCTGAGGAATCGAATTCCAGCTTCGATGTACGCAACAACCTGACTGGAAACTTTCTTTATGAATTGCCCTTCGGACCAGACGCACACCTCCTGAACACTGGTTGGGTAGGCCATTCGTTGAACGGAATATCCATATCCGGCACCTTTACCCTGGCCAACGGAGAAGCGCTCACCCCGCATTACGAAGCCACCGTCGATGAAGTCGCGCGCGGCTCCACCGCTTCCCTTCGTCCGGACCTCGTTCCCGGGGTGTCGCTCAAAGCCCGCGGCTCGCTTCTGAACTGGTTCAACAGGGGTGCCTTTACCGCGCCCGCCGCCACCTATGGCACCGCTTCCCGCTACTCCATTCCCGGTCCAGGTACGGTCACGCTGAATGCCTCGCTCTCGAAGACGGTCCGCTTCTCTGAAACGCGTACCTTCGAAATGCGCGCCACTGCCAGCAACCCCCTGAACACCATCCAATACTCGGGGGTCGACACCACGTTGGGATCGGGAACCTACGGTCAGGTCATCGCGGCCGCCGGCACGCGTCAATTCACGTTCAACGCGCGGTACCGGTTTTGAGGCTGAGCGCGCAACCGCTCAAGCAGGAGGAGATTTCTCGATGAGCCCAACTCGATGCAGCTCTCTCGCTTTGGCGCTCCTGCTCATGTGGCCGTTCTCGCTGCAGACCTTGGCGGCGCAGAATCAGGGCCAGGCGCCGGAGTCAGGCCTGCAAACCGCCTACACCCTTAAGGTCGACAGCGACCTGGTGCTCACCAACGTGGTGGTGCGCGACAAAAAGACCGGCGAAGTCGTCCGTGGACTCACCGCCAGTGACTTTCAGATCCTGGAAAACGGCAAACCGCAAAAGATCATCGGCTTCGACTTCCAGAGTGTCGATCAGGCTGCGCCGCTGAATGAGGCGACGGTGAATGGCAAGGCCCCAAACAGCATTCTGGGCAGCCTGAACCGCGGCGCCGTCTCGACCGAGTTGCGCAATCATCGCCTCATCGTGATGTTCTTCGACATTACCTCCATGCAGCCGGAGGACCTCGAACGGGCGCAGGACGCGGCCCGCAATTACATCAATCGGCAAATGCAGCCAGCCGACCTGGTGGCCGTCGTTTCGCTCGATCAATCGCTGTCGCTGGATCACGACTTTACCGCGAATAAGCAACTGTTGCTGAACGCGGTCAACGCGTACTCCGGAACCCAGGGCGCCGGGTTTCAATCGGGAGCAACCAGCACCACCAACCAGGTCGAAGACACCACTTCCTTCACGGCCGATGAGCAGGAGTACAACGACGTCAACACGGACCGCGAGCTGTTTGCCTTTGCCGATATTGCTCACTCGCTGGCCTACATCAACGAGAAAAAATCGCTGCTATATTTTTCCGGCGGCATTCAGCGCGATGGTATTGAGAACCAGGCCTCGCTCCATGCCGCCATCAATGCCTCGGTGCGCTCCAATATGTCCATCTATTCCGTGGATGCCCGTGGCTTGGAGGCCGTCTCGCCGCTGGGCGATGCCTCCACCGGCAGCCTCCGCGGCACCAGCGGCTACAACGGCGCGGCCCTGCAAAACAATCTCGATTCCAACTTCAACACCCAGGAAGTGTTGGCGACCCTGTCCTCGGATACCGGTGGCAAAGCCTTCTTTGATTCCAATGATTTTTCTCCCGCCTTCCAGCGTATCCAGCAGGATACTTCCGCCTACTACGTGATCGGCTACCGCTCCACCGATACCTTGCACGACGGCCGCTATCGCAGGCTCACCATCAAAATCAATCGTCCCAATGTAAAGATTGAATACCGTCCCGGTTACTATGCTCCCGCCGACTACCGCCATGCCAACAAGGATGAACGAGAGCGCCAGCTGCAGGAGCAGCTACAGAGCGACCTGCCTGCCACCGACGTCGAAGTCTATTTGCAGGCGTATTACTTCCGCAGCGACAGCGGTAATGGGCAGCCGCGCTTTAACGTGCCTGTATCGTTGATCGTTCCCGGATCGCAGATTCCCTTTGTAAAGGGCGGGGATCGCAGCAAAGCGACACTCGACATTATTGGAGAGCTCAAGAACCCTGCGGGGCAGGACATGGCCGAGATTCGTCAGACGGTGAAGCTGGCGATAGACGATTCGCAACAGGTTTCGCGCAAGAATATCCAGTACACCACCAGTTTCAGTTTGCCTCTAGGCAAGTACCACCTCAAATTCGTGGTTCGCGAAAATCAGACTGGACGCATGGGTTCTTTTGAAACCGATATCAACTTGCCCGACCTGAAGAAGTTTCCCCTCAAGCTCAGTTCGGTCGTCCTTTCCAGCCAGCGTATTGCCGCAGGCAAGAAGGACGACGCCAATCCGCTGTCGAACGGCGGCTTTACCTGGGTCCCGAACGTAGCTCACGTCTTCCGCACCGACCAGCACCTGTATTTGTTGTATGAGGTATACGACCCCGCGTTTGTCCGTTCAGCGGTCGCGGGCGCTCCCGCCAAGGCAGCCGCCACGCCGGCTGCTGCTGGTAAGCCAGGGATGCAGGTGCTGACCAGCATTGAATTCCTACAGGGCACGACCAAAGTTTTCGAAACCCCGCTGGTCGAGGCCAACACGCTGAATGCGCCTGCGAGAGGGGCTGTCGCCTTCACCTTCGACGTCCCGCTGGACCAGCTGACCGCAGGCCTTTACATCTGCCAGGTCAACGTAATCGACGACACTGGCGGCAGCTTCAGCTTCCCCCGCCAGGCCCTGCTGGTAAGAGCCGCCGCGCCCCCACCCAACACCGCGCCCACAGCCCCCGCGTCACCCGGATCAACGCCTGCGCCTGCGCCGATTGCGCCTTCCGCAAGCGTCCGGGCCCCGTCCAAGTAATGGTGTCGGCCAGAAATAACGTCCTGTATTTCCGGGCTCGAAGCGGCAGATTGGTCGAACCGAGAATACCTCAGGGGCTAAACGGGCTGCGCAAAAAGCCGACGAAAAGAACGCTGCTACGCAGATGGAAAGACAAATCTCTCATGCAGGGCACGGCTTTAGCCGTGCCGCTAGAAGCCGCAAATGACAAGGGCTTCAGCCCCTGAGGGCAATTTCAATTCGAAAGAGAACCGTACCTCAGCGGCTTCTAAAGCCGTAGGGCGCACAGGATATTTGCGGCACGGCTGAAGCCGTGCCCTGATACAAAACCGGGTTTTTCCGTAGCCTGTAAAGATCTTGCCTTCGAGACGGATAAATGATCATCTGTGTGGCAGAAACCACTAGAGCCCGAGGTTCTATCGGGTGCTCTGCAACACCACTCGTAGCGCTCGATTTCCGCGGTGTCGGGGCTTGGAATGCGCAGACCTTTGCCGTCGTTTCGACTCAGGATCCGCTATTCTTTTCTGAGGCTGTTTGAACCTCTGTCGTACAAAGAACGCGCGACATACCCCAGGCATAAACAGATTTTTGTATGAGAGGTCTTCCTCAGATGCGCATGCCGCTGTGGTTTGTGTTTGCAATGGTTATCGTTTCCCCGCTGGTTCTTCCGTCGCGGACCTTTGGCCAGGCATCGGTCGCAACTGCCACGATAGAGACGCGGACGGTTGGGCTGAAGAAGATGGACGGCCTGTTTCCGCTTTATTGGGAGGCGAAGACGGGCCAGCTGCTGCTGGAAATTGGGGCGTTCGATAAAGATTTTCTCTATCTGGATCAACTGCCCTATGGCATCGGCTCCAATGATCTTTCTCTCGATCGCGGACAACTGGGAACCGGCCGGGTTGTGCACTTCATGCGCAGCGGGAACAAGGTGCTGCTGGTAGCGCCGAATCTTGCGTTCCGCTCTTCCTCAACGGACGCCGCGGAACAGGCAACTGTGAAGGAGTCGTTTGCCGAGTCAGTGCTTTTTGGGTTCAAGGTGGAAGCGGAACAAAGCGATGCGCAGGGCGGCCACGTGCTGGTGGATGCTACCGACTTCTTTCTGCGGGATGCCCACGGCATAACCGAACGGCTGGCGCAAGAGAAGCAGGGTAGATACACATTGGATGCGACCCGCTCCGCGATTTTGCCCGGGAGCACGAAGAATTTTCCCCGCAATACGGAAGTCGAGGCCCTACTCACGTTCACCAACGATGAGCCTCTGGCCGAGTCGTACGTTGTCGATGTAACGCCCGATCCACACGCGATCACGGTGCGAGAGCATCATTCTCTGATCGAGTTGCCCGGGCCCGGATACACACCGCGAGCTTTCAACCCCAACGCGGGCTACTTCTCGACCGGATACCGCGACTACTCCGCGCCACTCGGAGCTCCGCTCGATCAGCTGTTTATTACCCGGCACCGGCTGCAGAAGAAGGATCCGGCGGCGCCGCTGAGCGAACCTGTGGAACCGATCACCTACTACGTGGACCGCGGCGCGCCCGAGCCGATTCGCTCGGCGCTGGTCGAAGGCGCCCGTTGGTGGAACCAGGCCTTCGAAGCGGCGGGGTATCGCAATGCGTTCCGCGTAGAAGTGTTGCCCGAGGGCGCAGATCCGATGGACATTCGTTACAACATGATCCAGTGGGTACATCGCTACACCCGCGGGTGGTCCTATGGCGAGTCAGTGATCGATCCGCGGACCGGAGAAATCATCAAGGGGCAGGTGACGCTGGGGTCACTGCGCGCGCGGCAGGATTTTCTGATTGCCCAGTCGCTGCTCGATCCCTATCTCGACGGAGCACCGCTGCCCGCCGACAACGCGTTGCGGGAGATGGTGCTGGCACGGGTGCGGCAGTTGGCGGCGCACGAGGTGGGGCACACACTGGGACTGGCGCATAACTTTGCCGCCAGCTCGCTCGGCCAGGGGACCTCGGTGATGGACTATCCGCACCCACTAATCACGCTCTACGGCAACGGCAAGCCGGATCTCTCGCATGCCTACGCGGTGGGCATCGGCGCGTGGGACAAGGTTGCGATCACTTACGGGTATGCGGAGTTCGCCGCAGACAGGGAAGCGGCCGCTCTCGAGGACGTGTTGCGAAGCGCGCAGAAGCAGGGCCTCTACTTCATCACCGACGAGGATGCGCGGCCGCTGGGAAGTCTGCATCCCCATGCGCATCTTTGGGACAACGGGCCTGACCCCGCCACTGAGCTGAATCGCGTGCTGACCGTGCGGGCCGCCGCGTTGCGACAGTTTGGCCTGCAAGCGATCCCGGTCGGCGCGCCGGTGTCGCAGTTAGAAGATGTGCTGGTACCGCTTTACCTGATGCATCGCTACCAGACCGAGGCAGCAGCCAAGGAGATCGGCGGACTGGATTATCGCTACGCTTTGCGCGGCGACGGGCAGCAGGTAACTGCCATTGTTTCGGCGGGGGATCAACGCAAAGCGCTGGCCGCGGTTCTGCGCACGCTTGCCCCGGATACGCTGACACTGCCGGAGGCGTTGCTGCAGTTGCTGCCGCCAGTACCGCCAGGGTATCCGCGGACGCGCGAGAGCTTTCCTTCTTTCAACGGGCTGGCCTTCGATCCGGTGGCGGCTGCGGAATCGGCGGCCGATCTTACGCTTGCCCTGCTCTTCAATCCGCAACGTGCTTCGCGGCTGGTGGAGTATCACGCACGCCACAGCGGCAATCCCGGCCTGGAAGAAGTGTTGGACGACGTTCTGAAGGCCACGTGGCAAGCGCCCCGCGCCGCCGGCCTGGCAGGCGAAACCCAGTCCGCGGTTGAGTCGGCAACGCTCGAGCACCTGCTAGGCCTGGCGGCTTCGCAGGAGACTTCGCCCGAGGCGCAGGCCATCGCTCGCTTTACGGTGACCGGGTTGAAGACGCAGCTCGCAGCTTTTCATACGTTGCCACGCGAAGAGCAAGCGCATCGCGCAGCAGCCCTGGCGCGGATTGCGGAATTCGAGCGAGACCCGGAGAAATTCGTGCCCTCGCCGCCGGCCCACGCGCCGCCCGGCATGCCGATCGGGGAAGACTATTGAGTTCCGGAGGAGCGCAGGCTGTCGCTCCCAGCTAGCTAGGGGATGCAGCAAAGGCCTGCTAGCAGGTCACTCTGCGTGCGAGAATCAGCAAATGCAGGACGATTCCTCACCACCGCTCTCGCCGGCAGCACCGCAGCCAGGGGAAGACTTCTACTATGACGGCCCCTACATGGTGTTTACCGAGAAATATCATTTAAAGCGAGGGACCTGCTGTCACTCGGGATGTCGACACTGCCCGTACCGGAGTTCTGAGAATTCCGGGGAGGGGTAGTCATAACGAGGAGTTTGCAAAGGGCATCCGCGCCTTCGCCAGCTTTCACACCCCCGGTCGACGTATCAGGCTACTTTGGCGGTCCTTATGGTCATGTCGGCATTCGCTTACTGATTGCCTACGCGAATTCTAAGTTTGGGGTGTCTCATGCAACGTGTGACTGCGGTCGTCGGCTCGGCTATGTTTCTGGTTCTGGCTCCAGGAACAGTGATGGTGTTTATTCCCTGGACGATTTGCCGTTGGCGCCTCGGGCCGCCGCTGCTGGGGTTCCCCCTCTTCCGCGTGATCGGGGTGCTGATGATTATGGCCGGCCTTCCCGTTTTGCTCGATTCATTTGCCCGGTTCGCGATGCAAGGGTTGGGGACGCCTGCGCCGGTTGCTCCTCCGAGTCATCTTGTAGTTACCGGCTTCTATCGCTACGTGCGCAACCCGATGTATGTCGCCGGGCTGCTGCTGGTCATGGGCCAGGGGCTGCTGTTCGGTAGCGGACGCCTGCTGGAGTACGGAGTGTTCCTCTGGCTGGCATTCTTCGCATTCGTTGTACTCTATGAAGAACCTGCGCTGCAGCGAAAATTCGGGAAGGAATATGAGAACTTCCGCGCCCACGTGCGACGCTGGATTCCTCGCTTGAAACCGTTTGAGCCCCCATCGTGATTTCCGGCGGCAAGCAACGGGAATGCGGCGCGCGAAGCGACCGAAATGTCCGTGTGGCTGCACCGCAAACTAGGCTGATTCGGGCAGATGAACTTCACCGATCGAGGTCAGATTGAAAGATCGCGTTTTCAGAAGATGGATGATCCCTATGCTGGTGGGCATTTGCCTACCGGTTGGGGCATCAGGACAATCCACCGGGACACAAACGAAGACGAAGAGTACATCGCAGACCGCCGAGATCGCGAGATTTTTTATAGAAGAGCCGAAAAAAGATTCTGGATTTGAGACCGGACCGCTGCATATCATTTACGGCGATGGAACTGAAGTTGTGAAAACCCTGCCACCGCTGAAGGCGAGCACCGAGAAGGAAACAGTCTTCAACGCTGTTGGATTCTCAGGAGTTCAGTTGGCAGAAGATCGACAAACGCTCGGCTGGACGATCAACGTCGAGAACTGTTGTACGTCATATTCCATTCCCACGAGCGTCGTCGTTTTCCGCCACAAACAGCTTCTCCATACCTTCGATCAGGGGCAAATGGTTTGGAGCTGGATGTTTGTTCAAGGCGGCGAGCAGGTGGCGGTAGTCTTTGGGCCGACCCACGGACCTGAGGTTGGCGACTATCGGCTTTACGGAGTAAAGACTGGTAAGCTCATATCGGAAATTTGGGGTGATGAAGATACTCAGACCCTCAAACCCAATGCCCCCGAATGGGCGAAGCGACTACAAGACCACCTTCACAACAACTAATTTGCGGCAAGCACCGGGAATGCGAGCGCGCGAGGCGAGCGGAATGTCCATGTGGCTGCGCATTCCTGGGCAATGCGCAGCCACATGTAACAGCTATTGTTTTCTGGGGCCTACGAGCGCAAACATCGCTCCCTGGGGATCCTGGCCGAGAATAATCCAAGCGCTGCCAGGCACCTCGTGGGGACCCATGAGCACCTGACCATTCTTTTCCTTGATGCGCTTGTCTGCTGCGTCAATGTCGTCAACGGCCAGGTAATACAGCCAGAATGGGACCGGGGACTTGCCGGGGTCCCGGGTCATCATGCCGCCGATCGCCGGACCGCCATTGGTAAAGATCCTGTAAATACCCATTGGACCCATGTCCATGACTCTCTCTTCGGTCCAACCGAAGAGAGAGGAGTAGAAGGTCCATGCGCTTGGGCCGTCGTTGGCGGAGAGCTCGTTCCAGCCGATTGTGCCCGGAGAGCCGGCAGCGGGGCGGGGCGGTGCGTAGTCGAGCGATCCTTTAAACAAGAGGAAGGTCGTGCCCTGTGGATCCTCGACCGAGGCCCAGCGTCCGATATTTGGAATGTCCTGTGGTGGGCAGTGCAGTTTACCTCCCGCCTGCTCCACGCGTTTGGCATACGCGTCCACGTCATCGACGCCGATAAAGCCGGCCCATGAGGGCTGCATACCCGCGGCCCGCATATCCGGGGTTAGCTCCATTAGGCCGGCAGTGCTGTAGCTCCCGATGGAGAGCAGAGTGTAGGGAATGCCGCCGGGGTCGCCGGAGGGTGTCGCCTGCCACCCGACAACGTGCGTATAGAACTCCAAAGCTCCCTTGGCGTCTGTGGTTCTGAGTTCGTGCCAGACAAAATCGCCTGTGGCTGCTTTGACTGGCGTGGCTACTGGCTGGGTTGCTGTGCTCATGGCGTTCTCCTTTTTCCGAATTCCTTACTCGTTCAGGGCCGTAAACATTTGGCGATCGAGTTCGATGCGATTGTGAGGATGCTTGCAAGGGGCCGGGGAGACCTGGATAGTGTGCAGCACTTCAAGACGCCGGGAACTCTTGAATACCGAGAGGTAAAAAGCTACCGCATCTTCTGCCTTGTTGTCGAACCGGAGGAAACGGAGGGACCTCGCGCCGAAGGGTCGTAATGAAACTGGTCCACGCTACAACCTCGAGGACTGGGTACGGCACCACGACCGCTATGGAGTGGCCGGTGTTGTCGACGAAGGTGGTCGCTTTTCCGCCATGACGTGTACACGTTTGTGTATTATGGTGTAAGGGCTGCGATCCGTGGAGCTGGAATTCGAGTGGGACGAGGCGAAAGCCAGAACCAATCTTGCCAAACACCATGTCTCGTTCCTAACCGCTGCCGAAATCTTTGCCAACGAGATTTTGGAACGGATTGACGACCGAGAAGACTACGGAGAAATCCGCTTGATTGCCCTCGGCCGGGTCGACACAGAGGTTTATCGGGTCGTTTTTACCTGGCGGGGGAAAAACCTCATCCGCCTTATCAACGCCCAGAGAGCGAGCAGAGATGAAAGAGAAATCTACCATCGCGCGATACTCCCTTGACCAGGTCAGAGCCATGCGGGAACGGGGCGAGGACAAAACCAGCCTGGCGGCTCCGGAAGCAGAGTCTCTTGGTGCGGACTTCTGGAAGAGCGCCCGGGTTGTCATGCCAAGAGGGAAGACCTCCGTTCATCTTCGCCTCGACAGCGATGTTGTTGAGTGGTTCAAGTCGAGTGGGAAGGGACACCTTACCCGAATGAACGCTGTTCTTAAGGCATACGTAGACGCTCAGAAGCGGTCCCGATCCCAGACCTAGCTAGAGCATTTTCACTTGATCATGCGGGGTTCTCAAGCGCACCCGGCGCGGGCTGATCTGTGCCGGCTGCGCTGGGGGAAGCGGTTAAGTGAATTGACCGAGGCATCGCCAACTGAGAGCGACACTAGTTCCACCAGAACCTACGGTATGAGCACATCCAGCACATCCCGCGGTTCGGGGCGCACTCGAAAATCTGCATACGCACGGGCAAACAGGACGGTGCCGTCTTTGCCGAGAATGTAGGTAGCGGGCAGAGGGAGCCGCCAGCTAGCGTCGCCATTGACCAGCGGGATATTTACCAGGATGCTGCGGTAGTACTGCTGTTGGGAGGGCTGCACTGCGTAGGCCAGCCCGAACTCGGCGGCCAGCCGGCATCCGGCATCGGTGAGAACAGGGAACGGCAACCCGTGCTGCACCGCGGTGAAGTCGTTTTGGCGAATGGTTTGTGGGGAGATCCCGATGAGCAGCGCGCCACGCTTGCGCACCGCCGTGTACAAATCGCGCCACGATTCAAGCTCGGTCACGCAATAGGGGCACCAGCGGCCACGGAAGAAATTGATCACCAACGGCCCCAGGGCCAGCAGATCGGCGCTACGCACCATGCGGCCCGCCGCGTCGGGCAGGGCAAACTCCGGAGCCTGCGAGCCAACCTGCAGGACCCTATCTTCTACCCCCGCTGCGTAGAGCTCGGCAACCGCGCGCTCGCTGATCTCGAGCCGCTCCGGCTGCACAAGGTTGCGCGTGTTGGCGGTGATCTGGTCGAGTTGGTCTTGCAGCTTCGACATAGGCGGTTGCTGGAACTGCTGTTCGGTGCTTTGGCCGCTTAACCGCTATTCGTGAGGCGAAGTAAGGGGCTTCTCTTAACCGGTTTGACGATCTGCGGGTCAAAACGCTTCAAAGAAAGTTGCGATCGTCTTGACCGCAGGGTCCGTCCACTTTCCCGGGGAAAACGTCAGCAGCAACTGCAGCTTTAACGGCCCATGCCGCGCATCCCGCCCAGGGCGCCCATCATGCGGCGTTGCATGCCCCCACCCTTGGAAGCGCTCTTAAACATTTTACGCATCTGCACATATTGGCGGAGAAGCTGATTGACCTCCTGCACGCTGGTTCCCGAACCGCGCGCAATCCGTTTGCGGCGGCTGCCCGAGATCAGCTCGTGCTTGTCGCGCTCCTGCTTGGTCATGGAATTGATGATCGCCTCAATGCGCGTGAACTGCGACTCATCCACCTGGCCCGCCATTTGCTGGATGCCTTGAAAAGGCCCGACGGAAGGCAGCATTTTGAGAATGCTCTGCATGGAACCGAGTTTGCGGATCTGGCGCAGCTGGTCGCGGAAGTCTTCCAGGGAAAAGCCGTCCCCAGAGAGCGCCTTGCGTGCAAAATCTTCCTGCTTTTTCTTGTCCAGGGTCTCTTCAGCCCGCTCGATGAGCGTCATCATGTCGCCCATGCCCATAATCCGGCTGACAATGCGGTCGGGATGAAAGGGCTCAAACGCGTCAGACTTCTCGCCCGTGCCAATGAACTTGACGGGTTGGCCAGTGACGTGGCGAATGGAGAGTGCGGCCCCACCGCGGGCATCGCCGTCCATCTTGGTGAGCACAATGCCGGTCAGCGCCAGCTGCTTATGGAATTCTCCGGCGGAGTGAACCGCATCCTGACCGGTCATGGCGTCGGCGACGAAGAGAATTTCCTGCGGATTTAGCAGATTTTTGAGGTTCCGCATCTCCTCCATCAGCTCTTCGTCCAGGGCCAGGCGGCCTGCCGTATCGACGATGAGGGTGTCACAGCCGGAATTGATGGCCTCGCGGCGCGCTTCCTTGGCCAGACGCTCCACCAGCGCCATGCCCGGCGCCTCGCCCTTGGTGTCACCCTCGTAAAGATTTACCTTGATGGCGTTGGCTACTACGCGGAGCTGCTCCCGGGCGGCGGGACGATAGACGTCGACCGAGACCAGCAAAGGCCGGTGCCCGCCTTTCCTCAGCCAGGCGGCCAATTTTCCCGAGGTGGTCGTCTTACCCGATCCTTGCAGGCCGGCCATCAAGATCACGGTCGGTGGCCGGGACGCGAAGTTAAAGCGGGCGGTGTCTTTGCCCAGCAGGGCGACCAGCTCATCGCGCACAATCTTGACTACCTGCTCGGTGGGCGAGAGCGCCGTCATGACCTGCTGGCCGACAGCTTTTTCCCGGATGTGTTCGACCAGGTCTTTTACCACGTTCAGGTTGACGTCGGCTTCCAGCAGGGCGACGCGGATCTCCCGCAGGGCATCCCCGATATTTTCTTCGGTGATGGTGCCCTGACCACGCAGGTTCTTGAATGCCCGTTGCAGCTTGTCAGATAGGTTTTCAAACATGATGACGATTCAAGTTTAACCGATGGGGAAGCGGGTTCCGCAGGGATCTCGGTATTCTGGTGACGAGGGGCCGCATTCGAGGTTCGGCCAGGATTGGGATACGAGCCGTAGCGTCCCGCTGCGGCATCTATAAGAACTGGTTCGACCCAGAGACTGGTTCGACCGAGGATCTTACTGCGAGTGGCCACAATCGATGGGCAAACCGAAGCCGGCGTGACGCCGGCACGACGCGGGCCAAGCATTTCACACGCCTGGCGTGCTTTGCGCCATCGCAACTTCCGGCTCTTTTTCAGCGGACAAAGTATCTCGCTCATCGGCACCTGGATGACGCGGATCGCCACGGGTTGGCTGGTCTACCGGCTCACCGGCTCCGCCCTGCTGCTGGGCCTGGTCGGCTTCATGGGGCAGATCCCCACCTTCTTGCTGGCACCATTCGCCGGAGTCTCGGTCGACCGCTGGATCGCCGGCAGCGTGCTGCTTTGTGACCCAGGTGCTGGCCTGCGGTGCAGTCCCTGGTGCTGGCCGGCTTGACGCTCTCCAGGCGGCATCACGATTGGGGAGATCCTTGTCTTGAGTCGCTCTTCCAGGGGCTGATCAACGCCTTCGACATGCCGGGCCGGCAGGCCTTTCTGGTGCAGATGGTCGAAGACCGGAAGACCTGGGCAACGCCATCGCCCTCAACTCCTCGATGGTGAATCTGGCTCGGCTGGTGGGCCCGTCCCTGGCCGGTGTCATCATTGCTGTCCGCGGCGAAGGTTATTGCTTCGCGATCGATGGCCTGAGCTATTTTGCGGTCATCGCTTCGCTTGCCCTCATGCATATCAAACCGATCGCCGCGGAGCGTGCGGCCACCTCCATGCTTCTGCAATTAAGGGAGGGATGGGCGTATGTGTCCGGGTTCGCGCCGGTCCGCACCATCCTGCTGCTGTTTGCGGTGGTCAGCCTGATGGGCATGCCATTCGTGGTGTTGATGCCCATTTTCGCTTCCCAGGTACTACACGGTGGGCCGCATACCCTGGGTTTGCTGATGGCCGCGTCTGGAGTGGGTGCGCTGGTTTCGGCCCTTTCGCTCGCGGTGCGCAAAACGGTCCTGGGGTTGGGCCGCATGATTCCGATTGCCGCCGCGACCTTCGGCGTGGGCTTGATTCTCTTCGGTCTTTCACGGGTCATGTGGCTCTCAATGTTGATGATGTTGTTGGTCGGTTTCGGCATGATGCAGGGCATGGCGGCCAGCAACACCATTGTGCAGACCCTGGTGCCGGAAGATCGGCGAGGCCGGGTCATGAGCTATTACACGATGGCATTTGTCGGCATGGCGCCCTTCGGCAGTTTGTTGGCAGGCAGCCTGGCGCACTGGTTGGGTGCTCCGCGAACGGTCATGATCACTGGCAGCGTGGTCATTCTGGGTGCGCTCTGGTTCGCTAGCAGGCTGAAGGCGATCCGGGTTGAGATTCGGCCGATCTACCAGGCGTTGGGCATTCTGCCCGCCAGTCTGGAACCAGTGGTGGAAGATACGGCCGGTTGACCAGGCTCTCATCCCCTAACCTCCGTACTGTGGGAAATCCGCTACCTCCCGCGACTTCGGGTCCATCCGGGGGTCTGAAGTTCTAGAGCAGTTTCGGAATTACTGTGGCCTGATAAGGTTCGCGAGGTGTGGTTTTCCTTGAGAGAAAACCACGAAAAGGCCTGTGGCTTCGGTCTACACCAATTCCGAAACTGCTAGATCGATGTTTTTGGAGTAGCTCGACCATGCCTTTATCTTCACGTTTTACGGCCGGTTGCTTTATGCGCGTCTTGGCCGGCTGCCTTATGGTCTCTCTGGTGCAGGAGCCTGCATTCCCGCTGGCCGAAGGTGCTCCCTCCTGGCATAGCAAGCGAGCCTCGGCAGTCCGATCGCTGTCGGAAGAGGAACGCGCGACGCACGCGCTCAACCGGCTCACCTTTGGTCCTCGTCCCGGCGACTTGCAGCGAGTCCAGGCGATTGGCGTCAAAAAGTGGGTCGAGATGCAACTGAACCCGGAGCAGATCGACGACAGCCTTCTGGAGGCGCGGCTACAGAGTTTTCCCGCGATGCGTCTGAATCAACAGGATCTGCTGCGAGCCTTTCCGTCCGCGGCCGTGATTCGTGCCGTAGCCGATGGAAAGATGCCCCTGCCCGCGGACCGGGTGGAGCGTGCGATTTACCAAAACCAGGTATTTGCTTACGAAGAGAAACGCCAGAAGGAGGCGCAGGATGCGGCGCGGCAGCCGGCGGCCGAGCCTATAGACACCGCCGATTCGAAGACGGCCGCTCCTCCGGCGGCGCAGCCCGCGAATGCGCCAGAAAACACCCAGGAGATCGCGAGGTTGAAAGAGAACGATAGCGTCATCGCCGACGCGATGGCGCTCGAGGATGTGGCGAATTCCCCCTCGATTACCGTGCATGAGCAGAAGCTCTACGCGGACCTGGCTTCGACGCAGATTGTAAATCTGTCTCCGGATCAGCGATTGGATCGGCTCGTCAGCATGAAGCCGGGTCAACTGCGTGGCTTCATGAAGGGCCTGACGCCGGAAGAGCGGACTCAATTGGCGGCTGGGATGACGGCTCAGCAAAAAGAAACAGTGGTTGCGTTGTTGAACCCTACGCTCCTGGTATCTGGAGAAGTTCTGCAAACACGCCTGCTTACCGATGTCTACAGCCAGCGGCAACTGCAGGCGGTGATGACGGATTTTTGGCTGAATCACTTCAATGTGTATCTGAAGAAGGGACCGTTTGCGCCGTGGTACCTGGCGGACTACCAGCAAAACGTAATTGCCCCGCACGCCATGGGCAAGTTTGAAGACCTGCTGGTCGCGACCGCCAAGAGTCCGGCAATGCTCTTCTATCTCGACAATCATTCCAGCATTGGCCCGCATTCCTTGGCGGCGGAGCGTGCACAGGCCGATCCCGCGGCGAAGAATCGCGACCCGGGGCTTAACGAGAACTATGCCCGCGAGCTGATGGAATTGCACACCCTCGGCGTTGATGGAGGGTATACCCAGAAAGACGTTACCGAAGTGGCCAAGGTGTTTACCGGTTGGACGATCGACGAACCTCGCAGGGGGGCGGCGTTCCATTTCAACGAGCGGCGCCATGAGCCGGGAACAAAGTACGTGATGGGCAAAACTATCCAGGCGAACGGCGATCAAGAAGGGTTGGCGGTGCTGCACCAACTGGCGACCAGCCCGGCGACGGCGCACCATCTATCGCAGCAACTTGCGGAGCGTTTTGTAAGCGACACGCCGCCTCCCGTGCTGGTCGATCGCATGGCGAAGACCTACCTGCACTCGGATGGCGATATTCGCCAGGTGCTGCGGACCATGTTTACTTCGCCCGAGTTCTGGTCCCGCGAGGCATATCGCGCCAAGGTCAAAACTCCGGAGGAGTTTGTTTTGTCCGCGGTGCGGGCGACCGGAGGCGAAGTGGACCGCCCGGCCATGGTGTTCAACGCGATGGGCCAGTTGGGAATGCCGTTCTTCGGGTGCCAAACGCCGAATGGGTATTCGTGGGCGGCCGGAGCCTGGGTGAATTCCGGCGATTTGTTAAGCCGGATCAATATTGCGCTCGCGCTCGCCAGCCACAAGCTGGGCACGGCTACGGACCTCGATGCCCTGATGAAAATCAACGGGCCCGATGCCGCGTCTGCAGCGCAGAAGGAAGCGAAGTTGGAGGCGGTTTTTCTCGATGGGCAGCTAAATCCACAGGCTCGGCAAACGGTGTTGCAGCAGGCTGACGAACTGGCCGCCCAGGGGCCAATCGCCCTACCAGGGACCGAGCCGGCCAAACCAGGCGCGAAGCAGGCCGGAGTGATGCCTATCCGGGCGGCATTTGTGCAGGTGATGGATCTGGCGACGCCGATACCCGCGCCGGCCGACAAACAGGCTTCGCTGGTGGCGGGATTGTTGTTAGGGTCGCCGGACTTTCAGAAGCGGTAAGCGCGGTTGGGCAGGACGGCTCCTACTGAGGCGTGTTGCCGGACGGGGTCGTTGGGCTCCCCGAAGTGGGCGACGAACCACCGAAACCAGAACCGCTGTTCGAGCCAAAACCGGATCCCGAGTTTGAGCCATTGTTTGAGCCAAAACCGGAGCCGCTGCTGGAACCAAATCCCGAGTTGGAGCCAAATCCAGATCCTGAGTTGGAGCCATTGTTGGAGCCAAAGCCCGAGCCATTGTTTGACCCGAAGCCGCTATTCGAGCCACCAAGGCCCGGGCCACTATTAGAGCTAAAACCGCCACCGCTACTCGCGCCGAAGCCCGTGCCAGGCGCGCCGTTGGTCCCCGTGCCGTTCGATGCGCCGTTGAGATTGGTGGGGGCGCCGGCCGTAGCGTCGAGAGCGCTCTGGTTGCGATCGAAGACAAATTCCCACTTGTTGTAGTGGTTCTGTTTCTTGTAGACCTTGATCGACTCCTTCTTGCTGAGCAAGCCAACTCCCACGATCGGCGCGCCACCGAAGGTGGCGCCTGGAGTCCCGAAGGCGCCACCGCTGCTTCCAGTCGTTCCGGGGGCAGCCGTGGTTGCGGTTCCACCAGTGGTAGTCGGCCCGCCAATTCCTGTAGATGATCCGAAACCACCGCTGCTGCCGCCAATTCCGGTCGATGATCCGAACCCGCTGCCGCCGGAAGTTCCGGTCGACGACCCGAACCCACTGCCGGAGGAACTGGAATCAGTGCCCCCGATGGGCGAGCTGGAGGGACCGTTGCTGTTGAAGGCGGACCCCGAAGATCCGAACCCACTGCTGCTGCTACCGAAAGAAGACCCCGAAGAGCCAAGGGAGGAACTGCCACCACCGAACCCGGATCCCGTGGAGCCAACGGATGAGTTGCCGCCACTTATGGAAGAGGACGATCCGAATGGATTACTCGACCCGCTACCGGTATTGGGGCTCGCTCCGGTTTGCGTAATGCCCGTTTGTTGCACGGCTGCGCCAAATAAGCCCAGGGTCGGCACGGTTTGCTCGCCGTCGTGGATGAGGCGCCAGTCATCTTTCCCCGTCATGGGATCGAGATAGCGCTTGCGCAGGAAGCGTTGATTGTCAGTCTTCATGAGCTGATCGATCGACGATGGAAAGCGGCCGGTCTTGCCGTAAAACAATTGGATGGCGCGCGCATATTGCTTGCCGCGATGTATCGTTTCCTCTTCTTTATCGCGGCGGATCGACTGCGCAATTTTGGGAGCGGCGACTGATAGCGCGATCAGAACGAGCACCAGCAGGAATAGAACACCGAGCAACAGAAAGCCGCCCTCCCGTTGAGGGCCGCGCTGTGCCGGGTTGCGTTTCCTGGTTGGCTTCATGGCCGGCTTCACTGGCGTAACGGCAAGGTTTGCGTGTTGTGGTAAGGAATGTCTTCCACTTGTACGGAAGCGGGCCCGATCTTACCCACGCGATAGCGCCGGTCGACCACATCGCCTTCCGAAGCGATGAAGATGTCATCTCCGTGCAGTAGGAAGACTTGTTTCTGGCCACCCTTTTCCGCGGCGTAACCGTAAAAGCCGAGGGTGATGGGCGGCGGTGGCGGTGGCGGTGGCGGCCCGGTATCCACGTGTGCCTCGCGGATGGGGGCTACCGGTTTGGGTATATCGGTGGGGGCCGACGACAGGGAGAAGATGTTTCGTCCATGCCCGGTGTACTCGAGCGATTCCGCCTGACGCATGATCTCCGGATGCAGCGTCGGGTCAAGCGATGCCAGGCTGTTAAGCTTGGCAGCCTGGTGGGAGTTAGGAGCCCCAGTCACGTTCTCTGGCGCTGTTTCGCCGGCCCTGGCCGCGGGCTGCGGCGCAGTCATGACGGCCGCCGGCGCTGGGGCAGGGGACGGACCGAAGGTCTGCCACAGAAAACGCACCAGCAGAATCAGCATCACCAGCCCAAGGCCAGACGCCAGGTATACCTTCTTCTTGTCTTCGGAGCCAACCTTGATAGCCATTAGCGGGCTTCCTCCCCAGCGGATGCTTCTTCGCCCTCTGCGGGCGGAGGGGCCAGGATCCCGTTAGCAGCATGCACGTAAGTAATGAGTCGAAGACGCAGGTTCACCATGCCGCCCTGTTGCCCGGTCAAAGTGAGGCCGCTGATCAGGAAGAAGGTCTTGCTGCGCTCCATGCCGTTGATAAAGTGCATGAGAGAGGCGTATTCGCCGCTGAGGCTGGCGTCTATACGTATCTGCGCCAGACCGGCGATGGCTGGCGTCGGGGTGTATGCGAGGTTGGTTGTGCGCACCGAGTTTTTGGTAGCGAGATCATTGATGGTTGCAGAAATCGTAGAGTACGCGGTGGGAAACCGGTCGGCATAGAAGTCATCCGCCTGGGTTCGCGAAAGGTCCACCTTCTGCGGCAATCCGCGTAACGGGCTCATTTCAAGCTGCAGGGCGCGAAGCGCCGTCTGCTGTTGCTGCAGCTGGTCGGCACTGGCTGAGCGCAACGTATTCCAGGCGATGAAAAGCCGCACGCCCAGAACCAGGTTAAAGATCAGCAGCAGCGCGACCCCGGCAATGTGCAGGTTGAGCAGGCTCAGCAGCTTGGTGCGAGTGAACTTCATTGTGCCACCGCCTTGGCGGCAGGCCGCGGCTGGGGCGAAGCCAGAGGCGGACTGGTGAGAGCGGCCTTGTGATGCTTCGCCGCCACCGGAGCATGGTCATGCGGCGGACCAGCGACCGGCTTGGCCGGCGTCTCAGGCAGCGGATTATATTCGGCCAGCAAGTCGAAGTTGACGTTGGCTACAGCGCTCACCGGTTCGATCTGCCGCTGATTCTGGTTACTCTCCGCGGTTTCCCGGGCCAGCCGCGGAGCGAGAAAACGCTGCGATTTTTCTAAATTGCGCACCAGGTCAACACCCAGGTTGTGCGGACCGTTGACACGCAGCCGAATGGTTACTTTGCCATCGCGAGCCGGGACCGGATCGATGTTCAGCACCTGCACCCCGCTGGGCAGCACGGTTTCCATGTCCATCATCACCGCCGTCCAGGAGAAGGACTTGTTGGCGAACATCCGGTTAAGGAATTGTGATTGTGTCAATACCGCGGCATTTTGCGGCTCCCGCATCTGCGCTTGAAAAGCCTGCCGCTGCGCCTCGAGCGCCCGGATATGCTGTTCGACTCCATCCAGGCGGGCCGCGGCTTGGGAGGCGTTCCGCCTTTCTGTGGCCAGCAGCAGCCAGAGAGGCACGGCAACCACCGCCAGCAGGACGATCAGGATGCGCAGCCGCAAATAGAGCGGGCCGAGTTCGACAAACGGACGGGAAGCGAGATTGAGTTGGATGCGCATTAGCTGGCGAGCGCTCCAACTACCCCGGCAAGGATCCCGCAGGGCATGGTCTTGTTCGAATAGGGCGTAGCCACCAAATCGCGCACCGCGATGTGGGTATCGCCCAGCAGGCGGATAAGCTCTTCCGGGCCACCCACGCCGCAGGAGAGTAGTTGCCGTGGCGGCGACTCGAGTGTGTCTTCAAAATAAGCCACCGCAACACTTACCGACTGCTGCAGTTCTTCGGCGGAATGGTAGGAGTTCTCCTCCGGCAACCAGTCCTTCTCCGTCAACTCGAGCGTGCGATGCAGCAACAGTTCATTCTGCCGGGTGATGGCGGTGGTGACAGAGGCGCCATTGCGATTGATCACCAGCGACGGCTCATCGGTCGAGATCGCGGCCAGAGCAGCCAAAGTGCTGGGTAGGACGACGCCCGGCTCATAGCCGGCTTCGCGCACCGCGCTTTCATACTCGGCGAGCACGGCAGCCGGGGAGACGGCGACAATCACCCGCACCAGCCCCGGCTTGCCGGGCATGATCTGGTAGCTGACGGCGGCATCGTCCACTTCAAAGGGAACCAGTTTGCGCAGGCGAAAACGGATGATGGGTAACGCTTCGGAGGCCTTCGAGGGCAATACATCGAAGTCCAGCAGCAATACGCGTACCGCGGCATCGGGGATAACGACGGTGATTTTTGTTTCTCTGACCTTGATTTCGTCCAGAGCCTGGCGCAACGCGCCGGCAATCACCGCGCGGTCGGTAAAGTTTGGGGGTTTGAGGCCGGCAGCGAGCACACCGGGACGCAGGGGCGCGAAGGAGGAGACAATCTCCTGCTCGGCCGCGCCCGGCCGGGCGGCAACCACGCCGGCGCTGGTGATCTCGCACGCCATGCGCGGCCGCAGGGCATCGGCTTCAGAGGGAAAGATGCGGTTGGCGATGTTGGAGAGCATGGCTAGCGGAAGGCCTCGATGAAGGTCACCTTGTTAATTTCCTTAAGGGTTGTCAGGCCACGGCTTGCGCGGTCGACCGCCGATTCGCGCAGAAACTGCATGCCTCCCTGCTGGGCCAGCTTGCGCACTTCCGAAGCCGGCTTTTTCTCCAAAATAATCTCTCGAATCGGATCCGTCAGCTCGAGCAGTTCGTGGATGGCGGTACGGCCGCGATAGCCGGTGCCGCCGCACTCAATGCATCCCGTACCTTCGCGAAAGTCGAAGCTGCGCCACAGGTCCGGGTCCAATCCACTATTGCGCAAAAACTCATCGTCGTAGCGCACCGCGTGGGTGCAGTGTTCGCAGATAGTGCGCACCAGTCGTTGCGCCAGGATGCAGTTTAGCGCTGAGACAAAGTTGTAAGCTTCCACGCCCATGTTGAGAAAACGCCCCAGCACGTCCACCACATTGTTGGCGTGCACCGTGGTGAACACCAGGTGACCGGTTAACGCGGAGTTGATGGCAATCTGCGCCGTCTCCTGGTCGCGGATTTCACCCACCAGGATCTTGTCTGGATCATGGCGCAGAATGGAGCGCAGTCCGCGGGCGAAGGTAAGTCCCTTCTTCTCGTTTACCGGGATTTGCGTGATGCCGCGAATCTGGTACTCCACCGGGTCTTCGATGGTGATGATCTTGTCTTCGTCGCTTTTGATCTCGTTGAGCGCGGCGTAAAGGGTCGTGGTCTTGCCCGATCCGGTGGGCCCGGTGACCAGCACCATGCCGTAGGGCTCGCGTATGTAACGGCGGAAGCGGCGCAGGTCGTCCTCGCCGAAGCCGACGACATCGAGTGTGAGCTTGCGAAATTTCTCGCTCATCGACTCTTTGTCGAGCACACGCAGCACAGCGTTCTCCCCGTGCACCGTGGGCATGATGGACACGCGGAAGTCAATCAGGCGTCCCTTGTAGCGCACCCGGAAGCGTCCGTCCTGGGGCACGCGGCGCTCGGCGATATCCAGCTCGCTCATGACCTTGATGCGCGAAAGGATGGTGGAGTGATGCTCGCGCGCGATGGGCGCCATGGCCGCCTGCAGCACACCGTCGATGCGGTACTTCACTACCAGCGAGTCGTCGTAGGTTTCCAGGTGAATGTCGGAGGCGCGGCGCTCGAGCGCGGTGAAGATGGTGGTATCTACCAGCCGGATGATGGGGCTGATGTCCTCTTCCGACGTCAGTTTCTCGATCGAGATGTTTTCGTCGGAATTGTCATCCGCCGAGATGACGTCGAAGGTCAATCCCTCCGTAGCCTCGTCGAGCACGCGTTGCGACTGCTCCGTCTTTTTGAGCAGGTCGGTGATCTGCGAGAGGGTTGCGACCCGGGTAATGATCCGTTGCCCCAGCAGGCCGCTGATCTCATCGAGCACCATGAGCCGGCTGGGATCGCTGACCGCGATCACCAGCCGGTCTTCGAGCTGCTCCAAAGGCACGAAGTTATAGCGGAACATCATGTCGACCGGCACGCTGCGGAAGAGTTCGTGCTGGATGCGGAAGTTTTTGAGATCGACAAACTCACAGCGATAGCGATGGGCCAGCATCTGGGCGCGCGTGCTCTCGTCGAACTCGGGGACCATCGGAGTGAGAAGTGCGGTGCTGTCGGCCATGGAAACTCCTTACGGCAAAATGGGCAAAGCGAAGGTTAAAAACGACACCTTCTCAATGACCTCCCAGAGTGCTTGCTTGGCCCAGGGAGAAAATGGGCAGATACAGTGCAATCAGAATAACCACGACGACCGAGCCCATCACAATCAGGATAGCTGGCTCGATCAGTGCCAGCGAGGCGGTCAACGCCGTCTGGACGTCTTCTTCAAAAAATTCAGCGACCGAATTGAGCATCTGCGGCAAGGCCCCGGTCGATTCGCCGACGTCGATCATTTCCACCGCGAGGTCAGGAAACACGGCAGTCATCTCCAGGCTTTGGGCCAGGCTCTTTCCTTCGCGCACGCTGCCCACCGACGCCATCACTGCCTGGGCGATGGTGTTGCTCGAGATAGAGCGCGCGGCGGTCTCGAGCGAAGGTACGGGAGGCAGTCCGCCGGTCAGCAGGCTGGAGAGGGTGCGTACGAAGAGCGCTACCTGGTACTTGCGCCAGATATTGCCGAACACCGGCATATTGATGCGGAAGCGATCGATGCGCGCCGCCCCCGCCGTGCTCTGGCTGTAGCGGTAGAGCCCATAAATAATCAACGCGATGGCGCCCAGCAGATACAGAATGTAGTGCTGAAAATTGTTACCCACGGTCAGCAACAGCTGCGTGATGGCGGGTAGGTTGGTGCCCAGCTGGTCGTAGAGCAGGGCAAACCGCGGCACCACAAAGCTGATAAGAAAAATAAACAGCGCCAGGACCATCACGATCAGCATGCAAGGGTAGATAAGGGAAGCGACCAGCTTTTTGCGGAAGGTGAGGGAAATACGCTGAAAGGCGAGATAGCGTGACAACACGTCTTCCAGTTGACCGCTTCGCTCTCCGGCCAGCAGGGTCGTGGTGTAGATCAATGGAAATCCACCCTGCGCCTCAAAGGCTGCGGAGAGCGACTCCCCGGTGCGTACCCGCGCGGCTACGTTTTCCAGTTGGGCGCGAAACGTCGGATTCTTCTGTCCTTTGACCAGCATATCGAGCGAGCCGAGAATGGGCAGGCCGGCCCGAACCAGCGTCAGGAATTGCTGATTGAAGATAATGAAGGCTTCGAGGTTGGCGCGCTTGCGGCTGCCGCCCACACCGCGCATGCCGCGCGGCCGCACAGAATAAACATAGTAGCCGGCCTGGGAAAAACGGCTGCGCAACTCTTCCGCAGTGCCGGCAATCTGCACTTGCTCCTGAATGCGTCCGCGTTCATCCGCCAGCTTGACTACAAACTCTGCCATGGGCCCCTTACCAGTTTACCGGGATACGCTTGCAGCTGCGTCTGGGTTAGCCGGGAGCGTTCCCAGCTTACCAATTTGACCATTGGGACCAACGGCCCAGGGCAGGCTGAGCGCATTCCAATTACCACTATCGAGCCATTGCCAGGTTTCGCCATCGTCATAGGAGATATCGGAGCCGTTGGTCCCCACCGTTATCCAGGCATGGCTTTTCGCGTCCCAGGCCACAGCCGAACGAAATCCATGGGGCGGTTTGCCTGCGGCCCTCCAGTGTTCTCCTCCATCGGAGGTATAGACCGCCGTACCGCTTGCGTTCTGCGGCTGGCGGTAGTCTCCACCCACGGCGATTCCATGCCTTTGGTCGCGAAACGCTAAGGAAAAGACGCCTGAGGAGTCGTTTCCGCTTGCCAGCGGCGTTTGGCTGCTCTGCCAAGCCATGCTATCTCTGCTCCGCAACACCCGCGCCTTGCTTGTTCCCAACCAGATCCATCCCCCGGCGGCAGTCATTGCGCTATTGCTGGCCGCAAAACAAGACTCGCCGGGTAATGCTTTCAGGGGTTTGGCGTCAGCCCAGGTTTGTCCTCCGTCGTGGGTCTGCTGTATGGGAAGGACGAGCGAGGCCTCCCCTACAGAATGAGTACGCGCGGCTACCGGATCACCATAGATCAGTCCGTGCTGCTTATCCAGGAAGAGAATGCCATCCCAGAAGCCGGGATATTTTGCGCCGGCTGCATCGGGGTTAGCCAGGACCAGTTTCCAAGTGCTACAGCCGTCCGTGGTCCGGTAGAGCCGCGATTGGCCGCCCGGTCCACTCGACAGCACCAGGGCAGTCTGCGCATCCCAAGCCCAGACGCCGCGGAAGTCGAGCTTGCCGGCCTCGGGTGGTACGCTGCACTGCTGCCATTCATAGCCGCTATCTTCGCTGCGCACGACGGTTCCGCCGGCGCCGCTCGCCCACACGACGCCACCGCCCGCAGCGTCCACGCCCCGCAGTCCGGCGGTGGTCTCGCTCACTTCGATCTCCCACGGGCCGCTGACGCGGCCCGTAGTTTGCGCACCGGAGACGAACGCTGTCATTACCCACATGCAGGTCAGGACGGTTGCGATTTGCATCGTCGTTCTCATGAAGATCGGTTGCAAGACAAATCTCGAAGCAAGGCCAAGGCTTTACGGACAGCGGAAAAACTCACGAAATCGACTGTTCCGATGGAAAGACAAATTTTTCAGGCAGCCGTGCCCTGCCTGAGAAATTTGCTCCTCCATCGTGCTCCGAACTTCTCATTTCGTCGACTTTTTCCGTAGCCTGTTCAGCCCCTGCGGCTTTCTTCATTACCGGTTACACCGGAGGCAAGCCGTCAACGACAGGGATGCCCGCCGGCGGATGGAAAATGAAATCTGTATCCGGGGCGGGTGCGTTTGCCTGAGTGTCCGTGAAGGTAAATGCGGTTTCAGCCCCATCGATTTCGAGGATCTTCATCGAGTGGATGACGCCGTCGGCGCTGATGCCCAGTACGATCTTCGCCACCCGGTTTTGCATCCCTTTAGGGACTCCGGAGAGTTCCAGCCCGGCGGGGGATGTGGTGAGAGTTAAACCCTCGAGTTCTTTTTGCAGCTGCGTGTGGCCGAGAAGAAACCGGAGCGGGGAACGCAGGTCGTCCAATTGCGCGGCAGAGACCCGCTGCACCTGCGGATCTCCGGGGGAGTAGAACCACGCATATTTGCTGTCGAGGACAAACACCTTACCCGCGGGGTTGCTGTAGCTCCAGTGCATCTTGCCTGGCTTACGGAGCAGCAACGTGCCGCTCTCTTGGCGCTCGATGCCCATTCCGCGGAAGGTCTCAGTGAAGCCGGTTCGCAGCGAATGGAGATCGTTGTAGTACTTGTCCACACGCTGGGCCATCTCCGGCGCCGTGAGTTCCGGCCGGGTAGCGGTCTGGGCACACAACGGCGACTGCGAAAGCCCCAACAAAACAAACAGGCTACAGCATTTTCGCAATTGGTTTAAGCCGAACCCGTATTTCCTGTGGATGTTGGTGGGGCCACCGATCTGCATGCGACTTTCTTCGAGGAAAGTCGCACATAAGTGTTCCTGGCCAGTGCTGCGTGGCAGGGAATACGGCAAGCCGCCAACCTTTACGTGGTTTTCTCTCAAAGAAAACCACACCTCGCTGCTCTTACCAGACCACAGTAATTGCGAAAATGCTTTGAAGCTTCCTAGAGGCCCGATGGGGCGCCTATTGAATGGGCTGGGAGCAATTGGTGCCCCCCGCCATATCGGCCTTGATTTCCCCTGCCTGATCGATGCAGAAGCCACGATGACCCGACTTTCCTACGGATTGAGGAACCGCGGTCGCCTCATACGAGGTGTACTGGTCTTGATTATTGACCGTGACCTTGGTGCAGTTGACGATCGCGAAGGTGTACCCGGATTTCTGACCGGTCGCTAAGTCACCCTGGAGAACCTGCGCTCCCGTTGGACTAGGCGGACCCGAACTCGCGTTGCCCCCCAGTGCGGGCAGCGAACAGGAGAAGCCGTTGGCGGGAAAGTTTGTCTCGTATTGAATCTGCGCCTGGTAAATCGCCCGCAGCGACTGGATGGCCGAGGTTTCATCCGCCTGGGCCTTCATGCTGATGAAGTTCGGGATGGCGATCAACATGAGAATGATCATGATGGACATGACGATGAGCAGTTCCATCAGGGTGAAGCCGCGCTGATGTTTGCGAATGGAGCGGATACTGCCGGGATAAGTCATGGGGCCTTCTCGGTGGGGCCTCGAAGCCCCGGTCTTGCACTACAGTCTATCAAGGTCTGGCTGCCGCAGTGGAGTGCCCGCGACGTTACGGAATGCCGTCTGATATTAGACGTAATTTTCTGAGGAAACGCTCGCTCAGAAACGAGTGGCGCTCAGCAGGCCAGTTGGCCCCGGGACACTTTGAGTCCATCCAGCCGGCCCAGCAGCGTGACCGCGACCTTGTCGGGGTCGAACAGGGAGTTCGCCATCGCCATAACCTGCTCACTGTCGACGCTCTCCACCTTGTCCATGATTTCGTCCACGCCGAAGAAATGTTCGAAGTACATCTCCTGGCGAGCCAGGTTTGACATACGCGACATGGAACTCTCGAGGCCGAGAATGATATTGCCCTTCAGTTGATCCTTGGCGCGGCGAAGCTCTTCTTCCGGCAGCGCTTCGCATTTCAGGCGTCGAAATTCGCACATGATCAACTCGATCACCTCCATGCAGTGGGCCGAGGAAGTACCTGCGTACACGCACAGAGAACCGGTATCCCGATAAGGGTTCAGGTCGCTGAAGATGGAGTAGGCGAGCCCATGCTCTTCACGCACTGTCTGGAAGAGCCGCGAACTCATGCCGCCGCCCAGAACCGTATTCAGCAGCAGCGTCACGTAACGCAGATCGTGGGCAATTGGCGGAGAAGGCACTCCCAGGCAAAGCTGGACTTGTTCCAGGGCTTTCTTGTTGCGCAGCACGATCTTCGAAACGGTTCGCGGGACGGTCTCTGCCAGGTCATCCGTATTGGGCGCCATATGGTCGAAGCGGCGGGCGACCAGGTCCACAAAGTCATCGTGCTCCAGGTTGCCGGCGGCGGAGAACACCATATTCTTGCCCGAGAAGCGCTTGCCGTAGTAGTCGAACAGAGTGTTCTGCTCGAATCGGCGCACGGTCTCCTTCGTTCCCAGAATCGGTTTCCCCAGCGGGTGATCTTTCCAGAAGCTCTGGGTAAAAATCTCGTGGACCAGATAGTCGGGATTGTCTTCGTCCATCTTGATCTCTTCGAGAATGACGCCCTGCTCGCGCATGATGTCGTCACTGTTGAACACCGGGTTCAACACCAGGTCGGAGAGAACATCGAGCGCAGTGGAAACATGCTGATCGAGAACCTTGAGGTTGAAGCAGATGGTCTCTTTGCCGGTGAATGCGTCCAGGTTTCCGCCAATCGCGTCGACCTCGCGCGCAATATTTTTCGCCGAGCGCGATTGCGTGCCCTTGAACACCATGTGTTCAACGAAATGCGAGATGCCATTCACTTCCGGCAACTCATGCCGCGAGCCAGCCCTGATCCACACACCCATGGCGACAGACCGGATGTGCTCCATGCGTTCGGTCAGGATAATCAAGCCGGAAGGTAGGACGGTACGGCGAATGCTGCGTTCTGTCACCCGTTCAGTGTATCGGCTTTCCCGGGGACAAAGCGGATTTCCTCTGGTTGATTACCAGAATGCACAAAAGTTTGGGCAGTCCATCGGGCCGAAAACCGGGTGCTATTCTGCGAAAAGAGCCGCCTCTCGATGCTGGATAGCGAAAATCTCGTCTCTTTACCGGCGAAGACAGGAAATCCTGGGGACCGGAACCTATTCGGCCTTTCTCGTCAACAACTTAACGAGCTGATGGTGCAGTTTAAACAGCCTGCATACCGGGCCGGCCAGTTGCTCGAGGCCATGTTTCAGCATCGGGTTTCGTCGCTCGAGGAAGTCAGCACGCTGCCCCGAGGCCTGCGCCGGCAGATGGCCGATGCGAACTGGACCATCGATAAACCCAAGATTCTGGAGACCTTCCGATCCGTGGACGGTACGGAACGGTACCTGGTTGCCGGCCGGGACGGGCAAACCGTGGAAACCGTCTGGATGCCCGGCGGAGACGGGGCCGAGGAAGGCGGCGGATCAGGATCGGGATCAGGATCAGGGCCGATGGACGAGTTCGAGGCCGCCGGGCCGTCCCGGCGAGCCACCATCTGTGTCTCCAGCCAGGTGGGCTGTGCGGTCAATTGCCAGTTCTGCCTCACGGCGAAGCTTGGCTTGCAGCGGAATTTGTCAGCCGGCGAGATCGCCGGCCAGGTCATCGCGGTGATGGAACGGCAGGCGGTAGTCGTCGGACGAGACCGGATCAACCTCGTCTTCATGGGCATGGGCGAGCCCTTTCTGAATTATGACGAGTTCATGGCGGCGGTGCGGTTGTTGGTCAACGAGGCTTCGCTGGCTGAATCCAGAATGACGGTTTCTACTTCCGGCATCGTTCCCGGCATTCTTCGTCTGGCCGCGGAGACCGTGCGGCCGAGGCTGGCGATCAGCCTGAATGCGCCCAATGACTCTATCCGCGAAGCGATTATGCCCATCACCCGCAAATGGAAGATCGCAGATGTGATTCTCGCCGCCGGTCAGTTGCCCCTGCGATCGAGAGAACGCGTCACCTTTGAGTACGTGTTGTTGGGCGGTGTGAACGACGGGTTGCACCATGCCGACGAGCTGGTTGCGCTGGCGCGCAGTGCGCCCATGCCGGTGAAGGTCAATCTGATCGCCTGGAATCCAGGGCCCGGAATCAGCTATCGGATGCCGGCGCCGGAGCAGGTGGCAGCGTTTCAGCAAAGACTCATCGCCCGCGGTGTGCCCGCCTTCTTGCGCCGTCCACGCGGAAGAGACATCTACGCTGCCTGCGGCCAATTGAAGCGAACGGTCACCGAAATTCAGCCATCTGCGGTTTAAGGCATTTTCGCAACTACTCTGGTCCAATAAGGACCGCGAGGTGTGGTTTTCTTTGAGAGAAAACCACGAAAATGCCTACTCCTTCGGTCTACACCCATTGCGAAAATGCTCTAGCCGCGTTCGCGGCTGGAGAGGCCCAATCGCATGACGGCGTCGGCGACCCGATCCGCCGCGTGCCGAACAACATCCCCTTCGGCCGTAAAGTCGCCTGTAATACAGCGAACGCCGAGAGCTTCAATGGCCTTGATGTCCGCTGTAATCGGCGAAGCGCCCTCTCCCGCATAGCGATCGAGCACTGCCCGCGAGACCGGCGCTGTATTTACCAGGGCACAGTCGAAGATGGGCTGGTGGGTGTGTTCATAGATGCGCTCGATATGCTGTGAGGCCGTAAGGTTCAGGCTCTCATTGGACTGGGTCATCAAATTGCAGATGTACACCCGCATCGCTTTGGAAGAAGCCAAGGCGTCGGAAACGCCTTTGACCAGAAGATTGGTAATGAGACTGGTATACAGCGAGCCCGGGCCAATCGTGATGAGGTCGGCGCGCTCGATGGCTTCCAGCGTCTCCGGCAGTGGTTCCGCGTCCGCCGGTTCGAGCATGAGTTCCACGATGCGTTGCCGGCTGGCCGTGATGTTGGTTTCCCCGCTTACCAGCGAACCGTCGTCCATGCGCGCGGCCAGGGACACGTTGGCGGCGGTCACCGGGTAGATGTGACCGCGGGTAGCGAGCACCTGGGAGGAGAGTTTGATCGCCTGCGCGAAGTCCCCGGTAATTTCCATGAGCGCGGCGACGAACAGGTTACCGAAGCTGTGGCCTTCGAGACCCTCACCGGCGGTGAAGCGATGGCGGAAGAGTCTCGAGATCAGATGCTCGTCTTCAGAAAGCGCCACCATGCAATTGCGCAGATCGCCGGGCGGAAGCATGTTGAAGCCACGGCGCAGGCGTCCGCTGGAGCCCCCGTCATCGGTCACGGTGACCACGGCGGCCAAGTCGGAGATGAGGCAGGGCGCCGCCTCGCATTCGGTCGAAGACAGGTGAGGCGAGGCAACATAGCGCCGCAGCCCACGCAGCAGCGTGGAGAGGCCGGTGCCTCCGCCGATGGCCACCGTGCGCACGCTGGCTCGATCGGTGCTCCGCCGAGCGGCGATGATGGGGAGTTTCGTAGACCCTGGTTTCGCCACGACGGAGGAAAGGGATTTCACCATAAAGCGATCACCGGGGAGCCATCACAACGCTACGCCAGTCAAACAACAACGGCGATTCCCTATAGCAGTTTCGCAATGGTTGTAGACCGAAGGAGTAGGCATTTTCGTGGTTTTCTCTCAAAGAAAACCACACCTCGCGGTCTTCATTGGACCATAGTAATTGCGAAACTGCTTTAAGAGCGTGAGAGGAAAGAGTAAAAGCTCCCGACTCTGGGGGTTATGGAACTTCGGGGTAGAGCAATTCGGTAAAACGAGGATCATCGGCCATGTCCTGAAAGTCGGAATCGCTGCGCGCCTGGATGCGGTTACGCGGGTTCAGCTCAATCGCCTTGCCCAGGTGCTCGAGGCATGGCTCAGTGAGCCCGGTCATGCTTTCGAGGATGGCCAGACCGTAGAACGCATAGTCGGCAGCGGGGTTGGCCTGGAGGATTCCCTGGAACTGGTCACGAGCCTCTTCGTAAAATCCCGTATTCAACAGGGAGATGGCATAGTCGTACTGCTCTTCCGTGTTGTTGAAGGAGAGACCGGTCTGTTGCGCGTGCCTATGGCAGGCAACGAGATAGACGCGCACCCGCTCCAGAATCTCTACCGGACCGTCCTGGCTGAGCTTCTCAAAGACCAGCCGGGCTTTCTCATACTTACCTTCATGCATCCACGACAGCGCGTTCTGGTACTCGTTGAGCGACTTCTGGTGCGAAGCATTCGGCATGGGGCGCGCCTTACCCTCAATGGTGCGAGGGTTGCGCCGAGCGGGGATACCCTGACCTGTGTTTTGCATAACCCACTCTTCCTTCTCGTGTTAGGCAACAGGAGTCGACATAAATCGGAACATGGAGACTGAGCCGCGACCGTCTATCCGATTCGTTTTTATACGCATCGAAAGGGCGTCCGTCAACCCGGCTGGCAACCCGGCCGGTGGATCAGCTGCCTTGGCAAGACTGTAGCACGGGCGTTATTGGAAATCGCGTTAGGGCAAAGACCGGGTGTGCGCCGCGTAGACTGCCGGATTAAGCGATGGATCGTTATACATCTTCAGTTGGCGGTAGAGCTTAAACCGCTTCTGCCGGTCCAGAACCTGCTGCCACAGGCTTTCGAGGCAGGCCGCCAAATCGTCCCGCTGCTCGACCAGTATCTCGAGGCGCTGCAAATTGCGTTCGCGATGGCCCGGCGGCGCCTGCGGCCGGTCGATCTCTTCGCGGGTATGAAAGAGCTTGAGCGACAAGATCGATAGCCGGTCCAGGATCAGGCCGGGAGATTCGGAATGCAATTCGGCGTCCGAGGCGGGCAGGTTTTGCTGACTGAGAAGGTTCAGCAGAAACACGTCGCACTGCTCGGTGAGGTCGTTACGACGCTGGTTGGCGCGATCGATGAAGTGCTTGATGCGGGCCAGATCCTGGTCGCTCGCCTCGGGAGTACGGGCCATATCTTCGGCGTGCCACAATTCGAAATTGGCCAGGTGCTGTTCGGCCACAGTGCGCTCGAAGCCCGTCAACGAAGGGCTCACGGCGGGGACTTCGTGATGCCAGGCGGCTGTACACCGGTCCTGCAGCGGAGTGACCTGCAACGAGCTGAGGGGCGATGTGGCTGACACCTTGGGAGGCATGATTTGGTACCGGAAAGGAGCCGCCGACCTGGCAATCAGGGATGCGCTGAAGGGCTGCTCCTGATTGGCTATTCCTGATCGGCTGTTGCTGGGTAGCTCCGAAACGTGGTGAGCTCGGTGGGAATCGAACCCACGACCCACGCATTAAAAGTGCGTTGCTCTACCGACTGAGCTACGAGCTCATTTCTACCTAGTTTCCAAAGTACCACAATGGGCAGTGGCGGCTGGGCGGGGATGGGCGACTCCAGCACCGTGCCGGCACGTGCCGGGTGTCCGGCTATGTGAGAGGATTAAAGCTTCCCCGGGGACAAGTCGAAAGACAGCAGTACGGGCCTGTCGAATCCCCCCAAGCCCACTAAGGCTGTCAGGCCTGCCGGAAAATCTTTCCCGGGCATTTTCTTATTCGCTGGAGTGGCTGTAGTAGTGCTTGGGCCCCTAAAGCATTTTCGCAATCACTTTGGTCTGGTAAGAGCAGCGAGGTGTGGTTTTCTTTGAGAGAAAACCATGTAATTCTTCGCGGCTTCGGTCTACACCCATTGCGAAAATGCCCTTACGCAGACCGCGGAATCGCGGGCCGCCTGCCAGAAGTGAGGAACGGGATGAACGAAGAACTGCCTGAACCAGATCCGGGAGCCTTGTCAGAGGACATCTCGACCCTATATTCCCAGGCCCATCTGCAGGGCACCAGGTATTGGGATTTTTCTGCATCGCGCAAAGAAGTGCAGGGCCAGTTTCGCCAGCGGATCGCACGAGAACACGCAGAACGCGCCGGAGTCGAGGCGCCTGCGCCGGTGCGTTCCTTCGTGGAACCGGGTCACGCCGCTTCGTTCCAATCTCCGCAAACCCAGTCCCCCGCGTTCGAGCCACAACGCGGCGGACCAATCCTCGCCCCTAATCCAGTCAATGATCCAGCTCCAGATCTGGCTCCTGATCCGGCTCCTGATCCAGCCAAGGGGTTGCCCGAACCGGTGGCGCAAGCGGAAGCCCGCGAAATACACGAAATTACCAATAGCCGGTCTTCCGGCTTCCCGCTTTCAGCTGGCCCGCAACGAGAGCCCCAACCTCAAACCAGAGGCCAGGCGCCTGCACGCTGGTATGCCCTACACTCCGTTTTTGAGCCGGAAAGAGTGGCCGCGCCCCCGGCCGCGTCCCCGATAAGCTTCGAACGGCGGCCACCCATAGTTGCCGTGTACTCGCTCGCCGGCGGGGTGGGGAAGACCTGCCTGGTAGCCAACCTCGGGCGTGCGCTCTCGGCCTTCGGAGAGCAGGTGCTGCTGGCAGATACGGCCGACGGCGGCCTGCTACCGCTTTATTTCGGATCCCGCCCGACCGGCGGCGCGGCCACGCCCGGGGTCGTGCGCACGTTTTCTCCGCCGTGTTTGCCTGTTTTGCGAGCCGAACGCGATGTGCCGGTGCGTCTGCTTAACCTTCAGGCAGGGCATTTTTTGGCGGATGACAACGAGCATGATCCGCTGATCCACAAATTGGTGCGTGCCGGGCGTGGCGTAAGCCGCATCCTGGTAGACGTGGCCACGGCCAACTGGGAGGTCGCAAGCCGTCTACTGGTGCTCGGGCCGGCTGTCCTGGCGCCGATTCTTCCTGATATGCATTCGATAGCCAGCCTCGGATCGCTGGAAAGCTTGCTCGACGGCCGGAAAGCTTTCTATCTGCTGAACCAGTTCGACGCCTCCTCGGCGCTGCATCTGGCCGTACGGCAGACGCTGGAACAGCGGCTGGGGGATCGCCTGTTACCCTTCGTCCTACATCGCAACGCAGCGGTGAGTGAGGCGCTGGCCGAAGGGATGACTGTGATCGACTACGCCCCTGGGGCTGTGGCTGCGGAAGACTATCGCAGTTTAGCCACCTGGCTGCGCAGCTTCGCCGCCCCCGCCGCGGTCAGTGACGGTGGAGTCCGGTGGAGCGAGCGCTGAGCGCTTATCCACGCCGGGGCTCGTATCTTCGCCGCGCAGCGTAGCATGGAACTTGATGAAGGCAACTCGCGGTAAATCTGGCTGCCATCGATCAACTCAGGGGCGGCACACGGGGCGGCACACGCGGCAATTGGGTCTAGCGGTGTTGCTCGCCTTGGCTCTGTGGGCCCCCTGCTCAGCGGACGCCTTCGCACCGGCGGAGATCGAGCAGGGCTTCCAGAGCATGTACAACCTGGATTTTCAAAAGGCCCACCAGGAGTTTTCCACCTGGCAGCAGCTTCATCCCGAAGATCCCATGGGCCCGGTGTCGCAGGCGGCCGGCTATCTATTCGGGGAATTCGCACGGCTCGACGTGCTCGAAAGCCAGCTCTTTACCAACGACGAGACCTTCGATGCGCGCAGCAAGCTTGATCCAGATCCAAAAGTGCGCCAGCAGTTCTACGCTGCAGTGGATCACGGTGACCAGCTTGCCGACGCGATGCTTACTCTGAATGCCAATGACAGCAACGCTTTGTTTGCCAAAGTTCTGGCCATGGGTTTGCGATGCGACTATGCCTCTTTGATCGATAAGAAGGACCTGGCCGCCTTGAGCTACCTAAAACAAGGGCGCGTGCTTGCGCAACGGTTACTGCAGGAAAAGCCGGATGCCTACGATGCTCATCTCGCGGTTGGCGTCGAGAACTACCTTACCGGCATCAAGCCGGCGCCGGTGCGGTGGATGCTTCGCTTAGGCGGGGTCAGGCCGGACAAAGAGCAGGGCATTCGCGAGCTCGAGCAAACTGCCGCTCACGGCGATCTGCTAAAGCCCTTTGCCAAGTTATTGCTGGCTGTAGCGGCGCTACGCGATAAGAACAACGCGCAGGGGTGTGATTTGCTTCATCAACTGGCGGTTGCGTATCCTCGCAACCCCCTTTACCGCCACAACGCTCCAGAATGTGCTGGGCGCCCATGAATCGGCTTGCCGCCAACCGATCCATGCGGGTTAGCGCTTGGCCTTGCTGATGGGGACCACTTGCACCGTCACATCGCGAATTTCAGCGAGAAAACGATTGATCACCGAACCGCGTAGCAAAATATCGAGCCGCGAACGAACCGATTGGCCGAAGACCACGTGGGAGATGCCTTCCTGTTGCGCAAACTCGATCAACGCGTCCGCCACATTCTTATCTTTCAACACCACGACCTGGGCGCCCAGGTCGCGGGCGAGGCGCTGGTATTCTTCCATCCGCTGATACTCCTCCGCATCGCCATGGCGCGCGTCTTCATCGGGCGATTCGACTCGCACCGCGTACCAATTGGTCGCCAGCCGACCGGCGATGCGTGCCCCCACGCGCAAAAGTCTTTCGGCTCCCGGGCGCGGCGAAAGGCACACCATCACTTTCTCCGGCATGGGGGCCTGTTCCAGGCCCTGACTTCGGCGATACTCTGCGGCGCGGGAGCCGACCTCTTCGGCCGTGGTGCGAAGCGCCAGTTCGCGCAACATGCTTAGATTGCCTTTGCGGAAGAAGTTAGCGAGGGACTGCTCGATCTTTTCCGCGGCATAGATTTTGCCCTGCTTGAGCCGTGAACGCAGTTCCTCGACGGTGACGTCTACGTTCACTACTTCATCCGCGCGTTTCAGGAAACTATCCGGGATCGTTTCGCGGATTTGTACATCGGCGGAGCGGGAAACGGAGTCGTTCAGGGTCTCAACATGCTGCACGTTGACCGCGGTCATCACATTGATGCCGGCATCCAGCAGTTCCAGCACATCCTCGTAGCGCTTGCGGTTTCTCGATCCCGGCACGTTGGTGTGCGCCAGTTCGTCCACCAGGCAGGTGTGCGGGCGCCGGGCAAGAATGGCATCCAGATCCATTTCTTCCAGAACCACGGAGCGATAAGGTATGGCGCGCCGGGGAATGGTCTCCAGATCCTTTACCTGGTCTTCGGTATCCTTCCGGCCGTGAGACTCAATTAGACCGATGACCACGTCGATACCCTGCTTTTTCATCAGGTGAGCATCTTCCAGCATCTGGTAGGTCTTGCCCACGCCGGGTGCGGCGCCGATGTAGACGCGTAGCTTGGCCACCTCAGGCGTAGCGTGGGTGATGTCGATCGTGAAGTCTGTCATATCTCCTGGGAAAAGGAAGGCGTCCTTGAGCAGAGCAAGCTCAACCGACCTCGATGGGATGCCGGGTGGCTACGGTGGTGGCGACGGGCAGAGTAAAGCTGAAGGTGGCTCCATGGCCCAGCCGGCTCTCCACGGAAACCTGGCCGCCGAGCAGTTCGATCAACCGGCGCACCAGGGCGAGCCCCAGCCCGGTGCCTTGGTCATGGGCCGCGTTGAAGCGGCCGAAGATGTTCGGCAGCCGTTCTGCCTCAATGCCCCGGCCGGAGTCGCGCACAAAAAACTGCACGTTGTCCTTCTGCTCCTTCGCCTGCAGCAAAATCGTGCCATTCTCAGGCGTATAGCGCACCGCATTGCTCATCAGGTTATCCATGATGCTGCGCAGGGCCCGGCGGTCCCCGTTCACGTAGGCAAGATCGGCGAAGGCCTGTATCTGCACATCGATGTTTTTCGCCCGGACCTCGTCGCGTGCCCGGGAGCCGGCATCGCGCAGAATGTCAATCGGGCGGAACCGGTCCATGCGGATCTCGCGCCGGCCGGTATCGATTTCAGAAACCTCGATCAGATCGGACATGAGGTTGTTGAGACGCTCCGCTTCCTCCTCCGCTCCGTGAATCACGTCTGCCTGTAACGGCCGCAGTTCGCCGGCAAAGCCTGAGGTGAGCGTGTAAAGGCTCAATCGCAACTGCTCCAGAGGCTGGCGCAGTTTCCTCGACGCGACGCTGAGAAAGCGAGTCTTGAAGCGATCGATGTCCTGCATCTCGGTAATGTCTTCGAGTACGCTCACAGCCCCCAGCAGCTTGCCCTCCAGATCGCGCATGGGCGTGGTGCGCAGACGATAGCTGCGCCCTCCTTGACCGAGCTTCATGGGTAGCATGGCGGCTTCGTCCTCGCTGGCGACGGACTGGCGCATGGAGACCGCTTCGCGCACCGCGCGCAGCACCCTTTCTCCGCCCGGGGTGTTGGTCAGGGCCATGCGATCTGCCGCGGCGTCGCCCAGCACTTCGCTGGCAGCCTGGTTAAGCTTCAGCACCTGCCCTTTTGCGTCGGTCACGATCACCGGCTCGAAGATCGATTGCACCACCGCATCAGAAAGCTGTTGGTCCATCTGCTTGCGGCCATAGTCGGTGTCGCGTAGGTCGCGCAGCCGCACTGCCATTCGATTGAGCTCGGTGGCAATCGTGCCCAGGTCATCCTTCGTGCGCCACTCCATTCGTTGTTGCAAGTCACCCTGCCCGATACGTCGAGCGGCGGCCGCGGTGCGGCGGATCGGCTGAATGATGGAGAACAGAAAGCCGCCGGCGATCAGGACACCGCTCAACGTGCAGATCGTGGTGAGGGTGGTGGCCCGCCGGGCCAATGCCGCGCGTGCGTGCGCCGCCGGGGAGCCTACCTGCTCATGATCCAGTGCGGCGGCCTGGTGCAACGAGACGGTACCATGCAGGCCGACGGCAAGCAGGAGAGAGAGAAGTAGCACATACCCGAAAATCAGTCTCTGATACAGCGTCAACATGGGCGTTCTTGCTCCCAACCTCTTCTATTTTGCGCTGTGCCGCGAAGCAAAGCTAGGGGCTAAGCAGTTTCGGAATTGGTGTAAGACCGAAGCCACTGGCCTTTACGTGGTTTTCTCTCAAGGAAAACCACACCTCGCGATCTTTATCAGGCCACAGTCATTCCGAAACTGCTCGAAGACGGCAAACACGCGCCGCCGCGTTGGAGAACGGACAAGACAGTGCCGTGCTTGCCTGGGCAGACAGCACGATCCAGGTGACACCGAGGGGGCGAAGGCGATCGAGACGCTCCGCATCCGTCGCGCCGTTGAGTTGGAAGGTGGCTTGTGACCCCTGCACCCAGGGGAGTGCTGCCTGGCGAAAGTTGGCGGCTATGCCGCCGTCTTTGAAGTAGTCGGCGACGGTGCTTCTCTCCGCCGTTGCGCGAAAACCCTGGGCATCCTCGCCAGGGCTTTCGATGTAGTCGTTATCCAGCGCAAAGAGGGCATCGTTGGGGGTATGAACGCGAATCCACAGGAACGCCTGCTGCCATGGATTGTGCGGCGTCCGATAGGGCCACTCCACATGGTTGGAGGCTGGGTAGGTGAGCCGTTGGCCGGCAAACAGGGCCAAGGCAATGGAGAGATAGAGCGCGGCGATGGTTCCGATGGTCCGCCGGCGCCGCTGCGCCATCGATCCCAACCAGCGCTGCGCCGGCGATCCCAACCAGCCCCCGCAAAGCAGCACCCCGGCGATGTAAACGAATTGGAAGGCGCGCAGTACCTGCAGTCGAGCCAACCAGAGGCTTCCGCTGCGATGGACAAAGCAGACCGAGATGATCAGCGCGCCCGCGCCCAGAGTGAAAGCGGCGATTGCCAATCTGCCCGCGGGCGTGTGGCTGCGGTCACCGGCGATGCCAAGCAGGAGCAGCGGGATCAGCAGACCCGGATACTCGTACCAACGCCAACTGGAAAGAAAAAAATAAGAGCGGCTCAGGGCCGCGAGTTCGTAAGCAGAGGGGTGCCGCACGGGATGCGAGAGCAGGAAAATGACGGCGCACAGGGTCCAGCACAGGCAATAGAGAACCATCACGAATCGCCACCTGCCGTATTTGGCAACCGCGACGGTGACCATGGCGATGGCGGCATAAATGGCCATGAGCGGATGCAGAAGGGCAGCTAAGCCGAGCCATAGGGCGCACTGGATCCATTGCTCATCGAGCACCGCAGCCACGGCAAACAAGCTGAGCGGGGTAGAAAAGGAGCGCGCCGTGACGTACGGATCCATGATGCAGAGCGAGGTGCCTGCGACCGGCAAGGTAAAGCAGCAGGCCGCGAGGAATACTGCTCCCCAACGGGAGCGCTCGTCAGGAAAAATTCGTTCCGCGACTCGCCGGCAGCCGAGAAGAAACAGAAAGATCGAGGCCAGGTGGCAGACCAGGAGCAGGGCCGGCAGAGCGAGGAGTCCAGGGCCAAGCGCTGCGGCAAGCAGGTGGGCGAAGATCGAGAGATGCGTAGGCGATAGCGCGAAAACCGCGTCGGTTTGGTAGAGGCCGGGGTTGGCCAGTTTCTTGATGCCGGTTACGTATACTGCTCCGTCATCAGCCAGTGGGTGAAAGCCGTGAACGGCGAACACCAGAGGCGTCAGGAGGGCGATGGCGGCCGCCGGGTGGTGCCGGAGAGGCCCGCTTGGTCGGGGCCCGCTCCTATCGCTGCTGATAACGGCCGAGCACATCTTCGAGCGACACCACGCCTTCGAGGGTACCTTTGCTGGCCCGGTTTTGAATGGGCAGAATCGGCCAACGTGCCAGGTAAGGGATGGCGCTGTCCAGCGGCATGTCGGGGAACAGTTGCGGGGTGCGATCGGGTTTGAGCGTGCGCTCCAGAAGCGTATCCGGGGTTTGTGTTGCCGCCAGCGATGTGTACTCGCCGCGGGTCAAGGAAGACCAGGACCCATCCCAAAGTTTGACCAGCAATGCAGCCGCGTCGCTGCGATCCAGTGCGGCTGACACTTCCGCCAGCGTGGCGGTCCCAGCGAACACCGGGCAGGTCACGGGGCGCAAAGCGTCCTCGAGATGCAAAACGCTTTCTTCACGCTGCTCCTCCATGGAGGGCAGGTCGAGTCCATCCTGGTGAGTGAAGGTCTCGAAGATCGCGTAGGGCTGTAGACTGCGGGAAACCAGGTAGGCAATGGTGTTGGCCAGAATGACCGGAAGCACAATGGAATAGTTGCCGCTGACTTCAAGAACCATGAATACCGAGGTCAGGGGGACGCGCAAAAACGCCGCGAAAAGGACCCCCATGCCCGCCAGCGCATAGGAACCCACCGATATAGACAAGCTGGGGAAGAAGACCTTCTCGAAGGTTCCAATCGAAGCGCCCAACATTGCCCCGATAAAGAGGGTAGGGGCAAACATGCCGCCCGGCGTTCCACTGGAAAACGAGATGGTGGTGGCCACAATCTTCAGCAGGGCCAGGATAAGCAGAAACTTCCAGGTGAACTGGCCGTGCATGGCCTGGTCGATGACGTTATATCCCGGGCCCATCACCTGCGGAGCGCCGAAATAAGCGATGGCGCCGACGATGAGGCCGGCAGCCGCGGGCTGGCAATACCAGGTCCATCGGGGCAGGGCACGCAAGCGCGGCCGGGAATAGCCGAGGGCGCGGGAGAAGAGGACGGAGGCGATGCCGCCTGCTACGCCCAGAACCGCATACGCAAGTAGTTCCCGCGGACCCTTCAGCGTTACCGAGGGAACGCGAAACATGGGCTCCGCACCCCAGAACGTCCGCGCGACCACGACACTGGAAATGGCAGCGAGGACGATGGACCCCAGAACCGCGGCGCTCCACTTCCCGATTACCTCCTCCACCACAAAAAGAATGGCCGAGATCGGTGCGTTGAAGGCGGCGGCCAGGCCGGCGGCAGCGCCAATCGGCGCAAACATGCGCAGCCGTTCCCGCGAAAGATTGAGGCGCCGGCTCACCATCGAGGCCACGCCGGCACCAATTTGCAGCGAAGGATCCTCGGGCCCCAGAGAAAATCCTCCGCCAATGGAGAGAGCCGAGGTGATGAATTTCCCAATCACCGTTTTGAATGAGATATAGCCGTTGTAGATGTAGAGCGCTGCCTTGGTCTGGTTGATGCCGCTGCCGCGCGCCCCGGGAAACACAAGCTGCACCAGTGCGGCGACCACCAGGCCGACAATCATGGGCACGAAAAGTAAACGGAGCTGGCCCGGACGCGGCGATGAGCCGAGGGTGAGCACCTGGATCCAGTTGATGGCAACGCGGAAACAGACGACCAGCAGGCCAGAGAGGACGCCGATAAAGATGGAAAGCACCAGGAACAGCTGCTCATCCCGGTTGGGCGCCAGCCTCTGTACTTCCGCGGGGTTGGGCTTGTACCGCCGTTCCGCCGCCACCTCTACCGGATCGAGGCCCGCGGACTGTTCTGCAGCAAGCTGCTCCGCCGAAGACGGGTCTGCCGGCAGGGGATCGGCGCCTGGCGATTCGGTGGTTGTGCTCATTCTTCCTCCACCTGATTCGGGGTCTGGGCAATCTTCCATAGCAGGTCATCGTCCCCGGCAGGCGGCCCGCATAGCTGTCGCGTAGTGATCTCGGTGTCGTAGATGAGCTGGATCTGGGTTTGCGCCAGATCGGGATCATTGATGAGGTCCGCCGAAGATATCTTTGCCGGCAACTGCTTCCATCGGTCCTCCACCGCCTGCAGAGGATCGACCGGGGGAGGGGTGGCGGTCAGATTCTTTGCCGGTCCGGCGGGATGGCGGGAGAAATGGGAGGCGAAGTTTTTTAATGGATTCAAGGTTGCATGCGATGCCGGCGCGGTTGCGTTCGGTGTTGGTGTGGTCGCCGCGATGGCATCCTTGCTTGCGGCTGAGCTATCGTCGCTCGCGCACTGCGCCAATCGTGCCCGGGCTAACTTGCTGTCGTTCAAAATGCGGGCACTCCGTTCGCTCGGCCGTAACCGTGAAGAGGGATAGAGCAGCAGCAGCCGGGTTGCCTCGTTTAAGCGCTCACGGTTCTGCGCCAGAACCGCCGCCGGTTCCTGCTCCACCCCGGTGCCTTCGAGCGAGCGGGCAAGGTATTTTTTTGCCTCGAGATAACGACCTTGCACAAAGGCCGTGCGCCCCGCTCCCTCGTGCGCCTCGCGCAGGGATGCATGGTGATGCAGGATTGTTTTGTAGAGGCGCAAGGCGTCGCCGGGGTCCTGGGCTTGCTCCATGGCGCGCGCGATATCCAGTTGAATGCTGATGTCGTCTTCGGGAGCATTGCCCTGGGCCACGAGCAGCTCGCTCCGCGCCTGGCCCAGGAGCTGATGGGCAATGAGGTAGTTGATCAGCTCAAAGCGAACCTCCCGGCGGCGCACGTAGCCATCCCCCTCCCAGTTGCCGTAAATTGCTTTTTGGTAATCCTGGATAGCCTCGCTCAGGTTCCCCTGGCGTGCGGCTAGCCGGGCAAGCTGTAGATTGATTAAACCGTTCCCCTGTTCGCTTTCGAGCAATGCGTTGAAGTAGACGGTTGCTTCCTGTGTGCGGCCGCCAGAGGCGAGCGCCTGGGCAAGTTTTATCTCTGTACTGCGTTGACTGGGGTTAAACGCCAGCGCGGAACTAAAGGCGTCAATCGCCGCCTGGGGCTTGCCATCCCGCAAGGCCTGCTCCCCGCGGAGCAGCCACCGGTTGGCCATCTCCACCTGGTGGGAAGCGTAAGATTGGTAAAGATAATTGGTCAGCACGGCCAACAAAGCCGTGATTGCGAACAGCGTAACCAGGGCCAGAGAGTCGGCGAAGAGCAGCCGTCGTCGCTCGATGCGGTCGTTGACGGTTAAATGAGACTTGAGAGCAAAAAACGACATCGCCTTCAGTTTACGTGGAAATGTTGTCGAGGCTAATTGGGAATGAACGATCAGAGCAGCCCTGAAGCAAACCTCGTAACCGCGCAGGGAACGAGTCTGGAGGACAAGCAGCGAGTCCTCGAAACCCGGCTGCGTTCGCTGGGCAGCGTCATCGTGGCCTATTCCGGTGGAGTGGACTCTGCCTATCTTGGCCTACGCGGCCCATCTTGCCCTCGGATCAAAGATGCTCGCGGTGATCGCCGACTCCGCCAGCCTGGCGCGCTCCCAATATCGGGACGCATGCGATTTCGCCCAGGACCGCGGAATTCCCCTCAAAACGATCGAAACCCATGAGCTGGAGCGTGAGCAGTATGCGGTGAACGGGCACGACCGTTGCTTCCACTGCAAAGACGAGCTCTTTAGCGTGCTCGAGCAGGAAATGGAGCGCACCGGCTTTCACGCGCTGGCCTACGGATTGAACCTCGATGACGGGCAGGATTTCCGTCCTGGCCATAAGGCAGCGGCGCAGCATCGGGTGGCCGCCCCGTTGGCTGAGGCAGGTCTCACCAAAGCCGAGGTGCGCGCTCTGGCCCAGCGGGCGAACTTGCGTGTTTGGGACAAGCCGGCCTCTGCGTGCCTTTCGTCACGTATGGAGTATGGCCGCCGGGTAACACCGGAAGCGCTGCTCATGATCGAGCGGGCAGAGGACTCGCTGCGCGATCTGGGGTTGAAGCGGTTTCGCGTGCGCCATCACGGTACGATTGCGCGCATCGAGATCGCGGAGGAGGAAATGGCATCCGTCCTCCAGATGGGGAGAATGAAGGCGATGGCGGCGGTGGTGCGCGCGGCTGGATTCCGCTACGTCTCTCTGGATTGCGAAGGATACCGCTCGGGGTCCATGAACGAAGTGCTGCCCATCGAGGTGCTGACCGGGTTTGCGATCCCCAATTCAGGTACGGGTGGCTGAGGTCTATGCGGATCGGATACCTGGAGTGCTTCGCCGGCATCAGCGGTGACATGTTGATGGGAGCGCTGGTCGATGCCGGCGCACCCCTTGATCTGCTGCAACACACAGCGGCTTCGCTGGCGTTGGGAGCGGAGCTTCGCGTTACCAGGGTGAGCCGCAGCGGCATCCAATCGACCAAGATCGATGTCATGGTGGAAGGCCAGTTGCATGAGCCTGCCGCCGTAACTGGACCGGTCCAATACGAGGGAGGGCCCCAGACGGGGCTCGATGCAGGGCCCAAGGCAACGCACGGGCACCCACACGCCCATCCTCACCACCATGGTCACGATCACCACCATGAG
Organism: uncultured Acidobacteriaceae bacterium; assembly: GCA_963761405.1. Taxonomy (GTDB): domain Bacteria; phylum Acidobacteriota; class Terriglobia; order Terriglobales; family Acidobacteriaceae; genus PALSA-350. The sequence goes on from CAVXHH010000013.1 coordinate 508,574, forward strand.
CATCCTGCCGAAAAGCACCAGCACACTCACGGCGAACACGTGCACGGGCGCACTCTGCCGCAGATTCGTAGCCTCCTTCAGCATGCGGATCTGACGCAACGCGCGCGCACCCTGAGCCTGAAAGCTTTCGACCTGCTGGCGCAGGCGGAGGGACGGATTCATGGCGTTCCGGCGGAAGAGGTTCACTTTCATGAAGTGGGCGCCGTGGATGCCATCGTGGATATTGCCTGTTGTGCGGCTGCAGCCGATGCCCTCGACGTCGACGCGTGGTATTGCTCCCCGATCAACGTCGGGAGCGGCTTCGTCCACTGCGCGCACGGGCGCTTCCCGGTACCTGCTCCGGCCACTGCGGAGTTGCTCCGTAACCTGCCGACCTATTCCGCCCACGTGCAGATGGAATTGGTGACACCCACCGGCGCGGCTTTACTGCGCGCCTTGGACTGCCAATTCGATCCCCCGGGGGTGATGCGGACGCAGACGATCGGCTACGGAGCGGGGACGCGTGATCCGGATCGTTTCCCCAACGTGCTCCGCGTAAACATTAGCGTGCTCGATGTGCGGGGAAACGCTGAGCCAGGGAACCAGGACAAAGGGAACCGGGAAAAAGTAGACCAGGACAAAGTAACGGTGCTGGAGTGTGCCGTGGATGATCTGAGCCCGCAGGTGCTGGCGCATACTGCGCAGTTGGCAATGGAGAGGGGCGCCCTCGACGTGATGAGTTCCCCCGTGACCATGAAGAAGGGCCGATTGGGAACCCTGCTTACGGTGCTTTGCAAGGCCGACGACGCAAGCCGGCTGCAGCAATTGATTTTCCGCGAGACCACAACCTTGGGTATTCGGGTGCGCGAGGAGAGCCGCGTCATCCTGGCCCGGCAGGTCACGCCGGTGCAGACGGAGTTTGGTGTGATTCCGATCAAGACGGGCTCCAGCATGGGAGATAGGCAGGGAGAGGTTTTGAATGCTGCTCCGGAGTTTGAAGATTGCCGCCGCGCCGCCGCAGCCTTCGATGTGCCGCTCAAAACCGTCATGCAGGCGGCGATGGCCGCGTGGGCGGCGCTGGAGTTGAGCCGTGCGAGAGAGCGGTCTGACGCGCCTCTGGAAGCGGGGTCGCGCTCGTGAACCAGGAGACGCTGCTCACGATGCTGCAGTGCGTGCGCGATGGAGAACTGCGCCCGGAAGATGCCATGGAGCGGCTCGCGAACCTCCCCTACGAGGAAACAGGTTTCGCCAAGATTGACCACCATCGCGCCTTGCGTATGGGCCTGCCTGAGGTGATCTACGCCGGCGGAAAGACCCCGGCCCAGGTGGGAGAGATCTTTTTTCGGATGGCTGCGATGGGCGGCCCGGTGATGGCGACGCGTGCGGATGAGGCTGCTTATGAAGCAGTGAAAGCGCTGGTCCCGGAGGCGGCCTACCATCCTGTGGCCCGCATCGTCGAACGCAGGCAGCCAGCCGGTCGCGACGGAAATACTACGGGCTTGCTCGCAGTGCTCTGCGCCGGCACCAGCGATTTGCCGGTCGCTGAAGAGGCGGCAGTCACGGCCGAGGCAATGGGCGTGACCGTGCGGCGCATCTACGATGTGGGAGTGGCCGGCCTGCACCGCCTGCTGGCCCATCGTGACGACCTGCGTGAGGCCGAGGTGCTGATTGTCTGCGCCGGGATGGAAGGCGCTTTGCCCAGCGTGGTGGGCGGACTGGTGGGCGCGCCGGTGATCGCCGTGCCCACCAGCGTGGGCTACGGTGCGGCGTTCGGCGGCGTTGCCGCGCTGCTGGGCATGCTGAATTCATGCTCGCCCAACGTAACGGTGGTGAATATCGACAACGGGTTCGGCGCCGCGTACTTTGCCACCATGATCCTGCAGCGAATCCATCCTCAAGCGGGCAAGAATGCCGTGTTGGCCGGCGAAGCCAGTCATCGATAGCGGGTTTATCCGCCTCACCCGGTCACTGCAACACTGCGCGGCAAAACTGCGTTAACTGCTTGGTAACGTTGTCTTTGAAGTCACGGGAAGCACCTTTTTTGGTTGCTCGCATCGGCGCTGGGACGATATCTTATTTTCCACAGGGGAGCCATGGCGTCTACAGTTTGGAAGGGCTACATCTCGTTTGGACTGGTGTCGGTGCCGGTGCGGCTCTATGCCGCCGCACGCGAGGAACACGTCAGCTTCAACCAGATTCATGAAGTCTGCGGATCGCGCATCAAGCAGCAGGTCTTTTGCCCCACGTGCGAGCGGGTGGTGGAGCGCAGCGAACTTGCCAAGGGATACCAGGTCGACCGCGATGCCTATGTGCTGGTGAGCGGCGAAGAGCTAAAGACCCTGGAAGCCGACTCGTCGGAAGCTATGGAGATTACGCAGTTCGTCAGCTTGAGCGAGGTTGACCCGATCTACTTTCAATCGTCGTATTATTCGGCGCCAGAGGATCCGGGCCGGCGTGCTTATGGATTACTGCTGCAAGCGATGGAAAAGCTCAATGTCGCCGCGATCGCCAAGGTGACGCTGCACCAGCGTGAGCAAATTGTTCTGATGCGGCCGTACCACAACGGCATCGTGCTGCACACGCTCTATTTCGCGGCCGAAGTGCGGGAAATCGCGGAATACGGTAAGACCGAAGCTATGACCTTGCAGAAGCCGGAAATTCAATTGGCGGAGCAGTTCATTCAGCAGCTCACTGCGGGATTTGATCCCGAGCAGTACAAAGACGAATATCAGCAGCGCGTGTTGGCGCTGGTCGAGACCAAGCGAGCCGGGCAGGTCATTGCCGGGCAACCGCAGAAGCCCCGGTTGGCTCCGGTCATTGACCTGATGGAAGCTCTCAAGAAGAGCATCGCGGAGCGCGGCGCGCCGTCAGCCGTTCCCGCTCTAGTCGAGGCGGGCAAGAAAAAGGCTCCGAAATCAGCCGCTGCCGCCGATGCAAAGCCTGCCCGCGGCCGCAAAACCGGCTAGACAGGCTGCGGAAAAACCCGGTTTTGTACCAGGGCATGGCTTTAGCCATGCCGCACATTGCCGAAAGGAACTGGGGCTTTTAGCCCCTGAGGTATTGCTTTCCTGTTCGCTGCGGAGTTTTTCCGCAGCCTGTAGAGCTAAGCCATTCGGGTTTTGCTGATCACGCAGATCCTGGCGGTGAGCACCACCAACGCAATCCACATCAAATCCGCGCCCAGGAGATGGACAATCTGCATCCAGACCGGAGCCAGCAGAGCTACGTCAGCAAGTCCCAGCCCGAATTGCAGCATCAGCAGCAACGCCACCCCCGTCGCCAGCTTCCGCTCCTCACGGCGCGGGATGCTGCGCACCAGGAGCCAGCAGATAAAGAGCCCGGCAACCACCGCAGCCAGTGGATGAAGAATCCGCACGCGTAGCAGCCAGCCGCCGTTCCCAGAGAAATCCTGCGCCCAAGCGGCGCTCAGCGACGTTGCCGGAAAGAGAGTATCGCTCAGCGCGGCCAGCGTGCCGATTGCTCCCGCCACCAGCGTGGCAACCAGGCCGGTGACGGCCAGTGGCAGTTGCGTAGAGCGCACCGCGTTCCAGGTGAACGCCGCGCGGCGCGATAAGAAGTGCGCCGCGAGCGCGAGCGCGGCCAGCAGCAGCAGCGTGTTGGCCAGGTGCAGAGAAAGATAAACCGCACGTGCGGGCGAACGGTTGTCTGCAGTGAGGTGTAACACCACCAGCAGAGCGCCGAGCAGCCCTTCGTTCAACGTAAGCACCGTGGCGGTGATGGCCGCAGCGCGAGCAATATGGCCCGAAACCGTTGCCCGCCAGGTCCACAGCAGCAGCAGCAAAACCAGGGGAACCGTGACCCCGCTGCTCATGCGATGGGTAAGCTCGATCATCGTGGCCAGGCGAGGATGCGTTTGTATCACTACGCCGTTGCATAGCGGCCAATGATCGCCGCAGCCGGCGCCGGAGCTGGTGGCGCGGACCACCGCGCCCCACAAGACAACCAGCACGTTGTAGGCCAACACCCCCCAGGCAAAGCGAGGCAGCGACGTCGAGGGACGGGCTGTCTCGGGTGTCGCGGAGGCCGCGGCTGGAAGCGCGTGGGCAGAGCTCATCGGACCCTCTTGCGTTATCTTACCCGGCCAGTTCTTTAGCGCGCTGGGTCGCGCGCATCACGGCTTTGATCAGCGTTACGCGCAGGCCGCCTTCTTCCAATTCCAGGATGCCATCGATGGTGCAGCCCGCGGGCGTAGTGACCGCATCCTTCAGCAAAGCCGGATGGTAGCCGGTTTCGAGCACCATCTTGGCTGCGCCGAAAGTGGTTTGAGCCGCCAGCAAGGTTGCAATATCCCTCGGCAGTCCGACCTTTACGCCCGCTTCCGCCAACGATTCGATGATGATGTAGATATACGCTGGCCCGCTGGCAGAAAGCCCGGTGACGGCGTCCATGTGTTTCTCTTCCACCACCACCGTTCGCCCAATGGTGGTGAAGAGAAAGGCTGCCAGATCCAGTTGCTCTTGCGTCGCAAAGCGCCCCCGGTTGAGGGCTGCGATGCCTGCGCCCAACATCGACGGCGTATTTGGCATGGCGCGCACCACGCCAATGTCCATCCCCGCAGCCTGCTCGATGGCCGTCGTGCGCACGGATGCGGCGATCGACATCAGCAATTTGCTGGGGGTGAGCGCCGGACGAATCTGCTTGACCAGATCGGGAACGGTGATGGGCTTGACGCCGATCAGGATCAGATCCGCCGCCTTGGCCGCGGCCACATTGTCCGTGGTGACCTCTACGCCCCATTGCGCGGAAAGCATCCCGGCCCGCTCTGCGTGTTCCACCGTAGCGATAATCTGATCGGCCTCAAGCACTTTGGACTTGAGGAACGCCTGGAGCAGAATCCCACCCATCTTTCCGGCTCCAAGAATGGCTACCCGCAGGCCGGCGAGCGGTTGACTCGTTGTAAAGGAACCCATGGAAATCTCCTTGCTAAATTTTTACTTGGTTGGCTGAGCAGTCGTGGCGGCAATCCAGGCATCGATGCGCGCCTCCAGGGAATCGAGAGGCAAGGCGCCCGCATCAATCACCTGATCGTGAAAGGCGCGCAGGTCGAATCGATCTCCCAACGCCTTTTGCGCCTTGGCTCGTAACTCCAGCAATTTCAGTTGGCCCACTTTGTAACCGAGGGCCTGGGCGGGCCATGCGATGTAGCGATCCACTTCGGCCTGTACATCGGTGTCTGGGATGGCCGAGTGATCATGAAAGTAGTCGACCATCTGCTGCCGCGTCCAGTGTTGCGAATGAACGCCGGTATCCACCACCAGGCGGATGGCGCGCCAGATGTCATCTTCCAGCCGGCCATAATCGTTGTAGGGATCCTGGTAGAAACCAACGTCCTTGCCTAATTGCTCGGCGTACATGCCCCAACCCTCGGTGAACGCTGTGTAGTACTCGTATTTGCGAAACTCCGGGATGCCGGTGAGTTCCTGGGAGATCGCGATCTGCAGATGATGCCCGGGCAGCCCTTCGTGGTAAGCAACCGACTCCACTCCATAGAGCGGCCGCGTCGCAAACTTATAAGTGTTGACGAACACCATGCCAGGCCGCGAACCGTCCGCGGTTCCTTGTTCGTAGTAAGCCGCCGCCTGATCCTTTTCGGCATACGCCGGCACCGGCATGACCACCAGAGACGCTTTCGGCAAACGTCCAAAAAGTTGTGGAAGCCTGGGCTTCATCTGGTCAAGGTAACCACGATACGCGTCCAGAAGCTGCTCTTTACTGGTGGGATATAACTTGGGATTCTTCGTGGCTGCGCCGGCCAACGCCGGGATGTCGGCAAAGCCAAGTTTCTTGGCAATGGCCAGGATCTGCTCTTCGTCCTGCTTTACCTGGTCCAGGCCAATCTGATGAATCTGTGCGGGCGTCAGGTCGGTGGTCGTGCTCTGCTTCACCAGAAAGCGGTAATACGCCTCCCCGTCGCTCAGGGCCCATATCCCCGGATCGTTGCGCCCGTTGGGGATGTACTGCGCCTGCAGAAACTTGCCGAAGCGAACGTAAGCCGGTATCACCTGGCCGGCAATAGCCGCGAACAACTCTTCTTTGATCCGTGCCTGTTGCGTCGGCGAGATGGAAGCAGGAAACTTCTGCACCGGCAGGGCGAACGGCCCTTCCTGCGGCTTTTGCCTGGCAATGTCGTTTACTTGATCGAGCACTTTTTGCATCAGGTATGCGGGCGGCTCGCGATGGTCGTCCATGCCGATCGACATGTCGTCGGTGATCTGCTGAAACGCCAGCGGCACCTTCTTAAGACGGCTTATGTAATCGTCGTAATCTTTGACGGAAGTAAAGCTAAGCTCGGGGACGAGTTGGGGAAGACCAAGCTGAAAGCCATTGAATTGGTTGACCGGCATCTCCCAGGGTTTGAATCGGGCTTCCTGTTCGTCCTCAATCAATGTACGAACTAACAAGTCTTTGCTCAGCTGCTCCTGATCCGTCATTCCGGCGGGATCCACCTCTGCCAGTCGAGTCAGGAAGGCGCGTTCCCGCGCCAGAGAGTCGTTATAGGCCTTTACCGAGTAATCCGGAAGCTGATCGTTGTAGCGCTTGTCGCCCAGTGTGGAGGCGAAATCGGGCTCATGCTTGAGGCGGTCTTCCCAGTAGTCGGAGAAAATGGCGTTCAGCGTTCTCAGCCGAATGTTAAGCGGCTGACTGGGCGCTGTGCCGGGGGTGCTTTGGGCAGCAAGCAGCACGCCCGGAGCGAGGGCGAGCAGAACGAAACGGGCAGCGATACGGTTTGGTATGTGCAACAAACGGATTCCTGAGGGCGCGCAGAATAACTCGCAAGATGGGGCTCGCAAGCTGATATTCGAAGTGTATCGACAATTCGCGCGGGCGAACAGCGCGGGCCAGGCTCCTGGCGGAGCTCGGTTTTCTCGGTAGAAGGTAAAACCGAAAGACTGGTTGCACCTTCCTTTCCTTGCAGAGCAAACAATGGCGGTCGAATCGGGGCTTGTTTTCCCGCCCCATTGGCCGTGCCCGGCGTTCAGTCGTGGTGAGAAATATCAGGCGACGCTACCAGTTCCTCCTGCTTGACCTCGGGAGTGGCCATGGGCATCGCGATATCGGTTTCGAGCATGCGGTAAAGTGTGGATCTGCTGATGCCGAGTCTCGAAGCGGCGCGCGCCTTGTTGCCATCGCATACTTTGAGCACCTGAAGAATATGCCGCCGGATCACACCGTCCAGAGTGAAGTTTTCCGGAAGAGCCGGCTCGCCCTCTCTTGCGCCTGCCGGTTCCAGAGGCAGAATGACCAGGTCGATCGGCCGCAGCCATTGGCCTTCGCCAGACAGACACGCCGCCCGGATCACGCTTTCCAGCTCACGCACGTTCCCCGGCCAGAGGTGCCGCAGCAGAATGGGGAGCGAGCCGGGTCCAAGCCCTTGCAAGGGTCTTTGCTGTTCTCGAGAGACCGTATCGATGAACATTTGCGCCAGAGCCGGAATGTCTTCTTTGCGATCGCGCAGAGCGGGAAGTGTGAAGCTGACGGCGCTCAGCCGATAGTAAATCTCGGGCAGAAATCCTCCTGACAGCACATGCGTACGCAGCTGTTTTCTGGCAGTACAAATCACCTGCGAAGGGGAAGGTAACGCCCCGGGTTTCTCGGTGGCAAGCGAAGTTTCGAAGGAGCGGATGTACCGCAGCAGCTGAATCTGAGACTCCGCGGACAACTCATCGATGTTGCGCAACAGCAGCACACCATCGGCGGCCCTGCGAATGGCGGCGCGGAGGGCTTCGGGGCGAAGCTCGCTTGGGAAACCGCTCTCGGCGCCAAACAGGCCGGCCGCCTCTTCTGTAACCAGCATGCCGGGGGAAGCGTGCCGCGCCTGAATGTGCCGGGCGAGCAAATGCTTTCCGGTACCGGCCTCGCCCTCAATCAGGGCCAGCCGTACCCGCGGGCCAACCTGCTGCAGTTGCTCGCAAATCCGACGCATAGCCAACGAGCGTGAGACTAATTCGGGCAAGGTTCCCCCCGGCGGTCGCCGCGCCGGACTCCAACTGTTTAATTCCCGGTTCGGTTGTATCGGGTGATTCATCACTCCACACCTTTCAGTTCCATCAACGCACTCACCCATCGCTGCTCATGCCGATCAACAAATCCGCTCATTCGGATCCGCGCATGCACTCTCGAAAGGCACAGTGGTGTGCCCTCCGTGCGACAAGACAGTCTTAGCCGCTTTATCGGCGGTCGATGACAGGAGTTGAGTCGGTTTGCGATAAGTACTTATCGCGCGGAAACAAGATGAGGAAAGGGAAATGAGGCGGAGACGTGGCCCAGTGGACTGTAACCGTAAGTTCAGGAGTAGATCTGCGCAATGCTGGAGAGGCACGGCTTTACAGTCTGCGGAAAAACTCGACAAAAATAACGCTGCGCCGCACGATGGAAAAACAAATTTCTCAGGCAGGGCACGCCTTCAGCCGCAAATATCACCAAGCCCAGACGGCTTTAGAAGCCGCTGAGGTACGGGTTTTTAAGAGCGATTTGTGCAGCCAGGGAACAGAGAAAAGCCGTGCCTCAGGGGCTTTTAGCCCTGAATTTTCTATGCAGTTTGTGTGGCCCGGCTAAAGCCTGCCCTGATACAAAAGCGACTTTTCAGCAAACTGTAAAGTCGCGTACAAGGCGACGCGCTCATTCCACGCCAACCAGGCTTACAAGGTGCGTCCGCGACCTGAGACTGTATCTGAGGCAATCATTCCATCGCGGATGTGCACCACGCGATGCGCGTACTCCGCTATATCCGGTTCGTGGGTGACCAGGATGATCGTATTGCCCTTGGCATGGAGTTCATCAAACAATGCCATGATTTCATCGCCGGTCTTGGAGTCCAGATTCCCGGTCGGTTCATCGGCCAGGATAATCGAGGGTCGATTGACCAGAGCACGCGCAATCGCTACCCGCTGCCGTTGGCCGCCAGACAGCTCGTTGGGCTTGTGATTCATGCGTTCTTCAAGGTTGACGGAGCGTAGCGCCGCCTTGGCGCGCTCTATTCTCTCGACCGCGGGCGTTCCGTTGTAGATAAGCGGTAGTTCCACATTGTGCAGAGCGGTGGCCCGCGCCAGCAGATTGAAGGTTTGGAAAACGAAGCCGATTTCGCGATTGCGAATCCTTGCCAGCTCGTCATCGTTCAACTCGCTTACCACGTGGCCGTTCAACCAATACTTTCCTTTGGTCGGTGTGTCCAGGCAGCCAATAAGATTCATGAGTGTCGACTTGCCCGATCCCGACGGCCCCATGATTGCAACGTACTCATTGTGCCGGATGCGCAGCGTGATGCCGCAGAGTGCGTTGACCTGCTGTTCCAGTCCCATGGTGTAGGTCTTCCACAGGTCCTCGACAACGATGACCTCTCCCGGGGCGACATCCGTCGCCGTTTCAGCTTGCGTCGCGCTGGTGGTATCGAGTGCCATCTTTGGCTCCTGTTTCGTTCCCCGTGAAGCACTGTGCCGGCGTGCAAATAGGATGCTTAAGACGGCGGTTTATGACGACTCTGTACTCTGGGCCGCGGCTGCATTATCCCGCTTTACCTTGACATCGTTCTTGAGCGTGCGCAGCACTTTATAGGGTCCGATCACCACTTCATCCCCGGCTTTGAGGCCGGCGGTGACTTCGATATCGGTCGAGCCGGTAATGCCGGTGGTGACGGGAACAAACTGCGACTCCAGTTTGCTGCCGTGCGACCGCAGCACGAAGACACCCAGCGTGGTCTTGTCGACACCGTTGCGGGGTGCTCCGTCAGCATTCGATGCCGCGTTCACCGTCTGGATCGCCCCGCCATTCGAGGCTGCCGGATCGCGCATGGTAAGAGCCTGAATAGGAATCGCCACCACGTTTTGCCGCCGCGCAGTGGTGATCTTGGCCGTGGCGGACAGTCCGGGCCGCAGCTCCGGCGGAGGATTCGCGAGTGTCACCACGACCTTGAAATCCTTCGCCTCCTCGGTGCCCGTGGTGCTTTGACTCGTGGCGATACCGGTCGAGCGCAGAATGGCCTGGTCGCCGACTTCGGTCACCACGCCCGGGAACACCCGTCCGGGCAGCGCATCCACGCTTACATCCACCGGCTGCCCCATGGAGACATTCACGATATCGGTCTCATCGACCTTAACTTCTGCCGTCATGACGGAGAGATCCGCCAACGTCATTAACGTGCTCCCCTGGGCGTTTTGAATGCCCACAACCACCGTTTCCCCTTCGCGCACGGGCATATTGGTCACAATGCCATCGAAAGGTGCGACGCTGACGGTCTTGTTCAACAAGTCCTTGTCGCTGGTAAGTGTAGCCACGGCGGTGCCCAGCTTACCTCGTGCGGATGCCGTCTGCGCCCGCGCCTGCACCAGGGCCGCTTTGCTTTGCGCCAGGGTCGCCACGTCCGTGTCGTAGGCTCCCTTCTTCGAATCGTATTCCGACTTGGCGATAAGTGCTGCCTTGTACAGCGCCTGCGCTCGCTGCCAGTCCAGAAGCTTCTGGTTCAGGTCGGCGATGGAATGTTCCACCGTGGCCTGGGCGGTGTTTTCCGCGGCCACAAAGGACGCTATGTCGGTATTCGCCGATTGAATGCTGGCCTGCTGTGCGACCACGCCGGCCTGGGCCTGTACGCTCTCCACCGTTGCCACTACCTGGCCCTTCTTCACCCGGTCGCCTTCCTTGACGTACAGGTGCGTAATCCTGCCAAATGAGGTCGCCCCTATGTTCACGTACGTCTTGGGCTGGATGTGCCCCGTACCACTGACGATGGAGACCAGGTTTTCGCGCACTACCTTGGCCGTAAGTACCTTGGTATAACCCGATTGCGCGCGCACAACGGTGAAGACAGTGACGGCGGCGGCCATCAGGATCACGCCTGAGATGATCAAGATTTTCTTCAGTTTCATGGGTGGAACGGTATCCCCCGTCCTCGCTTACATCATACGTGCAACGGCAGGCTCAGGTTCCAGCCTTTCCCGTGCTCCCTCGCCTTTTTCGAAGGACAAGGGGAGGTTCCCCGGGGCGATGAGCGGCCCAAAAAGGCTCTTCCGCAGAGCGTGAGGCCCTGAAGTACCGCGAATCCATGTTACCGCCGCACCCCACCGCCCGGAAGATAAAAGTCGAAACGATATTCCTCACTTGAATTCGCGGTGACCGAACCTTAAACTTGATGAGCCGTACGGGGAGTATCGCGCAACCTATGCTAAGGGTTCATTCCGCCCTTTTTCTGTTCTTGTCGTTGGGTCTGCCAACCGCGCTCGTTGGGCAAGCGACAACCAGCCAGCCGGCGCCAGCCAGCACTCCCAACGCGTCTACCAGCCAATCTCAGGATACCCAGAGCACCCAGGATCCGCTCCGTCGGCCGCAGAGCGACAAGGAGAAGTTCAAACAGCAGAAGGAGCTGAGGAACGAGCTCAAGGGACCTTACAAGAGGTGGGTCGACGAAGACGTTCGCTGGATCATCACCGACCAGGAGTTGAAGGCCTTCAAGAGCCTGTCGAACGATGAAGAGCGCGACAACTTTATCGAGAATTTCTGGCAGCGCCGTAACCCCGACCCCGATTCCCCCGAGAATGAGTACAAAGAAGAGAACTACCGGCGCATCGCCTATGCCAACGAGCATTTTGCCGCCGGCAAGCCGGGTTGGAAGACCGACCGCGGCCACATGTACATCGCTTACGGCAAGCCTGACAGCATCGACGCGCATCCCAGCGGCGGATCCTATGAGCGCCCCGTCGATGAGGGTGGTGGCGAGACCTCGACCTTCCCCTTTGAGATCTGGCACTACCGCTACATTGAGGGCATCGGTGAAAACGTCGATATCGAGTTTGTCGATTCCTGCCAGTGCGGCGATTACCACATGACCCTGGATCGCTCCGAAAAGGACGCCTTGCTGCACGTGCCTGGCGCCGGAGCGACTCTGGGCGAGCAGTTGGGCACCTCCAAAAGAACCGACCGCTTCAATGGCGGCCTGGAAAACCTGGGGAGGCGGTCCACTCGCGTCCTCGAATCAATCTAAAGAATTCGACCGCCTGGAACAGTTTTCCAAACTGCAGGCTCCCCCCGTGGTCAAGTTCAAGGATCTGGAAGCCTTTCTGGTGAACCACAAGGTGTTGAGTGGACCCTTCTTTCCTTTCCAGGTGCGTACAGACTATGTAAAGGTCACCGAGGATACCGTCCTGGTTCCCCTGACCCTGCAGATCAAAAACCGCGACATTACCTTCAATACCAAAGATGGAGTGGCTAAAGGCGAGGTCAACGTTCTGGGCCGCGTGGCAACCATCACCGACCACGTGGTGCAGACCTTTGAACAGACGCTCGAAGTGGAAGAGCCTAGCGAGCTGCTGGGCAAGGCCCTCGATCAGGCCTCAGTCCACTGGTGGGCCCTGCCCCTGAAGCCGGGCCGCTACCGTGTGGATATTGCCATCAAAGACGTTAACAATCCGGACCACATCGGGACCTGGGCGGAAGGTATCGTGGTCCCCAAGTACGACGATGAAAAACTCTCCGCATCTTCGCTGATTTTGGCCGATAAAATGGAGCAGGTTCCCACCAAGCAGATTGGCGCCGGGCAGTTTATTATTGCGGGAACCTATGTACGGCCGCGAGTCAGCACCGGCCCTGGCGACGCGGTCAGTTTCCATCGATCGCAGAAGTTGAACTTCTGGATGCAGGTCTATAACCTCCAGATCGACGACAAGAGCAAGCAGAACGCGGCTACGATTCAGTATCAGATCAAGGATCTGGCGACCAATAAGGCGATTCTCGACACGTCGGAGTCGAGTACGGCGGTTGCCGGCGAGAACGACGCCAACTCCGACCAGTTGACCGTGAGGCGATCCGTGTCTCTTGCCAGCCTGCAGCCCGGCAAGTACCAGGTGACGATTACCGTCAACGATCACGTCTCCAAGCAGCAGGTGGCGCAAACGGCGCCGTTTACGGTTGATTAGCCCTCTGTTAAGCTTTGAACAGTACCTGTGTTGGCCGGCACAGACCAAGGAACTTCGGCGATCGTAGAACTGGTTTCTTGCACTGCGTTTGAGTGAGTAGCGACTTGAGTGTGTAGAAGGTATTGCCAAATCGCAGCTCTGATGGTGGTGGTGGCGGCGGGTTTCTTGCCCGCCTCGGCCGCGCCATTCCCGGCAACTGTGAGCGGAGTAGTGCGCGATGCACGAGGTACTCCGCAAATGGGGGCCACCGTCGAACTCCTGGCTGCCGATGCATCCGTAGTCGCCCGGGTGTATACCAATGTGCGCGGCGCCTTTGCCTTCGACCACATCCTGCCCGGAACCTATCAGATCAAGGCGACGGGAGATTCGTTTCTTCCCACTCTTCGTGAAGACCTCCGCCTGCGGTCCCGCGGCAAAATCATCGTCAATCTCACCTTGAGCACCCTCTTTGAAGCCATACAATGGCTCCCGGCCCAACCCCGAACCCCGAACGAACCGAGCGATGACTGGAAATGGACATTGCGTTCCTCCAGCAATCGTCCGCTGTTGCGGTATCTCGAAGATGGTCCGCTGGTGGTCCTCTCTGGAGATGACTACGGTTCAGGTCCGCAATTGGCCGCCCGGGTCAGCGTCGCTGGCTCCTCGCGCGAATTTGGACAGGGTGGCGCCCATCACGCCTTTGAGATGGAGCGCTCGAGCGCCGTCGGAGGCCATTTGATTTTGCGCGCCAATCTTAGCCCCCGGCCAACCGATAGCTCGGAGTACGTGGCGGGATACCAACTGGGGCTTGGGCCCGAGCGCCAGATTCGTAATGTAGCCACCGTGCAGCAGCTCTCTGTGATCAAAGGCGGCGGCAATCAGGGTTTCTACTCAGTGCGGCTGCGCAGCGCCGAATCCGTCAACCTGGGACCCGATGCTTCTCTCGAACTGGGGAACGAGGTCCAGTCTGTGAGGGGGGCTTCCGGGACGGCTTCCAGTCTGCCGTTTCTAAATGCGGCCTGGCACTCGGAGGGCGTTGGCGTATCGTACCGGCTCGCCACTTCGCCGGAGTTGCAGAACGCCGGAGAACTCGCTGACAGCAACACGCTTGCCCCCATGTTTTCCCAGGAGGGCGGCCGTTTGCACATCGAACATGGATTTCACCAGGAGCTGCGGTTTGAGGACGATCATGCGTCCCGCCGGGCGATGGTGGCCTTCTATCAGGATCAGGTGCATAGCCCGGTCATCGGTGGCGGCGGATCTTTGTTGCAGCAGGATCTTGCCGGTGGCGATGTTCTTTACGATCCTGTGTCCCAGGTGTTTCGCGTTACAGGTCCTGGCTACACGACCGGCGGAATACGGGCCGAGTTCGCGCATAAAGTCGGAACGTCGACCTGGGCTACTCTTTCCTACGCTGCCGGTAAGGCGCTGGCCTTTGATAGTCCCGATTCCGCGGTCTCGGTGGACGAAGCCGTGCAGGGCCTCACGGAGCGCCGGGGCGAGGCGATTACCGCCTCGGTCAACAGCGTGTTCGTCCGAACGGGAACGGATGTGCGTGCTTCCTACCGATGGCAGCCCTCGGATACGGTGACCCCGGTAGCGCTCTACGACAGCTTTGGGCAGAGCTCCTACCTCAACATTCTCGTCCGCCAGAAACTTCACTGTGGTCACCTGTTACCCAACGGGACCGAAGCATTGGTGGACGTTCGCAATCTGCTCGCGCAGGGTTATCGTCCCTTCCTCACCCGCGATGGCAGCACGCTCTATTTCGCCCAGGATGAGCGCTCGATTCAGGGCCGGCTCTCCTTCTCCTTCTAGCAACACTGGGACGACGCACGCTGGGAAAACAAAGTTCTCAGGCAGGGCACGGCTTTAGCCGTAAAATCACCAAGCCCAGACGGCTTTAGAAGCCGCTGAGGTCCGGCTTTTCCTCAACTAACCCCAGATGAAATCCTAGGCACGCCTTTCCGAGAGTATGGGAAACGCGCCGGCAATGGACCCTGACGCCTCAGGGAGTGTTGATCCGGAACAAGGGCTGGCTATGCTATATTTTGATAGGCCGCGAGGTAACAGTGCACGCCTTGCGTGGTCATGTTTCCCAGCATGATTCGGCCTTTTCCCTTCTGGACGCGTAGCTCAACTGGCAGAGCATTCGACTCTTAATCGACAGGTTGGTGGTTCGATTCCACCCGCGTCCACCATTTACCATCAGTCGCTGACGCGGCGTGATTTCTGGTGGCGAGTCACATTGTGCCCCTTGCATTGTCTTTTGCCTGCAAGCTCCCTTCGTCGCAAAGAAGGGTTTCCCCCTTTTCGTTGCAGCGTTCTGAGCTCAAGCCAAAGGCTTGAGCTCAGAACGCCCACCGACAAATGGCCGCAAAACGGTTGGGATATCCATGCCTCCATCGGCCCGTTGATTATTTTCAATCAACGCCAGCAGGGCGCGATCGGTGATCATTGTGGCGGAGATGGTGTGCGGAAAAAACGTCTTGTCGGCCATCTTGCTGCGTGTGTTGACGCGTCGCGTTTGGAAGTCTGTCAGATTTGTGATCGAGTGCGTCTCACGATAGCCCCCGTATCCGGCGAACCAGCCCTCAATGTCATACTTCTTGAAGCCAGGGGCGCCCAGGTCGCCGTCGCAGACCCTGACAACCCGGTATGGCAGCTCAAGCAGTTGCAAAATGGCTTCCGCGTGCTCGCGGCACGTCTGCAGCCATTCTTCGGACGAGTCCGGATGACAGAACACGATCTGCTCCACCTTATGAAATTGGTGTTGACGGAATAGACCGCGCGTTTCGCGTCCATGCGATCCCGCCTCGGTCCGGAAACAGGGGCTGAACGCTGTATACAGCAAGGGCAGCGTTTGCGCGGGAACCATCTCGTCTCCGTGGTACGCGACCATGGTTTGCTCGGAGGTTCCAATCAGGTTCAAATCCGCCCCTTCCACCCGATAAATCTGATCGGCAAAGAAAGGCAAATAGCCCGTCCCATACAAGGTGTGTTCTCGCGCAACCACCGGTGTGAACATCTGGCTGAATCCGCGTTTCGCCAGGTAATCGAGGGCGAGGGAGAACAATCCCCATGCCAATCGCGCACCGTCGCCGATCCAATAACTGAAACCGGAACCAGCCACCTTCGCGCCACGATCCTCATCCAGGATGCCGAGCCGGCGGCCCACGACCTCATGAGTGCTCGCCGCGAAGTCCTTCTTAACGGGGTCGCCCCAGGTGTAGAGCTGAACATTCCCCTGGTCGTCCTCACCGGACGGTGTATCGTCTGCCAGCAGGTTAGGGACCCAGCTCAAGAGCTGATCGCGCTCGGTGTGAGCTTGGCGAAGCTCGGCTTCCAAACTGCCGATCTCATTTCGAACTGCGACCGCGGCTTCCCGCTCCGCCGGCGAAGCGCCGCCGCCCTTCCGTTGTTGGCGTAGACCCTCAATTTGAGTGGTTAAGGAACGGACGCGTTCATCTTGAAGCAGCAATTTGTCAAAATCGACCGGTGATTTTCGTCGTTTACAGAGCTCCCGAATCTGTTCCGGGTTGTTGCGAATGAACTTAAGATCGAGCATGGGAAATGGTAGGCTGTTCCTCGCGAAAATATCAAGACGGGCCGGCTCGAGCGCCAACGCCCCCCCGAAACCCTATGAAAATACGTGTATGGGGGCAACAGGCTGACGGCTCTAGGTATCCCATGAAGGGAGAACTGGAGACCATCGAAAGACACGCTGGAAATTTCGTATTCCCCTCACACTTCTCCTGGCGGTCACTGTTCATGTAAGCGATTCGAGACACCGGCCAACTCCCTTGACGTACACAACTACATCACGTAGTGTAAGTATTACTGGACATGATCCCTGGTGGATTTTTCCAAATGATCCCGTCGGCGGAAATCCAACCAAACGCTCTTCCCGCAGAACTTTAACGGACTGTATTTGGTTCTTGGAAGCATTCCGTTTGGTCAAATGTACAGAAACACTGGACGGTGGTATCTACCCCACTCTCAAGGCTTTGCGGGGCGCTTAGCAGTCGCCTGCCGCTCCGATCGCTATTTGTTTCAATAATTTTCCGTTGCCAGTGGAGTTCCGGTGGTCCTGCTTGGGAATGGGCCATGAAGTTGCACTTGGATCTAGCTTGACGCAAGCGTAATGCCTAACCCCCCCAATAAGGTGACATCGCTTGAATTGGAATCCCAGGAAGCTTTTCGGCCACGGCCTCATACAGAATATCGTCGCGCTCTATGGCGTTCAGGCATGCACGTATGCACTGCCGTTGCTCACCTTCCCGTACCTCGCGCACGTGCTGGGTCCGTCCGGCTGGGGCAGTGTTGTCTTTGCGCAAGCGATCGGCGGAGTGATTGCAATCTTTGTGGAGTACGGTTTCGACATCTCGGCGTCACGCGAAACGTCACGCCACCGGGATGAGCCTAAACGCCTCGCCGAACTGATTTCTGGAGTGCTGGGCGCAAAAACCATGCTTGCCGCGTTGTGTGTTTGCGGGGCGTTGGTCTCGCGGCGTTTCACACACCACATCGCGCCTTCCGAGGCCCTCTTCTGGGCCAGCACAAGCTGGGGAGTTTGCCAGGGCATTAACATGCTCTGGTTCTTTCAAGGATTGGAGCGGATGCGTCTGGCCAGTGCTCTCGAGATCGGCGGCAAGGTGATCGCGACGCTCAGTATTTTCGTGTTGGTTCACAAGCCTGACGACGGCTGGAAGGTAATGGCGGCGCAGTGTGTCGGGTGCATCGTGGCTCATGGAGTGACCGTTGTGCTCGCATACCGCGAAGTCGGTTATGCCTGGCCCACCCCTTCGTCGGTATCCGAAGCACTGCGGCTGGGCTGGTCCATGTTCGTGTTTCGCGCGGCACAGGGCATTACCGGTTCGGTCAACGGACTCGTCCTGGGGGCGGTGGCTCCGATAGCCGCGCTGGGCGAGTACGCAGGCGCTGAACGCATCACGCGGGTTTTCCAGCAAGGGCTCTGGCCAATCAATCAGGCACTCTATCCGCGTTTGACCCACCAGATGGGAGAGAATCCGAAGCAGGCAATGAAAATGGTCAGATCCAGTCTTTTTTTGCTGGGTGGACTTGGTTTGGTCCTCGGTCTGATTCTGTTTTTGGCAACGCCCTTACTGGTGCATTTGGTTCTTGGCTCAGCGTTCCAGAATTCCGTGCCTGCCTTGCGCGTGTTCTCCCTTTGGATTCCGCTGGTCGCCCTGACTACAGTTTTGACGTTTCAATTATTGCTGCCCAATCAACTCGACGGTCAGTTCAATTTCGTGGTCATCACTGCGGCTTTGGTGACCGTTGGCGGCGCGCTCCTGCTTGCTCCAAAATTTCAAGCAGTTGGCATAGCGTGGTCGGCTGTTGCCGCCCAGCTCTATACGTTGATTGCTTTCACCTTCGTGCTGGTCCGAGCGAAGTTGAATCCCTTTTCGTTCTCAGCCCCCTCAGCTTCGAACCCGGTGGTCCTCCCCGTAGCAACGTGTGCGGCGCAACGGGGCCGCGACGTTCAGTCGCCTGCGAAGCCCGTTCACAAGAGTGAACGTCTCTCCGCATCCAGCATCGGCGGCAAAACTTCTGTCGCCGGCCCAAAAGCGATCTCATCAAATGCCTCAGCATTCAGAGGCGCTTCCGGGCCAATATAGACCGTTTGAATGCCCCGCCGCCTTGCAAGCTGTACAAAACCCGCAGCAGGATAGACAGATCCCGACGTACCTATCACGAGTACCTGGGTCGCCCGCTCTAACTCTCGATAGATCTCTTCCAGGGCCAACGGGATTTCTCCAAACCAGACGATGTGCGGGCGAACCGGGGAGCCGCACTTTGGACACATGGGCAGCGCCGTCTCGTACATTGCCTGATCTGCGAAGGGCACATTACATCGAACGCAGCGCGACTGAAACAGGCTTCCGTGCATGTGATGCACCCTTTGGTTCCCCGCGCGCTCATGCAGGTCATCCACGTTCTGCGTACACAGATAAAAACGATCGCCCAACCTCTGCTCAATCCGGGCCAAGGCCAGGTGGGCGGCATTGGGCTGTGCGCCAAGTGCGTCGCGGCGCCGCATGGAATAGAAACCCCATACAAGTCCAGGGTTGGCATGCCAGCCCTCGGGCGTTGCTACTTCTTCTACTCGATACCCATTCCATAGCCCCCCGGAATCTCGAAAGGTGGCGAGCCCGCTTTCTGCTGAAACGCCGGCTCCTGTGAGCACGAAGAGGCGATCGTTGCGTGTGATGGTCATGATGGGGGATGAGACTCAAAGATACCGCATCGGAGGTTGGCGCTCACGCAGTGGCAATCCGGTCATCTTTGTGGTAATCGTGAACCGGCACATAATCTTTCCTTTGGGATGCGAGGATCTCTCACTCTGATGTCGGGATGAAACAAAATCCATCGTCCGAAGTTGGGACCAGGGTTCTAAATCGCAACAGATCAGCAGCTTAGCAAAACAAACCACAGAAACGCCAACGAACTGTATGCACGCACAAAACGATCTCCCTTTGTGGGATCGCCTGCGCGCGGAGACCAGAGCCAGGCTGCTCGCACACGGGGAAGAATATCTGGGCTATAACTGGCCCTCAATGCCGGCGACACTCTTCCTTGAATACACAAGGCACGGGAACAGGACCGGCTACGAAAGTGCCCGCGGCGCCCGGATGTCAGATACCGTCTCTCCTGTCATTCGTCGATGATAGTTACGTTTTGACCGAACCCGTGCCGGAGATTACCTGGAACCTCATGACGCCCTGCGCGCTAGCCCAAGGCGGCAAGGGCCGGCTTACCCTAACCTCCGCACTCGGCGCACCGGCGACCCTCATTTCTTTCGATCCGGGCCTCCTGGGCGCGAGCGTCGAGACCATCCCCCTCGACGACGTGGGACTAAAGCACAACTGGGGAAACCAGATCTTTCGCATTCAATTGAAAACCACCGCGGCGACGGCCTCGGGCCGGGTGAAGTTCTTAATATCGACTCCATGAGCCTTTACAATAGGGAGCATCGGAAGCAGTTGAGGAACATTCTTCTTTGCTGCAAAGTAGCTTGTCAACGTATTCCAGGATGAGCGCGACGCCGGTAAGTCCTGAAACGTGGCCAGCAGATATAGGAACGTGAGCGATATGTCACCACTCGTACAGATCGGGTCCGTACCTCAAACTACCGCGAAGTCCGTGTGCGCACCTGTCCCCCGTTCCAGCGCCGTGCTGTGGCTTCAAGTTGTGACGCTGGCATGGATGCTGATCGAATGCGGCGTATCCCTTTATGCGGCCTCTACCGCACACAGCCCGGCCCTCCTTGCCTTCGGCTCGGATAGTCTCGTGGAACTGCTGTCTGCATCCATCGTGCTCCTGCAGTACTCCTGGCCCAAAATAATTTCCGAACGGAATGCAGCACGCGCCGCCGGAGCATTACTTTTTGTTCTTGCTATGGTGGTCGCTTCCACGGCGGTACTCTCGTTGGCTCTGCACCACCGGCCGGAGGCGAGCTTTCTCGGGATGACAGTGACGATCGCAGCGTTGGCCGTAATGCCGGTGCTGGCTTTCCTTAAACGCAGGGAAGCGCGGCGTACTGGGAATGTGGCTCTGGCCGCCGATGCGATTCAGTCCGCCACGTGTGCCTTTCTGGCCCTCATTACCCTGGCCGGTCTGGCCGCGAACGCAGCCTTGCTTCTGCCATGGGTCGATTCGTTTGCCGCTCTGCTGGCCATACCCATCCTGCTTAAGGAAGGGCGATCGGCCTGGCAGGGAAATGCCTGTGGCTGCTGCTAAGCGCAGAATGAACGACGGATCAGGGCTTGTATCAGAAAAGTAATGGCAAAACTACAAAGGCTGCGGTAGACTTACGAGATACTGAGGGACGGGCGCTATGTTAATCAACCTACACACTTCACTCTTCGCACAAACCGTTCGGCCTGGTGCCGTAGCGGATCTTCCCCGCGATAAGGATGTAGAGCGCGCCTAGCGTACTTCGTATGCAGATCACGAAGGCCCTGAGGCGCAGCCTCAGGGCCTTTTCCATTCCCGTATTGGGAACCGGCACTCAGGCAACTTCCTTACCTAAGTCATCTTCTCGCTGAGGCTGTTGCCCGGCGGGCTTAGTCATAGCCGTTTCATCGGATGAGTGATCTATGCGAGTTTCGAAAAATAATCCCAACGTGATGCGCGACGTGCTGGCTTTCCTGTTCCGTCACTGGCGCCGGGATGCCTGGTTGGTAACCGCCGTTGCCTTGTCGATGATCGTAGCAACGATCGCCGATTTATTCATGCCGGTCTTCGCCGGACGCATGATCGATGCGGTCGCGCTGCATGCCGGCACGCATCGCCAGGCCTTGCGTACCGCGCTCTCAGCGTTGGCCACAATGCTGGTGCTCGGCGGCATCCTGGTGCTGGGCCGTCACCTGTCGTTGATGAGCATCAGCCGTCTCACGATTCGCTTGATGGCGCGCGTGGCCGGAGATGCCTTCCTGCGCGTGCAGCGGTTCTCGACCGACTGGCACGCCAACAATTTCGCCGGCTCGATCGTCCGCCGCGTAACCCGCGGCATGTGGGCGGTCGACTTGATGAACGACACGTTATTGTTGGCGCTGCTGCCGGCACTGCTGGTGCTGGGTGGTAGTTCGCTTCTGCTGGGATGGCGTTGGCCGTCGATGGGCTTGATCGTAGCTATCGGAGCGACGCTCTATGTTGGCCTTTCCATCACCCTGTCGCTGAATTACGTGTCGCCTGCGGCGCGGTTGTCGAATGCACAAGATACCCTCGTCGGCGGCGCCATGGCCGACGCCGTCACTTGCAATGCGGTGGTGAAATCGTTTGCAGCAGAGGCGCGTGAAGATGCGCGTCTGGGCCGGGTGCTCAACAAGTGGAGCCGGCGCACGTATCGTCATTGGACCAATGGCACCCGCAGCGGTAGTACACAGATGCTGGTGTTGCTGGGTCTGAGGGGTTCGGTGACCCTGTATGCACTGTGGCTGTGGTGGCAAGGGCGCGCCACGCCGGGCGGCGTCACCTTCGTGCTTACCAGTTACTTCATCGTGCATGGATACCTGCGGGATGTGGGCCAGCATGTGGCGAACTTACAACGCAGCGTGAACGAGATGGAAGATCTGGTCGAGATGCACGTGCTGCCGCTGGGCGTTGCAGACGGGCCGGGGGCGGAGCCGATACGTATCAAAAAAGGTGACATTCTCTTCGACCGCATCACCTTCCGCTACGGTGCGCAGACCGAGCCGCTCTTCCAGGACTTCACGCTGCGCATCCAGGCCGGCGAGCGCGTGGGCCTCGTAGGCCACTCCGGCTCCGGCAAGACCACGTTCGTAAAACTGTTGCAGCGGCTCTACGACTTGCATGATGGCCGCATCCTGATCGACGGGCAAGACATTGCCCGCGCGTCCCAGGTATCGCTGCGATCTCAGCTTGCACTGGTGCCGCAGGAGCCATTGCTCTTCCATCGCTCGTTGGCAGAAAACATCGCCTACGGCCGTCCGGAGGCAACAGCGGCGGAGATCGAGCGTGCGGCCCAGCTGGCCAATGCGCACGACTTTATCATTCGCCAGCCGAAGGGCTACGCCACGTTGGTGGGTGAGCGCGGTGTCAAGCTATCGGGTGGAGAGCGGCAGAGGGTTGCATTGGCTCGTGCGTTCCTGGCCAATGCGCCCATTCTGATTCTGGATGAAGCGACCTCCAGCCTCGACTCTGAGTCGGAGGCCCTCATCCAGGAGGCCATGGCGCGGTTGATTGTTGGCCGCACGGCCATTGTCATTGCTCACCGTCTCTCGACCGTGCGGATGCTCGACCGCATCCTCGTGTTCGACCAAGGCCGTGTGGTCGAAGAGGGCACGCACGTAGCGTTGGTCGGCAGAACCGAGGGCGCCTATAAGCGCCTGTTCGAACGCCAGGCGTTGGGGCTCATTGTCGAGCAAGCGGACCTGGAAGAAGCAGAAGAGCTGAGCGCCTAAGCGGAAGGCGCTCAGGGCTTCTTCGGATCGAAAACGGCGACGCCGACCCGCGAGTCGGCGCCGCCGTAGTACAGAAACCACTTGTCGTGAAAGAACACCAGCCCCTCGGTAAACGTCGTTCCGGCGACATACTGGCCGCTTTGTTCCCATGACTGTTCGGGCCGGAAAAACGGCTTGCCGGTACGGGCGATGAGTTTACGAGGATCATGGGCGTCGAAGAGCGCTTGCCCGGCTGAGTAGGCGCCGGCGGCGATCCCCGGCGCGCCATCCTTCGCTGCATTCTTGCCGTTGTAGATGAGGATGATTCCGCGATCGGTCACCAGCGAAGGTGGTCCAACTTCGGGGAACGCGCTGTCGAAGTGTCCCCGGCGCCTGTGCAGCAACACGATGGGTTTACCGGTCGAGTTCTCGACGGGGGTCCAATGGATCAGGTCCGGTGAGGTTGCCAGCCGCACCTGTACCTCGCCCCAGTACATCCAGTATTTCCCGTTAATCCTGGCAGCGATGAGACGTCCGTGTGTGAGCCGGGTAACGATGCTGGCAGATTTGTAATTGAAATGCTGGTAATTCTCTCCCTGCAGGGCCGGTCCCTGCTTTTCCCAGTGAATCAGATCAGTCGATGTGGCAATACCGATGTCAGTGCTCTGCCGGTTCCATTGCGTGTAGGCAAGAACATAAGTGCCATCCTCGCGCTCAACCAGGCGAGGATCTTCGACGCCGCCTGGCCATTCCTTCGCCTCCTGCGCATCCATGTCAGGATAGAAAATTGGGGCAGGCTCCGTCGCGAAGTGGATACCATCGTTGCTTGAGGCCAGACCCAGCCGGGAGGTGTGCATGCCGATAGCCATGCTCCCGGAGTCATCTTCCGCGCGATAGAATACGTAAACCTTGCCTTGCCTCACGATGGCGGCGGGATTAAAGGTGTGCAGTGCCTCCCAGTGCACAGGTTTTTTGGTAATAGGGTCGGTAAATACGGCTGCCGGATTGGGCGTAATGATTGGCGCATTCACTGGCCGCGTGAAAGGGCCCAGTGTCCAGCTGGAATCCTGCGTCGATTGAGAGAGTAGTAGGTGCGCAGACAAGACAATCGCGGAGGCGAGGGTGAGGCGGGAAGAAAATTTACGCACTGCAATGCGACCTCTCAGCGCTGAACCATTATTTCTTGCCGCGATAGAAGACGCGCCAGACTTTTCCATTCTGGCTGTCGGTAATGATCAGGGAGCCGTCGGGAGCCTGAGCGACTCCGTCGGCGCGTGCCAACGCATCGGTAGGATTTACCAGCGGGTCCTTACCCGCGAAGCCGCCGGCAAAAATTTCGAATTTGCCTGATGGCTTGCCGCCGGCGAATGGCTGGAAGGTCACGTTCGAAGGAGCCTGCGGTAGCGGCGCACGATTCCACGAACCGTGGAAGGCGATAAATGCTCCACCTTTGTAGCGAGCAGGGAATTGGTTGCCAGAGTAGAACATCACGTCGACCGGAGCCCAGTGTGCCGGGTAGCTCGCAATGGGCAGTGCAAATGAGCTGCAACGTCCTACAGTTTTGCCATCGCCGCCGTACTCGGGGTTCAGCAACAGCTTCTGTTGCCCATAATCGAAAAAGCAATAGGGCCAGCCGAAGTTCAGTCCCTTGGTTGCCCGATACATTGGCTCGGCAGGACGCGTGGCATTGTCCTCCGCCGTAAATTTGTCCGGCCACAAAGCATCCAGCTGGTCACGGCTGTTCATCACGATATACACCGCGCCATCATGCCACGTGATCGCCGGCTCCTGGCGGAGGCCAGTAACGAATTTTTCGCTATCCGCCTCCTTTTGATGCAGCTTGTTTTCGTCAAACTTCCAAATGCCCCCATGCGTTTCCAGCAGAGGACACGGGTCCTGGCCCACGATACCCTTCTGCCGGTCCTGCGATTGGCAGGCATTCGAAGGAGAGCCAATATTTATGTACAACGAGCCTTTGCCATCGAACGCAATACCTTTGTCATGATGCTCGTGTTCCGGAGGCAGATCTTCGACGATGGCTTCGGGAGGCCCGGCAGGCTTCAGTTGTCCCGGAACCATCTTCCAGCGCTCCACCGCATCGACCTTGGCCACGTAGAGATAGCCATTCCGCAACCCAATGCCGGTGCTGCTTCCGTCTCCAAAATATTCCCGCGTCTCGAACCGGCCATCCCCATTCTCGTCACGAAGCGCCACCACCCCGCCGGTCTTGCCCTTTCCGCTTTGCAGCGCAATGTATAAATCACCGTTGGGCGCAACCACGGCGTGCCGTGCCGTACCCAGGTCATCCGCGGCCACCATCGCGCAAAACCCTTCGGGCAGCGTCAATCCCGCGTTGTCTTTGTCGCATGCAAACGGTGTCGCCGCCCATAATCCGAGGCTCGTCATACAACACGCCGCGATTACGAACCCTCTAAGCATCAGACGTCTGGAAATCATTCCTGTCCTCCGGCTGCGGTTTAGGCGTCTTATACACTACGATGTCAAGTACCATCAGGGTAGCCCAATTTTTTTGAGGAGACCAAGCAGTGCTTGTGAAAAAGACCGTAACCCTTTGCCTCGGCTTTATCTTAGCCGGATTCTCGTATCAGGCTCTCCATGGTCAAGCCGCCACCGCCGCGAGCGATGGCATCTACACCGCCGATCAGGCTCATCGCGGCGAGGCGTTATACGCGAAGCAGTGTGTATCCTGCCACGGATCCGCTCTGGATGGCGTGGGCCCATATCCGCCGCTCAGCGGGGATGACTTCCTCTCTAAATATGAGGGCCAACCCGTAGGCAACGTCTACGACTTGATTCAGAAACTGATGCCGGCGACCAGTCCGGGCACGCTGAGCCGCCCCGATGCCGCCGACCTGCTGGCGTATATCCTCAGCTTTAACAAATTTCCCGCCGGCAAAACAGATCTACCCAGCGACGACGATAGCTTGAAAAAGATGCAACTGCCCAAGCCGGCGCCGAAGGCCTAGCTGTTTTCAGGCGATCACAGGTGATACCAACGATCGGCGCCAAACACAAGCCCTAGCGTGACGAGAAGTTCGGAGCACGATGGAGGAGCAAAGTTCTCAGGCAGGGCACGGCTTTACACGCTGCGGAAAAACCCAACTGAAGGCAGGAGAGGGTAGGTACGGGCTTCAGCCCGTACTTAATCGGGCAAGACTCTTCGGCCTTTAGGCCCTGAGGTATGCTTTTCCCCGTGATCCTGCGAAAAACCGTATCTCAGGGCCTAAAGGCCACAAGGATGGCGACGTTTATGCCGGGGATAAATCCCCGGCATACCCTGAAGACGCGTTTTTCCGCAGCCTGTTTAGCCGCGGCCTGTAAAACCCTGATCAGTCTGGGTGAGTGGCGGCCAGACTGAGGTCGTGTCCTGATACAGCCGGTAGCCACGAGCCCAGCCGTCACGGCGGCGGCCGTATCGGTATCGATCCATGGCTCAGCCACAGTTACACTTGCCTCTTCCGCGCAATACGCAGTCGCGGACGATCCCCGGAGTTTCGATCCGCATATGGCCGAACTCGCCCGCCATGCCGTTCCAACCGGAAATGAGATGTCCGCCGGCCAGAATGCCGGTTCCGATTCCTTCCGAGACGTTGATTGCCACGGCATCCTGAACGCCCGATAGGCTCCCGAACCAACGTTCCGCCAGCATCAGCGGCTTCCGGCCATGTTTGCTGAAGCCTATTTCTCCTTCGCAAATCCAGCGGGTGACCAGCAGTTCTTCGACGATGGCAGACGCGGTGCTCCTCTGCAAGCCGGAGAGGCGCGCCAGATCGGCGCGCGAGACCGCGCCCGCAAGACGGATCAATTCAAGAATGATGGTCCGGTTGGTATCCCGCGCGGTCTCGCTGCTGGATGCCACGATCGCTAGTCGTGGAACGTGCGCTAACTGGCGGAGTGCGCGTTCGTTCATGGAGCCACACTCATAGATCGTGCCCAGCACATTCTATAGCCTGCGGTGTACGGAATGAACCGCGTGGAATATGGCTGCATTGCTTGCAGCACTGTGCGTTCCATACAATCGCCGTCATGAAGCACATCCGCCACCAACCAAAAGATTGAGATTCGTCTCCACCCCCTACACGATGACAGTCCACTCCCTGATCCGCTAGCCTCGTTCTGTCGATGATGCCGGGTCCTTGCCGAGCTGTCCCAGGTAGGAAGCAAATCAACCGTTCGCGTAAGCTATACCCATTGCGAAACTGCTTAGTGGGTGGGTGAGTTGCTCGCGGATGATTGAATCTCTGGCTAAGGATGTTATGTGGCGTCGAAACACTCAAAGGCGGACGGATAAGCGCGAGGCCGCAGTTCGACCCCATCGGCAACCGCATATTTCCTTCTTGCCCCGCATCGCGGCGACGATGGTATTGCCGGTGCTCGCGTTCGCCCTGGGCGGATGCCATTCCTCCGGGTTACCCAAGCCCGCGAGCGCGGGGTACCTCGACGAGGTCACGGCGTTCTATGTCGGCCTGGCTGCACTGCAAGTGGGTGACGATGTGCGCGCGGACCGCACCCTCGAGCGAGCCACGCAGCTCGCAGAAGGAGAGCCGGCATCCTGGGCTAACTGGGGGGTGCTCGCCCTGCGCCAGGGAAACTTCGATGCCGCGGCCCTGCGGTTGAACCGGGCACAAAAGCTCCAGCCGCAAAACGATCAGATCCACTACCTCCTGGGCGTGCTCGAAAGCAAGCGCGGCAATCCGTCGCAGGCCATTGTCGAGCTGCGCAAAGCCGTCGAACTCGATTCCCGCAACCTGCGAGCCATGTACCTGCTGGCGCAGG
Organism: uncultured Acidobacteriaceae bacterium; assembly: GCA_963761405.1. GTDB lineage: Bacteria > Acidobacteriota > Terriglobia > Terriglobales > Acidobacteriaceae > PALSA-350. The sequence continues at coordinate 536,181 of CAVXHH010000013.1, forward strand.
AGGTAGAGCGCCAGGGAGACGCCAATGGCGAGGCGGAGTTTCAGCAACTACTTCAGAAAATCCTTGCCCAGCAACCCGGCAATCCGGCCGTTTTGCTGGAACTGGGACGGGTGGCGGCGAAACGCGGTGACAGACAGACGCTGCATTCCGTGGTTACCGGGATCAGCGCCAACGCCCCAGCCTGGCCTTCGGAAGTGCAACAGCAGTGGGCCGCATTGCAGGCCGTGGCTGCCGGGCCGGACCCACGAGCAGCCGCGGTGCGCATTGCCTTTCTGCGCAATTCGTTGATGCGTGTGCCCGAGTTTCGCCAGAAGCCTGGGCGTGATTCAACCCACGGCGGGGAACGAGGCAGTCCCCTTTAGCCACTTCCTCCTGCTGCCGTCACCCAGCTTTGCTCCGCCGTCGGCGGATACCGCGATCCGCTTCCCAACCACAGCGATTGCAAATCCTGGGCCGCCCGCGAAAGCCGAGCCATATACCCAGCCATATACATGGATTGGCGCCATCCCGCTCACCGGCGCCGGTGCTCCCGTCATCGCTGTAGCCAATAGCCATACCGTCCGGCTGGCCACAGGCGCGTCTTTTCCTTTCCCCGGTGTCTCCGCGCCACTGCTACCTGAATCCGTTTTGCCTGTCGACTTCAACTACGATTTCAAAACCGACCTGGTGCTGGCCGGTGAAAGCGGCGTTCGCCTCATGCGTCAGGAGAGCCCAACCTCGTTCACCGACGTCACCGCGCAGACCAAGCTGCCGCCCGCATTGCTGCATGCCCCCTACACCGGTGCATGGGCGATCGATGTCGAGGCCGACGGCGATATGGATATCCTGCTAGGCTCGCCTCAGGGACCGCCGATGGTGTTGCGAAATAATGGTGACGGCACCTTCGCGGCAACCCAACCGTTCGCCGGGGTAGCCGGCCTGCGCGGCTTTGCCTGGGTAGATCTCGATGGCGACGGCAATCCCGACGCCGCCATGATCGATGGCTCGGGAGTGCTGCACCTCTTTCATAACCAAAGATCGGCTGTATTTCGTGAGGTCAAACCTCCCGATGGTCTGCCCCATATAAAAGCAGTCACGGTTGCCGATGTAGACGGCGCCGGCACAATCTCGCTGGTTGCCGTCGAAGAGACCGGCGCGCTGGTAGCGATCAGCCGCTCGAGCGGGGCCGCGGGCTGGACGGTTGTTCAGCTCGGGAATGCCCCACGCCTTGCGCCAGAAGTACGTCTGCGTGCCGCCGACCTCGACAACAACGGCGCCATGGATTTGCTGCTGGTGCCGATCACGCCCGCCGCCGGCGATGCGGCAGGAGCCCCCGCCGGTGCTTTTGTCTGGCTCGGCAACGGTGCGCAAAAGTTCACCCCGCTTCCCCAGCCCGTGGGGCCGCCGCGCGTGTTCGACGTTGCGGACGTGAATAACGATGGCCGGCTCGATCTCCTTGGGCTCTCCTCGGCCGGGCAGGCGCAGCAGGCGCTGAACGTAGGAGAAAAAAAGTATCATTGGCAGATTCTTCGTCCGCGAGCACGGCAGGCCACCGGCGACCAGCGCATCAATTCCTTCGGCATCGGAGGGGAGATGGAGCTCCGCTCCGGTCTTCTGGTGCAGAAGCAGCCGATCAACACATCCCAATTGCATTTCGGCCTGGGAAACCAGGCCAACACCGATGTGGTGAGGATCCTTTGGCCGAATGGCACCGTGAGCGCGGAGTTCGCATTGCAGGCCGATCAGGAGGTGCTGACAGAACAGCGTCTCAAGGGCTCCTGTCCTTTTCTGTTTGCCTGGAACGGTAAGCAAATGGATTTTGTGAAGGACGCCGTCCCCTGGGGCTCTGCAATTGGTCTGCAGATCGACTCGGTTGGTTCCCCCCGCATCGCGGCCACCGAAGAGTGGTACAAAATCGGCGCCGATCAACTGGCGCCGCACAATGGTTATTACGATCTGCGGCTCACCGGCGAACTGTGGGAAACCTACTACTACGACTACCTGAAGCTGATGGTGGTCGACCATCCCGCTGACACCGAGATCTTCACCGATGAGCGGTTTGTCGTGCCGCCGGTCAAGCTGGCAATCATCGCGGCCGACCATCCGCATCCCATCGCAAAAGCGACCGACGATCAGGGGAACGACGTCACCCAAATCGTCAGCAAACTCGATGGCAACTATCTCGATACCTTCGGGCGAGGACAGTATCAGGGCCTTACGCGCGATCACTTCGTGGAAATTGACCTGGGCAACGATGTTCCGGCGAGTGGCCCCGTGTGGCTCATCGCCCGAGGTTGGTTGCACCCGACAGATTCCACCGTGAATGTCGCGATCGGCCAGGGAAGCCACGAGAAAGCCCACGCTCTCAGCCTTGAGGTTCCAGACGGGCATGGCGGATGGCGTACCGCCCGTGCGAACCTGGGCTTCCCGGCAGGACGTAAGAAGACCTGCCTGTTCAACCTGGAGAATATCTTTCTGCCCGGCTCCCCGCGCAAACTGCGCTTGCGCACCAACCTTGAAATCTATTGGGATTCCATCGAGTGGGCGCAGGGGCGCCCGGATGCGCGGCTCCACGTCACACCGTTGAGTCCGTTGTTGGCAAACCTGCATTACCGCGGATATTCGCTCGTGACGCAGGCAAACGCCTCTTCGCCTGAGCTGCCGGACTACAACCGGATCGCCTCCACGACACAGATCTGGCGCGATCTCGAGGGCTACTACACCCGCTATGGCGATGTTAGGGAATTGCTTGCCGGCATCGACGATCGCTATGTGATCATGAATGCCGGCGACGAGATCACCCTGCATTTCGCCCAGCAGGCGCCGCCCCCCGCGGGATGGGTCCGCGATTACGTGATCGCCGGCGACGGTTGGATCAAGGACGGAGACTATAACTCGACCTACTCTCGAACCGTGCAGCCTCTTCCGTACCACGCCAAGAGCGACTACAACGATGCCCCTGGCAAACTTGAGGATGAGTATGTCTACCGTCATCATCCCCAGGATTGGCAGAACTACCACACCCGGTATGTAACCCCGGAGCCCTTTGATCAGGCACTCAGGAGCGGTGCAGCGCAATGAAAGCCAGTCTCACCGCACGAATTTTTCTGGCCATTTTTTTCCTTGGGCTGTTAGCCACCCCTCTCGCCATGAAGGAGGTCACGGCACGCCGTCTACAAGCCCAGGCAAAGCTGGACGAGAGCCAGGCGTTGGCGCGCTACGGCTTCCATCTGCAGGAGGTGTCGCAACAGGCCGGTGTTCACTTTGTGCACCAGGCGCCGGTGTTAGACCCCAAGCTCGAGGGCATCATGCCGCAGGTCGCGTCCATGGGCGCTTCGGTATCGATCGTCGATTTCGATCGTGATGGCTGGCCGGATATCTACGTAACTAACAGCAAGATTGGTAGCCACAACGCTTTGTATCGCAACATGCACGATGGCACTTTCCAGGATGTGGCTGCCCAGATGGGCCTGGCGGATGTGAACCAGGCCGGAACCGGCGTCTCCATGGGCGCGGTCTGGGGAGATTACGATAATGACGGCTACGAAGATTTATTTCTGTTCAAGTGGGGCAAGCCTGAACTCTTCCACAACGACCACGGCCACGGGTTCACGCGCGCCACTGAGGCTGCGGGTTTGCCCAACTGGATCAATGCCAACACCGCAGTTTGGTTCGACTATGACGGCGACGGCCTGCTCGACCTCTTCGTCGGCGGCTATTACTCTGAGAATTTAGACCTATGGCATTTGAGCAACACGCGCATCATGCCCGAGAGTTTTGAGTACGCGAAAAACGGCGGCCGAAAGTTCTTGTTTCATAACCTCGGCAATGGCAAGTTTGAGGAAGTCAGCGAAAAGGTAGGGATCACCAGCAACCGGTGGGCGCTCGCAGCTTCTGCCGCGGATCTGCGCGGTACCGGGCATCCCGATCTATTCATCGCCAATGATTACGGCGTCTCCGAATTGTTTCTGAATGAGGGAGGTCATTTCAAGGAGGCAGGCCAGGCTGCGGGCGTGGGGTTCGCGCCCAAGAGCGGGATGAACGTTGCTTACGGAGATATCCTGAACCAGGGCAAGTACGCCATCTATGTCTCCAATATCTCTGAGGAGGGCGTGCTGATTCAGGGGAACAATCTCTGGGTACCCAAAGAGGGAGAGACCAGTCTGAAATATGAAAACCTGGCCCGGGATATGGGCGTGGAACTGGGCGGCTGGAGTTTTGGCGCGCAGTTTGGCGATCTGAATAACGATGGCACACTCGATCTCTATCTCACCAACGGATATGTTTCTCTCAGCCGGGCCAAAAGCTATTGGTACGATTTTTCCAAAGTAGCCGGCGGCAACAGCACGATCATCGGTGACGCCGCCAACTGGCCGGCGATGGATGGCCGCAGCTTATCCGGCTATCAGCAAAAGAAAGTCTGGATCAATGATGGGGCGGCAAAGTTCATCGATGTAGCGCAAGCAGTAGGAGCGAACGATACCTATGATGGACGCTCAGTGGTCATGGCGGATCTGTGGAATCGCGGGGTTCTCGATGTGGTGGTGGCCAACCAACGCGGTCCGCTGCTGATTTACAAGAACACCGTGAAGCCGGGCAATGACTGGGTGGAGTTTGCGCTTGCCGGCACGGCCAGCAATCGCAGTGCGATCGGCGCCCAGGTCACGCTCTATTGGAACGGCCAGCAACAGGTGCAACAGGTCTCGGGCGGTAGCGGATTTGCCGCGCAAAACGACCGGCGCTTACATTTTGGTTTGGGACAAGATCCGCATCTTGAGAAGGCAGTCATTCGCTGGCCCTCGGGCAGAATGCAAACACTCACTGACCTGGCCCCGGGCAAGCTCTACAATATAAAGGAGGGCGAATGAGCCACCAGGTTCTTGATTCCGGCAAGTCGCAGCGGCCGGCGGAGATGTCGCCCTGGAAGCGCTTCTTCAGCCCCGCCAATCGCTATCTCTCCCCGCTGCTGATTACCTTTATTCTCCTGGCCGGCCAGCTCACCTACGGCATTCTCGAGAGCTACACCCGCACCCTGCTGGCGATTGTCACCAGCCTCGCGGCCGAGCTGATTCTCTCTCGCCTCTATCTGGGCAAGTGGCCGAACCTCTCGAGCGCCTACATCACCGGCATCAGCGTGGGCATCCTGGTTCGCTCGCCCGCCTTCTGGCCCTACGCACTCTGCGCCCTCATCTCCATTACGTCGAAGTATGTGCTGCGCGTTCACGACCGCCATATCTGGAACCCATCCAACTTTGGTATCTCGGCGATGTTCATCCTCGCCTCGGGCACGGTGGCGGGATTGAGTATTCAGTGGGGAAACTTTGTCTGGCCGATGATCGTGATTTGGACCCTGGGCTCCGCGATCATCTGGCGTCTGCGGCGTTTCCATATCAGCGCCACTTACGTGGTGTCATTCTTAGCGTTCGCGTTCTTGCGCAGCTGGATCACCGGCGACCCCTGGCCGTCTGAAATCGCTCCCGTTACGGGGCCGATGTATCAGCTGTTTATCTTTTTCATGATTACCGATCCCAAGACGACCGTGCGTTCGAAGACCGGCCAATGCATCACCGTGGTTGCTGTGGCCGCGGTCGAGATGGTGCTGCGCCTCCACCAGCTGGTCTATGCCCCGTTCTACGCCCTCTTTCTCGTAGGGCCCACAGCCATGCTGCTGGAAATGTGGATGGACGCGCGCCGCGTGCGCCTGCAGGCTGTGCATGCCTGAAGATTGGGGAACACCATTCCGGAAAAGCCGAATTTGAAAAATATGTTGCTGCGCTGTGTAGTTCTCTGTGTGCTGGCCGCTACTCCAGCATTTACCGCCGCTCAGGCCGCCCATGCCGCGGAGGCCCAGCGGCCCGCTTCAAGGCCCTCGGGGCCGATTCGTTTCGTCGATGCGACGGCTGCTTCTGGCATTTCATTTCGTCACCATAACGGTGCTTTTGGAAAGAAATACCTTCCTGAGACGATGGGCAGCGGGGTGTGCGTCCTCGATTACGATAACGACGGCGCCCAGGACATCTTGTTCGTGAACTCGATGGATTGGCCTGGCCATAAAACATCGAAGTCGTACCCCGCTCTTTACCACAACAATGGCGATGGAACCTTCACCGACCGCACCAAGCAGGCAGGGCTTGCGGTCGAGATGTATGGCATGGGCTGCGCCGTTGGAGACTACGACAACGACGGCAGGGACGACATCTACATCACCGCCCTCGGTTCCAGTCATCTATTCCGGAATCTTGGCGACGGTCATTTCGCCGATGTCACGGCTCGGGCCGGCGTGGGCGGTAGCGGGTTCGCCAGTGGCGCCGTATGGGTCGACTACGACAACGATGGCAAGCTCGACTTGTTCGTAGCCCACTATGTGGACTGGTCGATCGACAAAGATCAATTTTGCGCGCTTGACAACAAGAACAAGTCTTATTGCACGCCCCAGGTCTACCAGGGGGAGAGCGCGCGGCTCTATCACAACCGCGGCAATGGAACCTTCGAGGATGTGACCAAGCGCGCCGGCTTGTTCGATCCCAGCAGCAAGTCTCTTGGCATCGCTGTGCTCGACTACGACAACGATGGCTGGATGGATTTGCTGGTAACCAACGACACCCAGCCAAACAAGCTTTATCGTAACAATCATAATGGCACTTTCTCTGACGTCGGCGTTCAGGCCGGTGTCGCCTACAGCGACGCAGGCGCCACCCGGGCGGGCATGGGCGTGGACAACGGCGACTATGACAACTCGGGCAACCCCGGCCTGGTGATTGGCAATTTCACCAATGAGGGTATGGCGCTTTACCACAGTGACGGCTCGGGTTTGTATACCTCCGCGTCGGAAGCCGCTGGGGTGGACCGTTGGTCGTTGCAGTCGCTCACCTTCAGCACCTTTTTCTTTGACTACAATCTCGATGGCCTGCTCGACCTTCTCGCGGTCAACGGCCATGTAGCCGACGACATCAGCGTGACCCAGCCGCACCTTAAGTATGCGGAGCCTACGTTGATTTTTCGTAACGAGGGAAAGGGCCTCTTCGAAAATATGTCGACGAAGTTAGGTCCCGCGCTGGAGCGGCCGATCGTCGGTCGTGGCGCCGCCTACGGCGATTTCGACAATGACGGCGACCTGGACGTGGTAATTACCGAGGTCAACGGGCCGGCCCGATTGCTGCGTAACGAAAACGGCAATCAGAACGATCTGCTGCGGGTGAAACTCATCGGCACGCGCTCCAACCGGGACGCCATCGGCGCTAAGCTTACGTTGCAGGTCGACAGCGATGTTCGACTGCTGCGCATGGTGAAGTCAGGTTCCGGCTATTTGTCACAAAGTGAGTTCCCAGTAACCTTTGGCTTGGGCAAGCCTGACCCAAACAGAAAAATGAACCTTTCCATCCTATGGCCGAGCGGCCAAAAAGAAGCAATCCCAAACCTAAAATCAAACCAATCCATCACCATCCGCGAAGGAAAGGGGATAGCGGCAACTCACGCCATCCAATTCCAAGCCCCCGCCGGCGCCAAGCACCCATAGATTTGTCATCCCGACCGGAGCGAAGCGGAGTGGAGGGGCCTGCGGTTACCTTCGACCAACTCAGGGTCATAGGGAATCAACAGCGGAAGCGAAGAACCCTGACCTATCAAGCATGGAAATAATCTCCCGCTGGTCCACCCCAAGCTTCGGCGCAGCATCCAGCAAGTCCTGCGCCCGAACCGGATAGGTGTTATTCCGCTCTGCCTCACCAAACCCGCCCAAATTAAAGGGCTCGATCAAACGCAGAACATCCTTTGCGAACGCCCGCTGAGCGTCATCTGCAAATGCCCGCTTGGCGGCTAATGCGCAAGCCCGCTCCAGCAGCAGCCGCGACGCAGGTCCGAATTCCGGATGCTGATGCAACAGAAACCCCCGCACCAATCCAGGCCTATCCAGCCGGTACGCAGCCTCAGAAAAACTAACTGCAGCAAAATACAAAAGCGACACGGCAGTAAAGGCTTCAAAGTTGTCCATGCTCGCATACAGCGCGCCAATCAACCGGCCGGCAGCCAGCAATTCGCTTTCCGTCTGCTCAGCATAATCCTGGAGCTGCTGGCCAACTGAGCCGGCATCCTGCCGGAGAATCAGAGCCAGCCGTTCGATCCCCATAAGCGTAAGAGCAAAACCCGTCGAAAGCAGTGGATCAACAAAACCAGCCGCCGACGGCAACATCGCCCATCGTTTGCCGACAACCGTGCGGCTGCGAAAACTAACCCCGGGCATATAACGGAACGGCTGGCATGCCACCGCGTTCAAGAATTGTGTCTGCAGCGCCGGCACCCGCTCCAGCACCCGCTGCCATGCGCGTTCACCCTCGCTGAGCCCGAGTTTCTCGGCTACGGCCCGCGTGGCGACGACACCCGCGCTGGTAACTCCATTCTTGAATCGCAGCACCCAGACCCACCCGCCGGCAAACACATGATGCACAGCAGCATCATCGACGGGATACGGCGGAATCTCTCCCAAGTCTTCTGTGCGGCCTACGCCAGTGAAGTGGCTATAGAGACTCTCCGTGGCCGGCATTGCCGGCAGCATCGACTCTTCCAATCGCAAAGTGCGATGAAGAAAACCCCGCGGTCCGGTAGCGTCAATCAAAAATCCTGTGTGAAGTTGAAAGGGCATCTCCCCTGCGACGCCGGCGAGATGCGCGCCATCTTCCGCAAATTCCAGCATCTCAATCCGAACCTGGTCCCGATAGTCGACATCAAGCTTCTGTGCCTCTTGAACCAGAAAATAATCGACGTCTGCCCGGTACCAATGCGTGTCGGCGATGGCGTCATGCGGACTCGCCGCAACCAGCAACTGTCCCCCGTGCTCGTGGAAGAACGTAAACCCACGCTTGAGTCCGCACGCTATCTGTGGATAGGCTTGTTGCCAGCTACCCCATTTCGCTAACGGCGCCAGCCGCGGCAGATCATAGGTCGCGCTGAGCTTCTCCAGCAAAAGATTGCTGAGCGGGGTAGTGGATTCACCGATCGCCATACGAGGATGCCTGCCCTGTTCCAGCAGGACAACAGAAAGTCCTAGCCGGCGCGCGACCATCGCCATCAGGCTGCCGCCGAACCCGGCGCCCACAATGGTGACATCCACTTTGTGAGTCAACATACGCCACCACAACGGGCACAAGCCCCGGCGTCCACAATGGTGACATCCACTTTGTGAGTCAACATACGCCACCACAACGGGCACAAGCCCCGGCGTCCACAATGGTGAGGTCCACTTCGCGAGTCAACATACGCCACCGCAACGGGCACAAGCCCCGTAGTCCACAATGGTGAGGTCCACTTCGCGAGTCAACATACGCCACCGCAACGGGCACAAGCCCCGTCGTCCACAATGGTGAGGTCCACTTCGCGAGTCAACATACGCCACCGCAACGGGCACAAGCCCTGTAGTCCACAATGGTGAGGTCCACCTTGCGAGTCAACTCACGCCACCGCAACGGGCACAAGCGATCCTATCGAGCACCACCTGATGCAGATTCATTTGCCGCAGCCGGGCCATGCGTTGCAGGTGACACTCCGCGCACGACGGAGTCAGTCCCCAGAGATCCGAAAATACTCGACCCGCCTTGAGACGCAAGCCGTACTCCATCGCCGACTCCAGTAGGTGCAGAGCGGGCGGCGCAAACTGACCGTTGGCAGCGAGTGTTTCCATAGCTCCGTTGCCTCCACGCGTTGGGATCAGGGTTGCGGCCGCGGCGCCTTGTTCCATGGCGAACTCCAACCCGCGCTCCGCCCACGGCAGCGCCTCTGCCGGTGCCATGAAAGGGGGCTGGACCAGGATAAAGACGCGAAGATCGATCCCGTTATCCCGCAGAAACTTCGCCGCCACCGAGAACTGATCGAGTGTCATCCGCTTGTTAAGGCTTGCCAGCGCTTGCGGATGCACCGTCTCCAGGCCCATCGCGATCTCCAGCGTGCCGCTCAGCAAATCGCGGAACCGCAGACACGCATCGCCCACCAGCGCAGGATGATTTTCCACGATCAATCTCTCGAAGCGATTCGCGCGCTGGGCGATGGCTGCGTAGTCTTCTGGCGGAATCGCCTGGCGATCGAAAAAGCTGCCGCTGTTGTAGAGCTTAAGCCGGCGCGCCGGAGCAAGCGCACCAAGCGCGTGATCGATCTGCGCGGGGATGGCTCCCACCGGGACTGTTTCCGTGAGCGTGTTGCGCCAAAGGTCGCACATCGTACAGCGAAACGGACACTCCCGATTGGTAAGGAAAATGGTGGCCACCGGTTCGATGCTCCCGCCGGCTGCGCACTCTTCTTCTACGAAATACTCATACGGGAGATAGGGATCGAGGGTCGCCCGTGCCGGGCGGCGGCTCAGTATCCATGCGTCCCGGTCTGCCGCCCTCTCCGGGTACACGGATGGCAACAGGTTGTTCATCGATACAAAGACAGAAATTTCTGGCGATACTCAGCCTCGCGAAACGGAAGCCGGGAAAGCATCGTGGTCTCGGAAACCGCTCCGTGCTGGAAGCGCCGCTTGGCAAACACCGGCATAGCGAAACCGGTAATTGCCTTGACCCCGCGCGCCACAATGTCTCCCTTTAACGAATACAGCCGTTCCACATCGTAGCCGGTCAGGGTAATGAACGGAATGCCTTCCGCAACCGCGATGACCGCAGGCTGCGTGAAAGGACTGAAGCCGCGAAACCCGAAGTGGTGGGCCGGCGCGTAGGTCCTGCTGTAAGAGCGGCTAAGTCCTCCACTGTAGGTCAACGAGTGTTTGATCTTTCCCACGCCCCAACCTTCCTGGTAGAGCATCGGGTTGTTGATGACGCTCCGGATCGTGAGCTCAGGATTCTGCTCGATAGGATAATCCTTGAGGTTCTCATCGCCGCCGTCGCCGTCGATCAGGTAGCGCCAGGTAGGGTAACGCGCGCGCAGCCCACGGCATAACGCCATCGCCATGGTTGCCGACTGCACATCGAGCGCCTTGTAGTCTTCGACCACGCGAATCGTCTCCTCCACATCGAGCGAAGATGCATCCGCCGCCACTGTTTCCAGGAATAACCCAAGGCCAAGCGTATCCAGAAAACACCGCGCCTGTTGCACATCCGGGCCGTCGCCTAGGTCGAGCACAAAGGCTTTCAGGCGCGCGGGGTTCATACCCAGCTTGCGCATCACATGGTAGGTGGTGAGAAAGACGCTGCCGCTGTCAATCCCGCCAGAGAAGCACACGCCCACCGGCTCATGCTCCGGCACGCATCGCAGCCATTGCGCTATTTCGTCTGCCAGCGCGCCCACGTATGCGCTCCCAATCTGGTCGAGGTCGGTGCTCAACGCTCCCTGTGCGGGCGTAAAGAAACGCGTGTAGACCGGGTCGGGATCGGGGCAACCAATCAGTTGCAGAGCAACCACGTAATGGGCGGGAACCATCCTCGTATAGCTGGGGTGGAACTGCGCCTCCAGTCCCTCGGCCTTGAGCCAGTTGTAAATTGCATCGATGCGCGCCGCGACGATCAGCACCGGCCCCGCCTGCCGCTTGGCGAGAAAATACCGCATGGGACGATCCAGAGAGCGCGCCATCCTCACCGTCTTGCCTGCGCGCGCCACCAGGGCGAACGAGCCCGCAATGCGGCCAACGGCCTCCGCCGATCCGTTGAGCACGATCTCTCTCGCATCCTCAACCGAGACATCGTAGAGTTGGTTCCCTTCGGGCTCTGTAAGATCGACTACGCGCTCAACATACTCCTGCTGCATCGCATCCTCGTGGTTGTTGTCACAACAGGTTCAGAATAACGCATCGAACGGGGCGTCTACACCTCACACACCTTCTCTCGGCACTGGGCACACCGCTCCGCCAAAAGGTGGACCTGCATGTCATCCGCTTGGATGGTTGACCTCGGCCTTATCATTGAAGCAGTCTTGGAAGTAGTCTCGCAAGCAATCTTGCCAACAACATGGCACAAAAACTTTTCGCCGTTCTTGCTGGCCACGAATGCAAGATTCTGTCCTGACCGGTCATCGACTTTGCGACGTCATGCATCCGGTTCGTAGGCAAAAGAGAGGACGATCTTGAAAGACTGGTCCGTTCGTCTCCGCCCGATCGCGCTCATCGCCCTCCTGTTGATGCTGTGGCAGTTTGCCGTTGCGCGGCAAACCTTGCATCTTCTGCCCACGCCCTGGGGAGTCGTCCTCGGCATTGCCGATCTGTTGCAGCATGGGCTGTTGTTGAAATACGTGGTGGCCTCACTCTTCCGCGTCACCTGGGGTTTTCTTCTAGGCGTCATTCTGGCTGTGCCCCTGGGCCTGGTCATCGGCTGGAATCGCAGGCTGGAGATGGCGTTGAATCCACTGATTCAGATCCTCCGCCCCATTTCCCCGCTCGCCTGGATCCCGATTGCGATTCTGTGGTTTGGGGTAGGCGACCTCGCCGCAATCTTCCTCATCTTTCTCGGCTGTTTCTTCCCCCTGATATTGACCGCGATGAACGCGGTGCGAGGCATCCCCGCGGTCTATCTCAATGCAGGCCGCAACTTTGGTTTGCGGCCGGCCGCGCTCGTCTCCCGCGTCTTGTTTCCCGCGGTGCTTCCGCAATTGATCGTCGGCATGCGCATCACTCTTGGTGTTGCCTGGTTGGTCGTGGTTGCGGCTGAGATGATCGCGGTCAACTCCGGCCTGGGTTTTTTGATCGTGGACGCCCGCAACGCCGGCAACCGTTATGATCTGGTGGTCGCCGGTATGGTCATCATTGGCGTAATCGGCTTGCTGTTGGATATGGGCATGCGCTCTCTGGAACAAGGAAAGTCGCTTCGCTGGAGCTATTCGGAGGATTAGTTGGAAAAGCTGAAGCTTGAGGCCAGCCACATCCACATGGTGTTTGCACGCGACGGCAAGAGCACGCCTGTGCTTCACGACATCAATCTCCAGGTAATCGACGGGGAATTCATTTGTCTGCTCGGGCCTTCCGGCTGCGGCAAGTCCACGCTGCTGAGCACCATGGCCGGTTTCCTCTCGCCCACCAGCGGCGCAATCAAGATCGACGGCGAAACAGTGCATGGCCCCGACCCGCGCCGCATCTTTGTCTTTCAGGAGCGAGGCGTCTTTCCCTGGCTCACCGTTGAGGGAAACATCGCCTTCGGCCTCTTCCACCTGGGGCGAGCAGAACGGCAACAGCGCGTGGCCCACTACATCAAAATGGTGGGGCTCGAAGGCTTTGAAAAGGCCTATCCATCTGCACTCTCCGGCGGTATGAAACAGCGGCTCGAAGTGGCGCGGGCCCTGGCCGTCAATCCCGACATGCTCTTTCTCGATGAGCCATTCGGCGCGCTCGATTCCATCACCCGGCTGGTCATGCGCGCTGAGCTGCTGCGCATCTGGGGGGCGGAGCGCAAGACGATTATCTTCGTCACTCACGACATCGATGAGGCCGTCCAACTGGCCGACCGGGTCGTGGTGATGAGCGCCCGCCCCGCCACCATCCAGCAAATCGTAGACATCGATATTCCGCACCCGCGAGACATTAGTTCGACACGCTACCTGGAACTGCGCGACGGTATCTTTCGTCAGATCGGCCTGGCGCACAAGATATGAATTCGTTGGCAGAACCCAAAAAGTGGGAGCGATTCTTCTGGCCGCTGCTGGCCTGCGCGATGGTGCTTGCGGTGTGGCATTACTCCGTCGCGTGGACGGCGACCAGGATCTTTCCCTCGCCGCTCGATGTGCAAAAGGGCATTGGCCAGCTGATTCGCAAGGGGGTGCTGTGGCGCGACACCATCGATTCCTTGCGCCGGGTAGCCATAGGGTTCGGAGCCGCTGCCGCAATCGGCATTCCCCTTGGGCTCACGCTCGGCTGGTATCCGGCAGCCAACCAGGTCGTGAATCCGGTGCTGCAGATTCTTCGCCCCATCAGCCCCATCGCCTGGATTCCTGTCGCCATCATCCTGCTCGGCGTGGGCGATCATGCTGCCACCGCGCTCATTTTCCTGGGAGCGGTTTTCCCCATCCTCGTAGCCTGCGTCGACGGCGTGGCGAACGTGCCCTCGGTGTTCCGGCTTGCGGGGCGAAACTTCGGCCTCGGTCCTGCCCGTCTCCTTATCCATGTGGTCTTTCCGGCGGCGCTCCCCAAAATCCTGGTCGGTTTACGCATTGCACTCGGTATCGCCTGGCTGGTGGTGGTGGCGGCGGAAATGATCGCCGTCGAATCCGGGCTTGGCTATCTGGTGATTGACTCGCGTAACTCAGGCAAACGTTACGACCTGGTGGTCGCGGCCATGCTGGTGATCGGCCTTATCGGTCTCATTCTCGATACCGGCTTTCGCCGGCTGGAAAAAATCAAGTCTGTGCGCTGGGGGTTTCGCGATGACACTTAGAGCATTTTCGCAATTACTGTCGTCTGGTAAGAGCAGCGAGGTGTGGTTTTCTTTGAGAGAAAACCACGTAAAGGTTGGCGGCTTCGGTCTATACCAGTTGCGAAAATCCTTTAGAGCTAAAATGCTTCTCGGCGTCTTTGGGTGGCTGGTACTGATCACCGCCATGCATGGCTATTTGAACGTCAACTGGCCGGCGGTGCTCAACGACTATCGTCCCCTGGCCGAACGAAAGATCACGGTTGCCTATCTCCCTGCCACCTGCCAGCTCACTTGCCCCGTGACCGACTACATCTCGAAATACTCCGAAAATGGCGAATTGTTTCTTCCCCGCTTGTTCCAGGGTTTTCCCGAGATGAAAGAAGCGCTCATCTCCAACAAGGTACAGGCGGCGTTTATTGTGGCGCCCATGGCGATCGCTCTCCGGGCACAGGGCGTTCCCATTAAGGTGGTCTATTTAGGCCATCGCTACGGCAGCGCAGTCGTGGTGCGCAAGGGCGGCCCCATCAAGACCGTCGCGGATTTGCGCGGGCGCACAATCGCCATTCCCAGCCGCTTTTCCGACGAGCGTTTGTTGCTCTTCCGGGCGATGAAAGTCTGGGGCATGCAGCCAGGGGACATCAAAATGGTCGAAATGGCGCCTCCCGATGTCTCGGGCGCTCTTGCCGCCGGTGCGATCGACGGCTTTTCGATGGGCGAGCCCTTTCCCTCCCAGGCGGAATTGGGTGGTTTCGGAACCATTCTCTTCCAGGCCCGCGAGTACTGGCCCGACTACATGTCGTGCATCCTGGTGGTGCGTCAGGATCTGATCGACACCCGTCCCGATGTTGTCCAGGTATTGGTCGATGGTATTGCGCGGTCCGGTCAGTGGCTCGACCGCGGCAAGCCCTACCGCGAGGACGCCGCCGACTTTGTCGGCCGGTTCTACTACAACCAGAAGCCCGCGCTGCTGCGCTGGGCCCTCACCCACCCGATGGACCGGGTCATGTACGCGCCACTGGCGCCGCGCAAGCCGGACTTTGATCTGGTGCGCGACATGATGATCGAAACCGGCGTCCTGGACCGCAAGATCGACTTCAACGAGTATGTCGACACCCGATTCTCTGATAAAGCAAGCATTCAAACTGCCTGGAAGTATGAGCCGGGCATCGCGGTGGCTAAGTGACCACCGGAAACTGTTTTCCAATGAAACATTTCAAGGAGAGATCCCAATGATTCGCAGGCAATTCATTCAGATGGCTACTCTTGCCGGGGCCGGGGGGCTCGCAGCCCTTGCCGCCGCCGAAACCACGACGGTCTCCTACAGCATTCAGGGCTTTACCTGCATTACCTGCGCGGTAGGCCTGGACGTATTGCTCGAGCGGCAGAAGGGTGTGGTGCGCGCCACATCCAGCTACCCGGATGCCCGGACCACGATCGTCTTTCACCCACAGTTGACGAGCGAAGCGGCCCTGAAGTCCTCCATTGCCGAAATGGGCTTCCGTGCGGAGTAAATTCCCAACCGAAAAATTCTTCCGCATTTAATCAATTCACCCAACCTCTTCCCCCGGGGATCGTCTGAGGCAGGTAGCCTACTTCTGAGACAATCTATTTTCAGGCAAGACTTTGTCGCTAACCGGGGCATCCAACTTCAGAATCCCGGCTAAAAGTACGAACGAACGGAGCAGCCATGGCAACAGCAGAGAAGGTGCAGTCTACGACGCAGCGGGCCGCCTGGAAGGCGCTCGAGACGCATGCCGAACAACTTCGCAATGTGAGTTTGCGTTCCATGTTTTCCGGCGACCCCGAACGTGCCGCCCGCTTCAGCATCGACGCGGCAGGCCTTTTTCTCGATTACTCCAAGAACCGCATCACCACCGAGACCCGCGATCTTCTGCTCCAGTTAGCCCAGGAGTCGGGCCTGCGTGAGCGTATCGACGCGATGTTTCGCGGGGACAAGATCAACATCACCGAGAAGCGGGCAGTCCTGCATGTTGCCTTGCGCGCGCCCAAGGGTGAGTCCATCGTGGTCGATGGTAAGGATGTCGTGCCCGAGGTCCACGCGGTGCTCGACAAGATGACGGCTTTCTCCAATCGCATTCGCAGCGGAGAGTGGAAAGGGCACACCGGCAAGCGCATTCGCAACCTGGTCAACATCGGCATCGGCGGCTCAGACCTTGGTCCGGTGATGGCGTATGAGGCGCTCAAGTTTTACAGCGACCGGTCGCTGGTCTTCCGCTTCGTGTCCAACGTCGACGGTACCGACTTTGCCGAAGCGGTCATCGATCTCGATCCAGCCGAGACCCTGTTCATCGTCTCCTCCAAAACCTTCACCACGCTCGAAACCATGACCAATGCCCACTCCGCTCGCGAGTGGTCTCTCGCGGGCTTCAAGGGAGATGAGTCGGCGGTGGCCAAACACTTTGTCGCCGTTTCCACGAATGCTGCCGAGGTCACCAAATTCGGCATCGACACCGCCAATATGTTCGGCTTCTGGGACTGGGTTGGCGGCCGCTACTCCATGGATTCCGCGATTGGTCTCTCCACCATGCTGGCCATCGGCCCGGAGAATTTTCGCTCCATGCTCGACGGTTTTCACCAGATGGACGAGCATTTCCGCACCGCCCCCTTTGCCAGCAATATGCCCGTGATTCTGGGCCTGCTGACCGTCTGGTACACCAACTTCTTCGGCGCGCAAACCATGGCGGTTTTGCCCTACGAGCAGTATCTGAAGCGGTTTCCCGCCTACCTGCAGCAGCTCACCATGGAGAGCAACGGCAAGCACGTGACCCTCGAAGGCGAGCACGTAAACTTCGATACCGGCCCGATCTACTGGGGCGAGCCGGGAACCAATGGGCAGCACTCCTTCTACCAGTTGATCCATCAGGGCACCCGGCTGATTCCTTGTGACTTTATCGGCTTTGAAAAGTCGCTCAACCCGTTGGGCCGGCACCACGACATACTGCTGGCCAACGTCTTCGCCCAGGCGGAGGCATTGGCGTTTGGCAAAACAGCGGAGCAGGTCAAAGCAGAGGGCACGCCCGACTGGCTGGTTCCGCATCGGGTGTTTGAAGGCAACCGCCCGTCGAACGTCCTGATGGCGGAACGGCTCACGCCCGAGGTGTTGGGCAAGCTGGTGGCTCTGTATGAGCACTCGGTCTTTACCCAGGGCACCATCTGGCAGATTGATTCTTTCGATCAATGGGGTGTCGAGCTGGGTAAGGTTTTGGCTCAGCACATCATCGGAGAGATCGAGGGAGGAATGAAGGGCCCCGCGGCCGCCTTGCAGCATGATGCTTCCACGAACAACCTGATTGGCCGTTACCGCAAGCGTAAGTAGGGCTTGGACGGCATCTTCACACAACGGACTAAATGCAAAACGAAAGAGGAGCGAGTCTATGCAATTAGGAATGGTGGGTCTGGGCCGGATGGGCGCCAACATGGTGAAGCGTTTGATGAACAATGGCCACACCACCGCGGTGTATGACCGATCGGCGCAGGCGGTTCAGGATCTGGAAAAGCAAGGTGCGGCCGGAGCCTCTTCGCTAGCGGATCTGGTAAGCAAGCTCTCCAAGCCGCGAGCGATCTGGTTGATGATTCCCGCCGCGGTCGTCGATAGCACGATTGCCGAGCTCGCCCCGCATCTGGAATCCGGCGACATTCTGATCGATGGCGGCAATTCGTATTACATCGACGACATCCGGCGCAGCAAGCAGCTTGCGCCCCAGGGGATTCGCTATATCGACGTGGGCACCAGCGGCGGTGTCTGGGGTTTGGAGCGAGGCTATTGCCTGATGATCGGCGGCCCTACAGACGCCGTCGAACATCTGGAACCGATCTTCAAGACCATCGCCCCCGGCAGCGGTGACATCGCACGGACCGTGGGACGGGAAAAACAAGGCGGCACGGCGGAACTGGGATACCTGCACTGTGGCCCCAGCGGCGGTGGCCATTTTGTCAAGATGGTACACAACGGCATCGAATACGGCATCATGGCCGCGTACGCCGAGGGTCTGAACATCCTCAACGGAGCCAACGTGGGCAAGAAGACGGGAGATATAGATGCCGAGACCACGCCGTTGCGCGATCCCGAACATTACCAATACGACTTCGATCTCGCGGATGTCGCCGAAGTCTGGCGCCGCGGCAGCGTTATCTCCTCCTGGTTGCTCGACCTGACCGCCTCCGCTTTGATCAAGAGTCCCGCCCTGTCTGAGTTCAGCGGGCACGTCTCTGATTCCGGCGAGGGCCGTTGGACGATCAAGGCGGCCATCGACGAGGGCGTGCCGGTACCCGTGCTCACCTCCGCGCTCTATGAACGATTCACCTCGCGCGGCGAAGCTGAATTCGCCGACAAGCTGCTCTCCGCCATGCGTTTTGAGTTTGGCGGACACATGGAAAAGAAGAAGTAACCGTGCCGGCTCCAGGGCACGGCTGAAAAGCCGTGCCCTGGTAGGGCCTCATGGGCTGGGCTATTTTCCCTTCGGGACTGGATTGGCGCCGGTTTTTGTAAAATTCGATAAAATTCGATCGTTTTGGCTGTTTTGGGGCGTTGGCGATCCTCTTTCCGGGTCCGTGTAGCCGTCGGGGTATCGCCGGGCGGCATGGACCAAGCCTGCTTTTCATGGGCACTCGATGTAGGTGCGCTACCCTGGCCGCACAAAGCTGCCGTCGCAAACACCACGTGGACCCGGCAACATACGTGACAGTGAGACGTCTCTTCAGCCGTCCCTTCGGGACTTCTCTCCGGCATTTGTTGTGTACCCAGGAGTCATCCTGGGCTATTTTTAGCCAGAGCTGTCCAAATTAGCTTGGAGCTGGGATGGACGAGGTTGATTCCATTGGGCGCAAGAACAAAGCGAGCGGCATTTGGAAAACAGGTTGTGGTTGGGTAATTGAGCGTTGCGGTCAAGAGGATCCAGCAGGGGCTAAAAGCCCAGGATCATCTTCGGCGCACTGCGGCACGGCTAACGCTCGCTGCGGCGAGGCAGCCGTGCCCTGATACAAAACCGAGTTTTTCCGCAACTTGTAAAGCCCATCATTTTTTCGATTTTGCGGCTGACGCTCGCTGCGGCGAGGCAGCCGTGCCCGATACAAAGCCCAGCGCTAAAGCGCAGGATAGAGAGGTCGGATTTCTTCCGGCAACGCTAAAGCGTTGCCTCCCCCTGCTAAAGCAGGGGGCTTCCACCCAAAAACACCGCCAGCAAACTTCTTCAGAAAAGCTAATTTGGACAAGTGTGATTTTCAGCCGCCCCTTCGGGACTGGATTGGGGCGGGTTTTTGTAAAATTCGATAAAATTCGATCGTTTTGGCTGTTTTTAGACCGTTGGCGATCCTGTTCGCGCCGGGCGAGGGTAGTGCTCGCTGCGGCGAAATCGGTCGCTGTGGCGAAGTCGTTCGCTGCGGCGTAGTAGCCCACTGGCTTCGGTTTTCTTATCTTCTGCGGCGCCCGGTGAAGGGGTTCCTTCGTCTGGAGAAAGGGACTCTGGTGTCTGGAACAGCAAAGAACCCGGGGGCCTTAGACGGCGATGGCGTGGCTTCTGAGGAACTGGAGCGGTTGGCGAAGGCGGAGTCGCTGGGTGTCAAAGATAGAGCTTGGGGAAGATAGAGTTGGGGATTGGTTTGGAGGGCGGCGGCGCATCTCCGGTTGAGCCGGGAGTGGGTTCGGGCCCGGTGAGGCCAGGCTCATCTTCTTCCTGGGCAAGCGAAGGGGTTGGCTCGGGGTCGATGTTTTCTCCCTGCTGGCGGCGAAGCCAGGCGGCTCTATCGAAATCCGGTGGGGAGGGCGGAAGGGCGGATTTGCTCTGGGAGGCTCCGGTGCGACGGTCAGGGATGAGGCCCTGGATGGCCACGATCATGGAGAGGGCCTTCATCTGGGCGGTCATGCTGCCGCGGGTGATTTCGTGGCCGAGGGCGGCGATTTCCCAGAGGCGGGTCAGGACTCGTTCGCGGGCCAGGCTCAGTTGACGCAGTTCTTCGGCTTGCTGGTTGAGGAGCTGCTGCTGGAGGGCGGCGCGGTGCTCGAGCATGTAGGCAACGACCCGGGGTTTGGATTTGGTGTAGGCGGCGGTGTCGGGGCTGAGGCCGGCGGCCTGGGCGGCATCCCGGTCGGTCAGGGTTCCAGAAAGGACCAGGCGGGCAAAGGTCATTTCCCGATCGGTGATGAGGTCGTTGACTTTGTTTTTTGGCATAGACGTCTCCTTGAAGTTTGGAAAGGGAAGATAGGGGTTCGGGTTCGGCTTGGTTTTCTCGATAGGGACCAGGAAAAGAATCCATCGCTTCGGTTTCTACCGAGTGCGAGACTGCTTGTTTGCACAGGGAGGCACGTAAAGAATCCCGCCGGGGCGGGAGGATTGTGTTGCCTGATTTTTGACAGGGATCGGGTGTGACACCGGATGGTGATAACACCATCCTTCGCTCGCGTGTAGGCCGAAGCTACCGGCAGTTGCAGGCCAAGGAGCAGCTACGCGAGAATCAGCTCCCTGCCTAAATCGTCTGCTTAAAGGTTATACCGTTGCGGGAGCAGATATAAGTGGATGAAACCGATTTCCAGATCCAGTAGTTTCCTTTTGCAGGTTACTTTTGGGGTATTCGGGAGAAAGCAGGTGTCGTACGAGAATTGAGCGGATGAGGGCTTAAACCGTACCTCAGGGCCTAAAGGCCACAAGGACGACGACGTTTATGCCGGGGATAAATCCCCGGCCTACCCAGGACTTGAGGGCGCGGCTTTTAAGCCGCAACGATGGACTGAGAATCGGGCCTTTAGGGATCCTGCATGCCGAGACCCTCGAACTTTTCTGAATACATCTCCTTATCGAGTTGCTGCACGTCCGCGGGTGCATGCGACAAGATGCCGGCGTAGATATCCCGAGCCTTGCTGCGATCGTCATTACCGATCAGCTCCGTGCTCCCCGGTTCTTCCTGCCACCCATGCGCATGGAGCAGGGAATACAGAGTTCTCGCCCGGGCACGCTGGCCGGCATCGGTAGCCACAATCACAATAAGGCTGTCATCAACGTGAGGGATCACGGTAGCTCCACTTACCCTGGCCCGCGTCATCATGACGGAGATAATCGCCAGCGCCCGCGTGGTGCGAAAACTCACCAACGAGGTCGTACCCGCTGCATTGCGGTCGAAAACCAGCGCCGCTTTCTGGTGGTAGTACTTTGCCAACAGTGCGCCGAGCTCGCGTGCTCGATCGTTGCCGCAGCCGTCGATCATGCCGGAGTTCTCCGCCCGCCCCTTCCACAAACCCACGCCGCCGTCGATCCGCGGCTGAGAACACAGATGCTCCGCAAGGTAGCGGGCGGCAGCAAGATAGTGAAGCTCTTCAAAGGAGTGCAGTGAGCCTGCAGCGCAAGACATGGTTTTGAGTCCCTGCGTGCTGGGGCTCACGAAGACGATGCTTTGTGCCCGCAATCCATGCAGTGCCGCGCTGGCGAGGAGCAGTGCAGTGAGCGCCGCTCTGCGCATTCAGATTTCCGCTTCGGCCGTCTGGCTCTCAACCGCGGCGGCGGCGCCCGGCTTCAGTCGCTCGTAGACACTTGCGGAACGCGAGCGCCGGCCCAGCCACTCGAAGAACATGGAAAGCACGCCCGGCTTGCAAATAAAGATGTCGGTATTCGGCTCGACCGGCTCGCAATATCTTCTCAGCAACAAGGAGGAGCCGCCCACGAAGTTGATGACCTCTTGCTTGCGTGCAATCTCATGTTCCAGCAAAAAGGCGCGCATCACCGCGGAAATGGACTCCTTCTTGTAGTGCATGTCGTTCATCTGCAGATCCACATAGGTGACTTGCTTGCGGCGCCAGCCCGTAACGATGCTGAGCCAGGGTCCATCGGGCAAGCGCAAGCCCATGGAGAAAAAATCAGGGTTCGCCCGCTGCAAGCGGTATCTGGCCTGGAGGAATTCGGCCGGCCGGTGGGGCATCGATTTATCTTCCAGGCTCAGCATGGCCTCCAGCGATTGTTCCGGCGCGATCGCGGCAATAAATTTTACCTCCGTGCTTTTTTCCAGCTGTTGCCGTTTTCCCGCCAGGCTGCGCCGGGTGCGCGGCCCCATGCTCGAAAGCATGCATTCGTACGTGGTCTTGAGGTATAGCTTGTGTTGTATCTCACATCCGCGGAACCGCCGGAAGTCACTTGCGGGGCCCATTACCTGCATGCAGGTGGCAGCGCACGCCTTTATGGTGATGCTCACCCCATGAATGCGGCCTTTCTTGAGCAATGCCTGGATCGCCAAGTGTACATACTGCACATGGAGCGCCTGTGGACCGGCGATCAGGCTCTCTCCAATGTAATCTCCACCACGGAAGAGTCCTAGTCCCACGCCAAAACTGGTGTGCTCATAAAAGAAAACGCACGCTTCGAGTTCCCGATTCTGCCGAATCAGCACCGCTGCACACCGTCTATTGGGTAGGGTGTTTGCCGCGATGAAGTATTCCGGGTCCGTCGTAAGATCGTCTTGCTGGCCGCAGCGACGGCGGAGTTGACGAACTTCTTCCACGCACGCGAGTAGCTCACGATTGCCCATCACCACGTGCGCAGCTCGTGGGCTTTCCATGAACCTTTCTTCCAGGAAACTGGAGGCGCGCAGATCATTCCGGACCACACTGCTGTCGAGTTGGTGACGGTTATCCGCCAACCCGCTTGAGGTTGCTTTCCATGCTCCGGGGGATAAGAAATCGTCGGCCATGCAATCCGTACTTGGTTTCGTCAGGAGTGAAGATCAGCAGCGCGTAAATGCAACAGTAGTACGTACGTAAGCATGCGACTTCCTCTATGAGGAAAGTCGCACATAAGTGTTCCCGGCCAGTGCTGCGTGGCAGGAAATACGGGGAACGCATTTCCTGTCGAGGTTGATGAAGCTCCGATCTGCGAAGCTGTATCAACAGAGCCCGTCGAAAACCGAGTATAGCATTCTGTGCCGCCCCCAAACGCCGCGAATCCCTGCCCCTTTCATGTTAGGAAGAAGGCGAGATGGCTGTGTCTTTGTGGGAATTTGGGTCAGATACATGACCGGTATTTTCTGTTTCTAGAGCATTTTCGCAATTACAGTGGCGTGGTAAGAGCAGCGAGGTGTGGTTTTCTTTGAGAGAAAACCACGTAAAGGTTAACGGCCTCGATCTACACCAATTGCGAAAATGCTCTACCATTTTGTCGAAGTAAGTCGCCGATGTTTCTTGAGTTATGCAGTTTTCCCGGCCGGCAGGGAGTAAGCAACAGCAAAAGCACTTAGCCAGTTTCTTTTTCTAAAGCGCGGTGCGCACTGCGCCGGCGATACGTGTAGGCGGCAAACCAGAACAGAAGCACGAGCAGTCCATCGCTACCGAGACTTGTCCATGCGGCGCCTCGCCAGGAATAGCGCGGCAGGATCACGAGGTTGAGGCCAATGTTGACCAAGGCGACAAGCACGTGGATTGCAGTGCGTGTGCGCTGAAACCCCGCACCGGAAAGGGCGTCTGCCATAAACGAGTGCAGACAGCGCAGAAACGGAATAAGCGCCAGCCACCGAATGGCTGGTGCAACATCTTCATATCTCGATCCGAGAATGTGCGGCAGGATCGGAGCGCACAACCACAACCCGGCAGATGCAATGGAACCGTAGAGCGCGGCTTTGGCGATGAGGGACAGTGCGTAATGGTAGGTTGCGCCGATCGTTCCTTTGCGGAAAAATTGTGGATAGGCTGCCGCGGCCAGCGAGCGAACAGGAGCCATGCTTACGTCGATGACCCGATAGGCTGCGGCGTATACACCTGTGGCCTCCAGGCTCGCCAACCGGCTCAACATGATCTTGTCGATGTCGTTGTATATGGTCGTCGCGGAATTGGCGATACTGAAGAACACACCCTCCGCCACATCTTTCTGCAACGCAGGCAGATCCAAATAGGGACGTCCCCACAGTTGCGAACCTTTCGTGACCGCGTACGCTGTTCCCAATAGGGTGGCGGCGAGGTAGGCCCACACCCAACGATCGAGGGTCACGGTATGCGCCATCAGCATCAAGGCCGCGATGCCGGCGAGCCGCAACAGGCTGATCACCACACTCTGAATGGAGGTTTGCTTCATCCGGTCGAGCGCCGTAAAGCCGTAAGCGGCCAACTCCGTAATCCTGAACAAAACCAGGTCGGCAAAGCAAACGGTCCACACCACCCGGGGCGGGGTCCGCAGATGGAGCAGCAAGCTCAGTCCAACCGCGAGCGCGGTGAGCAGTGATCCGGAGAGCGCGATGAGCAAAATGCCGTTGCCCCAACAGACCCCAGCTTCTCGTTTTCCCGAGCGCACATTCTTGATGAAAAGATCGGTTGTGCCCATGCCGGAAAAAGGGCCAAGCAGGGCCGCCATCGCGGCCACCGTCACAAACGCGCCATACACGTCCGGTCCCAGGGATCGTGCGATCAGAACAAAATACGCTGCCTGAATCAGCAGCCGCAAACCCTGGCCGATGGACATGTGCGTCGCATCTCTGAGCAAGCCGTGAGTTTTCAAGCGCGCCGATAGTTTCAAAAAATCCCCGCCTCTTCGTTTTATCGTGGGTATTCCCTCATAGTGTGGCGCAAAAGCGGCGGATTCCTGCAAAGCGGCAAATCCTTTATGCTTTTGCCTGGCGCGCAAAAGGAGTATCCGCTTGCTTGGTCGTACCTCGTTGTTGCTGTCGTTGCTCTTTTTTCCGGGGAATATGCGCGGCCAGAGCCCTGCGCCACAAGCAGAGCCGCCCCAGGCCATGGGTGTCAACACCGGAGGAACCTTCGCGCCGGTGCTCGATTCGCAAAAGCGACCGATTACCGCCGGCGGCTTTGTCAAGACCGGTCCCGTGGTCTTTCAGGACATCGCTGCCAAAGCCGGGGGCTGACCGTGTGGCATCACACCATGGGCACTCCCGAGAAACGATCGATTCTGGAGGCGACCGGGTCGGGCGTGGCCTTGCTCGATTACGACCAGGACGGATGGCTCGACATCTATATGGTGAACGGGTCGACCTATGACGCATTGGCAGGCAAGGCGGCTGCGCCCCATGCGGCCCTTTTCCACAACAATCATGACGGCACCTTCACCGACGTTGCCCTTAAGGCCGGAGTCGGCAATGATCGCTGGGGATTTGGTGTAGCGGTGGGCGACTACGACAACGATGGCTGGCCCGACCTGTTCGTCGCCAACTACGGCAAGAACCGTCTTTATCACAACAACCACGACGGCACCTTTACCGATATGGCAGAGAAAGCAGGGGTGCAACTGGGCAATTGGTCCAGCGGCCCCACCTTCGGCGACTACGACGGCGACGGACGCCTCGATCTTTTCGTTTCCGGGTATGTGCACATCGATCAGGACTCAGTCCTCAAGGCAGACGCGGGAGCGGTGGCCTCGAATTTTTGCCAGTTTCGCGCAGTGAACGTGATGTGCGGCCCGCGCGGACTCAAGGGAGAGCACGACCACCTGTTCCACAACAACGGCGACGGCACGTTTACCGATGTGAGCCAGAAAGCGGGGGTGAGCGATGCCAATGGATACTATGGCTTTACGTCGGTGTTTGCCGACCTGAATAATGACGGCAAAGTCGACCTGCTGGTGGCCGACGACTCCACCCCCAACTACCTCTATATCAACAAGGGCGACGGCACCTTCGAAGATGACAGCTACGCCTCGGGATATGCCCTGAATGAGAATGGCCGCGAAACCGCTTCCATGGGGGTCGCCGTGGGCGATTATCAGAACAACGGCCGGCTGGGCCTGTTCAACACCACCTTTTCCGACGACTATGACGTTCTCTATCGCAACGACGGCGACGCCAACTTTACCGACGACAGCTACGCCGCCGGGGTGGCGGAGGTGACCGTGCCCTTTCTTGGCTGGGCCACCGAGTTCATCGATTACGACAACGACGGGTGGAAAGATCTTTTCGTTGCGAACGGGCACGTCTACCCGGCGGTCGACCAGAACAACTGGGGATCCACCTACGCCGAGCGTCCGCTGTTGTTTCATAACCAGAAGGGCAAAAAGTTCGAGGCTGTGCCGCCGGTCGAAGGCACGGGGCTTGCCGTGGTCATCCCCGCCCGTGGTGCGGCGTTCGGCGATCTCTTCAACGACGGCCGCATCGATGTGGTGATCAGCAGCATGGATCGCGTGCCCACCCTCTTGCGCAACGTCAATGCCGATCGCCACCACTGGGTCGAACTCAGTCTTATCGGCGGAGCAAAAAGTCCCCGGGATGCGGTGGGGGCCGCGGTTTACCTCACCGCCGGCGGTATTCGGCAGCGCGGCGACGTGCTGAGCGGGGGCAGCTTTGTTTCGTCTAACGATCCGAGGGTGCACTTCGGCCTGGGCGATGCTGCTACCGTCGACAGCGTGGAGATTCACTGGCCCAGCGGCCTGAAGGAAACAGTGAAACTGCCCGGAGTGGATAAGATTTTTACCGTGCAGGAGAGCAAAGGCGTGATCGCGGAAACCTGTGCCAAATGTCCGCCCAGGAAAGCTGTTCCCGGAGGCTTTTGAGGAAACATGACCGACCCCAACATGCAGTTTCCCCATCGCCGCTTTGACCCCTTGCGCGGCCGGTGGGTTCTGGTTTCCCCCCACCGCACCCAGCGTCCCTGGCAGGGCGAGGTCAGCCGCACCGACACCAAAGCAGCGCTGCACTATGATCCCGACTGCTATCTTTGCCCGGGCAATGTGCGCGCCGGCGGCAAGCAGAACCCCGCCTATACCAGTGTCTTTGCGTTTGCCAATGACTACGCCGCGTTGCTGCCGGACTCGCCCCCGTTGGTTCCGGAACCGGGCAACGTGCTGCTGCGGGCGGAGAGTGAGCGGGGCGTGTGCCGGGTGCTGTGCTTCCATCCCGACCATAGCCTGACCTTGGCGGGCATGGAGGTGGCCGACATCGTCCGCGTAGTGGAAGCCTGGACGGCAGAGTATCTCGACCTGGGCTCGCGCCCGGAGATTCGCTACGTACAGATATTCGAAAATCGCGGCGCGATGATGGGCGCCAGCAACCCCCACCCCCACGGCCAGATCTGGGCCACGGAACACATTCCGGATGAGCCCGCGGCCGAGTTGGCCAACCAGCTCGCTTATCGCCTGCAGCACAACACCTGCCTGTTGTGCGACACCCTCAAGGTCGAGCTCGAGCAGCGCCACCGCATCGTTTGCGAAAATCAGGAGTTCGTCGTCCTGGTGCCCTTTTGGGCGGTATGGCCGTTTGAGACCATGGTGCTGAGCCGCGAGCATGTGGCCGGCATCGATGGATTCAACGCTGCCCAGCAACACGGGTTGGCGGATATTCTGCATCGCTTGACCATGGGCTACGATCAGTTGTTTTCGACCAGCTTCCCTTACACGATGGGATTTCATCAGCGGCCGACGGATGGCGAAGCCCATCCGGAATGCCACTTTCATGGTCACTTTTACCCGCCGCTGCTGCGTTCGGCCACCGTGCGCAAATTCATGGTGGGCTTTGAAATGCTTGGTATGCCGCAGCGGGACATTACTCCCGAGACCGCAGCGGAACAGTTGCGCGCGGCGGCAGCCAAGGGAAGCAGGTAGGCGATGCGTTTCTCACTGCTACCCTGCCGCCGGTCATTGTTCGCATGGGCTATGTTCGCCCGGGGTATGTTCGCCTGGGTGCTGCCCTTATTGCTACCGCTCTGCGTAGCGGCGCAGAGCATTGCTCCCGTGATCACCGTCGATCACGGGCCGAATGATCCGTCACAACAAGCCAAGCCCTACGTGGTGATGGTTTCGCTCGACGGCTTTCGCTACGACTATGCGAAAAAATACGGCGCCAGGCATCTGCTGGCACTCGGCGCGGAGGGAGCCTTCGCCGGCCAGGGAATGATTCCGGCCTACCCCTCGCTCACCTTTCCCAACCATTACACGCTGGTGACCGGTCTCTATCCCGAGCACCACGGCATCGTCGCCAACAGCTTCTATGATCCGGTGCGCAAGCAGCGCTACTCCTATACCGATCCGGCCACCAACCGCGATGGAACTTGGTATGGGGGTACACCCCTTTGGGTGCTTGCGGAAAAGCAGGGCATGCGCAGCGCGTGTTTTTTCTGGCCCGGTTCGGAGGCGGAAATCGACGGCATGCGGCCGACGTACTACCTCAACTTTGATAACCATTTCCCCGATGAGAAGCGGATCGAACAGGTCCTGGCGTGGCTCCGCTTGCCCGCCGACCGGCGCCCGCATTTCCTCACCCTTTATTACTCCAACGTCGACCACGCAGGGCATCAGTATGGTCCGGAGAGTGAGCAGACCATGGCCGCGGTGGCGCACGTCGATCAGTTGATCGGCGAACTCTGGGCCGGGCTTCGCCGGCTGCAGTTGCCCATTGATCTGATCGTGGTCTCCGATCACGGGATGGAGCGGGAGCAGGGACCCTGGATCGATCTGGACAAATATACCGACCTCACGAATGTCACCACCGTCGGATCGCTGCTCTATCCCGATTCCGAGGCTGCCGCCGAAAAGGCTTACCAGGAACTCAAGATCAAGAGCGATGCCTTTACCGTCTATCGCCGCAACCGCGTACCCGCCGCAGTCAATTACGACAGCAACCCGCGCGAGGGCGATCCTGTGATCGTCGCTAATGGGCCCTATGCCATTCGCGCCCACGCGCCTGCGCCTGGAGCGCCAGACAATCCACCGGAGATGGGCGTCCATGGTTTTGATCCGCTGGTCATCAAGTCGATGCGTGCCTTCTTCCTTGCGGTGGGTCCCGATATTCGTCCCGGCACTACGCTAGAGCCCTTCCAGAACGTGAATGTCTATCCACTGGTGGCGAAGATTCTGGGCCTGAACCCACCCAAGGTGGACGGAAGCCTGCACGTCCTATCCAAGGTCCTCAAGAATCCGGCCGACGAAGAGGAGCCTTAAAGCTATGCGGACCACCCAGTTACAATCAAGAGAACCATGACGCCTATCGATGCAAAAAAGGAGCCGGGCGCCCGATCCGAAATGGCCGCTGGTTTCGCTACTGGCCGTGCCGTTGGTCCCGCCGCTGTTCCGGCAGCCGCCCCGTCGCGTGAAACGCGCTACGACCCGGCGGAAATCGAAGAGCGCTGGCAAACCATATGGGATGCGCAACCGGACCTCTATCGCGCTGAGTCCGAGGCCAGCGGCAAGCCGAAATATTACGTGCTCGAGATGCTGCCCTATCCCTCGGGCAAGCTGCACATGGGCCACGTGCGCAACTACGCCATTGGCGATGCCCTGGCTCGTTACATGTGGATGCAGGGCCACAACGTGCTGCACCCCATGGGGTGGGACGCCTTTGGCCTCCCGGCAGAAAATGCGGCGCTCAAGAATCAGACCCCACCCCGGCAGTGGACGCTCGAAAACATTGCCGCGATGCGGCGGCAGATGCGGCCCCTCGGGCTGAGCTACGACTGGCAGACCGAAATCACTACCTGCCTCCCCGATTACTACCGTTGGACGCAGTGGTTTTTTCTGCGCATGTTGGAAAAGGGGCTGGCCTTTCGCAAGCAGAGCAAAGTCAACTGGTGCCCGTTGTGCGCCACGGTGCTGGCCAACGAACAAGTGATCGACGGCTGCTGCTGGCGCCATGAAGACACGCTGGTGGAGCAACGCGACCTCGAGCAGTGGTTCTTGCGCACCACCCAGTACGCCCAGGAACTGCTGGATGGCCTGGACCATTTGCCCGGCTGGCCGGAAAAAGTGCGCACCATGCAGCGCAACTGGATCGGGCGCAGCGAAGGGGCGACCATCGAGTTTGTTCTCGATCCGTCTAAAGAAGATGCGGAGACTGGACGCGGCCGGGGCAAAACTCCCCTGCCCGCGCCGGACCATTTTGCGGTCGCCGCGGCCGTCGATGAAAACGCGACCAGAATTCCTGTGTACACCACCCGCGTCGACACGATTTTCGGCGCCACCAGTTTGCAACTCGCGCCTCAGCATCCGGTGGTGAAACAGTTTGCCCAGGCCGACGAACGCCTGGCCACCGAAGTCGCCTTGCTGGTCGAGGAGCAAAAGAAGGCACGCGACGCGGGCGATCCCGCGGCCATCGACAAGCGCGGCGCCTTCACCGGGCACTTTGCGATCAACCCGTTCAATGGAGAACGCCTGCCCATCTGGGTGGCGAACTACATCCTGCTCGAATACGGAACCGGTGCGGTCATGTCCGTGCCCGCCCATGACCAGCGCGACTACGAGTTTGCCAAAAAGTACGGTCTCGAAGTGCGCATCGTGATTTTGCCGCGGCGCAGTGTCGAGCCCGCCGCCGCTGGTCAGCCGGAGGAGCCGGTGCTGCCTTACACCGAGGAAGATAGCCTGCTGATGAATTCAGGCGAGTACAACGGGTTGGGGTGCCAGGAGGCCCAGCAAAAAATGGTGGCGGCCGCGCAGGCCCACGGTTTCGGCAAGCCCACCGTGACCTTCCGGCTGAAAGATTGGGGCGTTAGCCGCCAGCGCTACTGGGGCGCTCCGATCCCGGTGCTCTACTGCGCCGTAGACGGCATCGTGCCCGTGCCCGACGATCAGCTCCCCGTTCTGCTGCCTGAGGAGATCGAGATCACGCAGCAGGATGGTTCTCCCTTGAGCCGGGTTCCAAGTTTCGTGAATGCGACCTGTCCCCGGTGCGGCGGGCCGGCCCGGCGCGAGACCGATACGATGGACACGTTCGTTGACTCGTCGTGGTACTTCTACCGCTACCCGGACGCCCACAACGCCTCGGCGCCCTTCAGCCGGGAGAAGATCGATTATTGGTTTCCCATCGATCAGTACATCGGCGGTGTGGAACACGCCATTCTGCACTTGATCTATTCCCGCTTCTGGACCCGCGTCATGCGCGATTTGGGTCTGATCGGGAATGACGAGCCGGCCACCCGGCTCTTCACCCAGGGAATGGTCATCCGCAACGGCGCCAAGATGTCCAAATCCAAGGGCAACGTGGTCGTCCCCGATGAGATGATTGCCCGCTACGGCGCGGATGCCACCCGGATGTATGTCCTTTTTGCCGCGCCGCCGGATCGCGACCTCGACTGGCAGGAGGATGGCGTCGCCGGCGTCAGCCGCTTTCTGGGCCGGGTCTACCGTCTGGTTCTGCGCTATCAGGATCAGGTGCGCAGCGTTTCCGGAACACGCAGCCATGCCGCAGCCGCGCCCGGCTCTCCGCTGGCCCAGGCGCTTTTGCGTAAGCTGCACCAGACGATCCACAAGATCACGCAGGACTTCGCCGGACGCTGGCACTTCAACACCTGCATTGCGGCGGTCATGGAACTGGTCAACGAAATCATCGCCGCGGAGCCTGGGTTGGCCGCGATGCCGCCCGAGGTTTCGGCAGCCTTGCTGGCCGATCTGTTGCTTTCGCTCATTCTTTTGCTCGCGCCGTTTGCTCCCTATCTGGCCGCTGAGCTTTGGGGTGAATTGGGGGGAACGGGTTCCTTGCTGCGCCATCCGTGGCCGAGCTTCGATCCCGATCTGGCACGGGAAGAGGAATTGGAAGTGCCGGTGCAGGTCAACGGAAAATTGCGCGCGGTGGTGCGGCTATTGCCCGGCGCCGGCAGTGAAGCCATGCAGCAGGCCGCGCTGGCCGAAGCCAAAGTGCAGGCAGCCATCACCGGTAAGACCGTGGTCAAGGTGGTGGTCGTCCCCGGCAAGCTCATCAACATTGTTGTCAAGTAGGAGCGTCGTTAAGCAGGCTTCTTGGTAATTAGGCTCCTTGGTATGCAGGATCGTTGACAAGCAGGATCTTTGGTAAGCAGGATCAATGAGACGCGTGGTCAAGCAGCCGTGCGGGGAACCCAGTCGCTGGTGTACCTTTGCGCTGCCTGCTGGAAACGGCCCAGCCTGCTGGGCTGGGAACTGCTCTGGCGTTGGGGCTTCGGCATTCCCCTGGCGATCATCCTCTACCTCCAGGTCCACCGGATTCTGTCCGGCATCCCCGTGGGCCGGGAAGGTCTCTCCGGAATCTCGCTCAACGATCCTGTCCAGGCCGCGCAACAGCTCACGCTGATCGCCGCAGCGCTCGCGCCCGCAATCCTGCGGACTGCGCTCTGGTTAGCTCCGTCGCTGGCCATCGCCTGGGCGCTGGTTTCGGGACTCGGGCGCAACGCGGTGCTGCGCCGTCTCGATCCCGCCCTGCGTCCCGCTCCCTTCACCTTGATCGTCCTTCAATTGCTGCGCATCGCAGCCTTGGCGGCCGCTTGTTTCGGCTGGTATCGCGCGATCCGCTGGGCCGCGGAAGCGACACTCAATGGAGCCGAGCCCAACCTGGTCGCCTATAGTGCGTGGATCATCTGCCTCTCGTTGGGGACGTTTCTTCTTTGGGCCTTGCTGAGCTGGGTTTTTTCCATCGCCCCCCTGCTCGCGATGCTGGAAGGGACGGGCGTCTTCCCCAGCCTTGCCCGCAGTCTCCGCCTCGGACCGCTCACCGGCAAACTGGTCGAAGTGAACCTGGTCCTGGGCATCGTTCGGTTGGCGTTGATTGTGCTGGCGATGGTGTTTTCCGCGATCCCGCTGCCGTTTGAAACCGAGATGACGGGTACCGCACTCTACCTGTGGTGGGTAGCGGTCACGCTGCTCTACCTGGTAGCCGGCGATTTCTTTCAGGTAGCCAGGTTAGCAGCCTTCGTCCACTTCTGGAGCCGCTACCGTGCTGAACTTGCCTGCCGCGAGAAACCCTGAAAAACTAGTACGTGGATACTCCCTCGATCGTCATCCTGGATTTCGGCAGCCAATACACACAACTCATCGCTCGCCGCATACGAGAGCAGAACGTCTTCTCGGTCGTGCTTCCCTGCAGTGCTTCGGTCGCGGAGATTCAATCGCATCACCCCATCGGGCTGATTCTGTCCGGAGGCCCGTGCTCGGTTTACGATGCCGACGCACCCCCTGCGGACCCCGGCATGCTCTCCCTTGGCTTGCCCATTCTCGGCATTTGTTATGGCCTGCAATTCCTGACCCACCATCTCGGGGGCAAAGTGCGTCCCGCGGACAAGCGCGAATACGGCCCGGCGCAGGTCTCGATCGTCGCCGGAGAGGAAGGGCCCTTGTTTGCCGGCCTGCCGGCGTCGCTCGATGTCTGGATGTCCCATGGAGATGAAGCGCTGGAGTTGCCCCCAGGCTTCACCCTGACCGCACGCACCGCCCATGCCGTTGCCGGCATGGCCAATCCCTCGCGCAACATATGGGCCATTCAATTTCACCCGGAGGTCCGCCACACACCCAGGGGCACCGAGTTGCTGCGCAACTTTCTCTTTCGCATCTGTCATGCCAAGCCAGACTGGACCTCGGAGCACTTCATCCAGGCGACGGTCTCCGCGATTCGCGAGCGGGTGGGCGATGGGCATGCCATCTGCGCGCTTTCCGGTGGCGTCGATTCTTCCGTTGCCGCTGTGCTGGTGGAGCGTGCCATCGGCGAACGCCTCACCTGCGTCTTTGTCAACAACGGCGTGCTGCGCAAGAACGAGTTCCTGCAGGTACAGAGCAACATGCGGGACAAGCTGGGCCTGCGGCTGGTAGCCGTCGACGCAGGCGACCGTTTCCTGGCCCGGCTCGCCGGCGTCACCGATCCGGAAACCAAGCGCAAGATCATAGGCGGGGAATTCATCGAGGTGTTCGATGACCAGGCCCGTCGCATCTTCGGTGGCGAGCAGGAAAGCCAGCAGGGAAGTGCCGTGGCCTGGCTGGTGCAGGGAACGCTTTATCCCGACGTGATCGAGTCCTCCTCCGTCAAAGGCCCGTCGCAGACCATCAAGAGCCATCACAATGTCGGCGGTTTGCCGGCGAATATGAAGCTGAAACTGATTGAACCCTTGCGCGACTTGTTCAAGGACGAGGTGCGGCGCATCGGCCGCGACCTCGCCATGCCGACCGAGATCCTGGAGCGCCAGCCCTTTCCCGGGCCCGGACTGGCCGTGCGCATTCTGGGCGAAGTTACGCCTGATCGCGTGAGCTTGCTGCAAGACGCGGACGATATCGTGGTCAAGGAGATCAAGGCCGCGGGGCTCTACCAGCAGATATGGCAATCCTTCGCCGTGCTGCTGCCGGTCAAGAGCGTCGGTGTGATGGGCGATCAGCGCACCTACGCCTACACCTGCGCCATTCGCGCCGTGCATTCCGAAGACGGCATGACCGCCGACTGGGTGCCGCTGCCCTACGAATTGCTAAAGAAAATCTCCAGCCGCATCGTGAACGAAATCCGCGGTATCAACCGCGTGGTCTACGACATCACGTCCAAGCCGCCGGGAACCATCGAGTGGGAGTGACGGGCGGGATACGCCGGAGGGGTGGGGATGGAAATAGGTAGGAAAAAATGGCCCGTAAGCTTCAGAGCCTCGCGATCCGCCTCGGGCCGCCCGATGGACGGTTCGCCAGAGACCTATTCCGAACGGGATCCACATCAATGAAATCCTCGCGCCGAAACCCCGGTTCCGCCACCACGCTGAAGAAGGAAGTCAAGCTTTCGCGTACCCATGCGCCCGCCGATCTTTCGCCGGCGGCTTGGCAACGCGGCTTGCGCCGCCAGTTTGGCCGTGAGCAGGACTTCGGCCTTGAAAATCTTGGTGAGGAGCCGTTTTTCTCGGAATTCAGGGTCAGCAATCCGGTTTCCAAATCCAGCTATCGCGTGGCGATACGAGGATTAGGGCCGGGCGGCAATTTCTGTTCATGCCCCGATTACGCCACCAGCGAGCTGGGAACCTGCAAGCACATCGAATTCACGCTCGCCCGCCTGGAGAAAAAGCGCGGTGCGAAGACGGCGTTTAGGCGCGGCTACCAGCCCGCATTTTCCGAATTGTATCTGCGCAACGACGGCAAACGCAGTGTGCATTTTCGCGCCGGGACGGATTGCCCGGCAGCGCTGAGGGAGGCCGCCGCCGGATTGTTCGACGCCGAGCACAACGGGATTCTTCCCGACGAGCGCCTCGGCGAACTCGAGCGCTTCATGAGCATGGCGTCCCAGTCCGGTCACGAGTTCCGGACCTACGAAGACGCGCTCGATTTCGTCGCGGGACGGCGGGATGCGGACCGCCGAGCGGCAAAGCTTGTGCAGTTGTTCCCCGGCGGCGCTGCCGATCCCGGACTGCTGGGGCTTCTGAAGGCGCCGATTTATCCCTATCAGGCGGAGGGCGCGCTGTTTGCGGTTCGAGCCGGCCGGGCGCTGATCGGCGACGATATGGGGCTGGGCAAGACCATACAGGCGATCGCCGCGACTGAAATTCTGGCACGGCACCTCGGCGTCTCGAAAGTGCTGGTGATCTGCCCTACCTCGCTCAAGTATCAATGGCAAGCGGAGATCATCCGTTTTTCGGGGCGACAAGGCGAAAATGCAGTGCGCGTCATCAACGGCGGCCGGGCGCAGCGGCAGAGGGACTACGCTCTGGGCGATTTCTGCAAGATCACAAATTACGAGAAGCTCAAGCCCGATCTCGACCTCATCGCCGCCTGGGCGCCCGACGTGGTGATCGTCGACGAGGCGCAACGGGTGAAAAACTGGAACACCATTGCGGCGCGCGCCTTGAAGCGCATCAATAGTCCATACGCGATCGTACTGACGGGGACGCCCCTGGAAAACAAGCTGGAAGAGCTGATTTCCATTGTCCAGTTTGTCGATCAACATCGGCTGGGGCCAACCTGGAAGTTGCTGAACGAGCATCAGGTCAAGGACGAAGATGGGCGTGTTACCGGCTATACCGGTTTGGAGAAGATCGGCCAGACGCTGGCGCCGGTCATGATCCGCCGGCGCAAATCCGAAGTGCTGAGGCAACTCCCCGGCCGAACCGACCAGAACCTGCTGGTGCCGATGACCGAGATGCAGATGCGCTATCACCAGGAAAATGGCGACGTGGTGGCGAGAATCGTCCAGCGCTGGCGCAAGACGAGATTTCTGTCGGACACGGACCAGCGGCGGCTGACCTGCGCCCTGCAGAACATGCGCATGTCCTGCAACAGCACCTATCTGCTGGACCAGGAGACCGATCATGGGGTCAAGGCGGATGAGTTGGCGGCGCTGTTCGAGGATTTGTTCGTCGAGCCCGACGCCAAGGCGGTGGTGTTTTCGCAATGGACGCGGACTCACGAAATCCTCATACGCCGCCTCGACGCGCGCAACCTGGGCTACGTCAGCTTCCACGGCGGCGTGCCGTCGGAGAAACGGCCGGCATTGGTCGAGCGGTTTCGGGACGACCCCACCTGCCGCGTCTTCCTGTCCACCGACGCCGGCAGCACGGGACTCAATTTGCAGCATGCTTCGACCTTGGTGAACATGGACTTGCCTTGGAATCCGGCGATCCTCGAGCAGCGCATCGCGCGCATTCATCGCATGGGCCAGAAACGGCCGGTGCGGGTCATCAATTTTGTGGCGAAGGGCACCATCGAGGAGGGAATGCTATCGGTGCTGGCGTTCAAACGCTCCTTGTCCGCAGGGGTTCTCGACGGCGCCAGCGGCGAGATCTCGCTCGGCGGCTCGCGTCTCAACCGCTTCATGAAGGACGTGGAAAACGTCACCGGGCGCATGGGCGAGGGCGAGGCCGTGACGGCGGCCGAGGAAGTGGGGAGTATCGCCACGGCAGACGACTCCGGATCCGGGGACGCTATCGATGCCGAGGGGAACGAACACGAGCCGGCGGTCGCGCAGGCCGATGGGGCTGGCGCATCTGCACGCGAGGAACGTCCCGATCCATGGCAAGCCTTGGCGCAGGTCGGTGCGCAGTTCATTGCCGCTCTGGCGGCTGCCAACGATCCCGGCCTTCCGGCGCATCCCTGGATCGCGCGGGATCCGTCGACCGGCGCGCAAAGCCTCAAGATGCCACTGCCGCCGCCGGAAACCGCGCGACAACTTGCCAATGCGCTGTCGGCGCTCGCGGACACCTTGCGGGGCCGGTGACAAGACCGATGACTGCGCGGCCCCGGGAGCATGACCGGCGCAACGGTCTTACCCGCGCTTTGAGCGACGAAGCGAACCGGACTCGAAATCGAATTCCAAGCCCGCAAGGCATATTCTTACTAAGTATGGTAAGAAAGGCTGGTGTGATGCGGATCACCGCCAAGGGACAAGTCACCATCCCTCATGACGTCCGAGAGCGCGCGGGTCTCACGCCGGGAACAGATGTCGAGTTCGAAATCGAGGCCGGCGTTGTCCGGTTGGTCAAGACGACGCGTGAAGGCGGTCGCTGGGCCGATCTTGGCGAGCCGGTTGATTCCGCACCGGGCTATCGGTGTCCGGTGCTGGTCGTGCAATGTGACGCACTGAATAGCAGCCGGATCGGCACGATCGTCTGTGTGCCGCTGACCAGCAATCTCAAATGGGCGCGAGCTCCGGGAAACGTACTGTTGCCTAGAGTGGCGACCAGTTTGCCGAAAGACTTTGTGGCTAACGTATCGCTGATCGTTGCCCTGGACAAACGCCAGCTTGTTGAGCGGGTGGGAAAGATTCCGCGGCGCCAACTGGAACTCGTGTTGTCAGGAATAGATGTGATCGTCGGCCGCTAATCGTCGTCCGATGATCGGTGCCCTGATCTGGTAGCGTCGGCCCGGCCTAAAGCATTTTCGCGATGACTGTGGCCTGGTAAGAGCAGCGCGGTGTGGTTTTCTTGGAGAGAAAACCCAATAAACGGTTGGCGGCTTGAAAATGCTCCGGGAAATGTGGTGCCCCAGGTCTCGTTTTTTGAGACCCTGGGGCACCCGCAGTAGAAGTAGTTAAGCCAGAGCTAACATGTCGGCAGCGGTGACGCCGACCTTGGGAAACCAGGAGTGCGCCGCCTCCAGGCTCTTGTTGACGTTCTGGATGTTCTTTACGCCCTGATCGTTAAGCCAGTCTTCGAAAGCCTTGGCGCCGCCCTTGGCGTAGATGGCGATACCATCTTTCCAGGTAGCCCGGCCGCACAGGACCCCGTTAAACGAAGTGCCGCTTTCCGCCGCCAACTCCAGAGTCTCGGTGAACACCGGATTGCTGACTCCGGCGGAGAGGTAGATGAAGGGCTTGTGGGTTGCAGTCGCCGCGTCCTGAAAATGGTGCAGCGCCTCGCCGCGGGTGTAAGCTGCCTCCCCTTTAAAGGCCCGGGTGCCCTGGACGAATTCCATTTGCACCGGAACCTCCACCTTCAGCACATCGATCAGGTATTTCTCCTTGCCG
The DNA here is from genome assembly GCA_963761405.1 of uncultured Acidobacteriaceae bacterium. Lineage (GTDB taxonomy): Bacteria > Acidobacteriota > Terriglobia > Terriglobales > Acidobacteriaceae > PALSA-350. The sequence continues at coordinate 574,562 of CAVXHH010000013.1, forward strand.
AACTCTGCCATGGAGCCGCTGACAATCTCCGGCTTCTTCTTTGCGTACTCGATCGACTTCTCGCTGTTGCCATGAACGTCATAGCCTACGAATTCGAGAAAGAAGGCAATGTCGTGCGCCCGGCATTCGTCGCCGATGCGCTCGATGAAGGCGTGTTTGTGATCGTTAATCTCGCTCTTCTCAAACGGGGTGTAGTAGAGCAGCACCTTGACGCAATCCGCTCCCGCTTCTTTCAACCGGCGCACCGACCAGAGGTCAAGCAGATCGGGCAGCCGGCCCGGCTGATCGGCATCGTAGCCGGTCTTCTCATAGGCCAGCAGCAGGCCCTTGCCGTGACGGCGCTTGGCCGCGGGCAGTCCAAACTCGGGATCGAGCAGGATCGCCGACGCATAACGCGTGAGAACATCCGTGACCAGTTCCTTGAACTCCACCAGCGCCGAGTCCGGCAGGTCGGCGACACCCTTCTCTTTCGCCAGCGACTTCTTCAGCGACCCGCGCTGATCCATCGCGGCTGCCGCGATCACCCCGCGCGCATCCGAGACCGCTTTCAGTCCCGACAATTTTCCCGCTGTCATCTTGGTTGTCATTGCTCATTCCCTCTCAGTGTTTGCCGTTGCTTCCGGCCTCATTCTAAAGCATCCTAAAGAATCGAAGCATCTTTCAGCGCGCCGCCAACGCAGCCCGTTGGGCGGCAATCAGTTCGATGATGCCGCGCTGCGCATGATCCATCATCTCCAGCAATTTTTCCCGGGGAAATGCGTGCCGTTCCGCGGTCGCTTGTACTTCGACCAATCCGCCGCCTTCCGTCATCACCACATTCATGTCGACATCGGCTTGCGAATCCTCTTCATACGCCAGGTCGAGCAAGGTCACGCCCTCGACGATCCCCACGCTGGTGGCGGCGACCAGCTGGGTGAGCGGCAGCTTCTTGAGTGTTCCCGCATCCACCAACCGCTGGAACGCAATGGCCATGGCGACGCACGCGCCGGTGATCGCGGCGGTGCGGGTCCCGCCATCGGCCTGCAGCACATCGCAATCGAGAATCACGGTCCGCTCGCCCAGGGCCTTCATATCCACAACGGAACGCAGGGAGCGCCCGATCAGGCGTTGTATTTCGTGCGTCCGGCCGCCCACCTTCCCCCGCTCCGATTCGCGCGGCGTCCGGGTCAGCGTAGCCCGGGGCAGCATCCCGTATTCCGCCGTCACCCATCCCCGGCCGCTGTTCTTGAGCCAGCCCGGAACTCCGGTTTCAATGGTGGCGTTGCACAACACCCGGGTGTGGCCGACTTCGATCAGGAGCGACCCCTCTGCCATCGATGTGTAATGCGGCGTGAGCCGTACCGGCCGCATCGCTTCGCAGGCGCGATCATTGGGACGGAAGAATGCAGTGGTGGTTTTTTGCGGGGAACTCATTTCTTCGATTGTATGGGAGTTTTGCCCGGCGAAGCCCAGGGCACGCGCTCGCGAAACTGGACGCGCGAGAACTTCGCACAAATACTCCCCTCAGCCGCGAAAAACCAGCGATATTTGGGCACCCGGGGATCCATGGTAAGCGCGGGAAATTGGCCGTCCCCATTCGATTCCCATTTCGGTCCTCTTCCCAATTCGAACCTTTCGCCCTAACACCAACATTCATTTGGGGTTAGGGCGAATACCGCTGGATAACCGTTCCATTTCGGAACCCACGGCCCATTCTCGCCTGCCCCCGCAACCCTCCCACCCTCGCCTTCTTTCTACCCGCAACTCATTTCCCTCCAGGGACTTATCGTCTGCTTGGCTTCCGCTGCGAAAATCATCGTCCTTTGGCTCCCGACGTGCATTAGCAGTTGCATTCGTAACTGCATTCGTTCTCTAAAACGCGAAATGAGAGGTTTAGCAATGACTTGCGATTTTGAATTACCCAGACGAAAGCTTTTCCTGTTGAGAAACCGGCGCGGTCTGCCTGGGGTGACGATCCTGCGGAGCGCTGATAAATGGCCCGGCGCAGATTTTCCCATAGGGCTGACGAAAGTTGAAGTGATAAGTGTCGATACAGCAGGCAAGGAAGTTCACAGCCAGGAAGGAAACTGAGTACAATGGCAACAACAACTCCTGTTACATTCCCTGTGGCCCCTATGTCGCGACCCGTGGAGCGCGCCGGCAAGCTTCACCTGCTCGTGGTGGACGAGGACGCAGCGATTCGTTCAGCGTGCTGTGAAATCGCAACGGATTTGGGCTTTGTGCCCCAGACCGTTTCCAGCATCGGGGCTGCGCGTTCCCTGTTACGCGATCAGGGAATCGACATTCTCCTGCTCGACCTGCGCGCCCCGGTGGTCGAGGGACTGGGGCTATTGAACGAGGTCAAGGCGCTCAACCCGGGGTTGACCGCCGTGGTCATGACGGCTTACGCCACTGTGCCTGCCGCCGTCGAAGCAATGCGCAACGGGGCGGCTGATTATCTCACCAAGCCTTTCTCCATGGATGAGCTCGCCACTGTGCTCGAACGGGCGCTCGAACGGACGATGGAGCGGCGCACCGCCGAAGGCGCCAGTCGCAAGCTGCGTGAAACCCTGCGCTCACCGCAGGGACTGGGCAATATGATCGGCCGCAGCCCGGAGATGGACAAGCTCTACCGCATCCTGGCCAAGGTAGCCCAAAGCACTCATCCAGTGCTTATCCTGGGCGAGAGCGGCGTGGGCAAGGAGTTGGTCGCGCGCTCCATTCACTCCAACGGACCCAATGCCGACCGCCCCTTCGTTCCCATCGACTGTGGATCTCTCGTCCCGACGCTGATGGAGAGTGAGCTCTTCGGTTATGTGAAGGGGGCCTTCACGGGAGCGAATCGCTCCAAGGAAGGTCTGCTGGCGTCGGCCCAGGGAGGCACTGTCTTTCTCGATGAAATCGGCGAATTGCCGCTGGACCTGCAGGCCAAACTGCTGCGCGCCTTGCAGGAGAAAGAGGTCCGGCCTGTGGGTGCAACCCATCGCGTTGCGATCAATGTGCGCATCCTGGCGGCTACCAATCGCGATCTCTCGGCGATGGTCGAGCAGGGCCGTTTCCGGAAAGATCTCTATTACCGGCTCAGCGTCGTCAATTTGCGCATCCCGCCGTTGCGCGAGCGCAAGCAGGACATTCCCCTCCTGGCTGCCCACTTCCTGGAGCGGATGTCGCGCGAAACCGGCATGCCGCATACCCTGAGCGATGATGCTCTACGCACCTTGGTCGAATACGAATGGCCAGGCAACGTCCGGGAGTTGGAGCATTCGATCGATCGCGCCTGCACTCTTTCCTCCGGCCCCGTCCTCCACCTGGGCGACCTACCCACGCAGTTGCAGAACTTTCACCTCCAGAAATATCGGCCCGTGGTTGTGGCCGCGCCTCCTCTAGGCAACCCCGGAGCCAGCCGGGGACCGGTTCTGCCCCTGGCGCAGCTGGAAAAAGAGGCCATTCTCGAAACCCTGCGCAAGCTGGATGGCGACAAGCTGTTGGCTGCCCGGCTGTTGGGCATCGGGAAAACCACGCTCTACCGCAAGCTGAAAGAGTACGGCATAGGCTCCACGGAAGCAGAAGACCACGCCGGCTGATTCAGCAAACGTCCTGGGTTTGTCCGGTGTTTCGAGCGTAACCGTTTGCAGAGAAGCGGGGCGGCACTTCGTCGTAAAAGGCCGCCCGCACAAAACTGCCACCATGGTGGCTATCCCCATCCACATGCAGTCTGAGGAGGTATGTTGTGCAATCCGTGCAATCACTTCAATCCGATATCCAGCACCGTGTCCTGATCATCAGTCCTATGGCGGACGCGACCCGGGTGGCCGCTTCCCTGGCAACCACGCTCGCCTGTTCCGTCATCGTTGCTGCCAATCATAGGGCCGCCCTGACCGCGCTTCGTCACCAAGGCTACTCAGTGGTTGTCGTGGATGACTGCATGGCGGAAGCGAATCCGGCAACCACCGAGTTGCTATGGCAGAGCTTCGGCGTGGCGGTGCCGGTGCAGATCAACTTTGCTTTCTCCGGTGGAGCGAGGCTGGCTCGTGAGGTGCAAGCAGCTATTGGCCGTCGCGACCAGCAGCACGTGATTGCTTTGCGTGCCGCCGCGTCGGTTTTGGAAAACGACCTGAAAGCTACACTGACTGGCCTGCTTCTACAGTCGCAACTTGCCTTGGCCGAACCAGCGCTCACACCGAAACTTACGGGCAAGCTGGAGCTGGTTGCCGAACTGGCAGGCAGCATGCGACGGAGGCTTGAGCAAGCCCAAGCCAGTCCAGCCGCATCGCGTCCAGTCTGAGTGGAACTTGGGCTCCGGGAAGCATCGAGACTAGTCGGCGTGATCAGCCGGCTAGTCTCGATGGACCACCTGCCTCCGTCCCCTCGGTCGAGGTTGTCCCATTTTGCCCATTCGCGTGCTACGGCCGCGCGGTCTCCGCATCTAAAAAACAGGGTTGGTGTAAGCTAAAGCCGTCTCAGCGCACCGGTGCAATCGACGCATGATTGTCCCAGATTCCGGCACGCGGAATTGATCCCGGGTCCCCAAAAAATCTGTGAAAAAGGGCTGCTTGCACCTGGCAGCCACGACATTTTTGCATGAACGGAGAAGGTAAAGATGAAAACGCACGCGTTATCGAGCTCGAAGCGCTCCATCGGCGGCCACGCATCGCGGCAGTCAGCGAATCTTCTTGGGGGCGCCTTGTCGTTTGGTTTAGCTGGGTTGCTGCTCCTGGGCGGATGCAACAAGGCTCCCGCTCCTGCTGCGGAACCGGCACCCACCGATCAGGCGGCGGCCGCTCCTGCTCCGGCTGCACCGGCGGCCGCGCCCGAGGCCCCTGCGGCAACGACCCCGGCCCCAGCAGCAGCGGCGGTCCCTCCCCCTCCGCCTCCCAGGCAATACATCGTTCCCGCGGGCACCCCGTTGGTGGTCCGCATAGGCCAGACCATCAGCGCGAAGAACAGCAATGTGGGTGATAGTTTCAGCGGAACCCTGGCGCAGTCGGTGGTGGTCAAAGGGGTGACCGTCATTCGGGCAGGCGCGCCGGTTACTGGGACGGTGGTTGCCGCAAAGGGCCAGGGCCGGTTCAAGGGCAGCGGGGATTTGGGGGTTGGGATTCGCCGAGTGGGCGACTACGCCGTCACCACAGCTGCCTATGAAACCGCGGCCAAAGGGAAGGGTAAGCGCACTGCCGGTTTCATTGGCGGCGGCGGTGGCGGAGGCGCATTGATCGGCGGCCTCGCCGGCGGCGGTAAGGGCGCGCTGATCGGTGGTCTGCTGGGAGCCGGAGCCGGCACCGCGGGCGCCGCATTCACGGGCAACAAAGATATAACCATACGCGCGGAAAGCGTGGTCACCTTCAATCTGACCGCGCCCTTCACGGTGACCGAACGGCGCTAAGTGGTCGTGGGGCCGCCAGGCTGTGCGGCCTCGCCCGCTGAGACCATAGTCATTGCGAAAACGCGTTAAGTCCTTTCGATCGCCGCCGCTGTTGCGGAAGTGGGATTGCGAAGCGGAACGAAGTTGCAGATACTCAGAGCATTAGAGCATTTTCGCAATTACTGTGGTCTGGTAAGAGCAACGAGGTGTGGTTTTCTTTGAGAGAAAACCACGTAAGCGTTGGCGTCTTCGGTCTACGCCCATTGCGAAAATGCATTAGCAGATTCGCAATGGGCGTAGCTCAACCAAGCCGCGGTCATTTGCGAATCTGCTCTGGCAGAACTGCGTTTGTAGTTCTGCGGACCTTGTGCGGCTTTCCTGTGTCAGTATGCTGCCGCGAATCAGCCAGGCCCGCACCAGCTTTGATCTTGCATTAGCTTCGTAATCCGGAGGCGGAATGTACAGCGATCCCGCAAGCAGGATACCGCGGAAGCACGCGAACGGTTGGATGACAGTGCTGGCCCTGGGCCTGTTGGTCTTGGGCTTGCTCGCCTGTCTCTATATCCTGATCGGCTTTCCGGCGGAGGCGCAAGTGACCGGCGATACCCCCGCCTCCGTCTTCCCCGCCGTCCCTGTTCCCCAGACCACGCCGCCGTTGCGCCGCCGGCTGGTGCCCAGTGCCCCGGCCGCCACCCCCAGTCCCGAACCTCCCATCGGGCAGACTTCTGCCGCGTCCGCGCAGCACACCGACATTCTCCCCGAAGAGCTCGAGACGCAGATAAATACGGTGCGCGATCAGCTGGCCCAGTCCCAGGAAATTTTGCGCCAGGCAGCCCGGTCGCAGCATAGAACCCGCGTGGCGTCGGCATTGTTTCTCGCCGTCTTTGCGCTGATCGCCGCCCTGATCGCGATCCAGGTCTACGTGCAAGCCCGCGGTTGGGACAATGAATCGTCTCGGACCTTTGCTGAGGTGGAAGGCCTTGCCGCGCAAGTGGAGGCGCTGCGCAGCACCCGATCCGAGGCCAGGAACCTATTACCCGGGTTGCTGCAGGATGTAGGTGAGGCTCCCCTGAGTTATCAGGAGGAAGGGACAGCGTTTTCTCCGCGGTCGCTGACGATTATCGATGATATCGACCACTTGGCTTACCTTGGCCACGGCCGCCTTGCCTTTCGCGACCTTGCTTCCCAACCGGAAGCAGCCGTCTATCTGAATGGCCTGTTGCTTTCGGCCGTATCCTATTTGGCTCGCTCGGATCCATGGACGGCCTTCTCGCGGCTGGACCAGTTCTTGAGCCAGGTGAATCACTTCCCGGACGCGGTGGAACGGCTCCGCATTGCGCAGGCTTATTCCTACCGGGCGCTGGCCGCCTACCAGGTATTGGAAGCGCAAGACAGGGAACCGTCCTGGCTGCGCAAGGCGGACCGTGCCCAGGTCGAGGCCTTATCGAAGCAGGCCTTTGCCGATATCGCCCAGGCGACGTCCGTCGAGCCGGAGTGGAAGCACACGACCTTTGTGGAAGCCTTGCTCTGCAGCCGCTTCTATCTCGCCGAGGAGGCCGCCGACAACGGCTCGCGCAGCGACCTTCTGGTTCGCGGGCTGCGCCGGGCAGTCACCTTATATAAGGGATTGATCGACGAGCGGTCGTATCGTGGACCGGCGCGCCGCAACCTGGTGCGGGCCCTCAAACGGATCGCGGAAGAGACCGGCGAAAAGAGTGATTTTTCCGATTTTGGCTACGCCTTGAATGCTTTCCCTTCCGATGAGGAACTTGCCGACGAGACGCTTGCGGCGCGGCATCCAAAATCCCAGGACCGGTTTTTATGGCAATGGCTGCTGGGGGATGGGGAGCTGTTTGCCGACGTCGAGAGGCTCAATCCAGCCGAATACCGCGCCTTCTGGATTCGCATGCTCGATAACAAGGTCCACCTCAGAAACTGGCGAGCAGACCTGGGCGAGCTGCAGCAGGCGAATCCGGCGATGAAGGATTGGTCGATCCAGCTGCTGCAGGCCGACCCGCCGATCTCCCTCTCGAATGCAATCTCCCGCCGCCAGGAGCGCTATGACAGCCCGGCCTCCGGAGCATAACCTTATAGGCCATACCCCCGGCGTCGCCCACGTTATGCATAAAGTTGCGGGTAATTCAAAAGTTACTCCTTTGACGGCTGACAAGTTGCCCCTCTCCTTCGTATCATAGAATTGTGCCCTGATCGAGATGATGGGCAATCAAGGAGACACCGATGGCCACCAAGCGTGCAGAAGCCGGGACTGTAAAGGGCCGCAAGCCGGCAGCCAAAAAGACCGCACCCGCTGAACCAACACGGGAGCAGATCTCTCGCCTGGCGGAGAAGTATTGGGCTGAGCGCGGCTGGCCCGAAGGGTCGCCGGAGCAGGATTGGCTGCGCGCAGAGCAGGAACTGAAAGCCGTTTCCTAAATTTCCGCCGGAGTCCGTACCTGGTAGCCGGTTGAGCGTCCCGCGGCTAATCGCCGCTCTGCATTTTCAGCCATCTTAGCCTGATAAAGTGAATCTCTCGGTTGCCCGCCCCTCGGCGGCCCGCACACAGGCCATTGGCGTGTGCGGGCATCGGCCTACGACCGGGCTCGCCCGTGGAAAGCCCGCCGTTCGTCCATCCAGCGCCGGCGAATTTGCGGACGAAACTGCGTTAAGTGATTGCTTGCAAAGGGCTGCGTACACAGCCCTGTAATCCCCTGGATGCTTCCGGCGTAGCACATTCCCCCATCCGGTCACACTTCCGTTACCTTGAGTCCTGGCCAGAGTCGGCGATACTTAGGGACAACGGAAAAGCGGACAGTATTGCTCTTTCATTTGTAATTTTTTGTAGTTTTTTTCTGCCCACATCTCGTTCCTCATGAAAAATGAAGTGCTCGACATCTTGATCCTGGGTCTGCTCGTGGTGCTGTTTGCCTCGATCTACCGCAAACGTGCGACGGCGCGGTTGCGCTGCTGGGTCGCTGGTTGGGTCCTCGTGTTGGCGCACTTTGCCGACCTGCTCGTTTCGGCGGTATCGAGCGGGGGGCAGGGCTTGGTCGATAGCCTGAGTATCAGCGCCTTGATCCTTTCCGGGCTCTGCTTCCTCTTCTCCACTTCCGCCATCTCTGAGAGCCCGATGGGGAGCGCTTCGGCTGCCCTTGGTATTGGCCTTCCAGCGCTCTTCTACACCAACTATGTGATCTTCGGGGCACCGTGGCAGTGGCCTCTGTATGCCGCCGCGACGGTGACTGCGGCGACTGGGATCTTGTTGGCGTGGAAGCTCTGCCGCCGCCGGAGCCGGGTTTGGGCGGTCATGACCCTGGCATTTGCAGCCGGCGAACTCTGGACCGTCCTCGCCATCGCCCATCAACAACGGGATCAGGGCATCCTGGCGATCCTTTTCGAGATTTTCCTCGCCTTTGCCGCCCTCTATTGGTTCGACTTTCGCCGCTTGTCGACGGGCGTCCTGACCGCGATTCTTGGCCTCGTCGCGTGGGCCTTTGTGTTCCCCGTCTCCCTGGTGTGCGCCTCGCTCTTCCCGGCCGCCGGAATCCCCCCGGAGTTGTGGAATGTACCTAAATATTTCGTCGCCTTCGGCATGATCCTGACCCTTCTGGAGGACGGATTCCTGGTCGCGGCGCGGGCCACCGAGCATTATCGCTTGCTGTTCGCGGCCAGCCCGCATCCCATGTGGGTCCATGATCCCCAAACGCTCCGTATCCTCGAAGTCAACGATGCCGCCGTGGCCCAGTACGGATACTCGCATGAGGAATTCGTGGGTATGACGCTCCTGGATCTGCAGCCTGGCGAGTACGCCGGCCCCGGTCTCAAGGCTAGTCACGCAACTACGTCCACCAGGCGCACCGGCCCCTGGCGCCATCGGCGCAAAGATGGCTCCTACATTCAGGTCGACATGGCCTCCCATGCCATTGAATTCAAGGGCCGTCCATGCAGCTTCGTCCTGGTGCAGGACGTCACCGAACGTCAGCAACTGCATGAGCAATTGGTTCACCAGGCCCACCACGACTTGCTTACCGGACTGCCTAACCGGTTGTTGTTAGAAGATCGCCTGCAAAGAAGTCTGGCCCAGGCGGCCCGCTATGGCCAGCAGGTTGCGATCCTTTGTATCGATCTGGATCGCTATAAGCAGATCAACGACAGCTTTGGGCATGCCGCCGGCGACCTGTGTCTGCAACAGGTGGTGGCGCGGGTGTCCGCGCGGCTGCGCGCGGTCGATACGTTTGCTCGTACCGGTGGGGATGAGTTCGTGATCGTCCTGGGCGAGCTCGCAAATCGGAACAGCGCCTTGATGGTCGCGCGCAGTGTCCTCGAAAGCATCAGCAAGCCGATCGAAGTCGATGACTTTACCTTTGATATCTCGGCGTCGATTGGTATTTCGATCTACCCCGACGATGGCGCCGACCCAGCCCAACTTCGCCGTGCGGCTGACGCCGCGATGTACCGCGCCAAGCAGGCCGGCGGGAGCCAGTATCTTCTAGTCTCTTCGTATGTCAGCTCCTCCGCCACTGAGGTGAGTGATCTGGAGCGATTTATGCGCGGGGCGCTGAAAGACGGTGGATTCGAAATGCACTACCAACCGCGATACTCCCTGGCGGGTAACCTTTGCGGCCTGGAAGCGGTCTTGCGGTTGAACCATCCCCGCCTCGGTGTGATGGCCGCCGATCGTTTTCTGCCTGTCGCGGAGGAGTGCGGCCTGATCGTGCCCATAGGCAACTGGGTACTGGAGGAGGTGTGCCGTCAGACCATCGAGTGGCGGAGCCAGCACCTGGCGCCGCTGCGCATTTCCTTCGCCATCTCGCCTTTGCAGTTTCTACACTCTGATTTCGCCACCCGGGTCCTCGACAGCGTGAACGAGAAAAACCTCGACCCGCGTCTGCTCGAGATCGTCGTCACGGAGAGCACCGTCATGCGCAACCGTCCAGACGTTGCGCGGCAGATGCGTAGCCTGGCGGCGCTGGGAATCCATTTTTCCGTGGCGGATTTTGGCAGCAGTTATTCCTGCCTCAGCCACCTGCACCAGCTTCCTGTCAGCACCCTCAAGATTGACTGCTCCTTCGTGGAGCGCATCTCCGATCCCAACGGGACCTACACCATCGTGCAGGCCATCATTGCCCTGGCCCATAGTCTTGGGCTCAAGGTCGCCGCGGAAGGCGTGGAGCGCGCCGACCAAATGGAGTGCCTCCGGACGCTGAGCTGCGATTTTGTGCAGGGACAGCTGCTGGCTCCTACCTTGCCGCCCTCCGGCATTTCGAGACATCTCGCGGCCGCCACATCTCCCATGGCGAGGCAAACCAGCCGCTAAAGCCGGTTTTGAATGCAAAATGCTCTAGGGAGCGACAACCACACCGCAGGCGATTCTCGCGCCCGCGTTACCCGTCGGGTCGGTCATCATGTCGTCCGCCTTTTCGTGAATGACGAAGGATGTGCCGCCGTTGGCGAAGACCGAGTTTTGGGCATCCTTCTTCAGAGAAATGCCTTGGGTCACGAACGACACGTGGTCGGTGCCATCCGCCAAAACCTGCAGGTTGATCGGCAGGTCGCCGGCATGAGCGCCCTTGGGATTCTTGGTTCCATGCTCTTTTGCGAACGGGTTCAGGTGGCCCCCCGCCGATTTGAAGTCCGGGCCATCGCATTTCGCGTTCTGGTGGACGTGGATGGCGTGCTCACCCTCGGGAAGGTTCTTGAGGTTCAGTTTCACCTTGACCCCGTTGCCATCAGGGGTGAGCAAAGCGGTTCCCGCGTCCTCGCCCTGGCTGGTCTTGAAGTCCACTTCGACGCCTTTGTTCTTGAACGACGCTGCCGACGCAGATACCGTCAGCAAAGCCGGTAGCGTCAACATTCCTATGCTTATTCTGAGCCGTCTGGTCATCTCTTCCTCGCATGTTGGCCGGGCTTCTCGCCGCCCAATCGCTGTTTCGCAATTACTGTGCCTGATAAAGACCGCGAGGTGTAGTTTTCGTGAGAGAAAACCACGAAAGGGCCTGTCGCTCCGGTCTGCACCCATTGCGAAACTGCTATAGCATAACCGATACTTCCCGGCGATCCATCAAACTTCCTCAAAGGACCGTTTAATTTCATGCGCGCCGGCCCGCGCGGGGACTTGCATAAGAAACTGTAACTGTGCGCTAAGGCCACCGCGGCTCCGCTCCGCGAGCGGTTCTGCAAGATGACATAAACGACCTATTATCAAGGTAATGCACAGCAAGTGTTATGTACGCCCGCGACTTGTGAACCTAGAGTGATCTCAACAAGAGAGCAGGCTCAAGGCATGGTCCCTCGCATTTTGATCATCGATGATGAGGCCGACATCCGGGAGGTGACGGCCCTTAGTCTGGAGACGATCGCCGGCTGGCAGGTGATCCTGGCCCCTTCCGGAGCGCAAGGCATACGCCGCGCCTCGCTCGAACAGCCGGACGCCATTTTGCTCGACGTCATGATGCCCGATATCGATGGCCCGACAACGTATCAGATTCTGAAACAGAATGGGAACACCGCTCATATTCCGGTGCTCCTGCTTACCGCCAAAGTGCAAGGGCAGGATAGGCGCAAGCTCGATGAGCTGGGCGCAGCAGCGATTCTCTCCAAGCCCTTCGATCCCTTGACCCTTGCCGACCAGATCTCAAACATCCTGGGTTGGGAGCGAGGTGGCGGCTCGTACGGTGGATCCTCCGACGCGATTCCCCTCGCTGGCGACTAAAAACTAGACAGGTTGTGGTTGGGTAACTGAGCGTTGAGGTCAAGAGGATCCAGCAGGGGCTTAAAGCCCATCGTTTTTTCGTAATTTGAGGCACGGCTAACGCTCGCTGCGGCGAGGACGCTCGCTGCGGCGAGGCAGCCGTGCCAGCCACGGCACTGACGTGCGTGTTAAAGGTTGTGCCGTCCCTGCGGGACTCCCTGAGTTGGCTAATCCTACCCGGCACTTCCGTGCCGGGCTACAGATTCTACCGTCCCTTCGGGACTCGCCTCATTTCCTGAAATGTGAACATCGAGGGCCCGGCTAACGCTCGCTGCGGCGAGGATGCTCGCTGCGGCGAGGCCGTCGTGCCCTGATACAAGGCAAGAATCATGAGGCTTGGTCCAAGAACCTAATTTGGACAGGTCTGATTTTCAGCCACCCCTCCGGGGCTGCTCCCTTTTCCCTATCCAGCTTTGTGGGGCATGCATACCCCCGAGGTGGCGCACCTCCACCAAGCACGTAACGCTCGTTATGTGGTCGGCCGCGGCTTCACCGCCAGGAAAATAGGCGGTAACGGATTGCCGTTGATATCCGTCAGCTTGGGATTGATCTGCTGCGTATCCTGGAGCGTTGTGGTGTTGATCAGGTGCAGTTGATCGTCCCCGGTGGTTCCGGCAAAGAAGATGGTGTTATCAGGGGAGAAAACTCCCGCCACCGGGGCGAGCGCGTTGCCCGTGAGCTTCACGCTGCTGAGCGTGCCCAACTCTCCTGCAGTCGTGGAGGGTTTGTAGACGGGCAACAATGCTCCACCGGCGGGAGGCGTGGTTGTGGCGCTCGAATACGTAACGAAGGCCTCGAGTGAGTTGGTGGCCGGAATTACTTGGTTGATATTCGTGATGCCGTATCCGGCCAGCGATGTCTGCAGGACGGTCGGCGGAGGATCGAACACGATCCCTGTGGTTTGCCCATTCGCATTCGAGGGGCAGGCATTGATCGGCACCGTTATCGAGAGATCGGTCAGCAGCGGTGGATTGGCGGAGGCGCCGATGATATGTCTGCCATCCGTGGTCGATGCCACATGGTCAGTGGCCGCCGCCGCCGTGGTCGCCTCGGGGTAATACACGACCGGATTCACCGTGGTCTCCGCGCACTCTCCGTAGGCGGAGGCAGTCGCCCCGGAAAGAAAGACTGCTGCCGCCGGAATCGTTACCGCCAAATCGGGCGAGCAGAATATGTTGTAGGTGTTGTTCGGGTTGGCGGTGGTATTCGGTGGATACACCGTGGGGTCAGTCGGGATGGGGCTGGTAGTGTTGGTCGCCGGGCAGATCCCCGAAGTTGTTGTGGCCTGGTTGGCAGGCAGAGTGTCTATCGACCAGCCCGTGAAATTGTTGTGAATGTACAGAACCCCGTCGCCCACGATGTACACTGTCTGGCCATCGGCGGTGAAAGCCGCCTTCTCGCCGATGCCGGCAAACGAGGTGTAGCTTCCATTGGACGGCGTGTAAAGGTAGAGCACGCCCCGCAATTGGTCATTTATCAACACCGCAGTGTTGGTGGGCGAAACCGCGAGCACCACGCCCGGAACGCTCGCCGACTCCGACGCCAGGCTGTTGGTGGCTGCGGTGTAAGTCATCAACTCCTTATAGCTGCCAAAATACAGCGTGGTCCCTGTCGGATCCAGAACCATGGAGTTGGGCGCGTACGGCAGCTTGATCTGGTTGCCGACGGTTCCCGCCGAAAGATCGAGGGGCACAAAGTAAGGCGAACCCGGACTCGATACCCAGACGTAATTGCTGTTCTTGCCCGTCGCGCTGATCTGCACGAAGTTGCTGAGCACCGGTACCCCTGTTCCCAGGGTTCCTATCTCATTGATCGGAGCCGGATTGCAGGTCGTCGGCTGGCAGATGGCGGTCATTGCCGAATTGGAAGGAAACGCTGCGGTTACCGCGCCTGTGGCGCTCACGGAGATTTGGCCCGGGTTGGTCGAGACATAGCTCAGCGGCAGCCCGTTGATCTGGTTGCCTTTGACGTCCGTCACCGTAGCGGTGAGCGAATAGGGGGTGTTGAGGGTGATGCTGGCGCTGGTGTCGCCGGTCGCCGCCACGCTCAGGGCAATCTTGGCCGGCGGGCAGGTATAGAAGTAGCCGGCGTTGCTGCTCGTTTGGGCAATGGTTCCCGTAATCAGGGTAGAACCCGGAGCCTGTGCCGTGGCGACGCCGTTCTGGTCGATGGTGACGATTCCGCCGCTGGCTGCGGCGTAGGACAAGTGGCCGACTACATCGACGCACTCCGGCACGCCGTCGGAGTTGGGAGTGGGCTCACAAAGCAGCGCCTGTTTCCCATTCACCGTGGTGTAGGCCTTGACATCCAACTGCGAGGTCTGGCCTTGGGAGATACATATGGGGTTGCCAGTTTCGTTGGGGCCCGCCAGCTGCAGGCTGGTGATGTTGGGGTGGGAATACACCGCGACCTGGTTGCTGCTAAATCCGTTGGCGCTCGCGGTCATGTACGCGATACCGGTCTTGTTGGTAGGCAGGCAGGTCGTGTAGGCGGCAACCCCGGGAGTTTGCAGATTCCACGTTCCGCCGCAAACCGCGCCGGTGGGCGATACATCGGCGATCGTGCGGTCCGTAGTGCCATAGGCGTAGGAACTCACCGAGGCTGCGGCGCCGGTGCAGTTTTGCGCTGTCGGCGATTGCAGTTGCGTGGTTTGCGCAAAAGCAACCGAGAGGCCCGTGGTCTGCGGCTGAAGCGAGACAGCGACCGGTTGGCTCTTAAGGTAGCCGTACCCCGACCCGTTGCAGAAGTTCGAATTCTTGTTGGCACAGCCCTGAAGAGAAAGACCCACGGGAACGGTAAGGAGCGTCAAAGCCAAAAAAGTCAAAAACCGCTGCATGAAACCTCCCCGGCGGGTGTCGACGCCCCCGACGGTTGATGAACTACCAATTGTGTGAACACTGGTCTCACCACCAGCTCTGCCGCGGGCGATCTCTCCAACTTCCATGGGAGCGTGGCTTGCGCGTTGCCCGGTCGCTGGCACCGTAGACACCGCCTCAACGCGCTTGCAGACTTGTGCGTGGTCAACAGTTCTAAGTGTAGAAGGGACTGGGCTACGAGGCAACAGGGTCCCACCTCGCCGCCGGAAAGGTGAATAGAAAACCCCTAACTCCGGGGCGGCATGTACTGCTCGAACCACGAGAGAGCGCGGGCCAGGACGTCGCGGCGATGCTGCGGAGAGTTGAAGTGGTGGCCCTCGTCCGGATAGACCACCAGTTCCGTAGGCACATGCTCGGCGCGCAGCGCATGCCAGAACTCGAAGGACTGCGGGGCAGGGCACTCGCCGTCCCGGTCGCCCACAACCACCAAGGTAGGCGTTTTGACCGCGCGAATAAAGTCGATGGCTGAACTCCTGGCGTAGACCGCCGGGTCGTCGTACACCGAAGCCCCGAAAAACGGGGTCATCCACTGATCGATAGAGTTTTCTCCGTAATAGCTCTTCCAGTCGGATATGCCGGCCCCCGCGACCGCCGCGTGAAAGCGCTGGGTCTGCGTGACCGCGAACATGGTCATAAAGCCGCCGTAACTCCACCCGGTGAGCCCGACGCGCTCGGGATCGATGCCCCACTTCGCACTCACCGAGTCCACCCCGGCGAGAATGTCCCGCAGATCGCCGTAGCCAAAATCCTTGCGGTTGGCCTGGGTAAAGGCTTCCCCCTCGCCATAGCTGCCGCGCGGGTTCGGCATAAGCACAAAGTAATCCAGGGCAGAAAAAGCGACCGGGTTGTACCCCAGGTCGGGCCAATGGGGCAGAACCGCGCTCGAAGGGCCGCCGTGTACGCTGACAATCAGCGGATATTTCTTCCCCGGATCATAGTGTGCCGGATACAGAAGCCACCCCTGCACGGGAAAGGCATCGCTGGTCCATTGGACGGACTCAGCCTTGCCCCACAAGGGCTTCTGGGTGTCGTTGTAGTGCGTAATCGCATGCGCCGGACCTCCCAGTGTGCCGGCAAACACCTCGGGAGCTTCCGAAAAGGAGCTCTTGAGGAATGCCACCTTGCGGTCGCCGGAGCCCGCGATTCTCTGGGTGACCGAGAGACTTTGTTCGAGGCGCCCGTCGCCGACCGTAGCCGCAAGCGTTGTCGTATAGCTGGCCGTGGCTTCTCCCGTGCCGGGGTCCAATTCGCCGATCTCTACCTGGCCTGCTTTGACCCAGGAGACGAGCAACTTTGCCGGTGAGCGGTCGAGGCTGGAAGCCGGTCCTGTATGGAATGGCTCGGCCGGGAGCCATTGCATCCAAACGGCGCTCTTTGCGGAATTTGGGCTGATGTTTTTCACCTCTCCACCCACGGGGGACACCATATAGATGTCACCCCCGGTGGAGCCCTGGTCGCTCATCAGGCCTCCGATGAAGGCGATCTGCCGTCCATCGGGAGACCAGCGGGGCACGGCGATCTGCAGACCGTGCAGTGTCCCCGGCGTCTGTTCCGGATCGAGCGCCATGCGGGGCGAACCATCGAGAGCCTGGATATAGAGCTTCGCCACCCACCAGTTATTTTCTCCGGGAGGAGGGGCGGCCGTGTAGACGAACGCCTTGGCATCATGTGCCCAGTCATATTCGTACACGTGGAGCGTCGCCGGTGTGACCTGGCGAAATGCGCCGGAGGCAGTTTCAATGATGGCCACCCGCTGGATCTCGAGGCCCTCCACGCCAATCACGCCCGCCGGCGGCTTCATCGGCGCCAGGGCGCCGGCCGGCCGGGTGGCTCCTTCGATATACAGGCACGCAATATGCAGGCTGTCTGGAGAAAATGCCAGGCTTGTGACTCCACCGTGCAGGTGGGTCATGCGCCGGGGCGCAACGCCGGCCGACGAGGGCGCGGTAATGTAAACATCCGCTTGGCCCACCGCTCCGGCAGCCGCATTGCAGTCCGAGGTGAAGGCGAGGTCGTCAGCGGAGGACCACGCCAGGCTCTGCTCGGTGCAGAGCGCGCCGGTTCCCGCGGTGACCCGCCGGGGGTGACCCGGGTCCGCCATGGCGGCAACCTGGATCTCGGATCCTTCGTCCGCCTCCACCACCCAGGCGATCCACTGGCCGTCTGGTGACAGCGCAGTCTGATAGATCAGGCGCGTCTTCTCCAGCTCCGAAAGGACATTTGCAATGCGCGGATCGACAGACGCCCCGGAGCCGGCGGCGGTCTGTTCAGCCGAAGCAGGCGCAGCGGTTCCAAGCGCGATCATCGCTAGAAGTATGGCTAGAAGTAACGTCGGGAGGCAGCGGCGAGCTATTAGAGCAGAAGGGGGTAGGCTGGGGGCAGCAGACATTTAGGACGGATGCTAGCATAACCGCCCTTCAGCGCCTCGGTAGACCCGCGCCATTGACTGCGGGGGCGCGTCTTGGTATCTTAAAAAGGTTCCGCATGTGCAGGTAAAGTGCGTGCCTGATGGATGTGCCGCGGCGAAGGTTGATGGTTTACAAAAACCCTTACGTACCCGCAGCAAGGCGCGCTTAAGACCGGCAGCAATAGTTTGCGGCTCACTCATCAGAGTCCCTTCATAACGCTCGCGTGATGCAGGGGAACAATCGCATCGGCCTTTGCGACACCTCCCGCCTGGGGAGGCTATGCGGGCCGGAACTTCGAAACGGAACTGGCTTCTTTCCGGTGCCTGGTTCGGCACGAGGCGCATGAGCGCGTGAGCGCAATGTGTCCGTTGCAAAACCGGACATGGAGAAAGAAACGCCCGGCCACCGTCGAAGTTCTCGTCTGGGTTTTCAGTAAGGCCGCGAAGCAGTTGCCGCAAGCTTCGTGTACCAGTGGGCGCCGGGTTTAGGCGCTGCGTTCCTTGTCTGGTGAGTGATGTGCGGTGAAGTGATGTTTTGCGAGGGACGTGTCCTTGCATCCCGGGGGCGTGGTTTTGCGCGTTACCCGCGCAGTAAGAGTGTTAAAGGAGTTTAGGTTTGCCTACATTTAGTCAGCTCGTGAGAAAAGGCCGCACCGCAGTGCGCTACAAGACGGCTTCGCCCGCATTGCAGGGCTCGCCGCAGCGTCGCGGTGTCTGTACCCGCGTTTACACGCAAACCCCCAAGAAGCCGAATTCCGCGTTGCGCAAGGTCGCGCGTGTTCGCTTGACCAACGGCGTCGAAGTCACGACTTACATCCCCGGCATCGGCCACAACCTGCAGGAGCACTCGATCGTGCTCATTCGCGGAGGCCGTGTGAAGGATCTGCCGGGCGTGCGCTACCACGTGGTGCGCGGCACCCTGGATTCGGTCGGCGTGGCCAACCGGAAGCAGAGCCGCTCGAAGTATGGCGCCAAGCGCCCCAAGGTTGCCGCAAGCAAATAGGGCAGCGTTTCAGGCGGAAACGCATGAAGCGCACAACAAAGTTCTGAAGGGATTGCAAAGGTTATGCCGAGAAAAGGACACATTGCGAAGCGGGAAGTAGCCGGCGATCCGGTCTACAACTCGTCGCTGGTCACGAAGTTCGTCAACTCGATGATGTGGGACGGCAAGAAGTCGACCGCACAGGGCATCTTCTACCAGGCGATGACCAACCTGGAGCAAAAGGGCGGCGACGAAGCATTGAAGCTGTTCAAGAAGGCAGTCGAAAATTGCAAACCCCTGCTTGAAGTGAAGACGCGCCGGGTGGGCGGCGCGAACTACCAGGTTCCGATTGAAGTCAATCCTGAGCGGCGCACTTCGCTCGCCATCCGCTGGCTGGTTACCTACGGCCGGGCCCGCGGCGAAAAGGGCATGATCGACAAGTTGACCAGCGAATTGCTGGATGCGGCAAATGGCCGTGGCGCTGCCATGAAGAAGAAGGAAGATGTGCATCGCATGGCGGAAGCCAACAAGGCATTTGCGCACTACCGCTGGTAGGTAGCGGCGCTCCACAAGAACCGAAGCGGGGCCTGCTGCCGAAAGCCGGCAGGCGCAACACAAGCAGCAAGAAGAATCGCGAGTCTTACGTCTCGCGCGAGAGTGAGAGAATACCGTGCCTCGTCTAGTACCACTCGATCGTTGTCGGAATATCGGAATCATGGCGCACATCGACGCCGGCAAGACAACAACGACGGAACGGATTTTGTTTTATACCGGCATCACCCATCGCATTGGCGAAGTGCATGAAGGCACCGCAACCATGGATTGGATGGAGCAGGAGCAGGAGCGCGGCATCACGATCACCTCCGCTGCCACTACCTGCACCTGGCGGGATATCCGCATCAATATCATTGACACCCCCGGCCACGTCGACTTTACCGCCGAGGTTGAGCGCAGCCTGCGCGTTCTCGACGGCGCAGTGGCCTGCTTTGACGCTGTGCACGGCGTAGAGCCGCAGTCGGAAACCGTGTGGCGCCAGGCCGACAAGTACGGCGTGCCGCGCATTTGCTTTATTAACAAGATGGATAAGATGGGCGCTGATTTCGAGCACGCCATCGACACCATCCGCAAGCGGCTCAGTGCCAAGCCGGTAGCCATTCAGATCCCCATCGGCCAGGAAGGCGCCTTTAAGGGCGTCGTGGACCTGCTCGAAATGCGGGCCATTCTGTGGCACGACGAAACCATGGGCGCCAAGTACTCGGTCGAAGAGATTCCAGCGAATTTGCTCAAGAAGGCAGAAGCCTTCCGCATGCAACTGGTTGAGTCTGTGGCCGAAAACGATGACGACATGCTGCACAAGTTTCTCGAGGGCGAGACGCCGACCCCGGACGAGCTGCGCAAGGCTTTGCGCGGCGCAACCATCGGCATGAAGCTCTTCCCTGTACTGTGCGGCAGCTCGTTCAAGAACAAGGGTGTGCAGACGCTGCTCGACGCGGTGGTGGACTACCTGCCCAGCCCGCTCGACGTTCCTCCCATCGAGGGCCACAATCCGGACAACATGGAAGAGGTGATCCTTCGCCATGCCGACGACAAGGAGCCTTTGACCGCGTTGGGCTTCAAGATCATGACCGACCCGTTTGTCGGCCAGCTGATCTTCATCCGGCTGTATTCCGGCCACTTGAAGACCGGCGACACGGTGCTCAATCCGCGTACCGGCAAGAGCGAGCGCATTGGGCGGCTGCTCAAGATGCACGCCAACAAGCGGGAAGAGATTGTCGAGATCTATGCCGGTGACATTTGCGCCTGCGTAGGGCTCAAGAATCTGATTACCGGCGATACCATCTGCACCGACAAGGCGCCGGTGGTGCTCGAGTCGATCGACTTTCCGGCTCCCGTGATTCACGTTGCCGTGGAACCGAAGACCAAGGCCGATCAGGAGAAGATGGGTATGGCCCTCGCCAAGCTGGCGCAGGAAGACCCAACCTTCAAGGTGCACACCGATCCTGATTCGGGTCAGACCATCATCAGCGGCATGGGCGAGTTGCATTTGGAAATCATCGTCGACCGCATGATGCGGGAGTACAAGGTCGAAGCCAATGTCGGTAAGCCCCAGGTAGCCTATCGCGAGACCATCCGCAAGAAGGCTGAGGCGGAAGGCAAGTACATCCGGCAAACGGGCGGTTCGGGTAACTATGGCCACGTGAAGATCCGTGTCGAACCTAACGAGCCGGGCAAGGGCTTTGAATTCGTCAACGACATCAAGGGCGGCGTGGTGCCGAAGGAATACATCAAGCCTACCGAGCAGGGGATTCGCGAGGCTCTGCAGGGTGGCGTGCTCGCCGGTTACGAGATCGTCGATGTGAAGGCGACCCTGTTTGACGGCAGCTATCACGATGTCGACTCCAACGAAATGGCATTCAAGATTGCCGGTTCGATGGCCTTTAAGGAAGCAGCGCGTAAAGCGACTCCGGTACTGCTGGAGCCGGTCATGTCGGTCGAAGTGGTGGTGCCGGAAGAGTACATGGGAACCATCATTGGCGACCTCAACTCCCGCCGCGGCCGTATCGAGGGCATGGAGCATCGGGCTGGATCCCAGGTCATCAAGGCTAATGTGCCTTTGAGCGAAATGTTTGGCTATGCCACTCACATGCGCTCCTCGACCCAGGGCCGGGCCAATTACTCGATGCACTTCAATCGTTATGAAGAAGCGCCACGGTCTGTGTCTGAAGAGATCATTGGCCGCAATCAAGGCAAGTAACAAGCAAAGATTCAGGAGAAGGGGACGAGATGGCGAAGGAGAAGTTTGACCGGACCAAGCCGCACGTGAACGTGGGAACGATTGGTCATATTGATCACGGCAAGACGACATTGACGGCGGCGATCACGAAGGTATTGTCGAAGCACAATCCGAAGATACTGTTTCGTTCGTTTGATTCGATTGACAACGCGCCCGAGGAGCGGGAGCGTGGCATCACGATCGCGACGGCGCACGTAGAGTATGAGACGGCGAACCGTCACTACGCGCACGTAGATTGCCCAGGCCACGCCGACTACATCAAGAACATGATCACCGGTGCGGCGCAGATGGATGGAGCGATTCTGGTGGTGGCGGCGACCGATGGTCCGATGCCGCAGACCAAGGAGCACGTTCTGTTGGCGCGCCAGGTAGGGGTTCCCTACATTGTGGTGTTCTTGAACAAGTGCGATGCGGTGGAAGACGAAGAGTTGACCGACCTGGTGGAGATGGAAGTCAGGGAACTGTTGTCGAAGTACAACTTTCCCGGCGACGACGTGCCGGTGATTCGCGGCTCGGCGTTGGGCGGACTGAACGGGGAAGCGCAGTGGGAGAAGAAGATCGACGAGTTGATGGACGCGGTGGACAAGAATGTGCCCTTGCCTGCGCGCGCGATCGACCAGCCGTTTCTGATGCCGATTGAAGATATTTTCTCGATTTCAGGCCGTGGCACGGTGGTGACGGGCCGGATCGAGCGTGGCAAGGTGAAGGTTGGCGAAGAGTCTGAGATCGTCGGCTTTAGGGATACGCGCAAGACGGTCGTAACTGGCGTGGAGATGTTCAAGAAGCAGCTGGACGAAGGTTTGGCAGGGGATAACGCGGGGTTGTTGCTGCGCGGTATTGCCAAGGAAGATGTGGAGCGGGGCATGGTGTTGGCCAAGCCCGGCTCGATCACGCCGCACACCAAGTTCAAGGGTGAGATTTACGTGTTGAGCAAGGAAGAAGGCGGCCGTCACACGCCGTTCTTCAACGGCTACCGGCCGCAGTTTTACTTCCGGACGACGGACGTAACGGGGACGGCGAAGCTGCCGGAAGGCACGGAGATGGTGATGCCCGGGGACAATGTGCAGTTGGATATTGAGCTGCACACGCCGGTAGCGATGGAAAAGGGGCTGCGTTTTGCGATCCGCGAAGGCGGACGCACGGTAGGCGCCGGCACCATCAGCGAAATCATCAAGTAAGGGAAGTAAGTAAGGGCGAAGTAAATGGGTGGCCCGGGTCTCGTGTTCGAGACCTGGGGCCCACAAAGTGGCACGAAGGGAATTGAGATGGTAGGACAGAGAATTCGCATTCGGCTTAAGGCTTACGACTATCGCGTGTTGGACACCTCGACCGGTGAGATTGTCGAAACAGCGAAGCGCACTGGTGCGCAGGTCGCGGGGCCGATTCCGTTGCCGACTGTGAAGAACAAATATTGTGTGCTGCGTTCCCCGCACGTCGATAAGAAGTCGCGCGAGGCTTTTGAGATTCGAACCCACAAACGGTTGATCGATATTCTCGAGCCCACGCAGCAGACGATCGATGCGCTGATGAAGCTGGATCTTCCAGCCGGCGTCGATGTTGAGATCAAAGCGTTCGAGAAGTAAGACTGGCAGGGCAGGAAGCCTGTCAAGGAGAACAAGATGTCGGTGAATGGAATTCTGGGTAAGAAGATCGGGATGACGCAGTTGTTCGATGACAAGGGAGATGTACACCCGGTCACCGTGCTGCAAGCCGGTCCCTGTGTCGTGACCCAGCTCAAGACAATGGCCACGGACGGCTACGCTGCGGCGCAGATTGGCCTCATCGAATTCGTCAAGGGCGGCAAGGTCAACAAACCGATGGCGGGCCACTTCGCCAAGAACAATGTTCCCCCGGTTAAGTTGATGCGCGAAGTTCCGCTCGCAGCAATTCAGGGTTCTGACAGCGAAGAGCTGAAGGCCGGCGACAAGGTTCTGGTCGACATTTTCGAAGATGCCAAGTATGTCGATGTGATTGGCACCAGCAAGGGCCGCGGGTTCGCCGGTGTTGTCCGCCGCCACAACTTCGGCGGTGGTCCCAAGGCACACGGTCACATGTTCCAGGTGCAGGGTTCGATCGGTGCATCGTCGTTTCCTTCGCGTGTGTTTCCCGGGCAGCGTATGCCGGGCCACTACGGCGCCGAGCAGGTTACGGTGCGCAACCTCCGCATTCGCGGTATCGATCTGGACGAGAACCTGTTGATGGTGGAAGGAGCCATTCCCGGTCCGCGGGACGGATACGTGATGATTTCAAAGTCCAAGGCACCGCCGCGCGAGCGTCGTGGCTTTGGCGGCGGCGGTACGGTCGATCCGTTGAAGGCATCGAAGAAGGCTTCCGGTGGCAAGCCCTCGGGCGCCAAGAAGAAATAGCGACGCGGCTGTCCTGAAGATTTTGGCGGCACGTGTGAGCTTGAGCGGTTTGTATCAGGGTGCGACTTCGGTCGTGCGCAAGCGAGTTGGGCGGGTTGGAAGCTTTGTATCAGGGCACGACTTTAGTCGTGCCGCAAGCGAGTTGAAATAGTCAGGGGCCTTAGCCCCTGGGGTGAAAGCGATATGGCACAGATTGATGTAGTGGATCTCGGTGGACAAAAGGTTGGCTCGCTCGAGCTGGCGGATGAGGTCTTTGCCGCGGACCAGATCAACGAAGGGTTGCTTTGGGAAGCAGTAAAGCACTATCGCGCTGCGATGCGGCAAGGCACAGCCGCCACCAAGAACAAGAAGCTGGTCTCCGGTTCAGGTAAGAAGTTGTGGAAGCAGAAGGGCACGGGCCGGGCGCGCGTTGGTTCGGTGCGGTCTCCCATTTGGCGCCATGGCGGCACGGTTCACGGACCGCAGCCACGTAGCTACGACTACGCCTTTCCCCGTAAGAAGCTGCTCGGTGCTCTGCGTTCGGCGCTGGCGACCAAGCTGGCCGACGGCAAGTTGACCGTGGTTGAGAGCCTGGAGCTGGCCGATGTCAAAACCAAGGCCTATCGTGCAGCGCTCAACAAGCTCGATGCCAAGCGGACCACCTTGCTGGTAGAGGGTGGCCAGGAGCCCAGCCGCGCACTGCTGCTCGGCGCTCGCAACCTCGATCGGGTGGAGTTGATGTTGTCCAAGGAAGTGCACCCTTACGACCTGCTCCGCTACGAGCGCGCCATTTTTTCTCGCGCCGCCATCGAGCAATTGCAGGAGTCGTTGAAGAAAACTGTTTCCCGGCGCAAGCTTGCCGGTTCGGAGGTGGCCTGATGCCGACTCTCTATAACGTAATCCGCCGCCCTCTGATCACGGAAAAGGGTCTGGGCGTTAAGGAAGTAGAAAGCACGTTGGTATTCGACGTCGCTCCCGACGCGACCAAGACCGAGGTCCGGCAGGCCGTCGAGACCCTGTTCAAGGTCAAGGTACGGAGCGTGCGTACAGCCAACTTTCTGGGCAAGGAACGTCGCCGGGGCAAGTTTTCCGGCTTTCGCCCCGACTGGAAGAAAGCTTATGTTCGCCTGCAGCCGGGTGAAAAAATGCCCGACTACGTCAACGCGATGTAATGCGTGCGGTTATGAAGGGTACGGGCTTTTGCCCGTACATGCATGGTAGAAAACAGGGCCGGGCGGTAGCTGCGGAGAAACATAGTCCCCGGCTTTGTCTGCAACCCGCGTAGAAGTTACGAGCGAAAAAGATGCCGATCAAGACATACAGACCGATCACCCCAACGCTGCGTTTCCAGACCTCTCTGGTAAACGACGACATTACGACCAATCGCCCTCACAAGCCTTTGCTGGCTGTGAAGCAGCGCACCGGGGGCCGCCGCAATACGGGCGACCTGACCATGCGTCACCACGGCGGTGGCCATAAGCAGAAGCTCCGCTTGATTGATTTCAAGCGCGACAAGTTTGGCGTGCCGGGCACCGTAGCCTCCATCGAATACGATCCCAACCGCTCCTCGCGTATCGCGCTGGTGAACTACCTGGATGGGGAAAAGCGCTACATCATTCAACCCGTCGGCTTGAAGGTTGGCCAGACCATCATGAGCGGGCCCGAGGCCGACATCCTGGTGGGCAACGCGTTGCCGCTGAAGAACATTCCTTCCGGCACCACGGTGCACAACGTCGAGCTCCGTCCCGGCAAGGGTGCGCAGATGGTGCGCTCCGCCGGCGCCTCAGCTCAGTTGGTAGCGAAGGAAGGCGATTATGCGCTGCTGAAGCTACCCTCAGGCGAAACCCGCCGGGTGCTGGTGGCGTGCATGGCGACCGTAGGCCAGGTAGGCAATACCGATCATGAAAACGTTTCGATCGGCAAGGCCGGCCGCAATCGCTGGAAGGGCATTCGTCCCAGCAATCGCGGCGTTTCCATGAACCCCGTCGATCACCCGCACGGCGGCGGTGAAGGTAAGACATCGGGAGGCCGTCATCCGGTCACCCCGTGGGGACAGCCCACGCGTGGTTACAAGACACGCAACAACAAGCGGACCGACACATTTATCGTCAGCCGCGCCAAGAAGTAATTGCAGAGTCAGGAGTAGCGAAGCTATGGCACGTTCCACAAAGAAGGGTCCGTTTA
Source organism: uncultured Acidobacteriaceae bacterium (assembly GCA_963761405.1). Classification (GTDB taxonomy): domain Bacteria; phylum Acidobacteriota; class Terriglobia; order Terriglobales; family Acidobacteriaceae; genus PALSA-350. Next base: position 600,239 of record CAVXHH010000013.1, read on the forward strand.
TCGATGGGCACCTGATGGTCAAGATCGAAGCGATGAACCAGACGAATGACAAGAAAGTCCTTCGCACCTGGTCGCGCCGGTCGACGATCCATCCGGATATGGTGGGGCACACGATCGCGGTGCACAACGGCAGAAAGTTCATTCCGGTCTATGTGACGGAGAACATGGTCGGCCACAAGTTGGGTGAATTTTCAGCGACGCGGACCTTCAAGGGTCACTCGGCAAAATCGAGTGAGGCTTCAGCTAAGCCCCGTTAAGAAGCAATGTTTTAAGGAAGGGTTTCAAGGTCAAGCCAATGCAATTGGAGACACAGGAATTCCGGGCAGAAGCGAAGTTCCAGCGGGTATCGCCGCAGAAGGCCCGGCTGGTGCTGGAGCTGATCAAAGGGCGCCGCGTGGGAGACGCACTGGATACGGTGGCGTTTACCAAAAAGGGTGTCGCGCCGCTGGTCGAGAAGGTGCTGCGTGCCGCAATTCAGAACGCGAATTACCTCAGCCAGGAGCGGGCTCTCGATCTGGATTTAGACAATCTCTATGTCAAGACCGCGCTCGCCAATGAAGGTCCGCGTATGAAGAGGATCCGTCCTGCCCCGATGGGCCGGGCGTTCCGGTATCAGCGCAGAATGGCGCATATCGTGATCACCGTGGCCGAGCGTCATCGCGGTGGCCTGGTGGCGACAGCAGATGCTGAGCAGGCGGCTCCCAAAAAGCGGCTGGCGGCGGGTGCGGCCAAGAAAACCGCGGCCAAGAAAACCGTGGCGAAAAAGAGCGCAGCAAAAAACTGGAAGAAGGCCGCGAAGTAGGTTCGAGGAAATTATGGGACAAAAAGTTCATCCTTACGGCTTTCGACTCGGCGTCAACAAGCCATGGCGGTCACGCTGGTTCGTCGAGCGCGACTACGACAAGTTGCTGATCGAAGACATTCACCTGCGCGAAGAGTTGAAAGAGAAGCTCAAGGCAGCCGGTGTCAGCTCGGTCGATATTGAGAGGCCGGGCAATAAGCTGCGGCTCATCATCCGCACCGCCCGTCCGGGCATCGTGATCGGCCGCAAGGGCGCCGAGATCGAGAAGCTCAAGGTGGATCTGCAGAAGCGCACCAACCGCGAAGTGTTCATCGACATTCTCGAAGTGAACAAACCGGAACTGGATGCGCAGCTGGTGGCCGAGAACATTGCGCTGCAGTTGGAAAAGCGCGTTGGTTTCCGCCGCGCCATGCGCAAAGCGGTCGACTCCGCGCTGCGTTTTGGCTGCAAGGGCATCAAGGTCCGCGTTTCCGGACGTTTGAACGGCAACGAGATCGCGCGGTCGGAGTGGTATTTGCAGGGCCGTCTGCCCCTGCACACCCTGCGCGCCGATATCGACTACGGTTTTGCCGAAGCGCGTACCACCTACGGCGTGATCGGCGTAAAGACCTGGATCTATCGTGGTGACATTTACGAGCAGAAGCGGCGTCAGCCGCAGCCGGCCGGCGCCAGCGGCGTGTTCTAGAGCAGTGGAAGGCCCCTGAGGGCCGGGTAACCCACTCTCGATGCCTTCGGGTTCTGGAGTGGGAGCAAACGAAGATTCGTATCGAGGCGGAATTTTATGTTGATGCCAAAGAAGGTCAAGTACCGCAAGCAGCAGCGCGGCCGCATGAAGGGTAAAGCATGGCGCGGCTCCGAGCTCTCTTTCGGGGACTACGGGCTCAAGGTCATGGAGTGCGGCTACATCACCGACCGGCAGATTGAAGCCAGCCGTGTGGCGATGACGCGTTTCATCAAGCGTGGCGGCAAGATCTGGCTGCGGCTGTTTCCTGATAAGCCGGTCACCAAGAAGCCCGCCGAAACCCGTATGGGTAAAGGCAAAGGCGCTCCGGATCACTGGGTAGCGGTGGTTCGTCCGGGTAAGGTGCTCTTCGAGATGGAAGGCGTTACGCCGGAGATGGCCGCTGAGGCCATGCGGCTGGCTTCGAACAAGCTGCCCCTCAAGACCCGGTTTGTTATGCGCCACGATGTGAAGGTAACCGCGGTAGTCAAGTAGCCACGCGAGAGAGAAGAACTATGGAAACGGTAAAGATTCGCAACCTCAACGATGACGAGCTGGCACGGCAGGAGAAGCAGTCCGCCGAGCAGCTGTTCCGCCTGCGCTTCCAGATGAAGCTGGGACAGAACGAAGGTGTGAAGAAGCTGCGCGATTTGCGCAAGGACATTGCCCGCATCAAGACCGTCGCCCGCGAGCGCGCGCTCGGTGTGCATGGTTCGGCTCTGCAGCCGGCCGGCGAGGCAGCGGTCAAGCCAACCAAGACGAAGAAGGCCAGGACGGCCGGAAAAGAGGCTCGTTAAGCCATGTCGGAAGCCCAGGCAGTAAAACCAGAGTCACGGCGCACAGAGAAGATTGGCAATGTGGTGTCGACCAAGATGCAGAAGACCATTGTGGTTGAAGTGGAAATGCGCAAGACCCACCCCAAGTACAAGCGCGTGATCAAGCTGAGCAAGAAGTTCTATGCCCACGACGAGCAGAATTCCGCGCGCCTTGGCGATGTAGTCCGGATCAAGGAAAGCCGCCCGCTGAGCAAGCTGAAGCGCTGGACGCTGGAAGAAGTGATTCGCCGCTCTTCTCTGCCCCAGGGCGAAGAGATTGTGCAACCGGTCGTCTAAGCAAGTTCAGGGCAACACCGTAAGGAGATACGACTATGGCAGTACAGATGAGAACCATGCTGGAAGTAGCCGATAATTCCGGTGCCCGCAAACTGCAGGTGATTCTTCCTTTGGGTGGTTCAAGCGGCAAGAAGGCCGGCCTGGGCGATGTAGTGACGGCCGCCGTCAAGGAAGCGTCTCCCGACGGGCAAGTGAAGAAGGGCGTCGTCGTCAAGGCAGTCGTCGTGCGCACGCGCAAGGAATATCGCCGTCGTGACGGGACCTACATCCGCTTCGATTCGAACGCCGCGGTATTGATTAACGATGCGGGAGAGCCGGTCGGCACGCGTGTTTTTGGTCCTGTCGCCCGCGAACTGCGGGAGAAGAAGTTTTTGAAGATTGTGTCGCTGGCCCCGGAAGTTATCTAGAACCGGGCGAGCGAAAGCGAGGAAAGCTATGGCATTGAAGTTACAACGCAACGATACGGTGGAAGTGATTACCGGCTCCGACAAGGGCAAGCGCGGCCGCGTGCTGCGTGTTCTCAGCGATAACGATCGCGTATTGGTCGAGCACGTGCGCATGGTCAAGAAGCATGTGCACCCCAATCCGCAGCGCAATATCAAGGGCGGCATTGCCGAGCAGGAAGCGGCCATTCAGATTTCGAACGTGATGTTGGTGTGCGGCTCCTGTGGGCCGGTACGCGTTGGTCACAAGTTTGAAGGCGACAAGAAAGTACGCGTTTGCAAGAAGTGCGGCGATACGCTCGCAGCTAAGAAAAAGTAAGCAGAGATCGATCACGCAACGGTACAAGGGTTAGTCTGACAGCCCACTCCGGGACCGTGAAAAGAAGAGAGATAACACCATGGCAGCGAAAGTAGCAGCAAGACTGAAAGAGAAGTACCAGAAGGAAATCAGGCCGGCCCTGGCCAAGGAACTCGGTCTTGAGAACCTCATGGCGGTTCCCCGCCTGGAAAAGATTGTTCTCAACATGGGTCTGGGCGAAGCGACCCAGAATGTGAAGCTCATGGATCCGCTCGTGGCTGACCTGGCATCGGTGGCTGGACAGAAGCCGGTGACCACGCGCGCCAAGAAATCCATCGCCGCCTTCAAGGTGCGCGAGGGCATGCCGATCGGCGCCATGGTGACCTTGCGGGGCGACATCATGTACGAGTTTCTCGATCGCCTGGTCTCGGTGGCGTTACCCCGTGTACGCGATTTCAAGGGTGTGTCCACCAAGAGCTTCGACGGCCGCGGCAATTACACGCTGGGTATGCGCGACCAGCTGATCTTCCCCGAGGTCGACTATGCCCGGGTGGAGAAACTGAAGGGCATGAACGTCACCATTGTGACGACCGCCAAGGATGACAACCAGGGGCGCGCGCTGCTGCGGCAGTTCGGCATCCCGTTCCGTCAGACGGCATAAGGAAGAGAGACCATGGCCACTACAGCAAAACGAGTTAAAGACGCACGAAAGCCGAAGTTTTCCAGCCGCCAGCACAATCGTTGCAAGAACTGCGGCCGGCCACGCGCGTACCTGCGCAAATTCGGCCTCTGCCGTTTGTGCTTCCGCCAGTTGGCGCTCCGGGGTGAAATTCCCGGGGTCGTCAAGTCAAGCTGGTAATTCACCGTACCGGGTAACAACAACATTCCCGCTGGTTCTGCGGCCCTGATTTAGGCCGGAGCGAACGGGGAGTGGAGGAGAGAGAATGAGTTTGACCGATCCAGTAGCCGACTTTGTGACGCGCATCCGTAACTCCATCCGTGCGCGCCACCAAAAGCTGGATGTTCCGGCATCGAAGTTGAAGACCGAGATTGCCCGCATCCTTAAAGAAGAAGGCTATATCGCCAACTACAAGGCTGCGGAAGAGAATGGCCGCGCGATTCTGCGTGTCTACCTCAAATACGGCGCCAACAACGAAGCCGCGATTCGCGACCTGTCGCGCATATCCCGGCCCGGATGCCGCGTCTACGTCGGCCGCGATGAGATCAAGCGCGTGCAAAGCGGACTCGGTATCAGCATTATGACCACGCCTCGCGGCGTGATGACCGGCAGGCAGGCTCGGCGCGAAGGCGTCGGCGGCGAGATTCTCTGCGAGGTCTGGTAATTCGTTCGAAAGCATTCGACGCACTTTGTGCGCTCGGGCTGCAGTGGAACGACGGCCCATCCCGCAGGCAGCAAAAAACGGGATGAGCGATCGGGACTCGCAAGCCGCTAAAGGTTGAGAAACGTATGTCGCGTATAGGTAAGAAACCGATTCCGTTGCCCGCCACCGTGAAGTACACGATGCAGGGAAACACCGTGCTGGTTGAGGGGCCGAAGGGCAAGTTGAGCGCCATGGTGCCGGCCGGTATCACGCTGGAAAAGAAAGATGGAACGCTGATCGCCGTGCGCGAGAAGGAATCGCTCGCTGCGCTGCACGGGCTGACGCGCGCACTGGTTTCAAATGCGGTCGAAGGCGTTACCAAGGGTTGGACCAAGGAATTGGATATTGTGGGTATCGGCTACCGCGCCGAACTTAAGGGGAAGGGCATTGTGGTGTTTACCCTGGGCTTTTCCCACGCCATCGAGTTTCCTTTGCCCACGGGGATTGACGTAACCATCGATCCCAAGCAGACGCGCATCACCATCAGCGGCATCGATCGGCAGAAGGTTGGCCAGGTAGCCGCGGACATGCGCTCCCTGCGGAAACCGGATCCCTACAAAAACAAGGGTGTGCGCTACGTCGGCGAGCGCCTGAAGAAGAAGGTCGGCAAGACCGGCGCCAAGTAATTAACCGAACGTCGGGAATTCCTGTCGGGGTTTCCCGGGTTTGCGCAAGACACGCGGCTTTCCGTTAAAGAAAGCCGCACCACGCTACCCTCGATGGGGAAGCGAAACAGGAATTGCCGAACGGACTGCAGGGCAGCTCCGCTTTTAGGAAGGAAAAACAATGATCCCGTTAAGACAGAGAAATGTAATTCGCCAACGCATCCACTTCCGGATCCGGCAAAAGATGGAAGGCACTGCGGCCCGTCCGCGGTTGAATGTCTATCGCTCGCTGAACCACATCTATGCCCAGATCGTTGACGACTCGAAAGGCGAGACGCTGCTCTCCGCCTCCACTCTGGCCGCCAAAATCAAGGCCGGCGGGAATGTCGCTGCAGCCAAGGAAGTGGGCAAGCTGGTGGCCGAGCGCGCGATCGAAAAGGGAATCAAGCAGGTCGTCTTCGATCGCGGTGGCTACCTCTACCACGGGCGCATCAAGGCCCTGGCGGATGCGGCGCGCGAAGCCGGGTTGGAATTCTAGACGTAGGGTTTTAGTTTTTTGAGGGCAGGCGCAGCCTCTGGCAGCGCAGAAGGATTGACAAAGAGCATGGCAATACTCAAGCGGAAACTGGATGCCGGGCAGTACAACCTGAAGGATCAGGTGGTGTCCATCAATCGTGTCACCAAGGTCGTTAAGGGCGGTAAGAACATGTCGTTCGCGGCGCTGGTCGTGGTCGGGGACCCCGGTGCGGCCGTCGTTGGTTTCGGCTCGGGCAAGGCCAAGGAAGTTCCGCAGGCGATCCGCAAAGGCATCGAGGCGGCCAAGAAGAACCTGGTGCACGTGAATCTCTCCGAGACCACCATTCCGCATCAGGTATTGGGCCGCTACGGTTCCGGGCATGTGCTGCTGAAGCCGGCCCCGGAAGGTACCGGCGTCATTGCCGGTGGCGCCGTGCGCGCCGTGATGACCTCGGTGGGCGTACAGAATGTGTTGACCAAGAGCCTGGGCACCGCAAATCCGCACAATGTGGTCAAGGCCACCTTCGATGCCCTGGTGCAGTTGCGCGATCGTGCCGAAGTCGCGGCCGCCCGCGGCAAGCAGGTACAGGAGCTATATTGATGGCAGACGCAAAGAAAGTAATGATGCGCCTTCAGTACTACCGGTCGGCGATATGCACGCCGGAAAAGCACAAGAGGGTGATTAAGGGATTGGGCTTTACCAGGCTCAATCAAGTGGTGGAGCGCGAGGATACTGCGTCCGTCCGTGGCATGGTCAAGGCTGTGCCGCACCTGGTGCGGATCGTTCAGTAAGACCGCCGAAGGAACACAAAAGCGAGTCGGGCTGACCAATCAGTCCGGCGTTGAGCGAGGATAGTATGGCAAAAAATCTTTCTAATTTACGGGCGCCCAAAAAGGCGAATACCGGTAAAAAGCGCGTCGGACGCGGTATGGGTTCGGGCATGGGTAAAACCTCTGCCCGCGGACACAAAGGTCAGCGTTCGCGTTCCGGCTCCCACATGATGCGTGGCTTTGAAGGCGGCCAGATGCCGCTCCACCGGCGCCTCCCCAAGCGCGGTTTCACCAACATCTTCCGCACCGAGTACTCGGTGGTGAACCTGAACCGCATCGTGGAACTCCATGAGGAAACGGGTCAGGCAGAGTGGACGCTCGAAGCCTTCGCTGCCAAGGGTTTGCTGAAAAAGCGGAACGGGCTGGTCAAGGTGTTGGGCGATGGTGAGCTCACCGTCGCGGTCACCGTCCACGCACACAAGTTTTCCAAGTCGGCCCAGGAAAAGATCGAAAAAGCCGGCGGCAAGGCCGTACTGGTCGCGTAGCAGACTGCTCTGAATCAGGGCACGACTGCCTCGCCGCAGCGAGCGTTCGTCGTGCCGCAAGAGCTTGAAAGCAATTTGGGCTTTTAGCCCCCCGAGGGACGATGCTCCCTCTGTTTTCGAGTCTTTCAGCAGCCTGTTTTGCCGCTCAAGTACACTTTTTAAAAGTGAATAGGCGCGGGCCGAAGAACGAACTGGCGTCAGCTCCTGAGGGAACAAAATATGTTTGAGAAGATCGCCAATATCTTCCGCATCCCCGACCTGCGCAAGCGGGTTTTGTTTACGCTGGGCATTCTGGGCGTTTATCGTCTGGGCTCGCAGATCCCCACCCCTGGAGTCAACCTCAAGCTGCTGGCGCAATTCTTCGACCAGCAGGCGGGTAGTGCGCTTGGCCTGGTCGACTTGTTCAGCGGCGGAAACCTACGTCGTCTCACCATCTTCGCCCTGGGCATCATGCCCTACATCACTGCGTCTATCATCTTCCAGCTGCTCACCGTGGTGTATGAGCCCTTGGCCAAGTTGCAAAAGGAAGGCGAGCTGGGCCGCCGCAAAATCACGCAATGGACCCGCTACGTCACCGTGGTCCTGGGCGCCGTGCAGTCGCTGGCCATTGCCCTGACCCTCTCTCACGGATCGGGCGGGGTCTCCTACGTTTTGAACCCCGGCATCGGCTTCATCCTCATGACCATGATGACCCTGACCACCGGTACCGCGTTCATCATGTGGCTGGGTGAACAGATCACCGACCGTGGCATTGGCAACGGTATGAGCTTGCTCATCTTTGCCGGCATCGTGGTGGGCTTGCCCCGTGGCATTCAGGATCTGGTCGACAAGGCCCGCACCCAGGCCTGGGGGTCCTTCACCATCCCGGCTCTGGTCCTGCTGGTAGCGGTCATGATTGCGACCGTCGCCTTTATCGTCTTTGTCGAGCGTAGCGAACGGCGCATCCCGGTACAGTACGCCAAGCGGATCGTCGGCCGTCGTTTGATGGGCGGCCAGTCCACCCATTTGCCGCTCAAGGTGAACTCCGGTGGCGTTATGCCCGTCATCTTCGCCAGTTCGATTCTGTCTGCGCCGCTGCTCTTTGCCACTTCGGGCTTTGTGCAGAATAGCGGTTTCCTGACCCGGGTCTTTGACGGGCTGCGTCTGGGCGAGCCATGGTACGAGCTGCTCTACGTGGTGGGCATCGTCTTCTTTGCCTACTTCTATATCTCCATTGTCTTCCGCCCCGATGACATCGCCGACAACATGCGTAAGTACGGGGGATTCATCCCCGGCATTCGGCCCGGCAAGCGTACCTCCGACTTTGTGAACGACGTGCTTACCCGCATTACCCTGGTGGGCGCGCTTTACCTGGTCGTCATCTCGCTTATCCCGCAGATCCTGATCAGCGGCATCCACTTGAATAATCTTTGGCTGGTGGGCGGATTTTTTGAAAACCTGCCTACCTGGGTCACCCACGGTTTGAACTTCACCTTCTACTTCGGCGGCACCTCGCTGCTCATCGTCGTCGGCGTGGCCATGGACACGGTCAACCAGGTAGAGTCGCAGCTCATCATGCGCCACTACGATGGCTTCTCCCCGCGTAGCGGCCGGGTACGCGGAAGGCGTTCGTGGTAAAGCCGCCCCAGGTGGCGGAAAGTTTAATGCCCGGCCCGTCTACGGAAGAGAAGCAGATCATCCCCGGCCCCATCCTGCTGATGGGGGCTCCGGGTGTCGGGAAGGGCACACAAGCCAAAGGAATCATGGCCGCCTGGGGTATCCCCCAGATCTCGACCGGCGATCTGCTGCGGGACCATCGCGACCGCGGCACGCCTTTGGGCGTGCAGGCCACGCAGGTTATGGACTCGGGCAGGCTGGTTTCGGACGATCTGGTGAATCAGATGGTTGCCGAGCGGCTGGCCCAGCCGGATACCGCGCGAGGGTACATTCTGGACGGTTACCCCCGAACTCTGGCCCAGGCCGAATGGCTTGACCGGCGTTTGCTCGGTGGGGTGACCGCCAACCCGTCCGGGCTGCCGTTGATTGCAGTAAGTATCCAGGTAAGTTATACTCAGTTGTTGCGTCGTATCACGGGGAGACGCAACTGTCCAACCTGCCAGCGTATTTACAACGTCTACCTCCAGCCGCCTAAAGCCGACACGGTATGCGATGTGGAAGGCACACCGCTGGTCCAGCGTGCGGATGATACGGAAGACGTTTTTCATGAGCGGATGCGGACGTATGCCGCGCTTACAGCGCCGGTGGTCGAACATTACCGCGCCAGCAGCCGGTTTGTGGAAGTGGATGGTGAGCAGCCGGCGGCCGATGTGATGGCCGGTATCCTGGCCGCGGTCGCCAGACTCAGATCCCAGAATTAACTGCGGTATGGTTTTGGGTTTTTGCCGATTGGCAAAGAACCGGGTGAGAAAGAGAGAGTTGCAATAGGCCGATGGCCATCATGATCAAGACGCCGCAGGAAATCGAAAAGATGCGGCGCAGCGGAGCGGTAGTGCGCGAGGTGCTGGAACATGTCAGGGCGCGTGTGAAGCCCGGCGTGACGACCCTCGATTTGGAAGAAGCGGCCGAGAGCAGGATCGCGGCGTTAGGCGCCACCCCGGCTTTCAAGGGTTACCGCGGTTTTCCCTGCGTTCTATGCACCTCGGTGAACGAGCAGGTGGTCCACGGCATCCCCTCCCGCGAACGGGTATTGCGCGACGGGGATATTGTCTCCATCGACTGCGGCGTGGTGTTAGACGGCTATTATGGCGACTCGGCCATTACGGTGCCTGTAGGTGTCGCAGTAGCGCCCAAGGCCCGGCGCTTGCTCGACGTGACCATGGCTTCGCTTGAGACAGCGATCAAGGTGGTAAGGCCCGGTGCCACGCTTGGTGATATCGGCGCGGCGGTACAGGAAGTGGTGGAAGCGGATGGGTTCAGCGTGGTCCGGGAGTTTGTCGGCCACGGTATTGGAACCCGCATGCATGAAGACCCACAGGTGCCCAATTATGGGCAGCGGGGTGTGGGAACGAAGCTGCGTGCCGGCATGGTTCTGGCGATCGAGCCCATGGTGAATGCGGGCAAGCCGGGTGTGCAGGTATTGAGTGATGGCTGGACGGCAGTAACTGAGGATGGCAGCTTGAGTGCTCATTTCGAGCATACCGTCGCGGTGACGGCTGAGGGCGCTGTAATTTTGACGCAATAGGCAAAGAGAGCCTGCGGGATGCGGAGCGCGGGCGGAATCGGGATAAAGTTTGTCGAAGGAAGACGCGATTGAGGTAATGGCAACCGTCGTTGAGACGTTGCCGAACGCGATGTTTAAGGTCGAGCTTGAGAACAAGCACCAGGTTCTGGCGCACGTTTCGGGGCGCATGCGGAAGAACTTTATCCGCATCCTCCCCGGCGATCGCGTAGCGGTGGAACTCAGTCCCTACGATCTGACCCGGGGCCGGATCGTTTACCGCTACAAATAGAACGTGAAGCACAGAGCAGTCAGGAGCAGTGATGAAGGTAAGGGCATCGGTAAAGAAGATTTGTGATAAGTGCAAAGTCATCCATCGCCGCGGTGTGGTGCGGGTGATCTGCGAAAACTCAAAGCACAAGCAGCGCCAGGGCTAAACAGGTTTAGGCGTCACCACGGCCACTGAAGAGGCTAGTTAGCCAAAAGGGCTTGCGTTGAACCTCTCCAGTCGCTTTCACCGGCTATCTTCCAGATGAGCCAAAACCCGCTGTCCACCGGCGAAGCTGCTGGCAGCAAAAGGAATACTCATGGCACGTATTGCTGGCGTCGATCTGCCCCGTCACAAACAGGCAAGAATCGCGCTTACTTATATTTTCGGCATCGGGGACCCTCGTGCGCGGCGCATCCTGACAGCGGCGAATGTGGATCCGTTGAAGAAGATTCAGGATCTCGGCGAGGATGAGGTCAACCGTATCCGCCAGGTGATCGAGAACGAAGGCCAGATCGAAGGCGATCTGCGCAAAGATGTTTCGATGCACATCAAGCGGCTTATCGACATTCAGTCCTACCGTGGTCTGCGTCATCGGCGCAACCTGCCCACCCGCGGCCAGCGCACGCACACCAACGCGCGTACCCGCAAGGGACCACGTAAGGGAACAATCGCAGGCAAGAAGAAAGCGACGGCGAAGACCTAATGGCGAAACAGGAGCAAAAGCCCCAGGGCGCCGGGAAAGCCGGCAAGAACAAGAAGTTCAAGAAGCGCGAGCGCAAGAACGTTCCTTATGGTTTGGTTTACGTTCAGGCTTCCTTCAACAACACCATCGTGACCATCACCGACGGCCAGGGCAACACGCTTTCCTGGAAGAGTTCGGGTTCGCTGGGCTTCCGTGGTTCGCGTAAGGGTACGCCCTTTGCCGCCCAGCAGGCTGCCATGAACGCCGCCAACCAGGCGCGCGACCATGGTCTGCGTTCGGTCGATGTACGGGTCAGCGGTCCGGGTTCCGGCCGTGAGTCAGCGGTGCGTGCTTTGGCGGCAGCGGGACTCGACGTCCGCTCCATCCGCGACGTTACGCCGATTCCGCATAACGGCTGCCGTCCGCCCAAGCGCCGCCGCGTATAAGGCGGGCTTAAGTTTTGTAACCGAGACTGCTCCGGCGGTTTCGCAATTGAGATGGACCGGGACGAAGGATGCTTTCCTCAGGAGAGCAATCTGTAAACCGGTCATCCTCTGAAGTCAGGAGACATACGTGGCACGTTATACCGGACCAGTCTGCCGCCTTTGCCGTCGCGAAGGCACCAAGCTTTTCCTCAAGGGCACCAAGTGCTTTTCGGAAAAATGCCCGATTGAAAAGCGCAATTTCCCTCCCGGCCAGCACGGTCGCGCCCGCAAGCCCAAAATCGTTGGCTACGGCCTGCAATTGCGTGAAAAGCAGAAAGCCAAGCGCATGTATTTCGCGCTTGAAAGCCAGTTCCGCGCCTATTACGAGAAGGCTTCGCGGTCCCAGGGCGTTACCGGTGAGTTGCTCCTGCAGCAACTGGAACGGCGTCTGGACAATGTTGCTTTCCGCCTCGGCTTTGCCAGCTCCCGCCGTCAGGCGCGTCAAATCGTCCGCCATGGTCATTTGGAAGTGAATGGCCGCAAGGTGAACATCCCTTCCTTCCAGGTAGGCGTGGGCGACGAAATCAGGATTCGCGAGTCGAGCAAGAAACTCACCGTGCTCGAAGCGTCGACGGAATTCGCCAGCCACCAGGCGGCGCCGCGTTGGCTCCAGGTGGATCACGCGAATCTTTCCGGCAAAGTGTTGGCGTTGCCCAAGCGTGAAGACGTGAACATGCCGATCAACGAGCAGCTGATCGTCGAACTTTACAGCAAGTAAAGCCTGGGGCTGACCAAGCCAAGACCTGGCCAACCCTGTAGCTTGAGATCGAAACGTACCAGTAAACCGCCGACCGTCGCAGAATGCTTCGCGACGGCGTGCATGAAAGGAACACCCATATGCTTTGGAGAGGATTCCAAAAGCCCAAGCGCCTCGCAGTCGATACCGATACGCTCACCGAGAAGTACGGCAAGTTCAGCGCTCAGCCATTTGAGCGCGGCTTCGGCACCACCATCGGCAACGCGCTGCGTCGCACCCTGCTTTCGTCGATCGAGGGCGCGGCCGTCACCGCGGTCAAGATCGAAGGAGTACTGCACGAGTTTCAATCGATCACCGGCGTCGTTGAAGATGCGACCGACATCATCCTGAACCTCAAGCAGATCCCGTTCAAGCTGAACGGAGAGGGCCCGAAGGCTCTGTACCTGCGTTCGGACCAGCCGGGTGTGGTGACCTCGGGCATGATCGAAGCCGACGGCGACGTCGAGATCCTGGACAAGGAAGTCTATATTGCAACCGTCAGTGAGGGTGGCAAGCTGGACATGGAAATGCGCCTCAAGCGCGGCCGCGGTTATGTTTCCGCCGACAAGAACTTTGATTCCGACCTGGGCATCGGCTTCATCCCTGTGGACTCGGTGCACTCCCCCGTGCGCAAGGTCAACTACACCGTTGAGGCTGCTCGTCTCGGTCAAATCACCGACTACGACAAGCTGACCATTGAAGTCTGGACCAATCGCTCGGTTCTGCCTGCCGACTCGCTCGGCCTGGCGGCCAAGCTGCTCAAAGACCACATGAGCATCTTCATCAACTTCGAAGAAGAGATCGAAGCCGAGGGTGCGCACGACGAAGGCCGCATGCAGTTGCGTAACGAGAACCTCAATCGCTCCGTCGAAGAGCTTGAGTTGAGCGTGCGCAGCTACAACTGCCTTAAGAACGCGAACATTCAGACCATCGGCGAACTGGTACAGAAGACTGAGCCGGAGATGCTGAAGACCAAGAACTTTGGCCGCAAATCCTTGAACGAAATCAAGGAGATTCTGGCGCAGATGGGCTTGTCTCTTGGTATGAAGATCGACGAGCACGGCAACGCGGTTCCTGGTCCGACCAGCGTACTGCCGGCGGCAACGTTGGCGGCGAGCTACAACCGTTACGACGATGATGACGAAGACGACGAAGACCTGGATGGCGTAGACGTTCCACTCCAGTCGGAGCCGGAGAACTTCTAAATCATCGTGTGATTGAACTGGGTGGCCCAGGTCTCGCTTTTGGGGATCTGGGTTTACACCGCTAGAATTCGCAAAGCGTTTTTGCAAAGGGTGTAAGCGAGCAAGCGGCACTGCGCGCAGGTCTTCCGCTGAGGAAGGCCGGTACAGAGTGGCTCTCCAAACATCAAAGTATTTGGGAAACGCGATAGAAAGAGAAACTCATGCGCCATCGCAATGCAGGATATAAACTCGGGCGAAACACCAGCCATCGCCGCGCGCTGCTGCGGAACCTGGTAACGTCCATTCTCCTCGAGGACCGGGTCGAGACGACCATTACCAAGGCCAAAGCCGCCCGTCCGCACGTAGAAAAACTGATCACGCTGGGCAAGCGGGGTGACCTGCACGCACGCCGTCTGGCGCTTTCTTATCTACAAACTCGGGAAGCGGTCTCCCGCCTGTTCGACACCGTAGCCCCTCGCTATGGCGATCGTGCCGGCGGCTATCTGCGCATCGTGCGCACCGGTTTCCAAAAGGGTGATGGAGCGGAAAAGGCCTACATCGAACTCTTGGGTTCCGAGCACGAGCTGGACGAGAAACGGCAGAAGCGTGCCGAGGCCCGGGCGAAGCGCCGCGAAGAGATCGACAAGGCCATGTCTGAAAATCAGCCACCCGACGGCAGCGGAAGCGACACCAACGCCTAAGCATTTTCACTTCCGAAAATGCCCTAAAGCAGCGGGTCGCAAACGACCCAAGGGATCGCCCTCCCCAGAATTGTCATCCCGACTGGAGCGCACCCGGATTTTCTGTTCTACAGGAAATCCGGGTTGCGTCGCGGAGGGATCTGCTGTTTGCATTGATCATGACGAAACCGAAGGCAGTGGTCTTACTGAGCGGCGGGCTGGATTCGACGACAGTGCTTGCCATCGCAAACGCTACGGGCTACGAGACGTATGCTCTCTCCTTTTCCTATGGCCAACGGCACTGCTGGGAACTGGAGTGCGCCCGCAAAATCGCCGCCGACTCAGCGGTAAGCGATCATAGGATCGCGCAGATTGATTTGCGCATGTTTGGAGGATCCGCGTTAACCGCGGACATCAGCGTTCCTAAAGGGCGCTCGATCGAGGAAATGGCGGAGACGATTCCCTCCACCTATGTGCCTGCGCGTAACACCATTTTCCTTTCCTTTGCTCTGGCCTGGGCCGAGGTGCTCGGGTGCAGCGACATCTTCCTCGGCGTGAACGCCCTGGACTACAGTGGATACCCGGACTGCCGCCCCGAATTCATTGCAGCCTTTGAAAAACTGGCAAATCTGGCGACCAAGGCCGGCGTGGAAGGCCGCCAGAATCTCAAGATCCATACTCCGCTCATCTCCTTGTCGAAAGCCCAAATCATCCGCAAAGGACTGGAACTAGGGGTCAACTATGGCCTCACAAGCAGTTGCTACGATCCCTCCTCGCGAGGGGAACCTTGCGGAGGCTGTGATTCCTGCTTACTCCGGCAGAAGGGATTCCAGGAGAACGGCCTGATTGACCCACTGCACTATCGGCAGTCGCCCACTGGGGTGGACGCATGAATTATGCAGTGAAGGAAATTTTCTACACCTTGCAGGGGGAGGGAGCCCAAGCTGGGCGAGCAGCTGTTTTCTGTCGTTTCGTGGGATGCAATCTATGGTCCGGCCGCGAAGAGGATCGAGCGAAAGCAATCTGCAATTTCTGCGATACGGACTTTCTAGGAACCGATGGTCCCGACGGGGGAAAATTCGAAACCGAAGTTGTTTTGGCTGACCGCATTGAAAAGACCTGGCAAGCCACCAGTCCTTCGGGAAGCAAGTTTGTGGTATTCACCGGCGGCGAACCCCTGCTGCAACTGGACCCGCTTCTCATGGATGCAGTGCACGGCCGGGGCTTCGAGATTGCGGTGGAAACGAATGGAACCGTGGCAGCCCCTCGCGGGCTCGATTGGATCTGCGTGAGCCCGAAAGCCGGCGCGAACCTGGTCCAAACCCACGGGGACGAACTCAAGCTGGTCTTTCCTCAAGCCGGCGCGCGGCCTGAAGCGTTTGAGCATTTGGCGTTTCGGCATTTTTTCTTACAACCCATGGACGGACCACGCCGCCAGGTGAACACGGAGGAAGCGCTCCGCTACTGCCTTGCGCATCCAAAGTGGCGATTGAGTCTCCAGACACACAAGTTCGTGGGAATTCGATAGGCGGAGAAGCGATGGAGATTTTCAAAGTATTCACGATCGAAGCGGCCCATCGTCTCCCCCACGTTCCGGCTGGACACAAATGCGGTCGATTGCACGGTCATAGCTTCCACATCGAAGTCCATGTGCTGGGCCCGCTCGATGCAAAACTCGGCTGGATCATGGACTTTGACGTCATCAAGGGGGCGTTCAAAGTTGTTGAAGAGCAAATCGACCACCGTTATCTCAACGAGGTGGAGGGCCTGGAAAATCCAACCAGCGAGAACATCGCACGTTGGGTTTGGCAGCAACTTCAGCACTCGCTGGGGTCTTTGAGCAAGATTGTGGTTCGCGAAACGTGCACCTCGGGTTGCATCTACACCGGCGACTCAGAGGTTTAAAGCATGGGCGCTGCGGCAGACTGACGGCGGCCAGCCAGACCGAGATACTTGCGTACAATATCCCCATGAGCACCAGCCCTCGTTATACCGATGATCACGCGACCGCCGGTCTCGACTATAACTTCCCCGCCATTGAAACCTGGGCGAATCAATTTCCGGGATACGAAATCGTGGTGAACGATCCTGAATTCACCTCCGTCTGCCCAAAAACCGGTCTGCCGGACTTTGGCATTCTGACCATGCGCTACATGCCCCGCCGGCGCTGCCTCGAGTTGAAGTCGTTGAAGGAATATCTCTTCACTTACCGCAACCTTGGAATCTTTCAGGAGAACATCGTCAATCAGGTATTGGAAGATATCGTCAAGGCGTGCGATCCGGAATGGGCTGTCGTCAACGGGGAGTTCCGTCCCCGGGGTGGAATCTCCACAATCGTCGAGGCGCGCTGGCCGCGTCCCGAACCTCGGCAACTCACGGGGACCAGGGAACCATCCCAGGAACCTTCGGCGACATAAAGCCAGAGCGCTCCAGTAATCTCTAGCCGACACCGCCAGCTAGGAACAACCCATGCGCGCGGAAACTTTCGCATCAGCGGTGCATGCCGGTTATGGCTGCGGGAATCCGAACATCAACCACGACTGATTGGCTACCCAATGCGGGTATAGCTCCGTCATCTGCTCGAACAGTTTCTGGTCGGACGTCGCGGTTTTCTGCAGTCGATCGAAGTCCTGCAGATAACGCTTAGTGTCTTGGATTGCCGAGGGAGAGTCGGGCGCGCCAGGCTTCTTGTGACCGGCGACAACCATCGCCGGGTTCAGCGCCGCCAACCGGTCTAGTGCCGCGATCCAATTCTTTCGGCTTTCGGGGGTGGTGTCGCCGACGTACATGCGGCATTGGTTGTACACAACGTCACCGGCGACGATCGGGCCGATCGATGGAACATACAGAGACGTCGAATCGGTACGGCCCTGCCTCGAGGATGCGCAATTCGTGACCCTCGAGAGTGAACGTTTCCTGTTCATAGGGCTCAGGTGGAACCGACTTGGTGGGCACCTGCCCAGGAAACAGCCAGCGGGCTAACCGCTCCACTGTAGGGGTGAAAGACATCTGCATAGCGTTCAACGCCTTGGGCGTTGTGATCGCCCGAGCACCCGGGAAATGGTCGAGCAGAATGCTCAGACCGTAGAAGTGATCGAAATGGGCGTGCGTTATATAGATGGTCTCCAGATTGCGGTTGTGCAGAGCAACCCAATCCGCGAGAGCCTCGGCCTCGGCCACCGTCGTCATTGCGTCTACGAGTACTGCATCGTGCTCGCCGAAGATTTAGGTCGACGTGGCCGGGTCAAAACCGAGCGGCTCGCCGAAGGGCTTTGGCCGCTCGCCGACCATAGCCTTTCCCGGGGCGGTAAAGACGTTCACACTCAGCGTGTTCAACGCGACAGCAGCGGTCACGCGCGCGGCCTCTTTCCGTCCATGTGTGACGTCCATTTGGTACTCCTTTCGATCCCGGAGCGAGTGACTGTTCGAGGCAAGGTTGGCAGAAGCGCGGCGACGAACCCATTGGACCAACGTATCGATCCATACCAAAGTATCGGTTCGACGTTGCGGTAGGGAACGGCCATCATTCCCAAAGTGTCAGTCCCGTCCGGTTACGAATTCCTGGTAGGAGCCGCGCCGGAGTCCGTCGTTGCAACGGGAGCGGAGGCATCACTTCCGTCTGTTACCCTTACTATCGTTACCCTTCCTGTCAGTTGCGATAGGTATGCTGTAACTAATATTACGAGGGCATTAGATGACCGATTACAAGTGGAGACAGATTGAACCGCTGTCGGAAGCCGATCGCGCTATCGACTTGTCAGCCATACGTCCGCTGTACGAGGCATGGAGGGTTTCTAAACAGCAAGTGCAGGACCTGAGCCGCCATCAACTGGAAGAGTTCAATCGGAGACTGGTAAGAAGACTCAGCATCGAGACTGGGATACTAGAGCGCCTTTATGACTTGGACCGAGGTACCACGGAGGCGTTGATAGCCCACGGATTTGCGGAGGAGCTGATTTCGCGGAATAGCACAAACATCGAACCGGCTGCTCTTGTGGATATCCTTCGCGACCAAGAAGCAGCGGTCCACTTGGTCCTCGATTGCATCAAGAAGCAGCGAATTCTTACCAAAGGACTACTTCATGAACTTCACAGTATTTTGACTCGGCATCAGACTACGACTAGTGCAGTCGACCAATTCGGCAATCGAGTTGAAATCCAGCTTGTCCGCGGGAAATTTAAAAGCCTCCCAAATAACCCGAGGCGTCCGGATGGCAGTATTCACGAATATTGCCCCCCAGTTCATGTCGATTCTGAGATCGACCGCCTCCTGGAGCTTCACGCGTCATACAAAGATGAAGACCCGATACTCGCTGCCGCTTGGATTCACCATCGATTTACGCAAATTCACCCCTACCAGGACGGGAATGGGAGGCTTGCGCGCGCACTCGTCACACTTGCTCTACTTGGCAACAATCTACTGCCCCTCGTGATCGATCGGGATCTGCGAAGCGAGTATTTGGATGCTCTACAAAAGGCTGACGCCAAAGAGTTGACCCCACTAGTTGAGATTTTTTCTCGTCTCGAAAAGAACGCGATTCTTCAAGCGTTCAGCCTAGACGTTGATGCCGACGTCTCCCATCAGGAATCTCTCGTATCGGCGGTCATTTCAAGCCTTGCCGACAAATTTAATCGGAGGAAAGCAGCTCACGACGCACAGTTATTAAAGGTAAACGACGTTGCACGCGAATTGCGCGACTTGGCAAGATCTACCGTCATCAAACGCCTTGTAGAGCTGCGCGGCGCTCTGTACGCAATTGGAGTTCCCCAGGAACCAAGAACGAGTAACGGAGGTACAGATTTCGGTACTTCTCATTGGTACAAATACCAAGTAATTCAGACTGCGCGTGATGCAGGTAAGTATGCCAATTTCCAGCAGGACCACTACTTCACCAAGGGGTCAATTCAAATTGGAGACGACCGGTTAGTTTTTGTTATTTCCTTTCATCACGTAGGCAACGAACTAACGGGAGTGATGGAAGCGACAGCTTTCGCTCAACTAGAGTCCATGGAACAACCGGAGGAAGACGAAACTTTTGCCGAGACTTTTCGTTCCTGCTCAATGGAGCCCTTCGCATTCACTTATATAACGAATCCGGGCGACGTAGAAGATGGGTTCCTGAGGTGGCTCGATGCTGCGTTAGCCGTGGCCTTTACGCAATTTGGCGAACGCTTATAGACTGACTTGAGCCGAGGAATAGGAAGCCGCGAACGGGGATAAACCCGGGGACGGCAATCGCAAGTCAACGTATTGGACGGGTGCCCAACGCTCAATCGAGTCTGTTCGACAGCGGCTTATCTCCACAGTAATACGTCACCGTATTAGTCCGAGCTGGCAGTAAAGACCGGCCGTAATGACCGGCACCAATCGCCGGCTAATACAGGAACTTCAACGCAAACTGCACCTGGCGCGGAGACTCAGCCGCAAGAATATGGTTGAACGTGGGCGAACTGATGTCGCTGTCGGGCAGCCGGAAGTTCGTGCGGTTCAGGAAGTCAAACAGCTCCGCGCGGAATTCTATCCGCTTCGATTCCGTCACCTTAAAATTCTTCAGGGCGCCGAAGTCCCAGTCGGCATAGCCGGGGCCGACGTTGACGTTGCGTCCTTCCGTGCCGAACTGCCCCGCGTTAGCCACGAGATCGAGTCGCTGAAAGGCGCTGGCGTTGAGCCACGCGCCCACCGAGCGCGGCCCGTTGTTGGGGTTGCCGGTGAGATTGGGGCGTTGCGCGGAGAATCCAGTGATCTCCGGAGCGGTGCCTTCCGCCGCGACGTCGTTCGAGTCGAAGACGGTGAATGGCGTGCCGCTCATCAGTGTGCCAATGCCTGTCAACTGCCATCCGCCGAACGCCGACTGGTACCAATTCTGCGCATGGTTCCAGAACGGAAGCTCCCATCCATAGCTTCCAACGAATCGATTGCGGGCGTCGAACAAAGAAAGCCCACGCTCTGCCCCGAGATTGAATGGATTCTGCGCGAGATCGTTTTCACCTGCCACCGGTTTCGAAGCCGATCCGGTTATGTTGAACGACGAAACATCATCGATCGTCTTCGACCACGTGTACGAAGCCAGGAATGACAACCCGTGGCTGTAGCGCTTGCGCACCGACACTTCCATTGCGTTGTATGCAGAGTTCGCGATGCCCGCGATCTCGCCGGTCGAGGAAATCTGACAACTGCTCGGCGAATCGGCGAGCGTGCAGCCGGAATAGAGCCGACGTTGATTGGCATTGCTCGAATTTGAAATCGGCTGTCCGTCCACCGTTCCGGGAACGAACACTGCTGGGTTCCCCTCGATATAGCGCGGCAGGCGCGTGCCCTTGGTGCCGACGTATCCAATCTCGAACAGCCAATTCGAACCGAACGAACGCTGCACGTTCAAGTCCCAATCCTGCGTGTAAGGCAGTTTCAACGAAGGCGACAACGTCAGGTTTGTGAGGGGAGTCGAGAACGTCCCTGCGGCCGGAGCATTGCCGTTGAACGGATTAGCGAAGTCCGGCAGGCTCACCTGCGGCGTTCCCAGGTACGGAGGCGCACTGATCGGCGCCTGCAAAGGACCGCCCTGCCCCGTGTAGTAAGGCTCGTAGAAGATTCCGTAAGCCGCGGTTACCAGCAAGTTGCCCTTACCGCTCGGATCCCACGCCATACCAAAGCGCGGCGCAAATGCCTTCTTGTCGGTAGGGATCAAGCCTGCCGGCACACCGCGATCGCCCGGATAGAGCAATCCTGTCGGCGCATTCGGTATCACCTGCGACTTCGCTCCCGGCACAAACAACGATTGCCGTTGATGAATTTCGGTATACGGTTCGGGCAACTCATAACGCAGTCCGGCATTGATGGTGAAATGCGGCCTGACCTTATACGTATCCTGCACATACCCGTTCAAACTGTTGCCGCGGATACCGCGCGAAAAATCACCAATGCCCTGCAGGAACACGACCGGCTGCCCGGTCAGGAAGCTGGCGAACGCATCCGTCACAGGGAAGGGTGCGAATACGAAGAAGCCGTTGGTCGCGATCCCTTGCAGCAAATTGATCTGCTGCCTCTCGTATCCTCCGCCGAATTTCAGCTCGTGCTTGCCGCGCACCCAGCTCAGCGATCCTGACAAATCGAAGACATTTTCATAGGTGTTGCGTGGGCCGGTGATCGGGTCACCCACGGTCGTATAGCCATTCACCTGGACGAATGGCGGTCCAGAGGCGATATCGAGACTCGGCGTGTATTGAAATCCAAGGCTCGAGGGCGACGCATGGTTCTCGTGCTCGCCGAAGAGGAACTTGTTGCGCAGAAATGAAAATCGCGCCACCGAGACAAGAGTTGGCGAAAAGGTGTGCGTTTCCTCCGCGACGAAGTTCTGCGCGCGCTGGTCTTCGCCTACTGGGAAGCCCGGCACGCTGGCGCCGCCCGGCGAGAGCGGATCGACCTGGGAGAGCTGATTGAATGCGTAACGGAAGTTCACCGTCTCGCGCGCAGTGAGGTAATGGTCGGCCTTGATGCCGAACTGATCGGTGTCATTGCTCAAGGTCTGCGTTGTGGAGAAAAGATTCGAACCGGCGTTAGGAAGGGGGAAGAATTTCAGCAGGTTTTGTGCAACCGAGTTGAACTGGCCCTGCGGCACCTGGTTATTCGGATACGGTGCATTGGCAAAGACGTTGAAAAGCTGATTCGCTGGGTTGTTGCAGAAGCCCTCCGTGAAACCCTCCGGGCAGTTTCCTGAGAAGTCGCCGTTGCGCTGCTTCAGAGACGGCACCGTAGTCAACTCTGTTTCACCCTGCCGATTGCGGAAGCCTTCATAGTAGCCGAAAATAAACGTCTTATCTTTCTTGATCGGGCCGCCGGTCGAAGCGCCAAACTGGTTCTGCTTCAGCGGCTCCTTCGTCTGCGCAAAATAGTTGTTGGCATCCAATACGTCATTGCGCAGAAACTCCCACAATGTCCCGTGGATCTGATTCGTGCCCGATCGCGTGATGATGTTCGTCGTCGATCCCAGCGCATTTCCGAACTCGGCGTTCGCGTTATGCGTGATGATGCGGAACTCGCTGATTGCGTCCACCGGCGGTTTCAGGACGAATCCGCCATCGACGCCGTTGACGTTGTTCGCGCCGTCGATGAGGAAGTTGTTTGATTCAGGTCGCTGGCCATTGACCGCATAAGCCTGTCCGTTGCGTAGCGATCCTCCCGCTTCGGCTATTCCAGCCGTCAAGGGAACGACTCCAGGTTGTAACAGTCCAAGTTGCGAGAAGTTGCGTCCGTTCAGCGGCAGATCTTCCAATTCGCGCTGTTGCACGACCTTGCCCAGGCTGGTGACGGTTGGCTCAATCAGCTCGGCATCGGCGCTCACCAGCACCTGTTGCTTTTCCGATCCCACGGCGAGACGTGGCGAGATCGACGCCGTCTCGTTCACGTTGAGTGTGATGCCGTCCTGCACGTATTCCTCAAAACCCTTCGCCGCGATCTGCAGGCGGTAATGTCCGACCGGCAGTTCCAGAAGAATGTAGTTGCCGTTGCGATCGGTAAGGGTCCGTCGCGTCAGGGCGGTTTCCGTCTGCTGTGCTGTCACCTCGGCGCCCAACATCACAGCGCCGCTTGGGTCTGTCACCGTTCCGCGAATGTTTCCCGTGATCTGCTGCGCAGAGGAACTGAGGCAGGCAAGCACTAAAAATGCCGGAACATAGCGAAGGATGTTCATTTTGTTTTCGAGTCTCCTGGATGTGTTTGGCATTTCGAACACTACCAGCTGGATCGATACACTGTCCTGCACCGATCGGTCGGTTGCTTACTCGATCTTTCGGTTGAGACTCCGCCACAATTACGAATGTTTGCTTGCACAAGATTCCGTCACCTGACAGAGTGGGGCGATAGCTAACAAAAGTCTCAGTCTCTCCGCCGAGAGTACGAGACGCGCCTCGTACTTTCGGTGGTTTCTTTTCTCCTGTCATCGGTAAATAATCCTGCCTGTACTTATCCCTGAATCTGAGTAAGAGAAACTAAACCAGAAGGACATGAAATGGCACATATTGAGCTTGCAGAAGGGCTGCCCGGCATCCGCGGCCCACTGGCGTTTAGTCCCGCCACGACCAGGCCGTTGTGCGATCTGGTGGAAGTCCTGCTGCATGGGCCGCATACCTTGACTCCAGCCGAGCGTGAAATGATAGCAACGTACGTTTCTGCGCAGAACGATTGCTACTACTGTCAAAGTTGCCATGGCTCCACGGCCGCGCAGCACCTTGGCGGCGCGCCGGCTGACTACGAACTGATTAACCAGGTCAAACAAAACTACGAAGCAGCTCCTGTTTCAGACAAGATGAAAGCCCTTCTGGCCATCGCCGGCAAGGTACAGAAGGGCGGCAAGTATGTAACCACCGATGACATTGAGCGAGCCCGCCGGCACGGCGCCACCGACAAGGAAATCCATGACACGGTTCTCATCGCGGCCGCCTTCTGTTTGTTCAACCGCTACGTCGACGGCCTGGCCACATGGCAGCCGAGTGATCCGGAAATTTATCGCGAAATCGGAAAGCAGACCGCCAGCCTGGGCTACGCGAGCCGGGACTGGAAGAAGCCGCTGGAAGCAGTAACAAAGAAGTAAGTTCCATTGGACGGCCGGCGATGTTGCTGCACACCTGCTGCCCGACCGGTGTCTGCACACTAGAGAGCTAGCCGCGAGCGTTCCCTGGCAACAGTAGCACTTTATTTACCTATTACCGCCGACCCGGAAATTACCCAAAATGGGTTCAAGCGTCCGGGTTGGCGACAATTGGTTCGCGACCGTGGACGAGGGCTGCAAAGAAAAGCGCCATATCGATCGCGGATCTATCATCATACGATGCCGAGCGCTGCGGGAGTCCTCTGGTGTCTGCGACTCGGTCACTCGCAGCGCAGCGCGACCATGGGGTCGATGGCAAGAGCTCTGCGCGCGGGAACCAGGCAGGCGAGTGCAGCCACCAGAATGAGCAGCCCAGACGCGGCCAAAACCATGATCGGATCACGCGTTCCACTCTCGATCCAGCGGGCAATCAGACGATTCAGACCGAGGCTAAGCGCGAGACCGGCGACGATTCCCAAGCCGACACTGGTTCCTGCCGACAATGCGACCAGGCGCAGCACGTCGCGGCGTCGCGCTCCGAGGGCCACGCGAACGCCAAGCTCGCTGGTGCGTTGCAGGACCGTGTAGGAGACTACGCTGTACAGGCCCACCGCGGCGAGAGTCAGCGCCAGTATGGAGAACGCGCCAAAGAGCATGGAGATGAGACGCGCCTTCGAATACTCCGGCTCGCGCTGGATCCAGCCTTCGAGGTCGCGTACATTGCCGCCGATTTGCTGATCGGGATCGATGGATGCGATCTGTTGCTGGATGCTGTGCAGCATGGCGAGCGGCTCGCCTTGCGTGCGAACCAGGACCTGCGTGAACGGCGCCGTCACCAGCGTGTAGGGGGCGTAGACCGCGGGCGCCGCGGGTTTGTCCAGCCCGTCATCCAGCGAGTCGCCTACGACGCCGATGATCTGCAGCCACCCCGCGGTGCCATTTGCCCCCAGCGCCCATGGGCGGGAGAGTGGAGAATTCGGGCACGCGCAGCGCATGACCCAAGGCATCCCCGCCCGGCAGATAGTGACGCACGAACGCCTGATTCACGAGGACGAGTGTGGCGCCCCGCGCGATTTCACTGTGGTCCCACGCTGCGGCCGCTGAGGAATGGAATGCGCAAGGTGGCGAAGTACTCGGGGCCGACGAATTCCACGTTCAGCCTCCTGCGCCTGGGAAGCCGGTTTGCCCAGAATCTCGACCGGCAGGCGCCAGCCGCTGTTGGGCGGAGTGGCATTGGTGGAAACACCGGCGGAAAGGACGCCGGGCATGGCCGCGATTTTGTCGCGAAGCTGCGGTGAAGAAGCGGGCACGGTCCGCCCAGGTCGTGTGCGCATTTTCGCCAAGGGGAATGACGACCGACATCACGTGCTGCGGTTCATAGCCGAGCGGGACTGTGTTCAGGCGAATAAAGCCCTGAATGGCCGCGCCGGCGGCGGTCATCAGCAGCAGAGTGAGGGCGATCTGGCCGGCAATCAGGCGCGGTGTGCAGGCGTTTGCCTTTCACGCTGCCCGTCAGCCGCTGCGTGCCGGCCTGCATCACCTGGCTGATCTCCGGCCGCGCCGACTGCAGGGCGGGAAAGAGGCCGAACACGATTCCGGTCAGCAATGCCAGGCCCACGCTGAAAAACAGGACCGCGAAATTGATGTGGAAGTCCGCTTCATAGGGATAGGAGTATTCCGGCAGGCGCGGGATGATGAACGCAATGGTCCGGTAGGCAACAAAGATGCCCAGCCCGGCTCCGGTCAGCGATAAGAGCAGCGACTCGGTGAGGAGTTGGCGCACGATGCGGGATCCAGCTTGCTCCTACCGCCGAGCGGATCGCAAACTCATGCTGACGCGCCGTGCCCCGCGCGAGAAGCAGAATCGAGACGTTGCCGCAACCGATGGCGAGCAGCAGCGCGACGGCCCCAAACAGCAGGAACATTGTCTTCTTCAGATCGCGGGTGTACGTGTCGGCAAGACCGCGCACGCTGACCTTGTATTCTTTGGGGAAGAAATTTGGTGTTTGGCGGTCGAACTCCTTAAACAGTGGCCGGAACTCGCCCTCTGCGGCGGCGAAGCTAATGCCGGGCCTCAACTTGATTTTGGTTGAGTACCGATGCATCTGATCGGATGCCAGTTTCAGCGGAACGAAGACCTCTCCATCTCCCCATGTGAAGCGCACCGGCATCACGCCGAGGATGGTGTAGGTCTTGTGGTTGATCTGGATGGTTTTTCCCACCACGGCGGGATCGCCACGGTAGTGCCGCTGCCAGAACTTGAAGCTTAGTACGGCTACGGGCTGCGGATCCCGGCCGTCCGGCGCGTCGGAGGGAACAAAATAGCGACCCAGCAGGGGAGGAAGGCCGAGAAACTGGATATGGGATCCGGTCATCTCGATCAGCCTCACATCGTCGGGTACGTCACTGCCTGTGATCGCCTCGTTCGAAAACGAGGAGGCAACCACATCCTCGACAGAATGCGTCTGGCGTAGCTGCCGAATCTGCGGCCCGGTCAGGTCCCAGGTCCAATCGTGGCCGGCGTTGTCTGTAATCCAGATATCGCAGATCCGGTCGATTCCCGCGTAAGGCCAGGGGTGAAGCACCGCGTCATAAAGGATGCTGTAGACGGCGACGGTGGCGCCGATGCCGAGCGTGAGCGAGAGGATCGCAGTGAGGGAGAATCCCAGGTTGCGAAAGATCTGTCTAAGGGCAAAGCGGAGATCGTGCAGCAATATTGGCATCGAAGCCTCCAGGAGAAAGGGGAAGCCATCTCGTCGCTGGCGGCTGAGCGCGTGACCGCCACGTTGCGTTCCTCAAGAAGTTCTCGGCAGATCCCTAAGACCCCTATTCCACGTGGTAGTTGGGAGCTTCCCGGGTGATGATCACGTCGTGCACGTGGCTCTCCCGCAGCCCGGCGCTCGAAATCCGTATAAAGCAGGATTTTTCCTGCAGTTCCTGAATGGTATTGCAACCCACATATCCCATCCCAGACCGCAAGCCGCCGACCAGCTGATACACCATCCCCTCGAGCGGCCCTCGATGGGGCACCCTGCCCTCGATCCCTTCCGGCACAAACTTGGCCAGCCGGTTTTCCCCATTCCGCTCCCGCGCCACAACTCCTTCGACCGAGGCTCGGTCCTCCATATCGTCCTTGCCCTGGAAGTACCGCTCGCCTGACCCCTGAGACATCGCCGACAGCGACCCCATGCCCCGGTAGGTCTTGAAGCTGCGGCCCTGGTAAAGAATCGTTTCCCCTGGGCTCTCATCTACGCCGGCGAACAGCGAACCAATCATGACCACGCTCGCCCCGGCCGCAATCGCCTTGGTCACGTCCCCGGAATACTTGATACCGCCATCCGCGATGACGGGGATATTGTGCGGACGTGCCGCCCGGTAGCACTCGCTGATAGCGGTGATCTGCGGCATCCCGGCGCCGGTGACCATCCGCGTGGTACAGATGGAACCCGGTCCAATGCCCACCTTCACGGTATCGGCCCCGGCTTCAATCAGTGCTTTCGCACCTTCATAGGTGGCCACATTTCCGGCCATCAGGGGAACCTCGGGAAATTGCTTTTTGACCGCTCGAACAGCGTCCAAAACCCTCGAGGAATGGCCATGGGCGGAATCGATGGACAGCACGTCGACCCGAAAACGGATCAACTCCGCGGCACGTTCCAGAAAATCGCCCGTCGCCCCAAGCGCCGCTCCCACCCGCAACCGCCCCTGATCGTCTTTGGCCGCGTTCGGGTACTTCAGCTTCTTCTGGATGTCCTTGACCGTGATCAGGCCCTTGAGCTCGTACTTGTCGTTCACCACCAGTAGCTTCTCGACCCGGTGGGTGTGCAGAATCTTTTCTGCCTCCTCCAGCGTCGTGCCCACGGGAACCGTAATCAAGTTCTGCCGCGTCATCACGTCGCCGATAGGAATATCGGTGCGGGTTTCGAAACGAAGATCGCGGTTGGTCAGAATGCCGACCAGCTTTTTGCCCTGGGTCACTGGGACGCCGGAGATCTTGTAGCGGCGCATCACCTCCAGCGCATCCGAGATAAGCTGTTGCGGTTCGATCGTCACCGGGTCGACAATCATCCCGCTTTCCGAGCGCTTTACCTTGTCCACCTCGCTGGCCTGCTGCTCTATCTTGAGGTTGCGGTGAATCACGCCCAGGCCACCCTGCTGCGCCATCGCGATGGCAAGGCGCGACTCCGTCACCGTATCCATCGCCGCGGATATCA
Organism: uncultured Acidobacteriaceae bacterium; assembly: GCA_963761405.1. Taxonomy (GTDB): domain Bacteria; phylum Acidobacteriota; class Terriglobia; order Terriglobales; family Acidobacteriaceae; genus PALSA-350. The sequence continues at coordinate 628,427 of CAVXHH010000013.1, forward strand.
GGGGCGTATTCAGGGAAATGGTATCCGTGAGCCTGGTCTGCGTGCTCACTTGTGCCGGAACGACTTCGCTATATGCGGGGACGAGCAGAACGTCGTCAAAGGTAAGAGCTTCGGGTACGGGTGTCTGAATCATAAAAGAGGGCTTAACGCGGATCCCCTGGGGTTATTGGTCAAAAAGGTCGAAAAAGGTTGAAAGGAATATTCCGAGCATTTCTCCGGTTCCTGCTGTGTGGATAGAAGGAGGTTGTCCTGCAAGGTTCGGTGTTGGATGAACAGCATGCCTTCAGCGCTTCTATTAATCCTATAGGCTACACAAGAAACGTCCGCAAAGCGCCTTTGGTTGAGGAAAAAGCCGACAAAACAGCGCTCTCAGCACGCGCGGGCCGATGGCGCGGGAACCTTCGGGGACCTGCTTTCCCAGCTTGGAATCAGTCTTTCCCGGTCTGGTTCGGGCGTCACCCCACGCCGTTGAAGTTCGCCCTTAAACGGCGTATTCTAGTTTTGCAGACGAATTTGTCCTTTGGCTTCGCCTCTACCCCCTAGCGGAGAAACACGGAGAAATGAGTGGGCGTAAGCCCACTTTTCTTTTGGTCAGAAAACCGTGAAGCCTGCGGTCCGGCCCCGTGGCGAAGCAAATTCATCTTGAAGCGGCATCTATGGCACTCAGTATCGAGCAAATCCGCCAAACTGCGGATCGGGTGGCTTCTTCCCAGGGATTGGTAGTGGTAGAGGTCGAGTATTTGGGTGGCAGCAAACAGAGGGTTTTGCGCGTATTTATCGAGCAAAACGCGGAGCAACGGGCACGGCGGGCGGAAGCAGCCACGCAAAAGCGCGCCGGCAAAGCAGAGCTGGACGCCGCTGGAGCAGAGCTGGATGACGAGCAAAGCCTACTCGACCATTTGGTAAGCGAAGGCATCGCCCTCGACCAGCTGGCCTGGGTCACGCACGAGGATTGCGAGCGCTTTAGCCGGGATTTTGGCACGGTGATCGACGTGGAAGAGCTGGTACCGGCGGATAACTACACCCTGGAGGTTTCCTCTCCCGGTTTAGACCGCAAGTTGGCCACCCGCGCCGATTACGAGCGTTTCCGGGCCAGCCCGGTAAAAGTTCGAACCTTTGCACCGGTGGCGGGCAACCGGCACTGGCTGGGTAAGCTCACAGAGGTAGGGCCGGAGGGGATCGTGCTCGACCTAACGGCAAAGAAACAGAAGGGCGGCAAGAAGGGTGCCGGGCAAACAGTAGAGATTGCGTTTGCCAATATCGAAAAGGCCAATCTAGCCCCTGACATTTAAAGCTAGCAGTGTGGGCCGCGTGATTGCGCAACAGCTTGAGCGAATAGGTAAAAGAAAATCATGGCGAGTGTTCTTTATCAAAGTATTGAGGCGTTGAGTAAGGATAAGGGAATCGATCCCCAGATCGTGGTGTCCGCGGTCGAGGATGCGATTGCGCTGGCAACGCGTAAGTACTACAAAACGCAGGAGAATATGCGGGCTGAACTGGATCGCGAATCGGGCGAGATCCGGGCCTATGTCTACAAGACAGTCGTCGAGGCTCCCGAGCAATTGGAAGATCCGGTCAACCAGATCACGCTCGACGACGCCCGGGCGCTGGCGCCCGAAGTCGAGACCGGCGGGGAAATCCGCTACTACAAGCCGACCGACGTGCTCGGCCGCATCGCCGCGCAAATGGCCAAACAGGTCATCTTCCAGAAGGTCAGGGAAGCTGAGCGGGATACCGTCTACAAGGAGTACGCCCATCGTTTAGGCGAGGTATTGAACGCCACCGTCAAGCGGCTGGAATTGCAGGACGTAATCTTCGACCTGGGCAAAGCCGAAGCCAGAATGCCCAAGCGCGAGCAGTCGCGTCTGGAACAGTTCGCCATCGGCGAGCGTGTCCGCGTGGTCTTGCAGCGGGTCGACCGCGCCGCCAAAGGGCCCCAGGTCATTGTTTCCCGCGCCGTTCCCGAATTGGTGCAAAGCCTGTTTCAAAGCGAAGTTCCGGAGATTTACGACAATACCGTCGTGATCCGGGCCATCGCCCGCGAAGCCGGGGAACGCACCAAGATCGCCGTCGTGTCGCGCGATAAGGATGTCGACCCGGTCGGCGCCTGCGTGGGCATGAAAGGCATGCGGGTGCAGTCCATCATTCGCGAACTACGCGGCGAGAAGATCGACATTATTGAGTTCAGCGAAGAGATCACCACCTTTGCCGAGAAGGCTCTCCAACCCGCGAAAGTGAGCCGCGTGAGCATTACCGATCTGGGTGAGAAACAGATTGAAGTCATCGTGGACGACTCACAACTCTCGCTCGCCATCGGAAAGAAGGGCCAGAACGTCCGCCTGGCGGCTAAGTTGTTGGGTTGGAAAATCGACATTAAGAGCGAGGAAGAGAAGCGCCAGGAAGTCGAGCAGCAAATGCAGGCCATGAGCGGTGGGCCTTCGACGCCCATCGAACAGGTAACTGAATTGGGCGAGCAGATTATCCAGAAGCTGGTGGTTGCCGGCATCACGACGGTCGAAGCGCTGGCCGACATGACGCCCGAACAGCTGGAAGAAGTCCCCGGCATCGGCGAAAAGACCCTGGAGAAGATCAGCCTCGCGGTACGCCACTACTTTGGCGAATACGAACCCGGCGAAGAGCGTCCCGCGGCTGAGGGAGCGGCTAAGTCAGAGGAAGAGTTAGTAGCCAAAGCGGCGGCGATTGAAGATGCCCAGTCGGCCGAGGAGATCGACGCGCTGACCCTCGACATGGAGGGTGAGCGGGAAGTGGTTCCTGACAACCGGGACGGTTCCGGAATCGTCAATGACGATCTGGCCGGGTTGCGTATGGAAGAGTTGACTGAATCGGGCCGGGATGTGGGCGAGTTCGGCGTGACGACAGAAGTACCCGGACGGGACGACACCAGCGAGACGCTCGTGCGGCATTCCCCGAACCATGACCTGGCAAGATCGGAAACCGACGGAAACGTAGAAGAGGCGAGTCAGGAGACCCGCCAGGACGCGAAAGTAGATGAAGGTGGCGTTTAAATGAACGCCACCGCGTGGTTCGATGACACATATTCCACGTTTTCAGAGGATAATAATAAGACCTGTCATTCCCCCGGCCGTGAGGTTGCGATGAAAGTCTGAATGGCGGCGGGTTCGACACAAAGGGACGGATGAGCAAAGTTCGGATTAACGATTTAGCACGCGAACTGGAAGTAAAGAGCAGGGCGATCCTTGACGCCTTGGCGCACGTCGGTGTGACTGAAAAAAAGACACACTCGAGCTCGTTGGAAGGCGATGAAGCAGAGCGGGTCCGCCAGTTCTTTCACCGCAGTGGCGGCAAGAACGGCGCCGTCGCGGCGAAGTTTGAGAGCGAGCCGAAGCAGAAGATCGACTGGTCGCGTGTCTCCAAGCCCGGCGATGTGCTCAAAGCAATCCAGCAGAGAAAAGATGAAGCTGCGGCTGTGGCCCAACGGCCTTCGCCTGTTCAGCCCCAGGTATCCCGGCCCGCCCCTTCTGGGGCGGCAGCTCCTCCGGCCGTCGTTTCTGTTGCGCCGCCGGCCGCTTCGCAGGCCCCGGTAACCAGTACGCCTGCACCCAGTGTCGTCGCACGACCATCGCCCGCTGCCTCCAGCCAGCCCGCCAGCGTGCCGAGCTCTGGTGCTCCAACCCCAGGTCCTGCGAGCCCAGCTCCGGCGAGTCCCACGAGTTCAGTTCCGGCAAGACCAGGTTCCACGAGCCCAAGTTCTACCAGTCCAGGTTCTACAAGTCCGGGCGCGCCGGGACAGCTCCGGCCGAACCTCGCCGGGCAGAGCCAACGGGTTCCGACTCCGCCACCGCCGGCGCCGCGACGGATTGTTCCCCTGCCTCGGCAGGAGCCGCGCATCGTGGTGGCCCCGCCTCCGTCGACCCCCGCCATCGCAGCCAAGCCGCCCTCAGGGCCGGTAGTCGCGAAGCCTCCTGTGTCGGGCATCGAAGTACGGCCACCGGTCGCCGCGCCCGGTATCAACCGGCCCACGGTTCCGGGCGCCGAAGTGCGTGTCTCCGCGGCACAGACTGTGGTAGCAGCCCCGGCCGCGGCCTCCAGGCCTCCCGCGCCGCCCGTAACAGAGCAGGCGCCAGTTGCTGCGGTAGCTGCCGCGGCAGACGCTCCCGCTCCCGTTGCCGCCAGCCCTGTAGCGCCACCGACCGAGACCGTCGCCCCGGTTCCGCCTCCCGCTCCGGTCGCCCGGCGCGTGATTATGCCGCAGACCGGTCCGCGACCGGTATATCAGGCGCCTCCGCCGCCGCCCGTGACCCACGCCGCTGCCCCGGCCTCCAGTGCCCAGCAACAACCAGGAGCGTCGATTCAACGTGGACGGCCCATCTTCGATCGTGGCCGGCCTTCCGGTGGACCCGGTTCCGGTGGATCGGGATACACTCCACGTCCCCAGGGGGGACCCGGCGAAGCGCGCCGGCCCATGCATCCTACCCGGACCAGCCCCGGTGGCCCTCCAGGCCCAGGTGGACGTCCCGGCTTCGGTGCTCCGCGCCCTGGCTTCGGAGCCCGCCCTGGCTTTGGCGCGCCTCGACCCGGCGCCCCGGGGGCCGGCGGTCTAACTCCACCTCCAGGTGAGGCTCCACGTCCGCAAAGAGCGGCTCCGCAGCAACGCCGCGGACGCCAGCAATATCCCAAGACCAAAGAAGGCCCGATGAAGGGCTTTGCCCCGCCGCCTCGTTTCGGCGGAGCACAGGTTCCCCACGAGCCGTTGCCCATCACCCGCACCATCACGGTGACAGAGGGCATCAGCGTCAAGGATCTGGCAGAAAAACTCGGAGTGCGCGGCAAAGACCTCATCGCTTCGCTGCTGATGCGCGGAGTCTTTGTGACCGTCAATCAATCGCTCGACGCCGAGTTGGTGAAGGATGTCGCATCCCAGTTCGGAGCCGACACCCAGATCATCACTTTCGAAGACGAAATGGCCAACGAAGTGCTTGAGAACCTCATGAAGGATGAGGATGTCAGCGAAATTGAAGTGACCCGCCCGCCGGTCGTCACCGTGATGGGCCACGTCGATCATGGTAAGACGTCGCTGCTGGACGCCATCCGCGAGACCGACGTTGCTTCCGGCGAAGCCGGTGGCATTACGCAGCACATCGGCGCCTACAAGGTCCGCATCGCCAAGCAGGATTCGCCTGCATTCGGCCGGGAGATTGTCTTTCTCGATACGCCGGGTCACGAGGCCTTTACCCGCATGCGTGCCCGCGGCGCCAAGGTAACTGACATTGTCGTGATCGTGGTCGCAGCCGATGATGGCGTGATGCCGCAGACGCTCGAAGCGGTAGACCATGCCAAGGCGGCGAATGTTCCCATCATTGTTGCCGTAAACAAGATCGACAAGCCCGATGCCCAACCGGACCGTGTCAAGCAGCAGTTGGGCGATCGTGGATTGGTACCCGAAGCGTGGGGCGGTTCCACGGTCTTCGTCGATGTCTCGGCCAAGAAGAAGCAGAATCTCGATCTGCTGCTCGAAATGATTTGCCTCGTCGCCGACCTGGGCAACCTGAAGGCCACCCCCGATCGCCCGGCCGTCGGCACAGTCATCGAAGCGAAACTCGACCGCGGACGCGGCGCTGTGGCGACCGTGCTGGTACAGAACGGCACGTTGCGCGCCGGCGACAGCTTCATCATGGGAAACACCTTTGGCAAGGTGCGCGCCATGTTTGACGATCGCGGCCGCCCAACCCAGGAAGCTGTCCCCTCAACCCCCGTGGAAATTCTGGGGTTGGAGGGCATGCCGGATGCGGGCGACACGGTTTTGGTCGTTGCTGACCGCGACAAGGCCAAGGGCATTGCGCAGTACCGCAAGATGAAGGAGCGCGAGTCCCAGTTGGCGAAGTCTTCGCGCGTCTCGCTCGAAGGCTTGGCGGAGCAGATCAAACAGGCCGGCGTTAAGGAACTGCCACTGATCCTTAAGGGAGACGTGACCGGATCGGTCGAAGTGCTGGCCGACTCGTTGCAGAAGATGTCGACCGAGAAGGTCCGCATCAAGGTTCTTCATACCGGTGTGGGCGCAATCACCGAGAGCGATATTCTGCTGGCCTCGGCTTCCAATGCGATCGTCATCGGCTTCAACGTTCGCCCGGAGCGCAAGGCTGCGGATCTGGCGGAACAGGATGGCGTCGAGATCCGCTTGCACTCGATCATTTACGAGCTGCAGGACGAGATCAAGAAAGCCATGCTGGGCTTGCTCGAGCCGACGATCAAGGAGAACTACGTTGGCCGTGCTCAGGTTCTCAACATCTTCAGAATTCCGAAGGTTGGGACCATTGCCGGTTGCCGGGTCTCCGACGGCTCCATCAAGCGCGATGCGGAAATTCGCCTCATGCGCGAGGGAGTGCAAGTCTTCAAGGGCAAGCTTGCTTCGCTGAAGCGCTTCAAGGACGATGCCCGCGAGGTAACCAACGGCATGGAGTGCGGCATGGGGATCGCCGGCTTCAATGACATTCAAGTCGGCGACACCATCGAGGCATTTGTAACCGAGCGGGTTGCTGCTGAATTGACGGCCCAGTAACCCTGTTCGTTCTCTGTTCTTGCCACCGTCCCGGGTACCCCATATCTCGCGCTTTTGCGAGATGTGGGGCACTCGAACCTTCCTCATTCCATATTTCCTTAGCCAGTTTCCCAACATGAATCTTGAACAGATCCAGAAAGCCCTTCGCGAGCAGCAGTTGGATGGCTGGCTCTTCTATGACCATCATCACCGCGACCCGATTGCTTACCGCATTCTCGGTCTCAATGACTCGCTGCATGTCTCTCGTCGTTGGTACTACCTCATCCCGGCTGAGGGGGAACCGCGCAAACTGACCCACCGTATCGAGAGTGGGAAACTGGCCGCCTTGCCCGGCTCCGGGCAGCTGTATTCATCGTGGCAGGAGCTCGAAACCGGCTTGCGTACCATGCTTGAGCCGTACACCAGGCTGGCCATGCAGTACTCGCCGCGCAACGCCATCATGTACGTGTCGCTGGTGGATGCGGGAACGCTGGAGGTACTGCATGAATTGGGCAAGACCATCGTGAGCTCTGCCGATCTGGTGAGCCGCTTCGAAGCGGTTCTCACGTCCGAGCAGATCGCCAGTCATTACGAGGCGCAGCAGCACATCGACGAGATTGTCAGTGCCGTCTGGAAGCATATGGCGGCTCGCCTGCGCTCGCCCGGGCAGACCAATGGCGGCGCGGCTGCCCCCCTGAATGAATATGAAGTGATGGTTTGGTTGCAGCAGGCGATGCGCCGTGCCGGCATTGCCGACGGCTATGGTCCCAATGTATCCGTGAATGCCAACAGCTCTGACTCCCATTACGAGCCAACGGCTGCGAGCTCAAAGGAGATCAGGCAGGGAGACTTCCTGCTCCTCGATATCTGGGGTCGCATGGATCGCCCGGGGACTTGTTTCTACGACATCACCTGGACCGGTGTGGTCGGCCGCGAGCCCAGCGAACGCGAGCAGCAGGTCTTCTCCGTTGTCGCCCAGGCAAGGGATGCAGCCATCAAGACCGTGCAGCAGGCTTTTACCACCCAACAACCGTTAGCGGGATGGCAGGCCGATGATTCCGCCCGTGCAGTGATACGCCAGGCAGGTTTCGCGGAGTACTTTACCCATCGGACAGGGCATAGCATCTCCACGGAGACACACGGCAATGGGGCCAATCTGGACAATCTCGAAACCCACGACGATCGCCTGATTCTGCCCTACACCTGCTTTTCCGTAGAACCGGGAATCTACCTTCCGGAATTCGGAGTGCGCAGCGAAATCAACATGTTGACGGAGCCCGGCCACGCCAAGGTCACGGGACCAATCCAAACCGAGCTGGTCCGGATCTAACAGGCTCTAGCTAGCTAGTGGCGGATGAAATACATAAGCCAGCTGGCCGCGATCACTGCCCCCAGAAACAGCACGAAGCAGTACGCTCCGTAGCGAACCATGTCCTTGGGGGTGCTGCGCTGCGTGATGCCGAAGATGATGGAGGCGAAGCCCGCAAAAAGAATGACCGTCGTGAAGTGAGAGAGCGCAAGGTTCATGGCTTTCTCCCCACAGCAATATTGTGTGCGTCCACCGCCGAGATCAAATTCAGCAATCCCGCGACCACAACGAACTTGGCGCCGTAGTCGGCCGTCACCACCTGCACCGGGGCTTGGCCGAGTCCGAGGCCGTGGCCGATCAGATAAAGCAGGCCTGCGCCCAGATCACCCAAAAAGCCCAGCATTTCCAGCAAGTCCGCAGTGTTGGGCACGTAGAGTCTGGCGCCCATCATGATGCCCAGTACGAACATGCAACTGATCGAAGCCAATACCAGAACGCCGCGACCCCAACGTTTAAGCATGAGGTGGCCCGCTCCGGGGATAAGCCAACCGGCAATCAGCGCCATATATCCCAACTGGCTCACCTTCGAGGATTTCTTCCCCGCGTCTACTCTTTGCGCCATCCCTCAAGAATACACAAGGAGGGTCCCTTCGGGGCATTCGGTAAATAGATACACGTAGGGGGGGCAGTCCGGGTCAGCCTCGGGCTCGTGCGCGGCGCTCCCAAACCATGGCATCGAATGTCTGGCGAGTGACGAACCCGCTCCGGAGGTAAAGGGCAACCGCGTCCGCATTGCGCTGTGTGACCGTGAGCGTGAGCGACTGAAAGCCTTTATTGCGGAGAGCGCGCGAACAATCGGCCAGAAGCCAGGCGCCGAGCCCGCGCCGGCGAAAGCGCGGGCTCACGCAGATCTGTGTTACGTGGCCCACCTCTTCACGCACCCGAGAACAGAGCAGCAGGGCGGCTATCCCCTCGCGATCGCGATACGCCAGGACGCGCGAGGCGGATGCGTCGAATAGTCCGCAACCCGGAAAGCGGACGATATTATGCAGAAATCGCAGCGATCCGGAGACAGACCGGTACTGATCGTTAATGATGCCATCCAGATGCCCTTCATAGGCTTGGGCGATGAGGTGGCCGGCGGCCGCAAAATCGCTGTCTCTCCAGGACCGCAACTCCAGCCCGCCCATCAGGCCGTCCGGTGGCCTATCCCTCAGGCTTGCGGAGCCAAGTTCCAGCTCCATAAAGAGTCTTTCGTAGATATCGAATCCGGCATTGCGGATGGTTTCCGCATGGGTGCCGTGTGGGCGCAGCAGCAATTGGGACTCGATGCGATCCACCCCGGGCGAATGTTGCAGCAACTCGATCATATGTTCCAGCAGGCGGCGCTCAACGTCGGCTGTCGATTGGGGATTGGCCGGGTTCGGTATGGCGAAAACGTCGCCGATCAGGGCCTTTTCGCTCTCGTAAACACAGAAAACATAACCGCAGATACGGCCGTTCTCAATGGCCACATAGCCGGGCAGAAGACGGGAGTCGAGATACTGCAACAGCAGGTTGGCGGAAGCGTGAAAATCCCAACGCAGGCGGTCGTTCCACACACGGCTCTCCGCCTCCAGCACGGGCTTCAGGTTGCTGGCGGAGAAGTGTCGTAGATCGAGAATTTCCAGGTGTAGGGCTGGTGTCATTCCACTCTGTGCATGCCCGCGTTCAGGCCTTTCCCCCCGGCTGCGAGCGATCCGCACTAGGCCGCATTTGAACAGGAGTGTACGGCACCCGTCCATTCCATGGAAACCCTACCGAGGCAAAGCCACTCCAGAACGTTGCCGCACGCATTCCCAAAGGGTTCGTCAAAGGGATCATCAAACGGCTCATTGGGGCTTGGCGAAAACCTGATAAACCGCCAGACCTTGCGCTGGATAGGAAAAGAGCGGCTGGTAGGATCGGCCGGCGAGCAGGCTGGGTAATTCGCCGGAATACGCTTGCCGGGTTATGAGGATATGCTCCCCGGGGGGAACGCCGTCCTGGTCATAGTTGTCGATCCGGTGGTTGCGGTAAAACGATAGCCCATACTCCATGTCGCGCCGTACTTTGTAGACCGCCACCCCTTCGCTCGGGCGCTGGATCTGGCTGATGATGGCAGCCAGAGGCCGGGCTGAGTAAGCAGCGTCCAGCAAGCGGATATTTTTCTTGGTAGCAGAGATTGCCGGCAGACCGAAGAACGGCCCCACGCCAAAGATGAACAGCAGCATGACGACCAGCGGCACCATGGTGGCGGCGCGCAGGCGAGTCACTCCAAAGCGCGCGACGACGATCAGGATAAGGAGCGCGGCCGCCACGCCGCTCGACACCGCGGGAAGCAGAATAGCAACCGGCGGTCTCTCCCCCGGATGCCCGATATGCCAGGGAAGCAGCAGGATAAGGATGATCGTCACCGAGGAAAGCACAGCGTGCAACAAGAGCAGCCAGAGACTCAGGCCTTTGTCGCGGATCCGATGGATGTAGTCGCCGGTGAGAATGGTGAGCGGCGGTAGCGCGGGGAGGATGTAGCCCGGCAGCTTGGAACGGGATAGGGAAAAAATAACGATGGGAAAAAGGGTCCACAGAACCAGAAATTCGGGAAAGGCATCGCCCCAGCGGGAATGACCCACGTAATGGTGCTTGGCACGGCGCGCCCGCCACTCCGCGATCGAGAGTTGAATGGCTTCTACCAGGGCCCGGATGGCGATCACCGACCACGGCATAAGCGCCAGCAAAATGATCGGGAGGTAGTACCAGAAGTGCTGTTCGTGCATGAACCGGTTGGTGGCGAAGCGTTCGAGGTTGTGTTCCAGAAAAAAGACGCGTAGAAAACTGGGATTGCGCCGCTGTACCGCGATGTACCAGGGCAGCACCATGGCGAAATAGAGAAGCACCCCGGGAATCCAGATGGTGCGGCGGAGCAGGGACCATTCCCGGCGCAGCGCCGAGAAGGTGAAGATGATGACCAGGGCCATGACGGGTGCCACGGGTCCCTTGGCGAGCGTGGCCACGCCGACGAAGAAATAGAGGTCAAATAGCCAGAACTTCTTGTCCGTCTCATACCAGGCATACCAGCCCAGCATGCCGATACAGAAGGGCGCCGCCAACTGCATATCGGTTGACGCTCCGCGGGCGAAGCCGACGATGCCGGCGCAGGAAGCAGTGATCAATGCGGCGTCCAATTGGCTTCCGGGGCGAAAGCGTCGGAGATGGAGATAGATCAGTGCAACCAGGATGAAGGCAAAGCTGGCGGACGGGAGACGCGCCGCCCAATCGTGCACGCCGAACTCGAGGAAGGCGAACATCGCTCGCCAGTAGTAGAGAGCCGGTTTCTCGAGCCAGGGCCGGCCCCATAAAACCGGGGTGACGTAGTCCCGGCGAGTCAGCATTTCGCGCGCAATCTGCGCATACCTGGGTTCGTCGGCGCCTACCAGCCCTAGACCATCGCCGCCGAATACCGGGACGAGTCCGTAAAAAAGGAAAAAGGGGGTGAAAATGAAAAGGCTGATCGCCTCCAGCGTTTCCTGCAGGGCAGGAAAACGAGCTTTCAACATCGTCAGACCGTTGTCGGCTCGGTGAACGACTCGAGGCGTTCCCAAAATTGCTTTTTTCTCAGCCATCGATTCTGCCAGGCAGCGGGACCGAGAAAAATCCGGAACTGGACGGGCGTCCACGTTTGCCGATCCAGTCCCGAAGGGACGGCTGAAGGAAATTTCTAGCCTTGCACGGTGGGACGGTTTGTTTCAGTCGTCCCTGCGGGACTGGATCCTTGGATAGGATTGGGATCCCCAGGATTTCATCCTGGGCTATTTTCAGCCGTCCCTTCGGGACTGCTCCGTTTTCTCTCTGCCAACCCGCGAGGGATGAAACTGGAAGATTTTGTTTCTTGTTAGGGCACGACTGCCTCGCCGCAGCGAGCGTCAGGCGTGTCACTCTCCACGCGGAACGTCGCCCATAAATCGAACTTCTTGTCGCCAGGCACCAGCAATATTTCATAGGAAGCAACGTGGTTCCGGCCATCATATTGGTCTACGCGGACAAGGCTAACAGATTCAGGGACGGGGTGAGCGGTTGCCGCTCCGCCCCCTTACGGCAGCACGAAAACAGTACGGATCGTTGCTGTGAAACCGTGTCCCGGCAATGAATCATGGTGGCGAGGTTCTTCATCCGGGCAGACGTTCAAATCAGCCTGATTGCCGGCTCATCGCGCAGACAGGTCAGAATCCGCTCCGTGGCCACGGGGAGTGGGCCGTCAACGGTGCAGCCACTGGCGTTCTCGTGACCGCCGCCGCCGAACCGCTCCGCGATCGTGGCCACGTTTACCTGGCCTTTGCTACGCAGGCTGAGGCGCACGCGGTGGTCGCGCAGTTCGCGGAGGAAGACCGCAACCTCGATCCCTGCGATGCCGATGGCATAGTTGACGATGCCTTCGCAATCTTCTTCCGCTGCCTGGGCGCGATCCATATCGTCCTCCGACACCCAGAGCCATGCCAGCCGTCCATCCTGGTGCAGGTTGGCCAGCGCGGCGCCGAGCAGAAGCATCTTCGCCGACGGGTTCGAGAAGTAAACATCTTGTGCGATATGGGCGGGATTGGCGCCCAGCAGAACCAGGTTCCGCGCCAGTTCGAAAGTGTGTGCGTCTGTGCCCTCGTAGCAGAAGGACCCGGTATCGGAAAGTACGGCGGTGTAGAGGCAGGTTGCCATCTCTGCTGTCACGCCAGCGCCGGCCGCACCTGCAAGCTGATAGACCAATTCCGCAACGGCGCAGGCACTGCTGTCGATCCAGTTGACATTGGCGAAAGCACGGCCACTGGTGTGATGGTCGATATTGATCAGGAAACGGTTGCGCAGCCCATCCAGGCGTGTTCGTTCGATGCCGTCACACTCCAGCAGGATCACCGTGTCGTAATCGCCCTCAACACGGCTCCAGTTGCGAACCTGAGAGGCGCACGGCAACGACTGATAAATGCGCGGTACCCGATCGCTTAGCGCCATCTCCGCGGTTTTTCCCAGCTGCCGCAGCATCATCCAACACGCGAGCAGGCTGCCGACCGCGTCGCCATCAGGACGCGCATGCGCCGTTACCAGCAGGTGATCGGCCTTGGCAATAGAGCTGAGTACCGCATCGATTGCTGGTGTGGATTGCATGGTGAGCGGGCGAGAGGCTATTTCGATCCCTTGGCCTTCGCGCCGGCAAGTGCCCTTGTAGGGCTGCTCGTAGCAACGGCTGGTTGGGTTTTTTTATTGCGCCCGAGCAACTCGTCGATGCGCAATTTAAGGTCCTTGGACTTGTCGATTTGGAACGAAAGTTCAGGAACATGGCGCACGCCCATGCGCTCCAGCAATTCATGACGGATGAAGCCGCGCGCCGCCGTCAATGCTTCGAGTGTTTTCTCCTCCTCTGCATCGCCGCCGTCTACGGCAATGTAGACCCGGGCCGACTTGCCTCCGGAATTGATAACTACCTCACTGACGTAGGCAAAGCTGATGCGCGGGTCACCGAGTTCGCCCACAATCATGCCGCTGATCTCTTCGCGCAGCGTTTCCGCGACGCGATCCCGATGGTACTTTCGTGCCCGTGGTTCCACCATGAAAAAAGTCCTTGGCTAAACCCCTAAGACTATCAGAAAAATCGGTCTATTCCCCGGATTCGTCCTCGTGGAAGGTGCACCAGGAGTCGGCAACCTGGGCTCCCAGGTCATTGGCGATGCGCACGGCGGCATTCTCCACCTGGCCCATGAGGCCGGTAAGATAGTCCCGCGAACGGGAAATGGCGGTGACGCCGATGATTGCCGATTGCCAGGTGACGGCCTCGTCCAGCTCGGCAACGGAGATATTGAAACCGTGACGCAGCTTATCTTTGAGGCTGCGGACCACCTGCCGCCGGTCCTTGAGTGAGCGAGCCTGCTCGATGTGCAATTCAAGAGTGAGGGAGACAATAGCCATGGTGAGTTCCCTGCTGTGTTGCATAGTGTTGGACGAGCCTGAGTAGCGGAGGGTGCAGCACTCCGCCTTTCCACCTTCCAGGCGCGTCGGAGCGGCTCTTGCCTCTCACGCCAGCACGGCTTTCGCCGCGGCAACAAATTCAGACGGCTGCATCGCCGCGAGCGAGCTGCATTGGCTCAGGCCCTTGCGGCACGGAGCATTGCCTCGAAGCTGCAGGCACGGGGAGCACGCCGGTTGATGAAACAGGCAGATGCTGCCCGGTCCGCTGGGACGGAAGCGGTGGGGATGCGCCGGTCCGAAATATCCAATCGCCGGCACGTCGTAGAACGACGCCAGGTGCAGGGCAAAACTATCGGGGGCAATCACCAGATCTGCGGCCGAGATTTTCTCAAATAGTTCGACGACAGACGTTTGCCCATACGAAACCACGCGCCGCTCCGGCCCGAATTCTTCCACCGCTGCCGCGGCGCCGTGGACGACGATCGTGTGTTGCGGAAAAGCCTGCAGCAGGCCGCGGAGGATGCCGGCCCATTGCTTATCCGTAAGCTGCCTTGCACGCCATCCGGCTTCCGCCGCGCAATAGATATAGGGCTGTTCCGCCTGCACTGCCGTCCCTCTAGCCGGCAAAGCCGCGTACTTGCCGCGGTAGTATGCGAGTGGCTGGTTGTGTCCCCGAAGATCCAGCAGTTCGAGCTCGACGTCTCCATCGTATTTATCTTCGGGCTCGCGAATCCTGCCCGGCCGGTACACGGCTTTCACTAATCTCGAGAGCCAGGGCTGAACGCTCTTCCAGGCAAAGAAGCCGCCTTCCGCATAGAGAAGGCTGATGCCCTGCACCCACCCCGTCTTTCGTTTGCCCCGCACCACCAGCGAGAGAATCAACGTGGTGCGGCTGTCGTCCAGGGCAATGACGAGATCGGCTGCTTTGAGACGGCGGAGCTTGCGAAACATGGGCAGCATACGATCGCCATGATCGACTACGACTAACTTCAGGCGCGAGTCCACCAGTGGATAAACCTGGCCGCCCTTGAGGTTGGTAATCATGGTGACTGCGGCGTTGGGATAACGCCGGTTGAGTTCGAAAAGAAAGGGCGCTTTCAACACGTAATCGCCAAACGTGCGAAAACTTAGCAGTGTAATTTGCTGGATGGCATTGTCCGACATGACTCTCCAGCGGGTTGCCGCCTCATGTTTCTAGTAGTAATTATAGCGTTTTGCCATGACGATAAAGCGGATGGATGTTGGACTGGGACGCTACGTCTTTCTCGATCGCGATGGCGTTTTGAACCGCAAGATGCCTGAGGGAGCTTACGTTTGCGACTGGGCGCAGTTCCAATGGCTGCCGGGCGCAAGAGAGGCCATTGCAGGGATGAAGCGTGCCGGCTTGACCGTCATCGTCGTCAGTAATCAACGAGGCATCGCGCTGGGACGGTTGACGGTTGCGCAATTGGAGTTGATTCATGGCAACATGCAAATGGATCTGGCAGAGCAAGGCGGCAGCCTGGACGCGATTTATTACTGTCCTCATGACGTCGATGCGTGCCGCTGCCGTAAGCCGGAGATTGGCCTCTTCGAACAGGCATTCGAAAATTTTCCGCAAGCCAACGCGCACAATAGCGTCGTCATCGGCGATTCGCTTTCTGACATCCAGGCGGGTCGGCGAATCGGTATGAAAACAATTTTCATAGAGGGAGAACCAGGCCGTCAGAAAGCCGGCGCCGCGGACGCCGCAGCCCTTGCGGACGCGGTTGCCGGCTCTCTGCTGGACGCTGTCGAAAGGGAATTGGGAATCAAGGTGGATACGGACGATCTTCGATAAAGGAACGGTAGTCCTAAGAAGGGGAGTGCTCACCAGCATTTTTTACGCCCGCCACGGCTTCCTCAAGGCATTCCGCTACCCGACGCCCGTAGTGCTCCCACGTGTAGTTTTCCGTCACTGTCTTCATTGCGTTTCTCCCCATCGATGCGCGCAAATCCTGATTCGCCGCAGCGTGTGCGATGGCATCGGCCAAAGCGTTCGCATCGTTCACCGGTACGTAGAGCGCGCTCTTGCCATGCTCCAGCGGCAAGCCGCAATTTTCGGTGGTGATGATGGGCAAACCAGCGGATGCGGCCTCCATTCCGGAGCGCGAGGAGCCTTCGGCGAACGTGGGAAAGACGAACAAGTCGGCACGGGCAAATGCGGCAGCAACCTGCGCCAACGGGGCGAAAGGGGTGTGGGTAAAAAATAAGTCGTCGCCTGGCTGCAGGCAGGCCGCTCCGTTATCGAGATTGCCCATCAACTCCAGGCGAAGGTCGAGCCCGGATCGCCGGCAAAGGCGAATCGCCTCCAACAGGAGCCGCACTCCCTTGCGCACATCGAAATTGCCGGTAAAGAGAATGCGCACTGGACCGTCGATACGGTAATCGTGCTTAAGATCAAAAAACTCTTCCCGCACGCCCAGATAGGCGACGCGGACCCGCGACGCGGGGTAGCCCATTTCGACGAAGGTTCTCTTGACGAAGTCGGAATTGACCAGCAGCAGATCGGCGTCGGCACAATCGCGCAGCACCAGCTTCCACAAGTCTGCCTGGGGATCGTAGCCGGCGGGCAGGCCGATACGGGCGAACTCCTCGCGCAGCGCCTGATGCATGAAGGCTGGGTGGGCGATCGAGTGATCGGTGACGATTGCAAGACCGTTATGGCGCGCTCTGCGGATCGCTCCGGACTGGCCGGCTCCGCTGCGCACCAGCAACACATCCGCGTTCTTCAGGTATTTTCGGCTGCCCCACGCGGCCAGGCGAAACTCCATCCCGTAGGCGAGGTCAAGAGGAATCACCCGCGTACGCTGCACCAGCTTGATCAGGGTGCCGGCAAACTCGACCCAGGCTACCGGGCTGACCGAGACGCCCGGAATCCTGATCTGGCGTGCCGCCATGCGCGCGGCCAGATGCCGTTCTCCGAGAAACCTTCCCAGAAGATTCACCAGGGCAGTTTGATTGTCTTTCGGGACCCAACCGGTAACAAAGTTTACATCTACCCCTGCGGAGGCGAGAGCACGGGCTGTTTGGTGGAAGTGGAGCTTGCCAAATCCCGTGGCAATGATTGCTTTCAAACGCTACTCTTCGACGTCCACACGGGATTGGTAGTAATCGTTATAAGCACGGCCGTAGTACTCAGCGTAGTCGGAGGACTGCAGGTCTACCGCGTTCAGCACGACACCCAGCAGGTGAGCACCGGAACGCAAAAGAATTTCGCTGGCGCGGGCGACTACATTTCTCGAAGACTGTGCGTACCGCAGAACCAGCACCACACCATCACTGATGGAAACCAGCACCGCCGCGTCGGTCACCGTCAAAACCGGCGGAGTATCAATCAGGATGAAGTCATAGCTTGAGCGCAAGCCTTCGATCAGCCGCTGCATCTGCAGGGAGCCGAGTAACTCGGCCGGCATCGGGGCAATGGGACCGGCCGGCAGCAGATGCAGGGAAGGCACAGCATCCACGGGTACGATCGCGTCATGCAAAGTGGACTTGCCCGTCAGTACTGAGGTAAGTCCAACTTTGTTGGCAATCCTGAAGCGGAGATGCACGGAAGGCCGTCTCAAGTCGGAGTCGATCAACAATACCCTGGCGCCATTGAGGGCGAACACGATCGCCTCCAATGTGGTGATCGATGTTTTGCCTTCTGAGGGTCTGGCGCTACTGATCAGGATGACCTGGGGCGGCGTGCCCGCGCGTGCCAGAAGGATCGTGGTGCGCAGCGATCGGTAGGCTTCGGCCAGACGCGACCACGCACCAGGCAGCGGTGAGGTTGCATCGCGAACAAAGGTCTCGGGCGAAAGCAACTTGGCGTCGACCTGCGGAACCACGCCCAGCATCGGCAGACCAAGCCGCTCCTCAATGTCGTAGATGCTCTTAATGTTGGTGTCGAGGGCTTCGATCGTGAATGACAACAACAACCCGAAGCCCAGTCCGCAGAGCAGGCCCATCGACAGGTTGACTGACCTGCGCGGGGAACTTGGGAAGTCCGGGGCGTCGGCCGCGTCGATCGGGCGGATATTGCTGGAGTGCAGGCCGGCGATAATGCCCGCCTCCTGGAGCCGCTGCTGCAGCCCGTCATACAACGCTCGATTGGCTTCGTACTCACGGCGAGCGAGCGAGTATTCAACCGCCTTTGAGTTGCCGTTGTAGGCTGAGTTTTTTTCCTGCTCCAGCCTCCGGCGCAGTGAGTCTTGATTCTCCGTGGCCGCGTTTACCTCTTGCTGTGCCCGCGTAATGACCGTCGATTGTTCCTGCTTGATGGCCCGCATCACTTCGTCGAGTTCCGCGCGATTCTCGAGCAGCCGCGGATTCTTGGCGCCGTACCGGGCGTTCAGGTTCGCGTATTCGGCCTGCAGGTTGCCCGCTCGTTCCTTCAAGCTGGTCAGGACAGAATCACCGCTCAGGCTAGCCAGCACATCGGGCGGCGCGCTTTGCAGCGTAATCAATTTGGCCTGCGCCACCAGCCGCTGCGTTTCCGCCTGGCTCACGTCGTGGCTGATGTCGACCAGACGAGAAAGCACAATGCTCTGCGTCTGGTCGATGCCCACCAGGCCGATATCCTTCTGCACCGTGAGCATGTGCTCCTGGCTCGCTTCGAGGCGGTTCTTAAGGTCGCCTAACTGCTTTTGCAACCACTCCGACACCTGCTCGGTAGCGGCGTAGTTCTGGCTAAAGTTATGCTCCACGTAGTTATCGATGAGCGTGTTGCAGATTTTCGCGGCAAGCTCGGGGTTGCGCGCCGTACAACTTAGGTCGAGTATGTTCGTGTGTCCGAAGCGTGCGGCCGCCAAACCACCTTCAAAAATCCCGATGAGCGCGTGACGATCCCCAATCTTGCTGAGGTCAAAAACGTGATTCGATCCCAGCGGCAAAAAGTCCTTGTTCCGGTCCAGGTGCAGCGAGAGGATGGTCTTCATCGCCAGGGTCGAACTCTTTAGAATCGCGATCTCGGTGTCCAGTTTGGTGACGTCAATGTATCCGCTGTCATAGCCTCCGCTGGTATCCACGCGAAATTGATCGGCGGTGTCCTGGGTAATCTCGATGTTCGCAGTGGATTGGTATTCCTTAGGTGTCGTGGCATTCTTGACGGACCCCAGGCCCGTGCCCAACAAGGCGCCGGCCAACACCAGCCAGAGATATTTCTTCCCGACCCGCAGAAAGTGCTGCAGGGTCTGGCCGTCGTTCAATCCGAGGCTGAGAAAAGAACGCTCGTGTTCGCCTGGCTCGTGATACTCCGGGATGGCGACACGTTCTGAAGGTGGGGGATATATGCTCATGCGCTTTGAACGTCACAGGATAAATAGAGCAAGGTCGTCCAGCGACGGAACACCAAGATTATAAAGTGTGTCAAGGTCGTCCACCAATCTTTATCGCCAGGTGAACCAGTGTGACTAAACCCTGTTTCCTGCGCAACCGGAGCCATTTCGAACACGCAATGCTTCTTGCTTAACTCCTGATCACGCGTGCCCGGATCGCGGATTCGACCGCACCCGGATGGGTCAGGATGCGTTCGATGCGGAACAGATAGGCGCGCAGGGTATCCATGGCCGTCCAGGCACGGCCGCAGACAAGGGAGAACATCCGATCCGCATCGCCCTTCATCATTTCGTGGTGGCGTCGCGAGCCGGTGATGGACTTGGCATGGATGCGAAAGAGCGCCAAATCCTGATCCAGATATTTCACCCTGGAGCCTCGCCGAACCATGTCCACCAACAGTTCCCCGTCCCAGCAGGAGCGGTTATTTACGTTGAATCCTCCGGCTGCCTCAAACGCCGTACGCCGGAAAAACGTCGCCTGTTGCAGCCAGGTGGCGCCTCCATAAAAATAACGATCCAGCGTAAACCCGGCGGCCCGAATGCGGCGAATGCGCTTACCGCGCGCATCGATGGTAAAACCGTTGCCCATCACGATGTCGCAATCGGGGTTCTGCGCAAACGCCTGGCTAACCCCGCGCAAAGCTCCCGGCAGCAACACGTCGTCTGAGTTGAGAAACGCGAATATCTCGCCGGTGGCCAGCTGAAACCCCTTGTTGAGACCCTCGGCGGCTCCATGGTCGGGTTCAAAAACAATCCCGGCCAACTGGCCCCTGAATTCCTCTATCAGTTGCCGGCTGCCGTCGGTCGAGCCCGGATCGACGACAATATATTCGATCGCAGGGTAATCCTGGGTCAGCACCGAACCCAGCGCTTCCGCTAAATACTGTCGTTGATTGAAGGAGATGGTGACGACACTGAACTTCATCGGCAATTCATGGTCCGGGAATCGAGTCTGGAAATCTACCGCGTGTAGAAAAAGGCTTGGGTAGCGAAACCAACGGCGGCTGTCAAAGCCGTCTTCCCAGCCGCTTTAAGGATGCTTGGGGGAATAAAGACGATATCGTCCGGCTGCATGGTGATGTCCACCTTGCGTCCGCGCAACACGTCTTCGAGTTTAACTTTCTGCACTACGCGCGTCCCGCTTCCCGTGGTCCTGAGCAGAAGAGTGCTTTGCGTATAAGAAGACGGCTTGGCTCCCTGGGCAAGAGCAATGATTTCAGAGAGCGTGGTGTGGTTGGAATCGCAGAGGGGGTAAGCTCCCGGCCGGATGACGTTGCCGCCAACGTAGACCACCCCGCAACGGCTAACCAGGACGGTCTCTCCGGTCTTGATCTCCAACTCGGCATTATCATTCTCCCGCAGGGTCGGATCCCATAGAACCGTCTGCGGATTTTTCATCGAGCCGGAAGCAAAAATTTCAATCACATGGCCCGCCCGGTCAGTAACACCACCCGCCTGCGTGAGCATATCGATCAGTCGCTTCTTGCCGGCCAATGAATAGAGACCCGGGTTCTTCACTTCGCCCAGCACGGTCACGCTGTAACCAAACTGCTGGGTGGTCACAATCACGCGCGGATCGCGGAGAATTTGGTTTTGTTCAAACAGCTTTGCGATGGCCTTTGCCGCCTCAATCGAGGTCATGCCCTCGATATGAAACAGGCCCGCGTAAGGGATGGCGATCTGCCCGGCGGTTGAAACCGGCATGCTCACCGAGTACTCCGGGGCATCGAATATCTGTACTTCCACGATGTCTCCGGCGCGGATGGGTCCAAAGCCCAGACCTGCTCCGGATGCTGGGCCAATGGGCAACAGGCCGCGCGATGAGCGTGTGACACCGCTGGCCTGCGGTGCGGTGGATTGGGGGAAAAGAGGCTCGAGCGGAGTAGAGTTCGCGGGGTTGCTGGGCGCCGGGGTGATGGCTACCGGTGAAGAATTCTGATTCGACAATCCGCCACTATCGGAAATTTGACCCTCGGCCGGGGTCGACAACAAAGCAAATTGCAGCAGGCTCATCACGGCTAGAACCTTGATCGTTGCCGCGCTCGACTGGCGAGCCAGATGCCAAATGCACTTCTCGTGCTCGACTGCTTTAGCCGTGGTAGCACTCGCAGTAGCGGGGTTAGGGATTCGCAATACGGGCTGCATCGCTAAGAGCATTTCTCCGACGGTGGTGGGTGGGCCAAGATCGTACAAAATTTGTCTTGCAAGAACGCATCCCAGTAGCGCCCTCCCCATCACAGTAACAGGAGCGATGCATGAAATCATCGGCGTGCTTAAGGTGGAGTTCAACTCATTACGTGCTGATACTCATTGATTCACGTCCCACCCTCTGCTTCAGCGGCCGCGCCGGTGCTCCAGCATAGACAATCCATGGAGCAAGATCGCGCGTGGCCACGGAACCAAGGCCGAGCACTGCGCCCTCGCCCACGTTCACACCCGGACAGACAGAAGCGCGGGCACACACCCATGAGTAGGCGCCAAGGCTCATCGGAAAGGAAATGAGCGGGAAGGCCGGGTCGTTGTAGTCGTGGGTGGCGCCGCAGATGTAAGCCTGTTGAGAGACGATGGCGTGCGATCCCATGGAGACCGGCGACGGGTTATAAATCTCCGCTTCATCGCCCAGGGTCACGGTGTCCGCGCACATCAGGTTCCAGGGCGCCCATATGCGTGACTTGGGGTAGAAATGGCAGTCTGTTCCCAACTGGGCGCCGAAGCAGCGCAGCAGAAAAGCCCGCCAGGCGTGAAAGGGCCGCGGCGATGGGCGATAGAGCAGAAGCCAGCATACGGACCATCCCAGCCGGCGCACGCGATTGGAAACGGAGAACGAAGGCTTGAGATAAGGGTCGACGGATTGGGTTGCTTGATACATCTTTACTTCACGCTGATAATCAGCAGGAGAAACAATCAAGAGAACAAAGTCCCGGGGCGCGAAGCAACCGCCAACAGGTGACGAGATTGGTTCATCGAACGCGAATGAGAATGCCGGCGCTCAGCGTATAAGGCTTCAGCTTGGTGTCGACATACACCCCGGGTGCTCCGGGAACAAAACCCGGGGGATAGTAATGGTTTCCCAGATCCCAGAGCTGATACTGAAAATCAATCAGCCTGAAATTCAATCGACGGTTTTTGTGGTAGTCCACCCCACCGCCGAATTCATACACAATGCTGCTGTCGGTCTGGCCCGATCTATAGGTAATGTTTCCTGTTCCAATGAGAAAGTCGCCATACGGGCGGAACCTCTTGTAAATGTAGTGGACCTCAGGACCGGCTACGAAGGTTTTTTGTTTGCCGAAGGTGCCGGTGCTGTAGGTATAGCGCACTCCGAGCGAAGGCTGGCCAAATATGAAGCGTCCCAGGCGGAAGTCGGCGCCGCCGGCAAATCCCTGATTGAATCCGTTAGCATCGTAGAGGCTGGCTGGCGGGGGATTGCTGGGCGGGTAATCCTCGGTGGAGTTGAAGTCGGTCTTAACTAGTGTATAGAGACCGTATACGTTGATTTGACTTCCACCACCCTTGATCGCAGGTACCACCTGGGCATCAGACGCATTCGTCAGTATGGCTACCGCCATGGCAACTGCGAAAGCTAGTGATCTAGAGAGAAGTCGCATATTGGCCCGCCCGTGAAGTCGAATGTTGATACCTTCGGTGTCTGGAGACATCAGGAAGCCAGGGCTGAATTGGTGCATTGCACTCCCTGGTTAAGGCTTCCGTATCACCATGCAGAGTGCAGACACAAAAAGAGCGTGCGCTGCATCCACTCGTTTCTACCAAGTAACCTCGCTGGTTACAAATGCAACAATAGTTGCAGCATTACTACACACATGATGCCCAAAGTACACCTTGCGCACACGTCCCAATTAGGCACTATAAACAGGGAAGCCCACTCTCGAAGCTGGAAACAGTCACGCCCCGTAGCAGGCTTTTAATACGACAGTGTTACGACCGCTTTTTGTTGCCACCGATCCTGCTGATGCACGTTCAGGGTAATCAAATCGCATCTGTCTGTCTAGAAGAGAAACAGTGCTGTCGCGCGGCAGAACAGCAAACACAATTAGCGCGCGAGGTACGTATCCATCAAGCGCAAACTGCACAGAGACACATCGTGGTAGGCTTTGCACGACAAGTGCTTGCGAAGCAGTGACGGCTCCACAGGATGGATCGAATCCGCCGCTGGAACCAATTAGGATAATAGCGGGCAGTATACGCAGAGTCTCCCCATCAAATCGCCAGGAGCATGAGCGGGCGATCGCCAGGGGCATGCACGTGCCGGCAAAATGCCGGCGCGTGCATGTGTCTCATAAAGCTTCTATCCTGTTACGGTGGAATGGATGCGTCCCCTGGCGCTGATGAAATGCTCTCGCCTCACCGGTCCGTGGTCTTTCACCGCAAGCATTTGGAGTTTGCATGCCTAAAACCGCCTTGCTTATTGGCGCCGGTCCCGCGGGGCTCACGGCCGCACTGGAGTTTCTTCGCCGTTCCGATATTCATCCCATTGTGCTCGAGGCCAGCCATGAGATCGGTGGCATCTCACGCACGGTCCGGCACAACGGAAATCGAATCGATATTGGCGGCCATCGATTTTTTTCCAAGTCGGACCGGGTGATGAACTGGTGGATGGATCTGATGCCGCCGGAGGCCGGCGGGGATACGCAACATGCTTTACGTCACCAGAATAAGCAGCGAACCCTCAAGGCCCCGAGCCACGGGTTAACCGCAGAGACCGCTGATCTGGTGATGCTGGTTCGGCCACGCAAGAGCCGTATTTATTTTCTGCGCAGGTTCTTCGACTACCCCATCAAGCTGACCGGGGATACGCTGCGCAAGCTAGGCTTGACCCGCACCCTGAAGATTGGTTTCAGCTACCTGCGGGCTCGGCTTTTCCCGCGCAAGGTGGAGAAGTCGCTGGAAGATTTTCTGATCAATCGCTTCGGCCGCCAACTGTATCTCACGTTTTTCAAGTCATACACGGAGAAAGTCTGGGGCGTTCCCTGCGAGTCGATCAGCGCGGAGTGGGGGGCACAGCGGATCAAGGGACTGTCTCTCACCACTGCGGTTCTGCATTTTCTCAAGAAGGCATTCTCGCCGTCACGGGAGGAGGCGATCCAGCAAAAAGGAACCGAGACATCGCTGATCGAAAAATTTCTGTATCCGAAGTACGGCCCGGGCCAGCTCTGGGAACACGCCGCCGACCAGATTCGCCGGCAGGGAGGAGAGATTCTTCTGGGGTGGCGCGCGACCCGGCTATTTGTCCAGGGTGATTTAATTACCGCGGTGGAGGCGGTGAGCGATAGCGGAGAGCGGCGCCGTTTTGTAGCCGACTATGTCTTCTCCACCATGCCGGTGCGCGAACTGATCGACGCCATGGACACCGCCATCCCCAGCCAGGTCCGCGAGGTGAGCGACGGCCTGCAGTATCGCGACTTCATCACCGTGGGTCTTCTGGTCAACCAGCTGACGGTGCGCGAAGCCGACGGCGGCCCGCTCAAAGACAACTGGATCTATATTCAGGAGCCGGACGTGCTGGTGGGGCGGCTGCAGATCTTCAATAACTGGAGTCCTTATATGGTGGCCGACCCCACAAAAACCTGGATTGGGCTCGAGTATTTTTGTTACCAGACTGACGCCCTCTGGAAAATGACCGACGAAGATCTGAAGAAATTTGCCATTGCGGAAGTGGAGAAGATCGGGATTCTGCGCGCCTGCGACGTTACGGACAGCCATGTAGTGCGCGTTCCCAAGACCTACCCTGCCTATTTTGGCACCTACGATCGATTTCATGTCATCCGCACATTCCTCGATCAGTTCCAAAATTTGTACCTGGTTGGCCGTAATGGGATGCACAAGTACAACAATCAAGACCACTCCATGCTGACCGCCATGACCGCCGTCGATAACATCATCGCCGGCATCCGGGACAAGGAGAACGTCTGGTCGATCAACACCGAGATGGAATATCATGAGGAAGAAGTAAAAAAGGAACCGCGGGCCACAAGTTCGCCGACCAAGAGCACAGATAGTGTGGGCGCCATCGTTTAACCTTGCACGATTTGAGTATGGCTTTCCCCCAAAAATAGTAGTTACATCAAGACTATTGATGCCGAGGCGAATCCAGAAAACAAGATGAGCGAATCTATTGCAATTACGGTAGTCGGATCGGGATACGTTGGTTTGGTAGCGGCCGCTTGCTTTGCAGAAATCGGCCATCGTGTCTTATGCGTCGATAATGATGAAGCCAAGGTGAACGCTCTGAACCAGGGCGTGGTGCCGATTCATGAGGAGTTTCTGCCTGAGCTGCTGGGGAGACACCGTGCCAGCGGCGCGGTACAGTTCACCACCGATCTCGGTCATGCCGCCCGGGCGTCGCAGGTCATCTTCATCGCCGTGGGCACGCCGCAAAGCGAAGCCGGCAACGCCGATCTGTCGTACGTAGACGCGGTTGCCAGTGAGATTGCCCGTTCGATCCACTCGTATAAGGTCATTGTCGAGAAGAGCACCGTGCCGGTCTACACCAATGACTGGATACGGCGCACGATTGAAAGGAATGGCGTTTCACGGTCGCTGTTTGACGTGACATCCAATCCCGAATTCCTTCGCGAGGGTACGGCGGTCAAGGACTTTCTCCACCCCGACCGGATTGTTCTCGGCGCAGACAGCGAACAGGCGGCGAAGCTGCTGGCAGCCATTTACGCGCCGCTCACGTCCGGCAGCTACTATGAGCGCTCTGACGCCGTACCTGGTCACCGTTGCGCCACCGATCTGCCGCCGTTTTTGCAGACCTCGACCAAAGCCGCCGAACTCATCAAGCACGCTTCGAATGCTTTTCTCGCCATGAAGATTTCCTTTATCAACGTGGTGGCGAATCTCTGTGAAGCGGTCGACGCCGATGTCGAACACGTGGCTCAGGGAATGGGCCTCGATAAGCGGATCGGCAAGCGATTTCTGAGCGCCGGCATTGGCTATGGAGGCTCGTGTTTCCCCAAGGATGTCGCGGCGTTTCGCTATGTCGCACAACAGCTGGGAATCGACTTCGGCTTGCTGGAAGAAGTAGAGAAGATCAACGAGCTGCAGAAAGAGCGCTTCTTTCAGAAGATCCGCTCTGCGCTGTGGACGTTGCGCAAAAAGCGGCTCGGCGTGCTCGGCCTGGCCTTCAAAGGCGGCACGGACGATATCCGCGAGTCTCCGGCGCTGGAAATTATGCAAATGCTGCTCGATGCCGGGGCGTCGATTTGCGCCCATGATCCCGCCGCCATTGAGCGTGCCAAGCTCGAAATGCCTCCCCACGCAAACCTGCAATACACCGACGATCCGTACGTGGCCGCGGACAATGCGGATGCGCTCTTGATTTTGACGGACTGGGCCGAATTCGCGCGTCTGGACCTCAAACGGCTGCGCTACACGCTGCGCTACCCCATCGTCATTGACGGTCGTAATCTGTTCGATCCCTGGGTCATGCAGGATCTTGGCTTCACCTATCTATGTGTAGGCAGGCCATCCCAGCACACCTCGGTCGAATCTGCCTCGACCAAGCGCTGGCCTTAAAGAGCTTCTGAACGCTACCCGGGTCTTTATAAGACCAATTCAAAGACGAGGGGAAACCGCATTTTGAAGACTCAACGTATCCTGGTCACGGGTGCCGCCGGCTTCCTTGGCTCGCATCTTTGCGACGCGCTGCTGGCCGAAGGCCACCAGGTAGTAGGCGTCGACAACTTTTCTACCGGTCGCCCGGTCAACCTCGCCGGCCTGAGCAAAGAGTCCCGCTTCACCCTGGTTGAGCAGGATATTTGCCTGCCGTTCGATCTTGGGCCGGTCGATTATCTCTTCAATTTTGCATCGCCGGCCAGCCCGGCAGATTATGCTCGGCTCGGTCCCGAGACGCTGAACGTCGGCTCTCAGGGAACCAGAAATGTCCTCGACCTGGCGCGCAAATATCAGGCTGGCTTTCTGCACGCCTCCACATCGGAGTGCTACGGCGACCCCGATGTTCACCCGCAGGTGGAGACGTATTGGGGCCGCGTCAACCCCGTCGGTCCCCGCTCTGTCTATGACGAGGCCAAACGATTCTCCGAGGCGCTCATCATGTCGTATCACCGCTACTATGGCGTGGATACTCACATGGTGCGCATCTTCAACACCTACGGTCCGCGTCTGCAGCCGACCGATGGGCGCGTTATTTCCAATCTGATGATGCAGGCGCTGCTCGATGAAGATCTGACCATTTACGGAGATGGCAGCCAGACCAGAAGCTTCTGCTATGTCTCCGATTTGATCGCAGGTATTGTGCTTCTGTCGCGCTCGAACGAACATCTTCCGGTAAACATCGGCAATCCGGTGGAGTGGACCATCAATGATTGCGCACGCGAGGTTTTGGCCGTAACGCAGTCGCGCAGCAAGATCCGGTTTGAGCCTCTTCCGGTGGACGACCCGATGCAGCGCTGCCCGGATATCACCAAGGCCAAGACTCTTCTCGGCTGGGAGCCAAAGATCAGCCTTCGCAAGGGTCTGGAGTTGTCGCTCGAGTATTTTCGAGACAGTCTGCCCACGCGCGCCCGGTAGTCGAGTCCGCCAGAAAAAAGACTCCACCCCCCCGTGTTGAAACCCATTGTCCGAATCAACCTAATCCGAAGCCATGTTGTCTCCTGCGGTCCCCCAATGCCATACCCGATCCGGAGCGTACTACCTCCGTTACAATCCATGGGGAAGCGCGATCGGCCCGAGGTAAGTGATGCTTAACCCGATGCTTAACGACTTGTCGCCAGTCTTCGTCACCGGTGGGGCAGGCTTCATTGGCTCGAACTTCATCCTGGATTGGCTCGCCCTGGTAGGCACGCCGGTCGTCAATCTGGACAAGCTCACCTACGCCGGCAATTTACAGAACCTGACCTCCGTAGAACGGCATCCCGCCTACCGTTTTGAGCAGGGGGATATCTGCGATCCATCCTTCCTCAATCGTTTGCTGGACCGGTATCAGCCACGCGCCATCCTGCATTTCGCGGCTGAGAGCCATGTGGATCGTTCTCTCTCCGGGCCCGAGGCATTTATCCGTACCAACATCGACGGTACCTTCCGCCTGCTCGAAGCGACCCGCTCCTACCTGGCCAAGTGCTCTGGTGAGGACCGGCAGCGCTTTCGCTTTCTGCATGTTTCGACGGACGAGGTGTACGGTACGCTTCATCCGCAGGATCCGCCGTTTGAGGAGATCACGGCGTATGCGCCCAACAGTCCTTATGCCGCATCCAAGGCGGCCTCAGATCATCTGGTGCGTGCCTACATTCACAGTTACGGATTGCCGGCAGTAACCACCAATTGCTCCAACAACTACGGTCCGTACCAATTTCCCGAGAAGCTTTTGCCGTTGATGATCACCAATGCGGTTGCCGGTAAACCGCTGCCGGTGTACGGCGATGGCCGCCAGGTACGCGATTGGCTCTACGTGGGCGATCATTGTTCCGCCTTGCGCGCCGTGCTCGAGCGAGGGGAGATCGGTGAAACCTACAACATCGGCGGCCGCAATGAGCAGGCAAATCTGGATACGGTGGAGCTGCTGTGCAGCCTGCTCGACGAGATGCTCCCCGGCTCGCCTCATGTGCCCCACCGCAAGCTGATCCGCTTCGTGACCGACCGGCCGGGCCACGATCGGCGGTACGCCATCAACGCAACCAAGATCGAGCAGAAGCTGGGGTGGCGTCCGGCGGAGACCTTTGCTACCGGGCTGCGGCGCACGGTGCAGTGGTATCTCGCCCATCGGGACTGGACGGAGCAGGTGACCAGCGGCGCTTATCGACAATGGATCGATCAGAACTATGCCCACCGCGGAGGTGCTGCGCGATGAAGGGCATTATTCTCGCCGGCGGTTCGGGGACGCGTCTCTATCCCGTCACCCACGTTGTCTCCAAGCAACTGCTCCCCATCTACGACAAGCCGATGATCTACTACCCGCTGACGGTGCTGATGCTGGCCGGAATTCGCGAGGTGCTCATCATCTCCACACCCGCGGATACAGCGTTGTTCGAGCGCCTTCTCGGCTCCGGCGAACAGTGGGGCATGTCGTTTCAATATGCGGTGCAGCCCACCCCGGACGGTCTGGCGCAGGCGCTGATTATCGGCGAAACGTTCATCGGCGGGGAACCGTGTGCGCTCATTCTTGGCGACAATATTTTTTATGGGCACGACTTTGCCCAAAGTCTGCAGCAAGCGGCGCAGATCAAAGAGGGCGCGGTCGTTTTTGCCTACCCGGTTTCCGATCCCGAGCGCTACGGAGTGGTTGAGTTCGATTCCGCGGGCCGCGCGTTATCAATTGAGGAAAAACCGGAAAAGCCAAAGTCCCGCTACGCCGTGACCGGACTGTATTTTTTTGATGGCGGAGCCTCGCAGGTTGCCCGCCAGATCAAGCCGTCAGCCCGTGGCGAACTGGAGATTACCGATGTCAATCGGTGGTACCTGCAGCGAGGCAAACTGCGCACCCAGGTGCTGGGGCGGGGCTTTGCGTGGCTTGATACCGGGACGCACGACTCGCTGATTGAAGCCGCTATTTTTATTGAGACCATCGAGAAACGCCAGGGCCTCAAAGTAGCGTGTCCGGAAGAGATTGCTTATCGTCTTGGGTGGATCGACGCTGCGCGCCTGGAAACACTGATTGCACGGGTTGCGAAAAGTGGGTACGGGAAATATTTGCGCTCGGTTCTGGATGAGCGCGTGTTTTAGATACAGCTGCTAGTGGTGTCCGCCACACAAACGATCATTTATCCGTCTCGAAGGCAAGAGCTTCACAGGCTGCGGAAAACCCGGTTTTGTTGTATCAGGGCACGACTTCAGTCGTGCCGCAAAAAGCCGCAAATGACAAGGGGCTTTAGCCCCTGAGGTATTCTCGGTTCGGCCAATCTGCCGCTTCGAGCCCGGAAATACAGGATGTTATTTCTGCCGGGCACCACTAGCGGGGCCGCAACGCAGCGAGGAACTCTTCCACCGGCCTGGTATTCAGGACATCGGCACGCGTCAGCCACGCGCGGCGCAATTGCCGCACTCCGAAATGCATCGCATCCAGATCGCTTGTGTGGTGTGAGTCGGTGTTGATCACGATCTTGCAACCGAGCTCGCGCGCCCGCCGCAGGTCAATGTCGCATAGGTCAAGCCGGTGAGGAGAGGCATTGTGTTCTACCGCCACGCCCACCGTCGCAGCTTGTTTCAGCACTGCTTCCAGGTTCATATCGTAACTATCTCTGCGCAGCAGGATGCGGCCCGTCAGGTGGCCGAGAATGCGGACGTAACGATTTTCCAAAGCCTTCAGCAGACGATCGGTCATTTGTTCTTTCGGCTGCTGGAACAAGGAATGAACGCTGGCGATGACGACATCCATCTGTGCCAGCACCTCGTTGGACAAATCGATCGCGCCGTCGCCCAGTATGTCGACTTCGATACCCGTGAGCACGCGGATGCGGCCCTTCATCCGCACATCTACTTCGCGGATGTTCCGCAAATGTTCGAGCGCCCGCTCATCGTCGAGGCCATTCACCATGGCCAGATTCTTTGAGTGGTCGGTGATCGCGATGTAGTCGTAACCCCGGGCGTGGGCTGCTTCGGCCATCTCGAGGATCGTGTGCTTTCCGTCGGTGGCTACAGTGTGCATATGCACATCGCCGCGCAGATCTTTGGTGTCGATGAGCCGCGGCAAGCGGTGCTCCGCGGCGGCCTCCAGCTCGCCTTGATTTTCGCGAAGCTCGGGCGAAATCCAGTCCATACCCATTGCGGCGTAGATCTCTTCTTCCGATGCGGCGGCGACTACCGTGCCATCGTCCAAACGCGCCAGCGCGTACTCGCTCAAGGTGTAGCCACGCTTCAACGCGCGTTGCCGCAAAGTGACGTTGTGCATTTTCGAACCGGTGAAGTATTGCAACGCCGCACCATACGAGGCCTTCGGCAACAAGCGCACGTCCACCTGCAACCCGCTCCGCAAGCGAAAGCTCACCTTGTTCTGGCCCTTTGCCAGTAGCTCCGCGATCGGGGGATAGGCTGCCATGTACTCGACGGCGGCGCCAACCGTTCCTTCTGCACACGCCGGACCGGTCACCAGCAGGTCCAGATCGCCGACGGTCTCTCGTCCACGCCGCAGAGACCCGGCCGGCGTCACTTGTTCGATCCCGGGAAACTGTTCCAGGTAGAGCGTCACCCGCTCGGCTGCGGCTTCGGCGTCATCGAGCAGAAAGCGGCCGCTGTGCTTGCGGTATTCCGCGATGCCGCGCGCCAGTTTATCGATCAGCTTTTGTCCAAAGCGGGGCAGAGCCGCAAGCTTGCCCGTGTCGATTGCGGCCTGCAGTTGTTCGATGTCGCTTATCTGCAAGGCTTCCCACAGCAGAGCCACGGTCTTGGGCCCCATGCCGGGCAGCTTCAGCAACTCCAACATGGTGGAGCGATATTTCGTAAGCAGTTCGTCGCGCAGCGGTAAGCTTCCGCGGGTTTCGATTTCCTGGATATTCGCCGCCATGCCCTTGCCGATGCCTTGAATCGCCAGGAGCCGGCCGGGCTCGTTCACCAACGAGCTGAGTTGTTCGGTACTATTCTCCACTGCTTCGGCAGCCCGCCGGTACGACCGGATACGAAATGGATCGCCCGCCGCAATTTCGAGAAGGTCAGCCGTCTCGCCCAGTAACTGTGCTATGGATTTGTTGTCCATCGAATCCCCATTGCCACTCGCATTGCCCACTGACGCTCAGGGCACATTAAACCACGCATGCGTGCAGCGGGAAGCCCTGCAGCGGGAAGTCAAGCATGCAGGGGGGAGTCAAGATGGATCGAAAGAAAGGATGAGCGTGCGTTGGCACGCTCTGAAACCGTTTGGGCGTGCCGTTGAGACGGCAAAACCGACGTTTCGGCCGCGAGCTGAATTCAGGAATTATTTTGGCGCATTTGAGGCGGAATTACCGTGTAGCTTTGCACAGCTCCACGCGGGCAGGCGAGCCCGCGCTTACCGTTTCTAGGCTACTTCCTGTACTCGAGTCACAGAATCGGCTTGAGGTCCTTTCTGCCCCTGAACGATGTCGAATTCGACCTCGTCCCCTTCTTTTAAGCTCTTGTAGCCATCGAGTTGGATCGCGCTGTAATGAACAAACACGTCGGGACCATCGTCACGGCCGATGAAGCCGTAGCCCTTCGCGTTATTGAACCATTTCACTTTGCCTTTGTGTTGAGCCACTTGCCTGGTCGACCTTCCTTGACGCGGTGCGAGCATGGAGACAACAACTGCTCTCCTTTAGAGACGCATCGAGGGGGTGATTGGTTTTCCTCAAAAATCGCGCGAATGGGGCCACTGACAAAAAAAAGACAACTCAATCGCTTATTTTTTTGTCTCTTTGGTCGCTGTTTTCCTGAGCCTTTCGTAAAGCATCACTGAAATCAATGTCTTACCGTCGTGTACCTTGCCCGCGTCGATCATGCCGAGCAACCGGGAAAGCGGTATCAATTCAATCTCAATCTGCTCGTCGTATTCCGGCCGAGCCTCGCCGGCCGTCAGGCCTTCGGCGATGAATACCTGCATAAATTCGCCCAGGAACCCTGGGCTGGCGAAATAGCGGACGATCTTGCGCCAACGCGCGGCCACAAAGCCCGTTTCTTCGAGCAGTTCGCGCTTGGCGCCGGCCAACGCGTCCTCTCCCGCTTCCATTTTGCCCGCGGGAACCTCAAGCAGATATTCCTTCGCGGCGTGACGGTATTGGCGTTCCATCACGATTAGGGGATCGCGCTTGCTTTTCGAATCATCGATCGCCAGGACGACGATCGATCCGTTGTGGCGAATGACGTCGCGCGTCATCTTCCGGCCGCCCTCGACGATTTCGTCGGTGTACACGCGGAACAGCGGTCCTTCGTAGCTCAATGTGGACGAGGTCACTTCTATCTTCGGATCTGCCTTGCCGGCGCGTTTGCCCACCGGTACCTTCTTTTTCGCCAAGGTCTTGCTGCCGCCCTTGCCAGCGGTCACAGCACGCAATGCTTCTTTTTTTGCCATTCACTCCCTCTCTTTGCCAGACGATTTAAAGTACCATCCGGTACTGGCGGGCCATCCTGCTCGCCTCAAGCGCCATGTGCCTCAAAATAGGATGGCAATGTTGATTTCCGAGCAAGAATGGCCAGGGAACGGATGAGGCAGCGCAGTGTCTCCGTCATCGGACCAGGCAACTGGGGCACCTCACTGGTCCACGCGCTCAGCATGGCCGGGGTTCCGATACACGAACTGATTGTGCCCACCAGGAGTGGGCGAGCGGCAGTCACGGCTTCCTCGCGCCGGCGCACCTCGTTGGCCGCCCTGCCGTTCACGACGTTGGACGAGGCCACACTGGACGCCGATATCCTTTGGCTATGCGTGCCGGACTCCACCATTGCCGCGGTAACCCGCCGCCTGATCCGGAACAAGGTACGGAATCTGATCCGGAAGCCGGTACGGAATCTGGCGCGGCAGGGGGCAGGAGCGGCCAAGCTTACCGGTTTGCCCCTGCAGGGGCAGATTGTCGTCCATTCCAGCGGTGCGCTCAGCGCGCAGGTACTTGCCGAGGCTGCTCGTGCGGGCGCCTCAGTCGGCTCGGTCCATCCCGTCATGAGCTTTCCAACCCGCACTCCGGTTCCTCTGCAGGGCGTGTCATTTGGCATAGAGGCAGACGCAGGGAGCCGCCGCATCCTGAACGCCTTGGTCCGCCGGATCGGTGGGCAGCCGTTTTCCATCGAATCCGGCAGCAAAGCTCTCTATCACGCGGTAGGCGTGCTCTCTTCGCCCCTGCTGGTGAGCCACCTGGTCGCGGCCGAGCAGGCTGCGGTGCTCGCTGGCTTCAGCCGGAGGCAGGCTCGCGCATTGATTGAGCCCATCGCCCGGGCGACCCTCGACAACCTATTCCTACGGGGGGCGGAGAAGAGCTTCAGCGGGCCAATTGCCCGTGGAGATGTGGAGACAATTCGTCTGCATCTTCGGGCACTGGAGCCCCATCCTATGTTGGCAGGCGTGTATCGGGCGCTTGCTCTTTACGCGGTTGAGCGTTTGCCTTCCCCTGGCCGGCGAGAGTTGTCCCGATTGCTGCGGTCAAAATGAGCGCGGTCGCCCGGCTTTCATCTCTCAATCTCTGGCCGCGTGAGAAACTACAACAGGCCAGACCAACGCCGGGCCGATCTCCGGGAAAAGAAGGGAACAGCAAATGGTAACGGAGGGGACGGCGGAGAAGACCGAGTGTTATCCAATCTCGCTTCTGCCAGGTTTGAGCAAGCTGTTTCTGGATTTCACGGAGCGCCGGGAACCCATCACGCCTTTCTACCCCGCTAGCGCCTATTCCACCGAGTGGATGACCACGCCCCCCGTTCTGCCGGCAGCCCATCGGACGGCTCTTTGTGATTTGCTGGAGCGGCAGAACCGCGGTTTGGGCGCGTCCGAACCGGTTCTGAAGAATATTGAGCGGCTGCGCAACGGCGCCGGCGCGGTGATCACAGGCCAGCAGGTGACGCTCTTTGGCGGCCCCCTGTTTACCATCCTCAAAGCCGCGACGGCGATTCGCAAGGCCCAGGACGCCGGTACGGCCGGCAGTCCGCATGTGCCCGTGTTCTGGCTGGCAACAGAAGACCACGATCTGGCGGAAGCGGATCACGTAACCCTGCCCAACCGTCACGAGCTGACGACCCTGCGGCTGGCGAGCGGGCAGGCCAATGGAGTTGCGGTTGGCGGCGTGACCGTGGGCAAGAATGTTGAGGAACTTCTGGCCCAGGCCGAAGCGATTCTCGGGCCCGGACCGGTGCTCGATCTGCTTGCCGAATGCTACCGCGAGGGACAGAGTCTCGGGCAGGCGTTCGGGCGGTTTATCGGGCATATTTTTTCTGCCCAGGGGCTGGTGATTGTCGATGCCTCATCGCGAGACTTCCATGCTTTGGGCAGCGATGTTTTGCGGCAGGCGATTGTGCGCGCGGACGAACTCCGCGTCGCCATTACCGATCGCGACCAGCAACTTGCCGCCGCCGGCTATCATTCCCAGGTTCTGGTTCCACCGCTCTCCAGCCTGCTGTTTCTTCTTGACAGCAAAACAGGGGTGAGGACGCCGCTTCGCCGAACGACAGAGGGGGGCTGGCGCGCCGCCAGGCAGGACTATTCCACCGCGGAACTGTTGGCCATACTTGACCAGGAGCCGGAGCGCATCAGCCCCAACGCTTTGCTGCGGCCGGTTTTTCAGGATTCCATTTTCCCCACGTCGGCCTATATCGGCGGCCCGTCGGAGGTAGCGTATTTTGCCCAGTCGCAGGTTCTTTATGAGCGCATCCTGGGCCGCACCACCCCGGTGTTGCCCCGCTTGTCGGCGACGCTGGTCGAGCCGGCCGTGGCGGGCCTCCTCGCACGGCACGAGGTGTCTCTTCCCGACGTAATCCAGAGCGCTCTCGAAGACCCGTTGGCGTTAGCTCAGCGGTTGGGCGCCCGAGCGATCTCCGTCGTCGGTAAGCGCAAGCTGGCTGCCGCAGGCAATGCTCTCGACACCGAGCTCTCGGCCCTGGCAACGTTTATGCACTCGCTCGATCCCGGTCTGGGTCGGGCCGCGGACGTCAGCAGTTCCAAGATGCGCTATCAAATGAACCGCATGCGACGGCTGGCGGCCAACTATGAATTGCGGCGGGAGCATAGCCTGGGCCGCGACGCCGGGCTGATCGCGCTCAACCTTTACCCCGATCGCCATCCCCAAGAGCGGATGCTGGGCGCTGCGTGGTTTCTCTCTCGCTATGAGGGATTGCAGGAGCTGCTGGTGGAGCAGGCGGGACAGCAGTGTCCCGGGCACAAGGCCATTTGGCTCTAGGATTTGCCGCGCACGAGAGGCGCGCAATCGCTGGTTTCCGGCCGGTGCCTCTGCCAGCCAACCGCCGGATGTTCTAGAATGGCCGCAGCGATGAAGGCTACACAGAGCAAGCCGTTTGACGTCACCTGTCCCGATTGCGGGGCGATTCTCAAGGTCGATCCTGAGACCAAAGCGATCCTCTCGCACACGTCCGCTCCTCGCAAACGTACCTTTGAGGATTTTGAATCGGCTGCGAAAGCCATGCGCGAGCAGGATGTGCGTAAGGAAGACATCTTCCGGCAGTCCGTCGAGGCGGAGAAAAATAAGCAGCAATTATTCGACAAGCGATTTGAAGAAGCCTTGCGCAAGGCAAAGGAAACCCCGGACGAGGGACGGCCGTTGCGGGATTTCGATCTCGACTAGAGCATTTCCGCAACGGGTGTAGACCGACCCCGTATTTCCTTTACGTGGTTTCTCTCAAAGAAAACCACACCGCGCCGCTCTTTACCAGGCAACAGTCATTGCGAAAATGCTTTAAGCTCATTTTTTCTCTGCATCCTATACAGTGAATTCACGCGAAAGAGAGACAGCTATGGGGATCACACGCATTCCGCAGCAAATGGCATCGACCGTGCAAGACGCGGCCGACACCTTGAAGTACCAGGGAAACCGGCTTCTTGATAATGGAGGCTGGGACAGGAATTGGGTACGCACGGTGGCGGCTGGCTCACTGGTGACTGGAGCCATTCTGTTGGCCACCGGCAAACGCAAGGCCGGCTTGGCAGTGGCTGTGGCGGGAACCGCGTTTGCCCTTGTGGAAGACCCCGAAGGCGTCAAGAAGGCATGGAACAGTCTTCCCGATTATCTCGAGAGCGGGCACTCTCTGCTGGGCCGTTTCGAAAAGTTCGTCGGAGAGCTGACCGCCCAGGGTGAGAAGCTGCGCACGATCGTGGAAAAGGCTGTGCGCCAGTAAGGTTTACTGCTCTAGCCGATGCCCAACTGCTCGCGCGCCTTCTGACTGATGCGCTCCGGTGTCCAGGCTGGTTCCCATACCAGGTTCACGACGGTCTCGCTGATTTCCGGCACACCCGCGAGCCGGTTGCGAACTTGTTCGATGATGGTGGCGTGCGAGGGGCATCCCTGTGACGTCATCGTGATCTCTACCTCCACCCGCTGCCTGGGCCAGGCCCGTTTGGAGTTCGCATCCGGCGTCACCTTGACGCCGTAGATCAGCCCCAAATCAACGATGTTCACCGGGATCTCCGGATCGTAACAATCTCTGAGAGCGGCAAAAACATCTTCTTCGGTAATTGCCATATGCGCCTAATTAGTTCTTGCGATCGACGAGGTGCCGCGCCACGGCCTTCAGCCGGTCGGCGCGCTCCCCGTAGGTATGCAATTGGGTGAACGCCTCATCGATCAACCTCTGGGCGTCGTTGACGCTCTGCGCGACCCCGTACACCGCGGGCCAAGTGGCCTTCTCGCTGGCAACATCCTTACCCGCCGTCTTGCCCAGTTGGGACGAATCCTGCGTAACATCGAGCACATCATCCATGATCTGAAACGCGAGCCCCGCTTTGCGGCCAAACTCCCGCAGCCGCTCGATGTCGGCCTGGGTTCCACCGGCATAGATGCCTCCCGCGACCAGGCTGACACGAATCAGAGCGCCGGTCTTGGCGCGATGGATCGCTTCTACCATCTCTGCCGTCGGGGTGCATTCCTCGCCTTCGAGATCCATGACCTGGCCGCCGATCATGCCATCGACGGTTCCCGTAGCTTGCGCGATCGAACGTACAATTTCGACCGTCTGGGGCGCCGTACATTGCATGCCGGCCAGCACCTCGTAGGCCTGCGTCTGCAGCGCATCGCCGGCAAGGATCGCGATCGCTTCGCCAAACACGACATGGCAGGTGGGCTTGCCCCGGCGCAGATCATCGTTATCCAACGCGGGCAAATCATCGTGAATCAGGGAATAGGTGTGCAGCATTTCAATCGAGGCGCCCAGCGCTTCAACGCCTGCTGGAGGCTGAGCGGAGCACGCGATCATTCT
This sequence comes from uncultured Acidobacteriaceae bacterium, assembly GCA_963761405.1. Classification (GTDB taxonomy): domain Bacteria; phylum Acidobacteriota; class Terriglobia; order Terriglobales; family Acidobacteriaceae; genus PALSA-350. Next base: position 666,390 of record CAVXHH010000013.1, read on the forward strand.
TGCCGCTTCCATACACAGCACCGGCCGCAGGCGCTTGCCTCCGGCAAAAACGCTGTGGCGCATTGCCCGGTGAATCGAGACGGGTACCTGATCCGCGCTGGGTAACAGGCGGTCCAATGCGTGATCGATAAGCTCCGCACCACTGTCCAGAATTTCGCGCACACTTTGCTGCATTTTGGTAATCATACCGGACGGTGACGGTGTGCTTTGCGTTCCAGCGCTGCTACCGCCGCGAGCACCAGCAGGGCCAGGGCGGAGACTGCGCGTCCTGCGAGAACATCTTTGGTCGCGACCCACTGCACGTCAATCGCGTGTTCTCCCGCCTGGACTCCCACCGCCATCAGCCCATCCTTGCGCGTGGGGCGCGTGGGCATGGGTGCGCCATCGACGGTGACTCTCCAGGACGGATAGTCCATCAGCCGCAGCACGGCGTATCCGCGCTCCGGGGTTACGACGCGAACCATCCAGTGCTCGCCGTTGCTTCGTTGCACGTCGATGCTTGCCCCACTACCTGTGACGCCACCTGTGACGATGCCTGTGGAGATAGCGCCGGCTGCTCCAGGGCGCCATTCCGGGTTATCCGCGGTCGTGTCGTCGGCGGTGTCATCCTGTGCCGCGGGCAACAGGCGCACCAGCGGCAGATGTTGCTGCACCGCTGCATTGTCGGCTCCCAGTGGTGTGTACTCGTCCGTCCCTTGTATGCCTTGCCCGGAACGGAAACCTGCAACCTGCGCGGACACTGCATCCTCATCGTCACAGGGCTGGAAGAACAGAAGCGCGCCGCCGATTGCCAGGGCGATCATCAGGCCGCCGCTCAGCATGTGCCGCCACCGTCCTCGCGGGGCTCCGGGGGCCAGCGCCATACTCGCCAGGACGCAACCGGCCACGCTCAGGGCCATCACCCAGCGCCAGGGAAACTGCAGAAACTTCATGTGCGGAGCGTACTTCCACAGCACGCCGCTGGCGGGCACTTGCAGCAATAGGATCACCGGGAGCATCGCGGTCAGCGTGATCCTTGCGTTTCCACCGGCGTTTCTTTTCCACGCCAGGTACGCCGCGAGTAGGGCGGCTGCAAGTTCGGCGACAAGGATCCACGATGCTGTGTGCAGTACCTGGTCGTGAAAGGCGTTTGCGGTGTGCGCGAACAGAAAACTGTCTTCGACGCGTATACCGGCAATGATGGCGCGGTCAATCTGTACCCATCGTTGTTCAAATGCCGCGGGCACGATGTAAAACGCTGCCAGTCCCAGCCCCAGAGCCATTCCACCCGCGGCGCGCACGGCGGGCCACGGCTTGCCTTCCGCAATCCACATGGCCACAGCAAGCAGTGCCAGCAAATAGCTGCCCACTACGGCTGCCGGAGAATTGGTAAGCCACAGGGCCGCTACCGCAAGGCCGAGGGGCGCGACAGAGGGGCGTCGCCGCAGCGCGAACAACACCATAAGGGGAAGCCATGCGCTCGCCAGCAGCTCCCCATACGCAGTGCGCTCGTAAGCGACGAACAGAGTGTAGGGAGCTGCGATGTAAAGGCAGGCGGCAAACGTCGCTGCGGGCGCCGGCGCCCACTCGCGCGCCAGCAGGTACATACCGGCGCCCCCGGCCAGCAGCGCCAGTAGCACAAAGAGCACCGGGGCTGCATGCCAACCGATAACGGCTCCCAACACGCCGCCCAGCAGCCACGAGGCCGGTGGATAGAAGATCAATCGCGGCTCGCCTGCGCCGTAGTTCGCATCCTGAACCCAATGGGGATAAAGCAGGCCCGCATGCCAGGAGCGGGCCACCTCCATCCACGAAAGCAGGTGGAAGTCGAAATCATGGCCGCACGAATTGCCGCGCAGAACGAGGACTCCGATGGCAAGCAGGGCGGTGCCTGCGATCAGAATTGCCGGCATCGGTCGCGGGCGTATGGGAGAGGTCGCCGTCACGGGACGAGTCGTAGAGTGTGCCGGGTCGATGCGGTCACTGCCGGCTCGGTGAAGGGCAGAGGAAAAGTCTTGCCGGCATACCAGGACGGAAACTGGTCCAGAAAATAGGGGCTTAGAGGATCGCCGGATTCGCCCATCACAATGTTTTCCGTGGAGCCGTCCAGGTTGCTCCAGTCCACCGTAAGCCGCTGGCTTGCCCCAAGAACCCCGCGCACGTGGTTAAGGGTCGTCTTGTCACCCCAAAGCTGGTGCGGCCCCGTGCTCGTCCAGCGGCGGAAGTAGGGAAGCAAGGCATACAAGGGATGCCCCACATTCAGCACATGCCGGCTGCCATAAGTCCAGTCGCGCAATAAGGGGGGAGCGTGATTGTCGGCCATGCCTTTGCGCACGGCGGCGGCGATCAAGTCATCCCAGCTTTTGTAGTGCGCGGGCAGCCATTCCGCCGGCGTTTTCCCCACCATCTCTTCCTGTACAAAGTCCTGGCTTTGCCAATCGTAGAGCTGCCAATCGGCGCCCAGCTTCGGCTGCAGGACCAGCGGCCAGAGGGCCAGCTTGGTCGCATCCACGATCTCTGCCGCGACCGAACCGGTCGTTATCACTCCATCCCAGGTGCGCATCAGGTCGGCGGCCTGCCGCAGCTTCGCGTCCGCATTCGGTACCCGGTCGATCGCGTAGGCGAAACGCTGGGCTAATCCCCGGTCCACATCGGAATACGTATCCATCTGCAGCGTGAGCATATCGGCCGGGGTCAGCTTGGTATGGCTCGAGAGCCACTTCCAGATGCGCTCGTTGCGATAGGGGGCGTCCCAGTTGAGGGCCAGGGGATAGGGAGAGCCATCCGGGGTTATGCGTGCATTCGCGGTTGCAACGATACCCGTATCCGGGTCCAACACGTTAGGAAGCTGCTCAAAGGGAATAGTCCCCTGCCACTCGCGCTCGCCGTCGGCTGCAGTGCCCGTTTCGACGATGGGAACCCCGGTGAGGCCGGCCGGGCGCGCGGGGAATAGTCCCACGGCCTGGTAACCGATGTGCCCCTGGTCATCGGCATAGACCACGTTCTGGGTCGGCGCCCACCACTCGCTCACTGCCTGGCGAAACTCCGTCCAGTTGCCGGCTGAATCCAACGCCTGCAACGGCAAACCGTGGTGTTGGGTTGTGTAGAGGGTCCAGCCGAGCGCCAGCATGCGTTTCTCGTGGGGGAACAAAGGGGTGATGACCGGCCCGTGGTTGGTCCTCTCCACATCCAGCATCACATCCTTGCCAAAGCGCACGTGGATGTGCTCCAGGTCATGCTCCGGCTGACGCCACCCGTTGCCCGCCCAATACTCGCCCTGGGCGTTCGTCTTCTCGGCGTACACGTCCTGCACGTCCCCATTCAGCGTGGTAAAACCCCAGGAAATGTGTTCGTTGTGGCCCTCGATGATGAATGGGATGCCAGGGGTTGTCACTCCCGTGACGTGGAAGCTGCCGGCCTGCAGATCTTCTTCATGCCAGATGTCGGGGATCGAGTGCTCAAGATGCATATCGTTCGAAAGCATCGGCTTGCCACTCGCGGTGTGAGCGCCGCTGACGGCCCACTCGTTCGATCCCGGCTTGCACCGGTCGCACCCGTCCGACCCCAGCCGGAGAATCTTGCGCAGGCGCAGAAGGTCTTCAAGGCTGGTTTGTGACTCGTCCAGTGGTGCTTCCGGAACGTCTTGTTGGGGCGCGGTGAGGTCGGGAATCGACTGCGTCGGCGGATGATCGCGCCAGGTGGTCGTGGGGTAGAGCTGCGCAGCCAGGGTCGGCCCAAGCCTGGCTTCGACGTGCTCCCGCTCCAGTTTCCAGGGATAGAGCGTATCCAGCCGCGCCACCATGTTCAAGGCCACCAGCCAGGAGTCGACCGGCTGCCACGGCTTCGGCTTGTAGTCCAGCAACTTGAACTCGGCTGGGAGATTGTCCTGATGGGAGGCGATGAACGCATTGACCCCGCGGGCGAAGGCTTCAAAGTGATGCTTCTGGTCCTCGGGCATGGTCGCGGTGAGGTGCTCCGCGGTTGAGCGGATCTGCAGGATGCGCTGCAGCTTATCGTGCTCGACGACGGCCGGCCCCAGCAGCTCGGCCAACTCGCCCGCGGAGAAACGCCGTGCCATATCCATCTGCCAGAGGCGGTCCTGGGCTACCACGAACCCCTGGGCTTCGAGCAGGTCGTCGATGGTGGCCGCCTGGATATGCGGCACACCATGGTCGTCGCGCCGCACCAATACGGGTGCGGAAAGTCCCGGTAGCTGCAGCTGCCCATCGAGCACCGGCAGCTGTTGGCGCATGGCGTCTTTCAACCACACCACCCCGGCTGCGATACCTGCGGCGGCCACGATGACCAGGCAGATTGCCAGGCCGGCCACAATCCTCATTATGCCCGGCAAGCGCCGCCCCCGGGCGACACTCATCTCGACCTTCCCCATCATTTCGTCTCGTCTGCGCTCATTGTCTCACTCCAGGGCAGTTTTCTGGCCCAACCGCTTGACACTTAGGCCCCACCCGGCAATCCTAGTCATTCGTCGACGAGCGCTCCGTTCGTTCCCGGGAGAGGAACATCCCTGTTGAAGGTTGGCGTTTTCTATCACGACCGGTGCTTTGATGGAGCGTGCTCTGCCTCGCTCTTCACCCGATTCCACCGCGAATGCGTCCGCCAGGATGCTGCGTACCAGTTTCACGGGTTGGTGCATCGCGCGGGCGCGCTCTTTCAGGAGTCGGATTTTACCGGGGACGAGAACGCCATCGTCGACTTCAAGTACAGCCCTTCTCCCCGCGTGACGTGGTGGTTCGATCACCATTTGAGCGCCTTTCTCACTCCCGCCGATCAGGAACACTTTCTTGCCGGGCAGCGAGATGGCAGCGATCGCCACTTCTATGACCCCGATTACACCTCCTGCACCAGCTTGATCGCCCACATCGCAAAGACCTGCTTTGGCTTCGACGCCGCGCCAGTTGCGGACCTGATCCACTGGGCCGACATCGTGGATGGCGCGCTCTACGATAGTCCTGAGGCGGCCGTCGAGATGGCGGAACCAGCCATGAAACTTACCCTGATTATCGAATCGAGTCAGGATCCGGCGTTTATCCCAAAACTGATTCCGCTGCTCACCTCAATGAGCCTGGGTGAGGTGCTGCGGCAGCCTTTTGTAGCCGAGCTTCTTCCGCCGCTGCTCGAGCGCCACCAGAAGTCATTGGCGCTGATCGGCGAGCGCACGCAGTCGGTCGATGGCACGCTCTACTTCGACATAACCGATCAACCGGTCGAGGGCTACAACAAATTTGTTCCCTACTTTCTTCATCCCGAGGCGACGTACAGTGTGGGCTTGAGCAAGTCCAGCTTTCGTACCAAGGTTGCGGTTGGGTCTAATCCGTGGACGAAGGCGCGCCCTGAGGATATGGTCAACCTGGCGCAAATCTGCGAGCGCTACGGTGGCGGAGGGCACGCCCGCGTGGGCGCGATCTCGTTCCCCCCCGACCAGGGCGACCTTGCCCGGGCTGCCGCCGCTGAAATCGTCCACGAACTGCGCGCCCACAATCCGTTTCCGTAGTCCTTCGGTTTTGCTGGAAGCGGCAAATCGCTGAGCGATGGCCCGCGAACGGACCGGGCATTAGATACCTTTAGGAGCAGACAGGAAATGAAACTCTACCGCACCGCCGGCGGCCACATCGTCGAGCATCAGGACCACTTCTACGCAGGCGCGCATGCATCGTGGGATGAACTGATCGTCCGCGAGGACCTCGAAGCTCACTTGACGAAGACTCTGCAGAAACCGATGGACGCCGGCTCGTTCTCAGAGATTGAAAAACTGCTTCTGCCGCCGATCGGCAGCCAGGAAGTCTGGGCCTCGGGTGTCACCTACTATCGCAGCCGCAACGCGCGCATGGAGGAAGCGAAGATCGCCGGGGGTGGAGACTTTTATGAGCGTGTCTACACCGCGGAACGTCCTGAACTGTTCTTGAAGGCCACTCCCAACCGTGTGGTTGGTCATCGCGGCAAGGTTGCCATCCGCAAGGATGCTGCGTGGTCCGTACCCGAACCTGAGCTGACCCTCCTGGCCAGCCCGGCGGGCAATATTGTGGGCTATACGATCGGCAATGACATGAGCTCGCGAGACATCGAGGGAGAGAATCCCCTGTATCTTCCCCAAGCCAAGGTCTATGACCGGAGCTGTGCTCTGGGGCCCGGCATCCTCATCGCCGGTGAACCGATTCCGCCATCGACCGAGATTCGCCTGGAGATAGTGCGCGCCGGTAAGACGGCTTTTTCCGGATCGACCGCGTTGACAGAATTGAAGCGGAAATTCAGCACCCTGCTCGAATATCTCTACCGCGACAACAGCTTTCCCAACGGGTGTTTCCTGCTCACCGGGACCGGCATCGTTCCGCCGGATGAGTTCACCCTGCAACAGCAGGATGAAATTCACATCACCATCACCGGCATTGGAACGTTGATCAACACGGTCGGTTAAAGACCTGGACAGCGGATTTCCAAAAAAATGCGCACTACTGTTTCGGTGCGTTGATCCTGTAGATCAGCTTGTCGGATGCGAACCGGCCGTTGGGAACGGCGATGCCGGCCGCCTTTAACTTCTCGTCGTCCGCAGGAGTAGCGCTGGGTCCGTCGTAAACCACGTGGAATTCGTAGGTACCGTGTGCGTTGGTATCGACCCCCATCGCCAGCGGACGCCGCGCTTCATAAGTTTGACCGGCCTTCAGCACCAGCCAGTTCTTCGAGCGCTCGCGAATGTCCGGCAGCCCGCTGCCGTCTACTTCCAGACCGCAATCGACGGGCCCCTGCGGCTGGTTGGAATTCTCCGGGGTGAACTTTACGTCAAGCGAAAGCGCACCGGGCGCGTTCTTGCAAAGCAGAGGCGGGTCGGGTATGCGCAACGAATGTCCAGACTGGTTGATGATTTCGATCACCAGGATCGGCTGCGCCTCCGGCGCCGCCACGTCCATTGAAGCCATCAATTTCAAATCGGGCTTGTTCGTCTGCTTGGCGCCGGCGCCCGGCGTCAACAGCAGCCACGTCAGTCCAATGGTCAGCGGAACGCGCATACCTACCTCAACCTAGATCCTAGTGTAGTGCGTCAAGCCGTGTCCTGTTACGGACGTTCGAGATCGAAACGGTCGGTGGTACGGGTGTACGTGGAGCCCGCCATGCGGCCGACAGCGTGGAGCTTGTCCGGGTCGATGCGGAAGCTCTCGATGAAATCCTCGCGGACATGAAAGCGAAGTACTTCGCCCAGCACCAGGCTGCCGCCGCCGGGCCGGTTGCTCACCTCTACCACTTGATGCAGCCGGCACTCCATATGCACGTGGCTTTCGGCGACACGGGCCGGCTTGATTAATTCGCTGGCGATCGGGGTCAGCCCGGAAAGCTCGAACTCATCGACCTCCGGCGGCACCTGCGCCGCGGTGGCATTCATGCGTGCGGCAAACTCTTCGGAAACAATGTTGACGACAAATTCGCGCGTAGCCACGATGTTGCGCAGCGTATCTTTCGCCGGCAGCGGCCCCGGCCGCAGGATGGGACAAAACACAACCACTGGCGGGTTTGCGCTACAAGCGGTGAAGTAGCTGAAGGGCGCCAGGTTCCGGACGTTCGCCTCGTCCACGGTGGAAACCAGGGCGATCGGCCGGGGCACGATCGCTCCAATCATCAATTTGTAGATATCGCCAGGGGAATGATTGGCAGGATCGAAAGCCAGCATCCTTTGCGATCCTGTCTCCTCGTCTGGGGTACCCTTGCTAAATTGCTCGCTCATGCCTACAGATTGCCACGTTCCTCCTGCTCGCGCTCGATCGCTTCGAAAAGTGCTTTGAAGTTGCCCTTGCCGAAGCTGCGGCTCCCTTTGCGCTGAATGATCTCGAAGAAGAGCGTCGGCCGGTCTTCGACCGGGCGAGTAAAGATCTGCAGCATGTAGCCTTCGTCGTCGCGGTCGACGAGGATGCCAAGTTTCTCCAGTTCGTCCAGCGGTTCATCAATGCGGCCTGCGCGCGCCTGGAGCTGCGTGTAGTAGGAGTGGGGCACGCGCAGGAATTCAACCCCCTGTTCCTGCAGGCGAGACACAGTGTGCAAAATGTCATTGGTGGCGAGCGCGATATGCTGCACCCCAGGTCCGTGGTGGAACTCCAGAAACTCCTCTATTTGCGACTTCCTCCGCCCCTCCGCGGGCTCATTCAAAGGAAACTTGACCCGCCCGTTACCGTTAGCCATTACTTTGGACATCAATGCGGAGTACTCGGTAGAAATATCTTTATCGTCGAAGTGTTGATAGAGTGAAAAACCCATCACCGTGCCGTAAAAATCGACCCAGCGATTCATCTCGTTCCAGCCCACATTGCCGACTACGTGATCGATATACAGCAGACCTGTGGGGCGGGCCAGGTGGTCTTCCGTCCTGGCAACGTATCCCGGCAAAAACGGTCCATGGTAACTCTTGCGTTCGACAAAGGTGTGGATAGTGTCGCCATAGATGGCGATGGACGCCAGGCGCGCGCTTCCGTGTTGGTCCTGGATTTCGTGTGGCTCCTCAACGCTACGAGCGCCGCGCCGGATGGTCTCTTTCCAAGCGAGTCTGGCGTCGTCCACCCACAACGCTACGTCGCGAACGCCGTCGCCATGCAGCCGGATGTGCTCCGCCACTTCATTGTCTGGTCTTAAGGGTGTGGTCAGGACAAAGCGAATCTTGCCCTGCTGCAGGACGTACGAAGCGCGGTCGCGCCGGCCGGTTTCTGGGCCCGCATAAGCCACCAGGCTAAAGCCCAGCGCCACTCGATAGAAATACGCCGCCTGGCGGGCATTGCCAACGTAAAACTCAACGTAATCGGTCCCATTCAGTTGCAGAACGTCTACTGCGGTTTGTTGCTCTGGGTGCGTAAGCGTGATCATAAATGCAGTGTTACTCCTTGGGTCGCCCTGATCTCCAGGGCCGGAAGAAAGATATACCTTCAGAGAGGTACTTGGATAGGCCCCGGAAGGTAACATAAATGTGGGTGTACGCCTCTGAGTCATCTCCCGGGATGTACGCGGCTACACCTTTAGTTGGATGCTCGATTTGTTGGATGCTCGATGGAGAGGAATTGTCGCGCAGCACGTCTCATATAGGAGTGAGGTTCCGGTTTCGGGCCGGTTTACGAAGGAGGATCATGGCCATCGGTTCAGCAACGCTGGGGGCAGCAGAACCTTACCTCATCCAGCAGGAGTGGTCCGCCTATACGCCGGAGCAGCACGCCACCTGGGCGGAACTGGTCGGTCGCCGTATGCCCCAGATTGAAGCACACGCTTGTGAGGAATACCTGGACGGTTTTCAGCAGATCGGCCTCCGCACCGACCTGATTCCTTACCTGGCCGATGTGAATCAACGGCTTAGGCCCCGGAGCGGCTGGAGAGCGACCCCCGTCAGCGGCTTTCTGCCCCCGGACGCTTTCTTTGCCATGCTCGCCGCCCGGCAGTTCCCCACCACGACCTGGCTGCGAAGCCGCGATTCGCTGGAATACATTCCCGAACCGGACATTTTCCACGACGTCTTCGGGCACGTTCCGATGCACGCGCATCCCGTGTTTGCCGACTTTCTGCAGCGTTACGGCGCTGTGTGTGCGGCCCTGACCGACAAGCAAGCACTGGAGAAAATGGGGCGCTTGTTCTGGTTTACCGTCGAGTTTGGCGTGATACGGCAGAAGGGGACCTACCGTCTTTACGGAAGTGGCCTGATTTCTTCGCAAGGGGAATCCGACTACGTGATCAAGGGGGGGCCGGAGATTCGCGACTTCGATGTGGACGAAGTGCTGAACCAGGAGTTCTCTACTTCGGAAATGCAACCGGTTCTCTACGCGGTAGAGTCCTTCGACCAGATCTATGAGGCCACGCACGAAGCCGAGCGAAAGCTCTGCCGGGTTTAGAACCTTTCTTTGCCGCGGATCCGGATGCGTCCTGTTTTCGGCGCGTTTCTTGCTGGGAAAAGCAGGAAATTGACGGAATTGGACGGTCCCGTTTCCGCGACAGATCAAGAATCCAAAGATCGCCGAAACCCGATTTCGTCGGCGCAATCTCCGCATTTTCTTCAAATTGTCACAGGGAATGGTGCACAATTTTGATTAAAGCAGTTTCGGAATTGGTGTAGATCGAAGCCACAGGCGTTTACGTGGTTTTCTCTCAAGGAAAACCACACCTCGCTGCTCTTATCAGACCACAGTAATTCCGAAACTGCTCTCGAGAGGTCTTCCGTGCCGCGCATCCATTTTCAGCAGCAACTGGCTGCTCTTAAAGACAAGTTATTGGCCATGGCTGCGCTCTCCCAGCAAGCGGTGACTTCCTCTGTCGACGCCTATCTGCACAGAGATGCCGGGCTGTGCCAGTATGTGCGCGAGAACGAGACCGCGATCAACGCCGCCCAGCGCGAAGTAGATGAGATGGCCTACGAGTTGCTCGCCCAGGAGCAACCGATGGCCATCGATCTGCGCTTTATCCTGGCCGTGATCAAAATCAACGGCGATCTGGAGCGCGTAGGCGACCAGTCGATGAGCATCGCGATCCGCACCCAGGAACTGCTTGTCTATCCTGCGGTCGAGCTACCCGTGGATATTGCCTCCATGGGCGAACATGCCTCGCGCATGGTTCGCTCGGCGGTGCAGGCGCTGCTCGAGGCAGACGCCCAATTGGCTGACCTGGTCATCGTGATGGATGACGAAATCGATCGCATGAACCGCGTTGCCCGCGACGAGCTCATGAAGGTCATGGAAGGGCAGCCCGAGAACAGCCTGCAGGCGTTGAACGCGATCATCATCGCTCGTAACCTGGAGCGCATTGCCGACCACGCCACCAACATCTCCAGGGACGTAATCTTCTGGATCCGGGGCGCCGACGTCCGGCACCAGGTAAGCACCGCCATCGACTAAATTACCCCAGACCTGTCCAAATTAGCTTTTCTGAAGAAGTTTGCTGGCGGTGTTTTTGGGTGGAAGCCCCCTGCTTTAGCAGGGGGAGGCAACGCTTCAGCGTTGCCGGAAGCAATCTGACCTCTCTATCCTGCGCTTTAGCGCTGGGCTTTGTATCAGGGCAGCGAGCGTCCTCGCCGCAGCGAGCGTTAGTCGTGCCGTTCATGATTGAGAATACGTTGGGCTTTACAGTCTGCGGAAAAAAGTCATTGTTGTGAAGGGTACGGCCTTCAGGCCGTACATATAACCAGACAAACAAGCGGCCTTTAGGCCCCGAGGGCAGGTTTCTCGACCGAAAACGCTGCCCTCAGGGGCTGAACAGTCTGCGGAAAAACCTTAACGTTCGGCAATAAACACCAGGGCTTTACATGCTGCGGAAAACTCCGGTTTTGTATCAGGGCACGCGAGCGTCCTCGCCGCAGCGAGCGTCCTCGCCGCAGCGAGCGTCCTCGCCGCAGCGAGCGTCCTCGCCGCAGCGAGCGTCCTCGCCGCAGCGAGCGTTAGTCGTGCCGCTGGATTGAGAATACGTTGGGCTTTAGCCCCTGAGGTATTCCTCCGGAGCCTCCCCCGTGTTGACTTGAGGCCGCTACAGGATTAGGGTTAAGTTATGTCTCAGTACTGTCACCGTACCGCTTGTTGTTGCGTGATCCTATCACGCCGTACGGGTCATTCCTAGAGATTCCACGAATCATTTTCTTTAGAAACCCGGGTGTCGGCAACCAGCGACGCGCGGGTTTTTTCATTTTGAAGCATAGGTTTTTTAGAGTCTGGTCGGCACCTGCCGGGAGAGAGTATCGATGGCTGAAGTGAAAGAAACAAAAGCGCAACGCATGGAGCGGCTCAAACGGGAGAAAAACCCCTGGCAAGCCCTGGATGAGGTGCGCGCCTTCGCTGCCGCCGGAAGGGCATCGGTACTGCCGGAATGGGCGTCCGCCTATTTCAAGTGGTGGGGCGTCTACACCCAGGGAGACGGAGCCGGCGTACTGGGCGGCAAGGGCGGAGAAGGCAAAGCCACTGAGTTCTTCATGATGCGCATCGGCCTCCCCAACGGTATGGTCACCTCGGCGCAGGCCGAGCTCATTGCGGATATTGCCGCGAAACACGGCCGCGATCTGGTCGACATCACCGTACGCCAGGCCATCCAACTGCACTGGCTGAGCATTGAAGCGCTGCCCGGCATCATCGACAGCCTCGACGCTGCGGGGCTCTCCCCTCGAGGAGCCTGCGGCGATGTGGTGCGCAACGTGACCGGATGCCCGCTGGCAGGTCTGGACGCGGATGAAATGCTTGATGCCTCTCCCTTTGCGGTCGCTGCCGCCGGTGACCTGAACGGCAACAACGAACTCTACAATCTGCCGCGAAAGTTCAAGGTGTCGATCACCGGCTGTTCCGCATGGTGCTCCTATCCTGAGATCAATGACATTGGGTTGACGCCCGCCGTCCGTGTTACCGGCAGCGGGCGGGAAGTAGGGTTTTCTGTCCGCGTCGGAGGCGGTCTCTCCGCCGACCCGCATCTCGCCGTGCGCTTGAATGCTTTTGTCCGGCAAGATCAGGCTGCCGCCGTGGTGCGCAAGATTACCGAGCTCTTTCGCGATCAGCAGGGCTTGCGCGAAAGCCGCGACCGGGCCCGCATGAAGCATCTGTTTCTCAAAGAAGGCTGGACGGCGGAAACCTTCCTGGCTGACTTGAACCGCAGACTCGGCTACCAGCTTGATCCAGCCGTTGAAGAAAAAGTACCGGACGATGTTTACCGCGATCACGTAGGCATTCACCGGCAGAAACAGGACGGCCTGTGCTATGTAGGCCTCTCCGTATTGCGGGGGCGGATGACCGCGGCGCAGCTCAACGCGGTCGCCGGCCTCGCTACGCGCTACGGCAATGGCCAACTGCGCACCACTGTCATGCAGAATCTGATTGTCGTGAATGTGCCTTCGAACAAAGCGCAGGAGCTCGCCCGCGAGTTGCAGGGGCTCGGCTTGCCGGTCGAAGGTTCCTCGTTCTGGAGAGGCGCGATTGCCTGCACAGGAAGCGAGTTTTGCAAGCTGGCGATCACTGAAACGAAAGGGTTCACCCGTTGGATCGTCGATGAACTCGAAGAGCGCTTGCCGGGCTTTGACCAGCAGCTCAAACTCCACGTGACCGGCTGCCCCAATAGCTGCGGGCAGCATTGGATCGCCGACATCGGCTTGGAAGGCAAGAAGCTTAAGCACCAGGGCAAACTCGAAGATGCATACTACTTTTGCGTGGGTGGTTCGGTGGGCCTGCATCAGTCGACGGCGAGACCCATAGGCTATCGTTGCCTGGCGACCGAAGTGCCCGATGCGCTGGAGAGGCTCCTGGGCGGATACCTGCGGGCCCGCAAGACGGGTGAAAATCTACGCGCGTTCTTCGCCCGCTCGAGCGACGAGCAATTGCGGGAGCAGCTTGCCGGCACGGTGCTCGAGCCGGTAGAGCGAGACCTCGCCCCGGTTGGCGGCAAACACCTTGAGTGACAGCGGGCACAACCCGAGCCTCTTTCCGCTGTTTCTAAAGCTTGAAGGCAAACGCTGCCTGGTGGTGGGTGCGGGACCGATCGGTCTCGAGAAGGTCGAGAGCCTTTTGCTGTGTGGCCCGGCCCTCCGGGTGATCGCTCCGCGCGCCGTGACGCGCATCCAGCAGTTGCATGCCGCCGGAGAGATCGAGTGGCTTGGCCGCCGTTTTGCACCTGAGGATGCGGATGGCTGTGACCTTATCATCGCGGCCACCGATGATCGCGAAGTCAATCGGACCGTTTTTGAAGAAGCCTCGCGCCGCTCTATCCTGTGCAACACCGCGGACGATCCCCCTTTGTGCGACTTCTTCTTCGGTTCGCTGGTGCGGCGGGGTGCGCTGCAGATAGCGATTTCGACGGCCGGAGAAAGTCCCGCCGTGGCGCAGCGGCTGCGGCGCGAGATCGACGCGCAATTGCCGCCGGATCTCGCGCCGTGGCTGGAAAATCTGGGTAAGCTGCGACGTGAAGTTTTTGAGGCAATGCCGGCGGGCACAGAACGCAAAGCCCTGTTGCACCAACTTGCGCAGCGCGAAGTGTGTAGCTCGCCCAGCTGTCCGGCGCGCAGCTTCGCCGCTGAGACTGCCGCCGAATGCAAACGTGAGGTGAAACCGTGAGCAAGGCGGAGGAGGGCAAGGTCTATCTTGTCGGCGCTGGGCCAGGCGATCCGGAGCTGCTCACCATCAAGGCTGTGCGCCTGCTGTCTGAGGCCGGCGTCGTGCTGCACGATGATCTCGTTCCTGAATCCATCTTGCGTCTGGTGGGCGGGCAGGCCCTGGTGATCAGCGTGGGTAAGCGTTGCGGCCGCAAGAAGATTACCCAGGCAGCCATTCATGAATTGATGATCGCGTCGGCGCGCAGAAGGCTGGTCGTCATACGGCTAAAATCCGGGGACCCGATGATCTTCGGACGCGCCGCCGAAGAAATCGACGCTCTACGCGAGGCCGGTGTGCCTTTCGAGGTCGTGCCCGGGATCACTGCGGCCTCCTCGGCCGCCGCGTTTCTGGAGGCCTCGCTCACCGATCGCAGGGTCTCTTCAAAATTGATCGTTTTGAGTGGACATCACGCCGCCCGGTCCGTGCCCCAGCCCGAGCTCTGGACCGGAAGCTTGCCCGAAGATGCCACGCTCGCGATCTACATGCCCGGGCAGGATCTCGCCCAGGTGGCGGGTTCTTTGCTGAAGAGTGGAGTTTCCGCCGCCATGCCCTGTGTCGCGGTTACCGATGTGTCGCGTCCTCATGCCGCATATGCTGCTGCGCCCTTGAGCGGCGTGGCCCATCTGCGCACTTCATCCGCTCCCACTCTTTTGCTGGTGGGCCATGCGTTTGATGCAGTGTTGGCGCAGGGAGCCGAAGCCGGCAAGACTTCCCTCGAGGCAATCGGTACCCTAGCCTCCTCGATCGCCGATAGCTCCGAGCTCGACTAGTGGTGTGCCGTGCCCTGATTGATAATGAGCAAAATCTTCCGTTTCATTGCTCGCGGGCCGGCATAGGGAAGCAGGAGCAGCCCCGGATGGGCGGCTGAAAATCAGACCTGTCCAAAGTAGCTCTTCTGAAGAAGTTTGCTGGCGGTGTTTTTGGGTGGAAGCCCCCTGCTTTAGCAGGGGGAGGCAACGCTTTAGCGTTGCCGGAAGAAATCCGACTTCTCTATCCTGCGCTTTAGCGCTGGGTTTTGTATCAGGGCACGGCTGCCTCGCCGCAGCGAGCTTCAGCCTCAAGAAAAGCCGCACTTCGCCGCACCCTCCTGTGCAGAGTAGAAGTGAAAGTGCTCTAAAGCCGTGCCCTGCCTGAGAAATCGTTCTCGAACACTCTCTTCGCCCCCGCGGAGCAACGAGATGAATACGGTTCGTTTTCCCCCATCAAACCACTTCTCAAGTGGACGAAACGAAGCCCCGTCAGCCACGTATACTTCTCAAGCGCATGCAAATTATCACTACGGCCACTGCCTTTCCGTCGCACTACTGCCTGCAGCAGGAAGTAGTCGACGTACTCAAAACGCAATGGGAGAAGGGCCTGGAAAATTCCGCGGTCCTCGAAAGGCTCCATTCCAGAACAGGCGTTGCGGGACGATATTTTTCTCTCCCGCTGCAGGAATATCCTCCACTCGATACCTGGGGCAAGGCCAACGACGTCTGGATCCAGACCGCGGTGCGCTTGGGTGAGCAGGCGATCGACTGCGTCCTCAACAAGGCGGGCGTCGATCGAAAACAGATCGGCGCATTGTTCTTCGTCTCCGTTACGGGCGTGTCCAGCCCGTCGATCGACGCCCTGCTGGTGAATCGCATGCGGCTCAATCCGCAAATCAAGCGCAACCCTATCTTTGGGCTGGGTTGCGTAGCTGGCGCCGCGGGCCTCGCACGCGCCGCCGACTACGTGCGCGCATATCCCGATCAAATTGCGGTGCTGCTTTCTGTCGAGTTATGCTCCCTCACCTGGCAGCGAGACGACTTCACGGTGGCCAACCTGATCGGCACCGGCCTGTTCGGAGATGGTGCTGCCGCGGTGCTGGTGGCTGGCGACCAGGTGCAACTCAATGGGCCAAAAATCCTTGGAAGCGCGTCTTCCTTCTACCCCGATACCGAGAACGTGATGGGTTGGAAGATCTCTGAAAAGGGATTCCAGGTGATGCTCTCGCCCAATGTTCCGTTGGTCGTTAGGGAGAATCTGGGACGCGATGTGGACGCCTTTCTCGCCCAGCACGCCATGACCCGCGATCAGGTCGACTCCTGGATCATGCATCCCGGCGGTCCCAAGGTGCTCGAAGCAGTCGCCGATACGCTCGGGCTGCATAACGGGGAACTGCAGCTTTCCTGGGACGCGCTGCAACGGGTGGGCAACTTATCGTCTGCTTCCGTACTCGTAGTGCTCGATGAAGTGATGACGCATCGCCGGCCCAGGCCGGGAGCGCGCAGCATTCTCGCCGCGATGGGCCCCGGATTTTGCTCGGAGATGTTGTTGCTCGAGTGGTAGCGGAGGAGGGCCCGATTGATCCGCTGTGACGCACTCATCGTTGGCGGCGGCCCCGCGGGCCTGGCGGCAGCCATCGCCCTGCGGCAAAAAGGCCTGGACGTTCTGGTCGCGGATGCGCTCCGTCCACCGATCGACAAAGCCTGCGGTGAGGGTCTCATGCCCGATGCCCAGAAGGATCTGGCCGCTCTCGGCATCGTGATCGACGGACAGGAGGACGCAAGCTTCGAAGGCATTGCGTTTCTTTCCCAGCGCCACCAGGCGGCCGCGCATTTTGAGCGCGGAAACGGCATCGGTGTCCGCCGCTTGCAACTCCATTCGCTGTTGGTGAATCGCTGCCAGGACCTGGGCGTGCGCCTGGCCTGGGGTCGTCGCGCCGGTGCGGGCGGAAAGCTGCCCCTGCGTCTGGATGGCGAACGCTGTGCGTATCGCTACGCCGTCGGCGCCGATGGCCAATCTTCCCGCATACGCCAATCGATCGGCATGGGCGAGGGAAAGATGTTCAGCCGCCGCTTCGGCGCGCGCTGCCACTACCGCATCAAGCCATGGAGCCGCATGGTGGAAGTGCATTGGGGGGAACTGGGCCAGGCCTACATTACCCCCGTTGGCCGGCAAGAGATCTGCGTTGCCACCGTCGCCCGGTCGCCGGCAATTCGCATGGAAGCAGTGATAGCCGCCCTGCCGTGGCTCGCGGCCCGCTTGCACGGGGCGGAGGTCGTGAGCAGAGTCCGCGGAGCCCTCACCACGACGCGCAAACTACGCCGCGTAACCTCCGGCAATGTGGCCCTTGTGGGCGATGCTTCCGGCTCCGCCGACGCCGTCACCGGCGAGGGAATCGCGCTGTCCTTCCGCCAGGCCTTGCTGCTGGCGCAAGCCGCCGCCGTTGATAATTTGAGCCTCTATGAGGCCGGCCATCCAGCCATCCTGCGCATGCCGCATCTCATGTCAAGGATGATGCTCCGCATGGATGCATGGCCATGGCTCCGCGAGCGGGTGCTGGGTGTACTGTCAGCCCAGCCACAGTTGTTTGCCCAGCTGCTCGCGGTCCATCTTGGCCAGCGCACCGCGGCGGAGTTTACTTTGTGCGGCCTGCCTGCGCTGGGCTTGCATCTTTTGCTGCCGCCAGCCGGCGGCGTAGTTGTTCGAAAGCCCGCGTCGACGAGGATACGTTGAGAAAAATCTGTCTGACTTTCGAGCGTAACAACGCCCTGCGCCTGCTGCTCGCAGCGTTGCTTCTCGTCTGCCTCAACACCGCCCATGCCCAGGGTGCCGGTCAGAATCCCGGTCAGAATCCCGCATCGGGCCGAACTCTCAAGGTATTGCTCGATCCGGCACAAACCGAGATCCGCTGGAAGCTGAGCGGCGACCTGCATACCACCCATGGCACCTTCAAACTCAAGAGTGGCGAGTTGATTTTCAACTCGGCGACCAGCATGGCCGAGGGCGAGATCCTGGTGGATGCAACCACCGGCGAGAGCGGGAATGCCGCCCGCGACAAACGGATGCAGGAGGAAGTATTGGAGAGCAATCGCTATCCCGCCATCTTCTTCCATCCGACACACGTCAAGGGCACGTTTGACGCCGGCGAAGGGACTCAGGAGCTGGTGGGGGAAGGCACATTTAATATCCACGGGGCCGACCACCCCCTGGAGATACCTCTTAAGGTGCAGGTCGCCGCGGGCGTGGTCACCGCCGCCACCCATTTCATCGTTCCTTATGTGGATTGGGGTATGAAGAATCCCAGCAAATTCCTATTACGGGTCAGCAAGCAGGTAGAAATCGAAGTGATCGCCAAGGGCACGGTTGAAAAAGTAGAATAGCCCGGCGAGCCTGGGATTGGGGATTTGGGGGAATTGCGAAATGCGATTGTGCTCCCGCAAGCCATACATCCCCTTGGCGCCTTATTCGACAAAGCGCCTTCATCGTTTTAACGCGGCACAGCCTTCTACATGTAGAACGTCTTGATGGCGTCCCAGGCGTAGAGCCCGATGATCGTCGCCGTCAAAATGCTGGTTACGCCGGTGAAGACCCTAAGGAAAGGCTGGATCTTCGCCAATTTGGCGATGATCGCATCGTTTTCCTTGTGTTGCCGGTCGGAAATGTCGTCCAGAAACAACTGGTCGTCCTCGTAGCGGGTGATGGTTCCCCGATACAGCAGCAGCATCAACAGCACCGCGGCGAATACTGCCCAGACTATCCAGAGAGCGGGAATGAAATGCATAATCGGCCTCCTGGGGGATCTTCCAGCAGTCCCAGATACCGGCCGGGCCCCCGAATTTAGGCGGGCTCGGAGGGTAGGAGGGGTCTACGGCTGAGAAATATAGTCCTTCCGATGTGCGGTTGCCCAGAAATTTCTTCTCTGAAGGGCTACTTCGCGGCAACTCGTTTCCTGCTGCGACCCTCTCAGCATTGTGGGCATTCGAGGAGCAGCAACAAAAATGAAAGACAGAAAGCAATGGTTCTCTCTCGCGCCACTGCGCTGTTTGGCGTTTTCCACAGTTCTGGGGCTTGGGCTGCTGGCTGCCTGCAATCCTCCCGCCTCAGACCAACAGTTGAAGGAACGGGCGGCCCAGGCGACTGAGAAAGCCAAACAGCAATCGGCTGAGGCACTTGCGCAGGCCAAGGTGGCCGCAGCCAATGCCGAAAAAGCCGTAAATGACGTTGCTGCCGGCGTAAAACAGGGCCTTGACAGCAAGGACACGCCCGCCGGCACCCACCGTCTCGACCTGAACCAGGCGTCGGAGACCGATCTGGCTTCGCTTCCCGGAATTTCTCCGGGCAAAGCGAAGGAAATCATCGATCATCGGCCCTATAAAGCGCCGCATGACCTGGTAAAGTCCAGGATCCTGTCGCAGCGCCAGTTTGAAGCCATCGGCAACCGGGTAACGGTCCACTAACAGGGTAACGGTCCGCTAATGGTGTCCGCCACACAGCTGACCATTTATCCGTCTCGAGGGCAAGAGCTCTACCCGCTACGGAAAAACCCGGTTTTGTATCGGGCACGACTGCCTCGCCGTAGCGAGCAGCCTCGCCGCAGCGAGCGGCCTCGCCGCAGCGAGCGTTAGCCGTGCCGTAAATTACGAAAAAATGATGGGCTTTTAGCCCCTGAGCTATTCTTAGCCCCACCCAATCTGCCCCTTCGAGCCCGGAAATGAGTCCCCACCCGGGGCAACCGCATCTACTCACAAGCAGCTTTCGGCTTGTCCTGGCCGGCGGTCCCGGTTTAAACTAGGAAGTGCAGGCAGCACAAGGAGATCAACAGATGTCAAGCGTCGCCGAACCAGTAACCAGCCTCAATCCTCCCGTTTCGATGCCTCTGACGCTATCGCCGCAGGCGGTGGCCAAGGTGCACGAGATCATGGCAACGCAGGATCCGTTGCCGGCTGGCCTTCGCATTGGCGTGGTGGGCGGGGGCTGCTCCGGGTTTCAATACTCGATGTCCTTTGAGAACCAGGCCGGCATGATGGACAAGGTCTTCAAGTTTGACGACCTCAAGGTGTTCGTCGATGCCACCTCCCTGATGTACCTGAATGGCTGCCTCGTCGATTACGTCGAGACTTTAGAGGCGGCGGGGTTTAAGTTCGATAACCCGGCCGTGAAAAGCACTTGCGGGTGCGGCTCCTCCTTTAACGTCTAATCGTACTCACTCCGCATCGGAAACGGGCTTCGCCATAAGGCGAAGCCCGTTTTGCGTTTGTGCACAATATTTCCGCTTCCACCGCGTCTTCACTCTAGAAAAACCACGATGTCGATTTTGGATCAGGCAACCGCGGAGCAGAACCAGTGGATCGCGCAGGCGATGGAGCGAGACGAACCGCGCCTGCGCAACTACATCCGCAAGCATGTCCTCGACCGGGAGGCTGCGGAAGACATTCTGCAGGAGGTTTTCTGCGAACTGGTGGAGGCCTACCGGCTGCTCAAGCCGATCGAGCAAGTGACTGGCTGGCTGTTTCGGGTTGCCAAGAATCGGATCATCGACCGCTTTCGCGGCCGGAAATTAGAGTCGCTCGCCGCCCCGAGATCGAGTGAAGAGGACGGTGTGCCGGTGACCCTCGAAGATCTGCTGCCATCGCCGGATAGCGGACCCGAGGCTGCCTATGCGCGCAGAGTGCTGCTCGACGAGATTGACGAAGCGTTGGAGGAAATGCCGGAGGAGCAGCGGTCAGTCTTCATCGCCCATGAATGGGAAGGATACAGCTTCAAGGAGATATCCGCTGAGACCGGCGTCAGTGTGAACACGTTGTTATCGCGCAAGCACTATGCTGTCGTGCATCTGCGCCGCAGGCTGCAATCGATTCACCGGGAGTTTATGAAGAAATGAGGCAACGTATGCGAAGAAAATGGTTTTATCGAATACCTGGAATTATCTTGATTGCAATCGCCGCGGTTGCATTATTGGGGGTCATCGTCGAGCACCTCTGGAACTGGCTTATCCCCGCGATTGTCGGCTGGCATGCCATCAACTTCTGGCAGGCCGTCGGGATCCTGGTGCTAAGCAAGATTCTCTTCGGCGGCTTCCGCGGCCGCGGCGGAGAGCGTTGGCGGCACCGTATAGGGGAGCGATGGGAAAAGATGTCGCCCGAAGAGCGGGAGAAATTCCGCAGCGGTTTACGAGGCCGCTGTGGCGATCGCGGATGGCGAACTGAGGAGCAGTCGAGGCCTGCAACCACTTGAGAGGGATGAAATGGAATCCAACACCTATGCCGGTACCCTGACCGCCGCCGCTGAGAAGCTGACAGCGGTTGAGCTGCAACATGAAAACGCCCGGCTGCAGAAACTGGTAGCCGATCTTCTGGTGAAAAATCAACAGCTGCGGTTGGAGCTGAAACTGGTTCAGCGCGCAACCAGCTATTAAGACCATTTTCGCAATGGGTGTAGACCGACCCCGTATTTAAGAGCCGCAATCCACCGAACCTGCCCAGTTGTCGTCACCCACAATCATTGCTATTCTCAGGCTTCCTGCCCGGAGGCCTGAGAAATCACTTGAGACACCGACCGCTCGCTTTCATCGCCCTTAGTCTCGTTACCACGGCAGCCCTGGCGCAGGCGCCGGCGCAACTGCCGCTTTGGGCTTATCCTGATCACTTTTCGCAGGGTTCTGCAGCCTCACCGGCAGCTGGAGCGAAGCTGCAGCATCTGCCGGGCAGCAAAGCGAGCTATACCAAGGCTGAGATCAACGATATTTTCGTTGTTCCGGATTGGTACCCCGACGCACATCCGGCGATGCCCGACGTAGTGATCCACGGCCGCAAACCGGACGTCTACTCCTGCGGCCACTGTCATCTGCCGAATGGGCAGGGGCGCCCCGAGAATGCGAGCCTTGCTGGTTTGCCTGCGGCCTACATTGTCCAACAGATGGCAGATTTCAAGAGCGGCGCACGCAAGGGCTCGGATCCTGAAATGCTCTCCGTCACCAACATGGAAAAGCTGGCCAAGTCGACCAGTGATGAAGATGTGAAGCAGGCTGCGGCCTATTTCTCTTCGATCCCCGCGAAACCCTGGATACACGTGGTCGAAGTGGAACAGACGCCAAGAACCGACCCCTCGGGCGGGATGATGGTTGTGATCGACGGCGGTGGCTCCGAGCCGATCGGCAACCGGGTCATTGAAGTATCGGCGAATCTGGAGCGGACCGAATTGCGCGATCCAACCTCCGGCTTTATTGCCTACGTGCCCAAGGGGAGCCTGGAAAAAGGGAAGGCTCTGGTCACCACCGGTGGTGACGGAACCACGACGAAGTGTACCTTGTGTCACGGTCCGGACCTGCGTGGATCGGGAACGATTCCTTCCATCGCGGGTCGATCGCCCAGCCAGATGACGCGCCAGCTCATCGACTTCCAAAATGGTAACCGCAACGGTGCGTTGGCCCCATTGATGAAGGGCGTAGTGGCGAAGCTGACGATCGAAGACATCGTAGCCATCACCGGCTACCTGGCCTCCCAGGCCCCCTGACGAAAAGCTCGAAGGAATCAAAGGCTTCGAACCGCGCTGGAAAGACAAATTTCTCAGGCACGGCACAGCTGCCTCGCCGCAGCGAGCGCCTCGCCGCAGCGAGCGTTAGCCGGGTAGCCCCGGACTTCAGTCCGGGAGAGCGGGTTTTCAAACCCGCGAGAGCGTTCCATTGTATAAATTCAGGGCTACCTCGCCGCAGCGAGCATTAGCCCTGGTGGCGGGGGCGTCCAATTCCAAGCCCAGAGCCACCGATGGAAAGACAAACGTCTCAGGCAGGGCACGGCATCCGGCTTAGGAAAAGCTCGACGGAATCGAAGGCTTCGAACCGCGCTGGAAAGACAAATTTCTC
Source organism: uncultured Acidobacteriaceae bacterium (assembly GCA_963761405.1). Taxonomy (GTDB): domain Bacteria; phylum Acidobacteriota; class Terriglobia; order Terriglobales; family Acidobacteriaceae; genus PALSA-350. Next base: position 689,067 of record CAVXHH010000013.1, read on the forward strand.
AGGCAGGGCACGGCTTCAGCCGCAAATTACAAAAGAAATGATGGGCTTTAGCTCCTGAGGGACGATTTTCTCGCGGTTGTCAATTTCTTCAGCAGCCTGTTTAGCCCGTGGGACACCCGCTTCCTCCTGAATCCCCCAAAAGTAACCTGCAAAAACAAACTACTGGATCTGGAAAATCCGTTCCAGCACTTAACTCTTTTCCCGCAACGGCATCTATATGAGTAGACGATTTAGGCAGGGAGCTGATTCTCGCGTAGCCGCTCCCATGCTTGCAGTTGCCGGTAGTTTCGGCCTACACGCGAGCGAAGGATGGTGTAATCGCTATCCGGTGTCACACCCGATCCCTGTCACAAATCAGGCAACGCAATCCTCCCGCCCCGGCGGGATTTTTTACGTGCCTGTGCGAGTAAGCACTCTCGCAATCGGCAGAAACCGAAGCGATGGATCTTATCGAGAAAACCACACCAAGCCGAACCCGTATCTTCGCTATCAAAACTTCAAGGAGACGTCTATGCCAAAAAATAAAGTCAACGACCTCATCACCGATCGGGAAATGGTCTTCGCCCGCCTGGTCCTTTCTGGAACCATGACCGACCGGGATGCCGCCCAGGCCGCCGGCCTCAGCCCTGACACCGCCGCCTACACCAAATCCAAACCCCGTGTCAGCGCCTACATGCTTGAGCACCGCGCCGCCCTGCAGCAGCAGCTCCTCGCTCAGCAAGCCGAAGAACTGCGTCAGCTGAACCTTGCCCGCGAACGAGTCCTGACCCGCCTCTGGGAAATCGCCGCCCTCAGCCACGAAATCACCCGCGGCAGCATGACCGCCCAGATGAAGGCCCTCTCCATGATCGTGGCCATCCAGGGCCTCATCCCAGACCGTCGCGCCGGCGCCTCCCAGAAAAAATCCGCCCCTCCGCCTCCCGAACCGAACTTCTATCAAGCCGCCTGGCGTCGCCGGCAGGAGGGGGAAAACATCGACCCCGAGCCAACCCCTTCACCTGCCCAGGAAGAAGATGAGCCTGGCCTAACCGGGCCCGAACCCACTCCGGAACCCGCTCAAGGTTCGGCCACGGACGCGCCGCCGCCCTCCAAACCAATCCCCAACTCTATCTTCCCCAAGCTCTATCTTTGACCCCAGCGACTCCGCCTTCGCCAACCGCGTCAGCTCCTCGGAAACCACGCCATCGCCGTCTCAGGCCCCGGGGTTCTTTGCTGTTCCAGACACCAGAGTCCCTTTCTCCAGACGAAGGAACCCCTTCACCGGGCGCCGCAGCGAACAGGATTGCCAACGCGCTAAAACAGCCAAAACGATCGAATTTTATCGAATTTTACAAAAACGGCGCCAATCCAGTCCCGAAGGGACGGCTGAAAATCACACTTGTCCAAATTAGCTTTTCTGAAGAAGTTGCTGGCGGTGTTTTTGGGTGGAAGCCCCCTGCTTTAGCAGGGGGAGGCAACGCTTTAGCGTTGCCGGAAGAAATCCGACCTCTCTATCCTGCGCTTTAGCGCTGGGCTTTGTATCAGGGCACGGCTGCCTCGCCGCAGCGAGCGTCAGCCGCAAAATCGAAAAAATGATGGGCCTTAGCCCCTGCTGGATCCGTCACGTAGGTCGCCTGGCCACGCGGTGTTTTGCGACGGTAGGATCGCAAAACACCCCAAATCGATCGAATTTTATCGAGTTTTACCCAATCCAGTCCCGAGGGGTGACCATCTACAGTTGGGCAGGTGCCGCCTTTATCTTGCGGCCGAAGAACTCCAGGACAGATTTCACAATCACGTACAACACCGGGATGAAGACCAGGTTCAGGATGGTCGACACCAACATGCCGCCAACCACCGTGGTGCCTACCGAACGCCGCCCCAGCGCGCCGGCGCCGGTGGCAAAATAAAGCGGCATCACCCCCAGGATGAAAGCAAACGAGGTCATCAAAATAGGCCGCAGACGAAGCTCGGCTGCTTCAATCGCTGCTTCGAAGATCGACTTTCCCCGCCCGCGAATCTGCTCGGCAAACTCGACGATGAGAATCGAGTTCTTCGCCGAAAGTCCGATGAGCATCACCAAACCGATCTGGCAATACACGTCATTGGCCATCCCGCGCAAGAACACAAACCCCAACGCACCAAGCACGGCCATCGGCACCGCCAGCAGGATGATGAAGGGCAGGGCAAAGCTCTCGTACTGCGCGGAGAGCGTGAGGTAGACCACCAGCAGGCCAAGGCCAAAGATCAGCACCGCCTTGCCGCCCGCTTCGATCTCTTCCAGCGATAGCCCGGTCCAGGAGTAGGTCATGCCCTGAATCATGGTGCGCTTCGACAGATCTTCCATCGCCGTCAGGCCCTCGCCCGTGCTATAGCCGGGTGCGGCCGAACCATCGATCTCTGCCGACCGGAAGAGGTTGTAATGGCTGATCACCTGCGGTCCCGAGGACTGCACGATCGTCACCAGGTTGTCGAGCGAGACCATCTGCCCCGAGTCGGAACGCACGTAGAACTTGCGCAGATCTCCCGGCGCCATCCGGGCACTTTGTCTGGCCTGCACGTAAACACGGTACGACCGATTGTTGTAATTGAAGTCGTTGATATACGCCGACCCCATAAAGACGCTCAAGGTCGAACTAATCTGGCTGAGTGAAACGCCCAGGGCCTTTGCCTTGATGCGATCGATCGAGACCAGCAGTTGCGGATCATTCGCCGTGTAGCTGGTGTACAGGTTGGTGAGCTTCTTGTCTCCCCGGCTCGCGCCAATGATCTGATGCGCCACCCGATCAAGGTCGGCGAGCGTATTGCGGCCCAGGTCCTGCAATTCAAAAGCGAATCCGCCAAAATTGCCCAGGCCCTGAATAGCCGGCGGTTCAAAGATAGCGACAATGCCACCGGGCACGCCGAACAGCTTAGGGGCCAGGGTGGCGTAAACCTCAGCCGCGGAGTGGCCTTTGCCTTTTTTCGTACGCAGGTCCACAGACCTTAACGGGACGAAGATGAGTCCATAGTTGGAGGCGCTGCCGCCGCTCAGGCTGAAGCCCATGATGGCAAATGTTCCAAAAACATCATCGTCCGCGCGGATGATTTTGACCGCGGCGTCAGCCACCTTGCTGGTATAGGTAAGCGAAGCGCCCGGCGGCGTTTGCACGATGCACAGCAGGTAGTTCTGATCTTCCGTCGGCAAAAAAGCGCTGGGGACGCTGTTGTAGAGATAGGCTGTTGCAGCGAGACCGCAAAAAAACAGCACCAGGACCACGTACCGCAAGCGGAACACCTGGCGAATGGCTTTGCCGTAGAAACGCGTGCTGCCCTGGATGCCGCGATCTATCAGCCCAAGTAGACCCTTCTTGTGCTTCTCGGAGCGCAGAAAAATCGCCGCCAGGGCGGGCGACAACGTAAGTGCGTTGAAGGCCGAGATCGCGATCGAAAAAGCGATGGTCAGGGAGAATTGCTTGTAAAGAATGCCGGTCGTGCCGGGAAAGAAGGAGACCGGCACAAATACGGAAATGAGCACCAGCGAGGTGGCAATTACGGCGCTGGTCACCTCGGCCATGGCGACTGAGGTCGCGGTATGTGCGTCGGAATGTTCCTCATTGATATGACGCTGCACGTTCTCGATCACCACGATGGCGTCATCCACCACCAGGCCGGTGGCCAGCGTGATGCCAAACATCGTCAGCGAGTTGATGGAGAAGTCAAAGATCCGGATGAACGCGAAGGTGCCGATCAGCGAAACCGGGATGGTGATGGCCGGAATGATGGTGGCGCGCCAGTCGAGCAGAAAAAGAAAGATCACGACAATCACGATGACGATGGCTTCGCCCAGCGTGCCGACCACTTCGCGGATGGAATCACCGATGACGGTAGTGGTATCGAAAGGGATCTCATACACCAAGCCGGGCGGAAACGACTTGGCGAGTTGATCCAGGGCTGCCTTGGCCTCCCGGTCCACCTCGAGCGCGTTGGCATTGCTGAGTTGCTGCACGCCGATGCCCACCGCATCGCGCCCGTTGTAGCTGAGATCCGTGGAATAGGTTTCCGCACCGACTTCTGAGTAGCCAACATCCTTTACTTGAACAACGCCGCCGGGACTGTTCTTGATGATGATCTTGTCAAACTCTGCCGGCTCGGAAAGCCTTCCGATCACACGCACCGGAATCTGGAAAGACTGTTGTTCGTCTGACGGCGGCTGCCCCACCTGGCCTGCGGGGATCTCGACGTTTTGTTCCGCGATCGCGTTGGTCACGTCCACCGTAGTCAGGCCGCGGGCCGCGAGACGCGCGGGGTCCAGCCACAGACGCATCGCATATCGGCGTTCGCCGAAGATGACCACATCGCCTACGCCAGGCACGCGCTTGAGGGCGTCTTTCACATATACGTCGAGGTAGTTGCTGATAAAGAGATCGGTATAGCGGCCGTCAGGCGAGAAAAAGGCGGCCCCGAACACAAAGTTGGAATTTACCTTCGTGATCGTGATGCCGGTATTGTTCACTGCCTGCGGCAGACGGCCGGTGGCGGTCGAAACGCGATTCTGCACATCGACCGCGGCGATATCCAGGTCATACCCGGGCCGGAACGTGGTGGTAATGGTGCTCGTTCCATCGTTGGAGCTGGTGGAGGAGATATAGCGCATGCCCTGCACGCCATTGATCTGCTGCTCGATCGGGATGGTGACTGCGGACTCGACGGTCTGCGAGTTCGCGCCCACATAGTTGCTCGATACCGTTACCTGCGGCGGCGCCAATTGCGGGTAGAGGGAGATAGGCAGCGACGGAATGCAGACGGCTCCGCCGAGGATAATCAGCAGGGCGCAGACGGTCGCAAATACCGGCCGGTGAATAAAAAAATCAACCACTCGAAGCTCCCTTTCGCATGCGCAGCCACGGGGCTGCGAACCTGAATCTCGACGTCAACTGCTTCTTCAGCCCAGGGCCTGAACTATTGCACTCAGCCCGAGGGCTGGGCCATTGCATTCGCCCAGGGACTGGGCCATTTCACTCAACCCAGAGGGCTGGACCATTGCTGTTCAGCCCAAGGGCTGAACAGGTGCGCCGTCGACCAGGAATTGCGTACCCGAAACAATTACTTTATCCCCATTCTTGAGGCCGCTCAGAACGGCGTAGTTGTTGCCTATCGTGTCGCCGATCGTGATGGGCCGCTGCTTGGCGAGGTATTTGCCATCCTGGCTGGTGGCGACGTACACGAAGGCTTGGCCGCCGAGTCGCGTGACCGCCAGTACGGGGACTACCGGGATGGAAGACGTGGTCCAGACGACCCGCGCCTTGATTTGTTGCAGATTGCGAACCTTGGCCAGGTCCGCCTTTACCGGAGCTTTTACCAGGATGCCCTGCAACTGGTTGTCTACCTGCGGCGAAACGAAGTCGATTGCGGAGCGTTGGAGCTCATTTCCCTGGTTGTCGAGAATGATCACAGCCAAGCCCTTGCGAATTTGCCCGACACGCTCGGTAGGAACGTAAATGTAGGCTTCCAGGTCACGGTTTTCGTCGACTGTGGTGAGCAGCGTAGTCGCCGAGACATAGTCGCCCAGGTGCACGGGAATATCGCCGACGATGCCGTCAAAGGGAGCCGCGATGCGATAGTAGCCAAGCTGCTTCTGCTGACTCACCGTGGTCGACTTGGACGATTCGTAATCTGCCTGCGAGTTCTTGTAAGCCTGTTCTGCCTGGTCGAACGCGTCGCGGCTGGTAACGCCTTGCTGGAACAGGTTGCGTTGCCGCTCCACTTCGATCTTGTCGTACTCATAGACGGCCAGCTTTTGCTGTTCTGTGGACCGGGCGGAAGAAACCGTCGCCTCCTGTTTGGCCGGGTCTATTTCCATCAGCACCTGGCCGGCGCGCACATGGTCGCCGGAGTGGGTGGAGATTTTTACCAGATTGCCGTCCACCTGCGGATCGATGGTGGCCGAACGCCTCGATTTGATGGTCGAGACATATTCGTCGTATTGCGGAACAGCGGCGGCCGCGATGGTGCTTACCTGCACCGGCAACGCTTGCGCCGCCGGTGGTGGTGGCGCGGCTTGTTTGGCGCACGCGCTCAGCGCCAACATGGCGAAGGGAATGCATGGTTTTGTCCAGACCGAAAGCCTTATCAAAACGAAATCCTCAGATGGTTGAATGCGTAGCTTTGCTGGGGCCCAATCCTAAAGGAACCTTCCAGGCTATTCAAAAACAGGACCCCAAAAAGCCGGGAACTCCCAGCCTATCGTTATCCCCCCTGGAGAATCAGAGGGGATGCACTTCTTAACGGTGACCCTTGGATGAGAAGGCTGCGACGGTTGCTTCAGAAAGTTTACCGTGTTCGCGGAAAGGCTGTTTTACTGCCGGAAACCATCTCGCCCCGCGTGATCCCCGAACGAGTGCGGCTTACTCCACATCCAAAACGATCTTTCCCATATGCCGCCCCGATTCCATCAGGCGATGCGCATCGGCGGCGCGCTCCAGGGGAAAGAATGCGTCGATGACGGGCTTGATCTGTCCGGTAGTGAACAGTGGCCAGATTCTGTGTTCTACGGCTCGCGCCAGCTCAGACTTTTCCGCCACCGTACGCGGGCGCAGCGTCGACCCTGTGACCAGGAGCCGTTTGGTCATCATGGTGCGCAAATCGACCGAGACCTGGCTCCCATGGAGGAAGGCAATCTGGATCAACCTCCCTCCGGGCGCCAGCAGGTCGATATGCCGGGCAAAGTAGTCGCCACCGATCATATCGAGGATGACGTCGATGCCGTGGGGCGCGGCCCAGCGAGCGAGCACGGCGGCCCAGCCTCCCGCGTCTTCATTGGCTCGGTAATTCACGGCGATTTCCGCGCCCAGGCTCAAGCAAAACCGGCATTTCTCTTCTGTGCCGGCGGTGGTTGCCACCCGCGCGCCGAAGGCGAGCGCAATCTGAACCGCCATGGTGCCAATACCGCTGGAGCCGCCTTGCACCAGAAAAAGGTTGCCGGCAAACAACCGGCGCCGCTCGAAAAGATTGGCCCACACGGTGATCGCGGCTTCTGGAATGGCGGCAGCGGCATGCACCGAAACCCCATTGGGTACCGGCATGCATTGGCCTTCGGGAACGGCGCAATACTCCGCATAGCCACCCCCCGCGATCAGGGCGCAGACCGCATCGCCCACGCGCCACCGTGCGGTTGTGCCTTCGCCGAGCTCGGCAATCTGGCCCGATACTTCCATTCCCAGAATGGGCGAAGCACCGCGTGGTGGGGGGTAATGCCCTTGCCGTTGCAGCAGGTCGGCACGGTTGACGCCCGCTGCCTGCACCCGCACCAGGATCTCTCCTTCACCCGGTTGGGGAACCGGCCGGGTGACCAGACGGAGCACCTCCGGGCCGCCTGGAGTGGCGACCTCAATACAGCGCATGAGCGCAGCCGTGATCAAAGCGAGGTGGTTTCCTTTCCCCCCGGGCCAAGGAGAGCGGAAGGGTTGAAGTTGCCCTCGGTGTCGTAAGCGTCTGCATTCTCCACGCATTCGAGCCAGCCGGCCACGGAATAGGTAAGAGGAAAGAGCAGTTCTGCGCCCCTGAGGGTGAGGGGGCCCAGGCGGCAGACTTCTTGGGCGACCAGATTCGATACGAGGAGGATGACGACGAAGATGGAAGATGCGTGTGAAGATGCGTGCAAGGGTATCGAGATATTGGAAGCGGGCCATGAAATTGCAGTTATAGCGCAGCCGGCGCAAGGGAGCATGCAAAAAGGGTCGAACGGGTGTGACTCATGAATGCAGTGACCGGCGAAATGGGTTAAAGTGGAACTTGGCCGATTCCGGCCGGCCCGATCCTACGGGCCAGAAAACGTCCCCGTCGTCTAGCCCGGCCTAGGACACCGCCCTTTCACGGCGATAACACGGGTTCAAATCCCGTCGGGGACGCCAACAAAATCAACAACTTAGAGCAAAATTCAACCGGTGAGAATCCAAATTCTCACAATGTTCTCAAAATCAGGTTTTCCGGATGCATCACCGTGAGCACACCGCAAAACCGGCGTAACTTTAGCTGGTGTTCGCTTCAATAACGACCTATACTCAACACATCCGCTACGCTCGTAGGCGAGCACTATCCAGCCCCCTTAACCGGGGGCTTTGTACTTTTTTCATGCCAAACCTTAAGGTTGCGATTCTGAACACGCAAGCATCGGTTTGGATTTCGCCCATAATTCACGCATCGCCGCAGCATCCATCGCGATCGCAGGTTTCGGACTGGAATTGCCACACCGTTGGAGACGTATATATTCTCTGCATCCAAGAAGCAAGATGTGGGCACGCAACGCTTCTGGTGATTTGAATCGCATCATTAGATCCCCGGAACAAACGAAAGCGGGCCGTTACCCTCAACAAGCTTCCTCGCTGCATGGATAAACCTCTCCGCCGCAATTGCGGTCGGAGAAAATTCTCCATGGATCAGGTATCCCTTCGCCAGAAGAAAGGGCAGGGAATTGATTCCTCCTTACCCCTGCTGGTGTGTCGCTTTGCGCGGGCGATTACTCCAAGAGAAGACTCGCGTCACGCTAAATGACGGAAGATCGACCGGCAACGAGTTCACGAAGAGCTATCACGCTCCGACTTAGACCTTGCGCGTCGAGTTCGGCGAGGTACTGGTCGGCCGGCTTTACGGGATTCGTGAGACTGGCGCGATGGTTCCGCGCTGCCTCGATTACTAGGTCCGGGAAGGTCTCCAAGAGCGTCAAAACGAAATCATCGGGATGTTGCGCTTCGATGCTGAACTTTCCGAGAGCCTGACTCGGAAAGTCTCCAAGATTGAGGGTGACTATCACGCTTGCGTCGCAACGAATCGCGGCGGCGAGGACGTGCCGATCGTCACGATCCGGCAGCTCAATCATGTCGATCAGAGGATCGTATCCAGTCACCAGCGCGTTCGGTAGTGCTTTGTCCATCAGGTGCCGAGTACGTTCCAGCTTCTCGCGTGTGAGGTCAGGGCGATTCTTGAGGAGATTGCGCATCCATTCCTCGTGAACATCGGCAGACCAATGTGCACGGAAACTGCCTGTCAATGCGAGGTGCATCAGGAAGTTGCGCAATCCGGAAGGGTAGAGAACATTTGCGTCGAAGAAGGCCCCGAAAGTCGCCACGAATCAGATCCCGATCTCCTGGTCGTAAGCGGCCAGTTCATGGAGTGCTGCGAGACGTTCGGCATGGAGCCGCCGCTTGTAGGCGACCACGGACTCGAAGCGGACCCGGCGATGCGTTCCAATCTTCCTGAATTCCATCTTGCCTTCGTCGAGCAACTGAATGAGAGAGGGTCGCGAAATGCTCAGCATGTCGGCTGCTTCCTGTGTCGTCAATTCCGCGTGAACGGGAATCACGGTGACGGTGTTTCCACGGCCCATTTCGTCGAGGATTCCGACCAGCATCTTTACAGCAGAAGCGGGGATGACGAGCGTCTCATCTTCCAGGGCGCCTACCACTCGGAGTCGTAGGGGGGTCTTCGAGCGCAGCCGAGTGGACAGGACACGACTGGTTTCCTCGGCCTGTTTGGCCTCGGTCTGCGTGGGTAAAGTGTTGGTCAGCAGGGTGTCAGGCACAATTTTTACCTCAACCTGATTGTGCCACCTATTCGAAGCGAACGCAACCAATCAAAGCATTCGACGGGAGGCCGAAGGTCTCGCGAAGAGTGCGGGTTACCTCCACCATGATTTGATCAGACCATTTCGGCAAAAAGAGACGTGGGCCAGCAGCAAGCCTAAGGAGCGTGTCAGCCAAGGGCATCGGGACCAGGACGCAGGCATCCAGGACTACGGGACGAGCACTCTTCACTCGTCCGTGCCGCCTTCGGGGAATACATTCTGCTCGTACAAGCCGGCTTCGAACGCATCGCGTGCCAGAAGGTCCAGCGCAGCAAGACGCTCCTTGTCGCGTTTCTTGGCGAATGCCAAGACATCACGAAGATAAACACGGCGCTGGTTGCCAACTCGATGATGGGCCATCAAACCGCTTTCAAGCTGCTTGATGAAGAATGGACGCGACATTCCGAGAATGTCGGCAGCCCGTTGGGTCGTAATCGCCTGATTATCCGGAATCAGCGTGACGGTCTGGCCGTGGGACATGAACTCCACTGCCGTTCTGAGGACTTCGACCACAATACCCGGAAGTTCGATCCGTTCACCTGCAGGGCTGATCAGTGCAGGAACGCCTAGGCGCAACAGCTTCTCCAAGTCCCGCACTTGTTGCTGCTCCGACTTCGGGAGCGGGATCGGTTTCTTCGGTGCAATGGCCATCATACTCCCAAAACTACCACATAGTCGCAATACTCGCAATACGCGCAATAGTCAGAATGGCGCGCTCAGGTGCCCGGCACGCGCAAAACAGGCGCCATCAGCCGAACGATGTCGCGGGCACTTGCGGAGCATTTGAGCTGTTCGCTAGGGTTGCTGGGATTCGTTCCGATGCATTCTGATTCTCAGCAGTGTATTAATGTTGCGATTTGATAGGGGTCTTTCACGGCGATAACACGGGTTCAAATCCCGTCGGGGACGCCAACAAAACCAGTAACTTAGCCTGTTTGCCTCAATTTTTCTACGGAGCATTTTGGGGAGTATCTAATGCCTGTTTGCGTTGCGGGTTGGCTTCTTTGAGGTACGATGCCGTTGTCGCGTATCGGCCGACTCTATGCCTACCATTCGAATTTCAGCCGGAGTTGTACATGACCTGCCGCTTGATCTCGGGAGAGCGCTCGCTTCTGACCCGAAGGCACTGGCGGCGTGGGAAGACATAACGCCGCTTGCGCGCAACGAGTGGATCTGCTGGACCATCTCCGTCAAGAAAGATGAGACAAGGCGGCAGCATGTCGAAAGGGTGTGCTCGGAGCTCAAAGAAGGGATACGGCGGCCTTGCTGCTGGCCAGGATGCCCCCATCGATGAGTACCGTGCGATTTGTTGGGTTGCAACAAATGGTTAACGAATGCAAGGATGGGGTCCAGGTTGAGTGGCTTGCCCTTCGCTGTCAGACAGGCGATCCGGAAGCATTCGCGGACTTGATCGCGGTCATGGAGAGGCCGCTGCTTTATTACGCAATTAGCCTCACCGGGAACCAGGATGCGGCGCTCGATACTCTGCTGGATGTGTGGCTTAGGGTGCTTCACGATCAGGGCAGGAACGCCGCGGCGCAGCAGCTTCTGCAAGTCCTGCACTTGTTGCTGCTCTGACTTCGGGAGCGGGATCGGTTTCTTCTGTGCAATGGCCATAGTACCCCTAAACTGCCATCTAGTCGCAATACTCGTAATAGTCAGGAACGGCGCTCAGACACGGCGATAACACGGGTTCAAATCCCGTCCGGGACGGTGCTGAGAATCAGAACGCATCGGAACGAATCACAGTAACCGTAACGAACACCTTAAACGCTCCGCAAGTGTCCGCGACATCATTTCGGCTGATTGCGCCTGCTTTCCGGTCGCTTGGCACTAACCGGCCAGGAATTCTGAAACCTGTCCACCGTTTGGGGCAAAAGGTGCGTGATGTTCATCACAGAGCGCTTTGATCGAAGCGGCTAGGCTTCATGTGGAGGGAAGACGGCATGAATACCCCAATGAATCACGTCACAACCAATGAGGAACTGAGGACCGAAGTTCTACGGGAGATTGAGTGGCGCCCCGATATTCGTTCCCAGGATATCAACGTTAAAGTCCTGGGCGATTCCGTTACGCTTACGGGATTTGTCCATACGTTTGCCGAGAAGGGGAGTGCGGAAAGGGCGGCGAAGTCGGTTCGCGGGGTTGTCTCTATTGCTAATGACATTGAAGTGCGCCCCAGTACCCGCACTGATCCGGAGATCGCCCGCGATGCTGAGCATGTTCTCAAGTCACACGCCATGCTTGTAGATATGAAGATCATGGCAACCGTAGAAGAGGGATTTGTGACGTTGGAAGGCATGGTCGATTGGAACTTTCAGAAGACCTCTGCAGTGGATGCCGCCAAGACTGTTCGCGGCGTGCGCGGAGTGATTAACTTGATCAACGTCAAGCCAACGGTAACAGCCATGTGGGTCAAAAGAGACATCGAAGCGGCGATGCGCCGAAGCGCGGGGCTTGATGCGCGCAACATCCAGGTTTCTGTTCGGGGCAGCGCGGTGGAGTTGACCGGCCAAGTGCGTTCCTTTACCGAGCGGGACCAAGCAGAAGTCGCGGCCTGGGCTGCTCCAGGAATAGGATCTGTCGTCAACCGCATTCAGATTACTTATTGACGAGCGCACTTCATCGAGTTTCTGATGCGGAGGCGCGGGAACCTTGACACCAGGAAAGCCACGCCGGCAAAAGGGCAAGCACGGGAACGCCAGTGACAATCCCGATCCGGCGTGGCTAAACACTTCTGAAAGAGATGCCATGATTGGACGTTGCTTCAACCCGGACCCTAACGAGGAACTTCCATGAGGTGGTGGGCGTATGTCACAGATCCTCGACCCGGTCTTCAGATAGGGTCAAAATCATCTGAGGTGTAATATGACCGTTCTTGGGAATCCTGTTGAGGTGAGCCCGGAGAACATCCTGTTTGCCACGGACTTTTCTGCCAGCGCGGAAACTGCGAAGTTTTATGTACAAGCGCTCGCAGAGCGATACCAGTCACGAGTTCGCGTGATGCATGTGGTCGATCTTTCTGCAGCCTTCAACGCACCCGAGGCGGGTCTCAGCATCGACGTCTTCCGAAGAATTGGAGGAGAATCCCTTTCCCGCCTGAAAAGCGAAATGGCTTCGGAGGGAATACAGGTAGAGACCGTCTTGTGCGAAGCCACGGACCCAGCTGCAGAGATCCTACAAGCAGCGCACGACGGCTCCGCCCTGTTAGTTATCGGTACGCGGGGATATAAAGGACTGGCCAGACTCGTCCTTGGATCGACTGCTGAGCAACTGATCCATCAAGCCACATGTCCAATTCTCACCATAGGGCCAGGTGTGCCGCCACCACAATTGCCGCTGAATCTCCAAAGGGTCGTCTATGCCACGGACTTTTCTATGGAGGCCGCCAAGGCAGGCGTTTTTGCCCTATCGTTTGCCCAGGATTTCGGTGCCCATCTTTATCTCTGTCACGTGCTTCCAGAACCAGCGGGCATTCATCAAATGGGCGATTATGAATTGAACGCCAGATTTACTGGCGCGCTGCAGAGACTGGTTCCCGATGTGGCGCGGGAATGGTGCGAACCGGAATGTGTCCTCGAGCACGGGTTTGCGGCTGACGGCATTCTCTTGCTCGCTGAGCGCGTCAAGGCGGATCTCATCGTGATTGGGACTCGCAAAGCTTCACACTGGTTCGATAACTTCAAAACCGGTGTAGCGTTCCAGGTCATCAGCAGCAGCCATTGCCCCGTGCTTACCATCCGAGCGTAGTTTGCGCCGCAGCCGGCGCTAAGCGTAGTCGCTTCTCTCGATGCCCAGCTTCCTTAGTTTGGAGTTCAACGTTGTCCGTTTGAGACCAAGTCTCTCCGCCGCCCCGCCGTTTCCGCCGATCATTCCCTTTGTCTCTCTCAAGATACGAAGTATGTGTTCCCGCTCCGCCGCGTGAAAGTTCGGGTCAGATCTAGCGGGTGTTTCTTCATCAAGCATCTCCAACTCGGCTAACGGGGCTCGTAGGGTTGATCCTGGCGTAAGAATCACGGCCCTCTCGATGAAGTTCTCCAACTCCCTTACGTTGCCGGGCCATTGCCAGGCGCAGAGGGCGGTCATCGTTTCCGGTGGAATCGTTGCGATTCGTTTGCCCATCCGTTTCGCGTGCTTGTTGACGAAGTAGTTGACGAGCAAGGGGATGTCTGTAGACCTTTCGCGCAGCGGAGGAAGGGTGATCGGGAAAACCCGGAGGCGATAGTAGAGGTCACTACGGAACTCACCAGCCTTAACCATCTTGGTGAGGTCGCGATTTGTAGCGGCGATGAGACGAACATCGACGGTAATCGTTCTCCTGCCGCCAAGGCGCTCGATCTCCTTCTCCTGCAGCGCCCGCAGAAGTTTGGGCTGTAGCTCCAGAGGGAGATCCCCAACCTCATCCAGGAAGAGGGTGCCCATGTGAGCCAATTCCAATCGTCCGATGCGCTGTGAGATCGCGCCGGTGAAGGCGCCTTTTTCATGCCCGAAGAGCTCGCTCTCCAACAGGCCGAAGGGGATCGCCGAGCAATTCAATTTGACGAAGGCCTGGTCACGGCGCGGACTGATGATGTGAATCGACCGAGCGATCAATTCCTTTCCGGTCCCGGTCTCGCCAAGAATTAGTACGGTCGCGGCAGTGGGAGCGACGGTTTCCACTTGTTTCAGCACGGCCTTCAAACCGTGGCTTTCGCCGACGATTTCTTCAAAGTTGTACTCTGTGCGCAGCTCCTCCTCGAGATAGCGCTTTTCCTCTTTAAGCTTGCTGGTGAGCTGGACGATTCTATGAAAGCTATCATCGAGCTTGATAATTCCCCCGATCTGGCTGGCCGGCAGAAGAAGCGTCTCCGCGTCGCGTTGGTCGATGGCATCTTCGTGCCGGCTGCCCACGAACAAAACACCCGTTATTTCACCTCGACTGTTCAGCGGAACCCAGCAGCCGGATTTGACGCCCGCCTTGAGTTGCTGGGTCGGTTGACCGGCTTTCTTGTCGTTGATTTGAGTCATCAGAAGCAGTTCCTGGTTGAGGAAGACCCAGCCTTCAGGAGTGCCCTCGATCGGAAGCATTACCTCTCGAACTGGGCTCTGTTCTTCCCCTGAGGTCAGTTGTCGCAATTGCAGCTGATGGGGGTTGCTAGCGTCATAAAGCGCAATGGCTGCATAGTCGTGAGGGATTAGCCGCTGAATACTTGCCTCAATCGCGGCCAACATCCGCCGGATGTCGGGATTGGCCAACACCGCTTTGCTGAGTTCAAGAACGAGCGACTCTTCGGCGCCTTTGCGGTCTGTGAAGTCGCGAGTGACTTTGGAAAATCCTTTGAGCTGACCGTCTTTTCCGCGCAAGGCGGTGATGATCACGTTGGCCCAAAAGCGGGAGCCGTCCTTACGTATCCTCCAGCCCTCGTCTTCGTATCTACCTTCGGCGGCGGCCACTTCCAACTCGTGTTGCGGTTTGCCGCGGTCTACGCTTTCCTGCGGGTAAAATTTTGAGAAATGCTGGCCTATTATCTCTTCGGCGCAGTATCCCTTGATTCGTTCCGCGCCGGAATTCCACGTCGCGACTCTTCCTTCAGGATCGACCATGAAGATCGCATAATCACTGGCGCCTTCCACCAACAGTCGAAATCGCTCTTCGCTGCGGCGGAGGGCCTCCTCCGCCAGTTTGCGGTCTGTTATATCCCGGATGACCGTGAAGACCGATCGTTCGCCACCTGATTCGGCAGGGCTGAGCATGATGTCGATTGGAAACTCAGTTCCGTCCTTGCGACGGCCATAGAGTTCGAGGCCGGTCCCCATGGGGCGTGCGCTTGGTGCGGCAACATAGGCGCCACGGTGTTCGGGATGGTGACCGCGAAGCCTTTCCGGGATCAGCATTTCCACCAGATTGCCAATCATTTCCGTGTCGGAGTACCCGAACAACTGTTCGGCAGCTGGATTAACCGCAGAGATAAGGCCATTGACGGAAGTGACTACGATTGCATCCGGGGATGCAAGGAAGAGCTGCCTGAACAGCGCCTGCGCGTGTTCAGCAGCGTCGGTGTCGTTCAAGTCGGTAGCCATCGCTTAAACCGGCTACTCCAAGGCAATGGCAGGTAAAAGGGACACCACCTTGAGAGCCATTCGTCTCACTTTCGCTCGAGAGATTGTAGCGTTTGAAGTGTGATCAAATACTAGCCTAACCCTGGTCACAGGTTGCTGCGGCTATCGCTCTCTTTAATTTTTCCCTTAAGATGGGCTGAACCTGCGTCTGGAGTCTGCAAGCGGGATCGCCCCCGACTACGCGTTGGTTAATCGCTGCCGGTACATTCCAATCATGCCATGCGCCGATCGCATCTTTTGCCTCGCCCAGGGCGCCAATGAATTTCGTCTCGCTGCGTCAGCCTCCGCTGATTGCCATTAAGGCTGCGCGGTCGGGAATCATTACGGTTGTTCCGTGGAACATAACCAAGTGCCTGTTCTTGAACTCGCTTAATGTGCGGGTAACTGTCTCTCGGGTGGAACCGACACACTCGGCAATTTGCTCGTGTGTCAACGGCATTTTGATTTTTGCTTGTTGCGCGCTCTGCTTTTCGTCAGAGGACCAGTGCAAGAACAACCGTGCGATCTTCTCATGTGCGTTGGTCGATAAGCCGACTGTGCGCAACTGTTCACAGGCACTGGCATATTGGGAATTCAGCTGCCGGATCACTGCCTGATAAGCCTCTGGAAAGCGGCCGATGAACGAAACAAAGTCATCACGGCGGATGAAGGAGACCTGTGACGGATAAAGTGTTTCGGCGCTGACTTCGTAGGGACTGCCAGACATTGCCGCGCTTAAGCCGAGTATATCGCCCGGGCGTGCGAGTTGTAGGATCAAGGTCTTGCCGCCTTTGGAACTGACCGAGAGCTTAACTTTTCCCGAGCAAAGGAGGTAAATCCCCTTGGCTGGTTCGTTTTCCAGGAACAGCCTGGCTCCTGTCGGAAAGGACGTCTGAATCTTGATGGATTCAAACTCCTTGGCTGCAGCGGCCGTGAAATGGCATAGAAAGCCCTTCTCTTTCAGCTTGCAATTTTCACAGATCGAGCTTTGTCCGTTTGAGGATTGCATGTCATCTTTTCTCTTTCTCGACCGCCGCACCGCTCGTGGCCTTGTTGGCAAAGTATTGAGTTAAGGGAGAATCGGAAAGAATTTCCGCTCCAGTTTCCCTGACAATTTCTTGAAGAATGTGAGTACCCTCCTGGTCCGCGAAGGTTACTCCACGAATGTCCAGCTGCAACGGCATCTGGCTCGCAGAAGCCCACAAATCGTGCCACGTTCTTCCCAACTCCATGGCCCACGGACCGACCAATTTCCCCTCGATCTTGAGAGTTGCTACCGGCGAATCGTCTTTTATCGAGATTTTCAGCACTGTCTTCACTTCCTTGCGCTGCTATAGTGCAAACGCGTTACCAAAAGGAGCGTAATCGGTCATCATGCTGATATTTGTTGAAAACAGGTGGGTTAGCGTCGATTTTCCGTGCCTGCGACGGCGGGGGGGCGACATCTGAGACGAGAGTCGAGACGAGATGTCGTCTCCGAGACGATGGCCTCGCCTCCTCTAGCTGTGACTGGAGCAGACGTTCATCTCCTGCTCAGACAGGTCTGTCGCCAGGAGAATCGACCGTATGGGGCGTAAGCTTTTGTCGCACGTTGGGCCGGCCACGAGCACGGGATAGTTAAGACGACGGACGGCCCATTCAGCGACTGAGCCTATAGCCAGCTTTGCCAGTTCATGGCGGCCAGGAGAACCGAGTACAAGCAAATCAATTCCACGGGATTCCCCCCGCAGATGGCAGGGTCACTCGACAGCAGGATTCCGTCTGTGACGATCATCACCAGCAGCTGCTTACAATCGCCTCCGCTCTATTGCTCGTCTGGAGCGGGGGCTGGTTGTCGATGCAGCGCATTTTTTCCAGCCACGCGTAAACCGCTTTGTCGATCGTTCCGTCACCATGGCCGATCCCGGGTGGAACAAGAAGCACCGGGCAGTGGGACTCAACGATCGCGCGATAGACGTTGCTGTCATCCAGGTGGCCGCCGTCGATCCCAACGGTGGGGGCCCCCAGTACCAGCAGGTCAGGGTGGACCCTCTGCGCCACAGAGGCGATGGCCGGGGTCACTACGCCCGAGGCCACGACGTGCTCGACTGGCAAAGTATGCGACTCGTTGAAGGGCGCAAGCATTTGAAGTCGCGTCATACAGAGGCTGCATTGCTGCTCCTTGCCGCATTGCGTGCTGTGGAGCGCCACCAGCCCGCGCCTCGCGACACGTTGCGCGACATCGAGAGCGGCGATGCCGGCATCAGAAAAATCGGTGGCCGCAATCACGTTCTGCCACAGCAAGCGCGGCAGGTCGGCTGGCTCTGCCGGGGTGGGGATGGTCAAAATGGGACAGGGCGTGTCCGCCAGCAACAGCCGCGCTATCGTGGCGAGGGCAATGCTGCCGGCGGCTGTTCGTCCCGCGCTACTCAGAATGAGCAGGGACGCAGAGTGACGCCTCGCCTCGCCCAGGATCTCTGCGCAAATTTGCTCGCGCTGCACAAAGGAATCGTGGTTGGCGCCGTGGCACTGGGGGTCGTGATCCATGGCCGTCAACTCTGCATTTGCAGCGGCGTCACGCAATTCAGCACCGGGCAATGCGTAAACGATGGGATCCAGCGAGTGCACCAGCACAAGCTCCGCATGGCGTTCGTGAGCAAGCTGTTGTGCGTAGCGCAGCCCGTAGGAAGCTTCACCCGAGAGATCGCCAACGTAGACAATCTTGTTCAAGGGAAAGCTACTCTGCGAATGCTTCCGTTCGACGGAAGTGCTCTCTGGCTCGTGTTCCGCAGCTTTCTGGAGTCCTGTCATGGTTAACCTCAGTCGTGATCGATTGTTCTTACCTTCGAATCGTAGGGCCGACTTCCGCGAATTGATGTGACGGCGGATACAGGTATGCGTGACGCGCGTCACTTACAGCGGGTAGCACGAGTGCAGGGCATCCTGGATTACCGGCCGCCAAGGGTGAGATCGAGACCGACCTCCCCGTGAGGGTAGGGTGCCATCGAACCGGTGAGGTCTCGATGGCTGACAAAAGATACCTTCTCCAACTAAGACCGCTTCACCGAAGAATCTACGGAGTGATTGCAGCAAGTGTTGGAGTTTATAGCGACCACCGGTCTTCCCTAACTCTAAGGGCGGACCGATGGTTCTTGTTAATGTTGGAGACCGTTGAAAGCCGGACGGAGGCTGACCTTTGAACGGATTTGTCACCGTGATCAGCACGTACCCTATGAGTCCTGGTCCGAACCTCGCAATGAAACCTCCATTTCCTGCAGCCCTAAACCGGCGGGCAACCACAACCTGTGTCCTAACACGACGCCGTATCCTTCCTCGTACACCAGAGTGAAAACATGTGAGCAACGCTCGCAGAGCCAATAGTGCCTCACCCCGTGGATTCCGCATGGCGTATCAGTCGTTGAATTACTCTCACTTGCCGGAACCGGATCCGGCCGAAATCGGAAGAACTTCCCGCCGACCGTCCAGTGAAAGGCAGTCGGACACGCCGGGTTTGCACACTTGGGCTCCTCCTTCTGAAACAGAGGGGTTCCTCTCAAGGTTCCGCCGCCGGGGGGTGGTTGTTTGCTGTGAGCCTGTCGAGCAGCTGTCCGTTCTTCTTTCAGGCGATTAATAGTGGTTCTCAGCCAGCCTCCAACTGTTTCTTCGATCTCGTTTTGATCGCTGTAACGGTACAGAGAATCCAGCGTCTCACCGGACACGTTGAATGGAATGTGACGGCAGGGAATCATCTCGGAGCGGTGCTCGGGTGGCACGAGGTGCATTAATACACAATCACTGCACGGACTGGGATTCTCTTTGGAATCGTAGTTCATGCAAGTGAGAGAATCTTCGAAAATATATAACTGAGGCCTCCAGGGCATTCTCGGCGAACGCCCATAGCCTCCATCTTCGAGGAATTTAAGTTCAGATTCTAGAACTTCCAAGAGGTCGCGCTCATCCTTTTGCATTTTGCACTTCCCATTCGAGTCAAAATACGGACTCAGCCCAAGATAGTGTCCGGAGCCTTTCGCACCCTCCACTTTTAATTCTTTACGGCTGTCGTTGTCGGTGACATTCGTCACATGCCGAAGGGCTGTGTATGAGCCCAGGTCTTAGAGCGTGACCTAGGCTTGATGCGTTCCACTCAAAACCTATTTTCAACCTCAGTCCCGCCAGGGGGTTTACTGCGCGCCGGTTGCCGGCAGGGAACGAATGAACGCAACTATTGCGTTCATTTCTTTACCATTCATGTTGGTGAGGGGCATGCCGCCTTGTTGCATGCGCTTGCTGTGGTGGCGCAGCAGATCCTCCAGCGTGGCAGCGGGAAGGATGGACGCGGTTCCGGCCAGGGCGGGCGCTGCAACCGTTCCCGTCAAGCCGCCAACGCCGTGGCAGGTCTCACAGCGGTTGCGCTGGAAGATCACCTTACCCCGCAGAGCGTCTGGACTCAGCGGCTGCGGCGCCTGAGCAACCGTAAGAGACGCAGCAGGAACCCCGCTTGCCGGGTTTGCGGAAGAAGGCGCCCCCGCGGGTTGCATTCCTGGGCTCGGGGCCGCAGGGTTGGAGCCCAAGCCGGATAGATACGTAACCAGCAATTGCAAATGCGCATCGTCCACGTTTACCGGGGGCATGCCTCCGTCACGCATTCTCTTCTCAGGATGACGCAGTAAGTTTGGTAGTTGAGGCCCGGGGAATCTTTGGCCGACTCCGATAAGCGACGGAGCGAAGTGTGTCCCCCCGGCGTTCTGCCCATGGCACGCGGCACAGCCGTTGGCCACAAATATCGCCCTTCCACCAGCGGTACTTGCCGTCACCGACGCCACGCTCGGCGCGGCAACCGGAGCTGCGGTTGCCGCGGCGCTGGGTGGAGGCAGCGCCGGGGCTGGGGCGCTCGCTATTTCGGGAGCCCTGGGGGCAGGAGGTTCGGCCTGCTGCTGCGCAATCGCCGGGCTTGCTGGCGACAAAGATCGCAGATAGACGATCATAGATTTTTCCTGCTCCGGCGTCGCGACCAGCGGAGACATGCCTCCTGCACGCATTTTTCCGTTTGGATTGCGTAACAGCTCTGCCAGTTGGGTATCCGGCAGATTAGCGACCAGAGGGGCCAGCGCCGGTGCGCGTGCGGTTCCGGCTCCAGCCGTGCCATGACAAGCCGAACATGCGTGGGTTTCGAAGACTTCCTGCCCCGCTGCAATAGATACAGCGGCTGTTGCTGTGGTTGGCGAAGCGCCCGGCTTGACGGCGCGCAGCGGGGGCGGAGCGGTATGGGGCTGGGCAGTGTGCGTTGCAGGCACGTTTGCAGCGCTCGTCCCCAGCGCCCCCAGGTAGCTCACCAGGGCAGACATGTCGGTTGCGGATAGGTCGACTGCAGGCATAGCGCCGGCGCGCATTTTGGCGTTCGGATCGCGCAACAGGCCCGGCAGCAGATCGGACGGATATTTGGTGGTAACGCCAACCAGGCTTGGGCCTGCGGGCGTACCCGTACCAGCGTCTCCATGGCATCCCGCACATCCGTTGGCGCCAAAGATTCCCTTGCCCAGGGCAATCGAAGGCTCAATCGGGCCGGTCGCTACCTCTACCGGCCCAGCTCCCCCCGGAGTTTCGACATAGGGTTCAAAGGGCGCTTCACTATAGGTCTTTTCCTGTTGATCCTGACGCGCGATCTGGTCGGCGCTGGTAGGGTCGCGGGCGTCATCCAGGCGGCTTCTGATGCCGAGGAAGATTGCGCCAACCAGGACAATAGCCACTGCGAGAACGGGAATCGGCCTGCGCCAGGGTCTGCGCTCCAGACTTCGATCCAGAAACGGCAGCAGAAAGAACAGCAGAGCGAGGATGCCGGGAACCACGACGATGGCAAATACCACCGTTTTACCCTGCCAAAACTTGAGCCACTCAAACATCGACAGGTAGTACCACTCGGGGCGGGGAAGAAATTGCGTATCCGCGGGATTGGCGACCGGGCCGAGCTCTACCGGATGAAAGTAGGCCAGGATGCCAAGGCCGATCATGAGCAACAGGGCAAAGGCCATGTCCATGATCACCTGTCGGGGATAGAAACCCTCCGCCGGCAGCTTGGGATGGACTGGATCTTCTTCGATCGGTCCGGCGGGGCCGGCCTTGCGGAACAGCGCAATATGCACTCCGATGAACAAGAAAATCATTGCCGGGATGAGGAAGAGGTGGGCCACATAGAACCGCGATAGGGTAAGGGTTCCGAGAGCGTCGCCACCGCGAAGCAGGCGCGTCAGCCATTCCCCGATAAGGGGGACCTCGCCCACGATATTGGTGCCCACAGCGGTTGCAAAGTAGGCCTTCTGATCCCAGGGAAGCAGGTAGCCAGTGAAGCCCATGGCCAGAACAAGGAAGGAAAGCAGTGCCCCAGAAATCCAGAGCAGCTCTCGCCGTCCTTTAAACGACCCCCAGAGAAAGGTCTGCAGGAAGTGCAGGGCGAGCACAATGATCATCGCGCTCGAGCCGTAGTAGTGCAGGCTGCGCAGGAACGCCCCCGCGGCGACCTGCTTGGTGATATAGGCAACGCTGGTGTGCGCCGTCTCGGCGGAGGGAACATAGTAAAGCGCAAGGGCGATACCGGTAATGACCTGGGAGATAAAGATGAAGAGCAGTCCGGAACCGAAGACGTAGGCCAAGCGTGCACCGCCGGGGATGGGCTCATCCAGCGATGCCTGCATGATGCTGCCCAGACCGGTACGCTTGTTAAACCAACTATAGATGCGGGTTGGCAGGCTTTTCGATTGTGTGCTGTCGGCCTTCACTGGATCTTTCGGTTGCATATCTAGCTCAATTTTTCCTGGTTTGGAACATTCGATCGAAAGTACTCGAAATGGACCATCAACTTGCCGTCGTCCACCTTATGCGGCAGCGCATCCATGCCGCGGGGTGGGGGGGCGGAGACGAGGGCCCCATCCGGAGCAAAGTGTCCCCCGTGGCAGGGGCAGACGAATTCCTCCTGCGCGTGTTGCCAGGAGACGCTGCACCCAAGATGAGGACAGATGGCGGAGAGAACCTTTAATTGACCATCTTTGCCCTTGGTCACATACACCGACTGCGACGAAATGACTTCACGCCAGCCATCCCGCTGTTTGAACTCGATGGTCTTAAGCGCCGGCACGGCAAGATTGGTGAACTCGTCGGTTGAACCGGCCTCAGACCAACCACTCTGACTGGCCTTTGCGTAGAGGGGATAAAACGCGTAGCGAAGAACCGGGATGGCGAGAAGAGCACCCATACCCGCGGTTCCAAGACCAAGAAGAACTCCGAAGAATGACCGGCGGTTGATGGCCGGGGACTCTACGGGGAGCTTTAGCGGATCGAGGGCTTGTCGGTCTTCCATCAGATCTCCTAGAAATTTACCCAGAGGGCAACGTAGACAGTGTTGTTGTCAGAGGCATTTCGATTGGCCCCGTCATAGTTGGTGCTGGCGCCGTTGAACTTGGAATACCCGGTGTAGGCGACGGTGAGGTCGATGTTCTGCACCGGCCAGTAACTGCCCTGGAAAATGTAGCCGGCGGTGTTTGGACTGCCGTTGTTGCTGCCGGTAACTGCGGCTGGTGCATACAAGAGCGGGTCGGCGTTGCCGGTGGTTCCGAAGAGGGCGCCGGTCGCGGCGAACTTACTGGCCCAGTGGTAAGTGCTATCCAGTTTCCAGGTGTTCAGATGATTGTTTTTGAAAGAGGCCGTTCCCGCAGCCAAGGCTCCCGCCAGATCAGAAGACTCATGGATGTAAGTTCCATGAGCATCTAGCAGGTTTGCCCCGAAAGGATGCTCATACTGAAAGTCGAAGGATGGGTCAACATAATGATCCTCTGGACCGGTGATTGCCGCCGGATGGGAATCGAGCACAATGCCGTAGCTTCCAAGCATGAAGTAGTTGTCGCCTACGTTTTGCTGCCAAGCCGCACGCCAGTAGGGAGCGACCGCACTGATGTTGTATGGGTAACCGGTTCCGGTGACGGGCGCAGGCCCACCGGCGTGCTCAGAACGGTAGAGTGTGACGTCGGTATAGAGATGCCCGGCAAACATGCTATAAGCGCCGACCCCGGCGACATCCTGTGCCAGTCCTCCATTAATGACAGGAGAAGCGATAGGACCTACGCCGGATGCGCTCGAAATCCAGGGATAGCCCCAGGCCGGTGTGCTGTTCCACAGATCCTCTACGCTGGGGTTGTTGTTCAACGTGATCCCATAGAGCAGGTCATGGCCGCCCAACTTGGCCTGGTTGGCATAGCGTAAATCGGAGTTATCGATACTGAAGTGGTCATCGGTATGTGTATAAGTCGTCTGGACTAAACCACCGAAGTGCGATGCGTAGCCGCCCGCGAAAAAGATGCTCAATTGCTGAGGGAAGCCGACTGCGCCATTCTGTGACTGCGGCTGATTCGCCTGAAAGGCGGTGTCAGACAGCAATACCATGACAGAGAGCGGAATATATTTAGAAAGCAAAAGATCCTTCGAGTTTCCCACTTTGTCTTTGTCCGTGATATCGGTCAAGACATAGCCCTTGAGCTTGAAGTTGCGTCCGAAAGCAGTCAGTTCGGGAGGGTTACTGTGACAGACATTGCAAGAGAGACCAGTTTGACGTGCAAAACTGGGTACCGCGAAGGCATCTCCCGCGCTCAGCAGGCAAAGGACTACAAGCGTTAATTGAGCTCTAAGCAGCATTCCGGTCCTCAAGTTGTCTGGCAAGTTCGCTCGGATGGTGGACGGATATTGGGAAGCATACGCCGGCGCCGGCCGTATCATCGGCAAGAGCCGCTCCCTACTGAGTTGCTGATTAATATTCAGGCCGGTCACGATGAGAAATCTGTGCACTATTGCTCATCCCCGCCGGCGGCTGGCCATTGATGCACCGGACTTTTTCCACCCATGCGTAGATCGCTTTGTCGATCGTTCCGCCGCCACGACCGATCCCGAGTGGAACAAGAAGCACCGGGCAATGCGTAAACGATGGGATCGAGGGAGTGCACCAGTACAAGCTCCGCATGGCGTTCGTGGGCAAGCTGTTGTGCGTAGCGCAGCCCGTAGGAAGCTTCACCCGAGAGGTCGCCAACGTAGACAATCTTGTTCAAGGGAAGGCCGGTCTGCGACTGCTTCTGGTCTTTGAATCTGCCTGCTGGCTCGTGTTCCACAGCTTGCCGGAGTCCTGTCATGGTTAACCTCGGTCGTGATCGATTGTTCTTACCATCGAATCGTAGGGCCGACTTCCGCGAATGGATGTGACGGCGGACACAGGTATGCGTGACGCGTCACTTGACCGAAAGAGCCCGTATGGTAAAAATTTATGATTTATCTTGCAAACACCTGAAAAGCCCCTATCGAGTACGGCGAGCCCTTAGCCTCCACTACCTTAGTTGTTGAGACGTCATAGACGTGCAGCTTCCCGCTCGCCCCGTTGACCGCGTAGAGCGTGTTCCCGCTCCAGGCCATCGAGATAATCCACCCAGTCGTGCCGACAACGCCTGTGAAAGCTTTGACCGGTTCCGCACCGTTGAAGTGAAAGAACTCAATCCCTGGGGTGACGGCGACGGCCACGATATTACCTGAGGGGTTTATGAGCAAACCGCCCACCGAGTCCGTTACCGCCGGCATGTTCTCCCAGGTGTTGGTAGACGTTAGATCGCCCTGACTGCCGACCGTGTAGCTGGCAACTTGGTACGGGCTATCGGCAGTGGCCCTATCGTTGGCTCCCGATTCGTCGCGGACATTTGCGGAGCAGTTAAGCTGTTCGTTAAAGTTGCTGGGATTCGTTCCGATGCATTCTGATTCTCAGCAGTGCCTTAATGTTGTGAGTTGATAGGGGTCTTTCACGGCGATAACACGGGTTCAGACTGTACCCTATCCGCATCCGTTCGAAAGTTGAAGGTACAGGCAGATTTATCGGGGGATGCGCGACAGACGAAATAACCCCTGATGAATGAGTACAGAGCCGTGAACCGCTCTTGGCCTGAATGCGGCGACCGAAAGGAAATCGGGACAGCCTGATCGGCGATTTCTACTCCACTCCTAATGTCAGGGTTTTACGACAAATCCGGCGACAGGATACCTATTCCCCATGACAGGCCTCCAATGCGGCCGCGCAGCGAACCGGGGAACCAAACGCAAGATTCGGCGACAGCGATATGGTTCCTCTTGAGCGTTGCTTCAAAATGAGACTGTTAACTACCAGTTAAATACCCCTCTATCCTCATCTTTATTTGCAAAGGCCATGGACGCCGCAAGTATGCGGGAATACTTTCCTAGTCATGACGTCTAACCCATTCGCCGGGAAAACCCGTCCATCCTTACCGACTCTGTCCGACATACAACGTCGCATGGTCGAACTCACCGGCAAGCAACTGCAGCTTGAGCCACAGGCACCGTTACAAACCCGCCCGGCGCGTTCCACACCGCCGCAGCCCAGTGCGTCTGAAAATCCAATCCTAAGCGATGCCGCACTCTACGGCGTCGCCGGGTTGGCCGTATGCGGCTTGGCCCCACACACAGAAGCTCATCCGGCCGCCATCCTCCTCCAGTTGCTGGCCGCATTCGGCAATGCCGTTGGTCCCGCGCCCCACTGCATGGTCGATGCTACCCGCCATGGTCTCAACCTTTTCGTGGTGCTGGTCGGCGAGTCCAGCAAGGCCCGCAAGGGAACAAGCTGGAACCAGATCCGCCGCCTCTTCGCTGAAGTCGACCAACCCTGGGTCGCCGATCGCGTCACCACCGCGCGCTTGACGCCCTCTGCGCTTATCTATTCTCTGCGCGATCAGCAACCGGTCACCGACCGCCGCCTGCTCGCCCTCTCCGAAGAATTCGCTGCCGTTCTCCACTCCCTGCGGCGTGCCCAGGGTCACCTCTCGCCCTTGCTCCGTTGCGCCTGGGATAGTGGCGATCTCCGTTCCCTCGGTGGTCTCCATCCCATCCAGGCAACCGGCACGCATATCAGCCTGATCGCCCACATCACGCACCGCGAACTCGCACAGAATCTCCACCCTACAGAAGCGCACAACGGCTTCGCCAACCGTTGTCTCTGGACTGGGGTGCAGCGCAGCCAATGCCTGCCGGAAGGCGGCAATCTGGAGGCTCATGAACTATCCGCGGTCGCCGCCGAACTCCGCCGCGCTCTCGATTGGGTCGCACGATGCGCACACCATCCGCCTCGTCCGCGACGACGAGGCGCGAGCTCTCTGGCACGAGTGCTACCCGGCCTTGAGCCAGGTCCGTCCTGGCCTCTACGGCGCCGCTACCAGTCGGGCCGAAGCCCAGGTTCTGCGCCTCAGCGCCATCTACGCTGTTCTCGACTGCAGCCCCATCATCCGGCGGCCTCACCTTCAGGCTGCCCTCGCCGTGTGGGACTACTGCTCCGCAAGCGCCTCCTTCTTCTTCGGCACATCGACTGGCGACCACACCGCCGACCGTATCCTCGAAGCCATCAACGCATCCTCCGGCGGCTCCTTGTCCAGAAATCAAATGAGTGCCCTCTTCCATGGCCATGTCAGCAGCAGCCGCATCGAAGCTGCACTCGAACAACTCATATCGTTGGGTGCAATCTACCAATCCAGCCAGCCCAGCGGGGGGCGCCCCTCTACCCTCTGGTCTGCAATACCAGAATCGGAGTGCTTGGCCCAGGGAGAGTCACACGATGAATCGACACTTGAGGAAACAGCCGACGAGGAATCAATGCAGGAGCAGACTTAGTTCGCTTACTTCGCTTAGTTCGCACATTTCTACAAGGGAACTGGAAATATGCCGAGTAAGATCCGTTGCCGGATTTTCTGGGGACTCGGCGGTGGCGATGTAGCCGTACAACTCAATGAGTTGTGCCTCCGCCTCGGGCGTGAAAATGACCTTATAGGACATCAGCGTTTGCTGGTGGCCTTTCGTGTTCGGTCGAGAGCCTGGTACGTACATTGTCCACGGACACCGCACGGGATGGATCCGTCTTCAGGGCATCATAGGCTGGGGCTACCTGCTCACGTAACCAGCCTTCCACAGCGCGATCCCGTGCAAGCTACCACATACTCGAAACACTCGAAATAGTCGCAATGGTCAGGAAGAGTACGCTAAGGCGCCCGGCGCGCGCAAAACAGGCGCCATCAGCCGAATGATGCCGAACGACCCGCGGGAAAAACCATGCTCCTCATGTGGGCAATCACGACCGTTCAGCAGTTTCTCGCCGCGTGGCGCCAGTCACCAGGTGTCAGAAGGCGGCGTTTATTGCGAGTGCAAACCTTGCAGTGCGAAACGGCACCGTGATGGGCGTGCCGCAGCGACCGAAGTAGCGCTGCGCCCTGCGCAGAATAGTGGCGGTGATGAATATCAAAATTCAGCGAGCAACATCGAGACGCTGTTCTGCCGCCGCCGCTGCGATGCTTTCCATGAAGCTGAGCACGCATGCCGCTGAAGCGATCCCGCTCATGGTGAGTCAAGACCGGCACAGCAGCCACGGCGACTACGCGTAGCAACACGGTGTCGGTCACTGTGCAAAGGCAACTTAGTCAAAAGTCAAGGGCCGTATCCAGCCAAACACACGGAAGCTGACTAGCAGACACCTGTGGCATCTCCTCGAAGCGAGGCTCTCGCGAGCTACATCGGAAATGTCACAAAAGTAACTCCGCATCCCCTGGCACCGCATATTTGCTCGCGACCGTTACCTTTGGGATCGCCCGGCGCAACCTTGTGACTATGGGATAACAGGATTGACCTACGTCTTGGACCTACCTTTGTGGCGCCAATGCCTGCGGATCAAACGTCTTCCGATTCATATCTATGTTTTCTTCACTCACCGCGCGGGTCCTGAACCTTTGGTGGGGTTCTTTAGTCTCTGGTAATGCAAAGAGCTACAAGTGGGAATGCGCGATGACATGAGTAATACACAACAAAGGTCATGGAAGCGGAAGTTAAAAGAGACGATAGGATTCTCAGCCGAGAGAGGGATCCTTGTGGAATCCGTCCGCGCGTGGCGTCGTGTCCCGTTGTTAAGACGACTAACTCTTTTCCAGGTTAAAAGGTGCCTATGAAATGGCTCTGTACATTTCTTCTTCTTGCATCACCACTATCCATGCTCGCCGCAACCTATACGGTGGCAGCAGGATCTAGCTCTTCCACCATTCAAGCTATCCTGAATAGTGCTCCGTCGGGGAGTACTATTGCGTTTGAGCCAGGCACCTACGATATAACCAGCACACTCACTATTCCATGCAACAATCTGACTATTACCGGGCCGCCCGTATTTCCAAACACAGCCATTCTAGATGCCAGTTTCACCACCGGCAATATTTTCACTCTGTGGGGAGGCTGCGCCGGCCTGACGCTTGAATACCTTGCGGGGTATCACACAGGTCTCCTCTATGTTGGACCGGGAAACAGCTCGAATATCAATCTGCTACACAACACTACCGGCAGCTTGCCGTCGTCGTCCAGCGGCAACAATCCGTACGGCACCTCAGGGTCAGTCTATTTCGACGGGACCGTTAACACGAGCTTGGAAAATGTGAATATCGAATACAACAGCTTTGGAGATACGAACTCCTGCACCGCCGTCTTCAGCCTTGGGCAAGACTTCGGTGGATCGTGTGCCGGGGTTCTCATTCACCAGGGAATAACCACTAACATCGTGATCAAGTACAATAAGTTCTTCCACCTTGAAGAGGGTCTGCACGTATTTGAAACTGCAGGGAATTTTGTAGTAGGACAGGCTGCCTCTGCTTCGGACAACCTTGATGTCGAATATAACTATTTTCTGAACATTCACCGGATTGAGGTCGAGATACAAGAAGGCACGATCAATCACCCGACCATCGTCAGCAACAACATCTTTCAGGATCAGAGCTATGCGTTTTACGGATCACTTGGGATTTCTACTCCTTGTTGCCAATGGAGTGCCGTCACCGGAAAACCGGGGTTCAGTCCGGGACTGCTGGAAAACAACAACGTTAATATCTCGAGCCTGACAAGTCCATATCACTGTTCGTTCTGCGGCAACGCCAACGATAGTGGACCCGCGTTCGCACATGAATACTGGGGGAATGGATCGAACGCTAACAACAACCTGATCCAAGGAAACTTTGGAAACGGAATCGAGTGGGGCTATGGCAGCGGATCATGGGAGATTAACAACAACCAGTTCTGCGGTCCCAACATGGCTCGCAACCTGGGTAACGAGGCGAACTTCATCAGCAATGAGGAATCGCAGAACAATCCCCCGTCCCAGGTGGGTAATGTCACCAGCTCCACTTGCAGCGCCATCACCAGCATTGCGCCCACCATCAGTCAAACCTCGGGGAATGGCATTGAGACCGTCACTCTTGCGGATCCCGGACTAACTTCCGGTCCAGGGCCCCACGGAAACACATCTATTTACTACACCACGGACGGATCAAACCCGGTGCCAGGCTCTGGTACGACGCAACTGTATATCGCGCCGTTTCCGAGGACCGGCGGAACCGTCAAAGCTGTCGGCCTGTATGGATCAGGCGGGACAAATCCGCAAACATGGCCCACCACATACCCTGCAGGCTATGGTTATCTCGCCAGTCCGGTTGTGACTGCCTCGATCAATGGAACTGCGGCGGCGGGTACCACGCCTCCAACTCAAGTGAGTGCGCCGCCAAGCACACCGGGAAGCGGGGCTACCACTGTGGCGGGAAGTACTGTTGCCCCAACTCTAGTGAGCGCGTCGCTAAGCACGCCAGGAAGCGAGGCTACCATTGCGGCGGGACATACGCTACAGTTCAGCGCGATCGGGAAATACTCCGATGGGTCGGTCGCGACTCTGCCGGATGCCTACGGTAACGCCGTCACTGCCTGGACCAGCACTTCCCCTCAGGTCGGGTCCATCAGTAGCGAAGGATTAGTCACTGCCGTGGCATCTGGAGCTACAAACATATGGGCCAAGGTGGGTAATCTTACGGCTTCTCCATGGGGACTGACTGTAACTGCTGCGCCTGTCGCGAGCCAGTCTGCCGCCCCAACTCTAGTGAGCGCGTCGCTAAGCACACCCGGAAGTGAGGCTGCCATTGCGGCGGGAAGTACGCTACAGTTCAGCGCGATCGGCAAATATTCCGATGGATCGGTGGCGACTCTGCCGGATGCCTACGGTAACGCCGTTACCGATTGGACCAGCACTTCCCCCCAGGTTGGGTCGATCAGTAGCGAAGGAGTGGTCACTGCGGTGGGGTCTGGAACTACAAACATATGGGCCAAGATCGGTAGCCTCACGGCTTCTCCGTGGGGACTGACAGTTACTACCGCTCCATATGTCAGCCCGGCACCGACTTCTCCGGGAGCGCCAATCGGAGACACCTTTCTGGGACCCTTTTGGAAATTGGTAAGCCCGGTGGGCGGGACGGCATCCGTCTCGAATAATCATCTTTTCCTGAATATTCCAGGCGGCAGCAACCATGATGTTCTGGCTCCGGGGAACCAATCTGTTCGCGTGATGCAGACGATCGGGAACTATGACTTCAACGTTGCGGTCAAAATCGATTCCGTACTCGCTGCTGTCAACGAGGGAGCCAAGGAAGGTCTTATGGCGACCTCCGATAACGCAGACTATATCTGCTTTGAACTGGCGGCAGACGGCACAAACCTCCATCTCAGCGCCGAGACGGTGGTGGGTGGGTCAACGACCGTTGTACTGGATACTACCAACTTCACCCAATCTCAGGGCTCTATATATCTGCGCCTATCGAAAACAGGCAGTGCTTACATCGCCTATTACTCCGTCGACGGATCAAATTGGATCCAGGCAACCAGCTTCACCGACACTAAGATACCCGTGTCGATCGGGCTCTTCGGAAGCAATTACAATACGTCTCCTGCTATGGCCGTTCCTGTGGCAATATCAGTGAATTGGTTCCACGCTGAATAAGTTGAATGAAAGCGAAGAGTCTGAGCGTCCTGGACATCAATAGATACTGAACCTATGCCGAGAGCGAATGGCGTGATCCCTCGCCCCGGCACGAGGAGTCAAACCCGGTAATACAGTTAGCCGTCATGAAGTCCGCAAAGCCAGATATAGACCGTAGTGGAGGTGTTTTCGATGTCCAGCAAAGAATCCGGATATCTTCTTGCGATTGTCCTCTTGCTAGCCGCTGGGATGGCGAACCAAGGCATCCTGGCAGCTACGCCGGCACCGGCCGCGCCAGGACCACCGATTTCGAGCAACTTTCCAGGGCCGTTCTGGGAGACAGTGACTCCAGCGGGCGGAACAGCCTCTGCTTCGAACGCCCATCTTTTCCTGAACGTCCCGGGCGGTAGCAACCATGATGCATTGGCCTCCGGTAACCGGGCTGTCCGGGTGGTGCAGCCAATAGGGAACACCGCTTTCGATGTCTCGATCAAGATCGATTCGACAATTGCCGCGGCTAGCCAGGGAACCAAGGAAGGTCTCATGGTAATCTCGGATGCAGGCGATTTCATCACTTATGAGCTGGCCGCCGACGGCACAAATATTCATCTAAGCGCTGAAGTTGTCGCGGGCGGTACAGCGAAAACTGTTCTTGACGACGCCAGCTTCAGTCAGTATGAGAGTCCGATATATCTAAGACTTACCAGGGCCGCGAATACCTATGGCGCATATTACTCCATCGACGGGGTGTCCTGGACGAATGCGATGACCTTCGTAGATTCCACGATTCCAAAACTTATCGGACCGTTCGCCAGCAACTACAGTGCGACGCCCTCCAAGGCGATTCCGGTCGCAATGTCGGTGAACTGGTTCAACGTTCAGCCGCAATGAGTTCGTCGGAAAGTAGCTAGCGCTCAGACTTTTTTCTGGGCTTGGAAGCCGGCTGCTGCTGTGAGGAACCGCCGGTTCCGAATGTTGCGTAAGCCGCCAACAATTCGGCCATCGTGCCCGGTGGTTCACCGGCATCGAGCATGGTGCGGAAGACGCTGTACGGGGCCGTCTTCGATCCTGCCTTGCGCGGCGTATTTTCGTCGTTCACCCAGGCATCGTAGCGGTAATGCAGGCCGCCAAGCCTTGGCATGGATGCGGCCCTACAACGTGGGCGATTACTTCCGTTGCTCCTCTCCCTTAGAGAGAGCGAGCATGTGCCGCATGAAAGAATCCTGTGGGAAAGTATCGAGATAGTGTTCGATCGTGGCCTGCGCATCCACGTATTGCTTCCGTTGAATGAAGAGCAGGGCCAGTCTTTTTTGTAAAACCGGATTGTACGGATCCTGCTCTATTGCTTTCTGCTGGGCAGAAAGTGCTTCATCTGAGCGGCCAAGTTTCTCCAGTGCGGCGGAAAGATCCGCGTACACCGTAGCTTGCGGGGGACCAAGCTGCAGGGAATGCTGGAAATGGTCGGCCGCTTCTGAAAACTTTCCTTCCTTTAGATCCCTGCTCCCAAGCGCGGCTTGTACCAGACCGTTGTCTGGTTCCGTATGACTTAGCTGATCTAACACATTGAGATAGGAATCGACATATTCGGGCTTGTACGTTGTCAATTCCCCATATGCCTGGAATAGGGTAAGCAACGAAGGGGGAACACCTTCTTCGCCCGATGCTGGATTCAGGTGGATCAAGTCTGGCAGAGCCTTCGTGGTCTGCTGGAACATTATATCGGGCAGTGGCTCATCGGGCCGTGCGGCAATGCGATGGTTCGTCAGGCTGACGTGCGCTATAAACGTTACATCCCGCTTTTGCATGTGACAACCGATGCAGTTGTCTGGTGGATCTGCATGTTGGCGCGTTGCAAGTGCTAACTTGCAGCTTTGCTGCGTATGGCAGTCAAGGCATCGTGCATTGTAAAAAGCGGGCGCTTCCTGGGAGGAGGGTTGTATGTGGGGATCATGGCAGGTAATACAACGCAACCGTCCATTACTTGCTCGATAGCACTTACTCAAGGTCATCGAATAATAATGTTGCAGGTGGTCGGATGGTGGCGGCGACTTGCGATCAGGAGGAACCATCAAGATGGAGAGAACGTTGTCCAGCGGAACTCCAGGTCGAATATCCTGATAGCTCTTGCCAGGTTGAAGGATGCGCTCATCTCCAATTTCGTGGCAAGCCATGCAAATGTTGTTTGCTAATTCCGGCGTTAGCCGTGCCGGGTTCACGATAGAGAGGTTTTTCTCGTTCCATGTGGCGCCGCTGCTCATGGCTTTGATGTGCGCAGACCCCGGACCATGGCACTTCTCGCACCCAATCGCCAGCTCCGAAAAAGGCACACGCTGGTAACGCCCGTTCGTGTCTGAAACGGGATTCGTTCGCCCGCTGTGACAAACGAGACACCCAGCCAAAATGGGCCGGGTGAAACCATAATCGGCAAACTCGTAGCCAGGGGAGGATCCCCAGATCTGCGGCTTTGTGTAGAACGTTAGAGGCGCCTCAAAGAGATAATCCTTTCGTTGGACGATGCCTCCAAACGCGCTGGTCCCCGACCCGATCATCCATTGCAGTGGATGAGTATCACGAAAAATCTCTTTGCCTGCGCCGTCCGTCTGGTACTCGCTTTCATACACTTTTCCGTTCTGGGTGTATACGTCGTACCGCCGGTCCAATTTCTGATCGACGAAGTTACCTGGGAGATGGAGCTTCTGCAGGAGTGCAGGTGTGATCTCAGACATCGAGCGGCCCATGCTGGTCTGAATGTATTCGTTATAAATCTTGATGTGGCAGGAAGCGCATGCCTGCGATCCCACGTAGCCATCATTGTTCTTCGAATTTGTTGATCCTTCGGCTTGGGTCGCATGTACGAGCGCCTTACCCTTAGGAGCAGCTGCGGCGCCAAGAAGCTCCTGGCTACAAATGGCCAGTATCAAGAGGGCAGTCAAAAGCATCCAGGGGGTGGACGGCATCGTGCCAACCATGTGTCGCATCAGGCTCTTGTCAACCACAAAATCATGATCCTCCCCCCGGGCTGGGCAATTTCTTCTCGATCTGATCCAGAAATGGTAACGGATCACGATATCGTGTGGTCTGCAGATGCTCACAATAAAGAACGAGATCGCCCGGGTGCTTGAATACCTCATACGACACCGTCACCAAACCCATCGTATCGGTGCGCGGTTTCTTGTGGAGGTTGGTTCTGATGGTATAAATTGTGTCCCCTATAAACACGGGCTTAATGAACCGAAGTTTGTCATAACCATAGCTGAAGGCTGTTACGCAGTTGTTTGCTACCAGGCCGAGCCCCAGGCTGAAGACAAAGGCGCCGGCAACAATTCTTCTCCCGAAAACGCCCTCCTCTTTTGCAAACACATCATCCGCGACATAGGGGTGCATATCCATGACGAGAGCATTGAAAGCCATACTCTCTCCCTCAGAGATCGTCCGGCGTATCGATCGCACACGCTCGCCAATCGCGAAGTCCTCGTAGAACCACGCCTCAGTGTTGTAGAGCGGGATTTCGTTATGTTTTGTAGCGTCTGTATTTGGTCCTCTCATTAGCCAACCTCCTTTCTCAATTGGCGCCTTCCATTCCGCCGATAGATACGTCTTGCGTTTTCGAAAAAAACCTTGCGTTGTGTCTCGGGAGATTCGCCGCGCATCAATTCGCGTGACACTTCGACCCAATGTTTCAATGTCGTGGTTTGATGGCAGAAGGGCCAGTCACTGCCCCAAAGTAAACGGTCCCACCCAAACGATGCAACGCAATGCTCAACATAAGGCCTCACTGCAGCGAGCGTGGCATTGTCCGGGCGGCAGTATGCGAGCACTCCCGAGAGCTTGCACGCAACATTTGGCAGCTTCGATATTTCAGTAATCGATGTCTTCCATGTCTCCCACTCGCCATGGGCAATATCAGGAACGCCGCAATGGTCCAGGACCATCTGCGTGTTACCGCAGCGCTTGGCCAGGTGAATTGCATCGGGAAGCTGCCGGCCAAGGAAGCACAAGTCAAAGGTGAGGTCGTAATGACCGAGCAAAGCGACGTTTCGAACAAAGGCTTCCTGCAAAGAGAAACTATCCGGTTCGGTATGGCACACGCGGCGAATTCCTGCCAACGCGTTGCCAAGATGGGCTTCAATCCAGGGCTCGAAGCCATGCGCATCCTCCGGCCGGCACTGCGCGATGACGCCGAGCATCAGGCTGTCGGGCGCCTTGAAGAGAGGGTAGACGAGATCGAACTCCCGCTCCCACTCGTCGGGGCTTGTCTCCATGAAAATCGTAGCTTCGATTCCGGTGCCGCTGATTGCTTGCAGATAGTCGGTGTAGTGAAAGGAGCGATGAGCGAGAGCAGGAACACTCTCCGCTACTGTATATCGGAGCCGGTTCGCATAGATAAGATGCTGATGGGTGTCAAGAATGGGGACGTTCACAAAGAGAACTCCCGCACGATTGCCTCAGTATGCTCGCCCACCTTGGGTGAGCCAATTGCGCTCGCGAACCGCTCTCCGTTGAAGCGCATGGGCAGCCGGGTAGTCTTCATGGCGAGTCCGTCTTTGCGATATACCGTCTGTTCCATATCCAGAGCGTGATACGCCGGGTGGGTGGTGAGCCGGCGCCAGTCCAGCACTTCGGCACACCAGATGTCTGCGGCCTCGAGAATCACGAGCCAATGCGCTGTGCTCTGGGTCTTTAAATGTCTGGTGAGCTGAGCCTTGATCTCATCCCGCTGCTCAAACCAGCTTTTGGGATCGTGAAACGCGAGCAAACCAGGACACTGCAGAAGCTCGCCCAATCGAACTACGCTTCCCATTGCAAGTGCGAGGAAACCATCTTTTGCCGCATAGATTCCATAGGGCGCACCCAGATATGCGTGAGCGTTGCTTTGTACGGTGCGCACAGGTTGTTCCCCGCCATCTTGCAAGTAGGTCGTGAGTGCTTCGAACTGGAAGTCTAAGATCGATTCCAGCAAGCTGACCTCCACAAGGCCCCCGGCACCGGTTAGGTTACGCCGCAAAATACATGCCAGCAAACCTTGCACCAATTGAGCGCCCGCCAGCATGTCACAGATGGAGAGGCCCATCGGTACTGGACCGTCGTCCGCGTTTCCGCTAAGCCATGTCAGCCCGCTCAGCGACTGCAATAGGAGGTCCTGACCCGGCTTGTGACTCCAGGGGCCATCCACTCCATAGCCAGTAATTGCGCCATAGATGATGTTTTTATTGATGGCTTGCACGTCGTTATAGGCAAAACCAAGCCGCTCCATCACGCCGGGCCTAAAGTTGTGCAGCACCACATCCGCTTGCGCCAACAGCTTACGTACTCGTTCCTGGTCTGACGCGCACTTAAGATCCGCTGCAAAGCTCTCTTTATTCCGGTTGATAGCGTGAAATGTAGTTGAATCTCCGTCGAGAACGACGTTTGAAATGTAGAGCTGCCTGCAAATGTCGCCGGTGCCCGGACGTTCCATCTTAATGACGCGGGCTCCCAGATCAGCGAGCCGGAGCGCTGCGGAAGGGCCGGAGAGAAACTGACTGAAGTCGATAACCAGAATTCCATCGAGCGGCAGCGGTTTACTCATGGCGTAGCTCCCTGCGAACCCGATCCGTGCTGCTGCTAAGCCGGGGCGATGCAGCCGATGAGTAGAGTCTCTTACCGTCAATACGGATCGGACAGCGAAGTGTCTCCACGGCGGCGCCCTCAGGCCGAGTTACGGTTTGTTCCATCCCAATATGTTGGTAGCCGGCGCTCTTAAGAAGTCGGGCGTAGGTGTAGACGTCGGCGCACCAGAAGTCCGCAGTTTCGAGCCGCTCCAGCCAGAACATGGTCGTCTCGGTGTTCAAGTGAGCTGACAGCGTTTGACGAATCTGATCGCGCTGATCGAATGCTTGATTCTCGGAGTGGGTAAATGCGGACAAAGCTTCACAGTCCAGAATGGAAGCTAGCTTTGCCAGAGACCCCATGGCAAGTGCGATATATCCGTCCCGCGTATCGTAAATGCCGTATGGCGCCCCGAGATAAGCATGGGCGCTATGATGCTTTGCGCGTTGCGGAGCCCGGTGATTGTCGTTAAAGAAGGTTGTGAGGCCCTCGAATTGGAAATCTATCAACGATTCCAGGAGAGTCACCTCGACAAGAATCGCCTCGCCTGTTCGGGCACGTTGAATCAGCGCGGCAAGGATCGCCTGTGCCAGGTGAGTCCCGCACATCATGTCCGCAACCGCCAATCCGAAGGGCACCGGCGGATCCTCCGCATCTCCGGTAAGCCAAGTAAGTCCGGAGAGGGATTGCGCGAGCAGGTCCTGGCCCGGTTTGGAACACCAGGGGCCTTCCTTGCCATAGCCAGTCACCGAGCTGTAGATGATGGAAGGATTTATTTTCTTCACGTCGTCAAAGGAGAGCCCAAGTTTCTCCATCACGCCGGGGCGGAAATTCTGCGTGACCACGTCGGCACGAGCTATCAACTTCTTCACAAGAAGCAGATCGTCCGGGTTTTTGAGGTCGGCACACACCGATTCCTTGCCGCGATTGACGGCGTGGAAAACCAGGCTATCCCCGTCGACGAGCAGGTTCTTCAACGTAAGTTGACGGCATGGGTCGCCGCCATTGGGTTTTTCGATCTTGATGACTCGCGCCCCCAGGTCCGCCAAACGCAGTCCGGCATAGGGACCCGCAAGGTACTGGCTGAACTCAAGAACCGTAATCCCGGACAATGGCAATGTCATGCTTGCTCCTGGGAAGCACGATACATACCATTCAACTCTTTGAGCACTTCACGAGCACTCCCTCCATTTTGGAGATAAGAATGGATAGGGACCCCGGCACGATCCTGAAAGTTAAGATACCCGGAATAGCGCGGACGTACAAAGGCCCGTGAGACCTGCGATAAGGTATCGAGAAAGAAATTGGAACTAGCCATATTTACGGAGAGGTCCGTCCAGGCGGAGCGCAACCCAGGCTGTCCTCCGCTTTGGAAATAGAGGCCACGTTGCGTCTCTGGCGCGACGACGAACGTCGAGTATTCAGCAGCGATGCCGGCAAAACGGGTTGTTGCCGAAATGGCTAACCCGGTTCCGCCTAACATAGTCGAGCTGGGCACGAGAGGCGCAACGGAGACTACTTCCCCAAAGCGTAACAGATGTGGTCCGTAGCCGGGGCGGGCATAGTTACTGTATCCGTAGGTGAACGGACAATATGCAAACGTATTCTCTCGCGACAGGACCTCGAGCGTCGCAATCGGGTTGAGATCAAAAAAGCGCGGTGGCACAACACTAGCAAGCTCCTTCAGCATCTCCAGAGAGCATTCGCCTGCAGCTCGCTCTACGACAAGTTCCTCATTCGGAAAGATGGATGCTCCGGAGGAGACACATAGATTAAGAAAGTTGCCGTAGACATCCAACGGAATGCTTGGGCAGGCGACAACTTTCTTTCGTCCTAAGGCGATCAATTCGTCCCAGGTGCGTGGCAGGCCGCCACGATCCTCTATGAGGTCGGGACGATACGCGCTGACCGGGGCAGCCGCATCCATCGCAAGCGCCCATTGCGTGCGGTCATAAGCGTAGCTGCGGTGTGACTGTCCGATCGAATCCGCATCCTGCCTGGCGAGAACGTCTGCCGGCATGCAGGACTCCAGGGGAAGGAGCGCTCCGCTGCTGGCGGCGAATCCCGCCCACGGATGATCGATCACGATCAGATCGAAGTGTTCTGCCAGCTGCTCGATTGACATGTCAGCAAAACCTTGTAGCGAACGTTTGGACCAGGTAATCTCGACTTCCGGATGCAACTCATGAAACCTTTGTGCCGTTGCGACCAGCGGGGTAAAGCCACGAGAGTGATCCCAGGTAATTCCTTTCAGTTCCACCTTTTCGGTAGCTTTCATGTTGCCCCAAAGTATATATGAACGATGCGTTTATATATAAACTATCGGCCGCCAAACGGCCCTCCGGAGAACTCTCATCCGCAGAGAAAATCCTGGGATCTTCGTAGTCTAATCGGCGTTAGAATGCTGACTATGGCATCCGAGAAAGATCGGCGCCCCCGCTATCGAGCCCCGGCGCTGGAAAAGGGATTGGACATCCTGGAAGTTCTGGCAGACTCTCGCCTCCCGTTGTCGCAAGTTGAGCTGGCGCAAACGCTTGGTCGCTCACAGGGAGAGTTGTTTCGGATGTTAACCTGCCTCGAAGACCGCGGATATGTCAGTCGCGAGGCGGAGTCTGGGCGTTTTAAGGTGACTTTGCGGCTCTACCAGCTGGCACATAAGCAGAATGCCGCCAGCTTACTTCGCAATGCCGCTCGAATCCCGATGGAGAAGCTCACCGAACAGATAGGCCAAGCCTGCCATTTAAGCGTGCGATCCGGATCCTCGTTCCTGGTCCTTATGGAACGTATGCCTCCGCAACATATCTGCCTGGCTGTCGGCGAGGGATCTACTGTTCCACTGGTGGAGAGTACTTCGGGCAGGTTGCTTCTGAGTGAACTTTCGCAGGAGGAGTTGGCGACTTTCATCGCAAATGATGAGACATGTGCCTCCAAATCTCCCGCTGAACGCAAGAAAATTCTGAGTGCGGTGCAAGGCTTTCGCAAGAATGGCTATGCGGTTGCGAAAAGCAGCGTCACGGCTGGGGTAACGGATATTGCCACCACCGTCGGTGTGCGTGGCACCGACACGCTGGCAATTCTCGTCGTTCCTTGCCTGACCCTCGCTCACCAGAAGAGATCGAATAACGCGAGATACTTTCAGGCCGTCCGTCAGTCCGCGGAGGAGATCAATCGCAATCTGGGGATTATCGGTCAATGAATCCGGTCTATTTTGACGACTATCTGGTGGGCAGCGTGCGTACTACCCTCGGCCGCACCATTACCGAAACAGATATTGTGCTCCATGCCGGTCAGAGCGGCGACTTTTATCCCCACCACATGGACGCAGAATGGTGCCGCGAGCAGGATCTCGGCAAACGAATCGCCCACGGCACGCTGATATTCACGGTTGCTGTGGGTTTGACTGCCGGCGCGGTGAATCCCGCGGCCATGTCCTACGGCTATGACCATCTACGATTCATAAAGCCAGTGTTTATCGGCGATACCATCCGGGTTAAGGTCGCCATCAAGGAGAAGAGGGTCCATCGGCGAGAAGAGATGGGCATCGTATGCGAGGAGTTGGAAGCGACCAATCAACACGGAGCGGTTGTGTTGGTATGTGAGCATTTGCTGTTAGTGCAGAGAAGGGATCTGGGCAAAGCAAGTTGAAATCGGTTTGTGAAACGAATAAGCACGACATGAATTTGCATCGCAGAAATGAGCCGTGACTCTGCTACCCGAAAACCCGATTCGAAAGTCTGTCACGCTGCCGATTGTCGTTATCGGTGGAGGCGGCATCGTCCGCGACGCTCACCTGCCCGCATACCGGAAGGGAGGTCTCGAAGCGGTGGCAATTGTCGATCGTGATCCCGCGCAGGCAAAGAAAACAGCAGAAAGCTTTGGCGTTCCCTGGAGTGGAAGCTCCATCTCCGACGCGTTGAAGCGCATGAGTGCGAACGTCATCTTTGATGTAGCCGTGCCTGCGCACGCTATTCTCAGTGTTCTCGAACAACTTCCGGATGGCGCCGCGGTCCTGATTCAAAAGCCCATGGGCAACTCGCTTGCAGAGGCGGAGTCAATCCTGGCGTTATGCCGAACCAAGCGGCTCACGGCCGCGGTTAACTTTCAGCTACGTTGGGCTCCGAACATGGTTGCCGCTCGGGATTTCTGCGACCGTGGGATGCTGGGGCAGGTCCACGATATTGAGGTGCAGGTCAGCGTGCATACGCCGTGGGAACTATGGTCTTTCCTCAGCACAGCGCCAAGGCTCGAAATTCTTTATCACAGCATCCACTATGTCGATCTAGTGCGTTCCTGGCTCGGTGAACCCCAGCGCGTCTATGCCAAAACAGTGCGCAATCCGTGCACGCCACAACTCGCTGCCACCAAAAGCGTCATCATTCTCGATTACGGCGAGTGGACGCGCGCCTACATCGCCACCAATCACTCTCAGCGTTTCAGCGCGGCGCATCAGCATAGCTACGTCCAATGGGAAGGTACAGACAACGCCATGCGTGCTCAAATGGGCGTCGGTCTTGATTATCCTAAGGGGAGCCCCGACACGCTCGAGTTGTTGCACGATCCGAGCGGCACTGGCTCAACTTCGATAGCGATCGAGGGCAACTGGTTTCCCGACGCCTTTTTGGGCTCGATGATGTCGCTTCAGCGTTTTGTTGCCGGAGGGACGAATGTGCTGCCGACACGAGTGGAAGACGCTATCCAGACGATGCGCGTCGTCGAAGCAGCCTATCGCTCGTCACTCATGGGCGGAGAACCCATCCCAGTACCCGCGGGTTGAAGAATGGGCCGGTCAATCGGTCAATCGCTAGTGTTAAACCTGAGACGCATGCGTAGCCTGCATCTCAGGTTTGGT
Organism: uncultured Acidobacteriaceae bacterium; assembly: GCA_963761405.1. Classification (GTDB taxonomy): domain Bacteria; phylum Acidobacteriota; class Terriglobia; order Terriglobales; family Acidobacteriaceae; genus PALSA-350. The sequence goes on from CAVXHH010000013.1 coordinate 730,989, forward strand.
GTTTGGGGTTGTCTTTTGCATAGCTCTGTAGCTCTGCGCTTAGCTCAGAAAACGAACTTGAGCGCGATTTGCAGCTGACGAGCGGTATTTGCCGTCGAACTGATCGTGCCGAAAGAGCTTCCGACATTTAGATCATTTGCTGGAGTACCGAAAACAACATTGTTGAGCGTGTTAAAAGATTCCAACCGGAAGACGAAAGACGTCCCCTCCCTGATCGGAAATTGTCGGAACACGGAGGTATCAAGATCGACGTTGGCGGCTTGGCGTAAAGAGTTTCTTCCCGCAGTGCCGAACGTAAACTGCGCCGGCGCTGCATAGGCCGCCGTGTTGAACCATTCTGCCGCCGACCGATGGCCTATCGCTTTTGGATTCCCAATAACATCCAGCGTCTCGTACGTAAAACCGTTTCCTGTGTTCGCAATGTCGCTACTGATTACCGGAGTGAATGGCAGTCCCGAGTAACGGCTGAATATACCATTGAGCTGCCAATTCCCTAAAACGTAGTCAGCTACGCGGTTGCCGGTTGAAAAGCCCGATTTGCCTACCGGTATCTCCCAGACGCTATTGATGGACAGGATATTTCTTAGGTCTGTGCCCGCGACAGAACGGCTTCCGTGCAGAGAGGGGTTGTATGGATCTTGAGGGACACCCCCTTCCACGCCAAACAAACCGTCCCCTGCCACGTCAATCGATTTCGACCAAGTGTATGAGACCTGATAGGAGAGGCCACGGCTAAATCGTCTTTCCAGAGATGCCTGAAGTCCATTGTAAGAAGAGGAACCAGTCCAACGATCGTAAAATGTTGGAGCGATAGCTGGGTATAGCGACCGGGTCTGCGGGTCACCCGGCCCAGGCGTCAGAGCCGTGTTGTAGTAGCCTCCAATGTCCAACCTCCGGTTTGCGGAGCCGACATAATTGACAGTAGCGTTGGTCGATTGACCAATCTGGCGAGATACGCCAAAGTTGAATTGCTCGGAATAGGGGTTTTTGTATTTTGGGTCGTAGAAGAATTGCACTTGATTGAATGGTGTCGCCGCCGGGAAAAGGCCGGTGGTTCCGAACGGGTTCTGTGCCGTCACTGTCGGAACAGCCGACACCGAAGATGGCTGGTTCAGATTATTGGCGAGTTCCTGGCCAATGTCTGGCCAAGTACCTTCAATGTTGTTTGACGTCTGAGTCACGCCGGAAAAGTTGTCATAGATAATGCCAAAAGCCCCGTGAACTACAGTCTTTGGATCAAGCTGGTAAGCAAAGCCAATGCGTGGCCCAAAGTTTGTCGGAACGTTATCCGAGATCTTTTGGTTCGGCGACGCAACTACATTCGCTGGTAAGACGCCGTTCCCTGGAATGCAGGGCGCTTTGCCGGTTATGCTGCAGGCTCCAGGAACTTTCTGAACGATATAAGTGCCGTTGTTAAAGTCCACATCGCCGGCTTCGATTCCGCCCTGCTGCCCTGCGGTGGACTCGAGCCCATACGGTGGAATGAACGTAATGTCATAGCGTAAACCAAGGTTAACTGTCAGGCTCGGCAGCACTTTCCAGGAATCCTGCACATAGGCACTCAAAATTCCGCCGGGACGTTCGGTTTCGTTTACGTTACGCCTTCCCGCGGTTCCTGGAACGTTCAAGAGGAACGAAGCTATGGGATCGCCTGTGTTGACTCTGTCCAAAGGATTCGTGTCTCCCGTGTTCTGGGCTACAAACCCGAGATTGTCGGATCCGATAGGGCTTGAGAAACCGGCAGTGATGTAGCCGCCTCCCGCTTGAATCGTATGATTTCCGAGGATCTTGGTTACATTACCGCTGTACTGGGAACTATCGGTTTCTTTAGGTTCATTTTGAATGGCTTCCCCCGCGCTCGCGAATCCGGTAATGCCGGGAGACGGAACTAGATTGCCTCCGTTTGCAGCAAGAAACCCTCCGGTAAAGGTCGGCGAAAAGCCTATCTGGGTGTTGATGGCAGAGGTTGATTGTGTAAACCGGGTTGCAGAATTATCCGCCAGATTGACGTGCCCGACCTGGACTTGAAGAATCAGGCCTGGGTTGAATACATGAGAGAAACTGCCGCCATAGTTGGTCGCTGGGGTTTCAGTGATATCGGGAAGACCGGGAATTCCGCCGGACCCGGAAGCATTGCTGCGGAAGATGCTATAGCGGAACCAAAACGAGTTCTTCGCTCCCAAGGTCTGGTCCACACGGATCGAAAATTCATTTTGATTCTGTGTCGTGGGCGTAGGATCGAGCGCGTTGTCTCCCGCGCTGTCGAAGACTGGGCCGGCCGCCGGGAAGATGAACTTAGAATAGGCGATTATTTGCGGATTGATTAGATTTTGCGGGATCTGGTTTCCGGCGAACGGCTGCCGAATGTACTCCCCTGGTGCATTCGGATTCGGGACGGTTGTGAAAGGATTGTATATCTGGGTTGGCCATGAGCTCTCATCCCCGGCCAGTTCCGCGGCGGTGGGAACCTTCAGGGGAGTGTTGGAGGTTAATGAATAACGAAACCCTTGATACGCAGCATAGAAAAATGTTTTGTTTTTTCCGTCATAGACCTTGGGGATAATGACAGGTCCACCCCCTGCCACACCAAACTGGTTCTGGTGGAAGGGGGACTTCGGGGTTGTCGATGGCAAGAAATAGGGTCGGCCATCGAAGATTTGGTCACGATAGTAGGACCAGGCGGAACCATGAAGCGAATTTGTGCCGGACTTGGAAACGACATTTACCACGCCACCGGTCCCAGAGCCGTATTCCGCGCTATCAGCATGAGAAACCAGCTTAAATTCTTGAATCGCGTCCACGATAGGTGGCAAAGCATAGGTGCTCAACAGCGTTCCCTGGTCAAACAAGCCATCGAGAAAAAACAGGTTGCTTCGATTGGATTGTCCATTGACCGCGGGAAAGTAGAACGATGAGCCCGCCGCCGCAGCTTGAACGCTGAAGGAGCCAACCGCGCCCTTATTAGAATTTTGCGCAACACTGACTGCCGCGACTCCGGGAGTCAGCTGAAGAAGCTGGGTAAAGTTGCGGCCGTTCAACGGAAGGTCATTTACCTGCTGTGTTGCGATCACGGTGCCCAGGTTGGCGCTCGACACATCCAATTGCGGCGTGGTGCCCTGCACAGTCACGACGCTGCTCGCGTTACCTACCTCGAGGGCGAAGTTGATCGAGGCTTTCTGGCCCACGGTAAGGGTAAAGGGAGGTACCTGGTTCACCTGAAAACCCTTCGCGGTCGCCTCCACGGTGTAATTACCAGGGTTGAGGTTTTGGAATGTGTAATTGCCGTCTCCGTTCGACGTAGTGGTGCTGGCTACGGAAGTATCCACGTTTTGGAGAGTAACCGTGGCCCCCGGAACAACAGCGCCTGCCGGATCTTTGACCGTGCCACTCAAGGACGCCGAGGAAATCTGGGCTAACACTTGGTTCGGTACCGCGGAAACCAAAGTTGCCAGCAGGGCTACGAACGTGAACTTCACGAGTTTCTGACCGAAGGGTGCGGGGACAATCATTTTGTTACGGCCTCCACCAGTACTGCTGAAACCAATGTTTAGCAATGTTTCTAATCTTATGGAGCGGACTCTGGTCGAACGCCGGCGTCCAGGATCAAATGGCGTATTTGAAACCGCGCCCGACTCTATTGGTACAGGTGAATAGAACATTCACTTGTAAATCCAACAGGAAGCTACTAGATCCCGCTGATAATTGTCAAGAAAAGTTGTAGTCCTTTTGAAGCTGCAACAGGGTTTCCTGTCATACGCGCATCCGAAAGAGTCGTTCTGCGAGCCATCGGTGGGGTCATCAACTCTCCCTCGGCGTCTCGGCGATTTAACAATTGCTGTAAACGTTCTCTGTGCCTTATCGCCGACCCCGGAATCCTTATCCTGGTGGTCAATTGCGTGTACTCACAAAAGAGTGTGCGCTGCACTCAGTAAATCTGGAGCGCAATCACGCTGACGTTCGGGTCGGGCGCTTGGGCAGGAACATCGATTCGCAACCGGCGTTCGCTTTGCTGGAAAGTCAATGGTCTTCCGTTTGCAAGCAGCCGTGCGGAAATCACTCTGCCCCCGAAATCCGGGATCTCGTACGTAGGCGCAGTCCAGTCAAATACGTGAATATAAATCGACTTGTCCTTCGCCGTTGTTCGCGAACCGGCAAGTCCCTGGATGGGCCCGTAGGTTGTTCCATAGATCGAGTCGCCATTAAGAGTGAGCCAGTCCCCAATAGCGCGGAGGCGCTGCTGGAACTCCGGTTGGATCTGGCCATCGGGCTGAGGGCCGACATTCAAAAGGAAATTGCCTCCCCTGCTGGCTGCTTCCACCAGGCTTCGGATCAGGGTCTGTTCCGATTTATAGTCGTGATCATTCTTGTTATAAGCCCAGGTGTTATTGATCGTCATGCAGGTTTCCCATAGGCGAAAATTGTCCGGCTGGGGAATGGCAGGACTGAGCTTCTGCGACACTTTCGGATCGATTCCCGTGAGCACGATGCCTTTGGTGGGGATTGCCGTGGGGATAAACTGCTCCGGCGTCTCAAAGTCTCCATCGACGCCGATCCTGTCGTTGACGAGCGTGGCCGGTTGCAGGTGGCGAACCAGGTCCACCACGCGCACGCCATCATATTTTGCCTGGTCATTCAATCCGTCAAACCAGATGAGAGCCGCGGGGCCGTAGCGGGTAAGTAACTCAGTTAGTTGCAATTGCAGATACTGGAGATAACCCGGCCACTCCGGCCGTTCAGGCTCCCCGTGCCAGTTTTCGCTGGCCGGTTTGCTGGTGTCCCGAAAGTCCGGGTGATGCATGTCTGGCGGCGAATAGTAGAACCCGAGCGGCATGCCATCTTCATCGCATGCCTTGGAAAGCTGCGCGACAATGTCTTTGCCATAGGGAGCATTGGTAATTTTGTAGTTGGTATACGACGAGTCGAACATACAGAAGCCGTCATGGTGCTTCGTGGTGAAGACCATATATTTCTGGCCGGCGCTGCGTGCCAGATCCACGAAGGCATGCGGGTCGAACTTCGTCGGATTGAATTGTTTGTACAGTTCGCAGTACTCGGCCTGTGTGATGGAGCCGGGTTTCGGCCTCATGATGGGCCAGGATGCCTCGACGCTGGCCGCTGAATACGGGCCCCAGTGAATGAACATTCCAAATTTGGCATTTCGGTACCAGCTTGTCCGGTCGCAGTCAGGGGCCTCCGCCCATCCAACACCAGTAAGGATGGGCAGACAGGAAGCCGCCATCGCGAGCCTCAAAAAATCGCGGCGGTCAAGAGGATAAGCACTCATATCGCCACAGAACATACTCACTCTTTATTGCGGCTGTCAAGGGATACGCGTGTTTCCCTTAGCGCGGGGAGAATTCTCACACCGAAAATCGAGGCTGATGGTTAGAAGTAAGCGCTCAAATTCTCCCACGAGACCTGCCATGGAGAGGGAATCTAATCAAAATGGAACACCTCCTCCATCTCAGCCCACCACTCCCCTTCTTTCCGGCTGGGCAACGGTTCCTGGAGCGGCTTCATGATCGCCCACCATTCCTGGGTCTTCGGGTGCGCGGCCATCCGGTCAAGGTCGGTTTTCAGGTCTTTGCCGTGGTATTCGAAGTAGCTGAAGAGCAGGTCGTCTTTGAAGTAAATGGAGTAGTTCCTGATATTGCATTCCGCTATTTTTGCCAATACCTCCGGCCAAGGGGCATGGTGGTGTCGTTTGTAGATTTCAGCATTACCCGGTTTGAGTCGAATCATCATTCCAAATCGCTGCATTATAACTCCTGTATTTTCATAGGGATGATCGAAATAAAGCTGTTTTGTGAGGTCATCTTGCATTGGTTTAGCACTCCACAGTAATCAACGAGAGAGAGGTTTCGACCTCACGGGCCTAAAAACATCACCTGCTGCCGGATGAAAGGCCTGTAAGTGCTTAAATCGGATTTGGCAGTCCGCTTTGCTTTTCAGATTCGCCCAAATTCCAAGGAACATGTTACCGTTTCAACTAAGTTTTATGGACTTGATTGCGGATTCTTTAAGCACTTAACTATGCCTACCATCTCGACCCATCTCGCCGAAGGACTGGTAAAGCACAATCTGGCCGCCTTCCTGCGCACCGAGATTATGAACGGCACCCTGCTGCCGGGTGAGCGGATCGTCGAGGGAAAGTGGTCGGCGAAGTTCGGCGTCGCCCAAGGCTCGATCCGTGAAGCCATCAACCTGCTGGCGCTGGAGGGCTTTGTCACCAAGCGATCGGGCCGGAGTGCCCGAGTCGTCCATTTCACTGAGCAAGACGTCGCTCAGCTTTACCAGGTTCGCGGTGCAATCGAGGGTTTGGCAGCGCGTCTTGCCTCCTCAGCCCAGCCGGATCTTTCCGCCCTGCAAGTTGCCGTCGACGGAATGCGAGATTCCGCGACCGCCGGCAACCGTGAATCACTCTTGGATTGCGACCTTCAGTTTCATCTCCAATTGTGTGCGGCGTCTGGCAACCCGTTCGTCCTGGAGCAAGCACGCCGGATCTTACTACCGTTTTTTGCCTTCGTGCGGATGCGGGTTACTGCCAGTGGGCAGGAGACCTCAGTGTGGAGTAGAGATCTTGAAGCTCATCAGAGAATTATTGATCTGATTTCGGAAGGTGAGGGAGAGGTCGCCGAGCACTATGTCAAAAAAGCCATGGACCGCTTTGCCAGGACTGCTTATGACAATTGGGAGAAGCGAAGCTCGAACCTTAAGTGATTTTGCACGCAAAGTGGATACGAAGTGCCTGCGAAATGCCAGCGAAACAATGGATCGGTAGGCCCGGGCGGAGCAATCGGAAAAGCACACTCCCCCCTCGTGGCCAGGATCAATCTTTTGCAGCATTTGGATTAAGTAAACGCGCCGTTATAGAGGCATGATTTTGATGACGTAAACGCGCCTGGGTACGATCCGTGCGGCGAACCGATTGAAATAGCAGGGCAAAAAAGTGGCACGAGGAGAAACGATGCCAAGCTGCGCGATCCACTCCGTCTCGGCCATTGATGCGCGTTTTGCGCTTCCACCCGGAGCCGGGACTGATTCCGTACACACAAACTCCGAGTACTGTATGGCGGTGACCCGGCTCGCCGGTGACAGAGATTTTTTCGGAACCGGCATCGCGCTCACCCTGGGTGAAGGGAACCGGCTGGTTTGCGACGCGATCGAAATGCTCGCTAAGCCTCTCGTAGGCCTGGAAATCAATGAGCTGATGTCAGATTTCGGGAACATGTCCCGGAGGCTCGCCGACGATCCCTCTCTGCGCTGGCTTGGGCCGCATAAAGGTGTCGTCCACCTGGCGCTCGCCTCAATCACTAACGCTTGTTTCGATCTCTGGGCCAAGAGCCGCGGGGTTCCCCTGTGGAAGCTACTGCTGGACCTAGCGCCGGAAGAACTAGTCAGAACGCTGGACCTTAGTTACCTGGAAGAAGTTCTGAGCAGAGACGACGCAATTGCTCTACTAGACGCGGAGCTCCCTGGACGCGGCTTGAGAGAATCTGTTCTCAAGAACGGATATCCGGGGTATGACACCTCAGTGGGGTGGATGGCTTACGACGATCAAAAGGTGCGCGAACTAGCCGCGCGCGCACTTGATCAGGGCTTCCACGCATTGAAATTGAAGGTTGGTTCGGCAGATGCATCGCGCGACCTGCGCCGTGCTGCGATGCTACGCGGAGTCATTGGCGATTCCGGATCGCTGATGTTCGACGCCAACCAGCGCTGGAACCTGCCCGACGCAATACGCATGTGCGGCGAGCTCGCAAAATTTGAACCCCTTTGGATTGAAGAACCAACACATCCCGATGACGTCTGCGCCCATGCGGCACTGGCGCGCGCGATCGATCCCGTCAAGATCGCGGCGGGCGAACACATTCCGAACCGGGTTCTGTTTAAGAATTTCTTGCATTACGGGGCGCTGCATTTCGTCCAGGCGGATTGCACGCGACTTGCGGGAGTGAGCGAATTTCTCACAGTCAGCCTCATGGCAAAGAAACTTGGCCTGCCGATCGTGCCGCACGTTGGCGACATGGGACAGATACACCAGCACCTTGTGCTGTTCAACCATATTGCGCTTAACCACGAGGTCTTCTTTCTCGAGCACATCCCGTACTTGAAGGAGCACTTCGTCTTTCCCGCGCGCATCCAGAATGGCTTTTACTTAACACCTCAAGAACCGGGTGCATCCACTGACATGATCCTGGCCGTTGCTGAGGATCGCGGGTGACGCAATCGCTGCCGGTCGGAATCGCTTTGACTCTGCTTGCGGGTCTGATGTCCGGTAATTGTTTGTTACCCATGAAGTTCAATCGAAGCTGGAGATGGGAGAATGCGTGGCTTCTTTTCAGCATCGTCTCCCTCGTCATCCTTCCCTGGGCGCTTGCGTTCGGACTTGTCAGCCATATCTTTAAGATCTACGTTTCCCTATCGTGGCTGCAGATCGCCATCCCTGCTCTCTTCGGAGCCGGCTGGGGCATTGCCCAAGTTTTATTCGGCCTTTCCGTGCAGCGTCTCGGTCTCGGCCTGGCCTACTCCATCATTGTGGGGTTGGGAGCACTGCTCGGAACCCTGATCCCGCTTTTTGTTCAGCACCGCTCACAGGTGGGCATTACCGCTCTGTTGGATATTCTCGCGGGTGTAACCGTGATGGTCATCGGCATCACTCTGTCAGCCTGGGCGGGACAGATAAGGGAACATAAAGCCCATGTCTCGGCTCGCATTACACCGGCGAGCGGCTACACCGCAGCCGTACTGCTGGCGATTCTGTGTGGGTTCATGGCGCCAATGCTGAACTACTCCTTCGCCTTCGGCCAGGACATTGCGCGGCAAGCGGTCCATTTCGGCAATGCCGAAATGAGCGCCTCGTACGCCGTGTGGCCCATCGGATTAGCGGGCGGGTTCTTCCCGAACATTTGCTACAGCCTTTATCTGCTTCGCGCAAACCGCAGCTGGCACTTGTTCCGGCCAGCGGTTCCTGATCTCTTCTGGTCGTCTCTCATGGGCGTCTTATGGATGGGAGCCTTCGCGCTCTACGGCATGGGCGCTACCTACCTCGGTTCGCTGGGAACGTCTATCGGTTGGGGGCTATTCCAAATATTCATGATCATGACCGCCACTCTTTCCGGTTTTCTGACCGGTGAGTGGAAGGGGGCGCCGCGTGGCGCGCAACTGCTCCTGATCCTGGGTCTTGGCTGTCTCAGCGGAGCCACCGCCCTCCTTGCCATGGGAAACCGATGAAGAAGATGAGCCGGCGGAAGCCGCTAGCAACGCCTGCGGATGACGTCCGCCGCTTATGCAGTAGCGCGCTCCCTGCCGGCTGTCGGAGCTACCAGGTTGTGCGATCGCACGGGGCCCGCCCCGCCAGACTCAGGCCTCACGGCGGCGAAGAAGCAACAGATTTGCATCGAAAGTGTACGGCGAGTATATTTGCCGATGAAAAAATCATTCATCAGTGAAGTACTCTTCTGTCGGCTTACGTAAACATCAGCATAGAAACCCTTGGTGAGCAAATTGATGAATGACAAACCGGCGAATAAAAATCAGACCAACTTGCTCAACCGGCGTCAGTTCGTAGCGACCACGGCTGCCGCCGCGATCGGCATTACCGTCCAAGGGTTTGCCCAGTCCGGAACTCCTGGCCCGCGTGGAGTCTTCCTGGTGCCGAACTTCCATCCCGCCAGTTGTGGCTGGCTCACAACCTTCTCCCGGGAGAGAGTTTACTGTGCAAATAGTTATTTGGATCACCTGGATCGCGTCCGCGACGACCCGCACTACGCATTTGTCATGTCAGAGGTAAACAACTTTATCGCCATCATGAATTTTCAGCCCGAGCGAATCCCTGAGCTCAAGCAGCGAATCCAGGAGAAACGCGTTGAATTAGTGAATGGCTTCTTCCTGGAGTCGACGATCAATCTCTCGGGCGGGGAAGCGTTGGTGCGGCAAGGAATTGAGGGCCTGCGCTGGTATGAGAAAGTCGCCGGAGTCCGGCCGAAGTATGCGTGGACGATCGACGTTTGCGGTACACATGATCAAATGGCTCAGATCGCTTCGGGACTTGGATTCGATGCCATGGTTTATACGCGGTCCAATCCCACCGGCAAAACGATTTATTGGTCTGTTTCACCCGATGGTTCCCGGATCGTAACCCTCTGTCCGGGAGGCTACAGCGAGCAAAACGCGATCTTTAAGACCACTGCGCCCTTAACCTCTGAGCAATTGGGCGCCTTGGAAGAGTCATTCAAAAAGCTGGAGCCGTCGACGCCCGAAGAAGCGCCCATCCTGGTCTTGGCCGGTTCGGGAGACTACTCCTTAGCTCCAGTTCTCAAAACATACCCTGGAGAACTCCTGGAACAATGGAAGCAAGCCGGTATGAAACGGCAGATAAGGTTCTCGACGTTGAGTGACTATGTCGATCCTATTCTTCCGCGTATCCAATCCGGCAGCATTCAGATCCCTACGTTTGACGGCGGGACGGCCTATGATTTCGACGCCTTCTGGATTGAGAGCAACGAAGTAAAGGCCAGGTACCGCCGCAACGAACAGGCGCTTCAGGCGGCGGAGATGCTGGCTACCGTCGCCGGCCTGAGCGCCCGCTACGACTATCCAGTCAAAGCTCTCCGCGATTGCTGGATACTGATGTGTCTGAACATGGATCGCAATACTCTTTGGGGTTCCGCCGGCGGCATGGTGTTTGTGAACGAAAAATCCTGGGATGTGCAAGACCGTTTCCAGTGGGTGAACGCAACAACGGACGATTCGCTTCAGGCTGCGGGCCAAGCCATCCTTCCAGAAGGCAAAGATATTGGCCTCTTTAATCCCCTCAATTGGGAGCGTAAAGATCCGGTGGCCTTGCGGCTGCCCCCCGGAACAACCTTGGAAGGCGTCGCAAGCGAAGCGCTTCCGGAAGGCTCGGTGCTCTGTCAGGTGGAGATACCCTCTGTTGCCGTTGGTGGATGGAAACTGACGCAGCGGCCTGCCCAGATGCCTGAGGTCCTTGAGCTGCCCGAAGTCCTCGAGACCAAGTATTACTCGGTTCGTATTGATCGCAATACGGGCGCACTGACCAGTCTCAAGTTGCGGAGGTCCGGTCGTGAGTTGTTGGCCGGTCCTGCAAACGTCATTGTGGCCGAGCGGCCGGTTAAGGAGCAAGCGGCTCCTGCTGACTTTATGGCCGCGCGCCCGGCGCGTACGCGGCTTGCTACTTCGAGCGATCAGGCCTCGACGGTTCAGCTCAGTAAGGGACCGGTCGCCTACACGATCGAGGTCAGGGGCACGTTCCTTGGCGGGGGAGCGATCCGCCGGCTGTGCCGTGTCTATCATGAGAGTCCCCGCATTGATTTCGAAACGGAACTCAATGACATCCCCACCTATACGGTTGTGGTTTCAGAGTTTCCTCTGGCGATGGATATTCTCGAAATACGGCGCGGCATCCCCTTTGGCTTCTCGCACGGGGCCTGGACCACCCCCAATCCCAATTTGCATGGCTGGACACGTGGAATCGTCCCCGCGGTGCGGTGGATCGATTATTCCCTTTCGGGTGGAGGAGGAATTGCGATTCTCGATCGTGGCGTAACTGGGCGGGAAGTGGATGGGCGGACGCCGACTATCTACCTGTTCAACGCCGAAGACGAGTATCACGGATTCCCAAATCCCTGGTTGACGGGCAAAGGAGCGCATGTGATGCCTTACTCCCTCTTGCCCCATGAGGAAGCCTGGGAACAAGCGCGTATTCCGCACGCAGCATGGGAATATAACCGCGAACCGGTCCTGATTCCGGGCCGAGCCGAGACGAAAGTTCGTTCGTTTCTTGAGACCTCGAACAATCTAATTGTCGAAGCCCTGCGCTGCGAAGGAAATCACGCGGAGCTTCGCTTGGTCGAGTGCTTCGGGCGACCTGGAACGGCCACAGTGCAACTCATGCTTCCTCATCGGAACGCAATGCTCACGGACCTGGTAGGAAACAAACTGTCCGCGCTGCCAGGTTCATCGAAATACCAGTTTTCCGTTCGAGCGCAGCAGATTGTCACTATGCAATTCGAGTTATCGTCTACTTTGCCGATCCCTGATCCCATTCTGGGGTGGGACGCATTCGTACCTCAGGAGAAACTGTCTGCGTTGCACAACTATGAACCGGGTTTGAAGGGGCATCCGCCATTCGGTGATGGCGTTAACTTTTGATGCCGGCCGCTTCGCGATTTGAGCCGGTTGCCAAATTCTTCAAAAGGAGGCTGACCCTCCACGCGGCTCATTGAAACCCGACCAACGTACGAGTATGCTCTCGGAATAGAGTTGTGTCCCTTGACATGAAGGCTGCTCCGGTGAGGCCCCTAGTAACCCTATCAACGGCTCTCGGCATGGTCCGTCCCAAACGGCAGTGCAGACCAATAAGCTTCGCTCTATGCGCACTTTTGTTTGCGACTTCGGGTGGACCAGTTCGCTGTTTGGCGCAAACACATACCAGCGCCGGCAAGGAAAACGCAGCCACCTTTCTTCGGCAAGGTTTGGATTTGGCAGCCCAGGGACAGCTTGCACAAGCAGAAGTCGTGCTCGAAAAAGCACAGACTTTGGCGCCGAAGAACACCGAGGTGCTTACGGCGTTGGCCAAGACGAAAGCGCGTATTGGAGAAAGGGAAGCGGCCACTGAGCTTTTTCGCGAGGTTGCGGCGATATTGCCGACCTCGGCTGATGCCCACCTGGACTTGGCAATCGCTCTCGCAGACCAAGGCGATTTGAATGGCGCATTACGGGAAGTCACGAAGGCGCTAGAGTTAGCGCCCAATCGGGGCTTGGCTCATTTGAATCGTGCCAGGATTCTTTCTGATCTGAATCGCCGACCGGAAGCAGAGGCTGAGTTTGCAACCGCGTGCAAGCTTTCGCCTTCCAATTCGGATTGCTTTTACTACTGGGCGCTGCTGGAGCGGCAGATGGGCAACTTTGCCAAAGAAACCTCTCTTTTGCGAACGGTCGTCAGGCTACAACCTGGCAACGACGAAGCCTACGTGATGCTTGGCAAAAGCCTTAGCTACCAATCCAAACAAGCAGAAGCCATTGCGTGCTGGCGAAAGGCCCTCGCGATCAATCCCAATTCCCAGGTAGCCGTCTATAGCCTGTCCAGAGCTATGCGGGCTACAGATCCTTCTCAGTCCAAGACTCTGGATAAACAATTCCTTTCTCTCCAACAAAAGGCGGATGTCTTAGAACAGGTCAAGGGACTCGGTAATCAGGCATATGTCGCTATCAACAATCGAAATTGGCCGCTTGCGATAACCACCTTGCGGCATGCGATTGATCTGTGCCGTGATTGCGAAGTCTCCGCGAACTTACATAAAGACCTTGGACTCGCGCTTTGCCAAAGTGGAGATCTCAGTAATGGCCGACAAGAACTTCAGCTTGCGCTTCGTCTGAACCCCAATGACCCTGACATCCTCAAGGCCCTGTCCCTTGTTTCCAATAATTAAGTGGGCGATGCCGGCACCTCTGGCCATAGTTACTTAGTGAGCGTATGCGGACCACCGGTTGGATGCGAGCTTAGAGAGCAGGATCTCGCGCGGGTGCTCCGTAGAAACATCCCAGCTGAACAATGACAGAGTAGAAGTGAAAATGCTCTAGCTCTATCCCAACAAGCCGTGCGGATCCAGGACGAATTTTTTTGCTGCACCAGAATCGAAGTCTGCGTAGCCTTTGGGTGCTTGGTCGAGGGGAATAACCGTTGCATTGACAATCTTGGCGATGGGGAGACGATCATGCAGAATGGCTTGCATCAGCTGCCGGTTATATCTGAGCACCGGAGTTTGGCCAGTATAGAAGCGGTGGGATTTCGCCCATCCGAGGCCAATGCGCATTTTTAGGTTGCCGGTCTTCCCAGCGTCATCTTTTGCTCCAGGATCCTCGGTGACATACAGCCCCGGAATGCCGATCGCGCCTGCAGCTCGCACAATTGACATCAGAGAGTTGAGGACAGTAGCAGGAGCTTCTTCGCCGTTCTTCCCTTGGGCTCGCGCCTCGAAGCCGACCGCATCTACGGCGCAATCCACTTCAGGCTTGCCGACAATCTGAGCGATGAGCTCGCCAAGATTCTCGCTCCTGGTGAGGTCGATGGGGGTAAAACCGACGCTCCCGGCATGCTTCAGGCGCTCCTGATTCATGTCGCCAATCATGACGACAGCCGCACCCAGAATCTGCGCCGAGGCAGCCGCAGCGAGGCCGACGGGGCCAGCCCCAGCAACATAGACTACGGAACCGACGCCGACGCCTGCCGAGACTGCTCCATGAAAGCCGGTGGGAAGAATGTCAGAGAGCATGGTGAGATCTCTTATTTTTGACATCGCACGAGCTTTGTCAGGAAACTTGATCAAGTTGAAGTCGGCATAAGGAACCAGGACGTATTCGGCCTGCCCTCCGACCCAGCCACCCATATCAACGTATCCGTAGGCCCCACCGGCACGGCCGGGGTTTACATTCAGGCAAACGCCTGTCTGCTGCTCTCGACAGGTGCGGCATCGTCCGCAAGCGACGTTGAAAGGAACCGTGACCAGGTCGCCGACTTTGAGATACTCCACGTCATCACCCGCTTCGATGATTTCGCCGGTGATCTCGTGACCAAGGACCATCCCCGCTGGAGCGGTGGTACGACCCCGCACCATGTGTTGGTCAGAACCGCATATGTTGGTCGCGATCACCTTCAGAATGACACCGTGGTTAATGTCTTTCCCAGCCGGGTTCTTCATCGTAGGAAAGTCAATGGATTGAACTTCGACTTTATTCTGTCCCAGATAAACGACTCCACTGTTTTGCGCCATTGTTTTTCTCCGTGTCTTAGAATTCGTCGTAAGCTATATGGTTGTCGGGCACGCCAAGCCCAGAGAGCATATTGTTACATGCCTTGATCATCATGGGTGGACCGCAGAGATAGTATTCGGCGGCTTTAGCGTTCGTGTGTTCACGAAGGTATTCCTGGAGCAAGACTTCGTGGATAAAACCTTTATAACCGGCCCAGCTATCATCCGGAAGGGGCGCAGACAAAGCCAGGTGAAAGCTAAAGTTGGGGTGCGACGCCGTGAGCTCTTCGAAATAGTCCTGGTAGAAGATCTCCTGACGTGAGCGGGCGCCATACCAAAAACTTACTCTGCGCGCGGTCCGTTCCGTCTCTAACAGGTGAGACAGATGGGCTCGTAGCGGAGCCATGCCCGCTCCGCCGCCGATATATACCATTTCGCGCTGCGTCGGCTTGATGTGGAAGTCGCCGAATGGACCTACCGCCGTAATGGTGTCTCCCGGCTTGAGGCTGAACATGTAGCTCGAGCCTCGGCCCGGTTCGCAGTTCTGCCCCGGCGGGGGTGTCGCGATGCGTATATTGAAACGAAGCGTGCCTTCTGTCTGTTGATTGCTTGCGATCGAGTAATTGTTGCGTTGCCCGTTTCTGGGGTTGTGAGCAAAAAGGTCGAAGACGTGCTGGTTCTCCCAAACTGTGGCGAAGGGCTGCGGCACATCGAAGTCGCGGAAGGATATGGAGTCGTAGGTTGGGATATCGAACTGCAGATAGTCCCCTGGGGTGAAGGTGATTTCCTCACCGTCGTCTTCGGAGATAAGGACGAGCTCCTTGATGAAAGTCGCCACATTGCGATTGCTGACGACGCGAAACGCATATTTCCGTTGCTCGCGCGCGCCAGTACCTCCTGGCTTGTTCACGTTAATCTGAAGCAGACCATCGCGTTCCTCGATCGGATACGTCGCGAGGCCGCGACAAATCGGCACCCGGGCCGGAGAGCCATCTGCGAGATGGAAACGTCCGTTGTGTTTCGGGCACTCGATGATGGAGCCTTTCACCAGGCCATCGGCCAGATGAGTGTTCCCGTGAGTGCAGATGCCATCCGTGGCATAGAGCCTGCGCGCTTCGTCCCGGTAAAGCGCAAAGGTCTTCTTCCCGTGATCGAAGCGGATGACGTCGGCGCGGCCAAGATTTCCTGTTTTGCAGACGGAGACCCAGCCGTCTGCGTCTGGTTTCGCCTCCGAGCTATAGGTCCCTTCAGCGGAACGAGTCTTGCTTGCCGGAAGCCGGCGCTTGACGTGATACGCCGGGTCTTCAACTTGCTTGAGAACCGTCGGAACGATCTCGCGCCAGGCGGCAAACAAGCTTGGATAAGGCGTGGGACAGTCATCCTTCACGGCATCATGCAGCTGCGGCAATGCGTGGAACGGTACCAACGGAAACATGTGGTGCTCCACATGGTAGTTCATGTTCCAGTAGAGGAAGCGATGAATTGGGTTCATGTAGACTGTGCGACAGTTTAGCCGGTGATCGAGTACATTCTCCGCCAGTCCCGCGTGCTGGGTGTAGCCATAGACGACCATTAGCCACGTGCCGAACAGATTCGTGAGACCGACGAACATAAGCGGAAGAATGCTTCGGCTATATATCGCCAACGCGATGACGGCGGCATAGATAGTCACGTAGATACGTGCTTTGTAGAAAACTTTGGCGAACTCCGTTCCTGGTATGAAGGTGTTCTCCTCGGCAGACATCCGTCCAAGGGAGTGCATGACAATGTGCCGGAAGTACTTTGGATAGTTGGTGAGGTTGAAGAACGACATCACCATGGCTTTGAGGTCTGGTGGCCGAGGCACTGCGATCTCGGGATCGCGACCCACGATGATCGTATCGCTGTGATGCCGATTATGGCTCCAGCGCCAGACCGTTGACTCGCGCATGACCATAAAGGATGCGATCTCGTAGAGGGTGTTGTTCATCCAGTCTGTCTTAAAGGCGGTTCCATGGCCGGTTTCGTGCCAACGGGAGTCGGACGTCGAGGCATAAAGCACGCTATAAAGCACGTAGGGAAGCGCCGCCCACCAGGAGCCCCAAAGAAGATAGGTGGCGAAGCCGCTGCCAAAAATTAAGGTGAACCAGAGAATGGTGTTGAGGATGGCTGGGCCGTCGCGCCGTTCGAGCAGCGTGCGCATGGTTGCGCGGGGCACAGCGCATTGGTACCAGTCCGCTTCGGCTAGTCCCTTCTCGACCGCGAGCGTGGAATTTATCCCGACGAGGCTGTAGTCAAGAGTTTGAGGGGGGCTCTGGAGAACCTGGGTTTCATGGGTCATATGCGAATCCGTGGCAATGAGTTAGGCGTCAAGAACAGTCAGTGTGTACAGATTGTGTGGCGCCTGCGGAGGTGACGTCATCGTCGCAGTTGTACCCGGGGCAGCTGCGTAGTATTCGATCGCGGTATCCTTGGCTTGAAATGGGCCGAGTTGCGCCGCGTAGACGGAGCGACCCGCGTGATCGGCAGTGGTGACGTTCCATTGACTGTCTCCGAATCGACGTGTGTATAGTCTTACCTCTCTGGTGGAGGCTTGGCCGGGGAGAACGATGTAGATGCGGACGCTCTCTCCAACATGGAGGAGCGACGGCCTGGTCGGGACAAACAACCGCGGTTCATTTGCTCGATCGGGAGAAACGGCAGCGCTGTAGGCCGCGTCCATTGAGGCAGGCAACTCGCCGAGGAATTCCTTGATCGAAAGCCGCAGCCTCTCAAGCGAAATGCGAACAAACTTGTTCTGCATGGACGCCAGCTGACCCTGGTCATTGCGAGTCGCGATCACGGCATCGAAGGTCAGGATGGTTTCACGAACCATCGGAGCCATCTTCAACCAGAGCGGTACAGCGTTCTCTGTGATCAATGTCCGGGCTTCGCTATCCTTCTTCTGATCACGAAGGGCAACTGCCTGCTTTAAGAGGCCGCCGATCTTGTGTGCGATTTCCAGAGCGTCGCAATACGGCACCATCATGTTTACGAAGCCGGAGAAATATCCAATCCGCTCACGCTCGAGCGGCGAGGCAGCTCTCGCTGCCAACTCAGCAAGCTGCTTCGCAACGGCTCTTTGGGAATCGAGGACGCCCAGTTCGGGCTCGACGTCATCGTATGTGAAGGCTTCGTTGAAATCCCCCGTAATTTGATTGGTATTGGCGAACCCCTTCTCGTCATACGTTCCGAGAAAGGTTGAAGAGATCGTGCGACGACGGTCGGCATCCTCGAAGATAGAGGCTAACTCCGCCGCGCGGCCTCCTGCAGCCTGTGTTTCGCAATAATGTCGATAATTTGCGGCAGAAGTGAGTTTTTTATCCCATGCCGCGCGGGCGAAGTAAGTCGCCGTGGGATCGACAACCCGGTGCCGCCAATGGATACCCAGCATTCCCTGGCAGCCAAAATTGCGGGCACGTTGCATAGCGTCTTCGACATGGCTGGCACGGAATTGCGGAAGCCACATCGACGGATCGTCTTCCAACCACGGAATCGGCCAGCGTTCACGCTTCCCGAGCTTGCCGAAGGTCTCTGAGATGGGGTCCCAACCCAGTGTATCGTCGAGAGACGAGAAGATGATGTCCTCGGGTAGGCGCTCGTGCAGGTTCTCAAAGTGGCGCGCGACGCCGCCCCATCCTCCCAGCACGAGCCGCTTGGTGGGTGCGTGCTTCTGTAGGAATTCGTGCGCCTGGGCGAAAGGAGTCACGGAGAGGCTGATTTCCTTCTTTCGGCTGTCCCAGTTTGAGTCTTCGTCTTGCCATAGCCACACATAGTCGACCATCGGATAGCGTTCAAGGAGGTCTGCCAGCCTCCGCTCAAGAAGGTCTTTACCAATCCGAGACTCGATCAGGCCGCCGGGAAAAGACTTTGACTCGGGAGGTAATGCGCTTACGATCTCCGCGGGGTTGATGTACGGCTCGAACCCTACACCGGTCTTGATACCGAGCTCCTGAGCAAACTCCAGCGCCTTGCGGAAGAGCGCGGTAGTGCGGTCGGCTCTGTCCCAATTGTCGGCCGCAAGACGGCTCGCGTCGGCTCCGAAGGTCTCGCGGTCGAAGAATTCAGCAGATCCCATCTTGTAGGTGGACGTACGCTGGGGAAGGTAGCCCCAGGAGGTCAGCGTCGAGTCTTCGAGTGCGGCTAGATGCCCGCTGCCGGCGAAATCGAACGAGAGATAAGATTCCGCTAAAGGGGGATTTTGCGTATACACGTGCATGCCGAACATGTTGAACCGCATGCGCATCATGGCGGCGAAATAAGCCTTATAGTCTTCGTCGTTATAAACGCTGATGCAATTGAGGAAGTCGGGCCAGGGAAGCAAGCCTCGAGTAGTGAACTCCGGCGTCGCTGCCCAGGGGACTCCAGCCTGTGGAAGACGCAAACCTCCGACTGACTCGATCGGAGTCGATGTCCCATCGATTCCGAAGACCGTGCCTTGTCTCTCAAGAAACTCGAACACGGCATAGAGTAACGCTTGTTCGCTACTGGCTCGTAACCGAATGCTCTGCTCCGCAACAGAGATTTCGTAGTCTTCAGAACCTTTGAAGGAAGCGCTTTCGATACTCAGCGTGAGTTGTAGACCGTGGGGGTCGTTCTCGGCGGTTTCGCGCGTCTCCCAGGCATTGTTCAACCTATGCAGACCGCTGCAGAGTTCGTTCACCGCGAGTCTGGTTCGGGCAGACCTGGGCGCCAGCAAACGAACGCTGATTTGCTTGACGGCAGCGAGTTGGCCAAATCCGCTTTGCGGCAAAAACATGCCACCTGCGGCGAGTGCACTGGTCTTCATGAAATCTCGACGACGCATCATTTCAAACTTCCCTCGTGCTCCACCAACGGGAGATCTCTTCCAGTGAACGATTTTTTGTTTCCGGCAAATAACGCCAGACAAAATAGATTTCGACTACGCAAAAACCGGCGTATAGAAAGAAAGGGAATCCGTGTCCGAAGTGCGTGACGAGGACGTGATTCTCGTCGAGCATCGGAAACGTCTGCGAGACCACAAAATTCGCGATCCAGAGAACCGCGGTACTCACAGCCATAGCCTTAGCCCTGAACTCGGATGGAAAGATCTCAGACAGGACAATCCACGTAACCGGCCCGACCGAGAATGCGAAGGACGCTATGTAAATGAAGACGAAGAGAAGCAGCCAAGCCGACGAGCTGCCTTGCATAATGGCCCACCCCATCGCCATGAGACACGCCATCATACCGAACGAACCAACCAGGAGGAGCGGTTTTCGGCCCGCGCGATCGACGAGCGTCATAGCTAGAACCGTAAAGACGACGTTGACAGCTCCTAGCAATACCGTCTGAAGCAGAGCGGCGCTCCCCGAATGCGTGGCGCGACTGAAGATGATGGGTGCGTAATAAAGAAAGACATTGATACCGGTTACTTGTTGCAGGATCGCCAGTACGAATCCGACCGTGAGCACCCGCCGCATGTGCCCCGTGGTCGTAGGCGTTTGCTTCTCCGCTTCGAGAATTTCAAGAAACGTATCAGCACCTGTGCGCGCGGCGACTTTCTCCGCTTCTTCACGGCGTCCGTGCATCAGCAAGAACCTTGCCGTTTCGGGCACTAAGAACAGAAGACCGAGTAGGAGCGCCGATGGGACAACACCGGAAGCAAACATCCAGCGCCATCCGGCGGTCTGGTTCCACTCGAGTGTTCCGCTCTGGTGTATCCGATAGTTCACCAGATAGATGATCAGCATGCCGGAGACAATTGCCAACTGATTCAAGGCGACCAGACGGCCGCGCCATCCGGCAGGCGCCGACTCGCTGATATAGAGAGGGCTTGCGACGGAAGCAGCTCCGATACCAATGCCTCCGATGATTCGAAAGAGAATAAAACCTGTAAAGGTTGATGCTAGTGCAGTGCCGACCGCTGAGACCAGGAAGCATATTCCGGAAAGCAGGAGCATTCGATGCCGGCCGTAGCGATCGCTACCTTTGCCGGCCGCCGTTGCGCCAAGCACGCACCCTGCGAGCGCGGAACTTGCTGCCCAGCCTGTCGCAGTCGCGCCCAGCGCAAAATGATCCTTTAGTAGTCCAATCGCCCCCGAGATTACCGCCGTGTCATAGCCAAAGAGGAGGCCTCCGAGAGCTGCAACTCCGGTGATCAACACGAGGTAGAGCTTTCCCGAGATATGGCGATCCTTTTGGGCAGCGACGGAGATCAGAGTCGTTTCCTTCATACTGGTGGTTCCACGTCCATTCGTATTGGTCAAAAGAGACTTCGGTTGATCATGTTCTCCAACAGTTCCTGCCTGCCTGATCGTGGGAGCGGATCCGCATTGCGTGCCTCGGCTTGTGCCGAAATCTCTTCCAGAGTCATCTTTCCCTTCAACATTAATTGCGCTTCAGGCTTCTGCCATCCGGCATAGCGGTCGCTGACTACTTTAGCAAGATGACCGTCTTCCAGCATCTTGACCGCGTTGAGAAATGCCCGCGCGCAAAGATCCATCGCGCCTATATGCGCATGAATAAGGTCTTCGGGATCGAACGATTGCCTTCTCACTTTGGCATCGAAGTTGAGGCCTCCCTTGCCGATGCCGCCCGCGCGTAGGACGTAATACATGGCCAGCGTCGTCTCCAGCAAGTCATTCGGAAACTGATCTGTATCCCATCCGAGCAACAGGTCTCCGCGATTCATATCGAGGGAACCAAGAAGCCCGAAGGCGCCGGCCATCGCAATCTCATGCTCAAAACTGTGACCGGCAAGAGTAGCGTGATTCGCCTCCAAGTTCAACTTGACTTCCTTTTCGAGTCCATACCGTTGCAGGAAGGCATAGACAGTTGCGGTATCGAAGTCGTATTGATGTTTCGAGGGCTCCTTCGGTTTAGGCTCCATGAGAATCTGACCCTCGAAGCCGATCTTGTGCTTGTATTCGACAACAAGGTTGAGAAAGCGCCCAAGCTGGTCCAACTCGTTTCCTAAATCGGTGTTCAACAGTGTCTCGTAACCTTCGCGTCCTCCCCATAAGACGTAGTTTTGGCCACCGAGTGCTTTCGTTACATCCATGCAATGCTTCACGGTTGCTGCGCTGAATGCGAAGACCTCCGGGTCGGGATTGGACGCTGCGCCGGCCATGAAGCGCGGATGGGTGAAAAGGTTCGCGGTGCCCCATAGCAATCCTGTCTTAGAGTCCTCCATCTTCGTCGCGAGATAGTCCGCCATCACGTGCAGGTTGTGCAATGAGCTGCGGAGGTCCGTTCCTTCAGGCGTGATGTCTCGATCGTGGAAGGTGTAGAACGGTACATCTAACACGCGGAATAAATCAAACGCAGCGTCAGCCTTGGAACGTGCCGCCTCCATCGGGTCGTCTCCCCGCATCCATGGTCTGTTAATGGTCGCCGAGCCAAATGGATCGCTTCCGTTCATGGCCAAGCTGTGCCAATAGGCAACTGCATAGCGGAGATGGTCCTTCAAGGGTTTGCCCCGAACGATGCGGTCAGCGTCATACCACCTGTAGGCAAGCGGCGTTTCGCTCTGTGGCCCTTCATACCGGACGGTTTCGAAAGAGCTGAAGACGGAGGTGTTGCGAGAATCTGAATGCATGGAACTCCTTATTGTGGCACCACAAAATTTGCGGCCCAGAGAGCCGCAGTGCCGATAGCCATCGCTTGCGCACGGCATGTCGTAGCGGCGGCGACATAGCCGACAAGCTGGCCCCGAGCGCGGCTACAGAGGTGATCAGCAAGAGGAATGGCAGTCCAGCGGACACCCGGTGTGAGACGGGAACGGATTTGCACAAACTTAGCGATTGCGAGATGTCTGCTCGTTCTTTCAATTTCATGGAGAAGACTATGTGGATCGCATCGACGTTCCGAAGTATCCTCCTTCAGCCCAACGATAGACAATGGCTCAAAAAACAAGATATATATCTTTAATGAATCTGAAGGTTACCCATCGAGGGCCTTTGGATGGGATCGGAATTCCATGTCTGCTGAACCGCAGCTTCTCTCCAGAACCTACGCGCGCATGCGCAGAGGCCGTGTTGTCGTTGGGGACGTTTTGTATTCGAAGGGGGGCAGTTTTGGCCCGCGGCGGCAGCTCGACTTTCAGCTCGTCATCATTCATGAGGGATTCCTGTCACTAACATTGGATGAAGAGGTCATTGAAGTACCGGAAGGCCACGGAATTCTCCTGAGTCCCGGTCACCTGGAACACTTCCATTTCGCCCCTCAGCGGGAAACACGGCACAGTTGGGTCGCGATCGAGCCAACCTTGCTAAGCACGAAAATCCGCCAGGAACTGCAGCGTTACCCAGGGCCGCTTCCATTCCTCGGTCGTATGGCTCTCTTGCTCGACATGGCGCGCTACGATTCGGTGGCTTCTCCCGAGTCAGATGTACTCCATGTAAGCGCCTGCGAGGCTTTGGGAATCGCGATCCTCTGTGAATTCGCATCTGCTGTTCGAGACAGGCGGAAAGCGGTGCAACCAAGCGATACTGTTTTGTGGAGAATGGATCGTTTTCTGGCCGAATCCTATTCCCAGCCTGTGCAATTGAACGACATCGCTCATGCGGCCGGTGTATCCCGGCAGCATTTGTTGAAGCTTTGCCGTTTGGCGAAGCGCCCGACCCCGATGGAGTTGCTATACGCGAAACGACTGGATATGGCGTCCGACCTTTTGCTGCACACAGGATTTTCGATTGCCGAGATTGCAGATCAGACGGGGTTTTTGAACCAGTTTCATCTCTCACGCCGATTCAAGCAAAGGACAAGCAAGAGTCCTTCCGCGTGGCGGGGGCATCGCTGGGAGGAGAAGCGAACGACTCGGTCTTAGTCCCGTTTGCGAGAGCAGCGGAAAATGTACGATGCGCTAAGGATGTGCGTCCGGTCAAAAGATAGAGTTCCATAGTTGTTTCTCAGGTTGAAAGCATCGATAGTTGCAATGATTTACGCGTCGAGAACAGTCAGTGTGTACAGATTGTCTGGCGCCTGCGGAGGTGACGTCATCGTCGCAGTTGTACCCTGGGCAGCTGCGTAGTATTCGATCGCGGTATCTTTGGCCTGGAATGGGCCGAGTTGTGCCGCGTAGACGGAGCGACCTGCGTGATCGGCGGTGATGACGTTCCATTGACTGTCTCCGAGTCGACGTGTGTATAGTTTTGCGTCTGTGGTGGAGGCTTGGCCGGGGAGAACGATGTAGATGCGGACGCTCTCTCCAACATGGAGGAGCGACGGCCTGGTCGGGACAAACAACCGCGGTTCATTTGCTCGATCGGGAGAAACAGCAGCGCTGTAGGCGGCATCCATTGAGGCAGGCAACTCGCCGAGGAATTCCTTGATCGAGAGTCGCATTCTCTCGAGCGCAACGCGAACAAACTTGTTCTGCATCGAAGTCAGCTGCCCCTGATCGTTGCGGGTTGCGACGATGGCCTGAAAGGTCAACATGGTTTCACGAACCATCGGAGCCATCTTCAACCAGAGCGGTACAGCGTTCTCCGCGATCAATGTCCAGGCTTCGCTATCCTTCTTCTGATCCCGCAGGGCAACTGCCTGCTTCAAGAAGCCGCCGATTTTGTGTGCGGTCTCGAAAGCGTCGCAATAAGGCACCATCAGATTGACGAAACCGGAAAAGTAACCGATCCGCTCGCGCTCGAGTGGGGAAGCAGCTTTCGCCGTCAACTCGGCAAGCTGCTTCGCAATCGCTCTTTGCGAACCGAGGATACCCAGTTCAGGCTCCACGTCATCGTAGTTGAAGACTTCATTGAAGTCGGCGGCAATTTGATTGGTGTTGGCGAAGCCCTTCTCGTCATACGTTCCGAGAAAGGTGGATGAGATCGTGTGACGGCGGTCGGCATCCTCGAAGATAGAGGCTAACTCCGCCGCTCGATCTCCTACCGCTTGTGTCTCGCAATAGTGACGATAGTTCGCGGCAGACGTGAGTCTGCTATCCCATGCCGCGCGGGCGAAGTAAGTCGCCGTGGGATCGACGACCCGGTGCCGCCAGTGGATACCCAGCATTCCCTGGCAGCCAAAGTTGCGGGCTCGTTGCATAGCGTCTTTGACATGACCGGCACGGAATTGCGGAAGCCACATCGACGGGTCGTCTTCCAGCCACGGAATCGGCCAGCGTTCACGCTTTCCGAGCTTGCCGAAGGCCTCAGCAATAGGGTCCCAACCCAGAGTGTCATCGAGTGACGAGAAGATGATGTCGTCGGGCAGACGTTGGTGAAGATCCTCAAAGTGGAGTGCGACGCGACCCCATCCGCCAAGCACGAGCCGTTTGGTTGGAGCGTGCTTCTTCAGAAACTCGTGCGCCTGCACGAAGGGCGTCACGGATAGCCTGGCCGCCTTATCTTTGCTGTCCCAGCCTTCGTCCTGCCAGAGCCACACATAGTCGACCATGGGGTAGCGCTCAAGGAGGTCCGCCAGCCTCCGCTCAAGAAGGTCTTTACCAATCCGAGATTCGATCAGGCCACCCGGAAAAGATTTCGATTCCGGAGGCAATGCGCTTTCGATCTCCGCCGGATTGCTGTATGGTTCAAACCCTATGCCTGTCTTGATACCGAGCTGCTGGGCAAACTCCAGCGCCTTGCGAAACATCGCGGTAGTGCGGTCGGCTCTGTCCCAGTTGTCGGCGGCAAGACGGCTCGCGTCGGCTCCGAAGGTCTCGCGGTCGAAGAATTCGGCAGCTCCCATTTTGTAGGTAGACGTACGCTGGGGAAGGTAGCCCCAGGAGGTCATCGTGGAATCTTCGAGCGCCGCTATATGCCCGCTGCCAGCGAAGTCGAACGAGAGATAGGACTCGACTGGGTACACATGCATGCCGAACATGTTGAAACGCATGCGCATCATGGCGGCGAAATAAGCCTTGTAGTCTTCGTCGTTATAAACGCTGATGCAGTTCAGGAAGTCGGGCCAGGGAAGCAGCCCTCGAGTAGTGAACTCGGGCGTTGCTGTCCAGGGGGCCCCAGCCTGCGGAAGACGCAGACCTCCGGCTGGCTCGATCGGAGTCGATGTCCCATCGATTCCGAAGGCCGTGCCTTGTCTCTCAAGAAACTCGAACACGGCATACAGTAGCGCTTGTTCGCTACTGGCTCGTAAGCGAATGCTCTGTTCCACAACAGAGATTTCGTAGTCTTCAGAACCTTTGAAGAAAGCATTTTCAATACTTAGCGTGAGTTCGAGACCGCGGGTGTCGTTCTCAGCGGTTTCGCTCGCCTCCCAGGCATGATTCAGCATGTGCAGACCGCTGCAGAGTTCGCTCACCGCGAGTCTGGTTCGTACAGAACTAGGCGCCAGCAGACGAACCCTGATTTGCTTGACGGCAGCAAGTTGGCCAAAGCCGCTATGCGGCACGAGTAAGCCACCGGCGGTGAGGACACTGGTCTTCATGAAGTCTCGACGATCCATCATTCAAACTTCCCTCGAGCTCCACCAACTGAAGATCTCTTCCCGAGAACGCTTTTTTCGTTTCTGGCGGCAAGGCTCAGACAAACCACCCCAACACGATTCAGGCAGCGTGATCGTTCCTTTTACCTCGAACGATCCTTCTACCGATGGTGCTCCCAAGGGTGCTGGAGTGTTGGCCTGTTCAAGGTGCTACCGCCTCCAGCGTAAATGCCGTGTCCTGAAAATCCCCGCCAATATAAACGTCGACGCCGCGCTGCATCCAGTAGGTACCACTTGCAACAGCCGGTGTATCTTCCGAGAGCGCGCCATCCAGTGTCGCGACCCTATACATCGCATCCGGCTTCAACCCACGAAGCAGCACGCGCGGAAACGGATACTGCTCGTGGCTGGAGTGCAGAAAAGCAAATACGACCGCCTTCTGCTGATCTTGAGATACCGATTCCGTGACGGACTGCTCGCTTCCGTTCTGCGGCGAGATCAATCGATACAGTGATCCGCGCTGTACCGTTTCTCGAATCTGCTTGTACTGCGCCACCATCTTTTTTGCCGTCGCGAAGTCTTCCGGCTTCCAATCATTCAGATTGGCGCCTATGCCCAGCACCCCCTGCATGGAGGAGAGAAAACGGTATTCGAGTGAGAGCACGCGCTGATTGATCCAGGTCGGCGAGTCGGTGACCCACGCCGCCATCACTCCGGGAGCATAGGCATAGGTGAAGCCGTCCTGTATCAGGAGACGATCGAACGCATCGGTGTTGTCCGATGGCCACACCTCGTCGCTGTAGCGCAGGATGCCCAGGTCGACGCGGCTTCCACCGCCAGAGCAACCCTCAATCTCCACATGAGGATGCTTCTCGCGCACTTCGGCAAGAATGGAGTAGAGATTCTGGACGTAAGCGATGTAGACCTTTTTCTGGTCCTCTGGCGCCACTGCCGGCCAACCCGGCTCTGACCAGTTGCGGTTATAGTCCCACTTGAGGAAGGCAATGTCGTTCTCATTGAGTAGCTTGTCCAGAACCTGGAAGACATAGGCCCGCACATCCGGGCGCGCGAGATTCAGCACCAGTTGGTTGCGCGCTTCACTGCGGGGCCGGCCCGTGAAGTTCAGTACCCAATCCGGATGTTTGTGATAGAGATCGCTCTCGGGGCTGACCATCTCAGGTTCTACCCACAGCCCGAAATCCATTCCGAGCGAGTGAACCTTGTCGATTAGAGGTTTCAGACCGTGAGGGAACTTAACCGGGTTCACGTACCAATCGCCGAGACCAGAGTGATCGTTCGCCCGCCGGCCGTACCACCCGTCATCCATGACGAATCGCTCCACGCCGACGCTCGCTGCTTTCTCGGCGAGTGCCTCCTGCTCTGCCTCATCGACTTTGAAGTTGGTAGCCTCCCAGGAGTTATAGATGACAGGCCGCAACTTAGGATTGGGCGCGTGAGGAAGGATGCTCCCGATCTCGAAGCGGTGCAGCAGCCGGGACGCACCTCCGATGCCTTCGTGAGAGTATCCGGCGTAAAAGTCGGGCGAATCGAGGTGCTCTCCAGGAGCCAGCCGATAGCCAAAGTCGAAGCTATTCGGTCCCGCCGTAACCCGCACCTGCTGGAGTTGGTCCTGTTCGATACTCATCTTCCAGGAGCCGCTCCACGCAAGGGCGCCGAACCAGGTGTCTCCCGCATCCTGGTCGTTCTCGTCGTTTCGGTCGATCGCAAACCATGGATCGTTCTGGCTACCTGTCGATCCCCGGCGGCTTTCGAGAACTGTCTTGCCGGGCTGTACCAGTTGCTCATGCAGGCTCCATTCTGCTGCCCAGCGTCCTGCCAGATACCGCAACCTGTAGTCGGTACCGTGGGGCAGATTCAAAGTACCGGATGCGATCTGTTCTACAGTAAGAGGCGCATTGGTCTTGTTCTGCACCTGTGCCGATCTTCTTAGAATGCCGGTTACACCATCAGCTTCGTACTGCAGTTCCACATAGACTTCACGCGAGATATCATTGAGGCGAAGGGTGAGCCGGTTGCCTTCGATGTTGTGGCTAACGTACTCAAGGGCAAGATCACGGTTGCCATCGGGGAAGGTGACTTTCAGATCGGGCTCAAGGTAGAGACCTCCTCCCCAGCCTGCAAACTCTTGCTGGGTCCAATTGATGGATGTGTCAATGCCCGAACTGTCACCTTCAGAGTGTGGCGTGGCAAAGGTATCCGCGGCACTTAGCCGCTTCCCCCAGTACATTGTTTGCAGCTGCTTCTTTTCGTTGACGCCAAACACATACGACATGTCCGCGGCATCGATGCGGAAGACTCGCGTCTGATTATCAAAATGAATCGACGCTACACTCGCTTGCCCCCACGCGGATAGAGAAGCGACAGAGCCAATCAGGACGATATACAGCACGATCGCTGAACGCTTTGACGCTCTGAGCAGACCTGCGCCAACCGCGTGTCCAAAATCACTTCGCTTCGTATGTGAGATCAACCTTGGCTCCATTCTTCTCTCCACCCTTGTCCGTATATGTGTGTTGTGCGTACCCACGCAATGAGCCCAGCGACGAATGAACTTTTTCCAGCGCTGCATCCCGCAGCATAACCGAGGCGCTGGTATCTTGGTTGTGCCAGGTGACGCGAAATGAAGCCATGCTGCGTCATAATGCGTCATGTTGAGGATTTGCCGCTCTCGATGCCGATGCCTGCTTCGGCGATGCCGGATTTGAGACGAATTCGGCGGCAGCCCAGGTTCCGGAATTCATGATCCCGGCGACGGCTACCGTGAGCTGGCCGGTCTTCTCCGATGGAGTTGGGCTGGGCAATGTCTCAATAATTTATCCGCCGTGATGCCCGATGCCACGAGTCTAAGTTTCACAAAGTAAAAAGTGTTGCCCGCTCCTTACACGGTATTTATACCGTGTCTTACTGGCACGTCTCTGCCAGGCAAGCCTAGACTCCGGTCATGGTCAACAATTCAGCGCTGAAGTCCCGCTCGGGGTATGTCTTGTTTTTGGCAGTCGCGCTCTCGCTCGCCGCTTATTCGCAACAGCCTGCGTCGCGCTCGATTGTTGCCGATATGAAACACACGAGCGGACCGGTCGATCGTTTCTTTGATCTCTCGGTTGGGTCGGACTACTCGGGCACGCTGATTCGAGATGACAGCCAGGCGCAGCTCAAGCTTGCAGTCGACGAGCTTGGGTTCCGCTACCTGCGATTCCACGACATCTTTCACGACGTGTTGGGAACCGTGCGCATCGAGAACGGAAAGACCGTCTATAACTGGTCAAAGATAGACCAACTCTACGATGATCTGCAGGCGAGGCACATCAAGCCGTTCGTGGAGCTCGGGTTTACGCCCAAGGCGCTCGCAACGTCGGAACACATCATCTTTTACTGGAAGGGCAACGTCTCACTTCCGAAATCGCAGGGCTGGCAGGACCTGGTGTCGGCCTTCATTCGCCACATTGAAGAGCGTTACGGACGCGATGAAGTGCGCACATGGTACTTCGAAGTGTGGAACGAGCCCAATCTTACCTATTTCTGGGACGGCGCTGATCAGAAGGCCTACTTTGAGTTCTACGACCTGACCGCGCGCACCGTCAAGTCGATCGATCCGGCTTTGCGGGTGGGGGGGCCGGCGACGGCGGGAGCCGACTGGATCCCCGAGTTTCTCGCGCACGTGAAGGAGAGCGGCGCTCCTGTCGACTTCGTGACAACCCACTCGTACGGGGTGGACGGGGGCTTTCTGGATGAAGACGGAAAGGAGGGTTTAAAGCTTAATCCGTCACCGGATGCAATCTTCGGAGCTGTTCTTGACGTTCGCCGGCAGATTTCGGCTTCGGCGTTTCCCGGCCTGCCCCTGTACTTCACGGAGTGGAGTTCAAGCTACTCTTCGCTCGATCCCGTACACGACTCATACATCAATGCGCCGTATATCCTGAACAGTCTCAGAGGCTCCCAGGGATCGCTGCAGGGGATGAGCTATTGGACCTATTCCGATCTGTTCGAGGAGCAGGGGCCGCCCCCGGCCCCGTTCCACGGAGGATTCGGCCTGCTGAACCGGGAAGGCATTCGCAAACCCGCGTTCTTTGCCTACAAGTACCTCCATGCGCTCCAGGGAGATGCAATCGCTTCCGGCGATGCCCAGGCAATGCTTGCAACAGATGGCAAGAGCTTCGAGGCTGTGGTGTGGGATTTTGAACTGCCGAAGCCGATTGTGAGCGACCGGCCCTTCTTCAAGAAGGTGATTCCTGCGCACCCTGCCGCACCCGTGGTGTTGACGGTTGCGCACCTCGTTCCCGGGACGGCCTATCATTACGAGGTGCATCGTACGGGCTACCACTCCAACGACGCTTACACTGCCTATCTGGAGATGGGAGCACCCAAGGAGCTGACCGCGGCGCAACTTGCGCACCTGAATGAACTGACCCGGGATCTGCCTCAGGAAAATAAAACCGTACGCAGCGGAAGAGATGGAAAGGTGAAATTCACAATTCCAATGAATAGCAATGACGTCGTACTGGTCACGTTGCGGCCAGTGGCCCCGTGATATCAGGGCGCCTGTCTCACCAATAGTACGCGGCTACCACATGCGGCGGACCCGCTACTGAATCCGTAACGGTGGTCTGCAAGACGACCTCTAGATTCTTTGTTCGCCAATCCGCGGGAGCGCCACGAAGCCCTTGCTCCAGGTTTTCTGGATTTGAAACGAATTCGGCGGCAGCCTGTGTTCCGGCATCCATTATCCCGGCCACAGCCACCGTGAATTGACCGGTTTTCGAGTCCATCAAGCGGGCAGCGATCGCATAATCCGTGGCTTCCCCCGGTGGGTTCACAGTGGGATCGCTCCACGTCCGGCCGCCGGAAATCTGCTCCTGGATCACGTCCCCATCGTTCTTTTCAACGAAGGCAAAGTGTAGATTCTCCGTCAAGTGCATCGTCCACCGGTTGTTGAAGGCGCCTACGACAATCGCCGGGGAGTTTCGCAGATCTTCGAAAGAATAATTGGAGCCAATCCTCACTTGGCCAGGCTTACCGATCTTGCCGAGCAGGTTGGAGAGACTTACCGCCGCGTATGCGTCTCCGAGCGCGACCCCAAAATTTTCGAAAGCATACATGTCACCCCAGGTAATTTCTGCGGCGGGATCAAGAGGAAGCTTTTGATTGTACCTTTCGACTTCCGTTTGAAACGTGCCCGGATGCGCGTGAGTGTACCTCTCATAGAGTCCCTGAGAAGGCAGGTAAACTATCGGCTTTGCCAGGCAGATCAGCACGGGTTGCTGGGTCGAGAAGACAGGACTCCAAAACTGTTCCATGATTGATTGCTGATGACGGGTTCGCTGCAAATGCACAATCCCGGTTACTGCGGCGATTACGAAAACGACAGCAATCCCCGCGATGGTCGAGGACCAGGCAGAGCGCTTGCTCGGCGGAACTTGCAGCGTCTCCGCCGCGAGCACGACAGGCGCGGCTGCCGGCGAAGGCGCTGCGTCGACGGGCCACCGGAAAGTGGGCGCGTACGATCCAACGGGAAGTCCTATCAATCCTGGGCCACCGCCCGGCGTTGACTGATAGTACTGTTCAAGCCTTCGTCGCACTTCGCCGGCTTGCACTCGAACCACCGGGTCATCGCCCGTGGAGTAGTCGGCCGGACGTTCGAATACTTCCGTCCCGATGGTTCGTTCCTTCAGCAGTTCAAGGTGTCCCTCGAGCTTATTTTGAACAACATACTGAAGGAATTGCCGGCTGCGCCCCGCGCTACGGAAGAAGCGGCTTGCAAGAATCTTATCGAGTTCTCTCAGAACGGCTTCAACCTGCTCGCCATCGAGGGAGGTTTGACCTGCGGACTCGGGTACTACTTTCATCGGAAACCTTGACGTGCATCCCAGCACACTCGGCTGTCAGAAGTGTCGAATGCTGCTTCGATCAGCCACCGGCCATGCGTTGTCGATCATCATCTCCGATGGAGTTGGGCCGGTCAAGGTCTCAATACTTTATCCGCGGTGGCGCCCGATGCCACGAGCCTAAATATCACAAAGTAGAAGTGTTGCCTGTTCCTCATACGGTATCAATACCGTGTCTTACTTACGCGTCTCTGCAAGGAAGCCTACCGTACGCCTCTGTTAATCGGGTCCCTTAGGATCGGCGGTCGAAAACGGATCGCGAAGCGAGAGCGGCAGGCAGATCACCACTCCCAAAACTGGCGGCAACGGCCAGAAAGCATGCAAAGCGTAATTCTTTGGAGGAACAGATGACTTACCGAGACCAGAAAATTATCAGGTGTGTTCTGCTGCTACTCACGATGGCATCGATTGGTGGGTGGTCTCACACAGCGCGAGCACAAGCAATTTACGGGTCAGTCTATGGGCGAGTCACCGACGCCACCGGCGCCGCGATTCCTAACGCCTCGGTCACAGTCACAAACGTGGGCAAGGGAACGTCAGTCCAGGTGACCGCTAGCCAAAGCGGAGAGTACCTGGTTCCGCACCTTATCCCAGATGTCTATGACGTAGAAGCATCCGCCCCCGGCTTCCGCTCGACGTCGAACGTTGGAATCCAGGTTTCGGCAGACACTTCCCCTAAGATTGATCTGCAATTGGCGGTTGGAAAAGCGACTGAAACCGTGAGCGTCACGACCGAAGCGCCCCAGCTTCAGACAGACCGCTCCGACGTGTCCACCGTCTTTAACGAGAAGACCGTCTACGACCTGCCGAATTCAGGTCGGAACTTTGCCAATCTTGAACTTCTGATACCGGGAGCAGAGTCGATAGGATTTTCTCAAAACCAGGCAGAGGATCCTCAAGGCAGCCCCACGCTAAATATCCAGGGACAATCATTTGCCGGGGTGAACTACGTGCTGGATGGCGCCGTGGACCAGGACCCGATCCTGGGCCAAATCGTCATCAATCCGCCGCTCGATGCGGTCACCGAAGCCAAAATTGCAACCCAAGCCTACGACGCGGAATTCGGGAATTCGGTCGCCGCCGTGGTGAATGCACAAATCAAATCCGGAACCAACAGCATTCACGGGGACGTCTTCGACTACCGAACCAGCGGCGCACAAGAGGCCCGAAACCCCTATACCCAATCCGCGCCATATTCGCCTACGTCGAATCGCCTGATTCCACCCTCCCTGGACAGTCAGTTTGGCGGTTCGGTGGGAGGGCCGATCCTAAAGGATAAGGCCTTCTACTTCGGAGATTACCAAGGCGTTCGCCAAAGGCTCGGGTCCTCCGCCCAGGAGACCGTTCCGACTGCGCTTGCGCACAACTCGTGCGTGTCGGGTAACGGGTGCGATCTGAGCGAATTCCTGACCGGTCGCGGGCCACAGCAGGGCCAAATCTACAATCCTCGTAACGTCGATCCAGTAACCGGTGCAGCAGCACCGTTCGTCAATAATTTCATCCCGAATCAATATCTTTCCCCACAGGCGCTCTACCTGTTGAAGCTAATACCGCTCCCAAATGCTCCGGGCACCCAGAATGGCACGTCGAACAACTACAACGGGGGCGGTAATGGTTATGTGAACCAAAATCAGTTCGATGTCAGGGGCGACTACCAGGTGAGCGCATCAACGCACGCCTTCGGGCGCTACAGTTACTTCGACAATTCCAATGGGGCAGGGACCGTCTTTGGCGTGGCCGGCGGCGCAGGGTTTGGGTATGGCGGCTCTGCCACCGGGCGCAATCAGAGCGCAGTCGCCGGTATGGATATCGCTCTGAACCCCAAGTTTCTGACCGACTTTCGTCTGGGATACCTTCGCTATCATGTCGGCACCCACAAGTTCGACGGCACAACTGATCTGGCCACAGAGGCCGGCATACCGGGACTCAATTTGGGAACCACATTCACCTCCGGATCACCCGGTTTCTACGCCGGCTACGGTGGTGGTGACGGCCTCTCCGCTTTTGGGTCTGGTTTGAATGTAAACGGGTGTAATTGCCCTCTGATTGAGACAGAAGATCAATACCAGGTCGTTAATAACTGGACGAAGCTCATTGGCAACCATAGCGTTAAATTTGGCGGCGATCTCCGCTACGCCCGGAATCTACGCGTCCCCAGCGACAGCAATCGCGCCGGCGAAGTGGAGTTCGATCCTAGCGACACCGAGAACCAAACGCTGAGCACGCCCGGTGGCATAAGTCTCGCGACCCTCTTGTTGGGCGACGTCACAAATTTCAATCGATACGTGAGTACCTCTACCAATGCAAAGGAAACTCAGAAGAGAGTTTATACCTACGTCCAGGATACCTGGCGCATCACCCCGAACTTGACCATCAATTACGGCCTGCGCTGGGAGATATACTACCCCGAAACCGTGAACGGCCGCGGCCAGGGCGCCTTAGGCGACCTTAATCTCGGCGCGATCCGCGTTGCCGGTTACGGACCGTACAACACGGCCCTTAACGTTAAGAACTCGTACACAAATCTTGCTCCGCGCATCGGCATAGCTTATCAAGTCAGCCCGAAGAGTGTATTGCGTGTTGGGTATGGGCGCAGCTTTGATATCGGTGTGTTCGGTTCTGTCTTCGGCCACGTGGTCACACAGAATGTTCCCGTGCTGGCGAATCAAGACCTGACCAACACGGGGGCAAATACGGCTGCATTTAACCTATCGACCGGTCCGGCGGCCTTCGTATTTCCGGCGGTCCCTTCAAGCGGCCTGATACCGGTTCCCAACGGCCTCAGTGCTAGCTTTCGCCATGACCCAAATCAGTTCCCGACAATAGATGCCTGGAACCTGAGTGTCCAGCATCAGTTCAGTAAATCCATATCCGCCACTCTGGGCTACGTCGGAAGTAAAGGGTCGCATACCCTTGCCGGTATTACGCCGGGTACTAATCCGAACGAGGCGGCCGCTATCTTACCCGCGAGCGAGAGCATTACGGGACAGACGCTTAGCTTTAATCCCAATGCGCCTGCCGGCTCCCTGACCGAAACCAACAACACGTCATTCCTGAAGCCCTACTATAAACGGTTTGGTTGGACGCAAGGCGTGGGCTATAGCCATAATGGCTTCGACACCCATTACAACTCCCTCCAAGGAACCATTGAGAAGCGCTTCTCGAGTGGCTTGCAGTTTACGGGAAGATACACCTGGCAGCGCGACTTTAACTACGGAAATGACTACGCTGAAATCGACAGAAAGGTCAACTATGGCAGAGATGACACTCTCCGCGAGCAGCAAGTCCAGTTTTACGGTAATTATGATTTGCCCTTCGGCAGGTCACGTCAGTTCTTAAGCGCCGTTCCTCGTTGGATGGATTACCTCATCGGTGGTTACGAAGTGAGTCCATCGTTAAATTGGGCGAGTGGATCGCCTTTCACTCCCAGCTATGGCGAGTGTGGCGCGGATATCCCTGACGGTCCATGTAGGCCGAGCAGGGGTGTAGGGAGCCTTCCTCTGCATCTCACTAAGTTCGACCCAGCTTCTCTCAGCCGTACGGAATTCGTGCCTGTCCCGACCTTTGGCCCCAATGGATCCGCATCCGGACCGTTCATCCGTCCGAATCTTGATCAATTTGGAAGCGTGGGCCGTAACAGTTACTTCGGCCCATGGTTTTTCAACACCGACGCATCGCTGTTGAAAAATATTCCCATTCGCGAAAGCGTGAGAGCTCAGTTTCGTGTCGATGCGTTTAACGTCTTCAACTACCAGAGCCCTGGCAATCCCGGAAACTCCTGTATCGACTGTTTCGGTGCGGGAGTCATCACCGGGCTGGCGGGCACTCCCAGGCAGTTGGAGTTCTCACTAAGCGTGTTCTTCTAACCTGCGGTCGTGCGTCGGATGTTCCACGCTTTGTAACTGGTAGTTACCTCGCAGATAGCAATGCGTCTTGAACGACCCAAAAGCCGCGCTAAGTCTCCTTAGCGCGGCGTCCTTTTTATGACGCCGCGCTCTGAGCCGCCGTCGTTTTTGCGGTTGAGGGGCTCGCGGCTCACGACGGCAACAGCCATGTGCGGAACACTGAGGCTTAAGGTCTTTGTTGTGCAATGGAAGCGGTAGCATGGGTCCACGGCAGTCAAATCCGTGGCATCCTATTTGTAAACGAAACCTGAGCAATATCTGTTCACCGAAGGGAAGGTTCATGCCTGCAGCGAGTTTTCGGACGAATCAACGTAAGCGTACAAAAGGTATTTTGCTACCGCTGTTGTTGCTGCTCTCAACCGTGCTTACCGGCTTGGATAGCCAAACGGCCTCGGCGCAGAGTGCTCCGTTGGTGCTGGAGCGAGATGGGAGGGTGATCTCACTGGAGCCCTACGCCCCAAACGTTTTGCGGGTAACGATGAGCACGGACAAATCTGCGGCGACCAGCGCTCCGGGATACGGGTTTGCGGCGAAGCCCTCAGCCGAGGGATGGGCGCACGAGCGCGACGCCGACGGCTACGACGTGTACCGCTCGGCGCGAATGGTGGTGCGCGTGGCGCCAGGGAATCTTGCGGAGGAGAAGCTGCCGCAAACGATGCCCCTCGATGCGGTGAACCTTCAGCTGCGCGAACAATACTTTGGTGCAGGCGACGGCGCGGATGCTCCGCACAACGACGCAGTGCTGGTGACCACGCCGGAAGGCAAGATGCTGCTGCACATGCGGACCTGGACGATGGCGCCGGAAAGCGACTGGGTGGTGCAAGGGGACGCGGACGCGAACGCAAAGGGCTACCGGGTTGCGTCCAGTTTCGACTCGCCGGCAGACGAGCACTATTACGGACTGGGACAGCAGCAGAAGGGATGGATGGATCTGCGGAACCACGAGATCCCCTGCTGGCATGACTACTACGCGATCGGCGGGGAAGACGTGTGTGTGCCGTTCATGGTTTCGAGCCGCGGCTACGGGCTGGTTTGGGACAACCCATCCAAAACGACGGTGGATCTGGGGTTCAGCGGGCGCAATGTGTGGTCCTCCGAGGTCGGAAACCGTGTCTCGTATTTCGTGATCGTGGGTGGGAGGAGCGACGAGATTTACCAGGGCTACCGCCTGCTAACCGGCGTGACGCACATGCTGCCGAGGGCGATCTACGGATATATCCAGAGCAAGGCGATCTACGCGACGCAGGAACAGCTCTTGGATGTAGCCAAGGAGTACGCCCGGAAGAATTTGCCGCTCGATGTTCTGGATGTGGACTTTCTGAACATGTCGAGGCAGGGCGAGATGGACCTGGCCCCGAAGCGCTGGCCCGATCCGGCAGCGATGAATCGCGAGCTGCATGCTATGGGCGTGGGGTCATTGTTGAGCGTATGGCCGCATTATGCGCAGGGAACGCAGTTCTACGACATGCTGCTGAGCAAGGGCTGGCTGATCCATACGCCGGACGGCAAGCCGGTCCAGGTGGAGACCGAACGCATCGGGCCGAATATCGATTTGACGAACCCCGAAGCGGCGAAGTGGTTTTGGGAGAAGATCCGCGACCGGTACGTGAAACCGTACGGTTTCGATTACTTATGGCTGGATGAAACGGAACCGGACCTTGATCCGACCAAGGACGTGTTGTCCGTCGGTTCGGGTACACGCTTCTTCAACGTGTTTCCCCTGTTTCACACAGCGTCGGTGTACGACGGCTTTCGCCGGGACTTTGGCGACAGCCGAAGGGTGATGATCCTGGCTCGGGCGGCGTACCTGGGGGCGCAACGCAACGGCACGGTGTTTTGGTCGAGCGATATTGATTCGACGTGGGACATGCTCAAGCGCTCGATCCCCGCGGGACTGAACTTCACGGCCACCGGACTGCCGTACTGGGACACGGATATCGCAGGGTTCTACTCGCCGTTGGTTGCGCCGGATTACCACGCAGCGCACAAGCCACTGATCGACGGATCCGATGTCCGGGCCAACATTGGGAACTATGAGGATTATCCCGAGCTGTTTGTGCGCTGGTTTCAATGGGGCTCTTTCCAGCCGGTGATGCGTGCCCACGGTTCGAGAGATGCACAACGAGGTTTGGTCGTACGGCAAGCAGGCGGAGCCGATCCTCGCGAAGTATCTGAAGCTGCGCTACCAGCTTCTGCCGTACACTTACTCGGCTGCCTATCATAGCTACCAGACAGGTGCTCCATACATGCGGGCGCTGTTCATGGATTTCCCTGAAGACTCTAAGGTTGCGGATATTCCAGACGAGTATATGTATGGTCCGGCGTTCCTGGTGGCTCCAGTTACGGAGCAGGGTGCGACCTCGCGGACGGTGTATCTGCCGGCAGGATGTGACTGGTACAACTACTGGACCAATGAGCGGCTGCACGGCGGACAGACCATTGTGGCGGATGCTCCCATCGATACGCTGCCGCTGTTTGTACGGGCGGGAAGCATTGTGCCGCTTGGCTCTGAAGTGCTGAGACGCAGAGCAACCGCAGACCATCGCGTCCGTGCGGGTGTATCCGGGAGCGGACGGAAGTTTCACACTCTTTCAGGACGACGGCAAGACCTACGCGTACGAAAAGAGCGGCGGCTCGATCACGAAGCTGACATGGGATGATGCGGCAGCATCAGCTGAAGCACGAGGGAGCAACGGCCTGGAACGGACCAGACAACGCGGTGGTCACGGTGGTGGGCAAGTAAGGGAGCGACGCCAGTGGTGTCCGCCAGAAATAACGTCCTGTATTTCCGGGCCAAGTAACAAGTTGCCAGGGGCTTAAAGCCCATCATTTTCTAGGCAATTTACGGCCCGGCTAACGCTCGCTGCGGCGAGGCAGCCGTGCCCTGCTTGAGAGATTTGTTTGAAGCTTTTGATTCTGTCGGGTTTTTCCGCAGCCTGTGAAAGCCCGTAGCTATCCAGGAGGAAGATGGGGGGAGATGCTTTTCTGCAACGATGGAAGGATAGTCTCCCCCGCGGCCGCGATGTCCGGTCATGGTGGTGCGTTAAGTTGTCAAAGAACTGCCAAGCTCAAGAGGACACGCACTGGGCGCACCCCTGCTCATTCGTGCAATGCATCTGCTCTCTCCCGCAGCCCCCCACCGGGGGGGGGAAATGACAAAAGTGCGAGTAAAGCGAGATAAGCGTGAAAAGCGAGAAAAGCCCGTCTGCTCTCTCCCTCAACCCCCTCACCGGGCGAAAAAAGAATGCACTTTGTGCGAGAAAAGCGAGATAAGCCTCCTGTGTATCAGAATCGACAGCTTACGAGGCCCGAGAAAAGATGCAGACGGGAACTCTGAAAGCGCTCGGAAAGCGGTTTTAATCATTGCTGTGGCCTTACAAGGATTGCGAGGCGTGGTTTTGCTAGAGAGAAAGCCACGAAAGAACCCTTTGCTTCGCTCGCTGCGGCGAGGCAGCTCGCTGCGGCGAGGCCGGTTCACACCCATGGTTAACCCTCTTCCGCACTGATGCTTTCTGTAAGCCGGTTGCGGCGGCACGGAACTCGCAGTTCGGTGCAAAGCCGGACAGGGCCGTCGCGATGAAACGGCGCTGGAAGCGACACCCCTGGAGACTCATTGCAATCTCCAGTGGCGCGAAGCGGTTGGACCCAAGTGAAACTCGCGGGCAAGCGAGAGGTACATCTATATAGATGCAGAAACCTCTCAAAGGTTCGGCTGAAAAGGCACGGAAAAAGCCGCGAGTAAAACGGGGTGTACACCCCGAAGTTTTTCCCGCCGGCGCAGTAGAAGACGTTGCAGGCCACAGTAATTCCGAAACTGCTTTAAAAGCATAGGCACCCAAGCTGCGGCTATCCATGCTTTGGATAAATGCCTATCTGTGTGACGCACACCGCCGGCGACCATTCCAAACACGATCTGTGAAATGCAGAGTCGTTACCTGCCCGGGAGCAGCAGTCCATTCCAATACGGGAACGAGGAACGTCGCCCCTAACGGCTCACCCAGAGACGATCGCCTGCGCATCGGCTGCGACAGCGGCAAATCCGAACCATGACGCATTTGCGACGCAGCGTGGCATCACTCTGCGTCAGGCGTGTCGTTACTGCGAAATTGATCACTGATTGTCCGGCGTGAAACTCTCAACAACACTTTCAGATTGTTAAAGCAAAGAGGGAAGTAGGGCCTGATTTCTAGCAACACCTGTGAAATCGAACAATATTTGAGGATAAAAATCATGAATTACAAAGCGACGAAGTATCTTACTTGGACAGGCCGGCCCAAAGACACAATCCTCAGCGCATGGAGAACGACAGCTTTCCTTCTTGTGCTCCTCTTTGCATTTACCTCAGCGGCGCTCTGCCAGCTGACCACCGCCGACATCCTTGGTACTGTCACGGATGCCAGCGGCGCCGTTGTCCCCAACGCCAAGATCACCCTGACCAACCTCGGAAGCAACGAGACGCGCAAGGGCCAATCCAACGGCTCCGGTGAATATACCTTCACGCTCCTTCCGGTCGGGCACTACTCCGTCACCGTTGCTGCGGGCGGCTTCCAGAAGTCGATTACCAATGACATCTCAGTAGAAGCCGGCGATCGCGCCCGCAACGACGTTCATCTGGAGACTGGTTCCGAGACCACCACCGTTGAGGTGACGGCGAGCACGCCTCTTCTCCAGGCTGACAGCGCGACGGTAAGCTCAACCGTTACAGAAAAAGCAGTGCAGGACCTGCCCCTCAACGGCCGCAACTACGTGCAACTCGTAGACCTGCAACCCGGAGTCGCCCCCGGAGCGACGGACGCCCTACCGAGCGGTAGTCAGCCAGATGACCGCCGTACGAACGCCGGCGCCGTCTCCGTCAACGGACAGGACGAGACCCTCAACAACTGGGTCGTCGACGGTGTCGACGACAACGAACGCGTCATCGGGACCGTCGGTGTGAAGCCCAGCATCGAAGGCATCCAGGAGATCACCGTCGAGACCAATAGCTACGCTCCAGAAGCCGGACGTACCGCGGGCGGCGTCATCAACATCGTCACAAAATCCGGAACCAACCAGTTCCACGGCTCCGTTTACGAATACTTCCGCAACGACATCTTCGATGGCCGCAACTACTTCCAGACGACAGGGCCCAAGCCGGAGCTGCGGCAGAACCAGTATGGAGGCAGCTTCAGCGGACCCGTCGTGAGAGACCGGACCTTCTTTTTCTTTGACTATGAGGGCTCTCGCCAGGTCACAGGCGTAACCGACACTGGCACCACACTCACACAAGGTGAATACAACGACATTCACAGTCTCAACGGCGGCACGCCTCAGGCACTGCTCTCCAGCGCCAACGGCACCGCTCAGGCGTTTGCCGGGGCGATCACCGCAACCAACGGTCCGGTACCCATCAACCCCATCGCGCTCAAGTACCTGCAACTGCTTCCGGCGCCCACCAATAGCAACCTCAGCAACAACTACACCATCAGCCCGAACAGGCCACAGGACGCCGACACCTATGACGCTCGCGTCGATCAAAAGCTGAACGATCGGAACCTGCTCTTTGTACGCTTCGCCTATAACAAGGTCACCACCTTTACGCCTCCCAATTTTGGCGTTCAAGATGGCATCCAGGTCAGCGGTGGCAGATATAACTTCGACGGCCCCTCCACCGATACAGCCCAGCAGTGGCTTGTGGGCTACACTCACATCTTTAACTCTTCACTCCTCACCGACCTCAGGGCGGGCTACACTCGCATCAACAACTTCTCTCTTCCGCTGAACTACGGCATTGGTATCGACCAGAAGATCGGCTTTCCTTCGAGTATGACGAGCTTCAGCCCCTTCGCAGACTCTTTGACTCCGGTTTCGGTTGGGCCCTTCGGCGATGTCGGCGACGGTGCCTATGTTCCTCTTGATGACTTAGACAACACCTTCCAGTACAGCGGCACGGTGAGCTGGACCAAGGGCGACCACAACTTAAAATTCGGTGCGGGCTTGATTCGCAGGCAGGCACGCAACGTGCAAAGTGCCTCCGCGGTCGGTGCGTTTGGCTTCAACCTGACAACTGACTCCAACGCGGATCAACTCACGCAACAGAACAACCAGATCGCTTCAACCCTACTCGGCGCATACAACAACCAGAGCCGCAACTACAACATCAACCCGCCCGACTACCGTAGCTGGGAGCCGAGTGTCTTCGCTCAGGATAGCTGGAAGGTCGTCCCGAAGTTGACTTTGATCTACGGCCTCCGCTACGACGTCTTCACCCCGTTTACCGAAGCCCATAACCACATCTCAAATTTTGACTTTTTGGGAGCGGTTGCCGACCCGGCTGTAGCCACATCGAGTGCATTGAAGATTGCCAACGTGAATGGCGTCAGCAAGACGGCGGGGATCCCAACTCAGTACAACAACGTAGCTCCGCGTGTCGGCTTCGCATACTCGTTGCGTCCCACCACTGTCATCCGCGGCGGCTACGGACTTAGCTACTTTCCCGGTAACTACACCTCGTACGCCAATCTCAAGAACGCTCCGTTCAACTCAAACAACAGCCCGGCCTGCCAATCCACCCTGGCCGTTCAGATTGAAACCTACGTCAATAACGGCACTCTCCCTGTTGGCCAGTTCGGAGACTGCGCGCTTCAAGGTCAATACGGGAACTTCAGCCAGGGAATCACGCCACCTTCGGCCAACACAGCAGCCCAGCTCGCGAATCTTTCCACCATCTTCGGCCTGTCGTTCACGGCCGATGCGACCATCTTCAAGAACGCTCTCATCCAGCAGTACAATCTACAGTTTGAGCAGCAGCTGAAAGACTACGTCTTCGTCGTCGGCTATGTGGGCAACAACGGCCAGCATCTGCCGGAGTCGATCGACAACATTAACTCGCCCCTGCCGTTCAACCCCATCACCAATCCTGCTGCAGCGGCGCGGCCTCTTGACGGCTCGCTGCCAAATCTCTTCGGAATCACCTATCTCGAGACCGAAGGCATCTCGAACTACAACGCCCTGCAGACCTCCGTCCAGCGCCGCTTTACCAAGGGCCTCGCGCTTGATGCGAACTACACCTGGGCCAAGGGATTGTCTGACGCCAGTACCTTGTCCCAGCAAAGCTATCAGGGCTTTAGCCACGCCCTTCCATCCAACATCCGGGCAGTCGAATATGGCAACGCGGATACCGCCATCAAAAACCGCTTCGCAGTCTCGCTGAACTACGAACTGCAGTACGGTAAGGAGTTCACCGGTCTCAAGAAGGTGGCTCTCTCCGGATGGCAGGGAAACCTGATCGGGGCCTGGCAGAGCGGCCGGGTATTCTCCATCGTCAGCAGCGGATCCGGCGCCGACAATCCAGTTGAGAGCAATGGCACGGCGTATGGTTTCAACAACCGTGCCGTCCCGCAGAACAGTGGAGGGCCTGATCGTCCTAACACAATTGGGAATCCTAACTTGAAGAAAAAGAGCATCGCGGAGTTCTTCAATACCGCAGCCTTTGCTCCTCAACCCCTGGGAACCATTGGAAACACCGCGCGCAACTCGCTGTACGGGCCTCACTTCCGTGACGTCGATCTGTCTGTCTTTAAGAACTTCGCGGTCACCGAACATGTGACCACGCAGTTTCGTGTTGAGACGTTCAACATCTCCAACACGCCAAACTTCTTTATCAGCAATAACAGCTCCGCGAACCAGTCGTTTGGCACCGCGGCCTTCGGAAGCATCTCGAGTACCGACCCGGGCTACAACCCGCGTCAGTACCAGTTCGTCCTCAAATTGCTGTTCTAACCCAATCCAACCCTAAAGCCCGTCGGCGAAGAAAAGTACTCCTCGCCGACGGGTAACTCTTGTCTAATGGGACGCCGACGTTTCGTCTGCTTGCTGCGCGTCAGAAAAACAGCGCCGGGCAATCTCGCAAACCAACAATGATTGCTGCCAGCGGTCCGATTCTTCTGTACCACCAAACTCGCGTGCGTAATATATGTTCGCAGCGAGGAGCTCAACTGCAAAGCAAAACGGCAATGATGAATCGTTTCGACGCAAATATGCTCGAAATACTTCTTCCCAGATGCGCCGGAAATGCTTCACAAAAGGCAGTTCGAGCGCCTCAGGCAGGTTCCCGAGATTGACCTGCATGCAGCCCGGATTGCCAATCCGGCCGTGCATGAAATGTACTCTCTCGATCACCGGCTGGATGAAGGCGAGCTTTTGTTCAAAGTCGCCGTACACCATCTCCAGGCCCGTGTACCAGTGGGAGAAGTCTCCGTTGAACTTCAATTCCGGAAAGCCCTTTACAAACTGCACGGTGCGCCATGGGTCCTGGAATATCGTGGCTCGGTGCGTCTCGACGTACATCGGTACCCGAAATCGCTGGGACGCCTCAAGTACTGCCTCGATCAGAGTCGCAGCAGCATGGTCGTCTTCATATCCCCACCCTACGTGAAGGGTCAGGGCTTCGACGCCGAACTGGCAGGCTTCTTCGCCAAGGCGAAAAGCGTCTTCCGGACGATTCGTACGACCGCTGCCACAGACGCCCAAACCGAGTTGTCTGCATTCAGGGATAAGATTCGCTTCGAGCGGTTCCACAAACTGTACTCCGTCATACCCAGCGTCTCGTATAGCGCGCAGCCAACCGGCTG
The DNA here is from genome assembly GCA_963761405.1 of uncultured Acidobacteriaceae bacterium. GTDB lineage: Bacteria > Acidobacteriota > Terriglobia > Terriglobales > Acidobacteriaceae > PALSA-350. Next base: position 775,544 of record CAVXHH010000013.1, read on the forward strand.
ACGGTACAGGCATGCCCTCTTTGGATAGCCAGTTGTAAAAACAGTGAAGCGAGCGCTTTGAGTTCATGTTCGAATCTTCCGCTCAAGCTTTCTTCGGCGCAAGCCTCGATTCAGATTTTCATGCTGTCTATCGCCTGGAGGGCGGCAAAGGCGGGCAAATCCGAGCCTTGACGCACTGTGACGCAGTACGGCATCATACTGCGTCAGGCTTATCGTTGCTACGAAATTGCTCACTGATTGTCCGGTGTGAAACCCTCACTACTACTTTCAGACACTCCTCGGAACGGGACGGAAAACAGAATGAAGTGTCCTACATGTCGACGGCAGACGGAGAAGCATTATGGGGCATAGTTCAGCGCTAAAACGGACCCGACTTGTCGGTTACGACCGTCTTCTTCGCGAATGGAGTAGCACTTGGCGTCTGGGGAACGTGCATTCCGGGAATAGCGAAATCTCTGAATCTCGATCCTGGATCCTATGGGAAAGTCGTTGCGCCCTATGCGATTGGGGCAATCCTCTCCATGTTGCTAACCGGGTGGCTCACAACTAGAATCGGTACCCGGTGGACGATCTTGTTGGGCAGCCTGTTCGTAGCAGGCACGCTGCCGATTCCTGCCCGTGTCGCGCTCGATTCCGCTTGCTTGCCCTTTCCATTTTCTTTCTCGGTGCGGCCAACAGTGTGATGGACGTGTCCATGAATGCCCATGCCGCGCTGATAGAGAGAGACTGGGAGAGCGAGATCATGTCAACGTTCCACTCGCTGGCAAGCTTCGGTGCACTCGCCGGAGCGGCACTATCAGGCTTGCTCTTCGCCCGCGGTTACGACATCAAGGTCGTTATGGTTGTAGCCACGGCATTTATTGGAGTAGTCGTCTTCACCGTCTATACCAGGATTGACGATTTGCGGGCGGATCCTCCGGAGAAGTCGGTGAAGGTGCGCGTATGGACAAACCGTACTCTGCTTGTGATCAGCGGGCTCACCTTTCTCGCGCTCTTCGCAGAGTTCGGTATGTACGAGTGGAGTTACAAATACGTGCGAGACGTGACGGGGGCCAGTCCCAGTTTCGCGACCTTGGGGTTCGGCGCTTATGTGCTTGGGGCTGCGCTCAGTCGTCTCTTTGGCGATGCCGTGATGCGGCGTATCGGGACCCGCGCGATGGTGCTTGGGGGTGGGCTGCTGGCCTGCGGCGGGCTGCTAACAGCCATTCTGTTTCCGACGGCGGTTCCCGCCATTATCGGATTTATCTGCGCGGGTCTTGGTTTGGCAAACATGATTCCGATGCTCTACACCCGTGCTGCTGCGACGGTGGACGGCGCACCGGGAGTCGGCGTAGGTGTGTGCGGCGTCATTAGTTATGCGGGGCCGGTCGCGGAGCCTCTGATGATAGGCTACGTCGCGCTCCACTACGGCCAACGAGTGGGATTGAGACTCCCCATGGCTGCAATTTTTGTGATCGCATCGTGCGCGCCAATCATCAGTCGCATGAGGACGTTGCATCATCATCCATCGGCGAGTGATTGCCATCGCCGATCCTGTCCACCCTCTGATCCTCGATGTTAGTGCCTACTGGTGGAGCAGTCGGAACTTAAGGGCTGACTCATTCGACCGCACGCCTTAAGCCGCTCGGTGAAGCAATAGAGCAGAGTTCAAAGGAACTGCCGGCATAAGCTCTTTTGGCGAGCGCAGTCGCATCGCTCGCCTTACCACGAACCGTAAGTGTTACGACGCGCACATTTTCGATCGGCACGTAAGTCTCGACCGAAAGCCCATTTATAGTGCCGCCGTCTCAGAATGGAGAAACAAGAGTGTCTTACCAGATCAAGAGCCCGAACGGAAACGCTAAACGACAAGGCGCACCCCTGGATGTGGCGAAAACCGTCGAATCTTTTCTGAACGAAATTTCGGCTGAGGGTGAGCCTGCTATTCGCCGCCTTTCACAAAGGTTCGATGGATGGAATCCGGCATCCTTTCGCCTGACTCCGGCGCAGATTGACGAGTGCATGGGTGAATTAACGTCGGAGCAGATCAACGACATTAAATTCGCTCAGACACAGGTTCGTAACTTCGCGGAAGAGCAACTGCGCTCCATGAGCGACATCGAGGTTGAAACCCTGCCCGGAGTGATCCTGGGGCACAAAAACATTCCAGTGGATACAGTCGGCTGTTATGTGCCAAGTGGTAAGTATCCGCTGGTGGCGTCAGCACACATGACAATCATCACGGCAAAGACCGCAGGCGTGCGACGTGTCGTTGCCGTCTCCCCTCCATTCGGCGGCCGGCCGAGTGCTGCTGTGATCGCGGCCATTCATTTGGCGGGCGCGGATGAGATTTATTGCATTGGAGGTGTGCAGGCCATTGCCGCAATGGCGTTCGGTATCGGCGAATTTCCTCAAGTGGACATGATTGTTGGACCGGGCAATGCGTATGTAGCAGAAGCCAAACGCCAGGTGTTTGGGCAGGTGGGTATCGACCTCATTGCTGGTCCAACGGAGACTCTGGTGATCGCGGACGAGGAGACTGTCGATGGAGAAATGTGTGCCATTGATCTTCTGGGACAGGCGGAACACGGCCCGACTTCCAAGGCCGTGCTCATCACGACCTCTGAGCAGCTCGGTCGAGATACCCTCGCGCAGATTGAGCAATTCCTGCTGACGCTACCTACCGCGGCGATCGCACGCGAGGCGTGGAATAACATGGGCGAAATTATCATTTGCAACAGTGAGGAAGAGATGGCGCGTGAAGCCGATGTTATTGCATCGGAACATGTCCAGGTCATGACCCGTAATCCTGATTACTTCCTCGGCCGTTTAAAGAACTACGGCGCATTGTTTCTAGGGCCGCGAACCACCGTTGCCTACGGGGATAAGGTGATCGGGACAAATCACACGTTGCCGACCGCTCGCGCCGCCCGCTACACAGGTGGACTGTGGGTCGGAAAGTTCCTGAAGACATGTACGTATCAGAGAATCGTCACGGACGAGGCATCCGCACTGATCGGAGCCTATGGAGCGAGATTGTGCATGTTGGAAGGCTTTGCGGGGCATGCGGAGCAGTGCAACGTAAGGCTCCGGCGATATGGCCACGCTGATCCTGTTAGCGCACGATAGAGCCTGGCTGTGCGATGCGGAGCGACGACCTCCACGCGAATGCCCGTTGGGCGCAAAAGGGAAGCCCGGCATAATACACTTTCTTCCAATTGAGGTTGCGTACAAATGAGTAAGAGTCCGGACGTACTTGTAATCGGCAGCGGCATGGGAGGGGCGACCCTCGCCCATCGTCTCGTCGAAAAAGGCTTGCATGTGACCATTCTCGAGCGCGGTGGTTACCTGCCTGTCGAAAAGGAAAATTGGGACGTCGATGCGATTTTCTTCAAGAAAAGGTACGTCCCACAAGAGACATGGCTGAATAAGGAGGGGAATGAGTTCCGTCCGGGCAACTATTACTATGTGGGGGGCAGCAGTAAACTTTTTGGTGGTACGATGCTCCGCCTGCGGGAGAGAGATTTCGCCGAATTGGAACATGCGGACGGTGTTTCTCCAGCATGGCCGATTACCTATAATGAATTAGCGCCGTATTATGATCTTGCAGAAAAGCTGTACCTGGTACACGGGGACGTCGGCACAGACCCTGCTGAGCCCCCTTCGATTCCTGCGTATCCGTATCCCGGGCTGCCCAACGAACCTGCGATCGAGCGGGTCGCGTCCGCGCTGAGGAAGCAGGGGGTTCGCCCCTTCGCATTGCCCCTTGCCGTACAGCGGCATCCGGGTGGACCTTGTATACGCTGTAAGACCTGTGACGGCTTTCCGTGCAAGGTTCACGCAAAGACGGATGCGGAAGTTGCTGCTATCCGACCGGCGCTGGCTACCGGAAAGCTTGAGGTGAAGACGAATTCAAAGGTAATACGTATTCTTCTCTCCGCGGACGGCAGAAAAGCTGAAGCAGTGGAGTATGAATCGAACGGTACCGTCGAGAGACTGTATGCACCGATCATCGTATTGGCTGCGAGTGCCGTGAACTCCGCCGCCCTGTTGTTGCGTTCGGCATGCGACAAGGCTCCGAACGGAGTGGCAAATTCGGCAGATGTTGTAGGCCGCTACTACATGACGCACGTCAACACGGCTCTGATGAGCGTGGACTGGAGTATCAACCCTACACAATTCCAGAAAACCATCTGCATCAATGACTACTACTTTGGAGATGGCAAATTCAAATATCCCATGGGGAACATTCAAAGTTTAGGCAAGCTCCAGTCTGGGATGATCGTTGCCAACCAAAAATTTCTGCCGGGCGCCGTTAGCGATATGCTGGCCGCGCGCAGTGTCGATTGGTGGATCATGTCTGAAGATTTACCTGACCGAGAGAATCGGGTTGTGCTTCAGGACGATAAGATACGGGTGAATTATACCGAGAACAACCCCACCGGACATAGAGAGCTTGTGAAACGGACTCTGTCATTGATGCGGGGAGCAGGATTCAAATTGAACGTCACGAAGCATTTTCCATTTTCTGTTTCTCATCAGTGTGGGACAGTGCGTTTTGGGAATGATCCGAGTACGGCAGCTCTCGATGAGTTCTGTCGATCCTATGACCACCGCAACCTGTTTGTGGTGGACTCGTCGTTCTTTCCCGCATCTGCATCCGTGAATCCAGGTTTAACCATTGCAGCCATGGGAATTCGGGTTGCCGACCACATTGCGCAAGCTGATTTTTCCGCGGGTTCCACCCAGCAAATGTAGGGAGAACGGCCTTTTCTGTTTGCACGAGCCTGCACGCCGCGAGACAAACGAGCGATGAACATTGAGCACCGAAGTATCGAATTCATTCCAGAGGACGAACGATACGGCTCGCCCAAGCGGTTGTTTACGATCTGGTTCAGCGTCAACATGCAGGTGACCGCTCTGCTGGTCGGGACACTCAGCGTCATTGAAGGGTTGAACCTCTTTTGGACCTTCGTAGCACTCATTACGGGCGCAGCGATTGGTTCGGTCTTCATGGCTGCGCATTCGTCGCAGGGCCCGCACCTTGGCATTCCACAAATGATCCAGAGCCGGGCTCAATTCGGGGTACTAGGTGCTGCTTTTCCGCTTCTGGTAGTCGTCCTTTCCTATGTCTTGTTCTTTGCTGCCAATAGCGTCATTATGCGCGAGTCCATCAAAGCGGTTTGCCCGGTCTCCAACAATGCCGCGATTGTCATTTTTGGAGTCGTGACGCTGTGCATTGCATTTGTCGGCTATGAGCTCATCCATCGCGTTGGGTACGCGCTTTCATGTTTATCTGCGTTGCTGTTTGCGATGACCCTGTTGCTCGCCCTTCACGGACCATTTCCCGAGCACGTCTGGAGTCCTGCGCTCGGAGCGTTTAAATGGGCCACATTCATGCTCGCGGTCACGCAGGCAGCGTCCTGGTCGATTGGCTTTGGACCTCTGGTCGCGGACTATTCCAGATATATCCCGAAAACAGCATCGACGGCGCAGACGTTCTGGTACAGCTATTTGGGGCAGGCGGTGGGATCTTTATTCGTCATGCTGCTGGGGGCGGTTCTGGCAATAAAGATCCCCGGAATTGCCGATAATCCGGGAGCGTCTATAGCGGGGATGTTTGGCAGAATCTCGCCCCTCGCATATGTAATCGTCATTCTGGGTGTTCTGCAGATGAACGTGATGACCCTCTACAGCGCATATATGTCAGTCACCACGATCGGTACGGGGTTCAGGGGAATCAAGAAGATCAGTAGAAGAACAAAATTTGCAGTCATGGCGGTGGTTACAATGGTTGCCTCGGTGATTGCGATCGCCACGCAATACAATTTCAATGCCTACTTTTCTGACATTTTGATCGCTCAGGTTTACGTGCTGGTTCCCTGGAGTTCCATCAACCTCTGCGATTTCTATTTCGTTCGGTACGGCCAGTACAGCGTTAGCGATATCTACGACAAAACGGGAATCTATGGGACCTATAACCTAACCACCCTCTTGATCTTTGCCGTGACACTCCTGGTGGAGATTCCGTTCGTGGAACTTTCGTTCTATCACGGGGTGGTCGCTCGCATGATTGACGCTGATATTGCGTGGGTGATCAGTCTGCTTGTGCCCGGCGCTCTGTATGTATTCTTCATGCGACGTCGCCTGATGTTGTCCCCGCTTGAGTCGCGAGAGCTGAGAGTGTGGGTCGATTGACTAAAATCAGACGAGAAAGTGATCTGCTCGGCGAGCGTGAAGTTCCTGTCGATGACTAAACTATTCCGCTCCTCCCCACACCGTTATCTCGGAAGGATTTGCCAGATAGCTCCGCAACTCAAGCGGGATAGAGTCATCGCCCGGATCTAACGCGGTTGCCTCCTTCAGATGTTTTTTCGAAATCATACCCCGCGCCTGAAAGTCGAGAGCCATGCGTGTTGCGAATGGTTGGCGAAAGGATGTCGCGGCTACCCCCGAGATCAGTCCGTATAGCAAGCGAACCGTGTTGCGATGCGAAGGAGTAAGAATTGAAAAAGTCATCTCATTCTTTTGGATTCTCTCTGAATCCACGAGAAAAATTCGATCGTCTAGAAAGACACAGAGGCCGTGGTATCTGAATATGTATTGGCTCTTGCGTTTTCCATCGGTTACTGGAAAACGTTCAATGCAGACATGTTGTGCTAAGCCGTTCCTTTCGAAAATACAAAGTACGGAACGCAGTACCTTGCCTTTGTATATCGAGGAGTTGTGATAGCGGTAGTAGACGCCATAATAAGGGCGCAGGAGCGAGGCAGAGGTGCGGGCGAGCGGACCGAACCTGATAAACTCGCTGGAGCTACGAAGGTCCCAGGTAATGTCAGACTCCACGCCCTCATAGAACCTCTCAAAGTCATCCTCTTTCATAAATAGATCGCGCTCTTCAATCGAGAAGAAACGCGCGAGCTTCACCAGCACGCGATGAGAGGGTCGATGCTGGCCTGAGAGGTACTTATTGAATTGCTGCCGATTGATCCCGCTCCTCCTGCAGATCTCGGCTACAGAACTGAAAGAAGACGCAGCAAACCGCAGATTCTTGGCCAGAGTAGTCAGTTCAGGATCTTGTTTCATGCGTAATTCCTCGCGCATTCGCATTATGATGTTCGGAAACTCTGGTTCACACCGAAAGCACAGTGAGTGTTACCTAAATGCGAGAATCCCCCTGTCTCAGAAACCGTATCAGTCGGGCCTTCGCCTCAAGAATGGGCTAGTGACATCAGAACGAGAATGCGGTCATAGTTACCTCCATTGATCTTCGACGAGATGCAAAGCTGCAGCGATCGACGGTTCCTCTCGTCGTTCGGCGAGGGAGACAAATGTCAGCGACGCGGCCACGGAGACACCTTCGATGATCGTGAGACCGTGAGTGTGCGCCTCGGCAAGTGCGGTGGTATTACGGGCCAGACTTATACCGACTCCCGATTTGACCAGGTCAATCATGGATTGCTCCAAATCGACCTCCGCAACTCTGAATGGCGTGACCCCAAACTCACTAAAGATTCGCGAGAGAAGGCGGTGATGGGCAGAAGCTGGGGGAGTCCCAATCCACGGCAGTGCTGCGAGTTCGCGCCAGCTGCGCTGCGGGGCCGCTTTTTCAATGCGGTCCTGCCATCCAGCCGGCGCCAGAACGAGATATTGAAACTGGGTGAGTCGGATCGAGTGAAAATGAGGATCAGCATGATCCTGTGCCCCCTCAATGAAATATCCGACGTCAAGTTTCCGCAATCGAATCTGATCCAGAACCCAGCCCGACATGCCGTGCCGCAGTGTGGTTTCAATTCTCGGAAATGTCGCTACCAGGCCCTTTAGAAATCCTCCCAGCCGCAAGAAGGCTGGATCAAGAATCGTGCCGATTGTCAGCTTTCCGCCTGTCTCATGCTTCAAGGCAAGCGCGGTCCGGCGCACCTCCTCGGCCCCGGCGACTGCTCGCTGCACATGTGGCAGCAGTTTAAGTCCGTCATACGTGAGCGTCAAACCGTGGGAACCGCGGCTGAACAAGGTCAGACCGAGCATTTCCTGGAGATTCTTGATCTGGAGGCTTACGGCCGGCTGGCTCAGGTTGAGCTGAGCAGCTGCACGGGTCAGGTTCCCCTCACGCGCCACCGCTACGAACGCCTTGAGATGGGCTAGCTCCATGGATCATATTAGCGCAGCTTATATCAATCTTCACAACAAATCATTGGCGCGGACAGTCTTTTGTGGCCTATTCTTATCCGGTCAAGCCAATAAGGCTGTAGTTTAGCGTCAGACGGCGATTGGTCCACCGCAATCGAACGTTGGGGAGTGGTATGAGCGAAACGTATATCATCGAGCCAGAAACCGTAGCACAAATCGAACTCTTGACGCACTTTATCAGCGGTCATAGGCGCCAGGGAAGGGGCGAGCGCTTCGGCGAGATCTTCAATCCTTCCACTGGCGCCGTTCAGGCGCGCGTCCCTTTTGCGGAGGTGCCGGAGGTAGACGCCGCCGTTGCCGCCGCAAAGGCTGCTGCGCCTGCCTGGGCAGAGACCTCACCTCTCAAGCGAGCGCGTATTCTCTTCCGGCTAAAGCAGTTGCTGGACGAACACACCAGTGAACTCGCGGAGATCATCACGCGTGAACACGGCAAGGTGTTTTCCGATGCAAGGGGAGAGGTGACTCGCGGCATTGAGGTTGTCGAGTTCGCATGTGGGATACCGCATCTGCTCAAGGGAGAATATACCGATGAGATTGGCGGCGGCATCGATAACTGGTCGCTCCGCCAGCCACTCGGCGTGGTTGCCGGTATCACGCCATTCAACTTTCCGGTAATGGTTCCGTGTTGGATGTTTCCGATCGCGCTTGCCTGCGGCAATACCTTTGTCCTCAAGCCCTCCGAGCGTGATCCCTCGGCTTCGCTCAGGATAGCGGAGCTCTTGAAGGAAGCAGGACTGCCGGATGGCGTGTTCAATGTAGTTCAAGGCGATAAGGTTGCGGTCGACGCTCTGATTGCGCATCCCGATGTCGAAGCCCTTTCATTCGTTGGTTCAACGCCCATCGCGGAATACATCTACGCTGAAGGCGCAAAAAGAGGCAAACGGGTGCAGGCCCTCGGCGGCGCGAAGAACCATCTGGTCGTTATGCCAGACGCTGACCTTAACCAGACAGTAGATGCTCTCATCGGCTCCGGATATGGTTCCGCCGGAGAGCGCTGCATGGCCATTTCCATCGCAGTCGCGGTTGGGGACATTGCTGACGAACTCGTGGAGCGGCTTGCCCCGCGTGTAAAGGCGCTGCGAATTAAGAATGGTATGGAGCCCGACGCTGACATGGGGCCTTTGGTCACAGCAGTCCACCGATCCAGAGTCATCCACTATATAGATACCGGCATTGAGCAAGGCGCTCGATTGGTGGTGGACGGTAGAGACTTCGAAGCGGCAGGCAAAGATCGCAACGGATTCTTTCTCGGCGGCACTCTCTTTGACCAGGTCACTCCAGATATGACGATCTACAAGGACGAGATATTCGGGCCGGTTCTTGGAGTGGTGAGGGTTCCGAATCTTGCTTCAGCGGTGGAGTTAATCAACGCGCACCCGTTTGGCAACGGTGTATCGTGCTTTACCTCTGATGGCGGTGTTGCACGCACCTTTGCGCGGCAAATCAAGGTTGGAATGGTTGGGATCAATGTTCCCATTCCGGTTCCTATGGCGTGGCACTCGTTCGGCGGATGGAAAAGGTCACTCTTCGGGGATCATCATGTCTATGGCGCCGAAGGCATACGTTTCTATAGCCGTTACAAGAGCGTAATGCAGCGATGGTCGAATTCCATCGCAAAGGGCGCCGAGTTCACTATGCCGGTCGCAAAATAGCTGCACGTCGTCCATCTGGGATTGAGCACGTACAGACCATTGCGTGCCCGGCGTACGACACGTGATTATGCAGGTGCGTGATGGGGGAGAAAGCTTTGGCAGTCGGTGAGAGTTCAACACTTCGTCTCGAAGGCGATTTCGATTACATCGTCGTGGGCGCAGGTACGGCGGGCTGCGTGTTAGCAAACAGGTTGTCCGCCGATTCATCTGTTCGCGTGCTCCTGCTCGAAGCCGGAGGCAAGGATGACTATCACTGGATCCGTATTCCGGTCGGCTACCTGTATTGCATGGGAAACCCACGAACAGACTGGCTGTACAAAACCGCGGCTGAACCGGGCCTGAATGGGCGGTCCTTGCTTTATCCTCGCGGACGGGTGTTGGGGGGATGCTCGTCGATCAACGGCATGATTTATATGCGTGGTCAGAGCGATGACTATGACGAATGGGCGGGATTGACGGGCGACCAGCGTTGGACCTGGAAATCTGTACTGCCATTTTTCAAGAAGAGCGAAGACTACTACGCCGGCGCCAACGAATGGCACGGGGCCGGCGGCGAGTGGCGCGTCGAAAAGCAGAGGCTCCGGTGGAAGATCCTTGAGGCATTCAGTGAAGCGGCGCAACAATGTGGTATCCCGAAAACAGAAGATTTCAATCGAGGCGACAACTCAGGCGTAGGCTACTTCGAGGTAAATCAAAAGGGCGGCTGGCGCTGGAATACCTCGCGTGGTTTTCTCCGTCCCGTGCTTGATCGTCCCAATCTAAAAGTCGTCACCGGAGCACAGACGCAGCGCATACTCTTCGAGGGCCGCCGGTGCGTTGGTGCTGAATTTATTCACAATGGTGTGCGTAATGTTGCGAAAGCCCGCAGAGAGGTTATTCTGGCGGCCGGCGCCACCAATTCACCCCAGATTCTAGAGTTGTCGGGCGTGGGTGACGGTTCACGTATGCAGCGGTTGGGAATTCCACTCGTGCACGAATTGCGTGGGGTCGGCGAAAATCTGCAGGACCACCTGCAATTGCGCATGGCGTTTCAGGTTAAGAATGTTTCTACATTGAACACAAGCTCCGCCACCCTGTTCGGCAAAGCGATGATCGGGTTGCGTTACGCGCTCACTCGCAGTGGTCCTATGTCGATGGCGCCGTCGCAATTGGGGGCGTTCGTCAAGAGTGTTCCCGGCGATTCAGCCATCACGCGTCCAGATCTCGAATATCACGTCCAGCCCCTGTCGTTGAAACGCTTTGGAGAACCACTTGATAGTTTCGACGCATTTACGGCGTCCGTGTGCCAGCTGCGGCCCACGTCACGGGGTACCGTTCATATCGAATCGCCTGACCCCTCCGCTGCGCCGGTCATCGCACCGAACTATCTATCTACGGAGTTCGACAGGCAGGTGGCGGTAAAGGCGCTTCGGCTTACACGAAAAATCGTCAGTGCGCGAGCTCTCGCACGCTATACGCCCCTCGAAGTGAGGCCTGGCAGTGCAGTCACGTCTGACGAAGATCTGGCGATGGCCGCAGGCGATATTGGAACAACGATCTTCCATCCTGCCGGTACTTGCAAGATGGGGTTACCGAATGACGCATCAACGGTGGTTGACAGCGAGTTGAGGGTGATTGGTATCGATGGCCTGCGAGTCGTCGATGCGTCCGTTATGCCAACGATCACGTCTGGCAACATCAATTCACCGACGCTGATGATCGCCGAACGCGCCGCCGAGATGATCTTGCAGCGCGGCGACCAGGCGCAGAATAGTCAAAATCTCCAGGTGCCGGCACAACAATATAGCGAGACGACCATTTGAGGTTTCAAGCAAAGGAGCAAAGATCATGAGTGACTGTCGAAAAGAAATGACTGGCGGACAAATCGTCGTCGAGTATTTGGTAAGAGAAAAGGTTCCGTTCACCTTCGCCATTCCTGGGCACGGAAATACCGCATTGATCGACTCTTTTGTTGATCGCCGGGACGACATAACCCTTGTTCCGGCAATGCACGAGCAAGGGGCTTCTCATATGGCAGACGGTTACTACCGGACGTCGGGCCAGGTTGCCGCCGTTTGTACATCGATCGGGCCAGGTGCAACCAATACCCTTACGGGCGTTGCCACAGCCTTTGCGGACTCCATCCCTCAATTGCTCATCACCGGCGGCGTCCACACCTACATGCAAGGCAGAGGTGTCTTGCAAGAGCTTGATCGGCCTCACGGAGATAATTTTCCAAGAATGGCCGAACCAGTCGTAAAGCGCTGGTGGCAGCCGAGCCATGTTACTCAAATCCCCGACGTAATGGTCCAGGCGTTCCGGACGATGTTGGAGGGAAGGAAGGGTCCAGCACTCCTCGTGCTCCCCCAGGATTTGCAGGCGGAGTCTGCCGTCGTGGATCTTCCTCGTTCCGAGGTCAGGCGCGCGTATGGACGCGTGCATGGCGACCCGTCTGAAATCGCGAAGGCTGCGCGTCTTCTCGCCTCATCGGAACGCCCTGTCATCCTTGCCGGTGGAGGCGTGATCGCGGCCGAAGCGAGCGAAGAGCTCGTCGCAATTGCGGAACACATCGGGGCTGCCGTTACAACGTCGTTTATGGGGAAAGGCTCGATCCCTGAAGATCACGCTCTTTACGCATGGCCGTGCGGAGATCTAGGTTCGATTCCTGGCAACGCGGTCACTCGCGAGGCAGATGTCATTCTCTCGATTGGCTGCCGTTTCAGCGATCGGATCACTTCATCCTATAAGCCCGGCGTTACGTTCGATATTCCTAAGTCGAAACTGATTCAAATAGACATCGACGGATTTGAGATCGGCAAGAACTACCCCGTCGAGGTTGGGATTGTCGGGGATGCGAAGTCCATTCTGGTTGCTTTGTTGGAAGAACTACGCCAGCTTGCCTCGCCGCGAGACTACCGGAATTCCCCCAGCTTTGCGAAGTTGCAGCGGCTCAAGCAGGAATGGGAGGAGTACCTGCGCCCTTTGCGGGAAGCAAATCGCTCCCCAATGACAGCCTCCCAGGTTCTCTTTGAGGCGCGCAAGGTTCTCCCGCGGAATACAATCGTCGTTACCGATTCTAGTAATCCACAAAACCAGGTTTTCAATGAATTTCCAGTCTACGGACCGAAGCAGCATATTACCGCTGGCGGTTTCTCCGGCATCGGCTTTGCGCTTCCAGCGGCAATCGGCGCCAAGCTCGGGGCGCCGAATGCCCCTGTCGTTGCCATATGTGGGGATGGCGCCTTCCTGCAGACCGGCCAGGAGCTCGCAACAGCGGTTATGCTGGGCATTCCCGCAGTCTTCCTGATTATTAACAATGGTGGATGGGGTGCAATCCGAAACCTCCAGCTCAATATGTTTGGAGAAGATCGCGAGATCATTACCGGCTTCCGCACGCCGGATAATCAACCGTGGTCGGCACATGTTGCCAACTTTGCGCAGTCTTTAGGCGCGGCAGCCGAGAGGGTCGAGGATCCCCTCCAAATTGGAGCTGCACTTCAGCGGGCTATCCGGTCCGGTCGTCCTTATGTGGTGGAAGCCGTTTGCGCGATCGAAAGACCGTGGAGCAATATGCACCCCACGGGATGGTGGGATATTACTGTACCCGCATACCTGGGTGACCAGCGTCTCGACTATGTAAAGAAGCGTGGGTTCTGACGAAAGAGTTGGTACATGACCGATCCGGGCTGCTGCTCCATTGCAATGCGGACTGAATTTCGATGAGGATACATCATGTCAAATAAAAATCGTCGCCGCGATCTGCAGTTCTCGGACGATTTTGTCGAAGCCTACCTCGTGGAAGATCTACATGAGTTTCAAGTGGACGATGGGGTTGTTATCAACCTGCACGATTCACCGATGCTGGTTGGTGAGAATGTGCCGAGCGTCGTACCACCATGGAAATCAACCATGCTCCGCAAGGGGGTCATCGCATCTGCTCATCGTGCCGCTGTGGTTCGCGTGCGCAGTTCCATCAATCTTGGCGGCATCCCCCTGGGCAAGGGCTGGGACTGGTTTGGAAACCGCTTCGCTAAATTCCCCCGTACCGCGCCTCTGTATATCTCACAATACGACGAGATAGGCGAAATTAAAGTGGACCCGCTGGTTTTTACCAACCAGAGTTCTCGACCACACGCCTTGCGGTCTTATCGGATGCGGTTGAACCTTTGGTGGTCCCCGACGGGAACGGACTGCTATACGCACAACGAACATCCATTCCTCGAAATACACACACAGATCTACGGCAGCGGACGAATCCAGAAGTTTCGGGAGCGCAACGACGCCACACTCTACGAGGAGATCACGATGGCGCCTGGCTATACCCACGATCCGTTCGTGCGGTTGGCTCCATCGGGAGCACCCGAATATCCGTGGCATCGATATTTTTCCGATTCGGATGCGATCTGGCTGGCCATCGAGTTGCATCCCATCGGAGTGTGACCCTGGGGTTGAATGGCAACGATCGATGACCTTGTTTTGTGGGGTCTGCTCAAATCTGTTTGCGAGGCATTATGAAACGACGTTTGAGACTAGGTATGGTGGGCGGCGGCAAGGGAGGCTATATAGGCCCAACGCACCGTCTTGCCGCGCGAATAGACGACTGCTACGAATTGGTAGCCGGTGCGCTATCTTCCGATCCGTTGCGTAGTGTTGAAAGTGCCCAGGAGCTCCGGCTCGACCCAACACGTAGCTATGTGGACTATCGAGACATGGCGCGGGCCGAATCGCAGAGAAATGACGGCATAGATGTCGTCGTAATCGTGACGCCAAACCATCTCCATGCGCCCATTGCAAAAGAGTTTTTGCATGCCGGTATTCACGTAATTTGTGACAAACCGCTCACTGTTTCTCTGCAAGAGGCACTGGAGCTGCAGGCATTGTCTCGTTCCACGGGAATGCTTCTTGTTCTGACGCATACCTATTCCGGTTACCCGATGGTGCGCCATGCGAAAGAATTGGTTGCTCAAGGCGAACTGGGCGAAATCAGGTTTATTCATGTCGAATATGTTCAGGAGTGGCTCGCTGAGCCAGTAGAAAGATCTGGCAATCGGCAGGCTGAATGGAGAACCGATCCGGAGCGTTCGGGCCCGGGCGGGGTGCCTCGGGGACATCGGCACGCATGCCTACCACCTGGCCTCTTACATCTCAGGAATCTTTCCTTCGCAGGTCTCCTCAGAAGTCGTCGCCATGGTACCGGGACGCAGACTGGATGATCATGTCCAGGCGATGCTGCGCTATCCATCGGGAGGCCGTGGGGTTCTTATCGCGAGTCAAGTTGCGACGGGCGAAGGAAACGCACTGCGGCTGCGCGTCTATGGAAGCAAAGCCGCGATCGCCTTCGATCAGGAACAGCCGGACTTTCTTTGGTATACGCCACTCAACGGCAGTACGGTTCGGCTAACCAAGGGAAGAGTGCACAGCCCGGGTGCCGAACATGCGACGCGCCTCGGGGCTGGGCATCCTCAGGGCTTCCACGAAGCCTTTGCTCAGCTGTATCGTGATGCAGCATTGCAAATATCTGCGGTCATTGAACAAGAGGAGATCCCGGTAAGCAGCAAGCTGCTTACGACAGTAGACGATGGAGTCGAGGGCATGAGGTTTGTGGAGGCAGTTCTTCGCAGTTCTGCAAACCAAAGTGAGTGGACCCCGATCCGGCGTGAATGACTGCGACTGATCATTTCTCCTTCAGGCGTATGTCACGCGATGAGGAGCCCACGTAGACGACGCTGTCCGGAATAAAACGCCAGTCGTTCGCAGACGTGTCCCAAATGCTCTGCGTCCTGGGTGAAATTGTGATATCCACCGGTTGGACCTCGCCTGGCTTTAGACGAATCTTGCTCCAGCCACCCAATCGCAGAGGCGGTTCCCCTAAGTAATCAATTCCCAAATAGACTTGCGGAACTTCGCCCCCAGCAAGGGCGCCGTCGTTCTTAAGAGAGAACGACACGCGGAGAGTGCGATCTGCATCGCGTTTTACCGAAAGGTTCGAGTATGTGAAGTGGGTATAGGACAACCCATAGCCGAACTCAAAAAGCGGCGCAATTTTATTGGCATCGTACCATCGATAGCCTATGTCCAATTTTTCGGCATAGACTGGGTCCTTGGAGATAACGCCCGCCGTACCCCAGGTCGGCGTATCTTCGTTCCGCACAGGAAACGTAAACGGTAGCTTGCCGGAAGGATTCACCTTGCCAAACAACACATTGGCGAGCGCTCTGCCTCCCGCTTCGCCCGGATACCATGCCTCGATAATCGCCGCGACCTTGTTCTTCCATGGCATCAGGATCGGATTACCACTCTCTATCACCACGATCGTATGTGGGTTGGCGGTTGCAACCGCATCTACCAGTTCGTTCTGGTTTGAGGGATTCTGCAAACTAAGAGTCTTCAAATCTCCGAATTCTTCGCCCGCGGGCTGCGCCACTACGACAATTGCCACATCCGACTTGCGCGCCAGCGCAACCGCGTCGGCTATTTCGCCCGGACTATAGGCGCGGAACGGGGCTTGCTCGTCTCGGACTCCAGAGAACTCGACTTCGCTTGCCGGCGAGAATTCCTGAATCGCCTTGGTGAGGGGAACAGGAATCCTCAACCATGGACTTCTCCACCATCCGCAACCATTATGGTCGACGAATTCCAGGCCTTCACACCCCTGGAATGAACCCGTCACCGGATCCATCGTGTCTGCAGATCCACCTCCAGACATGACCGCTACGTCGGCGTGCGAACCAATGACTGCAATACGCTTCAGTTTTGATGGCGGCAGCGGAAGCTGTTGACGGTCGTTCTTGAGCAGCACGATGGATTGTTCCTCTACAGATTGGGCAAAGGTTCGTGCCGCATCGAAATCAATCTTTTCACCGCCATGGGGTGGATCGTCCATAACACCAGACGTAATCATCGAATAGAGTTTGCGGCGCACCATATCGTCGAGCCGCTCTCGGGGGATGTCATGGTTGGTCACAGCAAATAGCACCGGGACCCGTCCGAAATAAGAAGGGCCGGCATCGCTTCCTTCTTCTTCATCGAGACCGGCGTTGATCGCCTTCACCGTGCTGTGAGTCCCGCCCCAATCCGACTGTACCTGCCCCGCAAAGTGCCACTGCGTTTTCAGGATGCCGGTGAGCAGCGCTGCGTTCTCGCAGGCATAGTCGCCATTCAGCCGGTTATAGCTGCACATCACACTTGCCGGATGTCCCTGCTCAACCGCGATCTCAAAGGGTAATAGATAAAGCTCTCGCAGGGTGCGATCGTCGATCTGGCTGTTGCCACCCATGCGGTTTGTCTCCTGTTCATTCCCCGCAAAGTGTTTGATCGAAGCCATCACCTTCTGGCTCTGCGTTCCCTTGGTCCGTTGTGTCAGCAGTTCCCCGGCCAGAAGCGGATCTTCACCTAAGTACTCGAAGGATCTGCCTCCTCGGGGCTCACGTGTGAGATTCGCACCTCCGCCCAGGCCCATTGCGAACCCCTGGGCACGCAACTGGATCGCTATTTCCTTTCCATAGTCGTACGACAACTGCCTATCCCAACTGGCCGCGAGCGCAATCGTCGCAGGAAATGTCGAGCTGGGTTGTGTGGTACTACCTGAACCCGTGGCCGAATCAGAAATGTTGATATCTGGAATATGCAGCCTCGTTACTCCCTCAATGTAGCCGCCTCCACCACCCGGATCCGCATTGGAGGGATACTGGGAGAGAATGAACTGAAGCTTCTCGTCGAGAGTCAACTTCTTCACGAGTTCGTCCGCGCGCTGCCAGGCGAGGTCGTTTGACGTTCCACTCTCTTGGGCGTTTACGAGATGGGAAGCGGAAAACATCGTAACCAGGAGCACTGCGATCCACACGCGATTCGATTGCATATACCCAGTCCGTGTTAGGGTTTCATTCACAGGCTCTTTCGCCTCCGTGGCTAATGCTACGTTCCCAAAACCCTAAAATGGTCTCCAATATCCGTCAGCGCTATCGCAAGCTGACGCAACATTGCGTCACTTTGCCGCTGGATCAAGGCGCACATAGGCGGTTCAGCTTACGTACCCGTGGTGGGACCATTTGTCAGACGGCCCTTTCATTCCTGCAATTGCCAGGTTTCTGTGAACGCTAAGCCGCTGCAGCAAGAAGTTTTTGGCATGCCTGCGCTCTCTGTTGCAGCTGCCGGGTCATCGCGGTCACGGTGGGGTGCGCCAGCCCTTCGGCCTCCATCTGTTGCAGGACAAATGCCGCCTGGTCGGGTAGCTCCAACGCCATCGTCTGGAGTAGATCGATAAGCGTCTCCGGTTGGATACGCAACTCCCCGGCTACGCGCTGCCAATGGCGGACCGCAATATTGCGGACCAGATACTCGCCCCCAATCTTCATAGCCATTTTGACCCGTCGAAGCTGGAGAGTGCTGTAGGGCAGCATGCTCGCCAAATCGTATAGCGGCGCAAGGCGGACCCGGCCCTGCGCACCCAGCAACAGGGAATAGTTTTTGGCATGCGCATCGGTTCCAGCGATGAGCCAGTTAAATGCCAGCGCCTCGGCAAAGCGCGCGACATCTTCCGCTGGGCGGCTGGATTGGTGGAGCAGCACTTCGCCTATGGCGCGCACGCCCGGGCCGCCCTCGGCTTCGTACTTGCGGCTGGGATGGAGACCGAGTGCCTGGCACAAATCTTCCTGGTGAATGCGCGACCAGCCGTGACCCTCCTGGTGGCGGTCATAGCGTTCGACCACAATGGCAATTTCTTCACCAAAATGCAGAACTTTGGAGTTGGGAACGGTCAGTCCAAGGGCCCGGGCCAACTCCAGCGAGTAGTGCTCATTTTCTGCATGACCGGCGAAGGCTCCGGTCGGCGGCTTAAGAATGTGCGTGGTTGGGGTGCGACCGGAAGGAATTCCCCAACGCTTCCTCTCGAAAAGCAGTGCGGTCTTCGGCTGTGCCCCGGCGAGTGAAAATTGTCCCGTGTCCTGTGCCGTTCTCCCGGCAGAAGGGTCCCCGCGAAGTGCCCGAAGGCGCAGAGCAATGTCCTCTTCGCTCAGCCACTCTACGTCTTTCTTTCCACTCGGCTCCTGGACCTGTTTGAGCCGCTCGGGGGCGACAAGCTGGATAGCCCCGGCGCAGTCTTCGCCGACATGGGTCAACAACCGGAAGACATTGTTGGCGGAGACCTGATAACGCTGGCTCCAGGTTTGGAGTACGCGGTCGTTGTCCGGCAACAGTCCCCACAGAAAGGGCTCAATGCTTGAATGACCATGACGCGCGGCGCTGAGCGGCATCGAAAGCGAGAGCGGGTAGGCGTCTGGATCCTCAGTCCATTGTTCCGTATAGGTAAAGGAGAGGCGGCCACTCTGGTAAGCGACCGTCCCCACTTCCTGGCTATTGAGCAGCGCGATGAGTTGGTTGGTCATTGTTGGTTGGCTATGGTTGGTTGGTTATGGCAGCAATTTCGCCCGTCGAGGGCGGCCTTTGTTCAAGGCGAAAATAACCTCGTCGATGTCTCCCTCCGGAGGATTGGCGAGATCCTTCCGGCCGGGGTCCAGAGGCCAGGCTCTGCGGCGGCGCAGATTTTCGCCCTTGCTCGCCTGGCCTTCGCCCGCCTTGTGCTTCGCGACCGCTTTGCGGTTCGCACCCGCTTTGCGCTTCGCAACCGCTTTGCGCTTCGCAACCGCTTTGCTGCTTCGCAACCGCCTTGGGTTTCGCGACGGTCTTAATTTTTGCGACCGTCTTGGGCTTCCGGCCTGTAGACGTCTGGACCTTAGCGTCATCGTAGAGATCGATTGCTATGCCAAGGGCGCGGAGGGTGCGGAGGACCAGTCCCAATTCCGCGCCCGGCTTGCCCTGCTCCACCTCAACCAGCCACTTCCTGCTGGTCCCGGCTTTCCTGGCAAGCGTGGCCTGATCTATCTCCAGCTGGGCGCGGCGCGCCCGCAGGTATGCGCCTAAATCCTTGATGGTTCGTATCCGCATCCCGATTCTCTCCCTAGTAGAGTAACCGAGCGGTTACAAACTGTAAAGAGAGCGTTCGGTTACATTCCGTAATGTAACCGAACGGTGACATTGGGCGGGCGAAGACGATATTGCAGCAGGGAAAAGGGAAGCGGCCATTGGCGGCTTGGGGAGTCCAAGGCCCCAATTCGCCAGAAATGGTTCTCCTGCGGGGAGAAATGAGGTCCAAGGATGCCCCGCAGTTTCCTCCTATATTGCCCGTGAATCTGGCGCCGAGGCATTACTGTTGTCGCGTCAGCGCATCTGCGCCGGCCTTTGATGAGGCTCAAAGCGTGTACTTGCCGTCCCGCACTGTTCGATACGAAGGTATCAATCGACACCATCGTCTAATAGCTTCGCTACCGCTTTTCGGGCCTACTCAAAACTGGGTAACGGGCTTACGGTTATCCGTAACTTCAGCACCGCGGCGGGGTAGGAAGTTCCCGTTTCTGTTTTCGTGCAAGCCGAGCTTAAGGAGAAGAGCAACCATGCATTTCACGGTTCAGGACATCTCTCTCAGTCTCACCTGCAGCCAGCAGGCCAAGCTGCGAGATGAGCAACTGGTCTCCGCGGCGCGAGCCGGAGAGTCCGATGCATTCGCAGCGTTGCAACGTCATAACTCGCGACGGGTTTACAGCACCATTCTGGCTATTACGAAAAACCACGAAGACGCTGAGGATGCGCTACAGGATACGTTTCTACGAGCGTATCTGGCGCTCCGCAATTTCCAGGGCAGGTCGAGTTTCTATTCGTGGCTAACTCGGATTGCCATGAACTTTGCCCTGATGATCCTGCGCAAACGCCGAGCCCACCCTGAGACATCATTCGGTCCCTTGTACGAAAGTGAAGACGACTTTCCTCCATTTGAAGTCCAGGATTCCGCCCTGAATCCGGAACAAATCTACGATCAGCGCCAGCGATGCGTCCACATGCTGAGCGCGATCCAGAAGCTTACACCCAACCTGCGAGGGCCGATACGGACTCGGATGGCGCATGGCAGCTCGTTGAAACAGATCGCACGAGATTTTGGTATCTCCGAAGCCGCGGTCAAGTCGAGGCTTGGTCGCGCGCGTGCGCAACTCAGAACAGGGTGAGTCTTCAGGACTACCGCGGTTCTGTCAGCTGCGTTCGGGAGTGTTCATTCGCGGCGCAGCGCCTGAACCGGATGGATGGATGCGGCGCGCGCCGCTGGGATCGAGATTAGCTCCATCAACCCGCCACCGTCGAGTGGCGAACGACAAGCTTCGGCTCGACAAGAGCGGTCTGCGGCAAATCGTCGGGCTTGATTGACAGAGCCAGCGCTCGCCGTGCCGCAGTCTCTCCCATGCGCTCGATCGACTGGTCAACCGACGTGAGCGGCACCTTCAAATACTCGGCGTAGCGCAGGTTGCCGCAGCCGGCGAAGGCAATGTCGCCCGGGATGCTGAGGCCCGCCTGCATCGCCGCCTGCATTGCGCCGATGGCTGACAAATCGTTGTAGCAAAAAACTGCGTCCGGCCGATGCTTTTGCGCCAGTAACTGTTGCATTGCGCGGTAGCCGGCGGAGTCGCCCGTCTCCTCAAAGCGCTCCCGGGTAACAACGTAGCTCTTGGGCAGCTTGATGCCCGCGACGCTGAGAGCATTGCGAAAACCCTTGAAGCGATCCGTCGAGGGACTGGTTCCCTGGGCGCCGATGTGGGCGAGCCTTCTGCGTCCCAGGCCAATCAGGTGACGGGTCGCCAGCTCGCCCACCAGCACATCGTCCGAGCCAACGAAATCGGTGCCCAGCCTGGGGATGTTACGGTCAATCAAGAGAATGGGCAGACCTTTCCTGGTAAAGAACTCTGCCTCTTCGCTGCGTTGGCACGAGGCCACCAGAAGCACATCCACCCCCCGATTCACTAGGGTGCGGATCTCCTGTCGCTCGATCTCCGGATCTTCCTCGGAAGATGCCAGCACCAGCGCCAGCCCGCTTGCCCGCAGCTCTCCGGCAAGCGACTTGGCAAACTCGCCGAAGAATGGGTGCACCAGATCCGGCACTACCAGGCCGACGGCGAACGAGCGGCCGCTCGCCAACCCGCGCGCCTGCATATTGGGCTGGTAATTCAGCTCGGCCATCCGTTTCAGCACGCGGGCGCGCGTTCGCTCGCCGATGTCCAAGCCGCCGCGCAACACCTTCGACACGGTTACCGTGGAGACGCCGAGATCCGCAGCAATATCCTTGAGCCGCACTGCCATGTTGCTCCTCGAAGGAAACCCTTGCTCGAAAAATGCAGGATTTTGGGGCGGAGTACTCAGCCGAAGCGCGTCTGTCGCCAGAGCGCCCAGCCCGCGCCCAGCAGCGAGCCCAGCAAGACCAGCGTCAGCACCGCGATCCAGCGCAGGTTCATCGCCAGCGGAGGCACCACCGCGTTGATCCCAAGCCATAGAAAAAGGCAGCTTGCCGCCACCACGATGGCTACATCCCACCAACGACGGCCTTCGCGGCGGTCGGTGAATTCATCGCCACTCTGCGCCAGCAGCACCTCGCCATACTCCAGGCCGTACCGATCGCATTCTCGCGCCAACGCCGCGTTGCGTGAGGTATTCTCGCGCGACGAAGCCACTGCCGTGCTGATCGCCAGCGCTCCTACGATCATCAGCACCGACCCTCCCAGAACCAGGGCTAGGTGCGCCCGGTTCGCCGAGGCCAATTCCCCAAAAACCAGCGCGCCCCAGGCCAGTCCCCAAAACTGGTTTGTGTTTGAGAGAGGAATCCCGCGTCCGATTCCTAAATACTTGGTCGCAAACTGCTGGAAGAGGTCGCCGATGACCCATACGAACCCTCCCAGAAAAAGCCAAAACAGCAGCTGCCTGCTGCGCATCAGTTGGAATGCGGACGAATGCATACCACCGTCGAGCGTCCAGGTAAGCAGAAACATCGTTCCAAGTTCGCCCACCGTAAACACGGTAACGAACGAGAGCGGATTCATCCCGCTGAGATATGCCTTCCGATACGGCACATACATGGTTCCCCACATCAGGCTTGCGCCCGCTGCCGCCAGCAGGCCGCTCATCGCATGCGGCGGCAGCCCGCCGGCGCCATGGATCGTGCTGAAGCCGAGCATGATCGCCGCCGCCACAATGCAGATCGCTCCGCAAACTACCTTGGCGATATTGATGGCCGTCGCCCCCTGGAGTTCACGAAACAGAAGCCTGCCCCAGAGCAGCCCAATCAATGAGTTCGTATTCCATAACGGAAAAGCCGTGGACAGCCCCACATCGCGAATCGCGAACACGGTAAGCGTGTTGGCGACCGCCCACAGCGCGCCGGCGAGAATCGCCCAGACGATCAGGTGCTTCTTCGCAAACAGATCGGCAAACACGTAGGTGGTTCCCTTGAGCAAGGTAGGGAACGTCCAGCGCGCAGTAAAGACGCCGGCAACCATGCACAGCGAGACGGCGAACGGAGAGAAGCCGGCATTCACCAGCTTGGTGGGCGCCTCGGCCGCACCCAGCCAAACGCCCGCGGCAAGCCCGCAAATCACACCCAACCCGTGAAGCGAGCGCTCCGCCCGTGGGGCAGTTACTCTCACCGGCGCCCCACGTCTCGTTTTTGAGTTCTGGATTCGTCGGCCTTCCACGTGGTCTTGTCCAGTGCTGAGTGGCAGGAAATCCGGGTTCGCTTCGGTCGGGATGACAATTCCTCTACTCCTCTAGTTGCCGTGAATCAAGTTGCCATGAATCTAGTTGCCGTGAATAAAGACCAGCAGTCCCACGCCCATCGCCAGTACCACAGCGGGGACCCAGAACTGGACATCCGTCAGAATGGCCCGCAACATGTTCGGTCCGCCGCCCCGCTCGCTACCCATGCCACTCTCCGATCGTTTTGAGAATAACGTTACCGTTTACGAAAAGTTACGTTATCGATCGCAACGTGCTGCTGTCAAGCAAAACCGCTCGACTGTCTCACCAGCCGTCCTGCCGAAAATATTCTTCTTATGGAGCATTGCCTGGCGGTCGAAACTGGTGTACGTTAGCGGTAACGTGAACGACACGAAAAAGTCGCCTGCCCGCCAACAATCGAAGGAGATACCCGCATGAGCCAACCTGTACTTGCTGCCAACCAACCCCTGCAGGATCTCGATCAGTGGGATGATTTTCTCGCCGGCCGCTATAAAGAAGGCAAGAGTCAGGAGGAGTTTCGTCAATATGACGCAACCGTCACTCCTGGCGTCGCCGAGTTCTACCGCCAGAACCACGAGAACATGACGGTCGATTATGTATTGGCGAAGGAAGAAGAATACCTCACCCTCCGCAAGGGCCAAAAAACCGTCTGGGAAGCCGCCGAATTTCTCAACACCTTGGTCGACGACAGCGATCCTGATACTGACCTGACGCAGATTGAGCACTTGTTGCAGACCTCGGAGGCGATGCGCCGCGACGGCCAGCCCCGTTGGATGATTCTTACCGGCTTTATCCATGATCTCGGCAAGTGCCTCTGCCTTTATGGGGAGCCGCAATGGGGCGTGGTGGGCGATACGTTTCCAGTTGGCTGTGCCTGGTCAAAAGATATTGTGTTCCCCGATTACTTCGCTAAAAATCCCGACCGCAACGTCGCCAAGTATCAAACCCAGTACGGCATCTACGAGCCAAATTGCGGGCTCGATCGTTTGCACATGTCCTTTGGTCACGATGGCTACATCGCCAAGGTGATGCAGCCCTATCTTCGCGATGAATCGCTGTACATGCTTCGCTACCACTCGTTCTATCCCTGGCACAAGCACGGAGCGTACGACCACTTCTGCACCGAGAAAGACCGCGCGATGCTGCAATGGGTGCTCAAGTTCAATGAATACGACCTGTACTCAAAGGGCCACACCAAGCCCGATCTCGCGCAGCTAAAGCCCTATTATGACGAGCTTTTTGCCGAGTTCCTGCCGCCAACGCTGGCCTGGTAAGAAGCCAAAGCGAACGTCTAGACGATAAGCCAGACGGGGAGGCCGGGCGCGTCCCCTCCGAACCCTTTACCAAACTCTTTGGTAAAACAGAGGTATGGACAAAAAGAAGCTCGGCAACTCTGACCTGGAACTGACCCCCATCGGGTTCGGTTCATGGGCCATCGGTGGTGGCGACTGGCAATTTTCCTGGGGACCTCAGGACGATAACGACTCCATCGCTGCGATTCACAAGGCACTCGACCTAGGCATCAACTGGATTGACACCGCGGCCGTGTACGGCCTGGGGCATTCCGAGGAGGTCGTCGCGCGCGCCCTCAAGACGACTTCTCACACGCCATACATCTTCACCAAATGCGGCCTGGTGTGGGATGAGAAGCGCGAAGTCTCCAATAGCCTCAAGCACATTCGCCGTGAAGCCGAAGACAGCCTGCGCCGCCTCGCGGTAGATGTCATCGATCTCTACCAGGTGCACTGGCCCAAGCCGGATGAAGAGATCGAAGAGGCCTGGGGCGTGATGGCCGACCTGCAAAAGGAGGGCAAGGTTCGTTGGATTGGCGTCTCGAACTTCAGCGTGGAACAGATGGAGCGAGCCATGAAGATCGCCCCGGTTACCTCCAACCAGCCTCCGTACTCCATGTTGAATCGCTCAGTTGAACCGGCCATCCTGCCATTCTGTGAGAAGAACAACATCGGCGTTATCAACTATGCCCCCATGCATTCTGGTCTATTGACCGGGGCCATGAGCAAGCAGCGCGTCGCCAATTTTCCCAGCGACGATTTTCGCCGGAATGCCAAGAACTACCAGGAACCTCTCCTATCGCGGAACCTGGCAGTGGCGGACTTCCTCGGGAAAATAGGCCACCGTCACGGCTGTGAGCGCAGGCGTGGTGGCGATTGCGTGGACCTTGCATCACTCTGCAATCACCGCAGCGATCGTAGGCGGGCGCAGCGCAAAACAGGTCGAGGGAGTCATACCCGCGGCAACGTTCCGTCTATCGGAGGAGGAGTTTTCAGAAATCCAGAACTATCTCGCCCAACACGTTGTCTAAAACACTTTCACTTCTACGCTGCACTGGAAAGTGCAGCGTAGAGCGGCTTTTCTTGAGGAAAAGCCGCAATGGGAGTCGTTGCTCTCTAAACAGCAGAAGTGAAAATGCTAGAGCACTCGCAGGTCGCAACCAGTTGGAGACGTGGGAGACTCAAAACTCAATCCTCCCCTGGAAGGCGACCATGCGCGGCGAACTATCGCCGCCGAGTCCAACCCCCAGCAGCCCAGTGGGCGGAGAGATCGTGCTCTCTAACGTTCCAAAGCGCGCCGGAATGAAGACACCGGGAACCCCCGCTTCCACCGAACTGGGCAGCGCAAAATTCGGATGGTTGAATGCATTGAACATCTGGGTATCGAACCGGAACGACACCCCTTCGGTCACATGGAAGCTCTTGGTCAGATACAAATCCGACTCGGTGAAATGTGGGCCGCGCACGGTGTTCCGTCCCGCATCGCCGAACTGGCAGTTCTGCGGCGTGTCGCCGCCGGTGCAGGACCCAGTTGTCGGATCTACAACCGAAACAAAGGCCGCCGGGTTGAGCCATTGCCTGGTTCCTGCTTGTGTTACGCCATCGTAGGGGGTCTTGCGATAGAGCGGAACGCCCGCAACCCGCCGCGCAAATTGCGGACCGCTTCCCTGGAATACTCCGTGGTTATTGGCCGTATACGGCTGGCTCAGCACGGTGAAGGGCAGCCCGCTATGCAGAAACAATGTTTGCGAAAACGACCAGCCTCCCAGCACTTGCCTGAGTAGCCGGCTGGAAGAATGAAATGGAACCTGGTACAAGCCAAATGCCGAAAGGTTATGGCGTACATCGTAGTCGCAGTCTCCGTATTGCCTGCTCAGTTCACCCGGTAGCGGCGACAAAACACCCTGGCTCGAAAATGGCAACAGTCCGCCATTCGATACTTCGTCGAGGCAGTGGCTCAACGTGTAGTTGCCGCGCAGCGTCAATCCCGCGAACTGTTTGGTGAAGCTGGTTTGCAGTCCAGCATAACTACTGTTCGCGTCGGTGCGGAATTCGTCGACGCTGGCAAAGCGCTGATCGAGCGGCCGCTGATAAGGGAAGGGCGCGAAACACCCATCGCAAACCGTCTGATAGCCGTTCAACTGCACCAGAAAGGGCTCGTGTAGTCCGCGCGTGCCCACGTAATCGACCCGTAGCGCGCCCCGCGATCCAACCTGCTGCTCAATCCCCAAGGTGTATTGGTAGTAGTAAGGAGTCTTCAGCGTGCCGCTGGGAAAGGTGTTGAGGTTTACTGCGAGCGGGCAGGTGGGCGCCCCTGACGCGATTCCCGCGCACGACGACCGGTTCGTGCCGAAAGCCGTTTGAAACTCCTGGTTCGCCGTAGAGGTCGCGTCCACCGCGCTGCCTTCGACGCCAGGCACAATCCCAACGCCGCCGACCTGCCCACCCAGGCCGCCCACGAAGGTTGGCGCATAAGGCGGATTGGTTGCGGCCAGGTCCGAGATCTGCGAAGGAATAATGTCGTTGAACACGCCGAAGCCGCCGTGAATCGCCGTCGTGGGCGAAACCTCGTAGGCGACGGATGCCCGCGGCTGCCACACGAACAGTGGCGTATTGGGAAAGGCGGGTTTCAAGCGAGTCCCGATCACCTGGTCGAGCGGCTGATTCACATCGTGTGAAGCGTCGAGGAACGAACCGGACGGCCGCGCGAAGAGCCGCTGTCCATTCACCGGATTCGTGTTCCACGTAGTCCGCACACCCGCGGTCAGTGTCAGCCGCTTCATCGGCTTGAACGAGTCCATCGCGTACCAATCCACATTGCCATTGTCGATACGCTCCTTCAGCGCAACTGGAAACGTGTGGCTCGCCGTATAGGCGGCTCCATAGGTGAACTGGGCCAGGTCGTTGTAGATAACCGTCGGCACCGTACCCTGCCCCAGATCGTAATCGCTCACATCGACGCGTCGCGTATTGACCCCGAATTTCCACGTGTGCCGTTCCCGCGTCCAAATCAAATTGTCATTGATTTGCCATTGGGTCACCTTTCGCCCCTGTGGATAGGTGTTGTCGTTGCCGCCGATCGTCGTGAATGGGGCGTTGGCGCTTCCGCCGGCAAGCACGATCGGGAATGCTTGCTGCACCGCGGCAAAATGGTTCGGTTCAAAAATGCTTGCGTACCAGCTCGCGCCCGGATTGAACTCGTTCACCAGGGTGCCGTCGAATACGTGCGTATAGCCCACAACCAAGGTGCGCTGCGGCTGCGGCGAGAACGCATTGAAGATCGGGTTGATGGCATCGGTGTAGGCGGCTTGCAAACCGGTGTCCTGCTGAAAGCGATACCACA
Source organism: uncultured Acidobacteriaceae bacterium (assembly GCA_963761405.1). GTDB lineage: Bacteria > Acidobacteriota > Terriglobia > Terriglobales > Acidobacteriaceae > PALSA-350. Next base: position 803,584 of record CAVXHH010000013.1, read on the forward strand.
CACTGTCGTGCGCGTTGATGGTGTGGTCGATCTTGAGGACGATAAGGTCTTCGTGATCGCTGTTATTGAGCGATTCCTGCCGTTGGTTAGCGCATCCGCTTCCGTTGAGTAGAACGCCGTTCCCCGCGCCGGGCAGTAACACCCCGCTAGCGTCCAGAGGACAAGATGCCACCGGCAAAGCTGTGCCGGCGGTGTTCTGGTAAAGCTTGAACAGCGATGCGTAAAAGCCGACTTCGTTTGGCTCGGGTGGCAGCAGGGTTCCCGTCAGAGGATCTAAGCCTCCTTGCGGCAAACGATTGAGAACGTACTGCTGAAAGGCCGGCGACGGAACCACCGCTTGCGAAACCAGCGGCAGCGCGATGCGAATCCCTTCGTAGTGCGCGAAAAAGAACAGCTTGTTCTTGCGGATCGGGCCGCCTACGCTCACTCCGAACTCATTCACTGTAGATCGAGGCTTGTGCGCGGTGTCTCCGGGCGTGTCATTCGCGTGCAGAAAATAGTTCTCCGCGTTTAACAGCGAGCCATTCCATATTTCGTAAGCATCGCCATGAAACCGGTTCGATCCTGATTTGGTGAAGTAGTTCACCTGCGATGCGCCGTAACGTCCCTGGTCGACAGCGAACGAGTTGGTATTGACAGTGGCTTCCTGCACCGCATCGAGACCGATGACCAGGTTGGTCGAAAGTCCAATATTCAGGCCAAGCCACGGGTCGTTGGTGTCATAACCATCGAGGATGTATCCGTTGGAAGTCGCGGGAAGCCCATTGAATTCCACATTCCCGTAACCACCCGCCGCCTTGGCGTCATTGGAAGATCCAGCCGTGTTCAGCAATGCTCCCTGGGCAAACTGCGCAATGAAAGTTAAGTCCTGGCCGGCATTCGGCAATCTCTTGATTGTTTGCGCATCAAGGGTGGTGGTTGTATTCGGATTCTCCAGACTCAACAGGCCCTGCCGGGGCTCGACCACGACCGTCTCCGAGCTGGAAGAGACCTGCAAGGTAAAGTTCAATGCAATCGTGCGGCCGACTGGTACGACTGTGGGCTGAGACTGCTGCTCAGCAAACCCTTTTGCCTGAATCGAGACCTCATACGTACCCGGATTGATTTGAGAGAAATGGAACGCCCCTTGGGCATCCGTCTGTACCATGCGCGAGGCCTTCGTTTCCGTTTCCGTCGCAGACACCAAGGCATGCGGAATAACCGCTCCACTGCTGTCGGTGACAATGCCCGCAAGTGCGCTCGATGTGCCGCTTTGCGCCATCAAATAGAGCCCAGGCGCCAGGCTGCAAAGCGCGGCGGCGGCCACTGCGGCAACGCCGAGATGCCGCATATGGCTAATCAAAACTTTAGTCATGCCTAATTTTGCCCACGCTGCTACACTAATCCCAATTGAGGCTCATGGCAAGAGCGACCCATCATCCCCGGCCCACACGCAAGACTGGTTCCTCCACCAGCCCCATTGCTCATAACAGCGAAGCGGTAGACAACTACCTCAAGGCGATCTTCTGGTTGGGCGGCTCCGAGGAGCGCAAAGTAGCGACTCACGAAATCGCTGGCCATCTCCGCATTACCACGGCTTCGGTGACGAACATGCTGCAGAAGCTGGCAGCCCTGCATCCGCCGCTCGTTACCTACGAAAAGCATCACGGCGTGCAACTAGCTGAGCGGGGCAAGGTAAGGGCGCGGGAAGTAGTACGGCACCATCGATTGCTGGAGACGTTTCTGCACGATGTGCTTGGCTATGAGTGGGACGAGGTTCACCCCGAGGCAGAGCGGTTGGAACACTTCATCTCTGAGAAATTTGAGGAGCGCATTGCCGCCAAGCTGGGTAATCCACAATTCGATCCGCATGGGCATGTGATCCCGGCGCTCGATGGCTCGATGCCACAAATCGAGCAGATGACTGTCAGGCAGCTGGCGCCTTCGCAGCGAGCCACCGTGGTAAGCGTCTCAGACAAAGATCCGGAAATGTTGCGTCACCTGGCGCTGGAGGGAATCAGGCCGGGAACCGTGCTTACGGTGGTAGAACAGCTGCCCTTCGACGGCCCGCTGCGAGTGCGCCTCGGCAGCAGCAAGAGCGAGGTGCTTCTGAGCCTCCCCCTCACGCAGGCCGTGTCTGTCTCTCGCGTCGATGGAAACGCAAGCAAGGGAAACGCCGGCAAACCGCTGCGCAACCTGCGGAAAACAGAAGCCGCGAAACGGTAGGCAGGGTCATTGTTAGTGCGGCTGAGACAGAAGCCCAGCCGAGGCCTCGGTAACGCATTTCCTCTACTTCGGTTTCCGTTTGCGAACGAGCCTCAAGGGGCGACACTTCTGGTCGCGTTTAGATAACCACAAAGAGCCACCAGCCAGACGCGCCTCGGTGAGAGACACCACAATGGATCCAGCATGATGAGGCAAAGCAAACGAACTGGTATAGTCCGTTCCCGGAAAGAACAACCCCGTCTCCTCATGACAACCGGCGTGGTGAACAGTTCGATTGCTCGTTGTCGCGCAATCGAACGTAAGCCGTTGGATAGGCAGCTTGCCAACATTCCGAAAAGACAAGCCTCCTCCAACCTCGTTTAGCGTGCCGTCAAACAAGGATACCGGACAGGCAATCCCAGCCCAGGACTGCTGCAAGGAAACGCACATCAGGCAAGCAACGAAGATCCGTGCAGCTTTGAGACCCATCGCGTCGTTCCACCCGCGTCCCACGCTTTGCATGTCATAAGGTAGCTGCTTCGGCCGCAAGCCCGCAAGGCACAGAGATTGCCGGAAGGTCGCAAAGGTTCGAGACTCGTCCTGCACCCGGCGATCCAACTGGGACTTCTTCGAGGTTTTCGCCGTCGCAGATCATGCGGGTTGCCCAGCTTTCGCCGTTGCAACACCAGGAACCACGCTGCAGGTCATACAATCGAATGATCAATGAGGCCTTAGAGTGAGACGGAAGCCGAATCTATGCCATTAGCCAGAACGAAAAAACCCTCCAAAGTGACTATCCCAAAACGCGAGCATGGAACCAGCGTGCTCGCAGCCCTGAAAGAAGTCCGGGAACTCATCGTCCACGGCAAGCTTTCGCCGGGAACGTGGATCGTGGAGGAAGAATTGGCGAAGCGTCTTCACCTGAGCCGGACACCCACGCGCGCGGCGCTGCAATGGCTGCAGCAGGAGGGTTACATACGCGAACAGCGGACAGCAACCAAGTCGCGCATGATTGTCTCGCCGTTGACCAAGGAAGATGCGAACGAGTTGTATCCGTTCATCGGGCGCATCGAGGGGCTTGCGGGACGCACTGCGGCAGCGCTGCCAAAGGCCAAGAGAATGGTCATTGTGCAACAGCTGAAGGCCGTCAATCAGCAGCTTGCCGAGATAAAGACAGATGCCACCAGGCAGGGTAGCATCTTTGACCTGGATCGCAGCTTTCATCACCTGGTGGTGGAATCCGGAGCGGGCCCCCGGCTGCGCGCCTGGCACAATACGATCGAGCCGCAGGTGGAACGCTACTGGCGTTTGTACGCCAGCTCCATCATAAGCAACCTGCAGTCGTCGATCGATGAGCACAACGCCATCATCCGCGCATTGAGTGACGGCAATGCGGATGGCACGGAGCGCGCCCTGCAAATCAATTGGGAAAACGGCTGCTCGCGCCTGGGTACCGTCATTGATATGTTCGGCGAACGAGGCAGTTGGTAAGAGTAACAATGACGGTTTCGTGTGATCTCTGCGGCGTCAGACTGCGACGCCCTTGAATTCGGAGAAGGGTATCTCCGTAATCGCGGGCCGGTTGTCGAGAGCCGTTTGCAGGACCTTCCTCGCGGCCGCCAGCTCCTCGCCTATGATCTCAAGCCGCGGGGGGCGAACACGAGCAGAGCCCACGCCGGCCTGCTCCTGCACCCACTTGATGAGCTGAACGAATTTGGGAACCGTGTCCATGCGCAGCAAGGGCAGGAACCAGCGGTAGATCTCAAACGCCTCCTGCTGCTTTCCTGCTTTTGCCAGGTCGAAAAGCTTGACCGACTCCGCAGGATACGCGTTGACCAGGCCGGCGATCCAGCCCACTGCGCCGGCCGCCACCCCTTCGACAAGACCATCGTCGACGCCGGTAAGAATCTTCAAGCGATCGCCGAGAGCCTCACGGATGCCGGTGACGCGACGGACATCAGCGCTGGACTCCTTGACCGCATGGAGATTGGCATGTTCCTCGGCCAGCTCTGCAATCTGGTTGGGGAGGAAATCGGTTTTGTAGGCGACGGGGTTGTTATAAAGCATGCAGGAAAGGGAAGTAGAAGCGATGACGGCAGAGACGTGCGCCTTCATCTCGCGCCAGTCGGAGGTATAGACATAAGGCGGCAAGACCATAAGCGCGGAGCAGCCGGCCTGCTCAGCCTCATTTGCGAGCCGGATGGCGCTCTGCGTGGAAAGCGAAGCGATGCCGGCGACGACAGGCGACTTGCCGGCGGCACGGACGACTGTTTTCAAGACCTCAACCTTCTCCGAGGCTTCGAGCGTCGCCCCTTCGCCAAGCGAGCCCAGTGCCACCAGGCCGGTACATCCATTGCCCAGCAGCCATGCCGCATGTTGTGCGAGAAAGGTGTGGTCGACAGCGAGATTTGTATCAAACGCTGTCGTCATTGCGGGCATTACGCCAGACCAGATCATGCATTCTCCTGAATCAAATCCCGTTGTGCACTGCTTCATGGTTCGCCGTGCTGCGCGGCCAATAAGGCGCGGCGTCAATGCTGGGCGTGCGCTTGAGCATCTGGTCGACGAGAAGACGAGCAGCGCCGGGAGCGGTGGTGATGCCCAGGCCCTCAAAGCCAACGGCAAGCCAAAGGCTTTGGTCATCGCTAAGGCCGAAGGCGGGCCCAATCAGCGGCAGGTTATCGGGTGTCGCGGCGCGGAATCCCGCCCACGCGCGAAGAACGGAGAGCCCTCGCAGTGCGGGCATGTAGAGGGCAGCGCGTTGCAACATTTGTTCCAGCATGAGGGAGTCGGTTGCCGGATTCACATTTCCGTATTGACGCGAGGAACCGATGAGGATCTGGCCCGAGCGCCGCGGCTGAATGTTGAAAGCAACCGAGTCCGCCTGAACCTGGTGGGCGCTCTTGAGATAACCCAGCTCGACTAATTGATGACGAAGAAAACCGGGATACCGGTCGGTGATGAGTAAATGCCCTTTGCGGCTTTTGATCGGCAGCCCGGGTAAAAGGGCGCAGTTGGTTCCGGTGGCAAGCACGATGCGATCGGCGTGCAGCGCGGTGCCGTCGGCCAGGCGAAGTTCCCCTCTGGATGCTGAGACTACTCCGGAGCCAGGTAGGTAGGTGGCTCCGAGCGCCTGGGCCCGCTCCAGAAAGAAGCTCGCTGCGGCCGGGGGAAAGATGACGCCATCGTCAGGAACAAGAAGACCCCCGGCGAGGCCCGGCCGCAGGTTGGGCTCCTCCTTTGCGAGCTGGCTTGCGTTGAGCGCTTCGGTGACGACTCCTGCGGCGGAGTAAGCGTGGTGCTTGGCGTGCACTTCGCCCATCTCTTCGTCATCGGTGGCAACCCACACGGTGCCGCGGCTTTCGTATTCAACCGCGGTTGGCAACTGGGGCATGAGTTGCTGCCACAGTGAGCGGGAGTAGCGCGTAAGCGCCAGTTGAGCCGGGGAGTCGTTCATCACCACCACGTGGCCCATGCCGGCGCCGGTTGCGCCTGATCCAAGAGCGTCGGTCTCCACCAGGCCCACCCGTAGTTTGGCCTCCGCGCATTCTTTCGCACATGCGCAGCCGACAATCCCGGCGCCCACGATCAGTACATCGAAACTTTTCATACGAACACGATGCCCTTTACAAAGGGATCCTTGCTATGGAAGATGAGCCTCGATTCAGCCGTGACCCAGGCACGGCCGGTGATGGTTGGGTGAATGTGACCGTTTGCTGACTCGCTGATCTTGCCTTCAAAGCAGGTCCCGAGGATACCCTCCTGGATCCAGGTTTGCCCGGGCAATAGTTTGCCGTCAGCGTACAGGCAGGCCATCTTGGCGCTTGTTCCAGTACCGCAAGGGGAGCGGTCGAACGAAGTCCCAGGACATAGGACGAAGTTACGCGAGGACGTTGCAGCGGACAAAGGTGCCGCAAAGAACTCGATGTGGTCGATGGTAGCGCCTCGGTCGCCGGTGATTCCCGCAGCGGCCAGCGCTGAGCGAACCGCTGTAGCCGCGGCGACGAGCTGAGCCCGGTTGGCGGGCGAGATTTCGAAAGGGTGCTGTCGAACGAGAAAGAACCAGTTGCCTCCCCACGCGATATCTCCGGTAAACGTTCCGTAGCCCGGTACATCGACGGGCGTAGCGGCGCGCAGGCGAAAGCTGGGAACGTTGCAGACAGAGACACGTCCGTCGTTGTGGAGCTGCGTGGTAACGGTGCCGACCGGCGTATCGATGCGGTATTGGCCCGGCTCGATGCGCCCCATGTGAGCGAGCGTGGTGACCAGGCCGATGGTTCCGTGGCCGCACATGCCCAGATAGCCTACGTCGTTGAAGAAGATGACGCCCGCGGTAGACCCGAGCTCGATGGGCTCGCAGAGCAGTGCGCCGACCACCACTTCAGAACCTCGCGGTTCGCACACGACGCCGGTGCGAAAATGGTCGAATTTCCGGCGAAATCGTTCCAGGCGTTGCGCCAGGGTTCCAGTGCCTAGATCGGGTCCCCCGGAGACAATAACACGGGTCGGCTCCCCTTCCGTGTGGGAGTCGATGACCTCTACGCAGCTCCACAACTCCATGCCGTAATAATACTTTAAATTGTCTACATATTTGGATACATTTATGTCGGCGGAGAGGCGCATTCCGCCTCGAAACACCACGGCTGCAGCCGAGGTGTCACCAGTGCGAACACGCAGCATGACAGGGATCACTCGCCCATGAGCTTTTCATTCAGTCGTAGAGATGCTTTGAGAGGTATGGTGTCGGCCGGCACGCTGGCGTTCCTTGAGCCGGCATCGGCGCTCTTGCCCGATTCGCCGCTCTCCGTAGCATCCGGTCCAATCGAGATCGCCGTCACGGCAGTGAGCCCGCGCACGGTGCGCATTACCGTTCAAACGGTCAAGGAGGGTAAGGCTGTGCCGTTGGTTTCTGACGGCGCCCTTCTCGATCGTAATTGGGGTTCGCCGGTCATTCGATTGCGAGCACTCTCTGGTTCTTTCACGGCGCGCGCCGGTGATCTGCGCGTCACGCTCACAGATTCGCCGCTGACCTTTCGCGTCGAGCGTGCCACAGGGGAGTTGGTGCAGGAGTTGAGCCTGATCGCGCCTGCGCCGGATGCGATCGCGCCGGAGTTGCACTTCAACACCGGCAACGGGCTCTTGCTCGGCATGGGGCAAGGTGGTCCGCAGTTCGATCGCCGCGGGGAAAGCGATTCGATGGTGAGTGGGCAGGGTGGATATCATCTCGGCACCCACGGCGCCCGCGTACCCATCCAACTCCTTATCGGGACCGCAGGTTGGGGAATGTTCGTTCACTCGCCGCTGGGGACCTTCGATCTCAGCGGCAGCCAGGGACGGTTGCGCGCAGCCCAGGGCGAACGCGGGCTTCCGCTGGATGTGTTTGTGATGGGTGCAAGCGAACCAGCTGCCTTGCTGTCGGAGTACGCAAAAATCACCGGCTTTGCGGAGATGCCGCCACTCTGGTCGTTCGGATACCAGCAGTCTTATCGGACGTTGGGGACGCCGGAGGAAATTATGCAGGAGGCTCTGACCTTTCGCGAGAAGAAGCTTCCCTGCGACACCATGATCTATCTTGGCACCGGCTTCTGCCCTAACGGCTGGAACACCGACAATGGCGAGTTCGCCTGGAACGATCGCGCATTCCCGAGCCCGGCAAAAGCGATTGAGCAACTGCACAGCGAACACTTCAAGGTCGCGGTGCACGTGGTTCTCGAAGGCGAGCGTCTTACCGGCACGGTCAACGATCCGTGTACGGCTGCACCTCTGCCAACCGGCCGAACGCCCGATCATCACTGGCCGCCCGATCGCCAGGTCAGCTGCTACTGGCCGGCGCACAAACCCCTCGCTGATCTCGGTATCGACGGCTGGTGGCCCGACCAGGGCGACGGCCTGGATGCGCCCTCGAGACTGGCGCGCAACCGGATGTATTTCGACGGCCAGCAAATGTATCGTCCGAACCAGCGGGTGTTTGCGCTCCACCGCAACGCCTATGCGGGCATGCAGCGCTATGCTGCCTTCCTTTGGTCGGGCGATGTTCTCTCTCGCTGGGAGACATTGAAGACGCACGTTCCAAACGCGATCAACACCGGGCTGAGCGGCATACCTTTCTGGGGCACGGATATCGGCGGCTTCGTTCCCACCCAGGAATACACCGGCGAATTGTACGCGCGATGGTTCCAATTCGCCGCCTTCTGCCCGTTGTTCCGCTCGCACGGCCGCGACTGGAAGCTGCATCGTCCGTGGGGTTGGGACACTGGAGATCTGGGTTTCCCCGAGACTCCCGGGTTTCATCCGGCCCCGGCTGAGCTGCACAATCCGGCGATTGAGCCCGTATGCAGAAAGTACCTCGAGCTGCGCTACCGGCTGATGCCTTACCTCTATTCCGCGGTGAAGGAGACTTGCGAGACCGGTCTGCCGATCATGCGCGCTTTGTGGTTGCATTACCCGGATGACCCTGCAGCCGTCTCCCGCGGCGATCAATACCTCTACGGCCGCGATCTATTGGTTGCTCCGGTAGTCGAAAAGGGCGCCACGAGCCGCACCCTCTACCTCCCGCGCGGAGCCTGGTACGATTTCTGGACCAACGAAAGGCACGACGGTGGCCGAGAGATCACACGCGAAGTCGATTTAAGCACCATGCCGCTGTATGTTCGCGCCGGTGCGGCGATTCCCATGGGTCCGGTGAAGCAATACACTGGCGAACAGGTCGAGGGGCCGCTGAGTCTCACCGTATTTCCGGGGGCCGATGGCCGATCGCTTCTGTATGAAGACGACGGCGAGACGTTCAACTTTCGCGGCGGACAATGCATGCGTCTCGAGGTTCGATGGAACGACGCGCCGCGGCATCTCACTCTACAATTGGCTGCCGGCTCCAGAATGCTGCGGCCCGGCGGCCTACCGATGGAGATCCGGCTAGCCGGCAGTACTGGCGTAAAGACAGTGGTATTCCACGGCCAGCCTCTATCCGTCACTCTTTCGTAAATGTTTGGTTTCATGGAATCGTTCTAGTTCCACGTCTCTTTTTGAGGAAGCCCGGACCACCAGTTCAGGATCGAGAACGATCTTCACCGGAGGTGGGCGATGCTTCGACTCGATCAGGTTGAGGAGAATTTTGCCCGCGTGTTCTCCCATCATCTGGCTGTTCTGATCGACGCTGGAAAGCGGAACGCGCAACGAAACGTCGTAATGAAGGTTCCCGCATCCAACCACGGCCACATCTTCCGGAATGCGCAGCCCCGCTTCAAGAATTGCGTTCATCGCACCAATTGCCAGGGGATCATTGAAGCAGAACACGCCGTCTGGTATCGGCCGCTGTTGCAGAAGAAGCCGCATAGCCACTGCTCCATGCAAATTGCTCCCTATATCCGCGCTGCCTCCGGGCACAACATAACGGTCGGAGTAGGCAATGCCGCGGCGCGCCAACGCCTGTTGATAACCCGCCAACCTGCGGTTGCCTGTGCTGACATTTGGCCCCCGTATATGGGCTATGGTTTTCGAGCCCTGGTCGACTAAGTGTTCCGTGGCAATGCGGCCTGCGGCCTCATCGTCGATGCCAACGAAATTTGCCGATAACTCTGGAAATTCTCGATCGATCAGCAAGTAGCGTTGACCTTGACGATCCAACCGCTCGAAGGAATCGGTTGCGACTTCTGACGATGCGATCACCAGCGCATCCAGTTGCCGCCCGACCAATTGCAGAATCTCTCTCGCCTCCAGCGCCGGATCTTCTTCTGACCAGGCGATGATCAACGAATATCCCTTTTTCGCAATCACAGTCGATAAGGATTTGGCTACGTCGCAAAAAAACGGGTGCAGAAGGTCGGGTACCACCAAGCCGATCAGATAGCTGCGCCCGGTTACGAGGCTGCGGGCCAACACGTTGGGCTGATAGTCGAGCTCCCTTACGCGCTTAAGAACCCGCTCTCGCGTTTCCTCCGCAATATCAGGGTGATTGCGAATGACCTTGGAGACCGTGACGATAGAAACTCCAAGATCTTTCGCAATATCCTTCATGCGGACGGGCATAGCCTGCACTATACAAGCGAAACCATCTCTATTGGAATAGCGTCGCGTTCTCCAGGGTTACGGCGCGATCTGCGCGGCCCGGCAAGCTCCACTCTTGACCAAGCGATAGTCGAACATCTACCATTGCGTCCTATTGAGGCCCTGATTAAGGATCAAACACACGAAGCCTGGGGCTATGTGTCCCTCGAACGTTTGCAGCAGGATCTACGCTACGCATTGCGCCAACTGCGGAGATCGCCTGGCTTTGCATCCGTATGTCTCCTCACACTTGCACTCGGCCTCGGAGCGAACACTGCGATGTTCAGTGTTTTGCAGGGGGTGATTCTCGCGCCGCTGCCTTTCCCGCAGGCCAATCGGCTCGTGTTCCTATGGCAGAATCGACCAGGTATTCCCCAGCTCGATGTTTCGTACCCGAACTTTGAGGATTGGGAACGCACTTCGCGGTCGTTTAGTACCATGTCCGCGGTCAGATTTCATAACTTCGATCTCACTGCTCCAGGAAGTGCCGAGCACCTCGTGGGTATCCGGGCATCCTACGGCCTTCTGGCGACTTTGGGCGTTCAGCCGGTCATTGGGAGAGATTTCACCGCGTCTGAGGACGAGCCGAATGCCGGACCAGCCGCGCTGATAAGTTACTCGCTCTGGAGAGAACGTTTTGCGTCCGACCCGCATGTGACAGGACGAGCGTTGGTTCTGGATGGCAAGAGCTTTACCGTCATCGGCGTCCTCCCGGCCGGCTTCCATTTCCTGGCAGACGCGGACGTCCTCACGGCTCTGCGCCCCGACATGCCCGCCATCTATGCCGATCGTTCCGTGGATGCAGTGCCGGTGGTGGCCCGTCTCAAATCGGGGGTGACGACAGGCCAGGCCGAAGCTGAGATGAACGCCATTCAGCAGGGGCTCGACCGCTTATATCCCGATGCCAACCGCACCGTCGGCGTCACCATCACTTCGCTGTCGCAGGAAATTCTCGGTGACGTGAGGGGAACGATCCTGTTGCTGTTTGGAGCCGTAAGCCTGGTGCTGCTGATCGCATGCTTCAACCTTGCGAATTTGCTGCTGGCCCGCTCCACTGCGCGTGCCCGGGAATTTGGCATTCGCTCCGCGCTCGGCGCCGGCCGGGGACGCATCGTGCGGCAGTTGCTGACCGAAAACGTCGTGCTCTCGCTCGCCGGCGGAATATTGGGTATTGTGGTCGCCGGCTTCGGGCTGCGCCTGCTGCTTGCGGCGCTTCCCTATACTCTGCCCCGCTCCGCAAACATAGGCCTTCATCTGCCGGTCCTCCTATATACGGTGCTTGCTTCCATTTCCGTAGGAATCCTCTCCGGCCTCGCTCCGGCACTCCGATGCGCGAGCCCCGACGTACAAGGCGCTCTGCAAAAAGCATCGAGAGGATCTTCCAGCCGGCATCGCCCGCTAAGCCGCATTGTTGTGGTGCAGTTTGCGCTCACTCTCGTGCTGATGACCGGCGCAGGGCTGCTCCTGCGGAGCGTCCGTAACCTCTGGCATGTGAACCCCGGTTTCGATACGAATCACGTGATTTTGTTCCGGGTTGGCCTATCTCCTTCATCTACGACGACTGCAGCCCGAACGCGCGCGGCCTATCAGCAATTGCTTGCTCGCATTCTTGAGCTGCCGGGGGTGGCCGCGGCCGATCTTACCAATATTGTTCCGCTCTCAGGCGCCGACAATGGCGGCCCTTTCTGGATCGGCACTCGGCAGCCCACCTCGCTGCAGGAAGCGCCCCACGCGCTCTACTTCTGGACTGGACCCGATTATCTGAAGACGATGGGCATCCCCTTGCTGCAAGGCAGGTTCTTCACGCCCGCCGATCAGATCAGCTCCGGCAAGGTGGTGGTCATCGATAGCGTGCTCGCGCACACCTTCTTCCCCGGCCAGAATCCCGTGGGGCAAACGCTAACCGTCGGACACTGGGGAGCGGCCCGCATCGTCGGTGTGGTGGGGCACGTGCGCCACTGGGGATTGGAAGATCGCGGCGCCTACAACTCAAGGCAGATTTACATCCCCGTCTATCAGCTGCCGGATTCGATTGCGGTCACCGACTTCTTCCGCACGCTCACACTGGTGGTTCGCACAACGCTTCCACCTGCGGATTTGATGCCTGCCATTCGGAACGTCGTCTTCGCGTCTGCGTCCGATCAACCCGTCTATGGTGTCAGCACGATCGACGATTTGATGTCGGAGTCGATGGCCTCGCGGAACCTTCCCATTCTGCTTCTCGGCGCCTTCGCAGCGCTGGCATTGCTGTTGTCCTCGGTGGGCATATACGGAGTCGTCTCCTACTCCGTGATGCGCCGCACCCAAGAGATAGGGATCCGCCTGGCTCTGGGTGCAGACCGGGGCCGGGTATTCCGCATGATCGTCGGCCATGGAATGCGCATGGCCGGTGTCGGGTTGGGCATCGGCGCCCTGACCTCGGTCGCGCTTGTGCACCTGCTACCCAGCTTCTCTCATCTGCTGTACGGCGTTGGCCAAAGCGATCCACTTACGCTGTTCGGCGTCTCCACTGTGCTGCTGCTCGCGGCACTCATCGCCTGTTATGTTCCGGGGCGCCGGGCCATGCGCACCGACCCCATGCATTCCCTGCGCTGCGAATGACGCCACCGCGTTCCAAAGCGAGAGCTCTATGCCAACATCGATGCTCCGGGCCAGCCGCAGCCACGCCCGATTTGGCGAAAGCTGCCGGGCCGCCCGCGGTGGACCGGGCGGGTGATTTTCCGGGTGTTCATTAAATAATCCTTGACAACCGTAGTCCCGGTCGTTGAATCTCTATCCCGTTGCGCTTCTTTGTTAAACGTTAACTAAAGCCATTTGCCGCACTCTCTGCCTCTGCAGGGGGAGCCCCATCCGCTCGCCGATCGAAAGGTCGCCATAAGAGCTCACCGAAACGCGCAAGGTGAGCACGGGGCGCCTGCCAACGCCCGTAATTATTACTTCATCATATGAAGGATAGATAACTTGAAATTAGCCGGCCGTTCCATCGTCGCCACGACTCTGCTCCTCGCCTCATGTGCAATGCCGCTATTCGCCCAGGTAGAGGGTGAGCACATCGACGTTTCTCCCGCTCATCCCGTGGCTGCGATTCAGGATACCGAGACGCCCGCGCAACGTGATGCGCGCATGGCCTGGTGGAGGGATGCGCGCTTCGGCATGTTCATCCACTGGGGCCTCTACTCGATTCCGGCGGGGACCTGGAAGGGAAAGCAGATCCCGAGTATCGGTGAGTGGATCATGAATCGCGGTTCCATTCCTGTGGCCGACTACAAGGCGCTCGCGTCACAGTTCAACCCCACCGGTTTCAACGCCCACGATATTGTCGCCCTCGCCAAGTCGGCGGGGATGAAATATATCGTTATCACCACCAAGCATCACGACGGCTTTGCCATGTTCGACTCCAAGGCAGATCCTTTTAATATCGTTGCGGCTACACCCTTTCATCGCGATCCTATCCGCGAGCTGGCTGAAGAATGCCAGAAGCAAGGCGTGAAGCTCGGCTTCTACTACTCGCAGGATCAGGACTGGACCGCGCCCGGCGGCGCGGCCTACAAGACCGGCAATCATGACCTGCCCTCGCACCATTGGGACCCAGCCCAGGACGGCGATTTCGCGACTTACCTGCACACCAAAGCCATCCCCCAGTTGAAGGAGTTGCTAACCAACTATGGCGATTTTCCTGCCACCATCTGGTTCGATACACCCACACCGGATATGACGCCCGCGCTTGCCGGTGAGATCGTGACTCTGCTCAACCAGCATCCGAACCTTATCTGGAACAACCGGCTTGGCGGTGGCTACAAGGGCGACACCGATACCCCCGAGCAGTACATCCCGGCACACGGCTATCCCGGACGTGACTGGGAAGCCTGCATGACCATGAACGATACCTGGGGCTACAAGTCCTATGACAAGAATTTCAAGTCCACCCAAACCCTGCTGCGAAACCTGATCGACATCGCCAGCAAGGGAGGCAACTATCTACTCAATATTGGGCCGGACTCCAAGGGCGTGGTTCCTCCGGAAGAAGTCACGCGGCTTCACCAGGTCGGGAAGTGGTTGGATGTGAACGGCGCGGCGATTTACGGCACCCAGCCCACTCTCTTTGGACCCGAGGCCGGCAGCTTCAGCACCACGGAGAAAGACAAGGACGGCAAGCCCAAGTTCATTCCCAGCTGGAACTGGCGCTCGACCACTACCCCTGACAAGATCTACATTGAGATCTTCACCTGGCCGACCGGCGCCTTTCATCTGCAGAACGTTCCCCGGACGGTGGCGAGCGCGTACCTGCTGGCCGACCCTGAGCACAAGCCTTTGAAGGTGACAGCGTCCGGAGGGGGCGTCGATGTTCAGCTGCCGGCCAAAGCGCTGGATCCAATCGCTACCGTGCTTGTGCTGAATACCAAATGATGGCAGAGCGCCGGCTTCGCAGAGAGAATTGCACCCGGCGCTTTTAATCCAGACCCCGGCCCGCAACCGCAAGAAAGGTCAACCCGATCTCATGTTTGCCCAGCGCTTCGTAAAGACGGCATGCCTGCTCGCGGCCATGGTCACTGCAGTATCTCCGTTTCGCGTAACCGCGCAGTCCAGCACCGCGCCGACAGCATCGGACAGCGCCGAATCTTTGGCCGACATGTGGCAGAAGGCGACGGCAAAATACGATGGCCAGCGCAGCGCGATCCTGGCCGATGTAGACCGCGGAACCCACGACGGGCCGTTCCGTCCGGACTGGAACTCTCTCTCCCAATACAAGGTGCCCGATTGGTACCGGGATGCGAAGTTCGGCATCTTTATTCACTGGGGCGTCTATTCTGTTCCCGCATTCGGTAGCGAGTGGTACCCCCGAGAGATGTATCTCCAGGGGTCAGAGATGAACCAGCATCATGTAAGCACCTACGGTCCGCTCACCAAGTTCGGCTACAAAGACTTTATTCCCATGTTCAAGGCCCAGAAGTATGATCCCCGGGCCTGGGCAACTCTATTCAAAGAATCCGGCGCGCGTTATGTTGTGCCCGTCTTTGAGCACCATGACGGTTTCCAAATGTACGACAGCAATCTCTCTGACTGGACGGCCGTCAAGATGGGGCCGCATCGTGACCTGGTCGGCGACCTGGAGAAGGAGGTTCGGGCCCAGGGCCTTTACTTCGGGGCCTCATCGCATCGTATCGAGCATGATTGGTTCATGGACAGCGGCCGCAGTGTCCCTTCCGACGTGAACGATCCGCAATACGCTTCGTTGTACGGGCCGGCGCAGGTCCAGTTGGAGGATAAAAAAGAAGGGAATGGAAGCAATCTCGCGGATGACTGGACCTATGTGAGTCCCGCTTACGCCAACGACTGGCTGGCAAGGGATGCGGAGATTGTCCAGAAATACCATCCTGACATCATCTTTTTCGACTGGTGGATTGGGCAACCTTATGTTCGTTCCTATTTGGCGAAGTTTGCTGCCTACTACTACAACGAATCCAGCAAGCGAGGACCCGTCGGGATAATTACTTACAAGTGGGTCGCCTTGGAGAAAGATTCGGGCGTGCTCGACATCGAACGCGGCCAGCTCGACCAAAAGCTGGACCGGGTTCTGGCAGACCGACACCTCGGTTAGCAACAAGTCCTGGGGCTACATAGAGCACGACACCTACAAGACCCCGGAATTTATTGTGCATCAGCTCGTGGACATCGTGAGCAAGAATGGCAACCTGTTGATGAACATCGGGCCGCGTTCCGACGGCACCATTCCTGATCAAGTGCAGCAGGTATTGCTCGACGTCGGTCGTTGGCTCAAGGTCAATGGCGATGCCATCTACGGCACCAGGCCCTGGAGCACCTACGGGGAAGGGCCGACCAAAGTCGCTGCCGGTTCCTTCCAGGACACCAAGACCCAGGAATACACCCCGCAGGATTTCCGCTTCACCACCAAGGGCAACAACCTGTATGCGATCGAACTCGCCTGGCCTTCAGGCCAGGAAGCCGTGATTCATTCCGTACGCGGGGACGCGCTCAAGGGCAGGCAGATTCAGAGCGTCGCGCTGCTGGGTTCGAATGCCGCTCTGACCTATAAGGTACAGCCGGATGGGCTGCATATTCAGTTGCCGGCGAAACCGTCGGAAAGCTATGCCTACGCCTTCCATATCGCGCTGGATGGTCCACCTCGGTAAGAGGGCGTCGAATCAAGATTGATGTCCTCGTTGGCTTTTTGGAAGTACCGACGGATCTTGCCCCAAAGCGGCGTAAACCAGCTCGGGCAACCTTGCCTAAATCGATTTTGAGGGCCAAAATGGCACCCAGGAAATTTCTAAGCGGCGCCGCGTTCCGCATGGAAGGGAAGTCATTCTTGTCATGGGACAAACTCGCCGCTCAGATCGCAAGTCCTCGCCTATTTCAGAAATAGACGTCCTATGGCTAACCGCAGGCCTGGGTTGCGACGGGGATACGATCGCGATGACCGCTGCCACGCAGCCCAGTATCGAAGACATTGTCCTCGGAGCCCTTCCGTGGATTCCGAAAGTGAATTTCTATAATTCCTTTCTCTCCTCCGAGAATGGGGAAGAGTTCATGGAGCATTTCCGTCACGCGGCGGAAGGAAAATCGAATCCTTTCATCCTTGTGATGGAGGGCTCCATTCCTGATGAAAACAACAAGAAGGAGGGCTACTGGGCATCGTTTGGCACCGATGCCTCCACCGGTCAGCCCATTACGACCTGTGAATGGATCGACCGGCTGGCGCCGAAAGCCTGGGCGGTCATTGCCGCGGGAACCTGCGCGACCTACGGCGGCATTCATGCCATGGAAGGGAATCCGACGGGATGCATGGGGTTGCCCGATTACCTTGGTTGGGCGTGGCGCTCAAAAGGAAAAATTCCCATTGTGTGTGTTCCCGGCTGCCCGGTGCAACCGGACAATTTCATGGAGACACTCCTGTATCTGCTTCACATGGCCGCCGGGCGCGCCCCCATGATCCCGCTTGATGACGCCCTGCGCCCTACCTGGCTTTTTGGAAATACGGTCCATGAAGGCTGTGACCGCGGTGGCTATTATGAGCAGGCGCAGTTTGCCGAAGAGTATGGATCGCCGCTCTGCATCGTCAAGCTGGGATGCTGGGGGCCCGTGGTGCAATGCAACGTTGGCAAGCGTGGCTGGATGGCCGGTCTCGGCGGATGCCCGAATGTCGGTGGTATCTGCATCGGTTGCACCATGCCCGGTTTTCCCGATAAGTTTATGCCGTTCATGAATCAGCCTCCGGGCTCCTTATTGTCTTCCTCCGCCGTCCAAACCTATGGGCGGGCCATCCATGCGCTGCGCCGTTTTACCCAGGCATCGCTCAATAAGGAACCAAGCTGGCGAAGTAGAAACCGCGCTCCGGCCGATCAGAGTGGTTCGGGGCAGAGTCGCTGAGGGCGACTGGCGAGCGCCGTCTGGAGTAAACCATGTCTTCGTTTGCGCGAACCATTCGAAAGCCGAAGAGCAACAAGAGCCAGCGCGCCGATCCCAACGCTGACCTGCCAGATATTGCCGAAGCCGAAGCGGTGCTGCTCGAACTCGCGCGCGTGTTTGCCGACCCCGCTTCGAATCCTGTCCAGAATCCCCTCTTGGACAATCTCACGCACAACGGACACGACGGGCGAGCACCAACCGCGGAGGCACCCGAGCCAAACCTTGAGGCCAAATACCGCGCTTTGCTGGAGCAGATCCCGGCGGTCGTCTTTATGGCTCATCTGGATCGGGGCATCAGCGAGGCGTATGTCAGCCCGCAGATTGAAGCAGCCCTGGGATATTCGCGAGAAGAATGGCTCGAAGATCCAGTGCGCTGGTATCAGCACATTCATCCCGACGACAAGCAGCGCTGGAGCCTGGAAGCTGCCGAGATGTTCCTCTCCGGCAAGCCGCTGCGGTCCGCATATCGAGTCATTGCGCGCGATGGCCGCGTTACCTGGTTTCATTGCGACGCCCGGATGATGCGCAGGGAAGACGGCCGCCCCTGGTGCATTCATGGCGTTGCGTTTGACATCTCTGATATCAAACGCATCGAAGAAGAACTGCACGCAGAGCGTAACTTTGTCTCTGCCATTCTCGATACAGTGGGAGCACTGGTCGTCGTCCTCGACAGCGAAGGACGTATCTTGCGGTTCAATCCGGCCTGTGAACTCACCACCGGATACGCGTCCCATGAGGTGCAGGGCAAATGTATCTGGGATCTGTTTCTCCCTCCGGAAGAGAAGGACCGCTTCAAGGCGATTTTTGAGCTGCTGCGTGTGGATCTTCTTCCCCAGGATTACCAGACCTGTTGGGTTACGCGGCATGGAGCGCAGCGGCTGATCGCCTGGTCGAGCACGCTGCTTCCGGTGAGTGGAGAGAAAGACCATTACATCATCGCCACCGGCATCGACATCACGGAACGAAAGCATCTGGAAAAAGCAATCCTGGATATAAGTGCCAGAGAACAGCGGCGCATTGGGCAGGACCTGCATGATGGTTTGGGCCAACATCTGACCGGGATTGCCTTCATGGCGAAAGTGCACGAAGCAAAATTGGCGGAGCAAAACAGATCAGAGACCGAGGACGCAGCCAAGATTGTGAAGCTGGTAAACGAAGCGATTCATAAGACGCGTGAATTAGCCCGGGGTCTGCTTCCCGTCGTGTCCGATTCCCAGGGGCTGATGTCTGCCTTGCAGTTGTGGGCCGCGGAAGTAGAAGATCTGTTTGGAGTATCATGTCGGTTCCAGTGTGAATCACCGGTGCTGATCCACGATGACACCATGGCCACCCATCTCTATCGCATCGCGCAGGAAGCAGTGAACAATGCGATCAAACATGGCAATCCACGGAATCTCCTGATTCAGTTGAAGGCCGAAGAGGGCCGGGGCACTCTGCTGATTAAGGATGATGGTAAGGGCATTGCCGAGAATCCGGTGCATGCGCAGGGGATGGGCCTGCACATCATGCATTACCGGGCAGGCATGATCGGTGGGGTTCTCGAGATACGGCGAGACATACCGCGAGGAACGGCCGTTTGCTGTAGTTTTCCGGTCGGGAACAATGGATAGCATGCTTATGGCTCCGCCCGCCAGGCCGCGCAATGTCATGCGAGTGAAGAAGAAGACCGTCTTCATCGTCGATGACCATCCCCTACTGCGCCAGGGGCTCGCCTTAATGATTAACCGGGAGCCCGATCTCACGGTTTGCGGTGAGGCGGAAGAGGCGCAGACCGCAATGAGAGAGGTCGCGTCAAACAAACCCGATATCCTGATAGCCGACATCTCGCTGAATGGTCCTGATGGACTTGACTTGTTGAAGAACCTCAGGGGTTTGTATCCCGATCTCCCGGTGTTGATCCTCTCCATGCACGACGAATCCATTTACGCCGAGCGGGCGCTCCGTGCCCGTGCCAACGGCTACATCATGAAGCAGGAGGCTACGGAGAAAGTTCTGGTGGCCGTACGCCGCATACTCGGCGGCGAAATCTATCTCAGCGATCGAATGGCCAATAAGCTGCTGCATCAATACATCAGCGGTGGTTCGGCGGACATGCGTTCTCGCCTCTCCGCTCTCTCCGATCGTGAGCTGGAGGTATTCCGCCTGATTGGTGAAGGCCGCGGCACGCGCCAGATTGCCGAGAAGCTGCACCTCAGCATAAAAACCGTGGAAACGTACCAGGCGCACATCAAAGACAAGCTGTCTCTTAACAGCGGGCGCGAGCTGGTGCAACACGCCATTCAAGCGAACATCAGCGACAAGACGTCTTAAGATTTACGGTTTTCTCAGGCAGGGCACGGCTTTAGCCGTTCCGCACAATAGGAAAGAATGTGGGCTTTAGCCACCGGCAACTTGTTACTTGGCCAGCTAAAGCCCATCATTTTCTAGGCAATGTGTGGCCCGGCTAACGCTCGCTGCGGCGAGGCAGCCGTGCCCTGATACAAAACCCAGTTCTCATGCAGACGCTAGAGCCCATTTGCTGTTTAGGGGATTACCAACACCAGGGCTAAAGCCCCGACTTTATTGCCGAACGTTAAACGGGTTTGAAGACCCGTTTCCCCGGACTAAAGTCCAGGGCTACACCGAGGACTACACCGCGGACTACACCGCGGACTACACCGCGGACCAGTGTTTTTCCGCAGCCTGTAAAGCCGCTGAGGGACGGTTCTCTTTCGATTTTGAAACGAAAGAGAACCTTACTCAGCTAAAGCCGCAGTGCGTCGAAAGCCCCCCACGGCCGGGCCGGTGTGCGGTCATGGTGGGCGCCAAGTTGTCAAAGAACTGCCAAGCTCAAGAGGACACGCACTGGGCGCACCCCTGCTGATTCGCGTAATTGATCTGCTCTCTCCCGCAGCCCTCTCACTGGGCGAAACAAATATACAAATGTGCGAGAAAAGCGAACTAAGCGAGATAACCTTCCTGCTTTCTCCCGCAGCCCCCTCACTGGGCGAAAAAAATGTACAAATGTGCGAGAAAAGCGAACTAAGCGAGATAACCTTCCTGCTTTCTCACGCAGCCCCCTCACCGGGCGAAAAAAATGTACAAATGTGCGAGAAAAGCGAACTAAGCGAGATAACCTTCCTGCTCTCTCCCGCAGCCCCTTCACCGGGCGAAAAAAATGTACAAATGTGCGAGAAAAGCGAACTAAGCGAGATAACCTTCCTGCTTTCTCCCGCAGCCCCCTCACCGGGCGAAAAAAATGTACAAATGTGCGAGAAAAGCGAACTAAGCGAGATAAGTCCGTTGTGCTTTAACAATCAACAGCTTACGGGGGCCGAGAAAGGATGCAGCCGGGAGCTCTGAAAGGGGTTTTAACCATTCCTGTGGCCTTGCACAGATCGCGAGGTGTGGTTTTCCTGGGAGAGAAAGCCACGAAAGGATTGCTTCGCTCGCTGCGGCGAGGCAGGTTCGCTGCGGCGAGGCCGGTTCAGACCCATTGTTAAATCGCTTCCACACTGGTGCTTTCTGTAAGCCGGTTGCGGCGGCACGGAACTGGCAGTTCGGTGCAAAGCCGGACAGGGCCGTCGCGATGAAACGGCGCTGGAATCAACACCTCTGGAAACTCATTGCAATCTCCAGCGGCGCGAAGCGATTGGACCCAGGTGAAACTCGCGGACTGACGAGGGGTTCACTGATATAGATGCAGAAACCACCGGAAAGTTCGGTCCATCGAGATTTTTCTTCCCATCGGCTCAAACCCATCAGGGAACCCCCTATACCATTGCGAGTATTTGCTATGAGTAGAAAATAGGGCCGGTCCTGCTTGTGAGTCGAAGCCGCTGTCTGCTTCTATGGTTCGTCCGCTTGAGGCGGTGGCGTTCGGCACTCTGCCCGCCATTTCCCCCAGAAAAAAGCGTCCCATACGAGAGGAGTGTCCAGCATATGGCAAAGGAAACAGTGCCCTACGGCCGCGTCACGCAACGAAAATCCCCCGTGGCAGAGGTACACATCGTCTGGATTACCGCTGGCCTCGGTTGTGATGGAGACTCGGTATCGATTACCGCCGCGACGCAGCCCAGCGTTGAGGATGTTCTGTTGGGCGCAATTCCGGGCCTGCCAACCGTGCATCTGCACAATCCTGTCCTCGCTTACGAGAATGGCGATGATTTTCTCAAGTTCTGGTACATGGCTGAGAAGGGACAACTGGATCCGTTCGTCCTCGTCGTCGAGGGCTCGATCCCCAACGAGAAAATCAAGAAAGAGGGTTACTGGGCTGGACTGGGAACCAATCCCGACACCGGTCAACCGATTACGACCAACGAATGGATTGATCGCCTGACGCCGAAGGCGCTCGCAGTGATTGCCTGTGGCACCTGTGCGACGTATGGCGGCATTCACGCCATGGAGGGCAATCCCACCGGATGCATGGGCCTGGCCGATTACCTGGGCTGGGACTGGAAATCCAAAGCGGGGCTCCCCATCGTGAATGTTCCCGGGTGCCCGGTGCAGCCGGATAACTTCATGGAAACAGTTCTCTACCTGTTGTATCAAGTCGCCGGCCTCGCGCCGATGATCCCGCTCGATGATCAACTGCGGCCCAAGTGGTTGTTCGAGAAGACCGTGCATGACGGTTGCGATCGAGCCGGGTACTACGAACAAGGTGATTTCGCCACATCGTACGGCTCTCCCAAGTGCATCGTGAAGCTTGGCTGCTGGGGACCCGTCGTGAACTGCAACGTGCCCAAGCGGGGATGGATGGCCGGAATCGGCGGTTGCCCCAACGTGGGCGGCATCTGCATCGGTTGCACCATGCCGGGCTTCCCCGATAAATTTATGCCCTTTATGGATGAGCCACCGGGCGCGAAGGTATCGAGCGCGGCCATCGGCGTTTACGGCAAGGCGATTCGCGCTCTCCGTTCGATGACCAATGACACCGTCAATCAAGAGCCTAAGTGGCGGCACCCGCGTGCGGAATTGACGACGGGCTATACCCCACGTTCCTACTAACCCCAAGACTGATAAAGGAGCCACACGATGGGCACCATCACTGCTGAGCAGAAACTGGAAGCCGTGCAAAAAGGCCAGTTAGTAGAGATGAACTGGGATCCGATAACACGGATCGTCGGCAGCCTCGGCATCTTTACCAAAATCGACTTCGGCAAGCGCAGGGTTGCTGAATGTCACAGCACCTCTTCGATCTTTCGCGGTTACAGTATTTTTATGAAGGGCAAGGATCCGCGCGACGCCCACTTCATCACCAGCCGTATCTGCGGCATCTGCGGTGACAACCATGCCACCTGTGCCACCTACGCGCAGAACATGGCGTTTGGAGTGAAGCCGCCGCCGATTGCGGAGTGGATTGTGAACCTCGGAGAAGCGGCCGAGTACATGTTCGACCACAACATCTTCCAGGACAATCTGGTTGGCGTGGACTTCTGCGAACAGATGGTGAAGGAGACCAACCCCGGCGTCTGGGAAAAAGCGACTAAAGACGGCTTCGCCGCACGCGGAGGAGCACGGTTTCCGCACCATCGCCGACATTATGACGGCGCTGAATCCGTTTAAGGGATCGTTCTATCTGGAAGCGTTGCAGATGAGCCGCATGACGCGGGAAATGTTCTGCCTGATGGAAGGACGCCACGTGCATCCCTCCACGCTGTACCCAGGCGGAGTAGGCACCGTGCCCACGGTTCAACTGTTTACGGATTACATCGTACGGCTGATGAAATACGTGGAGTTTATGAAGAAGGTTGTGCCTCTGCATGACGACCTGTTCGACTTTTTCTATGAAGCGCTTCCCGGTTACGAAGAGGTGGGCCGGCGGCGCATTCTTCTTGGTTGCTGGGGATCGTTCAACAACCCGGATGTTTGCGACTACACCTACGAGAAGATGACCGATTGGGGCCGCGGCATGTACGTGACTCCAGGTGTCGTGGTCGACGGCGAATTGGTGACCACAGACCTGGTGGACATCAACTTGAATATCCGCATTCTGCTGGGCAGCTCGTACTACGACGATTGGCAGAACGCAGAGCCCTTTGTAAAGAAAGACCCGCTGGGGAATCCCGTCGACCAGCGGCACCCCTGGAACCAGAGCACCTTCCCCAGGCCGCAGAAGCGCGATTTTGGTGGAAAGTATACCTGGGTCATGTCACCCCGCTGGTACGACAAGCGCACCAAAGACTACCTGGCGCTTGACACCGGCGGCGGCCCCATTGCGCGCTTCTGGGCGACCGCATTGGCCGGCATCGTCGACATCGGCTACATCAAGGCCACTGGCCATAGCGTAAAGATCTATCTTCCCAAGACGATGTCGAAGCCCGAAGTCGAGTTCGAGTGGAAGATTCCGAAGTGGAGCAATGCCATCGAACGGGATCGTGCCCGCACTTACTTCCAGGCCTATGCTGCCGCCGCCGCTCTGCACTTCGCCGAAAAGGCGCTGGCCGAGTTGCATGCCGGCAGAACCAAGACGTGGAATGACTTCAAGGTTCCGGAAGAAGGAGTGGGATGCGGCTTCCACGAGGCTGTTCGCGGCGTGTTGTCGCATCACGTGGTGATTAAGAATCACAAGATCGCCAACTATCATCCGTATCCGCCGACTCCCTGGAATGCAAATCCGCGCGATAGCTATGGCACTCCCGGCCCGTACGAAGATGCGGTGCAGAACACGCCGATCTTCGAAGAAAACGGTCCGGAGAACTTCAAGGGCATCGACATCATGCGGGCCGTAAGAAGCTTCGATCCATGCTTGCCTTGTGGCGTACACATGTACCTGGGAGATGGCAAGGTACTTGAAAGACATCACTCTCCCATGTTTGGGCAGCCGCCATCCCCTCGTAAGAAACTGCTCTAGGAATTGGAAGCATTGAGGGAGAGGCGTGGATAGCGAAAAGGAATTTCAGGAAAAATTGCGGCGGCTCGGCGCCATGGTCGAGGAAATCGACCAGGTGCCGGGCGGCGGTTCAAATGTAGCGGCCCGGGAGCTGGTACTGCTTCTTATGGAAGTGCATCGAACAGGCCTGGAACGAATCATGGAGTTGGTCTTTGAGGCGGGCAGCGAATCGGGAGCATCGGGCGGGGTGATTCTCGACCGGCTTGGCCAGGATCCGATCGTCCGCAACCTGCTTCTGCTTTATTCCCTCCATCCCGAAGAGCTGGAGACTCGTGTTTTGCGGGCGCTCGACGTTGCCAGAGCGCGTCTGCGCAAGTTCGACGCTCGCGTGGAAGTGGTGAGCCTGCATGAGGGAGCCGTGGAACTCCGTCTTCAGACTTCGGGTCATACCCGTGGTTCCACCATCAGGGAACTGCGCTCCATCTTAGAAGGCGCCATTTATGATCTGGCGCCGGATTTGACGTCGTTGACGATCCTCGCTCCGGAAGAGGAGTCTTCTTCCGGCTTTGTTCCCTTGCAGAGCTTGCTTAAGCACTCATTGGCGGTTCACAGCACGAGCGTGGACGGTGCCGATTGAGTCCCTGTTCTCACGTTAAGAGAGGCTGAGGATGTCTGCTTCGGGAACACCACCTACTTTTGACCAGGCCTTCGCCACGCTTCGTCAGTTCGCCAGGGCGCGCGCGCCGGTCGAGCGTTGCGAATTGTGCAGTGCTGCGTTGGCGCGGGAACATCCGCACCTGGTTGAGATTTCGCTGCGACAGATTGTCTGTGCCTGTGACGCCTGTGCCACCCTCTTTGATGGCATGGCGAACGGTAAATTCCGGCGTGTGGCGAGACGCGCTCAATTTCTGGCCAACTTCCACTTGGACGACGCGCTGTGGGAGAACCTGATGATCCCCATTAACATGGCGTTCTTCTTCCGATCGAGTGTGGAAGGGAAGATCGTCGCGCTCTTCCCCAGCCCTGCCGGAGCTGTCGAATCCCTGCTGCCCCTCGATGCCTGGAGCGAGATCGTGCAGGAGAACCCGATTCTGCGTCATTTGCAGCCGGACATCGAAGCGCTGCTGGTCAACCGGGTGGGACATGCTCACGAATTGTCGCCGTCCGAGTACTATATTGCCCCGATCGATGCCTGTTACAAACTCGTCGGTTTGATTCGGGCCAATTGGAAAGGCCTTTCCGGAGGTTCCGAGACCTGGGCGGAGATTGGGCGTTTCTTCTCTGAGCTGCGGTCCCAGGCAGACGTAGTGAATGACGACAAAGATTGGTTGCACTCAGCAAATTGAAGTTTGCAAGCGAAAGGAGATTTGCTATGGAACTGCTGGAACCTGTTGCGAACGGGCACACAAACGACAAAGACACGCTGTACATGCTTGGAGGTGTCGCCATGATCGTCTTTGGGGCGGGATTGATTCTCTCCAATCGTTCTGTCCGAGGGTACATGGCACAAATTGGAGTCGGCGATTTAGCCGGCGCCGCCATGCCCGATATCCAGCGTTATTTCAAACTGAGGGCCATGTCGGAACCGAAGCGGAGATAACTGCATGGCCGAAACTTCGACGGCCGCCGGTGACACGGCGGAGATGGCGGCTGACCGCTATGTCATCGATAGCCGGTCCAGCCGATTCACGGTGCAGGCCTTTGCCACTGGACTCCTGGCCAGGATGGGGCATAACCCAACCATTGGCATTCGTGACTTTAGCGGCGAGATGCGGTTCGATCCTGACAAACTGGAAGCCGGCTCGTTCCACCTCGCCGTCAAACCAGCTTCCTTGAGCGTGCAGGATGACATAAGCACCAAAGACGTTCGTGAAATCGAGCGCCTTATGAATCAGGAGATCCTGGAGACGGCGAAGTTTCCGGAGATCGTCTATGACGCTCCCAGCATTGCGGTCACGAAGATAGCGGATACGCTTTGCTCCGCCACGCTCAACGGAAACCTGACCCTGCATGGCGTCACGCGCAGCCAGCCCCTTGTCGCGCGTGTCGCGCTATTCGGGAGTATGTTGCGCGCCTCGGGCGAATTCGCCCTCGATCAGACGGACTACGACATCCGGCTGGTTTCGTTTGCCGGGGGCGCGTTGAAGTTGAAGGACGAGCTCAAGTTCTCCTTCGAGATTGTGGTTCGAAAACAGGAATAAGCCGTCAGCGATGCTTGATGAAAGTACCGTCGTGTAAGTCGCCAACGCCTGTCGCAACTGATCCTGCGTGTTCATCACGATCGGTCCATACCACGCGACCGGTTCCTCGATCGGCTTGCCCGACACCAGCAGGAACCGTATGCCCTCGTCGCCGGCCTGCACCACGATCTCGTCTCCGCGGTCGAAGAGCACCAGCGAATGATTACGGGCATCGTAGACCGGCGGCGCTTCCGGCTTCGCGGTTTGCTCGGTCAGGACCGCCCGCGGACGCGAAGCGTCGCGGAATGTGCCCGCCCCGGCGAACACATACGCAAAGGCGTTGCGTGTCGTCTCGACCTTCAGCCGCTTCCGTTGGCCCGGGGCGACCGAGATATCGAGATAGTTAGGATCGGCGGCCACACCCTCGACCGGTCCTCTCTTGCCCCAGAACTCGCCGCAGATAACGCGCACATGGGTGCCGTCATCATCGGTGACCTCAGGGATCGCGCTCGCGGGAATGTCCTGATAGCGCGGATCGGTCATCTTCAACGACGACGGCAGATTGGCCCACAGTTGAAAACCGTGCATGCGGCCCTGCTGATCGCCCTTGGGCATCTCCTGGTGCAGGATGCCGCTGCCGGCGGTCATCCACTGCACGTCGCCGGCGGTCATCTCTCCCCGGTTGCCCAGGCTGTCTCCGTGCTCGACCGAGCCGGCAAGCACGTAGGTGATGGTCTCGATCCCGCGATGAGGATGCCATGGAAATCCCGCCAGGTAGTCTGCCGGATTCTCATTGCGGAAGTCGTCCAGCAGCAGGAAAGGATCGAAGTCCTTGGTCTTGCCGAAGCCGAAAGGCGCGTTGCAGCTTTACGCCGGCTCCCTCGATGGTGGGTTTTGTTTCAATGATTTGTTTCACTGGGCGGAGTGACATAGGATTCCCTTTCTACCGCCAGGAAGACGCGGCTTGCGGCGTTTGCCTGGCGGTCCAGAAAAATTCAAGCCTCTTAAGCCTTACGAACTGCACGTCGAGCGTGATGGTCACCTCGTCGCCGACCAGAAAGCCGCCGCTTTCGAGCGCCGCATTCCAGGTCAGGCCGAAGTCTTTGCGGCTGATCTTGGTGGTCGCCGATACCCCAACCCGGGTATTGCCCCACGGATCCTTCGCCGGCGGAGTGGGCCCTTCCGCGGAAAAGACCACCTTGCGCGTGACGTCCCGAATGGTCAAGTCTCCTTCGATCGCCAGTTCTCCGTCCCGCACCAGGCTGATGCCCGTGGACTTGAACGAGAGCGTAGGGAACTTCTCCACGTCGAAGAAGTCGGCGCTCTTCAGGTGCGCATCGCGCTGCGGCGTCGCGCGTTTCGAGGGAGGCAGCTTCAATCAGGGCCTCGACGCGGGAGTTGGCTCAGGTCAGATTCGTCCAGGGTCAACGTACCTGTAACCTTGGCGAAATGTCCTTTCACGTTGGAGATCATCATGTGCTTGACCTTGAACTCGGCGACGGAATGAGCCGGGTCGATGTTCCAGGTTGTGGTTGCGGTGGAGGTGGTGCGTGGCAGCGGTGCTCATGGTGGTTTGTTCTCCTTTCGCTTGCTTTAGATGCGTTAAGACGATAATCGTTGCAACAAATATTGGCCTCGAAAAAATCAACCCACCTTGGCTCCGGGCTGCGTGCAGCAGTTCGGTGAGTGCCCGAAGCCGGTCCCGTCCCAGGTGGCCCAGTTGCTTGCGATGGGTTTCCTGCACCGGTTCATCGAGGCGGCCCAGGAGCTTGAGCCCGTCCGGCGTGATCCGGGCCGATCACCGTCCGCCGATCCTTGGTATCCCGGGAGCGTGAGATCAGGCCTCGCTTTTCCAGGCGGTCGAGCAGGCGGGTGATGTCCGGATCTCGCGTAATCATGCGGTTGGCGATCTCACCGCAGGGCAGCCCTTCGGGCGCGCCGCGCAGGATGCGGAGCACGTTGTACTGCGTCGTGGAGAGATCCTCTGTCTTGAGAACCGCGATCAAGCCTCGGGAAAGCATATCCGTCGCCCGCAGCAGGTCCAGGAAGGCAGCTTCCTCAGGGAAGACCGGCCCGCCGTCTCCGGTCTAACTGAATCGCTTCCTTCATTCCCGAACATTATTTGTTATAACGACTATTGTCAAGACGACCTTCGCGGGAAAACCCGGCGTTTACTGACTCGATCCAACCGCGCGTCTCTTTGCCTCCATCGTCTTCTTCAGGGACTCTTCGGCAAACGATTCCAGGATCGGATTGATCAGCGCTCCCAGCCCAAAGGGAACATCCCGGCTCAGGGTGATGGCCTCGCACTCCATATATACTCCGCCATCGCGCTGTTCCATGCGCCAGTAGGAGTTCATGGCCCAAAGAAACCCACTCCCGTCTCCCTCGGCGAGGTCTCGCTCCGAAGGCTTGCCTGCATTGTCAACCTGCCGAACCGATTGGCTTTGGGAGCGGATCGCCATCCGGTCAGGGGCCAGCGCCATGTAATCGATAGCCTGCACGGTATCGAGCACGGCGGTCAGCACCTTCGCTTTGGTAATCCGGTAGGCAACAACAAAACGATTTCCGTCATGAGACAGCATCGTCACGCGGCTAATATCGGGGCCATAGAACTTTGCGTAGTCCGCGTAATCCTGATCCACTTCCGTAACCCGGGTCAGCGTGGCCCCTGGCAGAAAGACTCCCCCAATCCAGTGCTGGATCATGCCATCGGGTATGGGGACCGTTTTTACCTGTTGGGTAACGATGTCTCCCTTGCGCACCGCTTGTTGCCGGCCGGCATCCTGATCGATCCACAGAAAGCCGCTCGCGGAGCGATTCTGCGCCGCCATCTTTGTATCGAGCGCCGCGATGTATGTTTGGTAGGCAGCCTTGGTTTCAGGCTTCAACTCGGCCTGCGCTGCAAGCGCCGTGCACAACAGCCAGAGCAACGCACAAAGGTGAGTCCAGCGGATGTATATCCCCGGGCCGTTTCGGGGGCCGGCGTTCCACGGTATTCGATGGGTCATTGGGTTAGGGGGACCATAGTCATTGCGAAACTGCTCTAATGCTCGGTGGGGGGCTCGGTGAGGAATCGAAGAATCTCTTTCATCAACCGGGGACCCTGGTCTGTATCGAAGATGTATTGCGCGTGTGCTGAACCTTCAAGGACCACCAACTCCTTGGGCTGGGGGGCCTTTGCATAGGAATCCTGGATTTCGGGGAGCCGGGGACCGGATTCCCTGGCGTCATCGCGCGCCACAATAAACAGCTTGCGGCCTTTCAGTGTTGAAGGCTCCGCTGCAGAAGATGCCAGCAGGACGATTCGGTCAAGCTCCCCTGCTTTCGACATGGAGTCGGCTGCTGCAAGCGCAGAACCACCCATGCTGGCTCCAATGCAAGAGACACTTTTTGCGCCGCGCTTACGGAGATAGGCGGCAGCAGCGAGTATGTCGGCGCCATTGTCCTCATCCGAGCCGTCTGAGATTATTAAACCCTTTTCGTTCTTCCAGTCACCCCGAAAATCTATCGCGAGAACGAGAAACCCGGCATCCGTTAAGACGGGTGCCTGCTTGCGCCAGCTTTCTTTGCTCCGGCCGCCTCCGTGGGCAAGAATGACTGCGCGTGATCCACTGCCATAGAGGTCGCCTCGGATCTCCTTCGTCGCTCCAGGCACGGGAATCGTAACCGTCTCCTGGGCGAAGGCGGAGAAGCCGAGAAATAAAATGGCGGTGACCAGGAATCCGCTCTTCATGTTCTTAGGCAGCGCTTCGATAAAGAGTGTAGTTGGTTATCAGCGAGCTTGAGTGCCGAGAAAAGTTATTTGCTTAGGGTGCGACGATATTTGTAGCACTGAAGCGCCTGATCCATCTTTTCGGCTCGCGATCTTGCTGGCGGATAGCGCGATGTTCCAGTACCGTACGGACGTGAACGACATCGGACCTTTAATGTTCGGCTGAGCCGGGACCTTCACATGCGAGCCGCCCTGTTGGCGGAAGAAAAGGGCCTGAAACTGAACAAAGTCATCAGTGACGCGGTCGAGCAACATTTGCTTCGAGCGCGCTGAAAGCGCCGCTACAGGGCTCGATACGAAAATCTCTGAATGAGTGGCTGGACGTCGCAGGTTGTATCGGAGGGCTTAAACGGATGGCGGAGAGTGGGGGATTCGAACCCCCGGTAGAGGTGTTAGCCCCTACAACGGTTTAGCAAACCGCCGCCTTCAGCCACTCGGCCAACTCTCCAGCTTTGCTGCACGGATTATATCTGAAGCAGGCTGCCAGGATTTCCCAAGAGGCATGATGCATCTACGTACCCAGCAGCTCGCGCCGGAAAAAGTCGCACACCCAAGCCCGTTTTAGAGCCCCCAGAGGAAAACAGGGTGCGGAAAACTCGACGGACTGAAGCGTTCAATCACGAGGGAAATTTGTCTTTCCGGCGTGGGTCTCCGCCAGAAATAACGTCCTGTGTTTCCGGGCTCGGAGCGGCAGATTGGTCGAACCAAGAATACCTCAGGGGCTAAAGCCCAGGATCATTTTCGGCGCACTGCGGCACGGCTAAAGCTCGCTGCGGCGAGGCAGCCGTGCCCTGATACAAAACCGAGTTCTCATGCAGACGCTAGAGCCCATTTGCTGTTTAGGGGATTACCAACACCAGGGCTAAAGCCCCGACTTTATTGCCGAACGTTAAACGGGTTTGAAAACCCGTTTCCCCGGACTAAAGTCCAGGGCTACACCGCGGACTACACCGCGGACCAGTGTTTTTCCGCAGCCTGTAAAGCCCAGGATCATTTTCGGCGCACTGCGGCACGGCTAACGCTCGCTGCGGCGAGGCAGTCGTGCCCTGATACAAAACCGAGTTTTTCCGCAACCTGTAAAGCCCATCATTTTTTCGTAATTTATGGCCCGACTAACGCTCGCTGCGGCGAGGCTGCTCGCTGTGGCGAGGCGGTCGTGCCCCGATACACAGCCCAGCGCTAAAGCGCAGGATAGAGAGGTCGGATTTCTTCCGGCAACGCTGAAGCGTTGCCTCCCCCTGCTAAAGCAGGGGGCTTTCACCCAAAAACTCCGCCAGCAAACCGTTCAGAAAAGTTAATTTGGACAGGTCTGACCACTCACATCCGCAGGAAATACGGGTTCGGTCTACACCAATTGCGAAAATGCTTTAGCGGTTGCCGGTGACGGGAGCCGCCGTCTTGTTGTCTTTGAAGCGATTCACGGCTTCGATGACCTTGTTGCGAGCGAACGCCGCGTCGTGCCAGCCCTTGACCTCGACCCGCTTGCCTTCGAGATCCTTGTAAATCGCGAAGAAGTGCGTCATTTCCTTGAGCATGTGGGGATAGATTTCCGAGTAGTTCCACACATCGGCATAGCGCGGATTGTTCTTGCCTACAGCCAGCACCTTTTCGTCCGGCACGCCCTGATCAAGCATCTCCAACAGGCCGATGGGCCTCACCTGCATCACGCAGCCGGGGAAGCTGGGTGCGTCCACCAGCACCAACACATCCAGCGGATCGCCATCTTCGCTCAGCGTTGAGGGAATAAAGCCGTAGTCCCCAGGATAGTGCACGGGGGAATAGAGGTTGCGATCGAGACGGAAGACGTGCAGCGACTTGTCGTACTCATATTTATTGATGCCCTCGGCCGGGATTTCAATGACCGCGTGGATCACTTCTGGGCACTTTTCGCCTACGGGTAGTTCTAGATAATTGACCATGGATTTCTGTCCTCACGAGACGTGCGATGAGACCTGCGCTCCCGGACCTCCGGGCGATGACGACAGGGCCTGCGGGGTGGCTGCGCAGCCGCTTTATCATAACCTAGCAGAGAGGATGAGCCGCGGCCGCGGCCGTTCGCCGTGTTTCGCGGGCAAAGAAACCGACAAGACTTTTGCGAGGCAGGGCTACCCTGGAACCGCTTTAGAAGGAAACTTTTGCCAGGTGCAGGCTGAGCTGGACCGGCCGCGTCCACAACAGAGACACGATCTGGTCCTGATAAGCAGCTCTCGCGCGCCGGCGCGCGGCGGCGGAGCGGGGCCCGATGCTGGAATTAGAGGATTTCAAGCAGCTTCTCGATTAATTGGGGATAGCTGGTGGAGGCGATGACCGCGTCGACACCATTGCGAAATTGCACCAGGCCGACACCGCGCTGGTAGTCCATCGACAGGCTGATGATGCGTTCCAGAGCCGTAGCCCGGGCATCATCGAGCGTGACCTCGACATTGCTATTAATGAATTCGCGGCGATTCGTGACCGGCAGCTTCAATTGAATCCCTCCCCCGAAGAATCAACAAGCAGTCGTACGGAACCACCGCTTGATCCGTAGAATAGTCGCTCAAACGCCGCTGGCTACAACTATTGGGTAACAATGGGCGGCATAAAAGTACTCGTCGGTGGTAATGTCTTAACTCCTCATGCTTCTTATATTTAGCGCGCGTGCCTGGCGCAATCGAGAGGGCAAAGCGTGTTTCCGGAAGTTCGGAACCTTTCTGGAACCTTCCCGGCCGCGGATTCCCTGTCCGGGATACGGCAAAGCGGGAAATGCTTTAGTATCCATTACGGTTTGAAGATGCGGCTGGCGTCGAAGTTCAGCGATCCAAGGAGTCTGTTCATGGCCAAACCCTCGATGCAAATGAAGGTTTTTACTGGTATTTGTTTGTGGTTGACACTGGTGCCGCTGGCATCGCATCTGGAGGCAAAGGTGACCAAGTCTGCGTTCGGCAATATGCCTGACGGAACCAAAGTGGAGATCTTTACCCTCGAAGAGGGTGCGCTCAAGGCCCGCGTCATGACGTATGGCGCGCGACTGGTATCACTCGAGGTGCCCGACCGCACCGGCAAGGTCGCCGACGTCGTTCTCGGTTACGAGTCTCTGGCGCCCTACCTGGCTGACCCCAAGAGCTATTTCGGGTCCATCGTCGGCCGGTACGGCAATCGCATCGCCCACGCCACCTTCTCACTCGATGGCAAGGCTTACCATCTGCCGGCAAACGACGGGGTCAATACCCTGCACGGAGGAATCAAAGGCTTCGACAAGCTGGTGTGGCAGGGGCATGAAATTCCCCGTGGGGTCGAGCTCACCCTGGTCAGCAAGGATGGCGATCAGGGTTTTCCCGGCACTCTGACGGCTCGCGTCCGCTACACGCTCGATGCCCACGCGCTCAAAATCGAGTACTTTGCCACCACCGATAAAGATACCGTCCTGAATCTGACCAATCACAGCTATTTCAACCTGGCAGGGGAGGGGCAGGGAGACATTCTCAACCACCTGGTGAAGATCCCCGCGGACCGCTATACCCCTGTGGATTCAGGGCTTATTCCCACCGGCGAGCTTGCTCCCGTTGCCGGTACCCCGCTCGACTTCCACCAGGCGACCGCCATTGGCGCTCGCATCCACTCCGATTTTGAGCAGATGCGCCTGGGGATGGGCTACGACCACAATTATGTTCTGAACGGAGAGACGGGCGTCCTGCAAACGGCGGCAGTGGTCCTGGAGCCCACCAGCGGACGCATCCTGACCGTGGAGACAACCCAACCCGGGGTGCAGTTTTACTCCGGTAACTTTCTGGATGGAACCCTCCACGGCAAACACGGTCACGTCTACGCTCAGCACACGGGCTTTTGCCTGGAGACCCAGCACTTTCCCGATTCACCCAATCACCCCATGTTTCCGACGAGCGAGCTTAAGCCGGGGCAGACGTATCACTACGTGACCATCTTTAAATTCTCCACCGCTCCGTGATTTGAGGCTGGTTTTCACGGGAGAAGAAGCCGTGCCCTGATACAAAGCCGGGGATGGTTGAGTAAAGCCGAACCTCAGGGGCTAAAGCTTGCTGCGGCGAGCAGTCGTGCCCCGATACAAAGCTCAGCGCTAAAGCGCAGGATAGAGAGGTCATATTTCTTCCGGCAACGCTGAAGCGTTGCCTCCCCCTGCTAAAGCGGGGGGCTTCCACCCCCAAAAACACCGCCAGCAAACTTCTTCAGAAAAGCTAATTTGGACAGGCTGAGATCGCATCAGGCCGCCGTTGCCGGAGGGCGGCCTGAGAATGCTAACCTCAAGGGGTCAGCATGCCCGAGAAAACCCTACTACAGCACCCCACCCCGAAGCCCAGTTCCGATCTGAGCGCCCATTCCGGTTTGCCTATTTCCGGCGGCTCGCGCTTTCTTCGCGCCTGCCTGCGCCAACCGGTGGATCAAACGCCGGTATGGTTTCTGCGCCAGGCCGGGCGCTACATGCCGGAGTACCAGGCGGTTCGCCGCCACCATTCCCTGCTTGAAATCTGCAAGAACCCTGAGCTTGCGGCCGAAGTCACGATCACGGCCGCGGAAAAGCTCGATGTCGATGCTGCCATCATCTTTGCCGACCTGCTTTTGCCGCTGGAAGGCATGGGCCTGGATTTTGAGTTTCTGGCCGGCGAAGGTCCAGTGATTCACCACCCGGTGCGTACCGCGGCCGACGTCGACCGGCTCCGCACCGACCGCGCCGCTGAGCTTGGCTACGTCGCTGAGGCCATAAGCAAAGTCGTGGCCCACTTTCAGGACCGCATCGGCATTGTGGGCTTCTGCGGCGCCCCCTTCACCCTGGCCAGCTACATGATCGAGGGCGGCGGTTCCCGCAATTACATCGAAACCAAAACGCTGATGTACCGCCAGCCGGCCGTGTGGCAGCTTCTGCTGGAGAAGCTTTCGTCCGTGCTGGCCGAATACGCGGCACAGCAGGTGGAGGCAGGCGCCGACGTCCTCCAGATCTTCGATAGCTGGGCCGGCGCCCTGAGCCCAGCCGATTACCGCGACTTTGTGCTGCCGGTGACCACGCGCCTGGTGCGCCAAGTGCAGTCGCTGGGCGTGCCGGTGATCTATTTCGGTGTGGATACCGCGACCCTCTTGCCTGCCATGCGTGAGACCGGCGCCGACGTGATCGGGCTGGACTGGCGGGTGCCTCTGGACCAGGGCTGGTCAGCCCTCGGCCATGGGGTTGCGGTGCAGGGGAATCTTGACCCCATCCTGCTGTTCGCAGGCGAAGAGCTGCTGCGCGAACGCGTCCGCCAGATTCTGGCTCAGGCCGGCGGCCGCCCCGGGCATATCTTCAACCTCGGGCATGGCATCGTTCCCGGCACTCCGGTAGAAAATGTGCAGAGAGTGGTGCAGTACGTGCGCGAGTTCAGCGCCGGAGCCGATGCCCATGGCTGAGATCGCGCTTGAGGCCGAGCGGCGCGCCGTTCTGTTGCTGGCTCACGGAACTCCGGAGACACTCGATCAAATTCCCGAGTACCTGCGCAATATCACTGGCGGCCGGCCCATGCCTGAATCGGTGGTGAAAGAAATACGTCATCGTTACAGTCTGATTGGCTCGAGCCCGTTGACGGAACTTACGCTCGAGCAGGGGAACCTGCTCTTCCAGTCGTTGGGCTTGCCGGTCTATGTCGGCATGCGCAATTGGAAGCCCTACATCGCGGACGTGGTACTCCAGATGCGTGAGGACGGCATTACTTCGGCGGTGGCGATTTGTCTTGCGCCGCAGAACTCGCGCACCAGCGTGGGGCTCTATCGCCGCGCGGCCTTTGCCGCGGCGGCCGGCGCTATCGACATGGATTTCATCGAGGGCTGGGCGGATCATCCGCTGCTCGCCCAGGCGTTCGCCGATCGCCTGCGGCCGGTGTGGCAAAGCCTCTCGGCACGCATCGGTTCCTCGGCGCCGGTGCTTTTTACGGCACACAGCGTTCCTTGCACGACGATCCAAGCGCCACCTCCGGTTGCTGAAAATTCAACGGCCACGCCGGCCACGCCGGATCCTGGCCCCGACCCCTATCCGGTGGAAGCGAAGCGCACGGCGGCCAACGTGGCCGCTCTGCTCGCACCGCAGGGCCTCACCGCCGCCGACTGGTTTTTTGCCTTCCAGAGCCAGGGCATGTCCGGGGCCACCTGGATTGGTCCCACCGTCGAGGACACTCTTACCGCGCTTCGCCAGGGGGGCCATACAGCTGTGGTCATCCAGCCCATCGGCTTCCTTTGCGACCATGTCGAAATCCTCTACGACATCGATATTGGCTTTAAAGACTTCGCGGCGGGAATCGGCCTCGAAGTGGTGCGCCCGCAATCGCTCAACGATTCGTCTCTGCTCACGGCGGCGCTCGCGCAACTAGCCCGGCAGGGCTTTGCCCGGCTCACTGCCAAGACTCACTCCGGCGCTCCCGCCCGGCCCGTCTCTGCCCTGTGACCGCTTCTGGGGGTGGGGTTCTGCGCAAACGCATCGCGATTATCGGCGGCGGTATCAGCGGTCTTGCGACGGCCTATCAACTGGCGTGCGAGGGCGTCCGCTTCACTCTTTTTGAAGCTTCCGGGCGGCTGGGCGGCATCGTCGAGACCATGCGCGCTCAGGAGTTCGTCATCGAGTGCGGGCCCGATTCCTGGGTAACGGAAAAACCCTGGGCGCGCGAGCTGGCGCTGGAGCTTGGCTTGGAAGACCAGGTCATCCCTTCGAACGATCAGTGGCGCCGCACGTATGTGCTTCAGGGTGGCGAACGCCTCGCGCAGCTGGTCCCGATCCCTGACGGAATGCGCATGATGGTCCCGTCCCTCTGGGGTCCTCTGCTGGAATCGCCGCTCTTTAGCTGGCAGGCTCGCCTGGCATACTTGCGAGAGCCGAAACGCGCCGCCGAGCTTCGAGCCTCGGCGCCCGCCCACGACGAATCGGTAGCTGACTTTGTGTGCCGCCATTTTGGGCAGGAAGTGGCCGGCACCATCGCCGGGCCGCTGCTGGGTGCGGTTTTCGGGGGTGACATAGCGCAGCTGAGTGTTCGGGCGGTTATGCCCGCTTTTGTACGCATGGAACAGGAACACGGCAGCCTTATCGCGGCTGTACAACAGTCCGCGCAAAAAACCGGGCAACGGCCCGGCCAGCAGTCTGGCCAGCCCACCTCCGCCGCCATCTTTACCACCCTCGCCGGCGGGCTCGAAACCCTGATCGACCGCATGGCTCTCAAGTTGCCGGCCGGCTCGGTGCGCTTGCGGCAACCGGTGGTGAAGATAGAATTCGATTGTGGCGGTTGGCGCATCACCACTGCCGGCGGAACGAGCCCGACGACAGAAGTCCTATTTGATGCAGTTGTGGTCTGCACTCCGCCGCACGTCACCCGCGCCTTGCTGCAGCCCATCAAACACCATGGGGAACGCCTGGCCGGCCTTTTGCCACGAGACGCCACCTCGGCCATCGTGGTGGCGCTGGCCTTCGCTCCCGAGCAAGCCGCGCGCCTGCGCATCCCGCGTGGGTTTGGCTTTGTGGTCCCCTCGGTTGCCGGCAAGCTCGACGGGAAGAATGAGTATCCTCTGCTGGCCTGCACCTTCGTGCATCAGAAGTTTCCTGGCCGCGCCCCGCAAGGAGCGATGCTGCTGCGTGCCTTCTTCGGTGGCGCCGCTGGGGAGGCGTTGCTCGGTGAGGGGGACGATCAGCTCATCGAGCGGGCCCGGCGACAACTGGCGCGTGTGCTGGGTCCGTTGCCGGAAGCAGTGGAAACGGTGGTGCGGCGCTGGCCGCAGTCGTTGCCGCAATATGCCGTCGGTCACCTGGACCGCATGACAGAGCTGGCGTCGGCGCTACGGGCCACGCCGGGCCTTCATCTTGTGGGCAGCGCCTACTATGGGGTGGGGTTACCCGATCTCATCCGCGAGGGCCGGGCCGTGGCCCGATCGTTGGTTTCGCAGGAGCAAGGGTAAGGTTCGATCGTTTTGATTGTTTTGGGTCGTGGGCAATGCTCTTTCGTGTAGCCGTCGGATATGGAGCAGTTCCGCTTTCATGAGAACTCTTGAATGTGGCGTCCCTTCGGGACTTCCCTCCGGCGTTGGAGTGTACCCAGGATTTCATCCTGCACACCGCCGTCACTCGCCGCCCTTGAGCGGCTTGCGCGCGAAGTAGTAGAGCGAGCCGGCCAGCAGCGCAAACATCAACACCGAGACCCAGTCGTGATGGAGCGGATTGGTGGCCGGAAATAACAGCACATCTTCTTTGCCCACGGCAGTCTCATAGAGTTTCAACGCCACCCCCATCAACCCCACGATGCCGCCGGCGGCAATCAGTCCGCTGGCATAGAGCGAGCCGGGGCTGATCTCACTCTCGGTGTCGATCGTATCCCCCGCGCTTTTTCGACGGCGCGGTCGATCATCCACCGCACCACGCCGCCCGCGAACATCGCCAGCGTTGTGCCGATGGAGAGATACGCTCCGACGGCGAACGATAGTGAACGAATGCCAAGCAGTTCGACCGCGATGACCAGGAAGACGCCCAGCAGCACCAACCCCCACGGGAGCTTGCGGCCCAGGATTCCGTTGACCACCGTGGCCATGAGCCGCGCCTGTGGCGCCGCGGCTTTTTCACTTCCGATGCCCTGGATCCATTGCACTTCGATCTGGTGCGTCTCAGGATTGTAGAGATACTTGCCGTCGGCTAGTTCCGCTGAGTTGAGCGCATTGAGCAAGACATATTGATTGCCCGCGCGGGTGGTCACGGTCTTGTCTGCGTTGATCACGCGGATCTGCGCCTGGTGAAACCGCGGCTCCTCGATCTGCACCCCGCTATGAGAAGCGGCGGTATCCCATGGACGCGCGATCTCGTGGAACTCCGCCAGCCCCTGATTCATCAACTGCAGGGTCGCCCCAATGGCCAGGGTGGAGACAAAGGCGCCGACCACCAACGCGATCTGCTGCTTGCGCGGGGTGGCGCCGATCAGGAAACCGGTCTTGAGATCCTGCGAGGTGTCGCCCGCGTTGGCGGCCGCAATGCACACCACTCCGGCGATGGTGATGGCCAGCGCTCCGAAGGCCGGCGCCGTCCACCCCTTTACCAGGAAGATCGCGGAGGTCGCCATGAGAGTCGCAATCGTCATACCCGAGACAGGATTAGCAGAGCTGCCAATCAAGCCCACAATGCGGGAGGAGACGGTCACGAAAAGAAATCCGAAAAAAGCTACCAGCAGCGAGGCGGCGAGATTGGCCAGCCAGCTGACCTGCGCTCCGGGCACCGGTTTGAAGGTCAGGAAAACCCACATCAGCAGCACCAGCAACAGCGACCCTCCCACCACCACGCTGAACGGGAGATCGTCTTCGGTGCGCAGCGGAGCACGCCTTGACTCCACCACCCGGACGCAGGTTGCCGAGGGCCGCGCGCAAGGCGCTCACGATCGTCGGCATGGTCTTGAGCAGGGTGATCAACCCGGAGGCAGCCACCGCACCCGCGCCCATGGGGCGAATGTAAGAGGCCCAGAGATCACTGGGGGACATTTGCGCAATCGGCTTGGTGCCGGGATAGATGGCCCCGGGAAAGTGTGAGCCGAAAAAGTAAATGGTGGGCATGATTACCAGCCAGGAGATAACGCCGCCGGCAAACAGCAAGCCGGCAATGCGGGGTCCGATGATGTAACCCACGCCTAGATATTCAGGAGTTATATCCGCGCGGATGGCGGAGCCTTTCAGCCATGGTGGCTGATAGTCCGGAGTCCCTGGCCACGCGCCGAAGAGATTCTCGTTCTGAAACAAGGTGTAGACGCCACCCAGGCCGAGACCAAGAAAAACCCGCCCGGCGAAGGAGCCGCCGCGTTCGCCGGCCAACAGTACATCGGCGCATGCCGTTCCTTCGGGGTAGGTGAGGCG
The DNA here is from genome assembly GCA_963761405.1 of uncultured Acidobacteriaceae bacterium. GTDB lineage: Bacteria > Acidobacteriota > Terriglobia > Terriglobales > Acidobacteriaceae > PALSA-350. The sequence goes on from CAVXHH010000013.1 coordinate 843,848, forward strand.
GCCGTGCTCCTCGACGATCAACTGGCGGCGTAAGGGAATCATGAAAAGAACACCGAGCAGGCCACCCAGCAGCGCCAGCACAAAAATGCGGGAGTACTCCAGATTGAAGCCGAGAAACACGAGTGCCGGCAAAGTGAAGATCACACCGGAAGCAATCGACTGTCCCGAATTGCCGGTGGTCTGCACGATGTTGTTTTCGAGTATGGACGCCCGCCCGAACGCCCGCAGCACACTGATCGAGAGCACCGAGATCGGGATCGACGCGCCCACCGTCAAGCCGGCGCGCAGGCCTACGTAGACGGTCACTGCGCCAAAAAGCAGTCCGAAAATGCAGCCCAGCAGCAGCGCGCGCGTGGTGAGTTCGGGGCGCGTTTCGGTAGCAGGAACGAACGGTTGAAACGCTGGTGGCGATGTGGGTGGTGCTGGTTGCACGCGTGCCTCCGTAGGTCCGGCCTTGCTGTACGCGGAGCCCGGGTTGAAAACAACTGTATCTCGACTTGCCCACGGGATGTTGTGCAGCGTGAGCCTGCCAGGAAGGTGGCCTAAGCAGGGACTGGCGCTCAGGCTTATTTCCCCCGTATACTTTTGACATCGGCGGCAGGGCAGCTGCGCAGCCTCGCCGGCCAGCTGTGAGGTGCGTCTTTCCTGGTCAGAGCATTTCCCTGACTCTCGACGTCCCGCTGCCGCAAACTTCGGTTTGGCGAGCTGTGGTCCGCGTGCTTCGAAGTCCCGCGGACATCCTCTCCTGCGCGTTGTTCCCCTGCTCCTGCGCCCTTTGCGGCGGCTCCCTTCTGCGTTTGACCCGTGTCCCAATTTGCGATTTATGCTGTGCGCAACTGCCTCCCCAACCGGGAACTCTCTGCGCGTGTTGTGGCGAAGATCTGGGCATCCCTCACTTTTCCCCGCTGCCGTCGGCCGAACCTGATTCTGAGCAAGTACCTGAGATTCTCTGCCAGCCCTGCCGCCTGGCGCCTCCTGCTTTTTCAAAGGCGGTCGCTTTTGGCGGCTACCATGGTCAACTGCGCTCCCTGGTTCACCTGCTCAAGTACGAGGGGATGCGGCCGGTCGCGGACCGGTTAGGCGTACTCCTGGCCGATAGCCTGGAAGTGTTTGCCGCCGCAGAGGCAGTTCCCCGGCAAATGCTGGTTGTCCCAGTGCCTATGTACGCGGCCAAGCAGCGCCAGCGAGGTTTCAACCATGCTGCGCTTCTGGCCCGCTCAGCCGTTCGCGAGATGCGGCGCCGGCATCCCCAATGGGAGTTGCAACTCGCAACCGACTGCTGCAACGAATGCGAATGACGCGTGAGTCAGGCTGGCCTGACAACCCACCAGCGCCGCGAGAATCTTGCGTGGCGCTTTTTTTGCGCCGCGGCCCGGCGCTCTGGCTGGGCGGCACGTGCTGCTGGTGGATGACATATACACCACCGGGGCGACGGCGCGGGCCTGTAGCCGGGTGCTGATGACGGCCGGAGCCGCCTCCGTGCGGGTGGCGACGGTTGCCCGGGCGCAGCGGGAAGGTGTCGCCGCGTGGGATCCCGGTTTTCGAGAAGCGATTTCAGGTCAGTTCCGGAGGGGAACGCCATCCGGAGTTAGGTTCGAAGAACGGTAACGGAGGATCGAGATGTCTTTGGGAAAAGCCACGAGCCACTCACGTAAGCCGAAAGCGATCGCACAAGGCCGCGCGCTGCCGCCCGTGCCCATGGAGCCGCAGGATGGGTGGCCAAACCAGCGGATCTCCTCGGCCTACACCATGCAGATGCCGGTGCTGGTGCTGAACGCGTCCTACGAACCGATCAACATCTGCGGTGCCCGGCGCGCGCTGATCCTGGTTCTGAAGGGCGTCGCCAAGACGGAAGAGGAGCAGGGCGCCATACTGCACGCGGCGCGTCTGCGTATACCCATGCCCTCGGTGATCCGGTTGCTGGAATATCGCCGCATTCCCCACCAGACGCGGGCGCTGTCGCGCAAGAACATCCTGCTTCGCGACCGGAACAGCTGCCAATACTGCGGAGTGGTTTTGCCGGCGGGGGAACTTACGCTCGACCACGTTTTGCCCCGGTCGCGTGGCGGCCTTTCCACCTGGGAGAATCTGGTTGCCTGCTGCCACTCCTGCAATCGGCAGAAAAGGCAATCATCTGCTGCATGAGCTCAGCGATATCAAGTTATTGCGTGAGCCTCGTCCGTTCTCGTTGCATACCAGCCGCCACATCATGCGCATGATCGGCCACTCCGACCACAAGTGGCGGAAGTATCTCTACTACTAGCGGTATCGAGCTACCACCAGACCAGTTTGGTCAGCAGGGGAAAGTACAGCGCGAGCCGCAGCGGTAAATCATTTCCCGGCAATTTACGCAGGACTTCGCCGTAGGACTCCAGTTGCTGCGCGTACTTTTCTTTTTCCTCCGCTAGAAAAGCGTCCAGCCCGGCGCTGCCGTGCCGGGTGGTTTTGTAGTCGACGATCCATAGATGGGTATCTTCTGTGGAGCCGGGGCTCGCACCTGCGCGAAAGACGCGATCGCCGCGCAGCGTGCGCACCACGTTGCCGCTCCCCTCGGTGGATGCCCAGGTGGACCAGGAGACCTCGGTTTGGGCCCCGGCGCGCGCACCCAAGAGCCAACGTGCTTGCGGATCTCGGAGTACGGCCAGCAAAGCGCGCACCGTCTCCGCGGATTGTGCCTCCGCCTCTGCACGCGGCAAGCCGGTGGAGCGCAGCAACGCCAGCGCACGGCCGCGCCAGCTACCAACCTCGTCCAGCAACGCTTGCGAGACGGCGGCATCCTCGATTCCCGGGAGCCGGGTCAGATCTTCCAGGAGCGCATGAACCACAGTGCCAAAGGCGCGCGCAGCCAGCGAGCCGCGCGGCCGTTCGGCGATCTGCGTCTGCAAGCCCTCGTCCGCGGATGCGGGCGCAGCGTCCAGCCGCTTCCAGTCCGCAGGCAGGCGACGCCATCGAATCGTCGGGTTGAGGGGTGCAAACGCGAACTCTGCCTGTTGCGCTGCCGCGGCCGCGCCTGGCTGCTCGTCCTCTCGGGCTCTCAGAAAGTCGCCCTTAAGAGCCTCCCAGGCGATTCCCAAAAGGGTGTGCCTGTTTCCCGGGCCCAATTCCGGCACACCGTCTTTTGCAACTTTCATGGTGGCGGTTCCCAGTAGATGCAGTTCCGAGCGGGCTCGTGTGGTGGCCACATACAACAGGCGCCTGGCCTCATCGTCTTCCCGCCGGCTTTGTTGTTCGTTGATCCACTGATAGATGCCGCCGGGCTCGGCGTTGCGGCCGATGGGCGCAACCACGAACTCCTGCTCCTCCTGTTCGGACTCACCCACCAGCCTGGTCTGCTCCAGCCAGCGAACAAGCGGCTGCGCATCGGGCCGGGTGACGCGCTCCAATCCGGGTACGATCACCACATCGAAGCCGAGGCCCTTGGCCTTGTGAATGGTCATCAGTTGCACGCCGCATTCCGGGTCTGCTTCGGGATCCGGCTGTGCGCACAATTCAGCCAGACGCTCGTCCAAGCCACCGTTCGGGCCACCGGCTTCGGGCCCAAGGTCTTCCAGCATGGCAAAAAACGCGCGCACATTCTCGAACCCGGTATCGTCGACGCAGGCGGGCCCGCCAAGAGTCATCCAGGTGCGCTCGACCCAACGGGCTAAAGAAATCTGACGATGTTTGCCCCGCACCGCGCTCTCGAGCACAGCAGCCACCCGGGTAGCCCTGCCGCGCCCATCGTCGCTCAGCAACGACGCGCGCTCGCGCAATAGAACGCTGACAGGGATGGCGGCGAACTGTTTATCATCGTTGCCGCAAAGCGTATGCAGATCTTTCACGCTGAGGCCGCACCAGGGCGCGCGCAGAATGGTCAGCCAGGCGATGCGATCCATGGGATGCAACAAGGCGCGGGTGAGGGCGGTAAGATCCATCACCTCCTGCCGTTTGCTCAACGGCTCGATCTCGAGCGCGCGGAAGGGGATACAGGTCTTGCGGAGCTTGCGCGCGATCAACTCTAAATGAGACCTGGCGCGGACCAGGACTGCGATCTGGAACTTGCCGTGGTGGCGTTTTGCCAGCACCGTTGGCCAGTGTTCCTGAATGATGCTCACCACCTGCCTGGCCTCCGCATCCTCGACCGCGCGCTTCTGCTCCTCGGTCGCGCCCGAGGAGCGGAAGAAGGGCCAGATGTGTACCCCCGGGTTGCCGCGTGGCGCCGGGTGCAGCGCTGTGGAGGGCGCGAAGGCCACGCGATAATCCTTGCCGTCGTCTGGGGAACCCTGCTCGAAAATGGCGGCGAAGATTCCGTTCAAGCGGTCGACCAAACCGGCATGGGAACGAAAATTCATCTGTAACTGTAGCCATGTTAAATGCAGCGCGCCGCAGCCTTCTCCCAGGCCATGGCGCCGGGTTCGCTCAAACAGTTCGACCTCCGCCTGGCGAAACATATAAATGGACTGCATGGGATCGCCTACCAGGAAGCAAGTGTTTTGATGCGAAGCCTGATCCGATGACTCCCACCCTTCCACCAGGGAAGCAAGCAGCCGGTACTGGCTGCGCGATGTGTCCTGAAACTCATCCACCAGCAAGTGCCGCCACTGCGCGGCGATATCGGCTGCCATTTCGGTCAGCCTGCCCTCTTCGTCGCGCAGAACCTGCTGTGCCGCCAGGCCCAACTCGACAAAATCCACCAAACCGCGCTCGGCGAAGACGAGGCGCAGTTCGGCGGTGGCGTAGCGCAGGATGACCACCATGTGGCGCAACATTTGCCACTCTTCTTCGGTGTAAGCCAGAGGCGGCAGGTCGCGCACCTCGCAAAGCACCGGGAGAAATTCCGGCTGCGCCTCCAGATCTTCGATCAGCGATTTGTAGCGGTCCTTGGCTGCTTTGCCGGGCTTGCCGCCGGGGAAGCCCATCTCCTGATTCGGCTGCTTGCGCCAGGTATTGCCTTTGGTCAGGAGAAAACCGGAGAGGCAGCTCCAATGCTCATGGTGAGTCAAGTGCCGTATGTGGGTCACCTGCCTGAGGGTTAGCAATTTTGAATCGGGCTCCACATTGCCGCCGGCATAGTGGAGAAGCTCCAGCAGATCCTGCGTCTGCGCAGGATGGCTTTCGAACAGGTGGTGAGCGGTCGCAAAGACGCGGTGGTGTTCGCGGAGCAGCGGCGCTTCGAGGGCGGCCCGTATGGCTGGCCAATCGACCTCTGTCCGGCTCAGAGGAAGTACGCGGCCCCACTGGTCCCGTTTGTCCAGCATGTCGGCGATGAGATTCTGGCAATCCAGCAGACGGGTCGAGCGCAGCTGCAAGAGGGCCCGCAGCGCAGCGGAGATCTCGGGGTCGCCGCCCAGCCGCGCCAGGGTGCGCCGTGCCGCCAGGGTATACAGCGGCTGCGGTTTGTCGGTTGGAGAAAGGGAGCCTCCGAGCCGCGAAAGCAGGGGAGTCTGGTGAGCGATCGCCAGGCAAACCGCATCGATGGTTTGGATATTAAGGCGCTGTGGCTGTTGCAAAACATTCCAGCCGCGCGCTTCGTCGTGCTTAAGAGCGGCCCGGGCCAGCGCAATCAACTCCGGATCGTCTTCTGCCTTTGCAGTGTCCCAGGCTTCGCGCAAAGCCAGCAAAACGCGGGCCCGCATCTCTGCGGTGGCGGCGAGGGTGAAGGTGATGGCAAGAATCTGTTCCGGCTCGTCTACCTCCGCCAGCAACTTCAGCAGACGGCGCACCAACAGCTCCGTTTTGCCCGAACCCGCCGGAGCCTGCACGATGAAGGAGCGGCCGGTCTCACGCGTCCGCGCGCGCGCATCCCGATCGACCGTCACCGCCTGTTCAATCACTCGACTCGCCATCGTTCTCCTCTTCCTCGTCTGCGGCGCGGTCGCTTTCGGCGATGCGGCACAGGCCAGGCAAGTCGCAAAACTCGCATGTCTTGGGATAGCGTTTGGGGTCCACCTGCGCTTCGCCGGCCAGGAACTGCGACCCCAGGGCCAGCAAATCGCGCTGCCAGCGGTCGAGCATCTCCGCGCTATACGGCGGCTTGGCCAACTTTTTTTCTCCCGGCCCGATGGCGTCGGCGTTTTCGACACAGCCGAGGAATTTGACCTCCCCTTCAAAGACCCGGCCGAGCAGAACCCCTTGCAGATCGTCGACGTGGCCGTAACCGGCGTAGATAGGGAGTTGCGGCTCGTCCAACCGCGGACCCTCCCAGGCGTTCGCCTTTACTTTGCCTGTCTTGTAGTCGATGATGACGCGTCCGCCGTCGACGGCGTCGATGCGATCCACACGTACTTGCAGCTTGAGGTCGCCTACGGCGGCGGAGAACTTCTCCTCGCCTGCTTCGAAGGTAAAGGGCGCTCGCTTTGCTTCATAGTCCATCCACTCTTGCATGAGCGAAACAATGCGCTCCTGTTCCGCGCCGAGGTAGGCATCGGTCCAGCCAGGCTTGCGATCGTGCGCGCCATACTTCTGGAGCGCCGCCTGGACATGACTTTCGATGATGGCGGCCAAGCGCCCCTCTCTTCGTGCCTCGATGAGCCCATCGCGGCTCTTCAATGCGCGCCACAATTGCTCCAATATCGTGTGTACGACGGTGCCCCGTTCGCGAGCTTCCAGGCCCCAGTCGGTTTCGTCCATGGGCCTGGCGGCCAATCGTTTGGTGGCAAAGGATTGAAAGGGGCAGGCTGCCTGCCGCCTGAGGATCTCCGCACCGCCCGCATCCTGCTCCGCGGGCCAGGGATGGACATTCGCAGGCTCTTCCTCGATTTGCAGCGGCGTACAGTCCCGCGCAGGGTCAGGATTCGCGGCACCGCCCAGGGAGAGGCGCAGCCCTTTCGCTTCGATGGCAACGAGGGAGCTTACCAGGGTTGAAGGCCGGCACACGCCCTCGGTATTTTGCGAGGGATAACTGAAAACACATTTGGCTGCGCTGCTTTCGAGGCGCGCTGTGACCTGCTGTGCCAGGTTCCAGTCCGTAGCGCTATCGGCATGCGGCATGCCATGGTCGCGCTGCAAGGAACTGGTAAGAAAAGGATGAGGCCGTGCGACGGCGGGCCAATGACTGTCGTCGGCGCCGAGAAACCACAACGCGTCGAAGGTGAGCCCCGCCGCTTCCAGCGGCCCCATGATCTGCACGGCAGCATCGTGCGACTCGGGCGCAAAGATCGTTTGCGCGGCCTGCCGCTGCAGCACTTCAAGAAACTCATGGTAGTCGACTTTGCGGCCGTCGAAGGCAAGCGCGCTGACGCCGTCGAGTAAATACGACCAGCGCGCCATGACCTGAAAATCTTCACTTCGCAGTGGATGCGCTCCGGGCCAGCGGACGGCGTCGAGAATGCGCTCGACCTGGGAAACCCACTCGGCAAAGGTCAGCAAGCCGTTCTGTGGAACGAGGTTTCGAGCGGTCTGCAAGCGGCGGCGAAGCTTGTCCAACGGTTTGGCTTCTCGCCAACCCTGACTCAGGAAATGGAGAAAGGTTTCAAGTTCCTGCTCCGGTTGCCGCATCGCCTGGCGGCGCAACCGGGCATCCAATTCCGCGATCGGCAGTTGCTCGTCTTCGTGCTCGCAAACAAAGCCGGAGAGCATGAGCCAACTTGCCTGATCCTGGCGAAGGGCCTCGCTCATCCAGCGCAGCAGCAACAACGCGGCCCGGACCATCGGTACATCGGCCAAGGGCACGCCAAGAGAAAATTCGAAGGGGAGCGGCGCTTCGCCGGCGGCAATCGACACCGTGTCTGGTGCGAGGATCTGGCGAAAGATTCTCTCGATCTCCGGACGGATGGCGGCGATGTCAGGCACCACGACCGCAATACGAGGAGCTAGGCTCCGGGCGGCGGCGGCGGTGAGTTCGTGCCGTACCCATTCGCCACAGGCGCTGATCTCTTCCCGCTTGTCGACAGCCTTTACGAGCACTGAGGTCTCGACGGCGGAAATCCCCTCCGCCATTTCCACGGAATAGCCGTTCTGCCGGAAAGCCTCTAGTAAATGTTGTTGCGCCGGGGTGGTGCGATCGAAGCCGACCAGGACCAGGCGCGCGGTCACCTGGGCGAGGTCTGCGACGGCAGCCTGTAACGCGAGCGGTAGCATGCTTCGGCTCATCCAGGCTTCCCGTTCGCAGATGCGGGTAAAGTCGCGAGCCCAGTCGCGAAAGTTTTCGACATCCGGGCCGCCCGGTCTTGCGCCGCGTAGAAAGTCGAGTGCGCCGTACCCGCAGAGTAGGGAATAGGCCTGTTGCGCGAGGTCCGCGACGCCCAGCACGGAGATCAGGCGGCGTCCCTCGATGCCGGGTTTCACCACCCGAACCCAGACTTGTTGTTCCTGTAACGTGGTCAGCAAGAGACGGGGCTCGTTGCCGGAGCGAAGCTGCTTCTGCCACAGGCGGTTGAGCCAGCTATCCCAATCGAGAATGTCGGCCGATTGCCAGGCTTCCAGGCCTTGCCTGCGCTGCGCTTCGCCATGGAGCATGCGCAGGGCGCGGGCTGCGCGCGCGCTGGAGGTGATCACCGTATCGCCGGCCAGGATTGCTGCCGCGATCACCGGGGGGAGTTGCATCTCTGTTTTATACCGCAACGGCCGGTGCATCGCCGGGACGCCGGTTTATGGCCTGCAGAGCGATACAGGTTCTAGGATGAATAGCAGAGGAACCATGCGGGAATTGAATTGGCGAAAGGGACAAGCTCTTGTTGGGCGCTGCCTGATCTTTTTTCTTTGCGCATTGGCTCTGGCTGGTTGCCAGAGCAGGGGGCCTGCGAATGAGGAGCAGCCTAAGGCAAAGGGCGGCGATGCCGCCACGTATCAGCTCAAGGGAATTGTGGTGGCTTCGGATGCGGTGAAGGGGGAAGTTTCTATCGATACGCAGGCGATTCCCGGTTTTATGGGCGCCATGACCATGTCGTACAAGCTCGCCCAGCCCGGCATTGCAACGGAACTGCATCCCGGAGATCAGGTCACGGCCAGGCTGCGGGTTTCCAGCTCCGAGAGTTCGCTTGACCAGATCGATGTCATCGCTCAGGCGAAGCCCGACTACGTACCGGCCAAGGTTTATAACGTCCCCAAATCCGGGCAGGCGGTTCCCAATTTCAAGTTTCTCAATCAAAGTGGCAAAAGCATTGCGATCGACCAGTTTCGCGGCAAGGTGTTGCTGGTCACGTTCATTTACACCCGCTGCCCCTTGCCGGACTACTGCATCCGTATGAGCCGTAACTTCGCCGCCATCCAAAAGCAATTGGCGGCGGATCCCCGGCTTTACCGCCAGACCCATCTGCTCAGCATCAGCTTCGACCCTGCGTACGATACACCCAAGGTCCTACGCAACTACGGGAACCTCTACACCGGAGACCATGGGGAGCAGGCGTTTTCACACTGGGATTTCGCCGTGCCACCTGCCGCGGAATTGGATGCAGTGGACGAGTTCTTCGATGTGGGGGTGAGTTCCGGCAGCAATCACACGCTTACTCACTCGCTTTCGACCGCTGTGATCGCGCCGGACGGCAAGGTTTTTCGCTGGTATCCGAACAACGACTGGGCCCCCTCTGCTGTGGTTGACGATGTGAAGCAGGCCGCCGCACAGGCGAGTAGCGCTGCGGGCGGCTCCCGTTAATTGGCTGTTAAATGGCCGGCGCCATTGCACTGGCTCCCCCGCGGTATGAGAGCAGTTCCGAATGACTGTGGCCCGATAAAGAGCAGCGAGGTGTGGTTTTCTCTGAGAGAAAACCACGAAGAGGCCAATTGCTTCGGACGGCGTTCATTGCGAAACTGCTATAAAAGGAAGCTATGATTCTCGTGCTGATGGGGGTAACCGGGTCGGGCAAGACCACTATTGGCAAAATGCTGGCCGCCGAGACGGGCTGGCGGTTTGCCGACGCCGATGATTTTCACTCTGAAGCCAACAAAGCAAAGATGCATGCCGGCATCCCGCTGACGGATGAGGATCGCAAACCGTGGCTGGCCACACTGCATCAATTGCTGCTGGGATGGTATGAAGCGGGAATCAGCGGGATTCTGGGCTGCTCTGCGCTGAAGCAAAGTTACCGGGACGTACTGACCCCGCAGATCCCGCCGCTGAATATCCGGTTTATGCTGCTCGATGTCTCACGCCCCGTGCTCGAAGCGCGTCTTCGGGTACGAAAAAACCACTACATGAGCCCGGAACTCCTGCAGAGTCAACTCGACACCCTCGAAATTACCCCCGATCTCACGCATGTCAATGCGGAAGGCCCCCCGCCAAAGATCGTCCAGGAAGTCCTGGACAAGATCCTGACGGTTGAGGGTAAGGTTACGGTGTAGGGGAATATCGGCCTGGCATCTGACCCACCGAGGTAAAATCGAAGGGGTGATTACTACGCTTCTCTCGGTCGAACTCGAAATGCCCCGGAGCCTGGTCATGGACCCTCCTCTGACCGATTGCGAGTTCGAAGCATTCTGTGCCGCGAATGACGTGCTCCGTATCGAGCGCACACGAGCGGGAGAGATCCTGATGAACCCACCCGCGGGAGGATTCACCGGCGACGGCAATGCTGAGATTGCCGCGCAGCTTCGCTCCTGGTGGAAACCCCACCGGCGGGGGAGAACGTTCGATTCCAGCGCCGCATTCTTCCTTCCCGACGGTTCAGTGCTTAGTCCGGATGCAGCTTACGTTTTGCCCAAGAAATTAGAGGGGCTGACCAAGGATGATCTCACCGGTTTTCCGCGCCTCTGCCCTGATTTCGTCGTCGAGTTGCCTTCCATATCGGACAGTCTACCCAAGGCCCAGGAAAAAATGGAGCGTTGGATCGAGAACGGTGCAACGCTGGGGTGGCTGATCGATCCCTATCAGAAAAAGGTCTACGTCTACGGACCTGGCCGCGAAGCCGCCGTTGTATCCGGGAAGGCCGTTCTGGGGAGTGGTCCGGTGGATGCTTTCACCCTCGATCTTGACGAGCTTTGGCGTTGCTATGAAATTTGAACTTCACGCTTCGGGCCGGCTAACAAATAAAGGCCGTTTTCTGGCCCGTAGAGGTATCTGTTCTTCATGGCAAAACTGACGGTCCTTTTCGGTATCCTTCTCATTCTGCTGGGCGGGGCGAGCTTCCTTCTCACCGGCCACAAATTTCCTACCTCGCTCATCCCCGTCGCTTTCGGTATTTTGCTGGTCACTTTCGGCAGCCTGGCCGAAACGCCGCAGACGCGCAAGCGGATGCTTTTCATGCACATAGCGGTAACGGTCGGCCTGCTTGGCTTCCTGGCGACCGCTCCGGCGATTTTCTCCGCGTTTCAACTGTTCAAGGGTAAGCTCTTTCCCTACCCAGCCGCCATTGAAGAAAAAGCAGCGATGTCCCTCCTCATGCTCATCTATGTACTACTTTGTGTGCGTTCATTCATCTCCGCTCGCCGTACGAGGGTTTAAAGCAGTTTCGGTCTACACCAATTCCGGAACTGCTATCGAGCATTCTTGCTGGTCCGGGCTCCCCTGGAGGGTGATCTAGTGCCGCTTTTCATTACAGAAGAGCTGGGTAAGCACCATTTTCTGAAGTTTTCCGCTCAATGCGCTAGCGGAGAACTGGCCGGGGAACCTCTACAGTGAGCCTTCGATCCAGCGCTGGAGCAGGGATGACTCTCCGTGCCGAGAGAACGAGCCGAGCAGTACGCCCCGGCGGCGAGACCGAGCCAAAGAAGAAAAGGCCGCCGCTCCGCAAGGTGGTGCCGGAGATCTGGGCGCTCATCAAGCCGCGCCGATGGTTGCTGGCGCTGGGTTTCGTGTTGATGGTGATCAACCGCGTTTCGGGTCTGGTTCTGCCCGCGTCGACCAAGTTTCTGGTCGACGGTGTACTGGTCAAGCATCAAGCCGAAAAACTACCCTGGATCGTGGGCGCGGTGCTGCTGGCGACCGCTATCCAGGCGATTACCTCGTTCTCCTTGACCCAGCTACTCTCGAAAGCCGCCCAGCGGCTCATTGCCGACCTGCGCATGCAAGTCCAGCAGCATATCGGGCGGCTCTCTGTCAGCTTCTACGACTCGACCCGAACAGGTGTGCTGGTGTCGCGCATCATGACCGATGTGGAAGGGGTGCGCAACCTGATCGGCACCGGCCTGGTCGACTTTGTCGGCGGCCTGCTGACGGCGGTTCTGGCCTTCGTCATCCTGATGCGCATCAGCGCAGAAATCACCCTTATCTCCTTTGCGTTCGTGCTGACCTTTGTGTTCATCCTGCGCAAGGCGTTCGCCGTGATTCGTCCGATCTTCCGGGAGCGGGGCCGCATCAATGCCGAGGTTACGGGCCGGTTGACTGAGTCGCTGGGTGGGGTACGTGTGGTGAAGGGCTACCACGCGGAGGATCGCGAAGCGGGCGTGTTTGCCACGGGCGTGGAGCGGCTGTATCAAAACATCGTCCAATCCCTGACCGCCACCTCTTTGCTTTCCCTGGCCGCAACCGCAATCCTGGGTCTCGTCGGCGCCATCGTGATGTGGTTGGGGGCGAACCAGGAAATGGCCCACAAAATCACCCTGGGCGACTACTTTACCTACACCATGTTTTTGGCCTTTATGGTAGCCCCGGTGTTTCAGGTGGTGAATGTGGGTACGCAGTTGACTGAGGCGATTGCCGGCCTGGACAGGACCAGCGAGATTCTCGCCGAAACGGAAGAAGACGCAGAGCCGGGCCGGGTCGTCAAGCTGGGCTCGATCAACGGCGATGTACGGTTTGAAGACGTCCGCTTCGCCTATGAGGCTGACAAGCCGGTCCTGCATGGTGTGTCCTTCCATGCGCGTCCCGGCACGGTGACCGCGCTGGTGGGCTCTTCGGGATCCGGCAAATCCACCATCATCAGCCTGATCTGCGCTTTTCACAGCCCCACTTCCGGCCAGGTCCTGGTGGATGGCGTCGATCTGTCCACCGTGCGCCTCAATAGCTATCGCAGCCAACTCGGAGTGGTCTTGCAGGAATCGTTCCTCTTCGACGGCACCATTCGGGAGAACGTCGTATTCTCTCGCCCTGGTGCGACCGAAGAACAGTTTCTCTCTGCCTGTGCGATTGCCCGTGTCGACGAGTTCGCCGAGCGCTTTCCTGACAGCTATGACACGATTGTCGGCGAGCGGGGCGTAAAGCTGTCGGGCGGCCAGCGGCAGCGGCTTTCGATCGCGCGCGCGATTCTCGCCGACCCGCGGATTCTGATTCTCGACGAAGCAACCTCTTCGCTCGACTCCGAATCGGAGGCGATGATTCAGAATGGCCTCAGCTACCTGATGCAGGGGCGCACTACCTTCGTGATTGCGCACCGTCTCTCGACCATCCGCAGGGCCGACCAGATTCTGGTCGTGGAAGGGGGACTGATCGTGGAACATGGGACCCACACCAGCCTGTACGCTCTTGAAGGGCGTTACCACGACCTGTACACCCGCCAGCACGGGCTCGAGGCCAACCGCTTTCTCGCCCCGGGAGAAGGGGAAAAGCTCTTTGAAGAGATGAAGTAAGACCAGACCACACCCTCTCAGCAAACACATTTCAGGAAGGAACTTTGAATGGCAAAAGCACTGGGGATCACATTGGAAGAAGCGCGCCAGATCATCGCGGCGGCAATCAAAAAGGCAAACGAGATTCATGTATTGATGAACATTGCGGTGGTGGATGAGGGCGCCAACCTGGTGGCCTTCGAGCGCATGGACGGAGCCTGGATTGGGAGCATCGACATCGCCCAGAAGAAGGCATTTACCGCGCGCGCCTTCGATCTGGATACCAAGTCGCTGGGAGAGAACTCGCAGTCAGGCCAGCAGTTCTTCGGAATCCATGCTTCGAACAATGGCCAGATCATGATTTTTGCCGGCGGCATTCCCATCAAGCGAGGTGGTCAAGTGGTGGGTGCGATCGGCGTCAGTGGAAGCTCCGGCAAGGACGACCACGCGGTCGCCGAGGCCGGCGCCGCCGCAGCCAGAGCCTGAAGGGTTGGTCCCAGCCCCCTACCTTTGCAAAGGTGGGGGGGCAATTTTGTGGCCTTGGCACCGGAGGCCAAAGAGCTATGCCTGCGCAGTACCAGCCCGCTCCGAGGAAACGCCCTATCGTATGATTTTATGATTTATTGTGGGTGCTGAGGCATTTGCATCTGTCTTCCCATTTTGTCCGCCACCACGCTTTGTGTCTAACGGCTCTGCTTCTGCTGGTCCATGTACGGTCGAGTCCGGCGCAGCAGCCTGCCTCCCCCGGTACCCTCTCCGGGACCGTTGTCGATGCACGCAATCTTCCAATGGCCGGCGTGCGGATTCTCGGCGACGCGGGGCAGATTCTCAGCACTACGGCTGCTGACGGTAGCTTTACCGTGCCCACAGGGACACGCCGGGTGCAGGTCGTCGCGTCTCATTTCGAGGCCACGTCGGTCACGCTGGAGGGCCCGCCTCCTTTTCACGTACTGCTGGAGCATCCCCTGGAGAGCGTCGTGGTCACCGCGTATCGGTCGCCCATAGCTTCAGGAGACAGCCCCGCGAGCACCCGGATTCTTACTACGCAGCACTTGCGGCAAGCGGCGGGAATTTCGCTCGATGACAAGCTGCGTCAGGTACCCGGCTTTGAGCTTTTCCGCCGTACCAGTTCACTAACGGCGAACCCCACGACCGAAGGAGTCTCGCTGCGCGGTCTCGGATCGACGGCTGCCAGCCGGTCACTGGTGGTTTTCGACGAAATCCCGATCGACGATCCCTTTGGCGGCTGGATCCACTGGGAGGAGTTGCCGGCACCGGTGATTCATTCCGCGGAACTGGTGCGCGGCGGCGCCTCGGATCTGTACGGTTCGAGTGCTATCGGGGGAGTCATCAGCCTCGTCCCGGTCAAGCCCAACGCGAACCGCTTCGAGCTCTCCACCAGCTATGGTTCCGAGGAGACGACGGACGACTCTCTCCTGGGAGTTCTGAAGCTGGGCAAGTGGTCGGGCCTGGTGAGCTCGCAGCTCGTTGCGACCGATGGCTACGTTCTGATTGCTCCCAGCGTCCGCGGTCCGATCGACCAGCCGTACAACGTACATGCGCAAAATGGCCTGACGGAGTTCGACCACGGGCTCAGCCATGCGGGGCGGATTTTTCTACGCGGCAGCGTGCTGAATGAGGACCGCCACAATGGCACCCCCATCCAGATCAACAGCACCCGACTCTGGCGGTACGCCGGGGGCGCGGACTGGGGCAACCTGGCCGTGCGCCTCTTCGGCGACGACGAGCATTACTCGCAGACGTTTTCTACCATCGCTGCCTCGCGCCGGTCGGAGACGTTGACCCGCATTGGCAAGAATCCTGCCGATGAATTGGGAGCCGCGGGCCATTGGCATCAGCCGGTCGGTACCCACCTGCTTTTGCTGGCCGGTGCGGACATTCATGATGTGCGCGCCGCCGATTATGAGACGATGTTTCCCGCGTCGCGTGGGTACCTCAACACGACCGCCCGGCAGCGCCAGAGCGGTGTGTATGGCGAGGCGCTGTTCACTCCGGCCGCGTGGACCGTGAGCCTGTCGGGCAGAGTGGATCACTTCTCCAATTTCGCGGCCAACCAATTTAAGACTGCGACCGCGCCCGCACAATTACCGGAGTTGAACCAGACAGTTTTCGATCCGCGGATCGGCATTACGCGGCGGCTGACCACAGCTTTGGCGGTGAATGCTTCGGCATTTCGCGCCTACCGTGGGCCGACCGAGAATGAGCTTTATCGCACCGGCCAAGTGGGCTCGCAGACCACGCAACCGAATGCAACGCTGCGTTCGGAGCGGGCGACAGGTTGGGAGGCGGGTATCCACGCCGACCTGCCGTCGGTTGGCTCCACGGTGCGGGTCAGTTATTTCTGGACCCAGATCAACCGGCCGATTACCGCGCTTACGTTGAGTACGACGCCGACCAGCAGCCTGTTAAGGCGGGAAAATCTGGGCCAGATCGAGAGCCGGGGTGTGTCGCTCGATTTCGCTTCGAGGCCCACGCGTTGGGTGGGGTTCGAAGGCGGGTATCAATACGCGGATGCGACGGTAACCAGCTATGCCCAGCAGCCGAAGCTTGTGGGCAACTGGATTCCCCAGGTGGCTCGGAATACGGCAACCGCACAGCTGCATTTTTCGCAGCGCCGCCTGGGATTGCTCAGCCTGCAGGGACGGATCAGCGGGAAGCAGTTCGATGACGATGCCAACCAGTTCCTGCTGCATAGTTATTTCCGGTTCGGGGCGTATGCGTCGCACGACTTCGGTCATCACCTGACGGCGTTCGCGGCGGGCGACAACCTTTTCGATCGCTCGATTGAGGCAGGGAAGACGCCGACACTCACGCTGGCTTCTCCTCGGGTTGCGCGCTTTGGTTTGCGGATTAATTTTGGGGAATAGAGGTCTTCGGGGGCAGATTATTTCCCGTGCCACTTCAGCAAAGGAAAGACGCTGCTGTAGTTGTCGGTCCAGAGTCGTACTCCGGCTCTCAAAAAGATCGGCGAGGAGTTATTGAAGACCTCCGGTTGCTGCAAGAACGTCTCGTTCGCACTGACTAAAATCCAGTCCGCGAAATAGTAGCCATTTTGTTCGTCCCCATGGGAGTGGACCGACACGGCGTGGAGTCCGGCATTTTTGGCGATCTCCACCACCACCGGTTCCAGATCGATGTATTGGTTCGACACGTGGAAGGCGATGATTCCGCCGGGCTCCAGGTGCCGGCGGTACAGCGCGAGCGCCTCGCGGGTCAACAAATGCACGGGGATGGCATCGCCGGAGAACGCGTCGACGGCGATCACGTTGAAGTGTTGTGGAGGCTCAACGGCGAGGGATAAACGGGCGTCGCCCAGCACCACGTCGGTCTGCGCGGCGGTGTCGTGCAGGAAGGTAAACCAGTGTTTTGCCACCCGTTCCATCAGCGGATTGATCTCATAAAAGCGGATGTAGTCTCCGGCATTGCCATAGGCGGCGATGGTTCCCGTGCCCAGCCCAATGACCCCGACGCGTTTGGGAGAGGTTCCGCAACAGAGCCGCATCGCCAAACCGAGCCCCGAATCAGGGGCGTAGTAGGTCAGCGGCTGCCCGCGATATTGGGGCGCAAACCACTCTGCGCCGTGCTCTATGGTTCCATTGAGCAGTTGGCGGTCGGTGTCGGACTGCGCCGGCATGTGGGTTTCCCTGACCCGCAGTGTTCCGTAGAAGTTACGCATGAGAGCGACCGCGTCCTGGTCATATTGCCGCACCTGGGTGCTCAAGACCACGATGGCGGCAGTGGCTCCCGCCACCCATAAAATGCGCAGCCCCCAACCATCGTGCCAGGTGGCCGCCAAGGCGATCAGGGCCACCACCACCAGGGTGCACGCAAGATCATAGTTTGCCCGGAAGACGAGCGGGGCGATGATTCCCGCCAGCAGGGTTCCGGCAGCGCCGCCGGCGGCGGCGACGAGATAAAACCGGGTCAGGCCCGCGCTGCCTGGACGGCGCGCATACAGTTCGCCGTGGAGAAAAAAGCAGACCACAAACAGCCCGATGAGGAAGAGGGGCACGCTCACCATGATGGGGAACTGGGCCCGGATATCGCGGAGCATATAAGCCATGGACGCCACCGCGAGCAGGACAAAGCGCAGCATGGATGGCCGCACCGGCCGCCACGCCCCCTGGAAAGCCAGGATGAACGACAGCAAATACAGCGCTAGAGGAGGCAACCACAGCAGTGGGATAGCCGCTATGTTCGCGCTCATGTGGCTGGTGACCGCGGTCAACACCATGCCGCCGCCCATGGCGAGCACAAACCAGAAGGCCGGCGTCCATAGCGGTGTGACGATGTGCTGCGAGGGGTTGGCGACGGATTCGACGGCGGCCGGGAGAGGTGCGCGTCTGCGGCCCTGCCAGGTGATTGCCCCGCAGGTGACGGCAAAAACTACAAAGCCGGCGCTCCACCATACGGTTTGCCGGCTCATGCTGAGGCGTGGCTCGATGAGCAGGGGATAGCTGACAAGGGCTAGCAGGGAAGCAAAGTTGGAGAGGGCAAACAGCCGATAGGGAGAACGGCCCTCGAAGCTGCCGGCATACCAAGCCGTTAGCAGGGGTGTGGTGGCGGCGAGCGTCAGGTAGGGCAAGCCGATTACCGTCGCCAGCACGCGAAAGACGGTGAGCGCCGGATGATAGGAAACCGCGGCAGGATTTGGTCTGACGGGAATGCCGAGAGCGAGCAGCGCCACCGTCAGCAGCAGCACGTGGGCCACGGCCTGTTGGGCGGGGGTAAATATGGATGAGATCCAGTGGGCGTAAAGGTAGCCAAGCAGGAGCACCACGGAAAAGAAGACCAGGCACGTGGTCCACACCGCGGAAGATCCGCCCAGGGTGGGCAGGAGTTGCTTGGCTGCCATGGGCTCGGCCGCAAAGAGTAAGAAGGCGCTCAGGAAAATCGTCAGCGAGTAGAGGGAGCGGAGCAGATTCATGCGTAGTTGGGGGGCGCCCGCGGGCACCACAAGGATGTATCACACAAATGGTGGTCTGGGCAGGGAGACGACTCCTTCAGCCCCCCTTCAGCCCTGGTTTCGGGGCTGAGTAACCACGCGAGCGGTCACCGTTGTGTATCACCACTGTGATGTAGCCAACCCCGTAGGGGACCGCTATTGTTCTGTTCGAGGATCAGTTCTGGGGGAGGGCTGCTCTTCGGTGCGCCCGTGAGCGAACGCTTGCGGGCGCTTCTCTTTTTGTGCGCGGTCGGCGCGGTTTTTGGAGTTCACCCACACTCTCTTAAGGCCCAAATGATTTGTGCCAGTCGCGGCATGGCGTTTCCATGAGCCGTGGCGAGAGACTCCTTCCGCCGGATTCGGCGTGCCCCTGCTCGCCGCCGACCTAAAGGGCGACCTTTGCTGCGAACGTTGTATGGCCCATCTCCCTACGTCGCCGGTACCCTCAGCAAGTTACCTTCCGGTGACCTGGCAGCAACATAATGCCGGGCACCGCGTTCATATCAATCGAGCTGGTTCGTAGCCGGCTGGGCTTCCCAGGCTAGATTGAGCGCTTTGCTGTTGCGAGCGCCGGCTGGCCGGGCGCAAGGAGGAATGCAATGCGTCCCATCCGAACTCTCCGTACTCTGTTCCTCGCACTCCTGGTATCTATCGTGCCGGCTTCGTCCTTCGCCGGTGTCTTTCTTTCGGTCACGATTGCTCCACCGGTCTTGCCGGTATATGCCCAGCCGGTTGCCCCCGGGGACGGGTACTTGTGGACTCCTGGTTATTGGGCCTACGGGGATGAAGGCTACTACTGGGTGCCGGGCACGTGGGTATTGGCGCCGCAGCCTGGCCTTCTGTGGACACCTGGCTACTGGGGCTTTGGCGGCGGTTTCTATGCCTGGCACGCCGGCTACTGGGGTCCTCACGTCGGCTTCTATGGCGGCGTGAATTACGGCTATGGGTACGGCGGCGTGGGCTTTTTTGGCGGCCGTTGGGAGGGTGGGCACTTCGCCTACAACACCGCGGTGCTGCACGTGAACACCACCGTCATTCACAACACTTACGTCGACAATACGGTGATTCACAATACGACGGTGATCAACCGGACCAGTTTCAATGGCCCCGGCGGCGTCAACGCCCGGCCGAACGGCCAGGAGGCGGCAGCCATGCGCGAAGGGCATGTGCAACCAACTTCCGAACAGGCGCAGCACGAGCATTTCGCCGGCAGCAATCGGGCCAACTTTGCCTCGGTGAATGGCGGAAGGCCTGCCAACGGGGCGGTAAGCCGGCCGATGACGAGCGCTAACTTTGCCAATCATGCGACGGCGAACAACAACGCCAACCGGCCGGCCTATGGCGCGAATGCCAACGTCTCCAGGCCTGCTGCGTACAACAACAATGCCAACGCCTACAAGGCGCCGGCTAGTGCGTACAAGGAGCCGGCCAATGCGTACAAGGCGCCGGCCAACAATCAACCGAAATCCTCCGAGCAGCCGCATCAGGGCGGCGGTGGCGGCCAACCGCATAACGAACCCCACAAGAGTGGCGGGGAACACGAACGCCGATAGCGCTACTTAAACCGAAGGGCCCGCGGCTATGCCGCGGGCCCTTTCTTATGGAGCTTCGCGCACCGAAAGGGCCGCTCCCTTAGACCTGACCCAGCTCTTGCAGGAGGAAGGCGTAGTCGAGGGCAATCTCTTTCAGGTAGTCGTAGCGGCCGGAGGCGCCGCCGTGTCCCGCGCTCATGTTGGTTTCGAGCAGCAGCAGGTTGTCATCGGACTTCAAGGTTCGCAGCCTGGCGACATATTTGGCTGGTTCCCAATACATCACCTGGCTGTCGTTCAGTGAGGTTTTTACCAGCATTGCCGGATATCTGCCGGGCTTGAGGTTGTCGTAGGGCGAATATTGCAGCATGTAGGCGAAGGCCTCGGGCTGGTTGGGGTCTCCCCACTCCTCGTACTCGGCGATGGTCAAAGGAAGCGTGGCGTCCAGCATGGTGTTCATCACGTCGACGAAAGGCACATGGGACAGGACGGCGCGGTAGAGGTCAGGGCGCATGTTGGCGACCGCGCCCGTCAACAGGCCGCCGGCGCTCCCGCCTTCCATGGCCACCCGGCGAGGGTCGCCATATCCATTCGCAGTCAGGTACTCGGTTACCGCAATAAAGTCGGTGAAGGTGTTCATCTTTTGCATCAGGCGCCCGGCATCGTGCCAGGGCTTGCCCATATCGCCGCCACCGCGAATGTGAGCGTAGGCAAGCACAAAACCCCGGTCGAGCAAGCTGAGGCGGTTGGAGTTGAAGCCTACAGGAAGCGCATACCCGTACGAGCCGTAGCCATAAAGGTAAAGAGGGTTTGTGCCCGCGCCCTTTTTATCGATGCGGTAGACGATGGAGACGGGAATCCCCGTGCCGTCCGGAGCGGTAGCAAATACCCGCTCGGAGCGGTAGTGGGAGCGATCAAAACCACCCGGCACTTCCAGCTCTTTCAGCAACGTCGATTGCTCCGTCCGCACGTCGTATTCATAGACCGACGTGGGCGAAACCAGGGATTGATAGCCGTAGCGAAACGTATCGGTGACAAATTCACGGTTCACATGCGGATGCGCGCTGTAGGTGGGCTCAGGGAAAGCGATCTGGGGTGACGGCCCGGCAAATGCACCCTGATCGTCGAAGAACATCACGCGCATGTGAGGCAGGCCGTTGGCGCGCTCGACGGCCACGGCAAAGGACTGAAACAGCTCGACGTCTTCGAGCATCACATCGTCGCGATGAGCGATCAGCTCGCGCCAATGGGCGCGGCCCGGGGTGGCGGCCGGCGCGGTGACCAGGCGGAAGGTCCTGGCCGTGTCGTTCACGCGCAGGTACCAGCGTCCCTGGCGATGGTCGGCGTAGTATTCGATGTTGTCGCGGCGCGGCTCAATCATCGTCCAGCGAGCTTCCGGCGCATCGGCGGGGATAAACTGCTCTTCGCTGGTAGTATGGCTGGCGCTTTCAAGAACAATGTATTTGCCGTCGCGGGTGCGGCCGGCGCCCACATTGAAGCGTTCGTCCGCTTCCTCGAAAACCAGCATATCCGCGACCTGCGGCGTGCCCAGCAGGTGGCGAAAGAGCTGGTACTGGCGCTTGGTAGCTTCATCCTCGACGCTGTAGAAAAGTGTGCGGTGATCCGCCGCCCAGACGACGGAGCCTACCCGTTCCGCCTGGTCAGCCAGGATTTCGCCGGTGCGCAGATCCTTAATATGCAGGGTGTACTGCCGAAAACCCGTGGTGTCGGTCGAATAGGCCAGCAGATTTCCATCATCGGAGACGGTCAGGGCGCCTAAGGCCAGAAAGTCCTCGCCGACGGCCAACTGGTTCATATCCAACATAACGCTCTCGGGGGCGTCGAGCGACCCATGCTTGCGGCAGTAGATGGGATACTGCGCGCCCTGTTCCGTGCGCGAGTAGTAGAAATACTCCTTGTCTCGAAACGGCACCGAGACGTCGCTCTCTTTGATGTGGCTTATCATCTCGGCGTAGAGCTTCGCCTGCAGCTCTTGGGTCGGTTTCATGACTGCGTGGGTGTACGCATTTTCCTGCTCGAGAAAGGCAATCACTTCAGGGTTGGTCTTTTCCCGCAGCCATGCGTAGTCGTCCGCCAGGCGATATCCGTGGAGGGTGGTCAGGGTTTCTTGCCGGCGGGCCACCGGCGGCTGGACGATCGTTGATTCGGTCATAGGTAACTCTAAGGATATCTCTTTGAAGGAATGGGAAGGACTTGCGTCCAGTCAAAATACCCGGCCTCAGCCGGTGGTTGGGGTGACCCCGTTGCGCGTAGCCGCATCCCAGTTCTTGAGGAGTAAACCGATGAACTATCCCCGAATCAACGGCAAGACGATGGTCGCGTTGGCCGGCGCCATGCTGCTTTGCGGCAGCATGAGCTTTGCCCAGGCGCCTCGCGGCCCCAGCGGCGGATCCAGCGCCGGGCCTGGCAGTCCAACCGCGGGCCGAACCCCCGGCCTGGACCCGCAGCTGAACGGCACGCAGTCGGCCGGCGAGGCATCCCCGCAAGACAAGTTGTTCGTGAGCAGGGCTCTGGCCGGCGGCATGGCTGAAGTACAGCTCGGTCAATTGACGCTACAGAAAAGCAACAACGAGCAAGTGAAGCAGTTTGCGCAGCGCATGATCGACGACCATACCAAGCTGGGTGACCAGATGAAGCCCATTGCACAGCAGATTGGCGCGTCGGTTCCGACGAAAATCTCGAAGAAGGACAGGACAACCATAGCCAAGCTGGGGGCACTGTCAGGGTCCGCTTATGACCAGGCCTATATCAAAGATATGTTGAAGGACCATAAGCAGGATTTGAGCGAATTCCAGGCGGAAGCGTCCTCCGGGCAGGATCAGACGGTGAAGGATGCGGCTTCGCAAGGAAGCCAGATCATTGCCCAGCATCTGCAGATGATCCAGCAAATCGCCAAGGACCAGAACGTAACCATAGTCGGAGAATAGCGGCTGGGCGGTCCTGTGAATCCCTCCGATAATAATTGGACCGGATTCACGATGAACCAGGCCTAACCCAAGCCTAACCCTGTGCCCGCTCGCGCGGCCTGCATTCCATGGGCCGGGAGCGGGCACAATGGCATGCGTACAATGAGGCCATGTGTTCTCGTCTGCTCGCGGTTTTTCTGCTGTTTTTCGCCGGCGTCAGTTTTGTGCCCGCGGAGCGCGTGCAGGATCTACCCGCGCCCACCAACTACGTAAGCGATTTTGCCAACGTTTTGTCCCCCCAGACCGCGGCCTCCCTCGATGCTCTGTGCCTGCAGGTGGACCGCCAGGCGCATGCGCAAATCGCCGTCGTCGTCGTCAAGTCGCTTGACGGGGAGCCGATCGAGAACTTTGCCACGGCGCTCGAAGACAAGTGGAAAGTGGGCAAGAAGGGAACCGACCGGGGCATACTGCTCATTTTTGCGACGGGCGACCGTAAGTACCGTTTCGAGGTGGGCTACGGCCTCGAGGGGATCCTGCCGGATGGCAGGGTGGGGGATATTGGCCGGCAGATGGTCCCATATCTCCAACAAAACGATTTTGACGGAGCTATCACCCTGGCGGTGCAACAGGTGGCACGGGTGATTGCAGCAGACGCCGGGGTGACCCTCACCGGTGCACGTCGCACCTATGCGACTGCGCCCCAACCTCGGCCACTCACTTTGGGCGAGGTCGTAGGGCTGGGCATTGTTCTTCTGTTGGTGATCTTTCTTTTGGCGCGCTTCGGTGGTTCCGGCCTGTTGGGCTTTCTAATTGGTATGTTTCTGGGTGGTGGGGGCGGCGGAGGAAGAGGCGGCGGTTACGGTGGCGGCGGCGATGGCGACGGCGGGGGATTTGGTGGATTTGGCGGGGGAAGTTCCGGTGGCGGAGGCGCTTCCGGCAGTTGGTAGGCCCTAAAGCATTTTCGCAATTATGTGGTCTGGTAAGAGCAGCGAGGTGTGGTTTTTGCTGCGAAACCGCTCGAAGAAAATTAAGAGCAGGATAAGGAGAACGCTGCAATGAGACGTGGTCTTTGGGTAGGAATCGCAGTACTTGTGGTGATTTTTCTCGCGGTATTGTTGGTTTTCGGCAGTTATGTGAGCGCAAGGAACCAGATGGTCACCAAGCGGGAGGCGATTACTTCCTCCTGGAGCGAAGTGAGCAATCAAATGCAGCGCCGCGCGGACCTGATCCCGAACCTGGTGGAAACGGTCAAGGGATACGCCAAGCAGGAGACGACGGTTTTTGGGGATATCGCGAATGCGCGTGCCGGCCTACTGAACGCGCACGGCGATCCTAAGAGCACCATACAGGCGAACGGCCAGCTCGACGGCGCGTTGGGACGGCTGCTGGCGTTGTCAGAGAATTATCCCGACCTGAAGTCGAACCAGAACTTTCAGCGCCTTTCCGATGAACTGGCCGGGACGGAGAACCGTATCAGTGTTGCGAGAATGCGCTACAACCACAACATCCAGGACTACAACACGTTCATCGGGCAGTTTCCCAACAGTATTTGGGCTGGGATGGGCGGGTTCCAGCGCAACAACGACTACTTCCAAGCGAGTCCTGGGGCTCAGAATGTGCCCAAGGTCAGCTTCTAGGAAGAGCCAGGTAGACCACAAACGCCTCACCCTTCGCTAACAGCACGAAGGGTGAGACACCGCGATCCCTGGATGCAGAGGGGAGCGATCGGAAACGGTCTTAGGCGCGAGCGAAAGAGGCTACGGCGCTCGCTTCGTCGTCCTTGACGTCGAAAACGGTGTAGAGCTTGGTAATTTGCAGCAGGTCGTGAACCTTTTTGGTGAGGTTGAGAAGCTTGAGGTCGCCGCCCTGATTTTTTACCGTGGTAAACGCGCTGACCAACTCGCCGATTCCAGAGCTGTCGATGTAGGTAACGTCACCCAAATTGAGCAGGATCTTCTTGGAGCCCTTGCTGAGGAGATCGCGCACGGTGTCGCGCAGCGTCACGCTGCCTTCTCCCAGGGTGATGCGACCGCTGCAGTCCATGATGGTGATCCCGTCCACCTGACGGGCCTTGATTTTCATGCTCACGAAAAATCCTCCTTAAATTGCCGAACGAGCGGTTCCTAAATGCTTGATGAGGGTAAGTTCAGTGCCGGGCTGCAATTGACGAAAGTGTACCTCATCCATGAACGAGCGGATGAGAAAGATGCCTCGTCCCGAGCCCCGCAGCAGATTCTCAGGGGCCAGGGGATCAGGCAGTGTTTCCGGATTCAGGCCCTTTCCCTGGTCGGCAATGCGAATGACCAGCGACTCGGGACTCGATTCAAAGGAAGCCGTAATGCTCTTCTCAGGGTCGTAGGCATTGCCATGGAGGACGGCATTCACTGCGGCCTCGCGGACCGCCATGGCCACGCGATAAATGTCGTCTTCTTCCAGGCCGGCCTTCCTGGCCATTTCTTCAGCCGTTTGTTCCACGCGGTTGACACTGTCGAGCGAGGACTCAAGTGTGTAGGTAATTTTGCTCGCCTGTGATCCGCCCAATTGCCCGACCTCGTATGAAGCACGGGCTTTACCTACGGAAGCCCTATCTCGGCAAGTTTGCTTGGCCGAGAGCTTCATGTCAAGGAACATTCAGAACCTGGGAACCTCACGGAGGTGGTAGAGACAGACCACCCAGGCTGCGGCAGTGGAGCCACGCCTCGGAATCGAGACGTGGGAACCACATTGATCACCAGGGCTTACCGTGCGACAGGCGCTAGCTAGATCAGTTCGTAGCCGGCAAAAAAGTAGCCGATTTCGAAAGCCGCGGTGTCTACGCCGTCCGAGCCATGCATCGCATTTTCTTCGATGGAAGTTGCGAATTGCTTACGGATCGTGCCCGGGGCCGCGTCGGCAGGATTGGTGGCGCCCATCAGCGTGCGCAGGCTGGCAATGGCATCCTCTTTCTCCAACACCATGGCGATGATGGAGCCGGAGGACATGAAGGTGGTGAGGGAATCAAAGAAAGGGCGTTGCGCGTGCACGGCGTAAAAGCCCTGCGCCTGCGACTTGGAGAGGAACATCTTTTTGATGGCGACGATTTTGAAGCCCGCCTTTTCGATTTCCGCAAGAATGGCAGCCGAGTAGCTCCTGCGGACGGCATCGGGCTTGATGATGCTGAACGTGCGTTGCATGAAAACTCCTGAGAGTGGGTTATCGCCCAATGACTTTGGCGAGGGTTTCGCCGATGGCGGCGGGGGACTGCACGACGTGGATACCGGCGGCGGTGAGCGCCTTCATCTTGTCGGCCGCAGTGCCCTGACCGCCGGAGATGATGGCCCCGGCATGGCCCATGCGCCGCCCCGGAGGGGCGGTTTGGCCGGCGATGAAACCGACGACCGGCTTCTTGACGTGCGCCTTCACGTAGGCGGCGGCAGCTTCTTCGGCCGTGCCGCCGATTTCGCCGATCAGGATGATCGACTCCGTCTCCGGGTCTTCGTTGAGCAGTTTGAGCGCGTCGACGTGGGTCGTGCCGATAATGGGGTCGCCGCCAATGCCGATTGCCGTGGACTGGCCGATGCCCCGCTGGGTGAGCTGATACACGGCTTCATAGGTCAGCGTGCCGGAGCGGGAGATGATGCCTACGCTGCCTTGCTTGTGGATGCGGCCGGGCATAATGCCGATCTTGGCTTTGCCGGGAGAGATGACGCCGGGGCAGTTGGGGCCGATGAGCCTCGATTTCGATTTGCTGACTACGCTCCACACCTTGACCATGTCGTTGGTGGGGATGCCCTCGGTAATGCAGATGATCAGGGGCAGCCCCGCATCCTCGGCTTCGAGAATGGCGTCGGCAGCGAACGGCGGCGGCACGAAAATGACGGTGGCGTTGGAGCCGGTCTTCTCGACTGCCTGGGCCACGGTGTCGAAAACCGGCCAGCCCTCATGCACGGTGCCCCCTTTGCCCGGGGTGACTCCGCCCACTACTTTGGTCCCATACTCGGCGCAGCCCTTGGCGTGAAAAGTGCCTTCCCTGCCGGTAATGCCTTGCACGATGAGCCGGGTATGTTCGTCCACTAACACAGACATAGATCGCTCCAGATTCCTGTTGAGACTTGCTTATTTCTTTGCTGCGTACTCTTTGGCTGCGTACACGGCTTTTGCGGCCGCATCCTGCATGGTTTCGCCAACAATGAAGTTGAGGCCCGAGTTTTTGAGAATCGCTCGTCCCTCTTCTACGTTGGTGCCCTCGAGGCGAAGGATGACGGGAACCTTGACGTTGGTCTTTTTGGCCGCCTCGACCACCCCTTGCGCCAGGGTGTCGACGCGCAGGATGCCGCCGAAGATGTTGATGAAGACGCCCTGCACATTGGGGTCGGAAAGCAGGATTTCAAAGGCATGCTCGATCTGCTGCTGGTTGGCGCCGCCGCCCACGTCGAGAAAATTTGCCGGTGAGCCGCCGGCGTACTGAATGATGTCCATGGTCGCCATCGCCAGGCCGGCGCCGTTGACCATGCAGGCGATGTTGCCGTCGAGCTTGATGTAATTCAGCGCATACTTCGACGCTTCCACTTCCAACGGATCTTCTTCCGCGGTGTCGCGCAGCTCTTTGAGTTCCTTGTGGCGGAAGATGGCGTTGTCGTCGAAGTTGATCTTGCAATCGAGCGCCAGCAGGCGATCGTCGGTGGTGGTGATGAAGGGGTTGATCTCGAGCAGGGAAGCGTCGGTCTCGAGGAATACTTTGTAGAGGCCGGTCATGAACTTGATCGCCTCGTTGATCATCGAGGGTTTGAGGCCCAGAGCGAAGGCGAGCTTACGGGCCTGGTAAGGCTGAAAGCCGACCGCGGGGTCGATGTAGGCCTTGAAAATGGCATCCGGATCTTTGGCGGCGACTTCTTCGATTTCCATTCCGCCGGCCTGCGAGGCCATAAAGACCAGCTTGGCGGTGGCGCGGTCGAGCACGATCCCCAGGTAGAGCTCGCGGGCGATGGGCGACATTTCTTCGACCAGAAGACGCTGCACCTTCTGCCCTTCTGGCCCGGTCTGGTGGGTCACCAGTTGCATGCCGAGGATTTTCTTCGAGGCTTCTTCGGCATCGGCCAGGGTTTTGGCAACTTTGACGCCGCCCCCCTTGCCCCGGCCGCCGGCATGGATCTGCGCTTTGACCACGACGCCCTTGGCGCCGCCGGTGAAGAGCTGTTTGGCCACATCCAGCGCTTCTTCAAGGGTGTTGGCCACTTCGCCTTTTGGGACGGCGACGCCGTACCGCTGCAGGATGTCTTTTGCCTGAAATTCGTGAATTTTCATTCGTTTGGTCTTTGGTTCTATCCGGGGAAACTGCGCAAAGGCATAGGCGCTTGACGGAAGTGACAGCCGGGCAGAACTTCCATACTAAAGGGATTGAGTGCTCAGGGCAAAAAAGGCGCCAGGGGGCAGCGAAAGTTGGTCAATTTCCGGCGACGCCCGACGTGCCGCGTCTTGGTTGGGAAAAGCCGCACCTCAAAGGCTTCGGGAAAACGCGTTTTTGTATCAGGGCACGGCTAAAGTCGTGCCCTGATACAAAAGCGAGTTGTTCCGCAGCCTGTAAAGCCGCCGTGCCCTGCCTGAGAACTTTGTTTTTCCAGCGCGCCTCGCGGTTTTCGTGCGTCGAGTTGTTCCGCAGCCTGTTCAGCTGCTGATGTACGGCTCTCCCTCTATCTCGGCGGGAAATTTCCACTGCGGTTAGGATGTTTCGAGGAAGGCGTCGATGTCTCAGTTGGCTGGGCTGCTCAAACATGTGACCGAAGAGCGTGGCACCCTCACGCAACAGCAGGGATACGCGGCGCTTCGGGAAATGCTTGAGGGTGACGCGACGGATGTGGAGATCGCGTCGCTTCTGACGGCGATTGCCGCTCGCGGCGCCACGGTGGATGAACTGTCCGGCTTTGTCCAGGGAATGCGTGCCATGAGCCGGCCGATCCCCTTGAGTGAACAGGAAGGGGCGCAGTTGGTGGACACCTGCGGGACCGGCGGGGATAGCCAGGGCACCTTTAATATCTCGACTGCGGCTGGCCTGGTGGCTGCCGCCGCGGGGGTCAAGGTCGCCAAGCATGGCAACCGCGGGCTTACGTCGAAGTGCGGTTCGGCCGACGTGCTCGAAGCGCTGGGCGTCCCGGTGGATCTGGATCCGGAGAGGGCGGCCGATTGTCTGCGCGCGACCGGCTTCATGTTCCTGTATGCTCCGGCCTTGCATCCTGCCATGAAGCGTGTGCAACCGATCCGCCGGACGCTGGGGTTTCGCACCTTGTTCAATCTGGCTGGGCCGCTCACCAATCCCGCAGGTGCGCAGGCCCAGGTGGTCGGCGTATACGCTTCCGCCGCGGTGAACCTGGTGGCCGAGACCCTGGCCCGGCTGGGTGTGCGGCACGCATTTGTGGTCCACGGACGAGATGGCCTCGATGAACTCACGCTGAATGGGATAAGCGACGTTGCGGAAGTGCGGGAGCAGGGAGTCCGCCACTTCACCCTGGAACCGGGCGAAGCCGGGCTGGCATCGGCTCCGGTCAACGCCCTTGCCGGTGGGGACGCGCGGGAGAACGCCCGCCTGATTGAGCTGATTCTGCAAGGGGAACCCGGACCGCGGCGGGACATTGTGTTGCTGAATGCAGCGGCGGCGCTGGTGGTGGCTGGGCGCGCGGCCGATTTTGCGAGCGGTGTGCGCATCGCCGCCGACGCGATAGACTCAGGTGCCGGTCTGCGGCTGCTGGCGCAGTTGCGCAAGGTAGCCGGCATGGCCCGCCCGTAAGGAGTTTGCACTCATGCCTATCCCATTGCACCGCATCGCCGCATGCTCGGCAGCGCTCTTCTTCGCCGTGGCTGCAATCCCCAGCTACGCCCAGCAAATCGTGGTCAGCAAAGAGAACCGGACCATCGCGGTGACTACCAGCGCCGAAGCTACTGCCAATGCGGATACGGTGACCGTCCAGATCGGTTTCCTGGTCTATGGGGCAGACGAGGATTCGGCATACGCGCTGGGCTCGAAGACTTCTAATGCAATCGCTGCTGCGTTGCAGGCGGCGGGGATTCCGCCCGATGCTCTGCGGAGCGAATCGCAAGGCATTTCTCCGGTGCAGCAGTACGGGAATCAGGACTGGACGGCGGCGGAGAAAGCCGAGCGGAAGTTCCAGGTACAGCAGGGCTGGAGTGTGAAAACAGGCGCGGCGGATGGCGCCAAGGTGCTTGACATTGCAGTGAAGGCCGGCGCCAATCAGAGCGGGCAAATGTTGTGGAGTGTGGCCGACCAGGACGGCTTGCAGGCCAAGGCGGCAAAACTGGCGCTCGATCGCGCGCGGGGAATCGCACAGCAGATGGCCGCGGGCCTGAACGCTACGCTGGGTCCCCTGGTGTACGCGAGCAACGAGGCTCCCGCCCCTCCCAGCCCGCCGTTGAATGGCCGGGGCGGGGGCGTGCTGGTGCTCAAGGCCGGACCGGCACCGGTTGCGCCGCTCAGCGTCAGCGCGCAAAAGGTTACCGCTTCCGCCACGGTCTACGCGGTATTCAGTATCCAGTAGAAGGTTGCATCGTATGCTGAGATGAAGGGGCGCTGATTAATGGCGAGATATCAGTATCGTGAGTTACGGCCGACGGCCGAGGGCGAAGAGGTTTTTCGGCGGTGGCTGGCGCACTTGGATGAAGAGTTTACCCGGCACAAGGAGCCTCGTTTGCGGGGTGAAATGGTGCGCGACGCTTTGCACCAGATTTACCTGGGGCGGCCCCACGGGGGCAAGCTCAACACCACGCTGATCTCCGAGCTGCCGGGCAACGTTTTGCAGCTTACGCTCGATCCCGCGAACGTGACTCTGGAACCGGAATATTACGGCGACGTGGATATGGAACGATATGCGGAGCGCAAGCCGCTGATCTGGTTCTGGCAGATGTTCGACCGATCGGCGCTGGGGTTGAATCACTGGCTCGGTTTTCGCTTCCGCAAGATGCTGGCCAAACACATCTTCAAGCATGTCGGGAAGAACGTGAAGATCTTCCACGGGGTTGAGTTCAGTTTCGGTTACAACCTGACGGTAGAAGACGACTGCACCATTCACAAGTACGTGATGCTGGATGATCGCGGGGAACTCATCATCCGTAAGGGGACCTCTATTTCAGACTACTCGGCGATTTATTCGCATTGGCATGACGCGACGGATGCCCACGATATAGAGAACCGGACGACGGAGATCGGTCCCGGTAGCCGCCTTACGTATCACACCGCAGTGATGGCCGGGGTGAAGATAGGCGAGGACGCGATGCTGGGAGCCATGGGCGTCGCCACTAAGAATCTGCCACCGCATGAGATCTGGGGAGGCGTTCCGGCCAAACAGATCAGGAAAAAAGGATCCACGTAGCCGCGCGAGCAAGCGGGTGTCTACGAGCTTGTGCAGGCTCTCACGGTGAAGATTGCAAAAGCACTTAGGCGTGGTTTTGGCGTGCTACCATCAGGCTGAATGCGAACGTCCGATATCGTCCTCGGGATCTTTCAATTTGTAGTCTTGCTGTTCGCGCTCAGCCTGCATGAGTCGGCACACGGATGGATGGCTTCGCGGCTGGGGGATCAGACGGCCCGCATGCTGGGCCGGATCACTCTGAACCCAATCAAGCACATCGATCCGGTAGGCACAGTGATGCTGCCGCTGGTCGCGCTGGTAACGCACATTCCGTTGATTGGCTGGGCCAAGCCGACCCCGGTCAATACGCGCAACTTTAAGAATCTTGTGCGTGACGATATTCTCACCACGCTGGCCGGCCCGGTAAGTAACGTAGTTGGATCCGTGGTTTCGTTGGTGGTTTTGATTGTGATCGCCAAGACCTCGCCCGTGGGTGCGGCCTGCGTGCGCGCGGTGGCGCTGGGGGGCTACGGCCGGCTGGATCCGCTGCTCATGGCCACGAGCCCGGTGGCTTACCCCTTGGCCATGATTTTTTACTTCGGCATGCTGTTGAACCTGTTTCTGGCCGCGTTCAACCTTTTGCCGCTGCCACCGCTCGACGGAAGCCACATCTTTCGCCACATGCTGCCCTATCGCTGGTTGCCGATCTATGACCGGCTGGGAATTCTGAGCCTCTTTCTGATGTTGTTCTTTGGCGGCGGCGTCACCATGGCGATGATTAATCCGGTGCTGGCCTTCTTCCGCGTTTTGCTGCTCTCGATTTGAAGGATTTCCGTACAATCGAGCCAGTGAATCAAGAACCGGCACAACTAAAACGTGTGCTGAGCGGCATGCGGCCTACGGGCAAACTGCATCTCGGCAATTACATGGGGGCTCTTTACAACTGGGTGCGCCTGCAGGATGCCTACAACTGCTATTTTTTTGTCGCCGACTGGCACGCCCTGACCACTGACTACGCCGATCCTTCGAACATCCGGCAAAACACTGTCGATGTTGCGCTGGACTGGCTTGCCGCGGGTCTGGACCCGGAGCGATGCGTTCTGTTTGTGCAGTCTCTGGTACCGCAGCACGCCGAGTTACACCTGCTGCTGTCGATGATCATGCCGCTGGGCTGGCTGGAACGGGTTCCAACCTACAAAGAGCAACAGTTGCAGATTGGCAATGTAGAAGCCGGCGGAAAAGATCTGACCACGTACGGCTTCCTGGGATATCCGCTGTTGATGGCAACCGATATTCTGATTTACCAGGCAGACTTTGTGCCTGTGGGGCAAGACCAGGTAGCGCATGTGGAAGTGACCCGGGAAGTAGCCCGGCGATTCAACCATTTCTATCCCGGCGCCGGCGGCGGGGCGATTCTGCCCGAACCGCAGGTATTGTTGACTCCGTCCCCTAAACTGCCGGGCACCGATGGGCGCAAGATGTCGAAGAGCTACGGCAACACGATTCTTCTCACCGACCCGATGCCGGTGGTGCGGCAGAAGCTGAAGACCATGGTGACGGATCCGGCGCGGGTACGGCGCACCGATCCGGGTGACCCGGATGTGTGCCCGGCGGGCGATCTGCACAAGGTATTTTCGACTCCAGCGACGTTGGAGAAGGTCTATGCGGGGTGCAGGTCGGCGGGGATCGGCTGCATTGAGTGCAAGGGCTGGGTGGCGGACGCGATCGTGGCGGAACTGGAGCCGATGCAACAGCGGCGGCGGCAATATGAAGAGCGACCGCGGTTGGTTCACGACATACTGCATGGCGGCTCGGAGTTGGCACGGGCGCGGGCGGAACAGACGATGGAGCAAGTGAGGGACGCCATGCAACTGCTGCATCCCGAGTTTGGAGAGCGCGCGGTATGAGTGACGAAGCGAGCGCTGAAACGCGTGCCGGCGAGACCGAGAAGCAGGCGAAAAAGAGGGAGGCTGCCGAAAGCCTGTCGCCTTACAGCATCAGTGTGGGCCAGGTTTACGACGGCCCATTGGACCTGCTGCTGGACCTGATTCGCAAACAGGACATCGATATCTACGACATCCCCATCGGCAGGATCACGGCCCAGTTTCTGGCCTATGTCGAGGGTTTAAAGCAAACCGAGGTCGATGCCGCGGCGGATTTCATTTATGTGGCCTCGCTGCTGATCCACATCAAGAGCCGCATGCTGCTGCCCCGCGCGCCTGCGGAGGGAGCGGACGGCGAGCAGGAAGATCCACGACGGGAGCTGGTGGAGCGCCTGCTGGAGCACGAGCGCTTCAAGAATGCAGCCCAGATGCTGCTGCAAAAGCAACAGATCGAAGCCGCAACATGGACCAACCCGGCGATACGGCAGTTCAACCTGGAAGCGGGCGCTGAGCAGGAGATCGCGGCAGACACCGTCGACCTGGTGCGCGTATTCCGCGAAATTCTCGACCGGGCAAGACAAAGGCCGGTGCTGGACGTTGACGAGGAAGCCGTAACCGTGACCCAGATGCTCGATTACGTGCGGCGACGCCTGATCATGGAAGACCGGCCCGTGTCGTTGAGCAGTTTGCTCCGGAACACGCGCTCCGAGCGAGCCCTCATCTGCATGTTTCTGGCGCTCCTGGAGCTGGTTCGCTTGCAAGCTGTGTTGCTGCGGCAGGACGGCAACTTCCACGAGGTCTATATCAAGAAGCATGCTAACTTCGAGACGCTCATGAACCAGGGCGGGGCGCAAGCCAAGGATGATTGGCGTTAGACATACCTCAGTCGATCCCGCGTGGCGTTTTGAGGCCCTGCCCGGTGGAATTCACGCAACATTGACATTCCGGCGAACCATAATTCACATTAACTCCAGATGTACTTTGGTACCGTGCGACTACCCGTAAATGTGGAGTGTGCGCACGTGAAAGATGGATCTGCTGCAGTTTTAGCCGCCCCCGGGAAGACTTCTCTTCTCGACCAGAAAATGAATAAAAAGCAGGGCAAGATTCCGATGATCATCTTCGGGATCGTCCTAGTCGGCGGCATCGGTTGGGCTGCATCCCAGTTGCTCGGCGATCTGTTCGCCAGCGGGCGCACCGCTTCAGTAACGGCCTATCTCCTGCTGGGGATTGCGCTGTTGATCGCCCTCGGCTTTGAGTTCGTAAATGGCTTCCACGACACGGCCAATGCGGTCGCTACCGTCATATACACGCACTCGCTGGAACCACATATCGCGGTCATGTGGTCTGGTATGTGGAACCTGATCGGTGTGTTGCTCTCCTCTGGAGCGGTGGCCTTCGCCGTAGTTTCCTTGCTGCCGGTGGAGCTGATCCTGAAAGTCGGATCGGGTGCCGGTTTCGCCATGGTGTTCGCGTTGCTGGTCTCGGCGATTCTCTGGAACCTGAGTACCTGGTGGTACGGGTTGCCTGCCTCCAGCTCGCATACCCTGATCGGTTCCATCATCGGTGTCGGCGTGGCCAACCAGCTGATGTCAGCCAACACCGGAACGACGGGCGTGGATTGGTCGCAGGTGGGCAAGGTTTTCCAGGCGCTGCTGGTTTCGCCGGTAGTCGGTTTCGCGCTTTCCGCACTTTTGCTGCTGTTCTTCAAAGCCGTCATCAAGGATCCCAGACTCTTCGAAGCGCCGAAGGCGGATGCGCCTCCGCCCTTCTGGATTCGTGCCCTGCTGATTCTGACCTGCACCGGCGTGAGTTTTGCGCACGGCTCGAACGATGGCCAAAAAGGTATGGGCCTGATCATGCTGATCCTGATCGGCACTGTGCCCACCGCATACGCCCTGAACCATGCAGTCGGGTACAACCAGGTGCAGGACTTTGTCGCTGTGTCCGAACAGGCGGCCAAGGTGCTCAGCGGACACGTGGATACGAATGCGGTCATGGGTGATCCGCGCGCCGATCTTACCGAGTATCTCCAGACCAAGAAGGAAACGCCGACCACCATTTTGGCGGAACGGCAAATGATCCTCGAGATTGAGCACGAGGTGGGCCAGTACAAGACGTTGAAGGGTGTACCGGCGGGCCAGCAGTCGAACGTGCGCAACGATA
The DNA here is from genome assembly GCA_963761405.1 of uncultured Acidobacteriaceae bacterium. Classification (GTDB taxonomy): domain Bacteria; phylum Acidobacteriota; class Terriglobia; order Terriglobales; family Acidobacteriaceae; genus PALSA-350. The sequence continues at coordinate 879,053 of CAVXHH010000013.1, forward strand.
TGTACATCTCGAGCGAGGCGCTTCGTCTTTTCGCCAAGTCAAAGAAACCGGCGTTTACCGCTGACGAAACATTGGTGATGGCGAACTACAAGAAGAAGCTGGATCTCGCCACCAAGTTCATTCCTACCTGGGTGAAAGTCGCGGTAGCGATCGCGCTTGGGCTGGGAACGATGGTTGGCTGGAAGCGCATTGTCGTGACCGTGGGTGAGAAGATCGGCAAAACTCACTTGACGTACGCGCAGGGCGCCTCGGCCGAACTGGTTGCGATGTGCACCATTCTCGCAGCAGATGGTTTCGGCTTGCCGGTCAGCACGACGCACGTGCTGTCATCCGGTGTCGCCGGCACCATGCTGGCCAACAAGAGTGGCCTGCAGTGGTCCACCATCCGTAACATTGCCGCCGCGTGGATATTCACCCTGCCGGTGGCGGCGTTGATGTCCGCCGGGCTGTTCTGGGTCTTTGTGCAGTTTGCCCCGAAGGGTTAAAGCATTTTCACTTCTACTCTGCACAGGAGGGTGCGGCGAAGTGCGGCTTTTCTTGAGGAAAAGCCGCCATGGGAGTCGTTACTCTGTAAGCACCAGAAGTGAAAATGCTGTAGCGAACCTCGCCAAGCAATGACCGTAAAAGGCGCCTCCGCAAGGAGGCGCCTTTTCTTCTGGTGGGCCAGGCATGGCGCGTAGCGCGTAAGCGCAACGTATCCGTCCGAGCAAGTGCAGGGTTGACCGAGTACTTAAAGTCGCGAGGTCTGAAGCGTGAGCCCGGCACAATGCGGAGTATGTTCATAAATCTGCATTCTGTACACACCTAGCTATAATTGAACTGGAGGTAGGTATGGCCACGGTGAAAACCCGGATTACGCACAAGCACTTCAGGCTGGACACGGCAAAGCTGAAGCGCGCCCAGAAGGCTCTATCCGCCGCAACGGAAACGGAAGCTGTAGAGCGGGCTTTGGATCTTGTCATTACGGAGCATGAACGCAACCGCATTGTGCGGGAAGCGAATCACAAGTTCGTAAGGAGCGGCATCGCTATTCGTGATGTATTCGGATCGACAGCGAGTTAGAGATGCCTAGCTTGTTTGACTCCTCAGTTTATATCGAGGCTCTGCGAGGAGATCCCAATGCACCACTCCTGCTGCAGCGATGGTCGAGGGAATCTTCACTATGGTTAAGCTCGATCGTTCTCGAGGAACTTTATGCAGGCGCTCAGCCAGCGGATCATCGTATTCTCGAGAAATTGGAACGCGACTTCACAAGGGCAAATCGGATCCTTGTTCCCAACCTGAACGACTGGGTTCAGACTGGGAGGGTTCTTGGTCGTATCGGCAAGAAATACGGTTATGAGCGAATTGGCCAAGCGCGGCTTACGAATGATGCATTGATTGCTGCAAGTGCCGCTCGCACCGGTATTCTGATCATAACGCTCAATCGGCGTGACTTCGAACGCCTTTCGGAGTTTTGCCCACTGCAGTGGCAGCAGAGAAATCTTGAGGAGCACTCGTCTTGAGCCTGCTGTAGCGCCCTCGGGAGATGACTCCAACAGGGCCGGTGGGGAATTAGGAAGAAATAAAATCTCCGCGTTTCATCCCTCGCGGATTGGCAGAGCCAGTGGACGACAAATTTGAGCACCTTGCCCACTTTTGGCGCTCGTTTTTTAGTGGTTTGGCTTCGCCTGAGGCGACTGGGCCCTAAGCTCGCCACTGCGAGGGGGTGAGCCGGGATGGTTTGAGATGGGTGGCGTTGGAGCGGCTCCGCCCTCGACTTTTGCTGCTGTCGACAAGCGAACAGGCGGGTGCTTCGATAGTATGAAACCAGTCGCCTTTTCTTTTGTCGGCGCAATTGTTCTCCATGAGTCTAAAAGCCAAACTAGAAGCCGTTGTGTACGCAGCCGAAGAGCCGGTGACCTTATCGCAGCTCGCCACTATCTTCGCCGAAGAAGTTTTGCAGGGACTGGCCGAAGAGCCTTCCCCAGAGGTTGAGCCGGAGCCGGAGCAGATTGCGCTGCTTGAGGTATCCCCTGAGGTTTCCCAGGATGCCCAGCCGGCGGCCGCGGTCTCTGAGGAGGGCTTTGCGGTCGAGACGGCGCCTGAAGAGGCGGCTAAGCCCGTTACCGCTGAGGCCACGGGAGAAACCAGCGAGGGCGACGAAAAGAAGTCGGCGCGCTTGCGGGACCGCCGGGTCCGGCAGGTTTTGCAGCGAGCATTGGACGAGTTGATCGCGGATTACGCGAACAGCGAACGAGGGATGGAAATACGGGAGATCGCCGGCGGGTACCGTATGGCCACCAAACCGGAATATCACGACGCGGTGCGTGGCTTTGTCAAAAGTCTCAAGCCGCCCATGAAGCTTTCGCTCCAGGCGCTGGAAACGCTGGCCGTAATCGCCTACAAGCAACCGGTGACGGCGCCCGAGGTGAGCGAGATACGCGGCGTCGACTCGGGGGGCGTGCTGGGCGGCCTGGTGAGCCGTAAGCTGATTACCACGGCCGGAAGGAAACCGGTTATCGGCAGGCCCATCCTCTACAAGACCACCAAGGAGTTTCTGCTTCGCTTCGGCCTGAAAGACGTGAATGACCTGCCGAGCATGGAAGAGTTTGAAAAAATGGCGGGCGAGTTGGCCGAGTCCGAAGCCGAGGGCGAAGCTCAGGATGCAGTCATGCAGTCTACCGAGCCTTTAGTGAGCGCCGGCGAAACCACTCCCGATGCTGATGAAACGGCCCAGGGAGAAGCGGAAGCTCCTGCGGAGGAGCCTGCTGTGGAGGCGGAATCCGGTCCACAGGGATCTGTGGAAGCGGCTCAGGGAGAAGCGGAACCCCCTGCGGAGGAGCCTGTTGTGGAGGCAGAAGCCGGGCCACAGGGGTCGGATGAACAGGTATTGGCGCCGCAGGGCGGCGCGGACGAGTTATGAGCAAGAAAGACCCGATTGCAGGCGACCCGCGCGACGAAGAAGACGCGAAAGAGGGCGTCGCAGAACGTATCGATGAAGGTATCGATGAGGGTAACCCGCAGCGCTTGCAGAAAATTATTGCTGCGGCTGGGATCGCCTCGCGGCGCAAGGCCGAAGAACTGATTGCCTCCGGGCGAGTACAGGTGAATGGCCAGACGGTGACCGAATTGGGTTCGAAAGCCGATCCTGCACGGGACCATATTCGCGTCGACGGCAAGATGCTGAAGAAGCCGGAGAAGTTCCGCTACTTCATGCTCAACAAGCCGAAGGGTGTAGTCACCACGGTTTCAGATCCAGAAGGGCGCCCGACGGTGATGAAGTTTTTCGCGCGCGTGGGGGCTCGCGTCTTCCCGGTTGGACGGTTGGACTACCAAAGCGAAGGCTTGCTGCTGATGACCAACGACGGCGACCTGGCCAACACTCTTACCAGCGCTGCTTCGCATGTAGAGAAGACCTACCTGGTGAAGGTGAGCGGCAAACCGCGGGAAGAGGCGCTGGAGCAATTGCGCCGCGGGGTGATGATTGAACGCGGCCGGCGGGGAGAGCGGGAGGGGCGCGTGATGACCCAACCAGCCAGGATCAGCCTGATTCGCGATACCGATAATCCATGGTACGAAGTGATATTGATCGAGGGCAAGAATCGGGAAATCCGCAAGATGTTCGAAGAGGTCGGCCATTTTGTAGAAAAGGTGCGGCGCGTTGGCTTTGGGCCCCTGGTGCTCGACGTAACCCCGGGTAAGATGCGCGAGCTGGATGAAGAGGAAGTAAGCCTGCTGAAGAGAGCGGCACGGAAGAGGGGTTCGCAGCAGGCGCCAAAGCCTGTACGGCGGCCGAGATCCGGGCCGGCCACCTTGCCGAAACGAGTGCCCAAGCGCGTTTTGAGCCGAAAGCCGGCCAAGGGATAGGTTGGAGATTTCGTCTGCAGCGGATACCGGTGAGACTACGTATGATGTCCTGGTCGTGGGCGCCGGAGCCGCCGGCCTTTTTTGCGCCATCCATGCAGGCCGGGGCGGCCGCCGGGTTTTATTGCTTGACCATGCCAACCGGATCGGGAAGAAGATTCTTATCTCGGGTGGCGGACGCTGTAACTTTACCAACCTGCATACCACAGCCGAAAACTTCCTTTCTGCGAACCCGCATTTTGCCAAGTCTGCGCTAGCCCGCTACACCCCCGCTGATTTTCTGGAGTTGGTGGAAGCACACCAGATTCCCTGGCACGAAAAGACCCTGGGACAGCTTTTTTGCGATCGCGCCGCCGGCGACATTGTGTCGATGTTGGAGCGCGAGTGCGCGGCGGCCCAGGTAACGATTTATGCGAACACGCGGATTGCTGAAGTCAGGCACCATGGCGGTTTCGATCTCGAGACCGACCGCGGCGTCTTCTCCGGCCGCTCGCTGGTCATCGCCACGGGCGGGTTATCCATTCCGAAGATGGGCGCAACGGGGTTCGGGTACCAGGTCGCGCAGCAGTTTGGATTGAGGGTGCTGCCGTGCCGGCCGGCACTGGTTCCTCTTACTTTTGATGCTCAAGACCTTGGCAGGTATGCGGCTCTGGCGGGGATTTCGACCGAGGTCGTGGCCTCAACAGGGGAGGGACGCTTCCGCGAAAAGCTCCTCTTCACCCACCGCGGCCTCAGCGGGCCGGCGGTGTTGCAGATCTCCTCGTACTGGCAACCGGGCAGCGCGGTACGGATCGATCTTGCGCCAGACCGGCTGTGGACCGGCGCAGTGCGGGCACAGATAACTCAGCGTGATCTCGCCAATGCCCGCGCGGCGATCCACAGCATTCTTCCTCATCGCCTGGGCGACCGGTGGCTGGCGCTGCACCCGCCTTCCGCGTGGACGAACCAGGCTCTGGAAGAAGCTGAGAGCGCGCTCCATCGTTGGACGGTTTATCCATCCGGGAGCGAAGGCTATGAGAAGGCGGAGGTCACGGCCGGCGGAGTGGACACCGCGGAGCTGAACGCGCGGACGATGGAGAGCCGCAAGGTGCCGGGACTCTACTTTATTGGAGAAGTAGTCGACGTGACCGGACACCTCGGCGGTTTCAATTTTCAATGGGCCTGGGCCTCCGGCGCCGCAGCCGGCCGTGCGCTGGCCGGTAGCTGATTCATCGGGCCACAGTCATTGCGAAACTGCTTTAGGGCGTTGCCGTGGGTTGCGTGACCCAGAGGGCGAGCGCCCAGAAGAGCACAACCAGCAGGTAGACAACGATCCGGAAAAAGGAGAAGAAGACGTAGTCCCGCATTTCACGGCCGGTGGTGAAATAGCCTCCGCCGGCGAGCAGGGCAGCGGAATAGATGCCAAACCCGAAGGTGATGGCGGCAACAGGGCTGCGCCAGGAGAGACGGAGCGGACGGAGCAGAAAGACGAGCACGATGGCCCACTCCACCATCAGTACGGAGAGCAGGAAGTGGCTCAAAACTAGAACGTTCGGCAGAGCGAGCGGACCGCGGGGCGCCAGTCTCAACACAATGAGCACGCCACTCGCAAAGAGCAGCAGAGGCATGGTCATTCGGCGCAAAACGCCGAGCGGTTGCAGAGCGGTCCAGGCGAGCTCTGCCAGCACGGCGCACTGTAAGAGGACGTCCACCATATCGATGAGGAGGGTGGTGTAGACCGGCGCCGGCCGTCCGGAAAGGCGCAAGGCGGCCACCAGCCCGACGGAACGCGCCAGATAAAAGAGGATCAGCAACGTAAACCAGGGGAACTGGCCCGCGCGCTTGCGAACGAAGAGCACGACGAGAAGGAGGAGATGCGCGAGGAGCCCGATGGCCCAGATGAGGTGGTCAGTCATGAATAAAAGGTTAACCCGCGATGGAGGCGGCCAACATGCCGGTCGCCTCCATCATCATCGGTGTACACCCATTGGAAAACTGCGATAGCCGCAACACCATCCCGAGAGATGGACGTTGCGGCTATTGAAGGTGAAATGAACATCGAGCCACATCCGCTACGCGATCACCTCGATCGAGTAGCGGTGTGGCAGTCAGGAAAGCTCAGAACGAAAATCTCGCTGCGAACTGGAATTGACGTGGGGTATTAATGTCATTCGTGATCTGTCCGACTAGCGGCAGATAAGTGTCCGGGTTATTGGCCACATTGAAGGCGCTGGGAACATTCGGGTATCCAAGCTGCACCCTATTCGCGATGTTGAAGGAAGATGCCTCGAAACGGAGAGTCTTCGTTTCTCCCAAGGTGATGGTCTTGTAGAAACTTATATCCACATCCTTGCCCCCCTCCGTGCGGAGGTGGTCAAGATAGGCCGGCGCCGTTCCCGCGATGTATGGATTTGCGGGCAAGGAAAAGCAATCCGAATTGAAATAGTGCGCAGCAGTACGCGGCGCGCCCTTGCTGGGATCACAGGTTAGATTGGATCGCTGATTGAAATAGGAAGGCGTGAACCCCGAGGTCGGTGAATTGATGGGGACACCAGTGCTTAGATAAAGGATTCCGCTCGTCGTCCAGCCACCCAGGACGACGTCAGCCGGCCCACTCAAGTGCAATGCCCTTCCCTTGCCGATGGGCAGATCATAGGATGCCTGACCTGTAAATTGATATTTCACGTCTTGTGGGCTCACGGAATGTTCCAGGTTCAGGTTCTTCGCGTCCTGAGGCCCACCGGCATGAGAACCAACGAAGCCAAGCGGAGGATTTCCGTCGTCCGTGATCAGCTTGGCCCAGGTAAAGGAGCCCAGCGCGGTGAAGTGGTTGGAGAGACGCCTCTGTACCTTGGTCTGCAAGGAACTGTAATCGGAATCGCCGATGGGAAGGCCATGCACGTTCACACCGTTGCCTGCTCCGTAGCTGCCGCTGCCGAACTGCGGGAACTCCTGGAGTGTGACAAAGAGTGGGACTGTGGCAGAGCCACTATTCGCATTTGTGCCTGGTTGGATGCCTGCATATTGATTCGGCACCGTCGTGTTGCGCAATGCTGATTGATATTGACCGATTTGCGCCAGATTCAACTGGTTCAGATCGAGATTTCCAAATGGCAGAAACAGACCTCTGCTGCCAACATATCCCACGCTGAAAATGTACTGATGCGGGAATTCGTACTCCAGGCCAAAATTGTAATTATAGGTAGTCTGCGTACGATAGCTGCGCAGCACTGTGTTCAGCGCGGTGCCCAAATTGTTTGCGAGTCCGCTCGGCGCATTGATGAACGGAACAACACCCGCAGGGAAGGGATTACTCACCGAGTAGGGGCCTGTTGAGCTTGGAGCAAGACTTCCAGGCGCGGCATTGGCACAGAGGCTGGAGTTAAACAGTACCGTATTGAGATCGGCGTTTAGACAGGTAGAGTTCCAGTTCGTTGCCGTGTTGTATCCATCGCTGTCCAGACTGGCGCTTCCAACCTGCTGCGAACTTGGGCCATAGTAGATGCCTGCACCACCGTGGACAAGAAGGTGCGAGAAAGCCTGCCACGATACCCCGAGGCGCGGACTGAAGTTCGTTAAATTGGTGGTGAACGGAGAGCGGTTGCCGCTGCTCACGTAGACCTCGGCTCCCGTGAAGGGCACACCGTTCGCGCTAGATGTGGCCGTTGGGTTGAAGTACTCCAGCCGGTTATGGCGCTCATTACGCCCACCGAAGATGTCCCAACGAAGTCCGCCGGTGATCGTCAGAGCTTTGCTGACATGGTAGGTATCCTGAATGAAGAGTGCGTAGTACGGGTTGGATTCCGCGGCAAAGAGATCCTTGGTGAAGTTCGTGCCCTCCGATCCGGGCGACTCTCCAACGCCTGAAAGGAACGAAGCGAAGTCGCTTCCACCAAGGCCGCTGTTGGTCGTTTGATCGGTAGCCGAGATGTCGAAGCTGTAAGCGCCGGAAGACGCGCCCGGCTGGCCTACGTTCAAGAATCTTTTCAGATATTCCGCGCCGTAGCTGAGCTCATGTTTGCCCACGGAAGTCGCGACGGCTCCGCTCACATCGTTGTTCTCGCTGGCATATTGAAAGGTGTTATAGTCCGCGGTACCGCCGACGCCCTGCCCAACGTCGCTGAAAAGAATATACGGAAGGGTCTTATAGTTCTGCTGCGCGGCGAGGGACGCCGGGAAACCCAGTGTCGTGATGTCGAACCCAGTCTGGCGAGGATCGCCGGTCTGGTTTGTGTAAGCACGGGTGAAAGAGTAGCGCAGCTGCAACACGGTGTTGGCGTTCAGCGTGTAGTCGTCGCCAATCAGAATGTTACGCGCGTTGGTAATGTTCTGAGCGTAGAACGGATTGTAATCATTACCAAAGGGGTTGAAACCCGCTTGAAAGGTCCTGGCGAACGAGAAGCGGCCGAAGAGGCGCTGCTTGTCGCTGATGTCGTAGTCCAGCCGAACGTCGAATCTCTGCGCAGTTGTGGGGTCGAGACCAGGTTGAGAATAGTTGTTAATCTGACCATTGGTGGCTGAGTCGCAGGTAGCAGGATTCACATTGCACTTTGGGAACTCGGACAAGAACTTGACCGCAGTCGGGTTCGGATCAGAGATCCTGTTCCCAGCATATGGCTGACGTTTTCCGTCTGGATTATCAGGGACATTCGGGTTATAGATCGTGAAGCTATCAGCGGAAAAGTCGCCGGTTCTTTCTGCACTTGTGGGGACAGTGAATACATTCGACAGATCAAACTGCTGCTGTTGGGTTGCTTCATAATCGCTGAAGAAAAAGAGCTTCTTGTGCAGGATTGGGCCACCGAACGACCCGCCTTCCTGATAGCGGTGAAACCCGGGCGCCTGGTTCGGCAAGCTGTTTTGGGCGTCATATTGCTTATTGAAGTAATCGTTGGCGGAAAGAACATCCGGTCGAATATACACAAATCCATCGCCGTGAAACGTGTTGCCGCCTGACTTGGTAGCGAGGCTGATCGCGCCGGCGCCGCCACTCTGAAAGGACGCCGGGGTGTTTTGCGTCTCTACGCGAAACTCGTCCACCGCATCCTCAGGAATTTCCAACGCCGGGATGATGGCCGCGGAATTGTTTTCAGCGACACCAACCGGGCTGCCATCGACCACGAAATATACCGAGCCTACGACGGCTCCATTGAAGGTGTAAGCCGAGACATCGACGCCAGGACGGCCGCTCGAGATGTTGTTGATGGCGTAAGAGCTGGAGGAGTTAGGTGATCCATTGGCCGCGGTGACCCCGGCACTCAACTGCACCAGGTCGTACACGTTCCGGGTCAGCAATGGAACGCGATCGATCGTTGCCGCGGAGATGAGCTGGCCTACGGTCGAGTTGTTCGTATCCGCAAGGTCGGTCGTCTCAGTCACGGTAACGGTGTTGTTGATGCTACCGACCTGAAGAGCGACATTGACGGTGCTCACCTGATCCACGGTCACCGTCACATTCTCCCGCGCGACGGTTGAGAAGCCCGGCTGGCTCACAGTAATTTCATAAGTTCCGGGGTTAAGCGAGACGAAGGAATACAAGCCGGCCGCGTTGGCAATCTTCTGCTGCGTAACACCAGTGGCGTTGTTGAGCGCCACGACCTTGGCTTTTGGAACGACCGCGCCCGAGGGATCGGTGATCGTACCATTGATGCCACCACTACCCGCCTGAGCGAATGAAAAGGTTGCTGTCGCCAGGGCAAGAAACACTGGCCCTAAAATAAATCGCGCCACGACGGCGTACCGGTTCCTGAGTTTCACTATTTGACCTCCCGAGATGTGCAAATGCTGTGTTTCAAGCGTTTGAATATATTTAATTTTGTTCATGAGCATAGAGACCCGCCCTTCCAGCTGTCAAGCGAGTAGGCATAGAAGAGATCGCAAAATCGCAGCAAAACGTCGCATGGTGTTGCTGGCCGGGGATAGAAGCTCGTGAACCTATTCGCTTGACGGTACACCGCAGCCCGTGCTTCTGGTTGCTCCTTCCAATGCCGTCGCCACGGCCGGGTTCGGAGATCGCAAAGTATAGGTATCATTCGGCTTAATCGGACAACCTTTGCTTTTCCCTATCCAGACTTACACCGCATCCCCCGTTCCGTCTAAACTTGCTTTCACCGGGACCCAAAAGCAGCAGGGAAAGATTCTTCATGCGAAGCGGGACAAACGTTCCAACTACGCCCACTTTCTGGCAGTCCGTTCGCGAGGCCCTGCGTGGCAGCCACCAGGACTACACCGAGGGCAGCCTGAACCGGTCTATTCTTCTGCTCGCCATCCCGATGGTGCTGGAGATGGTCCTGGAATCGCTGTTTGCGGTGGTCGACGTTTTTTGGGTCAGCCGTCTCGGCGCGGATGCGATCGCCACCGTCGGCCTGACCGAATCGCTGCTCAGCCTGGTGTTCGCTGTCGGCATCGGGCTTGGCATGTCGACGACCGCGATGGTGGCGCGGCGCATTGGGGAGAAGGACAAAGAAGGAGCGGCGGTTGCTGCGGTGCAGGCGATATTTCTTGGGCTGCTTGCGTCGGTGGTGATCGGGCTTCCGTTCTTTCTGCTTGCGCCTCGGGTGCTGGGTCTGATGGGCGCTACACCCGCGATCGTTGCCACTGGCGCGAATTACACGCGCATAGCTCTGGGGGGCTCGGGTGTAGTTCTGCTGCTGTTTCTCAATAACGCCATCTTCCGCGGCGCGGGTGATGCCGCGATCGCCATGCGACTGCTGTGGGTTTCGAACATCCTCAACCTGGTCTTCGATCCGTGCCTCATTTTCGGCCTTGGCCCATTCCCAAAACTTGGCGTCACCGGCGCGGCCCTGGCTACCTTCTCCGGGCGTGGTATCGGTGTGCTGTACCAGTTCTATCGGCTTGGCAAGGGCACGGAACGGATCCGAATCTTGGCCCGCCACATGCGCCTTCAGGGTTCAGTACTTTGGCGTTTGATCCGGGTATCGATTACGGGGATTCTGCAGTTTCTGATCAGCCAGACGAGTTGGATCGGCCTGGTGCGCATCGTGAGCCTGTTTGGCGCGGCCGGCCTGGCCGCGTACACGATCGGCATTCGCATCGTCATTTTCGCGATTTTGCCCTCTTGGGGACTAAGCAACGCGGCAGCCACTCTGGTCGGCCAGAATCTTGGCGCGGGCCATCCTGACCGTGCCCGCAAAGCCGTATGGCGGACCGGCCTGTGGAACATGGCCTTTCTTGGCTCCGTGGGCATTGTCTTTATCGCGTTTGCGCCCTGGATCATCGGCCTGTTCACGCAGGATCCCGCGGTGACCCGGCCCGCTATTGAGTGTCTGCGCATTTTCAGCTGCGGAAACATTGCCTTTGCGTACGGCATGGTGATGCTTCAAGCGTTCAACGGCGCCGGCGACACGCTTACGCCCACCTACGTGAATTTCTTTGGCTTCTGGATGGTGCAGATTCCGTTGGCTTGGTGGCTCGCCAGGCGCACCTCGATGCGGCTCAACGGCGTCTTTGTGTCGGTCATCGTAGCGCAATCCATCGTCGTGCTCATCAGCATTGTTCTCTTTCGTCAGGGGCGATGGGCCAGGCAAAAGATATAAGTGAATCGCCACGGTCATGGACTTTCGCCGTACCGTTTCTTGCCGTGCGGCTCCCGGTACCAAAGTAATGGGTGGTCGACGCGGAGCAATCACCCGGTTGGTGTATTGTTCCACGCATCGTTCACCGGCCTAATTGGAGTGTTACCTTTGGCAGTCCCGGCAACACTCGCAAGCCTCGGATTAAAGCGCATTTGGAATCCTTTGGATTGAGTTCGTGGATCCGGTAGCCCCATCCTCCTTTAGTGTGGCCTGTCTGGCGCCCGGGTTTTCGCATACAGCGATAGCAAAAAATGCATCGAGGCGGAATTTTGGATTTAACGCTCACCTTAGGTCTCACGCAACAAGCTGAGTTACTATCACTGGTGTGCGGAAGGGCAGAATGATTTCTTCTCTCACAGAGAGCGCCCACTCCTCGGGGAGTGCGGGGCCAACTCCGCGTCCGGTTAATCTGACGCGGCTGGAGGGTCTTGATCTAAGCGCCAGGTACCACTCGGATCGTTGGGGCGGCGACTTTTTCGATGCCGTGGCGGTCGCCCCCCGGGTCGTGTTCCTGCTTACGGATATCGCAGGGCCGCGATCGGAAGCCCACGCGATTGCGGCGGAAATGCAAGTGGCTTTCCGGCAGAGAGCCCAGGACCTCTTTAGCGCGCCGGATGCCAACGAGTCAGTCGCCGTGGCCGCGCTCGCCCATGACGTGAATCGATCGCTGATAGAAGCTGCCGACGGCGTACGGTTCGCGCCTACCTTTCTGGGCTGCTTCAACCTGACGCTTGGCATTCTGACGTATTGCAACGCCGGCCGCGTGCTCGCAGTGTTTCGCGATGCCCGGAGCGTGCAGGTGCTGGAGCGCGGTGGAGTGCCGCTTGGGCTCTTTACGCACGTGACGTATGAACCGGCGGTACTGGCATTCGAGCCGAAAGACAAGCTGCTGTTGGTGACCAAGGGCGTAACGGAGAGCCGCCGGGGTGCGGTGGAGTTTGGCTCGCGGCGCATCGAGCGGCTGCTCGAACAGTCCAACGGCAATTCAGCCTCGACCTTATGCGATACCGTGCTGCGCGAAGCCTATGACTTCGGGAATCATCCCTGGTCGCGGCTGTATGACCTGCTGCATGCGCGTAGACAGCGCAGCCATGAGGATCTGACCGCAGTGGCGCTGGTGCGCGCGTAGGCGGATTTATCTGGACGCGGCGATAGTCGCGAAGCGACGGAAGAAGCTTGTTGGTTTCCACTCCGGCCGCCGATCGGCGTCGGCAACGCGCAACGCCAGCTTTTGCAGGATGGCGTTGAATTGCGCCGCGGCGGCGACGTCGACCGGCTGGCTAAGGTCATCGGATGGCGCGTGGTAGCGCTCGGCGTACCAGGCGCGAAAGGTCTTCTCCTCGGGAGTGCCGGGTACCCAGCCAAACTTGAACGCGAGGGCCGGGACACCACTCTTGATGAAGCTGTATTGGTCGCTGCGGATGAAGCGATTGTGCTCCGGCTCCTTATCGGCCTGTACCTGGACGCCGGCGCGCGCCGCGACCGTGCGGATGTCGTCGCCCAGGCTGGACTCGTCGAGACCCTGCACTTCAAGGTACTTCAAAGGGAACAGCGGAAGATACATATCCATATTGAGGTCGGCGACAATGGGGCCAGACACGGTTGGATGGGCGGCGAAGTATTGCGAGCCGAGTTCGCCCTTCTCTTCGGCGGTAACGGAGAGGAACAGGACCGAGCGTCTGGGCTTGGCTGCGGAAGCCTTCATTGCCTTGGCAACTTCGATGAGGGACGCATCGCCCGAGGCGTCGTCCATGGCGCCGTTGTAAATGCGATCACCATGGACCGGCTCGCCCACTCCCAGATGGTCAAGGTGGGCGCTGACCACAACATATTCCTTCTTGAGTTGCGGATCGCTGCCGGGAAGAACGCCCACTATATTTTCGGATTTCACCTGGGAGCGCGTCATGCCGACCTGTGCGCGGATGGTCACCGCGAGGGGGAAGTGTGGCAGGGGTTTATCCGTTTGCATGGCCGCCAGAATTTCTTCAAACGTGTGGCCGCTGCCCGCGAACAGCATGTCTGCTCGCTCAGGATTGAATTGAATGCTCAGCGGCAGACCGGGCAGGGCATTCGGCCCGGGATCGGTCAGTTCCATCCGCGGCGCGAACCGCGCGGCGGCAATGCGGGACCATGGCACCTCGGCGCTCTTCGGATTCTGTAGCGAAATCGTGCCGATGACCCCGGCCCCCAGAAGCGCTTTGCGGCGCTCTTCTCCTGACTGGTAATGGGCTTTTACCGGGCCTGGCATGTTCGTAGGGCCGCCGGTGACAAAGACCACAATCTTTCCTCTGACGTTCTGCCCCGCTAAATCGTCGTAGTGCAATTCAGGCACCGTGAGCCCGTAGCCGACGAACACGGCGCCGACTTTGATCTTCTCCGCCGCATGCGCATTTACGCCAAGCACCGCATCCTCACCCAGTTTCACGGGTTGCGTTTTTCCATCGCGCAGCAAATCGAGAGCGCAGCGCGCTTCGTCGATGCGTACCACATCGAAGTCCATCGCCTGGCGGTAACCATCGACGCCTGCGGGCTCTAAACCCGCGGCGCGAAATTGCTCCGCCATGTAGCCGGCGGCTTTCTCGAAACCCGGCGTGCCGGTTCCCCGGCCTTCGAGATTGTCACTGGCCAGAAACTGAACGTGGGACCACCAAAGTCTGCCCAGTGCCTGCCAATCACTGCCTTGTGTGCGCGCGGCGACGCCGGCCAGAGTTACGGCCAGGCAAGCCAGCGTCCAGATGCGTGGTTTCACCAGCGAATTCCTCCGGGGTCGGCTTTCCATCTCTTCATGTTATCCGGATGCCAAAAGGGAAGGGCAACGGGACGCTTGGGGGAGCGTCCCGTTGCCCGTTGGAGCACGACTGCGTGTAGGTTCCTACTACGGGAGTTTGACTGCGGGAAGAACGCTCGTACCTTCGGCCCGGACTGCGTACAGCCGGGAAGGATTGAGGTCGAGCGCTTTGAGGATGGTGGGCGCTACCTGGGCGGTACCCACTGCGGCGTTGACGGTCTTGGATTGGAAGGACGGGTTGGACAGCAGCAACACGGCATTGGTGTCGTCGTGGGCAAAGCCGCCATGCTCAGCAAGCTTCGAGGTGCCGGAATAGGTGACGCCAATATTCGGGGTCACGATGATGTCTGGAGTGCGCGGGTCGACGGTTGGGTCATTGTAGTTCAGGGCTAAGGTGGGACCGTAGTAGATCTGCCCCAGGGCGATGCCGGTGGCGGAGGCGTTGTCTTCGAGGATTTTGACGCTGGCGTCGGTATCGGTGGAGTTCTTTAGCCAGATCAGCGAAACGTCATCTTCCGTTGGGCCAATGCCGGTGGGGTTGGTGGTGGATTCAGAGTTCGGAATATAGCCCGCATTGGAGAGGAGCGTGGCGGGCGACGTGCCGTTGATGAGTTGCGAAACGTATCGGGAAGGATCGATCGGCGACTGGCCATGCTTGGCCGTGATCACGATCAGCGTCGAATCGTACAGGCCCTGCTCCTTCAGTTCGCTGACGAAAGCTCCGATGGAGGCGTCGAGGAACTTGAATTCGCCCAACAGCGCCGGGGTCGGCGTGCCAGCAGCATCGAGATATCCACCGGTAACTCCGTTGCTTTTCTCGACTAACTTTTGGCCCACGCTCGCAACCTGGAAATTCATACCGAAGATGTTGGGTACTGCTGTGTTCTTGGTGCCGAGGTGGTTCTTGCCCTGAATTTCGTTGAGGATCGCATTCACTTTCAAAGTGTCGTAGCACTGAATGTTCTGGAAGCTGTTGGTCCAGGCGCTCACATCGGAGCCTGGATCCGGGATGGTGGCGCAGGATAAGCCGGTGGGGGTGGTGACTCCGGGAAGTGCAATCACGCTGGAGTTGATTTCCGGTGAGTAGTAGTCGTCGAGTGCCGCGGGCCCAATGCCTGCGGAGACAGCCGAGTAGGCGGGATGTTTGTCAACCCAGGCCGCGTACCCGCCAGCCTAGTGAATGACGCTGAAGATGGTGTTGGCGCGAACGAAATTCCAAGGGTTGTTCAGTGTGGTGACAGCATCGTCTCCAACGTGCGTTGTATCGCGGGTCATGAAGACCAAGTTTGCTCTTTCTTGTGATTTGCCGTGATCCATTCCGGCAATGGATGCCATGGCCGGCTCGATCGGCTGCGCGCCTGTTATTCTTGCTTCGACGGCGGAGCGCTCCAAGCCCGGCCCTCACCGGCCTCTCTAGGGATACCCTAGGGCATCGTGGAAAACTGGCTATCCGTCGCATGAGCTTCACTGCGCGACTGCGCAGATCGGCTCATGCAGAGCGAGACTCGTTGGAGCAGTCCGCCGCCTGCTCCCATGCTCACTTCCGCGATCGTCGCCGTGTTGGCCAATGCGATCCTTTCTGCCGAAGCGGAGACTGATGCCGTCGCCGCACGGATGAGCCATGTTCTCGGCCGCGACTGGCGTTGGATCCGTCCCCTCGCTAGGCGATACACCCAGGCCTTTGCCGGCCGAACGAGTCCGCGCCGCCGCGAAGTGGTACGTTTTCTCCGCGACGATCCCGGCTTTGTCGCGGCCTGCAAAAAGCACCGGCAGCAACTCACAATCCATCACTGGATCACCGGACCGCAATCCATGCGGCCGGTTGCCGCCGCAGCGAACTGGCCGATTCCGCGCATTGCGACCGTT
Source organism: uncultured Acidobacteriaceae bacterium (assembly GCA_963761405.1). Taxonomy (GTDB): domain Bacteria; phylum Acidobacteriota; class Terriglobia; order Terriglobales; family Acidobacteriaceae; genus PALSA-350. The sequence goes on from CAVXHH010000013.1 coordinate 895,127, forward strand.
GCCGCGTTGGCGGACTGGATGGAGCTCACCCCCTCCGAACTCCGCTGGTTTGCCGATCTCAAGGGATTGGGCTACAAACGTCCCCAGGAGTGTCTGGAACACTATCACTACCGTGCGCTGGCGAAAGCCTCCGGAAGCATTCGCCTGATCGAGATTCCCAAGCCTCGGCTTAGAGACTTGCAGCGGCGCATTCTCGCCGGCATCCTCGACGCCATTCCGTCGCACCCCGCGGCGCATGGTTTCGTGAAAGGGCGCTCGATCCTGAGTTTTGCCGCGCCACACGCAGGCCAGCGCGTGGTTCTGCGCATGGACCTGGAGAACTTCTTTCCCACGTTTCCGGGAACCCGTGTCCAGAGCTTCTTTCGGACGATCGGCTACCCGGAACCGGTGGCTGACCTTCTGGGCGGGATCGCGACCAACTGCGTACCTCGCAGTGTCTGGCGCGAAGCGATGAAGCGAGCGGACTTCGCTCTCGGTGCGCAGGACCTGTGGTCGGCGTGGACCACCTATGCGCGGCCTCACCTGCCGCAAGGGGCGCCGACATCGCCTGCGCTGGCGAACCTCTGCTGCTATCGGCTGGATTGCCGCCTGAGCGGGCTGGCTCAAGCGGCAGGGGCCGCTTATACCCGCTACGCGGACGACCTCGCCTTTTCTGGCGGCGTGGACTTCGACCGTTCCGTGCGGCGCTTCGCCACGCGCGTGGCAATGATTCTGATGGAAGAAGGTTTTACCGTCCACCACCGCAAGACGCGCATCATGCGTCAATCGGTGCGGCAGCATCTCGCAGGCCTGGTGACAAACCAAGGCCTGAATGTGCGGCGCACAGATTTCGATCGGACGAAGGCAATTCTCACGAACTGTGTTCGGCATGGGCCAGGGAATCAGAACAGGGAAGATCACCCTCATTTTCGAGAACACCTGGCAGGCAGGGTTGGCTTTATCGAGAGCATCCATCCCGCGAAGGGAAAACGCCTGCGGGCAATTTTCGACAAGATACAGTGGGAGTAAGGATGCCATCTCCTGCAACGTGGCCGGGCAGGATTCTGAACCTGGCCTGCGGCGTATAAAAGCACTTTATTTGTGACAGACTACTCGACGTTCACGGTCCCGGCCAAAGTCCTCTCGCATTCGAACATACGAGGGGTGTACAGCGAAGCGGCTCGCAATTACCCACGTCTCCCTGCAAACAAAGTGGGGATGGTACCCGGATTCGTGGAGAGGCTATCTGGGGGGAGCGAGCGGGGACGGGACTGGGGCCGGCGGAGGGCCGAGTACGCGGTCGACTTCGGCATCGTCTATCCAGGTGGAGAGTACGCCATCTTTGGGAACATCGACATGCGCGGTCCAAACGATGGCATTCAGCAGCAGCTTACGGTAGTCGTCGTTTTGCCAGGTGGCGTAGAAATGGCCCATCGTTGCCACTATGCTGCGGCCGGCGATTTTATTGTTGGCAGGGTTGGGGCGATCGTATGCCCACATGGTGACCTGGTCCTCGGGGCCGGCAAGCGGTCCCGGAAAAGTTTGCGGGTCCGCCGGAAGTTCAGGAACGCGGAGTAAGGGAGTAATGCCCTGCCGGCCGCCGACGAACGTCGCCTTGTAATAAAACTCCTCCGTGATATGAAAAGGTTTGACGCCGTTCATCACGGGGTGTTGGGGAGAGGGAAAGAGAACGTCGGAGGTGAGGGTCTTTTGCGTGAAGTACATCTCCGGGTGCTTGGGGCCGTCATACTCCACATAGCCTCCGTTCCAGCTAAGTCCCTGCTGTTGGAACTTATAGGGTATGTAGGCAGCAAAGTGAAAAGACATGAAACCGCATCCGCGATCGATTTGCTTCTGAATGGCCGCAATGCGCTCGGGAGTGAAAGACCAGGGAGACCACTGCATGCCGTCAGAAAGAAAGACGATGGTGTCGGCGGCATCCAGATCGGAAGGGTGCGTGGGCCAGCCGTCGTAGACCACTTCTGTCTGAACATTTTTGAGCCCTGCGCGATCGAGCAGAACTTTGAGGAGCCGGGCGGACTTAGCGTACTCGTGCATGCCGGGTCCTTTGGATTTGGTACCCGCGATGAGCAGAATCCTGCGATGTGGGCTGTCGGGATGGGTGGCGCGTAAGGGATGGATGGTAAAGACTACGAGAGCCGCCACCACGAGCCAACGGATGATACGGCGGAGAAGTTTTCGTTGGCCCGCGATGGTCATCGAGTTCGCCCCGGCGATTATATGGCTGGAAGCGAGACTTCGGGATTATCTTGCGGGTACCCGGTATACCCCTTTTGTGCGCATGAACATCCCGAAATGGCAGAGTTTCTCGAATAGTTCGGGAAAATCGCTTTCGGCCGCGGGCACAGCGTGAATTTTATCGCCGAGTTGGATGGCCAAGCGGGCGGTGCAGGAGCATCATGTCTGCATGACGGAGTGGCCCTGCCGTCACACGCGCGACCAGGAGCGCTGAATGAGCACACCACCTGTACCGTTACGGCCCCCACGCAAGCCCATCGACCTGACCAAGGTGATCACCGTGTTCGCCCTGATATTCGGGCTCGCCTTTGGCATATGCAGTGTCAGCGGGATCAGTCTCTCCAACGGCGGCGACCCGCGGTCTGCCCATCTCTTAATCGTAACCGCGCTGGTCATGGGCGCGGTGTGTATCGTCTGCATGGTGGCCGTCGCCATCTTCGCGTTTATCCGCTCTCGCTGCCGGTAACGAAAGCATTTTCGCAATCGCGGTCTGCCTAGACGGTTTTGGAAAGCTTCTCGCGCCGTGCGGCCCATTCCGCAGTCGGGAAAAGACCGGGTCCGATCTCGATCAATCGCGGCAGCATCTCGAAGACCGAGACCTGATTCCATAGCTTGCCGTCGCGTCTACGGAATCCCTTCTCGTTGAGGTCGCTGGCGATACTGGAAAAGGGGAAATCCTGCACTACCAGGTCCATCATCTGGGTCAGCACCATGCGTTCGCGGGGATGGTTCTCGAGCCGCTGGCAATCATCCGAGATGCGCAGTCCATAGGGAATTTCTTCGCTGAAAGCGCCTTCGCTGGGTGCTTCCTCGGCGGGCAACTCGCGGCGCCACTCGATCGAGACTAATTGCCATCCGGCCGCCAGCCGCTGCTGCATGATCGATGGACTGAATGGCCCGGAAACTACATCGCGTATCCGCTCAAAGTGCGCCATGCGTACCCTCCGCCTGCTGAAACTATCAGGATGCCTTGCAGGTTGAGCAATTGAAGCACCAAGCCTGGACTACCGGCAAGCCTCGAAATACAAGTTGCTTTCATCGACTTACGCGGGACCGAATGGATCAGGGGGCGGAGATGAATGTCCGAAATCACGAATCTATGTTCGGCTCTGGACAGAGGTTCGGCTCCGGACAGAGGCTCCCATGATTCCTGAATCGCCCCTCAAGGCTGGTGTGCGGGACCAGAGGATGCCGGGGCCGCGTCTGGCCGAGGAACAGGAAGCGCTTTGCGCGCATCTGGCAGGCTGGTCATTTCCTCATCGCCAATATCGAAGACGGGTGTGCCCTTGGGTAGCTTCAGGCGACCGTCGACCAGGTAGGCGACGACGACTCCGCCGGTGACCTCGGGCGCCAAGAACGTTATCGGGAGTATGTACTTCTTGCTCTTGACCAGCGATTCTGCCACGCCGTCGACGGGGTGGCTGCGTGGAATGCTGCCTGGTACCTGGCGGATGACGAAGGCCGACATGTTGAGCTCGGGATTTTTCTTGCCGTATCTCACCAGAGAGCGGGCGACCTGCTTGGGAGTCGTCAGACCGACATCGGCAATGAAGCTACGATGGATCGCGTGGGGCAGGTAGATGTCCAGAACGACGCGGGAGAAGTCCGCGCAGTTATGGAACAGCAGGTTGAAGTGGCCTACGTTGCGGCGATCGTTGAACGTGGTGATGAATCGCTGATCCTGCGCCGGCGTGCTGTCGACCTGGAAGCCATGGATCGTCCGGTCGTAGGAAGAGCCCACCAATTCGGTCCATTCTCCTTTGGGGGTTCCACCCTTTCGGTTGTTGGGTGCGAGTGCGAGCAGATGCTCTTTGCGGTAGGCGTCGCGTAAGGCAGCGACTTGTTCCCGATCAACGGTTGCGGGAATCTCGCCGGGTTCATCGACGGCATAGAGATAGCCCACCAGAGGGATGGCGAGCCAATCATAGCCGTCAATCTTGTGGTACCGGCTAATGACGACGCCGTACTCGCCGTCGTGGCAAGGGCGGAGCAGCGTAGGCGAATCGGCGCAGATGTGATTGAAATAGATTGCGGCGTGACCGGTGGGATTGAATGCGCCAAAGGTGCCGTACGGCTCTTCCATGAGGAGGGCGACCGAGGCGGAGGCGGAAGTCGACAGCGCAAGAAGGAAGAGGAACAGGGGGAGGCCCCGGGAACCGAGCATCCTGAAAAGGCCGTTTCGTCTCAATCTCTTTTCTATCCCTCTATAGGGCCACGGAGATGCCTGCCCGCGCAGAAGTGATTTTAATGTGTGCATCCGATTTGTCAGGACCTTTGTTCTGACACACACACCGAACTAGAGCATTTTCACTTCTACTCTGCACAGGAGGGTGCGGCGAAGTGCGGCTTTTCTTGAGGAAAAGCCGCCATGGGAGTCGTTACTCTGTAAGCACCAGAAGTGAAAATGCTGTAACGGTCGAGACACCGTCTTTTCTTAGGAATGCAGCAGTGTCAATTGAGTCAGCCGTTTCCTGATCAACGGTACCCGGCCCTCATCAAGAACAAAGCCGGGAAGCACGTCGAGAAAGCCCGATTCACCTAAAAGGCTCCTTGCTGCTTCGGCGAGGTACCGACGAAGATCGCTCGGGGAAGCGGCAATCTCTTCGAGGATCGTGCTCCTGCCATCGATCACCGCGATAAAGTCTTCCAGGTCGTGGCTGGCTTGAAAATCCATCTGGCCGCGTCCTCGAAATGCTTCCATCTTGGTACCCAGGAAGTGAGGCGCGGTGATCAGCCGGATGGATTGGCCGCCAGGCAAAAGAAACGGGGTTGCGTGATGCAGCGCGCTCTCATACCAAAGGTTGGTGTAGCCCAGGACATCTTTACTGAGCGCCAGTACATCCAGTTTCAGGCTGCCATGGAACCAGCGGCAGGTGAGAGGTTCCTCGCTCATGTCCTCGCGGAACCCGGCCTTGCGAAGGCGCTCCGCAAACGCAATGTAGTCGACGTACGTAAGAATCTCGGCGATTACGTCCACATCGTTCGTGCTGCGAATAGGAGCGGCGGCCTTATCGGTAATCACCAATCCCAGGGTCACACCCCCTACGAAAACAATCTCTCGCAGAAAGGGAGCGAGCCTGGTGGCGGCTTCTTCAAGAAGACGCAGGTTGGGATCAGGCATTCAGTGCCTTGCGCAGCAGCTCGACAGCAAGTACCCGTTCCCTGGTTCTTCCACTGCGAATGGCGTCGCATAACGCTAGAAGCGCGTAAAGCCTGGGATCAAGCAGTGCTGCTTTCGGCGCATTTTTATACAGCGGTGAGAACGATAAGCCGCGAACACTGCCTTCCGGATAGGGCCAGACCGGCGGTGGTTCGCCATCATCCAGGAAATGCGCCTTTAGGGGTTCGGCCGCGGCCGCGGTAGGCACGCCGCGCACCAGCGCTCCCCTCTTGGGGGGGAAGACGTGTCTCATCCCATAGCCGAGAAAGTCCAGCAATGCGGAACGATTGACCCTCTTCTCCAGGTCTGACCAGTAGAGCAGGCCGGAATCTTTGCACCGGTTCAACGATTTGGAAATGTCTGCTGGAGAGAGGAACAGCTCGTCGGCCAACGTTTTGGAGAGGATTTTTGGTCCTTCCAAAAGGCAGATCTTGAGCAAGACCGGGATGTCTTGACCTAGCATGATTATGATTATTTTGTCAAAATTATTCATGATTTGCAAATCGTGAATTGCAAATCGGAAATTCAGCACGTGAGGACGGTCGAGGGCTCCTTGCCGCGGAATGTGCATGGGGTGAGATATGGTGCGCCCGGCGAGATTCGAACTCACGACCTAACGCTTCGGAGGCGTTCGCTCTATCCAGCTGAGCTACGGGCGCGCACCTTCAGGATACAACACCGGCGGGAGCTTCCGCGGAAGGCGTTACCGCGGAGTTACGCTCTCGTTCTTCAAACGGAGCTGTTCCATGACCGACTGAATCAGCTCTTTGGCGCCGCTGATCTCGCCCAGAACGGCTTCCAGGTCGAGCGCGGGCTTGGCGGGGTTGCGCGTGGAAGCGCAGTAGACCCCGTGTTGGCCGATCAGGATCAGGGCATCGGTGAGCATGTCGAGGGTGACGGCGAGACGGCCGCGCTCCGCCCCCATCATGAACTCGAAATGTTCCAGATCATCGCGCCGCTGCACGATTGCGGGATGCGTTGCCGGCATGTCTCCTGCTTTCCGGTCGGTCTCGATCAGGGCTTCTTCGCGGGTTTGGTGTAGCGCAGCACCGGATTGCGGGCCGCCTGTACTTCATCCAGGCGCGAGATCCGCGTAGCATGCGGTGCGTTCAGCACCAGCTCCGGATTCTCGTCCGCCTCGCGGGCAATTTGCCGCATGGCGTCGATAAAGAGATCGAGCTCTTCCTTGGATTCGCTCTCCGTCGGCTCGATCATCAGGGCACCGGGCACAATCAGCGGAAACGAAGTGGTGTAAGGATGGAAACCGTAGTCGATCAACCGTTTGGCGATGTCGCCGGTCTTGACCCCCTTCTGGGTCTGCCGCCGGTCGCTAAAGACCACCTCGTGCAGGGTGGGGGTCCGGTAGGGCAGCTCGTACACGTCCTCAAGGTTCTTGCGGATGTAGTTCGCGTTCAGCACCGCGTCTTCCGTGGTCTGGCGCAGGCCATCCGGGCCGTTGGCCATAATGTAGGCAAGGGCGCGGACAAACATGCCGAAGTTGCCATAGAACATGCGCACCCGGCCGATCGATTGGGGACGATCGTAGTCGAAACGCAGTATCCGGCGCCCGTCCGCATCCGGCGGTCCCTCGACGACGACGGGCGTGGGCAGAAATGGCTCCAGTATTTTCTTAGCGGCTACCGGCCCAGAGCCGGGACCGCCGCCGCCGTGCGGCGTGGAGAAGGTCTTGTGCAGGTTCAGGTGCATCACGTCCACGCCGAAGTCGCCCGGGCGCGTCTTGCCGACCAGGGCGTTCATGTTGGCGCCATCCATGTAGAGCAGGGCGCCTTTGGCGTGGAGTATGTCGGCGATCTTGTGAATTTCGCTCTCGAACACGCCGATGGTGCTGGGGTTGGTCAGCATCAGCGCGGCCGTATCTTCAGTGACGATCTGCTCCAGTTGCGCCACGTCGACCATGCCCAGGGAATTGGAGCGCAGATTCTCCACCTGGTAGCCGCAGATCGCGGCGGTGGCGGGGTTGGTCCCGTGCGCAGAATCGGGAATGATGATTTTGGTGCGCGGATTTCCCCGAGACTGATGGTAGGCGCGCACCAGTAAGATGCCGGTGAACTCCCCGTGGGCACCCGCCGCCGGCTGCAGAGTGATCGCGTCCATGCCGGTGATGTCGAGCAGGCAGGATTGCAGCAGGCGAATCACTTCGAGCGCTCCCTGGGAGAGCGACTCGGGTTGGTAGGGATGAGCTTCGGCGATGCCCTCGAGGCGAGAGACGAATTCGTTGACCCGCGGATTGTATTTCATGGTGCAGCTGCCCAGCGGGTACATGCCGAGATCGATGGCGTAGTTCCAGGTCGACAGGCGGGTGAAGTGGCGAATGATTTCGATCTCGCTCAACTCGGGCATGAGGCCTAAATCCGCGCGCGCGGCCTCCCCGAGCAGGGCCGTCGGGTCCACTTCGGGCACATCGAGCGGCGGCATCTTGTAAGCTTTCTTGCCGGGAGACGACTTTTCGAACACCAGAGCTTCGTTCTGGGTAAGGTGCGCGCGCACCTTGTGGCGTGTGCCCTCAAAGGGCTTGGCCGTGGTCTTGTCAGCTTCGAGTTCCCGGTGGATGGTGGTTGCCAATGGGCGTTTCCTTTCAGGCCCGGGTAAGCGCTTCTTCGGAGGCATGCTGCAGCAGCGAAGCAGCGTGGTCGATCTGTTCGCGGGTGTTGAGCTCGGTCACGCACCACAGGCTGGCGTTCCCCAGTTCGGGGTACCAGCGGCCGAGGGGCAGGCCACCAATGACCTTCTGCTGCAGCAGCCGGGCGTTGAGTGGTTCCGGGGCCTCGGCAGTCTGCAGCACAAACTCATGGAAGCGCGGAGAGGCAGGGAAGAGCAGCCGCGCGCCGCCGGCACTGGAAAACTGTTGGGCGGCATAGCTGGCCTTTGCCAGGTTGTGCAACGCCAGCTCGCGCATGCCCTCTTTGCCGTAGACGGTGAGATAGATGGTAGCCATCAGGGCGACGAGCGCCTGGTTGGTGCAGATGTTGGAGGTAGCCTTCTCCCGCCGGATATGCTGTTCTCGCGTGGAAAGGGTAAGCACAAAGCCGCGCCGGCCTTCGCTGTCCACGGTTTCGCCGATCAGGCGGCCGGGCATCTGGCGGAGGTATTTTTCCTTGGCGGCGATCACGCCGCAGTAGGGCCCGCCATAGCTGAGGGCAACGCCGTAGGATTGGGCTTCGAGCGAGACGATATCGGCTTCGACCGGGGGCCGCACCACCCCGAGCGAAATGGCCTCGGCAATCGAGACCACCAGCAGAGCACCCTTTTTATGCACGATCGCCGCGATGGCGGGTATGTCTTCGACGACTCCGAAAAAGTTTGGCGACTGCACCAGCACGCACGCAGTCTCTTCGCTGACGCTTTGCTCGAGCGCGTCCAGGTCGAGACGCCCGTCCTCGCCGAAGCCGAGCGTTTGGGCGGTGAGTCCCTGGTGCTGGGCGTAGGTTTGCATCACCTCGCGATACTCGGGATGCACGGTCCTGGCCACCAGGACTCCACTGCGGCGGGTAATGCGCACCGCCATGGTTACCGATTCGGCGGCGCCGGTCGAGCCGTCGTACATGGAAGCGTTAGCGATCTCCATGCCTGTGAGCTCGCAGATCATGGTCTGGAACTCATAGATGGCCTGTAACGTACCCTGGGTAATTTCCGCCTGATAGGGCGTGTACGAGGTGAGAAACTCACCCCGCTGCACCAGCGAATCGATAATGACGGGCCGATAGTGGCGATAGGCGCCGGCGCCGAGAAAGCTGGTATAGCCGGCGGCGCTGTCTTGCGATGCCCGGCGAAAATACTCAACGATCTCCGATTCGCCCATCTGGCGGGGAACGTTTAGATCCCGTTCCAGGCGATACTCCTGGGGAATGGTGGAGAACAGATCGTCGATCGAGCCGGCGCCGATTTGCTGCAGCATCTCGATTCGTTCGCCCGGCGATTTTGGCAAATAGCGCATCCTGGATCCCTTCGAGCACGTTTACTTTACCGATCGGTACGCCTGCCCAACGTCACCGCCGGCCCCCACAACTTGGCATAGTGGAGCGTCAGTGGGTTTCCTCCTGGACAAACTTTTCATAGTCGGCGGCATCGAGCAGTTGGCCGACTTCGGAGGGGTCGGTGATTTCCACCTTCAGGATCCATGCCCGGTGCGCGTCGGCGTTGAGCTTTTCCGGGGCCGTGGCCAATTCCTCATTGACCTCGAGCACCTTGCCGGTGACCGGCGAGTAAAGATCAGAGACAGCCTTTACCGACTCGACGCTGCCGAATACCTTGCCGCGTTCGACGGCCGAACCTGGCTTGGGAAGATCGACAAAGACAATGTCTCCCAAAGTGCTCTGGGCGTAATCGGTAATACCCACCGTGCCGGTCTTGCCCGCTACTTCGATCCACTCGTGCTCTTTGGTGTAGCGGTAGGTTGCTGGATAAGGCATCCGTCTTGATCTCCTTCGTTATTTTAGAGCAAGCCCCAAGGTGACGTGTGGGCGGCATGCATATTCCGGTGCCGCCATTACCAACTCATTTGATTTGCCGGGTCGCGCAGCAGGTGAAGACATCCTCGGTCGGCGCGGTTTGTTTTTAAGCTGGCTGTGACTGCGCCGGCTTTCTGGCCCGGCGGTAAAACGGGGTTGGAACCACTTTAGCCTTGACCAGGTTTCCGCGCACTTCGACGGCTACTTCTGTATCCACCGCAGCGTGTTCTACCGGGACGTAAGCGAGCGCGATGTTCTTCTTGAGGTAAGGCGACGGGGATCCGCTGGTGACGTAGCCAATCGGCGCGCCTTGCGAGACTGCAGACTTTGTAGCCATCGCGCGCGATGCCGCGCTCGACCATTTCGAGACCCACCAGCTTGCGCTTGGGAGCGCCGCCTTCGAGCAGGGCCTGGGAGCCGAGAAAGTCACTCTTGCCGAGCTTGGAAAAGCGCTCAAGGCCGGCTTCGAGCAGATTGATCTCGGCTGAGATTTCATGGCCGTAGAGGGCCATCGCAGATTCCAGGCGAAGGGTGTTGCGCGCCCCCAGGCCACAGGCCAGCAAGCCAAACTCTTTGCCCGCCTCGGTGACTTCGTGCCATACGCGAGTGCTGGTCGGTTCATCGGAGGGCAGGTAGATTTCAAACCCGTCTTCTCCGGTGTAGCCGGTGCGCGCGATGAGCACGTTGTGCAGGCCGCACACCGTACCCCAGGTAAACCAGTAGTTCTTTAGGGCGCTCAAATCCACCTTGGTCAGCTTGGCCAGCGTGTCCTGTGCGCGCGGGCCCTGGATCGCGAGTTGGGTGTAGTGATCGCTGTAGTCGCTGATGTGCACACCGGCAAAAGCTCCCACCTGGGAGCGAATCCATTGGTAGTCTTTCTCCCGCGTGCCGGCGTTGATCACCAGCAGATAATCGTTGTCGCTGAATTTGTGCACCAGGACGTCGTCGACAAATGTTCCCTGGGGATAGAGCATGGCGGAGTATTGCGCCTGTCCTGTGGAAAGCTTGGACGCATCGTTCATCGACAGGGCCTGGATCGCGGCCAGGGATCCGGGACCGCGGAATTGAATATCGCCCATATGGCTCACGTCGAACAGGCCAACGGCGGTGCGGACCGCCATGTGCTCCGCGGTGATGCCGGAGTACTCGACCGGCATGTCCCAGCCACCAAAATCGACCATCTTGGCTCCGAGCTGGCGGTGGATACTATGCAACGCGGTCTTGCGCAGGGCGGAAGGGGAGAGGGAACCAGCAGACACGGCGAATCCTTTATAGAAACTGATCTAAGCCACGGTAGCACGGACGCGGGGGCGATTTCTGCCCCGCACACGGCCCGATTGGCACTACGGCAAAGGTCAGATTTGCTTTCCCAGAGATGGTTGGCGGTGGGAGTGAGCCCCGGTGCTGTGGGCCGCCGGCGCTGCCCAGGCCAGCCCGTCCACCCCGGCGCCGGCATCGATCAGCGACTCCACCTTCCATTGCGACAGATCGACCACCGCGATCTGCTTGGCTTTGGAGCAGGAAACGTAGGCGACCTTGCCGTCAGGGCGCGCGAGAACTTTGACCGGATCATCGGCAACCGTCACCGTGTGGACCACTTTCAAGGTCGCCAGGTCCACGGCGACGAGTTGGTTCGATTTCGGGATCACCACCAGCAACAGGCGGCCGTCCGGGGTGGGCGACGTGCCGTAGCCTACGCCCGGCAACGGAACCCAGGTCTTGATCTTGTTGGTGGCGGTGTCGATCACCGCCAGTTGCGGCTTGGTCTGATCTGACGTAAAGACCATGCGGTCGTCGTTCGAGATAGCAATCCGCTGCGCTTCCGGCGATATGGGGATGATGGCGATGGTCTTGCGGCCGGGCAAATCCAACACCGAGACCGAGCCCGCACCGACGTTCGAGGTGTAGCCCCGTTTGCCGTCGCGGGAGACTCACCAGCATGTGCGATTCCTTCTGCCCGGTGGGCACCGTGCCTACGATCTTGCAGGGTCTTCGGATCGATGATGGTCACGGTCTGGTCGAGTTCCGTGGTCACGTAGAGCATGCCGCTGGCCCGATCGTAAACCGGGCAATGCGGCCGTACTCCATGGCCAAAATCAACCTTGCCGGTGACCTCGCGGCTGGCGATATCGATCACCACCATCTCCCGGCCATCGGTTCCCGGCTTGCCCACCCCCGAGCTTCCGTAGATGGGCACATAGGCGGTCTGGCCATCCGGCGAGGTAGCCACTTCGTGGCCAGTGATGCCGCCTTCGGGCACAGTAGCCAGCTGCTTGGCAGTGGCCGGGTCGATGATGCTCAGGTCGCGGTCGCCCTGGTTGGTGGCCACCAGCATCGGCTTTACGGGTGTTTGCAAAGTAGCCGAGGCGTCGACCATGGAAAGCGTCAAGGGCAAGACCAGGCAGACCGCGGAAAAACATAGGGTACACGGATTTTGGCGTATTCATGGCGGGAGAATTATAGTGCCAACCGGTAGGGAGCGGCAGCCGTTTGTTGGTAAGGCAGCGCAAGCGCGTGAGGGCATACCATAAGCTGTTTGCTATGACGCCCGCCGCCAAACCACTGCCGCCGGCCCAACCCGCCTGGCCCGCACTGATCGCCGTTCTGGCCGTGGGTGGGCTTTATCTTGCGCTGCCCCCATCGCTCACCATCGGACCCTCCTGGCTTCTACTCGCGGTCGTCTCCGTGCTCATGGTTCCGGTGGTGGTGGCTCGGCTGCGGGGGTCGTTTGTGCTCAACCAGGTGCTCGGTTATATCGTGCTGGTGATCGTCACCGCGGTTTCTGCTTTGGTCTCTCTGCATGCTGGTCCGCTCGCTGCTTTACCACCAGATTGCGCCCGTGAGTCTGCTGCGGTCGGCGACCGCGCTCTGGGTCACCAATATCCTGGTGTTCGCGTCGTGGTATTGGCGTCTGGATGGCGGCGGACCGCATGCGCGCCATATCCGCGGCAACCACACCGAGGGAGATTTTCTCTTTCCCCAAATGACCATGGTGCCCGGAGCACGGAAGCAGTTCGGTCGAAGCCTGGTCTCCCGGGTTTGTGGATTATCTTTTTCTGGCGTTTAATACCAGTACGGCCTTCTCGCCTACCGATTCACCGGTACTTTCCCGCTTGGGCAAAAGTAGCCATGATGGTGCAGTCCAGCGATCTCCTTCGCCACGGTGGCGTTGCTCGCCGCGCGCGCGGTAAACATTCTCTGATCCGCAAGTCAGCCTTTGGGTTGACATCGGACGAGCCAATACCTGGGCTGGATGGTTCTAGCTAGGACCGCGTCTTAGAGCCCCCACCCGGCCCCCGCTTGCTTTTGCGGTAGGCGCGCGTGAATGAGGAGATGGAGAACCAGGCGAAGGCAGCTGCCAGCAGGACGTAGAGCAGCAGGTGGGCATGGTCCGGCCCCTGTCTCCAGGCGGCGCGCGTGCGATACACGTTTTGGGCAAAGACCAGCGCGAACAAGGCGAAGAACATGCCCGTGATTTCCAGCCAAAGTATGCCGCCGGCGTGGGTAAATGGGCCCAGGATGGCTTGGCCGAAGGCTTTGAGACCGCGTTTTGCGCTTCCCGTTCGCATTCCCAGACCGGGAGGCTCCTGAGTGGACGCCCCCGGCTTCCCCCCGGAAGTTGCACTGGACGCCGGCCGGGGGGCCGCTGTACGCCCAATGGGGGTGGAAGAGAGCCCTGGAGCGGGTACTGGAGCGGGTACCGGAGCTGGTATTGGACCGGCGATTTCCCGGGCAATCGGGGCCGAAGGGGCTTCGCCCGCCTGGGCCACCCGTTGCCGAACCATGTTCGAGGCCACGCGGACGCCAATCCCCAGGGCGCGGCCTACTTTCTTTGGCTCCATAGCAAAAGTTTACCAGCCGGCTGATTCAGATTGATCCTCTTCGTCATCACAAGTAAGGTAGGTTAAACCGCGCCGGATTGGTGGCGATTGGGGGTTACTACTTGAACCAACGACTTCGTCGTCTGATCCAGCAACTGGGTGAAGCCATTCACGAATCGGTTTCTGAGTCCGAGCAAATCTCCGAGGTGGTGCAGGATATTCGCAAGCAGGGTTTTGATGTGCTTCTGATGCTGGAGGCGACGATCGGTTTGAACGAAGTGGAACAACAACCGATGTCCGAGCTGGAAGCTCCCGTGAACGAAAACGCGCAGACAGACGAAACTTTTAACGCCCAGGATGTACACTTTCTGCGCTCCCTGCGCATCTCGGTGGAAGAGGGCTAGTGGTGGAGCGGCTCCGGGCATTTTGCCTTCGGGGATAAAGTTGGCAGGAACATCGCGCGGTCTAAAGCAGTTTCGGAGTTGGTGTAGACCGAACCCGTATTTCCTGTTGATATGAGTGGAGCCACCGATCTGCATGCGACTTTCTTTGAGGAAAGTCGCACATAATTGTTCCCGGCCAGTGCTGCGTGGCAGGAAATACGGGGAAGCGGCATGCCTCTACGTGGTTTTCTCTCAAGGAAAACCACACCTCGCGGCTTTTATCAGACCACGTAGTTCCGAAACTGCTCTAAAGGACTGTGCAAGGCGCACGGGCACCGCGGGGACAAAATGAAAGACACACTCGGAGTATTGCTGGCGGGGGGAGCGGGCGAACGACTTTTCCCGCTTACGCGTGATCGGGCTAAACCGGCGGTCCCTTTCGGCGGCACCTACCGCATTATCGATATCACCCTGTCGAATTGCATAAACTCAGATCTCCGCCGGGTCTACATCCTGACCCAGTACAAGGCGCTGTCGCTCAATCGCCACATTCGCGAAGGCTGGACGGGCATCGTGGCCCAGGAACTGGGCGAGTTCATTGAGATTCTGCCCCCCATGCAGCGGGTCAGCGCCAACTGGTACATGGGCACAGCCGACGCGGTGTACCAGAACATTTATTCGATCGGCGCCGAGCAGCCCAAACATGTACTCATCCTCTCCGGCGACCACATTTACAAGATGAACTACGGGCTGATGCTCGATCATCACTGCGCAGCGGGCGCGGACGTCACCCTGGCCACTTGCCGATCGAGCCGGACGAGGTGTCGCGATTTGGCGTGGTGGAGGTGAGCAAGTCGGGAGAGGTGATCGGCTTTCAGGAGAAGCCAAAGACGACCAACCTGCGCTCACCCTTTAATCCGACCAAGGTGGACGCCTCCATGGGCATCTACCTGTTCAACACCGACGTACTGTTGCCGGCCCTGATGAAGGACGCTGAGGACCCCAACTCCAAACACGATTTCGGCCACAACATCCTGCCCGGGATCCTGGGGCGTTACAAGATCTCCGCGTATAACTTCGTCGACGAGAACAAGCAGAACGCGCTGTACTGGCGCGACGTGGGCACGCTCGAGGCTTACTTCGACGCCAACATGGACGTGGCGTCGGTATCCCCGATCTTCAATTTGTATGACAAGGCGTGGCCGATGCGCACACGGCAGCGGCAATATCCGCCGGCCAAGTTCGTCTTTGGCGAACCGGGACGTACCGGCATGGCCATCAACTCAGTGATCTCGGCGGGATGCATCGTTTCCGGCGCCGTGGTGCGCAACAGTGTTCTCTCGCAGGACGTGCGTGTGAACTCCTACGCCGAGGTAGAGTCGAGCATCATCTTTACCCACGTCGATATTGGCCGGCACTGCCGGATTCGCCGGGCCATCATCGACCGCGACGTGCATCTGCCGGAAGGCACGGTGATCGGCTACGACCGCGAAGCCGACCGGCGCAATTACTTTGTCACCCAAAGTGGGCTCACGGTGGTCACGCGCGACTACTCGCTCTACGAGAATCCGGTCTCTCCAGACTTCATGCAGCAGGGCTAAAGCGCATTTTCGCAATTCCTGTGGTCTGGTAAGACCAGCCAGTCTCTACCACCCAAGTCCGTCCGACTGCCAAGCAGGTTGCCGGAGTTCATGTACCCGAAGGGTCTCCTTCTGCGACGGGTGAACAATAGCGGCGACAGAGTTGACCCCGCGCACAATGTACGTATAGCCTCTGAGCACTGCCGTCCTTTGGCAGTGGGCCCCGCAGCGAGCATTGCCGCGGTCAAACTCCACAGATATCGCGGCCGGAGTTCAAATGACCAGCAAGCGGCCTCGACTCTTCTACGGGTGGCTGATCGTCTTTGTCAGTGCCGTCGGCCTCTTCCTCGGCGCGCCCCTCGCCGTCTTCTCCTTCAGCGTATTTTTCAAATCGCTGGTAGTGGACTTTCACGCCGGCCGCGCAGCCGTTTCATTCGCCTTTTCCATCTTCAACTTTGTGGGCGCACTATGGCTTCCCGGCACCGGTATGCTCATCGATCGTTTCGGGGCGAAGCGCGTCATCCTACTGTCCACCCTCCTCTTCAGCCTGATCTTATGCTCTGCGTTGTGGGTGGGTAGCGGACTGTGGCAGCTTTATCTTTTCTTCGCACTCCTGGGAATTGCAATGTCTAGCGGCCCCGCACCAGTTCCTTATGGAGTCGTGATTTCACACTGGTTCGATCGCCGTCGGGGACTAGCGCTGGGAATTTCCATGATGGGAATAGGAGTTGGCTCAATCGTAGTTCCGATGCTCGCCCAGCGCCTCATCGCCATGTTCGGCTGGCGCATGGCGTTTGCGATCTTCGGAGCGGCCGTCCTACTGATCCCGCTTCCGACTATAGCTGCTTTGCTGCAAGACGACCCCGCAGAACATGCTCTCCAAGCGGACGGAGACGCGAAAATTCCAGGTTCCTCTCTGCCGCAACAAGAAAAGCCGGGATTGAGCTGGCACGATATCTGGCATCATCCAACATTCTGGGTCCTGATCTGCGTCTTCTCCCTCGCCGGCGCGGGCGTACATGGGGCAGTCCTTCATATGTCGGCGATTTTTACGGATCGAGGTGTCACCGCAGAGCGCGCCGCCATAGCTACTTCGCTTGTCGGAGCCGGCGCGCTTCTCGGCCGTCTCGCCTCCGGATTCCTCCTGGACCACATCTTTGCCTCCCGTGTTGCGATTCTCTTTTATGGAGCAACGGCTCTGGGCATGGCTATCTTGTCCACAGGCAATATCGGAAACGTCGCGCTGGCCGCCTCGTTTCTCGTCGGCCTCGGCATGGGAGCAGAGGTCGAGACCATGGGTTACATGATCAGCCGATATTTCGGCCTGCGCGCCTTCGGCACCGCCTATGGGTATGCCTTCGGCTCCTATATGCTCGCAGGAGCGGCGGGCGTATTACTCATGGGTGCAGGATACGACCGCTTTCATTCTTACGCTGTCCCGCTCGCAGGCTTCTGCGGAGCAATGTTGCTTACGCTGATCCTGCTCACTCGTCTTGGGCCATACCAGTACGGAGGCGAAGCGAAGCCGAACCCGCCGATCAAGCCATTGGAAGTGCCGAGCAGCGCATAAACGGCCGACGGCGCGCACGCTCCACCTCTATGTCCCTCGTTGTTCAAACCTCGCAGCTTCGGTCCTCCTGTGATCGGGGCATTCTTACATAAGCGTTGGGCAAAGCGGCGCATTTCCCGGCCGCATTTCCAAGAAGCATTTCAAGGGCGCATTTTGAGGACGTTGACTCCGGCGAGGAGCAGGGCGGCGATGGTCGATAGCAGGCATAGCATGACGCTCGATTCAGAGGTAGGATGGCTGTCACCATGAAGCGACTGTGGGGACGCATTCTCCAGGGTTTTTTGGCCGTGCTGGTGGTCCTCTACGTAGGGGATTGGGTCATTCTGCGGCTGCGGACGGGCGGTCAGGAAACTGCCAGCGTGCAGGTGGAGCAGTTCCTCAAGACTCCGCTCAAGGGCCAGAAGGAGGAATTCGACTACATGGGAACGATCGCGCAGCCTTGCGTGCCTTCACTGCTCCCGCATTGGTCGGAGACTCCGTGTTGGTGGCTGCGAAGGCATCCGGTCCAGTGGCTGTCGTCGTGACCCTGAGAGCTTGCCGTGTTTCTGGAATTGGCTAAATTCGCTTCGCTGCTGCTCGGCATTCTTTCGCTCGACGAGCTCCTGCATACCGCGTTTCTGGAGCCTGGACGGAATCTCGAACAACAGTTGCTGCCTGCGCTGCGGATGCTGCTGCTGTCCGGTGCTGTCTGCCTGGGGAGCGGATACTTTTTTCGTATCTGGCAGCAGAAAGCGGGCCAGCGAAACGCGACCATAGCCGGGTCGCTGCCCATGCTGATCTTTTGGTGGGCCAGCGGTTCGATGGCCCTGCTTTTCCTGGTCTCCTGGCTGGTAGAGCGCTACTTCTTGCAACTCTGGTCTTGAACCCCGGGAGACCACGCACGCCATTGCTTCTCCGGCGCGGAGAGAGCGGGCTCCGGGGCGTAGGATGCGCGGATGGAACCGATAGCCAGATAGCCGCGTATCACCGATCATGAGTCTGGCCGCCACGCTCGCGCTGCACCACAGTGGAACGGGAGTGCGCAGGGAGCGTTATCTGGCCGATTCCGGGAGGCGCTATTCTGAGATCCGAGGAACGCCCGCGTTGAATCCCTCTCCTAACCAGCCGCCGGATCGCGAGGGAGCGTCGCGCCGGCCACGGTCCGCCGAACGCCGGGCCGAGGTCCCTGAGATGGATTGGGCCGCGCTGGTGCGTCGCTGCCTGGATGGAGATTCCGTGGCCTGGAACGAGTTGGTGGTCGCGCAGCAGCGCCGGGTCTACGGGCTGTGCTATCGCTTCACCGCTTCGTCCCATGACGCGGAAGATCTGACCCAGGATGTGTTCATTAAGCTCTACGGCAACCTGGGCAGCTTCGATGCCGCCAAAGGCAGTTTCCAGACCTGGATCACGACCCTCACCCGCAATCTGCTGGTCGACCACTTTCGCCGTTCCCGGCAACAACGGGTAACCGATTCGATGGACATCGGCTGGGACCAGGGCTGCGATGCCCCCCAGGTCGAGCCGGTCATTGATCAGCGCACCACCCCGTATCAGCAGGCCGTGCGCAACCAATTGGAGCAGATGGTGCAATCCGCCCTGGCGAAGGTCTCGCCGGAGCTGCGCGAAGCAGTTATTCTGCGCGACCTGCAGGATATGGATTACAAAGAGATTGCAGAGGTGCTTGCGATTCCTCAGGGCACGGTGAAGTCTCGTATCAGCCGCGGCCGGGCGGAACTAGCGCGGCTGCTGGAACGTACTAAGGGACAGGTGATGTAATGTCTGAGCGCGATGACAAGATGATGTCTGGCCGGGTTTTACGGTGCGACGAATGGGAGGACATGATTGCCGATGCGCTGGATGAAACCTTGTCCCCCGCCGACGCCGCGGCCTTCACCCGCCACCACGGCGAATGTGCGCTCTGTGCCCAGATGTTCAAAGAGACTCAGCAAGGCCGGGCCTGGATGGAGTACCTGGCCGTAGAGCCGGAGGTACCCTCCGATCTGCTCAGGAAGATCCTGGCCCGCACCAGCGAGCCGCCGGTGACGCACGCAGCCATGCCGGCGCTGGCCGTGCCCGCGCGGTATCGTGCGACACTGCCTCATCATGTACGCCAGGCCGCCCGCCAGCTGCTGGAGCCCAGGCTGATGATGACCGTCGCCATGGCCTTCTTCTCCATCGCCCTGACGCTGAACCTGACCGGGATCAACCTGGGGCAGATTCGCCCCGCGGACCTGCAGCCTTCGCGGTTGCGCGCCACGGTGACGCGGCAGTACTACGCCGCCAATGAACAAGTCACCAAGTACTACGAAAACCTGCGGCTGGTGTATGAGATGGAGGCCCGGGTGCGGGAACTGCGGCACTCGACCGAAGCCGAACCCGCACCGGTCGAGGCCCCGCAGCAGAACGGAACCCCCCGGCAGCCGGTGCGCGACGGCAGTGGCAGTCCGAGCTCGACGGTTCCCACAGAAGATCTGCCTGCCGGCCACAGCCACTTGAAGGGCGATGCGGCGCCGCCGGCGATGATGGTGCATACGCAGCCCCGGCGCCTTTATACTTCCCCGGCGGGACAAGAAGGTCCCCTGCAGGTGCCGGCCAGTTTTGACCGTAAGACCAGAGCAGGAAAAGTGGTACGGGAGGTTTTCAGGGCTCTGCGGCCAATGACTGAAGACCAAGCGGAAAGGAGCTTGGTATGAACTGCGCGAATCATCCGGACGTTGCCGTTGTGTCCTATTGTCAGAGCTGCGGAAAGCCATTGTGCGCCGATTGCATCCGGTCGGTCGGGGGGGTTATCTATTGCGAACCGTGCCTTGCCGCCCGCATGGCCGCTGCGCCGATGGGCGGCAACCCCCTCGCCGGGGCGAACGGCCTGCACGCCCACCCCTTGCTGGCCGGCCTGCTCGGTTTTATTCCCGGAGTCGGCGCGATGTACAACGGGCAATTTGTCAAAGCGCTGGCCCATGTACTCATTTTCGCGGTGTTTGTCAGTCTTTCCGACAAGAGCTTTATCTTCGGCATGCTGGTGGTCGCGTGGGAGTTTTACCAGGTTTTCGATGCTGCCCAAACGGCCAAAGCGCGACGCGACGGATTACCTCTGCCCAATCCTTTCGGCCTCAACGATCTGGGAGCAAAACTGGGGATGACGCAGGGCGGCGCGCCCTGGTCGGCTGGCTTCGCGGCGCCCCCGGGAACCAGCGGACCGGCTGGGGGACCCGCGGATCCGAACCCGTTCCCGGGGGCGGTTCCCGGTCAAAGTCAAGGTCAGAGTCAGGGTGTGGGTGAGGGTTGGAATCCGGTCCAGCCGCCGGTCTATGGCGCGTCGTATGGGGCCCCCCCGAGCGGGCCTGCTTCCGGTGCGGGTGGTTTCGGTGCACCCAGTTCCAATCTTCCCGGGGGACCCGTATACGGTAGTCCGCTCCCGGCCGAGCCGCAGAGCCACAAGCATCCGGTGGGCGCGGTGGTGCTCATTGTGATTGGGGTCATGCTCCTGTTGCATACCCTGGGGGTGTTCGAGGATGAGTGGATTGGCCGGACGTGGCCCCTGATTCTGATCGGGGTGGGCGGATGGTTGCTCTATCGCCGTACCCGCGATACGCAAGGCACGAGACGGGGAGGCTCCTAATGAACTCCTGGCTGCTCCTTCGGCGGCTGCGCGGGCCGGCCTTTTTGATCCTCGTCGGTTTTACGGCCCTGCTGAATCAGTGGGGTATCCTCGGCTTCGGTCACAGTTGGCCGTTGTACCTCATCCTGGCGGGCATCTTCGGGTTGGCGGAACGAGCGGTCATGGCGGCTGCGCCCCCACCGCCCGGTTATCCACCCGCTGGTTACCCCGGCTCGTATGCGCCGGGTTCCTACGGTCAAGCATCCGGGGTGGGATACAGCGGCGGATACGGCGGGGCCTACCCGTCCTACCCCGGGTATTCCGGTCCCGTGGTCCAACCCGCGCCCAACCAACCCGGTGGTACCGACACAGGCTCCGGAGCAGGAGTTCGTGATTCGCTCGCTGATCCGGACAGGAGGTCGTGATGGCGACCCTACCCCCACCCTATTCCCAGCGGGATGCGGCCCGGGCGCAGCGATACTACATGCGCTCTCTGCGCCGGCCATCCATGGTCGGTCCGGTGGTGCTCATCGTCGTAGGCGTGATTGCGCTGCTGGTCGAGACCAACAAGCTGAACGGGCTTCACTTGTGGGACTGGTACATGCGCTGGTGGCCCCTGTTGCTGATCGGGGTGGGGTTGCTCTCGCTCGGCGAATGGTGGCTGGATCGCAGCCACGCCCAGCTTGGGCGCCGCTCGCACGGTGGGCTCATCGCGCTGATCCTCGGCCTGGCCGTGTTCGGTTACGTCGTTGGCTACACCTCGCATGGACTGCGCAACATGCATCTGTTCGATCACGGGGCAGAAGGAGACGATCTGTTTTCTCATCTGCTGGGGCAGGAGCACGATGCCGACCACACTCTGAATCAGTCGCTTCCCGCGGGAGCCCTGGTGGACATCCAGGTTCCCCACGGGGATGTGACGGTCACCCTCTCGGGGGATGATCAGATTCACGTACAAGCGCACCAGGTGGTGTATGCGGCGAATGAGCGGGATGCCCGGCGCAACCTGGACGCGTTGACGCCAAAACTGGTGGTGAACGGCAACAACGTAACGTTGCGGGCGGCGGATGCGAACGATGGCCGGGCTGATCTGACGATCGAGATTCCGAAAGGCGCGGCGCCGATGGTGACAGCGGGCCACGGCGATGTGACCGTCGAGGGATTGGGCGGTACCGTGAACGTAGCCGCCGAACGCGGAGACGTAAAGGTCGACCATATCGCCGGCGCCGTCCACGTCCACATGGGCAAGGGGGAATTCACCGCCGATGCCTTGTCCGGAGACCTGGTGCTGGAGGGCCGGTTGGACGATGTGTCCATTTCCGGAGTGCGGGGTAAAGTGGCGTTGGATGGTGATTTCTTCGGGGCTACGGATCTTGCCCACATTGCCTCGACGGTCCATTTTCATTCCAGCCGGACCGACGTGGAGGTGGCCAGTATTCCCGGAGACTTGTCGATCGACAGCGGCGACCTGCAACTGAACAACGCCGCGGGACCGGCCAGAGTTTCGACCAGCGCCAAGGATGTGGAGTGCACGGGAATCACCGGCGACCTGAGAGTGGAGGACGGAGACGGGGATATTTCGGTGGGCGCGGTAGCCCCGATGGGCGCACTCGTGATCCATAACCGCAATGGCGCGATCAACCTGACTGTGCCCCAGGGCGCCGGCTTCCATCTGGAGGCCACAGCCAAGAATGGAAACATCGATTCCAAGCTGAATCTGCCGCTGAACAGCGCGGGAGAGGGCCAGAGCCTTACCGGCCAGGTGGGCGGCGGAGGCCCCAGGATCGAGTTGGTCGCCGATCACGGCGACATCGAGATTCGGGACACGGAGGCCGTAGAGGCTCCACCCGTGCCGCCGGCTACCCCTGCGCCTCCGGCGCCGCCCGCGCCCGGGACAAAATCCCTGCGCCATTTCCATTCCGCGAAGGGTGCAGAAACTACGGCGCAGCCTGTCGTTCAGTGATGATGGCTTCGACCCGGGCCACCACTTCATCAAGCGAGAGGTCGGTGGAATCGATAATCACCGCATCGGCAGCGGGAAGCCAGCGGAGACTCCGCCCGGGTACGGTCCCGCTGGTCGCGCTCACGGAGTTCCCGGAGGACGGATTCCGCCGCATGCGCGGCGGTCGGGTCATTTTGCTGATAGCGGCGCTGGCCGCGCACTTCGGCGGCGGCATCGAGAAAAATCTTCACCTGGGCGTCGGGAAACACCTTGGTGCCGATATCTCTGCCTTCCATGACAATGCCGCTGCTGGCGCCTAGCTGGCGTTGCATGGCAACCATCCAGTGACGAATGCCGGGATGCACGCTCACCCGCGAGGCGGCAGCGGTGACGTCGGCTTCCCGGATGCGTTTGGTGACTTCGACATCGTCGAGAAAGACGCGGTTGCCGAGCGGCGCGGGCAATAGCCGGATGCGGGTGCGATCGGCCAGCCGGCCGAGTTCCTCGCGATCGTCGACGTCGCTGTCGGTCTGGATGGCCTTGAGGGCAAAGGCGCGGTACATGGCGCCGGTTTCGAGGTTGAGCAATCCGAAGCGGGTGGCGATGCGCGCCGCCACCGTGCTCTTGCCGGCGCCGGCAGGGCCGTCGATCGCGACCACCAGGGGAGAGGTTGGGTTGTCGGTCATTGGGCTGGTGTGTTCCTGTCCGGCTTACGCCCACGGAAGTTGGCTGCCTTTGCAGAAGAGCGGCCAGGCCTCGGCTTGAACTTAGCAGACCCGGGCTTCGCCGGTCCGGATCGGGAGACAAATGGGGGCCGCGCGGCCCGGTCGTCCCTACCTGGGCCTCGGCCCGGACCACTGGCTGGACCCCTGACCGGACCTCGACCGCCGGCGCGGCCGGCTCCTGATTTGGTTCCTGGTCTGGCTCCCGGTTTTCCATAGCCAGCGGGGCGTGGGCGGTCGTAACCCGGGCCTCGACTCGGCCTCGCGTCTCCGGAGGGGACTTGACTGCGCGACGGCGCACCTGCGGGCCGCTGGGGGCGCGCGGCTCGGTTGTCCCTCGCTGGGCCTCGATCTCCCTGAGCCTCTCGAGTTCCTGGTGCTCCTGGTCCCCCGGGTGCAGGCGAAAAACGTCTCTTCGGCGTGTCGAATCCTGTCTTCCGGTCGCCGAAACGCGGCCGGCCTGGTCCTTCACTGCCACTGCGCGACGATCGCTGTGGCCGAAAGCCGGTCGATGGACGATCCGAGGCAGGTTTCACCGGTGCGCCGGCGGATCGATTGGCGCCATAGGGGGGCCGTTGCGGACGGCCCCGCGGCCGATCTTGCGGGCCACCCGAAGGACGAGAGTATCGGGCACGATCAGGATTGCCGGGTCCGCGTTCCCCGCGGGGCGCGCGCGGTCGGTCTGCATCCGCTCGGGGGGCGCTGAGGCCCGCACCGGGACGATCATAGCTCTTCCGCTCCGGGCCCTTCTGCGCCGGCCGGAACGACGCCGCACTGCGGGCGTTGGCGCGCGGAGGGCGTGCATTGGAGCCGGACGGTCTTCCTGGAAGAGCCCAGGGCTTGGGTGCTTCTTTCTTTGCGCCGCCGGTCTTTGCCCAGACAGTCCGTGCACCGCCAGGCCTTGCCCCAGGTCGTGCGCTAGATCTTCCCCCTGGTCGCGAGTCAGGCCTCGAGTCTGGTCTTGCCCCAGGTCTTGAGCTTGGTCTCGAGTCAGGCCGTGCTCCGCGCCGGGCATCGGAAAGTGCCCCGCCGGGCCTGGGCCTGCTGTAGGGACGCGTTTCTCTGTCCGCGGCTCCCCTTTCCGGTGGCGTACCGCTGGTCTTTCCTGGTTCACTACGCGGTGAGGAGAAGGTTCGTTTTGGAGGGAACGGTGACCTCGTGCCGGCTGCGGGACGCGACGTCCGGTCGCCCCGCGCACTTTGGCCTTTGCCCGTCGAGCGCGCTCCACGCGCAGGGAACTTGGCTGCCGGCTGCCAAGCTGGACGTGTGGAGGGCCGGCCCGTCGACGCAGGTCTCACCCCAGCCGCCGCGCGCGGTTCCGGCTGGAACTCCGGCTTCATTGCGGGGCCGCCGCCGGGTGGAACGGCAGGCTTCGGCCGGCGGAAGATTGGGGCCGCCGCAGCAATCGCGGGAGCATCCGATGGCTGGGGACGCGTTGCCTGCATTTTTCGCGGGACTGGCCGGGGCGCGGGCCGTCGTTCGGTCCCCGTCCCGTCGGCCTCGGAACCCATCGTGCCGGGCGTTTCCGTCACCACGGGAGCCGGCAATTCGGCAAATTCGGGCAAGCCGTCTTCCAGGAAGTAATACGTCTGCGCATCCATCGAAAGCGAATGGATCTGCCGCGTGGCGGACAAGCCGCGCACCGCTTCCCGTACCCGCGAACGCGACGCCACAGGGGAGAGAAAGATCTCGATCTCTTCGCTCGAGGCGGCGTAGACCGATTGCAGGTACATGGATACCAGCAGCGAAAGGGCGGTCACCTGCGAGGTGCCGGCGGCCGTGGTGAGCGCCTCCCGGTGCCGCACGCGCAGCATCTCCCATTGCGCCGGCTGACCCGCGTCCCCATAGACCGGGCTGATGCGCAAGGCCTGCCAGAGTTCCGACAAGCCACGCAGAACCGCAGCCTCGGTCAGCTCGCGCCCCAGCGTTTCCCTGGCCTGGGCGGCGCTGAGGACACCCTCGTCGTCCAGCGCTTTCCACAACTCGAGCACCAGGGGAGAGACCTTGTGGCCCGAGGACTTCTGCGGCGCATGCTTCCAATCCGCATCCGCGCGCAAGCAAAGAACGTAGGGCAGCGCCTGGGTGTGGGCCAGAAAATCCGGCTGCTCGCTCACGGCCCCGAGCAGGTTCAGAGCGACCACGCTGCCGGTTGCCACCAGGCGGGTCAGCAGATCCCTGCGCCTGCTCGATGGCCGCCGCACCGGGCGTGGCTTGCGGTGCTGCCCATGCAGGCTTCGACAAAGGAGGGCGCCGGCGCCGTCAACTGCGCACGACGCGGCAGATAACAGGCACAAGGGATGCTGTTCGAGCCATCTCTCTGCGTCTTCGAGGGTGAGGATGGGATTCTGCTTCTGGCGCCAGTGCGCCGCTCGTGCTGCCTGGAGCTGCTCTGCTGTCAAGATGATTCCGCGCTTTCCAAGCTGGGAAGAGTGATGTTACAGCATTTTCGCAAAGACGTAGACCGAAAGCCGCAGAAGCCCACGCAGCTTTCCGCCAAAGAAAGCTGCACATAACAGTCGTTCAACGGTTCACAGTATTGCGAAAACTGCTCTAGATCCGGTGAAATGCCCGCTGGATTTCTTTCCAAGCATACCGCAGGACGATGGGACGGCCATGCGGGCAACTGGTCGGGTGCTCGGTTTTGGCGAGTTCGCCCAGCAGCCACTCCATGCGTGCGGGATCGAGCGGGGTGTTCACTTTGATGGCCGCGTGGCAGGCGATCGAAGCGGCGATCCGGGTGCGCGCCGCTTCCAGATTCTCCGCCTGTTCCGGGCTGCCCGCCTGTTCCAGCACCTCAACCAGCATGCGCTCCAACTGCGGAGCCTTCGAGGCCGGCGGGCGCAGCCTTGATGGCGATGGTGCGCGGCCCGAAGGGTTCCACTTCAAAACCATTCGCTTCCAGTTCCTGCGCGATGCCGGCAAAGGTGACCATCTGCGCCGGCAGCAGATCGATCAGCATGGGCATCAGCAGCCGCTGGCGCTCGACCTGCGCCACCCGCCGCTGGCGCAAGACCCGCTCGAACAGAATCCGCTCGTGGGCTACGTGCTGGTCGATGATCCACAGACCCTCCTGGTTCACGGCCAGGATGAAGGATTCGCGCAACTGCCCCAGCGGCCGCAGCGATGCCAGGCCATGCAGGGAGGGCGACATGCAGCGTCTTCGCTTTCCAGGCCCGCCAGTTGGTAAGAGGAACAGCTGGTGGGCCTGGCGGTTCTGCCATTCGCGGCGGCGACCATCCGGCGAACGCCGCATGGGGAGCCGCCCGGTTTCAGGTCACGTTGCTCGAAGGGCGGGTTCGAGAGCGCTCGAAGGACGTCAACCCGGCGAAGGGAAGTACACCGGGGATAGGCAAGACGGGTGGGGCGGTCAGGGTCAAGCCGTCGTTCTCCGGCACGTCCTCAGACCCGGGCTCCTGCATCGGCAGGGCCAACTGGCGGCCGAGTCCAGCCGTCTGGAGCTGGGCGTTTCCTCTCCTGCCGGCATAGCATCGGGCGACGGCGAGCGCAGGGGGACGCGCGCGGTCGCAGCTCGGGATGGGCGGTGAGTGCGTGCAGAAACCCCGCTGCCGGCCGGCCCAGGGTCAGCTTGTTGCGCAGGGTGTCGCGCACAAAATCGTGTAGCCAGCTGGCCTGGCGGAAACGAACCTCGGTCTTCGCCGGGTGCACGTTGACGTCGACCTCTTCCGGCGGCATTTCGATAAACAGCAGCACCACGGGAAACGACGTGGGCGCGAGGATATTGCGATAGGCCTCGCTGACCGCATGCATCAGCAGGCGGTCGCGCACCAGGCGGCGATTGACGAAGCAGTAGATCGAGTTGCGGTTCAGTTTCTCGCAGTTCCGGCTTGGAGGTGAAGCCGCTAATGCGCAGCCAGCCGGGCGCGCGGAGCCTGGTAGTCCGCGGGCCGCCTCCACGGCGGGGGTTCCGGAAGACCGGCGCGCGCCAACTCGACTTCGGCCGCCAGCGGCAGCAGCTGGTCCAGGGTGTCCTGGCCGAAGATCTGAAAGATGCGCTCCGCCGCCTGGCGTACCGGGGGCGCGACCAGGAGAGCGTGGGTGGCCGAGTGCAGCTCGAAATGCTTGTCCGGATGGGCCAGCGCGTAATGGGTAACCAAGGCGGTTACGTGAGCCAGTTCCGTGTTTTCTGACTTGAGGAATTTTCGCCGCGCCGGGGTGTTAAAGAACAAGTCGCGCACCGTGAGCGTGGTGCCCGCGGGCGCGCCCGCGTCTTCGCACAGCAGCAGCTTGCCGCCGGCAATTTCCATCCGCGTGCCCGACGCTCTCCTCCGCGGCGCGGGTGACCAACTCTACCCGGGCAATGGAAGCGATCGAAGGCAGCGCTTCGCCGCGAAAGCCCAGGGTGGCAATCGAGAGCAGGTCGTCGCTCGAGCGCAGCTTGGAGGTGGCATGCCGTTCGAACGCCAGCAGCGCATCGTCGCGCACCATGCCGCAGCCGTCATCGGCGATGCGTATGAGCTTACGCCCGCCACCCTCGACGTCGATCACGATGCGGGTCGCGCCGGCGTCGAGCGAATTCTCCAGCAGCTCTTTGACCACCGATGCCGGCCGGTCGACGACTTCGCCGGCCGCGATCTGATTGGCCACCTGGTCGGCCAGTATGTGAATACGGCCCATGGGTACCTTCCTTTAACGGTATCAGGGAGTTGCGCTGACCAGCGCATGCGAAGGCCGGCCGCCGGGATGGGGAAGAGGAGAACAGAACCGGCCGCCGCCGATTCCCAAACTGGACCGATGCGTGTTCGCTACGCACTGCCCAAAACACGCGGCCCAACGCGCGCGGGCTTTGGGCCCGCGCGTTTCAGATGGCGGCAGATAGATCACCGGGGCTAGCCCGTCCGGCCTAGATCGCCGACCGGGTAGAGACCGTTCGCTTACCGGCCGCTGCGTACCCGCCGGGACAGGGCCTGGGCGGGCCGTTTGGTCTTGGCCAGGCGCTTGCTGCGAGGATGCGCCAGCTGCTCTTCGCGCGCCGCGGCGGGTTCCGACAGGCGTATCGCCCAGCACGTGCAGGCGGAGAAAGTTGGTGGAGCCCGACTTGGTGCGGGTGCCGGCAACGATGCCCAGGATTTGCCGCGGCTAGCACGTGTCCCCCCTCCTCCAGCAGGCGCTCGGCGGTTTCGACCATCTGTTCCGCGGTGGCCAGCTTGTTGCAGAGAAGGGGATGGACACCCCAGAGCAGCGTCATGCGGTGGATCACCCGCTCGACGCTGCTCAGCCCGAAGATCGGCGATTTCGGCCGGTACTTGGAGAGCTGGCGGGCGGTGGTCCCGGTCTCGGTAAAGACGGCAATGGCGCTGATGTCCAGATCCTCGGCGGCGTGGGCCATCGATTCGCAGATGGTCTCGGCCACCGAAAGCCGCACGTGCCCCGACTGGCCGCGTTCGGTGGCCCGCAGCAGCGGCTCCTGGCTTTCCGTCTCGAGCACGATCTTGGCCATCATCTTGACCGCCTCGACGGGATACTTCCCGGCCGCTGTCTCGGCCGAGAGCATCACCGCGTCGGTGCCGTCGTAGATGGCGTTGGCCACATCGCTGGCCTCGGCGCGCGTGGGCCGGGGATTTTCAATCATCGACTCCAGCATCTGCGTGGCGGTGATGACCGGCTTGCGATAGTCGCCGGCCCGGCGGATCACATGCTTCTGAATGGCCGGCACTTTCTCCGGCGGCATTTCGACACCCAGGTCTCCGCGCGCGACCATCACGCCGTCCGCGGCTTCGAGAATGCTTTCCAGGTGCTGAATGGCCTGCGGCTTTTCGAGCTTGGCAATGATCCAGGTCTCGGCGCCCATGGCGGCCACGCGATGCCGGACCAGGCGGATATCTTCCGCGGTGCGCACGAAGGAGACCGCGATCGCGTCCACGCCGCTGCGAATGGCGAACTCCAGATCCTCTTCGTCCTTGGCGGTGAGCGAGGGCACCCGCACCGGAATGCCGGGCAGATTGATGCCCTTGTGCTCGCCCAGCATGCCGCCGTTGATCACTTCGCACTCCGTATCCTGTCCGTGCACGGCCATCACGTGCAGCTCAATCAGGCCATCGGAGAGCAGAATGCGTGCGCCCGGCTCCAGGTTTTCGGCCAGCGTAGGAAAGGTCGTGGCGATCAGGGTCGAGGTGCCGGCGATGTCGCGGGGGGTGATGGTCAGCCGCTGTCCGGCCTTGAGCTGCACCGGTATGCGGTTCTTCAGCCGTCCGGTCCGTATCTTCGGTCCCTGCAAGTCGCCCAGGATGCAGATCGGCTTGCCTTCCTCGGGCGAGACCTTGCGCACCATCTCGATCAGCTTGAGCTTTTCCGGATGGGTGCCGTGGGAAAAATTGAGCCGGGCTACATCGAGGCCGGCGCGCACCAGCTCGCGGAAAACCGTTTCAGTGCTACAGGACGGGCCCAGGGTAGCCACAATCTTGGCCCGGCGGCTTTGCTCCGCGGGAAGGTTAGTGTCGATTCCATCAGGGTAAAACTCATTCGTCCCCCATACTGCTTAACCCGGAGACGGCTGGGGATCTCCAGCACATCCAATTCTACGCGTACTCCGGCGCGCTTGGAGGCTCTACCATTTCCGACGCAGGTTCTACCATGTTCCATCAGGATAGATACTGGAAAACCCGCAGAATATCGGGCTTGTTGACACCAGGGATTCGAAAGTCGTCACGGCTTGCGAACCCGGAGGGATGAAACGCGAGATTTTGTTTCTTGTTGGCATCAGTTGCTTTGCGCCCGTCCGGCGGTAACCATCTTTTCTACTTCTGTCGGTGCTGCCGGGGGCAGCAATCGCTACGGCTTGGGAAAGAGATGGGCGTTGAACTCAGCGCCGATCAGCACGCTCACGGTGGCAATGTAGAGCCAGACCAGCGTGGCCACCACGGCGCCCAGCTGGCCGTAGACCACGGAGTAGTCGGCGAAGCGGGTGAGATAAAAACCGAAGCCCAGGGTAGTCAGAAACCAGACCAGGGCGGCGCCCGACGCTCCCGGCAACACGTATTTCCACTCCCGCCGCCGCGGGGTGCCGAACTGGTAGATCACGGCCAGCATGATGATGGTGGTGAACAGACCGATGGTCCAGCGCACCATGCGCCAGATGAACAACACCAGGGGGCCGAGCACGTGATAGCTGTTGCTGACCACCCATTGCTCGATCTGGTGGCCAAACGCAACCATCACGGTGGCAGATGCCATGGGCACGAGGCAGAACGGGACCAGCACCAGGGCAACCCCGCGCTCGACCCAGAAGTTCCATTCATGGCGGGGCAGCTCATAGGCGCGGCGAAAGCCTTCCATGAAGCGAGAGCATCATGCCCATGGCGGCCAGCAGGCTCACCAGGATGGCGGAGGAGATCACCTGTTCCCCCCGCACCTTCTGCGTGGTGAAGTAGTCGTGCAGCAGGGTCATGGTATCGGCGGGCAGCACTTCGGCGAAGGCGGCGCGCATCTCTCCGCGCACGGTGTCCGATTCCGGGGTCAGCGCGAGCAGGGTGGTGAGCACCAGGATGGCGGGAAACAGGCAAAGGATGGCGGAGTAAGCGGCGGCCTTGGCCGTGCCGAAGACATCGTGCGAAAACGAGGTCAGTAAGGCGAGGCGGAATTTTTCAAGCGCCCGGGCCATGCCATCGAAGGTACATGAACCCGCACCGCGCGGCCAAGAGATCCTAAAGCGCGTCTAGTTCGGGGCCAGGGCATAGCTGAACGTGAACCGGCCCAGTTGGATCAGCGGCTTGTCCGCCGGCGGCCAGATGCGGAACGATTCCACCCGGGTGATGGAAAGATTGCGCGTGGCCTCTACTTCCCCCACGGGCTTGCCGCTTTGCGCCAGATAGAACGTGACCTGCAGCGAGTCCGGCCTCCGCCCCAGCCGATCAGGTATTGTCCCGGCGGCAGCAGGAAGTCACCGACCTTCAGCGGCACCTGGGAGACGAAATAGTGGGAGTATTTGCCGTCCGCGGAGTAGCCGGCGGTGATCAGCACCACGCCCGCGATGGCGTGGCCCTTGCCATCGGTAATTCCGGAGGCGCGTGCGGAATTCGGTTTCAATGCGTTCGCTGATCACCGGCGCGCGCGCCGGGATCAAGGACTTCAGCTCCTGTCGGGCGCTGGCCGGGCGCCAACTCGCGGCTCGTGCTGGGCTGTCCGTGCAAAGAAAGCCACGCGCCAACAGCAACAGCAGGAAATCGGCGCGGCCGGCCTGCGCCGAGAGGTCATCGGCTCCATTTAGTCAAGATGCACGATTCCCCTCTGCAGCGCCGTGGTGGCCGCCTGGGTGCGATCGGTGACGCCCAGCTTGCTCAGCAGGCTGTTGATGTGAGTCTTCACCGTGGCCTCGGAAATGTAGAGCGCGGCGGCGATCTCTTTGTTGCTGTTGCCGCCCACAATCAACTGCAGCACTTCGGTTTCGCGCGCGGTGAGCGACGGCGCGCTCATGCGCTCCGCCAGGCGCTCGGCCACCGAAGCCGGAATGCGCGACTTGCCGGCATACACCGAACGGATGGCATCCATGAGTTCTTCCCCGGTCATGCCTTTCAGCAGGTAGCCGCGGGCGCCGGCCTGCAGCGCACGGTAAGATATCCTCATCGCCATCGAAGGTGGTGAGCACGATGATGCGCGCCTGGGGAAACTCCATCCGGATGCTGGTGATGGCTTCGACCCCGTTCATCTGCGGCAGGCGCAGATCCATCAACGTGATGTCCGGCTGATGTTGACGAAACAACGCGATCGACTCCCGCCCATCGGCAGCTTCGGCGACAATCGAGAAATCGGGCACGGTGCGCAACAGCGCCACCAGCCCCTGGCGCACGACCGCGTGGTCCTCGACAATCATGATCCGGATACGGTTCGCTCATTCTGCCTACTTTCTCTTCTTCATGCCAACGGAGCCTCGACCGAAACCCGCGTGCCTTCGCCAACCGTGCTTTCGAGCGAGCAGCGCGGCATCGATCTCGCCCGCCCGTTCCTGCATCCCGCGGATACCGTAGTGACCTTCGGGCCGATCGGTGCCGGGACGGTGGAACCCGCGTCCATCGTCTTCTACCTGCAGAGACACCCGCGCCGCTTCGTAGATCAACTGCACGTCGATCCGGGTGGCGGCTGCATGCCGTACCGCGTTGGCCACCGCTTCCTGGCCAATGCGCAACAATTCCTCTTCGATTTTCGGCGACACCGGGCGATAGGTCCCTTTCACCTGAAGGTACACCTTGGTGGAGGACCCACCGGCGATGCGGGTGCAGCTTCTGGGCAGGCGGGAGGGCAGGTCCTCCGGCTGGTCGGGCGGCCGCCGCCGGAGCGCAGGTCCCAGATCGAGGTGCGCGCTTCGGCCAGGCTGGCCCGCACCAGCGCGCGCGCCTGGTCCAGTTGCTCGACGACTGGCTCCATGGTCGGGTTTGGCGCCGCCTCGCGCGAGCCGGTCAGCAGACGAGCCGACCAGTTCCAACTGCACCGAGATGCCGACAAAGCCCTGCGCCAGCGTGTCGTGAATTTCTCTCGCGAGGCGTCCCCGCTCCGCAGCACGGCGCCCCACTGGGCCTCTACCGCGAGCACTCGCCAACGGTAGACCAGATAGCCCAACACCAGCAGCGCCAGCGCCAGCGCGGAATAAAACCACCAGGTCTGGTAATAGTGCGGCAGCAGGCGCAGTCCGAAGGAAGCGCCAGTGTCGTTCCAGACCCCGTCGTTGTTGGCCGCCAGCACCCGGAAGCGGTAGCTGCCCGGGGGCAGGTTGGTGTAAAAGGCCGCCCGGCGCGTGCCGGCCTCGATCCAGCCGCGGTCGAAGCCCTCGAGTTGATAACGGTACTGCGACTTTCTGCGGGGCCACAAAGCTCAGGCCCGCATAGTGAAATTCGAGCCGGTTGGCGCCCGGCTTGATGGTGAGCTCTCTGATCCAGACTGCGCACCTGGTCGTCGACCAAAACCTTTTCGATCACCACCGGCGGCGGCACGACGGTTTTCCCGGCGTGTGCGGAGGATCGATGAAACTGACCCCGTCGAGGGTGGCGAACCACAAGCTTCCGTCCGCCAGCTTCCAGGCTGCCGGGTGACCGCCGCCACTGCATTCGCGGATGTTCATACCGTCTGCCGTGCCATAGGCTTCGACTGCAGTCGCGTGGGACGCTCCGCGCCGAGTCAGGCAGGAGTTGAGCCGATGGAGACCCGAAAGATACCGGTTTTGGAACTGAGCCAGAGATCGGCCGCGGCGTCCTCGAGCATGCCGTAGATGGTGCCCGGCAATCCTCTGGGAACTGCCAGGGAAAGGCTCGGATTTTCCCCTCTTCGTCGAGGCGGTTCAGGCCGCCACCGTTGGTTCCCAACCAGAGGGTCCCCTGGGTGTCTGCGCGGCTGCTCGATCGCAGTGACGGTGTTGTTTGAGAGTCCCTGCTGCAGGGTGCAGTTGGTGAAGACCTCGTTCTGCAGCCGGCTCAGGCCGGCGGAGGTCCCGATCCAGAGATCGCCCTGGCCCTCATCCGGACGGGAAGAGAAGCCTTCCCCAACAGCCCAGGGACGGGTGAAGAGCCGGGCCCAGACTCGGACCCAGACCCGGACAACGTGGCGCTCAGCCGATCGGCCCGGAGGATGACGCCGATGAAGTCACTGCCCAGACCGTCCATGCTGGAGAAGGTGGTGAACTTGCCATCCGACCAGGTGCGCCAGCCCGTGCCGGGTTCCGATCCACAAACTGCCGTCGCGGTCGGTGTACAGCGAGCGGATGAAATCGTCGGGCAATCCGTCAGCCGAAGTGAATCTCTCCACGCGGATCGCTTCCTTGCCGTTGCGGCCGGCCGGTCCCGGGTGCAGCAGGTTCAGCCCATCGGGCGTGCCGATCCAGAG
The DNA here is from genome assembly GCA_963761405.1 of uncultured Acidobacteriaceae bacterium. Classification (GTDB taxonomy): domain Bacteria; phylum Acidobacteriota; class Terriglobia; order Terriglobales; family Acidobacteriaceae; genus PALSA-350. Next base: position 929,416 of record CAVXHH010000013.1, read on the forward strand.
ATCGTCGCCGGCTCCGCCGGCCAGCGAAAGAATGACGTTGCTGGATAGGCCTCCTCGGCCGTGAAGTGTGAGCGAAGCCGGTGCCGGTGCGGCGATTCAACCCCGCCCCGTCGGTGCCGATCCACAGCTCTCCGTCGCGCTCTGAAACACGCAGCGCACCAGGTTGCCGGAAAGCCCGTCGCGCGGTGGTGTAGGTGGTGAACTTCTGGTCGCGCAACACGTGCAGGCCGCCGGAGTCGGTGCCCAGCCACAAGGTCGCCTTCGCGGTCCTCATACATCGACAACACCCGGTTGACGGCCAAAGCGGAACCGGGAGCGAAGGATTGAAGTCTGGTTGCCCTCGAGCCGCAAGACCCCTCGTTCCGTGGCGATCCAAAGCACGCGCTCGCGGTCCTGGTAAAGACCATCCACGCGCTGCGGCCAGCTCTTCATCCGTCCCCTTCGGCGCGCCTGGCGTTGTGCCGTCGTTGGCGATGTGAAGCATGCCGGTAGCGGTGCCTACCCACATGCCGCCCTCTGCGTCGGGGTAGAGGGCGGTCACCTCGGTCTTTGCCCGGAAGGGATGGCAGGGCGGGAAGGGGGACGAGCCTCGGCATAGCGTTGCAACCCCTCACCGGTGCCGATCCACAGGTTTCCCTGGCGGTCGAGCTCGACCGTTTCGACCGGACATTGCCGCTGAGCAGGTGCAACTACCAGCCGCGGTGCGGCGGCGTGGATATCGAGGGCCAGGACACCGCTGCTGCCGCCCAGCCACAGCGTTCCGTGGGCATCTTCCGCCAGGGCCTGGCGATGGAGCGGGCCGGCGGACTGGGCTCCTGCGACCGGCGCAAAGACTTTGTCCGTCGAACCAGGCGGGCCCGGCGGCGGTGATCGCCCACAGCCGGTGGAGGCTGGTCTTCATGGCTGAACCACACCGTATCGGCGGGCAAGCCCTGGGCGGTGGTGTAGGCGGTGAAGCCGCCGTCGCGGTAGCGCAGCAACGCCGGCCGCGGTCGAGATCCACAGCATGCCGGATTCGTCCTGCAGCAGGTCATTGACGGTGTCGCTCTTGAATTGCGGGGTGTTCTCGGCGTCGAAGGTGACAAAGTCGATGCCGTCGAAGCGGACCAGGCCTCCGTCGGTGCCCAGCCATAGATAACCGTCACGCGTCTGCAGGATGGCATGGACTGTGTTCTGCGGCAGACCGGAATCGGTGCGCCACGCCTGGTGACCAAAGTGGTCGAGCGATCGTTGCGGATCGAGCGCCCTGGCCGCGGGACGCATAGCCAGCTGGCTCAGGAGCAGCAGCAAAAGGCCCATCCCGCGGTGGCCGCTCCTGGCTGCTCCTGTGCTCGTTCCCCTGCTCCCCATGCGATTCAATCTGCCTCGCCTTGCGCCGAGGGTCCGGTCACCCCTCGAGTGGCTTCAGTATGGGCCCAGAGGAAATCCGCCTGAGAGCAAAAAAAGCGCCCTGAGTCAGGGCGCGTGGAGAATGGTATGTCGTTACCTAACTCCATCACCATAGAGGCGCGGTCCGGGTCGCGTCTTGGACCCAGGGTTCGGATTTTCGCTCATACTTTCGATGGACATCACCGGGCCGGGAAGCGTCACTGCAGGGCCAAGCGGGGAAGTCTTAGAGAAGGACGGGGTTGCCGGGAAGCGTCGCCGGCGCCACGATCGGCTTTTTGTCGGCAATCGGCTGCTTGGCATTCCCCCGGGAGAGGCGCGCTGCAAGCCGGCGGGACCTTAGCCGGTCAGCCATGTGCTTGGGTACGTCGGCTGCTTTAATGAGACTCATAGTAGCTCCAGGGAGTGCTGTGACTTGCGAGAAGTGAGCTCGCCGGGAAAAAGACCTGGGCTCCGGGCGAGGAAAGACCAAAAGTGCACTGTTAGTAGTGTACGCCCGCGGAACGGCGCTGGGAGATAAGCCTCGCGGATAAGCCTTCAAATGACCGGCCGGATTGGCCGGAAGGACGACGTCAGGGTTGCACAGGGACACCCACTGTAGGGGCGCTGGCTGGCGCCGCGCTTACAGGCTTCGGGGCAGGCGCCGGAACTTGCTTTTCCCAGATAGCGGTCGCCGGCGGGTCACCGGGCGCTCCCCCGACCTCCGTCATGGTCTTGAGATCATCGGCGGAGACGGTGTAGACCGAGGAAGAAACCGTGGTGCCGTTCAGTTTCTGCACCAGCCGAAAACTGTAGGGCCCGGTCCGGGTGAGCGAAAGCCTGAGGCCGGAAGGGAGATCGGGGCCGTCGACAGCCGCTTCCTTGCCGTCGAAATTGAGTTCGCAGCTAGCCTTCAAGGCGGCGATTTTAAAGACCAGCCGGTCGAGGCCGGACTCCTGAATGCTGAGTTCATTGGGCGAACTCAGTTTGACCGCGGTGCTTTTCCACGAGCCCATCAGCCCACTGATGCCGGCGGTGCGTGTGTATTCCTCGGTATCGGTATACAAGTCGCCGTTGGCTTTGGTGCCGCTGCTGGTGACGGTAAGGGTCCTGCCATCGCTCGAGAGCATCCAGGTGTCGATGCTCAACAGCTTGTTATTCAGTTTCCGGTACTCCGTGGTCCAGGTATCGGCACTGTTCTGCCTCCATATAGCCGCGTTGCCCGACGGCAGGGCATAGGTTTTGCCGTCGGTACGGAAAGAATAGGTCAATCCGCCCGCGGTCAACTCGATGGCGTCGCCTGCGGCCGGCCCAAACTTCATAGTGTCGCCCGCCAGTTGGCTTTTCTCCTGATTCAGCTTCCAGACGCCGGCGAAGGGATTCTGCGCCGCCGCTGTGTTGGCCGCGGCTATCAAGGCAAACAGCCAGACCGCTGCGCATAGCCGTCTTAGTCGCATGGGACCTCCCCTGCAGTAATGCATTGTTTCCCTTTACGCCGCACCGGCAAGTTTGCCAAAGAGCGTCGTTTCCCGGGCAAAAAGCGTGCCAGCCTGGGCGCCAGAAACATGCCTCGTGTAAAAGGTGGAGCGCTCACGAGGCAGCCATGTGCGCGCCCTCGCGTGCGAACGGCCCAATACTGCTCATGTCATTAGAGCACTTCTGCAGTGCTGTTGTCGGGAAGGAAACAGGGACTGTTGATCTTCTTGAGGCAGGCGCCCCGCGGCGGCGAACCGCTTTAAAGCATTTTCGCAATGACGGTGGTTTGGTAAGAGCAGCGAGGTGTGATTTTCTTTGAGAGAAAACCACGTAAAGGTTTGCAGCTTCGGTTTTAACCAATTACGAAAATGCTAATCGTCGTCGTCGGGTTTCGCGATTCGGCGCGCGGTGAGGGAATGCAGATGGAACCGGCGTTCGATATCGGGGCCGAATTCCGACACCAGGTTGCCCAACAGGATCTCGCCCATCTGCTCATGGCCGAACTGCACTCCCTGCACCAGGGGACGGAACTGTTGGTGCGGGTACCAATAGGTAGAAATGATGCCTGAGCCGTAAGCGCCGGCTATCTGCGGTACGTCGAGCGTCAGGCGGTCGTCTTTGGTGAAGGTCGTGAAGCCCATCTTCAGGGCATGGGCACCGCGCCGCAGCGTGCCCTGGCACTTGCATGCAACGTAGCGGGGGTCGAGCGCGGTAAGGCCAGCCAGGCCATCGTGAATGGCGTTGCGCGTCGCCAACTGGCCATATTCACTGCCAAAGCGCCGGGTATAACCACTGCCGTCTCCATCCCATTTGCGGGGTGTATGCCGCACTTGGTCCACCAGCGCGCCGGCGCCCACACCGACAAACATGCCCGGGGACGCATAGGATTCGTTCCGGAACAGGATCAGCCGATCCTTACCGGTAAGCGGTGCCGGGGTCGGATCCGGCTTGGGTGGTTCGCTCCTGAGGCCCTCGCTGATGGCTGGGGTCAGGGGTAGCCCTTGGGTCAAAGCTGCATGGCTGCCGGCCAGGAATTCGGGCAAAAATAGCCCAGCGTCGGGCATACTTTCGCTCGCGACCATCACGGTGTTCGCGGGCAGCATTTGCGCCACCAGCGACAGTTCCGCGGACATGCCGAGCGTGATAAGCAGACCGACCTGGCAGAATTTCATACTGGCCCCCAACCCAGGGCGAAAAAAGTGTTGTAAGCGACCGCACGAGCCCTTCGCAACTTGCAGGCTTCTTTGCGTAGCAAGCAAAGGATGGCAGGGAGTGATGCCATATGCAACAAAACATCGCTGCCGCACCCTTACGAAAGCGCCTTACTCCTGGGCACGAGGGCATCGCTTGTAACACGTTCCGGGTAGTCCACGGCGATTTCTCGCTCCATGAGGCCGAAAAGGGGGATTTTCGGCTGCCGGCCACGAACCAATACCCGGAAAGTAATGAGGAATCGGTTACTAGAGCACTCGCCGGGCCGGGGCTGCGGTGGACGAAGTTATGAGACAAGGCTAGAGACGAAGTTACGAGACGAGGCTACGAGGGCTACGAGGGAATGAGTGCAAAGCGATCCACATCCACCAGGCCGAGGTCAGTGATCTTCAGGTGCGGAATGACGGGAAGGGGAAGAAACGCCAGCTGCAGAAAAGGCTCCGACGAGCCGGCAGCCCATGGCCTGCGATCGCTGCGCGCAGGGCGTAGAGGTGCTCGGCCACGGCGTCAAACGGTTCCAGGCTCATGAGGCCGGCAAAGGGCAAGGCCAACTCGGCCAGGACGCGCCCGCCCTGGACGGCGACGAATCCGCCGCCCAGGGCCAACAAGGCGATTGACGGCGACGGCCATGTCTTCGTCGTCTCGCGCCCACCACGCAGAGGTTGTGGCTGTCATGGCCGACCGAGGAGGCGAGCGCACCTGCGCGAAAGCCAAAGCCCTGCACGAAGCCGCGGCCGATGTTGCCGTTACGGCCGTGACGCTCGAGCACGCAGATCTTCAGCAGATCGTGTTCCGGATCGGCATGCCGCTGTCCGTCGCGGTACGGCAGATGGGCCTCTATACGCCGGGTCAGGATCTTGCCCGGAATGATGCCGATCACCGGCGTCGCCGGGCCTGCGGCGGGCACGCTGAAAGGTCTTCTGCCGTGACCGGCGAACGGTATACGGTGTTCCCACCCGGCGGCTGCGGCAGCACCCGGCCGGCGAAGGTGTCCGCTGTCACCCGCCGGCCGCGGCGGAAGACGGTATGAACCGCGCAGCTTTCCAAATCGTCCAGCAGCAGGAAGTCCGCCAGGTAGCCGGGTGCGATCAGCCCCCGGTCGCGGAGCCCAAAGCCCCGTGGCCGCCGACCAGCTGGCGGTACGATAGACCGCTGCCACCGGCGCCCCCAGCGCGATCGCGCGGCGCACCAGGATAGTCGAGATGGCCCTCTTCGTGAATGTCCAGCGGATTGCGGTCGTCGGTGCAGAAGCCGAGAAAGGGCGAGGCGAATTCGTTGATCAGCGGGACACAACGCAGCCAGGTCTTTCGAGACCGACCCTTCGCGGATCAGCACCTGCATCCCCTTGGCCAGCTTCTCCCGTCCCTCGGCCAGGTTTGTGGTCTCGTGACAGTTACGAATACCGCAGGAGAGATAGGCGTTGAGCCCGTGGCCGGAAAGCAGGGGAGCGTGGCCGTCGATATGTTGGCCCTGGAAGGCGGCCAGCTTGTCCATGCACTCGGGATCCTTGTTCAGTACCCCGGGCACGTTCATGAACTCGGCCAGGCCGATCACCTGGGGATGGTGGCGATGCGGAATCAGGTCAGCGGCGGTGAGCCGGGCGCCTGAGGTTTCCAGATGGGTCGCGGGCACGCAGGAAGAAAGCTGCACCCGCAGATCGAGCGCGGTGTTCTGCGCGGAATCGAGAAAATAGTGCAGTCCTACCAGGCCGAGAACATTCGCGATCTCATGCGGATCGCAGATGGCCGTGGTGACGCCATGGGGCAGCACGCAGCGGTCGAATTCGCCCGGAGTCACCAGCGTGCTCTCGCAATGCACGTGGCTGTCGATGAAGCCGGGAACCGCGAAGCGGCCCTGGGCGTCGATCTCTTCCACCCCGCGGTAGCTGTCGAGGGTGCCCACGATGGTGCTGCCGCACATCGCAATGTCGCCCGACTCGCAGCTCGCCGGTGACCAGGTTCAGGATGCGGGCATTGCGCACCACCAGGTCCGCCGGCAGACCGGCCCAGGGCCTGATCGATTTGTCGTTCCAGCAAATCTCTCATGCCACGCATCTCTCATAGGCCGCCGTGCGAGTTTCCGTATTATAGGTGTGAGCTTTTCCGGCCCGCCTTTCTGAACTGTGTTTCCGACGGAGACTGCGGCCATGCTGCAATCATTGACGGCGCGCAAGGAATGGAAGTTCTTCGCCGTCCTGCCCAAAGCCGACCCCGGTTCTGGCCGCGGCCTGGTGGACCGTGCTGTTGCTGCGCGGCATCCTGCCGGCGGCGTTTGCGATCGCCATGGGCGTGCTGGTCGGCGCGGTGCAACGTGGCCACTCGCTCACCGGCCCGCTGGTGTTTGCGCGGCGCGATCTTTGTGCTGCTGCAGGTGCTCAGCCCCATTGCACCAGGCGCTCAGCGCCAACCTCGGCGACCGCACCGCCGCCTGGCTTTACGACCGGCTTGACCGAAGCCTGCGTGCGCCCGCCCGGCATCGGCCACCTGGAAGATCCGACCCTGACCGGCGACCTCACCGTGGCCCGCGATTTCGACCTGGGCATGACCGGGCCGCCTCTCTCCATCTCCATGGATTTCATTGCCAACGGCCTGGTCGAGATGATCGGCGGCATTGCTTCCGCAGTCATCCTCTTGCGCTATGCGTGGTGGGCTCCGACTGCTGCTGGCCGGCGCCTGGCTGGCCACCCATTGGCTGCTGCGCGAGAGCGGCGTTTGGCGCGACCGCAATAATCCCGAAGTACGCGCGGCGCAGCGGGATGCCGACTACGCCTACCGGCTGGCTGTCGATCCGCCGGCCAGCAAGGAGTTGCGGCTGTTCGGCCTCGCCGGCTGGACGATCGATCGCTTTGTCGCCCGGCGCACCCGCCTGCACCAGCTGCAGTACGCGGCCACCCGCCTGCGCGAGCGCCCGGTGATCTGGAGCTTGCTCCTGGTGGTCTCGGCCAATGTGATCGTCTTCTGGCTGCTGGCCGAGCGACGTCGCCCACGGCCGCATCTCGCTCGGGAGAAGCGGTGATCTACGTGCAAAGCGCGATCGGGCGTATCGATGATCGCCTTCGGCGGATTCAGTTGGGCGCTCGATGGGTCCGCGGCCCCGGTGGCCGCGGTGCTGCGTCTGGAACCGGCCATGCGTCCCGCCGGTGCGCTTGCCGTCCGGCGACACGTCTCGCGCAGACGCACTGCCGGCGCACGAAATTCGTCTGCACGATGTCAGCTTTGCCTACCCGGCGGTGCAACGGCACAGGAGCCGCGCCCGTGCTCGCAGCACTTCGATCTCACCATCCCCGCCGGTTCGTCTCTCGCCATCGTGGGCCAGAACGGCGCCGGGAAGACCACTATCGCCAAGCTGTTGTGCCGGTTGTACGATCCGCAGTCGGGGGCGATTGACGATCGACGGCGTCGACCTGCGGGAGTTCGATCTCGCCTCCTGGCGCGCGCGGGTCACCGCGGTGTTCCAGGACTTTCTCCGCCTGGAGCTGCCGCTGCGCGACAACGTGGCCCCGGCAGGAGCGCCCGACGAGGTGGTGAACGCCGCGCTTGAGGCCGCGGGAGCCGCCAACCTGGCCTCGCTCGATACCATCCTGGCCCGCGGGATACACCGGCGGCACCGATCTCTCGGGCGGCCAGTGGCAGCGCGTCGCGCTCGCCCGGGCGTTGGCCGCGGTCACGCTCGGAGCCGGCGTGGTACTGCTCGACGAGCCCACGGCGCAACTCGACGTGCGCGGGGAGATCGGAGATTTTCGATCGCCTGCTGGCCGCGACCCGGCATTGCACCACCATCCTGATCTCTCATCGCTTCTCCACCGTGCGCCATGCCGACCGCATCTGCGTGCTCGAGCATGGCCGCGTCGTCGAGCTGGGCACGCACGATGAACTGATGGCGCTGGGTGGCCGCTACCGCACCATGTTCGATCTGCAGGCCCAGCGCTTCCATCTTCCCGAAGAGGAGGGCGTGACCCGCCTTATGAAGCCCTCACCTAAAACCGATCCCGCGCTCGAGCCCTTGCCTCCGGCGCTTCAGTCGATGTGGCGGCTGTGCAAGCTGGGGTATCGTCACGAGCCGCGGCTGATGGTCGTGTCGTTTGTCCTGTCGCAGCTGGCGGCGCTGCCCGATGCGCTGCTTGCGTTGTGGCTCGTGGCTGCTGGGCAAAGGCGTTCCTCGAACACCGCACGGGATGGATGCGAGATCGCGGCCATCGGCCTCGGCATCTCGACCGCGGCGACCTGGTTTCTGCGCACCGTCAGCACCCGGGTGCAGCGCCGCTTCCGCGACAAGGTGACGATCGCGCTCGAGTCTCATGTGGCCCGGCTGCAGGCAACCGTGGAGACGGTTGCCCACCACGAGCGGCCCGAGTATCTCGATCGTCTGTCCATGCTGCGCAACCAGGTGTTCGTGCTCGACCATATGTATATGTCACTGTTTTCGACGCTGGGGTGGATCCTGCGCCTGGGCGTGACCATGGCGCTGCTGGCGTCGATTCATCCCGCGCTCTTGCTGCTGGCGGTGTTTGCCATTCCGACGATGCTTACGTCGGGCTGGCGGCCGGCGGTCGAGCGAGCCGCACAGGAGCGCGGCGCGCAAACCAATCGGCTGGCTCGTCACCTGTTCACCATCGCCACCACGGCGGCGCCCGGCAAGGAGGTACGCGTCACCGGCATTGGCGAACGCCTGGTCAACGATCGCCGCGCGGCCTGGGAGCGCTGGTACCGGCCGGTGGCGGCCGCACGCGGGGTTCAGCCTGGTGGCTGGCGCTGGGGTGGGCTGTCTTCGGCCTGGCCTATGTGGGCGCTGTGGTCTTCGTCTCCTCCTACCTCCGCGCACCCGCGAGCTCAGTGCTGCTGGTGCTGGCCGCCGGTGCGCGGCTCTCTGGATACATTGGCGCAACGGTGGGCGAGATCGGTTTCCTGCGCGGATTCTGGATGGACGGCTCGCGGCGGCTGGCATGGCTGGAAGACTACGCTGCTTCGGTTGCGGCCGCGGGCGATCTGCCTGTGCCCCCGGCGTTGCAGCAAGGGGGTACGGTTCGATCATGTTTCCTTTGCCTACCCGGGTACTTCGCGGGTGGTGCTCGAGGATGTGTCGCTGTTCGTTGCCTGCGGGTGCGGTGGTGGCGATCGTAGGCGAGAATGGCGCTGGAAAGACTACGCTGGTAAAGCTGCTGGCGAAGATGTACGAGCCATCCTCCGGCTCGATTCTGATCGACGATGTACCGCTGGCGCGTATGCCGTGCCGGCGATGGCGCGCACGCCTGGCCGGCGCCTTCCAGGATTTCTTCCGCTTCGAATTCCGCGCCGCGCACACCGTCGGATTGGGCGACGTACCGCGCATGGACGACCGGCCATCGTGGACCACGGCGGTCGAACGCGCCGGCGCCGCCGATGTGGTGGAACGGCTGAAAGCGGGTCTCGACACGCAGCTCGGCCCGACCTGGCCAGAGGGAGTGGAGCTATCCTTCGGCCAGTGGCAGAAGCTGGCGTTGGCACGCGGCTTCATGCGCGATCAGCCACTGTTGCTGATCCTCGACGAGCCGACGGCCGCGCTGGACGCGGAAACGGAGCACGCCCTCTTTGAACGCTACGCCGCCGCCGCGCGGGGCACCGACACCAGCGGCCGGATCACCCTGCTGGTGTCGCATCGCTTCTCCACGGTGCGCATGGCCGATCTCATCGTGGTGCTCGACGGAGCCCGGCTGGTGGAAGTAGGCACGCACGATGAGTTGATGGCCAAGCGCGGTCAGTACGCGGAGCTATACGGCATCCAGGCCGCAGCCTATCGCTGAGCAACCATCGCTGTTTCTTTTATAGCTCCACCACCATCACTTCGATCGGTTTGTCGCCGGCGTTCACGTCGGCGTGCATGCTGTCGGGAGCATTGGCAGGGAGCCAGTACGCCTTGCCGGTTTCCCACACGTGTTCTTCGGACTTGCCCTGTTGGTCGACGATCTTCATCGTGCCGCCCGTCAGCGCGATGATGACCCGTGGATGCTCGTGGCGGTGCATAGCCAACTGCGCATTCGGCATTACGAGCGACTTCCACACCTTCACATCTTCGTTGTCGAATTGCGGGAACCGTTGGGTCTGCGTTCTTTGCGAATGCAGGACAGTGAGAGCGCACAACAGCAGGGCGGCTACGGGGAATTGGTGCAGCAGGAAGGCTTTCATTTTTTTCTCCAGGCTTACTCGCCCGCCGATGCTGATTCATTTGGCACGGAGTAGGAGAAAGTTACAAGCTCTCTATTCGTCTGCCTAGGCGACCAGCCCCTGGACCCTCGATCGGCCTCTAAGGTTGAGGGGCTGAGGTCTGCGAACTTCCCACCCGTGCGTTAGGTTGCGGCCTCGGCCTTCTCTCCGAGCCATAGTGCAAAAATCCGCGAACCAAATGCGAGGACCGCAAGCACGATCAACGCCCCAAGCTGTGACCACAGTCCATGAAAGAGTGTGGCCAACATAGCAATCGGTACAACGCCGACGCCTAGGAAACAAAGGCCGAGGACAACCGCACCGACGCCCCATATATGCAGGGTCGTCAGAAGCCCCTGCATCCACACAGTGTCACCGAAAAGGTAGGAAAGGCACAGGATCACCGCCGCTGCAAAGCCTCGGGTCTTCCGAATTGCTGAGAGGGGGAGAAGGACAAATATGAGAAGCAGAACCGCGATGGACGACACTTTTGCAAACCACGGGAATAGCCGGTCGCTCACCCAGCCCACGCCACCGATCAATAAACCGATGACAACGAGGCCAGCCACACAAATCAGCAAGAAGCCAACCAGAGCCCCAATAGATTTCAGCTTATCGATCATGCGAAATTGTAGCTCTAATAGCGAGATGCGCCGGAGGTCAACAAAACGCGCCGGGTGATTGCTGACGTGCAAACGGGGCGCGGCAGCGTCTACACTGAATGCTCTCTGGATTTTCGGGGGTGGTGCGGAATTGTTCGAGTATCAGAGGCTGAAAAGAAGTGGTTTCATTGCCCTTCTAGTCGCAGCGGGTTTTCTGCTGCTTGCTGCCCCCTCACATTGGCCCTATGCTTTTTAAATCCTCTTGCGGGTGACAGTATGTGCGATAGCGCTTTACGTAGCTCGCAACTCGTTCTCTGCGGGAAGAACGCTGTGGGTTTGGGTTATTCGGCGCTGTCGCCGTTGTGTCCAGTCCAATCCTTCCTATGCGGATGCACCGCTCTGACTGGACCACCCTAAATGTAATCAGTGCGACAATCTTCGTCGCATGGGTCATCACATCAATTCTGCAAAACCGAAAGGGATTTAGGTAAAGCGCAAAATGCTACGGGCAAAGGCGGAGCTCGCATGGCTTGGTTGAGCGGCTACTACAAGCGCCCGAAAAATCCTTGGCTAGGGGCCATCCTTGTTTTCGCCATTGGCCCTTTTGGCTTTCTTTATCATTCTTGGAAAGCGCTGCTCTACCTTCTAGTCGCTTTTCCTCTTTGGTTTGTTTTCCTTCGGCATACGCCGGTTGACCTCACGAACCCCGTTCCCCACTATCTAGTTTTGCTGTCGATGGCGGTGTTTGCGTGGTTTCAGATCAAAGGGCAACGAAACAAGCTCGCAAACGATCACGTTGTCAGCTTCGCGCAATCCCTCCTCGCGACTGACTACGATCGAAAGGTGTTTGCAGAATTTCTAAGACAACATCGAGAGCTTACCGCCAAAATGCAGGCCAACCCATTTCTCTCTGATAGCCGTGACGATCCGTGGCCTAGGTGGACACTCAGTATGCTTTTTAGCAGCTATGGAACAGTCTTGGGCAACAGAGGCAACCTCAAAGAGGCTTCTCAAGCCTTTGCTTTCTCAATGGATTTTTTTGACGAAAACCCCATAGCCTGGGCCGGTTTGGCAGAACTGAACCTCATGAAGCAGGACAAAATTGCTGGCCGCTACGCAAAAAAAATATTAGACTTTGCTCCTTTGGCTTCCCCCTCCGAGTTGGTTCAGCAGGTCTTCTCGCAGAGTGATGCGCTTGCATCGCCCACTGAAATGAAAGACAGAATGCGATCTGTCGTTCAGGTTTGCCTAGAACATCCGGAATGGAAAGACACCTATCCGCTTGAAAGAAGCCACCGCCCGTTTAAAGACCCGTCGTGACGCTTTGTGTGCAACTCGGCAAGCGGCAAGGTAGGAAAGCGCGAAAAATCCCCTTGTCTCAAAACCTAAGGTTTGTGACCCACGTTAGTCGAATGGGATTTTAACCTCGATGTAGCTGCCGGGTGTCGCGGCGTTCACCGCGTCCATCACAAGATCAATGTGACGATGCACGGCGGGGCGCTGCGGGTTGCCAAGGATGACAACGGCAATGCGGCGGCCTGTGAGGTTTTGCTGATAGCGGATGTTCTTGTCCGTCGATAGCAAAAGATCAAACCCGGCTTCCTCGGCCACTTTCAGCAAATCGCCATTGGCTAGTCTGTCCCAGCCGCGGGCAATTGCTTCAACAACGGTGTGACCATGGAGCCATCGGGCAATGCTGCGGGGTGTGCCGTGGTCAAAGAGAATGAGCATTGGCAAGCGTCGATGCTTGCGCCTGGGCCGGAAGCGGCGCTGCAAGGCTCTGGGCGGCGAAGTGCAAAACGGCGTTGATCTGCTCGCGGGTGACGGAGAACTCCTCCATCACCTCATCCACGGTCAGGCCAGCTTTCAAATTCTCGAACACTGTAGCAACGGGCATACGAGTGTCCTTGAATACCCATGCACCGCTCACCTTGCCGGGTGTGCTCTCCACGGCGGGGCATTGTGACCAATCGAGAGTTGCCATGTGATTTCCCTCCTTTCCATCATAGGCTTTTACCACGCGATGGTTGCCTGGGACGGAGTAAACTCACGGGCAGCAGGCTGTTCGGATGACATTGACTCCAGTGGTGCGCAGGTTCCGCTCCTACCAACGGCGCATGCGCCAGGCGCGTATGGTGGCCCGGGCGATCAAGTCCAAACACCATCCGATCCTGGCGCATATCATCCCCATGCGCCGCTGCAATCTCTCCTGCGCCTACTGCAACGAGTACGACAAGGTTTCCGAGCCGGTGCCGACGGCGGAGATGCTGCGCCGGATTGAACTGCTCGCCCGCATGGGCACGGGCATCATCACCATCAGTGGCGGCGAACCTCTGCTGCATCCCGAGCTCGACCAGATCATTCGTGCGATCCGCCGTCAAGGGGCTATCGCCACCATCATCACCAACGGCTATCTGCTGACACCCGAGCGGATCAAGCGGCTCAACCGCGCCGGCCTGGAACATCTGCAGATCTCGATCGACAACGTGATGCCGGATGAGGTCTCGAAGAAGAGCCTCAAAGTGCTGGACCGAAAACTCGAGTGGCTGGCGGAGTTTGCGGAATTCGATATCAACATCAATTCCGTTCTCGGCGGCGGTATCGCCCACCCCGAGGATGCGCTCACCATTACCCGCAGAGCGCTGGAGCTCGGGTTCGAGACCACGGTGGGCATTATCCACGATCATGGCGGCCAGTTGGAACCACTGAGGGAAAACGAACGCGCGGTCTACGATCAGATACTCAAAGAACGAAAGCCGGCCATGTTCGCGTTCGCTTACGACAACCTCTTCCACAAAAACCTGGCGCTCGGACAGTCCAACGACTGGCAGTGCCGGGCGGGTAGCCGCTATCTCTATGTCTGCGAGCAGGGATTGGTGCACTATTGCTCCCAGCAACGCGGGTACCCGGCGATTCCGCTGGAGAAGTACACGCAGGTCGATCTTGATCGTGAATACTCGACCAAAAAGCCGTGCGCGCCGCTTCTGCACCGTCTCTTGCGTGCACCGGGTGGCGATGCTTGACCTGATGCGGAATGAGCCGCGCGAAGCCTTGACCCGCTTTTTTCCGCCGGCAATCCCCGGTGGGCCGGCGCAGCTTCCGGCAGGGATCAAGGTGTTGACAACTGTTTTTCTGCCGCCGGCCGATGGTCAACCGCAAAGCGCCACGCAGAAGATGGTTGCGGGCGCGGCGATGAAGCTCTTCGGCGTCAAGTAGCCGGCTTCGGCCCGAAAATGCAGTCAAAGATACGAATAGCAGGCGAGGAAGACGGCGAGCGCGGTCACTACGCCCAGTCAGCACATCCAGCGCATAGTGGTAACGTCCGATCACGGCCCCTAAAGCAATCCAGACGGAGACGAAGAGGAAAAGTGCGCCCACGGCAGGTGTGAAGCGCAGCAACACCAACGACACGGCAAAGGTCGAGGCCACGTGGGCGCTGGGGAAGGAGATGGCGTGGATGCTGCCGTGTTTGAGGATCCAGCGATTGAAGACACGGGTTTTCCCCGCCTTGGCCCTGGTTGGCGGGCCACCGGCAAGATCGCGCGGCGGCATAAGCGGGCACAAACGGCGTGATTACGTAACAGAGATAGGTTGCGATCAGCACGACCAGCCAGAAACTCGGGACATTGCGCCATTGCCCTGCGGCGTACAGGGCAAGCAGGCCGAGCGGCACCAGCGGATAGCAGAATAGGTAGGCGATTTCCAACAGCGTGCCGAGCCCGGTGCGGGGTGTACCGGCGGTGCGTGCCGCTTGCGGCATCAACCAGCGGTCGAAGGCCAGCAGCCGCTTTTCGAATGGCATGGTTCGGCCCCTGGAAGAACTGGCCCGTCTGCCAGTAGGGCACCAGGAAGAGAGCGACGGTGAGCCAGTCGCGCAGGATATGGAAACGTAGGAGGGTGGAAGACAAATGCGCTGTCGCCCGGGCCAGCATCACGGCGACACAGGGCACGATGGCAAGCAGGGTAATGTTCCATCGGCGGCGGATGGGCAAGGAGGGCGGCCAAAGAACGGCTGGATCCAGGCCGCCGCTGCCAGCACGATGGCAAACCCGATCTGGATCCATTCCGAAGTCCGCATCGAGTTTGACCCTGAAGACGCTCTTCGACCAGGAGCGCCGAAGAAGATACAAAGCCCAGCGCTAAAGCGCAGGATAGAGAGGTCAGGTTTCCTCCGGCAACGCTAAAGCGTTGCCTCCCCCTGCTAAAGCAGGGGCTTTCACCCAAAAACACCACCAGCGAACTCCTTCAGAAAGCCTAATTTGGACGGGTCTCGTCAGGCACCCGTCCAAATTAGGCTTGGTGGCTACTGACCGGACGCCGCGGTCTTTGCTCCGCGTGTAGCTGACCCGCCAGACGGAATTGGAACCGTCATCCGACACCAGCAAGGATCCATCCTTGGCAACGACAATGCCTACTGGACGCCCCCAGACCTTGCCGTCAGGCAGGACGAACCCAGTCAGGAAGTCTTCATACTCGCCCGTGGCCTTGTCGCCTTCCATGGGGATCGTGATCACTTCATAGCCGCCGCGCGGCTCCCGGTTCCAGGAACCATGCTCCGCGGCAAACGCTCGGCCATGAAACGTGGCAGGGAAACTCCTTCGCCTCATAGAACAGGAGCTCGAGCGAAGCCATATGAGGGTTGACCAGCACGTCGGGGACGATGACCTTGGACTTCAGTTCAGGATGCTTCCCCGCTTGCCGTGGGTCCTGGTTATCGCCCATGTAGTACCACGGCCAACCGTAGAAGCCGCCCTCCTGCACGTGGGTAATGTAATCGGGAACGAGATTGTTGCCCAGATCGTCCCGCTCATTGGTCGAGCACCACAGTTCGCCGGTGGCCGGTTGAATGGTTTCTCCCACGCAGTTGCGGATGCCGTAGGCGTACATCTTTTCGAACTTACCTTCCGGGGTGAACTCGAGCACATCGGCGCGGTGGAACTCAGCCGGAGTGGTGTCCGTATCATCGTCATTGGACCGCGAGCCGACCGAGACCAGCATGTGCTGGCCGTCCGGGGTGAACACGATGTCGCGGGTTCGGTGGCCGCCGCGGGCCGGGTAGCTGGGTCAGGGTCTCGGCTGGACCGCGTGCTTTTAGATCGCCGCTTTGATAAGGAAAGCGCACCACGGATTCCGTGTTGCCGACGTACACCCATTTGGGATGCGGGCCGCTGGGATAGAAATTGATGCCGAAGGGGCCTTTCAAGCCAGTGGCAAAGGTTTCCATCTGGCTCGCCTTGCCGTCGGCGCCGATGCCGCGAAGCACCAGAATCTTGCCCGGGGTGCTTTCCGCAAGAAAGATATCGCCGTTGGGCGCCATCCGCATCAGACGGGGTTCGTCCAGTCCGGTGGCATATTGCTCCACCTTGAAACCGGCCGGGGCCTGGGGCCAAACGCCATCGGGACGCGGTGAGATCGCGGGGCCGTTGTTGGCGGAAGCGGTTGCATAGGGCTGAGGCAGGTCGGCGACCGTGACCTTGCGCCGGACTCCGGGATGTTCCTTGGTGTAATCGGTAAAGGCCTCCTGGCCGGTGAGTGTCTGCGCGCGACGGCAGGGAGCGTAGCCAGCGTGGAAAGCGACAGGACCGCCACTAGCCCACGGACGGTCAGGGAGACGGCACTCCGGGGCGCGGAAAGATGGTGCAATTTCATGGGGAAATCCTCCAACGGCTCTTTCAGTTTAGAGCGAATTGGCTTCGTTTGCGCACGCGCCCTTCCGGTTCTGTCGAATTCACTCTGCCCGCAGGGTCTGGATTGGGTCGAGAGCGGACGCCCTGCGCGCAGGAAGGACCGTCGCCAACAGGCCGCCGGCAATCAGCACGCCGCCGGCTGCCGCCAACGCCCAGGGATCCGTCTCGCGGACACCATAGAGAAGCGTGCGCGCACTTCGTCCAACAAGCAGAGTCAAGACGATCCCGGGCAGAATTCCGCTGATCAGGATGATGATCGTTTGCCGCAGAAACAATCTGAGCACCTGGCTCCTTGTCGACCCCAGCGCCATACGGATCCCGATTTCCGAGGTTCTGCGCACCACCTGAAAGGAAAGCAATCCGTAGAAACCAATCGCGGCCAAGGCGAGCGTCAGGCCGGCAAACGTCGCCGTCAGGCGCGCTAACAATTTCTCTGTCGACAAGCCGTCATCGAATTCGGTGTTGAGCGGCACGATGTCGGCAATGGGAAGATCGGGACTGACCGCATTTAGGCTGCGCCGAATCTCCGTCGCGATGTTGGCCGGAGAACCCACCGCGCTCACCTCGATGTTTGCGGCGGCATTGCCACCCTGTTCGAGCGAGACGTAGAGGACCGGCGGCGCCGGCAGGCGCAACCCATCCACATGCGCATCGCCCACGACCCCCACAATTTGAAAGTCATGATCGTCGGGAGAAGCCTTGTAACCGATGAAATGCCCGATCGGATCGTCCTGGCCGAAAAGCCTCTGGGCGAAGGCCTGGTTGAGGATCGCCACGCGCTGTGTATGTGGTTGATCGGTCTCGCTAAAGGCTCTTCCGCGTAGCAGCGGAATACCCATGGTGCGGAAGTAATCGACGCTCACGTGGTTTTCTTCACCGTGCATCTGCGCCTCGGTCAGGCCTGGACGCCCGGAGACGTGGATGGCGGAATTCCATATGCAACCTGGGACGCGGCACATTTGCATGGCCGCACCGCGCACCGCGGGCAATGCTCGCAGGTGGTCGAGAATGCGCTTATTCAAACTCGTCAGGTCTTGCTTGTCGAGACCACCGCTCACCAGGTCCAGATGGACGGAGAGAACATGCTGCCGATCGAGCCCCGCGTCCAGCTCGCCCAGGTTGAGTAGAGACCGGGAGAAGAGCGCCGCCATCGAGAGCAGCAACAGCGACAAGCTGACTTGCCCCATGAGCAGCAGGCGCGACCACCGGCCGTCGCGTGTTCCACTCGCGCCAAGGTTGCCGCGGCTCGAATGAATGGTTGCCGCGGGATGATTGCGGGTGATCTGCCATGCCGGCAGAACGCTGAAACCCAACTGGGCCAGGATGAGCAGAAGCATTCCAATGAAAAAGAGCGCCCATCCAAAACGAAGATCCACCGGGATCAGCCGCTCCCGTCCAGAGGCCCAGTGCAGCAACAGCCCACTCAGAATGCGGCAGGTAGCCAGCGCCAGAAGGCCTCCCACGACCAGTAAGAGCAGGTCTTCCACCATCAACTGGCGCAGAATGCGCCAGCGGCTCGCCCCCAGGGCAAGCCGTACCGCGATCTCTCGCTGCCGTCCAAAGAGGCGCGCCAATTGCAGGTTCCCCAGGTTGAGGCATCCGACCAGAAGAAACATGGCCGACATGGCCATGAGCAGTGCCAAAGGCCGCGTATACTCGGCGCCCAGCGACCCTTCGCCGCTTGCCGCGGAAACCAGTTGCACTTGCGTGCGCAAAATGTGTTCGCGTTCGTTTGCGTCCTTGGTGGCGTTGGCCAGCAGGCGCAAATCCGGTTGTATGGCCTGCGTCCAGCGCAGCGTTGCCTGACCCTTGTCCTGGGCAGGATCCTGGGCAGGCAGGCGCGCCAGGACCCAAAGCCAGAAGATGCCGTCCTGGTTCCTCCAGGGTGCTTCCAGTTCGATGTTGTATCCCGGACCAAGTGAGTCGAACCAAGTGCCAAAGCGGCCGGAAGATTGCGCAATCAGCGGCAGCCACAGATCGGGAGCCGAACCTTGCAGCACGCCGGAAAAGCGTTTGGGCGCGACGCCGATCACCACGACCGGAACGCGATTCAGAACCGCCTTCATGCCGACCACTGCGCGCACGTCGCCGAATTTGTCCCGAGCAAAGTCGTAGCGCAGAATGACCGGCGTTTCCGTTTGGCCGGCCGTGTCGTCACTGGGTTGAAAGAATCTGCCTGCAGCCGGTGATAGTCCAAGCACATCGAAGAAATTGTCCGACACCATCTGCAGGGTCGTTTCTTTGGAAAAGCGATCCCTGGCCTGAAGGACGCCGCTGCCCATGCCCGAGCGTGCAATCACCGGCGCTTGCGACGCAGTAGCCTGCCGCAGGCGCTCATAGGCCTGATAGGAATAAAACCACTGCGCGTCGAATGGAGACTTTACGGCACGCAGGCTGTACAGCTCTGCCGGCCTGGCGACGGGGAGCTGGGTGAACAGTAAGCCTTGCAGAAGCTGGAATACGGCAAGATTGGCGCCGATACCCAGTGCTAAGGTAACTACGACTGTGAGCGAAAAGCCAAATTTCCTCCGCATCTGCCGGGCGGCATAACGCAGATCGTGTGCCCAGCGCTCGAGCCAGCTCCAACCCCAGGCTTCGTGCGCGGTCTCGCGCAAACGTAAGGCGTTGCCAAAGCTCTTGCGATCCTGCTGCGCCATCATCTCGCGATGGAAATCCATGTCGCTCTCGAGTTCCTGGCTTCGCTGGCGCCAATGCAGCAGGTAGTGCAGCCGGCGAAAGAACTCCATCCCAAGCCTCCTTTACGCAGTCCGCAACACGGTCTGGATCGCGTCGTTGACCCGGTTGTAGTCCGAAAGCTCGGCCCGGAGTTGTTTGCGGCCGGCCGGGGTCAGCGAATAGAAGCGGACCTTGCGATTCGTTTCCGAGATGCCCCACTCCGCTTTCACCAGGCCCTTGAGCAGCATCCTCTGCAGCGTGGGATAGAGGACTCCCTCTTCGACCTGCAATACTTCGCGGGAAAGCACATGAATCCGCTGCGCGATGGCGTAGCCGTGCGACGAACCCGAGTTGAGGACGCGGAGGATCAGCAGGATGAGCGCTCCAGCCGGCAGCCCGCTTTTAGGCCTTTCCGTCATAGGCATATGATCTCTATGCCTATAAAGAATGTCAAGGTGTGGGATACTCTCCCTTGACGAGGAAAGCTCTCAAATGCCAACCAAGGTTATTGTCACCACCGACCCGGGACAGGATGAGGCAGCGGCGATCATGATGATGCTGGCGGCGCCGGAGTCGTTTGAAATTCTCGGCTTTGTGGCCACCGCCGGCAATATCGGACTCGATCATACGGTCGTCAACATGCTCAAGATTCTCGAGCTTGCGGGCCGAACCGACATCCCGGTGTTCGCAGGCTGTCCCCGCCCCATTTTGAAAGCGCTGGTCATTGCCGACCATGTGCACGGTCCGACCGGACTCGATGGCCACGATCTGCCGATGCCCACGACCCGGGCTCGTGAGCAACACGGAGTCGACTTCATCGTCCAGACACTCCGCTCTGCTCCGCCGGGAGAGGTGCATATCGTTTCGCTCTCACCCATGACCAATCTCGCCATGGCGCTGGTGCAGGCGCCGGAGATTGCTTCGCGGATCGGCGGCATTGTGATGATGGCCGGCGCCTATTTCGAGTGCGGCAATATTTCCCCCTCCGCGGAATTCAACGTGTTTGTCGATCCCGAAGCCGCGGATATCGTGCTGCGGTGCGGCGCGCCGATCACTATGCTGCCACTGGATGTAACGCACAAGATGCTCAGCACGCAGGAGCGGCTTAACCGCATGCGCGCTGTGGGAACTCGGTGCGCGATTGCCATTGCAGACATGATGACGTTTTCGCAGACCTTCGACCTGAAAAAATATGGGTGGGAAGGCGCGCCCTTACATGGTCCGTGCGTGCCTGCGTATATGCTGCGGCCGGACTTGTTTTCCGGGAGGAAGATCAATGTCACCGTGCAATGTGGCGATGGATTGACGTCTGGGGCCTCGGTCGCCGATTGGTGGCAGATTACGGATCGGCCGCCGGAATGTGACCTACATCCGGGATGGAAATTCCGATGGTTATTACGACTTGATTTGCGAGTTGTATGCTCGCTTACCTTGACCGCGCGGCCTTACTCGCGGGATGACGATGCCTGTGGGGCGCCGGAGCAGGGACGGCTGGTTGCGCTCGCTTTCGCTTCATCCATGGGTCGGCATGACTGTGCTCACGCCGGCGCGGATGCCGGTGGGCCAGCGGCCTGTGACCGTCTTCACTCGCGTGTAGAAGCGGACGCCTTCCATGCCGTGCACGTTGTGATCGCCAAAGAGTGAGCGTTTCCAGCCTCCAAAGCTGTGAAAAGCCATGGGAACCGGGATAGGGACGTTGACGCCCACCATGCCCACTCTCACCTGGTTGGCAAACGCGCGCGCCGTATCACCATCGCGGGTGAAGATGCAGGTACCGTTGCCGAATTCATGATCGTTCACCAGGTCGAGAGCCTGTTGAAAGCCGGGAACGCGCAGCACCGAGAGCACCGGGCCAAAGATCTCTTCGCGATAGATGCGCATGTCTGCCGTGACGCCATCGAACAGGCAGGGCGCGACGAAGAACCCATTGCCCTTCGGCAAGGTGTCTTTGGTATGGGGATCGACGAAGAGCTTCGCGCCCTCCTGCACGCCAAGCTCGATATAGCCGGCGACCTTGTCGCGGTGAACGCCCGTAACCAGGGGACCCATCTCGGCGCCGGCCTCGGTTCCAGCGGCAACCTTAAGGCGCGCGATGCGCTCTTTCATGCGCGAGAGCAAAGCCTCGGCGGTGCCTTCGCCCACCGCAATGGCCACGGAGATCGCCATGCAGCGTTCGCCCGCGGAACCGAAGGCCGCGCCCGTGAGTGCGTCGGCCGCCTGGTCCATATCGGCATCGGGCATCACAATCATGTGGTTCTTCGCCCCGCCCAGCGCCTGCACGCGCTTACCGGCATGGGTGCCGCGACGGTAAACGTACTCGGCAATGGGGGTGGAGCCGACAAAGCTGACCGCTTGTATCCCAGGATGATCGAGAATCGTGTCGACCACTCGCTTGTCGCCGTGGACGATGTTGAATACGCCGTCGGGCAGTCCCGCTTCCTTGAGCAGCTCAGCCAGCACCAGGGAGGCCGAAGGGTCGCGCTCGCTGGGCTTGAGGACAAAACAGTTGCCGGTTGCGAGGGCAATGGGCAGCATCCAGAGCGGGACCATCGAAGGGAAGTTGAAGGGAGTGATGCCGGCTACCACGCCCAGTGGCTGCCGGAAAGACCAGCTGTCGATGCCGGGGCCAACCTGCTCCGTGAATTCACCCTTGAGCAAATGAGGAATGCCGGTGGCAAATTCAACCACTTCCAGGCCGCGCGTAACCTCTCCACGAGCGTCGTCGAGCACCTTGCCGTGCTCCGAGGTGATGACGGCGGCGAGCCGGTCGGTATTTTTCTCCAACAGGTCGCGAAAGCGGAAGAGCACGCGCGCGCGGCGCAACGGAGGCATGCTTGACCACTGCGGGAAGGCGGCTGTAGCCGCGGCGACCGCCTGCTCCAGTTCCGCGGTCGCATCCAACGGCACGCGACGCATCACTTCGCCGGTGGCAGGGTTGAAAACGCCTGCGAACGACTTCGCTTCCCCCGTAACGGCCTTGCCGTCAATCCAATGGGGAACACGCTCCAACGATTGCAGAGCATCGGTTTTCATTTCCGCGGTGGCGCTGGTAGCCATTTACTTTTCCTCTCGGTCCTTATGATGATAACTCCGTCGAAGCAGCCGGGGCTGGAAGCATTGGAACGGCTTCCGCGAAATTCCGATCGGAACTTCCCTCGCATTTATAGAAGGCGCTGATGCAGGCTCTTCGCTAAGATGGCCAAGCCACGTGAGGTGATCCAGAAAGTGATTCGTGAAGTGATCTTCGACACCGACCCATCGCCGGACGACGCGGTCGCGTTCCTGGCTGCCATCGCGTCGCCCGAGGCTCTCCATGTCCTGGCGATCACGACGGTAGCCGGCAATGTACCGGTCGAGCTTACGGCAAAGAACGCGCTCAAGGCGCTGGAGCTGGCGAAACGCAGTGATGTGCCCGTGTATGCCGGGGCGGCTGCTCCGCTGGTGCGGCCTCTGGTGACGGCAGAGCATGTGCATGGACGAACAGGCTTCGACGGCTATGACTTGCCGGAACCGCAAACCCCTCTGCAGCCCGGGTTTGCCCCGGAAGCCATCGTCGACCTCGTGATGGCGCGGCCGCCCGGTGCCGTGACCCTGTGCTGCCTCGCTCCACTTACCAACGTGGCGTTGGCGATGGCGCGTGAGCCGCGCCTGGCGAAGCACCTGGAGGGCATTGTGCTGATGGGCGGCGCCATGTCTGAGGGGGGCAACATCACGGCAGCCGCGGAGTTCAACTTCTACGTCGATCCGGAGGCGGCGGCACGGGTGCTCAGCAGCGGCGCGGCGATCACCATGATTCCTCTCGATTGCACCCACCAGGCACTGATTACGGATGAGCGCCTGGAGACGCTGCGCACTGCCGGAACGGCGGTGGGGACAGCGTTCTATCATTTACTGGAATTTAACAAGCGCTTCGATCGCGCCAAGTATGGATGGCCCGGCGGTCCGCTGCACGATGCGACTGTGACCGCGTATTTGCTGGCTCCGCATTTGTTTGCCGGACGCAAGGTTCGAGTGGATATCGAATGTGCCAGCCCGTTGACCCTGGGCGCCAGTGTGGTGGATTGGTGGAGTGTGCGTGGTGAGGCGCCGAACGCCCTGGTATTGCGCAGCATCGACGCCGACGCCTACTTCCGCTTGATTTTTACAAGGCTTTTGCGGCTCTAGCGTTTTCGCACTGCGGATCGATCCGGCGATGTGCCACGCGAACAGTCATTGTGCGCATTGGCTATGGGGCCGGCGGGTGGTTCGGCTGCGGTAGGGAACGCAGGGAGTTGGGCGCTGTCACCAGTTTTTGCAGCATGGCGACGGGCAGCGTTGCGGTCACGACCGCGCGGTCCTTTTTGTGCTCGACGTCAGTCGAATTGAGCAGGTCGCGGATATCGGGATTGGTCATCCTGGAAGGCAGGTTGTTCTCCGCCGCGCGGCCAATGGTGAGCATGGTGTTCAGTGCGTCCGCCGAAATCGTGGCGGCCGACTCGGTGGGCGCAATTTCTTCAATCCTAAGGTGCAGGGCGCCCGCCCACCGCAACGAGCCGATAAACGTGGTGTTGAGCTCTACCGGAAAATGAAAACCCATGATGCGAATGCCATCGCTCTTCAGGGGGACATTGATCTTCCCGATGCCCCAGGCGACGGAGAGCAGAGGGACCTCGGCATAATGATCCGTCAGCAAAGAAGAACCAGAAAAGGGTAGGGCCGAGGTTCGATAACGGTCGAGCATCGAGTGGATCTGCTCCGGGGTGGGCGTATTCGAGGCCGCGACCATGTCATAACCCAGCATGGCGACCCGGACCGTGCGCCCCTCGCTTGGGATGTTGTAGATGGTGTGGCCGGCATATTGCTCCGTGCTCGCCGCAATCGATCCCAGGTACGCAGTGAGGCGCTGGCCATCGATGTGTCCAAGAAAGACTTCGGAGAACGCTACCGCTCCGTTCGGGCCCAGCGGATTGGGCATGCGATGGAGTCCAAACGCCACCTCATCCAGGTCGCGTTCGAATTCGAAGCCGGTAGCGTTGATGAAGGCCTGGTATTGGGGGTCGTGGGGCACCTGGTGTTGGTCAAAGTGGGTGTAGCCACGCAGAGGACGAAGGTTGAAATAGAGGATGCAGTCAGACTCAGGGAGCAGCCGCGCAGCTTCGGGCGGGGCCTTGCGGCGCAAGTAAGCAGCCAGCGCCACCAGCAGCAGAAGCAGGAAAACAATGATGATGGTCGCCTTAGTGCGCCTGGGCATGCGAGGTCCGGTTTACCACCCTCATCAGTCGAGGAATGATAGCATCCGGCCGGCGAAGGGGTAATTTCGCTCGTTCCATAGGGGAAATAGCGCTGCATAGGCCGGCCATCCGGACGCTTGGGCAGCCCGCGGGTGATTGCGGAGCCCTTCGGCGCTGTGGTAACGTTAGCCATTGTGAGCCTGCTCAAAGACCGATGAAAAGGTCATCGTTTGGGCGGGCAGCAAGGTTGTTTGGGCTGGCGTAGCTCAGCTGGTAGAGCATCTGATTTGTAATCAGACGGTCGGGGGTTCAAGTCCCTTCGCCAGCTCCAGGCTAATCAATCACTTTCTGCACTTTCACTTCCTCACTCTCACCCCTCTTGGGGGTTAATCTCGGGGGACTCCACTCGACCCGGGTATCAAAGACCGAAATCGCTTCGTGTTTTGCGCATTCCTGGAATGGGAATACCGTTTCGAGCATCTTGTTCGAAATGTGTCCGCGTAGAGCCTTGATGGTCGCGTCTGAGGCTTGTCCTTCCCCCAGCATCGACACGGGTTTTTCTTTCAAAACGAGATTCCCGTGAACTATACAAGGCGCTTTTGGATCTATACAAGTGATGAGCAACTGGTAGAAGGGAATGAGTCGGCTCAAAGAGGGCTCCCCGGGAACCTGAAAACGAGGCGGTACTAGGATGCTAAGAGCTGTCGTTTGCTGCAGATAGGGAACAGCAGTCTAGCGGCCGGAAAAGGTCGGGCGTACAGACGATGTACGGTCACGTCTGGCAAGCTTTGCAACTTGTCGGGCGAGCAAGATACGCTCGTGTTGTGTCCTAAGTGCTATCCCCCCGCCCCCTGTTGTCCGGCTACGATACTTGGCAAACCGGTATATGATGCTCCCGATGAGCGAACCCTATCCGGTCCTCTCTGCGTCCAACCCTCCTGGGGGCAGCATGAGGGCAAAAGTGAGGGCTTGATCGGGTGAGCCGATAAAAAATTTGTTGCTGGCTGCGACCGCCACCGGGTGAAAAATGGAATCTGTGCTGGATATTGAGAAGAATGCCAGTAGCTGTGACCTGGACGAACTGCTCACGTTCGTTGGGCTGCCGTCTAAGCGTTCGGCAAGGGAACTTTCCGGTTCGTCCGACGAACTGTTTAGGGGTATTACTTCCGTTCTCAATAATCTTTTGCTCAGGGCGATTGACAAGCAAACCGCTCCGGAGTTCATTGCAGCCCGCGATGAAGTTTTTGGCGACTTCTTCAAAACAATGCGCGCCATGTCCAACCTGGCGCGGGTCCTCATTCCGAGGGGAACCCTCGAACGCATGTCTTGGGAGTCGTTTGGGGAGCTGGAAGATGATCTAACGGAACAGGGGCTCGAGA
Organism: uncultured Acidobacteriaceae bacterium; assembly: GCA_963761405.1. Taxonomy (GTDB): domain Bacteria; phylum Acidobacteriota; class Terriglobia; order Terriglobales; family Acidobacteriaceae; genus PALSA-350. Next base: position 955,202 of record CAVXHH010000013.1, read on the forward strand.
GATTCGGGGCAGCCGGCCGAGATCAAGCCATATTCACGGTCTGTGCATTCCGCAGAATGAACCGTCTTGTGGCCAAGGTTGCTTCGCTTGGCGCACCCCCTAAAGAGTCGGTGGCTGGCGATCGTGAGATTGCGAACAACTTCTCTTTCTATGCCGCTTGGACGCAGTTTCACCTTGAGTGCCTCGTCGCATCCATGCGCTCTGACAAGCCGATTCCTCCCGAGGTCCTCGAGATAATATGCGAGGGACTTCGCTCAGCAGTAAATGCGTACGGTTTTCTTCGCCAAGGCCTCGAATTGAGAGAATCCTCCTCCATCGCACCGCCCCAGGCGCCATACGACTGGGATGAAGAAGACCAGGAACTTCTGGACTCGTCGATGTCTGATATGGACGACGCCGAGTTCGAGGAGTACTGATGGAGGTTCGACAAGGCGAGATTTACTGGGTAAAAGCAAAAGATCTCGACATTCAGGGCTCTGAGCAGAAGAAGGAGCGGCCATACGTCATAGTGTCGAAGACACAAATAAACAGACTTGGCCAAAACGTGGTTGGCGTTCCCTTAACCTCCCAACTCCGCCATGCCTGTGCTCATAGAATACTTATCGGTCTCCAACACATGATCCCCAATCCCACCTGTTCACGCCAACTCAAGGACAGTGTCGCGCTGACCGACCACTTGCGCGTCTTGGACATGAACCGACTGGAACAGCCGAAAATGGGCTCTCTTTCTGACACCGCCAAGGGTGGCCTCGAGCTGGCATTGGCGATCCTCTTCGATATTCGCTAATGCCTGGACAACCGAGCCGACCACTATCGCAACACACTCACGCTGCCGCCTCTCAGCTTCCAGTTCGGCGATCAATTTCTGAGTGGTCGTCATGGGAAATTCCCTCTTTCGTCCAAATGAAAGTCTGGGGGGAACTTGGGGTACGCGAACCTAAAAACGGTCGATTCTTACCGTATTTCAGGTTGTAGTGTAAAGTATATTGATGAGTGCAGCGCGCAGGGCTATCACAGTGAAGCGCAAAGCACTTAGCCGTAAACGGGCAGGTTCATAGAGCACGAAAGCTGTCGATAGGAGATGCTACTCCGCCGATTTGTAATCAGACGGTCGGGGGTTCAAGTCCCTTCGCCAGCTCCAGGGTTTCGTTCGCTGGTTTTGTTCGCTAGTACGGTGGTTTCAGGCCGGTCCCAGAGTATCCCGCCGCAATCCTTCCATACTGACGTCTTGTTCCTTTAGGTGGCTGCGCGGGAAAGCGTCTGCGGGATTGGGTTATGTCGGGTTGGCTTCGACTCCGTGGCGAGGGTTTTTGTCAGTCCGGTGAAGGCACTTTTCTCCGGACTGCGGATGTGCACAGGTGGCCGAGCGGTTAATGGCAGCAGACTGTAAATCTGCCGCTCCTTGGAGCTACGGAGGTTCGAATCCTCCCCTGTGCACCAGGAATTGGAAGTATGTTTTGCGCGGGAGCAGGGCTGAGCATCAAACCCTGAATAAGGCTTTGGACGAGAACAGTGAACTTGCCGCCGGGCCTGACAAGGCGAATGGCTTCGGACCGCGATCCGCGGGGCGCATGTGGATTGCACTGGCCTTGTTGGCGGCTCTCTCCGTATTGGCAGTCAAAACGATCGATCCGGGCAAGATTCGCACGGTGGTATTAGTGTTGTTGGGTTTTTTCGCGTTACGAATCGTGCTCTCCGCGTTCGCTTCGCGTTAGCATGAAAAGTGGGTTTTCAGGCTGATGTAGCTCAGTTGGTAGAGCACTCCCTTGGTAAGGGAGAGGTCACCGGTTCAATCCCGGTCATCAGCTCCAGATTTGCAGTGGGCACAGAGGAAAGAGCAGAAGCCTGGTCCAAGATTATGGACGGAAGCATCAGCTCCAGGATTTGTAGTGGGCACAGAGGAAAGAGCAGAAGCCTGGTCCAAGATTATGGACGGAAGCATCAGCTCCAGGATTTGTAGTCACTGTGTTGTTGGGAAAAGCTGATGCTGTTTGGGGCTTTGTATCAGGGCACGACTTTAGTCGTGCCGTAACCGGTGGGAAAAGATCGGGGCTTTAGCCCCTGAGGGATCTAGCTTCATAAGCATCAGCTCCAAAATATGCAGTGGGTGTGTTGTTGGGTAGAGCAGGAGCTGACCGGCGACGGTAGCGATAAGCATCAGCTCCAAAATATGCAGTGGGTGTGTTGTTGGGTAGGGCAGGAGCCGGCCGGCAACGGCGGTCAGAAGCATCAGCTCCAGATTTGCAGTGGGTGTGTTTGCGGGTGGTGGTTGGGTAGACCGCGCGGGAGTAACTCAGTGGTAGAGTCACAGCCTTCCAAGCTGTTGGTCGCGGGTTCGATTCCCGTCTCCCGCTCCAAACTATTTTTTGTGTGAGAGCCTCCGAAATGTTTGTACAGACAGTCTTACCGGTTAAGGACGAGGCCCACTTCGCCGCAGTCAAGGCATCCCTTGAACCCTTGTTCGCCTCCGGCAATGTTGCGCGGTATCTCAAACGGGTGCAGCGGGCCAAGCTGCGTGTACGGGATTTCGAGGGTCTGCTGCAGCGTGGACTGCTGGGTGCGACCACGGCCGAGGCTTACCAGGCGTTGGGCGATTCTGACCGCGGCCAGGCGCGCGAACTCTACCTGTCGCTCGTGGAGCAGGTCCCGCTGGAACTGCGAAGCAGGTTTTTAAAGGTATATGCCTACTACTGAGATGGTGTTGCCGGTTGCCAAGGAAAGCACCTACATCGTGGTGTGGGAATTTCAGGTCAAGGCGGAGTGTGAAGCAGAGTTTGTGGCGGCCTACGGGCCGGATGGGGAATGGGCGCGTTTGTTCCGCCGCTCCCCGGAGTTTCTGGGGGTCGAGTTGCTGGGAAGCGTAGGCAACGCCGGCCGGTTCTTCACCCTGGACCACTGGTGTTCGGCTTCGGCTTTGGACATGTTTATGGCCGCCAATGCCACCGCCTACGACGTGCTCGATCGGCGGTTCAGCGGTCTCACGGTGTGGGAGCGCCGCATTGGCGGTTTTCCCTCCGATGCTTAGGGCAAATAGGCCAAGAAAAGTTTGAGCGAACGACTGAAAGGTTGAAGGGGACGAGATGGCGAAGGAAAAGTTTGACCGGTCCAAACCGCACGTGAACGTGGGGACGATTGGGCATATTGATCACGGCAAGACGACATTGACGGCAGCGATCACGAAGGTATTGTCGAAGCACAATCCGAAGATCCAGTTTCGTTCGTTTGATTCGATCGACAACGCGCCCGAGGAGCGGGAGCGCGGCATCACGATTGCGACCGCGCACGTAGAGTACGAGACGGCGAATCGTCACTACGCGCACGTAGATTGCCCCGGTCACGCCGACTACATCAAGAACATGATCACCGGCGCGGCGCAGATGGATGGAGCGATTCTGGTGGTGGCGGCGACCGACGGTCCGATGCCGCAAACCAAGGAGCACGTTCTGTTGGCCCGCCAGGTAGGGGTTCCCTACATTGTGGTGTTCCTGAACAAGTGCGATGCGGTCGAAGACGAAGAGTTGACCGACCTGGTGGAGATGGAAGTCCGGGAACTGTTGTCGAAGTACAACTTTCCCGGCGACGACGTGCCGGTGATTCGCGGCTCGGCCTTGGGTGGATTGAACGGCGAAGCGCAGTGGGAGAAGCCAAGATCGACGAGTTGATGGATGCGGTGGACAAGAATGTGCCCTTGCCGGCGCGTGCCATTGACCAGCCGTTCCTGATGCCGATTGAAGACATTTTCTCGATTTCCGGCCGTGGCACGGTGGTGACGGGCAGGATCGAGCGTGGCAAGGTCAAGGTTGGCGAAGAGTCGGAGATCGTCGGCTTCCGCGATACGCGCAAGACGGTCGTGACCGGCGTGGAAATGTTCAAGAAGCAGCTGGATGAAGGACTTGCCGGGGACAACGCGGGGTTGCTGCTGCGCGGTATTGCCAAGGAAGACGTGGAGCGCGGCATGGTGTTGGCCAAGCCCGGCTCGATCACGCCGCACACCAAGTTCAAGGGCGAGATCTACGTTCTGAGCAAGGAAGAAGGCGGCCGTCACACCCCGTTCTTCAACGGCTACCGGCCCCAGTTCTACTTCCGGACGACGGACGTGACCGGGACGGCCAAGCTGCCGGAAGGCACGGAAATGGTGATGCCGGGCGACAACGTGCAGCTGGAAATTGAGCTGCACACCCCGGTAGCGATGGAAAAGGGCCTGCGTTTTGCTATCCGCGAAGGCGGACGCACGGTAGGCGCCGGAACCATCAGCGAAATCATCAAGTAAGCGGTCGGGTTCGAGCCTGGCAATTTTCGAAAGCAAGCTAAATTCAGGGGCGTGAATCGCCCCGGGATCGGTTAGGATAGATTATGCGTGAAATAATTACCCTCCAGTGTCCGGAATGCAAAGAGCGGAATTACTCGACGACGAAGAATAAGAAGACGACCACGGGTCGCCTCGAGTTCTCCAAGTTTTGCAATCGCTGCCGCAAGCATACCGCTCACAAAGAGACCAAATAGCTCACCTTCAGGCTAGGATGTACGACTGAATTTTTGCTGCCTCTGGCTCCTTGGTACTGCTCGCGGTCATACGACATCGGCGGAGTTCTCTTCAAGACAGCATCTTGTCTGAAGCGGCTGGTGGCTCGGTGGAGCCCACGAGAAGCTCATGGACCCTCAGGCGGAGCGTCGTCGTTTTGGCGTGGCAGAGCGTAGATTTGGTTGTAGTTTCGGAATTGGTGTAGACCGAAGCCATGGGCGTTTACGTGGTTTTCTCTCAAGGAAAACCACACCTCGCGGCTTTTATCAGACCACGGTAATTCCGAAACTGTTTTGAGGGGCGTAAGCTCAACGGTTAAACTGTCGGTCTCCAAAACCGAACTTGGGGGTTCGAATCCCTCCGCCCCTGCCAGTTCGTGAGTTGACGTAATAGGCCCCTTGGGGGAGTAAAGGGTTTTCGAGGCACCTTCTGGCGGTTTGCGGGTGGCTCGGCAGGTCTGGGCAGAAAGGTCTGAGGCTCGGGAAGAAGGAAAGTTATGGCGAAGTCAACCACAGCAATTCGCGACGAGAAGCAGCTCACAGCCTGAGAGAGCTGTGACCAAGGCAAAAGTCGCGGACAAGTTGGCGGAACGAGGGCAAGATTCCGGGCAGGGCAATCAGCTCACCGGGATGTTTACCAGGGCCGCGGATTTTCTCCGGGATGTGCGCAGCGAAATGCGCAAGGTAACCACGCCGTCGCGCGAAGAAGTGCGGACGACGACGACGGTGGTGATCGTGACGGTGTTCGCGTTTGCTGCCTATTTCTATATCGTGGACGCCGTACTCAGCCGGGTCATCCAGTCTTTGCTGCACTGGCTGGGCGGGGTTCAGTAAATGTTGAAAGAGAAATTAGAGAAATCGATGACCGAAGAAAACCAAGGGCCCGAAATCCCGCCTGGCAGCCCGGGAAGGGCTCCCGCCATCGGCAAACGATCGCTTCAAGTGGTACATCATTCACGCGTACTCGGGTTTCGAGCGCAAAGTGAAGGAGTCGATCGAGGGACGGGTGGAAGCCTTTGGACTGCAAAACAGGATTGGCCGGGTGATGATTCCGACCGAGCCGGTCACCGAGGTCTTTAACGGGAAGAAGCGCACCGTCGAACGGGTGTTTCTCCCCGGATACGTGCTGGTAGAGATGGATCTGGATAACGATCTCTGGCACGTGATGAAGAACACGCCGCGGGTGACAGGCTTTCTCGGCACCGGCGACAAGCCGGTTGCGCTCAGCGAGCAAGAGGTGAGTTCGATCCTCTTCCGCACCGATGTCTCCAAAGACAAGCCGCGGATGAAGATCAAGTTCGAGAAGAACGAATCGGTCCGCATCACCGACGGGCCTTTCGCCAACTTCAACGGCGTGGTCGACGAGGTGAACGAAGACCGCGAGACACTGAAGGTGATGGTCACCATTTTTGGCCGCTCGACCCCGGTAGAACTCGAGTTTGGCAAAGTAGAAAAAGTAGTTTAGGGCAGAAAGGTAATTGCAATGCCACCAGTTAAAAAAGTACAGACCCAGGTAAAGCTGCAGATTGAAGCGGGTAAGGCGACCCCTGCCCCCCCGGTCGGTCCGGCGCTGGGCCAGGCCCAGGTCAACATCATGGAGTTCTGCAAGCAGTTCAACGCGCGCACGCAGAACAAGGAAATGGCGGGCCTGATCATCCCCGTCGTGATCACGGTCTACGTAGACCGCACCTTCACCTTTGTCACCAAGACGCCGCCGGCAGCCGTGCTGCTGAAGAAGGCCGCGAACCTGGCCAAGGGCTCCGGCACCCCCAACAAGGACAAGGTAGGCAAGGTCAGCGAGGCCCAGGTCCTGGAGATCGCCAAGCAGAAGATGCCCGACCTGAACACCGTCTCCGTCGAGTCCGCAGTCAAGAGCATCAAGGGCACCGCCCGCTCCATGGGCATCGAAGTCACGGCCTAGGTTCACCGAAACCGCAGCTCGGTCGCTAAGAGCCACTCCCTGCCATCCCGACCGAACGCTGGATAGCGAAGCGGAGGGACCTGCGGTTCAACTTTTCATCTCTCGCGAATTTGCGACGGAAAGAAATTTGTGAGATAATCAAAAATGCGTCTTGAGCGGCACCCAGGCGCAGTCAACGGCCACGCAGTAGCAATACGAACGGCCAACACCACGGCAGGACAGCAGCAAAGTCCAGGCGGTGGAAGACAGAGGAAGCATGGCAAAGAAAATCAGCAAAAACATGGCGAAGGTGCGCGCGCAGGTCGAAGACCGCCCGTACTCGCTGCAGGACGCAGTTCCCCTCCTCAAAAAAGTTCAATACGCGAAGTTCGACGAAACCGTCGATCTGACGCTGCGCCTCGGCGTAGACCCCAAGCACGCCGACCAGATGGTCCGCGGAACCGTAGTCCTGCCCCACGGTCTGGGCAAAACCAAGCGGGTAGCGGTCATCGCCTCCGGCGACCGTCTGCGCGAAGCGGAAGCGGCCGGAGCCGACTTCGTCGGCGGGGAAGACATGGTGGAGCGGATCCAGAAGGAAAGCTGGACCGATTTCGACGCCCTGATCGCCACCCCGGACATGATGAAGTCCGTCGGCCGTCTGGGCAAGGTGCTCGGCCCCCGTGGCCTGATGCCCAACCCCAAGACCGGCACCGTCACCAACGACGTGGCGGCCGCGATTCGCGAAATCAAGGCAGGTAAGGTCGAGTTCCGCACCGATAAGACGGCACTGGTGCACGTTCCGGTGGGCAAGCTCTCCTTCCCTCCGCAGAAGCTGATCGACAACGCGACCACCGTGATCAACAGCGTAGTCCGGGCCAAGCCGTCGGCGGCAAAGGGCAAGTACATCCGGGGCATCACCCTCAGCTCGACCATGGGCCCCGGCATTCTCGCTCGACAGCCAGGTCGCTGAAGCGGCCGCAAAGCCCTAATACGGGATTTCAAGAATGCTCTCGATTGCGCCGGCTAAGCCGCGCATAGGCAACGAAGGTTGGTTTTATGGCACTCACCAAGGCGAAAAAAGCAGTAAAGATCGAGCAGCTGACGCATGAGCTCGAAGGCTCCACCAGCGCCATCGTCGGCACTTTTGCCAAGCTCACCGTCTCTCAGGATTTCGAGCTGCGCAAGGTAGTCCGGAGCGCGGGCGGCCGTTATCGAGTGCTCAAGAACAAGCTGGCGGCCCGGGCATCCAAGGGAACCAAGATCGAGCAGGCACTGCAGGGACTGAAGGGCGTCTCCTCGGTGGCCTACACCAGCGGCGACCCCGTGGCCCTGGCCAAAGCGCTCTCCACCTGGATGGAGGAGAACGCCGAGTTCACCTTCAAGCTGGGCATCGTCGACGGCCAGGTCATCACCGTCGAAGAAGTCAAGCAGCTGGCGACCATGCCGTCGAAGGAGCAGATCTTCTCCAAGCTCCTGTTCCTCATCAACGCCCCGGCCCAGCGCCTGGTCACGGTGATGAACGCGGTCGGCCGCGATGTTGCCGTGGTCCTGAACCAGGCAGTCGAGCAAGGGCAAATTTGCCGCCCCGCCGCCCCGGCCAAGCCGGCAGCCGCGGAAGCAGCACCGGTAGCGGAGGCACCCAAGGCAGAGCCGGTCGCCGCCGCACGCCGGCCGAAACGCCGCTCCTGCAGCCGAGCCGGTGGCCACCACCGCGCCGGAAGCAGCAGCACCCGTAGCTGAGTGCGCCCGAAGCGGAGCCAGTCGCACGCCGGCGCCGGTCGACAACGAGCCGCTCGAGTAGCCGAGCCGGCGGCCACCGACCGCGCCGCCGAAGGCAGAAGCAGCCGGGACCGGCGAAGATTCGCAAACAGCAGCGGCGGCTACCGAAGCGCCGACCGAGGGCTAAGTGAAGGGCACGGCTTCAGCCGTGCATCGGTACGGACTTTAAGGCGTTGATGTATCAGGGCACGACTTTAGCCGTGCCGTAAGCGATTGAAAACCGATGGGCTTTAGCCCCTGAGGAATCGCTAAGCAAGTTGTGGGAAATGAAGGCCTGCAGAGGGTTTTTCGCCAGTATCAAGTAAGTAAAGTGGTTGGTTACCAAAGTTTAGGAACAGTGGAGAGAAAAATGGCGGATTTGCAGCAGTTGGAAGATCAGATTGTAAGCTTGAGCCTGTTGGACGCGGCGGCTCTGGTAAAGAAGCTCGAAGAGCGGCTCGGAGTCTCGGCGGCAGCCGCTGCTCCGGTGGTCGTAGCAGGCGGCGGAGCCGGCGCAGCCGCAGCCGCGCCGGTTGAGGAAAAGACCGAGTTCACCGTCATCCTCAAGGATGCCGGTGCCAACAAGATCAATACCATCAAGGCCGTACGGGAAGTGACCTCGCTCGGACTGAAGGAAGCCAAGGACCTGGTCGATGGCGCTCCCAAGCCGCTGAAGGAAAACGTCAGCAAGGAAGAAGCCGAAACCGTCCGCAAGAAGTTCGACGGCGTGGCTACTGTCGAAGTCAAGTAAAAAATCGAAATTTTTCGATTAGCAAGTTGCGTGCCAAAGCAGGACGCGCTATCATTATTTTTAGCGCGTCTCTGCCAGGCTTAGACTTGTTACCTGACCGAGCGGTTCTTTGCATACGATTCTCACATTCGAGATGGCAGTTTGTATGCGATCTACTATTCCGGTGCATTCTGCACCGGCACACACCTGCGAAATGGGCGGCGGACTTCGTGGTGTGGTGAACGATCTGCTGTAGGGCGGCGCACACGCGGCTTATTGGTTTCAGCGGGATTCGGAAATTCTTATCTTGTCAAGTGCACAATTCGGTTGTGACGCTCGTGGGTAGTTCTGTCCCTGCGAGCATTCGGCGTCTCTCGGGCGCCGGCTCTTGTGTGCCTGTCAGGCTTCCGCTCCAACCCCAGGCCCGATTCATGCCCCCGCATGCCGTCCAGAATACACCGGCAATGGCTTCTGACGTTCGCTTGTCAGTCAAAGTTGCCTAGCAAGTAAAAGCGCATGTGTTTTCGCCGAAACGAGGCGGCGAAAACACGTTATCGCGCAAGTGAAATACGTCTGGGGAACCCGCGAGACTCGGCCGGTACCCCACATTGCCCCACCTCGCGTCTCACGAGTCTCAGGAGTGAAGCATGCCGAACGAGCACCGCGCCATTCGTAGCCGTCTCGACTTTTCCAAAATTCCAACCGCCATCCAGATCCCTAACCTGATCGAAGTGCAGCGCCGCTCCTACGAGCGCTTTCTGCAGATGGATAAACTGCCTTCGGAGCGGGAAGACAACGGGCTGCAGTCCGTATTTGTCTCCGTTTTCCCCATCACCGACTTCCGCAATATCTCCCAGCTCGACTTTGTCGACTTCTCCATCGGCAACTGGGAGTGCAAGTGCGGTCACCTCAAGGGACTGCATCACCTGCGTACCGCCTGCGTCAATTGCGGCGCCATGGTGATCACCGACCCTTTCCATCCCGGCGAAGTGCTTTGCCAGAAGTGCGGCACCTACAACAAGAACACCCCGGACTTCTGTAACAAGTGCGGTGACCCGGTCGGTCTGCAGTTGAAGTATGACCAGGCGGAGTGCGAAGAGCGCGGCATGACCTACTCTGCGCCCGCTCAAGGTGACCGTTCGCCTCACCATCTACGACAAAGACCCGGAAACGGGCGCGAAGTCCATTCGCGACATCAAGGAACAGGAAGTCTTCTTCGGCGACATCCCCTTGATGACGCAGAACGGCACCTTCATCGTCAACGGCACCGAGCGTGTCATCGTCAGCCAGTTGCACCGTTCGCCCGGCGTCTTCTTTGAGACGGCCAGCAATCGCACCTACTTCCTGGGCAAGATCATCCCCTACCGCGGCTCCTGGGTGGAGTTTGAGTACGACCAGAAGAACACCCTCTACGTTCGTATCGACCGCAAGCGCAAGTTCCTGGGCACCATCTTCCTCCGCGCCCTCGGTCTGCGTTCCGATGAAGACATTCTCAAGACCTTCTACCTGGCCGACACCATCCAGGTGAACGACGGCAAGCTCGCCTGGCAGATCAGCGAAGACGCAGCCCAGCCCACGCACCTGCTGGGCGCCAAGCCGGCGCACGCCGTCGTGGTCAAGGGCGAAGAGATTGCTCACTCCGGCCGCAAGATCACGCCCAGCATCCTCAAGGCGCTGCGCAATCACAAGGTCACCTCGGTCGAGATCGAAACCGCGGAGCTTGATGGCGCCATGACGCTGGCCGATGTGGTCGACACCACCACCGGCGAAGTGCTGCTCGAAGCCAACCACGAGCTGACCGCGGATAAGATCCACAAGATCATCGAGAGCGGCGTCACGTCGTTCCAGGTCTTCTTCCCCGACCGCGACGACGTAGGCAACATCATCACCAACACCCTGCGTCGCGATTCGGTGCGCAAGCCGGAAGAAGCGCTGATCGAGATCTACCGCAAGCTGCGTCCAGGCGATCCGCCGACGCTCGATACCGCCACTGCGTTGTTCGAAGGCATGTTCTTCGATCCGCGTAAGTACGACTTCTCCCGCGTAGGCCGTCTGAAGTTCAACATCAAGCTCTACGAATCGCAGGATGCGACGCCAGCTCGACAAGCGCACCCTGACGCCGGAAGACTTCTACGGCACCATCCGTTACCTGCTCAAGCTGCGCAAGAACATCGGCGTAGTCGACGACATCGATCACCTTGGCAACCGCCGCGTGCGCGCGGTCGGCGAGCTCATGGAGAACCAGTTCCGCATCGGCCTGGTCCGCATGGAGCGCGCCATCAAGGAAAAGATGAGCGTGTATCAGGAAATGTCGACGGCCATGCCGCACGACCTGATCAACGCCAAGCCGGTCATGGCCGCCATCCGCGAATTCTTCGGCTCCTCGCAGCTGTCGCAGTTCATGGATCAGACCAACCCGCTGTCGGAAATCACCCACAAGCGGCGGCTTTCCGCCCTTGGGCCGGGTGGTTTGAGCCGCGAGCGTGCAGGCTTCGAAGTGCGCGACGTACACCCTACGCACTACGGCCGCATCTGCCCGATTGAGACGCCGGAAGGTCCGAACATCGGCCTGATCAGCTCGCTCTCGTGCTTTGCGCGCATCAACGAATACGGCTTTATCGAGTCGCCGTATCGCCGCGTGCGCGACGGTTACATTCTCGACTACGTGCAGGTCACCAACGCCGGCGAAAGCGGTCTGCGTGTGGGCGATCCGCTGGAAAAGAAGGAAGCGCTGCGGCTCAACGAGAAACTGGCGTCCGAGCACAAGCGGGTGATCGAGTTCGATCCCTTCTCCTTCTATCTGTCCGCGTGGGAAGAAGATCGCCACACCATCGCCCAGGCCAACATCGAGCTCGGCTCACGAAGGCGAGATCGTCGAAGACCTGGTCAACGCGCGCCGCCAAGGCAACTTCGTGCTGGTGAACAAGACCGAAGTGGATTACATCGACGTCAGCCCCAAGCAGTTGGTCTCGGTCGCCGCTTCGCTGGTGCCCGTTCCTCGAGCACGACGACGCCAACCGCGCGCTCATGGGCGCCAACATGCAACGCCAGTCCGTTCCTCTGCTGGTGGCGGAAGCGCCGCTGGTCGGTACCGGAATGGAAGGCGTGACCGCGCGCGACTCCGGCGCAGTCATCCTGGCCAAGCGCAACGGCATCGTCGATTCGGTCGACTCCGAGCGCATCATCGTTCGCGTGGAGGGTGAGCATCATCCCACCCAGCTGTCCCGCGAAGTCGGTTCGGATATCTATCAGCTGATCAAGTTCAAGCGTTCCAACCAGAACACTTGCATCAATCAGAAGCCGATTGTTCGCCAGGGCGACCGGGTGATCAAGGGGCAGGTGATCGCCGATGGTCCTTGCACTGAGCAGGGCGAGTTGGCCCTGGGCCGCAACGTACTCGTGGCCTTCATGCCGTGGCGCGGTTACAACTTCGAAGACGCGATTCTGATCTCAGAGAAACTGGTCCGCGACGATTACTACACCTCGGTCCACATCGAGGAGTTTGAAATCGAAGCCCGCGATACCAAGCTGGGACCGGAAGAAATCACGCGCGATATCCCCAACGTCTCCGAGTCGGCACTGCGCGATCTCGACGAGAGCGGAGTCATCCGCATCGGCGCCAAGGTCAAGCACAACGACATTCTGGTCGGCAAGGTAACGCCCAAGGGCGAAACCCAGCTCACGCCGGAAGAGAAGTTGCTGCGCGCCATCTTCGGCGAAAAGGCCGGCGATGTTCGCGACGCCTCCCTGACCTGCCCTCCGGGTATCGAAGGCACGGTGGTCGACGTCCGCATCTTCTCCCGCAAGGGGCAGGAGAAGGACGAGCGCGCCAAGCTGATCGAAGGCGAGCAGATTGCCAAGCTCGAAAAGAACCTGGCCGACGAAATCCGAATTCTGACCGACGAGCGGTTGAAGCGTTTGGAATCGATTCTGGGCGGCAAAGAAGTGCTGGCTGACCTGCACGACGAGCGCACCAACAAGCGCCTGATCGTGAAGGAACAGATCATCGATCGCGACACCATCGAGCGCATTTCTACCCGTAACCTGAAGCGTATTCGCTACGCCGACAAGGATCCGCGCGTGAACGAGCAGATCGACGAGATCGAGGAAATGACCTCACGTCAGATCGATGTGCTGCGCAAGATCACCAACGAGAAGATCGGCAAGCTGCAGAAGGGTGATGAACTGGCGCCAGGCGTGATCAAGCTGGTCAAGGTCTACATCGCCATGAAGCGCAAGCTGTCGGTGGGCGACAAGATGGCCGGCCGCCACGGGAACAAGGGCGTCATCGCCCGCATTCTTCCCGAGGAGGACATGCCTTACCTGCCCAACGGCACGCCGGTCGAGATCGTTCTCAACCCGCTCGGTGTTCCTTCGCGTATGAACGTGGGTCAGATCCTGGAGACGCACCTGGGCTGGGCCGCACATCAGCTGGGCGAGAAGATCGCCGAGGTGGTGGAGCGCAATCGCGATGCCAACGAGGTGCGCGCCATGGTGACGGAGCGCTTTGCCAACACGGCAACGCTGCGCCAACTGCTGGAACTCGATGACGAGATGCTGCTGCGCGTAGCAGCCGGCATGAAGCGCGGCATCTGGTTCGGTACCGCGGTATTCGACGGCGCCAAGGAAGCAGAGCTCAAAGCCCTGCTGGCCGCAGCCGAACTACCCAGCTCGGGCAAGACGCCGCTCTTTGACGGCATGACGGGCGAAGAGTTCGAACAGCCGGCAACTGTGGGCTACATCTACATGCTGAAGCTTTCCCACCTGGTCGACGACAAGATCCACGCTCGTTCGATCGGACCGTATTCGCTCATCACCCAGCAGCCGCTGGGTGGCAAGGCGCAATTCGGTGGGCAGCGTTTCGGCGAGATGGAAGTGTGGGCCCTCGAAGCCTACGGCGCCGCCTACATCCTGCAGGAGCTGCTGACTGCCAAGTCCGATGACGTCTACGGCCGTACCAAGATCTACGAGGCCATCGTCAAGGGTGAAGCAGCCATCGAGCCTGGCGTCCCCGAGTCGTTCAACGTGTTGATCCGCGAGTTGCAGTCGCTCTGTCTCGACGTGGAACTGATCAAGCAACCGGAAAAGAGACTTCCGGCGCCGGCTGTCGCAGCGGCGGACTAAGGGTAAAGAACCAGGGGAGAGAATCAACGATCCTGCAACCTCGATAAAGCTTTCAAGGTTGCCTAAAAACTGGGTTTTGTATCAGGGCACGACTTTAGTCGGGCCGTAAGCGATACAAAAAGTTCAGGGCTTTAGCCCCTGGGTTTTTTCCCAGGTCTCAAAAACCAGGCCTGTCTCTCACCCCGGGAAGGACAGGCCGAGCAGAATCACTCCCGGGATCGTAGCCGGCACGCTTCGGAGAAATCAATCTGAAGCCAAGTGCCAAGGAGGGTCGTCTTGTACCGTTCCAGCCCATTTGAACTGACCAGCCCCATTACCGATTTCGATGCCATCCGCATCTCACTCGCCTCCCCGGAAAAGATCCGCAGCTGGTCCCATGGCGAGGTGACCAAGCCGGAAACGATCAACTACCGCACCTTCAAGCCGGAGCGCGATGGACTCTTCTGCGCCCGCATCTTTGGCCCGGTCACCGACTGGGAATGCCTGTGCGGCAAATACAAGCGCATGAAGCATCGCGGAGTCATCTGCGACAAGTGCGGCGTCGAAGTCACTCTCTCCAAGGTTCGCCGTGAGCGCCTGGGCCACATCGAGCTGGCGTCGCCCTGCTCCCACGTGTGGTTCTTCAAGGGCCTGCCCTCGCGTATCGGCCACCTGCTCGATATCTCGCTGCGCGACCTCGAAAGCGTTCTTTACTTCGAGAGCTACGTAGTGGTCGATCCCGGCGACGCACCGGTGAAGGAACGCGAAATCATCAAGGACGAAGCGCGTTTCCGCGAGCTCGACACCCAATATCGCCCCACCGGCTTCAAGGGCATGATGGGCGCCGAAGCCATCAAGGAACTGCTCAAGCGCGTCGTGGTCGACGAGCTCGCCATCGAACTGCGCGAGCGCATGAAGACCGAGACCTCCCTGCAGAAGCGGCTCAAGTATGCCAAGCGTCTGAAGGTCGTCGAGGCTTTCCGCAAGTCCGGCAATAAGCCACAGTGGATGATTCTTGACGTGATCCCGGTCATTCCGCCGGAACTGCGTCCCCTGGTGCCGCTGGATGGTGGACGTTTCGCGACCTCGGATCTGAACGATCTGTATCGCCGCGTCATCAACCGCAACAACCGCCTCAAGAAGCTCATGGACCTCCATGCGCCTGAGGTGATCGTGCGCAACGAAAAGCGCATGCTGCAGGAAGCGGTCGACGCCCTGTTCGATAACGGCCGTCGCGGCCGCGTCCTGCGCGGCGCCAACAACCGTCCGCTGAAGTCGCTCTCCGATACCCTCAAGGGCAAGCAGGGCCGCTTCCGCCAGAACCTGTTAGGCAAGCGCGTCGACTACTCCGGCCGTTCGGTCATCGTGGTCGGGCCCGGAGCTCAAGCTGCACCAGTGCGGTCTGCCCAAGAAGATGGCGCTCGAGCTGTTCAAGCCCTTCATCTATCACCGGCTCGAACAGACCGGGCACTGCACGACCATCAAGCAAGCCAAGGAAATGGTCGAAATGCAGGAGCCCATCGTTTGGGACATCCTGGAAGAAGTCATCAAGGATCACCCGGTGCTGCTCAACCGCGCGCCTACGCTCCATCGTCTGGGTATCCAGGCCTTTGAGCCGGTGCTGGTAGAAGGCAAGGCAATCAAGATCCACCCTCTGGTCTGCACCGCGTTCAACGCAGACTTCGACGGCGATCAGATGGCCGTGCACATTCCGCTGTCGCCCGAAGCCCAGGTAGAAGCCAGCGTGCTCATGCTCGCTTCGCACAACATTCTGTCGCCCGCCTCTGGTCAGCCGATCACCGTGCCGACGCAGGACATGGTGCTCGGTCTCTACTACCTCACCAAGGCCAAGAAGGGTGGCAAGGGTGAAGGCCGCGTCTTCGCCAACACCGAAGAAGTGCTCATGGCGCTCGAGGCCAAGGAGGTCGAGACCCTGACCCCCATCCGCCTGCGCTACACCGGCGCCGTGCTGGACATGACCACCGCGTACGACGATCAGGACCTGACCCACACCGAGCCGGTGCAGTACGACAAGCAGTACATCTCGACCACCGTGGGCCGCGCCATCCTGAACGATGCACTCTCCGACGGCATGCCGTACGTCAACGGCCTGCTGAAGAAGAAGGGCATTGGCCAGCTGGTCAACTACTGCTACCTGAACCTGGGTCTCGAAGTGACGGTCAAGATGCTCGACCGCATCAAGGACCTCGGCTTCCAGTACGCCACGCGCAGCGGACTTGTCGGTCGGCCTGGATGACATGGTCATTCCTGACACCAAGTACACCGTGGTGCGTGACGCTGAGAAGCAGGTGATTGCCGTACAGCAGCAGTACCTGGACGGCGCCATCACCAACGGCGAGCGTAACAACAAGGTCATCCAGATCTGGTCATCGGTCACCGAGAAGGTTGCCGATGAAATGTTCGACAACATGAAGAACGCCGACAAGGAAGGGACCATGAACCCGATTTACATCATGGCCGACTCCGGCGCTCGCGGTTCCAAACAGCAGATCCGTCAGCTCTCCGGCATGCGCGGCCTCATGGCCAAGCCTTCCGGCGAAATCATTGAAACCCCCATCACGGCCAACTTCCGTGAAGGTCTCACCGTGCTGCAGTACTTCATTTCCACCCACGGCGCTCGCAAGGGCCTCGCGGATACGGCATTGAAGACCGCAGACTCGGGCTACCTCACCCGCCGTCTCGTCGACGTGGCGCAAGACGTCATCGTCAGCGAGCAGAATTGCGGTACGGTCGAAGGCATCTACGTCGGTCCGATCGTCGAGTCAGGCGAGATCATCGAGCCGTTGCGCGACCGCATCATTGGCCGCGTTTCGCTCGAGAAGATCAAGGACTTCGAAGGCAGCGTGATCGTCGAAGTCAACCAGGAGATCACCGAAGAGTTCGCCGGTCGCCATTCAGGGCGCGGGCATCGAGAAGGTGAAGATCCGCTCCGTGCTGACCTGCGAGTCCAAGCGCGGCGTCTGCATCCTGTGCTACGGACGCAACCTTGCTTCCGGCCGCATGGTGGAGTTGGGCGAAGCCGTCGGTGTGATCGCGGCGCAGTCCATTGGTGAGCCGGGAACGCAGCTGACCATGCGTACCTTCCACATCGGTGGTACCGCTTCCCGTGTTTCGCAGCAGTCCTCGCTCGAAGCCAAGAACCACGGTACGGTTCGCTTCCTCAACATGCTCACCGTCCGCGCCAAGTCGGGCGATCTGGTGGCCATGAACCGGTCCGGCGCCATCGCGGTTCTCGATGAACGCGGCCGTGAGAAGGAGCACTACCAGGTCGTCTACGGCGCCAAGCTCAAGGTCGAAGACGGCGCCCAGGTACAACTCGGGCAGGTACTGGTCGAGTGGGATCCTTACACCTTTGCCATCCTGACGGAAATTGGAGGCACCATCCAATTCAAGGACCTGCAGGAAGGCATCACCCTGAACGAAGAAGTGGATGAAGTGACCGGCCTGTCGCGCCTCGTGGTTGCGGAAGCAGCCGATGAGAAGCGTCAGCCCGCCATCGTCATCAAGGGCGCCAAGGGCAACAAGCGTTACCTGATGCCCAGCCGTGCTCACCTCATGATTCAGGATGGGGACGAGGTCTTCCCAGGCGATGTGCTGGCCAAGATCCCGCGTGAAACCACCCGTACCAAGGACATCACCGGTGGTCTGCCGCGCGTAGTCGAGCTGTTCGAAGCCCGCAAGCCGCGTGAAACCGCAATCATCAGCGAGATCGATGGTGTGGTGAAGTTCGGCGAAGTGGCCAAGGGTCAGCGCAAGATCTACGTGACTGCGGACAACGGCGAGGAGAAGGAATACTCGGTACAGCGTGGCGTCCACGTCAACGTGCAGGAAGGCGAGCGTCTGAAGGCCGGCGAGCCGTTGATGGATGGTCCGCTGAACCCGCACGACATCCTGGCGGTACTCGGCGAGAAGGAACTTCAGGGATATCTGGTCAACGAAATCCAGGAAGTCTACCGCTTGCAGGGCGTGGCGATCTCAGACAAGCACATTGAGACCATCGTCCGTCAGATGTTGCGTTGGGTAAAGATCGAGGAAGTCGGCGACACGTCGTTCCTGCTCGAACAGCAGATCGACAAGTTCCGCTTCCGCGAAGAGAACGAGCGAGTGATTGCCAAGGGTGGCCGGCCGTCGATTGGCCGTCCGCTGCTGCTGGGCATCACCAAGGCCTCGCTCTCGACCGATTCCTTCATCTCCGCAGCATCCTTCCAGGAGACCACGCGTGTTCTCACCGAAGCCAGCATCAACGGTTCGGTCGACAGCCTGCGCGGCCTCAAGGAAAACGTCATCGTCGGCCGCCTCATCCCAGCCGGAACGGGCATGGAGTACTACCGCAACATCCAGCTCTCGCAGGAACTCGAAGAAGCCGCTGCCCGCGTGCAGCAGGAAGTCACGGCCGCCTTCGAGGAAGCCGAGCGCGAACTGGAACTCATGCGGCAGGAAGGCGAAGCCGAAGAAATGGCAGCCGAGTAACTCGGCCTCTTCTAACCAAACCACAAAGGCCGCGAGCAATCGCGGCCTTTCAGTTTTCCACTTAGCCGATGATCGCGAGGAAACCTTCCATCCATTTGCCCGTCCTGCTTGCGTGGGCTTGAGTCTTTTCGTGATGGCTCCAAAACCACGCGTCCCGAGGGTCCCTAAGCACCACAGATACTTCCGTCCATCCCACTTTCGAGGACCAAAAGGTCCTCTCTCACTCCGCAGTATTTACAACAACATGCAAGACATTCACCCCGACGGAGAATACCTCCCGTTCCGCCCGTTACGCTGGTAGGAAACCAGCGCGGAATTTGCTTGTCAACCACCTCCCGTTCAGCGTAAAAAGCAGGTAATCTTTTCCCCCACTCATGCAGTTCAGTCACGGCTGCAATTTAGGTGTACCTGCCGGAGGTCTCTCGCGTGCCCGCTCTTCTGCGCCGTCTTCTGCCCTTCATTCCCCTTTCCATCCTGCTCGTTGCCGCCGTTACGGCCCGCGCCGACAGCTGGACCAAGCCAACCCAGGAAGAACTCCAGATGACGCAAGAGCCGGCCGCTCCCGGCGCAGCAGCCATCTATCTCTTTCGCGACGAGCGCGTGGACGATAAGCTGCACATCCACACCACCTATGTCCGTTTGAAGATTCTCACTGAGAAGGGCAGGGAATTCGCCGATCAGGAGCTCTCCTACGAGAGCGCAAACTTCAAGATCTTTGGCGTGGAGGGGCGAACGATTCACAGTGATGGCGCCATCATTCCATTTACCGGGAAACCCTACCAGAAAGTACTCGAGAAGGGGGGCAAGGAGAAATATAAAGCCACCGTCTTTACTCTGCCGGATGTGCAGTTAGGCAGCATCCTGGAATACCGCTATGTGTTGAGCTACGAGAGCAATCTGGTTGTCTCACCGCGATGGTATTTGCAAGGGCCTCTCTACGTGCGCAAGGCGCACTTTGAGTTCATCCCCAGCGACCGTACTCTCCAGGATGGCCACGGTGGCGTCATACAGGCTCGTGTGGCCTACTCTTCCTATTTGCCTTCGGGGGCTTCCATCATGTATGCCCCGGCCGCCAAATACTACACCCTCGATGTCGAGAAGATTCCCGCATCGCCGCAGGAAGAGTTCATGCCCCCCATGCACGGTTACACTTACCGCGCGCTTTTCTATTACACGGTTGCGAAGACCGCGGAAGAATACTGGGGTAACGAAGGAAAGTATTGGTCTAAAGATATCGACAAGTTCATCGATGCGGGCAAGCTCACCGCCATCGCCAATCAGATCGTAGGCCCAACCGATACACCTGCGGTTAAGCTGCAGAAAATCTACGGCGCCATCATGAAGCTTGAAAATACCAGCTATACCCGCGAGCACACCGGCGCCGAAGACAAGGCGCAGGGCATTCGCGTCAAGACGGCCGAGGATGTCTGGGAACAAAAGCGCGGTACCCGCGACGAGCTCACTTGCCTGTTCGTCGGCCTGGCGCGCGCTGCCGGTTTCAAGGCGTACGTCGGCGCCGTTACCAATCGCGATCACAATCTCTTCGTACCCGACTACCTCGACATGGGCCAGTTGAATGACGAGATCGCCATGGTCGTGGTCGACGGCAAAGATCAGTTTTTCGATCCCGGCGAACGCTACGCGGAGTTTGGCCAGCTGCATTGGAAACATACCGGGACGCAGGGCATTCGGCAGGCCGACAAGGGCGCCGTGATGTTCTCCACGCCAGTGCCTGGGTACAAGTCATCGAGCGAGATTCGCAACGCCTATCTCGAGTTGCAGCCGGATGGTAAGGTCACCGGCACGATCCGCATTTCCTTCGCCGGCACCGAGGCTTTGTATTGGCGGGAGTTTGCTCTGCGTAACGACGAAGCTGAGCTGAAACAGGAATTCCAGGATATGGTCCAACAGGATATGCCCGCCGGTATCGAGGTGAAGGCCGATCATTTTCTTGGCTTGGAGGATCCCAACCACAACTTGCTGGGTGTTCTCAAGGTGACCGGTTCCATGGGCACCACGACTGCGAAACGCGTCTTTCTGCCTTCCAGTTTCTTCGCCTCCACCACCCATCCGCTCTTCGCCCTCGATAAAAGAACGGAGCCCATCGACCTCAAGTATCCCTATGCCCTACAGGACACCCTCGAGCTCAAGCTGCCGCCCGCACTTGAGCTCGAGGGCCTGCCCAAAGACGCGGAGTTTTCCGATCCTAACAACACCTTTTACAGTGCCAAATTCACGCAGGAGCCTGGCTTGGTGAAAAGCCTGCGGGTTTTGGCGGTGGGCAACGTCATCTACACGGCTCAGGAATACCCGGCGCTCAAGGACTTCTACCAAAAGGTCAATGCCAAAGATAAAGAGCCTGCGGTGCTGCGATTTACCAGGCAGACTGCCGACGCAGGCCCCACGAGCTCAACCGCGGCTGCGGTGAAGGCCCAATGACGCGGCCGTTCTCTGGTAAGGGCATCGCTGTCCCCGTCCCCGTCGCCATCCCGATTGCCATCGTTGTAGTGATGGTCGTTCTGGCCGTCGGGCTGCCCCGCGCAGCGCTTGCGGCCAATCCATTTCCTGATTGGGTCACGCAGGCTGCGGCCGTCAAGCTGCCGTCCTATCCGCCAAATACCCCGGCGGTGGTGGTGCTCGATGACCGTCTCATCATGGTTGCGCCCGATGGCCAGACGGTCGAGCGCAACCGTTGGGCCCTCCGCATCCTGCGCCCCACTGGGCGTGAGTACGCCCGGATTGTTGCCGCCTACTCCAAAGATGAAAAGCTCGATTACTTTCACGCCTGGAGTATCGGTGCGGATGGTCATCCATTCACCGTCAAGGATCAGGAAGTGCACGACGAAGCGCTTGGGGAGTGGGGCATTCTCTACGACGATCTGCGCGCCAAAACCGCCACGCCGCCCGCGGCCGACCCCGGCGCCATCATCGCGTTTGAGGTCCAGCGTCACGTGGCCACCTACGGAGCGGATGAGCAGACTTGGGATTTCCAACGAGAGATTCCAGCCGTTCACTCCGTTCTCGAGCTGGATCTGCCGCCCAACTGGAACCAGTCCGCGGCCTGGCTGCACCATGCTCCGGTGACCGCCACGGAAGTCTCCGCGAACCACTGGCGTTGGCAGTTGGACGACATCCCCGCGATCGATCTCACCGACGTGCCCCTGGCCCCTTCGCCCAGCGCGCTGGCGGCCCGCATGGTCATTCGCTACTCGGCTTCGCACCTGCCCGTGGGAGACCAGCGCTGGACACAAATCGGCAATTGGTACGACACGCTTGCATCGAACCGCACCGAAGCTCCACAGGAGATTGCTGCTAAGTCGCGGGAGGTGGCCCCGGGGACCGATTTCAAATCCAGGATCGAGGGCGTAGCCGCCTTCATGCAAACCCAGATTCGCTATGTCGGCATAGAGGTCGGCATTGGCGGCTTACAGCCGCATCCTGCTGTGGATGTTTTCAAGTACCGCTATGGCGATTGCAAAGACAAAGCAACGCTCATGATCGCCATGCTTAACGCTGTCGGCGTACGTGCGACCTGGGTACTTGTGGATACCCATCGCGGCTTCGTCGATCCGTCGCTCCCTTCGGTTCAAGGCAATCACGCCATTGTTGCCATTCAGGTGCCGGCGGGCGGCATCGATCCCGCACTGCGCGCTATCGTCACTACGCGCACCGGCGCGCGCTATCTCATCTTTGATCCTACCGACACCTACACGCCGATTGGCCTGCTGGGTTTCGCCCTGCAGGGCGGCTACGGCATTTTGGTTGCGGGCAACGACAGCCAGGTCTTTCAGTTGCCGATCCTTGCTCCAGATGCTGACACGCTCGAGCGCACCGCCTCCTTCTCGCTCACCCCGGATGGCACTTTAAAAGGCACAGTCACTGAAACGAGATCCGGCGAAGCAGCCCCCCGTTATAGAAGGCTCTACACAGAAGAAGGTCAAAAGCAGCAACACGAAGATCTCGAGCGGCGCCTGCAAAGGGACCTCAGCAGCTTCACCATCGAGGGTGAGGATTCCAAAAACGCCCGCGAGACGAACAAGAATATGGTGCTTCAATACACGCTTACGGCCACCGGGTACGCTCAGTCGTCCGGAGATCTGCTGCTCCTCCGGCCGCGCGTTCTGGGCCGCAACTCCAGGTACTACAACGACAAGCCCAGAAGCTACCCCATCGATCTGGGCGAGACCGGAACCTGGCGTGACAGCATCGATGTGGCGCTTCCCGCCGGCTACATCGTCGACGATCTACCTGCCCCGGTCGATCTCGACCTTGGCTTTGCGCACTACACCAGCAACGTGAAAGCCGACGGCAACATGCTCCACTACTCGCGTGAGTACGTCGTCAGCCAACTCGACCTCTCCCCGGAAAAATCCGCTGACGTACGCAAGCTGATGGGCGTCATCAACGCCGACGAACAGAGCAGCGCCGTGCTCAAGAAGCAGTGAGGCCGGCCGGCTTGCTAGCTTTGGCTACCGTTCTCTCGTCAGCGTCGAGAACACGATATTCGCAGGAAGGGCTTCGTGGCGTAAATGCCGCAGACCTTGAGGGCTTTACAGGCTGCGGAAAAACTCAATGCTGGAGGCAGGAGAGGGTAGGTACGGGCTTCAAGCCCCTGAGGTCAATCTTGTCCTGAGAGCGCAACCTTCGCCCGATCGGAAACAAGGATTGAGCCTTTCTCCGGCTGTGTAGCCCCGGACTTTAGTCCGTTAAACGGGTTTTCAAACCCGTTTAACGTTCGGCAATAACACCGGGGCTTTAGCCCTGGTGTTTGTAATCCTCTAGACAGCAAATGGGCTCGAGCGTCTGCATGAGAACTGGGCTTTGTATCAGGGCACGGCTGCCTCGCCGCAGCGAGCGTTAGCCGTGCCACAATGCGCCGAAAATGATCTGGGCTTTAGATGAGGTATTGTTTTCCTGTTCGCTGCGGACTTTTTCCGCAGCCAGTTTAGCCCCTGAGGTCAACCTTCGCCCATTCGGAAACAACGATTGAGCGTTACTCTCTCAGGCTATCCTTTCTCCAGCGTCAGATGGGTCGCGTATTCCGATGCCTTGCGATCGGTTACCGAAAATCCCAGCGCATGCAGATCCAGGCCATCAAACAACCGTTCCCCTTGGCCGAGCAGCACCGGCGACGACGCCAGGTGCAGGGAATCGATCAGTCCGGCCTTAAGATATTGCCGTACTGTCGACACCCCGCCCCCGATCTTGACGTCTTTATCGCCGGCGGCCTTCCTGGCGAGAGCCAATGCCTGCTCGATGCCGTCAGTAACAAAGTAGAACGTCGTTCCGCCTTCCATCACCAGGGGCTCACGCTCATAGTGGGTCAGAACGAAGGTGGGTGCATGGTACGGCGGATCGTCGCCCCACCAGCCCTTCCATGAGTCATCCGGCCACGGACCACGCACCGGACCGAACATATTCCGGCCGAGAATGAACGCGCCAAAGTTGTCCATCGCCCGCTGCGCGAATTGATCGTCCACGTCCCCGACCGTTCCCCGATCCCCTCCATGCATCGAGCAGAACGTCCTGGTGTGAAAAAACCACTCAAAAATTTTGGGTCCCCGCACCCCTAAAGGGTCTATTGAGGCTCTGTTCGATGCCAGCGCTGAAACCGTCCAGCGAAACTCCAAATCCCGCGACCCGAACCTTTGTCATAGCTGCTCTTTCCTTTCTTGGAAGCTGATCCTGCCGTTCGACTGCTCGTGCCCGACGCATCGCCTTTTAGTCTGCAAGTGCGTTTGCGCCGGCCTTGCTCGCTCTGCTTCACAATGTCGCTCAAAATCGGCCGGTGGAAGCCCCCGCATGCACGCGGGGGAAGGAGCGCTTCAGCGCTCCGGGAGGAGCCTCGACTTTAATCACGCGCTTTAGCGCTGGCAATGCCCGGGCCCAAAAGAGTCTCGCGCCTCGAGCACCAGCATACCGCCGAGCTGCTCCTTGGTCTCGGCGTAGGGACCGTCGGTGGTCGCGACCTTGCCGTTCTTCCAATATAGGGTTAACGCGCTTTCCGGCGAAACCCTTCTCCCGCTGCACGATGTTCGACTGCGGGCTAATACGAATTTCAGCTTATCTATTCCGGCAAATTCAACTGCTCGCCGACTGGAAAAGTTCGGGGGGCCAAGAGATTGTCCATACCCCGGCAGCCGGGTCCCTTTAATGGATTCGAGTCGCTTTTCCACGCGGGTGATCAGGCGATCGGTCTGTGTGGCGATAACAGCGAGGGCGGCATGAGGCGACAATATTCACTTTTAGTTCGCCTCCAATCACATGCTCAAATGTCGATTCGTGTGGCGAGAAATCAAAAAGTGTAGGACTCTTTTTTCAGGAGCCAAACCCTTATGCCGAAAAAGTTGAAAAAGAATCTCATGATGGCAGGCAAAAAGAAGAAATCAAAAGGTCGGAAACAGTCGCGCACCTGGGTAACGCCTCGCCCCTGAGAAACCTTCATTTGGTGGGGGCTCAGCGGCGAGTCATCGGCGCATCCGATACCCTCTGTGAAGAAAAACCCGGGGACGGAACGTAATCTTTACAATTCTTAATTCGAAGATTGAAGGGTAACGTCCCGTCTGTCCCGCCCACTCCCGCCCACTCCGGGATGGACTTCCCAATGCTCCGGCATCTCGCCAAGCCACTCCACCCCGCTGTCCTTGTACCGTTCATAGCGCGGAAAACTCATAGCTCGTCCTCGTCAGGTGATTCGGGAGCCTGGAGCATTTGGCTCCACTCGTGGAGTTTCTGTTGCAGGACGGTCTTGGGAATCATCTGCGTCTCGTACTGCGCGACCAGCGCGGGCGAGAGATGGCGGCTCATGGCATATTCCACAATCTCGTCGTTTTTGGTGCGGCAAAGCAAAACTCCGATGCTGGGGTTCTCATGCGGGCGCTTCCGGTCCCGGTCGAGCGCTTCCAGATAGAACACCAGCTTGCCCATGTGCTCCGGCTCGAAGCGGCCCGTCTTCAGCTCGAATGCCACAAGACATTGCAGGTCGCGGTGAAAGAAGAGCAGATCCAGTTCAAAGTCCTGGTCGCCTACCTGCACGCGCACCTTCTCGCCGACAAAGGCGAAGCCATCACCCAGTTCCATGAGGAATTGACGGAGATTACGCAGCAGCGAGGTTTGCAGATCAGCCTCGCTATGGCGCTGCGGCAGATCGAGAAAGTCGAGCAGGTAGCTATCCTTGAAGATGCCCGTGGCGTCCTGCGGCAAAACTCGCGACGGTGTTGCGAGTTTTCGATCAGCAAGCATCGTCCGCTCGAAGGCCGAACTCTGAATCTGGCGGGCAAGCTCACGGTGGGACCAATGGCCGCGAGTCGCCGCGATCAGGTAAAACTCCCTCTCTTCTGCGGATTTGCACTGGACGAGCAACTGGTGCTTGGTCCACGACAAAACTCGCAACAGCGTTGCGAGTTTTGGACTGTCGGCGTACATCTCGTAGAACTGCTTCATTCGCCACAAGTTAGAGGCAGAGAAACCCTTCAGTTCCGGTGCCTGCGCCAGGAGCCACGCGGATAACTCCTTCACGACACCTTTGCCCCAGTCTGCCTCCGCTACCTTGTGCGACAGATGTGCGCCAACCGCCCAGTAGGTCTCAATCAAAGCTACGTTGACGGCCTCATACGCTTTGGCGCGGCCGGTCCGAATGATGCCGAGCACTTCAGAGAACTCAGAGTGCTTCAACGCGAGTTTGGTGCTCAAGCACTCAACCCCGCAATCATCGTCAGGATGCGGTCGGTGACGACCTTGAGATCGGCGTCGATCTCAGCAAGCTCCCGTGGCGGTTTGAAGACATAGAAATGCCGGTTGAACGGGATCTCATACCCCACCTTCGTCTTCTCGTGGTCGATCCAGGCGTCCGGCGCGTGAGGCAGCACCTCCCGCTCGAAGTAGACCTCCACATCTTCGTTGAGCGGGACGTTTTCGGTATCGCGCGGGTCGGCGTCGGGCATTGGCTTCCCCTTCATCTTGCCCTTCGTGCCGAGGACAATCTTGCCTTTGGCATCGCGCAAGGGCCGCTCGACCGGGATCGTCCGGTAGCCAAAGCTCTTGTTTGGGAAGATCAGCGAGATTGGAATGCCATCATCAGTCCGCCCTTTCAGATATTGCCGTACTGTCGACACCCCGCCCCCGATCTTGACGTCTTTATCGCCGGCGGCCTTCCTGGCGAGAGCCAATGCCTGCTCGATGCCGTCAGTAACAAAGTAGAACGTCGTTCCGCCTTCCATCACCAGGGGCTCACGCTCATAGTGGGTCAGAACGAAGGTGGGTGCATGGTACGGCGGATCGTCGCCCCACCAGCCCTTCCATGAGTTATCCGGCCACGGACCACGCACCGGACCGAACATATTCCGGCCGAGAATGAACGCGCCAAAGTTGTCCATCGCCCGCTGCGCGAATTGATCGTCCACGTCCCCGACCGTTCCCCCATCCCCTTCATGCATCGAGCAGAACGTCCTGGTGTGAAAAAACCACTCAAAAATTTTGGGTCCCCGCACCCCTAAAGGGTTATTGAGGCTCTGTTCGATGCCGGCGCTGAAACCGTCCAGCGAAACTCCAAATCCCGCGACCCGAACCTTTGTCATAGCTGCTCTTTCCTTTCTTGGAAGCTTATCCCGCCGTTCGACTGCTCGTGCCCGACGCATCGCCTTTTAGTCTGCAAGTGCGTTTGCGCCGGCCTTGCTCGCTCTGCTTCACAATGTCGCTCAAAATCGGCCGCCCGTGGAAGCCCCCGCATGCACGCGGGGGAAGGAGCGCTTCAGCGCTCCGGGAGGAGCCTCGACTTTAATCACGCGCTTTAGCGCTGGCAATGCCCGGGCC
This sequence comes from uncultured Acidobacteriaceae bacterium, assembly GCA_963761405.1. GTDB lineage: Bacteria > Acidobacteriota > Terriglobia > Terriglobales > Acidobacteriaceae > PALSA-350. The sequence goes on from CAVXHH010000013.1 coordinate 982,516, forward strand.
CAAAAGGGTCTCGCGCCTCGAGCACCAGAATACCGCCGAGCTGCGTCTCGGTCATTTCTGGCAATCTTCCCCGCCCGATGTATCCCCAAACTAATCTATTTCATCACGCGTCTTCTCCTGGTGGCGGCGAGCGCAAGCTCGCCTGCGCAAATTGGTTCACCCTATAGTCGTCAAGCGCTCGAAAAATGGACAGCCGAGCCGATGTTTATTTTCAATGCAGTCGGCAGCCCCGCCCGGAACCGGCGGGACCTTCTCCCGCTGCAAGGCATCCATTGGCGCATCTTGGAACGCGATCCATGGTGCAAAAAGCGCCTGCCATGGTTACCAAAGAAATCCTCTTACCCTCTTGATGCCGCCCAAAAACCGTACTACTGTGAAAGTAAGATCGTGACGTCGGAGCCATCCTGAAACGACGGCTCTGCTTGGCCTTGCAGCGGTGCGCTCTGCCCGTGCATTGCCGCCAACCACCCAGGAAACATCAGCGCATGCCAGCCTGGATGACCTGGGTGAAGCAAACGGTAAAGTGACATCAAAGTAACGGATTACGCTTGTCCGCATCATGGGGTGCGGCGTAAGCAGGGTGCGCCCAGGCGTCCTCTTGATTGAGCAGTTTTGACAACTTAGGAAACGCCCCACCACCGGAAAGCCCCGGCCAAACGAGGCCAGAGGACAACCGACGCCGGCTACTCCGCGGCCTTCGCGGAGTAGCCGCTTCTAACTCGGTCCATCCGAGTCGCGATTCCCAGACTTAGTTCGCATAGTTCGCTTTCTTCGCACATTTCTACAGCGGGAACCAACCACGGGGAGAGGACAGTCGTGCCGGCTGGCACCACCTGAAAAGACCTTATGGCGCATAAGGCGCATAAGGCGAAGCATTTCCCCGGAAAGCGGGCGATCATTCGAGGCAACCCACCGGCTGTTCATGATCGAAAAGGCCCAAAAGCATTAAATTCTATCGAATTTTACAAAAAACAGACCATCGGGAAAACATGGGGACGCTCACCACGTTTACCTAATCGCGGCGGTTACTATCCGGGCCTCTGCTGCGCCGCTTCAAATGCAATGGCTCGACAAGAACCTGATTGAGTAGGAAGCTGCGGGGGAAGCTGCGGGGAGGGAAGCTGCGGGGAGGGAAGCTGCGGGGACAGGACGGGACGTTAACCATCCCTAAATCGACTCAACGCAACTTGAAAACGGCACCACAAAGATTACGTTCCGTCTGTCCCCTGAGTCCGTACTGGATCAGTCGACGTCCCGGGTATCCCGCCGGCGCCTGACCTGCCTGAGACATAAAAGACAAGGTTGCCACTGCGCTGCGGTGCTGTTTAACGTTCTTCTTCGCGGTCGTTCCAGAGGTTCGCCTGAGGCTGGATTGCGTGTTCCACGTCAATCACTCGTGGAATAGTCCTCTCCAGGTTGAGTCGGCCTCTCGAGTCCCTAAAAAACGTCGTTCTTAGTTCCACCCTCATCCGGTCTCCATAACCGAATCGCTCTCCTCTCGCAACGCGTTCCCAAAGGACGCGGTCTTGGATCCGGGCGTCGAACGCGACCCCTTCATCTGAAAAGTGCCAGGAAAGGTGCGGCAGCAAAGCCGCCTTTTCGATATCGAGCACCTTTTCCTCGATCTCCAAAATCGCGGCTTCTTCCGCTTCGTCAACCGATTTTAAATCGGCTTGGGACACCCTCTCTATGATGACCTCGCGTCGCCTCGTCTGGAATTCGACGATCCCTTCGGTACGTAACGGCCGCAAAACAGCACGAATCGCGGCCTGGACCTCCGCATCGTTGAAAATCTTTATGAGAAGCAACTTTTGGATATTTTGGAGCGCGGCGAGGATGCGAGTCAGATCATCTTCGTCAGTGAGGGGCCGGCCGCGCTTTTCCTTGAAGAGCTTGTAGAGATTGAACACCCCCGAAACTGCTCCCCAGCCCAATATGGTAAGCAGAGAGGTGAGCGCTTGCCCATGCCTGGACAGGAGGGCATTTTCAGCGGTCGTGACGGCATCACTGAAAACGTGGAGCGGGATGACTATTGAGCCGCGGCTGAAGCTGCCGTCGAGCTCAATTCGATATTCTCCCTGAGATCCGAACATGAGGTAGCTTACCCGGCTGGTGAGTCTGCCAAGGCCACGCAGGCCGTCTCCGAGAACCAGCAGGTCAATCCGCCCATTTTCCAAGGCAGGACCGATGTAATGCACTGAGATTTCAGGAGCCTTTTCCGAAGAATCCACGTGAGTATTAACACCTGATGGTGAGGTGCATGAAGTCTATCAGCACCCGCCGGGGTGGCGAGATGGCTAACTCGTGTTGCGGAGGAGTTGCGAATATCTGAATAAGCCATAGACAGCGCTGGGATTAGCTGTTGCAAGAGGTTCAGTTGCAGGTCTGAGGGGCGCTTCGGACGGCGGAGAGGCAGCTCCGTCTGCCCTGGTTCGTTCGAGAAAGGTGGAGGTTATTTCGTCCCCGAAACTCCCTCACTGAAAGGCGATTGCGACTGAGGTCAAAGGATCAACTCTGTTACTCTTTCAACGACGTAACCGGAAGGTGCTCAATTGGAAAAGCGTGTGATCGTTGCAGCTTTGTTCGGCATGTGTGCTATCGGTGTGGGGGCCCAAGAACGGACAGGAACGTATTTTGTAACCGCCGATCAACTGTATCCGTCCGGGCAACTGCAGGGTTGACCGACGACTTAGTTTGCCGCTAGATTACTTTGCGGATTTGGCGGCGTAGACGCCAGGCGTGAGATCGGCGAGGTTGTGGATGGAGCGGTCGGCGAGGCCGGGAAGCACGTCTGCGAGGTATCTACGGATGGGTACGCCGAGTCGGCGGCAACTCTCGACGACGGAGAAGATGGCGGCTATTTTGGGGCCGGCCTGTTTGCTGCCCAGGTGCAGCCAGTTCTTACGGCCGATGGCGATCGGCCGCATCGAGTTCTCGGCGAGGTTGTTGGATAACTCCAGGTCAGGATGCTTCAGGAACAGCGTCAGCTTAGTCCACAGCGAGAGGGTGTAATTGGCTGCTTGGCCGGCCGTGCTTTTGGGTAAAGCTTTCTTTTGTATCTCCAGCAGATCGGCCCGCAACTGCTCAAGCAGGCAGGGAGCCCGGTCTTGCCGCAGCGCATCGCGTTGCGCCGGGTTCATGTTTTTCTCTCTGGCCTCGCGATCGATAGCGAACAGTTCGTCGATCCGAGTCACGATGCGAGCCGAATCGACGTCGTTTTTATTGAGCTTGACGGCATCGATGAACTTGCGTCGCGCATGGGCCAGACAGCAGGCGTGGGTGATCTTGGGACCGCCAACACTGGCGTATGCCTGGTAACCGTCTGTTTGCAGCAGGCCTTCGAATTGGCCCAGGAACTGCCTTGGTCCATCCCTATCCCGGCCCATGCGGAAGTCGAACACCACGCCTTTGCCAGGTGCGCCATACTGCCAGAAGTAGGCTTGATGATTGCTCCCGCTTTTCTCGTGAGTCTGGACGCCCACCGGCGTCTCATCGGCCTGTATATAGTGGCCAGCGAGCAGGTCGCGCTTCATGACCCCAACCATCGGGATGAGTAACTCACCAACGCACATCACCGCATCGTTCAGCGTGGAGAGCGCCATCTCCACGCCTCCATCACGTCGCAGCATGACTTGTTGGCGATAGATGGGAAGCGACTCGCAGTACTTGCCCACCACCAGATCGATGATGAAGTGATCGGACAGCAGCGACTTCGGCGCGATGCGCTCCGGCGCCCCGGCGGTGCGTACGCCTTGCTCGGCGCACTGTTTGCAGGCGCGCTTCTCGCGCTTGATCACCCTGACGAAGTATTGCGCCGGACGGACGTCCAGCACTTCGGTCTCTTCATAGCCGATCAGCTGCTTCTGCTGGCCGCACTGGCCGCAAGTGCACTGTTCGGCGGAGCAAGCTATGATCTGCTCCTCACGCGGCAGGTGACTGGGAAGTTTTTGACGGCCAGGGTGCTTGCGCCGCTTGTCCTGAGGCTTGTTCGCTGACTCTGCCTGCTTGCCTTGGTCTGGGCCTGCAAGCGGCCCGTGCTCGCCTTCCCCGGCAACTTCATCGCCGCTGACGCCAGGCTCAAGATCGAGTAACTCCAGTTGTAAGTCACTGAGTGTTTCGCTACGGTTGCCGTACTTCGCGATCCGCGCCAGACGAAGCTCCTGCTGAAGTGCCAGAACCTTCATCTCTGCCATCGCGAGTGCCTGGTCTTTGACTGCCAGCTGCCGATGCAATTGGGCATTAATCTCGCGAAGCAAGGCCTCCGAGTGTGCCGGCATTTCTGGGTGAAGGGGGACGTTCACGGATGCTTACTTGATAACAGATCAGCCCGCAAATCATTACGCCAAACACCAGTAATTATGCAGTCATTGGTGACTCAGATGGTTCTTCTGCGATCGCTCGACGATACCACTTGCGCTCCCGTGTTTGTCCCAGATCGATGCCCCCAATCAAAAGCGCAAACTGCTCCCGGCTCAGCACCACCTTACCCTCTTCCCCTGCCGGCCAGTGAAGCCGTCCCCCTTCCATGCGCTTGGCGCAAACCCATAACCCGGAACCATCGAAAAAAATCAGCTTCAGCCGGTCACGGCGCGCATTGGCGAACAGAAAAATATGGCCGCTGGTCGGATCGCACGCCAACCGCTCCCGCACCAGACCCTCAAGGCCGTTGAAGCCCTTGCGCATGTCCGTCGCGCCGGTCGCAACATAAATCCGCGTGGCCGCCCCCATGGCGAACACCGCTCAACCCTCCAGCGCCGCAATCACGCTCTTCAACAGCGTTGCACTGAAGCCCTCTTCCACTACGATCCGGCGGCCGTTGCTTAACTCCACCCGCAGTGGCACTGCTTGCGACACCGAAGCTAGCAAGCCACCAGACGGGCCGGCAAACTCCACCGGTAACAGACGTCCCACCGTACCCGCTCTGTCTCGAAGCATCCGCCGATAGTAATCCAGGCGATGAGCCGTAATGCCATGCACCTGGCAAAACCCGACCCGCGTCATCCCACTCTGCTCAAATTCAGCTGCCAGACGATCCGCTTCCGCTCGACTCCGGCGACGACTACCAGGTCCAACAACTTCCGTTTCGCTCATGCATGGAGTTCAACACGATCGCCCCCAGGAGAAAAGAGTGCGGTTGCTCGGACGGATACGAAATAACCACCATTCGTTGCGCCACGCTAAGCCCTTCGGGTGGTGATTACCTCGCCTGTCTCTTAACCCTCTACCACCCGCAAATTCATGTCCTGACGCATCCTGACAGAACGGTGGTTGTTTCGTATGTGCCGGTTTTCTCTCAGCTGCCGACGCGCATGCTAAGGCAGAAAACCTAGTGACAGACAGAACGTTCACCTGCAATCACGCACAGACGCGAAAACCTTCTGTCTGTCACCGTTTTCGTCGGGCCTTGCAATTGGTACTTGCTGCGCTGATCCTTGTGTGGAACGGCCTGGGTCAACTGAAACGAATGGCAGGAGAACGGCTAACGTCTCGAAAGGCGTATTTCGGGGACGGACGGGCTAACTCCTAATACGCGTCAGTCAGATTCCGGCCTCTACTAGAATTGATTACCTCGAACCTCTCGGAGCTACTCGCCTGATGGGATGGTGATTGTTCCGTCCGTCCCCGAAAAAGATTCAGGACGCATTAAGTGTGGTTTTGCGCGGCTAGCGTCTGATGTGATTTTGTCCAACTCAGCGGTGATGGAGCAGGACGGTCCCATGCCTTTACCGAGTGTGGATGCCGCGGCCGCGGAATAGGCATCAAGGCCCGGCACATCGGTGACAGGCACATCGGTGACAGACGGACCTGACCCCATCTGCATTTCGTTCGGAGCTCACGAGCGGTGAACCTTAAGCGAGCTTAATGTTGCCAACGTTGCTTAGCACGGTCTGCGGTCGTGTTGCGGCCCGAACGCCAGGACTCTGCTATCGTCGAGTGCATGGCACATCGGTGACAGGCACATCGGTGACGGCACATCGGTGACAGGCACATCGGTGACAGACGGACCTGACCCCATCTGCATTTCGTTCGGAGCTCACGAGCGGTGAACCTTAAGCGAGCTTAATGTTGCCAACGTTGCTTAGCACGGTCTGCGGTCGTGTTGCGGCCCGAACGCCAGGACTCTGCTATCGTCGAGTGCATGACAAGGCTGCGGCGAGTCATTGCAGTCAATATGGCCCACCATCTCACCCAGCGCGGTAATGCGCGACAGTTCATCCTGAATCGTGACGAAGATCGCGCCGTCTATCTGAAGCTACTACGAGAGAACACCGAAGCCTATGAGGTGTCCCTGCTTGGCTATTGCCTGATGTCGAATCACGTCCACCTGATCGCCATTCCCACGCTGCCAGATGGATTTGCGCTGGCCTTAAGGAATGCTCATGGCAGGTACGCCGCATATTGGAACGCGATCCATGGTGCAAGCGGGCACGCTTGGCAGGGGCGGTTCTATTCGTGTCCTCTGGACGAAGCACACCTATGGGCAGCATTGCGCTACACGGAACTGAACCCTGTCAGGGCTGGACTCGTCTCCCAACCGGAATCGTGGCCCTGGTCCAGCGCAGCAGTGCATTGCGGGAAAACGGAAGCAAACTCGTGGCTGGCCGACACCCTGTGGCGAAATCGCTGGACCGTCCCGGCTTGGTGCGAATATCTATCGGTACCAGAAACGGAATCCGACGCAGCCGCCATCCGTCGGTCCACACATACCGGTCGTCCCCTCGGGGACGCTGCGTTCGTCTCGGAGCTTGAGAAGACAACTGGACGGCGTTTGGTGCCGCAGAAAAAGGGCCGGAGAAAAGGCCATACTCCGGATCCAGGTCAAGCAAGCCTCTCCTTAGGTGGACCGCGAATGACAAGCTGAACCAGCAGTCGGCCAAAATGCCGTCATGGATGACCGCAAGAGCATTGTCGCCATAAAGGGTCATGTCCGCCTGTCACCAATCAATTACCAATCAATTTCCGACGAGAAGAGCGTTTCCCAATATCTATTCGCGGGTTTGAGGAAATGCCATCATTTCACCCAGACTTCTTCCCAACATACTCCGCGACGCCGCGGTCGCGCACCGGCCGCTCCTGGTGGTGCAGCGCCGGCAGTTCTTGAAAAAGAGACAGGATTTCGCCCTTCGCCAACGGCTTGAGGTTGGCCGGGGCAACTCCTTCGTAGGCGTCCCAGCATACGCTGCTCTTGCAAATCAAAAAGCCACCGGGCTTTAACGTTGAAAGCACTTGCGGACAGATTTCCCGATCCAAGTGATAAAACATCACGATCAGGTCAAAGGAAGCTGGCTCGAAGGTATATTCCTTTGCATCGAGCGCCAACAAGTTCAGCGGTAGATTGAATCGTTGCGCATTTTGACCGAGCTTGCAGATCGCAACCTCGGAGATATCCACGACAGTAACCTGCCAGTTTCTTTTAGCCAGCCAAAGCGCATGTCTGCCGATCCCACCAGCCAGGTCGAGAGCTGTGCCGCCATTGGGAAAGGAACTCGCTACAAACTGATCGAACGCCGACAAGAAAAAGTGGTCCGGCTTCTCCAGTGACGGGAGACCTTGTTCGTACTTGAGGTTCCAGTGGGAGCGTTGTTTGTCCAAGGTCATGCCCAAAATATACCATAGGGGACTATATTATCTGGAGAGGTGCTGGATGGCCCATACGACCAAAGACAAGAAGAAGTTGCTGTCGCGCATTCGCCGGATCAAAGGGCAAACGGAGGCGATCGAGCGAGCTCTTGAAGGCGAGGTTGAGTGCGACGAGATTCTGCAACTGGTCGCATCGTGCCGCGGTGCCCTAAATGGATTGATGGCGGAGCTTATCGAGGGTCACTTGCGCTTCCACGTCCTCGATCCCAGCCAGAAAACCCATCCCTCACAGCTTGAGGCTGCAGACGAGTTGATGGCAGTGGTGAAGAGATATCTCAACTAAAAGGCGGCGACACCATGAGCGTTACCAGCGAGCAGCACAACAGCCCCGGCCTTGCCGGTGAGGCCTCTATCCACGCACCTTCGTCATGTGCTTCCTGCGCCGAAGTATCAGCGGAACATAACCACGATCGTGAACATGGCTTGCAACTCATCGAAGTTCTTCGCGTCGTCTTTGTCGCGCTGGCCGCAGCGGCAGTCTGGTTTCATCTGTGGGAGCCCTTTCATCGGGTCAGCGTGATCGGGCTGGTGGCTACCCTGATCGGTGGCTACCCCATCTTCAAGGAGGCGTTCGAGAACATCGTCGAACGCCGCATGACGATGGAACTCTCCATGACCATCGCGCTCATCTCCGCACTCGCGATCGGAGAGTTCTTTACGGCGCTGGTTATCACGGCCTTCGTGTTGGGGGCCGAAATCCTCGAAGGGTTGACCGTAGGGCGCGGACGCCGTGCCATTCAGGACATGCTCAACTTCCTTCCGCAGACCGCGAGTGTGTTGCGTGATGGCCAGACCATTGAAGTAGCCACCGATACCATCCTCCCCGGCGAAATTGTCCTCATTCGCCCCGGCAGCCGAATCCCTGTCGATGGCCAGGTGGTCGGTGGCCATTCGTTTGTAGAGGAAGCGGCCATCACCGGCGAACCCATGCCCAGTGAAAAGAGGGCTGGCAGCACCATGTATGCCGGCACTATCAATCAGACCGGCACGCTTCAGGTTCTGGTCGAACGGCTGGGCAAAGAGACTACCTTCGGCAAGATCATCGAGGCGGTAGAAAGAGCGGAACACTCCCGCGCACCGATTCAAAAGACCGCCGACCGGCTTGCCGGATATCTGGTCTATTTCGCGTTCGGCGCAGCAGTGCTCACGTTTCTCATCACACACAACACACGTGCGACCATCTCCGTCATCATCGTGGCTGGCGCCTGCGGCATCGCCGCGGGCACGCCGCTGGCGGTCCTCGGCGCAATCGGGCGTGCAGCACAGCAGGGGTCAATTATCAAAGGTGGCATCTATCTGGAGGCGTTGGGCCGTCTGGATACCGTCTTCTTAGACAAGACAGGCACGCTGACGTATGGCATGCCGCTCGTCACTGAGGTCAGTCCCGCGTCAGGCGTCTCCGAGCAGGCGATGCTCCAGGCAGCGGCCAGTGCTGAGAGCGGTTCGGAACATCCTCTCGGTCGAGCCGTCGTTCGCTATGCAGAGCAGCGGGGTATCCCAGTCACTCATCCCGATCACTTCGAGTACCGCATCGGTCGCGGTATATTGGCCTCGCTGCATGGACAACGGATCTTGGTGGGCAACCGCGCGCTGCTTTCAGAACTCGGTGCCGACCTGCCTTCGTCAACAACAGAAGTCCACGGAACAGAAGTGCTGGTTGCGCAAGGAGAACGGTATCAGGGCTCCATCCTGGTGACCGACCAATTGCGCGACAGCTCCGCCCCGGCAGTGAGAGCGCTCACAGACATGGGTATCGAAGTTGCCTTGTTAACCGGAGATACGGGACTGGTCGCCAAGGCCGTCGCTGAACGACTGGGCATCCTTCAGGTCTACGCTGAACTTTTGCCGGAGCAGAAGACCGCCTACGTCGCCGAGCAAGTGAAGAAGGGCAGAACAGTTGCCATGCTGGGAGACGGGATCAACGATGCTCCCGCGCTCAGCGAAGCGACCGTCGGCGTGGCGATGGGAGCGGGTACCGACGTGGCCCGGGAAAGTGCCGACGTCGTTCTGATCGGTAACGACCTGATGAAGTTTGTCGAAACGGTCCGCATCGCCCGGAACTGCCGCCGGATTATCTTTCAGAACTTCTATGGAACACTGATTGTCGATACCATCGGCATCGGCCTGGCCGCGGCTGGGGTCCTAAATCCGTTACTGGCAGCGTTCATTCATGTCGCATCCGAGTTGATCTTCATCCTGAATTCGACGCGATTGCTTGCACCCAGGCCGAAAGAGGGCGTACCTCAATCTGTGGCTGTGAGTAAAGCCAGTGCGTAGTGGGCGTGTTTGTACCCTAGATTCCGGAAGAGCGCTGCTCTGACGCGCTATGAGTCCGGTTCATTAGACGGAATTCGCCTCATACGACGCTCTTCCAGTTGTACCCCGGATCGCTCAGTTCGTCCGCAATTACCCTTTCATCAGGAAGCACCATCTGATATTCCGCAGCGAGAACTTTATTGGGCAGATTGTCCATAGCATAATGAGCTTCCGCTGTACCCTTTTCCGCACAGAGAACCAGTCCGACCGGAGGGTTCTCTCCGTCCTTACATCCAATGCTCGCGTGCGTAGTTCAAATAAAGGTGCATTTGTCCTGCATCGGCATAGCTGAACCGGCCACATAATAGCTCTATTACGAAATAGCAGTGCAGCCGTAGATGGTAAAAGAGCAGGTCGATGTAAGGGGCTGCCCATCGACTTCGAGTTGCACCTGGCTTCCCACGAAGGCAAAGCCGCGGCCCAGCTCCAACAGAAGATCCCGAAGCTCCTTGAGGAGCTCCCGCTCCAGCTCCCGTTCTTCACTGCACGATCAGGGTGACGGTCTGGCTGTGCTTGAGCGTTCCACTGGTTGCGGTCACGGTCAGCGTGTAGGTCTGCGGACTCTGCGACGTGAAGCCGCCGGTCGAACCGCAGCCTGTCAGCGTCGCCGTCACACCGGCCATCAGCAAGACCAGCGGCAGCATCCGGCCCTTCATCTTCTCCCGCACGCTGCGTTTGGCAACGAAGGGCAAGAGCAGGAACGCCAGCACGATGCCACGACCGAACGGGCTATTGCTCTTGTTTTGCGCCGTCGCCGAAGCTGTCTGCGCCGTCGCCGAAACTGTCTGCACCGTCGCTGAAGCTGTCTGTACCGTCATGACGACCGGTGTCGCTCCGCTACCCACCGCCACAGATCTGGGCGTGAAGGTCGCAGTCGCTCCCACAGGAAGGCCCGTCACCGCAAAGCTCACCGGTTCCGCATAGCTGCCGTAGAGCGGAGCCAGCGCGAGGCTGTAGCTTGCCACCGCTCCTGGAGCCGCCGTGTACGCGCTCGTTCCGGTGTTGGTAAACGCGAAGTCCAGCGGCGACACCGGCACGCTCGCGCTGGTGCTCGACGTGCTAGTAAGGAAGTTGCCATCGCCTGAGTACGTCGCCGTAATCACCGACGTTGCTCCCGCAGGCAGCAACGTCGTCAACTGCGCCACGCCCCCCGTAACCGGCTCGCTCATCAACGCCGTTCCGTTGTCGTAGAACGTTACCGTACCGCTCGGCGTCGTTGGTGTTCCAGCCACCGCCGCCGATACCGCCGCCGTCAGCGTCACCGTCTGCGCCGGTGTCGCCGTCGAAGGTGCCGCGCTCACCGTGGTCTGCGAGGCCTGCTTGGCCACTGCCAAACTGAACATCGCTGTCGCCGTCGCTTCTTTGGCATCCGTCACCGTTACCGTGTAGCTCGTGGCGGCATTGACGATGCTTGGAGTGCCCGTGATTGCTCCTGTCGTTGTCGAGAACGTCAGGCCTGCAGGTAGTGTTGCCGACATGCTGTAGGTCAGCGGCGCATCCCCGCCACTTCCGCTCACTGGTATAAATGCTGCCGTTGCCTGGTAGAACGTCAGCGTTGTCGATGGCACGGTTGTTATTGCCGTCACCGCGCTGTCTACGATCAAGCTGAAGCTCGCCGTCGCGGCCGCTCCGTTCGCATCCGTCACCGTTACTGTGTATGTCGTTGCTGCACCTGCCACGCTCGGTGTGCCGCTGACCACGCCCGTTACCACACTGAAGTTCAAACCGGCAGGCAAAGCTGGAGAGATGCTGTACGCCAGAGGGCCTAAACCGCCGCTGCCGGTCACCGGCGTAAACGGCGTCACGGCGTGGTTCTGTGTCAGCACCTCGGTGGGAATCGCCTGCGTCGCCGTCACCGCTGCATTGACCTTCAGGACGAAGGTGTTGCTGGCTGTCGCGCTGTTGGTGTTGGTCACCGTCACTGTAAAGGTTGTGGCCGTCAGTGCCACGCTCGGTGTGCCGCTGGCCACGCCTGTTACCGCACTGAAGTTCAAGCCGGCAGGCAAAGCCGGAGAGATGCTGTACGTCAGAGGGCCCGTTCCGCCGCCGCCGGTCACCGGCGTAAACGGCGTCACGGCGTGGTTCTGCGTCAGCACCTCGGTGGGAATCGCCTGCGTCGCCGTCACGGCGCCATTCACTGTCAGGCTGAAGGAGGCAGTTGCTGTCACGCTGTTAGCGTCCGTCACCCTCACCGTGAAGCTGAACGTCCCCGTAGCTGTCGGCGTACCGGCAAGAACACCGGTAGAGGAGTTCAGACTCGTCCCCGTAGGCAACGCTCCGGCAGATACCGCATACGTGTAGGGCGACGTTCCTCCGCTGGCGCTTAGCGTCTGGCTATATGCCGCCTGAGCGGTCGCAGCCGGCAGCGTCACCGACGCCAATGTGAGCGGCAGAACATAGGTGAACCGGTCGGCTACAGAAGTCGCGCTCGACCCTCCAGGCGTGGTGACAACTACGTCCACCGTGCCCACGCCCGTGCCCACCGGACTCGTCGCGGTAATAGATGTGGCGCTGTTCACCGTGAGGCCCGTTGCAGCAACTCCACCAAAGCTCACGCTGGTTGCCCCGGTAAAGCTGGTCCCGGTGATGGTGGCAAGCGTACCTCCTGCCGTAGACCCGGAGGTGGGCGAGAGCCCCGTCACGGTCGGGGCCGTCTCAATGTTCTCGGGCAGCGCCGCCGAGGTCGAGCCGAAGTAGTTCATATCTCCGGTGGTAAAGACCGCCGTGATGCTGTGCGCGCCCGCAGTGCTGAAGCTGGTCTGGAAGCTGGCCACATTGCTGCCGCCGACCAGGGCGATACTTACCGGCGTGGGATTCAGCAGTGTTGTGCCGTCGAAAAAGTTCACCGTCCCCGTCGGGGTGGCGACCGCTCCGGTAGCCGCCGGGGTCACGCTGGCCGTCAGCGTCACGTTCTGGTTCACACCCTGCGGATTTGCGTCCGCCTGCACCACGGTCGTGGTCGCGATCGGCGAAAGGTAGAACGGATACGCTGTTACCGCGCTGATCTCGGGCGAATTGCCGGAGCCATTGCTGGAACTCGACGGAGTCCCCTCATTGCCGTACGCGGCAAACATGTACAGGTTGTAGAAGCCCGGCTTCTTGCCGCTGAGCGCGATCGGGAAGGTGGCCGGATTGCTGCCGGCGGCACTGCTCGGGGTTACATACTGCCAGGAGCTCGCGCTGCCGTCGTCTAGCCGGTAGTAGAGGGCGGTCAGGGGAGGATTGACCGCGGAAGCTACCCCGGAATAGGCCGTACTGGTTGTATAGCTACTGGTCGCGGTGACCGTGAAGGTGGGCGACGGGAACGTCGTGCTATAGGGGGCCGTGGCGGTTGCGGCCGAGCTGTTATAGGGCGAGGATACCGTGGCCGAAGCCTGCGTGGCGATGCCGATAGGCACTCCCTGCGTGCCCTGGCCGTCGATCACGCTTACCGTGTTGATATCAAAGTTTGCGACGTAGACCTGCCCCGTCACAGCGTTCACCGCCACCCCAAAGGGTTCGTTTCCGACGTTGACGGTAGCGACGACCGTGTTGCTGGCTCCGTCGATCACGCTCACCGTGGTGCCACCAAAGTTCGCGACGTAGACCTGCCCCGTAACCGCGTTCACCGCCACCCCAAAGGGTTCGTTTCCGACGTTGACGGTAGCGGTGACGGTGTTGTTGGCGCCGTCGATCACGCTCACCGTGCTGTCAGTAGCGTTCGCCACGTAGACCTGCCCCGTTACCGCGTTCACCGCCACCCCTTCGGGACCGCTTCCCACGGTGACGGTAGCGGCGACCGTGTTGTTGGCGCCGTCGATCACGCTCACCGTGCTGTCAGTAGCGTTCGCCACGTAGACCTGCCCCGTTACCGCGTTCACCGCCAACGCAAGGGGATTGCTTCCGACGTTGACGGTAGCGGTGACCGTGTTATTGGCGCCGTCGATCACGCTCACCGTGCTGTCAGCAGCGTTCGCGACGTAGACCCGCCCCGTAACAGCGTTCACCGCCACCGCTGCGGGAGAGTTTCCCACGTTGACGGTAGCGGCGGCCGTGTTGTTGGCGCCGTCGATCACGCTCACCGTGGTGCCACCAAAGTTCGCGACGTAGACCTGCCCCGTCACCGGGTTCACTGTCACCGCACGGGGAAAGCTTCCGACGTTGACGGTAGCGGCGGCCGTGTTGTTGGCGCCGTCGATCACGCTCACCGTGCCGTCAGCAGCGTTCGCGACGTAGACCCGCCCCGTCACCCCGTTCACCGCCACCCCTTGGGGTTGGGTTCCCACGTTGACGGTAGCGGCGGCCATGTTGGTGGCGCCGTCGATCACGCTCACCGTGGCGCCACCAGTATTCGCGACGTAGACTTTCCCCGTCACCGGGTTCACCGCGACCCCTTGGGGACTGCTTCCCACAGTGACGGTCGTGACCGCGTTGCTGGCGCCGTCGATCACGCTCACCGTGTTGGCATCACCGTTCCCGACGTAGACCTGCCCCGTCACCGCGTTCACCGCCACCGCACTGGGACTGCTTCCCACAGTGACGGTCGTGACCGTGTTGTTGGCGTCGTCGATCACGGTCACATTGTTGCTAATAAAGTTCGGGACGTAGACCTGCCCCGTCACCGGGTTCACAGCTACCGCCCTGGGTTGGGTTCCCACGGGGATGGTAGCAACGACCGTGTTGCTGGCGCCGTCGATCACGCTCACATTGTTGCTACCACCGTTCGCGACGTAGACCTGCCCCGTCACCGCATTCACAGCTACCGCCCTGGGTTGGACTCCCACGGGGACGGTAGCAACGACCGCGTTGGTGGCGCCGTCGATCACGCTCACCGTGGTGTCACCATTGTTCGCGACGTAGATCTGCCCCGTCACCCCGTTCACGGCTATCTCTCCGGGAACGCCTCCGACGTTGACGGTAGCGGCGACCGTGTTGGTGGCACCATCGATCACGCTCACCGTGTTGCTAGTATTGTTCGCGACGTAGACCCGCCCCGTCACAGCGTTCACCGCCACCGCTGCGGGAGAGTTTCCCATGGGGACGGTAGCAACGACCGTGTTGCTGGTGCCGTCGATCACGCTCACCGTGTTGCTACAATTGTTCGCAACGTAGACCCGCCCCGTCACCTGGTTCACCGCCACCGCAATGGGTTCGCTTCCGACGTTGACGGTAGCGGCGACCGTGTTGGTGGCGCCGTCGATCACGCTCACCGTGTTGCCATTAGCGTGCGCGACGTAGACCTGCCCCGTCACCACGTTCACCGCCACCCCAAAGGGATTGTCGTTGGTTCCCACGGCAATCGACGGCGCTGGACTACTCAGGGTCGTCTGCGCCTGGACGCCTCGCCCCAGGGCCAGCACGACCGCCAGTACCGGCAGCAAACCGCAGCGGCACAGAAAAGCGGCGGTTGAAAGTGTCTTCGGTGTACAGGACGTAGCGTTTGAGGCGGTTGTCGCAACTCTGCCAGTCAACATGGAACCCCTTATGTCTTTCGTTTCTGTTGCGTTAACACGATTCACAGCGCCCCGTGCTCCTGCACGTTCGCCTATTTTTTTTCTCGGTGAGGGGCCGCGGGAGAGAGCAGGTCAATTGCGCGAATGAGCAGAGGTGCGCCCAGTGCGGGTCCTCTTGAGCTTGGCAGTTCTTTGACAACTTGCCGCCCCGCCATGACCAGACACCGGCCCGGTTGTGGAGCCCGGGTTGTGACCAGGACTGTCGTGCTGGGCAGGTACGGCTTTTCGCCCGTACCCTTCAAAACGGGCTTTACAGGCTGCGGAAAAAGTCGACGAAAAGAACGCTGCGGCGAGGCAGCCCGGATCATTTTAGGCACATGTGCGGCACGGCTAACGCCCGCTGCGGCGAGAATGCTCGCTGCGGCAGGGCAGCCGTGCCCTGCCTGAGAAATTTGTTTTTCCATCTGCTCGAACGCTTCAGTGTGTCGCTCTGGATTTAATAGCGCGTTCTCTGCGGCAGAGACGCTATAGCATTTTCACTTCTGGTGTATACAGGGCAACCGCCCTCGACGCGGCTTTTCCTCAAGAACCGGGGTCCACGGCAAGCGAGCTTGCTGGGGTGGAAGAAAAGACGCACTTCGCCACACTTGCCTGTGCGGAGTAGAAGTGAAAATGCTTTAGTACCTGCGCAGCAGCCGCGAGCCGAGCTCGCGGTTGGACCGCTGCAGCTTTCCTTCAAACAGGACGCCGATGGAAAACGGCACGATAACCAAGCCAAGAATGCAAAACCACGAACCAATAGAGTTCCACATAGCCCTTACTCCTTATGCACCCACGACCCAACGCGATCGGGAATTCATCACGATCCCATGAAAAAAAAAGGTGGGGAATAGCAAGAAAGATGCAGGTTTCTTGCCCGCGGCGCAATAGGAGCTACTTGGCGCGGGCACGTACCTTGAACCAGATGGGCGAGCCACGAAAACCAAAGGCGGCGCGAATCTGGTTTTCCAGAAAGCGCTGGAAGGTCGGGATCATTGGTGAGACTTGATTTTCATCCGGCACAAACTCCAGGGTTGCCAGTACGCCCCCGGGGCGAAGTGCCCCATGTGTTTTTTTGAGCAGGGTCACACACGTCGACCGGTCAAAATGATGGAGAAAGTTAGTCAGCAACACGGCATGGTACGGGCCGCCAAACTCCACATCGAACGCACTTCCCGGCAGCCTTGTATATCGATCGGCAACGCCCGCCGCGCGTGCGTTGCGCAAAGCTACTTCCAGCACCATAGCCCAATGCAGGCCGGTGATCCGGGCCTCCGGGTTCTGTTTCGCAATCTCAATTTGGCGAATAAACAAACCGGACGAGCCGGTTCTTACTCCAGCAATCCTCGCTTAGTGCGGCACAAGTAGGAAGCAGCTCACCCCGCGGCTCGTCACCGCGATGGAGCGGTAACGATCTGGCTATTCTGGCTGCTCTGACTGCCATTTTTCCCATTTACAAAAGTCGCCGAAGCATGCAATTTCGCGGCAAAGCGCGCGATCTCCTCCGCCTCTCGCAGTGGAATGACGCGCACAATATGGGGCAATTGCGCGTCCTGACCGGATGGCGCATCCCCAGCTCCGTTCGATGTAAACGCGCCTCCGACATCCCGTTCCAGATCCTGGGTGAGGTGCAGAAGGTGATCGGTTGTTTGTTTGAATTCTGCCGGATCATTGATCTGGATTGGCTCTCCGGCCGCCTCCCGAGAGTCTTCTCCCAGAACGTCCTGCAGCTGTTCGTGCAGCGCGCGCAGTTGATCTTCGAGCACGAATGCGTGTTTATCGACCATCTCCGTCCATTGCTGCAGCGAGGTCTGATCGATCGCTGGAAGTTCTGCCGCAGAGAGGGCTCGGCCCAACCGGTCGAGTGCGTATGCGTGTTGCAGGGAACGCTGCGCGCGCTCCAGAGCCTCGTGAGAAAACTGCCCGGCAGCCGCATTCAACTGCTCACCCGCCAGACCCTTGGCTTGAAAGTATGTGCGCAGCGTGGCATCGGCGGCAGACTTCGCCTGGTTAATTTCATAGACGCTGGCGCCCCCGGAGACGATCTGAGGCGTTCCTGGATTCAGGTGCACGCCATGCGGCGAGACGAGCTCAACATCAAGCACCTGGTGGTTGGGCAGCGCTTGCAGTTGAGAGACGATCTTCTGTTTGAGCGCCTGGTCTGCAATCGCACCAGAGACGCGAATGTGCGCGTCCCCGGTTCGTACGACTTCGATCGGCTCCCCGGTGTCTGCGCCCAGCCGGTTGAGTTGGTACAGCACCGCGATTTGCAATTCAGCCAGGGAGAGGTCGCCGGCCGCTTCGATTGCCAGGCCATGCGGATGGATCAGCGAACGTGATTCCCGTTCGCCTGCAGCATATCCAGGATCGAACCCAGGATCGAACGTCGCGTCGGGGACGGAGGCGCGCGGAATGCGTTCATAGCCCGCTTGTACAAAGCGCAGCTCATGAACGCCCGCTCCCGACCGGACGCGGAGCGTGGACCGTATCGGCAGCAAGTGACGATCAAGCACCAGAACCGCCGACACCAGTTGCGGATGACCGGCGATAGGGCCGGCAGTTGTCAGCTCATAGCCGTCCTTAACGGCATGAACCTGTGGCGCCTTCACGCCCAGACTCAGGAAGGCTTGAGCGGAAAGATCCTGATCCCAGAACTCACTCATGAGCAGTGGATGGCCAGGCGTACTCCTGCTGCCTTCCTTGCGGCGCGGGTTATGTTCTCCATTCTTGTTTCGCCACTCGGCCGCGATCATCCGGTGCTGCGGGTCATAGAGGCGGCGCAGGTACCGGCTGCCGTCCCCATCCTTCCACAGATCGACCACCGCTTGCTGCAAGACCCTTCCGCCGGCGGTTGCTTCTTCAATGTGAACGACCTGGTGCTCGGTTTGCCCTTGCAGGCTCGCGGCCTCTGTTTTTACCGACTCGTTCAGTAGCGCCATCGCATCTATGGGCGTGTTTTTGTGACGATAGGTCAAATAGCCGGCCGCGCCCAACAAGATGACCAGCGTGAGTGCCCACGCACTTGCTGACGAGGGCATCATTGCATGCAGCACGCTGCGAAATGCCGCATAGACTGCCTGCGGCCAGAGCAGAATGCCCGACCAGCGCCCCGCGCGGCTTCTAACCGTCCATGCGGGAGGCGTGTCGTCCTCTTCCTCGGCGGCAAACACCCCCAAGGCCGGATCGTAGTACGAAACCTGGCTATTGAGGCCCATTCCATCGAAGGTGAGGTTCAGCTCCAGCCAGCGCGCATCGCTGAGTTCGATCCGCTGTGTTCTTACCTGCGATCCTTCCGGCGGAAGCTCTCCAATAGAAAGAAGGGCAAGCCGAACGTCCTGCTCGCTAAATACTTCTACGAACCGCGCACTCTCCAGGTGCTCAACCCGGGCCGAGAGCTTGCTGTATTCGGCCTGCACATCATGAAAGGCGATGATCTGTCCGTTGACGGCAATCGATAAGGTCCGCGGACGATGCTCATGCACCCGGCCCCAACGTTTCCGAACGGCCTCCAACATTTCCTTGTGACTGGCGATGTCGCTCGGCCCGGCAACGCGATCGTTGCCGTCCTCTGAGGTGGAACCAAAACCGTCCAGGGGTTCACGGTCACGCAACGTAGGGCGGCGAAACTGGCGATCGATAACTGCCAGGCAATGCTCACAGCTCACAACGTGAGCGAGAAGGGGGCAGGAGATCGGTTCAGGCCTGGTGGAGCGGTAGTGCGCGAGCAGATCCTCTTCCGAAAGGCAGGCGGAGAGTCGTGCCCGCAGAATCGTCTGCCGCAGCTCGCGAAAAAGCTCTGCCGACGATAGCCGCTTCCACGACAAAGCCGGTTCCGGCGGCAGGTTGCGGCTCACCAGGCGCAGCTTGCCCGAGTCTTCCACGTAAGACCGGACTTCCGAGCGGGCGAGTTTGAGTTTGTTGTAGATTGCGGCCATGGGCAGGCGGGCCAGCTCTGCGATTTCCCGCCGGGCGTACCCGTGGAAGAAATGGAGAATGAAGTAGCTCGCGGTTTTAGACGATTCCTTGCGCCAGACCGTGTAACCACAGATGCTGCGAAGGTCGTTTTGCCTCTGTAGTGGAACGCCGGCGGGGCTTTCATCGACTGCCGATGCAAAAGAATCGAATTCCGCGACGCTCACAAAGTGGAGCGCCTCGCGCGAAGAACGGGCGAGGCTCGACAGATAAATGTGGCGCAGCGCGGTGTAAAGGTAGCCGTCCAGGTTGGCAACGCCGCTTAGGTCGGGCTTGGTAAGCGTGAAGTAGAGGCAGAGCTCTTGAACAATTTCCTCGGTTTTGCCTGTGTCACCCCGGGTTAACACCGTTCCCCATTGCAGCAGCTGGTTGTAGCGGCTGGCCAGCAACTGGTCAACCTGGGCCGCTGGGGCGGGCTCGCGCCACTTGTGTTTGCGTTGCTCCATTCACCCCTAAAGAGTGGCTATCCGGTGAAATCTACCCTTGCAGCCAATATATATTGGCCGCCCTCGGCGGCGTCCCTAAGTCCTTCGTCTTCAATGCCCCGACCGGGTGTCCTTCTCCTTATCCAATCAAAGTTCGCCCCTCCGGGGCTGCTCCTTTTCCCTATGCTGACCCGCGAAGGAGGAAACGGGGAGTTTTCGAGTCTCTCCGCAGCCTGTCCAGGCAGGAAGGGAATGACCTTCGAGCCGCCCGGGAATGTGGAGCCAACACCTGGCAGAAGGAGCCAGTTGGCTCGAACAGCGAGCCGTTGGTATAGTTTGGAGAAGAGATGAGTTCCAAGCAACAGAAGGCTCAAACGATCGCGGACGTGCCCACCTCCGCCGGAGGGCGTATCGGGCGCCGGTCTTGGATCGTCGGTCTCACAAGCTTCTTCTTTATTCTGTTGCAAAGCGCTTGCACGGCTGTGATAGCGCTGAGCGGAGTGCGCGTGATCATCGGGTTGAGCGCGCTGGCCGCCGCGGCGGGGTTACAGGGGCCCGTGGTTGGTTTTCACGCGGATGCGATCCGCATTCCCATGATGGCGATCGCTGTGGTGGGTTCGCTGGTTAACCTTTACGTAATCTGGCGTATCCGGAACCTGCGCTCCCGCCCATCCTCACAATGGCGCACCGCTCCCGCAACCCCACGGCAGAGGCGAGCAGAAGTCTTCCAGATCGTGCTGGCGATCGTAACCCTCGTGCTGGTTTTAGCGGAGTGGATGACGCATCACATCGTCCACAAGATGGCTTAACGCAAACCGCCCATCTCCTGCGCCAGGCGCGCATGCAATCGTTCGCTGAAACCAAGTGGCAACTCGAATACTCGCTCATCCGCGGTGAGAATCAGTATGTTGCGCGTAGAGTCGAGAATGGCCGAGCAAATCTCGCAATGCTCCAGATGTTTCTGCACCCGCTCCAGTACCTCTGGCGGCAAATTTGCATCCAGGTATCCGGAGATGTGCGCCCACACGTGTTTGCACTCTATGACCATGTCCACCACCTCCGTTTGGGCGCGATTTGTTTTAACTGTGGCGCTAAAGTTTTTTGCAACATCACACGAGCTCGATGCAACCGCACCTTGACGGAGGCGATGCTGATTTCAAGTGCTGCGGCGGCTTCATTTACGCTCATTCCTTCTACATCTCTCAGCATAAAAACTTCACGGTAGATCGGCGGCAAAGCAGCGACTGCCTGGTGCAGCAGCTGGCTCACTTCCTTGCGTTCCAACGCTTCTGAGGGAATCTCTCTCCAGTCGCGTAAGAGCGCCGGAGAGATGCGCCCCTCGTCGTCCGGAGGCTCGTCCAGCGATTCCATCTTGATCGTGTCCCGGTGACGGATCCGGCTCCGCGCCTCGTTCAAGGTGATGCTTACCAGCCAGGTACCGAACTTTGCTTCGCCGCGAAAGCTGGACAGGTTGCGGAACGCTTTGAGGAACGCCTCCTGAGCAGCATCTTCCGCATCGGCTTCATTATGCAGAAACGACAGAGCCATTACGTAGACCCTGCGCTCGTAGGGCCGAATCAGCTCGTGGAACAGCTGAGACTCGCCGGCGACGATCGATGCGATCATCTGGGCTTCATCCCGCAGCTCGCTGGTAGGCGCCACCGCTATGCCGACCTGCCTTTCAGAAACTTGGCGACCAGGGTATCCAGAGAAAACAGGCCTGCCCCGAAAATAATAACCATCAGGGACGCGAAGAGGAAGGTATAAGGGTCGGCCACGTAGAACTTGCCCGGGTCAGAGAAGATGGCGACCAGCGCTTCGTGGTCGGCCGTCCAATAGGCAACCGTCATATTTGCGGCCAGCAGCACTCCGATGAATCGTGATCCGAGTCCCACAGCCAGCAGAATGCCTCCAAAGAACTCGAGGCCGGCAATAAAGTGCGCGGTGGGCCCCGGGAACGGTATGTTCAGGCTGGCAAAGAATCCGGTGATCTTCTCGATGTTTTGCATCTTTCCCCAGCCGGTCTGCGCGAACTGCCAACCCCAATAGAGTCTCACCGCCAGCAGGAACGGAGACTGAAGATAAGAGACTAAAACCGAACAACGAGAATACAACGCGATCAGAGATTTCATCATGCTTCTTGCCTCATCTAATTTTATGGAGGGCGCCTGGCCTCCGGCATAACACGCGTCGCACTCCGCCAGGAGTGCATCCCAGGCATACGGCCTGCGTGTTGGTACCTCGGCAGCGGCGTTTCCTCTGCGATTCGGGCGCCTGGTTACGCAAAGCGCCACTCTCCCCTGTTAGAGGTCGGCGCCCTCGAATGGTTACAGGTGAAAAATTGTATCCTGTAGTTTCGGCAGCAGCAACGCCGCCATCCCGTTGGCCAATGCCGCCGCTTCTTTCCCTTTTGGGGCATTGAGGTTACCGGGAACACAAAGGTTACTGGAAAACATTCGATGCATCCATTGCTTGTAACTCTCTTGGCTAACGAGCGTCTCACCTGCAAGCCGGGGGGAACTAATGAACAGGCAATCGAGAAGAGTCGTTATGCAGGTCGTCGCTGCCCTGATGGCATGCCCAATAGGTTTGCAGGCACAACAGGCAACCCCATCGCAAAAGGTCGTTCTGGTGGAACTGTTTACGTCTGAAGGATGCTCCAGCTGCCCGCCGGCGGATGCGCTGCTCCGGCAAGTGAATGGCACCCAGACGCATGCGGGCCAATTGATTGTCGGCATCAGCGAGCATGTGACCTATTGGAACTCGCTGGGGTGGTCCGATCCTTTCTCTTCGCCCGTGAATACTGAGCGGCAGAGTGACTACGGCCAGCGATTCCACCTGGAGGGCGTCTATACGCCGCAGATGGTGATCAACGGCTCAGAGGAGATTGTCGGCAGTGATCGCGAAGCGTTCATTCGCGCGGTGCAAAAAGAAGAAGAGCAGCGATCGCTGATGTCACTGCACATTCTCTCGATGCACGTGTCTGGAGACATCTTGACCGTAAACTACGCCGCCGGCGGGGACGTACCGGCGCGCGGCGCCGATCTGATCGCCGTGGTTGCGGATGATTCCGATCAAGCCAACGTTCTACGCGGCGAAAACTCCGGCCGCACACTGGCGCACGTCTCCGTGGCACGATCCATTGCTCGTGTAGGCGAAGTACAGGCGGCAGGCGAGAAGACGTTGCAGCTTAAGCTTCCAGCTTCGTATCAGTCGGCCCAGAAGCATCACCTGATTCTGTTTGCGCAGACACCCGGCAATGGCCGCGTACTCGGAGCAGACACAAAACCGCTTTAGCCATGTGCCGGCCAGTCCCGGACTTAGTCCGGGGACTGGACCACAGCCGGGCGTCGCAACTATGCTGCCAGCCGGCGATAACCAACTCGTTCAGATCCTCTCTGCCGCGCTCGCCGACGCCGCCCGCCGCAGCGGCGATTGGCTGGTATGCAAGCCGGGTTGTACGCAATGCTGCGTGGGCGTGTTTGCCATCCATCAGCTGGACGCAGCCCGCCTGCGGGAAGGTTTGCGGCTGCTCGACACGAAAGATCCGGAACGCGCTCAATCGGTTCGCGAGCGGGCGCGGGAATCGGCCGCACGTCTCGCCGACGGATTTCCCGGTGATCCAATAACTGGTTTATTGGATCCCTCGGAAGAAGCGGAAGCCCGGTTCGAGGACTTCGCCAACGACGAGCCTTGTCCCGCGCTCGATCCCGCTACGGGGCTATGTGATCTATACGAGTCACGGCCGGTAACCTGCCGCGTCTTTGGACCGCCTGTGCGCTCGGAGCAGGGTCTTGGCGTCTGCGAGCTTTGCTATCACGGCGCCACCGAGGAGCAGATTGCCTCCTGCGAAATGGCAATCGATCCGGATGGCCTGGAGGCCAGGCTGCTCGCCGAGTTCGAGCAGTCGTCCGGCACAACAGGCCGCACACTGGTTGCTTTTGCGCTCGCCCCGTAGCTCGTTCTCCCCGAAGCCATCAAGACCCGAAATCGTCAGATAAGACGCTCGCAGGACGGAAGGCCGCTACCAGCCGGTACAATAAAGCTCTAGAGCAGTTTCGCAACGACGGTGGCCTGAAGGACTTTGCGAGGTGTGGTTTTCCTTGGGAGAAAACCACGAAAGACCCGATCGCTTCGGTCTACGCTCATTGCGAAACTGCTTACACTCCCCCAGGAAAGAAAGCTCCATGTCCGCCAATCTGGTTACCGCTTTAAGCTCCGCGATAAACACCGCCGCCGCCAAGGCCGGTTTGACGATCCTCTCCTCTGAGGAGGGCATCGATTTCAATAGCCGCCCCACCGCCATTTTCCGCATCGGCCTTTCCCCGGATGCTCCTGCCGAGCGCACACTGCGACTGGAGTTGAGCGAGAACTTCGACTTCAACCGGCCTGAGTTGTTACCGGAAATGACCCGGCACTTGCAGGAGGAGGCCAAGCGCCTGCGCAACCCGCGGCCGGATGCTTACGTGACCCTGGCGGGCATGCCGATCGCCTTCCGCGATTTCCGTTGGCCCTTTCATCGCTCTGTTTCCGGGTCGGATACCTACATCGTCCACGGAGTGCTTTATGTCGCCGATGGCACCGATTCCGTGCTGCACGCCAAAATCTCGGCGAGTATGACGGTCACCTTTGCGGAGATTGTCCCGGCTCCCGAGCAGCCCTATGCCGAATCTTTCATCTACAGCGCGATTCGCAAAACCCTGGACCAGGGCCAACTCGAATTACTCAAGAGCGGCAATCGCCAGCCCGTGCCGGTGACCACGCGCTACTACAGCCGCTGGCAAAAGAAGTTTTTCTTTACCGACACGAACGATGAGGAACGCCAGCGGTTTTTGTTAAGCAAGGTGTTCTGGCTTTCGGGAGTGCTCGGCAGTGCGCGGCCGGTCTGGATTGCTGATCCGCGGGATGCGCAGTATCTCAATACCACCGCGGAGGATCTTGCCCGCATGGCCGCTGCGCTGGCTGCTACGGGGATGGTGACCATGGCTGAGCCGAAAGACGGGGGCCTCGAGTTCGCCGCCGCAACGCCGGCCTTGCTCGCGCGCGAACCTGAATTTCGCGAACGCCTGCAACAGGCCTTTGCCCTGACGAAACCGGCTTTCAATGAAGAGATGCGCGCCGGTCACACAAATATGTAAACACCGGAATCCCGGCAGCCTGCAAGTCCCATCAGGGACGCGCGGAAAATAGCGCCGGCTTGAGTCGGACCCCGGCACGGCCTCAAACGCGCCTTCACGGTAGGCCGGGGATTTATCCCCGGCCTAAACGTGGAAAGCGGTTTCGGCACTTAGATCTTAGATCTGCTCCAGCAACGGTGTATTCTGTTAGCAGACGATTTCGGCAGGGAGATGATTCTCGCGTAGCCGCTCCCATGGCCTGCAGTTGCCGGTAGTTTCGGCCTACACGCGAGCGAAGGATGGTGTGTTATCACCATCCGGTGTCACATCCGATCCCTGTCAAAAATCAGGGCAACACAACCTCCCGCACCGGCGGGTTTTTTTAGGTCCCACAAAATCCAACCCAACTGAGTCCCGAAAGGGACGCCACACCGCAGAGCCCGGCATGGAAATGTCGGGGGACTGGTCTCCACGCACCCGGAAAGAGGATTACGAGCGCTAAAACAACTAAAACGATCGAATTTTATCGAATTTTACCCAAAACCGGCACCGATCCAGTCCCGAAGGGACGGCTGAAGAGATGCTTCACCGTCAAATGTTGCCTGGTCCACGGGGTGCGACGGCAGAGCGGCGATCCATGATTCACTGGGATTCACCAGGACACACGCATCCGCTTCGCGGGCGAGCCGGAAGTTTCCAACCTTGCACGCCAAGACGGTTCGTTTCAGTCGTCCCTGCGGGACTTGATCCTTGGACAGGATTGGGATCCCCAGGATTTCATCCTGGGCTATTTTCAGCCGCCCCTCCGGGGCTGCTCCTTTTTCCCTTCGCCAACACGCGAGGGATGAAACGGGAAGATTTGTTTCTTGTATCAGGGAACGGCTTTAGCTAAAACATCCAAAAACGATCAAATTTATCAATAAAAAGCGTCGAATTTTACCCAAAACCGGCGCCAAGCTCTCCGTGATGGTGCCTGTGCATGTGCCCAAACCAATCCTTATAAAGCCCTCCCGCTCACAATATCCGCACAGCGCAATCTCGTCGCCGTCTTCGAGAAAGCCGCGAAACTCTCCCGTGGGCAGGGCAATCGGGTCGCGGCCGCGCCTTGTCATTTCGAGCAACGATCCGCGCGCATGATCCTCGGGGCCAGAGACGGTTCCGCTGGCAAACAGATCGCCAGGCTGAAGATTGCACCCGTTGCTTGCATGGTGGGTCAGTAATTGGGCCGGGGTCCAGTAAAGGTTGCCCAGGTTGCCGCGGCTGAGGCGAACCGCATCCATACCCGCCGCGCGCATGCGGGCGGAGCGGAGATACACCTCCAGAACCAGGTCGATTCCACCCTGTAAGCGATCTTGCTCCGAGTCAAGGTAGGGCAACGGGGCCGGGTCTTCAGACGGCCGCACAAACGCCGGTCTGCGAAAGGGTGCAAGGGCCTCCATGGTGACCACCCAGGGCGAAATCGTGGTGGCAAAGCTCTTGGCGAGAAAGGGCCCCAGAGGCTGGTACTCCCAGGACTGTATGTCGCGCGCCGACCAGTCATTGAGCAGGCAAATGCCGAAAAGATGTGCGGCAGCCTGCTCGATGGCGATGGGTTCTCCCAGGCGGTTGCCGGGCCCAACAAAGAATCCGGCTTCCAACTCGTAATCGAGGGCCTCCGTCGGCGCGAATCGAGGGGATCCACCCTGCGGAGGCAAGAACTGCCCGGCGGGCCGCCTCACCGCGGTACCGCTGACACAAATTGAGGAGGCACGACCGTGATACCCAATAGGCACATATTTGTAGTTGGGCAACAGGGGGTTCTCGGGCCGGAAGAGCCTGCCCACGTTGGTTGCGTGATCGATCGATGCGTAAAAGTCGGTGTAATTGCCGATCGAAGCCGGCTTGAGCATGCTGACTTCCGTCATCGGCAGGAGATGAGGCTTGAGAGCGCGCTCATGGTCAGCCGCGCGAGGATGATCGGCGCGCAGCAGCTCGCTGAGTTGAGCTCGCAGAGGCGACCAGCTCGCCGTTCCGAGAGCCATGATCGGGTTGAGCGTAACCGCCGCACACGCCACGCGTGTGGACTCCGCCAGCGTGGCGAACATGTCCGCCTGGTAACAGCCGCGCAGGTTCAGAACCTGGTCGCCAATCGCTATGCCCACAGCGTGGCCGGCCCCGGCTTCAAAAACACCGAAGGGCAGGTTCTGGATCGGGAATGCGCACCCGCTATGATTGGCTGGCTCTACCCAGCTTCGGCGCTCAGGATCATGGGTTGCGTTCATTTGCTCGTCGACGAAATGGGCTTGCCGGTAAAGTGCTTTTTGAGCGCCTGCCAAACCTGGAAGTATTCACGCTGAAGACATTCCGTCTCCAGAGCGAAGCGAGTCGGGTGAAGCACCAGTTGGGTCTCAAACATGAAGGCCAGCGTATCGCCGAGGTAATGAGGCTTAAGCTCGGCGTCTTTGGCGCGCTCAAAGGTCTCTGCATCGGGGCCGTGGGCCTGCATGCAGCCGTGCAGGCTGGCTGAGCCGGGAATAAAGCCTTCTGCCTTGGCGTCGTACTGGCCGAAAATCAGGCCCATGAACTCGTTCATAGCATTGCGGTGGAACCAGGGAGGACGAAATGTGTGCTCAGCCACCACCCAGCGTGGGGGAAAGATCGCAAAGTCGACATTGGCTGTGCCCGGCACCGGCGTAGGCGCCGTAAGCACGGTGTAGATGGAGGGATCAGGATGATCGAAGCTCACGGTGTTGATGCAGTTAAAGTTGGCCATGTCGTACTTGTACGGCGCGTAGTTGCCGTGCCAGCCCACCACGTCGAGCGGCGAGTGATCGATGCCGGCCGACCACAGCTTGCCCTGAAATTTGCACAGGGTCTGGAATTTTCCGTCGACATCTTCGAAAGCCGCTACCGGGGAAAGAAAATCGCGCGGATTCGCCAATCCATTGGCGCCGATCGGACCCAGGTCGGGCAAACGGAAGGGAAGTCCGTAGTTCTCGCAGATATAGCCGCGCGCCGTGCTCTCCAACAGCTCTACGCGCATCTTGAGACCCCGGGGCAGCACGCAGAGCTCTCCCGGCGCAACGTCCAGAATGCCCTGCTCGGTAAAGAAGCGAAGCTTCCCCAACTGGGGCACGATCAACATTTCTCCGTCGGCATTGGAAAAGAAGCGCCCGGACATGCTCTGGTTAGCGGCATAGATGTGCACGGCGCACCCGGTCTGCCCCGCGGGACCTCCGTTGCCGGCCATGGTGATGATGCCGTCAAGGAAGTCACAGGGCGCTTCAGGAATCGGCAGCGGGTCCCACCTGAGCTGGTTTGGCGTGGCGGAAACTTCATCAAACGGTCCGCTGCGCAGGTTGTTACCGGGCAGCTCGACAAAGGGTCTGTGCGTCACCGAAGGGCGGATGCGGTAGAGCCATGCGCGGCGATTCGTCGCCCGTGGCGCGGTGAAAGGGGTTCCGCTGAATTGCTCCGTGTAGAGGCCGAGGGACGATTTCTGGGGTGCGTTCTGGCCCCTGGGCAAAGCACCGGCCACTGCTTCCGTGGCAAATTCGTTGGCAAACCCCGATTGGTATTGCAGCTTCGACATGGGTCCTCCGTGGAAGCACTCCACCTGTAGCTGTATACCGGAGCAGATGGGCCATTGCCAACTTGAAGCCCGCACAAACTATTAGGCAACTTTTAATGCGACCAAAGCCGAGCCCGGTCGATACTCCGGGCAGATGCGCGACTGCTGACAGGCGGGGGAACCAATCCGCTGGCCGTGGTCGAAAAATTCCGGCGAGGCGTTACGTGCCGTTGGTGCCATCGGTAATCGGCGTCGTAGAAAAGCAGAAGCCTTTCTGGGTTCAGGAAGGGCAGACTGAATGCGTCACCATCAGTCTGCCCCCGATAGGACCATGAGGAGCGGCTTGCACTGGAAGGGAACCACCGTTCGACCAGTACCTTCGGCCTACATCGACTGTTAAGTGACGGGGGATCAAATGCTTAAAGCATTTTCGCAATTACTGTGGTGGGGTAAGAGCAGCGAGGTGTGGTTTTCTTTGAGAGAAAACCACGTAAAAGCCAGTGGCTTCGGTCTACACCAATTGCGAAAAATGCTTAGATACTGCGGCCCGAGTAGACGAATGCAAAACCACGATTTGCGATTTGCGGCCGGACGGAAGTCCTGGGTTCCAGCGATCGTGGCGGCGGCACTGGTTTGCGTACCTGCGGCGTGGCCGCAGATGACCGCGGTGTCTTCGCCGGTGTCTTCTCCGGTTTTGCCCGCGATGGGGGCCGACCAGGTGGTGCAGCGTTTGATGGAGAAGAACGAGGAACGCGCGCAAGGTTTGCAGCACTATGTCGCCACCCGCCATTATTGCCTCGAGTACCGCGGATTCCCCGCCTCAGTAGACGCGACGATGGAAGTAGAAGTGAATTACGACGCCCCAGGTGCGAAGCGGTTCACCGTCGTAAGCTCGACGGGATCGAAGATGATTCAAAATCGCGTATTTCAGCGTCTGCTGGAAAGCGAACAACAGGCGAGCGACTCGCGCAATCGCGCGCATTCTGAATTGGGGCCAACGAACTACAACTTCTCGATGGAGGGCGCCGACGGCACAAACTACGTGTTGAACGTTGAGCCCAAGGTCGAAAGCAAGTTTCTCTATCGAGGCAAAATCTGGGTCGATGGGCACGATTTCGCAGTGACGCGCATTGAAGCGCAGCCGGCGCGGAACCCCTCATTCTGGACTTCCAAATCCTTGATCCATCACACGTACCAAAAAGTGGACGGCGGATTCTATCTGCCCAGAGAGAACAAGACTGTGACCAACGTCCGGATGGGTGGTGTGGCTACCCTGACGATCGAATATCAGTCCTACCAGGTGACAGCCGCGGCGCCCATCGCATCGACGAGGAAGCCCATCGTTTCCAGCGAGAGCATTTGGCCGGTTGCTGGCTTTACCGAGGAAGCCGCAAGTTTTGTAGCCTCCAGAAGATAAATTCGGAAATAAATTCGACGCGCCTTATCGCCACCAGGGCGGTGCTGTTTTTTTAGGCGTTCTAGAGCATTTTCACTTCTACTCTTCACAGGAGGGTGCGGCGAAGTGCGGCTTTTCTTCCACCCCAGCAAGCTCGCTTGCCGGGGACCCCGGTTCTTCCACCCCAGCAAGCTCGCTTGCCGGGGACCCCGGTTCTTGAGGAAAAGCCGCCATGGGAGTCGTTACTCTGTAAGCACCAGAAGTGAAAATGCTTGAGCCGCCACTGACCGTGATTCTTTGCGACCAGAGAACTGTTTTAGTTACGTGTTCCTGGCGGACTTGATCACGCTCAGTCTGTTTCCGTGGCGATGGGTTGATCGCTTACCGGCATCATTTGCAGAGTCTGCAGTCCGGTTTGCACCTGGGCCCACTTTTCCGGGTTCTTCTTGGTGCGAATCGGCGACGCCGGATCGGCGTAATAATTCTGGATATCTGCCTTGAGGCCTGGGGGCACCGAATGTTTCGGGTCGGCCACCAGGCGAGCAAGAAGTTTGGCGTAGGTCTCGTCGGTAAGGCGATAGCCGCCCGGCCGGACAGGCGCGCCGGTATCGAGATCGCGGTTGGGGAGCGTCTGGTGTGGCTTGCCGAAGCGGCTCAACGCCGAGCTCAGAGCCTCGGCCGATTGGTTTACGCTGCGTACGTATTCCTCCTCTGTGGCCGGGGTAGGGCCCTTGATCGCGACTAACTTCAACGGACCGACTTTGGGCAATATGTAGATAAAGCCGGCGAGGGTATAGGTGCCAATGCCCGGCTTTCTGCGGTAGAGGTCCCAGTGATTCTCGTCTGCGATGCGCGCCACCTCACTCTCCAGTTTGTGGACATCGGGACTGTCGGAGTCTGCCGGCATGCGGCTGCGATGTAGCAGAGTCACGGCATAGGCGATGCGGGGAATAAAACTACGAACGGCAAATCGGAATCCCCCGACGTTGACGCGACGAAGTCGCGCTTTGGAAAAGTTCTCACTCAGCCCATAGGTTTCATAGAAGGCACTGGCGAGCTGTGCCGTTGGGATATTGAGGCCCACATGGCGGAGGTAGTGCACGGGCGCCAGGCGGCGATGCGCGATCTCGTTAATGTCGAAGGCGAACTCCGTCTGCACGTGCGCATGTTCATCCTCGCCAAAAGAGACGATCGGCCCATATTTGGCGGCGAGCTTGGGGAATTCCTGGGGCACCGCACGGTTGGTGGCTTGAGAATGCCCGATGTTGTCGCCGATGTAATGGGAGAGCGCGCCGACGGCGAAAGCAAGCTCGTCGGCATTTTTGGCATCGCGGAAAAGGTGGATGACGAAGTCGCCGCTGCGGACGTAATGCGTCAGGTCAGAAAAGAAGGGGTCTCCCAAAGGGTAGTAACCGATGTCCTGGATCACGCAGCCGGCGTAGGCATACGATCGCGCATGCTCGAGTTGCTCGGGGGTGATGCCGGGATAGCGGCTCCGCAACAGAGGCGCAATGGAGTCCCGCCAGGTCAGGTCGATCAGCTGTTCGTGCGTCAACAGCGAATAAGCGCCGGCGGGACGGCAAACCAGTAGAAAGCACAGAACGAGGGCGGCAGTAGCCCGGGTGAAGTTGCGCATCGGCACAGTATCGCAGCACCGGGATACCCTTGACTATGTCGAAGCAGGCTTGTCCCGAACCATCAGAAGTTGAACTTCACCGCTCCCTGCAGGATTCGCGGCGCCGCGGCGCTGATCACATCACCGAACGTCGAACTGCCGATATCGCCATCGACCGAGGTTGGCCCATTGAACTGCGTGTGATTGAAGACATTGAACGCCTCCACGCGAAAGAGCAGCGACTTCGACTCGGTGAGCGCCAATTTCTTAGCCAATGCCATGTCGAAGTTATCCGCGCCCGGACCATAAAAGAACCGCCTCTTGGCATTCCCCGGAGTGCCCAGCGCGTTCAGAGGGAACGCCGTCTCATCGAAGTAGTTGTTTCCGTTTTTCCGCGGATTTCCGCTCAGGTGGAGCGGGCCGCCGGTGTAGTCCGGTTCGTCGATGCTGCTGTTGTTAATGCCATTCGGGTTGGTCCCGATCAGCGAGTTGTCTCCGTTGTTGATCAGGGTGACTGGGAAACCGCTGGCAAAGCGCGTGATCCCGGAGAGAGACCAGCCTGTGGTCAGCCGATTGGGATGCAGGAACTGGTCGAACGGCAACTGATATTCGTAGCTGACGACGAAGTTGTGTTTTACATCGAAGGATGAAACGGCATAGCTCAGGGAGGGATCGAATGGGTTCACTTCCTCAGCCGGGTTCGACGACTGATCGAGGGACTTACTGTAGGTGTACGCGGCAGAGAATTCAAGCCGGCCGCTGGTATGGCGGGCGCTGAGTTCGAGCGCATTGTAGTTGGCGTGGCCGATGGTGGACTGCAGCGCGTTGCTGCCGAAGTTCGAACCCAGCGGCCCGCGCGTACCGTTTACCTCTCCACCCGAACTCGGGTAATACACCGTGTCTTCGCCCCCTGGGCCACAGGTGAGCGTCCCCGATTGCACATCGCTGGTTTGGCTGAGGCTCAGGCACAGCGCCGGATTCCCCGGGTTGGGTTCGATCAGAACTCGTTGGCGATGGCTGGAAGTGCCCACATAACTCGCACTCAAAACAGTATGCGGTCCAGCTTGCCGTTCGATGGAGAGCATCCATTCTTCGGTGTACGGCGTGCGGCCGTGGATGTCATATCCCGGAATGCCTTCGATTGGTTCATAAGTGCTCCAGTCGATATTGGGATCAGGATTGCGGCGAGAAGAATTGAGTGGAGCAAACTTGTAAGGGAAGGGCTGGCCCTTGTTCTGGCCGCTGGCCGCTGTAATGAAGGGCGTTGCGAAGAGTGGGGGCGCTGGACTGGTGTAGGTGGTGCCGTAAGGAGCATTGGCCGCCAACACGCTGATCGAAAGCGCATCGATCGCAGTGTAGAAGGTGCCGGCGCTGGCGCGAACGCTGGTGGTTCCAGGTGTACCAAGAACCCTTCCCAGTAAGCTCCCGGTCTCTGCCTGGGGTGACCATGCGACGCCGAAGCGAGGCGCGAAACTGCGGTTGCTGATTTGGGCCAGCGTGTTCGGTATCGCTTGACCGCCTGCCGAATCCCCTGGATACAGGATGCCCGGAGGCGCCCCGGGAAACACAACGGACTGTGCCCCGGCGACGAACGTAGAAATCTGGTTGTACTTTTCCGACCACGGCGCAATGCGATCCCAACGAAGGCCGTAGTTCAGCGTGAGGTTCGGCAGTAAGTGCCAGCTATCCTGCGCAAATACGCCGACGTACTTGTTGCGCGCGTAGAAAGGGTTGAGTTGGCTTTGGTTGTATTGGCTGGGTACACCGATCAGGAAGTCCGCAAAATCGACGCCCGTTTCTGTGCCCGAGAAAACAAAGCTGCCATTGAACTGCGCAATGGGGTGGGCATTCACCTGGTCGGCGTGAAACTCACCGCCGAACTTCATGGTGTGATTGCCCAGCACCTTTGAAAACGCATCGGTGACCTGGTAGGTATTGTTGACCTGCGTGAGCTGGTTGGCCGCGGCGCCGGTCGAGTAGCCGTTGAAATTCAAGTTCTCCACACTCTGGCCCTTGGGGTCGAGAGCCACGATGCTTGAACTGCCATCGGCATTTTGAAAGCCCTGCGAGACCAGGCTTACATTACGCCCCCCTACGGGCTGGCCGAGGTTGGTGTTATTGCGCGTATAACTTACGTGCAGCTCATTGACCATGGTGGTCTTGAAGGCCCTGGTAAGGCCCAGCGCGAAGAGCTGCGCGCGGCCCGTGGTAATGGCGTCAAAGCCAGGAACACTGGAGCCACTCTGCGCCACCGGGTACGGGTCGTCGAGATTGAAGTCGTCGATGAAGTAGTAGCCGGAGACCAAACCCAGGCGAGTGCTCGCATCGGCGCGGACGGAGCCCTTGTCATCGCGCACTGTCTGGTTGAAGGAAGAGGTGGCATAGCCGTTGGCGCTATTGGGGGCAGGAATATATTTGAGCAGCCGCTGCGCCGGAACCGACCAGGCCGCTTGAGGAATTATGGCGTTCGGAAACACACACTGTGACGAGGTAACACAACCGGCAGCATAGTAGGACTCGCCGGAAGTCACTCCGTAGCCCAGCTTCTGCGTCAGCAGGTTCGCAAAGTAAGGGCCGCCCACCACGCCCGTAAGGCCGCTCGACAGGTCGGAGAGATTTCCCGCACGATCTGCGCTCGAAGGCACGCTGATGGTGCCGGTATCGATACCCTGGGTTTGCCGCGTTCCCTGATAGTCGGTGAAAAAGAAAATCCGGTCGCGATGCACCGGGCCGCCGAGGGTGCCCCCAAACTGGTTCTGGCGGAAAGCGCCGCGGGTGGGAGAGAAATAGTTGCGCGCGTCGAGATCGGTGTTGCGCAGAAACTCAAAGGCGTTGCCATGGAATTGATTGGTCCCGGATTTTGTAACGACGTTGATTTGGCCGCCGCTGAATTCTCCGTACTCTGCGTCGAAATTGCTGGTGATGATGCGAAATTCATCAATCGCATCGAGATTGGGAATAATGGCTGTCCCGGCGTTGACATCCTCTTCCACATCTGCGCCATTCACGCTGAAATAGTTGGCGAACTCCCGTTGCCCATTCACCGAAATCGTGCCCGGATTCAGGGTTCCCGAAACGTTGAGCACGGTCGCGCCCACATCCTGCACACTGGTGGAGGTGATAGAGGTCTGCGGAGCGACTCCCGCCTGCAGAGAGAGCAGATCGGTGTAACTGCGTCCGTCGAGCGGAACCGCGGTGATTTGCCGCGCAGTGATGACCTGGCCGAGTTGGGTGCTGGTCGTCTCCACATGCAGCGTGTTATCGATCACGCTCACGGTTTGCGCGACGCCCCCTACCTGGAGGGAAGCATCGAGGGTGAGCGACGCGCTGGTATCGAGCACAATCCCTGTACGTTGATAGCCGGAAAAACCAGGGGCCTGCACCTGCAGTTCGTAATGGCCAACCGGCAGCACCGGGAACGTATAGACACCTTTGCTGTCGCTGTGCGTTTGGTAAGAAAGTCCCGTGCTCGACTCCCGGATACTTACGTCCGCGTTCGCCACTACGCGTCCTGTAGGATCCTTCACCGTGCCCGCAATGCTGCCACCCACGCTGGCCCATGCCAGGGCGGCGGACAGGACTCCCATGACGCAGAGGGCTCTTGCAAGCGTATTCACATTGACTCCCTTGGCCTCACCAGGCACACGTGTAACAGGCAGGCCACACGCGAAAAATGCGCAGGCGGCCATCCTGACAGTTGAAACCTTGCGGGCAGGGGCCCTATAGTGGAAGAAGCCCGCGGTCTAATTGGCTGTGGTCACCCCAGGTCCTCGCGGTCTCCGCCAAGAGATAGCCGCGGGGATCTGGTTTTAATTCAAAGAATGGTCAGGAAGCTTTCTGTTGCGCGGCACATCGCTTGCACAACCCTCCCACTTCAAGACGCATCACCTGTATTTCAAAATCATTTTGCGCGGCAATCTCGCGCTTCAGGCGTTGAAACGTTGGGCTATCGAACTCTTCAATCTCGCTACAGCGAAAGCAAGCCAGGTGCAGATGGTCTTTCTGCGTCTTCACTTCGTAATAGTGCTTTTCGCCGTTCAGATGCATCAGGTCCAACTCATCGATCAGCCCGAGCCGTTTCAACAGTTCAAGGGTCCGGTAGACGGTGGCACGGTCAATGTTGGGGTCCCGCTGACGCGCGCGGGAGAGAAGGGTGGCTGCGTCCAGGTGAGCTTCCGCCTGCTGAATGGTCTCGATCAACGCACGTCTCTGCGCGGTTAACCGAACCCCTTTCGCCTCTAGTTCATTGAGCAGTTCACAGCGTTTCAGCATCGTTCTAGTTGCGACTCATTCGCACTTACTATAATATACGACAAGATTGGTCCGATTACAACCTGGGCACTGTAAATTTTCCGCGGGCAGGTTGCCTTTGTCCGCTTACAAGCTGAGCTGCTGCTCCACCAGCGTGGCCCAGTAGGTTGCTCCCGTCGACAGGATCGCGTCGTTGAAGTCGTAAGCGGGATGGTGCAGCATCGGGTTCAGATGGCCTGGCCGCTTCGCCCCCAGCATGATGTACGCGCCTTGCTTGACGCCCAGCATATAAGAGAAATCTTCCGCGCCCATGATGGGGTCTTCCATTTCGACGACTGCGCCGGAACCGGCGACGGCCGTTGCAGCCTCACGGGCAAGGGTCATGGCGGCTTCATCGTTGACTGTGGCCGGGGCTACCATGTGCATCTCCACTTCGGCGGTGGCGCCATAATTCTCAGCTGTCAATTGGGCCATTCTGCGGATCGCCTTTTCGATGGTCGCGCCGACCTGCGGATCGAACCACCGGGCTGTTCCTTTCAAGACGGCTTCGCGGGGAATTACATTCGCGGCTACCCCAGCGTGAAAGCTGCCGATCGTCACTACCGCCGGATGTTTGGGATCGATCGAGCGGGAAACAATCGTCTGCAGTGCGCTCACCAGGGAGCTGCCGGCCACAATCGGATCGATCCCGAAATGCGGTTGCGCGGCATGCGCGCCCAGACCCACGATCCTGATCTCGAAAAAGTTGGCCGCGGCCAATATGTTGCCGTTGCGCCAGTAAAATTCACCCACCGGCATGGCGGGCATGTTGTGCATGCCGAAGATGCGTTTCATAGAGAAGCGATCGAATAACCCATCCGCGACCACCTGCCGGCCGCCACCTATCTCCTCGGCTGGCTGAAAAATCAGGTAAGCGGTGCCTTTGAATTTTCGAGTCGCAGCCAGGTATTTGGCGGCGCCGAGCAACATCGTCGTGTGCCCGTCGTGACCGCAGGCATGCATCACGCCGGGATTGGTGGAGGCATAAGGCACTCCCGACTCTTCCGGAATAGGCAAGGCATCGATATCCGCACGCAGACCGATGGCCTCGTCGCCGTCACGCCCGCGAATTACGGCGACCACACCGGTTCCGGTAAAACCATGAATCTCGTCGACCGCGAACGACTTGAGGCGCTCTTGGATAAAGGTGCAGGTGCGGGTCTCGGCGAACCCTAACTCGGGATGCGCATGTAAATCTCTACGCCAGCTCACCATCTCATCCTGCAGTTGCTTGATCTCGTTCAGCACGGGCATGCCTGCGTCCTCCTAGCTCATAGTTATATATCGCCCCCAACCGGCCTGCGCCAAGCCTGAATCGATTGCAACTGCTCCGCATCCAACCTCAATAATGAGTTCCCGGCAAGAATTGAGTAAGCTGCATCGTTGTGCCTGGGCGGAAAGCGATGCTCTGCTTCGCGACTACCATGACCAGGAATGGGGAGTACCCCAGTACGAGAGCCGGGCGCTGTGGGAGCTGCTCATGCTCGAGGGATTCCAGGCCGGCCTGGCCTGGATTACGGTGTTGCGCAAGCGCGAGGCTTTCCGCGAAGCTTTCCACCAATTCGATCCCGGGAAGGTTGCGGCTTTCAAGGCCGCCGATGTGACCCGGCTTCTCGGCAATCCCGGCATTATTCGCTCCCGCGCCAAGATCGAGGCGACGGTCCAGGGCGCCCGCATTTTTGAACAAATGCGCAGCAGCAACGAAGACTTTTCCCAATTTGCCTGGAAGCTTGCTGGGGGAAAGCCGATCAGGAACAAGACCGGCCAGATGCCGGCGAAGACCGCCCTCTCAGAGGAGATTTCGGCAGCGCTTAAAAAGCGTGGCTTCAAGTTTGTCGGCCCGGTGATTGTCTATGCGTGGATGCAGGCATCCGGCATGGTCAATGATCATGATCCGCGCTGTTTTCGACGCAACGGCTGATCTTTCTCATGGGCGGACGTAGTCTCCGCTCTTGCCGCCTGACTTGCGCAGCAGCACAATCTCGCGGATGGCAATCGATTTGTCCATTGCCTTGCACATGTCATAGATCGTGAGTGCGGCGACCGCGGCGGCTGTCAGCGCTTCCATTTCCACACCGGTACCGGCCACCGTCGCAGCCATGCTGCGTATCTCGATTCCGCCCGCGACTACCATGGCCGAGACTTCGATAAAGCTCAGCGGCAGCGGATGACACATGGGGATCAGGTCAGCCGTTCGTTTGGCGGCCTGGATGCCGGCAAATCGGGCGACCTCGAGCGGGTTTCCTTTTGGGTTGTGGGGCAGGGCGGCCAGCACTGCGTCCGACAGCACGACAAAGGCGGAGGCTTCGGCCTCGCGCCGCGTGGCTGTTTTGCCGCTGACGTCCACCATATGCGCGCGGCCTTCAGCATCGTAGTGCGAGAGCTTGTCCGTCATTTGGTCAGGGTAGAGCATTTCTGGTGCAGGCGTATAGGTTTTGAGGACAAACCGCGGAAGATCAAATCTATAGCAGTACGGTCACGGTCTCACCCGCGGTGAGCAGCGGGCGATCGGCGGGCACTACCAGGAAGCAGTTGGACCGGCTGGTGTTGGCCAGGTCGCCCGAGCCTTGCCAGGCGACGAGCTCCACTGCTACCTCGCCGCCAACGGAGCCCATGGTTGCGGGCAGAAAACGCGTCAGGCCGGCCTTAACCCGGACATCGCGCGCCAGGCGGCCCTGCGCGAAGCGGGGCCCTCGATAAGGTTCGCCGCAAAGCGCAGCCAGCAGAGGCCGGGCAAACAGCGAGAACGTAACTATGGTAGATACCGGGTTACCGGGAAGTCCGAAAAAGTAAACCAGCCGATCCCCCACTGCGATTCTGCCGAAGACGACCGGCTTACCGGGCTGAATGAGGGCCCCCGTAAAGAAAAACTCGGCGCCGAGCGAAAGCAGCACTTCTTCCACGAGATCGTACTTGCCCATCGATACGCCGCCGGAAAGCAGCAATAGATCGGCTTCGAGCCCGGTGCGCATCGCGGCCTCCAGCGGCTCGCATTCATCGCGCGCGATCGGCAGCCGCGCCGCTTGAGCGCCCGCAGCAAGAACCTGCGCCGCAAGCGAGTAGCTGTTGGAATTGCGGATCTGATGCGTGAGCAGCGGCTCGCCCACCTCGACGAGTTCGTCGCCGGTGGCGACGATGGCGACTCGTGGCTGGGCGAAGACGCGGAGCTGGCCCGCACCGCATGCAGCCGCGGCGCCCACCTGGGCAGCAGCCATGCGGGTGCCGGACGGGAGAATCACGTCACCCTGCCTGGCTTCGGCTCCCATGGGAACAATATTTTCGCCGGCAGCGATGCTACGCCCCTGGTTAAGGCGAAGCGTGTCGCCGATGCGCTGCACATGCTCGATCATCACCACGCAATCGGCGCCGGCAGGAACAGGCGCGCCGGTCATGATCTCTACCGTCTCTCCAGCTTTGAGCGCGAGCGACTCCCCGGCACGGAGTCCCGTTTCGCCGGCGCGAATGAGCCCAAGGATGGCCAGCGGCTGTCCTGTGCCGGCATCCGCGGCACGACAGGCAAATCCATCACGGGTTGAGCGTGGAAACGGCGGCTGATCGCGGTCGGCAAAGACCGGCTCGGCCAGCACCCTGCCCAAAGAATCAAGCAGGGAAGTGGATTGCACGAGGCGCCCCATGCCGGCTAACGAAACGGCATGTTCCTGGACAATGCGGCTGGCATCCGCATAGCTGACCACTCGGGATAAAGCTGAATTGTCCAAGAAATCCCTTATAGAACGGAAGGGTCAAAAGTCCGCGCGGCGTTGCCATGAGTGAGCGCGAAGGCATCTGAGGAAAGCCGTACCTCAGGGGCTCATCATTTTTTTCATAATTTATGGCCCTACTAACGCTCGCGGCGGCGAGGCAGTCGTGCCCTGATACAAAACCGGGTTTTTCCGCACCCTCTAAAGCCCACTGTTTTTGTTTCCGTGAAGGATACGGGCTGAAGCCCGTACCCTTCATTCCGTCGAGTTTTTTCGGAGCTGATCTCCCGTGTACAGAGTAGAAGTGAAAAGGCTCTAGTGTTTGGCGTTGTACTTGGTGTTAATCTTCTCGCCGATCTCCGCCAAAATCGATTTCGCTTCCGGCGCCAGCGGGCCATTCGGAGCGAGCTCAAGGTACTTGTTGTAGGCTTCTGCCGTACCCGGGGGGGCCACGATCTTCTGTGTCTTGGGGTCGACGGTGGCTTTGGAAATGAGCGCCTGTCCCTTCAGGTAATAGGGAATGGGCTTAGTCGGGTCGGCGGCGATCGCCTTATCCGCGGCGGCAATGGTCGCGTCGGTTTGCCCCGTACGGCTCAGCACGATGGTCTCATTGGTGTAGAACATGCCCGCTTGTGCAGGTTGCAGCTTAGCCGCCGCGTCATACGATGCCGTCGCGTCGGGAATCTTGTTGGTGTTGGCATACACCTCACCCAACGCATTGTTATCCGCCGCTTGGACCTCAGGATTGGGCTTCTTCGAGGTGGTATCGAGATCCAGCGCCTTCTTCAACGAAACCGTAGCGTCGTCGTATTTCTTTTGCCCGGTCTGCGCAATGCCAAGCTCCAACCACAGAACAGCAGCATCCGCTTTGATCGCCGTGGCCTGCGTCATCGCCGCAGCCGCGTCATCATATTTCTTCGCCGCATTGTCGGCCCGCGCCTGCTTGAGCAGGTCATTCAACTTGCCCACGTTCTGGTTCTCTTTGTTAACCTCAGCATTTTTCTTTT
The DNA here is from genome assembly GCA_963761405.1 of uncultured Acidobacteriaceae bacterium. Lineage (GTDB taxonomy): Bacteria > Acidobacteriota > Terriglobia > Terriglobales > Acidobacteriaceae > PALSA-350. Next base: position 1,023,017 of record CAVXHH010000013.1, read on the forward strand.
TGGCTTCTTCGAGGGCCTTTTGCTGCTCGGGCGTCAGCTTTTTCACGTAGTCGGCGCGGCTCAAGTCAAAGTCCTGCAGATTGTCGGCGCCGGCCTCAAACTTTACGTTGTCAGCACGGTCGACAGCGCTTCCAGGCTTCGAAAAGAGGGTTACATAGTACGTGTCGGGTTTAATGCCTTCGCCCTTGTAATCGCCATTTGCGTCGGTGGTGAAGGTGAACAGCGGAGTCTTGCCGTCTTTGCTGAGGACCACCTGGGCGTTGGGTATGGGGGTGTTTGCCGGGTCTTGCACGTGACCATGGATTTTCGCTGTGGTGTCCTGGGCGCCTGCGAGGGCCGGAACGAAGGCAAGCGCGATGGCCGCTAGCCAGAGAGTAAGTTTCGTACGCATGCTATATCTCCTCAAATCGGGCACACCTTTTTCTGCTGGTTTTGTCACCAAGTCCTTGATTCCCGGTGATGCCCCGCTGTGCTGCTGCTCGCCTGTGAGCACGACCAAGTTAAATGGAAGGAACCAACAATTCAAGGCCAGGGCGGTCCTTCCACAGATCACAGACATCCGCCCAAGAGCATTTTCGCAATTGGCGTAGACCGAAGCCGCCAAAGTTTACGTGGTTTTCTCTCAAAGAAAACCACACCTCGCTGCTCTTACCAGACCACAGTAATTGCGAAAATGCTTTAATCCCAAGGATTGGATGTGTTTTGCAGCAGAATCGTCTACACCAAGACCGGTTATATTCGATGCTCAAGCAGTAGAAAGCGCCGCCTGCTGCTGCCACCAGCCGTCAAATAGCGCCAGGGCCCGCTCGCATTGCAGGCGGTGCCGCTCGCGTTTGTCACGGATTTGCCGGCGCAACGACTCTTCCAGCGGCAATAACAGGTCAAAGGTAATGTTGGCCGGTTGGAAGTCTTTAGCCTGGGCATGGGTAATGTAGTGCACCAGCGAGCCCAGCCCGGTTCCGCGAGGCACGGCGGTTGCCGGATGACCGTGAGCCAGTTGGGCAGCGTATAGGCCGGCCAGCATGCCGGTCGCAATCGATTCGGTATAGCCCTCGACCCCGGAAAGCTGCCCGGCGATCAGGATGCGGGGGTGGTCGCGGAGGGCGAGCGTCTCCGTAAGCACCTGGGGCGCGTTCACGTACGTATTTCGATGGATCTGGCCGTAGCGGAGGAATTTTGCTTTCTCCAGGCCGGGAATCAGGCGCAAAACGCGCGCCTGCTCGCCAAATTTCAGGTGATTCTGCAGGCCGACCAGGTTGTAGGAGTCCGCACGCAGGTTCTCACAGCGCAGTTGCACCACGGCCCACGGTATTTTGCCGGTACGCGGATCCCGCAGGCCCACCGGCTTCATGGGGCCAAAGCGCAGCGTCTCCCGGCCACGCCGCGCCAACTCTTCGATGGGCAGGCAGCCTTCGAAGTATTCCAGCTTCTCCCACTCCTTGCTCTCCACCATTTCGGCAGAAGTGAGCGCGTCGTAGAAGCGTTCGTACTCCTCTTTGGACATGGGGCAGTTGATGTAGTCGGCGGTGCCTTTGTCGTAGCGTGCGGCAAAGTAGACGCGCTCCATGTCGATCGAATCCGCCTCCACGATGGGGCTGATGGAGTCGTAAAAAGCGAGCTGGCCGCTGCCGGTAAGACGGGCGATCTCCGCGCACAGGGGATCCGATGTGAGCGGACCGGTGGCGACGATGGTCAGCGCGGCCTCGTCCGGGTCGAGTGACGTGACCTCTTCGCGATGAACGGTGATGCCGGTTTCCTGCTCGATGGTGCCGGCCACCAGGCGCGAAAACTCGACCCGGTCGACCGCCAGGGCGTGGCCCGCGGGCACGGCGCTCGCATCCGCGCAGGCCAGCAGCGCGCTTCCGGCCCGGCGCATTTCCTGCTTCAGCAACCAGGGCGCGGTATGCTCACTTTCCGATTTGAGCGAGTTGGAGCAGACCAGTTCCGCAAAATCGGCGGTTTGATGGGCCGGCGTGGAGCGCAGAGTTCCTTCCACGATGGACCGCATCTCGTAAAGATCGACCTGGCACCCGTGGCGCGCAGCCATCAGTGCCGCTTCCGGGCCGGCCAGGCCACCGCCAATCACTCGAATGCGAGCTGGGTTCTGCCTGCTCACCGGGTGGGCTCCGAAACCCGCGCCAGATTTGCCAGGGCGTGAATACCCTCATCGTTCACCCGCATGATGCGCCATTCACTCAGAAATTGTGCCCCCAGACTTTGGTAGAAATCGATCGCCGTCTGGTTCCAGTCCAGAACGTCCCATTGCAGCCGGACGCAGCCTTGCTCGGCGGCACGGGCGGCTACGCTCGCCAGCAAGGCTTTACCGATACCTTGCCCGCGAAAGCGGGGCAGCACAAAAAGATCTTCCAGATGGATGCCCTGACGGCCCCGCCAAGTGGAGTAGTCGTAGAAGAGGAGCGCAAAACCGGCCGGCTCCGGGTGCACCCCTGGGCTCAGGCATTCCGCGATCAGGCATTCGAAGCACGGGCGATCGCCAAAACCATCGCGCAGCAGATCCTCAGCGGTCGTCTTTACTGCATCGGGTTCCCGCTCATACGCAGCGAGAGCACGGATCAGGTCCAGAATCACTGGGATGTCAGCGGGTGTTGCGGCGCGGATGGAATGCATCGTGTGGACCTTATTTTATAACGGCAGCTCATCGCGCCTCCCTGGCACCCTTAGATTTGGTGCCCTTCGAAACCGCTTTAGTCCAAGTACACCTGGTCGACGTAGCACCAGCGCCAGTCTTCTCCCGGCTCGATTGAGCGCATGACCGGATGCGCCACTTGATGAAAGTGGGCGGTGGCGTGGCGGTTCTTTGACGAATCGCAGCAACCGACCTTGCCGCACTCCAGGCACATCCGCAGATGAATCCAGGTGTCTCCGGTCTTGAGACACTCCTCGCACCCCTTGGTGTGGGGCTTCACATTCTTCACATGATCTTTTACGTGCGTGCATTTCTTACTCATCGAATTCCCTCCTTACGGTGTTTTCACCACCGGCAATTCAACAAAGCTGGCGGGTGTTTGATAAATACGTTGCGTAGCTTTCTGGTAATCCGCCGGCTTGGCCCAGAAGATATTCTCAACAAACGTCTGCGGATTGCGGTCGTACAAAGGAAACCAACTCGACTGCACCTGCACCATGATGCGATGCCCGGGAAGAAAGACATGGTTCGCCGTGGGCAAGGCGTAGCGGTAGAGCAAAGGTTGGTTGGGCGCGATGGCCTTGGCGTGTTCCAGGCTCTCGCGATAGCGGCCGCGGAAGATGTCCGCGGAAATCATAAGTTGATAACCGCCTAAGGATGGCTCGCCGGCCACCTCGTCGGGATAAACGTCGATAACCTTCACCACCCAGTCGGAATCGGTCTGCCCGCATCGCGCCGCCCACCTGCATGGATTGTACTGGAATCCATTACAGTGTAATATTCGGGTATGGCTACTGCTACTGCAAGAAAATCGAAGGTCTACACGATCAGCTTGCCGCCCGAACTTGCACAAAGGGCCGAGGCGCTGGCTCAGCGGGACAGCCGTACCATGAGCGAGCTATTCCGGGAAGCCTTCCGCACGTACTCCGCGCAGCAGGCGCGAACGACGCTGGATGAATTGGGCGAATATGCGGCAGGCCGCAATCCGAAGGGCTACACCGAGGCGGATGTGCCCCGGCTCATTAAAGAAGTGCGTGCCGAGAAGCCGCGCCGCCGCAAGGTACGGTCTAACGGGTGATCGTCGTCATCGACACAAACGTCTGGATTTCCGCGCTTCAGTTTGCGAAAGGTCGCGGCACGCCGACGTCTGGCGCTTGAAAAAGCGATGAGCGAAGACGTGATCGCTACCTGCGATGAGATTGACGCGGAGATCGTGCGCGTCCTGACGGAAAAGTTCTCCTGGGAGCAACACCGGGCAACGTCGGCGATGCAAGCGATTCTGGCACGCGGCATCCGTGTGAAGATTCGAGGCACGGTAAAGGTATGCGGGCGAGGAGATGGTGGACTTTGCAAATGAGCCCAGTGCTTCAGCGGCTATTCGCAGAGCCGCGTTCTGCGAAACGAAAGGTGGGAAACGCCACGCCCATCAGCGGCGCATTCCCAGAGCGCTTCTTGAACACGTTGAGGCAAAGCTTCAGGCCATCCGACGCAAGCTCTCGAACGCGGCCGATTTTGCCGCGTTGCATAGACTGGTGGATGAAGAGATCGGGAGCATCAAGGGTATCGGCGCGCTTGCGGTGTATGACATCGCTCACCGCATCGGCGCTTACTTCGGCAAAACGCCGGAGCGCGTGTACCTGCATGCCGGCGTGAAAGTCGGCGCGCGGGCACTTGGTATCGGCGGCGATTCTTTTGACCCGAAGATCTTGCCGAAGCCCCTCGCCCGCCTGGCACCATCGGAAATCGAAGATTGTCTCTGTATATACAAGAAGGAACTCCTGGGCGGTGTTCGCGACAACTTCCGTAGCAGCTCAGATTGTGGTATTGCGAGACGGTCACGCTGCTGATGTGAGTTGTTTAGGGGCCTTGATTTCTGCACAACTGACAGTTGACGAAGTATAATCATAAAACATAGACTAACTTCGTCAATCGGAGGTTGTCATGCTCACCGTATCCGAACATCCTGAGACCCTTGATGAGGTTCAGCAGAGTATTCAACGTTGGCTGGGCGAGTCCTCCGGGGGCGCCTTACCCTTTACCTTTTCTCGGGGGAACGGTTCGGCCGATCTCCTTTGCCTTGTGTCCCGTAGCTGGCAAGACGTCAAACTCAGCACGGCGCGGGAATGGGTGTTCTTCGAGATGAAGCACAGCCGCCTGCAGCTCAACCTCGACAAGTTTCTGGTTACCACCGCAATCGAGGGCGAAAGAGTGTGCCTGAACATCGAGCAGGAGCCGGAGTCGGAGCACCGTGTTCTCAGCTGGGTTCTGCAAGACATTGCGGAAACCAAGCATCCTGCGTTTCAATCCCGAATCCTGCGAGCCTTCCTCAATCTGGAGGAGGACCTGCCAAGCTCCACCATCGAGGAGGCGACAGCAGCGCCTACCGACTTTCTGGTGGCGCTCGAAGCCCTGAGTTCGGCTCCAGGAACGGTCCAACTCATCGCTGACGATCCACTTCTCGGCGCCAAAATTAGGGGTTTGAAGCGGAAAAGACAGATGCTCGAGATTGCCGGTGGCGCTCTTTCCTCTGGCCAGGTCGCTGAGATCCTCAACATCTCCAGGCAAGCCGTCGACAAGCGGCGCTCCGCGAACCAACTCCTTGCACTCACGCAAGGCAGGCGCGGCTACAACTATCCGAGCTTCCAGTTTGAGGACGGTAACACGATTCGAGGCCTCGAACGGGTGCTCGGGCATCTGGCGAATCTCGATCCGTGGATGCAGATGGCCTTCTTCACCTCGCCCAATGAACGACTCGGAGGCAGCACGCCTATTGCGGGGCTGCAGGAGGGGTCGGTCGAAGAGGTCGCAGACGCAGCCAGCGGCCATGGGGAGCAAGGTTCTCTATGATCGATCTGCCGGGAGACCATCCCCTTCCCCATCCAGAGCTCCCTACGCAGACGCCGCTTATCTTCACGATTAAAGTCGGGGAGACCCTCTACCGACACCATCAGACCGTCAACGATCCTATCCACTTCGGAACCTCCGGGCTCAACCGGTTCGACGATCCCGACTTCTCCACAGGGGCGACGTTTGGAGTCCTCTACGCTGGAGAAGATCCCCACTGTTGTTTCATTGAGTCATGCGGTTCAACCACGGGCGTTCCTGCAGTGTCGGGAGTCTATCTCGATGCACGTTCGATCGCGAAGCTTGAGTTGACCGAAGAACTCCGGCTCATCGATCTGGCTAGTTCTGGCGGACTGACTCGTGTAGGCGCTGATGGACGCCTCTTCACAGGACCCTACAAAGTCGCGCAACGCTGGTCTGCCGCTCTTAGGCTCCATCCTGCGAAGCCCGACGGGCTACGGTACCGCTCGCGGCATGATCCGACGCGTATCGCCTATGCGATCTTCACGCGGTCACGCTCGACGTTCAATGTAACTTCGATGGGGTCGCTGACCGCCTATGCAAACAGAGCGTTGCTGAATCAACTGCTGCACGATTACAGCGTCGATCTGATCTGATTCGGTAAAGAACGAGACTTATGACCACTGTGGAGACGTACTTACGCATCACCTGCAGACGCTCTGCGCCATGAATCATCTTGATTTCAGGCAGCGCGGTATACACGCGTATGAGCAGCTCTTCATGACCATCGGCAAACTCGGCCTTGACGACGAAGCGAGGAGCCAGACCTTTCGCCGTATGGCTTTCAATGTGATGGCGCGCAACTGCGATGACCATACCAAGAACTTCGAATTCCTCTTGAAGCAGGGCCACTCCTGGCAACTGGCTCCGGCCTACGACGTGACGCACGCCTACAATCCGAAGGGCGAATGGACCTACCAACACCTGATGAGCGTCGATGGAAACTTTCAGGACATTGCCCGCGCCGATCTGATGGAAGTCGCCGACCGCTTCGGCGTGCGCAGGCTGCAAGACGCCTTGGCAGACGTTCGAGCGGCCCTCGACAATTGGCCGGGTTTCGCGAAGGATACCGGAATCGCATCTTCTCTCAGGGAGAGAGTGGCGCAAGACCTTCTTCCCGTATGACGGTGAGGGATCTTCGACCATGCGGGCGGCAGTTTGCGTCGTGATGCAACAATGCGTTCGAGCAAGGAAATCCCAACCTAGGTGACACTTGCTGCGCCCTCATTCTAGCGGACCTTCCCGCGGGCAGCGACGCGCCAGGTGCCGACGACCTCTTCCTTGCGCACCAGGAAGACTTCATCGTGCATGTTGATACAAGTGCAGACGTGATTGGGAATGACGGTGAGAACATCTCCCACAGAAAGACGCGCCCCTTCGATATTGCGCAGAAAGCCGTGCTCCTCATTCATTTTGGCCAGTTGTACTTCAGGGTGCTCGACGACATAGCCAAAGCCGGTCATCGGTCCGGAACCGAGCTGATCGGCGGAAAAGGTTTTGGAGCCGCCGTCGATGATCGTCTGCTCGGGAACTGCGGTAGAGACCACGCTGGCCAACACGCGGACCGCACAATCCTCGATGCTACAAAGTCCCTGGTAGTAAGTGTTTAGATCGTTGTAAACGTACGTGCCCGGCCTGACCTCAGTAAGCCCGGCAAAGGTTTCAGGCATGAGAGAGGAAGGCGTAGAGCCGCCAGAAACAATCTCTACAGGAATTTTGGCAGCCGCAAAAAGCTCGAGCGCCCGCTGAACAACAGGCGTGACGATCCCGGCCATTTTGCTACGTTCCGCTGCTGTTCCCCAGACGTTGCCGAAGTAGGTCATCAATCCGCGAAAATTAAGCCCAGGCAGCGCGGAAACGATGCGCGCGAGATTTACCAGACCGTCGTCTGCCTTGACGCCACAGCGATGACTCCCCGCGTCGAATTCCAACAGGACGCCAAAAGTTACGTCATTGGCGATCGCCGCGCGCGAAAGCTCTTTGGCGACGAACTCGCTGTCTACAGCGACAATGACTGGCTGGTTGTGCGCCACTGCCGCGAGCCGGCGAAGTTTCTCCTGGCCGAGAATAGGGTGGGCCACGAGGATTTCGTTAGATCCAGCGGTAGCCATGGCCTCTGCTTCGCCAACCTTGGCTACGGTCAGGCCGACGGCGCCGCGCTCCATCTGCATGCGCGCAACTTCGAGGGTCTTATGCGTCTTGGTATGGGGCCTGAGACCGACACCGTGGCCCTTCAAGAAGGCAGCCGTTCGATCCAGGTTCTTTTCTACGACGTCGAGGTCGACGATGACAGCAGGGGTTGACAGTTCCCGATAATTCATTTGTCCTTCAATATATAGAAACTGAGCGTTACAGGCATTTGATCCAGATTGGCTAACCCCCTTCCAAACTCTAACGATCTGCTCGCTCGGAGAAGCCTATCCTGCGAGTCAAGGGGAAGTCTCCGTTTCCCGTTGACTCTTACCTATCCTGACCCCATCTGCATTTCGTTCGGGGACTTTCTTTCACGACGGTGAACCTTCAGCAGCCAGTGTTACCACTCGGTTCTCGACCATTGACCCTCGATGTGAGAGGCGACCAACAGCCACGCGTCGCGGCCGAGTCGTTCTTGGCCTGACTGTGGATCCGCCGGCCTCACTGCGGCCACGGTGTACGGTTGCTTAGTACCTGGCCCAACGATGCCGACTGTAGCTCGTCGATTCAGGGTTTGATGAGGTTCGCAACACCACCCAATCCTCAGATTCGGTGATGGGCGGAGTCGAGCTTCGGGTACGACCACAGAGATCGGCTGACGGGTCTGCTGTTCCGGCTACGGGTGCCTACTGCCGGGCAAGGCCAGCGGCTTGCTGTGGATTGCTGAGCTCTTTCGGCGACCGGCCCGCCCAGTCGGATTTCCAGACGACGGCCTGCAATTCGGGCAGCAGACCGGCGACCGCTGCGTTACAGCACCACCAAGCAGGATGACATCGTTCCTTAATTTCGGCCCCCTCGGGGTTTGCTTATGATGCGTCTGGCGACGTGACCTCCCGACGGCATAAGATACTATGCCTATGACGGCGAGAGGGCCGGTTGTACGCGCAGCCGGACATGACCGTATTCGGGAGGCGTTCTTGCCTTTCGGCTATTCTACGAGCGCGCGGGGGCGGCGCGTGGCCAAGGGGACGGTCAACTCTGCCCCGTATCGCTCTGCCCCCTCGTGCAACCCCACCTCGAACGGCTTCACGCTGACAGAGACTACGTTCTTGGCCGCGCGGCGAGCGGCTTACGACCTTGGCATCGACGGCGGTGCAGCAGGAACCAGCGCGTCGGCAGAGCACGATGTATATGGCGGGGCGAGCTGATCACCACCTATGACTCCCACGCCTAATCCCTACGACCGGCAGCTCGCCGATCGTCGCACTGCGCTTCCAGCTCGCCGACCCTCTCGCACCCGCCGCGTGCAGAGCAGCTCTGCCGGGGAGTCCGGCTTGACTGCCGAAGCCTCCCCTTCGGTGATCAGCTCGAACTGCTTCTGACCCCAACGCCCCTGACGACGACCAGGGGGCGCCACCGGACGCGGCTCGGCGTCACTTCACCGGCGAAGACGCGACACGGAATCGGGTATCAAGCTACTTCGGGGCCAGGTACTACGCCAGCACCATGGGCCGATTCCTTCAGCCCAACTGGTCCAGCAACCCCGAGGACGTACCTGTTCGCCGATCTCGAAGACCCACAGTCAGCCTCAATCTCTACGCTATGTGGAGAGAGACAACCCGCTTCCCCCATGCGGACAAGGACGGCCATGCTGCGACCCTGATTCGATCACTATCGCGACAACTGCGACGGCTGGAGGAATAGTAGGCGGACTGTGGGAGCGGTATCGGAGACCAGGGTGGAGGCACGCTGCTGGTCCAGGATTCGGAAGCCGTGGGGGAGAGCGGATTTGAAGGAGCGGTCTTAGGGGGAACCGGCGGAGCGGCGTTGGGGGCGGGACTCGGAGCGGCCATTGTCAGCGCCACCAACAACATCTTCTCTTCTGGCAATGTCGCTGCGACGGTGCCAATGCTAGGACCCGGACAAAGGACACTGATTTGGTGGTTACACCGGATGGCACCACCATTGCCACCGATACCGGAAGATCTACACGACAGCTCATCGAACACACCCGGTGTGACCACTAATCCATCGAACAGCCCAGCGGCGAGACCGAGACTATCCAGTCCGGAGTTAGACCCCCAACGGCCCAGTCGACGTGAGAGACAATCAGACGAGAAGCACTATCTCGGCCCTCGCACGGTGATCACTCATCCCGGCACAAACAGCCCGAGACTCCGCGACGGCAAAGCCACGACGATAGAACAACAACCACATACCCAACGACCACAACGCCCGCGGTGAGGTTCGACTAATGAATAGCGAATACGTGAAACTCCTGAAGCTGCTCCTTTCAAAGCTCCATCATTGCGAATTTCGAGTTTTGGTCTGAGTTCGTTCTAAGAATTCAGCGCGACGAGGGTGCACGGCTCCCTGCCTTGAACGAGATGTTCCACAACTTGCGGATTCCTTCGCTGTTCTGCCTTCGTCTGCGAGGCATATGGAGGATAGGAACGCAGCCAGATTGGGACGCCCTTGTCAGGGCTTTTCCGCTGAAGGGTGTGGCCCCAATCGCCGTTGAGGGCCCAATGCAGGCGAGTATCCTCATGACAAAGTTAGGCAAGGCAATTGCGTCATTCAAGGTTAGCGAAACGGGAACTCTCACTCTGAACCTGTCCGATGGTAGCTCGCTCACGGTTGACGGAGTTGGAGGCGGATGGGACGAGAGCTGGATACTAGAACTGCCGGTGGATGACCCGGACAGGGATGAGTGGCAGATTATGTGCGAATCTCAGGGCGTGATCGGGGAAGATTCCCAACACCGCTGCAGGTATGATTTTGCCAGTGTGTGTATGACTGAGCTTAAGATTTTGACTACCCCCAGCACCCGCCGCTTCATGTCGCCTGACTGGAGCGAAGAGAACAATCGATTACGAAACGAATCCAGCGGGATCGACGACGCTGCTCTCAAACGATCAACCCGCCTCTGGCTACATCGATCAGCTCAATGTGAAGGCGACCGACAGCCACGCGGTCGCGGCCGATGTCGTTCTTGGCCTGACTGTGGATTCGCCGGCCCTGACTGCCGCCACGGTGTACAGTTATTGCGTGCCTGGTCCAAACAACGCGAGCTGTAGCTCGTCGACCTCGGTGATGGGGCAGTGGAGCTTCGGGTACGACCACCAGAATCGGCTGACGTCTGCTGTTCCGGCTACGGGTGCCTACTCCCGGGCAAAGCCAGCAGCTTTGTATGAATTACGACTCTTTCGGCAACCGCACCCAGTCGGATTTCCAGACGACGGCCTGCAATCCGGGCAGCGACCCGGCGACCGCGCGTTACAGCGCCGCCAACCAGATAACGTGGTTCCTTAATTCGGCCCCTTCGGGATTTGCTTATGATGCGTCTGGCGACGTAACCTCCGATGGCATAAATTACTATGCCTATGACGGCGAGGGCCGGTTGTGCGCAACCGAGACATGGCCGTATTCGGGAGGCGTTGTTGCCTTCGGCTATGTCTACGACGCGGAGGGGCGGCGCGTGGCCAAGGGGACGGTGAACTCTGCCCCGTACGGCTCTGCCCCCTCATGCAACCCCGCCTCGAACGGCTTCACGCTGACCGAGAGCTACGTTCTTGGCCAGGTTGGCGAGCGGCTTACGACCTTGGCATGGACGGGCGGTGCAGCAGGAACCAGCGCGTGGCAGAGCACGAATGTATATGGCGGAGGCAAGCTGATCGCCACCTATGACTCCACGCTTGATCCTACGACCGGCAGCTCGCCGATCGTCGCGCTGCACTTCCAGCTCACTGACCCTCTCGGCACCCGCCGCGTGCAGACCAACGCTGCCGGGGAGGCCGAGCTTGACTGCCAAAGTCTCCCCTTCGGTGATCAGCTGAACTGCTTTGCTGATCCCAACGCCCCTAACGACGACCAGGGGCAGACGCCACCGGAACACAGACTGGCGTCCACTTCACCGGCAAAGAAAGAGACGCAGAATCAGGACTCGACTACTTCGGGGCCAGGTACTAGCACATCTACGATGGGCCGCTGGATGAGCCCAGACTGGGCCAGCAAACCGGAAGCCGTGCCGTACTCGAGCCTCGACAATCCGCAAAGTCTCAACCTGTATGGGTATGTACTGAATAATCCGCTTAGCCACGCAGATGCGGATGGTCACTGCTGCGATCCAATGGATGTGCTCAATTTTGCTGCCGGGGCCGCAAATGCTTTTGGAAGTGACAATCTCCTCGGAGCTGGAAGAGTTAACCAAACTACTTCTGCGGGGCAACTGGGAGCTGCCGTTGGCGATCTAGGGGCAATGGTTCAGGGTGCAGCCCAGGTTGTTCTCGGAACGGCAGGAACATCGCAGGAGTGGCCCTGCGATGCTACGGGTGTGGGAGCAGCGGTCGCGTCCCTGTGAACGTAGTATCGACAGCCGTTACTGCGGAGGGTGCAGGAGCCGCAACAATGGGAGCGACCAACCTGATGAGGGCTGGTGGCAACTTCTCTCAGGGAACTAAGCAGGCTGCAAAGGATGCAGCTGGAGGAAAGTGTCAAAACTGCGGAGTCGAAACAACTCCGGGTCAGAAGTCACAAAAGGTGTAACGCCTCCTGGAACTCAGGGCGAAGGAGACCACATCATACCGAAGTCGAAAGGCGGCACAAACGGCTCGGACAACATACAACATCTGTGCCGCGACTGTAACCAACAGAAAGGCGATAAGTTCCCCGGACAGCAGTGATGGGGAGAAGACGGGGTAAGCCATGGCAGACGAGAACTTCGTAAAAATCGCTTTTGAGTTGCAGCAGGACGACGACGGATATCCGCCTGATCGATATGAGACGCTCTGGGCTGTTGCGTTGGAGGAGAGTGGGCTGTATCGAATCGATAACATACCGCTCTATGTGAAAGGCATCAGCAGTGAGGATGTTGTGATGGCTGAACCGCAAGAAGGGCGGCTACAGTTTGTACGGCTTGTGCGTCCTTCCGGCAACAGTGTTTTTAGGCTCTATGTCGCTGATGAATCCGATGTGCAATCCGCGAGAGACAGCTTCCGAGCGTTGGGTTGCGAGTCGGAACAATCGTATGCTTCCCAAACTGTTCGCGCTGGAGATACCGGGCAGCACGGCGATGGCACCGATAGATGCGCTCCTAGAGGAAGGCGCAGCGAGTGGCCGCTGGGAGTACGAGGAGGGGGTTCTTCGTCATAAGATCGCAGTCTAGGAAATCTTCTTGTGGCTTCTAGAGCAATCCGCAGGCCGTCCCTCTGGGGGCGGCCTTGCTGCGTCTGTGGGCTTCCGCTGGCCTCTGTGCCGACCGGAGCAAAGAGCACGCTGCTTCGCATCGGGAGAAGGGTGACACGTCACCCCCGAATGGGAGCTGTAGAGGAACCTGAGGTTCCCCTGCGGGAACGCATCAATGGAATGAGCGGCCTACAGCCAAAAGCCGCGAAAAGGCTGGTGTTTACAGGTTGCTGTGGGTGAACGTGAATGGAATGAGCAGTTAGGCGGAGAATCGGCGTGTTCTCGGTGTTCGGCGGTAAACGTGGCGGTTGCTGCGCGTGAACTTGTTGAAAACACAGGCCATCGGCGTCGGTGGCCGGAATACCCTCCGCTCCGTCGTCCGTCAAGGCTCTGCGCTACGCTCCGACCGCTGGCGCGGCGCGCTGAAGGACGCGCGGCCCTGACCGACGCCTCCGCTGCGGGTGTTGGCTGGTCATGAGGAGCATGTCTGCTCCTCCGTTCTCAAGAGAACCGGAGTGCGACTGCGAAGCCATCGGGCGGCATCGGCGGGGCCAGCGGCGGCGCGGTGAGGGAGACACCATCCCTAAGCCTGACGGCTTAGCAGAGGCCGCGACCAGGGCAAACCGAACGGAGATCGAGCAGAGATCGAACGGGGCCGGACGTTGTCCGGCCTTGTCCATGTGGGTTCGAGTCGCGTTCGAGGTCTACCCGGTGGCGCTTCTGAGGAAGTGGTCGATGGTGGTCAGGATGGCATCCTGCTTGCGGCGTGGGAGGCTCTGGATCCGCTCCAGCCTCTCCAGGACCTTGCGGCTGGGCTTGCGCTGCTGGACGATCTCCGGCGGCGTGTCGGTCTGTAGAAGCTCCTGAACCGGCACATCGAGGGCGGCGGCGAACCGCAGGGCCATCTCTGCGGTGATGCGGAGCTTGCCGACCTCGTAATCGGAGACGACGACCTGGACGACGTTGACGCGCTCGGCGAGTTCGCGCTGGCTCAGTCCGCGCAGGGCGCGGAAGTGGGCGAGGCGCTTGCCGAGGGCCAGGTTGACGGCACATCGGTGACAGACGGACCTGACCCCATCTGCATTTCGTTCGGAGTCTCACGAGCGGTGAACCTTAAGCGAGCTTAATGTTGCCACTTCGGGTTCTGGGCCGTTGACCCTCAATGTGAAGGCGACCGACAGCCACGCGGTCGCGGCCGATGTCGTTCTTGGCCTGACTGTGGATCCGCCGGCCCTCACTGCGGCCACGGTGTACAGTTATTGCGTGCCTGGCCCAAACAACCCGAGCTGTAGCTCGTCGAATTCAGGGTTTGATGAGGTTGGCAACACCACCCAATCCTCAGATTCGGTGATGGGGCAGTGGAGCTTCGGGTACGACCACCAGAATCGGCTGACGTCTGCTGTTCCGGCTACGGGTGCCTACTCCGGGCAAAGCCAGCAGCTTTGTATGAATTACGACTCTTTCGGCAACCGCACCCAGTCGGATTTCCAGACGACGGCCTGCAATCCGGGCAGCGACCCGGCGACCGCGCGTTACAGCGCCGCCAACCAGATAACGTGGTTCCTTAATTCGGCCCCCTCGGGATTTGCTTATGATGCGTCTGGCGACGTAACCTCCGACGGCATAAATTACTATGCCTATGACGGCGAGGGCCGGTTGTGCGCAACCGAGACATGGCCGTATTCGGGAGGCGTTGTTGCCTTCGGCTATGTCTACGACGCGGAGGGGCGGCGCGTGGCCAAGGGGACGGTGAACTCTGCCCCGTACGGCTCTGCCCCCTCATGCAACCCCGCCTCGAACGGCTTCACGCTGACCGAGAGCTACGTTCTGGGCCAGGGCGGCGAGCGGCTTACGACCTTGGCATGGACGGGCGGTGCAACAGGAACCAGCGCGTGGCAGAGCACGAATGTATATGGCGGAGGCAAGCTGATCGCCACCTATGACTCCACGCCTAATCCTACGACCGGCAGCTCGCCGATCGTTGCGCTGCACTTCCAGCTCACTGACCCTCTCGGCACCCGCCGCGTGCAGACCAACGCTGCCGGGGAGGCCGAGCTTGACTGCCAAAGTCTCCCCTTCGGTGATCAGCTGAACTGCTTTGCTGACCCCAACGCCCCTAACGACGACCAGGGGCAAGACGCCACCGGAACACAGACTGGCGTCCACTTCACCGGCAAAGAAAGAGACACAGAATCAGGGTCTCGACTACTTCGGGGCCAGGTACTACGCCAGCAGCATGGGCCGGTTCCTGAGCCCGGATTTCAACGAATCGGGACGACCAGAGCCCGTTCCTTATGCGAGGTCAGAGAACCCGCAGAGCTGGAATCTTTACAGCTACGTTAAGAACAATCCGCTGAGCGCGTACCGACCCGGATGGCCACGATTGCAACTGCGCGGTCTCGCAGATCACAAGTGCGGGCCAAACGATCTCGAATGGTCGATACAACGTGGTTAATGCGAAATGGCGCTTGACCCTTACCAGATCCTCTGACTTCGGCAGAACGGATCAGGCGACATCACGGGCGGCGATATCGGGACAGCGGGAACGGCTATTTATACCGCGAATAATCCAGGTGTCGATGGGGCAGCAAATTCCGCGCATGTTCGACCAGATCGGCAACCGGTTGAGCCGCTTAAGGCTTTCACGGCGATTGCGCGGCACGCTTAGCTGGAGGGGTAGCGCCGGAGCGATCGGCACCGAAGCTGGCCAATCGATTCTCAAGAGGATTTAGCGGGTGAATTGCGCCGTGCAGGGGCAATCGGAAAGCCAGGGGGCAAAAGTTCAACAACGACGGTAGCCAGGAGGCAGCCGAAAAAGTGGGTGGGAGAGGGGGCGCGTCCGATTACAGATCGACTGACCGGAAAGGTGGTTGGAGAGATCAGTGCGGATGGAACCAAAGTTGCCCGCTTTACGAGCACCGAAACGAAGGGAAACATCAACCTCGTGGATCAGTTCAAGGGCGGCAATCTTCACGTGAGGCGGTAAATGAAACAAGCAGACTGGAGCAGCCGCAAAGCGCGTGTAGACAAACTCGTAGATATTGAAACATCTCAAGGAGAAAAGCTAAGGGCAAAGGCTCTTACCGTCTTCGACGGAGGACAATCAGACCTTCACGAGGTGGTCTAGTCATGACATCCGAGCTTACATCAATCCAACAGCAGGTGGGTACTCCCTTTTCCCTGCTCAGAGATCGGCACCGTGACGCGGTGGCGAATCTATTGCCGAGCGCGCAAGCCGTCGCAACAAGAGCCTGCGGTCGTTATGAGGTTGCCATGTCGCCGGGAAGCATGCCAGCCTACTCGAAACCCGCGCCCCGTCAGCGGAGTTTAAGCCGCGGCTCTCGCATGGGATTCTGCCCCTCTACTTCGGAAAGAATATGAACGGTTCCTTGTAGCGGAATGTGTGGAGAGGTGGAGGTTGCGGGAGTGCGGTCTGTGAAACGAGATACCCGAAGTTCCTCACGACTAAGCGCGAATCGGCGCGACAAAAAGACGAACAACAGCGAGTAAAACCGAATCCCAGTGTCGGGTCGCTCGCGGGAGCGGAGAGTCGTGCCTTTATCGTGCTCTTATTCTCCTCAGGCGATTGGTGCTGGGGTGCCAGGTAGTGCGCCGTTGATCAGGCGTCTATTGGGAAGAATGCAGTAGTGGAACACATAGAGAGGAGCGCCATGAGGGGTTTTGCTGTCTGTATCTGTTTTGGTTGGAGCGAGTTATCCTGACGCCGCAGGTACCGTAGTGGGGCCCGATGCGCGTCACATGCCAGAACGGGCTGTCGAGGGCAAGGAAAAGCAGCATAATCCAGCGCTGAGCTGGGACGACGCATCCCAAAGCCGCTCTCAATAGCTGGGCGCCGAAGAGTGCTGTTCTATGCGGTCGAAAGCGCCGGGGGCGGGGCTGAGGCGCGTACCCTTCGCTGCGGCAGCCGCTCAAGGGTCTCCGCTTCGCTGCGATGAACGCGCAAAAAGCGCGCGCCTTCTTGACTGCCATCCTCGCTGCGGGTGGTTGTCAGTTATGAGAAGAATGTCTTCTTCTCATGTGTCCAAAAACACATGAGAGAGGCAACGGCTTCAGTCGTGGGCATCGGCCCCGGTCGCGCCTGTCAGGGAGTTGATCAGCCTTATAACGGCTCGCTGATCGCGTTCCGGCAGCAGCGTAATGCGCTGAAATCGCTTCCACAGACGCATACTCTCTGGATCGCACGTTAATTGTTCAAGCTTCGATGCCTCGCGCGGAGGCGGCTGATACCGAGCAGTTCACCCGCAGTGACGTGCAGGGCGCCTGCCAGAGCTGATCACTGCGGGGGCGGGTGGAAACCCGGCCTCGTTCTCGTAATACGAAATCGCCCGCTGCGTGGTCTTCTGCGGCCTTGGCTAGTTGAATCTGGCGTCATCCGGCTGAGCCTCGTCAATCCGAATCAGGCGCTGTACCAAACGTGGTCACTGTGTACTGCTTCGTGGGCATGCCACAGGGGTGATTGTCAGGTTCCACTAGGCGGTTCTCCTGGGGTAACGGGGAGGGACAGCCTGAACTGCGTAAATTAATCTAAATGATCAGCCAGGGGTTATTTGGCGGGGGTGGTGCGTGCGTCAACAGTGCCCTTTCTTTGCTTTGGGACTTTCCAGCGGACATAGGTTGCGGGGAGGGGTTATTTAAAGATATCGAGGGCTTGTTCGGTGGTTCCAGTTTTCACGGCACGCTGAAGCCGCGGCCCACGAACACCGCGGGCTGGGATGGCAACTTCGGCGAAAGCCTGGGCATTCCCACAACGATCCCGCAAGGCAATCTGGGCCTTGGCATCGCTCTCGGTTTGCCATCTCAAGGTTGCGAGTTCGGACCTAGGAAATGAGGGACAGCCTGAAACTGCGCGATTTTTCCGAACTCAAAACAGCGAAAAAGGGTGTGGGTTGAACTGGAGGATTCGGTATCGTGTCATCACATGCCTCCAAGAGCGATCTATATGCGCAAAGCTATCGGGCCCGTGTCTCTCCTCTTTCTTTCCGCCGTGGTCAGTTGCCGGCGCGCAGGGCCGACTGGGCCCGACCCGGCTCCGCGGCCCCACCCTTTTTTCCTGACCGAAGCCGACGATCCTCCTCAGCCCAAAAACGCATCCGGATCGCCCACGGACTTCCTTGAGCGTCACAGCCGGCTGGTTGCTGGTCCGAACGGGATCGATTGCGGACAGGTAGCCATCGGGGCCGACCCGGCGCACGCTACCAAGTGCGCACTCCATGCGCAGGCGAAAGGCAAGCCCTTCCGTGTTCGCTACGGTCAAATGGGCGCGGATTCTAACGTTGCCCTGGCCATGGTCCGTTCACCCTCCGGGAGTTGTCACAGTCCTGGACTATGATAGCGACCCGTCGGGCGGTGGCCGCCAATTCCACGGGGTCATCCGGCCGACTCCCTGCCCGGAACCTGTGCGTCTGTGGGTCGACGGGAAGGGCGTGTCGACTGCCTACACGGGCCGCGCGGGATCCACTGGCTTACTGAAAATCAGCGCGCGGGGGCTTTTCGGGGACGACCGGAATTTACCCCACCGGACTGTTGCCGATCTACTTGTCGAAGACGACGTATTTACGCAGCCAAGGCACGAGTTTGTCGAAGGTGAATTGGCTTCTTTCGTAGAGCGCAAGCACGAAATTCTGCGCCTCCTGAGCGGTGGCCGTGAGCTGTGCGCCGTTGATCGCGAGAAACGTATAGATGGCGGCAAAGGCGGTGCGTTTATTGCCGTCGAGGAACGGGTGGTTTTGGGACAGGCTCTCCCAAAGGGCCGCGGCTTCCTCGATGAGATCGGCATAGTAGCCGGTCTGTGGCCGGAAGAGCGCGGACTCGAGCAGACCAGGGTCGCGGACGCCGTGACTGCCACCATAACGCTCGATCTGGTCGAGATGCATGGCCAGAACTTCGGCCACGGTAAGGTAGTCCGTCATTCAGCGAGCTTTTTGTAGAGCGATGCGTATCTGTCGTGGCTCGGCGAGATAAGCGTCCATGACATGGGCGCGGGGCCTGGGAGCTTTACGCTTCTCGATTAGGTCCGCGAGTGCTTCTTCCACGAGCACTTGCAGTTGGCGGCCTTCCTTCTCGGCAAGCCTACGCACAGCGGAGAGGATTTTGGAATTGACCTGGGTTGCGAATTTTTCACGGGTGGGCCGCACGGGGATATCCTCTGGTCATCTCTTTTCTATCATGATTTGTCATGATGGATCAAGAAGAGCCTGCTGCTTCTTCCGGAGGACTAGGGAAGGACGAGAGGCACCTCACGATCTGAATGTTCGCTCACGGCGAACAACGGGTCCGTTTCGTCTGTTTCCCCGTTGCCTGAACTACCTGCGTAAAAGGCTGCAGGCGACGCTTCCGCGTTCATCTCCTTACCGCAAATGCCACAGGGCACATCGGTGACAGACGGACCTGACCCCATCTGCATTTCGTTCGGAGTCTCACGAGCGGTGAACCTTAAGCGAGCTTAATGTTGCCACTTCGGGTTCTGGGCCGTTGACCCTCAATGTGAAGGCGACCGACAGCCACGCGGTCGCGGCCGATGTCGTTCTTGGCCTGACTGTGGATCCGCCGGCCCTCACTGCGGCCACGGTGTACAGTTATTGCGTGCCTGGCCCAAACAACCCGAGCTGTAGCTCGTCGAATTCAGGGTTTGATGAGGTTGGCAACACCACCCAATCCTCAGATTCGGTGATGGGGCAGTGGAGCTTCGGGTACGACCACCAGAATCGGCTGACGTCTGCTGTTCCGGCTACGGGCGCCTACTCCGGGCAAAGCCAGCAGCTTTGTATGAATTACGACTCTTTCGGCAACCGCACCCAGTCGGATTTCCAGACCACGGCCTGCAATCCGGGCAGCGACCCGGCGACCGCGCGTTACAGCGCCGCCAACCAGATAACGTGGTTCCTTAATTCGGCCCCCTCGGGGTTTGCTTATGATGCGTCTGGCGACGTAACCTCCGACGGCATAAATTACTATGCCTATGACGGCGAGGGCCGGTTGTGCGCAACCGAGACATGGCCGTATTCGGGAGGCGTTGTTGCCTTCGGCTATGTCTACGACGCGGAGGGGCGGCGCGTGGCCAAGGGGACGGTGAACTCTGCCCCGTACGGCTCTGCCCCCTCATGCAACCCCGCCTCGAACGGCTTCACGCTGACCGAGAGCTACGTTCTGGGCCAGGGCGGCGAGCGGCTTACGACCTTGGCATGGACGGGCGGTGCAGCAGGAACCAGCGCGTGGCAGAGCACGAATGTATATGGCGGAGGCAAGCTGATCGCCACCTATGACTCCACGCCTAATCCTACGACCGGCAGCTCGCCGATCGTTGCGCTGCACTTCCAGCTCACTGACCCTCTCGGCACCCGCCGCGTGCAGACCAACGCTGCCGGGGAGGCCGGAGCTTGACTGCCAAAGCCTGCCCTTCGGTGATCAGCTGAACTGCTTTGCTGACCCCAACGCCCCTAACGACGACCAGGGGCAAGACGCCACCGGAACACAGACTGGCGTCCACTTCACCGGCAAAGAACGGGACACCGAATCAGGGAACGACTACTTCGGGGCCAGGTACTACGGTAGCAACATGGGCAGCATTCCTCTCCCCGGACTGGACGGAAACACCTGATCCGGTTCCTTATGCAGAGTTGCAAAACCCTCAGAGCTTGAACCTCTACGGATATGTACTCAACAATCCTCTTACAAACAACGACCCCGATGGTCACAAGTGCGACGGTGGAGGCGTAGGCCCAGATGGAGCCCTTACGTTCCATTGCCAGAACGATCCGCCACCTAAGATGGACGATGGTAGGGCAATTCCCGGTGACGATGGGTTGGGGCTGATTGTTGGATACGGTATCGGCAAAATAGCTGGAATGGGCGCGGAAGGTCTTCTAGCGCTGAGAGGCGCTGGGGAAACTGTGGGCCTCATGACAGAGACCAGCTCCGAGACGATAAATATCACGGAAGACGGGCTTCAACATGTGATGGAAAGGCATGTTGCTAACGGAGCCAGGACCGCAGGTAAGAGCCTATTTAATGGCAGCAAAGGAGAGGTCAAAGCTCTGATTCAAAAAGCAGGCTCCGTGAAACCAACGGCTCAGGCCGGCGGCAATCTTGAGCGAGTCGTGGATGCTGGGCGTACGATCGGAACTGATCGCGCAACAAATGCCCCAACATCCGTCTATACCGTAATAACAAAACCATCAGGGGACTTAGTAACAGCGTTCCCTGGTCGCCCCTAAGGAGCGCAAAGTGGGTCTGTATATCGCCCTACAAAAGGAATCCGGTGTAGTCGTCGAAGGTGTGGCGGACGACAAGAACGTGCTCCACAAGTTGCTTCCCCGCAATGATGGCTCGCTGTTGTCTGGGATCGACTGGTACGGAGACACGACTTTCAATGGCCTCCAAATGAAGCAGTTTTTAACTGAATGGGGTGAACTTCAAAAGAGCGCTGTTTCCGATGACGCTGTGCTCCTGGGTGCAATCCAGGAGCTAGCTAGCCGCTGTCAAAGTGGTACTCATCTGTACTTGAAGTTCGTCGGCGACTGACATACTGTGGAAGCGGTAAATCCCGCCGGGCCGTCCCTTCGCACATCCGGCCACGAATGGTTTTCAGCTGATCGAGGGGTATGTTCTCGGCCAAGGGGACGAGCAGCTCTCCAACTACACCGCCAACGGAAAGTGGGAGCGGACCAACGTTTACGGCGGCGGACAGCAACTGGCGACTTACGACATCCCTTCCACGGGTTCTCCGGCGCTGCACTTCCATCTGACCGACCCGCGGCACACGGCGAGTACAGACCGCTGCTGACGGCACTGCCGAAGAGAACTGCCAGAGCCTGCCCTTCGGCGACGCACTCAACTGCGGGAATGTCACTGGCGCTCCCGCCACCGCTGACGATGCCAATGGCCTTCACTTCACTGGCAAAGAACGGGACGCAGAATCAGGAAATGATTACTTCGGGGCCAGGTACTACGCAAGCAGCATGGGCCGGTTTATGTCGCCGGACTTTAACAACGCTGGGGACGATCCAGACCCCATACCATATGCAGACCTTGAGGGTCCTCAAAGCCTCAATCTCTACAGCTATGTTGGCAACAATCCACTATACCGGAAGGATGCGGACGGCCATTCCTACGTCGTCTACGATGGTTCAGCAAACACGCTGACGGTGTATAGCGGAACAGGAGAACGTTTGGGAGTCTATCCCGCGAACAATAACGTCGACAGCGGTGCGAGTCTGGGGAAACTACCAGACGGCACATATCCAGTGCTCGACCAGAATTCGCCCTATACGCACGGAGATGCGGTCGATCTTAGTGACTCCAACTTACAAGATTCTGAAGATGGGGAATTCGGTCGAGGAGGGATATTCAGGATACAGGCGTTTAAAGGGCCAGATGGACAGATCCACAGAGGAGTCGGCGTGCATGCGGGGCGAAGAAACAAACCTGATAGGCGCGGTCGCAAAGGACCAGCCCACGCGACTCTGGGTTGTATTCGAACCTGCGATGCCGCAATCCAACAGATCACGAACACAGTGAAGACTGACCCTTTGACTTCGCTAGAAGTCATATTTAACAGGCATGTAGACAATAGCAGCGTGACAACTAAGGTTACGAACTGCGTGACGGACTCTAATGGCAAACAACAGTGCAATACGCAGTGATGGTCGAGGAGGTAATTAACAATGTGGAATCGACTTTGGTTGAGGAGAGCATTTTGCGCCATACTCTGCCTCTGCTTGCAGCCCGCAATTTTCGCGGACCATTTCCCGCCATCGGATATTGCAATTGGAAAGGCAGAACGCCTCTTGGGTGAGATCAGTGTCTATGATGACACTGTTGCCTCTGTCATGATGCGATTGGGGCCACCGGAAAAGTTCCGGGAAACTACATCATCAGACTTGAGTGGCGAACGAAAATATGAGTGGAACCGTGATGGAATCAGGTTGCGCATGGGCACGGAATTTTATACAGACAAGAAAGCCATGACGCTTGTTGAGAGCCCTCCTATCGTTGTCGACATCTGGGGCCAACACGGCGGCGCGAAATTGGGCATCACCGGAAGCGGTTTGTCGATTGGAGATGGTCTTCCGAAGGTAAAGAAGTTGTACGGAAGTCGCTTTCAGACTGATCCACACTCCGTCACCATTCAATGGAAAGACGAGACAACCCTTTGGATCGATTTCTCCAATGATGGTCATATCACGCATATGCAGCTGTTCGCCTCCCAAGAGTGAGGGATGTCGTTACGATGCAGACAGACTTGAGGTACGGTTACACTCCGCTTTTTGTGCACCCGGTCTGCAAGTTCACCGGCAAAGAAAGAGATACAACACATCCGGTGACAGACGGACCTGACCCCATCTGCATTTCGTTCGGAGCTCACGCAACCCCGGGGTTTTAACACCGACTGTTGTTCAGACTACGTCCGGAGATAACTCATCTGTGACAACGACTCAGCGAGATAACCTGCCGCAACCGAAGAAGGACCCGCAACAATGAAGTGAGAACCAACACACGTCGACGAGGTAAATGAGCTGTGTTCGGCAACTAAGAAGGGGATTTAAATGCGGCATGAAATGCTTGAGAAGCCAGAAGTTGATGGAGGCGTGGTTAGCAGGACAAGGGCAGTGATGTCCCTCGCCGACGGAGACGCTGCTCGCCTTCAGAGGTCGATCAGTAGGTATCTATCTGATCGAAGTCCCAGAGTGCGCTCGGCGGCGTTGGATTTAGTGCGGGAGAAGAAACTGCGTGCGGTGGATGCGTCTGTGCTTGGTCTTCTCACAGACAAGAGCGGCATCGTTCGCCAAGCCGCAGTCGAATGTCTTGGTGTTCTTCACGAAGGGGAAGCTGTCAGAGCATCATGGCTTTACCCGCTTCTGGAAGGCCCCACTCTCATAGTCAGAATCGAAGCAGTTGAAAGTCTTGCTCAAATCGGAGATCGGTCTGCGCTCCCCCTTATCGCCGGGAGACTTAAGGACGAAGACCCTTTGGTTCGCGCCTATGCTGCCAGATCAATCGCATAACTGGAAGGTCACGAGTTCATGCCAGCGATCCAGAGAGCAGCTGAAATCGAGGACGATGAGAATGCAAAGGTCGGGTTCGCCGATGCCCTCTTTACGTCAGAAGTGCATCGGCTAATGCGCTGAGTGTGGCTGACCTTACCGCAGCTCAGCTTCGTTCCGCCCATAAAGCCGTGTCATATGCTGCACACCATGCGCTTGTGGTGGCCGACCGGTCGACGATGGAGCGAGTCGAACAGGAACTTCGCGAGCAACAGTAGGAAGGCAGATCAGCCTTAGGCCGTCCCTCCGAGGGCGGCCTTGCTGCGTCTTGGAGCTTCCATCGAGAGCCGTTCTGACCGGGAGCAAGAGCACGCTGCTACGCATCGGGTTGAGGGGTAACGGGGGACAGCCCGCTGACGAGGTAGTTTTCCAGCCAGGCATCTTCTCAGCACGTACGCTGGCTGGTGATGCGGGAGGTGCTTTTTCTACTGGCTGCCGGGGTCGCCGTCGGCGCCCCGGCGGCCCTGCTTTCCAGGCATTCGGCTTCATCCCCGTCACTTGGGAAGAGTTTTCCTGCTTCGGCCGCGATGTCCGGAGTCCGCGTTTTGTTAAGAGTCTGCACAAGGGAAAATATCTTAACTAAGAAGAAAGTCGGGAGTAGAATCAAAACTCCGGAAAAAGAAGTGGGCCCTCCGGTCCAGGAGAAAAGATGACCTATCGAAATGCTATGCTCGTGGTTTGTCTCAATGTAGCGCTTTATGGCCTTTCTGAAGTTGCCGTGGGTGCGACTCTCTGTGTTGCAAAAAAACCGAGTCCCGGATGTCCGTATTCGTCTATTGGCGCCGCTGTCGCTGCGGCCTCGGCCGGCGATGTAATTCAAGTTTCGCAAGGCACGTACAACGAGGACGTCGTAGTCGGCAAAACGATCTCGCTTGTGGGCGCAAACCGGAACAATACCATCATCGACGCGACCGGGCTGAAGAACGGGATCTACGTAGATGGGATGGATAATGCCGGTCTGAGGGGAGTTTCTGTGTCGGGCTTCAAGGTGCAGAATGCGAACTTCGAGGGCATTCTCATTACCAACGCTTCGGGCGTCACGATCTCCGACAATCACGTTGTGAAGAACAATATCAATTTAAATATCAATACCGCGGAATGCCCGGACATTCCATCCTTTGAGACGAATGAGGGTTTCGATTGCGGCGAAGGAATTCATCTAAGTGGGGTTGACCATTCAATCATTGCAAATAATCTGGTTGAGAATAACTCCGGTGGAATTCTGTTGAGTGATGACACGGGGGCTACACATGACAACCTGATCATGGGGAACACCGTCCAGAACAATCCGTTCGATTGCGGAATCACGCTGGCGTCGCATACGCTCTTTGGACCTCCAGGTCCGCCGACCGCGGCGGGGGTCTTTCACAATACGATCAACGGCAATGTGTCAGACCACAACGGGCGGCAGACGCCTGGAGCTGGCGCCGGCGTGGGGCTGTTTGCTCCTGCTCCGTTCAACAAGACGTACGGAAATGTTGTTGTGAACAATACCATTACGGATAACGGCCTGCCGGGTGTGGCGATGCATGCACACTCGCCGGGAGCTTCGCTGCCAGACAATATGATCGCTGGAAACAATATCTCGGGTAATCTCGCAGATACTGACGATACGGCGACCTCGGGGCCAACGGGGATCAATGTATCGGGCGGGGATGATGGATCGGGGCATCCGCTGGCGGTGATCACGGGAACGGTGATTGCGGGCAACACGATCCAGCAGGAGACGATTGGGATCGCGGTGAAGACCAACTCCGTGGTGGAAGCTCACCTCAACGATTTCATCAATCCATCGATCGGTGTTGACAACATCGACGGCGGCTCGGTCGATGCCACGTTGAACTGGTGGGGATGTTCGAGGGGACCGCAGGCGGGAGGATGCGCGGCTATCAACGGCTCGAACATTTTGTTCCTGCCTTTCCTGACGAAGCCGTTCTGACGCACTTGATTGCGCTCGCGGATGTGGGATCGAAAATTGATCTTGCATCCGCGGACGACAATGATTTCGCTTGCGAGATGCGTGTGGATTCGCGGCGGGCGGTTAGCTGGGGGTTCCAGGTTTAATAGGATGGAGGGAGTCCAACCCGTTTGATGATCGAGCGATAGCGCTCATCGGCATGAAGGAAGTCGTAAGCCGGATCCAATTGAATCCAGGGCAAAAGCGGCGAGTGTTCACGGAAGCCTTGTTCAAGAAATGACAGTGCTTTTTCTCGATTGCCGAGCTGAGCGTAAAGCAGGGCCAATTCAACGGGGGAGACATAGCTGGTTTTGGACTTGCCTTGAAGTTGATCCAGCTGCCAATGAATAACTGCCGTTCGTCCCCCGTGCTGGAAGGCGCGTTGAACAGCGGCGGCAGAAGCCGGGTCGCCTTTAACTTGCAACTGCTTCTCATACGCCTGCGCCCATTCCCTGGGCATGTCTT
The DNA here is from genome assembly GCA_963761405.1 of uncultured Acidobacteriaceae bacterium. Classification (GTDB taxonomy): domain Bacteria; phylum Acidobacteriota; class Terriglobia; order Terriglobales; family Acidobacteriaceae; genus PALSA-350. The sequence continues at coordinate 1,049,331 of CAVXHH010000013.1, forward strand.
TGCCTCGATATGCCAGAGCGATGACGTAATACATGTCTATCCCGGGATCTCCTTCCAGCTTCTCGCGGCTTTCTGCAAGGGCGGCATCATACTGGCGCGCCTCATCCAGGATGGTGACCATGGCCCACGGTCTCTCGAAGGGATCGATTTCGCTCGCAGTTTTCTGCGTCTGAATGGCCTCCTGGTGGCGACCCAGTACGCTGAGAAACCTCGCGCGCATGTGGATGGCTTGTGTGAGTTTTGGGTCGAGTTCAATCGCACGCGATACTTCCTGGAGGCCGCGGGCAAAGTCCCATTGAAATGCAAAAATGTACTCTCCCATATTCAAGTGTCCCTCGGCGAGTTGATCGTCGAGGTCGACGGCTTTCTGGGCGGCGGCTTCTGCTAGTGGCGTGTTTTGAAGAGGATTCATTCTGCCGTCGCCAATGCCTACTATGTAGTAGCTCGATAACCCTGCCCAACCGAGGGCGTAGTCCGGCTGCAGGTCGACAGCCTTCCTGAATTCGTTGCCGGCTTCCTCATTCTGTCCTCTGAACCAGAGAAAGCGTCCGCGCAGGTAGGCGTCGTGTGCATCCGGGTTGACATAACGGGCCGGCGTAGTTGAAGCAAGGGACCTTTGCAGCCGAGCGGCGACGTCGCGTGTGGCATCGCGTGGAAGTGCAGCCACATCGTTGAGATCGCTGTCGTAGCTTTCGGCCCAAATATGGGCATCCGTGCGGGCGCGGATGAGTTGAAGGGTCATGTGGACCTGATTGCCAGACCGTGAGATGGAGCCCTCGAGGATCCCGTCGACGTTGAGTGCACGGGCAATTTCCTGCAGGGGCTTGTGGACTCCCTTAAATTGCATGGCGGAGGTGCGAGAGGTGATACGAAGCGTCGAGTTCTTGGCGAGCATCGTGGTGAGCTCATCGGTCATACCGTCGGCGAAGTATTCCTGGTTGGAGTCGCCGGAGAGATTGTCAAGCGGGATGACAGCGAGGGAACGGATGGATTGGGTTGCGAGGTCGCGACGGGTGACGAACCAGCCCAAAACCAGCAGGACGACCGCAACACAGCCGGCCGGCGCAAGCCAAATCAGCCGGTATGGTCGAGCCGATGATGGCGCTGGCTCAGGCTTCAGTTGGCTTCCGTTCAGCGAGGAGACGAGCGGGTCCGCTGGACCTGGTTCAGCAGGAGTTTTTGGCTCGGCGTCGACTATGCCTGCAACGAACCGATAGCCTTGTTTGGGCAGCGTCTCGATATAGTGGGGTTTCGAAACCTCGTCGCGCAAGGCCAGCCGAATTTGCCGGATCGCATAGTTGAGTCCCTGGTCGAATTCGACAAAGGTCGCATCGCCCCAGATGCGATCGCGGAGTTGCTCCCGAGACACAATCTCGCCGTGACGCTCCACCAAAATGCGCAGAACGCGCAATGGTTGGGCCTGAATCTTTACCGGCTGGCCATCGCGAAAGAGTTCTCCAGACTCGGAATCGAGCTCGAATTCGCCGAATTTGAGCCGTCCATTACTAACGGCGTCCATCTTCCCCTCATTGCATAGCAGTTTACACGCTCAGATCAGATGAGGAGGCCCTCAGAACGAACTCATGACCCTTTCACAGAAGTCCTTGCTAGCTTTCCTTAGATCCGGAAGCACAAGCTTGATTTCGATTGCAGAAATCTTCGGATTAAGCGCGGTCCCCAGGAAAGCGCAAATTCTAATGCAAGGCATGCGGCGGACCCGGCCGGCAAAGGGTCAGAGGAGATACGAAGATGAGAAACCAGATTATTTCGAAGTTCAGTTCGCCGGTCGTCCGTGGAGGAGCGCTCGCTCTGGGCGCGGCTCTATGCACACTGGGTGTGGGCCTTTCCGGGAACGCTCAGCCGATCATCGCGTCTGACGCACCGGGAGTGGGCGCGGGCGCGTATCAGGGAGCCATCGCCAATGGCTTTAACTCCGGGCGAGACGATGAGGATCGGCTGGATCAGCAAGCCCAGGTGGCTGAACTGGAACAGCTTCACGCAACCTTTCACGCGGCAGCCAGCGTGCACGATCCAGTGAAGGGGGATATGCCGGCAGTGATAACACAGCGAATCCGCGACATGCTCGCGATTTGGGTGGAAGACGGCGAACTCACCATCGTCAGCAGTGCCGCCACGGCAGGAAATTACATCGGTCGGGGCGATCCGGATGATCCCGAAACTTGCCCTCGGCCCTCGGGCGACACCTCTGCCGACGGGCAACAGGGCACGCTCTGCACGTTCTTCAAGTATGTTAGCGGTTCGTTCCAGCCGTTAAATAAATTTGTGCCTCTATCCCCGGCTTACAAAACGAAGTTTGCCCCTGTAAAGCGCGATGAGGGCCAATGGACATCATCGGTGTATTTCGAATGCCATTACTTCAACGTGGCGTTGAATCCGGCTACCGGCTTGCCGTTCTGGGCAGCGGTGAGCCACATAGACCTCCTCGGTGAAGCCAGAAAGATCGACGGACGGTGGTTGTTCACGCGCGGCAGCTCATCCGCCGTTCCAGTTCCGGTTCCATAAAGCGGCACACCCTATGATCACGCGGTTATTGCCAAGGCTACAGCGAGGACATAGGATTTATATCCTTTCAGGTCATTGATCACTGGAGTTAAACGGAGGGAGTCAAACGGACAGACGAAGTAATTCCGCGAGCTATTAGGGGCTTATTTCGTCTGTCACGCATCACCGGAACTCCTACTGGGAGAGTTGATCGACGGTGCTATCGATGATGCGGGACGAAGTAACCCCCGCAGAGAAGAGGTTTGCCGATCCGTCCGAACTCCTGTAAACACTGCTGAGTCGAGGGCCAGGGTGCAGGTGGCAGCAGCACCACCCCATCGCAACGCATAAGTCGCTGCTCATCCCCGGCGTGGCATGTTTATTGCAATAAAGTTGTACCATTCATCCCGAAATTGGATCTATATAAGTGAACATAGCTAACGCTTGAAGAAAATACCTCAAGGTGAAACCCAGTCGTGTATCCAGACCAAGGTACCGTGTCGCCGCCCCAGAGACCGATAGAAGAGATTAAAGAAGACACCAACCCTCTCGTGGGTGCATCCGGAATCGCCCAGGAGGCCCCCTTAGTGCGTTAGTGCGTACTTTTTAGCCATTTCCCGGGAATGGGGGCAGCCGAATAAAAACGGAGCGCCTTCATGCAACAAGGACCCAAACAAAGGAACGACCGCACCGCAGTCCACAGGAGAGACCCATTCCCAACGCGGAGACGCTATAGCATTTTCACTTCTGGTGTATACAGGGCAACCGCCCTCGACGCGGCTTTTCCTCAAGAACCGGGGTCCCCGGCAAGCGAGCTTGCTGGGGTGGAAGAAAAGACGCACTTCGCCACACTTGCCTGTGCGGAGTAGAAGTGAAAATGCTTTAGTACCTGCGCAGCAGCCGCGAGCCGAGCTCGCGGTTAGCCCGCTGCAGCTTCTCTTCAAACAGGATGCCGATGGAAAACGGCACGATAACCAAGCCAACAATACAAAACCACGAACCAATAGAGTTCCACATAGCCCTTGCTCCTTATGCATCCACAACCAAACGCGATCGGGAATTCATCACGATCCCATGAAAAAAAGGGGTGGGGAATAGCAAGAAAGGTGCAGATTTCTTGCCCGCGGCCCAATGTGGGCTACTTGGCGCGGGCACGTACCTTGAACCAGATGGGCGAGCCGCGAAAACCAAAGGCGGCGCGAATCTGATTTTCCAGAAAGCGCTGGAACGCAAAGTGCAGCTTCACCTGGCGATTGGTGAACAGGATGAAGGTCGGTGGGGCCACCGCCGCCTGGGTCATGTAATAGATCCGCATCTTGTTGGCCGCGGGCACGGTGGCGCGTTCGAAGTCCACCTTTTCGAGGAAGCGGTTCATCTGCCCGGTGGAGACACGCTTGCGCCGTTCAGCCGCCACCTCCTGCACCAGTTTGAGTACGGTGTGAATGTTTTTCCCCTCCGAAGCGGAGATAAACACCACCGGCGCATAAGCCAGGTACTTGAGGACCTTACGCAACTGCTCTTCGAAAATCTCCTTGTCGGCCGGAGGCTTGCCGTCTGTGCGGCCGGTCGTCACCAGGTCCCACTTGTTGACCACCAGGATCACCGACCGCCCGCTTTCATGCGCGTAGCCGCCGATGGTGGCGTCGGAAGAGGTAACGCCTTCGGTGGCGTCAATGATCAGCAGCGCGACGTCGGCCGCCTCCAGATGGCGGCGCGCCATGACCACGGATAGCTTTTCGGCCATCATCCTGGTCTTGCCCTTGCGGCGGATGCCGGCGGTATCGACGAAACGCAGCAGGCCTCCGTCGTACTCCATCACCTCGTCCACGGCGTCGCGCGTGGTGCCTGCGATGGGCGAGACGATCGCGCGCGAAGAGCCGGTGAGCACGTTGAGCAGCGTGCTCTTGCCCACGTTGGGGCGGCCAATGATCGCGATCGAGGTTTCGTGCTGCTGAAACTCGCCGTGGGTGCGATGCCGCGACGCACCCTCTTCTTCCAGTTCGGGTTCCGCTTCGATCGGCTCGGGGAGGGCGCTCTCTTCTGTCTCAGGAAACGTAAGTGTGGCAAATACGTGATCGAGAAGATCCCCAATGCCCACTCCGTGTTCGGCGGAGATGGGCAGCATCTCACGAATGCCCAGCCGCAGGTACTCGGCGGTCTGTTCTTCCATCTTTTCGGTGTCGATCTTGTTCACCGCAAGCAGCAGCGGCTTGCCTCCACGCAACAGGATGCGCGCGAGGTCATAGTCGGGCGCGGCGAGGGGCGTACGCCCATCGACCACCATCACGATGGATTCGGCCTCGTCGAGAGCAACCTGGGCCTGGCGGAAGATTTCCGATGGGATGAGCTCAGGGTCGTCGGGCAGGATGCCGCCCGTATCGACCACGCGCGCATGCTTTCCCGACCACTCGATCTCGCCGTAAATGCGGTCGCGGGTAATGCCCGGCTCATCGCCGACAATCGAGCGGCGCGAGCTGGTGAGCCGGTTAAAGAGGGTGGATTTGCCAACATTGGGGCGCCCGACAATCGCCAGCACCGGCCAGGTCGAGGTGTCTACCGCCGCGTCGCGGCGGATGGTGGCCCGTACGGCCTCGTCCGCCGCTTGCTCCAGCGCCGGTGAATCGGGCAGATCGATGTCGATCCGGCCCATGGGTCCCTGGCGTTGCACCGGGCGTTTGCGGATCTTGCCTAAGCGCTCGCTTTCTACTTTTTGCGCGGCAGCTTTGGCGGCCGCGCCCCGCTTGACTTCGGCGCGCGAATGCTCGCCGCGGACAGCCGGCGTGGCGCGCCGTGCTGTCTTTGCCACCGCGGCTCGCTTGCCTCCCTTGGAATGCGGCTTGGGCTTGCGGCCTTTGGTTCCCTTCAGTGGTTTCATGGGACTGCTTTCTCTAACCTGCTTTCAGTCTTTCATACAACCACCGGCCCACCGTATAAACTAAAGGCTTCCGCGGCATGCAGCTCCAAAGTTGCCGTCTTTACCTGGGATCTTGCCCTTGTCGACCGCTACCATCTCCGCCCAGCCGCTGCCTTCGCTGCACGACTTCTTCTCTCCCGGGGGAATGCTGTCGCGTTCTGCGTTGCCCTACGAATTCCGTAGCGGGCAGTTGGAGATGGCTCGGGCCGTCGAACGCAGCCTTAAGGAAGGCAAACATCTGATTGTGGAAGCGGGCACGGGGACGGGCAAAACGCTTGCCTACCTGCTGCCGGCGTTGCGCACCGGCCAGCGGGTCATCATCTCCACCGGGACCAAGAACCTGCAGGAGCAGCTCTATTTTCGCGACGTTCCCTTTCTGGAGTCGCTGCTGGGGCCGTTACGCGTTTGCTACATGAAAGGCCGGGCGAATTATCTTTGCCGCAATAAGCTGTATGCCCTGCGCGACCAGCCGATTCTGAATGGACTGGAGGAGATTGACCAGTTCCAGCAGATCGCCACCTGGGAGAAGACCACCCAAACCGGTGACCGGGTGGAGATCGATGCGCTGCCCGAGTCGAGTCCGGTCTGGTCAAAGCTGGATGCGCGCAGCGATGCCTGCCTGGGGCAGACCTGTCCTGATTACGAGCGGTGTTTTATCACCGAGATGCGCCGGCGGGCGCTCGAGAGCGACGTAATCATCGTGAACCACCATCTTTTCTTTGCCGACCTGGCCATCAAGCAGCAGGCGCGAGCGGCTCCAGACGCCGGCGTTCTGCCCGAAGCGGCAGCCGTGATTTTCGACGAGGCGCATGAGCTCGAAGATATTGCGTCGAGTTATTTCGGCATCAGCTTGAGCAATGTACGGATGGAAGAGCTGGTGCGTGACCTGGAGACGGTGCTGCGCGCCAGGCAGGCTCATTCCAATGCGCTGAAGAGCTGTGGAGACATGCTGCGCGAGCGCTCGCGGATGTTTTTTGCCGCGCTCCCGCGGGGGGGCGGCCAGGGCGAGGGGCGTATGCCTTTCGAGCAGCGCGAGCAGTTTCTGGAGGAGCACGGCGACGTTTACCTGGCGGTGATGAACGCCCTGCACCGCATGGAAGGCGAGCTGGAAAGACTACGCGGCGTGGAAGAGGCACTCGGATTAAAGAAGCGCGTGGCCGACATTCGCGAACATCTGCGCTTTCTGCTGGAGGCGGAAAGCGTCAACACGGTTTTTTGGATCGAGCGCCGCGGTGGGTCGGTTCGGCAGGGCCGCAATACTTACCTGCAGGCGACGCCCATCGATGTCTCCGCGTTGCTTTCTGAACTACTGTTTGAGCAGTATCCGAGCGTCATTCTTACTTCGGCGACGCTGACCGTGCAGGAGGGCTTTGGACACTTGAGAAAGCGGCTCGGCCTGCGCGATGCGCGCGAACTGGTTGTGCCATCGCACTTTCGCTACCAGGAGCAGGCATTGTTGTATCTGCCGCCCGGGATGCCCGATCCCCGCGAGCCCAGCTATCAGGAAGAAGCGGCGCGCCGCATCCGGCGCGTGCTTGACATCACGCGCGGCCGGGCGTTTTGTCTGTTCACCAGCTACCAGCAGATGCGCGACCTGTATGAGCGGCTTTTGCCGGAGCTCGATTATCCCTGCCTGCTGCAGGGGACCGCGCCGCGTAAGGCACTTCTGGAGGAGTTCCGGAATACTCCGAATGCCGTGCTCTTTGGGACCTCGTCGTTCTGGCAAGGCGTGGATGTGCAGGGTGAGGCGTTAAGCTGTGTGATCGTCGACCGCTTGCCCTTTGCCGTGCCGACGGACCCGGTAGTTTCGGCGCGCATGCGGGCGGTGACGTCCAGCGGCGCCAATCCGTTTTTCGATTACCAAGTGCCGACGGCCGTAATTACGCTAAAGCAGGGATTCGGGCGGCTGATTCGGTCGCTCGAAGATCGGGGCGTGCTGGTGCTGCTGGATCCCCGGATTGAGCGTCAACGGTATGGGAAGGTCTTTTTGGAGAGCCTGCCACCGTATCGGGTAACCCGAGACATCGCCGAGGTAGAACGCTTTTTCGCGTAAGACCTTGAGCCGGCGAATGCCGCCTGAAGGCGAACGGGGTGTAGCCCCGGACTTTAGTCCGGGGAGAAGCGGGTTTTCCAACCTGCAAGAAGGTTCCGGTGTATAAATTCAGGGCTTTAGCCCTGATGGCAACAAACCTCTAAGGGTATTCGTATGCACGGCAAAATGTCCCGGAACCTCTACCTGCTGGCAGGCTCGCTGCTGCTGTTGTCGCTCATCTCCTGCGGCATGAGCCTGGTGCCCAACCCTCTGCAGCCGGGCTTGCCGGCCAATGGTTCGGTGTGGAAGATGATTGGCCTGGCCTTCTTTGTGGCCTCTCTGGTCTCGATCCTCGCCGGCGTGTTGACCGCGATGTTCGAGCAGGTCGAGCGCAGGAGCCAGGAACGCATGCGGCGGGAACTGGAGGAAGGGCTGGCCCAGTTGGGTCGCAACAATCGCCGAAAATAAATACAATCAGTAAGATAGAGGGGCCATGTACGAAGTTACTGTCGAATCGGGATTCTCCTCCGGGCACTACCTGCGCAACTATCGCGGTAAATGCGAGAACCCCCATGGCCACAATTACAAGGTCCGGCTTACACTGCGGGGCAGCGAGCTCGACTCGACCGGCTTGTTACTGGATTTCAAGCTGCTGAAGCAACTGATGCGTCCGGTTATCGACCGCATTGACCATCAGATGCTGAACGACCTGGAGCCGTTTATCGAGCTCAATCCGTCGGCGGAAAACCTGGCGCGTTATTTCTACGACGAGACCAATCGCCAACTCAACGAGATGACCGGCGGCCGGGTTGCGGTCAAAGATTCCACCATCTGGGAGACCGACACGACGTCGGCGACCTACTACGAGTAATTCTTCGTCAGTTCGGGGCCGAACCGCTCTGCAGATACTTATCAAAAGGAATTTCGAAGTAAAAGAGTTCCTTGCCCTCGGCGTTGCGCAGCAGGCGCAGGTTCAGCTTGGCCCCCGCCAGGGGATTGGCAAGCCCTTCGACATCGTAAAAGAGAAACCCGGCTCGCGTGGTGTGCGCCTCGACGGCCACCGCCGAGTACTCGAGGGAATGGAAATCCTCATCGACGTCTTTGTTCTGCTTTCCAGACTTGTTACCGATGCGGGGCAAGGGGCCGGGCAATTTGTAGCCGCTATCCGGACGCTTGACGCCGATGCGGCGCTCCACGTCTTCCGGCTCCGCCGCTGGTATTTTGTCGCCCGCGGCAGTGATGAAGTTGATGCGCGCGTCGATCAGCGATATAGGCTTGTCGCCGTTATTGGTAACAATGATGCGGATAGGCAAAAAGCCGTATTGGGCATACTTGAAGCGGAAGATCGAGGCCTTTTCCGGGGTGTTGTACGGGTCGGCGGCGATGGCGACCTGCTCGGCGGGATGCTGGTCAAAGGCGGGATAACTGGTCGCCACCCCCGCAGGCGGCGCGGCATGGTCGGCGGCGCGGGCCCGGGGCAACCAGGGCGGACACGAGAGCAGCGAAGCGGCAAATAATGCAAAAACAACCAGTCGGCGAGGCATTCCCGCATTCGATTATGAGCTTCGCTGCTGTTGCGAGTAAAGAGGCCCCGGCATGCTGCTGATCCTGTACAGCTTGGCGCTGTTTCTGATGCTGGTGCTGGGCGCCCCTTATTGGTTGGTGCGTATGGCCACCACCGGCAAATACCGGGAGGGGTTGAGCGAGCGGCTTGGTTTTGTGCCCGCCCGGCTGCGCGAGGCGGATGCAAGACGGACCATCTGGGTACACGCCGTCTCGGTGGGAGAAGTGCTCGCGGCAAGCCGCCTGGTGAACGAGCTGAGTGCCCGTGCGCCGCAGTATCGGGTGCTGTTTTCGACCACCACCCGAACCGGGCAAAGGTTGGCCAGGGATCGTACCGGCATCAACCACACGTTTTATTTTCCCCTCGATTTTCCCTGGATCGTCCAACGCTACTTGCGGTTGTTAGACCCCGCATTGCTGGTGTTGGTAGAAACGGAGTTCTGGCCCAACCTGCTGGCTGCGTGCCGCCGCGCGTCGATTCCCGTGGCTGTCGTTAACGGACGAGTTTCTGATCGCTCCCTGCCGCGGTATTTGCAGCTGCGCTCCCTGTGGAAAAAAATACTGGCGGGGGTCTCCATCGTGCTGGCGCAAAGCGAGGAGGATGCGAAGAGGCTGAAGGCGATTGGTGCGCCTCCGGGCCGGGTATTCTTCGGCGGCAATCTCAAGTTCGACGTACGCAGCGCCGAACCGGCCGCGATCACCACATCGTTGCGCGCGTATCTAACCGCTGGAACGCGGGTGCTGGTGTGCGGCAGCACGATGGAGGGCGAAGAGGAAATTCTGCTCGACGCTTTTCAACAAGTGCGCAAGGCCATTCCCGACTGCGTCATGATCCTGGCGCCGCGGCATCCTGAGCGTTTTGGGCGCGTTGCCCAGCTGCTCAAGAACCGGGATGAGCAGAGTGTGCGCCGCTCCAACTGGATGAAGCGTCCGTCGAAGATCAAGGGGGGCACAGTCGTGCTGTTGGATTCGATCGGCGAATTGGCATCGGTGTATGCGCTGGCCTCGGTCGCCTTTGTGGGTGGAAGCCTGATCCCCGCCGGCGGTCACAATCCACTCGAGCCGGCGCAATTCGCGATACCCGTGGTGATGGGCACACACTACGCGAACTTCCGCGCCATCGTCGACATGCTGGTGCACGCGGAGGCGATGAAATTGGCAACCACGGAAACCCTAGTGCCGATCCTCGAAAACCTGCTTACCGATGTTGAGTCGGCCAATGATCTCGGGGTGCGCGCCTTGGAAGTGTTTCACCTTCAATCCGGCGCCACCGGGCGAGCGATCACGGCCTTGCTTGGCTTACTGCCCCAGCAGCAAGCCACATGACGCGGCCCCTGCTGGCTCCTTTGGAGTGGGCGTATGCCGCAGTGGTGCGATCCAGAAATGCCCGCTTTGACCGGATGCCGCCGCAGCGCCTGCGCTGGCCTGTGGTCAGCGTTGGCAACCTGTCGGTTGGCGGTGCAGGCAAGACCCCACTGGTGATCAGCCTGGCGCGGCTGCTGGAACGGAACGGGTGGGCTCCCGATGTGTTGTCGCGGGGCTACGGACGATCGGGCCAGGCGGTTGTGCGCGTCGACCCCGCAGGAGATGCCGGGCAATTTGGGGATGAACCGCTGCTGATTGCCAAGGCGGCAGCGGCGCCGGTGTACGTGGGCGCCAGCCGATACCAGGCCGGCTTGTTGGCGGAACGCGAAGGCGCGGCAGATGCGCGGCATGTTCATCTGCTGGACGATGGCTTTCAGCATCGCCAGCTGGCGCGCACCATGGACATCGTCGTGATCCACCGCAGCGATCTGAGGGAACGTCTTTTGCCGGCGGGTCGCTTGCGGGAGCCGCTTTCGTCGCTGGTGCGGGCGGATGTGATTGTGCTTCGTCAGGAGGATGCGGAGCTCGAGGCCGCCTTGCGGGTTCACGCGAAGAAAGAATGCCATTTCTGGCGTGTGCGGCGAACGTTGACGCTGACCGGATCCATCCAGCGGGCGCTGGTTTTCTGCGCGATTGCGCGGCCGGAGGAATTCTTCCGCGCCGTGACTGCCGCGGGCGCCGGGATTTTGGAACGAATGCGCTTTCGCGATCACCATCGCTATACCGAAGCCGATATGGACCGCGTGGCCCATCTTGGCCGGCGTCTCGGCTGCGACGCATTTGTCATCACCGCCAAGGATGGCGTGAAGCTGAACGCCGCCATGCGGCAGCGGTTGATCGCCGTTGCGCCGCTGCACACGGCGACGCTCACGGCGCAGATTGACGACGAGGACACCGCCCTGGCCCAGCTCTCGTCGCAGCTCTCGTCGCGGCTGCGGATGTGAGAAAATCACCCATTGTTTCCGCAACATGAGCAAACCCGCGTCCTGATTGTGCGACTGGGCGCGATGGGCGACATTCTGCATGCCTTGCCGGCGGTCGCCGCTCTACGGCGGGCCCATCCGCACTGGTATTTGGGTTGGGCTGTGGAGCCGCGGTGGCTTGCGCTTCTCTCTGCAGAGAACGGCGAGATGCCCCTGGTGAACCGAACCCATCTGGTAGCCGCCAAAGCCTGGGCGCGGGCTCCGTTGCGGAGAGAGACTCTGCGGCAAGTGGCGGCTTTGCGCCGCGCGCTGCGGGACGCGCACTACGATGTGTGCATCGATTTGCAGGGAGCTGTGCGTTCCGCGGTTGCCGGCCGGCTGGCCGGCGCGCCGCGGATGATTGGCGAGGACCATCCCCGGGAGTGGGCGGCACGCTGGCTCTTTGGCGAGCGGGTCGCGACCCGGGGCGTACACATGATCGAGCAGGCGGTCGAGGTCTGCGAGGCGGCGGCGGGGGAGCATCTCGCTCCCATTCTTCCCCCATTGCCGTTAAGCCGCGAGGCCGAACTCTGGGCGGATGGCGTGCTGCGCGGTACGGCCCCCCGGCGGGTCATATTGATCAGCCCAGGTGCGGGGTGGGGCGCCAAACGGTGGCCGGCGGAACGCTACGGCATGGTCGCGGCAGACCTCCACGCCCACGGCTGCACCGTGCTGGTGAATGCCGGCCCTCAAGAGCAGGAGATCGCGGCGGAGGTGGTGCGGGCCAGCGGCGGGGTCGCCCTGGCCCCGGAGTTTACCCTGGAACGGTTGATCGCGTTGACTCGCCGGGTGTCACTGGTCATCGCCGGGGACACCGGCCCGCTGCATCTGGCGTGCGCGCTGGGTAAACCGGTTGTCGGCATTTATGGACCGACGGATCCTGCTCGTAATGGTCCTTTCGGTGTGCCCTTCCGCGTGCTGCGGCACCCGGAGAGCAAGCGCGACCACACCCGTCACGCGGAACCGGAGGCGGGCTTGTTGACCATCACGCCGGAGCAAGTCACGGCGGCGGCGAAGGAACTGTTGGCGGACGGGGAATCGGTGTCTCCATGCTGAATCACTGGATCCGCGTCGCGCGCCGTATTCGCGTGCCGATGGGCTTTCTGTTTGCGGCTTTCTACTTGTGGAAGGCCAGGCCGAGCGCCGTGTCCCTGGCTTGGAGCCTGCTGCTGGTGATCCCGGGGCTCCTGCTGCGCGCCTACGCCTCCGGCTACGTCAAGAAAAACGCCGAGTTGACGGTGACCGGCCCCTACGCCTACACCCGCAACCCTTTGTATCTAGGCTCCCTGCTGATTGCGTTTGGTTTTGCTGCCGCCTCCCGCAGCCTGTGGATCACGGTTCTGCTGGCGTTGCTCTTCACCATCATTTATGCGCCCACCATCTACGGCGAAGAGAAGTTTTTGCGTTCCACCTTTCCCGCTTTCGAGGCATATGCCAAGCGAGTGCCTCGCCTGCTGCCCAGGTTAACTTCCCGGGGGACGGAGAGTGGGGGAAGCTTCTCGGGCGCTCTTTATCGCCGGCACCGCGAGTACAATTCACTTTTGGGTGCCTGTGCCGTTTACGCTGTACTGGTGGCCACGTTGTGGGTCCGCCATTGAAGTCCCGGAGAAAAGTCAGCGGTGATACGGTATCCAAAATCGGTCGCGCGCAGTTCTGTTGTGCAAATTGCATGCTTCTGCGTCGTCGCCGCGCTGATCGGCATTTCCCAGACGCTTTCTCCATCTCTCCCTCCCTTACTTCCGCCCGCGGCAAGTTTCTCCTTCCCGGTGAAACAGACGCTCACCTACGCGGTAGATTGGCGCGTCTTTCCCGCGGGCATGGCTACCTTTCACCTGGAGCAGGTGGGTGCGTTGCAGCACGTGGTCGCCACCGGCGAGTCGGTGGGTGCGGTGAACCTTCTTTTTCGGGTCAACGATCGCTTTGAGTCCTACTTCAATCGCGCGACGGGCTGCTCCAGCAGTTTTGCCAAGCAGTTGCAGGAGGGGCGTCGTCAGTTGGTCAGCAACCTGCGCTTTTTTCCCAACGACGGTAAACAGGTTCTGGAAGAAAAGAATCTGGTGACGGGAACCAGCAAGCAGCAGCAGGCGCCCATTCCGCCTTGTGTGACCGACCTGATGTCGGCCATTTTCTACGGCGGCTCGCAACTGTTGCAGCCGGGAGCCAGCTTCCGCATGCCGGTGGCCGACGCCATGCGTGTTGTGGATGTCACCATGAAGGCTGAAGCGCGCGAGCAGGTGGTTACTCTTGCCGGAACTTTTCAAACCATACGCGTGCAACCCACAGCCGATGCCGGCGTAGTCAAAAACCGCGGCAACATCTGGATCTGGTACACCGATGATGAGCACCGCATACCGGTGCAGATGCGCGCCCGCCTTTTCTGGGGAACTATCACCATGCGTCTGGTGAGTATGTCGGCTAAATAAGCCACTGCTATTGGATGCGGTATCGTTCGCGCATCAACCGTTGCAATCTCGGCTTGTAGATGATGTTGTAGGCCAACTCTTTATCCGGGAACATGGCCAGCGCGGCCTTCTTACTGTCGGCCACCAGTTCCGCGGCCTGATCTACGGTCAGACTCCCGTCCTGGCTGATTACCGACATGACCATGTCCATCATCATCTGCAGACGGCGGATCTTTCGCTGCTCTTCGATCTTGTCCTGCGCGGATTGGGCGGCCCCACTTGCTTCGGCATTTGCATGGAGCCTGTGGTGGGAAGATTCGTCGTTGCGTTCGGATTCGCGTGACCCCATCGGTTACTCTGCCTCCCGAATGTAGAGCATTTTCGCAATTACGGTGGTTTCGTCAGAGCAGCGAGGAGTGGTTTTCTTTGAGAGAAAACCACATAAAGGTTGGCGGCTCCGGTGTATTTCCATTGCGAAAATGCTTTAGCCTTGTCTTCCCCGGCTTTGTTGCGAATCGTATACCGGAAGCTGGGGGCAGGGAAATACAAAAAAGCGCTTCCCGGTCACCGGGGCGTGTTCTCCAAGGTTACTTTGCGGCGAAACTGAACAACCCGAGCAAATGCTCTAGGGTGGAAACTCCGCCAGGGGCTGCGCGCTCACCGAGCTTCCGTTCAGGTAGAAGGAGGTGGCGCCCAGCGCGTCGGTCCGAAAGGTGCGGATGTGATCCTGCTGCAGGCGATCGAGGACCTCCCACTTGGGGTGGCCGTAGGGATTGCGGTGGGCTACGGAGATGATGGCATAGCTGGGCGCCACCGCAGCCAGAAACGGCGGAATGCTGGAGGTCTTGCTGCCGTGGTGGCCAACCTTGAGCAGGTCAGCGTGCAGCCCTTCAGACAGCATGAGCCGCTCACTGGCCGCCTGCGCGTCGCCTTCGAGCAGCACCGATGTATGTCCAAAGGACACATGCAGTACCAGGGAGTCATCGTTTGTGGCCGTAGGGCCGGGGAGGTAGCCTGGCGGCGGAGCCAGCACTTCGACCTGGGCCCCTCCAAAGGCGAAGTGGTCGCCGGCGGTAAAGGATTCGACCCGGATACCGAGCCGCTGGGCTTCTGCCAGAAGTGCCTCGTACGCCGGGATGTTCGGGTTGATGCCCACCCATAAAACCCGGGGACGAAAGTTCTTGAGGACCGCGAGCATGCCTCCCATGTGATCGCTGTGGGCATGAGTCAGGGCGACGGCATCGAGACGGCGAATATTGCGCGACCAGAGAACCGGTGAGACCACATCCTCGCCAATTTCAAAATTGCCGTGCGTGGCCTGCATTCCTCCAGTGGGACCGCCGGCGTCGATGAGCAATGTTTTTCCCTGCGGCGATACCAACAGCAAAGAGTCTCCCTGGCCGACATCGATGGCCGTGACCTCGAGCTGGCCGGGATGGTAGGCAAGCGCCCGGGGATAGAAGACGCACGCGGCGGAACACGCCAGAGCCGCAAAGGGGAGAAGCACGGGAAAGCGGCTATTGCGCGCCGCCCAAACCGCTGTGCCGATCAGCAGGATGCCGGCCACGATGGCCACGCCGCCAGGGCTCGCTATGCGGATGTCGCCGGCTTCCATGCCGCTGAAGAGCTGCACGATTCCGGTGATGGTGTGCAGCAGCGCCGCAGTCGCGATGGCCGGAACCCACGCCAGCGAAGGCCAGATGAGCAGTGCGGCGAAGGTGATGAGGGCGGAAGGCAACGCCAACCCAATCAGCGGAACGATCAGCAGGTTCACCGGCAAACCGAGTGCCGTGATGCGATGGAAATAAATCGCCATGGGCAGCGACATGGCCAGCTCGATCAGTCGCCGAGACCAGCAGCAGCTCGCAGATTCGCAGCACCAGGCGGATCGAGGCCGATAGCAGGAAGAGGGCCAGGCGACGGCCGAGAAACGGTTGTAGATGATCGGCGATGAGCCGTAGGGTGACGCGGAATTGCGCCAGCTTTGGCGCCAGGGCCGGGTCGACCACAATCAGGCCGAGGCCACGCGATGCCTGCAGGTAAGGACCAAACGTGTGCTCTGCTATGGGAACGGTGACCCCAGCGACGATCAACACCGAGAGCAGCGTCATCTGGAAGCTGGCGCCGGCGAGTGAGCGGGGATCGAGGGCCAGCAGGCATACCGCTGCAAAGCCGATGGCGTTGAGGCTATTGCGTTCACGGAACAGCAGGCGCGCCAGCAGATAAAGGGTCACCATCCAGAAGGATCGCTGGACCGGCTCGCCGAAGCCGGCGAGCAGGGCGTAGCCGAAGGAGCAGGTAATTGTCACCGCCGTAGACCAGAACCGGGGCAGCTTCAGCAAGGCGGCAAGCGCAAAAATGCAAGCGGCGAAGATGGCCAGGTGCATCCCGGAGACGACCAGGAGATGAAAGGAGCCGGTACGTTCAAAGCCCACGCGCGCCTGGTGTTCCAGATAGGTGCGGTCGCCGAGGATCATGGCGCTCAGCATGCCCGCGTCGGTATAGCTGAGGCGAAGAAACTCAGGCAGTCTTGCGGATGCGGATTCGGATGCGGTAGAGAAGTCGATCAGACGCTGGCTGCCGGCTTCCTGCACCGAGTGTAGCCAGCAGACAAAGCTGCCGCGGTCAGAGTTATGCACCCATGTCATCGCGGAGATTTTCATTGAGCCCACCACGCCGATGCCTTGCTCGCGCAGCCACGCAGTGGCGTCCCACACGCCCGGATCGAGATAGCGCTCGGGCTCATGCAGAGCGATTGCAGCGCTCAGGTGATCTCCGCAGTGGATCATGGGGAATGGTTGGCCAGCAGTGCCGTAAAGCGTCGCGCGCAAGCCTCCTGCCACAGGTTGGCCGGCGACGGAGGTGATCCGCAGGTCGATACTTTCGCTTTGTTCGACTCGCACCGTCTTGCCAAAAGGCACGGTGGATTCCGTGACACGGATCGGCGTGGTGCGCATAACTGTACCCTCGACCACAGGAGCACCACCATCTTCGGCGATCCGTCTCAGTTGTGTCTGCGGGTCGGGCGAGGGCTCAATCTCGCTGAGCAGTACGCCCAGCATCAGCCAGGTACAAGCCAAGGGCAGAAGTGCGAGACGAGGAGCCTTCCGGGCCGCGAGCAGCGACAGGATCACGAGCAGGAACGTGGCGATGGCCAGAACGCCGGGGACTACGAAGTCATGCTGCGATAAATACGGCGCAAGCGCAATGCCTCCGCAAAGCCACAGAGCGGCGTAGAGTGCGGGCGTGGCGCCGAAGGAAAGCCGTTCAAGGACCCGTGTTTGAGCGCGCACGGCCATGCCGGCTCCTTCGGTCTTCTCGTACTCAGGATTGGCTCAAGCGAATATACATCCCGTCCCTTCTTCGAAAGGAGGAGAATGCATTAATTAAGCTTTAGAAACGTCACAGTTTCCATGTGGAAGGTCTGCGGAAAAAGGTCCACCAGGTGGATCTTTTCCACAGAATATCCAGACTGTAACAGTGACTGCAAATCGCGGGCAAGCGTCGCCGGATCGCAGGAGATAGACACGATTTCAGGCGCGGCGATGGTGCCGAGGTGGGTGCAAATCTCCTTGCCCAGGCCGGCCCGGGGCGGGTCGACCACAATCAGATCCGGTTTGGTCTGTGCCGGGCCGCGGGTCTGGCTGCGTAGAAAGTCGAGCGTATTGGAGCGGACGACTCGATGCGCCTTTCCAGCCAGGTTTTGTTTCAGGTCGTCGGCGGAAAAGCCTGCGGATTCCACGGCGGTTACGTTTTCGAAATCGAGAGCCTGCGCAAAAAGTCCGGCGCCGGAGTAGAGATCCCACGCCGTGCGCCCGCGTCGAGTTCGACCGTCACCGTCATGGATCACCAGGCGCAGCAGGTCAGGCAACAGAAAGCGATTGACTTGGAAAAAACCGCCGAGGCTTGCCTGGTAAGGCCGGCCTGCCACGGTATAGGTGAGCGCGCGTTCCCCCCAGTACGACATCCCGCCTTCCGAGAAAAGCCCTACGCCTGTCAGTTCGGGAAGCGGGGCGCGCAGCTGCTCGGCAAACTGCTCCAGCCTGCGTTCGCGCACGTGGGGCTGCTGAGGTTTAGCGGCGCCGGGCCAAAGGGAGACGAGCAACTGGTTCTGCTCGCTGTTGGTAAAGAATTCAACCTCATCGAAAAGGTCCCCGGTTTCTGCCGCTATGTGCGTCACCGCGACGATGGCCCGCTCCAGCAGCGGAGCGGCGATCGGACAATGGTCTACCGGCAACAGGTTGTGCGATCCACGCTGGCGATAGCCCAAGGCAATATTGGGAGCCATGCCGGGGGCCTTCATCACATGCAGGCGAATCCGATTGCGATAACCCCACGCCGGGCCGGCCAGACGCGCCGATCTCCCCGGCGACGGGGAGATGTGCCCGTGCCAGTGTCTCCTTCAATATGTCGAGCTTCATCTGTAACTGGAAGGCAGAGTTCGCATGCTGGTACTGGCAGCCGCCGCAGCGGGGAACATATTCGCAACCGGGTGCGATGCGCTCCGGAGATGGCTCGAGAACTGCATCGAGTTCTGCCTGTGGCGAAGCTGCGCTTGTTCACGGCGATGCGCGGCCTCCACCAGTTCGCCGGGCAAGCGTGGAACCGGAACAAAGACGGTCTTGCCGGCGAGGGAGGTTCCGGCATCCGACGGAATACGCGCCAGTCCATCGCCGCCGTAGATTGCTTTCTCGATGCGCAGCTTCATGCCTGGCTCATATAGAAGAGGCTGAGCCGCGGCAGGTTGCACTTTTCGAGCAGGCGCTTGTGCAGAAATTGCTGCTCCACCTGGCGGATCTGCATGGCCGGCATGCGGCTGCGATAAGGAGCCAGTTCGGCAGCGGCCTGTTGACGCAGCGCGAGCAGCTCGGCTTCCGGCGTGCTGGTGAGAATGATGGCGAAGAGCTTTTCTTCGAGCACGGTGAGCGACTGCTCCAACTCCTCGAGATGCGGCATCGTTTGTTCTTACCTCGCCGGCGAGCGCCAGCAGACGATCGGCGATCTCAGCCAGCGATGCACTCTGCTGGGCTTGTCGAGCTGCTGCGCCGCAGCTTCCAGATGGGCAGCGATCCGTTCCTGTTCGAAGCCCTGTTGCGCCACCTGGTCCGCCGGGCTAGCCGCTAGAGCCGCGCCGACGGCGGCTTCTTGCATCGCGTCCACGGCGGAGATCACTTCCTGGGCGCAGTAAGCCAGGCCGTTCACCCGCCGTACGCGCGCTTTGTTTTTGCGCGCGTCGTATTTGTCGAAGGCGGCGTCGATGCCTTGCAGCACCGCAGCCAGCGGGATGCCGGCCTCGCGCCAGGTTTCGATCAGCGCCCAGTCGATGGTCGAAAGCAGACAGCAGCGAGCCCGCGCCGGCGCTGGAAGTGTTCTTCAATCTCTGTAAAGTAGTTGAAGTAATTTTGCACGAGCTACGTCAGGCGTGCTTTCCCGCGGCTTCGCTGTGGCCGTGCTTGAGCCTTGGCCACGCGGTTGCGCTCGTAGATCAGGCGCAGCCCGTCGAGCGTGAGCATGTCGTCGATGGTCTCGATGAACCTGGAATCTTCGACAATGAGCCGTGCCAGGCCGCCGGTGGCAATAATTTTGGGCGACGGCGAGTCGCGGGTTCCGTGGGTCTCGCTCAAAATCCGTTCCAGGATGCCGTCCACCAGTCCGATGTAGCCGTAGTACAGCCCGCTCTGCATATGGGCGATGGTGTTTGTGCCGACCACCTTGGCCGGCTTCTTCACATCCACCCGAGACAGTCTCGCGGCGCGCGAAAAAAGTGCTTCGGCGGAAATCGCCAGCCCGGGAGCAATCACGCCGCCCACGTATTCGCCCTTGGCGGTGATCACGTCGAACGTGGTGGCCGTGCCGAAGTCGACCACGACACACGGACCGCCATATCGCGCGAAGGCTGCGACACCGTTGACCAGGCGATCCGCGCCCAACTCCGCCGGGTTATCCACCAGGATGGGCATGCCGGTCTTGATGCCGGGTTCCACCAACATGGGCTTCACGTTGAAGTATCGCTCGCACACCTGGCGCAGTGTCGATTCGAGCGGCGGGACGACCGAGGCGATGATGATGCTGTCGACTTCGGTCGCTTCGATCTTGCGCATGGCGAAGAGGTTGAGCAGGAGCACGCCGTATTCGTCGACCGTCTGCGCCCTGAGCGTGCTGATGCGCCAGTGGGTGACCAACTCGTCGGAAGGCAAGCCGGTAAAGGCCGAGGACGGTGTTGGTATTGCCTACGTCGAGGGTGAGCAGCATAGAGTTTTCAGTCATTCATCCCGGACGCCGCCGGAGAGTACGGTGCGCAGGCCCTCCGGTGTGCGCACCCGAAGAAAGCCGCGCGCGTCCAGGCCTGCGGTGACGCCGGAGTAGCCTCCGCCTTCGTCCACATGCACCTGCCTGCCACGAATCCAGGTAGGAAGCGCCTTCCAGGCGGCTTGAGGATGTTCGAGGCCGCGCCGGTGGTGTCCGCACTGAGCGCTTGCGCTTCCCGGTACAGCGATTGTAGCAAAGCAATCAGCAGATCCTGGCGCGCCCACGATCTCCCGGTTTCGCTGCGCAGGGAGGATGCAATGAGCCCCAGTTCGGCGGGAAAGCTTTCCTGGTGCACATTGATGCCGATGCCCACCACCGCGTGGCGCACGCGCGTGACCTCGGCATTCAATTCGGTGAGAATGCCGCAGAATTTTTTCTTGCCGAAGAGCAGATCGTTCGGCCAACGGATATCGGCCTCGAGCGACGTGACCTGACGCACCGCCTCGCGCACCGCGAGACCCGCGGCCAGCGAAAGCCAGAGGATGTCGGCGGGCGCAACCGTGGGGCGCAGCAGGATGCTGACGTAGAGGCCGGCGCCGCGAGCCGAGTGCCAGCTATGCGCTCCCCGGCCGCGTCCGGCTGTCTGCTCGTCGGCTAGGTAGACCATGCCTTCCGGAGCACCCTCGTCGGCTTCCCGCATGGCCAGCACATTGGTGGAGTGGATGGTAGGGAAGTGGCGAATGTTGCCGGCGAAGGGAGTACCGGCCAGGGCGATGTCCAATGCGGGCAGATCATAAGTGTCTTCTTCAGAAGGATTCAGCAATCATCCCCTCTAGAAAATATCGGTGGTGACGCGCATGCTGAGCTCGACCGCAACGGCCGACTGCGTCAGCGCGCCGACCGAGATGTGATCGACTCCGCTCAGCGCATACTTGCGAATATTTTCGAGCGTGATGCGGCCCGATGCTTCGAGCGGGATCGTAAGGCCGCGAGCGCGCACGAGCGCTACCGCCTTCTTGGTCTCCGCGGGACTCATGTTGTCCAGCAGCAGCGACTCCGCCCCGCCGTCAGTGCCTGCTCCAACTCCATCAGACTCCGTACTTCGCAGGTGATGGTCTGACCGGGGGTTCGTGCCGCAAAGGCACGGGCAAGAACCTTGGGAATGCCGCCGCCCAGCGCGATGTGATTGCTCTTGATCAGAATACCGTCGGACAGATCAAGGCGATGGCTCTCGCCCCCGCCGCAACGAACGGCGTACTTGTCCAGCACGCGAAGACCGGGAACGGTCTTGCGGGTGTCGAGCACCTTGGCCTTTGTGCCGGCGACTGCATCGACATATTGCCGGGTGGTGGTGGAGATGCCGCTCATCCGCTGCATCAGGTTCAGAATCACGCGTTCGCAGGCCAGAATCGCGCGCGCATTGCTCCGGATCACCGCAACCGCCTGACCCTTCTTGACCCGGACGCCGTCGAACATCTCCGGATGGTTGATCACCTCGAAGCGGCTGGTATTCTTCTTGTCCAGCCGGATGAAGATCTCCAGAAAACGAGGGATACAGCCCAGGCCGGAAATGACGCAATCCTCGCGGGCCAGAACGGTGCCCGAAGCCCGCAGCCCGGGTTCGATGGTCATGGCCGTGGTGACGTCGTTGGTCGCCCGGTCTTCCACCAGGGCTTGTTCCAGGGTGGCCTCAACGCGCCTGCTCTTCCAATCCATGAGCCTTCTTCCTTAAAAGCATTTTCGCAATCACTGTTGTCTGGTGAGAGCGGCGAGGTGTGGTTTTCCTTGAGAGAAAACCACGTAAATCTTCGAGGCTTCGGTCTACACCCATTGCGAAAATGCTGTAGTGATCCGACCTTACTTGTCGCAGTTGAGGCTGTCCAGCGCGGCGCGGGTTTTGGGAATCAGCACACTCAGCTCGGCGGCGCGGCGGCGCAATCCTTCCACCACGTTCGCCGGAGCCTTGGCCAGGAAGCCCTCATTCGATAGCTGGCGATCGGCGTTCGACATTTCTTTCTCAAACCGTGCCAGCTCCTTCTTCAGGCGCTCGCACTCCACCGCAACATCGATCGTACGCTCATAGATCACGGCCACATCGAATCCCGGCGCCGAGCGAACCCCGGTGCCTTCGGGCATTGCATCGACAAATTCAATGCCCGAAACCTTCGCCAGGCGGCCGATGATGTCGTGGTTCTGTTCGATACCGGCCCGCTCGGCTGCTGCGACACGGAGCAGGATCGGCACCGTGGCCTTTTCTTCCACTCCCAGGTTGCGCCGCATATCGCGTACCGCGGC
Source organism: uncultured Acidobacteriaceae bacterium (assembly GCA_963761405.1). Classification (GTDB taxonomy): domain Bacteria; phylum Acidobacteriota; class Terriglobia; order Terriglobales; family Acidobacteriaceae; genus PALSA-350. The sequence goes on from CAVXHH010000013.1 coordinate 1,071,615, forward strand.
GATCAGCTCTTGCATCTGCTCCATCTGCTGCTCGGCCGTGTCGTCGATCAGATCGGCTTGCGCCTGGGGATAGCGCGTGAGCGCGATCGACCTGGCCGGCGGGTGATTCTCGTAGAGCGCATGCCAGATCTCCTCGCAAAGAAAGGGCATGAACGGAGACAGCAGGCGCAGGGCCGATTCGAAGACCGACAGCAGGGTGGTGAGCGCTCCACGTACCGGGGGGCGCCGGCGGTGAAGTCCAGACGCAGCTTGACGATTTCCAGATACCAGTCGCAGAAATCGCCCCAGAAGAAGCTGTAGAGCGTGTTGGCCGCCTCGTGGAAGCGATACTCGCCCAATGCCTGGTTGATCTCGCCCGCCGTTCGATTCAGGCGGGAAACAATCCAGCGGGCTTCGAGCGGGGCGTCCCCGAGCGGGGCGTCCCCGATCGGCGAATCTTTGATCGGCGAATCTTTGATCGGCGAATTCTTGATTGCAAGGGGTTCCCCGGCCAGCAGACTCAGGTCGACGACGATGCCGGCTTCCGCAGCCCTCTCCATCTGCATGAAGATGAAGCGCGCGGCATTCCAGATTTTGTTGGCGAAGGCACGATAGCCGTCGGTACGGTCTTCACTGAAGGCGATATCGGTGCCGGGCGAGGCCATGGCGGCCAGCGTGAAGCGCACGGCATCGGTTCCGAAGCGCTCCACAATCTGGATGGGGTCGATCACGTTGCCTTTGGTCTTCGACATCTTCTGCCGATCCGCGTCGCGCACCAGGGCGTGGATGTAGACCTCGCGAAAGGGCACCGCGTCCTTGAGCGTGCGTTTGCTGCCGTCGGCCATCGGCTCCTCGAGCATGAAATGGACACCCAGCATGATCATGCGCGCGACCCAGAAGAACAGGATGTCGAAGCCGGTGACCAGCAGCCGCGTGGGATAAAACGCATCGAGATCGGGCGTGTGATCCGGCCAGCCTAACGATGAGCAGGGCAGAAGTCCGGACGAGAACCAGGTGTCCAGAACATCCTTCTCCTGCTCGATGCGATCGCTGCCGCAGTGGGCGCAGATCTCAGGTGTGGTGCGCGCGACGGTAATCTTGCCGCAGTGCGCGCAGTGCCAGGCCGGTATGCGATGGCCCCACCATAGCTGGCGCGAGATACACCAGTCGTGGATGTTGCGCATCCACTCGAAATAGGTCTTCGAGTATTGTTCCGGCGTAAAGCGGATGTAGCCCTGTTCCACGGCGGCAATGGCCTGGTCGGCCAGCGGCTGAATCCGGATGAACCACTGGGTCGAAAGCAGCGGCTCGACCACCGTCTTGCAGCGGTCGCATTTGCCGATGGAGTTGACGTGCTCGCGCACCCCGGCCAGCAGTTGCTGTGCCTCCAGATCCGCCAGAACCTGCTGCCGCGCCTTGTAGCGGTCGAGACCGGCGTACGCGCCGGCCGCGGCATTCATGTGCGCCGTCTCGTCCATCACGCTGATCGAGGGCAGGCCGTGCCGTTGGCCTAGGGCAAAATCGTTGGGGTCGTGGGCCGGCGTGACTTTGACTGCGCCGGTACCGAAGTCGCGGCTCACCCAGCTGTCGGTCACCACGGGAATGTCGCGGTCGCTTAGCGGCAAACGCAGCATCTTTCCGTGCAGATGCGCATAGCGCTCGTCGTCGGGGTGAACGGCAACGGCGACGTCGCCCAGCATGGTCTCGGGCCGAGTGGTCGCCACGGTCACAAAGCCGGACTCTCCCACCACCGGATAGCGAATCTCCCAGAGCTTGCCCTGCTGCTCCTCGTGGATCACTTCCAGATCGGAGATGGCGGTCTGGCAGCGGGGACACCAGTTGACGATATAGGCCCCGCGATAGATCAGCCCCTGCTTCATAGAGCCGGACGAAGGCCTCGCGCACGGCCACGGAACGGGGAGCATCCATGGTGAAGTACTCACGGGACCAGTCGACGCTGGTGCCCAGCCTGCGCATCTGGTCGAGGATGGCAGCGCCGTAATGCTGCTTCCATTGCCAGACCCGTTCGACGAAGGCTTCGCGGCCCAGCTGCTGCCGCGTTTTGTGCTCTTCGGCGAGCTGGCGTTCGACCATCAACTGGGTGGCTATGCCGGCGTGATCGGTGCCCGGAATCCACAGAGCCAGGTCTCCACACATGCGGCGCCAGCGAGTGAGGATGTCCATCTCGGTGTGTTCCAGCATGTGCCCCATGTGCAGCCGGCCGGTGACGTTCGGCGGCGGCAGCAACATGGTGAAGACGGGCGCCGGCGAAGCGTCGCAGTATGAGGCTGGTCGAACAGCGCCTCTTCGACCCAGTAGGCCGCCCATCGATCTTCGATGGCGGCCGGGTCGTAGGCTTTGGGGAGGTCACGGGGCATGGTGGGGCGTCTTCTTTCAATGCCAGCCTACTCGGGAGGAGCAAGACGGGCTTCATCGGCTGCGGAAAAGGCAGTGGAAAAACTTGACACACGAAAACTGCAACGCACGATGGAAAAACAAATTTCTCAGGCAGGGCACGGCTCGCTGCAGCGAGCCGTGCCGCAAATATCCGGTGCGCTCCTACGGCTTCAGCCGCTGAGGCACGACTTTTACTCGACCGTCCCAGGCTTTGTATCAGGGCACGACTTCAGTCGTGCCGCAAAAAGCTGCAAATGATCTGGGCTTTAGATGGAATGAGACGGGTGGCCCTGAGGGCAATTTCAAATCGAAAGAGAACCGGACCCCAGGGGCTAAAGCCCATCATTTTTCCGTAATTTGCGGCACGACTAAAGTCGTGCCCTGATACAAAACCGAGTTTTCAGCAACATGTAAAGTCGTGCCCTGATACAAAACCGAGTTTTCAGCAACCTGTAAAGCCGTGCCCTGCCTGAGAAATTTGCTCCTCCATCGTGCCTGCAAGGGAACTCTCTCTATGAAGGGTACCGGCTCGACCCCATATCGGGGCGCGCTGGGAAACACCAAGTCAACAAGTCCCTCTGCGCCGCGCTATAGCATTTTCGCAATGGGTCATCGCGGAAAATGCTCTAGAACGGGTTGAGTTTGTCGACGCCCTTCTTTTTCTTGTGTTTGCTGGAGGATTCGTCGCTCGAGTCGAACTTGGGCGCGGGGGCCTTTTTCTTCTTGCCGTTGGCGCCGGCATCGGTGCCGGTCTGCACCTGCGCGGGGCGCTATGCACATCGTTGGTTTGCGCGGGAGCCTCTGCCGGCTTTTCTACCGGCGGCAATGGCTGGTTGTTCGGGCCGACCGCCGTGAGTCCACCCAGGTTCTGTGCGCCCGGAACACCGGCTGCTGCCGCTGCTGCGGCCGCGCCTTCCGGAGTCAGCGCGGGCCCTACCAGGCCCGCCGGCGCGTAGGCTGCCCCGCCGCGGGTCGTGGCCGAAGTGGGCGGCCCGGTTTGGGCAGCCGCCGCATTGGGGCTGTTTTCACCCGTACCGACGATGCTGGCTCCGATTTCGGCGCCACCACCCGAAGGCGCGCCACGGCCCTGGGTCGGCACATTTTCCAACTGCACGACTCCGCCGGCGTCAGGCGCGGACCCTGGCGCGTCGGCACTGGCCACCACGGTCGTCGGAGGCCCAACGTGCGTCAGAGCCGGCAATGGCTTGTTGCTGATGGCTGCGGTGAAGAGCGCTATGTTCCGCTTGTGGACGTCGGGCGCGGTCACCTTGGGCGGGTCTATCAGCGTAGGTTCGCCGATGCGCGCAGCGTTCACCGTCACCGGACCACGCTTGATCAGGATCAGCGCGCGATCCTTGAAGGTGATGCCGGTGCGGCTCTGCTCTTCTGCCTCGCTGTCAGCGAGTTCTTCCTTGGTGGGTTCGGGCACGGTGCGATTCAGCGCGATCAGGCGCTCTCGCGCGTCTTCCACATGCGCCGCCATGGAGTAGTGCGTGACCACGCGGAAATACGCGTCCGCTGCCTGGTCATCGTAGGCCTTCATCAGCTCCTGCTTGGCCTTGGGGTTCATTTGCGCGAGGCCCTGCACATAGCGGGCTTCGGCGGCATAGGCGTCTCCCAGGCCGATCAGCGCCATGTCGCTATGGCTATACAGCGGGTAGCTGTCGGTAACCGTCTGCAGGCGGGCAATCGTGGCCGCCCAGTTCTCGTGCGAGGCGTAGAAAGTGCCGATCTGGAACTGGCGCTCGGCCATAACTTCCTGCACTTCCCGCAGCCGTTGCTTGGCTCGCGGCACAAACGTCGAATCCGGGAACTGCTGGATCATGGTTTTGTATTCATGCTCGGCTTGATCGACATTTTTCGGGTCGCGGTCCGGCTTCTCCATCTGGTTGTAGTAGATGTCGGCGACTTTCATCTGCGCTTCGGCGGCTTCAGGAGTATTGGGGAAGAAGGTGATGAAGTCCTTGTATTCCCCCTCAGCCTGGGTCAGGGCAGCGGTGCCCCCTTCCTTGAACCAGCTATCACCTACCAGAAGCTTGGCGCGCATCTGGTATTCCGATTCGGGATAGGTGTTGAGCAGGGTCTGCAAATCGAGCCGGGCCACGTCAAACTTGCCCTTTTTCATGGCAACCAGGGCCTTATCGAACAGCTCCTTATCCGGCTGCTTGGAAGCGTGGCCGGCGAGCGGATCGTTTGGCGACGGCGTCGTCGAGGGTTTAGAAGGCTTGAAGATGCCGAACTGTGCGGACGCGGGGAGCGCGCAAAGCAGACACAGGGAAGAGAGCCGGAATAAGAAACGCTGCATAGCACCTCATGGGCAAGTGCTCCGCCACGAAGACGGGTCGTGGCCGGCAGTGGTGCCCCCCACCGCAGCCTTTTCAATCTTAAATGGCGGCAGCCTGTGCCGCAGGGAAATTTTGATCCTGGGAACGCTGTTCTGCCTCGCGCGCCAGCCGCAGCAGCGCGCGCGCCTCTTCTTCCGGCTGCCCGGAATCGAAAACCGCGCTACCGGCTACCAGCAAGTCCGCCCCCGCCTCGACCACCGAGGCGATGGTTTCGTGGGCCACGCCCCCGTCCACTTCGATTCTGAAGTTGCAGACCCAGTTCGCTGCGTATCCCGGCCAAGTGGCGAATCTTGTCCAGAGCGAACGGAATGAACTTTTGACCGCCAAAGCCCGGGTTCACGCTCATCACCAGCACATGGTGAACCATGGGTAGGATTTCGATGAGAAAGTCAACCCGGGTGGCCGGGTTGATCACCACCGCGGGTTGCATACCGTGCTGCGCGATCAGCTCCAGGGTGCGGTGCAGGTGGCGGCATGCCTCGTAGTGCACGCTGATCCAGTCGGCGCCGGCGGCCGCGAACTCAGGAATGAAGTCATCTGGATTCTCGATCATCAGGTGACAGTCGAGCGGCAGGTGAGTCACCTTCCGCAGGGACTTGACGACCGGGGGGCCCATGGTGAGGTTGGGTACGAAGTGGCCATCCATGATGTCGATGTGGATGACGGAACCGCCACCTCGCTCGGCGGCCTCAATTTCCAGGGCCAGCTTCGAGAAGTCGGCAGAGAGGATGGATGGCACTAATTCAACCACAATTCCCCCTCAAGTTGCCCCCAGTGTAGCACTGGGGGCAACTTGGACCGCCCGAAAGGGCGGTCAGGCGCTGCCGTCGCAAGCACCACGTGGACCAGGCAACCTACGTGACGGCGAAGCACCTGCGGCCGCGGTGTCCGGTCGTGGTGGTGCGCTAAGTTGTCAAAGAACTTCCAAACTCAAGAGGACACGCACTGGGCGCACCCCTGTTGATTCGCGCAATTGATCTGCTCTCTCCCGCAGCCCCCTCACCAGGCGAGAAAAAAATAGGCGAGAAATGCGAGAAAAGCGAGGTAAGCCCGTCTGCTCTCTCCCGCAGCCCCCCATCGGGCGAAAAAAATAGGGGAATGTGCGAGAAATGCGCGAAAAGCGAGATAAGCGCGAAAAGCGAGATAAGCCGCCTATGTTTCCCCAATCGACAGCTTACGAGGGCCGAGAAAGGATGCAGCCGGGAGCTCTGCTAGCGGTTTAACCATTCCTGTGGCCTTACAAAGATCGCGAGGGGTGGTTTTCTCTCCAGGAAAACCAGGAAAGGACCCTTTGGCTTCGCTCGCTGCGGCGAGGCCGCTCGCTGCGGCGAGGCCGCTCGCTGTGGCGAGGCCGGTTCAGACCAATTGTTAAACCACTTCCGCACTGGTTCTTTCTGTAAGCAGGTTGCGGCGGCACGGAACTCGCGGTTCGGTGCAAAGCCGGGCAGGGCCGTCGCGTTGAAACGGCGCTGGAATCGACACCTCTGGAGACGAATTGCCATCTCCAGCGGCGCGAGGCGATTGGACCCAAGGGAACTCCCGGGCCGGGGAGAGGTACAACAATATAGATGCAGAAACCTCCCGGAAAGTTCGGCTGAATCGTTGAGGTCAAGAGAATCCAGCAGGGCTTTACAGCCTGCGGAAAAACCCGACGAAATGAAGAGTTCGGAGCACGATGGAAAGACAAATTTCTCAGGCACTGACGTGCCGTGGTAAAGATTCTACCGTCCCTTCGGGACTCGCCTCATTTCCTGAAATATAGAAACTCGAGGGCACGGCTAACGCTCGCTGCGGCGAGGCAGCCGGGCCCTGCCTGAGAACTTCGTCTTTCCAGCGTGCCTCGCAGTTTTCGTGCGTTGAGTCGTTTCATCCCAGGATTTCAAGCAGGATGAAAGCCCTGGAGCCCGTCCTGGGCTACGCGTGCCATTGGATTGGCGGCTTGGCCAGCGTGTTCGGGTCGGCACTGACGGCGCGGGCTGCGACTCGCGAGATGGCGCGCAAGAGGGGCTTGCGCGCCACCTCACCGTCGACGCCGGCAAAGACCATTTCTCCTGTTGACCGTGCCGCGGGCCGGTAAAACCATTGTGTGAAAAGAGCCAGATGGTCGGAGAGCGTTTGCCCAGGCACGGACTTCGGCTTCGACTGCGCAAGCACAGACAACGCTTCCTCCAGCCGCGCCTCCAGTAGATCTTTTGCGGCCACTGCGGCGGGCGGTCCTACCACCCCGGCGGGCGGTCCCAAAGGAACAGCCTCCACAGCGACAGGATGAGCAAACAGGGAACTGGACCCCGATCGCTCATTCGCCAACCGCATGCCCAGGATGGAATAAGGCGCCGGCCCGCTCCACACCCCACGGGAGAGCGCGAACAGAGCGACGTGGTCGGGTTCGGCCGACGGCTGCACCAGGATGCCGCTCAACTGCGCCAGCGGATGCACCGCTTCGCCGGCGAGATGGGCTACCGCTTGCACCTTCTGCATCCGCTGATGGATGGCGGCTGCGCGCTCGAACTCCATGGCCTCCGAAGCAGCGTTGCGCTCGGCTTCCAATTTGCCCAGCATGGAGCCGCCGCGGGTCGAAAGGAAATCGAAAACCGCGGCGGACTCCTGCTTGTACCGCTCGTCAGAGCAACCTTTGTAGCAGGGTGCAAGGCACATCTTCATCTCAGAGTAGACACACCCGGGAAAGGCCGGATCGGGGTTCAGATCTTCAAAACAGCGGCGCAGCAGAAACAGGTTGAGCATCTCATCCGCATAGCGCTCAGCCGCTGTGCGCGAAGGAAACGGACCAAAGAGCGCGCGGGCCGCCGTCTTGCTGATTTTTGTCGTCACGTATACCCGCGGATAGGCATTGTCGATCGACATCCTCAAAAAGGCGGGAGGGCGAAGCCGCAGCCGCTTGCGAGCCCGTTCGCCAAACGAGCGCAGCGAAGCTTCGTAGAGGCACAAGGAAGATTCGAACTCCGAGCCGGTGACGGTGTACTCAATGCGCTCGACCATGTGCGCCAGTTGCAGGCGGCGGGTGGGCGGGTTTGCGCTCCCTGTGCAGGCCCACGCAGAAAGCGCATCAGGCGGCGGCGAAGATTCGGGGTCTTGCTGAGATAAGGCTCGGCCGCGGGGTCGGCCGCGCACAGTGCGAAGATCGCCTGGCGCCTCCGGCAGGCCGCCCAGGCTGGCGCGAGGGTCGGCCGGATCGAACGGGATGCGTTGGCGAAACCGGCACTCATATCACCCCGAACACGCCGCGTCGCTTACTGCACGGCGAATCATTATTCCCCGGCGATGGTCATTCCGTCAATGCGCAGGGTGGGTGAGGTAACCGAACCACGGAATACCAGGTCGTCGGCGATGGCGACAATATTGTTGAGCATCTCTTTCAGGTTGCCGGCGATGGTCACTTCTTCCACGGCGAAGCTCACCTCACCGTTTTCGATCCACAAGCCCGCTGCCCCCCGGCTGTAGTCACCGGTCACCATGTTTACACCGGACCCCATCAGCTCGGTTACATAGAAGCCGGTGCCGACATCGGCGAGGAGTTGTTGCGGCGTCACCGTTCCAGGCTCGAGAAAGAGGTTGCCCGCTCCGATGCCCGGCGTGCCTGCCAGCCCGCGCGCAGCGTTCCCCGTGCTCTGCATGTCCAATTTGCGCGCTGTGTAGGTGTTGAGCAGGTAATTCTTCAGAACGCCCTTTTCGACGATGACCGTGCGCCGGGTGGGCAGGCCTTCTCCGTCAAAAGGGGAGGTGCCGAAGAGGCCGGGCATGGTGCCGTCATCTATGACGGTTACGTTTGCGCTGGCTACCTGCTGCCCCAGTTGATGGGCCCAGAAGGAAGCACCGCGATAGATACTATCTCCGTTGGCTGCTTCAAAGATGTTGCCGATAAGCGACCGGGCGATTTCCGGGGCGAAGACCACGGGCACGGATTGGGTTGCGACCCGGCGTGCATTGAGGCGGCGCAGGGTGCGCCGGGCCGCCTCGGCTCCGATGCTTTCTGGAGAATCGAGCCTGGCCAGGGTGCGAGCGCTGGAGTACCAGTAGTCCCGCTGCATGCCGCCTTGCTCTGTCTGCGCGATGGGCATGCAGGAAAGCGAGCAGTAGGACCGCGCGTACTCGCCCACAAATCCGCGGGAATTGACCATCACTTTGTGTCCGGTGGCCGCATCGAAGCTGCCACCGTCGCTGTTGCGCAGGCGGGGATCGACGGCGAGCGCCGCAGCCTCGGCCCGCCGCGCGTAGTCAATGCGCTGTGCCGGGGGCAGGGAATAAACGTCGTCATAATAAAGGCCGAGGTCCCCGGTGAGCTGGCCCATGGCGCTCGATTCCGGCAGGCCCGCAAAGGGATCCTGCGAAGTGACGCGGGCGAGATCGATGGCGCCCGAAACCAGGTGCGCAAGGCCGGCCTCAGAAAAATCGCTGGAAGACGTGTTGGCCGTGCGCTGGGCGCCGCTTGGACCCATAAACACGCGCAGGCCAATGCCCGCGCGCGCCCGACTCCTTGAGCGTTTCCACCTGGCCGAGGCGCACCATGGTGGAGAATTCGTCACCTTCACGGATCACTACTTCGGCATCGCTCGCTCCGGCCCGCAAGGCGCGCTCAAGCACATCGGCCGCAAGCTGCCGCAGGCCGGTTTCTACGGCGGAGATGGGTGTGGCAGTAGACATCGGTTCCCCTATCGGCCTGTGCCGCCCACGGTCATGCGGTCGAGTTTAATGGTCGGCATGCCCACACCGACGGGCACGCTCTGTCCGTCTTTGCCGCAGGTGCCGATGCCTTCGTCGAGGGCCAGATCATTGCCCACCATGGACACATATTTGAGCGCCTCCGGTCCGTTGCCGATCAGCGTGGCATCGCGCACCGGCGCTGTAATTTTGCCGTCTTCGATCAGGTAGGCCTCGGAGGCGGAGAAGACAAACTTGCCGCTGGTGATATCCACCTGGCCTCCGCCGAAGTTCACTGCGAAGAGTCCCTTCTTCACGCTGCGCACAATATCCTCCGGGCTGTCTTCGCCGGAGAGCATGTAGGTGTTGGTCATGCGGGGCATGGGGATGTGCTGGTAGCTTTCACGTCGTCCGTTGCCTGTGTCGGCCATGCCCATGAGGCGGGCAGAAAGCTTGTCGCTTAGGTAGCCCTTGAGGATACCGTTTTCGATCAGCACGGTTTCGCGGGTGGGCGAGCCTTCATCATCTACGTTGAGGGAGCCGCGCCGCGAAGGCATGGTGCCATTGTCGACTACCGTCACTTTGGAACTGGCGACTTTCTGCCCGATGAGGCCGGCAAAAGCGGAGGTCTTCTTACGGTTGAAGTCGGCCTCGAGCCCATGGCCTACCGCTTCGTGTAACAACACGCCCGGCCAGCCGGGTCCCAAAACCACTTCCATATCGCCCGCCGGCGCAGCCACGGCGTTGAGTTGCAGGATGGCTTGACGGGCCGCCTCGCGCGCAAAATGTTCGGGAGACTTATCGCCCTCGAAAAAGCTGAGCTCCACCCGGCCGCCGCCGCCGGAGCCTCCGCGCGAGTTCTTCGCGCCGTCGCGGGCGATGACGGAGCAGTTCAGCCTGCCCAGCGGCTGCGTGTCGCTGGCGAAGGTGCCGTCAGAAGCGGCGATGAGAATGTGGCGCAGTTCGTCGTGGAACCCGGCGCGCACCTGGACGATGCGCGGGTCATAGGCGCGGGCAGCCCGGTCGGCGCGCATGACAAGTTCGAGCTTCGGGGCAATGCCGGCATCCGCATCGACAGCCGAGATAGGGTACAGGCTGGTTTTAGGCGTCTCGCGAAAACCTGCAACTGTCTGCTTGCTGGGACCGTCGGCGATGAGAGCCGCGGTACGCGCAGCGCGTAACAGACGCTCGGCGGACAGATCGTCGGTGTAGGCATAGCCGGTTCGATCGCCCGAGACCACGCGAACGCCGCAGCCGGCGCTCACGCCCTGGCTGGCGGACTTGACCAATGACTCGTCCACGGAGATTGCGGTTGAGGCGACAGATTCGAAATAGAGGTCGGCGAAATCTCCACCGGCGGAAAGCGCTTCGCCGAGGCATCGTTCAATCAGGCGGCCGGTGAGTCCAAATTTCTGGAAGAAGTGAAGCTCATGCTCTGGAAAGTTCATGAACGCCCCTGCGTTTGCGGATTAGCCATATCGTTATTCTAGGCTAAAGCAGTTTCGCAATGGGTGTAGACGGAGGCTAGCGGAACTTTTTTCTCCAAGCCTGCGTATCACTCAGCGAAGGCCAGGCGGCTCCTGATTCGGCGGGCTCGACCGTTGGCTGGGTATCGACCGGGTATCCAGACAAACTCTTGTCTAGGAGCGTAGCGGCTGATACTTTGTTGGTTAACAAACGTCCAAAGTGTGAGGTACTGCCGGCGATATGGGCAAGCGTACGCGTGAGAACGGCCCCCCTGCTGGACCCGCAAGCCTCAAGACCCTTGCGGCCTATTTGGACCTTGACCCCGCAACCGTCTCCGTTGTTCTGAACGATGTGCCCGGACGCTCGATTCCCGAAGTAACCCGGGAGCGAATCCGCAAAGCGGCAGCCAAGTTTCACTACGAGCCCAGTTTTGTAGCGCGGTCTTTACGCAATCGCCACACCATGACCGTGGGCATTCTGGTGCCCGTGCTTGCCGACGGCTACCACGCGGAAGTAATGACGGGCATCGGAGACAAGCTACTGGAGGAGAAGTACTTCTACTTTATTGCCCACCACCGGCACCGAACCGATCTTATCGAGCACTACCCTCGTATGTTGATGAGCCGTGGCGCCGAGGGACTGATCGCAATCGATACGAACCTTAGCCATAAACTACCGCTGCCGGTGGTTGCGATTGCCGGCCATCGGCGCTTGAGCGGGGTTACCAACATCGTGCTCGACCATCGATGCGCCGCGGAATTATCGCTTCGCCATCTTTACGACCTGGGACACCGAACGATTGCCTTCATGCGCGGGCAGCCTTACAGCTCCGATTCCGACGCGAGGTGGCAAGGCATCGTCCAGGTGGCGCGGGATCTCGGTCTCTGCATCCGGCCGGAGTTAACCATGCAGCTCGAAAAGGACCTGACATCGCCTGAGTTGGGGTATCCCGTGGTGCAGCAGCTGCTGGCGCATCATCGCAGCTTTACCGCGGTTCTCTCTTTTAATGATATTGCGGCTATCGGTTGTATTCGCGCGCTCCATGATGCGGGGCTCCGAGTGCCGCAAGACGTGTCCGTGGTAGGCTTCGACGACATTAAAGAGGCAGCTTTCCAGACACCCAGCCTCACTACCATTCGTCAGCCACTGCGTCATATGGGCGAGCTGGCGGTAGAACTGTTGCTCAAAAAGCTCAAACCTTCAGAGACGAAGACGCCGCATGAAATAGCGGTGGAGCCGGAGCTGATCGTCCGCGAATCGACCAGCTCGGCAAGAGAGAGCCTGTGCAAACCAGGTAAAACCCGATCGGCCAAGAACGGAATATAGTCCTTCTGGCGTGGCTGCCGCGGCTTGGATCCAGGTATGCGATTTATCCGTCTTGCGGACACCGCGAGGTTCCCACACGTCAGCGAACCTGGCCGGCCGAATTCTCGAGAACGACGTCGGAGACGACCGCAGTGTCTGAGGTAGCCGGTAAGTGCGAGCAAAAGCCGATGCCCACGTAAAACGGCTGGTCGAAATGCATGGTGAGCGGTGGGCCCAGCTGGTGCATGGGTTCGCCTTGCAGGCTGACAAAGATCGCGATCGCGTCGCCATGTTTTTCGATGCCGATGCGCTTTGCATGGACTCCGGCCAGGGTGCCGCCAAAGCGATACTGCATGTCCTTCATCATTGCGCCCTTGCCGGACCGCCACGCCAGGTGGATCATGCCGACGCCGTGCTCGCCCAGCATGGCTTCTTGCGAATCGTCTTCGAGGTTCTGGCGAATCACCAGCACCACCTTGCGATCGCCGTAGCCGTTGGGGTTGGGAAAGTGACGTCCGTTGCCAGGGAGACGTCTCCCGACATCTTCTTCCACAGATAACGGAACTCGTCGCGCGAGTACCAGATGTTGTAGCCGGCGGAGCTGATTGTGTATTGCTTCGTTTCCGGATCAAAACTGGCGCTACCCGGCACGACCGCGCTACCGATATCCGACTGGCCCTGGAAAACGCCGATTGGTGTATCGACGTGGTGGTTGGGCGATGAAAGTCTGCCGGCGGCGGCACCTGGGTATGCGTGGCAGAACCAGGTTGAGCCCAATCAGGCACGGCGGGTGACTGCGCGCGCAATGGACGCGATGCGGCGCCCAGAACGAGGATGAAAGTGACCAGGATGAAAGGGACCAGGACGAAAAGGGGCACGATAAACAGGAAAGATCGACGGAAGCGGACGGAGATTGCCATAGCAATGCATTGTAGTGTGGTTCCGTCCGCTCCGATGCAGCCAATTTACTTCGAGATCAATGCGGTCTGCCCCAGGTGGAAGGAAATGTGATTCATACGGCTGAGCAAAATGGAGAAGCGATTGCGGCTTGGGTCCTTGGCGAAATCCTCCTCTGACACCGAGGCATGCTTTTGCAGCCACTGAGTCCCTGAAAGGCTTTCAAATCCTGCCAGCAATTTGCTGTTGACCTCCACCCAATCGTTCTTTATCTCGGTAGTCGAAGGCATGGGCGTCGCCCGATCGGGATTGGAAAGGAACGGGGCGTCGAGTTCCGGATGCAAACGCTCCCCCAGGCCCAGCAGGGGCAGCATACGATCGTGCACCGCGGTCAAGTGTCCCCACAGATAGATCAAACGATTCTTTCCGGGTGCTACCTCTTTTTGCAGTTGTTCTTCCGTGAGACTTGAAAATAGCTTATCGGCTCTTTCGACGATGGACTTCCACGAAGTCAGGGTGGAAGTGACAAGCGCTTGCTCAGACATGTATTTCCTTCCTCGTTGGTTTGACAGGATTCGGTTGGATCGATCACCGGCGCTGATAGCCGGCGGGGGAGTAACCGGTGATGGCTCGAAAAATCGTTGATGAGATGGGTCTGGTCGAAGTAACCGAGCTCCAGGGCGAGATCAGGCCAGTTCCGCGGTTCACCAGCCTTGAGCCGCTCGATCCACTCGTGCAAGCGATAGCGTTGGATGACCCATCTACGACAGATGCCAACGGACGTGTGAAAGATTCACTTGCAGGGACCGTTTGTTGATGCCGGATGTGATTCGCCAGGTCATCCACTGCCTGTCGCGCTTGAACGACTTGTCCCCCGGCATCTATGATGTCAGCTCATGGCTGACCAGATTTCAGAACTATTTCTGACCGCCGCGGTGAGGCGGATGCAGCTTTCTGAAGACGACATCAACCGATGTCTTGACAGGCTGTCTGATGAACAGATGTGGAGCCGGGGAGCGGACCACGAGAATTCCATTGCCAATCTACTGCTTCATCTGGAAGGCAATCTTCGTCAGTGGTTCCTGCACGGGGTGAACGGCCAGCCGGATGTACGGCGCCGAGACGACGAGTTCACGCTTTCTCCGTCACAACCATGCGCGGCGGTGCGCCGCTGCTTTGCCGGCACATTGGCGGAATGCCGTAAAGTGATCGCGTCCCTTCCGCCGGCGCGTCTGCTGGAAATGATCGACCCTCAGCCCAACGGCAATTGGGGACCGATGCCCATTCTCGAAGCGATTCTGCGCACCATCGGCCATCTGCAACTGCACCAGGGGCAGATTATTCTGCTGACGAAACAGCTCCTCGCGGCCGATTTGGATTTGTCGATTCCCCGGAAGCGATAAAGCATTAAAAGACCGGGGTGGAGCGTTCACGATATGGGTCGATTTCGATACCAACGTTCCCGGATCGGCCAAACCTTTCCACAACTCATTGGGCGCCCGGCGTAAAGCGGATGTAACTACGGCCGATATACAGAAGGTAGCTTTGGGGAGAGCTGGGGTCGTCAAGAATCTGCAGCGGGTTGGGATGCTTCAGATTGCTGTCGTGGGTAGTCGTCGCGTGAAAGATCTTGTTGCCGCCAATATCCATGACGGTCATACGATCGCCGGAGATGAATCCGAAGCCGTAAGCACCTGGCGGGAGCGTTTGGTCTCCGAAGGTGAGAGGGACCTCATTGAGTAAATAGGCCTGGTAAGTTTCCTGGACCGCAGTGGAATAACCGCCTGTGTCGACTAGGGTTACGAGCACCAGTTTGCCATCTGCGCGCTTGATGCCGGCTGAATTGCGGCCTTGGATGGTGGCGGATTGGCCACGGAAGAAGACGCTGGGCGGCAAGATTGCGGCGGCCTCGCTCCGCGTGAGGATACCGGGAGATGGCGACTTGACTCCGTCGACGCCCGGGGCGCCGGCCGCCTGGGCTTTGGCGCACAGGCTGAGGGAACAGAAGGCAATCGTCACCAGAGCTGCGGCGAATGGCAGAGATGGAGTGCGCATGATGCGGCCCTCTCCAGGGCGATTACGAATCGCTTGCAAGTTTACAAGTTTATTTACAAGTTTCATGGAGTCGCCCTTTGTTTGTTATGTCCGCGCGAGCGGTTTCCACAGTCTTGCCGGATTGCGCCTCCAGAAATACCTTGACAGAGCCTTATGGGCTCCGCTACAGTCCAGCCGTTCAAAGACATGTTCGGAGATCTGTTGCCTGATTTCCGGAAAGCAGTGTCCTTGACTACAGCGAAGTTGTCATAACAACTCGCTTAAACGTTATTTTTCGCCTTTGGAGGTAGTGATGAGCAGAATCAGAGGAGCCTGGCTCGCGGCTCTGGCCGTGGTGGCGTTCTCACCCTGTAGTGCAGCTCGGACAGGCTGTCTACGGATCCATCTATGGAACAGTCAACGACGCGACCGGCGCGCTGATACCCGAACGCAAAGATTGTGATCACGGATACGGCCAAGGGAACCGACAGTTACGGCGACCGCCAACGAGAGCGGCGAGTTCCGGGTCGACCACCTGATTCCCGACGTGTATTCAGTATCGGTCGATCAACCCAGGCTTTAAGAAGTACGAGCAAAATAATATCCAGGTGTTTGCCGACAGCTCGGTCAAAGTCGAGGTTGTGCTTTCGGTTGGCACCGCCGGCGAAACGGTCGAAGTCAATGCTTCGAATCGGTGCCCACAGCTCAAGACCGACCGTGCGGACGTGGCCGTCACCTATAGCGCGCAGGAACATCGCGCAACTTACCCATCCCCGACCATAACTTCACCAACTTGCAGTTGTTGCTTGCCGGGCGCGGTGCAGCTTGGTTGGGCCCATGCGGCCTCGGAAAACCCGCAAGGTTCCAAGCAGATTCAGATTGATGGCCAGGCATTCGGCGGTGTGAACTACACGCTGGACGGCACCGACAATCAGGATGCCATTCTCGGCATCATCGTTATCAATCCGAACTACGAGTCGATGTCCGAGGCGAAGATCGCGACGCAGAATTTCGACGCGGAGTTTGGCAAGGCTGTCGCCTCGGTGCAAACGGTCCAGACCAAATCGGGCACCAATGAGTTCCACGGAACTGCTCTTCGACAATCGTGAAAGCAATGCCAATCTGGCGCGCGACCCGTTTACGGTGACCAAAGGCTGCCGGTTATCCGGGAGGCCTGAAGAACCAATTCGGCGGTTCCGTGGGCGGCCCGATCCTCAAGGACAGAGCATTCTTCTTCGGCGACTACCAGGGTGTGCGGCAGAAGGTCGGGATCTTCCGGACTCGGTACCGTCCCGTCGTTGCTGGCATTGCAGAGTTGCACCGGGGCGACCACTGCTTCGAACGGATTGCCCGGCTGCGACTTCAGCCAGTACCTCGCCATTTCCGGCCACCAGCTGTATGACAACTCGACGGGAACGCCCATCGCGTACGCGAACAACATCATTCCCCTGAGTCAGCTCTCGCCGCAAGCCTTAAACCTTTTCAAGTTGTTGTTGGCCAACGGAAAAGTGCCCAATACTTTCACCACCGATAACGGTCTCACCAGCAACTACTCGGGCACCGGAACGGGCATCTTCAACAGTGATCAGTGGGACGTTCGCGGTGACACAACGCTGGGTTCGAAGACTCACGTTTTCGGCCGCTTCAGCCGCTTTACGGACACTCTGAGCGGCGCCAGCCTGTTTGGTCCCGCCGGCGGTCCTGGTCTGGGCATCGCCGGGATATCGGCGGCGTGTCGCAAGGCGCAAATGACAGCTTCGCCGCGGGCGTAGACATCGCCGTTAACTCAAAGCTGGTGACGGACGTTCGTCTGGGATACTTCCGCTACAACATCACTCACCCATAAGAACGATCCCGGAAGTACAAACCTGCCTTTCCTCGGACAGAACGTGAGTGGTCACCGCACCGAACCAGGTAGTTACTACAGACTATGGAACGCCGAATATCAACATCGCCGACGTGAACAGAACCAGCTCCGAGCTGATGTCACCGACTAGTTCAGAACAGCGGTCCCCAGTTCGGCTCCGGCCTGAATCATGAATCATTGCAACTGCCCGCTCAAGGAAAAGGAAGACCAGTTCCAGGTGGTCAATAACTGGACCAAGACGATTGGCAATCACGCAGTGAAGTTCGGCGTTGACCTTCGCTATGCGCGCAATCTGCGCGTACCGAGCGACAGCGATCGTACCGGTGTAGATAATTTTGCGAACGGGCCCACCTCCGACGGCACCACCGGTGGACTGGGTTTTGCCAGCTTCATCCTGGGCGACGTGTTCAGCTTCAACCGTTACGCCAGCACCTCGACCAACGCCAAGGAATTTCAGCCACGCGACTACTTCTACGTGCAGGACACCTGGCGTTTTTCGCCGAAACTGACGCTAAACCTAGGCGTACGATACGAGTACTACGCGCCGGAACGCGTGAATGGCAGGGGTAACGGCGCCTTGCTGAATCTTCAAGACGGGCTTACATCAACGTTGCCGGAGAAGGCAAGGTTCCGCTTAACATGGGCGTCGCGGCGGCCAAGAATGCCTGGAACCCGCGCTTAGGTGTCGCTTACCAATACACCGAGAAGACCGTCATTCGCGCCGGTTACGGACGCAGCTTCGACCTGGGCGTCTTCGGCTCTGACTTCGGCCATGTGGTCACGCAAAACATTCCTGTACTGGCGAACCAGTCCCTGAACGGAACCAACGGCAACACCAGCTATGCCTTCAACTTGTCGGATCCTACGAACACCAGCATTCCGGGCTTAGGCAAAGATCGCCACCAGTCCACTGTCGAACTACGTACCACCCGCTCCGAACTCCGCGGGCCAGATCCCGATTACTGAGACCCTCCCTGGAACCACGGCGAACGATCGGCTCGTCGGTCAACGTGAAGGCGCGTCCGTTCACCGAACGGCTGCCAACGTTGGACGCCTGGAACATCGGCGGTCCAGCACTCGCTCACACCGACCATGTCAGTGGAAATAGCCTACGTCGGCAACAAGGGAACGCATACGCTGAGCGATGGCGATGGCAATAACACCAACCCGAATGAGGCAGCGATCTCCCTTCCCGGTTCTTTCAGTCAGGATGGCGTGGCGCTGCACTACGATCCGTCAGCGGTAAAGATCCGGAATTGTGGGCTCGCGCCGACGGCGGTACTTCGAACACCACGCTGCTGCGGCGTTACAACGACGGCACGCTTCCCGCGTGCACCGGGGGTCCTTGTAACTGGACCCAGGATATCAGCTACTACGGGGACGACCAGGACACTCACTACAACGCCGTGCAGGCCAAATTTACGAAGTCGTTTTCGCAGGGTCTCAGCATCAACCTGAACTACGCGTACCAGCGTGGTACAGATACTGCAAGCGGCTTCGCTACGTGGGACAAGGCGGCGGTTATCGGTCAACGATCAGAGCCATCCGCCGCAGCGCGTTCACGTCTTACGGCTTGTAGAACCTGCCGTTCGGCAGAAATCAGATGTTCGCCAACAACGTCGAACTGGTTGGTGAATGGGATCATCGGTGGCTGGGAATTTAGCCCACGTCGTCATTTGGCAGAGCGGCCTGCCGTTCTCGCTCAGCTATTCCGCGTGCGGCGCCTCGATTCCGGGTTCTGCACCTTGCCAGCCGAACGGCAATGTGAAGCAAGCTGCAAGATATCAGGTGCAAGGCGCACCGGGAGCGGCCGGCGGCGTCCATCAGTTTACTCCCGTCATCAGTGCGGGCAGATCTGACCGCTGGAAACAATCTTTGCAACGCAGCCAGTGTCACCGGCGGATTCACCTGCCCTGGCCTGGATCAAATTGGAAACATCCGGCGCAATACAGCCTGGGGACCGAACTTATTCAACAGCGACATGTCTCATGTTCAAGAACGTGTCGATCTATGAGCGAGTTACGGCGCAGTTCCGCATGGATGCCTTTAATGCGTTTAACCATATCAACTACGGGAATCCGAATGGCGCTATTGATTCGACGAGCTCAGGTTCGATCACCGGCGGCCCGTTCCCGGCTGGACTCGGTGGAACCACAAACCCGCGTCAACTGCAGTTCACGTTGCACCTGCAGTTTTAAAGCAGTCTCGGAATTACTGTGGCCTGATAAAGCTCGCGAGGTGTGGTTTTCCTTGAGAGAAAACCACGTAAAGGCCAGTGGCTTCGGTCTACACCGATTCCGAGACTGCTATAATCGAATTGGTTACCACTTCATACATGGGAAGGGCTTAGGCTCTTCCCATGTTTTTTGCATACTACTTAAGGAGCGTTTTCCAGAAACCTATGCCCTGTTTTTCTTCAACAGCCTCGAGGGTCTTTCTCCTTGCCGCCATGGTTTGCGGTGCAGGCGGGATCCTGAGCGCCCAAAGCTCCCCCGCGGCTGTGGCGCCTGTGGCGCCACAGCCTGCGCTGGAAGACGCGCGCCGGCTCATACGGACAGGCCACGCCGAAGAGGCGCTGCGCAGTCTGGACGCGCTGGCTGCTACCACGCCTTCGCAGCCCGGGTTGGAACGTGAGCGCGGCTCAGCCTTTTATGCGCTGGATCGCCTCAAGGAAGCGGACGCCGCGTTTCAATTAGCGCTTGCCGAGGATGGCACCGACCTTGAGTCGGCGCAGATGCGCGGGCTGACACTGTTTCGGCTCGGCCGGCCCGCGGAGGCCATCCCCTTGCTGGAGAAGGCGCCGGGCGCCGGCGTGCAGACCAAGGCGGATCCTTCGTATGTATTGGCGCTCTGCTATATGGATACGCGGCGCTACGACGATGCGCGGCGCGCCTTCGCGGCACAATACGGTTTTGCTGCCGACTCGCCGCCGGCATACCTTCTTGCCGCCCGCATGCTGTTCCGCCGGGAGTACATACCCGTCGCCCAGCGCTTTGCCGGCACGGCACTCCAACTCGATCCCCAGCTTCCCCTGGCGAACGAGTTGTTGGGCGAAATCGCGCTCTCTCAGAATAAATTCGACGAGGCCGCGGCTTTCTTTGAGAAGGAGCGGGCACGCAATCCACTGGAGCCCAGCACCTACGAGCGCTTGGGAGATGTCTACAGCCGTGCCGGGCGTTATCCGGAAGCACGCCAAGCGCTGCAGCAGGCCGTCTTGTTGGAGCCGAACTCGACCGGCCCCTACATTTTGTTGGGCAAGGTCACGCTCAAGGAGGGAGATGCGGTGGCCGCGCTGACCTATCTGCAGAAGGCTGTACGGATGGATCCGGCTAACTTCATCACCCACAATCTACTGTCACAAACCTATCGCACGCTCGGCCGCGCTGCCGACGCAAGCCGGGAATCTGCACTGACGCAAAAGATTCAGGAGGCAGATACTCCGCATCTGACTGCGCCGCAGTAGCGGGAGACCTGTCGAAATTGTGGAAGCAGAAGACTCAAATCAACTCAATACGAAGCCCACGCCCAATAGCATTCGCTGCGCGTGAGAGCGTTTGCAATGTGACCGCGCCGTTACCAGGATCAAGCAGGCGGTCAAGCGCAGCGCGGCTGGTGTGCATACGCTTCGCCATCTCCACTTTGGTGATGTTGTCCTTCAGCATGGCCTGCTGCACCTGCCACGCCACCGCTTCTTTGATGGCAATGGTGCGCGCCTCTTCGAGGATGCCTTCTTCTTTCAGAAAGTCATCGAGCGAGGAACCCACATGCTTGTTCTGCTTCTTCATCGCGTCACCTCGTTCATCCTTCGTTTCGCCAGCGCCAGGTCGTCCGCTGGAGTCTTCTGCGTCTTCTTGATAAATCCATGTAGCACGATCAGCGCCTCTTCATGAAAGCAAAGCACCAGCCGCGCGATGGCAGGGAAGACCGAACCTCCCATAGACCATCCTTCAAACTTCGCACCAGCGGCATGCCGATAGGCCAGCCAAACTGCACCCGCATCAGATCAAGCCCGATAGCGCGGCGCTCGCCTTCTTCCAACTCCCGCAGCCATTCCCGCACCGGCTCCCTGCCGGTGTCCGAGCGGTAGAACCGTACCGGAACCTCTGGCAGCGTAGGTTTGCTCATCTGGAGCCACCTTTATTGTGTACCAAAATAGATACATTGTCAAGGTGCTTGCTCAGTTCCTACACTGCAATCTCGCGCTCCCGCGCCTTGCCGTCGCGCAGGGCTATCCACTGCCGCAATTGCTCCCGGCGTCGAAGCGCTGGATGTCGGACAACTTGTGGCGGCCCTGAGTGAGAGCCGCTAAGTTTGTTGATTTTATGGAGCACCGGGCCGGAATTGAACCGGCGAATACTGGTTTTGCAGACCAGCGCGTTAGCCACTTCGCCACCGGTGCTCATCTCGTCACTCTGAAGGCGGCTCAGCTGAAGGCCCGCCTTTCAGAGTGTACCTATTTTGCCTGGTTGGCGAGGTCCTTCTTTGCCAGGTACCAGGTTTCTACCGCCAGCCCTGCTCCGCCGCCGTTGGTGCGCTTGCGCGCATCTTCCACCGTAGCCGGCGCCGGCACGATGACCGAGTCTCCCGGCTTCCAGTTGGCGGGAACCGAGACGCCGTTGCCGTCGATGGTTTGCAAAGCCTCGAAGATGCGGATCAACTCATCTACGTTACGCCCGAGTTGCATGGGGTAGTAAACGATCGCGCGGATATTCTGCTTGGGATCGATGGCGAACACTGCCCGCACCGTGGCTGTATCGGAGGCCGCTTCGTGCACCAGCCCATAGGCCTGCGAAACCTTCTGGTCGAGATCGGCAACCACGGGAAACTTCACTTCCACCCCGGCGTTGCGCTCAATGTCGCGCACCCAGGCGATGTGCGAGTAGATGCTATCGATCGAGACCCCGATCAACTGCACGTTTAACCGCTCAAAATCATCGGAGCGCCGCGCAAATTCGATGAACTCTGTGGTGCATACCGGGGTGAAATCGGAAGGGTGGGAAAAGAGCAGCACGTACTTGCCCTTGCTGGTGTAGTCGCTCAACTGGATGATGCCGTGCGTGCTCTTGGCTTTGAAGTCGGGCGCCTGTTCAAGAATGCGTGGAATGCGGGATTCGATGGCAGTGGTCATGTTTTCTCCTCGTGGAAACTCGGTGAGCAGGGGGCCTTCGGAGCGTCGTTTCCAGGCTTGCTTTTCAAGCACGAGGGAACCCGCGGCGGTGGCCGGCTGCGGGTGGATGCTTATCGTATGTCAGGATTCGAGGCTTGCGCGTCGAACTAGAAACACACCCGCAGCGTGCAGCAGCGACAGCAGCTGCAACAGAGGGAGCCGGGATGGTGAGAGGCGATTGCCATGTCTCAAGCAGGAAGCAGCGGAGTGCCTGGCTTCAACTTGCTTCAAGCATAGAACTGGCGGCACTGAGGTGTCAAACTTCGGTGTCTGCGAGTGTGCCAGAGTCGATCATCGTGTCGTGCAACTCGCGAGCGGAAATAAAAAAAGGAAAGACGGTCGAAACGAAGTCGAGCATTTTTTTATTTCTTGGCAGCACTGATCCTGTAGCAAAAGAGCGCCTTTTCCTTGAACGATTCACATGCTTTCAACAGGGCTAATCACGCGAATACGCAACACTGGCAACACGACACCGTGTCGCGGTGGAACCTCCGAGCAAAAAGCAAGCACCACTTCGCTTGATCTTCTCCGTTTACACATGGCTTTCATCTTCGTACTCTGTGCAAGCGTTGCCGTCGAGGTAACGCAACTGTCGGCCTTTAATCTGACAATTGAATTCAGACCGGACGCGCTTGGATGCGCGCTGCTGCTGTACGAAGACCTGCTGTCCCCATAGGCATGGTGACCGCAAGCAGGCCTTTGTGCAACTGGCAGCTGCAGCCATCCTTGACGCGACTTATTCCGTTCTCCCCCAAGCCGGCGGACGCGCACATGCGTTGTGTGCCCGCGATTCACAGCTCCTTTGAAAGGAGAATTTAACGACCCATGCGCCCAAAGAAAACTATTTTGTGTGTCGACGACAACGAACAGGCTCTTTCCGTTCGCAAATTCATGCTTGAGACTCGAGGATACCGGGTGCTGACGGCAGCCAGCAGTCAACAGGCGTTGGAACTGTTTCGCGAAGGAGGGATCGATCTGGTTTTGAGCGACCTGATCATGCCCTACATGGACGGCAACGAGCTCGTTCGCCGCATGAAGGAGCTGGCCCCGGAAGTGCCGGCGATCCTGATCAGCGGGAGTGTGAAGGCATTCGATCGCGCCAATCGCGCCGACGCCTTCTTGCCCAAGGGTGCCTGCTCGCCGGTTGAATTGCTGGAGCGCATTCGTGTGATGGTAGCCCGCAAGCGCGGCCCCAAGAAGGGCCACGGCCTGCGTCCGCTCATGGCTCGGAGCATGCAACCGGGCGTGTCGCGGAGCACGAGGCCGAGACCATCGATCCATTGGTGGTGGGCGCCTGAGTGGAATCGGCACTCGCGATTCGAGACGTCGCCCGTGTCTCTTAGTCCAGCAGCCTGCCAGTTACAATCAGAAACGTGCAGCCCATCATTGAGGCAAAGAACGTCAGCAAGGTTTATCGAGCGGGCAAGGTAGATGTCCCCGCTCTCAGCAAGGTCTCGTTCGTTGTGCCGCCGGGCGAGTTCGTCAGCATCGTCGGACCCTCGGGCAGCGGAAAGTCGACGCTCTTCTACATCCTTGGCGGGCTCACGCGGGCAACCTCGGGAAGCGTGCTGATTGATGGCGTCGATTTTGCCCAGCTGACCGATGCGCGCCGCACCGTGTTGCGCAAGACGAAGATCGGCTTCGTGTTCCAGAAGTTCAATCTGCTGCCCACGTTGACGGCGCGCGGCAATATCGAAATTGCGCGCGAGATCGCCGGCAGCCACCTGCCGCAGGACGAGGAGCTTCTGACGCACCTTACCGATATGCTCGGCATCGCCGGGCGTCTCGATCATCGTCCGTCGGAGCTTTCCGGCGGTGAGCAGCAGCGGGTGGCCATCGCCCGCGCGCTCATCACGCGCCCTGCCATTATTCTTGCCGATGAGCCAACCGGTAACCTCGACACTGCCAATTCCGACGCAGTGCTGCCGATGCTGCGCCGCTCCAACCAGGAGTTCAAGCAGACGGTGTTGATGATCACCCACAACCCTGAGGCGGCAGCCATTGGAGACCGCATCCTGCACATGCGCGACGGCCGCATCTCGTTGGACGCAGTAGGCCGCCTGCACGGCCGTATCCGACTCGATGACTACCTGGGTCTTATTTGCCGGCTTGCCTGGGACGGGCAAGAGCACGCTTGCGCGAGCGCATTGCGCCGAACGCCTGGGCGCGGCCGTGCTCGATAAGGACCGTGTGCGCGGCGCGTTGTTTCCCGGGTGCGTTGACCGATTACACCACGGAACAGGATGAATTGTGCATGCGCGCGATGCTGGAGGCGGCCGCCTACCTGACGGAGCGCGCAGCGAGGCTGGACTACATCTTTTTCGATGGGCGTACGTTTTCCACGCAGGCCCAAATTGACGAGGTATTGCTTGCGGCCGCAGCGCGTGCCGGTGCACGTTGGCGCATCGTGCACGTGACGTGTGCGGACGCGGTCGCCGAAGAGCGCCTGGCCGCAAACGACCCCAGCCATCCGGCAAAGAATCGCGATGCGGCGCTCTATCGCAGGATCAAGCAGCAGTTTCGAGCCCATCCCGCAGGCGAACCTGGAGGTCGATACCACGTCGGGCATTGAGGCGGAGCTTGCGGTGGTGGAGAGAGTATCTCAAGGCCGTGGAGTAGGGGGCCCGCGTTGACCGGGCGGTGAGCCGCCCGATATACTGCTTCAGGACGTATGCGGGAGTAGCTCAGTGGTAGAGCATCGCCTTGCCAAGGCGAGGGTCGCGGGTTCAAGTCCCGTCTCCCGCTCCAGTGGCTGTTTTCCGGGCCACCTGCAGGGCTTTCACGTCATGGCCGCCACATCGGATTCTCCCTGGAATCTTCTGCCTAGGCTTCAGGCGAAACATGGGTCAGGGGTTGCCGGCAAAGAAAAAAACAGTCTTTGCGTCCGAAACGAGCCGTAATGGTCTGAAAGTCGCAGTGGGCAAACTGGTTTCTGCCCGGCCCGGCATTACAATTGTGCAAGATGGCGCGGTACCCAAGCGGTAAGGGAGAGGTCTGCAAAACCTTTATGCGTCGGTTCGATTCCGACCCGCGCCTCCAAATCTTTAAACCAATCAGAGTGATTTCCAGGCAAGCGTCAAACAGCCACTGTAGCTGAATTTGTAGCGACCTCCCTGTCTTTTCTCATGGAATCATCCTCTCTGCTGCTTCTTGTTTTAGCGACAGCGCCTTCATCTGCCGCGCCCAGCTCTAATCGGTCGATGCTCACACTTCTCAACAATCTGCTCGAGGGTTAGCGGCCCCGCTCAACTCCTCTGTAACCTCGCAGGGGCGTGCTCGTAAAAATGTGCCGGCGTTACCCTCGAACTTGCAAGAAAAAAGTAGTATTTTTTCTTGCAGATGTATAACTGCTGATATGTCGCAAACGACTGAAAAAATGGTAGCTTATCGCATTCGAGGCAATGGTACAGGGTGGGCATTCTCTCCCCGAGACTTTCTCGATATCGGCGAGCGCCCCACGGTCGACTCTGCGCTGCATCGCCTGACTTCGCGTGGGGAGATTCGCCGGGTGATTCGCGGCATTTACGACTATCCTCGCTTCAGCAAGCTACTGGAACAGACGGTCAGCCCCGACATCGACCAAGTGGCGCGAGCGATCGCGAGAAAATTTCGTTGGCGAATGCAACCGAGCGGCGGGACTGCCTTGAACCTGCTTGGGCTTTCGACGCAAGTGCCGGGCCGCGTGGTATATCTCTCCGACGGCCCCGATCGCAGCTACAAAATCGGCAATACGACGCTTGCCTTTGAGCACACGGCGCTCAAAGAGGCCGGATTCAGGCTGACGGAAACAGGCCTGATCGTACAGGGGCTCAAGTCACTGGGTGAGGAACGGGTCACACAGGAGGTGGTCGACCAAATTCGCAAGTGGCTTCCGAAGCCACTCCGAAGTAAAGTCCTAGCCGACGCGCGAACCGCCACGGGCTGGGTGTACAGCACAGTTCAAGAGATTGTTCGCGAGGAAAACGGCCCAGAGGAAACGCCCAAAGAGGGCGCTCCCAAAGAAGACCTTCTTGGATAAGATCGCCGTCGCGCCGGCTTCCGACAGGCGCGACCTTTTCACCGCGGCTGCAGGTCAGCTGGGGATGAATCCGGCCATCGTCGAAAAGGACTTCTGGGTTTGTTGGCTTCTGAAGCGGCTCTTCTCCGAGCCAAGACTAAAGGAACAGATGGTCTTCAAGGGAGGAACCAGCCTCTCGAAGGTCTACGGCCTCATCGATCGATTTTCCGAGGATATCGACCTCATCTTGGATTGGCGTCTGCTGGGATACGGGACAGAGGATGGCGTTGCCGGTGAAAGCGCGACCGTTTCCCGCACGAGGCAAAGCCGCTTCAGCCAGGAGATGAACGCGAAGGCGGCCGAATACATTCGGGCAACGCTGCTGGGGCAATTGAATCAGCTTTTCGCCGAAGCGCCGAATGTCGCGGCAGCGCTTGATCCGAATGATCCGCATACAGTGAATGTGGGCTACCCGGCCGCGTTCTCGATAGCCTACATCCGGCCACAGGTTCGCTTGGAAATTGGCCCGTTGGCATCCCGGGTGCCGTCGAGTTCACGGATCATCCGCTCCTACGCTGCTGAGGCGTTCCCAGGAGCCTTTGCCGATCCGATGTGCGCGGTCGTGGCAATCCACGCGGAACGGACATTCTGGGAAAAGGCTACGATTCTTCACCAGGAGGCGCATCGTGCAGTAGCGATTCCGGCCCGTTATTCACGGCACTATTATGACCAGTACAAACTGGCAAACAGTCCGATCAAGGATTCTGCGCTTTCGGATCTCACTCTACTCAGAAATGTCGTCGAGTTCAAAGAGCGCTTCTACTACTCGTCCTGGGCTCGCTACGATCTGGCTCAACCGGGCACATTTCGTCTGGTGCCGCCTGCAGGTCAGGCCTCCGCGCTTGCGCGAGACTACAGAGCGATGCGCGATATGTTCTACCGGGAACCTCCGGAATTTGACGTCATTATGGAAGGGCTTGCCGCGTTGGAATTAGAAATCAATGCTCTGCAATCCAGTCCATCAGAGTGACCGATTCCGCCCCGTGCCTCCAATCTTCTGGTCGTCTTACTGGACCGCAACTCTGGCGGGGACTTCGCGGATCTTTACGATGAAACCAATTTCTCCCGTTGTTGGAATACGTTTGTTCCCGGTGGCTTCAGAACGCCCGAGGTGAAAAGAAGAATGGCAAAGGCCATCGCGTGAAGACTGCCTACAATTGCAAACAAGGTGCCATAGCCCGCTCCATACGTGAGTAATTGGCCGGCGGCCAGGTTGAAGAGCGCGCCCCCCATGGCGCCGCCAAAACCAATCAAGCCCGCGACCGAGCCAACCGAGCTCAGCGGGAAAACATCGGTCGGCAGGGTCATGATCAATCCAGACCAGGATTGCTGGCCGAAAAATGCAATGCTGAACAGCAACAGTGCGAAGCTCACGGAGACGTGAGGCACGAGAATCACGGCAGGCATGAGCGCCGCGCTCAACCCCAACGGCAGCTTGCGGGAGAAATTGAGAGAGTGCCCGCGCGTTAGCAGCCGGCTCGAGAACCAGCCTCCGGCGAAGCTGCCTAACCCCGAAGCAGCATAGGGAATCCAGGCAAAATAGCTGACCTGCTTGATGTCGAAGCCCCGTGCATCGTAGAGATACTTGGGCAGCCAGAACAGACAGAAGAACCAGGCGGAGTCGCTCAGAAATTTGGCGCTCACCATCCCCAGCACGCGTCTGGAGGATAAAAGATGCAACCACGGTATGCGCGCCGCCTCAATCGCCGGGCGCGGCAAGGCAAGCTCCGTTGGTTGCCGGTATACCGCCCACCAGCCGACGGCCCAGGTGAGCCCGACGGCGCCGGCGAAAAAGAAAATATACCGCCAACTGCCGAGCAGCACGGTGAGCCCGATCAGAGGCGGGGCAAGAACAGAGCCAAGGGCAGTGCCGGCGTTGATGATTCCCATCGCCGTGGCGCGTTGGGTTGCAGGCAGCCACTCCGCAATGACTCGCGTGGCTGCGGGAAAGGCAGCGCCCTCACCCATGCCGAGCAGCAGCCGAGCCAGCACCAGCAGCGGCAGACCGTGCGCGAAGCCATGCAGAGCACAGGCCATCGACCACCACGCCATGCTGACAGCGAACCCCACCCTGGTGCCGATGGTATCGAGGAACTTGCCTCCACCCGCGTAGAGCAGGGCATAGGTGGCCAGGAATGCAGCCTGCAACCACGCGAACTGCGCATTCGAAATAGGAATGCTTCTCTGGATAGCAGAAACAGCAACCGGCAGGGCCTGGCGATCGAAGTAGCTGATGCCGATTGCCACGGTGACCAGGGCAATGAAGAACCATGGCTTGGAATCCAACCGCATGCTGTTCCTTTCCGAGCTACTAGTTGGTGGCCCAGGTCACGCGCAAAAGCGACAGAGAGGTTCGCGGCAGTTGCACATCGAGTTTTATCTCTCCATGTTCGGGGGTCATCCAACGCGGAGATTCGAGCAGTTGCAGTTGTCCGGCAGCTTGCAGCTTTGCATATTGCTCTGGGGTCGGATCCTGCGGAGACCCCATCTCTTTCCAAACGGTGTAGGCGTTACTGTGATGATCATCGATGCGGTAGTGCTGCAGCAACACGCGATGAACAGAGGACGGAATCGATTTCATCGACACCGCAACCGCGGCGCCGGGACGCGGCAACGTCGTCATCGTGATAATTCCATAGCAATACAGCAGCTTCTCCGGTCGCGCTCGTGGCCAGAGCGTCGATATCCGGCGACTGCCGGACGCTGTGGGCCAGGATGCTGTCGAGCGAGACGGCGCCGCTGCTGACCACGGCTACGCGATTGCCCCTCGCATCAATCCAGCCATGCGGAAAAAATTCAGCACCGGCTTATCGACTCCATTGGTTGCCAGCGTGCGGTATCCGTCGAAGTACGGCTTGCCTTCGAACTCAAAAGCCCAGGTCAGCATCGCGAGCAGGTTCACCTGCTGCGCGATCTGCGAGCTCGAGCAGGCCCTTCATCGCGGCGCGCGGTGTAGCTGGGATAGAGCGGTCCATTGCGATATGCATTGGGCGGGTAGAGACGCGCGGAGCAAGCCGCACAGCCCTCCGGATCCGCTTCACTCAAGATGATGGGCAGCCGTTGGAACTGCGGAAACTGGCGCACGATGGCAAAGCCATCCGCAGCATTGTTCAGTTCGTGGTCGAGGCCCATTTGCACGTGGCCGTCGACCACATTCGGGCGGCCTTTTACATGGAAGGAGATAAAGTCGAGCGGGATGGAGCCGCCGGTCGCCTCGCTTTTGTTGGCGGCGCAGTGGGCGAGAAAAGCGCGCAGATACTCAGAGGCTTTCCCTTGCGGAGCCCGGACCGGTGGTCGCCGGGCCGCCCACGCGCGCATCGGGGAGCGCCTGTCGTACGCCTGCGACTGCGTAATCGTACAGCTTGTTGTACTCGTCCTCGGTCCCTTTCCAGTAGTACTTGCCGTCTGGTTCGTTCCAAATCTCCCAGTACCAGGAGGAAACCGTCTCCTTGCCATAGCGCTCGACCATGTGCGCGGCCACTTGGCGATTCAGTTCCTGCCAGCGTTTGTAGTCTTTTGGAGGAAACGACCAGCCTTCCTCCTCTCCCGGTTTCAGCGGCCACCCGATGTGGTAAGGATCGGGATGAGTGGAAAGCGCCTTGGGCATAAAGCCGAGCTCCACCATCGGCCGCACGTGAGCGGCGGCATAGGCGTCGAAAATCTGGTCGAGAATGGTCCAACTGTAGACCGGGTTCCCGTTCGCATCTTCGGTGTAGACGTTGGAGGAACTCCATTTGAGATCGGGCTTTCCGTCGCCGGTGGCGAGCAGAAAATGCGCGCGAACATAAACCGGAACCGGGCTCAGATCGTGGAGTTGGGTAAGTAGAGCTTTGCCATTTTGGGTGGCCGTATAGCCCGATTCGTCGTAGCCAAACCAGCTATAGATAGGCGTGAACTTGCCTACGGACTTCGCCAGGTCCACTTCGACATGAACGGCAGTTTGCGCCCTGCAGAAGGAGGTGACGAGCAGAAAGCTAAACAAGCGGAGATATCGACGCATCATGGGCATTGCCGGAAGCATGGTCATAGGTTGTCCCCTAATATATTCCGATACGGATAGGCCAGGATGTCGCTCGCGCTGGTTCAACGCGGATCGAGGGCCGCTTTATTGTTTTAGACAGGAAACGTTTCCCCATAAAAGCATCCTTAAATCGGAGAACTCTATCAACGCCCAGGAAGCAGCTCGGAAACTTGAGCAGTGGCAGTCGAGTTTTCCCTCAGTTCATTCTGTTGCGCGGCGGAAGAAAGGCGCAATGTTTCGGTACTTTTTGTGCCGTGCGGCGAGGAGTACCTCGAGCGGTGTTGCCCGCAGTTGCGCCAGGTGCCTTTTGAGCGCATCGCCCAGCATCTGAACGGCGGCCTCACGATTCGTGTGCGCTCCGCCGGCGGGTTCCGGCACCACCTCATCCACACAGCCCAGCGCGGCAACTTCCGGCGCGGAGACGCGCATTGCCGCAGCGGCCAAATGCTTTTGCTCAGGATCTTTCCAGGTAAGGCTCGCAGCGAACTCCGGCGCAGCCACAAAGTACACTGCATTCTCAAGCATCAGCACTTCATCAGCAACCGCCAACGCAAGCGCTCCGCCCGATCCGCCCTCGCCGCTGATCACCGAGACGGTGGGCACACGTAAACGGGACATTTCGAGAAGATTGCGGGCAATCGCCTCCGCCTGACCGCGCTCCTCGGCACTCGGGCCGGGATAAGCTCCCACTACATCGATGATGCAGACGATCGGACGGCCAAACTTCTCTGCAATCTTCATACAGCGGAGCGCCTTGCGGTAGCCTTCTGGACTCGGCATGCCGAAGTTGCTCTTCATACGTTCCTTGAGGGAATTGCCTTTGCGCGTGGCGATGACCATCAACGGGTCGCCGCCCAGGGTCGCCATGCCACACCCCAGCGCCTGGTCATCGCCAAACAGGCGATCACCGTGAATCTCGCTGAAATCGGTGAAGATCCCCTTGATAAAGTCCATTGGGGAAGGCCGCATCGGGTGCCGGGCCCGTTCCACTCTCATCCACGTTGGAGAGGCCTGCTGCGCCTGTTTCAAGAGCTCTGCTTCGCGTTTGTTCATCGCCGCCTATCAGGCCACACAAGGGCAACCATAACCGAAATTAACATGAAGACCCATCGAAAGGCCTGCCACGGCACTGGCGTGCCGTGGTAAAGATTGTGCCGTCCCTTCGGGACTTGCCCCGACTAACGCTCGATGCGGCGAGGCAGCCGTGCCCTGCCTGAGAAATTTGTTTTTCCATCTGCTCGGGAACGCTTCAGTCTGTCGAGTTTTTCCGCAGCCTGTAAAGCTCTTGCCTTCGAGACGGATAAATGATCATCTGTGTGGCGGACACCACTAACTGAGAGCGCGCGTCTTCAGGTTGACGGTTACGGTGTCATCCGGAGTCTTCGTTACTCCGCCGTCGCTCTGCGGATGAAATTCAATGGTCAATGTTTCCGCATTCACAACCACCCGCATATAACCATAGTCTGT
Source organism: uncultured Acidobacteriaceae bacterium (assembly GCA_963761405.1). Classification (GTDB taxonomy): domain Bacteria; phylum Acidobacteriota; class Terriglobia; order Terriglobales; family Acidobacteriaceae; genus PALSA-350. Next base: position 1,103,274 of record CAVXHH010000013.1, read on the forward strand.
ATCGTCATAGCTCTCGAGGGTTAACGTGCTGTCGATCTTGTAGGGCGTACGGTAGGTTCCACGCATCGTCGACAACGGCGAATGTCCGCCGCATCCAGCCACCAGAAAAGGGATCTGCATCCCTTTCACCGTGCGCGTATAGCGCTGGTAATTGTGGGCGTGGCCGGAAAACACCGCATGGGGCCATACACCGGCGGCTGTACAGGCGCTATCGATATCCGCAAGCATCCGCGGGCTTCCGCCGTGGCTTGAACCACCGGTAAACGGCGGGTGGTGTACGGCAACAATCACCGCCCCGGTGTACTTCTCGCTCTTTACTCGCTTCAGCGCCGTGGTCAGAAACGTGATCTGGCGGTTGTCAAGCGAGGTGGTTCCACCCTGGCTCGAAATCACCCCGGGATCCTCCAGCACGTTGCTGTAAAGTCCCAGGATGCGCACAAATGGTGCGTCGAAGGTGAAATATACTCCGGGCTGGATCATGGTTGTGCGCGCAAGCATTCCCGCGTCCGGGGATGGAGCAGCGCTGGCGGCGCAGAAATTTCTTAGAAATGCGTCCAGGGTTGGTTCAGGATCTTTGGGGTAGACAACGCCGTCGTGATTGCCGGCTATGGCGACAATGGGCGCGGGATAATTCCGAAAAGGCTCGTAGAACTGGTCGTAGTAATACGTGCTCTCGCCAAAATAGTAGACAACATCGCCCAGGTGGAAGAAGAACGACGGTACATCCGCGCTGTTCTTCTCATCGAAATCAGAGACCATCTTGTCGGCCACCAGGGATTGCGTATCGGGTCCGACGACGCTGCCCGTGTCTCCGACGGAATGGAACACAATCTGTGCCGTATTCTCGATGGCCTGCACCTTTGCGGCCCCTGCGCTCCCGTAGATCTGTGCAAGCGTCAGGATGGGTTCCGCGGCGCCCCCCGCCGGTTGAGGAACCGGCTCTAAATTATTGATTTCCGTCTCGCTCTGGTCTGTGACCGGATCCTTGAAAGTTGTTGGATCCGGAGACGGCTGCGGCTGAGCGAAAACCGGTTCGCCGGTGTTGGAGATGGGCTGGGTGCGTTTCTTCGGGCGATGCGGGGGAGTATGCTTTGCCATTTATAGGGCCCCGTGGAGAAGAGTGCTCATAGCCTAGCCGTTTTGGCATGCCGGAGACAATGAGAGTGCTTCTGAGAAGCCGGAAGTTCACCACATTTTCATCGGAGCGCGCGCGACGGTCTCGTGTCGAGTTGCGTAGGCGTGTGGCTTCCGGCGATCCAAAGAGTCTTTCCGGGGGAAACTTAAGGCCCGCGCAGCGCGTCAATCGTATAAGGCTGTAGGGTCGTTGCATGCCGGCCTCGGCTCCTGCCGGCTAGTCTCGGTACGAAGGCCTTCTGACCTCAGCTGCGCAAAATGATGAAGCATAAAATCTGTTCATTGCTCCGGGTTCTGGCCTCGCTGGGTCTGCTCGCCTCGCCGGCACTGCTTCTCGGCCAAGCCTCAACGGGCACGCTGCAGGGAAGAGTATTGGACCCCGCCGGCGCGGTGATTCCGCAGGCACAGGTCACCGTCACCTCCAGCACCGGAAAAAGCAGCAGCGCCGTGGCAGACGCTACGGGGCAATACCAGGTGCATGGCCTGGCCGCCGGGTCGTACACCGTGAATGCCACGACCGATGGATTTGCACTCTTCACCTCTACCGTGACGGTTACAGCTGGCCAGACCAAAACGCTGAATATCGCCATGCAAATCCAGATAGAGAAGCAACAGGTCCAGGTCGAAGCCGACGCGCCGACTGTCGATACGAGTCCGGACCAGAATGCCAACGCGGTCGTGCTCAAAGGCAAAGACCTGGATGCGCTCTCCGACGATCCCGATGAATTGGAGAGCCAGTTGCAGGCACTCGCGGGGCCCGCGGCGGGCCCGAACGGAGGCGAGATTTACATTGACGGCTTTACCGGCGGACAAATCCCGCCGAAGTCGTCTATTCGAGAGATCCGCGTCAATCAGAACCCGTTTTCTGCCGAATTCGATCGGCTTGGATATGGGCGAATCGAAATCCTCACCAAACCCGGCACTGACAAGCTGCACGGTCAGATCGAAGCGCGCGGCAACTACTCCTCCTTCAATGCTCGTAACCCGATCCTGCAGACTGCCGAACCCTCCTACTACTCCTACAACCTGCAAGGCAGCGTGGGTGGGCCTATCTCCAAGAGTGCTTCGTACTTTGTCAGCGCTTTCGGGCGCAACACGCAGAATGTCGATGTGATCGATGCGGTCGATCCCGACGATCCAAGCGGCCCTCGCCTCAACCAGGCTTACCCCAACCCCAGCTCACGCATCGACGTGAGTCCGCGGCTGGACCTGCAGCTTGGCAAATCGAATACTCTGACGCTCCGTTACGAATTCTTCCGGTCAGTCTCCACGAACGGAGGGGTGGGTACACTGTCTCTCCCCACGCAGGCCACCAATTCAGAAAGCATGGAGAACACGCTGCAGGCGAGCGACAGCCTGGTGCTGAGCAACCACATCGTCGACGACATCCGTTTCCAATACCGGCGCTTTCGATACCAGAACATCGCCCAAAATGATTCGCCGACCATCACCGTGCAGGGTTCCTTCAACGATGGCGGCAACAACGGCGGTACCGTCCGCGACAACCAGGATATTTACGAACTCCAGAACTACTTTGCCGCTGCCGAGGGCAATCATTCACTGAATTTCGGTGCGCGTCTGCGTGCCTATCGCGACGCGGACTTCACCAATGGCGGCACAAACGGACAATACACGTTTCAGAACCTGACCGAGTATCTGAACAAGACCCCTTATCTGTATCAGGTAACGACCGTCAACCAGTACACGGCGCGAGCGATTCTTTTCGATGGCGCGCTCTTCTACCAGGACGACTGGAAGGTAAACCCGCGCCTGACCTTCAGCTACGGACTGCGATGGGAAACACAAAACCGGATCCGTGACAAAAGTGATTGGGCGCCACGGTTTTCGTTCGCCTACGCACTGGACGGCGATGCTCACAAGCGGCCGGCAAAGACGGTGCTCCGTGCCGGTTATGGCTGGTTTTATCAACGTTTTACGGTGCCGAATAGTTTTGGGTCCAATGCCGGCACACCCTATGTCATTCAGGCGATTCACCAGAACGGAAGCAACCAGACCGTTGCCACGATAACGAATCCCACGTTTCCAGTGGCGCCGGCCACCATCTCGGCTTCGAGTACGGCGCAGACTCTCTACACGCTCGACCCACATTTCCATGCTGCCGTTGACTTGCAGGCAGCGGTCGGAATCGATCGTCAACTGGCCAAGCGAATCACGGGCAATGTCACTTACCTTTACGGACGGGGTGTTCATCAATACCTGACCAACAATATAGGAGCTCCGGAATTTGCCACGGCCGATCTCAACATCTATCCCGATAACCCGCTCCCAACGGCGCAAGTGAACGATCTGCAATACCAGTCCGGGGGCGTGTACCGTCAAAACCAGATCATCGTTTCCGGCAGAGCGAGTTACCCGAGGTTCAGCTTTTTCACCTTCTACAGCTACACCAACGCCAAATCAGATACCAACGGTGTTACCTATGTGCCTTCCGTTGCCCAGAATCCGGGGCTCGACTATGGGCGAACGAGCTTTGATGTTCACAACCGGTTCGTGATCCTGGGGAATTTCTCTGCGCCGTACGCTATCTCCCTGACTCCGTTTCTTGCCTATAACTCCGGTACGCCCTACAACGTGTCGGTTGGCAGCGATCTGACCCGCAACAACCAGTTAAATGCGCGGCCTACCTTTGCCGCCAGTTGCGACGAGCCGAATGTAGTCAAGACTCAGTATGGTTGCCTCGACATCAATCCCTTCGGCACCAACGAAAAGATTATCCCGTTCGGTATTGGGACCGGCCCGTCGAACGTCAGCTTGAACATGCGCGTGGGCAAAGTGATCGGGATTGGCCCCAAGGTGGAAGGTGGCCGTGGTGCTGCAGGCGGGGGAGGCGGCGGTGGTGGTGGCGGCCGTGGCGGTGGCGGCGGACTTGGCGCCGGAGGCCTGAGCGGAAACCGTGGAGGGCCCGGCCGCCTGGATCAGACCACTGCGCACCGATACAACCTGAACCTCACTGCCTATGCGACCAACGTGTTCAACCATCAGAACCTGGGAACGCCGAACGGCACGATTTCGTCACCGTTTTTTGGCGAATCCCAGTCGCTGGCGGCAGGAGGATTCTTCGGCCCTTCGGTGACCGGAGCGAACCGAAGCGTGTTTCTGCAGGCCGTTTTCAATTTTTAAAGCATGTTCGCAATGACTGTCCAGAGCATTTTCCGCTCTACGCCCGTACCTTACCGCAAGTGAATGGTGATGCCGGTTGAGATTCGTAACAGGTTCTGATCGTTGCTCCCATGGTTGGGCAGGCGTGTATATCCGTAGTCGGCCTGAATGACGCGGAAGGAGAGATGCTTTCTCAACTTGTAATCGAGCCCGGCCCCCACCAACACCGCGATGGAATTGGCCGTAGGTTGAATGAAGCCCGCTTTGTTGGGGAATGCCGAATCAAAGCCATGGGCCCCGCCGATTAGTCCTTGTAGGAAAGGCTTGAAGCGATAGAAGCGATCGCCTCCGATCCTGTAATTGAGGCGCGTTCCCGCGGTTACCAGGAGCAGCGAAAAAGGTTGACCCGTGTTTTGGATCTGGCCGGTATGCGCAGCGGTTACATCGATTACGGTGGTAAAGGCGCGATAGGTACGAAAATTTCCTTCGACGCTGGCGCCGTTCATGAAGAAGCAACCGCACTGGCCGGGGCCGGCGTTGGCTTCCGTCGGGCTATAGGCGAGCGAGACTTCTGCACGTGGCAGTGAAAAGTCTTTGCCTGCCGGCGTTGTGACTTGCCCGTGGAGGCTGGGCGAGCTCACTGCCATCATCGTTCCCAAGACAATCAAGGCTACAGATCTATACATACCTTCTCCCACACCCTGTGAGGGGCGCCCAGTCGTGTTTTCCGGAGCGTGTTCCGGCTACGAAGACGCACGCTACTGAACGGCAAGCGGCACACTCGTTGAGCGCTGTAGTGTTTCCTCGATGGCAGTCACCCCGATAGCGTAGGGAACTTTGCGCGCGGCGAAAATGCCGGCGTCCGAGCATCCACTGAGACCCGCAATCGCGGTCAAACTGAGCGCCGCAAGCACCAGCCCTCCCAGTACCGGGGGCATTTTGTACATGCATCTTCGTATCCCGGGTACACCGAAGAGGGGAAGAAGAAGCGCGAGGGCGAGGGGCAGGCGCTGGTACGGAGACGGTGGTGGTTCGTTCAATGCCGTATTGGCGGTTACAACCGTGAGGGTAACGGTTGTTGGTCCTCCGCCGGCAGACAGTGTAGCGGGAGAGAACGTAGCGGTGGCGCCCGATGGTAAGCCGCTCGCCGACAAAGTCACGTTATACAGGAACGTACCGGCGACCAACGGCGCGACCTTGAGGGTATACATCACGGTTGTTCCCGGCACGACGATCGGCGTACCGCTTCCCGAGCGCGTGACTTGTAGATCGCTAAGGGTGATCGAGAGCGCAGTCGATGTGCTGGGCAAAAAGCCCGCATCCCCGGAATAGCTGGCCGTGATGCTATCGGTCCCTTCTGCAAGGCCGGTGGTAGTAAAGGAGGCCTGACCGGCGGGGTTGATCGCCGCCGTCCCGATGAGTGAGCCGGCTGCAAAGAAGCTGACCGTTCCCGTCGGGGTTCCGTTTACCGGCTGAACCGCAACCGCGGTCAACTGCGCCGTAAACGTAACCGCAAGAGTCACCAATTGCTGGGTGGGGTTGGCGGTCAGGGTCAGGGTGGTCGCCACCATCGAGCCCTGCAAAGGGATGGCCGCGGAGGTACTCGGGGCGAAGTTGGTATTCCCGGGATAGGCCGCATCTACATAGTGTGTCTCCGTGCCGGCGATGATGACATTCGCCAGGCTGGCTGTAGCGGTTTGATAAAGGTGGTTGAGCTGGATGGCTGTGTCATTGTTTGCAACCTGGGCGACTGCGAGGTCGGTCGTACCGTCTCCATTAAAGTCCGCGGCCGCCAGATCGTTTGGCGAGTCTCCCAGCGGTGTCGGGGGTCCAGCCGAGGCAAAGCCACCTGTCCCATCTCCAAGCAGGAGCGTCAGAGTCTGGTCGCCGTAGTTAGCGACTGCGAGGTCTGTCTTGCCGTCCTGGTTAAAGTCGCCCGCGACCATGGCGAACGGCTGAAAGCCGACCGCTATCGGTGACTGAGCGAAGGGGGTGAAGGTGCCATCTCCATTGCCCTGCAAGACCGTCACATAGCTCACGTTGATGGACAGGTCGGCGGGAGTGAAATTTGCCACCGCCAGATCCACCTTGCCATCGCCGTTGAAGTCTGCGGCAACAATTTGGCCGGGGTTGTAGTTGAAATTGGGAATCGTGGAGCCGCCGCTGAATGTGCCATCGCCATTGCCCAGCAGGATGCTTACGGTGTTGTCGGTCTCGTTGGTCACCGCGATGTCGGCATGACCATTTCCAAAATCGGCTACCGCCAGAAAAAAGGGAAAGTTGCCGGTTGAGACGGGCGAGCCGCTCGATGCGGTAAACGTACCGTCGCCATTGCCCAAAAGGATAGTTACGGTATTGTCCATGGCATTGGCGACCGCGAGATCCTGAAGACCGTCGCTGTTGAAGTCGCCAATTCTTACGGCTACAGGAAAGGTGCCCACGATGATTGGGGAACCGGCGGCGGGGGCGAATGTGCCGTCTCCATTGCCCAGCAGAATGGTGAGCGTGTTGTCCCCGGCGGCAGTAACGGCGAGGTCCGCTCTGCCGTCACGGTTAAAGTCTCCTACCGCGATGGAGCAATTCGATGGCTGGGTCAGACTGATGCAATTACTTGATTCGAAATGATACTTCTCTCCCGCCGTGAATGAGCCGTCCCCGTTGCCCAGAGAAATGGTGACGTTTCGTTCACCGTCGGCCACCACCGCCAGATCGGGTATTCCATCTCCGTTGAAGTCGCCTGCTCCTGCCGACGCAGAATTGACGCCGGTGTTGAACGGCGATCCAGTTGAGAGAGTAAAGCCCTGGGTTAAGACCGGCGTACCCAGTGGCGCTATTCCCAGCAGGTAGTTGCCCTCGGTCGTGTCGTGGAACGACACATTGCCTATCAGCACCGGAGGATGATTCGCCACGCCGACGACCGTCGCTGTTAGCCCATAACCACTGGAAGTACCTGTAGAGGCAATCGTTGTCGAGGTGGGATAAAGCCCAGTCACCGTAAGAGCTTTCGCGGTAGAGGTACTGCTTGCCTCGGTTGCCGTAGCGTTGAAGATTGCGGTGTACGAGTGGGTTCCGATGCCGGGAATAATCTTGAGGGTTGCTGTGCCCGCTGGAGTCAACTGCGCGGTGCCTACAATGGCTGCGTCCTCACACAAGGCGGCCGCGGCATTGCAAAAGGTGATGGAACCAGTGGTTACCGGCGCGCGGCCCCTCAAGACGGAAGCAGTTAACGTCACCACTGTGGGCTGGGCTATGGGTGACTGCGGAGTGAGGGTAAGCGTGGTCACGGTGGAGGCGGCTGCGAACGCAACCGCCGGCAAAACAAAGGCAATCGTCAGCAGTGTTACCACGGCTCGTTTGAACTTAAGAGGTCCAGGCTTAATACGGTGAGTGATTGAGATTCGGCTGCGGGCAGACAATAGTACATTCCACATTCAGAAATTCCTTGGTTCGCACTCAGACGCTGTGAATGCTTACGCACCAGGAAATAGCAATGGACGCATCTCCGGATTCGAAGCGTAGGTTGCCCTACGCTCTTATCTTCGACAAGGAAACTGCTTCACGCCACAAGGAAGCGCAGGTTATCTCGGGTGCAAATCCGGAATGGATACACAAATCAAGGCGGACCCATTTAAATATCGGCCAGATTTCCGCTACGCATTACGACAAAGATAGATTCTGGTTAGTTCTCCACCGGCGTAGCCGACCCGCGAGGGATGAAACGGGGAGAGTTTGTTTCTTGTTGGGCCCAGGCTTCACAGTTTGTTGAAAAACTACGGGACTGGACGGGTGTCCACGTTCGCCGATCCAATCCCGTAGTCTCCCCGCGCGGCCGGGCCGGTGTCCGGTCATGGTGGTGCGTCAAGTTGTCAAAGAACTGCCAATCTCAAGAGGACACGCACTGGGCGCACCCCTGGTCATTCGTGCAATGCATCTGCTCTCTCCCGCAGCCCCCTCACCGGGCGAAAAAACAATGCAGTTTGTGAGAGAAAAGAGAGATAAGCGAGATAAGCCCGTTGTGTGTTTAACAATCAACAGCTTAGGAGTGCCGAGAAAGGATGCAGCCGGGAGCGCGGAAAGCGCTCTGCAAGCAGCTTAACCATTCCTGTGGCCTTACAAAGATCGCGAGGAGTGGTTTTCCTGGAGAGAAAGCCACGAAAGGACCCTTTGCTTCGCTCGCTGCGGCGAGGTAGCTCGCTGCGGCGAGGCCGGTTCAAACCCATGGTTAACCCGCTTCCGCACTGGTGCTTTCTGTAAGCCGGTTGCGGCGGCACGGAACTCACAGTTCGGTGCAAAGCCGGGCAGTGCCGTCGCGTTGAAACGGCGCTGGAATCGACACCTCAGGAAACTCATTGCCATCTCCAGCGGCGCGAGGCGATTGGACCCAAGTGAACTCCCCGACTGGGGCCCGCTACACCTATATAGATACCGAAACCTCCCGGAACGTTCAGGTTTCTTTGTGGTGCGCCCCGGCGACAGCCCCGGTCCAATCTGCCCGCTACAACGTGGACTGCCGCAACCGATACGGCGCGGCTTTTCCTCAGCGATCACCACACTTGGGTACACTTGCCTGTGCGAAGCAGGAGCCATTTGTCTGCGGCGGAAAACCCTGAGGGTGGAGAGAGCAAGTGAAGAAGAAGTTGTTGGTGGTAGGCAGCATCAATATCGACCTGGTGGCGTCCGCAAACCGCCTCCCGGCTCCAGGCGAGACGATTCTCGGTAGCACCTTCGAGGTGTTCAACGGTGGAAAGGGCGCTAACCAGGCGGTAGCCATTGCCAAGCTGGGTGCCGCCGTGGAAATGATCGCGTCTCTCGGCACGGACCTTTTCACCGACAGACTCCTTTCCGGCCTTAAGGCCGCCGGCGTCGATACGCATGCGGTGAAGATGGTAGCCGGACCTTGTGGAGTGGCCCAGATATCGAGGGCGGACAACGGCGAGAATTCCATCATCGTGATTTCAGGGGCCAATCGTTCGGTATCCGCCGCGTATATCGATGCCCACGTCGAGGCCGTGCAGCAAGCCAGCATGATTCTGGTGCAATTGGAAACGCCGATGGAAGCGGTCATCCGCCTGGCGGAACAAGCCTGGGAGGCGAAGACACCCCTCATGCTCGACCCCGCTCCCGCCATTCCATTGTCGGAAAGTTTGCTGAGCCGTACCACCTGGCTCACCCCCAACGAAACGGAGGCGCAGATCCTGCTGGGGCGGATAAATATCGAACCTGCCGTTGCCGCCGAGAAATTGCTGGCAACGGGAGTACGGAATGTAGCGCTCAAGCTCGGGTCCAAGGGAGTCTTCCTGGCCGGCCGGGATTGTAATCCGCAACTGGTTTCCGCGTTTCCAGTGAAGGTTGTCGATACCACCGCCGCTGGGGATTGCTTCAATGCGGCCTTCGCCGTAGCCCTGACGCGGGGAGATGTTCCGGCCGCCGCTGCCCGCTACGCGGCCGCAGCCGCGGCGATTTCGGTTACCCGTGCCGGCGCTCAACCTTCGCTGCCTTCTGCGTCCGAAGTCGAAGCCTTTCTGGCCCAGGTAGGCTAATTTGAAGCAATTTGAAGTGACACACGATTTCAGGCTGCGCCCTGGGCGTGACGGGGAAGACCTGCCTGGAACACCACCAGTTCGTCCATCCCAGCCTTCCCAACCGCCTCCGTTTCAATGACAAATGGCGTGCCACAGGGCACCAAAGCGATGGATCCGGGCCGGATGAGAGTGCTTCGGCCGGCCGCTGTAAGGGTACCGGAGCCCTGCAACACCAACAGTGTTTTTGGGCCGTAACTGGTGTCGCCGGCATACCGGCCGTGCGCTGGGAGCGAGACGCGGCTCAGTTCGAACTCCTCGGCCGGCGTTCGATAGACGCGATCGTTGCTTCGGTCATTGCTTCGGTCATTGCTTCGATGGGGGCTTCGATCGGCGCCCCCATTGGGGCCGCTGACCATGCTCCCTTCAAACACCTCGGGGGTACCCCCTTCGAAGGTAAGAATGTTGAGCAGTTCAGGCACGTCGACGTGTTTGGTTGTTAGGCCTCCTCGCAGCACGTTGTCGGAATTGGCCATCAATTCGACATTGACTCCCTCAAGATAGGCGTGCAAAACGCCGGCGGGCTGAAAGGTGCCTTGACCTGGCTGCATATGTACCAGGTTCAACAGGTAAATGCTGAAGATGCCGCGATCGCGGTGGCCACCGGGAAGAGGGAAGTTATCTGCCGCGCGCAGGGCCCAGTGGCCGGGGCTGTCTTTACCAGCCGGTGGCTGTGCGCGCAGGCGAGAAAGCAATGGGTTGAGCAGTGCGTCCACGCGCTCCTGGGGCATGGTCATCACACTGCTGTAGAGCTCGCGCAGCAAGCCGCGGCGGACCTCATGGTCGTGGTGAGCCTCGGCCAGCCGATGCGGCAGTTCAGGCATGAGCGAACTCAGCTCGGGAGTCTCGCCAAACATCGTGGCGATCTGCTCCAGGGGCCGGAATCCGTGGAGCATCCAGAACTCGGTGAGCGCCACTCCGATTTCTGGCTTGTGATTATCGTCCTTGTAGTTTCTGTTGCCGGCTTCAAGAGGGATGCCCTCGGCATTCTCTCGGGCAAAACCCTCGCGAGCCTGGGCCAGAGTAGGATGCGCTTGAATGGAGAGCATCTTGCGCACGTCGAGAATCTTAAGCAGGTAAGGGAGCCGCCCATGGAAATGCTGACTGGCCGCGGACCCCAGGATGGCCGCGGGGTTCTGGGCGATCAGCTTATCCAGCGGTTCCTCGGCGCCTGCGAATTCCGCCAGGGATGGCGCCTTCGCGTGGGCGCCTATCCACAGCTCCGCAAACGGCTTGCAGGTCGCGTTTTCCATGCCCAGAAGGTCGGGGATAAAGTTGTGGCCACCCCAGTCGTAGTGCTGCACCACACCCTGCAAGGGCAGTACGCCAAGGTCAGTCATTCACAGCCTTCTCCATCTGGCGCAGGATACCCGCGGGTTCCGCCACTCCCATCGCGGTGATGGCGTCGGCGCGGTCTTGTGTATCGGCGACGGCATAGATGCGTAGCTCATCGGCGTTTCCCGAAGGCCGCACATGAGCCACCTCTCCGTTGGAAAAAAGGATGCGTACGCCGTCGGTATAGTCCACATGCGTGATGCCCGCGAATCCGAGTGCCGGGCTAAAGAACCCTGCGAGATCGCGGCGGATCGCCTCGCCTGCCAACGTCGCGGGGGTGTTGGCAGGCGGAGAAAATCGGCCTACGATCTTCAACGCAGTCACGCGGGGAAACTGTTTCAGCAGGGCGGCGCGGCTGAAACGCCTGGGCAAGCGCGCGAACAGATCGATCAGCGAGAGCTGTTTTTGCGCCGCGGCAAAAAGTACTCCGAGGATCGGCAAACCCGCGTCCCGGGTTAAGAGTGGTTGCAGGATGACGCCATTGCGGTCGATGGGCGAGCCGGTTAGAAACCCGCCGTTGGGTTCCCAGCCGCAGACGCGCTCTTTCGCTTGGGCGAGCGCAGCTTCCATTCCGGCGATCACAAAGGGTGAGCCGATGCGCGTTTTGGGTGCGACCACCGGCGCGAGGCTGCCTCGGTCGACGGCGTCGTTGCAGCTGATGGGAACCACCACCGCATCGGCCCGCAGGTACTCAGCGACCACCATGCCGACCAGGTCACCGGCGAAGAAATGCACCTGACCCGTCGCCGGATCTACCCCGAGCACCAGCGGACGATCACTGTCGCCGTCGGTCGATACCACGGCGTGGAGCGGGCCGCTGTGCGCAGCGGCTTCATCGGCCAGACTCTGCATCAGGGCAAGCTGCGCTGCATCGATATTTTCTGTGTCGATGGGGACGAACGTGTCGCTGCGCCCCCCCTTCACGACTTCGGCGCCCAGGCGTTCCAGTAGCTCTACCAGCAAGTCGCGGCCCACTGCCGAGTGTTGATAGACAAGCACCCGCTTGCCCTTCAGGGTGGAACCCGCAAAAAAATGGGTGAACCGCTCGATATACGCGGTTCGCGCCTCGCCGTGCTCGGGTGGGAGGGCCCGGTGACCGCTCTTGAACATGCCGCGGGCATCGAACAGCGACTGATCCCAGGGCTGCTCATAGAGCCGCTTGCGTACCTGCCTCACGCGCTCATTGATGGGCGCTTCCTGTTGCTTGAGCAACTCGCCCCGGCTGCTATTGGTTTTGTAACCGTTACGGTCAAAGGGGATGTGGCTGCCGGTCACCATGATGCTGCCCTTGCTGCGCGACAACGCAAAACTGGCGAGAGCCGGTGTTGGGATGCAGCCCAGGTTCACCGCCTGCATGCCGGCATCGGTGATGGCCGCGACAATGGCCTGCGCAATCTCACCCCGGCCTTGCTCACCGCTCACGAACTCGCTCGAACTGGGGCGCAGATCGCAGGCGAAATAAAAGGGGTCTCCCCGCTCGATGCCGCCCACCCCAGGGGGGAGCGACTGCAGGTACTCAAGCTCCGCCAGGGCGTTGAGGTAGACCTCCAGTTGGGTCAGGTCCACCACTTTACCCCGCCGGCCGCTGGTTCCAAACCCCAGTTCCTGCGGCTCGTAGCTCAGTCGTGATCGAAGCGAATCTGTTTTTGCAGCCACGCCCATGTCTGACCCCTGTCTTTTCTATCGTCCCGGATCCAGTTCCATATTATCTTCAGCCGCCTTTCGGCAAGAACTGCAGCGTGTAGGCGATAGACGGATCGAACGGCTTCTGGATCACCTTGAGATCGAGAAGCTGCTGGTACATACTGTTCCATCGCGCTGGTTCGAATTTGCCCAGATCCGCCCCCTCAGGCGCGTCGCCGGCAATGAAGCGTTGATCGCGCAGCGCCGCATAGCTGAATCGCATCTGCGGCACGCTCATCGCCGGGTTGAGCCTGGCGATCGCCGCGTTCACGTCATCTGGATTCTTAAGGTAATCGCGCCAACCCCGGAGCGACGCGCGCACGAATTTAGCCACAGTGTCTGGATGCTGTTGCAGAAAGGAACGGGACGTCACGAAAACACGATAAGGGTTGTAGCCCGTTTCGCTGATCAGCAGCGTGCGTACCGGCACTCCGGCCTGGAGCGCGAAGAAGGGCTCGGAGGTGACAAAGATTTGCTGGATGTAAGCGGGGTCGTGCAAAAAGTTGGCAACGCCGTAGGTCGCCGGTATCTCCCGGACGTTCTTCAGTTGATATCGCTTGACCAGGTAATCAAACCAGGTCGACAACCCGAGCCTGATGGCGACGGCGTGTCCATCCAAATCCTGGAAGCTGTGGACAGGGGAGTTCTGGTGGACCATCACGGCCTGTGGGTCGCGTTGCATGGTTGCCGCCAAGGCTACGATGGGAACGCCGTTGGAGATTGCCTGCAGAACGTTGTCCGAGGAGCGCATGGCGAACTGGATTGCGCCAACGGAAAGTTGGCTGTCTGAGTTGACGTACGGTCCCCCGGGAAGAATGGTTACCTCTAAACCTTCTTCCTTGTAGTAGCCACGAATTTGGGCATCGTAAAATCCGCCGTGCTCCGGTTGGGGATACCAGTCTGTTTGCAGCGTAACCGGCGTGAGCCCGTTGGCGCTTCTGTGCCGCTCGCAGCCTGCGGTCACAAGACAGAGGGCGAGTGCGCAGAGGCACCCGGCGGCCATCAGCCGCAGCCGCGACCGAAGTCGAAAAGCCAGCATCATGCCTTGCAGCGTAGCATCCCGCACTCAATGGCGGAGGGCATTTTTCTCGGTATTTATCTCGTCATCGATCACACGCAGGCTGGCTGCGAAGGCCAGCAAGCGTCCGTCTGCGCCGCGCGCCGCAACCAACTGCCCTCCCCCGCCTTTTGCCGCCAGCGTGACCGCGGGCATACCGGCAAGGCTGGCGGGCGTGGTATAGCGCAGGATCTTCATGCGCGTAGCTGAATGATCTGCGCCCGCGGGCAGCGCGCTCATGGGAGCACAAGGCAGAAAGAGAAAATCATGCTGCGCCAGCAGCAGGTCCATCTGTGCGCGAAATGTGGCATGACGCTCGCGCAAACCCTCGACGACCGCGGCGGAAAGGGAAGCGCCCCAGGCCAGCCGTTCGGCGATCTGCGGCTCAAAGGCGGTGAAGTTCCCGCGATGCAGTTCCGCCGCCTCGTGCCCCTGGATGCCGAGAAAAATCTCTCGTGAGTCTGCCCAGAAATCAGGCTCGAACGCGCGCAACTGAGCGCCGTGCCGGCGGAACTCCGACTGCCAACCGCGGTACACCTCCAGGACCGCCGGCTCGCAGTCGTGCAGGAAAGACTCTGCCACGACCGCGACGGTGACTCCCTGGGGCGCGGCGACAAGGGGAATGTTCAACAGCGCGGCGGCGAGCGCCTGGCCGTCGCGAAGGTCGCGAAAGAGCCAGCCCAGGGTGTCGAATGAGGGTGCGAGATGCATGCCGCCCTCCCATGATTGGGCGCCACCGAGTCCGAGCGAAGAACGATAGCCGGCCAATCCGCAGAGTGCCGCCGGCACGCGCACGGAGCCTCCCGTGTCCGTCCCGATCGCCGCGATCGCCGAGCCCTCTTGGACGCTGGCCGCGCTCCCACTCGAGGAGCCGCCGGTCAGCAGTTGCGGATGACTCGGCTGGAGGCAGTTGCCGTAGTCACTGTTTTCACCGGTGATGCCATAGGCAAGCTGATGCAGGTGGGTCTTGCCCATGATCACTGCGCCGGACTGGCGCAGCCGCGCGGCCACATAGGAGTCGGCGCGCGCGATCCCGTTCTTCTCCGCATAGAAGCGCGAGCCGCAGGTGGTCGGGTAGCCCGCAACGTCGAAGCAATCTTTGATGGCAATGGGAACGCCGAAGAGCGACGGGCGGTGCTCGGGCAGCGGAAAGCGGGTGTTGAGTGCCTCAGCTTCTGCCACGATGCGCTCCGGATCCATAGCCAGATACACATTCCGGCCGGGATTGCTGTTGGCGCGCGCGATCGCCTCCTGCGCCTGCAGCACCGGCCCGCGCGCCGAAACCGCCGCTTGTACCTCGGTCAACGTAGACATATCGGTTTGTATACACCAACCGTGAGCGGCACGTCGCTCGACACGCGGCGAGATTTTGACCTCGTTTTTGCCCGGGTCTTCTATGAGGAAAATGATTTAAGCTTGCCCATGAACGTTGCACAAGCTTCTGCCGGTTACACGGCTGCGGCAGATGAAGCCCACCTCAAAGCGCTGGTGAAATACACTGCGCTCAGTTTCGGAACCTCTTTTCCCGTCTGTTTCGGCGCCCTGATCGTCGATACCCAAAGCGGAGAAACGCTCATGCGGGGACGGAACGCAGTGGCCCGCGAAAACGACCCCTCTGCCCACGCGGAACTGCGCACCGTGCGCCTGGCCTGCAAGAAACGTAAGAGCTACTCGCTCAGCGGATATACTCTTTATTCCACCTGCGAGCCTTGCCCCATGTGTATGGCCAATGCGCTCTGGGCCGGCATTGACCGGGTAGTCTTTGGGGCCACCATCGAGGACGCGAACCAGCATTGCCGCCAGATCCAGATTCCGGCCGCCGAACTTGCGCGGCGAAGCGATATGCAATGCATCGTCCATGGGCCCGTGTTGCGAGAACTTTGCAACACACTCTTTACCGACCCCCGCATGCAGGCGGCCTTCGCCGCCTGGGGTACCCGTAAGGCATAGGGTTTGCCGCTGAAGGAGCGACACTGCATGACAACGCCGCTCGAAGAGTCGCTGGCCAAGATACTGTCTGACCCCGCGCGGGTTTCGACTGCTCCCCAGGTGGTCCATCGCCTGTCACGCGACTTCTACTGGTACTCTCCCGTGCTGCGCAAGCTGCTCGACGGCAAGATCGCCGACGTCGTTGTGCATCCGCTGACCGTCGCGGAAATTCAGGACGTTCTCCACTTCTGCTACACCAACGATGTCCCGGTCACGGCGCGGGGCGCGGGCACTGGGAATTACGGCCAGGCGGTCCCGCTCCATGGGGGCGTGCTTCTCGATCTCTCGCGCATGGATCAGATCGAGTCCATTGTCGCCGACGGAGTTGCCGTGTGCCAGCCGGGCGTGCGCCTGGGTGTGCTGGAGGCAGAAGCGCGCAAGGTGGGATGGGAACTTCGCTGCTATCCCTCGACGGTGGCCAAAGCCTCCGTGGGAGGCTTTCTGGGTGGGGGTTCGGGCGGTATCGGCTCGGTAGCGCATGGCGGCCTGCGCGACTTCGCCACCGTGCGGGCCATCGATGTGGTTACCATGGAAGACCCGCCGCGCCTGATCCATCATGAAGGAGAAGCCATTCACGACATCCTGCATGCGTGGGGCACGAACGGGATTATCACCCGTATCTGGCTGGCGCTGACACCCAGCGTCGAA
Source organism: uncultured Acidobacteriaceae bacterium (assembly GCA_963761405.1). GTDB lineage: Bacteria > Acidobacteriota > Terriglobia > Terriglobales > Acidobacteriaceae > PALSA-350. The sequence continues at coordinate 1,119,819 of CAVXHH010000013.1, forward strand.
TGGGGCCAATGTGCCGTGGCCTTCGATACCTTCGACCAGGCATTCGACTTCAGCGAGCGCATCGCCACGCAAGAACAGTGGACCAAGCGGCTGGTCACTACCTTCGAGTGGCCCATTCCTTCGTTCTTCAGCCCGGTGCGCACTCTGGTCACCGAGGGCAAAGCGCTCATCTTTTTCATGATCGCGGAAGAGCAACGCACGAAGCTCGAAGCGGCGGCCCGCGATGCGGGTGGCGTGACGAGTTTCTCGGAGTCATACAACGGTCTGCGCAGCGTGCCCCTGCTTTCCGACTACACCTGGAACCACACTACGCTTTGGGCCATGAAGGCCGATCCTGCCTACACCTACCTGCAATGCGGCTTCGACGCGGTGAAGGCTCGCGCTCAATTCAGCCTTCTCAAAGCGCGGTTCGGAGACGAGTTTCTGTTGCACATCGAGTTTATGAAAAATGCGCAGAGCGTGGTCATTCCCGGGGCGATTCCTGTCGTCCGGTTCAGCACCGAGGAGCGATTGAACGAGATGATCGATTACTGTCGAGAGATTGGCGTAAGCGTTGCGAACCCTCACGTGAATAACGTCGAGGGCGGCGGCCGCTATCGCAGTGACAATGTGCAGCTGCTGGCGAAGTATCGCTATGACGCCAAGGGCCTGTTGAATCCGGGCAAGATGGTCACCTTCGAAAAGACGCCCGTGGAAGTACCGCAAGGGGAATCCAGACGATGAAGAGTTGGATTCCGGATAGCCGCAACTTTGCCTATCTCACCTGGAAGCAGGTGGACGCTCTTCCCCGGGACACCACGGTTTTGGTATTGCCCACGGCCGCTATCGAGCAGCACGGCCCACACCTTCCCCTGGCTACGGATACCCTGATCAACAGCATGCTTCTTGGCGCCGCGCTGCGGCTCATGCCGCCGGAGGCTTCGGTGTACGTGCTGCCCGCGGTGTGTTACGGCAAGAGCAACGAGCACATTGGTTTTCCTGGGACGCTCTCTGTTTCTGCTTCCACGTTTATGGCGGTGTTACGCGATCTGGGCGCGAGCATTGCCGCCTCCGGCTTTAAAAAGCTGGTTTTGTACAACACGCATGGTGGCAATAGCTCGCTGGTCGATGTGATGGCGCGCGACCTGCGCGCGGAGTTCGGGCTCTGTCTTTTCTCGCTTTTTGGCTCCGGCGGCGCGGCGTTTACCGGGCTCGGCGAACAGGAACGCACGTATGGTTTCCACGCCGGCGAAGTGGAAACTTCGTTTCTGTTGAGCGCCATACCGGAGCTGGTGCATACCGGCGAGTACACCGTGAACTACATCGCGGATATTGCAAAGCCGGAGTTGTTGAAACCCGAGAATGCGTCTGCGACCTTTGCCTGGCTGACCCGCGATATTGCGCCCAGCGGCGTGATGGGCGATCCGAATCCGTCCAGTGCGGAGAAGGGCACACTCTGGATTGAACAGGCCGCGGCGAAAATCGCAGCTGCGCTGACTGCGATGGCCGCCTACGAGAATTGGCATAAACCCTAAGCCGGCCGATAACGAAATCCATAACACATTCCAGATAACACATCCAGATGACGCATCCAGGTGACCTATCCAGCATGACCTATCCTGATAATCCGTCCGGCATGATCGATTGCGGTTCCGGCGTTCGTCTCGAACGCAGTGTGCGCTGCGTTATGCCTGACGGCGTCGCTCTTGTCTCCGATCACTACTACCCTCCCGAGCCCGGGCCGCACCCGACCCTGCTGATGCGTCAACCGTACGGCAGAGACATCGCGTCGACGGTGGTGTACGCACACCCGGCCTGGTTTGCGGCCCACGGTTACAACGTCGTCATTCAGGATGTGCGCGGTCGCGGCGACTCCGAAGGCGAGTTTTACCCTTTTCGCAATGAGGGCAAAGATGGAGCGGAGACGATCCGCTGGCTGCGAACGCGCGGCGAATGCAACGGCAGCGTGGGCATGTATGGCTTCTCTTACCAGGGCCTGACCCAACTGCTGGCGGCAGCCGAGCAGCCGGAGGGCCTCGTCTGCATCGCCCCGGCGATGGCGGCCTGCGATCTGTATCACGGCTGGTTTTATCGCCAGGGCGCCCTGCGGCTGGCGTCAAGCCTGGGTTGGGGCCTGCAGATGTTGAAGGCGGATGCACGCCGCCGCAAACTCCGCGCGGCAAGCGATGGACTGGAAAAAGCATGGGCTGATTTACGCAGCCAGCCTCTCGTCACCCCTTACGGCTCGCATCCGCAGCTGCAACATGAGGGGATGCCAACCTACGTATGCGATTGGTTCACGCACAATCTGCCCGGCCCCTACTGGTCAGCGCTCGATGTCAGCAAATCCCTGGAGCGCATTGCCGTGCCCGCGCTGCACATCGCGGGTTGGTTCGACACCTACCTTTCGGGCACGGTAGCCGGCTTTCTTGCCTTGTGTGCGCAGGCGGCGCCGTCTGCGCGAGCCCATCAATACCTGGTCGCGGGCCCCTGGGTGCATGTTCCGTGGGGAGATCTGCTGGGCGAGCAGAACCTCGGCCCCGAGGCATTGGTCGATACCGATTCGATGCTGTTGCGTTGGTTCAACCATTGGCTCAAAGAGAGCGGAGAGTTTGCCCGGGAGCCGCGCATTCGCCACTTTGCCTTGGGCGCCAATCGGTGGTTCGCTGCAGAGAACTTTCCCGTCGACCGCCTCACCCTGTATCTGCACAGCAATGGCCGCGCTGAGTCGCGCAAAGGAGATGGCGTGCTCGCAAAAGCCGCTCCGCTCTCCGATGAGCCGCGCGATATTTTCAGCTACGATCCGGAGGTGCCCGTCTATGCTCCTGGCGGCCCGGGTGCATTGACTGGCCCCATCAACCAGGCTGCGCTCGAAAGCGGTAACAATGTGCTGGTGTACACGACCACGCCGCTCGCGGAACCGGCGCACATTCTCGGATCGCCGAAACTCACGGTTTACTGTGCGACCTCGGCTGCCTGCGCTGACCTTACGGCGAAGCTGGTGCGGCTACGCCCCGGCGGGCAGGCCGATTTTGTATGCATCGGCATCGCGCGCTCCTCGTATCTGTTTCGCGACTCGGGTTACCGCGCGGACGCCGTCCATTGCTGGGAGATTTCTCTCGAACCAACCTCATGTATCTTTGCTGCCGGCGATGCGATTCGGCTGGAGGTGGCCAGCAGCGCTTTTCCTTTGTACGACCGCAATCCGTCGACAGCCGTCGAGCCGTGGCTCGCCGAGTCCTGGACGTGGCAGCGCTCGACGCAGATGGTGCTGCATGATGCGGACCATCCCTCCCGGGTGGAGCTTCCTGTTGCCGGCTCATCCAAGATCGAGCCTTCCTTATGGTGACGGCGGAATCGACGGCGCCGCAAGTCGCGCTCGCGAGTGTAAGCAAACGTTATGGCAACACGACTGTGTTGCAGCAGATCGACCTCTCGATTGCCAAGGGTGAATTCGTCAGCCTGATTGGGCCTTCCGGTTGCGGCAAGTCCACTTTGCTCAAGCTCATCTCCGGCCTCACCAGCCCGAGTGCCGGTGACATCCTGGTGGAGGGAGCCACTCCAGTGGATGCCCGCAAGAGCATCTCATACATCTTTCAGGACGCGACCTTGTTGCCCTGGCGCACTGTCTCCAGGAATGTTGGTCTGGGACTCGAGCTGGAACATGTGGATCGGGAAGCGAGAAAACAAAAGGTGCAGTCGCTGATCGAGTTGGTGGGCTTAACCCATGTTGCCGAGTCTTACCCGAGGCAGCTCTCGGGGGGAATGAAAATGCGCGTTTCTGTAGCACGGGCGCTGGCTACGACGCCGCGGCTGTTGCTGATGGACGAGCCCTTTGGCGCGCTCGACGAGATGACCCGTGACCGGCTCAATGAAGAACTGCTGCGCCTGCGCGCAGAACAAAGTTGGACCGCCGTATTTGTCACTCATTCTGTAGCCGAAGCGGTTTTTCTTTCCACCCGCATTGTTGTTCTGGCGGCGACGCCGGGGCGCATCGCACAACAGATTGCGATCGACCTTCCTTTTCCCCGGACCGGCGTCACGCGCGAGAGTCCGCGGTTTGAATCGTTTGTGACCGAGGTTTCCCGGGCGCTTCGCGGAGTGCAAAGCGTATGAAGAAGTATGCCGTCACGCTGCTCAACGCTCTGGGCGTCTTCGCCGCGCTCTTGTTGTTATGGCAGGGCCTTGACCTCGCGCTCCATCTGCCCGGCTATATTCTGCCCACGCCGCTTGCCGTGGGCAAGGCAGTGGTCGCCCGCTTTCCATCCCTGGTGACGTCGCTGGCGATCACCGCTGAAGAAGCGGCCGGCGGCCTTGCAGCCAGTATTGTGGCAGGGTTGTTGATCGCGTTGGTCTTCGCGCAATCCCGCTGGATACGACGCATGCTCTATCCCTATACCATCCTGCTGCAGACGGTTCCCATCGTTGCCGTGGCGCCACTGATCCTCATGTGGGTGGGTCCGGGCCTATGGTCGGTCACGCTGGTGGCCTTCATCATCTGCCTCGCTCCGATCATTGCCAACACTACCCAGGGGCTGATCAGTGTGGAGCCGAATCTGATTCATCTCTTCCTAATGCACAATGCATCGCGGCTGCAGATCCTCACCCGGCTTCGTTTGCCTCACGCCATGCCTTCGTTGTTTGTCGGCATTCGCATTGCCGCGGGCATTTCTGTCATTGGCGCAATCACGGGGGAACTCTTCGCCGGATCGAGCAGGGTGGGCGAAGGCGGTCTGGGCTACTCTATTTTGTACGCCAGCGCTCAGCTCCAAACCGATTACTTATTTGCCCTGGTTCTGGCAGCCACCGTGCTGGGCTTTGTCTTTTTTTTCCTGGTCATGTTTTTGGAGTGGTATTTCCTGCACAACTGGCACGAATCGGCACGCACTATGACGGATGATTAGATATTGAGGGAGACGATGCTCCGTTTGGAGTCTGAAACCGGTTGGTGGTTGGTGACCCATGTGGACCACGCGCATCTGGCGGGAGCCTTCGCGGAGCAGTGGGGCAACGAAATGTTCCTCGCTCCTGAACCGCGTGCGCGGGTGCTGCGCGGCGTCAGCGCCCACGACGATGGCTGGGCGGCCCGCGATCAACAACCGCAGATTACGCGCCAGGGAAAACCCAGCGCATTTTCCGTTGAGCTGGTAGGTAAGTATTCGGCCTTTGAAGAAATAGATCTCGCCGATTATCTTGCGGTGCGGGAGCGGGCCGTCGGCATGGTGGCAGAGACCGATGCGTATGCCGCCCTGCTCGTTTCCATGCACACCTACAATCTGCTGACGGCTCGCGCCGACCGCAGCACGATCCAACCGGAGCAGCTTCCGCTGCTGGATGCCTTTCTCGCTCGCCAGATGCAGTTCCAGCAGGATTTGAAGGCCCGGTTGGCCGCGGATAAGCAGCTTGCTCCGGAAGAAATTGCGGCCCCACGGATCGAGAATCACTTCCGCCTGCTGCAGGCCTGCGACAACCTCTCGCTGCTGAGCTGCGTCGACTACCCGCGGCCGGCGGATTTGCTGCATGCTCTGCCTTTGCGCGATGGAGCGGAGAGCCGGATCGCGGTAGGGTCACTGGGCGAGCGTCACTTCCGCCTCGCGCCGTATCCCTTTGCCGCGTCGCCGCTGGTATTCAACCTGCCCGCGCGCCATGTGGAAGGCAAGCACTTCTCGAGCGTTGACTCATTGCAGAAGAAGTTTTACGCCGCCGCCCTGGCGCAGTTGCCGGTCACGATCACGCGTTAGTGTCGCAGAAGATTGAAGTCTTCTTTTTTGGCCCTGGCTCGATTGAGAAGGCGCTGCTTCGCGGATGCGGCTGTGTTGGTCGGAATAGCTTTGCTCAAACTAGAGACTCCATATACGGCCGCATGACGTTGACTACGCGGCACACCTTGGCTGCGCGCCACAGTTCGTCCATGGTGGCTTTCTTCTCACGATAGGCACTGCGAAGTGCCTGGATCGCGGTCTCCGTTCCAATCTTGGAGCGGAACTTGAAGCAATCCGCAACGGTCTTCGCCGGGCTATAGACGCGCAGCGATCCCCCTTCCGCCGGATGGGTTTCGATCCCGAACTTGAAGGCGGCTTCGGAGAGGTGGACGACGCGAACAGGAGGATAGTCCAGTTTTGGGGACCAGGCTCCTCGCTCGATGGCAAGCCATACTTCGAAGGGGTTTTCGGTAGTCAGTTCGTGGAGTCGAAGGGCGGAGGAGAGGCACAGAACTCCAAGTGGGACCCTCTTCGCGACTTCGAGGAGAGTCTCATTGGTGGAGATTGGGGCTTCTTTTGCGCGGTACAGACCGCGACCCACATGCTCGATCTTTCCAGCTCTAGCGAGGTTCCAGAGGTGCGAACGGGATACGGAGAGGCCCTTGAGCTCTTTCGAGCGGACGAGAGTCCGTTTCTGGACGAGGGCCCCGACATGTTCCACTTTCTTCATCGCGTGGCCATTCTATCAAAACCTTTACACTTGTTGACATGTGTATAGGTTTTGACAGCGCCTGATAAACCGATTCGTCCCAACGGTCCGCAGACGACTAGGGCGAGAAAAACGTTCAGTGCCTTCGTGCCCGGGGGCGGAAATATTTCTGGTAACTGGGCAGAACCGCGCTTGTGCATCCGAGCCCCGGAAACAGTAGAGCCGGATGGCTGACGGCTCCATCCGGCTCTGGCGAACGTTGAAAGTTGAACAGTTAGAACGAAAGCTGCAGCGACATCTGTATCTGCCGTGGGCTGCCGATGGAATGGGTCACGAAGCCGAGGCCGGCAGGGCAGTTATAGAAGCTGGTATTGGTTTGGTTGCCGGTAGAGTCGCACCCGGTGGGTAAAGCGGTCTGCCCCACAGTCGGGAATTGATCGTAATACTGATTCTGATACACCTCATTGCCAGGAATGTCGAAGCTGGTGGTGTTGGTCAGGTTATACACGTCGAAGGTGTACTTGAGCGTGTAGCGTTCGGTCAGGCTGGTCACCTTGACCAGCGAAATATCGGCGCGCTTCTGAGGGGCCTGGCGGAAGATGTTGCGCTGCCCGTTGGTAAAGCTGGTCTCGACGGAATCCCCGGCGGGGACTGCGGAAGCCAGAGGGCTGGACGAGGTGACCAGGGGGACGGTGAAGCATTGCGGGTTGAGGGCGGGCAGGTAGTTCACCCCGAAAGCTCCAGAGTGCCCGGTTTCAGCTTTCTTCGGAGAACACGCAGCGTAGTTCAGCGGGACGATGGGATTGGTGATGCCATCGTAGACGCTGTAGTAAAGGCTGCCGACGGCGCCGCTAAAGTCGACGACGCTGTAGGGTTGTCCGCTCTGCAGCACGGTCAGGCCGACCAGCGACCAACCGTCGGCGGCGCGGCCCACCAGCGTACTCTTACCGTAGAAATCCGGCAGATGGTAGACGTAAGTGAAGTTGAGCACGTGGGTGCGGTCAAAGTCAGAGGAGGCGTAACCGTCGCGCAGGTTGAGCGGGTTGTTACCGTTATAGAAGAGACCGATGGCACTCTGTTCGTCGAGAGCATGGGAGTAAGTGTAAGACGCGCCCACTTCGATGCCGTGGCTCATGCGCTTCTCGACGTGAACCTGCAAGGCATTGTAAGCGCTGACGCCGGCCGCTTTATAACCGATGGACTCAGCCGCGTAGCCAATATAGGGAACCCGCAGGTCGATGTTGCCGCCCTCGAAGTTAGCCAGCGCAGTCGACCCGTCTCCCAGAGTAATAAAGTTGCCGTTGGCATTCACGGGAGTGTAGCCATAGGAGTAGTTCTGTGAGTGGACCCGGCTGCTCGGCGACGCGATGTTGGGCTGGTTGAATGGTACGGGGACAATCTCGTGGCGGCCCAGGTTGCCCACATAGCCAAAATCGAAGGCTAAGTCGTTGCGCGGCTGCCATTGAACGTCGAGCGTGTAGTCGATGGAGTAGGGCAGTTTGTTAGCCCGGTCGTAGACTCCGAGGGAGACGGGTTGGGCGCCGTTGGCGATCGCCGTGGCGTTGGGCAGATAAGCCGCAAAGTCGGACGCTTTGGGATTCGTGGGTGCGGGGTTTTTCACATTGGTATAAGGAAATTCGAGGGAGCCCGCGGTGCCTCCGGCGCACACCGGAATGTAACCCTGATAGTAGGTTGACGAGGTCGGGCAGCTCTGCGCAGTGACGAAGGGAACTTGCTGGTTGGCGCCGAACGGCCCTCCGGTGACCAGGCCAATCGCGTAGCCGGGGGAGAAGTAGCTGAACAGTTCGCCGCGGTCGTAGTAGATACCCGTTCCAGCGCGGAGCACAACCTTATTGTGAAATCGCGTGGGTTCCCATGCGGCGCCAAGCCGGGGAGCAAAACCCCACTGCCGCCCGGTCAGCGTGGTCTTGCTTACCCCCGCGGTTCCGTTCTTATTGTTGCCGGCGATGATGAAGCCGCTTTGGTCGGGGCCAAGGGTTCCGCTCGACTCGCCGGTGGGAAGAGAACCGGTGGGAGAGTCATAAGAGTAGAGCGAGGGATCGAAATTGAAGATGCGCCCATATTTCTCGCTGAGCCCACCGTCCCAATCGTAGCGAATACCGGCGGTGAGCGTGAGGTTTGGTTTTATCTGGAATTTATCTTGCAGGAAGAGGCCAACCTGATTCGCCCGGAAATAGCGGTTGGCGTCGCCCTGCAGGAAAGTGGTGACGTTGAAGTCGTCGTTCGGGGTCACGACTCCCTGCAGGAACTGGCCAAAATCCGGGCTCGCGACGGTGCCGGTGCCGGGCCGTCGATCGGTGGTATTGAGCTGGGTATAGCTGTAGCTGCCACCAAACCCGATGGTGTGTTTGCCCTTGGTCCATAGGGCGTTGCCGGAGGGCTGCAGCCGATTTTGGAATACGCCGGTGAGCGAACCCTGGGCGCTTGCGCCCGGACCGATGTTGAGCGTATCCCCGATGCCCGGCACCTTGCTGTTGCCGAGGGCATGAATAATCGAAATGCCAGGAAAGTAATTCGATCCGAAGGTGTCGATCGAGGCGCTGGGATAACTTCCACCGGGGATGCTGGAGGGCCCAAAGGCCTGGTCGTTGGTGTTGTAAAGTTTTTCCCGCAAGAAGCCCAGCGTCTCCTGCGTGCTGAGATTGGATTTGATCAGATAGGTGTTGTTGATGGAGAACACCTGGGACGCCGGCATCGAGCTTCTGGGTAAAGCCGGGAACGTTGGAGTACGCGTAAGGAGCGACTGTAGGATCGTGCTGATAGTAGTACTTCAGCGCCAGAGTGTCCTTCGCGTTGGCGTTGTAGTCCAGGTTGGCGACCGCCTGGTCACCGATAAAGTAGGCCGTCCCGGGAATAAAGGCGTTGAAAGCGTGCGAGGGGTCCAGGGTGATGTTCTGCGCATTGGGGATGAGCCACTTGCCGGATTCCCCCTTGACGGCGGGCGAATTGAACAAAGCGAGCGCGACGGGATCGATGGGGCCGGGTACCGACCCTGAACCGAAGGAGTTATTTGCGAGCGCGGCCAGAGCTTGCGGACTGCGATCGTCCGACAAGCCCAACGGTACGTCGAGGAATGAGTCGCCGATCTCCGCATCGCTGACGTGAAGGTGTTGATACGCGAGGAAGCCGAAGAGCTTGTCTTTGAGCATGGGACCACCCACCGTGCCACCCAGCGTGTAGCGGTGCAGTTGTGGGACCTTATCGTCCGCCGGGACTGCCTGGTCCTGGTTGAAGAAGAAAGGAGCGGCATTGAGCCAGTTGGTGCGCGCGATGCAGGTAGAGGTTTCCGTGATAGTTATTGGTGCCGGAGGTGGTGCTGAGGTCGATGTGCGCGCCGCTGGTGGAACCCTGTTGGGCGTCATACATGGATGCGTTGACGCGTGCTTCCTGGATCGTTTCCGGAGCCGGAGAGGGAAGCGCAGTTGCCGATGGAGAGATAGACCGACGCGCTCGACTGAATCACGCCGCCGCCGCCGCTGTTGCCGACGCCGGTGTTGTTAGAGACGCGCGCCGGAGGCCACCTGGCTGGTGCTCTTGCCGTTGAACAGATTGCTGCCGTCGACGCCATTTAACAGAAAGCTGTTGCTGGTGTCGCGTTCGCCATTGGCCCAGATGGGCGCGTTGCCTAAGCCGGAGTTGACGCCGGTTCCACCAGGCAACTCCGCATTGACGCCCGGAGTGAGGATAGCCAGCCCGGTAAAGCTGCCTGTCGGCAGCGGGATCGATTCGATCTGCGCCCGATCTAACACGTAGCCGTTTGTCGTGTCGGCGGCATTGAGCAGAGGATTGACATCGACCTCGACGGAGTCGGCTACCGTACCCAATTTCAGCTGTGCCTGGAGCGAAACGCTGCGGTCGGCCTGCACCAGGATGCCGGGGAAGTTCTCCGTCGAGAAGCCCTGCATGGTGAACGTTATGGTGTATTTGCCGATGGGGAGATCGTTCAGCGTGTAGACACCCTGGGCATCGCTGCGCGCATTCCGCTCGAGCTTGGTGTCTTGTGAGGTGGCCTTTACTTGAGCGCCGGGAACAGCACTTCCCGTTGGATCAACCACCTGCCCTGTGACTCCACCCAGCGTTTGTTGCGCGTCCATTGCCCGGGGCTGCAGCACGGAGATTGTCAGCAGGAACACGAGCGACGAGAAAAGCCTTTTCAAATTTAGATACATCTTGGATATGCCTCGCGTGAGAGAGAAGCTGGGACCAGACTCTATTTTTTATGTATGCGACTACGAGGTCGGTGCAACCAGAAAGGTCACGACGAGGTGACAGCCCAAAAAGTTCAACCGGAAAGCGGCTTCGAGGAACTCTGGTCTTGAGCATACCCAAAGTTGATTGTGCCGCCAAGCAAAATGCGCGTCGGACGACGTGCTACAGCATTTCGCAATTGGTATAGACCGAAGCCGCCAATCTTTACGTGGTTTTCTCTCAAAGAAAACCGCACCTCGCTGTTCTTACCAGGCCACAGTAATTGCGAAAATGCTTTAAAACCAGGCCAACTGCATGAAGAACGATGCATGGCATGGCTGCGTTTTCAGCAAGAATCTCAGGGAAGGAGCGTGATCAGCATGGAGGTCAAAACATCTTCCTGGTGGGCAGCACGCATTTGGGCATGGCCGCGCTCACCGTGATCATGGGCTCGTTGACCACCTGGCTTATCCTCAGTTTCATCGCCACGCTGCACAGCAGGTAAGCGTGGACGGGTGCAAACGACCACCGGGCGATCAGCAGTTCGACCATGCGCAGGGTTGCGGAGCGCGCCGCTTGCAGGGCATCCGTGTCGGACTCGACGACGATCCAGGCGTCGGCGGGGGCATCGGGCGATCGTGATTCGGCGGATTCGATCAAAGGTCCGGAAAGCGGTTGCTGCCGATGGACATGGAAGCGCAAGCTCACGTCCGCGGGGCATTCAATGCCGTTGATACAGACTTCGCCATCGCCCTGGGCGGCGTGCGCATCGCCGGCGGAGAACAGCGCGCCGGGGTTCAGCACCGGCAGATAAAGCGTGGCTCCTGTACACAGCTCACGTACATCCATGTTGCCGCCAAAAGGGCCCGGCGCCCGGGTGCGGAACTCGCCGTCTTCTGCCGGGGCAACGCCCATCACTCCGCAGAAAGGGCGAAGGGGGACCACGGCGCCTTCGAGCGATCGGCTTATCTCGCGGTCGAGCGTCCAGTGAAAGAGAAACGGTTCGCGAAACTGATCCTTCAGGAAGCCGAGCCCGGGGATCACGCTCGACCATCCCCAGCCCTGATGCTCAACCCGCAGCACTTGAATCTCGAGTACATCGCCCGGCTCGGCGCCGTCGATCCAGATGGGACCGGTCAAGGCATGGATGCGGCCGCGGTCGATGGCCTGAAACTCTTCCACGGTCGAGGCAGGTGTTACCTGGGCGCCGCTCGCATCGACGCAACGCATGTGGACGGTATCCCCGGATGCAATGGTGAGCCGGGGCTGGAGCGCACGGTTCCAGCGCGAATGCGTTGGCTCAGCGGATAGGTGGTGTTCGGCCATAGTGTCTCTTATATCGCTACGATCATCTGCAACTCAACCAGCGCGTTGCGCGGCAAGGCGCTCACGCCGACGGCAGCGCGTACGTGCCGGCCCGCATCGCCGAACACCGAGATCAGCAAATCCGAAGCGCCGTTGATCACCGCGGGCGAATCGGGAAACCCGGCAACTGCGTTCACGTAGCCATTCACGCTGACGATCGTGATCACCTTGTCGAGCGAACCTAACTTGTGCTTCAGCACTGCGAGTTGGGTCAAGCCACAAGCACGCGCCGCCGCGTAGCCGTCGGCAACGGTTCGATCGGCGCCCGCCGTGCCCGTGATGATTCCGGCGCCATCGGTCGAGATCACGCCCGCCAGGTAGAGCAAATTGCCTGCGGCTTTCGCGGAAAGGTAACTGCCTCCCGGCGCGGGCGGATCCGGCAAAGTAATTCCGAGGTCGATCAGTCGGGTCTCAGCACTCATGTGTTCGTACTCTACATCAGTGGTCCAATGCGGGACTTCTCTTCAGGGTTCGAGTGTACCCAGGATTTCATCCTGGATTTCACCCTGGGCAGCCACGGCACAGCCGTGCAGTGGTAAAGACTGTGCCGTCCCTGCGGGACTCGCTGAGTTGTCTAATCCTACCCGGCACTTCCGTGCCGGGCTCCAGATTCTACCGTCCCTTCGGGACTTGCGCCTTCGGGATTCGCGCCTTCGGGATTCGCGATGGGCGCGTTCGATGGATGCGTTCGATGGATGCGTTCGATGAATGCTTTAGTATGGGCCAATGAAACGAGTGGTTGCCGCTCTTATTCTCTCCGGCACGTTATTGCTCTACGCGCAGACTGCGACCCATAGCCCGCTCTTGCACCCATCCCGTCAGGCGGCTACCGACCTCGAGGTGAGTGGTGCGATCCCTGGCGTGACCGCGGGCAGCAGCCAATTCATCTCTTATGAAGACTTGCTGAAGTTACCTCAGGTCACTTATAAAGTCTCGGACGAACCGAATTTTCCCGAGCCGGCGCAGATTCGTGGCGTTGCCCTCGATCAGCTGCGAAAGTCATTAGGGGCGGACGCCGATATGGTGGTCGCTCTATGCAGCGATGGCTATCGCAGTAACTATTCGGCCGCCTACCTTGCGGCCCACCATCCCGTGCTCGTGCTGACGGTGGACGGCAAGCCGCAGAGTGGCTGGCCCAAAACGCACGACGGCGGCGAACTGGGACCTTACGTGATCTCGAACCCTAGTTTTACTCCATCGTTCAAAGTGCTTTCCCATACCGACGAGGCGCAGATTCCTTTTGAAGTGGTGCGCCTCGACTTCCGCAGCGAAAGCCAGGTGTTCGGCGCCATCGCGCCCCACGGCACCTTTGCCCCTGGCTCACCGGTTATGGATGGCTACCGGATCGCTCAGCAAAACTGCTATCGCTGTCACAATATGGGCGACGAGGGCGGCCAGATGGCGTCGATCCCTTGGCCGCTTCTGGGCGCGTTGGCCAAGGGCAGTCCGGAACTTTTTGCGAACTATGTACGCACTCCGCAGGCGCTGAACCCACACAGCAAAATGGCGGGCAGCCCGGGCTACGACGACCAAACCATTGCTGCGTTACGTGCGTACTTTTCTACGTTTGCGCCAGAGAAGTGAAATCCAGAGAAGTGAAGTCCAGGGGAAATGAAATCAGGAGAGTGAAATGACGATTCGTGCCTCAAAGGCGCTGCTTCTCTTTGCCCTCGGTTTCTATTACACGCTGGTGGTGTTCAACAATACCAACGACTACCACTCGAATCTGACCTTCGTACAGCACGTTCTAAGGATGGATACCACCTTTCCTGGAAACCACGGCATGTGGCGGGCCGTGCAATCGCCGGCGATTCATTTCGCTTTCTTTGTCTCTATTGTCGTGTGGGAAATTGTGACCGGATTGCTTTGCTACTGGGGAGCCATTCGCCTGGTGCGTAACCTGCGATCGAACGCGGCCATGTTCAATGTCGCCAAGCGATTGGGGGTTGTGGCGCTGACACTGAGCTTGCTGATGTGGCTGACAGCCTTTCTGAGTGTTGGGAACGAGTGGTTTCTGATGTGGCAGTCGAAGCAGTGGAGCGGCGACACGACCGCCGGTCGCATGTTCGCGATCGCCGGCGTCCTTTTGCTCTACCTGGTTATGCCCGATGCCGAGGGCCAGGCTTAAGGGTTTACCCGCAGGACTCCGTTTGCAGGGAGAGGCTGGCCAATGCGCAGGCCAGGACCTTAACGCCATTCTCCATCTCCTGCGGCGCGGAGTACTCGTCCGGGCGATGACTGACGCCATCGCGGCAAGGGATAAATACCATCCCCACCGGGACTATCCGGGCCATGAACAACGAATCATGATAGGCGCGGCTGACCATCTTTTTGTAGCTGAGCCGATTCTCAGCGGCAGCCTGGGCCACGGCATCGATGATGCGCGGAGAGCAGGTGGCGGGCGCGTCGGCGTTGATGGAGGTAACACTCACTTGAACGTTTCGCTTCGCAGCCACGCGCGCGCAGGCCTCTTCGATTGCGCGCAACACCTGGTTCCTGCGCTGCTCATCCGTATCGCGAATATCGGCGTCGAAATCCACCCTGCTGGGAATGCTGTTTACCGCTCCGGGGAAGAGGCTGCATTTGCCTACCGTCGCGCAGGTGTCCACCGAGCCGGTCGCAAGCGCGCACGCTTCAATCGCCAGCACAATCTCGGTCGCGGCACAAAAGGCATCTTTGCGGTCGTGCATCAGCACCCCCCCGGCGTGGCCTCCCTCGCCCTGCACGGCGATGCGCAGAGCCGCGGGCGCGGAGATGCTGGTAACGACGCCCACCGCCAACCCTTCCTTCTCCAACTGTGGACCCTGCTCGATATGCAACTCGACAAAGGCGGCATAGTAGTCTCCCGGCAGGCGCACCTGGTCGAGCGATCCACGGAAGCCGGCGGCGGCGCGAAGCTGGGCCAGCGTGTTGCCCTCCGCATCTTTCAGACGCGCGTCCGCAGTGCTGTCGAGGCCGCCGCTCAGCATCCGGCTCCCCAGACAGCCCAGGCCGAAACGGGTGGGCTCCTCGGCGGTAAAAAGCAGGAGCTCGATGGAGCGTAGCGGCGCAAACCCGCTTTGCTGCAAGGCGCGGATAGCCTCCAGACCGCCCAGCACACCTACCGTGCCGTCATATTTTCCGGAATGGGGGATGGCATCGATATGAGAGCCGGTGCCAATGGCCGCGAGCTCCGGCCGGGTGCCCACCCAGCGGGCGAACATATTGCCCACCGCGTCTTCGCGCACCGACAAGCCGGCAGCAGCGCACTGGGACTTGAGCCACACGCGCGACCTCTGGTCTGCCTCCGCGAAGACCAGCCGGGAGATGCCGGGGGGCGTGTCGTCAGAAAACGAGGCCAGCGTCTCGATGTCAGCCAGCAGCCGGTTGCGATCTATAGACAGTTGGGTAGAGAGCATGCGTTTACCGTCCGGGGAGTGGATGCCGGTTCCAGTCTTTGTAGATGAGATATTTTGCCGGGGTCTTGCCTATGGCGCCAAACCATTGCGGGCAGTAGGGAGCCATCCAGATAAAATCTCCCGTCTGCACGGGATACCAGCAGTTCCCCAGCCGGTAGATGCCGCCGCCCTCAAGCATCAACAGTCCGTGCTCCATCACGTGGATCTCGACCTGGGCCAGCGCCGCGCCGGGCTCGTAGGTCATGGTGTTGACGGCATAGTCGAGGCCTGGCGTGGTAGGCAGCAACTGCTTCACCTGGAGCGTGCTGTCACCATCCAGGGGTTGCGAGAAGACCGTCTCCTCCCTGCCGAAAAAAGCGGGCTCGGGAAGCACGTTGAGGAGAGAGATTGCCGGCTTCTCGATCACCGCGACCCGGCTCTTTACCGCGGCCTCGACCGTATGTGGTTGATTGGGAGCCAGGTGAGCATATCCGCCCGGGGCAAGCTGGTGGGTCTTGCCGCCCAGGGCTACGGACACACTGCCTTCAAGCACATAGAGAAAGCGCTGCCCGTGCGCCGGCCCGAGCGATCCGCCGGGCTCGAACAGAGCCGTGTACTGCATGAAGGCCGCGCCGATGGCCGGCGCACAGTGCACAACGACAGTTACAGAAGCGAAGCCGGGCAGCGGGATACCCACAAACGAGTCGGGCGTCTGTAACAGATGGGTGGGCTGGCGATCGCTGCGGGTATGTCCCAGGTTATGCATGCGGGGTGCCTTTCTCCTTACTTACCGGGGGTGCGAAGCTGCGCAAAAATGCAAGACCGGCGGCCAGCGCATGCTCCACATCCTCTGGCCGAACCGACTCGTCAGGATGATGGCTGATGCCTGCAGGACTACGCAGAAAGATCATCGTGGTGGGCACACGCTCAGCCACAATCATCGCGTCATGACCGGCGCCGCTCACCATGGAGAGAGGCGAAGTTCCGATACTGCGCATCGCTTCCGCAGCCAGCTCGCATAGGCGGGCATCCATAACGACGGCGGGTTGGTCCATCTGCATTTTACTGTCTACCGTAAGGCCGCGCCGGTTTGCGATCGCCGCCGACTTTGCCAACAGCTGGTCCACGGCCTGGTGGCGGATGGCGTCCTCTCCGTGGCGCACATCGAGGCTCGCGCGCAACTGCCCGGCAATTACATTCCCTGCTCCGGGGTAGGCACGCAGGTCGCCGACGGTGGCGACCAGCCCCGGCGTGGCCAGGGCAAGACGCTCGACCTCGCTGACCCACTCCGCCGCGCCGGCGACAGCATCGTGGCGCAGCCGCATCGGTGTGGCGCCTGCGTGGCGGGCCCGGCCGGTGAAGGTGATCTCCGCACGGCTCTGGCCGGCAATCGCGCGGACCACGCCCAGGGACAGCTGCTCGCTTTCAAGCACCACACCCTGCTCGATGTGGAACTCCAGAAAGGCGGCAACGTCGGTGCCCAGGACGCACTCACCGATCCTGGATGGATCGAGACCGAAGGACGTGATGGCGTTGCCAAGCGTAATGCCACGAGCGTCCCGGACGTCCAGCAAGGCCGGATCCAGGCGCCCAACCACCGCCCGGCTGCCGATAAAAGGCAGGCTGTAACGCACCCCCTCCTCTTCTGAGAAGCCGATGAGTTCGATGGCGAAGGGCAGGTTATCCCGCATCAGGGCCTCGACGAGGGCCAGCCCCATCATCACGCCCAGGATGCCGTCAAAGGCTCCACCGTTGGGCACCGTGTCGAGGTGCGAACCTATCGCCAGGCAAATGCTCGGGGAAGCGGCTGCCGGGTATCGTCCGCGAAGATTGCCGGCTGCGTCGGTCACCACGCGCATGCCGGCGGCTTCCATCCATCCCTGCACCGTCTGCATGCAGTCGCGCATCGCGGGGGAGAGATAGGTGCGCTTGATCTGGCCCGGCTCTTCGGTAAATTGGGCGAGGTAGCGGCAGCGAGCAATGACCTTGTCCGCCTGTTCGCGCATTTCCATTTGCATTTTAGGGCGCTCTGGTTATGCGGGCCACGATGTTGCCATAGGGTTCATCGACAGGCACGAATATCTCGTTGGGATTGGTTTGCCCGAAGCGGGAGAGATCAACCAGCAGGCAGTGCTTGTTGGGCATGGCGAGCTCAATGTCCAGGATTTCCGGCGCGGCTTCGAGCGCTGCCGCGGCCATGGCGTAGAGAGTGTGTTGCACTGACTTGCTGTCGTGCCCGGCGAACGCATCGATGAGCGCCTGACGCAATGTGCCGCGCAACTGAGCGAACGGTAAAGCCGTGGACTGATATTTCCATTGCGCGCGCATCGAAGTTCCCAACAGGCGGTCTGGCGTCTCCGGCAAGGTGGTGAGCGAGTCACGCAAATATCCCTCGAAGCCCGAATTGGCCGTCTTGAGCACTACCAGGCCGTCTAAGCCCGAGGTGACGGAGATCTCTCCTCCCTGGGCACACGTAACCGCCGTTGTTTGTGTTTCGCCGGTGCCGCGCAGAAACGTGGAGGCATACGGTTTGCCCTGGGATACGGCATTCTCCCAGACGGTACCGGCGATATGGATAGCAACGCTCTCGACCTGAGGATTGCGGGTAAGAAAAAACTCCGTCAGTTCCCGGGCAAAATCTTCGATACACTCCGCGGCGCTTTCGCGGGCGCGCGCATAGACGGTGTTCTTCATCGTATCGGTAGGCAGAATGGCACTGTTATCGCCGGCCGTGAAGCAGCTTTCGAAGTCGCCGGCCAGCAGCACCTCGACCTTCCATTCCTTGACCGTATGCAACGGGCCATCGCGCTTTACCTTCATCAGGCGCACGCTCGATTTTCCGTAGGTATTCTCTGCCAGGGCAATCACCGGCTAGCTCCCCCTGTAGGTCGTATAGCCATTTGGACTCAAGAGTAACGGAACATGCAAGTGAGTGTCGCCTTCGCGCACGGTCACCACGATCTCAACCGTGAGGTACAGTCCCTGGATCGACTGCGCCGCATGATACGTCCCGGTCTCAAAGCGGAGCCGGTATTGTCCGGGCCGCAAAACCGGATCACCGTTTTGCGGTAGAAGATTCGCGCAGCGGCCATCACCGTCGGTCTCGTGAGCAGCCAGCCGTTCCCAT
Source organism: uncultured Acidobacteriaceae bacterium (assembly GCA_963761405.1). Taxonomy (GTDB): domain Bacteria; phylum Acidobacteriota; class Terriglobia; order Terriglobales; family Acidobacteriaceae; genus PALSA-350. The sequence goes on from CAVXHH010000013.1 coordinate 1,138,287, forward strand.
GCGCCGGAGGAGCCGGCGAATTCCAGATGCACCATCATGCCGGCAGCGGGCCGGCCGAGTGCGGTATCGAGTACGTGCGTGGAAATGCGGCTCATTCTTTTTCCAGCATCCGGGCAGAGCCCGTTCCGGCCAACCACTTGCGTAGCCGAAGGTGCATGATTTGCTGCTGCTGCGCGGCCGATTCCACCAACTCCCGCATAGGATCGTTGTGCAGACGATGCTCCAGGATGGCCAACAGCTCCGCCGGCTGCTTCTGGCTGGCGCACACAATAAAGATTCGTCCAAAGCGTTCTTCGTACGCGCGTTGACCCTTCTGCATGCGCAGCAGGATAGCAGCGTCTGCTTGCTGCACCTGGCTCTGCTCCGACTGCGACCATGCAGCGGAAGTAGCGGTTGTCTTGTTTTGCGCGTGCTTCTCTCCGATGCGCGGATGGCTGCGGAAAGCTTCCAGCCAGTCCGCCTCGGGGAGCGATAACCAGCATGCATTTGCCGCCGCAAAGAGACTCTCCTCGTCGCTATAGGGCCGCCTCGCCGCCACGTTGGCAGCCCAGGCCGGTGATCCGCAACAGGAGAGAATCTCCGTTGCCGCTGCTTCGGGAGACAGAGTATGCCAATGCTCGAGTACCGGATTCATGCTTCACGCTCGACGGCCGCGGCCGCAAACAGGCCATCGACAAACTCCTGCAATAGATTGCCTGCCACATGGAGCCGATAGGCCGCGGTGGAACGAATGTCGTCGATGGGCGCGACTTCCGCTTCCATCGCCTTGCGGGCTTCGCGCATCACTTCATGCGTAAGGGCCGGGCTCCACGCCTGGCCGCGCAGCACCGCCTCCGTTCGCTCCAGCCGCAACGGCTTGACCGCCATGCTACCGATGGCAAGCCGCACGTCTTCGATTTTTTTGCTTGCTACTTTACCCAGGCCGGCCAGGCAGAGCTTGGCAATGGCTTGCGCGTTGCGGGTGCCGACCTTACGTGCATACGAGTAGTAGCCGGCGAAACCTGGTTGCAGCAGGATGGCGGCGATGATCTCATCGCCGGCCAGCATTGTCTGTTTATAGCCGGTGTGGAATGCCGCATACGGTATGCGCCGTTCCCCGCGAGCAGAAGCCAGCAAGAGCTCCGCGTCGTAGACCAGAAGTGCGGGAAGGGAATCGGCAGCGGGAGAAGCGTTTACGATGTTGCCGCCGAGCGTTCCGCGATTTTGGTTGGCGATGCTGCCTGTCCACGAAGCTGCGCGGCTGAGCAGGGGAAACTCCCGCGCTATGAGCGGATGCTTGCGGAGGTCGGAATAGGTGCATCCGGCGCCGATGATCATCTCCTGCGCGGTCTGTTCGATGCGCCGCAACTCCGGCAATCCCCAGAGGCTCACCAGCTTGCGTGTTCCGAGCCTACCCGCGCCGTACTGCACCATCACCTCGGTGCCGCCGGCAACGGGCAACCACACTCCCGGCTCACGTGCCATCAAGTCAAGCACCGCGGCCAGTTTGCCGGGTGCTACCAATTCGTATTGCGACGGCTGCGCTCTCATACTTTTGCTGTTTGTGCCTCGGCTGCCTCGAGCACAGCCTCGAAGATGCGGGTATAGCCGGTGCAGCGGCACAGGTTCCCACCGAGGCCCTCGCGTACCTGTTCCAGCGTGGGGCACGGATTGCGACGCAGCAGATGGACGGCAGCCAGAACCATGCCCGGCGTGCAGATGCCGCACTGCGCGCCTCCACATTTGAGAAACGCCTGCTGCACCGGGTGCAGGCCGCCATGGGCTGGAGCAAGCCCTTCGATCGTACACACCGAAGCGCCCTGGGCATGAAGTACGGGGACCAGGCAACTGTTCACCAACTCGCCATTCAACAGCACCGAGCATGAGCCGCACTCTCCCTCGCCGCAGCCTTCCTTGGCGCCGGTGAGGCCAAGTTCGGTGCGCAATACGTCCAGCAGCCGCTCCATGGGATACACCGACACCGAGTGCACTGTGCCATTCACGGTCAACGAAACATCGCAGCGCTTGGCGCTCATTGGCTTCCCTCCGCGGCCAGCGCTGTGGCCAGCGATTCTTCCGGCCTTTCTGGCTCGGCGGTCAGCCCGCGGAAGATATCTTCCGGCAGCAGCGGAATCGCGTTGAAGCTGACGCCTGTCGCCTGCACAACCGCATTCACAATTGCGGGCGCGGGGCCGTCCATGGGCAACTCGCCGATCCCCTTGGCTCCGTAGGGTCCGTATTGGTAAGGCACTTCTTCAAAAAATACCCGGATGGGTGGGATGTCTTCCGCGGTGGGCATGATGTAGTTCGTCATTTGGTTGTTGATCATGCGCCCGTCTTGCCAGACAACCTTCTCATAGAGGGCATAGCCGATGCCCTGGGCGATGCCGCCTTCAATCTGTCCCGCGGCGAGCACCGGATGCAGGACCTTGCCAATCTCCTGCAGGGCAACAAAGTCATCGACGGTGACACTGTAAGTGGACGTGTCGACCGTGACGGCGGCAACGTACACCGCCCAGGCGTACGCGGGATAGGCCTCACCGCGATAGAGCTCATCGTTCCAGAAAATATTCGGCGCGGCTTCGTAGCGGCCGAATGATTGCAGTGGGCCAAAGCGCTCGCGGTAGGCGCGGCAAGCGGCCAGGAACTGCTCGCGTCCACCGGAAGCTTCGAGCAAGGCGGAACCTTCGAGCAAGCCGGAACCTTCGAGCAAGCCGGAATCGATCAGCGTTTGCCGCATCTTGAATGCAGCGGTTTGCAGAATTCTGCCGATGATCATCGCCGTGCGCGAGGCTACGGTAGGGCCACTGTTGGGGCTGGTGCTGGTATCGATGGGGGCCATGCTGACGTCGTCATACTCCAGCCCCAGCGTCTCGGCGGCGATCTGGCAAAGAATGGTGTTGGTTCCCTGGCCGAATTCCGTGCTCGATACCATCACCCGCAGTCCACCGGCCGCAGTTGCTTCCAGGCCCACCACCGCGTTGAGGTAGCGTTCGCCGGAACCGGTAAAGCCGGCTCCGTGCAGAAAGGCGGCCATGCCGATACCTTTTTTTTGCGTGCTGGTAAGGTTGTGCGCTTTGAACTGCTTCACTTTGGCGTGGTAGCCGGAGAGCTCGAGAGCGCGATCGAGCAGATGATCCATGACGATGGGGTCGTGAATCACCTGATCGGTGGAGGTCGTCATGCCCTGGCGCAATAGGTTGCGCCGCCGGAATTCATCGGGAGGCAGGCCGATGGTGTGCGCTATGTGGTCCATGTGGCGCTCAAGGGCGAACAAACTCTGCGGCGCGCCGAACCCGCGAAAGGCGCCATGCGGGGGTGTGTTGGTGGCATAGGCCTTGGCGCGCACGCGGATGTTGGGCCAGAAATACGGTCCGCCGGCATGGATGGTGCCGCGCGAAAGCACGGTCGAGGACAAGGTGGCATACGCGCCGCCATCGATGGCGAATTCAATCTCGGCTGCAAGCAATTTGCCGTCGGCAGCAACGGCTGTGCGGTGCCGGGTGCGCGAAGGATGCCGTTTGGTTGTGGCCGCCATGTCTTCCATGCGGTCATAGATAATCTTTACCGGGCGGCCTGACTTCATAGCCAGCAGCGCGGCGTGGCCGGCGATCATCGAGGGATATTCTTCTTTGCCGCCAAAGGCTCCGCCGGTCTCGGCCTGGATCACGCGTACGCTTTCTGCCGGTAAACCGGTGAGCGCAATCAAGGCCTTCAGTACGTAGAACGGGCATTGCATCGAGCCCCACACCGTTAAGCTTTCGCTGCCGGCCTGGGCAATGACTCCGTTGGGTTCGATGTAGAGCTGCTCCTGCGCTCCGGTGCTGTATTCGCCTTCGACGATCCAGCCTGCACCTTGGGCCGCACTCTGGGCTGCACTCTCCCAGGCTTTGTCGACGTCTCCTTTTTCCATCAGGTAGCTTTTGAAAATATTGTCTTTGCCCCAGATGATCACGTCGCGGCGTTCGCTCTCCTCAATGGTGTGTAGCGAGGGCGCGGGTTTATAGAGGATTTTGACGGCAGCGACCGCGGCTGCCAGCGCGTGCCGGTCGGGATGCGCCAGCAGCAGGATGGGCTCTTCCGGGTGGTTCACGACTCCGTCGGCGAGGCAAGGCTGATCGTCTACGATGAGCGAGACCACGTTGCGCCCGGGAATATCTCTCGCGGTTACGATGGTGAATTCATGCCAGGCGATCCCTTCGCCGAACTGAATCTTCTCAATCGCACCGCGAGCAATGGTGCTGCGCACGGTGGCGCCGAAGATCATGCCCGGCAGCGAAAGGTCGTCGATGTAGCGAGCTTGGCCGGTTAGTTTTGAGGCGCCCTCTTTGCGGGGAACGGAGACGCCCACGATGCGGGTTTGCAAATTGGACCTCCTCTCGTTCTTTCTGCTCTGATACGAACCCGGGTTTTTCTGCAGCCTGTAAAGCCCCTACCTTCGATGACGGATAAAGGATCATCCGTGTGGCTAGCTTAAATTCTAGAGCAGTTTCGCAATTACGGTGGCCTGACAAAGATCGCGAGGTGTGGTTTTCCTTGGGAGAAAACCACAAAAAGGGTTTATTACTTCGGTCTACATCAATTGCGAAACTGCTTAACTGCAAGCTTTTCTTCGCGTCGTAGCTCTCTGCCCGCAGGCGGATTTGGAAACGAGCCTTCTTCGAAGACCGCGCATCCGCGAAGGAAGGTTTTTCGGACACGGCCGCGTAACCTCTCACCCAGGTACGGGGACACGAGGTGCCGGTAATGCAGATCTTCAGTAGCCAGGGTGAACTCAGCGTCGGGATCAAAAACTACAAGGTCCGCATCATACCCTGCAACGATTGCTCCTTTGCGTCCTTCCAGTCCGGCTAGCTTTGCCGGTTGTGCAGACATCCAGCGCGCCAGGTCCTGAATGGGGAGACCTCGCTTGCACATCTCTGTCCATATAACTGAGATCGCTACACTCAGGCCGGCGATCCCACCCCAGGCGGTGCGAAAGTTTCCTTCTTCGAGCCGCTTCATGGCCGGCGGGCAAGGGGAGTGATCGGTCGCGATCAGATCGATCACTCCGCCGCGAAGCCCCTGCCACAGGGCCTCGCGGTTATCTCGCGAACGTATGGGCGGTGCGCACTTGAAGAGCGTTCCGCCGCCGGGAATCTCTTCCGCGGCGAAGTGCAGGTAATGAGGGCAGGTCTCGACGGTAATCGGCAAGCCCTTGCTGCGAGCCTGGGCAAGATCGTCGAGTGCCAGGGCGGTCGAGAGGTGAACGATATGCAGCGGAAAGCGATAAGTGCGGCAGAGGGCGATCAGCATGCGGATGGCCGCTAACTCCGACTCATCGGGACGCGAGCGCAGGTAGGTTGCGTATGGCGCCAATCATCCGCGTCGCCGCCGTGGTAAAGATGTTCAGCCAATTCGGCGTGGACCAGCAGAGGTAGACCGAGACGGGCCAGCGTAGGCGCGGCGGCCTCAAGCGCCTGCTTACCGATCATGGACAGGCCATCGATACCGGGATCAACCAAAAAGCACTTGAAGCCAGCGGCGCCGGCGGCGGCAAGCGGTGCAAGGTGTTCTTGATTTTGGCCGGTCAAGCCGCCCCATGGCGCCCAATCGACGCGGCATTGGCCGGTAGCGGCCAGGCGCTTAGCTTCGAGCGCGGCAACCGTGGTGGTTTCCGGTAAGCAATTGAGTGGCATATCGACCAACGTGGTGTAACCGCCGGCAGCCGCGGCGCGCGTAGCGGTGGCGAAGCCCTCCCATTCCGTTCTGCCGGGCTCGTTGATGTGGACATGAGAATCGACCAGGCCGGGCAGGAGTATCAAGTTGCCGAAGTTGTGTGATTCGGCAGTCCGCGGAGCGTCCCCGGGAGCGCACACCGCATGGATGCGTCCCTGCTCGACAATCACCACCGCCGGACGCACACCCTCGGGCGTGACCACGCGGCTGGAGATAAAAGCCTGTGTCATACTTCGGATATTCGGGCAGCCCTGTGGAGAGTGCAAGCGAAATCGCCAACGAGGGAGGAACATGCGGACAGAGAATGACTTCATGCAACTGGCTATCCGGCTGGCGACAGAAAACGTGCGCAGCGGAGCGGGCGGGCCCTTTGGCGCAGTCGTCGTCAGGAACGGAGAGGTAGTCGCGACCGGGGTCAATCGTGTGACTGCGGCGAACGATCCTACCGCGCACGCCGAGGTGAATGCCATTCGGGATGCTTGCCGGGCGCTGGGCACATTTCAGTTGCCGGGTTGTGTGCTGTATACCAGCTGCGAACCATGTCCCATGTGTCTGGGCGCAATTTACTGGGTTCGTCTGGACTCGGTCTATTTTGGAAACACCTGCCATGACGCGGCCGAGATTGGCTTCGACGACTCTTTCATCTATGACGAATTGAAAGTGCCGCAAAGCCAGCGCAAGGTGCCGATGGTGCGATTGTTGCCGGAGACCGCGATTGAGAGTTTTCGCGCATGGCAGGAACACCAGGCAAAAATCGAGTATTGAAGCGAGTTTCTATTGGTCCCCGGGGCATCTTCCGTCTATGCTCCGGTATGAGCACTCGTCTGCTGGCCCTCTTGGTAGGTATTTTGTCTTCCGCCAGCGCCCTTGCGGCCGGCCCGCCGCCCATCCCACCGCCCATTCCCGTTAAGTTCGTCGTGATCTCACTTTTTGAAGCGGGAGCCGATAGGGGCGACACTCCGGGCGAATACCAGTATTGGGTCGAACGCGATCACCTGGATCACGTTTATCCCTTTCCGCAAGGCTTTCACGACCTGCGCATGAACGATCAGGGTGTGATGGGCGTGCTTGCAGGCGTAGGCACGGCAAGGGCTGCCGCCTCCATCATGGCGCTGGGTCTCGATCCTCGTTTCGATCTCAGCAAGGCCTATTGGATGGTCGCCGGCATTGCCGGCGCCGACCCCGTGGATGCATCGCTCGGCTCCGCGGTGTGGGCGGGGTGGGTCGTGGACGGCGACTTGGCCTACGAGATCGACAGCAGGGAGATTCCGCCGCAGTGGACAACCGGCTTTGTGCCCTTGCGTAAGACAGTCCCTTATGAGCAGCCGCGGGGAGAAGATAATGGCGTTGCTTTCCACCTGAACCCAGCCCTGCAGGAATGGGCTTACCAGCGGACGAAACAGGTCAAGCTCGAGGATTCACCCGCGCTGGCGGCTGCGCGCGCGCACTTTGTAGGAACCAACGCTCACCGTCCGCCCTTTGTTCTAAAAGGCGACACGCTCTCCGCCTCCACCTTCTGGCACGGCAAACTGCTCGATCGATGGGCGAACCAATGGGTCAGTTATCAGACTGGCGGCCAAGGCAAATTTGTTACCTCGGCCATGGAAGACAGCGGCATTTTGCAGTCGCTCACTTTTCTGCATCGTGCCGGGCGCATCGATCTGGATCGGGTGATGGTATTGCGCGCGGTCAGCAACTTCGACCAGCCGCCGGCCGGGCTGACCGCTGCGGAAAGTCTCGCAGCCAACGCGGTGCATCGTTACAGCGCCTACCTGCCGGCGCTCGAAGCGGCCTATCGCGTGGGCAATGTGGTCGTATCCGAGATTGTTACCAATTGGGACCGCTACCGGGACCGTGTCCCCAGCCCCATCGCAGCCAAATAATCCATTTCAGGCTCTGATCTATTTTGTTTGAGGAGAACGAAAACCACGATGCCAGGGCAGACCACAGTCGCTTCGAGTTATCTGCAGCGGACGTTCCAGATTGAGGAACGGGGATCGACGTTGCGCACCGAGATTCTTGCCGGCGCGACTACCTTCCTTACCATGGCGTACATCGTATTCGTGAACCCGGCCATCCTGAGCCAGACGGGTATGCCTGTACCTGCCGTTGCCGCCGCAACGTGCCTTTCGGCGGCCATTGGCTGCATCCTGATGGGCTTCATCGCCAACTATCCTATTGCCCTCGCGCCCGGCATGGGGCTGAACGCCTACTTTGCTTTTACGGTGGTCAAGGGGATGGGTGTTCCCTGGCAGACCGCGCTGGGTTGCGTGTTTCTTTCCGGCTGCGTTTTTTTGATCTTGACCGCGGCCGGCATTCGGCAGTTGATCGTGAACGCGATCCCACGGGAACTGTTTTCCGCGGTGGCAGCCGGCGTCGGCATATTCGTGGCGTTTGTGGGCCTGCGCGATGCCGGCATTATTGTACCCAGCCCGGCTACCACCGTCGCCATGGGGAACATCCGCGCCCCGCAAACCGCGCTGGCCTGCATTGGATTGTTGTTCATTGCTGTCCTGCAGGCATGGCGGGTCCGCACCGCGATGCTTGTGGGCATCGTGGGCACAACGGTCGTGGGTTTCGCACTGGGTATCGTGAAGTGGCAACCCGTTCACTATCGCCTCGCGGATATGACGGCGACCGCTTTCCATCTGGATATTCGCGCGGCCTTGCATCTGGGGGGAAGTTTCGGCGCAGGCTTGCTGGAGATCGTGTTCGTCTTTCTGTTTGTGGATCTGTTCGATAACGTCGGCACCCTGGTGGCGGTTACCAAAAAGGCAGGACTCGTAAGGCCGGATGGCGAGATCCCGCGCTTAAATCGAATTCTCTTTGCCGATGCTACCGCGACCATCGCCGGTTCGATGGCCGGCACCAGTACCGTGGTGAGTTATATCGAGAGTGCGGCAGGTGTGGCCGTTGGCGGCCGAACCGGCATTGCTTCGATCGTCACCGGCGTGTTGTTCCTGGTGGCGCTGTTTGTCGCGCCGCTGGTTGCCAGTATTCCGGCGGCGGCGACAGCGCCCGCCTTGATTCTGGTAGGCGCATTGATGATCTCCGCCGTGACCGAGATTGAATGGGCGGACCCCATGGTGGCCGTCCCGGCATTTCTTACCCTGATCACGATTCCGCTCACCTTTTCCATCGCCAACGGCCTGGCATTCGGCATTACGTCCTTTGCGATACTACGGCTGTTACGTGGCCGGGCTACACGCAAGGACTGGATGCTGTTTGTGCTCGCGGCACTGTTTATTTTGCGGTTCATCTACATGGCGAAGAGCAGCTAGAGCTAGCTGCCGGTTGCTGTGGAACGACTCGCGGCACGAAAACTGCGAGGCACGCTGAAAAAACGAATTTCTCAGGCAGGGCACGGCTAAAGCCGTGCCGCAAATATCCTGTGCGCCCTACGGCTTTAGCCGCTGAGGTACGGCTTTTCCTCAACCCGCACTGTCCTGGCTCCATCAGGGAAGGGTGGCGCGGAGGTCAGTGGATGGTCTTCGTCTTGCGTGACATAAAGTCCATCAGCAGGTATTCGCCAAGCCTGTCTGGAGTCGTGAAGTAGGCCTTGCCGCGGCACATCTTGCTCATCGTCTGCACAAACTGTATGAGTCCCAGTTCGGAGGCCAGCATAAATGTATTGATCATGATGTTCGAGCGCTTGCACCGGGCCACTTCTTCCAGCGTCTCACTCACCACAAGGGGGTCAAGGCCGAAGGCGTTCTTGTAAATACGGCCATCCGGCAGGGTCAGCGCGGAGGGTTTGCCGTCGGTGATCATTACGATCTGCTTCATGTCTTTGCGCTGCCGGTCGAGAATCCGCTGCGCCACGCGCAGCCCTTCCCGCGTGTTGGTGTAATGCGGTCCAACCTTTACGCGCGCAATTTGCGAGATGGGCACTTCTTCCGCCGAGTCGTGAAACAGCACCAGCGAGAGGGAGTCACCGGGGTACTGCGTGCGAATGAGGTGAGAAAGCGCCATCGCCACCTTCTTTGCCGGAGTGAAACGGTCCTCGCCGTAAAGAATCATGGAATGGGAACAATCCAACATCACCACCGTGGCGCAGGAACTCTGGTATTCGGACTGGTGTACCTGTAAATCGGAATACTCAAGGTTGAGCGGCATGGTGATGCCTTCGCGAGCAATCGCCGCACTGAGCGTCGCCGTGGTATCCAGGTTCAGGGTATCGCCGAATTCGTAGGCCTTGGTGCCGCCACTCGCCTCGATGCCGGTCGCAAAATGCCGGGTATCGTGGCGTCCGAAACTGGATTTGCCTAACGAGCCAAGCAAGTCGCGCAGCGTCTTGAACCCCAAAAAGTCCATGCTCTTGTCGGTCACTTCAAAGCGGACCTGGCCCTCGGCCATGCCCGCCTGCCCGCCCGTGGATTGCCGATTTGGATCTTGCCGGCCCTGGCTGGAGATATAGTTCTCCTGCTCCATGCGCTGCATGATCTTGTCGATCAGTTGGTCCAGCTCGCCCTTCTCCGCCATCTCCTCGATGCGCTGCTGCATGTCGCCTTCGAAAAGATCGCCCGCTTCGAGAGCCTGCCGTAACGCCTCGCGCAGGTTGTCCATGGTGTGCTCGCCATCGAGCTCGGCGAATCGCGACCAGGGATCCTGATATCCGGAATCAAGCAGATACTCCGACAGGGCCTTGAGCAGGTCTTCCATGCTCATTTCCGAAGCCGGGTCACCGGTGTATTTGGTATAGCGGATTCGTTTCATTGGACCCTCAACTCGACTGCGCGCACGGCGGCAATGACTATGCTCTAGTTGAAGCCGCGGCGGGTTCGCCGCTGCTCCTGGAATTCGTCGCGTTCGCGGTCCTGGTCCACGCGTTCCTGCTTGCGCGTACTCTTCTCCTGGGCGCTGAAGCCACGTTCTTCACTGCGGCTCAGGCGTTTGTGGGCGTACATGCCCTCGAGCAGGAACTCCGCCGCCGCCACTGCAATCTCAGGCGCGTCAGATACCTTCACCGACACCGGCGAGAGTTGGGCAAACATGCCCTGTATCTGTTTGAGTTCTTCGAAGATCGCCTGCGATGGCTGATCATCGTCAATGCGGACCGTGCCCCCCAGGTTGAACCATTGCTCGATCTGCTGTGTGTTCGTTGCGGAGAAATACTTGTCGAAGATTTTGCCGATCGCGGTGCGAATCAATTCCCGCACCACCACATCCGCGCCGCGCATCTCGCCTTCGTACTCCAATTCAAGTTTTCCTGTGATGCCCGGCAGGGCGGCGTACAGGTCGCTCACCCGGGGCACAACCAGCTTTTCTCCATGAGCAAAAGCACGCCGCTCGGCGTTCGAAACTACCAACTCCATGGTGGAGATAGGCAGGCGTTGGCTGACGCCGCTGCGCTTATCTACCTTCTTGTCGTCGCGAGCCGAGAAAGCTACCTGCTCGATGATCTCGCGCAGGTATTGCGGCATCGTGATCTTGGTTCCGCCGCGCTCGCTCCAGGCTTCCTGGGCGGTAATGGCCATACCTTCCTCGATGGTCGCGGGATAGTGCGTGCGAATCTCCGAGCCGATGCGATCCTTGAGGGGCGTTACGATTTTGCCGCGTGCCGTGTAATCCTCCGGGTTCGCGCTGAAGGTAAGCGCGAGGTCCAGTTCGAGGCGCACCGGATAGCCCTTAATCTGCACATCGCCTTCCTGCATGATGTTGAAGAGCGCTACCTGGATTTTGCCCGCGAGATCAGGTAACTCATTGATGGCGAAGATTCCTCGATTGGCTCGGGGCAGCAGACCGTAATGCATGGTCATCTCGTTCGACAGATCCTGGCCGGCCCGCGCTGCTTTGATGGGATCAAGGTCACCGATCAGGTCCGCCACGGTTACGTCGGGAGTTGCCAGCTTTTCCACGTAACGGTCTTTTCGCGGCAGCCAGGCGATGGGCGTCGCCGCGCCCTCGGCGGCGATGAGATCGCGGCAACGGCGGCACAGCGGGCGGTAGGGGTTGTCGCGAATTTCGCAACCGGCGACGTAAGGCATTTGCTCGTCGAGCAGATTCGGTGAGGCCGCGCAGGATACGGCTCTTGGCCTGCCCGCGAAGCCCTAGCAGAATAAAATTTTGCCGGGAAAGCACCGCGTTCACAATCTGCGGCACCACTGTATCGTCATAGCCGACGATGCCGGTAAAGATCGGCTGCTTGCTCTTGAGCCGGACAATCAGGTTCTCGCGCAACTCATCTTTGACGCTGCGCTTTGTCATGCGCGCTTCGTAAAATTCCTTGCTGGTCTGCAACTCACCCAGAGTTTGGGGAAGACGGCTCGGCGAAGACATGTGTTTTTTGCTCCTTGGAGCGGGTTTCGTGTTGCGCTTCACCAGGGAGACGGGCATTTCTCCTGGCGCTTCCCGAATGACGAAAGCAGTTTCTATCCATCACCTTACACCATGCAGGCCAGCCTTAAGAGGTCTACATCACGTGCCCGTTGCGCCCGGCCGTTGCGCTCGCCTGCGCTCCCCGGCGCAATTTGGGCAGCATCGTGGTGTACAACGCGATCAGGCGTTCTGTGCGCTCGGCATCTGAGCGCATGGCCAGCAATTCGATACGGAAGCTCAGATCGGTGGGCGATGCCCAGGCCAGCCGAAAAGCAACTGGTTTGTCCAGATCGAACGCCCGATGCGTCTTCTCGCCGCCGGTCAGTTCCGCTATCTCAAAATGCAGCGCCGTGCACTCCTCGCGCATCGCCCGGGTGGCCGCTACACCTTCGTCCTCGAAGAAATCAACCTCCGCCTGCAAATAGCTGCGTGAGTTGTCGAGGTTCTCGATCTCAAAGCGCTTTGCTCCCTGGCACAGGATGTCCAGCCGTCCGTCGGGATACTCCTGCAGTACCTGAACGATCTCAGCCGTGCAACCAATCACGGCCAGCCCCCCGCGCTGGGCACAGACCACTCCGAAGCCAAGCTTCTCCGCCAGGCACACCCGAACCATTTCCTTGTAGCGATCTTCGAAAATGTGGAGCGGCAGGGCTGCTTCAGGAAACAGCACTACTTCGAGTGGAAATAACGGTATCTTCATTCTGCTGCTATTATGCCCGTCTTTGGCGCGCTGCGAAGCCTGGTCAAGCGCCTGGTTTTGATCCCCTGCGATGGACCTTTAGGGCACTTCAATCAGGTTCGCGGCTTCCATGTTCTGCGGCAGCGGAAATATCATTCAGGTCGTGAACATGGAAATAGGATACTGCGGTGGCATCCGCGCCGGCAGCGGCTGCGAACACCTCACGCGAGATCGTCGAGCATGCCTTGCATTTCATTCAGCGCATGTTGATTGCCGGTCCGCTGTGCGCTCGAGATTCCTTGCTCCAGCCGCGTTCTGGCTTCCGCCCTGCGCCCGGCCTTCTCCAGCGTCTGGGCGGCCATAAAGTAGCCGGCGGTGTAATCCGGATGCGTGCTGAGCAGCCGGTCGAATTCCTCCAGGGAGGCATCCGTCCGGCCCTGGTTGGCGTGCTCCATCGCTAAGCCGTAGCGCGCAAAGGCGTCGCCCGGGTTGTGGGTCAGAATCTCGGTCAGCATCGCAATCTTGTCCATGTCTTATTTTTACTTTAAGCCTTAGGGACTGCGCGCGCATCGGTTCGCTGGCCACGATGGGCATCGGGACGGATTTGCAATCACGAGCGCAATTGTCCAAACTTGAGGCAGGTACCGCATCCGGCAAAGTAATTTTTGAGGCGCTATGGAATCTGTCGATCCGCTGCTACCGCCCCGCAAGGCTGCGGAGTCGCGCTCTGAGATGACCGAACTGATCCTCCCCAACGACGCCAATACCTTGGGCAATCTGCTGGGCGGACGGCTGATGCATTACATCGACCTGGTGGGTGCGATGGCTGCCTATCGACACGCCCGGGCGCACGTGGTTACTGCTTCGATGGATCACATCGACTTTATTGCGCCCGTTCACGTGGGAGATTTGCTGATTTTGAAGTCCACCCTCAATCGCGCCTTTAGGACTTCAATGGAAGTAGGGGTTAAGGTGTGGGTGGAACATACCATTGAAGGCACGATGCGCCACGTCGCGTCGGCGTATCTCACGTTTGTCGCGGTTGACCCGCGTGGACTGCGGGTGCGGGTGCCTCCCTTGGCGCCTGAGACAGCCGACGAAATACGTCGATACCAGGACGCTGGGCGCCGGCGCGCACAAGGTGAACAAGAGCGTGAGCGAAAAAAGAACGCGCTCCATGCAAGCCTGGCCGCCGCTGGTAGCGCTCATCCGGATTTTTGAAAGAAGGGTTTTATGGCAAACACACAAACGCCCCCAGGGCCGCAGACGCTTCCTGGTGTAGCAAACATTATCGCCGTCGGTTCCGGCAAAGGCGGCGTAGGTAAAACCACGCTCGCGGTCAATCTGGCCACGGCGCTGGTCAAACTGGGCTTTCGTGTCGGGCTGCTGGACGCGGATATCTACGGGCCGAATGTTCCTCTCATGATGGGCATCGGCCAGCAACCGCGGGTGCTCGAGAATAACCAGATTGAGCCCCTGCTCGCTCACGGAGTCAAGCTCATCTCGGTCGGCTTTATCTCCCCCGGCGATAAGCCGCTGGTTATGCGCGGCCCCATGCTGCACCAGATCATTCGCCAGTTTTTGCAGCAGGTGCAGTGGGGAGAACTCGATTTCCTGCTGGTCGATCTTCCGCCGGGAACCGGAGATGTCGTCATATCACTGGTACAGACGGTTCCGCTGACGGGCGCGGTGCTTATTTCCACCCCGTCGGATGTTTCGCTGCAAGATGCGCGCAAGGCGTTGGAGATGTTCCACCAGGTCAATGTCGAAGTGCTGGGCTTAGTGGAAAACATGAGCCAGTTCACCTGCCCGCACTGCCACGAGGTGATCGACATCTTCTCTCGCGGCGGCGCCGAGCGCATGGCGCGGCAGAGCAATCTCGCCTTTCTGGGATCCATTGAACTGGACTCGGAAATTCGCCACGGCGGCGACCATGGACTGCCCATTGTGCTGGCCGGCGAAGGCAACCAACATGCTCGCCAGTTCTTCCAGGTAGCGCGAAAAGTTGCCGAACGTGCGCTCGCGGTATCGGCAAAAGACGAAAATATCCTCGAGATAACCTAAGGAGATAAGCTGAGGAGATACAGAGCTGTCCAAATTAGCTTTTCTGAAGAAGTTTGCTGGCGGCTTTTTGGGGTGGAAGCCCCCTGCTTTAGCAGGGGGAGGCAATGCTTTAGCGTTGCCTGAAGAAATCTGACCTCTCTGTCCTGCGCTTTAGCGCTGGGCTTTGTATCGGGACACGACTGCCTCGCCGTAGCGAGCGTCAGTCGTACCGCACAACCGAAATGGAAGAGGGCTTTACAGGCCGTGGAAAAACTCGACGAAAAGAACGCTGCGGCGCACGATGGAAAGAGGAATTTCTCAGGCAGGGCGCGGCTGCCTCGCCGCAGCGAGCGTTAGCCGTGCCAGAGCCTCCCTTCCGCCGCCTCTCCAGGGCTGCTCCTGCTGGAGTTTCGCGCCTCGGGCGTAGCACGAAGGTGGAACCCGTTCCCGCCGCCGCGATCTTGACAGTGCGACACTCAACCTTCTAAAATTTGTCATAGCTCCCCACAGATTCGTAAGATCAAACTAGTGTGGAATGAGCGCATTAAAGCGATTTCGCAATGAGTGTAGATCGAACCTGGATTTGCTGTGGACGGATTCGCCACAGTAATTGCGAAACTGCTCTAGGGCAGGTGGACAATGTCTTCCGACCTTCGGATCAGCCCGCGCGACCGGCTGGTCCTCAACGCGATCATCGAAATCTATATCGCCACGGGGGAACCTGTCGCCTCCCAGGCCGTAGCACGCCAACTTGAAAATAAGGAGGGCATGAGCGCGGCGACCATCCGCAACGTGATGGCGGCGTTGGGGGAAGCAGGTCTGTTGGAGCAGTTGCATACTTCCGCCGGCCGCTGCCCTACAGCCAGCGCTTTTCGCCTCTATGTCGAGCAGCTGCACGGAGGAGCGAGGCTTGCGCCTGCAGCGCTCACGCAAGAGCGCAGAGATCAGATAGAGGAGAGTTTTGCGGGCGTGAGCAGCCGCCAACAATTTTTGGAACGCACGTCCCACGTTTTGGCATTGATTTCGAGCGGCGTGGGCGTCGCCATGGCGGCGCAGGGGGAAACCTACTGGTTAGACCATATCCATTTCTCCAGAATTTCGGTGGGGCGCGTTCTCGCTGTGGTTGTAACCAAATCCGGAGTGGTTCTCGATCGCGTACTGACGCTCGACCGGGATCTTTCTCTTGCCGAACTGGAGGGCGCGGCTGCATTTCTCAACCAGAATTTCCGGGGTTGGTCGATTGAGCGCATTCGCGCCGAACTGAGCCGGCGTCTGGAGCAGGAGCGGAGTGAATATGACCAGCTCATGCGTTCCATTGACGAACTCTGCCGGAAGGGAGCACTGGAACAGGAAAGTGCCATGCAATCCATCTTTATTGTGGGTGTCGCCAACCTGGTTTCGGGCGAAGCTGATGGAGCGCGGTTGCGCCAACTGCTAAACGCGCTCGAAACCAAGCAGCGGCTGATCGAACTGCTGGATGCGTATGTGGATGCTCGCCAGCAATCGGTGCGGGTGGTAGTCGGCTTGGAGGAAACAATGCCGGAGATGCGAAATTTGGTGCTGATCGGCGCTCCGGCCCGGTTAGGCCCCCGAAGCCTGGGAACGGTAGCCGTGATTGGTTCCACCCGCATCGATTATCAGGAGGCGATCAACGCAGTCTCTTTTATCGCCCAGCTTTCGGACCGCATTTTGCCGGCGCAATAGCGCCTCCGTCTTGATGGGCAATCCCCGCGATTGCTCCCCGAGTACTTTACAACGCACATGGCCGTCCTGCATCGTTGAGGACTGCCCTGCATCAAGTTATGCGAAAGGTTTTTCAGCGAATTTATTATGCCAACTGCACGCAAAGTCTCCGACCAAGGCAATGAAGCACAGGAAATGAACGATCTGGGCACAGGTCCACTCGACGGCGCAACCGAAGGACGTGAGGCTGCGCAAACGATCACCGAGGCAACTGCGGTGGCGCAGATGCAAGGGCAGCTTCAGGGCGAAGTCGATCGCCTGAAAGGGGAGCGCGATCAACTGGTAGACCGGTTAGCCCGGCTACAGGCTGAGTTCGAAAACGCCCGCAAACGGGAAGCACGCGAACGGACGGATTTTCGCGATTTCGCCGTTTCCGGGGCAGTGGAGCAATTCCTGCCGGTTCTCGATAATTTTCAACTGGCCCTGGGATCTGCCGGCACCTTGGAACAGCTGCGTACCGGCATTGAGCTCATCGTGAAGCAAATGGAAGAAGTGCTTCGCGCCCTGAACGTTACTCCGGTGGAGTCCGTAGGCGCGCGGTTCGATCCTCGCGTCCACGAAGCCCTTGAGAGTGTCGATCGTAGTGATCTTCCCGACCATCAGGTACTGGAGGAGGTTCGCCGCGGGTACCGTATTCGCGAGCGGCTGCTCCGCCCTGCTCTGGTCCGTATCGTAAATAATCCGCAACAGAAAGAAGCATGAGTACCTCATCCAACGTGACCAAAGTCGAATATTACGAATTCCTGGGCGTCTCCCGCGACTGCAGCGAGCAGGAGCTTAAAACAGCGTACCGCCGTCTGGCGATGCAGTATCATCCCGATCGCAACTCAGCTCCGGAAGCGGAAGACAAGTTCAAACAGGCCAGCGAAGCGTATCAGGTACTGTCCGACCCGCAAAAGCGCGCAGCCTACGATCGCTACGGCCACGCAGGCGTGAGTGGCGCCGGTGGATCCGGCTTCGACGGGTTTACCAATGCCGATGTGGGAGATATCTTCGGAGATTTCTTCGGGGAAATGTTCAACATGGGCGGGGGACGCCGCAACAGTCGCGCGCAGCGCGGCCGCGACATCCGTTACGACCTCTCGCTCGAATTCGAAGAGGCCGTGTTCGGCAAGACAACCGAGATACAGTTCCGCCGCGCCGACGTCTGCGCCGATTGCCGTGGTTCTGGCGCGTCGGCGGGCCGCGGCCCTGAGACCTGTAAACAATGTGCCGGCCGTGGGCAGGTTCGTTACCAGCAGGGTTTCTTTTCCATCGCGCGCGCGTGTCCGATCTGCAACGGCTCCGGCCAGGTGATCACCGATCCCTGCCTCCAGTGCAACGGCGCGGGGTTGACTGACCGCCGGCATACCATCAGCGTTTCCGTACCCGCCGGCGTCGAAGACGGCACCCGCATTCGCTACCAGGGAGAAGGGGACGGTGGACGTTCGGGTGGGCCCAAGGGCGACCTGTACGTAGTGTTGTCGGTAAAGCCGCACGAGTTCTTTGAGCGCGACGGCAACGACCTCCATTGCGTCATCTTCGTTTCCTTTCCGCAAGCCGCGCTGGGAGATGAAATTCAGGTACCCACGCTGGAAGGGTATGTCCCACTTCGCATCAGCGAGGGCACGCAGTCGGGCAAGGAGTTTCGCTTGCGCGGCAAGGGTGTGCCTCATCTCAATGAGCATGGCCGCGGCGATCTAGTGGTGCAGCTTGTCGTGCAGACGCCGAAGAAGTTTTCGAAACTGCAGCGCGACCTGCTTCGGCAACTCGGCGAAACCATGCAAATCGAGAACAAGCCCACCTCGCGCAATTTGCTGGGCAAGATGAAAGACCTCTTCAGCTAAAGCATTTTCGCAATGGGTGTAGGATCGAACCCGTATTTCCTGTGGATGTTGGTGGAGCCACCGAACTTCATGCGACTTTCCGTGAAGAAAGTCGCACATAACTGTTCCCGGCCAGTGCTGCGTGGCAGGAAATACGGGGACGGCAGAGCAGCGATCGATGATTCACTGGGATTCACCCTGGACATATGCATCGGCTTCGCGGATGAACTGGAAATTTCTAGCCTTGCACGGCAGGACGGTTTGTTTCAGTCGTCCCCATTCGACAAGCTCAGGGCAGGCTCTGCGGGACTTTGATCCTTCGATAGGATTGGGCTCCCAGGATTTCATCCTGATGGGCTATTTTCAGGCCGTCCCTTCGGGACTGCTCCTTTTTCCCCCTGCCTGAGAAATTTGTTTTTCCATCTGAACCGCATTTTCAACCGAGCATCGCGGCAACGACAGCCATGGCGGTAATGCCTGCTGTCTCGGCGCGCAGGATCCTCGGCCCCAAACTCACCGGCTGCCAGCCCGCGGAGGCGAACAGAGATTCTTCCTCCGCGGTCCATCCGCCTTCCGGTCCTACGGCGAGGTGTACTGCCGGCTTTTCCGTGGCGGGCAGGAGCAAAGCCGATTGCATCGCAGCATACAACGTGGTGGCACGCTCCTGTTCGGCGAGTAACAAATTCAGCCCTGGCTTCGTTGCCTGGATATGCACCGCCGCCTTCAAAGACAGCAGATCATCCACCGCCGGCACATCCGAACGGCGTGATTGCTTGGCTGCCTCACGCGCCACCCGGCGCCAACGTTCCACGCGCGCCGCCGCAGCCTGAACCAAATGCTTTTCACTGCGCCGCGCGGTTATGGGGATAAACCTCTCGGCTCCGAGTTCCGTCGCCTTCTCGATGATCCACTCCATGCGGTCGAATTTGAAGACAGAGAGCAAGAGCGTTACCGGAAGAGCCGGTTCGGCATCTACCTCAGAGAGCAGTTTGAACCGCACCGCATCTCCTTCTATTCCTGAAATCACGGCGCGCCACACCCGATCGCCCGCCACCATGTCACACTCCGTGCCGGTTTGCGCGCGCAGCACGCGAATCAGGTGAGCCGCCTGCTCACCTTTGAGCGAAGCGCTGGTGTCGTCCCAGTCGTCGGCAATCCACCGTCTTCTCGTCATCGTTTTCCCCCGTGCCAAGGTGTCTGTTGAAGTGTCGTGCTGACGTGTCATGCCGAAGTAACACTTTCGTAAGGAAATCGTCGTCCCCGCGAATTTCTTCCGGCGACCGGAGCGCTTCGGTCCCGCATCCCCCCACGCCCGCGAGTCCCTCAAAGCGCTCACCCTCAGCCGCAAGACGGGAAAGAAATCCCGAGAGAAGCGCGGCCTCGTCCTTGCTTTCGATCGAGAGCAAGGCGCATGTCGCGACCTGCCACGCGCTCCGCGGAAGAAATTCCGGTCGGACTCAGTGCACCTCGGAGCCGCATAAACACTGGCGATAACGGGTTTCTTAAAAACACATCGGGGGACGCTTTTGGCGTCCCCCGATTGTGTTGCCTGTTACGTTGCCTGCTTACTTCTTTTTTGCGGCCTTCTTGGCTGCCTTCTTCGCTGGCTTCTTTGCTACTGCTTTCTTGGTTGCCATTGTTTCTATTCTCCCTTTGTCGAGTCGACATCGAACCTGCAAGAGATTCTTTGCAGTTAACGAATGTATAGAATCTGCGAAAAATAGTGTCAAGAAAAAAATAGCATTTCATCGAGATCTATTCGCACATCGGAATCGCTGAAGCCAACCTTCGCGTTGGAGGTGCACTCACTTTCCCGTGAGGTGGACTCCATAATGCCGCAACAACACCAGCGCGATGCCGCTGAGGGAATCATGCCAGGCGTGCGCGATCATTCCCGTTCGCAATCCTCGCCGCCACAATGCAAGCACGCCAAACATCGCGCCGTAGGCCGTAATCAGCAATACTCCGGCCACTCCTTCATACCCGTGCGCGCAGCCAAAAACCAGCGCGGAGAGCGCGACGCCTACCCACACCCTCCGCCCCATGCGTGCAAACTGCTGCTGTAGGTAACCGCGGAAAACCAATTCTTCGCAGATGCCGGCGGAGATGCTCAGCACCAGGAACAGTATCATTTCGAGTCCTGTGGTGGGCGCGAGTTTCTGCGTCACGTCACCGATCTTCCGCGGGTCGATGTGCGATCCCGGGATTTTAGTCAGCGCGTTTCCCAGCAGTCCGAGCGCCGTCACCGCGACGGCCCAATAGCCGAGCGCCACACCCAGATCAACCAGCCAGCCCCGCGTACCTGGTAGTCGCTCCCCCAAAAGTTCGCGCAAGGGGACTTTGCGCATGCGGATACCCCATATCGCCAGACCTGCTAAGACCCACTCGTATACGATGCTCAGGCTGTAGTTGGCCACCAGGTGGAAGGGAAGGTTACCCATGCTGTGCAGCTGCCGAACTCCGGCCAGGGAGAGCCCGATGATCAACACCACCATCAACGTTGTATGCCACCAGGGCGCCAACAGGCGGCCCTGCTCATTGGTCGTCGAGCTGCTCGATTGTGGCCATTCCATGTTCGTCATGCCCTCAAGGTCTTTCATCGCCCGCGCTGTTTTTCTCCCCGAGCCGTGTCCGCTAGAGATAACATCCTGTATTTGCGGGGTCGAAGCGGCAGATTGGCCGAACCAAGAATACCTTAGAGGCCCATCATTTTTTCGGTCTTGTCCGGCACGGCCAAGGTCGCGCCCCGTACAAAACCGGGTGCTCCCCAGCCTGCTTGCTATCGTGTTGCGTTGCTGGGCATCTAACAACTGAGGTCAGCGCGTTATGGAAGATGTAGTCATTGTCGCCGGAGTGCGTACACCGGTTGGAAAGTTTCAGGGTTCGCTTTCCAATCTTTCTGCTGTGCAACTGGGTTCGCTGGTGGTGCGCGAAGCCTTGAGTCGCGCACGACTCCAACCCGATCAAGTGGATGAATGCATCATGGGCAATGTTGTCTCCGCGGGCCTGGGACAAAATCCCGCGCGCCAAGCCGCCATGCACGGCGGTCTTTCTCCGGCGGTCAGCGCCATGACCGTGAATAAAGTTTGCGGCTCCGGGCTGAAGGCGGTTGGTCTGGGAGTGCAAGCCATCCAGACCGGCAACGCGGAGATCGTCATCGCCGGCGGCATGGAGTCGATGACCAACGCCCCGTATCTTTTGCCTCAGGGGCGCGCTGGCTTCCGCATGGGCAATGCGACCGTCGTCGATTCGATGATCCACGACGGACTGTGGGAAATCTTCAACGACTACCACATGGGCGTAACCGGCGAGCACGTTGCCGAGAAGCACGGCATCACGCGCGAGGAGCAGGACGCCTATGCGCTGAACTCCCACCGTAAGGCGTCTGCAGCCCAGCGTGAGGGTTACCTCCGTAAGCAGATTCTTCCCGTCGAGATCCCGGCGAAGAAAAAGGGCCAGCCGCCAACGATCTTCGACCACGACGAATCGGTACGTGAAGATGCATCGCTCGAAGCACTGCGTGCGTTGAAGCCTGCTTTCAAAAAAGATGGGACCGTTACCGCCGGCAACGCGCCCGGGGTGAACGACGGTGCCGCCGCGGTGGTGTTGATGTCGGCGGCGAAAGCTGCATCTCTCGGGCTGGCGCCCATGGTTCACTTCCGCGCGCAGGCAACGAGCGGCATCGATCCTAAATGGGTGATGCTCGCACCGGTGCTGGGAATCCAGCGCGTGTTGGCGAAAGCGGGCTGGTCGAAAGAGGCGCCGGATCTTTACGAACTGAACGAGGCGTTTTCCGTGCAGGCTCTGGGCGTCATGAAGGAGGTTGGCCTCGACCCCGCAAAGGTAAATGTAAACGGTGGAGCGGTTGCAATCGGACACCCCATCGGCGCCAGTGGCGCCCGCGTTCTGGTCGCGCTGATTTACGAAATGGTCCGCCGCGATGCGCACAGGGGAGTGGCCGCCCTGTGTCTCGGCGGAGGCAATTCCGTCGCCATGGCGGTTGAACGCTGAGCCGTTTCGCAATGGGTGGAGCGGGTGGAGTTGGCAACGCCGTGCAACAGAATGGTAAGCGGGACTTAATGTTTCAGGCGGCCGGCGATCCTTGCTCGCTCTCGCGTCAAACGCAAGCTGGGCAGCGCCTCTGCGGAGCTCTGCTGAGAGTTCAGGGCTGGCCTGCAGTCCCGTGTTGTAAGGCAAGAGACAATCCGCTGCTATACTCGCGCCACTGGAGCCCGTCATCCTATTCAAGGCACTCAGCGCGGCGGTCTACGGTATCGATGCGCACATCATTGATGTGGAAGTCGACTATTCCGGCATCAAAACTGAGGAAGACCACTTTCACACCGTAGGCCTGCCCGACGCCGCAGTGCGGGAGAGCCGCGATCGTGTGCGCGCGGCCATCAAGAACTCCGGGTTCGAGATTCCAACAACGCAGATCACGATCAACCTGGCTCCCGCCGATCTCAAGAAAGAAGGCTCGGGATTCGACTTGCCGATGGCCATCGGGATTCTTGGCGCCTATGGTGCTTTGCAGATTCGCGACATCAGCCAATTCCTGCTGGTCGGCGAACTGGGGCTGGATGGAATACTCCGTGGAGTTCCCGGTGTGCTGCCGATCGCGGTCGCGGCGCGCGAGAGGGGAATCGCCAACCTCCTTGTTCCGGAGCGCAATGCGGCGGAAGCGGCGGTGGTCGACGGTGTGAACGTCTATCCCGTCCGTACGCTGAACCAGGTGCGCGAGTTGCTGAATGCCGCCGGCAATGGCGGCATCCATGTCCAACCTCTTCGTGTCGACTCGCAGCATCTTCTCGGTGAGCACCGCACATTTGCTCTCGACTACAAAGATGTGCGCGGACAGCAAACGGCGAAACGCGCACTGGAGGTTTCTGCCGCGGGTGGCCATAACATTCTTATGATCGGTCCGCCGGGATCCGGCAAAACGATGCTGGCGAAGCGGCTGCCCTCCATTCTCGCGCCGCTTCGCCTGCAAGAGGCGCTTGAGACCACCAAGATCCACTCCGTGGCCGGCGTGCTGGACGCAGACGCCGGATTGGTCACGCAGCGTCCCTTTCGCTCGCCGCACCACTCCATCTCGAACGCAGGGCTCATTGGTGGTGGCAGCATTCCTCGTCCGGGCGAGGTGTCGTTGGCGCACAACGGTGTGTTGTTTCTGGACGAACTGCCCGAGTTTCCCCGCAGCGTTTTGGAAGTGATGCGCCAACCGCTCGAAGACGGAACCGTTACCATCGCTCGCGCTTCGATGTCGCTCAGCTTTCCTGCTCGTTTCATGCTCGCGGCGGCCATGAATCCTTGCCCGTGCGGCTACTTCAACGATAAGTCTCACGAGTGTTCGTGCACGCCGCCCATGATGCAGCGTTACATCTCAAAAATCTCCGGCCCCCTTCTGGATCGCATCGACATCCATATCGAGGTTCCGGCGGTGCAGTTCCGCGAGCTTCGCTCTGCGGTTGCTGCCGAGGGCTCCATGGAGATCCGTGCGCGCGTACTGGCGGCACGAGAGAAGCAGCACGAACGTTTTGGCGCCGGCCGCATTTATACCAATGCGCAGATGCAAACGCGTCAGATCCGCGCTCATTGCGAGCTCTCCTCCGACGCCGAACGCCTGCTGGAGCGAGCGATGCAGCAGCAGGGCCTGAGCG
Organism: uncultured Acidobacteriaceae bacterium; assembly: GCA_963761405.1. Lineage (GTDB taxonomy): Bacteria > Acidobacteriota > Terriglobia > Terriglobales > Acidobacteriaceae > PALSA-350. The sequence continues at coordinate 1,162,232 of CAVXHH010000013.1, forward strand.
CGCGCGCCCATGATCGCATTCTGAAGGTCGCGCGCACCATCGCGGACCTCGACGCCCAGCCGGCGATCACGGTGGGTCATCTCGCCGAAGCCATCCAGTACCGCACTCTCGATCGCAGCTTCTGGAATTGACGCAGCAGCACTATGCGAGGACGTTCCGCGCCCGTTTGCGCGTCAGATCCGAGTCAAGTCTTGAATGAGCTGCTGATGCATGGGATAGGTAAGGAGCAGCTGGGACCGCGTGGCCAACTCGAAGTCGGCAAAGTCGAAGCCCGGCGCCACCGTGCAGCCGACCAGCGCAAACCCCGACTCATCTTTCAGCCGCGAGGCAAACCAGCACCCCGCCTTCACTACGGCTTGAAAAACTTCCCCCGCCTCGGGGCGGTCACCCAGCAGCAACTCGTGACGAGTGCCTTCCGCATCGATCACGTAAACGACCAGCGTGCTTCCGGCGTAGAAGTGCCACAATTCGTCTGCGGCAATGCGGTGGAATGCGGAAAAGTCTCTTCCGTCCAGTAAAAAGTAAATGGCTGTCGACGCGATGCGGTCTCCGTGGAAGCTCGAAGGCAAGGCACTCCGGGCAATCGTGAGATCCGACGCGTAGGTCTGACGATAGTGCCCGCCCTCAGGATGAGGGATAAGGTCCAGATGGTCGATCCAATATTGAGCGCTCTTCTCCACGGAAGGAGTCCTAATTTCGCGCAGGCTCTGCCGCGGCAGTTTCCGCGCGCTGGCGCAAAGCATGCACGACGACGCGCAGCATCTCATCCTCGGGGGCTCGTTTACCGGTCCAGATTTCAAACTGGCGTGCGCCTTGTTGCACGAACATCTCGACCCCGGTGATGGCGGCGATGCCTTTCTGCCGCGCCATGCGCAAGAACGGCGTGTCCACAGGGTTGTAGACCAGGTCGAAGACCAGGCGCGCATTCATCTCTTTCGCTTCCAGAATCTGCTGCGGTTTCACCCCGTGCATGCCGACAGAAGTTGCGTTCACGATCACGTCGAAGCTGGTCTTGGCCAACAGCTCACGGCGAATCGTTTTAGCTTTCGCTTCGCGTGCCAGCTTTTGCGCAGTCTGCGGAGTGCGATTCAGGATCATCACTTCGGCGCCCTTGTTCACCAGGCCGAAGACCGCGGCACGGGCTGCACCGCCGGCTCCCAGCACCAGAACCTTGGCGCCCGCCAGGGTAAGCCTCTTTTCAAGAGGACGAACAATGCCCCCAACGTCGGTATTGAAACCGTAGAGTTTTCCATCGACCGCGCGCACGATCGTGTTGCATGCGCCGATCTGCGCGGAGACGGGATCCATGTTCTCCAGATGTTTCAACACCTCTTGTTTGAGGGGCATGGTTACGCTTAGGCCGGAGAGTGGCAGCTCGCGGACCAGTGCAAGCAGGTCGCTGAGCTTGTTCGTCTGCAGGGCGAGATAGACCGCGTTTACCGATTCGCGATGGAACGCCGTGTTCAGCATGAGAGGAGAGAGGGAATGCTTAATGGGATTGCCCGCGACCCCGTAGACGCGCGTGGCCGCGTCGATCTGGCCGATGCGATAGGTGTCGGTAAGCGTGCGTGCGGCAATCTGGCCGGGAGCTGTCTCTTCGCCCTGAGTGGCGGCGGCGAAAGTGAAAACGCTGCCGGCGCGAATGCCCAGTACGCGGCTGATGATTCCCTGGTCGCCCATGCACAGGCCAACCATGTTAGCCATGTCGCCGGTGCGTTCGAGAAACCGCATCATGGCCACGTTGTCGGCCAGCGACTTGGCAGTGGAAACGATCTTGATAAATTCGGGTTCGTACGGCTTGATACGTTCGAAGATGCCGTCCAGGTCCTTAGTCGTCTGAAAATCGTGCCAGGAGATGATGAGAGCGACCCCGCGGGCGCGCAATTGCTCAAGGTCGGCAGCCTTGAGGGCCTCGGCCGTCTGCAATTCCAGATCCACCAGATGAAAGCCCGCGGCGCCGGCCTTTTGCAGCACTTCCAATTCGGCTGCGACCGTGCCCTTGAACTTTCCGCCGTTGGCGGCTCGACGGCAGGTGGCGACCGCCGTGACGGCGCCCTGCTCGGCCAGAAATTGCTTCAACTTGGGTAGGGCAGGCAGAGGCTTTTCCAGGTAGTCCAGCCGAAACTCTAAAAAGGGGCTGTCATGAATGGCCTCGGTGGCGCGATCGATCATCTCGCCGGCCGTCGATCCAATAATTGCTACGCACACCTTGCCGATGCGCGAGCGTAAGTAGTGCTGGGTCAAAGATGGAGCAGAATTCATGGTTACGATTTGGGCATCTTACCGGCCAAACCCTCTGGATGCAACAACCGACTTTAGCCGGGCCGCAAAGGGCTGGAGAGAAACTGGGCTTCAGCCCCCTGCGGGCTCTACCTAATTAGGTGTTACAACCCACTAGAGGCACTGTAGAGGAGAACTGGCATGGCATCGGCGATCTTGCGTAAAGCGTGGCAAGGCAAATGGGCGGTGGTTACCGGCGCCAGTGCCGGCATTGGCGAAGCGATTGCGGTCGAGCTGGCGGAGGCCGGGGTGCACCTGGTGTTGACCGCCCGGCGCCGTGAGCGGCTCGATCTGCTGGCGGAGCGCCTGCGTACCCTGCACTCCATCCAGGCGCAAGTGATTGTGGCCGACCTTACCCTGCCCCAGGCGCCGCAACAGATCTTCGATGCCACCGTGGGAGCAGGCCTGGTTGTTGATATTTTGATCAATAACGCAGGCTTTGGGGAATATGGCGAGTTTCTCCACTCGAATGGAGAGCGGCTGGTGCAGATGGTCCAGGTGAACTGCACCGCCGTCGTTCACATTACCCGGCTTTTTCTTTCCCCCATGGTGGAACGTCGTCGGGGAAGCGTGATGATTGTGGCCTCAACGGCCGCCTACCAGCCGGTGCCGTATCTCGCGACCTATGCGGCCACCAAGGCCTTCGACCGCATGCTTGCCGAAGGCCTGGCCGAAGAAGTAAAGCGCTACGGGGTGCGCGTAAGCGCCCTCTGTCCGGGGCCCACGGTGTCAGAGTTCGACCAGGTCGCGGGAACCCGCGCCGGGGATACACGCGAGCGGCAATCGGCGGCGGAGGTGGCAAGGCGCGGGTTGGAGGCTCTGCTCGCGGGCAAACCTTGGGTCATACCCTATCTGGCTGGGGGGTTGCAGGTATTTTGCCAGCGGTTCGTTCCACGGCGGCTGGTGACCGGTGCGGCCGAACGGATGTTCCGGCCGCCGCGTCTCAAATGAAGGGCAGATTATTTTTTTAAGAACCGCACAACTTTCCTCGTAAAAGTGCATCTGACCCAAATAAGAACAGAGGCTACTTCCTAGACTTTTCCTATCCTCGGTAGTTTTCCACCGCAAACGAAGCTTTGCCTCGGCGAGCTCTCTTCCAGCAAATCCTTCAGCCCCCTCCCCATCGGCCTCTTAGAGCGGGCCCGCCGGAAGGCGGGCCCATGCCCTTTTGCAATCCGGGCAAGAAGAGATTCCCGATGACGACGTAAGATACGGGTGGATGACTTCTACCAAGGCACGACCGCTTCGCAAGGTCAAAGACTCGCTCGACGTAGTCCGCGTGCCCGGGTGGGACGTCGGGTGGGACGTCGGGCGAGACATGGGGCGGGATCTGGGGCGGGATCTGGACTGGTTAATCCATGGTTTCAGCACCCGGGTAGCGGGCAAAACCACGGTGTACAAGCCTGGAGGCAAAGGCGCGGCCGATCTTAATCTCGGTTTCACCGATGCCGATGACCGTGATGTGGTGGCGGCCAATCGCGGCCTTTTCATCGACGCGATTACGCCCGGCAAAAAAATCCTGGGCCTGGTGACACTTCGGCAGATTCACTCCTCTGTGATCTGGAAGGTCCAGGCCAAAGACGTGCTTGCACACCAGATGCCCGCAGTACTGAAAGGTGATGGCCTGATGACCGGCGAGCCGGGCGTGCTGCTCGGCATACAAACCGCGGACTGCATTCCCGTTCTGCTGGTGGACACCCGGAATCGTGCGGTCGCCGCTTTCCACGCGGGATGGCGCGGAACCCTGGCGCGTATCGTGGAACAGGGGGTGGGCCGCATGAGGGTGGAGTTTGGCTCCGCACCGGAGCATTTAATCGCCTCGATCGGGCCCGGAATTGGGCAATGTTGCTACGCCATCGGGCAGGAAGTACGGGAGCAGTTTGAGTCGCAATTCGCCTATGCCTCGGAACTATTCCGCGAGGTCTACGATTCCGATCCGATCCGGGAGAAATATCCGATGCTGTTTCTCACCGCCCGCGCCCCCGGTCACAGCGAGCTCGGACCGGGGATGCATCTGGATCTGGCGGAGGCAAACCGGCGTCAGTTGCTTGCCGCCGGGCTTAGGAAAGAGGCGATCTACCTCACCGGGCAATGCACCGGCTGCCACACAGATCGTTTCTTCTCCCACCGCATGGAACAAGGATTTACCGGACGGATGATGAGCGTTGTTGGCATCGCCCGGTCAGGAAAGTAAAGCAGTCACGCGGCGGAGTGTCCCTCGCCACTGCTGCCGGCGCCGGCCTTGGTTCCATTGGGGGCCGGGTCCTTGGGGTTCACGAGGTCGCGCAATTCCTTGCTGGGCTTAAAGTAGGGCACCCGTTTCGCGGGAACATCCACTTTTGCCCCGGTTTTGGGGTTCCTCCCCGTTCTGGGCTTGCGCTGGCGGATGCGGAAGCTGCCGAAACCTCGGATTTCGATCTTGTCCCCGCTACGCAATGCGTGAATCACCGAATCGAAAATGGTGTCCACGATCATTTCTCCATCGCGGCGCGTAAGATCGCCGAGCTGGGTCACTTCCTCAACGAGATCTGCCTTGGTCATGGTCCAGTCTTCTCCAAAGTAAAAGGTAACCCGTGTCCGCTATAGTAGATGCAGCAACTTGATGGTACATCGAAACCATCGAAATCACGCTTTCTCCTGTGGATTGCGGCAACTGGATAACCAACACTGGCTCCATGGCGTCCAATCCAAGCAGGGGCCAACGCAGGTGAGTTCCTTCCTGCAGGTGGAAACGTCCAAACTACGGACGCACCAGTTTGCAGCAGACTAGCGTACAATTTCCCACGTATCAATTGCATCACTTTGGTACCCCCCCATTGCATCGACCTTCCGTTAGCGTCGTTATTCCCGCGTACAATGAGTGCGCTCGCATTGAACGCGCATTGGCCGAGGTTCTCCGTTGCGTGCAGCAGCGCAATTGGCATGCTGAAATCCTGGTCGTGAACGACGGCTCCACGGACTGCACTGCCGCCATTGTGCAACAGTTCTCTCAGATGCACCCGGAAGTACGTCTGCTCGACAATGTGAAAAACCGGGGTAAGGGATTTAGTGTGCGTCACGGTGTGCTCCACGCCGTCGGCGAGATCGTGATGTTTACGGATGCCGATCTGTCGGCGCCGATGGAGGAGGCAGAACGGCTCTTCGACGCGTTGCGGCAGGGTGCCGACATCGCGATCGGTTCCCGTTGGCTCGAGCGTCAACGGCAGACCGAAAAACAGCCGCTCTACCGGCAATTTTTTGGCAGATGCTTCAACCTGGTCACCCGCCTGGTGATGGGTTTGCCCTTCGCCGACACGCAATGCGGCTTCAAAGCGTTCCGCCGCCCCGTCGCCCAGACTATCTTTCAGTTGCAGCGGATTGAGCGCTGGGGTTTTGATCCGGAATTGCTCTTTATCGCCTTGAAACGCGGCTACAAAATTCAGGAAGTGCCGGTAACATGGGGCCACGATGAGCGGTCGCGCCTGAGCTATGTGAAGGATGGCCTGAACATGCTGGAAGAGATCTTCTACATCCGCTGGGAGGGCTTAGCGGGAGCCTACGACCGGCAGGTTGTGGAATGCGCGCCGGAATGGCCGATCAAAGGATAGGACACAACGGCTTAGGCTGACTTTGCCGACACTTGAACCCGCATTTCGTCGGTTTCTTTCAACACCATCGTCTCCGAACAAGGCCCGCAGAGCCAAAAATGCTGCAGACGCCGCGCACGCCCTCCGGGCGCGGGTACGGGCACGTCGGGATCGGGTAGATCGAACACAAAAATCCGTCCTTCGCGAAGGTAATGGAGCAGTTTGCCGCAATTTGGATTAGCGCATTGATGGATCATGAGAGACTTGCCCTCTTAGTAAGAGCAGGGAAAGGGTTAAAAGGTTAGCTGGGAGTGGATGGGATCGAACGCTGAAGGCTACGCAATCCTGATGAAGCGCTGTGTGCGAGAATAATCAGTTCCCATGCCTATTCTGCGCTCGGTATTGATTGCGCTCTCTCGAAATTCTTCATTGCGCCATTTTGCGGAGAGCTCCGCTCTCGGCGGAAGGATGTCTGCCCGCTTTGTGGCCGGCATCAGCGTCGACGAGGCCTTGCACGCAGCCAAGTCGGTGAACCGCCAGGACATTTCTACGTCCCTCGATAGTCTGGGAGAGAACGTTCACTCTCCTGAGGAAGCGCAACAGGCCGCCGGCGTGTATCACCGCTTGCTCGACGCCATCGACCAGCAACATCTGGACGCCAATGTGAGCGTGAAGCTTACGCAGATGGGTATGGACCTTGATCCGGAACTGGCCCTGACAAACGCTGCCGGCCTGGTTGACCATGCGGTCAAGGCCGGAACCTTCGTCCGCATCGACATGGAGGGGTCGGCCTACACCCAGGCCACTATCGACATGGTGTGCAGGTTGCATGCGATGGAACAAAACCGCGGCCGCGTAGGAGTCGTCATCCAGGCTTACCTCTACCGCAGTGCCGCGGACGTGGAACGCTTGCTGGCTGAGGGAATTCGCATCCGGCTGTGCAAGGGAGCGTACCAGGAGCCGGCAGACCTGGCATTCCCCGCTAAGGCCGGCGTCGACGAGAATTTTGTAAAACTCATGCAGGTTTTACTCCCCAGCGGTATTTACCACGGCATCGCCACCCACGACGAAAAGATGATCGACGCCACCTGCCGCTTTGCGCAAGACCGGGGGATCGCGCCGGACAAATTTGAGTTTCAAATGCTTTACGGGGTGCGGCGTGATCTGCAAAAATCCTTGGTCGCGGCGGGCTACCGCCTGCGCGTTTATATTCCTTTTGGAACCGACTGGTATCCCTACTTCATGCGCCGCCTGGCAGAACGCCCGGCCAATCTACTGTTTATAGCCCGGAATTTCTTTCGTAAATAACCACCCGCCGCCGCGTCGCGGGTCTGAAAGGAAACTGCGTTGAAAACAAAAAATGCTCTGAAGCAAGCGGAACTCATTCTGAAGCTTTACGAAATTCGCCGCGAAACCGCATTGCGCGCCGCGCGGGATTATGTAGGCGGCGAGTTCAAGCCCAAGTCAGTCGACGAGTTCGTAAGCCTGGTACGGGACGGCGGCAAGCCGAGTGGCCACATCCTGCAGGTCTACGGGTATTGGGACATGGTCGCCGCTTTCGTCGTCCACGGCGCGCTTGATGAGTCGCTGATCTTCGATACCTGCCAGGAGATGTACTTCCAGTTCGAGAAGGTCCAGCCCTATCTTGCAGAGTTCCGCGAAAGGATGAATTTGCCGGGGTTTCTCAAGAGCATCGAGACCGTCGTCGTGGGTGCGCAGGAGAGGCGCGCGCGTGTTCCCAAGGTCAAGAGTCCGAAGCCGACCGGGAAGGGGCGTGCGCAGGCGGTGGACGCTGAGGATCCTGCGGCCATCGATGCAGACTCCCCGGTTCCCGGTCGATGACAGGATTACGATTCGTCCGCGGAAGGCCCGTACACGGAGGGAACCGGCACGTCGTTCAGGCGAAGATACACCCCTAATTGGCCGCGATGGTGGATTGCGTGGTTGAGCACCAGGGTCCGCGTCATCTGGTAGCGCGTGCCCTGCAAGACGGTTGTGCCTTTTGATAGCAATTTCCACGGTTGCATAAGGGTCGCATTGTCGACCGTGGTCAGGATTGCAAGCCCCTTGTCCACGTACTCGTCGAAGGCTTGGAGAAGCTGTGCGCTGGACTCCATCACCAGCGGTGGGTGGCCCGAGGTGGCGGCGTCGAACTCCGGCATCTCCATAATCGGTACGATGAAGGAAGGTATCCGTGCCAGATGGGCAGCGAGTTTTCCAATGGCCATCGATTTTTCGTGAGGCCGGTACTCCAGCTTCGTTTCCGGAACCCGTTCGAGGGTTGCTCGGATCTTCATCATTTCAAACTTGAACTCAGGCACTACCAATTCCCGGATGTCCATAGATCCCCTTTGTAAGCCACGTACATAGTGGCCGAGAGAAAAGCCTACCACAGGGCTTTTGCGTGCCTGTGCTAGCCGGATACGTCAGACGGGCCGCGCCGGGATTCGATGTCCTCCATGAGTGTGGCGACCTGTGTTTTGCGTTCGCTATCCAATGCGCGCAGTCCCTCGATGACGCCAATTCTGTCGGCAGCAGGGCGGTTCTGGTTGAACTTCTGTTTGCCTTCGAGGCGAAGGATCGGAAATTCAAAACCGACGATCGCCTTGAGCTGTGAGTCGATGTAGGTCGCGGGAGCGTCGCTGACTTGCCAGGGAGTAGGGAACGAAGCCTCATGTCGCCTGGTCAGCTCCGTGACCACTCCCCTCAGCCTCTCTGCGTCTTCAAAAAAAGTGGGATGACCATACGCATGAATGGCGGCGTAGTTCCACGTCGGCACCACTCGGCCGGTCTCCTGTTTAGCGGGATACCAATTGGGCGAAATATAGGAGTCGAGACCGAGGAAGATGATGAGCCCTTCCGCCGCAGGGTCGGTTTCTCGCCACTGCAGGTTGGCGCGCGACACATGTCCGGTCAGTGTTCCGTAGTCGCCCCGGGTCTCATCCAGGAGCAGCGGGAGGTGAGTCGCCACCAGCCCACGCTTCGTCATGGTGACGAGCGTGGCCAGTTCGCTCTGCTTCATGGCCGCATGCATCACGGAAAGGTCCGTTACCTCAAAGGCCTTTGGTGTGTACATCCATCCCTCCTCTGGGCCTGCCCTGGTTTTCGCGGAGAACGGTAGGCCGGCCGGCAAACCGCTCCAGCGATATCTGTCTTATACCAGTTAGACTTCTTCAGGGGGCGCCATGTCTTCTCCATCAAACACCCGCCATGCTGGTCCGGCAACGTCAGGTAACCAGCCGCTGATTCCCGAGCCTTCGCACGCAGAGCGTGCCCGTACGCTGCTGCATGCGGGCGGCGTCGGCAGTCTCTCTACTCTTTCCCGCAAGTGCCCCGGGTTTCCCTTTGGTTCCTTGATGCCTTTTGCATTGGACGGCGACGGGCGGCCCATTTTCCTCATCAGCACCATGGCGATGCACACGCAGAACCTGCGGCAGGATCCGCGCGCCAGCCTGCTGGTGACGGAGCCGGCAGCCAGCGGCGACCCGCTTGGGGCCGCGCGCGTAACCCTCGTCGGGAATGTCTCGGTCGTCCCTGAGGCGGAGAAGGCCGACGCGCGGCGGCTCTACCTCGAACGCCATGCCAACAGCAAATACTGGGTCGATTTCGACGATTTCTCCTTCTACGGTATGGATGTGGTCGATGTGTATTACGTTGGCGGTTTCGGAGTCATGGGATGGGTGGCTGCGCCCGAGTATCTTCAGGCGCAGGCCGACCCGCTCGTGGACGCGGCTGGCGCGATTATCGAACACATGAATGCCGATCACCAGGACGCGCTTATCCTGTTAGCCCGCGTACATGCCGGGATGGAAGCGCAGGAGGCGGTGATGACTGCCGTGGATCGCCTTGGTTTTCATGTGAGGATGAAAACCGCGGAAGGCATGAAGGGAGCACGCATTGCCTTCCTGAACGAAGTACGCTCACCGGCGGAGACCCGGAAGATATTGGTCGAAATGGTGCAGCAGGCGCGCCGCTCGTGAGCACGCTCTTCAAGCCGGAATGGCTCTCTTATCCTCGACTATTTGCGTGCCGTGCTCCGCTCGTCGATCGTTTGCAGTAAACTAGACTAAGAAGACTTAGTCTATGAAAAAAACAATACGTACCGTGAATATCCATGAAGCCAAAACGCAACTTTCAAAGTTAATCGCACAGGCTGTCAAGGGAGAACCATTCATCATCGCTAAGGCCGGTAAACCACTCGTCAGGGTGGCGGCCATCGATGCTCCACCTCCAACGCAGGTGCAGCGGCTAGGCTTCATGTCAGGCCAGATCTCGGTTCCGGACGATTTCGATCGGATGGGTAGGTCTGAGATAGAGGGGATGTTCGAAGGCGAGGCATGAGGCTACTCCTTGATACCCACTTGCTGCTTTGGGCTTCTGGGGCGCCCAACCGCCTATCGACGGATGCACGGAGGTTGATGAAGGAAGCTGGGAATGAGCTGATGTTCAGCGCCGCAAGCTTTTGGGAAATTGCAATCAAACGAGGGCTTGGCCGAAACGACTTTCAAGTAGATCCTCGTTTGTTGCGGCGCGGATTGCTGGACAACGGCTATGGCGAGTTGCTGATCGGCAGCGATCATGCCGTCGCAATGGACGCACTGCCGCGTATTCATAAGGATCCCTTCGATCGCATCCTCGTTGCACAGGCGATTGTGGAAGGCATCACGCTTCTGACGGCGGACCCGTTAGTAGCTCAGTATGCTGGACCGATCCGCCTGGTCTAAATGCGGTTGAAGGAAGAGGGTGTCTTCCGAGCGAAAGAGCTTGATTGCCGCTCCAGGAATCAACGTTAAACGTCATCGGGTGAAACAGCAATGCAAAGGATCGAAATGGATGGGCGTGCACCTGCTGCAATGTCCACATTTCTGAACTGCTGGTTGCACAAGATCCTGCTTTCGCTGGCACTGCTTCTATGCGTAACGCGGTTTGTCTCCCTTAAGGCGGATTTTCCCAACCACTCTCCCTGGGCACTCGATCAGGCGAAATTCACCGACGAAGGATGGTGGGCAAACGGCGCAGTGCGGCACGTTCTGATCGGCCGTTGGCAGGTCGCGGGCGACTACAATCCGGCGGTGGCGGTTCCAGTGTGGCCTCTTCTGGTGACCGCGGTCTTTCATTTCACGGGCGTCAGTGTCGTGGCTGCGCGCGCGGTGAGTGTGTCATTCTCGATTGCCACCGTTGGGCTCCTCTACCTGCTGGTAAGGCGCTATGGGGCTGCGCCATCAACAGCCGCCCTGGCAGCACTTCTGTTAGCGGCCAGTCCCTTCGCCTTTGCGTTTAGCCGGCTCGCCGCGTTGGATACCGTAGTCGTCTTCGAATTCTGTCTGCTGTTGTTCATCGCTTCCTACGCTGCGCCACACCGGTGGTGGCCTTTGGCCGCGCTCGGACTTTTGATCCCGATCACGCTGTTGACCAAGACCACGGCGCTGGTCTTGCTGCCTGCAGTGGGCTGGCTGGTTTGCATGGCTCGAGTTTTCGTGGGTAAAGAGAGACCCCGTCTGCGGTCCATGGTGGTTGCATGTGCTGTCCCGTGCGCGATCGCCGGCGCCGTGATGGGTATTTATCTGTCGCTCATTGCGCGATCCGCTTACGCCGGGGACTACCACTATTTTTTCGACATCAACGCGCTCGCCGTTGTGGAGTTGCGCAATACCCCGTCCTACCTGCTGCAGCTGCTGCAACACGGCATGTGGATCGACCCTATTTTGTATCCTGCCGCCATGGTCGTACTTGTGCTGTCGCTGCTTTGGCTTCGGCAGCTATGGAAGAACCCCCTGTTTACCGCGGCCTGGATCGCTTTCGCCGGTGAAGCCATCTTTATCCTCCGCCGGCAAGACGATTATGCCCCCAGGTATTTTCTTGTGATGCTGGTGCCGCTCATCCTGGCCCTGGTCTCAACCTTTGAAGAATTGCGTGCCGGCAAGCGCGCCCTGGCATCGCTTCTGGCAGCCGTGCTTGCGGTCGCCGTATTTGATACCTTTACGGTTGCCGGCTTTCTGCATCATCGCCAATACCAGCTTTACGGCGCGGCAAAATCGATTCAGGCAATCGTGAACGGAGACCCAAACACCCACCGCCTGCTGCTCGGCTCGAGCGCGGATCAGCTCTCTCTGATGACCGGCATTCCGTCGATCAACGACGGATACACCAGCCAGGCGCTGGACAAGAAAGTGCTGCGCTACCAGCCCGGCTGGTATATAGGGTGGAATGACCTGGACGAGGATATTCTTGCCGGCTTGTCCGCTTACCGTCTGGATAAGATCGCCACGTACCAGGTTTTTGACCACCCGGAGAGAGACATGTTGACGTTGTATCGCATGGTTCCTGTGCAGCCCGCGCCTTAGAGCATTTTTGAGGAGGCTCTTAACGATGAAGATTCTTTTGAAGATCCTGTTTGCGATCCCACTCGTAATCGCACTTGCGTTCATGACCGCTGCGCCCGCATGGGCGGCCCCTCCGCTCCATGTCATATTTGACACCGATATGGGCAATGATGTCGACGATGCCCTGGCGTTGGCGATGCTGCATACGTTCATTTCCCGTGGTGAGGTAGATTTATTGGCCGTGACCGTGAGCAAAGACAATCCGTGGGCTGCCGAGTACGTTCGCCTGGTCGACGGGTACTACGGTCGAGCCGGCATCCCGGTCGGTATTGTGCACGACGGCAAAACTCCAGAGGATGGCCTCTATGTCAGGCAGGTATGCGAGCTGCATGGCCGGCGCCCCGGCAAGACAATCGACGCAGTCGAACTGCTGCGGAAAACACTGGCGGCTGAAAAAGATGGCGGCGTCACGCTCATTCAGGTGGGCTTCTCCACCAACCTGGCGCGGCTCATCGAGTCTGCGCCCGATCGCTACAGCACCCTTAGCGGCATGGAGTTGGTCAAGAAGAAAGTGCGCTTGCTCACCGTCATGGCCGGCAACTTTGCCGAGAGCAAACCTGAGTACAACGTATTGACCGATGTGCCCGCGGCAACGAAACTCTTCGCTGCCTGGCCGACGGAAATCTACATCAGCGGCTTTGAAGTTGGAATGGCAATCCTCTATCCCGCTTCCAGCATCGAGCACGACTTTCCCTCGGGCAATCCCGTGGCCGAGGCATATCGGGCTTACGCCAAGATGCCTTATGACCGTCCAACTTGGGACTTGACCACGGTCCTTTACGACCTGCGGCCCGATCGCGGCTACTTTGATGTATCCGCGCCGGGGGACGTTACGGTTGCACCAGACGGCGCCACTGGGTTCGAACCCAACGCGCAGGGCAAGCGGTATGTCTTGCGCGTCAACCCCATGCAAGCCGCGCGGATTCAAGACGCGTTCGTGTGGCTCTCTTCACAGCCCAGGGAGCCCTCTCAAAAAACACGGTCTAATTGAAAGAAAATCTTCCTGGGATCGTTGCCATTGTTACCCGCGGAGCGCCTGGTCGAGGTCGGCGATAAGATCGTCCGCGCCTTCCAGCCCAACCGAAAGCCGCAGCAGCGATTCGGGGGAGCGAGTCGAACGCACCCTCGATGGACGCGCGATGTTCAATCAGCGAATGAGTCCCGCCCAGGCTCGTGGCCCGCACGATCAACTTCAGGCGCGATGTAAAGGCGAACGCCTCATCGCGCGCACCGCGAATCTCGAAAGACACCATGCCGCCGAAGTCGCGCATCTGCCTGCCGGCAATGGCATGGCCGGGATCGCTGGCCAAGCCGGGATAATGCACCAATGAGACGGCCGGGTGGGTGGATAGAAATTCCGCGACCCGGCGGGCATTCTCGCAGTGCAATCGCATCCGCGGCACCAGCGTTTGTACCCCGCGCAGAATGAGCCAGCAGTCAAAGGGAGAAAGGACCGCCCCGCCAACCCGCTGAAAATCCTTGATGCGCGTCGCCAGGTCCGATTTCTTAGCAAAGATCACTGCCCCGCCCAGCGCGTCGGAGTGTCCGGAAATATACTTGGTCAACGCATGCACCACCAGATCCGCGCCCAGCTCCAAAGGCCGCTGCAGCACGGGGGTAGCAAAAGTATTTTCACAGGCAAGCGGCACCTGGAGGCTACGGGCGCACTCGGCGACCGGGCGAATGTCGACCACCTCGATCAAAGGATTGGTCGGGGTTTCCAACCAGAACAATTTGGTCTCCGGCCGGCACGCATGGCGGAGCTCTTCGATATTCCGCATGTCGACAAACGAGTGCTTCAGGCCCCACCGCGCGAACACTCCAGTAACCAGTTCGCGAACCCCGAAATACAAGTCCCGGTGGAGTACCACATGGTCTCCGGGCGCGAGCGCCTGGAACACCGCCAGGCTCGCCGCCATGCCTGTGCTGAAGGCCACCGCCTCAACGCCACCCTCCAGATCGGCCAGGCATGCTTCGAGCGAATTGCGATTGGGATTGTCGATCCGGCTGTAGAAGTAATGACGGGAGAATGCCCCATCGGGATCGCGTTCAAATGTGGTGGAGGTGTAGAGCGGCGTGGTGACCGCGCCTGTGGCCGGGTCCACGTGCCTCCCGGAGTGGATGCTGGTGGTTTGCAGCTTTTCGTTCGGATCCGGAGTCATACCTTGAGTCTATTACGCGCGTAGCCCCTCGCCTCGCAGGCGGCCGGAACGGTCGCAAGCCCCACGAAGAAATTGCGAAACTGCTTTGGCCTACTGCGCGGCGCCCGCCTTCTTGGCGCCTTCTACTTCCATCAACTGACCAGTCGTTACGTCGTACACGTAGCCGTAGATGGGAATGGATTTCGGAATCAGAGGATGATTGCGCAGCCGGTTTACGTCGTCTACGACCGCTTGTTTCGGGTCGGCGATGGTAAGCCATTCGATGAACTCGCCCGCGCGAGATCCAGGCCCCTTACCAACGTCGCGAAATCCGCTGGGCGTCAGGTCGGCGGTCTCGAGGCTGTTATCCAGCAGGCCGCGTATCACATCGTTGGTGAAGAACTCCATGCCGCAGTTGGTGTGGTGAATTACGAAAAACTCACGCGTGCCCAGCAGTTTGTAGCTGATCACCAAAGACCGGATGGCATCATCGCTGGCTCGGCCGCCCGCGTTGCGAATCACGTGCGCGTCCCCTTCGGCAAGTCCAGCGAGTTTGGCCGGATCCATCCGCGCATCCATGCAGGTGAGGATCGCGAATCGGCGCGCAGGAGGAAGTGCAAGTTTGCCCTTCTCTCCAAACGAATCACTGTACCGCCGATTCGCTTCCAGAATTTCATTGAGAACAGTACTCATGGTCATGGCTCCTTGGGCTTGGTATTACCGATGGCTGTGCTCGACAGGAGGACGCGGGAGAAAATCCTGAGCATTTTCGCAATGGGTGTAGACCGAAGTCGCTGTCCTTCACGTGGTTTTCTCTCAAAGAAAACCACACCTCGCTGCTCTTACCAGACCACAGTAATTGCGAAAATGCTTTAAAAGAGCCTTAACGAATTCTATTCGTGTTGTACGGTCGCTCACTCAACGGAGAGGGACTCGGGAGCCAGCAACCACGAAAAGATCTATCCGGCATGAGGGTAAGGTATCCGATGGACGTTCGACCGTCAATCGAGCCGTGATTAAATGCAATTCACCAGGTCGCGGCAGCCTGGGGTTGGCGTGACCGCGCCAGTCGAGCGTGCAGCAAATCCAGTACAGATTGCATCCCGAGTCCCGTCTTGGATGACACCTCAAAGACCTGCATCCCGGGACGCACACTCTCGATATTGCGGCGGGCAGCATCCAGGTCAAATTCTGCCGCCTGTGCAAGGTCCATCTTGGTGATGATGGCGACATCGGAGCTGTTGAAGATGGTGGGATACTTCAACGGTTTATCCTCGCCCTCGGTTGCAGAGAGCAGTACGAACCGTAGCTCCTCTCCCAGGTCGTAGCTCGACGGGCACACCAGGTTGCCGACGTTCTCGATGAATAAGAAATCGATCCGGTCCAATTGCCACTCGGCAAGCGCCTTCTCCACCATCAGGGCATCCAGGTGGCAGACCGTTCCGGTGTTGATTTGGCGAACATTTGGGGTGGCGCGCCGTAGCCGTGCTGCATCATTCTCTGTGGCCAAATCCCCAACCAGGGCTGCTACGCGAGTATCACGCGCCAGGCCGCTGAGCAGCTTTTCCAAAAAGGCTGTCTTTCCCGAGCCTGGACTCGAGACCAGGCCCACCACGCAGGTTCCCTCTCTCCGAAACCGTTCGCGCAAATCGCGGGCGAGCAGGTCATTTTGCTTCATGACCTTCGCCCTGACTTCCACCATCCGTGTGCTCATGCCGCGATCTCCAGGGATGCAACTTCAATCTCACGGCCAGAGACAATTCTCTGCCCTGGGCTGCCGCAGTCCGGGCAACTGAGCTCATAGATCGATGGGGGCGTCCGCTCTTTCTGGCACGCCGCGCAATAAATAACCAGCGGGATACTCTCGATCACCAGCCGCGATCCCTCAAGCACCGAGCCCTCGCAGGCCAGCGCAAACGAAAAGAGGAGTGCCTCTTTGTCTACGCCGGAAAATATACCCAGCTTCAGATGCACCGCCTCGACTTCGAGCCCGCCACGGCTCTCCGACTCTTCAATGATCTGGTCGATCATGCTCATCGCGATCGAGAGTTCATGCATGCTTCACCCTTTCGATCCTGCCGCCCAAAAAAGAACCCCGCTACATTGCTCGGATTCTGAGGTAGCGGCGTAAGTCGGGAGCGATCGTAAACGCCAGACCGACCAAAACCAAACCGAGTGCGCCCAACACAAATTTTCCGGTCATCTCTATCACCTCTCCAATGTCTCGTTGATGGACTGTCTTCAGGGTAGGCCGGGGATTTATCCCCGGCATAAACGTCGTCATCCTTGTGGCCTTTAGGCCCTGAGGTACGGCCACGACTCAACCGTCCCTGGCTTTGTATCAGGGCACGGCTGCCTCGCCGCAGCGAGCGTTAGCCGTGCCGCAAAATCGAAAAAATGATGGGCTTTAGCCCCTGCTGGATCCTGTTGACTCAACGCTCAGCTACCCAACCACAGCCTGTTTTCCGAATGCCGCTCGCTTCTTTCTTGCGCCCAATGGAATCAACCTGGTCCATCCCAGCTCCAAGCTAATCTGGACAGCTCTGATTTTCAGCCGTCCCCATTCGACAAGCTCAGGGCCGTCCCTCCGGGACTGGATTGGCCAACGCCAACGATGCGAGCGGCCAAAGCCACTATCGTGTTCGCCGCCTCTTCTACCGCGGCTTCGACCGGCGCGGATAAACCCATCCGCCCTTCTATCTCATCGCCAAAATCAAGCGGTTCGCAGCCCACAACCAGCACCCGGGCAGCAATCGTGCCCAGGGAAGCGGCAAGATTTAACACCCGCACTGGATCCATGCCATGCGGATTGATCGCAGTATCCCCCGACGCAGTAGCGGATAGCTGAGCAAGATCGGGTTCTACAACATAGACAGTGCCGGCGGCTTCCCCACGCGGCAGCGCATCCACAAGAATCACCGCATCCCAGGGATCCAGCAAGGTATACGCCAGGTCGAAACCCCGAATGCCGAAATCTTTCACCACCACGCTCTCAGGCAGTTGCCGCCTGCTGAGCGATTGCGCCACCTCGACGCCAAACCCGTCATCGCCCAGAAAGATATTGCCAACCCCTGCAACCAGGATTCTGGCCCTCATGCGAGCCCCCTTTCGATCTCTCCTTTTAAGATCGGCTCGACTTCTTCCGTAGAGAAGAAGAAGCGGTGGCCGGGTTGGCGCATCATGCCAAACTCCCGGCCCGGGTCATCATCCAGGACCACGGCAAGCTGAATCTGGTCATCGAAGTCCTGCTCGATCGCTTCGATGACCGCCACCTTGCCCGCGAGGGCGATGTCCATAATGTCAGCGTTCTTTTTCGGGCAAATACGAATCCGGTCCCCTATGCGCAGTTCCATGCCGAAGATGCGAATGCTCTGCGGTGGTGCTTTGGCTTCATCGAAAGGGTTCCAGTCTCCGTTCCAGTTCTCCGTCATGGCGCATTCCCTCGAATTTCTCGCAGTCCGCGGATCACGCCGTGCGCCTTGAGCATGTTGTCCGATGTGAGCGCTTCTGTGCGTTCCAGAATCTTGCGCGCGCGCGGGTCGCCGTTCCGCATCTCCTGCTTCTCGGCATCGGTGAGGGTAAGCACACGCAGGGTAAGCATCTCGTCCATTTCCGTCCCGTCAAAAAAGTCGCCTTCACTCTCGGGCGCGACCTTCGGATAGTCATACAGGATGATCGGCGAGCAAAACAGCATGCTCCGATCCGGCTCTTCACCCACTAACACTGGAAACACACCGGTATTGCGGCACCCCGCCGCCGCTTCTTGAAGCGCTGGGGCCGGATCGAGCAGGGAGACAAACTCTCCTCCCGTGATACCTAGCAGCAGGTGGGCAGAGACCAATGACGATGGAAGCGCCTCGTCCCTTGTGGCCTCGGCGCCACTCGGCAGCCGGCTCGTGTTCTGCATTTCGATGCGCACCTTGCACGCTCCATCCTGCAGGTTCTCGGCCGTAATGGTCAGCCAGATTTGCACGTTGGCAGCAAACTCACCACTCCGTGCCTCGGGCAAGCCGGTTGCATCCATCTCCAGAGTCAGCGAAAGCGGCGAAGCGATAAGGTCGCTCAGTCGCAGGCCAGCATGCTCCGACGTGCGTTCCACTCCTTCGTCCCACGCCAGAGAAGGGTCCATAAGCAGATTGAGAGCTTCCGCGTCCGCCATTGAAACGCTCTGCCGTTGCCGGATGAGTTGCAGAAAGCTGACTCTTAAGTCAAGTTTGGCCTCGGCATCGGCTGTTGCAACCAGGCATTCGGCGACCAGGCGAAACGGCTCCTCGGGCCGCTGTGCCTCTGCATACACACGCGGGTAGAGCGTGCCAAAGTTCCACCGCTGGCGGTTCTTGATTGCGGTCGGCCGATACGGATAGAGAATGTACCCCTCATACAGGATCGCGGCCGCTATCTTCTCCACGCTATCGAAGTTCATGCCTTAACCTCGTCTGCAATCTCGGAGGCCAACGCGCGGCTGATCGCCTCTTCCCAGGTCGGGATACCATGGCGCACTTTGTATTGGTAAAGTTGCTCAAACACATCCCGTCGCAGGCACAGCCACGCCGTATTCGGAAAGTGCATCTCCATCATCTCTTTCCAAACCGAGACGGGCAGGCGGAAGTAGGCCTCGCGGTCCCACGGAATCTGGGCCACCTGCAGCGACTCCTCCTCTCCCTGGTAAAAGATCGTGCCGCTGAACATCACACAGAGGGGAATCTCGCCCGTATCGAGCGCGTGAAAGTATTTGGTCGCAGCGACATTAAAGTCGAAGGTGCACGGCAACTGCAGGTCGACCACCACGCTATCGGTAAAGCCTGGCACAGCCACGGTTGTGTTCATCCACAGCAGCGGCCTCACCGTCCGGCTCCATCGTTCGGGTGTGCCAAAAAGATCGAGCAGTTTCTCCTGTTCCTGGGGAACATAGCGCCGCTTGGATGGTTCAATCTGAACCTGGCATCGCAGTGTGAGCGTGTGGATCGCCTCCGACGCCGGCAGATTCGTAATCCGCAGTTTCAAGGCAATGAGAGGAGCAGCCGCATGTGGTACGGCCTCGGCGCTTTCGATTTGAAAAATCAGCTTAGGCATGGACGGGCTCTCTCATTTCGGTTTGCAGACTATTCCATTGCACAACCTCAGGAAAACAGTCCTCCCATCATCGTGCCGCGGGAAAAATCAGCAGATGCGCGGCAACTGCTCGCCGAACATTACATCCAGAACGCGCGTTCCACCAATCCCCGTCTTCATCAACACCATGCCTGGGTGCTCAGCGATCACCTCGCCGATGATAGCGGCGTCATGCCCTAGAGGATGCTGTTGCATCTGCCGCAGCACAGCGTGCGCCATCTCGGGCGCGACCACGGCCAGCAGCTTTCCCTCGTTTGCGACATAAAGCGGATCGAGGCCTAGCACTTCGCAGGCGCCCTTGACGGATTCGCGCACCGGGATGGACTGTTCGCGCAACAGCATGCCTACACCAGCGCGCTTGGCAATCTCGTTTAACGTGGTGGCGGCGCCGCCGCGAGTCGGGTCGCGCAGGCAGTGGATAAAATCCGCCGCATCTGCCGCCGGGGTACTCAGCATGGTGGCCACCAGCCCATGCAGCGAAGCGCAGTCACTGGCGATCGCGCCTTCAAATTCGAGGCCTTCGCGCTGCGACATAATGGCCATTCCGTGGTCGCCAATGTAACCGCTCAGGATGATCTGATCGCCCGGCCGCGCACGGTCGGCCGAGATATGCACGTCGCCTTCGATCACGCCGATGCCCGTGGTGGTGATAAATACCTTGTCGCCCTTGCCTCGATTCACAACCTTGGTATCGCCCGTTACAAACTCGACCCCTGCCTCCGCGGCCGCGGCGCGCATCGATTCCACGACCCGCCGCAGGTCGTCGACCGCCAACCCTTCTTCAAGAATGAAGGCAGCGGAGAGATACAGCGGGCGAGCGCCGCTCATAGCCAGATCATTCACCGTTCCGTGTACTGCCAACCGGCCAATGTCGCCGCCGGGGAAAAAAATCGGTGTCACCACAAAGGAGTCGGTAGTAAACGCGAGTCGAGCACCGCCAATCGTAACTACCGCCTGGTCATCCAGCTTATCGAGAGTAGGATTTCTGAACGCGGGCAGGAAAATGTGGTCGATCAAGTCGGCGGTAAGCTTGCCCCCGCTGCCATGCCCCAGCACAATCTGCGGATGATCGAAGATAGGGAGCGGACACGATCCGAATACCGCGGCGGATGGTTTCTGTTCGCTCGGTCTTGCTTCGTCCCGGGCAGATATACGAGGGCTAGCCATGGGCCGTGACTCCGTTGGCTGGCGCTGCGCACACTCCCTGCGTAGCGGGCGCCACCTGTTGCAGCAGCTCTGGCTTGAGGTGTCGCCCGTAGGCGTAATACGCAGCGCAAGCTCCCTCGGCTGATACCATCGTCGCCCCCAGCGGGCGCTGCGGTGTGCACAGAGTGCCGAATGCCGGGCAGTCGTGTGGCTTCTTAATGCCCCGCAATATCTCGCCGCTAATGCATATCTCCGGCTCGAGCGTGGCAATCTCCGCAACATCGAATAATTTTTCCGCATCGTGCTGAGCAAACTCATCGCGCAGATGAAAGCCGCTCCTGGGGATCATGCCGATGCCTCGCCACTTGCGATCTCCCACTTCAAACACACGCCGAACCAGCGTTTGCGCGGGCTTGTTTCCATCCGGACCTAACACTCGCGAATACTGGTTCTCAACCACCGCCCGGCCTTGCTCCAGTTGCTGCAGAGTCATCAGTGTGCCGTGCAAAATATCGATGGGCTCAAACCCGGTTACCACAATCGGAACATGGTAGCGAGCGCTGATGGGATCGTATTCGCGATACCCCATCACCGCGCATACGTGGCCCGGGCCCAGAAAGCCCTGCACCCGGTTATCCGGCGAACTTAGAATGGCCTCGAGCGCCGGGGGAACCAATACATGCGAAACCAGCAGCGATATATTCTTCACCTGCTCTTCGCGCGCGCGCCACGCCAGCATGGCGTTTGCCGGCGCCGTCGTCTCAAAACCGATGGCAAAAAAAACCACCTGCTTGGCAGGATTGGCTCGCGCGATCTTCAAACAGTCGAGCGGTGAGTAAACCACCCGCACATCGCCGCCTCGCGACTTGATGGTGAACAAGTCACCGTCTGAGCCGGGCACTCGCAGCATGTCTCCGAAGGAGCAAAAAATCACATCCCGTTGTTGCGCAATCGCATGCGCTTTGTCGATCATTTCGAGCGGCGTCACGCACACCGGGCAGCCCGGCCCGTGTACTAGTTCAACGCCCTCGGGCAGCAAATGATCGAGTCCGTTCTTGACGATGGAATGCGTTTGTCCGCCGCAAACTTCCATCAAAATCCACGGGCGCGTCTGAATCCGCCGCATCTCGCCCACAATCTTTTTTGCTACGCCGCCATCGCGGTACTCATCGAGGTATTTCATGGTCGATGACCTCCGGGTCCTATTTCCTCAACCACAGGCGACTCAAGTTCAGTAAGCTGATCCAATTCCCGCAGCGCCTGGTAGGTCCGCTCCGCCTCTGCTTCATCGATTCGGCTCAGTGCAAAGCCAACGTGTACCAGAACGTACTCACCCACCTGCGTCTCCGGCACATATTCCAGACACGCTTCGCGCACAATGCCGCCAAACTGCACTCTGGCCATGCGCATCCCGCGTTGATCGAAGGTTTCTATTACCTTACCGGGTATAGCGAGGCACATGTCATCCTCCTTGCCGCGGGCGCTCTTCTTACTGCGGGCGCTCTTCCTGCCGCAGGCGCTCATGCGCGACCATGGCCTGCCCCAGACAAAGGCCGCCGTCGTTCGCTGGTACTTTGGCGTGCAGGTACACCGCAAAGCCGCGACGCCGCAACTCTACCACCGTTCGCCCTAGAAGGTATAGGTTCTGGAAGCTGCCTCCACTTAGGCAAATCCGGTCTAGTCCCGCACTCTCCCCCTCGCTCGCCCGCATGCCGCTGCACACCTCGCCGATCGCCACGCCCAGCGTGTTGTGGAAGCGCGCGGAGATCTCACCCACCCGGCGCCCCGCCCGAAGATCGTTCACGATCGCGACAATCACTGGCCGAAAGTCGAGCTGCATCGGGTCGCCCTGCTCAATCTCGAAGCCGTAGCAGGCGTCGACCCCTGCTTCGGCGGCAGCCTCTAGCGCAATCGCCGCCTGGCCCTCAAAGGTCGCCTCCGCTGCCAGCCCCAACAGCGCCGCGACGGCGTCGAAAAGCCTGCCACACGACGACGTCTCTACCGTTTGGATGCGCCGCGCAAGCATCGTATCGACCAGGCCAACCTGCTTCTCATCTATGGCTTCGAAGCACTTCAGGTGGTTGGGTATCTGGCTCCCAAAGGCCTCCCGCAGGTAGCTTCGCGCCATGCGCCACGGCTGCCGCACCGCCGCATCGCCGCCCGCAAGCAATACATTGCGCAGATGGGCGCGTCGCGCGAAACCGGCGAAATCCGCAACTAGGAACTCGCCTCCCCATATCTTGCCGTCGGTTCCAAATCCGGTTCCGTCCAGCGCCACGCCCAGCACCCGGCCGCGCAGATGGTTTTCTGCCATGCAACTCGCGATGTGCGCGTGGTGGTGCTGCACGCCGAACTTCTGTTCGATGCCGCAGGCGAGCGCCAGGCGAGTACTCATGTAGCCGGGGTGGAGATCATAGGCGGCGGCGCGCGGCGTCACCCGGAAAAGGTGTTGCAGCCCTGCCAGCGTCTCCTCGAAAAACTGCATGGTCTCAAGGTTCTCAAGATCGCCAATATGCTGGCTCAGAATGGCGTAACGGCCTTTGGTGAGACAGAAAGTGTTTTTCAGCTCCCCACCAAACGCCAGCACCTCTTCCATCGTCTCGCCTAAATCGATGGTCAGCGGCACAAATCCGCGTGAGCGGCGCAGTACGCGTTCGTGCCCCTCGAACGTGCGCACGACCGAGTCATCCACTCGGGTGGCAATATCGCGGTTGTGCAGAACAAACCAATCCGCGACCGCGCCCAGCCGATCGATCGCCTCCTGGTTTGATATCACGATGGGCTCCTCGCTCAAATTGCCGCTGGTCATCACCAGGGCGGTCCACGCGGACTCCGTCTCTGGCGAATCGCTAAACAGCAGGTAGTGCAGCGGCGTGTAGGGCAGCATGATGCCCAGCGTGTTGTCCCCGGGAGCGATGGCCCCTGACAAACCGCCCGTCGCTGGCGGCACCCCCACCACGCGGGGAAGTATCACGATAGGCCGCCGCGGGTGGAGCAGCGAGGCCTCGTCCTCCGCCGAGAGGCGACACAAACTCTTCGCGGCCGCCAGATCCCGCACCATAAGTGCGAAGGGCTTGTGCGGGCGCCTCTTGCGTCTGCGCAGCTCCTCCACCGCCGTATCGTTGCTTGCATCGCAGGCCAGCAGAAACCCGCCCAGGCCCTTCACCGCAAGAATCTTGCCCTGCCGCAGCAGCGCTCGAGCCTGGCGAATGATGGGCAGCGAGTCTTTCGAGGTGAAGCAAGCCTCCGTTATCGAATCAGGAGTGCTTTCCACCAGCGCCAGCGACGGTCCGCAAACAGCGCACGCATTTGGCTGGGCATGAAAGCGCCGATTGCCGGGGTCTTCATATTCCTTCTGGCACTCCCCGCACATGCGAAAGGGGGCCATGGTGGTGGTGGCGCGATCATAAGGCAGGTCGCGAACGATGGTGTAGCGAGGCCCGCAATGGGTGCAGTTCGTGAACGGATAGCCAAACCGCCGGTTCGAAGGATCGCCAAAATCGCGCCAACAAGCGTCGCAGGTGCCGGCGTCGGGAGGGACCAGGGCAAACGCGCCGGCTTCTTCCCGGCTGCCCAGAATCAAAAACCCTACGCTCCCCTGGACTGCCATTGCGGAAACCGTAATCTCGGTAATCTCCGCCAGCGGTGGAGGATCCTTCTCGAGCGTATGGAGAAACCGGTCCACCGCGGCGCCCTCGATTTCAATGGTGACGCCAGAAGACGAATTGAAGACAAACCCGGTCAATTGCAAAGACGTCGCCAGTTTGTAGACGAAGGGGCGAAACCCGACGCCCTGCACAATACCTCGCACCAGCACATGCCGGCGCTGCGGCTCGCCGGGCGGGTGCGTCCTCGTGCTGGGTTCAGGCTCGTTGCCGGTAGGCTGCACAACTCCGCATCATACGTCGCCCGCCAAAACAAGTCCCGCAGAGCCTGCCCTGAGCTTGTCGAATGGGGACGGCTAAAGCGTGAATCATAATGAGCGTTCACTCACTCATATAAGAAACAAGGAGTGTCAAGCGATGAAAGAATGGTCAACGGCAGATATACCCTCACTGAGCGGCCGCCTTGCGGTTGTGACCGGCGCTACCGGGGGACTCGGATACGAAACCGCGCTCGCCTTGGCGCGTGCGGGAGCCGAAGTGCTGGTGACCGGCAGAAACGCAGAGAAGGGCCGAGTGGCCGTTGAGCGAATAACGCGCGCTGTGCCCGGCGCGAAGTTACGCTTCGAGATGTTCGACCTGACGAGCCTCGCCTCGGTGCGCGCATTTGCAACAATGATGATTTCGAATGCCCGGCCCTTGGATCTCTTAATAAATAACGCCGGCATCATGGATCTGCCCACCCGGAGGCTATCAGAGGACGGCTTCGAGCTGCAGTTTGGCACCAACCATCTCAGCCACTTTGCGCTGACTGGCTTGCTGCTCCCGCTACTGCGCATTGCCGAGACCCCGCGCGTAGTGAATGTGAGCAGCCTGGCGCATCGCGGAGGCAAAATGGATTTCGACAACCTGCAGGCTGAGCGCAAATACAGGTCCTGGGCCGCCTACCAGCAATCGAAGTTAGCCAACTTGCTCTTCACCTTCGAATTGCAGCGGCGCAGCGATGCCTGCGGATGGGGACTCATGAGCAATGCCGCCCATCCTGGATACGCCCGCACCGATCTGATCCCCAACGGTCCCGGGACCGGCGGCGTGAAAGGAATGGCGATGAAGGCCCTTGCCTCCTTCATGAGCCAATCCGCAGCAGCCGGCGCCCTGCCAACACTGTTCGCAGCGGCCTCTGCGGATGCGAAGCCCGCAGGATACTACGGACCAAACGGCTTCTACGAATTAAAAGGTGCGGTAGCGCCGGCCCAGGTCTTTCCTCAGGCAAAAGACGAGGCGGTCGCGCGAAAGTTATGGGATATCTCGGAACAGCTTACTCAAGTGAAGTGGCCTCAAGATGCTTCACGCAGCGATGTTGTTATCGGGACCGCGCAGGTGGAGATACGCAACCGGTGAACGTATTACCGTTCTCCGGTCTTAGTCTGTTTCGGTCAGTGAATGAACTCAATCTCCGGAAATTGCTCTTTGTTCTTTAGCTCCGAAGCCGGCAAGCCTTTCAGGTAAACGTCAAAGAAGGTATCAATATAGTGCGTCGTCAAAGCGATCTGACGGCGGCCATCGAGTCGCACGATGTGCAATGTGCGCAGCACGTGCATCAGCAGGGGACTCTTCAGCATCGCTCCGTCGTCACTAAAACCGAAGTGATTTGCGCCTCGGATTACAATTTCTAATCTGCCATCCTTAGGAAGCCGGTCGTAGATGGAATCTATATTTGCAACAACTGCCTTTGCATCGGATTCATTGCGGTGGTCGCTGAGCAGAAACATGAATGGCTGGGTAACACCGTCGGTGATCGCTCTGCCGAGGGGAGCACCGTCCAAGTCGATCCCGGCTTTGCATCGAGCGTCATCATGACAGAATTGTAACGATGTGGCACCGCCAAGTGAATGTCCGAATACCCCGATCCGCTGCATATCCAGTCGCTCGAAGAACCTTCCCGAAGGATCTGAATCGTTTAACCGTTGCAGCTGATCGAGTGCAAAACCCATGTCTGCACTCCATGCCTGAACCAGCCTGGTGGCAAGTTGCTCCTGCTGTTGCCCGTTCAGAAGGTCGGCATTGTTCTGTGGGGCCCTGACAATCACCCTTCCGTCTGGGAACACCACCAGGGAACTGCGATAGGGGGCGTCGAAGCCGACTACCACATAACCGTGGCTTGCTAGGTCCTCCGCGATGCTTGTATAGCTGGTCACCAGTCCTGCAAGGCCCGCTCGCATCAATACCACGGGATACGAACGCTGCCGGAGCAATACTTCGGCATCTTCAATACTATGCGTGCGGACCCTCGACAAATCTCGCGTAAGAAAACGATTGATCAACGTGCCGCGCTGGCGCTCAACGGCCGTTCGCCAAGGAGTTGGCAAATAGGCGGCGGTTGTTTGCGAGAGCTGTTGAGGCACTGCGGGATACCAAA
Organism: uncultured Acidobacteriaceae bacterium; assembly: GCA_963761405.1. GTDB lineage: Bacteria > Acidobacteriota > Terriglobia > Terriglobales > Acidobacteriaceae > PALSA-350. The sequence continues at coordinate 1,188,881 of CAVXHH010000013.1, forward strand.
TCCAAGCAACAAGTTCCCGTTTGGTTCCTGGCTGTGGTGCCATAGGGTCTACCTGCGTGAGATCGCTCCAAACATATGTTGTGCGGCCAACCGCGAATGGACCAGTTGGCGTGAAAAGCATCGTCTCTCTAGTGTGATCCAGCCACATAGCCCCCAACAAAACTGTAATGCCGGCAACTCCCAGAAGGAGTAGTACGGCAGCAGCTTTGAGGATCGCACGTATGAATTTAGGCATAGTTGTCACGCGATGTCTCAAACCTGCAGTTCGAACGGCTTCCTGGCAATACCTGCTTCACCGGTATTCCCTACGGCTCATAAGCTGACAGGCCGCAATCATCATGAAGATACCTCCTAACACTCCCCAAACGATTGCAAGCACGCGATAGGGGCTATGGGGAGCGATCGTAATGGCCGGCATTGCCCAGGGGATCAGGCTATCTGCCAGCACCGGTCCATGCGGAAGCAAGATGATATTTACAAGAATCCCGGTGATAGCGACACTCAGGCCCACCATGAAGCTCCGAAAACGAAGGCTGATCCACATCTGAACCGAAAACAGGAGTGACGTGGCAAGCAGACTAAGAAGAGTATGCGTAGTAAGTGCTCCCAAAGGAAAGGCGACGTTGTGCCAGGCAGGGTGCGCCAGGCGAACGAGAAGGGCCGAGCCAGCGGTCGAAAGCCAAAGGACCGATGAGCTTAGCAGCAGCAGTGCCGCTCCTGCCGTCCACTTCGCTGCGTACAGATAGCGCCGGTCAATCGGAAGTGTCAGCAGAAAACTCCAATTCTGACCGCGATGCTCCAGGTCCGCCAAGAGCGAGGCGACAAGACTCGCGTAGAACGGCAAGAACACGACTGTCCAGAGCGTAAAGATAATTTGCACATAGCCGAGCATGGGATTGGCTTCCCGCTCTGCAACCTCGTCCCCCCTGACTATATAAATTCCGAGTTGCAGTAGAACAATGATGAGCGGCGCCAAAATAGCGAGGCGTAGCACCAGAGTTCGCCGGAGCTTGAGCAGCTCCGCGCTTGAGGCGTGGAAGAAATCATGCATGGGCCACCACGGGATGTTCGACCAGCTGCAGAAACAGCTCTTCAAGCGACGGCTTAGGCGAATGGAGGTCATACACACCGATGCCCGCCTGCACAAGCACTCTTGCGACACCTGCCGATTCAGGCTCAGAGGCAAGAAGAACGTGCAATGAGCCGTCGTCCTGTGCTTCAGTGGACCAGCCACCAGCTTTCAGAATCTCTAGGGCTCTTGCTGGGAGATCGACGCGGATGTACAGCTCGCGTTGATATTTCCGCAAACCACGCAATTCACCCTGGTAGATGAGCTCGCCTTGCCGAAGAATGCCGATGTACTCCGCCATCTGATCAATTTCGCTAAGAAGATGGCTGGAGAGAAACACCGTAACGCCGCGCTCCGAGGCGAGCTGTCGCAGGAGCTTTCGGAGATCCCGAACCCCTTCAGGGTCAAGCCCGTTGGTCGGCTCATCCAGAATGAGTATGCGAGGTTCGCCCAAGCAGGCCCGCGCTAATCCGAGACGCTGGCGCATTCCCATCGAATAGCTGCGCACCGTGCGGTCAGCATCCGCAGTTAGATTCATACGGTTGAGTACGGTTCCGATCTGGGAGACCGGAACATCCAGCAGACGGCGCGCAACCTCAAGATTTTCCCTACCTGTGAGATTCGCGTAGAGCGAGGGTGTTTCTACGAGCACCCCGACACCCCGAAGTTCCTGATAAGCCGTCGCAGCTTTAATCTCGCGCCCGGCGAGGAACACATCGCCGGAGCTTGGCCGCAGCAGACCCAGGATGAGTCGAATCGTGGTTGTCTTGCCTGCTCCATTTGGCCCCAGAAAACCATAGATCGATCCGGCTGGAACCTGTAGGTTAAGTTTCCTGACCGCGCTTTTTGAACCAAAGGAGCGCGTCAGACCTCGCGTTTCGATGGCCAGGGGTGGATTCAAAGAGACTCCCTTAGTGAGCGTTCTTGAGACTTAGATTTGTACGAATGCAGATGGCACTCGCAAGCCCAAGCAGGCTCAGGCTGATGCCCCATGAAGTAGCCGCCGTCCCGTCCAGGAGGCCATCGTGTTGGCGGAAAAGGCTGGGGTCGCTTTGCTGCAAAGCCAATCCCCATGCGAGTACGGACAGGAACATCACAACTGTGCAGATTTCGACAAGTGGCTTGGCCAGCTCTGCGAGGGCACGTCGCTTCCGCAGTGCCGTACCGTTCGCAAGCTCAAAATCGGTTCGTCGAATCGCCAGGTGGATGCTGATCGAACCTGCGATCGCGACACCTGTAGAGAGAACGACAGAGATGATGCCGCAGATCCAACGCGCACGGAGCGATGGCCAGGAAGAGGGTGCGCCGCCGCCACCGAGAATGGCCCATGGACTCGCAGCCCATCTTCCGCCGGTATAAGCCAAACCACACCCGCCCCACAGCAGGAGAGCTACCGCTCCAATGAAGGGAACACCAAGCAGAGCAATAATGTCTCGACGACCCGCCCTCCGAGCGTAAGAGAGCATGGACCGGTAAAGAGAGAAGACTATAGACAGCACTCCGATCCCAGATAATACAGCCGCACCGGCAAGCAGATTCCATGCGACACTCATGCCGATATGAGATCGCATGGCGTCGATGAGCGGCGAATCATCTACGGTCATGACCAGGTTGATTCCGGCTGCAAAGGCAGCAAGGAAGGAAAACACCAAATATCCAAAGGCATGCTGAGATCGATTCATTTCTCGTTCTCCTTTTGATAACAAGTGCTCGCGCAGCGCAGACCAGAGAATGTCCGCGATATCGCGGATGCTGCCCTCGCTCTCTTCCAGGAAGGCCCTGAACTCTGCGGCATACCTTCGCCGCCACGAAGCGGGATACAACTGTGTGAGCGCATCGGCAAGTTGCCTATTCATAGGGCCTCCAGCTTTCTTAGCCCTGCCCTGGCAAAACGATTCATCGTCTCGAGTTTGGCTTTGAGAAAAGCCAGTCCATCTTCGGTAATTTTGTAGGGATGGCGGCGTTCCACTATGGGCAGAGGTTCGATGAGACCACGTTCCTCCAGCCGGGCAATCGCGCCATACAGAGCTCCGGGCGCAAGTCGAGTCCCGCACATCCTCTGGATGTCTTGCGTCATGGCGTGACCGTGTTTCGGCCCGTCCGCCAAACTCGCCAGTACGAGCAGAGGCGGATCGGAAAAATGGCCAAGCTTGAGGTCAGAGACTACTTCGCGCTGAGTACTACGCATCACGTAGTAGTTGTCTCACAAATCTACGCTGAGTGCAAGATTTCTGTTCAGAAGGATTTGGCGCGGAGCCATCGATCGTACAGTTCCGGCCTATCCGGCTCCAACGATAGGTCAACCGGGCTGTCGCGACATAGACTTTTGCACATTTCTAACCTGAATGTGAGAGAAAGTTATATATGCAGACGCGTCGCGATTTTCTCAAGCTTGCCACCATGGTCTCCGGCGCCGCCGCTACGGCCGGACTACTCGGCGAATCGGTCCAACGCGCATACGGGATTGAGCCGGAGCCCGGCTCGACCTTCCTTGACGCCGAACACATCGTGATCCTGATGCAGGAGAATCGCTCCTTCGACCATGCTTTCGGCACGATGCGTGGAGTGCGCGGATTTAACGACCCGCGTGCCCTTCGCCTGCCGGATGGCAACTCGGTCTTTGTGCAGACCGACAACGCGGGCAACTCCTATGGTCCCTGGCGGATGGATATCAAAGACACCCGCATCACGTGGATGGGATCGCTTCCTCATTCCCGCGACAGCCAGGTAGATGCATGGAACGAAGGCCGTCATGACGGATGGCTGGAGGCTAAACGTTCCGGCGAGAAAGGGTATGCGGAACTCCCTCTAACCATGGGCCACTACACGCGAGAAGACTTGCCCTTCTATTACGCTTTGGCCGATGCCTTCACTGTCTGCGATCAAAACTATTGCTCGGTGTTGACCAGCACCTCTCCCAACCGCAGCTATTTCTGGACCGGGACCATCCGCGAACAGCAGCGGACAGATGCGAAAGTCCATATGCGCAATGAGCAGATCGATGACGGTGGAATGACCTGGAAGACTTTTCCAGAGCGCCTGCAGGAGGCAGGAGTTACCTGGAAGGCTTACCAAAATGATCTGACTCGGTCCGGGCTTTCCGGGGAAGAAGATGCATGGCTTTCCAATTACGGCGACAATGTGCTCGAATGCTTCTCGGCCTATAACGTCGAGGCGTATCCAGGATATGTTGGCAAGCCGCGCACCAAGGGGTTAAGGAGCTTTCAGATCATGTGGTGAAGCTTGAAGCAGAGCTCTCCGCGGAAAAAGATCCTGCAGCAGCAGCGAAGCTCCGGGCGCAGCTCGAGGGAGCCCGAAGCCGAATCGCGGCCATCCAGGCATCGCTGGTCAACAGCGGCGATGCCCGATACCAACAACTCTCCGCGCGAGAAAAGGCGCTCCATCATGCGGCATTTGTAACCAACACTGAGGATCCCGATTATCACGCGCTTCACCCCTTGTCCTTTAAGACGCAGGGCAAATCTCATACCATGCAGGTTCCCAAGGGCGACGTGCTCTACCAGTTCCGCAAGGATGTGAATGAGGGCAAGCTGCCGGCAATCTCCTGGTTGACTGCCCCGGAAAGATTCTCCGATCATCCTAGCGTCGCCCTGGTACGGAGCCTGGTATCTCTCCGAAGTGATGGACATCCTGACGAAGAAATCCCGAGGTCTGGAAGAAGACGATCTTCATTCTGACCTACGACGAGAACGACGGCTACTTCGATCACGCACCGTCGTTTGTGGCCGCCGATCCCAGGCGTCCAGAGACCGGAGGGGCTTCCCCGGGCATCGATACCGGTCTCGAGTACACCTATAAAGAAGACGAATTGCGCAGGGGGTTCAAGACAACGAAGCTCGTTCCGGCCCCATCGGCATGGGCTTTCGCGTGCCGATGATTATCGCTTCGCCCTGGAGCCGCGGAGGATGGGTCAACTCGCAGCTCTTCGATCACACGTCTACGCTGATGTTTCTGGAGCACTTCTTGCAGGAAAAGTATGGCAAGACAGTATCCGAAGAGAACATCAGCAACTGGCGGCGAGCCGTGTCGGGAGACCTCACTTCGGTCTTTCGCCCCTATGATCCCAAGGAACCTTCGCTGGCCTTGCTCGATCGGGACAAATTTGTCGTGAGCATCGAAAAGGCCCGGTTCAAAGAGATCCCCTCCAATTACCGAAAGCTCGCGGCCGATCAGATCGAGCAGATCAACCGCACACCGATGCATTCCGAGTTCCTCGTCCGCCAGGAAAAAGGCATCCGGCCTGCATGCGCGCTGCCCTATGAGCTCTACGCCGATGGGAGTCTCAGTGCCGACGGCGCGCATTACGAACTCCACCTTAGCGTTTCCGACCATGTGCACGGAGCGAAGTCAGCCGGTGCTCCCTTCAATGTCTACTTGCGCAACCTGAAAGACGCAGCGCGCATGACTTCCGCCACCTATGCAGTCAGGGCGCCCGACACGCTGACGAGACAAATACCACTTTCCTTATTTGCCGATTCGAGCTATTCGATCGAGGTGCTTGGCGCGAACGGATTCTACCGTTCCTTTGTGGGCACATCCGCTCCGTCGCCGCTCGAAGTGCGCGTGTCGTACGAGCGTGAGGGAACGGTGCCGACTGGAAACGTTCAGTTGCAGTTACGTAACAAGTCCACGGCGCCGGTCAGTATTGCGATCCAGGACAATTCCTACAAGTCACAGATGGTAAGGCGGAATCTCAGCGCCGGCCAGGAGACATCTGCCGTTCTCGACCTGCGGCAAAGTCACGGCTGGTACGACTTCACCGTGAAAGCAGATGGTGCAAGCGAGCAAGCCCGTTATGCCGGACGAGTGGAAACCGGCAGGCCCACCTTCAGCGATCCTCTGATGGGAGGCGTCCTGGAGGCAACGTAGTCTTGATCGACGCGGACCAACGTTTCCCCCGCTTCCGTTGTGATTCATGCAGACTCGATCAGATCGGTGTAAGGCGTAGGGTAACCCAACGCACGGCACATGGCGCCGATCTGGCCTTTGTGATGAAAGGCATGCGTCAGAACATGATGAAGCACGAGTGCTGGAGTGCGGACGGCGATGTCCCCATCGGGAAAACGCAGTTCCGCATCCGCATTGAGCTGTTGATTGGTCAAAGCCGATAAATAAGCATGGGTAAACTCGCTGACTTCCTTTTGCAGCAGTCTTGCATCGCCGACGGCCGGGCATTCCTCAACGGTCCGGTCGGTGTACCGTAGCCCCTGGAGCGTGTGAACCCAAAACCCTTCGCAGTTGAAGATATGAATTGCCTGTTCACGCAGTGTGGGGAACCCGAAGCCGGATAATTCCCTCACATAATCGTCGGCGGGAATTCCGGACAGGTGATCCAGCACCAGATTGAGGCTGGCGTGTGTCCAGCCATGGAATTTCCGCATACCCTCAAGGGTGAACATGGATCGATCCTTACAAGCTCATAATAGAGCAGGGGCAGGTTGGTGATCGCCGCAGGATACATCAGTCATGGGAGTGTTAAAGTTCTTAGAGTACCCTGGGTTCTGACAATAAAATGCCGATAGCCGATGATCTTGCACGCATTGCCCTTCAGGAGCAGGAGCTCCAATTCGCCAGCTTTGATGAAGAGACCGCATGGAGGCTGGGTTCGCAGGTGCGTTCTTTTGCCGTCGCTCGCAAACTGGTTCTGGTAGTAGACGTAAGGCGCTTTGGTCAACCGCTTTTCTACAGCGCCCTACAGGGCACAACTCCCGACAATGTAGAGTGGGTTCGCCGCAAAGGCAATGTGACCGCACGCTACCATCGCAGCTCGTACGCGATGAAACTGGAACTGGAGCAGAAAAACTCCAACCTCCTCGATCGCTACGGCTTGTCCATCGCTGATTATGCCGCGCATGGTGGCTGTTTTCCGCTTCGCGTCCTGGGCGCGGGAGTCATCGGCTCCATCACCATCTCTGGCTTGCCTGACCGTGCCGATCACCAGTTGGCTGTAGAGGCTCTCTGCGCAGTACTCGACCGCCCCTTCGACACCCTGCGCCTCGAATAGCCCCGCTCAAAGTGGTTGGCGGCAATCGCCCCTTGCCGCCGCCTCGTTATAACCACTAGCATGAAGGAATGGGGAAAACCTCTGAGGCCCTGATGCCGGTGATTGCCGTCGATCGGCGAGCCGCGAGGCCGCTCCATCGGCAAATCTACGACGGCTTGCGCATGGAGATTGTCCGTGGAAATTTGCGGCCCGGGCAGCGCGTGCCCTCCTCGCGTACGCTCAGTGTGGACTTGGGGATATCGCGCATCCCGGTACTCAACGCCTACGCCCAATTGCTGGCCGAGGGCTACTTGGAAGGCCGCAAAGGTGCCGGTACATTTGTCTCGGATTCTCTTCCGGAAACCCTCTCGGTTTGCCAGGACCAGGTTCCCCAGGCGGAGCCCGCCGGTTCATCGCCCCGCTCAGTTGCGCATCCTTTGCTCAGCGGCAAATATGAATACCCACCCTGGTCTCGGGGGTGGGGAGCTTTCTGCGTTCACCAGCCTGCATTCGACCACTTCCCATTTCCGTTATGGTCAAGCCTCATCGCGCATCACAGCCGAAGCCCCAACCGTGCCGCGATTCATAATGTCGACCCTCTGGGTTCGCAAAGCTTTCGCGAGGCCATTTGCACCTACCTTCACACCGCGCGGGCGGTGCATTGTCAACCCGGGCAGGTGATGGTCGTGTCTGGTTCTCAGCAGGCGCTTGCCATCACCGCCCGTGTCTTGTTTCGCCAGGGCAGTCCCATTTGGTTTGAGGAGCCCGGGTACCGTCTCGCGAGGAACGCGTTTGCCAGTGCGGGCTGCCGTCTGGTCCCGGTGCCCGTCGACGAAGAGGGCATGATCGTATCTGCCGGAATCAAGCGTTCCCCCAAAGCGCGCGCCGCCTACGTTGCGCCATCCCACCAATACCCGCTGGGAGCAACGATGAGTGCCTCGCGAAGAATGCAGTTACTCAACTGGGCGCAGAGTGCCGGTTCCTGGATTATTGAAGACGACTACGACAGTGAGTTTCGCTTTGAAAGTATGCCGATTTCGTCCTTGCAGGGGCTTGATCGCAATGCCCGCGTCATTTATATCGGGACCTTTAGCAAGGTCCTGTTTCCATCCTTGCGGCTGGGTTATATCGTCATTCCCCAGGATTTAGTGGACCACTTCGTCGCCGTTCGGTCCGCCATGGACATCTTTCCCCCGTACCTGTATCAGGAAGTGATTACAGACTTCATGCGTGAGGGGCATTTCGCCCGCCATATACGAAGAATGCGCTTACTTTACGGCCAACGGCGAACCGCTCTCGTCAAGAGTCTGAGCGAGCAGTTTGGATCACGCTTGCAGCTCCACGGCGCCCAGGCCGGCATGCATCTTGCGGTAACACTCCCCGCAGGATTCAGCGATCATGAGATTGCCAATCGCGCCGCGAGCAAAGGGCTCTGGCTGTTTCCGCTTTCGCCGTCGTATCTTGGCGAGCCTGCACGCCAAGGGTTCATCCTGGGTTTTGGCAACATAGCAGCAGAAGAGATTTCACCGGCTGTGGATCAATTAAGAGCACTGCTGCCGCAATGAATCCCGGCGAAGTGCTATAGCCCCAGTGCGCTCAATCCGGGATGTTCGTCCGGTCTTCTTCCCAGGGCCCAGCGAAACTTGCGCTCTGCCTCAGTGATGACCACGTCGTTGATACTGGCATGCCGCGCAGCCATCAACCCCTGTTCGTCAAACTCCCAATTCTCATTTCCGTAAGCTCTAAACCAGTTGCCCGAGTCATCGTGGTATTCATACGCAAAACGTACTGCAATGCGATTTTCATAAAACGCCCACAGCTCCTTGATCAGCCGGTAATCAAGCTCTCTCGCCCACTTTCGCGTCAGAAATGACACGATTTGCTCCGTCCCATGGAGAAACTCCGAACGATTTCGCCAACGGGAATCGAGGGTGTAAGCAAGAGAAACCTTGCCCGGGTTGCGGGTGTTCCAGCCGTCTTCAGCGAGGCGAACTTTTTGCTCTGCTGTCTCTCGTGTGAACGGGGGTAGTGGTGGACGCGAGGTCATATCGCACCTCCTCCTAAGCATTTTCGCAGTGGTGTAGACCGAACTGCTTAAAGCGAGCCAATGATCCCGGCATCGTATTTACTGAGCGTGAAACCTTGCAACCTCACTCCGCAGTGTCTGGTTCTCCTGCTCCAGGGCCTTTACGCGCTTCTCGATTTCCTGCATCCCCTCGCGGAGCTCGTCTGCTGAATAGCGTGGCGTGATGTGTTGCGGGCAATTCCAGTCAAAAGCCTCCATATGGATCACGAATACCCGCTCGATCGCAGTCTTCTCTTCCGGCATCCGAACCCGGGGCAGCCAGGTTTCTGCCTGCTCGCCCTCGAGTATCTCTACGCGGCCCAATATCTTGAGCCGTGCCTGACGGGGATAATCGACCATGATCATGGCCACGCGGCTATCGCTCAGCAGGTTTCCCGTGCTGATGTATTGCTTATTTCCACGAAAGTCCCCCAGGGCGAGCGTACGATCGTCCATCACCTTCAAGAAGCCTTTGGGGCCGCCGCGATGCTGAATATAGGGCCACCCGCTCGCTCCAATCGTCGCCCAGTAAAAGCTGTCTCGCTCGGCCAGGAATTGCGTTTCAAACTCACCCAATCGATCCTGCGATGCATTCGCCGCCATCCGCTCATATTGCAGCCGGCTGCCGTAACGCTCCTGCAGCTTCTTCACCAGCGGAGTGAAGACCAAAGATCCAAAGCTCATAACATCCTCTTCACTTCCATTGCGACTGCAAGCGGTGAACGATGGCCACCTTAGACGGGAGCGATGGGTTTATCCCAATCCACTTCGCCCTCGCTGTTGCTACGGCTACCGACCATCATAGTCGCTCCCCTCAGCAGGGAACCGGGCTTGCGCGACTCGAGTCGCTGCATATAAACAAAACCCCCAATCAGCGCCGCCAGAAACAGGTACGGTGTGATGTTATACGGCCACGCGGGCACCGGATAGATGGTGACAAACAGGACCGGCAACAATGCCAACGTAGCGACCCAGGGTGACACCAGGTGCTTCCAAACGCTGAAGTCGGCCGGATGCTCTCGCCGGATATACGCGGTCAACGCTACATTCGCGGTGCAATAGATCACGATCACCGCCAGGGTGGCAATCGTTTCCAGCAGGCCAAAGATAGAGTCGGGCCGCAACAGCAGACCCACCAGCAACACAGCCACGATTCCACCGGTCTGAAAGAATGCGATCGCGAATGTCGGCGTTTGGTGGGTGGCGTGGATCCGTCCGAACCTTGCAGGCAGCGTGCCCGCCTGGCCCATCGTGTACATCACGCGCGAGGCCGAATTCGTGCTCGCAAGGCCAACGCCGATCGAGCTGTTGATCACCGCCAGCACCACCAGCCACCACCCGGCTCCCCATAGTGCGTGGCCCATGGCGTAGTACGGATTGGGGTCGGAGGCGAACGCCGCCATGTTGCCGGTACCCCAGCCGATTGCGCTCGCATAGGATGCAAAAATGAAGAAGGACCCGGTAGCCACCAGCGAAAGCATCACCGCCTGGCCGATAAATTTTCCGGCCCGGCGGGATTCCTGCGCCAACGGCGCAGAACTCTCGAACCCGCTGAGCGCAAGGATCGAGAACACCATCCCCGCCAGGATCCCTCCGAAATGATGCGGCGACAGCGAGGGAGTGAGGGGCGCCGCATAGCTGGAACCCGCTCCTGGGTGCATCAGGAAGGTGATCGCGAGCGACAGCATGATCAGTAGCTCGAAACCGCCCAGCATTGCAGTGATGCGCGCTGACAACTGAATTCCATAATGCGTCAGGATCCACACCACGCCAAATGTCACTAACGCAATCAGCCACCACGGAATGTTCACGTGCAATGCGGTTCGTAGCATGTCCGATAGCAGGTAGCCGAGAAAACCCGTCGATCCTGCTGCGCCCAACAGGTCATACGTCAGATAACTCCATGCCGCCATGAAGCCGATGCGGCTCCCCAGGCCGCGCGTGGCGAATGAGTAGTAGCTGCCGCTCGATGGCATGTACTGGGAAAACTGCGACACCGTATTCCCGATAAAGAAGCAGATGATCGTAGCCAGCAGGAACGAGAGCGGCATGTCTGGTCCGGCCTTGAGCGCGATGATCGGAAACGTAAACACCATATTGGTCGCCGGCGCAGTATGCGTAATTCCCTGGAATACCAGTTCCGGAAGGCCGAGCGAATTGCGTCGTAGCCGGGGCGTCTCTGCCGTCAACCGGGCAATCTCCTTCGCTGCACGAAAGCGTTTTCACTTCTGGTGCATACAGAGCAACCGATCCCGACGCGGCTTTTCCCCAAGACCCGGGGTCCCCGGCAGGCGAGCCTGCTGGGGTGGAAGACCCGGGGTCCCCGGCAGGCGAGCCTGCTGGGGTGGAAGACCCGGGGTCCCCGGCAGGCGAGCCTGCTGGGGTGGAAGACCCGGGGTCCCCGGCAGGCGAGCCTGCTGGGGTGGAAGACCCGGGGTCCCCGGCAGGCGAGCCTGCTGGGGTGGAAGAAAAGCCGCACCTCGCCGCACTCACCTGTGCACGGTAGAAGTGAAAATGCACAAGTGGCGCGAAAAGCGGCGTGGGATGGTTCTTATAGAGGTACCACAGTTTCTGCACAGGGATGACGCGTCTCGTGCTGCCCTATCTGAAAGTGGAAACCGTCGCTATATTTGCCATCGCTATACTTGAGGGTCGCGTGATACTTCCGGTTGCCACTTGGCATCGAAGCCCCATCGGCTTAGTTCCGTTTAGAGGAAATGCGTGTCCCAACCTGACCGTCGGCTTTCGATTTACGAGATCAACACCTGGGTCTGGCTTTCCGCTCTCAGCCAGCAATCCAAAACCCCGGTTGACCTGGGCTCCGTACCATCCGTGGAGTGGGATGCCATCGCTCAGTACGGCTTCGATGCAGTCTGGCTCATGGGCGTGTGGGAGCGAAGTCCAGCCGGGGTCGCCATTGCCAACAGCAATCCCAACCTCCTCAACGATTTCCATCGAGCTCTTCCGGATTTTCATCCTGAAGACAATGTCGGCTCCGCGTACTGCGTGCGGTGTTACGTGGTCGACCAGCATCTTGGTGGTCCAGAAGGTTTGGCAACGGCTCGCCGCGAACTTGCAAAACGCGGCCTCCGCCTGCTCCTCGACTTTGTGCCCAACCATGTCGCTCCAGATGCTCCATGGATCGAAGAGCATCCAGAGCACTTCATGCAGGCGACTGCCGCCGATCTCCAACAGCATCCAGCCTCTTATATACAGGTGGGAGAGACCATCTTCGCTTGTGGCCGGGATCCTTACTTTCCCCCCTGGCCAGACGTTGTGCAGGTCAATGCGTTCGACCCCGGATTGAGAGCGGCTGTCATCGAGCGAATCCTCGACATTGCAGGCCAATGCGACGGCATTCGCTGCGATATGGCGATGCTGCTCATCAACAATATCTTCGCGCGTACCTGGGGCGGCAGCGCAGGCCCCGCCCCCGCAACGGAATTTTGGCCCGCCGTGATACAGGCAGTCCGCCGGCAGTATCCGCCCTTTCTCTTTCTCGCTGAAGCGTACTGGGATCTGGAGTGGGAATTGCAACAGCAGGGTTTCGATTTCTGCTACGACAAGAGGCTATACGACTTGGTCGATCACGGCGATCCGGAGGGTATGCGCCTCCATCTCGGGGCGGATCTCACCTACCAGGAAAAGCTCATCCGCTTTATCGAAAATCACGACGAACCGCGGGCTGCGGCCGCGTTCTCTCCTGAAAAGGAAAAAGCCGCCGCCATCATCGCAGCCACCCTGCCGGGAGCCATGCTCTTCCACGAGGGACAGTTCGAAGGGCGAAAAACAAGAGTGCCCGTCTTCCTGGGTCGTCGCCCGAACGAGGTTCCCGATCATGCGTGCAGGCTTTTCTATAGCCGGCTACTCGCTGCCATCGATACCCCCATGTTTCGCGAGATGCTTCACCAAGGGCAATGGACGCTCTGCCCCTGTTTGGGTTGGCCAGACAATCTGAGTTCCCGCAAGCTTGGGGCCTGGTGCTGGACAATGGGCAGAACAAGGGAAAACAATCGATGCCTGGTTCTCGTCAATCTAAGTCCCGGCAATGTGCAGGCCCGGGTACGCGTGCCGTGGGTCGATCTGGCAGGCAGCGTATGGCGCCTGAACGACGCCCTGTCAGAAGCCGGCTATGACCGCGATGGCGATGAGATACAGAACCAGGGGCTCTATGTGGATCTGGCTCCCTGGCAAGGACAGATTCTATCCTTCCACAACCTTTAAAGCCCAGATCATTCTCGGCGCATTGCGGCACGGCTAAACAGGCTGCGGAAAAACTCAATGCTGAGGGCAGGAGAGGGTAGGTACGGGCTTCAGCCCGTACATAATCGGGCAAGATTCTTCGGCCTTTTAGGCCCTGAGGCATGCTCTTCCCATGTGATCCTGCGAAAAACCGTACCTCATACCTAAAGGCCACAAGGATGACGACGTTTATGCCGGGGATAAATCCCCGGCATACCCTGAAGACGCGTTTTTCCGCAGCCTGTAAAGCCCAAGATGTTTTCAAGACACTTACGGCCCGACTAACGCTCGCTGCGGCGGGGTGCTGAAAATGGACTCAATCAGTGAGATACTGCACGAGGCCGTTATTTCCAAAGCACAGGAGCGAGCGCGATCGCGCTGAGCCCGCACAGAAAAAAGAGGAACATCCAGGTAAGGTAGGTTTTTGACCGGCGCGGCGCCTGCGCAAATTCCTTCCAGACGAACACGCCCCAGGCTGCCGAAATCATCGTGGCCCCTTGCCCAATGGAATACGAAACGGCCGGCCCGACTGCGTTCGCGCGCGAGCTCACAAAATTGAAAACCCCTCCCGTACACCAGATCACTCCACCCAGAATTCCCCAAAAGTGCCAGGATCCGCGAGCTGCGAGGTAGCCTGAAAAATTCAGCGGCGCGCTCTTGTCAAGCGGCGCGCGCATCAGCAGAAAATTGAAGGGCACAGCACAAAGTGCTACGCCAATCACAAAGATAAATGCCGTCCCATACGGCTCGATACCATCCGCTCCAGACATCGCGCGAGAAACAAACGGATAGAAGCTGCCCATCAGTAACCCGGCGATCAGGCTGATCACCACCCCGCGTATGCTGAGCGAACGTCTTTCTTTTTCCCGCAGGCGATAGGCAATGGCGTCGAACACGATCGCGGCCACCACCAGGGCGATGCCTCCGAACAGCAAGAGGGGATTCCCCTGGGGCGCCAGTATATAGCTGCTGATTGCTCCCACTACCAGTGCCAATCCGATGCCGATGGGGAAGGCAACTGCCAATCCGGCGATTTCGATGGCCGCCACCAGCAGTAGATTTGCGATATTGAACAGCACCCCGCCAACCAGGGCGTACAAAATCTGCGCGCTGTGCGCGTGCGCTATGGCGGCAAAAAAAGCCGGACCGTCACTGCCTGCGCTGCCCAGCGTAAGCCCCCACAGGAGCGCGCCCAGCAGTAGCCCGAGCACGTAATCCCAATAGAAAAGCTGGAAACGATAGCCCGGGCAAAGCTTCATGGTGTTCGCCCACGAGCCCCAGCAGAGCATGCTCATCACCATCATGGTCAGAACCAGTGGGTAACTTTGCGGTTGGAACAAAGTTGAGACTCCTTCCTGCTTCTTTGCGCATCTTGCCAAACAGCCTTCGGCAAAACTATGCAGTTATACTCCCGAAACCGCCAAAAATAAACCAATTGCGAAAATGCCGTAGCTTCTCATCCCGGGCAGCTCTCAAACCCATGCGGGCGCTGGCTAGATCTGGATACACTATTGCTGTGCCCCTGGCCAAGGTTGGCCGCCGAAAGCAGCAGATACGGGTGAGGATGAAGAAGCAGCTTTTCTCGATGTTCAAGCAGTTTCGCAATTGGTGTAGGTCGAAGCGACAGGCCGTTTCGTGGTTTTCTCTCAAAGAAAACCACACCTCGCGGTCTTTATCAGGCCGCAGTAATTGCGAAACTGCTCTAGCAGTGGTTGGCGTTGCGGCCATTCTGTTGGGCTCCTGGGCTGTCAGGGCACAAAACAATGCCTCCGGTGCCGCGCCCCCGCATCCTGAACTTACCGAGCCCCCGGCGAAATTCGTCGATGTCACCAAACTCAGCGGCGTCCACTTCGAAGGCCAGGCATACCACACTCCCACCAAGTACCTACTCGAGACGATGGGTTCCGGAGTCGCGCTCTTCGACTATGACAACGATGGACGGCTGGATATGTTCTTCACCAACGGCGCGCCTTTGACCGATCCGGAGCCGCCAGGCACGATCCCCAGCAAGGCCGGCTCCAGGGACTGGAATCGGCTCTACCATCAAAAAGAGGACGGAACCTTTGAAGACCTGACCGAAAAGGCAGGCCTGGCCGGCGTCGGTTACGACATGGGCGTCGCTGTCGGCGACTACGACAATGACGGTTACCAAGACTTATACGTGACCGGGTACGGCGGCAATCATCTATATCACAACGAAGGCAACGGTAAATTCACGGATGTCACAGGGCCTTCCGGCACCGGTGGGAGCGGGTGGTCCACCTCCGCGGCCTGGGTCGATCTGGATAACGATGGACGGCTCGATTTGGTCGTGCTTCGCTATCTCAAATGGGACTTCTCCGATCTGTATTGCGGCGAGCACCGTGAGGGCCATCGCGCCTATTGTCATCCCGATCTTTTTCAACCCGTCGCCCCGCTGGTCTATCACAATGACGGCAACGGTCACTTTACCGAAGTTGCCGCGAAGATGGGGCTCGATACGCCAGGCAAAGGCCTGGGGATTGCGATTGCAGACTACGACCGGGATGGCCACACCGATATCTTTGTGGCCAACGATTCCATGCAGGAGTTCCTCTACCACAATAAAGGCAACGGAACCTTTGAAGAATTGGGCCTGCTCGGAGCGGTTGCTGTGGATGGCGACGGGCGCACATTTGCCGGTATGGGTGTCGATTTTTCTGACTACAACAACGATGGACTGCCCGATTTGATCGTTACCGATCTAGCCAATCAGAAGTACGCGCTTTACCAGAACGCCGGCGATGGCACCTTCACCTACTCGAGCTACCCCAGCGGTCTGGCCGCGGCCACCCTGCTCCATTCCGGATGGGGGGTCGCTTTTCTCGACTATGACAACGACGGCTGGAAAGACCTGATCGTCGCCCAGGGCCACGATATCGACAACATTCAACTCGACTATCCGCAACTGCGGTACAAAGAACCGCTGCTGTTATTGCACAACAACGGCAAACGCCTGGTGGACGTATCGCAGGCCTCGGGCGAAGTCTTTCATGAAGCGTGGGTAGGGCGTGGGTTGGCCGCCGGCGACATCTGGAATGATGGCCACGTAGATGTAGTGGTCGCGACCAACGGCGGCCCATCGTATATCCTGCGCAACGAGACGCCAACCGCCAACCATTGGCTGGGGATCAAACTGGTGGGGCATAAGAGCAATCGCGATGGCATCGGCGCCGGGATCAAGCTCACTACATCCAAGGGAACGCAATTTGTTACCGTGTCCACGGCGGGTAGTTACCTGTCATCGAACGACAAGCGAGCCCACTTCGGTTTGGGAAGCGATGTGTCGGCGCAATCGATCGAGATCCGCTGGCCAAGTGGAGTAACGCAAACGCTCAAAAATGTTTCCGGAGACCGAGTGCTGGTTGTGGACGAGCCTTCTGCGTCTCAGCCCGCGAAATGACGTCGCCGTGTACCCAAATCCTCGTGTCTCGATGAGAGCGGGCGGAGTGCCTGGGAAGAGCTGACCGGAACTCGCTGATAAGTCGCGCGGATGGTTTGATCGGTTGCGCATCGCGGCAAGAAAAACAGATCCGGCGTCCACGAGCCTCCTCCCAGACAAGGTATACTTCATCCAGTTAACGTTTCCTCTCCACCACCTTTAGATGAAGAAACACTCTTCGCATGCAACGCTGACCGACGTCGCTCGAGCAGCGGGTGTTGGAACCACTACGGTCTCACGCGTTATCAACGGCGGCGAACGAGTCAGCCAGGAAACGCTGGCGCGGGTTCAGGCTGTAATCCAGGATCTTGGATATCAGCCGAACCAGGCCGCGCGCATCCTCAAGGGAGACCAGACCAAGACCATCGGGCTCATCGTTCCCAGCATCGCAGACTCATTCTTCTCCGTTGTCGCCGGAGCAGTCCAGGAGATCGCGCGCGCTCATGACTCGCTGCTTATCGTAACCGTCTCGAATAACGAACCAACCGTGGAACTCGAGAATCTTAACGTCCTCATCCGTCATCGCACAGATGGTCTCTTATTCGCTCCGGCGCACTCAGAGAATCGCAGCCTTGCGAACATGCTCGACAAGCTTGCCACCCCCAGCGTCACCTTCGACCGGCCCTTGTATGACTCCGCCATTTCCAGCGTGGTCAGCAATAACTACAAGGGGGCGAAGGACGCCACGCAGCACTTGATTATGCATGGGTGCAAGCGAATCCTGTGCCTGGGCGGCGAAGTCGATTTATATACCATCAAAGAGCGCATGCGAGGCTATAGGGAGGCTGTCAAACAAGCGAAACTGGATGCCATCGTCGACACGTCCGTTAAGGATTACGAGTCGGCCAAGGCGGCCATTGAGAGCCACTTCTATTCCTCGAATCCTCCGGACGCGGTCTTCGCCTTGAAGAATTTCGTTACCATCTATGCTTGCGAAGTATTTCAGAAGCTGAACATCAACGTGCCCAAAAAGGTAGCACTGATTGGCTTCGACGATTTTGAACTTGCTGCGACGCTTCGCCCATCGATCAGCGTAGTGCGCCAGCCCGGCGAAGATGTGGGAAGGATTGCCGCCGGACTGCTCTTCGATCAACTCGTCCAGAACCATCGAGGCAAGCAGGCGCACGGAGAGAAAACCAAGCCACAGCATATAAAGCTTGAGAATCAACTGGTGCTGCGCAACTCCTGCGGTTGCAAAATCGGAACCAATTAGAGTTAGTCCTGGGTAGGTACGGGCTTCAGCCCGTACATAATCGGGCAAGATTCTTTGGCCTTTAGGCCCTGAGGTATGCTCTTCCCGTGTGATCCTGCGAAAGACCGTACCTCAGGGTGTGTGAGAACTCCCGAAGAACCGCAGGGCTGGGGCGAACGAGGGGCACCCGTCCAGTACAAGGGCACCCGTCCAGTCCGTCCAGCCCTGCGGTTTACTGCTCCTCCCGGCTCTTATCTACTCCGTCGAGTGTGGGTAATCCACACGCAAAGTAAGAATCTCGTAGGGGTGAATCGGCGCTGTCAGCTGATCGGTTCCCGTCACCGTCAGGGGCGATCCTTCCGGCTGCTCCATCATGTTGGTCACGGTAGCCGCGGTCGCGCCTTGCGGCAGATGCACGGCAACCTCCCCGCTCTTGCCCGCCCATTCATACAGACGCAGAATCAGCCCGTTGCCGTCTTCGGTTTTCTTCATGGCGGTCAGAACTACGTTCTCCGGTTGCACAGTCACGAAAGCGTGCTCCGCGGGCAGCGTGCCGCTGTGCGCCTCCACCTGCATGGCCTTAAGCTTGTAGTTGAAGTCATACCCGCGCCGTACCGTCAGAGCCTGCTTCCAGTCTCCGGCGTGCGGGTAGAGCGCATACGTGAAGTGGTGATGTCCGCGATCCGCGTTGGGGTCCGGAGACGTCGGCGAGCGCAGCAGCGAAAGGCGCAATACGTTGCCCTTGGCGTCGTAGCCGTACTTCGATTCGTTGATCAGGCTAAAGCCATGCTGCCCGTCGCCCTCATCCGCCCAGCGCAACGCGGGCACCTCGAACTTGGCATTCTCCCAGCTGTTGTTGCGCGTCGTCGGCCGTTCGATCGAGCCATAAGGAACTTCATACGTCGCTTTGCTGCTGGAGGCGGCCAACGGAAAAGCTACCTTCAGCAGAATGTGCGTCTCATGCCAATCGATGTCGTTCACCACGTCTACCCGATCGGCCCCGTTGTAAAGCGTGATGTCCTGCACGAACTTTGAGCTCTGCCAGCTGTGCGTCACGCGAATCACTGCTTTGAGCGGCCCCTTCTCCACCAACTCCACCGAGTCGGCCTTATCCAACTTGGTGAAGACCTGGTCGAAGTCTGCATCGATGTTCCACGCGTCGTACTCTTTCGGCGTGTCCTTGAAGGCAATCAACTCGTTGCCGCAGGCCCCGGACGCCAGGGTCTCAAAGTTCGCCTTCTTGTCAAAGAGGCTCGTAATGCAGCCCGTCTGCGGATCTACGGTAACCTTCAGCGCTGCGTTCTCGATCGTCGTTCCGCTCGCCTTAAGATCGCTGGCAAATGGCCGCTTGCCGGGCACCACGTGCAGTAGCGAGTAGCCCAGCGATGGAACGTCCTTCGCCTGCACCAGCAGGTGGTAGGTGTTCGTCTTATCGTTGCTTGAGAGCGCCTCTGACGGCACCACCCGGTTCTGCGCGTCCAACACCGACACCCCGTTTGGCGTTGCGGAAGGCATTTCGACATCCACCGTCGCCAGGTCCGAGCGCTGCCAGGCCAGCGGGTTGAACACCAGCACTGGTACTTCTCCTGCTACGCGGGTGTTGATCTGCGTCTGTATCGTGCGCAGCGCATGGCTCGAGGCTTCATTCGTAGCCCAGCGCACATCGTCGTAATCTTTTTGCGCGTCTCTATAAATGACTCCAATTCCCGAGCCCGCCGCCAGATCGTGGAACTGGTTGAACAGCACTTTCTTCCACGCTGCGTTCAACTCTGAGCCGGGATAGGCCTGCCCATCCAGCCAGGCCAGCGAAGAATATTTCTCCGCGTTCAGCACCCACTCTTCGCTCTCTCGCATATTGCGCTTGTGGTTGGCCTGCGTGGTGAATACCCCGCGATGGAACTCCAAATACAGCTCGTCATCCCAGGTAGGAATACTGATTTGGCCTGTCGCCGCGGCAGGCGGCTCCTCGTAACCTTTCGCGATGGAATCGTAGTTCCATGTTTTCGAGGTCGCGGCAACCTTGTCTTCCACATGGTTGAAGAAGCTTTGCGCGATCCCGAACTTCATCTGCGGAATGACCTTATCCGGTTCCATCCAGTGCTGGCCTTCGTCCAGAACTGCCCGCGTCGGTCCGCCGCCGTGATCCCCCACTCCATACAGATCCATCATTTCCAACAGTCCCGGCGACTGCTTGCGCGCCGTGGCCAGATCCGCCGATAAACGCACCGGGTTCAGATTGTCGTTGGCATAGTCATGAGGAAAATAGGTGAGCACCTTGCTGCCGTCGGGCGCCTCCCACCAAAAGAGCTTGAAAGGCAGCTTATTGGTTTCGTTCCAGGCCATCTTCTGGGTCACAAAATAGTCCATCCCCGACTTCTTATAGATCTGTGGCAGTTGCCGGGTGTAACCGAAGGAGTCGGGATTCCATCCGATCCGCACATCCAGGCCATACAGGTCTTTATAGGTCCGCTTGCCAATCAGCAGCTGCCGCACCAACGACTCGCCATCCGGCATATTCAGATCGGGCTCCACCCACATGCCTCCCACGATCTCCCAGCGGCCTTCCTTGATGCGCTGTTTGATTTCGTCATTGATATCCGGATACTTGTCCGCAATCCACACGTTGTACTGTGCCGCGGACTGGGTGTAGGTGTAGTTCGGATACTCGTTCATCAACTGCGCCGCGGTTCCAAAAGTTCTCCGCACTACGTCGACCGTCTCTGTCCATGGCCAGAGCCACGCTGCATCGATATGCGAGTTCCCGGTCACATGGAAAGTCGCCTGTTGGAAGGCCGGCTTCAGCGGATCCAGATCCGTTTGTGCCGCGCGCAGGGATGCATCGAATTTCTCCTGATTTGCATCATCCAGCGCCTTCAGATCGACCGCGCCGATGGCCGTCTCGAGCGTTGCCTTCTGCTGCGACGGATCGCTCCCCAGGGAGGGCGCCAGCAAACTGGCGGAAAGGAACTGCAGCAGCATGTCATTGGGGTTCGGTCGATTCGGCGAGAAATCAATTTTCAATTCCGCGCCTTGGAAGCGCTTTTTGTCGATCGTCTTTAGAAGCTTGACCGCGACCAGAATCTTATCGCCCGGCTTCGCCTGGTCGAACAGCACGATCGATTCCAGATCCTCGCCCAGCGCAACCCGGCGGCCGTTGAAGTAGATGATCTCCGGTAGTGGGTCGTTGCTGTCGGCTGCAAAATGAAACCAGATCCGGGTGCCGGTCAGATCGTAACCGTTCAGGGTCTTGGGTACCTCGATCGTGCGGCGGTACCACACGGCTCCGGTCGGCGCCACTGAGCGCGGCTTGACGGTTTGCCAGCCGCTGTCGTCGAGATCGAGGGCTTCTCCGTGCTCCACATCCCCATCGTGGAACCGCCAGTCCTCCGCCGAAAGGTGATCCAGCTTCGACAACCTGTCGATGACCGCTTGCGAGGGGGCGGAGAGGGTCTTGATCGCATCCTTCGCCTGGCGCACCACAGAATCCCCTTGCGCTTGCGCGGCGAGGGGCAGAAGCGCCAATACAGGGCAAAGGAGCGCGATCGCCAGAATCTTGTTCGAAGGGCGAGGGCGAGAAATGGATTGAAAAGAGCTCAATGCGATGAACACGCGACGGTCTCCAGGAAGTCTTACGATAGGTATTTGGTGGACAAGCAATCACAACAGACTCGCGAATTATACACAAAAAGAGAACACCAGTGGAAACGTTCCCACCAGCGAAAACCGAGGCCCCCGCACGATTCTCAAGGGGCTTTGGCCAGGATGAAATCCTGTATCTGGAGTTTCTCTATTTCAGGAAATGGGGCGAGTCCCGCAGGGACGGCAGAATCTGTAGCCCGGCACGGAAGTGCCGGGTAGGATTAGACAACTCAGGGAGTCCCGCAGGGACGGCACAATCCTCACCGCGGCTAACGCCCGGCTAAAGCCGTGCCCTGGAGGTTCTACATTTCTAGAGCCATGGAGTCGGGGGGCGGACCGGTGCCAGCCCCGGACTTCAGTCCGGGGAAGCGGATTTTCAAACCCGCGTAACGTTCGGCAATAAAATCGGGGCTTTTAGCCCTGGTGTTTGTAACTCCCTAAACAGCAAATGGGCTCTAGCGTCCGCATGAGAACTCGCTTTTGTATCAGGGCACGACTTTACAGTTCTCAGCAACCTGCTTAGCCCCGGTGAGAATGCTCCGAGCTCCTCAATCATCCGCTCAACTCTCGTACGACACCCGCTTCCTCCCGAATACCCCAAAAGTAACCTCCAAAAGGAAACTACTGGATCTGGAAAAGCGGTTCCAGCACTTAACTCTTTTCCCGTAACTGCATCTATATATCAGTAGACAATTTAGGCAGGGAGCTGATTCTCGCGTAGCTGCTCCTCGGCCTGCAGCTGCCGGTAGCTTCGGCCTACACGCGAGCGAAGGATGGTGTTATCACCGTCCGGTGTCATACCCGATCCCTGTCACAAATCAGCCAACACAATCCCCCCCGGCGGTTTTTTTTACGTGCCTGTGCAGGCAAGCAGTCTCGCAATCGGTGCAAACCGAGACGATGGATCTTATCGAGAAAACCACATCAAGCCGAACCCGTATCTTCTCTTTCCAAACTCAAGGAGACATCTATGCCAAAAGATAAAGTCAACGACCTCATCACCGATCGGGAAATGGTCTTCGCCCGCCTGGTCCTTTCTGGAACCATGACCGACCGCGAGGCCGCCCAGGCCGCCGGCCTCAGCCCCGACACCGCCGCCTACACCAAATCCAAGCCCCGTGTCAGCGCCTACATGCTCGAGCACCGCGCCGCCCTGCAGCAGCAGCTCCTCGCTCAGCAAGCCGAAGAACTGCGTCAGCTGAACCTGAACCGCGAACGAGTCCTGACACGCCTCTGGGAAATCGCCGCCCTCGGCCACGAAATCACCCGCGGCAGCATGACCGCCCAGATGAAGGCCCTTTCCATGATCGTGGCCATCCTGGGCCTCATCCCTGACCGTCGCGCTGGCGCCTCGAAGAGCAAATCCGCCCCTCCGCCTCCCGAACCGAACTTCTATCAAGCCGCCTGGCGTCGCCGGCAGGAGGGGGAAAACATCGACCCCGAGCCAACCCCTTCCCTTTCCCAGGAAGAAGATGAGCCTCGCCTAACCGGGCCCGAACCCACTCCGGAAGCCACTCAAGGTTTGGCTGCGGATGCGCCTCCGCCCCCCAGCCCTATGCTTGACACCAGAGACTCCACCTTCGCCAACCGCTCCAGCTCCTCGGAAGCCACACCATCGCCGTCTAAGGCCCCGGGATTCTTTGCTGTTCCAGACATCAGACTCCCTTTCTCAATACCTATAGGTTTAGGAAGGAACCGCTTCGGCCGCCGCCGCTGAGCAAAACAAAACCGAACCCCTCGCGTACCTCGCCGCAGCGAGCAACCTCGCCGCAGCGAGCAACCTCGCCGCAGCGAGCAACCTCGCCGCAGCGAGCAACCTCGCCGCAGCGAGCAACCTCGCCGCAGCGAGCAACCTCGCCGCAGCGAGCAACCTCGCCGCAGCGAGCAACCTCGCCGCAGCGAGCAACCTCGCCGCAGCGAGCAACCTCGCCGCAGCGAGCAACCTCGCCGCAGCGAGCAACCTCGCCGCAGCGAGCAACCTCGCCGCAGCGAGCAACCTCGCCGCAGCGAGCAACCTCGCCGCAGCGAGCAACCTCGCCGCAGCGAGCAACCTCGCCGCAGCGAGCAACCTCGCCGCAGCGAGCAACCTCGCCGCAGCGAGCAACCTCGCTAAACGCGCCAAAACAACCAAAACGATCGAATTTTATCGAATTTTACAAAAACCGACGCAAATCCAGTCCCGGAGGGACGCCACACCGCAGAACCTGGCATGGAAATGCCGGGAATCCTGAGTCCCGAAGGGACGGCTGAAAATAGCCCAGGATGAAATCCTGGGGGTTGCCATCGGACCCCGGAGAGAAGTCCCGAAGGGACGGCTGAAGAGCTGCTTCACCGTCACGTAGGCTGCCTGGTCCGCGGGTGTTCTGCGACGGCAGGCGTGCTCCGGGGTAGCGCACCTCCACCGAATGCCATGAAAAGCAGGACAGATCCATGCCGGCCCACCGATACCCCGGCCGCTACACGCACCCGGAAAAGGGGATTACCAACGCTCCAAAACCCTCAAAACGATCGAATTTTATCCAATTTTACCCAAAACCGGCGCCAATCCAGTCCCGACCCGGCAACATACCTGATAAGGAGAAATCTCTTCAGCCGTCCCTACGGGACTTCTCTCCGGCATTGGAAGGGCAACCCAGGATTCATCCTGGGCTATTTTCAGCCACACTTGTCCAAATTAGCTTTTGTGAAGAAGTTTGCTGGCGGTGTTTTTGGGTGGAAGCCCCCTGCTTTAGCAGGGGGAGGCAACGCTTTAGCGTTGCCGGAAGAAATCTGACCTCTCTATCCTGCGCTTTAGCGCTGGGCTTTGTATCAGGGCACGGCAGCCTCGCCGCAGCGAGGCAGCCTCGCCGCAAAATCGAAAAAATGATGGGCTTTACAGGCTGCGGAAAAACCCGGCTTTGTATCAGGGCACGGCTTCAGCCGTGCCGTAAATGATTGAGAATACGTTGGGCTTTAGCCCCTGAGGTATTGCTTTCCTGTTCGCTGCGGAGTTTTTCCGCAGCCTGTTTAGCCCCTGCTGGATCCTCTTGACCGCAACGCTCAATTACCCAACCACAACCTGTTTTCCAAATGCCGCGCGCTTTGTTCTTGCGCCCAATGGAGTCAACCTCGTCCATCCCAGCTCCAA
Source organism: uncultured Acidobacteriaceae bacterium (assembly GCA_963761405.1). Taxonomy (GTDB): domain Bacteria; phylum Acidobacteriota; class Terriglobia; order Terriglobales; family Acidobacteriaceae; genus PALSA-350. The sequence continues at coordinate 1,213,679 of CAVXHH010000013.1, forward strand.
GCTAATTTGGACAACTCTGATTTTCAGCCGCCCCGGGACTTCTCTCCGGCATTGGATCGGCGAACGTGCACACACCCGTCCAATCCCGGAGTTTTCAGCAACCTGTAAAGCCGTGCCCTGCCTGAGAAATTTGTCTTTTCATCGGCTCGAAGCCTTTGATTCCGTCGAGCAATCCGGCAGGCGCGACAGCATTTGGCGAACATCTCGAAGTCCAGGGTTGTAGGCGAGAGTTTTCTTGAGAGTCGCGCGCGCCGCCTCCGGGTCGCCCGCGATGCATTCCACCTGGGCGAGATTCTTTGCCAGCCCGGCGACGTCTTCATTCCGTTCAAAGGCGGGGCGCCAAAGGGAGATCGCTGCCTGCAAATTACCGGATTTAGCCAACAGCGTACCCACGTTCGAGAGAGCGATCAGGTTGCGCGGATCCAGCTTGAGCACTTTCTGCAACAGTTCCTGTGCCTGTTGGTAGTCTCCGCGTTCCACACTCAGAATACCCAGCGCCACCAGGGCGTCTTCGTCTCCCGACAGGGAAGGCTGGATGGCCTCTAATCCCTGGTAAGCCTTTGGTTGCAGCGCGACGTTTCCCTCGAGCAGCCCCTTATAGTAAGCGAGTGCGGTATCGCGGGCGGTTAGATCCGGGGAGAAAATTGGAACGAGCGTGCTGCCGCTGCTCGCGGCGGCCGCCACGGGTTCGGGATTTTTCAGGATGCGGTGATCCGTCCAGGCCACGTGGGGTATATTCTCCGCGCCGCTGCGCGGCATATGGCAGCTCGTGCAATCAGGGTTCTCCGCGTGATGCGTGGTCGCGAACGCAGCGCCGGTGTGGCAGGCAAGACACTTCTTACGGTAAAAGGCCGCTTGCTCTTCCGGCTTGGGCGAGTAGTGGGGATCGTGGCAACTGGTGCATGACATCGCGTCGCCGCTGGTTCGCTTGCACACGCTGCGGCTTAGCTGCTCCACTTCGCTGACGCCTCGCTGGGTCGCCCCCTGGCCGCTGTACACGAAGTAGGCCAGGTAGTCCGAGATGGAGTCACCTGCCTTGAAGTCGAGCGCCGAATGCCCCGTGCGCTCGACCGAGATATCTCCCTCCAGGTGACAACTGATGCAAACGGAATCCCGCCGCCCTGCATCGAGTTTCGAAGGATTCACGACGGCCGCCTTGCCACCGGTCAGGACATGCTGCCGGGTATCTCCGTGGCAACTCTCGCAGGTGACGCCCGAATGGAGGAAGGGCAGTCCGCTGTAACGATTGATCGTTCCCGCATCGCTGTGCTGAACCCCGCTCATATGGCAGCGCAGGCACTCCGCCTGCACCGGCAGCCCGGGCGGCGCCTGCTGCATCGATTCGAGGCCGGGCTTCAGGTCCAAACTCTGCGAAGCAGCGTAGTAAGCAATAGGAGACTCGAAAAGGTAGCCATCGAGCGAGTACAAGTAGGTCAAGCCAAGATGCCCGGATCCAAGAAAGTATTCGAGTTTCCAGCGGGCGGCGATCTCTGGGTCTTTCAGGTCACGGAAGGACAACATCGGCTGCGCGCTTTCAAGCGACAGGCTGTATTGCACGCCCGAGAGTTTGTGCTCAAAGCTTCCAGTCTTTACCCTGTCTGCCGCCAGGCCGCTCGCGTTTGCCATCGGCGTTGCCAGGTAGCTTTGCAGAATCTCCTGGTGGCACTTACCGCAAGCGGCGTCCGCGGTGCTGACGGCGGTCGCCACTTGTACGCGCGGTTGCTGTGCGTTGCCTGCAACTCCGCCGCACAGCGCAATAGTAAGCGCAAGGGCAAGCGCCGCTGTGCCTGCCAACCTGGTAACCCATGTTGTGGCGCCCGGAGTTGGATTGCCGGAACGGGCAGGGAAGCGCGCCATCTGGCTATTCGCCCGGCTTGACCGAAGGAGGCAACGGCTTATGCTGGGGGCACGATGCACAGAGTTCACTGGTAATGCCTTTGCCTTCCTCGACAGTGTAGATGCGATCCACTGCGGGCACGTGAATCTTTTCCACCATTCCGCCAGGCCAACGGATCTCGAGAGCATCGACGGTGGCGGCATCGCCTAACCCAAAGTGGACCCGGAAATCGTTCGACGACGCGAAGCTGCCGCCGCTGAGAACGTCTCCACGCTGCGTCTGCTGCGAGGAGGTGAGAAAGACCGTGGCGCCGACAGCATCGCGCGGGCCCTTGGGCCCTCCCAGCAGTCGCAACTCCACCCAGTGATGGTGATTGTCATCGACGTTGCGCAAAAGGGTGGGCGGCGCGTCGAGGTTATTCAGCACAATATCGATCTTGCCGTCATTAAACAGATCGCCAAACGCCGCGCCCCGCGCGGGAATCACCACGGCCAGTCCCGTGCCTTTCACAGCCGGCACCGGCTCGAATTTCTTTCCGGAAACATTTCTGAAGAGCAGGAGGCGTTCGGCAAAGCTGGTGCCCCAATCATGCCGGTCGACCTCAGGATAGACGTGCCCGCTGGCTATAAAAATGTCCTTCCAGCCGTCGTTGTCGTAGTCGATAAACCCGTCACCCCAACTCAGGAAGGGAATGGTCGCCACCGATAGACCGGCATCGCGGCTGACATCGGTAAAGGTTAGATCGCCCTCGTTGCGGTACAGAACCTTGTAGTCGTCGGAGAAGGTGGTGTTTAAAATGCTGAGCTTCCCCTTATGTTCATAGTCCCCCAGCGCAATCCCCATGCTTGCGGTTTCGCGTCCCTCGCCGTTCACGGCGTAGCCCGACTCGAAACTAAGATCCTCAAACGTCCCGTCCCCTTTATTCCTATAGAGATAGTTCGGCGTCGAATCGTCGGCTACCAGCAGTTCCGGACGGCCGTCTCCGTTGAGGTCCACAAACACGGAGGCAAGTCCGAAGTAACCGGGGGTGTCCGCCACTCCTGCCTTGACGCTCACATCGGTGAACGTGCCGTCGCCATTGTTGTGAAACAGATGGTCCTGCTCGCCTTTCAGTCCTCGTGGACCGCAGAAGACACTGACGCCACGGAACTGGCAGAAGTTGGAGACGACCCACCGGGAACCGGCCACGGGAGGATCGTTGAAGTCATAGCGGGCATACCCCGGAACGAACAAGTCCAGCTTTCCGTCGCCGTCGTAGTCGCCGAACGTGGGACCTGTGGACCATGTGCCCAACATGACCCCGGCTTTTTCTGCCACATCGGTAAATGTGCCGTCGTGATTGTTGTGGTAGAGCCGGTTCCGGCCCACGTTGGTGACATACAGGTCGGGCCATCCGTCGTTGTCATAATCGCCAACCGCTACACCCACTCCCCAACGATCGTTGGTAACGCCGGCCTTTTCCGCGACGTTGGTAAATGTGCCATCGTGATTGTTATGAAACAGCGCTGCATGCGGCGACGGAGCCTTACCGCTGAGCGCCTCGTAGGTCATACCGTTGACCAGGTAAATATCGAGCCAACCGTCATTGTCGTAGTCGAGCAAGGCGACGCCGCCCCCGAGCGATTCGACAATCAGCGCCTTGGCCGCCGTTCCTCCGCTGTACTTCCACGTGGCGAGACCGGATGCACGCGAAACATCCTTGAAGACGACCGGGCCCTTCTCTACCGTTCCTCCCGCGGTGATGGGCCGATTGTCCGCATCGTGGACGGGCGCGTAGGCTCCCGCGGTGCTGGCCCCGCCTTGCTGGCTGGCCATGGGAGTCTGTTGGGCGCACAGCGTGGATTCGCCAGGAAACATAAGCAGCAACGCGGCGAAATAGAAGCCGAAGCCGCGCCCGGTATGGAGCTGTTGAGCGACAAAACCGCCGCGTTTAATGCGATGTGCTCTTGATGGAGATGGCATCGCTCGCCTGACCTGCAACTGCTTGGCTGGCTTCCCGTTGCAGCTGCGCGTACGTGTGCAATTCCTGTTGCGCCTCGGCCGTCTGTCCGCCTGCCTTGTAGACCTGGGACAGAAGAAAGTGGATCGATGGTTCTTTCGGGCTGTCCTTCTCTGCCATCAGCAGATCGGGCAACGCTTCCTTCTGCCGGTTCAACTTGATCAGCGCGCGCCCTCGGTCGACATGCGCCTGCATAAGGTTCGGACAGCGCTCGATCGCCCGATTCAAACCCGATAGAGCGTCCTCTGTGGAGCCATTGGCCTCGATGGTCGCATTTGCCAGCTTCCATCGAGCCAGGCAGTTGTTGGGATCGTTCGCCAATTCCGCCTTGAACTCCGCCTGTGCGGAATCCCATTTGCCGGTCAACCAAAAGGTGTCTGCCATATGCATATGCGTACCCGGCTGTTGCGGCGCCATATCCGCTGCCTTCTTGTATTCCACGAGCGCGCCGTCGTAGTTGTGCATGCTCTCGTCGATCTCGCCGGTAATTTCGTGAGCGACCACGGAGTTCGGATCAATTTGGTTGATCTTGCCCAAAGCATCCTGCGACAGCTGAAGATAGGTCTTGCCCAACAGATACCAGGCTTGCTGATCCTCCGGATGGCGATCCAGGTAGCTTTTGAGATAGGGCGTTGCCTGGTCAAATTTCCCAAGATGGATGAGCCCGCGCGCCAGAGCCATCACCGCCGTATCGTCGTTTGGATTCGCGCGCACTGCCCCTTCGAGCAGCGGTTCTGCCTTTTCGTCTTCACCCAGTTCCAGATAGCTCAGGCCCAATAGAGCGGAAGCCGTGGCCATGTCGGGGTTGAGCGCGAGTCCCTTGTTGAGCACCTGGGCGGCGTGGGCATAATCATGCTGATTGAAATAGAGCCTGCCGAGATTGTTATAAGCCGGCGCGAGGTGTGGAGCGAGCTTCAGCATGGCCCGATATTTTTCAATCGCAGCCGCGTTATCTCCGCGATCCTGCGCGGCCTTAGCCTGCGCGTAGAGCGCCTGCACCTCGGGGGTCACTTCGTCCTCCGCAGGGGACTGAGCAAATACCGAGCCGGCCATCGCGGCGAAGCATAACAGCAGCGCAAAGTGCGGTCGAAGCCGCTTGCCGGGCTTGAGCGCCCGTGGCATTGCTGAAGTCTTTGCTGGAGTCATGATTGAGTCATTATAGAGGGCGCGCCGGTTGTGGAGCGGGCAGCAAAAGGCCGGACTAAAAGTCCGGCCTCTGGAAAGGATGCACGAATTGCAAGTTGGGCCGCGGGATTGAATAACTCCCCCGCGGCCCATGCTTGAAAGCGCTACCTAAAATTCTATTCGGAAGCTGACCTCCCCTTGGCGGTTGTTCGTTTGGGAACCCTGGTTGATCACCTGGCCGTAGGTACCGTCACTGACGTTGGTATCAGGGCCCTGGAACTGAGTACGGTTGAGCACGTTAAAGTAATCCACTTGCAGAATGCCCTGGAAGCGTTCTGTGAACTGGAAGTGCTTTCTGACATTTACGTTTTCGTTGTACAACGCCGGGTTGCGGAGCTGTGCGTAATTCCGTTGAGCATTGCCCAGAACATATTGCGACGGGGTTACCGCAAAGCCGCCAGGGTTAAAGATCTGGGCTACGCTTGCCTTCCCCGTAAAGTAGTCCCGCGCTCTGTTATAGGACGCAGTACTCAGGGGAACCGAAGGAACACGGTTGGGACGGTTGAAGCCATTGGGGAAAGGAGTGCCATTCTCCCCAGCTCCAGTGGCCGTGCCTGCTTCATAGTCCAGAATCCAGGCGGTTTGCCAACCGCCTAACAGTTGACCGGTGACTCCGCGATTGCTGAAATACTTCTTCCCGGGGCCGATGGGCAGCTCATAGGTTCCGCTTGCCTTGAACGTGTTTGGCTCGTCCGAGCCGGAAACCGTGTACTCCGGCTTTTGGTTGTACTTGTTGATACCGCCGGCAGTGAAGCTCGAGAATCCGCTGCTGGTGTTATCCATCAGCCGCGACAAGGTATATCCCGCGAGGAATGAGAGGCCGTTGGTGAAGCGTTTTTCCGCCTGTACCTGCAATCCCTCGTAGTAGGTAGTTCCAGATCCTTCAAAATTGTTGAAGACGTACGAATACTGCGGGAACGGCCCAAGCGCCTGCGCGACCGTTGCCGAACCGCCAAAATCGCGCACAAATCCAGGGTAGGGCGTACTAAAGCCAGCTGCCTGTGCGGTACCATCGGCGAAGCGCAGGCCGAGTTGAGACCCGAGGCTCAAGTACTTCGGATCGAGCTGGCCCGGTTTGTTGAGTTGGCTGGGCAAATGGATCACGCGGTTGCCCACCCAGGCTGCGGATACGAACATGTCATACGGGAGCCGGCGCTGCACGTTGAGGTTCCATTGCTGGCTGTACGGCGCAAAGCCGTCATTCCTGCTGAATGCGTCGATCTGCGTGCCCAACCCAAGGCCAGGGCTGAAGGGCGTGGCCTGCGGGTTCGGCAGCTGCGTGGTGTCCCAGCTGCCAAAGGAAGATTGATTGGTTCCGGTGGTGAGGCGTGTGAACGAACCGGTCAACAAGTTGCCGTAGTTCACCGCGACCTTACTGGTTCCGTATTCATAGGCTCCGCCATTCAGGAAGGCTACGCTGAAGCCGCCCTGCACCACGGTTTTGTCATTGAGCTGGTAGGCGAAGCCCAACCTCGGCCCTATATGTCCGAAATGGGTGTCCGCGCGCGTGTAACCCGCTTGACCCGGTCCACTACCGAACTGGGTGGCTGCGCCCTTGATTCCGCCCGCCGCGGCATTCGTGGCGTTGGGGTCGACGAAGACGATCAGATTGTGGTTCTCGGTAAAGGGCACCTGGATATCCCAGCGCAATCCAAGATTGACGGTCAGCTTGGGACTCAACTTGATGTCGTCTTGAATGTAGGGGGAGATGGCCAGGTTGCGCAGACGCAATTCCTGCGAGTTGCTGCGATTTGCCGAGTCAGGCAGGCCCAACAGAAAGCTTGCGAAGGAACTGCCGTAGGAGTTGAAGTTAGGATCTGTGGGGTCTGCCACGGATGTTGTGTGTTGACTGAACTGGAAACGCCCACCCGCTGTTTGCTCCTCATTATCGTCCTGGTAGGAACGACGGAACTCCCAACCGATATTGAAGGTGTTGCGCCCTTTCGTCCAGAGGTAGTTGTTGACGATCGCGATACCCAGTTTGCGATTGATCGACTGCAGCCATGACCCATCGCTGCCGAAGTTTGCTGGGGCGTGCTGGCCATCAAACGTGACGTTGGGAGGAATGATGCCACCCTGTACAGCGGGAAAGTCATACTTGTTCTGGTTGTACTGGTCGTTGATTTCGCCAATCCAACCGAAGCCGGCAGTCATGACCAGGTTCGCATTCAGTGTGTTGTCGTACGTCAGCAGGAAGCCGCTGCCCACCGCCGGTTCGTATTTCTGACTGTTGAGCGGATTGGGAGCAACCACAAAATCTCTCGCCGGCGTACCGTCGAAGCTGTAGTTGCTGAAACTGTTCCGCCATTGACTGTAGTGCACACTTTGCCTGTCAGTCAGGCGTTGATCGACAGTGAACCCCCAGACATGCTGAATGTGGGGATTGATGAAGGGAGCAAAGCTCTTGTTGCTGTCCAGTCCCCCGACGCCGCTGCCCGGCCGGTCAGGATCCGGAAGGAAGGGAATCAAGATCGCCGAGTTCTTACTAATGCGGTCCGGCGGAATCACATTCAGCCGGCCGTTATAGACAAACTGCTTGCCGGTAAGCGGGTCGAAGATCGGGATCAGGTTGCCCGTGCTGCCATCGCGAAAGTCGGTAAAATCGCCGGTCTTTTCAAGTGCAGTCGGCACGGTATTTGGGGCCGTGCTTTCGCTGTTCTGCTTATACCACTCCTGGCTATAGTGGCCGAAAGTTCGGTCGCGGCCATCGTAGAGATGGGGGATTCTAATCGGTCCGCCGATGGTGAAACCATAATTGTTTTCGTGATCGGTGGGGACTTTCCCATTACTAAACGCCGGACCGTTAAAGAAGCCAACCGAATCGAAGAAGCTGTTGCGATTGATCTCAAAAAGGTCGCCGTGGTAGAGGTTCGTTCCCCCCGCCATCTGGTACGTCAATGCGCCTTGACCTAGACCGAACTGCGCCGAGAACGTGGAGCGCTCCACCCGAAACTCCTTCACCATCTCGTAGGGAGGGTTGAAGTTTGTGGTATAGCCCTCGGTCTCAGGCTGCGGCGCGGGGATGCCGTTGTAGACAATCTCCTGTTCGAAGTCGACGCCCCCGCCGATGCGGTGAGAAAACGTGTTGCCTGTGGTTCCCGGGGCCAGAAACTGCAATTGGTCGATTTGGCGTCCGCGGCCTGCAACTTCGTTGGGCAGTGCGGCGACCACGGCGGGCTCAACGGTCGAGCCAAGCTGCGGCTGGGTTGTGTTGAGCGCAATCGCGTCTGCCGTAACCTCGACCGTCTCTGACGTTGAGCCGGCGGCCAGGCTCACATTGATCGTCGAATTGGTGCTGACTTCAACGTTGACCGAATTCTGCACTTCCTTCTTGAAGCCGTTGGCTTCTACAGCTACCGAGTACACACCGGGCGTCAAGCCCGTAACAGCATAAGTGCCAACGCTGCTGGTGGTCGCGTGATTCTGTTGCCCCGTTCCCACATTGGTGATGGTTACCGTGGCGCCGGAAACAATCGCGCCGGTGGTATCGGTTACCGTGCCGGTAAGACCGGCATTGGCTTGTGCGTAAAGGACTTTTGCGGATGAAAACGCGAAGCACAGGGTAAGAAGCAACAACCCAGCGCGCGTGAAACTACGAAAACCGCTCCAAAACACAGACGTCTGCATCACATTCTCCTGAAAAACAACAGTTTTCTACTTATCGCACAGCACGAACTACAGGGCCCTTTGATGCTTTCCCGGGTCCTTCCAAGACAAGCGGTTTTCTGCTTGATGGTATCGTTCCCAATGGCCGGACTATAGAAATTTAGAGACAGCACTGTCAAGAGAAATCGCTGGGAGTATGTCGCCAATAAGGGATTTGAATCGTGTAACATGTTTCTAATCAGCAACATACAGAAAGAAGTAGCCTTCTTAAGTTGTTGATTCTAAAGGGCAAAAAATCTATGCCCGACAGACTCCCAGACCCTTGCACCAACGCGGCTTGGCGTCGATCCCATTTCCGCTCGCAGCCGCTCGCCCGGCTTATCTGACCTGCGGCGTATACTACCCCCGCTTGTCGCTTGCCAACTTTTCTTGAAGAGTTATATGCCGACCAAGACTGTTCTGATTCAGGCGCTGACGCTTTGCTGGGCAGCCCTTCTTTCTGCCGGCGCTGCCTTGGCGCAAAACGCCGCCTGCCCCGCCGGCTCCCCGCGCCCCGCAACGCCCGCGGAGATCGCCTACCAACACGCGAAATATGAGGACGCCGAGAGCCTTTACCAGCAAGCGCTGGTGCAAAAACCAAACGATCCCGAACTGAATCTTGACCTGGTTCACACCCTGTTGCATGAAAACAGGATCTCTGACGCCGCGAACCGTGCAAGCAAGGCCGCCGCCGAGGATCCGCACTCCGCCGGCGCCCTCACAGCACTGGCTGAAGTGCAATTACGCCAGGGGGAACCATGGCTCGCCTCGAAGACACTTGACTCTGCTGCCGCAGCCGACCCCTGCTTTGCCCGCGTCCACCTCATCCGTAGCCGTATCTTTCGCATGGATTCGATGTATGCCTCGGAGCGCGGCGAGCTCGAAGCCGCCTACCGGATCGACCCGTCCGACCCGGATATTCACCGCGCCTGGACCCACACCGTGAACCCCGCCAACGACATTGAGCGTATCGAGGGCTCGCTTGCCACGATGACTGATCTCGATCCGGAAATCCGGCAAAAGGCCCAGGCTTCCGCGAACTCCATGATGTCGCTCCTGTCGGAGAACTCGCAGACCTGCCAGAGTGTCGCGGTGACAAGTCCCGTGACTCTCCCACTCCTCCCTTCTTACGAGACCGTCAAGCAAATCGGCAGTTACAAACTCGCTGTGGACTTCCCTAAAAGCAAGGCCAGGCTCACCGTCGATACCGCTGCCTCTGGCCTGTACATCAGTCAGGCCCTGGCAGAGGCCAATGGCTTTCAGCACGCCGAGGGCGCGCCCGCGAATACCGTGCAGGCCGATACGCTGCGCCTGGGGCCGCTTGAATTCCGCAACTGCATGGTGGGGGTGAGCGATACGCCCTTCGGGGCCGGCGCGGAAGGCTTTATCGGCACGGACATCTTCGCCTCTTACCTGGTTACCCTCGACTTTCCCGCAGCGAAACTGCAGCTCGATCCGCTTCCTGGGCTCCCGGGCGAGCACAAGAGCGTACTGCCGGGGGACCGCTATCTCGCGCCGGATATGCGAAGCTATACGACCGTCTACCACAAGAACCAGTACTTGCTCATTCCGGTCACGCTCAATAACAAAGACCGCCGGCTTTTTGTTCTCGATACGGGTATTCGTCTAACTACCATGACCTCCGAGGTAGCTCATGCTATCTCCAACACTCGGGTGAACTTCACCAACCCCGTGAAGACAGTTTCCGGCTCAACTCTGCAAATCTATCGCGACGGCTTCGATTTGCAATTCGCCGGCCTCGCGCTGGACCACCAACGCGACATCCTGGAATTCGATCCGTCGGCTGTGGATCAGAATGCCGGGATGGAGGTTGCGGGTATGCTTGGCTTCGACATTCTCCATTCGCTGGTCGTACACCTCGACTACCGGGATGGGCTCGTGAGGTTCGAGTCTCCGGCGTCAGGTCCGGCGAGGAACTTGATTGCGGCCGCGGCCCAAACTGCCAACAGCACGGAAGCAAGAGACCCGGCGTGCAATCAGTATGCGAACCAAAACCAGGATCACCCTCTCGAGTCCTCTATCCAGGGGGGCATCATCGGTTGGCTGGACTCGGGGCACCTGAAGCCGGGCCAGTCGATCAGTGTCAAAGTACTGCAAGACTGGATAGCGCCGAGCTGCACGTTGATTGCAGGATCTACGCTCTATGGGCATGTGCTGGCGGCTAGCGCCTCCAAGAGTTCGGGCGCCGCCGAGCTCGCCGTCGTCTTCGACCATGGCGACTGCTCGGGTCATCCGAAGCAGGAGCTGTCGCTCAGGATCATCGGCGTCGCCGGAGGCGATACCGATGCCTACAACGCAGTCCATAACAGCACGCCGACCGAGATCAGGGGTGGAGGGAGAGATATCTCTGTGACCGCTGCCGCCCAGGGTCTGGCCGCCGACGACAGTACGAACCCCGGCGTGGCTCCCCGCGCCATTCATCCCGGCCTGGTAGCCGGTATCAAGCATCTTAAGTTGATTCCCGAAGGCGGCCCGCAGTGCAGCGCCATGCTCACCAGCGAAGAACACAGCGTGCACCTGGGTACGGGAAGCGAGTTCATCATGACGATGGAAAGCCTGCCTTAGTGGAGTAGAGCAGAAGAACCAGCTTGGCGGGGGAGTTGCGCACGCCCTGGCTTCTTTCGGGTGACTGTCTGTGAGAGAACTTGTTACCATGCGTGGGGTGGGAGACGGTCAATGCGTTTGAAACCGATGGAAGCGCGGCCCTCTTCAAAAATCCGCACGCGCACGCCACGTGAGGCTGGGCCGCGTCTTGTGTATGCGTGGTTGCTATGCTTCGTTTGTATTTTCCCGTCGCTATGGAGTGGATTCGTCGCGCATGCCCAGGAAATTCCCCAACTCGCACCGCCCAAAGCGGCTCCGGAGGACGCACAGTCGAAGGAAAGGGACGCGTTGTTGGCTCAGGCCACATCTGCGGTGCAAGCCGGATCTTTCTCCGATGCGGAGACCGCGGTCCGGAAATATCTCTCGCAGCAGAACGCCTCCGCCGACGGGCACTACCTGCTCGGCTACATCCTTTCCCACGAGAAAAAAGCCACTGAGTCTTTGGCCGCGTACACCCGCGCGGCGCAATTGCGCACCCCCACCGCCAACGACCTTAAGATGGTCGCAGTGGATTATGTGATGTTAGGCGATTTGCTGGACGCGGATCGATGGTTAACCAAGGCGCTGAGTTGGAATCCAGCGGACGCGGATGGTTGGTACTATCTCGGTCGCACCAAGTACAACGAGAATCGCTTTGCCGAGGCTATCGATGCTTTCGAGCAATGCCTCAAACTCGATTCCCATAACGTAAAGGCCGAAGACAATATCGGGCTCTCGTACGAGGGACTGAACCAGACCGAGCAAGCGAGCCAGGCCTATCAAAGAGCCATCGCCTGGCAGTCGGGCGCAAGCGCCAAGGACGCTCAGCCCTACCTGAATCTCGGCATGCTGTTCGCCGCGCAGGAAAATCCGGAAGAAGGCCTGCCTTACTTGCGAGAAGCAGTTGCGTTAGCGCCCGGGAATGCGAAGGCGCATGAACAACTGGGGCGCGCCTATCTTAAACTGAAGCGCTGGCAAGACTCTCACGACGAACTGGAAAGGGCTGTACAACTGGCGCCCAATAGTTCCAGCTTGCATTATGAGCTGGGGATTAGTTATCGCGATCAGGGGTTGAAAGATCAGGCTCAGAAAGAGTTCGACCGCTGCACGGAGCTGAACGCAAATCACTCCTCGGTCGACACGCCAAACCAAGAGCGGTAGGTATGCTGTCAGGGGACCGGCGGAGGAGCGTAAGATCGCCTGGGGCTCATGACTTGCTTACTGCGAAGAAGCTGGGCCGATTTTTGCTCCGGTGACGGGCACACGATGCCATTTCGCATTTGCGCAGTGTTGCTCTTATATGTGCCTGCGGTTGTATGTGCGCAGGAGACACAAACCACACTTGCTTCTCCGCTTGCGCTCGTGGCCGCGCCCACCCCGGATTGGACACAAGGGGTGATCAGGCTTGATGTCTCCGTGACCGATAAGTCGGGGCATGCGGTGACTGGCCTCAAGCAACAAGACTTTACGTTGAAGGACAACGGCCAACGCGGGAATGTTGTCTCGTTTCAAGAGACAGATGCCGCCCCCGGCACCGCCAGGGCTCTTGGCGATGTCGACGGAGATCCTCCGGTTGAGGTCATCCTGGTGATCGATGAATTGAACATGGAGGATCCGCAGGGCAATGCCTCGGCGCAACTCACGGCGGCGGAGCGCGAAGCCGAGAATTTTCTGCGCCAGAACCAGGGGCATCTTCGGCAGCCGGTAACGATTTACCGGATTTCCAAGGACGGCCTTTCGGCATCGGATGAAGCTTTTTTCGACGGAAACCGTTTGGCCGACGAGACCGCCGCTCGAAGAGAGCCGCACATTATCTGGAAAACCCGGATGGTCGCCCAAGATCTGGGCAAGGTTTCGGGCGGTGACCTCACCGGGAAACTCACCCACTCTTTGATCGCCCTGGGATCCATCGCAATCGAGGAGCGGCGCAAGCCCGGCAGAAAACTGATGTTTTGGCTGGGCAATGGATGGCAGGTCCAGGGAATCGCGGGCGGTGGGCTTTTCGATTTCGGCACTGAACTCTCAACCCGGTTGCGAGAAGCTCGCATTGACCTCTGGAGCGCTACGGAGTGGCCATTTCTTGATGCTCGCGGAAATCCGATACCCGTACCCTCTTTCGTCTATACGGAGTTTCTCGAGAGTGTGAAGCAGAAAGAGTATGACTACAGCTATCTCGCGTTGCAGGCAGTAGCAACGCTGTCCGGCGGCGGCGTGCTGGCGGCCGGCAAGGATCTGGCCGGTCTGATTGGCAAACGAGTGGAGGAGGCAAACACTTTTTATTCATTCACGTTCAACCCTCCGCGCACCAATCAAGTGGACGAATATCACCCATTGACGATGCAAGTCGACAATCCTGATCTGACGGTCCACACCAGAGCCGGCTATTTCAACCAACCGGCCTTCTACGATCAAACCCCTGCCGCGATCGAGCTTGTCACGGTGCAGCAACTGGAACGTTCGTTGAGCACGGTGGATAAAAGTGCAAACACTCAAATGACACAGCAACTGTCTCTTATGCGGTTGACGGAAAGGTTGAGCACCGCGAAGCTAAGGAAATTTGAGACCATGCTGCGAGACAAGAAGGCCCGGGAAGCGCTGGTTGCGTTGGCCGATCGGTCGGTCTTTCTTGCTCCTCCGGCGGATGAGATTTACCCGGCCGCGCCGCCCGACGCGGCTGCGCAACGATTGATGATGTCGCGCGCGATCGCTTATGTGAACCACACCATCCCCAGGCTGCCGAACTTTTTTGCCGACCGAACCACGGTTGAATATCACCAACGTCCGCCGGGACGGGACCAGACATGGAAGACGATGACAGGCGATCCGTCGTTGCATTTGGATGAGACGTTCAATGCCAGGCTGCTTTTTCGCGACGGTAAAGAAATCGTGGACACACAGACCAGCAAGGGAGAGCCGCTCAAGCAGGGCGAACGCGTTCTAAGCACGGTAGGCACCTTTGGCCCCTTTCTTGTTACCGTACTTAAGGGAGCCACTGCGGCCGGTAGCGATTTGGAATGGATCCGCTGGGAACAGGGCGCGGACGGACCGCAGGCAGTTTTCCGCTATCGCGTTCTTCAGGAAGTACCCTTCTTCCGGGTCGGGTTCGGCTACCTTACCCGCGACGACAAATTGGTCCCCTGGGAAAAGAAAGAGCTGTATCACGGGGAGTTTGCCGTTGATCCGGCGAGTGGAACGATTCTTCGTCTGACGGTGCAGGCAGACCTCGAACCAAGGCTGCCCATGCAACAATCCGACGTTATGGTGGAGTACACTCCCGTGATGATCGGCGGGACGACCTATTTCTGCCCCACACGAAGCGTCACCGTTTCAAGACAGCGAACAACGATGGATCTCCATGAGTGGAGCGAAAACTTCAAAGTCTACGCGCCTTTTGAAACAGTGCTGAGCGATATGACGTATCAGAAATTTCACTTATTTCATTCGGTGTCACGACTGTTACCCGGCTACACACCTGCGCCGCGGAGCAGATAGCGAGCGTAGGCGCGCTCCGATGGGGTGCTGCTCGATCTGCTCCGCCACGAAAGCAGTTATGCCGCTCCGGCTCTTTAGTAACGGCGCGAGGCTTTGTGCATTGACAACTCGCGACAAAAGCCGCATTCTTCCATAGACGGCTATAGGAGTGCCCGGCATGGTCAGGAGCAGAAGCGACAATCTTCAGGGAGCCCTGGATCTGCTGGTGCTGAAAACCCTGGAGCAAGGCCCCATGCATGGCTGGGGAATCACTCTGCACATTGAACGTGTCTCCGAAGAGGTTCTCCATGTCGAGGAGGGTTCGCTTTATCCCGCCCTTCATCGCATGGAGCAACAGCGCTTGATCACTGCCGAATGGGGCCGCAGTGAAAACAACCGCCGCGCCCGCTTTTACCGCCTCACGGGCACAGGGCGGAGGCAATTGGCTGCGGAGCGCGAAAACTGGCGGAGGACTGCCAGTGCAGTGGCCCTGGTGTTGGAGTTAGGTAAGGCCACGGTCTAGAGGGTTTGCTATGGGATGGATTCGGCGCATGCGTGCGCTCTTACGCCAGGAAAAGTGGGAAAGCGATTCCGCGGAAGAGCTCCAGTTTCACATCTCGATGCGCGAGCAGCGGAATGTAGAACAGGGAATGTCGAAGGCCGAGGCGCACCGCTCAGCCCGTGCCCGCTTTGGCAATACGCCACTGTTGCGGGAGCGAATGCGCGAGATCGACCTGATGCTCCTTCCACAAACCGTGATGCAGGATGTACGTTTCGGCGCGCGCATGCTGCTCCGCAATGCCGGATTCACCGCGATCGCGGTGTTTGCCCTCGCCGTGGGTATCGGCATGAACACCGCGGCCTTCACGGCGTACAAGGCTTTTTTCGAGCGGAAGATCGACGCGCATGATCCCAACTCGATGGTCAATCTGGCGCTCATCCTGCATACGGGCGCGACCGCACATCTATTCAGCTACCCCGACTATGAGATTTACCGGGACCAGATTCACTCGTTCAGCGGTGTTATCGCTGCGGGCCTGCCGCAATACCTCACTGTCGTAGTGCCCGGCGGCGTCGTTCTTCAGCACGATGAGGGGCTCGGCTCGTTGCTTGGCAAGCTCGGTGGACTCACGGATATCGGCAACCGCGAAACCGCGATGACGCTCGCAGTTTCTGAAAATTACTTCTCCGTTCTGGGTGTCGACGCTATCCGCGGGCGGACGTTCGGGCCGGCGGATACTGCGGAACTTGCTGCCTCGCACTCCGTCCTCATCAGTGAGAACTACTGGCAAAAGCGATTTAATAGCGACCCTGCTGTCCTGGGCAAAACGGTCAGGCTCAATAACTCGGTGTTCACAATTATCGGTGTGACACCGCATAACTTCGTGGGAACATTTATTGCGGCGCCTGACTTCTGGCTTCCGCTCAGCCTTGAACCACTCGTGCATCCCGACGATAACTGGCTGCGGGACCGCGAACATGGCTGTTGCCATCTGTTGGCCCGTCTCGCTCCCGGCGCCGGCATGCGCCAGGCGCAGGCGGAGATGTCGCTGGTCGCCAATCACCTCCGCTCGCTTCACGATCCTCATTCCGATCTTGCCCAGCCCGTGAGCGCAATGGTCTGGCCCGGCTCGCCATTCCCGATTCCCATTGAGCGGGATCGTGGACTGAGAACGTGCATTCTGTTTCTTATAGCCGCTTTCGGAATGGTGCTGGTGGTCGCTTGCGCGAATGTTGCCAGCCTGCAACTGGCGCGCGCTGCTTCACGCCAAAGTGAACTTTCGATGCGTCTCTCATTGGGAGCCAGCCGCTCACGTCTTATTCGCCAACTGCTCACCGAAAGCACTCTGCTCGCTCTGCTTGCAGGCGTCCTCGCGTTCCTATTCAGCTGGATATTTCTTCAGGCGGCCGTGGTATCGATCGCGGACGCTTTCCCCGATGAGTACGGCACCTTTATTTTCCACGTCACTCCCGACCTCACGGCATTTGCGTTCGTGTTCCTCATTTCCGTCTTCGCCGGTATTCTCTTCGGGCTCGCACCTGCGTTGGAGAGCTCTCGCTCCGCCGTTTCCTCTGCGCTCAAAGCAAATGCCGGCACGGCGCCCATGCGCAGCCGCCGTCTCCGTAACTTCCTTATCGCTACCCAGGTCGCCGTCTCGGCCGTGCTGGTGATCGCGGGCAGTATGCTCATCCACGGCGCCGTTCGAGCGCTCTGGATGGACACCGGTTATGACGATGCCCATGTGATCGACCTGAGTCTTCAATTTCCTGAGGGCCCAGAGTACACACCGGAGCACGAGGCGGTTTTGCTCCGCGATCTGCGCAGCCGCGTTGCCGCAATGCCCGGCGTCGTGGATCTGACCGTCGCGCACGCGCCCGACGACGCCGAGTTACGTACCGCCGCGGTCTCGTTGAATGAAACGGAACCCTCCAAGCAGAATGCCAAGGCATATCTTTTCTATACCTGGATTCAGCCGAACTATTTCCAAACCCTCGGGATTCCGATGCTGTTCGGCCGGGGCTTTGCCGCACAGGGGGGCGAGGCAGAACCGTCCATCGTCGTGAGTGAGTCGGCTGCCAATCAGTTATGGCCCGGACAAATTCCCCTCGGCCACACTCTCCGCCTTGGTCCCGGCGGCCTCTTTCCTACCGCCGATGAACCCCAGCCGAATGGCCCCGCCTGGCGGGTGATCGGCGTTGCACGCGATACGCGGGGTGTCTTGTTTGACGGCAGCGACTCGGCGCAGATTTATCTGCCGCTCCCCAGTAACTATCTACAGAATTATCCGATTCTGATACGCACCCGCTCCGACGCAGCCCAGTTGATCCCCGCTCTTGCCCCATTGGTTACTGCTGTAGACCCCGACCTCGCCGCGCGGGCGTCCACGCTCCAGCAGATGCTGCGGGAAACGGAACCGTTCCTCGCCTCAACACTCGCGGCGGCCATTGCCTCTACCACCGGCATCCTCGGGCTGTTATTGGCGGCAATCGGTATCTACGGTACGGTCAGCTATATCGTTGTGCTGCGCACGCGCGAGGTCGGCATCCGCATGGCCCTGGGCGCGAAGAGACGCGACATCCTAACCCTCATCCTGGGCGAGAGCACCCGTCCGGTTTTTGCAGGGTTGTCCGCGGGAGTGGTGCTCGCGACCGGTGTCGCGTACCTGCTCCGCCATGTCCTCTACGGAGTGCACATCATCGACACCATCTCTTTCGCTGGAGTGTCGTTGCTGTTTCTGGTAGTGGCTCTGGTGGCGGCTCTTATTCCCTCGCAGAGAGCCCTGCGCGTTGAACCCGTCATCGCTCTGCGATACGAATGAAAATTGGCTGGCCACCGCCATTCAGGGGTGAGGGGAGAGGAGGGTGGACTCGAGCGCGGTTTCCTGGATGCCGTCGCCTGCCAGCTCGAGACGGTAGGCTGTTGCGGTTGCACGCGATGTCACGCAATGCGCCAGGCGTTGGCCGATAAAATGCAGGCCGGCGCCGTCGTCCGCGGCATAACCGGGTGGAAGCTTTCCTTCTCGCAGCAGGCTATGATACGCGGGCCGGCGTTCGGCTTCTCCATCATAGTGAGGGCAGTTGCTGCCTGGCAGGAAGCCGAGGCATGGAAGGGCGTGCAAAAGGCTAGCCTCCACCGAATCGGTCACTCCCTGTTGAAACCAGCAGATGGAGCCTGCGCTGATTCCGGCAAGAACCACTCCAGCTGCCCACGCTTCTTTGAGAATGATGTCCAAGCCCCACTCTCGCCACAGCACAAGTAAATTTCTTGTGCTTCCTCCACCTACATAGATGACGTCCTGTCCCAGCACGTAGGAACGGAGGTCACCGGGGTGGGGGCGGAAGAGGGAGAGATGCGTTGGTTCACAGGGCAGGCTGCGGAACGATGTGTAGAAACGTTCCACGTAACTGTCGCTGTCGCCACTGGCCGTGGGAATAAACGATACTTTGGGGCGGTCCACTTCAGAAAGAGACAAGACGTAGTTGTCGAGAGCCAGGTTGTCGGGCTCCATGGAAAACCCGCCTCCGCCCATTGCCACGATCTGAGGTTCCTTAAGCATAGGCTCAAGGTTATCAAAAGGGGCGTCCGTCAAACCCATAGCGTCCTCGTCTAGAAAAGCGCACCGTAAGTGTCCGAACACTCGGTCCATTCACGGTAAGAGCCTTGACATGTGGAGCACATGCTTCTATGCTGAAAACATGGGATCGATGATCCAAATTCGTAATGTCCCCGAAGCGTTGCATCGCCGGCTCAAATCGCGTGCCGCGTTGGCAGGCATGTCGCTCTCCGACTATCTGCTCAGCGAAATTCGTCAGGTGGCGGAACGGCCGACGATTGATGAATTGCGGGCGCGCTTACGCAGCCGCAGGGAAGCGGCTCCTTCTGTGCCACCGGCCGACGCGGTTCGAGCCGAGCGTGACCGCTTGTGATCGTAGTGGATGCTTCGGCCCTGCTGGAAGCCCTTCTTCGCACACCGGCGGCAAACGCCGTAGAAGCTCGATTATTCGCGCCACATCAAACACTCCACGCGCCGCATCTGCTTGATGTGGAAATCGCACAGGTGGTTCGACGGTATGCCGCAAATGGCGAAATCGATAGCGCGCGCGGTCGCATGGCCCTCGCCGATTTGGCGGACTTTCCGTTGCGGCGGTATCCGCACGATTTCCTTTTGCCGCGCATTTGGGATTTGCGGAACAATCTGACGGCCTATGATGCCGCCTATGTCGCGCTGGCCGAGTTGCTCAACGTACCCCTGCTGTCTCGCGACCGGCGTTTGGCCGCAGCAGCCGGCCATCGCGCGCAGATCGAATTGATATAGTCTCGCCCGGATTGCCATTGCGGTGCATTCGGACATCTTTGACAAAACCATACGAGAAGCTGGGAATTTCCGTGACCCGGGTCTGATCGGCAACACCCACAGTCACAAACGATCTGGCTCTCGCTTTTGTGCCGACGCTCAAGCCCGCCCGCTCCCGCGAAGGGCCCTTACGATTTCCAAAACGGAGAAGGGCCGACCCACTCCATTTCGTATCGCCGCATGAACTCCGCATCGCCTGCGGATGCCTTGGCATTTTCCGCATCACGGAAGTACTGCTCCATTTTGCCCGCGGGACAGAAGGCGATCAGCAACCTGCCAGGCGTCAAACCAACCGCGGAAAACGTGTGCGGCACCTGCCGCGGAGCCAGCACAGATTCACCCGCATGCAAGTGCACCCGTTGGTCGCCTACCTGGAACACCACCTCCCCTTCCATCACGTAGAACCATTCCTCCTGATAGAGGTGCAGGTGGAGGGCTGGGCCGCCAGGGAGGAGATGCGTGTGCTCCATTACGAAGAGGCCGCCCGCGGTATCGCTGGTGGGCACCTTGAAGAGGATTGAACTGAATCCAAGCGAGTGTGGATGGCCGAAGCGATCCTCCCCGGCTCCAACCGGATGCAGCGTGCTTGTGGACGGCGAGGCAGGAGTCTGGGCGCGAGCCTGCGTTACGAGAAACTCCTGCAGGCCGGCAGAAGGAGCTACCGCGGCGACAGCTTTGAGGAACGAACGGCGTTGCATGGTGCCTCCTGTAGGTGCCTGGAGAAGGAATTGGCAAAGAATAGCGAACAGCGCAGCGTTAGGCAAGCGGTTTGCAAATCCTCGGAACATATCTGTTGAGCGATTCGTATGTGCTCCAGAGGGTTTCCTATGCAAACGCTGCGGCAGGATGTCGCGTACGCGCTTCGACAGATGCGCTTGTCTCCCGTCTTTACGCTGACGGCGATGTTCACGCTGGCTCTCGGCATTGGCGCGACGACCGCCATCTTTTCGCTCATTCACACCATCATGCTGAAGTCGCTGCCTGTGGTCGATCCGTCCCGGCTCTACCGCATCGGCGATGGCCAGGATTGCTGCGTTGAGGGAAGCCCACAAGAGAACTGGGGGATGTTCTCCTATCCCTTTTACTTGCGCATGCAAGAGAATGCCCCGGAATTCGAGGAGCTGGCGGCTTTTCAGGCAGGGGGTGCGCAGCTTAGCGCGCGGCGCGGCGAGAACGACCGCGTGGCGAAGCCGCTGCGCGGAGAGTACGTCAGCGGCAATTATTTTTCTACCTTCGGCGTGGGCGCCTTCTCCGGGCGGACCATCGTTCCTACCGATGATCGGCCATCGTCGGCCCCGGTCGCCATGCTTAGCTATCGCGCCTGGCAGCAGGAGTATGGCTCCGATCCACACGTGGTGGGTTCTGCCTTCATCCTGAACGGCCATCCTTTTACCGTCGTCGGCATTACGCCGCCGGGCTTCTTCGGCGAAACGCTGCGCAGCGACCCTCCGGCAATCTGGGTGCCGCTCAACCAGGAGCCGGCGATGGATGGAACCAATGCGCTCCTGCCCCGGTTCAATGCATGGGTTCGGGTGATAGGCCGGCTGAAGCCCGGGGCTTCTCCCAATGCACTGCCCAGTCGATTGACCAATTTGCTGCGCGGCTGGCTGGTGAATGAAAGCGGCTTTCCCTCGGAGTGGATGTCAGGCATCAAACAGCAACTGCCGAAGCAAATCATAAAGATCGTTCCTGCAGGGGCAGGGGTCGGGGTGATGCGAGATAACTACTCGGCTAGCCTCAACATTCTGCTTACCGTCTGCGGCCTGGTGCTGCTGATCGCGTGCGCCAACATCGCCAATCTGCTGCTGGCGCGTGGCGCGTCGCGCCGGGGCCAGACCTCGGTTCGTCTGGCGTTGGGCGCGTCCAGAAGCAGGCTCATGCGGCAGTCGCTGACCGAGAGCCTGGTGCTGTCAGTCTTGGGCGGCCTGCTGGGGCTGGCGGTGGCGTTTGCGGGTGTGAAGGCGGTGGTGGGTTTGGCATTCCACGGAGCGCAGTATGTGCCCATTGATGCGGCGCCGTCGCTGCCGGTGCTGGGGTTTGCGTTTTTGCTTTCGCTGCTGACGGGTGCGCTGTTTGGAACGGCTCCGGCATGGCTGGCGACCCATGCCGATCCCGCGGAAGCGCTGCGCGGGGCGAACCGCAGCACCAAAGACAGTTCGTCGCTCTCGCAAAAGGCTCTGGTGGTGGTACAGGCGGCGTTGGCCATCATCTTACTGGCGGGCGCGGGGCTACTTACGAGGAGTCTGGAGAAGTTACAGCATCAGGATTTCGGGTATGAGACCGATCATCGCGTCACCATCAGCCTGACGGGGCCCTACAACACTTACTCGCAGCCGAAACTCGATGCGATGTACCGCGAGCTGCACGACAGGCTGGCGCATTTGCCGGGCGTGGAGCGGGCGGCCCTGGCGCAATACACACCGTTGCAGGATAACTGGGGCGAAATTGTGATTCGCCAGGGACACGGAATGCCGAACATGAACGAAGATATCGGATCGTCGTGGGATCACGTGGACGCCGGCTATCTGGAAACGCTGGGGCAGAAGATTCTGCGCGGCCGTTCGCTCACCGAATACGACACGGCATCGACACAAAAAGTAGTGGTGGTGAATGAGGCATTCGTAAAGAGATTTTTCAAACCTGGAGAAGAGCCTCTCGGTTCGTACTTTGGGCTCGATCTGCCGAAGTACAGTGCGACGTTTGAGATTGTGGGTGTGGTGCGTAATGCAAAGTATCAAGATCCGGCAAGCAGTGATCCGACCAGGCCGATGTTCTTTGCGCCTCTGGCCCAGCGCGTACACTACGACCATCCGCTGATGCAATCGCTGGACGATAGCACCCACTTTATCGAGGGCGCGGTGCTGCAGCTTCACGGCAGTATGGAAGGGCTGGAGCCGGAGGTGCGGCGTGTGCTGAGCGAGGTCGATCCGAACCTGACTCTGCTGGGCGTGCAGACGCTTGAGGACCAGGTCGACTCAAACTTCGACCAGCAGCGCGCGGTCGCGCGGATGACCGGGCTCTTTGGAGTACTGGCGCTGATTCTGGCGGCGGTGGGTCTCTATGGTGTTACTGCTTATACGGTCGAGCGGCGAACCAGCGAGATTGGCGTGCGCATGGCGCTCGGGGCAAATCGCACCAACGTAGTCCGGCTGGTGCTGCGTGGAGCGTTTCTGCAAGTGCTGATCGGTCTGGCGATCGGCATTCCACTCTCGCTTGGGTGCTCGCGTCTGATTGCTGCGCAGCTCTACCAGGTGAAAGGGTGGGATCCGCTGGTGCTGGGCGGATCGGTGCTGGCGCTTGGGTTGTGCGCTTTTCTGGCCAGCATCATCCCGGCGCAGCGGGCGGCGTCTATCGATCCGGTCAAGGCGTTGCGTACAGAATAAGCGGTGGACGCACGATCAGCCTGACCGCAGGGCATGGACGGGGTCGATGGCGGCCGCGCGGCGCGCCGGCAACCAGGTTCCGGCAATCGCGAGTAGCTACTCTATCTGTCCTTTGCCACCGTGGTGGTGCGCTTCGCCCTGGGGGTCTTTCATCCACTTCGCCAGGGCGTCGCCACTCAGTTCCATGCGGACCACATCGAGCTCGCCATGGTCGTAGTCGGCGATCATCATACCCATGGAGTCACCCTTTTCGCGAACAAAGATGATGGACTCGCTCTCGCCTTGCTTGTCGTGTTCGTTGATGAACGGCTTCCACTCGGGTCCCAGGTGGTTGCGGACCAGAGTCGTCAACTCAGAGACGTCGAGTGTTGCTTTCACGTTGTCGAACTCGACGACGCGAAGATCCTTCACGCCACCGTGCGTGTCGAACCAGGCGCACAGGCTGACGACGCTCATCATAGGAACGCGCGTTGCGTGCGCATCATAGCGATGTGCGACTTCACTCACCAGGCCGTCGAAGTCACGGTCTGCAGCAAAGCAATAGAGTGTCGCGCTCACCAGCAATAACCCTGCAATGGGAAAAAAGCGAAGACGTGTCATTTGCCGCCATCCTTCGCTGTGTGCGCGCCAATACCTTTTGGGATTCCGAAGTTGCCGTCCAGCTTGGAAAGCTCTGACGGATCCAGGGTGCCGGCGATGTACACCATATCCAATTCCTTCGATTCCGCGTCCAGCACGAACATGCCCTGCATTTTTCCGTCAACGATCTTCATATAGATGTCAGTGCCTGCCCCGCCGTTCCTGGAGCGCTCGCGGACCATCGGCGACCACTCTGCCACCTTAAACTGGCTGCGGATGTGCTCCAGGTCTTCAGCCGTGTACTGCCCCGGCTTGTCGAAGTCATATTCGCGAACATAGACGCCGTCGAGCTTTTCGATGAGCCGCTTCGCCTCCGCGTCGTCGTCGTTCTTGCTTAGGAACTTACCGGCAAAGGTCAGCATCGTCTTGTCCATGGAAATTTCCGTATAGTTGCTGGCCCGAGCTGCTAGTTCTTTCTCGAGCGTGGCCGGAAAAGGAGGAGTGGCGTTCTGCGCTGCAGCCGAAAGGGCAAACAGGCAGGAGCCTAATGTTGCAACCACGGCAAGGTTCCTCATTCTGCGTCTCCTTTGGTAGATCTCAACACCTTGTGTTGCACGTCGTTCAGAGTCGCGGCGCTCATGCGCAGCGCGAGAATGAGCTGGCCGCGTGCGCGCTCGCCCTCTATGCGCTCCTTCTCCTGGTGCTGCCAGTAGCTGCCGCCCGCAACCCCCAGCAGCATTGCCGCCGTGGCCCAGCGCATTGCCGGGATCCAAAGCGCGCGCCTTTCCCGGAATGAGGGCGGCGGCTCTGTTTCCGGTAAGCGGGCCATCAGGCGGGCGCTGAATCCTGCAGGCGTTTGCCGGGGTATCAGACCCTGCCGCAACAGGTGCTCGAGGTCTTCGTGTTCATCCATGACGTGTGTACTCCTTCAGCGTGTCTTCTGCTCGCGTACGCAGTAACTTCAGCGCTCTTTGCAGATGGCTCTTCACGGTTGCCAAAGGCATTTCGAGCGTCTCCGCGATTTCTCCGGGGAGCAGGTCCTCTTGATAACGCAGCAGCACGACCGCCCGTTGTACCGGGGGCAGCGCAAGCAACAACCGTTCGACCTCCGAGGCCAGGGGCAAAGATCCTTCTTCGTTCGAAGTTTCCGCCATCCAGTCTTCGAACTCGGCGGCGCCATGGAGGGTGCGTGGTCTGCGGCGGAGCGCGTCGGTTGCACGATGCACCGCAACCCGCCGCAGCCAGGCGATAAGGTGCTCTTGCGATGCGATGGTGTCGAATGCCCGGTATAACTCAAGGAAAACGTCTTGCGCTACTTCCTCGGCCGTTCCGCGGTCGCCGAGCACACGGTACGCGATGCTATAGACTCGCGACTGATGCGCCTCGACAATCTCGCGAAACTCGCCGGTGATCCTTGGCACTCCGCCTCCAACCTGCCCTGCCGTACTCTCATATACGAGAAAAGGCTCCGGCTGGAATGCAAGTTTCAGGTTTTATTTTTGCAGTAGCGCAAGGGGAGTGACATGGAACCGCACCCTATGGATGCTGCCCCGAAACGGGTGCGGGCTTCGGTACAGACTGCCATGATGGCCGGATTGCCGTATACGGCGCTCCGCGATGCCATCTGGGCCCACCCAACCCTGGCCGAAGGGCTGGCTTCGCTGTTTTCGTCCGCGCCTTCGCTATCGGCCAATGCCGATACGCCACCGCCGGCCATGGTGCACGGGCCATTCTTGATGAAAGACAAGACGCCTGCCGGCAGATCGCCAAGAGCAGATAAACTAACGCACAGTGAGGAGAAGTTTTATGAGCCCTGCTCTTTCCCAGATCGATGTGCCTGTGACCTCCGTTCATAAGGTCGCAGCAGATGGAGTGAAAGTGTTCTACCGTGCGGCAGGCGACCCGGCTGCGCCGGTGGTGCTCTTGCTGCACGGATTTCCTACTTCGTCGTTCATGTTCCGCGAACTCATTCCGCGTCTGGCAGACAAGTTTCGAGTGATTGCACCAGATCTGCCTGGCTTTGGATTCACGGAAGTACCCGCGGAACGAAACTATACCTATTCGTTTGACGCCCTGGCGCGCACGATCGAGGCTTTCACGGATGTACTCGGCCTCAAGCGCTATGCGATCTATGTGTTCGACTATGGCGCTCCCACCGGTTTTCGCCTGGCGATGGCTCACCCCGAACGCGTGTCCGCCATTGTTTCGCAGAACGGCAACGCCTACGAAGAGGGGCTTGGCGACGCGTGGGCTCCCATTCGGAAATATTGGGCGACGCCGACAGCAGAAAACCGCGAAGTGATTGGAAAGAACATCTTGACCTTGGAAGGGACGCGCTGGCAGTACACGCACGGCGTGGCGGATCCGGAAAGCGTCGCGCCTGAGTCGTATATGTTGGACGCAGCGCTGCTGGAACGCAAGGGGAACAAGGATATTCAGCTCGATTTGTTTCTGGATTACGCGTCCAATGTGAAGCTTTACCCCAGCTTTCAAGAATATTTTCGCAAATCAAAGCCGCCCCTGCTTGCGATCTGGGGCAAGAACGATCCCTTTTTCATTCCTGCAGGCGCGGAAGCCTATAAGAAAGATCTGCCACAGGCGAAGGTGCAGTTTCTGGATACGGGACATTTCGCTACGGAGACGCACGTCGTGGAGATCGCTGCTGCGATGAGAGAGTTTCTTTAGACGACCGACGCCGGGCGGCGGCCGGGTAGTGTGGTCGCGCGATGATTGCTCGTGACGCCCTCCCTATGCTTCGCGGAAGCGATAGCCCACGTAGCTGTCGGTCAGAATATAGGTGGGGCGTGCCGGGTCGTCTTCAATTTTTTTTCTTAATTGGCTGATGAGCACTCGCAGATATTCGCGCTCATTGCCATATTCCGCACCCCAGATCGATGTAAGCAGTCGCTTATGTGGAATAGGTCTTCCCGCGTGCTGCATCAGGTATCGCAACATCTCATACTCTTTGGGGCTTAAGTGAATTTCCTGGCCCTGCTTTTCGACACGATGGCGTATCGGGTCCAGCTTGAGCGAGCCAATCACAGTGAGCGAATCGGGCGGCGAAGGCAGCGTCTGTGAACGCCTTATGGACGCTCGCAGACGGGCTGTAAGCTCACGAATCTGGAATGGCTTGGTGACGTAGTCATCGGCGCCCGCGTCCAGCGCTTCCACCTTGTCATCTTCTTCATCGCGCACCGTGAGCATAATGATGGGCAAGTGGGGATAGTCAGCACACATCCGCCGGCAGGTCTCCATACCGCCCATTCCCGGCATATTAATGTCGAGCAGAACGGCGTCATAGCCGACCATGCGCAGACGTATCAGTGCGTCTTCGCCGGTGGCCGCTTCGCCAACGACGAAGCCCAATGCGTTCAGAGTTTCAAACAGGCTTTGACGAATGCCTTCGTCATCCTCCACGACCAGCACGTTCCATCTCCGTTCCATGGTCAATCCTCGTTCAATGTTCTCGGTAGGCTAAGAAAGAAGGTCGTGCCTGTTTGCAAATTGCTGCTAACCCACGCACGCCCCTGATGCGACTCAGTTACCTGCTGTACAACGGAAAGACCGATGCCCGTGCCCGGCGCCCTCAGATTTGATCCTGGACTGCGATAAAAGCGCTTGAAGATCTTGTCGCGCTCATCCAGGGGAATAAACGAGCCCTCGTTGCGGACGGCGATGAGCGTCTCAGCCTCTTCCTCCAGAATGTCGATGGTGATCGTGGTTCCAGGAGCGCTGTATTTCGCGGCGTTATCAAACAGCTGCGAAAGCGCCATTTTCAGCAGCTGTTTATCCGCCCAAATGGTTTTTTGCCGGGCATGCGGCTGAATAACGACCGGATGGTCCCCCAATTGGGTAACTGATTCCGCGACGCTTTCCTCAAGCAAGCTGGTGATCTGGAGACGCTCACGATTGGGGCGCAGGGTCAAAGTGTCCACCCTGGCGGTCTTCAGCACGCGGGTCGTCAGGTCATCCAGACGACTCACTTCCGTATCGATCAACACGACGAGCCGTTTCTCTCTGCCGCTCAGGTTATCCATCTCTATCAACCCCGAACTACAGCTTTTGATGGTTGTGAGCGGAGTTTTAAACGCATGTGCGAGGCCGTCAAGGATCGCCGAGCGAAGCTGTTCACTCTGCCGGCCCGCTTCCGCATTGCTCTCGGCTGAAAACGAACGGGCCCTTTCAATGGCAACCGCGGTCAACGAGGCAGCCGCATTGATCGAAGGCACGTCGAGCGAGTGTCCGCAGAGCAGCAGCGATCCCGTGGCGCGCGTCCCCGACCGCAACACACGGCGGGCAGAGTGCGTCAAGGGATCGTCTTCGCTCAGTTCGCTGTAGCAGATGGACCGCATTTCCTCTTCCGTCGCCTCACACGCGCCTTGCACAGAGAGGCGTTGATCGTATCCATTCCACAGCGCGACACCTTTTGCGCCCAATGTCGTGTGGATGAGCGTTGCGAGCTGTTGTTCGATCGCGTTCTTGCAGTCGAGGAGAAGGACACCCTGGCTGAGTTCATAAAGCTTTTGTAGATTCGCGCGGTGATGTTCTGAGGCGTGCGCATGCCGGCTGACCCGGTTGGAAAGACGGCTCACCACCAGGGCAACACTTTCGAAGGTAAGCAGAGCTACCCAGTCACGCGAATCTGCCATGTAAATCTGAAATAAGGGCTCGGTAAAAAAGTAATCGAGACAACCGACGGATAGCAGTGAGACAACACTCGCCTCGAAGAAGCCCCATCGTAATGCAATCACAGTGACTAAAAGCAGGTGGAGCGACGTGGCCGAAGAGAGGTTGAAGTGAAGCTTGTAGCCGACCCCTGTGATCAAGAGAGCAGCCGCGACCCCAAGAAACAGTCGCGTCGCGCTCGTGCGAGGTCTTTTGCCGGCCATAGCTCACCAGATTCAGAGTCTAGCGCTGAAGTCATTAAGAACTCATAAGGAACGGGCTTATGCGCAATTTACGGGTTTTGCGATCCACTGGGGTAGGCCGGGATATGCCCGGTTTTTGAGGTGAGGACGATGAAACATATCAGCAATTCTCTCTACTTTTCTTTAGAGGCCAGAAACATAAAACAGCGGCGCTGCCGGCTGCCGCTCCTGCTGTTAGGTCTATTGGCGATCATGACTATGCCGGTATTTGGGCAGTCTACCTTTGGCAGCGTACGCGGCATTGCGCAGGACGCGTCTGGCGCCGCCGTGGGCGGCACAAAACTGGTTTTACATAGCAACGACGAAAATACCGACAAGACTGCGGAAGCGGACGCCTCTGGAAGTTTTGTTTTCGAGAACGTCAAAGCTGGCCATTACACTCTGCGTGCTTCGCACGATGGCTTTGCAGAGACATTGATCGACGGGATCTCGTTGGAGGCTCGCCAGGACCTGAGACTCTCCGCAACGCTTAATATCGCTGCACAAACCACCACGGTCGAGGTAACCTCTGACGTTGCACAGATCAACACGGAGGACGCCACCCTGGCGGATTCCAAAGACAATTTGCAGATTACGCAGCTGCCGCTCAATAATCGGGCGACCACCACCAGTCCACTCGGCGCGCTGGGGCTCTCTTCGAATGTACAAACCGACAGCTCCGGCGATATTGCTTTAGGCGGCGCCAGCTCTTCGATGGTCAATTTTTCGGTCGATGGCATTTCCACTGCGAATGTGCGCCAGAATGGCGCCCTGCAAGATGCGTACCCTTCACAGGAAGGGCTTGCCGCGGTCAAGGTGACTGCGTTCAATAACAGCGCAGAGTTCTCGCAGGTCGGCGATGTGACCTTCACGACCAAGAGCGGAACAAATCAATATCACGGCAGCGTTTTTGAGTATTTGCAGAACCAGGCGCTCGACGCGGACCCGTATGGCTTTAGCGGTAAGGCGCCCAAAAAGTTCAATACTTTCGGGTTTTCCCTCGGTGGCCCTGTCATCCTTCCCCGTCTCTATAGCGGCCGCGATAAGACTTTCTTCTTTGCCGACTATGAGGGTAACCGGCGAACCACCGCGGTGGCGCAGCAATTCGAAGTACCGACTGCGGCGGAGCGGAATGGCGATCTGACGGGTTTCGATCCCTCGCTCACCACGCCCGTCGGAAACATCAGTCCAACCGCCAAGGCACTGTTGGCGTATATTCCACTTCCCAACGTGGCCGGACAGTCAGGGTATAACTACGAGAATTTTCAATCCACGCCTGCGCGCACCGATGGCGCTGACATTCGTCTTGATCAGACGATCACCGCGAAGCAGTCTGCCTATGCTCGCTTTAGCCGCAAGAACATAACGGAAGACGCAGCAAACCCTCTTCTGCCGAACGATCTCGATTCCGTCCACAACCGCAGCTTCCTGCTGTCGCATACCTACGCTCTCACGCCCACGATGCTGAATGAGTTTCGCTACGGCTTTACCTACGTGACTACGAGTGTCAACTTTCCCATCCAGGGTTCGGATGCCCTGGAGCAGCTAGGGTTGACCGGCGTGAACATCAGCCAGCATCCGCTTACCCATGCCTTCCCCACCTTTAACTTCAGTGCCGGTACCGGGTTGACGTCCATCGGCCGAGACAAGGCGGGGATTACGCAATCCAGAACGACCCAATTCAGCGATAACCTCACTCGGACCATCAGAAGCCATACTGTTAAGGCCGGCGTCGATATCCGACGCGTACGGTATTTCGATCTGGAGAGCTTTGCCCCTGCATTCGCTTCCGACGACTTCGGCAGCTTTATTTTTCAACCGACGTTCACCGGCAACGCCTTTGGCGATTTTCTTGAAGGAGCGCCGACCACGCTGAACTTTGCGGTCTCCAGCCCGGACGTGGGTGGAACCGCTACGCAGTACAGCCTGTTTGCTGAAGACGAGTACCAGCTGAACAGCCGTTTGACATTGAGCTACGGACTGCGTTGGCAGGTGCTGCCCGGCTTCCAGGAAGACGGTGGGAATCTGGCTAACTTCGACCAGCGCAATAATTCCGTCGTTGTGCCGAATGCGCTGGCGAAGTATCTGGTCAGCCGGAACATCACGGCCTCGAACCTGGCTTTTCAACAATCGTTCAATGCCTGCAACCTGCAGGTGACGACACTGGCTTGTACCAACTACGTAACGGCCAGCCAGGATGGTTTGCCGCAGAGCCTGCGGAAGACGTACAAGGGCAATTTCCAGCCGCGCTTCGCGGTGGCCTATCGGCCGTTCAACGATACGAAGACGGTCGTTCGCGCAGGGTTTGGTGTATTCACTATCACGAATCTCGGCCCCCTGTCGTTCAACAACAGCGGCAATCCGACCTCGAGCCTGCACAGCTACTCCAATGCGAACACAGCGGGCGCCAATACGCCGCTCATTCAGTTCCCTAAAACCGCGCCACCGGCGACGGGCGTGCAAATTGGCGGAGGCAGCCTTGATCAGGGTGTGGACCCGAGCTATCGCGATCCGCAGGCCAACCAGTGGAACCTTACGGTGGAAAGAGAGATCTCCAGCAACACTACGCTGCGCGCCAGCTATGTCGGCATGCATACGTATCGGCTGAGCATCACGGAAGACCTTAACCAGATCCCTGCGAGCACGCAGCCCTATGTTGCGGGAACGCCGGCCAACCCATATGTGGACGCCAGGGCGCCCTACCAGAACTGGTTTTCACTCGCGAGCACATTCAATGCGGGGGAGGCCAACTACCATGCGTTTGAATTCGAAGCCACGCGCCGGCTGCAGCATGGTCTTTCCTACGATGCCACTTACACCTACGCGGTGAACAAAGCTGACAATCAGGGCGACGCGCCTTCTGCATTCGCAGGCGAAGTCAACTACGGGTTGCCCATCGCTGACCGTTTTCATATCAGACGGGATCTGGGGAACGTGGAAGGTACCCGGCGCGATCGCGTGTTACTCACCGGCGTCTACCAACTACCGGTGGGACGCGGCCGCACATTCATGAATGGCGGCGGGGTGAAAGATGGCTTCCTCGGCGGCTGGGATTTAACGTCTGTCACCTTGCTCGAAACAGGACCATGGCTTACGCCAACCATTAGCGGAGCCGCGGACCAGTCCAATACGAACGTCGCCAATCGTGGGGTGGGGTTGCGGCCTGATGTGGTGTCGAACCAGTTCTACGCGTCTCAGTCGCGGGCACACTACTTTAACGTGGCAGCGTTTTCGCCCACACCTGCAGGTGCTGGGCGCTTTGGGAATGCGGGTGTGGGGATTCTGGAGGGACCCGGTACCGCTGCCGTCAGTCTCGGCGTTGCGAAAAGTTTTCGCATCACCGAAAAACTGCACGGACGGTTCGAGTCAACCTTTACCAATGTCCTGAACCATACCAACTTCGCGCCGCCGGTCACGGCGATCGACAGTTCGACCTTCGGCGCACTCACCGGCCCCCAGACTGCTGAAAATGCGGGCAATCGGACCGGCCAGGCCGCGCTGCGGTTCGACTTTTAAAAGCAGTGTCCGAATAATGGGTGTGATGGTCGCCGTAGTCCTCGCGGCGACCATCGCGCTGGCTAAGGCATTTTGCCGAACGCTCGGGCGCGTACGAACAGATCTTCGCCGATCGGTTTTGGCCTGTCGCCTTCAGGTGGAAGAAAAAGCGAATAAATCCACGGCAGTCCGGCTCAGCGCTCATGGAGGGGTACCTCTTTTGGGGAGACGCTCTCACCGCCGGGAAGGCATAATAGCAGAGTAGTCAAAAGGCCCAGGTGCGCGATTCTTCAGACGGGGGATTGTCCCATGGCACGACCATTATGGTCAGGAAGCATTCAGATATCGTTGGTCGGGTTTGCCGTCGAAATCTACCCGGCAACCAACACGGCCAAACCATTCTCCTTCCACGAGATTGATCGCAACACCATGACCAGGGTCAAACGGCAAAGTGTGTCGGCCGGCCCGGCTTCGGCAGAAGACGCGGGCGACACGCAGGAAGCCGAGGAACCACCCGCCGCCAACCAGGCGTTGCATCTTGCGCGACAGTTGCAAAGCAGCCTGACCGGCAGTCAAAGTGCCCCGGCCTCGACGGAACACGCGGTCGAGCGTGTCGACATCGTGAAGGGCTACGAGTACGAAAAGGGCAAATACGCGATCTTCGAACCGGCGGAGCTCAAGAACCTGCGCCTGGCGGGCAAAAAGACGATCGAAATCTCGCAATTCTCGAGCGCAAGCGAAATCAATCCTGCCCTGTTCGAGAAGCCGTACTTCGTGATGCCCAAGGCGGGTCCTCAGGCAACGGCGTTTGCCGTCATCCGCAGGAGCCTGCGCGAGAGCGGGATGGTTGGCCTGGGGGAAATCGTCTTTAGCGGGCGGCAGCACCTGATGGCGCTTGGCCCACCTCTCGATCCCAGCCAGCCGGGCATGATGTTGTACACGCTGCGTTTTGGCGCCGAATTGCGCGATGCCCGCGACTACTCGAATAACGTAGAAGACGTAAAGGCCGACGACGCGCAGTTGAAACTGGCGAAGCAATTAATCGATGCGTATACACAGCCATTCGACCTTAGCGCCTTCAAAGATCACTACGAGGAAGCGCTGCGCGAGTTGGTGGAGGCCAAGGTCAATAATCTTCCTGTAGCCGAAGAGCCGGTGGAGAAAAAGCAGGGAAAAGTCATCGACCTGATGGAGGCACTGCGCAAGAGTCTGCAGCAAAAGAAACCGGTGCAGGCTGTCGATGAAAATACGCTGGGGGAAAACACCACAGACCGATCGGCCGCAAAGGCGTCCAAAACGAACGGGTCTGAGAAAGCCACGCCTGCGAAAGCCAAGGGTGATGTAGCGGCGCCGGCCCGCAAGAAAGCCCGATCGGCGTAACAAGCCGCACCAGCGCTTGGGGTGCTGGACCTTGCCCGGTGGACCTTCTCGCCCGATAGCCTGCCCCAGCCGGCTGCACCATTCTGAGGAAAATATCGTACGGTGGAAACCCAATTCCCGACTTTCAGCGTCACTCTATCAGTTGGATCTTGCCCCTAAAGAAAGTGGCAGGGTACCTCCAGGTAAGGAGACTGGTATGACCGGAACAAAGAAATGCGCGCATCCCGCGTGTAACTGTATCGCACCTGAAAAGCAAAAGTATTGCAGCCAGATCTGCCAGGACTCAAAGAACGTAACAGCGCTTGCCTGCCATTGCGATCATCCAGGTTGTCGCGGGTAGAGCTGTTCAAAACGGAGTGCTCGGCTCGCCTTGACTTACGCTTCACCGCTTGCAAAGTTCAAGGAACGGGAGAACATTGCCTACTGCTTTCCTGCACTTGTGAGACGCTTCGTTGGCTTTTAATTCTGAGTAGTCTGTGGCGGAGGCCACGGCCATATAGCAATAGGTACAGATGGAGTCGACGGTATTGTTCGGATTCGAACGGTGGGTGAACTGATCAGGACATTCGGACATTCTGGGGGCTTCCGCAGTGGAGGAATCCTCGAATAGTAAAAAAACTTCCTCTGTAGGGGATGCGTCATATTGCGCCACAAGTAGTATTTGCGGAGGAAACGTAAACATTTCGTCCGTCGCGCTCGCTAATGTGTTGACTGCATGCGACTTTCTATGAGGAACGTCGCACATAATTGTTCCCAGCCAGTTCTGCGTAAAGGAAATGCCGCGTTTCCTTTACGTGGTTTTCTCTTAAAGAAAACCACACGTCGCTGCTCTTACCAGACCGCAGTCATCGAGAAAATGCTTTAATGCATGCCTCCCTGGCGCAACGCCACGGCGAGCGATTCCAGAAACGTCTCGTCACTGGTTCCCGGCCGCTCCTGCAACATCTTTGACGCCAGGTGACGGGCCAGCTTCTCTGCGAGCTTGGCACGGACATCCATGGGCAGGTCGAGCCGGCGGCCCAGAAAGTTATCGATCATCTGCAAATCTTCATGATTAAGGCGGCTGACGGCGTCAGCCTGCAATCCGCTGGAGCGTGGCGAGGGTTCTTCTTCAACTGGGCGCTCAAAGGACGCGGCGGTGAAGGTGCGGCCACCGGCAGGAACGAAGGGCGCGTCGACGGGTGTGCTGTGCACCACCAATGTCCCAGCCACCATATCCCCCAGACGCTGCTGGCGGCGGCTCACGAACACGCAGACGGCCCCGACGAGGTAGAACACCGGCAGCATGTCGATGAAGCGGATGAGATTGCGGCCCATGGATTCGAAAAGACCGAGGGCTCGTCCGCTCTGCTGGATCACGCGTAATTTCATGAGCCGCTTGCCTGGCGTCTGGCCGTTCCAGAAAGCCTCGAACAGGGCGAAATATCCCCAATGAAGCAGAAAGGGAATCGCGATGGCGATGGCCAGTCCCCATTTGTAGGCGCTGGAACCGCTGATGTGCGGGGCGGCCGCGGAACCGGCGTTTCCAGAGGCGAGCAGAGCGAACAGCAGCAAGACGATCCAAACGGTGAGGCCCTGGATGAGATAGTCGACGAGCAGCGCCAGGCAGCGGCTGCCAATGCCCGCGGGCGAGAGGTCGATGCTTACCAGTTCCGGTGTATCGATGCTAAGCTGATCTCGAAGTTCGATAGGCTGGCTGCCCATTACGCCCTCACGTGCTCGACCGAACATGCGATCGATGCTTCGATCAAAAAACCTTGATCGATACATTTGACCGATACATTTGATCGATACATTTGACCGATAGGTTTGATCGATAGCTTGTGACCGTTGTTCCTGATTCTGTTCCACCTATGATAACCAACCGCTGGATCGAAAAGCGCAAAGCTTATTGGGACCGCATGGCGACGCTGGTAGGCGCCGTGCAAGGCCGCGGCCTGGGCAATCTGAGTGAGGCAGAGTTGCGGGAGATGGCGCTACTTTACCGGCAAATCGCCGGCGATCTTTCGGCACTGCGGCAGGAGCGGACGGCCCGAAATGTCGAAACGCAACTCAACCAACTGCTGGCACGCGCGCACGAGATTGTGTACTCGGGGCAAAAGACGCGACTTACCGACATCTGGAAGTTCTTCCGTGAGGAGTACCCACGCATTTTTCGCAGGCTGCTGCCATTCACCATGGCATCGCTGGCGCTGTTTCTGGGAGGAGCCCTGCTGGGCTCGGTGCTAACGCTGGCGCGGCCGGAGTTTGAGCGGCACCTGCTGGGGCCTTCCATGATCGATACGATTGAACGGCATGAGATGTGGACCCAGTCGGTAACTTCCATGGCGCCGCTGGCCTCAAGTGCCATCATGACCAACAACCTGAGTGTCACCTTCGCCACCTTTGCCGCCGGCATCACGGCAGGGCTCGGAACTCTTTACATGATCGGATGGAATGGCGTTCTGTTGGGCGTGATCGGAACCGCGTGCCACCAGGCGAGCATGAGCGTAAAGCTGTGGAGCTTCGTCGCGCCGCACGGGTCGCTTGAACTGCCCGCGATCGTGATTGCCGGCGCCGCGGGACTGCGGCTGGCGCAGGGGCTGTTATTTCCCGGGATCTACCGGCGAGGTCATTCCCTTTCGCTGGGCGGCGCGGAGGCGGTGCGGCTGGTGGGCGGGGTGATCCCGATGCTGATGGTGGCGGGGATTCTGGAGGGGTTCTTTTCGCCGTCGAGGGCTCCGGTCTGGTTGAAGTTCCTGGCCGCGGGGGTATTGTTTTCGGGGTTGGTTACGTGGCTTTGGTCCGGGTCGAGGGATACGGCTGGTCCTGAATAGCGTTCCTGAATAGCGTCCCTTTGTAGCGGCCCTGGATAGCGCTCGAGCGGCTGCCTACAGCAGCGCCTTTTCTTTTATTTCCAGGTAGCGATTCAGCACCGAGGCGGTCATGTCTTCAGGGTAGGTTTCGAGGGTCAGTGCGCCGCGCTCCCTGAGCCGGGCAAGAAGAATTTCGCGCCAATGGACGAGTTCCTGGGCGGCGGCGCTTGCAAACATTTGTTTCGGGTCTTGGGGACGAGTGGCGGCGATTTGTTTCAGATCGCGTTGTTCGATGGCCACCAGCAAGACCAGGTGACGGCGCATGAGTTGGGCTGCGCCATCGACGATCTCGGGGCGCATGGAAGTTTCCGCGAGGTCGGTGAGCCAGAGCACGAGGCTGCGCCGCGGTTGCAGGCGGTTGAGGGTTACCGTGGCGCGCAGGTGGTCTGCCTCACTGGGCTCGCCGTGAACCAGCGCCAGCGACTCCATCATCAGGCGAAGGTGGGTGCGCCCGCGCGCCGGGGCGAGCACCTGCTGGGTATCGCGGCCATAGGCGAGCAGGCCGACGCGGTCACCCGAGACCAGCGCCAGCTGGCTCATGGCGAGCGCAGTGGTGGTTGCATAATCGAGCTTGGTGTAGCTGCCGACGCGGGCCTGCAGCAGCCGGCCGGCATCGATCATCAGCCAGACGGGCTGGCTGCGTTCGATTTGATGCTGTTTTGAAACCAGAACGCCACGGCGCGCAGAAGCCTTCCAACATACGTCGCGAAGATCATCGCCTTCACGGTAGTCGCGCAGGCTTTCGAACTCGCGCCCGTGGCCGCGCTGACGCTGTTTGCGGAGTTGCAGTTCCACCTGGCGGGTGCGGGCCAAAAACAGCGACTGCTCTTCGATAGGACGGACCGCGGGGTAAATGCGCACCGTCTGGGGAAGGTCAGCGACCGCCCAGCGCTCAATCAGTCCGGCGCCGCTTCGGTAGCGCAGATATAAGTTGCCTGCGGCGTGGTCTCCGCGCACGCGGGGAGCCAGGGTGTAGCGTAACTTCGCGGGAATGCCGGGATATGCGGTGAGCGGCTGCCATGCGGGAGATTCGAGGAAGGCGGCGGGCAAATCGTCCAGCAGGCGGCAGAAGAGGAGTTGCTTTCCACTCTGAAGGACAGAGAGCTCGATCTCCGTGGTGTTGCCAAGCGCCGGAGCCGTGATCCAGGTGCGCGTCAGTTGTATATCCCTGGGCCGGGGAAGTTGCCGGCCGTCGAAGAACGCAACCAGGAGAATGGTGACGTCCCAGGCGGCGACCGCCCACGCGAAGTGGCTGACGAAGAAGGCGGGCACGAACAACAAGGCGCCGGCCAGTAACAGCAACAGAGCGCGCCGGGTAAGCCCGAAGGCGAGCCGGCCGGCCGGGCGAGCGGCGGAGCTTTTGGGTGCCGCCACCATCGTTGAAGCGATCACTCTTTCGGCACCGGGACCGCAGCCAGAATGTCGGTAATGATCCGGTCGGCATCGTAGCCTTCGAGTTCCGCCTCAGGCTTGAGGATCATGCGATGGCGCAGCACGGGCACTGCCGCCTGCTTCACGTCGTCGGGGATGAGGTAGTTGCGTGCTTCGATCGCTGCGTAGGCCTGCGCCACCAACATCAGGCTGATGGCCGCGCGTGGGCTTGCGCCCAGGGTGAGCGATGGCCACTCTCGCGTGCGGCGTACGAGGGCGAGCATGTAGTCGTAGAGTGTGGCTTCGATGCGGATAGCGCGCACTTCGCTTTGCGCGGCAACCAGCAGGCCGGGGTCGATGGGCAGCGGCGGTTGGCTTTCGAGTCCGTTGGGCGCCATGTGGTGCCGTTGCAGAACGATCCTCTCTTCGTCGAGCGTTGGATAAGTCAGCCTTAGTTTCATCAGGAACCGATCCAACTGCGCCTCGGGCAGTGGGTAGGTGCCTTCGAAGTCGATCGGGTTCTGGGTGGCGAAGACGGTGAAGGACTCCGGTAATGGATAGCGGGTGCCGTCGATGGTGACCTGGCGCTCTTCCATGCATTCGAGCAATGCGGCCTGCGTGCGTGGAGGCATGCGGTTTACTTCGTCCACCAGCAGAAATCCAGTGAAGACGGGGCCGCGATGCAAGACAAATTCCTGGGTTGCGGTGCGGTAGATGTCGGTACCCAGAATGTCGGCGGGCATCAGGTCAGGGGTCGACTGCACGCGATGAAATTCCAGCCCCAACACATGGCTCAGGGATTTCACGGCCAGTGTTTTTGCCAGGCCGGGCACACCCTCGATGAGCGCATGGCCGCGACAAATGGCGACCACCAGCAACTGGTCGATAAGGGCGGCCTGGCCGGCGATGATCTTGCCCAGTTCGCGCCGCCCATGCTCCAGCAGACGCTGGGTTGCCTGCAGTTCTACGCGAGATGGCTGGAACACTGAGGGCTGGTCCAGTGAGGGCTGGTTAGGCGATGGTTGGTTAGGCGCGGTCTTGTCCTCTTCCAAATCCGGGTTCCTCTTAAGATTTATTGGGCACTACGTTTGTTCTTTGTTCTGATCAGTGCTTCGTCGTCGTATAGGGCCTGTACCAGCGCCAGTGCCTCGCGTGCCGGCAGGTTCTCTGCGCCTGCTGCATTCTCGCATGCGAGCAGGTGTTTCTGGATCGCCGCAGCGCCGGGGGCAAAGCGGCTGTTGAGCACCTGCACCAATGCCGGGTTTTCGGCGGACAGTGACTGTGCGATCGCAAATTGCTTTTCCAGCAGGTGACGAAATCGCTGATAGGCGATGGCGATGGCAACGTTCGTGGCGCCGGCCTTCTGATAAAGCGATCCGAGGGAGTGTACGAACTCCAGGGGCGTGGCCCGGGAGACGACAGGATCGGGTCGAAGAGGCCCGCTGCGGCGGCTATAGCTAAAGAGCAACAAGAGTGCGATCAGCGCCAGCTGCCCCCAGAGGAGTGGAACGGGTGTGCCGTTGGCGTAGGACCACAGCGAACGGGATTCACCGTGCAGAGATTCGTCCCAGAAGACATGGTTCGAGACCGGCCCAATGCTGTTGAGCAAGAGGGCCAGATTGTCCCCGCGTTCGAGGCCGGCATTCTCCAGTGGGAAAGAGCTTGCCCACCAGATAACTTCTCCTTTTCCGGAGGCATATCGCACCACGACTGCCTGGCCATCGCAGGTATATTCGACCCACTGCAGCGGCTGCGTCCGCTGCCAATAAGCACCAGCTCGCATTTGCACCTTACCGGAGTTCGCGATCGCACCAAAGCCGTTCGGTTCGGCGTCGCAGTTGGTTGGCATCCCCCCGCTGTGATAGTCGAGATTGCCGTTGGGAACCAGCAACGCGCCGCTGGGCCCGGTTACCAGAACGCGCGCCCCATGGTCGAGGGCCTGCTTGAGCGTGGCTCGTGTTTCCACAAAATCCTGTAGATAGGGCTCGGCGATCACCAGCGTCGTGTGTTCGTCGATGCGGTCGATGATCTCGGAGAGTGGTGCATTCTGACGTTCGACGGTGTATCCGGACTTGGTCAGGAGTTCAAAGGCTGCTTTGGCACCATGCACGCCGGTGGAATCACTGTAAGGGGTGGGATCTTTATCGTCCTGGCGCGAAGGCGATAAGATGGCGAGCGCGACGATCAGCAACATGACGAGTGCGCCGCAGCCGATCAACAGATTCCGGTCCCGGGGATCGACGGCGCCAATCCAGCCTGGAGCAAACGAAATCATTGCGCCAGCCTTTCGAGCAGAGCGCAGGCGCGGTCGAACTCCAACTGGCCGGCAGGCTCAGCACCATACCATGTGTGCTCGAACGACCGCGTCAAGGTGTGCAGATCGGCCCGCGTCTCAGGCCGCGCCGCCAATAAGCCGAGGTATTCCCGTGGAGTGCGCGCGCGGTCGGCCGGCCATAGACCGCGTGACTCGAGGCACGAAATCGCCGACCAATACACATGGTGAATCGCTTGCCGCCACTGCTGCTTTCGTGCAAAGCTTCTGCCCTGCTCGAGCCACTTCTCCCAATCCTGCGCGGAGGGAGCTGAAGGATGGGGAGCGTGGGGGAGCGTCAGCATCAGATGCTGGCTCTGGATCTTGCGGGCAAACCACCAAAGCATCGCTCCGCAGACAACCACGATAAGGCTGATCAACAGCAGATTGACGATTAACTGCGAGCTCTGGCTGCCTGCGATGGTGTTCAGACGCCGATCGAGCCAGCGGAGAAATCTGTCGCGTAGTCTTTCCCAGAGTGTAGGCGGAACCTGCTGGGCATAGCCGCCGGCGGCGAGGATGCTCTTGAGCGCAGCGCGTTCAGAGGCAACATTGCGAACGCCTTGCAGGCTCTCGTGCTGCCGGGCCAGCTCCTGATCGAGGTGAAGATCCGCATCGCGAAGTCCGCCGGATGCGGCTTCAAGCGCGCTTTGTTTTTGTGCCCCATCGTTTGCGTCTTTGTCTTCGGCTTTGTCTTTGGAGGGGGCGGCGGCTGAGCCGGCCACGGACGCATTCCGCAGAGCGGTGCGCAGCCATGCAAATTGCACTTTCCGTATGCCGAATGGAGTGCGCACCGCGGCGTCGGGGCCGACCAGTTTCCAGTCGCATGCTGCGGCCGTCATGGTCCCGGTGCACGCGTCTACGATGGCGTGCAGACGGTGGAGGCGGGCTGGATAATCGTCAAGGTTGATGGGTTCCGCAGGAGCGTTGTAGGTTGCTTCGGGGCCCAGTGGCTTATAGCTCATAGCGCGGCATGGAGTTGCCGGCAGACAAGAACACAGGCCCAGCAGGGCGAGGGCGATCGTTGCTGGTCTGCACGTCTGCATCAGGCGGGGTTATCCGGCGATCATGCCGCTTGGTGTCCCATCCGGTCCGGTAAACGGTTCGGATGGGACGAACGTTTCCGGCTGGGTGGAGTGCTCGAGCAACCACTCCACGTCGTAGCCTTCTTTGCGAATCCGCGCGTCGTAATAGAAGAGCGTAAGACCGATGCCATACAGCGGCTTCATCAGGGTACTGCAGAGGAATGAAACGGCGAGGGTATAAATCATTGCGCCGGTCGTCATGTGTCCCTTGCTCTTGGCCAGGAGAGCAAAGCTGGGAATCATGAGGGCGGTCAGAAGGATCATCCACGCAGTACCGACGACCAGCAGAAGCAGAAAGATACGGCCACGCGAGTCACGGGAAAGGTGGACGCTTCGTTTGAGAGAGCTTAGCGTGCCTAAACCCTCCTGAATGCAGGCCGGGATCGCCAGGGAATAGCGCAGGGTAAGCCAGATACAGAACGGCGCGGCAATGACCGCCGCGATCACGGCAAGACCGTAGACGAAGGTGACGGCATTCGCCTGAGTCAGATTCTTGGCGCTCCCGGCAACCAGCACCGGCACCACTGCCGCAAGTATGACTAAGATCGCCGGGCTCCAGGCAACGAAGAAGGCAAGCATATTTGCCCAAACGCAGGTTAGCCAGCGGCCCCGTACGGCGCTATAGGCATCGGCAATCCCCACAGGCTTGCCCTCATAGATGGCCAGGAGAGCGCGGTTGATGGCCGCTGTCGCCAAAGCCGCGCAGGCAAAGCCGAAAGCCCATCCGGCGATTGTGAAGACTGTGGTGATTACCTGTAGCGCAGGGCCGATGTGACTATGGGTCAACCGTGAGGAGAGGCCGAGTTGGGAGGCGCTCGATAGCAGTTCCAGGATGGTGCTTACGGCAGAGATGCCGAGAAAGAGCGTGAAGCGCGCGCGATAAAGCTGGAAGGTGCGGTCCAGGATTTCGCTCAAACCAAGCGGACGCAACTCGATATGCAAATCGCCACCTCCACCTATCACGTCTTGCGCATCGAGGGTAGCACATCAGGTTAGTCGCTGGGCCCCAAGCTTCCGTCCCACCGGTGGTTCCCGGCGGTCTACCGGGGCGACAGCGAGGCGATGTTACCGAACAGCGGCGAAATGCTCGCGACACAAGAGTTTCGCTGCGCATTTTATTCTTCGCGCAGCAGGATCATTGGGTCGACGGCGAGAGCATGCCGGGCTGGAACCCAGGCCGCAACCAGGCCCACCAGCAACATGGTCGCGGTTACGCCGCCAAGCACGATCGGGTCTCTCGGCGTGGCCTGATAAACAATGGAGGAAAGCACACGGGTGGCCAATA
The DNA here is from genome assembly GCA_963761405.1 of uncultured Acidobacteriaceae bacterium. Lineage (GTDB taxonomy): Bacteria > Acidobacteriota > Terriglobia > Terriglobales > Acidobacteriaceae > PALSA-350. The sequence continues at coordinate 1,255,927 of CAVXHH010000013.1, forward strand.
CCCCGAGGATCATGCCCGCCACGGAGCCAATCGCCAGCAACCGGAAGGCTCGCCCCAACGCGGCTGTGAGTACGTTGCCGTGATTTGCACCGAGCGCCACACGGATACCCAATTCACGCAGGCGTTTGGTGACCACATACGATGCCATTCCAAAAATGCCGGTGATGGCCAGCATCGCGCCCAGCAAGCCCATGACGCCCAATGCTACGGTCGCCACACGGGCGGCAAAAAGAGCAGAACCGAGTTCACTGTTCCAGGTCTTGATCTCGAGAGGCAGCCCGGGATCGAGGCTGTGCATCGACCGCTGCAAAGCGGCAGCGAGTTCCTGCGGCGCGCGCTCCGAGCGAACAACGAGCCGGACAGTGTTGGACGGCCGCTGCAGGAACGAATAAAACATGGCCGGCTGCTGATCTTCCGTCAGGGTTTCATACTTACCGTCTTCTACCACGCCCACCACTTCGACCCGTGTGCCGTCCCCGAGTTTGAAGTGACCGCCTACGGCCTTATCGACGGAGCCCAGTACTTTACGGGCAAATTCACGATTCACCACAGCGACCATGGGAGCTTTGGTGTCGTCGTGCAGGGTAAGACTCCGCCCGGCCAGCAGCGTCGTCCCGGCCGCATGGAAATATCCGGGAGAGATATGGAGCTGCTGCGCCACTGCAACAGAATTTGTCGGGCGGTAATCCGTCGTGGTGTCGCTGTAAACCGTGGAGTCGTCGCCGCCTATGCTGAGCGGCAGCCGATCGGCGTAGCCGACAGCAGTGACGCCGGGGATCGCTGCCGCGGCATCCAGCATGCGCTGCTGCATCAGCGGCCGCTGATCGCCGTCAATGCCGGCCATGTGAAGATCCGATTGGACCAGCATCGCGCCTTCCGGCTGGAAACCATAATTACTTTGCAGCGAGCGCGCCAGCCCCCGCACCGCCACCAGCGAGGAGGTGACCAGCACGGCGCAGATGGAGATTTGCAGCGCCAGCAGCACGTCGCGCAGCGTAAACCGGCCCAGCCTGCCGATACTTGTCGATCCCGAGCGGATGATTTGCCAGGGATCGGCGTTCAGCACTTGACGAACCGGAACCAAAGCGAAAAGAAAGCCGCTCAACAGCGCGAGCAACAGCGCAAGGGCGTACGTCCTCGCATCCGGATTCACCGGTACGTTGATGGGGATGCCCGGAATGGGCCGCCATACGCTCAACACCCGCAGAATCGCGACGGCTCCCAACATGCCGGCAACTCCGCCTGCTACAGATACCAAAATCGCTTCTATAAAAAGCTGGCGGAGGATAAGCGGACGGGGCGATCCCAAAGCCATGCGCACCGCAATTTCGCGCGAGCGATCCGCCGTACGCGCGGCAAAGAGGCTGCCAAGGTTGGCGCACGCAGCAAGCAGGATCAATCCTGCCAGGAGCATCAGTCCCGCCATAAAGGCACGCGCGGGACGGCCCAGCGTGTCTCCCACGAGTCCCGGCCGCGACAATGAGAACTTCAGACCGTCATCCTCTTTCGGATACGATTTCGCCAGGGAAGCGGCGATCGTGTTCAGGTCCGCTGTTGCCGCGGCTGCTGTCACCCCGGGCTTTAAATGGCCGATGATCCAGGTGAAATGGTCCCCGCGACTCTCCATTGGGTCCCATCCGCCCATCTGTGGAAGGTCCACCAGGGGCGCCCACAGGTCAGGCGCGAAGAAAAGCTCAGTGCCCCGGAAGTTGGCCGGCGCCACGCCGGCAATTGTGTAGGGATGCTTGTTGATCTGAACGGTGCGCCCCACCGCGGCTGGATCGCTATTGAAGTGGCTGTGCCAGTAGGCGTAGCTCAGTACCACATAGGGCACGCTGTTCTTGCCGTGCTCATCGGAACTATGGAGGAACCGGCCAAGATAAGGTTGGACGCCCAGGGAATCGAAGTAATTGCCGCTGACCATATACGGCCAGACGACAGCAGGATTCCCGCTACCGGTGTCGATTCCAACGCCGCCGCTGATCTCATAGGAAACAAGGGACTCGAAGCTATGGTTTCGATCGCGGAGGTCGAGATAGTCGGGATACCCCTGCGAGGGAGTGCTTCCCCGTTCGAACGCTCGTTCCAGCATGTACAGGTTTTCGGGGTTTGGCACTTTGAGCGGGCGCAGCACCAGGGCATTCAGCACACTGAAGACGATGGCATTGGCCCCAATCGCTAACGCGAGCGAGAGCACCGCGGCCACCGCGAATCCCGGAGACTTGCGCAGTTGGCGCAGGGCGAGCCGAAAGTCAGCGTTCATACTTCCCCCTTGTGAACAGAATGCAGCGCCAACCCATATCCCCGCGTGTGCGGGCGAGCTGTTCCTAGATATACGCTCTCCGAAAGACAATGGTTCCATCTAATACCCGTCCCACAAAAATCCGCACGAACCATCGTCACGCGCCGGTTACCCGATGCCGACAAGTGAATGGGGCGTGCCGCCGGTTTTCCCTTTACACTGGTTGCAACGCCGTGGCCCGATCATCCGCGTTTCGAAATTCCGGCTGGAGAATGGCTACCCTCGGTACAGTTGCGGGAGCCGCGCTTTTGGTTTGGCCAATCCGTTCTTTCCACAGGAACCCGCACAATCCGGTGGAGTTTAGCCGCGACATCCGCCCCATCCTGAACCAGAATTGCGTTGCCTGTCATGGAGGGGTGCGCCAGAAAAACGGGGTTTCGTTCATCTTCCGCGAGGAGGCGCTGGGGACGGGCAAGTCGGGACGGCCGACCATTGTGCCGGGCAATCCCGATGCCTCAGAGTTTATGGCGCGGCTGACTACCACCGATCCCGAGGCGCGCATGCCGTATCACGGACCACCTCTGCCGCCTCAGCAAATCGACCTGCTTCGTCGATGGATTAAGGAAGGAGCTAAGTGGCAGGATTCCTGGGCCTTTGTACCCCCGGCAATGCACCCCCTGCCCCAGGTGCAGCATGCTTATTGGGTACGCCAGCCCATGGACCGGTTTATTCTGGCGCGGCTGCAAAAGGAAGGGCTGGAGCCGTCTCCGGAAGCGGAGAAAGCAGCTCTGTTGCGGCGGGTGTCGTTCGACCTTACCGGTCTGCCGCCAACCCCGGAAGAAGAAGCCGCGTTTTTGGCGGACTCGTCTCCCGGCGCCTACGAAAAACAAGTAGATCGCTTGCTGGCTTCACCCCACTTCGGCGAACGCTGGGCTTCCATGTGGCTCGATCTGGCGCGCTACGCGGATACCAAAGGCTACGAAGCGGACTACGATCGCCCGGGCGTCTGGCCATACCGTGATTGGGTGATTGATGCGTTCAATCGCAACCTGCCTTACGACCAGTTTGTGATCAAACAGCTGGCCGGCGACCTGCTGCCCAATCCCACGTTTGAAGACCAGATTGCCACTTCTTTCCACCGGCAGACCCCCAACAACGATGAAGGGGGCACCGACGACGAGGAGTTTCGCATGGTCGCGGTGATGGACCGCGTGGCCACAACATGGTCCGTGTTGAACGGCCTCACCATGAATTGTGTGCAATGCCACTCCCATCCCTACGACCCTATTCGCCACACCGACTATTACAAGTCCATGGCCTTCTTCAATACCCAGCGGGATGCCGATCTGATGGATGACTCGCCCACACTCAGGGTTCCAAAAGAGAAAGCCCGCTATGCCGAGGCGGCGCAACTGCAGCAGCAGATCGCCGGCTTGCTGCATCCCATGGAAGCTGCCGACCGCGAGATGGAAGCCGGGACGCAATGGAAACCGTTGCTGATCCAGACCGCTGCGGCGAACGAGGTGTCGGCTCTGGAACGGATGCTTCCGGAAATGGAGCGCGATCTGGCTCAACTCGAAAAGGACGAGAAAATCGCGCTCAACAAAAAAGAAGAGAAGCTAAAAATTCTTCGCGATACAATCGCCGATACCAGGGTAAGGCTGGCTCATGCCAGGGCCGCGGGAGGGCCGGCGCGCACGTTCACCCTCCACGACGGGGAGGCGCTGGCAAACGCAGACACTCCGCCACAATCTTTCTATGAGCTCACAGCGAACACCCACCTGTCTTCGCTGACGGCGATTCGCATCGAGGTGCCGCCGCTCAACGCGGAAACAGCTCGACACACGCCTGAGAACGGCTTCATTGTGGACAAAGTGCAGGCCTGGGTGATTTCGCCGGGCGGCCAAAAGAACCAGATTGCGCTCCGCTATTTCGTTCAGGACTCGGAGAGGAACCTGCAAGCCGCATTGTTCTCCGGAAGTGACCTTGAGAAAAAGGCAAAAGAGGCGGAGCCGGTCTCGAGCGCATTCGCCGCGCTTCCCAAGCTCTTTCGAACCCGCTGGATAGTAGGTGTCCTCGCCGAACCGCTGCAGTTGGCGGAGGGGAGCCGCGTCCAGGTCGACCTGAAGCAGGTTAAGCTCATTGACTCCAAGCCCGCTCTCATTCAGCGCGTACGGCTCGCGGCAAGCGATGATCCGCGCTGGACATCCTTAAGCCACGATCCTGCGCGTGCGCAGAGCATCGCGCGCCTTCAGGAACTCGATCAGCAGCTCGCCAAAATTCCCACTGTCTCGCTTCCAGTGATGGTGGAACAGGAGCCCTATGAGCGAAGGTCTACGCTTGAATTTGAACGCGGTAATTTTCTAACCAAGATCGGTCCGGATCTTCCGCCGGATGTGCCGGCGATTTTCCCCAAGCTTCCGGCCGGCGCGCCGCGCAACCGGCTCACGCTGGCACAGTGGTTCTTTTCACCGGGACAGCCGCTCACGGCGCGGGTCGCGGTCAACCGCTACTGGGAAGAGTTGTTTGGAACCGGCCTGGTCGAAACCCTGGAGAACTTCGGCAGCGTCGGTGAGGAGCCCAGCCACCCGGAACTGCTGGATTGGCTCGCGCTTCATTATCAAAATGATCTCCATTGGGACACCAAGGCACTGCTGCGCGAACTAGTCACCAGTGCCACGTATCGTCAGAGCGCGGTTACAACGCCGGCCCTGCTGGTGAAGGACCCTCGCAATCGACTGCTGGCCCGTGGTCCGCAGCAGCGGCTTACCGCGGAGATGGTGCGCGACCAGGCCCTGCTGGCCAGCGGCCTCTTGAATACAACCATGGGCGGACCACCGGTCATGCCTCCCCAGCCCGCTGGGATTTGGAATTCGGTTTATAACGACTCCAAGTGGGTGGACGCGAAGGGTGCGGAGCGGTATCGCCGGGCCATCTACACCTTTATCAAACGCACTGCCGGCTACCCAAGCTCGCTTATCTTCGATGCGTCCGATCGCGATACCAGTCTTCCGCGGCGTATCGCGACCAACACACCGCTGCAGGCATTGGTGACTCTGAACGATCCCGTGTATGAGGAAGCTGCTCAGGCTCTGGCGCGGCGGGTAGTCAAAGACACGGCTGAAAAAACGGCCGCGGTCTCCAGTGCCGGCACTATTCTGGATATCCGGCTTGCTTACGAAACGCGCCTCGTCTTATCGCGCGATCCTACCGCAGGCGAACTGTCGGTGTTGCGTACGTTCTATCAACAGGCTGTTGCCATGCCCGCGCGGCCGGCGGTGGTGAAAGCAAACTTGAATTTGTCTCAGACATCGTTAGGGAAGAGAGTTTCCGGTGGAGAAGTGGATGCGCTTGCGGCTGTGGGCAGCGTCATGTTTAATCTCGATGGCGCGCTCGTGAGGTGATGGTCATGTCAGATTCCGAAACCGGTGTAACCAATAGTCCGCCGCCTGTGCTCAGTGATGCCTTGCATCGGGAAGAGCGCTTTCGATTGCTGCAAGCGCAGACGCGTCGTCATTTTCTGCGCAGCTTCACGGCTGGGGTGGGCTCGATGTTTTTGGGCAGCCTGGGGTTGCCATTTGGTCCTGCCGCCAAAGCCGCGGAGCGCGGCGTCGATGGCAGCCTACGCCTCGATTTCACGCGCGATCCTTCGCGTCCGCTCTCGGTCTTGCCGCCGCAATTTACCGGCCGTGCCAAGCGCATCATCTATTTGCATATGGCCGGGGCCCCTAGCCAATTGGAACTTTTCGATTACAAACCCGATCTGACCAAGCTCGATGGCCAGCAATGTCCCGCGTCGTTTTTGGTGGGGAAGCGGTTTGCCTTTATCAGCGGTGTGCCCAAGCTTCTGGGCGCGCAATACCCATTCCACCAGGCCGGAAAGAGCGGTCAATGGATTTCAGACCGGTTGCCACACCTCGAAAAGCATATAGACGATCTTTGCCTCATCAAGTCGATGCGCACCGATCAATTCAACCACGCGCCCGCGCAGTTGTTGGTACAGACCGGCAATGCGCGCCTGGGCTATGCGTCGTTTGGTTCCTGGGTGATTTATGGGTTGGGCACGGAGAACCAGAATCTCCCCGGCTTCATCGTGCTGGTATCGGGCGGCAACCAGCCGGATGGCGGCAAACAACTTTGGGGCTCGGGATTTTTGCCCAGCGTGTATCAGGGAGTGCAATGCCGTTCTCACGGTGAGCCCGTGCTCTACCTGGAAAATCCTCCGGACGTGAGCCGGCCGCTGCGTCGCCGCATGCTGGATGCCGTGGACGAAATTAACCGCCAAACCTATGCGGAGTTCGGCAATCCTGAAACCGTTACCCGCATCGCGCAATACGAGATGGCCTTCCGCATGCAGATGGACGCCACCGACGCCATGGATATTCATAAGGAGCCGGCGTCCGTGCTTGCCGCTTACAGCGCGAATCCAGGCGCTGCGAGTTTTGCCAATAATTGCCTGGTGGCGCGCCGCCTGGCCGAGCGTGGTGTGCGCTTCATTCAGCTCTACCACTGGGGATGGGATGATCATGGGACCTCGGCTAAAGATTCGCTGAACATCGGCTTCGCCGAGCGCTGCCGCGAAACGGATCAGCCGATTGCGGCGCTGCTTACCGACCTCAAAGAACGTGGCATGCTCGAGGACACGCTGGTTGTCTGGGGCGGGGAATTCGGACGCACCTCGATGCGCGAAAACCGCAACGGACAGGTGATGGAGTTTGTCGGCAGAGACCACAATCCGGGTGCGTTCACCATCTGGATGGCCGGGGCCGGCATCAAACCAGGCATGACGTACGGCGAGACGGACGCCATGGGCTACGAGATCGTGAAGGACCCGGTGGAGGTGCGCGACCTGCACGCGACCATGCTGTACACCCTGGGCTTCGATCATCGCAAGCTCACTTATTCCTTCCAGGGACTGGAGCAGAAGCTCACGAGCGTGAAGCAGGCGCGCGTGGTGGCAGAGGTTCTGGCGTGATCTGTCGTCGAGGCCATATGGCTGCATGACATTTTCGGTTCGCCAGGCGCCCTTGCGGCTGCGCTTCGCCGCGCTCACGCTTGCGTCCATCCTGCTGCTTTTCGCGCTGTTGGCTTTGTTTCCTCCCGACGGACTCGAAGGCGCTGCCTGGGCGCAATTCATCGGTCGCTTTCATCTGCTGACCGTGCATTTCCCAATTGCACTCATCCTTCTCGTGCCCGTTCTGGAGTGGGTAGGAAGAAAGCCCCGCTTCCTCTACCTGCGTTCCTCGGTCGATTTCCTGTTAGCGCTGGCCATGTTGAGCAGCCTGGCGGCCGCCACCCTGGGTTGGTGTCTGGCGCGGAACGGCGGATATTCGGGACGGCTGGTTACCCAGCACATGTGGGGCGGTGTATCGGTTGCCGCTGCTTGTTGGTTGTGCTGGGTTTTGCGCGGATACTTGCCGCGTCTGGATTTCGTCTACGCCTTGGCGTTGGTGGTTACCGTCGGCCTCGTGTCCTGGACGGGGTATCGCGGCGGACAACTCTCGCAAGGTGAAAATCACCTGACGGAACACATGCCGCGACTGCTGCGAAAATTAATTGGACTTTCGTCTGACCCCGAAACGCTACCCCGATCGAACCCGGCATTTTTCTACGGAGCCTACGTGGAGCCCATTTTTGTGGCGCACTGTTACTCGTGTCACGGACCAGATAAGCAAAAAGGCCGCCTGCGGCTGGACACTTATGAAGCGCTGATCCGGGGAGGGAAGCACGGCCCCGTGATCAAAGCCGGCAACGCGCACGGCAGCGAGCTTTTTCGTCGCGTCACGCTCTCGTCTTCTGACGATGACGCCATGCCTCCGCAGGGCAAGCGTCCGTTGGCAGCAAATGAGGTCAAGCTGCTGGAACTTTGGATTGCCGCAGGAGCTTCCTCCACGCTGGCGGCCAACGGGATCAAGGGTGCGCCCACGAACGAGGTGCCGGTTGTTGCCGAGGTGACGTTCCCGGAGATCGATCCGGCTGCGGTCGCGCAGTCGCGCGCCCCCCTCGCGGCAGAGGTCGCGCAACTGAGACAGCGCTTTCCAGATCTGTTGGATTACGAGTCACGCAGTTCCGCCAACCTTGTGGTGGATGCTTCCGCTCTGGGCGCCAGGTTCGGCGATGATGATTTGGCCGCGATCAAACCTTTGAGTGAGCAGATTGTCATCGCCGATCTTTCCGGCACCGCCATCACAGACCGCTCCGCGCCTCTGTTGGCAGCGATGAAAAGTGCGCGTGTGTTGCGCTTTACGAACACCAAGATCACTGACGCTACGGTCTTGGCGCTCGGCGGTCTTGATCGTTTGGAGTCGCTCGATCTTTATGGCACCGCGGTCACTCCGGCCTGCTTGAAGGTGGTGGAGAGCTTACCGAAACTGCGTCATCTTTACGCCGGCGGAACCAAGATCCCAGCCGGCGTTGCCGTCACCGACAACTTGAAAAACAAGATTCTGTTCTAGGTCTACATTCCCGTTGCAAAGATTCGACGATGGACTGATCCGCGCGCATCGGTTAGTTCATAACAAACGTAAATAGCTTGTCGCCGGCGCCCACCACTAAATATTGGCGCCCGTCCAACTCGTAAGTGATCGCGCCATTCGATAGAGGACTGGCGAGGCCGGCATGCCACAGCGGCTCGCCGGTAGTCGCATTCAGCGCTACCAGGTTGTTGTTCGAGTCGCCGGCAAAGACCAGGTTGCCGGCGGTGCTTAGCAGCCCGCCCTCGATTCCCGACCTCTCCCACTTGTGGCTCCACTTGATCTTGCCGGTGCGGTAGTCGAGCGCCTCCAGCATCGATTCATCCCAGTCGCCCAGATCATGACCGCCCCAGCCTTCCGGCTTGGCGCTATCGTCAAAAATGTAGTAAATGGCGAACGAACGCGTGGCGTTGACATAAAACAGGCCGGTGGCCGGGCTGTATGTTGGCGGAGGCCAATTCACTCCTCCATTCGCATTCGGCGAAACCAGCGTGCCCGCAATCTGCGGCTCCTTCGCGGGATCGGGAATCGGTTCCCCTTTTGCATTCAGGCCCTTGGTCCAATTTGTTTTTATAAAAGGCTGGCTGACAAAGTTCTTTCCCGTTTCACGATCGAGCACAAAGAACCAGCCATTGCGGCTGGCTTGCGCCAACAGTTTGCGTGGTTTCCCATCCATCTCACCGTCAAACAGCACCGGCGTTTCCACCGCATCCCAGTCATGCGTATCGTGCGGAGAAGGCTGAAAATACCACACCAGCTTGCCGCTATCCGGATTCAAGGCCACAATCGATTCCGTGAACAGGTCCGCGCCCGCTCGCGTTTTGGCCGCCATGACCGGCTGTGGGTTTCCCGTGCCAACATACAGCAGGTTCAAATCCGGATCGTAGGTGGGCGAGATCCACGTCATGCCGCCTCCATGCGCCATCGCCTCTGCGTTCGGCCACGTTTCCGACCCGGGCTCTCCCGGCTTGGGCACCACCGACCAACGCCACTGCAGCGCGCCAGTCTCAGGATCGTGCGCCTCGAGGAAACCAGGCCGGTCCAGATCGTCCCCGCTGACCCCGGTAATGACGTGATTCTTGATCACCACCGGCGCCACGGAGGCGTAATACAGCTGATCCAGATCGCAGATGGATTGATTCCAGAGCTTCTTGCCGTCGGCCACATTCAGCGCAACCAGATTGCAGTCGGGTGTTTCGAAATACAACGACTTTCCGGAAATGGCAACCCCGCGGTTGCCCAGGTGAATGCCCCCTTTGGAGGTCCAGGTGTATGCCCACAACTCATGCCCTGTCCGTGCGTCCAGGGCCCATACCTTGTCCGGCGAAGTGATGTACATCACCCCGTTCCACAGTACCGGCGTGCCCGCGAGCCGCCCGCCCGGGGCGGCGCTGGTTCTCGGCAGCTGATACATCCACGCCAGGCTCAGCGACTTTACGTTCTGGTCGTTGATCTTCGTCAGGGCGCTAAAACGCCGGCCGGAGTAATCGCCGTTGTAGGTCGGCCACGTGTCCACCGGGGGATGAGTTAACACCGCGGGGTCCAGTCCTCCGTCCGGATCCGCGGTCGAAACCGCGTCGGGCCCTGTTTTTGAAGGGGGCTCAAGACCCAGGCTGTAGGCGGGCGCCAGTGCAAGCAGAGCCAGAACAATCGTCGCCAGAGCAGTTCCAAAATGGGTGTAAGGCGAAGCAGTAGGCATTTTCGTGGTTTTCTCCCAAGGAAAACCACACCTTGCGATCTTTATCAGGCCACAGTAATTGCGAAACTGCTCCAGAAATTTCATTGCAGGGTCTCCAGATAGGCCACCACGTCGTGTATCTCTTTGTCGGTGTATTGGTCGAGAAGCGCCACGTGTGCAGCATAAGGATCGTGCTGTTCCACTTGGACGCCGGGCCCGCGTGCGAAGCTGTGATACCGGCCGGCCGCGTCGCGCAGCGAAACGTCGAAATCGTCAAGCTCCGTCGGCACCCCGGTCACGGTTTCGCCGGACGCTGTGGTGACGGTAACGGTAAGCGGTTTGCGCGGGCTTGTCGGTCCCGTGCGGGCGACCACACGATCCTGCGGAAACACCACCTTCAGTTGCAAACCGGGGGGATCGTATTTGCCGGCGATATGCGCCAGGTCTCCCGTGGTTGCGTGGCAATGGCTGCAGCCTCCCGCTCCGTCGAAGAAGGTCTTGCCCTCCTTGGCATCGCCCACCAGGATGTTCAGTACGCTGTTATAGGGTCCGGTGCGCAAGGTGTCGCCCACCTGTTGATGCAGGAAGTGCGACAAATCCACAATCTGATCCTGGGTCAGCGTGACAGGGTTTCCGGCCGGATGACCCTGGGCAATATATGGCCCGATGGTACTTCCGTAGCGGTCATGAAGAACCACCACCGAACGCACCAGGTCGGCGCCGCGGTCGCCACCGCGCGCCCGTGTTCCGTGGCAGGTGATGCATTGCGCGATATACACGGTCTTGCCGCGTGTCGCCGCATCTTCGTCGACGACCTGCTTGTCATCGGCGCCTGCCTGGTCGATCAGGTTCTTAGGGCGTGGCGGAGCGGCGGCCTTGGCGGCTGCGGGGCTTGCACCGGGCTGCTTCCCAGGCGGTAAAGTCTTGCCCAGGTACTCCACAATCTGGTCGAACTCTTCGTCCGATACCTTGGCTCCGCGGCCAATCATGTTCGAGACAACGCCGCCCCATTGTTCGCGTGTCATCCCCCGGCCCAAAAATATCTGCACCGCATGGCATCCCGAGCAGATGCGTTGCACCGTCTCCCGGTTGGGCCCATCGGGCAACTGCGAACCGGGCACCTGTCCGATGGCAAAGGAGCCGGGCGCTTGTCCAACGGCAAACAGGGGCGCGAAGCCCGCCAATAGCAGCAAGACCCAGGTAGATTTCAATCTCATCCAGTGACTATAGATCATCGACGCCTCGGATCGAGCCGAGCAGAGGCCGTTAAGCCTTCTTTGGCAGATCCCCTGCGAGTATCAGCCCAAACCGGCGCCGCATCTCCTTCAGGTAGGCTCCGTCCCCCGGGTCCAGTTCCAGGGTCGCCGTACCTTCGTAGCCGACATCGCGAAGCGCCGCATACACGGCTTTCCAATCGATGTCGCCCTCGCCCGGGGCCACCCAGGACGCTAGGGAGTTGTCTGTGCCCGGCTGGTGCCGGAAGGAGAAGTCCTTGATATGCAATTTGGCGATGCGCTTTCCGAGTACCCGAATCCAGTCCTGCGGGTAGCCGTACAGCACCACGTTGCCCACATCAAAGTAAGCGCGTATCCGCGGCGAATGGTACTCGTCGATATAATGGGCAAACTCCAGCGGGCTCAGCAGGAACTTGTTCCACACTTCCTCCAGCGCCAGCGTCACGTTCAACTCGTCCGCCAAGGGAATCAGCTTCCGAATGGCCACCTGCGACCGCTCGTACGCTTCTTTATAGGTTGTTTGGGCGTTCACCACGGCAGGCACCAGAAGCACCGTCGTCGCTCCCCACAAATGCGCATTGTGGATGGAGACACGCGCGCCCTCCAGGCTCCGTTCTACGACTGCCGGATCGGGGGAAGAGAAAGGATACTCCCAATGGTCCATATTCATGACCGAATGGATCGGCAGGCCGGTCTTCTCTGCCGCCGCCTTCATCCTGTCCGCATCCCCCGGGTCGCGAGTGGTGGGGCACTCGATCCGTTCAAACCCGCAATCCTTCGACAGCTGAAACCGCTCCAGGATCGATAGTTTCGTGGGCAGCATGTTGTACTCAACCGCCATCCTGATGGGTAAACGAGTGCCGGCATCGGCGGGCACAGTAGACATAACGGTCAATGCGGCGGCGGTCTGTACGAATCTGCGACGATCCATCATAGGTTCTGAGATACTCGCACCCTGACAGCAGCACAAGCAAATACTTTGTTCGCGCCGGCGAGGGCAACAGCCGGGGAGTGATGATGCGACCGCATGAAGAAATCGCAGACGCAAGCGTAAACGGCGTTCAAGGTCGTCTGGACGACCCGTTCGAGCTGCTTAACCTGGCGACGCGATCGTACGGCAGGTGGAATAAAGGGAAGAGGTTCAGACGGCATCGGGCTTTCTCGTAGCGAAACCACGCTCGAACCACAAGGCGCCGCATCTCCCGTAGCGCTCGTTTTCGCGCGGTGGCATTCCGCTCCGTCCCAAAACCGCTTAGGTCCCCTCTCCAGGAGGATCCGGAGCCCTGCCGCTGAATCGATTCTGCCCCGAATCTTCTTCCATTTTGGGTAGCAGTGAAACAGGCGCGCCCGATCGTCCAAAAGAAATTCTTGTTTTTTTAATTTTGTAATTGACTGAATTTTCAGCAGTCACATAAGATCAGTTTACTTCACTCCGTGTACTAAGTTTTTCGGCCCTTTTTAGATTAGATTCTTCCCCAGGATGCCATGGACCGCATCCGTGCATGCACGGATGAAACTGCCCGCGATGGTCCGCCTTCGCGCGACGTGAATTTAGTAGATATGCAACACCTAAACAAGGGGTGGCCGGTGACTAAGATCAAAGTACGAGTATTCCTTCATCCTCGCTTATCGTCCTTCCTGTTAACCCTCTTGATTTTCGCTATGGCGACGCTTCCTGGTAGAGCGCAAACCGCCGCGAACCTCTATGGAGCGGTGACCGATGCGGCTGGGGCGGCGATCCCCGGGGCTAAGGTCACGGTGACCGACGTTGGTACGGGTGTTGTTACCAACACCACCAGTGATGCTTCCGGAAACTACAACTTTCCCAGCCTTGCCCCAGCCGGATACACGATATCCGTGGAATCATCCGGCTTCAAGACCGAGGTCCTTACCGGTATCACCCTGCTGGTGAATCAGAAAGCGCGCGAAGACGTTCGTCTGGAAGTGGGCTCGGTCGACACCAAGGTGGAAGTAACCGGGGCAGCGCCACTGGTCGACACCAGCAGCGCCAGCGTTGGCACAGTGATCGGGCAGCGTGAGGTGGTCGACCTTCCGCTGAACGTTCGCCGCTTCGGCGCCCTCGCGATTCTGGTGCCTGGCACAGTCCCCGACGCCGGCGGGTTTGCAAATTCGAACTTTGGATCCCCTTTTAGTGAAGCCACCTACGCCGCCAACGGGGCTCGTTCCTCCAGCAACAACACTCTCATCGACGGGGTCGATTCGAGGAACCTGACCTTCGGCGGATTTGCCGTTCAGCCCTCCCCCGATGCGGTGCAGGAATTCAAGATTCAGACCAACGTTTACGACGCGGCCTTCGGCAAGACGGCCGGCTCGACCATCAACCTCATCACCAAGTCGGGTACCAACGAGTTCCACGGATCGGCCTACGAGTTTCTGCGCAACGACGTGCTCGATGCCTCGAACTACTTCAATTCGGTCAAGCCGGAGCTTCGTCGAAACCAGTACGGCGGCTCGCTCGGCGGCCCGGTCTGGAAGTCGAAGAAAATCTTCTTTTTTGGCAACTATGAAGGCTTGCGGCAGGTGGCAGGGGTGACTTCCCTCGCGCTTGTGCCTACAGCCGCGCAACGCACGGGCGATCTCAGCGGTCTGCTGACCGGCACCCCTGCCAACCTGTGCGGCGTCGGCGGTCCCGCCGGGTATAACTACGATAGCGGCCAGCTTTTCGACCCGTCCACGGAATCGGTAACCACGTGTCCGACCGGCAAGAACGCCGGTCAGAACGTACTCATCGGGACGCCTATCCCCCACAACCAAATCGCGACCATCGACAGCGTGGCAGCGAAGGTGCTTGCTCTCAATGCCTTCCCGTTGCCCAACCTGACGTCCTCCTCGGGCGATAACTACATCAACCGTGAGCCGGGGACCCGCTACGATACCCAGATCGACGCCCGAATTGATTACGACAAGAGCGAGAAAGACCAGATTTTTGGCCGGTATATTCTTGGCCAGGCGAGCATCTTTTCGCCGAACAGCGGGTACAGTTCACTGCCCAGCTTTGGCGACAAGCTGTATTTCCGTGGACAGAACCTGGCGCTGGGCTGGACCCACACCTTCGGCGCCCATATTCTCAACGAGGCGCTGTTCGGCTTCCAGCGCGATACCGACATCAACAATTGCGCCTCGTGCCCTCGGCCCTCCGGCTTTCAGGAAGGCTTCGGAGTCCAGAACCTGGCAGCCCTGTCGCCACAGCTCGAAGGCTTTCCGATATTCGGTTTCAGCAATTTCGGTGACATCGGCGACTCCAACTACCGGCCGGTGGTCAGCCCGGATCAGGTGGAGAAATATCAAGACACTGTCACCCTCACAAAAGGGAAGCACACCTTCGTGTGGGGAGCCGACATTCAGCCTTGGCAGGTGTTTGGTGAGGAAGCTGCGTTTTCCCCACACGGTGAGTTGGATTACAACGGACAGTACGCCGCGCTGGCAGGCGAGTTAAACGGCGGTGTCTCCGCCGCCTCCGACTTTGCCGACTTCCTGCTCGGCCGTCCACACGGCGGGAACCGCACCATCCAATTTGCCAACACCAACCAGGTTGGTGGCGACTTTATCAGCTTGTTCGCACAAGACAACATCAAGTGGAGTCAGAATTTCTCGATCAATGCGGGTATTCGCTGGGAGTACCGTCGGCCCGCGATCGACAAGCATAACAACTACGTGACTCTTGTGCCCACCGGACCCAAGTTCAGCGGTCCAGGCAACGCTACGCTGGTAACGGCGGCGGACGACACGCTCAACGATTCCTTTTGCACGAATCCCGCTTACTCTTACCTGACCACGACCGACGGGCGCTGTTTGATTGCGAGCTCCGCGCGAAGGTCTCAACTAGGGTTCACGGGCCGTACACGGCAGACCCTGATCGTTCCCGAACACCACGATTTCGCGCCACGCATCGGTTTTGTTTTCCGTCCTACCTCGTCAGACGCCCTGTTGGTACGCGCAGGCTACGGCCTGTTCTTCGATTTGCCGAACTTCAACAATCAGCATTTCGTCGATAACAACCCGGTGTTTTCTCCCTCGCAGACGTTTACTACCACTCAGGGAGAGGCTCCCATCGCGAACAGCGAAACCCTGTTTGCCGGTGCGGGGGGTGTCCCCAAGCTGACCGACCAGTTCATCTCTCTGTATGTGGAACCTCACTATCTTGCGCCCTATTTCCAGCAGTGGAACCTGGGGATTCAAAGCCAGTTTGCTAAAGACTGGGCGCTCGACCTCTCCTATATCGGAACCAAGGGTACAAAGTTGGGTAACCTGCACCTCGCCGGCAACCAGGCCGAGCCGGGAACAACCCCTCTGCAGTCGCGCCGTCCGTACGTAGATCTGGGGACCTCGCTGTTTACGACCTCCGATGGGGCCTCCGCCTATCACTCTCTGCAATTCAAGCTGACCAAGCGGCTTAGCTACGGGCTCAGCTTTCTCACCGCGTATACCTGGGCCAAATCGATCGATAACTCCGAAGGCGATGAAGGCTTTGGCGCCGGGGCCAATGGCAGTAACCTGGCCCAGGACGACAATAATCTGGCATTCGAGAGATCACGCTCTTATACCGATGCTCGGCATAGGATCGTGGTCAGCGAGGTCTACGACCTGCCATTTGGCGAAGGGAAACAATTCCTTAACCAGGGAGGCATCCTGAATCAAGTTGTCGGCGGGTGGGAGATATCGAATATTAACTCCTTTCAGACAGGTTATCCGTTCGTCGTCCTTGGCCCGGATTTCTCCAACACCAACTCGGACTCTCCCCGGCCCAACCGCATTTGCAACGGCGTAGGCCAGAAGAGCCTCACCAACTACTTCAATCAAAGCTGCTTTACGGTCGCCGGATCGACGGGCGCCCCGGCCTTCGGCAATTCGAGGCGCAATATCCTCGATGCGCCAGGCCAGGTGAATTCCGATTTGGCCTTCCTGCGTCACTTCAAGATAGAGAGCAAGGCTGACGTGGAATTCCGGTCAGAATTCTTCAACGTCTTCAACCATCCCTTCTTTTCCCCTCCTAGCAATAGCATAGCCAACCCCACCACGGTGGGAAGGATCACCAGCGCTGCCGACGGACGCCAAATCCAGTTTGCCGTGAAGATCCTTTTCTGAGTCTCGCAGCCCTCAGATGGAAGATGCGCTCGGCAATAGCCGGGCGCTTCTTCCATCTGAGGGCTCAATCGAAATTGCAACCAACGGCAGTCGCCCAGGTACTACTAAACAAGGCCCCGCATCCCGGAGTTTTTCCCATGGCTAAAGTCTCGAGAACTCTCGCAGTATCGTTGCTCCTCAGTACATCTCTTCTGTTTGCGCAAACCGGCGCCAAGCCCAAACCGCACGTGGTGGTGATCGGCGTCAACGGTATGGAGATGGATGTGCTTCGACCGCTCATTCTTGCGGGGCGGATGCCCAATCTCTCCAGCGTGATCAAGCGCGGGGCCTACGGAAAGCTGCGCACGGTTTCGGCTCCCAATTGCCCCCGGGTTTACAGCACGCTTTTCACCAGCACGAGCCCGGAAGAGCACGGTATCACCGGATTCCTTGTCGGCGGGGTCACCGCCAACACCAACATGCTGAGAGAGGAGCCCATCTGGTCGATACTTTCCAAAAATCACATCACGGTGGGGATGGCGAATGTACCGGCGACCTTTCCCGTGATGCCGGTGAATGGCTATATGGTCAGCGGGATGCTCACCCGGGGAAAGAATTGCGAGGACGGGGTGTTGTGTGCTCCGAAGCTCTCTGAGGTGGAAGGCGGCAGTGCGGTCTATCCCACGTCGCTCAAGCCTGAATTGATCAAGAATGTGGGCGACTACTATGTCGATTGCGAACGCATGCCTGGGGCGGAGGAGTTGAAGGGCCATGAAACGCAAGTCATCGACGCCTGGCTGAAAAAAGTGGACTTGATCCGCGCGCAGCAGACGAAGCTCTTCGACTACCTTTTACAGAACCATCCCAAGGAGTTCACCTGGTTAGGCCAGTCGTGCGAAGACCGCACCGGCCATTGGCTCTACCCGATTGCTCCGTTCAACGTAGGCTATAACCCGAAGATCAATGCGGTTCGTCAAAACGCTTTTCCTGACCAGTATGTCGCCTTCGACAAGGTTCTAGGAGAAGTGCTGAAGCACATCGACAAGAACACCTATCTCTTCATCGTGTCGGATCATGGCATTAAGCCGTTGCGCGAGTTTGAACAAGATCCGCACATGCACATGGACCACGAAAAGACGACTCCCGTTATCGCCAAGCACGATTTTGCGGATGGAGATGAAGTTCCGGGAACGTTTTTCGCCATGGGACCGAATATCAAGCATGATTTGCGGCTCCTGGGACTGGAAGCAAGTGTGTACGACATTGCGCCTACCATTCTTTCTTTGTATGGAATCGCAGAGCCGGCGCAGATGCACGGGCATGTTCTCCGCCAGATCTTTGTCAGCTCGGGAGACACGGTCGCTGCGAAATAGCCTACCCGTGATGGTGCTGTAGGGTCTCGAGTTGTTGGCGGATTTTCATTGCATCGGCGGCGCGACCCAGGTTGGCATAAGCCTGCATCAGTAACTGCAGTAGATCGACGCTGACTGCTGCATCCCTGTCTGCATTCCTGACATGAGGTTCCAGCAGCGCAACGACAGCGGCGAATCGGCCGTCCTTCAGTTGTTCTTTAGCCAACCCGAGCAGTGCATCGCGGTTGGAAGGGGCCAGAAGGAGAACCGCCTCGAATTGATCTTGTGCGGCTGCCCGGTCGCCTGTCTTCAAGTCGATGTCGGCGAGCAAAATACGGGCGTCGAGCTGCCCAGGCGATCCTGTCACCGCAGCCTCCAGCACGCGCCGCGCTCCCTCCGCATCCCCTAGCTTATCGAGCGCCCTCCCCTCGTAAAGCGCGGCCGCCGCGTCGTCCGGATGCCCCTTTCTCAGACGATCAAAATCATTGGCCGCCTTACGATACTCTCCCGCATGAAATTCCAGCTCTCCCAGTTGTCGCAATGCGGGGAACGAGTCGGGATCGAGCTCCAGCAGTTTCTCCAACGATAACCGCGCGTCCGAGGAGCGGCCTTGGTCCACCAGCATCATTGCGGAGTGGAGCAGGTTCTGCTGTTCAATTTTGTCTTTGGGATCGGGCAGCGACGACAACTCAGGAACGTTGGTCGAGGTTTGCGCATCCCCCGGACCCAGGTAGCCCAGGGCGCGAAGTTCGTTGAGCGTGGTGCCGCTTGGCGCCCCCGTTGCTTTCGAGACCCGTGGAGGCCGCATCGCAGACGAAGCGATTTCCGTTCGAAGTTTCTGCACCCTTGGGTTCCAGGGCTCATATTCGTTGTTAAGTTCCGCCGGGTCCTTGCCCAGGTCATAAAATTCCGGCCGGGGTGCTTCGATGAACTTGAAGCCGTCGCCACGGACGGCGCGTAACGGCGCCCATCCAAAACGCAACGGATAATCTGTCTCCCCGAAGACCACCCGATCGATTTCCCGCGTCGCGGTCAAGTAAGGACGGAGAGAGCGATTGGCCAGCGCAGGCGTCGGAGTAATCTTGAGCGTGTCCAGAACCGTGGGAAGGATGTCGGTAGTTTGTACCTGTGACTGAACCAGCTTCGCTTGCGGCGCGCCGGCAGGCTCCAGGGTGGTTCCCAGAGGCAGTTTAACGATGAGAGGCACATGCGTCGTCGCATCGTAGAGGAAGATGCCATGGGTTTGCTCGCCGTGTTCTCCGAGTCCTTCCCCATGATCACCCACCACGATAATCAATGCGTTTTGATACCGGTTTTCACGCTTGAGATAATCGAGCAGATTCATGAGCGCGGCGTCCGCGTAGGCGATCTCGCCGTCGTACAGACGGTCTTTGTAGATTTGCGAGTAGGGCGGCGGCGGCTCGTATGGGTCGTGCGGATCGTAGAGGTGCACCCAGATAAAGCGCGGCCTCTCCGTTCCATGGCCGGCTCGCCGGCTCGTTTGGCGCGCGGTTTGCTGGTCCATCCACGTTTCGGCGCGATGCACGACATCGGCGCCGCGACGCTCGACGTATCCCCAATGCTTGCCTTCGCTCGAGCCTGAAGGAAAATTGTCGTAATAATCAAAGCCCCGATCCAGCCCGGGAGCGAGCGTGCGTGAGTCAAGAACGACCGACCCGATAAAGGCCGCGGTTTGATATCCATGTTGCTTGAGCAACTCGGCCCAGGTGGGATACGACTTCGCCAACGGGATACCGAAATCGGTGACGCCGTGTGCGCTGGGCAGCAGCCCCGTCAGAATGCTGGTGTGCGCAGTGTTCGTGATCGGACTGGGTGTAAAGGCCCACGCGAAGCGAATGCCGTCGCGCGCCAGGGAATCCAATGCGGGCGTTTGAATTCGCTCGTCCCCGTAACAGTGAATGTGATCGGCGCGCAATGTATCGATCGTCACCAGGTACACATCCGGTAAAGGTGAGGAGCCGGTCACCGTCTGGGCGTAAGAGAGACTCGCCGCGGCTGCAAGACTCGTCACCAACGCTGCGGCAATTATTTTCATCGGGCGAAGGCTCAATGCGGTCCATCCGCAGCGGGCGCTGTATCTCGCTGCGGAGAGAGCCCTAACTGTTGGGTGGCATCGCCCCTGGCGCCCGCGGCTGACATTACGCTTTCTTCTTTGCTCCGTTTTTCCGCCAGCAAATTCTGCGTACTTTCAAATTCCTGCTCAGACTTGATCGGCTGGTTGAGTTGCCGGTAGATTCGAGCCAGTTGATAGTGTGCCTCAGCATTACTCGGATCGAGACGGACCGACTTCTCCAGTTCCTGCGCCGCCTCCGGGTAGCGGCCGACCTCGGCGAGAGCCTTGCCCAGGTCGCGGATGGCACGAGCATACCCTGGATCTTGGGCAACCACCGATTGCAGGAGCAGAATAGATTGCTGCGGCTTTTGGTCACTGAGATAGGTGTGAGCAAGATAGAACTTAGCTTCGGGGAAATTGGGATCGAGTTCAATAGCCTTGGTCAGCTCTGCCTCGGCGTCGGCAAAGCGGCCCACCTTCGAATACATAAACCCGAGCGAGAAGCGGACGGTGGGATCATTGGGTTGTTGTTGCCGTGCAGCCTCAAACTCATCGATCGACTTGCCATACGCCGCCAAGCCGTCGTAAGCCTGCCCCTTCAGCAGGTGAACCCAGGGCGAATTCGGGTCTGCTCGCTCGAGGGCGTCAAAAGTCACAAGGGCTTTGTCAAAGCGTTTTGTTTGCAGATAGGCGCGGCTTAGCAGGTAAAGGTTCCCCGCGTTGTCCGGGCTCATGCCGTTGATCTTCTTGAGCACCGGGATCGCATGCTCGAAGTCGTCCTGGCCGATAAAGGAAATGGCCAGCAGTTGATTGGCTTGAAGATTCTCAGGTTGCGCCTTCACCGCCTGCTGCAGCGGTGCGACCGCTCTTGGATAATCCTGTTCTTTGATCAAGGCGATACCAAGGTTCAGGTTGGTGCCGAAGTTTTGCGGATCTACCTGAAGAGCTTCGCGATAGAACTTCTTGCCTTCGGTGAACTGACTCTGGCGGACATAAAGTGCTCCGAGCCGGTTCAGCGCCGCGATGGATTTGGGATCAATCGCGAGGATCTGCCGGTAAGCGTCGGCCGCCTCGTTCCACCGTCCCTCAGTCTCCAGCTGCTGGGCCCGGGCGCCGATCGACTGAATCGATTCCTGCGCGGGCAGCAAGCGAGCGCTCGGCATCAATAACATCAGCGCGACCATCCATCGCGAGCATCGGACCTTGCTGCGCAGAAAGGCGAAACGAGTCATGGCGCTTTGTCCATGCGAGCCAACGCCTCCCGTGCCGGAAGATAGTTTGGATCGGCGCTCAAGGCTTTTTGAAACTCGTTTCTGGCGCCGTCAAGCTCCTTGAGCGCCACCAGGGCCACACCTAGATTGTAGTGCGCCGCAGCATAGTTCGGCTGGAGAAGGATCGCCTCTTCAAATTCGCTGCGGGCCAGGGCCATCTCGCCCTTACGTAAGTAGACATTGCCCAGCGTATTGTGAGTCTCCGCCGCGCCAGGCCCGATGGAGAGGGCCGCCTTTAATTGCTTCTCGCTTTCGTTCCAGTCGCCCCGCATCGCGGCCAGTGTGCCGAGTCCGTCGTGGGCATCATGACTGTCGGGATTTTCTTCGAGAACATGGTTGAACTGCGCAGCGGCCTGATCATACTCACCCCTCTGTGCCAGAGTCCTCGCGAGTAATATCTCTGCCTTGGTATAACCCGGCGAGATCGCCAGGGCAGCATTCAATTCTCTATCGGCTTTCTCGTATTGACGTAAGTTGTAATAGCTCAGGCCAGCGTCGAGGTGGGCGATGGCGCTCGTTGGCTCGGCCGCGAGAACGGCGCGAAACTGGTCGATAGCCTCTGCATCCTTGCCCATCCGCTGCTCGTTCAACCCCAGGTCCAGGCGAACATCGACCAGGCCGCCGTCCCTCTCCAGAATCGCCTTGAGCGAGGAATTCGCTTCGTCCAGCCGTCCCAGCGAAGCCAGTGAAATAGCACGTCCGTATTCTTCATAGTCGGCGATTCTGTCCTTGGGGTCGGCCCCGCTGGGTGCAGAAGGACGGGCGGAATGACTTCCGGTAAGGTATCCCAGGGCATGCAGACGCTCAACCGCTTCGGGATTGAGCGCGTCCGCTGTTCCCTGAGAAAGTGGTTGATAAAGCTTGCGCAGTTGATTCAGCCTCTCGCGATACGCAGAGGCCAGAGAGGCTTTACTCGAATAAAGGTTGGCCGTCTCCCCGGGGTCCTGGGTCAGATCGTAAAACTCCGGCTTCGGCGCCTCAATGTATTTGTAATGCCCGTGCCGCAAGCTGGCGAGCGCGCTTGTGTCAAAATGCTTCTGCGGATAAACGCTCTCACTATAAACGTCCCTGGGAACGCCGGCGGCGAGCAGGCTTTTTCCTTCCATCGCTTGCGGCACCGGAAGCTGCACCGCGTTGAGAATTGTGGGTGAGATATCCAACTGGCTGGCCGGGGTGTCGACTCGCGCCGGCATCAGCACTCTGCCTGCGGGCCAATGGATGACCAGTGGCACATGGAGGGTACTCTGATAGATAAAGAAACCGTGCGTGCTCTCACCGTGGTCTCCCAACCCCTCGCCGTGGTCGGAGGTGAAGACGATGAGCGACTTATTGACCAGATCATGAGAGGCCAGAAATTCCAAAAAATTCCCTATGACATGGTCCACATAAGCCAACTCCCCGCCATAGCCTTCGCCGTACCTGGCCTTTTCTGTTTTGGATAAGTTGTACGGTGTATGCAGGTCGTAGATATGGAGAAAAAGGAAAAAAGGTCGATTGGAATTCGCGCTGAGCCACGCTTCGCCCGCATTGGCGACGGCTTCACCTTTTCGCTTGATATCTCCCACATCGGTGCTGTTGCCCTGGACCGATGCCGATGGGCTGTCGTAGGTATCGAATCCCTGGTCCAACCCAAAACGCCGGTCCAGCACAAATCCGCCCAGAAATGCAGCCGTCCGGTAGCCCTCGGACCGAAGCGTCCCCGCCAGAGTGACTGCCCCAGGCGCCAGGCGGTCTCCATTGTCTTCGACTCCAGTCACAAACGGGTAAGTGGAAGTCAGCATCGAGACGTGGGATGGCAATGTCAGCGGGACCATGGAAGTGTCCTGCGAAAACAAGGTGCCCCCATGGGAGAGCTTGTCGATACCAGGGGTGGGCGGAGCACTGGGGGCGTTACAGCTCAGTCGGTCGAATCGCAGCGTATCCACCGAGATCAGAATAATATTTGGCCGCGTATTGTCCGCGGGCTGCTGCTGTTGCAGCGCTGTAGATCGTTGGGCAAGAACAGGCAACCCAGCGAGCAGAATCCAACCTGCGATCATCGCCGCTTCAGGAGCGCGCAATCAAGCTCTCACTCAGTATCGCGGCGAAACCGGCCCTGGACGGGTCGTCGGTCATCCAGACATCCATCCAGATATTCTAAGTCCTGTGCTCCAACATCGGGGGTTTTTGTCGCAATGGTTTTATTGGACAAACGAGGCTGCAGCTCAAGTACGATAGTCAGGTGCCTTTCAACTCCCTTTGCTGTGGTCGAAATCCGATGGCTTTGCCTTTGCACTCTTTCTCGCGGTGGAACGCAGCTGCTGGCTTGTTGGCGATGCTTTGTTGCGGTGTGGCTTCGATCGCGGCCGCTCAGACACAAACGACCGCTCCCATCTATGGCGGCAACCCAAAATCTCAGGAGAGCGGGTCTGCAACGGGTGGCGTGTTTTCCCCGGTTCTCGATTCGGAGAAGCGCCCGATTACAGCCGGCGGGTTTGTAAAGACGGGACCGATCATCTTCATGGACGTCTCCAAAGACGCAGGCTTGACGGCTTGGCGTCACACCATGGGAACTCCGCTTAAGAACTACATTATCGAAACCACAGGCTCGGGCGTGGCGCTGCTTGATTACGACCACGATGGCTGGCTGGACATTTATCTGGTCAACGGGTCGACGTATGAGGCGATGGATGGTAAGGCGGAACCACCGCACGCGGCTCTCTTCCACAACAATCATGACGGAACGTTTACCGATGTTGCCGCCAAAGCGGGCGTGACCAATGGCCGCTGGGGCTACGGCGTGGCCGTGGCCGATTACGACAATGACGGATGGCCCGATCTGTATGTGACCAACTTCGGAAAAAACCGCCTCTACCACAACAATCATGACGGGACGTTTACCGATGTTGCCGAACAAGCGGGAGTCACCCTCGGAAACTGGTCCACTGGTCCCAGTTTTGGCGACTATGACGGTGACGGATGGCTCGATCTGTTTGTTCCCGGGTACGTCCATTACGACATGAAAAATCCACCCCCTTCGGGAGTTGGAGATGCAGCCCACTCGTTCTGCCAGTATCGTGGAGCAGCGGTGATGTGCGGTCCTCGCGGACTACCCGGGGAACCCGATCATTTGTTTCACAACAACCACGACGGAACCTTCACCGATGTGAGTGAGAAGGCAGGGGTGAGTGATAAGCGCCATTACTATGGGTTTTCTTCGACCTTCGTCGATATCAACAATGACGGTAAGGCGGACCTGATCGTCGCTAACGATTCGACGCCCAACTATCTCTACATTAACAAGGGGGACGGCACCTTCAAGGATGCGAGCTTCTATTCTGGTTTTGCCTTAAACCAGGAAGCGAGGGAAACAGCGTCCATGGGCCTTGCGGTTGGAGATTATCTGAACAATGGCCGTCTCGACCTCTACACTACGACATTTTCTGACGACTATAAAACCCTCTTCCGCAATGAGGGAGGCGGCAACTTCTCCGAGATCACAGAGCAAACGGGAATCGCTGAGGTAACCTATCCTTTCCTGAGCTGGGGTACGGAATTTATCGACTACGACAATGATGGCTGGAAAGACATCATGTCGGTGAGCGGCCATGTCTACCCGCAAGTCGACAAACATCCCTACGATTGGGGCATGACGTTTGCGGAGCGCCCGTTGTTGTTTCACAACGTCGACCAGGGCAAGCGATTCGAGGTGGTTCCGGCGGTGGAAGGCACTGGCCTCGCCGATGTCATTCCGGGGCGGGGAGCAGCCTTCGGCGATCTCTTTAACGATGGCAAGATCGACGTGGTCATCAACTGTATCGACCACACCCCTGTGCTTCTGCGCAATGTAAATCCGGACAAGAATCATTGGGTGGGGCTTGTGCTGATTGGCGCCAAGGGTCCTCGCGATGCAGTCGGCGCCAGTGTCTACCTGACCGCTGGGGGAATTAAGCAGCGGGCAGACGTGATGAGCGGCGGCAGCTATGAATCCTCGAATGATCAGCGCCTGCATTTCGGGTTGGCAGGGGCGGCCAAGGTCGATGCGGTCGAGATTCACTGGCCGAGCGGCTCCGTCGAACAGGTCAACTTGCCAAGCGAGGATCGTTTCTTTGTCGTCGAAGAAGGCAAAGGTTTAGTTAGCAGCGTCTACGATGCCATCGCCGGCAACAACACGGCTGCGGCTCATGGGACTCAACACACTACCAAGTGAGCCATATGATGACTGCGTTCCTGCGAGGCATTCTTGTCGCATCTTTGGGGGCTGCCGGCCTGTGCTTTTGTATGGGCACTATCCATGCCGGCTCTGACGAGGATGCTGCTCGCAAGGAATATGCGGATAAGATCCGCTCTTCATACAACTATCGGTTCGGCACAGACAATCTCTCCGCGCCTGGAAATGCGTCCGCCGAAGGCGATGATTTTGTCCGCCCCGGTTCCTTCCCCAATGCTCAATACTGTGCTCATTGTCATCAGGAGGCCTATCATCAGTGGCGGCAAGCTCTCCACTCCAACTCCTTTCGGACGCCGTTCTACCGCACCAGTGTCAATATTCTCATTCGCACGAAAGGCATCGAATTCTCGCGACATTGCGATAGCTGTCACAACCCGATTGCCGTGTTGGGAGGCGCTCTGACTCAGAACTCCCGGGTCGATCGCAGTTTCGATAAAGATGGACTCACCTGCACAACATGCCACTCCATCCAAAGCCTCAAGTTGACCAATGGCAACGGTGGGTTTGTTATGGGAATTCCGTCGGTGATGGTTGATGAAAAGGGAAATCGGATTCCGGGTGAGGTTTCCTATGAGGACATCATGAAGCAGCCGCACCGTCACTCCCTGGCGGTGATGAAGGGCTTTTACCGGACGCCTGAGTTCTGCGCGGCATGCCACAAGGCAAATCTGCCGGACACCTTGAACGACTACAAATTTATCCGCGCCTTCACCACCTATGACGAATGGCAGCTTTCCAAGTTCTCTCAGCGGAACCCATTGAACTTCTACACTGCGAACTTCACTACCTGTCAGGGATGTCACATGATGCGTGCGCCCAACAAGCTTCCTGACTACGGGGCCAAAAAGGGCACATTTGCTAACCATAGCTGGCCGGCAGGGAATACCGCGGTGCCGTTCTACTACGGCTTTGACGAGCAGTTAGATAAGACGATTGACTTCCTCAAATCCGGAAGTTTTCTGAATGTCGATATTGTGGGACTGCAGAAGGCTGGTGACGATAAACCAATCGCGCCCTTAGGATCGGTGCCCTTTAGCCTCAAGCCCACTGACGTCGTTCAGACCCTGGTGGTCATCCAGAATAAGAACATTGGACACTCACTGATTCCTGAAGTGCGCGATCTCTACCAGGCCTGGGTCGAATTCAGCGCCCAGGACAGAGATGGCAAGCAGATCTACCATAGCGGATTCATCAAGCCGGACGGTTCGCTCGACGAGCGAGCGCACAGTTTTACCAACCGGCCGGTGGATGTCGATGGTGGGTTCGTGGATAACCACAAAGTCTGGACGATTCATTCCGTTGCGTATGACAATTCAATTCCGGCAGGACGATCCGTTCTGGTGCGTTACCAGTTTCGGATTCCTGCGGACGTGAAGGGTCCGATCACGGTCACGGCCCGGGTGAATTACAGGCATTTCCGGCAGAGCTACCTGAACAATGTGTTTGGCAAGGATCATCCAGCGTACCCGATAGTGGAAATCGCATCGCGCAGCCGGACCTTGAACATCGGGGACAACCAGCCGGCTCCGCCGGAGAAGAGTGACAATCCCGAATGGATGCGATGGAACAATCTCGGTATCGCTTATCTGGACCAGGCGCAATACTCGGACGCGGTGCAGGCCTTTGGAGAGGTCGTCAAACTCAGGCCGGACTATACGGATGGATACATTAACGTCGGCTTGACCCAGGTTCAGTGGGAGAAGTACGAATCAGCGCGAGCCAGCATACAAAAGGCATTGTCTCTAAGCCCCAACAGCGCGCGGGCCCTTTACTATTCGGCGCTGCTGGAAAGGCGGGCGAGCCACTACGACGCCGAGACCGCCGACCTGAAAAAGGTAGTCGAGCAGTACCCGCAATCGCGCGATGCCCGGCGGGATCTCGGCATCGCTCTCTATCGGCAGCACGATTACTCTGCGGCCAGAGAACAGTTTGAGGCACTGCAGCAGATCGATCCCGACGACCTTGCCGCGCACTACAATTTGTCGATCATCTACCACCGGATGGGCATGGAGCAGCAGGCAGCTGACCAGCAAGCCGCCTTCGTGACCAAGAAGTTTGACCCCGGAGCGCCGACATATTCCTTTGATTTTCTTCGCCGGCATCCTGAAATCTCGATTGAGAGCGTCCCCTGGCACGTGCATACCGATCTTCCCTATGATGGGCACACGACGGCTGCGGGAGCTCAATAGCACCGGATGAAATCCAGGATCAAATCCTTGTGGTTGTCAGGACTTTAGTCCTGGGCAGGTACGGGCTTCAGCCCGTACCAAGGCCGGGGATAAATCCCCGGCCTACCCTGAAGACGCGTTTTTCAGCAGCCTGTTTAGCCACGTCACAAGATCCGCAAATGACGAGCGCTATTTCCTCTCAGTTCGCCTTCCGCCAGCGTCGATCAACATCAGCGCGGATGAAAGCGGGGGTCGAGGCGGTCGCGCAAGCCATCCCCCAGCAGGTTTAAGCCCAGGGCCGTGAGTGTGATCGCGGCGCCAGGATAAAACGTGAGATACGTAGCGACACCGAGAAAATTGCGGCCCTCGGCCATCATCGCTCCCCACTCCGCCAGAGGCGGCTGAGCGCCGAGGCCCAGAAAGCTTAGCCCGGATGCCGTCAGCACGACGTCGCCTGCTGTCAGGGTCGCCTGGACCAAAATAGGAACCGCGGCATTTCTCAAAATGTGGTGGAAGAGAATGCGCCCCGGTCCCGCTCCGAGAGCTCGGGCAGCCTCAACATATTCCATGCGTTTGAGCGAGAGCGTCAAATTGCGCGCAAGCCGGGTGTAGACCGGAATCGCAAAGATGGAGATGGCCACCAGGCTATCGAATAGGCCCGGGCCAAGAATGGCGACGATCAGGATTGCCAGTACGATTCCGGGGAAGGCATAGAGCAGGTCGATGAACCACAAGATCACTTGATCGGTAAGGCCACCCATGTAGCCGGAGATCATACCCAGCGGCACCCCGATGGCCAGCGCCATGCTGACACTGACCGTGATTTCGAGTTGTGACAGACGCGCTCCGTAGAGCACGCGAGAAAACATATCGCGCCCGTACTCATCTGTGCCGAAGAGATGGGACAAACCCGGCGGGTGAAACGTAATGGCGAGATTCTGCGCGTAAGGATCATAGGGTGCAAGCAGCGGGGCCAGCAGACCGGCGAAGAGCAAGACCAGGACGATCGATGCGCCCAGCACGAGGTTCCGGTATTGCAACAGAGCAGGGATGCCGGCCCACCATGCCCGATAACGGGAAGGACTCGAACGCAGAGCATATTCAGTCAACGCGACGCCTCAGTTCAGTCAAAACGGATTCAGTCAAAACGAATTCTGGGATCAACCATGCCGATAAACACATCCACGGCGAAATTCACTGCAATCACGATCGCGACCGTGAGCAGCGTAATCCCCTGGATCGTGGCGTAATCACGATAGCGAACCGCGTCGACCATCAGGCGGCCCAGGCCGGGCCAATTGAATACTGTTTCCGTGATGACGGCGCCTCCCAGCAAGGAGGCAAAATTCATGCCTATGATGGTTACGATCGGGATCAAGGCATTTCTCAGCGCATGGTTCACGTAGACCCTGGTGGCGCTGAGTCCCTTGGCCCGGGCGGTCCGGATGTAGTCCTGGTGAATGATTTCGAGCATGCTGCCGCGGCACATCCGGGCGATCACGGCCCCCGGCAGCAGGGCTAAGGTAATGGAGGGCAGAATGTAGCTTTTCCAGCTGTTCGCCCCCAGCAGCGGGACCCAGGCGAGTTGCACGGCAAAGAGATTCATAGCCAGCAAAGCCAACCAGAAGTTGGCAATGGACGCCCCCAGGATCGCCGCGACCATGACCAGATGGTCGAGTTTGCGGCCGCTGTAGATCGCCGCCAGAACGCCTGCGGTGATGCCCACGCCGACCGCCAGGGCATAACTGACAGTGGCCAAAGCCAGGGTATACGGAAAGCGTTCCGCGATCTCCTCGGCCACCGGTTTGTGCGAGCGGATAGAAACTCCCAAATCGCCGTGCAAGGCATGGCGCAGGAAGGTCTCATATTGAATAGGGAAGGGCTTATCGAGGCCGAGCCGGCTGCGCACTGCATTGACCGCTTTTTGGTCGGCCTGCATACCGGCCATCAGTCTTGCCGGGTCTCCGGGCAAAAGCCTAACCGCCCAAAAGATGAAGAACGACGCCACTAGCAGGACCAACGGCAAGGCAAGAATTTTTCGAAGCCAGTAATTTCTCATGCGCGCGGATCCTTGGCGAATTCCTGAGAGACCGCTCTCGCGTGCTCTCGGGGTGTGTATTCCCGATCGAAAGTCCTAGTGGTGTCCGCCACACAAATGATCATTTATCCGTCTCGAAGGCAAGATCTTTACAGGCTGCGGAAAAACCCGGTTTTGTATCAGGGCACGACTTTAGTCGGGCCGTAAATTACGGAAAAATGATGGGCTTTAGCCCCTGAGGTATTCCTGGTTCGACCAATCTGCCGCTTCGAGCCCGGAAATACAGGACGTTATTTCTGGCGGACACCACTAGGGGCCCGCTGGTACCGCCTGCTGAAACTCGACGCGCCCTCCCGGCAGCAAACGGACGGGCGTGGGAACTGTGCCGGCATGTTGCGCGGCGAGGTCTCGCGCATAGTAGAGCAGTACATGCGGGGCATCGTCGGAGATAATTTGTTGCGCCTCGCGATAGAGCGCTTTGCGCTTCTCTGTATTGAGTTCGGCCGCCGCCTTCTCCAGCAGCACGTCGAGGCGCGGGTTCGAGTAAAAGCCGAGATTCGCGCCCGCCGGAGACCATTGGTTGCTGTGATAGAGCGAGTCCAATTGGTAGTCGGGATCCGTGTCATCCGAGGCCCACGAAGCATACACGCAGTCGATACCCTGCTGCGCCTTTTGCTTGGGCGAGCCGAAGATCGCTTGCGAAAAAACCCCGTTTTCCATCTGTTCGATTTCGAGGTTCACATGCACGTTGGCCCACATTCCTTGCAAGGCTTCCACCAGTTGGGCATCGGGCTCCTGCACGGCAATCTTAAGCGTAAAACCATGCGCATACCCTGCTTGTGCCAGCAGGGCCTTCGCACGCTCCAGATCATAGGGATAGCCCTTTGTCCGTGGATCGTAGGCAAAATCGGCCGGGGCCAGAGGGGAATTTGCCGCAGTCCCGAAGCCGCGTAATTGTGTCCTCACCAGGGCTTCGCGGTCGGTTGCGTAATTCAGTGCCTGGCGTACCCGGATGTCGTCCAAAGGTTTGCGCTGGGTGTTGAGCGCCACCCAAAACACTCTCACTTCCGCGCCTTCAATGAGCTTGACTTTGCGGTTGCGCGAGAGGGCCTCCCCGAAAATAGGCGGCAAAGGATTGACGATATCGGCTGCGCCCGCCAGAACCGACATATTCATCAACACCGGCTCGCTGGTCCAAATCCATTTCAATTGCTTGATCGCCGGGCGAGGCCCCCAGTAGTCCTCATTTCGTTCTTCCAGGACGTATTCGCCCGTCTTCCACACCACAAACTTGTAAGGTCCGGTGCCTACCGCCTCACGCGAAAGCTTACCCTGCTTCTCCGCCAGCGGGCTCGGAATCGGAGTCACCGCGAGGACGCGTGGAAAGGACGCATAGGAATTGGCGAGCGTGAAAAACACCGTGTATGGCCCCGTGGCGGTTACATGTTTGACGATCGCGCGTATTCTTCCGGCTGCCGCCAGGCCCCGATCCGGATCGAGGAGCCGGTTGAAGGCCTCCACGACCGCTTGCGCATCGAAGGCGGCGCCGTCGTGGAAGCGTACCCCTTTGCGCAACTCCAGGGTCCACTGGGTTCCGGATGTGTCTACGCTCCACCGGGTGGCCAGGCTCGGCGCCACATTAAGGTTCTGGTCGAACCGCATCAGGCTTTCATACATTGGATCCAGAACGTCCGTCGTGAAGCTGGCCGTGTGGTCCTCAGGATCCATGGTCAGCGGCGCCTCCGACTGCATGATGGTTACCCTGCTTTCCGAGGGAGGGCCAGGTCCGCAAGCCAGCATGCCACACGCCACGATCGCGGTTGCGAAAGCCACCCACCGCGTACCGGCAGAGGACGATTTGCTGTCGGACCCGGTGGCGTTGGCGAGCCTCATGTTTTCCCTAAACTTGAACACCGGCATTGCCGGCCGATGTTGCATGGAACGAGATGAGGCGCGCGGCCTCAGTGGACCCGTTCATTCCGCGCCGCCTCCACCGTGGTCTGAACGGTCGTGGGGTCGGTTACGGTTCTTACATACTCGTGATCTTGCGAAGTGAGCCCCATCGCGATTTGGGGATTGCGATAGGTCATTCCACTTTTCTCCGACTTGTGAGCGGCGAAGTGCATTTCCCCTAACCCGGTTTCGCGGAACACATGGCCAATATTGGCGGCGCGAAGGCCGCCGCAGGGCATAACGATCAGGCGCCCGTTTGCCAGCTCGCCCAATTGCTTCAGGTTGGCTAAACCCTCCATCGCGGTAGCCCGTTGTCCGCTGGTCAGCAGCCGGTCGACGCCCAGGTCGATCAAAACCTCCAGCGCCTCCACCGGGTCGCGCGCCATATCGAAGGCCCGGTGAAAGGTGAAGCTCATCGGCCTCGCCAGCCGCAGCAAGTCTGCCGTTCGCTCTCGATCCACCTCGCCGTTGGCTGTGAGGCATCCGCTCACCACCCCGGGCACGCCGAGCTCCTTGAGCGCGATCACGTCCTGGCGCATGCTTGCAAACTCCGCTTCGGAGTAGAGAAAATCACCACCACGCGGGCGCACGATCACGAAGACCGGCACCCGCGCCCGGCGCAGAGCCTCACGTACGATTCCCAGGCTGGGAGTGATCCCGCCCTCGAGGACGCTGGCGCAGAGCTCCACCCGATCGGCGCCGTTGTCCTGGGCCACCAGCAAACCATCCACCCCTTCTGCGGAAACCTCCAGGAAGGGACGCTTCATTGCATCGCCTGCGGCGATCTGGCCGAGAGAATCGTGGAGGGCTGCCACGTAAACGAACGGTCAAAAGGAAAGGTTGGTGGCCGGAACTGGTTTTTCGGCAGCCTGTCCAGATCCTGAAGAATCGAACCGTCGGAGAGAGCCATGAGATTCGGGTTGGCCAGGGGCGCCAGTTCCGGCGATAGATAGCCTGACTTCACCACCAGTAGTTTGAAGCTGGGAATATCCAGTTGCAGAAGAGTAAAGTCGCTGATGTTGTGGAAGGGGCGGCGCCTGGCGGTGAGAACCACCGTAACTCCATCCATCCTCACCACGGCCTGGCGCTCTCGCGGATCGCGGGCCGGCAGCAGGAAGAGAACCTCCGCCTCCGCTTCGATCGCCCGGCTCCCCTGGGGATCGAGCGATGCGCCAATGCGCAACGACAGCGTGCTGCTTGGCCCGTGCTGGTAGCAAAGCTCGGTGGCGGGCAGATCTGCAATTCCGGCCACCAGGGCATTTTGGAAATTCCGGTGCAAGAGCGCCTCCAGAACTTCGGCTCTGTCTCCTACCCCCCCGCCCGTGGGATTATCGCCTGAATCGGCCAAAATCACGGGTTGGGTGGTGCTCTTTTCTGCCCGGTCCAGCAGGTCCGCAATGCTGCCCACGGGCACCCCAAACTGGAAATCCTCACGGGCATCCCAGTACTGCTGGGCAAGCTGCACGGCTTGCTGCTGCAGGGTCGGCCGGTCGGTTCCTGTCAGCACGACGCTTGCGGTGGCCCTGGGCTCGTCGGCCCACACGTAGCCAACCAACAGAGAAGCGTCCAGTACGC
Organism: uncultured Acidobacteriaceae bacterium; assembly: GCA_963761405.1. GTDB lineage: Bacteria > Acidobacteriota > Terriglobia > Terriglobales > Acidobacteriaceae > PALSA-350. Next base: position 1,289,281 of record CAVXHH010000013.1, read on the forward strand.
CGGGTTGGGCGTTGCTGGGCGCCAATTGGGCATACAGATCCTTTGCCGGTTGGTCCTCGGTGCTGGTTCTTTCTCCCGGCAAGAGCACGGGAACCGGCGCCCAGACCAGGGTCGGCCGGATCCGCCTGGTGGCACACTCCACCAGCATCGCGCATGCTCGCTGCATGGTCTCCTGGACATCGATATGCGGGGCCGTGCGGTAAGCCGATAGCATATCGATATTGTCGATGACCCGGCGGCTCAGATTTCCATGCAGGTCGTAGCTTGTGCTCAGCAGGCAATCCGCACCCACCGCCTGGCGCGCGGCCGCAATCCAGTCGCCCTCCGCATCCTGCATCCCATCGACATACAGCGCGCCATGCATCGGCAGATAGAGTCCATCGAGTGGGCCTAATTCCTCAAGCGAGTGTATAAACTCGCCCTTAAAGGCATCGTAGGTGGCCCGCTCGACCGGACCTCCAGGGACCGCGCTGGCATAAAAAGTGGGCAAAAAGGGATGGGGATAAGAGCCCAGAAAGGAAAACTGGGGTGTAGCGGACAAGGCCTTGCCGGAAAGTACCGTAAAGTCCTCGGCTCGGCTCCGGATCCGGCTGTATGTGCTGCATTCAATATGGATGCCGCCAAAGGCAAAGCGCATTCGCTCTCCTGATCTGGACACTTTCAGTGCAACTCTTCCCCAATCTTTACATGACTTCCCGAGGAAAGGCGACTATACTTCACTTACTGAATTATACGAAGGCATTCCTTGCGTAGGCGGCGGACTCAGCGCTTGTTGAAGCGGTGCGTAGCGTGCCCGGGGCTAGTCGTCCGTCCTATGCGAGACGTGGTTTCTTTTCGGTCCTTGTTGCTCCGGAACGGAAGAGCGAAGTTACAAGCGCTTCTGCGTGGCGCACCTAAGCCGCCACGGGATCCCTCGAACCCTGGTAGGTGCGAGGAGCAACAAAAAAATGCATTTTTGATGCACGTGGCATAGGGAACCGCGACTGAATGATAGACGGCGCCCCTGGTTTTGCCATGGTTGTGTCTTGGTTGTGTCTTGGTTCGTCGCGGCACTGGGCCGCGGCCTTCCTGGAAAGCAATGGTTTGAAGGAGACGTAATGAGGGCCACGATTGGCGTGGACATCGGCGCGACCAAGATCGCGTGCGGTGTGTTGCAGCAGGAAGAGTTTGTGAATCCCACTACCATTCCCACGCCCAAAGAGGGTTGGCGTAGTGTTCTGGATTCCATCGTCGATACGGTGAAACGGCTGGAGAAATTGCATCCCGAGGTCAGCGAGGTAGGGGTAGGGGTTCCTGGAACGCACGACCGCACGCGCGCCGAGGTGCTGTTCGCCCCCAATATTCACGGTTTTACCAACGTTCCCCTGGTCGCCTATCTGAGCCAGCGTGTTGGGCTGCCGGTGGCCCTCGAGAATGATGCCAACGCCGCGGGTCTGGCCGAGGGAATTCTGGGTGCCGCCAGATATGCCTCATCGAGCATGTTCATTACCATTTCCACCGGTATTGGTGGATGCATCCTGGTCGATGGCCAACTATGGCGCGGATTTCATGGTATTGCCGGGGAGATCGGTCATGTGACAACGGTCCCCGGAGGGCCAATCCCTCCGAGTGGCATTGCGGGAGCGCTCGAAGCCGTCGCCAGTGGCACTGCGATCGAACGCGACGCTACCTTCGCCTTCCGTAAGCCGACTTCGACCGCCGAGGTCTTCCGTCTGGCTCAGGACGGTGATAAGAAAGCCGAACAAATCGTGCATACCGCCATGCGCTATCTAGGCATGGCGATCGCGGATGTGCAGAAGTTGCTCGATCCGGAGATTTTTGTGATTGGCGGCGGGGTCGCCTCCGTCGGTCCCTACTTCTACACCCACGTGCAGAACTACGCCTGCGAGTTCGCTAAAGGATTCTCGGATGTCAGGATTGTGCCCGCACACTTTGGCGTCAATGCCGGCGTAATCGGCGCGGCGATCGCGGCCAGACGGTTGACCGCGCAGCGGCACTCCGAATCTCTGGTCTAGTAGCTTTAATAGTTCGCTAGATCGATCAGGAACTGGTGTGCGGCGATGCTGGCCGCGCTGCGAGCGAGAAAATCTCTTTCTACCGAGCAAAACTCAAGCCGGGTTGTAGCTATCAAGTGCGGCAGGATGTTGTTCTCGATTGCCTGGCGGGCGCTGGTAATGAAGAGACCGTCGCCGAAACCGACTACGTCGGCAATCAGAACCAGTTCCGGGTTGTTGATATGGATGGCGTTGGCCACGACCACGCCGAGCATGGCGCCCGCCTGCCGGAGTAATTCGATTGCCGGCACATCGCCCTTGGCCGCAATCGCTTCCAGCTGCGCCACATCCTTTGCCTTGAGACCCAATTCCTCCGCTTTTCGCAGCAAGGCAAAGCTGGCGGCGAACATATCCAGGCATCCCCGCTTGCCACAGTCACAGAGCGCGCCTCCCGGCACAACGGTGCAATGTCCGATTTCTCCAGCTGCTCCCGTGTGCCCACGGGTCAGGCGGCCGTTGATGTAATGGCCGTCGCCGATCTTTTTGCCCAGCATGATGATGCTGAAGTTCCTGGACTCGCGGGCATGGCCGAAAAGCTTCTGGCCGGTGGCTACCGAATGAGCGTCATTGTCGATGTAAGTGGGAATGTTGGTGACGCGCTTGATGATGCCCGCGATGGGGACATCCTTCCAACCCAGCGTGTTCGACAGCAGGCATATGCCCTGGGGATGATTTACATATCCGGAAAGCGCCACTCCAATGCCAAGTACCTTGTCCCGCGAGATCTTGCGGGCCCGGATAAGCTCAGGAATCCCCTGCTCGATCGCTGCTGCCACTGCCCGGGGGTGCGTGGCATCCCGCATGCGATGTTGGCTCAGGGAATTGCCATGAAGGTCCGTCAAAACCATCATCGGCGGGTCCTCGGTAAGGCCCACACCTATGAAGTAACCGTGCTCGGCGTTTAACGAAAGCAGAATGGAAGGGCGGCCCTTCTGCTGCCTGTCATAGGGGCTCGAGGTTTCGCGAATCAAGCCTAGCTCAACCAGGCCCCGGCTTGGCTCCGTCAGAGCGGAGCGGCTCAGTCCGATGGAGTCAGCCAGATCGGAGCGAGACATCGATCCGTTTTCCAGCAATGCCTCGATGATTGCGGTTCGGGATGTAGAAATGCCGGGCGCGGATGGCCGCCGTCCATTCTGTTCCGTCGACCGATCGGATGAGTGATTCTTGCTCTCGCGCGCTAACGCGGGTTTCAATCTAAGCATGTTGGAGACACTATAACGAGTCCATACTATGTGTAACAGGTTAGGAATACTCGTTGAAAATGCTTCCACGGCTTTTCTTCAAAGAAAGCCCACATCGAGCCAACAGGAGATACATGAAATGAATGAAGGAGAATACCGGTAATGAGCTCATGTCACAAGACACCTGGCAACCCCGATCGGCGTACGTTTCTCCAAGGTGCGGGCAGCGCCCTGGCGGCCGGCCTGTTCGCATCTTCCGCGGCAGCCGGCGCACAATCGCCGGCAGTTGTCCCGGAATCGATCGCTCACGCCGGTGTTTCACCGCCCATGTCTGAGAGCGGAAAGCTGGCGCGCATCGCGTCTAACAGTTACCCGATTCGTTACATCTTCAAGACGAAGCAGGTAGATGAGGATGAGCGGGATACAGCGGTCACCATGAAGAAAAAGTACGGCCAGATCACCATGCTTGATTTTCCGGAGTTCACCAAAAAGACCTTTCCTGGTGTTTACCAGATGGATCTATGGTCGAGCCTATTTGGCGACAGCGACGATGACAGCCAGTACACCCAGTCGACCGTGCAGGGGTATGACGGAAAGACCTACACCGTGCGGGAGTTCGATCCGTCCACGGCGTCGAGCAAAATGTGGCTCGATAAAATGGCAAACACGCAATCGAAAACAGGAACCAAATGCCATCACATCTCGAACAACGCGCCGCGCAATATCTGCGATCTTGACCCCGCTAAGCGCCAGGCGGGGGTGGAAGTCGCAAAGAAATGGCTGGATGGCGCCGCGATCCTGGGCGCAAAGTCGATGCGTGTCAACAGTGGCGGCGCCAGAATCGCTCCTGCTGCTCTACCCAATTCCACCGGTTACGCGACCAACGCTGCCCTTGAGCAGTACCTGACAAACTGTATTGCGTCCTTCAAAGAGATGGCTGAGTACGGCTCCAAACTTGGCGTCAAGGTGACCTTGGAGAACCACTGGGGACTTACCGCCAACCCCATCAACATTCGCATCATCGTCGAGGAGGTCAACAGCCCCTTTTGCGAAGCCAGCCCTGATTTCTGTAATTGGGAGAATAAGTATCTTCTCTATCATGCCCTGCAGGACCTGGCTCCCTACGCGCATACAACCGTGCATGCGAAGTTCTGGGATCGCTTCGGCGAGCCGGATGTGCAGCGGAATGTGCGCATCATGCTGAATAACAACTTCACCGGCGTCTTTGCTTTGGAGTATGAGCACGGCCCGTGGGATGGTGTGGAAGGCGCACAACATCTCTTTCAGGAAGTTCTGGCGGCCATGTAACAGCACAGATTTCTCAGGCAAGGGCGCGGCTTTAAGCCGTGCCCTTGCGTCATTCCTTCGTTTTCCCCTCGGGAAGCGCGAACGCAACATAAGCTCCAGGGATGGGCTGCGCGTGCCCAGGCACATTTTGTGTAGACGTGGCCGCTTGTGCAGCCGCGCAGAAAACGACATACTCCCGCCCCTGCACTTCATAAACCGCGGGCATACCCTCGAGCGCGGCATCCACCTCCGCCTCCCAAAGCACCTTGCCGGTAGCGGAGTCAATCGCCCGCACTTTGCGATCGCGCGTCCCGGTAAAAATTAAACCGCCGGCGGTTACCACCGGGCTCACTTTGGGGAACTGGGAGCCCGTGTCGTTAAAGCCCTTGGCGGCCAGTTCGGGAACGACGCCCAGGGGTATCTTCCAACGAATGGTTCCTGTGTTCAGGTCATACGCGGTCAAAGAGGTCCAGGGAGGGGCAATGACCGATAACCCGCTTTTGGCAAACATAAAACCAAAACTGCTCTTGTATTGTGCAGTGATTGGATCCACGGGGCCCGGCGCGGCGGCAGTTACAGCAGGAGCCGACGCCGGCGCAAGGTCCGGATGCCTAAGATAGGCCAACAGCGATGTGATCTCGGTGGCCGATAACTGCGAAAACGCCGGCATCGGGCCCTTCCCGTGTTGCACCACACTCCGTATCTGATCGTCTGAGAGCTCCACATCCACGAGCGAAGGAATCGCCGGTGGTCTTCCCTCCCGGTTCGTGCCGTGGCACAGGCTGCAGTTCGCTCCAAAGATCGACCGGCCTTGCTCCGCAGGCGAGCCGGTCGCAGCGGCCTTCGTCGCTAACTCCAACTTGAGCATAGCCGGAAGGTCTTTGGACACGATGTATAACTCGCCATTGGTAGGATCGACCGCGGTTCCACCCCAGTTCACGCCGCCGTTGTTTCCCGGCATCTCCACCGTGTTACCTAACCCGGGCGGGGTAAAAAGACCCTCGTTGTGTGCGCCCTGCATTTCCGCCACTAATTGTTCGCGCTCCGCAGGCTCCAGAAAGGGGCTCAGGTCCTTTACCGTAAAGGACTGGCGTGCAAACGGGGGCGGCTTGGTAGGAAAGGGCTGCGTCGGCCACGTTTCCTCTCCAGGCATGTCGGACTTAAGCACGGGCCGTTCCTCAATCGGCCACAGCGGCTCGCCGGTCTCACGGTTGAAGACCCACAGATAGCCAACCTTGCCCGCTTGCGCCACCACGTCGACTTTCTTGCCATTGTGTAGAACGGTGGTCAGCATCGGGGTCGAGTCGTTGTCGTAGTCCCAGATGTCGTGGTGAATCATTTGGTAATACCAGATCAGTTTGCCGGTGCGCGCATGCAGCGCCAGCAGGCAGTCCCCATACAAATTCTTTCCTGGCCGGTTGGCTCCGTAGAAATTGTATTTGGGGCTCGCCGTCGGAACATAGACGATGCCACGCTTTACATCCAGAGCCATGCCGCTCCAGTCGTTGGCGCCTCCAATCGACTTCCACGCATCTTTGGGCCAGGTCTCATAACCAGGCTCGCCGGCATGGGGAACCGTATGAAAGCTCCACTCCAGGTGGCCTGTGCGGACGTCGTAGGCGCGAATGTCGCCCGGACCTGACTTGTATTCCTCATTGGTGGCGGAGCCCAGAATGAGCAGGTTTTCAAAAATACGGCCGGGATTGTACGACTGCACCAGGGTCAGGCTTTTTGGATCACGTCCAAGCCCGGCACGAAGGTCTACTTTGCCATGCGTGCCGAACTGCACAATGGATTTCCCGGTGCGGGCATCGAGTTCCTGCAGCTGGTTGCGTAGCGAAAAAATCAGGCGCCGATCCGATCCATCCGCACTCTGCCAATAATCAATCCCACGATTGGTAATCAGCGTGGTGGTCGCATCCGTCGGATGGGTCCAGTTTTCCTTGCCGGTCGCGGCATCCAGCGACACGATCGAGTTGTTCTTTGCCAGAACATACATCGTGCCGTCGATGACCAGCGGGTTGAACGCATACTTGTCGCCGTCTCCTGTCCGGTAGGTCCATGCCACTTGCAGTGTTTTTACATTGGAACGATCGATCTGCCGCAGCGCGGAATACTGCGCACCATCCGGAGATCCTCCGTAGTTGCGCCAGGTCGTGTGGGCCTCTGCGCTCTCTGCCTTGGCGGCATGGTCGAGGGCGGATGCACACCAGGGCAGGCTCATCGACACGCAGCCTAACAGCATAGCCCAACTGCGTCTTGAAAGCCGGTCACTTTTCTTCTGCTTGGATTTCATATCCCGGTTAACCCCGCGGCGTCTCCCCATAGTGATTACCTCGTTTGTCAGCTCTCTGTGCCGCCAGGGTCATCCCGGCAACGTTTTGAGATAGGTGAAACTCTGTCTGAGGCTATCGAGGATCGGACCGGATGATTTGTCGTAATCCAGAAAGGCATATTGGATCCCTTGGCTGGCCGCCTGTCTCAGAAGAGAGGGCCACGCAATCGTGCCTTTTCCCAGCTCGGTCGAGTGATCGGACTCGGCATCGGTCGTGTACGAGGTGGCAAAGCCCGGCAGGCGATCCTTAAGGTGAAGCAGCTTCACGCGATCCTTGTGTTGCCGGAGAAAGGCCGCCGGGTCCAGCCCCGCCTGCACGATCCAGTAAATATCAAGCTCCAGAGAAACCAGCGCGGGATCGGTATGGCGCATCAGTTCGGCAAATCCCGAGGTCCCATCCTGCGGTAGCAGTTCATGGTTGTGAAAGAGTAACGCCAACGTGATGCCACGGCTACGGGCTCGGCGGCCTGCCTCATTGAGTTGCTCGGAGATGCGCCTGTACTCGTCGAGAGTTTGCGGGCTGGGCCGCAGCAGGGTCACCATGTACGCCAGGCCCAGCTCGTGCGCGTAGTCGAGGCTGGCTTCGATATTGGCCAGGGGGAAATGCCCGGAGGGCGCGTGAAGCCCCGCATCCTCGATCATGCGGCGGAGCGTCGCGGCGGGGTAATGATAGACAATCGAATGAAGCTCTATCTCGGAAAAGCCTATCTGACGGAGAGCCTGCAGCAGCTTCGCCAGGTCCTGCTCCGCTTGCTCTTGCACACCGTAGATCTGGATGCCGTAGCGCAGCGCCGGAGCTTCTGCTCCCTGGGCAGGCAGGCGCAACGTGCAGCCCGCGGCGGCCGCAAGTGCGCTGAGGCGGAGATAGTCTCGGCGAGTGGTCACGATTGATTTATTTCACAATAAAGAATAAACAAATCTGGCCTATGGATCAGGATTTGGCGAGCAGGTCTCGGGAAAAGCACAGGGCAATTCTTTCAGAGTGGAGACTATGGCAGTCACCGTGGGCTGTCAAGGGAGAAGCCGAAGTTTGCGGCCTAGCCTGCACCTGGACGGGCGCCGCCTACTGCGATCCCACCTTTCCGCGCAGCACCACGATCGACGCCTTCGGAAGGTCGTAAAGCGTAGTTGCGCCGTCCGCCATCACAGCCGATTTCGATGCGGGACCGTCCGGGTCCGCGTGTCCGCTGCCGCCGCCACGGCCCGCCGGAGCTCCGCCTGCCTGGGCATTGCCGGCTGGTTGCACCCCAGCCAAAGGTGGGGCAGCCGGTGGCGCCGCATCGGCCGCAGGAACCGGATCGGGATGCCATTGATACTCGGCCTGGCCAAAGACAACGCGGTCCACAGTTCCAGTGAAAAAGCGCGTCTGCCCGGTCGCCGGATCGCCGAAAGCCACCCGCACCGCATGGCTGTTGTTTTCATCTTTGTTGATCAGCATCACCGACCATTGCCCATCGGGCCGTTCCACCGGGTACGCGGTGATGCGTTCGTTCCCATTCGTGTCCAGAACGTTGCTGGCCGCTTTGTATAGCTTGTGGATTTTATCCACTGGCTGCACCCACTCCTGCGTAATCACCTCGGTCGCGAGGTATTGCGGCGGATAGAGTGCGTGGTTTTGGTCGTCGACAGAAAGAAAGCCACGGTCTCCTCGGCCGGGCGTGGCAATGTAGTGGAAGTAGTAGGAGCCTGCTGCGCCCGCGGTCATCATCGCGCCCGTGTAATCTGCGAGCCAAAGCGCGGTCTTGACGGTGTGCGGACTTCCTTCGCCGAGGTCGTTACCTTCTGTCATGAAAAAGGGAACATTCGGCGGCAGGCCATTATCCTTCCACGCTTGCACCACCTGGTTCACCCACACCGGCTCCATATCGAGCGAGTCCCAGTCGCCGCAAAGGTGCGTTCCCATGCACGGGTAATGTTCAAACGAAAAGAAGGTGAAGTCCTTGAGCGCATCGTGCGCTCTCAGGTAGTCGACAAATCTTCCTAAAAAGGACACTCGTCCATCGGCATCCGCCCACGCATCCACGTCGCCCGGCGTCCCTTCAAAGGGGGGACCGCCGAGACGCGCCTGGGGAACAAGTTTGTGAATCGCGCGCGCGAATTGAATGTAGAGTGCGGCATAGTCCTCCGGCAGCATGCGCTGGCCGTCCGCCTCCTCCCCCATCTCAATCCACGAAATCGGATACTTTCGTTTGTACAGGTACGCAATCTCGTTCGCCGCGTCTTCCGGCGTCGCGTAGAGCATTGCGATGGGAACCATCGTGGGCAGGCCGCGGGTTACACCCGAGTCGAAGAAGAAATCAAATCCAACCTGGTCGCCCTTGCTGTAGTCCAGATCGGAGGCCGCGTGCCACGGATCGTCGGACGATGGCCAGGTGATCGTCTGCTGCCGGTTCGGCAGGTGCTTCACTATATCGGTGAATTTCCCATCCGCCGACAGCGTTCCAATGTAGAGCTCGCTGATCGCATATCCCACGCAATTGCGCTTGTCCTGCGACCCATGCGTGTCGCAGGTGTTGGAGGACGCTTTCATGCGAATCCGCAGGTATTGCACGGGAAGCATCCAATTCGCAAGTTTCAGCACCGGCGTTCCGCCGCGCCCCTGCGGAACGGCGCCCATCGGGAAGGTTTGCCATGTGCCTCTATTGATGCCGTCGTAGAACGGTTCCTGGTCGCCGGTCCAGAATTGCACGTCATAGCGCGTGGCATAGGGATTCGCCCAGGCGATGCGGATCGCGTTGATATCGACTTTGGCTCCTAAGTCGACCATCACCCATTGTGGGTGCAAGGAGTCGTCTTCACCGGTGAAAGCTTTTGTTAGGTAGGGATTGCTCTTCCAGTAAGTGTTGGGATCCCCGTCGGTGATGCGGGACCAACCATTGCCGTCCCCCATCGTCGCTCCACGGTGAGGCAGCGGGTAGGCCCACGAGTGCAGGATCTTCACGCTGGCAGGCTCCGCGCTGCCCGTGAAATAGCCTTCCTTCTGCGAAGGATTGCTCCACGTGCCCTGAGGGTTCCAGTGCCATGCCTCGGTGTGCAACTCGGTATTCTGCCGGTAGCTCACCGTGCCCCAACCCGCTCCCAGCATTTCCTTGAGCACGGGACCTGTCAGCGCCCATTTTGTATGCTCTTCGATCTGCTCCTGGGTGGTTCCACCGCGCAGCCGGTCAATCGATCCTCCAAGCGCTTGCAGCGGGCTAAACGCATTCACTGCGTGTGAGGTGTCTACCGTGACTTGCTCGTTTTGTTGTGCCCCTGCCGCCTGCATGGCGCACAAAACTACGGGCGCCGAGAGCGCGAGAATCATGTTCTTCATCTTGGTCATGTTTGCTTTCACCAAATCTAAACTACGAGACGGCTGAACAGTAAATCACCATGCAGGAAATGAGGTGAGTCCCGAAGGGACGGCACAATCTGTAGCCCGGCACGGAAGTGCTGGGGAGGATTAGACGACTTAGCGAGTCCCGAAAGGACGGCACAATCTTTACCACGGCACGTTGAGGTCAAGCGGATCCAACAGGGGCTAAACGGGCTGCGGCGAGGCCATCCGCGTAATCACCTCTGCGAACTTACCATATCTTTCCATTGCTTGTCGCAATACGATTGTTGTTTGCGTAATCTTTCGATACACTTCCGTTTTGTCGAGACGAGGGAAATATGGACCGACGAACGTTCTTGCACGGCGCCGCTGCTGCCGCGTTCACCGCAACCGCTCACCCCGCGGCGCTGCCGCTTGGGAAAGCGTCGGAGAAGATGATCGGTATTCAGGTAGGCGCTGTTTCCTTTGCGGATGAGGGAACGGAAAAAGTGTTGGATGAGCTGCAACAGGATGCTTTGATCAACACGCTGTTTCTGGCGACCTTCACCTATGGGCGCGGCATCGCCGGACGGCAGCTATCCGGTCAACCTCTCCCGGATCACGGCAAACAGCAATACGATACCGGCACCTTCTTCGGAGGGAACTACGCCACGATTCATCCGCAGTACTACCGCAACACCAGCTTCAAGGGCACCCGCGCGCCCGATCTTGGCGATTACGACGTGCTCGAGGAGGTTCTGCCCTCCGCCAGAAAGCGTGGCATCAAGACCATTTGCTGGTTTGAGGATCAATTTCGCGGGGATCTGCCCGGCATCGGCCAACTCCAGGAAAAAGATTTATCCGGCAAGCCGGCGACGACACTTTGCTTTAACAATCCGAATTACCGAAACTTTCTCCTCGGTATCGTGGAAGATTGGTCCCGCTCCTATGACATTGACGGCATTATGTGGTGCTCGGAGCGCCAGGGCGCGTTTTCCGAAGCCCTGGGCGCCAGCCAGGAGGGGGGATCGAATCCCCGCGAGGTATGCTGCTTTTGTAATTACTGCAAGGCCAAGGCGAGGCAGCGCGGCATCAGCCCTGAGCGCGCAGAGCAAGGGTTTCTGGAATTGGCGAAGTTCGTCGAAGCAGGCCGCAAAGGCCAACGCCCCGTGGATGGCTACTATGTCGAGCTCTGGCGGCTTATGTTGCGTTACCCAGAACTGCTCGCCTGGGAAATGCTTTGGACGGATAGTCTTCGCGAAACCTACGCGGCCATCTACACCCACGTCAAGAGCGTGAATCCATCCCTTGGTGTGGGATGGCATATTTGTTCGACCAACTCCTTTAATCCGATTTATCGCGCGGAGCAGGATCTGGCTGCGATTGCGCCGGTATCCGATTTTTTAAAGATTGTGATGTATCACAACTGCGCCGGCGAACGGATGGCAGGCTACATTGATAGTGTTCATCAGACGCTTTACGGAGATCTGCCACCGCAGGAGTTGCTGGAATTTCACTGCCGCGTGATGGGCTACCAGGAAAAGAGCCTTGCGGAGATTCCATTCACGGGCCTGTCGGCGGAGTATGTCTACCGCGAGACCAAACGTTCTCGCGCAGGCCTCAAGGGCGCCAAAACCCGGTTGTGGTCAGGAATCGACATCGACATTCCGACAGAACCCGGTCACAGCAAGTGCACGCCTGACGGCACCAGGGCTGCGGTGGTCGCGGCTTTCCACGGGGGCGCCGACGGCGTTATTCTCTCCAGAAAGTATTCCGAGATGAAGCTCACCAATCTAAGGGGCGCACGCTTGGCATTGCAGGACCTTGGCTTGGCCTGAGAAGCTCATCTCGCCCAGTCTTCACTCAAAAACTGCTACGGTTGCAATTCGACTGATCCCATGTCATACCAGCCGTCGGGCTGTCGTCCTTGCATTGCCAGTGCTATGGCAGGCTTGCCCGTTTTCGGATCAACCAGCGCCACACGAAAATGATAGCTACCCGATGGCAAATCGCCGGGAATGCGCAGAGATGGATCGACAACCGCGTCGCCCGGAAGCCACTTTCTTACATCTACGGGAATGTGCAGCATCGCCGTGTGGCTCTCCGACCGCAATTCCACGGCCAGCCAATACTCCTGATAAACAGGAGCAACGCCGGCGTTCAGCCACCACATGTGGATCGGCATGTCCGCGCCAACCTTGGCTTCGGCTGGGTATTCCAGACGCCGAAGGATAAAACGGTAACCCATGTGCCGCTCAAAGTCCTCGAATTGCCGGTTCCATTCAGGGGGCAGCGGAGACGACTTTACATTGAGGGAGCTGATGTGCCAGCGTAGCGCCTGGTTCAGGATATAGGTCACGTCAAAGCCATCTCTTTTCCAGGTGGATGGCGTACCGCACGTCTCGAGCGATACCGGAGCGTGCTGCCAGACATCTTGAATGCCGGTACGCACCACCTGTTGCGGATATATATCCAGCATCTCCGGAGACGGGGCGCGCATGTCCCCGAGACAATCCAGCCGCCAGCCCGCACCGTGCTGCGTTCCGTACGCCAGTGCTTCCGGCTGATCGAAGTTCATCAACAACCTTGTCTTTTGAAAGCTCTTGAGCCAAATGTCGATGAGCGGCTGTTGCGCAGAGAAATCCGGCATGTAGTTGCTCCAGCCCTCTCCCCAATAGCCGACAGACGATACATCGACGCTGTCGAGTGTAGGGTTGCCGTCGTAGCGCTTGCCCGCTTCTCGAACGAGTTCACTCCAGAATTTGAGATATAACGGATCGCTAAAATCCGGCTGCCAGATATCTCCATCCTTATCGGTTGCCTTATTCGCACGCCGCGCACCAGAGTCGCGGTACCAACCGGGAAGGGGATCACGGTCCGAGTACGGCATCAGACGAATAGCCAGGGTCTGATGGTGTTTGCGCGCACTCTCAAGAGCTAAGTCGATAATGTCCCAGCGGAATTTACCGGGCTCCGGCTCCAGCGCGCTCCAGTACCACCGAAGGTAAGCAATCGACGTATCCGGAAAGTCCGGCTTGCTGGAAGCGTCGCGCAGTTCTTCAACGGGACCGCGTTCCGACCAGGTGAATAAAGGATTCAGCTCCTGGCCGTTAAACCGCTGGAAGGTCGTAATGCCCATCCCTGGATTGACCAGCACGTCGTTGATTTCGACCGGCCGCACAACGACAGTATCTTTTTGAGCGTATCCGGGGATCGTTGCGGAGAAGAGCAACAGGGCGCACAGACCGGCATATTGGTTCACAAGAACTCCTTTTAGACCCGTGACGAAGTGCGGCGGTATCGTGACGAAGTGCGGCGAAATCGTGACGGAGTGCGGCGAAATCGATCATGGGCGCCCGTGGCGAGGGTTGCAGCGTAATGCGTGGCAGAAGCATCCAAATGAGCCGTTTGAGCGACCCGGCCGCACCTGGAAAACCCGCTTGGCCGCTCGTCGCGCAAACATTTGCGATTGGTTTCCAATTTCCGAATTGTGAGTAATATAGGGCAGGGAACGAAAGAATGTAAACGCAAAAGTGAGGTTAACCCTGGCTTCGAACGGATGCGCGGCTACACAAGAATCAGGTTACAGCCCAACGAGCGCAGCTTCACCTGCATTTCTTCGCGGAGACTGGTGTCGCTGATGATGGTGTCGATCTCGGAGAATGGCGCGATGCGCGACATGCTGCGCTTGGAGAACTTGCTCGCGTCTGCAACCAGAATAATTTCCCGGGAAATGCGCAGCATGGCCCGGTTGACCATAGCTTCTTCGAGATTGGCGCCGCTCACCCCGAAATCCGGTTCGCACCCGGCCCCACTCAGAAACAATTTGTCAGCGGAAAATTCATCTAATATTTCCTCGGTCGAGCGGCCGATGATTGATGCCGAATCGCCCCGTACCGTGCCTCCCACGATGAACGTCTGAACACCCCGCGCATCCAGCAACTCGGCGGCGATGTTCACACCGTTGGTGATGATCTGCAGCCCTTGTTTGTTCTTGATCTGCCGTGCAATCTCGAGCGTAGTGGTTCCTGAATCGAGGATGATGGTCTCGCCATCGTTGATGAGCGTGGCCGCCATGGCGCCGATGCGGCGTTTCTCCTCGGAATGCGCCTTCAGCCGCTCGTGCACCGGTGACTCGCGCAGAATGGTGTCGGGGATCACCGCGCCCCCGTGGGAGCGAAGCACCAGGCCGCGCTGGTGCAGTTCATTTAAATCGTTGCGCACGGTGACGGCCGAGGTTCCAAACCGGTTGGCGAGTTCGTTCACACGCACCCGGCCTTCGCCGCGCACCATTTGCAGAATCTGCGTGCGCCGCTCCTCCGCCATCATCCCATCCATCGGGTGCTCCACCGCCGAAACATCCTTGGCACCTCGATGCGTGGAAACTTCTGCGCTTCGGCCCTGGGTATTCTCTCCATGCCCGTTCACCGTCGATCGACCCTTAGCCATACGCGACCTGTTTCCCTTTCGCTGCAGTTTTATAGTCTACCCTCTCGGAATTCTGGAGATCGGCGAGCTCCTCCCACGCATTTCTGGAAGCGGAAAAATCGAAAGAACACATTGAAAAAACGAAAGCAAACGATTAAGGTTGCTGCAAATAGATATCATTCATTCTTATCGCCGCAGCCCAAGGGAGTGCAATGCCGCCTCGACGTCCGATCCAACCTCACATACAAGCTCACATAAATGACCGCCGCTCTTTCATGAAATTGCTCGCCGCTGCCCCGCTGTTTGCGACCATCGGCTCGCGCAGCCTTGCCGGCACAGTGGCTGCTTCTACCGGCAGAACTTCTTCCGCGGATGTTTACACCCGCCTGGGCGTGCGGCCTTTCATCAATGCGCGGGGCACATGGACGTATCTGAGCGGTTCGCTGGAACTACCCGAGGTTCGTCGAGCCGTCGAGCAGGCGTCTGACCACTTTGTCGATATGTTCGAGCTTCAGCGCGGAGCGGGTGCGCACCTTGCCAAGCTCTCCGGGGCGGAATCGGGAATGGTCACCTCCGGATCGGCCGGCGCGATGGCTGCGGCGACTGCGGCCTGTATTGCCGGCTCCGACCCAAAGAATGTCTGGCAATTGCCCGACACGACTGGCCTGAAAAGTGAAGTCGTTATGCTGGGGGGCCGCAGTGCTTTCGACAGCGCCATCCGGCTGGTGGGGGGCAAATTGGTGCTGGCCCACTCGCTTGAGGATCTGCAAGCAGCCATTACTTCGCAGACCGCAATGGTCTACACCACTTGGCGTGACGATCGCCTGCCGCAAGCATTGACCATCACGCGCAGCGCGGGGGTTCCCTTGCTGCTCGACGATGCCGCCGGCATTCCGCCCTTTGAAAATTTCACCCGCTACGCAACCATGGGCGTCGATCTTTATTGCTTCAGCGGAGGAAAAGGTTTGCGCGGGCCGCAATGCTCCGGCATCCTGCTGGGACGAAAGCATCTGATCGATGCCGCCCTGGCCAACAGCAATCCATGGGAAGGCTCCCCATGCCGGCCCATGAAAGTAGGCAAAGAAGAAATTATCGGTATTCTTGCGGCGGTTGACTATTGGGCACAGGCAGATCTGGATGCGCTGAACAAGGAATGGAAGGGCCGCGTCGATCGCATCGCGAAGTTAGTAGGCACCGTGCCGGGAGTTACCACCGACATACAGATACCTAAAGAGGGCAATAGCTATCCCACCCTGACGGTAACGTGGGACGAAGTGCGGTTTGGCCTGACCGTGGCGCAGTGTGACCAACAGCTAAGGGCAGGGGAACCACGCATCGAGGTGCTGACAAATACCAATCCCAGCCTGGTTCCGGCCGTCCACGAGGGAGACGATCCAAAATCGAAGAGGGAAGGGAAGCGGGAAGATCACCCCAACCGTTTGCAGATTGTCTCCGTGACCCTGCGCGCGGGGGAAGACCTTACAGTCGGCAATCGGCTGCGCCAGATTCTGAGCGCGGCGCGGAAACAGGCTGTTTGAGCGTTCTCTGCATAGAAAGGTATTTATGAAGCGCACTGTCGCCGCACTCCTGTTCGCCTGCCGAGTCACTGTCTTGTGCGCTCTCATGCAACCGTTCGTGTCCCAGGGCGAGCCCATCGCAGCCGGTCAAAATCCGGTGGGCACATTCGCTGGAGAGTATCTCTACCTCGCCGGTCAGGGAGGAGGTCAAGGAGGAGGTCAGGGAGGGCAGAACGCAGATGGCACAGTGCCTGCGACGTTTGATGCTCAGGCGGATCGCGCATTTCAAAACCTTAAGTCGGCCGTCGAAAGCGCCGGCCTCACCATGCAGCACGTCGTCTATACACAGGTATATCTCGATGATATGCAGAACTTCGCCGCCATGAATCGCGCGTATGCCCGTTACTTTCCCACGGCGCCGCCGGCACGCGCCTGCCTGGGCGTCGCCGCGTTGCCTGGCGCGCATATCGTTATCAGCGCGGTAGCGATTCGCGATCTAAGCCAAAAGAAAGTGGTCGTCGTGCCGGGCTACAAACTGGACGAGCCAATCTCTGCCGGAATTCTGACCCGCGATCGTTTATTCGTCTCCGCCATGCGCGGCCGTAGTCTCGCGACCGGCGATGTTCCTCCCGACGCCGGCGCTCAAGTAGATCTGGCGCTCGATGGAATGAAGGCCGTGCTCCAGGCCGCCGGCCTCGATATGCGCAATATGGTGTTCGTCAATCCGTACCTGACCAACGCGATCCCCAGCCAAACCATGAACCAGCGATATGCGACGCGCTTTGAGTTTGGCAATACCCCGGCCCGAGCAACGATTGAAGTCAGCAGCCTGCCCGGCGGCGCGCAGATCGAATACACCGGCGTGGCCGTCGTCAACCTCGCCGATCGGCAAGCGATCCGGCCGAAGAATATGGCTCCCAGCCCAACGGCAAGCCCCTGCGTATTCGCTGGAGATACACTGTATTGCTCTGCTAAGAGCGGCTTTATCCCCGGTCCGAATCAGGGCATCTTTGTTGCCCAGGTCGACCAGCAACTACGCCAGACCATGCGCAACCTGCTCGATAACCTTCAGGAAGCCGGGCTCGATTTCAGTTCCGTGGTAAGTACCCATATCTATGTGGACAACCTGGCCGATCTTCCGGTGTTGAACAAGCTCTACACCACTTATTTCAAGGGAGCCGCGCCGGTGAGCACGGTCGTGCAGCAACTGGCTCCCGGAAAAAGAGAGCCAAACGACGAAGGCCAGTACCCGACTTTCGAGCAGATTTCTTTAATCGCAGTACGCAAGAAGTGAAGCGCGAGACTGGAGCAGACGATGACAGACGCTGAGAACCCGGGAGTCGATAGGCGAACCTTTGTGAAGCAGGCTGCGGGCGCGCTGCTGGCGACCGGCATGGACGCCCGCTCATATGCGCGCGTGCTTGGAGCGAACGACCGCATCCGCTTAGGGCAACTCGGCTGTGGCGATCGCAGCCAGGGCCACGTCCACATGGCTCAATCGGCGTCGAAGCAGATGCCGGTGGAGACCGTCGCGGTGTGTGATCTGTGGACGCTGGCACGGGAACACCGCGCAGCCCAGGTGAAGCGCGCATTCAACGTCGAGCCGCAAACCTACAAGTATGCGGAAGAGATGCTGGCACGTAAGGATATTGATGGCGTGATGATTGCCACGGGCGACTTCCAGCATGCCAAGCTGTGTACACAGGTAGTGCGCGCGGGCAAGGACTGTTACGTGGAGAAGCCCTTTGCCAATGTGCTCTCAGAAGCCATTGAGGCGCGGGATGCCGCCAAGCGTTCCGGCCAGATCGTGCAGGTGGGCACGCAGCATCGCAGCCAACCCTATCCCCTGGCGGTACGCGACATCATCCGCTCCGGACGCATTGGCAAAATTGTGCATATCGAGCAGGAATGGAACGTGAATGAAGAGCGTTGGCGGTTCACGCCCGCGGATACCGGGCAGACCCCAGAGATGCTGTCGGACGTTCACCTGGAATGGAAGCAATGGCTCTACGGACGAAAATCGCAGCTTCGCGAAGAAGACACGGATTGGAAGCGGTGGCTCCTGGGCAAACCCGATCGTCCTTTCGATCCCCACGTCTATCTGGAGTTCCGCCTTTATAAAGACTTCTCTTCAGGAATCTTCGATCAATGGTTGAGCCACGGGAGCGACCTGGTCCATCTTTGGACCGATGAAGCGTATCCCACGAGCGTAACGGCTACCGGCGGCGTCTTCACCTGGCCGGACAGCCGTGAGAATCCCGATACCGTCGTCGCCGCGGTTACCTATCCGAAGGGATTTCTCTATACCTATAAGACGATCTTCGGCAACAGTTATCGTGGCTTTGCGCGCATCCAGGGGCGCGACGGCACCATTGCGAATTATGGGGGCGAGGGCGCATCGTTGTTTACAGTAAGCCGCGAAGGGGGCAGAAAAGAACTGGATCCGTTCGATACCGGGCCATCCTACTCCCGGCTGCCGCTGGTTGGGCCGCCTGCGGACGGCGAAACGATTGTTCGCGCTCCTGGAGCCCCGGCTCCTAACACGCTCGGTCCGGACGATGACGATGTTTCGCACCTGGTGAATTGGCTGCAGTCGATGCAGTCGCGCAAGCAGCCCAATGCCACTGTGGACCATGGTTTCTCGCACGCGATCGTGTGCATCATGGCGGCACAGTCTTACTGGAGTGGCAAAAGGCTCTATTGGGACCCGAAAAACGAGAAGATTACCGAGCAGCCCGTCTAGTGTGGTGAGTCTGAAGTCCATTAAAGAAATGTTCTTTGGTTTTGTATCAGGGCACGACTTCAGTCGTGCCGCAAAAAGCCGCAAATGACGAGGGCTTCAGCCCCTGAGGACTGTTGTTCGAACCACTCCAATACGTCAAATTGTTCAATGAACTTCAGACTCACCACACTAGAGCATTTTCACTTCTACTTTGTACAGGGGAGATCAGCATAAGCAATCCCGCTACAGCATTTTCACTTCTGGTGCTTACGGAGTAACGACTCCCATGGCGGCTTTTCCTCAAGACACCGGGGTCCCCGGCAAGCGAGCTTGCTGGGGTGGAAGACACCGGGGTCCCCGGCAGGCGAGCTTGCTGGGGTGGAAGAAACCGGGGTCCCCGGCAGGCGAGCCTGCTGGGGTGGAAGAAAAGCCGCACTTCGCCGCACCCTCCTGTGCAGAGTAGAAGTGAAAATGCTCTAGCGGACGGCGGTCTCGGAGTAGGGTGCACGCAGCGTGCGATGCGACCAGTCCGCATCCTTCTCATTGCTGAAGATAAACTTCAGCTCGCCGCCCTGCATCAGTTCCTCATGCGTTACGTAGGAGCGATCGAGCGACGTGCCATTCAAGAGGACGTCCTTCACAAAACCGTGGGTGTCGTTCAGGTTCTCGCTCGCAACCGTCAGTGTCTTCCCGTTCGGCAGGTGCAGAATGGCGCGGTCAACGAATGGACGACCCAACACATACTCGTTAGAGCCGGGCGCCACCGGGTAAAACCCCAGAGACGTAAAGACGAGCCACGCGGACATCTGGCCCAGATCGTCGTTGCCCACCAACCCGTCGGGCGCCGGCTTGTACTGCGAATCCACAATCTGTTTCAGCCTTGCCTGCGTCTTTACGGGGGCTCCCGCATACATGTAGAGATACGCGAGGTGATGGCTCGGCTCATTGCCGTGAATGTACTGGCCAATCATCCCCGAGATGTCTTCCACATTTGCGTAGAGCTTCGGATCCACCTTCTGGTCAAACACTTCATCCAGTTTGGCAACCAGCTTTTCTTTCCCGCCCAGCACCTCGATCAAGCCCTGCTCATCTTGTGGTTGATACCAGGAATATTGCCAGGCGTTGCCTTCGGTAAAGCCGCTTGCCGCGCCTGCCCGGGAAGGATCGAAAGACTTGCGGTAGGCGCCGTTGGCCAGCCGCGGCTCCACAAATCCATCTGCCGCGTTGAAGTTGTTTCGCCAGAAGCCAGAACGCTTCTCGAAGGTCGTGGCCAGCGAGTCGTCTCCCATTTCTTTGGCCATCCGGCCAATCGTCCAGTCGTCAAACGCATACTCCACCGTCTTCGAGGCGGCTTCGCCGTCCTGGTCCACAGGCACATATCCCAGCTTCATGTAGTCCCCAAGATGGCCGTAGGGAGCGTAGGTTGCACTGGCAACCATCGCGTCCAGCGCGGCATGCGTGTCGTAGCCCCGAATCCCCTTCATGTACGCGTCGGCAATAATCGGCACCGCGTGGTAGCCGATCATGCACCAGGTCTCCTGGCCTTGAAATTGCCATATGGGCAGGATGCCGAATGGGCTCTCCTGCTGCGAGGCGATGAGCGAACGCACCAGGTCGTTGGTGCGCCCTTCGGGCTCGAGCAGCGTCATGAGCGGTTGTTCGGCGCGATAGACGTCCCACAACGAGAGTGACGATACAAAGCGGAAACCATCCGCGCGATGCACCTGGTTGTCTGGTCCGCGATAGTCGCCGTTTGCATCCATGCTCGTGCTGGGCGCCATCATCGTGTGGTATAGCGCCGTGTAAAGCGTCTTCGTCATCGCGGGAGATGCATCGATTTCTACGCGGCTCAATTCCTCACGCCACAGTTGTTGTGTCTTTGCCCGGATGCCGTCAAAGTCGAACCCTGGTGTCTCCGCATCCATATTGGCGATCGCGCTGTCTTCACTTACCGGCGACAGCGCCACCTTCACGATCAGCGGATCCGGCGAAGGCGCAAAGTCGAAGACAGCCTCCAGGCCACGGCCTTCGATGCTTTGCGTATCTCGCGGCGAGGTTCCGGGAGACTTGAAGCCGTGGTAGGGCGGTGGATTCTCCTCCTGGTTATAGAGCGCGTGGCCTGACATGGCCGCCGAGAAACGCATCGCAAAGTACAATTGCCTTTCCGGGGCCCAGCCGCGCGTTTCGCGCATTCCGGTCACTGTGCCGTCTTTACGAATCCGGATGCGGGACCACAGCACTTTGCCGGGATAGTTGTATATGCTGCTGCGCAGGTCCAGCAGCAGATGCCGATGGGCACCCTCCGCAAAGCGATAGCGATGTACGCCTACCCGTTCTGTTGCCGTTAATTCCACTTGTACTCTGGAATCTTGCAGGGTTACGGCATAGTAGCCCGGCTCGGCATGCTCACTGCTATGGGAGAAGCGTGAGCGATACCCTGGCTGCGTCTTTTTCGGATCTCCGGGCTGTAACGGTACCCTGTCGCCGCTCAGCGGCATGACCAATACATCGCCCAGGTCGCTGTGCCCCGCTCCGGAAAAATGGGTGTGCGAAAACCCCAGAATGGTCGTGTCTTCGTAACGATACCCGGCAGCCCACTTGTAGCTTTGCTTGAACGGTCGAATCTGGGTGTCTGGCGAAAGCTGCACCATGCCGAAGGGGGCAGTCGCTCCGGGAAAGGTGTGGCCTTCGGGCCCAGTGCCAATCATTGGATCGACCAGCTTGAGTGGGTCGGGAACCTGGGCAAAGCCGATTGAGCAGGCAAACAGCAGGGTGAAACAAAGGCACTTCTTCATCCTTAGAAAATACAGGATTCTCTTTGTACGCGGGGCCGCATCCCCGGGGAAGCGAAAGTGCCGGAAAAACTGCGGAATAAACTTCGCTATTGCGGCGGCGGACGAAAGACTAATCATTTTTTTTGACCCTGGTCAAATATGTCTTGACGGGAGCAGTTTGCGGAGCGCATGATTTGACCATGGTCAAAAATGACTGCGATAGGCAGACTCTCTGCCCGGAGTGAAAGCAACCTATGATTCGACTCGAAGAGACCACACTCATTGAAGCCCCAATCGAACGTTGCTTCGACCTATCTCGTAGTGTCGAAGTGCATCTGCTCTCGAACATTCATTCTGGAGAACAAGCGCTAGCGGTTGGAGGTGTTACCGCTGGCCTCGTCGGCCTGTCAGAAGAGGTTACCTGGCGTGCCAGGCACTTCGGCGTCTGGCAGAACCTGGCCAGCAAGATCACCGCGATGGAATCGCCCCGCTACTTCCAGGTAACCATGGTTCGCGGAATTTTCCGTTTTATGCAGGCGGAGCACCTATTTGAAAGTCTGGAATCCGGCGGGACTCAGATGAAAGACGTTTTCTCGATTGCCGCTCCTCTTCCGCTATTAGGTCCGCTCGCCGAGGCTCTGTTCCTGCGACGTTACATGCTGGCTCTGCTCCGTGAACGCAATACTGTGATCAAGCGCGTCGCGGAGTCTTCCGAGTGGGAACAATACTTTCCCGGCGCTTCGCAGCGGAGCAAGGTCGCGGCGCTATGAAGATCATGATTGCTGGAGGGACCGGGCAGGTCGGAACCATCCTCGCCCGGCACTTTCACCAGAATGGGCATCGTGTGGTGGTTCTCAGCCGTACCCTGCAAAAGACGCCCTGGCGTGTGGTTCATTGGGATGGCGTCACGTTGGGTCCGTGGCTCGATGAACTCAATTGCAGTGACGTTTTGATCAACCTCGCAGGTAGAAGCGTAAATTGCCGCTATACCCAGAACAATCGCCGGGCAATTCTTAACTCGCGTGTGCTGTCTACGCGGGTCCTGAATCGGGGGATTGCCGAGATCGAACATCCACCCGGGGTTTGGCTCAATGCTAGTACAGCAACCATCTACCGCCACGCTCTTGACCGGCCGATGGATGAAGCAACCGGCGAGTTTGGCGGCGACGAGGCAGGAGCCCCCGACACCTGGAACTTTTCGATTCAGGTCGCGAAGGCTTGGGAAGAGGCTTTCTTCTCCACTCCGACTCCTGGCATTAGAAAGGTTGCCCTCCGGAGCGCCATGACCTTCAGCGCCGATCGAGGCGGCGTCTTCGACGTGTTTCTGAATCTTGTTCGCCACGGTCTCGGCGGAACTACGCTACCTGGCACGCAATTTGTCTCGTGGATTCATGAGGTCGACTTTATTCGCTCAGTTGAGTTCATCATCAATAAGCAAGAGATCGCCGGAGCCGTAAACCTGGCCTCGCCCCACCCACTGCCGAATCAGGAGTTCCTTGGCGTTCTTCGAAAAGCATGGGGCACGCGCCTCGGTCTCCCGGCCACATGGTGGATCCTGGAGTTGGGTACTTTCCTGCTGCGTACCGAATCCGAACTAGTACTCAAGAGTCGCCAGGTCGTTCCCGGCCGCCTGCGCAACGCCGGCTTTCAATTCGAGTATCCAACGTGGCCTCAAGCCGCACAGGATCTGGTCGACCGATGGAGGGCCGCCAATCCATGAGGATTGCTTCCGGCATACATGGAGATCGAGACCACCCGAGGAGGTAAGCCTTATGCTTCTTCCGGAACGACGAACGGCGCCCGGTAACCTCGATCGCCGTCGCGCAACAACTTCTGCGCTTCTTCATCGCCAATCACCTGCTGCGTATCTGGATTGAAGTTGATCGTCCTGCCTAATCGATAGGACGCGTTCGCCAGATGTACCAGCGCGCATGAGATGTGTCCTTCCTCAATGGGGGCATTCGAGATCCGCCTTGTTCCGGCTGGTCACGCAATCGATGAAATTCTTGAAGTGAGCCAGTTCCGTGCCGCCGTGCGCGACCGTCTGTTCTTCCTCATCGCGACCCGTCCAGACGGCATAGGTGTCCGCGTCTTCATCGCCTGTGGAGAGGTATCCTTTGGAGCCGTAGAAAATATTTCCGACTGTATTATGGGTGCCGGCCGTGGGACCCAGCTTCTCGGTGGCACGCGATTTTTTGGGCTCGGGCGTGCCCAGCTTGGGTGTTCCGATCAGCGCCTCGTGATTGGTCATCCAATGCCTCACGTCGAACGTGATCATGCGGCGCTGGCCGTTGGGCAGGTTGAATTCGAAGGCGCAATTCAGATCGTTGGGAGTCTGCTGATCGTCGTCAAACATAAAATGGCCGCCGATTGCGCTCACCTTGTTCGGAAAGCCTACACCCATTCCCCATCGAGCCAGGTCCACCTGGTGAATGCCCTGGTTTCCAATATCGCCATTGCCATAGTCCCAGAACCAGTGCCAGTTGTAATGAAACCGATTTTTCGTAAATGCCTGCTCAGGTGCCGGTCCGGTCCACAAATTGTAGTCAACGCCTTGCGGAACAGGCTGCACGGGCGTCTTCCCAATCGTGTCGCGCCACTTGTAGCAGAGGCCACGGCCCATATACGTCTCCCCAATCACACCGTCGTGCAACTTCTGCACCGCCTCGCGGACTGTGATGGAGGACCGGGTCTGCGTTCCGTGTTGCACGATGCGGTTGTATCGTTGGGCCGCGCGCACCAATTGCTGGCCCTCCCACAGGTTGTGAGAGCATGGCTTTTCCACGTACACATCTTTGCCCGCCTGGCACGCCCAAATAGCCATCAGGCTGTGCCAGTGGTTCGGCGTGGCGATGGAGACAGCATCGATCGATTTGTCCTGCAGCAGTTTTCTTACGTCGGTATAAGTGGCTGGCTTAGGCAGACCCATTTTCTCCATCTGCGCCAGCCGCTGCCGTAAGACGTTCTCATCGATGTCGCACAGTGCGGCAATCTGCACGTTGGGCAATTGGGAGTAATTGTGGAGATGATCCCCGCCCCGACCGCGGACACCGCAGAGGGCCACACGCACGCGGTCGTTCGCTCCCATTACGAGGCCCGGGCGGCCAAGAAAAGCCGCGCTTCCGAGGGTGAGCCCGGCCGCACCGGTGATCAAAAAATCACGGCGATTGATGTCTTTTTCGTTTGCCATACATCTCCCTACGCAAGGTAATGCAGTGTCTCGTTTATGAGTTTTGTAGTCCCCGCGATAGGGTCTCCGCCCTGGGTGTCGAACTCCATCGAGAAATATCCCCGATAGGCATTCTGCCGGGCGCTTTCGAACATTTTGGCCAGGTCCACGTGATAGGTCTTTCCCTCGAACTGCACCGTTTCCTTGACGTGGCACATGTTGAAGGCGTGCTTCAGCATCGCGGCCACGGCCTTTTCGTTTCCTTCGTTCCCGTATTTGGCGATCGAATTGCCGAAATCGGGCAGCGAGCGCAGCCAGGGATGGTTTACCTTCTCAACGGCGTTCACGATGAAGAACGGATCCTCCCAGATCCCGTTATCGTTCTCCAGATTGACCACGACATTGTGTTTGCCGCCATAATCCGCTAACCGCGCCAGATTGCTTACGGCCGCTTCCAGGTCTGGTTGCTTTCCCGGTTGGGACCCAAGGTGCTGCCGCACACTGGGAGAACCGATTGCGGCAGCGATGTCGATCCATTGGCAACCGTCTCGGACTGCCGCCTCGGCGATGCTGGGATCGGCGGTCGCAAAACATCTCTCGGGCAGCCCGAGGTCGACAACATGGGAGCGGGCCTTGGCAACCGCCTCGCGAAAACTCTCCAGGTAGGCCGAATCGGTCGAATGAAAATGACCCAGCAACGGATTGACGTTATACACACCGAACCGCTCCGCCACCATAGCGGGGAACTCCTTGATGTCCATGGCGGGAACGGTCGGGGCACCCGGGGCGTTACGTCCCGGGCCGTGCTTGGCCGCACTTTCGAAGTAGGCCCGGAAGGGCCACGACGTGACCGCCAGCCGATCACGCGGATGGGTGGGAAACTCCAGATGCGGATTCGGGCTTTTCGATTGAGCCGAGCTCAGGGGGGCGACACAGCACGCGCAGGCAAGAGTCGCCGCCTGCTTCAGGAAATCACGACGCGATGAATGCAAAACGGCCTCAGGCAAAAGCAGGGAAGTGGATTGCCATACCACTTTATCTCAATCAGCATGGAGCGTGCAGCGCCATGCCTGGCCCGATTACCGGCGAGACGTGAGTAGCTAGGTACAACTTGCCTTGCCAATGCCTTCTTCATCGTCGTTGGCGTTCCCGTCCGGTTATGCTGGCGATAGAGGACCCGTCGAGGCTCGGCACATCCGCTGAAGCAAACCTGTCACCAGCCACATCCTTCCATGCCGATCCGGGTTCCACCGAACAGGGCGCTTTCCCCTCCTCCATGGGGAAGCCGAGGAGAACGTCATGACCCGCTCAAATTCCTCTCACTCTTCCGTTACCACGCGCCCCAACCGGGCCCGGCTTTCCGGTTTATTGGGCATGCTTCTCCTCGCCGCAGGCCCTTTGGGCACTTTGCTCCAAGCGCAAAACGACAGCGGCTATGACCCACCGAACCGGGTTGCGCGCGTCTCTCTGATCCAGGGCAACCTATCGCTCGAGCCAAACGGCGTCGACGCCTTCTCCCAGGCTGAGATCAACTATCCGCTCACCAGCGGGGACCGGGTTTACGCCGACAACAACTCCTTTGGCGAGCTGCAGACCGCGGGCCTGGCAGTCCGCCTGGGCAATGGCGCGGATGTCACGCTCTCTTCCCTCACCGACAGCATCGCGCAGTTCGGCCTGGCGCAGGGCTCGATCCGCGTGCGCGCCCGCTCTCTTGCCTCCTTGAACGGCCAGCCGGCAACCGTCGAGGTCGACACCCCGAACGGTGCGATTCTCGTCGACCAGCCCGGCGACATCCGCGTCGACTCCTACCCGCAAGACGACACCACGGTGGTGACGGTCTCCTCGGGCGCGGTCGAAGTGACTGGCCAGAATCTGGATCAACAACTTGGCCCCAACCAGTCCATGCGCCTGTCTGGATCGAACCCCGTCTACGCCGAGCAGGTGGAGCTGCTGCCGCCGGACGGCCTGGACCAGTTCGATCAGCAACGTGAGTATCGTCGCCAACGCGCCAACGCCTACCGATATGTATCGCCTGACATGATCGGCGCCGCCGACCTCGACGACTACGGCGATTGGCAGCCGGCCAACCAGGACAATCAAGACTACGGAGCTGTGTGGTACCCGCGCAGCGTGCCCGCCGGTTGGACTCCCTACTCGAACGGCCACTGGGCCTGGGTCGCTCCCTGGGGCTGGACGTGGGTGGAGGCCGAACCGTGGGGCTTTGCGCCTTTCCATTACGGACGCTGGGCCAACTTTGGCGGACGCTGGGGCTGGGTCCCGGGACCGCCTCCCTCGGCCTTTGGTGGGGAAGTCCGCCCCATCTATTCGCCCGCGCTGGTAGCTTTTGTGGGCGGGGGAGGCGGCGGTATTTCTGTTGACATTGGCGCTGTCGCTGCGTGGTTCCCGCTCGGTCCACGCGAGGTGTATCAGCCCTGGTACCACGCCAGCCCGGCCTACTATAACCGCGTGAACGTGACCAATATTTACAGCACCAACGTGAACGTGATCCACAACACTTACATCAATAAGACGGTCAACGTTTATAACACCACCAACATTACAAATGTCACGTATGTCAACCGCAGCGTGGCGACGGTTGTGGTGCCGCAGCGTGCCCTGGCCTCGGGCCAGCCGATTGCCCAGGCGCAGCGCATACAGCTCACGCCGCAGGTTCGTGCTCAGCTGAGTGCCGCGCCCATCGTTCCGCACCCGCTGGTGACTCCGGCAACCGCGATTGTGGCGGTAAAAGCGCCGGCCCGCGCGGTTCCTCCGGTTCAGGCTCGCCCGGTGGTCGAAACCCGGCAGGGTTTTGAACGTGCGGGCGTCCCGGGAACACCGGTCCGCGCTCCTCAGCCTCCGGCCGCGATCAGCAGTCCGGCAGCGCAGCCGACCAACCGCGCCGCCTTCCCGCAACAGCGCCAGGCGCAAGTGATTGCTCCTGCACCCAACGCGCGTCCGGTCCCCCCGGCGCAGGTTCCGAATCGGCCTGTCGCGGGGGTTGCGCCCGTGCATCCACCTGCGGTCTCGCAGCCCGCGATCCAACAGCCCGTGAACCAGCGTCCTCCGCCGGTTGCCCAGCCTGAGCCAGTCCGCGGCAACGCGGCCCCACTGGCTCCCGTTCGCACGCAGCCGGCTGCACCGCAGTTCGAGCGGCCGGCGCCGCGGCCTCCCGACCAGCCGCGTCCGCTCATCAACAAAACTCCACCTGCCCCTGTTCAGCCATCGTTCGCCGACCAGCGGCGTGCGATTCAATCGGTCGACCCCGGTCGTCCTCTGGGTCCGCAACAAGTGGAGAACCTTCGTAATGGCCGGCCTGCCGGCCCGGCGGTCCAACAGGAGCCACCGCACCCGCCTGTGCCCCCCCGCCCGAATGCGAATCCACCCGGCAAACCTCAACCCAGGCAAGCCAACGATAAGGACCATAAGTAGCCATGCAGCTGAGAGGTTGTGCTCACGCGCGCACTTGGTGTAACTACCAGGTGGGTTATCACGACGGAGGCGCCGGATCCACAACACTGGCTTTGTATCAGGGCACGGCTGCCTCGCCGCAGCGAGCGTTAGCCGTGCCCTTGAGTTTCTCATTTCAGGAAATGGGGCGAGTCCCGAAGGGACGGCAGAATCTGTAGCCCGGCACGGAAGTGCCGGGTAGGATTAGACAACTCAGGGAGTCCCGCAGGGACGGCACAATCTTTACCACGGTACTGACGTGCCGCAAAATCACCAAGCCGCTGAGGTACGGCCTTCTTTTTTCCTCAGAAAGCGGCATGACGTTTAACCACTCACGCAGAATGATGCCATCCCCTGCAACAAACCCTGCGGACAGCCGCACCCGTTTCTACGAGGACCAGTTATTTTTGAAATCGGTATGGAGCGTCAGTCCGCCATCGACATAGAGCGTCTGCCCTGTGATGTAGGCTGCTTCATCGCTGGCCAGGAAAGCGAAGACGCCGGCGATCTCCTCTGCCGACGCGGAACGGCCGAGAGGGATGTGGCTCTCTACCTTCTTCCGAATCACCGGATCATCTTTCCAGGAAGCGTTGATCGGCGTGATCGTCGCTCCGGGCGCGACCGCGTTCACGCGTATGCCGCGATCTGAATATTCCAGCGCTAAAGTGCGCGTGAGATTGCCAAGACCGCCCTTGCTCACCGAGTAAGCCAGAAACTCCGGCTTGGGGTTCATTTCGTGATTTGAGGAGTTGTTGAGAATGATTCCCGACCCCTGCTCGACGAACAGCTTCAAGGCTTCGCGGCTACAAAGAAACGCACCTCGAAGGTTGACCGCAAGCACTTGATCGAAGTCGCTCGCAGTGAATGTGTGGGAGGGGTTCTGCCGGTTGATGCCCGCGTTGTTGATCAGGATGTCGCACCCGCCAAGAACCTCCTTTATGTGCTCGAAGCCCGCGATGACCTGCTGCTCATCGGTAATATCGACACGCTTTCCAAGGGCAAGCCCGGGAAAACGATCTTCCAGTGAGTCCACAATGTCGTTAATGACCGCCTCTGGCGCCACATCCGTCAGCAGCACACTAGCCCCTTCTTCGAGAAAGCGTTCCGCGACCGCTCTTCCTATTCCCTGTGTCGCACCTGTGACGAAGACGCGCTTCTTGCTGATACCTTTCATAATCATCTTCCTTGCCGCTTGTGCGGGGTGAATCCCTCGATTGGGAGCGTGATCGCCATTTCAGTGTGTTGCAGGGGCAGCCTATGAAGCCGCAATCCTCTCTCTGCAAGGGCCATCATCGCGGAGGCTGGCGCGTCGGCTTCCACCACCACATCTGCAATCGAATCGATTTCTGACACCTTGTGCGTGCCAACGGACTGGAGCTTTTCATTCAGCACGGCCACGGCCACTGAACCCGCCGTCTCAATCAATGTCCTCTTCATTTCGGCATCCTCAGCATGGAAGACTCCTAGTCCCTCGTTCGCATGGATGGAGCACACGCCGAGTATGAGCAGGTCTGGACGCATCCGTGCAGCCTCACGCACGGCACGCCCCCCGAGCGCAGCTCCAATCTCCCGATGGACGCTGCCGCCGATCAACAGCAGGTCGATCGCGGGCTTTCCCATGACACAGGCGGCAATCGCGGGATCATGGGTGGCGACGGTGAGGGGGAGATCGGGGGGCAATATGCGCGCAAACGCCAGATTTGTAGAGCCGACATCGATGTAAACGAACTGCTTCGGT
This sequence comes from uncultured Acidobacteriaceae bacterium, assembly GCA_963761405.1. Classification (GTDB taxonomy): domain Bacteria; phylum Acidobacteriota; class Terriglobia; order Terriglobales; family Acidobacteriaceae; genus PALSA-350. The sequence continues at coordinate 1,319,228 of CAVXHH010000013.1, forward strand.
CGAAGCAAGGTCGCCAGCGCTCTTCCTAATGCCTCTTTACGATCGATCGACTCGCCCAGACGTACAGCGATCGGCGTCGAGAACGAAGTTACAACCGCTCCACCGTAGACCCGTTGGCACAGGCCCCGCGCTGCAAGCTCGCGCAGGTCACGGCGGATCGTGTCTTCGGAGGTCGAAAACTCTTCTGCCAGAGCGGTGGCGTTCACCTGACCATCTCGACTAAGGCGGTCCAGAATCCGCCTCCCCCTATCTGCTGGAAGAGACGAGTTTTTCCCGACCTTGCTGTAACCGTGCACAATCATGGATTGATCATGCAACACCATGCACGCGTTGGTCAAGACCGGAACGCCCAACCAGTCCATGCGCCTGTCTGGATCGAACCCCGTCTACGCCGAGTAGGTGGACCTGCTGTCGCCGGACGGCCGGGACCGGTTCGATCTGCAACGTGAGCATCGTCGCGAACGCGCCAACCCCTCCCGAATACCCCAAAAGTAACCTCCGAAAGGAAACTACTGGAGCTGGAAATCCGTTCCAGCACTTAACTCTTTTCCCGCAACGGTATCTATATGAGTAGACGATTTAGGCAGGGAGCAGATTCTCGCGTAGCCGCTCCCTGGCCTGCGGTTGCCGGTAGTTTCGGCCTACACGCGAGCGAAGGATGGTGCTATCACTGTCCGGTGTCTCACCCGATCCCTGTCACAAATCGGCAACACAATCCTCCCGCCCCGGCGGGATTTTTTACGTGCTTCCCTGTGCAAGCAAGCACTCTCGCAATCGGTAGAAACCAAGACGATGGATCTTTTCCTGGTCCCTCGAAACCACAACAGGCCGAACCCTGGCCGTATCTTCTCTTTCAAACCTTCAAGGAGACATCTATGCCAAAAAATATAGTCAGCGACCTCATCACCGATCGGGAAATGGTCTTCGCCCGCCTGGTCCTTTCTGGAACCATGACCGACCGCGAGGCCGCCCAGGCCGCCGGCCTCAGCCCCGACACCGCCGCCTACACCAAATCCAAACCCCGGGTCGTTGCCTACATGCTCGAGCACCGCGCCGCCCTGCAGCAGCAGCTCCTCGCTCAGCAAGCCGAAGAACTGCGTCAACTGCACCTGAACCGCGAACGAGTCCTGACCCGCCTCTGGGAAATCGCCGACCTCAGCCACGAAATCACCCGCGGCAGCATGACCGCCCAGATGAAGGCCCTCTCCATGATCGTGGCCATCCAGGGCCTCATCCCTGACCGCCGCGCCAGCGCCTCGAAGAGCAAATCCGCCCCTCCGCCTCCCGAACCGAACTTCTATCAAGCCGCCTGGCGTCGCCAGCAGGAGGGAGAAAACATCGACCCCGAGCCGACCCCTTCACTTGCCCAGGAAGAAGATGCGCCTGGCCTAACCGGGCCCGAACCCACTCCGGAACCCACTCCGGAAGCCACTCAAGGTTTGGCCGCGGATGCGCCTCCACCCCCCAACCCCATCCCCAGCCCAGTGTTTGACCCCAGCGACACCGCCTTCGCCAACGACTCGAGCTCCTCGGAAGCCACTCCATCGCCGTCTAAGGCCCCGGGATTCTTTGCCGTTCCAGACACCAGAGTCCCTTTAAGAAGGAACCCCTTCACCGGGCGCCGCTGAGCAAAACAAAACCGAAGCCCTTGCACACCTCGCCGCAGCGAGCGTCCTCGCCGCAGCGAGCGTCCTCGCCGCAGCGAGCGTCAGTCGTAGCCCACGACCGAAATGGAAGAGGGCTTTAAAACCCTGCTGGATTCTCTTGACCTCAACGGGCCGGCTGAAGACATGCTTCACCGTCAACGTAGGTTGCCTGATCCACGGAGTCTTTGCGACGGCAGCTTGTGTGCGGCATTCTCCGGGTGCGCACCTCCGCCGAGTGCCCAGCCACGACTGGTCCATGCCGCCCGGCGACACCCCGACGGCTACACGCACCCGGAAAGAGGATTGCCAATGCTCGAAAACAGCCAAAACGATCGAATTTTATCGAATTTTACAAAAAACCGGCGCCAATCCAGCCCCGAAGGGACGCCACATTCAAGAGCCCGGCATGGAAATGCCGGGAAACGGGAACAAAGAATACCCGAGTCCCGAAGGGACGCCACACCGCTTTCGAGGCCTATTGCCCTTGTGAGGACCATTGTTGAGGGAGAGAAGACGGTCCGCGCTGCCGTGCGATGCCCACTCATATGATGAGACCGCATGAATGGGCGCCCGAGGTATGGGGCCACTGTCCTCAAACTCCCACGAAACCAGTGAAACTCCTGGGGATTGGTGGATGCACAAAGGGAGATGTCAACTATGGGGCTACCTACCGATCAATGGATTCACAATCTGGATTGACCCGTAGTGTTGTGCGACTGCCAAGTCTTCAGAGTAGGGAATCGATGCGCCGGCACTCTCAGCAGCTTGAAGAATCAGCGCATCCCAAAAGGAAGTCATGGAACGCGCCTCAATGTCGAGTGCCTGGAGGATCGACTCGGGAGTGTTGGCAACGACTTCCCAGGTTGCATAATGCCGTATCAGCAAACGGACTTCTTCCATCGACAAAGGCGCGCTCACCTTTCTGCGGAGGTGCACACATAGTTCTTGCAGAACCTGGGTGCTCAATACGCCCTGGCCCGAATTCCAGAGCTGCTCCAACAACATTTGAGCGCGCTGGTGTTTGACACCGGCCGAACGGTCATGCGCGTATACCAGAATGTTGGTATCCACGAAAAACTTATGTGCCTTCGAAGGTGGAGACTCCGCTCACCGTTTCCCAGACAGAGCAATCTCAACTCCGCCTACGAAACCGCGGCTAGGCGCGCGCACGCCTAAGATCTCCTCGTAGCCCGTGTTGGAGAGATTAGTGATTTGCAGATACGGGTGGATGCGGCCCCTTTCGCGAGTGAGGGACTCATCCCATACCGGATAGGGTCCTCGCTGGTAGCGCTCGACGTAGCTGAGCAGTCCGTGGTGGCTCGAAGCTCGAAGTGCCCGCTGAATGGCAGATTTCTCTTTTCGCCTACACCTTACGCCGTCTTCAAGTCACCTTTCACCTGGACGATGAACGGGCTCGTACAAGCGCCTCTGCTCGAAACTCCTCCCCGAAACGCCCTGTCACTGGTTTCTTTCGAATGTAATTGCTGACCTAAAAGGCACAGCTTCCAATGCCGTTTTGCACGGCTGTCAACGGTCCGCTCTCAAAGTGTGCTACCCATGAGACGAGAGGCTTCAAGGCAACTGACGCACTTGAATCGTTCCTATCTGGCACCGCCGTTGAGGATGTCCCCGGTGCCTGCCCGGTCTGGAAATAACCTACTTTTCGTTGAGCGTCACCTGCTGGCAAAGTTACGGTGACCACGCGAAAGGCCGGCGCAGCGATAGGAAACTGAGGGTCAACAAAATCGGACAGCGCCAACAAGTGCGGCTCCTTCATGATCCTTCGTAATTCGCCCATCGATTCTGAATCGATGTTGCCTTCGTAGGTCTCGAGTGAGTTCTCAATGTCGAAGAGATGTTGCACTCGCTTTTCAAGATGGTACTGACCGTCATCACGAATCACGAGACACTCTCGCAGACTTTCACTCTTGTCCAGAAATCTATCGTCAAGTCGCCCATACTGGAGCAACGTTGGCGCGGGATTTCTTTCACGTTCCCCTGCAAATAAGAATTGTAGAAGCGTAGTAACAGCGACGATGCTTGCGCCTTTCAGCATAATGCTCCTCCAGTCGAGAGGGTAGTCATGGAGTTACAACGTCAGTATATCCCAAGGCTCCATCAATGAACTTTGTGCAGGTGCTATCCACTGTGCGGGTGGTGATCGGCGTGACGTGATGTGTGCCATTGGCCGCAGCATAAGTGTAACTATTATTAGTTCCGCTTAAGTTCGAGCATGATCCGCCTACCTGAAAAGGACCTAGCGTGTCGCTCAAACTGCAGCCAGCCAAGTCGGCTAGGACTCCCCAGCCGGCATGTATGTAGCCGCTTGTGTTCGTTGCGGAGCAATCGACAAGATACAGACTGACTTTCTTCCCAGGTAACGTGGTCGATCCCGGCGGGCCAAGGAAGTGGACCACCTAGTATTCCGGGCTCGTTTACGGCGGCAGATCCGACGCCCACCTGTGACAACATCTCAGGACAATGGTTTGATGCCGACGCCTTCGGTAACTCCATCGGATGGGATTTAAGCCAGAGCGGCACCTCGGTGTCGGGCACTCTCTCCTTCGATGACTATCGCAATTTCGGATCTGGACCGACCTATTGCGGAACGATCAGCTACTCAGCCGCCGGTACGGCGACCGGAAGTTCCTTCTCGCTTTCGGCAGCCAATCCGGTGCCTTCTATCGACAGCTGCGGGCTTCCGGTAGCACCTTCGGAAGCGGAAAATGTCGCGTTGTCCGGACGGGCGTGTGGCAGCGGAACTGGAACGTTTACTATCTCAGGGGGCGGAGGGACGCCGGGACTTTCACGAGCCGAGCCACGGACAGCTATGAATGTGGCGGCCCAACCAGCCCAGACTTCCGGCTCGTCTACCTGGACGACGGTAACCCCCCGGTTCAGCGTCGCTTATTCCTCATATATTCCCGTGGACCACGTTTACGGGGCCGACCCTTGCGAATACGTTATACCGGGAACCCAGCAGAGCCTGCCTATTACGAAACTGTATAGAGGCGACGCATTCCGTGGTACCTATAGGACCACACAGTCTATCTTTACCGTCGTCGACAAGAGTTTCTATGATACCTTTCTGCCCAATGCGGGACCGACGCGAAATTACGGTTATGGGTCTCCGGCCAACGGCCAAGGATCCAACCTGTCTTCCAGTCTCGCTAGTTCAGACATCTATAACGGGCCCTATACTGGCGCCGACGAAGACAATGTCCAGTTTGATTGCGTCACGTGGAATGACCGCGGGAAGGCTGACTTGAGCAACATGCAGGGGCACAGCGTGACTTTTTTCCCTGGCAGCAACCAGGCGCAGGTTAATTTGAATGGACTTGGCCAGGATCCTCTGGAGCCGCAGATTGGAGGGGTCAAATGGAACGCGATTGTCACGCTCAATGATGCCAACCCAAGCCAGCCAACCGCCCAAGTCACAATTACATATACCTGTTATCCGGCACATATCGTCAAGGTGAATGGCCAGAAGGTTTTTGAATACATACCCACAATTAACAACACGGCATATGTAGCTGCTTGCCTGTTGATGCTCCCGCAACCCACTCAAACCACGGGAGCAGTGCCAGTGCCAACCCATTGAGCCGGTCGGACTACAATGAAAAAGAGAGAGGACAGATGAGAACAACATACAAAATCGCTTTGATACTGCTACTTGCGGTTGTGTCGTCTCCAGCTCAAGAAAATTCGATTCGCCAACTTTTTCAATCCGTACTCGCGCAGTCAGCGGGGGGAGATTTGCCCGCAACCGAAGAGCTCTTCAGCAAGGTAAATGAAACCACTGTGGGAGCGTTGTCTGCAGCTGAGGTCACGGGATTGCTACCCCTGGCGCGGCAGTGCATCCAATCCAAGCGCCTGGAGGTCCGCCAGGATGGAATGGTCCTATTCATCTCCGCGAACTTTAGGCCCGACAGCGCTAAGCTGCTGGAGCCATACGTTGATGATCTGGGAACGCTTCTGGACGGCGCTGAAGGCTCCAATTCTCCGCGGCACGCTGCTATGTATGTGCTAGGCAGCATGAAGCCGGATCTGCCGCCCAAAGCTATTGTGCTGCTGAACGCACATCTTGAAGATAGCCGAAGCTCGGCTGAAGAAACGCTGACCATCGCGGCAAGTCTGCTGAAGGCGGCCCCGACTGATGCTTCCACTCTGCACAAAGTTCTCCTGGTCGTATCCCACCGCTCAGATCCTGGTTTGACCAACGGTGTGCTGCGGCAGCTGGGATTGAGCAAGAGCCGTCTTCCAGAAGCTTTGAACTTCATCGCCGAGAGTCTTAGTCAAACCGACCCACACCTCCGCGCCTCCGCTGTGGATGCGGTTGCCAGATTAGATCGTGATGAACGAGCGCGGTTTTCGACGCAGCTAGGTAATATTGCATCCGACCCTACTGAAACAGAAGATGTACGTAACAAAGCAAAATCAGTTCTGGAGCCATAATCTTCTTGTTTGGGAGTTTGTTCGCGGGTGCCCTTGGGTTTGGGCCGAGGCGGGAGAATTTCTCAGGAGATAAGGTGGGGGGGTAACGGGGGGCAGCCTGAACCGCGCGATTTTCCGCCAGTAACGGGGGACAGTACAGTAACGGGGGACAGTAACGGGGAGTAACGGGGGACAGCCTGGACTGCGTGAGTAACGGGGGACAGCCTGGACTGCGTAAATTAATCTAAATGATCAGCCAGGGGTTATTTAGTCGAACGAGCGGCATTGCGCTTCGCTGGCCCTTCTGCCTCAAGAGGAGACGAAGGAGATGATGCAATCAATGCAAGTAGTGGCCGGGGTGGCGCCCACTGCGGCGCCGCAAAGCGCGTGCCGCTTCTATCAACCGGAGCTGGACGGGCTGCGGTTCTACGCTTTCCTGGGGGTATTTGTCTTTCACACTCTTCCTTCGCAACCGGTGTTCTACCGTAGCTTGCATCTGCCGCTGCCGGGACGGTAGGGGGCGGTCGTCAAGTCGGGCTCAGCCGGCGTCGATTTATTTTTCGCGTTGAGCGCCTTTCTAATCACTTCGTTATTGCTGCGAGAACGGCAACAAACAGGCGCTGTCTCACTCCGGCTGTTCTATGTCCGCCGCGTCCTGCGCATCTGGCCCCTGTACTTTACCGTACTTCCTCTGGGTGCCGTGCTGGCACATTTTGTTAAGGGGCAACACCTCCCTTGGTATTACGTTGCCGGTTATGCGCTGTTCGTCGGTAATTGGGTAGCCGCGGCTCTCGGGAATCTTCATTCAATCTGCGCACCCTTATGGACGGTTTCTATCGAAGAGCAGTTCTACTTAACATGGCCGGCGACCATGAAGCTGCTGGAGGATCGAGGCTTGATGATTGCAGGGGCCCTTGCCTTCATGTTCGCAACCCTAAGTCAGCTCGGTATCGTGCTGGCGGGTTTGAGCGGGGGGTATATCTATTCCAGCACTGCGGAGCATTGTGACTCGCTTGGGCTAGGCATGAAGCGGTTCACCGAGTGTGGCTTGACTGATCCTGTGATAGAGTTCAGCCGGGGAACCATCATCCAATGAAAACTCTCCCGCGTCACTTTGAAATCATTTGGGAAATCATTTGGCAGAATACCCGGTACGGGTTACGCCAGTTGAGCAAATCACCCGGCGTTACGCTGATTGCCATTCTGACCCTGGCACTCGGGATCGGCGCCAATACGGCGGTGTTCACGCTGACATGGGCCATCATCCTGAAAGGGCTTCCAGTTCCCCAACCTGACCGCCTGGTGCAATACGTGATGGACAATGGGGAGCCAACGACCATCGGACTGAGCGGTCCCGAGTACACACTTCTGCAGCGGGAACAGCGCGCTTGCACCGGCCTGCTCGCATTTTCGAGCGATCGCGAGGCAGTTCGGTTGGACGGTCGAAGTGAAGAGTTGCCCATTCAGATGTTGAGTGGCAATGCATTTCAGGTTTTGGAAATGCGGCCCTATCTCGGCAACTTCTTCAGCGCCCAGCAAGACCGCGGCGAGTTCTCGGGGGGAACTCCCGCCATAGTGAGCTACGGGCTCTTTGAGTCGGAATTCCATGGCGACGCAACCGCGATTGGTCGCACCTTCTATGTAGCGAATCAGCCGGTAACGCTGATCGGCGTGATGCCAGAGCCGTTCGAGGGGCTCACCGCGAACTTTCATCCCGCGCTCTATCTTCCTCTCTCATTTGCTGACCGCATGTATGGCAGCGGGTATTTCAGAAATCCCGGCCACTTCGGCCTCTACGTTCTGGGCCGATTGAAACCGGGAAATACCGTCGCTGTAGCGAATACAGAAGTGACGGCTCTTGAGCCCGCAATCCGTCGAGAGGCCGACCCTACCGGCGTGTACATGAATCAATTCTTCAAAAACTTTCATTTGAGAGCGAGGGAGGGGCGAAGCGGGATCTCGTGGGTCAAGGAGGTCTACAGCCGTCCTCTGGTTGTGCTGGAGGTCCTCGTCGTGTTTCTTCTGGCGCTCTCTTGTTTAAATACCGCCCTCGTGATGTTGGCCCGGGTGAGTGGAAGACAGAAGGAATACGCGGTGAGGGATGCACTGGGGGCCAGCAGAGCTCGCCTCATTGGGCAGGTCCTGGTGGAGACAATTCTCCTGATTTTTCCTGGACTGGTCGCAGGTGTGCTGATCGGATGGGGATCGGCGCACACCCTGGTGACGATGCTCAGTGCGAAGGGTAGCCCTGCGTCCATGGACCTGCATCCGAATGCGATCATTCTCGCCTTTAACCTGGGAATCGGTGTCGTCGTCTCTCTGGGTGCGGGGCTTTGGCCCGCTCTGCGCGCAGGAAGAACTAATCCCGCAGGGGGTTTGAAGGCGAGCGATCGCAGCGTAGCGGCGCGGCAACTGGGAGGATGGGTAGTTATCTTGCAAGTCGCCGTGAGCACATGCCTGGTTGCGGCGGCAGTGCTATTGGGTGGAACGTTGGGCCGCTTATTGATGGAGGATTCGGGATTCGATGCCGAGGGAACAGCCTTGGCATCGATTGATCTGGGCCAAGCCAACTCCGATGCGAACCAACGGGTAGTTCGTGAGCTGCTTCGGAACGTGCTGCAGAAGCCTGGCACGCTTGCCGCGGGATTCAGCGGGACTCAGCCGCTCTCGGGATACTCTGGCGCCAGTCGTGAATTCCGGGTGAACTCGCTTGGAACCGTAGACAGCGACCCAAATGTGCTGAATCTCTGGGTGTCGCCGGGATATTTCAACGCTGTGGGCACACGACTGCTGAGAGGAGAGATCTCGGCGCCGGTTGCGAACGGAGCCATGGCGCAATGTGTGCTGAGCGAAAATTTCGCGACTGCGGTTTTTCCGCGAGAAAACGCGATTGGCCGAGTTATCTATGCATCCACGGCAGGGCAGCTGGACGGAACGAATCTCGATCCGAAGGCCGGATGCCTGGTCGTGGGCGAGGTGGAGGATGCGCGTCTCGTTTCATTGCGAGCGGATTCGCCGCACGTTGTGTACAACGTCGTCTCGCCGACGTTTGAGAGTGTCGAGAATCGGAGCCTGTTTTCGCACCTTGACATCAATCTGATCGTACGTGCGAAAACGAGTCCCCTGGCCCTCGCAGCATTAAAGGATTCGCTCAAAGAGACAATTCCCGGCGTAGAGGGGGTGCGATATCAGACGTTTCGCCAACTGGAGGACTCAGACTTAAATCGGGAACGAATGCTCGCGAGTGTGTCGGGGTCGCTCGCGCTTCTTGCGCTGCTGCTCACGGCGCTCGGGATGTATGGGTTGCTGATGAGAAGTGTTGTGCTGCGCACGCGAGAAATCGGCATTCGCATCGCGCTAGGCGCTCAAAAAAGCGGAGTTGTGTTCGCCTTGACGAGGAGAGCCTTGCTCGATATCGGCGCCGGCCTCCTTGCGGGAGAGGCTGCAGCCTTTTTCCTGACGAAGGCAATCCGTTACCTTCTTGGAACGCAGCAGCCAACGACAGTGAGCCCCTATCTGTGGAGCAGCGGGATTCTGCTGTTGGTCGGCGCGATTGCGATTTTATTCCCTGCTCGCCGTATCGTTTCAGTCGATCCCATTCAGGCACTGCGCACGGAATAGGGCTCCCATTATCGCTACGCCGCTGTGCCTTCGAAGGTAGAGACTCCGCTCACCGTTTCCCAGACAGAGCGATCTCAACTCCTCCTACGAAACCGCGGCTAGGCGCGCGCACCCCTAAGATCTCCTCGTAGCCCGTGTTGGAGAGATTGGTGATTTGCAGATACGGGTGGATGCGGCCCCTTTCGCGAGTGAGGGACTCATCCCATACCGGATAGGGTCCTCGCTGGTAGCGCTCGACGACTCCCAGACGTGACTGGAGCAGCAGTTGCTTCACGCTCCACGTCCATTGGGCCCTGGCGTTGTTGACGGGATAGTTGAAAACGTATTCCGATTGCAGACCGTGAAGAGCCTTCTGGGCTCCTTCGAGCAAGGTCCAGCTTAACTTGAACTGTTGGCTTGAGCTGACGTGCCAGTCCAGAGCTGCTTCGACTCCGGTGAAGCTCAGCCCCGTCAGGTTGGTGGCTTGATAACGGTCCGCAGGCGAAGCCCGCGTGTAGTCGATGGTATCTTTTTGATCGGAATAGAAAGCGGTAAGCGTGGCGGCCACACGATTGTTCGGATACCAATCGGCCCCCCCTTCGGATTGCCATGCAGACTCCGGCTTCAGATTTGGATTACCGATCGTTGCCGGGTCAGAGTAGTAAAGGTCGATATAGGTTGGAAGCCGGAAGCCGTGGCTGACAGACGCGTGTAGCTTGACGTCGTGCGGAAGCCAGAGCGTGCCCGCGGCGGTGGGACTGAATACAGAGCGGCCTCCGCTGAAGACTTCCTCACGAAAGCCCAAGGAAAGCGAACCGCGCCGCGGTGCGCGCCATTCGGCCTGGGCGTAGCCCGCGCCGCGGTTGCGGCCGTGCTCACCGAGATTCGTGCTCTGGATCTGGTCGGTTGTTTCTTGCAGACCGTAGAGCAGCGTGGTGTTCTTGAAGACTTCGCGGCGGTCGCGGAGGGAGCCTTCAAAGCCGTCGTCGATATGCTGGTTCTTATATCCCTCGGGCTGATCGCGTTCCAGCAGGAAGATATCGGAGTGTCGTCGATAGCCGAAGGCGGCCTCTGTGTGGTCGTTGAACTGCTGCGTCAATCCGACGAACCAGCCTTTGGTCCGCTCCCAGGAGTTGTAGTTGCCGTAGAACTGGGCGGCGCCGAAGGAGCGGTCGTTTCCCGCGAACAATAGATCCGTTGACCCCAGGCGCGATGCGGCTCGGGTTTCGGTGCTCGCATCCTCTGTCCGGTAATCGCGGTCGGGGATAAAGCCGGTGGAGAACGCACGGCTCCCGGCAACGACTTCGCTCCAGCGCTTGCGAACGAGAGAGCCGAGAAAGCCCTGCTCGTTTTCGCCGAAGCTGCCGCTCCCGGCGCGGAGACGCAGCGTGTCTGCTTCGGGTGTCCAGGTCATAAAGTCCGCGACTCCGCCGATGGCGTCGGAGCCGTAAAGGGTCGACCCGGCTCCGTGGAGAACCTGGATGCCGCCGAGAGCGCCGAGGGGAACGGGCAGATCCAGATTGAAGTGCGAGGTCTCGGCGTTGTCGATGCGCAGCCCGTTCAGCAGTACAAGGGTCTGCTCGAAGGAGGCTCCGCGCACAGAAATATCAGCAAGGACGCCGGCCGGCGCTCGTTGCTGGATATCGACGGACGCGTCGGTGCGAAGATAGTCTTCGAGATCGGAATACGCGAGCCGATGCCGTTGCGTGTCGAGCACAGTTACGGTGCGTGCGGATTCGCCCTGGTTTATAGGCGCCACACTGCCCAGGACCACTACTGTTTCCGTGAGCGGCTGAATCGTCTGCTGGGTGGGCTGTTGACTCTGCTGTTCGGCTGGCTGCTGGCTCTGCTGTTCGGCTGGCTGCTGGCTCTGCTGCGGGACCGGCTGCTGACTCTGCTGCGGCCATGCACCCAGCGTTCCCAGCCACACTGCCGCGAGACAGCACAAACGGGACTTTCCGTGCCCCTCGAAGACTCTATGCCTTGCGAATTCCATGCTTTGCGCCACTCACATCAGCCTCCCAGCCTCTCCCATGCTGGCCGCTCGTCCGGGCGCGGGCAAGGATAGTTCGATACAACTGTTAATAGTTGAATATATCAACTATCTTGTAGGAACGATGCGAATCGATGCATTTCTCGATCAGAGCCCCATGTTCGCGATCACCCGGGCTGCCCGCCGGTTCGATGCGCTTGCCGCTCAAACGCTTGGCGATGAAGGCCTCAGTTTTTTTGAAGGCCTGCTGCTGGCTGCTGTGTATTTCGAAACGCCGAGGCCGGTCAAGCCATCTCACCTGGCAGAGACGTTTGGCACGACTCGCAGCAATGTGAGCCACTGCGTCGCCTCTCTGGAGGCGAAAGGCCTGCTGCAGAGGAAGATCGATCCCAGCGATGCCAGAGCCTATCAGCTTTCTCTCAAGCCTCAGGGCAAGAAGAGCGCTCTGCGCGCCGTCAGCGCCTTCGAGAAATTACAGCGAGGATTCGAACGGGAAATCGGTAAGCCGGCAATCACCGAAATGCTCAAGACCATACGCAGGGTCGAAGCGGTCTTTCCTCTGAAACACTGAAGCGGGCGATCGCGTGGGCGTCCATGGCTTCTGGGCACCAGACAGTTCACGGGAGAGACGGAGTAAACCGAGGATGTTACGAGGGGGTTGCGCGAAGACCGAGGGATTCCGCGACTCTGCCGAGAGGCGCGTCGATGGTCCAGATTTGCGTGCCGTGCGTGGTGATGCACGAGGCAATGAGTTGAGCATCCTTGAGGCCAATGCCTTTGGAAAATAAGCCGCGACTTTCGATCATGTATCGCACGTCCGCCGTGCGTATGGTTGGTAGTGCGCTGAGTTTGTCGAGTTCAAGGAGTGTTTGCTGCCGGTCTGGGAGATAGCCGCAGGCTAATTCCGCGACTACGAATGGATGGGTGCAGATCTGGTCATTCCCGATTAACGTTTCCAGTTCTGCTTTGAATCTTCCCTTACGGAACATTTCAACCCAGATGGAAGTGTCAACGAGGATCATGGTTCATCCACCCGCCGTCTGCGCACATCTTTGATATCCGGAGCAGTGCCGGCCAGAGCCAGAAGCCTGCGTCCGGCCTCCCGAGCAATGATCGACTTCAGGGCTTCGCGAAGCAGTTCCGCCCTCTCCGTCACCCCGGTGTACTCGTGCGCCGTCTTCAGCAGATCGTCATCGAGCGTTACGGATGCTCTCATGCCTTTTCCTTCCGCACCAATTATAGCACCGCCTTGAACCGGATTATGGTGCCCTCTATTCACAGCGCAAAGCCGCCATGGGATCGATCCTTGTGGCCCTACGTGCCGGAATCCAGCAGGCCAGCAGTACGACGAAGATCATGACACAAGGGACAACGAGGAGGACGGCGGGATCATTCCGGCTCAGTCCGTAAAGAAAACTGGCCATGATCTTACGAAGAAAGAATGCGCCAATGACTCCAAGGATGGACCCGGCTAACGCGAGCGTGGCGCCCTGCTGAAGGACGAGGCGCAGAATATCGCGCGAGTGTGCGCCGAGAGCAATTCGAACCCCTATCTCCTGTGTCCGCTGGGAGACGGAATACGCCATCACCGCATAGACGCCCATCGCGGCCAAAGCCAGAGCCAGGGCCGAGAAGGCAAGCAGCAGAGTGAGGTCAAAATTGCGCAGGGACCCGGAATCGGCAAGCATTGCGTCCATGTTCTTGACGTCGTAGACAGGCACATTCTGATTGACCTGCGCCACAGCACTTTCTATCGAGTGCAGAAGATCGCTTTGCGCCAGGCTGCTACGGACTGCAATACTCATGTTCGCCTCAAGCAACGGACGAATCGTGTCGGGAACCTGAGTAAATGGGTAATAGGCCGTCGGCTCGACCACAACATCGGTTCCCCAGTGGCGAACATCGGCCGCAACGCCGACCACGGTATACCACGCACTGCCTGCGAGCTTCGGCTTGATTCGCTTTCCTATCGGGCTCTCACCGGGCCAGTATTTCTGAGCAAGGCTCTCGCTCACAACGGCTACGGCAGGCGAGCTTGGCGTATCGCGCTCCTCGAAGGCGCGCCCGCGAAGAATAGGGATTGCCAGGGTCCGAAAGTAGTCATCGCCTACCGCTCGAAACCGTGTGACGATCTCGCCCTGGACCGATGCCGGCGCTTTCCCTTCGGTCTGGACGGGCATCGAAGGATCGGTGCCGCTCAGAGGAAGATTTCGAGCCACGGCAGCCCGTTGCACTCCCGGCACAGAGCGAATGCGCTCAACGACCTGCCGGTAGAAATCCGGAAGCTGCGCACCCTCTAGCTGCGAAGGAGCAGCGATGCGGAAGGTAAGCAGATGGGCGGGAACGAAGCCGAGGTCCGTGTTCCTGAGAGACCAGAGGGTTCTAAGAGCGAGTCCGGCGCCGATGAGCAACATGCAGGCCAGTGCGGTTTCGACGATGACGAGGATGGAGCGCTGGCGACTGAATCCGCGTCCCATGGAGCCACCGCGCTCGCGCAAACCGGCATTCACGTCGACGCGGGCGGCGTCGATTGCCGGCGCAAGCCCGAAGAGAATTCCAACCACCACAGAAACCAGGAGCGAGTACGCGAGGACCCCGCCATCGACGCTCGTTTGCTCGATGCGAGGGACTTGAGGAGGATGGATTGCAAGCATTCCCTGCAAGAGGAGAAACGCGACCCCAACTCCAGCAGCGCCGCCCGCGGTCGCCAAGAGCACGCTCTCAGTGAGCAACTGGCGAATGACGCGCAATGGCGATGCGCCCAACGCGGTGCGGACCGCCATCTCACGACGTCGGCCGGCGCCGCGGGCAAGCAGCAGGTTAGCGACATTTGCGCAGGCAATCAGCAGCACAAAACCGACGCAGCCCATCAGCATGAGCAGCGCGGGGCGCGCGTCGCCTGTAAAAGCGTCATTGAGGGTCTCGAGATCGACGCCGAAACCACTGTCGCCGCTGGGGTCGGCTCGATGGAGGCGAGCCGCGACCGCATCCAGTTCGCCGCGCGCCTGCTTAAGGCTTACTCCATCCGGAAGACGGATACAGCCGGCGAGCCAGTGGATGTTAGGCGACGACCCGATCCCGCTGTTGCGGCTAAGCTGGAGCGGCGTCCACAGCAACTCTTTGCTGTCGAAGCCGCTGAAGCCGGGCGGCATCACGCCGACAACGGTGTAGGGCGCTCCATCTATCTGAATGGACTTACCCACGATTCCGCGATCCGCGTTATAGCGGTTCTTCCATAAAGCGGCACTCAAAAGAACGAAGTTGCCGGCTCCGGGCACATCATCCTGAGCGGAAAGTACGCGCCCCAGTAGCGGTTGCACGCCCAGCACGGGCAGCAGGTCCGATGTCACTTCGCCGCCGGAGACGCGTTCGGGTTGGGCTCCGATGTTACTGAGATTGAACTGCCAGGGAACGTGCGCCCCTATCCGGGCGAGTAATCCGCCTTGCTCCTTCCAGTCCAGATAATCCTGGGTGGAAAAAAGATTGGCATTTCCATTTGCCTGGCGCTGGTGAACAAAGACAAGACGATCAGGGTTGGGAAACGGCCAGGGCTTCAACAAGACGGAGTGGATGATGGTGAACATGGCGGTATTGGCGCCAATCCCCAGAGCCAGCGTGAGCACTGCCGCAAGGGTAAAGCGACTGGATTTCCGTAGCGATCGGGCACCATAGCGGACATCCCGTAGCAACTGCTCCATCCGGCTCACCTCATGCAGAATCAGACGGCCCGGTTCATCGAATGTTTCATCGAAGCCCAAGAAATTCGCAGGAACGGCGATACATGGACACCGGAAATGAGATAAAGGTGACGGGCGGCGCATTCACACGGAGCATAGGCAAGCAGTTGTGCGGACTGGCTCCGAGCCAGCCGTGGAAAAGTTGGTATCGAGCTTCGTCCGGGTTGTTCCGCGCTGCATCTGCAAGCGTTCGAAAAGATCCCCTTCGGGAACAGCAAACCTGCCGGCCAACCGGTGAACCTTACTGATTGGAGCAAATTCGGGATCAGGTGGTATACGTATTCCCGACAGAAAATTCGAAGAAATTAGGTCGCAAAACCGGGGGAAGATTCCGTCTCTTCGGAAACCCCAGGAAGATTCTTCACAGCAGAACGGGATACGAATGAAAACCAGAATCGATTTCGCGCTCAAGCTCTCACTTGTGCTTACCGTGGTGAGCGCCGGCTTGACGATGGCACAGCAGGCTCCCACCGGAGCTGGTGTTCTTCCACACCGGCCTCAAGGCTCCTGCGACATCTACGCTTCTGCCGGTGCCCCCTGTGTCTCCGCACATAGCACGACACGCGCGTTATATGCGGCCTACAACGGTCCCCTGTACCAGGTTTTGCGCCAATCGGATGGCAAGACTCTGGACATTCCTATTGTCCAGCCGACTGCCTCGCCAGTTCCGGATCCGGGCGGATACGCCGACGCAGCCGCACAAGATAGGTTCTGTGCCGGCACCTATTGCTGGATCAGCATCCTCTACGATCAATCTCCCAGGCACAACGATCTCACCCAGGCTCCCCGCGGCGGGTTCGGCGGCCCTGCCCTGGGAGGCTTCAACAACCTTCCCCTTGCCGATATGGCGCCGATCACCATCATGGGACACAAGGTCTACGGTGTGTTCATCGAGCCGGGGATGGGGCTCCGCCATAACGATGCGCAAGGCACCGCGGTCGACGACCAGGCGGAGGGGGAATATTGGGTCGTCAATGGTAAGCATTTCAACGCCGGTTGCTGTTTCGATTACGGCAACGCCGAGATCGACAGCCGCGATGATGACAACGGCACCATGGAAACGCTCTACTTCGGTAACGCCACGCCGTGGTTTAGCGGGGCTGGTAACGGTCCGTGGATTATGACCGACCAGGAAAACAATCTTGTTGGTTGCGTCAACGAGGATGGTACCAAAGGCTGCCCAAATCTACCCAGCATCCCCTGGCGTTTCGTAACCGCAATCGGCAAGGGAGAACCGCACCATTGGGCGTCCCTGGGCGGTGACGCCCAACAGGGCGCTCTGTCGGTCATGTTCGATGGAAAGCGCGTGAATCCTACCTATGATCCAATGCGCAAGCAGGGGGCTATTCTGTTGGGCAACGGCGGCGACAACAGTGTCGGCTCGCAAGGAACGTTCTATGAGGGAGCGATGACAGCCGCCGGCACATATCCATCAGACGCAACCGACCAGCTTGTGCAAGCCAACGTTGTGGCCGCCAGGTACGGCGTCACTCCGCTGACTGTGTCGCCCGTGGGGCGAGCATCCACGGCGCAAGGGGTGCAGACATTCACTCCGGAGTCTTCGCGGGACTTCACAGTGACGTTTACGAATACCACATTGGAGCCTGCAGCGGGAGTTTCATTAAGCCTTGCTGCACCTGGCGATCAGTGGACCTCTGTCGTTGCAGGCACAACCGAAACATCAAAGACCTTTACTCAGCAGGTTGCACCGGGCGCAATCGTGAGCACGACGTTCAAAGTCACTTCCGGGTCAGTTGCCTCTGAGGGCGATCTCGTCGCCAATGCCTCCTATGCGTCACCGGCGAACCCGGTCGACGGCAGAAAACAAGTCGAGACCGCGGTTGCCAAGGTGCGCAACGCCATACCAGTCAAGATCAACGAGTTTCGCGTCAGTTCAGGCGCTGCAACTTCCGGCGCTTCAGGCAACCCGACAAACTCATTTATCGAGCTGTACAACGCAGGCTCCGCAAGCGCGAATATTTCCAACTGGACATTGACCGTGCACCCAGCCCATCAGGCTATCTTCTCAGCGGTAAAGATCCCGGCTGGAACGACGCTTGCGGCCGGCGGTTTCTATCTGCTCGGTCTCTCCAACTCCGGGCTGGCGGCCCCTGCACGCACGGGCGACAGCATCCTTTATGTCAGGAACACGGATGGAATGTCGATGGGCGACACCATCACCATCGGTACTGGCTCCAGCATGGAAACGCGCAAGATCGCGACCCTGGGCACGGCTGCGGGCAACCACACAACGTTGTGGCAACCTCTTCCCGATGGACCGGTGATCACCCTTCCTGCCGGCTCGACCAACGTGCCTGTGGAGAGCACCTCCGGCTTCGTTGCCGGCCAGAAGATTGCGCTGGGCTATGGTTCTACCTACCCGGTCGCTGTAAATACCGTGGAGCAGTACGAGATAGCCACGGTGACCGCGGTGGGCAAGCCAGGCACACAAGCCTGGCTCGCGATGGATGCGCCTGCCGGAGCCACTAACATCAAGGTGACATCCCTCTCCGATATCTCCATCGGTGACAAGATCCGGTTGGATATCGACAGCGTTGGCCATGGAATAGATACCGTCACTGTGTCGAATGTAGGCACCGCGGCAGGTAGGACCAACCTCTCAGAGGATGCGGGCGCTGGAGCAAGCCGGATTAGGATTCGCAACCCGGAGGGCTTTGCTGTAGGCGACAGGATCACGGTCGGCACGCCCGCAAGCGAGGAAGCCGTTACCGTCACAGCCGTGGGCAGCCGGGGGCCGGAAGGTACCGCCATCGACATTACGCCCGCGCTCGCCAAACCTCATGTGGTGAGTGAATGGGTAGTATCTCCGGGCACGGGCCTCGATCTGGCAGCTCCCCTCCGGTTCCATCATGCGGCCAATCTGCCGTTCAGCGATCGCGGCACAGGAGTCAGCTTCGAGCCGGCAACTGCCTTTGCCCATGCGAGCAACGAGCCAGTGCAGGCGCTGGGTGCCGGTATCGCGCTCGACAGACCGCTGGCTAACGACCACCAGATCCACCAGGTTGTGCTCGATGCCGCCGTCAAAACCGCGGGGTACCAGGGCACGCCGGCGCCCCACCAGTGGTTTGGAGGACCTGAATTCACCACCAAGTCCCCTCAATTCGGACGTAGCCTCACTGTCGAAGAGGGCAGCATGGTGCTACGGGATGCCTCGGGAGTGGTCGCCGACAGCCTCAACTACGGCGGCCTTGTCGACCCATGGGCCGCCGAAGGCGATCAATCCGCCTCAGGAGCAGAGCTCAGCGGCTGCTACGTTCCGGCGCCCGGTTCAGTATTCAGTCCATGGTCAACGGTTTTGGCGGCGGTTGCCACCAATACGAGCGCGGGACGGTTCCCCGACGGCGCCGATACGGACAGCAACTGTAGCGACTTCCTGACCCAGGCGGTTGCGACGTTGCCTGCCACTTCGCCCGCGGGTGCAACCAACCTCAAGGTCACCAGTATCGAAGGGTTCCGCCCTGGCGAGATGATCCTTATTGATCCTGGCGCAAATCTTGAAACCGCTGTCATCTCTACGGTAGGCACAGCAGGCGCCACTACGTTGAGTACTTCGGCTGGCGCGGGAGCAACGGTTCTGCCGACGGCAAACGTGACCGGCTTTAGTAAAGGTGAAACCATCTCCATCGGCGATGGAGCAAACTCTGAAGCGGCCGTCGTCTCCTCGATCAGGGCCCGCGGCGGCGCCGCCCTTACGCTCGCTGCGCCACTTGCCCGCGCACACGCGTCTGGCGAACAGATTTCGGGAAGTGGTATCAGCCTCACCGCTCCATTAACCCGAACACATGCCAACGGAGCTCAGGTCTCCGACAATGTTCCAACTCCTGGCGCGCCGAACCAGTACCACGGTAAGAATCAATGAGGGGCAGTGCATTCACTTTCTTCCCATCGCCAATCCAGTCCTGAAGGGACGCTGAAAATCAGACCTGTCCAAATTAGCTTTTCTGAAGAAGTTTGCTGGCGGTGTTTTTGGGTGGAAGCCCCCTGCTTTAGCAGGGGGAGGCAACGCTTCAGCGTTGCCGGAAGAAATCCGACCTCTCTATCCTGCGCTTTAGCGCTGGGCTTTGTATCAGGGCACGACTGCCTCGCCGCAGCGAGCGTTAGCCGGGCCGTAAAGCGCCGAAAATGGTCTGGGGCTTTTACAGGCTGCGGAAAAACTCATTGTTGTGAAGGGTACGGCCTTCAGGCCGCACATATAACCAGACAACCAAGCGGCCTTTAGGCCCTGAGGGCAGGTTTCTCGACCGAAAACGCTGCCCTCAAGGGCTAAAGCCCACTGTTTTTGTTTCCGTAATGTACGGGCTGAAGCCCGTACCCTTCATTCGTTGAGTTTTTCCGCAGCAATGCGACTACCCTTTGAGCGCATTCCACCTACCGTTCGTCTATTCGGTGATTTTGGCATCGGAGGGCCACTCAGGCGATGGCACACAGATTTGTGCGAGTCTTCTCGTTCCTGGCTTCCCTAGTCTTGACCGGAACCGCGACCTTCGCGGTCGCCCAGTCCTCAGCAGAACCCGTCTTCGAAGTCGCCAGCATTCGGCAGAACCTGTCCTCGGAGCCACGCTGGAGAATGAACTTCACCCCCGACGGGGTCACTGCAACCGACGTCACGCTCCAGTATGCGATGCGAGAAGCGTATGGCGTCTATGATGACCAGCTATGGTCGGGCGGGCCGGCATGGCTCACCGAGCGGCGCTTCGATATCAACGCCAAATTCGACGTATCCGCGTTCAAGAACCCAACCCTCGAACAGCGCCGGGCAATGCTTCAGCGTCTTCTCGCCGACAGATGCAAGCTCGCTGTCCACCACGAGCCCAAAAAATTCCCTCTCTACGCGCTTGTCATCGCAAAACAGGCGTCGAAGCTACAGGAGTCAAAACCGGAAGCCGCCATTCGTAGCAGCATCTACGGCCAAATGTGTTCCATCGCTCACGCCTCTGCGGGACATTTGGAGATGAAGGGATGCTCCCTGTCAGCGCTCGCTTCTCATTTGACCGGCGCGACGAGGGTTGACCTGGGTCGCACGATCGTGGACCAGACCGGCCTAACCAGCCACTACGACATCGATCTGAGTTGGACGCCGGATAGAACTCCGGGGTCCAACACGCCGGATTCTGGTGGCCCATCGATTTTCACCGCTCTTGAAGAGCAGCTCGGCTTGAAACTGAAAGCAATCGCGGGACCGCTCGACACAATCGTCATCGATCATGTCGAGATGCCATCGCAGAACTGATCTTCTTAGGGCCTATCACCCGAACCGCCCCTGATCGCACGTAAGAAATCCGCGCACCCGCTAAGTAATTCGCCAGCCAGCCATCTGGCTATATATAATCGCCTGCCATCGGCGGAAACGGGGTCTTACGGACCCTCTGCCGGCGGAGGAAACGATGGCGGCTCCCGATGTCGTCTGGAAAGACGGCAAGTTCGGCCAGACGTCCCGGCGGGATCCATGGTGGCTTTCGCCGACGGCGGTTCTTCTAGGCCTAAGTACGTTTCTGGTTTACTCCACCTGGGCCGCCTGGCAAGGCAACCATTACACCTTCGGACCCTATATTTCCCCCTTCTACTCTCCCGAACTTTTCGGCTCCTCCGCGCACGCTCTGTTCGGACCCAAGCCGGCCTGGTATCCCAGCTTCCTGCACTTCTCTCCGGCGCTTCTCATCCTATGGATCCCCGGCCTCTTCCGCCTCACCTGTTACTACTACCGCGGAGCCTATTACAAGTCCTTCTGGGCCGACCCTCCCGCGTGTGCAGTCAGCGAGCCGCGCAAGACCTATCTCGGCGAACGAAGCTTCCCCCTCATCCTGCAGAACTTTCATCGCTACTTTCTACGCCTCTCCTATCTGGTCTGGGCGTTTTTGGTCTACGACGCCGTAGTGTCCTTCCGTTTCCCCAACGGCTTCGGCATCGGCATCGGTAGCCTCGTTCTGGTGGTGAATGTGGTGCTTCTGGGTGGGTATGTATTTGGATGCCACGCCTTCCGCCACCTGGTGGGAGGCACCTTCGATCAGATCTCGCAATACCCGGTACGGCACAAGCTCTACGACTGCGTAAGC
Organism: uncultured Acidobacteriaceae bacterium; assembly: GCA_963761405.1. GTDB lineage: Bacteria > Acidobacteriota > Terriglobia > Terriglobales > Acidobacteriaceae > PALSA-350. The sequence goes on from CAVXHH010000013.1 coordinate 1,340,712, forward strand.
TGTCTCAACGCAGGGCACAAAAAGTGGGCGTGGGCCAGTCTTTTTTGGGTGGGATTTTCCGATATCTATGTCCGTCTTTGTTCGATGGGCGTCTGGCACGACTGGAGAATCCTGTAGATGCCGGAGTTCCAACGGTTCTCCTACGACGTTCTAGTCATCGGTGCAGGGGGCGCCGGCCTGCGCGCCGCCATTGAAGCAGCAGCCCACGGCGCCACAGTCGGCGTGGTCTGCAAGTCTCTGCTTGGCAAAGCCCATACCGTCATGGCCGAGGGCGGCATTGCCGCCGCCCTCGCCAATGTCGACGATCGCGATAACTGGCGCGTGCACTTCGCCGATACCATGCGCGGCGGCCAGTACCTCAATAACTGGCGCATGGCAGAGCTGCACGCCAAAGAAGCGCCGGAATGCGTGCGCGAACTGGAAGCCTGGGGCGCACTCTTCGACCGCACACAGGATGGCCGCATCCTGCAACGAAACTTCGGCGGCCATAAGTATCCGCGGTTGGCGCACGTCGGCGATCGTACCGGCCTGGAGATGATCCGCACCCTGCAAGATCACGGCATTCACTGCGGGATGACGGTACACATGGAGTGCACCGTGCTCAGTCTCCTGATGGACTCGGGACGCGTCGCCGGGGCCTGCGGATACGACCGGGAAAAGGGCCACTTCCAGGTGTGGCAAGCGAAGGCCGTCGTGATAGCCACCGGCGGCATCGGCCGCGCGTTTAAAGTCACCAGCAATAGCTGGGAATACACCGGCGATGGACTTGCACTCGCCTATCGCGCCGGCGCCGAACTGCAGGAAATGGAGTTCGTCCAGTTCCATCCCACGGGCATGGTCTGGCCGATCAGCGTGCGCGGCATCCTGGTGACCGAAGGCGTGCGCGGCGAAGGCGGCGTTCTGCGCAACAGCGAAGGCCGCAGGTTCATGTTCGATGAAATTCCCGATCTTTACAAAGAGCAGACCGCAGATAACGAAGAAGAAGGATGGCGCTACACCCAGGGCGACCGCAATGCCCGCCGGCCACCCGAGTTACTCACCCGCGACCACGTAGCGCGTTGCATCAACCGCGAAGTAAAGGCCGGACGGGGCACGCCGCACGGCGGTGTTTTTCTGGACATCTCCTGGATCAAGAAACACCTTCCAAAAGCCGAGGAGCACATCAAACGCAAGCTGCCCAGCATGTATCACCAATTCAAACAGCTGGCAGATCTGGATATCACCAAAGAGCCGATGGAAGTTGGACCCACCACGCACTACATGATGGGCGGCATCCGGGTGGATGGTGATTCGCAAATGTCGAACGTGCCAGGATTGTTTGCCGCGGGGGAAGCGGCCGCGGGACTCCACGGCGCCAATCGGTTGGGTGGCAACTCCCTCTCTGACCTGGTAGTTTTCGGACGGCGTGCCGGCCGCTATGCCGCGGACTTCGCCAGAACCCGAAGCGGGGCCGCGCCGGTAGTCGACGAGGAGTTCCTGCAGGCAGCGGCGCGGGCAGCGCTCACACCCTTTGATCGAGGCGCCTCCGGTGAGAATCCGTATCAGGTTCAATATGCCCTGCAGGACGCGATGCAGAACCTGGTCGGCATCGTGCGCACGGAAAGTGAAATGCAACAGGCACTGACCGTAATCGCGGCCCTCCAGGCCCGAGCCTACCAGGTAGGGGTTGCGGGGCACCGCCAGTACAACAACGGATGGCATACGGCCATCGACCTTAATAATCTTCTGTTGGTATCGGAGGCCGTCACTCGCGCCGCCCTGCTCCGCAAAGAGAGCCGCGGCGCCCAATTTCGCGAGGACTTTCCCAACAAAGATGCCGAGTGGGGCAAGCACAACATCATCATCAAGCAAGGGGCCGATGGCGAAATGCTGGTGGAGAAGCGCGCTCTGCCGCCCATGCCCGAGGAACTGCAAGCCGTAATTCAGGAGATGAAATAGGGGTCGAATGACATAGGGGGAATCCGATGGCAACGCAAGCGATGTTTCGCATCTGGCGTGGAGATTCGGCCGGCGGCCGTTTCGAGGACTACCGTACCCCGGTGGAAGAGGGCATGGTGGTTTTAGACGCCGTGCATCGCATCCAGGCAGAACAGGCGCCCGACCTGGCGCTGCGATGGAATTGCAAAGCGGGCAAATGCGGCTCCTGCTCGGCAGAAATCAACGGCATGCCGAAACTCATGTGTATGACCCGGCTGAGCAATCTCAACCTGGATATGCCGGTCATCCTGGAGCCGATGCACACCTTCCCCTTGATACGCGACCTGGTCACCGACGTCTCCTGGAACTTCCGCGCCAAGATGACGATCAAGCAATTCAGACCTCGTTCTCCCGACATGCCGGATGGCACCTGGCGCATGCAGCAAGCCGACGTCGAGCGGGTGCAGGAGTTTCGTAAGTGCATCGAATGTTTCCTCTGTCAGGATGTATGTCACGTTCTGCGTGAACATCATAAGGAGGCCGAGTTCATCGGGCCGCGGCTTCTGGTTTACGCCGCAGCGCTCGAAATGCATCCGCTCGACAACGAGGATCGTGTCGGCGACCTGCGCAAAAAGCACAGTATCGGTTACTGCAATATCACCACCTGCTGCAGGCAGGTGTGTCCGGAATCAATCACCATTACCGAAAACGCGATTATTCCGCTCAAAGAGCGGGTAGTAGACCGCTTTTTCGACCCTTTAAAGCAGTTGTTTCACATCTTGTAAGGAGAAGGAGGGCTCCATGTTCGCACTCAAACCGATTTCTCAAGATAGCGTGGCGGGTGCTCTGGCAAAGGCCGAGCGGTACCGCTTGCTCAACGAGCCTACCGAAGCGGAGAGCATCTGCCGCGATATCCTCGAAATTGCCCCGGCAAACCGCGAGGCGCGCATCAGCCTGATTCTGGCTCTCACCGACGAGTTCCCACACGACGATCGAGCTTTTGCGAGCGCAGTGACAGAGGCCGCCGCCCTGGAATCTCCGTACGATCGCGCTTATTATTCCGGAATCGCCTGGGAGCGGCGCGCAAAGGCGTCTCATGATGCCGGCAGACGGGGCTCCAGCGGTCATGTTTACGAGTGGATCGTCAAGGCGCTCGGGCTCTTCGAAGAAGCGGAGCGCACCCGGCCGGCAGGCAACGACGACGCCATTCTGCGTTGGAACGCCTGCGTGCGCTTTCTCGCCCGCCACAAAACGGTCGGGCCCAAGGCGGAGGATGTCAGGGAACCGATTCTTTCAGAGTGAGAGCTACTGGCGTTAGGGTAACCCTAGCCGTTCTTATCTAGGCATTCATACGACTAACCACTTCTTCAAGCATCGCGAGCAGATGAGGATTCCCGCGTAGACGTTGTACGACATGCTCTTTGCACAACAATTCTTCGTGGTCACTCTCGTTGTGGAAGATGATCTCGGCCATGCATCTTGCCGGTGATCGCAGATCCTCTGCGCTTCTGCAAGCTCTAGGTCTATCGCTGTACGGTTCGATAGTTAGCTTAGTGTCTTCCATTTCGTTCCCCTTTACCTCGGCGCCCTGCGTGAAGGCGTTGTAATCAATCGGATGTAGGGATCTTCAGCAGCGTTGCTTCGACAAAGCGAAAAGCGATCCCCATCGGAGAGTGCTATACGACGCGCCACTGGACCGAAGCCGAGCCTCGTTTGGACGAGTCTCGGCATCAAGCGACCGGATCAGTACGCCTCCGCGTCTTCGTGTCAGCGCGTCCGAAATGCCGCACCTTGGCCATTCCGCAGTCTGTAAAGCCCGCGCCCTTCAAACTGAAGCCCGTACTCTTCAAAACGGATAAACAATCATCTGCGTGAGACACACCACTGGCAGAGCCATTTTTTAGCTGCTTCAACGCTCGCTGTACAGTCACTTCCGTTTCGAAACAATGTCAGCGACGTTTACAGAGGAAGCTGCTCTTCTCCGCGGCATCGCGAAAACCGTACAGGTCGCCTGAGAACGCCGGCTTCGTTTGGCCCCGCGGAGTAGAGGGTGAACGTATCCAGAGTGTTCGGGAACGGACACTCGCTGCTTACTGTTACATCCTCGTGAAGATCCGCAGCACACGAAGCCATGTCCATAAATGGACATGGCTTCTCTAAACACTGCAATTTGCGGCGAGGGAAGCCTCTCCGCATCTATGGCCGTTCAGGCAATCCATCCAAGTCTTGCCTGCTCACTCATCTTTCGAGCAATTTTCGCGCGCGTTTGCAGATGGGCAGACGTCTGTTCTAGCAAAGGAAGGACAACGCGCTATGACTCTACAGCGGTACCGCCAGTCAGCCACTCTCGCGATTATGGATGTGAAAAGCAATCTACTCTGCGGAACTTACGACGAAGGAAACGCGTAACAACAATCCAGGTATCAGTCGATACCCATCACTCTTCCTAAATTCTTGTCGAGGTCCGCGCATGATCGCCTTGTTTTCCTCTCGGGCATACCGGCTCTATCTCCAATTGAGCGTGAGCTTACTTCTCCTTGTTGCTCTGGCGTGTAGCGTTTGTGTCGTCTGGGCGCAAGGTCCTGAACCCCAGGTCGCGTCTTCGCAAGTGCGCATTGCTCAGGACACGGAGCTGATCCATATCGCCGAACAGGAGCATCGTCCGGAAGTGGAGCAAGGCGAATTGTGGGCCCAGCTGGCGTTGCAGTACCATCACGCCGCAGAATTCCAGAAGGCAGAAGATGCCTACTATAGGTCGCTGCATCTCCTGAGTAATGTACCCTCAGCCAGGGCGGAGTATGCCGCCATACTCGAAAATCTCGCGGCCCTCTATTTGATTTACGACCGCATCGATGACGCGGAGAGGGTCAGGAAGCAGGCGCTCGCGATCCGTAAGAAGCTGGGCGACCTGCCCGATATTGGTCTTAGCAGTGTACGTTTGGCCCACGTAGCGATGATGCGCCGCCACTATAAGGATGCAGAGAGGCTCGCCCTGCGGGGAATAAATGAAATGGAGTCTTCTTCTAACCCTCCCAAGGCGGGGATGCTCTCCGGATTGACCACGGTGACGTATGCACGCTGCTTGCGGGGACATTGCGCTGAAGGGTTGATGAGCGCAGAGGAAGCGGTTGCCTTCGCCAACAGGAACTTCCAGCCAGACTCGTCTGCTGTTGGATTTGCGCTGGAAACGGTCGGGTTTGCCGAGTGGAAAAGCGGGGCAGTCCAGGACGCCGAGAAAGCTATGCTCCGCTCGATCCAGATACTCCGCACCACGCTGGCTCCGGCCGATCCTCGCCTGGCCGGGGTCCTGCTGCAATACCAGGACCTATTAATCGCCACCAACAGATCGGCCCAGGCACAAGAGATTCACGAAGAGGCGGAAAGAATCATCCATCAGTCCGTAAAACCCTGTTCAGCCTGTACGGTAAGCGTCTACAGTTTATCGAACACCTTGCGATAAGAAGGATCTGCCTCGAACTCCCTATCGCGTCTCGCGAGCTTGACTGCCTGCCGCCGACAGCATTTTCACTTCTGGTGTATACAGGGCAACCGCTCCCGAGGCGGCTTTTCCCCAAGAACCGGGGTGGAAGAAAAGCCGCACTTCGCCGCACCCTCCTGTGCAGAGTAGAAGTGAAAATGCTCTAGCGATCAGGCAAGGCACGTCTGCGCGCCGATGTTCTCGGCGACTCCGGCTCTGTCGAGCTAGTCAATCCGGTGCGCTGGACGAGCTGTATCCCTGTTCCTATAATGCTCTGGCAGCGGTAAAGCCGGCTTTTCATAGCGAAAGAGCCAGCCGAGATCTTTGCACGCGCATCTTTCCGGAGAGAATGCATGTACGCGGTCGCGCAAAATGTTCGACTCGCTTTTCGACAACTGCGCCAGACACCTGGGTTTAGCGTAACCGTGATGCTTACACTGGCGCTGGGCATCGGGGCAACGACGGCGATATTTTCGCTGGTCGAAGGCATTCTGCTGCGGCCGCTGCCATTCCACGCCCCTGACCGCCTCGTTCTGTTGGGCGATCATCTTGGGGGCGGCACAGGTATCGGTCTCACGGGCCACGAAATACCGATATACTCCAGCGCCACCAGCGCCTTTTCGTCGCTTGGCGGCTTCGCAACTGCCAGCTTCGAGCTTTCCGGTGGTGCGCAGCCCGAGGAGATCCCCGCGGCCCGCCTCAACGCCGGCGCTTTTTCCACGCTCGGCATTCAACCCATGTTGGGTCGCCTCTTCACCACCGAAGAAGACAAAGCTCATCAGCCGCTGGCCGTGCTTAGCTACGGCCTGTGGGTGACCCGCTATCATCGCGATCCGCAAATCCTGGGACGCTCCATCGTGCTCGATCGCCGGCCCTACTCCATCATCGGCGTAATGCCGCGCAGCTTTGAATTCCCCCTGCAGACTGGTGAGCTAGCCCAGGTTCAGCTATGGGTGCCTCTAAGCCTTAAGCCTGACGAATTGGACGAGACTGCCGGCTGCTGGTGTTTCAAGATGGTTGGCCGCCTGAAGGAAGGCGTCAGCTTGCCTCAAGCCGCCCAGGATGTCGACCGCGTTGCCGCACAGATCATGCGCAATTTTCCCGTAAGCATGTCTGCGCTCCATATCCGGGGAGATGTTCAGTCTCTGCGAGAAGGTGTGGTCGAAGACGTGCGTCCGGTCTTGCGCACCTTGTTCCTCGCGGTAGCCGTCGTGTTGCTGATTGCCTGCGTAAACGTTGCCGGCTTGCTGCTGGTCCGTTCCATACACAGGCGACGCGAGTATGCAGTTCGACTGGCTCTGGGCGCGCGGCCGAGCGTCATTCTCCGCGAGTCGGTCTTTGCAGGGCTGCTGCTGAGCATTGCCGGCGGCATTCTGGGTCTGGCGTTCGCTGCCTTCGCCATCCGTACTGCTCTGCACCTGCTGCCGGATTCGATGCCGCGCATCCATTCCATTGCAATCAACGGAACCGTCATCGCCTTTGCATTTCTGCTCGCACTGGCAACCGGCATCTTCTGCAGTCTCGCGCCGGCATTTTCCGCGTTGCGAACCAACCTGACAGAAACTCTGAAAGAAGGCGCGAAGTCAGGAAGCGCCTCCGCGAGCCACACTTCGCTGCGCTCTGCTCTCGTTGTCACCGAGATCGCCATCGCACTGGTGCTGCTCACCACTGCCGGAGTTTTCCTGCGCAGCTTCCAGAAGATGCGCGCGGTCAATCCCGGGTATCGCTCCGACCATCTGCTTGTGGCCGGCTATCAGTTGCCCCTGAATCAATATCCCACGCACGCTTCGGTCGACGCCTTCCACCGTGCCGTCGTAGACCAGCTTTCGAGCAAGCCCGGTGTGGTTGCGGTGGGCACGTCGAGCAGTTTGCCCGCAGTCGGTCCACTGCCGGAGTCGGCCTACACCATCGAAGGCGTATCCGCGGCAGCCTGGAAGCTGAAATTCGCTGCATTCGCAATCGTAGATGGCGAATACTTTCGCGCACTGGGCATTCCGCTTCTCGAAGGCCGGCCCTTTACCACGAACGATCGTGCCAACACGCCGCTGGTCGTGATCATCAACCAGTCCATGGCCAGGCATTCCTGGCCCGGTCAATCAGCGATCGGCAAGCGCATGCATGCCGGCAACCCGCGCAAGGTAAAGATGCCCTGGGCGACGGTGATCGGCGTCGTTGCCGATATCAATCTTGGGGCCCGTGATGAGCCGGTGATCGATCAGTGGTATTTGCCGGCGCAGCAGCCCGCGACGCTCTCCGGCTCCGATTATCCAGAGAAGCTCGACGGCAGTACCGGCGGGTATATTGCTCTGCGCTCAGCCCTGCCTCCCGATCAGATGACGAATATCCTGCGCTCGACGGTGGGGCAGATTGATGCGCTGCTTCCGCTCGAGCACATACAGGCGATGAGCGAAGCCGTCTCCAATGTGGAAGCGCCGCGGCGCTTCAACACGGACCTGATTACCAGCTTTGCACTCGGCGCGCTGCTGCTGGCGGTGACCGGCATGTATGCGGTGGTCGCCTTTTCCGTTTCGCTGCGCGCGCAGGAGATCGCCATTCGCATGGCGCTGGGCGCGCAGCGCGGCGCGATCGCGCGGCTAGTGCTGGTGGCGGGGGCGAAGCTGGCACTGATCGGCTGCGTTCTCGGCGTGCTTGGCTCGCTCGCGGTCTCGCGTCTGGTGAGTTCGTTTCTCTTCGGCGTGAGCGCAACCGATCCCTTCGTGTATGCCGCAGCAGCTCTCACCATGATGCTGATGGCACTGCTTGCGTCCGCACTGCCGGCGCTGCGTGCGGCATCCGCCGATCCCATCGATGCGCTGCGGTCGAGCTAGACCACCCGGCACGGACCCGATCTCCCGCTTCGCCGTGCAGAAACTCCAGGCCACGGCACTGAAGTCCGGGGCTACACCGGTCCAGACCTGTCCAAATTAGCTTTTGGGAAGAAGTTTGCTAGCGGTGTTTTTGGGTGGAAGCCCCCTGCTCTAGCAGGGGGAGGCAACGCTTTAGCGTTGTCGGAAGAAATCCGACCTCTCTATCCTGCGCTTTAGCGCTGGGCTTTGTATCGGAGCGCGACTGCCTCGAACGCTTCAGTCTGTCGAGTTTTTCCGCAGCCCGTTAAAGCCCGTACCCTTCGGGGAGTGAAGGTTTCCCCAATCCCCGCGCTTGATTGCTGCCCAGTGACCCTGACTATCTAAATACCGTCGACACGCCCGTTCAGCCGAACTTTCCGGGAGGTTTCTGCATCTATATGGGTGTAGCGGGCGCCAGGCCGCGAGTTCACCTGGGTCCAATCGCCTCGCGCCGCTGGAGATTGCAATGAGTCTCCAGCGGTGTCGATTCCAGCGCCGTTTCATCGCGACGGCCCTGTCCGGCTTTGCACCGAACTGCCAGTTCCGTGCCGCCGCAACCGGCTTACAGAAAGAACCAGTGCGGAAGCGGTTTAACCATTGGTGTGAACCGAAGGGGCCTTGCGTGGTTTTCTCTCCAGCAAAACCACTCCTCGCGCTCCTTGTAAGGCCACAGGAATGGTTAAACTGCGTTCAGAGCTCCCGGCTGCATCTTTCTCGGCCCTCGTAAGCTGTTGATTGTGAGAACACCGGGGGCTTATCTCTCTTTTCTCTCACAAAGTGCATTCTTTTTTCGCCCGGTGAGGGGCCTGCGGGAGAGAGCAGATCAATTACGCGAATGAACAGGGGTGCGCCCAGTGCGTGTCCTCTTGAGCTTGGCAGTTCTTTGACAACTTAGCGCACCACCATGACCGGACACCGCGGCCACTGGGGGAGACTATCCCCCCAGTCCTCTTCCTGGATATGTACGGGCTTGGGGACGAACCCGCTCTAGCCAGGGTACGCAGAACGCCATTTTGCGCCAAGTGGGCGCAGCTGGCTAACGGACACTTGTCCGATGCGATTCCTGGCGGAACGTCGGCGATCCGCAGGTAATCCTTTCTCCCTCATTCTCCGTCATTGCAAAGAACTGAATGGTGTGGAATCCTGTTCGGCCCCTGCTCTTCCCCAGTTTCTGCTCATGGGCCAGGTGAGCAGTGTGGACGAAACGGCGACCCGAAATTAAATATATTGAAATACAATTCATCATATTGAAATATGCCAACCGACGGGCGTTTTGCTAGCACCGGCATAATCATCCTGGGGATGCACCGCAGCGGAACATCCCTGGCCGCGGAAATTGCTCATCGATGGGGAGCCTACGTCGATAGAGACTTTCTGCGCGAGCCTAACGATGGAAACCCACGCGGGTATTGGGAGCATCGTCCCCTGGTCGACCTGAACGATGAACTACTCTCCATGGTGCACTCTTCATGGAAAGTGCCTCCCACAGATCAAGGGCGGGCACATCTTGCCAAACTGGCGCAGCAGGGCCCCCTTCGGCGTCGCGCCCTCAACGTATTGGCAGCCATGAATCCAAATCAGACAGTATGGCTTTGGAAGGATCCCAGGCTCTGCGTTCTCTTACCTTTTTGGAAAGAGATCTGGGGAAGCGTTGTTTATCTCATTCCAGTTCGGGATCCAATGGCGATTTCATCTTCTTTATGTGCTCGTAGAGATTTTTCTGTGCCATCGGCATTGCTGCTTTGGCAGAGATATATGTCTACCGTGCTCTCAGACCAGGATGTATTGCGCAGAGCCCTCTTCTTCCCCTACGAGGAACTTTTGCGAGACAGCCCGAAGATCTGTGATCGCATCTGCCGCTTCCTCGACCAGAACGCAGGTATGGACGATCAAGAGAGAGAGAACCGCCTCGCCCTCATGCTGGAAAGCGTGAAACCGGAATTGCATCGCCACAAAACCTCTTCTTCCTTCTCTGCAAACACAGACGGAATTCAGGCCCAACGCGATTTATATAGAGTCCTGATGCTCCGCTCCCAAGGAGTCGAGGAACATGCGATCGATACCTTTCCCATGCCTCCAGGATGGCGGGATACGCTGGTCAAGAATGCGGTCGCCGGCGACGCAAGAGAGACATTCCACCGTCTAAGAAAGCTGCTGCGACCCGCAAAATGGCGGACGAAAACCTTTTGGCAGCAAATCGCCAATCGTTAAGGTATTTTCGCAATTACCGTTGCCTGGTAAGGGCAGCGAGGTGTGGTTTTCTTTGGCTTTAAGAGTGTGCTCTGGCTACAAAACCTGGGTTCCGCAAAGAGTGTTTGTTGTACCGGATGGTATTTCCTTCGAAGTCGACCACCGAGCCGCCCGCCTCTTCTAGAATGCACTGCGCCGCCGCGGTATCCCATTCCATGGTAGGGCCATTGCGCGGATAGAGATCGGCAGCGCCCTCCGCAATGAGACAAAACTTCAGCGAGCTGCCCATCACCAGCACTTCGTTGCCGCTCGTCTTGCCCATGGCATGGGTTAAAGTTTCCTGCTCCGAACCATGGCGTCGACTCACAACCATGCGCGTGTTTCCCGCTGACGTCGGCGCAACTTTTATAGGCGTGGGGACATTGCCTTCCATCCTGTAGGAGCCGGATCCACGAGCGGCGAAATACAACTTATCGATCACTGGGGCATAGATGACTCCAAGAATAGGCCGGCCATCCTCGATCAGCGCGATGTTGACGGTGAATTCGCCGGTACGATGCAGATATTCCTGCGTGCCATCCAGTGGATCGATCATCCAGAAATGCTTCCAGGATTTTCGTTCGTCGAACGGAACCTCGACAGACTCTTCCGATAAGACGGGCAAATGGCCTGCTAAGCACCCAAGCCCTGCCTGGAGGATGTTGTGGGACACAAGATCGGCCTGAGTCACCGGCGAGCGATCCAACTTATATTCCACTTGCGGATTTCGATCTTGATAAATTGCCAATATGGCTTGCCCGGATTGACGCGCCAGAGCGCTCACGCGAGGCAACAATTCAGTCGGCCATTCACAAGCGCAGGGGTCGGCCATTTGAACTCTCGCTTCCGGCGTTCTTGTGCAGCGCTTTTGAATCCAGGTAAGCAAGAACGAGACCAACGCATTCGTCCGGAGTCTTAGTAACGGTGTCAAGGCGAATCTCAGGAGCCTCCGGCGGCTCGTAATCGCTGTCGATCCCGGTGAAGTTCAGCAACTCTCCGCGGCGAGCTTTGGCGTAAAGACCTTTGGGGTCGCGACGCTCGCATTCTTCGAGGGGAGCGTCCGTATAGATCTCTACAAATTCGCGCGCCTCAAACAGTGAACGAGCCAGGTCGCGTTCTTTGCGATAGGGACTGATGAAGGAAACGATCACAACCAGACCGGCATCCACGAACAAGCGGGCAACTTCCATGGCCCGGCGAATGTTCTCCACCCGGTCGGCATGGGAGAACCCCAGGTCTCGGTTGAGCCCGTGGCGGATGTTGTCGCCGTCGAGAACATACGTGTGTCTGCCGGAAGCGAACAGCTGCTTTTCGAGGAGGTTGGCGATGGTCGACTTGCCGGCGCCCGACAAACCAGTTAACCACAGGCAAAACGGCTCCTGGAGCTTCTGCTTGGCGCGGGCGTTTTTGTTGATATCCAAGGCCTGCCAGCGGGTGTCTGCCGCCTGGCGCGCAACGAGTTCGATCATTTCGACTCCAATGATATCTAATTCTAACGATACGCAAACAAAAAACAGCCCTCTTTCCCCTGACGGGGAAGAGAGCTGTTCAGATTGGGAGAAGTTTTCGTCGTCCAGATCGCCTGCGGGCGCCGTAAACCCGCTCGACCTGTACCCCTTGAGGTGGGCTATTTGTGGGGCTTTGCGGAGGGTGGAGTCAGGCCATTGAGGCGCAGATAGGCTGCCATCTGGGAGTAGTGGTCTTCGAGATCGGTCGTCAGTTCAAAGAGAGCCCGCGCGCGTGGCTTCTTGCCTTCGTCAAAGAATGTAATGGTGTCTGCGAGCTGTGAGTCCTGCAGGTTACCTACTGCCTTGCTGCAGAACGCAAAGGAGCCCTTCACCGCGGTGATGAGCGTTTCCTTTGAATCGCGATCGCTGAGTTTTGCGGTCTTTGGAGCGGGGCCGCCGGAAAGCATAGTACAGACCAGCCCGTTCACCTCGACTATGTGCAGGGCCAGGTTGGCAAAGGATTGCTGCGGCGGCGTGGGGTGGTAGCTGTACTTCTCAGCCGGCATTTCCTCAAACGCGGCGACGATGTATTTCGCCTGTCGGGTATAGATCTCCTTCGCACTGGAGACGATGGGATTGGCGGTTTGTGCGGACAGAGATACAGTGGTCGCCAAGGCGACGACTGTGAGCCAGAGCGATCGTTTCATTCGGGTTCTCTCGGGGTGGGGTTGCTGCAAACTCATACTAGGGTTCCTCCCAGCTGGATGTCAATTTTCCCCTTGTCCTGCAAGGGTTTCGTCCGAAACTCCCGTTTGCTCAAGCCGGCAGGCAGTTACCCCCTGGTCACTCAATGCGGAGCGCCTGCTGGGGGTCGAGGCGCGACGCGTGAGTCCATCGTCCACTCCCATTACCGTGGTGCGTGGTCGGTGGTCCGGCGGCGCAGGGCTGGAGGCCATCGGGAGCCACCGGGCCGCGTGTGACCTCATTGATCCGATCCTGAAAGGGTGGGCTACGACCGGTATTGAAATGCCAGGGAACGTTGCGGGGTAATTGGCGGGAAGGGCGTTTGCTTTGTGCGTTGCCGGATGACCCAGTTTGCCCTATCTTTGAGGGCATGGACTTGCACCTGAACAATCCCGATTTACAGGCAAAGCTCGACCGCTGGGTGGCGGAAACTGGACGCGCTCCCCACGAGCTTGTTGAGGACGCTATGGCCGGTTATTTCGATGAGCTTGCGCGAACACGCGAAATGCTCAACGGCCGCTATGACGATTTGAAAAGTGGCACGGTGAAACCAATAGATGGCAAGAAATTCTTTGAAGGCCTTCGCCGCGACGAGGACGAACTACTCAAGAAGCACTCCCCTCAATGACCGTAGAGCCGGGCTTTGCCCTCCATCCGCTTGCGGCGCGGGACATCACGGAAATTTGGGAATAAAACGCAGCAGACAATGTCCTCGCGGCCCGAAAGGTTCGAGAGCAAATTCAAAATGCCATCCTCTCCCTGGTTTTCCTACCTCACCAAGGTCACAAACGTCCGGACCTGACATCACGGCTGCTGCGCTTCGCGCTGGTCCGCGATTACCTGATTGCATACGCGCCCGAAGAAAGACCTTGTGGGTTGTTGCAGTCATGCACGGGCGGCGCAGTCCCCGCATCATGGCGGCAATTCTGAGAGCCAGGGCGTAGCCGGCGGCAGGACATGTACTTTGGCCGGCGGATTCTTCGTTACCTGGGGTGCCGTAATACGCAAATGTGTACACGCCATAACGGAAATGGCTACGAGGGCAGGCAATTATCCCCCCGGTCACTCGATGCGGAGCGCCTGCTGGGGGTCGAGGCGCGAGGCGTGGGTGGCCGGCATCCAGACAGCAAGCAGCGCGACCAGGCTTAATAGAATAGGCACGGTTACAAATACCAACGGGTCCCACGTTTTGACGCCGAAGAGGAAGCTGGCAATCAAGCGGGTAAGGCCGAACGCCGCGCCGATGCCGATCACTACGCCAACGATGGCGAGCCGCATGCCGTGCCAGACGACAAGAGAACGGATGCGGGAGCGGTCGGCCCCGAGAGCCATGCGGATGCCCATCTCCTGCGTGCGCTGCTCGACGGAGTAGGCCATCAGGCCGTAGATGCCAATGGCGGCGAGGATGAGTGCGGAGGCTCCGAAGATCGTGAGCAGAAGCATGTTGAAGTCCTGCCGCGCCGTGGACTGGACGACGACGTCGGTCATGGGACGCACGCGGCCGACGGGAAATCCACCGCTGGCCTGGCGGAGCTGATTGGTGATGGCAGAGATGTACTGGTGGGGATCGCCATGGGTGCGGGCGAGCCACACCATGGGGCCAATATTCGAATTGAGCGCGGTCATGCCGTCCGTCACCTGGTCGTTGGGTACGATCATCAGCGGGCGGGGATCGTTATTGAGGCCACCGTCGCGGATGTCGCCCACGACACCGATGATCTGGCGGGCGCCCTCAGTAAACTGAGGGCCGACGCCTTTGCCGATAAGCAGTTGCTGGCCCACGGGGTCGCCTTTGGGCCAGTATTTTTTCTTCATGGTCTCGTTGATGAGAACGACGGGAGGCGCGGAACCGGTGTCCTGCTCGGTGAAGTCGCGGCCCTGCAGAATGGGAATGTGGAACACGGCGAAGTAGCCTGGGGAGGCGCTCATCCAGCCGGCGCCGCCGTTCCACGGAGATTTGCCGTCTGTCGCGCGGCCAAGAATGTTAAAGGGCAGGCCATAGCCGCCTTCGAGAGGAAGGCAACAGGTGAAGGCGGAAACCTCGACGCCTGGGGTAGCGTTGAGGCGCTCGCGTCCGTTGCGGGCAACCTGGGCAACGCCGGCAGTCTTTTTGAACTGGTCGCCGGTGAGCGACATTTCGAGTGTGAGCACGTTGTGGGGATCGAAGCCAGGGTTGACCTGGCGAAGAGCAATGAAGGTGCGGATGAGGAGCGCGGCTCCGATCAGCAGGACCAGGGCGAGCGACACTTCGCTGATCACCAGCAGGGAGCGGGCCTTGTTTTGGCGAAAGCCGCTGCCGGAGCGGTTGCTGCCTTCCTTAAGCGTGGTGTTGAGGTCGGGCCGTGAGGCGCCGAGGGCGGGGAAAAGCCCGAAGAGAATGCCGGTGAAGAGGGCGACGCCCAGGGTGAACGTGAGCACGCGCCAGTCGACACCGACGGCGGCTCCATGTTCGCCGATGCGGGGCAGGCCGGCGGGGCTCACCGCGAGCAGGGCGCGCACGCCGGCGTACCCGAGGATGAGGCCAAGGATACCGCCGGCGAGCGAGAGGACGATGCTTTCGGTCAACAGCTGGCGGATGATGCGTGCGCGGCCCGCGCCCATGGCGGCGCGAATTGCGAATTCCCGCTTGCGGCCGGTGGCGCGCACCAGCAGAAGATTGGCGACGTTGGCGCAGGCGATGAGCAGAACAAAGCCGACGGCGCCCAGCAGAATGAAGAGGGAGTTACGAGCGTCGGCGACGATGGAGTCGCGCAGAGGCTGCACGCCGAAGCCGCTTTTTGGATCCATATCCTCGGGATGAAGGCGGCGATATTGATCGGCGGTTAGTTTGAGTTGGGCGTTGGCCTGGGCGAGAGTGACGCCCGGCTTGAGGCGGCCGGCGACCAGGAAATAGTGGCCCAGATTGGTGCTGTTGGGCTCGATCTGGAAGGGGACCCAGATGTCGGCCTGGGGATCGGTGACGAACGACTTTCCCAGCACACCGACGATGGTGTAGGGCTCGTTGCTGAGCGAGACGGCGGTCCCGACAATGTTGGGATTGCCGCCGAACTTGCGCTGCCAGAAGCCGTAACTAATGACCACGACGTGGCCGCCGTTAGGAGAATCTTCCTGGGTGGTAAAGCTTCGGCCGAGGAGCAAGGGCGCGCCGAAGAGGCGGAAGTACGCTTCGGAAACGTGGATGCCGTGGACCTGCTCGGGAACGACGCCGGTAAGGTTGAAGCCCGGGCCACCGAAATCGTAGGCGGTCACATCCTGAAAGACGCTGGACTGCGCTTTCCAGGTGTTGTAGTTCACCGGCGAGCCAACGGGATTTTTGCCCTGCTCAAAGGTGTTCATGAACTGCACCATGCGCTCCGGCTCGGGATACGAGAGCGGCTTGAGCAGCACGGCGTTGACCACGGTAAAGATCGCGGTATTGGCTCCGATGCCAAGCGCGATAGCGGCGATGGCTGTGAGGGTGAAGGCCGGGCTAGCAACGAGCGTGCGGAGTGAGTAGCGGAGGTCTTGCCGGAAATCACCCATGATGGCGCCACCTTTAGGTTGTCGGTTCGGGCAACACGTGTCGTACCGGGTGAGTATACGTCGCAACCCCGGGATTAGTTCGCTCGGCGAAACGTGACAAAACGATCCAGTCCCGCAGGGACGGAGCTACTCCCCGGCAGCGATCAGTTCCTCCCATGCCAAAGCGTAGCCAACCGCGCGCTTCACCTCGCAGACTCGCTTTGGCGAGAGTTTCGAAATTTTCTTCACCAGATGAACTTTCGAAATCGTTCGCAAATTGTCGCAGTTGACGACGCAGGGCTTGGGCATTCCCTCGGCCGAGCCGAGAGGAACTTCGATCGGAATATGGCGAACGGTGGCCGTGATTTCCGCCGCAACGAACTTACTGAGAATCGGATAAGCGTCATCACGACTCAGCAGAAGCACGGGGCGTCGTCCGGCCGGTTTCGGCAGCTCCGCCCACCAGATTTCGTACTGTTTCACGGCTTCCACTCGTCCGCGTTGGACCAGTTATCGGCATCCTCCGCCGAATCGGGCTGGCGCAGATATGCTTCGCGAATGGCTTCGTATTCGCGCTTTCGAATTGCGTCCTTGACGGCCTGCCGGATGAATTCAGCGCGCTGCCGCTTGGCGGCCGGTGCGACCTTATTCAGCGACCGTAAGAGTGGTTCGTCCAACTGGATCAATATCGACGGCATTTTGTTTGCGATCATATCACTGAAGCATATAGACCGACGCGTGAAAACCCCACCATGATCTGCGCTTCCGGCAAGGGGTGGTCGGCGTGTTATACTTTTGTATAATAGAAGCGGGAGGGGGCATGCACACTACAAGTCTGCGCAAGGTCGGAGGTTCCATCATGCTGGCCGTACCTCCTGCGATCCTCGATTTGTTGCACCTGGAGGTTGGGGCCACAGTGGGGCTCGAAGTCGATGGAGAGCGTTTGGTCGTCAAGCCCAACATAAAGCCTCGCTACACTTTGGCGGAATTGCTCGAGGCCTCGGACTATTCGCGTCCACAGCCACCGGAGGAGCGGGAGTGGATCGATTCACCATCCGCGGGTGGTGAGTTGTTATGAACCGTGGCGATATCTACATGGTGTCGCTCGATCCTATCCAAGGTCATGAACAGCGCGTCCGTCGTCCGGTCGTGATTATCTCTCCTACCGCATTCAACAATGCAACAAAATTGCCTGTGATTCTTCCCATCACCAGTGGCGGTGAGTTTGCCCGCCGCATAGGTTTCGCAGTCCCTCTTACGGGCGTGCGCATCACAGGGGTTGTCCGCTGCGACCAGCCGCGTGTGCTCGACTTACATGCCAGGGGTGGCAAGAAAGTGGATTCCCTTTCCTCCGAAATCCTCGATGACGTGTTAGCCAAAGCCGCAACCCTCTTCCAATAGCCCGACGAGGTCCTCACGAAAAACTCGTTACGGATCGAAAGAATTGTGGTCAGAGAATTGTGGTCAGACGGGATTGGAACTTTGTTGGAAGCGGTCTCTCTCTATTCTGGTCCTGGCGGAAAATCGCGCGGTTCAGGAGTGTCCCTCCTTCCCCGGCACGGGAGCGCTCAGAACGCCGCCGCAGCCGTCGAACGGAATGCCCTGAAGCGGGGCAGGGGGTAGGGGCTCCATCCCGCCGCCTGTCGCATGAACTTGATTGACTGTCATTGCTGCAAACTGTACAGTGCAGCGCAGTGAAGTGGAGAGTTTATGGGCGCCCCGACGACCGATAAGACTGGCAGCATCGTAGTTTCAGCGCTGAGTGCGCGGGCTAATTTTGGCAAGCTCCTGGACCGCGTTGCCGATGAGCGCGGGTCACTCGTCATCGAGAAGCGCGGCACCCCTAAGGCCGTGCTGCTGAGCATCCGTGATTACGTCAAGCTTGCGGCCCCGGAGCCGGAAGTGCTGCGCATCATCGGTGAAGAATCGAAGCGCAACGGGACCAATAAGATGACTCAGCGCCAGATCGATCAGGAAATCAAGGCATACCGGGCGCAAAAGAAAAAGCGCTAATGCTTCCGCTCCGCCTCGTGATCGATACGAACGTGCTCGTTTCCGCCGCGCTCAATCCGGACGGAGTCCAGCGCACCACGATCCTGCTGGCCATTACCAAGCCCGCCCGACTCTACGTCTCGCCCCCTATCTGGGAGGAGTATGCGGGGGTGCTTGCCCGTCCGCATCTCAAAATCCGTAAGGGTGTACGCCTGCAACTGCTACAGCTCATCAAGAATAATGCCCATATCGTTACCCCGTCGCACCGCTTGGAAGTGTCGAGCGACCCGGACGACAATATGCTCCTGGAATGCGCCGACAAAGCCGGGGCTGATTACCTGATCACGGGAAATGCCAGGCATTTTCCAAAGTTCTGGAAGAAGACTAAGATCATCACGTCGCGTGAATTTATCAGTCTTGCCGCACCCCACCTTATCTCCTGAGAAATTCTCCCGCCTCGGCCCAAACCCAAGACTCTGGATACCAGGAACAAAGTAGCTCTTGATTGTGGCTTACGTTTCTGGACAGCGCTGCCCCGCTGCCCCTTCTGCTATGGAGTTTCGGGACAGGAGTTTGGGGGGAGACGAAACAACCACCACAAAAAAATGGGGTAGAGGGCGCCGGGCCTCAGTTTTATTTTGTGTACCATAACCCATACTTTGAATATATCTTGCTGAACTTCGAGGAATAGCACGGACTTAAGCAGCCTTTGGAGGTAAAATTGGCCATGCTTTACCGTTTGGAGATCGAAAACTTCTACTCCATCCGCGATCGGCAAGAGCTCGATCTGTGTGTGGCAGCCAACGCTCCCGACGAGGAAGTCCTCTTTTCGCCGGTTTATGAGGGAGCGAAGGATCGAGTCCCGAAGACCCTCGCCATCTTTGGCTCAAATGGCTCCGGGAAATCTACCGTTCTCCGAGCGATCGCGTTCCTGAGCTGGTTTGTTCAGGACAGTTTTCTCAAACTGACTCCGGACTCCCCCCAGCCTTGCGAGCATTTTCATTCCAAGGAAGCGGAAGAGGTCCCTACCCGGTTGGCCATTCACTTCAGCGCTCCGGTTGACCTGTCTCAATCGAACCTCGACGATCTTCCGCACTGCCGATACGCCTACGAAGTCGTTCTCAAGAGCGTCGCCGGCCACCCAAGGACCGTGATCTCGGAGTCTCTGAAGTACTGGCCGAACGAACGCGGGAAATCGTTACGTGTGTTCGAACGGACCGAGGAAGGAACCGTCAGCGGCGGGAAAACCTTCGCGTTGGCCCGATATCGTTCCGTGATTGATAAGGTCCGATCGAACGCCAGCCTCATTTCCATGCTCGCTCAGTTTGAGCACACACCCTCACTCCATCTGCGGCGTATCGCGGGAACCATCTTCACAAACATCCTCATTGAGAAGCATGAATTCGATGAGGAGGCCGTGGTGAATTTCTACGCACAGAACCCATCGGTTCTCGAAGCTCTGAATCGAGACATCGAGAGGATCGATCTTGGTATTCGGTCTGTGCGCATTGAGAGAGGGCCAACAGGGCCGGTCGCCCAATTCGAACACAGCGGCCTATCCTCAACTCTGCCGATACAACTGGAAAGTCACGGAACCCAACAGATCATCAAGATCTTTCCGCTATTGGTACAAGCACTGACGACTGGGGGAATCGCTGTCGTTGATGAGCTGGATCTAGCGGTGCACCCTCTCGTTCTTCCTGAGATCATCCGGTGGTTTCATGACCCTGGAAGAAACAAGCAGAATGCCCAACTCTGGATGAGCTGTCAGAACGCGTCATTGCTTGAAGTGCTACAGAAAGAAGAGATCCTTTTCTGCGAAAAGGACAGCGGTGGACGCACAACCGTCTACGGACTGCAGAGCATCCAGGACGTGCGCCGGTCCGACAACTATTACAAGAAATATCTCGGGGGCGTGTACGGCGCTGTCCCGCAACTTGGATGAGTCGCCGAGCCATTATCCCGCCACGGCGTCGCATCTTTGTCGGGTGTGAGGGTGAGAGCGAGCGCGGCTACGCAACCTTCCTCAGTCAACGCCTCCGCGAGCAGTACGACCTTCACATCGCCATGAACACCGAAGTCCTCCGGCCCGGCGGGGGAGACCCCTTGGCCTTGGTTCAACTTGCCGTCCAGAAGATTGCGAGGAACGAGAGGAATCACGGTCCGTATCAGCTCAAAGCGATACAGCTCGACTCCGATAGGCTGGGCGCGGACCCGGCCAGAGACCGCCAGATGCGCGAGCTCGCGGCGCAAGAAAACATCCGCCTGATCTTCCAGGAGCCCTGCCATGAGGGGTTCCTGCTGCGGCATTTAGAGGGATGCGCGCAGCATCGGCCTCCAACAACGGCGATTGCCGTCGAGGCTCTGCGGCGAGAATGGCCGGCCTACCAAAAAGCGATGGCCGCCCGCGAGATTGCGCAGCGAATCAGCGATGCCGGTATTTGGCAGGCGTATGAAGTGGAACAAGAACTGCGCGAGTTCTTGACCGACCTCGGGCTGCGGCAACGCCGCAACATCTGAATCGATCCCTCATGAGGTGTTGGCCGCCCCCGCCGCTACGTAAATCCGCGTCGCCAGTCCGAACCCAAACACCGCCTTACACCTTGTCCAATATCTTGAGCAGGCGCTCCAGCGTCTCCGCATCGAATCTACGACTCACTTCAATGCGACGCACGCTCGCGCGACTCGACCACCAGACCACCATCGCCCAGGGTAGCGAAATTTGACCTTTGTGGTGAGGACAAAACCACTTCCACGGGAAGCATCGGACCGCCGCCCGCTCGCGCCCATCTCTGCACCCGTTGCCGGTAATTATCCAAGGCCGCCATCAACAAACCCCGCTGCTGACAAAACCCACCCCGCGTTAACCCGCTGGCTTCAAACTCCGCAACCAGCTTTCCCACCTCGACCCGACTCCGCCGCTTCCGTACTAAGACCGCTTCGCTCATCACTCAAGTTCCACACCAAACCAAGCCGCACAACAGGTGCGTTGCTCAGACGGATACGAAGTGACCCCGGTCCTCAACGCGGTGATTACTTCGTCTGTCCTGGAACCTCCTCACCAATGACCTCGGGCGGCCGGAGTCTTGCTATCGCTTTTCATTGCGTCGCAACCATACTGATTTCCCAACATGCAGCTCTTACTGAAGTACTCCTTGGCCTTCGCTTTGTCCTTGTGGACTCCAATGCCATCGCGATAGCAGCCTGCAAGGTTTTTACATCCCGTTGCGCTGCCTTCTTGGCACGCCTTTGTGTACAGTGCAACCGCGTGGGAACGATCCTGCACGGTGCCGTCTCCATCGTAAAACAACGTGCCAAGATTATTGCAGCTCGACGCATATCCACTATCGCAAGCTTTGGAATAAAGTGGGACCGCGCGAAAATAGTCCCTGTCAACGCCAAGGCCATCTTGGTACATTCCACCCAAAAGGTCGCAACCTGCGACATCGCCTGCTTTGCAGGACTTGGAGTAAAGGATCAGGGCCGTTGAGTAGTCTTGGGCGACGCCTTGTCCCTGTTGGTAAATGGCCCCTAGGTTGCGGCATGATTCTTTTTCACCACCTGTACATCCTTCCTCGAAAAGGGCCGCTGCATCAGCATAGCTTCCGCCCGCATAGAGACCCTCAGCTTGTCGCTCAATATCCGGAAGGCTTGGCTTCGGCATTCCACCGGCGTTAATCCCATGGACTATGGACTGTTCCATTCCGCCATGGTCCCCTTGTTCCCCAAGAGGTGTGACTCTCACTTGCGTGACCGATGAGGCCAGTAGTTTCGAGAGATAGGCACTAGGAACCGCAAGGTTAAGATTCTGGCCCTCGGTGAAGGTTGCTTCGGCTATACCGATCACAGAGCCGCCAGAGTCCATGACAGGGCCGCCACTACTTCCAGGAGAAATTGGCGCCGTCATTTGCAAAATAGTGTCCGTGCCTACGGCCCGAACTCCGCTAATAATCCCTTCGGAGAACGTGCCCTCAAGTCCCAGCGGATTTCCGACGGCATACACTTTATCGCCGACTGCAGGGCCCGTGTCGGGGCCAAAATGGAGTGGCGGCGCTGTCCCATCTACCTTAATTAGCGCCAGATCATAATGTCGGTCTATCCCAATGGTTCCTGTTATCCGCATCTTTAGCGGGTTGCCAATAATTTTGGCCGTTCCACCGTATGCGCCCTCAATTACGTGCGCGTTGGTGGCGATTACGCCGTCAGATACGAAAAAGCCCGTACCTAGGCCGAGCGGAGTCCCATCGGAATCGTTCGTCTCTAAAAGAACCACTGACTTGAATGCAGTCTTTGCGATCTCACGGGCTGATTGCCCGTAGCAGACATGTGGCAGCAAAAGGCCCAGGATTGCGATTTGAGCTACTTTCATCTGCATCTCAGACCCGGTTCAGATGTTGTTGCGGCGCTGTATTAGCTTATACGGCAATCCTGGTGGGTCGGGTGCAGTTGATTTTAGATAAACGGGAAGTCAATGGGCCGAAGGTCCGTAAGCTTAGAGTCCATTATCTGCTCCCCGGCAGCGGTCACCGGAATATATACTGGCTCCTCCACGGCACATGCCGAGGAAGAGCCAGGGGAGTTGGGAAAACATGATGAAGGACGCCGCAGCGGAAAAGGACAGCCCGGAGATTCAGAAAGAACGGATTGAGCGGATTGTCTCAGGTATGAGCGCTGTTTTTCGGATTGAATTCTACCGTAACCGCGTAAATCCGAAAACGACAGACATCCGATTCAAGATTTACGAGACTTCCACGAACAAAATAGTCTGCTTAATAAAGCAGGACCGGGAGTGGGCGTCGAGCAAAGTAGCGGATATGAGCGATTCAGAACTACGCCGACAAATTGTTGAGTTGACAAATGCCTCGTCTGATGGGAGATGTGATGGGAGATGCGGGACGAAACCCCCCAAATGGATGTCGCGGGTCCGGCGTGAAGGCAGACTAAGTTTGATTTAACAATTTCGTGTGGAGTAACCGCCATCCCCTCGCGACCGCGTCCGCCGTTTTGCGGGGGCAAGATCACTTCTACTCTGCACAGGTAAGTGCGGCGAGGTGCGGCTTTTCTTCCACCCCAGCAGGCTCGCCTGCCGGGGCCCCCGGTTCTGGGGAAAAGCCGCGTCGGGATAGGTTGCTCTGTATGCACCAGAAGTGAAAATGCTTTCGCCGGCCCGTCTCTTCGGTTTCCCCAAGCGCTATTTACCCCAAATACTATCCAGCAGCAGATCCTGTGCCCGGTGCCTATCCGGCGCCGCCATCGGCTCCGGCCCCAGGTGCATCACCTGCCACTGCGTATCCGCCGCATACACCGGCCACCTCGGCAGCCCCTCGCCGTTCGGATCACCTGTCTTCGCAAAGTTGGTCCAGTACTTCTGCATCGCCGTGCTGGTCTGATGGTCCTCTGGCCGGAAATGAAAGCCGATGCTGCTCAACAGGTCCAGGTCCCCGAAGACATACATGATCTCAGACGAGTGATACGCCGCCAGACCCGCCGGATGGTCCGGGTCCGGAGGCGCTACCTGTTCGAAGTAGAACCGGTAAGCCGGCTTCTTACCCGTCTTCGTCTGCGCTTCGATCCACTTCCACGTGGAGTAGGCAATAAAGCGGTCAGCGGCCAGATCCGCGCTCGCCCGTATCGCGCTCGTGTCATCCGTCACCGGGTTCAGAGCCAATAGCTCCGCCGCCTGCTCAGGAAACTGCTTCTCCACCGCGGCCTTGAAGCTCTCCACCGTCACCTTCGGATCATAGCCGCCTTCATCGCGGTTCCATCCCGCCAGCATGGGCACGTCGTTCTGCTTGCCCGCCGCAAAGATCGCCGCCGGGCTCTCCGGCAGAAAATAACCATCCACATCAGGGCCGAAGCGCGTCGTTGCGCCCGCCTCGTCCTTCTTCATCATGCCTTCAAGCAGCTCCGACGCCGGGATCGCTCGAAGCTGTTCGAGCGTCGTTGCCGAGAGCACCGTCCTGGCAAACGCATCGTCCTTTTCCGCCGTCTCCGCCAACGGCTTGAACGAGACGCCTCTGCTTCCATACAGCGCCCCGCCGCTCTCCCCAATTACCTGTTTGAACAGTCCCTTGGCTAGAGGCGACGCCATCTGCGCGCACACCGAAAACGATCCCGCGCTCTCTCCGAACAGCGTCACATTCTCCGGATCGCCGCCGAACGCTGCGATGTTGTCTTTCACCCACTCGAGCGCGGCCGTCTGGTCCAGCAAACCATAGTTGCCCGCCGCATTCCTGCCCAACTCCTTCGCCAGGTCATCATTCGCGAAGAACCCGAAGATCCCCATCCGATAGTTCATGGTCACCACGATCACGCCGTTCTTCGTCAGTGCCGCTCCATCCTGCCGCCGCTCCGACGTGCTTCCCGCCGTATACCCGCCGCCGTAGATCCACACCATCACCGGCAGCTTCGCAGGATCCTTCTTCGCCGGCGTCCACACGTTCAGCGTCAGGCAGTCCTCGCTCATGCCCGCATCGCGAAACCTCATGTCCTGATAGATCGACGGCTGCATGCAGCGATACCCGAAGCCGGTCGCCAACCGCACCCCGCTCCACTTCTCCGTCGGCATCGGCGGCTTCCAGCGCAGCGGCCCCACCGGCGGTGCGGCAAACGGAATCCCCAGGAACGCCTTCACGTCTCCATCCATCCGCCCTTCGACCTTGCCCTGTTTTGTCTTTACTTGAAGCGTCGCATCCGCCGCCCGTACCGGAGCCGCATCCACCGCCACCATTGCCGTCAACAAGGCAGCGCCAATCCAATTCGCCGTCTTCCAGTTCATAGAAATCGTTTCCTCAACCTGCGCTCGCCAGTCTACACTGCGCCCGTTAGCACCCGGCATCGAAGGGGCGACAACCAAGCGACAGACTCGACGCACCCCGTATCATGCTTGAATTTTCAGAATGCAGCACGTAAAATTGTGCTACACGAAAATACGTGCGCCCATGAAAAGCACAAGAACGAATGTTACTTTGAAAATTGAAACCGATCTCCTCAAGCAGGCGCGCATTCTCGCTGCCGAGGAACGCACCTCCATAAGCGCCTTGCTCGCGGGCAGGTTGGAGCAGGAAGTGCGCGAGCGCAAGGGCTATCACCAGGCCCGCCGCCGTGCCCTCGCCCGGCTGCGGACGGGATTCGACCTCCATTGGGCGCCCCCTCGCTCACGAGATGAACTGCATGAGCGATAAGTTTTTCGTGGATACCAACATTCTGGTATACGCGCATGACCGTTCGGCCGGTGTCAAACACCAGCGCGCTCAAATGTTGTTGGAGCAGCTCTGGAATTCGGGCCAGGGCGTATTGAGCACCCAGGTTCTGCAAGAACTATGTGTGAACCTCCGCAGAAAGGTGAGCGCTCCTTTGCCGGTGGAAGAAGTCCGCTTGCTGATACGGGATTATGCAACCTGGGAAGTCGTCTCCAATACTCCCGAGTCGATCCTCCAGGCACTCGACATTGAGGCGCGTTACATGACTTCCTTTTGGGATGCGCTGATTCTTCAAGCTGCTGAGAGTGCCGGCGCATCGATTCTCTACTCTGAAGACTTGGCGGTCGCACAACACTACGGGTCAATCCAGATTGTGAATCCATTGATCGGTAGGTAGCCCATAGTTTGACATCTCCCTTTGATGATGTGGGACAGAGAGCGCCGGGATAAACCGGCACATTGTGGGGGATGGAAGAGCCCTACGGCGGTGCCTCCAATGCGAAGGCTAAGCGGATCCTGGGGTGGAAACCGCGACGATTGGAGTGGTTGAAGGCGTAAGTAATCGCGGGGAATGCCTGAGTGAGTACTTATCGATGGAGTGAGGATGCAATCGTAGGAATGCATTGAAGGAATGAACGCCTCTTCTGTAATAGGGGGCGATCTCTACCGTGGCAAATTCCCAGCCAGACGGCGAAAGATCACGCCGGCTTAATCGAAATAAAATGAAATGAGAGAAAGAGATCGATAGCGGGCCTGCCCCGCCTTGCCAGGGCCGCACTTCCTCACCACTCCAGGTGGACCCCAGCCTGCAGCACGCTCTTCGACCGCCTGAAAGTGCTTCATCCGCCGGCCCACGGCCGATCGTCCGCCAGAACTCTCCGAAGCAATCTGCTTGCGTTAGGGTCCCTGACGGTATCCGTCTGTTTTCGCTTTTACCCCGGGACGATGGGTTTGCGAAACCTTTTTCCTTGACACGCATGTTAAAAGCAAATAAACACTACCTTACGCAACACAAGAGAACAAAATCGGAAACCTCAAGCGGGAGGCACTTACTGTGAGATCTTTTCGTGGGTTCCGCATCCTTCCCCTCATTCTGGGGCTTTACTGCCTTCCCCACGCCTCCCACGCGCAGTCGAACGAGCAGGCGCAAATGCGCGGCACCGTGTCCGATTCCTCAGGGGCGGTGATCCCCCAGGCACGCGTTACGTTGACCGACATCGGCACCAACGTCTCGCAAAAGGCCGTGTCGAACGATCACGGACTCTACGTCTTTACCGCGCTTCCCGCCTCGAATTACCGCATGCTGATTGAAGCGCCTGGCTTCGGGACGGTGGAGAAACCCGGAATCGTTCTAGTGGTCAATCAACAGACCACGCTGAACGTAACCCTTATGCCTGCCGGAACCAACGCCAGCGTCACCGTGGAGTCAGTGCCGGTGTTGCTTGACTCCGACAATGCCACGCTGGGAACGGATATCAGCGAGAAGTATCTGACCCAGATACCGCTCGAAAACCGCGATCCTTTCGGACTCGTCTTCCTCGCGGCCGGGGTAACGGAAAGTGCGGGCTCCGGTATCAACGACTCGTATCCCTCGGGAACAAATTTCGTTTCCAACGGGCAACGAAATTCGACCGCGGAAATTCGCCTGGATGGTACGCTCACCACCGCACCGGAGCAGGGAGAGGGCGGTACTTCCAATATCTATTACCAGGCGACGGTCGAGGCCCTGCAGGAAGTGAAGGTCCAGAACAACAGCTTTTCGGCGGAATACGGGAATAACGGCGGTACGGTGATTGATGAGGTCGCGAAGTCGGGAACGAACGCCCTGCATGGCAGCGGGTATGAGTTCAACCAGGATTCCATCTTCGACGCGCGCGACTATTTCAATAGCGGTCCGAAACCGGGCCACTCGCAGAACCAGTTTGGCTTCTCCATCGGCGGCCCCATTCACAAAAACAAGACGTTCTTTTTCGGTGATCTGGAAAGAGTCGTCTCCAGCAATCCCGTGAATATCGTGGCCACCGTACCAACGGCTGCGCAGATCGGCGGTGATTTCTCCCAGGCCATGACCTACGATCAGAACGGCAACCCTGTTCTGAATCAGATCTTCGATCCGCTGAACATTGACCCGGTCGCCTACAGCCGGCCCGCCTTTACGAACAACATCATTCCCAAGTCGGAAATCGATCCGGTGGGGCAGGCAATTCTGAAGTTGTATCCGGCGCCCAACACCGCGGGCGATTCCGTGTCGGGTGCAAACAACTACAGAAAGGTCATCCTGTCTTCGTCGAAGTCGCTGCAATTCGACGTCAAGATCGATCAGCATTTCACCGACAAGTCCACACTCTCAGGCCGCTACAGCAACGTATTTGCCAGTGGCTCGACCCCGACGGTTTTTGGCGACGGCGAGTTCAATGACGGAACAGCGTTCACGGAGCGTGTGTTTAACGATGGCATCAGCTATGCCTACACGCCGACCGTGCACACGCTGTGGACCGTCAACGCGGGGTTGGATCGTGTGTCGTCGCCCAGTCACTCGAACTACCCCAGCCCCACATCGGTGGGCTTTCCCAGTTACCTGGAGCAGAACGGGCTCGTGCGCCTGCCTTCCATCATCATTCCAGAAGCCCCCTGGACATCGATTTACGATCAGTGTTGTGTCGACACGCTCTTCGCGCACACGTTGGCCAATTACTCGTCTGCCTTCTCTTGGACCAAGGGGCAGCAGACCATCAAGGTCGGCGGCGAGCAGCGGCTCTTTTATAACAACTTCTTCCAGCCGAATTATCCCGATGGATACTTCAGCTTCGATCAGGATGTCACGGCGCAGATTCCGTTTGACACCAACAACGGCATCCAGGGGAACCCCTTCGCCGGCATTCTGCTGGGCTATGGAGATTCCGGGGGTATCAACGTTTCGCAGTCCGTCGCCGACAAGTCGAAAGAGACCGGCTTCTTCGTTCAGGACGACTGGCGCGTCAATCAGAAATTGACGCTTAACCTGGGGTTGCGCTATGAGTGGAGCACGCCCTACACCGAGCGTAGCAACAACACACAGTTCAGCGACTTTACCGGTAGCAGCGGCATTGGGGTCGCCGGCATCAGCGGCAATTTGCCCGGCACAACCATCTTTGCCACTCCCCAAAAGCGAAACGTGCCAACCGATCGGAACAACGTCGCTCCGCGTTTCGGTTTTGCCTATCTCGCGAATGACAAGCTGGCCATACGCGGAGGCGGCGGTGTTTACTACGGCTTTAGCGTGGCATCTAATTTCCAATATCCCGGCACTGCGTTCACCTCGAGCCCTGCCGTCTTCTTCACCAAAGATGGCTACCTCACGCGCTCGGCCACACTGGAGAATCCGTTTCCCACGGGTATCGAGCAACCGCAAGGGACCAAGTACGGCAAGTTAGCCGAGTGGGGACTTTCCAACGGCAACAACCTGGATACCGGCGTCGCCAGGAATGCGGAAATTTACCAGTGGAATTTAGGTGTGCAGCAGGCATTTCCGGGCAATGTCGTGCTCGGCATCAACTACTCGGCGAATCGCAGCACACACCTTCCCTGGGGCGGCTACAGCAGCACCAACAATCGCAACTTCATTCCTTCCGCGGTGCGGCAGCAATACACCAGTGAACAGCTGGCGAGCCTGGTGAATAATCCGTTTCAGGGGCTTTTCAGCGGACCAGGCGCCATCTTCAACGAGCCGGAGTCGCGCTATGGCGATGCCCAATTACCGCTGCTCAACCTGCTGCGCCCCTATCCTCAATTTGACGGAGTCTTTCAGGGCCTGGCGCGGCTCGTCGCGCAGTCCTGGTACAACGCCTTGCAGGTCGTTTTCCAAAAGCGCGCAGGGCGCTATATCAATCTGGAGGGCAACTACACCTGGTCGAAAAATACTGACAACTCGTCCACCGGCTTCAATGCGTTTGTCGGCACCTTGAATAACGGCAATCCGCAAGAGCTGGATAATCTCAAGGCCGAGCGGTCAGTGAGCGCGAATGACGCGACCAATCGCTTTGTGCTGGCCGCGGTGTTTCAACTGCCGGTAGGCCGAGGAACCTTGATCGGCGCGAACATGAATCGGGCCTTGAATTCGGTGATTGGCGGCTGGCAATTGACCACACTCACCACTTTTCAAACCGGGCAGCCGCTCGACATCCCGATCGCCAATAATCGCATCGCCGACGGCACCCAACGGCCGAATGTGACCTGTCCTCGTAATCAGTCGCTGACCACGGGCATCAGTATTCATAAGGCTGCCGAGTTTGGCAACCCGTATGTCAACGCCAATTGTTTCGCGGACCCAGGCGATCAGCAGGCCGGCAACGCTCCCCGCTATTTCTCTCAGCTTCGCAGCGATGGCATCCACAACACCGACGTAAGTGTGGAACGGATCTACAAGTTCGGCGATCGCGCCGGCCATCTGGAAATCCACGGAGAGTGCCTCAACTGCACCAATACAGAACGCTTCGGGCTCCCCGACGATGGCTATGGCGACTCAACCTTCGGCATCATCTCCAGTACGGCAGGCGGAGCTCTGCCCAGGAACATGCAACTCGGCGTCAGGTACGAATTTTAATCATTCATTGTTACAGAAGCCGGTGGCATTCGCCACGCTGGAAAGGCCCCGTGATTCACATGATGCCCCGCGCGCGTAAGAAAGCGCTGCTCGTTCTACTTCTCTCCGTCGCCGCATGTTTCTCAACATCCACATTGCTTTCAGCGCAACAGTCCGCCCAGCAGCCTGATCGCGCGTGGCTCAAAAAAGTGCGCATCGCCGCCTGGGGGTTGACCCCTAAGAACGCCGAACAGATTGTTAAGCAGGCACAGGCCGAAGGCGTCTACGGCATCGAAGTCGATAACGACATCCCGGGCCGGTACGAGAGCTTTTGGAATCCCAGCGAAAAGCTGGAGGCCATCCGGCTGGTCGCCGCCGCGGCCCACCGCGTCAACAATAAGGCCTATGTCTACATCGCGGGCCTGGAATGCATCACTCGCGATGGCGCCGGCCCGCACACCTTGGCCAAGGAGCACCCGCAGTGGCTGCAGCGCAAACTCTCCGGCCAGCCCGCGGTGTTCGATAACAAGGCTGCCTTCTGGATAGCAAAGGGCGAAGAGGATGTGTGGGTCAGCCCCTATGCGCCCGATTGGCGCAAGATATACATGCAGCGCATCCGCCAGATTGCCGGCACCGGCATTGATGGCATTTACGTCGACATCCCCTACTGGATGACCCACTTCACCGGATGGGAAGATAGCTGGGCCAGCTTCGATGACTACACGGTCGCGGCCTTCAAGGCGCAAACCGGCCTCGACGCGCGCAAAGACGTAAAGATCGGGGATTATGACGACCCGGGTTTCCGCAAGTGGATCGAGTTCCGTATTCAGACCATCACCGACTTTCTTGCCGAGATCCGCCGTAACGCCGTCGCTGTCAACCCGTCGATATCGCTCATCCCCGAGATCTATCCTGGTATCGAAGCAGAGGCGCCGCGAGTCGGTGCGGATGTCTACCAACTCTATCCCCAGGTAGATGCCATTGCGCACGAGTATGAATTCGGCGAGGGCGAAGATCACACCGCGGCCTCGCGCACACCGCTGGATTGGTTTCAATACCAGGTGGGCATACGTAGCTTTCGTGCTTTCGCCGGCGATAAGCCGACATGGATTCTCAACTACTCCTGGGATGGCGCGCCGCATGTGGCCCCGCGGGACGCGATGCTTAATCTGGCCAGCTCGGAGTTAATGGCGGGGGCCAATTTCTGGGACGCGAAAGGCCACGTCATGTCGGACTCGAATGACATGACGACCCGTGTCGAGATCTTCAAGTGGATTGCCGCCCACGAAGATATTTTCGGCGCGCATCGCGAACCTATCGGCGAGGTCGGCGTGTACTTCTCCGACACCACACGCAACTTCTATCCCCGCGACTTTGTGGCTTCGTATCGAGGCGTGTTGCTGCTGTTGCTGCGGAATCATATCCAATTCAGGATTGTGACCCCGCGCACCGTAGGTAGCTTTGACGGAAAGGTACTTATCCTTCCTGACGTCCGCGTGGTGAGCGATGTGGAATCGAGCTCCATACACCGTTTTTCTGAGCAGGGAGGCCGCGTGATCATCACCGGCAAGGGAGACGCAAAGTTAGGCGATCTGCGCCAGGCGGTTCGCTATCCGGATACGCCGGAGCGAGCCTACTTAAAAGCGGCGGAAGCGGACTTCAGCAGTCCTGATTCCGATTGGGCGACTGGTTTCCTCAGCTCGTTGCATCTTTCCGGCAAGGTGGAAGTCACGGCATCACGAAACGTCGTCGCCCACGTGGCAACGATTGGCGCGCGACGGTACATATTCCTGGCAAACTTCGATGGCCTGAAGGCCGGCGCGGTAGCGACGCCGCGCACCCAACATGATGTTCAGATTACGATGGAAGCGCCCGCGGGCGCGCAGCTCCACATCCTTCCGTTCCTGGGAGTGGAGTCGGTGATCTCTGGAAAGCAACGAGACGGCCAGATGCGATTCACGCTTCCTGCTGTCGACCGGGGCACGGTGGCCTGGGTTAACTAGTACGGTTTCGTCAGATGTCTTGGTGCTGACCCGCAACAAACAAAACACAAAAGTGCGTAGTGGGCCTGCTGTTTCCCACCCTACTCCGCGATCTTAAACAGCAACGATTTCTCCGCGATAAATCACTAAATCCGCTCAGGCTTGAAAGAGGTGACAGGTGGCGAAACTAACATTGTCGTTGATACTGATGATCGCGATCGTTGGCTGCAGTGCGCAGCCTTCGCTCAAGTCAGCGGATGCGTCGAAGGTAAGTGGGCCGATAAGTGGTCCGTTTACCAGCCAGGAGCTTCTGCAGTTCGCTGCGCTCGATCCCATCGATACGCATACCCACGTGGAACAGACCGCTCCGGCGTTCCTGGCCCTGCTGCAAAAGCTCAACATCCACGTCGTGGATATTCTCGTTGCGCAGACTCCAGACCAGAAAGCCCTGGACACTCAGAGTGAGCAGGCGTGGAATTTCGTTAAAGCGAGTAAGGGGCGTGCAAGCCAGTGTACGACCTTTAACCCGTTCGTCTATAGAACCCCAAGTTTTACTCGGACGGCCATAGCCCAAATCAATCACGATTTTGATCGAGGCGCCGTCGCGGTAAAGATCTGGAAGAACATCGGCGAGCAAGTGAAGGATGCGAAGGGCAACTATATCTTGCCGGATAACCCGATCTTTGAACCGATATATCTAAATATCGCCAGGCAAAATAAGACGCTCATCGCTCATGTGGCTGACCCCAATACGATTTGGGAGGCGCCCAACCCCGCTGTGCCAGACTATTCGTACTACACAGAGCACCCGGAGTGGTACATGTATAACCGGGCCAATGCGCCATCGAAGGAGGCGATTCTATTGGCGCGAGATCACCTTCTGGCGATGAATCCAAAGCTGCGGGTAGTAGGAGCTCATCTCGGGAGCATGGAAGCCGATTTCGACCAACTGGGAAAGCGTCTCGACCGCTATCCTAATTTCGCGGTAGATATTGCTGCGCGTATGCCGTACCTGGTGATGAAATCGCGCCCCGACATGATTGGCTTCATTGAGAAGTATCAGGACCGCTTGATCTACGGCACGGATAACGAGTTCCCCGCCGATGCCAACGTGGAAGAGGCCATGCGCAGCTGGGAAAACACCTATGCGTTTGACTGGCGATTTCTGGCGACAGATGACACGCTCGAATACCGCGGCCACAAAGTTCAGGGGCTTGCCCTGCCCGCGCCGATTTTGCGAAAGCTCTATCACGACAACGCCGTGAAATGGTTCCCAGGTATTCTCGCGACCGCCGCGTTGAGTTATGGAGAGAGAGTACTTAAGGAAAACTCCGCTGGGGGAGGCTCTAGCCGCGGAGGTATTTGTTGAACCAATCGGTTGTGCGCTGCCAGGCAAGATCGGCTGCGGCTTTGTTGTAGCGTTCCGGCGTCGCATCGCAATTGAAGCCATGCACGGCGCCAGGGTAGATGTAGCCTTCGTGCACAATGTTTGCCGCTGTCAGGGCCTGGTCGTAAGCCGGCCACGATGCCGCCCCTGCCTTGTCGAGTTCGCCATTGTGTACCAGAACCGCGCCTTTAATCTTAGGAATCTCTTCCGCGGCGGGAACTCTGCCATAGTAGGGAACTGCCGCGGATAAATCGCTTCCCATCTGCACTGCGAGCGAATTGGCGATGCCGCCGCCGTAGCAAAACCCGGTGGCGCCAAGTTTTCCTGTGCAGTCCGAGCGCGCTTTCAGCCACTGCGCAGCGGCCAGCATGTCTTCGCTCATCTTTGCGCGGTCGATCTTGTTAAACAGCAGGCCGCCTTTATAGTCGTCACCAGGGAACCCGCCGAGCGAGGTAAGTCCGTCCGGCGCAAACGCCATGAAGTTCTCAAGAGCCAACCGCCGCGTGATGTCTTCGATGTGCGGGTTCAGTCCCCGATTCTCGTGGACGACGAGAATGCCGGGCAACTTTGTCACTGTCTCGGAGCGGGTGTCGGCGCTGATCGGCCGCACCAGGTAGCCCTTGATGCTTCCGTTGCCCTTCGGTGACGGCACGGTCTCATAGGAGGCCTTAATGCGGTCATCGGTCCGGGACACCTGTTGACCCAGCGCGTAGTTGGGCATCAACGCCTCGATTATTGTGGAAGCAGCCAGGCCGCCGATTGCGAACCGTTGTACGCTCTCCATAAAGGCACGGCGACTCATTCCACCATGGATGAACTCGTTGTACAGCTCTACGGCTTCGATGGGCAATTTTGGTCTGGTAGGTTCCATGGTTCACTCCCGACGTGGATCATACCATCTCTTTTTCGCAGGGATCGCTGTGCGGAATCCTCCACGTATGAGGGCTCTCCGCAAAGGGGGATGTACAAAGCTCACCGGTTACGCAACTCCCAACAGGGAATCCGGGGTAGCGTAATGGGGCGACCTGCTGTTCTACTGATCCGGGCGTCTTACGAACGAAAGGAACTCAAATGATCGTCAGGCATTCTCTGCTTTGTTCTTTCTCGCTTATGGCGGTATCGATGTTGACAGCCGCCATGCCGCACGGCTGGGCGCAGCCGGCAAACAGCCCATCGGATCGCTGGCCTGCCCAGAAGGCGAACGACTGGTACCAACACCAGCCGTGGCTTGTGGGAGCGGACTTTATCCCTTCGAACGCCATCAACGAATTGGAGATGTTCCAGGCCGCGACCTTTGATCCAGCCATCAATGATAAGGAGCTGGGTATGGCCGAGAGCATCGGCATGAATACCGTTCGGGTGTTCCTGCAGGACCAGCTCTGGCAGCAAGACTCTCTTGGTTTCAAACAGCGCCTTGACACTTTTCTTGGGATTGCCGCCAGGCACCACATCAAACCGCTGCTCGTGCTATTCGATTCGTGTTGGGAAACCGACCCCAGGCTCGGTCCTCAGCACCCGCCTATCCCCGGTATACACAACTCCGGTTGGGTGCAGAGTCCCGGCAAAGCCCGCTTGATCGATCCGGCGATAGAGCCCCAGCTGCAGGCTTATGTAACCGGCATTGTTGGCGCTTTTGCCAACGACGATCGCATTCTGGGCTGGGATATCTGGAATGAGCCAGACAACCGGGGCGGGACAAGCTCGAGGACGTTGCCGCCAAGGTGCAGCGGGTGGATGAGCTGCTGCCCAAGGCCTTTGCCTGGGCTCGTTCTGTGCATCCGGCGCAGCCACTCACCAGCGGTGTGTGGGCAGGCGGCAATTGGGAAGATCCCGCGTTGGAAAGCGAAACCGCCAGAATCCAGCTGAGCGAATCCGACATCATCACCTTTCACAACTATGGCTGGCCCGAGGATTTCGAAGCACGCGTCAAGACTCTGCAAGCCCAGGGGCGGCCGATCATCTGCACGGAATATATGGCGCGCGGCGCCGGCTCAACCTTCGATGGCGTACTGCCCGTGGCCAGGCAGTACCATGTAGGCGCAATCAACTGGGGCTTAGTCGCCGGCAAGACACAAACCTATCTACCCTGGGACTCCTGGCGGCGTCCCTATGTTGACCTGCAGCCGACCATCTGGTTTCACGAAGTCTTCAAGCAGGACGACACACCTTATCGCCAGCATGAAATCGACCTGATGCGCGAACTCACCGGCCGCGGCGACCACCGTGTTTTTACCTCGATGCCAGTGCCCGGAAGCTAACACCGAGTTACAGTTGTGAAGCGGTAGAGCGCGTTCCTGGCAAGATGAGCGGCGAGCCCGTCATCAAGGGCACCCGCGTTCTGGCCGATACCATCGTCTCGAATTTCGAAGCTGGCAGCTCTCTGGAAGAGATCCGTGAGAACTATCCCCATGTTCCCGAGGAAAGCGATACGGAAGGTGATCGCGTTCTACGAACGCCAGCATCAGCTAGTTCCTTGAGCCGAGCCGGCACACCGCCGCTTAAGCCTTGACGTCAGCGAGGCCGGTTCCCGGCAAGAAATACCGATTGCGCAACCAGAACGCCACGTTGACCAGACCGATGAGTGCTGGAACTTCGATGAGCGGCCCGATGACTCCCACGAACGCCTCGCCGGAGTTCAATCCGAAGACGGCTACAGCGACAGCGATGGCGAGCTCGAAATTGTTGCCGGCCGCAGTGAAGGCAAGCGTCGCGGTTTGTGCGTAGTCGGCCCCCAGCTTACGGCCCATCCAGAAGCTGACCAAAAACATGACGATGAAATAAATCGACAGCGGCACCGCGATCCGCAGAACATCGAGCGGGAGCTTCACGATCAGGTCGCCCTTAAGACTAAACATCACCAAGATGGTAAAAAGTAGCGCGACCAGCGTGAACGGGCTGACGCGCGGGATGAATTGGGTGCGATACCACTCTTCTCCCTTGGCACGGACCAGCACAAACCGCGTCAACATGCCGGCGAGGAAGGGAATACCCAGATAGATAAACACACTCTGGGCGATTTGGCCGATGCCGACATCCACGACAGCCCCCTTCAACCCGAATAAGGGAGGGAGAATACTGATAAATAACCAGGCGTAGAGGCTGTAGAAAACCACCTGGAAAATGCTGTTGAGCGCGACAAGCCCAGCGACATAATCCGTGTCTCCACCAGCAAGTTCATTCCATACCAGCACCATGGCAATGCAGCGAGCTATGCCGATGAGAATAAGACCACGCATGTAGGCCGGTTCGCCCCGCAGAAAGACGATGGCAAGGAGAAACATAAGGACCGGGCCGATCAACCAATTTTGCGCCAGAGAAAGGCCGAGAACCTTTCGATTGCGAAAGACTTCACCCAGCTTCTCGTAGCGCACCTTGGCTAGGGGTGGATACATCATAATGATGAGCCCGATGGCGATGGGGATATTGGTCGTGCCCACCTGGAAGCGGTTTACAAACGATGCGGATGCGGGGATGAAGTGGCCCAGCGCGACACCGGCGGCCATGGCAAGAAAAATCCAAAGCGTAAGGAAGCGATCGAGGAAAGAAAGCTTCTTACGTGGCAACGGGGCACACACCTGGCCCTGAGTATAGGAAACGCTGGACATACTTACCTCGCTGGAATGGGCGTGGTTAGCTCGATTTGGGTCGGAAGCGGAGCGCCCTGCAAAGCCTCAAACTTTGAGGGACTGCAGCAGGCTTTGGACAGGCGGGATCGATCGGCCTGCATCGCGCGGTCTTCTCTGAGCCAGGACAGCGTCTGCTGGAGTACCTGGGATGCTCCTATATTCGGCGGCATCACGATGCGGTAATGTATCCATTTTCCTTCCCGCCGGGCGGCCACGATTCGAGCGCTTCTCAGGTAAGCAAGGTGGCGGGATATTTTGGGCTGCGGTTGATCCAGAATTTCGACGAAGTAGCACACGCAGATCTCCTGGTCACCCATGAGATTGAGGAGACGCAGCCGAGTATTGTCCCCCAGGGCCTGGAAGAAGCGCTCGATGTTGAAAGTCCTGTCCTTCACCTTCACGAAAATAATTATATACGTATTGACGAATGTGTACAGGGGCAATATAGTCGTTTTAGCGAATATGTACCACGGAGATTTTGATGTCAGACCAGTTACTTGAATCGGTGCAGTCCAGGTACGCTGCCGTCGCCAATAGCACGCTCTCAACCAAAGACGCGGGCGTCAAAGCCGTAGCTGAAGCGTTTGGCTACAGTGCGGAAGAGCTCTCGTCCATTCCTGCGGAAGCAAATATGGGGCTGTCGTGCGGGAATCCTACAGCGATCGCGTCCATTCGGCCCGGGGAAGTGATTGTCGATCTCGGCTCCGGCGGAGGATTGGATGTATTCCTCGCGTCGCAGTTAGTTGGTCCCGAGGGTCGCGCGATCGGTATCGACATGACTCCGGCGATGATCGAACGTGCCCGGGCCAATGCGGTGGCGGGTGGTTATAAGAACGTGCAGTTCCACCTGGCGGAAATTGATAAAATTCCTCTCCCGGATGCGTCCGTCGATTGTGTGATCAGCAATTGTGTGATCAATCTTGCTCCCGACAAGCCGGCCGTCTTTCGAGAGATCGCCCGAATTCTGAAGCCTGGTGGGCGACTGGCGGTAAGTGACATTGCGCTCAAGGGCAACCTGCCTCCGGCCGTTGCGCAAAGTTTGGCGGCCTACGTCGGTTGTATCGCGGGAGCGATCCATGTGGATGCTTATCGTGAAGGCTTGTCGGCAGCTGGCTTTGAACACGTGCAGTTAGTGGATAGCGGTGCCGACCTGAACGCTTATGCCAAGGTGGAAAACCAGGCAGGCTGCTGCTCGCCAGGCATGGAGAGCCCGAATGGCTCGACAGTGGTTGCTGACGCTTGCTGCTCTACGGAGAGGCCGGTGACGCTGCATCAAGACCTCGCAACGCTGCTGTCTGACTACGACGTCAATGCCGCAGCGGCAAGTGTGAAGGTCTTTGCGGTAAAACCGGCTGCCGCCACAGCTAAGACTTGCTGCGGGCCAACTTGCTGTTCGTAAATCTTTCGTCTTTCGGGAGGATTTGCGCTAGAGCGAACGCGCACCAGCAAGCCCGGCCCTTTATCACGACATGATGGTCGAGGCACTGGGCGACCTGGATCTCAGTTACACCCCGCCCCTCAGTAGCCCGTGGGACCCGGTTCAGATGGCAGCCCACCATTGGATGGCTGACCAGCGATTGC
Organism: uncultured Acidobacteriaceae bacterium; assembly: GCA_963761405.1. GTDB lineage: Bacteria > Acidobacteriota > Terriglobia > Terriglobales > Acidobacteriaceae > PALSA-350. Next base: position 1,379,206 of record CAVXHH010000013.1, read on the forward strand.
AGAAAGTGGAGGAGATGTGCGGACAGTAATCTTTGCGTGTGTCCACAATGCAGGGCGGTCTCAGATGTCAGCCGCCTTTTTTAACGAGTTTGCCGATCGGGCAAAGGCAAGGGCAATCTCTGCCGGGACTCAACCGGCGGAGCACGTTCATCCGGTGGTGGTGGACGCCATGCTTGAAGTTGGCATAGATCTGCGAAATGCTAAGCCACAGCGACTGACCGCGGAACTGGCTCAGGGAGCGGAATTGCTGATCACTATGGGGTGTGGTGACGATTGCCCTTATGTACCGGGCCTCCGCCGTGATGACTGGCCGCTGCCAGACCCGAAAGGGCAAGGCCTCGACTCCGTTCGGAAGACTCGGGAGGAGATCCGAGCGCGAGTATTGGATTTGCTGGTTAAGGAGAATGTTTTGGGTGGCGAACGATTCCCGGAGTAAGGAACGTCGCTCAGGGCTTTCAATGACTGTCCGGTTCAACTAAGGAACCCTGATCGCCTTATGCCACCAGTACGCCAAGGTGTCTCTGGCGAACCTACTTGATAGCCGTACCACCGTTCTGCACGCGGACTAAATCCCCCGAGTGGATTGCGTCGGATGCCGTCTTCACCACTTCATCTCCAGCCCTGAGATCTCCGAACACTTCCATCTCACCATTGAGTGTTTGGCCAGTCTGAACGTCGACCCACTGGGCCTTACCATCTTTTATGCGGATGACGAACGTGTGTTGTTGATCGGTGGTCACTGCGGTGGTCGGGACAAACAGGGTCGGATACCCGCGTGCCAGTGGCCACGAAACATTGGTGAAGCTTCCCGGCGACAGCCTTCCGTCAGGGTTCCTGACGTCGAGTTCCACCGGCATCGTGCGCGATTTCTCGTCTACCGCGCGTGAGATTCGCTGAAGCGGAGCCTTGAAGGTCTGTCCTGGAAAGGCCGGGACTGTGAACGAGACGAGCTGGCCTGTCTTCATCTCTCCGACCTGCGCCTCCGGGACCGGAACGTCGAGGCGCAACCGTCTGTTATCTACGATCTGGAGAATCGGCTGGGCACCACCAACGCCAGAGGCCGGCCCGATGAGCGCCCCCGGATGCAGATTCCGGGTTGTGACGACACCGTCGAACGGTGCAGTGATCGAGAGGTACGCCTCCGTTTGGGTGACGCTACTCAAAGCTTCCTTCGCTGCCGCAACGTTTTGGTTAGCAGCTTCCACCAATCCTCTGTCGGCGGATGCAGTCTGGCCGGCTACAAGCACGTCGTTCTCGGCAAGCACGCCCGGTGTCTTGGCAGCCTCTTCCATATGAAGGTAGGTGCCGTTGTCGGAAGCCAGCTTGGCCTGAGCCGCCGCGAGCTGCGATTGTGCAGCCCGGACGGCTGCCTCGGCCTGAGAGCGCTGGCTAAGCAATTCCGGAGCTGTGAGCTTGACCAGGAGCTGTCCCCGGCGGACACGAGATCCGCGATCCACAGTGATGGTCTGAACGAAGCCCGTAACCTTTGGATAGATATCGACCTGCTCATACGGTATGAGCTGCGCGGGCAAGGAAATCGTTGTCTGGAGCTTCTTGGAAGCAACAGGTACGGTGCTGACTGTCGTAGGCGCGCTCGATGCCGGGGCCACGCTTGCCGCTACGCTCTTGTCTGTGTTCCCGGAGTTGCACCCGACAGCCGCGATCACCAAAATTGTAGAAGCGAAGAGCAAGCCTTTCATTGCACAACCTCCGTGGACGGTTCGAACCATTTGCTAGCCGGGTCTTCTGGATCAAGGGAGCGAGTCTCTGTTGACGCATTCCGCTGCGCCAGACTGAAGACCATTGGCAATAGGAAAAGAGTTGCCACCGTCGCCACTGATAGACCGCCGATGACAGCGCGCCCGAGCGGGGCAGTCTCTTCACTCCCTTGGCCGATGGCAAGAGCCATCGGAATCATGCCGGCAATCATGGCAAGGCTGGTCATAACGACGGGCCGCAAACGTTCTGCCGCAGCAGAGCGCGCCGCCTCAGCGGCAGGTACTCCGTTAAGCCGGTTCCGTTCCGCAAAGCTGACCAGCAGGATGGCGTTGGCCACGGCAACACCGATCGCCATGATGGTCCCCATGAAGCTTTCAAGGTTCAGGGTCGTGCCCGTTACGAGCAGCATAAGCACAGATCCGGCCAGAACAGCTGGGGCCGTCGAAAGCACCACCAGCGCTAATTTGAGAGACTGAAAATTTGCGGTGAGCAATAGTAGGATGACGCCGACGGCGGCAAGCAGACCGATGCCGAGTTCTCCAAAGATTTGTTGAAGCGCACTCACCTGTCCGCGCACGGAAGTGGTCACGCCGCGTGGAGGAGTGCCGGCATTCGCGATTGCCTTTTCAATGGCCTTATTTGCCAAGCGGAGATCCCGACCCGCGATGTTGGCCGAGAGAGCAAGCATCCACTGGCCATTCTCACGATCCAGTTCGCCAGGCACTGTGCTGGTGCGAAGGTCGGCTAACTGGTTCACCAGCGGCTGAGCGCCGGTCGCGCTTTCCACCGGAATATTGCCGATGGCTCCGAGGGAGGTCATTTTCGGTTGCGGCACTTGCACTTGCACCTGATAGCTGACGCCCGACTTCGGATCGCGCCAGTAGCTCGGGGCGACGAAACGGCTCGACGCGGTTGAGGAGACTACGGCCGAGCCAACCGCATCGGCGGTCGTTCCAAGCTGACCCGCCATGGCACGATTCAGCTTGATGTCAACGGTCGGGTAGTGCAGAGGCTCTTCGTATTCAAGGTCGCGGAGTTCGGGTACTGCAGCCAGCTTCTGATGGACTCGCTCAGTGAAGCTGGCGACATCCGCGTACTGAGGCCCAGTGACGGCGACCTCCGCCAGCGAGGAAGACCCAAAGCTTAAAATCTGACTGATGAGATCCCCGGGATCGAAAGAAAACTTTGCTTCAGGAAATTGCTGAGGAAGCTTCTTGCGGAGGCGCTCCTCGAGATCAGATAGCTTTAGAGAACTATCCGATCTTAGCCCAACGTTGATGATGGCCTGTTGAGGGCCGCTCGTCCAAAGAAAGACTGCGTTGATTGGGTAGGACGACCCCTGTGTTCCGACGTAACCCAAACTGAGGTCCAGGTTCTGATCGCCGGCCGTGTCGTGGATCGATGCGAGAACACGCTTTACCAGGTCCTCCGTTACCGCCACGCGCGTTCCGTCTGGGGCGTCGATACGGAGACGGAATTGGGTTGAAGCAGCCGACGGGAATATCTCTTCGGCTATCCGTGGAGTAATCAGCAGAAGTACAACGAGCGCAACTATACCGTATGCCGTCAGAAGAATTCCCGGGAGCCGCATTGCGCGCTCAAGCGCGCCCTCGAACCGATGCCTGAAGCGGTCAAAGCTGCCTTCTACATGTGGCCTCGCTTTTTCTGCCTCAGTCTTCGCCTTCAACATCCAATTTGCAAGAACCGGGACAAGCGAACTGGAAAGGAGATAAGACGCGCCCATCGCGAAGCCGACAGCCAGCGAAAGAGGAAGGAACAATGATTGAGCTGGCCCCGTCATGAAGAACGACGGGATGAATACTGCCATGACGCAAAGCATGGCAAGCAATCGGGGAACAGCGACTTCCTTACTGGCGAGCAAGACGGCTCGCGCTACATTTTCCCCGTTGTCGAGGTGAACGTGGATGTTTTCGAGGAGTACGGTGCTTTCATCGACAAGAACACCTACCGCAAGAGCGAGGCCGCCAAGCGTCATGATGTTGATCGTCTGCCCCGTCAGCTTTAGAAGGACGACGGCGGTCAGAAGGGCGAAGGGAATGGTGATGACGACGATGAGCGAAGAACGCCAGTCTCGCAGGAAGAGAAGCAGGGTCAGTCCAGTGAGCAATGCGCCGATGATGGCCTCGCGCACAACGGACATGAGAGCAGCACGGACGTATGCGGATTGGTCGAACTCATAGGTGATCTTGATATCTTCCGGAACGAGCGACTGAAAACGGGCGAGGTTGTCACGCACTTCTTGAACAACCGTGAGCGTCGATGCGTCCGGTCTCTTCGTCACGGGAATATAGATCGTCCGCTTCCCATTGAGAAGGGCGTAGCCTGCGAGCAGGTCAGAGGAGTCGGACACACTGCCTACGTCGCGAATGTAGACCGAGGCTCCCGAGCCCAGTTCCAACGGAATGCTGAGCAGGTCGGTGATCTGCGTGACGGTGGAATCGGTAGTCACCAGCGTATGCGTCGTTCCAATATCGGCGTTGCCCGCCGGCTGAATGCTGTTGCCGGTTGTGAGCGCCTGCACGACCTTTTCGGGCGATAGGCCGTAGGCCTGCAACTTCTGCGGATCGACATTGATAACAATGGTCCTCTGGTTGCCGCCGAAGGGCGGTGGCGACGAAACGCCCGGCAGAGTAGCGAACACCGGCCGTACTCGATTCAGCGCCAAATCCTGTATCTCCGCAAGCGTGCGTGACGGGCTGGAGAACACCATATAGCCCACCGGAAGGGTTCCGGCATCGTAGCGGATCACGAAGGGCGAGACCGTTCCTGGCGGCATGAAAGCCCGCGCTCGATTTACGTATGAAATGGTCTGAGCGAGCGCGTCGCTCATGTTGGTGCCGGGATGAAACGTGAGCCGCAGCAGGGCGGTCCCTTGGATCGACTTCGCTTCCACGCTCTCGATGCCGTTGATGTACAGGAAATGGTACTCGTAATAGTACGAGACGAAGCCCTCCATTTGCTGCGGACTCAAGCCGCCATACGGCTGCGCGACATAGATGACGGGGAGGTCGAGGTTGGGGAAAATGTCCACGCCCGTCCGCATGATTGCCAGCACCGAGGCGAAGGCTAGCGCAACAACCAGAACGATGACCGTGATAGGGCGTCGGAGGGCGATGCGAATAAGCCACATATAGGAGCTACTTTCCTTTCGCCTGGCCTTGCAGCAACTGTAAGAATGGCTGCAGATTGCCTCGGGCTGTGGCGACTCCCAGTTCGGCTCGCCAAACCCCCAGCCGGGCAATAGCGTCATCTGCTTCCGCTTGTGCCAACACGCCTTCAGCCGCGGCCACGTCCACGACCGTAGACAAGCTAGAGCGATATCGCACCTGTTGTTGCTGCTCGCTTGCCTTCGCAGCGGTCAATTCAATCGGTGTATTCACGGCAAGCTTTCGGGCTCCTGCCAGCGTGGCCTGGGCTTGCTGGAGAGCGGTGCTGACGTCGTTCACTGCTTGATCGAGGCGAGCATGTTCAGCTTGGACATTCGCTTCCTGCACGCGTCGTTGATCGCGCAGGTTAAAGTAATCGAAAGCAGCGAAAGAGACCTGCACACCCGCAGCCCAGTTAAGAATGTCCGGGGCCAAGCCAGCGGTTCCTCCGGGAAAATTACCCGTGGAACTGGTCCCGGCTCCGCGTCCGAAGACGACTCCTGAGGTACTGACTACCGGTACATAACTTCGATCCAGGAATCGCTTTTGAGCTTCCTGCTGCAAACTGAGGGCGTTCTCCTCTTGGACCAACGGATGGTTTGAGGCTGCAGTTCCGGCGAGATCCACGTCAGGCAGCGAAGCCAGCAGAACTGCGGCGTCCACTTCTGCCTGCGTTGGCTTCGTTTGCAAGAATTCAGCAAGCGCAGCCCTCTTGATTTCCACTTGAGTCTCAGTCTGAATGAGCTGATTGCGGGCCAGCGCCAACTGCGCGTCTGCCTGGGAGGCGTCTGCACCGGGGCGCAACGTATTGTCGACCAGAACGTGCACTGCTTTGTCAAAGGCCTCGTATCGCTGCAGATTCGCCCTGGCGACCGTGACTAGCTGTTCCGCGGCGGCAAGGTCAAAGAAGGCACTCCCTGCATTGACACTGACCTGCAGTTGCGTCAGGGCAGCCGCCTGCTTTGACGCCTCACTACCTTGCCGTGCAACTTCCACTTTTGCTCCGCGTGCACCGAAATCAAAGGGTTGCCAGCTCAGGAGCGCGCCGCCCGCACTATTCCACGCACTGCGGGTAGGGTCGGGGGGGAGGACAGTACCGGTCACGCTTGGAATCGTCGCCTGCGGTAACTGGAGACCGAGTATGTTGTTCGCCGTCGCTCGATTGGTCTGCCATAGGATGTCCGTCCGTGGCAGGTAGGCTGTCTTTGCCACGGCGATCGCCCCTTGTGCAGCTCGCTGTTGAGCCCGCGATGCCTTAATGGCGGGATAGTTCTCGTTTGCTGCCGCTAACGTTTGCTCAAGGGTGAGGGGAGTGGGTCCGTTTGACACAACAGTTTGAGCAAGTAAACCGGCGGGCACCGTGGACAAAGCGAGGACAGAAAACCATAATGCGTTGCGTATAGCGAGAGGTGATCTACGCATAGAAGGAACCAGCACTCCAGATCAGAAGATTCTCCCGATTGGCGAAATCATACCATCGAACTTCGATACTATGATCAAGGTCGCGTGGAGGGTATCCTTTGGGCGTGTCAATCCATCAACGAGATCTTTTCACCGGACTCATCCGCATCCATGTGTTGGTTCATGCCACTCACGAACCGCTATTCGGTTTAGCCATGATGGAGGAACTTAAGCACCACGGGTACAAGACCGGACCCGGCACGCTCTATCCCCTGTTGCACGGCATGGAGCGCGCCTCGCTGCTGACTTCGGAATTGAAGAATGTGGGTGGTCGCCGACGCCGTGTCTACCGCATCACGGCAGCAGGCCGTAGAGCTCTGGAAAAAGCGAGAGTCAAAGTCGACGAACTCCACCATGAACTGCACGAAGAGCACCCGCGGAGTCTTCCAAAGATCGATCCGGCGGGAGCGCGCTGAATTGTAGTTCCTTCGTCGTTGAAACAGCCGTGCTTCGACGCTTCGCTTGACATAACAGTCTTAACTCGTTAAGACTGTTATGTCAAGGATCGCTAGAAGTTGTCCCGGCGGCCGAATTGAGCCATAAATTTACTCGTCGGGCCGAAGGGCCATGAGAGAGAGACTAAATGGATGCAGACGATGAAGATATTCCGGCTGCTTACCTGTATTTTGCCATCGCAGCCATAATCGTCATTGCGGTCGCTGCAGGGAGTGCCTTCGTTATTTTGATTCGCAACTGAGTCTGTGACGCGTAACGATAGCTGCTCTTATTTTGGTCGCGTTGGCTAAGACGCCGACATCGCCGGGCGCTGAGCGTCCGTTCCACATGGTCTCTGTATAGAACCACACCACGTTCTAATGTCGATCAGATCAAGGATAGGGAGGCTGCGTTTGCTTGCCGTTCGAAGCTTTCAGTGGGCTGCGACTCGGGGTTGTTGTGATCTCGACTCGCGTATTCTTAGGGAAAACAACGTCGTGGCCGCGTGCCAGCCAAAGATCGTAAAAGGAGAGCGCAGCGCCGTAAATGCCTATCCCGGCGGCAACATTGCGGGAACTCGCGGCTATCCCCACGATCCGTCCAACAACACCGAAGCCGTTGGATGCAACAGTATTGTTTAAGGTTAGGCTTTCATCATCATCGAAGGCGCGTCCGGCAAGAAGAGTTAACAGTAGCGGCACGACAACACGATTTTGAGATTGCGGGTGGATCCCCCCTTCGGGGTCGATCTGCAAATTGGCGGACTTGTCCGAATCTACCCCGGACAGCGTACCTTCGACCGGTTGCGAGAAGCCGCTAGGGAGCTTCAATTCCTTGAAACGAAACCGCATTTTCCCTTGGCGCCCAAAAGAACGAGCTGGTCTGGCTTGCGTAATCTCGCCAGTGAGCAGCGATCCTTCTGGAACAACAACAGCGTGGTCGGAATTGAAAACAGGCTCTGCAACATAAGCGTGAAATGTGTCGCCCGGTTTTGCCTTTGCGGAGCTTATAGTTTGCTGCAGGTAAGCGCGTAAATGCCATTCATTCGTTTGATCATCTGGCTGCTTGACCTGGGCTTTCGTCGTGTTGGTGATGGATCCACTCTGGTCCGCATGGGTCGAGACACTTGCCGCAGCCGGCCGAGTACTATCGACGTTCACCAGGAGCGGCTGAGCTAATTCAACCGTCCATGTCGTCCCGGTTTCGATTCTTTGCGGGTGGTACGGCAGCTGGGTATAAACGAACTGAACGAGTCGGTCGCCCCGGCCCGGCGCAGTGAATAAGGCGGTCGTCTCTTTGGCCCGTTGTTTCAGAGCACTCCATTGCCGGCTGATGAAGGAACCCTTCTTTTGCCCGGGGGGAGGCGAAAGATGCAAGATCACAGTGCCATCCTTGGCGTTGCTGCACGAAATCGCTTGGACCGAGCCATCCTGGAGAAGCACTTGATCGAATTGCACAACTGGTATATCAAAGGGCGTGAAGTCCCCGCGAAGGCGGCCATGAATCCGGCGGCTGCGGTCCGAATCCAGTCGGATTACCCGCCCGCGGAGTGTGGAGCCCGATGGCAGCACGACGCTATTTCCTACATAGACCGGGTAAAGTAGACGGCCTTCTAGTCGCTCACCAGTTCGCATGGGTGAGTGGCGAGGCAACTCGATGGAGAGAGGTGTGGTCGGAGCAATCTCCACCGTTTGCATCTGGGCGTGCAACAAACCGAGCTGCACAAATCCCAGGAACACAAAAGCAAACAAGCGCGCCACGGAATGCATTCGTGAGAAAGAGATCTGCCGCCTGAACAGGGTCATGGTAACCAGATTGGTGTTGAACTAGCGACGTTTAACCAGTGTCGTCAGTTTCGTTAATGAAAGCGTCTCGGGACGAATTAAAGTCTTATTGATTCAAGAAACAAAGGCAAGCTTAATCTTAATGCATTAAGATTGTTTTTGGACGAGGCGCCGATGCTAGACAGACATTTGAAACAAGGGCAACCAAGGCAGCTCACGGTCCCAACCGCGGCGGAAATGCGTCTTCTGCAGATTTTATGGGATCTCGAACAGGCCACGGTTGAAGATGTGGTCAACGCACACAGCGAAAAGGAACGGCCTAACTACAAGACCACGCAGACTTTGCTGCGCATTATGGAGAAGAAGAGCTTCATCGCGCATGAGGCCCAGGGCCGCGTCTTCGTTTTCAAACCGCTGGTCTCCCGCAAAACGATTGATTCCTTGTCCGTGCAGGCACTCCTGGCGCGAAACTTTCACGGGTCCGCAGCAGGTTTAGTCATGAATCTATTGGAAGCAAGTTCAATCCAAAAGACAGAACTCGATGAGCTGGAAGCGTATATCCGGGAGTATCGTAGAAAGCAGGTGCGAGGTAGTCGAGACCGGGAGTGATGCGGGGAGCTATGGACCCAGAGTTTTTGCTTAGTGTCATCGCCGCAATCGCGGTTTTCTTTCTAAAGTCGACACTGGCGTTCGCGGCGTGTGCTGCCTTGAGCCGTCTGGCCCATTCGCCAAAACTCAGATTCATCCTCTGGTCGGGGTTCGTTTATGGCACGGCCGCGTACTGGCTCTACCTTGCCGGCGCACTTTGGAGACCCGCGCAGCAGGTGGCAAAGGCGGTCACGATGGCATCACAGCCAGCCGTTTCCCCGGTAACAACCTGGCAGATTCCGTCCTCCTGGGCCTTTTCGCTTGCCCTCACGGTGCGCACCATCGGGGTCGCCTACTTGCTGGCCTTGTGCTATGCGATCTTCGCTCACTTCAGGAAGCGCCACCATCTGAGGTGGGTGCTCAGTTTCACCAGCGAGCCGCCGGTCGATATCCAAGAGACTTTCCGATCGGTCGCCAAGGAGTTCCACGCCGGCCGGTCAAAGTTATTGATTCTATCCGGCGCTACCTCCCCTGTGACGTTCGGCTGGCTTCGGCCGGTTGTTCTGTTACCGGGCTCTTGTCTTGAAGAGGATCGCTCTGAGCTGGAAGACATTCTGCGTCATGAACTTCACCACGTGTACCGGTGGGATGCCGTCTGGAATGAACTGGCGGTCGCGGCGCGCGGGCTGCTCTTTTTTCATCCGGCAGTCTGGTATGGGGTTCGGAAAATGCAGTTCGACCGCGAGCTGGCGTGCGACCTCGCGGTGGTTGCCCGGTATCCGTCAAGAAGAGCAGCGTATGCAGAGTGTCTTGTTCGCTTTGCACGGCTAAACATCGCCCCGGAATCGAGCGGCTGGGGAATAGATTTCGCTGCTTCTGCGCAACAACTCACGGTTCGCGTGCATTCCATCCTTGCTGCTTCCAAAACGTCGCCTGGCTGGATGCGTTCCCTGCGGATCGCTTCTGGAGTGACGATCTCCATGCTCTTTCTCGGGATAGCGCCTTCGTTTGCTGTCCTCCTCGCCTTTACCCACCGGGAAGTCTCAAACTCATCGTTCACATCGGCGGCCGACACGGCCCCGAGTGCGGTGGGGAGCGAAATCAGAGCCCGCAAAAGAGGCCACCCCTTCTATCCTTCAGGTACAACGCGCAGGCAAGTTCAGGCTAGTGTTGCTGCAAGCCTGCAGAAAGAGGATCGGCCAGAGATGGATTTGCCGCCGGACAACACGCCGGGTACACTCTCTTCGCAGAGTAGTTTTGGACCGCAACTTCATCGGCGTGGTGATCCATCTGTGACGGGGAACCATGGGTCACCGTCACGAACGATCACTTTGGTGGATACAGATACTAAAGGGCAACCGGTTAAATCGGGCGACAGCAAGCCGGCCATCCAACAAACAGCCACGGCAGTGCTGGGCATCTATAAGCGTGTCTCTTCTGTCGATCGCCACTAGTCTTTCCCACTAGTCTTTCAAGGATCGCCTTCCGCAGTCTCTCATAATGCGCCCTGGCGGTTTTCGCACGATCGCTTCCGCGTCGTCAACTTGACAGATGGCCTGCCAGATCCAGGTCGATGGCAACATCATTGTCTGCTTTCCAAATCAGGAAACTCGGATTCTTAAGGCCCCATTGCACATAGGGAATCATGAAATGTGTTTTCGCAGTACAGCCGGCGCCGTCAATATGAATTTGCATGGGCACTGTGATGTCATGGGGCATACCGAGCAATGTGAATACGCCCGCAACCTGGATTGTCGAATCACCGGATGGAGCGATGCTACCGGTATAGCTCTTAGGGGTGAAGGTTACAGTTGAGAACTCCCGCACTTTGAGAATGTCTTTGTTCATCTTCTTATCCCTGCTGTCATTGCCGGTCTTCCCGCTTCCAGCCGCAACGACTACTTTGCCGGAAATGCTCGATGGGTTTCGGTCGTAGTCAATGGAGCCGGAATCAACGTGAAAAGTGCCATTCACAATCTCGTGAGTGGTTTTCAACGTTATCTTGACATCGCTGGCATTGGGATCGATGGTAAACGTCTGGCGCTGCGCCAACACGGGTGAGGCGGCCAGCAGGATGAATGCGACCAACAGGATGAATGCGACGGCAAATGCAGTCTTGAAGGGTTTCATTGTTAATCCTTGTCGCCGCAAGCTTGTAGACGTTTCATCTCGGCTTTACTCGTCCCACGCAAAGGCGTCCCGGCCGGACAGCCGCAACCGACACATCTCGGGCATACAAGCCTGCGCGTTGCGTGTAATTTTTCCATTCGTCCGGCAGGAACGCCCGCTGAAACGAAACAGGGCCGTCGTGCCGCACGAAACGATGCCACCGCATTGCGGCGGCGAGCACTTTAAACGACGTATAAGGCGTCCGACTGCGATAAAGGTCATTGATAAACCAACCGCGGCGCGCGACCCGCTCCATCCACACGATAAAGCGAAGGATCTCATCGTCGGTCAAATGGTGCGTGAACAGAGCACTGATGATCACATCGATTGGACCCGAATCCAAGTCGATGGAATATGCATCTCCAGCGATCCATTCGATTTGGCTCTCCGCGCCCGTAAACTCGCGTGCGGCGCGGATCGCATGGGGATTCAGATCGACCCCCGTGAGTTTCACCGCTACCCTTTTCCGTGCAGCCCAGCTCTCAATGCGGCGCAGCATGTCGCCGCCGCCGCATCCCACATCCACAATATGCAACGGATGGTTCGGCTCCGGCACAAACTGTTCGAGCCACTCGAGCGTTGGCCGATGGCCGAACGAAATGCGATTCACCTGCTCCAGATCGCGCAAGCAGCCGCGCAGATCTTTATACGCGCATGGCTCGTCCATCAACTCAGCCAGATCGGCCCGTCGCGAAAAATCGATCGTTGACACGGGTTGAGTAACCTCGGCTGCTGAGTTGTTCTTAAACCACATGGAAGTTCATCGTCTCCGTGGTAAGGCCGGGGCCAAATGACATCGCGCACCCGCGCTGCCCCGGTTCAGCTTCGCGCATCACGTCGTGCAGCACAAACATAACCGTGGCGGAACTCATGTTTCCAAAGCGCCGCAACACCGAACGTGACGGCGCCAGCTTCTCCGGCGCGAGTTCCAGCCCTTCGCCCACGGCGTCCAGAATCGTTTTTCCGCCCGGATGCACGGCCCACAGGTCCATCTTTCCATCGGGATCAAGCTCCTTCGCGTGCTCGCGCAGGGACTTTTTCAGCTCCACAGGAATTCTGCCCGATAGCACCATATCGAACCCAAGATCGCCGATGCTCCACAGAATCAAACCGCGCGTGCCGGGTATCGAAACCGCCTTGAAGCTGTCGAGCGCAAACCCGTGATCGTCCAGGCGGATCAGGCTTGCAGCGCACCCGTCCGCGAAGGGCAGGAACGACAATACCTTTTCCAGATCCTGCGTCTCCTGCAGGTGCAGCGAGCACAGCTCCAGGTTGATCATCAGCACGCTCGCTTCAGGCTCAGATCTAACGATGTGCCGCGCCAGCTTGAGCCCATTGAGTGCCGCATAGCAGCCCATGAATCCAATCACGGTGCGATCGGTGCCCGGGTCTAGCCCGAGATACTCGATCGCCGCAAAATCCAGCCCTGGTGCATAAAGGCCAGTGCAACACGTCACGATAACGTGGCGTACGTTGCGGCGCTCCTCCGGAGTGAGCGACAGCCGATCCAGTGCGCACCGCATCAACACAGGAGCAAACGTCTCGAAAAACTCCATCCGCTTCGCGGTCGAAGGAAAGCTCCCCGCCTTAAACAGGCCGCGCCCATCGAGTGAGTTCGGCGCCAGCTTTCCTTCGGCTTGAATGAAGGAATAGCGGTGCTCGATACCCGATCGCCGCTGCATAACTTTAAGCAGCGAACGTGCGTGGCTGTCCTGCAACATGCTGGACGCGTAGTCGACGAACGCCGCATGGACGTCGTGCGGTGGGGTTGCGGTGGCGATTCGGCTTATACAGACTGGGCTCATCACTCGAATTCCGTCTTTGGCACTGGACAGCGGGGCGAACACTTTATGCTGCGACATCCTCGCCTCCTGCTCGCCCCGAAAAAGGGCTGTCGAATTGCTGCTTTTGGCATGGCCGGATCTCAGCCGGCGACTGGATGTGGAGAAGCAACGGTGGGCTGGGATATGCGTGTCAGCGTTGCCGTCAAACGCATCACGCCGGGCCAGACCCTGAGGCAAAACGGTAAAACAGCGCGTGAAAGTGCGTTGTTCAAGCCGTCGGCGGCGAACTCGGCAAGCCGCATCTGGGCCAGCAGCGCGGAACGCAGTTTAGCCTGGTAGAGCGGTGCCGGTTCGGCTGCAAGATAGGCGGCGGCAGCACAACGTGCCGTATGCAGCGCGATGGATATGCCATCGCCGGTGAACGAAGGGATGACAGCCGCCTGATCGCCGAGGCAGTAGAGCCCATTCTGCGTTGTGCGGCGGATGTAACCATACGGGATATGGGTGATGGCGATCGGCTTGGCGAGCACCGGCTCCGCACCGGCAAGCCTCATAGCGAGGTGTGGGCAGTCGCTCTGCATCTTCGCCAGGAAATTCTCCCAGCGGTTGCTCACACGCGCGAGATACCGCTGTTGCACCACGCAGCAGAGATTTGCGAGGCCGCCTTCAACCGGCTGGATACCACCATAGCCTCCGGGATAGAGCATCAGCTCAGAGGCACGCGCGAGCTCCGCGGCCTGCGCTGGCGCCAGGCGAAAATACATCTTGAAGGCGACCCATCGCTCCGGGTCCTGCGGACGCGTGTGGCCGCGGAGATCGTGCTTGCCTGTGGCTAGAAAGACCGTTGCAGCTTCACGGGTGGCGCCGTCGTCGAGCGTAGCTTGCCAGACGTTGCCTGTCCCGCGACCGAGCGCCTGCACACTGCGGCCGCGCTCTACGCGGACTCCCGCGGCGATGGCTTCGGCGATAAGGGCTGTATCAAGCGCCTTGCGCGTGAGCGACGCTGCGGGAAAAGGCAAGGGGGCCTCGGCGGCGCGCCTGGCAGCGGCGAGACGAACGTAGTCGATAGGCAGGGCGCCAAGCGACGCCACGTCGATCCCGAGCGCGTGCAGGTCCTCAAGAGCCTCACCGCTCAGGAACTCTCCGCAGACCTTATGGCGCGATATGGGCTCGCGTTCGATCAGCCTGACGCTTCGTCCTTTGCGGGCGAGCGCGATCGCAGCCGCACAGCCTGCCACTCCGCCACCGAGGATGAGAACTTCGTCTCGCAAAGAGGGGAGTGCCGCAGCGGCTGGGGGCGCAAATGGTTTCATATTGATAGCTCTCATAACGGGCGACGATCATGCACGGGTGGTGAGCTCCCGCCAGTTGAGGCCGAGGTCGACAAGAAGCAGGGAGGCAAGCGTGAAAGCGATGACACCGACGGCGGCGAAGGTGTCGCCAAGATGGCTCCAGTAGCGAGGCCAGAGATTCAGCACGCGGCTGGAGACGAAGGTAAACGTGACGGCATAGGAACGGGCCATCCACTGGCGATGCTGGGGGATTTGGCGGTTACGCGCAGTGATGAAGGCAGCGGTGGTGCATACGATCCAGGCGGCGGCCTGCATGGAGGTTCCTGGCAGGCCGGGGCGGCCGGCGGCGAGGGCAATCCCCGTGAAAGCGCCGATAAAGACGGAGAGGACGTAGATGCGGCCAAGGACGCGATGAAACTTGAGGTGACGCCGGCGAAGGCGCGACGAGAACTGCATAGGCCCTACCAGCAAAGCGGTGACGCCGCAGAGGGTGTGAGGGATGAGGAGATGACGGTCGGCGATGACCTGCAGACGGTAGGCGTGGTACATGGGGTAATCGGTGACGAGAAGAACTTCTGAAGTGATGAAGACAAAGAGCGAAGTGAGACCGAGGAAGATCCAGAGAACGGTCTTGAATCGGGAACGTCTGGAACTGGCGATGAGCAGGGTAGAAGATGCCATTTATTGGACTCTTGGATCAATAGACGTGCGCCGAGGGGGAGAGGTGCGGGAAACCTCATACTGACGGCGTTTCATAGCCGTTGAAGGCCGGCACGTCGGGTGGCCGATCGCGATGCGGGGATATTGGGGTACGTTCGTAGGCGAACTGACAGAGCAGCAATACAAAATCGTCGATGTTGAGGAAAAGCTCGCCGGCCCCATTTGACCCCTTATATCTTAATCTATTAAGACATAAAACGGTTGAATTTTCAATGCCGCCAACCAACCAGCAAAGGTAAACGGGGTGCAAGACGACAAAAATGCCTCACACGGCAACTCTTAACATATTGGGATGTGACTCGTTGCGATGTCTTAATGGGTTAAGATATAACCGGGAGGGGTTTAGTGAACTGCCTTCAATGCAATACTTCCCGTTCCATCGCTGCCAAATTCGGCGTTCGATCCGTAGGTCTTCTGTGACGTCGTTCTGGTCGTCGGAACAGCACTCGCCGGAACGCCCATCCGATTCGTGTTTCTCCTTGAGGCTGGCGCTCTTGCTGCTGATCTGTGCCTTTTCCTGTGCCGCACATGCGCAACGATCTCTCACTTCCATTTCTTCCGATGGGCTGCCGAATGCCCCGAATCCTTCGTCGCTCGGACCAGGCGCTGCCCCGATACCGGGCGCCGAGACGTCCGCCATTATTTCCGGGGCGGTACTGGATGCGAATGGAGGCACCCTTCCAGGTGCGAGCGTGACGCTTACGCCGGAGAAAGGCGGAGAGGAGCGCACATCCGTCTCGGGCAACAACGGCGAGTTCTCTCTTGGCAGACTTCCCGCGGGGAGCTTCATCCTTACCGTGACATCGCCGGGGATGGCGGCGTTTGTGCTTCCTGATATCGTGTTGGTTGCGGGCGAAAGACGCACACTGCCGCAAATTTCCATGGCCGTAGCAGGTACGACAACCGAAGTACGGGTCGTCGTAACGCCGGCTGAATTAGCGGAGGAACAAGTGAAAGCCGCAGAGCAGCAGCGCGTGCTAGGCGTACTCCCTAATTTCTACAGCAGCTACATATGGGATGCTGCGCCTCTCAACTCCAGGCAGAAGTTCAACCTTGCCTTCCATTCAGTAGCCGACCCGGTTGAATTCCTGGGCACGGGAATCATCGCCGCAGCCGAGCAAGCAACCGATACATTTCCTGGCTACGGACAAGGAGTGGAAGGTTACGCAAAGCGATACGGCGCTGCCTATGCTGATGACGTGCTGGGACGAGTGATCGGCAGCGCGATTCTCCCCTCCCTGATTCATCAGGACCCGAGGTACTTCTATAAGGGTTCGGGCAGTGTCCGCTCGCGCGCGTTTTATGCTGTCTCGCGTGCAGTTGTCACGCGGGGGGATAACGGGCGAACGCAGCCGAACTACTCACGATTATTCGGCAGCTTTGCGGCGGGCGGGTTGGCCAATCTTTACTATCCTCGGGCCGACCGGGGATTGGGCCTAACTCTCGGCGATGGGTTCGTAAGTATCGCAGGCCATGCCGCCGATAATTTGATTCGTGAGTTCTTGCTCCGCAGGCTCACGCCGAATGTTCCCAATTACGAAAGGGGCAATCAGTAAATGCCTGGGCACCGGTCGCGCTTCCGGCAGAACACTCTATGGCTGTTCACGCTACTGGCGATGACGTGTTGGGCCGGGGCGGCCCGAGCCCAGGGCAACTACGAAATCCAGGTCTACGGCGCCGATACTGTAGAACCCAAGAGCACCATGGTTGAGCTCCATTCCAACTACACTCCGGAAGGCCAGAAGCACGTCATTGATGGTGTCTATCCCACCAATCATCAGGAACATGAAACCATTGAGATCACCCAGGGCCTCACCAGTTGGTCTGAAGTCGGCTTCTATATCTTCACCAGCGAGCAAAGCGGCCATGGGGTACAGTGGGTCGGCGATCACATCCGGCCGCGAGTCCGTGTACCCGAGTCATGGCATTGGCCCGTCGGAGTCAGCCTCTCCACCGAGATCGGTTATCAGCGGGCCGTCTATTCACCCGACACCTGGACGTGGGAGATCCGGCCCATCGTCGATAAATACCTGGGCCGCTGGTATCTAGCCTTCAATCCCGCACTCGAACGCACCTGGCACGGTCCGGACGTCTCCCAGGGCGTCGGGTTTTCCCCGGCAGGGAAGGTCGGCTACGACTTCAGCAAGAAGATCAGCGGTGGCGTCGAATATTACGCGGACTACGGCCGCCTGGGATCTTTCTACGACCTGCATAATCAACAGCAGCAAATCTTCTTAGTGACCGATCTGAATGTTTCACCGAAGTGGGAGATCAACATTGGCGTGGGCGTCGGCCCCACTGCGAGTACAGATCACCTCATCGTCAAAGGCATCTTGGGCCGCCACTTCAATTGGCGAAAACAATCTCCAACCGATTGAGCTCCTATTCCCGATAGTCGCTTCCGCCGGACAAATACACGGGGCAGATTAGGCACAATATGCAAAAATGGACCCATCGGATCCATCCCATTGCTGTACTTTTATCAGACTGACAAGGGGGGACAAAGCGGGTGTACATCCATACAACCGCATCCTGGCCGGCGCGCGAAGATCGCCGGGCTGCGCTGTTCTGGCTTGCCATCTTTTGGATCTATGTGGGCGTCGGCTTCGGCTTCGATCTGCACAACTACCTCCAGGAGCAGCCGCCCGTACCCAAGATCGTTCACGTACATGCCATCGCCACCACGCTCTGGCTGCTCACTGCGACCGCGCTTGTGCTCATGGTCGAAACCGGTAACGTCCGTTTCCATCGTCGTTTCGGCTGGTTTGCCGCCGGCTTCGCAGTTCTCATCGTTGGGATTGCCCCCTGGTCCGAACTCAGCTGGCAGGCATTGAACCTGCAGACTCCCGGCGCTCTCCCTCCTCAATTCCTTTCCATCGCCTTCAGCGGAGTTTTTTGCATGGCCGTGCTGTTGCCCTGGGGCGTTCTCATGCGCCGCAACTCCGCCGCCCATCGGCGCGTGCTCATTCTGGCCACCATCTGCATCAGCGATGCGGGCTTTTCCCGGATGGTGAGCCTCTTTGTGCCTGCGCCGACTACCTTTCTCGGCACCTACCTGTTTTACGAGGGCGGCAATCTGCTCCTTATCCTTCTCATGTTTCTCTGGGACTGGAAACGCAACCGGATAATGAAACAATTCCTATGGGGAGCCTTCCTCGTCGTCGCTGTGGGCCTGGTGGCCACGGACCTCTTCTTCAACGAGGCTTGGAAATCGATCTCGCGCTCGTGGCTAGAGGGCTGGGCGCGGAATATGCTGTAATGCGGGGTGTCCTGAAGCGAATGTACGCCTGCTCACCGTCGGAGTATGGGAGAAGATACTGAGAGGATTATTCAAGGTTCATCTGTGGATCGGAGCGCTCGCGGGCGCATTCTTTGTGGTGGTCGGGATCACCGGCAGCATTCTTGCTTTTGAGCTACCGCTGGATCACGTCCTGAACGCAAAGCTCTCTTACGTCTCTTCGTCTTCTCGCGATCTGCCACTGAATCAAATTCTCCATTCTGTGCAAGCAAGTTTTCCATCAGACAGCATTGTCGCCGTAACCTTTGCTCAGTCGCCCGATCTCGCCTGGCAAGTCGCATTACTCTCAGGGATCGCTTACGTAAATCCTCACACCGGGCAGGTGTTGGGTTTGAGACGTCGAGGCCAGACTTTTCTGGGGTTTACACGCCGTCTCCACGTCAGCCTTGCGAGCGGGAACATCGGTCGAAGCACGGTTCGATGGTCCAATCTGGCGACGTTGGTGCTGCTGCTATCTGGGCTTGGGCTTTGGTGGCGAGATGGGCGGCTTCGCTTGCCTGGCTTTGACGGAACCCGGCGGTTTTGGTCTGACTTGCATAAAGCGATTGGCGTCCTCTTCTCGGCTCTTCTCCTGATCGCCTCAGCGACTGGCGCTTTAATGGGCTTTGAAGGGCCGGTGAGCCAAGCGATGCAATCCTTCAAAGGAAACGGCCCAACCATAACTTCCCGTCCGTTGCCATCAGAGCCGAGACTAGGCATGGCGCATACCGCGCCCGAGCAGGCACTCACCGTCGCGCAAGCACTTCTCCCGAAGTTTGCCCCCTCGCGCATGCAAATGCCCGCCTACGGGGGAACGTACAAAATTTCCATGGTCGAACATCACTTCATCAGGTCAGATGTCGAGCGGGTAGTGACGATCGATCCGTATTCGGGAATGCCGCTTTTTGTCTCTTCAGCCGCCGATCTGTCTTTTCCCCATCGCCTGTTCGCAATGAACGAGGAAGTTCATACGGGCGACGCATTTGGAGTTGTGGGCCGCACCTTGATGGCTCTGGCCGGCATAATGGTCCTTCCACAGGCAGTCAGCGGCTTAATGATGTGGTGGAAACGGGTTATGACCAAAGCTCGCCATAAGCTGCATTCATCAAGTGAACGGATCTCGATATGAGAATCTTAATAGTTGGTCTACTATCTGTTCTTGCTTTGGCAGTTGGAGATGTGTCGGGAAATTGGCATGGTTCTTTTCGCGTAGACGGCGGTGACCACGACGTTCCGCAACTACTCCTTTTCAAAGAGAATGGCGCCAAACTGACGGGTACAGGGGGCCCAGATGCAAACGAGCGCTACCCCATATCAAATGGTCAAGTAAACGGAGATCACGTTACTTTCGAGCTCACAACCGGCGACTGGAAGTTCTTTTACGACTTGAAGAACTCAGGGCTGCAGATGAGCGGAAAGTTGATCCTAAAGAGCGCTAACGACAGTAGGAGTGCTGAAGTCACTCTGAAAAAGGCTCAATGATCAGGGACGGCTCTGTGTTCCCGAGAACCCGACTCAGTTCCGCTGCCGTCGGGCGAGAAAGCAGCGGTATGCAACTATGTTCTTGCCAATGCCGACGCAGCCATGCCAATTGTCCGTCACTGATAAAATAGAAATATGAGTGGACGCGTCAACAACCTGCCAATTTCCTCAAAGAAGTTCGTGCTGGGAAGTAAAGACTTCGCGGCCATCTCGGCAGTGGAAGGGCTGAAGCTCCATTCTGGGAGTGAGGAGCGCCTACAAAGAACTGCTTCTCTCCCGCAGGCGGAGCGACGCGCGCAAACGATCCCAGCCTTCGCAGGTGCGCGGAAGCGCGGATGAGCATAGAAGGCTACGGCGCCTTCCGACCTTTGGCAGCCCTTTTGCCTTCGAGCGGCTGAGCCGTGGCACATCCTGCAGGCGATGATTGACAGTTATTTTGGCAATCGACAACCACTGCTCGTCGAATTGCGAAAGCTGCTGATTTAATCGATCAACACTCCAGGAACTACTGAGCCCAATGCGTCCGCGGAGCTGATCTTGGAATGGTGGATCTCTGCGCCGCTTCCTTCCGCTGACTAATGTCTGGCAAACAAGTTAACTTGGTGGAGGCGGCGGGAGTCGAACCCGCGTCCGAAATCCATGTCAGCAGAGAGACTCCATGCGTAGTCGAGTTCCGAAGAGTTCGCGCTACGCGCTCAGAACCGACAAGATGCGCGCAACACTAGTCCGATGATCTTGTTCCTGCGATTCGGACCGCATCTCAGGAACCAGCCTGCTGTGCGACGTTCTTTCGTAGCCCACAGGCGAAGCCACTCAGAACGGCTACTTAATTAATTAAGCAGCAA
This sequence comes from uncultured Acidobacteriaceae bacterium, assembly GCA_963761405.1. GTDB lineage: Bacteria > Acidobacteriota > Terriglobia > Terriglobales > Acidobacteriaceae > PALSA-350. The sequence goes on from CAVXHH010000013.1 coordinate 1,399,929, forward strand.
GTGCTAGTTGATTGTTAGCAATTATTGTTTTTGCAAGCGATTACGGGTGCTCACACCCCGGCATGCCTCTCAACCTAATCGATCCCGTCGAAACCGTGACGCCCCCTTCTTTCTTGACCAACTTCTTCTCACAGGTGCAGCTCGAAAACACCTGCACTAACCCCAAGTATACCCCTGCGAAACCACGGCTTTCGCCGCTACAGGCCAATCGAATTCAGGTCAATGCTTTCAAAGTCCTTGCGCATCACCCCGTCGCGAATTTCCTTCACCGTCTTGCCCTTCAGCGACATTTGGTAGGCATAATACCCCTCTTTGGCGCAGGTGGAGCACTCGGCGCCATGCAGCCCCTCAAAGCAGCTATGCAGGCTTTTATGGCCCAGGGCCCGGTCGCACCGGCAATAGCAGGGAAGTTGGTACAGCACATTCGGAACCTTGGCCGCATCCTCGTAAACCACTTTTTGCCAGGGATACTGGAACAGCGGTCCGGTGAGCTGCTTACCGGAGAGCAGCGCGGGCAATTTCGTTCCCCGCTCGGGTGCCGCTGCATGGAAGGCGGGAGTATCGTCGTTGGTCACCCACTGCGCAGACGCCGCCACGCTCAACATCCCGACCGCCAGGCACACCATGATTCGCCGCATTCCCGCTCCTTCAATCCACAGATTATTCAGTCTACCGATCATTCGGTCTGTCATTCAGTTTATCGCGATCGAAGCGGCCGCGTAGTTTCGCTCGAAACAAAACTGGCTCGGGATGCCCACCGGCCTTTACGTGGTTTTCCCTCAAAGAAAACCACTCCTCGGTACTCTTACAGACCACAGTCATTGCGAAGCTTTAGTTAGACGCAGCCGCCGTTGATCTGACGCTTTGAAAATCCACTCTGGAAAATCGCTGTCCGGAGATCGCCGGTTTCGGCGACACGATTGCTATAGCTCTCAACAGGAATGCTATGAGATCCGGCAGAGTTTCGCGGGCAAAGACGGTAGCAGACAAAAAAAAGGCGGCACGAACGGTAAATTGTTCGTGCCGGGAGGCCAGTGACGCAACTTGTACTTAAACCCTCGCCGTGAGAGCCAAAAGCTCAATCACGACTGAACTCATATTAGCAGAACTTTCTGCCCTATATACAAAATTTCGTAAAAAAACGCGTTTCTTGAATTTTTAAATCCCGATTCCTGTATCTTCCGGCTCTCAACATCACCTGCCAACTGAGACGCAGTTTTTCAGAAAAGGTTTCTCCAGGGAATCATTTTTCGATTCTTTTAATCAATTCTCTATGCCGCTACGCAGTTTTCCCAGTCCCAAGACCAAAAGCATGAGCGCGATTCCGCCGGAAGAACCGGCGGTCGAGCGGCTTTTCGCCCCCGAGCGCAGTTTCTGGCGTACCACCTTGTTGCTGGCCACCTCGGCGGCTCTGGGCGGCATCGCCGTTGCCATTTGGAATCGCAGAACTCTGGCCCAGATGCGTCAGCAAAGTGACACCCCGCCCTGGGAGGGGGAGGAATAACTGGGCCCGCGGCAAGCCTACGAGAGCGCGTTCAGAGCCATCGCCATCTGCATATCGCGCTCGGTCAGCCCCCCCTTGTCGTGTGACACCAGCGCCAGCTTCACCCGGTTGTAGCGAATGTCAATATCCGGGTGGTGTCCGGCCTGCTCTGCTTTTTCCGCCACCTGGTTCACAAACACCATAGCGGCCACAAAGTCCGGGAATTCGTAGTAGCGCACAATTTCCTTGCCCTCCAGTTTCCACTCGGGCATTGCTCGTAACCGCTCTTTCACCGCTTCCGGCGTCAATATACTCATCGTTAGGGCCTTCCGTCCACCTTATCCCCGTTGTTCATCCCCGTTTTTCCGTGGCAAATGGGTTGCGCCGCTTCGGTCGTTCTTTTACTTCGGGCACCGGCGCAAGTCTCTTGGCCTGTAGGGTTATTTCGGCGCGCAGATCCTCCCACAACTGATCAGGCAAGCTCAGATAGACATCCACCACTTTGGGATCGAACTGGGTACCGGAACACCGCTTGATTTCCTGGCGCGCCGCCGAGAATGTGGCTGCTTTACGATACGGCCGGTCCGAGGTAATGGCGTCCAGCGTATCCGCGACTGCGAAAATTCTCGCCCCCAGTGGAATCCGTTCACCCCTTAACTTCCGCGGATAGCCGCTGCCGTCGTAGTGTTCCTGGTGGCTGTAGACAATCTCAGCCGCCTCCTGCAGAAAAGGAATCTTGCGCAGCATCTGGTAGCCGCGGGCACAGTGCTCCCGCATCACTAGTTGCTCATCCGCCTGTAGTTTGCTGGGCTTCAGCAGAATCGCGTCAGGAATCGCCATCTTCCCGATGTCGTGCAAAAAAGCCCCGCGAGCGATGATGGGGATCTGCTGCGCAGGGATTCCCGTCCCACGAGCCAGGGCAATGGTAAAAGCGGTCACGCGTTTCGAGTGACCTTCCGTCTCGGCATCCTTAAGATCCAGCGCATCGCCCAGCGCTTCCAGCGTAATGTCGTACGATCGCTCGAGGTCGGCGATCGCCTGGTGCAACATCCCCGTCCGGGCGCTCACCAACTGTTCCAGATCCTGCCGGTACATTGCGTTTTGCTGCAGCAGGCGCCGGTAATCCACGGCTCGCTTTACCCTGGTCAGCAGTTCATCTTTTTCGAACGGCTTCAGCAGGTAGTCATACGCTCCCTGCCGTACCGCGGCGACCGCCGCATGCACCTCATAGCTGGGGGTCAGCAGAATCACCGGGGTATCCGGATGTCCGCGCCGCATCCGCTGCAGCAAGTCCATACCGCTCGCTCCCGCGATGGCCAGATCCGATAAGACCAAGTCATAGGGAAGGTCTCGCTCGATATGAGCGATCGCCTCCGAGCCGCCGTTTGACGGCACAGACGAGTACTCCGCCTTTTCAAGCATGCCTTGCATGGCCGCTCGAAGGGGCATTTGCTCATCGATAATCAGAACACGTGCTGGGATCCGTGCTATTTCCATATTGGCCGAGCATCCGGGCTTCCCCGGGTTCCCCTACATTGCAAGCGCTTCCAAGGCGGCCAAAAAAGACACAGTGTACAAGCTCCTACGGCGAAGGGGCGAACTTTGTTCCGTCTCCCCGCCCCCAGCTCCGGGCGCCGTACTCGTTGAGTTTATCTTCAACCGGCGCACACGGTGTGAATTCTTCGTCCGGGAAGCGACGCCGACGTAAGGGGGTAAACTGATATACTTCGTTTGCATCCTTCCGGCTTTCCCATGACCCAGACACTCGCGGATTTCGTGGTCATCCCTGTCCCAATATCCCGTTCCACCAGGGGTCACATTGTTCGAATTTGAGCGTGAGTTGTCCCCTGAATCGGCGATGCGCCTCTCCCAGGATGCCGAACAGTCGCTGGAGCAGCAGCAGCGCGATGTCTATGAAAGTCACCGCCATCGTACCTTTTCCCTGGCTTTTTATATGACCGGCAACGAGATTGAAGCGGAAGAGATCCTTGCTACTACGTTCATCCGGGCATTTCAACAAAGTGAGAGTCCTGATGGCTTCGCGGTCGATTCGGCATTGCTGGGCGAACTCAGTGAGCGCTTTCCCTTGAAGAAAGAGGAGCCTCCGGCCGTCATTTCCCCGGGGAATTTCAGCCACGGCAATGTACGCCGTCCGGATCTTGAGGCGGCGGTGCACAGCCTGCCCGCGAACGAACGCGTCCTGTTTCTGTTGCGCGATGTCGAAGGCTATTCGGCGGCGGCGATCGCCCGTCTGCTCGATCTGCCCGAGGCTCAGGTGCAGCGGGGGTGCTTTTCGGCGCGCATTCGTCTGTCCCAGATACTCGCCGCCAAGCGTGCCCACACCGAAGCGGCCTAAAGCCGGCTCTTACACACCCTCTTAAAGCCTGCTATTTGCTGTTCCGCCTCGCTGCGCTCCAGCCTTCCTTAATGGTTTGCCTGGACCGCCCCAATGCCAGCGCGTCTTCCGGTACATCTTCCGTAATGCACGATCCAGCCGCAATATAGGAGCCATCCCCCAGCGTCAGCGGTGCTACCAGGGTCGAGTCGCTGCCCACGAATACGCGATCCCCAATCACCGTCTTGCGCTTGCTGACCCCGTCATAGTTGCACGTGATGACGCCTGCGCCCACATTCACGTTCTCGCCGATTTCCGCGTCTCCCAGGTAGCTCAAATGATTGGCCTTCGAGCCCTTGCCCAAACGAATCTTCTTGGTCTCGACAAAGTTGCCCACGTGCGCCCCCTCGCCGATCTCGCTCTCCGGGCGAATATGCGCATAAGGGCCCAGCAGCGCGCCATTGTCCACCTGCGACTGGGTGACAACACACCCCTGGCGGACGACCACCCGGTTCCCCAAGGTCGCGTCTTCCAACACTGAGTACGAGCGGATCCGGCACTCCTTCCCGATCTTCGTCTGCCCCAGCAACTGCACAAATGGCTCGATCACCGTATCGGCTCCCACCACCACGCCGCTATCGATCACCGTCGTCTCCGGTCGAAAGATCGTGACCCCTTCCGCCATGAGTCGACGTGCCGTCAACAGGCGGAGCTTGCCGTCGATTGCCATCATTTCTTCTATGGTGTTAGCGCCTAATACTTCATCCGCATCTTGAACTTTAAGGGCGACCACCCGTTCCCCCGCTTTCCCCAGGATGGACGCCATATCCGTCAGGTAAAGCTCTCCGTGCGAATTGTTCGTCCCCAGGGCATTGATGTGGGCAAACAGCGGCTTGGTGGCAAATGCATAAATACCCGAGTTGATCTCCGTCGCCTTGGCTGCTTCAGGAGTTAAAGCTTTCTGTTCGACAATCTCTCGTATCTCATCGGAATCATGAGATTTGCGGACCACGCGGCCATATCCGTGCAGGTCTTGAGGGGTAGCCGTCAGCACCGTCATCGCTGCTCGCCGCTCTAAATGGAAATCGCGGACCTTGCGGATCGTCTCCGGGCGGATCAGCGGCACGTCCCCGTAGAGCACAATCACATCTTCATATCCCTGCGTGGCCTGCCGCGCCGTCTGCATTGCGTGGCCCGTGCCTTTTTGTTCCCGCTGATCGACGAACTGCACCCCAAGCCCGGCAACGGATTCCTTCACGCGTCCCGCTTCGTGGCCCACCACCACGTAAATGTCTTCTGGGGGAACGAGCTGCCTCGCTGCATCGACCACATGTCGCAGCAAAGTCTGGCCGCCGACTTCGTGCAGCACCTTCGGCCGCTTGCTGTGGAGCCGCGTACCTTTCCCCGCAGCCATGATCACGATGGCAAATTGCATGAGTAGTTCTCCTTTAAAAACAGCATCTTAAAGTAAAAACATAAGGCATAGGTTGAGGTAAGCAGCTCTCGACCGGCCCCTGCCAAGCATATCGCAGAGCCGTAGCCACCCGGTGCAAGGCGTATGCACCTCGCCAATGGAATCGGGATTGTCGATCGAGTCGCCAATCCAGTCCCGAAGCGACGGCTGAAAATCAGAGCAGTCCAAACTCGCTTTTCAGAAGAAGTTTGCTGGCGGTGTTTTTGGGTTGCCGGAAGAAATATGACCTCTCTATCCTGCGCTTTAGCGCTGGGCTTTGTATCGGGGCACGACTTTCTCGCCGCAGCGAGCGTCCGCGCCGCAGCGAGCGTCCGTCGTAACGTACGACCGAAATGGAAGAGGGCTTTAACAGGCTGCGGAAAAACCCGGTTTTGTATCAGTCGTCGACCGGCTGCGCCGACCCGCGAGGGATGAAACGGGTGTCGCCGGCAGGGAACTAACAAGAAACCAAATCTCCAGGGATTAAAACAGCTGGCGGAAAAACGTCAGTTTTTCCGCCAAGCGACCACCCGAAAGGGGCGTCGGGCGGTGTTCGCTGCGAAGAAACTTCGACGAAGGGAAGCGCCGAGTCAGCAACGACTTTTCGCATCCTTGTAAAGCGGCCCCGCAACCTTAGGGCCGCTGTTGCAATTGCCCGTCCCCCGAGTATCCCGGCCTCGATCCGACGGTCTTCGAAGTAGTCACGGCGATCGGAGACGACAGATGGAAGGTCACCAGTGTTTCCGTAGGAATCTGCACCTGTTGTCCACGAGTGATCGCGTTGGTGCCGGCCCCGATGCCACCGCCGGAAGCCGCGCCAATGGCCGCGCCTTTCCCGCCACCGAGGATGCCTCCGAGAATCGCGCCTACCGCCGCGCCTCCGCCGGTCTTCAAGGCCGTATTCTTACCCCGGCCGTTGCCCTGCTTGGTAAACGCATCGGTGACTATGTCTACCGGATGGTCCACCGTATCGATCCTGGTGAGCTCAATGGATAATTCGGAGCTGCCGGAGAAGTGAGCTGCGTCCTTGGCGGTGATCACGCGTCCCTGCACCGCTGCCCCCGAGCGCGCTACCACCATGCCCTCCGCAATCAGATCGCCGGCGAGTGAGCCATGAAACACCGTGTTGGACTGCGTTGTCTGGCTATCCAGTGTGTCGGTCATGCGGATGGGGATCACCGTGCCCGCCGCCAGCGTCACCGTCTTCGCCACCGGCGGAGGCGGCGGTGGGGGTGGTGGGGGAGCCACCGCTTGTGGAGGAGGAGCCGCCTCTGGGGCGGGCGGAGGCGGAGGCGGCGCTACCTGGGCCACTTCTCTCCGTCGCCGCTCCGGCGCCACTTTCGCCGCACGCACCGGCGCGACCACCAGGTTGTTGACCACGGTTCTTACCCCGTCCACCGAAGCGCTGTCGGCAGCCGCCAGGGCGCGGGAGGCATCGTTGTCCACTTTGCCGTTCAGGGTGGCCACCCCATTGGCCACGTTCACCTGAATATTCTGACCACTCAACGCCGATTCCGCCGTGATTTTGGCCTGGATCGCTGTGCCGATCTGCGTGTCGTCCGGGGGAGCCGGAGCAGGTGCCTGCGCCGCAGCCGGCTGAGCCGCGGGGGTAGGCTGTTCCGCCGAGGGGGAAGAGTTCTTGCAGCCCGTCCCAAGAACCACCAAGCCGGCCAGAACTGCCAACGAAATATTGCTTCGTACCGCAAAACCAATCTTCATGGGGAAATCCTCCTCCTGTTGCTAGAGCATTTTCGTAATTGGTGTAGACCGAACCCGTATTTCCTGTGGATCTTGGTGGATCCACCGAACTGCATGCGACTTTCTTTGAGGAAAGTCGCACATAATTGTTCCCGGCCACTGCTGCGTGGCAGGAAATACGGGGAAGCCGCCAACCTTTACGTGGTTTTCTCTCAAAGAAAACCACACCTCGCTGCTCTTACCACACCACAGTAATTGCGAAAATGCTTTAACGGCCCTTCGCCGAAGGCCGCTCGAACTCTCGACCACAGTGGTCACCCGTCGCCGTCCATGGACTTGCCGAACGTTGCGCAACTGCGCTCACCCACCTACCCTAACCGTTGGACGACGGAAGTAGGGAACTGGCTGACAGCAAGACTCCAGTTCCGCCCCCGTGGGGCCCCTTCCTGAATAGACCGCGCTCCGTTTGGCGGCGCCGTGGTGATGGATTGCATCTCATCACCGTTATTGTGGAATGGTGACGGAACAAAGGTTCCTCGAAAACAGTACCCTGTATATAGGGTAACGAATGCGGGCGTTTTTCCTCAGCAAAAGATGCACCAGGCCAGATTCCCTGTGCAGAATAGAGGCTTGCGTACCCTGGTGCTAACCCGGCTGGACGGGGGAAAGCAGTATATTGAGTCAATACAGAGATTGGGTCAAGTACGGCAACTGAAGGGGAAGATCATATGACAGACGAAATAGAAAGTGGCGGTGGCAATGGTTTCGGCTGGTTTCTGGTCGGGCTCGGTATTGGTGCGGCCATCGGCGTTCTGTATGCCCCGAAAGCGGGGACGGAAACGCGGGAGAGTCTGGCTGAGGGCGCGCGCGAACGCGGCGAATATCTAAAGCACAAATCGAGAGAAGCTGCTGCCCAGGTCAACAGCTACGTCGACGTTGCCAGGGGGCAGGTCAGCGAATATGTGGAGCAGGGCAAGCAAGCGATCGACCGTGGCCGCTCCCAGGTGGAAGACTACGTGGATCGTGGGCGTAAAGTGGTCGCCGAGCAAGCGAGCAAGGTGTCGGCGGCCGTCGATGCGGGCAAAAATGCGTATACGGCAACGACAGCTTCTGCTGACGGGCAGTTTTAGGCGCATTGCGGTTGATCGCGGGTGGTATAAAGGCGGCTCCCGTTAGGTGTATCGAGGGCCCGTGTTACGGGAGCCGTCCGTCCTCTGAAGCGCTTGGTTCCTGCAGGGCGAAGGGTTAAGCAAGGTAATGGATAAATCCACCCAGATTTTGTTGGTCGTTTTCATCGGCATAGCCGCGGTTAGCATCGTTATGCAGGCTGGCTTCATCATTGCCATGGCCCTCGGGGCCCGCCAAGCCCAGAAGAAGCTCCTGGCGCTGGCCGATGACGTTCGTCTGCATGCGTTGCCGGTCATCATTTCGTCTCGCGAACTTATCCAGGACTTCACCCCGAAATTCAAGGTCATCACCGAAAATCTCGCTGCCGCGAGCACCACCCTGCGTAGCAAGACGGAGCAGGTCGGCGGGCTGGTAGGCGACGTAACTGATCGTGCGCAAGCTCAGGCCACGCGCGTGGATGGCATGGTGAAGGGCACACTCGATCAACTCAACTTTGCCGTCCACGCCATCGAGCACGGGGTTGCGGTGCCTCTTCGCCAGGTGAACGGCATTCTCAACGGCCTGCGTGCCGGCGTCGAAGTATTACGCAAGAAAAATCCTGAAGCCCCCCTCGAACCAGAAGACGAGCTCTTCGTCTAGCCTAGACGATCCAGCCGCCCCCAACCACCTCATCGCCGTCATAGAAAACAGCGGCTTGTCCCGGTGTAACCGCGCGCACCGGTTCATCGAAGCAAACCTCCACCTCATCCGCACCGGCCGGCCGCAGTGTAGCCCAGGCCGGTTCGTGCCGGTGACGGATCTTCACTTGCGCCCGCATCTCGCCCGTCAGCTCGGCAATCGAAATCCAATTCAACTTCCGCGCCCGCAGCGAACTACGCAGCAGCTCCGCCTCCGCGCCCACCGTCACCTGCTTGCTATCGCGATCAATGGCGATCACATACAGCGGGGACGGCGACGCCAAACCCAGTCCCTTGCGCTGCCCAACGGTAAAGTTGTGTACGCCGTCGTGGGTTCCCTGGCGCTGCCCTGCAACCGAAACCAGCTCTCCGGCGGTATCCGGGAGTGCTTCGCCCTGCTCCTCGAGATAGGCGTCGATAAAGCGCTTGTAATCGCCGCCGGGAATAAAACAAATCTCCTGCGAATCCGGCTTGTTCGCCAGCGCCAGGCCGTACCCATGCGCCATCTCACGCACTTCCGGCTTGGTAAAACCGCCCAGGGGAAACAGCGTCCGCGCCAGTTGTTCCTGGGTCAGGCCGAATAGGAAATAGGTCTGGTCTTTGCCGGCATCCGCGGGCCGCTTCAGGATCCACCGCTCGCGCGCCGGATCGTAGGCATTGCGCGCATAGTGGCCGGTAGCAATGCGCTCCGCGCCAATCTGTCTCGCCGTCAGCAGCAACTGGTCGAACTTGAGGTGGTTGTTGCACAGGCTGCAGGGGATCGGTGTTCTGCCCGCCAGATATTCGTCGACGAAGGGGCGAATCACGTCCCGCTCGAACCGCTCCTGGTGATTCACCACGTAGTAGGGAATGTCCAGCATCTCGGCCACTCGCCGCGCGTCGTACACATCGTCGATGGAGCAGCAGCGGCCCTGCACCTGTTCCGGCATGCCGTCCTGGCCTGCCAGGCGACGCTGGTTCCACAGTTGCATCGTCAGCCCCACAAGCGCGTGGCCTTCGGCCTTGAGCATCGCCGCCACGGCAGACGAATCCACCCCACCTGACATCGCGACAGCAATCGGGGCCACAGCAATCGGCGCCGGGTTTTCCTGGGTCGTAGCATCGAGCTTTATCTCGCTCATCGCGCCATCACCGTCGCAACCTCGCGCAGTCTCGTGACCCGCGACGAAACCAACTGGATCGCCTGGTCGATCTCTTCTTCGGTAGTATGCCGGTGCAGGCTCAAGCGAAGGCTACCGAGCGCCCGTTCGTTCGAGAGTCCCATCGCCTCCAGAACGTGCGACGGTTCGCTTACGCCGGAGGAGCACGCGGCGCCGCTCGAGACTGCCACCCCGTGCAGGTCCAGCGCGATCACCAGCGCTTCTCCTTCAATGTGATCGAACCACAGGCTGGCGGTATTCGGCACCCGCGGCGCGCTGCCGCCGTTGATGCCTGCATCCGTCACCCGCTGCAATATCTCCAGCTCCAGCCGGTCGCGCAAAACGCGCATGCGCTCCGGTGCTCCGCTGCGCAGCCCTTCCATCGCGCATTCCGCAGCTTTGCCCAGGCCCACGATGCCGGCCACATTTTCCGTGCCTGCCCGGCGCTGCCGTTCATGGGCTCCCCCGGCAAACAAAGGCTCCAATCGGGTTCCGCGGCGTACAAACAGCGCTCCTGTTCCCTGCGGCGCATGCATCTTGTGGCCAGAAATAGTCAGCAAATGGCAGCCAATCGCATCCACATCCAGCTTCAGCTTGCCGGCGGCTTGCACCGCGTCCACATGAAAGCGGATTCCGGATTCGCCGGCAATGCGGCCGATGGCCTCCACCGGCTGCAAGACGCCGGTCTCATTGTTGGCCATCATCACGCTGATCAATCGGGTATTGGGCCGTATGGCCTTGCGTACATCGTCGGGCGCCAGAACGCCCTGGCCATTCACCGGCAGAACGTCCACCGCAACCCCGCGCTCGCCAGATTTGCTTACCGCGTGCAGCACCGCGTGATGCTCCACCGAGCTGGTAATGACGTGATCTCCGGGATGCACCGAACCGAAAATAGCGAGGTTGTCGCTCTCCGTCCCGCCGCTGGTAAAAACAATCTCCGCCGGGCGGCAGCCCAGAAACTGGGAAACATGGCCCCGCGCCCGTTCCACGGCGGAGCGGGCGTGCTGCCCCTCCTGGTGGATCGAGGAAGCATTCCCAAACCTTTCCAGTAAAAACGGGCGCATAGCCTCCAGCACCTCAGGCAGCAGAGGAGTGGTGGCATTCGCATCCAGGTAAATTCGCCGCATACCCCCATTCTACGGGATTCCCCCCAACTGGCCCCTCCCTGCCACTTGCGTGGACACCAGTGGTTCACCAGGAACCTGATACGCTTTCTCTCGAAACGCGTTTTAAGGGAGATCGATCTTGACAAGCAAATCCTGTGTCACCGTTACCGCTGTATTCACACTCTGTATCCTCGCCCCGCTATCGACCCTGAAGGCACAAGCCGCGCCGGCCCCGGCGGATGTTCCCGTCCACCTCGCAACCCCGCAGGTATCCCCCGCGGACGTCTATGCCAAGCTCCTAAGCGATCAGTTGGAACAGGTAGTGGGTGCAGCCGAAGCCATGCCAGCCGATAAGTACAACTTCGCGCCCACCACTGGTGACTTCAAGGGCGTGCGAACGTTCGGTCAGGAAATCACCCACATTGCCGAGGCCCAATATTACTTTTTCAATAACTTCGGCATCAAACCGGCGACCGATCCGGATGGGCTCAAGAAATTGACCGGCAAAGACGAGATCATTCAGGCCCTGAAAGATGCTTTTGGCTATGCCCATCAGGCGGTCGAAACCATGACTGCGGAAAACGCATTCCAGATGATCTCCGACCGTGATGGTTCGGGCACCAGGGCCGGCATTGCGGCCTTCTCCCTGGCCCACACCAACGATCACTACGGACAGATGCTCGAATACCTGCGCATGAACAACATCGTGCCGCCGGCCAGCCGCAAACCCTAAGCAAGGTGAGTTAAAGAAACAGCAGGTCCATCCGAGGTAGCGTCGCGGATGGACCTGCTGTTTATCCCTTTTGAAGGGTACGGGCTTCCCAGGCTGTAAAGTCCGGATCATTCTCGGCGGCACGGCCGCAAATGACAAGGGCTTTTAAGCCCCTGAGGTACGGCTTCGGTCTACACCGCGAAAATGCTATAGCCGCGACACTCCTAGCGCTTATCGATCGGAATATAACTCATCGGATATTCCGGCCCGATATACTCCGCCCGCGGACGAATCAACCGGTTGTCATCCAGTTGCTCGATCACGTGAGCGGCCCAGCCCGAAATCCGGCTCACCGCAAAGATCGGTGTAAACAGATCCAGGTCGATGCCCAACATGGTGTAAGTCGACGCCGAATAGAAGTCCACATTCGCGTTCAGTTTCTTCTCCGCCAGAATGTACTTCTCGATGGCTCGCGACATCTTGAACCACTTGGCATTCCCCGAAGACTCGCCCAACTCCTCTGACATCTTCCGCAAGTGGGTCGCTCGTGGATCTTCCGTGTGGTACACGCGATGGCCGAAGCCGGAAATCTTCTTCTTCTGCGCCAGCAAATTCGCCACGTAATCGACCGGATCCGCGCCCTCTTTGTCGATCGCGAACAGCATCCGCATCGTCGCCTCGTTGGCCCCGCCGTGCAGTGGCCCCTTAAGCGCCCCAATGGCCCCGGTGATCGCGGAATGGATGTCGGAGAGCGTCGCGGCAATGACGCGCGCGGCAAAGGTCGACGCATTCAGCTCGTGGTCCGCATGCAGAATCAGCGCCACGTCAAAGGTTTTCGTCGCCGTGGCGGATGGCTTTTCCCCATTCAGCATCCACAGAAAATTTGCCGCGTGCCTGAGCGATGGGTCCTGTTCGATCACCGGCTTGCCCTTGCGCAGCCGGTCGTACGCCGCCACCAGCATGGCGATCTGCGAGGTCAGCCGAAAACTCTTGCGAACGTTGGCGTCGTGCTCGTTGTCGCGCTCGTCCGCATCGTAGAAACTCAGGGCAGAAACCGCCGTGCGCAGCACTTCCATCGGCGTTGCCGTCTTAGGGAACGAGCGCATCAGGTCCAGGATCTTCGGGTCCAGCGTGCGCCCTTCGGTCAGTCGTTTGCTGAAGTCGGCAAGCTCTGCTGCGCGAGGGAGTCGTCCAAACCATAAGAGGTAGCTGCTTTCCTCGAAGGTCGATTTCTCGGCCAGTTCATGAATATCGATTCCCCGGTACGCCAGCACGCCCGCTTCGCCGTCGATCCAGCACACACCGGAGTTCGCCGCAACCACCCCTGCCAGTCCCTTGCCCGCTACCGCCGCTGTCGACATCCTGAACGCTCCTTAACCGCTCGATCTTATTCTCTTGGACGCCCTGAGATGCCAAGCAGCACAAACCGGGCAACGCAAGCCGGAATTACTGCCTCTTCCGCACTTCAGGGAAATGTTCTACAGGTCATTTGTTCATCTGGTCATCTGTTCATGGAGACAATGATTCAGGGAAACAGTCCTTGTCCCGGACTTGGCCGCAAATACGGCTCCCGGGGCTGTCTGTTTTATAGCGCAGCGCTCCGAATCTTGTCACTTGCACGAAAAAACGGCATGCTAAACCCGCTCAGCGTCCCCGATCAAAACTCCCGATCGAAACTCTGGAGCGAAATTGTCCGGTGCGACCGCGGGGTACCGCCTTGCAGCACCAACTGCCCCAAAAGTTGTTCAACTGCCGGCATGTTTCACACAGGAAGGGTACGGTCGTCAGCCTTGAAGGGTACGGGCTTCACAGGCTGCGGAAAACCTCGACGACGTACCTCAGGGGCCAGTCCGGCAAGATCGGGTCCGCCTCACGCCGGCAACCGGACGGCCTGCGCCTTTGCGGTCCATTGCGGGGCCGCGCAGACGCAAGAATGCCTCCTGCAACGATCCGCGGTATTCACTCGTCCATGTAGGATGGAAAAAACAATCGGAGCCGTCATGGCCGCCGATAGCGAAAAGAGGCAGATCGCATGAGCGACGACAATTTAGAAGCAGGGGAGCGAACCCAGTCCGGATTATTCATCATCATTCTTGGCTTTGCGGCCTTAGCGTCCGCGGGCGCGCTTATCTGGAGCTACACTCTGGAGACTCGGCTGGAGAAATCGCAGGCGGCTCTGGTCAACGCCCAGCAGCAGAATGACAAGCTGGCCGAGAGCCTCAACGAGACCAACGCCAAGCTGCGCGTAACGTCGGAAACTTTGGGGCAGAGTGTGGGCCTCACCCAGCGCCAGCTGGAAGCCCGCGCCAGTGAATTCCTCAAGCGCCAGCAGGCCGAGACCAGCCGTTTGGAGAAGGAGCAGCAAGCAGCGCAAGCCGAAGCCCAAAAGCAGATTGGTGCTGTGTCCAGTGATGTCTCTTCGGTCAAGACCGATGTGGGCGGGGTAAAAACCGACGTAGCGGCCACCAAGACGGAACTGCAAAACGCCGAAAGCCGTTTGCAGCGGGTGACGGGCGATCTGGGTTTGACCAGCGGGTTGGTCGCGACCAATGCCAAGGAACTCGACCTTCTCAAGCACAAGGGCGATCGTAATTACTACGACTTGAACCTGACCAGGGGCGCCAAGCCCACCCCGATCTCAGGCATCAGCCTGGAACTGAAAAAAGCCGACACCAAGCATTCGAAGTACACCCTCCTGGTGGAATCGGACGATAAGAAGATTGAGAAGAAGGACAAGAACATCGACGAGCCGGTGCAGTTCTACACCGGCAAAGACAAGCTCCTCTATGAACTCGTCATCAACACCATCAACAAGAACCAGGTAATCGGCTACCTGGCAACACCCAAGAACGCGCCGGTACCCCTACAGCCATAGCCCCAAAACAAGCGAGGGGTTTACCAGTCGGTCAAACCCCTCGAGCGCCGTCGAACGCTGGTTGAGCCGTCCCCTCCATCCCGCATCGCCCATCCAGTCCCGAAGGGACGGCTGAAAATAGCCCACGGCATCCTGGGCTACTTTCAGCCGCCCCCTCCGGGGCTGCCCCTTTTTCCATATGCCGACCCACGAGGGATGAAACGCGGAGATTTTGTTTCTCGTTACGACACGACTGCCTCGCCGCAGCGAGCGTCAGTCGTACCGTGCGACCGTGGAAGAGAGCTTTAACCCCTGAGGTACGGCTCTCCTCCACCCGCGTAACAGCTCACTTAGAAACAACCAACTCCAAATTCTTCTGGTGCATAAACTCGACCACGACGTTCGACTTCTGCAAGCTATCCCACTGTTCCTTGCTGATCGAAAAATTAAAAACCGCCAGCCCTTCCGCAAACTGCCCTGGATTCAGCGTCAGATCCCGTTGGATCGGCGGGGCGCGCAGATAACCCAGCGACGGATAGGCTGTAAATACCCTATCCATATCCTTGTCGCTGGCCGCCACATTCGTCTCCTCGCTGCCGTCCGGCAACTTGATAGTCATCCCGATATCCAGCATAAACAGAGGAATATCCGTCTGATTTCTCACTCGGATTTTGGCTAAAACCAGCACTTGGTCCGAATACTCGGTCGCGCCTGCCATGCCGGTATCGGCTTTGCCCCCGTTGTTAGTCTCGTTATGCACCGGGTACACGGTTGCGGATAAAACCTCTCCCGAGGCGACTGGCGGCTTTTGTCCCAGGTATGCGTACAGCCCCACGGCAATACTCATCACCACGGCGGCAATCAACAGGGTCTTTAGGGCAGCCTTAAACGGATGTGGCGGATCGACCTGCGCCAGATTGGGCCCGGGCCCGGAGACCGCCGAAAGATCGGTCGATTCGCTTACATCATTCATAGTGCGAGAATTCTAGTCCATTATGACTAAGGTACATAAGTTACTAAAGAGACGCTCCGTTTTACTAAACGGTGAAAGCTTCTAAGGTCATTCCTAACCATCACTTGGACTTACCATGCGGACGCCCGGTAAGTCCCGTCGAATCGACGGATGCGCGATGTTAAAAGTTGTTCACTTAGAAAAGTTCATTCAGCGCCTCCGCCGTCCTCTTCATCTCGTAGCGAGAACGAAAGCATGCGAATCCACGGCTCACCATGCGCTTCCGTTCCTCCGGCGCCATCGCCAGCAAAGTCGCCATCCCACGGTAAGTGCCATCGGCGGTGTCGGGGTTCACCAAACCCGCTTCGTCCGCAGCAAGGTCCGGCCAGATATTCACTTTATTGGAGATGAGCACCGGCAACCCACACGCCAGCGCCTCCACCACAGCGATGCCGAAATTCTCCTGGTGGGAGGGAAGCACAAACGCATCGGCGGCGTGGAACGCCCCCCATTTCAAATCTCCCTCCAGCATGCCGGTCCAAACGATGCGGCGTTCGATCCCCAGCCGCTTCGCTTGCGCTTCCAGTTGGGGCCGCAAGCCTCCCTCGTCGGGTCCGGCCATCACCAGGTCCAACTCCGGATGCGCCGGCGCCAACCGGCCCAGCGCCTCCAACAGGAGATCGCATCCCTTCTTACTATGAATCCGCGATAGAAAAAGAAAGAACCGGCGCTGGCGCAACGTTGGATACCTGGCCAGAAATATCTCCCGCTGCGTCGCCGCGTCTCCGCCCGGCGCCGATGTGCCAAACGAAACCACCACAGGATTCCATCGCTGCGGCCACAGTGTTTCCCTGGCGTCGTCCCGCTCGATCGGCGTTGTGAAACACACCGCCCGCGCATCGCGCAGAACACGATACTCCCGCGCCAGCCAATACAACTGCTTCTTCAGGTGCTTCCACGGAAACGCTCGCTTGAAATACGGATCGAGCATGCCGTGAGGAAACACGACGTACGGCGCCCGCCCGCGCACCGCGGCATACGTGCCGAAGCTGTGGTATTGCCACAAACCGTGAATCACCACCCCATCGAACCGGGCCAGGTTCTGCCCCAGCCACTCCGGCAGTTTCCGCGTGGAGCCGTAGTGGCTCTGTGCCGGGCCGAGTGCGTGTATCGCCAAACTTTGCCCCGGGGCGCTCGCCTGCACGTACGGCGCAGCCGGGTCATCGAGCGAAACCACCTCCATCGTCGATACCCCGGCGCAGCTCTCGGCAAGTTTGCGAATGCCCTCACTCGTTCCCCCTGCTGCCGGCGCGATCGACGCCACTACGTGCAGAAGCCGCTTCCGGAGCGGTTGGGATTCGTCGGTCGCCATAGTCTCTGCAAAGATACCAGCCGTCATCGCAATCCGGGAGCAGGCCACTATCTGGCATAAAATGAGTCCAGTTTAAAAATCTACTCGCTTAAAGCAGTTTCGCAATGACTGTGGTCTGGTAAGAGCAGCGAGGTGTGGTTTTCTTTGAGAGAAAACCACGTAGATGCCGACGCTTCGGTCTAAACCCATTGCGAAACTGCTTGAGTCAAAAGAGGAGCACTCCTTCTTGAAACGAGCTTTGATCACAGGCATCACCGGTCAGGATGGCGCCTATCTCGCCGAATTTCTGCTGAAGAAGGGGTATGAAGTGCACGGCATCAAGCGCCGCACTTCCTTGCTGAACACTAACCGCATCGACCACCTCTACGAAGATCCCCATCAGGAGAAGCGCCGGTTGGTGCTGCACTACGGCGACATGACAGATTCCAGCAGCCTGGTCCACGTGGTCGAAAAGGTCCAGCCCGACGAAATCTACAACCTGGCTGCCCAGAGCCATGTCGCCGTCTCGTTTGAAGAGCCGGAGTACACCGCCAACTCCGATGCTTTGGGAACGCTCCGGCTTCTGGAAGCGATTCGCATCCTCCGTCTTACCGATAAGGCACGTTTCTACCAGGCTTCCACGTCAGAGTTGTACGGGTTGGTGCAGCAGATTCCGCAGTCCGAAAAAACCCCCTTTTATCCCCGCTCTCCTTATGGCGTGGCCAAGCTGTATGCCTACTGGATCACAGTGAACTATCGCGAGTCCTACGGCATGTATGCCTGCAACGGCATCATGTTCAACCACGAATCCCCCTTGCGCGGCGAGACCTTTGTCACCCGCAAAGTGACCCGTGCGATGGCCCGCATCAAGCTCGGCTTACAGCAAACGCTCTATCTGGGCAACCTCGATTCCAAGCGCGACTGGGGACACGCCCGCGATTACATCGAGATGCAATGGCTGATGCTGCAGCAGCAGCAAGCCAGCGATTATGTAATTGCCACCGGCGTCCAGTACAGCGTGCGCGATTTTGTAACCATGGCTGCGGCATGTCTCGACATCCATCTCGAATGGAAGGGCGCAGGCGTCGAAGAGCGGGCCTTTGACCAGCACGGCAAGGCGGTGGTTGCGGTCGATCCGCGCTATTTCCGGCCGGCTGAGGTGGAAACCTTGCTGGGCGACGCGAGCAAAGCGCGTAAGGAGCTGGGCTGGTCGCCGAAAATCGACTTCCGCACCCTGGTGGAGGAAATGGCCATTGAGGACCTGAAGGCCGCCGAACGCGACGCGCTCGTCACCCAGCACGGCTATGCTGCTTACAATTTTCACGAATCCTAGTTCACGAACCCTAGTTCACGAATCCTAGTTCCAAGAATCCTAATCCGGGGGCCCACCCTTTGCAGAAAAACAGTGTCATCTACATCGCCGGTCACCGTGGTCTGGTGGGTTCCGCCATCTGCCGCAACCTGCTGCAGAACGGCTATGAGCGGCTACTGCTGCGCTCGCGTGCCGAACTCGATCTCACCGATCCAGCCGCGGTGCGCCGCTTCTTCGAGCAGGAACGTCCGGCCTACGTCTTTATGGCCGCTGCCAAGGTCGGTGGCATTCTAGCCAACGATCTCTATCCGGCCGACTTTATTCGCGAAAACCTGCTCATTGAAACAAATGTGATCGATGCCTGTTACCGTTCCGAGGTGGACCGCCTCCTCTTCCTCGGTTCCAGTTGCATCTATCCCAAGCTCTGCCCGCAGCCGATCAAGGAAGAGTATCTGCTCACTGGCCCGCTGGAACCGACCAACCGCCCATATGCGCTGGCCAAGATCGCCGGGGTCGAGATGTGCTGGTCCTACAACCGGCAATTTGGAACCCGCTATCTCGCTGCGATGCCTACGAATCTTTATGGTCCCGGCGACAACTTCGATCCGCAGAATTCCCACGTTCTGCCTGCTCTGATCCGCAAAGTAGCTGAAGCCAAAGCTCAGGGCCAAAAACAAATCGTAGTGTGGGGAACCGGTACACCGCGCCGCGAGTTGCTCTTCAACGAAGACCTGGCCGAGGCCTGCATCTTCCTGATGAATCTGGAGGAAGAGGTCTACTCCGGGTTACTGTCCGGTGTGCCGCTGATCAACATCGGCACCGGTCAGGACGTGACCATTCGAGAACTGGCGGAGCAGGTCTGCGCCGCCCTGGGCTTCGAGGGAGAGCTGGTCTTCGACACCACAAGACCCGACGGAACCCCCCAGAAGCTTCTCGACATAAGCCGCATCCATCAGCTGGGATGGAAGCCAAAAACAACGCTGGCTCAAGGCATAGTCCGAACCTACGAGTCCGCCCGCCCCCAACTAGAAGGTGTAACTACTCGCTAGGATCGGCGGGCTTTCCGTGCTGCTCTAATTTCAGCGTCGATCTCTTCCATGGAGAGCCGATCTAACCCGAGCCCCTTCGCGCTGGCCCATGACTTCTGCAGCCACTCCGGGGCGGAGGTGGTATTCGCGAAGGAATCGCCCTCATCTATAGGCACCGCGCGGACGCTGATCGCTTCGTTTTCAGCAACTGCACGACCCAGCAGGCTCTCGATAGCGATCTTTTGCTCTTGCGACAGATCTTTGGCTTTGTGAATCATTCGTCCACTCACTTATTGACTACTAGCAGTTTGGGCGGCCTGAGGGGTGCTTGTCACCGAGATTTAGGTTGGTATTGCCGCCACCTAACCCGATCGCTACGTTCGCTTGACGTCACTTCCCGGGAAAAAACAAAGCCACCTGTTCTGCCTTAGGAGGAGGAGTCAACGCGCTCACCACCACCAGGCAGAGCACCGCAACCAGCAAAGCCGGAAAAATAGCATCCCGCTGCGCCAGCACCCCTGGCAGAGTGCACCTTCAAGCCATCCCAAAAAAACGTAACCAGCGTACCCGCCGCGATCGCGCTCACCGCGCCCTGGGCATTCGCCCGCCGGCTATAAAATGCCGCTAGAATCACCGGAGTCAGCGCCGCCGAATAAATCGTGTAGGCGTAAAGCGTCTTCGCCAGCACCGAGCTGGTATGAACCGCCTGGTAGAGTGCCCAGATACCGAGTCCCACCACCGCCAGCCGGGAGACGATGATGATTCTCTTGTTGGAGGCTTCGGGTGCGATGTACCGGGCAAAAACGTCATTGATCAAATTCGTGGCGGGCGAGAACAGGTAGTTGTTCGCCGTGGAGATGATCTTGGCGAACACCGCGCCCATCATCAGCGCGCCCAGCCATGCCGGCAATCCGTGCAATGCGGTGTAGGCGATAATTTCCCGTGGCCGTTGCTGGACCTCACCCGAAGGAAACAACACCGAGCCGAACACGGCAAGCGCAACAATCACAGTTTCCAGAATCACGGTGCCGAAAATCCAGCCCACCACCGCGTTGCGTGCATCTTTTTCCGACTTGGCGGAGAAGAACTTCTGATACATCGACTGATTGCCCAGCATTAGCAGCATGGTGGGCAGAGCCAGTTCGAGCGCCTGAATCAGCGTAAAGTCTCCCAGCACCTGGAAGTGTGTAGCCGGCAAGGCGCGGGTGACCGTACCCCAGCCGCCAGCCGCATGCAGCACGAAAGGCAGGGCGACCGTGAGCGTGATCGTCGCCAGCAGGCCAATCGCGACATCCATGTAGGCCACGGAGGCCATCCCGGCGATGGCGGTAAACGCAATCACGAAGGTGGCGATGATGTACTTGCCCAGGTCCGCGGTGATGACCGTAGGGAAGACAAGGTGCAGTATGTCTCCGCCGCCGATGAGCTGATAGCTCGTGATGGCGGTATAGGCAAAGAGAATCGCAATCACTCCCAGCACCCGTGCCGTCTGGTTATAGCGCGCTTCCAGCAGATCGGGAATCGTGAATTGGGCAAACTTGCGCGCGCGCGGCGCGATGAAGTATATGAGCAGCAGCCCTGCCCATCCGCCCCCCGCCTGCCAAAGCGCGGCGAAGCCATGCTTGTAGGCATTCTCCGCGCCCCCGAGCAGTGACCCGGAACCGATCCACGACGACAGCAGGGTAAACACCAGCACAAACGCCGGCAGGGAGCGCCCGGCCACCAGGTAATCCGCTTTGGTCTTCGTCTTGTTCAGACGGGAAAGTGAAACTGTGAGCAGGGTAAGGACGATGGCGCCGAGCACCCCGGCAAACAAAGCATGACTGGACATGTATGCCTATAGGTGTAACCCATCCGCGCAACAAATCAAAGGGCGCCCCAGGTCTGGCTTTTGCGACCAAAAACTATCTGGAGTAATCCCGAGCCCCGAACAAAGCAGTGCCGATGCGCACCTGGGTTGCGCCCTCGGCAATGGCAACTGGAAAATCATGCGACATGCCCATCGAAAGTTCAGGGAACGACAGGCGTGGATGCGCCGTCGCCAGCCGATCCCGCATCGCCCGCAGCCGTGCAAAGTAGGGCCGCACCGCGGACGAATCTTCCATGTACGGAGGCACCGTCATCAGCCCACGAAGCTCCAGGGCAGACAGATCCGGCAGCCGCTCTAGCAGCAGCCCAAGCTCAGCCGAATCCGGTTCTAGCCCGGCCTTTGCAGCCTCGTGGCTCAGCTTCACCTCGATCAGCACCGCCAACCGCCGTCCCAGCGCCGTCGCCGCGTGGTTAAGCCGCTCGGCAAGCGAAACCGAATCGACCGTATCGATAGAGGAGAAAAGCTCAGCAGCCCGGGCCGCCTTGTTCGACTGCAGGTGGCCAATCAGGTGAAACTCGACCGCGGGCCCGGTAAGCGGCCCACTCACTCCCTGTGCGCCGGCCCCCAGCTGCGCCTTCTTCTGCTGAAACTCCTGCACTTTGTTTTCGCCAAAAAGCCGGACGCCCAAAGCCTCGGCGGCAACAATCGCCGCCGCCGGATGCATCTTCGACACCGCCATCAGGGCAACTTCGCCGCGCGGCCGCCCGGCCTCGCGGCAGGCCGCCGCGATCTGCGCTTCGACACGGCCCAGGTTCTCCGCCAGTACGCCGGCAGACACGGGCTCAGTGGCCGTGTTCTTCAAGGTATTTCTCCACCTCAAGGGCCGCCATGCAGCCTGAGCCGGCCGCGCTGATCGCCTGCCGGTACCTGCGGTCCTGCACATCGCCGCAGGCAAACACCCCCGGGACTTTGGTAAATACCTGGTCGGTGGTGCGAATATACCCGTCGTCATCCAGGTCGATCAGCCCGCGAAACATGCGCGCGTTGGGATCGTGTCCGATGCCCAGAAACATGGCGCTCACCGGCAACGTCGACTCGGTCTGGTTCAGGGTATTGCGCAGTCTCAACCCGGTCACTTCCTTCTGCTCCACGCCCAACACCTCTTCCACCGCCGTATTGGTGAGGAACTTGATCTTGTCGTGGCCCATCGCCCGGTCGAGCATGATGCGCGATGAGCGAAACTGCTCCCGGCGATGAATCAGCGTGACCTTGGTCGCAAAGCGGGTCAGGAAAAGCGCCTCCTCCATGGCCGAATCGCCCCCGCCAATCACGGCAATTTCCTTGCCGGAGAAGAAGAAGCCGTCACACGTAGCGCAGGAGCTCACCCCGTGGCCGATCAGCGCCTGTTCGCTGGGCAGCCCCAGCCAGCGCGCAGAAGCCCCGCTGGCGATGATCAGCGTCCGTGTATGCACGACCTCCTTGCCCAGGTTCAGCGTCAATGGCCGCTTCGAAAAGTCGACCGACTGCAAGTGCCCCAGCTTGATCTCGGCGCCGAAGCGCGTTGCCTGCTGCTTCATCCGCTCAATCAGTTCCGGCCCCTGGATGCCTTCCGGCCAGCCGGGAAAGTTCTCCACCAGGGTAGTGATTGACAGTTGACCGCCCGGCTCATGACCTTCCAGTACCAGCGGTTTAAGGTTGGCGCGCGCAGCGTAAATGGCGGCAGTAAGCCCGGCGCAGCCGGAGCCCAGGATGACGGTATCGCGAACATTAGCAGACATAGGGATTGTTTGATTCTACCCGGCCTCAAAAGATGCGAGCGACAAACCCATGGGTGGCGCCTGCAAGCCCTCTGTTGGCTTGAGTGGTGTCCTTCGCCGCGGGGCAGGTTCAGGTCTTTCGTCCAGGTCTTTCGATCGGGCGGTAAGATGACCACATGGCAAATCTCACACTCATCTACGGCATGAGGCTGCTTCCCTCCGAGGAGGCGGTGGAAGTCGGCGACGCAACCGTTACCCTCAAAAACGGCAAGCAGGCCCACGTCACCATGCACGTGCTCGAGGGAAGCCGGGAACAAATCGAAAACCAGTTGCGGCAAAGCATTGAAGCCTTCTTCGACTTCTACCCCGAAATTTAACCGATCTGCGCAGTCGCGCAGATCGGGACCATCGAAGCAAATAGCGTCCCGGCCCGGTCTGATTCTGGCACCAACAGCATCGAATAGTTTTTGAGGCTCAGGAGAGTGTCTACATGGCTGAGATCCCCGTAAATGGCGCAATGCCGCCGCCCGCGGTAAGAAATGTGCCCGCACGCCCCCGGGTGGTTGTCGTTGGAGGAGGGTTCGCCGGTCTGAGCGCCGGCATGGCGCTTGCGGATACGGCCGTCGACGTTACCCTGATTGATCGCCGCAACCACCACACCTTCCAGCCCTTGCTTTACCAGGTCGCTATGGCGGTGCTTTCCCCGGCCGACATTGCCCAGCCGATTCGCTCCATCTTTTCCAGAAACAAAAATATCGAAGTCCTGATGGACGAAGTGGTGAACCTCGAACCCGGCAACCGCATCGTCGTCCTTGGCAGCGGTGCCAAAGTCGAGTACGACTACCTCATCCTGGGCACCGGTTCCACCCACTCCTACTTCGGCAAGAACGAGTGGGCCGCCAATGCGCCAGGACTCAAAACCGTCGAAGACGCCACCGAGATTCGCCGCCGCGTTCTGCTCGCCTTTGAGCTTGCGGAGCGCGAAATGGTTGAGACCGGCGCCCACCCCATGCTGAACTTCGTCGTCATCGGCGGAGGCCCCACCGGAGTCGAGCTCGCCGGCGCCATAAGCGACATTTCCAAGCTCTACATGCGCCATGATTTTCGCCACATCGACACCTCCAAGGCACGGGTCATGCTGATCGAAGGGTCGCCTCGCATTCTGGCGTCCTATCCGGAAGATCTCTCCAGAAAAGCCGTCGAGCAGTTGACCCAATTGGGCGTCGAGGTCCACACCGGGCAGAGCGTCATGGACGTGCAACCCGGCTACGTCGTCGTCGGTGGCAAGCGAATCGACGCCGTGGTCACATTATGGGCTGCCGGCGTGCAGGCTTCACCTCTCGCCAAGATGCTGGGCTGCGAAACCGATAAGCGCGGCTGCGGCGTCGTAGACATCTATCTGAACCCGCCCGGCCACCCGGAAATCTTCTTGTGCGGCGACGTGGCGCACGTGGAAGAAGGGGGACACCAGGTCCCCGGCGTAGCCCAGCCGGCGATGCAGATGGGCCGCCACGCCGCGCGGATGATTGGTCAGGATATGGCCGGCAAGCCGCGGACCGGGTTTCATTACTTCGACAAGGGCGACATGGCGACCATCGGTCGTCAAGCCGCGGTCGCCAACGTCCGCTGGCCGTTCAAGGCGCACTGGTCGGGAACGCTGGCCTGGCTCTCCTGGGTCACCGTCCATCTGTTCTTCCTGGTGGGCTTCCGCAATCGGGTTACGGTGTTTTTGTCCTGGTCCTGGACGTATCTCACCTTTAACCGGGGTGCGCGCCTCATCACCGGCAGCCCCCTCCTTCCCGGCTGGGGACAGCAAGCCGGCATTCGGCCCCAGGTCTTGCGAATCCCTATGGACACCACCTCACCCTTCGTAGGCCTGCCTTCTCCGCACCCCTCGCCGCCCCACGCCGAAGAAGCAAAGCCCGCACTGCACTAGAGCGAAACGCGCAGAACAAAAAGAGCAGCCCAAAGGCTGCTCTTTTTGTTCTGTCATTTCCGCCAAAGCGATAAAACAACCAAAAAACCATCGAACTTTATCGAACTTTACCCAAAAACGGCGCCAATCCAGTCCCGCAGGGACGGCACAAGCTTCACCGCGGCACGTCAGTGGCGCGCCCTAAGAGCTGCAACCCCGCGTCACCACCCGTCCAGAACCCCTTTTCAACACGAAAGTCCCTTTTTCAACAACTACCCCCCTTGCGGAACCGCACCCGTCTTGGTACTCTCGCAGAGGTCGATGAACAGCAAATCTTCCGGCAAGCAAAATCACCGGCGCCGTTTGCAACTTTCAAAGATCGTTGTTACAGTAAACAAAGTAAGTAGTGGTCACGATGAGGCTTTCGCGGTAGGGGAAACAAAAGTACCCGGCCAGTAGTTGCAAGCGAAGCGGCAGTTGTTCGAAGGGCGTTAGCAGCCCATACCGATCACCTGAATCTGATCTCACCTTAGAGCGGCGCTGAATGCGCCAGTCTAAATCCGGCTGACCCATTGCCGGTAGAGACAATTCAGCCGGTAGCGAAGGTAAGACCTTCCAAAGCGAGCAATCCATTGTGCAGGGTGAGGGAATTTCCCTCTTGGGCAGTATTGCCCACCAGAACCTACGCAACCGAGCAAGTCTCGGGGCCCAGGTTTTCTGGCTAGCTCTTTCAAATTTGGTGCTGCAAGCGCTGTCGAGGGTTTGCCGGAAATCAACCCGGTAAACAAAAACATTGACAACCTCCTGAGACCTCTATAGTCTTGGGAAATGCGCAAAAAAGCGGAAGTGCTGCCGAAGTCGTAGCCACCGCAAGCAGCGCAACAAGTTCGAGGACACGCAGCTAAGCTGCGGATGCCTTGATCCAAAGCGGCCCGCTCAGGCGGAATCCGGCGCGGATCTTTGACAATCAGGTTGAACATGCCAGTACGTGAGAAAACGATCAGTTTGGTTTGATCAATTCTCACAATGTAATGTCTCGCAGCGTTTTCGAGCGCAGCGAGACTGGTCTCTCCTTCCGGACCTCCGTCCTGGAAGTGTAGAGACCTCAGGTTTCAAACGAGAGTTTGATCCTGGCTCAGAATCAACGCTGGCGGCGTGCCTAACACATGCAAGTCGAACGAGAAAGTGGAGCAATCCATGAGTAAAGTGGCGCACGGGTGAGTAACACGTGACTAACCTACCCTTGAGTGGGGGATAACCTAGGGAAACCTGGGCTAATACCGCATAATACCTTCGGGTCAAAGGAGCAATTCGCTTAAGGAGGGGGTCGCGGCCGATTAGTTAGTTGGCGGGGTAATGGCCCACCAAGACTGTGATCGGTATCCGGCCTGAGAGGGCGCACGGACACACTGGAACTGAAACACGGTCCAGACTCCTACGGGAGGCAGCAGTGGGGAATTTTGCGCAATGGGGGAAACCCTGACGCAGCAACGCCGCGTGGAGGATGAAGCCCCTTGGGGCGTAAACTCCTTTCGATCGGGACGATAATGACGGTACCGAGAGAAGAAGCCCCGGCTAACTTCGTGCCAGCAGCCGCGGTAATACGAGGGGGGCGAGCGTTGTTCGGAATTATTGGGCGTAAAGGGTGCGTAGGCGGTTCAGTAAGTCTTGTGTGAAATCTTCGGGCTCAACTCGAAGTCTGCATGAGAAACTGCTGGGCTTGAGTGTGGGAGAGGTGAGTGGAATTCCCGGTGTAGCGGTGAAATGCGTAGATATCGGGAGGAACACCTGTGGCGAAAGCGGCTCACTGGACCACAACTGACGCTGAGGCACGAAAGCTAGGGGAGCAAACAGGATTAGATACCCTGGTAGTCCTAGCCCTAAACGATGATCGCTTGGTGTGACGGGTACCCAATCCCGCCGTGCCGAAGCTAACGCGTTAAGCGATCCGCCTGGGGAGTACGGTCGCAAGGCTGAAACTCAAAGGAATTGACGGGGGCCCGCACAAGCGGTGGAGCATGTGGTTTAATTCGACGCAACGCGAAGAACCTTACCTGGGCTCGAAATGGAGTGGACCGGAGTGGAAACATTCCTTCCCCGCAAGGGGCTGCTCTATAGGTGCTGCATGGCTGTCGTCAGCTCGTGTCGTGAGATGTTGGGTTAAGTCCCGCAACGAGCGCAACCCTTATTACCAGTTGCCATCATTAAGTTGGGCACTCAGGTGAGACCGCCTCGGATAACGGGGAGGAAGGCGGGGATGACGTCAAGTCCTCATGGCCTTTATGTCCAGGGCTACACACGTGCTACAATGGCCGGTACAAACCGTCGCAAACCCGTGAGGGGGAGCTAATCGGAAAAAGCCGGCCTCAGTTCGGATTGTAGTCTGCAACTCGACTACATGAAGCTGGAATCGCTAGTAATCGCGGATCAGAACGCCGCGGTGAATACGTTCCCGGGCCTTGTACACACCGCCCGTCACATCACGAAAGTGGGTCGTACTAGAAGTCGGTGCGCTAACCGCAAGGAAGCAGCCGCCCAAGGTGTGATTCATGATTGGGGTGAAGTCGTAACAAGGTAGCCGTAGGAGAACCTGCGGCTGGATCACCTCCTTTCTAAGAGAGAACGTCATGGCACTCATCCGCTTCCGCGATAGCGGACCTTTGGCCCACTGTCCGGAGCAATCCGGCTCAGAAGCCAGTAGGCGCGTATGAGGATTGCCATGTACCTCCAAAGTTCTTGTCCCTGACTCGAACCTTGGAAACCGGTCAAACCTTCTCTGCTTTTCGATATTTCCACGCGCGGTCAGGAGCGGCGTAGCTGCTCTGCATGTTCACCTGGTCCTCGAAACTTTTTTCGGTTTTTGAGACACTGGCGCAGCCAGGCATAAGCATTGGTTTATCCTTATGCTCATGGGCCTGTAGCTCAGTTGGTTAGAGCGCACCCCTGATAAGGGTGAGGTCGGTAGTTCGAATCTACCCAGGCCCACCACTCACTTTAATGGGGCTGTAGCTCAGTTGGGAGAGCACCTGCTTTGCAAGCAGGGGGTCAGCGGTTCGATCCCGCTCAGCTCCACCAAATCTCAAATTCTCCGTGGTTTGTTTGGTGCAGGTACGGGCTGGTAGGTATGGGCTGGTAGGTATGGGCTTTAGCCCATACATTGCGCCATCAACCATGATGGCCTTTAGGCATGGTGGCATCAGCTCCTAAGGCCGCCGAGAGTTAGCTCAAACTGAAAAGGGTTCGACCTAAGAACAGAAACCTCTGTTCAAAGATGAACGCCCTTTCAGGGCTTTGATCTTTGAACAGCGCCTGGCGAAGCCAGAGCAACGCTGTTCAACCCACCTCAGGGTGGGCGCCGGACTAAAATCCGGCGCAACTGGATGTTTGACAACGAAATCGATTGGGTAAAGAACTGATTTGATACTTCTCAGACCTCGATGAAGTCTCGGATGAGACCCGCCGCAAAGCGGGGCTCAAGCTGATCGCGAAGTCGCGGGTCTGAACATCAAATCAGTTCCAAAAATTACAAGGCTGAGCAGGCCTCTCCCATAAAACTGCGCAAGACGCGAAGAGCGGCAACGCAATTCGTGATGCAGGGGAAGGCGTGTTTAGTTGAGTGTCTTTAGGATAATTAGCGAATATCTGCTCGCTCGCAAGAGTGAGCGCATAAACGCAGGCGAATATACAGAGACTAATTCTATTAGCTCTCAGCAAGGTATCGCAGACGCAAGTCTGACTGCTGCGCGAGAGTTAATTTTATGGTCAAGCTACTAAGGGCGCACGGTGGATGCCTTGGCAGAATCAGGCGATGAAGGACGTGGCAAGCTGCGATAAGCTCCGGGGAGCCGCACACAGGCGTTATATCCGGAGATTTCCGAATGGGGAAACCCACTACGGCAAAACCGTAGTACATCCCGCTGAATACATAGGCGGGCATGAGCGAACTCAGGGAAGTGAACCATCTCAGTACCTGAAGGAAAAGAAAGAAACCTCGATTCCGAGAGTAGTGGCGAGCGAAATCGGAATAGCCCAAACCCGTAGCATTTCGGTGCTTCGGGGGTTGTAGGGTCCGCAACAGTAGAGTTACCAATCTGGTGGTTAGTCGAATCCTCTGGAAAGTGGATCCATAGAGCGTGACAGGCGCGTAGACGAAAACCATCCAGACTCGAAGCGGATACCTGAGTAAGGCGGGGCACGTGAAACCCTGCTTGAATCTACGGGGACCATCCCGTAAGGCTAAATACTCGATTCTGACCGATAGTGAACCAGTACCGTGAGGGAAAGGTGAAAAGAACCCCTGCGAGGGGAGTACAAAGTACCTGAAACCGTGTGCCTACAAGCAGTGGGAGGACTATGCCCGCAAGGGAATGTCTGACCGCGTGCCTATTGCATAATGAGCCGGCTAGTTATTCTTGTCAGCAAGGTTAAGCGTAAGCGAGCCGTAGCGAAAGCGAGTCTGAATAGGGCGAATCAGTTGGCAGGAATAGACGCGAAGCGGGATGATCTACCCTTGGCCAGGTTGAAGGTGGGGTAACACCCACTGGAGGACCGAACCGGTGTTTGTTGAAAAAAGCTCGGATGAGCTGAGGGTAGGGGTGAAAGGCTAATCAAATTCCGTGATAGCTCGTTCTCTCCGAAATAGCTTTAGGGCTAGCCTCGGATGATTTGCGCTGGTGGTAGAGATCTGGATGGACTAGGGGGCTTTCCGGCTTACTGAATCCAATCAAACTTCGAATGCCAGCGACAACCAGTCCGGGAGTCAGACAATGGGGGCTAAGCTTCATTGTCGAGAGGGAAACAGCCCAGACCGCCTGCTAAGGTCCCAAAGTTACAGTTAAGTGGGAAAGGAAGTCGGAACGCTCAGACAGCCAGGAGGTTGGCTTAGAAGCAGCCATCCTTTAAAGAAAGCGTAATAGCTCACTGGTCAAGCGGTCCGGTGCCGACAATATAACGGGGCTAAAACTGTACACCGAAGCAGCGGATGCACACCTATGGTGTGCGTGGTAGGAGAGCATTCTCAACCGCAGCGAAGCCAGACTGAGAAGACTGGTGGAGCGTTGAGAAGAGACCCTGCCGGCATAAGTAGCGATAATGGGTGTGAGAACCACCCACGCCGAAAGTCTAAGGTTTCCTGAGGAAGGTTAATCCGCTCAGGGTTAGGCGGTCCCTAAGGTGAGGCCGAAAGG
This sequence comes from uncultured Acidobacteriaceae bacterium, assembly GCA_963761405.1. GTDB lineage: Bacteria > Acidobacteriota > Terriglobia > Terriglobales > Acidobacteriaceae > PALSA-350. Next base: position 1,429,828 of record CAVXHH010000013.1, read on the forward strand.
CGTAGCTGATGGACATCCGGTTAATATTCCGGACCTCCCAATATCTCGTTTGACGATGGGGAGACGCAGAAGGATAAGCAGGGCCTCCTATGGCTATGGGGCTTGATGCGCGTAAGCTGGTTCACCCAGGCAAATCCAGGTGGACTTAACAGTGAGGCGCAAAACAGTAAGGCGTATGCCTGAAAGCTGCCGATTTCACGCTGCCAAGAAAATCCTCTAAGGAGAGGGATTGGGAACCGTACCACAAACCGACACAGGTAGACGAGGAGAATATCCAAAGGCGCTCGAGTGAAGGCTTCTTAAGGAACTCGGCAAATTAGCTCCGTAACTTCGGGAGAAGGAGCGCCCCGGTAGAGTGCAAGCTCGAGGGGGCCGCAGTGAAACGCGTACGGCGACTGTTTAACAAAAACACAGGTCTCTGCTAAGTCGAAAACGACGTATAGGGGCTGACGCCTGCCCGGTGCCGGAAGGTTAAAGGGAGAGGTTAGCCGCAAGGCGAAGCTTTGAACTGAAGCCCCGGTGAACGGCGGCCGTAACTATAACGGTCCTAAGGTAGCGAAATTCCTTGTCGGGTAAGTTCCGACCTGCACGAATGGCGTAACGATCGTACGACTGTCTTAAGGAGTTGCTCGGCGAACTTGTAGTACCGGTGAAGATGCCGGTTACCCGCAGCTAGACGGAAAGACCCCGTGCACCTTTACTACACTTTTACTATGAATTATGGCTCTTGCTGCGCAGGATAGGTGGGAGGCTTTGATACCAGGTTCTCGGACTTGGTGGAGCCAACGGTGAGATACCACCCTGCGAGTGCTGTGATTCTAACCTCCTCCCGTGATCCGGGAGAGGGACATAGTAAGACGGGTAGTTTGACTGGGGCGGTCGCCTCCTAAATTGTAACGGAGGCGCGCGAAGCTACACTCAGGCTGTTTGGAAATCAGCCGTCGAGTGCAAAGGCATAAGTGTGGTTAACTGTAAGACCTACAAGTCGAGCAGATGCGAAAGCAGGCCTTAGTGATCCGGTGGTTCTGTATGGAAGGGCCATCGCTCAACGGATAAAAGGTACGCCGGGGATAACAGGCTGATCGGAGCCAAGAGTTCATATCGACGCTCCGGTTTGGCACCTCGATGTCGGCTCATCGCATCCTGGAGCTGTAGAAGGTTCCAAGGGTTGGGCTGTTCGCCTATTAAAGCGGTACGTGAGCTGGGTTCAGAACGTCGCGAGACAGTTCGGTCCCTATCTGCTGTGGGCGTAGGAGATTTGCGGGGGGCTGTCCTTAGTACGAGAGGACCGGGATGGACGAACCTCTTGTGTTCCAGTTGTCCTGCCAAGGGCACGGCTGGGTAGCGAAGTTCGGTTGTGATAACCGCTGAATGCATATAAGCGGGAAGCACGCCCCAAGATGAGATCTCCCAACCCAAAAGGGTCAAGAAGGGTCCAGGAAGACCACCTGGTTGATAGGCTGGAGGTTGAAGTGCAGTAATGCATGTAGCTTACCAGTACTAATCGCCCGTTCGGCTTGTCCATAGAATTAACTCTGCGCAGTATCAGAGAGATATTCAACAAGCCTTGTAAGATCTAAATGATCTGCACAAGAAGTAGATCTAGCCCAATCGGTTTCGTTGTGAAAAATCAGGTTGCATGGCGCCAGCTTGCCGCGCGAGAACCTCAGGAAAACAGCCTGAACTCGCCTCGACTGCGGGGGAGACCCTCCGCCAAGCGCCCCAAAAGCTCAAAGGTGTGTTTTTACAGCTCGGTTAAGGTTGTCGGAGCACACGCAGGAAGGAATAAGTCTTCGCAGCACACCTAGATTTGCCGGTGAATATACCGCGAGGGTCACACCCGTTCCCATCCCGAACACGGAAGTTAAGCCTCGCTGGGCCGATGGTACTGCACGCGTAAGTGTGTGGGAGCGTAGGTGATTGCCGGCATTAACTAAAAGGCCGCCAGGCAACCTGGCGGCCTTTTCTATCTTCTATCTCCTATCTGCAGCGACACAGCGACGCGGTTGAGTGCTGAAGGCTGAAGGCTAGAAAGCGGCCGAAGCTCCTGTGCACAGTGCAAGAACCATGAAATGAGCATCGACCGGCGCCGCAGCGGTCGCGCCCAAGTCGCTGTTCGCCGCCCTCGTTATTATCGCCGTCGTTGTCGTCAAGTGCTCTGGTGCTTCAGTACTTCGACTCGGTACCGCTTTATCGTCAGCAAGCCATGTTCTCGGTGGCCGTAGTGAGTAAAATAAGTAAAATGGTTAACGGGTATCTAAATTCGAACAAAGAGGGCATTCGAAAATGGCTGACAAGAAGCGAGTGTTTGTCGCCTTTGCGATTGAAGACGAGGGGCAGCGCAATCTCTTGAAGGGGCAGTCGCTCAATACCAACTCGCCGTTCGAGTATGTGGATCTTTCCGTGAAGGAGGCCTACGAAACGGACTGGAAGGCTAAAGTGCAAACGCGCATCCGTGGGTGTCACGGTGTAATCGCGCTTGTCAGCAAGAGCTCCGCCGCTTCTTCGGGCCAGACGTGGGAAATCGAGTGCGCGCAGGCAGAGAGAAAGCCGGTGCTTGGTCTCCGAGCTTACTCAGATGACAGGAGTAATATTTCGGGCATTGCCGTCAAAGACTGGACCTGGGATAACGTAAAAAGCTTCATTGACAGGCTCTAAACGAAAGTGCGCAAGGCTCTTATAATCGGCATTGATTTTTACGCAGCTGGTGGCTCGCTTTCGGGTTGCGTCAACGATGCCCACCGCATTAGAGCTATGCTGGAGCGCCACGCGGACGGCTCCCCAAACTTCGGGATAAAGCTAATGACGGCTAGTAGCTCAGCCGATTCGATTTCGCGCCGGATGCTCAAAGATTTAGCTACCGACTTGTTCCAGTCCGACGACGAGATCGTGCTCTTCTACTTTGCGGGACATGGCCACGTCGACGCAACGGGCGGCTATATCTGTGGGAGCGATTCGACGCGCGGCGACGAAGGTCTTAGCCTTGCAGAGATTATGACACTTGCCGGTGGATCGAAGGCCAAAAGCCGCGTTGTCATTCTCGACAGTTGCCATAGTGGCGCCGCGGGCGAGACGCCGTTGCAGACTGGCGTTTCCGAAGTCACGGAAGGGATGTCGATTTTAACGGCTTCGCGCTCCCACCAGAGCGCAGCTGAGCAAAATGGGGGCGGCGTTTTTACTAATCTGTTGGCCGATGCATTAGGTGGGGCTGCTGCCAACCTTATGGGTGAGATCACGCCCGGTAGCGTCTATGCGCACATCGACCAGTCCCTTGGTCCATGGAGCCAGCGGCCAGTGTTCAAGACCAACATAACCGGATTTGTCTCTCTTCGAAAAGTCAACCCTCCGATAGACCCCGCCATCCTGCGAGAACTACCGCAACTTTTCCCCGGATTCGGTTACCAATTCCGACTTGATCCATCCTTCGAGCCTGAACTCCCGAGCGCTGGCCCGAACCCCGACGCTAATCAGAAAAACACGGCTATTTTTGCGAAGCTCCAGAAGTTAAATCGCATCAACCTCGTTGTGCCGGAGGGACATCCACATATGTACCACGCGGCGATCAACTCCGGGACTGTTCGATTAACGGCTCTCGGAGAACATTATCGTCGGCTTGCGCAGAACGGCGTAATCTGACGGCATGGACTTAGCTGATGTAGCGCTTCTGGAAGAACTCGCATCGATCGAGCACGAGCGCTGGTCCCACTGGCAGCGCTACATGCACAAAAAAGCGACACGCAACCCAGATGGGAGCCTCACACTGCCGGCCGCACTTGTTGCGCATTGGGAGCGGCTTATCGCGACGCCGTACACGCAGTTGACAGAAGTCGAGCGTGAGAGTGACCGCGAGCAGGTGCGGCGATACCTACCGATGATCACGAAAGCCTTAGGGCTCTAGCCAAGGCTGCTGAAATCGAATGGGAGCACGATTTGGACGGAAAGGGGTGGGGATGCTGCATCAGGAGCGTGAGGGGCACCGTTACTACTCCTCAGCTGCGACGCAAGAGAGCGCCTCGCGCTTGGTCGTGTTTCCCAGGGCAGGATCCGGGGGCTGGCCGTCACTGGCGCCTTCAGCGCTCTTTTTTAATCCAATCCCAGGCTGATTGTTTAATCCACCCGCCACGATTAGAGAGATTTACTTCACAGATAAACAGGATTCTCTCTTTAACGCCGGCGATCTCAGTCAATCTCTCATACCACACTTTTGCCGGTTGCCCTGTGTAGATGAGCCAACACTCAGGAGAATACCTGAGCCAATCCGTCGCTTTATCCAGCTTGGCCTGTATAAGCGATCCGAGGTCAGAGTCACTTGGAGAGACAGTCAGATGAAGGAAGGTTTTCATTCTTCATCCTCAGTGGGAGGCGCGATAAGCAGCGGGGTCGGATCAGATACCATCGGTGAGTCGGCAAGTATTGGCTGGTTTTTCGCTGCCATTTCAAGTCTTTTATAGGTGATGATTTCCGTACCATCCATCAGTGCGAGTTCTGGATGTTTCTCGAGTGTCCTGCTGATCCTCCAAAATGCGGCGAGCACGAGGAACACAACGACGATCAACCCGCCGATATGAAGTTTTTCATTGTTCCAGGAACTGACCGATATGACCGCGACAACGAGGAGGGCTGCAACTGTTATCGCAGTTAATTTGCCCACAACTCCGCCATACTTGACCTTCTGGAGAAATTCCAGCGGTTTTGAAAACGGCCAAGTGTGTTGTTTTTGATCCTTTTCCATTGGGCAGATACACGCAGCCAATATTACCTTTTGTAGACACTATGAAAGCATCCTATGCGATCTTGTAACCCCCCGTCCAACCAGCCGACCCACCGTGAACTGTGAACCCCCGTTATGCTTGGCCAGCGCCAGACCGTGACCATCTGGGCAGTACGCGAAGAAGGACCAACTTATGTTCGTTTCCACCCAGGAGGGGGTTTTCAAACCCTCAAAAGGGAAGTCCGCTTCATCGCTTCATCCAGGGGGCGGCCCAAAACAAAGTGCCGAGGAGGGACATTTTACAATGCCAAAGTGAGCACATGCCCTCACGTCTGAAGCTTGGTTTCCTTTCGGTCCTCGGTGATCACCTCAAAAGCGGCCACTTGTGATCAGTGCAAAACCGGCCACTTGAGCAGGTCCAGACTTGATTGTTTTACTGCTCGGCGCCCGATGTCAGCAAGGTGAGACGAGGATTGCCGGTGTGTCTAATCTGCGAAGCACCCTGATCGGCATGCTATGGTGGTACTCGCTTTGCCGGGGTGTGATCCAAGAGCCGAGGACACGGGGCTGGCTCCGAAGGAATCGGTATTCGAGACCCTCTGCGATTGGCTCTACGAGCTGGTCAGCAGAGGGTTTCGTGTTTTTTCCTAGATTTCTTGGGTGAGGCTTCGTTGTTGGAGGCTTCTGGATCACAAGTTGCGAAGCGGCCGGGCGCTCTTCGCCCGGCATCGTGATTGCTTTGTTCTTTGTCATTGAGCCTCGCCATTGCTGCCGGTTTTCGTACGCCAACTGCGCGGACCGCATTTGAGCACGTGGCCGTGATGCAGAAGACGATCCAGCATGGCGGTGACCGCGGCACTGTCACCCAGCAGTTTCCCCCAGTCCTCAACCGGACGATTGGATGTGATCATTGTGCTGGCCCGCTCATAGCGACGCATGATGATCTCCAGCGACTCTTCGGCCGCGATCAGCGGCAGCTTGCGCATGCCAAGATCGTCGACGATCAGCAACGGAACAGTCGCTAAGAGATCCATATGCTCTTTGCGTTTTCCATCCAGCGTGGTATCGGCCAGTTCTTCCAGCAGCAGATGCGCTTCACGATAGAGCACGCGATAACCCTGCTGGATCACGGCCTGGCCACTGGCCTGGGCGATGTGGCTTTTACCGCTACCCGGCGGACCAAGCAGCAGGGCGTCCTGGCGTCGTCCCACCCAGGCCGCGGTGGCCATGTCGAAGATCAGGGAACGATTCATCCTGGCATTGAACTGGAAGTCGAAGTTGTCCAGACGTTTCTCTCCGTCGCGGAACTGAGCCTGCTTATGGCGCCGCTCCAGTTGCCGGCTGGTGCGACAGGCCAGTTCATCAGACACCAGCATGGAGACCTGGTCGATAGGCGCGATGTTCTCCGCTTGTACGTGTGCAGGGACCGGCCGCAACAATGTCACAATCAGGCAGGGAGAGGTAACCGAATGCAGGCAAAAGAGCCCGTTGTGAAGCAAGAGTTTGCCGACATGGTCGTAGTTGTGACCGGGTCCGCACAGGGAATCGGGCGCGCGATTGCGGAGGATTTGCATGCTCGCGGCGCGCGTCTCGTGCTGGTTGACCGCAACGCCGCCGGCCTCGCTGAGACGGCAGCGTCCATGCGCCTTCCTGAGCGTCCGGATATTGAAATGGTTATTGTTGACTTGGCCGAACCGCGCGAGATTGAAAAATTGGCTGAAGGGATCAGGGCCCTGGAGCCAAAGATCGACGTGCTTGTCAACAATGCCGCCATCGAATTGGATTTGCCATTCAAACTGGTGACCGCGGCTGTCTTTGACCAGGTTATTGCGACCAACCTAAGGGCGCCGCTGCTGGTCACTCAGGCGCTTGCGCCGCTGTTTCCTGCTGCAGGCGGCGCCATCGTCAATATCGGTTCCATTCACGCCAGTCACGCATTCCCCAATTCCATTCCATATGCCTGCTCCAAGGCCGGGCTGCTGGCGCTCACCCGCAATCTTGCCTTGGAATTGGCGCCTCACAATATTCGCGTAAACGCCGTTTGTCCGGGCTACATCGACACCCCCATGTGGGATGAATGGCTTCGTTCGGCAAGCGATCCTGAGGGCCTGGCTGCGCAGACGCAAGCGCTTCATCCCTTGGGCAGGCGCGGCTTGCCTGCCGACGTCGCAGCCGCCGTGGCTTATCTCGCCGGCGCCCAGGCAGCCTGGGTCACGGGAACGCAGATCGTGGTCGACGGTGGCCTCACTATCCGCGCTCATCCATGCGGGTAGGTACGGAAGATGCGCCGACTGACTAATGCTCTTAGCGAAATTTCAATGCAATTTGCAATTACACAATGATCCCTGCCGCTTTTCCGGTATCCATTGTTGACTGCTCCTATATAGAATGAGTTTCCAGACATCAGAAGTTGCGGTGCCGGCATCCGGGGTTGGAGGCAGGTCAGCATTGAAAAATCCAAGAGCCGCTCTGGGCGGAACGCTCAGGCAGGAGTTCAAGAAGGACCTTGAGCTATTCGGATATTTTCTTGTCTTAATCAACTCTTCCAGCCCCATCCGCAACGTTGAGTTGATGTGGGCCGACGACTTAGAGCTGTTTGACCCCGGCCAGAAGCCGCGCGTAAACACCTGCGATGCGCTCGTGCAACTACAACCGGTAGGAGCAGACGCTCCTGGAAGAACCTCCCCTAGTCCCAGCACGCTCTTTTGCGACCTGGTGCATGGCTTCGGCAGTCACGAAGAACAAACTTGCGGACGCAGCGATAAGCCTGCCAAGGAACGTTGCCGCACCCTTGGTTGCAGCCAGGTCTACCCTTGCCATGTTGGTTTAACCGACATCGCCGTACCGGTGATTTGCGAGGGAAGATATCTCGGCACACTGTTCAGCGGACAGGTGCTCATCCAGCCGCCTTCCCCCGAGGGCTTCGCCTACGTTGACGCTGCTCTCCAGGGCCAGCCGCACATCGACATTGCGCGGCTCGAGGACGCATACTACCGCGTTCCAGTAGTGACAACGGCTCAATTGGCCGAGATGGTGCACATGTTGGAGGTCTTTGCGCGCTACCTGGCCAATGCCTGGAAGCGGCTGGAAATTATGAGTGAGTTTCACCGGGTAAGGGAGCGCGAGCTCGCTCTTGACCGGCGTCAGCTTGTGGAGATGCTGCTTGCAGGGCAGATGAGCAGTGGAGCGGAAAACAACCTGGAAGCCTTGTTCGCATTGGCTCGGAACTTGGGCATGGAGCGGCTTCCCGACCGGGTACTCATCTTGCGGCTACAGACCGCCATGCAGGACTCCTATGAATCTCGAACACCTCAAGAAGAAGCCGAGCCCGCCACGGTGATCGGCAATCATTTGACACTGGCGCGTATAGGGCATCTGGTCGAGGACCGCTGTCAAAGCTGGCCAAATACGCTGGCTGCCGTTGTAACTCCGGGAGAGATTTGCATTTTCACAGCGCAGAGATCGCGCACCCAGGGCCATGAGAGAGTCGTTCTGGAAGAAATGGCGCAGACGCTCTTACGCACCGCGCGTGAACAGGGGCTTACGCTTGTGAGGGTAGGCATCAGCGGCATACATGCGCAGTCCACTGAGTTGCTGCGCGCCTATCACGAAGCCTCCTTCGCGCTTGATTCCGGTCATTCTACGGTGAATTGGTTCGAGGCTCTGCTGGAACGCCGGCAACAACCGGCGCAGAGTCTTGGCAGGATACTGAGGGCTCTTGTGACAGCCGAGTCTGCGGCGGTTACAGCGGCGCTGCGCGAGTTTCTTGCCGCTGCGGTTCCCGCGGCAGCCACCGTCGCGCAATTACAGCAAGCGCGCGGTCTGCTTACCTGGGGCTGTGAACACCTGGCTCGGGAGATGGCTTCGTTGGGGACAGACCCCGGCCTGGTCAATGCCGCCAAGGAGAGCGCCGTTCAGGTCATCGTTGGATCGCCGAGTTCTTTCGCCATGGCTGAGGCATTTCGCAGCTTTGTCGATCAGCTGCGCCGGCAATTGGTTCAGCTCTTCAGCCAACGCGACGAAAAGATAATGATTGAGACCCAGCGACTGGTTCGTGAACTGGGCCCGGCAAAAGTGACGATCCAGAATATTGCTGATGATCTAAAGATCTCTGCCGGACACCTGGGCCGAGTGTATCGCCGTACCAGCGGCCACACCCTGGAGGAATATCTGATCCGGCAGAGGCTGGAGATGGCCCGGCGGCTGCTGCTTGATCCGCGGCTGAACGTGGCGGAAGTGTCTGACCGCTGTGGCTTCTGCAACCCGGCGTACTTCGCCTCCGTGTTCAAAAAATATATGCACTGTACGCCGCGCGCTTATGCCAGCCAGCCACAGCGTTGGATTCGGTCCGAAGCTGGCGCTGTCGCGCTGGAGTGGGCCGGTTGAATCTTCTCAATGTGACCACGGCGTGGAGCTATCGTGGATTGCGTGCCGTAGTGCTTGAAAACCGACTGCTTCGCGTCGTGATTCTTCCCGAGGCGGGCGCCAAGATTTGGCAGATCACATACAAGCTGTTCGATACAGATCTGCTCTGGAACAACCCGCGAATTGCCCCTGGACGATTGCCGAGTAACTCCCGCTACGACGATGTGTGGAGCGGTGGCTGGGACGAGTTATTTCCGAACGATGAAATTGCCGTTATTGATGGCGAAAGTTATCCCGATCACGGGGAATTCTGGACCGGAGAATGGGAAGCTGATCCATGGTCGAGCTCGGATGAAGTGGGCGTCCGGCTGAGATTTTTCACTCCCATCAGTTCCATCGCGGTAGAGAAGACGATTCGTTTGCGGGCCGAACAAGCTCGCATCGAGTTTCATCACCGGCTAACGAACCGAGGAAGAACCTCTTTCCCGTTTCTCTGGAAGCTTCATCCGGCAATGGCGGTATCCCCTCAACATCGCATTGATTTTCCACCTGTAAAGGTCGCTCTCGAACCCGCCTTTCCGGGAACCCTGTCGGCCACTTCGAGACTAGCAGAGTGGCCATTCATAAAGACAGCCACCGGAGATGTCGATCTGCGGCGCATTACTCCTGAGGATCAGCGGCAGCTCTATTTTTTCTACGGCACTCAAATGAAGGGCAACTGGTGCGCTTTGACGAACTCGGCGACGGGCTTGTCGTGCGCCCTGCAGTTCGACTCCGCTGTCTTCCGAAGTTGCTGGCTCTTCGCTTCTTACGGAGGATGGCGCAACTACAACGTCGCCGTTCTTGAACCCTGTACCGGGTACCCATTCAATTTCGAAGCCATGAAAGCGGCGGGACAACACCGGACCCTCGCGCCGGGCGAAACCTTAGAGACCGGCGTGCGCTTCCTCGTTCAAGAAGGTTTGTCCTCCGTCGGATCAGTCGATCCCTCGGGCGAGATGAGCGAGGCGGTGTGAGAGCTACTGGCCTCCAGAGCCTCCGCCTGGTACTTAAGTCTCGCCACCGGATGCCTTAGGTTCGAGCGAAAGCAGAATCGCGGCCACAATCGCTAGTCCCACTCCGGCCGCCTGGGCCGGCGTAAGCCGCTCGTGCAGGATCGTGACTGCGAGGCCAACGGTAACGAGCGGATAAAGCGATATTAACGAAATCACTACAGACGCCTTCCCGCCGGATTCGAGAGCCGTGAAAGTGGTAAGGGCTCCTAGTCCATTCAGCGTTCCCCCAACCACCGCTGCCCAGAAGATCGAAGGCCGCAAGTGCCAGTGGATCGGAACGAACACTGCGAGGATTGCCGAGATAGCGATCATCGCGTACGCAAACCAGATAAAGGAGAGTTCGCTTGAAATCCGGTTCGTGGCAAGCTTTTGAGTCACGCCGGTGATCCCCCAGAAAATCAGGGCGATCGCGGCAAACCACAGCCATGCAGGTACGAGAGACATAGGTTCCCGAATTACATGCTCAACAAATAGATCGCGGCCAGCGCCAGCAACAGGCCAATCTTCTGCACCGTTCCCACACGCTCGTGGAGCAGCGTCACCGCCAGAACCACGGTTACCACGGGGAACAGGGCGGTCACGGGCGAAACGATAGAAGCCTTGCCACCGATGACCAGCGCGTGAAAAAAAGCAATATTGCCCGTCCCGCCTAAGATGCCGGTGAGAAATGCCCAGGCAATTCCGCTGCGTCTTGCGTCTCCGCCGCCCGCGTTTCGTGGTGAGCGCCACACGATCGTCATGAGAGGCAGAAGTCCGAGGGTGAAAAACACTTGATTGGTGTTGGCGTCCACTCCGTTAGAGGCGACCTTCGAGACTGCACCCCACGCACCCCACACCAGAATGGTCAAGAGCGAAAAAGCCATCCATCGCGGCATGTCTAGAATCCTTGGCATCGCTGCGCGTGAGATGGTCGCCCTATTGCACGGCCTTGCGGCAGAGTCATTTACTGCGCCACCACTTCGAGCATCATCTTGAGTGCAATACCTGGATCGCGACTCATGCGCTCAAGTGCTTCCTGGCCGCGTTCTAGCGCCATTCTGACTGTCCACGGAGTGAGATCGACTTCACCGGCGATCAGGAGATCAAGCGACCGTCTGAAATCAACCGGGGTATAGGCAAACGACATCACTACCCGGTGTTCCTTGCGAATGCTCGTTGCAAAATTGACTTCGCTGCGCTGCGTTCCCAGCCCGAGCAACACGACCTGACCACCCGGTCGACAGAAATCGAAAGCCATCTCTCGAGCGGCAGCGCTTCCACTGGCGTCGATCACTACATCATATCCACGGCCACTAGCGTGCCGCGCCTCCGCAACTGCCTCCGGTTCCGCGGCATTGACTGTGACCGATGCACCGAGCTTTCGCATGATGGCCAGCCGCTGATGGTTTACATCCGCGGCCAGCACTTCCCGGGCCCCGATGCGAACCGCTGTTGACACTGCCAGTGCGCCCATGGTGCCGGCGCCAATGATGGCAAGTCGGGAGAAAGGCGGCGGAGAAACCATCCGAAATAAGTGGACAATGTTGGCGAGTGGCTCTGCCAGGACGGCTTGCTCCGTAGTGAGAGAGTTGGGGATTTCGTAGACCTGAGCTGAAGGCAACGCTACATACTCGGCAAAGGTGCCGGCGGTAGTCCCAAGGCCCAATAGCTTCCACGACTCGCACAGATTCTGCACGCCGGAGATACAGGCGTTGCAGTGTCCACAACTGACCAGCGGGTTCGCCACCACGCGCTGTCCATGGCTCCGCCGGCCAACCAGTTCGTGGCCAAGGACCAGAGGTGGGCGCCGAAGGGCGCTGTGTCCAAGAAACCCGGAGATGTCGGAGCCACAGACTCCGGCAACTTCGATCGCAATTTCTTCTTCCCCGTTCTGGGGCTCAGGTCGTGGACGTCGCTCAAGTTCGACCCTACCGGGGGCAGTGTAGACCAAAGATCTCATTGCTTGCAGCATAAAGCAGTTTCTCCGTGCCAAACATCGGTTTAGCGATCTCTTTAACCGGGTTCTAGTCATCCGCATAGCCGCGAACAGGTATATACAGTAGAGCAACTTGTCCAAGTCGACTCACGCGATATCCGTGCGTAGGAGCCCTAGTGAGAACAATTGAAGCGGTCGATTTTTTCTATCTCTCCATGCCGGAAGTAACAACGGAGGGAGACGGTAGCCAGGATGCGCTACTGGTCCGGGTTGCGGCTGGAGGACTCGTAGGTTGGGGTGAGTGCGAGGCTTCTCCGCTGGTCTCGATCGCGGCTTTTGTCTGCCCAATGTCTCATGGCGCTTGTCGTCCGGTGGGCGCCTCGGTCCTTGGGCAGGTATTGGACAGCCCCGAAGACATTTACCGCATCGCTTCCCAAATCGAATTGGATAGCATGGACCTCTTGCAGGCGCCGCACACGTGGTCCGGCGTCGAAATTGCGCTGTGGGATTTATTGGGAAAGGCCCGCGGGGAGCCCGTTTGGAAACTCCTTGGATACCGCGAGGCGTTCCCCAAGCTCCCTTATGCGTCGCACCTGTTCGGCGACACGCCCGCCCGGACTTTCCAACTGGCCGCCGATGCACGCCGGCAAAACTATCGCGCGGTGAAGTTCGGATGGGGACCCATCGGAAGAACCGGCCTCAAAACCGACCTTGAACACTTCTTAGCCGCACGCCAGGGACTGGGTGAGGACTCGCTTCTGATGGTGGACGTCGGACAGATCTTCGGCCACAACGTGGACGCTGCCGCTGCGCGGCTCCCGGCGCTGGAGCAGGTCGGAGCAGTATGGCTGGAGGAACCGTTCCATACCAGCGCGCTGGATGCCTACGCGTCCCTCGCCCGTAGGAGCAGCGTCAAACTAGCCGGAGGAGAGGGTGCCCACAATTTCTACATGGCGCAACATCTCATCGATTATGGCAACGTCGGGTATATTCAGGTCGACTGCGGACGCATCGGCGGCATCGGTCCGGCCAGTCGTGTGGCTCACTACGCGGCATCAAAGTCGGTGACTTTTGTAAACCACACTTTCACATCACACCTGGCGCTCAGCGCCTCGCTACAGCCTTATGCCGGTCTGCCCTCCAACGAAATCTGCGAATATCCCTTCGCTCCCAAATCTCTGGCGCGAGAAATCACATCCAATCATTTAGAACGTAACAATCAAGGATATGTTGTGGTGCCCGACGAGCCAGGACTGGGAATCCACATCGACACCGCGGCACTACGGCGCTATCTGGTCTATGTGGAGATAAAGGTGAAAGGTAAGGTTCTGTTTGCGTCCTCGGATCACGTCTAGGTCATTCCTCTAAGAGAAAGACCACTTCTGAGCTAAGCGGCTGAGACAGCGAGACAAGCAGGCCCTCCCGCATCAATCGTTGCCCGCTTTCCGCCGCGTCCTTCAAACTCCCGTCTTCGAAGTGCAGCCGATAGGTCTTCTCTGCCTTCAGTCCGGCTAGTTTGAAGCGATGCTCCGGCTCGTCGGCGGCCGATCCACGAAACGCAAACACCACGCCCTGCTTCCGCGACGGGTCCCAGTATTCCATCCCGTCCCAGTGGACACCGTCCGGACGCTGCGCGATGTGGAACAGCTCCGCATCGCGAATGAGCGGCCTTAGCTTTGTCTTGTAGAGTGCCAGCGCGGCATAGGCGGCCCGATGCTGCTCCGGCGTCCATTGGTTTGTGTCCTGCATCACGCTGAACCAGCCCATCATGCCGCTACGCAGCTCGTAGAGAAAGTTCGCGAGGTGCGGCGTCGGCCGCTTGTCCACGTAAGTCTCGAGCATCGCTGGCGGCAGCACGTGACTTGCGTCGTAAAATGCTCGTCGGTTCGAGAGGGGATCGTAACTGTCGGTGACGGAGAAATAGTCACCGTGCGCAGCGCTGCCGAAGTCCACCATGCGACCGCCATCGTTGCAGATCTCCAGCAACAGATTCGGATGCTGCCGCCGCAGATTTTCGTAGATGCTGTAGTACGCCTCGACCGCGTGGTAACTCACATCGGTCGAGTTTGAGCTGAGCACTATGTCCTCGCCGTCGTAATGCTCCACGTGGGTGTGCGCGGGATCCGGCGGCGCATGCGGATGATCGTTGCGCGTGCAGCCCTGTGTCACGAGATAGCCGTCGTGCTCCAGCATGTCCAGGTGATCGCTGGTCACGATGCGGTTGACCTCGCGCGCAGCGTAATCGCGCGCCGCCGGAACTCCCAGGTCGATCGTCTGTCCTTTGAAGTCCTGTAGCTTCCAGTCTGGCCCCACGTCTGCCACCAGCCAGTCGTGTACCTTTGGATCGCGCGCATTCAGTGAGCCGGGGTTGGTGTCCAGCCCTGCCTGCGACCAATCGACCCATAGGCCAAACCGCATCCCATGGCGGTGAGCATCTTCCGCAACCGGCGCCAACCCATGCGGAAACTTCTCCGGGTGCGGATACCAGTCGCCCACTCCGCGAAACCATCCGGCATCGAGGTGAAACATCTCGAACCCCAGCGATGCTGCATCGGCGATCATCCGGTGTGCCGTCGATTCGTCCACCGCCATACCGACGCCCCAGCTGTTGTTGACTGTAAGCGGATAGTGAGGATCCGACCAGGTGTGTGCCGACCCCAGCACCGCTCGCACCCACGGCCGCAGCTCGTTCCCGGCGCCATCCGGCCCGCCGGTGAATGTGCCCAGAAAGACGCGCGGCGTGGTGAACGTGCCACCAGGCGTGAGACGCGTGAGCGCCGGTCCAGGCTCGGGATCCAGCCCCAGCACACTGGTCACTGCGTCCTGAGTCCGGCGCAAAGTGATCCGTGTCCGCCCGCTGAACTCGATGCCTGCATACCAACCCGATCCACCCTCGGACGGCGCAAATACCGCCTCATACGGAATGATTTCGCGCGGCCGGCCCGGCACCGGATGCTCGAATGTCGTCGACCATCCGGTCCAGGTGTACCCCGCCGGAACCGAATCGAGATGCGTTCCCTGCGCCGTGGGTGCTCCCGCCCCCTTTTCTATATAAAGGTTGCGCAAAACGGCATCGCCACGCGTTGCCCAATCCAGTTGAAGGCTATCCGGAACCGGAAGCCATAACACCCTACCGCTGAGGTTCTGTATTTTGACCCGGTGTTCAACGGGTCCGAACGCTGCCCGCGCTGTCCACTCCCAGGTCAGCCGCAGGTGTGGCTCCTTTGTTTCATACACGAAGCAAACACGGCGAGCCTCGACCGTTGCCGCTCCCGAGACCAGCGCCCAACGGAGGGGCACCTGCTTTCCCTCCCGCTCCACGAAGTTCGGCAAAGCTTCCGCCGCACGATTACGCAAGGATGTAGACCCGTGCCCTGTCATCACAACCAGTCGTGGCGCGTCGGCGCCAGCAACGAGTTCCACGGCAGTCTCGCGGGTTGCGAGTCTTGCGTGCCCGTCAGCCGCGGATGCGAGCATTCCCCCAGGCAGCGACATTGCCAGGAATGCAAACCAGAAACATCGCTTCAGATTCATCCCTCGCTCCAGCTTCTTAACAGATTGCGAAATTTCGTTCATCGTCTGTTGAATGTATGCCCCCCGCGATCCCGACAAACTCACAAACGTCAGTGCCGGTGTTAACTAAAAAGCCGCCAACAAACCGGCGGCCTTTTCCATTCTCCCATGGTAGAATTATACCCTGATAGGGTATAGAGGTACGCGATGGGGCTTAATCTTAAAAACGAAGAAACCCAGCTTCTCATCCACCGCCTGGCGCAGGCCACCGGAGAAAGCCTGACCACGGCCGTCACCGTCGCTGTCCGCGAGCGTCTCGACCGCCTGGGGCAGGTTGATCAAAAGCCTCTCGCCGAGCGGCTCCTGGCGATTGGAAGCGACTGTGCTCCCCGACTGAAACCGCCGTTCTCGATTGCGGACCCAACTGCGGACTATGGAGACCTGCTCTACGACGAGAACGGCCTGCCCAAATGATTGTCGACACTTCGGCTTTAATTGCGATCCTTCGCAACGAGCCCGATGCGGCTCTCTTTGCCAACGCCATAGCGGACGCGGACTCCTGTCGCATCTCTGCAGCCAATTATCTCGAAGCCGCGATTGTGATCGATGGCAGCCGTGACCCGATAGCGAGCCGCCGCTTCGACGATCTGGTGCGTGAGGCCGCGATCACGGTAGAGCCGGTCACAGCGGAACATGCCAGGATCGCAAGGGCCGCCTACCGCGATTTTGGGCGGGGAAGTGGCCATCCAGCGGCTTTGAATGTTGCAGACTGCTTCGCCTATGCCTTGGCCGTACACGCCGGCGAGCCGCTACTGTTCAAAGGCGATGACTTTCGTCACGCGGGGCTCGGCAAAATTCGATAGGCACGCCCGTGCAGGATAAAAAGGATGTGCTTTTGGAGACTCCGCATGATGTGACGGAGGACCGGCACGAGCTGGTCAGGCAGGCGGAGTCGGTGTAGCCCCGGACGTAGTCCCCTAAACAGCAAACGGGCTCACACCCACCTTCACCTCTTAGCAAGCACGAACCAGGGGCTCCGTCGCGGTAGGGGCGCCAGCAGGAACGGCGAGTTCCCGCAAAACCTAACGCCGCTCCCTCTTCGAGGACTCTTGCATAAAGCGAACGTATCCCAGTTTGTTTTCAGCCAGGCCATCCAGGTCTTCGTGAGAGATACGACCTTCTTGTACAAGCCGGGCGAACATCAGCGGAAGTTGCGAGTATCGGTAATCGTACTTATCGTCGATGTCTTTGCGGGTGGTGGTTAGGTAAGCTTCAATTTTCCAGAGGTCCTTAGGGGTCTTGATGCCAAGGGCCATATTTTTCACCTTCTGGATGACCTCATCGAGTTCTCGTTGCAGTGTTGCCTCAAAGATCCTGCGTGCAATTTTCTTCTCCGCGGCTGACCACGTCAGATTGTGAAAACTATCTTGTCGGAATTGGTCGGGACCTGATCTCTCCATAGCGCAGCTCCTGCCCGTGAGTTTATCAATACGCCCCATCAAGGCGTTCGCAACCGCTCAGTGACCTCCGGTCCAAACTGCGCATAGCGCCGCCCATTCCAGGTGTAGATCGTCTCCGCTTGGGCTTTTAGCGCGCAATGGGCAAGCATCGCGTCATAAATCCCCCCGCCCACCACACCAAGAGCGGCCGCAGCTCCCAACGCCTTGGCATATTCCTCTCCGTCGAGTGACACCAGCGAAAACCGTTCGCAGATGCCATCAACAAACAGCATGGCCTGTGCGCCGCTGATGCGATGTTTCCCCGGCATGCGGGTCAACGTGGAGAACACTTCGGCCAAACTGTGTGCGCCGCAGCAGCCTGTCGACTTGTCAAATCGGAGGTACAACGCAAGGCTGGCCTCGTGATGAACGTGGTCTCCATAAAACACGGGCACGAGAACCGAAGTATCCAAAAACCCCTTCACTCGCGTCCGCCGAGGTTAGCCAGGTCGCGATCCTCGCGAATCTGCCGCAGCATTTCATCTGTGGTCGAAGCTGCCATAGGCTGGCCAGTGCGGAATACCCAAACGCCATGCTCTTGCGTAACGAAGCTGCCCGGCGGCTGGCGGCTCTCGGAGGAAGCGACCCGGCGGCCGAAGCCGCGCCGCGACGCAGGACAGAAGATTGATCCTGGTCGATACTTCGGTCTGGATCGACCACCTGCGAAGCGCCTGACGCTAAACTGCAGTCACTGTTACAGAATGACCAGGTCATGACCCATCCATACATCCGCCTGGAGTTGGCTCCGGGTTCTATGGCCAGCCGAGATAAGGTGCTGGCTGACCTCGCCCTCTTGCCCCAGGCTCCGGTCATGACGAGCGAGGAACTATTCACTTTGATCGAGCACAAAAAACTATACAAAAGAGGAATCGGCCCCACCGATCTCCAACTGTTATGCTGCGCTCTCTTCGATGCGTCGGTTTTGCTCTGGACCAGAGACCGGCGACTTGGCGAGATTGCAAGGCAACTCGGCCTTCGCGCGTCGATCCTGTAACTTTTGCGGCAGCACTTCGGTGGGTCGTCTGTTGGGGAAGTGGTAGATGCGGGGTTGGCTACGGTCGATCAGCGCATCGTGCCAGGCTTCGAGGGGACGCAGGAGGAATGGAATACCCTGCTTGCGGAAGGTCTACGTTCTAAGGGCCAACGACAAGACCGATCCTCGGCGTCTTGTAATGACAAAGTCATTACAAGATGCTATGCTGGACCCAAGGTGGATTACCCTCATGGCGACAGCAAGGGCGAATCCCGGCGGCCGGGGACCGGCGAAGAAAAGATCTAAGCGCCCTGATACGCGCGAGACATTGAACATGCGTATCCGGCCGGAACTGCGCAGCCTGATCGACCGCGCCGCCGAAGCAACGGGCAAAAACCGCACGGATTTCGTGCTGGATGCGGCGCGCCAGGCGGCACAGGCGGCGCTGCTTGATCAAGTGCATATCCAGCTGAACCCGGAAGCCTATGCGGCTTTCCTGCGCCGCCTCGATGCGCCGCCGCAAGCGAACGAGCGTCTGCGCAAGACCATGCAAACTCCTCCCGTATGGGCTTAACCCGTGGCATTAACGGCGCCGACGCTGCTGGCGGACCATCACGAACTTGACGCCTTTGATTCCGGCGAAACGCAGCTTGATGAGTGGCTCCGCAAGCGTGCGCGTGGCAATCACGCAGAAGGCGGCAGCCGCGTCTATGTAACCTGTCAAAGCGAAGGCGAAGGGCGGCGCGTGGCTGGCTACTACGCCCTCGCTTCCGGCTCGATTTCGCAGCAGCTCGCACCCGGCAACTTTCGGCGCAACATGCCGAATCCGGTACCGGCCGTGATCCTCGGCCGGCTAGCTGTGGACCGGACCTGGCAGCGCCAAGGCGTTGGCCGCTCTCTCATGCAGGATGCGGCACTGCGCGTGATCCATGCGGCCGATACGATCGGCATCCGCGGCATGGTGGTGCATGCGCTATCCGACGCCGCGCGCACGTTCTATCTGGCGCTTGGCTTCCGGGAAACGCCTGGTCAGCCGCTGACCCTCACAATCACCATGAAGGAACTGCAGGCGGCGCTCGTCCCTTAAACCATATTCACCTTACAGCCAGGTTCCCCAAGTTACGAATCTGATCGCCGAACGGCCCCGCAACTGAGCCTGCGGATACTCCCATAGGGACCGCGGTCAGCCAGACTTGAACCCGCCGTCCGCGGTTGGGGAGCTCGGCCTGGTGGAACAGTCGGCCGCGTTTGGCGAGGGACTCCCACGTCTCCCGCGAGCAGGGGTAGACCAAACAGCACACTATATTCGTGGTACTTACCAGGTTGGCGTAGGCGAGCACCTGAAGGAGGTCCTCTCGATGTCGTTCGTGGAGTGCTTGGTCCTGCTCGTACCATGCGCCCTGCTGCAGTTCCTCCCAGTGCCGCTTATACTTCGCATCGACGATGAGCGACATTCCCTCGAGCTCCAGAATCATGTCGGGGACTAGCGAGCGCTACGACCCGAGGTAGGGCGGGTCCCAGGCAAGGGGCGCCACAGTCTCTCGCCGGCGTCCGGCCTTGAGGGTGCCACCCATCTGGCGCGCAACACTCCGCATCACCGTCTCCACCCACCCAGCGCGAGCTCACCCAATCCTTCCAGCATCACCAGGTCCATAACGGCTTCGCCAACCGCTGCCTTTGGACATGGGTCGAGCGCAGCAACTGCTTCCCCGGCGGCGGCAGCGCACCCGCGGAGGAACTATCCGCCATCGCCGGCACACTGCGGAGCGCCGTTGCCTGGGCCACCGGGCGGCCCCAAATCCTCTTTCACCGCGACCGGGAGGCTCAGCAGCTTTGGGCAGATTGTTATGAGTCGCTCAGCTATCGCGATCCCGGCCTGCGGGGCGCAGCCACAAGCCGTGGCGAGGCCCAGGTCCTGCGCCTCAGCGCCCTCTATGCCGCGCTCGACTCGAGCGAGGTTGTCTGCCTCCCCCACCTCCAAGCAGCCTATGCGGTATGGACCTATTGCTACTGCAGCGCCGTCCGCATCTTCGGCCTGGCTACCGGAGACCCCATCGCCGACCGCATTCGCGAGGCCGTCGAAGCCGCCCCCAACGGCCTCTCAAGAAGTCAGATCAGTCGTCTCTTCCATGGCCACGTCGATAGCCCACGCATCGATGCCGCGCTCGAACAACTTGCGGCCTTCGGCGCACTCGCTGCCTACATAGAGCAAACCGCCGGCCGAAGCTCTACCGTCTGGTTGCCCGTCTAGAGCATTTTCGCAATGGGTGTAGACCGAACCCGTATCACACTTGTCCAAATTAGCTTTTCTGAAGAAGTTTGCTGGCGGTGTTTTTGGGTGGAAGCCCCCTGCTTTAGCAGGGGGAGGCAACGCTTTAGCGTTGCCGGAAGAAATCTGACCTCTCTATCCTGCGCTTTAGCGCTGGGCTTTGTATCAGGGCACGGCAGCCTCGCCGCAGCGAGCAGCAGCCGTGCCGCAAAATCGAAAAAATGATGGGCTTTAGCCCCTGCTGGATCCTTTTGACCGCAACGCTCAATTACCCAACCACAACCTGTTTTCCAAATGCCGCTCGCTTTGTTCTTGCGCACAATGGAATCAACCTCGTCCATCCCAGCTCCAAGCTAATTTGGACAGCTCTGAACCCGTATTTCCTGTGGATGTTGGTGGAGCCACCGGACTGCATGCGACTTTCCGCGAAGAAAGTCGCACATCATTGTTCTCGGCCAGTGCTGCGTGGCAGGAAATACGGCAAGCCTCGAACGTTTACGTGGTTTTCTCTCAAAGAAAACCACACCTCGCTGCTCTTACCAGACCATCGTAATTGCGAAAATGCTTAATAACAGCAAGCCGCGGAGGCACTTGCGAAAATGAATAACCTGCCAGGTATGTCCTTATCGCGCTTATCTCGCTTTTCGCGCTTATCGCGCTTATCTCGCTTTTCGTTCAATCTTTTTCCCGCGTGGAAACGCCGGCCGGGAGCTTATCTCTCTTTCCTCTCACAAAGTGCATTCTTTCTTCAGACAGCTTTGCCCAGCCGGGAACGCAACGGGCAGATCACGAATCTCCGAAAACGACGTATAGTGGCTAGCAGCTCCTTCGCTCACTCCCAGAATCTCCCGATAGCCGCTCTGTGCCACACCAAGCGCCACCAAGACGGAGATTAACGATTGACAACCCCAAACCAGCAGGACTAGATTTGCCACGCATCACCAGCATCCACCAAGCAAAGCTTTTCGCTGCCTGGCTATCCCCATGGGCCCATGCGTCTCTTACCTCCCGGCCCAGTAGCGCGAACCTATATCCCTGGGCCCCGGTTGTCTGGTGATCCACTTCATCCGTCCCGAGGATAACTATGCACGCTCTCGTCCCGAAGCTTCTGACCGGCTGCGTCCTGCTGCCGCTCGCCGCCGCCCTCTCACCCCTTCTCAACGCGCAGAAAGCCCCTGAGGACGGGCCGCCCAACGTCCTGGTCATTCAGCGCGAATACCTTAAACCCGGCAAGGGAGGCATGCTGCATGACCGCTCAGAAAGCGCCTTCGTCCAGGCAATGCAGGAGGCAAAGTCCCCCTATCACTACTTCGCCATGGACTCCCTCTCTGGCGTTTCCCGTAGTCTTTTCTTTTTCGCCTACGACAGCTTTGCCGAGTGGGAAAAGGAGACTGCCGCCATACGCAGCGACAAGGACCTGACTGCGAAACTTGACCACGCCTCCCTGATGGATGGCGATCTGCTGGCCAGCTACGACACCGGCGCCATGATGCTCCGTCCCGACCTAAGCCTCAACAAGGGCAGCATCAACGGCACCCGTTATTTTGAGATCACCGTCTTTGTCGTAAAACCGGGGCACGTGCACGACTTCACCGAGCTCGCCAAAATGTACATAGACACCTACCATAAGGTCGCTCCCGATGCCCATTGGGACACCTTCGAAGTCATGTATGGAAACCCCTTGCCGACGGCAGGGGGAGGAGACACCTTCCTCGTCTTCAACCTGATGAAGTCTCTCGCCGAAACCGACAAGAGCATCCAAAACTCCGACAAATTCGCGAGTGCACTCGGAGCCGCCGGCATGCAGAAAATCAGCGAGCTGACGGCCGCCAGTGTAGAGGCGACGAGCACCAACCTGTTCGAAATCAATCCTCGTATTAGCTACCCACCCGCCGCGTGGGTCAAAAACGACCCGGGCTTCTGGAAGGTGCAATAAGCCAAAACCAGGCCCTCTGCGATCGCTCGCCTAGGGCCTGGCTTCGCCACAACCACGGTTGCTATGCGTAACCGGTAAGACCGGCGCAACCCCCCTTTCCGCGCTCATTACGCACCATACGCTCTTTACGTACAGAGACATTCCCCGCGCCGCCATTCATTCATCCGGCGTCACTGATTCGACGTCTTGCGATCCGGAGAGCGCGCCATGCCGTCTGCCTGCCGTCTTTCCTTACATCACTCCGCAACTTACGGTCCGCCACAGTCCGCAGCGAAGGGTCGAGCAAGAAGAATCGTCGAGTTCGTACTGGTGGGGAAGGCGGGATCGATCAGCAAACAACGATACGACACTACAACGAGAGTCTTCTTCAATATACCCTCCACCCTCGGTTTGCTAACTCTTGCTTTACCGAGCGAGTGAATAGAAAAGTAATCGCGATGGTTATGATTGCACCAGAGTACGGAAGTGGGAGTGACCCAAAACCCGCGGTTACTTGCTGAAAGGTAAACCCCGGCTGCCGCCCGGTTTGCACAATTAACGATGCGGAAACTGAGCAAGATAATCCGGCGACAGCAGGACAATCATCTCAACCAGCGGCAGCCTTCCATCGAAGAAGCCGTTCGCTGGCGCGTTTTTCATCGCACGGTGCAAAGTATCAAGGATCAGAACGCAGATACGGATCCCGGCGAGTTGCAGCGCCTCATTGACTCTGCAGTGCTTCAGGTGCGCGCCGAGCGGGGTGTCAAAGGGAAAGTCCGCAAAGCCTGATGCGCGTGGTACTGGATACCAATATCCTGATTTCCGCCCTCTCGATCCGCCATCCTCGCCCTGCTGAACGAGGAGCAAGCTGGGAATCCCCGTCCACGTCCTCCGATAACCTCCGCGGCAAAAAGCTCCACGGCACCGCACCGGCGGCAAACCGCCACGTTCAAGCGGCAACGCCCGCTCCCTGGCTCACTGCGCCCCTGGAAACAAGAACCGGCGCCGCTTCTCCACCAGCTTCCATAGACTCGTTTTGGCCTTATGCTTTTCCATAAGCGCCGCAAACCGTTGCGCAAACTCCTCATCTTTCCCCGCCGTATGCAG
Source organism: uncultured Acidobacteriaceae bacterium (assembly GCA_963761405.1). Classification (GTDB taxonomy): domain Bacteria; phylum Acidobacteriota; class Terriglobia; order Terriglobales; family Acidobacteriaceae; genus PALSA-350. The sequence goes on from CAVXHH010000013.1 coordinate 1,453,150, forward strand.
AAGGGCCGCGGCCTGTTCGAGCTGTTTCACCCCAGCCCCATAACTGCTACTTTGGCCACTTGCGATGGTCGATTCTCCCAGTCGAAAATAGACCGACGCAGCATCCTGGGGATGTTCTTTCTCGCGCATCCCGGCCAACGTAAGCCATAGATGTTGACTACAACCGCCCGCCTGCGCTTCGCCCCACGCGTCCTCCGCGTTTTTCTCATAAAGAAGAATCTCTATCAGCAAAGAACGGTCTTGCTGCGGCCAACGCTCTTTCTGTGGCTCCGCGATCCTTCGTCGAATCAATGCCAAAGCCTGCTCGCGCCAATCGTCCCAATCTTCCGCCTGGCGCGCAAAGCGCTCCAGCAATTGGTAGTTTCGTAGCGATCGGCCAGTACGAAACTCACCCCAAATCATGCGCAGTGCATCCCCATGGCATCCCCGGCGTTGATAGTCCTCGGCCACGAACACCCGCAGCCCCGCTTCCTGCGACCCGAAGTTGCGGTCCAGGCCCTTCGAAGCCCACGCCATAGCTTCCTCGTGCTGCCCGGCATCCCGATACAGATCGGCAATCCGCAAATATCGATCTGCGGACCCGAGATCCCGCGCCAGCACCGCCACCAACTGCTCCATGTCACCAGATCGTTTCGCCAGCGACTCCATGATCGACGTCACCCGGAAACGATGCGTAACCTCCACCTCAACGCCGCTCCCCATACGTACCGGAACCTTTGCCCATTCCGTCTCGGCCTTCTTGCGGTAAGTCGCGAGCCCCTGCTCGCCAAGTAAGCCGGCATACACCGCCACCACCCCAAACGACGCACTCAACAGACCCTTCCATTCCAACTCGAACAGGCTCTCCCCCAGCGACACTGGATCAGGGGGCGCGGCTTCGCAGGCGCGCAGATGCAGGTCCTCCAGTCGCTCCACCAACCCGCCCGTATACCCACCCGAGTCGTCGACGTTGTCCATCGCCTCCGCTAGCCAGTGCAGTCCGCGCTCGCAGGGCTCGATCATCGCGGCGGCGTGACCGCTCCGTAACAAGGCTTCCACCCCGTCGAGAGCCTCCTCTACCTGGGCGGCATAGGCCCGCATGTTGCGGTGCGGCGCAAACCGGCGGATCCGGATCGCCTTCTCCAGAATCTTTTTCGTCTGCGGAATCAATACTTCGGAACCCATTCTCCCCGCCGCGGCCAGCATCAATCGGCTGCGCAACGCCTCATCGTCTTTCGCTGCCGCAAGCAGCCAGCCGATCAACGTTTCCTTATCCTCCTCGCGGAGTGCCTTGGCCAGATCCTCGGTTGAGATTCGGGCGTTTGCCGCTTTCTTGCGTCCAGCTTTCTTGCCTCCCGCCGTCTCCGCGGCTGCTTCCGGCCCTGGTTGTTGATCAAGCCAGGCCAAAGCCGCCGCCACGCAGTGCTTGCAAAAATCGCCTTCGCTTCCCAGAGGGCATTCACAGCGATGATCGAGCGTCCGCGCCTTCTTCGTAAGGCGAACCTCATATTCCTGCGTCCCCATGACGACGCAATGGATGCTATCGCCGGATTGCTCCAAGGCGGTGACGCGGCCACCCCGAAAATACCCCAGGCCGCGTTCGTAATAGCGGTCGCCCGCGTATCGACGTAGCCACGCATCCGTGATCACTTCTCCCAGGCCGCCAGCTGTTTCCATAGAAAATCGTTGCCCACTCCCTTGGTGCATTTCATCACAAACAAAATCCATACGCGATAAACCGGCCGGCGGCCAACCTTCCACAAGCTGGGGAATTCTGAACGTTTACCGCAAACAACAGCGGGGCAATGGAAGCTCTCCTTCCATTGCCCCGCTTTCTGACGCACGCCGCGCACCCTGCCGGCGGCAAGCCGACAGCATTTTCGCAATTGGTTTATACCGAACCCGTATTTCCTGTGGATGTTGGCGGAGCCACCGAACTGCATGCGACTTTCTTTGAGGAAAGTCGCACATAGTTGTTCCCGGCCAGTGCTGCGTGGCAGGAAATACGGGGAAGCCGCCAACGTTTACGTGGTTTTCTCTCAAAGAAAACCACACCTCGCCGCTCTTACCAGCCCACAGTAATTGCGAAAATGCTTTTAAGTGCCTCGTCGTCCCCCTTCCGCCAGCAATACGAGGCCTATGCTGCGCGGATCAATCGGAGCCGGGTTTGTCTGTGGTGTCGCTGGCGTGCTGTTCTGCCTGGAATTCTGCGCAGCTCTTGTTGTAGACGCCACCGCTAAAATCCCGCAGAGTGGCATCACCTGAAGGATTTTGCTTGCAGTAAACCTTCGCATTATCGATCGACTCCTGGACACTGACTTTCGGCTTCGTTGGTTTGTCAATTGCAATCACCTCGCTCCTTGGGCACTCGCACCCTCAACCGCGCATGCGTGCCCCGGTCACCTGATCTGACGCGGTTATCCTAACTGTAAGCGCGGGCCGTCGTGAAGAAAATCGCACAACCGCGAGCGGCACCCTTTACCGTTCTTGCATTGCGACCCTGGGACCCTCCCGATTTTTCCCTTTTTCGCACAAGGGAAGAACAAATAATAAGCGAGCACCCGTAACCTACACCGCACAGCAACCTACCAACCTACGGCCCCCGCTTCTTGAGCTTGGCGGAGCAACTCTTCGAAAAAGGATTCGCCAGGAATGTCCCCGCAATTCCTGAAACAATCACAGTTCCATCCGCAGCATTGAAATGCGCAGAACGAAACTCCGCATCCGGGAGCTCATTGAGCCGCTTCCAACTCTTCCCCCCATCGGCACTTGCGTACGCACCCGTAAGCCCCGTCACCACCTCGTGATTCGGCCTCACGGGATCCACCTCAACGCTGAACGCCCGAATACTCGGTCCCGCCTCATCCTCATCGCGATGCAGTAGAAAGCTCGCGTGGGTTACGCGCTCCACGGCATCGGCGCTGACCGGGGTATAAACACCCCAGCAGGCCGCCAGGTGAGGACCGCCCACCATGCACATCCCCTGAATCGCTGAATCGTCTCCCACGCCGTCAATGCGCGTCCATTGTGAGGCTCGCAAACGAAAGGCCTGATCGCCGGTCCCCACGTAGAGAGAACCGGCAGCCCGGCTCCTGGGATCGCCAAACTCCATGGAGAGAATATCCATATCGGTAGGCAGCTCGGGTAGCGGTTTACCGTCGATCCACGAGCCATTCCTCCCTCTGCGATAGGCGAGGATCTGTGGCTTCAGATCAAAGTAGCCATAACCGACCATTAACCTCTTGCCGTCGGCGGTGATCTTTACCGCACCAGCCGTAACTGGATCGCCCTCCTTCTTGGGAATGGTCACCTCCGGATCAGGCCGGGGAACACGAGGGCCGGCGATTGGCCGCACCACGGCCTCCAGCGTTCCTGCCTGGGGAATCACCTGGAAGGCTCCCAATTGGGTGGTGATCACAAAATCTCTTCCCCCGGGAGATACAGCCAATCCGTTGCGCTCGCCCTCACCGATATCCGCGTCGAAATACTTTCGATCCACACGTGCCAGCGGGGTCCATGCCTTGCCGCCATCGGTCGATTTCGATAAGTAGATCGCGTGATCCTCTGCCGGGACTTCGCTGCTCAAGTCCGCCGTAAGACCCCAGACAACATTGCGATCTTTGGCCCGGGAATCCGGATCACTCGCCAGGGCTTCAAGAAAGTCGCTGGCAAACTTATGGCTTCCGGGGAGGCTCTTCACCGCACGGACGTGGCAACTATCCACATCGTTTGGGTGCGTCTCTTCTGCCGAGGCGTGTGCCCGCAGGCCCCCCGCCGCCACGGAAGCGGCGATCACCAGGAATACGAATTTAAACTCCCGACCGTCCCGCATCCTATCCGGAGAACGCACCCTTTGTCCCCATCATAGGTGTAGCCCCGGACTTTAGTCCGGTGAAACGGGTTTGTGCGCCCAGCATGGGCGCACTCTTGCGGGTGCGAGTCCCGTCGTAAGCAGGTCACAGCGAGCGAAGCGAAGCGCAACTGCATGAGGGCGACCGAGTGTGGGGAGGAAGCGTGGAGCGAAGCTGCGGGCCGATGAACAAGAACCGGATAGAAGGCGCTGCGGACCAGGGCGAGCGGGCAAACCGCCGCGAAGCTCTTGTGACCAAAGGGTGGTGGCGTAGATCCGGCGGTCGTGCAGTGAAGGAGTGCGTTCTTACCTGGGGAGATCTCGCGTTGTGCCCGAAAGGGCGACGGTGTTGAGCCGGAGCGAGAAGTCAGCAGAGGTCGAAGTAGGTCGCTGAGGCGACTGAAGGACCGAACGGGAAGGAGTGTTCGACGGCATGACGATGCGTAGGGCAATGCGTCAGATGTCCGCCTCGGCGGAGCGGACTGGAGTAGTGCAGGGTGAAACCCTGTCTGACCCAGTCAGCGACGAAGCCAAGCGCCCGCGTCTTGAAGCGACGAGCACAGGGCCGGGGCTGCTGTATGCGGCCCTGGCAAGAGAGAACATGCAGCAGGCATGGAAACGGGTGCGGTCCAACAAGGGCGCAGCCGGTATCGACGGTTTGGACATCGACCAGACCGCGGTACGGCTGCGCAGCCAATGGCCCGAGATTCGGGAACAACTGTTGTCTGGCACGTACCGGCCTGAACCGGTGCGTCGGGTAGCGATTCGGAAGCCGGATGGAGGCGAGCGCGAGCTTGGCATCCCGACGGTGACGGATCGGCTCATCCAGCAGGCGCTGCTTCAGGTGTTGCAGCCCATCGTTGATCCAACGTTCAGCCCCCATAGCTACGGCTTCCGGCCGGGTCGGAGCGCACATCAGGCCGTTCAAGCGGCGCAAGCGTATGTGCAATCGGGCCGGCGGGTGGTGGTGGATGTGGACCTGGAGAAATTCTTCGATCCATCTTCATACTGCCCCCAGACTCATGAAGTAGTTGCAAATAGCGTGGGATGATCTTCTACGATTTTGATTCGCAAGCCCTTACGTCGCCCGCTTGTAACAAGCATGGCTTCGAGGTCGCCGCGCTTTACACGCTGCAACACCGTCTGACGCGAGACGCCGAGTTTCATGGTTGCTTCCAGCATGGGCAGATAGTCCGGCGGGGCCTGCTCGACGATTCGCGCGCGCAGTTCTTCGGTGATGCGGATTTGCCACGGGGCGCCAGGAGTAGCCTGTTCACCGGCGATGAAGCCCTCGGCCAGCCAACGATGGATAGTGGAAGTGTTCATGCCCAGGATCTGCGCGGCCTTACGGATCGGGACGACATCCCCCTGCGGAGGCTGCGCTGGCGGCTGGTAACGCGGGATGCCGCGATAACGTCGCAGACTGCCGACCTGATTGGCGGTGAAGCGTTCCCCGGTCGCTGTCTTGCGTCCCTGACGATTCAGGATGCCGGCGATGACTTCGTCGGGATAGAGAGCCGCCAGACGAGGTAACAACGAGAGCGTGTCTTCGCTGGTGCGCAGACCGCGTGGCAGGGAGCGGGGCAGAGGAAGATCGATCTCCGTAAGCTCCCCGCCTCGCCAGCGCAGCGTGAGGTGGGCCTTATGTTCGGGGCGATCAACAGCTACGATGACGTCTTCGAGCAGGGTACGCAATAGCTCCTTGCGATCGCGATACGTGGTGGTGGGCCAGTCCCAAACTTTGCGCAGATCAGAACCGAGAGCACGGACCCTGGCTCTCTCTTTCGGGCTGAGCGTGTGCGGGCGCTGTTGCTGGCGACGCTCGAGCTCTGCCTCCGCCGCCGTGAGATCACGCAATCGTTTTTCCCACTCCGTCTCCAAGCCGCGCGCCACCAGCCTGTTTTCCGGTTCTACAGCGCGATACTGGCGCTCGGCGCGTTCGGCCTCATAGCGGGCACGTTCTACCGCCAGGCGCCACTGACCGAGTGCCGCATCGTGATCCGTTTCGAGTTGCCGCATAGCCTGTTCGGTGGCTTCCACCGCAGCGGGCGTCAACGCTTTCAGAAACGCATTCGCCACCGCCTGATCGATCTGGATGCCGCCGATGTTGAGACAGTAAACGCCGCGTCCCTGGACGATGTCCTTGCCTGAGCAGTGATAGCCGGGCGAAGCGTTTCTGCCCCGGTAGTGTGTATGTAGATGGCGGCCGCACTTGCCGCAAATGGCCAGACCCTGCAGCAGTGCGGCGCCTTCTCTCACTGCACCGCCTGCCTGGTGAGGTTGGGGATGAACGTTGGCGTCGATGCGAGTCTGGTTGGCCTGGTAGGTTGCCCAGTCGATGAAGCCGGGATGATGATCGGGAAGAAGCACCGCCCACTCGGCCTGGGGCAGATGACGCGTTCGTCTGCGCAACCTGCCCTGTTCATCGACGTAACGCTCATGGCGGCACTTTCCGTAAGCATATGCGCCAGCATACACCGGGTTGGTGAGCACATGATGGATGGCGGTATAGGTCGCAGCAACCCAGCGGATCGGACTGCTCATGGTGGCGCGCAACGGGAAGGAGAGTCGTTCGGAACGAAACCAGAGCCATACCTTGCGGGCCGATCCCAGTTCCGTAAACTTCGAGAACACCGTGCGAATGGCGCCGATCACGGCTTCGTCGGGTTGGAAGCGAACTTCACCATCCTCCTCGCCCCACACAAAACCTACGGGTAGACCACGGCGCAGTTCGCCTCGCGCAGCTTTGTTGCGGATTCCGCCATCAAGCCGAGCGCGCAGGATATGCAGTTCCGCTTCCGACATCGTGCCTTTCAAACCGAGGATCAGGCGATCGTTGAAAAGAGCCGGATGATAGATTCCGTCGCTGTCTCCGATCAGCGTATCCGTCATGCCGCACAGGTCGAGCAGGCGATACCAGTCGGCGTTGTTGCGCGCCAGCCGGGATACTTCCAGTCCCAGTACGATGCCCACGTGGCCCAGAGCCACTTCCGCGGTCATGCGGGCAAACCCGGAGCGCTTCACCGATCCGGAGCCGGAAAGACCAAGGTCTTCGTCAACGACGGTCACCTGTTCTTTGGCCCAACCCAGCGCGCAGGCCTTTTCCACCAAAGCATACTGCCGTGCCGTCGACTCCCGGTTGTATTCCACCTGCGAAGGGCTGGACTGGCGTATATAAACAAACGCTGCGCGCCGCGTATGACTGAGCTTTACCTTTCCGGATTCATTCATCGTTCTTCTCCTCGTAGTGGGGCAGAATGGCGTTGGCGATCATCCTTGCCAGGATGTCGATGGCTAGAAGCTGCTGCTCAGACTGAACGGCTTCCCACGGACAGTTTTCATCGAGAAGCAGATCGAACAGACTCGGATGGTTTTCTCGCAAGGGGACTCTCCTTCTTAGCCGCCTCCCTTTTCGTGGCCGCAAGACGGTTGAGAAGAGCGTCTGTGATGGCGCGAGCGTGAAGCAAGTCCTCTACGGAACCCAACGTGTCGGCGGGGCTCTTTCGAGGCCCAGTCACAGAGACAAAATCTGTCCAGTCCGCAGGGATCAGAGATTTACTGCCATCGGGCAGGATCAGGATGAGATACGCTCGCCCCTTGCGATGCATCGTCCGAAGAAGCTCAAGCTGCCTTCCCTCAAACGGATGACGAGGACGAATGATCGTGACTCGCTCGGGAAGATCCTGACGATGGGTAGTGTGTCGTAACTTCCTTCGATCGAGTCAATCACGACATCCTGATCGACCGGATGCAGAAACGGATCGGAGACGCCGGAGCGATTCGGCTGATCCGCGCGTATCTGAATAGCGGCATCATGATGGACGGGGTGGTAAAAGAGCGAGTGATGGGGACGCCGCAAGGCGGGCCGCTATCACCGCTACTGGCCAATGTGCTTCTCGACGAGGTGGACAAGGAACTGGAACGGAGGGGTCATTGCTTCGTGCGCTACGCCGATGATGCGAACGTTTATGTTCGTTCTCAACGGTCGGGCGAGCGGGTGATGGCTCTGTTGCTGAAACTCTATGGACGTCTGCGGCTCACGGTCAATCCGGCCAAGAGCACGGTGGCCAGCGTGTTGCAGCGGAAGTTCCTGGGTTACAGCTTCTGGGTCGCGTCCGGCGGCAGGATCCATCGCCGGGTTGCGGATAAAGCAAAGCGTACGTTCAAGCAAAGGGTTCGGGAACTCACCCGCCGCAGTGGCGGGTACAGTGTTCCTGCAGTGGTGGAAAAGCTGCGAAGCTATGTTCTGGGTTGGAAAGCCTATTTCCGTCTGGCGCAAACTCCCAAGGTCTGGCGAGAGCTGGACATGTGGATACGCCACCGAATGCGGGCGATCCAGCTCAAACAATGGAAACGCGGCACTACCACCTATCGGGAACTGATCACGCGAGGAGCTTCCAAAGAAACGGCACGACAGGTGGCGGGTAACACCCGTCGCTGGTGGCGCAACAGTGGAATGCTTCTGAACAGCGTGCTCGACCTAAGCTGGGCGGACAAGCTGGGAATACCTCGTCTCTCATGACCTCAATTTCTCGAACCGCCCGGTGCGGACCCGCATGCCGGGTGGTGTGGCAGGGGAGAGCGGGTCACCGCTCCCCCTATGCCGATTCAAACCCGTTTAACGTTCGGCAAAAAAACTGGGCTTTTAGCCGCTAAGGTACGGCTTTTCGTCAGATGCCTTCGGGGTAACTCGTGGCAACGCCGTGGCCCAGGGAAAGTTGCGTGGTCGTTGGCGGGAAACAACTCCTGAGCCGGCGATAGGATAGGGGAATGACTTTTTCCAGACGCTACCTTTCTGGGGTGGAAGGGCAGGGCGCGGCTTGATGCGCATGCGTGGCCGCGCACTCGCACTCGCGACTCTATGTCTATGCACCGGCGCGGCGGGCAGCCGGGCGGAGAGCCGGCAGGTGCGGTCGGTCGCCCTGTGCTCGGGTGTCTCGCTGTCGGCGAACTACCTCGCCTCGGTTTCCGCGGACGCTTCCGGGAACCTTTCCACGGACGTTACCCACGACCTTTCCACGAATCAGGGGCCCGGGTTTCGTTTCGTTCTCGCCAACCACACGGACCGGGAGATCCGGCTGGCTGGGCCCGTTCCTTCCAGCTCTCATTGGTATGCGCGCGCGCAGGGCCGCTGGTTGTGGAGAGCATCGAGCGGCGCCGGGGGCAGCCTTCTGGATGCAGGCAACGAGCATGGCCGTGTCGTCGTTTATCCTCCCGCCCCCGGCACCGGCGAGAGCAAGCTGTTGGTCTTGCCGCCCCACCAGTCCAGGGAATGGACGGAGAGCGAGCAGCAGAATCCAGTGCTCGCCTACAAGCCCGGGTGCAAGCAATGTTCGTATCCTGGAGAACGCGAGTACCAGGTGGTCTTTGCCTATGCCTATCTCGCGGGCAAGGGCCAGCCGGCGGGGTTGCTGGCCTGCGGCTTGCGGTCTTCTCCCGTTCCCATGCCACCGAAATTGTGAACCAATCCCGCCGCTGGTCCGTCTGTTTTGAGTGAGCAGCAACCCTGGGCTCAAAGGCGTGTTCCTATCACCGTGGTAAATATCCAGGAGATACACCCATGAAGAAACAGTTTAGCGGTATCGTACTCAGGGGTCTTTTGGCCACTGGATTGACTCTTTGTTCCGCTGCAGTCTTTGCGCAAGATAATGCGGCTCCCGCAGCGGATGCCCAGCAAGCCCAGAACAGTTCCGGACGATTTGGCCATCAACGGCTGAGCCCCGATGAGCAGGTTGCGCGCATGACCAAGCGTTATAACCTTTCCTCGGATCAGCAAGCTTCCATCAAGCCTATTCTTGCTAACCAGCAGGAGCAGATGCAGGCGCTTCGCGGCGACAGCACCTTGTCGCGGGAAGACAGGATAGGAAAGATGCAGAGCATTCGCGCGGACGCCAACACCAAGATCCAGGCGATCCTGAACGATAGTCAGAAGCAGAAATTCGCAGAAGACCAACAGAGGGTGCAGGAACGTCGCCAACCTGGTGGTGGAGCTCCGCCGCCGGCCCAGTAACTGCTATACGGGCTGCGGAAGACTCTACGTTCGTGGGAAAGACAAATTCTTTCAGGCAGGGCACGGCTTCAGCCGTGTCTCCATGAGCCTGCGGCTCACCTAAGGTGATCAAAGCTACGTTTTCGACTGTGCCGCAAATATTCTATGCGCCCTACGGCTTTAGAAGCCGCTGAGGTACGGTTCTTGTTCGATTTGAAATTGCCCTCAGGGGCTTATAGCCAAGCCGGTGCTCAACGCAACAGATCGAGCACAGGCTTCCACTCTCTGCTTTGGGACTGCGCGACCGCCTTGTAAGTAAGTTGCCCACCGTAGGTATTCACTCCTTCGCACATGCCGGGGTCGGCCTGGATGGCTGCTGCAGCGCCGTGCTCCGCCAGCCGCAGCACATAGGGGAAGGTAGCGTTGGTGAGGGCCAGGGTAGACGTATTGGGAACGGCGGCCGGCATATTGGTGACGCAGTAGTGGACGACTCCATCGACCAGATAAGAGGGGTCGCTGTGGGTCGTCGGCTGGGCGGTTTCGATGCATCCGCCCTGATCGATGGCAACGTCGACGACCACGGCTCCTTTTTTCATGCGGGAAACCATTTGCCTGGTCACGATCCTGGGAGCCGCGGCCCCGGGGATCAAAACACCGCCGATCACCAGGTCCGCCGCCTGCACCGCCCGGGCAACGTTATAGGAGTTGGAAGCCAGGGTGTAGACGCGCCCGTTAAAGATATCGTCGAGCTCGCGGAGCCGGTTGAGATTGAGGTCGACGATGGTTACGTTTGCCCCCATGCCAAGCGCGATCCTGGCGGCATTGGTGCCGACGATGCCGCCGCCCAGGATGCAGACGGCTGCCGGGGGCACTCCGGGGACTCCTCCCAATAAGACGCCGCGGCCGCCTTTTTCTTTTTCGAGATAGCTTGCGCCGACCTGCACCGACATGCGTCCCGCCACTTCAGACATGGGTGTCAACAGAGGAAGCGTGCCGGCACGGTCGCGGATGGTTTCGTAGGCAATGCCGGTGACTTTGGCCGCCAGCAGCCTATCGGTGAGGGCCGGCAGCGGCGCCAAATGCAGATAGGTGAACAGCACCAGCCCTTCGCGAAAGTAGACATACTCCTTTTCGACCGGCTCCTTGACCTTCACGATCATGTCGGCGAGACCCCAGACGTGGTGCGCCGCGCCGACAATCTCAGCGCCCGCAGCCTGAAACTCGTCGTCGATAAAGGCGGAAAGCTCCCCGGCATGGGTCTCGACGAGGACGGTGTGGCCGGCATCGACCAGCGCTTTGACGCCGGCGGGGGTAATGCCCACCCGGGACTCGTGGTCTTTTACTTCCTTGGGGACGCCGATGATCATGTTGGAATGCTAGCAAATACACCGTTTACTCGCCGGTGTCAATTTGCGCACGCTGCAGGCGGTCGGAGTAGTCGACGTAGACGGCTTTCCAGGAGGTGTAAAAGTCGAGCGCACCGGTGCCGCCTTCGCGGTGTCCGTTGCCGGTTTGCTTTACTCCACCAAAGGGGAGATGCACTTCGGCTCCAATCGTCGGCGCATTGATGTAGGTGATGCCCGCCTCCAGGTCACGCATCGCCTTCAACGCCAGATTCACATTGCGGGAATACAACGCAGTCGAAAGTCCATACTGAATTCCATTCGCAATCGCGATGGCCTCGTCGAAGTCTTCGCATTCAAGCACACTTACGACCGGACCAAATACCTCCTCCCGGGCAATGCGCATGTCCGGACCAACTGCGCCAAAGACCGTGGGGGCAAAAAAGAATCCCTTCTCCAATAGGCCGCCGCCCGCCGGTGCCGCCGGCGCGCATGCCAGGCGCGATTACCACCGGTTAGCAGCTGCGCGCCCTCCTTCTGCGCGATCGCGGTGTATCGGTCCGAGGTCTCCACCTGCTGCTGGTTGATCTGCGGCCCCATCTCCACCTGTTCGTCCAGCCCATCGCCCACGCGCAGCGCTTGCGCTCTCTCCACCAGCCTGCGGGTAAACTCGCCGGCAACGCTCTTTTGCACAATGATCCGGCTGGTCGCCGTGCAGCGCTGGCCGGTGGTACCGAAAGCGCCCCAGACTGCGCCATCCAGCGCCAGATCGAGGTTTGCATCCTCAAGCACGATCATGGCGTTCTTGCCCCCCATTTCCAGGGAGCAAGGCTTGAAATAAGCCGGCTGCGGTCTGGCCGACGATCCGGCCCACCTCACTCGAACCGGTGAACGAAATGGCGTTCACATCCGGATGGGCCACCAGTGGCGCGCCGGCATCCGGACCAAAACCGGTCACAATGTTGACCACGCCGTCCGGCAGTCCGGCCTCCATCAACAGTTCCACCAGGTTGATGGTGGAAAGCGGAGTGTCTTCGGCCGGCTTGATGACGCAGGTGTTGCCGCAAACCAGGGCGGGAAACAGCTTCCAGGACGGAATGGCCATGGGGAAGTTCCAGGGGGTGATCATGCCGCAGACCCCTACCGGCATGCGGACCGACATGGCGAACTTGTCGCGCAGCTCGGAAGGCGTGGTCTGGCCGAAAAGCCTGCGCCCCTCGCCTGCCATGTAGAAGGCAGTGTCAGCCGCCTCCTGCACATCGCCCCGCGTCTCGCTCAGCACCTTGCCCATCTCGCGCGTCATCTGCCGGGCCAGTCTCTTCCTTACGCTGCAGCAGCAACTCGCCGGTGCGGTAAAGCATTTCGCCCGCGTTTGGGTGCCGGGACCAGCCGCCACTGGCGATAGGCGGCCCGGGCCGCCGCACCGCGCGATCCACGTCCGCCTCGCCGGACGCCTGAAACTCTCCCACCACATCGTCGACGTTGGCGGGGTTGTGATTGAGAAAAGTCTTGCCGCTCTCCGCACTCACCCACTTGCCGCCAATCAGGTTCTTGTAGACTCTTCGTCGTCATTTCCAATTTCCTTCGCGGAACTATCCTTCGTGGAACTACCCTTCGTGGAACTTCGAGGATAACTCAGGCGAACCGTCGCTGTTGCATCCGCGCACACGCTCTTCCATGCGAGCCCATCGCCGCACCCGAAATCAGGACGTATGCCCTAAAAGTGGTGGTAAAGACTCAAAAGAGTAGCGGTGCAGGAAGAGCAACCGTGGCCGTACAATGAATCCGGGTCGACAGGAAAAGTCCTGCATTCATGTCATCAAACGGTTTCCATTCGCGTTCTTCGCGGACGCACGGTGTGCGTTCGTTGTTCAGCGTATTCTCGAGCGATCTGGCAATCGACTTAGGCACCGCGAACACCTTGGTGTATGCGCGTGGTAAGGGCATCGTGGTCAATGAGCCCTCGATCGTCGCCATCAACAAAAACACCGGCGAGGTCGAGGCGGTGGGCAAAGAAGCCAAGGAGATGCTCGGCCGTACGCCTGGCAATATCGTTGCCATCAAGCCTATGAAGGACGGCGTCATCGCCGACTTCAAAATCACGGAAAAGATGTTGAACTACTTCATCCAGAAGGCGCACAACCGCAAAATGCTGGTGCACCCGAGGATCGTGATCGGCGTGCCTTCGGAAATCACGCAGGTAGAAAAGCGGGCCGTGGAAGATTCCGCTTATCGCGCCAAGGCGAGCGAAGTGTTCCTGGTGGAGCAGGCCATGGTCGCCGCGATCGGCGCCGGGCTGCCCATCACCGAGCCCAGCGGCAACATGGTCGTGGATATTGGCGGCGGCACTACGGATATCGCCGTCATCTCGCTCTCCGGCATCGTCTATTCCCGTTCCGTCCGCATGGCCGGCAACCAGATGGACGAAGCGATCATGAATTACCTCAAGCGCAAGTACAACCTGCTCATCGGCGAGCGGACGGCGGAGCAGATCAAGATCGATATCGGATCGGCCTACCCGCTGGACAAGCCGCTGACCATGGAGATCAAAGGGCGCAACCTGATCGAAGGCGTGCCCAAGACGATCACCATCGATGACAGCGAGATTCGTGAAGCGCTTACGGAATGTATTTCGACCATTCTGAACGCCATCCGCGTAGCACTCGAACGGACCCCACCGGAACTCAGCGCCGATATCAGCGATCGCGGCATTGTTCTGACCGGAGGGGGCGCGCTGATCAAGAATCTCGACAAGCGTATTCGCGAAGAAACCGGCTTGCCGGTTTCGATTGCGGATGATCCCCTGGCCAGCGTGGTGCTGGGCACCGGCAAAATGCTGAGTGACTTCCGTTTGCTGCGCAAAATCAAGATCGACTGACCCGCGGCCAGTCGATCTATAAGTGAGTGGAAGCAGCAATGGATTTGCCTTGAGCCGGTATAAAAACATCCTGTTTCTGGTGGCTGTGCTGCTGGTCCAGGTCATCGGACTGGCGATGCAGATACGCAGGCCGAACCCCAATGGTGGGGATGGCAAGACGGTGCGCCTGATACGCTACTGGGCCATCAGCCTCATGTCGCCACCGGAGAAGGTGGTGCACGGCACCGGCAGCGGCGTGCGCGGCATGTGGTCGAATTACCTCGATCTTCGCCACGTGCGGCAACAGAACCAGGAGCTGCAAAGAGCGGGTGAGCCGTCTGCAACTGGAGCAGGCAGGACTGCTCGAAGACGCCCGCCAGGGACAACGGCTGCAGGCGCTGCTGGGATTCAAAGAACACTACATTTACAGTACCGTTCCGGCGCAGGTGATCGGCACGTCGGGTACTGACCAATCCCGCATCCTCACCATCGATAAAGGCTCCAAAGACGGCTTGAAGCCGGACATGGCGGTCATCACTCCCGACGGCATCGTGGGCAAGCTGAGAGACGTGTTCGGGCACACTTCGCAGGTGCTGGTGATCACCGATCAGACCAGCGGGGCGGGCGTGCTGCTGGAGTCGACCCGGCTGCGTGGGGTTCTCCGCGGCAATGCGCTGGGCCAGCCGCAGATCATCAATATGCTTCCCGATGAGCGAGTCAAGCCGGGGGAACGGGTCATCACCAGCGGCGGGGACCAGATTTTCCCTCGCGGCCTGCCGGTGGGGGTGGTCGATGCAGGTGGTGCGAGGATACTTCCAATCCGCCTTACGTCGACATCCTCATCAAGCCGGCAGCCAATCTCGGGCATCTCGAGGAGTTGCTGGTGATCACCGAGGCTTCGGATCACATGCCGCCGACGGCGCAGCAGGATCTGGCCCAGAGTGCCGCCGAAGGGGCTGCGGTGAGCAGGCAGCGGGCCTCGGATATCCTGGCGGAGCGGCTCCCGGGGCTGAACGATCCCAGACGCGCTGGCCGAACCCGGGCCGGGCGAGCAGAAGGCGCAGCTGCAATCCGGCATAGCCACTACCGCGCCGCGCCGCTGCATCCGCCCCCGACATTGCATGCGGATCATTTCAGTCCGGATGTCGACGCCGCCGGCCACAGCGCTGACGCCGGGGCAGGCAGTGGTCGATCCGAAATATGCGGCGACGGCGCGCGGGCACGACGCAGGTCAGCCCTGCCGGACGGGGCTCCCGCGGCCAACAAGCCGGCGACTGACGCCAAGGCTAAGACGGCTAAGCACCGCTGGTACAGGCCGGCGGCGGGCACGGCTGCGGTGCCGGGCAGGCTGCGTTCGGCTAGTCCGACAAGTTCCGAAGTCGATCGACTGGTCCAAACTGGTTCGGCGACGCCGCGGCCGGAAGCCGCGCCGGGGACGAAACCCAAGCACGCCGCAAAGCGGCGGAGCTCCCGAAGTCCGAATGGCAAAGTCCGACACCTAGCGTCCGAGCCAGAAGTCTGTGGCCTGAGCGCCGAGCCTCCGGCGACGCCGGCAAGCTGGGCCGCCCCAATGAGGCGCGAGATTCAGTCGTGCTAGAGCATGAAGCCGTGGAAGGGCTGCGGCAAGAGGAGAGACAGCATGGCAATGTCGGCGTCACTAGCGCGTAGGGAACTGGATGTACAGCGCTATCCGCTCATCGTGGTGGTGCTGGTGCCGTTGCTGGCGATCTTTCTTGCAGGTCCTGATCCCGCGGTTCATCCCCAAGTTCGACATTCTCGATCTGCCCTTGCTGGTCACCATCTACTTCTCGGTAGGCTGGCGAAATCCGATCGCCGGCACCATAACCGGAGCGGTGATCGGGTTGGTTCAGGATGCGCTGACCAGCCGCCCCCTGGGCATCAACGGGATCTCACAATGCGTGGTGGGGTTTCTTCGCCGCCTCGCTGGGGGTCAAGATCGACGTAGAGAATCCTGGAACCCGGCTGCTGATCAACTTTGCCTTCACGTTGTTGAACATCGGGATCTATCTCTTCATCATGCACCGCATGCTGGCGTTCAACGTCCGGACGAACTGGCTGCATGAAGTCATCAAGGCAGTGATTAACTCGATCGTCGGTGTGTTCTTCTTCGACATCCTGGACCGGTCCGGCCGCGGGATTAGAAGAAATTTGCACCGAAACGACAGCAGAAACGTCACAGTATGAGAGGAATGGATCAATTGCTCAATAAAGAAGAGAGATTACCGGCGTTCAAGCTGACGATCGTGCAGTACGCGATCGTCGGCATTCTGCTGGTATTGCTCTCCGGCCTGTGGCGGCTGCAGGTGATCGGCGCGCAGAACTACCGCACCCTGGCGGAGCAGAATCGTATCCGCAAGGTGCCCATCCTGGCGCCGCGGGGCAAGCTGTTCGACCGCGAAGGCCGTCTGCTGGTGGACAATTACCCGTCCGTCTCCTGCTTCCTGATTCGCGAGCCGGGCCGCGACCTGCGGGCGGACTTTCCCCTGATTTCGCGCGGGCTGCACATGACTACGGAGCAGCTGGAGAGTGTGCTGACCCACTACGCGCTCGCGCCCAAGTATCAGCCGATCCCGCTGAAGCAGGACATCACCCCGGACGAGGTGGAGTTCATCGAGGCCCACCGCGACGAGCTGCCGGAACTGGAAACCATCGACGAACAGCGGCGGCTCTATCCCCGCAACGGCTTTGCCGCCAACCTGATCGGTTACGTCGGCGAAGTGAGCGACGACATGTTGAACGACCCGCGCTATCGCCTACTATGAGCCGGGCGATGTGGTCGGCAAGTCGGGTGTGGAGCAGTCCTACGATCAGCTGCTCCGCGGGCAGGATGGCTCGCAGGACATTATTGTCGACAGCCACGGCAGGGAAGTGGGCATTCTCGGCCGGGAGCCAGCGGTACCCGGTCAGGGCCTGAAGCTGACCATCGATCTGGACATCCAGCGCGCGGCCGAGGCGGCGATGGGCGATCACAATGGAGCCATTGTCGCCATCAATCCGCATACCGGCGCCGTTCTGGCCCTGGTTTCACGGCCCAGTTTCGACCCCAACGACTTCTCTGTGCGCGTCTCGCGTGACGAGTGGAACAAGCTCATCACCGATCCTCGCCATCCGCTGCTGGACAAGGTGATTCAGGCGCAGCTGGCGCCGGGATCCACGTTCAAGATCATCATGTCGCTGGCCGGTCTGGAGAACGGAGTCGCCCAGAATTTGAGGGTGAGTCTGCAACGGGGGCGCCACCTTCTATCGGTCGCTTCTTTGGCTGCGATAAGCGCCACGGCCCGGTCGATATCATGCACGCGATCCCTATGTCCTGCGACACCTACTACTACACGCTGGCGCGAACGGCTGGGCATCGAGAAGATTGCCTATTGGGCTCACAAGGTGGGATTGGGACAGAAGACCGGCATTGATCTGCCGGGCGAAGTCAGCGGCACCATGCCTTCCGAAGAATGGAAGATGAAGACCTTCCACGAGAAGTGGTATGCCGGCGAGGTGATCTCCGTCGGCATCGGACAGGGGGCAGTTGCAGCTTTCACCGATTCAGCTGGTCCGGGCAGTCGCCGGGATCGCCTCGGGCGGCGTCTTCAAGCGTCCCCATGTGGTCGAACCCGATCAGGTGCCGGCCGAGTATCGCCAGGCTATGAATGATTCCTATCCGGGCAGTGGCGATGTGCAGGTGCCGATCGATACAGCGGTCTGGCAGACCATCACCGACAGTATGGCCGGCGCCCTTGACCCACACATGGGCGGCACGGCATCCGGCGGTGCGTCTGGAAAACATTGATTTTGCCGGCAAGACAGGCACGGCGCAGGTGGTGAACCACAGCGCCGGAATGAAGAGTCTTGGCGTCGGTGCTGAGCGCGCCAACGCCTGGTTTGTCGGAATCACCCCGCGCCGCAATCCGGATATCGCCGTGGTGGTCCTGGTGGAACATGGTGGCTGGGGAGCAGCGGCGTCTGCACCTCTGGCGGCGCGGATCATCGAGACCTTTGTGGATAAGCAGCGGCGCCTGGACAACAATCTCCAGGAAGCCAAGGTGCCTTCGAAGGTAGAGGTGGGTGCGGTGTGGTCGGAAAAGCCGGAGGGCGATTCCGGAGAAGACTCGACTGCGTCGGTGGAAAGAGTCAGATTCGCCGAAGACAGGGTGGACATTTCACGTTCCGGTGCAGCAAGCAGCAGTAACGAACTTGAAGGGGACGGGCTTTAGCCCGTCCGTTAAAAGGAAAAGGAGGAGCGGCTTTAGCCTCTGAGGGAGCTTTGCTCCGGGAATAGATTTCCCTCAGCGGCTAAAGCCGCTCTTCCCAGCTATAGATTCGGCGGGGCTGAACCCCCGCCCCTTCAGAACCATGAGTTCGGAGAAGCACCATGCGGCGATTTATCTCATTTCGCGATTTCGACTGGCTGCTCCTGGGCCTGGTGCTGCTGCTTTCGGTGATCAGCATCTTTGAGATCTATAGCGCCACCCTGCACACCAAGTTTGTCGGGTTCGAAACCAAGCAGATCTTCTGGCTGCTCGGCGGGTTGGCCGCGATGTTCGTCTTCTCGCTGATCAACTACCACCGGCTGCTGGAGTCGGTGCATTGGATCTATGGCTTCTGCCTGGTCTCCCTGGTGGCGGTGCTGGCGGTCGGAACCAAAGTGCATGGGCGGACGGCGCTGGATCAAGCTTCCCGGCGGCATTCACTTCCAGCCGTCGGAATGGGTGAAGCTGGTGCTGATCGTCGCCATGGCGCGATACTTCTCCAACCTGGCGGGCAAGGATCTTACCTGGAGCGATATCTTCAAGGCGTTCTGCTGGTTGGCTTGCCGATGCTGCTGGTTCTGAAACAGCCGGACCTGGGAACTTCGCTCACCTACATCCCGGTGCTGATCATCGGGCTCTTCCTGGGCGGCCTGGAGTGGAAGAAGGCAGCTCATCCTGATCGTGGCCGGTCTGGTGCTGGTGGTTCCGGTGTGGGCCAAGGTCCTGAAGCCTTATCAGAAACAGCGGCTGACCAGCTTCCTGAACCCGGACACCGATCCCAAAGGCAGCGGGTACCAGGTGAAACAGTCACTGATCGCGGTGGGCGACGGAGGCGTGTGGGGCCGGGGAGCGACCAAGGGGACGCAGACACAAGGCGACTTTCTGCCCATTCCCTATACGGACTTCATCTTTGCCGCCTTCTGCGAGGAGCACGGCTTCGTCGGCGCCGTGTTTGTACTCCTGATATACTTCCTCATATTGACGCGTTTGATTCAAAATGCTCAGACAGCCGCGGATATTTCCGGTACGTTCCTGATCATGGGCGTGGTCGCTGTACTCATCTTTCAGATTGCAGTTAACGTCGGAATGGTCATCGGTCTGATGCCAGTCACGGGAATCCCTTTACCGTTAATGAGTTACGGGGGATCCTCGGTATTGTTCACTTTCCTGGCTCTGGGCATTGCGATGAACGTTCGCATGAGCCGTTTTGTGAATTAGAGCAGTGTCATCGAAGACTTAGATTTTTCAATAATTTAGATAAGCCGGCCAGGTGAATCACCGGGGCCGGGCAGGATTTAGGAATGAGCTCGCAGAGAAGGGTAACGGCCCCGCCTGAGATTAAGGCTGAAGTGGTCACCGACTCTTTGCGCCCGGACAGCCTTGGAACGCCAGGCAGGCACAGCGACCGGTCCCGGTCATCGCTGGATGCCGGTTTCTCCGCACAAAGAATTTCGCTGGATTCCACCCCGAGGATCACGCGCCTTTGCCCAGGCTTTCTCTCCGTCTGACCTAATCCTTCCCAGCATTCCGGGAGTGGGATAACAGCTTCCCCTCCGATCTGCCGCGCCGGCCGTCCGCCAGGTTAGACCTGCGGATAGGAGAGGCAGCATGTCAAAAGAAATTTGTATTTCCAGCACGCCCCATGAAACGCGTCTGGCCATCCTCGAGGACGATCAACTCACAGAGGTTTATTACGAGCGGGAGAACGAATACACTCTCGCCGGATCCATTTACAAGGGCCGGGTCACCCGGGTGCTTCCCGGGATGCAGTCGGCTTTCGTCGACCTGGGACTGGAGCGCGACGCGTTTCTCTACGTCACCGACTTCATGGAGGAGCAGGAAGACTCCTCTGACTTCGAGCGCATTCCAACCAGCGGCCGGGCGGAAGAGGGTGGCGAGCCGCGTCAACAGGAACCTCGTCAAAAGGAACCGCGGCAACAGGAATCGCGCAATCCGCGAACGCCGGCACAGTCGGAATGCCCAACGACGGGATCAACGTCCGCAGCGGCCCCCTCAGGTGGCAGCGGAAGGCAACGGCGCCCCCGTAGCAATGGAGGGGGACTCCCGCTGCTGAGGGTCAAGGCGCCCGCGGGAGAGTTTGAGGATGGAACCCGGCGCTGGCGGGGCCGTCGTGGCCGTCGTAAGGGTTTTCGGCCAGGGCCAGGGGGGACAGCAGGGCAGCCAGGAACAGGCAGCCCAGGAGAGCCGCCCAGAGGCCGCCCGGTTCGACGAGCCCTCGGAGCCTGCGGTTCCGGTGGAAACAGATCCTATGAGGCGCAGCGGCCGCGCCGTCGCATTCTCTCTGCCCGGGGAGTCGCTTTCGAAGTACGGCGGTCAGAGCGCGCGAAGGCGCCGGACGGTACGCCGCAGCCGGAGATCGGCGGCTCGCAGCCGGCCAACGTCGGGATTTTGCAAAACCCTCTACGTTGATTGAGACGCCGATTGAGTGGAACGGCGACGGTCTGCTTCCCGGCGAGTCCATCTCCCGTTATCGAGGGGCGCTCCAGAGGAGACGAGTGCCTCGGCTTCGGCGGCCGAGCCGATGGTGCAGGAAGAGACTTATACCGGCAGTGACGTCGAGCCTTACGGCGTAGTACCCGCGGTTTGGGAAGATGCGGTCGCGCACGAGAACCTGACGCCTCATACGGATCTGGCAGAGCCGGAACCGGCCGCGGCCTTGGCCGAGACCGCGCCGGCGGAAGAGCTGGCTGCCCCGGAGCCGGCGGCACCTGAGGTCGAAGCGGCGCCGAAGCGGTTGCGAGTTGTGGAACGAAGTCCTGGCCAGCATGGCGGAGGAGCCGATGGCGGCGCCGGTTGAGTTTGAACCGGACGAAGCTTCCGCTTCGTATCGTGTCGATCCTTCCGCGCCCAGCGAATTTCGTTTTGCCTCCCCGTCCTCCACCCTGACCGAAGAGGAGGAATGGCTCCTGAAGCAGAAGCAACCTTCGAGGAACCAGTCGATCTGCGCCCCGAAGCCAGTGGTAACGACACTTCGGCGTTCGCGCCGCAGCCAGCACCGGCGTGGCGGAGCCGGAAACGGATTTCGAGGATCTTGAGGAGGACTGGAAGACTTCGACCCTGGAGGCCCGGAAACCGGGCTGGTGGAAGAGGAAGAGGTGACCGACGAAGAGGAGTACGACTTTACCCCTCTCTACGTCGAAAGCGAAGACCACGACCTGCAGGACCTGGAAGAGGAGACACTCGACCAGGAAGTCTCGGTAGGCAGCGCGATCGGCGATATGGTGCGCGACGCGCATATCGACCAGCGCACGGATGGGGACGCTTCCGGCCTCACGATCGAGGACGAGGAGGAAGAAGATGAGCTGGAAGACCGTTGACGCTGGGGTAGAGCGAATCGGAAGCGGAAGAAGGACAGGTAGCTGCTGTGGCCGGGCAGCCGGCTCGCCGGCCACGCGACGATCAGCGTCGCGGGGGCGAGGGCAGCGCAACGATGGCCGCCGCCGCCACAATGGACGCCGGCAGAATGCCCAGACCAGCGACTCTGCCGATCATCAGCGAGTTGTTGAAGCAGGGGCAGGAAATCCTGGTGCAGATTGCCAAGGAGCCGATTGCCAAGAAGGGTGCGCGCATCACCAGTCACATCGCGCTCCCGGGCCGCTTCCTGGTGTTCATGCCGACGGTGAATCATGTCGGCGTGTCGCGGAAGATCTCTTCGGACGAGGAGCGGCAGCGTCTGAAGCGCATTCTGATCAGCGAGAAAGGAATCGGCGAGTGGTGGCTTTATCGTCCGCACTGCGGCGGATGGTGCGAGCGAAGACGATCTGCGCGCGGATATTCGCTTTCTGATCAGCCTGTGGACGGAGATTAAACAGCGCTCGGATACAGGCAAGGCGCCGGCACTTATTTATCACGATTTGAACCTGGTGGAGCGCATTCTGCGCGACCAGGTGAGCGACAACTTCTCGACGATCTGGGTCGATACCGAGGTGGAGTACGAGCGCATCGTTCGCTTCCTGAACCGTTTTCAGCCGTCGCTGGTGCGGCGCGTCAAGCTGTACACCAAGGAGACGCCGCTGTTCGAACAGTTCGGCATTCAGGAGGAAATCACCAAGGCACTCAAGTCCAAGGTGTGGCTCAAGTCTGGCGGATCGATTGTCATCAATCAGACCGAGGCCCTGGTGGCCATCGACATCAACACCGGCAAGTATGTCGGCAAGACGGCGCGTCTGGAGGACACGATTCTCAAGACCAATCTCGATGCGATCCCGGAGATTGTGCGCCAGATTCGTCTGCGCGATCTGGGTGGCATCATCGTGATCGACTTCATCGACATGGACGAGCGCAAGAACCGGAACAAGGTGATGCAGGCGCTCGAAGAGGAGCTCAAGTCGGATCGCGCTCCCTCGAAGGTGCTGCAGTTCAACGATTTTGGACTGGTGGCGATTACCCGCAAACGAGTGAAGCAGTCGCTGGAGCGGACCTTGAGCATCCAGTGCTCTATCTGTGCCGGCACCGGTATGGTCAAGAGCCCGACCACGGTGTGCAACGAGATCTACATCGAGATGCGCAAGATGCAGCTGCATCTGGAGCGTCAGGATGTGCTGCTGCGGGTTCATCCGGAAGTGGTCAAAACGCTGAAGCTGGGCAACGCCCGGTGGCTCAACGAACTGGAGGAGATGAGCGGCAAGACGATCATCGTCAAAAGCGATCCGACGCTGCATCCGGAGCAGTTCGACATCCACTAAAGCACGGTGCGCTTGTGGTATTCCGGGTGCCCCACGTCTCAAAATCGAGACGCGGGGCACCCTTTTTGTTGGCCTTGCAATGGGCGCGAAACCCCACGAGGAACAGAACAAATTTCCATCTGCTTTCAAAGCCTTCCATTCCGTCGAGTCAGCAACTCCGGCTGGTTTCGCCGGTGACGAAGAGTCACAGTACGATGGTCACGCGGTTACCCGATTGCAACCCTTATGCGAGTCAAATACGTCACATTAGGGTTAGTAGTAGAGGGTTCCTTGCTGGAACGCTCCAATCTATCGTCCACGGGTGATTACACGATGTCGTTGTTTCACGGGTCCCTTGCTCGGTCCACGGGCCGGTTTGCGGTGATCTCTGCTGCTCTCGCCGCTTGCTTGCTGGCTCCCTCCGGCTTCGCACAAGTAAGTTCCAGTGCGCAGACGCACGCGGATTTTGATGCCGCGGTACAGGATCAGTACCCAAACCAGGGCGGCTATAACAGGCAGGGCTACAGTGCCCATCGCAGCAGTTCGTGGACCGACCACCTGGCGATCGAAGCGGGAGGGGGATTCAACGTACCGACCGGCAACACCAAAACCTGGCAAATGTCGGCTATAGCATCAACCTTGGCGGCGGTTGGATGTTCGGTGACAGATTCGGTGTGCTTGGCCGAATACACTTTCAATCGCGACAATATTCCGCAGAACACGTTGACGAGTGTAGGCGAGCCGAATGGAAATGTTCACGTGTGGTCGCTGACCCTGGATCCGATTATCTACTACAAGACCAGCGGACACATTGGTGGTTACGTCACTGGCGGTGGTGGCTTCTATCGAAAGCTCACGAGCTTTACCGAATCGGTATTTGAAGGTGACTCTGCGGTTACTTCTATGGCTGCTTTCCGTCGTACGGCAACGTAACGTTCTTAGCCATTTCTCGAGCAACCAGGGCGGGGTGAACTTCGGCACCGGGGTTACCTTCAAACCCAACGCGGATGGCAAGGCGAAGTTTTATGCCGAGGCTCGCTACGTCTGGGTGGACTCGCCTGCAAACTCGCCGAGCGCATTCGGGACCGGCACGGTGGGCATGTTTCCCGTAACCTTCGGCTTTCGCTGGTAAGCGCGGCTAGCGATAGCCTGTTTCCAGTCGGCGGAAGGCTTGAATCCCTGGCTTTGGTTCACTATTCTGCTGCTGTACCTCGGTTTTGAAGGGTACGGGCTTCACAGGTTGCGGAAAAAGTTGACGAAAAGAACGCTGCGACGCACGAGGGAAAGACGAAATTTGTCTTTCCCTCTGCTCGAACGCTTCAGTTACTGTGGTCTGGTAAGAGCAGCGAGGTGTGGTTTTCTTTGAGAGAAAACCACGTAAACGTTGGCCTCTTCGGTCTACACCCATTGCGAACCCGCTACACGCCGACGGGAAAGGGCTTGGGTGAGGATTCATCGGCATTGGCGCTGCCGATGCGAAAGCGCTCGAACCTGCCTTCCAGCAGTGACATCAGGCCGGTGTACCAGTAGCCCAGCACAAAGAGCAGCAGGAAGGGCACGGTGAAATAGTTCTCATTGACGATTGCGTACCAGATGGTCAGTGCAAAATAGCTGCCGATCAGAAGCTCAATCCAGGGCACGATGCCGAGGCGCTTGCGATACTTGCTGGCCTGCGGGACCTGGCCGCGCTTTTCTATGCGGTACTTCGGGGTGCGCTTGAAGGCGGTCTTGATGCCAAAGAGCGCCTCCATCACCGCCCTGGTATTGGTCACCGTCAACCCGATGCCCAGAGCCATGAGAAAGGGAAGATACAAAAACGTTCTGTACCACTTGCCGGGAAACAGCTCTCTTTGCGAAACCAGGTAGAACGAGGAGATGGAAAACGTGGACGCCATGAACAGCGGAACGTCGATCAGCAGCATTTGAAACCATCCCTGATAGAAGCGGATGATCATGGCCGGCATCAACAGCGTGGAAAGCACGATCATCAACGGATAACTGATAGTTTGCCGTCAGGTGATAAAACGCCTCCAGCTTTACATGGAACGGCTGCATCGCTGCGGAACATCATGGGCAGGATCTTCTTTGAGGTCTGAATCAGACCCTTGGCCCAGCGCGCCTGCTGGGTCTTGAAGGCGGTCATCTCAATGGGCAACTCGGCAGGGCACTCGACGTCTTGCAGATAAAGAAATTTCCAGCCTTTCAGCTGCGCCCGATAACTAAGGTCGGTATCTTCGGTCAGGGTGTCGTGCTGCCATCCTCCCGATCCATCGATCGCCGTACCGGCGCCACATGCCGGCAGTCCCGTTGAAATTGAAGAAGGCGTGGGTGCGCGATCGTCCGCCGTGCTCGAGAATAAAGTGGCCATCGAGCAGGATGGCTTCCACCTGGGTAAGAAAGCTGTAGTCGCGGTTGAGATGGGTCCAGCGGGTTTGCACCATGCCGATTTTGGGATTGGCAAAGTGATGCACGACCTGCATCAGCCATTCTCTCGGCGGTACAAAATCGGCATCGAAGATGGCGACGAATTCGCCGGTGGCCACGCGCAATCCCTCATCCAGAGCGCCCGCTTTGAAGCCGTGGCGATTGACCCGTGGATGTAGACGATCGTGTGGCCGAGGGATTGATAGAGCTCCACGGCCGCTCTGGGCGACTTCCACCGTGTCGTCGGTGGAGTCGTCCAGTACCTGGATCTCCAGCTTGTCGGCGGGATAATCCAGATTGCAACAGGCCTGGATCAGCCGATCGACGACGAACTGCTCGTTGAAGATGGGGAGCTGCAGGGTGATGCTAGGAAGCTCTGCGAAATGCGATTCCGGCTCTCGCACCGCATTCTTCCGGTTCTTGTAGTAGCGGTAGACCAGCTGGTAGCGATGGATGCCGTAAAAGGCAAGAATCATCATCACCAGGAAGTAGGGAATCAGCAGGGCGGTGTCAAACGAGTTCCAGCGATATAAGTGCTCGAAGGTCTTGATCGGCGTAGTGGGTCCTGAAATAGTGCTGCGAGGCCGTGCTGCGGATAGGCGCAGGCACGAACCCATTCGCGGCGCAGTTGCCATGCGCAGCGGCAGAGCGGGGCAATTCCACCGAAAATTGCTTCCTGTATCCGCCAAATGATCTGCCAGCAGTGGTGCTGCTCCTCCGGCGATACATTCAATTGAGGAAAATAGGTGGTGTAGAGTGTGTCCCGCTGCACGGGCCGAAAGCCGGCGCCGCGGATCACGTGGCGCAGCTCCTCTTCTGTCGTGCAGTTGGAGGTGCCGGCCGCCTTGACCACATTTTCTTCGAGCATCACCGAACCCACATCGTTGCCGCCGAAGCGCAGACCAAGCTGCAGCACCTTCAGTCCCTGCGTCACCCAGCTCGACTGCACATTCTCGACGTTGTCGAGGTAGAGCCGCGAGATGGCCAGTACTTTCAGATACTCGACCGAGGTGGCTTCGTCCCACTTTCGGCCGCCGAGGGCAGTGTTGGTGGGCTGAAAACTCCAGGGGATGAAAGCGGTGAAACCACCGGTTTCTTCCTGCAGGCGCCGCACCTGTTCAAAGTGATTGATGCGCTGCTCGAAGCTTTCGCCGACGCCGAACATCATGGTGGCCGTGGTGCGCATGCCGAGCTCATGAGCGGTGCGATGTACGTCGACCCAGTCCTGGGTGGAGCACTTGAGCCGCGCGATGCGATGGCGTACTTCGTCGTCCAGGATTTCAGCGCCGCCGCCGGGAATCGAGGCCAGGCCCGCATCTCGCAGCCGTGCGATGGTATCGCGCACCGAGAGATTGCTGTACTCGGCGATGGCCAGAATTTCCGACGCGGAGAAACAATGCAGCCAAATCTGCGGAAAGCGCTTCCTTGATACCGTTGAGCAGACGTTCAAACCATTCGATCTTGAGGTCGGGGTGCAGGCCGCCCTGCATCAGCACGCCGGTGCCGCCCATTTCCACGGTCTCTGCGATTTTTTGGTAAATCGTTTCGAAGTCGAGAATGTAACCTTCGGTGGCGAGCTTGCCCTTGAGCGGCCGATAAAAGGCGCAAAAGCTGCAATACTCGGTGCAAAAATTTGTATAGTTGATGTTGCGGTCAATGATGTAGGTCACTACGCCCTCGGGATGCAGCTTGCGCCGAAGCGCATCGGCTTCCATGCCCAGACCGATAAGGTCGTCGGAGCGAAAATAGTCGAGAGCTTGTGTCCTGGTAATCGCCACATACGTATTTTACGGGTATGGCGGCCTACAATCCAGTGTTAGAGTGCAAGAGGCTGGCGCCGAACGATCTGTTGTCCGATCGCTTGTCCGATTCTTTGTCCGATTCGGCGGCCGAGTCCCCTCTGCCGGCCTGCAAACTGGAGCAGCCGCCCGGGCATGGCTTTACCAGGCTCGGTTGCACCCTATCACAATCAGTTGAAGAGCTTTGTGAACTCTGGACGGTTGCGCGTCTCCTACGGCATGTTCGCATCGAAAGTTTTACGATAGTTGTGTCAGGATCGCGGGCCAATCCATTAATACGACAGACGAAGCTGTTTGTTGTGCGTACTGACTATTCCCTCGAGAAGGTTCATTCTCTATGTCCCGATTTCACATTGCCAGCCGTATTTTTTCGCGACTCCTGCTAGCCTCCTCCCCCTTTATCGTGTCAGCCGGCCTGGGGCTGGCTTTCGTTGCACCACTGCATGCACAGAATGCCGCCGCGCCTCCCGCCGCGCCCGATGTCATCATCTTCACCAATGGTGATCAGTTGACCGGCAAGCTGCTGCGCGAGGTCGCCGGCAGCGTTATGTTTCACAGCGACATTGCCGGAGATGTGACAGTGACCTGGGACAAGATCAAGTCCATTCACACCTCGCAGCAGTTTGCCGTGATTCAGGAGGGTCAGCATGTCACCCGCAAGACGGCGGATGCCGATATTGCCCAGGGCAACGTCCAGGTCCAGGATAACCCGGTCAAGGTGACTTCCGCCGCGGGTGCAAGTCGAAAGACATCCCGGTCAAGAATGCGCACTACATGATCGACGAGGCTACGTACGGCAAAGAGCTGCGCAGAAATCCAGGCTTTTTCTCCGGGTGGACGGGGGGATCACCGCCGGAGCTACGGTGGTCCAGGCCACGCAGAACAGCCGCGGTTTTACTGGTGCGGTAGCGCTGGTCCGCACCATTCCCACGGTGGATTGGCTCGATCCGCGCAACCGCACGCTGGTTGACTTTACTGGGGCCTACGGGACGGTTACCCAGCCCGGCACTTCGACCTTCAAGACCAACATCATTCACGGAGACGTCGAGCATGATTGGTATTTCTCGCCGCGCTTTTACTTCCTGGTGGACGCTTCGTTCGACCACAACTATTCGCAAGGCCTGAGATCCAGCAACTCTATGGCGGCGGGGCCGGGTACACGTTCGTCAAGACTCCGAAGCAGGAACTGGATCTCAAGTTCGATATTCACTACGAGAGACAGCAATATTTCATAACCCCCAACGTGGTGCCGATTCCTCCGCTTACCCCGAGCAAGAACCTGATCGGGGCCGACTTTGGCGACACGTACATGTAGAAGTTGCCGCATGGGCTGGTCTTCAACCAGAGGGCAGTGATCACCCCTGCCTTCAACAACACGAACGCCTATTCGGCGGTGGCTACGGCGGGTCTCTTGTTCCCGGTGTACAAGCGTCTCGGCTTTAGCGTGGGGTCGATGGACGACTTCCTGAACGATCCAGCGAGCGGCAGCAAGAAGAACTCCTTCCAGTTCACTGCGGGGGTTACCTACACGCTCAAGTAGAGGGTGTAGGTCACTACTGCGGGGCTGCGGGGTCAAGATCGATTGGCTGTTTCAACAGCGTCAAGACGCCCTCAGGTAGGGGTTTATCTGCGTTCGCCAGCAGCTGCGACACTTGCCACATCTCGGTCTGGTTGAGCACCTTGCTGAAAGCGGGCATGCCGGATAGGCGGATACCGTTGGCGACCTTCCAATAGGTTTCGCCCGGGGGATCGTCGCTGACGCCGACGACTCCGTTGCGGTGCGGTTCCCAAAGCTGAGGCGCCTCAGGAAACATGCCCTTGGCGAAGCTGGCAGGACGCCCGTAGAGACCGTGGCAGGCGGCACATTGCTGACGGTAGATGTGGGCGCCGATCTCCAGGTTGGTGGGGCTGGCTTCGACGGGGGGCGTCTTGATCAGCTCACGATCGATGCGCGCGTGCAGCGGAAGATGGACAATCCGCCTCGAAAGGGAGAGGTGCATCGCTGGTGGCCACCGGGGAACTGCCGAGGTGGAGGTAGGCCAGATGCCAATTGGGACAATCAGCAGGCCGATCACCAGCCCAATCAGGAATTTCATTCAGTTCGCCCTCTTTTCCGCCCAGTCCAGCGGGTGAATTGTGGCTCTGCCGCGTGGAAGCAAGAAAAGCTGCACTCTCCGCCCTGGAGCAGGATATAGCAAGCGCAGAAATGCTCTAATACTAACCAGGACATCAAACCGTATTTTTCGCCAGACGGCGGCAGGCAGTGGAGGCTTTCAGGTTCATGCATCATAGCAAGCGTTTTGGATGCCAAGTGTATCCGCTTCTTTTTTTGATTCTTCTCGCGGTACCAGGGCTCCTAGCGCAGAATCCCCCCGCCAGTGATTCCGCAGCTCCAGCACCGGCTCAGACTCAGCGTCACCCCAAGCCGCCGCGCCCCCTCAGGTTCAGAGCGAACCGGAGAATCCGCAGCAAAATCAGGTTCGCCTGGCCCAGGAGGCCCAGGCGCGAATCCGCGCACGCCGCGCAGC
Organism: uncultured Acidobacteriaceae bacterium; assembly: GCA_963761405.1. GTDB lineage: Bacteria > Acidobacteriota > Terriglobia > Terriglobales > Acidobacteriaceae > PALSA-350. Next base: position 1,482,869 of record CAVXHH010000013.1, read on the forward strand.
AGCGAACGCAACGCGTGGTCCAGGATACCTATAGCCACAAGTTCGAAGTCTATGGAGGCGGTGGCTACACCCGCTTTCGTCCCGGCGCTTCGCTGCAGCACATCAACGAATCGGCATGGAATGGGGGCGTGACGGATTATCTCTGGGGACGGTTGGGGATCACCGGCGATCTGCGTGGCTATTACGGAACCGCTTTTATCACGCCCAATCTCTACAACATTTTCAAGCCCAGCATAAGCCAGTACACCTTCATGGCGGGGCCGCAGTATCGCTTGGTGCGCCGGGAGCATTGGGGCATTGGGGGACAGATTCTGGTCGGAGCGGCCAAGGGGAACTTCGATGCCAATAGCGCGGCGTTTCCCGGTCAGCTGGTTGGACTTTGGAGTAGCGGTATCAGCGTCAGCGTTGCGGCGGGTGTGCCGATCGACTACAACCTGGGCCCGGGGCTGGCGTTTCGTATCCAGCCGGGGTATTGGTTGTCGACCTTTGGCAGTACGGCGCAGGTAAAGAACCTGGGCTTTACCAGCGGCCTTGTGTTTCGATTCGGGCGCCAGTAGGGTTGCCAGCCGGCAAAGCATCGAAAGTTTGCCCTACGGGGCGGCCCGCACCCTGTCATAAAATTGAAGCCAGGGGAGGCGACCCCGCATGGCCACATCCCTTCACGTGTCGATCAGCGAATACCTTCGGACTACGTACCGGCCAGACCGGGAATACGTCGACGGAGAGCTGCTGGAGCGCAACGCGGGCAAATGGGAGCACGCGCGGATTCAAGCGCTGCTGGGCGCGTGGTTTTACAACCATGAGCGTGAGTGGAATGTGATCGTAGCCACGGAGCTGCGAGTGCAAGTGTCACCGACACGCATACGCATCCCGGATGTGTGCCTGGTTTCGAACGGGCCACCCCCGCCAGTGCTTGTCGAACCGCCGATATTGACCATCGAGATTCTTTCGCCGGATGACACCTATGCTGAGATGACCCAGCGCGGCAACGATTACATACGCATGGGCGTCCGCACGCTCTGGATCGTTGATCCGTTGAACCGGACCGGACATGTTTGGATCGACGGCGCCTGGACGGAAAGAGCTGTCCTCACTGTCCCCGGGAGCTTGATTAAAGTCGATCTCAACACGATCTTCGAACAAGTAATGTCAAAGACAACACTCTAAATGCGTTACGCGGTGACGGCTTTGTCTCGTTCTTTGGCCGCTTCCAGGGGATATTGCGGCTCGGTCATCCTGACCGGGTCCAGGATCTCGGCAATCTCTTCTTCGGTCAGTTGCTTCCGCTCGCGGGCAATGTCAATGATCGATTTGCCGGTGGCGACCGACTCCTTCACAATGTCCGCGGCCTTGGCGTAGCCGATGTAGGGATTGAGCGCGGTGGCCAACGACACCGTGCTTTGCGCGTACATCTGGCAGCGCTGCTCATTGGCGGTGATGCCGCGTACGCACTACTCGTCGAACTGGCGCAGCATGTTGCCCAGGATGGTAATACTCTGCAACACGTTGTACGCCATGGTCGGCATCATCACGTTCAGCTCCAGTTGCCCGGCCTGGACGGCATAGGCCACGGCCGTATCGTTGCCGATCACCTGGAAGCTGACCATGGCCGCCAGCTCCGGGATGACCGGGATTGATCTTGCCCGGCATGATGGAGGAACCAGGCTGCAGGCTGGGTAGATAAATCTCCGCAAAACCCGTATTCGGACCCGAAGCTCAGCAGGCGGATGTCATTCGAAATGCGGATGGTTTCCAGCGCAATGCCGCGCAACGCGGAGCTCACATCGGCCATGCAGGCGTTGGATTGCATCGCCCAACGCATGTCCTGGGCCGGCACGAGCTTCTGCCCGGAAATGGCCGCCAGGTGGGCAACGGCCTTCACCCGGTAGTCGGGATGGGTATTGATGCCGGTGCCGACCGCACTGCCGCCCAGGCCCAGTTCGCGTAGCGTGGCGGAAGCCAGCTTCAGGAACTGCTGTCCCTTCTCCACCGCCAGGCCATAGGCGGCAAATTCCTGTCCCAGGCGCATGGGAACCGCGTCCTGCATGTGGGTGCGGCCGGACTTCATGATGTGGTGAAAGGCCTGCGCTTTTTCCGCGAAGGTCGCAGTCAGCGTGTCCAGCACGGGGTAGAACGTGTCGAGCGCCAGCAGCGTGGCCAGGCGCATGGCGTGGGAAAGACATCGTTGGTCGATTGCCCGTAGTTCACGTGATCATTGGGGTGTAGGTGGGCGTACTCGCCCAGTTTGCCTCCCAGGATTTCGTTGGCTCGGTTGGCGATGACCTCATTGGTGTTCATGTGCAGGCTGACGCCCGCTCCGGCCTGGAACACATCGACCACGAACTCGCCGTTCCACTTGCCGTCGATCACTTCCTGGGCCGCTTGAATGATGGCGTCGGCACGCTTCCCGTCCACCAGGCCGAGTTCCTTGTTGGCCTCCGCGGCGGCACGCTTGACCATGCCCAGGGCGCGTATGAGCTGGGGATGAGCACGCATTCCGGAGATGGGAAAATTGTCCATGGCGCGCGCTGTTTGCGCGCCGTAGTAAGCCTTCGCGGGCACCTCGACAAAACCAAGCGAGTCTTTTTCTTTGCGGAGATCAGACATAGGAATGGGGCTCCTAATATACCCTTGGGTAGAACGTTCGATTATAGCGATTTCAGTCGTTGTCTGCTGTGAACGACGGTGGAATTCCTGCGGACGCTATGGCGCAGGCTCATCGTCTAAGCTATAGAGATGGAGCCGAGCCGTGGCGTCTGAAGGAAAGTTTTGACGTGCTGGTGGTAGGGGCCGGGTCCAACCGGTCTTGCCTGCGCCATCGAGGCCCAGCGGGTCGGCCTGAACACGGTTCTGGTGGACAAGGGGTGCCTGTGCAACTCCCTCTTTCACTACCCGTCGAACATGACGTTTTTTACTACTCCTGAGCTGCTGGAAATTGGCGATATGCCCTTTTCCAGCCCCAACCAGAAGCCGAGCCGCAACGAGGCGCTGGAGTACTACCGCAAGGTCGCGGAGCATTATCAGCTGGAGTTTCGTCAATATCAGACAGTAAGCGGCATTACCGGCGAGGACGGAGATTTCACTATTACCACGGTCGACCGGTTTTCCCGGCACCGGTCCTACGGGGCTCGCAAGGTCATTCTGGCTACGGGTTACTACGACTTGCCCAACTACCTCGAAGTCCCCGGGGAAGAGCTGCCCAAGGTGTTGCACTATTACCACGACCCCCACCCCTACTACGATCAGAACGTGCTGGTGGTCGGAGGCAAGAACTCGGCCGCCATTGCCGCCCTCGACCTGTGGCGCCACGGTGCCCATGTGACCCTGGTTCACCGCGGCGAGAAGATGCACCATCACGTCAAGTACTGGATTCTTCCGGATATCAACAATCGCATCAAGAACGGCGAAGTCACCGCCCATTTTTCGAGTTCGGTCGTGAGCATCGGGGAAGACTCGGTTGACTTGCTTACGCCCCAAGGTACCGTTACCATCGATAACGACTACGTGTTTGCCTTGACGGGGTACCATCCCGACTTTGATTTTCTGACTGCTCTTGGTGTGCGCATGGAAGGGCAGGACCGCTGCCCGGCCTGTGATCCGCAATCGCTGGAAAGCAATATCCCCGGTCTCTACCTCGCTGGAGTGATCGTTGCAGGCATGCGAACCAATGAAATTTTCATCGAGAATGGCCGTTTCCATGGCCGCCAGATCGCACAGGATATTGAAGCCAAGCTGCGCCGGTCAAGGCCCCGGTGAAGGTTGGCTAAAGCAAGGGTGAAGGGAAGGAGGGCCGCCCAATGAGTTGGCTAAAACCTCGTTCAATTCGGGGTCAGCTCATCTCCGGTCTCATCCTTTTCGAAGGCTTGCTGGTGATTGTCTTCGCCACCTTGCTGGTGCGCGAACAGGCATCGGAAATTCATGAACGGGCTCGCCTGCGGCTGGAATCCGAGGTGAATCTGCTGGTGCTGCAGAGTCAGGATTCGCTGGCCCAGGGCCAGACTGGATACCTGGTGCCGATTCTGCGCGCTATGGTCAACTCCCCCGTCATTCGTGCAGCCATGGTTACAGATATCAACGGCCGGGTGATCGCCAGCAGCGATCCGGAGATGAACGGCAAAGATCTGCTGACTCGCCTGGAAAAGAAGCATCTGGAGGACACCCCCGAGGCGGTGATTTTTCGGGTGCCGGGTGGAGCCCGGGAAGCGGTCCAGGCGATCCACGTGGGTGGACAACTCAGCGGATTTGCGTGGGTCTACGAAGACGCGAGCGCGGCATGGCAGGAGATTTATTCGCTCATCCGCATCACCATCATCTTCGCCGGCCTGGGGGCTCTGGGCACGGCGATGATCGCCGGCACGCTTGCCCGGTCCATCACCCGTCCGCTTCGCACCTTGCTTGCGGCGACCCGCAAGTTGATTCGTGATCCTGAAACCAAAGAAGGATTTCCGCTGGAAGTGACCTCGAACAACGAAGTCCGCGGATCTGACCCGGGCTTTCAATCTCATGGTGACTTCGATCGAGGAGCAGAGAGCCGGGCTCAGCGACACCCTGGCACTGCTCGACTCCATGCTGGAAAACGCACCGATTGGATTTCGCTTTCTTCGATCGCAAGCTCCGCTATGTGCGCGTCAACCAGTTTCTGGCCGAGATGACCCAGATGCCGATCGGCAGGCACCTGGGGCGCTCGATTGCCGAAATGCTGCCGGACACGGCGGCAGACGTGTTGCAGCGGCAGGTCCAGAGTGTCTTTGAGACCGGGCAGCCGGTCAGTCCAATTCGAGCTGAATACCACCCTGCCGGGTGACGATACGCAAGTGCGGAATTGGCTCATCAATGTGTACCCGGTCAAGGCGACGTCCGAGGCTGTCCGCTGGGTGGGAGCGATCGTCGTTGAAGCGACGGAACGCAAGCGGGCTGAAGAAGCATTGCGGAAGACGGAAAAGCTGGCGGCGGCCGGGCGTCTGGCGGCTTCCATTGCTCACGAAATCAACAATCCCCTGGAGGCGGTCACCAATCTTCTCTACCTGCTGCGGCACCAGCCTTCGCTCGATCGGGAGGCGACCGGCTACGCCGACCTGGCGCAGCAGGAAATTTCCCGTGTTGCCGAGATGACCCAGCAGACCCTGCGCTTTTATCGTCAATCGACCCTGCCCGGTGGTCGCCAATATGGCGGAGTTGCTGGAGTCGGTTCTGACCCTGTATATGGGGCGGTTGATGGCGCTGCAGATCGAGGTTTCTCGCAAGATCGGGCGGGATGTCGAACTTTACTGCTTTTCCGGGGAGCTGCGCCAGGTCTTCGCCAACCTGATCGGCAACGCTATCGACGCCATGTCGCTGGGCGGTCGTTTGTCGCTGTCTCTACGACGTTCCCGTTCGTGGGTGGATGGGACCCCCGGTTTTCGCCTGTTCGTTGCGGACAACGGCTGCGGCATGACGGCAGGCCACGCGTCAGCGGATCTTTCGAGCCCTTCTTTACCACCAAGGAATCGACCGGAACCGGGCTTGGTCTTTGGGTGAGCGGCGAAATTCTCCTCAAGCACAATGCCAGGGTGCGGGTGGTCAGCCGGGCGGCTGGTGCGGGAGATGGCAGGCAGTCCGGGACCGTGTTCATGCTCTTTTTCCCTGAGAACGGGATTGGTACCCCTCCGTTGCCGGCTCCGGCGGCGGCCGAACAGAGTGTTTAGAGCATGGTTTTGGACAGTTAGAGGCTCAATATGATTCCCGCAGGGACGGCTGGAAGCTACACGAGCCCAGGATCATGCAGTGAGGACTTTTCAGTGGTCCCCGTTCGACACGCTCGGGGCGGGCTCTGCGGGACTTTTCAAGAGGCGCCAGCCAACCCAGGACCGCGTCCTGGGCTGAAGTCAGCCGTCCCTTTCGGGACTCGATTTTGAGATGATCTGCTCGAGGGACTCGTCACGAAAAGGCTGGTCGGAATGAAGGATTCGTCAGATGCCGGCGGGAGGGACACAACGAGGCGCCTGGTGCACCGGGGCGAGTTTCGATCGCGTGACGTGCAGGCGGTTGATGCGCATATAGCGTATCCGCAATCCGCCGGCCACGTCGGGCATGGACCGCGGAGTCTTGGTCAAGATCCACCAGCACCAGCAGCGCTGCTTCAGCCGGATTGTCGTAGCTTTGGGTCACACCTACGCCAAAGAATGCCGGGTCTGCCATCAACTGCGGCGCAAATTGCCGTTGCACCGAGGCAGCGTCGCGCAGAACATCGGCAGGCAAATGAATGCCTTCCACCTGGGACAGTGTTGTGGGCGCGGTGCGCGCGTTCAAGGCTGCCAGCGTCGGTGGGGATCACCAGCGTGCGCACGCCATTGACGACTTTCGGAACCGCGATCCCCGGTTTGTTCTTGTCCACGTAGACAATCACCGCCGCTTCGCCGGGGCTGTCCAGGCTCTTGCCCGGAGCGGTGCCCAGGATTCCGTTGTCCGGCCTCATCAGCTGGGCGGTCGCTGATTCTGCCGCGGACTTCGCGGCCGCCATCTGCGATGAGCTCACGCTGGCGAGTCGACCGGCGGCGTGTGCTCATCGTAGTTGGAGCAGGTAATGGGATGAGGAGCCCCGCCCGCGATCTGGAATTCCTGCCCCTCGGCCTGGCTCTTCTGGCCCAACTCGCTCAGCACATCCTGAATGGGGTTGGCGACGCTGAACCCGTGATTGCTGTCGTCGGCGCCGCTGGCAAAAAACAGGCCCACCGGCTGGGCGTTGGCGGCGTCGAGCACCAGGGCGCCGGAGTCTCCGCTATCCGCGAAGCTGGCCCCGGGCATGCCGATCTGGTTCACATAGGTCTTGGTGTAGTAGGGCTGGGTCTCGGCGCAATCGTAGTAGTAATCCACCTGCACGCTCAGGTCGACGGTGTTGACGGTCGAACAGGTCAGCCCCGTCGTGCGCCCGCTCTTGACCACGCGCAGCTGGTTCAGCAGGCCGGCGGTGAGAGCCTCGCCTTCGCCGGCCGCAGGGGCTGCGGCGGTCAGCACGCCATTGACCGACGGCCCCAACTGCAGGATGGCCCCGGTTCCGTCGACTGCGGGCGTCGCCGCCGCCAGTGCTGCATCCACGTTGGTCTGCGTGCTCTGCAGCGGCACCACGTAGCGCAACGACCCCACACGTGCGGCCGGCCTGCGGGTTGCAGTTCAAATCGACCAGGGCGGGTTGCACGACCGTGTCCCCGGCGCGCGCCTGGTCTGATTCGGCCAGCACATGGTTGTTGCTCAGGATGTAGGGATTGCCGTTCCGGTCCGTAACCAGCGCGCCCAGCGTTCCCCCGCAACAGTCGTTTACGTACTCCTTGCCGCCGCCGTCTCTTTCTGGAGTCGTAATCGTTGGCATTGCCCCCGGACGAGCCCATTTGCACGTAGCCGGTCTGTACGGCCTGGTTTTGCAGGCCCGGAGCTGTTGAATCCAGCCCCGTTGAGCAGAATATGCAGGGCCGCCGCGGAGTGAGGATTTCCCGCCGCCTGCCCCACCAGAAAGACGGACGGGCTGCCGGGAGGCAAGCCCCGCGGGGCGGTGTACGTCGCGGTGCAGTAGGTGTAGGAACGGTTGGAGTGGTAGCAGCGGGTTTCCCCCACGCTGCCGTAAGCGTCGCCAGGATCACGATGCTCACCCGCCGGGGTGGTAGACAGCGACCAGCGGATCGACCCGGAGTTGACTTCGGCGATCTCTCCCCTGACCTGAACCGTGCCGCCAGGCGCCACGCTGGCGGTCTCCGGGGTGAGCACCTGGACGAATCCTGGGGTGACGGTGAGCGGGTAGGTCGCCGTCACCGCCGGATCACTGCGTCGAGGTGGCCACGACCTGCACTTGTACCTGGTCCCGGGAAAGCAACGGTGGCGGCGTATAGGCGCCAGTTGGCACTGATGGTCCCCTGGCCCAGGGAAACATCGTTTTGCCCGCTGCGATGGTCCACTTGACGCTTGCGGGGGCTCCGGAAGCCGATCCGGGCGGTGAACTGGTCAGTGGGGGTGGTATCGAGGGTGGCTTTTTTCGCGGAGATGAGCAAAGAGCCCCCGCTGGCGCCGACTGGGGCGCTGATGGCGCCGCAGCCAGCGAGGAGCAGGAGAAGAGACGGCGAGCGGCACAGAGCTATTGTGGATTGCTCATTGCTGCTCCATCGACAGTCCTGCCCTATTTTCCGGCCTTTGCTATCAGACGTAAGTCATCGCGGAAAGAGCCTAAAGCATTTTCGCAATTACGGTGGTCTGGCAAGAGCAGCGTCGTGTGGTTTTCTTTGAGAGAAAACCACGTAAACGTTGGCGGCTTCGGTCTACACCAATTGCGAAAGGCCTACGGCCAGGGTAAAGGATATGCCAGCCGAGGTAGAGGAGTTTCATGAAATTACGCGTATGAGGAGATCCGGTATACCAATCACCCAAAACGGTGAGTGACGCTTAGGGAAAGAATGATACACAGCGCAGCCGCGATCGCGATGGACGCGTCGCTGCTCGCCGAACGGGCAGCGGCGCGGGGAAGCCTGCGCTTCACGCGCGGAAAAATGAAAACGAGGCAAATGAAGGAGCGCGGCCTAAAGGAAACTGTGGCGGTATCTTTTTTGCGAGGCGCTTGACCTTGTACTCGAAGAGCAAGCAGCGGCGCGAACATCGCGTTGCTCTGCGGACCGTTGCTTTGCTGACCGTTGCTTTGCTAGCGGTTGCTCCACGACAGTCCATCAGCCACGGTTGCATTTTCTATCGTGCGGGATTGGGACATAGAAAAGCCCCGTATCGGGCTGCAGTGAGGCGCCAAACGATACGGAGCTTCAGCCTATCGGCTGGACATAAGCTACTTAAGCAGCCGCGTTCGACTTATTCGCGCGCCGGGCGAAAAAATCGCCTTGTTCATCGATGCAGCAATCACGGTAACTGGTCCAGCAGCCTCAGCCTTCATCCGGCGGACTTCGCGCGCGCTCAGCGGCGTCATGCGCTCCCGTGAGTAATAGATCTGTTTACCGCAGTCCAGACAAACCTTGTAGGTTTGCTGCTCCAAGCGTGAACGGCCTTGTCTGACTCCAATGCCGGCAGCCGAATACAATATCGTAGAAGAAACCAAGCAGGTTTTGAATCCATGTCATCATAAAAGCTCCCTTAATACCAGGTGCGGGTTGTCGGTAAAAATCGTACTGTTAAGATGCATTCTGCACGAAAATGTCGCGTTTGTCGTAGGGAAAATACAGCTTTTGTCCCCGTCGGATCACCCAAAAGTTACTGTCCTTTCGATAGCCCAGCAATTTCAATCAGATAGCGGCAGAGCCAAGTTGGGAATAGCGGGATTACGCAACAACTTGGATTACTATTTTGCCGAAATGTGAACCTGTTTCCATGGTTTTCAGGGCCTCGCGGGCCTCTGTCAAATGTATAAATCTGATCCACCACCGGCTGCGTACGAGTGGCCATAATCGCCCGATTCATTGCTTCGAAATGGGACCTCGAGCCGACATAAATGCCCTGAATTCGAACCTGGCGGTGAAGGATCAGTGGAATAGGCAGCGGTTGATCTGACTGGCTGAGCACTCCAATTTGCGCGACCGTGCCACCATAGCGAACGGCTTGCAGAGACTGGCGAAGGTGCCGGCTCCGCCCACTTCGACAATCAAATCTGCGCCGCGGTTGCTCGGTTTCCTTGCAGTACCCATTTCGCCCATTCGGGAGACTGTCGATAGTTGAGACCGGCATCGAGTCCCATGGTCTTTGCTCGTTCGCAACTTTTCGTCGCTGCTCGAAGTGCCGATCACGACGGCTCCCGCCATCTTCGCGAATTGCAGGGCAAAGATGGAAACCCCACCCGTCCCCTGGATCACCACGACGTCTCCCGGCTTCACCTGCGCCGCATTGACCACTGCGTTCCATGCGGTAACTCCAGCGCAGGGAAGCGTGGCGGCTTCTGCAAACGAGAGATGTTCGGGGATACTCGACCACGCCACTTTGGTGCAGCACTACGTATTCCGCCAACATGCCGTCCACGTCACCGCCCAGCGCGCCGCGGCTGCTTTCCGCCGTCGGTGGGCCGTCGAGCCAATGCTGCATGAAGATGCCGGCTACTCGTTGGCCCACTGTGACGGTGTCTACGCCTTCGCCCACTTCGACCACTTCGCCCGCACCATCGGAGCAGGGAATACGCGGCAATGCCATTTTGGGGTTGTAATGGCCGCGCACCATGAGCAGATCGCGATAGTTCAGCGACACGGCATGAACCTTCACCAAAACTTGTCCGCGGCCGGGGCGGGGCTTGGGTAAATCTGCCAGTACCAGCTGGTCAATCCCGAAAGATTGAATTTGCCAGACTTTCATAATTCCTCCACCAGGCCGTTCCTAAAGAGAAACGGCACTTCAACGCAAATAGTTCAGGTACAAGAGTAGGATGCAGCGGCATGTCGTACCATAGAGACATGGCACGAGGGTGGGAGAGCAAGTCTGTAGAAGAGCAGCAATCAGCCGCAGATCTAACCGCTTCGGGCGCCTTTATCGATGCGCGAAGAAAAACGTGCTGGAGCGGGCAAGGATCGAGCGGCAAAGGCAGGAACTGGATTTGCAGCGCGAACGCATTCTTTCCGAGCGTACCTCAAGCCCGGTGAGCCGGGCTGCGCTGGAAGCAGCTCTGGCCGATATTGAGTCCCGCCTGGCTCTTTTGGTCTGATTCGCGGGGATGCCGCGGGCAATCACTGATCATCTGGTGATCAGTCGCACGGGTATTGCCCGGCTATAGATAGAGCAATACGATATCTGCTTCCACGAGGCGGAGATAATCGTCTGCGGCGGAGACAGCTTCCTCGGCTTCAGTATCGGTGACGAGCGCTATGCCATAAAAGGCCTCGTTGCGTTTTCGTCGCACGCGATCGAACAGCGCGAAAGTTCCAGCAGGGGCGCCAGACAAGTGCTGCTGTGCGAATTCAATAATCGCAATGTGATGCCCGAGCTGTTTTCGAGGCCGCTGACCGTGACTGAGCATCAGGGCTAAAGACGCTTTGACCATTGCCTCATAGGCGATCTGATGTGCAGTCTCAGGATCGATCGCCAGATTTTTCCGGGCGGCTACTGCCCGTTTCTGCGCGTCCGTAAAGAACTGCTTGACCTGCTTTGGGTCAGCTCGCTGCGGTTTTATCTTGTTCATGACGGATTAGCTCAACCTTTCTGCCCAGCCAAACATCGGTGAGAAAAGGTTCATGCTCGTCGAGCCTCCGTTTCAGCTCCGACGGCTTCAGGACCGTGTAGTTCACTTCGCGCTTGAGCGTCTTCTCCAAGGCGGAAACCTCCTCAGCCAAGGTTAATGGGGCTGGATGGCCGAGAATCAGGAGGTCGATATCGCTGCTACCATCCGCTTCGTTCTTCGCAAAAGACCCGTACAGGTAGGCATCTTCAATTCCAGGCACCCGACGGAGAGCGGCTGACAACGTCGGAATGATTCCCACCTTCCCTTGCAGAAGCGCAAAAACAGCTTTCAAGTATGGATATTGCGGATCGATGCTGTAATAACGTTGTCGACCTTCTGTTTCGGATTGCAGCAATCCGTCACTCTCAAGACGGGCCAGTTCGCGAGACAGATTGGTCGAATCGACATGCAAAGCGCTCGCCAGTTGGCGTACGTAAACTCTTGCTGAACGATTCATGTAAAAGAACGTCAGCAATTTGCGTCGCAGCTCTGATCGAAGCGAGATCATATGCAGTAGAATAACACTGCATATGCAGTAATAATCTACTGCATATTGGGGTTCCTGTAAGCGCAATTGCTCCCGTGGAGGGCGCACTTGCTGTGCGCCCTCGATGTTGACCGGATTGGCTTTACTGCGGCGGGTTGCTCGTTCCCTGCGGTCAAGCTCGGCGGCGCGGGGGCTGCGTCGGGTTGGGTTTGCTGGACACCGATTGCGTTGCCGGAGACCACCAGCTGCACCCGGCGATTCTGCGCCCTGCCTGCTGACGTCGCGTTATCGGCGATCGGGTTGCTCATGCCGTAGCCCGTCGCGCTGATGTTGTCCGGCGCCGACGCCCTGAGAGACCAGGTAGGCACGCACCGCATCGCCTCGTTGTTGCGAAAGCGTCAAATTGTATTGCATCGCTGCCGATGTTGTCGGTGTAGCCTTCGACTTGAACTTTCAAGATTGGGATAGGCGAGAAGAATGCCGGACACTTTCGCCAGCTTTTCCCGGGCTTCCGGTTTGAGCGTGTATTTACCGGTGTCAAACAAAACGTCGGACATATTCACGATCAATCCGCGCGCCGTTTCCTGGGTCTGCAAGACCTGGCTCAACTGCGCGCGTAGCCGCTCGCGCATCTGCTCGGTCTGGTCGGTCGCCTGCTGGGCGCTATGCTCCGCTGCTGCCTGCGCCGCCCTGGCATTGGCTGCTGCTGCTTCCGCCTGGGCCGCGGCGCATCGGCTTGGGCCTTGAGCGTCGCCGCTTCAAGCGCCTGTTGCTGGGCTTCGATCTGCGCCTGCTGAGCTGCAGACTGGGCTTGCTGCATGGCCAATTGCTGCTGGTGTTCCTTCTCCTGCTGCATTCTGCGCAAGGTGCTTACGCGGGCATCTTCCGCGTCCTGCACCGCGCCGCGAGCATAGGTGATCATGACTTTGCGCTGGCTCTTCTTCCCGTCGAGCGCCTGCGCGTTCTCGCAGTTCCTGCTTCGCCTTGGCGAGAATGTCCGGCGCGTACTTGGCCGCGCCCGTGGCTTCAGCAATCTGGACCGCGTTGATGGCCTCGTAAAGTTGGAGAGGAGATTTGTCGCTGGGCTTGACCGGGTTCAGCACCGCGTGCTGACCGGCCGTCTGCACGTAGGCTCCGCGCGGCAGCAGGTTGAAGTGCACGTTCACGGTGTCGATGATGCCGGTGGTCTTGTCTTTGGTGACGGTATTCTGCATCACCACCAGATCGCTGGGTGTGGTCACGGCGAAGTAGGGCTCGGCGGTGATGATCAGCGCAAATTGCTGCAGATTGGTGGTGACGTTCATCTCGGCCTTGGAACCGCCGGGCATCACCTCACCCAGGTTCACCGGCCGCCCTTGCGGGGTGATGGCCCAGAGCACGTAGGTCAGATATTCGACACCGAAACTGTTCGCGGGGACAAAACCCTGGAACTTGGCATCGATGAATGTCTGCCCCTTGCTGGTGACATTCGCTTCGCCTTTTCCCTGGGGAAGGAGACTGGTGCCGGCGAAACCAATCTTTGTGCTCCCGCTGCGGTGCCAGTAATTGATCGCGGGAATGTCCCGGCCGACAACCTGGATGCGGTAGAGAGGAACATTATTGCCATTGCCGTTTTCGGCCGGCATGATCGGTTGCTGTTGTTGTGGCTGCGCGGTAGGGCTTCGGCTCCTGCGCGTAGAACAGCACTCGAGGCAGCGCAAAGCAACGTAACGAGGAACAGTCTTCCTGCGGTCATCTTGTCGTACTCCGGTTCCGGGGTTCAGGCGCGTTCAACTGCGACGGACTCCAAGGCCATGGCCCTCAGCAGTCCGTGACTCATGAGACGCAAGGTCGCAAAGCCCCACAAGCCTCTCGTCGCACATGCTGAATCAGGATGCAGACAGAGAGGACTGTGAGGGAGCGAGAGCGTAACCAGTTTTCCCGTGGTTTGGCCGAAGATGCCCTCGGAGTAATCGAGGGTTAGGTTTGCAGTGCCACCAACTGGTGGGCTATGGCAAACAACGCCAGTTCCAGACGCGTGGAAACTCCGGTTTTGTCGAAAATATTCGACAGATGGCGCTTTACCGTTTCTTCACTGATGCTGAACTGCTTGGCAATATCGCGATTGCTGCACCCTTCGACGATGCATCCAACTACTTCCAGCTCACGCGGCGTCAGGCCGTAGGTTTTGCGTTCGGGCACGGCAGCCTGTTGCATCAGCTCATGCAGAGCGCCCACCAGGTTAACCACGCGCTTGCCGCCAATCCAATAGTCGCCCGAGGAGACTGCGCGGATGGCGGTGGTGAGGTGGTCCGCCAGGGCATCTTTCAGCACGATGCCACGGGCGCCGATCTGCAGCGCTTCGATGATTTGCTGGGTGGTGATGGTGCTGGTCAGGAGCAGGATCTTTACCGTGGGCGAACCACTCATGATGGCTCGCATTGCTTCCAGACCGGGCAAGACGCGGCATCTGCAAATCGAGCAGAAGGATGTCCGGCAGCAGTTCCAGCGTTGCCGTGATGGCCTCATCGCCGTCCGATGCCTCGCCAAGCACTTCGAGGCCGGAATCGCTCTGAAGCATGTTTTTTACGCCGATACGCACAACTGGGTGGTCGTCGGCAATGACAATACGAATCTGATGCAGGCGGTCGTTGCTGGTCTTAGGTGTGGATGAGATTGTCGTTGTGTGTCATGGGGGGCCCTAGGTAGTTTTCGTTAAATTTCCTGCCAAAAGCATACGCTCCAACTCACTACATGCGTTCAGTAAATCAGCGAAAACACCGGGGGTGGCCGCTTCTTTGCTACCCCCCACTTCCAGGTTGGCGGCGAGTTGGGCGAGGCGGACGGCACCGACCATAGACGCCGCTCCTTTGATCCGGTGGGCCAGCGGACGGATGCCATCGTCATTCCCACCGCCTTGTTGCACGTAGTTCTGGAGATCACGGATACAGGACCGGGTATCCGCAATGCAGGCGGAGAAGAGTTCCAGCAGCGCCTCCTTGGGCATCATGGCCAGCAGCTTCTTGACCACGGTCATGTCAAGCGTTCGTCGCCAGCGGCGGGAGCGCGGCTCGTTCTTCCGGGATGAGCCACGCGCACACCGGGTTTCCGGCCACGTTTTTGGGGGGTGAGGGCGCGGCGCAGGTCGTCGACGGCAAGCGGCTTCAGCAGGAAACCATCGAAGGCAAGTAACTGCTGGCGTTGGGCTTCCGACGCGCTCATGGCCAGCAGCAGCGGTCCGGGGCTGCCCATGGCGCGAACCTTTTCGGCTAACTGACCGCCCGAGACTCCGGGCATCTGAAGGTCTACCAGCAGCACATCGGGGCGGGCCGACTGATCGGATGCGAGCAATTCCAGGGCGGTTCCGGCGTCGTTCGCGCGGACCACCTGGTGGCCCTCGTGAGCGAGAAGCAGAGCCATGAGTTCGAGGCTCACGGCGTCGTCATCGACCAGAAGAACCTTGTGCCGGGCCTCGATTCCACTCGACCGGGTCATTAAAGGGGGATGCCTCCTGGATGGGTCCTTTTGCAGCTTAAGGCATTCTGCAGCAAATGGCACTCTAAAGTGTTACCCGAAGACACGCAAGTAACGATTGGCGGAAAAATGCTCTAGAGTCTTTGCTATGGCTTCTGACGACGACGTCCGGCAGCAACTGGCGGAATTGTCGGGCCGGATCGCGTCTCTGGAGCCGGACGGTGAGGTCCGGAATCTGCGGGCCGGCACAGCCTAGCCGGTATGCCGAGCGGAAGCCGGTCGTCGGTCTGCCGCCGAGCCTCTTCTAAAGGTAGCCGGGAACCGAAGCCGGCGGGATGAGCGTGCTTCGCTGGAGAGCCGGATCGGGGCCCAGCTCCTGAACCGGATCGGTATCCTCGCCGTGCTCATTGGCGTGGCCTGGTTTCTGAAGCTGGCCTTTGACCGCAATTGGATTGGGCCGCCGGTTCGCGTCTGGATCGGTCTCGCCGCTGCGGCGGCTTTGGCGGTATGGTCCGAGCGCTTTCGGCGCCAGGGATTCCCGGCCTTTTCTTTCAGCCTGAAGGCCCTGGGCACCAGCATCGCGTATCTCTCGCTTTGGGCGGCTTCCAGCGTTTTTCATCTGGGTCCGTCCTGGCTCATTTTTCTCGCCATGAGCGCGGTGACCGATCGCGAATGCCGTGCTTGCCCGGCGCCAGAATTCGGAGCTGCTGGGTCTTTACGCGCTGGCCGGAGGGCTGGCTACCCCCGGACTGCTGTCGATGGGGCACAGCAATGAGATCTTTCTCTTCCTCTACCTGGCCTTGCTGAATGCCGGCGCGCTGTTTCTGATGGCGACCCACCAGTGGAAGCGGGTGGCCTGGGCCGCTCTGCTGGGAACGGCGGGTTATTACATCGGCTGGAGCGTGATTGAGGATCGATCCTTCTCACTTGCCGCTCATGGTTTTCTTTCTGGCGCTCTTCTTCGCTCTTTTTGCTGTGGCGCCTTTTCTGATTTTGCGCGGAGCCGGATGCGTTGCCGCCGCTTCGATTTTTCATCGCCTTTCCGATCGTCAATGCGGCCGCGACCTGGGTTGCGCTGATGGTGCTTTTCAAAGCCAGGGGACAACATGCCGGACGCCCCTGGGTTACGATTGCCCTCGCCGGGGGATGCTTCCTGATGGCAGCCGCGACGCCGCCGGCCGGCGATCCTTTCTTCCACCAACGTTGGTCTTGGCCATCTTTTTTGTGACCGTGGCCGTGCCGCTGGAGTTCGACGGCACGACGGTGACCCTGTGTTGGTTGGGCGAATCGCTGGCTCTGGTTGCCCTGGCCCGAGCCGGGCGAATGCGGCGCTGAGGTTTTTTGCTACTTCGGTGTTGACCGTGGCCGGCCTTTCTCTCCTGGTGGATTGGATCACCGGGACACCGCAGCCGTTAGCGGTTGTGACCAACATGCACTTCGCCACCAACCTGGCGGGGGCGGCGGTATTTGCGATCGTGACCGGCCTTAGCTTGGGTGGTGCAGGGGCGCGCTTCTTGGCGGTTGGAACTACCTGGCGGCTTTTTCGACCGTTGCTTTCAGCCTCACGGTACTGGTGGCTGTCAGCCTGGAGATTCATCATTACTGGTTCTGCGGAGCAGGCTTTTTTCGTGACTTCTGCGGCGGGTATGGTCAACTGGAGCGCCGCTCGATTGCCGCGGGCTGGGGCTATAGCGCCTGGTGCATGATTTATGGTGCAGTTCTCATGGCGATCGGATTTTTCCGGCGGAGTGCGTTTCTGCGCTGGCAGGCTCTGGTTGTTCTCGCCTTCAGCATCGCGAAGGTTTTCCTGAACGGCGTCAGCCAACAGAGCCAGGGTTATCGGGTGCTTAGTTTCCTGGCGCTGGGTGTGCTGTTGCTCGCCATCAGCTTCGCCTACCAACGAAACTGGCTTGGCCTGCGCGGGTAGGGCACACAAGATTGGTCTACACCAATTCCGGAAACTGCTGTTAAGAACGATAGTTCGGGAGCTTCTGCGCACGAGCTTTTGACTGGGGTTGGTACGCGAAAATCTCAGCGGTCTTGCGGATTGAAGCACCCTGCACTGTGGTAAACGATTCATTCTAGCGCAGGGCGGGCTCGATCTGGTTGAGCCAGTCGGGTGGTTTGAGGATCTCGCGCGGCTTTGACCCGTCGGCAGGACCGACGATGCCGTCGCGCTCCATCATGTCGATCAGGTGCGCTGCGCGGCCGTAACCGATGCGCAACCGTCGCTGTAGCAGGGAAGTGGAGGCCTTGCCGAATTCCAGCACCAGCCGTACCGCATCCTCAAACAGCTCGTCGTTGCCATCCCCGTCCTCCGGCTCCGCATCCAGGTCGCGGCCTTTTTCATCCCGGGGAGACTCGAGGAAGCCTTGCACGTACTGCGCTTCTCCCTGGTTCTTCCAGAAAGCAACCACGTCGGCGATTTCCTTTTCGGTGACAAACGGCGCGTGCAGACGTTGCAGGCGGGAAGTTCCCGGGGGCAGGAACAACATGTCGCCACGTCCCAGCAGCGCTTCGGCTCCGTTCGAATCCAGGATGGTTCGCGAATCCACCTTGGTCGCCAGGCGGAAGGAAACGCGGGTAGGCACATTGGCCTTGATCAGGCCGGTAATCACGTCGACCGACGGCCGCTGTGTGGCCAGCACCAGGTGGATGCCGACGGCGCGCGCCATCTGCGCCAGGCGGGTGATCGCCTCTTCGACGTTGGCCTTATCCAGCATCATCAGATCGGCGAGCTCGTCGATGATGATGATCATGTGCGGCAGCGGCTGCTCTTCTTCTCGCGTCTTCGAAGAGGCTGGGCGTCTGGTTGTCGAAGAGCTTGTTGTATTGATCGATATTCCTGACGCTGCGCGACGCCAACAGCTTCAGCCGCCGCTCCATCTCGCGCACCGCATTGCGCAGGGCATTGGCGGCCAGCTTGGGTTCGGTAATGATGGGCGTGAAGAGGTGAGGAATGCCTTCATACATCCCCAGTTCCACCCGCTTGGGATCGACCAGGATCATCCTCACCTGTTGCGGCGTCGCCTTGTAGAGCACAGACATGATCATGGCGTTGATGGCGACGGACTTGCCGCTGCCGGTGGAGCCGGCGATCAAGTACGTGGGGCATGGTCGCCAGGTCGGCGGTCACGATGCGTCCATTGATGTCTTTGCCCATGGCCAGGGTCAGCTTGGACTTGGTCTGGGTGAAGTTCTCGGCTTCGATCACATCGCGCAGCCAGATGGTTTCGCGCTCGTGATTCGGCACCTGGATGCCCACGGTGCTCTTTCCCGCCATGCGTTCGATCAGGATGCTCTCGGCGCGCATCGCCAGGCATAGATCCTCTGCCAGGCCGGTGACGCGGCTGTACTTGACGCCGGCTTCGGGCCGGAACTCAAACGTGGTGACCACCGGGCCGGGATTGATCTGCACCACCTGGCCGCGTACGTCGAACTCTGCGCACTTCTCGACCAGGACCGGGCCTGGCTGCGCAGATCGTCTTCGCGAACAATCTGCGACTCGTCGCTGCGGTGCAGCAGCGTGCTCGGCGGCAGGCTGAAGCCGCTGACAGCACCGGGGGGCCAGGGTCACCGGCCGGGCATCCGCGTCGGCACGTTTCTTTACGGAAATGTTTTGCGTTTCCGCATACGCTGGAGGCGGTGCGGAAGCCTGCGCCGGCATGGGCGGTTTCGCCGCAGCCGGAATGGGTATAGCGGCCTCAATATCGTCTTCGACATCGTCGTCGGATCGAAGGCTGCATCCGCGTCCGCCAGTTCCCGATCGGGAATGCTGGTGCGCGGCATCTGATTCCAGAGCGACGGCGCGTGGGGCTCAGACATGGCCGCGGCCGCTTCGGCGTCGGCAAAGCGACCCCGCCGGGATTTGGGCACGGGCTCTTCTTCGAGAGCGCGCGCGGCTTGCCGGGACGCGTCTCTTTCCGCGGCTTTTTGTGCCGTCTTTTGCGCCTTGGCCTGTGCGTTGGCGCGCATGGCTTCGTTCTTCAATGCCTTCTTTTGCGCCGCGCGCCTTTACCCAGGCGGAACGCCAGTTGCGGATGCGGTCGCGCCAGGCCAGGGCAAAGGCGAAGTGAATCGCCATCCACTGTTGCGCGGTGTTGAAGCTGAAGGTGGTGGAGAGGTAGAGCGCGATCACCACCATGCTTACGATCACGATGGCAGCGCCCGGAAAGTTGAGGTACTGGACCAGGGAATCCACCACCAGCCGCCCGGTCAGGCCTTCTACGGGGAGGGCATGCATCCAGCGCAGATGTCCGGGTATCAGGCCGAAGACCGCGGGTGCGAACACCAGGTAGAGCAGAACACCGGCCGCCTTCGCGCCGAGCGGATCCGGTCGGGCGGGATCGCAGCCACGTCCACCCCAGCGCCCCCAGCATCAACGGAAACAGAAAGGCGGCGACCCCTTCGAATTGCAGCAAAAGATCGCTGAGGGACGCGCCGACCAGCCCAATCCAGTTGTGGCCGGGCCTGCCCATGGCTCCCACGGTGTTGAAGGACGGGTCGGTCGGCCGATAGGAGGTCAAGCGCAAGGAAGAGGAGGCTCGCGGCCACCATCAGCACCATGCCGGTCACTTCATTGAGGCGACGGTTGCGCGTCGGGGTCAATGCCAGTTTGAGTGGCTTCATCGGGGATCTTTGCGGTGCTTGCCGCCTGCAAAGAATCGCCAGGATGCGGCCGCCAATTCAGAACGCCAGAGTGGCTTCATTATCCCAGAGATGGGCCGGGGAAAACAAAAACAGCGGCGCGGAGGGCGGGGAACCGATTCCGTGACTCCCTTACAGGGAGTGCACGAGGGCTCTGAGTCAAGGTTTGGGGGCGGCAGGGGACTGCTCAGTTGAAGGCGCCAGATCCCGTTACGCCGGATGAGAACGTGCAGGACGTTTTCGCTGAAGGCAGCCTGGGTGCCGGGCTTGGTGTAGACCTTGGTGTACGTCACGCAGGCCGTGTCGCCAAACAAGTGTTGCCGCATATTGGTGGCGGTGATCAGGTAGGGCTCGCCGACGGCGTTCGTGCCGGTCGAGACGGCTCAGGACATCGGACTTGCTGGAAGTTGATCCATCCGGCAAGCCCGACGTAGTCGTCGGCAAGAATGCGTGCCGGCGATCGCCGTGTCGTCTTCTATCTCAGCCCGCAGATACTCTTCTTCGAGCCGCCGCAGAACCTCGAGGTCTCTTTGCGGGTTCTGGCCGGTACCTGGGTTAGGGGGAGGAGCCGTTTGCGCCCGGACGGGGAAGAGCCTGCCGGGAGACAGAATTATCAGGCACAGCAGCAGGGAAGCCGAAGCCGTGAGGATTGCATTGCCGAGACGGCAGGTCATTCTACTTTTCGACTTCAACTCCGCGCCAGAAGGCTACATGGTTCTTTACGTTGCGGGCTGCCGGCTTGGGATCCGGATAGTACCAGGCGGCATCCTGATTTTCTTGTCCGTCGACCAAAAGGCTGTAATACCTGGCTTGCCCCTTCCAGGGGCAGGTCGAAATCGTCGAGCTGGGGCGAAAGTATTCCCGCTTCAGAGAGCTCTCCGGGAAGTAGATGTTGCCCTCAACCATCTCTGTTGTGTCGCTTTCCGCGATTACTTTGCCGTTCCAGGTCGCCTTTGCCATAACTGGGTTAATTTTGCATTCCTTCCTATCCTCTCTCACCTTAGCAGATGGATGCCTGCTATGGCATCTCGGAGCGAGACGTGTTGTGTCGCGCAGAATTACGGATGGATGGGCCGCTCGCCTGACAAGAAACGAAACCCTCTCCCCGGTTTCATCCCTCGTGGGTCGGCATATGGAAACAGGAGCCGCCCCTCCGGGGCTGGATCGGCCAAAGTGGGCACCCGTCCAGTCCCGGAGATTTTCAGCAAGCTGTAAAGCCCAGACCTAGCCCAATCAAGCCAAAAGAAGGCTTGATTGGGCCACCCGGCTCGATCCTGGCAATTGGTAGGGGGCCGGTGACTGTTCAACCGACCGGAAGCGGCTCTGCCTTGGTCTGATAGCGCATGGCCTCGACGGATTCCACCTGGGGCTCGGCGATCTTCCTGGAGTAAGTGCAGAGCCACCTGCTCTGCCGGCTCCTCTGCCGCGCCTTTCTTTGCCCGTTTTTTCGGCGCCTCGTCCTCGGCGGCGGACTTGCGGTTGTTAGGACATACCAGGTACGTCCCGGTGGTGCGCGTCTTCTCCAGCAGGTACGGGCTGCCGCATTCCGGACACTTCTCCGGCACCGGTTTGGCATTCGAAGTGAAGTCGCACTTCGGATAGTTGGTGCAGCCGTAGAAGAGGTTGCCGCGCCTGGCCTTGCGTTCCGCGATGTCTCCGTCGCCGCACTTGGGGCACTTCATCCCCTCGACCAGGTTCTGCTTGATGTACTTGCACTTTGGATAGCCGCTGCAGGAGACGAATTCTCCATACTGACCGTTGCGCAGCACCAGTTGCAGTCCGCACTTGGGACAGTTCTCATCCAGCGGCTGCGGCGCTTTTTGCTGCTGTTTCTGGGTCAGCTTGCGCGTGGTCTTGCAGGGCGGATCTTCGTTGTAACCGGGGCAGGCCATGAACGCGCCGAAGCGTCCCCGCTTGAGCACCATGACCCGGCCGCAGGCCTCGCAGTATTCCTCCGCCTGCTCCCCTTCCTGACCTTCCTGCGTATTCATCTCCGGTTTGGCGGCGAAGTTCTCTTTGGTGAAGGTGCAGCTGTTCTTGTCTTTCTTGTTGTAGGTACTGCAGGCGAAGAAGCTGCCGAACTTACCCCACTTCAGGACCAGCGGAGAACCGCAGACATCGCACTTCTCGTCTGTCGGCTTCTCCATCCGCTTGATGTTTTCCATGTGCTTGCCGGCATGTTCGAGCTCTTTCTCAAAATGCCCGTAGAAAGCACCCAGCAAGGTGGTCCACACTTCCTTGCCGTCTTCGATATCGTCCAGCTCTTCTTCGAGCCTGGCGGTGTATTGCGGGTCGAAGATATAGGGGAAGTTGGCTACCAGCAGATCGGTGACGACGAAGCCAATCTCGGTGGGGACGAATTTCGCACCCCTGCCGACGCCCACCTTCTGCACGTACTCGCGTTCCTGAATCGTATTGATGATGGTGGCGTATGTGGAAGGCCGGCCGATGCCGCGCTCTTCCAGCTCCTTTACCAGCGACGCTTCATTGAAGCGCGGGCGAGGCTCGGTCGCATGCTCTTCCGGCAGCAGAGCGACTCAATGCCAGCGCCTGTCCGTTTTCGAGCGCGGGAAGCCGGTTCTTGAGCTCCTCGTCTTCGTCGTCCTTCTTCTCTTTTGCTTCCTCGTAGACCTTGAGGAAACCGTCGAACTTCATCACCGAACCAGTCACGCGGAAGTTATAGCTGCGGTCCGCCTTGCGCCACGATATCGACCGTGGTCTGGTCGAAGACCGCGGGAACCATCTGCGAGGCGACAAAGCGCTGCCAGATGAGCCGGTACAGGCGATACTGTTCGTCACTGAGATAGCGCTTAATCTCTTCCGGATGATGATCAACGCTGCTGGGGCGAATCGCCTCGTGTGCGTCCTGCGCGTCCTTCTTGCTCTTGAACGCGTTGGGCGCGGCCGGCAGATAGTCTTTGCCGTGGTTTTGTTCGATCCACTTGCGTGCTTCGGCGATCGCATCGGGCGAGACGCGCGTGGAATCGGTACGCATGTAGGTGATGAGGCCGACCGCTCCTTCGCTGCCCAGCTCAATACCTTCATACAAGCGCTGCGCTACACCCATGGTGCGGCGCACGCTGAAGCCTAACTGGCGCGAGGCATCCTGTTGCAATTTGCTGGTGGTGAAGGGTGCAGTGGGGTTGCGCCGGCGCTCCTTCTTCTCTACGTTCTGTACCGACCACTTGGCCTTTTCGAGCGCGGCGACGACGGCATCCATCTGCTGCTTGTTGGGCAGCGAAGGAGCATCCACTGTTTCGACGACCGCTTTTTCGCCATCGATGCCGGTGAAGCGCGCAGTAAACTCTGTCTTTTCGTTTGCCGGAGTGAGCTGGGCATCGAGGGTCCAATACTCGACCGGAACAAATGCCTTGATCTCGCGCTCGCGTTCGACGATGAGACGCAGAGCCACGGTCTGCACCCGGCCGGCGGAGAGGCCACGCCGTACCTTGTCCCACAGCAAAGGCGAAATCTGGTAGCCCACAATGCGATCGAGCACGCGGCGCGTCTGTTGCGCGTCCACCAGGTTGCGATCCACTTCGCGGGTGTGTTCAAAGGCGTCGTGCACGGCCTTCGCCGTAATTTCGTTGAAGGTGACGCGACGGATCGAGTTGCCTTTGGATAGGCCCTTCAGCTCATCTTCAAGATGCGCCGCGATCGCTTCGCCTTCGCGATCAGGGTCAGGCGCCAGATAGATAGTGGTCGCCGCCTTGGCCAGCTTCTTCAGCCGGTCGACAACTTTTTCTTTTCCCGGGATGACGATGAGTTCAGGCGCGAAACTGCCGTCGCTCAGGTCCACGCCGATCTTGTTCTTGGGCAGATCTTTAATGTGGCCGACGGAGGCTTCGACGGTGAAGTCTTTTCCGAGATATTTGCTGATCGTCTTTGCCTTCGCGGGCGATTCGACGATCACTAGTGATTTACTCATTGCATTCCTTAAACCCGATGACAACCAGGGACAACAAAACGTCTTCCAATGGGACTGACTGTACCACCTGGAAGGTTCACAGTTATTTACTTATCGTGATCCGCGTATTGGCGGCAGCTTCCACCAGCGTAGGTCAGGATGTGCTTTCTCCTGCCCTGTCTGCAACTTCCGCGTCTGCAACTTATGGTGCAGAGCGGCGAGAACTTTACATTCGTCTGACGTAGTTCTTGCCCGGAAGTTGTTTAATCCGGTTGGCAAGCTCGAGCTCGAACAAGGCGGTAAAGATCTCAGAAGAAGTCAGTTTTGACTCCAGCGTTTCCATCAGCTCGTCCAGTTGCACCGCTTCATCGTGGTGCAGCGCGTTGAGCACGACCTTTTCCGGCTCCTGCAGCGGAAGTTCTTCCACAATCGATGCAGCTTGCTCCGGTTGCGATGCAAAACCTAGTTCGCCTTCCAATTGCAACCGTACCTGCGTGGGCAGCTCCTGCCACACATCCTCCCACGTCGCCACCAGCTTAGCGCCCTGTTTTATCAACGTGTTGGGGCCCCAGGCGTTCTTGGTGGTGACGTTGCCCGGCACCGCATAGACGTCGCGATCCTGCTCCAGCGCGCAGCGTGCGGTCACCCGGGTGCCGCTGTTCTCGCCGGCTTCCACCACCAGCACGCCGATGCTCATGCCGCTGATGA
The DNA here is from genome assembly GCA_963761405.1 of uncultured Acidobacteriaceae bacterium. GTDB lineage: Bacteria > Acidobacteriota > Terriglobia > Terriglobales > Acidobacteriaceae > PALSA-350. Next base: position 1,507,232 of record CAVXHH010000013.1, read on the forward strand.
TCCGGTTGCGCTTGGGAAAGTTTTGCGGCGCCGGGAAGGTGCCCAACCTGTACTCCGAAACGATGGCTCCTCCGGCAACGAGAATGTTTTCGGCCAGAGATTTATTTTCTTTAGGGTAAATTACGTCGACTCCGGTGCCCCAGACGGCTACGGTGCTGCCGCCTGCGGCCAGCGCCCCACGATGAGCGGCGGTGTCGACGCCCCGCGCCATGCCGCTGAGAATGACCATACGATGGCTGGCCAGGTCGCGGGCCAGTACCTCCGCCATCCCCGTGCCGTACGGCGTCGGGTGCCGCGTGCCCACGATCGCGATCGCCGGCCGAGCCAACAGCTTCACGTCGCCCAGCACCCAGAGCACCGGCGGAGGATCGAAAATCTCCCGCAGCTGCTCGGGATAATCCTCGTCCTCAAAGGTGAGGATCTGCGCCTTTCTGTTCGCTTATCCGCACCAGCTCCCGTTCGGCCTCGGTGCGCGCTTTGCCGGTGAAAAGAAACTGGGCAGCGGGCGCGGGAAAGTTAAGCGACTCAAGTTCCGTCAAAGAAAGGCGAAAGAGGCACGGAGAGATCGGGCAAAGCTTGCGCAGCCCTGAGGATCCGCTTCGGCCCCAGGCCCGGCGTGAGGGTGAGCGCCACCCAGGCGAGCCGGTTTTGTTCAGGCGAATTCATCGCTGCATGCCAAGGTACACTAATGAGTGACCCGTCCACTCAAACGCCGCATTCGTATGGCGGCGATTCACTTCCTTAATCCTGCTCCTTTAATGTGGGACTTCGAGCACGAGCCCCGGCGCAGCGATCTGCGTGAACGCTACCAGATCGGCTACACCACGCCCTCACGATGCGCGCGCGAATTGGCTGCCGGTGAGGCGGATATCGGCCTGGTCCCGGTCGCGGCCCATGCCACCACGCCCTCGCTGCTCATCGTACCCGGCTGCGCCATCGCCGCTCTCGATCGGGTGCGTTCCATCATTTTGGTGGTGCGCTCCGAGCAGGGGGTGAGCGCGGTGCGAACGGTCGCCGCAGACACTTCTTCGCGCACCTCCTATGCCTACACCCGCATCCTGTTCAATCATCTTTTGGAAGGTTCCGGCGGTGTTTGTTCCCCATCCGCCGGTGCTTGAATCCATGCTTGCGGTTGCGGACGCGGCGTTGCTGATTGGCGACCCCGCCCTTCTGGCCCTGGAAGATCGAGAGGCCCGCGAGGCCCGGACGGGGGAGCGGCTGCTCTACCTGGACCTGGCTCACGAGTGGCATGGCTTTACCGGGCTACCCTGGGTTTCGGCGTTTTGGGCGGTGCGGTCAGGGGCACTGGAGGAGACCGGGGCGTGCGCCGCGGACATGATCGCGGATCTGCAGGCTTCCCGGGACCATGGGCTTGCGCATGTCGAAGACCTGGCCGAGGAGTGGTCGGAACGCATCGCGGTTCCCCGGGACACCATCCGCTTTTACCTGAGCAAGAATATCCACTACATATTGGATGAGGCCTGTCTGCGCGGGCTGGATATGTTCTACCGGCTGGCAGCTGAGTGCGGCGCGCTGCCGCCGGCGCCCGCTTGACCATCCTTTAGCTGATATCCAACCGGGATTGCGTCGCCGAACCTCTGGTTTTGCGTCCAATGCAGTCAGTGATTCAGCCATCTGCAAAGCATGAGGCCGTCCGGCAGGGGTCGAAGGCCGCCGGGGAGTGCCCACTCGCGCGCACGGCCTGCACTGGCTCATGGGATTCGGCACCCTGGGACTATTCGGGGTGTCAGTCGATCGATTCGTCGATCATCCCGTTGCCGGTCCCGGGCAGCACCGATCTTGCTGCTGATTCTGCTGGTAGCCCATCGCGGAAATCCCGTGTTTGCGGCCGTTGCCGCCATCGTGGGGTCCATCCTGGGCGGCTATTTGACTTGGGCTACGGGGGCGAAGGGCGGGGAAGCGGCGCTCCATCGCTACCTGCCCAGGCGATTTGGAAAGCGCCTGTCGGGATGGGTGGAGAAGCGTGGTGTCGGCTGCCGTCACCCTTTCGGCGTTGCTTCCTCCGCCTTTTCCGCTGATGCCGTTGTTGCTGGCTGCCGGGCTTTAGGGGTTTCGCGGAAGAGGTTTCTTGGTCTCTTTCAGCCTGGCGAGAACTTTTCGTTATGCGCTGATAGCGTGGCTGGCCGACACGTACGGCCGGGTCGTGGTCGCGTTTCGCCACTACCTGGCCGGCTGGAGCACCACCATCATGTGGATTTATCTGGGTTGGTGGTCGCCGGTATCCTGTACGGGCTGTGGAAGTTTCGCCACCAGCGGAGCCAGGCATGCCCACGGCGCCGCTCTCAGCACTAAATAGGCGTTTTGGCTGTCAGGGCACGACTTGTTGGGGCGTATAGTGGAAAGAGCTGGGCTTTAGTGTTCGCGTAAACTAACGACGCAGAGAGTCCCGCAGCAGGGCTCGACTTCGGGTCGTCCCGCGGATTCCCGCAGGCGCTCAGAGATTTGTCGCAGGGGTAACAGTGGACGAGATCTGCCTTCGTCCCAGCTTACGATTCGACCTCTTACATCTCCCAGCGCAGCAGGCAAGCGCCCACGGTAAAGCCCGCGCCCACGGACGCCAGCAGCACCAGGCTTTCCTTCTGCAACCGATGCTCATCGAGGGCCGTCTGCATGGCCAGCGGAATGGTCGCTGCGGTGGTGTTTCCGAAGCGAGTCGATATTGATGATCACGCGCTCCAGCGGCAGGCCCAGGCGCTCCGCCGTCGATAGAATGATGCGCTTGTTCGCCTGATGGGGGATGAAGCAGCCCAGATCGTTTGCGCTGATGTGGTTGGCCTCCAGCAGCTTGCTCGAGGTCTCTACCATCTTGCGCACGGCGTACTTGTAGACCGCCTGGCCGTCCTGGTGGACGTAGTGCATTCTCTCTGCGATGGTTTCGGGAGAAGCAGGGACCGAGCTGCCTCCGGCGGGCATGTTCAGCGCCGCCGCACCGGAACCATCAATCTCATGGCGGAAGTCGATCAGCCCAATCTCGCCCGTCTTCGGTCGGTTCGACCAGGACCGCACCGGCGCCGTCGCCGAAAATGACGCAGGTGGTGCGGTCGGTGTAGTCGATGATCGACGACATGGTGTCGGCACCGATGACCAGCACCTTGGAGTGCACGCCCGGACTCGACCAGCTTGGCGCCGACCTGAAGGGCGTAGAGAAAGCCCGGAGCAGGCCGCGGAAAGGTCGAAGCCCCACGCACCGTGGGCGCCGAGCTTGTCCTGAACCAGGCAGGCGGTGGCGGGGAAGAGCATGTCGGGAGTCACGGTGGCGACGATCACCACTTCCACTTCGCTGGCCTGGATGCCCCGCTGGGCCAGGCAGCGGCGCGCTGCTTCGACGGCCATATCGCTGGTCGCCATGCCTGGTTCCACCAGGTGGCGCTCGCGGATGCCGAGGCGCTGCATGATCCACTCGTCGGAGGTGTCTACCAGTTTTGCCAGATCGGCATTATTGAGGATGCGCGGCGGCACATAAGTTCCCAGAGCGCTGATTTTGGCGCGGCGTGGTGCACGCGGACGCAGTTCGATGCTCAATATTCTTCTCCGTTATTCGGTATGCGCGAAGGGAAGCCGGTCGTCGAGCGTCAATCACAATGGAAGTGAGGAGTGGAAGAGTTGGAAGGATCACGGGTGGTCGTCTGTACCGGGCAACCTACTGCGCACGCACTGACCCGTTACCGTTGCTTCCTTCCGGACCTGGCGGGGTTGGCGGGGTTGCGTCGCGTAGGACCCGGCACCCATTGATAATATCACCGGGATGGAATCGAAATCGAGTGCGAACGTTCTTGGTAAAGTTCGATAAAATTCGATCGTTTTGGTTGTTTTGGGGCGTTGGCAATCCTCTTTCCGGGTGCGTGTAGGCGTCGGATTATCGCCGAGCGACATCAGTAGCCGTTGGCAATCAGGTATTCCACGGTGAGATCAAACTGCTCCTGATGCTCATGGACGAGTCGCTGCTCCATAAACTTGATCAGCACATCCGCTTCGATATTGACCGGCTGCCCGGCCTTCAGGCGTGTGCAGATTGGTCCGCGCATAGGTGTGCGGAATGATCGCCACGCTGCACCACGTCGCCCTTGCGGCGTGCCCGGCTCCCATCGGGCGATGGTCAGGCTGATGCCTTCGATCGCGATGGAACCCTTTTCTACCATGTAGCGGCTTACGTGCGCTGGGAACGGCCACTCTGAGCCACCAATCGGCGAGCGCAGGATCGGCCTGGGCGTCGACCGGCTCAAGGCTTAACAGTGTGCCTGTGCCGTCGACATGCCCCTGCACCACGTGGCCGCCGAGCGGAGTTCCCGCCGGCGTCGGCAATTCGAGGTTTACGGTCGACCCCGGAGCGAGCAGAGAGAGGGAAGTGCGGGCCACGGTTTCGGCAGCCAGATCGGCATGAAAACGAGGCGGAGTCGCGCCGGGCTCGATATCCAGCGCAGTCAGGCACACACCGCTGACCGCGATGCTGTCGCCGGTGCGCAGCCAGGCGCCTGGATAGAGCGGCGATGCGGCAATGGCAATGCGCCGCGAACCGTCGCGGCGTTCGACGGCGAGGACAGTGCCCGTGGTTTCTATCAGCCCGGTAAACATATCTATGCGTTAACTTAGATCATTTCCGACCAGGGATCGATGGAGGCAGGCTTCCAGCTGCGAAATCCTGGCCAAACTGTTTCTAGCGAATAGTTCTCGATTGCCGGCAAGCCGTCGATCGAGGAGCAGCATCGGGACCGCCGTCCTTCCCCAGAAACCTGGGCGCGTAAAAGAACGTGAGTTTATCCACCAGCCCCTGGTTGAGGGCGGACGTGTAGACCTCCGCACCGCCTTCGAGCAGCACGTTGGTGATCTGTATCTCTGCCAGGCGCACCAGTGCCTCCTGCAAAGGAATGCGCGGGCCATCGATGTGCGATCTGCTGCAGGCGAACGCCACGCGCTTCGAGCGCCTTCTGCGTGGCGACATCGGCCTGGCTGAAAAAGATGAGCACGTCCTGGTAAGCAGTCTTGACCAGTTGGGAGTCGAGCGGAGTGCGCAGCGTGGAGTCCAGCACAATGCGCAGCAATGGCCGCCGCCGGGGCAGGTCGCTGCGATCCGTCAGCAAAGGATCGTCGGCGAGGATGGTGCCCACCCCCACCATCAGTGCATCTGCGGCGTGGCGCATGCGGTGCACTTCGGCGCGCGCTTCGCTCGCCGCTGATCCAAAAGTGGCCGCGGACAGAATCTTGCGCAGGCGCGATGCGGCCATCGAGCGTGGCGGCAACTTTCATGGTGACAAAAGGAAGAAAGTTGGTGATGAATTTCGCGAAGCCGTCGTTGAGCCTGCGGGCCGGCTCCTCGCAGCACCCCGGTGGTGACCTCCACGCCGGCCGCACGAAGCTTGGCGATGCCTTTACCGTGAACCTAGCGGGTTGGGGTCGGCGGTGGCCACCACCACGCGCGCGATGCCGGCGGCTATCAACGCGTCCGCGCAGGGCCCGGTTCGTCCCTGGTGGCTGCAGGGTTCGAGGGTCACGTAGGCGGTCGCACCATGGGCCAGAGGGCCCGCCTGTTTGATGGCAACGACTTCGGCGTGGTCGCGGCGATCGTACTCATGAAAGCCCTCGCCCACCACATCGATCGCCCCGAACCAGCACGCAGCCGACGGCCGGGTTCGGGGAGGCGAGACCGACCGACTTGCTCGGCCTGCTGCAACGCACGCTCCATCCACTGCTGGTCAATATCCGGCATCCTGATCTTGTCTAATTGCCGAGCAAAGGAATCTACGAAGGCTTTGCTGTCAAACGGCAAAAGGTCGTCCAGCTTCTCTCCCACTCCTACATATCTCACCGGCACTTTGAGTTCGCGCGCAATAGCTACGGCGATACCGCCCTTGGCGGTCCCGTCGAGTTTGGTGAGCACGATGCCGGTCACCCCCGCCGATTCGGTAAACAGCCGCGCCTGTTGCAATCCGTTCTGTCCTGTCGTCGCGTCCATCACCAGCAGACACCTCGTGGGGAGCACTGGGAATGATCCGTTCCGCGGTTCTCCGCATCTTGCTCAACTCCGCCATCAGGTTGTCTTTGGTGTGCAGTCGGCCGGCGGTGTCGACGATCAGGACATCGGTCGCGCGCGCCTGGGCGGCGCGCATGGCATCGAAGAGCACGGCGGAGGGATCGCCACCCTGCTTGGTCTTGATCATCTCGACCCCGGTGCGCTGGCCCCAGACCTCCAGTTGTTCGATGGCCGCGGCGCGGAAGGTGTCGGCCGCACAAAGCAAAACCGTCTTGCCCTGGCGACGGAAATAGCTGGCCAGTTTTCCCGTGGTGGTGGTCTTGCCGGTGCCGTTCACGCCCACCAGCATGATGACGAACGGTGGCGCGGTGTACCGGGGCTTGAAGAAATTCTCCTCTTCCCGGGCGTCCAGGATGGATTGAATCTCTTCCTTCAGCAGTTGCTTCAACTCCGCGCCGTTGTGGATCTCGTGCCGTTTCACCCGCGCACGCAGGGCCTCGATGATCTCGGTCGACGTCCCAACGCCCAGATCCGAGGCCACGCAGGCTCATCTCCAGCTCTTCCAGGGCGGCTTCGTCGACCTCGTGGGTCAGGGCGACGATGCCTTCGATCCGGTCGGCCAGGGTCTCGCGCGTGCGCGAGACTGCCTCCTTCATGCGGCCGAATATGCTCTTTTTCTCGGGTTCTTCCAGGCTGCCAAAAAGGGTTTGAATCATCGACACGGCACTCGATACTGCATGATCTGAGTGTACAAGAGCACTTTCCCTTCAACTCTGCGCAGGGAGTGCGCGATGTGCGGCTTTTCTTGAGGAAAACCCGCGTCGGCAGCGGTTGCGCTGTATACAGCGGGAGGGAAAGTGCGGGGCTATTCGTCGCGGCCGGGCCGGGCCATCAGTTCGCGGATGGCGTCCTGGGGAGACTTGCCGTGCTCCAGGATGGCGGCCATCTGCTCGGTGATGGGCATCTCCACGTGGTGAGCCCTGGCCAGCCCAAGCGCGGCGGAGGTCGTCCGTACGCCTTCCGCTACTTTGCCCTGCAGCTGGGCCAGGATGGCGGGAAGCTTGTGCCCCCGGCCAAGCTCCACACCGACCGATCGGTTGCGCGAAAGCGGGCCGGTGCAGGTGAGCACCAGGTCGCCCAGACCGGAAAGGCCGGCCAGCGTTTCCCGCGCGGCCTCCGCAAGCCACCGCCAGACGGGTGATCTCTGCCACCCCGCGAGTGATGATGGCGGCGGCGCTGTTGTGACCCAATCCCAGGCCGGCCGCGATGCCGGCGGCAATGGCGATGACATTCTTGAGCGCCCCACCCAATTCGACTCCGATCACATCGTCGTTGGTGTAGATCCGCAGCGCCGGGCGCGCTGAGTTCCTCCTGCAGCCGATTGGCGATCGCAGCTCTCCTCGCACGCGATGGTGACCGCGGTGGGATCGCCGGCCGCCACCTCCTGGGCGAACGAGGGTCCACTCAGCACGCCCAACCGGACTGCCATCAGGGTTCTGCTCTGCCAAGAACCTGCTCGATGACTTGCGTCATGCGCAGGAAGGTCTCAGTCTTCGATGCCCTTGGTGGCGCTGACGATCAGTTGCTGCGGCTGCAAGGAAACGGCGCCATCTCCTCGTAGATCGCACGCACATGCTGCGATGGCACCACGCTGATCACAATATCGGCGCCTCCGCAGCAGCTGCCGCGATATCCGTTACGGGGTTGACCTGCGGAGGAATCGGAAATCCGGGAAGGTAGGTACCCTACGCGGCGCCGAATGAGACCACAGGGCGATGGAGTGGTCGCCGCGGCGAGCCAGGCTCAGGGCCAGTGCGGTTCCCCAGGAACCGCTGCCCACGATGGCAATGCGGCTCACGCGCCCGTCTTCTCCGTCTTCCTCGCCGCGCCAAAGCCGGTGCTCCGTGCCCTGCATCAGGCGCACGATGTTTTGCCGGTGTTTTACGATGACCATCCAGCAGCAGACGAAAGACCGCCGCGCCGGATAGGTAGCCATACCTGCCCGGCGACAGCCACAGGGTGAGAAAGGGAAGCACGACCGCCGCCAGAATCGAAGCCAGGGACACGTAACGAGTCAGAGCCACGACAACGAGCCATAGCCCAAGCGCGGAGAGCGCCGCCCAGGGGCACAGCGCCAGGAAGACGCCAAACGCCGTGGCCACTCCTTTGCCACCCTTGAAGCGCAGCCAGACGGGAAACATGTGGCCCAGAATGACGAAGAGTCGCGGCCACGATGGCGAGATGGCGTGAGCGTCGCGGGGTCCTTGCCGCGGGCCAGAAATTCTGCCACTGCCACTGCGGCATAACCCTTGCTGCCATCGAGGACAAAGGTCAGAATGCCCAATCCCTTGGCGCCCGACCGCAGCACGTTGGTGGCGCCGATGTTGCCGCTGCCCTTGGCGCGGATATCCTCCTTGCGCACCAGCCACACCAGCAGGAACCCGAAGGGGATGGAACCCAGCAGATACGCCACGATCACGACGATCAGATACAGAGACATGGTTACGTCCGGTTTGAGTGTAGCAGCGACTGTATAGCCGATCGGCTCGTACGGCAGTCATCTGGTAAATTAGGGTTCCGATGTTCATCAGAATTATTTTGCAGTATGCAGCTGTGGGAGTCACGGCGCTTACGGTCGCATTGCCGGCCCAGGCGAGCAACCCATTGGTGATTAAGACGGACCAGGGCAAGGTCCAGGGAAAGATGAGCGCGGATGGCCAGACGCGGGATTTTCTGGGCATTCCTTTCGCCGCGCCTCCGGTCGGTCCGCTTGCGCTGGAAGCCCCCGCAACCCGCTGCCAAATGGCAAGGCGTGCGCGCAGGCCACCAGCTTCGGGTCGCGCTGCATGCAGCAGGAGCTCTATCGACGACATGGTGTTTCGCGATCCCGGCGAGAGCGAGGATTGCCTGACCCTGAACGTCTGGGCACCCGCGGGTAAGCCCAAGGGCAAACTGCCGGTGATGGTCTGGATCTTTGGCGGCGGGTTTGCCGGGGGCGGCACTTCGGAACCACGTCAGGACGGCGAACATCTCACGCCGCAAAGGCGTGCTGGTTGTCTCCATGAATTACCGGCTGGGCATTTTCGGTTTCTTCGCCACCACGGAATTGGCCGCGGAGGATCCCCACCACGCGGCCGGCAACTACGGGTTGCTCGACGAATTGGCGGCTATCCAGTGGGTGCAGCGCAACATCGCGGCCTTTGGCGGCGACCCGGACAACGTCACCATCTTCGGCGAGTCGGCCGGTTCGTTTGCCGTCAGCGCGCAGATGGCTTCGCCGCTCGCGCAAGGGTTTGTTTGCCCACGCCATCGGAGAAAGCGGGGGAGCGTTTGCCAGCAAGGAATTGAATTTTCCGTCCTCTCGAGCAAGTTCGCGAAAGAAGAACGAGGACTACTTCCACAGCGTTCTCACCGACAGCAGTCTGGCCGCGCTGCGCGCTACCAGCAGCGACCGAGATCCTGAAGCTGGCCAGCGCAAAAGGCTCCGGGCAAACCTCGCTTCGGGCCGGATATCGACGGCTACTTTCTGCCGGAAAGCATTCCTGCAATTTATGCCGCAGGGAAGCAGGCGCACGTGCCGCTGATTGCGGGTTGGAACCAGGATGAAGGAACCAGCACCATTGTGAAGGCGCCGGAAAAAGGCACCATGGACGGTTTGCGAGCGACGGCGGTCAAGGAATTTGGCCCGCGGGCCGAGGACTTCCTGAAGGTGTACCACGCCAATGACGACGCCGAGGCATTGCGCGTTGCCGATGACTTTTGCCGGCGACAACTTCCTGGTCTATTCCACCTGGGCCTGGCTGGAAGCGCAGGTAAGACCGGTGGCTCACCGGTCTATCGGTATCTGTTTGCTCTCCCGTCGCCGGGAGATCCTTTCCATCCCGTTTCCGCCGGTGCCTTTCACTCCGATGAGATCGAGTATGTCTTCGGCAACCTTGACTCACGCAAGGGAGCGCAGTTCCGGCCGGAGGACTACAAGCTTTCTGACCTGATGCAGACCTACTGGACAAACTTTGCCCGAACCGGAGATCCCAATGGTGATCGCAGCGCCGCATCTGGCCCGAACGTACGATGCCGCAGGCAACTGGCAGGTGATGCGTCTGAGCCCGGAGCCGGAGGCTGCTCCGGACCAGCATCGCGATCGCTATCTTTTTCTGCAGCAGGTTTGGGAGCGAAGGCCCTAATCTGCCTCAGATAGTCAACGCACAGAAGTCTGAGTTAGAAGGATCGTAGTCTATCCTGCCATGGCTCTCGTAGAATGGCACCATGCCTCAATCGCTCCACCGGCCCTCGACCCCGAGGAAACACTGCCGACGGTCTGCCTGATCACGGCGGACGAGAACTTTCAGGGAGAGATCGAGGCAGAGCTGGCGCCGTGGTACCAGGTGCGCCACCGCAATCACTATCGGGACGCCGCCATCTGGGTCCGCGAACAGCGGGCGCAGGCAGTGCTGGTCGATATCGATACACAAGGTGACGATGCCCATGCCGGTGTCCGCGTCCTGCGGGAACTGCGCATCCTGGAGCGTGGCCTGGTCCTGATCTCGCTCAGCCGCTCGCGTGCCCGTGCGGTCGAAAAGCAGGCCGTGGAAGCGGGCAGCGATGCCCACTTCCACAGCCCGATCGATCCTTCGGAGCTGCGCCTGGTTCTCAAGACCACGCTCGAAGACGCGCATCGAGGAGACGGAACGTGCGCGCATGCAGCAGCAGGTGCTGGAGCGCAGCAAGTTCCAGGACCTGGTCGGAGCGAGCGAAGCCATGCGCCGCGTCTACGACGCCATCTCCCAGGTAGCCGACAGCCGCATCAACGTGATCGTGCGCGGGGAGAGTGGCACCGGCAAAGAGCTGGTGGCGCGGGCCATCGTTGCCTTGAGCAGCCGGCGGAGCAAAGCATTCATCAGCCTGAACTGCGCTGCCTTGCCCGAGAACCTGATCGAGTCGGAGCTCTTCGGCCACGAGCGGGGCGCATTTACCGGCGCCAATGAGGCGAAGCCGGGCCAGATTGAGTTGGCCGACGGAGGCACTCTCTTTCTCGACGAGATTGCGACCCTGACCCTGCCGCTGCAGACCAAGCTGCTGCGCGTGCTCGAAGACCGGCAGGTGCAGCGGCTGGGTGGACGCCAGGCGCGCAAGATTGATTTCCGTCTGATCTGCGCGACCAATGAGCCGCTGGAAGAAATGGCGCGCAGCGGAAAATTCCGCGAAGACCTCTACTACCGCATTCACGTGGTGCCGATCCAGCTGCCCCCACTGCGTGAGCGAACCGGGGATATCGCTCTGCTTGCCGACTACTTCCTGCGCGTTCATCTGTTGGCCAATGGGCTGGAGCAAAAACGCCTGACGCCCGACGCCCTGGCGGCGCTGGAAGAGCACTCCTGGCCGGGTAATGTGCGCGAGCTCGAAAATCTGATCCAGCGGCTGGTGATTATGGTGCCGGGACCAACCATCGATCTCGAGCATCTGCCGCAGCAGTTGCTGGCGCAGAGCGTCACCGCCCACGAGGCGATTCTGCTTCCGCAAGCCGGGCGTGCGCTTCGATGACGAAATACGGGAGCTGGAGGTGGCGCTGCTGGAAGCTGCGCTACGGCGCTCGGACGGCAGCAAGGCGGCCGCGGCACGGTTGCTCCACCTGGACTCCCAGCGCATGAAATATCTCTGCCGCAAGTATTCGCTTTAGATCCAAGAGCCGAAGGGGTTAATTATTTAACCCTCAGGGGTTAAAATTTAACCTGAATTCGGTAGGCGGGATGATCTTCAGAGGGACAGGAGTCTTTTTATCTCCCGTTGCCTTCGTTTTTCAGCGTTGAAGTCTGGTGAAACGCGCGCGGGCGGTTTGGCCATTGGCTTGCACTAAAGTACTGCGTAAAGCAGTTAAATAAAAACTGGAGACCAACAATGGCCATGGAAAAGAAATCTCTCGGAGGCAAGAAGACCGCACCCGCAACCAAGAGCAACTCCACCAAGAAGGTTGATACCAGCAAGCCTGCCGCCAGCAAAGTGGTTGCTGCCCGGACGTGGGCAATCCTGTTAATCTCAGAAACTAGTTTTGTAGCCGTAGCGGGCCGTAAGTTGGTATTGGCGAGTTCAGGTCGTAAGCGCTCAGGGCTACGCTGATGTGGTCTTGCATGGGTAAAGAACATGGCCATCAAGAAAAAATCGCTCATCAGGACCCCGGCTTCCAGGCTTAAGGAAGCGGCAAAGGGCAAAGAGACGGGGGGCGAGCCTGATCAGGAGGCTACGCCGGAGTCTGCCAAAAAGTTAGCTGTAGCCAAGCTGGCCACAGCCAAGCTCTCTACGGCGCGACTGACAGTGCTGAGAAAGCTTGTCTAACAGGGCCAATCTGCTTTGGGAAAAAGGCGACAGCGGTCTTTACCGCTGTCGCCTTTTTTGTGTGCGCCCAGCATGGGCGCACTCTTGCGGGTGTAAGTCCCTTGTTTTTGGGGTTGAAGGTTGGCGAAATGCGCCCGGGCGGTTTGGCCACTCACTTGCACTAAGGTACTGCGTAAAGCAACTAAAATAAGAAAACTGGAGACACGAACAATGGCCATGGAAAAGAAATCTGCCGGCAAGAAGGCTGCACCCGCAAACAAGAACAAGTCGACCAAGAAGGTTGACACCAGCAAGCCTGCCGCCAGCAAAGTGGTTGCCGCCCGGATTGCTACTCGGTTCTAGTTTTGGATGCCGCGGCCAGCTGCAACTTCGTATCCGCGAGTTCAGGCGGTGCACCCGTAAGCGCTTCCTCCCCAGGTGGCCGCGGATTTCGGTCGACATGAGCCTTCGTATCTTCCGTTGCCCTTGTTTTCAGGGGTAAAGCGCCGGTGAAAAGCGCGCGGGCGGTTCGGCCACTCACTTGCCTTAAGGTACTGCATAAAAGCAGTTAAATAAGAGAACCGGAGACACAACAGTGGCCATGGAAAAGAAATCTCTCGTCGGCAAGAAGACCGCACCCGCATCCAAGAGCAAGTCCACCAAGAAGGTTGACACCAAAAAGCCTGCTGCCAGCAAAGTGGTTGCTGCCTGCCGGATTCTAAGCTACTAGTTTTGGATGCCGCAGCGGCAAGTTCGTATCTGCGAGTTCAGGCATCGCACTGGTAAGCGCTCAGGGCGAGACTGATGTGGCCCTGCATGGTGAAGAACAGCCCTGCTTGAAAAAGTTGTGCGCCCTTGATCGAAGGGCTGCCGGGCGAGGCCCGCTGGTTTTACCAGAAGTGGGTGTGCAGCACGATTGCCGAGGCTCGTCACGATCCGGCTGGCGAGACTGCGGCGCCTGCCGAAGATCCTTGGCTTGACCGCTCATGCCGGGCTGCATGCCGTCTTCCAGTCTCCCCAAGCGGCATACGCGTGGTGTAGAAGGTCGGTACCGCAATGCCCTTGTACTCCTGCTCGGCGAGAAGACCAGCGGGCACGGGCAAAGCTGAACCTTCGATCGTTCCCAGTCGCGCCCGGATTTCGGAGAAACGAGAAGGAAGCTGCAGGGATACGGGATCGCCCAACCCGGATACGATCCATTTCCGATGACTGGGATATACAACCGCGCCACCAGTTGGGACGGATCGACGATCGTCAGCAGCGTCTCACCGGTGGTCACGTCGCGATTCAGCAGGCTTTCCGGATCGCTGGTCGCGACGACACCGGCGGCAGGCGCGCTCACGGCCAGCTGCGCACCCTCCTCGCGAGCGAGTGCGCTGCTGCTGCCGTGCAGCCTGCTGCGCAACCAGCGCCGGACCCAGCCCGGTGTGCCGCAGCTCGGCAGAGAAGACCTGGGCTTGCGAGGATGCCACCTGCTCAGCCGCTTCTTCGCTGGCACTGGCCGCATTCATACTCTGCAGCCTGGCCATCAACTGGCCCTCGTGCACCGCGTCGCCCTCCTTCACGTAGACCGCCAGGATCTTTCCCGGCAACGCCGGCATGCACCTGGTGAGTGTCGCGTGGCTCGATGACGAAGTAGGCATTCAAGCGGTCGCGCATGATACGGGAACAAAGAGAAGAGCGAGGAGGGCAATCCCCGACGACGGCGCGCAGAGGTGTCAGGCGAAAAGCACCTTCGGCCGACCTGGTACGGTAGAAGCTCAGAGCAGAAGTTCTGCAGCCCGCTGCAGCCGCGAACGAAAGATGACGAACGCCAGCAATGCCGCGGGAACCAGGGCAAGCTCGGCGAACCAGTGGAAGAAGACGTTGTAGCTGAAGCGGACAAACAGCCATAGGAGCAGGTAGCTGTAGGCCCCGGAAACCAGTGCATAGACGACGAAAAGCGGCACCCGCCGCCGCGAGACCACAGGTACGTCGACGGCGAGGCGAAAGACATGGCGCTGGATCCAGCCGATGAGAAATGAAGTGGAGCGCTCCTTGAGATCAGGGACGCGCAGCCATTCGGCAAAAAAGTAGTAGCCGTCCAGCTTGATGAGTGGATTGAGATTGATGACGACCACAGCCACCCCGGTGAGGAGAATGAGCTTGTAACAGAACTCGTGAATCCACTCGCCCGGCTGCGTGTTGAGTCCAAATGATGACCGCAATGCTGCACAGCATCATCTCGATCCAGATCCCGGCGATGATCGTGGCCAGTGCGTTGCAGCCTGCTGGCCGAGACCCAGGATTCGGTGACATCGACATAAAACGCGGGCGTCAGGTAAAGAAACATCAGACCCATGCTGTGCACTTCGCCTCCGTAGTGCTTGCAGGTGAGTCCATGCGAGCTCTCGTGGAGAAAACCGATCACCAGGAGCATCCACCAGAACTCCACCAGGTCTGAAAAGGCTCTTCTTGCTGAAGTCATAGTAGACAGGTATGTCCGGGCCGATGACATTCCATTTCGCGATGAAGATCGCAACATCAAACACAAACAGCAGCACTGCAACCAGGACCATCCAGCGGTTGAAGCGTATTTCCCAATCTTCTGGTCGAGCCAGGTGAGGTACCGGTCCGGATCCCAGGCCGAGAACTGCATATGCGCCACGTTGAAGCTGGAGCCGCTCTGCACTCGGCGGCTGCGCTGCGCCGCGAGCTTTTCGTTCATGGCGATATTTTTTTCCTGCGGGTTCTTGTACCAGAAGCCGCCTTCGTCCATGTTCTCGGCGAAGGTGCGCGACCTCCTCCGGCGTCCAGGGGAATGCCCGTTTCGGCCTCGAAAGCGGCGGCGATTTCTTCGTAGGAACGCACTCCGTCGAAAAGGCGGGCCAGTTGCCATTGCGTCGGCTTCAGGCGCAGCAGGTTGGCAGTGCTGCGCTGGTAGACCGCTACGATCGGTTCGCCGTCGACCACATCCTCACGAATGATCAGGTCGGGATCGATGCGCGGTGGGTTCCTACGCGAGAGCCGAGCTGCGGGGAATCTCAGGCAGTGCTGCGTCGAGTGCCTCGCTCAGGTTCATCGCGGGCTCAGCTTCACCTGCATCGACATGCCCGGCTTCAACAAGGGAGAAGGTTTTTCCAGGTTGCCGATGACCTCGATACTGCCGCTGGCCGGATCGACCACCGGGCTCACCCGGAAAACGCTGGCCGGCTGCTTCAGATGCGGGATAATCCGTCGTGGTGAGCTCCAGCTTCGCTCCTCGGGGGAAGAAGGCCATGGCCGATTCGGGCACGGTAAAGATGATGCGCAGGGGCGCCTGTGCGGTGATCCAGAACAGGGCATCGCCCTTCTTGACTCCCTGCGCCTCATGCACCGAACGACGGCCAACCACGCCATCCAACGGGGCCGTGACGTGCGATTGGTCCAACTCGACATCGGCGGCCCGCAAGCTCCGCCTCGGCAGCAGCTTCATCCGCCTTGTAGCGGGTCTACCTGGGTTTTGGTTTCGGTGAGCTTGTATTGCACGTGCTCCCAATCCTCATCGTCGAGAATTTTCTCCGCCCGCATGGCATCGGCCCGGCGCAGATCCGCTTCGTTGCTTTTTTGCTCGGCTTGCCAGGTTTGTATCTGGGCCCGCAGGGAATCGATTCTTGGCCGCTTTTTCAGCGCGCGTGGCCTGCAGCGCGCGATCGTCCAGCAAAGCCAACACCTCCCCACGGTGGACATGATCGCCAATTTCGACCTTGACCGCTGTGATCCGCCCGTCGCGTTCGGCCACGACGTCGGCCTGCTGTTCCACGATCAGCGGCCCGATGGTGGTGAAGTGCGCGGCTTCGCTCGAAGGGGCGGCGTGGGTGGGCGCATAGGGGCGCGTCGGGGGGCGCATTCGGGTCTGTCAAAGAAGCAGAGGCGCCGGCGGAGGGGGACTCCTTGCGGCAACGGAGCCCCCCGGCTGGGTTCGACGGGGAGGCCACGGCTGAACCGATCCCGAAGCAGGCCCCGCGGGCCCCTGCTGTACAGCCCGGCGCAACAGAGGGTCACATAACAGACGGCCGCGCTGGCGACCCATACGCCAACGATACTGTTACCGTTACTTCATCCACGGCATCATGACTACCAGACGATCCAGTGGTTACCACCCGATCCAGTCCCATAGCTTTTCCCAAAGCCATAACGCCGGGGCGCGCAGCAAAACGAACCCCGCCGGCCGGAAGCCGGCAAAAATCTTGGCCCGCCCATCCATGCCGGTGCGCAATTCCGCGTTTCCGTTAGACAGCAGCACGTGGGCATAGAAAGACGCGGCCGTCGCCGGCTCGCCGCGCCTCGGGGCTGATGCTGAATACCTGGCCGTGCAGGGTCTGCGCAGGAAAGCTATCCAGCTTGACGGCGGCATTCTGGCCGGCCTTCACCAGGCTGGGCATCCTGCTGATCCACCGCGATGTTGATGCGTGCGCTGGCCAGGTTCAGCACCTGGGCGAAGGGTGCGCCGGCGTCGAGGTGTTCGCCCGCATCATTCTGCAGATCGGGGGTCATCACGACTGCCGTCGATGGGCGAGCGAAGTTGCGCATTGGCGATACGTAACCGTGCCCGCTCCATTTCCGCGCGCAAGTAGTCGGCCTGGGTGCGGTCCTCTCCCGCCTGCGCGGAGCGCCGGGCGAGGTCGCCCTGCATGGTCAGGAGGGCTGCTTCGTATTTGGCCTGGGCAGCGATCAGCTGGTTGCGCCACAGACCAGTCGTCCATGGTGCCCAGCACTTCGCCCTGGCTCACATGCTGGCCTTCGCGGGCGTATACTTTGGCAATGGTTCCCTCGGCCGGTGCGGCGAGGGTGACGACGGATTGCGGCGCCACCACCGCGGCGCCGCTGATACGTAGCGGCAGGGGGCAGAAGATGAGCAACAGGATAGCCGCCGCAACGCTGCCCAGGATCAAAGCCTGACGCTTTCGATTCGCTGCGCAGAAATGCCTGTTTCCTCTGTACCAGCGGTTCGAGCAGGCCGATCAGCGGCACTTCGCGGTACAACAGCGCATTGCGAATCGCAACCGTGGTCTGTCCGGCGAGGACCTTGATCATCTCGATGTGCGCTTGCTTCGAGAAAGTCCGGGTCGCTGCTTTCATAAAGCAGCAGGCCCACACGTCCCTGGTCGTCGGCGAGCGGCAGGGCAAAGAGGGCAGCGATAATCGCTGGCTTCGAAAGTGCTTGCCGACGGCTTCGCGCACCTTGGCATCCTCCGTTTCCGGCTCCTCCTCGTGCTGCCGGATCAGCAACTGCCGGTTATAGCTCGAGAGCCATTGCAATAGTTCACGCAGCCGTTCCACCTGGAATCTCGCCGACGGGGATGTTCTCCATGCCGGAAACAGCCTTCAACTGGAGTCTTCCTCGATTGTCGAGCGCGATCGAACAGCGTTCGAAGGGCAACACCGACTGCGGGCTGTTGACGATGATCTGCAGCAGGCGATCGAGCCTGAGCGTGGAGGTGATCTCGGAACTGACATGCACCAGTGCCTGCAGAATTTCCAGCTTGCGCTCGGCGAACATCAGGCTGGCGTTTTTGAGCGCACTGCTCGACCGCCTCCGACATGCTGCTCATAAAGAACACGTCGTCGTCGTTAAACGGATCGCCGCCCGTCTTGTTGACGGCCTCCAGTACGCCCAGCTCGCTTTCGCCGCCGTCCGTGCTCGTGCTCGATGAGCGGTACGAGGAGCGCATTGGCCACCGCCGGGCCGAGAGGAGCCCGTGCATTGCGGGTGGCCAGCCGCGGGTCTTCAGGATCGTCGATCAGCAGCGGTGTGCCTTCTTCCGCCATGTCCCCGACGTACCCCTCGCCAGCGTCTTCGGTGGCGCCTACGGCAGCGGTTGCGTCCTGGCCCCAGGTGGAGACCATGCGCAGCCGGCCGCCATCGAACATCCACAGATGAATCGCCTGGCAGGGAAGCATGGCCGCAACCTTTACCGGAATCAGCTCCAACAAAGGCTCGAACTCGAGGGTTTCATTGAGTGATTTTTCGAGGTCGTAGAGCTGGGTCAGGCGGTGGATGGAATCGAGCAGATTCTGCCGCTGCTCTTCGTACTGCTGCGCCGACTCGAGGGCAATGACGGCTAACTCCGCGATGCCGTCGAGCGACTGTAACGTGACGTCGGTAAGCGTCCCCGGTAAAGCTGACAATTTCAAAGGCTCCCACCAACTGCTGCTGCCGCAACAGGGGTAGATAGCCAATCGAGCGGACGGTGCGCACCACGTGCAGGTGAGCGTAGTCTTCGCGGGCCAGTTGGCCGGCGGCATAGACTACGGGCCGCGGTGCATGGAGCAGCGGCGCGAAGAGCGGCGCATCGGCCGCGATCACCGGATCCACCACCGAGATTTCGTCTGAGACCCCAAGGGTGATCCAACCAGCATCTCCAAATTCTTGGGGGCTTAGCCGCAGGCTGTAGAGGGCGCAGGCGCTGCCGGGGAGCGCCTGGCGCAAGGCATTGGCCAACAAACCAGCCCGGGCCGCGACCTCGGGTGAGGCTAGTAGAGACTGAGCAAGCTCTGAAAAATCCTGGCCGTTCAGCCCGCTACTGGTTTCGATTTTCATGCGCCCGTGGTTCGCTTGACGTTTGTAGAACGATGGGTTGATTGTTAAGCTGGTCCGACACTAGCAAGCAGCATTTTGGGTGTAAAGAAAATTCTTGGCCGGGAGAGGTCTTCGTGGATCTTGATATTCGCCAGAGCGGCACGATTTGTCGCCTGAAATTGAAGGGCCCGCTCACGTACGGAGAAGGTGTCAAGCAGCTGGACGAGGCGGTAGAGGGCGCGCTCAGCAGCGGACACATCCAGTTGCTGCTGGACCTTTCTGCGATGCCTTATGTCGATTCCAGTGGTATTGGGGCGATTGTCGATGCGTTGCGCCAGGCCAAGAAAGTGGGAGGTGACGCCAAACTGGTGAGTCCCTCCCCTTTTGCGGCCAAGACTTTCAAAATGGTCGGCATTTTGTCGCTCTTCAAGGTGTACGCCAGCGAAGCCGAGGCCGTAGAGGCCTGCCCCGCCTAAAGCATTTTCGCAATTACTGTGGTCTGGTAAGAGCAGCGAAACAAATCTCCCGATGCATCCCTCATGGGTCGGCATAGGGAAGATGGAGCAGTCCCGAAGGGGCGGCTGAAAATCAGAGCTGTCCAAATTGTGCGCTGAGCAGCGCGTTGTTCAGGAGGGTTGAAGTCCCTCTGGTTCTCAGATGAGGAGGGCCATATCCGAAAGCGGGGGTAATGCCTCGCTGGCCGCCGGACGAGGTAGGTCCTGCGGAGGGCAGGGTGTCCATTGTGAGATGGAATCCGAAGGGCATGAGGAGAAGTACCGGGCCGTAATCGAGGGGGCAGCCCCGACGATGAACCGGTCGGCCAAAGGTGGGGCAAGGTCGAGGCTGCAATTTGGAGGCGAAGGCGTTCTCATTCACCCACCGCACCAAGGTGTTTGCGGACGGCACGGTACGGAAGAACAATGCGTGACCTCAGGAGGACTGACAAGGTCTCTGGATGGTTTCGGAGTAAGCAAGCCTATAAGCGAAAGCGAAAGGGTGAGCGAAGCCTTGTCAGTAGTCGGACGGTTGAGTAGTACCTTAAGCGCGGTGAAAGCCGCGTGACCGGGCAACCGGCGACCGAATGGGTTGGGGAAGGCAACCGACGAAGGCGGTTGGGAAGAGAGAGGAAGACAGTGAGTAAGGGTGGAGAGGTGGATCAGTTCCTTAAGTGAAATACCCGTACGCTTCGCCCGAGGAAACTGTTGGACGGATCGACCCAACGGGGGCAAGCGAAGGACCATTCCTTTCTTCTCCTGCTTCCCGGAAGAGTGAGCCTTCGTGAAAGCCGTGTGCGGGAAAACCGCATGCACGGTTTGAGCGGCGGACGGTGGCTAGCATCTGGGCAACCCGATGCGCCACCTCCGACCCGACAGCTTTTCTGAAGAAGTCTGCTGGCGGTGTTTTTGGGTGGAAGCCCCCTGCTTTAGCGGGGGGAGGCAACGCTTCAGCGTTGCCGGAAGAAATCCGACCTCTCTATCCTGCGCTTTAGCGCTGGGCTTTGTATCAGGGCACGGCTGCCTCGCCGCAGCGAGCGTCAGCCGCAAAATCGAAAAAATGATGGGCTTTAGCCCCTGCTGGATCCTCTTGACCGCAACGCTCAGTTACCCAACCACAACCTGTTTTCCAAATGCCGCTCGCTTTGTTCTTGCGCCCAATGGAATCAACCTCGTCCATCCCAGCTCCAAGCTAATTTGGACAGCTCTGATTTTCAGCCGTCCCTTCGGGACTGGATCGGAGCCCTATCCTTCTGACTAGCTCAAACTCCGCACCCTCTACTTCAGCTTGCGGCGAACCAAATCGAGGGCCTGCTGGCTCGTCCAGGCGCGAATGTGTTCTCGATCGCCGCCAAAGCGCCGTTCGACGACCTGGGTATCCTTGCCGTCGCTAACGGCGACATACACCAGGCCAACCGGCTTCTCTTCCGATCCACCGCCAGGACCGGCAATGCCGGTGACGCCGAGCCCGAAGGTAGCGGAGGTTTTGCGCCGAATCCCGTCAGCCAGGGCACCCGCTACTTCTTTGCTGACCGCGCCGTTGGCTTCGATCACGGACGCAGGCACACCGGCGAACAGGGTCTTGAGCTGATCGCTGTACACCACCGCCCCGCCAAGAAACGATCGCGAGCTGCCGCTAATACTGGTCAGGCGCTGGGCGATCAGGCCCCCGGTGCAACTCTCCGCCACCGCCAGGGTCGACGCGTGCATGCCCAGGTAATAGAGAACAATCTGCTCCAGCGACTCGGCCTGGCTCGAGTAGATAAACTCCTCCAGCTCCTCTTCAATTTTTCCCGCCAACTCGTCCACCCTTGCCTGGGCGGTCTCCTGGTCGCCTTTGGAGCAGATTAGATTAAGCGTGATGTCGCCGGTGTGGGCAAGGATGGTGGTATCTACATCCTTGTACTTGGTGTAGATCGGCGCGATGCGCGCATCGGCCTGCGATTCTCCGATCATCGCCGCCTTCAGCGTACGCATGGCGATGGTTCGCCGGGGAACGACCGCTCGCAGTCGCTCCATGCATTGCTCGTCAAACATGGCCTTGAGTTCGGTCGGCGGGCCGGGCAGCAGAATCACCAGTTTGCGATGCTCTCCGTAGACGGTATCCAGCCATTGCCCGGGCGCCGTGCCGCGGGGATTTTCGAGAATCACCGAACCGTCCAGCACATCGGCCTGGCGGGCGTTGTTGTCGGTCATCTGCGCCCGGCGAGCGGCGAAGCGCGCATAGAGCGCGCCGACGATGTCCGGATTGCGGCGCAGGCGAATACTCAGCGATTCGGCCACCGCCTGGCGCGTCAGGTCGTCTTCGGTGGGGCCCAGTCCACCCATGGTGATCACGATGTCGGTGCGACCCAGCGCAATGCGAATCGCGTTGGCGCCAGATGCGCCAGCCGATCTCCGACGATGGTTTTGAAAGTTACGTTGACGCCGAGCTGAAGCAACCGGTCGGTCAGGAAGAGGGAGTTTGTATCTTGTCGATAGGGTGTGAGCAGTTCCGAACCGACTGCAATGATTTCGCAATTCATTCGGACTTGGAGCCATCTGTTTCTACTAAGATTTTGTGATTCAAGATTCGTTGGCCCAGGCCGGCAGTCTTGCATTTCATTTCCGGCCTATGCAGAGGAACGAAATCCGGCGTCCCTTTTCCGTGGAAAAGACGCACTTCGCTCAAGCCGCCTGTGCGGTGGAAGTGAAAAAGTTTTAAAACAAGCGCACGCCTTCGATGCCCAACGGTACATCATAGACCGCGCCATTGGCAGCCAGGATCGCATTGCCGCCGGGCACGAAAGCGAGACCTACGATACCAGAGCCGGCAAGCACCACGGAGGCGTCGCCCGCCGGAGTAATGCAGACAATGCCGCGGGTACCGTGAAAGGAGGCGGAGACGTACACGTTGCCGGCGACGTCGAATGCCAGGCCCTGCGGGCGCCCGAGCCCACGATAGTAGACGCGCACCACACCGGCGTGATCGATGGCATAGATCGAGTCGTAGCTGGAGGTGCTGGGAGCGGCCACGAAAAGTGTTCCATCCAGCCCGAAGGCGAGATGGTACGCAGCGATACTCGGTTCCAGCGTGGCAAATACAAAAATCTGCCGGTCCTGGGCAATCTTGAAGATGGTTCCGCTGCGGTCCCCCACATAGAGATTGCCCGCGGAATCGAAGGCAATCCCGGTGGCGATGCCCATTCCCTCGGCATATACCGACGATGCACCCTGAGGAGAGACGCGGTGAACGGTGCCATCCAGCCGGGAGGAAACGTAGACGTAGCCGTGAGGGTCGAGGGCCAGGCCGGTGGCATTGGTAATCCCGCTCACGAAGGGCTGCATCTCTCCGGTGGGCGTGATGCGGTAGACCGAAACGGCGGTCTTTTGCCCGCGCGGACCGGAATCCGTGGAATAAATGTTTCCTTCAGCATCGACTGCGGGATTGCCTACAGGATGCAGATTGCCTGTGATCAGGCGAGCGATTTTCAGCCGAATCGTATTGCTGGATTGTCCGTTCTGCCGGATCTCCAGTTTCCCCGTCTGCACGTCCTCGGGAATGCGGACGACCATCCGGTTCGAACGGCTGAGCAGAATCGGAGCCACGATTCCGTCGAGCACGGCCACGGGCAGGCGCGAGCGCACGGCGCCCAGTTGTGTTCCGCGAACCTCGATTTCTCCGCCGGGAAGCGCTGCGTCGGGAATGGCGGAATCGATCCTGGGCGAGTTCGGAATGGGTGACTCCTTGGAGAATCTCATCGGCTGAGTTCCTGAACGTTGCTTGTTTAATGTAATGTAAGCGTTTCGGAATGGTGCAAACCGAAGCCATCGGCTTACACGTGGTTTTCTCTCAAGGAAAACCACACCTCGCGGCTTTTATGAGACCACAGTCATTCCGAAACTGCTCTAAGTGTAGCGAAGAGCGGCGTTCGCTGAAAAGAGGTCAGCCAATCCAGTGTTGCAGCGCCAGCATCAAGAGCAAAGCATACACGCCTGCGGCAACATCATCGAGCATGATTCCCCAGCCTGCAGGCATGCTCTCAAGCTGCCGCGCAGGCCATGGTTTCACGATGTCAAAGAGACGGAAGAACAGAAACCCGGCTAGCAGGTGACTCAAGTTTACCCGCGAATAGATCAGCGCGATCCACTGCCCGGCGACCTCATCAATCACCACGTGTCCGGGGTCCTGACGTTCGCTCTCTCGTTCCACCAGGGTAGCGGCGGGGATACCGATCGCGATCGCGCACAACGCAGCCGCGAAAGTCAGCCATGCCAGCGGTGCTGGAGCAAGATGCAGACCCCTTGGCCGCTCCCAGCCATAGCAAAGCTGCCGCGGCAGATCCCCAGCTACCTGGACCGGGCCGGAGCAACCCGGCGCCGAAAAATGTCCCCACCGCCCAGGCCCAGAGGGTCTTTCCTGCCCGCGGCTCGCTGACCGGCTCATTCATCGCCGGACGAGCGGGGCTGCATCCCTTCAATCTCTTCCAGCAGACTCGGGATCGAGCACCGGAGAGGAGATGCGGTAGACTCCGCTGGCCCACTTTCCCAGGTCGATGGTCTTGCAATGATCGCTGCAGAAGGGGAAATCCTCATCTTTGGCGGTGACGATGTTCCCGCAGGTCGGGCAGCGCAGGCTTTTCAGTTTTTTCGCCCGTTGGTTCATCACAACATCCTGTTATTTGTTGCCGCGTCCTGATCGCGGGCTGCTTTCCCTAGGGGACAATCCTGCCCACCAGGTCATAATCCTGTGACTCGGTGATCTCGCATTGGTAAAACTGCCCCGGCGTTCAGCTGCTCGAACGGCCCAAAATCGTTGATATAGACCTTGCCATCGATTTCCGGAGCCTGATGCTGGGTGCGGCCCTCCCACAGCAGCGGAGTTTCCTCCGAGGGCCCTTCGACCAGCAGATCAAAGCGACGGCCCACCAGGCGAGCCCTGGATTTACGGCTGATGGATTGTTGCAGGCGCATCAGGGAGCGGCGACGCGCCTCGATGGTCCGCGCCGGCACTTTATTCCCCAGGTGGAAGGCCCCGGAGCCTTCTTCGTCGGAGTAGCTGAAGACGCCCAGCCAGTCGAGTTGGGCGGCGCGGATAAAATCGCTGAGCACGGCAAAGTCGGCTTCAGTTTCGCCCGGAAAGCCGGTAATGAAGGTGGTCCGAATCGCGACATCGGGTACGGTGGCGCGCACCCGCTCAATGGTCTTGAGAAAGATATCGGCGTTGCCGCCCCGGCGCATGCTCTTTAACACCGCGGCGGAGGCATGCTGCAGCGGCATGTCGAGGTACTTGCAGATGTTGTCGTGCCGGGCAATGGTGTCGAGCAGCCGGCCGGTGACCTTGTTGGGATAGGCGTAGAGGAAGCGTAGCCACTTGAGATCGGGAATCCGGGCCAGGCTATCGAGCAGTTGCGCCAGCCCGTCCTTCATGCCCAGATCCTCGCCGTAACAGGTCGTGTCCTGCCCAATCAGCGTGAGTTCGCGTACCCCCTGCGCGACCAGTTGTTCGGCTTCGGAGACCACTGATTCGAAACGCCGCGAGCGAAATTTGCCGCGGAGATTGGGAATGACGCAGAAACTACAGGGATGATCGCAGCCTTCGGCGATCTTGATGTAGGCCGAAGATTTCTGCGGTGGCCAGCAACCGCGGCGTGGTGTGGTCGTAAAGATACTGGGGAAGCTTGGCCTCCGCGCCTTCCCACTGCTCCCGTGCGAAACGCCCTTGGGACTCGCGCAAATCGCCTTCGGGACGCGAAGCCGGCGGGGCCCAACGGTGCCGCTGGGGAGAATGGAAAAAAGCTGTGGCGATCCGCGGTAGGCTCGGCGCATCCAGGCCGGCGGCGGCCAGAATGGCCTCCAGCTCGCCGGTACCGACCACGGCGTCCACTTCCGGCATGTTCTTGCGGATTTCGTCGCGGTAACGTTCCACCAGGCAGCCGGCCACGATCAGCTTGCGTGCCTTCCCGGATACCTTGTGCTGCGCCATCTGCAGGATGGTGTCGATCGACTCCTGTTTCGCCTTGTCGATGAAAGAGCAGGTGTTTACCACCAGAATGTCGGCCGTCTCCGGGCGGTTGGTCATTTCCGCGCCGGCCTGGTCGAGCAGGCCCATCATGACTTCGCTGTCGACCAGGTTTTTGGGGCAGCCGAGGCTCACAAAGCCAATACGCGGCCGCGGCTCGAGCACCGCGAGAGCGTCGCCGTCAGTGCGGTCGTGCCTGAGGGCAGGCGTTCTGTTAACTCTTGCTTCACGCTCTTATTCTAGTGCAAGCACGCGGTCAGCGTTTGCCGGCGCACCCCGCGCACCCTATAAACCTGTGCAATTTACTCCCAGGGATCATCATTCTGCCGGCGCGCACAACCTATAGGTGTGCGTGGACCGTCTATGCAAGTGTAGAAAGGAGGACGCCCAATGCAAGTTCCAGTCATCGCCGCCAGACGCGCGCAACCTGTGGACACTGCGGAGCCAATTGATCGCGTTGCCAAGCCGATGCAGATCCAAAGGCACAGGAAAGAGATGCTGCGATACCTTGTCCTGGTGATCGCACTCCTGGCTGTGATGCTCTTGATTTCGATCGCGCTTTACTACACCCAGGGCAATTCCGTGACGATCGAACACATCAGCAAGCTCGCTCCCGCCGCGCTGATCCGCGCGTGTTTGAGCTAAAAGAAACAATCACAGTCACGAACTTACTGCGGCGTAATGATTCCGCCGGCGCGATGCCGTGCGGGTAACGTGACTCCGCGATGGTCCTTCTCGACGTCTTTCTGTCCCGGAGCCGGCGGCGGGGGGAATGCCAGGTGCATCGCGGCAGCGGTCACGTCCGCGTACTTGAGCCCTGCCCCGGTATTGAAAATCACCACTTTGTCTTCGGGCGACAACCAACCGCTCGCGATCAGTCGATCGTAAGCCGCAGTGGCAGCGGCGCCTTCTGGAGAGAGAAAGAGCCCCTCGTGGCGGGCCCAATCCAGTAGCGAAGCCAACATCTGCTGGTCGTCGACGTCCGGCGCAATGCCTCCCGACTCGCGGAGAATCTCCAGGATCAGGGCATCTCCGTAGGGCTTTGGAACCCGCAGGCCGGAAGCGAAGGTGGCTGCGTCCGGCCACATCTGGGAGACAGCCGCGCCTTCCCGGAACGCCTTGCCGATGGGAGCACACCCCGAGGCTTGCACCGCGATCATCTTTGGCCTTTTACCGCTCACCCAACCCAACGCCTCCATTTCTTCAAAAGCCTTCCACATGCCGATCAACCCCACCCCACCGCCTGTGGGATAGAAGACCGCATCGGGATACCGCCAGCCCGATTGCTCCACTAGCTCGTACCCCATTGTCTTTTTGCCCTCAATACGAAATGGCTCTTTCAGGCTGGAGACGTCAAACCAGCCCTCGGCGTCCTTCCGCTGGGCAACGATGCGAGCGCAATCGGAGATAAGACCGTCTACCAAAGTGACGTTTGCTCCGTAAGCCACGGCTTCAAGATAGTTGGCTAAAGGAACGTCGCGGGGCATGAAGATGTGGGCCTCGATGCCGGCCGCAGCGGCGTAGGCGGCGAGT
Organism: uncultured Acidobacteriaceae bacterium; assembly: GCA_963761405.1. GTDB lineage: Bacteria > Acidobacteriota > Terriglobia > Terriglobales > Acidobacteriaceae > PALSA-350. The sequence continues at coordinate 1,534,099 of CAVXHH010000013.1, forward strand.
GCGCCGGCGGCGTTGCCGGCAGAAGGAACGGCCAGCTTTTTCAAGCCGTAATGGCGCGCCATGGTGACGGCCAAAGAGAGCCCCCGTGCTTTGAAGGTGCCGGTGGGGTTGGCAGCCTCCTCCTTGAGAAGGAGGTTTGGGTAGCGCCGGCTGCGCAGAATGGGGGTGAACCCCTCGCCCAGGGTGACCGGTTCCGCCGCGGGCAATACGGCCCCGTAGCGCCACATTCCCAGGGAAGCAGGGGCGGCGGCCGCTCGAGCTGCGATTTCGTCTCTTTTGGCCGTTTGCCGCAGCGCAGCCATGTCGTAACGAACGTAGAGCGGCCCCGCGCATTGAGGGCAAAGGCTTTGCGCGGTTTCGGCAGAAATCTGGGCGTGACAACGGGAGCATTCGAGGTAGGCAATCGACGGCATAAACCTATGATATTTGAGGGGTTTCCATTTGAGTACACGGCGGGTTGCGGGGCCCGCCGACAGGTAAAATAGAGGAGTGAGCATCCAGCTAATAGCGATCGATATCGACGGCACACTTATGCCTTCGACCGGCCCCCGGATCAGCCCGCGGAACTGTGCGGCCTTACAGGCGGCCGAAGCCGCCGGCATTGAGATTGTGATCTCGACCGGGCGCCGGCAGGCCTATGCCATGCCTCTGATCGCCCAGGTCGGTCTGAGCGAGAACTCGGTGATGATCTCGTCCAATGGAGCAGTGGTGCGCGGTTTTGACGGTCAGTTGCTGGATCGCCGCTTTCTGCCGGTAGAAACCGCCCGGCAGCTCTGTGCCGAGCTGCGCGGCTACGGCACCCTGGTGTTTACTTTTGACCGCGACGGAACCGGTGCCCTGGTCATTGAGAGCTTGCAACAGCTGCACGCGCGCATTGACCGCTGGGTCGAGGCAAATAAGCCCTACCTGGTGGAGGTCCAGCCCATCGAGCGCGCTTTCGATGGTGGGGAAGAACCCATCCAGGGGATGATCTGCGGCACGGTGGCGGAAATGGTGGAGGCGGAGAGGCAGCTGCTGTCGGGGACGTGGCGGGCCAGATTGCCATGCACCGCACCGAGTACGCGGCGCGCAACCTGAGCATTCTCGACCTTTTACCGCCTGGTTGCTCCAAGGGTGCGGCGCTCGATAGCCTGGCCCGCATTCGCGGCCTGGAGCGGGAACAGATCATGGCCATCGGCGACAACCTCAACGACCTGGAAATGTTGGAATACGCCGGGCACGCGGTGGTCATGGCCAACGCGAGCGAAGAGATCCGGGCCCTGGCCCGGCGCCGGGGATGGGAGCTCACTGCCTCGAATGATGACGATGGGGTCGCCCTGGCCATCGAAGAGGTACTGCGCCGGCAACCCGGGCTGCAAGATACCGAAGGTAATGGGGAAGAGCAATTGCCGGCTGCCGCGTGGTACAGTTTGCCCAATGAGCAAAATCTCCATCTTCGCCAGCTGGCTCGGGGTCCTCGCTCTGCTGGGGATTGCTCCTGCCCTGCATGCCGCCGAAGAGGTCACCCTGAAAAATGGGTTCAACCTGCTGTGCGATCACCGGGAGCAGGCTGGCGATAAGGTGCGGCTGTTTACCAACCGGGACAGCGGCAATTTCGTCGAAGTCGATGCGGCGGAGATCGCCTCAGTGGACACGGTTCCCGATCCACCTCGCGCCGATAGGCGCCGGCACGCGGCGGCACGCGAGCCCAAGCTTACGAACGCGGATGTGCACGAGTTGATTGCCCGGGCAGGGGCCAATCATAACCTCGACGTCGATTTGCTGGCCAGTGTGGTCCGGGCCGAGAGCGGCGGCAATATCCATGCGGTGAGCCGGACGGGAGCTCAGGGTCTGATGCAGTTGATGCCGGGAACCGCGGCGCAATTAGGCGTGACCGACAGCTTCCGTGCGGATGAGAACATTAATGGCGGCACGGCCTATCTGGACGCTCTTCTGCTGCGCTATCACGATCACCTGGCCTTGGCGCTGGCTGCCTACAACGCTGGTCCGGCAGCGGTGGATAAATATCACGGGGTACCTCCGTATCGCGAAACCCAGGTTTATGTGGCGCGGGTGATCCGCGAGTTCAACCGTAGAAAGCAGTGGGAGAAGCAGCACCCGGCCGGACACCGCCGCTGCTCTCCCAGTGCCGACCCAGCCGGTAAACCTCTCGACCGGTCGCTTCGCATTTTGGAGTCGCAGTGAAAAAGCATTCCTGGATCATGTACCTCGTAGGAGCGATTCTCCTGGGGGCGCTGGTGTGGCTGGTCCACACGCGAGTCCACTTTCAGTGGAGCGTCTTTCGCGATGAACTGCAGCACGTGGATTGGCGCCGCATCGTTTTCGGCATCGCCATGGTGGTGTTCTGTTACTGGCTGCGCGCTGCGCGTTGGGCAGTTCTGATCAGACCGCAGAAAAAGGTAGTTCATGTTCTCCTTGCTGGGCTCGCAGGTGATCGGCTTCACTGCGGTCGCCCTCTTCGGCCGCCTGGCGGACCTGGTGCGTCCTTATCTCGTTGCCAAGCGAACCAGGCTGCCGTTGAGTTCGCAGATTGCGGTCTACACCGTGGAACGCATGTTCGATCTCGGTGCGATGGCACTTCTTTTCCGGGCGCTTTGCTGCTGGCTCCGGATCGCGCCACGCTGCCCCATCACGAGGCCCTGCAGCACGCCGCCTTGGGCGGCCTGGTAGGTACCATGGCTTTGGCCATCTTCGCCGTCAGCCGTGCGTGCGTCGGGCAGAGCGGTCGCCGGCCTCGCGGAAAAGACCCTCGGCTCGGTTTCGCCATCGCTCGGCGCATCGCCGTAGCAACCAAGATTCGTGCCTTTCGCGACGGCCTGGATTCCATCGCTACGCTGGGAGACTTTTTCCGCTCGCTGGCGCTTTCTCTCGTCATGTGGGGACTTATCACCGCCGCCTACCTGGAAACCACCCGCGCGTTCGTGCTCTCGCCGGAGCTGTCGTCCATGACTCTGGCGCGCTGCATGGTCTTGATGGCCGCAAGCATGGTTGGATCGGTGGTCCAGTTGCCCGTGATCGGATGGTTCACCCAGATTGGCGTGACCACCGGCGTGATGCAGAGGGTCTTCCATGTGCAGTTTGAGCCGGCGCTTGCCTGCGGCACGATGCTGCTGATCGTGACCTTCATGTGCGTCATACCGGTCGGCCTGATCTGGGCCCGCATCGAGCACGTTTCGCTCAAGAAGATATCCGAGCAATCGGAACAATTCGTCAGGACGACGCCGAGCAAACCCCCGCGATCAGCGAAGCTTAGCGCAGAGCACTGCGATACGGTGATAGAAAAGGCCCATCTTGATTCACGTCGGTGGCTCTGGCACATCCCGCTCTGCTACCCTTAATTCATGCGGGTGACCGTAGACATACCTGACCAATTCGTACAAAACCTCGTGCCTACGGGCCGCGACGCCTCGCGCGCTTTGCTGGAAGAGGCGGCGGCCGGAGCGTATCGGGACGGTCGGCTGACAATGGATGAGGTACGTCAACTCTTAGGTTTCGGGACGCGCATGCAGGTAGACGCCTTCCTTCAACAGCATGACGTGTACGACTATACGGTCGAGGATTTGAATAAGGACATGGCCACGTTGGACCGGTTGCTGGCGACAAAGACCCGGTAATCACAGGCATGATCATCATTGCCGACACCAGCCCACTTAACTACCTTATTCGTCTTGGCAAGGCCGAGGTGCTCCGGGAAATCTATGGGCGCGTGCTAGTTCCCCATGCTGTTTTGATCGAAATGAAGCACCCGGAAGCGCCTCCCGAGGTGCGTGCCTGGGCATCCGCGCCCCCCTCGTGGCTTGAGGAAATAGAGGTCCAGCAGTTGGACGCAAGCCTGCCGAGAGAACTCGGAATTGGAGAGCGCGAGGCAATTAGTCTCGCCCTCGAACTAAGCGCGGACCTTCTTTTGATCGACGATCGAGCTGGCCGACAAGAAGCCGAAGCTCGCCATATCGCGGTGGCCGGCACGCTCGCCGTTGTGTTGCAGGCATCTTTGTCCGGGTACATCGATTTTCCAGATGCGGTGAAACAACTCCGTCAATACGGGTTCCGCAGCTCGAGGATTGTCGAGGCGTTTCTCACAGCTCGGTATGAACAGGCTAAGAAGGAAAAACTATGATGCTGCCACCGAAAGGCGGCCGGCACTACGAACCGGATCCTGGCACTGCTAGAATTTAACTACTGATGAAATGCCCTTATTGCGGATTTGCGCAGGATCGAGTCGTGGATTCGCGCGAAAGCAAAGAAGCAGACTCGATTCGCCGCCGTCGCGAATGCGAGCGTTGCAACAAGCGCTTCACTACCTACGAACGCATCGATGAAATCCCCTACATGGTGGTGAAGAAGGACGGCCGCCGGGAAAAATTCGAGCGCCAAAAGGTGCTGAGCGGCCTGTTGCGCGCTTGCGAGAAACGCCCTGTCTCCGCAGCCAAGCTGGAAGCAATCGTGGATGAGACCGAGGCGTTTCTGGTCGATTCCCCGGAACGCGAACGAACCACCAATCAAATCGGCGAGCTGATCATGAACCATCTGAGGACCATCGATAAGGTCGCCTACATTCGTTTCGCCAGCGTTTACCGCGACTTCAAAGACGTACGCGAGTTCAAGGAAGAGCTGGAACAGTTGCTCAACACCAGGGATGCATCCAAGACCGGCAAACGATAATCGCCGAGGAGAAACAATGGCAGCAGGAGAACGCACACCGTAACACTGCTCGCCGGCGACGGCATCGGGCCGGAAGTGACGGATGCGGTGGTACGCATTCTCGAAGCGGCCATCGACAGGATCCGGCGCGAAGTTTGCCTGGGAACCATTCCTGGTCGGCGCCAACGCCTACGAAAAATATCACGAGTACATTCCGAAAGAAGTGTATGAGTCCATCGAGCGCAACCACCTGGCGCTGAAAGGGCCGGTAGCCACGCCCATCGCCGGCGGCTTCGCCTCCATCAACGTGCACCTGCGGAAGAAGTTCGAGCTATTCGCCAACTTCCGGCCCATCAAGAACCTGCCCGGCATGGATACACGCTACCCAGGCGTCGACCTGATCATCGTGCGCGAAAATACAGAAGGCGAGTATGTGGGTCTGGAGCATGAAGTAGTGCCCGGGGTGGTGGAGTCGCTCAAGATCGTCACCGAGAAAGCTTCCACCCGCATCTCGAAGTTTGCCTTTGAATATGCGCGCAAGTTCAAGCGGCGCAAAATCCACGCCATCCACAAAGCAAACATCATGAAGATGTCCGACGGCCTGTTCCTGCGCTGCGCGCGCGAGGTGGCCAAGGGCTATCCCGAGATCACCTACGGCGAGCACATCGTCGACAACACCTGCATGCAGTTGGTCATGAATCCCTACCAATACGACACCCTGCTCACGGAAAACCTGTACGGCGATATTGTCAGTGACCTGTGTGCGGCCTTCGTGGGGGGCCTGGGGCTGGTCCCTGGCGCCAACTTAGGCACCGGGTGCGCGATCTTTGAAGCGGTCCACGGCTCGGCGCCTGACATCGCCGGTAAGGACATAGCCAATCCGACGGCGCTGCTCCAGTCCGCCATTCTGATGCTGCGCTATGTCGGAGAGACCGGTACCGCCGATCGGGTGCAGTCTGCCCTGGAGAAGGTGTACATCGAGAAGAAGACCCTGACCCGCGATGTGGGCGGTACCAGCGGCACCAAGGCGTTTACGGCCGCCGTCCTCGCGGCGCTGTAACAGACTCCCTGTCAGCGGCCGCCGAATAGTCTAAAATAAACAGAATATTTTCAAGAAAATACCCATGCAGACAAGACACAAGATTGGCATCCTTGGCGCCACCGGGGTCATTGGTCAGCGCTTTATCCAGTTGCTCGAGAACCACCCATGGTTTGAGATCACGTGGCTTGCGGCGAGTGACAAGTCCAGCGGCAAAACCTACGGCGAAGCCACCATGGAAGCTGGAGACGCCGCTCCCCACCCGAATCGCCGAGATGATGGTCTCGCCGGCCTCTCCTGAGGGCGCTCCCGGGGTGATTTTTGCCGCGCTCGACACCGATATTGCACGGGAACTGGAACCGAAAATTTGCCGCCGCCGGTTGCGCCGTGATCTCCAATTCCAGCGCCTTTCGCATGCAGGCGGATGTTCCGCTGGTCATTCCCGAGGTCAACCCGGACCACTTGAATCTGCTCGAAACGCAGAGCTGGCGCAAAGCAATCCGGCGGCTACATCGTGACCAATCCCAACTGCAGCGCCATTGGTCTGGTTCTGGCGCTCAAGCCGTTGGCCGATCGCTTTGGGCTGGAGAGCGTCTTTGTCAGCACCATGCAGGCGGTCAGCGGCGCCGGGTATCCGGGCGTAGCCGTCGCTCGACATCCTGGGCAACGTCGTTCCCTACATCAAGAGCGAAGAAGAAAAGCTGGAAGCGGAGACGCTGAAGTTACTCGGCAAGCTGAGCGGAAACAGCGTGAAGCCCCTGAACGCCCGCGTCACCGCCCACTGCAACCGGGTTCCGGTCGAAGACGGCCACACCGAGAGTGTCAGCATCAAGCTGGCGACCCGAGCCACGCGGGAAGAGATTCTTGCCGCCTGGAGCGAATTTGCGCCGCTGGCCAGCTATGCGCTGCCCATCGCGCCGCAGCCAGCCGATCGAGTGGAGTCGCTGCCGACGACCGGCCGCAGCCCCGGCTGGACCGCATGCGCGGCAAGGGAATGGCCGCTACGGTGGGCCGCCTGCGCCCATGTTCCCTGCTTGACTGGAAGTTCACTGTCCTCTCGCACAACACCATCCGCGGTGGCGCCGGGGCGGCAGTGTTGAATGGAGAGTTCCTGGCCGCGCTGGGCAAACTTGTGCCGGCGGCTGCCAGCGATCACGTGGCTGTCTCCGTATGAAGCCGGTAGTGATGAAGTTTGGCGGCACTTCTGTCGAAGATGCTGACGCCATCAATCGCACCGCCAAAATTGTCCAGAGCCGGGTGGCCCGGGGTCAACGGCCGGTGGTCGTGGTCAGCGCCATGGCCAAAGTGACCGACCAGCTTCTGGCTGCGGGCGAAGGCCGCGGGCCGTGGCGACCGCAACGGAGCGTTAGCCATCAGCTCGCGCTTGCGCAACCGTCATTGCGACACTTCGGCCCTGCTGCTTCCGGCAGACCGCCACGCGGAACTGCAGAATTGGATCCAGCAGGAATTCGAGTCGATTGACGAGATTCTGCGCGGGCTTTCCGCGGTCGGCGAACTGACCCCCAGAACCAACGACATGGTGGTGAGTTTTGGCGAGCGCCTCTCCAGCCGCATGGTGGCCGAAGCGTTCCGTGAGCGGGGAATTGCATGCCGTGCATGTCGATGCGCGGACCGTCATCGTGACCGACGCCCAATATGGCAAAGCAACCCCCAACAGCGCCCTCATTGAGGCCCGATGCGGCCAGCATGTGCAGCCGCTGGTCGATGCCGGCCAAGGTCCCGGTGATGGGCGGCTTTATCGGCTCCACCGTCGATGGCGTGACCACCACCCTGGGTCGCGGCGGATCGGACTATACCGCGGCGCTGATCGGCGGCGGAATGGACGCCGAGGCCATCGAGATCTGGACCGACGTGAACGGCATCATGACCGCCGATCCCAGGGTTTGTCCGGATGCGCTGCGGGTCAAGACCATCAGCTTTGAAGAAGCTGCGGAGCTGGCGTATTTCGGAGCCAAAGTGCTTCATCCGGCAACCATTCTGCCCGCGGTGCAGAAGAACATTCCGGTGCTGGTGCTGAACTCACGCAATGCAGAAAATGAGGGCACCCGCATCACCGCGCTGGCCACTCACTGCCATAGCCCCTTCAAGTCCATCGCCGCCAAGCGGAAGCTGACCATCATCGACCTGGTTGCCAGCCGGATGCTCATGTCGCACGGATACCTGAAGGCCGTCTTTGAAGTCTTCGACAAGCACAAGTGTGCCGTGGATATGGTGTCGACTTCGGAGGTAAGCGTTTCGCTGACGGTCGATTCCAACGAGCAGTTGCCGGAGCTGGCCGCCGAGCTGAGCAAGCTGGCGGATGTGACCTACGAGGGACGAAAAGCGCTGATTTGCATGGTCGGCGGCAATATCCGCGGCCAGAATGGGATCGCCGCCCAGGTGTTTCATGCAGTCCGCCACATAAACGTGCGCATGATCTCGCAGGGCGCATCAGAAATCAACATGAGCTTCATGATCGACGAGGATGATGTGGATGAGGCAGTGCGTTCCCTGCACGCGGCCTTTTTTGTCGATCCCGATCCCGAGATCTTCGACGTGAGCGCAAGAAAAACAGTGGAAAGCGTGCAACGGTAACCATGATCTTCCTAGTACTGGGGCGAGGCAAAACAGGGCAGGTGGTGGCGGATGTTGCCGCTCACCGAGGACACAGCGTCCGGGTCATCGGCGAAGAAGAAAATGCCAATGCCTCCGCGCTCACCGGTCCGATGCTGGCGCAGTTCGACGCGGTGATCGATTTCACGACGCCGCAGGCAGTCATTCCCAACATGCGCGCCTGCCTGGCAAACGGAGCCCGCGTGGTCGTGGGCACCACCGGATGGTATGAGAAGCTGCCCGAAATACGCGCCATCTGCGAACGGCGGAATGGCGCCCTGCTGTACGGCGCAAACTTCTCCATCGGCGTGCAGGTGATGTACGAACTGGCCTCTCGCCTGGTGCCGCTGGTGCACGGATTTGAGATCAGCATCAGGGAAACCCACCACGAGAGCAAGAAAGATGCGCCCTCGGGAACCGCGTTGGCTCTCAAGCAGACTCTTCTGGAAATGGACCCGACGCTGAAGATCGAGATTATTTCGTATCGTGAGGGCGAAGCTGTCGGCACGCACGTCATCAGCGCTCGTTTGGGAGACGATGTGGTTGAGATTCGGCACGAGGCAATCTCTCGCCGCAGTTTTGCCGAGGGCGCGGTCCGGGCAGCGGAGTGGCTCTGCTGGCAAGACCGGCTGCTACGACTTCAAGGAGATTTATCCCTTGCTGGGGTAGTAGACTCCATTTGTTATGACCCTCAGTGGCTGTGGCACAGCACTGGTGACTCCCTTTCGCAGCGACAGCAGCCTTGATGAGGAAACGCTCAGCCAAGCTGGTGGAATGGCAGATCGAAAGCGGCATTCGTTTTCTGGTCGCCTGCGGAACGACTGCCGAAACGCCCACGCTCACTCATGAGGAATGGCTGCGCGTCATCCGCATCGTGACCGAAGCAGCGGCGGGACGGGTGCCGGTGCTGGCTGGCTGCACCCACAATTCCACGGTCGAAGCGGTAGCCCGGGCGGGCGAAGCAGCGTCGGTGCCGGGAGTGAGTGGTCTGCTCACGGCGAATCCCTTCTACAACAAGCCAAGCCAGGAGGGCCAATACCGTCACTTCCGCGCGATTGCCGAGGCGGTTCCGTGCCCTGTGGTGCTCTACAACATTCCGGGCCGCACCGGCGTCAACCTGGAGCCGGCAACCATTCTGCGCCTGGCTGAGGATGTGCCCAATATCCAGGGAGTCAAGGAGTCGAGCGGGAATGTGCAGCAGATTGCCGAGTTGATTTATTCGCTGCCGCCGGGCTTCGCGGTTTTGGCCGGGGATGACCTGATGGCTCTCCCGGTGATCGGATTGGGAGGAGCAGGGCTGATCTCGGTTGCGTCGAATGAAATTCCGCGTGAGATGTCGCGCATGGTGGCCGCGGCCATCGATGGCGATTGGGCCACCGCTCGTTCGTCTAAATCGCCGGTACTTTCCGCTGATCACGGCAAATTTTTGGGAGTCAAGTCCTGGCCCGGTCAAGTGCGTGATGGCCATGATGGGCCGTCTCAAGGAGATCTATCGCCTGCCCATCGTGCCGGTGACTCCTGCGACGCGGGCGAAGCTGAAGATCCTTGCGAAGAATTGGGTCTACGTCGCAGATCTCTGACCGTACCGCCCATCACTTAAACATCTCCGTGAGAACAATTTCTTCAGGACAGAGTGAATGACGATCGACTCGACAACGCTGCAGGCCGACATAGAACGATTTTTCTCCGCCGGAGCCGATGCCATCGGCGACCGGGGAGCGATGGATGCTTTTCTTGAACTGCGCAGCGCACTGAGCGCCGGCCAGGTGCGGGCGGCCGAGCCAGATGCGGGAACCGCCCTCGGATGGCGCGTGAACACCTGGGTCAAGCAGGGCATTCTGCTCGGCTTCCGCCTGGGCACGATGGTGCAGATGGGCGGCGATGAATTCTCATTCGTGGACAAGAGCACTTACCCCGCCCGCCGATTCGGCCCGGAGCAGGGAGTGCGGGTGGTCCCCGGCGGGTCCTCCATCCGCGAAGGCGCCTTCCTCGCTCGCGGGGTGGTGTGCATGCCGCCCATGTACGTCAATGCCGGCGCCTACGTGGACGAAGGCACGATGGTCGATTCCCACGCCCTGGTCGGCAGCTGCGCCCAGATTGGCAAGCGGGTTCACCTGAGCGCCGCAGCGCAGATCGGCGGCGTGCTGGAGCCGGTCAACGCCACCCCGGTGATCATCGAAGATGATGTGCTCATCGGCGGCAACACGGGTGTCTATGAAGGCACACTGGTACGGCGGCGAGCGGTGTTGGCTGCGGGCACCATCCTGACTCGGGGAACACCGGTCTACGATATCGTGCGCGGCGAAGTGCTGAAGGCCTCCGCGGATCGACCCCTGGTGATTCCAGAGGGCGCAGTCGTCGTGCCGGGATCGAGAGAACTGAAGCGCGGTGCGCAGAGCCCGCTTGGGGGTTGAGCCTGTACACGCCGGTAATCGTTAAGTATCGCGATGACAAGACCGATCTAAGCACCACTCTGGAAGATCTGTTGCGCTAAGTGTCTGGAGAAAAGAGATGGGTGCTCTGCGTGGTAGCATTAGACGTTAATGTCTGCAGGTAAGTTACAAGTCATCCCCCTGGGCGGGCTGGGCGAATTCGGAATGAACTGCCTGGCGCTTCGCTGGGCAGACGACATCATCGTCATCGATGCCGGTCTCATGTTTCCCGAGACCGAATTGTTGGGCGTCGATATTGTCGTCCCCGATATTACGTACCTCACCGAAAACCGCCAGCATGTTCGCGCCATCATCCTGACCCATGGCCACGAGGACCACATCGGTGGGCTGCCATGGATCCTGAGTGAACTGAAGGTGCCGGTCTACGGCACGGAATTCACCCTGGCCTACGTCGAAGGCAAGCTGGAAGAACACAAGTCTGCTCGACAGCACGGAACTGATCGAGATCACGCCGCGGCAGAAGTTTCACCTGGGCGCGTTCACGGTCGAGCCGATTCGTGTCACCCACAGCCTGGTGGACTGCGTCGCCCTGGCGATTGAAACTCCGGTCGGCGTGATTGTGCACACCGGCGACTTCAAAATCGATCTCTCACCTCCGGACGGCAAGCCCTTCGACCTGCATGCCTTTGCCGAGTACGGCAAGCGAGGCGTGCTGGCCCTGCTGCAGGATTCGACCAACGTCGATCGCGCCGGCTACACCCCCAGCGAGTGGGCGGTGAAGCCGCGATTGGACGAGGTCTTCTCGCGTACCAAGCAAAAGCTTGTTCTTCAGCTGCTTTTCGTCTTCGATTTACCGCATTCGTATCGCCCTGGAACTGGCGCAGACGCATCGCCGCAAAGTGGCCATCGTCGGCCGATCGATGGTGGAATCTTCAGAGATCGCGCAGGATCTTGGCTATCTCACCGTGCCCGGCGGGTTGCTCATCCATCCCGGGCAGATCCGCGATTATCAAGCCTCTGAAGTCATGGTTCTGATCAGCGGCACGCAAGGGGAACCGATGTCGGCTCTTTCCCGGGCCGCGGTCGACAATCACAAACACGCGCGGGTCGAGCGCGGCGACACGGTGGTGCTGAGTTCCCGCGTGATTCCCGGCAACGAGAAGAGCATCTACCGGGTCATCGATCACCTTATGCCGCCGCGAGGCCAACGTGATCTACGACGATGGTGAATCCGGACTGATCCACGTGAGCGGACACGGCAGCCAGGAAGAAATGCGGCTGATGATCAACCTGCTGCGGCCGAAGTTCTTCATTCCCGTTCATGGGGACTACCGTCATCTGCAGAAGCACGTGCAACTGGCCAAGAACACCGGCGTGGTGCAGCAGGCGCTGCTGCTCGAAGATGGCGACGTGCTCGAAGTGGACGCGACCACCGCTGTCAAGGCAGGCAAAGTGACCACCGGCCGGATTTGCATCGATGCCGGTTCTACCACGGATGTGGTCGAAGACCTGGTGATCCGCGACCGCAGGCACTTGAGCGAAGATGGCATCGTGCTGGCGATCATCACCATCAACAAGCGCACCGGCAAGGTGGAGCGGCCGCCGGAAGTGGTGACTCGCGGCTTTGTGACCGGCGAGATCGCTCTCAGCGAGCAGGCGCAGGAGATCGTCAATCGGACACTGGAATCGTCTTCGGCGGAAGAGAAGGCCGACTACGGCGTGATGAAAGAGAAGATTCGTCTCGATCTCAAGCGTTACATCCAGAAAAGCTACGTCGCGCCGGCCCATGATCATGCCGATTATCCTGGAAATCTAAGTGCTGGTCACGCTGCCCGAGCTGCGCGCAGCCCAGGAGCGGCTTCGCGGTGTTGCCGTGCACACGCCGCTGGTTTGCCTCGAAGCCCAGCTCGAACCCGATGCCGCTTTGGATCAAGGCGGAAGGGCTGCAACCCATCGGCAGCTTCAAGCTGCGCGGAGCCTTCAACAAAATTGCGCAACTGTCTGCCGCAGGAGCGCGCTCGTGGCGTCATCACCTACTCCAGCGGCAACCATGCTCAGGGCGTGGCCTACGCGGCTCGAGCGCTGGGCATAAAAGCAGTCATCGTGATGCCGTCGAACGCGCCGCAGGTAAAAGTAAAAGCGACCCAGGCGCTGGGCGCGGAGATCGTCACCGTCGGCCCGGCAAGCCTGGAGCGCAAGGCCAGAGCCGAGGAGCTGGCCGCCACGTGCGGCTACGTGGTCATTCCTCCCTACGACGATCGCGACATCATTGCCGGGCAGGGAAGCTGCGGTTTGGAGATTATGGCCGACCGGCCGGACGTCGAACTGGTGCTCGCGCCGGTGGGCGGAGGTGGCTTGCTCAGCGGCGTCGCGGCTGCCGTGAAGCTGACTCGGCCCAACGTGCGGGTGATCGGGGTAGAGCCGGAACTAGCTTCGGATGCGGCGCAGAGCTTCAGGGCGGGTGACATCGTGTCTTACACCGGGGAGCAGACGAGCCGCACCGCGGCCGATGGGTTGAGAACGCAAAGCGTAGGTGAGCTGAATTTTGCCCACATGCGGGCGTTTGTCGACGACGTTGTGACCGTGACCGAAGCCGAGATCCGCGAGGCCATGCGCCGAATGATCTTTGCCGCCCGCCTGGTTCCGGAGCCCAGCGGCGCCGTGGCGTTAGCGGGAGCGCTCTTCCGTCGGGAACAATTGCCTCCGCGCCCGGCAGACGGTCGCGATCATGAGTGGCGGCAACGTCGAACCGTCAGTGCTGCGCAGCGTTCTGGAGGAAGAAGTCATCTGAACACCCCGCATCCGGGCGTATTCTAGGTGAGGAATGCGCACAGGACTCATCGCTCTTTCCGCCCTCCTCGTATGCGCGGTCCAGGCGAATGCGGCGCCCAAAGCTCCAGCCCCCAGCAACGGCCCCAAGGCAACCGTTATCCGCAATACCAACCTCTACGTGGCGCCGGACACTTGCTCCTCTCGCCTGGCGGAGATCTCGCCGGGCAGAGAAATGGTGATCGGGGAGAAAAATGGTCCCTGGCTGCGCGTCTTCGCCAACACCGACGAGGAAACCTCCCAATCGCAGGATGCGCCAGTCTTTGGTCATGAAGCAGCCGCCGTCCCGGTATCCGGATGGATGGCGGCGCCCGGCGTAGTCAGCGCGGAGACCCCCAAGGGCGATCTGATTCTCTTCGGCGCAGCCGCCAGCCAGGAGAAAGATGCCATGCTTCCCCGCGCGCCCCAGAGCGTTGCCCAGGCGGCGCGCCTGCTGTACCAGCGCATGGCCGACTTCTTCCCCCAGTCACCGCTGGCCCCCGAAGCCGCATGGCGTTCCGCCGATATACGCTGGCAACTGCAAAAGGCCGATGTCTTCTCTCTTCCTTCAGCGCATGAAAAGGAAGCCTACCTGCGCGACCAGATCGACGACGAAGAATTCCGCAAGCTGAAAAAAACCTACCCCGCGTTCCAAATGGGCCGACCTCGCGGACTGGGACCTGCTGGACAACAAGGTCTGCGGCGATTGGCAGGGCTCTACCAAGTGCCCCGAGAAGGAAGCCGAGATGTATGAAAAATACGCGCAGGAGCACCCAGATTCGCCTCGTGCCGCTGAGGCGCTCTACAACGCCGTCTACCGTCAGGGCGCGCTGAACGATATTTACAGCGCCAATGGAGACGACAAAAAAGCCGGCGAGGCCAAGGCGAGAGCCGTAACCATTGCAGGTACCATTGCCACCAAATATCCCCAATCGGACTATGCCGCCCGCGCTGCCAGTCTGGTATACCAATTGCAGGAATCAATTCCCATCTACGGCGCCGACCGGCAGTAACGTTACGGTTTGCCGGAGGGCCTTTGAACGATTACATCCTGTCGGTTTTGCTTGGTATCGTCGAAGGACTGACCGAATTTCTACCCGTCAGCTCAACCGCACATCTTAGGCTGGCGGAGGCGATGCTTCACGTCGACCTGACCAGCCCTTACTGGAAGATGTACACCATCGTGATCCAGTTGGGCGCGATTCTCGCCCTGGTGCTGCTGTTCACCGGGCGGATTCTCGAGTTTTTTCGCACCTTTCCCCAGGGAGAAAATGGTGACCGTACTGTCCTCACCCACCCTCTTTCCCTAACCATGGTGGCCTTTGTCTGCACCGCGGTTCCGTCGCTGTTGCTGGTCAAGTTGATCGGTAAGCACCTGGAAAGCATCCGCCTTATGGCGTGGGCGCTGCTGATCGGCGGTGTCGTGATGTGGCTGGTGGATGCGTTGAGCGTGCGTCGCGATCTGAAAACCAAAGATGTGGAGCAGATGACCCTCTTCCAGGCGGTCTGGATCGGCCTGTGGGAGGTCACGTCGGCTGTGTTTCCCGGCGTCTCGCGATCGATGTCGACCATTGCCGCCGGCCAGGCGGTGGGCATGACGCGCACCGCGGCCCTCGAGTTCAGCTTTCTGTTGTCCATCCCGGTCATGATTGCGGCGACCGGCTATGAATTTCTTCGCACCATCCATCCCAAGCAGGTCCCTGGAGGAGAGGCGATCGTCCCCCTGGTCATGACCACGCATGGTTGGATCGTGCTGGGTATCGGCTTTGTGGTTTCCTTTGTCGTTGCCCTGGGAGTGGTAGAGTGGTTCCTGCTGTGGGTGCGACGCCACGGGTTTGTCATCTTTGCGCTCTATCGCATCATCCTGGGCTCATTGTTGCTGGCCTTCGGCGCCAAACTTGCAGGAGCCTGAGTAGGAGGAGCCATGAGATTACGCAAAACGTCAGGCCTCTGTTTGGCCGCCGCCTTACTTTCCACGGCGGCTCTGGCCGACAGCCTGGTCCAGACAGCAACCCTCAAAGACCTGCAAACCGTGGGCACCACCAGTAAAAAGCAGAAGCACCAGCAGTATGACCTGGTCATTGACACGTCGACCAACGAGTACGTCTGCCGTACGAAGCTGGGCAGCTCGTTGAAGCCGACGCAGTTTGTTGTGGGATCTTCGCTGCAGTTCAAACTGAACGGCCAGAATGGCGAGGCCACCACTCCGACGGCAAGAAGACAAAGTGCGGAATCGTGCGCGTGGCCGCTGTGCCCGTGCCGCAATAACCGTCCCACGGCTGCGTCGAAGCGCATGCGGCCGGCTGAAGCCGTCCCTTCGGGAGAGTGTTCCAGCTCGATTAGTAGGCCTGAACCTGCTGCAGCGGAAGCCGGATCTGAAAGCACGTGCTGCCGGGTTTGGATTGAACAGTGACAAAGCCGCGGTGCATGCGCACGATTCGGCTGACCGCGTCCAGGCCCAAGCCCCAGCCCGCTTCCTGGAGCCTTGGTGGTAAAGAAGGGCTCGAAGATGCGCCCCTGCAACTCCTGCGGAATCCCGGGACCGTTGTCCCAGACCTCGATGAGCAGCATATCGCCGGCGGTGCGGACCAGAAGCTTGATCTTCGCCCTCGTCGTGAACCGCATCCAGGGCATTCTCGATCAGTGCCGTCCAGACCTGGTTGAGCTCCCGCCCATACGCACTCACGCAGGGAAGGTTGGGTTCGTAGTCGCGGATCACTTCCATCTTGCGCAAGCGGGAGGCGACCATGGCCAGCGTGTTTTCCAGACTCTGAGGGACGTCGACCTCCTGAATGGGCATCTGGTCCATGTAGGAGTAGTCCTTGATGGCACGTGATCAAATCGAAGATGCGCGCCGTGGAGTCCAGCATGGCCTCCGCGATTCTTTCCGTCCGCAGGGACGAGGTGAACTGGGACAGCACCACGGCAATGGCGCCCGGGTCCAGGTAACCGGCGAGCGGTTCCAACTGTTCGGGCACCACCCCAAACTCGGCCAGCTCGGGCGCGATATGCCAGGACTCCTGGATGTCATGCCGGTGCAGCCAGCTGACAATCTCGATCTTCGCGATGGGTCTGCTCCGCTGTCGACCGGCTTACCCAGCCTTTTCGCTTCGGTCCGAACCTGATCCTCCCAGGCCATGACCTTCTCGGTTTTCTCTGAGTCCAGACACAGACGTCCTAGATTGAAGCGTTCGTGTCCATAAACGCGCAATTCTTCCAGAACCCCGGCGGCCGAGCGCTGGGCGGCCGAGGCTGGATTATTGAGCTCGTGGGCCAGATTGCCCGCCAGTTTGCCCAGCGCATTCAGCTTTTCTGACTGCTGCTCCATGCGGGTGATTTCGCGAACCCGGTCCAGAAGAATGCCGACGAATCGTTCGGTAAGCGCCGGAATCGTCTTGAGCATCTCGGGAAAGAGCGATCGGTCGAACTCCAGCCCCCAGGTCGGCGCCGAGGTATATCCCAGCCCGCCGTAGGCCTTCATACGGGAGAAGGGAAGCAGACCGGTAATCAACCCGGACCGTCCTATAAACAGGGCAGCGGGTCCACCATGCTCCCGGCGTACGTAAATCTCACCCTTGAGCAGGATGGTCATCTTGGTGGCAGGGTCGCCTTCGCGGAAGACGATCGCGCCCGATTCTGCAAAAACCTCGGTGCCGTGGGTGGCCAACCACTCGTAATCCGCCTCCTCCAGATCGTGAAGCGGGCCTATCTTCTTCAAGGCCTCTACCAGTTCGGGAACTCGTGCCGGGTCGTGGGGTGCGCGGTAGGGAGGTGGAACCGTGGTGAAACCAGGGATCGTAGCTTGGGTCGTCATGGCACCTCGCGGTGTTGCTTTGATCTTAGCCGATGCGGCATGGTTCCAGTTCTCGGAATCCTCCGCTGGCGTGGCCGGCTGTTGATTGCTTCACTCGGGAGTGGAGCCGGTGGGCTTATTCCTCGCCTTGTGGTTCCGGCCTCATCTCGCTCTTGCGCATGGGCATGGAATCGATCAGCCGCTTCGAGCTGGTCCACCGGTACCGGGGTCTTGTTGCTCAGCTTTTCTTCTCCATCTTTACCGATCAGGATCACCAGGAAATCAGGCGGTTCGACCTTGAAGCGGTGACGCATCGCTGCCAACTCATCCTCGCTAAGCCTGGCGGTCGGGACCTTTGAGCCCGGGATGGGCTGATTATGCCCCTCGGGCACGATGGGGACGTACAGCACACTACGACTCTTGAGCTCGATTGCATGAGCCTTCAGTTGATTGAATTCCTGCACCAGCTGGGGATTGTCCAGACTCGGAGCGAAGACCAGCAATGGGCGGTAGCAGCCCCGCATGGCCCGCAGGGTGTTCGGCTGTGCTGGACACCCCGCGGTGGGCTGTGGACTCCGGGTTTGCCCAGTCATCGCAGCCAGAGGAAAAGGCTGCGATCACCAGCAAAAACGGAAAAACGCAAAGCCAGCGGAAGGTGCATGCAGAGTAGACGCGAAAGAACGTGTAAGGGGTGCGTTAAAATCAAAAGATAGCCAACCGGGAGGAAGACTCAAACGTTACAGGCGCCCTGACCCTGAACCCAACGATGACCCAACGGCACCCCGTATCTCCCCATTCATTCTGGGGAGATAGGCCGGAATCGCAGCCCAGCCGGCCAATTCCAGCTCTAGGCGCCGACAGGCTCAGCCAGGCGAGGTGCCGCGCCGGGACTGTCGACCGTGACCGTTACCGGATCGAGGAATGGCATGGCCGCGCGCAGTTTGCTGCCCACTTCTTCAATGGAGTGCTCCGCTTCCTTGCTGCGCATCTGGTCAAACTGCTTGCGCCCGGTTTCGTTCTCCTTGATCCAGTTTTTGGCAAACGTGCCGTCCTGAATCTCGGTCAGTATCTTCTTCATCTCCGCGCGGGTGGCATCCGTGACCAGGCGCGGCCCGGCGGTGTAGTCGCCATACTCGGCAGTGTCGGAAATGGAGTAGCGCATGTAAGCGAGACCACCCCGGTACATGAGGTCGACAATCAGCTTCAACTCGTGCAGGCACTCGAAGTAGGCGACCTCTGGTTGGTAGCCCGGCGTTCACCAGGGTTTCGAAGCCGGCCTTCACCAGCGCGCTCACGCCGCCGCACAAGCACAGTCTGCTCGCCGAAGAGATCGGTTTCGGTTTCTTCTGTAAACGTGGTTTCGATCACTCCGGCGCGCGTGCTGCCGATGGCCTTGGCATACGAGAGCGCCAGGGCATGAGCCTTACCGGACGCGTCCTGCTGTACCGCGATCAGCGCCGGAACGCCGCCGCCTTCCGTGAATACTTCGCGCACCCGGTGTCCTGGAGCCTTGGGAGCGACCATGCTCACGTCAATTTCCTTGGCTGGGGACGATGGTGCCATAACGAATGTTGAAACCGTGGGCGAACATCAGCGTCTTGCCCTTGCCCATGGACGGAGCGATGTGTTCGTTGTAAATCGCTGCCTGCGATGTATCGGGGGCCAGGATCATGATGACATCGGCCCACTTGGCGGCATCGGCTACGGAGAGTACTTCGAGGCCGGCACTCTTGGCCTTCTTGATGGACCGGCTGGTGGCCGGCAGGCCGACGCGCACATCCACGCCAGAGTCCTTGAGATTCAGCGAGTGGGCATGGCCCTGGGAGCCATAGCCGATAATGGCTACTTTTTTGCCCTGGATCAGCGAGAGATCGGCATCCTGGTCGTGATAAGTCTTGGTCATTAACCTTTCCTTTGTGTACAGACGTAGTTACGTGTTGTTGATGTGGCAGATCGCTATCGTGCGGAAGTGTCTCTCTTCCTCCGGCAGCCCATCCGCCATTGGCACGCCTATCGCGCCGATTTTGTGATTCGACATCGCCCAGCGCCTCAAGCACGCGGCTGGTATGGTGCCCGCGGCGCATCACCATGCGCCCGGTGCGGGAAATTTCAAGCACCCGGTCTTCATTCTCGTTCAGCACCTGGAGCAGGCCCTCGATCTTGCTCTCGCTGCCGGTGATTTCGATCATCAGCGATCCGGGCGCGAGATCGACTACGCGCGCGCGGAATACGTTGACCAGTTCAAAGATGTGCGACCGCGTCTTGGGCGTGGTCGCCACCTTGATCAATGCCAGTTCGCGGCTCACCGAGGAGAAGCGGCCCACGTCATCCACCTGGATCACGTTCTCCAGCTTGTAGAGCGACGCCATGATGCGGTGGCCGGCAGCCGGCGGAGCATCCGCGACCAGGGTCATGCGCGAGATGTTCGGACGCTCCGAACCACCCACGGTGACCGAGGAGATATTGATGTTCAACCGGCGGAACAACGACGCTACGCGGGTAAGCACACCAGGCTTATCTTCCACGTAGGCGACGAATGTGTGCTGCATGGAAACCTTTCTAGACGTCCGACGCCGTTTCGATCAGTGGATTACTGGCCGACGGCCGGCGGATCATCTCGTGCAGCGCGGCTCCGGGCACGATCATCGGGTAAACGGTGTCTTCCTGCTCCACCATGAAATTGATCAGGAAGGGGCCTTTGTGGGTGCGCGCCGCTTCGACCGTCTTCATGCACCTCGGAACGCGTGGTCACTGCCGCAGCCCGGATGCCGAAGGCTTCCGCCAGCTTGACGAAGTCCGGCGAGAAGATCGGCGAGCACTCATAGTTCTTTTCGTAAAACGTCTCTTGCCACTGGCGGATCATGCCCAGGTAACCGTTGTTGATGATGGCGATATTAATATCCAACTTCTCCTGCACAATGGTCGCCAGCTCGGGGCTGGTCATCTGAAAACCGCCGTCCCCGGCGATGGCCCACACTTCCTTGCCCGGGCAGGCGACCTTGGCGCCAATCGCCGCAGGCAGGGCAAAGCCCATCGTGCCCAGGCCGCCGGAGGTGATCAGAGAGCGCGGCTGCTCATGCTTGTAGTACTGCGCTTCCCACATCTGGTGCTGGCCTACATCGGTCGTGATCACGGCATCGCCCGACGTTGCATGCCAGAGATCGTTGATCACGTGCGCGGCATACAGATGGCCGTTGTCCGGCAAATTCTTGATGTCGCGGACAGCCGCGTCCCCTTTCATGCGGTCGATGGCATGCAGCCATGCCGCTCCGTCACGGGTACGAATCCGCGGCAAAAGCTGGTCCAGGACCGTCGCCAGATCGCCAATTAACGACACCTGCACGGGGACGTTCTTGTTGATCTCCGAAGGATCGATGTCGATATGAATTTTCTTTGCTTTGGGTGCGTAGGTTGCGAGCGATCCGGTGACCCGGTCGTCGAAACGCATCCCGCAGGCAATCAGCAGATCGGCTTCCTGAATCGAGTGGTTGACCCACGACTCACCATGCATGCCCATCATGCCCAGGTTGAGCTTGTGCGAAGCAGGGAAGCTGCCCAGGCCAAGCAGGGTACAGGCCACAGGAATTTGCGCCCGCTCGGCCAGCGCGCGCACCTGGCTCATCGCACCCGATTGGATGATGCCGTGCCCGGCAAGAATCAAGGGGCGCTTCGCGGTGAGGATCAGCTCCGCAGCCTCAGCAATGCTTTGCTCGGCGAACACTGAGCATCGGGTGGGCGCCGACTTTTGTCGGCGCCGCCGCCGCGAAATCGAACTCCGCCGTTGCCTGCTGCGCATCTTTCGTGATGTCGACCAGCACCGGCCCGGGGCGGCCCGAGTTGGCAACACGGAACGCATCGCGCAGCACCGGCGCTACGTCTTCGGCACGGGTGACGACGTAGTTATGCTTGGTCACCGGGAGCGTGATGCCGGTGATGTCCACTTCCTGGAAGGCGTCGGTGCCCAGTACTTTGCTTCCCACCTGGCCGGTAATGCAGACCAGCGGAATCGAATCCAGCATCGCGGTGGCAATGCCGGTCACCATGTTGGTCGCGCCGGGGCCGGAGGTGGCAATGGCCACACCTACGCGGCCAGACGCCCGTGCGTAGCCGTCGGCCATGTGCACCGCACTCTGCTCATGGCGCACCAGGATGTGGCGAATGGGAAACTTGCGCAACGCATCGTAGGCCGGCAAAATCGCTCCGCCGGGATAGCCGAAAACCTCGCGCACTCCTTCTCCTTCGAGCGTGGCCCAGATAATCTCCGCGCCCGGTGAGCCGGGTTGTGTTCATGCGTGCTCATATAGCTCCTTGGGTGGTACGCTGCATCCGCCGGCCTCGGCGCTAACCAGAATTCCTTATCGTGGTGCTGCTCAAATTTCTCCAGCGCTCCGCCATGTTTGAGCGACAACCCGATGTCGTCCAGACCCAGCAGCAGGCACTCACGACGGAAGGGATCGGTCGAGAAGGGAATGCGAGAGGCCATGTTCATCGTGCAGCTTCTCGTCTTCGAGCGAAACCGTGAGCTGGTAACCAGGGATGGACGCGCGCACGCTGCATCAGCGTCTGCACTTGTTCTTCGGGCAGAGTGATCGAGCAGGATGCCGTTCTTGCCTGCGTTGGAATGAAAAATATCGGCGAAAGAAGATGCGATGACGCAGCGGAATCCATAGTCGGAAAGCGCCCACGCGGCATGTTCGCGGGAGGATCCGCAGCCGAAGTTCTTGCCCGCAACCAGAATCTCCGCGTCCTTGTAGTGCGGATGATTCAGAATGAAATCCGGATGCGGTGCGCCGGCATCCGGTCCCTCCTGAATGCGCCGCCAATCGAAGAACAGAAATTCGCCATACCCGGTACGTTCGATCCGCTTGAGGAACTGCTTGGGAATGATCTGATCGGTGTCGACATTCTCGCGATCGAGGGGCGCGACCACAGCCCGTGTGTTTGCGAAATGGCTTCATTGGAGTGACTCCACTGCCTGCGCAGGAACCGGGTTGAACTGCCATTTGCGGACATCGGTGAAGTGGCCGGAGACCGCGGCCGCCGCAGCCATCATGGGACTCACCAGGTGTGTGCGCCCGCCGCGTCCCTGACGTCCTTCGAAATTGCGATTGCTGGTGGAAGCGCAGCGCTCGCCGGGCGCGAGAATGTCCGGGTTCATGCCCAGGCACATGGAGCAGCCGGGCTCGCGCCAGTCAAAACCGGCGGCGCGAAAAACTTCATCCAGTCCTTCTTCTTCCGCCTGCTTCTTCACCTGCTGCGATCCGGGAACCACCATCGCCCGCACCTGCGGATGAACGTGGTATCCACTGACTACCTTGGCGGCGGAGCGAAGATCTTCAATGCGGGCATTGGTGCACGAGCCGATAAAGACGCGATCGATGGCCAGATCTTCGATCGCCTTGCCCGGTTCGAGCGCCATGTATTCGAGAGCGCGTTCCCAGGCGCGGCGTTCCGCCGGAGAATGGCTGGCAGCCGGGATCGGGCACACGATCGGTGACCGGCACCACCATCCCGGGACTGGTGCCCCAGGTGACGAAAGGCGCGAGGTCTTCGGCGCGCAGCACCAGTTCGCGGTCGAACTTGGCGCCGGGATCGGTGGCCAGCGACTTCCATTCCGCCACGGCGCGATCCCAGTCCGCGCCGGTGGGACTGAAGCGCCGTCCTTTGAGATAGCGGAAGGTGGTCTCGTCGGGAGCAATCATGCCCGCTCGCGCGCCGGCCTCGATGCTCATGTTGCACAAGGTCATGCGGCCTTCCATGGAGAGAGCACGAATGGCCTGACCCGGCGTACTCGATCACGCAGCCGCTGGCGCCATCGGTTCCTATGTGGCCGATGATGCCCAGGGCAATATCTTTCGCCGTCACCGCCGGACCGAGTTCGCCTTCCACCGTGATGCGGAAGGTCTTGGGCAGCGATTGGGGCAGGCACTGGGTGGCCAGAACGTGTTCCACTTCCGAAGTGCCGATGCCGAAGGCCAGCGCGCCGAACGCGCCGTGCGTGCTGGTGTGGCTGTCGCCGCAAACGATGGTCATGCCCGGCTTGGTAACGCCCAGCTCCGGACCGATGACATGCACGATCCCTTGCTCCGGTGACTGAACGTCGTAGAGAGGAATGCCGAACTCGGCGCAGTTGGCGCGCAAGGCGTCCATCTGTTTGGCCGCGATCGCATCTTCGATGATGAGCCGGTTCGCGGTGGTGGGAACGTTATGATCCACGGTGGCCACCGCCCGGTCCGGACGCCGCACCGTTCGTCCCGCCAGCCGAAGCCCTTCAAACGCCTGCGGTGACGTGACCTCATGCAACAGGTGCAGGTCGATATAGAGCAGGGCCGGTTCGCCCTCGGGCGCCACGACCACATGCGATTCCCAAACCTTTTCAAACAGTGTTCTTGCGACCTTGCGCCATAATCTTCTTATGCTAGCCATATTCACGTTTCTGAAGGGTACGGGCTTCAGCCCGTACGTTAAGTCTACCCTATCTCCTGCTGGGACACCTAAACCGCGTGCAAAGCCTGCCGGCGGTCAATCAATTTCGTTGAGACGTCTGGTGTACCAGGCTGCCCATCTCCTGGGTGGATACGTGCTGACCAGGCTGTCCCTCGCGCAGCAGATCGGCAGTGCGGTAGCCCTGCTCCAGAACCTTGCGCACCGCCAGCTCCACTGCCTGCGCATCCTGTTCCAGATTGGCCGAGTGGCGCAGCAGCATGGCGGCGGTAAGAATGGCGCCGAGCGGATTGGCTATCCCTTTGCCGGCGATGTCGGGTGCCGAGCCGTGCACCGGCTCATAAAGGTTGACCGCCCCGCCAATGGTCGCCGAGGGCAGCATGCCCAGCGATCCGGTGATGACCGCGGCCTCATCACTGAGAATGTCGCCAAACAGATTCTCTGTAAGCACCACGTCGAAAGTTGCGCGGAGTGTTCATCAAGTGCATGGCGCAGGCATCGACGTATTGATGTTCCAGGGCCATCGCCCGGATACTGCTGGGCAATTTCAATCACCGTGGCGCGCCACAACTGCGACACTTCGAGCACATTCGCCTTATCGACCGAGGTAACCTTCTTGCGCCGCTGTCCGGCCAGTCGAAAGGCGACCTGGGCCACCCGGGCGACTTCGTCCCGGGTGTAGCGCATGGTGTTCCAGGCGGCGCCGCTCTCCCGGTTCCAGGCTCGCGGTTCGCCAAAGTACAAGCCCGCCCAGCAGCTCGCGGACGAACAAGAATATCGGCGCCCATCGGTCACCTCGGAGCGTAGCGGCGAGTTGGCGGACAAAGCCTTGTAAGCAAACGAAGGGCGCAGGTTGGCAAAGCCCCCCAGCGCCTGGCGGAGCTGCAACAGACCCGCTTCGGGCCGGCGATCCGGGGGCAGCGCGTTGAATTCGTTGCTGCCCACAGCGCCCAGCAGCACGGCGTCGCTTTCGAGCGCCGCGTCGAGCGTGGCTGCCGGCAGCGGCGTGCCCGTCTGCGCGGATGGCGCTGGCCTCCGATGGGCATCTCGGTGAATTGAAAGTCATAGCCGCCGAACTCCGCCACAGAAGTCAGAATGCGTACCGCTTCGCGAGTGACTTCCGGGCCTATCCCGTCTCCCGCGCCGACCAGAACTTTCAATTTCATGCGTTACTCCTCCCTAGCACGGTTCAGATCTGGGTAACTCCGCTTCCGGCAACAATGGCGATCAGCCGGGCGGCTGGGTGCGCCGGGAGCAGGGATAGAAGGTCCTGGTCGAAAATGGCTTTTCTGCGATCGGCCAGTTCCGTGAAGCGGTGATACACGGCGTCCAGATCGGCGGCATCGAGGGCGTAACCGAGTTCCTTGAGCCGGTGCGCCAACGCCCGCCGGCCAGAGTGCTTGCCCAGCACCATGCGGTTGGTGGGCACACCCACAGAAGCGGGCGTCATGATCTCGTAAGTCAACGGGTGGGCGAGCATGCCGTGCTGGTGAATGCCTGCTTCGTGCGCGAAGGCATTGCTGCCCACCACCGCCTTGTTCGGCGCCGGGCGCAAAGCTGATCACTTCAGCCAAGCAACTGGCTGGTCGGGTAAAGGCTGCTCCAGCACCAGGCCATGCGACGTAGGGAAACTTGTCGGGGCGCACCAGCATGGCGGCAGCCACTTCTTCCAGCGCCGCATTCCCGGCCCGTTCGCCGATGCCGTTGATGGTGCACTCGATCTGCCGTACGCCCGCTTCCACCGCCGCCAGGCTGTTCGCGACCGCCATGCCCAGATCGTTGTGGCAGTGGGAGGAAAGCGTGATCCCGGCTACCTGCGGAACCCGTTGCGCGCAGCATGCGGAAGATAGCGCCATACTCGTTGGGAACACAGTAGCCCACGGTGTCCGGGCAGATTGATCACCGTCGCGCCGGCATCGATGGCCATCGCTGACCATGCTGCACAGAAAATCGGGGTCCGAGCGGGTGCGTCTTCGGGAGAGAACTCCACATCCTCCACGTAGGTGCGCGCCAGGCGAACGGCGTTATCGACTTGGTCCAGGGCCTCCGCCCGCGTGATCTTGAGCTTGTGCTCCAGGTGAATGTCCGAGCTGGCAAGGAACACGTGGATGCGCGAGCGGTCCGCTCCTTCCAGTGACCGGGCGGCTGCCTCGATATCTTCACTGACGGGTACGGGCCAGGGAAGCAATGCGTGGGCCACGCACTTCGCGGCAGATGCTGCTGATAGCGGCCAGCGTCGCCGGGCGATGCGATCGCGAAGCCGGCCTCGATGATATCGACGCCCAGGGCCTCGAGCGCGTGCGCCATGCGCATCTTTTCCGGGATGGTCATGCTGCAGCCCGGGGACTGTTCGCCGTCACGCAGGGTGGTGTCGAAAAAGAAAACTCGATCCAGGTTACTACGCTCGTTTTTTGGGACAGCTTGGTTCATCGAGGCGCCCACCTCCGCAACCGACTCTCTCTATATTGTCGACGGATTCCGCTCCATAGATCAAATTTATTATTCTTTCAAAATGATAAATTTACTTATAGTCGTGAGGAAGGACTTAACCTGGCCAGATAGTCGCTTATGGACATTCATCAACTGGAGACATTTCTCGCGGTCGCCGAGGAGAAGGGATTCTCTCGCGCCGCCAAGCGGCTGCACCGCACGCAGCCCGCGGTCAGCCAGGTGATTCGCAAGCTCGAGGGCGATCTGGGCGAAGTCCTTTTCGAACGCAGCGCGCAGGGACGGAACCCTTACCGCTGCCGGCGAAGTACTGTGCGACTATGCGCGCAGAATGTTGAATCTCCGAGACAGAGGCCTCCAGTGCGATGGAAGAGCTCAAATCGCTCGATCGCGGCCGGCTGCTGATCGCAGCCAATGAGTATCACGTGTCTCTACCTGCTTCCTGTTCTGGATCGGTTCCGGCGGCTCTGCCCGCAGATTGGGGTCAGCATCCAGCGCTCGCTGGCCAGCAGGATTCCTGACGATCTACTGCAGCGAACGGTGGAGATCGGCATCCTCTCCTTCCGTCCCGAAGGGGATCTGTTTCAAGTCGATCGCTGTTTACACCGACGAGCTGGCCTTTGTGGTCAACCCGAATCATCCCTTGGCAACGCGAGAAGGGAGTGGCGATCGAAGACCTGGGCGCGGAGAGTTTTATTGCCCACAATGTGCCTTCCCCGTTGCGCCGGCAAGTGGTCGCGGCTTTCG
This sequence comes from uncultured Acidobacteriaceae bacterium, assembly GCA_963761405.1. Classification (GTDB taxonomy): domain Bacteria; phylum Acidobacteriota; class Terriglobia; order Terriglobales; family Acidobacteriaceae; genus PALSA-350. The sequence continues at coordinate 1,561,025 of CAVXHH010000013.1, forward strand.
AGAAGCACAAAACGCCGCTGAACATGGGCGTGGAGCTGCCCAGCCTGGAGGCGGTGAAACGCTTTGTGGCCATGGGCAATGGAGTGCGCTCTGGTTCCCGGATTGACGGTGGGTCGGGAACTGGCCAGTGGAGAACTGGTCCAGGTGCCGGTGGAAGCGCTGCGTTTCGAACGCCATCTTCGCCTGGTGCACCGCAAGCCACGCAAACCTGTCGCACGCGGCGACTGGCCTTTCTCAAGGTTGTGCGATCGCTGTCGCTGGAGCGCGGTTTGCCTTACGAGTTTCGCGTCGAAGGGGCGGGTTGATCCTTCCCGCGACGGTGCATCCGCGGCAAACCTTGTCGACCAGGATGCTAACCGTTGGTCGAACAGTGAGTCTAGAAGAGAAGAACCCTGCCATGGAAATCGCCTCGAAATGCCGGGCGCAGGTACAATTGCGAGAGTGGATCACGGATTTGGCCCCTCAAGGAAAATTGACGAGCCCGAAAGGCGGGTGAGCTTGCTGACGGTTGCAGGCGAGAGGTTCAGGAACGAATGAAGAAAACGCTGTTGTTATTTCTGCTTCTGCCCTTTATGGCAGTGGCGAGTCAGGCCCAGGAAAGCCGTCAGGATGTAAGCGTAAGCGTCAACCGGAATCTTCCCCCCGTTTATCACCGGCAATGATGTTCAGCAGACCGGGACCTATGGATTGGGCGGACTTATCAGCTACCGCTACATGCTGACTCCGAGGAGCGGGCTCGAAGTCAACTATCAGTACGCACAGAACGCGCAGAAGTATTACACCAGCTTCAACAACGTACGAGTGCATGACCGGATGCAGGAGTTTTCCGGCGCCTACGTGCTGAATGCCAACTTCAAGAACTGGAATCCGTTCATCGAAGGTGGTCCAGCGGCCTTCATGTTCGCCCCGCTCGACGACGCCAGCACCACGCAACTCATGTGAAAGCAGCAAACGATTCTGGGAGCGGTGTACGGTGGAGGTGTCGCCTACGAACTCAGTCCCAGCTTCGACATCCGCGCCGAGTATCGGGGCCTGCTCATGAAGACCCCAAACTTCGGTCTGGACCCGCAGAAGACCGGCCGCTTCTACAACGTCTACAACCCGGTGATCGGTATCGCCTACCACTTCTAGAACAGATGCAGAGTCGATTTCGAAACCGGCCCTCTGGGCCGGTTTTTTTGTGGTGCTCGGGTTGCCTTCGGCTTGAGGGAAAATCCGCGGAATGGGGCTGCAACCATCGCAGGATCGTCTCCCCCCCGCGGCCGGGGCGGTGTCCGGTCATGGTGGTGCGCTAAGTTGTCAAAGAACTGCCAAGCTCAAGAGGACACGCACTGGGCGCACCCCTGCTGATTCGCGCTCTCCCGCAGCCCCCTCACCGGGCGAAAAAAGAATGCACTTTGTGCGGGAAAAGAGAGATAAGTCCGTTGTATTTTCACAAAATCAACAGCTTGCGAGGGCCGAGAAAGCATGCAGCACCTATATAGATGCGGAAAGCTCCCGGAAAGTTCGGATAAAACGGGCGTGGTCGACTTGGTATGCAACAACGTACCTCAGGGGCTAAAAGCCCTTGTCATTTGCGCCTTTTTTGCGGAACGGCTGAAGCCGTGCCCTGATACAAAGCTCCCCCGTTTGCTCCCTCGTGGGTTGGCATAGGGAAAACGCACAGCCCCGGAGGGGCGGCTGAAAGTTGCTGAAAGTAGCCCAGGATGAAATCCCGGGGATCCCACGGCACTGAGGTGCCGTGGGAAAGATTGTGCCGTCCCTGCGGGACTCGCCTCATTTCCTGAAATGTAGCTGCGCCCCAGGATTTCATCCTGGCTATTTTTCTGCCGTCCCCATTCGGCAAGCTCAGGGCAGGCTCTTCAGGACTGGATTGGCCAATGTGGGCAGCCGTCCGGTCCCGGAGTTTTTCAGCAAAACTAGAAGAATGCGGTAAGCGATTCCGCTGCTAAATCCATCCGGGCTCAGAGTGCTGTTCTGAAAATTTGTCCAGTGCTGGTATTCGTAGTCGATCGCGCGCATGGTGAAGCGATGGACGTGAATATCAAGCCCGCCACCAGGCGCCAGTATCAGGTAGCCCGCCGTGCCCATAGCTGAAAGGGAAGTTGATCTGGCCATTGCCGATCATGAACTTTCCATACGGTTCACAGCGGCGAAAACGCCACCGGTATCTCGGCCCAATCTCGTAGTTATCCTGGTGCACGTCGTAAGTCTGGTTGAAACCGGAGAAAGCGCATTTCGCCTTCGCACGCCAATATGGTTGCGCAGGTTCAAATCCAGAAAACCGCCGATCGCCGAGGAGATCGGTTCGGGCCGTAGTCGGGGCTGTAGTCGGAAAGGAATCCGCCTCGCCACAAGTGGGCACCACCCCGGCCGGGGGCAATGACCTGTGCATGAAGGGAAGAACTCGACCACAAGGAAAGCAGGAGGGAGAGAAAACTTGCGAGCAGATACCTTTTATTCATGCGCACCACGCAGAGGATTCCCCTGAAAAAGTCAGAGGCGGGGTAGATGTAAGTCTACCCCGCCTCTGTCCTGCATTAACTCGAAGATATCCCTTTGGTAACCCCTCTCGCAAGGGGTTTACTGTGGGCTAGGTTGGGTTGCCGACGCCTGTGCCGGAGCTGCGCTCTGCTGCGTATCGACTGCCGGAGGAGGAGCAGTTTCTGCCGCTCCGGCCGCCGGCGTAGGAGCTGCCGTAGTCGGTGGGGCGTAACGGATTAGGCGGAAGAAGACCGGAGTTACCTCGAAGGGCATCTTATCCCGCGCGTTCATGATGGGAGGGATCCTCGCGTTCAAGCGAATCACCTTGTCGTCCCAGGCATCGATCTTCAGGTTGCTGCCCAAAGGCAGAGCCGCGATTTGATCGAGCTTGTTGATATCGAGCTTCGGTGCCTTGGACATCAGGCCATTCAGCCAGGGCTCGCCGGTGGGACGCAGCAGCGAATCTCCCAGTCTCGGTGTATTGAGCGCCGTGAGCTGCTTCGAACGCGCGTCCAGCTGGTTGCAAGAACAGGCCGGGCTGCGATAGCTGGTTGGCATACACAGAGTGGTTCAACAGATCGACGGCCTTCTTGGCAGCCAGTTCGTTGTCCGAATCCGAGTGCGACATGTGGATGCGTTCAAAGGTCGCTTCATCCGGGAACAGAAGACGATCGTTGAATGCGTAACGGGTGTCGATGTGGTGGCCCAGAACGATGTGCGCCAGCTGGAAGGACGAGAACCGCTGCCAGATCCGCTTCGGTAGGCAGAACGTCGATCAGGCCCTTGCTGAGGATGATGGTGTTGCCGACTGCGAGCGACTCGAGCGGCGCAGTCAGCAGAACACGGCAGTGAATCGCATCGGTGATCTGAATGTTGTTGCCGATGACGATGTTGTTGGCAACCTGCTCCAGGATCTTGTCGAAGTCGCTGGGAGGCGCCAGCAAGCCGGCTTGCACCAGGCGATCGAGGACGTTCTCCTCTGCCTGGGAGATCCATTGCCGCTGGGCTTGCAGCGGGCTGAGATCCTGGTTCTGGTCACTCTGGTCCTGAACGTCGTCGATCTTGACCGACTCGTTGTCAGACTCGTGGGTGGGCAGCTTCAGGCTATAGCCCCAGATATAAGTCTGGGCCTTGAAAGATACCGGGTGCTCTGAGCTCTTCTGCGTCTCTTCGACATAGACGCCGACGGGCAGCCAGAGACCAGGCTGGAGATTTTCGCGCCAGCTGTCAAAGTGGAAGTAGCTGGAGCTGTCGTCGTCCTGGTTGCCACCGGTGTAGGTGCCGTTGAAGCGAACGATGTTGCCGCCCTGGTCCTCAACCCAGATACGGCCGGTAAAGCGGCCGCTGCCGGTGCCGGGCTTGGGGTGCACGTCGAACACCAGCGTGCGCACCGCGCCCAGGAAATCGCGGCGGACATAGCTGAAGTCATAGTGCTGCTGGTCGAATGAGATCGGGTCCAGGAACATCATCTCCATAAAGCCGGCGGAGATGTACTGCATCTTGAACGCCTTGGTCAGGCCCGAGACATACTTCATCGAACCTTTGAACAGGCCCTTGCTGTTGCCCTGCTCGGAATAGGACGTGTCGGTGATCGACTTGCCGAAATCTACCCGGCCAAGAAGATACTGATCCGATTCCGGCACCGCATACAAAACCTGGTCGGGTCTCATATTTTGGATATAGGTCTGCACCAGCGGAGAGTGCTTCTGGATCTGCTTGATGGTGACCTTTTCGGCCGCAATCGCTTTCTGCACCAGCGCGCTCTGTTCCGGCGACAGGGCCATTGGGGGCTGATACTTGGTTTTGGCCTGTGCTGCAGACGCGGTGAGCGTAAGCAGCAGACTGGTGATCCAAACTCGACGCAGGGTCATTTCCTGGCTCCTGTAACCTTTTAACGATTTCGAACTTTTCAGAATTCCTGTACTTGAAATTCGTAGAACCGGGCAACCACTGGCTAAGCCAGCTGGAAGGTCACGTGAATCAAAGTCGTGTGATCTACCGGATGCCCATCTTTTTCCGCGGGCTTGAACCGGATTTGCTCGGCAACACGCTTTGCCGCCTCATCCAGACCATGCCCTAGGCCGTTCACTACACGCAATACCTCTACCTGGCCACTCGCCAGGAAACGCACCTGCAAAGTAACCTCACCCTGGATCCTCAACTGAGCGGCTTCCGGAGTGTACTGAGGATGCGGCTCTGAGATCACAACCGGCGGAACAAAAGCCGGTTCCGATGTCTTGATGGCCACTTGAGTGGGTGCCGGGCCGGCTGTGTTGGCGAAGCCCGCCGATCGCCACCGTACCCGTGCCACCTGGTTTGCCGGTGCCACCGACGACGCCGTTGGCGAAGCCGGCCGAGGCCACCTTGCCCATGTCGTGTCCGCCGGGAACGCCGTTGGCCACGCCAGCACCAAAGGATGTACCGGAAACAGCACCTTTGCGCGCGGCGCCTGCGCCAGTTGCTGCACCAGGCGCGCTGTTGAAGTTACCCACCGCCACCAGTGCAGATTTGGTGGAGTTGGGGTTCGGTCTTGGCGCCAATCGGATCACCGAAACCGCCAGCCTTGCACGTCTGGCTTGCACCTGGTTGTTCGCCGTCTCCGTCGGTTTCGGGCTGGAGAACAGGCCGACCTTGGGTTGCGGCGGAGGCGCAACTGCCTTCGGCGGCGCCGGAGGAAGCTTGGGCTGCTCCGGCTGGTCCAGCTTTACCGGTTTGGGAATCTCAGGCGGCGGCTGGATCTTCGGAATCGTAATCTTGGGCGGCGTGAGTTTGACCACCTCTGGTTGCGGCGGAGCAAACACCTTCACTTTCGGGCACCACAATCTTCGGTGGCGGCGGAACTTCCTGAGGAAAGATCAGGGTCTCGTTATACTTTTGCTTCTCCACTTTGTGGATGGCTGCGGTGAACAGGACCAGCAAAGACATAATGATGATGTTCGTCACCATGCTGACCCCAAAGGAGCCCCAACGGCCCTCCGGTTCGGGGAGAAGTCCAAAGTTGTCGCGATTTAGAAGATCTTTCGGCATAATTGAAAGTTCCCTAATTCTCTCTAGTCGTAAGGTGATGTGCGAGCCACCGGGGTGATCAAAACGCAGCTAAAACACTCGTACATTCAAACTGACGCACGCCCGAGACCAATGCTTCAATATCCCCGAGCTCCTGCCGAGAAACCTGCAGCCATTATCGACTTTCGCGCCGTCATAATCTCGGTACCAAAGTACTTGCGGATAAGCTCACGATAGACGAGATCTCGCGAGGATGCAGTAACCCAAAGGTGGAGCGATTGGGAACAGAAGTGTATGGGTAAGGTATGAGCGAGAGCCATAGCGTTTCTAATCCTCGCTTCGGGGGCAGACCCAAAGCATGAAAACCCTTTTGGGGTGCGCTTCATTGAATCTCACAGCGTCGCCCAGAAACCCACCAGTGTGAATCGCAGCGAGTAGTATTTCGTTGCTTGGTGCGTACGGCCTTTTAAAGGCTCTGCATATAAGAGTACAAGAAGGGAATGTGAAGGCGTGAAGATTCTGATAACGGGTGGAGCCGGCTACATCGGCGGAACGGTGACCCAGCTTCTGCTGGATCGCGGCCATACAGTCGTGGTGTATGACAACCTGTGTCACGCCCAGCGCTCCATGGTGCCCGCAGGGGCTACGTTCGTTGAGGGCGATGTTGCTGACAGCAAAAGGCTTGACGAGCTATTTGCGGACGGCTCCTTTGCCGGCGTGATGCACTTTGCCGCGCTCATCGAGGCCGGGGACAGCATGCGGGTACCGGAAGTTTACTTTCGGAACAACACCGCGGCGACCTTAAGTTTGCTCGAAGCCGCGGTAAAGAATAATTTACCGAAGCTCGTTTTTTCCTCGACAGCCGCAGTTTATGGGGAACCGGTGAGCACTCCCATCAAGGAGGACGCTGCCCTCATCCCCACCAATGCCTTATGGAGAATCGAAGCTGCTGGTGGAGCAAATGCTTGCCTGGATGCACCGCATCCACGGATTGCGCTATGCCAGCTTGCGCTACTTCAACGTCGCGGGCGCCATTCCAGGCCGCGGAGAAGCCCATGAGCCGGAATCTCACTTGATTCCGCTGATTCTTGACGTGGCTCTGGGCCGGCGCGAAAGTATCAAAATCTTCGGCCAGGACTATCCCACGCCCGACGGCACCGCGGTCCGCGACTACATTCACGTGCAGGATCTGGCGGAGGCTCATCTACTCGCATTCGAGGCCCTCGATGAGCGCCCGCGCATGATCTACAACCTGGGTAATGGCCAGGGCTTTACTGTGCGCCAGGTCGTGGAGTCCGCACGCCGCGTCACCGGGCACCCCATTCCGGTGGAGGAGTTACCTCGCCGCCCCGGCGATCCCGCGGTTTTGATTGCCAGCTCGGCAAAAATCGAAAACGAACTCGGTTGGAAGCCCAAATTTCCCCAGCTCGACGACATCGTGCGCAGCGCCTGGCAATGGCATCAGCAGCGCTACCAACGCTGCATCCGCCTGAGTACAATGCTCAAGGGCGTCCCGAGTACAATGCTCAAGGGTGACCCGGAGAGCATCGCAGCGGTCTATCTCGTAACAGTTATTGAGCACGAAAGAGGAGCAGAAGCAATGGAATCCGGCACCATCCATCCCAACCTGGATTCGATCCTGCGCGAGCACAGAGTCTTTCCCCCTCCCGCCGAGTTTGCTGCGCAGGCGCATGTCAAGAGTCTCGAAGAGTATGAGTCGCTCTATCGCCGTTCCATTCAGGATCCGGAAAGCTTCTGGGCGGAGATCGCACGTGAGCTCCACTGGTTCACCCCGTGGACCCGCGTGCTTGACTGGCAACCTCCCGTCGGCCAGGTGGTTTGTGGGCGGCAAAATCAACCTTTGCTACAACTGCGTCGATCGTCATGCCCTGGGCGACAAGAAGGACAAGGTCGCGATTCTTGTGGGAAGGCGAGCCGGGCGAGACGCGCACGCTGACCTACGGCGAGCTTTATCTCGAGGTCCAGAAATTCGCCAATGTGCTGAAAGGCCTCGGCGTGCGCAAGGGTGACCGGGTCGCGGTGTACATGGGCATGACTCCGGAGTTGGCGATTGCGCTCCTGGCCTGCGCGCGCATAGGCGCCGTACACTCCGTGATCTTTGGAGGATTCGCCTCCAATGCCCTGGTCGACCGCATCAACGACGCGTCCTGCGTTGCCGTGGTTACCCAGGATGGATCCTACCGCCGCGGACAGGAGGTGCGGCTCAAGCCCATTGTCGATGAGGCCCTGACCAACTGCCCCACGGTAAAGCATGTGGTGGTTTATCGCCGCACCGGCTCGGCAGTCGACATGAAGCCAGGCCGCGATCAATGGTGGCACGATCTGGCAGCCAAGGCGCCGGCGGAGTGCCCCGCCGAGCCACTCGACGCAGAGGATCCGCTGTACATCCTCTACACTTCGGGGACTACGGGTAAGCCCAAAGGCCTGGTGCACACCACCGGTGGTTATTCGGTGCAAACCTACCTCACCAGCAAGCTGATCTTCGATCTCAAGCCGGACGATGTTTACTGGTGCACCGCCGACATTGGCTGGGTCACCGGACACTCTTATGTCGTCTACGGCATCCTGCAGAACGGCGTCACCACGGTGATGTACGAGGGCGCGCCCAATTTTCCCGAGCCGGATCGCCTGTGGAAGATGGTCGATGACCACAAGGTCACCGTTTTCTACACCGCACCGACGGCCATCCGTGCCTGCATCAAGTGGGGCGATCAGTATCCGTTGCGCCACTCTCTCGCCAGCCTGCGCTTGCTGGGCACGGTGGGCGAGCCGATCAATCCTGAGGCCTGGATCTGGTATCGCGAGATGATCGGTAAGGGACGGTGTCCGATCGTCGACACCTGGTGGCAGACCGAAACCGGAGCCATCATGCTGGCGCCGATGCCCGGTGCGGTGCCCACCAAGCCCGGTTCGGCCACGCGCCCGTTCTTCGGCATCGAGCCCGCCATTGTCGACCGCGAAGGAGAAACCGTGCCTGCCGGCAGCGGTGGATTGCTGGTGATCCGCAGGCCATGGCCTTCCATGGCGCGCACCATCTTCAACGATCCCGATCGCTACGCCAAGACGTACTGGTCGGAAATTCCTGGTTGCTACTTCAGCGGTGACGGCGCCCGGGTGGACCAGGATGGCGACTACTGGTTGATGGGGCGGGTCGATGACGTCATCAACGTGAGCGGGCACCGGCTGGGCACCATGGAAGTGGAGTCCGCGCTGGTGGCTCACCCCAAGGTGGCTGAGGCTGCCGTCGTCGGTCGCCCGCACGACTTAAAAGGGCAGGCCATCGCCGCTTTTGTTTCGCTGGAAAGCAGTCATGAGCCGTCGCCGGAACTCAAAGAAGAACTGCGCGCATGGGTGGCCAAAGAAATCGGCTCGCTGGCCCGTCCGGATGACATCCGTTTCACCCAGGCGCTTGCCCAAAACGCGCAGCGGAAAAATCATGCGCCGCTTACTTCGCGAGCTCGCAACCAGCGGCGAAATCAAAGGCGACACCACGACCCTCGAAGACTTCACCGTGATCGCACAACTACGGGGCTCGGAGGAGTGAAGGGTAGGTACGGGCTTTAGAGTCTGCGTGAGAACTTACTCTTTTGAAGGGTACGGGCTTCAGCCCGTACATTACCACCCAAACCGCGATGGGCTTTAGCCCCTGAGGGCACGTCTTTTGCTCGCTCAAGCAGCCCTCAGCGGCTGAAGCCGGTTCATCTGCTCCTAAATGGACGGCCTAAAGGCCGTCCATTTCAAAGAGTGAGATCTCACGCAGACTCTTTCGCCCGTACATCAAATCCCAGAATGATTCGGACTTTAGGTCCTGAGGTATGCTTTTCCGTTTTGTTCCGCGAAAGATCGTACCGCAGGGCCTAAAGGCCAGAAAGATGACGATGTTTATGCCGGGGATAAATCCCCGGCCAACCTTGAAACCGGCTCAGCTTTGGTTAGGTTCCGGCTCCGGCGCAGATTCAACCGCATCCTCATCCTTGGGCACGAACAAATCCACCGTGAAATAAAACGTGCTGCCGCGCCCCGGATTGCTCTCAACCCAGATCCGGCCGCCATGCTGATTCACGATGCCGCGGCACAAAGCCAGGCCCATCCCGGTGCCGCCCTGCAACCGCGAGTCCGAAGCATCCGCCTGCTGGAAGCGATCGAAAATCAAATCCAGCTTTTCCGGAGGAATACCCGAACCCTGGTCCTGCACCTCGAAGGTGACTTCTTTATCGCTGCTCGCACGCGCGGCCAGGCGGATCTCGCCTCCCTTTTCAGAGAACTTGATCGCATTGCGGATGAGATTGCCCAGTACCTGCAGGATGCGGTCACCATCCGCCCAGACATCGACCGGCTGCGCGTCGATGCGGAAGGTCAACCCCGCGCGTGCCGCACTCGACCGCTCCGGATCCATCGCGCGCCGTAACAAATCAATCGCATTCCATTCACTCTTGTGCAGCGGCAGACTGCCATTGCCAATGCGCTCGAAGTCGACAATGTCGTTCACCAGGCGAACCAACCGGTCGCAGTTGGCCAGCGCAATATCCAGCATGGGCCGAACCTTCTCCGGACGCTTCTCGAGTGCTCCGCTCGCCACCAGGCCGAGCGCAGCGCGCAGTGAAGTGAGCGGCGTGCGTAGCTCGTGGCTGACCGTGGCGATAAATTCGTCCTTCATCCGGTCCAGCCGGCGCCGCTCCGTAACATCGGTGAAGGCAACCACAATACCGTCCACCTGGCCGCCCTCCACCAGCGGGCAGGCCACGTATTCCACCGGCAGCGATTTCCCATCTTTCCGCCAGAACACATCGTCGTCGACATGCAGGGGCGTTTCCCTCTGCACGCTGCCAAAAATAGGAGACTCCTCGACCGGGTACGGTGTGCCGTCCGCACGCGAATGATGGATCAGCGCATGCATGTTTTGTCCCAGCAACTCTTGCGGTGTGTAGCCCAGCATCTCGGCTCCGCTGCGATTGATGAAGGTGAGCCGGCCTTCCATATCCATGCCCCAGATACCATCGCCCACCGAATCCAGAATCGATTCATGCCGCCGTGTCAGCGCATTGAGCTCTTCTTCCTTCTGCGTCTGCTCGGTGATGTCGATACCGTGGCTAAGCACAAAAGGATCCGTGCCCGGAAGGTGTAACAGCTTGTTGCGATAAGCGGCGATGCACAGCTGGCCGGCTTTTCCGCGCAAATAAAAGCGTCCCTGGTGATCCTGATCCGGTGCTTGCTGCAGCGCCTCGAAGTAGGCGTCGTAATCGGCCAGGTGATCGGTGTCGATGTAGTTGCGCAGCGGGGTGCCGATCAGCTCCTCCGGCTCGAAGCCCAGAGTGGTGGCGGCATGGGAGTTGATGGAGAGCAGCACACCGTTCAGATCGTGGGTGCAGATAAAGCCCAGGCTGCTTTCCACCAACTGCCGGTAGCGTTCTTCGCTGGTGCGCAGAGCGATTTCCGCTTCCCGCTGCTCGGTCACGTCAGCGCCCGGTCATGATCACAAAACCAACTTCGTCCTGGGCATTCACCAGCGAGGTGGCAGTCCAGGCAATCCGCCGCAGACCACCTGATTTGGTGCGCCAGTTAATTTCAAACGACTCGGTTCCGTTGCCGGTGCGCACTTGCTCGAAGATGCGGATGGCGGTCTCGCGCTCCTCCGGTGGGAAAAGTTCTTCAGGAAAAGCGCGGCCCGCCAGGTCGCCGAACGTGTAACCGGAAATAGTTTCGCAGGCTCGATTGAAGCGCACGATACGGCCGGCCGTATCGAATACCAGTACCAGCGCACTGATGGTGTTGAGCACCGCGGAGACGAAGTTCCGTTCTACCGTAAGCGCCTGCTCGGAACGCTGGCGCGAGCGAACCACGCTCTCCTGCACATGCCCGGTCGCGTAAAGCTCCAGACGCGTGCTGACCTGCCGGGCGAGCACCTGCAGATTCTCCAGGTTGCTGCGGCTGAAGGCGTTGGCTTCCACAGAGCAAACGGCAACCGTGCCCAGAATCATCCCGGAAGCAGAGAACACCGGAGCGCCCGCGTACGAACGGCATCGTATGCCATCGTCCAGCACAATGCCTGAGGCCGCGAACCGGTGGTCTTCCAGGGCATCGGTGATGAGTAGGGGCTTGCCTTCAAGGAGAAGAAACTGGCACGCCGACCCGCTGCGCCGTATCTGGCGCGTCGCGAAACCAACCGTGGACTTGAACCACACGCGCGACCAGTCAAGAAAACCGATGAACGCATACGGTGCATTGCAGATCGAAGCCGCCATGCGCGCGATCTCATCGAACGCGGGGTCGGGAAGCGTGTCAAGAATCTCGTATTGCAGGAGAGTCTTGAGCCGCTCGGTCTCGTCGTGCTGCACAGTTGCGGAACTTGAAAGCATCGGTACTCTCTGCATCCTTACGCTTCGAATCATCAATTACCCGGGGGCAGGTAGAATGCGAACGGAAAACACTCCGGGCATTCAACTAAGGGGACATGCATTCGCCTGGGGGATGAGTGATACAGACTGGGTACATCCTAACCTGAGAGTCAGTACTCCTGTATGTGGGAACGCAGCAAGAATCGACCGAAGTTGCAGGAAGAAGGTTACCTAGGTGGAAGGTTTAGCTTTTCGATTGATCCAACTCACCGTAAAGTAATTTCCGCAGGTAACACAGCATGATGGAAAGGCAACAAGTCGTAACCGGTGACGCCGCTTCTCTTCGCAGTCATGCGGTCGCTTACTGCGGGGATGGTTCTGTATTGCCTGGGTCTATTGCTGCCCGCAATGCATGTAGTGCATATCGGGCTGCCACTGCGGCTCGTGGGCTTGGTGGTGTTAGCCTGGTCAGCCTGGCGGCGGCGTTCGTTGATGGCCTGGATTTTCTGGGCCATGATCGCGGGCGGTGAATTGGGTGCGGACGCACCGGCGCATGCCATCCGTCTGCGCGTGTTCAGCGACATCTTTCTGCGCCTGATCAAGACCATCGTTGCCCCATTGATTCTGGGTACTCTGATCACAGGAATCGCTGCCCATGGGCAGATGCGCAGCCTGGGAAGAATGGGCCTGAGAGCGCTGATCTATTTTGAAGTGCTCACCACCATCGCCATGGTGGTTGGACTGGCGGCCATCAATATCACGCACGCTGGGGTAGGGTTGGCCGTTCCCCAGCAGCACATCACGAATGTTCCCGCCGCGCAAGCGCCGCTCACCTGGGATGCGGTCTTACTGCACACCTTTCCCGAGAACATAGCCAAGGCCGTAGCCGACAACCAGATCCTGCAGGTCGCGGTTTTTGCCGTGCTGTTTGGCGTGGCCATGGGCCGGCTTGAGCGCAGAGCACCGTGCACCGCTGCTGCGCGTCATTGAATCGCTGACCCATACCATGTTCGCCTTCACCAACATCGTGATGTATTACGCCCCGGTCGGCGTAGGCGCCGCCATGGCATACACGGTGGGGCAAATGGGACCGGGCGTGCTGTTTCACCTTGGCCGTCTGCTGCTTACGCTCTATGTGTGCGCTGCTGGCCTTTGGTTTGGTGGGCTTGTTGCCGGTCGCGTTGATCGCAGGAGTGCCCATCCGCAGATTCTTGCGAGCGGTCGCTGAGCCGGCCACGATTGCTTTTGCCACCAGTACATCGGAAGCGGCATTGCCACGCGCCATGGAAGCGATGGAAGCCCTCGGTGTGCCCCGCAGAATCGTCGCGTTTGTCATTCCCGCCGGTTACAGCTTCAATCTGGACGGTTCCACCCTTTATCTCGCGTTGGCATCGGTTTTTGTTGCCCAGGCTGCCGGTGTCAGCATGGGTTGGAAGCAGCAGATCTTCATGGTGGCTACCCTCATGCTCACCAGCAAAGGCGTGGCCGGCGTGCCCCGCGCCACCCTGGTCGTGCTGCTGGCGACGGTGGCCATGTTCCATTTGCCGGAAGAACCGATCTTTGTGATCCTGGGTATCGACGCCCTGATGGACATGGCGCGGACCAGCGTCAATGTGGTGGGCAATTGCCTGGCTTCTGTGGTGATTGCTCGATGGGAGGGCGAATTTGCGCTGGAGACGCCGGCCGTTGAGACCATGGATGCCCTGCCGTAAAGATAATGTCGGGCCCCGGCCAAGCTTGCTATACTACGTGATCAAGAGCAGTTAGTCGCGCCTGCAGGCCCCACCCGGGGTCTTTTTTGATGGCGCGATGCAGCAAAAAGGGTCGCAAGGGCGTACACGAGACACCATGGGGAAACTACTCGATACGATTCACTCGCCCGCGGATATCAAGAGCTTTACCGTGCCGGAACTGGAGGCACTGGCTCAGGAGATACGCGAGCAGCTGATCCTCGTACTTTCAAAGACGGGCGGCCACCTGGGTCCGAACCTCGGCGTCGTAGAGCTGACGCTGGCCATGCACTACGTCTTCAACACTCCTTCTGACCGGTTTGTGTTCGATGTGAGCCACCAGGCCTACATTCACAAATTGCTCACCGGCCGGCGTGACTCGGTTCAACACCATGCGCCAGCCTGGCGGCCTGAATGGCTTCACCCTGCGCACCGAAAGCGAGCACGACTGCTATGGCGCAGGCCACGCCGGCACCGCGCTCTCCGCTGCGTCTGGGCATGGCGGTGGCGCGCGATCTGGCCGGCACCAAAGAGAATGTGATCGCCTTTGCCGGCGATGCGGCGTTCACCAATGGCATAAGTTTCGAGGCGCTCAACAATATCGCCCAGCAAACCAAGCGCCTGATCGTGGTGCTGAACGACAACGAATGGTCCATCGACCGCAATGTCGGCGCCATCGCCAATTACCTGCACAAGATCGTCACCAACGAGCGATACACCAATCTGCACGATTCCGCGGCCCGCCTGCTCGAAAAACTGGGCGGCAAGACTGCCCGCCAGATGGTGCGCAAGGCGGAAGAAGCCGCCAAAGGCATGCTCTGGCCCTCGATGCTCTTTGAGGAGTTTGGGCTCACGTATTACGGTCCTCTCGATGGCCACAACATCGGTCTGCTGATCGAGACCTTTCAGTTCCTCAAGACTCAGGACCGCCCGGTGCTGCTGCACGCCATTACCCAGAAGGGACGCGGCTTTCAGCCGGCGCTCGACAAGCAGAAGAAATTTCACGGACTGGGCCCCTACGACCCCGATACAGGGGAGACCACGCCGGCCGGTCAGCGTACCTACTCCGAAGTGTTTGCCGATACATTGGTCAAGCTGGCGGATGAGGACCCCAAGGTGGTGGCGATCACCGCGGCCATGCCCAACGGAACGGCGCTCGATCTGTTCCGTCCTCATCATCCGCGCAGGTATTTCGATGTAGGCATCGCCGAGGAGCACGGCGTCATCTTCGCCGCCGGCCTGGCCACCATGGGCTTCCGGCCGCTTCTGCGCCATCTACTCCACCTTCCTGCAGCGGGCCTTCGATCCCATCGTGCACGATGTCTGTCTGCAGAACCTGCCCGTCGTCTTCTGCATGGATCGCGGCGGTCTTTCCGGGGATGACGGCCCGACTCATCACGGACTCTTCGATATCAGCTATCTGCGTGGCGTTCCCAACATCATCCACATGGTTCCCAAAGATGAGGATGAGCTGGCGGACATGATGTATACGGCCTTGCAGCAGCCCGGGCCGACCGCGGTGCGCTATCCGCGCGGCACCGGACCGGGAGCCACCGTCAAGGCTCACCCGGTAGCTCTCCCCATTGGCAAAGCGGAAATCATCAGCGACGGCGACGACGTGGCCATCTTCGGCCTGGGAGCGTTACTGCCCATGGCGCAGCAACTCGCCGCCGAACTGCGGCAGCAGGGTTTCTCCGCGGCGGTCATCAACCCCCGCTTTGTGAAGCCGCTGGATCGCGACGTGCTTGCCGAGTACGCTCGCCGCGCCGGCGTGATCGTGACCTTCGAAGACCACGTTCTGATGGGTGGCTTTGGCAGTGCAGTTCTCGAAGCGCTGAGCGACATGCAGATCGAAGCGCTCGGTAGTGCGCATCGGCTGGCCCGACCGCTTTATCGAGCACGGCAAGGTAGACCAGTTGCGGGCCAAACACGGCATCAGCGTCGAAGCAGCACTGGAGAAGCTAGCACCCTATCTGCAGCACAAGACCCGCAAACGGCTCGTCGCGCGCTAAAGCATTTTCGCAATCACTGTGGTGTGGTAAGAGCAGCGAGGTGTGGTTTTCTTTGAGAGAAAACCACGTAAACGTTGACGGCTTCCCCGTATTGTCTGCCACGCAGCATTGGCCGGGACCAATTATGTGCGACTTTCCTCGAAGAAAGTCGCATGCAATTCGGGGGCTCCACCAACATCCACAGGAAATACGGGTTCGGTCTACACCAATTGCGAAAATGCTCTAGGAAATACGGATTTCTTTGTAGGGAGAGGTGGGAAATTGAACCGCCGTTTGCCGGTGACTCCCCGCCGCGCTTCTGCAACAGCGTCAGCAGCATTCGCCGGCAAACACCTGCTCCCTCGGGAAGGGAAGCCACTGTTCGGTCTGGAAATGGTGCCGCATCGTTTCACCCTACATACCATACATTGCGGTCCAGGCGCCCCGTCCTTCCGCCAGGACTACAACTTATGGTTTGTGGCGTTTCTCAATCTGACATGAGAGCTTGCAGAAATGGAAATGCTGGTTCGGAACATACGCGGCGTTGCTGGGGCGAATCAAGACCCGGCGCCCCCCGGGTGTATCATCGGCATGAATGCAGGGTTGACTACTAACGGCGCTTTGACAACGCATTCCCATCCAGACCGCAATCGCTGGCTCATCGCAATTGGCGTCCTGAAGCTTCTGAAGGCGGTGCTCTTCGTCTCCATGGGGTTTGGCGTCATCAGGTTGTTGCACAAAGACATTGCCGACGTCTTGTTGCGCGCAACGTGAGCCCTCTGGTTCGATCCTGAGAATCGTATCGTCAACGTTCTATTGGAAAAATCAGCCTTGCTGAGCCCCCACCGGCTCAAGGAGATCAGCTTCGCGATTTTTCTTTACGCCGCGCTGGACGTGATTGAAGGCACCGGACTGGTGCTGGAAAAGGTCTGGGCGGAATACTTCACCCTGATTCTGACTGGCTCTTTCCTGCCCTGGGAATTCTACGAAATCATCCGCCACGTCACCGTGTTCAAGATCGTGCTGCTACTCTTCAACCTGCTCGTTTTTATCTACCTCGCCCAGGTGGTCAACGAAAAGGTAAGAGCGCGCCAGCAAACCCGGAACACGGTACTGATTAAGAAGGACTTCCGGCTCGATAACACTTAAGTGTTATTTGGCTTGCCTGAGTTTTGCTCACTTGACAAGTACATCTCAGCACCACCGAATCAACTAAGTCAACACAGTAGGTTGTATTTTGAGCCAACCAAGTCGTAACTTGGCTTTTTCGCTGCATCCTCGAAACCCCCTCTTTCTCAACAATTTGCTGGAATTTCCTCTTTGACAGCTCTCGTCGCTGGGCTAAGATGTGGACAAAAGTGGTCGAAAGTGGGAAGAAAGAAGCGGTTCCGGATAAGAATTGCAGCTCAAGTCACTCGCTTTCACGCAAAACCACGAAAGTAAGGGATTTGAAACCGCGTAGTACTAAAAAACCCGGCCCAAGGCAAATGCAGGCAGGGAAAAGAAGGTAACTGATGTTTCGTGGCAATCACCCAACTCGCGTCGACGAAAAAGGCCGGCTCAAGCTGCCTGCTGAGTTCAAGCGGCTGGTGGACGAGCGATACGGAACGCAGTTTTACATCACTAGTAAGGATGGACGGTCGGCGGAGATCTACCCGCTGACCGAGTGGCAAAAGATCGAGGAAAAGCTGGCGCAGATACCCAACTTGAACCCGGCGAAGAAGAAGTTCCTGGACCGGGTGAACTATTACGGGCAGATGACGGAAATGGATGCGCAGGGGCGGGTGCTGCTGCCCCAGATTTTGCGGGAAACGGCCAAGCTGGCCGGCGATGTTGTGGTTTTTGGAGTGCAGACCTACCTCGAAGTGGAAAACCACGACGAGTTCAAGCAGTCGATGGAAACGGATCCATTGACCGCGGACGACCAGCAGGCTTGGCGAATTTTGGCATTTAGAGCTTTTCGCATATTGCGGCCGGTGCGAAGTGTTCTTTGAGCGTCCCCGGTCTACCTGGGAGGCAGCCCCCCAGGGGGAGCACATGGTACCGAGTAGCGAGCGGCATGTGCCGGTTCTTTTACAAGATGCGATCCGTTACTTGAATGTGCGTCCCGGCGGGACCTACGCGGATGCCACCCTGGGTTTGGCGGGGCATGCCGCAGCCATCGCCCGGGAATTGGGCGGACAGGGCCGGTTGATCGGGTTCGATCGCGATCCCGATGCGCTGGAATTAGCGCGGGCCCGGTTCCAGGCTCTCAGCGAAGAGCTGGGTGAGCAGATGCCGCAATGGGAGCTCCACGGCGACCCATTTTCCGACATGAGCCGCCACATCCCGGAAGCCAGCCTGGATGGCTTGCTGGCCGACTTTGGGGTCAGCTCCATGCAGCTGGACTCAGCGCACAGAGGATTTAGTTTTCAGGCGGACGGGCCACTCGACATGCGGATGGATCCGCGGAGAGGCGCGACTGCCGAACAAGTGGTAAACCAGGCCGACGAAAAAGTTCTCGCCGACCTGATTTACGAATTCGGAGAGGAAAGGAGATCGCGGAGATTTGCCAGAGCCATTGTCAGGGCGCGGCCGATCAAGACCACGGCACAACTGGCCAAAGTCTTATCGGCCGTCGCCCCGGCGATGAAATCTGAGCGAGGCCGCCATCAGATCCATCCCGCGACCAGGATTTTCCAGGCGCTCCGAATTTATGTGAATGCCGAGCTGGACGAGATACAGGCGCTGTTGCAAGCGGCGCCCAGGCTGTTGAAGCCGGGGGGAAGACTGGTGGTGATCAGCTTTCACTCTCTCGAAGACCGGCTGGCCAAAGATGCTCTGCGCGAGGGCGCGCGGCAGGGAATTTTTGAGGTGTTTACCCGCAAGCCGGTGACGGCGAGCGAAGAAGAGACGGATCGCAACCCGCGGGCGCGCAGCGCTAAATTGCGCGCGGCAGAGAGAACCGGAAAAACGGCAGCAATGAAGTAAGCAGTCGGAACGGTAACAAATCGGACAAGACATCACAGGGCGGAGAAAATGGCAACGCAGACAATCCCGGCATACGAACTCAACTACGGATCGCGGCGGAACAACCAGCAGGTCGCGGACCGGAACCTTCATCTATTCGCGGCCCAGCAGCGCGCCCGCCGAGGACCTACCCCCGAGGTCTTCTGCTGCAAGCGGCTGGATAATTCTCGCCTGGTGAAGGCGGCGGATCCGGTGCGCGTCCGCGAGATGCGTATCTTCACCGCGGCCATGACGGTGTTGTTTGTGATCGTAATGTTCTATGGCCTGCAGCACTTCAGCGCCATTGAATATGGCTACAAGGTCGAGGCGGAGAAGCAGCAGCGCACCTCGCTCGAGGAACAGAATCGCGAGCTGCGGCTCGCCGAAGCGCAGCTCTGCGATCCCCACCGCATCGATCAAATGGCCCGCAAGCTAGGCCTGGATGCACCTAAGCCCGGCCAGGTGGTGCGCGGCGAAGATCAGTTTGATACCAACGCACCGGTGATGGCGCAAGCATCGCCGATGCCCACGATTTTCGCTAGAGCAATTGAGGAGGGTGCAGTTGACACAGTTCCTTTTCCCAACGCGACCCAACCGCAGCGCACCGGGCACTTCAGCAACCGGGTGGTGCCTCGTCCACGCCCAGTCAGCACCGGCACAGTGCGCCGCCGCCTTGGCCTTGCATATTTCTCTTTTCTTTGTTGGCTGGGTATTTTGATCTGCGGCCGCCTGGTCTGGCTGCAGGTAATCCACCACAAAGACTTTGTGGACCGCGCCGCCAGGCAACAACAGCGCACCTTTGAGGTCGCGCCGCGCCGCGGCATTCTCTACGATCGCAACCTGCATGAGCTGGCCATGACCACTCTGGCCGACTCGGTGTACGCCGTTCCCTCAGAAATTGGAGAGGGGATCCGAAGTCGGCAAAGCGCGAGGCGCTGGCCGCCGCTGGCCAAAGTGGTCCACACCGACCCGACCGATCGCTTCACCTCCGCACATCAGATTGCTGCCCGGTTGAACGCCTCAAGAAACTTCGCCTGGATCGCGCGCAAACTCAAGCCCGCGGAAATCGCCCGGGTGAAAGCGCTCAATCTCAAAGGGGTCTACTTCCAAAAGGAATTCAAGCGCTTCTATCCCAACAGCCAACTCGCCGCACAGGTGCTGGGATACGTGGGTACCGATGACAATGGCCTGGGAGGCATGGAGCGCAAGTTCGACCGCGATTTGCACGGTGTTCCCGGCCGCATGCTCACCGCCCTCGATGCTCGCCGGCATGTGCTGGACAGCCAGGAGCGTGAGCCCGATCCGGGACAAAATCTGGTTCTCACCATCGACGAAAATATCCAGTTCATGGCCGAGCGTGCTCTCGATTCCGCGCTCGAACGTACCCATGCCTTGAATGGAACCGTCGTTGTGCAGGATCCCGTATACCGGCCAGATTCTGGCATTGGCGATCCGGCCCACCTTCAATCCCAACGATTTTCGCCACGCGACCACCAGTCTGCTCAAGAACCACGCGGTCAGCGATATCTATGAGCCGGGCTCGACGTTCAAGCTGGTGACCTACTCGGCGGCGCTGGAACAAAAGGTGACCAGCCCGATCAGATGATCGATTGCCAGGGCGGCAAGATGGAGCTGGCGGGGAGGATCATTCACGACAATCAAGGCGAGCTGGTGTGACCGTTCCCCAGGCATTAGCGGAGTCGAGCGACGTGGCGGCGGTCAAGCTTGCCCTGCGCATGGGTCCGCAAACCTTCAACAAATACGTTCACGATTTCGGGTTTGGATCTCGCACCGAGATTGAGTTGCCCGGCTGAGACACGCGGGCTTGCTTGCGCCCACCAAGCGCTGGTCGGGATCGAGCATTGGCTCCATCGCCATGGGACAGGAGGTGGGGGTGACGCCGATTCAACTGGTCACCATGGTCTCTGACCATGGCGAATGGCGGCGTCTACCTGCCTCCTCACATTCTGATGGAGCGAAGGGGCAAGTCGGCGGGTACGTTGCGGCCAGCCGCCTTTCATCCCGAGCGCGAGCTGCCGGATCCGCTACCCGCCGGTGCCCATCGCGTGATCTCCACCATGACTGCGGCCCAGATGCGCAAGATGATGGAAGGCGTGGTGCTGTTTGGCACGGCTAAGATGGCGGCGCTGAATGGCTACACCTCCGGAGGCAAGACCGGCACCGCGCAGAAGATCGATGTGTTGACGCATCGTTATTCCAAGACCAAGTACATCGCTTCGTTTGTGGGCATTGCGCCGCTCAATAATCCTGCGATCAGCGTGGCGGTGATCATCGACACCCCGCAAAGGGGCCTTCGTATTACGGAAACGCGGTTTCCGCTCCCGTGTTTGCCGAGGTGGCGCAGAAAGTACTCGAATACCTGGGAGTGCCCCACGACACCACCCTGTCGCGCAAACCGATCTGGCCGAACAACTGCAGCTCCGGAGATGGATGATGCACCTTCAGAGCCCACCGGCGATCTCGACGCGCTCTTTGCCGAGGTCAACAATCTGCCGGCGGATGATCCACTTCGCGGTACGGGAAATGGCCAACAGCCAGTGCCTTCAGCGGCGAACGAGCTGGCTTCGGGGTCTGAAGGGCAGGATCCTGTACATTCGTCCGCGCCTGAGAAACAGCCGGCCCAACCCCTTCTAGCGCAGGCCATGACGGCGAACTCCATCGCGGCGCAGGTGACGCCGCCCGCTGCGCCTCCACCCTCGGCTGCGGTTGTGGCTGAGGAGAAAAAGGCAACAGCGGATCCGGCATTCGCAGCGACGGTCGCCGCGAATGCGCCCCATGTGACCGGTCATGGCGTGGTAGTGGCCGCAGGCAACGGATCGGAGTTCCCTCATTCGTGGGTGAGCCGCTGCGGGTCGCAGTCGAGACGGCCGGAACGGCCGGCCTGGCCCTGCAGATTGTGGGCAGCGGCATCGCGCGGGAGCAGGTTCCCGCACCGGGCAGCCTGGTCCCACCGGGAACCGAAATGGTGGTCCGCTTCACCCGGTAAAGCGGCAGAAGCATGGACCTCAACAGCGTCTTGCACGGTGTCGATTTCGTCCGCCGCGCGGGCCCGACCACCGAAGTGACCGGCGTCGAGTACGACTCGCGGCGAATCCGCGAAGGCTCTCTCTTTGTCGCCTTTCGCGGAGGCACGACGGATGGCAATCGCTACATTCCGCAGGCAGTCGCTCAAGGCGCGCGCACCATCGTTACCGACTCCGCCGCGGGCTTCGCCACCGCGACGGAACACCCGGCACTAGCAGTCGTCGAAGTGACCCATGGCCGGCGTGCCCTCGCCGCCGTCGCGGCAAACTTCTTCGCCCATCCCGAAGCGCAGCTCAAACTCAGCGGCGTCACCGGAACCAACGGCAAGACGACGACGGCCTTTCTTCTCGAGGCGATGCTGCGGCATCAGGGACGCAAAACCGTCCTTGCCGGGACCATCGAGTACCACGCCGCGGGCAGAGTCTTTCCTGCGCCGCACACCACGCCCGAGTCGCGCGACCTGCTGGAGTTATTTCGTGAAGGTGTGGACGGCGGCGCGACCGAGGCCGTCATGGAGGTTTCCTCCCACGCTCTCGATCAGGAAAGAGTTGCCGGTCTGCATTTTGACGTGGCTATCTTCACCAACCTCACCCGCGATCATCTCGATTACCACGGCACCATGGAGAACTACTTTGCCGCCAAGAGCAAACTGTTCGATGGCTCCCTCGCACCACCGCCGCGGGTCGCGATCCTCAACCAGGATGATGCGTACGGGGCCACGTTGAAAGCCCTCACGCGCGGCTCGCTCATCTATACCTACGGGCTGCGTCACGGAGATTTCCGCGCCGAACGCTGCAGATGGAGCCCTCCGGCATGCGCTTTACGATGGTCACGCCCTTCGGGGAAGTACCGGTGGCAACACGCTTAACCGGCGGCGTGAATGTCTATAACCTGCTGGCCGCGGCGCCGCCGCTTCGGCGCGCGGTCTGTACTCTCGACCAGGTTGCGCAAGGCGCAGCCTCGCTGGACTTCGTGCCCGGCCGTTTTCAAGTCGGTCGATTGCGGCCAGGACTTTGCCGTGGTCGTCGACTACGCCCACACCGACGACGCTCTGCGCAACATCATCGCCGTGGCCCGCGAGTTCGTGAGCCAAAGAGGCGGCCGGGTGATCACCATGTTCGGCTGCGGCGGCGATCGCGATCGAACCAAACGTCCGCTGATGGGCCGTGCGGCTGGCGCGGGCAGTGACGTGGTGGTGCTCACCTCGGATAATCCGCGCGGAGAGGATCCTTTGGCCATCATCGAGCAGGTGCTGCCCGGTCTCCGCGGCACGCCGGCCCCGGTCATCGTCGAGCCAGATCGTCGTCACGCCATTGAATTGGCCATCGCCCAGGCACGGCCGGGGGATCTGGTGCTTCTGGCCGGCAAGGGACATGAAAAAACGCAGACCATCGGCGATCGGGTGATACCGTTCGATGATGTGGCCATCGCGCGGCAGATATTGCGCGGCCGGGAGCGAAGCCAATGAAGCTGCAACTACAAGACATCGCGACTGATATGGGAGCCGAGCTCAGGCCGCGGGAGGGCGACCCCGCTGCAACAGCCGGCAACGGGATACTCCATCGACACGCGCACGCTCGTCGCCGGGAGATCTGTTCTTCGCCGTCCGCGGTGAGACGCTACGATGCTCATGACTTTGTCGCCGCCGCGCTCGAGCGAGGAGCTCGTGCCGCTGTCGTCGCCCGCAGCAAGGTCACCGAGTTGCTCGACGTGGCGCATACCCACACCTTGCTGATTGTGGACGATCCGCTGATCGCATTGCAGACGCTGGCCGCCGCCGTGCGCAGGCACTGGAACAAGCGCGTCATCGGGCATAACCGGCAGCGCCGGCAAGACCACGACCAAAGAGGCGGTGGCGGCGGTTCTGGGCGCCGCGCTTCGCGGTTCTTAAATCGCAGGGAAATCTCAACAATGAATTCGGCATGCCCCTGCAACTGCTCAAACTGGAACCGGAGCATGAGATGGCCGTGATCGAGATGGGCATGTCGCACGCCGGCGAAATCGCGGCCCTGGCTCGCATCGCTCACCCTGATTGGGGGGTCGTCACCAACGTCGGCAGCGCGCACGCCCAGAATTTTCCCGATGGCGTGGCGGGCATCGCGCGCGCCAAATATGAGCTGGTGCAAAGCCTGCCGGTTTCCGGTGTCGCCTATCCTTAATTGTGACGATCCCTACGTAGGCCAGTTCGGGCGTGACTTCCACGGGCGTTCCATTTATTTCGGAATGGGTCCGTGCGCCGATCCCACGCGCCTCCAACATCGAGGAACTCGGCGCCGAGGGGATGCGCTTTCAGGTCACCGCAGGCGAAGACGCAGGCAACGGTGCACCTTGCCGCTGCTTGGCCGGCACAACATCTGGAACGCGATGGCTGCGATCGCAGCCGGTTTGGAAGCGGGCATCCCCCTGGCCGAGTGTGCCGCTGCAGTCGGCCAGCTCCGTGCCGCCTGACAAGCGGGGCGAAGTGCTGCGCATCGGCGACGCCACGGTGATCAATGATTGCTACAACTCCAATCCGGAAGCGCTCAAGTCGATGATCTCAACCCTCGCCGCCATGCCCGCCAAGCGCCGCATCCTGGTCGCCGGCGAAATGCTGGAGCTGGGCCCGGAGTCCATCTCCGTTGCATCGCGAATGCGGTAGAGTTGCTGCCGAAGCCGGCATCGACCTGGTCGTCGGAGTGCGAGGAAACGCACAACACATTGTCGAAGGCGCGCGCGAGGCCGGAGCACTGGCCATCTTCCTCCCCTCGCCGCTCGAAGCCGGCGAGTGGCTGAAAGCCGAGCTGAAGACCCGGCGACGCCGTCACTGCTCAAGGCATCCCGCGGTGTCGGCCTGGAGCAAGCACTCCGCATCCTGCAGGGATAGAGGCAACTAGTTGCCCCTGTGGTTCGCGCCGAAATGCGCCACAGACATACCCGAGAACGCTTGTAAGATAGCCACGGGTATTCTTGTGCGGGTAGCGGAGGAAGTTTGCTTTACTGGCTCCTTTATCAAAAGCTTTTCCCCTACTTCAGACCCTTCCGCATCTTCCGGTATCTGACGTTCCGCACCGCTTTTGCCAGTCTCACCGCGATGCTCATCGCCCTGCTCATCGGGCCCTTCGTCATCGAGAAGCTGCGCGAGTTTCAGATCGGCCAGTACATCCGCGAAGACGGTCCGAAGGACCACCAGAAAAAGGCCGGCACCCCCACCATGGGCGGGGTGCTCATCTGTATCGCCATCCTTTTGCCCACGCTGCTGTGGAGCGATCTCTCCAATCCCTTCGTCTGGTTGGTGATGTGTTCCACGCTGGCCTTCGGCGCCATTGGCTTTGCCGACGACTACATCAAGGTCATCCAACGTCGCAATCTCGGTCTGACCGCGGTGCAAAAAATGGGCCTGCAGATCCTCACCGCGGTAGCCATTGCGCTGGTGCTGTTGGCCATGCGCAGTGAAGGCGTTTACTCCACCCATCTGATGGTGCCGTTTCTCAAGCGCTTTCGTCCCGATCTCTCCATCCATGTTCTGGGCGCGATTCCTCATTTGAGCGTCCTCGCCTTTTGTACCCTTCGTATTCTTTGTCACCTTGGTCATCGTCGGCTCGAGCAATGCGGTGAACCTCACCGATGGACTGGATGGCTTAGCGATCGGTTGCACCATCATCGCCGCGGCGGCTCTCACCGTGCTTACCTACGTCAGCGGAAATGCCGTCTTTTCTGACTACCTCGAGTTGCAGCGCATGCCCATGGTCAGCGAGGTGACCGTCTTTTGCGGAGCCATGGTGGGCGCCAGCATCGGCTTCCTCTGGTACAACGCTCATCCGGCCGAGGTGTTCATGGGCGACGTGGGCTCGCTGGCGCTGGGCGGCGCCATCGGCACGGTCGCCGTGGTCATCAAGCAGGAGTTGCTGCTGCCGTTTATCGGCGGCATTTTCGTTCTGGAGGCAATCAGCGTCATACTGCAGGTAGGCAGCTACAAACTGCGCAAGAAGCGTATCTTTAAGATGGCTCCGCTGCATCATCACTTCGAGTTGATGGGCTGGTCGGAGTCCAAAGTCATTGTGCGCTTTTGGATTCTCGCGTTGGTGTTTGCGCTCTTCGCACTCACTACCCTGAAATTACGTTAACACAATGGACCGCTGGATGGAACTGAAAGGCAAGAAAGTACTGGTCGTTGGCCTGGGCAAATCGGGCCTTGCCGCCGCGCTCTTTCTGCGCCGCCGCGGGGCGCAGGTCACTGTCTCCGATTTGCGCAGCGCCGAGGCGCTGAGCAAGGAGATTCCCTCATTGCTGGAAGCCGGGATCGCGGTCGAAGCCGGCGGTCACGGCCTGCTGACCTTTCGCCGCCAGGATCTGATCGTGGTTTCCCCGGGAGTGCCCTTGATCCACTCCGGAACTGGTGCAGGTGCGCAACCTGGGCCTGCCGATCATTGGCGAGTTGGAACTGGCGGCGCGCTTTCTCAAGGGTGATGTGCTGGCGATTACCGGTTCGAACGGCAAGACCACCACCACCACCCTGTGCGGCGAGATCTTCTCCGCCGGTGGGCTCAAGACCCTGGTCGCCGGCAACATCGGCCTGCCGGTCATCGAGGTGGTCGATCAGAGTGCGGCCGGTACCTGGTCGGTGCTCGAGGTTTCCAGCTTTCAACTGGAGACGACGGAGAGCTTTCATCCCCGAGTCGCGGTGATTCTCAACATCACTCCCGACCATTTCGACCGGCATGGCACCTTCGAAAACTATGTGCGCCATGAAGGAGAAAATCTTCGCCAACCAGAACGCGGACGACTATCTCATCCTGAACGGCGATGATCCGGTGGCGCAGCAGGCGGCGAGCCGCGACCAAGTCGCAGGTCTTATGGTTCAGCCGCAGCAAAATCGTGCGTCGTGGAGCCTTTCTCATGGACGGCATGGTGATGTTCCGCGCCTCGGAGCAGGCTAAGCCGATGCCGGTGCTTCCCCTGGCCGATATTCCGCTCAAGGGCGAGCACAATATCGAGAATGTACTGGCCGCGGTTTGCGCGGCCTGCGTGGCGAATATACCTGCCGAGGTCATTGCCCGCACGGTTGCCTCGTTTCAGGCCGTCGAGCATCGGCTCGAGTTCGTGGCTTCGATTCACGGTGTCGATTACTACAACGACTCCAAGGCCACCAACGTCGACGCCACGGCCAAGGCGATCGCCTCGTTTCCGGGCAATATTCACCTGATCCTCGGCGGCAAAGACAAGAACTCCGACTACACCCAGCTGAATGCGTTGCTGCGCGCGCGGGTCAAGGCGGTCTACACCATCGGCTCGGCGGCGGAAAAGATCGAAGGACAGATCGCCGGCGTCACCACGGATCGATCCATGCAGGCACGCTCGAGGCGGCGGTCGACCAGGCGGCCGGCCAGGCAGTGGCCGGCGACGTGGTGCTTGCTCGCGCCGGCCTGCTCGAGCTTCGACCAGTTTGAAAACTACGAACAGCGCGGAAGAGTCTTCAAGCAGACGGTGATGGCTCGTCAGGGAGCAAACCAGGGAGCAGGCGTATGGCAAAGCGCGTAGGAGTCGACAAATGGCTCTTCGGCGTGACTGTCCTGCTGGTCTTCATCGGCTTGCTGATGGTCTTCAGCGCGTCCGCGGTCATGGCCCAGGACCGCTACGGCTCGCCTTACACCTTTGTGCGGTCGCAGGCGGTAGCGGCGGTTCTCGGCTTGATGGCCATGATCGTTGTGATGCGCATCGACTACCGCAGGTTCAACCGGCCGATCGTAGTGTTTCCGGCGGTGGCCATCACCACGCTCTGTTGTTGCTGGGCGTCTTTCTCCTGCACGATTCGCACAACACCCATCGCTGGATCCGCTTCGCGGGGCTCTTCTCCTTGCAGCCGTCGGAGATTGCCAAGCCCGTGCTGGTGCTTTTTCTCGCCTGGTTTCTGCAGGATAAGCTGCAATCCATTCGCGACTGGCGCAACACCCTGCTGCCGGCGGCTTTGCCCAGCCTGGTCTCTTCTGGTGCTCATCCTCGAAGGAGCCTGATCTAGGCACCGCGCTGGTCTGTGCCGCCGTGACCGCGCTGATGTTCTATCTGGCCGGTGTGGAAACGAAGTACTTCGGCTATGCCGTGCTCGCCGCCGCACCGGTGCTTCTGGTTCCTGCTCTTCCGCGTGCCCTGGCGGCGCGCACGCATGCTGGCCTTCATGAACCCGGAATCCGATCCGCAAGGCTCCGGCTTTCACACCATCCAGTCGCTCATCGCGGTGGGCACCGGCGGGATCCGCGGGCTCGGCTTTATGGAAGGCCGTCAGAAGCTCTTTTACTTGCCCCAACCGCATACCGACTTCATCTTTGCCAACATCGCCGAAGAGCTCGGGCCTGATCGGGGCGTTGGCCATCATTGCTCTGTTCGTTGCCCTCGGGTATCGCGGGCTGCGGGCGGCGAGCCTTTCGAAAGATGTTTTCGCGCGCTTTCTTGCCTTCGGCATCACGGCGACGATCCTCATCCAGGCCTTCTTCAATATCAGCGTGGTGCTCGCCCTGGTCCCAACCAAGGGCATTACGCTGCCGTTCATCTCTTCCGGCGGCACGTCTCTGTTCATCACCCTGGCCAGTGTCGGGGTTCTGCTGAGTCTCACCCGGGAGATTGACTGACGGGCATGCGGGTCATGATTGCCGGGGGCGGCACGGGCGGCCACGTGATTCCCGCGCTCGCCATCGCCGATGCACTCAAGTCTGCCTACAACGCAGAGGTTTGTTTCATCGGCACCGCCAGGGGAATGGAAACGCGGCTGGTGCCCCAGGCCGGTTACGCACTTGAGCTCATCGATGTTGGCCAGCTCAACCGGGTCAGCCTCGCTACCAAACTCAAAACACTGGTCGCGTTGCCGCGTGGCATCCTCTACTGCCTGCGGCCTTTTGCGCCGCTGGAAACCGCAGGTGGTCGTGGGGGTGGGCGGATATGCTTCCGGGCCGGCGATGCTGGCGGCGCTGGTGCTACGTGTACCCACTCTGGCCTTTGAACCCAACGCTGTGCCTGGGAATGGCCAATCGGCTGATCGGCAAGCGGATCAGCGCCGCTGCGGTCAACTTCGCTCCGACCCGGTCTTACTTCCGCAATGCGGAGGTCACCGGCATTCCGGTGCGTGCCGAGTTCTTCGCGCTCGCTCCCCGGCCGCCGGAAAGCGCGCCCCGGTTGCTGGTGATGGGCGGAAGCCAGGGCGCCCGCGCACTGAACCAGAGAATGCCGCAGATCGCCCAGGCGCTGCTGGAAGCCGGTGCCCGGGCTCACCATCCTGCATCAAGCCGGAGCCCGCCACGCTGAAACGACCGAAGCGGCCTACGCGGCCAGTGGAGCGTCCGCCGGATCGCTGGCGAGGTACAGCCGTTTCTGGAAGACATGCCCGCACAGTTTGCGGCATCGGATCTGATCCTCGCCCGCAGTGGAGCGAGCACGGTAGCCGAGCTTAGCCGCCAGTGGCAAGCCTTCGTTGCTTGTGCCTTTCCCGTAGGCCGCAGACGATCATCAGCGAAAGAATGCTGAAGTGTTAGTGGAAGGAGGAGCCGCTACCATGTTGCTGGAGAAGGATATGACTGCGCCAGCATTATTGCAGGTACTCTCGAGCCTGCTCAAAGACAGGGACAAGCTGGCCCGGATGTCGACGAGCGCCGGCGCCTTCGCCCACCCGAAGGCAGCGGCAAGAATCGCCGAGCTCGCGGCGGAACTGGCGGACTAGTCCGGCCTCCAGCCAAACGTGATCCGACCGACTCACAGGGACCGCTAGAAGCAGGAAAAGCTCTAGGGAGCGGTTGAAGGGTGGCTGCAAGGCATGATAGTGTGATCTAGAAATCACACTATGGAGGTGTTGGGCATCGGTGAAGCCCAGTGGTCTCGTAGACTGCCAATTCCTGGACGAGTCTGAAGGTCCGCATAATAGTTCGTCCCACCGATAGATGCATTGAGGCGTGCTACCCTTCCTGTGATATTAAAGTCACACTGGTAGGAGCCGAAGAAATGTTTGGAAGCGACTCCGAGAGAACTGCTCATTTATGAAACGGAAGATGGTAGGGTGCCGTTCAGTGAATGGATGGACGGACTTGAGGGAAACCCAATCTACGCCACGATTATGGCTAGACTGGGCCGTGTAGAGCAGGGGAATTTTGGTGAGCATCGCAGTGTGGGTGAAGGTGTATCAGAGTTTGTGTTTGATGTAGGTCCGGGCTATCGAATTTACTTTGGGCAGGATGGCAAATTCCTCGTCATTCTTTTGCTGGGTGGGGCAAAAGGATCACAGCGTTCAGATATCAAGAGGGCACAAGAATATTGGAGAAACTACAATGCCTAAAAGAACAACGTCATATCGCTCTTGGCAGCTGGAAAAGCTAGCTAATCCGAAAATAGCAGCGGATTATCTGAACGCATGTTTGAGTGAAGCGCCGGAGACCTTTCTTGGAGCATTGAAAAACGTAGCGCAGGCGCACCAGATGGCTAAGGTCGCTAGGGAAGCAGGAGTGCAACGAGAAACCCTATACCGCTCACTGTCGGAACAAGGTAACCCAACATTGGATACACTCTCCTCCGTTCTTGGGGCCGTCGGACTAACCCTTTATATTGCACCTAAGGGGATACAAGACTCACCATCTTCGAGTGCACCTACAGTCACGACAGAAGTGCCCAAAGTATTACTACGATCACAGGGATAACCGCTCCTGTGACGGGGACAGTCGATCAAAATTAGTCAGACTCATCAGTCAAAACCCGGACTGGAACCAAGACCTAAGCCCGCCAAAGGCAGCGATGCAAACCCAAACAACCACCCGATGAATCGCCGGACCTTTCTCAAATCCCTAAGCCGTACCGCTCTTGTCCTACCCCTCAGCGAAGTGCTGACGATGGCCACCCCGCCGTGGCGCCGAGCCTACGCGGCCGAGCAAAATCAAACCGGCCAAAATCAGGCGGGCCAAAATCAGGCGGGAATGACCCGCTCCTACGATGCCACGCCCGTACCACCGCCTCCAGGTCCGCTCTCTCCAATTTCCGGCACGCCCCTAGGCGTCAGCTTTGTCGACGTAGCCGTCTCCGCCGGGCTCAACGCCAAGACCATCTACGGCGGCATTGGCAGCAACAAATACCTGCTCGAGACCACCGGCTGCGGCGCAGCCTTTTACGACTACGACCACGACGGATGGATCGACATATTCCTGGTAAACGGCTGGCGCCTCGAGGGCTTTGCGAAGAACGACGAGCCCGCCTGCCATCTTTTCAAAAACAATCGGGATGGCACCTTCACTGACGTTACCGTGGCGGCCGGGCTCAAGCGCAGCGGCTGGGGGCAGGCCTGCTGTGTAGGGGATTATGACAATGACGGATACGACGACCTCTTCGTCAGCTACTACGGCCAGAACTCGCTCTTCCGCAACAACGGCAATAGCACCTTCACCGATGTGACCGTCAAGGCTGGGCTCAAGCAGGCAGCGCTGCGATGGAACAGTGGCTGTGCCTTTCTCGACTATGACCGCGACGGCAACCTGGATCTGTTTGTCGGCAATTACATCGATCTCGATTTAAAAACCGCGCCGCTGCCGGAATCCGGTCCCTGCACCTACAAGGGAATCATGGTCGCGTGTGGGCCGCCGGGTCTGGCGGCGGGCAAGAATCTTCTCTACCACAACAACGGTAACGGTACCTTTACCGATGTTTCGGAAAGGAGCGGCATGTGGAGCACGGTAGGGAACTACGCTCTTAGCGTCGCGGTTGCCGATCTCGACGACGATGGCTGGCCCGACATCTACGTTGCCAATGATTCCACCGCCGCCACCTTATACCAGAATCAAAAAGACGGAACCTTCAAAGACATCGCGATCGAAGCCGGCGCGGCGCTTTCTCCCGATGGAAAGCCGCAAGCCGGCATGGGCGTCTCCATTGGAGACTACGATCGTGACGGCAAACTCGACATCGTCAAGACCAACTTCGCCGGCGACACAGACTCGCTCTACGCAAACCTCGGTGACAACAACTTTCAGGATCGCACCTACGCAGCAGGCCTGGGCATCAACACGCGCTACCTGGGCTGGGGCGTCGGCTTCTTCGATATGGATAACGACGGCTGGCTCGACATTCTCATCACCAACGGCCATGTCTATCCCGAGGTCAGCACGTCAAAGTCAGAAGCGCCATACGCCGAGCGCAAATACCTGTATCGCAACCTGCACAACGGCCGCTTTGACGACGTGTCCGACAAGGGCGGCCCCGGCATCACCGCTCCGGCCGCCGGCCGAGGCTGTGCCTTCGGCGATTACGACAATGATGGTGACATGGACGTGATCGTAAACTGCGTGAACGCACTGCCCCAGCTCCTGCGCTGCGACTCGCAGTGGAAGCGCTCCTGGATCAAGGTAAAGACCATCGGCGTCAAGTCGAACCGCACCGGCATTGGAGCGAAGGTGCGCGTGTCCGCCAGGACGCGAAAAGATTCAACGGCGACCTTACTCCAGGTGGACGAAGTGCGCAGCGGGGGCAGCTATTATTCGCAAAATGACCTGCGGCTGCATTTTGGTCTCGATCAGGCACAGCAAGTAGACTTACTGGAAATTCGCTGGCCCTCCGGCCAGGTAGATACCTTCAAGGCTCTCCCCGTCAATTGCCTCTACGTGGTAACGGAAGGCTCCAAGACGCCGCAATCCGTCCCCCTCGGAGCGCCCACCCACCCGACGCCCCCGAAGTAGAAGCGGGCGCTACCGTTTCTACAGCTACCGTTTTTCCAGCGCGTCCGCCTTGGCGCGCTCGCTCTCAGCCTCCACAGTCTGGCCCTGCCGGGCAAGCGCGATCGACAACCCGCGGTGTGCTTCTGCGTCCTCAGGATCGCTGCTCACTGCCTCCCGGTACCGCGCCACTGCGTCGGCGACCTGTCCCTTCGCCATCAACATATTCCCTGTGTTGGTGGCGAAGGTAGCGCGCTGGTGGTTCACTGCCACGCGGGTGAGATTGGCCGCGGTCTTTCTCTCGTCGCGGGCCTCTTCTTGTTTACCCTGTTCCGCGAGCACACCGGCGAGCGTAATGTGTGGCCCGGGCAACAAAGGCGAGAGGCGAATCGCCTCAGTGAGCGCCTCGACCGCTTCAGGAAGCTGATGGTTCTGGTGATAGACCGACCCCAGCAAAGCCCAACCCTCTCCGTTATCCGGCCGCAATGCGAGCGCTCTCCGCAGTTGTGCAATGGCATCGGGAAACCGCCCCTGTTGCATATACACAATCCCCAGCGTCAGCGGAGGATCCGGAGCATTCGGATCCAGCTTCGCCGCGGTCTCCAATTCCGGCACCGCGCCAGGGATATCGTCCTTCAATTTGTAGGCGAGACCCAGGTTGTAGTGCAGTTGCGGATCGGCTGGATTGAGCTTGAGTCCGCTTTGAAACTCGCGGATAGCGTCGTTCAGGTCGCTTTGCTGCAGATACGCGACTCCCAGGTCCTCATACGTCGAGACCGCATCGGGCGCAATCGCCAACGCGTGCTGAAAGATAGGAATAGCGTCCTTCGCATTGCCCAGTTGCACCATATTCAACGCCAGGTTGGTCAACACCGAGGCATCCTCCGGCGCCCCTTTCACTGCTTCCTGAAGCAGCGGCAGCGCCTCTTT
This sequence comes from uncultured Acidobacteriaceae bacterium, assembly GCA_963761405.1. Classification (GTDB taxonomy): domain Bacteria; phylum Acidobacteriota; class Terriglobia; order Terriglobales; family Acidobacteriaceae; genus PALSA-350. The sequence goes on from CAVXHH010000013.1 coordinate 1,594,204, forward strand.
AAAACGGCCCACCCCCTGGAACGCCAGCGCCAGTTGATAGTTACATTCGTCGCTGTGACCACCGAGCGCCAACGCCTGTTCGAGCACAGGGATCGCGCTTTCGTCGTTTCCCCCGGCGACCAGCGCTTTGCCTAAGCTCAATTGGGCCACCGCATTTTGCGGCGCCAGCTGTACCGCCGTAGTCAGCTCCCGCACCGCATCATCGACCTGTTGCTCCGCAAGCAACGCGACGCCGAGGTGCAAATGAGCGTCGGGCAGCTGCGGATCGAGGCGCACCGCATTCTCGAACTCGTCGTTCGCCGACTGCCAATCTTTCTGCTGGGCGTAGAGCGCGCCCAACGCGTCATGCAGGCGCGCATCCTGGGGAGAGCCGGCGACCGCCTCACGCAGTTTCGCAATTGCCGCGCCGCTTTGGCTCGTGGCCGTCAGCGCTTGCGCGTACACTGCCAGCACATCGTCCGGGAGTGGATGGCCGGCGTGCTCGAGCTTTTCAAAGACCGGAATCGCCAGCGCGTTTTGGCCGCTCTTTGCGTAGGCCATGGCCAGATTGGTTTCGGCCGCCTCGTCGCTGGGCATCAAGTGAAGCGCGGTCTTCAACTCGACAATCGCTTGCGGGTAGGCGTTCATCTGTAACAGCACGGCGCCTAGCGCGCTGTGTCCTTCTTCTATCCGGGGCTCGAGATTCACCACTTGTTGGAACGCCGTGCGTGCCTTCTCCAGATCATTGGCCGAGACGGCTGCATATCCCGCATGAAAGGCCGCATCGGCTCGCTTGACGGCGGCGGCGGGATCCGCCGCGCCAGGACCGGCCTTGGATGTCTGCTGACCTTGCGCAAGCAAGTTCGGCAGCAGCAGCGAGCAGAGAACAAGCAAGACCGGAACAAGCACGACGAGGAGCTTCCCCTCAGCCGCCGGGCCCCCTGCGATCGGTGTCGCATTGCTTTCCACTCCGCCTTCCGCTGGGCCTAATCCGGACATACTTGTCCAAGTTAGCTCATTTTTCGGGCCGCCGGCCTGACATTGCCGAAACAAACCAACCCTCCAGGTGCCTCCATCACGAAAACCGGGCAAAAAACCAGGTCAAAAAACTACGTCCCATCCATGGCAACGGCGGGTATCCTTTTATCCAACGCGACGTCATCAAAAAAGACGTCCATGCAACCGGCATCGGGGGGGTGATTTTTATGGCGAATACTCAGCTTCGCATGGCGGCCTTCAGGGCGCTTGCATTAGGCGCCGGCGCTGTCGGCGCGGTTGCCCTCGGCGCGCTTGCTGTCGCCAGTGCTGCCGTTGGGGCACTCGCCATTGGCGCGCTCACGATACGAAAGTTGCGCCTTTTGGAAACAGCAAGGCTGAAAGAAATTCACATCGATCGGCTGATCATCTCGGAACTCGAGATTCGGTCAACCACGCCGAAGACGGAATAACCGGCACGTACCGCTCGCCCTGCGTTTCCGTGAGGGAGTCTAAACGCTTAGTACCCGATCGGCAATTCCTGCAGAGAATGAGGTTTCTTGCATGACCAATCTGGCTTCGCGTTTCGAATTCGCTAGTGCTCCCGATAGCCAGGGTGTCTTGGATTATTCCGGGCCTTCGTGGGAGCAGAGCTACCAGAAGGTGCTCGATGAGACGGTGGCCCCCTACGGTTTTGTCCCCAAAAAAGAAAACGGCCGGCGTTTCCGCCAGCCGTCTTCACCGTTTAAGCAGCGATTAACGGTGTCCGCCGCCGCCGCCATGGAATCCGCCACCGCCGCCGCCGTGGAACCCGCCACCGCCGCCGCCGTGGAACCCGCCGCCGCCGCCGCCGTGGAACCCACCACCGCCGCCGCCGTGGAACCCACCACCGCCGCCGCCGTGGAACCCGCCGCCACCACCGCCGCGGAATCCACCGCCGGCGAAGCCGCGAGCCCCTCCAGCATAGCCGGCGCCACCGCGCGCAAAGCCATTACCACCGCGAGCGTAGCCCACTCCACCGCGACCATATCCGTAGCCACCGCGACCATATCCATAGCCCGCTCGGCCATAGTATCCGCCGCGACCGTACCCGTAGCCGCGTCCGTAATAGCCGCGATACCAGGGCCCGGCGCCTATAAAGAAGCCGCCGACAAACCAGCTAGGGCCGTAGTAACCATAAGGCGCGCAAGCATATGGGTAATAGTTGTAATAACCCCACTCACAGGCCGGGGGGTATCCATATCCGTAATCCCCATAGCCGCCGTAGCCGCCATCGCCAACTCCAATGCCGACACCCACTTGGGCGTTAGCCGGGGCAACCATGAACGCTGCAGGAACCAATAGGGCACCGAGCAGCACGAAGTATCTTAGAAATCGCATTTTTAGACCTCCGCGCCAAGGCATCAATGCAGTGCGTAACCAACCGCTTTGGCGTTACTTCCAGCACTCCTGGTTAACTTCGGGTGCCTACTACTTAAAACAACGATCTCTGTTAAAAGTTGCGCCATGATTGGGGGTTCTGGCAAGCCAATTGCTATCTTTCGATAAGCAAACGTACCCGGGTACCGGTACCCGTCCTGTCCTGGCCGGCTTCACACAATAATTAGATGCGCCAGCCGCCGGAGGGGAGGCAGTATCCGCCGGCTGTTACAGTAGGGTGCAGTGAGTATCGCCACCCTTCCTCCCCCCGCTATGTTTGCGAAGACGCAACGCGTTCATTTCATTGGTATTGGGGGTATCGGCATGAGCGGTATTGCCGAGATTCTCCTCACCCTCGGCTACGCCGTTTCCGGCTCCGACCTGCGTCGTTCCAGCATTACCGACCGCCTCGGAAGCCTGGGCGCTACCCTCTTTGAGGGCCATACGGCCGCCAATGTGGTCGGCTCCGGCGTAGTCGTGACCAGCTCGGCCGTCAACGAGCAAAATCCCGAAGTAGCCGAGGCGCGGCAGCGCAAGATTCCCGTCATTCAGCGGGCCGAAATGCTGGCGGAGCTCATGCGGCTCAAATACGGCATTGCCGTGGCCGGCATGCATGGCAAAACCACCACCACCTCCATGATCGCTTCCGTCCTGGCGGCCGGCGGTCTGGACCCGACCGTGGTGGTCGGCGGCCGGGTGGACGCTCTGGGGTCCAACGCCCGCCTGGGAAAGTCGCAATACCTGGTTGCCGAGGCAGACGAGAGCGACCGGTCGTTCCTCAAGCTCTCGCCGATCCTCTCCGTGGTTACCAATCTCGACCGCGAGCACATGGATTGCTATCGGGACATGGAAGATGTGGAGACCGCGTTCCTTGACTTCATGGACAAGGTTCCGTTTTACGGCGCATGCACGGCCTGTATCGACAATCCACAATTGGCTGCGCTGCTGCCGCGGGTGCACCGCAGGGTGCTTACCTACGGCACGTCTTCGGCTGCCGACTACGTGCTCCGCATGCTCCCGCCGGTGGAGGGCGTGCGCTCTCGCTTTGAGGTGGCTGCCGGCGGCGCGGTGCTTGGTCCCTTTGAACTCAATGTGCCCGGCCGCCACAATGTGCTGAATGCAACTGCCGCGGTGGCGATTGGCATGCAGCTCGACGTTTCCGGGGAAAACATCGCCCGGGCGCTCCATGGCTTTCGGGGAGTCGATCGCCGTTTTCAATTAAAAGGCTGTGCCCGCGGTGTGAATGTCGTCGACGACTATGGCCACCATCCTACGGAGATCCGCGCCACCCTGAGCGCCGCACGAGAGTCAGGTTACCATCGTGTCCACGTCATCTTTCAGCCCCATCGTTACACCCGCACGCGAGACCTGATGGCGGAGTTCGCCGCCGCATTTGAGGATGCCGACACGGTCCAGATCCTGGATATCTACGCTGCCAGTGAAGCGCCCATCGCCGGCGTCGATGCTCCCGCATTGGTGAAAGCTGTGGGCCGCAAAGAAGTGCGGTACGCTTCTTCCTTTGAAGAAGCAGTAAACCGCGCGGTGGCCCATGCCGCCGATGGGGATGTAATCCTCACCCTCGGCGCCGGAAGTGTGTCCCAGGCCGCCGGCATGGTGTTGGAAGCACTGGGCGCCGCAAAGTAGCTGCTGTGCCTGGTTAAGGCCGTCACTCTGGATTGCGAAACGCTCCCGCTAACAACCGGATTGCCTCCGGCAAATCCTGCTCCGTGGCCGCGGTAAAGCAGATGCGGAAGTTATTCTCATCCGGAGGCCCGGCAAAAAACGCCCGCCCCGGAGCAACACTTACGCCCTTCTGCTGCGCGCGCAACAGCACCGCTTCCATGTCGACCGGGTGACGCCACCGGCACCAGATATAAAGTCCGCCCAAAGGAGCGGAAAACTCCAATTCATCGCCGGAGAAGTGCTGCCGGAGCGCCTTCAGCGCGATCTTTTGCAACCCGGCATGGGTTGCCTGCAGACGTGTCAGGTGTTCGTCGAAGACCCCGTTTTCCAGCAGCTCCGCCAAAGCAAGTTGCTGCAGGCCTTCAGTAAACAAATTGGAGCGCATTTTTATCAGTGAAAGTTGCTTGACCATGTGCGGCGGAGCGGCAATCCAGCCCAGCCGTAAACCCGGCGCCAGCACCTTGGAGAACGTGCTGAGATAGATCACCACCCTGTGCTTGTCCATGTGGTACAGAGACGGAGGCGCCGACCCCTGCAAACGGGTTCTGGAGTAGACGTCATCTTCGATGATGGGGACGCGATAACGCGCCGCCAATCCAAGCAGTCGCGTGCGCTGCTCTTCGTCCATCGTGCGCCCGGTGGGATTGTGGTAGGTGGGCATGGTGAAGACGAACTTCGGTTGGTAAGCAATCAACAATCGTTCCAGCACATCGGCCGACCACTCGGCCGTGTCCCACTCCACCAGCCGGGCCCCGGCTGCCTTCAGAGCCTGGATAGCGCCGGGAAATGTCGGCCGGTCGATAATCACACGGTCCCCGGGCTCGATCAAACAGCGCGCCAGCAGGTCGATGCCCTCTTGTGCGCCGGCCACGATGAGGATGTGGCTTGGCTCCGCACTATCGATTGCGGCGACGGCACGCCGCAGACGCGGTTGACCCTCCGTGGGCGCAAAGGCGATTGCCGACAGTGCGTCGTTGGCCAGCACCTTGTCGGTGGCTTTGCGGAACGCTGCCAGCGGGAAACAACTCAGCGCCGGCGTGCCCGCCGAAAGCCGGTAACGCAAATTCGGCAGCCGGCTTTGCGCCAGCATCTCCAGCACAGGCTCATCCAGCAGGTGAGCCTGCCGGGAAATCTTGCTGCTCCAGTCAATCGGATTTTCTACCGGGCCCGCAGGGGAGACGAAGGCCCCGCGATGGGCGACCCGGCGAACCGCTCCATGCTTTTCCAGCACGAGATACGCCGCCGTCACCGTGTTGCGGCTCACGCCAAGCTGCGCGGCCAGCGCACGCTCGCTGGGCAGACGATCTCCATGCAAGATCTTGCCCAAAGCAATCTGCCGCTCAATATCCTCCGCCACCTGCTGCAGCAGCAAGCCGCATCTCTCGGGCACACCGTCCGGGCGGTTTTTTTGCTTGTCGCTCGCGGTCTCGGTCCCGCGTGTGGCCGCCATGGTCAGAGGCCCGCATACCAGTCGTAGCCCAACTTGGTCCAATAGTCGTCCGGCTGCTGATCGGTGTAGGCGATAACCCCAATCCGTTTGATCTGCTTATAACCGTACTTGGTGGGAGCGTGCAACCGCAGCGGCGCCCCATGAAACTGCGTGAGCGCGCTGCCGCCCATTTCGGTCACCAGCAGCGTTTGCGGATGCATGCAAACCCGCATATCGTAACCGACATAGTAGTCGCCGTTCGGCGTCTCCATGTAGACGTAGCGGGGCATCTGTCCATCAGGGCCTGGTTGCGGTGGATACGCCTCAATGAAGTCCGCCATCCGCACGCCGCTCCAATGCACGATCTGGCTCCATCCCTCGATGCACTTAAACTGGGTGACCAAGTCATGTTTCGGAAGCTGGAGAATATCGTCCATGGTCAGTAGCAGGCCGGGAGTGCCCGGGACCAGTGTGGATCGGCTTTGCCCGCCTCTTCGAGCCCGCGCGGCAGGCGGCCGGCGCGCTCCTCCGGATTCTCCCCCGCTACCATGGATGCCCGCGCCATTTTCTGTGCCGTGTCTGCGCTGGGAGCCACCCCGGGAGCAACTTTGGTGTCGTGGCCCTGTCTTCATGGTCTGGGCAGTGCTATAGCGATATTCCCAGTCGGTGACATTGGCTGCATATTGAGGATAGCTTCTGAGCATTCGCGACCCCGATCAGCTGCAGTCGCCAACCTTCCGGAATCAGGGCTTGCTTCAACCCGACGACGCCGTTGACGCGCAGATTCTCGGCGCGCTTGAGAGGATAGGTCGGGCGCCAGCGCCCGGTCGTCGAAGATCGTGCGTGAAACCCTGGCGTTGGCCTGGAGACATGCGCCGCAAGAGCGTCGGTTGCATGCTCAACTGTTGGCTTTAGTCGATCCACTGATACAGTCCGTAACCGGCCGCCGCGCCTGACGCGGCGATGACGAAGCTGCGGCGCGTGTGTTTGCGGCTTTCCCGCAGCACCGCCTCGTCGGCCGCTTTCTGCTCCGCCTTCGCTTGCTTTGTCGTTGAGATCGCTCATCCCCAACTCTCCCTCTCTGCTTCGAGCGATCCGGAAGGCGGCTCCTGCACCGCTTCACTTCGAGTCCGCTCACCATGCTGCGGAAATTGTTCCAGCCCGCCAGCACCACCTGGGTCACGTGAACGAGGAAGAACCCGCAGAAGCCGAGGGTCAGCAGGAAATGTTCCCACCGGGCCATTTCGTAGCCACCCGAACAAAGTCGTCACCCAATGCAACTGGGTCGGCTTGTAGATCGCGAGCCCGGTGATGAGACTCCCGACACCCATCAAAATCACAGAGGTGTACGCAATTTTTTGTGCGCCGTTGTACTTGGTCTGCGGCGGAAGGTACTTGCTCAGGTGCAGGTCCTTCAACGTCACCTGGATCGCTTGTATCAGGCTATTCCGGTCGGGCACGACAAAGCGCCATTCACCGGAGAAGATGGTGAAGAGCACATAAAGCGAAGCCGTTGATGGCGAAGATCCAGACAAAGAAAAAGTGGATACCCCAGCCCCTCGCGTCACATGGTACGGCGCGTTCATCGCCTTCCAGAACCATGGCGGGAAGAAACGGACGAGTGTGAACGGGTCCGACGCCAAGCCGGTAGACCTCGTGCGGGTGCTTGTAGGCATTGTCTGAATCGTTCCAATAGATGAGCAGGCCGCTCCAGATCATGGTGAACAGCACGGGAAAATTGATCCAATGCATCCAGCGGATCGCGAGCGGATGCTTCTTATCCAGGCGAATTCGGGGCAAAATGGGCGTGCTGGCGGCTTCGACCCGATCGGCCACCATGACTGGCGGCGCCGGTGCAGTGTTCGCTTCGACCGGCTTGACCAGCGCCGGCGGGCCCATCGATTGCGTGACGACCGGCGGGTTGATTGACTTTGCCACGACCGGGGGGGCAATTGACTGATCGCCCGGGGGGGAGAGCGACTTCGCGACCAGCGGTGTGCTCGGTTCGGCCGTCTCGCTCTGCGGCACTGCGGCGATTTCACCCTCCGCACCAGGTTGACCAGCCGGAGGGATAGGGGTCTCGTCTTTGTCGCGCTCGTCCATCAGAAACTATCCACCAATCAAAGCATCTCGCCTGTTGCGCCCACCTGGCAGGGCCAAATTATACTCGGCGGTGCCAGTCTTTGGGCGGATCGCTTCGGGGAACAGGGATGGAACTTGAAAAGCGGCGCCTAACGAGTACCAACTGAAGGTTTTTTGAGCCGAGGGAAAGACAAATTTTTCAGGCAGGGCACGGCTGCCTCGCCGCAGTGAGCGTTAGCCAGGCCACAATTTGGCTGGAAAACGTCGGGCTTGAAACAGGAAGGGCACGCAAATGACGAGGGCTTCACGGGGTGCGGAAAAACCGCCCGTGGGGTTGAGGTCTTTGGGGCTCGCGTTTCTCAACCCCAAACCAAACCCCGGCTAACAAAAGGCCCAATGTGCTTTCAGCAACGTACGGCTCTATTACATTGCCGATCAGGCCGTGCAACTCGTTGACACTACGCCAATTCCGAAACTGCTTTAAGCGTTCCTCACTGCGTCGCCTGCAGTTGCTGGTTCACACCCTTCCGCGTCGAGCGCGGCGCGTCTGCCGTGGAGCAGTCCATAAAGCTCGTAATGGCCTGGCTGAGCTGCGAATCAATCTCGTCCGCAATGGCCATGACGCTCATTAGCACCAGGCTTAGGTTGATGTTTGCCAGATGATCCTGCAACGTCTGGAAAATGCTAACCCGCAGCATCCGCGCCTCGTCCACCAACATCGCCGCACTGTAGCCTTGCTGATACCGCTTCTTGCCATGCAGCACAGCCGCTGCCGACAACTTCCGATGGCTACCAAGCACCTGCGTCGACTGAAGACGAGACACAAGCTCCCGGAAAAGCTGAGGAAGATGCGCGCAACGCTGGTCATACGTCATAGGAATCGAAGAAACCTCCCCGTCCTCCTGCAGATATTCAAACCATAAACGCATGATGGTCTCGGTATGGCGTGACAAAATCTCACCCACACTGAGCGTCTCGCGCCTCCCGGCAGGGCCGGCTGCTGTCCGCTGCCGGATGACATTCACCAACGATGTCATATCAATGGGTTTGGTCAGAATCTCATCCGCCTGGAGCACAATCGCCTGGGTCGCCGCCGCCAACTGTGGATACGCGCTCAACAGCAGCGTCACCGCCTTGGGATTGGCATGCCGCATCGCGCTGATCACCGTCAGCCCGTCCCCCGCGCCCGGCATATGCAGGTCGCTCAACAGCACATCGTACGTCTCTGAACAGATCAGCTTGAGGGCCTCGTTCACGCTCGCCGCCGTAGTTACCTGAAAACCGCTCACCGCCAACAAGCTGCTCAGCGTGGTGCGCACAACGCTGTCATCGTCCACCAAAAGTACCCGAGTCGTGTTGTCATGTTTATTCATTAGTGTGACTATCGGCACACATCGTCGGTCCTTGAGATGATTCGATGGATTCGCACGCAGAAAATCATCCCGGCCCAGTACGGCTTTGGTACGGCTTTGGGCCGGCCAATCACTCCGCCCGCAAAGCAGCCATAGGCTCCGCCCGCGTTGCGCGTCTAGCCGGTATATAGCAGGCCAGCATCGCGACCAACACCACCATCAGCCCAACCGCCGCGAACGTCTCCGGATCTGATGGGCTAACCTCATAAATCAGGTTCTGCAGCAGGCGTGCCAGTGCCAGCGCCAACACCACGCCGCTCGCGGTTCCTGCTACCACCAGCACGGCCGCCTGCAGCAGCACCAGTCGCAGCACATCCCGCCGCTGCGCGCCCAGGGCCATGCGCAATCCAAACTCGATACTGCGCTGGTTTACCGAATACGAAATCACCCCATAGGTCCCAATCGTCGCCAGTACAATCGCCAGTCCTGCAAACGAACCGACCAGCACCAATGCCAAACGAGGCGTTGCCACGGAACTGTCGGCAATCTGATCCATCAGCCGGACATCCGCTACGGCCAGCGTCGGATCAAGCTTAGCTACCTCATTCCTCACCGTATCCACCAGCAACTGAGGATCCCCCTGGGCTCGCGCCACCAGCGACATATCCGCGTCGGGCTGTTGCAATTCCGGCCACCAGAATGCCGGCGTTGCGCCTGTGCTGTTTGGCTGGTCTTTCACATTGCCCACCACCCCCACCACCGTCATCCACTCCTTCTCTTTGGGTTTGTCCGCGAAGGTGAATCGCTTGCCCAAAACGTCTTCGTGGGGCCAGTAAAGCTCAGCCATGGCCCGGTTAATGATCACCACAGCGGGTGCATCTGCCTTGTCGGCCGCGGTAAAGAATCGTCCTCCCACCAACGGAATACCCAGCGCGCGAAAGTACTCTGGGGTCGCCATGTGGTATCGCGCATGAAATTCCTGGTGTGGCGGCGGTTGTTTTCCTTCGATGGTGAAGCCCCCGGCGTTCTCGTCATAGCCCGTCCACGGCACATCGCTCCCTGCGCCCGCGCTCTCGACGCCAGGAGCGGAACCCAGCGTCGTGACCAGCTGCTCATAAAACTTCGCGACGGCTCCGTTCTTGTACTTTTCGTGCGGTAACGAGAGGCTGGCGGTCAACACATGCTCCTGCTGGAACCCTCGATCCAGCTGTACCAGGTTGAGCAGGCTGCGCAACATCAGCCCCGCGCCAATCAGCAGGATGCAGGCCAGGCTCACTTCCGAAACGACCAGCGCGTTTCGTAACCGCCGCTGTCGTTCGCTGACTGTCGTCCCCCGTCCGCCGGCATGCAGGCTCTGCCGAGGATCGGTCCGTGACGCCTGCAGCGCCGGCGCCAGTCCAAACAGGATGCCGGTCGCAATGCTTACCAGGAAGGTGAATGCAAATACCGGAAGGCTTACCCGGATATCGTGCGCGCGCGGAAAGTCCGCCGGCAGCAGCGATACCAGCATCTTCACCCCGCCCATGGCCATCGCCACACCCAGGCCTCCACCCAGCAGGGCGATCAGCAGGCTTTCCGTAAGCAGTTGCCGCACCAGCCTGCGCCTCGGCGCGCCTAGCGACAGTCGCACCGCGATCTCTCGCTGCCGCGTAGCCGCGCGCGCCAGCAGCAGGTTCGCCGCATTCGCGCATGCAATCAGCAGCACCATGGCGACCGCCCCCAGCAGCACCATCAGCATCCGCCGGCTGCTCCCCACAATCTCCTGGTCGAGCGGGATCAGCATCACTCGCCATCCGGCATCATTCGTGTGCTCGCGGCCGAGCTGGGTCATCAGGGCGTTCATCTCGCTCAGTGCCTGGCTCAGGGTGACTTCGTTCTTCAGCCTGCCGATCCCCTCGATGTAATGCGAACCGCGTTGCGCAGGATCGCCGGCGAACGAAAACGGCCACCACACATCGATGCCTTCACCATACTGCAGTGAGTGGTATTCGTTGCCTGGATGCTCCACCCCCGCGGGCATCACGCCGATCACCGTAAATGGTTGTGCGTTGAGCGTGATCTTGCGTCCGATGATGTCGGGCGCTGCTTGAAACCGTGTCCGCCAAATCCGGTCGCTCAATATCACCTGCAGACCGTTTCCCGGCACCTCTGCCAGTCGATCGAATTCGCGCCCCAGGGCGGGCTTCAATCCCAGAACATGAAAGTACCCGGCAGTCACCCCGAAGCCGTAGAGCCGCTCCGCTTCGCCCGTGCCGGAGAGCTGCACATCGCCTCGGGTAAATGCGGCCATCGATTCGAAGGAGTGGTTGCGCGTCCGAAAATCCCTGAAGTCGAAAGGATTCAAGGGAAATTTCGGGTTACTCCTGACTGGTGAGAAAAATACGTACCAGCCGCTGTGCCTCCAGGGTAGGGAAGTGGCTTGAGCAGAACTCCCTGTATCACGCTGAAGATCGCACTGTTGGCCCCTATGCTCAGCGCCAGCGTCAGCACAATCACGGCGGTGAACGAGGGATTCGCAGCCAGTTGCCGGAGGGCATAACGAACATCCTGCAGTACGCTTTCGAAGGCGAAACCAACCACCTCATAGCTTCGTTCCGTCACCCGTGTCTGGTTTCCGAACTGCCGCCGAACCAGGATGCGCGCCGTATCCGCTGCTATGCCGTCTGCTTGCAGATCCTGGGCTGCCTGGTCGCGGTGGAAGAGCATTTCTTCCTCCAGGTCCTTGCGGAACTTTTCCCGAAAAACCAGAAATCTCAACTTCCTCAGCGTACGGAGAATCGTCTCCATGCCATCCTCCTATGCATCCTGCAGAACCCGGCCGATCGCCCCGATCATCTGCTCAAAATAAGAGAGTTCGATTCCCAATTGTTTACGGCCGGCGGCGGTCAACGTGTAGTAGCGAGCCCGCCGGTTGGTTTCGGTCTTCTTCCACTCCGCCTTCACCCAACCCTGCAACAGCAGCCGCTGCAGCGATGGGTACAACGAACCCTCCTCAACCGTCAGCACATCCAGACTCAACCGCTTGATGGAGAGTGCAATTCCGTATCCGTGCAGTGGGGCGCGGGTCAGCGTCTTCAGGATCAGCATGTCGAGCGTCCCAGGCATTAATTCTGACTTCTTGGCCATGCCTATATATAGATAATCTATGGATAGGGTGTCAATGTTATTCCTGGACGAGACAGGGAATCAAACATTTAAGCGAAATGGCACGGCCTTACAGCTTCAGTCGTGCTTTAGCGCGCCGCTAAGGTACGGCAATCGGATCGGGCACATCGATAGGAAAATGGACGCGTTCGTACGCCTCTACCAGAGTGACAAGGGCTTCCAGACGGTCTCCCGGCGGCGTTCCTTCGTCGGTCCCCCAGAGCTGCTCGATCTCGCGGAGTGCGGCTGCGTGATCTTTTTCGTTCTTGATGGGCTTAATTTCCATATTTGCACTGTCCTTGCGTCCATCTTGTCATAAGCAGCGTGCGTTCCCAGCCACCTTAATCACAGCTTCATGATCAGCAACGTCATGTCATCATGTTGCTCAGCGCCCGTGGTAAAAGCATCTGCCGCGCGAAAGATCTCTCCCAGAACCTCTGCAGCCGAAGCAGCATGCTGGCGTCGCGCCGCTGCGAGCATGCGTTCCTCGCCCCATTCCTCATCCTCTGCCGTCATGGCTTCGCTGATGCCATCGGTGTAGGCGATCAACAAATCCCCCGGCGCCAGCTCCAGGCACTTCGCGTCATAATCGACCGATGGCAGCATGCCGACCACCGGGCCGCAAGCTTCCAGGCGCACCACTTCCCCTGACGTTTCCCTGACGAGTATGGGCGGATTGTGTCCCGCATTCACATACCGAAGCTCGCGTGAATCCGGTTTAAAGATCGCGAAGAAGAAGGTTGCATAGCGGCTGCTCGACGAGGCTTCATAGACCAGGCGATTTACCTTCTGCATCATCCGGGCCAGGTCGCCGGGGTCGTCCAGAATGAGGCCGCGCAGCGAAGCGCGCAGGCTGGCCATGATCAACGCTGCCGAAATTCCCTTGCCGGAAACATCGCCGATGGCAAAGCCCAGGTGGCCATCTTCCAGTTCCACCAGGTCGTAGTAATCGCCGCCAACCTCCAAAGCAGGGCGGCACATCCCCGCCAGGCTCACATTCTTGATCTCCGGAAGACTTTGCGGAAACAACCGTTGTTGTACTTCGCGTGCAATCTCGATCTCTCGATTCATTCGCACGCGTTGTGCCGACTCGTCCGCCAGCGATTGCACCAGCTCCGCAACTTCCAGGTTCAGTCCGGTTTGTGCGGCAACGGACTGCAGGATGCGCAGGTCCGTCGGGGTGTAAGGCTCTTCTGACTTTTTCGGTCCGAGTGCAATCAAACCCATCAATTGCGCGCGCCCCGGCATCGGCAGCAACAACTCTGCGTCGATGCGGTGCAGCAAGGCTGTCTCTTCCGCATCTGCGCCGGCAATCCATTCTTCCGGGCGGTCCCGGTAGACGGTCGCAGGCTGGTGAGTGCGCATCAGATTCTGTACCGTCGCCGATTGCTCCGCGAACACCACCGGACCGCCGAGATCCATGCCCAGCGCCTGCTGAAGGTGGAACACCTGGTTGCCGCGCAGCAACATGGCAACCTTTGGAACATGCAGCACCTCTGAAATGCGCCGCAACACGGTGTCAATCAGATCGCTCCGGTCCGTTACCTGCCGAACCTGGTGCGCGAGATCGCTCAAGACCAGTTCGCTGTTATAAGCCTCGCGGAAAAACTTCTTGTCCAGCCACCGCTGCACACGCTGGCTGAGGCTGTCGCGCAGAATGAAGACCTGCAATAGAACCCCGATGCATACGGCAAGCAAAACAAAGTTCAGCCACTGGTGCTCTTTGCGTTGCATCATGGGAAAAATGACGCGCAGGATCAGGAACGCCACGATCGCTATCTGCACCACGAGTAAAGTGGCCCTGGCGAACAGATATTTCGTGCCCATCCGCAGCAGGATACGGATATCCATCGCACGCTGCACGATCAGCACATAAGCGAGGGTAAGGGGAAAGAGCGCCAGCAACGGGACGATCGAGACGAACCAATTCCCAGTCTGTGGGTCTATTCCGAACAATGGCCCAAATCCGAAAATCAAGGCCAGCGGGCCGAGGGACAAGCCACTTCCAATGGCCAGGACACGCATGCGCCTGCGCGCATCTGCCGTGGACGCTGACCGCAATTTATCGAAAACCGCGGCAAGAAAAAGGACGACACAGGTGAACGTCAGCCAGGAAACATGGTGGACCCAGGACTGTATCGGTGCTAGCGAACGAATGGCTTTAACAGAAAAAGTCTGTCCTAAAACAAGGACGGTCTCGAGAATAAAATTACCGGCGAAGACCGCCAGCACAGCGTATTTGAACCAGGGTAGGCGACGGTCCACTCGCCAGCGTTCGGGAAACAGCAAACCAAACCACAGCAGCGCCGGGAAGACGAAAAACTGTACGACCCTGTTCCAGAGGAAAAGCAGGAAATACCACGGCAACGGCCAGAACCGCCAATCAAGATTGCCGTAGCTTGTCTCCGGAAAGGCAAGAAGAAGAAAGGCGAGCCATGCATTCAGGTCCCGCGGCCGGGCGGCGACCACCCAATAGCCGAGTAGGAGGCCGAGCAGTGGCACGCCCAGCACCGGAGTGAGAAATGCAACTAGGCCGCCAAGAGGCCAATCCGGACCTTCACGAGGCGCCAATCGAAGGTGCGCCTCTCGGACCTTTCCCGCAGGCGTGCGAACGGAAAATGTGAGTGCGTCGCCAGGTTTTGCTTGCCGCACAAGGCGGTGGAACTGGTCATAGCCTGTGAACGGGACTCCGTTGATCGCCAGTAGAAAATCTCCGCTGGATAAGCCAGCGGCCTTAGCTTCTTTTTCGACACCATTGAGAGTTTGGCCGTCATCGTGGAAGTCGAAAGGCTCGTTGGCATAGCGGCCGGCATGGAAGAACTCTTCTCGCAGGGCGAGTGCGCCGGCGACGTAATATGCCATGCTGTAGACGGCGACAACAATCAGTAGAAAATACAAACCAGCGACGGAATTTCTCTTCATGCGCTGTCCAATCCTCGGTCGACGGTCCTCAATCTTCGGAGCGGCGTCTCTTTTCAATTGGAATGATCTTATGCCTTCGCGTGCATATCAACTGAAAGGCTTCTCAACCTGGCAGCAGAAACGCCCATGGATGGGATTTGTCATCCCGACCGAAGCGTAGCGCAGTGGAGGGACCTGCGGTTCCGCCAACCCGGGCAACAACCGCCAATCAAAGCAACCGCCCCCAGATTTGTCATCCCGAGGAGCCGACTTGCCGGTTCCATCTCGACAACCACCTCTCCCCTTGACACTCGACAAAAGAAAGCCTCATCCTCTTGAGGACGGCAATTGCCCGGCCGCTTTAAAGGAGTGCCAATGCTTGAGGAATGGCGAACACGCCTCCGCTTTCTGTTAGCTCCCAGAACCCTCTCGGGAAATAGACGATGAACTGCAATTCCACCTCGAGCGGCAGGTCCAGGCAAACATCGCCGTCGGCATGGTCCCGGCCGAGGCCAGGAGGCAAGCCCTGCTGACGTTCGGCGGAGTCGAGCGAGCCAGAGAGCAGAGCCACGAACAACGTCCCGGCTTCTATTTGGAAACTTTGCTGCAGGACGTCCGCTATGCCCTTCGAGGTTTCCGCAGCAACCCCGTATTCACCATCACCATCATTGCCACGCTGATGCTCGGCATCGGCGCCACCACCGCTGTGTTCAGCGTTGTGGATCGCATCCTGTTCCGCCCGCTCCCCTATGCGGATGGCGGCCGCCTCGTGTCCCTCGGCCTGGTGCAGTCGCTCGAGACGCAGGAGTTCATGCTCGGCTATTTCTACTACGACTGGCAGCGATATCACGGGCCGTTTGCGGCGATCACCTCCGAAAACGCCACCACCCAGGAGTGCGATCTGACCGAGAGAAATGCGCAACAACTCAACTGCACCGTGGTTGAAGGCAATTTTCTGCCCACCCTCGGGGTTTCTCCTGTAGTGGGGCGCAACTTTCTCCCTGAAGAAACACGCCCCAACGGACCCAGGGTAGCCCTCATTACCTACGGCCTATGGCGCAATCGTTACAACCTCGACCGCGGCATCCTCGATAAGACCATCGACATCGATGGAGACCCCATCCGTGTGGTCGGCGTGTTACCTCGCAATTTTGAGATGCCCCGGCTGCAGGCCGTGGACGTGCTGTTTCCCAGAACGATCGGCGAGGCCGCCGACCGCGCGTCGAATGATGGGCTGGGCGGTCCGAGGCGGGTCTTCGCGCGGCTCAAACCGGGAGTCAGCATCGAGCAAGCCGAGGTCCAATTGCAGCCGCTCATGCAAGCAGTCCTCAAGCGCATACCATCCGACATCCGTTACGACTTTCATCTCAGGGTGCGCTCCCTGCGCGACCGGCAAATGCAGGATGTTCGCCTGACCGCATGGGTTCTTCTGGGCGCTGTACTCGCCGTGCTGCTCATCGCTTGTGCCAACGTTGCCAGCCTTCTGCTCGCGCGTGGCGCCATGCGGCAGCGGGAACTTGCGGTTCGTTCCGCCCTCGGAGCCACCCGCGGCCGGCTAGCCCGCCAGGCGCTTACCGAATCGCTCCTGCTCTCGATGGCCGGCGCCCTCGCCGGATGTGTACTGGCCTGGGGTTTGCTCCGTCTTTTCATCGCCATCGCGCCGGCCAACATTCCGTACCTCAACCAGATCCGGCTCGACCAGCGCATTGTCTGCGTCACCATCCTTATGTCACTCCTCTGTGGTGTCCTCTTTGGCCTCGCGCCCGCGCTACAGAAACCCAAGGGCGGCATGCTGAACAACCGTTCGCTCACCTCGGTCTCCCATGCCACCCTGCGCCAGTGGCTGGTCATTTTGCAGATTGCCACAACCATGGTTCTTTTGGCCGGAGCGACACTCCTGCTGCGCAGCTTCAGCAATCTCGAAAATCAGAGTCTTGGCATGCGCGCCGACAACACCCTGACCGCCGGCATCACCCTCGGAGAGCATTCCTATCCTTCAGGCGCCAGCCGCCTTGCCTTCTTCCAGAAGCTTTCCACCCGGCTGCGCTTCGGTCCTGGCGTCTCTCTTGTCTCGATCAGCGACTCCCTTCCTCCGGGGGGCGGCCATTTCGGCGACCGGCTTGACGACATCGTCGTTGCCGGCAAGCCGCCTTCGGCCAACGCAATCACAGGAGTGGTCGCTATCTGCCTGGTCTCGCCAGACTATTTCCGTGCGCTGGATATTCCCATCGTGCAGGGACGCGGCTTCCGCGAAGAAGACATGACCGCAAGCCAGCATCTCATTGTCGTCAGCAAGCGCCTGGCCTCCGAATTGTTCCCCAATGAAAACCCGATCGGCCAACGTATCGGCGGGAAAGACAGTCCCAAGACTGCCCCCCAGAGCGTCATTGTCGGCGTCGCGGCCGATGTAAAAAACAGTGGCCTCAGCAAAGAGGAGGTGCCGGAGATCTACCGGCTCCGGCGAAATCTCCCCGAGGATTGGGACGGAGGCGGCGCCTGGGGCAAAACATCCGTCGTGGTCGTGCGTAGCGCGCTGCCTCCCGATCAGTCCGCGCGTTGGATTCGCTCCCAGGTGGCCGCACTCGATCCGACCCTGCCAATCGATTTCGCCACCTTGCGCCAGAGAGTCGGAAAACTTGCAGACCAGCCCCGCTTTGAGACGCTCCTCGTAGGTTTCTTCGCGGCCATGGGTCTTATGTTGGCGGTGATCGGCCTTTACGGAGTAATCTCTTTCCTCGTAACCCAGCGCACGCAGGAAATTGGCGTGCGCCTCGCGTTAGGCGCGAGCCGGGGCCGCATCCTGTGTTTGGTCCTGGGAAAAAGTCTATGGCTCATTGCCTGCGGAACCACGCTGGGCCTGCTCGCGGCGCTGGCATCTTCGCGTGTGCTCACGAGTCTATTATTCAACGTCAGTGCCCACGATCCGCTCACCTTCGCCCTGGTAGCCTTGTTGCTGGTATTCGTATCCTTGACTGCTACGTTGATCCCGGCAAGATCCGCGGTCAAAGTCGATCCAATCGTAGCCCTGCGATATGACTAAGGCATTTTCGCAATTGGTGTACACCGAAGCCGCCAACGTTTACGTGGTTTTCTCTCAAGGAAAACCACACCTCGTTGCTCTTACCAGGCCACAGTAATTGCGAAAATGCTCTAGTCAACTCCGGAGGGTAGCCCCGTGGACCCATTACAAGCGCACAGAAATTTCTACGCAGAGCTAATCACCGCCATGGCGGGTGCGCCCGACAGTCCGCTCACCGCCGCCTTTCGCGCGACTTCCCGGGAGCACTACCTCGGGCCGGGTCCGTGGAAGGTATTCCATGGCCACGGCTATACGCTGACGCCAACCTCGGATCCGTCGTTGCTCTACCAGGATGTCGTCGTCGCGCTGGTACCCGAGCGCGGCATCAACAACGGACAACCCTCACTGCACGCACGTTGCCTGGCCGCCCTCCATGTGAAAGAAGGCGAAACCATCGTCCACATCGGGGCCGGCGGAGGCTATTACACTGCCATCCTGGCGGCATTGACCTCTCCTTCAGGAAAGGTCTTCGCCCTGGAAATCGATGAGCATCTCGCGCACATGGCGGCCTTGAACCTCGCACACCTGTCGCACGTAACCGTGATTGCCCGTTCTGGAACCGAAGGCTCCATCCCAGAAAGCGACGTGATTTACGTAAGTGCCGGAGCCACTGCACCGCTCGATGGTTGGCTCGATGCTCTGCGTCCCTTCGGCAGGCTGCTGTTTCCGCTTACGCCAGACGCCGCCGGCGGAAGACCGGGCATGGGCAACATGTTGCTCGTCACGCGGGTAGCAGACGAATCATTCCACGCACAATTCATTTGCCCCGTACTGTTTATTCCCTGCGTTGGGGGCCGCGATGAGGAGACCGGGAAGAAACTCGCCGCAGCCTTCCAGGGTGGGCGTGCCGGCGAAGTGCGCTCGCTGCGCCGAAACACGCCGCCGGATGCATCCTGCTGGTGTTCGGGCAGCGGCTGGTGGCTCTCCACCGCCGCTGCCTGAAGCGTAGGTTTCGAGAAGACCACGCACCCGCAAGCCGAATACGGCTCGAAGGAGAATGTTTGCGTCGAGCACAAGGCGCTTCTGGTCACCGCTTCTGCTTGGAACGCCACTGTTTGAAATCGGCGACTGTTTTATCTTCCGCGATCCCTTCGGCATCGAGGATCTCCTGCCAACGGGCGGCAGCCTCTTTCAAGGCTGCCTTGTCGGTGTCGCTTCGTTTGCGGCGGGCAGGGATGAAGTAGCCAACGGTATCGCCGTGGCGGGTGATTGCCACTGGGACCGCCGGATCCGCAGCGGGAAGAGTTATCTCCCTGTCATCGCCAATCCAGCATCGACTACAAATGGTTGCACGGTCACCGGCCCGGGTTGGCGATTTTCGTAGTCGTATGTCACCGTACTCTGTATGCCATGCGAGCGCACAGTACGACGAAACGGATGTTTTCTTTGGCTGTCGTCTCTGGCCCTGTGTCTTACGGCCTGTCCGGCGACAGCGCAGCAGCCCCAAGCTAACAAGACGATCGATCACCGCATTCAAGATGCAATCCAAAGCTTTCCCGGAAGCGTGAGCCTCTACGCAAAGAACCTCGATAGCGGTGTGAGCTATGAGCTGCGCGCCGACGCACCGGTGCAAACCGCAAGCACCATCAAGCTCCCGATTATGGTTGAGCTCTTCGCCGAAGCTGAGGAAGGAAAGCTCGATTGGAATCAAAAGCTCGAGCTGTCCGATCAGGATAAGGTAACCGGCACGGGTGTGTTAACTGAGCTGTCTACTGGCGATGCCCTGCCGATACGCGACCTGATGCACCTGATGATCGTCGTCAGTGACAACACCGCCACGAACCTGATACTGAACCGCATCGGCGGAAACGCGGTCAACGCCCGCATGGCGCAGCTGGGTCTGAAGCAAACCGCCGTTATGCGCAAAATCATGCAGACAACACCCGAAGGCGTGACGGACGAGGGCAAAAAGCCAGGCAACGAACGCTGGGGCCTCGGCAGAAGCTGTCCTCGCGACATGGTTGTGCTTCTCGAGAAGCTCCACCGGCGGGAGTTGGTGAGTCAAGCGGCCTCCGGCGAAATGATCGCAGTGCTCAAGCGCCAGCGGGACCACGACGGCGCCGGAAGAGATATGAACAACACCGACATCGCCAGCAAAGCCGGCGCCCTTGATCACCTGAGAAGCGATGTGGCGATCATTTACTCGCCCCACGGGCCCGTCGCCATGGCGATTACCGTGAGCAACATTCCGGAAGTCAACTACGGAGCCGACAATCCAGGCAACCTCCTCATATCCAGGCTCTCAGAAATCCTGGTAGAAGAATTGGCGCCCGCGCCCCCTGCTGCCCCCGTCTCGCCTCCGTCCACCCGGCCGAACTGAGCGCCGGCATCCAGCACCCACACTGTCCGGGCCGAGACTTCCTTACGCACCCTTCATTAAAAAAAGTTTACCTCCCAATAAATCATGCTTGCAATTCGACGCAACTTGTCGATATAGTACGGTCACTAAAGTAAATGGTAATTAAGTCGTACGACCGGTAAAGAGCAGCGGATACAAGAGCTGCCACGTTCCTGTTAGTAGGGCCCGGTAAGCAGGTTCATTTTTGGAGGCGAACATGAGACGATCTGCCTTATGGGGCGTAGCCCCCATAAAAGTCCGCCGGGTCTATTGGCGCTTGCCGGCCCGCGAGCGCGTACACAGCGCCGGGAGCAGCCCCTAACCGCTCTTCTCGCGCGGACAACCACACCAAGGCCGCTATGGCTTACACCCACCAGCTGCAGCTGAGGTGGTGTCTCTTATTTGGCTAGGATCGCATAGCCGCCGGTATCTCAATCTTCAGCAAGTTACAAGCGAGTCCTTGAGCCTCAAGGCTCTTTCCCGGGTGATCTAGCTATTGGCCGAGTGCCTTATGGGGCGCGGCCAGTCGTATTCCGTTCGACGGAGAGAAATGATGAAACGTATTACTAAGTTGCTTGCGTGGGCACTGCTAGTCTTGTCGCCCTGTTATCTGCCGGTATTGGCGCAAACCATCACTGGCTCTGTCACCGGCACCATCGTAGATGCAGGCGGCGCCGTGGTAAGCGGCGCTACCGTAACCGCCGCCAACCTTGCGACGGGTGTGTCGGTTTCTACCCAAACCAATACTTCCGGCGTGTACACTCTGAAATTTCTGCCCATCGGTCAATATACAGTGGCCGTGACCGCGGGAGGCTTTGCAACGTCCACCACGGCGCCTTTCGCTCTTGAAGTTGACCAGGAAGCACGCGTCGATGTGAAGCTCACCGTCGGATCCGTGAGCTCGAATGTTGTCGTTACCAGCGCAGCGCCAATTCTGGACACTGAAAACGCTACTACCGGCGACACGATCACGGCGGAAACGGCCACGGAAGTCCCGCTGCAGGCGCGTAATTTTTCATCGCTCACCTCACTGGTCGCGGGAGCGATCGTCACCAGTCCATCCACCCAGAACAGTGTCGCGCGGTCGAGCTACGACGGCGGTTATTTCCAGAACGGAAACCGCGAGCAAACCAATAACTACACACTCGACGGCGCCGACATCAACGAGACCATCGATAACTATATCGGCTACAGCCCCAACGTGGACGCCATTGGCGAGTTGAAGATCATTACCGGCGACGCGACTGCCGAGTACGGCAACGCCAATGGCGGCCAGATCGTCATGGTTACCAAAAGTGGCACGAACCGTTTCCATGGAAATGCGTTCGAGTTCCTCGAGAATCAGAACCTGAATGCAGACAGCTGGAGCAACAGGCACACGAGCGGAACGCCGGCCCCGGTCAGCCCTTTCAACCGGAGTATATTCGGTGGCACGTTCGGCGGCCCCGTCAAGCGGGATAAGCTGTTCTTTTTTGTCGACTACCAGGGCTCTCGGCAGAATACCAATTCGACCACTTTTTACAACGTCCCTACTGCCGCGTTTCGGAATGGTGACGTGCCCATCCAGGCAGTCGATGGAAGTGGAAATCCTATCGTCGATGGAAGCGGAAACCCGCTTTACCAGGTGCGACACTTCAACGTAACGAATCCCGCGGCTCGGTTTCTGTTGGCCAACCCGTCTATCTATCCGAATGAAACTATCCCCGGGAACAACACGACTCTGAACCTGGTTGGCGGAGGTAGCGTCGCCAATCCAAACAGGAACTTTTCCGGCACGGAAAAGCAGTTTGTTCAAAATGACCAGGGCGATGTCAAGATCGACTACCAGATAAGGCAGCACGATCTTCTCTCCGGCCGTTTCACCCTCGGCCGTGAGTATGACGGCAACAGCTCGGTCAGCATCCCGACCGAGATTCCCGGCAACAACGCCAACCCGTACACGGGATTTATCCTTAACTGGACCCACACGTTCTCCTCGAACATCGTGAGCGAAGCACGCGCCGGCTTTGGACGGGCCAGATACACTGGGGTTCCGGTCGATATCGCGGGCAATTTTGGACCGAACGGCAACCAGAAACTGGGTATCCCTGGAGTGCAGGGGTTTCCCGGTTTCAGCGCGCTCAACTTCTCCGGCACCGGAGTGGGCATAGGCGATATCGGTTCCAGTGGAGTCGCATCGGACAGCATCGCCAACACCTTTACCTATGGCGACAATGTGAGCTGGCAGCTTGGCAAACAGACCATCAAGTTCGGTGGGCAGGCCCTGCGCTATCAGCAAAACCGCTATTACTCCGGAAACAATGGCGCCCTGGGATACTTCGATTACACGGGTAACTTCACCGGTTCCAGTTACGCCGACTTCCTCACGGACCAGGCATTCACTTTTGGCCAGGGTGAGGGTACGGTCAGCCGCTGGGGCCAAAGGCAATGGCGCGATGCTTTCTTCGTTCAGGATGACTGGAAAGTGCAGCCGAATTTGACCGTGAATCTAGGCTTACGCTGGGAGTGGGATCAGCCCATCTATGAAGTCAACAACAAGCAGATCAACCTGAACATCTATACCGGTAAAGAGAGCTTCGCGGGAGTGAACGGCGCAAGCCGGGCGCTCTATAACCCGTATTGGTATGGATTCGCGCCGCGGGTCGGATTTGCCTTCTCGCCCGAAAGGTTTCATGATCGGCTAGTGGTGCGGGGTGGCTATGCCATCACGAACTTCCTGGAAGGTACGGGCGCCAACCTGCGTCTTCCCTTGAATCCGCCGTTCTTCATCGACTCGCAGGCCAACTATCTCGGGAGTGGTCCTGCATTTCTCGCCGAGAACGGATTTCCACGTCCGGCCAATGCGTCGGTGCTCGGCGGCAACGTCCGTGCGTGGCAGCCGAATTTGAAGCCGGCTTTGATCCAACAATTCAATTTCACCACGGAATACCAGGTAAGCAATGACACCTCGCTCGTCGTTGCCTACCTCGGACAAGTAGGTACACACCTGGTGGATCCGCGCGAAGGGAATCAGAAAGCGAGCCTGACCAGCCCGTTGCCGGTTTCCAGTCTGCCTGGCCTGAGCCTGGTGCAGGTGGTCAGCTATACGGAATCGGAAGCAGTCTCAAACTACAACGCCCTGCAGATAACGGCACGCAAACGCGCCAGCAATGGCCTGGAACTGCTGGCGAACTACACCTACAGCAAAACACTTTCCAATAACCTCGGTTACTATGGGGCCAATGGCGTTGCGTCGCAAAGCGCCTATTGGCAGGACGCCTACAACGGAGGTGGGGACTACGGTCCGGCATTCTTCGATGCGGCTAACATTTTCTCCGTCTCGGGTTATTACGACTTGCCTTTCGGCCGCGGAAAACTGTTTGGCGCAGGCATAAACCGCGTCGAAGATCTCGCCGTCGGCGGCTGGAAGTTAGGTTTCGTTTCCAGCCTGCACTCGGGTTTCCCGGTTACTATCAATTCCACCCAGGAGTACTTCGTCAACCAGCGCACGGACCGTGCGAATCAATATCGTCCCTTGAAGATTCGCAATCGATCGACGAATGCCTGGTTCGGTACGGATCCCTCCGAAGTGTATTGCGCAACGGATACAAACAACGGTGTCTGCGCCTATGGTCAGGAGTCGTCTACCGGCTTCGGCACTGCACGTGTCGGATCGGAACGGGCTCCCGGCTATCAGAGCTTTGACGTGGCGGCGAGCAAGAGCTTTACGGTGACTGAAAATCAGAAGCTTGAATTTCGCGCCGATTTCTTTAACGTGCTGAATACTCCCAGCCTGGGTGCTCCGAACCAGTCGGCAGACTCCACGCAATTCGGGCTCATCAACGGCACCAACTCCACGGAACGTCAGATTCAGCTTGCGCTGAAGTACACGTTCTAGGGAACCAAGCCGTGAACGGGAGCAGGCATTTGCCTGCTCCCGTTCACGCGTCTGGGATACGGGCAGCGCCGCCATATGCCCAGAAAGATCCCAGCCCTGGACTGAGGTATTCCGCAGCGCACGCTCTGCGGCCAGTAAACTGGAGTAGCATGCTACACCGGCTGAGCTGGATCGATCTGACTCTGGTAGCGATTTATCTGGCGGGCATTACCCTCTTTGGCCTGCGCTTCCGCAGCAAAGATCGTTCGCTCAAGAGCTATTTTCTTGCCGATCAAAAAATTCCCTGGTGGGCCATTGCACTCTCCATCGTGGCCGCCGAAACCAGCACCTTGACCATCATCAGCGTGCCTGGTCTCGCGTACACCGGCGACTGGGGATTTCTGGAAATTGTGCTCGGCTACCTCCTCGGCCGCATCGTGGTGTGCGTTCTCTTCCTGCCGCGTTACTTTCGCGGCGACCTGCTGACCGCGTACGAAGTCATTGGCCAGCGCTTCGGCCCGCGGTTGCATAAACTCACCGCATTTCTCTTTCTCTTTCTGCGTGCCGCCGCCGAAGGGGTTCGCGTCTTTGCCGTGTCCATCGTGGTCGGCATTGCCATTGGCACCAACGATGTCCTCTCCATCGCCATCATCTGCGTCCTTACCCTGATCTACACGCTTGAAGGCGGAATGGCCGCCGTCATCTGGACCGACGTGGTGCAGATGATCCTCTACGTCGTCGGCACAATCATCAGCGTCATCCTGCTTGGGCATCGAGTCCCGGGCGGCTGGCATGCGATCCACGCCGTAGCGTCCGCGGCCGGCAAGCTCACCATCTTCCACTTTGCCTTCAGCCTCAGCACCACCTATACCTTCTGGGCGGGGCTTATCGGCGGCTGTTTCCTCACCATGGCAAGCCATGGCGCCGATCAACTCCTGGTCCAGCGTCTGCTGGCTGCAAAGAATCTGCGCGAATCACGCATCGCGCTGCTCACCAGCGGGGGAGTCATCCTGGTGCAGTTCGTCCTCTTTCTCGCCATCGGGACCGGGCTCTTCTACTTCTACGGCCACGCGCCCCAAGGCGTGGACCTGGCCAGCCCCGATCGCATTTTCCCCTCGTTCATCGTGACCCAGATGCCGCGTGGCCTTGCCGGCCTGATGGTCGCGGCGATTCTGGCGGCGGCCATGTCGAATCTAAGCGCCGCGGTCAACTCTCTCAGCTCCAGTAGCATGGTGGATTTTTATCTGGCCTGGCGTCCCGATACAGATGACCGCCAACGCGCTCGCTTGTCGCGTGTCATGACCCTCTTCTGGGCTGCGCTGCTGTTTGTGCTGGCGTTGATGTCGCGCGGCGGGGGCCACGTCGTGGAAGTTGGCTTGTCTATTGCCTCCGTGGCCTATGGCGCTCTGCTGGGAGTATTTTTGCTGGGCGCCCTCACCACCAGCGCAACCGAAACCGGCGCTATGATTGGCATGGTCGGCGGATTAGCGGCGAATATACTGCTCTGGAGACAGCCGCACGCCTTGCCTAAGATTGCCTGGACCTGGTTCGTGTTGATCGGCTCCCTGTTTACATTTGCTTTGGGGTGGGGGATGAGCAAAATTTTGCCGCGCAAGCACCGTGTTCTGCCGATCGCAGTCCTCCTTCTCCTTGCCTCGGCCGCTCGCCTCAACGCTGCGGAAGAGCCGTGGTTCCGGCAAATCGATCGCATTGTGGAAGGCGGCATCGCCGAAAATAAATTTCCCGGCGCCGTCGTCGTCGCTGGTCACAACGGCCATATCGTCTTTCAAAAAGCATATGGAAACCGAACCTTAACGCCGAAACCCGAAGCCATGACCGAAGACACAATCTTCGATCTTGCCTCGTTAACCAAAGTTCTGGCCACCGCGCCCGCGGTGATGCAGCTTTACGAGCAGGGCCGGTTTCGCCTCAACGATCCGGTGGCGCAATACTTGCCCGAGTTCGCCGCCAATGGAAAGCAGGACATCACCATCCGCCAGTTGCTTACCCACTATTCGGGCTTGCCCGCCGATGTTTCGCTCGCAGACCCCTGGGTAGGGAAGCAGGAAGGACTTCGCCGCGCGTTCGACTCCACCCCGGTCGCCGCGCCCGGAGCACAGTTCCGATACAGCGACATCAACTTCATCACCCTGGGTGCGCTGGTTGAGAAACTCTCCGGCCTCACGCTCGATCAATACCAGCAGCGTTACCTCGCCCAACCGTTGGGAATGCAGATGCGATTTCTTCCTCCCGCGGACTGGCGCGATCGCATTGCGCCCACGCAGTACGATCATGGCGTTCTGCTCCGCGGTGTGGTGCACGATCCAACGTCTCGTCGCATGGGTGGGGTTGCCGGGCATGCCGGCCTGTTCAGCTCTGCCGGAGACATAGCGATCTACGCACAAAATCTGCTCGACGCACTCGCCGGCCGGCCAAGCCATTTTCCTCTGCGGCAAATCACACTCGAAAAGATGACCACGCCCGGCCAGCCGGCCACCGGCACTGCTCTGCGCGGGCTCGGCTGGGACATCGAGTCACCTTTTTCCAGCAACCGTGGAGAGCTCTTTCCCGTCGGCTCCTTTGGCCATACCGGCTTCACCGGCACCTCCATTTGGATGGACCCGGGCACCAATACCTACGTAATTTTTCTGTCCAACGCTGTCTATCCCAACGGACCCACGGGCATCAACGCCATCCGCGGAGCAGTCGCGAACGTGGTCGCCTCCTGGGTCAAATTACAACTCGACAACGGAGATCTTGCTGCGCATCTCACCGGTTATAACGAATCCATTGCCGGCGAGCGCCGCTGGCAGGAGCGCAATGCTGCGGTCGATAACGGTATCGATGTTCTTGAAAAAAATGACTTCGCCCCACTTGCCGCGCTCGCCGCGCGCCATGGCGGAACCCTGCGCGTGGGTTTGTTGACCAATCAGACAGGTCTCGACGCGCAAGGGCGGCGAACCATCGATATCCTGGCGCATGATGCGGAAGCAGCGGTTCCCGGTCTCAAGCTCAAGCTGCTCTTCAGTCCCGAACACGGCATCGCCGGCGCGCTCGATCGAGAGGGTATTCGCGACTCGACCGACCCCTCGACCGGTCTGCCCGTGGTCAGCCTTTACGGTGCCGCTGCGCAGCGTCGCCCGGCGCTCGAAACTCTGCGCGGGCTCGATGCTGTCCTTATTGATATCGCCGACGCCGGGGTCCGATTTTACACCTATGAAACCGTGCTCCGTTATTTCCTCGAGGCGGCAGGCAAAACCGGCACGGAAATCGTGGTCCTCGATCGGGTCAATCCCATCGGAGGTTCGATGGTGCAGGGTCCTGTCTCAGACCCCGATAAAGACAGCTATGTGGTCGTAGCGCCGCTCCCTGTGCGCCACGGCATGACGATGGGAGAACTGGCCGGGTATTTCAATGGAGAATTCAAACTGCGCGCGCCGCTCACCGTCGTCGCCATGACCGGTTGGCAACGCGGGGATTGGTTCGATGCCACCGGGCTCACCTGGACCAATCCTTCTCCCAATCTTCGCAGCCTGCGGCAGGCGATCCTCTACCCTGCGCTGGGCTTGATTGAAACCACCAATCTCTCTGTTGGCCGCGGGACCGACACGCCCTTTGAATATGTAGGCGCGCCCTGGATCGATGGCCGCGCGCTCGCGCACGCGCTGAATGCCCGCTTCTTACCCGGCATACGATTCGTGCCGGTCGCGTTCACTCCCCGCGCGCCGTATCCCTATGCCGATCAGCTTTGTTACGGCGTGGAGCCGATCGTGACTGATCGCAATGTTGTCGACTCACCCGAGCTTGGGCTGGAGATTGCCACCGCGGTCCGCAAGCTTGCGGGCGACAAGTTTCAACTGGACAAGATCGATACTTTGCTGGCCAATCGCAGTGTGCTCGAAGCCCTGCAGGCCGGCCGCGATCCGCAACGCATCGCCGAAGACTGGCAGCAGCAGCTGCAGGACTTCGAAGCCAGGCGCAAGCCCTATCTCCTCTACTAACCAACCGCAACGCAGTAGCGAACCCGGTAACCCGGTACATCCTCAGGCACGAACAACAACCAGCACCTATTTTCAACAGAGATTACCCCTGAGATTCCCGCAAATTGCCTCCGCAAACTCCGGTGATCCACTGCTATAGTTTGGATGGCAAATCTCACGACCTGACTCGGGCGTGGCAAAAATCGACTCACAAGCAAGCCGTGTAACGGTGTTCGCGGACGACGAATCGCAGGAAGCGGTAGACCCGTTCTATCGTTCTACGCGTTCGTCAACGTCGCGCACCAAAATGCCGCAGGAGATCTCTTCTGAGCGGAGCGGACCACGCAGGTTGACTGAAAAGGTCAGCAGCGATCCCGACGCCGAAGAAGACGGGTTCCTGCGCGCTCGACGGCGTGTCCCAGTCCGGCGCGGTCTCATTCCTGTCACCCTCACAGGCCGCATCATCGCGGCAACGGTTGCCGTTTTCGCGATCGGCGCTCTCGTCCTTCTGGCCATCGGTATACGTAACTTCTTCCGTGACGATCCTCGCTTCCGCATCGTCTCCTCTTCCTCGATCCAGATCATGGGCAACACCCAGGTGACGCGCCCCGAGCTCCTCTCCGTGTTCGGCTCCGACCTGGGCCGCAATATCTTCTTCATTCCTCTTGCCGATCGGCGCGCGGCTCTGGAGCGTTTGCCCTGGGTGGAGCACGCCACCGTAATGCGTCTGCTGCCTGATCAGTTGCGCGTCGCGATTGTGGAGCGCACGCCCATCGCCTTCGTGCGCCACGGCAGCACCATCGGCCTGGTCGATGCCCACGGCGTTCTCCTCCACCTGCCGCCGGCCGCGATGGCCGCCAAACACTTCTCCTTTCCAGTCGTCACCGGCATTTCCCCCAACGATCCACTCTCGGTGCGTGCCGCGCGCATGCATCTGTACCAGCAATTCATCAGCGATCTCGATTCCGGGGGCGCCAGGGTCTCGAGCCAGCTCAGCGAAGTCGACCTCTCCGATGCGGAAGATGTGTGGGCCTTGTTGCCCGCCCAGGGCTCCGACATCCAGGTACATTTCGGGGACTCTGATTTCCTCGCCCGCTACCGCAGCTATCAGCAGCATCTGCCCGAGTGGCGGCAGCAGTATCCGCATTTGGCCTCGGTCGATATGCGCTATGAAAATCAGGTGGTCCTCGACATGACGCAGCAAGCTTCCGCGGCCGACGGAGCAGCCGCCGGCCAGCAACACCCGCAAGCCTCTGCCTCCAAACACGCCGCCCATACCACGGCGAAATCGGCCCCCAAATCGCCCAAACCAGGGAGAGCGAAGGGTCGATGACGGCGATGTACAGGGAATTTTGTCTGGGCTCCCCCAGTCACACTTCAGAATCGGGCCACCGATGAGCCAAAAGAGCGAAGACTTACTTACGGTGCTCGATGCGGGCAGCTCTAAGATTCGGGTCCTGGTCGCCGAGCTGCATGAAGGTGCGTTGCGTTATCGCGCCCACAGTGTCGTCGATGCCGAGGGCATGCGCAAGGGGCTCATCAGCGATCTGCTCCCTGCCAGCAAAGCCTTCAATCACGCTGCTACCGAAGCCGAGCAAATGGCCAAAGCGGTCATCGCGAATTGTGTTGTAGGATTGGGCGGTCCCCACGTACGCGGCGTAAATAGTCAGGGAGGCATCAGCCTGGGTAATCGTCTGCGCGAAATTACACGCGAGGATGTACGCGCCGCCGTGGACCGGGCTCGTTCCGTTTCTCTGCCGGCCGATCGGGAGATCCTTCATTTGTTGCCGCAGCAATTTATTCTCGACGAGCAGCCCGGTATCCACGATCCAGTCGGCATGATCGGCAATCGGCTCGAAGTCAACCTGCATATCTCAACCTGCTCGGCCAGCGCGGCGCAAAGCGTGATCACGTGTGCCAACAAGGCGGGCCTGGAAGTGACCGATACCATTTTTGAAGCCATCGCTGCTGCCGAGGCCACAGTGTCGGCCGATGAGCGCGAACTCGGCGCCTGCCTCATCGATATCGGCGCCGGTTCCACCGAGCTGGTCGTTTTCTTCGAGGGCGCGGTGGCCCACACTGCGGTCATCCCCATCGGCGGAGACCACTTCACCAACGACCTCGCTGTCGGCCTGCACATGTCCGTACAGGAGTCCGAGTCGATCAAAGTCGACTACGGGCATTGCGTCGTCACCTCCGTTCCTGCCTCCAGCGAATTGGAGTTGGTCGCCGGCGGCAACGAGGTGATCCGCACCATCAAGCAGCGCTACCTGAGTGAGATCCTGGAACCGCGCGCCCGCGAGCTCTTTCATCTGCTGCGCGAAAATCTGCGCCAGGGCGGCGTTCTCGGCGCGCTCGGCGCCGGCTGTGTGCTCACCGGCGGCGGAGCCCGCCTGGCCGGCCTGCTCGAGGTGGCCGAAAGTGTGTTGCGCGTACCCGCGCGGCTCGGTTATCCGGTGCCGCTTTCCCGCATGCCCGATGAACTCATCCAACCGGAATTCTCGACCGCCATCGGCATGTTGCTCTACACCCATCGCACCAGCGTGCTTCGGGCCGCCGACGACCAGGGCCTGCGCGCGAAACTGCGCGCAATTTTTGCAGGAAGTTTGTAGCCAGGCAGCCTGGCGAACGATCCAATACGATACGAGAATGGAGTTGAGCCCGATGAATCCTTCCGACGAAATCCGCATTCACTACAACGATGAAATTGCTCGTGGAGCCAAAATCAAGGTCATAGGCGTCGGCGGGGGCGGGGGCAACGCCGTCAATCGCATGATCGCCGCCAGGCTTGAAGGCGTTGAGTTCATCGTAGCCAACACCGATGTGCAGGCGCTGCAGCTTTCCCAGGCGCCGGTCAAGTTGCAGTTGGGCGTCAAGCTCACCAATGGTCTGGGCGCCGGCGCCAATCCGGATATGGGCCGCCGCGCCGCCCTCGAAGATTCAGAGAAAATCATTGAAGCCCTGGAAGGGGCCGACATGGTCTTCGTCACCGCCGGCCTCGGCGGCGGCACCGGCACCGGCGCTGCCCCGGTCATCGCCTCGCTCGCCAGCGAAATGGGCGCCCTCACCGTCGCCGTCGTCACCCGCCCCTTCGGCTTTGAAGGCAAGCGCCGCATGCAGCAGGCCGAACGCGGCATGGAAGAGCTGCTCGAAGGCGTCGACACCATGATCGTCATTCCCAACGAGAAGCTGTTGGCCGTCGCTAAAGACGCCGGCTTCTTCGAGTCGTTCCGCATCGCCGACGACGTGCTTCTCCAGGGCGTGCAGGGCATATCCGACATCATCACCATCCCCGGCATCATCAACCGCGACTTCGCCGACGTAAAAACCACCATGGCCGGTATGGGCTATGCGGTCATGGGCACCGCCATCCGCAGCGGCGACAATCGCGCCGTTGCTGCCGCGCAGGCCGCCATGGCCTCCCCTCTGCTTGAAGCCGGCGCCATCGACGGTGCGCGCGGAATCCTCATCAACATCAGCGGCTCCAGCTCCTTGAAATTAAGTGAGGTCAACGTAGCCTCCACCTTGATCCAGAACGCGGCTCACGAAGACGCCAACATCATCTTCGGCGCGGTCCTCGATGAAAGCATGGGAGACGAGGTCAAAATCACCGTCATCGCCACCGGCTTTCGCCAGGATCAACAGGGCCGCCGCCCGCGCGCGGCCAGCGACTCCCTCGTCCCTCACGTGTCCCTGCAGGGGCAAACCGCGGTTCCGCGCTTTGCCAGTGAGGAGCTTCTCGACCAGGAGTTTTCTCCGCTCTTCGAGTCGCGGAAATCGGCCGACCCCGCTCCCGCCAGGCACTCCGTCGTGCAAATGGCGCCCGAGTCCGCTCCCTTTGCCCTGGAGGACCCGGTCATGATCGAAGAGGCGCCTGAGCCCTCCCGGCCGGCTGCCTCGGCATTCCAGGCCGCTCCCATGCCCTACCACTCCAGCTTTGACGAGCCGTTTGAAGAGGAGTACGCCCGGCTGGTTCCCGGCAAACCTGCCGTGGAACGCGAATCCGCGTCTTCCGCGCGCGTCGCCATGACCGGCGAGGAGAGTTCGAATCGCGGCGACGAGTCGCACGCCGATAACCTGGATATCCCCGCATTTATGCGCCGGCCAGTGACCTAGTGGTCGTCGCATTGCAGGTGATCGTCTATCCCTTTTGAAGGGGAGGGGCTTCGAGCCCCTGAGGTACGGTTCTCTTGCGATTTGAAGGGCCGGAGCTGTAGCTACTTCCGCGCGATCGTTACGCCGGTGTACCCAATTGTGGTACGGACATCGCCAAGACTTTCATCGGAATATGGAAAAGCAGACAGAATTCGTATCAAATTAGGGTTAGAGCAAATGATCGGTTCCGAACGGGATTCAGCATTCTCGTTCGGAGTCTGGCAGGCAAAGCAAGTAAAGTACTATAGTACCCGGTTGATCGGGGCTGGAATAAGCCAATGGGTTCGAGAGGGGACAACACGGCGGTGAACAGACAACTTCTGAAACGTATCTTTTATTTTGTGCTGATCCTTGGTTTGGCTTCTGCGGCATTTGCGAAACCTGCCTCTGCCCGCCCCACGCGCGCCTCCCGCCGCGCCCATGTCGCCCGCCTTCAGGAAACCGCGCACGCTCGTCATCATATGGCGCAATTGCGCCACAGCCACCCCGTCGCTGCGGAGCGCAGGGTGGTTATGGTCCGCACCCGCTCCGGCAGCCATGTCCGTCGCCTGGTGCTGGTCCGTCACCGCTCTTACGAGCATTTCTCCGCCAGCTCTTTTACCGACTCTGATCTGACCCAGGGAGATGTGACCGCGGGAGAAGATCCAGTGGTTCGTCAGGCGGCGATTGACGCTCTGGGAAACATGTATGGCACCGTAGTGGCCATTGACCCCAGCAACGGCCGCATCCTGGCCATGGTCAATCAGAAGCTTGCACTCTCCAGTGGTGCGGAGCCTTGTTCCACCATTAAGGTTTCGGTCGCCCTGGCTGCCCTGCAAGAGGGCATCGTCACCAAAGATACGCCGGTCAATCTGGGCGGCTTTCACGTGAACATGACCGAGGCTTTGGCGAAATCCAACAACCTCTATTTCGAGACGTTGGGCCGTCGCCTGGGCTTCGAGCGCGTTCGCCACTATGCCAACTCGTTTGGCCTGGGGGAACTTGCCGGCTGGAACATATCCGGCGAGCAGCTTGGCATTTACCCCGATCAAGTGCTGCCTGAGAGCGCGGGTGGGGTCGGCCGCATGT
This sequence comes from uncultured Acidobacteriaceae bacterium, assembly GCA_963761405.1. Taxonomy (GTDB): domain Bacteria; phylum Acidobacteriota; class Terriglobia; order Terriglobales; family Acidobacteriaceae; genus PALSA-350. The sequence continues at coordinate 1,627,644 of CAVXHH010000013.1, forward strand.
GTTCTTTCGGTGAGGGCATCTCGATGACGCCGCTGCAGTTGGGAGCGTTGGTGGCATCCATCGCCAATGGCGGAACCCTCTATTACCTACAGCATCCCACCTCTGTTGACGAGGTAACGAACTTTCAGCCCCGGGTCAAGCGGTCTCTGGACATCGGCAATCTGATCCCCGAAATTACGGTTGGCATGGAGGGCGCTGTCGATTACGGCACGGCGCGTTCGCTGCACGCCAGCTTCAACGAACTGCCGATTCTGGGTAAGACCGGTACTTGTTCCAACAACGGCACCCGTTACGGTTGGTTTGCCTCCTTTGCCAACACCTCCCACGGCCGAATCGTCACCGTCTTCTTCCTGGAGGGTGGCCGTCCGACCTTCGGTCCCAAAGCCGCCGCCTTGACCGGTGTCTTCTATCACAACCTCTGGGATCACAGCTATTTTGCCCAGAAGTCAGCGTCCGATCCCATCCCGGCCGCCGCCACCGCCGAAAGCCTAAGCCAGTAGTCAACACCGCTCAACGCTTCAGCAGAAAGGGCCTCCTTACGGAGGCCTTTTCTGCTGGAGTTGCCGGGTCCACGGGAGGTTTTGGACGGTGGAGCGGCGATCCATGATTCACCGGGACTCACCAGGACGTACGCATCCGCTTCGCCGACGAGCTGGAAATTTCTAGCCTCGCACGGCGGGACGGTTGGTTTCAGTCGTCCCCATTCGACAAGCTCAGGGCAGGCTCTTCGGGGCTGCTCCTTTTTCTCTATGCCGACCCACGAGCGATGAAACGGGAAGATTTTGTTTCTTGGTAGTTGTCCACGGGCGTAGCCGACCCACGGAGGGATGAGACGGGTGAAGGATCGTCTCCCCCCGCGGCCGGGCCGGTGTCCGGTCATGGTGGTGCGCTAAGTTGTCAAAGAACTGCCAAGCTCAAGAGGACACGCACTGGGCGCGCTCCTGCTGATTCACGCAATGGATCTGCTCTCTCTCGCAGCCCCTTCACCGGGCGAAAAAATGGGCGTATGGGCGAGATAAGCGAGATAAGCGAGAAAGAAAGCGAGAAAAGCGAGAAAAGCGAGAAAAGCGAGATAAGCGAGATAAGCGAGAAAAGTCCGTCTGCTCTCTCCCGCAGCCCCCCACCGGGCGAAAAAAGAATGCACTTTGTGCGAGAAAAGCGAGATAAGTCCGTTGTGGTATCAAAAGCAACAGCTTGCGAGGGCCGAGAAAGGATTCTGCCGGGAGCTCTGAAAGGGTTTTAACCATTTTTGCGGCCTGACAAGGATCGCGAGGCGTGGTTTTGCCGGAGAGAAAACCACGAAGAGACCCTTTGCTTCGCTCGCTGGGACGCGGCGAGGCCGCTCGCTGCGGCGAGGCCGGTTCACACCCATGGTTAACCCGCTTCCGCACTGGTTCTTTCTGTAAGCCGGTTGCGGCGGCACGGAACTGGCAGTTCGGTGCAAAGCCAGGCAGGGCCGTCGCGATGAAGACGGCGCTGGAATCGACACCTCTGGAAACTAATTGCAATCTCCAGCGGTGCGAGGCGATTGGACCCAGGTGAACTCGCCGCCTGGCGCCCGCTACACCCATATAGATGCAGAAACCTCCCGGAACGTTCGGATAAGGAGAGGGGCACCCGCCCAGTCCCGGAGTTTTTCAGCAAACTGTTTAAGCCCGGCCACCCATCAACTAGCAATCGCCGCATACCCGACCCGAATGAGCAAAATCAAAGCCCACCATCCGAACACCGCGGTGAGCCCTGTCCCGCGTTTCACTTTCCCCACGATCGCCAGCCCCATTCCTACCAGGACCAATGACCAGATCCAGAGCACATCAAGCGACCCTGCCAGCCGCAACAACCACTGCGCCGATTCCACCGGCAGAAAGAATCCAGGATTGGTTCCGACTGGATTATTAAGGTTGAAGGCTTCCTTATCCAGGCCGGCGAACAGCGTGATGATCGCCAGGACCGACTTGGCCAGCAGCGGGAGCGTCCCATACATCCACACGGCAAAAACCCGGCCAAACGTCGCGTGGCCGCCGAAAATCACATTGATGGTGCCCCAAAGAAAAAGCGAGGCCAGGGCGCCCACCAGCAACGCCAGCAGGGGGGACGCATAGAAGGTGTATTTGATAATCGCCTGGGTAAACGTCACTGCCTGAGCCTTCGCCTCGGGAGTCGCATTGGCCAGGCGTTCCGATGCCTTGGGGTCCTGTCTCAGGGTATTTTGCGCGACCGTATCCCATCCCACCTGCTTTTGGACTGCGAACATGTAGCCATACGCCACGATCACGCCCAGCAGGAGCGGGAGCCACCAGTTCTGGTCTCTAAGAATATCGGTGAAGGTCTTCGACGGTGCGAGGAACGCGTCAATGACCCGCTCCGACTGGCTGAGCGGCTGCACCGTCAACGATGGCTCACTGGATAAAGGAGCTCCGGCCTCTGTCATAAGCCTCCTGGCTTTCCTGGTTTGCATCCAACCGCAGCGCAGTCGGAATTGTAACCCTACGAAGCAGTTTCGTAGCATCAATTTGAGACGTCGCATGATCCGCACGCATCCACCTTTGTGGACGAAGGGTCGCGGTGCTCCTGCAACCGATGTGCTTTACGATGCTTATGCATGAAGATACTGACCGCTGACGAGATGCGGATCACCGACCGGGTCACCACCGACCGCTTTGGGATCTCTTCTTTGGAACTGATGGAGCATGCCGGCCACGCCGTGGCACGGTTTGTCCTGTCGGAACTGCCCCGGCGCCGGCACATCGTGGTGCTATGCGGCAAGGGAAACAATGGGGGAGACGGCCTCGTGGCCGCGCGCTACCTGGCGGAGGCCGGCTGCGCCGTCTCTGTCCTGTTACTTGGCAATGAGCTTGCCGAGGTTCATGGGGACTTGAGAATCATGCTGGGCCGCTTGCCGATGGCGCCCCTCATCATCAAGCAGGAATCCGACCTGAACCTCGAGGGTTGCAGGACCATCCTCGACCGCGCGCAGCTCTTTCTCGACGCCGTGCTGGGCACCGGTTTTCGTTGGCCGATGCGGGGCCTGGCCATCGTTGGCCGCAAAGTGCTGGAACGCTACCCGCGGACCCCAGTGGTCGCGGTCGATCTCCCTTCCGGCTGGGAGGCGGATGCTCGTACCTTCTCCGCTCAGGACGTGTACCGCGCCGATGCGGTCATCACCTTCACCGCCCCCAAGTTGGCCCATGTTTCAGGATTACTCACCCGCGGCGTGCTCACGCTCCCCGGGAACCTGCAGCAGGGACCGATCGTGGTGGCGTCGATCGGTTCTCCGGCCGAGGCGATTCAGTCCGCCACCGGCCTCACCTGGGCCGGCAGTTCCAAAATCATGGTGGACCGCCCTCGGCCGGCAGATTCCAACAAAGGCCGGTTCGGGCACGTCCTGGTTATTGGCGGGGAGAGGGGCAAGTCGGGCGCACCCAGCATGAGCTCTGTGGCCGCGTTACGCGCCGGTGCCGGCCTCGTCACCGCCGCGGTGGCGGAGTCCATCTTGCCCACTGTCGCCGCGGTCACGCCCGAGCTGATGACCCTGGCCTTGCTTGAGGGAGAAGCGGGCGAGATTTCCAGCCGAAACCTCGAACCCGCGCGGCTCGACCCGATCCTCGAAAAAAAATCGGTCATTGCGATTGGCCCCGGCCTGGGCCAGCAAGAGGAAGCCGTTCATTTCTTTCTCGGCCTACTCGAGCGGACCAAAGTTCCCATAGTCATCGACGCCGACGCGCTCAATGCTCTGGCTGCGCATCCAGACAAGCTGAATGGGCATGGGCGGCTTCTCGTGCTGACCCCGCATCCCGGAGAGATGGCCCGCCTGGTGGGAATGTCGATCAAGCAGGTAGAGGCGGATCGAGAGGGCATTGCCCGGCGGTTTGCCACCACCCATGCGGTCACTCTGGTTCTGAAAGGTTGGCGCACCCTCATCGCTCATCCCGATGGGAGCATGGCCATCAACACTACCGGCAACCCGGGCATGGCCAAGGGGGGCAGTGGGGATATTCTCACCGGCATCGTCGCGGCCATGCTCGCTCAATATCCTGAACGGCCTGCTGAGGCGGTCGAGGCTGCGGTATATCTTCACGGACTGGCAGCCGATTGTGCGGTACGTTGGCAAGACCAACATACTCTGATTGCCATGGACACCGTGGCCCATCTTTACGAGGCATTTCGTTTCCGGGCTGAGGACCAGCAAGGATATGTTTGGGTACAGGGGATGCCAGGCATGTTAAAGGAGAGCGAATGAGCGTTCGGCGATTCGTCAGCAACAGCAGCAGGGAGACCATCGAGATTGGCGGAGAGATAGCTCATATGCTGCCGGCCCCCAGCTTGTTTTTTCTACGCGGCGATCTGGGTGCGGGCAAGACCACGCTGGTAAAGGGCATTGCGCAAGCCCTCGACGCCGCCGATCCGGATGAGGTGACGAGTCCCACCTTCACTTTGGTCCATGAATACGATGGCCGGCGCAAGGTACACGGCAAAGAGCAGGAGTTCAAGCTTTACCACATCGATCTTTACCGTATTGAAGACGAGCGTCAGTTAGAGACCATTGGCTTTGACGAGCTAACCACCGAAAACGCCATCATCCTGGTGGAGTGGGGCGAGAAGTTTCCCAGCGTCGTAAAGCGCAGTGACGGCGAAATCTACATAGAACACGCCGGAGGAGACACGCGCAACATCACCCTGACCCTGAAAGACAAGGCAACGACCCCGTAGAGGTCGACAAAAAAAATGCCGGAGTTGGCAAAAGCCAACTCCGGCAAATCCAGCGTTGCAGCTACCGATCAAAACTAAACAAGTTCATCAAATCATCAATCGCCGGGCTATTGACCGGCACATACGGGTTATCGCGGGTCGCAATCGGGTTGGGGTAGTTATCGCGGCTGCGTGTGCTCACGGTTTCCGTGCCCCAGTTCGCTTCGATGAACTTCAGAATCGAGACGTGGTCAGAGTACTCGTGTGAGATGTGCCCAGCCTTGGTAAAGCGAGACACAACGATCAACGGAATGCGGGTGCCGTCGCCGAAATAGTCCAGCGGCTGCACGTAACCGGAGTCATAGTATCCGCCGCCCTCATCGAAGGTGATGAAGATCGCCGTATCCTTCCACAACTTGGGATTCTTCTTGACGTCGTCCACGATCTTTTTGGTGAAGCCTTCAAACAGATCCAGTTTGGAGGAAGACGGGTGACCATCGACCAATCCACTGGGCTTGACGATCGATACGGCGGGCAGCGTACCGTTCTTGATGTCCTCGTAAAGGTTCGTCGTGTCCTGGATATGCGCCGTGCGAACGGCCGCATTTGCCATGATGGAAGTGTCGTATTGGAAGGGATTGCAAATGTTGCAGTATTCGTCGGTGGTCTTGCCGATGGCGCCGAAGTTCAGCTGGTAAGGATCAGGTACATAGTTGTTCCACTGATCGCCGTAGTATTTCCAGGAGATGTGGTCGCCGATCAACCGGTCGCCGATGCTGGGGATCGATGACGGCGGAACCGTGAACACGGTGTTGTTGGCATTGGTGTCGGTGAAAGCATTGGCGCCATTGCCGAAGTAGCCCGGGTTGTAGTTGTTCAGAAGATAATAGTGGCCCGCTTCGCAATTCGGCGAAATGGGGGTCGACAGCGATTGCAGATAGCTCACGATTGGCTTGACACCCGGCTGCGTTGCATCTGCGCAGTTGGTGTAAGAGCCGCCGCCGAACGATGCTGCTCCAAAGGAACCGCCGCCGTAGCCGTCTTCTGTATACCAGTTGTTGGTGTTGGCAGCCGGATCGGGGTTCTCCACTTCATCCACGACGCCGGCATTCGGCGGTGCCCGGCGCAACTGTGACGTTGTGCGGAGGCGCTGCCGCGTTGCCCTTGCCATCACTGAACCAGATCATGTCGCCGTGGCCAAACATAATATGGTTGGCGCCGGTTCCACCGTCCACCGATTGGTGAAAGTTGTCGCTCATCGCGTAGTGATCTGCCAGGTACTTGAAGTACGGAGCATCCCCGTTCTGGACGTTGTAGAAGCCCATCGCGGTGGATCCTTCGCCCGTCGTTTTGGCGCTCGGCGAATACTCGGTGCTGAAATTCGCCGCCTGTGGCAAGCCATTGGTGCCTGCGCCTACAGACGTTTCCACCCAGGGAAACAATTGCGCGTCGCAGCCCGACGGATTGGTGGCCGTCGCGTGAGCAACACTGCAATCCAGCTGTTGCCACATCTGGTAGAAACGGTGCACTGGGCTGGCAGCGTACGAGTTGTAAGTCAACGTGTCGCCGTTGGTCAGCTGAAATGGGCCGGGAGGCAGAGCATTCACATTCGTGATGCGCGTATCGGGAATCTTGCCGGACAGGCCGGTACCGCCAGTTACCAGGTACGCATAATAGTCTGCCGGCAGACCGTTCTCAGATTGGCGCGCCAGCGTCAGGCTGTCGTTCTTGATGAAAGAGTCGGTGGGACCACCATTCAAAGGAGCCGGGAGTACCGAGCCGCTAAACGAGTTTGTCGTTGGGCTGAGCAAAAACGTGTCGGGTGGGGTATCGGTGGCTGCCTTCTGTTCCGCCAGCGGAAAGTTTGGGCCCGGTGTGCCATCGGCATTCACAATCCCCTCGGAAAGAAGATTGTTCACTTTATTGCGGCCCACCGGTACATAGGTTGCGAAGACGTGGTCGAAGCTCCGATTCTCGCCGATGATGACGATGACGTGCTTGATGGGTGTGCTGGTATCGGCGTCGCGCGATGGCGGTGCCGCCTGCCCGGAGGCAAACGAGCTGCCGATCGCGAGCTGGAAGATCGCCGTAGATATGAGTCCCGTACGTACAGCCCTACCGGCCGTGTACGCGAATTGCTTTACAGTCATACTTCCTCCCGAGTCGAAGTTCTCCTCAACCCGTCCGAGGAATATGCGTCTTAAATGAACCTCGCGTCGTTATGCCATGAACACAAGGTTAATTATTTTTTTCCTGTTGATAACTCATCTACTGCTGCGCATCTTCACGGAGCACTCGCTGCGTGTTTGGAAATATTTTCCTGTAACGAGGAATTTTTACAGGGAACCGGCGCATTCCTTGCACTGCAGGCAGCATCTGCATTTCGTTCCGCAGTGGGCGCCGCGTCCACTCGTATCATTCCCATCATGCCTTTGTCTTCGTGTTCCAGAAGATGGCAGTGATACACGAACGTCCCAACGATATTAGGATCGCGAAAATCCATGCGCAGGCGAACGCTGGGGTATGCAAGCGAGCGGCCATCATAATAAGGCACATTGATCGTGTCGCGTAAGAATCCTTCGTTGATCGGTCTTCCGGCATACTCGAGCAGAAGAAAGTGCAGTTGATGGATGTGGAAGGCGTGCAACTCGCGCGAGCGATTTTCAATCACCCAATCCTCGACCGTTCCTTGCTGCGCAACGATGTTCGGAATCTCCGAGCTCATGTCGAACATCTTCGGCTCTTGTCCGTCCACGGTGAGGTAGAACTCGATCGCGCTGGTGGGATCGTTGGGGTCGGTGAGCTTTTCAGAAAAATATAAATGACGCACGCGCACCGGCCGCACATCGCCCAGCCACGCTTCGCTCGGCGCAGGCAAAGGTTCTGGCGAACTCTGCAGCTTTGCTGTGGCTTCAGGTGCATCTGCGGAAGCCGCAATCTTCGCCAGCAGCCGGTTCGGGTCGTTCTCCCCGCCGGGACCCGTATCCACCGTGCGTGTAACGAACAGTCCGGTCACGCCTTGAGGCGGCCCGTTTACGATGAACTCTACGCGCGCGCCCGGCGGCAGGCCGATGTGCGATTGCGGGTCAACCGAATCGGGTTGGGTATCGTTGTGGTTCATCGGTACGCCGTCCATCGCCACCAGTTCCAGAGATTGAGGCGCGCGGTTGAACAACACCGCCAGGTTGAGATAGGTGATGGCCGACGCATTCAGCACCCGCCACAATTGCCGTTCTCCCGGCTTCATCTGGATCCGTGCGGGCGGGTAGTCGGGGTAGGGAACCGGCACATAATTTAAGGAGAGGTCCTTCGCCGGCTTGCCGAAACCGGTGCCGTTGTTGGCCGCATCTCCATCGCGGTCGATCAGAAACTTCGGCGCCACCGGCTCTGACTTGGCCGGTGGTGCATTTGGATTTACCAGGTCCTGATCGCGGATAACGAATACCCGTTCCGGCAGGCCGGCTGTAGCGTGCTTGGCGCGCTCGATTCCTTCCACGATCAGCGCCCCTGAGGCTCCGCCAAGAAGTTGATCTTTGCTGAAGCCGTGGATATGAGGGTGGTACCAGTAGAGGCCGGGCGGCTCATTCTCGGGAATGCGAAATCGATACTCAAACGGCGCGTCGCCCGGCTGCACCGACGTCTTCAGCACATCATCCTGATGACAGAGCGGAGGAATCGTGAGCCCATGAAAGTGAAGGTTGGTCGACACCGCGTTGATCAGGCCGCTGGTGCAGGGATTGCCGGCAACCTGCGCATGCATATGTGCGTGCGCCGTGCCGCCTCCTTTCAGATCTGTCATCGCATTCGTCAGATGAAGAATCACCAGATCGCCGGGGCTTGCGCGCAATGTGGGAGACTCGTGGCCGGCTCCGTCGATATAGCAGTAGCGGATAGAACCGTTACTTTCCAGCTCATCATGAGCCGTCAACGACACTTCCAGAACGCCATGTACGCTCCGCAGGTCCTCCGGCTCTTCGGCGATGCTGCCCATTGCCGGGCGGGGACACACGCTCTCTGCGTATGCGCGGGTGGTCCAAAGCGTTTGCCCGGGTGCACCGCACAACACAATCAATAAGGTCCAGAACAATAAGGTCCAGAAAGAAGTTTTCATTCGCGGATGGGATGTACAGTCCTGTTGCAGATTTCGGCTCGCGAGCACACACGACGATAGTGGCATCACCAGTCTTCACCACCAACGTTAACCTGGGGTGAATCGTGCGCCCCTCCGGACGTACTTCTCCGTATGAATCCTTTTCGATCCGCCGATTTCGGGCGGCATTTTCTAAGAACAAACCAGCCCTCAACGGCAAGATCGAAACCAGCGAACCATTTGCTAAACCCATTCCATGAATTGACTTACGGGTTTCGTCTTCCTATAATCCCGGCTGGGCTTGCGATCCTGCTACCTATATATGGGAGCAGACGCGAGGGGTGCCCGCGCCACCTGTTGAACACCACTCATCCACCGTTGGAGCATCGCATGAATCGCAGGCAATTTCTGGGTACGACAGCGGCGGCACTGGCTGCTGCTCCACTCTCGATGCCGGTAACCGCTCAGTCTGCTGCGCAGGAAGCGTCGCCGGAAGCGGGACCCGGCACGTCGTCGGGATCCCTCAAGAAGTTGCCCATCGGCGTGTTCACGCCACCTTTTCACGACCTATCGGTGGACGAGCTCCTGAACAAGTGTTCCAGCCTGGGGATTGAGGCGCTGGAGATTGCTACCACTGGGCCGAAGGGCTCACCCCACTGTCCTCGGCCGGAGTTGGTGGCGGACCCTGCGAAGGCCCGTGCCTGGAAGAAAAAGTTCGACGACCGCGGCATACCGGTGATGACCCTGAGCTGCCACAACAACGCGCTCTATCCCGACGCGGCCAAGGCAAAGGAGGCCGCGGAGGAGTTTCGTCAGACGCTGCAGCTTGCCGGCATGTTGGGCATTCGTACCGTGGTGGGATTTTCCGGGTGTCCCGGTGGTTCGGCCACCGACACTGTAACCAATTGGGTGGTGTATGACTGGCCGCCGGAGCACGGCGCCGCGCTTGCCTGGCAATGGAAGGAGCGAGTCATACCTTATTGGAAGGAGACCGTCGCGTTTGCTCGCAAGCAGGGGGTTCACCGCATTGCGCTCGAAATGCACCCTAACTTTGTCGTTTACAACGCGAGAACGTTGATGCGCTTGCGCGAGGCCGCGGGCGAAGAGATTGGCGCCAACTGCGACTTGAGCCATCTCTTCTGGCAGCAATGCAATGCCGTCGAGGTAATCCGTTTTCTGGGCAAGCAGGGAGCGATTTATCACGCGCACATGAAAGACACCGCATTTTTCCCTCAGAACGTCGATCGTTTCGGCGTCTTGAATTTTGGCAAGGCAGAGGATCACGAGGCCTCCGAGTTTTTCCGCGCCGTCGGCTACGGTCATTCCGCGAGCCAATGGAAAGACATCATCCACGCCTATATGGAAGTTGGCTATGACGGAATGTTGAGTATTGAAAACGAAGACCCGATCCTCAGCGGGGAAGTGGGCGTGCAGCGCTCGCTGGCGGTCCTCAAGAACGTCCGTGAAGAAATTCTCTCCAACGAGCCCAACCCAGGCTAAAGCTCACGACGATTTGCGCGATGGAGACAACTTACCGCTGGATCAATCGCTACAACGAGACGGGGCCAGAGGGGCTCGTGGATCGCAGCCGTCGCCCGCATAGTTGTTCCCTCGCCACGCTCGAGCCGATCGAGAACACCATCCTCGTGCTTCGGGCCAAGCATCCGTGGTGGGGCGCGCGCAAGCTCAAGGCAAGGCTGGAGATGCTACAACCAGATGTGGTGTGGCCTGCAGCCAGTACATTCGGCAACATCCTGAGCCGCGCGGGCTTAACCAGTCCGCAAAAGAAGAGAAAACGCACCACGCCATGCTCAGAGCCGTTCTCTCTGGTCACGGGTCCGAATCAGTTGTGGTGCATGGATTTCAAAGGCTACTTCACCACCGGCGACGGCAAGCGCTGTGATCCATTTACCATCACCGACGCGCATAGCCGTTATTTGATTCGTTGCCAGATCGTCTCGCGTGTGGACCTCAGCCAAGTCCGAGCAATCTGCGAAGCAGCCATGCGAGAGTATGGAGTGCCAGCAAGGATCAGGACCGACAACGGCGCACCCGTTTGCGGGCACAGGACTACTGGGGCTATCGAAGCTCTCGCTCGGCTGGATGAAGCTCGGGATCGTGCATGAGCGAATTCAAGCAGGCCGACCGCAACAAAACGGTCGCCATGAGCGGATGCATCGCACACTGAAGGAGGACACGACCAAACCGCCTGCTGCATCCCTTCGCGCACAGCAGAGCCGCTTCGATAACTTTCGCTATACGTTCAATAACGAGCGCCCGCACGAGGGGCTAAACAACAAGGTTCCAGCTAGTCTCTACATCCCCAGCTCGATCCGACTGCCGCGCAAGTTCGTAGAGTTCACGTATCCGAAGGGTTACCGACTGCGACGAGTCAACAATAGCGGCGACATCAGCTGGCACAAGAACAGGATTTTCATTAGCGAAGTGTTCCGCTTCGAAGAGTTGGGATTCGAATTGATCACACCGGGGTTCTACAGAGTCTTCTTTCGAGACATGGAGATCGGAGAACTCAACGGGGAAGAGCTTCGTTTTAGAGCTGCACGGCGAGTGGTCTGAGTTTGTCGATGAGTGAATTGTCCTGTGCACGAGATGAGCGCTTCTTGACTTCATACTAAGATATCTATATAAAGACATCTAAATATGGCCAAGACCGATGCCCTGCAAGGTTCACTCGATTTGCTCGTGCTCAAGATATTGTCGCGGCGCCCGCGGCTTCACGGATACGCCATCATGGCTGCCATCGCCAGTACATCCGGCGAAGTGCTGCGCGCAGAGGAGGGCTCGCTCTACCCCGCGCTGTATCGGATGGAGGAAGCGGGCTGGATTCGCGCGGAGTGGATCAAGAAAGACACCGGTCGCCGCGCCCGCATCTACGAACTGACCGCCGCCGGCAAGAAGCAACTGGGCGCAGAAGAGTCGCGCTGGCAGTCAGTCAGCCTGGCCATCAATCGGGTTCTCCGGGAGGCATGACATGTCGTTGTGGTCGCGTATCTCGAATGCCTTGCACGGCGAGCGCCTGAATCGCGAGATCGATGAAGAGTTGCAGTCACACATTGAAGAAGCCATTGCCTCAGGACGTGATCCCAAGGAAGCACACCGTGCATTCGGCTCCGCGCTGCATGCCCGCGAGGCGAGCCACAGCATTCGTGCTGCCGGATGGCTTGAGTCGCTTCTCGCCGATGTAAGTTTCGGCTGGCGGCAGCTCTGCCGCAACAAGGTCACGTCCGTGGCCGCTGTGCTTTCCCTCGCCCTCGGCATCGGCTCCTGTGTCGCCGCCTTCCGTCTTATCGACGCCCTGCTCTGGCGCCCGCTGCCCATCTCCGGTTCCAGCAGGCTCTATGTCCTCTCCCGCAAGTTGACCGGCCCCGAGGGCAAGCCTATCGAGGACGGCTACTGGGCCACGCCGGACTTCAAGCTCATGCGCGATGCCGTCAAGGACCAGGCCGACCTCATCGCCATCAGCGACGCCGACCGCACGGACATCACCTGGTCCACCGACGACGACATGGAGAAGGCCCACGTCGTTTATGTCTCCGGCAACATGTTCCCGCTCTTCGGCCTTGAGCCCGCGCTCGGCCGCCTGCTCGCCCCCGCCGATGACCGCGGCCCCGGTGCTCGGTCCCTATGCGGTCCTCTCCTGGGACTATTGGAATCACCGCTTCGGCCGCGATCCCCACGTCCTCGGCCGCTCGCTCCACATCGGCGACCAGACCTTCGAAATCATCGGCGTCGGCCCTCGCGATTTCACTGGAACCGAAAAGGGAACTGTCACCGACATCTTTCTGCCCCTCAGCATGAACAGCTTCGCCACCCAGGACAGCATCACCTGGCACCGCACCTTCCTGATGTTGAAACCCGGCGTCAACCCGGCCACCGCCCTCGAGCCGCTCCGCCAGCACCTCTCCGCCGTCAGCCGCGCCTTCGAGCTCGAGTGCTCCACGTGCTTCCGCGGCATGACCCAGGCGACCATCGACCGCTATCTCAATAAGAAGCTTGTCTTCAATCCCGCCGGCGCCGGCATCTCCGAGCTCCAGAAGGACTATCGCCGATTACTCGGCGTCCTCGGTCTCCTGGTCGCTCTCGTCCTGCTCATCGCCTGCGTCAACGTCGCCAACATGATGACCGCCCAGGCCGCCGCCCGCGCCCAGGAGATGGCTCTCCGAATCTCGATCGGCGCCGGCCGTCGTCGCCTCGTCCAGCTCATCCTGTCCCAGAGCGCGCTGCTCGCCCTCTTGGCTTCCGTCCTTGGCGCATTCTTTGCGGCGTGGTCGGCGCCCTTTGTGCTCAGCCTCGTCAATCCGCCCGACAACCCTGCGCGCCTCGCCCTTCCCGCCGACTGGCGTGTGCTTCTCTTCGGCTTCGGGCTCATTATCCTCGTCGTTCTATTGCTTGGTTTGCTTCCTGCTCTCCGTGCCTCTGCCGTCCGGCCCGTCGCCGCCCTCAAAGGTGGTGAAGATCCGCACTCGCCACGCCGTCTCATGCGTGGAGCCATCGCTCTTCAGGTCGCTTTCTGTTGCCTCGTCCTCTTTCTGTCTTCGCTCTTCGTCGCATCCTTCCAGCGCCTGCAGAACCGCCCCCTCGGTTTCTCCACCGACCGTCTGCTCCTGCTCGAAACCGTTGCCGGCAAAGGCCAGCTCCCCGTCGTCTGGAATCAAACTGCCGAGGCGCTCCGTGCCGTCCCCGGCGTCGACTCGGTCGCCATCTCGGGCTGGCCCCTTCTCGGACGCATCAGGATCAACAGCGACATCTCCATCAACGGCGCGCCTCCCAGTCCGACTCCCGCCTTTTTCCTGAACGTTTCCCCGGGCTGGCTCTCGACGATGAAGATCCCTCTCGTTTCCGGCCGCGACTTTCGCCCTCAAGACACCTCGCCGGGAGCCGCCATCGTCAACGAAACCTTCGTCAAGACCTTCTTCCCCGGCCAGGACCCCATCGGCCGCACCTTTGAACGCGGCGCCAATCAACCCCTCAACAAGATCGTCGGCGTCACCCCCGACGTCCCTTACCACGACCTGCGCGAGCCCAACCGCGCCGTCTTCTACGTCCCCTTCGACGAAATCGACGACAAATCCGCCCCCAAGGTCGTCGACTTCGCCACCTTCGTCATTCACACCGACGCCCAGAACCCGCTCGCCCTCGCCGACTCCCTCCGCCAGTTCATCGCGCAGCGCCACAACGGCCTTCGCGTCTCGAACATCACCACGCAGCTCGATCTGGTCCGCGACCAGACCATTCGCGAGCGCCTGATCGCCATGCTCGCCGCCTTCTTTGCCGCCGTCGCGCTGCTCCTCGCCGGCATCGGACTCTACGCTGTCCTCAACTACTCCGTCCTCCAGCGCCGCCGCGAGATCGGTATCCGCATGGCGATTGGCTCGACTCGTGCCGGCATCGTGCGCATTGTGACTCTCGATGTCTTCCTGATGATCGCGCTCGGAGGCTGCGCGGGCGTCGCGCTCGGATTCGGCGCGGCGCGTTATGTCGAGTCGCTTTTCTACCAGGTCAAAGCAACCGACGCGGATATGATCGCGCTGCCGGCGTGTGCCATTCTGCTCACTGCGTCTCGTTGCCACACTGCCCGCCGTGCTTCGCGCGCTGCGCACAGACCCCACCGAGATCCTGCGCGCGGAGTGAAGGCAGATGCCGAACTCGCCAGCGAATTACGGATGACCAGCGACTATTGCCGTCGCATCAGGATTAGCAAGCGTGAAATCGCTAATGCGCTCATGGAGCATCGTTCAAGCTCAACAGTTTCGCGTTGCTCCCGAGTGATTGCCTAACCGGACATTGCCACGCCTATCGTTTCAGCATGGACATCCAAACCTAAAAAACGTAACTTTTCTCTCATGACCGGTTCCCTCCGCTTGTGGCTCTGGACTAAGTTCGTCAAACAAACTCAGCCTAACCCACGGCCAGCGCATCGAGCCGGTCACACCATAATGACTACTCAACATTCGGGTTATTTCTGGTTTGGCGACGATTCGCTCGGAACGTGAGCGAACAAGTGAGACCGCGTTGGGTCACCTGGGCCCGCTACACGTTCATCGTCGGAGCCAGGGCCTTCTTTTGCTCAAGAGGGTAGCTGCCCAGCGCGAAGCAGACCAACACGGCCACAACCAGCGCCACCATGACGATTCCAAGCGGTGTTTTGTATGATCTCCATGCATCGAATCCGACGGCAATCAGGTAGCGTCCGGTGGCATTGCCGAGCGTAAAGGCACCAAACATGCAGCCGTAGATCTCTGCCATGGATCGCATGCCAAAGTAGCGGCTGACGAGGTAGGGCATCAGGTCGCCCTCGGCACCGGCCGCAAGACCGAGCAGTAGCGCGGCAGGCGCGGCCAGGCGAACTCCGAGACCACTCCACAGGATGGCGACCGCGATGGCTGCTCCGGCGAATACGGCGGCCATCACGTAGGGGCCGAATAAGCGATCGACGAGGTAGCCATTGGCGATCCGCCCGACGACGATCGCGACTCCGAACAGCGAAGCAGCAAATGCAGCCGAGGATCCGGATACACCGGAGTCCGTGAGCAGGGGCGCGATATGGGAGTTCGTTCCCGTGACACATGCGGCCACAACGAAGAAGATACCCGCGAGCAGCCAAAAGTTTCGTGTACGGAGAGCCTGCCAGACGGTGATGCCGGTTGCTTCCTCGGCGATAGCCGCGCGCGCAGCGCTCGGGGCAATGTCATCGGCCGCGAGCCCCATCTCCCGTGGATTCGCTCGAAGGAACAGCCAAACCGCCGGGACTGCAACAACGAGGCAGAATCCCGCAATGCCCAGGTATGCCACTCGCCAGCCAGAACGCTCGATCAGCGTTTGCGCAATAGGCATGACGACGAAGGTCCCGAGACCCACACCGGCAGTGGCGAAACCGAGTGCTGTGCCGCGACGCCTATCGAACCAATTAGCGACCACGCGGGAATAGGTGACCGGAGTCGTGGCAACTCCGAGCAAACCGATCAGGGCGAACAGGACATAGAAATGCCAGAGCGGCGGCGGCAGGAAGTAGATCGCCAGGAGGCAGCCGATCACCGCAAGATGCGATCCGACGATAACGGTTCGCGCACCATGGCGGTCAACCAGACGGCCGGCTACCGGGGCGGAGATCAGCACCATCAGATCGATCAGCGATATCGCAAGGGCGATGGAGCCCCGGCTGGCGTGGAGTTCGGTTGCGAGAGGTTTGACAAAGATGCCGAATGTATAGACGACAACCGGGCCGATTCCGCAAGCACTTCCCAGGGCGGAAACCAGTACGACCCAGTAGCCGTAAAAGACCCGGGCTCGGGCGCGATGTGGCGGTGGGCAGCTCACACCAGAGCCGAGTTGGGTGCTTGAGGAAAGAGGCATGGAATTGGTTGGGCAAGACTATCTGATTCGGGCCATGATTGAAAGACTGGGGTATGACATTCCCGCATCGAACTAAGAGTCGGGGAAAGTGTGTCGGGCTAGTAGGATTCTTCTCTCAGAATTGCGCAGCGAGTCTCTTCGCCTTTTCCCATGCCTCGTTCCCAGTCTCTATTGTGTCTCTGGGGTCCGCGTCGTATGCGTCTTAACCATGAACCTTGATATGTGCTGGCGCCTGCGGGGACATGCAATCTTATCCACGTTACATGAATGGTCGAGATAACGAGTTTCAGTGTGCGCTGTCTGAGAACTTTCCGTTCACAATGAGGGTTGGGAAGGAACCTGAAAAGGCAGCTTGCCATACCAATTCTGATTTTCCCTGGTTCGTCAGGACCGCGCTCCGGCTGTCTTCTTTCACTGTTATCAAGTCATCGAGAACTGGCAGATTTCGAATTTCTGCCCAGCTCGTTTTGGTGGTCAATTGCGGAAGGGTTTCAACAACTACTTCAAAGTGGCCATTATGGATGGTCTCCTCGATGGGCGAGGAGGGTTGTATGTTAATGCCCATCATCCCATTCACAAGCGCTCCAATGACTGAGTAAGAAACTTCGGGATATTCTCTGCGCTTACGGCCGGTGCGTGTGAGATCCATGATCATCGCGTAAGCGGCCTCGGGATCGCCATATCTATAGAGAATTTCGGCGAAGTGTGACTTCGGTTCGACCGCGCTGGCAGGCTCGGTGTGCTTTGTCAAGGGAGCGAATTCAACGCGCTTTGCACTCGTGGGCCGTCGTCGACCACGTCGCGATAGAGGAGATCGCTCCCGCCGCGTCCTTGAAACTGACGGTGATTGTCGAGATAGGAGTAGAAATATTTCTTGAGAGGGATTCCACCACTTTGAGTTCACCAGAGACCTTACCTCAGAAGCGCTTTGCAGATACATCTTTGCTGAATCCTTGTCACCTCTGAGTGTCTGGATCGCAGCAAAGGATCGATAACCGGCGTACTGGGTCGCCAGCAGGTCGACGCCGAGTTCCATATCTCTGCGGGATTCTTCATAACTTGGGTCGCCACGAAAGAAGGGTGGCGGTGATGCCTTATTCTTTCGCGTCATGATGCGGTTGACACTTAAGTCCCAGCGCGAGACATAGTCGGTTACAGTGCGATCGTAGAAGTTAAGGAATACGGGGTCTTCGATGTAGGACTTGTCGCCGGTCCAGAGATACATGCGATAGCAGGTGTCGAGGACGTCGAAGTTGGCGGGGAGGTTGTACCAGAACTTCCGATCGTTCTTGTAGTCGATGGGGGCGGGCAGATTGCGATAATCGATCTCCCAGTAGCTGCACCAGTCTCTGGAGGCCGCGATGTTCTCCGCAAAGCGACGGAGCATATTGTGGGTATATTTGGAGAGGCCCAATGCCTGTGCACCGGCAGCCTGATGAGAGACATCGCGCATGCAGAAGGCCCGTCGACCTGGCAGCGATGCCTCATACCAGGGCCCTACGGGATCACCGTCAAACACATAGTCCATCGCTTGCTGTTTCGCCCAGTTGAATGCTTCTACGAGTCGCGTATCGGACGAGCTGAGTTCAAGATTTGAATGCGGTGCGTGTTGTCTGGCTTGGCCGGTCGCTGTGGCGCATGGAGCAATCAAGGCGACACAAAGGACTGGAATATATCGCAGCAGGGAAGCGCCTGATCTGGTCCTTGGCATCTTCCAGAAAGAACTCCTCAAGCGCTGATCGGAAATATGATGTTGGCCTGGAACTTCCATTGTTCCCCCGGTCCATCCTAGCGAATCGCAATGCTGGTGGATTCACGCATTATCGCCAGTGCACTCATGGAGTGCTGGATAGGTAATGATAAGTCGGCTAGCATTCCGTGAACTGCTGCCAAAATCGGGTGTCACCTGTCGACTTCAGGGCAAGGCAATCAGGCGGCTTTTTGGAGTTGGTCGGCACTCAGAACTGCGTTGTTTGCTGGATCTGCCTGTGTTCAATGATTCCTCGGTGACCCTGGACTCACTGACCCCGGCACTACCGATCGTCTCGCACCCAGAAACAGCAAGCCGCCCCAAAGGGGAGCTGCGGATTTTAAGATTTAGCCCGTACCGTCTATGGGCTATCGCTGCCTATTGTTTTGTGTACACTACGCGCGCCGAGTGGCTATGGAGTTGTCTGAAATACCCATAAGTCCGTCCCGGCTCCCACCAAATCTCCCACCAATTTCTTTGCCTCGTGGAACTGAAATATCCCCGCAGAGCTGTTTATGTGGTATCGACGTAGAACGGACCGCTTGATTTCATTGCCCGACACGAAAAGAGGACGCAAAAATAGAGGTCTTACAGAAGACCCCACAGATCCTTGAAGCAATGGCGTCACCAAGACCTCCGACTTGGTGACTCTTAATAAATGGCGGACGAAAACAGGTATTCATTCGCTTCAGAGGTCAATGCGTGGAAGTCTTCCGCAGCCAGCGCCGACACTGGCTCAACCAACAGGATGCCGTCACCCTGTAAAATCTCATGCCTGATCATGTCTCCCTCTCAACTCCATGAAGAATGATATTCCTCAGGCGACCCAACCCCATTCCTCTTTTTAATTGAGCTAGACGAACAGACTACCGCTCGCGGCCTTCGGCACTCACGGCAGATTTGAAGTTCTACCCATGTGTCGCCAAAGACTGATAGGTCTGCCATCGAGGACCCGAAGTTTCGGAATTCAAGAAATTCCTTCCGGGACCGTAACTTTTCAACTTGAGTGCGCGAACCTGCAATTGACCGTCGTAACTGTTCTGGCACCATCCCCGGTTGACAGGTCATCTAGCGGTGCCGACGGCAATCCCACCCAACTGGAGAAACACATGAGGATTCTTCGTCAAGTGAGCGCGTTCGCTCTTTTTTTCGGTATCGCAGCAGGAATCGCAAATAGCCAGGACCGGCACGGCCTGGTAGTAACCGCCTCAAATACACCTACGAACAACCTACTCGTCTACAACACTTCCAATCGGTTGATCCAAACAATTGCCACTGGTGGCGCGGGCGGTGCAAGCGGCAATGCGGGTGGAATAGCCGCGTCACATGGCCGACTCGCAGTTGTGAATTTTGCGTCGCAGAATGTTTCGATCTTCGAACGGTCCGAGCGGGGCTTCCGTCTAAAACAGACTGTTCCCACAGCGTCAAACCCGTTGAGTGTTGCGTTCGGCACGGTCACCTCTACATACTCGGATCAACAACGATCGAATCGCATCAGGTGTTTGATTTTGGCGTAGCCCCGGGTCCCGACGGCGTTGCCGAACTCGTGAAAGCAGATGGCTCTGCTGCGCAAGTCGGATTACTTGAACGGCAATTGATTATCAGCGAGAAGAGCAATGCCATCGAAACTGTGAATCTGAGCCCGGATGGCGCGGTTCATGGACAAACTACCCTGGTCCGAAATATTCCCGCGAACGTCGACGCACCGTTCGGACTTGTGACGCGTAACAATGACGCGTACGTGACTATCGCCCATGCCAACGAGATCAGCCTGGTACGAAACGACAGAGTCTTAACGACAACAGGATCAGGCACCCGAAAACGCGCCATGCTGGCTTGCGTTGGACGGCCCGTTTCTGTTCTCTTCGAATTCCCCAAGCAAGAGCGTATCGCGCTACTTGGTGTATGGGCGGACCATCACTCAAACCGAGGCAGTTGCAGCATCGTTCAATGGCAACCCAACAGATATTGCATATCGATCTGGATCAGTAGCGGTAATCGACGGTTCCGGGGCGCTCTCACATCTCTCAATCTTCAACGTAGACGGTGACGGTAACCTATTTCTGAAAGGCGTTTCCACGATCAACAGCGCGGCCAACGGCGTTGCAATTGTCGACACCGAGGACTAGGGAAAACTTCCGGTTTATGGCGTGACCTCCTCTCCGATGAAGAGTTCACGCCAGCATTGAAGGCTGAAAGGCATAATGGACGTTGATGGTCACTTCGCTTTATCGCAATTGCGCAAGGATCCCGTAATGCCCATTCGCTCGGCACCGCATTCGACGCCGTCGCGGGCCTTGGAATCCCTGATGTACGGATATCAGCAGGCAGACGAGGATGCGACAAGGACTTTCATCGAGAAGGTGAGTCCCTTACTGCTTCGCTATTTTTGGGCACAAGCGTTCAACAGAAGATTCGCCGAGGACCTGGTGCAAGAAACGTGGATGCGAATCCATAAAGCCCGTCATTCATATCGCATGGACGAACCCGTACTTCCTTGGATTTTCGCCATTGCACGCCATACGGGCCTCGACAATTATCGAAAGGCTATGCGAAAGGAGATTCGCGAATCGCAGGTTGACGAACTGCCCGACACCGCCGCGCCGGAATCGGGTTCTTCGCACGATGGTCAGGACATGGACGCACTTCTCGCCGAATTGCCAGAGAGCCAGCGCGAAGTGATTGTAATGCTCAAGATTCTTGGGATGACGCTCGAAGAGGTAGCGCGCACTACCTCTTCAAGCGCGGGTTCAGTCAAGCAGAAGGCACATCGGGCCTACCTGAAGCTTAGGGAGGTTCTCGCCTACAGAGTGAGGAGTAGATGAAGCCTGACGACATCGACCGAATTTTAAACGAAGCGGCAGGATCCGCTGTTCCGTCAGATTCGGGTCGAAGAACGATCGAGCGCGTACAACGTGCGGTGATGGATGATTTGCACCCCGTTCGGCCCTTGCCCCCAATGTGGGTAATCACCCTAGTATTCTTTTCTCTATTTATCGCCCTTGCCGCAGTTGCGGGCACAGTTTTGGGCCTAAGCGGAGTTAGTGCTCTGACCCAGGGTCAGCGTGCATTGATCTTTTCAACGCTGCTTGTAATCGCGTGGCTTGCCTCTGTCACCTGTAGTCGCGAGATGCGCCCGGCTGCTGGTTCTAAATTGGGCACACCAGTTCTGGCGCTCGCGACAGTGGGTCTTCCTTTGTTGTTCGCAATTGTTTTTCAAGGCTATGACTTCAGAGGATTCATTGCCGAAGGGACTCCCTGCCTTCTCGCCGGAATGATCGTATCGATTCCCACGGGAATCCTATTGGCATATATTCTGCGCCGTGGATTTGTAATGGATTGGGGCATGGCAGGCGTTGCGGCCGGCACACTTGCGGGGCTCACCGGCCTCGGGATGCTCGAACTGCATTGCCACAACTTAAAAGCGATTCACGTCATTACATGGCACGTTGCTGTCGTTGTGGTCAGCGGTGTTCTTGGATTTGCGATCGGCCGGACCGCGGATGAAATGCGCCGAAAAAAGGCTTTTTAAAGGTATCCGCGGTGCCGAGGAATCAGGCCAACCGTTGAACGGCCCGCATTGGAATTCTGACGCCCCCGAACGTCGTTGAACGTCAAAGAAGAATGACCTTTTCTTCATCGCAAATGCTCAGGCCGTTGCGTCCAGATGAATCATCGCCCTAGCAAGGGTGACCTTCAAGGCGATTAGGATTCGACTAGCGACGCCGTTGCCAAACGCGATCTAGGCTTCTAATTAGCTTCCGAATGGCTGTAGAATCGATTTTCAAACTAAGCAGTCGCCTCGACACCAGTTACCACTACGCATGCAAACAGCAGAGGAGATCCCGATGAGAATACTTGGTTGCTCTCTGCTCCTCTCAGGCTGGCTTATTATCCTGGCAACCTTTGTCTTGCTTGGGGGTGTTGCCGAGAGAGTCGCCTTTGTAACCGCTGGATTTGCAGTGGAACTGTTAGGTCTCTGCTTATTGTTTCTGGGGAACAATGCGATCCACAGGAGCAATCGATGAGCTTTGTAATTTGCCTCATTTGCGTGATCCTTATGCCCTTAACATTCGCAGGGCTGTCCTTGATTCATCAGGGCTTGGGCAGATCTCGAAGCTCAGCTCACGCCATGCTTAGTACCCTCTGTGTTCTTGGAGTAACGGCAATAATATTTGTAGCCGTCGGATTTTCTTTAGCAGGTTTGGTTGACGGGCCTGCACTCTTATTTAGAACTGAGAGTATTCGTTGGAATTGGGCCGGTACAGACCCCATCTTCGCTCGTGCAATTCATTTCGACGGATCATCCGGGCCCTTGGTACTTTGTTTCCAAATGTTCGCCGTCGGTCTCGCCGGAATAATTCCGATCAGTAGTGGCACAGGTCGATGGAGATTGGCTCCTATTTGCCTGTCAGGTGCGCTGCTTGCTGCCATAGCATTTCCTCTTTTCTCCCACTGGGTGTGGGGCGGAGGCTGGCTCTCGCGACTCAACGTCGATCTGGGTCTAGGTGCGAAGTTTGTAGATGCCGGCGGGAGTAGCACGATTCACGTTGTAGGTGGACTCTCTGCTCTGACGATCGTATGGCTTCTTGGGCCGCGGCAGGGTAAGTATGCTGAAGATGGCGCGACCACCGCGATTCCAGGACACAATATCGTACTTGTCGCGTTCGGATGTCTTCTTGCTTTCGTCGGCTGGCTTGCTCTGAACTGTGCGGGGTCACTGCTTTTCTATCAGATTGATCCAATGCAATTGGTCCGTGTGGTCATTAACACGATGCTCGGCGCCTATTCTGCATGCCTTGCCGCCGTGTGCACAACAAGGTTTCGTTACGGCAAACCTGACGCTTCACTCAGTGCAAATGGTTGGGTGGGCGGCTTAGTTGCGGGAAGCGCAGGGTGTATCTACCTTTCCCCTGGAGCGGCTATTGTTACAGGACTCGTCGCCGGCGTAATGGTTCCTTTTCTCGCTGAGTTTCTGGAGCTACGACTAGGAATGGATGACCCTGGAGGAGCAATTTCCGTTCATGGCGCGGCTGGACTATGGGGAGTACTTGCGCTGGGAATATTTGCACACGTCGGTGCGAGCTCACGGACTGAGCAACTCCTTGCTCAATTCATCGGTGTAGCTACCCTCCTCGGTTTCGTCTTGCCGTTACTTTACGGCGGCAATTGGCTCTTGAATCTTGTGGTTCGATTTCGGGTGGATGACACTGGGGATCGGAGGGGAATGGATATCCGGGAGTGGGTGCCGAGGCTTATCCTGAGTACGTCA
Organism: uncultured Acidobacteriaceae bacterium; assembly: GCA_963761405.1. Classification (GTDB taxonomy): domain Bacteria; phylum Acidobacteriota; class Terriglobia; order Terriglobales; family Acidobacteriaceae; genus PALSA-350. The sequence continues at coordinate 1,650,819 of CAVXHH010000013.1, forward strand.
TTCATTCTGAGGACTTCACGCTCCGTTGAGTTAATGCCTGCGTGAAACCAAGAGAAGCAAAGCAAAGACCAGTAATGGAATCATTGCGAGCAGCGCATATAGCAATATGCTCTTCGAGCGGGTGCGGTCCTTCACCAGACCGCGGCTCCGCCCGCGGTCTGATACTCCCACACTTTCCTGGTGCAACAATTCCTGTGCGAACTCGCGAGCGTTTTTGTATCGGTTCCTAGGTTCCCGTTCCAGCGCGCGATAGACAATCTCTTCCATTTGCGGAGTAATGTTGGCATCGATACTGCTCGGCGGGAGTGGATCGTTAAGCAAGCGGTCGTTCATCACCGCTAACAAATTTGGCCCTGAAAAAGGAACAGTTCCGGTGAGCATTTCATACAACATGACGCCGAGCGAGTAGATGTCGCTGCGAGCGTCGCCGCGTTTTCCACGCACTTGTTCCGGAGATATGTAGTCGGGCGTGCCCAGGTTCTGTGAAAGGTTGGCGAAGGTCAGCCGCCGTGCACCGGCATTACTTGCGATACCAAAGTCGATCAACCGAATATTGTCGTTCGCATCGACCATAATGTTTTCGGGTTTCAAATCGCGATGGACGATTCCATTCGCGTGAATGTATTCGAGGGCGCTGGCAATTCTTGCTGCCAACCTTGCGGCGCGATCCGACGATAACGTTTTCTCTTCGTTGAGAATTTGCCGCAGGAGTTTTCCTTCAAGCCATTCCATCACCATATAGGTTCGGGAACGGGCGGGATTGCTGAAGACCTTCATCACGCCGGGATGATTCAGCTTGGTTCCAATGCTCTCTTCACGCAAGAAGCGATCAGTCAACGCGGCATCGTTGTCGATTTGGGGATGTGGCACTTTAATCGCAACCGGCGCACCGGTAAGCGTGTCGACGGCGCGGAATACTGTGGCCATGCCGCTCGTTGCCACGACTTTCTCGATCTTGTAGTGATCCAGCAAGTCGCCAGGATGGACTTCTCCGGTTGCGATCATTTAGAGCAGCCGATACGGCCGACCTCGATAGAGACCCATTTGTTCCACCGAGCCAACGCGAATGATTTGCACGCTAACATTATCATGACCACCTGCATCATTTGCAGCACTAACGAGTGTAAAGGCAATGGCGTCTAGGTCAGAGGAGGCATTCATCAAGCGCAAAATAACTTCATCCGGGACTTGGGAATGCAAACCATCCGAGCAAAGAAGAATTAAATCTCCAGGGATTACGTTGACGGTGATCGTGTCCGCCGCAACGTATTGTTCGTTTCCCAAACTGCGCGTGAGAATGTGCCTGTCTCTCCCACCGACGCTTCCGCCTGGGATAGTATGCCGAGGCGAAACTGCTCCTGGGCCATCGTGTGATCGTGAGTAAGAGTCTTTCCAGCCTTGTTCCGAAAAAGATAGCAACGTGAATCCCCAACGTGGGAGATTACTGCGGAGTCAAACCTTAGAGCGCAAGCTACCATTGTGGTTGCCATTCGAGAACCATGCGCCTGTCGTTTGTGGCTTGCCGAAAAGACTGCAACATTAGCATCCTGAATAAGCCGGGGCAGAAGCGAAGCATGCATCACGCCTTTAGGGATCCTGCGGAAACCGTCGATAACGGTCTCAATCGCGATCCGGGATGCCACCTCACCCGCGTCCTGTCCACCTACGCCATCCGCAATAGCGAAAAGCCACCCTTGAGATTGGACCTGCGAAGGTGTCGCCGGGAGCACGTGACCGATGAAATCTTCGTTGTGCTCGCGGGCAAGGCCTCTATCCGAAAGCTCCGCAAACTCAAGGTCAAGCATGGTTGCCCTTTGGTTACAGCGCGACCGCTATCATCAGAGCCGCTCAGCTACCACAAAATTTAGTGCCCTCGGGACATCAAGAACAAAAGACCAAAGATCAAGAGTGGGATTATCGCGACAACGACGTAAATCAATGTCCGGTTGGACTTTGGTTTCTTACCATCGTCCTTACGAATGGGCTGCACCTTATCAGGGACTGCATGAGGTTCGCTTACCTCTACCTGCTCAGGGTGCCGAAGATCATGGGACAATGCGCGGGCACTAGCATATCTGTTTCTAGGCTCTCGCTCCAAAGCGTGAAGAATAATCGTCTGCATTTCCGGAGAAATCTGTGGATCCACGGTTCTGGGCGCGACCGGATCTCGGAGAAGTCGATCATTCATGATTGCGAATGCGTTAGCTCCTGAGAATGGCTTGGTGCCGGTAAGCATTTCGTACAATATGACTCCGGCTGAATAAATGTCGCTGCGGGCATCCCCGCGTGCGCCACTGACCTGCTCAGGAGAAATGTAGTCAGGCGTACCCAGGCTTGCAGACAGATTCGCAAACGTAAGGCGTCGCGCCCCGGTGATCGCAGCAAAGCCGAAGTCAAAGAGCTTTACGTTATCATCCACATCAACCATGATCTTGTCGGGACCAAGGTCGCGATGGACGACGCCGTTCGCGTGAACGTATTCCAGCGCATTGCAGATGCCTACAGCCAGTTTCACAGCCCGAGCCGCCGGAAGCTTCGGATCGTCTTTCAGTATCTGTCCAAGGCGTCTTCCATCCAGCCACTCCATAACCATATAAACTCTGCTGCGGTTGGAGTTTGGGTAGATTTTCATAATTCCTGGATGATCCAGTTTGATCCCGATCTCCTCCTCACGATGAAACCGATCTGAGAGAATCGGATCGCTTTGAGTCTCCGCGTGGGGAACTTTGACGGCAACTCGCTGTCCAGTTAGCGTATCTATCGCGCGGAACACGACAGCCCGTCTGGTAGTCGCGACAATCTCCTCGAGCTGATAATGATCGAGTTGAGTGCCGGGAAGGAGTGGAGACTCGGCGGTTGTCATCTTGCGTCAACACCATTGAGCTTCATCGATCAGCTTCCTTGCATTGTTCCGAGTTTGTAACGCAAATCATTCACTATCGAACCCGATTTATAACGTGACAACTTGGCCCGGAAATCCCTTCACTTATCCAACCTCCGACCGCAAATGCAAGTGCTCAGCCGTATGCATTCGCGGAGTAATGTTCGGTCGTTCCTGTTCAAGGCCGAACTTTTCGAATTCTCTGCCAACACATCCACATGATCGGCCTGACCGATGCCCGTGTCTGGAAAAGATCGGCCTTGACTCGAAGCTCCGAAACCATCTGAGGAGTCTTCATCGTCCTCCGCGCATTTCAACTGGAAAGCGCCGCGCAACGCCAATGGAGTGAGCAACGTCGTTAACAAAACGACAGATACCATTACCGCTACTTCAGGTTGCTTGAAAATTCCTGTACTAGCTCCCATAGCGGTGACAATCAAACCTACTTCACCACGCGACACCATGCCGCACCCGATCCGAAAACTTCGTACGGTACCCATCCCGCGTGCATATGCGGCGATTCCACAGCCAAGAAGCTTGCTCACAATTGCGACGATAGAAATAACGCCAAGCAGCAACCAATGGCCACCTAGTGCGCGGAAATTGCTGGCAAGTCCAATTGATACGAAGAAGAGTGGGATCAGCAATC
>CAVXHH010000014.1:0-28922 GCA_963761405.1 uncultured Acidobacteriaceae bacterium
CCAGGTCTGCACACTGTGCGGCCACGCGAAAGTCTTCTTCGCTCGCCAGGACCTTTGCAATGCCAGCGCGAAAGATTGCTTGATTGTCAGCCAGAATAATTTTATTCATCGTGCTGCCTTGTGCCTCGTGTCGCTTCCTATTCGCAACCTTCTGATTCTTGATGCGCCGCTGCCATGCGACGCGTCTCTTGCCGGCAGCAAAAGGGTCTGCCGAAATCCGATAACCGGGCGCATACTCTCGCTATCGACCGCCGGGCATGTATCGTTCTAAACTGTCTTGTTTTGCGACACCTTTGTTACGTTCCTCCTCCGCGAATGGTGCGGAGAGTATGAGGTGCCGGTGATCTCAAGCCTAGCGGCTCGGGCAGGAAATGAAACCCCACGAAAGTGGCAGGGGAGCGGCCTCAAGTTGCTGTGGTTACTGGATTTGTGTGTAGCGAATATGGTGCCCGCACGAGCAATGGGCGCGCAGGCAATACACTAAAGAAGCATGGGCAAGCCAGTCATCCTCGCGGTAGACGACGACGTGAGCGTACTGGAGATGGTGGTCCAGGATCTGCGCCGCCAATATGGTGCGAATTACCGCATCCAGCGTGCTGGCATCCGGGCCAGGCTGCGCTCGACACCTGTGACCCAGCTGCAAGAAGCGGGGAGACGCAGTCGCGCTGTTTGTCTCCGACCAGCGCATGCCCGGCATGTCGGGGCGTCGAGTTTCTCGGTAAGGCGCATGCGAGTATTACCCGGACGCCAAGCGGGCGCTCCTCACCGCGTACGCCGATACCGAGGCGGCCATCCAGGCCATCAACACGGCCAAGATCAACTACTACCTCACCAAGCCATGGGACCCGCCGGAAGAACGCCTCTATCCCGGTGCTGGACGACTTGCTGGAAACCTGGAAGCGACGGGCTACCGACCTCCCTTTGAGAGGCTTGCGGGTGCATGGGGCCTCGCTACACGGCTGCAGCGACCACCAGGTACGGGACTTCCTTTCGCGAAACCGGGTTCCTTACGTCTGGCTCGACCCCGAGCAAAACGCCGAAGGCGTCGATCTGCTGACCCGTTTCAAGTTAGATGACCACAAGTTGCCGGTGGTCCTTTTTGGGGATGGCTCCTATCTTGGTGCAACCGGGCCAAATGGAACTGGCCAATAAAATCGGTTTGCGCACCCAGGCAGACCAGGGAGTTCTACGACCTGGTGATCATCGGGGCGGGCCCCGCAGGACTGGCGGCGGCGGTCTACGGTGCCTCGGAGGGGCCGCGAGTCACTCGTGATCGATAACGGGACACCAGGGGGACAGGCCGGTCCCAGCTCAAGAATTGAGAATCATCCTCGGCTTTCCGATGGAGTGAGCGGGCAGCTGCTGGCGGAGCTGGTCCGATCCAGGCCACCCGGCTCGGGGCCGAGCTCATGACCCACAAAGCCACCGGCATCCGCTCTGAAAACAACTACAACATTGTGCAATTGGCCGATGGCCGGGATGTATCCTGTCGGGCTTGCCTGATCGCTACCGGCGTTTACTATCGCTATCTCACGACCCCGGGGGTGGAGCGCCTGACCGGGGCTGGGGTCTATTACGGGGCGACCATGACCGAAGCCAAGTCTTGCCTTAACGAGAGCGTGTATATCATTGGGGGCGCAAACTCGGCCGGCCAGGCAGCCATGTACTTCTCCAAGTACGCCCGCAAAGTAACGATGCTGGTCAGGGCCGAGTCCCTCAAAAACAGCATGTCGAAATATTTAATCGATCAGATTGCGGCCACATCGAATATAGAGGTGAGAGCGTCTTGTCAGGTTCTTGAGGCTTTAGGGGAAGACCGGCTTACCTGCTTGCGGATTTGTGGGCCCGGGGGCGAGGAAACGGTACCGGCGAATGGCCTTTATATCTTTATGGGGCAGCGCCCAATACAGACTGGCTTCCGGACTCGATCATGCGCGATGCCAACGGCTTTTTGCTTTCGGGCAACGATTTGAAGGTAGAGGGGAAAATGGCCAGAAGCTGGAATCAGCCCCGCGATCCGTACCTGCTCGAGACCAGCGTGCCGGGGGTTTTTGTTGCCGGCGATGTGCGCCATGGTTCGGTCAAGCGGGTGGCGTCCGCGGTCGGTGAAGGGTCGATCTCGGTGCAGTTTATTCACCAGTACCTGGCGAGTTTCTAGAGCACTATGGCCGGCTTAGGGGCCATGGCCGGCGGCGAGGTTTAACAACAAAAGCAATGACGGATGTCCAAGTAAGCATGAAGGTCGAGCAGGTCGAGGCAGTCAGCCTCGCTGAGCAGTTTGGCAACGTGCCGGTCTTTGCCGGCGTTTCGCTGGATGATCTTCGCTGCCTGGGCACGGTTGAGTTGGTCCATGCCGAAGCAGGCGCCAACCTCTACGACCTCGCCTTGACCCATCGCGGATTCTGGATTTTGCTCTCGGGTGAGCTTCGCCTGCAAAAGCGCCACGAGGGCGGTGACCTCACCATGATTGGCACCCTCTCTGCCGGCGAGACCTTCGGCGAAGTTGCTCTATTGATGGGCAAGGATTCCGAAGTAGTGATTACCGTGCTTCAGCCGTGCGCGGTTGTTTATCTGCGCGAAGAGCTTTTCTGGAATTTGATGTTTGCCTGCCCGAAAGTGCGCATCGGCGTTTTGGGAAACATGGCCCGCCGTCTGCAGGTCTTTCAATCGCAGGAGCTGCACCGCCTCAAGCTCATTTCGCTGGGCACCATGGCCGCCGGACTGATGCACGAGTTGAATAATCCCGGGGCTGCGGCGCGCCGCGCGGCCTCGCAAATGCGCGAGAATCTGAGCCGCCTGCAATTGATTAGTTTGCGCCTGTGCAGCCAGGAGGTCATGACTCCAGGCCAGGCAGACTGCCTGCGCGTTCTGCAGGAGCAAGCGCTGCAACCCCACAAGCCGGCTGCCATGAGCTCGATGGATCAGGCCGATGCGGAAGACGAGTTGGCGTCGTGGCTCGAAGCGCACGGCATTGAAAATTCCTGGAAGCTGGCGGCCACGCTGAGCGGCATCGGCTTCGACGGCCAATCGCTCGAGTGCGCGCAGCATGAGTTTCCCGGCAACACTTTATCCGATCCGCTCAATTGGATCGAGGCGCTGATCTCCAGTGTGCAGCTCGTCGGAACCATCGAAGAAAGCGTTTCCCGTGTGACCGATCTGGTCATGGCGGTGAAGAAATACGCCTACGAAGATAAGCCGCAGCGCCATCAACTCGATGTCCACGACAGCATCCAGAGCACCTTGGTGATTTTGGGCCACAAGTTCCGCCAGAAGGAACTGACCGTCGCAAAGGTGTTTGCGCCCACTCTACCGTCGCTTTCCACCTGTGGCGTCGGGTTGAGCCAGGTGTGGACGAACCTGCTCGACAATGCCATCGACGCGTCTCCACAAAAGGGCACCATCACTGTGCGCACCTGGGTAGAAGGCGACAATGCCTGCATCGCAATCAAAGATGAAGGTCCCGGCATACCGGAGGAAAACAGGAAGGTCGTTTTCGAGCCCTTCTTTACCACCAAGCCCACCGGCCAGGGCACTGGTTTAGGACTCGACATCGTCCGCCATATCGTCGTGGACAAGTTCGGCGGAAAAATCGATTTCGAGTCGGTTCCCGGTAACACGGAATTCACCATCAAACTGCCCATCGTTTCGTAGCACCCAGCCGCACATTCTTCAGGTAGAGCACGGCTTTACTGGCCGCGGAAAAAACTCGGTTTTGTACCAGGGCACGACTTCAGTCGTGCCGCAAATATCCTATGCGCCCTACGGCTTTAGCCGCTGAGGTACGGTTCTCTTTGGATTTGAAATTGCCCCTCAGGGGCTGAAAGCCCCGCTGCACCTCGATCACCAGATCACCCATTCCATACCGGCCAACCCCAATCGGATCGAAAAGACGCTGCAACCTTCCCGCCGCAACCGCGTTTCCTCTTGTTAGCAGTGGTTAAGGAGAGAGAAATGACCATGAAAAAAATTGCAGAGTTGCACGCCGGCCGTCTGCGCATGGCGCTGGTGTTCACGATCCTTGGGGGAAGCGCCGCGATGGCATCGGCGCAATATGGGTCGGGCGGATTGCCGCCGCGGGAGCCCGGGTACAGTGCCTTTTACCACGACCAGGAGAACGCCCCAAACTACGCGGCCCATTGGGGCTTTCATGATGGGGTAGCGGATGGAAGCCACGATCGTGAGACCGGCCATAATTTTCGACCTACTCACGATAGCGCCTACAAACATGCGCCGGAGTACGGGCACCCGCAGATCGGACGGGACGAGTACAAGAACATCTATCGCGAAGCCTACGTCCACGGGTATGAGAAGGGCTACGGACGCTAGTGTAGGGCGGTGGCGCCCGTTATTCGTGATCGCTTTCGCTCTTGAAGCGGCCGCTGTTTGCCCAAAGGACTAACGAAAGGAACACGACCAGGGCGCCACCGAGCACGACTGTTACTTGAAGCATGGGTTCCTCCGCAAACAACTGGCGACGCATTTCATTCTAGAGCATTTTCGCAATGACTGTGATCTGGTAAGAGCGGCGAGGTGTGGTTTTCTTTGAGAGAAAACCACGTAAATATTAATGCTTGGGGTCTACACCAATTGCTTTAATGCTTTTTGCTTTTTCCGTGCTCGAAGAGCTTGGCATCGATCAGGAAGCGAAACCAGAAAGTTTGCAGAGTCCAGAAGATGAATCCTTCACGTCCGTCCAGCAAACCCAGGCGAATGAAGTAGCGGTAGAAGAAAAGAGCATAGGGGCGAACGAAGAGCGGCGCGCCGTTGTAGAGTCCGCGCAGGTACCGCTTGCGCTCCACGGGATTGCCCCAGAACCGGGGTTGGATGTGGGCCGTATCCATCGCCGTGGTCTGCTCCATCACCTCCGCGTCTGACCAGCGGTTATGCCGCGTGGTCCATTCAGAAAGCGACATGCGGATGTCGTCGATCATGTAGCCCTGCAGTTGTCCTGCCGAGCCCTGCGACAGATAGAAGTGCTGATCGTATTGCCGCTCCTCGCAGCGTCCGGCGCCATTGCGAAATAGCCGCATGTGCCAGGTCGGTGACATGCCTCCGTGCCGCAATTGCCGGCCCAGAAACTGTACCAGGCGGGCGATCAAAAAACCCGAGTGGGCAGGAGCCTCCGGCAGGTTACGAATCGACGCGATCAGTTCCGGGGTGAGCCGTTCGTCGGCATCCAGGTGCAGTTGCCACGGATAGCGCAGTGCGAGATGGTCGATGGCCCAGTTTCTTTGCGCGCCATAACTTTCGAAGACATGCTGTACGACATTGGCTCCGTGACGGCGGCTCAGCGTGACGGTGTCGTCGGTGCTGAAGGAGTCGACCACATGCAGATCATCGGAAAGTTCTTGCGCTTGCGCGAGCGTCGCTCCGAGTGTGTCGATCGAATTGAACGCAAGGATGATGACCGAGGGCTTCATGCAGTTGGATCGAGCAGCATGGCGCTGTTGATGCGCCGCACGCCGGCTTCGCGGAAGGCATGGTTGGTGGCCGCCACCGAATCTCTCATGTCGATCGCCCTGCAGGCATCTTCCACTACGAACGTCTCAAAGCCCGCCCGCATGCTGTCGACTGCGGAGTGACGCACGCAGTAGTCATAGGCCAGCCCGGTGAGAAAAATACGTCCCAGGCCCCGCTCCCGCAGATAACCGGTGAGACCGGTACGAGTCAGGTGGTCGTTTTCCGTGAAGGCGGAGTATGAGTCGATGGTGTTGCGAAAACCTTTGCGCAGAATCAGCTCCGCGTTATCCAGTTGCAGGTGGGCGGGGAAGGCTGCGCCCAGGCTTCCTTGCACGCAATGATCGGGCCACAGAGTTTGCTCGCCGTAAGGAGTCGTCATCGTCTCGAACGGCTTGCGCCCAGGATGATTCGACGCGAACGAATGGTGATCCCGCGGATGCCAATCCTGGGTCAGAATCACATGGCGAAAACGCCCCGCAATGCGATGGATCACCGGCACTACTTCCTGGCCGCCCGGCACCGCAAGAGCTCCGCCGTCACAGAAGTCGTTCTGCACATCGATCACCAGTAAAACGTCGCGGTCCACGAGTTCGATACTCATCGCAAAATCCTCTTAAGAGTCCGCCTTGACGGGGTGAACGCAGCTATTGGGTTGACGGTGCGTGCGGGCCGTGGATGTCCATGCGCGCAATGAGACCATTTTGGATGAAATACTCATGCTGCACCATCTGATCGACGAGAATGTTGCCCGACAAATCGCGAACTACCTGCCGAACATCCACTACCGTCTTCCCCATGCCGCTGCTTTGCATGCCAACCGGTTCCACGATTGGGTTCACCTGGGTCCACTGGTAGGTCCAGTATGCGCGCACGGCATCGTGTCCATGCTCGCGGCCACCGGTCATACCGTTCGGCCAGTCGACGTCAGGCTGCATCAGCGCGAGCACAGCATCGATGTCCCGCCGGTTAAATGCCGCATAGGCCGCCGCCAGCAGCTCCTGCTCTGATTCCACGATTTTCGCCTCTACCGGGAACTCTACTGGATTTCGAGGAGGCGAAAGGAACAAATAGCAATGCCTTCTTAAAACCCCGGCGGCCGCTCATCCACAACACTGAAGCTTCGTTCCAACGCCAGGCCTGCGCTCCCCAGTCTTCCTTCATCGAAAAGCCTGCCAATGAGAGTGACGCCATGGGGTACACGCTTGGGCGGAGAAAACTTGGCCGGCGGGTGCGCCGGATCGGGCGCCCAGTCACTGCGTGCCTCCGAGACTTCGACAAACCCTGCCCGCAGCGTCAGCGAGGGATGGCCCGTATTGTTGGTGATGGTAAGCATCTCGTCGCGCAGCGACGGAACCAGCAGCAGATCTACCTGGGAAAAGACGCGGGCCATTTCCATCGCGACCTTGCGCCGAAAACGATCTGTTTGTACAAAGTCCACCGCGGAGAGAAAGCGCGCCTGGCGAAAGGAGTTGGGCCACGCGTCGGGCACCTGCATCTTTAGCTGGTCCACGCCGTGCGTGAGCGTCAACTCTTCAAATGCTGCGGCGGCTTCGGCAAACAGGATCAGGTTCAGCGAATCGTAAGGCCAGTCGGGGATCGACACTTCGACCGGGACCATGCCCAGCTTCTTCACTGTTTCCAGCGCCGCGCGGTCCACGTCGGTGGCCGGAGCTTCTTTCAGCCACTGCGGAAAGTAGCCAACACGCAGACCAGCCACCTTGGCGGTTGCGTCATAGTCCAGTTGGCTGGGCACGCTCGACACATCGCCCGCATCGGGGCCGGTGATGGCGTCGAGCACCAGCATGGCGTCTTCGACGCTGCGCGTCATGGGTCCCAGTTTGTCGAGTGACCAGCAGAGCGTCATCGCCCCGGTCCGCGGAACCCTGCCGTAGGTCGGACGCAGGCCGGTCAGCCCACAGCGCATCGTGGGGCCCACGATGCTGCCTCCGGTCTCGCTGCCGATGGAAAAGCCGACCAGCCCCGCGGCTGTGGCCGACCCCGGCCCTGCGCTCGAACCCGAAGAGCCTTCAGCCGGCAGCCAGGGATTCTTTGTCTGGCCGCCAAACCATACATCGTTGAGCGCCAGCGCTCCCATGCTGAGCTTGGCCACCAGCACCGCGCCCGCCTGTTGCAGGCGCTTCACCACCACGGCGTCCTCGGTAGGGACGCGGTTCTTAAAAGGCTCAGCTCCATAGGTGGTTCGAATGCCGGCGGTGTCGAGCAGATCTTTACCGCCCCAGGGAATGCCGTGCAGCGGCCCCCGGTAGTGTCCCGCGGCAATCTCTTCATCCGCCTTTTTCGCTTGCGCGAGCGCCAGCTCCCGGGTCGGCGTGATCACGCAAAGCAGAGTGGGATTGAAGCGTTCGATGCGTTGCAGATAAATGTTGGTAAGCCGCTCCGAGGTGAGCTTGCGGGTTTCAATCCAGCGTGACAGCCGGGTTACGGGAGCGAACGCAATGTCTGCATCGCTGGCGGGCAGCGGGCCCGGATCTATTTTGCTGCGCACGAAAAGGTTGCGCTCCGGGCCCGCATGCTGCCCGGGCAACACGGCTTCGCAGTGCGAATACGGCGCCAGTGGTGCTTCCAGAGCGACCTTGCGTGGGCCAACCCGCCGCTCGTACAGCGGGGCCATGGCGCTGCGCCAGCTGGAAACTGCCTGTGTGCGCTCCTCTTCATTCAGCTCCACCTGGACCAGCTTCTGCGCTTCCGCAAAGGCCAAGGGCGATACTTCCGGCCCAACCGGGGGCGCCGTCGCGAAGGCCGGGGGCGTTCCCGGTGGCGGCGGTGCCGGCTTCTCCGCCTGGTCGCAGGAAGTGATGGCAAGAGTCAGGAGACCAAGGGAGCTATTCGTCAGGAATTCTCTGCGTGATTTCGACATTACGCCTCTTCGCGCATTCTAGACGACCTTCTTTGACGCCCGCGGCCTCATGCCCAAACTGCATCGAAGCTGGGCCGCATCGAAGTCTGCCGCATAGAGGGCACGCGCATGACCCTCAGACGCCCGAAGGCACGGGTGTCGCCGCGCCAAAAAGACAAACGATACACTGGTGTTTATGACCAAAGCGTTAAATAAGTACAGCTCCCAGATCACACAGCCCAAGGCGCAAGGGGCGTCCCAGGCGATGCTCTACGCGACTGGCCTGCGCGAGCCGGATATGGCAAAACCGCAGGTCGGCATCGCCAGTGTGTGGTACGAAGGCAACCCCTGCAATATGCATCTTCTCGATCTCGCCGAAAAGGTGAAAGAAGGTGTTATCGCCGCCGGTATGGTCGGTTTGCGCTTCAACACCATCGGTGTGAGCGACGGAATCTCGATGGGCACCGACGGCATGAGCTACTCTCTGCAATCGCGCGACCTGATCGCCGACTCGATCGAGACCGTGATGGGCGCCCAATGGTACGACGCCAATGTCTCCATTCCTGGTTGCGATAAAAACATGCCCGGATGCCTGATCGCAATGGGCAGGCTCAACCGGCCCAGCCTGATGGTATACGGCGGCACGATTCGTGCTGGTCATGAGACCAAGGATGGCCCCAAGCTGGACGTCATTTCCGCCTTTCAGAGCTACGGTCAATTCATCACGCATGCCATTACTGAAGAGCAGCGGCAGGGAATCGTGCGCCATGCATGTCCTGGTGCAGGCGCGTGTGGCGGCATGTATACCGCGAACACCATGGCATCTGCGATTGAGACGCTGGGCATGAGCTTGCCCTACAGTTCTTCCACGCCGGCCGAAGACCCGCTCAAGCTGGACGAGTGTTTTCGTGCCGGCGCCGCCATGCGCAACTTGCTTGAGCTCGATTTGAAACCGCGCGACATCATGACCCGTGAAGCGTTTGAAAATGCCATGGTCGTGGTCACCGCCCTCGGCGGTTCCACCAACGCCGTGCTGCATTTGATTGCCATGGCGCGGTCGGTGAACGTTCCTCTCACCATCGATGATTTCCAAACCATCAGCAACAAAACTCCTTTGCTGGCGGATTTCAAACCCAGTGGCTCCTATGTGATGGAAGATCTGCAATCCGTCGGCGGCCTGCCCGCGGTGCATAAGATGCTTCTCGAAGAGGGGCTACTGCATGGCGACTGCCTCACGGTGACCGGCAAGACGCTCCGGGAGAATGTGAAAGATCTTCCCGGCCTTCGTGCCGGCCAGCAAATCGTGCGGCCGGTTTCGAATCCTATCAAGGCGACCAGCCATCTGCAGATCCTCAAAGGCAATTTGGCGCCTGAGGGGGCGGTCGCGAAGATCACGGGCAAGGAAGGCCTCAGGTTTTCTGGTCCGGCGAATGTCTTTGATTCGGAAGAATTGATGTTGAAGGCTCTGGAGGATGGCAAGATCGTTAAAGGCCAGGTGCTGGTGATTCGCTATGAGGGTCCCAAAGGCGGCCCCGGCATGCCGGAGATGCTTACGCCCACTTCAGCCATCATGGGCGCCGGTCTGGGCAAGGACGTGGCGTTGCTTACAGACGGGCGCTTTTCCGGAGGCTCGCACGGCTTTATCGTCGGCCATGTTACGCCGGAAGCGCAGGAGGGTGGCCCGATTGCACTCGTGCAAACAGGGGACGTGATCACCATCGACGCCCAGGGCAACGAGCTCTCGGTTGCAGTGTCGGATGCGGAGCTGGCGACCCGCCGCAAGGCGTGGCGCATGCCGCCCTACAAGGCAGAGCGGGGCACTCTGGCTAAATACATTCGCTCTGTGAAGAGCGCCGCCCTCGGCTGCGTAACCGACGAATAAGCAACCGTTCCAAACTTTCCTCGGCCAAGGAAAAAGAGCGCGATGCCTTGCGGCAGCGCGCTCTTTGGTATCCGTGACAGTTTCTTGTGCGGCGTCGATTGCTAGAGCGTTTTCGCAATTGGCGTAGAAGGAAGCCACTGGCCTTTACGTGGTTTTCTCTCAAGGAAAACCACACCTCGCTGGTCTTACCAGACCACAGTAATTGCGAAAATGCTTTAACTGAATATGGCGTCGTCGATCGACTGCACGTCGTCCCACATCGGTGTCGGCTCGAAATACCCCGTGCCCGGCTTCAGGTGTTGCTTGCACACCTCGTCGTTCAGCGTGACACCCAAACCGGGTGTATCCGGAACTTTGATATATCCCTCGTGGATCATGGGCTTCTCCGGTCCATCGACCAGGTCCTGCCACCACGGCACATCGAGGGAATGATTCTCCAGCGCCAGAAAGTTGCGTGTTCCGGCCGCGCAGTGCACATTCGCCATGCAACTTACCGGTGTGCCCGCAAAGTGCATCGCCATCGGCACGCCATAGCCGAAGGCCATGTCGCCGATCTTGTGCGTCCGCAAAATACCGCCGGAGGTCGCAAGATCCGGATGGATCTTATCCACTGCGTGCATGCTGCAGAGTTTCTCGAAGTCGGCGATTTCGTAAATGTCCTCGCCGGTAAGCGTCGGCGTGGGGCTGGCGTCTGTGATCTCTTTCAGCAGATCGGTGTAGTACCAAGGAATTACATCTTCGATCCATTCCAGGTTGAACTTTTCATAGGCTTTGCCCAGACGAATCACAGACTTTACACCGATGTGGCCCAGGTGGTCCATCGACAAAGGCATGTCATAGCCGATGTTGTCCCGCACCGCCGCCACGTATTCGCAAAGCCGGTCAATCCCCTTGTCACTGACTTCCGTGGCCATAAACGGGTGCGGCTGATTGTGCAGTTCCCACTTGCTCTGCCCCGCCGGCTCCATCACCGTGCCCGGCATCCCGTCAAGCACGTTGATGCCCAGGTCCATCTTCATCCACGTAAGGCCCATCGCCTTGCGCTCTTTGGCACGCCTGCCGTACTCCGCTGGGTCTTCCGACTCGGTCGTATCGGCGTAGATGCGAATCTTATCCCGCCATTGCCCGCCAAGCATTTGGTAAACCGGACAATTGTAGACTTTGCCCGCGATGTCCCACAGCGCCATCTCGATTGCACACACACCGCCCGCCTGGCGTGAGATGCCGCCAAATTGCTGGATCTTCTGAAACAGAAAATCGATTTGCAAAGGATTCTCGCCCACGATCCGGTTCTTGAGCACCATCGCGTATTGATAGCCGCCGACATCCCGCACCTCGCCCAAACCGTAGACGCCCTGGTTGGTATCGATGCGAATGATCGGGCATGGGCTCGGCCCGGGCTTGACGATGATCGCATAACGCATGTCGGTGATCTTCAGCGTCGAGGGGCTCGAATGCGCATTGACGTTCTTGACCGCCGGTTCTGCCTCGGCAGCCGCCTTTTCCAGGCTATACCGGCTCAGGAGCCCACCGGCCGCGGCGGCCATCGAAGACTTAAGAACGCCGCGGCGATTGAATTTCGATTTAAGAAAGTCTGACATCGTTACCTTTCCTCCTTGAATTCTGTCGCTACACTTTCTCTCCGGAAGGCGCGATCAGGGGACGCTCCGGATGCACCGTCATCCATAGTCCCGCGCCAAGCACCGCGAGCGCCGCGGCGATACCGAACGACATTGTCCAACCGTAGCGTTGCGCAACCCAGGGAGTGAGCGAGGCCGTGACCGCGCCCCCAATCTGGGCCCCCATGTTCACCATGCTGGAGAAGACTCCGGAACTGCGCCCGGCGATGTCGGCGGAGACTGACCAGAAGGAGCTTTGCGAGACGTACAACGCGCCTGCACCCCCGGCGAGAATCACGCCTGCCAGCTGAGGGCTCGACACCCGCGAGCCAAGCACCAGGAAGACGGCCGTAAACAGATACGCCACCGCAGCCAGGCCACAACGCCCAACGCGTAGGCCGTGGGTGCGCGTAAGCCGGTCGCTCAGGGCTCCGCCCCCAAGACAGCCAATCGTCATCGAGAGGAAGGGAAGGGTGGAGTACAGCGCGCTGGCCTTGAGATTGAAGCCGCGCACCTGAGACATGTAGAGGAAGAACCAGCTGAAAAATATCCACGCCGTATAGCCAAAGCCGAAATAGCTGAGGATCAGTGCGGGCAAGTCTCGCCGGGTCAGGATCGCCGACCAGGAGATCGCCGCCGGCGCATCGCTCGCCTCTCCGCTGGACGCTTCGCCGGCGATGCCTTCGCGGATGAGGTGCAGCTCCGAGGGTGAGACTTTAGGATCTTCTTCGGGGGTGTCGCGCGCAAACCACCACCAGGCTCCTCCCGCGATCACACCGATGACCGCGCTGAACCAGAAGGCAGAGCGCCAGCCGTGATGCAGGATGAACCAGGCGAGCAGCGGCGGAGTCAGCCCGCTGCCTGCGCCGACGCCGGCGAAGATGAGCCCGTTCACGAAGCCCCGTTCCTTGACCGGCACCCAACGAGCGACGAACTGGTTCGCCGCCGGATAAATCACCGCTTCGCCGGCGCCGAGCAGAAACCGAATGCCAATCAGCAGCAGCACCGCCTGGGAAACGCCAGGAGGAATCATCGTGGTCAAGGCGGTGGCAACGCCCCACCACACCACGCCCAGCGTAATCACCAGCCGTGGCCCGTAACGCGAGGCCAGCCAACCGGCGGGAACCTGAAACCCCGCGTAGCCAATCAGAAAGGCGCTGAAGATCCATCCCAATCGCTGGTTCCCCAGCCCATATTCCTTGCTGATCTGGAGGCCGGCGATGGAGATGTTGGTGCGGTCGAGAAAAGAGATGGCACTGAGAACGAAAAGCGCAAATGCCAGGAAGAACCTCTTCCGGGTGGGGCGTTCTGCGAACATCAATATTGCTCCTGAGGGCGGGCGACTCCACACGATAGATCGAAAGCTTCGTAAGATTGCAGACGCATAGATGGCAAAGGGGCAGTAGCGTTACAACCGCCGCAGCGGCCGCAACAAATGATACCCCAGGCGGAAAGAGGGCCTGCAAAGCCACTCCATGAAGCCTTTTCCGCTGACGTATGATTCGTTCTGAAGCCGGGCGGAAATCTTCGTGGTAGCAGGATCAGACGATGGCGAATGATCGCGCAATCGAAGAACCGGGACGGGACCTGAGGCTGTTTTGGTGGATGTTTGCAGTGCGAGGCGGCCTGGCGATCATCTTCGCCGTCGTACTCTTTTTTGCCAGCATCTTCCTCGGAGTTTTCTTCTTCGACCCGGTGACCCTCGTCTATCTGAGCCTGCTGTTAGGGTCGTTCGTGTTGGGGAACGCGCTTCTGCTGGGCGTAGGCACTGGATTTGCTTTCGAGCATCGTCTGCATATCTGGCGGCTGCTGCTGTGCGAGTGCTGCGCTGCTGTGTTGTTGGGCGCTTTCATCGGGTTTTCTCTGACCATGACTTCCAGGTCCCTTGCTTTTTTGGCGGGTCTCCACGCAACCGGCAACAGCTGCTTTCAGGCGGCGCTGGCCGTCAAGTTGCGCCAGGAGCGTCTCAACATGCTCCTGCTGAGCTTGGCCGCGTTGGTTTCGCTGTGTATCGGCGCCATCTTTCTAGCCCATTTCCACCAGCCTGCGCGAACCACAACCCAGGCGCTCTCTGCCTTCGAACTGTTCTGCGGCATCCTCTGGATTGCCCTCTCGTTCAAATTGCGCACCTGACCCCGCGGGAACCATATGCGCTTCCCCTCTCCCATCCCTCCCGCGCCGAGGCGTGCTTCGATCGCGAATCTGCCGACAATTTTTCCCGTCAGGTCGGATTGCGTGGGGGGCGTCTTGATCTGGCCGGGAAACTCCGGCATCAGAAGAGGTCCTGGATTTTTTTGGTCGTCCTGCGGGAACGCTTTAGCTGAAATCCTAGCTGGACGGAGGCCGTCGTATACTCGTCCTATGTCCATCGTGCGAAATATAGCGGGCGTGGCCAAAGGGATGAGCATCACCTTTCGCGAGATGCTGCAGCCAACCGAGGTAGAAAACTACCCCGATGGGCCCGGGCCGAACCGCGGAGCCCACTTTCAAGATCGCTTCCGCGGCGCGCATGTGCTTCAACGGGACGAAAATGGCCTGGAGAAGTGCGTTGCGTGCTTTCTGTGTGCCGCTGCCTGCCCGGCCAACTGCATATATATTGAAGCCGCGGAGAACACAGCGGAGCAGCGAATCTCCAGTTCGGAGCGCTATGCCAAGGTCTACAACATCGACTACAACCGGTGCATCTTTTGCGGATATTGCGTAGAAGCCTGCCCCACCGACGCCATCACCCACGGGCACGGCTTTGAACTGGCCTCGCTCAACGCCACGACCTTGATCTACCGCAAGGAAGATATGTTGGTGCCGGGTTTGCCGCACAGCACAGATGCCAAAGCGGAAGCGCTCAAGTAGACGGCTCTGATGTTGCAGAGAAAATCAGAGTGGGAGCGACTCAACCCCGCATGCCGTCCCAAATTGCTGCACCGCGCACGCATTCCCAGCGCCGCCGGCGCAACAAAATACTCTTGTGGTGTTGTGCCATGCCGTACTGGTAGCATCGGCTGATGCAACAGACCGCCCCGGACCACGCTGAAATGCCGCGGATTTTCCACGTCAGCAGCCGGGAAAACATTATGGTCCTGCGCGACGAAATCCTCCGCATGCATGGGTATGAAGTGCAATCGACGGTCTTCTCGCAGCAGATACTGGGTCAGATTGGCGATAACAGCTACGACCTGGTGTTGATCGACGTTGAGTCCGATGTCCGCGTGCAGAGCGCCCAGGAACTCTGCGATGAGATCAAGAAGCTCGTTCCCAACCAACGTGTTGCATTCGTATGCAATTACCGGGTCGCGATCGACAGCGCTTGCCCCGACGAGATCATCCGCGCGGAGTTCAATCCCGAAGCGCTGGTGCGCGGCGTACAGCAGGCTTTGGGCAAAAACGATGGCGACGAATAGCACCGCGGCCCGCCCGTTCAACCCAATCAGACCACACCCCATTACAAAACTGCTTTAGCTGGCTTTCTTGCGCGGCTGGGCTGCCTGAAACTCGGCTTTGAGCGCTGCCCTGTGGATCGGCTTCTCGTGCAGCAGTAACTGCGTTGCCTCCAGGTGCGCATTCGCGTGGAACCAATCCTGCACAATGTTGTCGTGCAGCAGGTTCAGTATCGCCAGCAGCGCCATTCCCTGGTGATGAGCCATCCACTCGCGCACCAGCTTCGGCGTTTTGGTGGATTCCTGGTAATCCGCCGCCTCATAGAAGCCAAAGGCCCCCATCCAGCCCATCTTCGCCATCCGTTTGAGGTTGCGCATCGATTCCACGGGATCGATGCCCAGCGCCAGACATGTCGAATACGGTGAGACCACGGGCCCGGCAACTGCGTCCCACTTCAACGCGATGGGGGGCATGCCAAAGGCCTGGTAATGGTAATGGCCATGGTCGTCGACACCCGCCCAACCGGATTCTGAAATGCCCCACGGAATCCCGTGCTCCCGGCCATAGGCACGCTGAATGGCGACCACACCGCTGAGCGTGCGCGAGACCAGCGTGTCCGGGTAACTGCGCATCCAGATCGACGGCATCAGGTACTCGAACATCGTGCCCGTCCACGAAATCAGCACGGCATGGCCATACGCCATGGTGTGAATGCGGCCCAGCTTAAACCAGCTTTGCTGCGGGGCCTCTCCTTTGGCCACGGTGATGAAGGCGGCAATGCGTGCTTCGCTCGACAGCAGGTCGTAGCAGGCCTGGTGCAAATGTTCCCGTTCGATTTCATAGCCTATCGAAAGCAGCAGGCGCGAACGATCCATCAGGAAGCCGAAGTCCATCTCGGTGGCGAAGCGCATCGCCTCCGACGCCAGGTCGTGCAACTCTCTGGCCAGTGTTTTCAGGCTTTCCCGGGCCGGCGCCAGAAACGTGAGCAACTCATCTGCCAACGCCGCGTGGGGAGCATCGAAACCCGTGCCGGCACGGCCAAGGCGGCCTTCGAGATCTGCCGCAAACCCGCTCGCGCTTCCCGCTTGTACGGCGGCCGCAACCTGGGTAAGACTCTGCAACTCAGGCAGAGCAAACAACGGCCCGAACTGGGGAAGGAGCCACGGCATGTAATCGCGCACCAGGATGACCAAAGCGCGTACGCGCTGGTGGGTTTCCGCGAGCCACCACGCTGCTTCGCTATCGGCCGGAAGCGCCGCGGCAAATTCCGGTGCGTCGACAGCCGCCATGGCCCACGCTATCCATGCATCGGCATGCGCGGCGATAGCCGGCGGGGCCAGTGCCTTCAGGGTCACAGGTGCATCCGCCAGGCTCGTGAGCAGTTGCCAGTGATCGCGTATGCCGGCAAACAGTGATGGGGTTCAGAAGCGGCTGACGCAGCATGCTTCGGCAGCCGCTGCGAAGGGTATAGAAGGAGGCCGCCAGGTTGCCGCTATCGACCGAAGAAATCGTCATGGGGCGGATCGGCGCCAGGGTACGCGTGTCGTACCAGTTGTAAATATGCCCGCGATATTTCTCCATTTTGTCGAAAGTCCGCAGGCTGTGTTCGCTCAGGGTAATGAATTCGGGAATGGTGAGATAGCCAAAGGTATTCGCCGCTTGCCGCGCATTGAGCAACAGTCCAAAGTTGGTGGGGGAGACGCGCGCCGCCTCAAACAGTCCCGCCTCTTCAACGTTATCGGGGATCAGATAGTTGTGACTCGCGCCTCCGTACTGGTTAAAGAAGCGCCAGGTCTTGAGTGCCAGCTGCTGCAGGAACGCACCTTCTTCGCTGGTCAGTTTGGGCTTTACTTGCTGCGGCGAGCTGTTCAGCCACGCGGTGATCCCTCCCGCAAAGCCCCACAGAATCAGAATGGGCGCCGCAATCAGCAGCGCCATGGGACGATGCAGGTACACCAGTGTCGCAGCCACCAGCGCCACCAGCGGCGTCAGTGCAAGGTAGCGATCCACGGGGGTGCGGCGGTTGGCCGATTCCGATTCCGCGGCCGTCTCCCATTCCAGCAGTCGTTGTCCGGTGATCATGCTGCGCACCAGTGAGCGGATGATGGCGTCGAGCGCAAGCAATGTCTGGTGCGGCAGATAGACCAGGTTCAGCAGGCTGATAAATGTCCCCTGCCCAAAACCGCTCACCGCATCGCGCATGGCGCCCGGCAACTTGGTGAAATGGGCGCGCCCGACGCTGAAAACAAACTGAACCAGCGTCGGCACAAACATCAGAAACAGGGTCACGACGGTCCAGTAAAGTGCGCCCCCGGGCAGTCCAAGCCAGCCGGCGAGCAGCAGCGCGAACGTAAACACCTCTACCAGTGATCGGCGAAGGTTGTCGAAGATCTTCCAGCGCGAGATGGTGGCGATGGGGTTGCGAACATACCTGCCGGACTCATCCGGAACCTTGGAGAAGAGCCATTGCGCGATCTGCCAGTCGCCCCGCAGCCAGCGGTGTTTGCGGCGCGTGTAGGCACTGTAGTGCGATGGGTAATCGTCGATGACCTCAATGTCTGTCGTCAGACCGACCCGCGCGTACGAGCCTTCGATAAGGTCATGGCTCAGCAGGGAATTGCGCGGAAACCGGCGATCGAGCACCGCGTGCAGCGCATTGATCTCGTAAATGCCCTTGCCCGTAAAGATGCCCTCTCCGAAAAGATCCTGGTAGGCGTCGGAGATGGCGCGGGTGTAGATGTCGAAGCCCGTCTGTCCGGAGTAAATCGAGGCCAGGCGCGAGCGCGAAGCCGATTGCACGCTCACGCCCACCCGCGGCTGCAGAATGCCGTATCCCTCGGTTACGATGCGCAGTTCGGGATCGATGACCGCCCGGTTCAACGGATGAGCCATGGCCCCGATCATGGTGTGCGCCGTGCCCCGCGGCAGTTGCGTGTCGGAGTCGAGGGTGATCACGTAGGTTGCGTGCGCGAGCGCATCAAGATTACCCGCCTTCACCGGGAAAGGATCGAACTGCCCCTTGAGCAGCTTGTTGAGGTCGAGCAGCTTGCCCCGCTTGCGCTCCCAGCCCATCCACACGCCCTGGCGTGCATTGAAGACGCGATGGCGGTGGAGCAGAAAAAACGAGCCCGCACCCGCCGACGCGTAGCGCTCGTTCAACTCGTCGGTCAACTGAACCGCCAGGTCGACCAGAGGATCGGTGTCGTTCTGCCGCGGACGCGTCACCGAGTCGGGCAGATCCGTGAGCAGGCCAAAGTGTATGTTGGGGTCCTGGTTGGCGAGGTAGCGCACTTCCAGGTCGTCAAACAGTTCGCGTACCTGCTTCTCTTTCAACAGCAGGGTCGGCACCGCCACTACGGTGGTGAATGCTTGCGGTACGCCCTTGGAGAAGTCGAGCTTGGGCAGCGCATAGGCCTTGAACAGCGAGGTAACAGTGTTGTTTATCAGGTCCACCGCGCCCTGCGTTGCCGGCAACAGCAACAGCAGAAATGCCAGGGTGAGGCCGCCGAAGATCGGGTACGCAGGCGCCAGTGGAGCGAGGATCAACCCGATCAGCACCACGGTGATGATCTGAATGCCGCCGATGTAGAAGTCTTCCGAGTTGTTCCAGAGTCCCAGGCGGAGACGGTCGATGAAGCGTGGGCGGTAGCCGACCCGCGACGACAGCAGCGGAAAGCCGTGATCGATAAGGTAGTAGCCGATGTGCGCGCGGCGGGTACGCAGGCGCGGATCTTCCACCCGCTGCTTCTCTTTGGATTCGAGCGCCAGGTCGAGCGCGGCCTGCGCAACTTCCAATTCCGAGCAATCGGAATAGCCGGCAATCTTGGCTACCCGTTTGCGGTAGGCCTCCCGGCTGTCGAAGTCCATAAATTTGTAAGCGTTCGCAGGGTCCTGCTGCAGAACTGTGTCGTAGATGACCAGCGGTTCAATCATGCTGAACCAGTCCGCGTACCCCACGTCGCGCAAACTTCTCATACGCGCCTTGAGCAGTTCAGCGCCGGCCTCGGTGTGCGCATCCGGATCCTGGATCACACCGTTCGCCTGTACGATCACCTCTTCCAGAAGCAGGAATTTGAGCACCGTCGCCAGCGCCCAAAGCTCATCCAACTCCAGTGCGTCGTACTTCTGTACCTGGTCGATAAAAATCTTCAGCGCGTCTGCGTTATAGACCGAGCCCATCGATTGCAGATAAGCATCCGCCACGGTTACGATGCGCGGCTCGTCATTCTCCTGCGCCCGCACCACCCGGGGTAAACGGCCGAGTTTCTTGCGAACGGTATAGGTTTCGTTCACCACTGCGCGCAACAGCCGGGGGTTCTGCCTTAACTCCAGCAGCGGATCCAGCACCTCCCCCGGCAGGTACGTCGGCTGCGGCCTGGCGTCGAGTATCACGTACAGTTGGTTGAGCGACTCGCCGGTGGCATGGATGCGCCGCGCAAAACTACCGGTACCCTCCGGTTTATGCGCCACGTGCCAGCTGGGGGCAACGTGGTCGGCATAGCGCCGCACGGCCTCGGCAGAAAATAATGGTTCCCCGGCGCGGTCGCTGGTGGCGTGGCCCGAATTCGTTACGGTGTCCGTCATGGGTTTCTCTCTGCTGCGTTTCAGTGCGTACAGCATTTTCGCAATTGATTTATCCCGAAGCTACGAACCTTTACGTGGTTTTCTCTCAAAGAAAACCACACCTCGCTGCTCTTGCCACACCACAGTAATTGCGAAAGTGCTTTAGCCGTCAGCGGTAGCTCGCGGCCTGCATCTCAAACATGCCTGCGTAGCGGCCGCCGAGCGCCATCAGTTGCTGGATGGGTTCCTTCTTCCACCAGCTTTCCGCCCTCCAGCACTACGATGCGGTCTGCCATGCGCACGGTTGAAAATCGATGCGAGATCAGCAGCGCCATCTTGCCGTGGTCAGTTCGGCAAAGCGTTCAAAGACTTCCAGTTCGCTGCGCGCATCCAGCGCAGCGGTCGGTTCGTCCAGGATCAGCAACTGCGCGTCGCGCAGATAAGCGCGAGCCAGCGCGATCTTCTGCCATTCTCCGCCGGAAAGCTCCACGCCGCCTTCAAAACGGCGCCCCAGCATCTGGTCGTAGCCTCCGGGCAGCTTGGCGACCACGCTGTCTGCCAGGCTCTTGTCCGCCGCCGACTCAATCTCTTTCTGCGAGTATTGAGCTCTCCACGCGTCCCGACGCTGATATTTTCCCGCGCCGTCATCTCGTAGCGCATGAAGTCCTGAAAGATGACTCCGATTTCGTTGTGCAGGTCTTCCAGCTCATATTCGCGCAGGTCGACGCCGTCGAGCAGAATCTGTCCCTCGGTTGGGTCGTAGAGCCGGGTAATCAGCTTGACGACGGTCGTCTTGCCCTGGCCGTTCTCGCCGATCAAAGCGATGCGTTCCCCGGGCTCGAGGGTAAAGTTGAAGTTGCTCAGCACTCGCCGCGTTCGTGCCCGGATACGTAAAGCGAAACGTTGCGAAACTCAAAGCCGCGGCGAACGGGCCGGGGTATGCAAGGCGCCATCCGGATTCGACTGCACCGTCGGCTTCATCTCGAAGAACGCGATCAGGTCGGTGAGGAAGAGCGCCTGGTCGGCAATGCCCGACGCGGTCGAAAACACCTGCTGCAGGTTTCGACTGCCTGCATGATCGCAGTTCGTCAGCAAGGCGAAGGTGCCGATGTTGAAATGCGCCCGTACACCGCGCGCCAGATCACATAGACGTAGGCTCCGTAGTAGCCGAGCGTCGCGATAATGCCCAGCACGCCGCCCGCTATCAGCTTCTTGCGCGAGAGCGCGACATTCTCTTCATAAATCTCTCAGCGATAGCTTGCGTGAAGCGATTGGTCAGGTAGTCGCTCAGGTTGAACAGCTTGAGCTCTTTGGCCCCTTCACGGCTGCCCGCCACCTGCCGCAGATAATCCATCTGCCGCTTGGCCGGGGTCTGGCGGAAGTTCTTCGCGTAGCCGAGAAACGCGAAGTGCGTCTCCCCAAGAAAGGTCGGCAAGACACCGAATGCCAGCAGCAGCACCAGCCATGGCGAGTAGTACAGCAGGATGCCGGTCCAGATCAGCGTGGTCAGGGTCTGCTGCATGAGGCGGCCCATTTGCTGGATCATTGCCAGCCGGTCGGTGGCCTGTACCCGGGCGCGTTCCAGCCGATCGTAGAAGACGGGGTCCTCGTACGTCGTCAGGTCGAGTCGCGCCGCCTGTCGCATGACCCGCACGCTCACGTGGTGTGTGTAGCGATCTGCCAGCAGGCTGTCGCTGTAGTCGACTGCCCGCGATATGAGGCCGGCGGTTACATTCAGCACGGCTTCCAGGCCGACCATCCACCAGAAGTGCGGCCGAAGCCCCTTGTGGCTAAAAACCAGCTGCACGCCGTAGAGAATCCAGGCGGCCACAATGGCAATCCCCGAGGGCAGCGCCGCCACGATGATCCGTAGAACAATTCCCCACGTAACTACCGCGCGGCCAGACTGCCAAAGGATGCCCAGCACCGGCGGCACATTTTTGAGCGCCTGTACCCGGTCGCGCCAGGCGTTGCGAGAAGAGTGTGGGTTAGCGTCTGTCATGGAGTTTCCGATTCGATGGCGGACCCTCCGCAGGCTCGGTCTTCAATATTCCTATTCTAATGTTACCAATGAGATGCACTTCCCGCTGCGCTTGTTGGCTGCGGTTTTGAGCGTTGCCGCCGGCACTCCCAAAACCGATGGCCGCACCGGCGTTTCGCGCCGCTCCCCCTCAACCCTTGCGATCCCCTGGCGACTATGCTAGAAACAGAGTATTCAAGTTTGCTCCTTGTGAGCGAGCCTGAATTTCATGAAGAGTGGCTGAGGGACGGGCCCTGTGACGCCACGACAACCTGCCTGGGCAAACCAGGAGTATGGTGTCAACTCTCTCCTAGGTTCTGAAAAGAATTGGGGAACATGAGATTCGGGGTGCATAGCTGTACGCGCATCTCGCTAATTCCATGCAGTACCGAAGTGTAGAGTTCGTCACGTAGTGCCCGTGTATCCGCTGCTCTCAAAATGAGGGCATGATGGCATTTTCATACGAGTTGCGCTGTAGAGAGTGTGGCAAGCGCTTTCCCAACAAGCCGCTTTCCAGCTGCGATGAATGTTTTTCGTCGCTCGAAGTAGCGTACGACATGGCTGCGGCCAAACGAACATTTACCCGCGAGGCCATCGCCCGGGGGCCGCTAAGCATGTGGCGTTACCAGGCCCTGCTGCCGGTTCCCGATGACTATGTGCCCGCCACGCCCTCGGGCATGACTCCCTTGATGGCCGCGCCTCGCCTGGCCGCGCGCATCGGCGCGAACAATCTCTACATCAAGAACGATGCCGTCTGCCTGCCTACGCTCAGCTTCAAAGATCGTGTGGTCTCCGTCGCCCTCGCCTCGGCGAAGATCTTCGGCTTCGATACCGTCGGCTGCTCCTCGACCGGGAACCTCGCCAACGCCGTGGCCGCCCACGCCGCCCGCCTCGGGCTCAAGACCTACATCCTCGTGCCCAACGATTTGGAGGCAGCCAAGATCCTCAACACCCAGGTCTATGGCGCCAACCTGGTGCGGATTGAGGGTAATTATGACCAGGTGAACCGGCTGTCCACGCAAATCGCAGAGCGTTACAACTGGGGTTTTGTAAACGTCAATCTGCGCCCCTACTACGCCGAAGGCTCGAAGACCGTGGGCTACGAGATCGCCGAGCAACTGGGATGGCGTCTGCCCGACAACGTAGTGTGTCCCATGGCCGGCGGCGCGCTCATCTGCAAGATCCGCAAGGCGTTTAAGGAGCTGATTGAGCTCGGCCTGGTAGAGGACAAGCCAGTCCGCTTTTTTGGCGCGCAGGCCACCGGCTGCTCTCCCATCGCCCACGCGGTCAAGAATGGCCTGGCCCACCACGAGCCGCAGCGGCCCAATACCATCGCCCGCTCGCTGGCCATCGGCAACCCTGCGGATGGGCCGTATGCCATTCGCACCATCCTTGAAAGTGACGGTTGGGCCGAAGATGTTTCCGATGTGGAGATTGTTTCCGCGATTCAGGAACTGGCCGAAACCGAAGGCGTGTTTACCGAGACGGCGGGCGGTGTTACCACAGCCGTCACTGCCCGCCTCTATGCCCATGGCCGGATTGCTCCGGATGACCTGACAGTGGTTGCCATCACCGGCAACGGCCTAAAGACCCTCGACGCGTTGCAGGGCAAGTATGAACAGCAGCAGGCGATTCGCCCGCGCATGGCTGACTTTGAGGCCATGGTTGAGCAGAGGGAAGCAAAGAACCACGAGGCCGCGCATGCGGCGGAGGAAGTGTATGTCCGTTAGAGTAGTGCTGCCGAATGCCTTTCAGAAACACACCAACGGCGCCCGGGAGATGCAGTCCGCGGCGCAGAACCTGCCGCAATTGATCACCGAGATCGAGACCAGCTTTCCGGCCCTCAAGCCTCACCTGCGCGACGGCGATGGAAAGGTACGGCGCTTCATCAACTTTTATGTGAATGAAGAAGACATCCGTTTCCTGGGCAACGATGAATATGCTTTCAAAGACGGCGACGAAGTCCTGGTCATCCCCTCCATCGCCGGCGGAGCGTTTTAAAGCATTTTCGCAATGACTCTGGTCTGGTAAGAGCAGCGAGGTGTGGTTTTCTTTGAGAGAAAACCACGTAAAGGGTGGCGGCTTCCCCGTATTTCCTGCCACGCAGCACTGGCCGGGAACAATTATGTGCGACTTTCCTCAAAGAAATTCGCATGCAGATCGGTGGCTCCACCAACGTCCACAGGAAATACGGCTTCGCTCTACACCAATTGCGAAAATGCTGTAGCTTCTACAGCGAAGGCAAACCGGCGGACTGATAGATCTTCGACATATACTGCATATCCAACAAGCCCTCTTCGCCGGCCGTCTTCGGCGTTTTGTCGTCAGAATGCAGTCGGAAAAATAAGCCGCCTCGGTAACGAACTGCGAAGGGTCTCGATTCGGGTTTGGTTCGTCCACAACGATCGGCTTGCCGCCTGCCGGGTCAGCGTACCGCGCGGTCAGATGCAGGCCCTCGTAGCCAAACGCGGGCTCCACGTACATAAAGCCTTGCGTCCCATGGACCCGGTAGAACCCGTCCATATCGGCGCCGTAGGTGGTATTGCAACTGGCCACCACTCCGGACGGAAACTTCATCGTCCACGAAACATTTTCCTCAACCGTATCGAACCGCCCGTCATGATCGATGGTCGACGAGAAGGCCCTGATCTCCATGGGCTCTTCGCCGGTCAGATAGCGGCAGGCGTTAAGCGAATAAACACCCACATCCATCAGCGGACCGCCCCCGGCCAGCTTGCGGTCGAGCCGCCATTCGCCGGCCCTCTCTCGAAAGCCGTTGGCGCTTTCAATGGCCTGGATCTTGCCCAGCTTGCCCTCGCGGATCAGCTGTATGGCGCGCAGGTTGGTCGGTTCGTAGTGGCAGCGGTAAGCAATCATCAGCTTCTTGTTTGCGTCTTTGCAGGCCTTGATCATCGCTTGTGAGTCGGCCACGGTGGTGGCCATTGGCTTCTCGCACAACACGTGCTTGCCCGCGCGGGCTGCGCGGATGGTGTACTCCGCGTGCAGGCTGTTGGGCAGCGCCACATACACTGCGTCGATGGATGGGTTGTTCTTGATCTCGTCCATGTTCTCGTAGGTATAGATGGAGCTCTCCGGCACTCCATACTTGGCCGCCTGCGCCAGCGCCTTATCGCGATGGCCGCTCACGATGCCGGTGATGCGCGAGTTCTTGCTGGCCAGTGCTCCCGGCATGAAGTGCCCCATGGAGATGCGGCCCAGCCCGATAATGCAGTAGCCGATCTTGCGATCGCCGCCGGCCTGCGCCAACAATGGAGAAACCACCTGTGCCGCCGCCCCTGCTACGGCCAATCGAGAAAACTCTCTACGCGTAAGCATTGCTCATCCTCCATCTCTACCGTGCGGAGCCATTTTAGACGCGATTTCGAAAACCAGAAAAACGGCGAGACGCAACCATAGCAGACGATTCAGCCGGCTCCCGAGTTTCCATCTCCCGTTCCTCTTACAATCAAAGCCAGCATGCCGAAATTACTATGCGCAAACTGGCCCTCTTCAACCATCCCGGCTGTCGTGCTGCTCACGCTTGTCTTGCCGTTCGCTGGCCTGTGTGGTATTCCTCGAGCCGGGGCACAGTCCGCCGAGCCACCAGCGCTGTCGCAGGAGCTGAAAGCAAAGATCGATGCCGCCGCCAATCAGGTTCTGGCTTCGACCAAGGTGCCCAGCGCTTCGATTGCCATCGTGAAAGATGGCCGCATCGCCTATTTGCAAGCCTATGGCCAGGCACGGCTCTCGCCGGCGCTCGACGCGACTCCGCAGATGCAATACTCCATCGGCTCCATCAGCAAGCAGTTCACTGCTGCGGCGGTCCTGATGCTGGCGCAAGAGAAAAAACTCTCCCTCGACGATCCGGTCGCGAAATACCTGCCCGATCTCACCCGCGCTCACGAAGTCACGCTGCGCATGCTGCTCTCGCACACCTCCGGCTACCAGGACTACTGGCCCGAAGACTACGTAATGACTTCCATGATGGTGCCCACCACCGCCCAGCGCATCCTTAACGAGTGGGGGAAGAAACCGCTCGATTTCGATCCCGGCACCCAGTGGCAGTACTCCAACACCAACTATGTGATTGCCGGCCGTATTGTCGAGCAGGTCAGCGGAATGCCCCTGATCGATCTGCTCGAGAAGCGGATCTTCTTGCCCCTCGGCATGGGCAACGTCTACAACTCCGACGCCAGCCGTTTACCGGCCACCGATCCTACCGGCTACGAACGCTACGCTTTAGGACCGCCCCGGCCCTCCCCGCAGGAGGGTGCGGGCTGGATGTTCGCTGCAGGAGAACTGGCCATGCCGGCTCACGACCTGGCTCTTTGGGACATCAGCCTCATCAACCGCTCGCTGCTCGGTTCCTCCTCCTATACCGACTTCTTTACCCCGGTTCTGCTCAAGGGCGGCGCGAGCAGCGGATACGGCCTGGGAGTTTTCCTGGGTAAACGCGATGGCCATGCCTTCATTCAGCATGGTGGAGAAGTCTCGGGCTTTGTCTCGGAAAACACCGTCTATCCCGACGACCGTGCGGGGATTGTGGTGCTCACGAATGAGATGGCCACCCAGGCCGCAAGCCTCATTACTCAGCGGATTGAGCCGATTCTCCTGGGCGTGCCCGCCGCCTCCCCTACACCACAGGAGGCCCGGGCCCTGGCCATCTTCAACGGCCTGGCCGACGGCCACATCGACCGTAAGCTGTTCACTCCCTTTTGCAACGCATACTTCAGCCAGCAGGCGCTGGAGGACTTCGCCGCCAGCCTAAAGCCCCTGGGGCCGCCGCTCAGCTTCCGGCAAATCACCCAGGAGGGGCGCGGCGGCATGACCTTTCGCGTCTTCAACGTCGCCTTTCAGGAGCGGTCGCTCAAGGTCACAACCTACGAAATGGCCGACGGGAAACTGGAGCAATACCTGGTCATTCCTTAGCCCACCATGCTATATTAGCTAAGGTATCTTAGCTATGATTGCCGCAACAATTTTCGAAGCCAAGACAAACTTATCCGAACTTCTGAAGAAGGCCCAGGCAGGGGAGACGGTCATCATCACCTCCGGCCGTGACAAGACACCGGTCGCCAAGCTGGAAGCGATCCAGCCTGTGAAGAAGCAGCGTCTGGGAGGTCGTTTCGAAAATCCGTCATTTGTCTTAACCGACGCTTTCTGGCAGGACATGTCACCCGAGGAGAGCGGAGAAGGCGATTGAGAGTCTTACTCGACACCCACACGTTGCTGTGGGCTAAGATCACGCCCGCGGCGCTTAGCCGTAAAGCAACGGCAGTCATTGCAGATGAATGCAATGAAATTCTTGTCTCCGCAGCGTCGGCGTGGGAGATTGCTACCAAGGTTCGCTTAGGCAAACTTCCTGATGCTTGGGCATTCGAACAGGAATTCCTTGCATCGATAGAGGCGTCTGGCTACACGCTCGTTCCCATCGATGCAGAAGTGGCTCTCCGTGCAGGGCGTCTTACTGTGGCTCATGGAGACCCATTCGATCGCATGATCGCCGCCCAGGCGCTCGCGTACGACATCCCTGTGCTCAGCACCGACGCGAAACTTGATGCGTTCGGCGTTCGCCGTCTTTGGTAGTTTCGCGTCAGCGCCCGACGAGCTGCTGGAACTCCGGGTTCTTCGAAAGATAGTTCGCCACCGACGGGCACACCACGTCCACTTTCAGTTGATGGTCGCGCGCGTATTCCAGTGCCGTCTTGGCCAGCATGGCGGCAACGCCCTGGCCGCGCAGGCCTTCAGGAACCTCGGTGTGCCACAGGGTCATCCATCCGGCGCTATCCAGTTCAAATTCGAGGTATGCGGTTTCTCCTTTTTCCTCGAACTCGAATCTGTTTCTCGAACCGCTTCGCTGCGTCTGTTCGCTCAACACCGTCTCCTCAAGCAGGCTGCAGCCAACTGCTGGGAGTGGAGTGGGCAATCTCCAGTTCTTCCGCGTTCATGTCGACCGCAACGTCGGCAAACAGGGGAGTGCTCAGGTACCGCTCGCCCGTGTCCGGCAGCATGCACAGAATGGTCGAGCCCTTCGGTGCCTCGGCACACACTGTCAGTGCGCCGGCGAAGGTAGCGCCTGAGCTGATGCCGACAAAAATGCCTTCCTTGCGTGCCAGATCCTTGCTCTTCTGCATAGCCTCGGCATTCGGGATCGTCAGGATCTGGCTGATGACCTTCATATCCACGGCATCCCCCGCCAGCTTGGCGATAAAATCCGGACTCCAGCCTTGCTGCGGGTGAGGATGCCACGCTGGGTGGCTCGCCACTGCCGATCCGTCCGGCTTTCGTTCCTGTGGAATCCCGCTCGAAAGCATCGCCGCATCTGCGGGTTCGCAGACAACAATCTTCGTCTGCGGCCGCTCCTTGGCGAGCACCCGCGCGACGCCTTTCAGCGTACCGCCGGTGCCGAAGCCGGTCACCCAATAGTCCAGCGGCTCACCTTGAAAGTCGTCCAGAATCTCTTTCGCCGTCGTGCGCGAGTGCATGTCGGCGTTGGCTTCATTCTCGAACTGCCGGGTAAGAAACCAACCATGCGTTTCCGCCAGTTCGATGGCTTTGGCCACCATACCCAGACCTCGACCGGCCGCCGGGGTAAGCACCACCTTTGCGCCCAGAAACCGCATCAGCTTGCGCCGTTCCACGCTGAAGGTTTCCGCCATGGTGAGCACGAGGGGATACCCTTTTTGCGCGCACACCATGGCCAGACCGATGCCGGTATTCCCGCTGGTCGCTTCCACGACCGTCTGCCCGGGCTTGAGTTTTCCTGTTTTCTCCGCATCTTCAATCACGCCCAGTGCCAGGCGATCCTTGACCGAACCCAGCGGATTGAAAGCCTCGATCTTGACGTACAGGTTTACACCGGCGGGCGCGAGCCTATTGATTTTGACCACCGGTGTGTTCCCGACGGTTTCAAGGATGTTGGCATATCTGTGCCCCATGAGCAGATCCTCCGAAAGTGCGTGAATCGAACTTGTTCAAGATACCCCTTTTTCGCGCTGTCGTGCCGCTGGGCCATGATTCCCAGCCAAGGACAGAAGCCAATCCGCTCGGCGGACTCGGTTGGGCGCCAGGCTGGGAGACCGTGTTTCTCGAACCGCTTTGCTCCCGGCCTGGCATAGAGGTAAACCTCGCCGAGCTCAGTCGAGT